>CAVXNJ010000013.1:0-207500 GCA_963763135.1 uncultured Acidimicrobiales bacterium | reverse complement strand
GGGTGACGGCGCGTCGGTAGGTGGCGTAGGCGTCGCGGTGCGTTTCGTTTAGTACAACGGGTTTGCCGTGGAGGAGGTCGGTGATGGTGTCGACGGGGTACTGGTCGAGTTGGCGGGTGAGGCGGTGCAGGGCGCGGGTGTGGAGCAGGGTGGCTTCGTCGGTGGTGAGAAGGATGTGGGTGGTCATGCGGCTGCTCCGTTCGGTGTGGTGGTGCGTCGGGTGGGCCAGGGGGCGATGTTGTTCCAGCAGATGTCCACGGTACGGGTGAGCAGTGACAGTTCATCGAGGGCGTCGTCGAGTCGTTCTTCGACGATGGGTGCGTCGCCGAGGTCGATGATCCATTTGCCCTTGTTGACGGTGGCGCCTCGGGTGGTGGTGAGGGGCCGGGTGACGCGGGTGCGGTCGATGACGAGCAGGTCTCCGACAGAGAAGATGATCCAGCGCACGAGGGGGGCGGTGAGATCGGCGATGAGCACATACGCGTGTGGGGCTCGGGTGATGAGTTTGCGCACGGCGAGCTCATCGATGATGAACAGATTTGCCCGGCGGGTTTCGGGCCGGAGTGCGCACCAGCCGGCGCTGTAGTTCTGTCGTCGGGCTTTCAACTCAAGGGTGAGTAGTCGACCCCGGTCGTCACGGGCGTGGTAGTCGCACTCGTTGAGCGACGCGGTGTTGTTGCGTTCCAACGTGTATCCGGCGTGGTTGGCGATGGTCTTGGCGACGTCGGTTTCGATGGCGTGGCGTTCGTTGAGGTCACGGTCCCAGTCGGTGCGCACACGGGGTCGCATTACGACACCGGTCCGAGGTTCACGGTGGGGAACAACTCGGCCTGCTGCGGTCGTGTGCACGTTCGCCAAGGAGCGTCAACCACGTCAGGAGGGGTCGAGGTGAGGATGCGTTGCAACCGGAGCGCACCGGCGAAATCGGTGGTGGTGGCGATCACGTCGACCAGGTGGCCGCCGAGGTGTCGCGCCGCGGCGGCGAGCAGTCGGGCCGACTGGGAACGGGGTTCAGGGAGATGCGATGTGATGACGAGACAGGGCAGGGATAGTTCTGCGTGGAGTCCGTAGCAGGTGGCGAGGAGTTTCTGCGTGGTGTCGACCCGCCGTAGTCCGGCGTTGGGTCCGTCGTCGATGCAGCCGTGCGCAAGCACGATGAGCCGCGCTCCCGAAGCGGTGGTGAGTACGCCGTCGATGGGGTAGATCCCGGCGTAGCGGACCGGGTCGATCGACACCGATGCGCCGATGGCCGCCGCGGTGTCGAGGAGTCGGGAGATAGCGACGCGTTTGAACTCGGCACCGTTGACTCGGGCGAAGGATTGGAACGTGCTGTCTCCGAGGTCGCCTTCCCACGGCACCGACCCGGTAGGCGTGAACCCGGTGGCGGGGGAGTGGGGGAGGTGGTGCACGGTCATGCGGTTCTCCGTTTCGTGCGGGCCTTGGTGACGGGCAGTGCGGTTGGGGTGATGACGTGCGGTCCCGGGTCATCAGCGAGAAGGTCGCGGAGTTCGTCGTCGCGAACCCATGTGGCGCGGTACGTGGTTTCGTCAGTGTCGGCGCGGCTAATCACGATGTAGCCGTCACCGCCGCCGATGGTGATCTCGGCGAGGACCGGTGCGACGAGAAACGGGCTCCACCCGATCCGACCGGTTCGTCCGAGTGTGGTGATTCGGGCGACGTCGACGGGCGTGAACGCTGACCAGTTCGCCCGCGGTGCGACACCGGACGGGGTGATGTAGCCCTGGGCGATCCAGTGGTGGAGTTGCCGGTAGGTGATGCCGGCTGGCGTCTGCAGCTTCCGGACCGCTCAAGGAGTGAGTTACATCAGACATGACGGATGTAGGTTACATCTAGAACTGTTGATGTAAACAATCTTGTGTCGGAGTCATGGTCGACGATGGAAGACGGATAGAAGGTCCACGCGTAACTCGTGCGCCAAGTCGCCGCTGATTGCGATGTACTCGATCCGTACCGACCGATCTCAGGATCGTTCCTCGAACATCGCGACCTAGAGGAAGCCCTGGACCTGCTCGTCGTCGCCATCACCGCCGCCGGCTACGACACTTGTCGTGGCGGCGTGGCCATCGCCTTGGACCCGGCGGCCTCGGGGTTCCGCAACGCCGACGGTACGTACACGATCGCCGGCGCGACGATCACCACCGATCAACTCACGACCGCTACGAGACCCTGATCGACCGGTCCCCGATCTGGTCGATCGAAGACGGGCTCGGCGACGACGACTGGGACGGATGGCAGCGCCTCACCACCCGTCTCGGAGACCGGATCCAGATCGTCGGCGACGACATCTTCGTCACCAACCCCGCCATCATCACCGAGGCGTTCGGAGCGGGGGTCGGCAACGCCACGCTCATCAAGCTCAACCAGATCGGCACCGTCACCGAAACTCTCGAAGCGATCGCCCTGAGCCACGCCCACGGCTACGCAACCATGATCTCGCACCGCTCCGGTGAGACACCCGATGCGTTCATCGCTGACCTCGCCGCCGCCGCCACGGGGCAGATCAACACCGGTGCCCCCGCCCGCAGGGAACGCACCGCCAAGTACAGCCGCCTCGCCGCCATCGCCCAGAAGTCGGGCGCACCGTCTGGGCTCGCCCTGCGCAGCTGACCCCCAAGTCGCCTCGGCGTTATGGGTTGCTGCTAGTCGGTTGGGCGTGGTGTTGTCGGCGGGACCTGCCCGACGGGAGCGCCGAAGCGGAGCCGGCGGCCTCCGAAGGCGATGGAGCACAGGGCAAACCAGGCCCATCCGACGGCCAGGCCGCCGAGGACGTCGGTGAGCCAGTGCACGCCGAGGAACACGCGTGTGAGGGCGACGGCGACGGCGATCGCCACGGCCGACGCGGTGAGCGCTGCACGGACGGGTCTGGATCGTGCGCTGCCGAGCAGGAGGGCGAACGCCGCGAACCCGGCTGCGGCGGCGGTGGCGTGGCCGGACGGGAATGAGCTGGAGGAGAAGCCGCTGAGCGGGTTGATGCTGGGTCGGGTTCGGTTGACGGCGAGTTTGATGAGGTTCGACACACCGAACTGGCCGAGCACGACGAATGCCAGGAACTCGGCGACGTGGCGGGATCGTCGTCGGCGTGTTTCGACCGCGCCGACGACGAGGCTGCCGAGCAGCGCGGCAGCTGGTGCCGCCGAGCATGTTGATCCGCTTCAGCACGGCCGTTGACGTAGTGGTTGCGTGGCGGGCTGCGAACGTGGAGACGGCGACGTCATTGGAGGCGAGACCTCGATGTGATCGGATCATGGCTAGGAGGATCCCGACGACGATCACGCCGACGATGATCACTGCGACGGCGACGCTCAGCAGGAGGCCGGTTTCGGTGGCGGGGTCGAGTCGGGTCCGCAGCGCAGCAGCAACACGGGATCGTTCGGCGATGTCGGCGGTGGGCGCGTCCAGGGTAACTCGTGGCCACCGCAGCACGATGAGGCCGGCGACTGCCGCTGCGGCCAGCGCGGAAATGGCGATGATGATCAGCGGCACGGCACGACCAGTCTCCTCGGCCAGATGCAACTCGTGGTCGTGCGGTATGCGTCCGCGTTCATTTCGCAGGGGGTGACGGGCCGCGTCGTGGGGGGCCGGTCGGGTTCGGGGCCTGGTCGGGGATGTTCGCCACGAGTCGGAGGTTTCTGCCGGTGGCGGCTCCCGCAGGCGGGTTGCCCATTGCGCGGTGGCGGCGGTGTTGAGACAGATGTTCGTGAGGAGACATGGAGACGGGTCATCGGTAGTTGCCGGTGTGCCCGAGGGAGTAGCGGCCGGGTTGTGGAAAGAAGGTGAGGCCGTGTGGTCCACGGCCCACGGGGATCCGGTGTGTGAGCGTTCCGGTGGCCGTGTCGATCACGTAGACCTCGCCTCGGTAGCGGCCCGACAGCCATAACTCCTTGCCATCGGCGGAGACGCCGCCCATGTCGGGCGTCCCGTTGAAGGGCCAGGTGGCCGTCACGGTTCGGGTGGCGAAGTCGATGACGGAGACACTGTCGGCGGCGCGGTTCGATACGTAGAGCCGGGTCGCGTCGCGGCTGGGGTAGAGACCATGGGCGCCCATTCCGGTGGGGATGAACGACGTCTCGGTCATGGTGTTCGGATCGATGACGGATACGCCTGCGCGGTCCATGTTGGCCACGTAGAACACTTGGCCGTCTGGTGACAGCTTGACGTCGATCGGTTGGCCCTTGACGTCGAGTTCACCGGTGATTGAGCGTGTTGGAAGATCGATCTTTACGAGCCATCCGGAGAACTCGCATGACAGCAGCAGTGTGGTGCCGTCGGCGGTGAAGTCGAGGTGGTTGGCGCCTTTGTGGGGGATCTGGATGGAGTACTGCAGTTGCCAGGTGTGTGGGTCGCGGAAGTCGAGGCGGCGCATGCGTTCGGCGACGACGATTGCCGACGTGCCGTCGGGGGTGAAGTAGAGGTTGTAGGGGTCGGAGACATCGATCGCGGTGCCGGGTGTTCCGGTGATCGGGTCGATTGGGGTGAGGGAGTTCCCGAGGTCGTTGGAGACGTAGAGGGTGGAAAGGTCCCAGGATGGTCCGATGTGTTGCGGGTTCTTGCCGACGTTGAACGTCGATACGACTTCGTAGGTGGTCGGGTCGATGACGGAGACGGTCCCTTCGTCGCTGTTGGGCACGTAGACGCGTGGCGTGATGTCGGCGACGCTCGGGGCAAGTGTTCCGGTGGTTGCTGCGTACACGTTGGAGGGATCTATCCGCGCGGCGGCGTTCGCCGGTGTCGTTGTCAGTTCGGGTTGCGCTGACACCGTCTGGGGCGACGAAACGGCAGACTGCGGAACCGCCTTTTGAGTGACGCCCGGGGGGACGGATGCCGGGGATGGGGTGGCGGCGCTGCAGCCGGTAACGATCAACGCGATGCTCACCATTGCGACGGTGGTTCTGGTGAGCGGTGCGACGCTCAGCGGGTGTTGGTGTTGGCTGCGTGGGGCGGTCACGATGCGAGGACGGTGGTGACGGTGGCCGGCTGGAGGCCCTTCTTGCGGAGGCCGTTGATGATTGGCTCGAGGGCGGCGACGGTGCCGGCGTGGCCGAGGTGGAGGCTGATGATCGACCCGCCGTGGGCGCCGGCCAGGGTGCGTGAGACGACGAGTGCTGTCCCGGGGTCTTGGTAGTCGAGGGGGTCAACATCGTAGCCGACGACGGTGGGGTAGCCGGCTTTGGCTGCTTCGTCGAGCATGAGGTTGGTCGGGGTGGGTGTGCCTGATGGTCGGAACCAGGTGCCGATGTGTCCGGTGATGTGTTGGAGTGCGGACGCGCACCCGGCGATCTCGGTGGCTACGGCGGCACGGTTGAGACGGCGCAGTGCGGGGTGGGTGTAGGTGTGGTTGGCCAGTTCGTGCCCGTCGGCGGCGAGGGTTCGGATCAGGCCCGGGTTGGCCTCGACCCAGGTTCCGACGGCGAAGACCGTGACCGGTGCGTTGAGGCGCCGGAGGGTGGCGGCGGCTTTGGTGGTGAGGGCTGGGTCGCCGGCGCCGTGAAAGGTCAGCGCGACGTGGGTGGATGCCGATGGGCCGTGCGGGGTGAACACCGAACGAGTGGTTGCCCGGGGTGTTCCGCGCGATCCGGCACCGGTTGCGATCATGGGGATTGCAGCCGTGGCGGCGAGGAAGCTGCGGCGGCTGAGCTGCGGTGTGGCGTCGCTGGGTTCGGTGGGCACCCGATGAGCATGCGGCGCAGGTGCTGAAAGGCTCCTGAACGTGGTCAAGCCGTCGATCGTTGACGGGCGCACAACATCACGGGGCCTTGGTGGTCACCGTGCCCGCGGCACCGACCGGGGTGCCCGGGGCCGGTGACGGTGCTTTGGTCGCGGATGCCGATGGGGTGGCGACGGTTGACCGGGCTTTGGTGGTGGTGGTGGTGGTTCGCGATGCCGGTTTGGTTGTCGTGTTCGAAGTGCATCGTTTGAGCCCCGGTGTGTAGCCGGTGGTGGTTGGCGAGTAGGCGTGGGTGTAGAGGTTGGAGACGTAGCCGCCGGTGCTGAGCTTGTCCCACAGGGTGCTGGAGTGGCCGGTCGTGGTGTCGTGGACCTTGGTGCCCTTGGTCTGGCAGATGATCGAGAGGCGGCTGCCGTTTGCTCGGTGCCCGATCGCTCGGGTGGCAGCGTCCGGCGCGGAACGAACGGTGATTGGCGTGTTGCCCGGGGTGTGGACGGAAAATCCGGGTTGCTTGGGTGTCGCTGCGGAACGGATAGCTGCCGTCTTGGCGGTCACGACGACGCCTTTTGCGACGCTGGACCGTGCCGTGTCGTGGTGGGGGTCCGAGCGGCGGCTCTGGCGCTGCTCGGCGCGGCGGTGGTTGCGGCGACGGCAAGCAAGGCCGCGGTGAGCAATCGGGTGGTCGATGTCCGAGATGTGTTGGTCGTTGCGGTCATGGGGTTCCTCGATGGGTGGGGTCTCGTTGGCAGTCGTAGAGGGCGAGGGGTGAATGGAGGGGTCCGTGGCGGTAGTGCTGCCAGTACGCGGCCCGGTCAGTTCCTCCCCAGACGGCGGTCGGGGTGGCGGTGCAGTGGGTTCGGACCCAGGGTCCCCACGGTTTGGCGACGGTGGCGGGTGGAAGGGTTGCTGTTCGTCGGCCGGGTGGGAGCTCGGGGAGGGCGACCCAGCGAAGCCGGCGAGCGTTGATCCACTCGGTGAAGGTGGCGAGTTGGGGGTAGGGGTCGGTCCCGAAGAATCCGCCGAGCGGTGCGGGACTGGCCTCCGGTGATCACGAGCTGTGCGCTGTCGGTGATCCGTGGGGTGGCGAGGACGAGGGGTGCGGTGCCGCGGTGCTGGGTTGCGTAGCGGAGCAGGTGGGCGTCGTTGCGGGCGATGGTTTGCTGCTGCACGGTGGGTGCGGCGAGGGCTTGCAACGAGGCGTTGGGGACGACAGGGTTTTGCGGTTGGGTGATTGCTGCGAAGGTCCAGCGGGCGGGCACTCCAATGGCCAGAGCGACGGTGGAGGCGATCGCGATGAACCGGAGCACGCCCGCCCTGCGGTCCGCAGTGGTGCGTTGCGTTGAGTTGGTTCTGCTGGGTTGGTGGATGCGGCGTTGAAGTTGGAACGGGGTGATGGCGATTGTGGCGAGCGTGAGGGGGGCGGCGACGGTCCACAAGTTGAGGTGCCTGGTGGCGACGGCTGCGGTGATGGCGATGGTGGCCGTGATGATGGTCATGGCTGTGGTGTCAGATCGCACGGTGGCCTGGTCCGACGGTGTTGTGCGCTTGGTGAACAGGAACGTGTCGGTGGCGGCTGCGAGTAACGCGGCGACGCCGGGGAGTAGAGGGCGAGGTAATACGGAGAGAACTTGCCGGGCCTATACGCGAACACGAGGGTCTGCGACGCGGTCCACGCGAGGAGCACCCCGGTGATTCGCCGTGCCCGGGATCGTGTGGCGAGGGCCAGCGCGCCGCCGATGAGTGCTGCGGTAAGCAGCCAACTGGTCTGGGTGAGGTAGCTGGGGCCGAGGAGGTTGCGTTGTGGGAGTAACCGGGCCAGGAGCTTGCCGATGCTCGTGGCCCATCCCCCGTGCTGGGGCACCCACGACGGCGGGTGTCGGAGTTGACGGACCCGGTGGGCGCCGTTGAAACCGAAAGCCAGGTTGAACTCGGTGTTGTTGGTGGAGTTCGCAACGTAGGGCCGTATGCCGGGGTTGAAGTGGTCGACGGTGAGGATCCACGCCAAAGAACTGACCGCGGCGATGCCGGCGTAGGAAGCGGTCCGTGCGAGTCGTCGCATCCACCGGCCTTGGGAGAGGCTCAGCAGGGCGATCAACGAGGCGGGCACGGCGACGACGGCCTGGAGCTGTTTGGTGGTGAACGCCAGCCCGACACATAGTCCCGCGGCAAGTACCCAGCCGAGGTGGTCGTGGCGTATCGCTTCGACCAGCAGCACCAGTCCGACGATGGCGAGTAGGACCAGCAGTTCGTCGGGGTTGTTGCTGCGGGCGACGGCGACATCGATCGGGGTCAGCACCAGCACTGCGGTGGCGAGATTGGCGGCGGCCGGACGAAACCATCGCCGGAACGCCCGGTGGGCGACAAGCGCGCCGATGATGAACATCGCGCCTTGTGGTGCGAGGACGCTCCAGCTCGACAGTCCGAACCAGCGGATGGCCATTGCTGGTGCGACGATACCGAGAGGTGGCTTGTCGATTGCCATGATCGCGGAAGGGTCGAACGCTGCGAAGAACAATGCTCGGATGTTGTGCGACCCGGTGACTGCGGCGGCGGTGTAGTAGGTGTTGCCGAGCCCGTTAAGGGTCAGGTGCCACCAGGCGAGAACAGCGGCGACTAACGCGACGATGGCGTTGTCGGTCCCACGGAGTCGACGGTGACCGGATCGGGGGTGTCGGCTTGGGCTGGTTGCGTGAGGATGGGTCCGAGGAACTGATGAGACTCGGGTTTGGTCGGGGACGTGAGCTCGTGATGCGCCAGAGCCGGTCCCGTCGGAGCGGCGTTCGGTGATGCCACTTCCGAGATGCACGTCGGCAGGGCGCGGGGGTGCGGCGAGATCAGTTGTGCTTTGTGCACCCATGACAGGCACGGTACGGACCGAGTCCTGAAGGACCTCTGAGCGGAGCGGAGCGCCTTGGCGGTCGTGTGGATGACATGACGTCCGGCTACACGCTTTGCTCCGCTGTCGCTGCCGGGCGCTGTCCGTTCAGGACTTGTTCAGCACTGGCTCCGTACGGTTGCCGACCTGTCAGCCAACGAGAGGGACCCCCATGAGCGAACAAGCCATCACTGAACAAGTCAACACAAAACAGGCAACGAGATCCGCGGCGCGGACGATGTTGAACAAGGTCCCGGAAGCGACGTTGTATTTCTGGGTGATCAAGATCTTGGCGACGACGGTGGGTGAGACGATTTCGGACTACTTCAACACGACGTTGAACTTCGGTTTGGTTGGCACGTTCGCGCTGATGGCCTCGTTGCTCGTCGTGGCCCTGGTTCTGCAGTTCCGGTCCCGCCGCTACATCCCGTGGGCGTACTGGTTGAGCGTGGTGCTGATCAGTGTCGTAGGTACGCTTATCACGGACTATTTGCATGACGACCGTGGCATTGGACTTCGTCCCTTGACGGCGATCTTCTCCGTCGCCCTGATCGTGAGCTTCGGCGTCTGGTACGCCAGCGAGAAGACGCTGTCGATCCACTCGATCTACACAACCAAGCGCGAGACGTTCTACTGGACAACCATTCTGTGCAGCTTCGCGTTGGGTACCGCCGCCGGCGACTTGTTGGGCGAGGATTACATCCACAGCTTCGGCAAGGCGGTGCTGATCTTCTCCGCGATCATCGCTGCGGTAACGGTGGCGCACTTCGCGTTCAAGCTGAACGGGATCCTGGCGTTCTGGCTCGCGTACATCGTGACCCGTCCGCTTGGTGCCTCGATCGGTGACTTCGTGTCGACACCGAAAGACGAAGGTGGCCTGAACGTCGGCACCACGGTGATCAGCGCGGTGTTCCTGCTCATCATCATTGGCTTGGTGACGTTCCTCACCAAGACCCAGGCCGATGTGACCGAGAAGCGCATCAAGGCTTAGGCCAAGACGTTGATTTCGTACTTCCAAGCGATTGTCATTGGACTGTTCCAAGGGGTCACGGAGCTGGTGCCGATCTCGAGCCTCGGCCACTCCGTGCTCCTACCGGAACTGTTCGGATGGCACAACATCGTGGCCGCACAATCGGCTGGTGAATCGTTCTACCTGGCGTTCCTGGTGGCGTTGCATGTGGCAACGGCCTTGGCCCTGCTGGTGCACTTCCGCGAAACCTGGATCCGGATCATCCGGGCCTTCTTTTCGGTCCTGGCGAAGCGGCGAATCGAGACACCCGATGAGCGCCTCGCCATGGTGATCGTGGTGGCAACAGTGCCGATCGGGGTCATTGGCCTGGCGTTGGAACACTTCCTGCGTACGGTGTTCGCCAAGCCTGCCGCGGCGTCGGTGTTCTTGATGGTGAACGGCATGATCTTGCTACTCGGCGAACGGCTGCGCCGCCGGGCCCAAACAGCCACCACCCCGCTCCGACGGGGTGGAGGCTGCGGGTCGGGAGCTGGCCACGCTCGAACTCCGCGAGGCGGCGATCATCGGTACTGCGCAGTCGTTGGCGTTGTTCGCGGGGATCAGTCGCTCCGGGGTCACGATGACCGGTGGCCTGCTGCGCGGACTGAACCACGAGGACGCTGCGCACTTGTCGTTCTTGTTGGCTACGCCGGTGATCTTTGCTGCGGGGTTGTACAAGATCCCTGACCTGTTCGGACCGCTCGGTGACGGGGTGCGCTCCCAGGCGCTTGCCGGTGGTGTGGCCGCGTTCTTCGCGGCATACGCTGCGGTGCGGTTCCTGGAGCGCTACTTCCTGCGACGCACCCTGACACCGTTCGCCCTGTACTGCTTGGCTATGGGCGCAATTTCGCTCGGCGTGACGGTGATCAACTGAACCCGTTGCCGATGCGCAGCGGGCAGTGACGTTCAGCTGATCCGACCGGTGACGGGCTGTGCGAGTGCGCTGCCCGGAGGTCTGGTGCTGAGCACCGCGACCAGGGCTGCGATGACCACGGCGAGGGTGAGGCTCACCGGTCCAGATCCGAGGTTCAGGCCCCCGCGGCTCTTCGCAACGCCCATCCAATCGGCGAACGACGCGCCGAGGGGTCGGGTCAAGACGTAGGCGATCCAGAACGCGGCGATGGCGTTGAGGTGGAACCACCGATAGCCGAATTGCGGGGATGGCGATGAGCGCGGCGATCACCAGGCCAGCGGAGAGATATCCGAGGTGCACGGTGATGGCAGCTACATCGCCGGCTGCGGTACCCAACGCGAATGTCGTGACGACTGCGGCCCAGTAAACGAGTTCCCGTTGGGGGGTGTCGATGCTGTGGATCGACAGGGTGCCTTCGGTCGCACGCACGCGGTGAACACTGCAGCAACCGGGGCGAAGCGGCGCACCAAGTAATCGGACGCTGATTCGCCCATGCCGATCGTGAGCAGTTTCGTGATCCAAAACAGACCGGTCGCTTCGGGCACCTTGCTTGCAAAGCAACCCGCTCTCGTCAAGCTCTGGCCGTGTCGCGGCGACCCTGGGTTTCGCTGGCTCTCGAATACGGGCAACGGGCCATCTTCTCGTGCCCGCGGCTTTGAGCGCGTGCAACAAGGCGACGGTGACGTATCGATCCTGAACAAGCCCTGAAGTCTGTGAAGGTGGTCGTTCGGGTGCTCGCTAGGCGATGCGGGCTTTCAGTGTGCTGCGCCGACGTATTCGAAGTGCATGGGATCGGGGATGAGGAACGCTCCTCCCCACACGAAGCCATGCCGGCCGAATGCGTCGATGACACGCTGGTCCATGCGCGACGGGCCGCCGTAGGGGTTCTGGCTTGGGTTGATGTCGACCGCGGCACCCCAGGTGTGACGTGACAGGTTGTGGCCGGAGTTGCCGACGAGCGATCGTGTGACACGCGCACTGAAGCACCCCCCGTACCGACGGCTGTCAGCGGCGTGGATGAGCGATGCCAGGCCGGCGTCGCTGAGATCTTGAAGCGCGGCGGCTGCTGCCGTGGCCACGGTGTTGTGGCAGCGAACGGGCCCGATAATCGGGAGGACGGCGTTGGTGGTGTTTGCGGTTTTCCAGCCCGGATCGACCTGGAGTGCACCGTTGACGCCACGTCGGACCCAGAACTCACCGAGCAGCACCTTGATGCGGGCCTGGGGGACGGTGTCGTCGAGGAGCGGGTCGTTCCACGAGGTCCGGACCCGGATGGGCTGGAGCGTCCACGTTGCCGATGTCGACTGGGCGAACGTCGTTGCGGCGGCGTGGTTCGCGAAGCCCCACACACGGACACTGAAGGGTCGGTCGAGTCCAATGGTGCGGGCGGTCGCGATCGACATCATGAGCTCCGTGCCCGACACGATGGTGTCGGGCGCGATTGCGCCGATGACAAAGGTTGCCGAAGCACTGTTCCATCCGGTGACGGTTATTCGGTCACCGACGCGTAGGTCGTCGGTGTGCGAAGCGGATGCTCCGACAACCACCAGCCCCTGGTTGATCTTCGAGGCGGTGTCGGTGCTCGTGGTGGCAGCAATCTGAGTCGGGTCAACGGCCAGGGTGCTCATCGGGTAGCCGGTGCCGTCAGGTGCTGCTCTGATGATGGTGCCATCACGTTCGACGACGGTGAGGTCGAGGGTGCCTTGGTGGACCACGGTGGCGGGCAGGCCTGCGGCGGTGCTGCGCGCCAGAAGCGCTGCGAGGTCAGCGCTGTCGAGTCCACGGGTGGCGTTGATGCTCACGAACCCCGGGACCGCTGCCGCTGACGCTGAGGTGTCGCGCCGTCGGGTGGGTGATGGCGTTGCGGGATGGACGACGCGTCGGTAGGCGCCGATCGCCGTCGTGAGCGCAATGAGCGCCCCGACGATGGCTGTGGCGAACATGAGGAGCGCGACGAGACGTCGGCGTCGCAACTGCTGCGGTGAGGGCCCGCGACGACGCGGACGTTCGCGGTGGCCGCGACTGGTCGACGCGTCCGCAGGGTCGAATGCTGTCTGCGCTGTGGTCGTCGACACCGCGACGATCGTGACGAGCAAGTGCTGAATAGGCCCTGAACGTCGTGGTGGGGCTCCATGGCGGGGCCGGTACGCTCGGTACCGGTGAATCTCCGAACCGTGCTCGACAGAACAGCACTCGGAGGAGCCGCGGTCGTCGCTTCGTCGGTCGTCGTGTTCGCCAAGCTGTGGGACAGCGTCGGCGAAGGCGACCTGGTCGTGCGGGTCGATGAACGCACGCAACACTGGATGGTGCACCACCGCACCGCGACGGACGTTTCCGTCGCTCGAGTCGTCACACGATTGTGCGACGGCTGGGTGGTCGCCGCAGTGGTCGTTGTGGTGACGTTGGGGTTGTGGCGACACCGCCGACAGCTCGCCGTGATGCTGATGACGTCGAGTGCCGGGGCGGCCATACTCGTTGCCGTCGCGAAGTCTGATGCGGCCCGTCGACGGCCACCGTCATCGGAAGCGATGGTGCGAGCCCTCGGGTTTGCGTTCCCGTCCGGACACGCGACACAAAGCGTCGCCTGCTACGGAGCGTTGTTGTTGCTCACCACAAGACACTCACCACGTCGGGCGGTTCGGATCGCTGGCATGGCAGGCCCGGTCGCGATCGCCCTCGTCGTAGGAGCGTCGAGGATCGTGCTCGGTGTGCATTGGTTCTCCGATGTGATCGCAGGTTGGACCTTGGGAGCCGGCTGGTTGGCCGTGGTGGTGACCACCGGTCCGTGGGTCGCCGATCGGTGGCGACGGGTTCCCGGCGCGACGGTCAAACCCGCGATCACCGTGTAACTGCGCCCTTGCGCGTGGAGCAGTGACACTGCGCACCGGGATGATCAAACAGCAGCCGCGGACGCGCGGTGCCGGTCGCGAAGCGTTGTCTGACGAATGGTCAGGGACGCAGGCGCTGTATTCGCACGACGAACCGGGCACCGGTCGGCGTTGGGGAGATCTCGATGGTGCCGCCGTGCTCGTTGACGAGCTCTTGGACGATGGCCAGTCCAAGTCCGCTGCCTCCGGCGTCCGCGCTACGGGCCTCGTCGAGGCGCACGAACCGTTCGAACACTGCGTGATGTTGGTCGCTGGGGATTCCTGATCCGTCGTCGGACACCACGAGTTCCGCAGTGTCGGCGGTTGCCGTGAGCTGGACATCGACGCGGGAGCGTGCGTGTCGTTCGGCGTTGTCGACGAGGTTGCGTAGGACACGGCTGAGGGCGTCGGGGTTGGCGTCGACAAGGACGTTCTCGGCGTCAACGTTTCGTTCGATGCCCGGGACGGGTGAGCGTTTCGACAGTTCGCTGCGCACGAGGTAGCCGAGGTCGACGGGTTCGAGCGGGAGCCGTTCGCCTTCGTCGTGGCGGGCGAGGAGCAGGAGGTCGGTGACGAGCCGTTCGAGTCGTTCGTGGTCGATGCTCATGTCGGCGATCGACGCAGTCCAGCTTTCGCGGGTGTCGTCGTAGGTGGACGCTTCGAGTTGGTTGCGAAGCGAGGCGAGTGGTGACCGGAGTTCGTGGCTGGCATCGGCGATGAATCGTCGCTGCCGGATGGAGGCGGCATCGAGCCGGGCGAGCATGTCGTTCATGGTGGTCGCTAGGTGCGAGACCTCGTCGTCGGTGTTCGGCACTGGCACGCGGCGGCTGGTGTCGGTGCTGGTGATCGATGCGACCTGGGCTCGGATTGCCTCGACGGGGCGTAGTGCACGTTTGGCCGCGGCCCACACCACCAAACAGCCGACGATCAGCAACATCGGGAACACCAACGCAAGGGAGGTGACGATTCGTTGATCGGTGGCATCGGCGATATCAAGCGGGCTCGCGGCGAGGACCATGACGATGCGTCCGTCGAGACGCGCTGGCACGCTGGCGACCGCGACACGTTCACCGGTGTCAATGGCGAGCCCGCTGAGACGTCGCAGCGTCGCTCTCGAGGTGTTCGAAATGGGGGCGAACGGGCTGGTCAGTGATGCGATGTTCGGCGTGGAGGCGACGACCTTTTGGCCGTCGATGACTTGGACCCAGGCCGGTGTGCGGTCATCGGGTCGCAGGGTGCGGTTGAAATCGCCGGTCTCGACCAGCGACGCAACCCCACGTGCCCTGGTCAGGGTCTGCTCGCTGATGGCCCGTTCAAGCGCGTCGTGGAGTTGGGCGCGCAGGATCAAGGCGCCGGCGAGCAATGCGACGGCAAGCGCGAACCCGGCCGCAAGAACGACGGTGCGGCGAATCCCGAGCGCCGGTTGTCTCATGCGGCGTCGAGTTCCGGGGGGCCGTCCGTGGTCGCAGAGACGATCTCGTAGCCGACACCCCAGACCGTACGAAGGTTGGAGGTCTGGAAGGGAGCGTCGATCTTTCGGCGGAGGTTCGAGACGTAGACCTCGACGATGTTGGGGTCGCCGTCGTAGGCGAAGTCCCATCCGTGCCCGAGAATCTCAGCCTTGGTCACCGCTTCGCCTTGACGGCGGAGGAGGTATTCCAGGACTGTGAACTCTTTGGGCGTGAGCGCGATGTCGACTGTTCCTCGACGGCAACGACGGCGGGCGGGGTCAACGACGAGATCGTCGACACTCATCACCGAGGGTCGTTCCGTGGCTCCACGGCGAGTCAGGGCTCGCAATCGGGCCAGGAGCACAACTTGGGAGAACGGCTTCGTGAGGTAGTCGTCGGCTCCGGTGTCGAGCGCCTCGGCGATGTCGTGCTCGCCATCTTTCGCGGTGAGCATCAGGATTGGAGTCCAGTTCCCGGCAGTACGGAGCTGCTCGCAGACCTGGAAGCCGTTCAGCTTGGGCAACATGATGTCGAGCACAATGGCGTCGAACGCGGAACTCGACGCCATCCAGAGCCCTTGTTCCCCGTCGCTGGCCACCTCCACGAGGTGGCCTTCAGCGACGAGGCCCTTGCGGAGGCTGGCGGCCAGTCGACGTTCGTCTTCTACAAGGAGCACCTTCATCGTGTCCACACTCCACTGTTGGAGCTGAACAACTCCTGAATACCCATTCTTCCAGACGGCCCGCCGATTGGTGGCGTCGTCGGTCGCCACCAACGATCGAGCGGGCCTTTGGCGCTCGGGCCGGTCAAGAGTGCGAGCGAGGTGCGATCAGCGGGTTTCAGCGGGCCACGTTGATACGGTTCGGGGTGCGTTCGGCGTTGAGGGCGGCGTTGCGTTCGGTGTTGTTCTTTCGGGTTGCGTAGCTGATGCAGCCGATGAGAATGGCAAGCAGAAGTGCCGATGTGCCCTTCGTGCCGAAGTTCAAGCCTCCCTTGGCGTGGGTTTTGGTGAACAGGTCGCCAACCGTCGCGCCCAGGGGCCGGGTGAGCACGAACGCCACCCAGAACAGGGCCACTTTGGAGATGTTCGTGAACTTGTAGGCCAACAGGACTGCGACCATGACACTGCCGACGACGAGTGCGCCACCTCCGAACCCAAGCCCAGAGCTGTCGGCCAGGTAGTCACCGAGCGACGTGCCGAGCGTGTTGGAGAACAAGATGGCCGTCCAGTAGAGAATCTCGGCCCGCAACGTCTTGACGTGTTTCACGTCGAGATCACCTTCAACGAATCGCCACACGACAAGCGTGGCAACGAGTAGAGAGATGAGTATGAGCGATCCTTTGGCGTAGCCGAACTTCAACGTGCGGTCATGAAGTCCGACATGGTCGTACCAGCGGTGCTGGTGAGCAGAATGACGGTCCAATACAGTGCGGGCCGATACTTCGTTGACCGGATCTGGCCGACGAGCGCGATGAACAGCAACCCAAACATCACCACGGAAGTGGCGCCATAGCCAAGCTTGAGCGTTTGGGCGAACAGGTCACCGCCCGTCTCGCCAAGGGTGGTGGCAGCGATCTTGAGAACCCAGAACAACCCAACGACGGCGGGGAGTTTCGTAGTGGCGTGCTCGAGAGCCTGTTTGACGTGATGGTGCGGGCTGTCGTGGGAGTGTTGGCCGAACGTCTCGGCGAAGATGTCCTCTTCAACCGCCAGGTTGTCTGTCGAAATGGGTTGACTCATGATCGTGGCTCCTGAAATACGAAAAGAATTGACAATTGGCTCTACCTGAAATCATCCAGTCGATCGTGAGCATCTGATCCTGCGGTGAGCAGCGAATACAGAGACGTTCAGGTCCGGGTAAGGCGTTAATCGGACATCGTGACTGCGATGAATGCGTTGGCAGCATGCCCGCCAGGTTCTGAGTAGCCGCTGAATACGTGGCGGCTGTCACACGCAATTGGTAGCGCCAGGCTGCTGGGTCAGGACCGATGCGCACCCAGTCAGACGAGCTCATTTGGACCCGCGGCAACTTCGAAAACATCATCTAACTGGTGTTCGAACCCATGATTAATAGGCTCGACCTGTTGGGTAGCGTCCTGTCCGCGGCCATGGCAATAGTGCTCGGACGAACGGTGCCGGTCCTTGCTCGTGTTGCAGCGGCCAGTCGTCTCGTGGTGATGATGTGAGTCTTCAGCCAAGTTTCGGTCGGTGGCCTCAACAAGCGGGCACCTGTCTTATAGGTGCCCGGTGCGATCCGTACCGAAGGAGAGCGGAGAGGCTGTTTTCGGTTTTGCGTGCGATCAGTCGTCGTCGGTGGCGCCTTGCAAGGGTGTGTTCGTTGTTGTTGACGGTCGATGAGGCGACTGTGGGGTGCGGGGCTGGATCGTGATGAGGTCGCTCAGCTGGATCGTGCCGATGTTGCTGGCGGGCGCTTGACCACTGAGCCAACGCGCTTCGAGTTCGATACCGAAGGTAAGAAGCGAGCCCGTAGCAACGGCAATGGCGAGGGCAATGGCTGGTGACGTTCGACGGGTGGAGCGCCTGGACGGATGTTGGGTTCCGGGGTCTGACGGTGTGCTGAACATGGGCTGCTACTCGCTTACGTGCGCTTTGGATCGGGCTCCGACCTGAGGCGACCAACGCCTGCGCGCCGGGGAGGGGCACGTCACTGCGCTGGTCCCTGTTGCTTGAGGGGCGGAAGGAAGCTTCTGTGTGGGGCCCTAGAGGTCGCGGAGCATGTCGATGGGTTGGTCGGCGCGTGTGGCTCGGGCGATGGCCGTCGGGAGCTATCGGCACGCCCAACGTTCGGTCTCCAATTGCTGCGAAGATTGACCGCCAAACGCTTGTCATCTTCAACGACCAAAACCTGCATGAGACCCTCGACATTTCGTGAACGGCGTCGACCATGCCGGGAAAGTCCTGAAGGCCAGACTGAAGTTCGGCAGAAGCTCGGCTGCAGGTGTACGGACGACCCGGGGCGGTCGTCCGTACACAGCGACGCAGGCGCGCTACTTCGCGTTCGTGTCGCTCACCTCGTTGCCGCCGTCCTGGTTCGCCGAAGGCCCGCCGTCACACGACGTCGACGTTCCCTTCACCAACCCGTTCTCGCAGTCGACACCAGAGTCGGCTGCCTCGTTGGCGTCGGACTCGTCGGCCGTTTCACCGGCTTCGGCGTCGGACTCCTTGGCACCGGCCATGTCAGTGCCATCAGCCTTTTCGGTGGGGTCCGCAGCTTCGGTCGCATCCGGGACTTCGGCGGCCCCAGGGACATCCTTCGCCTCGAGCGCGGTCGAGGCATCATTGATCGCCGACACCTGTGGGGCTACCACAGGTGTGCTGACTGCCTTCACCGGAGGCGAAGGATTGGCGGGCGAAGCTGCACTCGCCGGAACCATCGCCGGTCCGCTCGTTGAACCGGAGCTGGTGGCGGCGTTTGCGAGCGCACCACCGCCAATCATCAGTCCAAGAGTGAGTCCTGCGGTTGCCCATCGCTTGTGCTTCGAGTTTGTAGCCATCAGAGTTCCTTTCGTGCTGTCCACGACATGTGGACGTGCTGAACACGATGTGGGATCGCCCCTTCATGCCAGCCGAAGTAACCCGAAGCTCCGCCTAAGAAATGGATACCTCGCCCAAACCCCACCAACTCACGGGATTCTGTGGGGAAGCCGTGACGGCTTCAGCTATGCGAACGGTGACGGACACCTGTCCACTGTCTACACTGATGCCATAGACTGGTCCTGTGGTTGCGGCCCCGACCGGCGAGCAGCAGGAGAGGCTCAGATCCTTGATGTGCCGTGGGCGGCTGACGAAGAGATCGTGGTCGCCGATGACGATCTACGAAGCGTCCGATTCACGCCGACCAGTCGCAACCGCGGTCTCGCGGTTCGCGCGACGGACTGCCACGTCGTCCGGCTAACGGTGCGGGTAGCAGTGCTCCGATGATCCGGATCGTGATCATCGGCACCGGGTGTCTGGTTTTTTCGTGGATCGTGATGGTCATTCTCGCCGCTCGACTCCCACCGGGAATCCTCAAGGATCTGGCCGGGTTTCTACCGGCGTGTATGACCACGATCCGAACTCTTCGCTCGGACCCAAGCGTTCCGCGTCGAGCCAAGGTGGCGATCGTGTTCGCAGGGCTTTGGATCGTCTCGCCCATCGATCTGATTCCCGAGTTTCTGCCCGTCATCGGCCCCCTTGACGACATCGTGGTCGTGGCGCTGGCTTTTCGCTATGCCGCACGCCAGATCCCTCGAGACGTCCTACTCGCAGCGTGGCCAGGCGACCCGAAACTCCTTGTCCGGCTCATTGGGGACCGGCGAGCTGCCGTGCCACCGCAAGAACCACCAACGCGGCCACCACTCGAATGACGACCGCGAGACGCGTCGCCGTCGATCTGGCGTTGCCCGTCGCTGGTGCGTTTTTGGAGCGCGGCTGCGGATTTGACCATAATTTGCCGGTGACGGACGGACGCTGAGTTTGACGTCGTAGTAGTCGTCGGAGATGTAGATGTTGACCGCTCGGGCAGAACGGAGGGCTCGGCGTCCGGTAAGTCGATGCTGCGTAGTCCGTCGGTGTGTCCAGCATGTTGGGTGTGGCGTCGCTAGGGCAGAATGTCGATCTGCGATTTGTAGGACGAGAACGTGCAACGGCTGACATCGTTTTCCGGAACCGATGGACTCGCTGTCGGGTCGGGAGACGCTGGTTCGGCCTCAAGGAGGTTGAACTGCGCGGGAAGTGTGGTTCCGACGTTGCTCGCGGACCGCTCCCGGGTCGGCATGAGGATATGGGTCTCGAGTGTCGTGGCAAGGACGGGTTCGTGGCGGCGGTGGAGTCGGCGGATCGACGGGGATTGTGGATCACGTTTGGCCTGGTCGAAGCTAATCATCGGCGTCTTGGTGGTTGGATTCTCGTGGTGGTTCGGTGGTTGGCGAGATCAAAACGGGGTAAGGCGGGGGCACGTCAGCTTGGAGACCGACAGTATTGTGGGCGACCGTGCTGGTCGGATTCGTTCTTGTGGTCGTTGTCACTGGGCCATTGATTGAGTGCTGGCCTGGCGGGATTGTCACTACGGTTGTTGGCACAGCGACGGTGGTCGCTGCGGGCTGAGTTGTGGTGGCGTCGAGGTCGGGTGGTGGCGTGAGGTTGGCGGTGAGGTCGGCTGGTCGGAGGCGTCCGACGGGATGTTCGGTGATGTTCGTGGTGAGCCATCCGGTACGGAAGCCGATCGTTACCGCTGCCCCTGAACCAGCGAGTGCTGCGATGACGTTGACGGTCAGCAGGGCGCGTCGTGTCGTCGGCTTCATCGTGTTCTGGGGTTGGGGTAGGTGATAGTGGCGTCGATGCCGTGGGGTTGGTTGGCGTTGAGGCGGATGGTGCCGCGGTCGGCGGTGACGAGTTTTCGTGCGATGGCAAGGCCTAGGCCGGAACCTCCTGGTTTGTTGTTTTCGGTGGCCCGCCAGAATCGGTCGAATGCTGCGTCGCGTTGGGGTTCTGTCATGCCTGGTCCGGTGTCAAGAACATGGATTTCGACGTGGTCAGGGATGGCGCGGGTGCGGATAGTGATGGTGGAGGCGGCGGGTGCGGCGTCGATTGCGTTCGCGATGAGGTTGTCGAGTGCGGTACCTAGGCGGTCGGGTACGACTCTCGCCGGGAGTTCGCGGTTGGTGTCGGTGACGAGGGACAGGTTGTTTTCGTCAATGAGCGTCTGCCAGAAAGCGGCGCGGGCTTGAACGAGATCGGCGATGTCGATGACGTCGACGGGCTTCTGTGGGGCTTGTTGACGGCCGAGGACGAGGAGCCCGTCGACGTTGCGTGAGAGCCTGTTGACTTCGTCGAGTGCTCTGCGACGACGAGCCTGGAGTGTTTCGGGATTTGCGAATTCCATCGTCTCGAGTTGGAGTCTTAGCGCGGTGAGCGGTGTACGAAGTTCGTGTGACGCGTCGGCAACGAATGCGTTCTGGGTGGTTACGAATGATTCCAACCTCTCGGCCATGTCGTTGAATTCGGCGGCGAGGAGTCGGATGTCGTTTGGGCCTTTGCCGATTGGGGCACGGTGCGTGAGTGCTGTCTCACCGAACACTTTGGTGGCGTGTCGAAGTTCGTTGAGGGGCCGGGTAACCCACCTGGCAAGCCAAGCCCCCGTAAGGCCAACGACAAGCGCTGCGACGGCACCAAATCCGATCAGCCGGGTGCGTTGAAGCGCGATGCGCTGGTCAACATACCGAGTCGGGAAACTGACCCGCACCGCGCCGAGTAGACGTCCGGCGGATGACACGGGGACAGCGACATAGAGCGATGAGTAGCCGAGTGTTGTCGAGTGGCGGGTCACCGCCGCGAAGTTGCCGTTAAGTGCCTGGACGATTTCTGGGCGTGTTGCCATCGATCGGGGATCGTCACCGGTGTCGGAAGTGGAGGCAGAATCGGCAAAAATGAGACCCTGCTTGTCGACGATGACTACCCGAGCGCTCGTGCGCTCGGCGTACGTTGTCACGACCGACGCGGTGAAGGCGTCGGCGGGTTCGCTCGCGGAGAGTTGGTCTTCGACGTTTGCTCCGAGCACGACTGCGTCTCGTGTTAGGTCGAGGCGGAGTCGTTCGCGTTCATACCGTTCGACCGTTCGAAGAAATGGGACTCCGAGGACGACGAGCATGGCGATGACGAGTGATACGGCACCGGCCACGAGTCTCCGGGTCACGCTGTACCTGGATTGCTCGACGATGATTCGGGCGGGTTGGTGCTTGGGTTGTTGAGTCGGTATCCAATGGAGCGGACTGTTTCGATCCAGAGTGGATCGCCAAGTTTTTGCCGTAGTTGCGCGACATGAACGTCGAGGGTTTTGGTGGGCCCGTACCAGTGTTCGTCCCAGACTCGTTCGATCAACGTCGTTCGGGTGACCACAGCGCCCGGGTCGGCGGCAAGCACAACGAGAACTCCGTACTCCTTTGGTGTCAGGGTCAGTTCGATGTCCTGGAGGAGGACGCGGCGGGTGCGGTGATCAATGCTCAGACCACCCCAAATCGCGGCGGCAGGTGGTTTGGACGCGATGCCTGATGTAGGCGGTGTCGTGTCCGTGGTCGCGGCACTGGCTGCGTCGAAGCGGCGTTGCACCGCCCGGATTCGCGCGACGAGCTCGCGTAAGCCAAAGGGTTTGCTGACGTAGTCGTCGGCGCCGAGTTCGAGTCCGACGACGCGGTCGATTTCGTCGCTGCGGGCGGTGACCATGATGAGCGGGGTTGCGACGTGAGAGCGGATCGTCCGACACACATCCAATCCGTCACCATCGGGGAGCCCAAGGTCGAGCAGGATCACGTCGAACGCAACGTTGCGAACGGCGTCGATTGCGTCTGCCCCAAGCCGCACGTGGAACGGTTCGAATCCGTGATGGATGAGTCCGTCGAGGAGCGGCTCAGCGATGGCCGGATCGTCCTCGACGACGAGAATTCTCATGGACTCAGCGTCGCAGGTCGACCGAGAATGTGTGTTGCCTTCGGGCAACCGGTTCTGCGTCGACGGATACGCTCGACCGGTTGCCCGAAGAAGGTTGCCCAGGACCGACCGTGGGTCGTCGCTTCAGTCATGGAGCGTGAATGAGGTTTGTTGCTCATCGGGTGGCAATGACCGCGAGTGCGATGACCACGACGGCTCCTATGGCTGCGCTTGTCAAGCCGGAGCGGCGACGCTTGCGAAGGAAGAATTGGAGCGCTAACCCGGTAGCTGCGATGACGGCCAGCAGCCCGCCGGCGAGATCGATCACCCATTTCCATGACGAGGTTGCGTCGCGTCCTTTGTGGAGGTCGTTCATGACCGCAACGATGCCTTGGGTTTCGACGGTGGTCGTATAGGTGCCGTTTGTCATGTCGATGAACGTGTCTGCCCCGTAGCCCGGTCCTTTGAAGCTGATGCCGGCTTGTTGGTCGTTGGAGGTTTCATTGACGGCCGCACCATGGAGGTTGTGGGTGGCCCGGAGATACTCGGCGACCCGGAACCAGTTGACCGTGGTCCCTGACTTCCACGGCGTCGGCATCGTGCCCGTGATTGTGGCTGTTTTCGTCGAGCCTCCGAACGCCCAGTTCGGGTGGTTCAACGTGATCCCCGTGAGCGCAAAGAGCAAGACAATCACGAAGCACACAAGGCTCGTATACACGTGCACGGTCCTCGTCCAACGGTGCGCCTTGTTCTTAACCGACGGGCGTCGTTGGAGTGGCAGCGAGCGGTCCGTGTCGGGCCGTTTATCGCTACGCGCGCTTACGGTACTCAATGGTCACTGCTTGGATGTCGCCGCTGCCGGGCGTGGTCTTGATGAACGGTTCTGAACCGATCGTAACGGGTTGACTCACGATCTGATAGGGACCGTTCTCGCGTGTCGCCTCGATATAGAGGACGTAATCGCCGTGAGCAACAAGATGTTTGCCGTCGTTCAACCCGTTCCACGAGAACTTATGGGTGCCCGGCATACGTGTGGGTCCTGAAGTGGTTTTCGCGATGTAGGAACTGCCGGCCGTCGACTGTGCCTTGAACCATCGGCTGAGCTGACGCAAGTACTTCGACTCATCACGTTTGTAAGCGACATCGATAGTGCGGACCAGTTTCCCTGCCGTGTCCTGCACGTAGACAGCCGTGTAGGGGTTGTGCATGCGCCGACCCGCGGTTGCTTGGTACGTGAATGCGATCGCTACCTCGTAGGCCGGGTCGAACATCGCAGCACCATTCATGTCGTGGGTCATGGCGGTGGTCGATGGAACGGTGCGTTTGGCTGCTGGCTTCTTGGCTGCTTCGGCGCGAAGTGTCGGCACGACGAGTCCGATGGCGGCGATCACCGTGGTGTGAAGGAACCGGCGGCGAGTCTGGCTGCGTGCCGTTTCGGACAATGATGAGGAGGTTGGATCATCTGTGTGCATAGTTCGATTCGGTTTCCTGGATTGACGATATTGATTGGAGAAGGACGCGGGTCGCTTCGGCGGAACTCTCCGAACGACTCAAGCGAGGGAACTCAGGCGGACTATTGGCTACGGCTTGTTGAGCGGTTTAAGGTGGCGGAGGCGGAGGTCTTGGGAGCGAGTGCGTAGGCGGCGAGGAGCACGACGGTTCCTTCGACGAACAGCGAAGCGAGGCCCATCGGTTCGAGCCAGTTGCCGATGTCGCCGGTCGACAGCGGTAGCCCAACGGTGCGGGTCAGGCCGTACCCGATGAAGGTGGCCAACGCGACACCGCCTGCCAACATCCACCCGGTCCGTGAGTCGCGATGGACCAGCATCGCGGCGGCGACAACGCACCCGATGATCAGTGCGATGTATCCGACACCGAGGTACGCAACTTCGGCCAATTTGCCCTGAAGTTCAAGGAGGTGGATGAGCGCGACTCCGCCTAGCGCTATGACCGCAGCTGCCCGCGCCACTTGATGCTCGTCAGCGTGAGCGTTACTGGCCGCAGCTTGCTGGTAGGCATGGCCGGGGGTGGTCTGGGTTTGAAAGGAGTGGAGAGTGTTCATGGTTTTAGCGTGATCGGCGGAGCGTTCGGGTCCTGGTGGTGTTGTGTTCGGCGAAGGTAAAGGTTCGACCAATTTCATTGAGACCGACCTGTTCTGGACTGCATGAGATGCCACCGGTTCGTGATGCGTTGCACTTCCGCTGGTCGGCTGCTTACGTGTGAGACGGCGCGTGCGACGAGGTAGCCGAGAATGGCTCCAGCGATCACGTCGGTTGGATAGTGGGCCCCTACAAGGACACGGGTGACGGCCATTGCTGCGGTGGCACCGGCCGCAATCAGAAGCGCACGATTTCGATGAGCGTCACGACCCCACAGGTCAAGCAATGCGAACACGACGATGAATGCGAGGGCAGCGAACCCGGTCGTGTGCCCCGACGGAAACCCGTTGCCAGCTTCCCCGGTCAACGCAGCAGCTACCGGCCGAGGGCGGCCGATGATGACTTTGAGTGTCGCTTCGCTGATCCCCGCGAGGCCCGGTGCGAGCACGCTGGTGACCGCCCACACCGTTGACCGGAACCGCCACCACAACAGCGACGCGGCGACGCACGCAAGAACGACGACTGCGCCAGGCGACCCGAACCCCGTCAGCACCTTTGCAACACGAAACAGCACCGATGCCGGATTCGGTCGATAGCCGTGAAGAAGGAACGAGTCGAGACCGGTCGGCCCGACCTGATGGAAACACACCACGCTCAGTGCAACAAACGCGAGGATCAGCACCCCAACCAGAGTGTTGACGCTCGCGCGTGTGTCCCGGACCTGCGTCACCGGCGGTGTGTCGTGATGTTGTTCGAGCGTTTGTAGCTTCACGGCTTCATGGTCGCAGGCAGGTCCTGAAGAAGTTCTGAACGCAGTCGCTGCGGCGCCCGTGACCGTCGACCTCGGGTGGCAGGCGGTGTTGCGCCCTCCTGGTGGTAGGCAACCTCGCCCGCGGTCCCTTCCGTTCACAAGCCGTCCCTTCCGTTCATAAAAGGACTCACGCGAGGGTCCGCGGAACCTGGCTGGACGGGCGCTCGCCACTGTTCCGTGGGATCGTCAGGATAGGAACGTCATCGCAAAGTCGGATTCATCGGCCGAACTGGGTTCACTATCCAGCGGTGCGCACCGTGGAGCAACTACCCGCGGTGAACGCGCAGCCGATTCGCACCAGTACGGGCGTGACGGTTCTGAACGTCTCCAGGAATGATGGCGATTTGGCCATCTTTGAGGACTCGCCGAAGTGATCCGCAGGGCGAGAAAGAGTGGTCAAGGTCGTCGGGGCAGGGCGTGGTCGAACGAAGCGGGTCGAGCCACGAGGTGTAGGCATGAGGAAGGATCCTTTGGCGAGCCTTCAGGTCTGACTACGTATGTTCGTCTCGGCCGAGCACTTCGAGCTGGCCTTGACTGAAAGGACGATGTCATGTTCCGTATTGAGAGCGCTGGGGTGTCGGATCGTGGGCGACGCAGATGTGACAATCAGGACAGGTACCTCGTTGGAAGTCGGTGGTTCGCGGTCGCCGACGGCGTCGGTGGTCACGCTGGCGGTGACGTAGCAGCTCAACTCGCACTCGATGTTCTTCATTGCCTCGAGCGGAAGCCGTCGCGTTCGCGGGATCTCGTGCATGCCGTGAAGGTGGCGAACGCAGAAATCAATCTTGTTGGTCGCGAACGTCCTGCATTGCGGAATCTTGCGACCACGATCACGGTGATGGAGGTTGTGCCGCTGAGAGTCGGTTTTGAGGTTCACGCAGTGAGTGTTGGTGATTCACGCCTTTATCTGCTGCGTCAAGGCCGTTTGACGCAACTTACGACGGACGACGCGATTCCTGCGGCAGTTTGCGTTGAGGGTGGCCGGCAGCGAAGGGTGCTCACTCGCGCTCTTGGTCTTGAACCAGACATTGACGTCTCACTGGCGGTGTATTTCGCGATCGAGGACGACCGGTTGATTCTCTGTACGGATGGTGTCACCGATGAGCTCCCCGACGACGCGATCTGCGAACTCGGTTCCGGTTTCGGATCGGCTCGGGCCACAGTGGAGCAGCTGGTCTGGGCGGCTGTTGCGGCGGGGGGGCGTGACAACGCCACGGCTGTTGTCGTTGACCTTCTTGGTGGCGATGGTCCTCCGGATCGATGTGCACGAACCGGTCCCCGTTGTGCTGCGTGAAGCGTTGACAGCGCTATTGGCCGTCTACTTCTCGCGAGACAGTCGTTGGTGTGAGTTTCTCGGCAGTCGGGGTTTGCGTCGCTGGTAAGGATGTTTCTTGGCGGCCGAGTCGCCTTCCTGGCGATGACGTCATAAGCGCGCGTAGTTCCTCCGGACGTTTCGCTCCGAGATGGCGATGCGGGCTTTAGGAGGGGCCAGCTCTGGTGCTTCTTGGGCGCGGCTTTAGCTGGCGCTTCGTATCTTCGAGCTACATCCCGGCCGGTTCGACGTGGCCACGAACGAAGGAACTCATCATGGCCATGAAACGCAAGGATTCGAGTACGACCTGCTTGTCACCGACGAGCCCTGCCACGGTCGATCTACCGACGGGATTATCGAAGGCTCGGCGTCGGCTCGTCGTTGCGTTGCCGTTGATGGCAGTGGTGGTGCTGGGGGCGTGTGGTGGAGCGTCGAAGTCGACCCCGTCAGCTTCGGCGAGTCTCGACGCAACGCTCGGCGTGGACAAGGCTGGCATGGCGTTGAAACAGACCAAGGTTGAGGAACTGGTATCGGCGTGTATGAAAAGGGCCGGGTTCGAGTACATCCCTGTTGATCCGAATGCGGCGCAGTCTGCGATTACGGGCACGTCGGGTTTGAGTGCCGACGAGTTCCGGAAGCAGTACGGATACGGGATCAGCACGGTGTTCGACAAGATCGTCGCTGCCGCGGCCAATATTGCCACCTCAGTGGATCCGAACGCGAAGATTCGAGCATCGCTCGATACAGCTGGCCTCGCCGCTTACAACAAAGCCCTAAGCGGGGCGAATGCTGACGTGTCGGTGTTCAGTGCTCTCGATGGTGCAAAGAATGGCGATTTGAGGGGTCTCGATGGCTGCGTAAAAGAGGGAACTCAAGCAGTGTTTGGTGATGCGAACGTGATGTCGGCCCTATCTAAGCTGGAGGAGTTGGACAAGCAAGCTGAGGCTGACCCCCGATTGGTTTCAGCGAAGGCCGATTGGTCGAAGTGTATGAAGGACGCGGGTTTCGACTATGCGGATCCAAACTCGGTCGACGGGGCTATTCAGGACAAACTTGTTTCGATTGTCGGTGCTGGTGCGGCGAAGGCACTCGGTGAGGATGGCAAGTTCAACGCAGCCGCCTTCAGTCCGTCGAATCTTCCGCCGTTCGACAAGGCCGCGCTTGCGGCGTTGCAGGCCGAAGAACTCAAGACTGCACAAACCGATCTTGCGTGTGAAGACAAGTATGTGAACGCGATCGACTCGAAGGTGAAGGACGAGTACCAGAAGAAGTTCGCGGCGGAGAACGCCGCTCTCATTTCGAAGGCGCAAGCCAAGGTCGGCACGGCCAAGTGAGACGATCAGCCCTTGCCACGATTGCGGTTGCGACGATTGTTGTGGCGACCGGTGCCGGTTGGGCGGCCGCGAGTCGGGTGAAGTCAACTGCGCAGCTGGCCGCTGAGGTCGCTCCACCAATCGCTTCGTTGATCACATTCCCTGTTGAGAAACGTGTTCTGTCGTCGGATCTGATCATCCGGGGAACCGTTCGCTACAGCGACCCGATCGTTGTGGTGCTTACCCCGTCGGTGTTGAAACCTTCGACGCTGCTGGTGAGTACACCGCCAGTGAAGGGCTCAATGTTGGATGAGGGGAACGTCGCGATGGTGGTGTCCGGTCGGCCGGTGCTCGCCTTGGCCGGGTCCGTGCCGATGTACCGCGATCTTGGCCCCGGGATTACCGGCGATGACATTCGTCAACTTGAAGCCGCCCTGGCGAGATTGGGATTCAACCCTGGCCCTGTCGATGGTGTGTTTGATGCCTCCACGTCGGCTGCTGTGTCCGCCTGGTACACAAAGGCGGGTTTCGCACCGTTTGGACCGAATGAGGTTCAACGGACCAACTTGCGTATCGCGCAGTCAGCGCTGAGCCAAGCAACGGATCGGTTCCTCGCGGCGAAACAGAGCGAACAGATTTCGCGAGTCGGCGTGAAGCCGGCCGACATCGTCGATGGAAAAGCGGCGGTGACGCTGGCTGAGTCGGCGATTCTCACGGTTCGAAGTGTCGCCGAACGCGATGCCGCTCGCGGTGTTGCCGATGTTGCGACGAAAGAGTCGGCACTGCGTGCGGCGGTTTTAATCCAAGGTGATGCTCGACGAAGACTGATGCTTGCGTCGGCTGGGGTAAACGCGACCGGAAGTCAGGTAGCGGCAAGTCAGGTAGCGATCGGTGAACAGGCAGTCGCCGATTCTGCCGTGGTCGTGACGGCAGCCGAGGCGGACCTCGTGTCATCGCAGGCGATCGCGGAAACGGTCCGCAAGTCGGGCGAGGCGACCGTTGCCGACGCGAAGGCGAAGCTGCAGGCAACAAGTGTTGCCATCGGTCCACTGACCCCACAACAGCAACTGGAATTGTACAACGCAACACTTACGGCCAGGACAGCGGTCGTGTCGGCCGAAGCGACCGCGACCAAAGACAACACTGTCGCAGCCGCTGACATCAACACCAAGACAAACGCAGTTGTGACCGCAAAAGCGAAGGTTGCACAGGCACAGGCCCGGCTTGATTCGTTGCGGAAAGGCATTGATCCAACGAGCGGTCTACCGATCGGCCGTGGTATCGACCCCGCGACCGGAGCGCCTTACGCCAGCCCGGCCGATCAGGCCACCGCGGCCACTGCGCTGCAACAGGCCGACAATGCGGTCACCACGGCTCAGGCCGACCTCGACGCCACCAAGCTAGCGGTCGCGTTGACAGTCGCTGCGAACGATCAAGTGCTTGCCGACGCGAGACTTCGGCTGAACGCAGCAACAACACGGCTACGCGCGTTGAACACGCCAGCGGTCGGCACCAAGACGCTTATCCAGGCCGTAGCGATAGCCCAAGCGGAAGTTGACCGTGTTACTCAAGAACTCGCGAAGATCACGGCCACTGTTGGTGTCCAGGTTCCAGCGAACGAGGTCGTGTTCTTCCCGACACTGCCTCTTCGCATTGATGACACCAAGCTGAAGCGTGGTGACGCAGCAACGACGGATGTGATGACGGTCTCCGGAACGAAGCTGGCGATTGACACGTCACTGGTAACCACCGAAGCGTCGCTCACGAAGGTCGATGCGCCCGTCGTGATTGAATCTGCCGAGTACTCCTTCACGACGAAAGGCCACGTGAGCTTCGTTGCCGACAAGCCGGGACTACGAGGAACTGATGGGCAACACATTGCGCTGGAGATCGCTCCCGATAACGCACCCGCTCAGCTCGTCGGCGCTTCGGTGAAGATCACGATCCCGACCCAAACGACGAAAGGCGAATCGCTGATCGTGCCGGTCGGCGCACTCTCGGTGCGAGCCGACGGAGCGACCCAGCTCCAAGTCGAAAACCAGCCGGGCACCACCCGGACCGTGATTGTCACCGCAGCACTGTCCGCGCAAGGTTTCGTCGCCGTAACCCCCGTCACCGGAAACCTAAAAGTCGGAGACCGCGTCGTGGTCGGAACAGCCGGATCAACGACCGCTACGCCGACGCCGATCGGCTCATCGACCAGTGGGGGCGGTGTCGACGGGGCGAGTAGTTCGGTCCCGGGTGACACCCCAACGACTTTGCCAGCGGGTTCGAACAACGCATCGACCCCCTCCACGACGGGAGCGAAACGTGCTCCGTGACGAACTTGAGAACAACGGGTGTGCGATCGCAACTCTCGAATCGTGCACGTCAACCGAACAGGTAGTCGGGACCGATCGTTCCAACACGCAGCGATTGGGAAGCACCGACCCGGACCCTGTTATCGACCTGATCGACGTATCGAAAGAGTTTCCGAGCGAGCCTCCGGTCCGGGCGCTCAACGGTGTGACGCTTCGGATCGAAGCGGGTGAATACGTCGCGATCGTCGGACAGTCGGGTTCGGGGAAATCGACGCTTCTCAACGTTCTTGGATGCTTAGACCGACACACCAGTGGGACGTACCGTTTCAACGGTGTCGACACCTCAGAACTCTCCGACATAAAACGAACGGCCCTGCGTGGGCGTCGGATCGGATTCGTGTTCCAGTCGTTTCACCTTCTCACTCATCGGACGGTCCTCGAAAACGTGATGCTTGGTGAGTTGTATTTAGCTACGTCGAGGTCAGCCCGTAAGCAACACGCGCTTGAGATGCTGGAAACGGTCGGTTTGTCGCACCGTGTCAACTTTCTCCCGACGCGTCTCTCTGGCGGTGAACGTCAACGTGTGGCGATTGCACGTGCTCTTATGGGGAACCCGTCGGTGTTGCTGTGCGATGAACCCACGGGGAACCTTGACACCCACAACACTGCATTGATGCTGGATCTCCTCGATTCGCTCGTCGCACGCGGGATCACGGTGTTGGTCATCACGCATGAGGACACGGTTGCTGATCGCGCCCAGCGCTGCGTGCGCATCTCCGATGGTGTGCTGTCCGAGCAGATCGGTCGAATACGCACGAATGTGGAAGATGAGGCGGCGTCGTGGTGAGCAGTTCGGAAACGAAACGCACGAAGCTAAAGCTGAGCGACCTGGTCTATGAATCGACATCGGGCGTGCTCGCACGTCCCGGCCGGGCCGTGCTGACCGTTCTCGGAACTGTCCTCGGAATTGGTGCGCTCATTGCCACGCTCGGCGTCTCAAAAACGGCCGGCAATCAGATTGTCGGGCGATTCGACGCCCTTGCCGCTACGGAGATCGTGGCCACACCGAGAGCAGCCGGAACAACCACCCTGAACGCCATTCCGTGGAATGCCGAACAGCAATTGACTCGCCTCGAAGGCGTGGTCGCGGCCGGGACTCTTTCCGATGTCCCGGTCAAGGGAATTCTTATCGGGGCGGTGCCGGTGAACGACCCACTGGGCCAAACGAAATTCCAGATGCCCGTGAAGGCCGCGTCCCCGGGGCTGTTTCCCGCAGTGCGAGCACGATTGAGTACCGGCCGATTCTTCGACTCCGGCCATTCCACACGACGCGAACTCGTTGCGGTGATCGGTCAGGCAGCAGCAACGAAACTCAACCTGTTGAACGTTAACCAACTTCCCGCGATTTACATCGGCGACAAGCTCTACACCGTCGTTGGAATTCTCGAATCGGTCGCACGACAACCGGAATTGATGTCATCAATCATCATCCCAGAGGGAACCGCACAGAACGAGTTTCGACTCGCCGGACCGTCACTCGCGGCAGATTGAAACGAGGATTGGCGCAACTTCCCTCATTGCCTCGCAGGTGAAGCTTGCGCTCTCGCCGAACGATCCGTTGAGAATCAACGTAACTGCCCCTCCTGAACCGAAACTTGTCAAAGACGGCGTCCAGAACGACTTGAATTCACTGTTTCTCATCCTTGGCGGAGTGTCACTTCTCGTTGGGGCGATCGGCATCGCAAACGTCACACTCGTGTCAGTGCTGGAACGCACTGGTGAGATCGGTCTCCGACGTGCGCTCGGCGCGGGCCGTTGGCAGATCGCTTCCCAGTTCCTCGCCGAAAGCACTGTCATGGGTTTCCTGGGTGGTGTGCTTGGCGCGTCCGTCGGAATTCTCGTGGTGGTCGCGATCGCCGTGTCGAAGTCATGGACCGCCGTGATCGACCCGCAAATGCCGCTCGTCGCACCGGTGCTTGGCGCCGCCGTTGGACTCCTCGCCGGGCTTTACCCATCCATGCGCGCCGCCCGCCTCGAACCAGTCGAGGCACTGCGCTCCGGAACATGAGTCGACAACCTCAAGCCGAGCGAATCGCGGAGGGAGGCGTGTAAGTGTCTCGGGTCGAAGCTTGAACCGCCCTGGGATTCTTGGAGGCTCCTGACCTTGGAAACGAGGATGGAGTCATGCCACATGAGACGTCGCCTGGGAAGCCGACGACGCGTCGCTATAGCCAGGCAGAGAAGGAACGAGCGGTTCGGGCGGTCCGGCAGTTGCGCAAGGAGCTCGGCACCCATCACGGGAAGGTCAAGCGGGTCGCTGGTCAGCTCGGTGTCGGTGTTGAGACGCTGCGTAGTTGGGTGAAGCAGGCTGAGATCGACGCCGGCGTGAAGCCCGGGGTCACGACCGCGGAGGCTGACCGGGTCCGCAGTTGGAGCAGGAGAACCGGGAGCTGCGCCGGGCGAACGAGACCTTGCGGAGGTGTCGGCTTTCTTCGCGGCGGAGCTCGCCCGCCCATCGAAGTGATCGTCGAGTTCATCGCCGGCAATCGTGACGAGCTGGGGGTCGAGTCGATCTGCCGTGGGTTGCAGGTCGCCCCGAGCTCGTACTACGCGGCGAAGAAACGCGAACAGCGGCCTTCGGCGAGGGCGGTGCGCGACGTGGTGCTGATGCAGGTGGTCATGGTGTTGTGGGTGGCGAACCGCAAGGTCTACGGGGCCCACAAACTGTGGAAGGCGGCCCGCCGCGCCGGTCATGACCTCGGCCGGGACCAGGTGGCCCGGCTCATGCGAACCAATGCAGATCGAGGGTGTCAGCCGTCAGCGGTGCAAGGTGCTCACGACCGTGCCGCGACCCTGACGGTCTGCGGGCTCCGGATCTGGTGAAGCGCTACTTCCGGGCGGATCGGCCTGACGCGTTGTGGGTCACCGATCTCACCTACGTGCCGACCCGCTCGGGGATGGCGTATGTGTGCTTCATCGTCGATGCGTTCTCCCGGCGCATCGTCGGGTGGCGTGTCGCGGGTCATATGCGTACTGACATGGTCCTCGACGCAGTAGCACTCGCTCTCAACACCCGACCACGCAAGACACTCGGATGGCGCACCCCAGCAGAAGCACTCGACGAGGTGCTAAGCTCACATACTAACCCGTTGCGACGACCGGTTGAACCTGCGCTGTTCACGTCGGTGCGCTTCACCGAACCCCTCGATGAGATCGGTGCTCGTCCGTCGATCGGCACTGTCGCTGACTGCCCGTTATCCGGCCAATCTGGTTTGGGGTTTGCTGCGTAGGTGTTGATTTTGTTGGTGAGTGCTTGACTTTGGTGGTGCGTTGTCGTTACGTATGTGGTTGTGACGTGTGAGCGTTTAAGGTTAGATCCGGGCGGTCGTGGCTGGGTGCTCGCGGGTGATGGTGTCGGTCGGTTTGTTGTGGTGAACGAGTACTTGGGTTATCTCGTTGACCGGAATTATTCGCCTCGAACGGTGCGGTCGTATGGGATTGGGTTGTTGGCGTTTTGTCGCTGGTTGACGGTGGAGGGGATCGAGTTGTCGGCGGTCACGACTGATGTGTTGTTGCGGTTCTTGGCGGCGTGTCGAGCCGAACGGGTGCCGGGTCGTGCGGGACCGAATGTGGTTCGGATGGATGGCAGCCGGGTCGATGCGTTGTCACCGGCGACGGTGAACTTGCGTCTTGCCGCTGTGTCAGGGTTGTTCACGTTCACGTCGATGCGCGACCCGACTTTGGTGAATCCGGTCCCGCGTGGCCGTGAGGCACGGCATCGCTCGGCGGGTGAGCGTGGAGGGATGTTGACGCATGTCGATCGTGGTGTGCGTCAGCGATCCGCGTTGCGTGTGCGAGAAGCTCGCCGGCTTCCAAAGTCGTTGGACCGTGTGCAGGTTGTGTCGTTGCTGGAGAGTTTGCGGTCATGGCGTGACCGGGCGATCGCCGGGCTGATGGTGTTCTGCGGATTGCGGTCAGCGGAGGTTCTCGATCTGGACGTGACTGATGTCGATATTGGTGCGCGATGGTTGTTGGTGAATGGCAAAGGTTCGAAGCAGCGACGGGTTCCGCTCGATGTCGATGTCGCGGGTGTCATTCAGACGTATCTGCTTGTGGAGCGGCCCGAAACGAGAAGTACGCGTTTGTTTATCGTTGCGAAAGGCCCGACACGCGGGCAACCGCTCACGTTGGAGGGCTTGAGGCGCGTGTTTCGTTATCACCGCGAACTGTCAGGTGTTGCGGGTGGTCACCCGCACACGTTGCGGCACACGTTCGGGACCGCGTTAGCCGAGGCCGGTGTTGATCTTGCCGTGATGCAGGCTCTTCTTGGTCATACGCATATCGACACGACCGCTCGTTACGTGCATGTCGCTCCTGCTCACGTGAAAGCCGAGTTTGATGCTGCCCGCAGCCGTCAACGCGCCACTACTTGAGGGTTCGCTACCGCCATCGGGTGAGGTGCTGCTCGAACTGTGGCGTGAACAGCAGAAGGTGACTGGGCGCGGGAATCCGTCATCGGATCGGGCGGTGCGATCGTTTCTGTCACGCTGGCCCGATCCTCGGCTATGGGCGACGGAACCGTTGCCGGTCCGCTTAGCGGTGTCACCGTCAGCGACGTCATTGTTGATGTTGTTGATGTGTCGCGGGTGGCTTCGCCCGGGTTGGGATTGGTTGGTGCGCCGCAAACTCTCAAGCTTTTGGAGCGAGATCATCGACACACCGCTCGAGGGGGACATGAAGCGTTTCGTTGACAGTGCCGTGACCGTTGGTTTCACGCCGATCCAAGCGAAACGCGCCGCTTCGCAGTCAGTGGGCCGACTCCTGATCCAAACTGGCCGTCCGCTCGATCGTTTGACGGTCGCTGATCTTGACGTGCTCACTGGAGCGTGTCGTGATCGTCACACCGAAACCGGGCAAGGATGGCGTCACTTCGACAGCGCGATAGTCTGTGCACATACTGTGTTGTTTCATCTTGGAATCGTTGAGGCACCCCCACCCCCGAGACAACAACCCGAAACTCTCGACGACCGATTCCACGGTGTCCGCAAGGAACTAGCGGTGCTATTCGTTGCATATCTGAACCGCAAGACCGGCACATGCCGCCCGAAAACAGTCTCAAGCTTGGCGACACGACTCGCGCAGTTCGGTCGGTTCCTCACGACCACCGACCCGAACCTCGTGTCGTTTGCTGGACTGGACCGGCGCCGTCACATTGAGCCTTATCTGAACCTCGTTGCCGGCGCCACATCCACGACTACGGGTGAACCCGTCACGGTCGCCGATCAAGATCGACGCATCCGAGCGGTCGAGCACATGCTGAGCGAGATCAGCGAATGGGGATGGGACGACGCCCCGTCACGCCGACTGGTATTCCGTTCCGATCATCCGCGGCTACCAAACCCGTTACCCCGTTACGTCCCGGTTGACGCGGACCGCAAACTCACCGCCGAGCTGGAAAACTCCACTTATCGCCTTGCCGCCGACGCTCTGCTTCTCGCCCGATCAGTCGGGCTGCGCATCGGTGAACTACTCGATCTAGAACTCGATTGTGTGCACGAGATCCCCGGAAACGGTGCATGGCTCAAAGTGCCGCTCGGGAAACTCGACACGGAACGAATGGTCCCGCTCGATGACGAAACCATCGCGCTTGTTGATCGGATCACAACAACCCGAGTTGCCGGTCGGGCGTTAAATCACCCACGCACTCGCCGCCCGACCCAATTCCTGTTCACGCATCACGGCCGCCGCCTGTCACAAAACGCGGTCCGCGCCGAACTTCAACGCAGCGCCACCGCTGCTGGGATTGGTCACGTCACACCAGCACCAGTTACGCCACACCTACGCAACCGCTCTCGTCAACGCTGGCGTGTCGCTGCAAGCGCTCATGGCCTTGCTCGGGCATGTCTCGGCTGAGATGAGCCTGCGTTACGCCCACCTCTTCGACACCACCGTCCGAGCCGAATACGAACGAGCACTCGATCTCGCTAAGACTCGCATCGGCCCGATCGCTGCGCCAACCGCATGAACCAAAATCCCGGTCACTACCAACACCGGTTGCAGCCACGATGACTGGCGTGACGCGCCCACGATCAAGTCTCGCCTCGCTGGCGGACACTGCCTACGAGCGCCCGCACAAGGTGCATGCCCTTACGCGAACATCTGCGAACACTGCCCAACATTTCGCACCGACACCACATCGCTCGGCGTGCTCGCTGCTCAACGTGTCGACACCGAAGCACTCGCCGCTGACGCCGAACGACGAGGATGGATCGATGAAGCCGAAAGACACCAACGACTCCTCAAACGACTCGACAACCTGATCGCTCAAACGTCATGACGACCAAACCCGCCCTCATCGAGACCACCTGCGCCGAGCTCGCCGCTGCGAACGAGCCAATCACGTTCACCGCAGTCGCTCAACGCACCGGGATCAGCCGAACCACCCTCTACCGCGACCCCGAACTACGAGCCCTGATCGAAGAACACAAACACCGCAGCCACGACCCCCGAACCCTCACAAGCCTCACCGCCGAAATCGGTCACCTCCGCACCGCCCTCACCGCGCTCGCCGATCGAGTCCGCCACCAAGAAGAACGACTCCGCCGACTCGAAACCCGCCGCAAAGCCAATTGACCAACCAACACCAATTCCTCGGCCCAGATTGGCCGGATAAAGTTTCGATAACGCGCTCGCTGAGACGACCAACGGGCTCTACAAGGCCGAGTGCGTGTACGGGCCCGACGCACCCCGACCATGGGAAGACGTCGACGAGCTCGAGTTGGCCACGCTCGGTTGGGTGCACTGGTTCAACGAGCACCGCCTCCACGGCCACTGCGCCGAAATCCCCCAGCAGAGTACGAAGCAGCGTTCTACGCTGCCCAACAGACCTCACCGATCGGGGTTGGAAACCAATAGCCCGAGACTCCATCAGACCCAGGGCGGTTCACAACATGATCGGTGACGAGGTTGAGGCGGCTGCTCCCGTCGACTGTTAGATACGCGATCCGGTCGGGTACACCGTCCCCTTCGCCTTCTTCGCGACGCGACGGCGGGTGCGGACGGGCTCGGCGTATGGATTTTCGATCTGCGACGCGTGGTGCGGACCTTCCGTTGGTGAGCGGTCGTCGTGGGATGGCAAAGGGTCGACACCACAATGATGTCGACCCTTTGCTTTGTTTCGATGAGCGCAGTCTTGGTTCGTCTACCTCAGGCGTCGACGGGGGTCGGGCCATCGCTGCAGTATGGCGACGCGGCTTCTCAGTAGCGTCCAACAAGATCGGTCAATGAGCCGAGTCCTGCCGGGATTTGGAGCGTGTCGGTCGTGTGCAGAACACCGCTTTTCACTGCGAAGTCAGCGGTCTCTAGAAACCCGCCGCTTCCAATCGTTACCAGGAAGTGGTTCTGGCCACCGCTCACGGACCGGACCACCGAGGTCCGGACTGACATGGGCTTGCCGCTTTCTGTCAGGACAGCATCGACGGCGGGAGCGGGGACCGGCACGGGAATCGTCAAGGTCGAACAGAATACCGTGCCACCGAGCGTCACTCCGTTGATGAGTGTTCCACCGACCGTTGAACACGAGGTCTGTGTGGCGGGTGGCGTCGACGGGAGACCGGTCGGGAGCCGGCGAGTGAAGTCAGCGTAGGTGAAACGGCCGTTCATGACATGTTGGCGGACGATCGCTGCGGCTTGGTCCTTAAACCGTGGTTCCTTCAGTCTGGCGAGCTGAGCCTGTTCCAGGACGCTGAACGCATCGTTGGTCGGAATAACGTAGGTCCACGTACCGTCGGCCCGACTGAACAGGTTTTCAAGCCCGGCGGCTTTGACGAGACTCGCGAATTCGCTGAGCGATGCATCGTTGCTGATGGTGTCCCACGCTGTAGCTGTGGTTTGCGGAGGATTCGCTAACTCGGTCGAGCGGGTCGTGCGTTGGAACGTGGAATTGCTCGAGGTCACGAGATGCTGGAGCGACGGCTTCGTGGCTGTCGTGGCAGGGGCCGTGGAGGTGCTCTGTGCACTAGCGACCGAGCCGAACATCGGGATGGTCAATACGACGAGGGCAAGGCTGGGAACGATTTTCTTCATGGGGTGTCCTTTGATGGCGAGGCTTGAGGCCTCGGACCAGACTCGTTGTGAGCTGACATCATCTACTTTCCACATCGTGTGCTGAAGCGCAGCCAAGGTGCGCTTCAGCCCCGCCGAAGCCGATGAATTTTCGCTGCGCGACAGTGAATTTTGCCATCGTGCGCTGGCAGGTCGAACCGTGATCTCAGATGGGCGAAGGCGTGAGGTTGAGCGTGCCACCGATGAGCGACTGGAGTTGTTCATCGGTGGCTGGGGATGTAGGGGCGGTTGTCTTGGAGGTCGCGAATGCGGGGAGCGAACCGGAAACCGAGGAGGTGCATGAGGCCGAAGACATGATCAGTGAATCCGTGGTGTCGGTGTAGTGCTCAGCGATCCGAATGTCGGATACATGACACCATCAGAACGACTCAACGAGCTCCTTGCGCACACCGACTGAATCCGCCCGTCGAGCACGTAGGTCGAGTCGCGCACGCCGACGTCACGACTTTGGAGTGGAACGGTGCGTACTTGTCGCTGTCTTTGCGGTCGGACCTGATGCGGCCGTTACCTGGTCAGACTGGAACATGATGTTGGCGAGACCACCCGTGGTGGCCACACTGCAAGCGAGGGCCGCGATGCGACTCTTCTTCGCCGGATGGCGACGCTTGCACGTGTCCTCGGTGAGCGGGTAGGGATTGCTTTTGGCTGATTCGCTGTTCATGAGTTCCCTTTCTTCTCGACCCTGTGCGAGGAGTGGTTGATGCCCTCATCCTCGCAGGCAGGTGCAAGAAGCTCTGAAGGCGAACGCGACTGTGCCAGCGAGGGGGCGAGTTGCAACGGTCGGTGCACGGACCGGATTCGACAAGAACGGGTTCGAGCAGGCGACTGCTTGGCGACCCGGCACGGGCGCTGACATGAGATGCTCATTGGTACTTCACGAGGGGTCCGGCGTCGCAGTTCTCCGCATGGACTCGCCTCAATGCAAGGAGCTGTAGTGCCAGATAAAACGATCGTGATCCTCGGAGCGAGTGGCGACCTCACGCGCCGCTTGCTCTTTCCCGCATTGCACCGGTTGTTGTCGCTCGGGCGGGTGCGCAATGTTCGTTTGGTTGGTTTCGCGGTCGAGGACTGGACGACCGCGGAGTTCCTTGAGCACTTGCATGCGGGGGTGATGACTTTTGGTGATGGGGTCGACGAAACCGCGTGGGCGACGCTCGTCGTGAACGCTTCGTATGTACGCGGAGAACTTACCCCGAAGTCGCTCAAGGCGTTGGCGCCACTGGTCGTCGGCGACGCGGTGTTCTATCTGGCGCTGCCCCCGGGCCTGTTCGGGCAGGCCGCTGCTGCGTTGGGTGAGGCGGGCCTCGCGGATGAAGTGAGCGGCGCTCGCCGCCTCGTGATCGAAAAGCCGTTCGGGACAAGCTCAGCCACCGCTGTGGAGCTGCAATCCAAGCTCGCGGCCTCTTGGCGCGAGGATCAGATCTTCCGAATCGATCATTTCCTCGGTAAGGACGCGGTGCAGAACATGCTGGTGTTCCGGTTGGCGAATCGTTTCGTTGAAGCGGTCTGGAACTCATCGAACATCGCTCAGGTGCAGATCACGGCGGCAGAAACGATTGGGCTCGAAGGACGATGGAAGTACTACGACCAGGCAGGTGCATTACGTGACATGCTCCAGAACCATCTCATGCAGTTGTTCGCACTTTGCGCGATGGAGCCACCCTCGCACTGGGATGCCGAGGTGCTCCGCAATCACAAGGTCGAGGTGCTCCATTCGGTTCGTCCGATGACGCCCGCGGATGTTGCATCGCGGTCCGTCCGGGGCCAGTACGCGTCGGGGTCCGTGGGCGAGGCATCGATCGTGGCTTACCGCGACGAGCCGAACATCGACCCGCATTCCAATACGGAGACCTATGCGGCGCTGCAGCTCTTCGTCGACAACTGGCGGTGGCAGGGTGTGCCGTTCTCGCTACGCAGCGGCAAGCGAATGAGTGGTGACGTGACGGAGATCGCCTTGCAACTCCGGCCGCCTCCCTCTGCGATGATCCACGCGCCCGCCACGTCGGTGAGCGCGACGGGAATTGGGGGGACCGACGATAATGGGAGCTGGATTGTGTTGCGTCTTCGACCGGACGAGACGATCGAGCTCGACGCGGTTACGAAGAAAGCCGGTCTTGGCCTCGACACCCGTCGGGTGACACTTACAACAACTGACCCGAGTGCTGGCGGCTCGCCGTACACCGCGTACGAGCAGTTGCTGCTCGATGTGTTGGCGGGAGACAGAAGCCTGTTCATCCGTGGCGACGAGGCCATGGCCGCGTGGGCGATTGTGCAACCGGTTCTGGATGCGTGGAAAGCGTCGGGTGAACCGCTGCCGTATCGGGCTGGCAGTGATGGTCCCGACGCGCCGCCAGGATTTTTCGCTCCGGATCAGCGTTGGCGGCCGACCGGAAACAACCCGACTCAGCAAGAGGACGCCTGATCATGCACGCATTCGGAGCACCAGGAATAGCGCCGGCATGGGCTGCCGGTGACAAGGACACCGTCGGTACGGCGTTGGGGACGAGCCGCGTCTGGTTCACCATCGGCGGCGGCGTGCTCAACGAAGTGTTCTGGCCGAACACCGGACGACCACAGATCCGCGATCTCGGATTCCTCGTGACCGGCGACGATTTCTGGGTCGAGGTCAAGCGAAACGCCGACTACGCCATCACTATGCCAAGCCCCACTGTGCCATTGCCGACGATCGTGCATCGCCACGAACGGTTCACACTGACACTGATGGTCGTCGCCGACCCGCGCCGCGACGTGGTGCTCGTGCGCTATGAACTCGACGAGGTCATTGGGCCCGACGGGTCGCCGGGATCGCTTCGTCTTCACGTTCTCGCCTCGCCGCACCTCGGCGGCACCGGCCACGACAACACTGCATGGACCGACCGGGCGGAACTCTTTGCCCGTAACGGCGATGAAGTACTCGCCGTTGTCGATCGTGCAGGCTTCGTGTGGACCTCGGTCGGGTTCGTGGGTGCCTCCGACGCTTGGCAGGACTTGCATCGCAACGGCGAACTCACGTGGACCTTTGATCGTGCAGAGCAGGGAAACGTTGCGCTCGCGGCGACACCGCGCGATCTCTGCGGCACGCTCGCTCTCGCGTTCGCGGGCACCGCGACTGGCGCGCGTAGCCTCGCTCGAGGGTCGCTGACGGAAGGTTTCGATGCTGCAGCGTCAACGTTCGAGACCGGGTGGACGCAATGGGCCGCGCCCCTTCGACTCGGCAAGGTCTCCCCCGAGCTCGACGAACTGGCCCACCTGTCCGCGATGGTCCTACGCGTTCACGAGGACCTCGCCTTCCCCGGTGCTATCGTGGCGAGCCTGTCCACGCCTTGGGGATTCAGCCACGACGATCCCGGCGGCTACCACCTGGTGTGGCCACGCGATTGTGCAGAAACCGGCCTCGCCTTGAGTGCGATCGGCCTGACCGACGACGCACGACGCGTGCTGCACCATCTCGCGGCGACGCAAAGCCACGACGGTGACTGGCCGCAGAACTTCACCCCCGACGGCGTTCCTTTCTGGAAGGGCCGCCAACTCGACGAGACTGCGCTGCCTGTGTTGTTGGCCATGAAACTGCACGAACTCGATGCGCTGCACGAATCCGACCGTGCGCCGATGGTCCGGATGATCAGGCGGGCGGTTGGACACCTCGTGCGCAATGGTCCGCTGTCTGATCAGGACCGATGGGAGGAGACCGCCGGTGCGAATCCGTTCACGCTCGCGGTTGCGATCGCCGCGCTTGCCGCAGCGGCACTCTCCGGCTGGCTCCCTGACGACGAAGCCGCTTATGCGCTCGAAGTCGCGGACTGGTGGAAACGCGAGCGTTGAAGACCTTGTATACGCACATGGCGGTGAACTCGCTCGGCGCAATGGAGTGCCCGGCAACTACGTACGCGTGTGTCCCGCGAACGCGGATCCTTCGTCAGCGTCATTGATGCTGGCGAATCGTGGCGGCGAAACCTATCGAGTCGCCGACCTAGTCGGCCTGGAGTTCTTGGCACTCGTTCGCCACGGCCTCCGTGCGGCATCCGATCCGCGCGTGGTGGACACCGTGGCCGTTGTCGATGCAACGCTTCGCGTGGAGCTTCGGGGGCACCCGTACTTCCACCGATATCAGGACGACGGCTACGGCGAACACACCGATGGTTCCCCGTTCGACGGTTCCGGGATCGGTCGGGCCTGGCCGCTGCTCGCCGGTGAACGCGGGCACTACGCCATCGGTCACGGAGAGGACCCGCTTCCCTACCTTCGGGCGATGGCCGCTTCGACGGGCCGCGGACACCTCATCCCCGAACAGGTCTGGGACACCGACGCGATTGCGCAGCGGCGACTGTTCCCCGGATCGCCGAGCGGCAGCGCGATGCCGCTCGTTTGGGCGCACGCCGAATTCCTCAAGCTACATTCGGCGGCCGTTCATGGCGTAGCGTTCGACAGGATCGCTGCCGTCGCCGAACGTTACGCGACCGAACGGAACACCGGGGTGGCACACATCCGCGACGAACCGCGTATTGTCACGTCGGCAACGACATTGGTGATCAGGTGGTCGGGCCCGTTTTTGCTCCATATCGGGACCAACGGCTGGACCAGTCCACGTGATCTGACCTCGAAGCCATCAGCCTTTGGTCTTCACGAAGTCCGTGTCGAGCGTTCAGCATTCGCTGAGGCGTCCACGTTGGAGTTCACCCGACAACACCTCGACACGCTGGAGTGGGAAGGGCACGACCACGTCGTAACTCTCGCCTGAGAGATCCGACGCGGGTTCTATCACTTGCGGATCGTCGGGTCCGCGCTGTTGGGGAGCGGCGCACTGATCGATGTCCTCGTCCGCCATTTCGGTGTCCTGCTGATCGGTGCGACCGAGCCGCCGGGGGTCGATCGTGCGCTTGTGCTTGCTGTCGGCGACGGAACCCGAAGCATCGGCCTGGATCGTGTCGTCCTGGCGCCGCTGTTTTGTGCGCATCGATAGTGTTTCCCCGTAGATCCGTGGGTGAGTGTCAAGCGTCGTTTCCTGAACGCTGCACGCAGGTCGTTGCGCAACGTTGGGCGCGATTGATGGCTGATGCGCGTGGCTGTGTCGGCGTCGCCGTTTCACTTGCTGCGCTTGGCGTCGGAATGGCGATTTTCCACGACCGTGTTGGCCCTCTGGCACTTGGCGGGTCGATCGCCACCGCATACGTCGGCGCTCGATTGATGATGGGCATGCTCGTGGGTTTCGGAACCAACGACGCGATAGGCCGACCGGTTTCGCAGAGTGTCAAGCATCGCAAGTTCGGGTTGCTTGCGATCGGCGGTTCGATCCGGTCACGTTTGTGGCGACCCACAACTCGATGAACCATATGGCCGATGGGTTTATGTTTCCTGAGCAGGAACTCAGCGCTCGAGGACGCACCGAACCTCGTCGCGGTGAACTGGGCGTCGACTTGCGATGTTGACGGCGCCGTGGGCGAGATCAACCGATGGCATGGAGCGCCTTGATGATCGACGTCGGTCGCTGTCAACGTTGCGTAATACGTGCAGTGTCGTCTCGGGGTGCGCTTTGCCAGCGCCGGTCAATTCGCACCGGACCGTCGGCTGACCTTGTCGGGTTGTGCGTGGCGTCGCAGAGGGAGAGCCGAAATGTTGGGTTCGGTCCGGACTGATCGAGGGTGAGGGTGGCGCCTTCGGCGTGAGCGAGCGATGCGGCGAGGGAGAGTCCGATGCCGTTACCGCCGCCGGTTGAAACGCGTCGACGGAAAACGCGTTCGATGTCCCCGATGACCCCGGGGCCTTCATCGGTGACGGTCAGGTCGAGACGGCCCGGTCCGTTGTGCGTGACTCCGATTGTTGTTGTGCCCGCACCGTGCTTTTCGGTGTTGGAAAGCAGGATCGAAAGGATCTGTTCGACTGCGCTTCGTGACGCCCGCACGTCCGGTCGGCTGCCGGAACTGATCTCGATCTCCAATCGTCGTTGCTTGCGGGCGAGGATTGGACGCCACTGAGCGACGGCCCCGCCGATGAGATCGTCGATTCGTAGTTCGCTTCGGTCGGTGGGAGCATCGCGGGATAGGGCGAGTAGGTCACGTACGGTAGTCTCGAGTCGATTGATGTCGTCGAGTACTTCGCCGAGTACGAGGGTGTGGTCGTTGCGGGGGGCGATCTGTTCGGTTTCGATCGCTGTTCGCAAGCTGGTGATCGGCGTGCGGAGTTGGTGGGCAACGTCGGAGGAAAATGCTCGTTCGCGTTCTACGAGCCGTTCGATCCGGCCCGCTGCTGCGTTGAACGCCGAGCCGACTCGGTTGATTTCGCTCAGGTGCGTTGTAGTTACCCGTGCGGAAAAGTCGCCGTCGGTGAGGCGATCCGCGTTTCGTTCGAGTTCCGCGAGGGGTAACAGCAGGCGTCGGGTGAGCCATGCAGCGATGAGCGAAGCGGCTGCCAAGACCGCGGCAGCTGTGGCTGCGATAAGAAGTTGACGTCGTCGGATGGCTGAATTCATCTCCCTGACAGGTTCCCCAACCCGGATCACGCCGATCACGTCGCCGGCTTGCACGATCGGCTCCATGAGCGCACGGATTCCGTTTCGCGTTTCCTGCGTCGCCGAACCCTTCAACGCGTCGCGTACGGCGACGCCACCATCTTTAGGCCCGCTCCCCGAGCCTCGTTGCGCCCGATGGTCGTAGACCCCGGTTACAAGGTCGGGCGCATCGCGAAGGTGGAGTTGCCGATTGGTAATGTCTGTCAGATTCGCGTTCGGGTTTGAGAGCACGACCTCAATCTGGGACAGTATTCGAGCCGTGTCACCGCGTAAATCGCGGTCGGTGTTAGTGCGGATTTGGCGTGCTTCGTCACCGATGAGGGGGGCTATGAACACGCCGAGCGATACTGCGACGAGACCGACGAGCGCCCCAAAAATTCGGCGGCGCACTAGCCATTCCGCTCGTAGCGGTATCCGATTCCGCGCAAGGTGGTAATCATCCCCGACATGTTTTCGTCGTCCGACGTCGTATCGCCGAGTTTACGGCGGAGGCTGGCGATATGAACATCTAGGGTTTTGGTTGATCCGAACCAGTGCTCGTCCCAGACGCTGCTCATCAGATCTTCGCGTGAAACGACACGTCCGGCATTGGCCATCAGTTCGCGAAGGAGGTCGAACTCCTTCGCTCGCAGATCGACCTCGTTCCCGTCCACCCAGACGCGTCGTGACGGCGGGTCGAGCAGGACGGAGCCAACTATGACCTGCCGGCCCGCGGACACTGTGTCGTCGTGACGTTGTCGGAGTTGGGATCGTATCCGTGCAAGAAGCTCGGCGAGACTAAACGGCTTTGTGATGTAGTCGACTGCGCCCGCGTCGAGGCCGAGAACGATATCGATTTCGTCGGCGCGCGCAGTGAGGGCAAGGACGCGGAGGTGAGGGTTGTCTGCGACGAGTGATCGGCACACGTCAAGGCCGTCCATGTCGGGTAGCCCGAGATCGAGCAGGACCAGGTCTGGTTGTTCGTCGCGGGCCACTGCCCGCGCACGAGCGCCACTTGACGTGTGCGTAACCTGGTAGCCCTGCGACTGAAGGGCGCGAACGAGGTTGGCGGCGATGCGCTCGTCGTCTTCGACGACGAGAAGATGTTCCGTTGACGGTGCGTGGATCGCTTTCTGCTCGTCTGCCATAGTCGGTAGTCTACGGGCCTGGCCTTCAACACGACATCCGGCGCGCGGTGATGGTGTTGACCGCGGCGACTGTTCCGAACACGACCCCCACGCCGACTCCGAATCCGCCAAGCACGTCGGTGCCGACGTGCCAACGAAGTCGCACGACGGCCACCCCGACGCCGATCGGTATCAGCCACACCATCCACGACAAGACCGCCCCGATCCGATAGGTGCGGGTGTTTGTTGGTGAGAGCCGATTGGTTCGGCGGTGTGCTGCGACCCAGCACACCGTAGCGATCGCAGTCGCCGAGGTGACGTGTCCCGATGGAAAGGTGGCGTGGATGCCATCGATGCGCCGATCAACGAGGGGTTTGCCGATGAATTCGGTGATGGCTCCGGCGAGAACGGGTGCGCCCACGCCGATCACTGCTAAGCCGAGGTCCCGGCGCCGCCACGCGAGCGCCACGATGGCTGCGAGGAAAACGGCCAGCGTTGCCCGGCCACCAATCTCTGCGGTCCAGCGCATCGACGGCTTCGCCCAGAGCTTTTCGAGTTCGAGCCAATTTACCGCCGCACTGACCTGGTACGAGTTGAGGATAGAGGTGATTCGTCGATCGAAAGCCGTCGGGAACCGCTGGTGGTACAAACCCACGCCGAGCACGCCCGAGATGGTGGCGGCAAGGGCTGCGACTACGAGAGGCCGACGGCTGCTGGGCATCGGCCGCCCGGTTCCTGGGCTGTGCAGTGGTCTGTTTATCACGGGGTTGGCTCGGCGGGACTAGTCGCTGCGGGGATGCTGTGCGGATGTGTGTGGTCGACGGTTTGGTGCGTCGTCGTGTCCGGGGGACTCGCCGGATCGGTCAAGACCGTCTGGTTCAGGTGCGCTTGCTGGCGCAGGAGTGCATGTATTTCGGCGGTGAGGCTGTGTACTTGTTTGATGATTTGGTCGGCCTCGAGATTGGTTTCGTAGTCGTGCATGGCCAGTTCGGACGCGATCTGATCCTGACGTTTCGCGGCGATGAGCAGAATCGCGCCTTGGAGCGCGGCGAGGCATGACAACACCAGGTTCAGCAAAATGAATGGGTACTTGTCGAACCCGTGATTTCCGTTGAAGACCATCCAGATGGCAAGAAACACCAGCGCGCTTATCACAAACGCCCACGAGCCCATCCCGTTGCGCATGGTGTCAGCTGCTCGTTGACCTACCGAGAGTTCATGTTCGGATTTGACACCTGGGTGGCGATGCCAAAGCGAACGAACGTGTGTCATATCGTCTGGTCCGTTCCGGTGGTGACCACATCGGTTGTGCTCGTTGCTCGTTCGCGATTGGGTTGGTGGCGGAATCGGTTGATGATGAGCGGCGCCAGTGACACGGTGACAATAGTGAGTGCGACAAGGTCGATGCGCTGGCCGAGTTGGGGGAATCGGCGCCCGAGTGACCAGCCCGCGAAGGGGATTCCTGCGCCCCAGACGACAGCGCCTGCGAGGTTGTACCGGGTGAACACGGCCGAGTCCATTCGGCCCACGCCGGCGACTACCGGCACGAAGGTGCGCACGATCGGCACGAAACGGGCCAGCATCACGGTTTTCGGGCCTTGCCGATCAAAAAATTCCTGGGCCTTCTGGGGATGATCGGGGTTGAAGAGACGTGACCTGGGTCGGCGAAACAGTAGGGGACCGGCTCGATGACCGATGCGGTAGCCGACTTGATCGCCGATCGCTGCAGCAATCACGGCCGTGATTGCCGCCGTCCATATCGGGATGTGCAGCGTGCCCGTCGCTATGAGGAGTCCGGCTGCGAAAAGGAGCGAATCTCCGGGAAGGAAAAACCCGACAAGCAGTCCGCTTTCGGCAAACACAATGATGGCAAGTCCGATGAGCCCGAAACGGCTGAGAAGGTCGCTGGGGTTTAACCCAACGGCCCCAAGTATGGAGTTGAACGGTAGTGTCATAGGGTCGAGGTCTCCTTATCGGTGGCGGGTTCACCGGTGATGGACGTGGTCTACCAATATCGAGATAAACAGCCGGGACCGGTGAGGTAATCGGACGGCAAATCGTTACTGGCAGTCGCCCATCGAGTCGGGAGAACACGGTCCCGGGTTGTCAACGGCGGTCGAGGTGCCCGTGTCGGACCGGGTTCGCGGTATCGCAAGGAGCGCAACTACGCTCGCGACGAGGTGTTGGTATCCGGCTAGCTCCGCGCTGGTGATCGCATCGAAGGTCAGCCACACGAGCAGCGCCGCAAGCGTGGCGCGTCGACCGCTCACCGACTGGACCTGTGCGAGAAGGGTCGTGACAACCCCGATGGTGCCCGAAGACGCACCGCCGTCGCGAATGTGGATCACGCTCGCCCACGATGCATTAAAGGTCTCGGCGAGTCGCAATGCGACAAGCACCGTCAGTGTGCTGACGGCGTCAGTGGCGACGAACGTGCGGAGCGTCCGTTTCGTTCCAAGCGTAACCTCAGCAATGACAAATACGCTGAACAGACCGAGGAGGGTGGTATCGGTGTCGGGTTGAACGTAGGGCGACGTCAACACACGGAACCATTGACCGGGGTGGGCGAGATCGTCCCACCGCAAACCGAACCGGTTGACCAGTTCTGCGACGAGCTTCGGGTCGCCGTGAGACCACCATCGGCCAACACCGAGGACGGTGAGAACCGTGATCGCGAACACTGGCATCGACGTGCGTCGCCACATCGACCGACGTTCACCTGACGGGCGGGCTTGTGACAACGGAGTGTTCTCGGCCGTGGACGTTAGTTGATGACGCGTGGTTTGGATGGGCGCCCGCGGAACCGCCAGCCCAGTACTGCGCCGACCACCGAAGCAATGGCGTGCTGGGCATCGAACACTTGATGTCCGAAGACGAGCCTCTGAAGAATCCAGGCTCCGATGACCGCAATCCCCAATGTTCGCCATCGCGAAGGTCGCGCGCTGAACACCACAGCGGCTAACAGCGCGTGGGTTGCCGCCGAGATGCCGCCGTCACGTCGGCTGAGCGCAGTATGTGCCCATGCACTGTTGCTGGCCGCGGCGATGCGTAGCGCGACAAGTGAAAGTAGCGTTGCGGTCCAGTCTCCGCCGAACATCGTGAGCAGGGTGCGGCGGGACCCGAGACGCCACTCAGCGACCGGAACGACGACTAACAGCAGACCAATGGTGGGGCGGATCCCGGGTTGTGTTTGTACGAAGAGCGCCGTCGCGAGCCGGTACGGTGCATGCACGAGGTCGGGCCATGCCAACCCGAGAGTGTTGAGAACGTGTTCGTGTTGGTCGGGTGTTCGGGCGAAGATCAGACCTAGGGTCAAGACAAGCGCAGAGGTCGAGATGGCCACCGGCCAACGGGCAGTGAGTTGTCGCAATCTCGGAAGTCTTTCTGTTTGCATCGTCACCCGGTAGGCGGGGAGTGACCAACACAGGGATGCTCGGTTTGCCTGTGACGGTTCGTGTTCGGAACGGGGGGCGCTCACGTTCGGGGAACCGTGATGCATGTCGACGACGAGTTAGACGGCGACGGATTGACAGCTGTGGCGCGTTGGTCGACTTCGGGGGTGGCTTCGATGACCGCTTGGTGGGCGCTGTCGAGAAATTGGCCGAGTTCGGCGACGGTGGTGTCGGGGAGGCCCAGGCGGAGGAGGAGTGGGGCGGTTGCTCGTAGTTCTCCGACTCGGGCGACCGCATAGCCAATCCGCGGGAGGGCTGCTTCGGTGGGGTAGGCGAGGAACCTGGGTTCCCAGATTGGGTTCCATTTGGATTTGTAGGCGCGTAGCCCATCAAAGTTGAACGCTTTGGAGTCGTGGTCGGCGATCCGTCGAAGGGTTCGTTCGGGGAGCGAGTCTCCGTCGAGGTTGGCGAGTGGGGCCAGCCCGAGGTTCAGGCCGTGTCGGCCTTCACGGTTGAACCGTTGAATGAGTGCGACCATCAGTGCGTCCATGACGCCGTTGGGTGAGTCGGGTCGTCGCCGCATCATGTCAAAGTTGCCGTCGGTGGAGTGGTAGCTCGGGATGATGTTGACGAACGCTTCGATCCGGTCTTGTGTTCGGGCAACCAGTACCGGGGTCTCCTGGAGGACCTGTGCGTTGAAGTGCCCGAGCGTGAAGGTTCGTTCTCGGTGTGCCCCGTCGGTCATCCACGCATCGGAGATTTCGCGAAGCTCGGTCATGGTGTCATCGGTGATTGGTCGGGGAAGTTCTTCAATGGATAGCCCGTCGGCTTCGAGCTTTCTCAGCTGGCTGCGGAGTCGTTTGAAATGTGAACCCGACAGGCTGAAGGTGCGAACGTCAACGATCGCTTCTTCTCCGATTTTGAGGACATGGAAGCCGCAGCCCGTGGTGATGCGTGCGCCTTGTTCGGTGAGTTGGTGGAAGGTAGGAACCCATCCGTTTTGATCGCATTCGTCGATGAATGCGACAGCGGCGTCGTGTTGTGAGTCTGCGGGCCCGACCGGTTCGCCCAGCGCTACCGCGACGTTGCCGACGCGCCGGTAGCCCACAAACGCTCGCCGGTCACCGGAGAACACGTAGGACTTGTCACCGAGAAGTTGAAAAAACGCCAGCGACGTTGTGGCATGGTCGCGCAGGATTTGCCCGACTAAGGCGCGGTCTGTATCTGCCGGCACCCGGCGACGCATGACCGGTCGGGCGAGGCGCATGACCGTAACTAGGACGAGCGCAGCAGAGAGAAAACGGACAGAATCAATGAACCACACGGCGTGTCTCGATTCGGGCTTGAGAGTCGTGCTCGGTAGCACGAACAGCACGCGTAGCGACGTGTCGAAGGCTCGCCATAGGGGCATCGCTTCGCCAACCTCGGTATCTAACATCCACAACCCAACGGTGGCGTAGAGCGTGACAACACCGAGGCCCACACTCAGCCACGTCATCGTGTCTCGTGTGGTGATTGGTTCGCTTCCCGTCCGGAAACGCTTGGACATGACAAGCAATGTCGCAACGAACACCGCAGCGACAGCTGCGCCGACGAGGTCGCGGCGCCCGAAGGGGAGCACCATCGTTGTGAGAATCAAGGTGAGAACCGCTACTCGCCACGCCGAGCGAGCTCCACGTGCGAGTCCGCGCAGCGAGCTAGCAAGAACAACCGCGGCGACGAGAAGCAGGTACCGCGAGCCTCGAGGACTGATTGCTCGCGGGTCGAAGGCTGCGGCGCCGAGGTCGACGAACGGATGGCGGCGGGCGGCTACGGCGAGCAAGGACAGAGCGAACAGCCCAGTGGCGATGGTGACGGCGTGACGAACGCGAACGTCTCGACCAGTGTGCGTTTGCCGGTTGACGGTCACTGCGACGCGCACGTGGTTGGTGCGACGCGCCCGAGTCGAGGCGCCCATTCCAATCGCCGCTGGCAGCCAGGTTTCGATAACGCGGAACACGAGGGTTACTGCCACAGCGGTCGGGGCCGCAACACCGCTGGCTACAAGCAACGCGCCGAGCGATACTTCGGCGAATCCCAGCCCACCGGGAAGAATCCCGATGAGTGAGAACAACAACGCAACGCTATAGGCACTAAAGAGCGTCACCGCTCCGAGTGAAAGACCGAACGCACGGGTGACTGCTGCAAGTCCAGCCACGCCGAGCATGTCCACGGTCAAGGCCCACCCGAACGCCGGCAACATACTTGCCGGTTTCTGCAAGATCATGCGAACGGCGTCATGCATCTCATCCGCAGCGACGTCGCTGGCGCCGATCGAGCGGGGCGCTCGACGCGGCAGCAGCTTGTTGTGGAGGCGAGTTGGCCAAGCATGAATCCTTCGCAGGGCATCGCGGCTACGCGCCGCGGCCACCACGAGCGAAGCCACGATGGCGAGGTATCCAGCAAAGATGACTGCCCCGGTGATGATAGGCAAGGTCGCTTTGCCGGCAACTGCGAGAACAACGATTGTCGGCACGACCATCACCGCGATGGCCACATCGCCGAGGAGGTTGGCAATGAGGTACCCGGTTCGGGTCCGCGCCGTTGACTGAGCGGACTGTTCGGCGTGACGCAGGTACGGCGACATACCGGCCAACCCACCAGACTTCACGACTGTGTTGAGTGCGAATGCACGGAACCCGAGTCGAATTCCTCGACGCGGCCCGAGCATGACTCCAGCCGCGCCGAGCGCTCGCCGGTGTTCGTTGGCGTAGCCAACACCGACGGCGACGAGCGAACAGGCTACAGCGACGATGAGCATCGCAGGTGACGCAGCCCGGACTGCTGTGACAAACGCGCGAGCGTCGTGGCGAGCTGCGTACGCGAACGCTCCGACCGCCACGGAAACGACCGCAACTGTGAAGGTCCGCCTGTTCGCGCGTCGGGCACGAGGACGATTTTGACCCGACAAGATGGGTTGGCGCATACAGCAAGGATGCGCGTTCGCAGGTTCGCCGGAGAGTGAGAGCAAGCAAACGCTCGGCAAAATCCTGTTCGCGACGCGAAAACGTTTTCTGGTTTTACCGTCGATTTGCCAAAGATGGTGCCGCGAGTTGCGAGCCGTTCAATAAACCGTGGTTATGTACTTCACACGGACGGCCCGTACCGGCCAGGCAACTTTCGCCGCCACGATCGCGTTGGCGGCGCTTACTGCTTGCGCATCGACACGCACGCTCGACAGCTCCGGCTCGACGGCAAGTGACACATTGACGTTGACCGAACGCGCGGCTGCCCAAGTGCTCGCCTCACCCGGCGTCGTCACAAGTTTCCAGGAACAAAGCGCAACGATGGGCACCGCACGGTTTCGCCTCATGGCAACGGCGACACCGAAACCGGATGAGAAGATGAGTTTGCTCGTTCTCGTGCATGGCGCCAACGCTAACGAGGACCAGTGGGACGACGTCGCGATCGACACCGCACTGTTCCAGCTTGCCCGGCGTCATCCATTTTCGCCGACGTTGCTCGTCTTGCCGAACGGCGACTCAGCCAACGCTCGTGCGTCGAGCGAGTCCGACTTCGCGTCCTTTTTGATCGACGAACTTCTTCCGCAGATCCAACGCAGGTTTGCGCTGAGTCCCGATCGTACCCAACGATCGATCGGAGGAATCTCTCGTGGCGGCGGATGGGCCCTGAAGATCGCCGCAACCAGGCCGGAACTCTTCGGCACTGTTGGTGCGCACAGCGCAGTCGTTCCGGCCGGCCCGACGGCAAAGGCGATGGCAGATATCTTCGCCGCTTCCCGTACCCGGGTGTGGCTGGACGTCGGCGACAAAGACGGTTTCCGACGAGCCGTCACCGACTTCGCCGCAGTCTTACGAACCGCGGGTGCCAACGTCACGTTCTCGTTGGGTTCTGGAGATCACAGCCGCCCGTACTGGTCCGCACACGCAGACACTTACGCCCGCTTCTACGCCAACGTTGCTTGACCAACCGCTCGACGCGCACCCCAATCACAGATTCTCAGGAGATCACTCGATGATTACGTTCACCGACCCCAACGCAGAACCCATCGCACCGACACGAGACACTAACGACATCAATCCCGCCGGACACGATGGCACCGAACTCGCCGCCAACACAGCGACACGACCGATCCCCGACTCGGCGGTTTCGGTGACACCTGTTGCGGAGACGCCGTCGCCGAAACGTCGCCGGCGTAGGACCCGTGGCCGCCTATTCGCGATCGCCTGTGCCGCCCTGTTGGCGTTACCGATGTGGTCCTACACGTCGTATCTGTGGGCTCCGGGCAACGCGCCGGTCGCCGTTCGATCAGTCGACTGGGCACGAGATCACGGCTTCAGTGGCATCGTCAATCGGATCGAGAACTGGTACTACCGGCGCCATCCTCCGAAAGGCTCCGCACCAAAGACGGCCGAACTTCCGACACCGTCGCTGTTCGATCCGGGTGCACAATCGGGGAAACGATCAATCGTCGGTCTCGCCGCTGGTCCCGGTGCGTTAACCGCTTCGAGTACCCAACCGGATCCGACTCACCCGAGCATCACGACAACTGCCGTCGTGTTCGATCCGGCAAAAGTTCGGTTCGTCTCGGTGCCCGGGACGAAGCAACCAGGCGCAGGACCGTGGGCATGGCAGTCCGGCATCCCGGTAACGCAGCGAAGCCGTCTCGTCGCCGCCTTCAATTCCGGGTTCCGTTTTCAAGACACACCCGGCGGGTACTACGCCGAAGGACGCACCGTCATTCGACCGTTGGCGACCGGAGTTGCCGCAATCGTGATCCGAAGGGACGGAACACTCACCATCGGAGAGTGGGGGCGTGACGTCTCTATGCAACCCGACGTGGTGTCGGTACGACAAAATCTTCACCTGATCGTCGACCACGGCGCGGCCGTTCCCGGCCTGGTCACTAACACCCAAGGCCTTTGGGGCTCACGGCAATCACAGCTCCAGTACACGTGGCGTTCGGCGCTCGGCGTTGACCGAAACGGCAAGGTGATCTACGTCGCCGGCCACGGGGTCACCCTCAGCGACATGGCAACAAGTCTGGTCACGGCCGGCGCTGTACGAGGCTTGGAGCTCGATATTCACGACAAAATGGTGACGTTTAACGTTTTTCGGTTTGCAGGCCCGAATTTGGTGACGGGAACGAAGTTGCTGCCGTCCATGCCGACCAGCCCCGACCGCTATCTCGCGGCGGATCAGCGTGATTTCTTCGCTGTGGTAGCCCGATGAGTGCCGTCACCGTTGCCTCGTCACCGAAACGTCACGAACGGCGAACGTTCCGGCAAGGGACCCGGGGCCTCCTCAAGACTGCACGTGTGCGGCAGTGGATCAAAAACGGGCTGATCTTTGCAGCACCCTTCGCGTCAGGGGAACTTCTCTCGGGTTCTGTGCTGCGGCATTCGCTAATCACCGCTGCAGCGTTCTGTCTCGCCGCGTCCGGTACCTACTTTGTCAACGACGCCGCCGACGTCGAACGCGACCGGCTCCATCCCAAGAAACGGTTCCGGCCGGTTGCCACCGGCGTCATTACACCGACCGAAGCTCGCATCGTCGGTGGGGCCGCTTTATGTGCCGGACTTGGTGCTGCGGCGCTCGTCAACCCGACAACTCTGCTTCTCGTCGGACTGTATGTCGCCCTCACACTCTCGTACTCAACGTGGCTCAAGCACATCGCCGTGGTCGACGTCGTAGCCGTCGCAACCGGCTTTCTTCTCCGGGCAATCGCCGGCGCGACCGCAGGACCGGTCAACGTGAACGGCCCGTTCCTTGCAGTCTGCGCGTTCGGCGCCCTGTTTCTCGTGGCCGGAAAACGAGAAGGCGAACGCCTCGCCCTTGGCGAACACGCCGCAGAACACCGACGGACACTGTCCGCTTACACCGAAGGATTCAACTCGCAAATCCTCGGACTGGCATTGACCGGAACCGTGCTTTCGTACGTCACCTGGGCCTTCAACACCGACGTCAGCGAGTCAGGCGTCCCATGGCTCGCCATCTCATCAATCCCGTTCATCATCGCCATGCTCCGCGGCGTACAACTCGTCATTCGCGGCGAAGGCTCCGACCCCGAAGAATTCTTGCTTCACGACCGCGGCACACAACTCGCCGCGCTCGGCACCGCCGCAATTTTGTTCTTCGATCTATACATCCTCTAAAGGCACGCCCATGACCGCCATCCTCACCGCCGCCACCTCAACACCCCAACAGCCCGATTCGACACGACTCGAAACAGAACACCCGATCGACATCATCGACAACATCCCAATGTCGCGTTTGACCGGGTGGGGCCGAACAAGCCCATCGGTCTGTCGCACGTGCACCCTCACTAACACCAACGTATTCAGCGACCCTCGCATCACTCAATCCTCCAGTCTGGCCCGAGGCGTCGTCGCCCGGGGATTGGGCCGCTCGTACAACGATGCCGCACAGAACGCCGGCGGCATCGTGATCTCGGCGAACGAACCCGCCGACATTCAGATCGACCCGGCGACAGGCGTGCTCACCGCGAACGCATCGGCTTCACTCACCGACCTCATCAGCGCCGCCCTACAACACGGGTTTTTTGTGCCCGTCACCCCAGGCACCCGTCACGTGAGCTTCGGCGGAGCGATCGCAGCCGACGTACATGGAAAGAACCATCGGCTCGCCGGCACCATCGGTACCCACATCCAGTCGATCGTTCTCGACACCCCCGTAGGCACGAAATACCTCACCCCAAACGAACATCCGGAACTGTTCTGGGCGACGGTGGGCGGCATGGGCCTCACCGGCGTCATCCGCACGGCCACAATGAACCTTCTCGCAATACCCACGCCGCTGATGAGGGCAACCCACCGCCGCACGAACGACTTTGACGACACCCTGCAATCCCTCGACAGCGACACCGCAACCTATGCCATTGCCTGGCTCCACGGCTCGGCTAAAGGCCATCGGCTTGGCTGCGGAATCCTCTCAAGCGGGGAGCATGCCAACACCGATGCTCTCGCCACCGACGAAGTCCACAGGATCTCACGATTCGTTCACCGTGATCACGATGAATGGTTCGCCCGAGCCATCGACTTTCCCGAAGTACCGGTCGCGCTCATCCGGCCATGGTCGACAAAAATCTTCGCCGGCGCCCGTTTCCACCACGTTTCCCGTCATGGGGTGACTCGGCTCGAGACCCTCGGCGAGTTCTTTCATCCCCTTGACCGAGTTGGCCATGCCAACCGGCTCTACGGGAACGCAGGGTTCATCCAATGGCAGTGCGCATTGCCACACAATGCGCACGAGGTCATACGTCACGTGCTTGATGAGCTCAGCGCGGCGCACCTCACGTCACCGCTCATTACCCTGAAGCGACTCGGTCGTAGCGGAGTGGCACCCCTTTCGTTCCCGCTTCCCGGTTGGACCCTTGCCGTCGATCTGCCAAACAATCGAGACGTCTACGCAACGCTGGACTGCCTCGACGAACTCGTCGTGAACCACGGCGGTCGCCTTTACCTGGCGAAGGATTCGCGGATGCGACCCGAGTTGCTGGAGGAAATGTACCCGCGGATCAATGAGTGGCGAACCATACGAAACCGTATTGATCCAAACGGACAAATCCAATCCGATCTCGACAGACGATTGAACCTCACGGGACAAACAAAACGACACCCTGACATCTCCAGCGGAGCGGGCCAATGAACGATGTCGGTCACCTCCCGCAATCGCTGCTCGTGATCGGCGCGAACAGCGACATCGCAGTCGCATGCGTTGACGCGCTCGCCAACGGTCCGCTGCGTTGTGTCACGCTCGCGTCCCGTCGACCCGTCGAAACGCAACAGCGCTACCAGTTCCTACGTCAGCAACACCCCAACCTCGAAGTGCACCATACCGAACTCCCCAAATCAGCTCATGACACTGCACGGCAACAGCAACTCGTGGACAACGCCGCCACTGCGATGCGCGATATCGACACGGTCTTGATCGCTATTGGTGAACTGGGAACCGTCGATTCGGGAATCGGCCGACTCGACCGTTTCGACGAAGCCCGCCGGGTAGCCGAATCGACCTTTACGCTTCCGTCGATCCTCGCTCTGTACGCAGCAGACGCACTCGTCAGGCAAGGGCACGGCAGCCTTGTGGTCCTGTCGAGCGCGGCTGCGTTGCGGCCGCGACGAACCAACCCAATGTATGGCGCCGCAAAAGCAGGTCTCGACGGGTTGGTCGTTGCGTTAGGCGAACGACTCCACGACACCGGAGTCCACGTGATGGTCGTCCGTCCCGGTTTCGTGATCTCCAAAATGACCGCTCAACTCGGCCCTACCCCACGCTTCGCGATCACTCCTGAACGGGTAGCCGCCGACATCGTCGAAGGGATTCGCAAACAACGGCGAGTCGTTTGGACCCCAAAATGGGTCGCACCTGTCGCCGTCGCGCTACAGCTTGTCCCCTCGTCACTCGCACGCCGGATCAGCCGATGAACGACAACCGAGAGACCCAGGGAGCAGGCAACGTCGAGTGTCCCGCTTATCGCCCGCCCAAGGCATCGCCCGACCCGGAACAGCTGGACGCCACACCCAGGACGATGCATGTTGCGGTGTTCGACCTCGACGGAACACTCATCCGCGGCGAGTCACTCCTCAGGTTCCTCCGCTTCACCCTCGGCACTCCCCGCCTCCTCACGGCAATTGCTCGCTCCGTTGGTGGCGTCGCTCGAAACATCGGAGTCCGAGCGACTGGTCGAGGGGGTCCAGGACATGACCTGTCGATTCGAGAAGACTTCAAACGCAAGCTGATCTTTTCGTCGCTGCGATCGCGATCACTCGTTCGCATACAAGCGGCGGCAGGGATGTTCGTCACCGACAAGCTGATTCAGCGAGTCGAACCCGACGCCCAACGCTCGTTGATCGCTCATCAGCTCGCCGGTCATCAAACATTGCTGGTGAGCGCGTCGCCATTGGTCTACGTCGAGTCGATTGGTAACGTGTTCGGTGTCGACGCGTCGATCGGCACCGAACTCGCTGTGACACCCGACGGCATACTGACTGGCGAGTTGAAGGGTCCGAATATGCGTGGCGTGGCAAAGGCAAACGCGGTTTTGCGATGGATATCGGAGCACAATCCAAATGGCGGCGGTGTGGTCGTTCACGCCTACGGCGACAGCAGTGGCGATGATCATCTCTTCGCCCTTGCTGGACACCACGCCCACGACCGACGCGTCGAACTGCACTTCACTGCGTGACGGATCATCCTCTACGCCAGCACCAAGCCCCCGGTTTGTGCAACTTTGACCATGCCTAGAACACTCCCAGATCACTCTTCTACGGAGCGACATGTCGGAGGGCGAGCGGCCTGGTTGCGCGCGGCAGTCCTCGGTGCAAACGACGGTTTGATTTCCACTGCGAGCCTCTTTGTCGGGGTCGCGGCCGCGAACAGTTCACAATCGGCGGTACTCGTCGCAGGAATAGCCGGGCTTACTGCTGGCGCGCTGTCGATGGCCGCTGGCGAATTCGTTTCGTTGAGTTCCCAGCGTGACACCGAACTTGCCGACATCAAACGCGAACGCAACGAGCAGGCCTCCTCGCCTGCAGCAGAACTGGAAGAACTCACCCAGATCTACCGTCGTCGGGGTCTCAGCCCGGAGTTGTCCAAACTCGTGGCCGAAGAACTTTCCCAAACCGACCCGCTCAGCGTGCACGCCCGCGATGAGTTGGGTATCGACACCAACATGTTGGCCGACCCAACCCAAGCTTCGCTGGTGTCGGCACTGAGCTTCGTGCTGGGCGCCGTCGTGCCGATCCTCGTCGTGGTCGTCAGTTCAGCTTCGCGTCGCGTACCGAGCACAATGGGCGTAACTCTCTTGGGACTTGTCGCTCTCGGCACCGTCGGTGCCCGTCTTGGCGGTGCCCCACCGAAACGCGCAGCGCTTCGGGTACTTATCGGTGGCACCCTAGCCCTGTTCATCGCGCTGAGGGATCGGTCACGTTACCGGAAAGACCGTGTGAAGAGCTGAGACGTCACAGCGGCGCAATCCTTGCGAGTTCAGGTGGGATGAGCTGCAGCCGTGCCGCCGAACACGGACGGCCGGGGAGGGCCGTCCGTGTTCGGCGGGCAAGGTCTACTTCTGGGAAGCTTCACCTGTCTCGGTGCCATCGTCCTGGTTGGCCGATGGACCACCGTCGCACTGCGTCGACGTGCCTTTCACGAGGCCGTTCTCGCAGTCAACACCGTTTGCCTCATTGGCATCGGGTGCCCCAGAAGCTTCGTTGGCCCCAGAAGCCTCGTTGGCCTCGGGGGTCTCGTTGGCTTCGTTTGCCTCAGCTCCTGCGGGTTCGTTGGGCTCAGCCGCCTCGTTCGCTCCGGGTGCCTCGGGCGTACCCGGAGCATCCTTCACCTCTGATGCCTCGGCCGTATCAACCAGCGGTGAAGCTGCGGCCGGAGTTGGCGCCTGTGCTTGCACCGATGGGGCGACGGGCTGAGCCACCGGGCTCTGCGGAGGCGTTGAGCTCGCGCCGTTCGTAGCGGCGTTCGCAATCGCACCTCCACCCAGCATCAGGCCAGCAACCAAACCGGCAGCAGCCCATCGCTTGTGCTTTGACGTTGTACTCATGTTTTCGTTCCCTTCACCGTCCACACCATGTGGAGATAGCAACACCATGGCAACTGAGCGCTTCAGGTCCGCTAAAGCGACCCGAAGGCCAGCAAAAGGCCGACCGGCCGCCGAGTGTCCAACGTTTTGGATCTATCGGGACGAGTCGATACGACTGGGCGTCGCTGGTGGTGCGGCGTGGGTGAATCGGGAGAGTCGACGCCCGAAGTGGCGTTCTCGGCGATGGCGCGGGCGGGATGGTTGGTTTGCTCGGCGGCCGACGGTTCTCGTTGGCGTAAAAGCGATGCTTGGCGAACTCGACGAGGGCGAGGTAAGTAAAGGTCATGGCAATCAGGGAACTTTGCTACAAGCGCATTGCTACGGGGATCAACACTGCGTTGACAAAGACAATGGCAACAAGGGAGGAAATATCAAGACCGGAGATTGGACGAATGATACGGCGGATGGGCGCCAACACCGGTGAGGTGATCCGGTCTAGTCCGTAGTTGAGTTTCGCAAAAGGCCCGTTTCGCGTCGGGAACCAACTGAGGATTGCCGCGAGCAGCAAGGCAAAGGAAGTGAAACGAAGAGCACCGACAACGATCGTGCTGATTGTCATGACGTTGGCCTTTCAGTGGCGTCGTTTTGGTGAGTACGTTGCATTGCGCTGTCGTGGTGAAACCCCGGCGGGGTCCTGGACAACCGGGGGGCGCCGACGGATACGCCGAGCCCGGTTGCCCAGGGAACGTGTGCCAATGGACGAACTCCCTCAGAGTCACACGAAGCTCCTTAAGGCGAGCTGAACGAGATCGGAAAGCGTCGTGTGCGTCGTCGCCCTCCGACCTGTGGTCACGGTGCCCGTCGAAGTGCGGAACGTCGTCGTCTCTGCGCTTCGGCGACGGAAGCAAGAAGGAGGGCTGCGAGTCCAGCCATGGCAATGAGAAGCGTTGTCGGTTCGAGCCCTTCGCCGTGCGCTTCGGTTACCCGACTGGCCAAGTAGCCGACCGCCCCGATCAGTACGATGACAGTGGCAATGGCTCGGATTGCGTGGTGGTCGGCGACGTCAACGCAGACTTGGCCGGTGAGGGCCATGCCTCCGATGAAAAACGCGATGGCGGCTGACTCGGGGAGCCAGCCGGGTGCCGAGGCGATCCCTTCGAAGAGTCCAGCGATGAGTAGAGCTCCGAGTGCGCTGGAAACGACGAGGCCAAGCGCGGCGAGGGCTGCAGTGATGGTCTTTTTCATAGGCCTGTGACGTCGTTGAAGAACTTGGCGATGTAGCCGGCACTGAACCGTTGGGCGTCAGCGATGAGGGGCGTGGTTGCCCATTGGAGGTCGGTTGGTTTCGACTGTTTTGGGTTGGAGTGGGTGGATGATTGGAGTTGGTGGGCAGCGCGGTGGGCGCATTCATCAACCCAGCCACGCGGGTGTGCGCTACTCCAGTCCGACCCTCCGTGCCCGGAGTTGGTGCGGAAGTCGGATTGGTAAATGGCGCCTTTGTCAACGGCAAGGGCGTTTTGGTGCTTTTGCACCCACGCTTCGAACTGGTGGTGGTAGACGTTGACGGAAAAGAACTGATGCTGCGGAACGCACGCATCGGTGAGGAGGTGAATTGATGCGCCGAGCCAATGCATTGCGGTGCCACGGTCCCCGGAACGCCATGCGTCGACCGCGTGTTGGTAGGCGACCTCGGCGTTGGACCCGGCCGATGAGCCGCCGATCCAGCGACGCCCGGCGTGGGTCCACCAGTTAAAGAAGTGATCAGGGATCTGCTTGTAGAGTGTCCCGTCGGCGTCACTCGCGCCCATGAGGAGCCGCCAGCGGTAGGTCTGGTTTGTTCCAGGGCGTGACGGTACATCAGGCGCGGTGGGGTCGGGGGAGTCCAAGAATGCAACCAGATCGTTCCGTCCGTCGCCACGAAGAATCTCGACTCCTCGGTTGGCCAACCACTGGTGGGTATCGATCACGAGGTCAACGCCACCGGTTCGACGCATTGTCGCCGTTGGGTGTTTTCGACGGGCCGATGCAATCCACGCGCCCGCCGGAACTGTTGAGTCGCCAACGACACCAAGCGCGAGAAGGACCGCCAACGCTGCTCGCTTCGGGCGCCTTCCCGGTACAGACACGCCACGCCGACCTGGCAGCGGTGCGCCCACGGCCAAACCCACGACGGTCGCGACGACCCAGCGTATTGAGGCGAACGGCACCAATGGTCCGGCTATCGGGGCGGCGGCACCAAATCCGAGTACCGTCACGGAGGCGAGGGTCCCGACGAGCATTGGTGACGTGCCAAGCACCGCGGCGACTCGTGTGGCCGCTATCGCACCTGCGGCCACAAACGCTGCCTCAATGGAGGCGATGGCGAACTCGGATACGCGATTTGACATTGCGGCCGTTGCGAGGAGTCCCACGAACCATGCACTACACAAGATCCCGAAGGCAGCCCCAAGCGCGCTGATCCACGCTCGCGGCGAGGTTCGGGGTTTGATGAAGTGGAGAGCAGCTACGTCACGCATCGGTCGCCACTTTCGGTTGATGGGTGGACTGGTGGGCGGGAACGGGATCGGAGCGTCGGCGTGTCGCTATCCGTGTTCCGGCTTCGAGCAAACCCCATGCCCCGAGGACCAAGGGGCCGGCAGTTGCGAGGGTAAACCAAGGGGGAGTCGACAATTCGAGATAGCGGCGACTCGGCCCGGCGAGGATCAACGCGACGAACGTCGCAACAATCACGGCGAGCAACGCCCCTCGACGCCGGTTGAGCGGTCGAATCGGTAGCGACAGAATCCAGATTGCAACACAGAACAGTACGACTGTCGAGGTGGTTCGGGCCTGGGCGAGCGTCGCGTGATCGGTTCGAGCGTCAGCGTAGGCCGCGAACGTGGCGATCGCAGCGACAGCCCCGGAAGGAAGCGCGAAACGTAGAACTCGTCCGACGTAACCAGGTTTCGCCCGAGCAGCCCCGGGCTCGAACGCCAGAATGAACGATGGGATGCCGATGGTGAGGGTTCCGACCACGCTGAGCTGTCGGGGGAGGAACGGGAATGGAAGCCTCCCGACGCCTGTGGCAAGCGCGAGGAGCAAGGCGTACACCGTCTTGGTCACGAAAAGATTCGCGAGCCGTTCGATGTTGGCTATCACGCGTCGTCCCTCGGCCACAACACGGGGCAACGAACCAAAGTCGTCGTCCACGAGGACAAACTGTGCAACAGATCGTGTCGCTGCACTCCCGTTACCCATCGCTACGCCGATATCGGCGTCTTTCAGGGCGAGAAGATCATTCACCCCGTCACCGGTCATCGCAACGGTGTGACCGTTGGCCTGCAAGTTCCGGACAATTCTGCGTTTCTGCTCCGGGGTGACACGACCAAACGCGTTGTTTGCTTCGAGGACGTCGTGAATGTTGGCGTCATCATCGGGCAGTGATCGAGCGTCGAAGACGCCATGAACAACAAGACCCGCGCGTTGCGCAACCGCCGCCACCGTCACCGGGCTATCACCGGAAATGACCTTCACGTCGACGCCTTGCTGGGCGAAAAAGCCGAGCGTCGTGTCGACGTCCGCTTTGAGTTCTTCAGACAGAACGACGAGCACAACACCGCGAAGCCGCGGCGGCAACGTGGAACCGTTCAGGACCTCATTCGTGTGTGCGAGTACCAGTATTCGATTGCCGTTCGCTGCACGGGCCGCGGCATCGGCGAGCACAACGGTGTTGTCGTGGTCAGCGGCGGTGAGCACGAATTCGGGTGCCCCCAGCACCCACGTGCCATGTGCCGCGAATGTTGCGCCACTCCATTTTCGCGCCGATGAGAAACCAACCCGAGCCACCGGGGCAGGGCCGTCGCGACGGGGGTATGTCGCAGCGATCGCAGCGGTGCTCGGATTTGGGTGCTCGTCGATCGAACTCAGCGCAGACAAGATGGTGGCGACTTCGTCGGTGAGCGAACCGGTGCCGGTCGCAACGACGTCGACGAGTCGCATGCCAGGCACGGTGAGGGTTCCGGTCTTGTCGATACACAGCGTGTCGACTCGCGCGAGTCCTTCAATCGCCGACAGTTCACGGGTCAGAACACCGTGTCGGCCCAGCCTGACCACCCCTGCGGCAAAAGCAACGCTCGTGAGCAGCACAAGCCCTTCGGGGACCATCGCGACGACCCCCGCGACCGTGCCCGCCACCGATGACGGGAAAGACTCTCCGGCGCGTCGCTGACTCCAAAGAAGCAACACGGCGACCGGGACCACAACAAACGACACCAGGCGAAGAATCGTGTCGGTCCCGTCCCGCAATTCGGAACGGGTCAACGTGAACTGTCTAGCCTCAACGGTAAGCCGACGCGCATAGGAACTGTTTCCAACCGCGGTTGCCCGGAGCAGTCCGCTCCCCGACACGGCGAAACTTCCCGAAAGCATCGCGTCACCGATCGTCTTGGCGACCGTGTCTGCTTCACCGGTCAGGAGGGACTCGTCAACTTCAAGTCCATCGGCGTCGACGACGACTGCATCGACCGGAACTTCATCACCCCGGCTGATCAGAACCAAATCATCAACGACGAGTTCAACAACGGGAACCATCGACTCTACGCCATCGCGCCGGACCCGGGTCTGGGGGGCGGAAATCAACTGTAAGGCATCAAGTGTGCGTCGAGCTCGAATTTCTTGCACAATACCGACAACGGAGTTCAACACCACCACCCAGATAAAAATGGAGTCCTTGAACGCCCCAACTGCCGCTATTGCGGCGAACATGACAAGCAGAAGCGCATTGAATCGGGTCATCGTGTTCGCCCGAACAATTGAGCGGATTGAGCGGGTCGTCGCTTGATCAGTCACATTCCCGAGTCCGTCACGGACCCGCGATGCCACCTCTTCAGTGCTCAGTCCGTGTAGCGGAGGTGTCATAGGTCGTGCCCGACTTTCTGTGCGGCGCCGCCGCCGACGCTACGACGAAGCGAACGGCGCCGAACGCGCGCAAGGGTACTGGTGTCGCGATCGAGACCACGAAGAACAGACGAGGCGCTCGGCAGGATGATGGTGAATTGTGCGCCGCCGAGCGGACTGTCGGCCACCTGGACCGTGCCGTGATGGGCCTCGATGACTTCTCGAACAATCGCGAGCCCGAGCCCGGAACCCCCATCATCGACGGCGCGTGCGTTGTCTCGTCGGCTGAATCGTTCGAACACGAAGTCACGGTCGCCGACCGGGATCCCGGGCCCGTCATCATTCACCTGAGCGATAACACGATCGCCAATCACTCCAGTCGAAACTGTCACGCGCGACGTTGCGTGCCGCAGCGCGTTGTCGATCAAATTTCGTAACGCTCGACCGAGTTGCGTTTCATCGCCGAACGCTATCGCAGGTTTCAACGTTTGGTCGAGGTGCACGGGTGAGTCGGGCCGTCCAACTAAGTCGACGGTGGCGAGTAAAGCGAAGTCAACCGGGCCGACATCCACCAGGTGAGCACCATCGAGTCGGGCGAGCGCGAGGAGATCGTCGACGAGTCGATCAAGGCGGACATGGTCGGCCAACGCATCGCTGATTGCCAGGTGAGGATCGATCTTGGCACGATGGGTGTCGGCGATCTCGAGCGCGGCACGGATCGAGGCGAGCGGAGAGCGGAGCTCGTGGCTCGCGTCCGCGACGAATCTTCGTTCGCGTTCCGACGACCGTTCAAGGCGTCCAAGCAGAAGGTTCATTGCTTCGCCAAGCTTCCCGATTTCGTCATCGGCGGTGGGGGAGGTGACGCGGCGGTGAAGATCATTTGACGAAATCTCGCCAAGTTCCACGGTCATTTTGCTGACTGGCTTGAAGGCTGACTGCGTTGTTCGCAGCACGATTACCGTCACGAGCACGACCATGAGCGGAAAGCCGAATAGCAGAAGTCGGGCTACCGCCGCGGTGTCGTCGTCGGCGCTTTCGAGGCTTTCGGCGGTAATCACAGTCAGAGGGCCGATCGCCGTCTTGGCTAGGAGGCCAACGACGACAAAACGTTCGCCGTCACCGATAGGTAAGCCTCGCATCGTTGTGAGGAAATGGTCCTTGCGTAGGTCGCTCAGCGGCAGTACGGCGGGTTCGCCGGCGGTGTTGGTGCTTTGCACCAGTACCGTGCCACGACCATCGACAACCTGCACCAGAGCGCGGTCCTCTCCCGGAATAGACAGCGCTGCGGGGAGGTGGCCGTCGGCGATGAGCACAGCAACGTCACGGGCACGAAGCTCGGCTGTATCTCGTTGCCCGCGCACTAGCCGACCGTGCAGCGTGTTGACCACTAATACGCCGGTCGCCGCTAACGCCGCTCCAACCACGACCGCAGCCGCGATTGTGGCCCGGGCCCTGACGGTAGACGGGAGCAACCGCACTTCATCCGCCGTTCGATGCAAGTCGGTAGCCGACGTTTCGGATGGTTTCGATCGCCTCACGCTTAAACGGTGCGTCGATCTTCTTTCGGATTGCCGAAATGTGGACCTCGACGACGCCTGGGTCTCCCTCATAGGCGAAGTCCCACACGTTGGCGAGAATCTCCGACTTCGTAACGACCTCACCGGCGTGACGGATAAGGAATTCAAGAATGGAGAACTCCCGGGCGGTCAGGCGGATATCGACGTCGCCACGTCGACAGTGATGACCAGCGGAGTCAACCGTGAGATCGCCAGCAGCCAGCGCAGCGATGGGTTCTCGGGTGCCGCGTCGCAGAAGCGCACGGAGATGAGCGACGAGCACGACGAAGCTGAACGGCTTCGACAGAAAATCATCAGCACCAGTGTCAAGGGCTTCGGCTTCGTCGAGTTCACCGTTCTTCGCTGTAAGCATGAGTATCGGCGTCCAGTTTCCGGCCTCGCGAATCCGACGACAGACCTGGAACCCATTGAGTTTCGGCAACATGATGTCGAGGACGATTGCGTCGAAGGTCCCTTCCGTAGCCGCCCACAATCCGGCTTCGCCATCTTGGGCGATCTCGACGGCCCATCCCTCGGCTTCGAGCCCACGTCGAAGGTTGACGGCGAGGCGATTATCATCTTCTACGACCAAAACATGCACGGGGTCCTCGGGGCGGGTGAGTTGGTGGATCGACTCAACTATGCCCACCCATTCCTGAAGACAACCTAAAGATCAACCGAAGTGTTGACGCGGAACACGGACGGCCAGGGGACGGCCGTCCGTGTTCCGCGGGGACGATTGCCTAGTTCTGCGCTGCGTCAGGGGTCTCGGTGCCACCGTCCTGGTTGGCCGACGGGCCTCCGTCGCATTGTGTCGACGTACCCTTCACGATGCCGTCCTCACAGTCGGCCCCGCCATCGGTGGCCTCGTTGGCTTCAGGGGCCTCGTTCGCTTCTTTGGTATCAGTCGCTTCGTTGGGCTCGTTGGCTTCAACGGCCTCGTTGGCTTCAGGAGCTTCAGTCGCTTCGTTGACATCCGGGGCACCATTGGCGTCGGCTGCTTCCGATGTGCCCGCAACGTCTGTAACGTCCGACGCCTCCGCGGTGTCGCCGGGCCGGGCTGTCGGCGAGGGCGCCGCCGGCGTGCTCGGGGCCTGTACCTGAACTGACGGTGCGACCGGTTGGCTCGCAGTACTCGGCGCATTGGCCGAGGTACCACCATTGGTGGCTGCGTTGGCAAAGGCACCGCCACCGAGCATCAGGCCAGCGACGAGACCTGCTGCGGCCCATCGCTTGTGCTTTGATGTGGATTTCATGTGTTCATTCCTTTCGGGGCTCCACATGATGTGGAGACGTCAATCACCATGAAGGATTGTGGCTTCAGCTCCGCCGAAGGCAACTAAAGGCCAGCCAAAGTGAGAATCGATGTTGCGCGCTGCGCGCTGCGACGGACGGGCCCCGTTGCGACGTTTGCCGACTACGAGAAGGCTGCGATTTTGGACTTGGGACTATCGCCGGACATCGAGGCAGGCAACGTTCGTCGGTCGGTCTCTGGGTCGGAGTCATCTGGTCCGGGTCTGATCGTCTCGCGGCTCAGGGGGCTGGATCTGTTTGTGACCGGAGGAGAACGATTCGCATCGTGGGTTTGGCCCGGTCAAGTTCTGAAATGAGTCGACCGTTCTGGGCGCGGACTAGGCGGTTGGTGAGTGCGAGGCCGAGTCCAGAATGTTCGTTTCCATGATCACCTTGACCGGAGTCGGTGACCTGGATTGCTGCGCTTGAGCTATCGGCAATGACACTGAGCGTGGTTGGCCCAGCGCCGTGTTTCAGCGCGTTGTCGAGGAGCGCGTCGAGGGCTTGGGCAAGGAGGCGTTGATTGCCCACGGCGTTGCACGCAGCCGTTCCAGAGCTGAGGGTCAGCGACCGCCCGACTGCTACGAACTTCGGCGACCATCTATGGTGAATTTCCCGGATGGTTTCCGTTACATCAACGGTTGTCGCGTGTGCACTTCGCTCGTTTCGGGCAAACGCAAGAATGTCATTGACGGTCCGCTCGAATCGCGCAACGTCTTCGAGCGACTCGCGAACGATGATTTGGTGATCGTCGCGCGGAAACGCCAGCTCGGTTTCCAGTGCAGCCCGGAGGCCGGCGATTGGGGTGCGCAGTTGATGAGAAACATCTGCGCTGAAGGCCTGTTCGCGATCGACGAGCTCGCCGAGCTGCTGGGCGGTAGCGGTAAGCGCGTCGCCGACCTCGTCGAGCTCGGCGATCCCAGTGGCGGGCGCGTTGAGCGTGAAGTCACCGTTTCCAAGGCGAACCGCTGCGTCGCGGAGGGTTTGTGTTGACGTCGCAATGGTCCGTGCGAGTCGGCGAGCGATCATCCAGCCGATCCCAAGAACGCCGAGGGCACCAACAATGAGAAAGGCGAGCGCACGCTTTGTCGTCGCGTCGATCGTTGCCAGGGACCGTTGGGCGCGGACGAATCCGACCAGCGTTTCGCCCGACACGATCGGTAGTGTGGTCACGAGGTTCGGGCCTTGTTCGGTGGTGCGGTCGGCTGTGGAACTCTTGCTGAAACTGGCCACCACGATGAACTCTGGGCCGGAGCCCGCAATTCGAATGCCCTTGGCATCGTAGAGGGCGAACTCTTCTGGACCTGCCGGAAACTCCGATGCGTCGGGTACGTCGGTTTTGTCGGTCAGGTCTATGTTGCTTGCTGCGAGAGCTGCACGGTGCTCGAGAGCGAACACGGCGCGTTCATCAAGGAGCCGTTCGAGAACAAATCCGAGTGGGACGGCAAAGAGCAACATCACGACCGTTGTGACGGTCATGATGGCTACAAGAACACGGCGACGCATGCGACTCGTGATTTCAGTTTTCGAGGCGGAAACCGACACCACGGATAGTCGTGATGATCGATGGACCGCTTGCCGGGTCAAGTTTTGCGCGTAGTGCTGCCACATGAAAATCAAGGGTTTTTGTTGATCCGAACCATTCCGTATCCCACACATCATTCATGAGCGTTTCCCGCGTAACGGCTGATTCGGCATCAATGGCGAGGCGCACCAGGAGATCGAACTCCTTGGGTCGCAGTTGGACTTCTTGTCCGCTTCTGGTTACTCGCCGAGCCGCCCGATTAATTGTCAGCGCACCGACCGTCACGACGGCCGGAAGGTGCTGCTCGACCACGTCGCCGTTATCGGTTCGTCGGAGTTGTGCACGGATCCGGGCCAGAAGTGGCGCGAGGCTGAACGGCTTGGTGACGTAGTCGACGGCGCCTGCGTCAAGGCCTATCACGGAGTCAAGCTCGTCGTCGCGGGCGGTGAGCATAACAATTGGAATCATTGGGTCGGAGTCCACGAGAATGCGGCACACGTCCAGGCCGTTGGCGTCGGGGAGGCCGAGGTCGAGAAGGACGAGCCGGAACGGTTCGGTGCCAGCAAGGGCCTGGGTGAACGCGTCGATGCCTTCTCGCGCTGTCGCGGCCCAGGTGACTGAGTACCCTGATCCTTCAAGGGCCCTGGTGAGCGAGGCCCCGATCCGGGTGTCGTCTTCGACAACGAGTAGGCGAGAACGTTCCACGTAGTCCACTGTATCGATACGTTCGCGTAAGCGATCAGAGGCTGGTAACTGATCGTGGGACATGTTTCGCCTACTCGAGTCGCTGTCGTTGTTGGTTCGGTGCGAGGTCTGACGTCAGTCGGCCGCTTCTGCTCCGCCTGCGTCCTTCTTCAGGTCGAGCTTTTGCACGGCCGCATCTTTTGCGCTCACGGTGACGCTCACGTCCATCGCGTTCTTGCTCGTGTAATAGAGGCTGAACTTGTTGACCGGGAAGTGGTCGGGAGCACCAGTGTCATCAAAGTGAACAATACGTTTGCCGCCCGCAGGGATAGAGAAGTCTGCGGGAAGCTTGGTGTAATAGTTCTCGGTGGTTGCGGTCGTTGGATCGGTAAAGGTGTAGAACACCTCGACTCCTGTCAGGGCCGTCGTGCCCGTGTTGCTGAGCGCAACTTCCAGGTGATCGCTGGTTGCCTTGCCAGTCGCATCAAGGTTGTTTTCGACCAGGACCGAATCGATTTTTAGTGTTTGGGCAGTTGCCGTGTTCGCAATCGGGCTACTTGGCACCGGGAGAACGGCACCACCGGCACTCGCAGCAGCGGCAGGCGCCTTGGATGTGGCCGTTCCAGCAGCGACCGGGGTCGTGTCAGCCACCGCGGGTGTGGTGTCGGTTGCTGCGGGCGCGGGGCTAGCCGAGACTGGCGCAGTGCCCGCCGAAGGCTTTGGAGACGACGAGCTGCACGCACCGAGCGCAACGCCCGCTACTGCGAGCCCGGCGACGACCAAGATGGTCTGGCGATGGGTCCGCGACGGCGTAGATCGCGAAGTTTGGCTGGTCTGGTTGGTTGTCGGGTTTTTCATGATGATGCTCCTTGGGGGATGGTTGGTTGGTTCCGCAGGGCGCGGCGTTGGGCTGAGATGAGTAGGGCTGGCCAGGCAAGAACCCAACCAAGATCGGTCCAGACTCGGGCCATGAGCCACCCGAGACCGAATGGTCGGTAGCGTTCTTTGACGTCGGCCATGGCAAACACAAAGCGCTGGAAGTGCTGGGCGAAGGACACGTATTCGATGCGTGTGCGAATCGTCTCGAAGATCGTGAAGTGTGACAGGACGGTGGTTTCGTCGGCCCGGTTCAGGCCGATGGCCTTGAAGAGACCGCCCGGTACCTGGTTGTCGGAGTCCAGCGTGTCGCCTATCTGTGGAAATACCAGAACGATGACAAGCCACACGCACAGCGCTATGAAGAGTCCGTTCGTCGCGTTTTTGGACTTCGCAGTGGCGTAGACGCCGAGGGCGTAAAATCCGGTCATGTAGATCACCGATGCCCCATAAGCAAGGAAGAGCTGAACGTATTCGGGTGGACTTAACCAGTCGTTGCCGATCAGGCCGATGCACAGCACTCCAACCGCGGCGGTCGCGGCCACCAGTGTGGCGATAATTGCGACTGCACCTAGAAGGGTTCCGGATGCCAGTTCGCTGGCGCTGACCGGTCGAGACCGCAACAGAGGCAGGGTCCGGTTCGAACGTTCACGGGACACGCTCAAGAACCCGAGGGCGATGGCGATCACGGCTCCGACAATTTGCAGGTACTCGAACGCTCCTCGCAGCAACGACATAGGAGCGAGAGGAGACGGCGCGATTTTCGCGAGACCGCTAGCTTGGGCTGCCGCCTTGTACGCCTGATAGTCCGCAACTTGGCTGCGATGGGCGACCGATGCGATGTAGACCGATGCGATGGTGACAACGATCAAGATCCCGAGCAAACCGACCAGGACACGGCTGCGCAGCGCTGCGCGGTACTCGTGTTTTGCGAGTGTAAGAGTTCTGCTATTCACCGGAGTTGCTCCTTGAGAAGTCGTGGCGCTGGACGAGTCGCACCGTCACAGCCAAGAGGAGTGCGAACGCGGCCACGATCGGAACTACACGTAGAAGTGTGTCGGCAAGTGGTTCGCCAGGAGCGGTGCGCAACATGCGCGAGCTTGCTTCCTTGAACTGCTCGGCGATCGAAATTGGTCGGGCCCTGCTGGTGACCTTGAAGAACGTCTGGGAAGTACTGATCGGATCAACGATCGGGTTGAGGGACTGCGAAGGCCGCAACCCGGACGTGAACTGCGGAACGGCGAACGTGACGACTAGCCATACACCCATGGCGCTCAGCAGCCCAAGTGAACGACGACCGGTCATCAACAAAGTGACCATCCCTACCAACGCGAAGACCATCAGGTATAGCCACGAGAACCCAAAGAACAATCCAAGCCGACCAATGTCACCGGCCGACGGGACGACCCGGTTGACGATGACCAGCGCAACGACACTCACGACCGCGCACGCGAGCATCGAAACGCCGAGAACAAGTCCCGATGCTGCAATCTTGCCGATCGCATACTGGGGGCGGCTGAGTCGCCGAGAAAACACGAGCCGACCAATCCCAGTCGTATCGTCTTCGGCCACCGTGAGATGCCCGAGCACCAAGGCCACCAGTGCGCCGATCATCGTCACGTAGATGACCATGTTCGACAGCAGCGAAAGTACCGGTTTCAAGAGGAACGGGTTCGGCGGTGCCGCGAGGTTCCGTGTTGCGAGAAGTTTCACGGACTCGTCGTACACTCCAATGATCGTCTGGTGACTGGCCCACCCCAGGATTCCAGCGAGTGCTGTGACTCCGACCAACGAACCGACCAAAACCCCGAGCACTCGCCGGCGCCGCAACGCAAGTACCTGATGGGACGCAACGGTTGCGATCATCGTGTTCATCGTGAGACGCCTTCGGATGTTTCCATGCGCACATAGATGTCTTCGAGTGACCCTTCATCAGGGAACCGGGCTGTTGTCGCCTCGATCGAGTCCTTGTAAATCAACTCGCCGTGGTTCAACACCCCGATCGTCGTGCAGACCTTTGCAACCTCGCCCAGCAAATGCGTGTTCATGAATACCGTCATGCCGCGCTCCCGGTTCAACGCCACGATCGTCTCGCGTAATTGCCGGACGCCTAATGGATCCAGGCCAGTTGTCGGCTCATCCAGGAACAACACCCGTGGGGAATGCATGATCGCTTGTGCGATCCCGACCCGCTGGCGCATCCCCGACGAGAACGTTCCCACCCGGCGATCACCAAGGTCAGCCGCGTCTAGGAACTTCAACGTGTCTTTGGCCACCTGTTTCGGCTTTGAAAGCCCAGACAAGCGACCCAAAAACTCCAGGTTCTCCAACGCCGTGAGGTGCCCGTACATTCGTACCTCCGACGGCAGATACCCAATGCATTCAGTCACCTCTCGACGCTGTTGAACCACGTCGAAACCGCAGACGCTCGCTGTACCGCCGGTGGGAATGATGAGCGTTGTCAAAATGTTGACAGCGGTCGTCTTGCCTGCACCGTTATGCCCGAGGAACCCGAACACCTCACCATGGTCGATTCGCAGATCGATTCCCTGCAGGACCAGGGCACTGTCGTAGCGATGCTGCAGACCCTGCAATTCGATAGCTGGACTACCCATCAGGGCACCTCCGGATTCGCACCAGCCCGTCGAAGGCGGTGGCCGGTCCTTGTAACCAGCACCTACGAAGGTACGAAACCTCTCTGCAGCGGCAGACCAGCGGTCTGCCAGAATTCAGCCAGAAATTGCCTTGGACCATGACTGTCGATGGCCATGTCGTGGGCGATCTCGACCCTGAGCCGGTCCCACGTTTCCATGGCGGTGAACCGCCCCGGGATCAGCGTAGGCCCATTCTCTGGAACGAGGATTCTGGTCATGGCACGTCCTCGAAGTACCCGGTCGAGTTGCGTGAGCGCGAGGTCCGGATGGTGTTCGAGATTCGTGAGCACAGCGGTGCTGCGCCAGGCGCGATCGCGTCGGTGGCATCGAGGCCCGGTGTGAACAAAGAAGCCTTGCGGAACTGGGTCCGCCAGGCCGAGATCGACGAGCGCCGCCGTCCTGGTGTGCCGTCGGCAGATCGTGAGCGGATCTTGCAGCTGGAGCGTGAGAACCGTGAGCTTCGCCGGGCGAACGAAATTTTGAAAGCAGTAGCGTCTGTCTTCGGAGCTGCCACTAGCTCGACCGCCAGTCGAAGAAGTAGTCGCGGTCATCGATGCGAACAAAGGTATGTGTACTGATGGGTTGCTTTGGACAATCGAGCCGATCTGCGCGGTGTTGCAGGTCGCCCCATCGACCTACTGGTCGCGCAAACGTCGCCACCATCGCCACCATCGCCACGATCGATCTCCGATGCCAAGCTCGACGTTGAGATCCGGCGCATCTACGCCCAGAACTACGCGTCTATGGCGCGGAGAAGATCTGGCACGCGCTGCATTGCGAAGGCCACACGGTCTGCCGTGGCCAGGTCGCAAGGATCATGCGCCACGAAGGACTCCGAGGCATCACACGGGGCCGTCGAACACCAATCACGACCATGCCCGGAACGGTCGACACCGTCCCGATCACGTGAAGCGGCGTTTCACGGCGCGGCACCGAATCGGGTCTGAGCGGCCGGTCTGACCTACGTCAGAACCTTGTCGGGCTGGGTGTACCTCGCTTTTCGTGATCAAACGTGTACTCGCTCATGATCGTCGGCTGGCAAGCCTCAACCTCGCTCCGCTCCGACCTGGCGCTCGATGCACTCGAGATGGGGTTGTGGGCCCGACGCCGGCACGATCTCGCCGGTCTCGTGCTCAACTGCGACCGCGGTGTTCAATACCTCAGCATTCGTTACAGCGAACGCCCCGCCGAGGCCGGCGTCGAACCTTCCGTTGGTTCGAAGGGCGACTCCTATGACGCGCTCGCTGAGACAACGAACAGGCTCTACAAGACCGAGCTCATCCAACGGCGTCCTTAGCCTGGGATCGACGACGCCGAGTCCCGTCGACTGGTCAACCACCACCGACTCCACAGCGCCTGCAACATGACCTCACCCGCAGAGTACGAAGCCATGTACTATGCGAACTTACCGATCCCAGCAGGGGCCGGAACCCGATAACCCCGCCTACGCAAGACCCAGGGTGGTTCAAGTCGAGGTTCTTCGGCGTAGCAACCTGGACCATGCCCAGCGCTTCTTCGAGCGACACGTTCCAAAGACAGTCCTGTTGGCCCGGTTTGTGCCGTCGTTCGGACGTTCAGCCCGGTCCTCGCCGGTGTCTGCGCCCTGCGCGACTGACCGTTCACCACCTTGGCGTGGGGGATCGGGGTACCCTGCTGGGCTTCGCCCTCGGCAAACGCTTCCCATCGTTGAAGGACAACATCGACGTGGTGGCCTTGGTGATCATCGCAGTATCGGTGCTGCCGATCGGGATCGAACCATGGCGACACTGTGCGAGCCGCACCGCATAGCCGCCAGATCGCATGCGGCAGCGCTGTTGATGCCGTCGAAGCACTGTGCGGACGGCTCCAACAACCGCGTCGAACCTCGTGGCAACACCACTACCTTCATCACCCGGCAGGATCCCCAGCGCGGATCAGGCCGTCCAACAACGGTCGCAGCACCACGGACAACCGCCCTGCAGCTTGCCCGATGACAACTCGGGTTCCGCTGGCGATGCTGGGTTGAGACAGAGGGCGAACGTGAGCAACACCCCACTTCGTGGCGTCAGGGCGTGTTGTCGATACGGTCACCGAACGCATCTATGGTGCGCAAGCGGTCGATGGCGAGGAGACGGACAAGCGCGCATCGATGTGCGGGCCACCGCCATGCACGCCGGCCTGCGGGCCGATCAACTGGCCGACATTCCGCTCACCTACGCGCCCAATTCGGCAGCGCCAAGGACGCCATCAACATGCTCGGCTACATCGCCGAGAACCTCATCACATGATCGGTTCTAGTGAACGGGTGCTGCAAATCAGTCCCCGCGTCACGCGTCGGGTTGGTCTGCTACACCGAGCGACGACGCTTTTCACCGGCGGCAGGCGCGTTCCTTCCAATCGTCCACGACCGACGAGCAGGTGGAGCCGCACAGGGACGGCCTACGCCGTCGGTGCCTCGACGTCACGCCCGAAACAGTCTTGACCGGGGTCGCGTCCTGACAAATCAACCTGAGAAGACGCAGCCCGTTGCAGCTCTAGACTTCGAGTATCGAACATCGCGCTATCAACCCGAACGACGTCGGCGGGTCATTGAGTGGGATGCACAGCATTGCCGCGGTCGTGCGATGAGCGCCGTATCGGCCGTGCTCGGGTCGCTGCCGAGCCCGTCTTCGAATGTGTTGCGGTTGGGGCCGCTGCGGTTGCACGCCTACGGACTGCTGATCGCCATCGGCGTCGTGGTCGGGGTGCGATGGGCGGAGCGGCGTTGGATCCGCGTCGGCGGCGTCTCGGGCGACATCGGGGCACTTGCCGTGTGGGCGGTACCGGCCGGCGTGATCGGTGCCCGGTTGTACCACGTGGTCACTGATTACGAGCTGTATCGCCGTCATCTGTTGCGTATCTTTGCGGTCTGGGACGGCGGACTCGGCATCCCGGGCGGGATCGCGGCGGGGGTGATCACCGGGGTGCTGGTCGCCCGCTCTCGTCGGCTCCCCGTGGGGCCACTGCTGGATGCGGTTACGCCGACGCTACCGCTGGCTCAGGCGATCGGTCGGTGGGGGAACTGGTTCAACCAGGAGCTGTTCGGGCGACCCTCGACGTGGCCGTGGGCTGTGCGTATCGACGCTGTCCATCGACCCGCGGCGTTCGCGCAGTTCACGACGTTCCATCCGACGTTCCTGTACGAGTCGATGTGGAATTTTGCCGTGGTCGGTTTGGTGCTCATGGTCGAGCGCCACCGACTGGTTCGGGTTGGGCGGCTGTTCGCTGTGTACATCTGTGGGTACGCAGTCGGGCGGTTGTTGATGGAGCGGTTGCGGATCGATTTCGCCCACACCTTTGCCGGGCTGCGGGTGAACGCGTGGATGAGCATCATTTCGCTGCTGGTGGCTGGCGGCTTCGTCGTTGCCGGGAGGGCGAAAACGGACGAGGTCGAACGTTCAGGAGTACCCGAGCTCGGTACGCCGGAGCCCCCGATGGACGACCCGACATGACCTTCGATGGGGGATCGAGCGTCGGCAGCAGCGAGCGTTCGGCTTCGAGCAGCGCATCGCACTGTTGGATCGCCCTGGCATGACCGCCGAGGCTCGTCATCACGTCGCTGGCAGCTTGTGGCTGGCCGTTGCGCTGGCTGCTACCGCCGGTTTTGTCGACGCGTTCGTGTTCGTGCGTGTCACGCCGGTGTTCGTGGCCAACATGAGCGGGAACCTCATCCGGCTCGGCATCGCTACGGGCCAGTGGCACACCGGCAACATCGTGGCATCAGGCATGGCGTTGTCGGGCTTTTGGTGGCTGTCAGGCCAACCATCAGTGCGTACTCGACGGCGGTGGCGCCTTGTTCCTCGACTTGCGAGGTGCGGTCGGCGATCCGGGTCTGGATGGTCACGAACAGTTCCAACACGGGCGACTCCCTCCCGATCAGCTGAGTTGAGCGCTCTGCTGGGATGTGCTGAACGAGTGTCACGGACGGACCGAACCAGTTCGTCGTCACGTTGCATGAATGGACGTCGCGATCACGTCGCATGCACTCGCCCGGTAGTTCGTTAGGTCTGTCTCACCCTGCTGTTCCGAGCGCGATGCCAAACGCTCGAGCTCGGCGTTCCCGAGAGCTTTCCTGGGTGGTCAGACACCGCTCTGCACTTACGATTGCCTTGGCCTGGGAACGCTCGCTTGATCTGGCCCCGGGGTGCTCGGGCGCGACACGGCGGGCCAACTCAGAGGAGCGTTCTCACCTTGGCCCGGGCCCGGTGCAGGAGGAACATGCGATGGACGGAGCACCGGGAACGATGGAGACCATGTCGGATCGAGAGTTGGTCAGCGGAGGCGGCAAATTGCGTTGTGCCGAGTGCGCCACCGGACACGACCCCGAGCGCTTGACCGTCGACCGGGCGATCCGCTTCGAAGGCGCGAGTGATCCCGGCGACGAAGCTGTCCTGTTCGCGCTGACCGCGTGTTTGTGCTGGTCAGATGGCATTTCGTGTTGGCCGTTGTTTGAGATTCGCGACCGTTGTTGACCGGAATTACGCGCCCTTCGCGCGCCCTTTTCGCGCCCTCATGGTCTTCGGGTGGGACGTTCTAGCATGGCCACGCAGAGTGGGATTTTGGCGTGCTCGGTTGCATTGCCTGGCGTAAGTGAGGATGATCGGAATTGGTCACACGCCGCTTCGGGTGTCTCGTGGGGCCGAGGGGGACGAATGGACGTGCAGCAGTGCGCGAGGCCTCGACGCAGCATCGACACGGTTCTGGCTGAGGCCCGTGCCCGATTGCAGCGGCTCACGCCCGACGACGCATGGATGGGTGCGCAACGTGGGGCGGCGTTGATCATCGACATCCGGACTCCGACGGATCGGTCGCGTGATGGGGTCATTCCCGGGTCGCTGCATCTGCCGCGCACGGTGCTGGAATGGCGGGTGGATCCCACCAGCACGCGATCGCATCCATCGGTCGGCGGCTTCGAGCGGCTTCTGGTGCTGGTGTGCAACGAGGGCTACTCGTCGAGCCTGGCGGCCGTTGCGTTGCAAGAGATCGGCTTCGTGAACGCCACCGACATCATCGACGGAATTCGCGGTTGGGAGCGCGCCGGACTTCCACTTGTGGCGCCCGCCCCGCTAGCGGCAGGTCTCCGCGATGGTGACGGGCCGCCGGAACCGCGGCTGGATGCGCAGACGGGTTTCCGCAACGATCGTTGAAGGTCACGCTGGCGAGCGTGCGACGTTGCTGTGCTCCCGTGATGGCGCAGGGTGCGTCTCGTACATGCGTGCTGCGGCGAGCAGGCCGGAGGCGGCGGTGAGTGCGGCGACGGCGTAGATGGCGGCGGGGATGGAGATGAGGTCGGCGAGGATGCCGGCGAGGAGTGCGCCGACGGCGAAGCCGCCGTCGCGCCAGAGCCGGTAGATGCCGACGGACCGGGCCCGCCAGGCGGGGTGGGCGACGTCGCCGATGGCGGCGAGCAGGGTGGGGTAGACCATGGCGGTTCCGGCGCCGAGAACCATGGCGCCCGCGGCCCATGCCGCGAAGCCAGTGTGGCTGCCATCGCGGCGAGGGCGACTGCCTGGGTGAGCATGCCGCCGACGATGAGGGGTTTGCGGCCGATCCGGTCGGACAGTCCGCCGGTGTAGAGCTGGCCGAGTCCCCACACAGCCGGGTAGAGAGCGGCGAGGATGCCGATGCGGCCGACGGACAGGCCGGCGGCGGCGAAGAAGATCGGGAACAGGCCCCAGGCGAGGCCGTCGTTGAGGTTGTTGACGAGCCCGGCCTGCGAGCACGACGAAAGTGCCTTGTCGCGGAACGAGGTGAGTTTGAAGATCTCTCCGGTGCTGAGCGCGTCGTGGTGGGCGCCGCCGTCGGTGGCGGTGTGGTTGGCGGCTTCGTGGTGGGCGTGGCCGCGGGTCTCTTTGACGAACAAGCGTGGAGAGGCCGAGGCCGAGAGCGGCGTAGGCGAGGCCGAGGAAGAACGGTTCGGGGCGTAGCCCGTGCGTGCTGCGGCGATGTAGCCGGTGGCGAGTGCGGTGACGGCGACGGCGCCGTAGCCGGCGGCTTCGTTGAGGCCCATGGCGAACCCGCGGCGGGCGGGGCCGACGAGGTCGATCTTCATGATGACGGTGGTGGACCAGGTGAGACCCTGGTTGACGCCGAGCAGGACGTTGGCGAACACGACCCAGCCCCAGGTGGGTGCCCACATGAGCAGCAGCGGGACGGGATGCACCGATGATCCAGCCGGCGACGAGGACGGGTTTGCGGCCGTAGCGGTCCGACAGGGTGCCGGCGAAGAAGTTGGTGGCGGCCTTCACGACGCCGAACGCCACGATGAAGGTGAGCGTGGCGGTGAACGCGGTGAGCCCGAACTCCTCCTTGGCGAGCAGCGGCAGGACGGTGCGTTCCTGGCCGATCATGCCGCCGACGAGCGCGTTGACGCCGACGAGCAGCGAGAACTGGGCGAGGTTCTCCCGCAGCCCGAGCGGATCGCGAGGCCGTGTCGTGGTGTCGCTCATCGACCCGACCTGCAGCGCCTCGCCGGTGGCGGCGGCCCAGGTGTCGGGGCCACCAGTCGAACACCACGAGGTCGTGGTGGCCGCGCGCTGGCGAGGATGCTGGCGGCGGTCATGGCGCGTTCGCCGTGTCCGCACATCACGGTCGATCGGCGCCGTCGGGAACGGTGGCGTGCGCGACTTGAGCCGAGTTCGATGTTGAGCGCTCCGGGCACGTGGCCGGTTGCGTACTCGTTGGCCTGGCGGACATCGATCGACGGGTCCCACGAGCTGGTCGGCGTCGACGAGCGGAAGCGTCGCTGGTCGGCAGGCCGGCGGCGGACCAGGCGGCGATGCCTCCGTCGAGTTCGCCGACGTAGCTGTTCGTGGCCGACGTCGAGGCATTGACGGACGAGGTCGTCACGGTCCTGGTCGTCGTCGAGCACGAAGATCAGCGGCACGATCGGGTTCGACCAGCCAACCGAGCCAGCTGGCGAACACCGGACGCAACGTGTTGGACAGTCGACCCAGGCACGTGACCGGCAGCGAAGGCGGCGAAGGGGCGGGCATCCACGATGACTGCACCGGACGCGAGGTGACGCTGCGATGTCGTCGGTTGTCGAGATGTGCCAATGTCGGGCAGCGAGTCGTAGCGGGTGGGCCCGAGCCGGTTCAGTTCAGGGAGCCGGGCGAAGTAGGTGGGAAACGTTCCGAACCCAGCGACAAGCCGCTCCACGAACAGGTCCTCGTCGCTGATCGAGAACAACGGGTTCGTTGAGCGTTCGTGGCCCAGCGTCGATGGTCCGCTGCGATGCGCCGGGTGCGGAGCAGAACGACCCGGCGCCGTGTGTGGGGTACACGGCGAGGGACGTCGGGCAGGTTGTCGAAGCGCCGCAGTCGCGCGGAACATCTCGTGAGCGAGCGGCTCGGCGAGATCGGGTCCGCAGAGATCGGTGCGGCCGACCGTGCCGACCATCAGTGAACCACCGGTGAACAACGCCGCCGGCGTTCCGTCCTCCTCGAGCACGTAGGCGTGGTGGTCGGGGGTGTGTCCCGGGGTGGCGATGGCGAAGAGGACGAGACCTGGGGCGAGTTCCACTCGGTCACCGTCGGTCACCGGGCGATGCGGTGTCTCCAGTCTCGATGCGGCGGGGGCGATGAACGTTGCACCTCGCCGGGCGGCGAGTCCGGGGCTGCCGGTGACGTAGTCGGCGTGGGAGTGGGTGTCGATCGTCCACACGATGCGCAGGTCCTGACGGTCGGCGAGGTCTTCGTGGGCGATCGGGAAGCGCGGTGGGTCGATCACCGCTGCGGTGCCGTCGCCTAGATCGATCACGTACGACGAATGGCCGAGGCCCTCGTCGACGAAGTCGTGTACTCGCATGCCGACCAATTCTCTTCAAAGAAGTCCTTGAATAGTGGTCGGTGCTTCGCTAACTTGTCAAGTGACTCTTTGAATATAAGGTGGGTTGGTATGGGGAAGCGGGAAGCAAAGGATGCGTTGTTCGACGGGTTCGCTGAGGTGGCCAAGGCGATGGCCAACGGCCGTCGGGCGGAGCTGATCGACGTGCTCGCGCAGGGCGAGCGTCACGTCGAGGAGCTCGCCGACGAGATCGGCCACAGCGTGGCGAACACGTCGTTCCACCTACGTGCTCTGGCGACCGTGGGTCTGGTGGTGACCCGGCGGGAGAAGAACCGGATCTTCTATCGGCTGGCGTCAGATCGGGTGATCGAACTGTGGACGGCGCTGCGTGACGTGGCCTCCGCCCATCACGCCGAACTCGAGGATCTCGTTGAGGCATACGTCGGCCGTCGAGATCAGCTCGATGAGGTGAGCCGAGCTCAGCTGGTGGAGCGGATTGCAGCGGGTGATGTCATCGTCGTGGATGTCCGTCCGGCCGCGGAGTACGCGGCGGGCCATATCGCAGGCGCGCGTTCGATCCCGGCGGAACGCCTCGCCAAGGAGCTGCGCACCCTTCCCCCCGATGTCGAGATTGTCGCATACTGCCGCGGGCCGTACTGCGTGCTGGCCGACGAGGCGGTGCGACTGTTGCGCCGTCGCGGTCGCACGGCACGCCGACTGGCCGACGGGTATCCGGAATGGCGACACGCCCGGCTCCCGATCCAGACACTCTCGACTTCGGAGGTCCCATCATGAAGGTTCTCGTGATGGCTGCGTCGGTACCCCTGCTCTTCGCGGCCCTCGTTTCGGCGCGCAACGAATCTGCGCTTCGGGTGGGAAGCGTCGCTGTCGGGTCGGGTGGTTAACGCAGGTCCAGCGCGAAGTACAAGACGCCGTCGGTGTGCTTGTCCACGTACGGTTCGGTCTCGACGAACCCGAGCGACCGGTAGAGCGCTTGGGCGTGGACCATGGTCGGCAGTGTGGTCAGCACGACCCGGTCGAGGTCGAGTTTGCGGGCCTGTGCCAGGAGTGTTTCGGTGAGGCGCCGGCCGAGCCCGCTGGTGCGTTGTTCGGGGACGACGTAGAGGCGGCGGATCTCGGCGACCTGGTCGGTGACGAGGAACGCGACGACCGCGAGTGGGGTGTCGGTGTCGTCGAAGGCGAGGACGATGCTGCTCGGTGCGGCGTAGAACGAGCGGAGCTGCACGAGCTCCGTGGTGATGTCATCGAATCAAGCGCAGATCTCTGCGTCGGAGGCGAACTCGGCGACGGCACGCTGGTACGCGCCGAACAATCGGCGCGTTATCGCGTAGTGCTGATCGGTCGATGCGAGAACAACTGACTCCATTCGCCAACCTTAATCGGGTGCCATTGCGCCGTTGGCGTGGATCCGGGGTGGCGGGTTGACCGTGATGCCGGTGAGTCGCTGGAGGCGCTGTTGCATCGCCAGTATCGATGTCTCGAACGGATGGCCGGGGCCGACCACCGATCCTGGATGGGTTCGGCCGTGGGTGAGTTCGGCGAGGCATCGTGCGTGTTGGAGCGCTTCCCACCAGTCGACCGCTGTCCGGTCCACGGTTGTGGTTGCGGCCATCTCGTTGATGAAGGATTCGGCGAGCCGGTTCGTGATCCGACTGATCACTGGGTTGAGTATCCGGGGTGCGGCGATCGGGGCGCAACGCAGCAGGCCGGCGGCCAGGCCAATGTCCATCTCTTTCGGTGCGATCGTCGCCGTGGTCCAGTCGAGTAGCCAGGTCGCACCGTGCGCGTCGACGAGGAGGTTTAACGGGTGGAGGTCTCCGTGACAGATTACGTCCGGTCCCGGCACGGGGGTGTGCTGGTCGAGCCATCGGCCGACCTCGACGAAACCGGCAGCGGGGCTCTCGCTCGCCGCTGTGTCGATGCCTCCGCGGAACGGGTTCTGAGAGATGCGGCCTTCGCGCACTGTGTCGGTGAGTGCTGCTCGTAGCGGGGTCGGGTCGATGGCATGGAGCTGCGCGGCAACGTGGGCGAGCATCGTTGGCAGGCGTCGCAACAGTTTCGGGAGGCGGACGAGTTCGGGGCCGAGCTGCAACCCGCCGAGCGGAGTGCGACCGTTGACCCGTTCCATCACGATGTAGGCCTCGCCGAGCCCCGGGGCCGAACCTGATGCAAGGACGCGCGGTGTGGGGCAATCGGCACCAGCGACGACGCGTTGCACGATCGCCTCGCGACGGCCGGCGTTCCGATCCGGCATCACGCGTAACACCAGTGGCCCGTCGAATGGGGCCGGTGCGTTGTCGAGGTCAACCTTCCAGATCTGCGCCCAGAACCCACCACTCAACCGTCCGGGCGTGGCACGCAGCCGCACCGGGGTCCCGATCGTCGCGGACATCACCGCAACGAACGCTGTCCCTACCTGCTCGGCTTCGTCCATATATGCAGTGAACACTGTAACGGTGGGTACTGTCAAATAGGTACACTGTGGCGATGAAAGATGTGTTTACGATCGACGAACTCGCGTTGGTGGCCGGGGTGCCGACGCGGACGATCCGTCAGTACCAGACACTCGGGTTGCTGTCGCCACCGTCGCGTGTTGGGCGGGTTGGCCGTTACGACCTTTCACACCGGGAACGGCTCCGTGCGATCGGTCGGTTGCAGGAACGGGGCTACTCGCTCGCCGGTATGCGCGACCTGTTCGACGCGTGGGACACGGGCCGGGAGTTGCGTGCGGTGATCGGCGGCCAAGCCGGTCAGCCGCAGGCGCCGGTCGATGAGGCATCGATGCGTATCAGCCACGATCAACTGCTGGTCGCGGTTCCCGCGTTCGCCAAGCCGGCCAATCGGCGCGTTGCGGTCGATGCTGGGCTGCTGACACAGTCCGCGGACAAGCAGTCATGGTTCGTCCGTAGTCCTGCTGGGTTGGCGATGGTCGCGGACCTGATTGCGACCGGGGTGTCCGTGCAGCGGGCGGTGGGGTTGTACGCCCACCTGTCGACGGTGCTCGAAACGCTCGGGCGTGACATTGCGACCGAACTTGCGATGGTTGAACCGACGGAGAAACGCGCAGCGTTGCTGCAACGAAATCGGCCGTTGCTCGGCCGGACGGTGGCGACGCTGTTGATCAACGCAGTCGGCAACGCGTTGCCTGCCACCGACACCGACCGGATCCGCATCGGTGCCATCGAAGACCGGCAAGCGCGGCGGACCACGCAACAGTCCTAACGCACCCGGCGCTCCAGTGGGATGCCCGCTCGGACGGTGGTCCCAGCGGTGGTCTTTTTGGTGGTGGTGTCGGCGGGGGTGGGGTCGATGGTTATGGTGCCGTTGTGGGCGGTGACGAGTTGTTGGGCGACGGCGAGTCCGATTCCGGTGCCGGTGATGTGCCGGGTTTGGTCGGCTCGGTAGAACCGTTCGAAGACGTGGGGTCGGTCGTGGTCGTCGATGCCTGGTCCGTTGTCGGTAACGGTCAGAACACCCATTGATGTTGTCGGGTCCGATGTGACGCTGACGTGGATGGTGCCGCCGGGGGGCGTGTATTTGATGGCGTTGGTGAGCAGGTTGGTGATGATCTGAACGAGTTGGGTGCGGTCGCCGTGCACGGTGACGGGCTGAAGGTCGGTGATGAGTTGATGGTCGTTGGCGGCGATGAGGTCTCGGAGACGGTCGGTGGCGATCGATGCAGTTGCGGCAAGGTCGATCGGTTGGTGGTTAGTGGTGCCTTCGGTGGTCGCGGTGTCGGCGTCAGCGAGGGTGGCGAGGTCGTCGACGAGGCGTCGCATGCGCAGGATGTCGTCGTGAAGGTCGACGAACCGGGCCAGGTCGGGCTTCACGTTGCCGTCGATGAGTTCTTCGCAGCTTCCTTGGAGCAGGGTGAGGGGTGTGCGGAGTTCGTGGGCAAGGTCGGCGGTGAGGTTGCGTCGTGTCTGTTCGTGGGCTTGGAGTCGGTCGGCCATCTGGTCGAACGTGGCGGCGAGGACGCCGAGTTCACCGGTGGCTTCGTGATCGGCGACGCGGGCAGTGGCATCGCCGTTGCCGAGTCGGCGTGCGGTGTCGGTGATGCGGGTGAGTGGTGCGATGATCCGACGCGACAGGGGCACAGCGACGGCGATTGCTGCGAGCGCGGCGATGAGTGCCCCGAGGGCGACGGTTCCGCGGAGGGCGTCGCGGACGTGTTGTTCGGCGAGGGCCAGTTCACCGTTGGTGAACGCCACGATGACGGTCCCGACAGTGGTGTGGTCGACGATCACGGGCACGCGTTTGGTCACCGCAGCTGGACCGAGGTCTGGTGTCGCCATGTTCATGGGGCCCATGGAGCTGGGAAGGGTCAGCGTACGTCCGACGGCGTCGGTGACGGTGATCGTGGCGCCGGCTTGCACGGCGAGCATCGACGCCGGATGGATATCGGTCGTCGCCCATGAACCGGTCTGTTGGTAGCTGAGCGCGATGGTTCGGGCGATTGCCTCGGCGGTCGCGGTTCGTCGGTCGTCGGCGAGACGACCGACGGTGTGTTTGGTGCGCCACAGCGTCAGCCCGGCGAAGACGAGGACTGCAGTCACGGCAATCGTCACGAACGCAACAACGAGCCGGCGAGCGAGCGGACTCCGCAACGTCGTCTGCGTCACTGCGATCCGACGATGGTCAGTGGTCACGGGTGACTCCGAGCCGGTAGCCGACGCCGGTGACGGTCTCGATGATGACCGGTTGGCGCGGGTCGGCCTCGATCTTGCGGCGCAGGTTCTTGATGTGTGAGTCGATGGTGCGCTCGTAGCCGTCGAACTCGTAGCCGCGGATGCGGGTGACGAGTTCGTAACGCGACCAGACGCGCCCCGGACGCGAGACGAGCGCGTCGAGTAGGTCCCATTCGGTGGGTGTCAGTTCCGCGACCGTTCCGTTCGCCTCGACGGTTCGCGTGACGGTGTCGATCGTCAACGACGCATTCGCGAACGATGCCCTGGACGGTTCGGGCTCGGAACGTCCGCGTCGCAGGATGGCCTGCACGCGCAAGGCAACTTCACGGGGGCTGAACGGCTTCGTGACGTAGTCATCCGCGCCCGCTTCCAGGCCGGCGATCCGATCACGCTCTGAGGCCTTCGCGGTGAGCATCAGGATCGGTACCGGGTCGTTGCGGCGGAGTTCCCGGGCGACGTCCTCACCGGGAAGATCGGGCAGCCGGAGGTCCAGGACCACAAGATCGATGGGTTCGATGGCCGCGACACGTAACGCCTCACGGCCACCGGATGCGACGATGACGGTGTGCCCGTCGTGTTCGAGGGTTCGCTGGAGGAGGCCGGCGATGCGGGCTTCGTCTTCGACGACCAAGACGATGCCCATGTCGACAGCATGCACCTTCGGTCGGCCCGCCCGGACTCCGGCGCCGCGCTCAGCGGCGGTACGACAGAACGGTGGCCATCCCGGATTCGAAGTGGTACGTGTTGTGGCAGTGCAGCATCCATTGGCCGGGGTTGTCGGCCTCGATGTCGACTTCGACTGCTCCCATCGATGGGACGTTCACGGTGTCTTTGCGTGACGACCCAACGACCTGGAACGTGTGACCGTGGAGGTGGATGGGGTGGAACATCATCGTGTCGTTCATGATCCGCAACCGCAGCCGTTCGCCCTGGCGTACGACGATCGGCGCACTGTCGGGATAGGAGCGACCGTTGATGCCGTGGGTGTATCCGGACATGCTCGCGGTCAACTGGATCGTGGTCGTCCGGGTTGGTTTGCGGGTAGCGAGTCGAACGGCGTCCGTGGGCTTCAGGTCGCTGTAGCTCAACACCTGACCGTTGAGGCCGGTCGGGCGTGTACCGGTCTTCGGTGACGTTGCTGTGGTGGTGGTGCGCAGGACCGCTTCGCCGGCCGGGTCGGTTTTCCCTTCGGGAACGGCCACGATCGCGAACGCACCGGACTTCGCGGTGATGATCACGTCGTAACGCTCACCCATACCCATCAGCAACGTGTCGACCTCGACCGGTTTCACGGGGAAGCCGTCGGCGTGGGTGACGGTGAGCCGGTGGTCGCTGATCGCAACTCGGTACGCAGTGTCTGACCCGGCATTGATCAGACGCAACCGCACGCGTTGGCCCGGCTTGGCCTGCACGGTGTCACGCTCGCCCGGCCCGCGGCCGTTGATGACATGCAACGGGTACGTGACGTCACCGGTGAGACCCGATCCCGACCCACCCATCATTCCGCCCATTCCACCCATGCCGGACCCGCCGCCCATGTTGTGACCGGAATGCCCGCCACCGCTCTGCAATCCGGCGAGGACCTGTTCCTGGGTGCGGCCGTAGCCGTCAAGCCAGTCATCGAGCATCAATGTGGCGTCGACGTCAGCGTCGACTGGGTCGTTTGGGTCCTCGATGATCAACGGTGCGTAGAGGCCCTTGTCGAGTTCGAGTCCCATGTGCGGATGGAACCAGTACGTGCCCGCATCCGGCGCGGTGAACCGGTACGTGAACGTCTTGCCCGGTTCCACCGCCGACTGGGTGAGGCCGTGGACACCGTCCATGTTGTTGCGGAGCGCGATGCCGTGCCAGTGCATCGTGTTCGCCGACGGCAGTCTGTTGACGAACGTCGCTTCGATCATGTCGCCGACCTTCGCCCTGATCCCACCGGCGCCGGGTCGGTCACCGAACGCCCACGTCGACACCTCACGGCCACCAACCACCGCCTTTATCGCCGACGCGGTCACAGTGGCCTTCACCAATCCCGCACCTGGGCGGCGACGTTTCGCGTCACGTGCCTCAACTGCGGGATCGGTGGGACCAACCAGAGCCGAGCCCTTCGTTGTCGTCGAACTTGCTGCGAACGCCGCAGGTCCAGCGGCACCGAGCAACACCAACGCACCAGCGCCCGTCAACACCTCACGCCGCGAGAAACGACGCGTCGACACGAACACCGGCTCAGATCCGAAATCTTCCATCCAATCATCGTGAATGACGCGTGTGGAGAACGCGTGGAGGCGTGTGGCCGGGAACATTGCGTTGGTGTGGTCAGCTGGTCAGGAGGGCGGCGAGGTCGTCGGGGATGGTGCCGTGTTCGGTGAGACCCATCGTGGTGCGTCCGGTGTTGCCGGGCGGGTATCGGTTGGCGAGTGAGCCGGGTGCTGCGAGGACGAGGCGGATCAGTTGTCCAATGGTCTCGTGGCGATCGCGTTGGCGCCAGGCGACCTGGAGCATGGTGGCGTGGACGCGGGTGTGTGGCCACGCCCATGATTGGGATGCGATGTGGGCGCGTTCGAGAGACGGCCACGGGTCGGGGGCGCTACGGGAGGAAGCGATTGCGTCGTTGATCAGTCGGGTGAGCTCGGCTGGCGGGCGACGTCGTGAGGATTTGCGCATCGATGGGATCAAGTTTCGGGTGGGGAACGTGGGCTGGTGCACTGCGAGAGGGACGACGTTTAGGAGACGTGGGCGGTGCGTGTGGGGGCGTTCCGGTGTGAGGGGTTGCGGAGCAGGCGCATGCCGTTGGCGATGACGACGAGGCTGGCGCCCATGTCGGCGAGCACGGCCAGCCACAGTGATGCGGTTCCGGTGAGGGTGAGGAGGAAGAACACGACCTTCACGCCGAGGGCGACGGCGATGTTCTGCCACAGCACGTGCGAGGTGTGCTGGGAGATGCGGATGGTTTCGGCCAGTTTGCGGGGGTCGTCGTCCATGAGGGCGATGTCGCCGGTTTCGATAGCGGTGTCAGTACCGGCGGCGCCCATGGCGATGCCGAGTGCGGCCTTGGCCAGGGCGGGGGCGTCGTTGATGCCGTCACCGATCATGGCCACGTGCCGCCCGGTCTCTGTGAGCTCGGTGACGATTCGCAGCTTGTCGTCGGGGAGCAGGTCGCCGCGGGCGTCGTCAATGCCGATCTGGCGGGCCACGGCCGATGCCGTGAGCTGGTTGTCGCCGGTGAGCATCAGGGTGCGCACACCGAGACGTTTCAGGTCGGCCACGGCCTGGGCCGCGGTGGCGCGCACAGTGTCGGCCACGGCGAACACCGCGACGGTGTGGTGGTCGGTCATCAGCACGACAGCGGTCTTGGCGTCGCCTTCGAGACCACCGAGGATGGTTTCCAGTTCTGGGGTGCACACGCCGTTCTCTTCGGCGAGGCGGTGGTTGCCGAGCAGGTAGCGGATGCCGTTCACGGTGCCTTGCACGCCACGTCCGGTGATGGCCTCGAAGTCCTCGACGGTGTGGAGGGATCCGGTATGCGCGCTGACGATGGCGTGAGCGACCGGGTGCTGCGATAGTCGGTTGATCGACGCGGCGATCCGGAGCGCGTCATCGATGGGCATGTCGCTGACCGTGATGCGGTCGGTGAGTTGGGGGCGGCCGTGGGTGAGGGTGCCGGTCTTGTCGAACGCGATGGTGTCGATGCGGCGGGCTTGTTCGAGGTGGATGCCGCCTTTGATGAGGATCCCTCGTCTTGCTGCGCCGCCCAGGCCGGACACGACGGTGACGGGTGTGGAGATGACGAGCGCGCACGGGCAGGCCAGCACGAGCAGCACGAGAGCCTTGTAGAACCAGTCGTGCCAAGCACCGTGGCCGAGCAGCGGTGGCAGCACAGCGACGGCTATGGCCAGGACGAACACGATGGGTGTGTAAACGGCGGCGAACCGGTCGACGAAGCGTTGGGCCGGTGCCTTCTCGGACTGGGCTTGTTGGATGGACCGGGCGATGCGGTCCAGAGTTCCTTCGCCTTTCGCTGCTGTGACGGTGACTTCGAGGGTGCCGCGTTCGTTGATGGTGCCCGCGAACACGACGTCACCGGTGGTCTTGGCGACGGGGATGGATTCGCCGGTGATGGGCGCCTGGTTGACGGTGCTGTTGCCGGAGGTGACGGCTCCGTCGAGGGCGATGCGTTCACCGGGTCTGATGAGCATCACGGCGCCGAGCCCAATAGCGCCAGCGGGGGTGTCGGTCCAGTCGCCGGTGTCGGTGCGGACGTGGGCGCTTTCGGGGGCGAGGGCGACCAGGGAGCGGATGGCGTTGCGGGCGCGTTCCAGGCTGAGTGCTTCGATGAGCTCGGCCACGCCGAACAGCCAGATCACCACGGCCGCTTCGGGCCACTGCCCGATGGCGAGCGCACCTATGGCGGCCACCGACATCAGCAGGTTCATGGTGAGCCGACGCGAGCGGAGGGCCTGCCAGCCCTTGCGGAGCGTTTCACGGCCGCCGAGTGCGATGGCGGCCACGGCGAGCACGGCGACGGGGATGGACTGTTCGTCGAGACCCGCAATGACGCACACCTCGGAGCCGACGGCCAGCAGACCGGCGGCCACGGTGGTGACGATCGTGGAGCGGGCCAGCGACGGCCGTTGGGTGGGGGAGTCGCCCGGTGTGGCGATGAGCAGCCGGGGCCGCATCCCGGCTTGGCGGATGGCCGCTTCGATGGGGGCCGGTGAGTCCAGGTGGTGGGTGACGGTCACGCGGCGGGCGACCAGGTCGAAGTCGAGCCGGCGAACGCCGTCGAGCGGGGTGAGCGCCTCGCGCAACTCGTTCTCCTCGGTGGCACAGTCGAGCTCCTCCACCCGGAACTTCGACACCGTCACGGTCGTCGGTTCAGCGGCCACGGGTGGTCCTTCGTGCTGTTGTGACCGTGGCCGAGAGGGCCGGCACTGGTTGGTGGCTGAGATGGTCGGCGGACAGATCGAGGAGCATGCGGACGTGAGCGTCGGCCAGCCGGTAATGGATGCGGCGACCATCGCGGCGGGTGCGGACCACGTCAGCCGTACGCAGCAGCCGCAGGGCTTGCGACACGACGTTCTCGGCCACATCGATAGTGGCTGACAGGTCGCACACGCACAGCTCGCCACCTTCCAGCAGCGCCATGAGGATCGACACCCGGGTGTGGTCGCCCAGCAGCCGGAACAGGTCAGCCGTCCGCCTCCGGGCCTCGGTGTCAGGCAGACGTTCCCGCAGTGCCGACACGCTCAACGGTTCGTCGCAGTGCGCTGCACACCCGTCAAGGCCAACCACGTTGCTGTCCTGAGGTTCCATTACGGACAGTATACCTGTAGATATGAACAGGTATCGAGGAGTTCGAGTTGCCGTGCGAGGCCCGCCGCCAAAAGCTCGAGCGGCAATTGCCGTTGCGAACCGGCAGATCCGGTTCGCTCCGTTGCGTCGAGCCGCCAGATGCGACCCGTTGAATCCGTCACCTGTTGGGCAACTTAGCCATTGGCTACCCTGACAACGCTGTGGGTTCCGTGACGGAGAGCGCAGGTGGCGTGAGGTCGAGTCCGCGAAGAAGTTGGGCGTTTGCGGCAACGACGATGGTGGAGACGCTCATCAAGATCGCACCGACCGCCGGCGAGAGGGTGATCCCAGCGAAGCTGAATGCTCCTGCGGCGGCGGGGATGGCGACGAGGTTGTACCCGGCACCCCAGGCGAGGTTCTGAATCATTTTTCGGTAACTGGCTCGCGAGAGGCGGATGATTCCGAGGACGTTGTGGGGGTCCGATGATGCGAGGACGACGCCGGCGGCTTCGATGGCAACGTCGGTACCGGCGCCGATGGCGATGCCGACATCGGCGCGGGCGAGGGCGGGTGCGTCGTTGACGCCGTCGCCGACCATGGCGACCTTCAGTCCGCGGGCTTGGAGGCCGGCGACTGCTTGGTCTTTGTCCTCGGGGAGGACTTGCGCGAGGACTTCGTCGACGCCGAGTTGTTTGGCGACGGCGTCGGCGACCTGTTGGGCGTCGCCGGTGATCATCACGGTGCGGATGCCGAGGTGGCGTAGTTCGTCGATGGCGGTTCGTGACTCGGGTCGGATCTGGTCTTCGAGGGCGATAGCGCCGACGATGGTGCTGTCTCTGATGACGTGCAGCACGGCGGCACCACGGGATCGCCAGGTGTTGGTGACGGCAGCGACATCTGCTGGTTCGGTCAGTTGCTTCTCGGTGAGCAGTGCTGGTCCGCCGACGGCGACGTGGGCGCCGTTGATGCTTGCTTCGACGCCGCGTCCGGCGAGGTTCGCGAAGTCGGTCGCTGTTGCGGCGGGTGCGTTCTCGTGGTTGGCGAGTTCGACGATGGCGCGGGCGAGGGGGTGTTCGCTGTCGGCTTCGACGGCTCGTGCGAGGGAGAGGAGTTCTGCCCGGTTGATTCCGGTGGTGTGGATGTCGGTGACGGTGTGGTGTCCGGTGGTGAGGGTGCCGGTCTTGTCGAACATGACGGTGTCGATGGTGCGCATTCGTTCGAGTGCCATGCGGTTCTTGACGAGGATCCCGGCTGAGGCGGAAATGCTGGTCGATACGGCGATGGTGAGTGGGATGGCCAGCCCGAGGGCGTGCGGGCAGGCGATGACGAGCACGGTCACGGTCCGCTCCACGGCGGCGTTGGTGTGACCGAGGATCATCCACACGACGAATGTGACCGCGGCGGATGCGACTGCGACGTAGAACAGCAGGCGGGCGAAGCGGTCGGCGAGTGCTTGGGCTCGGGACTGTGATTCCTGTGCTTCTTGGACGAGTCGTTGGATCCCGGCGAGTGCGGTGTCGGCCCCGATGGCGGTGACCCGGACTCTGATCGCTGAATCACTGGCGACCGATCCGGCGACGACGCGTTCGCCGACGGTGCGGGCGACTGGTCGTGATTCGCCGGTGATCATTGCTTCGTCGATCTCGGCGGTGCCGTCGGTGATCTCTCCGTCGGCGGGGATCCGTCCGCCCGGTCGGACCAGGACCACGTCGTCGACGCGCAAGTCGTCGATGTGGACGGTGGTGACGGTGTCGCCGTCGACGCGTTCGGCTTGGTCGGGTAGTAGGGCGGCGAGTGCGGCGAGCGCTCCGTGGGCTTGGCCGATGGCGCGCATCTCGAGCCAGTGGCCGAGCAGCATGATCGTGACCAGTGTGGCGAGTTCGAACCACAACTCGACATTGATCAGATGGAACAGGGTGGCCACCGAGGCCCCGAATGCGACGCAGAGTCCCATCGAGATCAGCAGCATCATTCCGGGTTTGCGGTCGCGTATCTCGCTCGATCCGCCATGCAGGAACACCGGTCCGCCCCACGCGAAGGTGAGGGTCCCGAAGAGCGGTGCGACGAAGGTGTGCCCGGTGAAGGTCGGGGCGGTGTAGCGCAACCATTCCTGGACCATCGAGCTGTACACGACGGCCGGAACCGTCAGGATGAGGCTGATCCAGAACTTTCGACGAAACATCGCCGCATGGTCCATCCCGGGTCCCATGCCGTGTCCTTGGCCGTGGTCCATTCCAGGAGTCTGCGATGCGGCCGCCGTCATCGCAGCATGATCGTGAGAGCCCTCCATTCCCTTGTCATGAGCTGCGACGGTGGGATGCGGCGCATCTCCTCGGTGGTCGGCATGGTCCATCGCCATGTCATGGTCGACGTCAGTTCGCATCTGGCGCACCTACTTGACGACGATCAACTGATACATGCCCCGGGCAAAGTGGACGTGGCCACTGCCCATGTTCGTGCCGCTGCCCATGTTTCCGTTCATCATCGAGCCTGTGCCCATCTGGTCGACCAGGTTGCAGAACGCCACATAGGTTCCCGGGTCAAGCTGGAACGAGCTGGATTTCGTTTGGTGCGACATCACGTGTTCGATTTCGCCGACCTTGTCGGTCTCGGCGATCTTGTCCTCGTCGACCGATCCATCCGCCTTGGTCGGAAGATCCGTCACCGCTGACGCTCGGACGAGCACCAACTCATGCTCCTCGCTGCCGACATTGTTGGCGGTGAGTAACACCTTTCCGCTCGACAGAGACTTCGACCCAAGCTTGATCGTGAATTCGTTCAACACGAACGTTCGGTCTGTAGCAGTGCCGGTCGCCACCGATGCGGGTGCGGACGAGGGCGCTGCGACTTTGTCTGATCCGCAGCCTGCGAGGACCAGCGGCACTCCGACGGCGAATACGCCGATAGCGAGCACCGGCCGCATGCGGCGTCGGTCCCGCAACTTGAGCGTGCGCAGAGCGTCCATTGTTGATTCCTTCCATCGCGTCGAATAGATCGATGTGGGGTTGCGCCCATCAAGCCAAGTGAGCCTGATTGGCACGTCTCAACAACGGGTCGTTACCTACCCGCTCCTTGGTGCGTTGAAACACTGAAGGCGTTTCGTCCACCGAACGGTTCCGCGGTGTGGTTGGGGGACGTTCGACCCTGGCAGGACCTCCGGATTCACGTCACGCTGGGAACTGCGACCGTTGGGGTTCGCGGGAAGCGAAGGTAACGGTGCACTGGGACAACGGATGGCATGACGGTCCCGGCGGCTGGGGTTGGATGATGATGGCGCTGCTCATGATCGCGTTTTGGGTCGGTATCGTCTGGATCATCGCGAGCGTGGTCCGACATCGAGGCCCCATCAACGGGTCTGTGCCCTCGGGAACGCCAGTGCCCCCTGCGATCACTGGACCTGAAGACATCCTCCACGAACGCTTCGCCCGCGGCGAAATCGACGTCGAGGAATACCACCACCGTCTCGACGCGATTCGAGCGAAACAACGGGCCTAGCGGACCGGACGCAATGGGCGTCGGTCGAACTCACACCTCGACCCTGGTTCGTCGGCGTCAGCTTCTAAATGCCACTAGGTGACGCGGCGACGCTTAGCGCTTCTGAGCGTCGTCACCGATTGCGTCGCAGCCACCAGACGCTGATAGCCGACCCCGCCACGAGTGGAACGAGAGCAGTGAAGAGCCGGTAGATCGCTACGCCGGCGACAGCGCGCCTTAGTGGTACACCTGCCGCCACTAGTGCTCCTACGAGGCCCGCCTCCGTGAATCCGATGCCGCCCGGTGTCGGTGAGAAGCCCACCGCCGCCTTCACTGGCATGTAGATCACAAGGGTCGAGACCAAACCACCCGACCCGCCCACCGCTCGCAGCGCGAGCCACAGGAGGCTTCCGGACGCAACGTACACCGCCGCGCCGGTAACGACGAGGCCAGCCGCCCGGCGACGAATCAAGCCAGCCGCTTCTCGCCGAGCGTCGTTGATCGCAGTCGCCAGGTCTGGACGAGCGGCGCGCGGCCACCGTCGCGCGATGCGTGTCTGCACCCGCAGCGCCCTTCGCACCAGCCACTCGGTGATCCGGGTTTTGGACACGATGATCCAGGCGCCGATGATCGTAAAGGTCAGTCCGAAACCTGCTCCGATCAGTCCAGCCCGATCGAGGGAGTCGGCAGTTCCTCGCCGCACGTCGATGAGTGCGGCGGCTCCGACGAGGAGCCAAAGGCCCGTCGCTAACGCCTCGCCGACGAGGACGAACGCAATCACGAGCGAGCTGGTGCCGATACCGCGAGATCGTCCTAGTGACGTTCGGATTGCGAAACTTCCGGCCTCGCCGACCGGGAGCCACTTGGCTGCTTCTCCCGCTTCGCTCATCAATAGCGCCGTCCGGAAATCGATAGAGGCAACCGACCATTTCTGCACTGATGCGCGAAGCAACGTCCACCACAACCACGCAGCGAGGAGGCCGAGCCAAGACGCGAACGAAACCTCCCCCATTGCGGCCCACGCATCGCGAACGACATCTCGCCCGACGATGACCGTGGTGGCGGCGAAAAGCACGAGCACAACAAGTCCAATCCAACGCAGCGTGCGCCGTTTGGCGACCGATGTCTTGGAGGACGGCTTCGTTGGGTGGTTGGACACTGAGCTACCCGATTACCCGACTCGGGGCTTTACGCCCAAGCCGTGTTTGTCGCCGTAGCAATGTGGTCGTCCAGCGGATCGGGAAGCGTCTGGAGTGGTGTGAGAATCGTCGCAAATAGCAATGCGAAGGCGACCGACGACCGGCAAACCGCGTTGCATCGTTTCTCCGAACTAGCTGCCGACAGTTGTTCACGAACGGTCCTGAGTTTCAGACGAGCCGAGGTAGGTGTTCGCCGCGAGCGCTACGCCGATGACGGTGATGGCGATGCCCCACAGCGATGGATCGCAGTGTTCCGATCGCCAGATACGAGGCCGTAGCGGAGGTCAGGACATTGATGTCGGCAAATCCTCCGGAATTCGTAGCGAACATCGCCTTGAAAGGAGTCCGGTCCGACTGTAAGGTCTCTGTCTGTGCTTGTGGTTCGGTGAGGCGGTGTTTCGTGGGTGCTGTTCGAGCCCGGCGGCACGGCATGGGGTCATCGCACAACAGCAAGGAAACGTCGGGTGTGGATGTCATCGTGGGACCTCGATCGTGGCGGTCGTTCCGTGACCGGGTAGCGAGGTGAGCGTAAGGGTGCCGCCGGCCCGGGTGATTAGCGTGTGTTGAAGATCAAGGCCGAGATGCCCAGCACGCTTACGTTCACTGAGTTCGCTTTTGGAAAAGCCTCGGCCGTTGTCGGTGATGATGAGCCTCACCCGGTTCGGTGAGGTTTTCGACACGACACAGACTGTCGTGGCGTCTGCGTGTTTGCGGACGTTTCGCAGAAGCTCCTGCGCGTTTCGGTAGAGAAGCGATTCGGTGTTGGTATCGAGTTCGGGAACGTCGATGTCGATGTTGACGCGGATGCCTTCGTCTCGGAGAAGTTGGGCGACCGTATCGATGGCTTCGACGAGCCCGAGCGCATGCGCGGTCGGTGGGTGGAGGTCAACAAGTGAGGATCGCAGCTGGCGCATGGATGAGCGGGCGATGTCGGCCGATCGTTGCAGCGAATCGTGTTGTTCTTTGCTCGTTGCCGTATTCACGGCGGCTGACAACTCGAAGGTGAGGCCGGCGAGGTCCTGCACGACGCCGTCGTGAAGATCGGCTGCGATGCGTTCGCGTTCGCGCTCCGATGCGGTGACGATCTGTTCGAGCAGTGCGACTCGTTCGGCTTCGGCGTGGCGAATGCGTTTGGCCAACGATCGGGCGAGCGGAAGTTGGGTGAGCCATAGCAGACCGAGGCCGGCGCCAAGGGGAAGGCCGAGGCGGCGAAGCAGGCGTCGGCTGTTGCCGGTGAGTGAGTCGTATTTTTCGTACTGCTCGTATACGAGCTGCGTGCCGTTCGCGGTGCGGATGGGGAGATAGACCTCGAGCAGACGACCGGAGTCCCGTTCGGAGTGGATCTCGCCGTCGGCGATGGCCTCGGCATGATCGGCCTTGGGCGCGAACTGCTGGCCGACAAGTTGTGGCTCATCTGAGTACACGATCCGCCCGGACGGGCTCCACACCTTGACCCGCACCACCCGCGTCAGAGCAGCGAGGGTGGCGGCGTGCTCGCTTCCGCTGGCGGACTCGGATGGGGGCTCGGCTATGGCATCGTCGAGGGCGGGTTCTACGATGCCGCGACCGGCGAGCCGGGCGCGTTCTTCTGCGGCGCGGAGGGCTTCGCTCGCCGAAATGCGGGAGAGAGCGACAAGCGTGAGGGCGCCGACAACTAGTACGGCGCCCAGGCCGGCCAAACCAAAACGCGTCACTGACGAATCGACGAGTCGATGCTTGCGAGCCATGACGTGGAGGTTAGGTCCCTCGCTGATGGGTCCGGTCACGTGAGGCGAACGTACGCCGAAAGACCCAGGCCCGACCACATACGCTGGGAAGGATCGGTGCACCTGGGTGAGAATGTGGTGACGAGTAGTGGGACGTGATGGCCGATGAACGTAGTTGCGGGGAGCGCGAAATGTCAGAAATGGTTGCATTTGGTCGGAACAAGTTTGCGGTACGCATCGAAGAAACATTGGCCCCGAATCCCCAGGGCCTGCGTGGGATTTACACGGCACCTACTGTGCCGGAGGCTGAGGCACGGTTTCCGGAGTTCGCTGAGGAATGGGATGGCCGTTATCCGGCGATGATCACGTCGTGGGAACGACCTGGAACGAGTTCGTGCCGTTTCTGGAGTTCCCTGTCGAGTTACGCAAGATCGTGTACGCGACAGACTCGATCGAGGCACTCAACGCCAGTTCCGACGTGCAGTACGACACCGCTCTAGGTCATTTCCCGACCGATCAGGCCGCGTTGAAGGTGTTGTACCTCGTCGCGATCGAACGACAAAGAACCGGGGAAACCTGACCGGTCAAATCAACGGATGGAAACAGACCTCAACACCCTGACCAACCACTCCTGCGAACGAATCACCCTCACAAATAAGCACACATAGCAACCGTGGAATCTGCTACTGACACACAAAGAAACTGACAGACCCCTGCTGGACCCGCGGCATCGAGTGACACCAACGCACCGGCCCCGGTCAACATCTCACGAGGTGAACCGTCGTCGAGTCGACATGGTCACCGGCTCTGATCCCAATTCCTCTATTTGTCCATGTTGAATGACGTGTGTGGAGAACACGTGGAGGTTGTGCTTCTGCGGTTTTGTCATCCAGGAAGTGATCATCCGTGGAGTGAGTTCAGGGCGTGGAGTTCAGGGCGTGAGTTAAGAATTGCCGGAGTTCGGCGTTGCCTTAGTTCAGTCTTGACTGAATTCAGTATGGCGTGAATAATAGGCCGATGGAGAGGAATGGAGGGCCGTTGCGACGGGTGGGGCAGGCGTTGGCTGATCCGGTTCGTCAGGCGATCTTGGTCGCGTTGCTCGATGGTCCGGAGTTCTCGTCGGAGCTTGCCCAAAGGGTCGCTGGTTCCCGTTCGAACGTTTCCAATCACTTGGCATGTTTGCGGGGGTGTGGTCTGGTGAGGACCGAGACCGTGGGGCGGCGGGTGAAGTACTCGTTGGTTTCGCCGGCATTGGACCATGCGTTGCGTGATCTGTTGACGCTTGAAGCATCAACAGATTGTGCTCAACTGCCGTCGATCAGCTCACGGGGTGAGAGGAGTGCGTCGTGATGGCTTGGACTGCGATCGTGTTGTATCTGGTTTGGATTTCGTTGGCGTTCGGATTGCGGACGGCTGTGCAGCGGCGTCGGACCGGGGACACGGGTTGGCGGGGGGTGCGTGGCCGCGTCGGATCGGCGGAATGGTTCGCTGGGGTGTTGTTCGGGGTTGCGCTCGTGATCGGTGTGGTCGGGCCAGTTGCGGAACTCGTGGGTTTGGGCTCACTCACGGATAGTCAGTTGCTGGGCGAGGTGGGGCTCGGTGTGGCCGTAGTTGGTATGGGTCTGACGATCGTCGCACAAGGCTCGATGAGGGACTCGTGGCGGATTGGTGTGGACGCGTCCGAGACAACGCAACTGGTGGTTTCGGGCGCGTTTCGGATCGTTCGCAATCCGGTGTTCACCGCAATGGTTGCCACGGCGATCGGGCTTGCGTTGATGGTTCCGAACTGGGTTTCGCTCGTCGGTGTTGTGATGTTGATTGTCGCCGTTGAACTGCAGGTACGTGTGGTCGAGGAACCGTACTTACGGTCCCGCCACGGAGCGGCTTTCGGCATGTTCGAAGCGCGGGTGGGCCGGTTCGTTCCGCAGGTCGGGCGGCGACGCGAGGCGGACACGACCGCAGACGTTTCGTCCGTCACATCGTTACCGAGCTCCCGCTCACACGGGACCGCCGACCCGCGGTGATGACCCCGCACCCGAAGCCGTTTACCACTCAGGGTCCATTCGTCGAGCATCATGGAGGGGTGCAATCTGCCGCTTTAAAGACCCCGCCGGTTCGAATCGGACCGATCGAGTTGGAGACCCCCGTTGTTCTTCCGCCCATGGCCGGCGTTACGAACGCGCCGTTCCGCACGCTCTGCCGTCGTCACGGCGCCGGGATCTATGTGAGTGAGATGTTCATGGCCCGCGTCTGTCATCGGCGGTGGCGCCCGCACGATGCGCATGATTTCTTTCGCACCGCAGGAATCACCCCGGAGCATTCAGCTCTACGGCACCGAACCGGTTTCGTTGGCCGAAGCCGTCCGCTACCCGATCGCCGAAGGTGGGCTCGACCACATCGATATGAACTTCGGGTGCCCCGCTCCGAAGGTCACGCGCAACGGCGGCCGTTCGGCCGTACCGCTCAAGCGGAACCGCTTCTGGTCGATCGTGAAGGCGGCAGAAGAGGACCTCGTCATTCTCCTAGCCAAAGTTGGGTTGTCACCAAGCATGTTCCGAGCAACGAAATGACGCACCGACGCATCGGTGCAGGAATTGTCGGACTACTGCTAAGCGCGCTGATGTTTGCCCTGCCGTCCACGGGGAATGCGCAGACAACCACAACACCGGTGGCTCCGGTGAAGAATTTCCGCCTGTTGGCCCCCTCCACAAAATTCGATGGGAAGACGCGCTCCGACCTGTTGATCCTCGGCTACGAGGCGAAGGTGCGCGGCGACAAAGGCGGCCATCAGCGCGTCGAACTGTGCCGAGCGTCCGCAGTTCGGTGACACCCCGGCAGCGAAAGCTCTGGCCAAGAAGCTGTTCACGCTGCCAGCCGAACTCGGCAAGACCATGACCTGCACAATGACCATGTCGTCCGCGCTCATGATCGACCACATCGGCGTGATCTGCAACGACTCCGAAGATCACCAGGCGAGCGTTAAGTGCATCGACGAACGCTTCCAGCCGCTCAAGAACTACCGGATCACCGTCGACGGCGTCGATCTCGGCATCGGTCGGTTCAAGTTGATCACGGAAAAGTTCGTCCTCGATCTCAAGCAGGACAGTCCCTTCGGGCTGCAGGGCGGAAAGTGGCGGCTTCGAGCGGGAGGCTGGCCGGTGCTCATCACCGGGCTCACTCCCGGCGAGCACACCATCAACACGACCTACAAGCTCGGGAAGAACCGACAGTCGACCACCGTGACGCTCACCGTCACGAAGTAGCCGCGGACCTGGGCGGACTTAGCCGGACTTCAGCCGGACGTCGCCGTCCCGAGCGGAGACCGTCAAGCGGTCGATACGCTGTTGGCCGCGTACGGTAACTCGCTACGTATGGCAACTTCGAAGCACTGTAGGGGGTCGGCTCATGGCACGTTCGTTTCAAGGCATCACTGTTGGCGTGGTGGGCACCGGGTTCATGGGAGTGGCCCATCCCGAAGCGCTTCGGCGTTTCGGCCTCAACATCAACGGGATCGTCGGATCAACGCCGGAGCGGGCCCGGGAGAAGGCGGTCAAGGCCAAACTTCCGCACGTGCTCGACAGTTATGAGGCACTGGCCGTCTCGGTAGCCGAGGGAAGCGGATCTTGTCGGTCGAGCCAAGGCCGCCGGTCTGAGGTTTCGCATCTGGGGATACGGCGTGAAGGGGATGCGACGTGAAAGGGATGCGACGTGAAAGGGATGCGACGTGAAAGGGATGCGACGTGAGTAGCGCGGTCGTTAACGCGGCACAGTTAGTTCTGTTTCCGATCACTGCCGCCGGGGTTGGCGCGGTAACGGCAGCGTGGCGTCGCGTTGGGGATGCGGCTTCGGGATTCATTCAACATTTTGCGGGCGGCGTCGTGTTCGCTGCGGTGGCTGGTGAGGTACTTCCGAGTTTGCGGGATCAACATTCGTTGTTGGCTGTTGTTGTTGGTTTTTCGATCGGGGTCGCAGTGGTTGTTGGCCTCGGTGCCTATGAGCGTCGCGTCGAATCGAAAGAAACCGGCAAATCTGGGCTGCCCACGGCGCTACTGGCAGCGATCGTGATCGACCTACTCATCGACGGCCTGTTAGTCGGCATGGGTGCCGCAATCGGGGAAGGACACGGACGAACGCTGACGATTGCGTTGACGCTCGAAGTGTTGTTTCTTGGGTTGTCACTCACTGCTGAATTGATCGACCGCTCACTTTCGAAGCGTGTCGCAGTGACCGTCCCTATCGTTGCGTCGATGGCGATGGCCGTCGGTGCTGTTGGTGGCGCGGCGTTGCTCGGTGGCGCTTCGCACGCAACGCTGGCCGGTGTACTTGCATTCGGTGCGGCTGCGCTGTTGTACCTTGTCACGGAAGAACTGTTGGTTGAGGCCCACGAGACGCCAGATACGAACTGGCATGTCATTGCGTTCTTCGCAGGGTTCTTGCTGTTGTTCATTCTCGAAGGGTGACGGCGCGTGTCACGCGCTCATGCATCCACGTTTTGGCGAACTGCATTGGACGGCCGTCGTGTTGCGAGCCGTGTGTCGTGATTGCTTTGCGCGGAGCGTTAGCCGGGAATCGAACGGACCGGGGCGGGAATTGAAACTCCGGGCGGAAGGGTGGACCGAGCTCGGGTCTGTCAGTTTCTTTGTGTAAGTAGCTGATTCCATGCTTGTTATGTGTGCTTAGTTTAGAGGGTGATTCGTTCGCCGTAATGGATGGTCAGGGTGTTGAGGATCTGTTTCCATCCGTTGATTTGACCGGTCAGGTTCTCCCGGTTCTTTTGACGTTCAATCGCAACGAGGTACAACACTTTCAACGCGGCTTGATCGGTCGGGAAATGACCACGGTGCCTGACCGCGCGTCGGAACCGGGCGTTGAGTGACTCGATCGAGTTCGTGGTGTACACGATCTTGCGTAACTCGACGGGGAACTCCAGAAACGGCACGAACTCGTTCCACGCGCTTTCCCACGAATTGATCATCGCCGGATACTTTCCGCCCCACTCCTCCGCGAACTCGGCAAACCGTGCCTCCGCCGCCGGCACGGTCGGGGCCGTGTAAATCCCACGGAGACCTTTGGTGATCTGGGGCCAGTGTTTCTTCGACGCGTACCGCAGGCTGTTGCGCACCAAATGCACCACACACGTTTGAACCGTCGTGAGCGGCCACACGGTCCGGATCGCGTCAGGGAGCCCTTTCAGGCCGTCGCAACAAGTGATCAACACGTCCGCAACACCCCGATTCCGGAGCTCGGTGAGCATCGTCATCCACTGTTTCGCGCCTTCACCACCCGACGGCCCAAGCCACAAGCCGAGCACGTCACGACGGCCGTCCATATCGACCCCGATCGCGACGTACACCGGCCGGTTCGCGACCTGCGAATCACGGACCTTGATCACGATCGCGTCAATCAACATCACCGCATACGTCCGTTCTAACGGCCGGTTCTGCCATGCCTGCATGTCCTCGATCACGGTGTCAGTGATCTTGGAAATCGTGTCCCTGGAAAGTTCGGTGCCGTAGATCTCGACCAGATGCGCCTGAATCTCCCCGGTCGTTAAGCCCTTCGCATACAACGACAACACGTTCGCGTTCAACCCATCAAGCCGGCGGACATGCTTGGGGACCGTGACCGGAGCGAATGATCCGTTCCGGTCCCTCGGGATCGCGAGTTCGATCTCACCGATCTCGGTCGCGACCGTTTTCGACGAGTACCCGTTCCGCGAGTTCCCACTACCCCGACCCGACCGGTCATGAGGTTCGTAGCCGAGATGGTCAGCCATCTCGACTTCCAACCCGGTCTGTAACACCGACCGCACAAGAGCGGTCAACAGGCCGTCCGTTCCGGTCAACTCGATACCTTCCGCTCGAGACCGAGCGACAAGCTCCTCAGCGAATGCCTGCATCGATCGCTCCGCCGGCACCACCTCGACACTAGATTTCCTTGTCATGCCAATGATCCTTTCCGAGCCGCAGCACCATGCCGCGGACCCTACGGATCAGCACTTACACAAAAATTCCGACAGACCCACCTTGCCGCCTGGGACACGGACGGGAGTACTGGGCCACGACGTGGGGAATTCGGTCGTCGAGGTCGTCGAGGTCGACATGGCGGTCGTGTTTGGTGCCGACGTGGATGTTGCTGTGTTCGGGTCGATGGTTTGGGCGGCCGTGGTGTGTGGTGCGATCACGGTGACTGCGATGAGCGTCGCAACGAGCTTCGTAATCACGGCGGGGGAGCGCATCTTGTGGTCTCGGCTGTTCGCTGGACGGTTAGTCCGCACGGCGAGAACACGTGTGCTTTCGGAGCGGTTCATAGGTTCAGTTGACGGGCGACCCGGCGCGTACGATTCGTCCGGCCCGTTTCACTTCGACCGGTTTGCCGGTTTGTGTTGCGTTGACCATGAGGTCGTCGTAGCCGATTGACATGCCGATGTGGCCGGGGCGCCAAAGAAGGTCGCCAGGTTGCAACTCCGACATTGTTCTTGGCGTCGTTGCGGCGATCTGCGAACCGGACGTGCGTGGTATGCGTAGACCGACGGCGCCCCATGCGTATGACGTGAGTCCGGAGCAGTCGAACCCGCCAGGCGAATTGCCACCGTAACGGTACGGCGTTCCAACGAGTGAGAGGGCGGTCAGAACTACCTTCAACCGACGTGGATCGGTCGTGTTCCACGACTGGAGCAGTGCGTCGTGGTCGATTGAAACTGTCCGGTCGATCTCGTCAGCCAGGACGTGAAGTTGAGCCGAGTATGTGGAGTCCGTCGTTGCTGCCGCGGCGGTGACCCGTTCCGTCGAGCTTGACGAAGGTCCGGTTTTTGCAATGGTTTCCAACACGTTGTTCGCAGCTATTGCGATGGTGTTGTCTTGCGGATCGGCTTGTGCTGGGCGTGGTGAGAGGACCGCGGCCACCAACACGACGACACAGGTGTTTACCGAAAGTGATTTGCGAGCGGCTTTTGCGCGCCGTCGCCGAAACGGTTCGCGGTGCGGAGTGGGGGTGTCTGCGGGGTGTGACGTTTGGTTCATGGCGGTCATCCAAGTATTTGCACCGGGACACCCTGGGGCAGGATGTTCGCGAGTGTTGAGATTGATTGATTGCTCATGCGAATGCAGCCGTGTGAGACCTTGGTTCCGAGTTTCGACGGCTGGTTCGTTCCGTGTATGCCTATTTGGCCATCACCTCGACCAAACTTGGTGAGTACGTTTGAATAGCCGGACAAACCGAATGCCCATACGCCATAGGCGCCGCGCGGATTTGACGGTCGTGCGAGCTCCCGGGCGAAGAACAGTCCGGTGGGCGTCGGATATGTATCTGTTCCGATACCAACCTTCTCGCGGAGGAATTCCTTACCGGCTTTGAAGGCAACAAGGGTTTTGGTTGGTAGATCGACGATGATTGCGTAGTCGTGTTGATACAACGTCACGTCTGCGGTCCGGACGTACCCGGTTCGACCATTCGGTCGCATTGGAACAAGAACCTTGTAACCCCTGGGCTCAGTTCCAAGTACGAGAAAGACATGTCGTCCTGAGAAGTTCGTTTTGTTATCGAACGTTACGAATGGCTTCGGACTGGCAAGCGAGGAGTACACCGGGGTGCGCTGATTCTTGGCCGTGGCAACGATCGAAACTGCCGGGGGAGCGAACGATCGTTGCGATGTAGCCGGAATCGTCGGTGTCGTTGGCGTTGCTGGCACTTTTGGTGTTGCTGGCACGTTTGGCGTTGTCGTAGCCTCAGCGTGTACTGGAATCCAGGGCAGAACCGCCGTTGCGAAAAGCATCAATCCGACGCTGGTACGACGTCGGATCGGTTGTCGGTATGTGTTCAAGAAAGCTCCTTCGAGTCGGACATATCGGGTAATTGGGCGCTCGTTGTGGGATGGACATTCCTGGTGAGCACGATGCCGGAAACGGTGATTGCTACACCGAGGGCAATGGTTGCGGTGACGAGGAGCCGCACGGATCCGATCGAAAGGCTCGATGCAGTAGCAGATGAGCTCAGAACATTGAGGTCGGCAAAACCACCGGAAACGGCGACATACAGTGCGGCGAAAACCGTGAGATACAGACCATCAAGCCGAGATCGAAAGATCATGAAGGCCCCAACGAGCCCAGCTATCCACACCGGAAACGACAAAGCGCCGATTTGGATTACGCGGGCCATCAGCCCGGGACCGCGAACGCCACCGGCAATACTGACCAAATGAATGGCATCGATCCCGATGAGGGTCAGGGCCGCGCCGGCGACGCATTTCGTGATCGGAATGAATCGGTGTCGCCGTCGGATCGCGATTGCGACCAGTAGCGAACCGCTGGCAATGATGCCCGCCACGCCAAGGTATGGCAGTGGCGAGGGGCCCGGGACCCATGTGAGAACACCCGCGACGTTGTGCCGGATCGAGCCTTGGATGATGGGAATCGTCCAGGTTTGGATTTGATGCGGGCGGTTTCGGTTGCCGGCAACGATTGGGGGAATGGTGGACCCCATCCAGTGCACCCGATGGTCGTGCCATCGAACAGTTGACCCGGAACCGACGCGTTTCCAGACCGGCGGCTGGTCGGGCCCAGTGTTGGCTGGTAACGAGGTCGCGCCTTGGCGGTCGCGATTCAAGTAGGTAGCGCTGCTTACCTGGTTTTCGAAGACTCCGTCGGGACCGACCCGCAGGTAGGGTTCGTTGTCATAGCCCGGCACGGCAAGTTCTTCACCGGAGCGCCACGTCAGCTCGACTCGGCTTGTTGCTTCGACTACTTGGATACTGAATCGAGTGCTGCGGGGGACGATGTTCGTGACTCGGGCGTGAAAGTTCGACGAAGGCGTGTTTGAGGCGCTGTGCGCGGATGCCGGGAGTGGTGGCAGAACAACCACACCGAGGGTCATCAGTGCGCAGACTATTTTGCGTCGGTGGTGTCGTCGCACGGGCGTGTCAGGATTTCGGGAGTGCGTTGAGGGAGCGTGTGTATTCAGTGACCTCAAGTTTTTGGACGTTGGCCATACGCGCAGCGAGAGCGACAACTTCGGTGTCTGATGCGTTTGCGGCCGCGTACTCGGCCATGTGCACGCCACCTTCGTGGTGTGCACGCATCAAGGTGAGGAATTCACGGTCAGCGCCGATACCGGTGGCGTTCCTGAGTCGTTCGAGATCTGATGGGCGGGCCATTCCGGGCATGTCATTCACGTTGGTTCCCATGCCCATCCACGCCATAGCGGTGCGATCCTCGGCGCCGCGTTCCTCACCCCAGACGTTGAGCCGTCCCTCAAGGAGACCGATTTCGTAGCGTTGAAAAATCACGACTTCAGTGGCGAATTGGCGGACGCCGCCGCTGATACCTGGGGTATTCAAGGTGATGAGCGACATTTCGACGGCTTGGTCGTGGTGGTCGAGCATGTCGTTCACGAAGCCGAGGTCCACGTCGGTTGGCCGGTTCCGGTTACGTTCGCGGTCCACCCATGATTTCGTGGTGAAGGCCATCCCGACGCCGACACCAAACACGAGCCCGGCAAACGATGCTGCGAGCACCTGGCGACGCGTGTACCAATGCTGGCGATCACTGTCAGCCTCACCCGGCTCTTCGGGCTGTGGCGCCGGTTCGATGCCCAGGTGTTCGGGGTCGAGGGCTTCGGGGTCCACGTGTTCGGAGTCCACGTGTTCGGAGTCCACGTGTTGGGTCTCGTGAATGCCGGTTGCTGCGTGATGGTCGTCGGTGGGAGTCGGTTTCGTCATGATCGGGTTGCCTTGTCGCTGGTGACCTGACGGTCATGCGACGGACGGCGTAGGAGTCGGAGACCGTTCGCGATCACGACGAGGCTTGCGCCCATGTCGGCGAGTACGGCGACCCACAGCGACGCGGTCCCGGCGAGGGTGAGGGCGAGGAACACGATTTTCACGCTGAGCGCAACGGTGATGTTTTGCCATAGGACGTGTGAGGTGTGGCGTGAGATGCGAATCGTTTCAGCGACTTTGCGGGGGTCGTCGTCCATGAGTGCAATGTCGGCGGTCTCGATTGCGGTGTCGGTTCCGGCTGCGCCCATGGCGATGCCGAGCGTTGCTTTGGCGAGTGCGGGTGCGTCGTTGACGCCGTCGCCGATCATGGCAACGTGGCCGTGTTGGCTGAGTTCGGTGACGATGCGAAGTTTGTCGTCGGGGAGTAGATCACCGTGGGCGTCGGTGATGCCGATGGCGCGGGCAACGGCAGTTGCGGTTCGTTGGTTGTCGCCGGTGAGCATGACCACGGTGACTCCAAGGGCTCGAAGGTCGGCAACGGCTTTGACCGACTCCGGTCGGATGGTGTCAGCAACCGCGAAGACGGCGAGGGCCTCGTGTTCGGTAATCAGCACGACCGCGGTTTTGGCGTCGTTTTCGAAACCTTGCAGGATCGCTTCGAGTTCAGGGTTGCAGACGCCGGTTTCTTCGGCCAGGCGATGGTTGCCGACGAGGTACGTGACGTTGTTGATGGTGCCGGTGACGCCCCGGCCGGGGATGGCTTGGAAGTTGGTGACAGGGTCGAGAGTGCCGGTCCACGCGGTCACGATGGCGTGTGCGACGGGATGCTCGGACAGCGAATCGAGTGACGCGGCAATCCGGAGCACATCGTCGCGGGTCGCGTTACCGATTGGAACGAGATCGGTGAGGCCAGGTTTGCCATGGGTCAGGGTGCCGGTCTTGTCGAGCGCAACGGTGGTGAGTCGCCTCGCTTGTTCAAGATGAATGCCGCCTTTGATCAGGATCCCGCGTCGGGCAGCACCTCCAAGCCCTGACACGACCGTGACGGGGGTGGAGATCACGAGCGCGCACGGGCATGCGAGCACCAGGAGGACCAAGGCTTTGTAGAACCAGTCACGCCAGGTTCCGTCGCTGACGAGTGGTGGGATGACCGCGACGGCGATCGCAGCAACAAACACCAGTGGCGTGTAGACCGAGGCGAATCGGTCAACGAATCGTTGAGCGGGTGCTTTCTCGGCTTGCGCGGCTTGGATCGAGCGGGCGATACGGTCGAGGGTGCCTTCACCTTTCTCGGCGGTCACGGTGATTTCGAGCGTGCCGCGTTCGTTGATCGTTCCGGCGAAGACGGCCGAGCCGATCTCCTTCGCAACCGGGATGGACTCACCGGTGATAGGGGCCTGGTTCACGGTTGAGACACCGAACGACACGACGCCATCGAGGGCGATGCGTTCACCTGGTTTCACGGACAGGATCGCACCGACCGGAATGTCTCCGGTCGCCGTGGAAACCCACCCGCCGTCGGCTCGCACCAACGCAGTTTCGGGTGCGAGCGCAACGAGTGACCGGATGGCGTTGCGGGCCCGTTCCAGGCTGAGGGCCTCGATCAATTCCGCCAGCCCGAACAGCCAGATCACGACCGCGGCCTCCGGCCACTGCCCGATAATGAGTGCACCTAGTACTGCCACGGACATCAGAAGCGCCATGGTGAGTCGCCGTGTGATCAGCGCCTGGAATCCTTTGCGGAGGGTGTCACGGCCCCCGAGTGCTATTGCAGCTACGGCCATAACTGCGACTGGGATCGACTGCTCGTCAGCGCCGGCGATCACGATCACCTCGGACCCGATCGCCAACACGCCAGCCGCGATGGTGGTGACTATGGTGCGCGTCGACAACGACCGGGTGTTTGCTGCCGTTGGTGTGGCGATTAGCAGTTTTGGTCGCATACCGGCGGAGCGGATCGCTGCCACGATCGGCTCGGTCGTCTCCAATTCATGACGAACGCGCACGTGTCGGGCGACGAGGTCGAACTCCAGTCCCCGCACACCCGCAAGCGGCGTGAGGACCTCGCGGAGTTCGTTCTCTTCGGTGGCACAGTCGAGTTCTTCAACTCGAAACACGGAAACCTGCGTTGTCATGGGGCTCCTGTTGTTCGGGTTGCGAGGAGTTTGCGCATCGCTGCGATCTCACCGGTTTGTGAGGTGATGATCGATTTCGCGATCTGTATGACCTCGGGGCGTTCGGTCCGAAACAGCACTGCGGTAGCCATTACGACGCCGCCTTCGTGATGGGCGATCATGAGTTGCAGAAACGAACGTTCGGCATCGGCCGCCGGGAGTGTGGAAAGCGCGTTCACGTCAGCACGCGACGCCATACCGGGCATCACCGTGGCCGGTGTCGAGCCCGCCATACCGGCCATTTCGGCCATCGCAGACGCGGTAGTGGAGGGCGTCTTGCTGCTCGAAGCCTGACTGTCGGCGGTTTCGGAAGTGTCGGCGGTGTCGGCTATTGAGGAGGAAGGAACGCTGTCATGGGTGTCTCCCGGGCCCGGGTCCCGTGCCGGCGAGGTCATCCACAGCATCGGTGCGGCGGTCGATGACGCCGGCAGGTTCCATTGTTCGAGCCAGCCACGGAACCGTCCGATCTGGCTCTGTTGGGTCAAGACGATGTCAGTCGCAAGGAGCCGTAGTGCGTCGTCGGTCGATCGTGCCCGAATGCGTTCGGCCATGTCGACGGCCTGTCCGTGATGGACCGACATGTCTCTGGTGAAACCAACTTCGACCGATCCCTCACCCGGGGTGGAAGTGACAGTGGTGTTGGCAGATTTCGTTGGTGTCGATTCATCATTCGTTGATCCGCCTCGTGCCAGGAACCCGGTGAGGAACGCGACCGGCAGGAGAGCCGCGAGCAGAATCGGCGTGTAACGTCTCATTGCGGTTGCCCGATCGCACCGGTGCACGGTGCCCCCGGCTCAAGCGTTTGGGGTCCCTGTTGGTAGGTTGCGATGAACGCGGCAAAGCGCGGATCGGCGACACTGGCAACGGCCAACTGATGACCCCAGCCCGTCAGAACCACAGGCGACGTCAATGCGGGGAACGCAGAGATCAGCAGATACGGTTGATTGGCCGTAAGCGCGCGTAACGTATCGATTTCCTCCGCTGGTAGATCGGGGCGGTAGGTGACCCAAACCGCTCCGTGTTCCATGGAATGAACGGCCGTCTCGTTTTGTACCGCGTCGGCGTAGAAACCGCAGTTCTGCCACGCCGGGTTATGGTCACCGCCGACCGGTGGGCTTTGCGGATACGACACTTGCGTGTCAACGTGCACCGGTGCGGGTAGCTCGTAGGTCTTCACGGCCGACATGTCCAGTGACGCCGTTGACCCGGCCGCAGCCGTGCCAGACGCCGTGCTGTCCGATGACGTTTTGCTGCTGCTGCATCCGGCGACGAGAACGACAACGACCAAACCGGCGAGCATTCTCGGGATCGTGCCCCGGCGGGTAATCACGCGATGTTCAGTCGCGGTCGTGCAGGCCGCGTGCGGGTTAGAACGTGAAGGTTTCATGTCGTTTCCTTTTTGGGGAGCGTTCCGGAGTTGGTCGCCGCGAGAATTGCGGCCTTGAGATCGGCGTCGGACACGACGTTGTCGAAACGATCGATGATGCGGCCGTCACGCCCGATAACGAACACCCAGGGTTCCTGGATTTCTCGATCGGACCGTTTGATCCATTCAGCGGCTTCACGGTTGATGGCGCTCGACGAGAAGTCGTTCCAAACTTCGATGTGCACGAACGCCATAGCGTTCGGAGCGTCGCTGTCTTGGGTCTTGGCCAGTTGCGAAACGGTGTCGGTGATTGGACCACAGAACCGGCTGACGCAATACACCGGCGTAGACACCACGACCATGACCGGGCGTTGAGCGGCGATGGCGTCAGCGATTGTTTCTGCGTGAAGCTCCGGGTCAGGGACCGCAACGTCAGCGCTGGCTCGCGAATCGATCGCCGACGGATTCACGGTCGTGTCTCCCGGCAGCCGATTGATCGTTCTTGGGGCCACGTCACCGGGAGCGGGAAACGCTGCGCTGTTAAACACTTCAAACGTTGCCTGCGTTTGCACGGCCCCGTCTGCGAGTTTCGCGGTGATTTGCACGAGCCAGATACCGGCACGGTCGAAGGCAACCTCGCCACGGTAGACACCGGTGCCCTCAGACGGCTGAATGATCCTGGGTCCGGTCACATCCTGTGCTGCGGTGTGACCAGCGACGAGCACGTATGGGGCCTTGATTGACGCCGTTACCGGCGCGTTGTCCAGCTTTTTCGTTCCGTCACCCACATATGCGAAGTCCATAGTCACCGACCCGTAACCAACCAACCCACCGCCACCACGGATCAGGCCGACCGGAACCCGCTGAACCTTTCCTGTCACGAGCTCATACGAAGCGATCTGCGCGCCGATCTCGCCCTCGGCTGGCTGCTCGAACCCCACCAGCCCAGGCGACGCACCCGACGATCGCTCGGACTGCGAGCAGCCGGCCAGCACGGCCAGCGACACTAGACAAGCCACACCTAGCGAAGCTCTGGTCAGTTGACGGCGCGCTCGGTCACCACGATTCGACCCCACGACGAACTCCCGGTTCGAGTCAACAGCGCCGTAGCCGCGAACGGAGTCCGCTCGAAGGCGGTTACGCATCACGGCCACCCCTTGAGCGCCGGTAACGAATGAACCCTGCGCCCACGAGCACCAGTAGGGCGGCGATGCCTCCGATGACGATCAACGAACCGGCACCCCGACTTCGATCCGGCTGCCCAACGGTCGGACTCGGCTTCAAAGCAGCCGTCGTGTCTGCAGCGACCACCGACTCCGCCACCTCGGATACGACCGTTGACGTTTCCGCTGGTGCCGAATCGCTCACCGGCACGGCAGGCACTGTCGACAGGGCCGTCTCCGGGACGGTCGGCGGGACGGTCGTTGGTAACACGGTTGTCGTCGTGGGTTCCGTGACTGTTTCGGTGCGTTCAAGAAACGCGGTTGGAGCGAGTGCACTAAACCGGGTTTGCCACACCCCCGAGCTCGGAAACTGCACCGTTGCTTCGTAGGTCCCTTTGCTGCCCGGGACAGCGGCCAACGGGACCGGTCCTACACGCAACCCGTCGGCTTCGGCGACCACGGTTGCCACCGCCGACGGGGCGAGATGACCATCACCGTTGAACGTGATCACGACCTGATACCGGACCGTGAGAGGTGCAGTCACCTCCGCCGAAGCAATCCTGATTGTTCCCTTTCCCGAATGGGCGACGGCTGGACGCGTCACACCAATCGCGGCGGTGAACGCGACTATCAGCACGACCACGCCACGACAGGCCTGCGTCCGATATCGACTGACATGACACATTCGGTGCCACCGGGCGGGTGGTGTTGCTGATTCGACGGGACTCATTTGACGGGTACCTCCAAGGTAAATGTGTCCGCTTTTCCTCGGCGGACCGTGTTGAGGGTCAACGTCCAGACGCCCTTCATCGGAAGAGTGAAACCGGCCGCACTGAAATGGTCGCCGGTGATCGGGAACAACTGAATTCGCCGTGCTGGGATATCTCGGATCGAGATCGACGCCGTGGCGACATCAATACCGTCCGGGTTTCCCAACGTGTCGTAGAAGTACAAATGCATCGTGTTCAAGCCGACAGTCGCCGGGAGAACGGTGACATCGATGGCCATCGTGGGCGTCTCGACGCGCGTATAGAACGGCTCCCGGGAACCAGCACGGGCCGGGACTGACCCGACCAACGACGCCGTCACCCCGATAACGACCAGGGCCGCGATCACCTCGAAACGCATCGTGCGCTGCGCGTTGACGACCGCGGACCGCAAGCGCTGACGGTTCATCCAACCCAGTGCCCCCATGACCGCGAACCCCGCGATCTTTGCGAGCACGAGCCGCCCATATCCGGTCGACACAAACGAATTGAACGCTCCGACCTGCGCATAGGAGCCCCACACACCGGTTGCGAACAACAACCCCGCTGCGCCAAGCGCGACCCGTCCGAACCCGGCGACGAACTCGTCGCGTCGATCATCGGTCACCCGCAACACTACGAGTAACGCGACAACTCCACCCGCCCAAGCGCCCGCCGCCACTTGATGGGCAACATCAGCGGCCACCGTCGATCCCCGCGATGCGGCCGTCCACGCATGACCACCCAACGAATTCGCGACGATCGAACCCATCGCACCAATCGCCACGAGCCTCGGACCTTCACGGTGTGACCATCGGAATCCACCCAACACCGCAATCACCGCAGCCCCAATGCGGAACGCGTCCAACGAGCCGGGCCGGGTTGAAGACACCGCCTCACCCCACAATCCGAATGCGTCAAACAACCCCCGGCCCGACGCCGACGCGACCTGGACACCAAACCGCACGACCGCACCAATCAGGAGCATCACCGCCCCAACAGACACGACAACACGCAACGCGCCTTGTCCGCCCGACCCCAAAACGAACATCGCGAAAATCGCGGATCCAAGGAGCAGGGTCGCGGCGCAAACCACCAAAAAGCGAGCAAACCCACCAGCGAACGAAACAACCGGGGACGACTTCACCGTGGTGTCGACCGCGCCCGTCTCGACCCGCACATGAAAAACCGACGAACCACGAAGCACATGCGCGTCTTCCGAAACAACCCGCCACGCCACCGTGTACGTACCCGGCCCGGCATCATCTACCGCAACAGCAACCGCTTTTCCAAGGTCTCGTAGACGCGAAACCGGGCGATCAACCCGCTGACCTTTCGGACCGAACACCCGAATCCCGGCACCCAAATCGAGCGTGACCGGCTCATCGAAACGCAACACGACTTCCGTCGGCATCGACGCAGCCACGGACTCATTGGCCGGCGCGACCGTGTCCAAATTTGCATGCGCAAGCGAAGGGGAAGCCACCACCACAGCGAGGATGACCGCGAGAAAACCAACCGCTAACCAACGGAACAGACGAACGACAACACGAACACACCAATACACAGAAACTCCAGACCCCCCGACCAGTGTCGGGATCTCGTAACGGACACGAACACCACGCTGAGCGTGGACGCGTGCCTACCGAGGAGGTCTGTCGAGCCGTTCGGAAAGAGTGAGAAGACTCGCCACTGAAACCGTGACGCCAAAATCCACGTCGCGTAGCGAGAGAGCCTGGAGTGTCAACGACGTCGACTCCGGCGCGAGCCGGGGTGCATGCGGACAAGCCATCCGACACGTATCGGGCGCAGGAGCGTCGCAGTGCACCACTTCACACGCCGACTTCGAAACAACCCGGTGCGAAGAACCGGCCGAAGCCGCGTTCGACCACGCCAACGCCCCGATCACCAACATGGCGACCGTCACCAAGGCCCGAAGACGAAGCGACATCGCAACCAGCGTAGCCCCGCCAACAACCCGAGGAGGCAAACCGCCTCGAATCAGCCCCGCCCGTGTGGACCGAATCGAACGGATGAAATCACAGCCCCGTCCTCACAGCACCGACGTCGTGGCCACCAAGCGTGGCAGTTGGTCGTGGCAGTCAGTCGTGGCAGAGGCCCTGGAGAAAAAGAAGGCCAACGCGGTGCCGGCATTGTCGATTACCAGGGACGGCGAACAAGATCGACCAAAAGCACGCGATTCTTTCGCCGAACTATCGTTGAACCGTCGCGGAACAATTCAGCACGATCGGCCAATCCCGTCACATCCAACGTACGATCCGGGCTCTTCGTTCCACGTAAGACCTCGTAGCGGCTCACCGCGTCAGCTTCGGTAGGCGACTCAGACAACTCCAGCCGAACAGACCCGTCGCCCACCGGATAACTACAGAATCCGCCATCGCCCGTCCGTTGCTTCTCGGCCGCACCAAGAGGGGGGACAATCTCGGCGGCCGTCAACCGTATCGGTCTCAATTGCTCCACCGCCGTTGTCGTTTTCGGTCCACACAGCAGCGCAAACGGATCACCCGTTGTCGTCAACGGACCAACGAAACCCGGCTTAGAACACGCCGCCGCAGCAAGCAGCAAGACCACAACCAACAGGGCCGTCACGCCAGATCGTCGGACCCCACGATTTCCGGATCGGATGCGCATCCCATGAACCGTATAACGCGACCAATCGCGTCAGAAGTGACCTTCGTCCTTCTATTTCAGGATCCGACCATTGTCGTCCTAGTTCACCAGACACTCTCGCCCGTTGCATCGTTGAAGGGGCTCCGTTACCTTGACGACGCCGTGGGTGCTGTGACGGAGAGGACGGGTGGTGTGAGGCCGAGTCGGCGCAGGAGTTGGGCGTTGGCGGCAACGACGATGGTGGAGACGCTCTTCAGGATCGCGTCGACCGCGGGGAGACGATGACTTCGGCGAAGCTGAATGCTCCTGCGCAGATCACCACGGCTCCTTCGGGCCACCCGTCCGATGGCCATTACGCCGATGGCAGTGACCGGCATCAGCAGGTTCATGGCGAGTCGACGGGAGCGCAGAGCCTGAACAACCTTTGCGCAACGTCTCACGGCCGCCGAGCGCTATCGCCGCTACGGCGAGCACGGCCACGAGGATGGAACGCTCATCGAGACCGGCGACGACGCACACCTCGGAGCCGGCCAGCAGACCGGCGACCGCCGTGGTCACGATCGTGGAGCGGACCAGCGATGGTCGTCGGGTGGCGGACTCACTGGGGGTGGCGATGAGCAGCGTCGTATCCCGGCGCTGCGGCTGCCTGCTCCGATCGGGGCCGGTGAGGGCAGTCGTTGGGTGACGCTCACCCGGCGGGCGGACTAGGTCGAAATCGAGCCGTCGGACCCCGTTGAGCGGGGTGAGCACGTCGCGCAATTCGTTCTCCTCGGTGGCGCAGTCGAGTTCCTCCACCCGGAACATCGACACGTGTTCGTAGTCGTGTTCGTGGTCGGTTCATCGAGCACGGGAAGTCCTTCGTGCGGCCGGCGACAGGGCGGCGGCCTGGTGCTGTTCGGTACGGGGGCTGGTCAGCGCGGGACTCTTCGGCATGGGGCTGTTCGGAGGGGTGGAGGGTGTCGCGCGCCGAGTCCCGCGGGGACCGGTCGGGGTTGAGTTTGGGGTTGGTTGCGGTGTCGCGAAGTTCGGACACAGCGACACGCTGGTGCCGGTTCGTTCGAGTAGCTGCTCGGCGGCGACGAGCAGTTCGATGATCTCGGGGTGGGCGAGTCGGTAGAAGACTTGGCGTCCCTCGTGCCGGTCGTCGAGGAGTCCGCATTCCTTGAGACACGCCACGTGACCCGACACGTTTGCCTGCGACATCGCGAACTTTGCGACGAAGTCACTGACTCGTCGCTCGCCGTCTTGGAGTTCCACGACGATGGCGAGCCGGGTCGGATCTGCGAAGCCACGAAACAGTTTCGCTGCCAACTCGGTCGGAGACCCGCCGGGACTGTTCGCTTTTTCGATCGCTCGTATCATCGCCATGGGCCGATGATAACGCCCTTGAGCGAACATTCGGGACCTTCGCCCCTGACCGGAATCGGGGGCACAGCGCATGCTCGTTCCATGACGATGCCGCGAACACCCCGGAATTCCGACTCGATGATGCCCGGCCAGCTGAATGCCCTCCTGAAAGGTGCACGGCGATGATGCGAGGTGACGACTGGAACGGCCACGGTGTCGGGCCGTTGGGGTGGGTGTTCATGATCGTGATGATGCTGGCTGTGGTTGCGCTGGTCGTGTGGCTCGTGACGATGATTTCGCGCTCGTCGCACCGCGCGCCGCACGCCAATGGCACCGCGGCGCCGGGGTCGCAGGCCGTGGCAGTCGATGTCCGTCCGAGCCCCGAGGATGTGCTGGCCGAACGGCTCGCTCGTGGTGACATCGGCGTCGAGGAATACCGTGAGCGTGTCACCGTGCTGCGAGACACCCGTCCCGAACGACCACGGTCATGAGTACTTGTCCCGCCGCCGACCCTGGCCGACATGCCCAAACCGGCTTCGCCGGTGACGTAAGCCGTCGTGACGTGCTGCGGTTGGCAACTCTTGGTGCAGCCTCGTTAGCGTTGAAGCCGCGTGCATCGTGGGCGTCGGCAGCACCAGCGGCCGTCGGCACCAGCGCGATCGCAGCGGCTGGGTCGTGGTGGGCACCGCCGGAGTTGCGCTCACGCAACGGAGTACTCACGGTGACCCTCACCGCGGCGGCAACACAGGTGCCCTGGGGCAACACGACCCGGTATGCGCTGACGTACAACGGCACGACCCCAGGACCGACGCTACGCGTCCGTGCCGGGGACACCCTCACCGTGATCTTGAAGAACCATCTCGACACGCCCACCAACCTGCACACCCACGGACTTCACGTCTCGCCATCGGGCAGCAGCGACAACATTTTCACCATGGTCGCCCCTGGTGGCAGTGCTACGTACACGTACAAGATTCCCGCCGATCACGCGAGCGGTACGTACTGGTACCACCCACACCATCACGGTTTCGTGGCCGAACAACTCGCGGGCGGTCTGGCCGGCGCGCTCATTGTCGAGGACCGCATCGACGACCAGCCGGCCTTGACCGCTGCTACGGAACGAGTGCTAGTTGTCAGCGACCCCCGCATCGGGCGCACCGCCGATGTGCTCAACGTGACCGCGCAGCAGCAAGTGCTCGGACGCGAAGGTGATCTCGTGGTTCTGAATGGTCGCAGCACGGCATCGGTGACCGGCGCAGCTGGCACAGTCGAGCAGTGGCGGATCGTCAACGCCTGCGCGTCGCGTTACGTCGAACTCCGCGTCGATGGTGCCGCCATGCATCACATCGCCAGTGACTACGGCCGCTTCGCCTCACCTCAAGCAGCTGACACGATCGTGCTCACCCCCGGGCAACGAGCCGAAGTCCTCGTCCCGTTGCTGCGGCCAGCAACCGTCACACTCACCGCAACGACCCTTAACCGTATCGGTATGGGTATGGCCGTCGGTGGTAGACGACGCTCAGTCGCATCCGCGGGTACGACATCATTGCTGCGACTCGATGTCACAGCCGGCGCCGGCAAAGCGCAACTCCCCCAACGACTACGCGTAGCGTCCGGCCTGGGGCGCGCCGATGGTCAACGCACCCTCGTGCTCGGCGGAATGGGAATGGGGATGTCGGCCGGGCAGTTCACGATCGACGGCAAGACCTTCGACCCGGCCCGAATCGACACCGACACCAGACTCGGTACAACCGAGGACTGGACCATCGTGAACCGCTCCATGATGGACCACCCGTTCCACCTCCATGTGTGGCCGTTCCTAGTCCTCACCCGCACCGACGGTCTCCCTCCCGATCCGGGCTGGCGCGACACGGTCAACGTGCCCGCCGGAGGCGCCGTCACCATCCGCCTCATATTCGCCGACTACCCAGGCACCACCGTCTACCACTGCCACATCCTCGACCACGAAGACCTCGGCATGATGGGCATCATCCGCGTCACATGAGCAACGCCGGGGCCATCGTGGGGCGATTTCGTCACTGTGACGGAATCACACTCTAAAACACGACATTACTCACGATAATGCAGAGAATCGTGAGTTATTAGCGGACGCTGCGGTCAGGGTGGTTCCGTGCGTCACGAACCCGCTGAGGAGGACAGGAGGCGGCGGAGGAGTTTCGGATCGCCCGGCCATGCTTCGTAGATCACGTCAGCGGGGATCTGGCGCGCCGCGTAACGAAACGCCAGTGCGACGACGACGATGTCGTCCAGGGGACCGATGACGGGCAGGAATTCGGGGATGAGATCGATCGGCGAGATCACCCAAACACCGGCGAACGCGACGGCGATCTTTGCCCGCCGCGGTACCCGCGGGTCCTTTCGCAGCACCCGGATCGTGGTGACACACGCAGGAAGGAAGCCGGCGAGATCCTTCACGACGCCCGGCGGAAGCCGTGCCGCAAGAACGACCATCAGCGTCCACGAGCCAACGAGGCACGCAGCACCAATAAGAAGCGCCCGGATCACGGGTGGCCCTGCACCACCAGCGGGTCAGCCGTCGTGGCGGTGACCAGTGGCCGCATGGGGGTCTTCACCAGTGCGACTAGCAACGGTTCCAGGATCCGTCGAGCGATCCTTGCGAGCACCACAGTGATGGCCGCGCCGAGGACGAGTCCCGCCGCCACCTCGCCCGGGTAGTGCGCGCCGACATAGACACGCGCGAAGGCCATTGCAAACGCGGCAGCAATGGCAACCAGTCCGAGGCAGCGGTTGAGGAGGAACAGACCGGCGGCGACGGCACCGACGATGACGGCATGGTCACTCGGGAATGACACGTCGGTGGTCTTGTCGACGAGGAGGTGCATGTTGGCGATCGTCTCGTACGGACGTGCCCTCCCCACGAGCGCCGGCACGATCGCACCGTTCGCGGTGCTCACTGATGGCTTCGGCTCGCCGTGATGGCAACCGGCACTTCAGCCGGCGGCTCACAACATGACGAGTCCGCAGCACAGGAGTGACGCTTGGCTCGTCGACGGCCAACCAGCACCACAGCGACGATCGCTGCGACGACCAGCGCTCCGGCACCGAAGACCGCGGTGCCGGCCACGGTCCCGATCCCGAGCGCGCTCAAGGCTCCGAGGATCGGCGCGGCGCAACACGCTGCGCACGCCACTGCGCCGACACCGACTGCCGCAGCCGTTTCGTTCTTGGCGCTCACTGGGCACCACCGAACAAGGCGTGCACCACGGCGTTTGCATCGTCGGGTGCGCTGACTTCGAGCGCGATCCCGCGGGCGTCGATGGTGATCGCGAACGAGAAGAACTGACAGCAGTCTTGCTCTGCGGTGCTCAATCGCATCAACTCGTCGACTGGAACAGTGGCATCGAACACGAGCCGCAGACCGCTGTTGATGGCGACTCGTTCCCGGACATGTGCGAGGAGCGCCTGCCACTCGTCGAGTCGGGTACGCATCGTTCCCGGACCGAGCGTGCACGCGATCGGCACCGGCTCCGCAGGCATCGTCGGTTTGGCGATCAAGGTCACGGTCTGACGGTTCGACGGCCCCGCCGTGACCGTCGACGCGGCGGACACCGGCGTGCCCGGTGGTACCGACGCGGCGTTGAGACAGCCGCACTCGGCATCACACGGACCAGCGGGCCGGTGACCACCAAGGGCCGCACGTGCCTGTTCGAGCTCCGCGGTGAGCGTCAACAACTCGGCGACCTGGCGGCGGGCCAGGCCGATCTTGTCTGTCACCAAGCTCCGTAGCCGGACCTGGACCGGGCCGCACTCACCACCATCCCAAGCAGTGTTGAGATCAGCGATCTCCTCGAGAGAACACCCCAGCTGCTTGGCCCGGCCGATGAAAGCCAGCCGCTCGATCGCCGATTCGTCATAGACCCGGTACCCCGACGCGGTACGCGCCGCCGGCGCCAGCAACCCGATGTCCTCGTAGTACCGCAACGTCGCCGCGCTAAACCCCGACCGCTCAGCGACGTCCTTGATCTGCAAACCGGTAGCGCTCATGTAACCAGGGTAAAGGTTCCAGTCGACTTGAAGGTCAAGTGATTCTCAGCAATTTTCATCGAGGTGCCTACAAGCTCACACCGGAACGTCACAAAACACAGGGGGCAGGGCGAGGAGCTCACCGAGTGAGTGCCAGGGTGGCCACAGACTTCGTCAACACGCCTGCAGTAATCAACGACATCCTCGACGGTCAACCTCTCGCCGCCCCCCTCTCCGCTCCTACGGCGCCGTTTGGGACTACTAGCGATTTTGCAAGGAATCGTGAGTAATCCGGAGCCAGTTCGGCAAGTGTCTGCGGTGACGCCTAGTCCCCCGGGTCGGTCAAGTAGCGTTCGACCAACGGCAGCCATCGGGACGGCGTCTGGTTGAAGCCGTTGGTCCTCCGGCAGATCGTGATGACCAGCTCTTCTTTCGCTCGTGACGCCATCACATGGAAGAGCGCCAGCTCCTCTTGAACCTCCGGGTCAGCGTCCGGGCGGCCCTTCACGAAGAAGCTCGGAATCTGTCCTTCCTCGAGGCCGAGGATCACCACCTTGTCGAATCCCTGGCCCTTGCCGGTGTGACCCGTGAGGATATGCACACCCGCTGCGACCGGTACGTCAACCTCGCTAGAGATTCTGATCCGATTGACCAATGTCTCAAGCGACTCCTCGCGAACGAGATCGACCAGCTCGTCAGCGGCATCACGGAGATCGATAAGGGTATTCGCATTCTCGGCCGGAACATCCGCCACGCAACGGGCATACAGCTCCTCGACTTGTCGGCGGGAGTCAGCCTCGGTAGCGAGAACTCCGTCGATGTGGCGGCGAAGCAGCTGAACGACCTCAGGCCGGTGGAGAGGGTGATCCCAGGTTTCGACTTGAACCCCGGCGTCTTGAGCCATTTGTAGAAGCGTGTCACGACGGCCGCCGACCTTCATCCGAGTGAGCACGCCGATACTGATCGGTCGAGGCGGGTCGGAGGTAGCGGCCTCGTGCTGCCAGCGAGCGATCCGGTCGAGTAGCCACTGGGCCTCCGCTGCCGGATCATCAAACGAAGCGAGGGACGCGGCGCCTCGTCCTTCCCAAGCGTCCGGGTCGGCTGAGGAGAGAACGCCGCCTCCGAGCACACTCGCGACAGCGTTCACCACGGCAAGGACTTCGGGGGACGAGCGATACGACTTGTCGAGGACGACTCGGATCGGGCGTCGCTCGGCGAGACGCGCAAACACCCACTCAGGGTCAGCGCCAGCGAAGGCGTAGATGCCTTGTGCTCGGTCACCCGCGAAGACACTGCATTCCCGACCTATCGGCTCGATCAGGTCGTACTGGACCCTCGTCAGGTCCTGCGCCTCATCAATCAGGACGTACGCGTAGCGCTCGCTGTACAGCTGCGCGATGGATTCGGTCTGGATGATCTGCAGAGCGAATCTCAGGACATCATCGTGGTCCATCCGCGACTCTGCCTGGAGTCGACGCTCGTACTCAAGAGCGGCCGCCGAACCGCTCGTTGCGAGACGTTCCAGAGTCTCTGCGTCCGTATACGGACCGGCCTTGGCGTTGCGAATAAGGACCCGGACGTCCTGCTGGGCGGCGCGAGCGACGTTGTACTGCTCGAAGACGCTCAGTTCGATCTTCCGCAGGGCGCGATCGTCTGGAAGCAGCTGCCGTGGGTCGTCACTCAGCACGTAGCGGTGTCGGTCGTACAGGTGAAGCGCGAGCCCGTGGAAGTTCACCACTGTGACCCGACCGCGGAAGGAAGGGCCTGCGTGATGCGTCATGCGTGAGATCAAATTGTCTCGCGCCTTGTTGGTGAAGGTGAGAGCAAGGATCTTCCGGCCGGGGGGCAGGAACTCGTTCCTGATACATGATGCAGCTCGGCGCGCAAGCAACTCCGTCTTGCCGCACCCTGGTGGAGCAACGACGAGTGTGTCGATGAGAGACGAGTGATCGCACCACTCGTCTGCATCCATCGCGGTCATGGCGCAACGGCGCTGTCGACGAGAGCCTTGACGGTCGTCAACATTGCCGCCTGGATAGCGTCGATTCCCTCTGCGATGGCTGCAGCTGCCTCGACCTTGTTCTTGCGGAGGAACGCGGCAAGGTCCGTGGGCGATACGACCGCTACCGACGTAGCGCCCACGGCGCTGAGGATGCCAGCCTGTTTGAAGAGTCCCGACCGCACGAGCAGCTCGATGGTGTCCGGCACCCCGAGCGAGGTGACACACTCCTCTTCGAGGTCGGCGTGACATGTGAATACGCCATGCTTGGCTAGATCTGTCACATCGACACCGAGCGCGTCGGCCGGGATGGACTGCTCGTTCTGATCGACGAGACCGAGCAGGCGAATCCCGAAACCAGAAGGTCCGAAGAGGTGGATCGCGTTGCGGAAGTTGCCTGCTCCATTCAGTGCCACCACAAGCACGTTGTGCCGATCGAGCTCAAGCCCAAGTCGATCAGCTACTGCACACACCAGGATCCGGTCGGAAATGCCTTCGACGAGAACGATCCGACCTGCCGTCAACGGTTCAAGGGCGGTCTCGACCCACCAGTGTTGGTGCTTCTTCGGATCGCCAGCGAACGCTCCGCTCGAAAGTTGCCGGGCACCGTCCGACGTCAAGGCCACGGCATGGGATGGCTTGAAGCGAGCGAGCACCGAGGGCGCATGCGTTGCGACGAGTCGTTGACCCGGAGCGGAGGCTAGGAGCCGTCCAAGGTTGGCTTGTGCTCGCGGGTGCAGATGGATCTCGGGTTCGTCTATTGCAAGGATGCGCGCAGATCGTCGTGCCAAGAGTTGCACCGCGACGACAGACAGAGAGCGCAGCCCGTCCGATTGTGCTGACAACGGTGCTCGACGACCGTCTCGTTCCAGCTGCACGTCGACATCCCCGAGGAGATCATCGGCCACGGACGACGGGAGGTCGATCAGCACATCGGCCTCGTCAACGGCATCGGGATACAGCCCGCTCAGTTCAGTTGCAAGGTCCTTCCGCACCGACCGAAGAGAAGGCGATTGCTCAAGCGCCGTGCTTAACGCCGCGACCGCGTCCCCGATTGCTTTGGCTTCGCCCACGCTAAGCCCGATGGATCGAAACAGCGATCGGATGGCACTCGACCGAGCACCTCCGAGCTCGCGGTCAGCGGATCGGCTCGCAGGAAGGAACACAAACCCAATCTCCGCGAGATCATCTCGGCTGACCGGAGCATCGTTCACCTTCGGTTTCACGAAGGAGCGCCCCAATTCAAGTCGATCTGGGTCCGTCGACGAGACGGCGGCGCTCAGCCGAATCGTCAGCCACATCGACCCCGAGAGCGAACCAGTGCCCACCTCAACCTTGTCGGCGAAATGCGCCCGATCGTCGGCATCGAGATCCTCGAGTCGTACCTCAACGACCATCGGTTTGGTCGCATCTCGGACCTGACCGGGATCCATCGAAGCGACCAGCTGGCCCCAGGATGCTCCGAGGGTGAGGTCGACCAGTCGAAGCACAGTTGACTTGCCGACACCATTCGGGCCCACGAGGACCGCATGATCTTGGATTGCGGCGCTGAAGTCGGCGACGCGTCTGTGATTCGTCACAGCGATCCGTGAGATCTTCACACCTGGCCGCGCCGATCTTCTCGATCAAAGCCCTGAGCAGTCTCTGGCGTAGACAGAGCTAGCCGAGTCCAAAACTGCCGGACACCGACGGGGTAGCCGAGCGAGACGCTCGCCAGCAGACTCGAGATCCGATCGACGTCCCACTTCCAGTTGCGCTGAAAGTCGGGAAGGCGAATCGCAGATCCGCCGTCGCCTGGCATGCGGGGGCGGATCTGCAAGACGATGACGTCCGAATCATCACTCACGATGACCAAGGAATCGTGAGTAATCGACCTGCCTCCGTACCGGTGACACCAAGCCACTCGATCCAGACGATTCAGCTGGTCTTTCTGGCGAATCGGCACAACACACGTTCTGCCGTTTGCTCCATCCCATCGACGATCGCGCGGCACCGTCGCGACACGGCGCCGCGCACACGAAGGCGGAACCGGCCACGAATCATCCGTACTCGCTCGCATGCTACGAGAACCTCAAGGGCGGCAACGAGTCGACAACGTGCTTGGTGTGAATGGCGACGGTGACGACGCTGCGAATGAGATCGAAGATGTAGGTAGGTTTGCCGTGCTCCAAACCCCAGTCATTTGGGTCGTTCACAATGCCGGATGCCTTGTCGGTCTTGACCTGGAACGACTCGACAAGCCAATCCAGCGCAGAGCGCGAACCGAGGCTGTACCAATGCGCCTCGGCTGGTATATCGGAGATCATGATGTGCTCGTTGACCACAAGGCCCGACTTGTCGTCAGCCTTGCGTGCTCCAGGCCTTTTTGCCCAGGCCATCTTCGTGACCCGGTAGCTCTTGGGGTCGGTCGGATCGAAGCCCAGCGGGGTGGTGATCTGAAGCGACGGCCACGGCTCGACACGCTCGAATTCGGTGTGCAGCCGTGACAACTCCCGACCCGCTGTAGCGAAGGCCCAAAATTGGGCAGCGGTCTCCGCCAAGGGAATGCGGGGCAACGACTTCTTGAGATCGGCCTCGAAAGTAGTCCGGTAGTCGATCGAGTGAAGCATCCCGTACACGAACATGAACACGTCGTCGGCAGAGATCGAAGAATCGAGGTCTTGGAACCGACGAACAACGAGAGGGTTGAGGTTGTCCTGGCGTTCGGAGGCCTCTAGACCTTCTAGGGTCTGGTGCGATCCGATCGGCGGATAGGTCCAGCGGGGGAACATACGAATCGCATTGCCGGCGCCGTGCTGCGCGTTATTCGGAACCACGGACGACACGAGTGCGGAGAACGGTGCTGAGCCACCGAACCCCGAGATGCATATTCCAGCGTTCTCTGTAGCGATCGACGGGTAGATCGCCGGCAAACGATATGTGCGATTGTTGAAGACCGATGCGGCGTTGACGAATCTGAAGTGAAAAGGTCGGTAAAGACCTTGTCGAAAGTCCGCGGCCTCGACGTCGTATCGCCGCCCCGATCGAATTCGGTCAAAGTCAGCCGCATCCCAGCTAAACAACTTCGGGTCACGAGGTTCGACGAACTGCTCAGGGGCGCTTCGGCGGTCAGACCGGTCGTACCGTTCCACCCACTCGTTGTAGTGGTTGATCATTCGTGCGGTGTTGGCCTGAAGCGTGGGCAGCGAGGAGTTGTAGTTCCACGCGTCTCGATTCGTCTTCAATCCGTTAGTGATGAGCTTGAAGAGCCCCGACCCATCTTCCGCGTACAGCGGAATAAGCGAAGCGAACGAATCAGTCCGGTGGTTGATCCAGTCGCCATGCACGTTTGGCGTGATGGTGGACCAACCCATACTTCGTAGATCAGCCTCGGGGGAGGTCGCATCAGGGCGCAACGAATCATTGAGAATCGCGAGTTTGTCGTCGCGACTCAGGTAGTCACCGATATCCCGATAGTGAACTCGGGCTCCGCTGGCAGGAAGCGGTTCGGTCAGTCCGGACGAGGACTGTGATCGCTACGGTATTCCGGCTCCCAGAATCGAAGATTTTCCCTCCCTCGCGTCGTGATTGCTCGCCCGCCGTTCGTTGATTTCCTCGTAGGTTGAAAATATAGATGTCGTGAAACTCTTCCTGCAGTGTGAGACGGAGCCCGTCGGCCGTATTGGAGTCGACAAACCCGCCGTTCGTCACGAATGCGACCACGCCACCCTGGGGCGAATCGATGATGCGATTCGACGCCCATCGAATAGCGCGAATGTAGGAGTCGTATAGGGCATTCTTAAGCGTCGCTGTTGATCGCGCTGCGTACGTGGCGGCGATGGACGCATCGAGGGCGGCGTATTTGAGGTTGGCGTTGTTGTCGTTGGCCGAGTTCTGGCCGACCGAGTACGGCGGGTTCCCGAGGATCACGCGGATGTCTAGCGACCGTTGGCGTTGTGCACGGTCGTTGTTCAGCGGGAACACGTCGAGGACACCTGTTCCGTCGCCACCTTCGGCGAGTTGGAACGTATCCGTAAGCACGATCCCAGGGAATGGTTCGTAGGCGCCAGGGTTTAGGTGTGAATACACGGCCTCGATGTTGATTGCGGCGATGTAGTAAGCGAGCAGCAGAAGTTCGTTGGCGTGTACTTCGTTCGCATACTTTCGGGCGAGTTGGTGCGGTTCGATGAAGCCTGACTGGAGGAGCCTGGTGATGAACGTCCCGGTCCCGGTGAACGGATCGAGCACATGCACGCCCTCGTCGCCCAGTGACGCACCAAAGTGCTCGCGCAGGACAGCCTGAGTGGCCCGGATGATGAAGTCGACGACCTCGACAGGGGTGTAAACGATTCCTAGCGACGATGCGACCTTCGGGAACGCCACCGTGAAGAATGTGCCGTAGAGCTCCTTGATGATGTGCTGACGTGACTTCATGTCCGACGTCGGCACGCCTTCCACCCTGCGACGGACCGAGTCGTAGAAGCGTTCAAGGCTGGCGGTCTCGGTGTCAAGGTTGTGCGCATCGAGCACATCGACCATGGACTGCATCGCTTGCGAAACAGGGTTGCTCATTGCAAACGAGTCAGAGCCGAACAGTGCCTCGAAGATCGGCCGCGTGATCAGGTGCTGTGACAACATCCCGATCGCGTCGGACGCGCCAACAGCGTCGTTGAGGTTGGACCGCAGACCTTGCAGGAACCGATCAAACGCCGCGGCGGCGTCGTGCTGCTGTTGGAGGATGTGCCTGATGCGCGTCTCGTGCCGAGCGGCGATCGCAGCAACGTCGCGCGCCCAATCCTCCCAATAGGTACGGGTCCCGACTTTGTTGACGATCTTCGTGTAGATCGCTTGCGTCCACTCCTCAAACTTGAACAGCGATAGCTGCAATGACGGAACGATGGCCTCGACACCGCCGGGGCCGTTTGCACCGACGACTTCACTGGATGAAGCATCGCCGGATTCGTCGACGTCTGGTTCTAGGTCGGGTCGGTCGATCTCTTGAGCTTGGTAGCCCTCCAGTACCTGGACGGGATCGTTGGGTTCGGGCGGTTGGTCGGGGTCACGCAACGCCAACCGGTTGACATACGCGTTGAACCGCTCGTCGTGCGATCGAAGAGCGCGGAGCACTTCCCAGACGACGTCGTAGTCCTTGTTCTTGTCGAGTGCCGTCGACGGGTCGGTGCCCGCAGGAATCGCCACCGGCAAGATGACATAGCCGATGTCTTTCCCTTCGGGCTTGCGCATTACCCGGCCGACCGCCTGCACGATGTCGATTCGCGAACGCCGCGGCTTCAAGAACATCACCGCGTCAAGTGACGGGACATCGACCCCTTCGGTGAGGCAGCGAGCGTTGGTCAACACCCGACACTCACCGTCGGGCGGGTTGTCCTTCAACCAGCGCAGATCGATCCGTCGCGCCCGGATGTTCGACTTGCCGTCAACGTGTCGGGTAGGTACCCGCAACGAAGCAGGTGACGGCTGGCCCGCAAGCGCTGCAGTCGCTGCTCGTTGGCGGTCGTACTCCTGCGCAACTAGATCGAACTGGTCGGCGAAGCGCTTCGATTCCTCAATACTCGACCAGAAGGCCACAGCTCGCCGCATCGGCGACTCATGTCCGGCAAACGCGCCGGCGTTGCCGATCCCAGGCAGCTTGGCGAGACCACTGAGGCAGCCGACGATCTTCGCAACGTCGGGCAGGTTCAACTCCCCGTGGCTTGATAACAAACCCTGGAACGAACGGCTCATTGCTGACTCGTCGACCGTGAGGATTAGCACTCGGTAGTCAGCCAGCAGTCCCATCTCAACCGCGTCGCCGAAGCCGAGCCGGTGGAACTCGGGACCGAACGTGGTCTCGTCGTCCATTGACGCGACTAGCGCTTCTGCCCGCTCTACTGCCTCAACCTTGGCGGCCTCACGGTAGATCTTCGGCGTTGCCGTCATGTACAGACGCTTCGCCGCCGGGATAAGCGCGTTGTCGTGTACCGCAACGAAAGAGGAGTCGTCATCGGTGCCAGTGATCCCTGCGGTTCGGTGCGCCTCATCGCACACAACGAGGTCAAACACCAGCCCGCTCCGCAACTGAAGGTCCTGGACCACCCCAATCGATTGGTACGTGGAGAACACCACCGTCAGGCGGTCGTTGCTTGCCTGGCCGGCTCCTGCGCCCAATAGCGCGTCGACGTCAGTCGTCGGGGGGATCGCAACGTCGTATGGCGAGCCGATTTCGCCGTCCACCGACTTGGCTGCGGTGGCGTCAGAACAAATCGCAAAAGGCCGAATCGGTACAACACACTCAGCGGTCCACTCTTTGAGGGACTGAGCGACCAGCGCAATCGATGGGGCCAAGAACAACACGGAGCCGCCTGCACCGACGACACCCTCAGCGATGCGAAGACTCGTCAGCGTCTTTCCCGTTCCGCAGGCCATAACCAACCGACCGCGATCCGACTCTCCGAACCCTGCCAGCACCTTCCCGAGGGCTAGTTCCTGATGAGGGCGCAACGCTTTGCGTTCCGTAGCCACAACCATGCCCAGGTTGTGAACGTCAACGGCAGACCAATCAATCGACGTCGCTGCCAACTCATCGATCCCAACTCGTACAACGGGGATCGTTTGACCTTGCAACGACTTCTCTGCGTTAGACGACCAGTTGTCCGATGTGGACACAATCATCCGGTGAGTGAATGGAGCCCGGCCCGACGCGGTAAAGAACGAGTCGATATCCTCTTTCGTCAGCGTGTGATCCGCTGCAAAGAACTTGCACTGAATTGCGGTGAATCCACCATCGACGTTCTCCGCTACCAGATCGATTCCGATATCGGGCTCGTTTCCTCGGCCCGGCCAATCGGACCACATCCAGACGTGCCGATATTGAGCTGCGTAGGTGCGGTCATGGCGCAGAACCGCTTGCACCAATCGCTCGAATCGGTCCCCCTTGTCCCGCTCGCTCGTTGACATCGCCCGTAGATCGGTCAAGAGGTCATCGATTGTTCGTTCCGCGCTTAGCGTTCCCATGGCCTACTCATTCTCCCCGTCACCACTAGGGCCAGCCTCACTCGTCGGGTCTGGAGAACAAACGTGTCCAGGTCGGCTGGACGAAAAGACGCAACGACATGGGAACGTAGCTTCGTGCCTCGTCGCGACGACCCGCTAATTACTAGCTCGTCCATCCTCAGTTTTGTCGGAATCACAAGGCTTCGAAGACGTCCCCGGTCACTTCGCGGGCAACGGCGTGTGTCGAGTCGGTAAGTCCGCTCGAGGATCAACGGACCTTCCCCGTCCTAAAGCGGACAGGCCTCTGTGCCTCACCGGCAGGCCCTAAAGCAAGCGCCGTTTGAAGCCCACGGCCCTTTTCCTTCGAATGACTATTCTTGGCCCATCTCATGAATTCAACCGCTGCAGGATGATCTGTCGCATGAATCATGTAGTACTGAGGACCGGCATCGGACTTTATAAGCTGGGGTAGGACGTATTGGTAACCTAGGTCTTCGAGCCGGTCACAGTACCGGTGCATCAGCGCAAGCGGCTCGGCCTTCGATTTCCAGAGGTCCTCCCAGGCATCTCTAGAGCCGAATACTCCGTCGAGCGCTTTTGCATAGGGATTCAGAAGACCTGCTTGCCGAGGCGCAACAGGCCACAACCGTTGGATTACTTGATACTGGTTGAATAGTATCCAAAGTTCTGCTTTGCATTTATTCGCGTCGACGTCGAGTTCTTTGAAGCAGGAAATCATCTCGACTGTTGCCCAGAGGAGCTCTGTAGAGTTCTGATCGAGGCAGACGAATAGGGGACGATCGCGGTCAATGGCGTTCGACTCGAAAAGGGTCCTGAGCACGGTGTTCGAATCCCCGCTATGGACCGTTTCGCGTCTCACCTTTTCGCAGCCTTATTGTCTCTAGGCGTGATGAGAGTCGACTCGTTAGTGTCGAGTCGGCGTCTATGAAGTGTGCCCACTTAAACGCCTTCGATCTGACACCGAGAAGGGCTGTTCCGTCTCGAGGTTCGTTCTCGCCCTCGATTAAGAGTTGACCGTCCCCGCAGAAAGCATCGATATACGTCCCGCTCCCCGCCACCCTGCGGTACACACAGAGATAGATCCTCAGTACCTCGAGTTTGTCGAGGGTCCAACCCTGGAACACTCGGACCGAGTCATTTTGAGTTGCAAACTGCGGATCCCGCTTCTTCAGCTTCTTGGGAATCCGAAGGGAAGCCAGTGCACTCTCATCCAGAAACGAGATTTGGCCTTCAATGTCCGGAGCTGGTTTCGATCTCTTCAAAACGAAGGCATTTCGTCCCAGGTCCGACCATCCAGATCGCGCCCGCCAACCTTGGGGTGTCGCCCTCCCCACTGCTTAAAGAAGAATGGCACATCCTGTTCTACACATTGATCTCGTATCGACCGCACCCAATCCGGTGAAACGGGCCGGCAGTGAGGTCCTGATTCTCCGCCCACGATCACCCAGTCAATACCACGGAGGTCCAACTCCCCTAGGTCGCCAAGTAGCGGCTCCAAAGACAGGAAGCGAACCGTCGCATCCTCCACCTTCCGAAGGTGGTTGATGCGAAACTTGTAGCGACGGGATTCGACGGAAGTTCCAATCCAAAGATTGGGATGCCACTTCAACTGGGACGCAACAGCCGCAAGGCGTTTTGACCGCTTAGTCAATAGCTGGAACTGATGCCAGTGTGCTTGACCGACCACATCGAATACTTGCTCGATGAATTCCGTGGGGACGCTCTCATGAAACAGGTCGCTCATTGAGTTTACGAAGATCAACCGCGGGGTTTTCCACTTAAGCGGCGTAGCTAGGGTTTGCGGATGCATCGTGAGACCGAAACCGGGTCCGCTCGTTCGTTCGTCGCCGTCATTCTGGTACTTCGCAGAGCCCATCGCCTTAAGCCTTTTGCTAAGGGCCGCCGCATAACAGTTCTCACATCCGGGTGACAGTCGGTCACAGCCAGTCGTTGGGTTCCATGTGGCACCGGTCCACTCGATCGAGGATCTATCGCTCATATTCCCTTACCCCCCAACGCATAGCCTCCAAAGTATGACGACAGTCCGGCCAAACCTGCGATGCCTTTGCCGTGTTCATGATATCTGTCGTGTGATTCCACAAAAGGATCCGTTTCAGAGGCGATGAGATTTCCCCCTTCACGAATGTTGCTATTCGCCCAGAGCCCGGACGAATTCTTTAGCCTCACCTATCGTCAAGCCATCGATCTCAAGGTTGCCGTATGAGATCGCTCGAGCCACTGCACTCGATGCCCCAGATGGCGTCGCTGAGATCGGTGGGTGCCCGACCGTCGAAAGGAGCCAGTCTTCCAGTTCGTCCTGTTCGATACGCACTAGAGCGGCGATCGGTTTGCCGTTGCGCGTGACCAAGGCCGGCCGCCCAGTCCTTTCCACTTCGTCGACCACGGCACTCGGGTTCCTACTTAGATCACGGATGCTTACGAGACTCACGGCTCACCTCCCGAATCGATACGTACATCTGTCGCACCACGGTATACCGAGAGTGGACCGCAGCAACGAACCCACGGATACAACTCCCGATAATTTTCCGTCGCGTGAGTAGACGGCGGTAGTGTTCCGGCATGGCCCGCCGAACGTGTGACGTGGAGACCTCCTGGTCTTGCGACCGATGTCTGACGTCCTTCCCGCTGTCGTTGGCCCAGAGGCGCTACATCGCGAGCACCGGGACCGAGGTGCCGTTGCCTCTTCGACGCTTTGAGCACCGGCGCGGGCACAGCTTCACGACCTTCTTGTTGTGCCCGGTCTGTGAACCCATTGCGGATCCCGATGATCCGCTCGATGAGAAGCGGCAACGGCTCCCCGGGGATACTCGACCACTTCTTCGGCCTGGTGGGCGAGCCATCCAAAGTGTCGTCGCCACCACTCCCCCGCTTTCGGTCCCGAAGCTCGAGCTCGGGCCAGCGGAACTCGCATACGCCGCACGGGCGCGCTCAGCGAACACGGTGAAGGGTTACCGGTCGGACTGGGCCGAGTGGACAGCGTGGTGCACGTCGAACGGTGTCGACCCGATGCCGGCTGATCCGATTGCAATGTCGAAGTACTTGGCCGAACTCGCGCGGCACGGCGCGAAGGTCGGGACGATGTCGCGGCGGCTGTCAGCGATCCGCTTCGCCGAACAGGCCGCCGGGGTCACATCACGGCTCGATGACGGGATCGTCGCATCGGTGTGGGAAGGAATCCGTCGCACGCACGGTGCACCACCGGAGCAGTCGTTACCGATCATGCCGCCGCTCCTGTGGTCGATGCTCGACGCAACACCACTGGTACTTGACGATGGCCGTCCATCACTCGCCGGCCTTCGTGACCATGCGCTGTTGCTGGTCGGGTTCGTGGGCGCGCTACGCCGGTCGGAGATCGTGGCCGTTGACGTCGAGCATCTCGAACCTCACGAGAAGGGCCTCGTGCTGCACATCCCACGCTCGAAAGTGAACCAGACCGGCGAGAACGACGAACTCGTCGTGCTGCCCGCATCGACTGTCCCGGGCCGGTGCCCGGTCGCCGCAATCCTGGCGTGGCGACACGCTGCCGGGATCACCACCGGGCCACTGTTGCGTGGGGTGACCCGTGGCGGAACGACACGTCCGTCGCGGATGAACGACAGCAGCATCAACTTGCTCGTCAAGGCCGCCGTTGCCCGGGCCGGGGCCAACCCGGCACAGTATTCGGCTCACGGGCTGCGCGCAGGTTTCGTGACATACGCGAATCTCATGGGCCAGCCGGATCGTTCGATCGCACGCCAGACACGACACCGGTCGGTTGCGTCGATCGCACCGTATGTGCGCATACAAGACGCGTGGCAGGGAAACGCTGCGGTCGAATTGCGTCTCTGAGGCGACCACGTTTGCGAGCCGAAATCCGCGGCTCCCGGCATCGTCTCGATGAGGGTCGGCGAGCGTCGCGTTGACCGGGCGCTTTTGCGCCGATCTTTCCCAAGCCCGGTGGACCTGTCGGGCGGGGCGGGGCGCGGATCGACTCCCGCTGTAGGTCCGCGTCACTCCGACACCCGGTCCGCCCGACGCGTAGGCGTGGCGGTCATAGGGCGAGGACGAAGTGAGTGTCGTGGTCGTCGCTGGCAACTTCGCGGAACCCGCATGCCCGGTAGAGATCGACGGCACTGGTCCATGGCGTGTCGGCGAGCACAACGACCTCGCTCATGCGTCGCTGCCGGGCACGGGTCACGAGTTCCTCTACGACACGCCTTCCGAGGCGCTGCCGTCGAAAGCTGGCGTCTACCGACACCCGCACGATTCGGCCCCGGTTCCCAGTCTCGGGTCGAAGGATCCCGGTAGCGACGAGACCAGCGTCGTTCTCGGCGACCACCACAACCTCACCCTGAGCCAGATACGACGCCTCGATGTCGAGGAGATCTGGGTTGAAGGTGGGGTCGAACGCTTCGCCCCAACGCTCCGCAAGACCGGCCAGCACCAGAGCATGGAATGCGTGCTGGTCCCTGGGCTCGAAGTTACGAATCATGATGGAGAAGTGTCGACCGTCGCAGGTAGGACCGCAAGTGACCTGAGCGCGACCATGAGGCTTGGCTAGGACCTCGGCCTAGGCCGGTCGCGACCGATGGGGTGTCACCGGGTTGACGATGAGTTCATCGAACGAACTGGAGAGGAGCGCCGGCGCGGAGCAGCCACCGACTGCGCACAAATCGGAACGGGAAGGCGCAGAGCTCACCGACCTCGGTACGATCGTTCGATGGGTGAACTTGGCGAAGCGCTCGAACTTGCGGCACGGTCTCGGAGTCTGTGGCGCACCGCTCGGTTGGTTGTTGTGCAGTCGACCGACCCGGCTTTGCAGACGCGGGCGATCGAGAAGGCCCAACCTCCTTTCGGGTTTCGGCGGGCGACACCGCCTGGTGACCCGTGGACATGGAACCAACGCAAAGGTCTCGTCCGGTCTCGTGCAGTGATCGTGGCCCTGTCAAGCGATCGGTACCGCGTCGAATGCCAGCTTCTTGACGACCCGACCGACGATCCCGCCGGAGGTGACGGGTCGTCGTTGACGGTACGAAACGGATCGCGGTCATGGAGCCGTGACGGTTCCGGAACGTACCGTTCTACCGATCACAGCGGACCCTTTGGGGTTCCTCCCGATCCGGGTGGATATGCCTGTCTTCTCGATCCTCAGACCCTGGTCGATAGCACGGATGTGGAGTCAGTCGGGTCAGGGCAGGTGGCGGGGCGGCCGACTCGTCGTATCCGAACGCGACCGCGATCGTCGAGCATGGGACCGACCATGGGATCGCCTCGGGTGATGTTCTTCGGCTGGTCTGGCGACGAGACCCTGCTCGATCTCGACGCGAAAACAGGTCTTGTATTGCGCATGGAGACCTTTTTGGACGGTGCCACCCTGCGGTTGTCGGAGGCGAGTGACGTTGCCGTCGACGAGAGCATTGATGAAGCGTTGTTGATTGAAGAGCCAGCAGCCGGTGCCACGATCGAGCCGAGCACTCGGATGGCCGGTCCGATCGAGGAAGTCGCCCGGGACGCACCGTTCACCGTGCTCGCTCCGCGAGGACAGCACGTGAACGGGATGGTCAGCCCCCAACGAGGAAATCGACCCGTTGTCGTTCACGCCCACGTCATGCCCGATTTCGCCAAGATGGCGGCTCGTCGAGTCCCCGGGGTTCTTGCGACACTCCAACTCATCGAGTCCGCTGATCCTGAAGGGGTCGCCGATCCGACCGAGTGGGACATGGTCGCGCTGGCCAACGGCCCCGGACACCTCTGGCAAGCTCCAGACGACGGCGAAGTGCATCTCCTCGTTCATCGTCAAGGCACGTACGTCTGGCTTCGAGGACTCGACAACCGTGCCGAGACCATCACTGCGGCCGAGACGCTCGTACCAGTCGACGCGTGCTAGTTGCCACCACGAGACAGCGGCCTCGTCTTGAAGAGCGCCGGGCCCTTCGTCGTGGGTATGTGCACATACATAAGCCTGTACGCCCCGCACCTTCCCTGATACCGCCGGGCTGATTCGTTCCCGGAACCGCTACTCGCTCGGGTCAGGCTTTGCCGAGCACCGCTCGAAGCGGGGCGATGAGTTGATCGTGGAGTTGATACTGCGCGACCCATACCGATCCTGGGCGCGGTCGTCCGTTGGGGCGATCGTTGAGTCGGACCTTTGCCATCGGTCTGGCGTCGCAGTGGGTGATGAGCGCTGCACCTCGATCGGGATGCCCGGCGACGTGGAGCAGATAGCCGGCGCGTTGCCACGCAGAAGAGCTCTGGCCCTCAAGGAGTGTGGCGAGTCGGTCGTCGTCGCAGTCATCGATGAGTCGGTCGAGATGCGCGATGAGGTCGGCCCACGGCCCGAACGAGGCCGGCCGAGTCGAGAGTTGCAACACCAGTGCTTCGGGACCGAACGCCCCGAGCCCGCCAGCCCAACGGGTCAGGTCGAGCTTGCGGCGGATCAGCAACGAACGAGACGGTGCAAGGTTCGCGCCGTTCACTGAGGGGCCGGTGAGCTGCAGCACTGACACGTGCGGTCGAAGGCCGTCGGGGAGCCGGGCTCCACTCGGCAACCACACCTGCACGCGGTCATCGGGTTGACGGTCGAGGTAGCCGAGGTGCCATGCCGCGTTCGCGCCCGCCAGGAGGAAGCCGGGTCGATCACGGGCGAGCCAGGCTCGCAACACCAGGTACTGGTCACTGACGTCGTCGTGCCCCGGCGCCAGGAACGCCCAGACGCCATGCACAGGGAGACCGACCAGCCATCGGAGTCGCCGCAGTTCGCTGATCGTCGAATCCGCGTCACGGTCACTACCGACCTCGGTCAGCCGCTGCGCAATGTCAGCTCGAGTCACCACGGTCGGCAGATCCCGAGCGAGGCCCTCGACGAGATCAGCCGCCCAACCCGGCACGCGCCGTCCCAAGCCAGCCGCCCCAGTGGCGTCATCGACGCTACCTAACATCACAGCGGAAATTCTACCGCCATCGTCCAACCTCCGCTCCACTGTTAGGCGATCGGCTGAGCGAAGAGCGGAATTCAGAACCAGGTTGTCTGTATTCCGCTTCTACCTTAACCATTCAGTGTTTCCGGAGACCCGGGTCAGCCTGCAGGCTCCCGATGACCACAAACATGCCTACTGACCACAAAGACTCGTCACAACCGGAACTCCCGGAGCAGCGCGCGTGATCGGGGTCAGCCAACTATCCTCAATGACCACAAACATGCGCCGTGACGAATCATCCAGATCCTGATCATCGTGCAGGATCTTTCGAGGTTGTTCGTCCGTCAGTCTCGGTATCTCGTGAAGGTGATGGCGATGGTCCGGGCCGTATTCGCGATCTGTATCAGTGGGTTGCGACCGGCGCCGATGTCCCGGCGCCACAGCTCCTTGCCACTCGTTCGGTCGAAGGCGGCGAACCCCTTTTCGGTCTGGACGACAACGACATCGCCGGAGATCGCGACCGAACCGTAAAATGAAGGTCGGGCATCCACCGTTGGCGACAAGGCGGGCCGTTGCTCCCACATCGTTTTGCCCGTCTGATCGAGCATTACCAGGGCGTTCCCGCCCGCCACGAGAAGGGTCTGATCGGCCGCATCTGCGGCATCGCTGGATGCAATGAAACGAGCCGATGTGCTTGCTTGCCCTACCGACAAGTGTTCGGTCCATGCCTCGATGGACGCTCGGGGATCGACGGCGGTGAAGCTGACGAAGCCGTCGGTGGTCGGGACTCCCTGCGTAACCACCAGGTCACCCAGAAGCGTGGGCGCATACGAGAAGCCATACGTCGAGTCAAAAGGCCTACCCACCTGCTTGCCCGTCGCACGATCGAACACGAGTATGCGGCCGTCGCTGGCCACGGCGACAAGCGACCGCCCCAACGTCAGGGATCGCAGAAGCGGACACGGATACGTTCCGTCCGGAGCTTGCATGGGAACCGCACTCAGAGGCGTCGGTGGTGGAAAAGGATTTGCTGTCGTCGGGGGCGCGACATCCGGGGCTTCCGTCGAGCCGGGCGGAGCGTCGGTTGGCGATGAGGAAGGCGGGGCCGATGCAGACGCCGAAATCGTGGGAGGAACAAATGCCGGGGGATTCGCCGGTTTCCCGAAGTCGCTCACGTTCCGCCAAAGCTGGTGGCCGTCGAGCGCCGAGTCGAGCGTTACCGAAAAGCAGCCTTCTGATGGAGCGATGGAACGAACGATCGCGATCTCATCACCGTCTACCTGAGCCAACGTGGCATTCGTCGCGATTTCCGTCGGCCGGGACCACCATGACAATCCATCCGCAGGTGGCGGGGTGCCGCCGAGTGAGAACGATGGTCCAATCGTTGAACGTGTCGATGCTTCAGCATCAGGGAGCTTAATTCTTCGCCGCATGCCAGACCGCTCCACCAATGCGTAAGAATCGCTCTCGCCAATGAGCAGCCAACCCGGCTCCAACTCGGCGATCGTTCGACCGGTCCGTGCGTCCAATAGGGCGACGAAATCCCGCCGATGTTCGCGCCATGAGTAGTACGCGAACGCGCATGCCACTAGAGCAGCGACAGCGACAAAAGCGACGATCCGCCGTGCGAGTTGCCGCCGCGCAATGGAAACATTTGCTGTCAGATCCGCCTTGACCATGGCCCATCATGACCGGTGAAACGAGTCATCGCTATCAACGGTGGGAGAACTCCTCAAGAGCTGCGAAGGATCACACCCAAAAGCCCCAGCCCGCTTCCGCGGAGACAGCCGTCCAGTCGCCCGGTAGCGTCTGCACGACGTCGGATACTGAAGGGTGGACTGGCGCGGTCGTACTCGTACGGAAACAGATACGCATTGACGGCAACGATGGTGCCGACTGGGGCACCCAATGGTCACGGCGACTTCGGGTTCAGGTGGAGCCCCCACTTGTCGGCGAACGATCTGGACCGACCCTTCTCAAGGCCCATCGGCGGCGTGCCGATGGACATGGTTGGCAGGTAAGGCCTATGGCACACATGTTTCCCGGACGCACAGAACTGGAGGACTTGCCGACACCCCTGAACGTGGGTGAGCGTCAGATACTCGATTGCCTTGCCCGTCTTGATGACGAGTGGACGATCCACGTTCAACCTCGCCTCGGACTGGACCAACCCGACTTCGTCACTGTCCATCGGGACTTCGGGATCTGCGTGGTCGAGGTGAAGGACTGGGCGCCCGGCCTCTACCGACAGGATCACTCCGGGGTGGTGTCCTACGCGAACAGGGATTCGTGGATCGCCACCGACGAGCGGCCGCGTCACCAAGCGAACCGCTACCGAACCGCGATCCACAACCTGCTCGGCGACCTCGTTGACGATCCACCCACGTTCAAAGCCATCCGTGGTGTTGTCGTGATGCCACGGTTCAACCATCACGACGCCCGCGCGTTGTTCGCCACCGGCAGGGTCGACAAGAACGACGACTACGTCCAGGTGTTCGGGTTCGACGCCGCCGACTCCGAGCCGCTACTGATCCTTACCGGACAGCGCCAACCAACCCGTCGCCCTGTTGGTGACGCGGTCATCGACGCGTTGACCCGTTGTCTGACCGAACCGGAAACCACGAGCGATCAGCGGGCCCCGCTCACCCTCAGTCCAGCCGCCGCAAACATCGCCAACAACCCGTCCAACGCCAAGATCCGCCGGGTCCGAGGCGCCGCGGGATGCGGGAAATCCCTCGGTCTTGCCGCCCGAGCGGCGCGACTTGCCGGCGACGGCAAAGACGTGCTCGTCGTGAGTTTCAACTCGACGCTTCCGCACTACCTGCGTGACCTAGCGGCGCGTCGGTGCCGCGAACTTGGCGCACCGCTAACCCGAATCACGTTCACGCACCTCCACGCGGTGTGCCGACGCGCGGCTGATGACGCCCAGCTCGCCGGTGTCGACCTAGTTGCCGGGCTGCTGCCCGGGACGGTGACTCGCTTCGAGGAACTCATCGAGCGTGGCATCGAGGCCTACCGGCTGGGGTTCGGTCCACGCTTCGACGCGGTCCTGGTCGACGAAGGCCAAGACTTCAGTCTGAAGTGGTGGAACTTCCTTCGGCACTCCGTCGCTCGCCCCGATGGCGAACTGCTCCTCGTTGCTGACCCGGCCCAGGACGTCTACGGCCAGCGGGCCTGGACCGACGAGCAACGTATGCGCGGTGCGGGGTTCAGCGGGCCGTGGGCCGAACTCGGTGGCTCCTACCGTCTCCCGCCCGACTACACACCCGTCGTTGCCGACTTCGCCCAACTCGTGCTCGGCGACTGGGACAAGAACCTCTCCGTCCCGCTCGATCATCCGCAGAACGTTCTCGCCTTCCAACCCACCGTCCGACGGTGGGTCAACAACCAACGCGGAAACGATCCCGGTCTGCTCCTCGGCCGTGAAGTCGTCGATCTCCTGCACGCCAACCCTGACCTCGCCCCAAGCGACGTGGTCTTCCTTGCCAACAGCCACGTCGAAGGACTCCAAGCCGCCGACGTGATCACGTCCGCTGGCTTGGAGGTCCGCCACGTGTTCGGACGCACCGACACCGAACGACGCAACGGCAAACTCCGCTACTGGGGCACCGCTGCCGGCGTCAAGGGATGCACCTACCAAAGCTTCAAAGGCTCGGAATCGCGGGCCGTGGTCATGGCCGTCGGCTACGGCGAACAACAACACCGCAACGCCTACGTCGGACTCACCCGCGTGAAAGGCGACCGGACCAACCGCAGCGCGTTCGTCACCGTCGTCAACACCGACTGGAAACTCAACACGTTCCAGCGGCGCTTCGAACACGCCAGCTGACACAACGAATCGCCTAGGCACCGTTGGCGAGCGGTGTGGCCGGTCACGTCGCCGCTGAAAATGGAACGAAATGTCACACTCTGCTGGTCCATTTGCACAACAGCCACCGTGGGACGGAGGTGACGCGCAACGGACCGCTCCGGCGGGAGAGCGGTCCGCTACTTCGTGGGGCCGAAGGCGGTCGGCATCATCCACGCTACAGACACGATAACGGGTCCCGAAATGCCTCTGTAGCCTCGATGCCACCATCGGTGAAGCGATCAGTCGCGCCCAACACCACCATTGGCATGGGCGGCGAGGAGCTCGTCAGTCGTGACCCGGTAAAGACGGGCGAGAGGCTCAGCGAGTTCGGGTTTGGGGGTGCGTTCGCCGGCTTCGAATTTGAGGAGCAGCACGGCGCTGATCTCGACCCGGCCTGCAACCTCGGCAACGTCGAGCCCGGCGAAGTATCGGAGGTCTTTCAGCGTGGCACTGCTGAGGTCAGTGACGGTAGATAGCTCGTGTGGTGGGACGCGGAGGGCGTCGGCGAGCGCGCGAAGGCTGGCGGGTTGCGGGATGCGTTGCCCGTTCTCCCATTCGCTCATCCGGTGCCGGGTCACGCCGAGGCGTTCAGCGACCTGGTCTTGGGTGAGGTGTTGGGCTTGGCGTGCCTCGCGAAGCTTCGCGGGGTCGAATCCTGCCCACCTGGTCATGGGCTCGACGTTAGCCGTCAAGGGTTGCCGGGCTGGGGTGTGGTGGACGGAGCGTGCCCGGCCCTGGCCTGTGTTCACGGCCGGTCAGTGGGTGCGGCCGGATCGATGCTGGCCGGGTGGCCGTCCTCGGATGGCTCGACGTGGGCCCAGTCGTCCGCTCCGACGGGTAGATGGCAGACCGCCGCACAGGTGCTGCACGGGATCCGCAGCTCGAAAAGCCCGTCGGCCTCTGCGGTGAGGTGGGCGATGTGGAAGGTGTCGGCGATCTGGTCGAGGGTGTCGGCGTTCCAGGACTCGTGGTCTTGAAGGATGAGCCCGATACGGACAGCCACGGTGGCGAGCGTGTGCGTGTTCATAGGTTTAGGCGGCGAGTACTGCGGTGGCGGTGTCGGTGCTCACGTTCCATGAGGCGAGGACTTGGGCGATCACGGCAGGGTCGGTACCGCGGCGGCGCATGGAAGCGACGTGTGCGGCGACATCGCGGAGTTCGGCGTGGATGGGGTGGGTGGTGTTGAACTCGTCGACGGCGTGCTGGTGCTCGATGCGGAGGATGTCGGGGAGTCGGTGGACGTCGGCCACGGGCAGCCATGGCAGTGCGGAGCGCACGGTGATGGTGTCGTGGGCGGTGGTGGTGAGCAGGGTGAAGCGTTCGAGGCGGTCGATGGTCTTGCGGAGTCGGGAGAGGCTCGATGCCAGGCCGATTGTGTGGGCGATGTCGACGGGGTCGATGGTGAAGGTGTCGGTGGTGTCGAAGTGGTGGGCGAAGAGCCGCAGGAGCCACAGTGCCGATGGGCCGAGGTGGCCAAGCCAGAACCGTTCTGCGTAGAGCGAGCGGGGGTCGTGGCCGATGTGGTCGAGCGGGTCGATGCGGTGGGTGACGGTGTAGTGGGTGTTGGGCATGGTGTGGTCCGTTCAGGCGCGGGTGATGAGGCCGAGGAGCGTGATGTCGTTGCCGGTGCGGCCGAACAGGACCCGGAACGTGTGGTCGCAGCGGAGGTAGTGCATGGCCCCGGCGGGGCTGGTGTGGTCGAGGATCGCGATGCGGTGGCGACGCTCGTGTTTCGGGTGCGCTTTGGCGTCGAACGCGGCCGGTTCGAGGGTTTCGAGCCATGCGATCTGCGTGTCGATCGTGGTGCGGGTGTCGGGATCAACGGCGGCCAGGTGGGCCAGGAAGTTGCCGGTCTTGATGGTGTTCATCACCCTCCAATCTGTATAGAACACGGTAACAGACCGGAAGGTGTTTGTATAGAGTGCGGTAACAGAATTCTCTAGGGCTTGTCCCGGAGCGTGTGGAGGGCGTCGGCTCGGAGGAGGATCGCGTCGAGTTCGACGAGCGCGTTGGTCCAGCGTTGCGGGATGGCGTAATAGCCGTAGTGCGCGCCGAGCATGGCGCCGGCGATTGCCGCGTTGGTGTCGGTGTCCCCGCCTGCACAGACCACCGCCGTGATGCCCTCTTCGAAGCTGGTCGTGTGCAGCAGTGCCCAGATGGTCAGGGTGAACGCGTAGATAACGTGACCCATCCCGGCACAGTGCACCGCATCAACGGTCGGGCAGTCGCGTGCGGCAACAAGCGCGTCGGTGATCGCTCGTGTGGTGGGTTGCGCGGTCTGGATCGCGTCGTCGATCGACATACCATCGATCAGCGCGGACACGATGCGCACATAGACCGTGCACGCGTCGAGACACACCAGGGATGCATGCGTCAGGGCCGATATTTCGTGTGCCTCGCGGGCCGCTCGGGGATCGTCGTGGTGACGGATGATCGCGGTCGGTGAGCAGCGCATCAACGAGCCGTTCGCTTCTGAGGTCGTCACACCGGACCGTGCCGGGTCACGATGCGCAGCGAAGGCTCGAAGCCCTTGGCGGGTGGTGCCACCAACGTCTTTCGGTCCCGTGGCCAACCAGGCGAGCAGTGTCTCACCGGCGCGCACCACGATCTGATCGTCGGAGCTCGCGCTCAGGTACGCGTCGGCAACCGCCCACGTGGTCTCGGAGTCATCGGTGCCACACCCGACCCCGTGACCGAACACGCTGCGCTGATCGATCTCCAACACCCGTACCGCGAAGCGGGGCTTGAACTCGAACGGTGCACCAACGCAATCACCGACGGTCACCCCAACGAGTACTCCCCTGGCCCTATTCAACGTGTCACTCATCCGCCCATCCTCTCATGTATAGATAACGGTAACAGTGTATGAATGTCATGTGTGAGTGTCAACACGGATGCGCACTGTGCATCCCCGGGCGCGCGTTCTGTACAAGTCCGGGCGCCGCGAACCGACGGGGTTATGCGGATCCGCCGCTCGTCGAGAACCGCGATGACGTCGACGGCATCGCGGTGGTGACGCCTGCGGGTTCGTCGTGGGGGACGCCGATGATGGCAGCGGTGATGCGGTCACTAAGGGGTGGGCGGAGTGGGAGCTCGGCAAGGGCATGGCGGATCTCGTCGGGGCTGATGGGGTCGTGAAGGAGATCAGGGGTGATGTCGGAGAGAAGTTGGTAGCGGCGGCGTGATCGTTGGCGGCGGGTGTCGAGGCGAGGCCGGATGAGGTCGATCCAGCGTTGCGCGAGCGCATACGGGTCAATCTCGTCGCCCGAGTCGCTGGGTGGCTGGTTGGCGGCGAGGGCGGCGAGCGTTCGCCACATGGTGGCGTCGGCTTCGTTCCCGGCCCTGCCGGCGGCGGTGGCCCACGTGCCAGCGACGGTGTGGAGCTGTTCGAGAGCGCGCTGCAGGCGGCGGGGCATGAGGTGACGTTCCGCGGAGCGGGCTTGGTCAACGAACCGCGTGATCCACTCGACCGCGGTCTCGTCGATGGGCCGGTTGGGTGGGTCGTCGCCGAGGAGGTCGTGGAGTCGGTGACAGACCTGGGCCAGGTCGGTGATCGGCGGTCGGGTTGGGCTGTCGCACAGGATCCAGCGCGGTGCGCCGCGTCCGGTGGAGGTGACGGCCATGAACATCCACGGCCGCGACGATGCGACCGAGGCGACGTGGGCCAGGACCCGGTGGATGGTGTGGCGGTGCAGTTCGTAATCGTCGGTGGTGAGCAGTGCCGGGGGCGGGCCGATGAGCTCGCGGACCGGGGACAGTGCGTCGCGGAGCCCGTCCCAGTCGGTCAGCTCGGCCTGGTCAACGGCCGCGATCACCGAGCGGATCGACGCTGATGTCTTTCCGGCGAACGCAGGAATGGGGAGATTGGCGCCGAGGAGCGCGTCGGACGCGGCGGTGCGCTCAGCGAGGAGGTCATTCGCCGCGGTGGTGAACGCCGGACCGTCGTCGGGCCACCAGGCTTCGATCCGTTCGTGTGGGGAGTCCATCCGGTCCACCCGGCCCACGCGTTGTTCGGCGACACGCAGTGTGGTGGGTAGGTCGAGGTGCACGATTGCTGACGCGCCTTGCAAGTTGATGCCTTCGTTCATCGCGTCGGAGCACAGCCCAATCGCTGTGCTGGTCGATGCCCGCCCGAAGGTGGTGGTGAAGCGCCGCTTGACTGCTTCGCTGTTCGCCCCGGTGGCTACGCACAACTCCCACCCCCCGTCCGCCTGGTCGGGCGTGTTGCGATGGTTGGGGTGGTCGGTGAGGAGTCGGCGGAGGACTTCGAGGGTGATCAGGTGCGAGTCGAAAGCCAGGACCCGGTCGTGGCGTGCGGCCAGGCCGGTGAGGAGTTCGGCTTTGGTTCGTTCCCGGGTGTCGGAGATCAATCGGGCCTGGTCGAGGATCTCCTGGTACGCCGTATGTTCGGCCCGGCACGCGTCGGCCGACGCGTCGGGGTTGGTGAGCCACTCGGGAATGGTGCAGGTGAGATTCACCGTGGGCGGGCCAGCAGTCGTCAGCTCGGTGAGCTTGGCCATCACGTTCCCCGTCCCAACGGCCTTGAACCCGGCCAGGCCGGCTGCGGTGACGGCGGTATCGGTCCCGGCGACGTGTTCAACGAGCGCAGCGGTGGATGACCGCAACGCAGACAGGACCTGGTGGGCCGCGAGGCCCGGTACCGATCCGAGGCGGAACTCCAGCCATCGTTCGTCGCTGTAGTCACCTCGCAGCGTGTCGGGCACCGCAATGGTGCGTTCCAGCAGTGCCATGCCCCGCAACGAGCGGGCAAGTTCCCGGATCCGTACGGCTGCCGCCATGTCGGTGTCGGTCTCACCCGTCGCGTAGGCCTGGGCGTCATGGGCTGGGTATCGGGCCACCCGACCAGCAGGGTCGCGGTAGGCGTCGGGTTCGCGGTCGACCATGGTGTTGAGCGCGGTCTTGGTGCGTCGCACCGTGAATCGCCCGATCGCTCGTCGCAGCACTGCGGTGTCGGCGTCGTTCAATCCGTCGCTCGCGTTACGGGCCCGGTCGAGCCGGTTCAACACGTCGAGGGTGTCGTCATCGACGTTGTCCGCCCCGAGCAGGTCGACCAGGGCCAGCAGATCTGACGGTCCCCGGTTGATCGGGGTCGCGGTGAACAGCGCGACATGATCGGCCAGAGACGCGCGAAGCAACGTGGTGCGGTTCGAGCCGGGGTTCAAGAAGTTGTGCGCCTCGTCGACCGCCAACACTTGAGCTTGGGCCACCGCGAGCGCTTCGATCCGGTCCCCATCGGCGACACCGCGTGACAGCTTGCCGTGTGACGCGGTCTGCAGGTTCAGGCCGCACCCGAGTGCTTCGCGTTCCCACACCGCCTGCACCGCCGGCGGGCACACCAGCACCATCAGCTCATTGCGGGTCCGTCCGGTGGACAACATCCGGTCCCGCACCGCCCGCACCAGCTGGGCGCCCATCCGGGTCTTACCCGACCCGGTCGCGGTCAGCAACCAGCACCGAACCGACAGTGTCGATCACCCACAACGCCTCGGCGATCCCCGCTCGTTGCGATGGCCACAGCGACGTCGACGACACCCGCTCCAGATCGTCCAGGTACCGCTTCGCCCACTCCCCTTCCAGGAGGTCGCCACACGCCCGCGATAGCGCCTCGCGCCACCCCACCACCCGCAACATGGCGTCCAACAACGCTCGCAGTTCGGCGTTCCAATCAGTCGCAATGTCCCAGTAGTTCTCCCCCACCCGCCGGGCATCAGCAGCGTCATCGGGACGGGTGGCGATGTCGAAGCGGACGTTGGCCTCGAGCTGGGTACGCAGGCCGGCGTCGGTGAAGTTCGACGACCCGATCATCACCGACGTATCGCTGACCACGACCTTGGCATGCAACCGGGTCGTGCCGGTCACCGCGCGGCAATCGAGACGACCGGCGTCGATTGCTTCGATGGCGTGCACGAGCTTGGCCGACAACGCGATCGACACACCCCGCTCTTCCAGCCAGTAACGGCGGGCCTCCTCGTCGAAGGATTCGAAGGGCGACGCAAAGCTCTGACGGGTCGACGCGAACGGTTCGGACCCCAACGCCAACCGGAACACCGAACCGGTCGGCGCAACCGCGAGCCAGCCATCGACAACGTCCACGATGGTGGCAATCGCGGCGAACCCAGCGATCACCAAAGGTCGCGTGGACGCTTTGAGTTCGCCGACGATGAGGTCGCCGACATGGGCTTGGGATCGGTTCACCAGGAACCGGTCGCGGTCCGGCCACTGTTGCGCGTCGAGACGGTACAGGGTCGTTGACCCCGTCACCGAGAACAGATCCAGCGCCGCAACCTCGCCCGCGCCGGCTCCTTTTCCCCGCCGTTTTGTCGCCATCGGAACGGCCGGTCAGCTTGCGTTCGGGGACTCGAGTGGGGCGGTGATCTCGTGCCAGCGTTCCCACGCTGCCTGACGACTGATCCCGGCCGCTGCAGCGATTTCCGCCCACGGCACGTCCGCCATTCGGGCCCCTTTCACGGCCAGCAGCTGCCACTCATCGATGGTCTGCTGCAACGCCCTCGCATCTCGCAACGCGCCCAACGTCGCCGCCGGCGTGATCCCCGCCCGGGCCTTCGTGACGTGCTGTTGCATTCCAGGCGCGTCGTCCGGTGCGCTTGCGAGGGCGGCCGCGACCATTCGCGACATCGATTGCACCCGGTTCCAAATGGCACGGTCCTTGGCGATCATCTGTCAAGGTTCCCTGACAAGCTGGTGACTTGTCAAGGAATCTTGGCAGAACTGATTCGTTCGGCCTACGAGGGTGCTGATGCTGTCGGTGTGGGGTTGAAGTGCCAGCCGTAGAGGGCGGCGGATTTTGCGGCGTTGGTAGCTGGGTTGGCGGCCAGTCGTTTCGTCAGGTGGGCCTTGAGGGACTGCTCGTCCAATGGGGATGGGTGGCGGGGCCAGTTGAGTTCTTCATCATCGGGGAGGTCGTGATCGTCGATCGGGTCGGATGGGACATTGGGTATGCCTTGGTAGATGCGCTGGGCGTGCCGGCGAAGCGCCCGCTTCACGGGGTCGTTGGTGTCGGTGAGCTTGGCCAGAAAGGACGGGGTGACCGCGATGTTCCACAGCGCCGCGTAGCGCCGCATGTGATCTTCGACGGTCGCGGTTTTTGGGTCGGTCCACACGTGGTTGTACTGAAGGTCTTTTCCGCGGTTTGGCCACAGTGCCGACCAGGTGAAGGCGTAGATCGCAGCGGAGTTGTCGTCGTAGACGAGACGGGCAACGGGGTCGTGGGCACTTCTGTTCCCACTGCGTGCTCGTGCCACCCGAAACAGAGCCTGACCACCCGTACCTTCAACCGTCTGCCGGGACAGGAAGATCGCGTGTTCAGCAACTGCCTGAACGAGCGTGTGCGTTGGCCACCTCGATCGAAGGAGTTCGGCGAGGATCAACTCGCCGTTCGGTGCAGTCGCGCTCTCAATCATCGTCGTGCATCCTTGTGCACTCCTCTACGGTCCGGCCAGCGTCTGGCGAGGGTCGAACATAAGTTCGATAGCCTGGGTGGGACGGAGTTGGCCTCGCATGAGATCGAAGGACTGCGTCGGTCGCTCGCGATCGGCAACGGGCTACCGTCGGACCAGATCGCTCGGCTGATCGAGACATGCACGGCCCTGTCCGTGCGGTGCGCTGACCTGGAGGTCCGCGATGTGCGCCTGCGAGGCGCAGCTTGATGCGTTGCGGCCGGTGGTGGCCGAGCTCCGGCGCCGTCTCACGTTGTTGACTCATGAGCTCGAACCGCCGAAGTGAACAGTGTCCGAAGTGAGCGGTGTCAGCAGGACTGGTGGATGGTCGACGCGAGGGTGTCTCGTTCGGTGGTGGTGATGGTGAGCTGGTAGCGGGTTTTGATGGCGATCCAGGTGGTGACGTACCAGCAGCGTGCTTCGGGACGAGGTGGAAGCCACTGGTCGGGTCGTTTGTCGGCTTTGGTGGTGTTCGCCGCGGAGCTGGTGGCAACGAGTTCGGCTGGGTCGTTCGCGAACGCCTCACGTTGTGGTGTGGTCCAGGCGTAGCCGCCGGATCGGTAGGCGTTGGCGAGGGGGACGATGTGGTCGATTTCGATCTGGGTCGGTGACGTGTACGTGCCTCCGCTGTAGGGGTCGACCCAGGTCCCGGAGACGATCGTGCACACCGAGGCCGTGGCGATCTGGACGGGTGTGGTGGATTGGGCTTTGAGGACTTCCTTGCGGGTGTTGCAGCCGTCGCTGTCAACGTCGGACCAGTGCGGCCAGGCGTCGCGGTCGTAGCCGGCCAGGACCTCGCCGGCGACCTGCAACCGGGCGAGCTGCTCGAGCGGTCCTTGCCGGGCGCTCGAGAAAGCCACCGTTGTTGTGGGTGTGGCGGTTGTGGTGGGGATGGTGATCTGGGTGCACGCCCGGTGTGCGATTGCGCGGGGAACGGACCGGCGGATCTTCGCTGCAGCGCGCTCGCACACCCGGTAGGCGGTGTCGGCCGACGGGGCTGCTGCGGCGCCCGTGGTCACCGTGAAACCGATCACGGTCACGCTGACCGCGAGGCGTACCGGGCGAGCGGTGAGGAGCCGTCGTAGCCCTTGGGCGAAGGCACGGGTCACGGCGTAGAGGAGTTGACCGATGACGTTTGATACGACCGTCGCTGTGATGAGCAGTCCAAGTACGGGTGATCTCACACACGAAAGAAGGCACCGGTACGTTCCGGTTCGGACACCACCAATCGTCTTTACATTCACGGCCATTCATGTAACCTTACATGTATGGTCGTGGATGTGAACAGCGTGGTTCGGTCGACCGAGGCTGCTGCGTTGGCTGGGATCACCTACCGGCAACTCAACCATTGGGTCAGCCTCGGGTACGTGCGTGCGTCAGGGACCACGTCACGTCAGGACTGGGCGGCGTTCACCGCGGCCGATGTCGCCACCGCCACCGCGCTTGGACGCTGTGGCAAGGCCGGCTGGTCCACCCAGCATGTCGCCACCCAACTCGGGGCCCTGCGGATCGGTACCGGGCCGGGCTGGGTGATCGTCACCCGCGACAACACCGCCCGCGCCGCAGACGACGCATACACCGCCACCTGGTGCCCCGCCGACGACCTTGCTGTCGTGCTGGCCGATGATCCCGGCCCGCACGTGCTCACCGCAACCGACATCACCCCCGCACCAACTGCTGCTGTCGTACCCGTCCGATCCCGACGGAGGACAGGATGAACCGAGCGCCACACCATCTCCAGCTCGTCACCGCCACCACTCCCCCGCCAGATCTCGAACCGGCATGGGAGGGCGACCTCGACGGCGCCTCGTTCCAAGCACTGTCCAGAGCAACCGGTCGCGAGTTCAAACACGTCGCCCTCGACCACGTTGTGCAGGTCGCGTCGACCGCCGGCGTGCCCGTGACGGTGCGTCGCTGTCGCCGGCTCGACGTCTATCCGATCGATGCGGTCGTCACCACCGCTACCGGCCATCAGCTGATCGTGGTCGCGCACGGCTGTATCGATGACTCCCCTACTGCCGGGTTGCGACGCGTTGACACCGTGCAGAAGACCTTAGCCACCGTCTACGGACTCGCCGCTGACGGCCACGCACCCGTCCTGGTCCTCACGTCGCATCTGCCCGACCCCGACAGCCAACCCGCCCGGCTTCTCGCCCGGGCCGGGGAACACCTCGGTGACCGGCTCCTCGACGTCATCGCAACCACCGAAGACTTCGCCGGCACTCGCCGTCTCGCGCGCATCCTCACCACCGGACCCGCCCTCGACCTATGCGCGCCATGGCGGGACCTCGGTCGTGGCCGGCAACTGCAACTGTTCACCCGAGCCGAAAGCTGACACGAGGCCCACCTATGCGTCCACGCCGGCCCCATGACTGGAAGACCGACCTCGACGAACGCCACCAGCTCGAGGCCGACGTCGCACACCACCTGCACCACCACCCCGCCGTCACCAACGTCCGGTCGGCCACAAGCTCGCTGCACGAGCTCGACTACACCGCCCGCCTCTCCTCCGGGATCAACGTCACGATCGAACTCAAAACGAAACGGCAGCGCTACAGCCCCTGGTGGGCCGCGCAGACCAACGGCACGATCACACCGGAAACGTTGATCATCATCGACGAGCTCACCGTCCGCCGGCTCATCGACGCCGCCCCGCACGCCTACCTCCTCATCGCTGACCTCACCGGCCCGCTACCGCGCTGGTACGGCTACTCCATTGGTGACCTGATCGTCGCCGACCGGATCCGCGTCACCCGGCCACTCGCCACCCCCGGCACCATCAAAGGCAAGTTCCTCTACAACCTCGCCGACGCCCCCATCGCCGAAGAACAACTCGACGACGCCATCGACGGTCTCGACCTCCTCACCCGCACCGTCAACACGTCCTGGCACCACATCGCACCCTGGCCCAAAGTCACCACAAGGAGCACCGCAGCATGACCACCACCACGACAACCTTCATGACCGGCGACGAAGCCGTCCACGCGCACACCCAATCACTCGTGAACGTCGCCCAGACCCTCCCGGCCATGTCGACCCGCAGCCTCGAAACAATCCTGACCGGACACCGCACCCGTCACCCACTCACCCCGAGCCAACGGGCCGCGGTGCTCGAGCACCGCCAGCTCCTCAACACCATCAACGCCTGCGGCCACAACGGCCTCTGCACCGACAACCTCGCCGGGTTCCTATCCGCCTACCACCAAGACCCCCACATCCTCCAGTACCTCGCAGCATGAGGTTAGATCGCTCGACGCCCGGACGTTTGACGCTCACCTGGTGTCGCGGGCGCCGATCGGAATTCCGGTTGGGCGCATCGTTCCTCGGTGAGCTCGATGAGAGCGCGTTGACCAAACGTTCGAACGAGCCGCTCTACGTCTGCCCAAGCAAGCGACTCCGACGCCCACGTGTAGCCGCTGCCACTTCTCCGGACACAGCGAGGATTGAGCTTCGCGCAGCTTCGCGCGCTGCTGCAGGAAATCGCGACCGCTATGTGAACCCAGTTCCCGACTGCTCGACTGATCACGTGCGAGCGCATCACATCTCTCGTCGAGGACTGCCTTGCAACATGCACGATGGGAGCAGGAACAAGATCTGCCCCGGGGGAAGCGCAACTCCCCTGAAGAGTTCGGGGATCGTGCTTCCCAATATGTGCGGATCCCGACGCGTAGACCGTCCATGACATGGATCGGGCCAACCGCGGTACCCGAAACAAAGTGCTCTAGGTCCCAACCCCAAAGTGCGCTCGTTTCACGTACGGGATCCCGTGCCGCCCAGTTGGACGCGCGAGCTTTACCACGTTTCGAATCCCGTCGGACGGACGCTACGGCACACGTCCCGTACTCGATGAAGAGTTCATGATCACTCGCCATTGCAGCAACCGTCCGCTCCGCGCGCTCGAGCGCAACGGGGTTGAGGTCTGCGTATCGCTGGCGTTTCCAGTGGCGGGTACCCGCTCAGGCCACACTCCTGTGTTATTGACAGTCGAACTGTTAGCCACCGCATGGCATTCGCCCCGCTCAAGCGCAACAAGGTTGTCACCTATCGAATCGCTCGAAGCGAACTGGACACACCCACCCTTACGCGTACGGTTCACGGCTAGACATTGGCGAAGACTATGGGAGCATGGGACAAGTTGTCTGCCATAGGTCGAGCACCCGGCTCCTCACGCGGTCTACCAATGCAGCGAAAAATGACGTTGCTCGCGTTTGGTTGTCGAGCACAACCAAACGCTCGTGCTGCTGCGATGAGCGGGCTGCGAGTGCGTCGGTAACGGTCAGCTTGCCGCTGGTGGGAAACCGATCAGGGGCACAATCGCCCGTACTCAGCTGAAATGTGGCGGCGACCGATTATCGATATGGCTCGTTTGGTGGAGATCCGGGAGTGGATGGGTCCCAGGTCAGACCCTTCTTCGCCGAACTTCCAACGAGTTGCCTTACTCTGTCGAGAGAAAAGTAAAACTTCTCTTCACCCTTTGCCTTGAACGATGCATCGGAGAATAGGACACGTTGAATTTCTGGATCGCGAGGCACGAGTCTTCCATCCTGGCCCAGGTCGAAGACCGACGAATCAGCACCGTATCTACCGTAGATGAAGTCAAACCCAGAAAGACGGATGCTGGGCAACCGGTTGAGTGGGAGCTGGACTCCCATAAAGAGAATGCGTTGACCCTCCTTGAGCTCTGTTTGGATCACGGGTTTTACTCTTTCGAAATCGAAGCTAGATATTACGATTCGGGAACCGACCTTTAATGTTTCATTTCGTATCACCTCTTCAACCAAGATTTCTTGAAGAATAATCGGATTTCCGTCCCCGTTTTCTCCCTCGATCTGGCGTCCAAGTGTGGGACCAACTATTCCTACGACAATGGTATCTGAGATATCGACCAACGGTTCGACAGCGTTGTATGACTCGAACGAATACTCATCCGAGAAGTCGCCAGCTGAGGAATCCCGCACTTTTGAAGATTGGTTCGCTAGTGCAATGATACATCCGATAGCTGTCAGGAGGACAGCGACAGATAAGTAAATGAACTTAGATGTGCCAATGCGAATTCGAGTGTGTTTCACGATCGTCCCCTCTAGTAGATCGCGTTCACGCGAGCAATATCCAAATTGTACGGCCACCCCGAGGGTTGCCCGTTGCGTCCCCCCTGCCTCATTACCGACGAATTGGGATTTGATGCAGGAGATGAATTAATCGGGAGGGGCGCGGAGTTTTGATGTCCTAACCCTAAGACGTGCCCAATCTCGTGTACCGCCACATAGGACCAAAAAGGGGCACTACCGTTCACTGAAAGGTTCTTGTCATTCATACGAATTCTCTTGCTGTTGGACGGTAAGAAGACGCTATTTTTCCTCTTGCAGTAACCCTTCGTGGAACCGTTCTCCGACGTCGAAAAGAACACCGTCTCCACTTTGATGCGTGGCTTCTGAGATCCTTGAGCGAATGAGACTTTCGTCGATGCCACATCCCAAAGCACTCCACCGGAAACTACATCTGCGAAATATGATCGACTGGCCATCTGCATCGAGCCATTGTCGAATAAGTTCACCCCTTGTGCAGTGGTCATCCGACAGCCAGCGTAGATCTCGTTCTGTCCGCTCTGAGAATCGTCCATGAATTCCTCCGCAAAGACTTCTTCGCAACCGATATTTGCGTATACGCCGAAGGACTGGGCTTGAACGCACACATTATGAAACCCAGGAGCCATATCGTACGCAAACGACGCACTAATACCGCGATAGTTCCCGTACCCTGGATAGGCCGCTCCGACATCCGGACGGTAGGAGGTGGCGTACCAGTAGGGAGGGTTGATGACTTGACCGTCAACCAAAACTTGATACGCGAGCTGGTACGTCGGAGCATTGGGAGCAATTGTCCATCCGACGACGTCAATTCCCTCATCCGTCCCCACAATGTCGTCCACATAACCCATCACCGGTACCGCAGGGGTGACGAACTGCTGGTTATCCGTCCAATTCGGTTGGTACTGCGTCATGAGCGACCCCCAGTTGACTCCGTACCCTTGGACATCAATTACTTTCCCCGTGCCTGCGTTCTGAAAAACTGTAGATCCGGATCCAAGATCGATCTTATAGAACGATTGATTCCAATCAGCGGTACACGGCCATTGCTGAATCGCCGCACCATTCGCATACGAGTAGTCCCGGATATCAACACAGAGATTATTGTAGTTGGACCTAATCCGATATCCACCCCATCCACTTCCAGATGGCTCGACAGACCACGACTGATTGATCGTTCCATTGCAACCCCATTGGATCAGTTGCGTGCCCCAGGAAGTTGAAGACCCCGGCATTTCCAAACACATGCTGGTTCCAACCCGGCCTGAGGATGCTGGTATCAGCCCAGTTAAGTATCCGGTGGGCTGTGTCGCAGCGCTAACGGGACCAATTACGGCGCTATTCCCGAAAAAGGTAAGAGTGCTCGTCAGGATGACTAGTGTGGCCGCTAAATGCCACGAGCTTTTTCGCATGGTCATTCTCCTTTCTGGCCTTTTACAACCGGGGGAGTGATACCCAGCGAATCCTCACGTGAAATCGTGACCGGCGATGCGTCGGGGGCTCGCTCGCTTGGCGGGAAGGCAGTAGTAGAAGGACTGGCAGGCGGCGCGACCCTCGCGACTGATGGATACGGTTCTGCCGACTGTTTCGTTGAGGGGTTCGTCGGCAGAAGTTCGGAGAGTCCACCGACGGAGTACAGCACGGGCATGCCGTCGATCCCTACCACCCAAAGCGCCCGGCTCCGCTCTGAGCCAGGTGGACGATCGAATTGACCATCTAAGAAACACAAAGCCACTGGTTCATTCGATTGCCGGCTTTCGGCGTATTTAGGTACGAGAATGGCAGCTTTGCCTGGAAGCCAACCGACCATCTCACCAGCTGTCGTACCAATTGCGGCCGTGGGCTGCGCTGATTTGTACCCTTCGAATGCCGCTGCACAGACCGCGGTTGCCGTTTCTATACGTCGCTTACCCGAAGATGGGTCTACCTTTAGCGTTACGGTCTTAGGCTCTTCGACTGGAAGCGGCAAATTCGCTGAAGCCGGAACCAGGCCCTCAGAACGGCTCGGTTCTAACAGAAGACCAGTCACAGGCTGAGGGATGGGTACGGTAGGCAAAGGTGGTTGCTTGGCAGCTGAAGACTCTGCTGAAGCGATTATTGATGATTTCCCGACTATCACTAACGAACAGACTGCAAACAAGCTGAACGCAGCAAAGGCTCGTAACTTCATACTTTGCCCTCCCCAAAGTAGTATCAATTTAAATTAAAACTGTCGCGCCGGAAGCAACTCCAACAGTAAACAGGCAACTCTTCGCTGTCAAGGTGTTGATCTCGGTGCCAAGATCTTTGTTGCATTACAACGACAACTGACAATTCCAGCCAGACGATCCAGCACTGCCGAACACCGATGTCCCACCCCGCTATGTAGGTTTCGGAGCAACCTGTGATCGGTGTTCTGCCTCTTCGGAGACCGTCGGACGCCGTGCGGTTTAAGCATTGACCCAACAGGGGCCCGGCTCAGCAGGCCGCGGGTGCTCGTGGGCGGACGGATGCGAGGGCTTCGCTGGCGGGTTTCGATTGTATTTGTCGGCGGCGGTCTGTCAGGGTTTGTTCACGCAGTTGTGGGCAGTGTGGTCCAGGTGGTGCCGTCGTGCGTGAGGTGAGGTTTAATGAGTCGGGTGAGGTTCACTGCGCGCAGCGGTGCGCGCGGGGCTGATTCGGTTGGTGATCTCATCACGCCCATCTTCGCCGAACCACCTCGAGCAGTGCATGGAACGAGCCGGGCCAACGCACGCCACGCTCGCTATCAACAAACCGTCGCTCCGGTCATCGGTCAGGTCGAGTCGTTATGGGCGAGTGGCTCGACCCGGCATCCACCGTTGTCGAGGATGCCGTTCGAGGCGTCGATCGAGCGAACCAGCCTTCGCAGTGCAGCATCGAAACCCAGGGCGTTCGTGAGTTCACTGATCTGCACAGCGTTCGGCTCGGCTGCAGCAAGCGCTTCCGCGAAAGTAGCGATTTCCCGCCTACCCGACGCGGGACCTGGGCCGATTCGAGTAGCGCACACTCGGGTGACGAGACCTTCGATGTTCGAAAGAATTCTGCGCCAAGGTGGACCGTTGCGGGTCTTCGATGATCGATTCCAATCGCCTTCACCAATCCCCGCGACAAAGAGTCGCCCTGTGACAGCAATCTGCACGCATTGACCGGACCGGAGAAGGAGCCGATCTCGCCCAGAGGGCGCAGCAGATACTGACCGCGTCGCACACGCTCAACATGTCCATCGCGGGCAAGTCGCCCCAGCGTGTGCGAGGCAGCCTGCGCACTCAACTCCAACCGACGACGCACCTCCCGGCGGACACGTCGGTCCGGCCGTTAACCCGTCAACCCGTCAACCACCACACCGGGTTTCAGGTCACGCCCATTCGTCGTGCCAGCCGTCCTCTTCGAGTTTCTCGAGCGCGTCGACGATGTGGTCGGGAAGGGTGACGAGGGTGAACGTGTCCCAGGCTTGGAGCCGCTCGGCCTCTTCTCGATCGCGGACGTTGTCGAGGATCTCGATGAGTGCGATTTGGCCTTCGGTGGTGTCGAACCGCAACGCGCCCGTGTCGGTGAGCGTGACGGTGGTGTAGCTGATTGCGCGTCGACGGTTGATGGCGAGTGGGAATCCGTTGGTCTTGCTCACGGGCTTGGTGGGGTCGGTGGTGGTGGTGGTGGGTCGGAGCCAGATGGTGGGTTCGTCGGGTTCGTGTCGCCACATGCGGGCGAGCGGTGCTCGGTAGACGAGCTGTCCGTCGTTGTGGTTGGTGATGGTGAGGATGGCGCCGGTGAGTGGGTTGTTGGGGTTGTCGAGTTCGCCTTCGTTGCCGGTGATGAGTGTGTGCAGGTGGGTGTGTTGGGTGGGGCTCAGCATGTGACGACGTCTCCTATGGTCCGGGTGCCGATGTGGGTGATGCCGCGGCTGGCGAGTTCGGTGCGGATCTTGTCGCGTTCGGCGGTGTTGGCGCAGATGATCCGTGATGGTGCTCCGGGGCCCCGGTGGAGATCGATGCCGTGTCGGAACATGATCTCGTTGTTTGATTTGTCGTGGCTTGCGGCTTTGAGCACGTTGGTTGTGTAGGTCGAACCGGATCCGTACGAGGCGGCTTTTTCGGGGGCGGCTCCGAACGCGTCACCGTTGTACGCGTACCAGTCGGCTCGGCCGACGAGTGCGTTGGGGTTGTCCCAGATGATCATCGAGGAACCGGTCGCAGCGTTGACGGGTTGCACGCGCAGGAACACCGACGTTGCGCCGCCAGAGTGTTTGTCGGCTTCGGGGGACATGGTGGAGAGGCCGCCGATGCCCATGAGTTGGCGTCGTTCGGTGGAGGCCAGCACGCCGGAGGTGACGACGTTGTAGAGGTTTCCGGCGGTGATGCGATGCGCGAGCCGGCGGGTAGCCCAGGCCTTGTCAACGGCCGGGTTGTCGAGGGCATCGAATCGGGACCAGGTGAGCCAGCCGCGTTCCACGGTTGGGGTTGGCCGGTAGGCGCTTGTCGCGGCGAGTGTGTCGCCGTCGGGGTGGCCGGTGGCTTTGGCTACCCCGTCGCGTAACAGTCGGACCTTGTCGGGTAGTGCGGCGGCTTCGGCGTCGAGGGTGAGTTGCGCGGCGAAGCGCGACAGTTGGGTGTCGGTCAGCCCGGCCGCCTGGTGGGCTCGTTGTCCGACGAGGATGTGCATTTGGGCGTCTTCGATTCCTTGGGCTTTGTGCAGTGCCGCGGTGACGTCGGGGTGACCGGTGAGTCCTTGGGCGGCGATGTTGCGTTGCAGGTAGGTCCATTCGCCTTCGCCGCCGGTGAGGGCCCGGTTCACGAGGTGGAGTTGCCCGAGCCGGCGCACGAGTTCGGGGCCGTGTCCGGTGCCGGGTGGGGCGACGATCTCGAGCTGCCCTCGTAGCGTCAGCTGGGTGGCGTCGCTTGCGCTCGCGGCCGCATAGGGCCGGTAGACGGCGTGGTAGCCGTCACCGAGTTCGATGGCGTACTCCTTCCCGGATGCGGTGGCGCGGGCTTTGCCGTCCCAGCTCACGGTGCCGGTGGCCGGATCGAAGGTGGGTTTGAGTCGGGTGGCGTCACGGACCTGTGCGGGGAGGATCCCGGCCGGGGTCGCCGGTGGCGGCGCGGGGATCATTTTGGTCACGGTGACCGGCACGGTCATGGTCCACGGCTCGGTGAGTTTCGGCAACTTCACCCCGATGACTGCACCCGCACCCGCATCGTCGGCGGTGCTGTTCACGGCCTGCGCGTACGGGGCGAGGGCGGCCTGGTAGTGGGTGAGCATCGAGTGCAACGACTCGTCACCGGCGGCTGCGGTCATGGCGTTGTCGAGTTGTCCGGAAAGGCTGGTGATTGTGGTTGCGGCTGCCGGGTCGACCTTGGTGGCGTGCTTGATTGCCTTGTTGATCTGTTTCATTGCTGCGGTGAGGTTGGCGTAGAGCTTGTTGGCGACGTCGTAGGGGTGGGGCTGGTCCTGGTCTTCGGTGACCTCGACGGGCACCATCACGGTCTCCGATAGTCCCAGGGCGTCTCGGAGCTTTGCTTCGGCCTCCGGTGTGACGGTGGCGTGCAGTACCTCACGGACCTCACCTCCGGTCTTGGTCGGCTTGTAGGCGATGAGCGTCACGGTCGACTCGACCAGATCAGCCCCGCCGGCCAGCAACGCCACCCCGGTCGGCGCACCGGCTGGGACCGTGTCCGGGACGGGTGTCAACGGCTCGTCCCAACCGACCTCGGCCACCGGCCCCGACACGACTACGACCGGGCCCGGGTCCCCGGTGTCTTGCGGCTCGGCCACTCCCCCGTCACCTGCGCCAGCTGCTGCTGCAGTGTCGAGCTCGTTGCTGTCGGCGCCAATCTCGTCAAACGGCCCGTCGACGAGCTGGGGCATGTCGGGGATCAATGCTGGTTCGTGTTCGGCGGTGTGGTCACCGGTGTCGTTGGCGTGCTCGGCGTGCACCCAGCTTTGCGGGTCGTTCGGGTCGGCGAGCTCAACGGGTTCACCGCACAGTGAACACGTCGGTTCCACATCGCTGACCGTTTCGCTCACCGTTGACGGGCTGGCACCGACGCCGGAACTGCTAGTGGAACTGCTGCTGGTCGTCGATGCCTTGACCGCCTTGGCCGTAGTGGTGGGTGCGACTTTGAAGACTTCGTGGGCTTTGGCTGCGGAGGCACCCATCTCAGACACCGTCATGGTTCATGAGACGAGATCGAGCTTGTGCGCGATGCCGTCGGCGGCGTAGAACGCGGCGAAGTCTTGACGGAGTCGGTGTTTGCGTTCCACGGCGTAGTCGAGGAACGCGTCAGCGATTTGTTGCTTGGACGGTGTGGTGGTGCCGTGTTGTTTCGCGGCGCGGGCGCGCATGGGGGCGTACCAGCCAATGCCGTTGCCGTCTCGTTTGGTTCCTTCGGTCGCTGCGGGTTGGAGCATGGCCCGGTACTGGTCGTCGGGCATGGCTTCGAAGGCTTTGATGACCGGGAGTGCGGCCTCGGGACGGATCGTGACCCCGGTCGCGAGGCCGCCGTTCTTGGCTGCCGCGTAGGCCTGCATGTACACGGGTTGCTGGGTACCGAACGAGGCGTTGGGGTGGTAGCTGCTCGAGAGCTTGTCGGCACCGAAGAACTTGAACGCTTGGCCCTGGTCGCACGGGATCAGGCCACCTTGGGCGGTGCGCAGCAGATTCGCACCGTGTCCGTCATGATCGCTGATCGCCCACGCGGCCACATGCAGCCGCACGATGGAGTCCACGTCGGCTTGGGACCACGCGCCGACGTTGTTGCCCAGGTTCGAGGTGTTGGGCAGTAACGGCTGGATCGAGCCGGTATGGCCACCGATCGTTTTCGCGTAGACCGGCACTGCAGGGATCCCGACCACGGCGAACACGTTCGACGCGACCGACTCGGCATGCGCGCGTGCACCGGCTGCGGACTTGTCGGGCTTGAACAACCACATCGTGCCGTCGGGCGCGGCATGCAACGATTTCGAGTGCCCACCCCCAAGTGACGCGGTCTTAGCCGGACCGAACGTCCACGACTCCACCGTCGCAGCGGGAACGCGTTGTGGGAGTGCCTGATGCCCGGCGAGATGATGCTTCAGTGCGTCGATCGCCGCGACATGCTTCGACGTCCAATCCCCACCGGTCGATGGTGCCGTCGACCCGCTCGACGCTTTCGCTGCAGACGCCGGCGGCGAGCTCGACGGTGCAGGGCTTGACGGTCCGAGGTTCGCAGGCGGACTCGGCGCTGGCATTGTCGGCGCCGGCGCTGGTGTTGGTGGGGCGGGTTTGGGGGTGGTGGTTTGGGTGTCGATCGCGGTCTTGTCGAGGGTGGTGTCCCAGTGCGCGGCCAGGTAGTTCTGGGCTTGGGCGCGGGTGGCGGTCGTAGCGTTGGGCAGACCGAGTGTGGCTGCTGCGCTGCGGAGCTGACCGAGCGGTTTGTCTTTCGCCCAGCCACGAAACGCCTTGGTTAGCCCGGCGGCACTGCACTCGGTCCAGGCGACCTTCGGAAGGTTCGCGAGGCCGATCCACGCGGTCTTGGAACCGTCATCGGACCCGCCGCGCAACACGTTCGCAGCAACGATGTGCGAGCCGGCTTTCGTTGCGAACTGCGCGAGCGTGTCCGGGCTGTCAGCGACCAAGTTGAGCTTGGCACCTGTCGCGGTCTCGACCATCTGCTCGGTGATCCACGTTGCGTTGTCCGTCATGTAGGCGACCGCGTCGAGGCGTTCAGCGAACGTGGCGGCGAGAGCGGCACGGACGTCGTTGCTGGTCGAGGCGCGCACCATCGTCCAGGCCTCGGTGTTCGTTGCGACCGAGGTCTGCTCTGGACTGATTCCAGGCAAGGCGTCCGCCGCGAGGATCTTGCCCATCCAGTACTGGTGGTTGAACGACACGGCCATGTCGGTCAGGTGCACCGTCGCGGCCTTGATCTTCACCATGGCGTCGTCGTTGAGGGACGGGCACGTCGCGGTGACGAGCTTGTTCTCGGTTGCCAGCACTGATGCAAGCCAATGCTGGGTTTCCGGCAGGTACGGGAAATGCTTCCCGGTCACCGATGCTGCGTGCGCGGCTTGCAACTCGGCGATCTGTTCCGCGGTCGCAATCCACGACCCGAACGGATCCTCATCACTCGACCCGCCACCGTCGTCAACGTCGCCGTCATCGTCTTCCTTGTTGGTGGTGTTGGTGAGTGCTGCCTCTGCGGCGACGACGTCGTCGAAGCTAAGTCCACCTATCGTTTCGCCGGCGGCGAGTGCACCGAAGCGTTCCGTGGCTTTCGCGGCGATTTTGGCTTTCGATGGTGTCGTGTCCGGGTACGCCGGGTCGAGCCAGTGCACCAGCGGATGCGTCGACTCTGGTGATGGGTTCAACCCGACCAGGGTTGGATGCTCGAAACCGTTCGCCGCGGCGAGACCCTGGAGTTGTTGCACGTCGAGCCCGCTCAGCCACGCCTTGGTGGCCGCCTTCAACTCCCCCGCCGCGTCACCAATCACCTGCGCCGGCACCCCTGCGTCGGTGAGCTCAGCGAGGAGCCCGGTGCCGATCTGGGTCATCGAGACGAAGTCCTCGAAGTCACCCGCCTTGGTAACCGCCGCCACAATGTTCGCGAACGCCGCGTGGCCGCCGTCGGTCCATACCGCAACACCGGCATCGCCACCATCAACCCCACCGACACCATCGATATCGGAACCGTGGGTGGGAGCGACCGTGAAGGTCTCATGGGCCTTTGCGCCCGATGCGCCCATCTCAGTCCCCTGCCCCGGCGGCGAGGAGTTCCTCGACAAGGATCTCGACCGCGGTCAACAAGTCACGGCCCTGCGGTGCCGGGATCGGGAACAGGTCGACCACGATCCCGTTGTTGAACCAGGTCCAGTGCTCAAGCTCAAGTACGCCGATCTCGGTCCGGCCGTGCAGGCGGTCGTCCCATTCACCGCGGTCCACCAGCGGCACCCATGACACCCGCACATCGACCGTGTCACCATCCACACGGTCGCCGTCCACACGGTTGGCGCCGGTGTGTGACTCGGTGCCGAGCACGCCCACGAACCGGGTTGCGAGGCCGTGCGCGGGTTCAAGGGCGTACAGCACCCAGCAGCGAATCACCACAACACCGCGCGCATCACGAGGCATCACTCAACCCGCTCTCCCGACGACCGACCCCGGCATCACCGGCGGCTGCGAGATCGTTGATGAGCGACGCGTAGAACCGGACCGTTTCCGTGAACGCGTCGGCGACCGGGAGATGCTTGTCCTCACGGCCACGAGCGCCCATCACGGCACCGTGGCGGGCGTACTGGACCGGGTTCTGCGACACGAACACGCACCGTTCACCAAACAGCCCAACGAGTGTCGCGATCCGGTCCGCGCGTGACGCACCATTGAGCACCACCCGTGTCGGGACACCCGCATCATCAAGACCCATCGCCAGGTATGTGAGACCCGGCAACACGGTGGTTTGCCAGTCCGGGTCGGTGCGAAACGTCTGCAAATTCACCGCAACCGCGACCGGTGCCGTGTCGGTGATCCAAGTGAGAATTCGGTCCAAGTCCTCGAGCCGGAACCAGTACAGATTCGGGACTGCCGGCACCCCCTCACCTGCGAGCTCGGATGCGATCAACAAGTTCCGGCGGAAGTTCAGTAAATGCTCAGTTCTCGGTTGATTGCCGTACATCGAGAAGTTCGGGGCCAACACCAGATCCCAACCCTGCCCGGCGAGCACCGAGCCGAACTCGAGCTGACGACGACGTGTCCACAACAGCTCCACCAACGGATCCGTGCCGTACCCGACCAACACCGTCAACTGCCCTGAACCCGACACCCCAGAACCCGACAGCCCAGGGTCCGACAGCCCCAACACCTCACGGGCCGTGCGGTCACGCCACACCGGCATCACCTGACCCGTCGCCAACGAGATCATCCGGCGCAATCCCAACGCGTACGCCGGCCATCGCAGGTCGCCATCAAGCGCTGCTGCAGTAGAGGTTCCATCGAGCATCGGCACGAACCGTCCCAACGACGGGAACCGGTAACGGCCCGGGTTGATGTCATCGAGCCCGAGCGTGCCGCCCACATCACTCATCCAGTCGGTGATGTCGACCCGTGACCCGCACCGGATCGAGCACTGCCCACACGGCGCCACCCGACCCATCTCCGTGTTGTCGAGTGGCCCGTTGTCGAGTGGTCCGTTCGAGCGGGCACAGCCGCGATACGCGCAATCACTGTTCCGGCCCGAACAGATCGCTTCCACCGCGTTCGGGTTCCCAGTGAAGTACGGACACACCCGGCAATCACAACCCCGCGCCGGAGACACCACCCTCACCGGGATACGTGAGTTCGCCATCACGCCGCTCCCTGCTCACGACCCAGCTCCCACGGCACCAGGCCCGGATCCGGCTCGAGCATGTCGACAAGTTCGACCAGCCGGGCGTGCAGGCCGCCCGCGGCCGGCCCAAGCACGGCACCAGCGCGAACCTGGCCGCTGATCCGGTCCAGCGCCACCTCGAACTCCTCCACCGTCTGCGCCGCGACAAGGAAACGCCCGTTCACATCCACCACCGGCTCCCCGTCCACTTCAGCACCGCGGTTGTCGCTGTGCTCGTGGAAGTCGGGAACGGCATGCAGCCCAAGCCGAGTCGCTGTACGTGCAGCACGCGCCTCAGCATCCGCGGCCTCGGCGGTGTCGCACACCTCATCGATCGCCAAGTCAGGATCGGACTGTGCAGTACTCACGGCCGAGCGCAGCAACGCGGGACGACCCCGTTCCTTGAGCGCCGCCCAGATCGCGTCCGCCGCTGCAGCGCGTCCCGTTGACGCGAACCGGATCCATTCCAGGCGCGTGGACACCGCCACCTGGTGCGCGTCCATGTCCGACGACATCTCCGCCGGGAGCATCGCGAACGCCCGCACAACCTTCTCCGCTTTCGACGAGGTCAGCTGCAACCCGAGACGGCCCAGCACATCGCTCCACGGGGCCCCGGTCCCATGCAAACCTGCCGCCAGCCGGGCCCGTTCCAACGCCGGCCACCGCTCCCTCGGATCCTCCGACAAGCCCTCCAAGGCGACCGCATGACCCGCTGCAGACAAGCGCATCGCGAGGAGCTCGCAGCGTTCCCACATCAACGCAGCGCCCAGCTCCCCATCCGCGAGATCCGTGCGGGCCAGGTTCTCGATCAACTGCCACGTGCGGATCTCCGGACCCGATAGCGGACCCGGACAGATCAACGCCGGCACCGTCACAAAATGCGGGTTCGAGGGATCCTCCAGGCGGCCTGCACGCACCGCCATCAACCGGCGGGCGCCGGCCACCACCCGGCGGAACCCGTCCGCGAGTTCCTCCACCAAAATCGGCTGCAACACCCCAACCGTGCCGATCGACGAGATCAACTCCACCAGGCCCGCTGCCGACGTTGACTCTCCCGGACCACGGCCCTGCGCCTCACACCACGGTGCACCCGGACCATCCGGTGGCAACGCCTCAAACCGGCGCTGACGCAGCCGCTGCGACGCAGCCAACCGACTCGTGACCTCGCTGAAGGTGACCGTGCTCATCACCTGAAAGAAGGCACGCACCCCCGCCCAATCGGACACCCACCCCAACGGAAATCCTCCCCGGCGTCAGGCCACCCGACGATCCGACCCACCAAACCCGCCAGAATCGAGTTCACCGCCCGACGGTAACGGACCATCAACTCCGCATCACTCAACTCACCCAAAATGAACCGGCGACGTGAACCCTCCACCCCACCCCGCACACCAGGCGGCACCCCGGCACTCGACCGAAACCCGCGCTCCTCCACCAACGCCGACCAGAAACACGGCTCCGACACCGGACACGCCCCGCACAGCCGCTGCTGCTCTGCTCGGCCACACCGATCGAACGAATCGATCTCCGCGCACAACGACCCCGCACGCCACGAACCACGCATCACCTCCACCGTCAACGCATCCGCCATGCAATCGACCGTGCGCTGCTCTCGGCGGCCCCACATCACCGCATCTCCAACATGACGAACTCGCACCACACATCCTCCCGACTCTTCTGTCGCTTCGCACAAAGAGAAGGCACCCGCCACCGCCATTTCGGACACTCTCCGTGGATATGAGGTTGTGGTGTGCTCATTACCGTCGAGTTGAGCGTCGTGAGAATCTGCACCGAGCGCGTCACACACTGCTGGCACACTTGGACGATGAGCGATGCTGCCGAGCTCCCAGATGAACCGGAGGACAAAGGCGAGAGCGGCTCCTCCACCGACCGGCGCGATCCAGCTGAGAGCGTCCCCGGTCTTCGCCTGTCGGGCGCCTTCCTCGACTCTTTCGCTGCGATCCAGCGCAGCCTCGCATCTATCGGCCTCCAAGCTGCGCGACGCGCTGCCGACCAGGCGGGCGCATTCGAGAAGGTCATTGCGGCCCAGAACGCGATCGCGAAGAAATTCGCTCGTTCGATCGACTTCTCTGGCACCGCTGCGACCCAAAAGGCAGTTATGGACGCCGGGTTCGCCGTCCAAGCGACGGCCGCTCAAAAGCGATTTGCGGAGTCCGTTGCGGCCCAGAACACGATCGCGAAGAAATTCGCTCGTTCGATCGACTTCTCTGGCACCGCTGCGACCCAAAAGGCAGTTATGGACGCCGGGTTCGCCGTCCAAGCGACGGCCGCTCAAAAGCGATTTGCGGAGTCCCTCACCAGCGCAGCCGTACCGAGCGCGGCGCTTGAGCAATGGGCGCGCGCAAGTGCTGAGTTCGAAGAATCACTCCGCAAGCAGACCGAGGTCTTCTCTCGGATCTCTGAGAACATCTCCTTCAAGATCCCCACGATCGACATCTCGGGTCTACTTGCAGACCTCGACAATTGGATCCCCGCCAACCTGCGCAATGTCGCTGCGCTCGACGTCGTGGCGACGATCGCTCTCGACGAGGGGATACCACTCAGCTGGGTACCGCGCCCCGAGATCGTCGTCCTCCTTGTCGAGGCCGGCGGACCGGAGGCGCGCTTCGACATTCTCGCTGATCGCCGCGACGACATCCTCGATGACTGCGAGAAGGCCCTCGCAGCGATTGAACACGAATGGGCCGTGCAGTGCCGCAGCGCCGTCTCGGCATTGCGTGCCAACCTCGATGGACCGGCACAATCCCATGCGTCGAACATCATCGATAGCATCGTGCTCGGACTCCACGGCAACAACGGCCGCAGTCACACCAGGACACAGGCGCAGGAGGACTTAGACGACCTCCCGCTGCGTATTGTGGCCGAGAACCTAAGCCTGCGGCCTTTGTTCCGTGCCTTCACGACTTGGTTTCCGAACACTGGCATCGACCCACCGAACCACTTCGCACGCCACCCCACATCGCACGCCGTAGGTTACGCCGGTGTGTTCGCGCCGACTTCCGCACTCGTCGGTGCGATGCTCGCGACATCGCTTGCGGTGCAGTACTGCTGGGATGAGCCGAGCGCCGACCCCGCCGAGTGGGATGCGTCGAAATAGTCCGCGGCACGATTTCGGCATATGTGCCGTGGACTCGCACTCGGTTCACTTCTGGTAGCTGGTTGCGGCGGGTGAGGTGTAGTCGATGCGGGTGGCGTTGAGTCCGAGTAGGTAGGAGCCGTTGGGGGTGAAGATGGTGTTGGCGGGTCTGGCGTTGCGGGTGGGGCTGGAAAGGTTGGGAGGTGCGATGAGCCCGGCGAGGTCGATGGTGCCGAGTTGTTTTGCTGCGGCTTGGATGCCGGTGCGTGAGAGGTCGTTGTTGGTGACGGCGCGTTCGAGGAGGGCTTCCCAGACGAGGGCTTGGCCCCAGCCGAAGATGGTGCCGACGTTGGCTTGGTCGACGTAGGCGCTGCCGTCGTTGGATCGGAGTTCGGTGACCATGCGGTAGAGGCCGGGGGTGTCGCTGGTGGGGATGGCGTTGTAGGACGGGCCTTCGCTGATGACCCAGGAGGTGGTTTCGAGGGTTTGGCTGGTGGTGGGGGTGAGTACGGCGTCGTTCCAGGTGGCGGACATCCAGATCCATCGGGGTCGGTAGCCGGCTTGGGCGGAGGCGAGCACGGCTCTGATGGCCTGCTGTGGTGTGGTGGTGAGGTAGACGGCTTTGCAGCCGGCGCCGGCGAGTCGGCCGATGTTGGCGTCGGGTGTGTCGGTAGGGCCGAGTTCGAGGATGGGGCCGAGCGTGGCGTTGTTGGCTTGGGCGGCGTAGCGGAGTCCTTCGGTGCCGGTGGCGCCGTAGGAGGTGGCGACGGAGAGTCCGCAAAGGGTTTGGTCGCGTCCGGCGGTTTCCCACCAGTAGCTGGCGCCGTTGATGGCTTGTACCTGGTAGGTGGTGCCGATGGGGAGCAGTGCCGGATGCTTCGCCCATTCGGCGTCTTGGGATGCGGGTGCTGCGGTGATGTTGTCGGTTTCGAGTCCGGGGAGCAGCGCTGCGACGATGGGGGTGCCGAGGATGGAGCCGTAGCCGACGGTGGTGTTCTTGGTTGCTTGGTAGGCGGTTTGGGCGGTGCCGGGGTCGTAGCCGGTCTCCACGAATTGTATGCGTACAGGGTATTTTCCGGCGATACCGCCGTGGCGGTTGACGGCGTTGAAGTGCGCGGTGAACGCGCCGTTGATGTTGCGCCCTAGTGGCCCGAACGCTGGGTGGTTGCGGGTGCCGAGGTTGGTCAGCGTGATGGTCTTGCCATCGAACCCGGCCACGACCGCCGGGGCCGTGAGCGTGGTCGGTGTGGTCGGGGTTGGTGTCGACGGGGTGGTAATCGTGCTTGTCCCCGGTCGGATCGTCGTTGCAGGCCGGGGCGCTCGCGTGGTCGGCGGCGCAGTGATCTTGACTGTCGCTGCGGGTGCGCGCCGGGCCGTGACGGGCGGTGGCGCAACGGTCACGATCACTTTGGTCGTGGCTGGTGCCACGGTTGGCGGTACTGGTGGTGTGGTGGTCGCTGGTGTGGTGGTGATCGTCGTGGTCGGGGTTTGGCTGGTTGGGAGGATTGTTGCCGGTTCGGTTGTGGTCGTTGGTGCTTCGGTCGTAGCTTCGGTCGTAGCTTCGGTCGTAGCTTCGGTGGTCGTCGTTGCCGTTGTGGGCGCGGGCACGGTCGTGCTGGGTTGTGGGTTGAGCAGCTCGATGGCGACCGGGTCGATAGCTGCGGTGTTCGTAGCGTTGTCCGCTGCGGCGCGTGACGAACTCGATGAGCCGGTACAGGCGCTGAGGCTCATGGCGATGCCGACGATGAAGGTGGCGGTGGTGCGCTTCATGAGGCGGGCAGGATTTGGAGGCGGCGCTTTTGCACGGCGGGCATGTGCCAGGTTCGGGTGCCGTTGGGGTCATCGACACCAAGGTCGGCGCAGCCGTCGTCGTTGTAGTCGCCGATGTGGAGCTCGGATCGATTGAGGCCGGTCTGGTCGGTGCGATCTGCGTAGGTAATGGGCTTCGTTTCAGTTCGTGGCCAAGAGTCAACGAAGTACACGACACCGGTTGAGGGCCGGTAGATGGCCAGGGTGGACAGAGATCCGCAGAGCCAGTTGCCGACCAGGTAGATGTCGCCGGTTGCGCCGGCGTTGTAGGCGAGTCGGTCGCCGTTGGACAGCTCGGCCTGCACGCTCGAGCCATTGACCGTCCAGTTGCGCAAACATTCAACGGTCGTGGATTCGGTGCATGCCGGCAGCTCGAAGCCGGACGCGTCGCTGCTCCCGCTGGTTCGGTCGACCACAAAGAACGTCGCGGCCGTCGCTATCACGATCGCCCCGAGGACGCCTCCGATGAGGGCCCGCCTTGTGTTCCGCCGTTGATTGTTTCCCGCCATCGGAGTTGTCCCTCGCGTGGTCCTTACGTGTCGTTGCTTCGCGATGTTGCTTGCGTGAGGTGGTTGTTACCGGGTCGCGATCGCGATCCGTTCGTCGTCGAACACGGCAACGAGTTCGAGTCGACCGCCCATGCTTTCCACGACTGACCGCACGGTCGACAGCAGATTGTCGTCGGCGGTTTCCATTGCGGAGATCGATGCCTGGGCCCGCTCGAGACGTTCCGCGAGCTCGACCTGCGTGAGTTGTCGGTGTCGTCGGAGCTCGGCGAGGTTGAACGCAACTGCGTCGGCTCGGGCCGCTTCTTTGATCGTGTCGATGCGGACGCGGCGCTCGGCGTCGATGTCACCAACGACGTCGTTGAACTTTCGGTGTCCCATGATGATTCCTTTCACCTAGTCGGTCGGGTCGAGAAGACCCTCAGCGCGCAGGTCGTCGAGATAGTCGGCGTAGAGCTGCTCGGCGAGCGGGATTGCGGTGACGTACCACGCCGCCCACTGACCGCTCTTGTCTCCACCGACAAGCAGGATCGCTTCACGGCGGGGATCGAACACGAACAACACTCGGAAGTGCTTGGCGATGCCTCGCGGTCGCAGTTCTTTCATGTTGTGGATCGTTGATCCCTTGATGCGATCCGCGTAGGGCCGATCGAGTTCAGGGCCGTGCTCAGCGAGCAGCTCGACGATCGCAATGATCTCGTCCTGCTCAGGCTCGGTCAGCGTCGAGTACCACTCGGCGAACACGTCGGTGGTGTTGACCTCCCAAGCCATATCCCCACTATAGACTCGACTCGATATCGTGTCAAGTCGATACCCTTGGCGGGGTTCGGACGGGAGGAGCGGGTTACTCGACGATGGCGACCAGATCGGTGTGGTGTTGTCGTGCCGCTCGGATTGCGACCATGAGTGCTTCCCACAGGCGGGTGTGTTCGTGCGACAGCCCAATCGAGGGTGCGGAGGTCGTGTCGTAGTCGGCGAGTTCGTCGCAGGTGAGATAGCCGTAGGAGAGCTCGGTCGGGTGAAGTTGCGCGATGGGCCGATGGGTGAGCCGGTCACTGAACGACACTTCGGCGCCGGCCGTCGTGAAGGTCGGGTCGACGATGCCGGCGAGAAAGGTGTCCCAGAATGCGGCGTGAGTGCTGACGCTGTAGTCGAGGGTGGCGATGAGTTCGCCTTCTTCGGTGATGGTGGTGACGATGTGCTCCCAGCCGTTCACGGACACGGCCGCTCCGAAGCATTCGTCGTAGAGCGCGGGGTCGTGACGGAGGCGGCCGTTGAGGTTCTCGATGTCGGCTAGGTACATGGCGATCGTTCCCATAGAGCAGCCTCGCTTCGTTCATGGCCCCTCCCTTTCGGTTGGGGTGCCGGTTGGATGGGGGTTCGGATTGGTCGGCGGTGCTAGTCGGTGCCCGGCCCCGATCGGGGTCGGGACTGGGTTGGTTGGGGCTTGCCGTCAAGGCAGCTGACAAGTGCCGGGCCGTTCGTGGTGCGCCAGATCGCTTGGGTGACACCGTGCCGGGCGATCGCGGCGAAGGTCGTACCGAGCAGCGAGATGTTCGACGAGATTTCCCTGTCCCGGGCTGCGAGCGACAAGACACGTTCCACGCGTAGTTGCTCCGAGCGTTCCCTGTTGGGTTGGTCGGGGTCGGGTTCGTCGCCGGCTACGAAGAGGATCGTGGGGAAGGTGATGTAGCGGTTGCGCCAATGCGGCCCGTTCCCACGTGGTGCTGGTCGTCCCGGTTGCGGGATCGGCGCGTAGGTGGCGTAGCGGGCGTACCGGCGGAGCTGCTCGAGCACCTGGTCGTAGGACTCGGTAAGTCGGTCTACCTCCACGAAATAGGTAAGCGCGCGTACGTCATTGTCGGTGAAGCCGACATAGGACAGCACCGCATCGGTGATCAGTACTCCCCCGTCGATCCCGTGGGTGATCTCGTGATCCCACGATCGCCACGTGCACTCATCACCAGTCGCTTGCGCCGCAGCAACGAATGCGGCACCGATCTCGTTCGTCAACCACGTGTGCTTGAGCAGACCATGCGCTGCGTGCGGGTTGAACAGCCACGGACGTCGTTGCCGTGCCGCGTTCGCATACGCGATCCGCAGCCCTTCTTCGGTGGCGTACCAGAAGCCGGGGGCGAACAGTCTGCGAGGACCGGTCGCTATCAGCCCCTCGTCACGCAGTGCCCGCAAGGTCTTGTACGTGTTCGTGATGCGTGAGCCGGGTCGTGCCAAGAGGGTGTGGATCTGTTGCGGTGTCATGACCCGGTGACGGCCAATCAGTTCCACCATGTCTGAGGCTCGGGGGCACTGCGTTCGACCGTCTGCTCGTTGCCGCGGTTTGGTGCCTAAACGAGCAGGGAATGCGGTCGCTGCGCTCATCGCCGGACCCCACGAATGGGTGATACCGAGGCAGCTCCGTGACGCGTCGGCTCATCATCATCATCATCGACGACCGCCAGAACAGTTCCTTGCTCGTGTTGTGTGCTTCGGGGGGCACGGCGGTTGGAGTCGAGCCATGCGACGATGTTCGCATCGTGGTTAGCAAGCGCGCTTAGTGTCTGACGGACTGGGCGACGCGAGAGATTCGCGTTGATTGCCACGTCGATCGGTTTGGTGTCGGTATTGCGCACGTCGGCCCAAAGATCATCGGGGTTGAACCCGCGCACGATGAACGGTGTGGTCAGCGCGTCATCGTGGGTGACCTGCGCAACGAAGTGGTACTTCGGCAGTGTGGTGAACACGTTCGGATCGCAACCCGCACCGAACTCACGCGCCAAGGTCTTGGCCGAGTCCGCATCAACGATGTGGGACAAGAGATGTGACCGGTTCGTCAGGATCGAATCGATCGTTGGTTGCGCGAGCCGGCCCGGGCGTTGCGACATCAACAACAACCGCAACCCCATCTTGCGTGACTCCTCCAACGCCCTGGCAACGCTTTCGCCTGCCGAGCCCGAGCCTTTCCCGGAGATGCGCTGGAGCTCGTCAATGAACGCCCAGAACGGACGCCGCTGCTCGAACGCCACATCAGCACGAGACATCGCCCCACGAAACAAGTCATAGGTGATGAAACACGTGACCAACGTCGACCACGCCCCCGTCCCCGCAGTTGACCACAACACGATCTTGCCGTCATCCATCGCCTTACGAATATCGTATGTTGACTTAGGAGACCCGAGGAGAGCGGCGACGGTGTCCGACGAACGGATCCGGTCGATCAGGTTCGTGACCGGGGTGATGGCGTCCGCGGCAAGTTTCGGGAACCGGTCATTGAAGAAGTCCCGCACCGGCGCCGACACGTGCGGCAGAACGGCGGCCCGCCAGTCCTCGTTCGACAACAACGTGGCCATCTGAAAGATCGTTGGGGCGAGATCCGGTGGAAGAACCAGCGCCAGTTCACACAACGCCTGGGCGGTCATCGTGGTCAACGTCAACGCCCGGTTGTTGACCTCGCCCCAGTTCAACGCCTGCGCAAACGAGTCCACGACCGCCGAAACTTTCCCCTCCACATGCCGGCGTGACATGCCCTCCATCGAGAACGGGTTCCAAGCCGCTTGCAGCTTCGCGGTGGAGTCACCCAGATTGATCTCCCAGATCCGGTCCGCCTCATCACCGAGGAACTCCTTGATCTTCACGACCGCATCAGCGTGGGGATCCAAGAACATGCACCCCTCCCCCGAACGGGCCAACGCAACGAAGCGCGAGATCGCCGACGACGTCTTCCCGAACGCCGCCCGACCCGAGTTGTACAAAAACATCGTTTCCCGCAACCGGACCGCTACAGGCTTGTCGACCCCGTCATAGGCCACCCACCCCAACGGCAACAGATCCGCCGACCCAACCCCATCGGTCACCTCATAGGTCGGGAGCTTCGGTGGTGCCGGCAACACACCACCCGTGCGCAACACAGCCTGCACCGCACAGTGCTTCGTGGGTGGCTTCAACAACCCACCGATCTCCGTCGCCGTGACCCACTGCCGTTTGCGTTGCCCATGCAACCCCGTGACCCAGCGACGATCGAACCACCGGCGACGCCACACCGAGTCCGACCCGACAAACCACGGACCGATCCGCAAACCAGCCACCCGCAGATAGTTCTCCCCCGCCATCACCTCGAACCCGGCAATCACGTTCTGCAGCAACGCCGCTTCCCGACCCGAGATCTCCGACTGGGTCCTCACCAGCACCTGGAGCTCGAACAACGGATCCGTTCCCGTCACCTTGTCCGCCACCGCCCGCAACTCCTGCCGTGCACCAATCCCCTCCACCGACCGAGGATCGACCCGCCGACCCCCGTCAACCCCAGACCGACCTGCAGACCCGCCCGTACCGCCACCCGGTCCGAACAGCACCGAATCCAACACCCCGCCCTTGCGCTGCCCCAACGACGGCGACACCACGCCACGAGCCCGAGGCCCCAACAACGCAGCCGATGTCGCACCACCATCCCCCCACAACGCCTGACCAAACCCGGACCGCAACCCACCACCACCGGCACCGGACCGTGAGGTTTCCTTGGCCACCTCATGACGCCACCCGCGACGAGCACCCGCATTCACCGCCAACAGGTCCACCACGATCTCAACCGACTCCCCCAGATCCGCACGCGCCTCAGCCACCGCCCGCACCAGACCCGTCATCGGATCCGGAACCATCGGCACCTCACGCAACGGGAACCGGTGATCACGCGCCAACACCAACTCAGCACGACCCACGAACACCTCCACCGCCCGGCCGCGCCGAACCCCCTCAGACATCACCATCACCCTCCTCAACCTCGAACGGCTCACCGGGGACATCCAGGTCGACCGTCACCGACTTCGAGACGAGGCGGCCTGCAGCGCTCGACACCGTGTCAGCAGCCAGGCCAGGGCTCTCTGCAGGGCGAAGCACCCGACGTTCCACCGAACCGTACGAAGCGACCCGCAGTACCGACTCGACACGCCTATGCCCCTCAAGATCGAACACGACCCGACCATCAACCTGATGCAAACGCACACGAACCGCAGAAGCACGACGAACACCCGACAAGCGAGTGACCCGGTGCGTACGAAGCACCGTCGTTGCGAACCGCAACACCTCCTCAGGTGACGGATCGAACGAAGGGGTAGGAACCAGACGAACCAACGGACCACGACGAGCCAGGTACCGGCGAACAGCGAACCAGCGCATCGCGACCACCACACCAGCGCCTATCGCGACCGCCACAAACACGACGACGGAATACGACCGCAGCCACGACAAGAGAAGACGGAGCGCCTCCGGCGCACTCTCTAAGAGATGTCGGATCCTCGTATCACCCGATTCACCCGCCCTGACCAGCCCAAACAAACCAGTCCGCAAGACGCCCCCGTGGCCCGCCCAGTGGCCCGCCCAGACGCCCGCCGAGTGGCCCGCCCGATGGCCCGCCGAAACGCCCGCCGAGTGGCCCGCCCAGTAATCCGCCGAGTGATGCACGCGATACAGCGATTCCATAGCCCGTATCCGTTCCATGCTCAGCCCGTCATCACGCCGGCGGTCACGTCCGCTGGCGCGTCCCACGCATGAACGGGCTTCCACACCGACCCGGTGAAGAACACAAGCTGCTCCGACACATGCTCCTGCTCCAACCCAGGGCACGTCCACGCCGCGATCACCACGCCGTAGTTCGCGTACTTCGTCGCGTACAACCCGGAGTGCGTGACCTCCGGGGCCAAGCACTGAACCGGCGGCTGCGCGAGCCGTTTCCCATCGGCGTCTAGCCCGCCGAAGAAGCCACTGAACCGGTCCCTCCCGACACCAGTCACCGTCGCGCGAATCACATCGACGGCCAACGCCAGGACCTCATCGTGGATCTCCGCAGACATCCCGTGAGCTCGAGCGTCCACATCGAGCACCGTCACCCCGGGCTGTCCAGCGACCGTGACCGGCGCTGAGGCCGGCGCCCCGGGCGCGAAGCGCAAGGCCACCGTCGTGGGTGCGACCGTGGCCGGCATTGCCTTCGACGCCGCTACCCCTACCGGCGGTGAGGCCCGCAATGACGGATCACTGTCCGCCGCGTAGCGCACCGAGGTTGACGAAGACGCTGTCGTCAACGGCCCGCGTGGTGTTGTCGGCACCACCACCACACCCGGCATCTGGACCGTGGAGGAAACCACCACAGCCGACTCCATCAGCCGATCCCGGCCGACCGAGTGGGCCTGAGCGAACACGTCCTGCTGACCAGACCGGAGCAGCCCCACCAGCATCAGCACGGCCAGCACGAACGGTGCGGCGATCACGCCGCGCTGCACCCAACTCAGCTCCCCGATACGCGCCCGAAGCGCCCCGATACGGTCCATCCCAACCAGAGAAGGCAACGAAAAACCGGGTTTCGGACACAACCGCCCAAGAAATCTGCCCTCTATCAAAGGACGTGTCTACAGATCCGCGAACCCGCCCTCCTGGTCTCACCGAAGGTAGTGGCACTAACCGACGAGTCCACGCGCGACCAGTATGTTCAGCCAATGGGCCACTTAGACGTTGAGGTACTGACTGGTCCGATCAGCGACGCACTGCGCGGCGAACTCACGCACTGTTGGATGGATGTAGCGAACAGCGGCGGGGCAGTTGGGTTTCCATTCATCCTTGTCTCGGAGGCCGACGTCGCTCGAGCTCTGGATGCTCTAGCCACCGACATCGAACGCGGTGACGTCGTCCTTGTCCAAGCTCGTCGCCTTGGCACCTTGGTCGGCTGGGTCACTCTCCGGTTGAACCCATCCCGGCTGACCTCGCACTGGGCCACGATTGAGCGTCTGCAGAGTCATCCAAGTCAGCGCGGAACAGGAGTAGGTGTTGCCCTACTCCAGCGCGCTACGGACCACGCCAGGAACGCAGGATTGGAGCAACTACGGCTCTTCCTGCGCGGCGGCATGGGGTTGGAGGAGTTCTATCAACGGCAGGGGTGGGTGGAGATCGGACGGCACCGGGACGCCCTTCGCTTTCCTGACGGCGACAGGGACGAAGTGTCGATGGCCATCGGCCTCCGCTCCAATTTGATCGACCCCATTGCTGAGGCTGGCTGAACAACTCGCGTTCGCAAATCAGGTGAACGAGTCGTCGCCGGCGTGCAGACGAACAGTTGGCAGGTGATGTATTCGGCTCGGGTTTGGTAGCCGGCTGGGGTGTAGTGGATGCCGTCGGTGGTGTGGGTGGCGTCGGGTTGGGATGCCCAGTCGAGCGCGGTGATGTGTTGGAGGAGCTGGTTGAAGCGTTGGCTTTGGGGTGCGGCGACGTTGATCCAGACGAGGCGGATGCCTTCGGTTCGGGCGATGGTGGCGATCTCGTTGATGGGTTGTGGGTCGCTGAGGGGTCCGTTTGTGCCGAGGTCGATGAGGAGGAGATCAGCGTTGGGGTGCGCGGCGAGAAGGCGGCGGACTTCGGTGGGGCCGAGCGTGGTGGCGCGTCCGACTCGGGCCGATACGTGGAGTGGCACGCCTCGGGTTTCGGTGAGCGTGGCAAGCGGACGGGCGGTGCCAACGGCGAGTGAGTCCCCGATGTAGAGGATTTCGGTCGGGGTCATGGTGACCGGACGGGGTGGCAGCGTCGTGCGTGGTGTTGTGGCGGGCGCGGTCGACGTTGGTTTGGTGGTGTGTTGGCTGCGGCGGCTGGTGGTTTGCCAGAGTGGGCGGCGGACGGCGGATACGCGGGATGGTATGTAGGGGCGGGTTTTGACGACGTCGCCGGTTTTGGGGGCGGTAACGACGAGTCCGTCGCCGATGTAGATCGAGACGTGACCGTTCTTGCGGCCGGTGCCTTGGCCGCCCCAGTTGAAGACGAGGTCGCCGGGTTCGACGTCGTCAACGTCGACTTGGAGTCCGACGTTGATTTGGCCTTCGGTGGTGCGCGGGAGCTGGATGCCGGCACCGTGTTTGTAGGCCCACATGGTGAGTCCGGAGCAGTCGAACTCTTTCGGGCCGATCGCACCCCACCTGTAGGGTTTGCCGCGCTGGGCCATGGCTTCGTTGATGATCCGTCCGGCGGTGGTGTCATCGTCGACGGCGTACGCGCCGTTGGTGCCCATGACGGCAAACGCGGTGTCGCGGTAGACGGCGGCTTGGGCGCGGACATCGTCGACGTACCACTCAGCATGGTTGTACGCGAACACGGCGTCATGGAACGGTGCGGACTCAATGTCGGACAGGTCAGGGTTCGCGACGCCGGCTGAGGTGCACAGCAGGAGTGCGGTGCCGAGGGCGGCGTCGTCGATGTCTTGGATATCGGGGGTGGAGTCGTCGAAGAGTTCGCGGTTGGGTTTGACGATCCAGTTCCAGGTGGCGACGAGGAACTGCATTGGGCCGGCGGCGCCGATGGCGTTCACGATGGGCGGTTCAACGCGGCCGGTTCGTTCGTCGATGTTGCGGACTTTGCCGTCTCCGTCGTATCGGCCGTGGTTGGTTTCGATCTTGCCGACCGCAGCGAGAACCCACCAGGGGATCTGGCAGCCACGGAACCGGGCGTTGGTGATCGATTCCGATGCGTGTGCGTACGCGGCCATGGCTCGGGGTGGGATGTCGAGTTGTGCGCCGGCCGTTATTCCGGCGGCTCGTTCTTGTCCCCCATCGGTCGCGAGCACAGCGAACAGCGATGCCGCACCGGGCCCGGCGATCGCAAGAAGCACGGCAACGGCGAGGGCGATGAGTTTCGCCTTGAGCGAGACGGTCTTGGTGGCGTAGTTGAGCGCGGTCTTCGTGGCCGTCTTGGTAAGGGTCTCGTTGCCGTTGGGCGCGTTCACGACCGGCCCTGGATGTTAGGAAAGGCCTTCGTCGTAGAAGCGGTTGATCAGGTCATCCCATTCGGCTTGCGGGTCCGTCGTCGCTGTTGGCGATGTCGGGCGTGGGGTGGGGGTGCGGTCATGGCGACGTTGGTCGCGGGCCGCATTGCGGTTTTGGCGGTCCGGTCCGGACAGGTCGCTTTCCCAAAACCCGTGCCAGCGGTCGCGTTGTTGGCGGACCGGGGCGGTGACCGTGTCGACACGGCGGCCAACCGCTCGTCCGGCACGTTGTGCGGGGCCGCTGTTGCGCATCGTGGAAGGCAGGCCGGTGACGGTGTCGGCGGGCTTGAGGAGCGCGTCGACGGCTCGACGGGTGGTGTTGTTCGTGCGGTCGCGCATGGCTGCTCGACGTTGATCAATCGCACCAATGGCACCGTTGCCGCCGGGTAGGCGTTCGGTCGCGGCCCGGGCTCGTGAGCCGATCGCGAACCCGGTGACACCCGCCGCGAACGCACCTGACGCGTTGGGGCGCATGCGGGTCGTCGCGGCCGGCGTGGCCCGGTTGATGGTCTGGGCGATGCGGTACCCGGCTCGGCGGGCACCGGACACGAGGCGGTGGCGGAGAAAGAACGCGACCACGACCATGACATCCATGAGCACGCATCGAAGGATCAGCGAGGTTCCTTCGGCGGTCATCGCCGCGGACACCCCGGCGGCGAGGAACGTGAGGCAGAACGCGCAACCAACGGTGATCAGGAACACCTGGGCGAGCGCACCGATCCATTGCCACAACAGCACCCGTCCGGGACCGGGGGCGATGGCGATCACGAACACGACCAGCGACACGCTGAACACGACGAACAACACGACCGACGCGGCGATCAGTGTCAACGCGATCAACACGAGCAGCACGAACAGCAACGTGGCCGCGAGCGCGACCGCGGTCGCGGCGCCGAATCGGTCAAGGCCGGGGTCGTGGTTGAACTCGGCCGCGTCACCACAGCCGGCTTCGTTCATCATGTCGCGGGGCTTGTCGGCTGATCCCCACGGGCCTTCGTCCAAGATCGCGTAGACGGTGTCGATGCACGGTGCCGGTGAGGTACCCCAGTTCAAGATCTCATAGGGCTGGTGCACGAACGCGTGCTGGATGGTGCGTGCGGTCGCGCATGCCGCGACGTCACCATCGGAACGTTCCCTGCCGGCAATCGCGGGGCAGTCCGATTCCGACGTCGTTGCGGACAGCACGGAACCGGTCGCGCCTTGGATTGTGTTGACGGCACCGTCGTAGTAGGCGACGGGGCCGATCGTGCCAATGAAGAACGCGGCTGCGGCAATGAGAAACGCGGTGATGAACTCCCCCCACGCCCGTGATGTGCGGGAGTTCAACAGCTGCCAGCCAACCCATGCCGCCACCGCGAACCACACGAGGTGTTGCACCTCGAGACCTATGATGAGACGGGCATGCAAGGCCCGAGACAGTGAGTCAACGAGCGGTGACAGGAGCTGCGCGACTTTGAACTGCAACGCCCAGACCATCACGGTGTTTCCGGCGCCGACAACGAGTTTGGTCCACCCGAACGGGATGCTCTCGAGCAGGCAGTACGCCTTGCGGGTCGCGTGGTTCCAGGCACCTTCGTCGCAACCGATGTCGTAGTGACTCAACGGCACCGGATGCTCAGGGTCGGGGTACTCGTCGAAGCCCAGCAGGTTCTCGGTGCCCGCTGGTCGGCCGTGGCGTTCATCACCTTGGGCTGGTGATGGGCCGGCCGGGTCCAACGGATCGAGTACCACCGGAGGCGACGTTGTCGTTGGCGTGTCCGGTGCCGTCGTAACCGGTGTCGTGACTGGTGGTGTTGTGGTTGGTGTGGTTTGGGCCGATGCGCGCCGAGTCGGCGTGAACACGACGGCCGCGACGACTATCGCCACAACCGCGTACCGCACGACCCGAACAGGCACAGTTCGACCGGGCCCACCAACAGCACGGGGTAGGGGTGGGGATGGGGTTGGGTTCATGACCGGTCCGAACCGTTCGACGGCCGGCGACGTGTCCGGGTGGCGGGTGGACGAAAGGCGGTCGTTGACGCGATCACGGGCAAGTCCTCGATGATCAACACCTGTGGCGTGTCGTGATGGCGCTCGTCGCTGCGGGACTCGGCAGCAGGACTGGGCGATGCCCATCCGATGGCGGTTGGGAATGGTTCGTCCCACGGTTCGTTGCGTGGTTGGTCCCACATGTCGTCGAGATCTGCAGCGAGCGCGACGTCGAGATCTGCTGCGAGCGCGTCGTCGTGATCAACCAGGTCACCACCGAACCAGTGATCGTCGATCCGGACATCATCGTGGTTGATATCAGGTTGCCTGACGTCGTGGGCGTTGACGTCGTGGTGTTGGGTGTCGGGTGGGCCGAAGACGTCGCGTTGTTCATCGGTACTCAACGCGTAGGTGTCGGTGACTTGTGCGCGAAGGTCGACCGGGTTGGTGGGTTCGGTGATCGCGTCGGGGGTTGGGGTGGGTTCGGTGTCGTTGAGGGCGGCGAGTCGGGCCGGGTTGGTTTCGTAGGCGCTGGCGAGTTCGGGGCTGTCAGCGGCAACGCAGCGAAGATGGCCGACGCGTCCGTCAAGGTCTTTCATGAGGCATAGGCCGGGGCTGGCGGTGCCGCCGTGGCGGCTGGTAGCGAAGGAACTCACGAGCTCGACGGCATGATCGGAGGTAGACGCGCCGAGGAACTCGAGCGCGGCGTGCGTGGCACCTTGGGCTTGGGCGAACACGAACCGGACGGGGAGCAGGTCGAGAAGTTCACCGCCGGCGAAGTCGTTGGGGTGCTGGGATGCGAGCCACACGGCGGCGTTGTGCTTGCGGCCGTCGCGGACGAGTTCGGTGAGGAGTTCGTCGGTTTGGATCGATGCCCGTAAGGCCCAGACTTCGTCCGCGCAACAGATCGACAGGCGGGTCGGGTCGCAGAACATGAGTCGGCGCACCATTGCGGCGATGAGGTACATGATCCCCATCGACGCGAAGTGCTCGGGCAGCATCTGTGATGCTAAGTGTGCATTGGATTGTTGCGTGCGGCCGGGAAGTGACAGCTGCGGAATGTGGAACACGATCAGGTCCGCGCTCAGATCGACCGCGGTGCCGTCACCGAACGCGAGGTTCGCGAGGTCGGAGCGGGCGATAACGCGGATGCGGCGGGCGAGATCGACATGGGACTGGCGTTCGAGCTCATCGATGATGGTGTCGAGGCGGACTTCGTGGTTCGCGGCGACCTGGTGCACCGAAGTCACGGTCCGCACGGCGTCATCGATGAGTGATCCTTCGTGCGAGGTAGGCGTGAAACCGGTCAGGGTCGTGAGGAACCCGATCGCGAACCGGGCCCGTTCGGTGCCGTCGAAGACTCGCATCGGGTCCAGGAGCACCTTCTCCCCTGCTGCGATCTTGACGACCTGGACCTTGACGCCGAGCATCGGGCCGAGCTTGCGGGCCAGGCGCACGTACTCGCCGCTGCTGGTGCGGTCCAACGCGACACCCTGACCGCCGTTGGCGAGCACGTAGGTCAAGAAGCGTTTCAGTTGCTGCGATTTGCCGGAGCCGAGTGCGCCGACGGCGGCCATGGAACCGGAACGGTTCGTGACCGGGCCAAGGAACGGATCCGCGTACACCGGGCGGGGTAGGCCACCGTCTTCGGAGAAGCCGAGCAGCAGACCGGTCGGGTCACCAATCTCGGTCCCGCAGAACGGGGCGCCCGCGGCCAGGTCCGCGGCGAGCAGGAACTGCTTGTAATCGGCACACACCGGGGTTGCTGATGCGCCGGGCAACGTCGCCGTGAGCAGTTGAAGTTGTCCGCCGGTCGGGCGTGGGAGCGAGAACGCGTCACCACGGAACTGGGCGGCGATGATCGCCATGCGCTGCTCCAACTCACCCAACGACGCTGCGGCGGCGGAGTACACGAACGTGGCTTGCAGTTCGGGTTCGCCACGGTTCGCGGACAACGCACCGCGTTCGTCATCGATTGCTTCCATCGCAACCGCGAGCGCGGGTGGCGGGCCGGCCGGGTCACCGAGGTACTGGTCAAGTTGGCCTTGGAGTTCGCGGGCTTGTTTCGTCGCGGCGCGTTGCCGCGTCGTCGTTCGTTGCGGCACGGATCCGCACGCACCAGTCGACCGGGAAATCGAGATCATCAACACGTGCCAGCCATTCGGCGCCAGGGAAGTAGAACCGCTGAGGCATGTCCGCGATGCACGCGAACGACACATACGTCGTGCCGTGATCGGAATCGATCCGCACATACCGGCGATGCCTTGGCCGGTCCACATCGGTGCTGTGACCGCCCTCGTAGAGTTCCGCGTCGAGCAGCGCATGCAACGACGCACCCGACACCAACACGCCCGACCGTGACCCAGCCCCCAACGTCCCTGCACCCGACTTCCCTGCCCCTGACTTCTGTGACGCTGGCTGGGCGCGGTCAGGGGTGAAGCGGTCCGGGTTGAATGGCGGCTCGCTGGGAAGGCCACGGCACAGCGAACGGGCGTACAGCCAGCGGATCTCGGCCACCGTGCACGGGTGTAGTGACGCGCCGAGCTTGGCGCGCATCTCGATCACCTGTCGTTGACGGATCTCGATTTCCGTGGTCGAGACCGACACCGTCCCGACCCCGAACTGCCGGGAGATGTCCGTGACCGCGGATCGCAGACGCGCGACACCAGTGTGGGCGGTTCGGTCGTCGGGAAGTTCCACGCCGAGATAGAAGCGGCGTCGGAACATCTCGATCTCGTGACGCGACAACCGCTCGACAATCCCGGACGCGATCGTGCGCCACTGCGGTTTCGAGCGGGTGGTGACGACCTTGGTTCCGATCTCGCCGATCGGGATCGGCTCGACCACACCCAGCAACACGCTGTTCGCCGGGACGCCCATCAGGATCGATCGGATCCGCCCATGTTCGGCCAACTGGGCTTTCGTTGGCCGCCACGCGATCGACATGTTGTCAACCCGAAAGAACGCCCAACACGTGCCATCGACACCCCACACGATGTTGTCCACAACCGCGCGAGCGGGGGTCTTCATCGCCGTGTCCGCCCGCCACGAGTCCGCCCGCCACGAGTCCGCCCGCCACGAGTCCGCCCGCCATGCGTCCCCCATGAACGAGAAGAAGCGACCGGGGAAACAGAGACCGGTGCAGGAGAGACCGGGGAAGGAGGAGCGGTGGTGAGGCATGGCACCAGGCCGGTGACACGGACCGGGCGGGGCGGGTGAACCCGGACACCGTGGCGTAGTGCGGTGTTGCGCCCGGCGAGCGTTGAGAGCCACCCCACGACCGTGCGATGCAACGCTCGGCCCTCGATACGTGAGCGGCGAGCGAGTCGACCGGCCGCATACGGGACACCGGCACCGATGGTGAAGTTGCCGATCGGTCCGAACAACGCCCACAGCTCACGCAGCTGGACCATCACAATGAACGTGGCGATCGTCAGGCCCATCTGTGCCGGTGTCCACGGGACCGGGAGACGGAACCCTTGCAGGTTGCCGATCACCAACTCGAACCGGCGGGCGTGCGTGTACGAGCGGCATTCGATCGCGTCGAGATCATCGTCGAGGCTGACGCTCATCACTCCCCCGCTCACGCCACGGCACGCGGCCCAGCGATCAGCGCCGCACCCGCGTCGGCATCGTCGATCGGTGCGTGGAGATGCACCGTGTACCCGGCCCCCAGACGAATCACCCCGGGTGCACCGTGGAGTGGTGTGGCGCCAGATGGTGCGTGCAGTGCGCCGAACTCGGTGCCGGTGTTGGTCTCCAGCCACTGGTAATGGTTCACCAGCCACAGCACGGCCCCGCCGGTGATGGCAACGACTGCCGTTGGGATCAACGCACGGGACTTGAACCAGGTCGAGGCGATGGCAAAGATCAGGAACAGGATCATTCCTGCCTGAACCAGGCCGATGCCTTTGTCGAACATCGAGGTGAGCCAGGTTGTCATGTCAAGTGTCCTCCTTGGACGATGTAGGGATGAAGCAGGGTTTGATGGGTGCGTGAGCCGGTCCGGTCACGACTTCTTGGTCGCCGCCACGTACGTCGGGGGTGGGGCGATGCGCATGCCGGCCAATGGTGGAGCGTCGTAGAGGCGCGCCACCTCCCAGCGGGGCCCTCGGGCGAAAAGCTCGAGGGAGTACTGCAACGGTTGACGGCCGCCGTCCGGGGTGATGCCGATCACGTCCACGACCACGATCCGGCGTTGCGGAGCGGTAGCCATCCCGATCCGGCTGATCTCGACGGTGGCGTACGGGGTTGGGACAACCGGCCGGAAACGCGACCCGGGCAACGCAAAACGCTCGATCGCTCCGGTGCCGGTCAAGAACGCGTCCAGCCAGCCCTGCACCGTGACGACCGCCGGGTCGTTTGCGTTGGTGATCTGGTCGGCTTGGACCATATGGTGAACCTGGCCCTCGCCCAGCGGTGCCGGGTCAACCACCCGCGACGGAAGTGAGACCACGATCCATCCGCCATCGACGGTTCGGCGGACACTGGTCGTCCAATACGACATCGCCGTGTTCGGGCTTGACACGCCAACCGTGACCGACCAGTACCGGTCCGCGAGACGACGGCCACCCACCGGGAACGCCGACACGATCTCGACCGGGCGCGGGTCCACTCGGCCCGGTGTCTGTGCCGCCGTGCCCATGTATGCCGTGACCGTCTGGCGCAGGTCGTCACGGGACCGGGCGGTCAACATCGACACCACGAACCGCACGCCGACACCCTCAGCCTCAGCCGGGGGACGCGCCTCAACCAGTCGGGGCACGGCCGGGCGGGTCAACAATGCAAAGACACCGGAGCTGGCTCCGATCCCGACCAGGGCCCACAACGCCGCCATCGTCGCTCGCTGCGCACCGACCGGACCCATCCCCCGCCGACGCTGCTTCGTGGCACGTAACGGCGGCTTCGATCGGGCTGGCACCGAGGCCAGTTGTTGGCGCGTGGCGGTGTGAGTCATCGCTGGGCCGCCACCGCGACCCGGGCAGCGTCGACGAGGCGACGCATGGCACGGTCCTTACGTCGTTGCATGGTTGCCGGGCTGACCTGGTCACGGCTGGCGATCGTTTCAATCGTGCCCGTGAACCAGGCCGCGATCAGCTCCGAGTCCCTCGGTGAGAGTTCGCCACGAACTGCGGCGAACACCTCCATCAACTCTTCGGACGCATTGCGGCCACTGATCGAGGGGAGTTCGTCGCGGGAGTAGCCGTCCAACCCGACGTCGCCCGGGCCACTCGTGTCACGCAGTGACACGAGTGACGCGGTTTCGCGTGAGAGCCGGGTGGCGATGCGACGGCTGATCTCCCACATGTAGGTCTCCATCACCCACACCCGCGGGTTCAAGCGATGCAGGAGCTCCCATGCTTCGCACACCACTTCGTCTTCGGTGATTGCATTGAACCGGAACCTTGCGTTGGTCCGGCCAACGATCCGCCAAGCCCGTGGACCGGCCAGCAGGATCATCACGACCATCCCGGCCCGCCGGTCGCCAGCCTGGCTCAGGCGAGCCAGCGCAGTGATCGCGTCTACCTCGGGGAGCGCGTCCAGGTCATCGACCAGGGCGCCGAGTGAGTCCCAACGGCGAAGGTCGGGTTCGGCTGCAGCCCAAACATCGACAGGCAGGTCGCCGTGGCTGGCGAGCTCTGTCCACAAGCTGTGGCGCAGTGTGTAGCGAGCCATTCCGGCCTCCTCTGATCCAGCACGCCGCGTGGCGTGTTGCTTGAGGAGGCATCGTGAGAATTCGATCGGATACGTTTCCCGATACGCCCCGACCGATACGGGCTACGAGGCGCTTGATGGCCGTGACCAGCGAAGATGGCGCGGCGGCCCAGCCGCTGGTGCTCGCGTATCGTCCCGTTGACCATGAACGGTTCGGCAGACTCGAGGTGGTCGGCTGCACCCGATCGTCCCGAGACTGTCCACTACCGTTGCCCGGGAACGTCCAGAAATACAGCCCGGAGATGCGTAACGCACGGTAGTGTGTCGTGATGATCGAGACGCTTCGCGCCCCCGGCTATCGCCGACGCGTCATCGACGACGAGCTCGACGAACTCTTGTCCGGGGCCGCTGCGGTCTCAATCGAAGGCGCCAAGGGAGTCGGCAAGAGCGCTACCGCCGCGGAACGAGTCGATACCGAACTTCGCCTTGAATCACCCACCGTACGTGCGCTCGTCGAAGCCGACCCCGACCGGATACTCGCCAGCCCGCGGATCCTGCTCGACGAATGGCAACACCTCCCCTTCACCTGGGACTTCGTCCGCCGGGCCGTTGACGGCGGTGCCACCCCCGGACAGTTCCTCCTGACCGGATCCGCATCCATGGCCGATCCCGGCCGCCACTCCGGTGCGGGCCGGATCCTGCGACTACGGATGCGGCCCTTGGCCCTCGCCGAACGCGGCCATCAGCCAACCGTGAGCCTCACCGGGCTGCTGACGGGCAACCGGTCACCCGTCGCTGGCGAAACCGCTGTCGACGTGAAGACCTACACCGCGGAGATCGTCGCATCCGGCTTCCCCGGCATTCGTGAGCTCCCCGGCCGTATCCGACGAGCTCAACTCGACAGCTACATCGACCGCGCCGTCGACCGCGACATCGCCGAACTCGGCACCAAAGTCCGCAACCCCTCCTCGGTCAAACGCTGGATGGCTGCCTACGCCGCAGCAACCGCGACCACCACCACCTACGCCAAGATCGCCACCGCCGCCAGCCCCGGCAATCGAGAACAGCCCTCACGGACAACGGTCAGCGCCTACCGCGATGCCCTCGAGCGCCTCTTCATCTTGGACTCGCTCCCCGGCTGGCTCCCAAACAACGCCCACCTCAACGAGCTCGCCGCATCACCCAAGCACCATCTCGCCGACCCCGCCCTAGCCGTCGCCCTCCTCGGCCTCGACGAGAACGCGCTGCTCGCCGGAGACGACCCGACAGGCAACGTGGTTCGCGATGGACCCTTCCTCGGCTCACTGTTCGAGTCACTCGTCACGCTCTGCGTACGTGTCTACGCGCAACACTCCGAAGCCCACGTGGCACATTTCCGAATGCACCGCGGCGACCACGAAGTCGACCTGATCATCGAACGTCGCGACGGCAAGTGCGTTGCACTTGAGGTGAAGCTCTCACCGCTCGTGACCGACGACGACGTCCGCCACCTTCTATGGCTCAGAGACCGGCTCGGCGCCGACATGCTCGACGTCGCCGTCATCACCACAGGCACACACGCCTACCGACGAACCGACGGCGTTGCCGTCATCCCCGCAGCACTCCTCGGACCATGACACTCGTAATGCACAACACTTGCTGCTCGCAAAGGAACCGGGGTTCAACCTTGACCCGCCCCATGGCGGCTCGTCGGTCAGAGTCGTTGGCCTTCCGGGGTGCCACACGGGAGAGGCGAAGCCACGCGCCATCGCCTCTCCGATACCCGTTCCGAGCAGGCGGACTACTTCGTGTCCTCGAGGCGTGGTGGAATATGGCGTTGCGTCAGACAAGAGGCTCTACGCCGAACAACCCATCCCGACGTGTGGTCGTTGCTATTGAACGGAGCGTGTTGTGAGTGGGCAGGGTCGTCCGCGACTGTGGGCTGACGGATGGGAGGCTCACAACAAACGGGCCCCGTTCTACCTCCCACTCGAACTGTTGAGCTTGCTCGACGACTTCGCACGGTCGTCGAACATGAGCAAGTCTGAGGTTGTTCGCGATGCACTTGTCCTGTTCATGCAGCAGGACACCCCGAGAGCGTTGGATGCAACTGACTCGGACGGTGCAACCTTAGCTGTGCTGGAGGAGTCGGACCCCCACCAGTCCTGAGGAGGCGCGTATTGCATCGTCTCGAACCAAATCCGTTACCGCACGATCAGACCGAATTCGACGATTTCCGGAACCAACCACACCGGGGACCCGGCCGCCATTGACGCTTGTCCTTCGGTTCGAAGAGTCAGTCGAGACGATACCGGTCGCTGGTGTTGTTCCAGCCGTCGTCGAGGACCTCTGTGTCATCGGTCTCGTCGACGTCGGGTTCGGTGTCGTCAAGTCCGAGGCGGGCAAGTGCTGCATCGATGTCGTCGAGTGACATCGGCTCCGACCCTCGACGTGGCCGCGGTGAACTGTGCGGCCGAACCGGTGTCGCTCTCGGTCGGCCTTGGCCCCGGCGAGACGAAAGCGCGGCAACGATCTGCGGGACGCTCCACACGGGAAACGAAAGTCCTTCAATGGTGGGCGGCGGCAGGTACCCGCGGGCCACGTAGGTCCGAACTGTACTAGCTGCGATGCCGAGAACGGCAGCGATAGCGGCGACGTCGAGCAGCAAGTGGGGCGCAAGTTCAGGGGCAGTCATGGAAACAACCTCGTCGCGGCGGTCGATCCATTCCTCTGCTTCCACTCGCAAGGCTGGAAGCTTCATCCCCCGCCATCTCGCCGGCCGAGTGGCCAGAGGAGCATGGCGGCCCAGGTCAAGGTCTGGGAGAGCTCGACGCACAACATCGGAATGAGCACCTCGCCGGTCGGTTCAGGTCGAAGACTCCAGTAGTCGGCCATTGTGATGTCGCGTGCTCCCGGGACCGGTTGTCCGTTCGTTTCGTAGCGCCAAGTGCCGCGATCGTCCCGCCGGTATCCGTTGAGGCGGACCGTTCCTGCTGTAGACGACACGCTGCAAAGTCTAGTCCATCGTGGCTGGTAGAGACGCTCTCTTTGGCGGGCCTGGTCCTCATCCCCTGCTGAACCCTATCTCCGACAACCTCGATTTCCACATTTCCACATTTCCACATTCCCACATCGGAAGTAGGGCGGCACTTCGCTCGTCGTGACGTTCTGGCGCCCTAGCGATGTGACCGCCCAACTCACGTGTTGCAAGGCTAGATCCACCCGTTACCGCTTCAGCGTCGTTACGATTGGAAAGCCGTCTAGAAGGAGTTCGTCTGCCATGTTCATTTCGCTCGCTGTTGCACACGCCAAAGGTGGGGCTGGCAAGACGTCGCTCACGGCCAACCTCGGTTTTGCCCTCTCGCACGCTGGCCATCGGGTTCTGTTGGTCGATCTCGACAAGCAAATGTCGTTGACACGCGTCGTGTTCGGACCTCAGGAACTTCGTGAGGGTCGCGACGTGGGTGACGTGATTCGAGGCGAGTTGTCGATCGCTGATGTGGTTATCAAGTCGATTCGTCCCAATCTCGATCTAGCTCCCGCTAAACGTGGCTCGACGGCTGGCGCTCTTGATTCAGTTCGCGCGGGTGACTTGGAAGCGTTGTTCCGTCTTCGTTCAGCGCTCGAGGAGGTTGCCGAGCAGTACGACTGGGTGTTGATCGACACACCAGGAGAGCAGGGTCCCGCTATGGAAGTCGCATTGCTTGCAGCCGACCGTGTACTGATTCCGCTCGTTCCGGAACGAATGTGCGTTGACGGTGCCACCACCACGCTCGATCACATTGATCACGTTCGAGAGACGTACCCGGAACTCGGTGTGCTCGGCTTCGTGTTCATGAAGACAGGTGGCAACGCGAACGTACGCGTGATGATGGAAACCCTCGCCCGTGAGATTGCCGGCGAGCGGTCCATTCCGGTGATGCGAAACAAGGTTCCGACGGAAGCGCGGTTCCTTGAAGCCGAAGCGGTTGGGATGCCGGTGGGGGAGTACGACCCGTCGGCTCGCACTGCGATTGCGTATCGGGCCCTAGCTGAAGAGGTCGCTTCGATGGTCCGTGAATCGCTTGAGGCGGCGTGATGAACGCACGCCCGAAGACGTCCGATCTTATGGCCCGGGTCCGAGATCAACAGGCGCGTGGGTCGCGCCGAAGATCAGGAGGTTCCTGCCGCCGTCACTTCGCTTCCGTCACGCGAGACCACGGTCGTCAGTGCGGTCCAAGTGCCGGCGGTCGAGGCTGAGTCTGCTCACGTCGTTGCCTCGATCCCTGACCCGATGCCGACAACACCAACGCAGACACCCACGGCACGAGTTAGTGAAGTACCGAGCGAGCCGACGCCACCGCGTGATGAGGTGCGGGAGTTGCCGGCTCAACCGCTTCGTCGGACGCCGACACCGGTCGCTTCGGCTTCCACGACCCGGCGTGGCACGTCGGGCGTTGCCTCGGTGACGGTGGTGTCCGACTTCGTCGATCCACGCGGGTGGATTCCAATCGCACCCGGCAAGGAAGGATTCACCAAGAAGGCGCCGATGGTGAACGTGGAGCTCGTCGATGTGCTTGAGACGCGCAAGGCGCAGGTGCAACGGGCGACACGACGCAAGGTGTCATGGGATCAGGTGATGGCCCTCGCCGCTGAGCAGCTACCCAAACCACGCGAGTTCGCTCGCGAGCTCGAAGCGCGACGTGGATTGCTGGGCCTCGACGACCCGGCCGTGCCTCGCCGGCGAGTAACCGGGATGGTGTCGTACGCGACTGCTGATCAGATCGAGGATCTGGCAAAGGAGGCCGAGCAACAGATCGGTCGACGGGTGGCCATGGAAGATGTGTGGGCGGTGGCGTTCGCGTTGGTGCTCGATGCCATCAACCGCGCGACTCAGGACTGACGGGTCTAGAACCCGGGAGCCATCTGGGCGAAGCGGATGTAATGGCCGAGGAACGCGAGTCGACATGTACCGACGGGCCCGGCGCGGTGTTTGGCCACGATGATCTCGGCGGTGCCTTTGTCGGGGGAGTCCGGGTGGTAGAGCTCGTCGCGGAAGATGAAGATCACGACGTCACTGTCCTGTTCGATTCCGCCTGATTCCCTCAGGTCGGACAGCATCGGTCGCTTGTCGGCTCGGCTCTCGAGGGCGCGTGAGAGCTGGGACAGGGCGATGATCGGTACGTCGAGTTCACGCGCCAGTTGTTTGAGTCCGCGCGAGATCTCCGAGACTTCGAGTTGCCGGGTTTCGTTGTTGGTATGCGCGCTCATCAATTGCAGATAGTCGATGACGATCAGGCCCAGTTGCTTCTGCGTGGCGAGTACTCGTCGCGCTTCGGCGCGTAGTTGCAGGATCGTGAGTTGCGCGGCGTCATGGATTGACAGGGGTGCGGCGGCAAGTCGTGACACGGCATTGGTGATCTTGGGCCAGTCGGAGTCGGTGAAGGTTCCGTTGCGGAACTTGGTGCCTTCGACGGACGCCGCGTTGGCTACGAGTCGGTTAGTGAGTTCTTGGGTCGACATCTCCAGGCTGAAGAACAGGACGGGCACGTTGTTCTTCACCGCAGCGTGCAGGGCGACGGAGAGGCCGAACGCGGTCTTGCCCATACCGGGACGGGCGCCGATCACGGTGAGTTCGCCGCGTTGGAACCCGGCGAGCATGGCGTCAAGCTCGCTGAACCCCGAGGCGACGCCGGTGATTGCATCCCCGCGTTCGTAGAGTGCCTCGTAATGGTCGAGCGCGTTTGCGAGTGCCTGTTGGATGGTCGAGGTGTTGGAACGGGCGTCGGGTTTGTGTAACGCGGCGAACACGGTGGACTCGGCTTGGTCGATGGCCTGGTCGATGTCACCGGGAACGGAGTAGCCGAGCTCGACGAGTTCGCCGCCAGCGGCGATGAGCGTCCGAAGACGTGCGTGGTCGGCGATGATGCGGGCGTAGTGAATGCCGTTGGTCGTTGTTGGTGTGCCGGCCATCAGTGACACGAGTGCGGTGGATCCGCCACACATGTCGAGAAGCCCGTGACGGTTGAGTTCCTCCGCAACGGTGACGGCGTCCACTGCTGCGCCGCGTCCGAACAGGGCCAAGCACGCCGAGAAAATATGACCGTGTGCGGGTCGGTAGAACGATGACTCGTCGACGGTACCGATTACGTCGGCGATGACGCGTGCCGACAACAGCATGGCTCCGAGCAGCGATTCCTCGGCTTCGGTGTTGTGCGGGAGGAGGCGCCCGGAGGGTCGTGCGTTCATGCTGTTGCCCTGGTGTTGAGGTGGTCCGCCACCAGGGCCCGCTTCACGGAAACGGTTAGTTCGCGTGCGGCCATCAGCGGACTCTGCAGTGGTCGAAGGTGGGTGTCGAAGTAGTCGTTGACCTCGTCGTCGCTGAGCTCGATGTCACGGACCGCCGTGGTCGGTTCGTTCGGCGCTGTGACGGGTCGGGGCGGCGTTCGGATTGGTCCGAAAGCGGTGACGACCGTGCCCTTCTTCAGCGTGTGGAGGAGCAGTCCGAGGGGGCTCCGGACCTTCTCGGTAGCCAGGCGGCTGTTGACGTAATGGCGGGCCGCTTCAATCTCATCGACGCGATAGTGGCGGAGCATCGTGAGACCATCGGCGTCGATGGCCGGCAAGTGCAAGCGTCGGCATTGCTCGACAAGGGGAGCGATAGCCGCGAGGGCTTCGGCATCTGTGATGATCACTGGTGCCGATGCGCGAGGGTGCAGCGCGAGAGGTCATCCACCGCGCGAGGTGGGCTCTCGCGCGGTGCGCTGTTGGTGTTGAAGTCAGTCAGACAGTCTTTTGTCTTTGAAAGAGAAGAAAAACTGTCTGACTGACTGTCTTGAGACAGCGCGAGAAGTTGCGCGGGGTTCCTCGCGAGGTTGGGCGCCGAACTCGCGCACCATCTCGCGCAGTGCGGGCTCGGACGCTACGCTTGAGAGCCATGCGTCGAAGAGAGCGGCGGCGGTAGCGACGATTTCGTTGCGGAGTGCGAGATCGCCGACTGTGTGGGCGACAACAGCTGCTTGCTTGACGACCGCGAGAACGTCAGTCGGTGGTGCTGAAGCCTCGACTTGCGGTGCGAGCGTGGGGGCGGCGCGGGTTTCGCTCTGTTCGGTCGGCTCGGTGAGCGCGACACGTAGTGGGTCGACCGAGGTGATATCGGCTCGGTCGAGGTGGTACGCCAACGTTCGATACGACACGTTGAGATGTCGGGCGATGCGTCGCTTCGACCAGGTGAGCTCGTACTCGCCGTCGCCGACGCGTCGACCACAGGCCTTCACGGCTGCGCGTAGGTATGTGTCGGTCCGCGGCTTCACGTCTCGCCTCGACCCGGCTGACGGGCGCCTTGGACCAAACGGTTGGTGGGTTCCGTGGGGAAGTTCCGTAGGGAAGCTTCCTGCCATCCGTAGGGAAGAGAGTACTTGCAGACTTCCCTAGGGAAGCGTAGAGTGAGGTCTAACAACAAGACCTCCCGGGTTTCTCATGCATGGGTTTCCTTGAAGGGCTAGTTCCAGCAGTTCACGACGTCTCCGTGCAAAGGCAATGGCGTGGTCAGCTGGGTGTGACATGAGGCGACTTGGCTGCTTCCAACAGCCGGTCGCCTCGATGTCGTTAATGACAGAGGTGTAACTCGCGAGTATCGCGGCCGAGGACGTGGAATGCGCGGATGATCAGCGACAACGGGCGCCAGGGCGACAATCCGGCTGACGAACGTCCGTGGGTCTCGGTTTCCGATGTGGCTCATGCGACGACGAGGTCGATGCGTCAGGTCCGCAACTGGATCACCGAAGGCAAGGTCCGGGCCGAGCGTGACGAGCGTGGTGACTGGTGGATTCATCCCGACGATGTCCGTGTTCCAGCGTCGGCGAGGGGAACTTCCCGAGGGAAGCGACCTGTCGCCGAGGGGGCGCCGGGGGAAGCGGAAGGCGCTCCCGGGGGAAGCCAGGTCGGCCGAGCTGATGCCGGAGTATCTGATGACTCGAACCTGATGATGGGTGTCGAGGTTGCGATGCTTCGCTCCGAACTGGCGCAGACGCGGGCGGAGTTGTTGGCAGTGCGCGCTGAGCTCACCAGCAGCCAGCTCTTGATGGCTGATAGGACGGCCCAGCTCATCGCTGTACGTGCAGCGCTTCGCGCCATGGTTGATGTGGCGGCAGATCCAGCTCCTCGCCACTGACGAACAGCCCTGGCGATATCCGTCATCATCGGGCCCGACCATCTCGAGAACGCTGACTGGGTGGAGTGTCGTCCTTGAGCCGGTGAGCTCGGTCGGTTTGAACTCCCGGAGATCGCCTCTTCGAGGTTGTCGATTCTGTGCCGGGTGCGACCACTCGTTGGATCGAGCCCTGGTGTTTTGGCGGTACGCCGGTCGGTCACCGTCTCGTCTTCGGTACGAAGGCCATCTCATCTTTGCTGGGTGGAATCGAAAGGCGGCGGTCTCTGCCCGTCGACTCGGAGCAGTTCGACGACCTCCGGGTCGAGTCTCAAGGCGGCTGGTGGCATGACCGATGGGGTCGGAGGGGAAATCACGACTCCGAATCTGCACGCCTTCAGTCGGCGAGGGAATGATTCGCTCTGCTGTGTGACGGCTTTGGACTCGGAATGCACCGGTCACGGTCCCAAAATTGGGGCGCAGTTCGCAATCGCGTCGGTCTCATACACTCGCACCGGTGGTGGCTCGCGCGGTTGCGTCGGTAGTGGGTTCAACTCGAGCGTGGCGGCGCCTCGACAGAGCTCCGGGTTTCCCGAAGGGACACCGGAACAGCGTGGTCCGGTGTGGCGTCAGGGCATTTATGGTCGACGGTTAAGTTGGTTGGGCGCTTCGAGGCGCGTTTCACCAACGGGTTGGGCGGTTGAGCAGCGGGGGAGTGGCGGTCAGCCCGGTGGGGCGAGTGCTGCGTTGAGGAGCCCGGGTGGCGATTTGCGGAGCTCGTTGAGGAGTTCCTGTGCCCGTGTGGCCAGGTCGGCAATGAGTCGGACCGGCCGTGTACGGATCGAGCCGGTCCGGTCGTCCTCGACACCGGTTCCGACGCCGAGCAGTCCGGCGATGTCGGCGGTGAAGGCGGCGAGGGCTGCACCGAAGCGGCGTGCGCGTCGAGCCCGTTGGCAAGCGGTTGGGGCCCATGTGGCGAGAAGGTCCTCCACGGTGGCGGACGCTATTCCGCCCGCAGCCTGCACGACCGCGCCGATACGGCTTTGGCAGCGCGCCGCTCGAGACAACTTGGCACCTTCGCTGTTGGTCCCGTCGTTGCGGTTGAGCGCGAAGGCCGTAAGCGGGATGGGACGGACGGCTAGGTGCTCACGAATTCCGGCGGGGATCGACACGGTGGCGGACTTTGCGTTGTGCCGCTCGAACCCGAGCACGGTCACGGTTGCGGTTCCCCGGGCCTTCTCCTTGCGCCGGTGGATGTGGTGATGGGTGATGCTGTCGAAGCGGAACCGGGCGTTGGACAGCATCAAGATCCAGTTCTCCACGATTGGGCAGTACCGGTCGCGATGATCGCCGGCGGGGCGTAGGAGTCGAACGACGTCAACGCCGTGCCACGCTCCGGGTCGGCCGTCTTGGCTGACGGCCATCGTGAGCACGGCAGCAATCTCAGATCCCGAGAGCGGAGACGTCAACCGGTCGAACGCGGCCCGGGCTCGTCCATCAGTACCAGCATCGAAGTAGGGATGCTGTTCGGTACGCAGCTCGATACGCCCACCGGTGCGGTCGGGGCCCTTCCACGTCCACGCGGACCAACCAGTAGCGGCCGTGACCGGAGTGAGTTCACCGGACTGGGCGGCCAGCGCGAGGCGATACAGACTGACTGCGATTGGGCCGACCGGCAATCCGACCAGACGCGCGCTTCCACTGCCTGAGACAGGAGTGGGGGAGGGCAGCACGGGTTGTGGTTGGGGGTGGCTGGGTGACGCGTGGACCCCAGCCCGCGTGGACGCCATGAGTGAACTCCGGAGCGCGGAATGGTTGCGCCCGCTGCCGCATCACCGGTACAGTCTCAACAAGTTTGTGCGGCTGATGGCTGCGGTTGAGGGTGTACCCCTGATGAGAAGCGCTTGGAGCTCCAACTCCGGGCGTTTCTTCGCGTCTGGGCACGTTTGGGTTGTTTGGGGAAGCGGTGCCGAGAACTAGGTCGAGACGCGAACCTCCATCGTTGCTAGAGAAGGCACGCGCCCACCGCGAATCGGACGGCCATCGTGAAGAAACTTGTCGGCCCGTATCGGACCGACAGTGTCGACGACAGCCAGGCCACCACCTCCGCCACTCTGTAAGAAAACGCAGACTTTCGGTCCGGGCTGTCCGAAATGCTCAGCTCCCGTGCCTTCTATCGGTGATCGATACGGGAATCGCAAGTTGTATCGACCTTGAGGGTGCCTTATCTTATTGCGAGGGAGGGGTCATGAACGCTGGAGATCCAATCGTCGACGTAGCCGACGAAGCCGAGGCGATTGCGCACGGACACCGCTTCCTCACCGTGCTTGTCGGGGATCTCAACGATCCCGTCACCGCCGCTGAACTCCGCGAGTTCCTTGACTGCATCGGGTTGAGCCGCGACGTGGAAGTCGACGACCAGAGTCGCCGCCACGTCACGTTTCGGATCAGGGGTCCCCACGCCGTCCTTGTCCAGGGCGACCTCATCGACATCGCACGTCATGTGAACCCCCGGTGGCGGCTCCAAGACACCATGCGACCCGCCGAAAGCGCACGCACGTGACGTGCGTTCTACGGCTCCGTTCGGCAAACTGGGATAGCCGTGGAGACCGTTGCAGCGTTCAGCCCTTCAGCGCTGACGCTTCTGCGACGGCAGCTGGGACTCACCCAGACCGAACTTGCGAACCTCGCCGCCCTCTCCAAAGCCGGCGTGGTGCGCCTCGAGAAAGGCACCGTCGGGCTCTCACCCGCCCGACTTGCCCGGATCGCTTCGGCGCTGAGGGTCCGCACTTCAGCCCTACTCGAACCCGACACGCCGATCACGCTCGCCGCAGTCAGGCAGGAATACGGCTACGGCCGACTCGAGATGGCCGAAGTGGCCGGCATCTCGTACCAGCGGCTACGTCGAATCGAGTCGTACCAAGTACCGCTTCCCCTCGAAGCGGCCGAACGAATGACCGCGGTTCTGCCGTTCCTCGCCGAACAACTCGTCCGCTTCGCCCAAGACCCGTACTGGACAACACCATTCTTCCGACATCGCGAGGGAACCGAAGTCGTCCTTCGCTGGCGAACCGGACAGATACAAGCGGCCGTCGACCATTTCCATCCGGCGCCCGACGATCCGGGCCACCCAAACCTCATCACCCACCTCATCGGCCTCGACCCGATCATGCTCCCGTGGATCGAGGACGGCAGATTCTTGCTCAACCCCCGGCAAGCGCTCCGGCTCTCAACCGCCTACCCCTGGCCGAACCAGGCCGCCCGCCTCGAGCACTTCTACGGCACCAACCTGCACCCAGCAGCCCTACGCCAAGCCGCCGGCTTCGAACGCACCGAACTCGCCCCACAGCTCAACCTCACCGTCGCCGAGCTCTACCGACTCGAAACCGGCGACCGCCCACTCCCGGGCCACCTCGAAGCCCAGCTCGCCGAGCTCCTCGACCTAGACGTAGAAATCCTTCGCGAGGCCTTTTCAAACCACACACAGTGACGCTACCCTCACTTATGTCGGCGAATTCAAGGTGGGGGTGTGACTATTGAACCGTTTTCTATTCAGCGGTTTCAAGCGCGCGGCGGCCCCTCAACGTGCTCCACATGTCTGACGCGTTCACTGGTACCAACCCGAACGAACGGAGCACCCGATGAAAATCGCCCAAATAGCGGCAGTTGCTGTTGTGCTTTCGATCACCGGGACAAGCGTCCAGGCGGGCGCTACAACCACCAAAACGACAAAGAAGAAAGTCCCGGCCAAGACCGTCCCCAAGCGACCGTCAAGCACGCTCCCTCCCACGACACGCGTCGCCACAACACGCGTCACCACCACGACCATCAACCCAATCAGCGACCGGGCCGTCCGGGCGGCGTACGACCACTTCATAGATGTCAGGTACGCACTGCTGCAGGACGCCCGACCGTACAGGAGCGAATTGGCGAAAGTGGCAGCTGGTGACGCGCTTTCGTATTGGCTCGACTTCTACGACGGCTTTCGGGTTGGCGATCACTGGACTGGCAAACGCGAGGAAATGAAGGCGTTCGACTTTCGCGTCATCGAACTCAGCAGGACCGCAGCGGTCGTTCGAGTGTGCCAGTACGAGTCTGCGGCACCGACTGTTGACAAGGCTGGCGCAGTCATCCCGAACAGTGACAGTTCAACGGCGAATGACTCCCGCCTCGAGTTTCAGTATGCCGGGAAAAGGGGATGGCTCCTCTCAGCCGACTACATCATGCAGGACACAGAAGGTAAGTCCACATGCGCCGATGGCAAGGTGTAGTCCTCGTGGCGGTGGCGATCCTGGCCAGTGCTTACCCGTCTTCGGTCCTCGCCGCCGGTCGGCCGCCTGGCAAGGATCCATCACGCAGCAAGTGGGAGCACAAGACGGTCGGACGGTCGGGGTTTCGGTTCAACCGGGGTCGTCCGGGGACGAACGTGCAGTACAAGGTGGTGCGTCATTGCACGACGTGGACGGTGATGGTCGATGTGCCGGGTCCGTTGGATGCTGACGGTAAGGCGACGACGGTTCGGGTGCCGCAGAAGTGGCGGCGGTGTTCGGGGTATAACGCGGGTACGGGGGTGGGGCAGCCGTTCCAGGTTGCTGATTCCACACCGGATGGGGAAGAGGTGTCGGAGGTGTTCGCGCCTGCTCCGGTGTTGTCGTTTGATTCGCGTACGCCGCAGCCGTTGGCGTATACGCAGCGGGCGATGTATTGGTGGTTGGACCCTGCGACGCAGTCGACGGTAACGGCGCCGGTCGAGGTTGTGGAGAACGGGCGACGTAGTGGCCGGGTGATTGGCTCGGCGACTTTGGCACCGGTGAAGTTGATCTTCGATCCGGGCATTGAGGGATCGGGCGCGCAGGAGTGCGAAGGGTCCGATGTTACGCGCGCATATGACCCTGGCGAGGCTCATAACGTGCAGTCGACGACGTGTTGGCACGTGTACTACGTTTCGTCTCGGAGTCAGCCCGGTCAGCGGTATCAGGCGTTCGCTCGTGTGGAGTGGCGGGTGTTGAACGTGACGATCGAGGGGCGGCCACAGGATGGCCCGTTTGAGAACCGGGAGTCGGTCTCTCCGATCATTCCGGTTGAGGTTCGGGAGATTCAGGTCATCCCGACGTGTCGGGGTGCGAGCCCGGAGGAGTGTCAGTTCAGATGACATCGTTGCTGACGCGTAAGGCGCCCGATGAAGACGCACGCGTTGTTCGTGATCGGCCGACGTCGTCGATCGCTGGGGCGACGCGTCGTCCGTGGTTTATCGGGTCGGGGGTGTTGTTGACGGTCTTTGCTGCGCTTCTTGGTTCACTCGCGCTTGGTGCGCAGGGGAAGCAGCGGTCGTTGGTGGTGGCAGCGCGGAATATCCCGGCTGGGTCGACCTTGACGCGTGACATGTTGCGTTCGGAGCGGATCCCTGCGGATGTGAAGTTGGTCGGGATCCCGTCGAACAAACTTGGTCAGTTGGTTGGGAAGGTGACGAATACGCCGATCGTGGCGAACTCGTTGGTGCTGGTCGAATCCCTGGCTGGTGCGACACAACCACCGGCGGGGTTCTCGTTGGTGGCAATGGTGTTGGAGCCGGGTGAGGCGCCTTCGGAGTTGCGGTATGGCGATCGGGTGCATGTGTTGGCGACGCCGCTTGACCGGACGGGTGATGACCCGGGTGGGGTGATTGCGATTGGTTCGGTGTGGTCGATCGGTGGGGGAGGGACATCGCAGCAGGCGCAGGCGTTGGGGTCGGGCCGGCGGATCTTGAACCTGGTGGTGCGCACTGCGGAGGAGACGGTGGTGGCCCAGGGCGCTGCTCGACACTCGATCCGGCTTGGTCTGGTTGATGGCGGTCCGATCTGGTCGGACAACCCAGACGCTGCCGATCCTGCGACGGCGGCTCAGACCGCTGGCGCGCCGTTGTCGCAGGAACCATCGTCTTCGCAGGAGCCCTCGACCGGGCAGGGGTCGTAGCGCGATGAGCGGGGTCGTGGCGCAATGAGCATGGTCGTGGTTACCTCGGCGAAAGGTGCGCCTGGTGTGTCGACGCTCGCGTATGAGCTGGTTGCTCGTTACCCGCGTCCGGTGGTGGGTTTGGAGGTCGATGTCAGTGGTGGTTCGTGGGCGTTCACTCATGGGCTGTCGCACGATCCGGGTCTGATGTCGTTGGCGGCGAGTCGCGACGAACTCGGGTGGGATTTGTTCGAACGACATGGCCACCGGATTGGTGAGCACGGTGTGGTGGTGTGTGCCTCACCAGGCCGCGACACGGCGAACGCCGTGTCGGTGCTTGAACCGCGGCTGCACGGGTTCCCAACCAACCTTGATGTGGTGTTGGATGCCGGTCGTGTTCACGATGGCGTGACGGGGTTGTGTCGTGTAGCTGATCTGGTTGTGGTGGTCGCTCGACCGTTCACGGCAGATATTGCTGCGTTGGGGCGTGAGTGTGACGTGTTGGTGCATCTCGGTTGCCGGGTGAACGTGGTGTTGGTGGGTGACCAGCCCCACTCCCGCACCGAGATCGCCGAGTTTCTTGGGGTGACGGTGCTCGACGGGGTGGTGCCGTTTGATTCGATTGCGATCCAGCGACTGGTTTCGACGGGCAGGTCGAAGCGGTTCGATCGGGCGTTCAACCGGATCACACGTGAGATCGCGGGACGTGTGGCATACAGCGCAGTGGACGAGGTGATCGGTTCATGAACGTCAACGGATCGCTACCACCCACACTGAACGGACAAGAGTCCGATGGACGAGGGTCGGGTGCACGCAGGTCGGATCCGCGGGTGGTGGATCGGGATCTGGTTGATCAGCTCGCGGATCGTGTGTCGCAGCAGATGGTGTCATGGGTGACGGAACAGCAACGCTCCTCGGGCTCGTCCATCCCGTCGGAAGCTAAGCGTGCTTATGTTGTGAAGTTGACGCGTGATGAGCTTGCACGGATCGATCAGGCGAGGATTGCGCGTCAGCGTGAACCGATGCCGGTGGAAGCGGCGAATCTGTTGCGCCGTGAGGTTGTCGCCAAGATCTTCGATTTGGGTGGCTTGCAGGTGTACATGGACCGGCGTGACTGGACCGACCTGTATGTGCATGGTGTTCACGCGTGGATCCGAACGTTGGACGGGCAGAAGCAGTACGTCGGTCAGATCGCACGGAGTGAAGAAGCGGTCATGGAGTTGATTCAACGGATCGCGTCAACGGGTGGTCGCACGGCACGGCAGTTCAACGCGTCGACACCGTTGTTGTCGATGCGGCTGCCGACGGGGGAGCGGCTCACCGCGAACGTTGGTGTGTCGGACATGTTGTCGTTGGCGATCCGTCGCCAGACGCTCAAGAGCTTGTCGTTGGACGCCTTGTGTGCGGCGGGGTCGTTCACACCGTTGGCGTGTGAGTTCATGCGGGCGTGCGTTTTGTCGCGTCGCAACATTGTCGTGTCGGGCCCGACGGGTGGCGGCAAGACCACGCTGTTGACGGCGTTGTGTGAGGAGATCCCGCAGCCCGAACGCATCGTCACGATCGAAGACGCTGCGGAGTTGAACCTTCGCTCGGAACGCCACCCCGATGTGGTGAGTCTCGAAGCCCGTCAGGCAAACAGTGAGGGGGTCGGCGAGATCTCGATGGCCGATCTTGCGAAGCACGCGTTGCGTCTCGGCCCGGACCGAGTGATTGTTGGTGAGACCAGGGGTGTTGAGTGTGAATCCATGATTTCGGCCATGGGACAAGGCAATGACGGAAGTATGTGCACAGTGCATTCCATGCCGGGCCAGGCGCTCGAGCGGCTTCGTACGTTGCTGTACAAGTCCTATCCGCAAGCGTCACCGTTGATGCTTACCGACATGATCGCCCAGGCCGTGCATTTCGTGTTCCACGTCGCGGTGCTGCGGGGCGGCGAACGTCGTGTGGTCTCGATTCGTGAAACCGCGGGCCGTGACGGTGAGAATTTCGCGTCGAACGAAGTGTTCCGGTTTGACCCGACCTCGAAGACCCTTGTCCCGACGGGCGCGTTGAGCGAGATGCACCGCGTCCTGCTCGCCGACTACGGCTTCCCAATCGCACAACTCGGTGGGGTTCAGTTTGGTGGGGTGCGCCGATGATCCCGGCGAACCTGATGGGCGCGTTGCTGGGCATCATGGCCGCCACTGGTGTCATGTTAATTGTGGTCGGGTTCACACCCCCTCCCGTGCGCACGGTCCGGGGCCCGGCACGTGGCCTCCCGCAAGCCGAACTACGACGAGTCGCGGTCACGATCGTGGTGTTCGCAGTGGTGTCGGTGGTAACGAACTGGGTTGCCCTTGGTGCCGCGGCAGCGGTCGCCACGTTCTACATTCCGGCACAGGTCGCGGCCCGTCGTGCAGCGGAACGCGAGCACGAACGAGTCCGTGCGCTCGCGCACTGGATCGAGATCATCCGAGACTCGCTTCGTTCCGCGTCCGGTATCGAAGAAGCCGTGATTGACTCCGCCGATCTGGTCGCACACTCAGCGATCGCTCATGACGTGCAACGGCTTCGGTTGAACACCGAAACCCGTGGCATCCGGTCCGCGTTGGTGGACTTCGGTGACGCAATGGCTGACCCGGTCGCCGCTTCGGCTTCATGGCCGTCAGCCTGGGCTACTTCGACACGCTGATGTCCTGCTCGGGCAGCTCGACCGCCGAGCGAGATGCCCGACGAGCACCGCGAGCGCGTCGGCATCTCGCCGGGACTGGTGCGGATGTCGATCGGCTACACCGGCACGCTCGAGCAGCGCTGGGAGCAGATGGAGAGCGTGCTCCTTGCGATGGGCATCGCCCGCGCCCCGGCGGGCCACGCCAGCCGCTAAGATGCCCTCCCTGAACGGAGGAGCGGCATGCAGGCGACGACGATCGAGGGAACCACCGCGCTGGTCACCGGCGCCAACCGCGGCATCGGCCGCGCCATCGCCCAACGGCTGCTCGAGCGCGGAGCGGCGCGGGTCACGCGGGCGCCCGGCGGCCGGAGTCGGTCCCGCCGCTGGGCGAGCGCTGCGTTCCGCTGCAGCTCGACGTGACCGACCCGGCGCAGATCGAGCGCGCGGTCGCCGGGCTCTCCGGCCTGCGCCTGCTGGTCAACAACGCCGGGGTCGCGCTGGGCTTCGACCTGCACGCCGCCGAGATCCACGCCCAGGCCCGCGCGGAGATGGAGGTCAACTTCTTCGGTCCGCTGCACCTGATCCAGCGGCTGGCCCCGACGCTCGCCGGCGGCACGATCGTCAACGTCGCCTCGGTCAGCGGGCTGACCAGCTTCCCGCTGTTCCCGACCTACAGCGCGTCGAAGGCGGCGGTGCACTCGCTGACGCAGGGCACACGGATGCTGCTGCGCGGCCAGGGAACGCGCGTCGTCGGCGTCTACCCGGGCCCGGTCGACACCGACATGGCGCGCGGCCTCGACTTCGACAAGGCCTCGCCACGCGACGTCGCCGACGCCATCCTCGACGGGATCGAGCAGGGGCTCGAGGAGATCTTCCCCGACCCGTTCGCCGTCGGCTTCGGCGCGCAGTACCTCGACTCGCCCAAGGCCTCCGAGCGGCAGGTCGCCGAGATGGTCGCCGGTTAGACCGTAGTATCCTCCGCGGAATGCAACCTTCGCCCGGACCGTGCTGCTGCACTACCGCCTGATCGAGCAGGCTCGGCGAGGGCGGGATGGGCGTGGTCTGGACGGCGCCGGGACACGACGCTCGACCGCGAGGTGGCGATCAAGGTGCTGCCCGAGGCCGCTCGCCGCGGACCCGAGCGGCTGGCGCGCTTCGAGCGCGAGGCGCGGCTGCTGGCCTCGCTCAACCACCCGAACATCGCGCACGATCTACGGCTTCGACGAGGCCGACGGGCAGCGCTTCCTGGTGATGGAGCTGGTCGAGGGCGAGGACCTCGCAGAGCGGCTCGCGCGCGGCGCCGCTGCCGCGTCGACGAGAGCGCTCGCGATCGGCACGCAGATCGCCGCGGCGCTCGAGGCGGCGCACGAGCAGCGGCATCGTCCACCGCGACCTCAAGCCGGCGAACGTCATGCTCGACGCCCGACGGCACGGTCAAGGTGCTCGACTTCGGCCTGGCCAAGCGCGCGGGCGAGGACGACCGGCGGCTCGAGTCGCCGACGCCGTCGCACTCGCCGACGATGACCTCGCCGGCACCGCCGCCGGCATGATCCTCGGCACCGCGGCCTACATGAGCCCCGAGCAGGCGCGCGGCAAGCCGGTCGACCGCGCGGCCGACATCTGGGCGTTCGGCTGCGTGCTCTACGAGATGCTGACCGGCGCGCTCGGCCTTCGGCGGCGAGACGGTCTCGGACACGCTCGCCGCGGTGCTACGCGGCGAGCCCGACTGGAGCGCGCTGCCGTCCGCGACGCCGCGCGGCGTCCGCGAGCTGCTGCGACGCTGCCTGGCCAAGGACCCGGCGCTGCGCCTGCGCGACGTCGGGCGACGCGACGCTCGACCTGCGCGCGGCGCTGACGGGGACGGACGACGAGCCCGCACCCGTCGCGACCGCGCGCCCTTCCGGCGCCCGGCAGTGGCTGGCGATCGCGGCGCTCGCCGCCGTCGCGCTGACGGCGATGCTGTGGGGCCTCGATCGCTCCGGGTCCGAGCCGGCGCCGCGCACCGTCCGCGCCACCCTGACGCCTCCCGAGAGCTGGTATCCCAAGCAGGCGCGGATCAGCCCCGACGGCCGCACCGTCGCGATCGTCGCCGAGGGCCCGCTCGCCGGTCAGCGCGGCAGCGCCTGGAAGGTCTTCGTGCGACGCCTCGACCGCGACGACGCCTTCGTCCCGATCGAGACGCCCATCGACCGCGAGCCGATCCGCTTCTCGCCGGACTCGAGCCAGATCGCCTTCGTCGCCTCCGAGGTCGCGGGCCTCAACGGCGCGGCGCTCGTGCGCGCTCCCGCCGACGGCTCGGCCCCCCCGACACTGATCCGCCGCTGGGACGAAAGCTGGCGCGACGACCTGGTCTGGCTCTCCGACGACGAGATCGCCGTCGTCACGATGAACCCCCAGCGCCTGGTGCGCGTCCCGGTCGACGGTTCGGCGCTGCCCGCGGCCGTCGACCTCGCGCTGGCCGACTCGGGACGCTTCCTGGTGCACTCGATGCTGCCGGACGGGTCGATCCTCGGGACCGTCGAGGGCTTCCGCGGCGGCTACCATCAGGACGTCGCGAGGCTCGACCCGGCCACCGGCGCGGTCGAGGTGCTCGTCGACCGCGGCTTCGAGCCGGCCTGGCTGCCGCCGAACCGCCTGATCTTCTCGCGAAGGGACCAGCTGCTGGCCGCCCCCTTCGACCCGGCAGCGCGGGGTGCGGTCGGCGCGCCCGTCGTCGTGGCCACCGGTCTGCGCACGCAGGTCGAGCTGACCGCGGCGCTGTTCTCGCTGTCGGACCGAGGCGACCTGGTCCACCTGGAGGGCGGGCTGATCGGCTACGACCGGCGGATCGTCTGGCTGATGCCGGACGGCTCGCGCGAGGCCTGGGGCGACGCCCGCGGACCGTTCGTCGAGGGCGAGCTCGACGACAGCCAGGACGGCAGCGTCGTCGCGTGGGTCACGCTCGGCACCTCCGGCCTGTTCGAGGTCCTGGCCAGCGAGGTCGAGGACCCGGCGCCGCGTCCCGCGCTGGTCGGTGACGGTATGGACTGCGACTCCCCCGTCGTCTCGCCGCGCGGCGACTTCATCGCCGCGCGCTGCATCGGCGACGAGACGCGCGACGGGATCTACCTCGCGCCCTTTCCGGGTGACGGAAAACAGGGGCGCAGGATCCTGACGACCTCCGCCGGACGCGGGATCTACCCGCGCACCTGGACGCACGACGGCCGCGCGCTGTTCGTGCGCATCGTCGAGGGCGACCGGAGCCGGATCCTCTGGCTGCCGATCGGCGAGGACGGCACCCCGGGCGAGGCCCGCGCGGTCGAGGGGCTCGACGGCGACATCGGTTCGGCGATGCTGGCGCCGGACGCCTCGCTGATCGCCTTCACGCGCTGGGACGGCCGTGCCTGGGTGCTGCACCTCGCCGGGTGGGACGGGACGCGCGCCGGGTCGTCACGGCCCGTGATGCAGGTCGGTAGCTCGGGCCCGTACGGCTGGTAAAAACGTTAAAAGAATTTATTGAATATTTTGGCGCCGAACGCCCATGTAGTGTTAGCCGCGAACTAACCAAACTATTTGAAGAAACCTTTCGTGGCAGCCTGCAACAGGTACACGATCATTTTGCAGCCAAAACCGTAAAAGGCGAAATTGTAATTGTGTTACAGGGTGTAGATGATTAAAAATTCCCCCGTTTAAGATAGTTAAGCAAAAAATCATATGCCCGGCACCAGGCAGCGAATCAGCTGTACTTGCGTCGCACACTTGTACGGTTGGATACTTTGTGCAACTGCTATAACATCCAAACACAAATCATGTATTGTATTTAAAAGCTGCCATCCATTCTGTTGCACAAGTGTGCGACGCAAGTAAAGTTGCCCAATAAACTACTGCCGGGCTACTACAAGTATTAACGCATACCCACTAAAAAAACGGCATTGCTTAACAGTAATTTCCCGTTCTCCCAAAACATTCTGAAAATAATATCGTCGGCAAAAAATACAATATTTCCATTACCATATTCGGTAGCACCTATTACCAAACCATCTTGTATGGTTGGCTTTAATTTACTGCCAACAAAACCGCTCACATAACCTGCAGCAGGCAGTACACCTACATTCCAGCCACCTTTTAAATAGTCGTATAGTTTGCCATCCTGTTTAAGTGTATAGTAAAAATCGGGGTAACCAAATGCCAACGGATGCGTATTATCGAGCACCGCCTTAAAAATGGCACCGGGTATGGCATTGGGTAAATCATCTCTTTCCCTGTTGGCATATTTTTTTTGCATGGCATCAGCAGCAGTTAAACTACTGGTATCGTCATCAGATTTTTTTAATGTAATGCCCATATCCATACCGGCAAGTTGCTGCACACCACCTTCCAATGCAATAATTTTACCACCTCGCTGTAAAAAGCTTCTTAACTGGGTAGCTATGTTTTTATCGTCGAATGAGCCATAATAACCATCAGGCATTATGATCACATCATAGTTGGCAAGGGCATTGCCCAAATTATCTGCCATAATCTGCGTTATAGGATAATGCAGCGACTGATCAAAAAAGTTCCATATTTCACCGGCTGCATATGGAGATACCTCATTACCTGTAAGCAAAGCCACTTTAGGTGCTTTTACAAATTTAATATCGGGCGAACCAAAATCGGTACCCGCATCTACCATGCCGGTGGCAATGGCATCAGCCTGTATATTGTATTGGCTGCATGCCTGGTTGGTAATCTCTTTCCAATTGGGTACATTACTGGTTTTTAAAACAATAAGCGTTCCCCTGTCGTAATTTTTGCCATTATAGGTAAATGGCTTTTCGTTAAAACGCACTTTTACATGGTGCTGCAACAGGTAACTAAGTGCTTTTGCTGCATTTAAAGATTTATATGGCAGTAATAACCCATACTCGGTGCTAACTGCAGTAGCAGCAGCAAGCGGAACATAGGCTGCAATATCCAGCCTCTCTTTTACCCCATAGGCTTTTACGCCATATGCATAAGGTATGCTCCAGGCAGTAATATCATAAGTAGCAGAATCACTGATATAGGTTTTAGGTTCAAACAACACTTTCAGCAATTTACTTTTTGATTGGTAGGCGGTAATTGCCAGCTGAAAGCCTTCGCCGCTATAGGTTTCTTCCTTGCCCGTAAAATAATTATACCCTTTAAAACTGGTAGTATTTACGGTACCGAATTCAATACCGTTGCGCTGTAATAAATCTGCCACACCCTGTAATTTACCGGCATCTGCGGCGGTAAGTACATAGGTTTTATAATCCGATCCAACTGCATTTCTATTATTATCAAAGAATTTTTTATACTCGGTAATTAGCTTGTCAGCATTTTTTGAAGCCACTTCTAAGGTAGATATACCCGTAGTAAAATGGTGTTGTGCCCTGTCAACAAGGGTTAGGGTATCGCCATCACTTGTTCTAATACCCAGACCTGCCCTTATTCCACCCTGTTCAAAGGTCATTCCAATACCACCATTATAAATGGGGTAAGTATCGCCATAAGAAGGGTACAATAAATCGAACCTTTCTTTGGTAAAGAATAACCATCCGTTGGCATCAAAATAACGGGCATTGTTTTTACCAATCAATGTTTGAAAATCTCTTTGCCAGGGCGTTATTACATCGTGATAAGGTTCTGCGGCCGGGGCAAAATAATAAGGTTCATTATACCCCTGCTCATGATAATCTACATGCACTTGAGGCAACCAGGCGTTGTATAATTGCATGCGTTGCTGGGTTCTACCTGTGTTTGCCAGGCCCAATCACGGTTAAGGTCAAAATTATAATGGTTACTTCTTCCCTGC
>CAVXNJ010000012.1:0-1486559 GCA_963763135.1 uncultured Acidimicrobiales bacterium | reverse complement strand
GACGCTTGCGTTTCTGGACCGGGTCGGCTGTGCCCGGTACGTCGTCACCGACGTGAGCCGAGACGGCATGTTGGCCGGGCCGAACGTGGATCTTTACCGCGCCGTCACAAGTGCCACGAAGGCGGGCATGATCGCGTCAGGCGGAATCTCGACGATCCATGATCTCGTCGTGTTGGCCGAGACTGCCGCAGACCACCCGAACCTGGAGGGATGCATCGTCGGCAAGGCCCTTTACGCCGGCCGGCTCACCCTGCCCGACGCTCTGACGGCCACACGACTGGCTGGCTAGGCTTCGGGAGGGCAGAAGGCGAAGGCACTGGTGACGGCGACTGGTGACAGCTGGGCGACCCCGGTACTCGTTCGGAAGCGACTCGTTCACGGATACGGTCAACGGATGGAACACGTGCGTGAGCGCGGCACCGCAGTCGTTCGAGATCTGGTTCATCATCACATTGGCCACAGAGGTCGTAGGAGCGTTTGTCGCGCGCCTCACACGCCGCCTCAGAGTTGTAGCCGCCGCAGTTGCTGTCCTGGTCGGCGCCTAGGGCGTCCAGCAATGAGCCCCACCGTCACTTGGACAGCGATCATCGTGATCGACGAAATCCGTGCTTGGCGGCACTGCGGAGTTCCGGCCGATCAGTGAGAGCCTGAGTCGCTCCGGTGCAGTTGAGCTTCGACCAGATCGGCGCTCAGGTCGGGGCGAACGGTATGTTCGCTTGCGATAGTCAGGGCCGCGGCGGCGTGGGCGAAGCGGGCCGCTTCGATCGGGGAGCGACCCTCCATCAGCGCATGCACGAATGCACCGGCCATGGCGTCACCTGCGCCCGTCACATCGCGAACATGCGCGACGGCGGCCGCAAGCGGCGTGCCCTTTCCGCTGCTCTCGAAATAGAGACTGCCGTGCGAGCCGAGCCGGACCCATACGTTCTGGACGCCGCGGGAGAGGAGCTTGCGTGCCGCGACCTCGATCTCGGAGGTGTTGCCGACCGGCAACCCGGAAAGAACAGCCAACTCGGTGCGGTTCGGGGTGATCAGGTGGATCGGACGGGTCGCGGCCAGCAGCGGCGACAGGCGCAACGCTTTCGGATCACTGACCGGGTCGAGGAGCACCCGCACCCCGGCCGCAGCCGCGTCGTCGACGACGGTCCCGAGCAGGTCGACCGGGAGGTTTCCGTCGAGCACGATCATCGCCGCACCGGACCTGAGTGCCACCGAGTCGGCCAACCGCGCTTGTGTGAACTGGTCGGTGGCGTCCATGGCCGAGACCGCCACGATCAGTTCACCGTCCACATCGAGAACCGCGGTGTACGTGCCGGTCGCGACGGAAGTTCGGTGGACGTGCCCGACCCCGACCCCGGCGCCGGTGGTCTCGGCGACAAGCCACTCCCCCAGCACATCGTCGCCGATGGCAGCAACGAGTTCGGTCAAGGTACCGAGCCGGGCGATGTTCTCGGCGATGTTGCGTCCGACGCCTCCGGCCGACAGTGAGGTGTGTCCGGGATTGCTGGTAGCGGCGATGACCTTCGTTGCGGTCTGCGCCTTCAGGTCAACGTTGGCGCCACCGACGACCACCACGTATGGGCGGGCACCCGGGGTCGAGGCTCCAAGATCGCTCACGAGCTCACAGCCCGGACCCGGGCGCTCAGCATTTCGAGCGCCGGCTCGTTGAGGCCGCCATGGGGGATGATGACGTCGGCGTAGCGCTTCGACGGTTCGATGAACGACAGGTGACTCGGCCTGACGGTCCCGAGGTACTGGTTCACGATCGATTCCTGGGACCGACCGCGTTCATGAACGTCGCGCTGCAGGCGACGGATGAAGCGCACGTCGGCATCGGCATCAACGAACACCTTGAGATCCATCTGCTCGCGCAGCGTCGGCTCCCACAGCACGAGAATTCCTTCGATCACGACGATCGGCGCAGGTCGGAGGTGCTGTGTCTCCCCGAGCCGGGTGAACGTCGCGAAGTCGTAGACGGGTACTTCCACCGCCCGCCCGGCGATCAGATCCTGCACGTGGAGGCTCATGAGCTCCCAGTCGAACGCATCGGGGTGGTCGTAGTTGACCGCGGCCCGCTCATTCAACGAGAGATGGTCCTGCTTGCGGTAGTACCAGTCGAGAGCGAGCACGGCGACCTTCTCCCGGCCGACCGTGGCGATGATGCGCTGAGCGACGGTGCTCTTGCCCGAACCGGTCCCCCCGGCCACCCCAACCACAAATACCTTGGAAGCTGGGCCGTTTTCCGAATTCATCGCCCCTACGTTAAGAGATTGGCATCCAAAATGCGGCCCTCCCGCGCTTCGGCAAGTAGCTTTATGCGCACTATGTCTGCAGCACCTTCCGCCGCTGGTTCAGAAACATCCCAAGCTCCGAAGAGGCGTTCGCCTAGCCAGATAGCTATTGCTATCGGCGTATTCATGGCAGCCCTCACCGGCGTATCGGGAATCATCGGGGCGATCGCCCAACAACACGGTGAATCCGATATCAGCCGTAAGGTCTTCGGCAACATCCCTTCCGCCGTGCAGGCCGGCTTCTACACCGTGTTGTGCCTGCTCTTCCTGGCCGGTGCCTTCGCCACGGCCAACCGCATGAAGAACTGGGAGCGGGGTCAGGCCGACGACCGTCGGACCACCAAGGCCAACGCCAAGCGCCGCATGGGCGACTTCCGGTCCGGTGTCTACATGCAGACCCTGATGCGTGATCCGGCTGCCGGAATCATGCACTCGATGATCTACTTCGGCTTCCTCGCACTGTTCGCCGTCACCACGGTCCTGGAAATCGACCACCAGATGCCGAACAGCCTGAAGTTCCTCCACGGCGGCGTCTACAAGGGCTACTCGGCCTTCGGCGACACGGCCGGTCTGATCTTCTCCGGCGGCATCATCTGGGCGATGGTTCGCCGCTACATCCAGCGCCCGTACCGCATCCGCATCAAGAACCGCCCCGAAGACGCCGTCATCCTCATCACGTTCCTTTCCATCGGTGTATCGGGCTTCCTCGCCGAAGCGGCCCGCATCGCCCTCGCCGGACGGCCCGACTTCGAGAAGTTCAGCTACGTCGGCTACGCCCTTTCGAACATGTTCAACGGCTCGGCCAACATCGGCCGCTGGCACCAGGCCGCGTGGGGCCTGCACGTCGCCTCGTTCTTCATCTTCCTCGTGATCCTCCCGATCACCAAGCTGCGCCACATGTTCACCAGCCCGCTGAACCTGTACCTCAAGGACCGCCCCCGGCCGAAGGGCGCCATGCGCCCGATGCCGAACCTGATGGAAACCAACCTGGAGAGCTTCGGCGTCTCAACCATCGAAGACTTCACCTGGAAGCAACTGCTCGACACCGACGCATGCACCATGTGCGGCCGCTGCACCGCCGTCTGCCCAGCTCACGCCACCGGCAAGCCGCTCGACCCCCGCGAAATCGTTCTGAAGGTCGGCACCGTGATGTCGCTCACCGGTCCCGGGACCAGCAAGGTATCGCCCCCCGTTTCGGTCGATCCGGAGATCACGGTCAAGACGTCGAGCGTCTTTGAACGCATCACTTCCGAGGAAATCTGGTCCTGCACCACCTGTAAGGCATGCGACGAGAACTGCCCCGTGGGCATCGAAATCCTCGACAAGATCCTCGACATGCGCCGCTATCTGTCGCTCATGGAGTCCGACTTCCCGAGCTCGCTCGGCAGCGCCTACAAGTCGATGGAAAACACCGGCAACCCGTGGGGTATCGGTCAGGGCGAGCGCGCCGACTGGGCCAAGGGCATGGAAGAAGTCGCGATCGTCGACCCGTCCAACCCGCTCGAGCACGAGTACCTGTACTGGGTTGGCTGCGCTGGATCCTTCGACGACAAGAACAAGAAGGTCAGCCAGGCCACGGCCAAGCTGCTCACCCGCGCCGGCGTCGACTTCGCCATCCTTGGTCCCAACGAGCAGTGCACCGGCGACCCCGCCCGCCGCTCCGGCAACGAGTACATCTTCCAGATGCTCGCCATGGCCAACGTCGAGAGCCTCAACAACATGGGCGTGAAGAAGATCATCACGCAGTGCCCGCACTGCTTCAACACCCTGCTCAACGAGTACCCGCAGCTCGGCGGGCACTACGAGGTCGTCCACCACAGCCAACTGCTTGAGACGCTGATCGCCGACGGTCGCCTCGACCTTTCGACCGCTTCCCTCGACGAGCGCATCGTGTACCACGACTCCTGCTACCTGGGCCGCCACAACGACGTGTACACCGCACCGCGCAAGGTGCTCGGTTCGCTCAAGGGAATCTCCATCGTCGAAGCTCCCCGCAACGGCACCAAGGGCATGTGCTGTGGCGCCGGTGGCGCCCGCATGTGGATGGAAGAAGACACCGGCACCAAGGTCAACGATGAGCGCGCCGAGGAACTCGTCGGTACCGGCGCCCAGCGCGTCGCCACTGCCTGCCCCTTCTGCTACATCATGATGGACGACGGTGTGAAGGGTCTCGGCCACGACGAGGTCATCGTGCAAGACATCTCGATGCACCTCCTCGAAGCCATTGAGAAGGGCGAGAAGTCCGGGCCGAAGGAAATTCAGATCGGTGTCTGACCACGAGCATGCCGTGGCGGCGGATGCAGTGACCCACGCCGCTGGCGACAACCACGGCGGGGCTCACGGTGGGCACGGAACCAAGGCGATCCTCGCGGCGCTGGTCGCGAATCTCGGCATCGCCATCGCGAAGTTCATCGGGTTCCTCCTGACCCGCTCGTCGTCGTTGCTCGCGGAGTCGGTCCACTCGTTGGCCGACACGACCAACCAGGGTTTGCTGCTCCTCGGTGGGAAGCAGGCCAAAAAGGATGCGACCAGCGCGACACCAGTTCGGTTTCGGCATGGCCCGTTACTTCTGGTCGTTCGTGGTCGCTCTCGTGCTGTTTTCCCTCGGCTCGCTTTTCGCGCTCTACGAGGGCATCGAGAAGCTGACCCATCCGCATGAGCTCGAAAGCCCGGCGATCGCCATCGGCATTCTGCTCGTCGCCGTATGCCTCGAGAGCTACTCGTTCCGGACCGCCATGGCCGAGTCGAAGCCGTTGAAGGGCAACCAGAGCTGGTGGTCGTTCATCCGCAACGCGAAGGTTCCGGAGCTTCCGGTTCTCCTTCTCGAAGACAGTGGTGCGTTGATCGGACTCGTGATCGCCCTGGTCAGCGTGGTCCTGACGCTCATCACCGACAACGCCGACTTCGACGCCTACGGCACGCTCGCCATCAGCGCGCTCCTCGGGGTGATCGCGATCATCCTCATCGTCGAGATGAAGAGCCTCCTCATGGGCGAAGCGGCTTCACCGGAGACCATGTCGAAGATCGAGTCGACGATCGCCGGCGCGCCGTCGGTCCGCAAGTTCATTCACGCTCGCACCATGCACCTCGGACCGGAAGATCTGCTCGTCGCTACCAAGGTTGAACTGGATCCCACGCTCGACTTCGCCGGAATCGCGCAGGCCATCGATGGCATCGAAGACCGTTTGCGCGCCGCGGTACCCGAAGCCCGCGTCGTCTACGTCGAACCGGCGATCCACGACCCCAACCGCAAGTAGCTATTTTCGCGACGTTGGGCCACGTTGCACCCGCGACGTTTGGATGTTTGTATTCGCTCAGCGGCCAAATTCCTCCAAACGTGTCGCCGGACCGGTGTCAGCCCCGCGACGTTTGGATGTTTCTGCTCGCTCAGCGGCCAAATTCCTCCAAACGTGTTGCTAGCCCGCTCGGTGGTCGGACTCGGCGGCGCCGGCTGACGTCGGAGGCGTAGCGTCGGACGTCATGGATCGAACCCATTCGGAGTCGGCCCGACCGAATCGGCTGGCCACCCGGTAACGCATCTCAGCGACGAGTCCACGCCAACTCCAGCGGCTTCTCTCCGGCGTCCAGTCGAACGAAGCAAACGAATCTTCGGTGACGGGTCGGCTCGCGGCGTCGCCGAGTGCTGCGGTGAAGTGCGAAGCCAGGGCGGCCATACCCGCTGTGTCGATCCGGGTGACCGACGTACACACGTTGTCCTGCCAGATACTCACGGTCATCAGGCGTTTGTCGCCGTGCCAGGTCGAGCGGATAAACGAGTTTCCGCTCACACAGTCGGACACGTGCATGCTCTTGACTTCGCCCATCGGACCATGATCAGTCCGACGAACCTGCAGGTCAAGAACCGAAGTCGTCGCGACGTTGGGTCGTTGTGCTCGCTGGGCGAGCAGATTGCTCCCAACCTTGCTCGGTATGGCGACGAGCAGACAAATCTAGAGTTGGTGGCCAACCTACGATGCTCGGATGACAAATCCGGCCCGTACCGAACGATCTGCCCTGTGCGACCTGTTTCTCGAGGTGGGGCCTGAGGCGCCGACGCTCTGTGGAGATTGGACCACCCGCGATCTCGCCGCGCATCTTGTCGTGCGCGAGACCCGACCCGATGCCGCAGCGGGCATCCTCATTCCGGCGGTGGCTCGCTACGGGGAGAAGGTTCGGCTGACGGTGGCGAAACAACCCTGGGACAAGTTGGTTGACCAGGTTCGCAGTGGACCGCCGTTCTGGTCGCCGACGAGACTGCCGGCCATCGACAAATTGGCCAACACCGTCGAGTTTTTCGTGCACCACGAAGACGTTCGTCGGGGTGGCGGAGACATCACGCCACGTACCCTGACCTCCGAACTCGGCGACGCGCTTTGGGGTGCACTCGGCCGTATGGGCCGCATGCTCGTACGTAGCGCACCGGGTGGGCTCACGTTCGTCGATCCGGCCCGAGGAACGATCGAGGCGAAGAAGGGAACGCCCGTTGTCACCGTCACCGGTCCGGTCGGAGAACTGGTGCTGTTCGCGTACGGCCGCCAGGCTCGAACCGCCTGTAAGGTCGAAGGTCCGACCGACCTCGTCTCCGCCACAAAGACTGCGTCGTTCGGAATCTGACGACCGCGGTAGTCCTAGTTGCGCCTATTCGGCGATGAGCGACGCTTTCAGAAACGACGCGTCGTCGAGTGCAATGCCGAAGAACTCAACGCTGCCGTTGAACTCTCCCACCAAGATTTCCGGAGCCGCCAACACCCGCCCGAACATGACGACGGCAACACGCTTCCCGACGTTTGCCTCGGCCATCCGATCGAAGGCCGCTGCATCTTCGGGCCGCAACTTCATGATGACGTTGATATCGTCCGCCGTCTTACCTGGGAACACCGGAGTTTCGGCCGTCACCGATGTCGCATGAGTGAGTTCAAGGGCTGACGGTCCGAGGAGGAGACACCCGTCGTCTCCGTGCAGAGTGGGGTTTTCGGTCGGGCTGGGATTCGTGCTTATCGACTCGCACTGGCCTGACGGCTTCTCCGACAGCACGGGTCGGAATTGCACGGTTGATCGAGCACCGGTTGCTGGCTCGGGAATCTCAACGGGAGATGGTGTCTGATTCGTCGGGGCCGAGCAGAAAATGCCGTCACAGGTTCCGGGAGGTGTCACCTCGATCAGGTCCTTGGGAGGCGCCGTAATCGGCGGTGTCGAGTTGAACTGACTGAGCCGGTACGTGATTACCTGGGTCGGTTCGTCTTGCGAAGCATCGCCGACGACCGTCCGCTGGATCATCGTCACGTAGCCATTTGCCAACTCAAGGTTGATCTCGGTGGTTCTCCCCTCAATGAACGGAGCCGTCCCGATGAATTGGTTGCCAGCACGTCGATCGATCTTCACCGAGTGCAGCGTCGACTCGAGTTCGGCGAACGGATCCCGTGGCGCAACGCCCGACTGGTGGTGCCAGTTGCCGCTTTTCGTCAGCGGCTTGAAGTTGTCATACGCATCGCGGCCGATCTGAATGACTTCGGTGTCCCCCATGACCGTGCGGATGCGATCGGGCTTTTCGAGCACCACCCACGACGTGTCGGTAGCGACATCGGACGTGCCCGGCCCGGACTCATTCGTCACATCGATCCCCACGCTATTCGCATCGAGCGTGCGGTCGATCGCCGCGGTGAGTTCGGTCCGATCAGCCTGCGACAGCGCTGCGACTTTTGCCCCCGTAGTCTCCGACGGCGTTACCGCAATGGTCGACGCTGACGTTTCCTCTGTTTTCGACGATGGCGTCGACGCTTGTTCGGAACCTCCTGTGCACGCCGCGAGCAACGTCATCAGTGGGAAGGTCACCACCGCAATTCGACGTTTCATCTTCGCCTCTCCCGCCCTAGACATCTCGGTACCTTCGGAGCCACGAGGCTCCAAAGTGAACTTATTTCGTGAAGTTCTCGAAGTAGCGGCTCGGGGTGGGGCCGCGCTGGCCCTGGTACTTGGAGCCGATCTTCGTCGAGCCGTACGGGTTGTCGGCCGGTGTGGTCATGCGGAGGAAGCTAACCTGCCCGACCTTCATACCGGGATAGAGCGTGATCGGCAGGTTGGCCACGTTGGAAAGTTCGAGCGTGATGTGGCCGTCGAAACCGGGGTCGATGAAGCCGGCGGTCGAGTGGATGAGGAGCCCGAGACGACCAAGACTCGACTTGCCTTCGATGCGGGCCACGAGATCGTCGGGCAGCGCCAGCCGCTCTGCGGTGGCGCCCAGGACGAACTCGTTGGGATGAAGAATGAAACAGTCGTCTTCACCGATCTCGACCAGCTCGGTGAGGTCTTCCTGGTTCTCCTTCACGTCGATGACCCGCGCCGTGTGGTTGCGGAACACCCGGAAGTACCGGTCAAGACGTATGTCGATGGACGACGGCTGCACATTCGCCGGCTCGAACGGCTCGACGACCAGCCGTTCGTTGGCGATCTCTTCACGTATCGAGCGGTCAGAAAGAATCATTGACCAGGCAGATTAGTCGCCCACGCCGAGGAACCTTCCGAGCCCGGCGATTGTGTGCGATTCCTTTGCGTGGGCCTAAGCCGTTGCACGCACTCCAATCGGTTCGCTAGGACGCCCCGTACACACTCGGTGCCGCGCGCTCCGCTGCTATTTGGTGAGCAGAGTGGCCAAGGCCCAGAGCGACGCTATGCCGCCGACGGACATCATCGCGATAGTGCGGCCCCTCGGCGCAGCCGCCAGCGGAGCGGACTGCGGCGGACGTTTGGGGCCGGGCTTGGGTCCAACTTTTGCTTCCTGCGTCGGTGCGGCGTCGTTCGAAGAGGTGGACTTCGGACCCGCAGAAGGTCCGTCAGACGATTTGGGGGTCTTCGACTTGGAGGTCGCCGGCTTCGACGACGCGGCCGGCTTGGCGGCCGGTCGCTTCGCCGGCGGACGCACGAGCGCCAAGAGATTGCCTACGAACATGGCCCCACCGAAGGCCAACACCAAGTAGAGCAGCAGGTCCGGACCACCAAGATTGTTCATGGCCGAATCAGATGCCCTTCGCCATGTTGGCGAACTTCGTGTAGTGGTCGAGGAAGGCGAGGCGACTCGTACCGACCGGGCCGGAACGGTGCTTCGCAACAATGATCTCGGCGGTACCACGGTCGGGAGATTCGGGGTTGTAGACCTCGTCGCGGTAGAGGAACATCACAACGTCGGCGTCTTGTTCGAGCGATCCGGACTCACGGAGGTCGGAGAGCATCGGCCGCTTGTCGGCCCGCTGCTCGAGGTTACGGGACAACTGCGAGAGCGCTACTACCGGCACTTCGAGTTCACGGGCCAAGATCTTGAGACCACGACTGATCTCGGCCACTTCGACCTGGCGGTTTTCGGCATTGCCTCGACCGGTCATGAGCTGGAGGTAGTCGATCACGATGAGGCCGAGGTCGCCGAGCTTGGCCTTGAGGCGACGGGCCTTGCCCCGGATTTCCATGACGGTCAGGTTCGGGTTGTCGTCGATGTAGATCGGGGCTTCGGCCAGACGACCGACGGCGTTGGTGATCTTGGGCCAGTCGTCGGCCAGCAGCTTGCCGTTTCGCATGCGGCTGGCATCGACCTTCGCCTCGGAGCACAGCAGACGCTGGGTGAGCTCCATGTGGCTCATTTCCAAGGAGAAGAACAGCACCGGCTTGTTCTGATCGAGGGCGGCGTGGGCCGCCATTCCGAGGGCGAACGCGGACTTGCCCATGGCGGGACGGGCCCCGACGATGTAGAGCGCGTTCGGCTGCAGGCCGTTGAGCCGCTCGTCGAGATCGAGGTAGCCCGATTGGATGCCGGTGATCGACTCACCACGCTCGTAGAGCATTTCGAGCCGGTCGAGGTTGAGGCCGAGCAGGTCACGCAGGGGAGCGAGCGTGTCGGACGTGCGGCGCTGGGCGACGTCGAACATCATCGCCTCGGCCCGGTCGATCGCTGCGGTGATGTCTTCGGGCAGGCTGTAGCCCATCTCGGCGATATCGCCGGCGACGGCAATCAGTTTTCGCAGAAGCGCATGCTCCTCGACGATCCGGGCATAGTGCTGCGCATTCGTGGTGGTCGGCGTGCCGGCCTGGAGGGTAACGAGCGCGCCCGACCCACCGACCATGTCGATGAGACCGGAGCGACGAAGTTCGTCGGCCACCGTGACCGGATCAGCCGGCTCTCCGTGCGCATAGAGCGACATGATCGATTCGAAGATGTGGCCGTGCGCCGGACGGTAGAAGTCGGCGGCGTTGCAGATTTCGGCCGCGCTCGCAATGGCCTCTCGGCTCAGGAGCATGGCTCCGAGGAGTGACTCCTCGGCTTCGACGTTGTGTGGCAGGAGACGGGCTCCGGCGGATGGTTGTTGCTGCTGCGCCGGTTGGCGACGCCGAAAATCATCGAGAGACTGCGCCATCAGCGCGTCCACCTTTATCTACTAGTTGCTGCGTCGGAATCGCCGGGGTTGACAGTGTGCAGGAGCGACCCTGTGGGTAACGAGGGGGTAAAGCAGGGGGAAATAGGTGGGGATAACCCCGTTTTGGCTGGTTTGTCCGGTGGATATCTCTGTGCAAAACCTCATAGTTGTCCACACCCACAGGGGCTTCGCCCCCGTGTCCCCCCACAAAGGGGCCTCGCCCCCTTGACCCCCTCGCACTTCGACACCCACACGGGCTTCGCCCCCTTGACCCCCCTCGGGCTTCTCCCGCGCGAGGCTTGGGGCTTTCATAACCACGAAGCGTTTCCCCGTGTTGGAAGAAGTGAATGGGGGACATGGGTCCACCATACGCCGGGGGTGTGACAAGTCCGAGGCACGAACGGAGCACGAAAACAAAAACGCCGACCCGAAGGTCGGCGTCTTCACAAACCAACAAAGGCTTCGACTACAGCGCGGAAACCTCAACGGTCAGCGCGAACTGCACGTCGTGGTGCAACTTGACGGTGGCCGAGTGCGTTCCGAGGGTCTTGATGTGCTCTTCGAGATGAATCTGGCGGGCCTCGATGACAGCACCCGTCTGCTTCTTCACGGCTTCGGCGATCTGCAGAGCCGTTACCGAACCGAACAACTTGCCATCTCGGGCCTTGCTCGACACGGCGATCGTCGAGGCGACGAGCTCGCGGGCGATCGTCTCAGCGGCGCCACGATCCTTCGCGTCCTTCAGGTCGCGGGATTTGCGCATCTTCGCCGCCTGCTCAACCGTGCCGGCCGAAGCGGGCATGGCCAGACCACGAGGAAGAAGGAAGTTACGGGCGTACCCGTCGGAGACATCGGTGATGTCGCCGCGCTTGCCGACACCGGCCACGTCGGAACGGAGAATGACTTTAACGGCCATGGTTTACTCCTCACCTTCTGCGTCGTCGTCGGCTGCGTCGTCGGGCGAACCGTAGGTATCTTCCAACCCGGTATCGGACTCAGCTGCCGCATCCTTGTCACGACGGGGACCGCGTCCACCGCGGGGGCCGCGGCCTTCGCTCGTGGTGCGCGTTGCGTAAGGCAGCAACGCCAGTTCACGGGCCGTCTTGATCGCGATGGCGACATCGCGCTGGATCTGCGTGGAGAGGCCCGATACGCGACGGGCGCGGATCTTGCCTCGGTCGGACATGAACTTGCGGAGCAGGTTGATGTCTTTGTAGTCGATGTACGTTCCGTCGGCGATAGGTGCCGGCTTCTTCTTCAGTACACGACGCTTGTCGTCTTTTGGAGCTCGCTTCGTTGTTCCGCGATCTCGGTCGTTATTGCGTGCCATTTCTCTCTGTCACTCCTGGGGTTTTTCTCGTTCTGTCGCTACGCAGCGCTAGAACGGCTCTTCGTCATAGTCATAGCCACCAGCGGGCGCAGCAGGGGGTGCTGGCCGGCTGTAGCCGCCTTGTGATCCTTGCGATCCCTGACCGCCACCGCCGCCGCTGGAGCGTCCTTGCGGAGCACCTCCACCGCCGCCCTGTGGTCCACCTTCGGCGCCACGGCGCTCGTTGCGAACGATCTGAGCGGAGGCCCAGCGCAAGCTGGGTCCGACCTCGTCGGCCACGATGTCGACAACGGTCTTCTTCTCACCGTCGGGGGTTTCCCACGAGCGCTGTTCGAGCCGACCGGAAACGAGGACACGGGTGCCCTTGTGGAGCGACTCGGCGGCATTTTCCGCGAGTTCACGCCACGTAACAACGTTGAAGAAGCTCACGGCTTCTTCCCATTCATTTGTCTGACGGTTTTGCCACCGACGATTGACGGCGATGCCGAACGTTGCCGTTGCCTGGCCACTAGCGGTGAAGCGCAACTCGGGGTCGCGGGTCACGTTGCCAACGATGGTGATGTTGTTCCCTGCCATGGTCGAACCTCGTGGGATCTAGGTGTTAGTCGCGATCGCGGTCGCGACCGCCACCGGATGGGATGTCTTCGAGTGCAGGCGGCGCAGCCAGTGAACGGCCGGCTCCAGCAGTCGGAACGAGAAGCACCTTGTGACGCACGAGTTCGTCGGTGAGACGCAGCGTGCGGTCGAGTTCTTTGATCTGGACCGGTTCGGCCGTGAACTCGATGAGGGTGTAGTACCCGTCGTTGTGCTTCTTCTTGTCGGTCTTGATTTCGTAGGCCAGCTTGCGGCGGCCCCACTTTTCGGTGCGACCAAGAGTTCCGCCAAGGGAAACGATCTGATCGGCAGTGCGTTTGATGACCTTCTGGACGACTTCGTCGTCTACCCCGGTATCAATGATGAGCATGACTTCGTAGGCCCGCATGGGCGGTACTTACCTCCCTCTGGTCCTGCCTTTGCAAGCAGGGCACCGGACGGTCCGGCGCAGGGGCCCGTAAGCGGTTCTTCGAAGCCGTTGCCTGGCCGAGGCCGGGTCAGGACGGAAGAGCGTTCACGGGCGAGTCGACAAGTGTACTCGGCTTGCGCCAAGGCCCGAAACGAACGCTAAGCGGCTCAGGCCGCCTGGCTGGTCACGTGATAGAGCACCGGCCAGTTCTTCCCAGTGACGAAGATTCGCTTGGTCTTCGGATCGTACGCGATGCCGTTGGCGACCGACTCTCCGTTTGAGCTTGTGGATGACGGACGCAGGCCGGCCAACGAAACATTGGCGCTGACCTGCCCCGTTGCCGGATCGATCACAACGATTCGCTCGGTTCTCCACACGTTTGCCCACAGCTGCCCGTTGATGAACTCCAACTCGTTCAGTTGATCGATCGGCGTGCCGCCCGATGTCACCGAGATCGTATGGGTCACCTTCCAGCCCTTGGGATCCACGAAGTAGATCGTGGACGTGCCATCGGAAATGACGAGCTCGTTGCCGATCGTCGTCATCCCCCACCCCTCGGTGATCTCCGTCGGAAGCGACCGCTTTTCGATCACGGCAAGGGTCTTCGGATTCCGGACGAACACGATCCGTTCGCGCCACGTCAACTGAAACAGCTGGTCGCCCAACCGGACGGTGCCTTCGGCGAACACTCCGGGCACCGCCACCTTCTGCAGCACCTTTCCCTTCAGGTTCGTGACCTGCATGGTCGACGCGCCGGTCTGGCCGCACGACTCGTAGAAGCCACCACCGCTCACGGTCGACGACCATTGAAATCCCTCGACAAAGCACGCCGGATCGTGCGGGTACTGCTTCACCACGGTCAACTTCAGGGCCTTCGGAGCCGGCGACGGCATGACGACAGCGGAGGTTTTCGAAGCAACGGCCGTCGGCTTGGAGCTGGCGGCCGAGGTCGCGCTGCTGGTCGATGCTGACGCGCAATTCGTCAGAAGGCCGGCGGACATCAGTACCACCGGCGCAAACCGCACGCGCATCAGCATCGACAAACGAATCACGAACTCAAGGCTTGCACACCACGGCTACCTGGCGCGCACCAACGCCTTGAGCGCCGCAGAGGTGTGTGGGGGATTACTTCGACCCGTAGAGACCGATGAGAAACTCCTCAACGTCGGATGCGAGCGTGACTTCCTCGATCCGGGCCGCGGAGACGTTGCGCAGCGCGTCAATCAACTCGGGTGTCGCGGCGTAGCTTTCCTGGGCGGTTGGGAATGCACCGGTGCGAACGTCGTTCGCGTACGCGGCGACCGCCGCTTCAGCGTCGGCGGCGACGTTCGCGTAACGACGCACGAACTTCGGGAGAATGCGGTCTTCGATACCGAGAAGGTCATGCCACACGAGAACCTGACCATCGCAGTGCGGACCGGCACCGATACCGATGGTCGGAATGTCGATCGCCTCGGTGATGACCTTGGCCAGGGCGTCGGGGACCGCCTCGAGCACGATGGCGAAGCAACCGGCCTCGGCCAGAGCCTTGGCGTCGGCGATAAGGTCTTGAGCGGCTTCGAGCTGCTTGCCCTGAACCTTGAATCCGCCGAGCGTGTTGACCGACTGGGGGGTGAGTCCGATGTGACCCATGACGGGGATCTCGGCATCGAGGATGGCCTTGATCACCGGAACGCGCTTGCGGCCACCTTCGAGCTTCACGCACCCGGCGCCGGCCCGAAGAAGGGTGGCGGCGTTGGACACGGCGTCGTCGATGCTCGTGTGGTAGCTCATCCAGGGCAGATCGCCGACGACGAGCGGGCGGCCGTTCGGACACCCCGCCAACTCGGAGGCCACGAGACCACGCGACACGGCGGCGGTGTGATGGGCCATGTCGGCGGTGGTCACCTGGAGGGTGTCGTCGTAACCGAGAACGACCATCGCGAGCGAATCGCCAACGAGGATCATGTCGGCACCGGCCCGGTGGGCGATCTTGGCGCTCGGAGCGTCGTAGGCCGTGACCATCACGAGTCGAGAGGCGCCGTCTTGGGCGTCTACTTTGCGGGCTTGGACGGCAGGCGCAGTCCAGCGGCGGGCAGGCTTCAGCGGAGCTGAGGGGGTATGTGAGGCATTCATCGGAACACCTGTCCTTTCTAACCGTCCAGCGCCAAGATGGCTGCCGGCAGCAATCGCATCTAATCAGATGTGGAGGGCGTGATCAATTTCACTCGGTAAGTTTCCCGGCGCCCGTCTCCGTATTCCGGAAAGAGCCAGCTCAGGACGCTGGTTCGTGAGGGTATTGCGAGGTGCAGGACAGACACCAGCGTTCCACTTCGTCGAGCACAGTCCGGCTGCCGGGTTCGTCCCAGGCTTCGGGGATTTCATAGACCCGAAAGACCATGACGAGGACATCGTCGGGTCGAGCGCAGTTCTCGCAGGAAGAGTCCATCCCCTGAATGTAGGCGCGCCCTGATCCGGAGGATCAACCGGAGACCGTGACGGGCGGGTTCGTGACCTGAACCGGGGGAATCGTTGCTGCAGGTGGGACCGTAGCTGCGGTTGGCTCGGGGGGCACGACGGTGTCGGGCACCGTGGCCGCGACCGTGGGAGCCTCGACCGGGATGGGAACCGCGTCATCGACGACGGAGACCGCCGGCGAAGTTGGGGCTATCGGTGTCTCGCCGGCAGTGGTTTCGACCACCGAGTCGACGGGTGCCGTCGTGTCGACGACCGGGGTCGTGTCAGGCGCAGCCGCCTTGGCTCCCGCGTCGGGTTGGATGCGGCGCCGGGCCCCACCGAGCAGTTCGCCGGGGTAGCGGGTCACGGGGGTGAACGACCCGGTCGGATGCCCGTCGCGGGCGGCGATCAGGATCCGCGAAAACAACTCGGCGGGATAGGACCCCCCGGTCACACTTCGGCCGTGGACCGAACTCATGCGCCGGTCACCGTTCGCGTACCCCATCCAGATAGCCATCGCACAGCATTCGTCGGCGCTGTCGGCGCTGTCGCTTTCGGACCTGGGTGTGTAGCCGACGAACCATGCGTCGTTGTAGTCGTTGGTCGTACCGGTCTTCCCGGCTACCGACATGCCCTTGGCCCGGGCGGCCAGGCCGGTGCCGTTGCGGACGACGTTGACGAGCATGCGGTTGATGATGTCGGCGTCTTCTTCGTTCATCACGCGTCGGGGAGAGTCGTGGCGGACTTTCAATTTGCTGCCGTCGGAGGCGGTGACGTCGAGCAGCACGCTCGGGTCGGTGCGCATTCCACGGTTGGCAAAGGTGAGGTAGGCGTCGGCCATCTCGAGCGGACCGACGTTCTGCGTTCCGAGGGCGATGCTCCCGACCGGATTCAACGGCGACGTGATGCCGAGGGCCTTCGCTTCGTCGACGACCTTGGCCGCCCCCATCGCGGCGTTGGTGACGATCTGGGCAAACACCGTGTTCACCGATTGCCGCATCGCGTCGTCGACGTTCAGCGTGGGATACGCCTTGCTCTCGTAGTTTGTGACACTCCAGGCCGTTCCGCCCACATCGGCACCGTCGATGGTGATCTGGGCCGGTGCCTTGAACGCCGACTCCATGGAGTAACCGGCACGCAGCATGGCCGCTGCGACGAACGGTTTGAACGTTGATCCCGCCGCCCGGCCCTGACCGCCAAAGCCGGGACCGACAGCGAGGTTGACCTGGGACTTCGTGAAATCCCGCCCCCCGACCAGCACGAGCACCTGGCCAGCGTGATTGAGCGTAACGACGGCCGCGTCGGGATCGTCGGCTTTCGGCAGCATCTTGGTGAAGACGGCCTTCCGCGCCCGGGCCTGCAGGTCCAGGTCGAGGGTCGTGATGACCTTCAGCCCTCCGGCCGTAACGACCGCTTCACCGAAACGGGTGATGAGGTCGCGCTTCACGACATCGACAAAGAACTCCGCGCCTGCTTCCGGCCGGCTGTAGGCCGCCCGGCGGGTGCGTTCGACCACGCCATTCGGACCGACCAACGGACGCTGCTCGGCCTCCGCGGCCTGGGCGGGCGTGATCGAGCCGGTCTGCACCATGGCAGTCAATACCGAAGACCGGCGTCGACGAGCCTTCTCCTCGTTTCGGGATGCATCGGTCGACTCCGGACCTCGAATGAGCGCAGCGAGATACGCCGCCTCGGCGAGGTCGATCTGCCCGACGTCTTTGCCGAAGTACGCCTGCGCGGCCAACTGGACACCGTACGCGCCGCGTCCGAAGTAGATGGTGTTGAGGTAGCGCTCGAGGATCTGATCCTTTGACAGCCGACGTTCGAGCTTCACCGCGATCGCTGCTTCCCGCAGCTTGCGCCGAAACGTCAGTTCCCGGCCGACGTAGACGTTCTTCACATACTGCTGGGTGATCGTGGAGCCGCCCTGGCGGCGGTTCGGTTGGCGGACGTCCTGGGCGATCGCTCTGATGATGCCGATCGGGTCGATGCCGCTGTGTTCGTAAAACCGCCGGTCTTCTGCGGCAATCACCGCTTCCACGAGGATCGGCGGAACCTGCGAAAGCTTGACCGACTGACGGTTCTCGCCATTCGACAGCTCAGCGATCAGATTCTCGTGGCGGTCATAGATGAACGATGTCTGCACCGGAACCTGATCCGGAGGCATGTCGACGCTCCACACGTACACGGCGCCGGCAATCACGAGCACGACACCGAACACCATGAACGCCGCGAAAAGTCGGAGCGCGATTCGGAGCAACCTACGCATCACGGGTTCCCGTCATCAGGCATGTGGTGAGAACCGCGGTGCCACGGGCGAACGAACGCCCCCTCACCTCGAGTGGCCAAATGTCGAACCGGGCCGTGAACCGGTCAGGTGGCATCTGCTTTGGAACGACCGGCGCTGCGGCCGAGCCGGTAGGTCTTTGCCAGGTGGTTCCACCGACAGGCACCGCAGACCTCAACGACGTAGCAGGCGAAATCACCCTGTTGACGGGCGAACGCCGAAAGCTCGGACTTCTTCGAAATGCAGCGCCCGTAGGCCGGAAGCCTGGTGCCGAAGACGTAGGAGACATGCACAAGGGTTTCTTCTTCGCAGATCGGACACGGTTCAGGGGCGGGTTCACCGAGGTTCTCCGCGGCCCGAACCAACTCCGGGTGGGCGTCGCACACATCGATTCGAGAAAGACGCCCGCGCTTGTACTCAGCTATCAGATGGCGACGAACCAGACGAAAGTCAACCGTTCCCGGCCGACTCTCCTGGACGCCGCGAACGGAGTCAGCTCGAAACGACACTCGGGAGAGGCTACTGCGATGAGCGAGCTACCTTTCGCGTTGCGGGCGAGGAGGCCGGCCGCCCGTCAGGAGAAATGCTGCTTCACCCGGTTCAGGAATCCCTGCCGGTCCAGGGTCGTGGCCTGGTCATTGCCATAGAACGCCACCCAGTCGGTGCGACACCTCCAGTGGCAAAGCGTGCGCATTCCCCGCAGGGCCACCCGCTTTCCCGGCTCTCCCTGCACGGAGTTCAGCAACTTGGTCGACCCGTGCGTCGTGACGACCGTTACGGACCGGATGTTTGCCAGACGTGGTCGCAACGGGCCCCACCGCTTGGGTAGTGAGAACGCAACCCCCGGCAGCCACACACGATCAAACCAACCTTTGAGCATCGCCGGTTGTGAGCCGAACCAGGTCGGGTACACGAACACGAGTGAGTCGGCCCATCGCAGAGCATCGACGTAACCCTGAACCTGCGGTGTCATCGACGCTTCCCCTGCGTGGTAGGTCCGCCACTCCTCCAGCGAGAGCACGGGCTCGAAATCATCTGCGTACAGATCAATCACGCGAGCGGCGACTCCTGAGCTCTGAAGCGACTCCACCACCGTGTCGAGGATCGCGCCTCCGAAGCTCTCCCGTATCGGATGGCAGAACACCACCAACGCGCGGGTCAGCTTCATAGTCGGCTCATCTTGTGTCGGACCTTCGCGAGAAAGGCCTCGCGTCGCTCGGGTGTCGCATGGTCCAGCCGATACAACGCCAACCAGGTTGTGTTGCATCGGACCACCGGAGCCAAGGCGCGCACACAGCGCATCACCAGTCGACGACCCGCATCGTTGAACAGACGCATCGACGCCCACGACGAACCGTAGGTCGAAACACCTGCGATACGACGAACGTGGGCCAGCCCCGGGACCACCTTGTTGGTCTTCGGATCGAGTGTGAATGACACACCCGGCACGAGTACCCGGTCCAGAAATCCCTTCAGAATCGCCGGTGGTCCCCACCACCACGTCGGATACACAAATACTAAGCCTTCGGATGATTTTACTAAGTCTGCATATTGTTTTACGAGTGGGTGGCGGATTGGCTCCGGACCTTCGTATTCCGTCCGTTCCTCGTGCGACAGCCGAGCGTCAAATTGATCTGCGTACAGATCAATAAGTGCGACTTCGTGGCCGGCGATCTTCAGACCATCCACTACGGCGTCGCAAAGTGCCCGGTTGAAGCTGGCGGGATCCGGATGGGCGTGGACTACGAGAAACCGCACCATCAACCCCGATCCGACTGGCGCTGGTCGAACCATTCCATCAAACGGGTCTCCGCTTCCTCAACGCGAGATTCGCCCTTCATCAAGTCGAAGATCGCGAAGCATCCGTAGAGCTTCCCCGACCTCCCGACCCGATGGCAATCCAAGAAGGTTCATGACTTCTTCACCGTTGAGTGCCGGATCCAGCTCGTCGAGTTCACCAATCGCCGCAAGCGATCGCAACCGAGCGCGCAGGTGATCAAGATTGTCGATGGTTTGACCGGCGGCTGGGTCACCGGTGGCCAGACCCGCCGTCGCATCGGCGTGCACCAGCGACAGGAACAGATCCAGTTCGGTGCCGGCGGCGTAAACGAATCTCCGCGCCGCACCGTCGCTGGCCGCGGCACCAGCAAGATCGGTGCCGCCGAGCCGCTGCACCCTGGTCATCAGCGACTCCTCATCAACCGAGCACTTCAACGAGCGAAGGCGGGAGCGGACAGCCGCCTCCGAAGGAAACAACCGAAACAGCAAACCCGTCAAGCGACGTTCCCACGTGGGCTCCATGGCCAGCACGCGTGCAACGGTGCGATCTTCGTTGTTGTCGATGATCTCTGGAAGAAACGTCGAGATCAGATTGGTGTCGATCAAAAATCGCAGCCCAACCGAGGGATCAACGAGGGTAAGCAGCTTCACCATCTCACCGCGAATGCGCTCGGCCGAGATGATCGCCATCCGGTCCCGGTGGGCTATCACCGCTTCGGTGAGTGTCGGGTCCGGTGTGAGATTCAGCGCAGCGAGGAACCTGGCGGCGCGGAGCATGCGAAGCGGGTCATCCCAGAAGCTGATTTCCGGCGAAAGGGGTGTTCGCAGAATCCGGGCTTCGAGATCGCGTTCACCGCCGAACGGGTCGAGCAACCGGCGTTCGTGCACGTCGAACGCGATCGCGTTGACGGTGAAATCCCGGCGCGAAAGGTCGAGCGTGATGTCCGTCGAAAACCGGACCTCCGGCTTACGCGAGTCGTCGTGGTACTGCTCGGCGCGATGCGTGGTGATCTCAACCGCCCGAGTCCCACTCGGACCGATGATCGTGGCGCCTATCGTTCCGAATCGCTTGCCCTGCGTCCACAGTGCGGTTGGGCCGGACCGACGCACGATCGATTCAACTTCATCGGGGACGGCGTCTGTTGTGAGATCAATGTCGAGTTCCGCGCGTACCCGTCCGAGCAGAGTGTCACGAACGATGCCGCCCACCAGGTACAGCGACTTTCCGGCGTTCGCGAACTGCCGGGCCAACGACGCCGTTTCTGCGAGTAAGGCGTCGAACAGGTCTTCTCGCACGGAAAGGAGCGTAACCCGCGCATGCCGGGAGCAATCGACGGTTCCTCCCGAAGAATCCTTCCGCTGTTACCCCTAACCTGTCGCGTAAGGTCGGTATCCTTCACCTGTGCATTCACCGGCCGACGTACCGAGTCACAACTGGCCAGTGTCATGCTCGACGTCGACTGCGGAACCGGTGGTGCGCCCTTCGACCGAAGATACATCCGACCGGGCATCGGATTCCGGCGCCGGAAGTGTCGTGAGCCGACAGTTCCGTCACGGGTCAACCCGGGTTCAACTCGACTACCGCTTCGATCCAAACGACCGACTGCTCACGGTCACCTTTTCTCCGGTCAGCGAGGGTGCACTGTCGTCGGAAGCCATTCGGCGCCTTCTCCACGATGTCCAGTCAACCGTGGCCACAACACCGCTGGCCCCCGAAACCGAAGCAATTCGAGTCCAGACCTCGGCAATGAGTCCCGATCTTGCGTCGCCGTTGTTCGATCTGGGATTCCGACTCCGTTCCGAACTCACGCTGCTCACGAAGGAACTCCCCCGCAGTCCGCTGCAACTCCTTCGGGTCCGATCCGTTCGACGCGCACAGGCCGGACGCATCTCGCCGGCGAACATCGTGATCCGACGCGGCACCGACGCCGATCTCACGATCGCGGTCGACGTTGACCGCAGCGCCTTCGGTGAGTTGTGGGCGATGGATCGCCATGACCTCGGCGCCGCGCTGACCGCCACACCCAGCGCTCAGCTGCTTGTGGCCCAGCGTGACAGCGAAATGGTGGGGTTCGCGATCGTCGGACGTTCCGGCCGTCGGGGCTACCTGCAGCGTCTGGCCGTTCTCCCCGATGCGCAGGGCCTTGGTGTAGGAACGGCGCTCGTCGACGGCACATGCGAATGGTCGGCCCGCGGCGACGTTCGGCGTCTCATCGTCAACACGCAAGCGAGCAACGCAAACGCGCTGCGCCTCTACCGCCGCACGGGCTTTGTCGAGTCGCCACTCGGTTTGGTGCTCCTGGAATGCGATCTCGCACCAGGGCCGCGTCCATGACCCCGGCCAACGACCGACCACCAGGTCCCGGAGACCCCGTCCGGGGCTCTTTCCAACGACGACCTGACCAACGACGACCGGACCAGCTACGACCGGACCAACGACGACCGGACCAGCTACGACCCTCCCAACTACGGCCGGACCAACAACGCCAGACCAGCATGCCGAAACGGGGACTGCGGAAACTCGGTAACGGCGCCTTCTGCGTCCTACTGCTGATCTCGGGGTTCATCACGGCGTCGGGTCCGGCTGCCACGGCGGTCCGTTCGGCGAGCGGTACTTCGAACCCGTCGAGTGGTGCGACCGAAACGACGACCGCTGGCGCGGCGGACACCATTCCCCGACCCGAGGTACGGCTCATTCAACAGGGTCCTGTGCTCCGCGAAGACGGCACCCACTACGTCGATGTTGAAGTCCTGCTTCCGCCGGGAACCGGCGGAGATCTGGAGGTTGCGGCGACCGTGTTTCAACGGGTCAAAACCCGCGCCGAGTTTTCCCAAACGAACCTCAACCGCTCGCTCGGGTCGGTGATAGGGCTCGGCGCGTCGGTTGCCGTCCAGAGTGCCCCGAGCGCGGAACCCAACGCGACCCAGGAAGTCCCGATTCGACTCAGCCTCCCAATCGGAGTCCAGTCGCCGGCGTGTCCGAGCTGCATCAATCTTCGGGCTAACGGCGTCTACCCCGTGATGGTTGAGTTGCGGTCCACGACCGAGGAAACGGTCCTCGACCGCTTCACGACGTACGTCATCCGCGCCGTCAACGCGAATCTCGACCCGCTGAAGGTTGCACTGATCGTGCCGTTGCGGACCGACCCCACGCGTGATGCCAACGGCGACGAACAGGTGCCATCGACGAGAAACCTGATCAGCATCATCGAGGCCCTGGTCGCGCGTTCTTCGACGCCACTGACGATCGCCCCGACCCCCGAGACGCTCGACACGTTGAACGCCCTCTCGCAGCAGGATGCCAACTCAAGTCCCCTCCTCGACCAGGTGCGTCAGGCGCTCGTGGGTCGCGAGGTGCTCGCCATGCCGTACGCACCGGTGAGTGCGCCGATCACGAACGATCCTCTGCTCAAACGGCTGATCAAGGGCAACCAGAGCTTCGGTGCCTCCACGATCGCCACGCTTCTGAAGACGAAGGCGACTTCGGGTATCGGGCTGTTTCCGGACCTGCTCGTCGGCTCACGCACCCTGGCAACGCTCAACGAGCGACGCGTGGTGGTCCAGGAGTCGGCGCTGCAGTCCGAGAACGAGCAGATTTCCAAAACGCTTCCCGTCCTCGTCGACGCCGCCGCCATCGACAACTCCGACGGTGTCCCGGTACCTGCGTTGGTGCTCGACAGCGCCCTCGAGGACCACTTCGTGCACGCGCTTTCGGAGCGTCGCCCGGGTGCTGACGATGTCCTGCGGGCGCAGCACCTCATCGCTGATCTCGCGATGCTTCAGGCCGGCCAGAGTTCAGGCTCGCACGGCGCCGCGGTGCTCGTCCCGGAGAGCACATCGCAGGCCACGCTGTCGGAGGTGCTCGCCGGTCTCGAGTCGAAAGAGATCATTCAACCCGTGACCCTTTCGACGCTGTTCAGCCTGCCGTTGGCTTCGCGTGGCGGAACAGCATTGGTACGCGCACCTAAGAATGTCGGACCTACGCTCCCCGTGCGCTCGTCACGCGACATCAGCCGAATTCTGACCCGCCTCGACGGGTACCGCTCGGCGTTTCAAGAACCCGCCTCGGACGCAGACGACCTGGAGAAGCGTCTTCTGGTTGCCGTGGCGTCGATACCGGCGGCGAGGGCGGCCAACCCCGGGGCCAGTTTCGCCAACACGATCACGCGAATCGAAGACGAGGCGAACGCCCGGATCGGAACCATTCATCTCTCACCGACCGACATTGTGACCCTGACCGCCCGTCAACAGGAGGTGCCGATCCCGATCATCAACGACAGTGGGCGACCCACCACGGTGGTGCTTGAGGTTTCGAGCGACAACGTGTCGTTGGAGGGTTCGGTGGCCGATCCCAATCGTCCCGGCCAACTCCTGGTTCGCCGAACAATCGTGATTCAGGACCGGATACACCAGGAACAGATTCAGGTGACAACCCGTGGGCCGGGTTCATTCTCCATGCTTCTTCGTTTGACCACCCCTTCGGGCCTCGCGCTCACTAACGTTCGTTATACGTTGCGTTCAACTGCGGTTGGCGGACTCGGCAAAATCCTCACGATAGGAGCACTTCTTGTTCTGGGAGCATGGTGGATCCGAACAATTCTCAGAACGCGGCGTGAGCGCTCCTTGAGTCACCATCCGTCGAAAACAGGCCCGAACGGGGCAGGCTCGTGACCACGAACTCCGGCCGCTCTGCCGCGGGCCGTTCTGCGGGCGGCCAGGCCGGTTCGGGTCATTCGAAGAGTCTCGGTAGCAATGCGGCGTTGATGGCCGTAGGAACAATGCTGTCGCGCTTCACCGGCGCAATTCGTTCGTTTGTGTTTCTCGGGTTCGGGGCCACCGCCCTGGCCGATGCGTACCAAATCGGCAACACCACGCCGAACATGCTCTACGAGCTTGTCGCCGGTGGCGTGCTCTCGGCGACGCTCGTTCCGATCTTCGTGGCCCTCACCCGCAAAAAGACGAAGCGGGCCGAAGACGGCATCGACGCGATCGTCACCCTCGTCGGCGTCGTCCTCACCATCACGGTTCTTCTCACGATGGTGTTGGCACCGGTCATCATGGGCATCTGGCTCGGTTCGGCCAGCAAGGAAAAGCAGCAGCTCGCGGCCTATCTGCTGCGCTGGTTCGCCCCACAAATCCTGTTCTACGGCTACATCACCGTCGCCACCGCCCTGCTGAACGCCCGTCGGCGCTTCGGGGCACCGATGTTTGCCCCAATACTCAACAACCTCACCGTCATCGTCGTGCTCATCTGGGCGCAGCGGATGCTGGCCGGTCTCAAGCACGCCGCCCGCTCCGACCCCAACGACGCGCTTGCCGGCCTCAACCTCGTGCTTCACGACACGCCGACCAAGATCCTTCTCGGACTCGGCACCACGTTGGGCGTCGTCATCATGGCGCTCGGTCATGCCCCGTCGCTTCGCGAAACCGGCTACCGGTTGCGGTGGCACTGGGAACCCCGTCATCCGGCGATACGCGAGCTGATCAAGCTTTCGACGTGGACGCTCGGGTACGTCGTGGCCAACATGGTCGCACTGCAGTTCGTGATCTGGGCGTCGAGCCGAACCGATGGTGACTATGCCGTGTATTCCCTCGCCTACAGCACCTTCTTCCTGCTTCCCCACGGCGTGTTCGCGGTGTCGATCATGAGCGGTATCCAGCCGGAGTTGGCCGAGGCATTTCTTGATCGAAAGCGCTCCACGTTCCGTAACCGGCTGTCCCACGCAATCACGTCGGTGCTGACCGTCATGATTCCTGCCGCCGCCGGGTACATGATCCTGTCGCGCCCGATCGTCGCGCTGATCCGCAACGGCGATCTCAATTCCGGTGGCTCCCGGCTGCTGGCCGACACCCTGCAGGTGTTCGCCGTCGGCCTCCCGGCCTTCAGCGTCTATCTCCTGCTGATGAACGCCCTAAAGGCCATGCGGTCAACCAAAGCCACGTACCAGGTCAACGTATTGGAATGCGCGCTTAACATTCTTTTCGCGGCGATCGCGTTCCGACTCCACTTTGGAGTGCAGGGCCTTGCGTTCGGCATGGCCGCGGCCTATGTCATCAGTTCGTTCCTCGCGTTCCTCGTGGTGAGCCAACGCACGAAGGGCCTGAACGGCCACAAGATTGCGGAGAGTCTCGCTCGGATCTTCGTGGCCACCGCGGCGATGGCCCTCGCGAGTGCCGTGATGGCCGTCTGTGTCCATTGGTTGTTCGTGCGCCCCGACGCGATCGTGGGCCTCGGAACCCGTTTCGGTTCCCTTGTCGAAGTGGGGGCTGGTGTCGGCGTCGGTGTTAGCGTCTACGCAATAGTCGGCCGTCGCATTGGAATCACCGAACTCGACGCTATTGTGCGCGGATTGCAACGACGGCTGCCGGGGTTCCGGTAACCACCGATAACCCACGGGTCACTACCGACCCGAGCCTTAACCAGTGCTTGTACTCAAGGACCCACCAACATGTCGAACGTGAAGATCGTGACCGATAGCGCGTGTGATTTGGCCGAAGCCGACACCGCTGAGTTGGGTATCGAGGTGGTCCCGCTGAGCATCCGGTTCGGAAGCGAGGAGTTCATCGATCGAAAGGATCTCAGCCCGAAGGAATTCTGGCGTCGGGTCGCCGAATCGCCCTTGCTTCCGGAAACCGCCGCGCCGTCGCCCGGTGCCTTTGAGCAGGCATTTCGCAGTGCTGCGGCCGCCGGGGCCACCACGGTCATCTGTATCAACCTCTCATCGAAGCTGTCCGCGACGTACGCATCAGCCGAGTTGGCGGCGACGTCGGTTCGGCCGGAAATCGATGTGCGCGTGATCGACTCGCTGTCCATCACGATGGGTCAGGGTTCGATGGTGCGCGTTGCCGCCAAGATGGCGTTGGCCGGTGAGAGCCCCGACGCAATCGTCGCCGAGATCGAGTCGATGAAGCCCCGAACCCGTGTCTACGGAGCGCTCGACACCCTCGACAACCTGAAGAAGGGTGGCCGTATCGGCGGAGCCAAGGCGCTCATCGGTTCGCTGCTATCCGTCAAGCCGCTGCTCGACATCTCATCGGGCGCGGTGGAGGAACTCGGCAAGCAACGGACGCGGTCAAAGGCACTCGCTCATCTCACCAAGATGGTCATGGACGCGAAGAGCGAATACGGTTCGATCGAGAACCTTGCCGTGATGCACGGCGATGCCGACGACGCCGACCAGATCGTCGAGCAGCTTTCCGTCGCCTTCCCGCGCGACCAGATCGTGCAAGGCCAGATCGGCGCAGTCATCGGCACCCACGGCGGGCCCCGGGTTGTGGGCATCACCTTCAACGTAGGGAAGTAGTGACGCCAGCCATGCGTCCGGTTCGGCCCTCACGCGGTTCAAGGTCGCCTCTGGTTCGTTGGAGCCATCATCTGGGATGAACCTACCTCCGGTACCGCCAACGGAAGCGGGCAGGAGCCTGTTTCCGTCGCGTCCGAGGGCGAGCTCGTCGCCGGGCGCTACCGGCTCAGTCGTCCGATCGAGCGCGGTGGCATGGCCGAAGTCTGGGAGGCGCACGACCAGAACCTCGACCGCGACGTGGCCGTCAAGATGCTCCACGGCCACCTGGCGGGCGACGCTGGGTTCGTCAGCCGGTTCCGGCGCGAGGCCCTCTCAATCGCGAAACTGAGTCATCCCAACGTCGTGGGGATCTTCGACACCGGCGTTGACCAGGTACCCGGTCGCAACGGTGCTCCATCCACCAACCGGGCGTACATCGTCATGGAACTCATCCGGGGTGAATCGCTCCGGGCGCTCCTGCAAAAGGGGCTGACGATGCCGAAGGCCGTCGACATCGTGCGTCAGGCGGCCGACGGTCTGGCCTACGCCCACCGCAACGGTCTCATCCATCGCGACGTGAAGCCGGCCAACATTCTCGTCCAGGGCGACGGGCGGGTGAAGGTCGTCGACTTCGGCATCGCGAAGTTGACCGACCGTCGCGTCGACGGCCGCTCCGACGACAACGACAGCGGCGCATGGTCGGTTCAGAACGCCCAGGCGGGCGAAGACCTCACCCAGGTCGGTGCCATTCTCGGAACCGCCAAGTACCTGGCTCCTGAGCAGGTCGAGGGTGGAGCGATCGACGCCCGATCCGATATTTACGCCCTCGGTGTCGTGCTCTACGAGAGCGTTTGCGGGCGACCGCCGTTCCCCGGAAAGAACGACATCACGACAGCGTTGAAGCACGTTCGAGAAACACCGGTGCCACCCCGGCAGGTCAAGGCGGGTGTGCCCCGCAGCCTCGAAGCGGCGATCACCAAAGCCATGGCCCGTCGTCCGGAAGACCGCTTCGCCACAGCCGACGACCTTGCTGCGGCCTTGCGAACGATAGACCTGCGACCCGACGACGCCCAGCCGGTGGTCGGTCGAACCGACCTCGACATCACGCCCCCGAAGCCGTTCGCCCGGCCAACCGGGGTGGCACCGGCCGGTTCAGCCGCCGCCGTCGCTGCCGCGTACGTCGCGGGGTCCCAGGTTTCTGCCACCGACGTGACCGGTCAGACCCATCTTTCGTCGAGAACGTCGGTCATGACCGGCAGCCGATCCGGGCCGGCTACGTCGGATCTCTCGAACGGATCAAAGAACACGACAACCCCGCCGAGGCGATCCACCAAACCGCTCGGTCGCCGACTCGTGGTGCTGGCAATTGCGGGCCTCGTTCTCGGAATTGGATCCGGGGTGGCCGTCAGCTCGGTGTTGAAGGTCGTCAACTCCGGCAAGGCGCTGCAGGTCGACGGCGCCTCGGCATACGATCCGTTCGGCGACGGTTCGGAGAAGGACGCTGCGGCAAAGAACGTCGTCGACGGCGACCTCGCGACCACCTGGACGACCGAAGGCTACGGATCGCGAAACTTCAACGGCGACAAGGACGGCGTCGGCATCGTCGTGCGGTTGCACGAGACAACCGACGTGAGCGAGCTTCGTGTCGTCAGCCCCAGCCGAAGGTGGTCGGCACGGGTCTACGTAGCCGACAGCATTCCCGCCAACTTCGGTGACTGGGGCTCGGCCGTCGGGCGCCTCAGCAACGTGAGCAAATCGACGACGGATGCCAAGCTGGAGAAGAAGCGCGGTTCGATGGTGTTGCTGTGGATTACCGAACTCGGCCCGAAGGCCGACGGTCAGCAGCTGACCCGCGTCATCCTCCAAGAAGTCACGCCTCGCGGATAACGCGGGTAACCGGACCTGCTCGCGCCCATGACCACCCGCTACCACGACGAACCGGATGTCATCCTGGTGGCCGCGGCCCAGCGGGGTGAACGCGACGCCCTTGACGCCCTCCTGCGCCGGCACTATCCCGCAGTAGTCGACCGTTGCCGACGGGTGCTCAACAACGACGCCGACGCCAATGACGCGGCCCAGAACGCTCTCGTCTCCGTGGCCAAGGCGATCGGCCGCTTTGACGGGACCAGTTCGTTCACGACGTGGCTCTACCGCGTCGCAACGAACGCTGCCCTCGATGAAGTCCGTCGTCGAAACCGTCGACCTGAACCCCGCGGCGTGGGTGGATCCGAGCCCGAGGACGACGGCCACGGCCGACGGGTGTCCACCCCGCTGGTGATCGACGCCCGAGCAGCCGAACGGATCGAGTCGATCGTCGATCGGGAAGCAATCAACGAAGCGCTGGCCAACATCGCTCCCGACTTTCGCGCACCGCTCGTCCTACGGGATCTGTGTGGCCTCGACTACGCCGAGATCGCCGAAGTGCTGAAGATTCCGCCAGGCACCGTGCGCTCGCGCATCGCTCGGGGCCGTGCCAGCCTCGGTCCGCACCTCCTCCGTTCGATGACCGTTGACGGTCCACCGGTCGACCCGACCGTTAACCCGTCTCGGGGTCCGGCTGCTCCTGCGCCAGGTCCGACGAACGTCACCCCCGAAGAACCCCGTCAGATCGGGAACTTTTCAACAACGCAACAACGTCAAAGGTTTCATGATGGGCACTGAGAACACGCAACCGCCCGTCACCGGTGTCGGCGACCTTCCGGCGCATGATGAACATGTAGACGCGACCACCGTGGCATTGCTGGCCGACCTCGACCTGCTCGTGGGTCCCGATTCCTCGCTTTCCGAGACCAGCGTCGACGAAGTGCGTCGATTCGCGGCAGAACTTCTGGAAGACGACCCGGAGATCGAAGCCGAGTGGCGCGAACCGGCTCTCGTCGGTGCGGCCAGACATATTGCGACCTGCGAATTCTGTCGTTCAGGGCATGGCGCGGTGCTTGACCTGTCAACAGCTCAACTGCGCACCCCGGCCCCCGGCATCGTTGACGTCGACCCGGTCCGCATGGAGCAGGCCCTGGCCGCCGCCCTGAGCGCCTTCGATGCCGAGACGCCCGTAAGCCACGCCCGCGATCTGAGCGTCACCCCGGTCCCCGACAGGGCGAAATCTGAGTCTGACCAGGCGAGCAATGTCTCGTGGTGGCGAAACGTTCTCGGTTCCAACCCGGCTCCGTCACGTGGAACCGTCTCCGGTCGACCGACGCGGGCCGGCGGGGCCATGGCCTTTCTGCGTCAGCGGGTCGTCGCGGTCGCCGGACTCGGCGCGCTCGCCGTGATCGCCGCATTCGTCTTCCGGCCATCGAGCGTCCAGCAGGTCTCCACGGTTGCGATACCGGCCACTACCGCAAAGCCTGCCACCGAGCTGCCGGCAGCCAAAGCCGCCGACGACGACACTGCGAACGCCGCAGCAGCGGAGCAGGCCGCGGATACGACCGTACCGGCCGATTTCGCCGCTGGTCGGCTTACTGACGAAACTGCTGCCGCAGCTGCCGCGACCGAGACGGTCGCCCCGAGGTCGGCCGATGCGGTAGCGGGCGAAGGCACCACCGCCACGCCGGGCGCCACGTCGTCCGACAGTGGGAGCGCAGCCGGTGGAAGCGCTGTAGCGGGCGCCCCGCAATCCGACGCCCCCGCAACCACGAGCGCACCATCGTTGGAAGTCGGTGCGGCACCGGAAGCGGCACCCGTCACCACGCAAGCCGCACAGCGGGTCAAACCAGCGAAGAAGTCGAGCGTTACAACCGCCGCACCAATCGCCGCGACGACCGATCAGGCCCCAGCCAGCGTCGCAGCACCCGCTTCGTCGGCACCCGCACCGGTGGTAGCCGCCGCGGCCCCGGCGCCCCCCAACGCCCCGGCCCCGACCAACGCCCCGAGTTCCGGTGCATCAACCCAAGTGCGGTCCTCGCCCGTGTCGGCGCCGGTCGTCGTCCCGCCGGTTGGCGAGGTCACCACCAACGACGAGCTCCTGAGCCGATTCGGCGACGCCATCGCAAGTGATCCGGCTCTGCGTTCCAGGATCTTCACCCCGTCCACGAACGACCCGGCAGCCGCGTCAAGCCCGACCGCATCGACCACCGTCCCCGCGGCCGCGCCCGCCACCTCGGCCGGTGTAGCTGGAGCCGTGGTTTCGTCGTGTCCCGCTCCGACCAATCAGCAGGTCCTCGCGACCGGCAGCGGCACCGTGAACGGGCGCGCACTGCTGCTTCGGATCGTACGGTCGGGATCCGGCACTGCCACCGGATCCACCGAGACGACGGCAACCTTCACCGAAATTCTCGACCCCTCGACGTGCAACGTTCTTGAGCGGCGTGCGACGTCGTAGTGCCAGCGAACGAGGCGCTTGGGACCCCCACCCGCCTCGCCTCCGCCGTAGATCGCCCGGCCTACCGGAGCGCTAACCTAACCGGCGTGAACCAAGAACAACCTGCGGACAAAGACTGGGTTACTCAAGCGCTCGACACCCTTGAAGGGGTAATTGATGCGATCCGCAGCAAAACGTCGGAACCGCTGCTCAAAGTCGTGCAGATGGTCGTGTTTGGGATGCTCGCGGCGGGCCTTGCCATCACCACCCTCCTCCTTCTCACGATCGGCGGGGTCCGGATGCTCGATGCGTATCTACCTCAGGGCGTCTGGCTGGCATATTTCATCATGGGTTCGGTGTTGATGCTTGTTGGACTCGCGGCGTGGCGTAAGCGTCATAAGCCGCAAGCCTGATCGTTTCATTCAACCAACGCCCCGGGTACGACCGCGGGCACCACTACCAAGGACGTCATGTCACAGATCCGCAATGTCATCGTCGTCGGTTCCGGGCCCGCCGGGCTCACAGCCGCCATCTACACCGCTCGCGCCAACCTGGCCCCATTGGTCATCGAAGGTGAGATTTCCTCCACGGGCGACCAGCCGGGGGGTCAGCTGATGCTCACCACGGAGGTCGAAAACTTCCCGGGGTTCGAACACGGGATTCAGGGTCCGGAGCTCATGATGACCATGCGGGCCCAGGCGGCCCGCTTCGGAACCGAGTTCCTCACCGCGAAGGTCACCCGGGTCGACCTCGCAAGTAGCCCGAAGCGGGTTTGGGTGGGCGACGACGAGTACCAGGCCCACGCGGTCATCATCTCGACCGGAGCCAAGTCACTCATGCTGAACCTCCCAGCAGAAGAGAAGCTCCTCGGCCACGGCCTTTCTACGTGCGCCACGTGCGACGGATTCTTCTTCCGGGGGCACGACATCGCCGTTGTCGGCGGAGGCGATTCAGCGCTCGAGGAAGCCACATTCCTGACAAAGTTCGCGAGCAAGGTGACGATCATCCACCGCCGCGACGCGCTTCGGGCGTCGAAGATCATGCAGGACCGAGCATTTGCGAACCCGAAGATCGAATTCCTGTGGGATTCCAAGGTGGTCGACCTGATCGGCGACACGAAACTCGAAGGCGCACTTGTCGAGAACCTCAAGACCGGCGTCCAGACCTCACTGCCGGTCACCGGGCTGTTCGTGGCCATCGGGCACTCACCCAACACCGATCTGTTCAAGGGCGCTATCACCCTCGACGAAAACGGCTACATCGTGACCGAGGGCAAGTCGACACGCACGAACATCGACGGAGTTTTCGCTTGCGGAGACGTCCAGGACCACACGTACCGCCAAGCCATCACGGCTGCGGGCTCCGGCTGCTCCGCTGCCATAGACGCAGAACGTTGGCTCGAAACCAATGTTCACGCTGCGTAACTCTTTACTCTCACGCGTGTAATTCGCTTTCATTCTTTACCCCGCTGCGGCGGGAATGTTGTCCGGTACCAACCGGTTGTACTGATCGTCTTTCAACGAAGGGAAAGTGACACGAATGGCTGAGGGAATTCTCACCCTGTCCGATGCAACATTTGATGAGCAGGTTGGCGCGTCATCCACGCCAGTGCTCGTGGACTTTTGGGCCGAATGGTGCGGCCCGTGCAAGATGATCGCTCCTGTACTGGAAGAAATTGCCAAGGATCAGGAAGGTCGTCTGACGATTGCCAAGTTGAACATCGACGACAATCCCGATATCGCCCGTCGCTTCGACGTTATGAGCATCCCAACGCTTCTGCTTTTCAAGGATGGCGAGCTCGTACAGCGCACTGTTGGCGCCAAGGGCAAGATGCAGCTCATGAACGAACTCGAGCATCACCTCTAAGGCTGCAGACCGGAGTCGGTCGGCGACCCGCTGGGCTCGCCGACAGTAGTTACGACGAGCAATTAGTTACAACGAACAATGGGATCGCACTCGTGCGATCCCATTGTCTATTCCGGTCCCATTTTCCACTTCACAATGTTGCGGCGACGAACGCGCCAAGGTCACTCCACGGTTCCACGTGTGTCACGTGAAACCCCGAGGCTCCTAAAGAACTATTCCTCGTCGATGGCCTCGTCGACACCTTCGAGGTCGTCGGTTGCGGCAATTACGTTTGCCCCGGTCATAACGCGAAAAATGCGTTCAAGGTCATTCAGGTCAGCGAACTCCACGACAAGCTTGCCCTTCTTGTTCGGAACCAGGTCGATGGCAACTCGAGTTCCGAGAACCTCGGCCAGGACATCTTCGAGTTCGAGGAGGCCGGCAGGACGATCAGTCCGTGGAACTGCGGGCGGCGCTGCAGTTGTCGACTTTGCTGGATTAGCCACTCCTCCCGAACGCATACGTACGGCTTCTTCGACAGCTCGAACCGACAAACCTTCTACCACCGTCCGGCGAGCCAGGGCTTCTTGGAATGCTTTGTCATCCGTTCCCAACAGGGCGCGAGCGTGCCCCGGGGACAGGTTGGCATCCAGAACCATCCGCTGAATCGCCGGCGACAATTGAAAAAGCCGCAACGTATTCGTCACGGCCGCTCGACTCTTGCCAACCCGCTGGGCGATCTGATCATGGGTGAGATGAAAGTCGTCTACCAACTGCTGATAGGCGGCTGCTTCGTCGAGGGCGTTCAGATCGACGCGATGTAGGTTCTCGACCAGCGCTTCTTCCAGCGCTCCATTGTCGTCGGCCGCCTTCACGATGGCCGGAATAGTTGTCAGTCCGGCTCGCTTGGCCGCTCTCCACCGACGTTCACCCGCAATCAGCTCGTACGACCCATCTTCACCGGGCCGTACGAGTATGGGCTGCAAGACCCCAAGTTCTTGGATGGACGCAGCCAAGGATGCTATTCCCTCGTCGTCAAAGACCGACCGGGGTTGATAGGAGTTCGGGCGTATCTCAACCACAGGGATTTCGAGCAGCCTCGCCCCAGAAGGGGTTTGCAGTCCTGAACTTCCGGCGACCGTCAAATCAAGGTCTCCGGCGGGCAACAATGCCCCTAATCCCCTACCCAGTCCGCTTTGGCGCACCACCACTGATCTCCTTTGCGAGCCCGCGATACGCCACCGCACCACGAGAAGTTGGATCGAATACCGTTATTGGTTGTCCGAATGAGGGTGCCTCAGAGAGGCGAACGCTGCGCGGCACGATGTTCTTACACACCCTGTCACCGAAGTGGGCCCGGATCTCTTTTGTCACCTGGTCCGCAAGCTTCGTACGCGCGTCGTACATCGTCAAAATGATGGCGCTAATTTCCAGCGTCGGGTTCAGATTCGCCTGAACCAGATTCACGTTTCGAAGCAGCTGGCCCAGCCCTTCAAGCGCGAAATATTCGCACTGAATGGGGACCACAACTTCAGAGGCCGCCGCGAGTGCGTTGATCGTGAGAAGGCCTAGCGAGGGCGGACAGTCGATCACGACGAAATCGAAATCGTCAATCACCTTGGCGATGGCGCGTCGAAGTTTGAGCTCCCTGCTGAACGCCGGCACAAGTTCGATCTCGGCGCCGGCGAGATCGATTGTGGTCGGGGTCAAGAAGAGGTTCTGGATCGAGGTCGCCTCGACCGCATCCTCCATGGGCGCATCCTGCATAAGGACGTCATAAATCGAGTACTTGAGGCTCCGAGCGTTGACGCCAAGGGCTGTCGTAGCGTTCCCTTGTGGGTCTAGATCGACCACGAGTACGCGATAACCAAGGTCGGCCAGCGAAGCGCTCAGGTTGACGGCGGTGGTCGTCTTACCGACGCCACCCTTCTGGTTCGCAATTGCGATGGTTCGAGGAAAAGGTCGGGCAAAGCCAACATTTGTCCGCAAATCCGTATCTTCAGGGCTGTTCAACGCAGACTCCGGATTCTGTGGCTGGTTCATTCAATCGTCCTTGCTCGTAAGTCACAAGTCAAGGACCCTCGGCGCTTCCTCGGTACGTTTCACGTGAAACGCTTGAGGACCAGGACGCCGGTAGCGAACACAGTACTCGAAGCCCACCGGACTCAGGCGCACCCCGATGCCTCTCCGCCAAGAAATTTCAGCCTCGCTGATGAAAAGAAGCCCCCGTAAATCGAACCAGGACGGAGGATCGGGATGCCCTCACGAGCAGGACGTTCGTCGAGCTGCGGGCCAGCGACGCCGCGCATCCCGCGTACGGGCAGCTGCATCGATCTCAACCCGATTCGCTCCCCTGCCGATCTGCCGCCGCTCAGCGCTCGCATCGTACGTTCGGACGAACTATCCACACGGACTTGTCGGGCAGGACGATACCCACCGATTTGCTCGGTCGGTAAGCGCTCCGATATCGCGTTACCCGTGACCGCACGGTCTAGACGGTCCCTCAGCCGCCAACGGCCAGAATGCCATTGGGATGGTGGACTGCCCCTTATTCAACCCCTGATACCCGGGTTCTTTCCGGAGGCCGATGACCGCGTTCTCGACCACACCGACCCGATTCGGCTCGGCGACGCGATGCCCTCGCGACCGGGTTCTCATCGCTCGGTGCCTCCCGCTCGAACCGGTGCGCGCCACACGCCAAACGTTATGGCGACTCACCGTAGGTCCGGCAGAACTCCGCGAGGTTCACGTTGTCCGCGACAGCGATGTTCCGGCATACGAAGATCCATAGAAACCACCCCTATCACCACCATGGCCCGTGACCAACTCAGGTGTCAGGAATGTCGAGCGACACAACCTGTCAGGAATGTTCTGCGAAAGAACAACATGCGCCCCGGCAAGGCCTTCCGACCCGACTTACGGGTTTCAAAGATTCGCATAATCAGCCGCGCTACTGAGACCGAGTGCTTCAGCCCCGCATCGTCACGAGCCGAAAGGGGATCCTGGGTCACCGAAGTCTGCGAGGCCAGGCCGTTTGAGCAACGGGTGGCCATCTGCATTCCAGTCATCGACGGTTAGGGACGTTCGGTCAACGTTTGCAAGCAGACGGATTGACTCGAACCCTCGCTCGCCGTCAGCAAGAGATCACCTGCTTCTCCGGAGCGGTAGGAACGCTGACCCACAAGGCACTGATTAGCACGGGTCCCGGCCCTCTTTAGATCAGACACTCCACCGAGGACTGCGCCGGTCAAACAATCACACCCACCGAGAGGCACAGCATCAATGCACCGCTTCTCTCGTGGACTCCTCCGAACCTGAGGATGGCTGACCACTTCCTACCGGTCGAGCGGTTTGGGTCCCGAACCAGCAACCTGGCACCAGTGTCACGGAGCCCGCCAGACAAACCTCGGCGCGACCTCGCCCGCATCCGCGCTCCGGTCCGAACCACGACCGACCCGAGCGGAAGGTTTCACGTGGAACGCTCGGCGTCCCGCATCGTCCTGCACCACCACAGTCGTGTCAAGGACAGTGGCGATGGTCGAGGATCACAGGTTTCCAGAGAGTCGGCAACCGGGCTGAGGGTTCCTCTTCCTCTCAGGAAGTGTCCTACCCGAGGAGCGCGTGGCGACGAGCAGATCGACTCCCGAACCACCACGTGCAACAAACCGACAATCCACAGAAGCGGATTTCATACGCGGAAGCGAAATCAGAACAGCGGTCGCTTTCCGGGGATTCCGACTCTTCGGGGGAAACGGTCCGGACACTCTTCGGTCTGTACAGCCACGAAGAAGCGAAAGGGTTGCTCCACACGGATCAATTCGCGAAGGCCGAGGCTCGCGAGCCCGTCGGCGTTCCAGCGATTCGATTCGACGGGTGGTTCGCTGACCACGAGCATTCCGCCGACCCGCAGCAGGGGAGCGGCGCATTCGGCCGTTACGGCCGGTCCGGCGAAACCGCGTGCCACCACTACGTCGGCCCAGCCCCGCAGGTCAGCAGCTCGTGCGAGTTCCTCTGCGCGACCGGTTCGAATCCGACACCGATCAGCCAATCCCATCTCATCGAGCAGATCCTGAACCACTGCCATCCGCTTTTCCGCACTGTCGAGAAACACCCACGTCGACTCGGGAAAGTCCAACATCAGCGGAAGTCCCGGCACACCTCCGCCTGTACCGAGGTCGACCAGGTGCGAGGGTGTCGCCGTATCGAGCAACTCGATTCCAGCGATAATCGCTGCACGAAATCCCTCCGCATGGGCCAGGTGATCCTCGACCGGCCCCGGCCCCAGAAAGCCAAATGTCCGGGAGACGCTGAGGGCTTCCCGGACATTCATCATGATCTAGTTTTATCCCAACCGCAGCGGGTTGAGCGACTTTCCGTCAGCCGAGCGACAAGACGACCCGACGTGCGGAGTCTTCGCCCTCCGACAGCGAGACAATTCCGTCGATGGTGCCGGCCGTGTCGTGAACAACCTTGCGGTCCGCCGGGCTCATGGGTTCAAGCGCACGGGATTCCCCACTGGCCAGCACGTCAGCGGCGACCTTCTTCGTGAACTCCTCCAAGGCCTGGCGCCGACGTTCCCGGTAGCCCCCGACATCGAGGAGAAGTCGACCAGCGTCTCCCTCAACCTGGTAGTAGACAACCGTGCGAAGCAGGTCCTGAATTGCCGTCAGGGTCTGGGCTTTCGGGCCGATCATCACACCCAGGTCGGGTCCGCTGATACGGAACTCAGTGATTCCGTCGGCGACCACGTGGGTGCTCACCGTTCCTGAGAGGCCAAATGCCTGAACCAATCCGGTAAGGAATTTTTCTCCAGCTTCGGTTACATCCTGGCTCGGCATGGCACTCGATTCTCGGGGAGCACGTGGCTCGCGTGGGGGACGTGGTTCCCGGGCGGGTCGGGGAGCGCGGGCGGCAACTTCGGCGACGGGAGCCGCTGGTTCCACCGCAGCCGCCGCCTTAGTGGAGGTGGCCCGGGTTCGCTTCGGCTTCGCGGCAGGAGCGGCATCGGTGGACTCGGCAACAGCGCTGCGAGCCGGTGTTGCGTCTGGCGATGCGGCAGCCTTGGTCTTGCGCTCCCGACGATCCTCTTTGGCACGCGGCTTGACCGGCGCGACACGAGCGCGAATCCGAGCTTCGGAACGCACGCGACCGAAGAGTCCGGTCTTTGCTTCGTCGAGGATTTCTATGTCAGCCTCGGCTCGATCTACGCCTAACTGATCGAGCGCGGCCTCCACGGCCTCATCGACTGTCTTGCCCGTGGTCTCTACCCACTCCATACCTAACGTCCTTTCTTTTTGCCCGACGAGGAAGGAATGTTCCTCGTTGGGGTCTTCGTCCCTTTAGCCACGGGGCCTACTTTTGGAGATCCGTTGGCCACACTCGGATCGGCGTCTTTCGCCCCGGCCTTATTGCGGGGGTTAGCCGCGTTGGACCCAGACGTTGGAGCAACACCTTTGGTGGTCGAGCCGGCGCTGCTCCCGGTGCCAAGCTTCGCGGCGCCCGATGAGGCCTTCGTAACCACCTTCTCCTCCTTCACGTCCTTCACGTCGATCGGCGCATTCGGGTCGTGGCGGGGGATGGTGCGGTGAAGAACTTCCTGCTGCCCGATGGTCCACAGGTTCGATGCAAACCAGTACACGACGAGTCCGGCGGGCATGCTCCAGGCAAACAAGGCCATGAACAAGGGGAAGATCTTCATGATCTGCTGCATCTGGGCGGCGGTACCCGTTGCCTGGGTCATGTTGCGCTTGTTGGCCATGCTCTGCTGAACCCACCCGCTCGCTCCGTAAAGCAGCACAAGGATCAGGTACGGGGTTGCCTTCGACGAGCCCCACGTTCCGCTCGCCGACTGCGCGAGGTCAAACCCCCACGAGAGCAGTTGGCCGCCGGAACGCACAATCGCCCGGTACATCTCAGAGTCCTTGCCGAGATAGTCAGGCTTTGGAACCCGTACCGCAAGGAACGAAAGTGGGCCAGTCGAAGAGAGACCACGGATTACGCGAAACAATCCGAAGAACACCGGAAGCTGCAGCAGGAGAGGGAAGCAGCCCGCCGCGGGGTTGATCCCTTCCTGCTTGTAGAACTTCATCATCTCTTCGTTGAGTTTTTGCCGGTCGTCTTTGTACTCGGCCTGCATCTTCTTGATTTGGGGCTGAACCCGGCTCATGGCGGCCATTGAGCGCATCTGCTTGGCCGTTAGCGGGAACAGGACGAGTCGGACAACTACCGTCAACAAGACGATTGAAAGACCGTAGCTGTGTGTGAACTGGTAAAAAAAGGAAAGAATGGCTGCGAGAAACTCGAACATGGTGTCCTAGGTGCGGGGAGGAACGAGGTCAACGCCGAAGCCGCCTCCCGGGCGACAGCGCGTAATGCGTTTCAGTGTGAGCAGGGAACCCTTAACGGCTCCATGAACGGCAATTGCCTCTTCGCCGTATGCCGAACACGACGGCATAAACCGGCACGGCGACGGCCGACCGGCGCGAGCGCCCTGGTACACGTGGATCCCACCGATGAGCAACCGCTGCACCAGGCGCGGGTCGGTGTTGCCGGAATCAGCACCCGAACTAGGCCCGTCGGCGGTCCCCCCAGACGGGAGCAACTCAGGATCGGCCGACGGAACGGGAGTCGGTGCGTGCATCGCGTCGTCGGTGCCGCGTGGCTTCATTGCGAATTCCGTGCCACAAGAGTGTCGGTGATCTTGGCCACGAGATCGCTGAATACAGCCTCTAGACCCGCATACGTGAGGGTCACACAAGCTGGAGAGGGGCGGATCACGATGTCAGCCTTGGGAAGGTCCTGCTTTGACATGGCTATTGCGCGCAGTCGGCGACGAAGACGGTTGCGAACCACCGCGTTTCCGAGCGTTGTCGGGAGGGCAAACCCGATGCGGGTTGGCCCTTCCGTAGGCAGCACCGTGGCCGATAACGGTCCTCGACGCACACGGAGGCCCGAGCTACGCAGTCGCTGGAATGACGAACGACCCGTCAGTCGACCAGAGGCTGCGCGCAACGGCACGCTAGGCAGAGATCCGGGCTCGGCCCTTGGCTCGGCGAGCCTTCAGAACGGCGCGTCCACCAGCGGTGGACATACGGGCACGGAAGCCATGCTTTTTCGCACGACGTCGGACATTGGGTTGAAAAGTACGCTTCACGGCGGTCCTTAGGTAAGCGGAGAACGTCCGTACAGGCCGTTCGCAGAACCTAACAACAATAGCGGACTACACCGGTCGTCCGGTCGCGGGCTCCAGAGGGTGAAACTGTGCGCGAAGCAACGACTTCAAAAACCGCACACGGAACCACGATCCGTGACGAAACGGCCCTTTTCCCCAGGAGCTGTTGAAAAGCTCGTTGACCTGTTGAAAGACACGTTGAGCCCCGTTCGACTCAACGACAGCACCCCACGCGGCGAAACACGGACGTTTGATGGAGTGCTACCGTGCTGCCCTGACGTTGTAGTGGTTTGACCAGCGGATTCATTCCAGGACCTTCGGCAAACTGAACGACTAATCAGTGCTCATATGATTTCCACATCTGTGGACGAACTTGTGGAAAACCAGGAGACAGCGCATGAACGGGGAGGATGACGCCACAGTCTGGCCAGAATTGGCCGCTCGCCTGCGTACTCGCCTTCCGGTCGCGACCTGGAACAGCAGCTTCGCCACCGCTCGTCCGCTCGTGCTCGACGACCATCGGCTGATCCTGGCCGTTGCGCATTCCATCGCCAAAGAGCGGATCGAAAGCAGATATCTCGGTCTGATCGCCGATGTGCTTTTGGAAGTGACCGGCCAACGTATGACGGTCTCCATCGAAGTTCTCGAAGCGGGTGCCGCAGATGCGCCCACGTTCGAGCTCGACCCACTGCTGAGCCCGCCCCCGGTCGCCGATCCCGTCAGCCACGCACCGCAATTGCCCTTCGGTTCAGCCAGCGAGCAGGTCAGTGGTGACCTGGTTCTCAACCCGCGCTACACGTTTGCGGATTTCGTTATCGGATCATCGAACCGTTTCGCCCACGCGGCCGCCATGTCGGTCGCCGAAACTCCCGCCCGCTCGTACAACCCGTTGTTCATCTATGGCGATTCCGGGCTGGGGAAAACCCACCTGCTCCAAGCGATTGCCCACTATGTGCGGGAGAACTACCGCACCAGCCGGATCCGATACGTCTCGACCGAAACGTTCATGAACGAATTCGTCGATGCGATCAAGACAAACACGACCGGCGGATTCAAACGTCGATACCGCGATGACTGCGACGTGCTGCTCATCGACGATATTCAGTTCATGGAGGGGAAAGAGGGAACGCAGGAAGAGTTCTTCCACACCTTCAATTTCCTTCATCAGTCGGGCCGTCAGATTGTTATCTCGAGCGACCGTCCGCCCAAGAACATTGCGACGCTGGAAGATCGTTTGCGGAGTCGTTTTGAATGGGGATTGATTACCGACGTTCAGCCACCGGAAATCGAGACCCGTCTGGCCATTCTTCGGAAGAAGGCCGAGCGAGAGCGCATAGCGGTTCCCGACGACGTGTTCAATTTCATAGGCACGCATATAAAGGACAACATCCGTGAGCTTGAGGGTGCCCTCAACCGTGTGTGTGCGTACGCAGGCTTGAACCGGGTGGCCCTTGACCTCCCGATGGCTGAGCGCGTGCTGTCTGACCTTCTTTCCGGCAACGAGCCCCGTCCCGTTACGGCAAAGGCCATCCTGAACGCGACCGCCGAGATGTTCGGGTTCACTATCGCCGATCTGACTGGGCAAAGCCGCCGACGCCCGCTCGTGACCGCCCGACAGGTCGGAATGTACGTGTTTCGGGAACTCACCGATTTCAGTTATCCGATGATCGGCCGCGAATTCGGTGACCGTGACCACACCACGGTGATCCATGCAGTGGAAAAGATCACGGAGCAGATGAAGGAACGCCGGGCTATCTACGACCAGGTAAGCGAACTCATTCGCGTCATTAAGACCGGTGGATAAACCGGTGGAAAACCGCGCTTATCTGTGCATAAATCGCTCGTCGTCCACACCTCGCGCCAGCCGTCCTCATGGGTCTGTGCGCGCGGGGGATAACCTCGCGCACCCTTACAACCCCCGTGAGCAGGCATAATGCCGAGCTTTCCACAATCCACAACCCTTATTACTGTTGTTGCTATTTCTTTATCTCTTTCTATATAGAGGAACACTGTGAAACTCCGCTGTGAACGTGATGTTTTGGTCGATGCCTTCTCGACGGCCGCCCGCGCCGTTGCGTCCCGATCAGCCATGCCCGTACTCTCCGGAGTACGCATGGTGCTCTCGGGCGACCAACTGCGGCTGACCGGGTCAGACCTCGATCTCACGATCATGGTCGACGTGGTTGTGGCCGGCCTGAAAGACGGCAGCGCGGTAATCCCCGCCAAGTTGGGCTCCGACATCTTCCGGTCGCTTGAGTCCGGAGCGGTGACGCTGGCCGTCGACGGGGAGCAGGCGCAGATCGAGGCCGGGCGTTCGGTGTTTTCCCTTCGCACGCTTCCGGTCGAGGAATTTCCACGGCTGCCTGACCCGGCCCCTGGTGGAATCACCATCTCGGCCTCAGAGCTGGCCGACGCGGTAAAGCAGGTCATTCCTTCCGCGAGCCACGACGATGCGCGTCCCATTCTCACCGGTGTACTCATGGCGGCCGAAGCCGGCGGGCTGCGTCTGGTCGCCACCGACTCGTACCGTCTGGCGGTTCGTGACCTACCGGGAACAACCGTGCTGCAGGAGGGCCAGACAGTTCTCGTCCCCAGTCGCGCGCTGGGCGAGGTCGCCCGGGTGCTCGGCAACACGGGTGATGTGACCCATCACCTGGGTGAGCGGGAAGCGTCGTTTGTTGTGGGTTCAACCACGGTTATGACCCGCCTCATCGAGGGTCAGTACCCGCCCTACCGCAACCTGATTCCGGCCTCGCTGCCGAACAAGCTGACCGTGAGCCGGTCGGCCTTTCTCGATGCGCTGAAGCGCGTACGTCTCCTCGCCAAAGACGCCACCCCGGTCCGCCTGAAGCTCAGCGCCGACAGCCTCGAGCTGGTCGCGATCACCCAAGACGTCGGCCAGGCCAACGAGCAGATCGAAGCCACATACACCGGAGCCGACCTCACAGTGGCCTTCAACCCCGAGTTCCTGATCGCCGGGGTCGACTCGGCTGTCGGGGAGACCGTGACCCTCGAGACGACCGACAACCTGAAGCCCGCAGTTCTGCGGTCGCTTGATCGTTCGGATTATCTCTACCTCCTGATGCCCGTTCGCGTTTGACGCGTCTGGTGCACCTCACCGGTCGCCCTCGGTCCCGGGTCACCTCGCGAGCTGTTCGATGACCCTGCAACGCCTGTGGCTCCGCGACTTTCGGAGCTACGACGAAGCTGAAGTGGTGTTCGGACCTGGCCTGACGGTGGTCGTCGGGCCCAACGGAACGGGCAAAACGAACCTGCTGGAAGCGGCCGGGTACCTCTCGATTCTCGGATCTTTCCGAGGAGTTCCGACGGAGGGCCTGGTCCGCCTCGGCGCGGAGCGCAGTGTCATTCGCGGCGAGATCGACGCCGAAGGTCGATCCGTCCTGGTCGAGACCGAAATCGTCATGACCGGTCGAAACCGGGTGCTCGTGAACAAACAACCGTTGAAGCGCAACCGCGAGCTGCGTGACGTGTTGCGGATCACGGTGTTTTCTCCGGAAGACCTGATTCTGGTGAAGGGCGGGCCCGGTGAGCGTCGGTCATACCTCGACGAGCTTCTGACGATGCTCCACCCACGTAACGAGGCGATGCTCACCGAGCTGGAGCGGGTCCTCCGCCAGCGAAATGCCCTGCTCAAACAGGCGGGCGGTCGCATCAGCGCCGAAGTCGGTTTCACGCTCGACGTCTGGGACGACAAGCTCAGCCGGGTCGGAACCGATGTCGCGCGGTCGCGAATCGCCCTGCTCGACGACCTGCGGGCGTTCGTCGAAACGGCATACAGCGATGTGGCCGATCGTCCGGCTCCGGTGACGCTCACGTACCGGTCGGTGTGGTTCGATCGCTCTGACGGGCTGTCGGGGGCGTTAGCGGAAGGCCGGACCGACGACGTGCGCCGCGGGGTCTCGTTGGTCGGTCCGCACCGAGATGACATCGAACTACTCATCGAGGGGCGTCCGTCCCGCACGCACGCGTCGCAGGGGGAACAGCGGACTCTGGCGTTGGCCCTACGCCTGGCTGGGCATCGACTGCTTGCGGAGCGCCTCGGCCAACCCCCGTTACTGTTGCTCGATGACGTCTTCTCCGAACTCGACCCGCAGCGGAGCGACGCGCTTGTACGCCATCTTCCCGCAGGTCAGGCCCTATTGGCGACGGCAGGCTTCGTTCCGCCGGCGGCCGAGGTCGAATCGATTCTCCGAGTGGCCCGGTCTACCGGCCCGACGCATCTCACGCCTGTGGATAAAGCTGTGGAATCTGTGGACGAAACCGCGTGGAATCGCGTGACATGAATTATCGTTCATCACGTAGTTCGGGACATGATCCCGAGGAGATGTGGAAGTCACCGAAGAAAATCGGTGAAACACTCGACGCCCTGACGAAGCGATTGGGTTTGGCTCCGCCAGACTCCCTGTCGAAGGTCTTCGCCGGGTGGGAAGGACTCGTCGGCGAGCTTCTGGCGGCCCATCTCCGCCCCGTCGGGCTCCGAGACGGGGTTCTGACGGTCGAAGTCACCGAGCCTGCCTGGGCGACGCAACTCAAGTATCTGGGCGACGATCTCATCCGCCGGGTAAATGAGCAGGTCGGCGCGGGGACGGTCAGCAGTTTGTCTGTTCGCGTGGTCGGAACGCGACGCGGACCCCGCGCTGTCGAGTAGCAAAATTCTTCGCAGTTTTCTTCAGAAAACACGGGTGTTTGCAGAGGTCTGTCACACCCCGTCGAGTAGAATTACGTCTCTGCGATTCTCCGCTCTGACCAGCGGAAACACGAAATGCCGGATCGAACTTGTCGGTTGTTCACCAACGAATCGGTCCACGGGTTTCCGTAGCGGAGAAATCTCGGAGTTCGGTTGGAAATGAAAGGGTTGCCCGCCCAAACGCGTGCAGAAAAGAACCACTATGAGTAACGACACCGCGACGTCCCCCGCCACGCCAGTTCCGGAAGCGCCTCGCGCGTCCACAAACGGAGCCACGGCGAATTCGAACATGTCGACCAAGGGTTCGTCGACGTACAACGAGAACGACATCACGGTCCTCGAAGGCCGCGAACACGTCCGCAAACGCCCCGGTATGTACATCGGTTCAACGGGGATCACCGGCCTGCACCATTGCGTCTGGGAAGTGGTCGACAACTCGGTCGACGAAGCCATGGCCGGCTTCTGCAATCGCATTGTCATCGTGCTCCAGGCCGACGGCGGTTGTCGCGTCGAAGACAACGGCCGCGGCATTCCCGTCGGGCCGATGAAATCCGATGACAAGCGCATCAACGGTCGTCCGGCCGCAGAAATCGTGCTGTCGGAACTCAACGCGGGCGGCAAATTCGGCGAAGGTGGCGGTTACAAGGTGTCCGGCGGTCTGCACGGCGTGGGCGTTTCGGTGGTGAACGCGCTCTCGTCGAAACTGACGGCCGAGATCGACCGCGAAGGCAACCGTCATTTTGTCGAGTTCGCCAACGGCGGCAACGTGAAGACCAAACTGGCGGTGACCGGAAAGGCCCCTCGCAACCGCACCGGAACCACGATCACGTTCTGGCCAGACTCCACGATCTTTGAGACCACCGACTTCCGCGCCGAGACCATGGTCGAACGCTTCCGGATGATGGCGTTTCTCAACGCGGGCCTCGAGATCGTGTTCCGCGACGAGCGACCAAATCATGAACGGCTGACCGAAGACGGAACCGTCGCCGGGGCGTCGGAAGAAGTGACGTTCAAGTTCAATCAGGGCCTGATCGACTTCGTCAAGCACCTCAACGCCACGAAAGAACCGCTGTTCACGAAGGTTCCGTCGTTCAAGGTGTCCGACGACGAAAACGTCGGTGAGGCGGAAGTCGCCATGCAATGGAACACCGGCTACTACGAGGGCCTGCATTCGTTCGCCAACGGCATCGCGACCATCGAAGGTGGCACGCACGTCGAAGGCTTCCGCTCCGCCCTCACGAGCGTCGTCAACAAGTACGCCCGGGAGAAGGGTCTCCTGAAGGAAAAAGACGAGAACCTCGCGGGCGAAGACATCCGGGAAGGTCTCACGGCGATCATCTCCGTCAAGGTCCGCGAGCCGCAGTTCGAAGGCCAGACCAAGGGCAAGCTCGGCAACACGAGCATGAAGACGCTCGTGCAGAAGGCGACCAACGAGAAGCTGGCCGAATGGTTTGAGGAGAACCCGACCGAAGCCAACAAGATCGTCAAGAAGGCCCAGTTCGCCCAGCAGGCGCGGGTCGCGGCCCGAAAGGCCCGCGACGTCGCCCGCAAGTCGGCCACCTTCGGCGGAGGTCTGCCGGGCAAGTTGAAAGACTGCTCCGGTAAGAACCCCGAAGAGTCCGAACTGTTCATTGTGGAGGGCGACTCGGCCCTCGGTTCCGCGACCGATGCACGAGACCCCCGTACGCAGGCCATTCTTCCGATCCGCGGCAAGATCCTCAACGTCGAGCGGTCACGCATCGACAAGATGATGAAGAACAACGAAATCCAGGCCCTGATCACCGCCATCGGTGGCGGTGTGGGCGAGGAGTTCGATGCCGGCAAGTGCCGCTACCACAAGGTCATCGCGCTCTGCGACGCCGACGTCGACGGTTCGCACATCCGCACCCTGCTGCTCACGTTCTTCTTCCGTCAGATGCGTCCGATGGTCGAGGCCGGCTTCGTCTATATCGCCCAGCCGCCGTTGTACTCGGTTGTCGTCGGCAAAGAAGGGAAGCGCTATCTGAAAGACGACGCGGCCAAGGATCGCTTCCTCGAGGAGAACCCGAACCGCAAGTTCGAGTTCAACCGGCTGAAGGGCCTGGGCGAAATGGACGCCGACGAGCTCGGCGACACCACGATGGATGCCAGCAAGCGCACGCTTCTCAAAGTCACCGTCGAGCAGGCCGCCATCGCCGACCAGGTCATGAGCACGTTGATGGGCGACGACGTCGACGCCCGCAAGCAGTTCATTGTGCAAAACGCGAACGATGTTCGCTTCCTAGACATCTAAAGCCAGTGCCCCATGCCGGCATTGACTTCGAACGTCATCGCCGCCGACCGGCCCTTGAAATACAGCGCGCTTAGTAAAGCGGAACAGGAACGTAAATGAGTAACGCAGAACCACCATTGGAATTCGGCAACTTCGAGCCGATCGAAATCCAAGAGGAAATGGAGCGATCCTTCCTCGACTACGCCATGTCGGTCATCGTGGCCCGCGCCCTTCCCGATGTGCGAGACGGTCTGAAGCCGGTGCATCGCCGCATCCTGTGGGCCATGTACGACGGCGGTATGCGTCCCGACCGGCCGCACTTCAAGTGCGCCAAGGTCGTCGGCGACGTGATCGGTATGTACCACCCGCACGGCGATACCGCGGTCTACGACGCCCTCGTGCGCATGGCGCAGCGCTTCTCGCTCCGCCACCCGCTGATCGACGGTCACGGCAACTTCGGCTCACCCGACGCGAACGCCGCGGCCTACCGCTACACGGAATGCCGCCTGACCCCACTGTCCATGCGGCTCCTGGCCGACATAGACGAGAACACCGTCGATTTCCGCCCGAATTTCTCGGGTGACAAAGAAGAGCCCACGGTTCTCCCGGCCCGCTTCCCGAACCTGCTGGTCAACGGCTCCACCGGTATCGCGGTCGGCATGGCCACCAACATCCCGCCGCACAACCTCGGCGAAGTGGTCGATGCCGTCATCCACCTGCTCGATCGCCCCGAAGCGAGCGTCGACGAGCTCATGAACTTCGTGAAGGGTCCCGACTTCCCGACCGGCGCCCTCATCCTCGGGCGAGCCGGAATTATGGACGCTTATCGAACTGGCAAGGGGGCCGTCAAGATGCGCGCCGTCGCCGAGATCGAAGAAGGCAAGGGCGGCAAGTCGCAGATCATCATCACCGAACTCCCGTATCAGGCCAGTCCGGCTGGCATCCTCACGCGCATCGGCGAACTCGTCGACGCCGGCGAGCTGGTCGGCATCGCTAATGCGAACGATGAGTCGTCCAAGGGCAAGACCCGCATCGTGATCGACCTCAAGCGCGACGCCAATTCCTACGTCGTCATGAACAACCTGTTCAAGCAGACCGGTTTGCAGAGCACCTTCAGTGTCAACATGGTGGCCCTGGTCGACGGCGTGCCGCGCACGCTGAACCTGCTGCAGATGCTGCAGCACTACATCGCCCACCAGGTCGAAGTCATCACGCGCCGCTCGGAATACCGCCTGAAGAAGGCCCAGCGCGACGCCCACATCCAAGAGGGTTACCTCAAGGCCATCAACATGATCGACGCGATCATCGCGTTGATCCGGGCGTCCGATGACCGCGCTGCGGCGAAGGAAGGCCTGCAGGCCGCACCGTTCGAGTTCTCGATCGAGCAGGCCGAATCGATTCTCGACATGCAACTCGGTCGCCTGACCCGGCTCAGCCGCATCGACATCGAAGAGCGTGTCGCGGCATTGATGGCTCAGATCACGGAACTGCAGGCGATTCTCGGAGATCGGGCTGTTCTGAACGAAGTCTTCAAGACCGAGCTCAACGCGGTGCGGGCCGAATATGCCGACCCACGCCGATCCGTGATCACCTTCGACCCGGGTGACCTGAGTGTCGAAGACCTCATCGAAGACCGTGAGCTCGTCATCACGATGTCGAAGATCGGCTACATCAAGTCGATGCCGGCCGACACCTTCCGCACCCAGGGCCGTGGTGGTCGTGGCATTCAGGGCGCCAAGCTCAAAGACGAGGATTACGTCACCGACATCATCACGACGTCGGCTCACGCGTATCTGCTGTTCTTTTCAAACCGTGGTCGTGTGTACCGCCTCAAGGCGCATGAGATTCCCGAGAAGGACCGTACCGCTCGGGGCACGGCCATCGTCAACCTGCTGCCGTTGGCACCAGACGAGAAGATCCAGGCGCTGATTGATACGCGTACATACGAAGACAACCGCTACCTGTTCTTCTGCACGAGACTTGGTCAGGTCAAAAAGACCCTGATGAGCGAATACGACTCGTCGCTGCGCGCCGGCCTCATCGCCGTGAACCTCCGCGACGATGACGAGCTGGTCAAGGTCATCCAGACCAACGGCGACGACGACATCTTGATGGTGTCGAAGCTCGGCCAGGCCATCCGCTTCACCGAAGAGGAAGTTCGGGCCATGGGCCGAGCGGCTGCCGGTGTTCGCGGTATGAAGCTGAAGGCCAACGACGAAGTGGTCAGCTGCGACGCCGTTACCGACGCCACCGACATTCTGCTGATCACCGACACCGGCTTCGGTAAGCGGGTAAAGGTGGAGCGGTTCAATCAGCAGGGTCGCGGGGGCCAGGGTGTAATCGCCATCAAGCTGCCGGTCCGCAAGGGCAAGCTCACCGCCGCCTTCACCGTCGAGATCGACGACGAGATCATCCTGATCTCCGATGGCGGGGTCACAAACCGCCAGGCGGTGCGTGAGATTTCCTCGCAGGGTCGCGAGGCCACCGGTGTCCGGGTGATGAACCTGGATTCCGGTCAGACCGTGGCCTCCGTGGCGAAGGTGCTCAACACCGAAGCTGATTGAGACCGAAGCTGATTGAGACCGAGGCTGATTAAGACCGATACGACCCGCCTAGCGCGCGGCTGACGCCCCTTTCGGGGAGACCTCAGCCGCACGATAGGGGAATGCACGATTCGCAATCAGCCCCGCAGTCTCGGCCACAACCTCGGTTCCTGACACACCAACGTTTATCGTTCGAGGAACACTCCGCCCCGTCAACGAGGCGGAGTGTTTCGCGTCCCGGACCTGGCGGCCGGGCTGCACGACGTGAGGGGGCGTCCGTGACGCTCATGGCGGCCGCGGTCCTGACGCTCGTTGCCGTTCTCACGGTATTCGTCGTCAAACTCGGTGCCGCGGCGGCTGATCGGGCTCGAGCGCAGGGTGCGGCCGATGCTGTCGCTTTGGCCGGGGCCGCTGAAGGACGATCGTCGGCCGTGGCACTGGCGGCGCGCAATGGGGCGACCTTGATTGACTACGCCGAGGTCGGCGACGATGTCACCGTGACCGTGGAGGTGAACGGCGCGAGGGGCTTCGCCCGGGCCCGCCACAGCGCGGTCGTCGGCCGCTTTGAAGATCTGACGGAGACGTCGGGGGCCACCGAGTCGACGACCACGACCACAATCCACACCGGTGAAACATTCGTCGACGGAGTTCTCATCCTTCGACCGCCGACCTCGATCCCCCGGGTGACGGTGACCGGATCATCTGGTTGATGGGCAAGCGTGCACCACAGGCAAAGTTCCCTGCCCTCGGGCATCTTCAGCGGATTTGTCGTGTCACTTGACTTCGCGGGGCGGCCCTGCGGCAGTAGTGTCGGTATGTGCGCAGAGGAATACGAGCGCGTCGAGTCGTTCGACGCTTTGAGCTTTGGTCGGTGGCCAAAGTCGCGTTTCTGTTCCACCTTTGTTGTGGTCTGGTCTCGCTGGTGGCCGTCGTCGGACTCTGGTTCATCGCCGATCGAATCGGTACACGCGATCAGATCGAGTCGTTCCTCGGAGACCTCCTCGGCACCAAGGATTTTCAGCTGTTCGGTGACAAGTTGTTTCGGGCGGCGTTGGGGGTAACGGGTGCGCTGATTCTTCTCGCGACCATCGGTACCGTCGTCATGGCGTTTCTCTACAACATGCTCAGCAGCATTTTCGGTGGTGTCGTCGTGTCGGTGCTCCAGGAACGGGTGCCCCTGCCCAAGGACGTCTTGGCCAACGCTGCGGCTGCCCAGGCCGAAGCCACCCCGGGTCAACGACGTCGCCGTCGCCGTCGGCGTCGACGCAAGGTCAAAGCGCCGCAGGCGACCCTCCCGCTGGTGTACGAACCGCCGGTGGCCGGCGCTTCGGGTAGTCACCTCGTGGAGGCAGCGGGCGCCCTCCCAGCTGATGCTCGGGGCGTCGCGGCGTCCTTCGATACGTCAGCGCCAGGCGATGCCATCAACGACGTGTGGGCACCCGAGGAGGCTCGGGCGTCGAACGGTGGTCTGGTTGGCGCGTCCGGCCCGACGAACGGCTCCGCGTCAGGCTCGAATGGTTCGACGCCCGACGGCGATGACTGGATTGCCGCCGCGTCGGATCCGACCGGTTCGTGGATGGCCCCGGGTTCCCGGTCGTAGTCCGCAGTACCTAAACGGAAATCCGACATCGCTACGTCGTGTAATGTTTCTCGGCCCTGGGGCTGTAGCTCAGTTGGTTAGAGCGTCACACTGATAATGTGAAGGTCGCAGGTTCGATTCCTGCCAGCCCCACGTGAATGCACTTCGTCGTGCTCTCGTGTCCCTCGGCATCGCTGGGGTGATCGTGGGAGTTCTTCGCCTCCGAGGTTCCGGCGGTATTCCTCCCCAGCAGGGCGGCTGGCGCGAGCTGTCCGGTCCTGACCTGCGCTAACGACCTCATGAACATTCTTGTCGTTGGTTGCGGCGTCGTGGGCGGTCGTGCGGTTCGGCAACTTCTCAGCGTTCCCGGAGTCGACCGGATCGTGCTCGATGACCCCCGTGACGGCCGGGCCGACGAAGTGGTGGCCACGATGGGCCCGATGACCGAGTCGCTCGGTTCTCGGACCTGGGCCGATGTGAGTCCGGGCATCGTGGTCCTGGCCGGTCCTCCCGATCATGGCGTTTTGGCCCGCTTGGCGCTCGAGCTCGGGGCACACGTCGTGTCGGTGAGCGATTCGATCGACGACACCGTCGCCTTGCGGGAACTTCATTCGTTGGCCTTGGCGATGAACCGCTCCGTGATCATGGGAGCGGGCTTTGCGCCCGGGCTTTCGTGTCTGTTGGCCCAGCATGCCTCCGTGGAATTTGAGTCAGTCGACGAAATCCACGTTGCCAAGACGGGAACTGCCGGTCCGGCCTGTGCCCGACAGCATCACGAAGCACTGAAGCACGACGGCATCGACTGGCGCGATGGCGATTGGGTGGCCAAGCCCGGCGGGTCGGGGCGGGAGTTGTGCTGGTTTCCGGACCCCATCGGTGGTGCCGACTGTTACCGCGCCGCCCTTCCTGATCCGATGCTGCTGCACGAGTCGTTTCCCAATGCCTCCCGGATCACCTCGCGCATGTCGGCGACGCGACGTGACCGCCTGACTTCACGCCTGCCGATGATGCGCCAACCGCACGCCGAAGCGGGCCCCGGAGCAATCCGCGTCGAGCTTCGAGGCATACGTCGCGGTATCTCCGACGTGGTCATATTCGGTTGCATGGATCGTCCGTCGGTCGCCGCCGGCGCCGTGCTCGCCGTGGCGTCGAGGGCGATCATCGAAGGAACCGTTCACCGAACCGGATCCGGTGGCTTGGCCGAGATGCTCGATGCGGCGCCGTCGCTTCTGGACTTGGCCGCTCGCGGGATCAAATGCGCCCGCTTCGACGGCGTGCCCAAGCACTAACTCCTCGCGGAGCCGGGGCCTGCTCCAAGGCCGAGTGTGTGCAGCTGGCTAGACCTGGGCTAAGAGAAGCCACACACTTCCGCACAACGTTCACGCGGTCGTGGACATGTGAAGTGCGCGGCTCCGGCGAGGGCGCAGAGAGTGGAGGAGCGTAGCGGGGGAACGAGCGAGCTGCCGAGTTCGGGTGAGAGCCGCGGGGTTGTGGGTGGCGAAGCGCTAGCGGAGCCGGGGCCCACAACAATCGAGTACGTCGTGGAGATGAACGGGATCGAACCGTCGACCTCCTGCTTGCAAAGCAGGCGCTCTACCAATTGAGCTACATCCCCGAAAAGGGACTCTCATTCTGGCACAGCCAACGCACGGGTATGACGAAATGCGAGTCCCGGCGAGATTCCTGCGGAAATGCCGCTAGCGATCCGCTGCGGAGGCGGTCGTTCGACGCACCACGAGTGTCGGGGCAACTGATGCGATGCGTTGGTCGGTGCGTCCATCGATACGTTCGCATAGGAGTTCGAACGCGACGCGACCGACGCGGCCGAGGTGGTCTGGTCGACGGATGCGTGCTTACGAGCCCGATGGTCTCACCATTGCCGAGTTCGACAGTTTCGGCCCGGTCCGCCGTACCGTCCGGTCGTTCATTACTGCGTGGTAGGACTTCGTAGGAGAGGTGCGGAACGTTCTGATCCCCGACCCCGACGTAACGGTGTGACAGTCGAATGTGCAATCGATCGGGGCCTGGGCGTAGTCTGCGAGCGTGAGCGAACCTACTGTTGCCGACGACGAGCTTCTGATCGAACATCACGGACACGTAAGCGTGCTTACGATTAACCGTCCGGCGGCGCGTAATGCGTTGACGTGGCGCACGTACGCGCTGACTGGAAGAGGCCGTCCGCACCACGACGGCCCGCTGCCTGGTGATCACGGGGACCGATCCGGCATTCTGCTCGGGCGACGACGTGAAGCTCGTGATGGGTGGAGGGGACCGACCGCCAGACACGGCCTCCGCCGCACGGGGAGGACCGCGTCTGACCCCGACGGCTGACGCCCTCCTGCACACAAACGTTCCGGTGATCGCTGCGGTCAACGGTGCCGCTGTGGGTTGGGGCATGGAGCTGTCGATCATGGCCGACCTCCGTATCGTCAGCGAAAAGGCGAAGTTCGGAGAGCTGTTCGTCCTCCGCGGCCTCGTGAGCGACGCCCCGGGTCTCGGCCGATTGGCGCAGCTCGTCGGCCGGGAGAAAGCCGCTGAGTTGCTGTTCACCGGCGACGTCATCTCCGCCGAAGAAGCCCTCCGGATCGGCCTGGTCGGTCGGGTCGTGCCCCACGAGGAGCTGCTTCCGAGTGCGCTCGCGATGGCGCAGAAGATTGCCGCGAATCCGCCACTAGCCGTTGCTCAGCTCAAGGCCGGTCTGCGCCGAGCCCTCGATCCTGACTGGGCCGAACTCGGTTCCTGGGTATCGTCGACGCTGGCCGACCTGTTCAAGACCGCCGACCACCGCGAAGGGGCCAAAGCGTTTCTGGAGAAGCGGGCACCGAACTTCACCGGATCCTGAGCGGTTCCGTTTTACTTCTCTTGCGCCTTGCGAATCGCGTCAAGCCGTTGCGACTGGGTTGAGCGTCGCTGCTTGTCCTTCGGCGGACGGCTGCCCAGCGTGAGCTGAGCAACGCCCAGCGCAATCAGCAGGGCGGCGATCACCCATACGAATGTCTTCCCGGTCGACGTGAACGAGTCGGCGACGAGCGTCCATAGAACGCCGGCCACGCCACTTCCGATGTTGATGGCCGCCACGGCGGGAAGCTTGTGTTGCAACGAACCCTTCCCCATGCCGGCCTGTCCGAGGAAGATTGACGCGACGAGAAGGACGACTCCCAACGTACTTACCAGTCCGGCCGCGACCGGAAGCTTGGGGCCGAGGAGTGGGTTGAAGAGAAAGATCAGTCCACATATCAACTCGAAGAGTGCGTCGACATTGAACAGGGTGCGCTTCACGGGTGCAGTTTTAGTCGACAAGCGGTGAGGGTCCGTGAAGCGCTCGTATTGAACAGGGTGCGCTTCACGGGTGCAGTTTTAGTCGACAAGCGGTGAGGGTCCGTGAAGCGCTCGTATTGAACAGGGTGCGCTTCACGGGTGCAGTTTTAGTCGACAGGCGGCACCCGGCCGTGAAGCGCTCGTAGGGCTGGTGTTCAGCAACTGCGCCGGATTAACACTGTTCGTACATGTTTAGATAACGGTTAGGTACGCTTGCGCCATGGCTCGATCTCAGTCACCGACCCTCCGTCTGCTCGTAGCGACCGGCGTGCTTGCCACACTGGCGAGCATCATCGGCCCGGGCGCCGGCAACGCCACCACGTCGAAGCGGCGTATTCCGGTCAAGGGAGCTCCGGCCACTACCACGGTGGCGAAGGCCCCGGCCCCGAACGGCACGGTGACCTCGAAAGCCCCGACCGGCGCGGGTCAACTGATCAGCAGCTCACCGCTCACCGGTGCTCCGGCCTCGTCGAAGGCCTACCGGGTTCGGTACCGGTCGTTTTCGCCGATGGGGGCACCGATCGAGGTCACCGGCCTGGTCTATCTCCCAACGTCCAAGGCACCGGCCGGCGGATGGCCGGTGCTGTCCTACGCCCACGGCACGGTGGGCCTGGCTGACCGCTGTGCACCCTCGAACCAGGTCGGTGAGCTGGAAAACGTTGTCGGCAGCACCTTCAATGCCCTCGGCATGGCAGTGGTCGCCACGGACTATGAGGGTCTCGGCACGCCCGAGCGGCACCCGTACCTCGATGGTGTCAGCGAAGGCCGAGGCGTCGTCGACATCGTGCGGGCGGCCAGGGCCATCCCCGGCGCCAACCTGAGCTCCACGTTCGTCGTGTGGGGCCACTCCCAGGGCGGGCATGCTGCGCTGTTTGCCGGTGAGCTGGCGTCCTCGTGGGCCCCCGAGCTGAAACTGGCCGGCGTTGTCGCCGGGGCACCGCCGTCGCAGCTCACGAACGTGGCCGATTCGATAGAGAACTCCAAGTACCGGGGCTACTTCTTCATGGTCGCGGCCGGGCTGAACGCGGCCGATCCCTCACTCGACTTGAACGCCGCCCTGACGCCGAAGGCCCTCAGCCTGCTTCCGGTCGTCGACACCGGCTGCAACGCTGAGGTGTTCAAGGCCTTCGGCGCCGACCCGTTCGACTCGCTGGTGTATCGCAAGGCACTCGTCCAGGATCCGTGGAAGTCGGCCCTGCTCGCCAATGAACCCGGTCAGGTCAAGACCCCTGCGCCGATACTCATCATCCACGGCGACAAAGACGAGCAGATCCCGGTCGAGACCAGCGCGGTGCTCAAGAAGAAGCTGTGCGCACTCGGCGACTCGGTTGATCGCAAGGTGTACAAGGGTCAGGACCACGGCGGTGCCGCCCTGGCTTCGATCTTCGACGTGGGCTTCTGGCTGACGCTGCGGGCCAAGGGCGTTCCCGCCGTCAGCACCTGCTGAGGCCGGCGCCCTACGAATGCCGAATGACCGGCGAAACGACCGGCGAACGATCGGTGAAAGGCGGGGAATCCGGATGGAAGGCAACAGAAATCCCAGTACAAACGGGTTGGCCACCGGTGAACGTAGGATTGTCCCGTGACTCCCAACGAACTTGCGGCATTCATCGATCACACCCTTCTGAAGCCTGAGGCGACGCAGGTTGGGGTGGCGGCGCTGTGCGAAGAGGCCAACACCTTCAAGGTGGCCGCGGTATGCGTGAGCCCGTCGATGCTCCCACTCAATGCCGGTCTGCTCGACCCGTCGATTCACGTCTGCACCGTGGTCGGATTCCCGAGCGGGGCCGTCGATGCCCGCATCAAGGCGACGGAAGCGTCGCTGGCGTTTGCCGCCGGCGCCACGGAGATCGACATGGTGGTCAACCTCGGTCTGATCAAACTCGGCGACTGGGAGGGCCTCGAATCCGAGATCACCTCAGTGGCGATGGCGGTTCCGTTCGCAACGCTGAAGGTGATCCTCGAAACGGGTGCACTCACCGAGTCCGAAATCGTCGAGGCGTGCAAGGTGGCCGAATCGGCCGGTGCCGATTACGTGAAGACGTCCACCGGTTTTCACCCGACCGGTGGGGCCACGTTGGCGGCCGTTGAACTGATGGCCCAAACAGTCGGTGGTTCCCTCGGCATCAAAGCCTCGGGCGGCATTCGCGACACCGCCACCGCGTTGGCGATGATCAACGCGGGCGCCACCCGCCTAGGTACGTCGTCGACGGCGGCGATTCTCGGAGGGCTGGCGTGACCATCGCCGCGGAACTTCTCGAGCGGATCGAAGCCTGGGTCGCGATCGATCCCGACGCCGATACTGTCGCGGAAGTACGGGCGCTCATAACGGCCGACGACGAAGCTGGCCTACGCGAACGTTTCGATTATCGTCTGGCCTTCGGCACCGCGGGCCTTCGCGGCGCACTCGGGGCCGGCCCCAATCGCATGAACGAGGTTCTCGTCCGACAGACCGCAGCTGGCTTGGCCGACCACGTCCTGTCAGTGGTACCCGACGCCGCCAAACGTGGAGTCGTGATCGGCTACGACGCCCGCCACAAGAGCGACCGCTTCGCCGAAGCCACCGCCCGTGTGTTCGCGGCCAAAGGTATGCGCGCATTACTGTTTCCGCATCACGTGCCCACCCCGGTTCTCGCGTATTCGGTGCTCGACCTCGGCGCGGCCGTCGGAGTGCAGGTAACCGCCAGCCATAACCCGCCGGCCGACAACGGTTACAAGGTGTACTGGGGCGATGGTCCGCAGATTGTGCCGCCGATCGACACCGACATCGCTGCGGCGATCGCCGCCGTGGCAGCTTCACCCACGCCAGTAGTTCTAAGTGCGCTTAGTGATTCGAAGATCGACATACTCGGTGAAGACGTCGTGGAGCGATACCTCGCCGGTGTGCAAGCCTTGGATCCGCGCACCAGCAACGCTGTGGCCCGGTCCGATCTACGCGTCGTGTACACCGCGATGCACGGTGTGGGCGGCGTCGATCTGATGCGTACGCTCGCCACCGCGGGATTTTCCGACGTAACCCCGGTCGCCGAGCAGTTCGAACCCGACCCCGACTTTCCTACCGTCGCGTTCCCGAACCCGGAGGAGAAGGGCGCCCTTGACCTCGCCTTTGCTCTGGCTGTCAAAGTCTCGGCCGACGTCATTCTCGCCAACGATCCCGACGCAGACCGCATGGCCACCGCCATCCCGGATTCGACGGCCCCGGGTGGATGGCGGGCTCTTCGCGGCGACGAGATCGGATGGCTCCTCGCCGATCATCTCCTGAGTCAACCGGCGGCCTCCGATCGACGTCGGTTGGTGTGCACCACGATCGTGTCATCGTCGTTGCTCGGCGTCATGGCGAAGAAGTTCGATGTCGAGTATCGCGAGACCCTGACGGGGTTCAAATGGTTGGCCCGCAAGGCGCTCGAAGAGAATCAATATGTACACATATTGTCGTATGAAGAAGCGCTCGGGTATTGCGTAGGCGGCCTGGTTCGCGACAAAGACGGCATCAGTGCCGCGTTGGTGATGGCGGATCTCGCGGCGCAGCTCAAAGCCGAAGGATCGACTCTGGCCGAGCGACTTCGCGAGCTCGAGGCGGAGTACGGCCGGTATGACACCGACCAATGGTCGCTGCGGTTCGACGGTGCCGACGCGCAGACGAAGATGAAGGCACTGATGGACCGCCTGCGGTCGAACCTTCCCACGGAACTGGCCGGAGTGGCGGTTCGGGAAGCGCGTGACCTCGCGACAGCGAATCCGCCGGCCGACGTCGTCGTCCTCGCCCTGGCCGATGGCGCCCGCATCACCGTACGCCCGAGCGGTACCGAGCCGAAGTGCAAGGTCTACTTCGAAACCGTCACCAAACCAGGCACGCACCCGGCTTCGGTGGCCCAACTGAAAACGGCCATGAGCGCCGTCCTCGGCGTCCCGCCGACCTAACCCCTCCCCGGAGGGGTCGGGACTCATCTGCGAGGCGTTAGCCGAGGTGATGTCGTCCAACCGGTGGCGGAGCCGCTTCGGCTCGACGGAACTCTGATGGGTGCGACCGGAGGGAGCGCAATCCCCGAAGGGGGCTATGCGCCGAAGGCGATCTCGTCGCGCAGCGCGGCGTATCGGGGTTTGATGACCTGGTCGATCAGGCGCAGCCGGTCGTCGAAGGGCCAGAACGCCGACTTCATTGCGTTGACCGTGAACCACTGCAGATCGTCGATGCCGTAGCCGAACGCACGGCTCACGTGTTCCATCTCGTCGGTCATCGACACGCCACTCATGAGCCGGTTGTCGGTGTTGATCGTGACGCGGAACCGCAAACGCTTCAGCAAGGCGATGGGGTGGTCGCCGATCGAGGTCGCAGCACCGGTGTGCACGTTGGATGTGGGGCACATTTCGAGCGGCACACGCCGGTCGCGAACGTACGAGGCCAGACGACCGAGCTTGTAGGTGCCGTCGTCTGACAACGTGATGTCGTCGACGATCCGCACACCATGGCCGAGGCGCTCCGCCCCGCAGTACTGGAGGGCCTCGTGGATCGACGGAAGGCCGAATGCCTCACCGGCATGGATCGTGGTGTGGAAGTTCGCCTCGTGGATCTTGTTGAACGCTTCGAGGTGTCGCGTGGGCGGAAAGCCGTCTTCGGGGCCGGCGATGTCGAACCCGACCACGCCGTTGTCGCGGTGCCGAATGGCCAACTGCGCGATATCGCTCGATTTTGCCGCCTGGCGCATCGCCGAGAGAAGGGTGCCGATCACGATGGTGTTCCCGGCCGCGGCGGCCGCTTTGGTTCCCAGCGCAAAGCCCTCCTGAACCGCCCGCACGATCTCATCGAGGGTCAGACCGGCTTCCAGGTGCTGTTCGGGGGCAAAGCGCACCTCGGCGTACACAACGCCGTCTTCGGCCAGGTCCTGGGCACACTCCGATGCCACCCGGATAAGGGCGTCACGTTGTTGCATCACCCCGACCGTGTGATCGAACGTTTCGAGATAGAGCGGAAGCGACAGGCGATCGGCGCCTCGGCGGATCCACGCCGCGAGCTCTTCGACATTGGTTGTGGGGAGGCCTTTGTAGCCAAACTCCGCGGCCAGTTCGACCATCGTTGCCGGACGCAGCCCGCCATCGAGGTGGTCGTGAAGAAGGGCTTTCGGGGCCCGTTTGATGTGGTCGCGAGTCAGCGTTGCCATATCCGACCATTGTGCCTCTGAATGGGCTCCGTCAAATACCAGCCCCGTACTACTACCCTTGGCCGCTATGTCGATGCGTCAACGTATTTCGTCGGGGCTCCCTTATGAGCTGATTCTCGGGTATTCGCGGGCGGTGCGAGTCGACAATCTGGTGTTCGTGTCGGGCACGACCCCCAACTGGCCCGACGGGTCAATCGATCCGGACCCCGAAGTTCAGCTCCGCCGGTGCTTTGAGATCGTGACGAATGCGCTCATGGAGGCGGGCGGCTCGCTTGCCGACGTCGTTCGTACGCGGATCTATCTCACCGATCCCCGGTACGCGTACGCCGTCGAGAAGGTCCACGGCGAACTCTTCACCGAGGTTCGCCCGGCCAACACCACCCTTGTGGTCGCCGCGCTGCTCAACCCCGCCTGGAAAGTCGAAATCGAAGTCGACGCCGTAATCGGCACCCGCGACCGCGAACACAGTGCTCAATAGCGGTGGGCCCGGCCTCCGCTGCGCTTCGGCACCCACCGGTGGCGGCCTCCATCCGGTCTCGGTGGCTTCAGTCGTTCGCTCGCTAGCGCTCCCTCACTCTCTCAGCCCTCGCCGGGGCCGCGGTGCTAAGAAACAGAAAGGGTGCGGTCGCTTAGCGGTGAGCTAAGAAACCGCACCCAGTCGGTGCAACGAACCGGTGCGTGACCGGTTGTGGTCTGGTTACTGGCCGCTGACCTGCCAGGTTCCGTTGGATTGGAGGAGCTTGGTGAGATCGCCCGGGCCCTTCTTTGAGGCGTCGAGCATTTGCGCCGTGACATCGGCCGCGTACTCGCCGCGGTCGACCGATCGGAAGACACCGAACGGTGTCGGGGAGTGGTTGTCGTGGGACAGGCGGGCGAGGGCGAAGGCCAATGACGGGTCAGGGCGGTGGGCGTCGTGCACCAACAGGGCGGACTCACCGACTTCGGCGACGTCGACCATGCGGAGCTGACCGTCGGATCCCATGACCACGCCACGTTCGTTGTTGGCCCCGAAGCGGATCGGCTGACCGTGTTGCAGGTCGATCAGGTTGGCCGGTCGGGAGTCGCGGGCGGTGATCCCGTCGAAAGCCCCGTCGTTGAACACGTTGCAGTTCTGGAGAATCTCCACGAACGACGCGCCCTTGTGGTCGTGGGCCGCTTTGAACGTGGCCATCATGTGCTTGCGGTCCATGTCGTGGGTGCGGGCGACGAAGCTCGCTTCCGCGCCAAGGGCGACCGACAGCGGGTTGAACGGCTGGTCGAGTGATCCGTAGGGCGTCGACTTCGTGATCTTTCCCTGCTCCGAGGTCGGCGAGTACTGACCCTTGGTGAGCCCGTAGATCTGATTGTTGAACATCAGAATCGTGAGGTTCACGTTGCGTCGGAGCGCGTGGATGAGGTGGTTGCCACCGATCGACAGGGCATCGCCGTCACCGGTGATCACCCACACGTCGAGGTCGGGTCGGGCCACGGCGATACCGGTGGCGACCGCCGGGGCTCGTCCGTGGATCGAGTGGATGCCATAGGTGTTCATGTAATACGGGAACCGGCTGGAGCAGCCGATACCCGAAACGAACACGACGTTCTCGGGTGCGAGCCCGAGATCGGGCATCAGCATCTGCACGGCCGTGAGGATGCCGTAGTCACCACAACCCGGACACCAGCGCACCTCCTGGTCGCTGGCCCAGTCTTTCTTCGACGTCAACGTCACCGTTTCGCTCATGACAGTTCCTTTTCGATCGCAGCCCGCAACTCGGTGGCGGTGAATGGCATTCCTTGCACTTTGGTTATGGACTTCGCGGGAACGAGATACTCGGACCGCACGACCTTGCACAGCTGCCCGAGGTTCATCTCGGGAACGATGATCTTGGGGTAGCGACGCAGCACGTCGCCCAGGTTGGCCGGGAACGGGTTGAGGTGCATGAGATGAACCCAGGCGACCTTCTTTCCCGCTTGTCGAGAATCGGCGACGGCTGCTTTGATCGAGCCCCACGTGGAACCCCAACCGAGCACCAGCAGTTCGGCGTCTTCGTCGCCTTCCACCACGACCGGAGGAATGTCGTTGGCGATCCCGGCGATCTTGTCGGCCCGCAGGTGGACCATCTTCTCGTGGTTGTCGGGCGTGTAGCTGATGTTGCCCGAACCGTCTTCCTTTTCGATACCGCCGACACGGTGCATGAGCTTCGGCGTACCCGGGATGGCCCACGGTCTGGCGAGGGTCTCAGGGTCCCTGAGATAGGGCCAATACTCCATGTCACCGTTGGAATCCTGGTGGTTCAACTCGGTCTGGAACGGCACCGAGATGTCCGGCAACGTTGACACATCGGGCAGCTTCCACGGGTGGGCGCCGTTGGCCAGATAGCCGTCGGACAGCAGGATCACCGGTGTGCGGTACTTGAGTGCGATGCGGGCGGCTTCGATGGCGGCGTCGAAGCAGTGCGGGGGGCTGTAACAGGCGACTACGGGAAGCGGGGCTTCGCCGTGACGCCCGTAGAGTGCCATCAGGAGGTCGGCCTGCTCGGTCTTCGTCGGAAGGCCGGTCGACGGACCTCCACGCTGGATGTCGACGATCAACAGCGGAAGCTCCAGGCTCACGGCGAGACTGATCGTCTCACCCTTGAGGGCGACACCGGGTCCGCTGGTGGTCGTTACGCCCAGGTGCCCGGCGAATGCCGCCCCGAGTGCGCTGCCGATTGCGGCGATCTCGTCTTCGGCCTGGAAGGTACGGACACCGAAGTTCTTGTGCTTCGAGAGCTCGTGAAGGATGTCGGAAGCCGGGGTGATGGGGTACGAGCCAAGGAACACGGGCAGTTTCGCGCACTGACCGGCGGCGACGAGGCCCCAGGCGAGCGCGACATTGCCGGTGATGTTCGTGTATTCACCGGCTGGGAGCTTGGCTGCGGGGACCTGATAGGGATGATCGAACAGTTCGGTGGTTTCACCGAAGTTGTATCCGGCGGTGAACGCGGCGCGGTTCGATTGGCGAACCAGGTCGTTCTTCGCGAACTTCTCGTCGATCCACTCCATCGTGGCGTCGGTCGGACGTGAATAGCACCACGAGATCAGGCCGAGCGCGAAGAAGTTCTTGGACCGGTCGGCGTCGCGGGGCTTCACCCCGAGCGGCTGAACGGCTTCGACGGTCAACGCGGTCATGGGAACGCGTACAACGCGGTAGCTGTCGAGGCTGTCGTCGTCGAGCGGATTGTTGAGGTAACCAGCCTTGGTGAGGTTTCGCTCATCGAAGGTGTCGGTGTTGATGATCACCATGCCACCGGGCACGAGATGGTGGAGGTCGGCCTTCAGCGCCGCCGGGTTCATGGCGATCAGAACAGTCGGCGAGTCTCCCGGAGTGGAGATCTCATGGTCGGAAATGCGGACCTGAAATGAAGAAACCCCCGCCAGTGTTCCGGCAGGGGCGCGAATTTCAGCAGGGAATTCAGGAAACGTGGATAGATCGTTTCCAAACAGGGCGCTGGCCGAGGTGAATCGGTCACCGGTTAATTGCATCCCATCGCCGGAATCACCGGCAAATCGGATCACGAGGTCATGGATCCCCTCGGGTGCGGGTCGAGCTACTACGTCGGTCATTAGTCCTCCGAAAAACTCCTGTGTGTTTTTCGAAACATAGCGCCATCGACTGCAATATTCCCAAGGACGCAACGGAATTGCGCTGAATGCACCGAAAAAAGAGGAACAGGTCCCGCGAAAATCGGGATTCGCGCTCACAACATCGTGTGTCTTTCGCGACGTTTGGATGTTCCTGTTCGGTGAGCGGGACCGAACATCCACACGTTCCCGTCGACACTCCCGTCGACATTCCACCCACGCATCCCGTCCACCATTCGGTGGACACCGAAAGGGCACTTCGGTCGATGGTGGAGGGGCCTCCCATGCCTGACAATGACTCCATGACATCGACTCCGGGGACATCATGAACGATCGACACGCAGCGCCTCGCCGGTTCGGTTCGTCGGACCCGGTGATCGACGTACAGAACCTGAGAAAGGTCTACGGCTCGATGGCCGCAGTTGACGGCATCAGCTTCACGATCGAGCGAGGCGAGATATTCGCGCTGCTCGGGCCGAACGGGGCCGGAAAGTCCACCACCGTCGAGATCCTCGAAGGGTACCGGGCTCGCACGGAAGGCGACGTGCGGGTTCTCGGTACCGACCCCGGTGAACCGACGCGGGCGTGGCGGAGCCAGCTCGGTATCGTGCTGCAGAGTTCGAAGATCACCGACGAGATCACCGTGCTCGAAGCGCTCTCGCTGACCGCGAGCTACTACGGCGCTCCCCGTCCGCCAAAGGACGTGGTCGAGCTTGTCGGGTTGGAGGAGAAGAGCAACGCCCGGGTCTCCAAGCTGAGCGGCGGGCAACAGCGTCGACTCGACGTCGGTCTCGCCATCATCGGACGCCCGGAGCTGCTGTTTCTCGACGAGCCGACCACCGGCTTCGATCCCGAGGCCCGGCGTCATTTCTGGTCGCTGATCGAAATGCTGCGAGACGAAGGGACCACGATCCTGCTCACGACGCACTACCTCGATGAGGCCGAAGTCCTGGCTGATCGGGTCGGCGTCATCGCCGGCGGTCGGATGATCGACATTGCGACACCCGAGCGCCTCGGCGGACGCGACCGCGCCAATGCCGTCGTTCGATGGAAGGGTGCCCACGGCCACGAGCAGTGCGAAACCCCCAATCCCACACAGAAGGTGGTGGACCTGGCGGCTCAGTTCGGTGGCGAGATTCCCGAGTTGTCCGTGAGTCGTCCCTCCCTGGAAGACACCTACCTGCACATGATCGGAGAAGTCTCGAAATGAGCGATGTCGCCACCATTCCAACGGCTGCGACGGCGACGCCGAGCCACGCACTACCGAGCACGCTATCGGTGGGCTTGACACGGGCGAAGTACGAGATTCGCATGTTCTTCCGCAGCAAGGAGGCCGTGCTCTTCACGTTTCTGTTCCCGATCATGCTGCTCCTGTTGTTCGGCTCGATCTTCTCGGGTGACGTTGACGGCACGGACATCTCCTACACCCAGGTGCTCTGCTCCGGGATCCTCGCCTCGTCGATCGCCAGCGTCACGTTCGTGAACCTGGCTATCAGCATCGCGACGGAACGAGACGACGGCGGACTCAAACGCCTCGTGGGAACGCCGATGCCGCGACTGGCCTACTTCATCGGGAAGATCGGTCTGGTGTTGGTGACGTCGGTTGCTGAAGTGTTCCTCGTGTTGCTGGTCGGCACCACATTGTTCGGTCTCCATCTGCCCTCCGATGCGGGCCGATGGTTCACGTTTGCGTGGACCCTGCTGCTCGGGTTGGTGGCATGCACGCTGCTCGGAATCGCGATGTCGAGTGTTCCGAAATCGGCAAAGAGCGCGGCGGCGGTCGTGAACCTTCCCTTCGTCGCACTCCAATTCATCTCCGGGATCTTCGTTCCGTTCTGGCAACTCTCACCGACGCTGCGCGGGGTCGCCAGCGTGCTCCCGTTGAAATGGATGGCCCAGGGATTCCGGTCGGTGTTTCTGCCGGATTCATTCCTCCAGGTGGAGCCCGGCGGTTCCTGGCAGGCCGGGCCGCGAGCAGCCGTGTTGGCCGGCTGGTGCATCATCGGGGTGTTGCTATGTGTGCGTACGTTCCGGTGGACGTCAAAGAGCGAGTGAACGATAATCAGGCGGTGACAACGGACGACGCCCGAACGGCCTCACCGAGGCCCGCTCGGTCGCCGTCTGTGTCGCCAACATTGGTCGGGTCCAGTTCTGACAGCGGCGAATGGGACAAGCTCTCAACGTGGCGGTGGAGCTTCATCGTCACGCACCTCGCGCTCCTCGGGTTCGTGTTTTTCGACGACGCGTCGCCCACGCGCCTCGCCGTGGGCGTGGTACTCGTGGCCGCAGCGTTGGCGAACCGGATCGGGTGGGGTGAGAAACTCGTCCAACTCGATTTCAACGGCCCGGTCCTGGGTTTCCTGGCCCTCAGCTTCTCCATTGCCGCCGGGCTCTTCGCGGTTCATCCGATCTTCTTCTTCTGCCTGTTTGCGTACTTTCCCCTGTGCTTCCTGGTCGGTCGCGAGCCGCGCACCGAAACAACCGCGACAATCGTTCTGTCGGTGATCGCGGTCGTCGGAATAGCGGGTTGGGACGACTGGACCATTCGGGCCTGGGCCCTCGCCTCGGCCCAAGGTGCCGTGATGATCGTGTTCGCGCTCGGCACGGGTCGCTGGATCATTCGCATCATCGATGAGTCCCGTGAGCGACAACGACTTCTCGATGAGCTGGCCGCGGCTCGAAACGAGCTGGCCGAAGCGCATCGCCAGGCCGGGGTGCGAATGGAACGGGAACGTCTGGCCACCGAAATTCATGACACGTTGGCCCAGGGTTTCGCCTCGCTGCTGCTTCTCACGCGGGCGATTCGGCCGTTGGTTCGCTCGGCCCCGGACAAGGTTGACGCCCTGCTCGATACCGCCGAGAAGACCGCCCAGGAAAACCTGGACGAGGCGCGAGCGCTCGTCGGTGCACTCCAACCGGCCGCTCTCGAAGGCCGCTCGATTGCGACTGCGCTTCGCGACCTGGCCGGTCGATTCCGCACGGAAGCACAAATCGCCTGTGAGGTGACGATCGACGGACCCATTGAACGTTGCGACGTCGAGACGCAGGCGGCGCTCCTGCGAGCGTCGCAGGAAGGACTGGCAAACATCCGGCGCCACGCAGAAGCCACGAGTTCCTCGTTGACGGTGACAGTGGACGATGCTGACGGCACGGTTGTTCTCGAGGTGAACGACAACGGTCGGGGTGGCGCCCAGGAAACCGACGGACGGTTTGGGCTCAGCGGGCTCCGGTCCCGCGCTTCGCAGCTGGGCGGCACCCTTCATGTGTCATCGCCGCACGATCGGGGCACCCGTGTTCGGCTGACCCTTCCCATTCGATAGTACGTGTGCATATGACTGATTCGGCAAAATCCATTCGGGTTGTCTTGGTAGACGACCATGCGGTCGTCCGCCTGGGGCTTCGGACCGTGATCGAAACTGAGCCTGGTATCACGGTGATCGGTGAAGCCGCTGACGGCCCCGCCGGTGTCGCTCTGGTCGACCAGCTGAGACCCGATGTCGTGCTCATGGACCTTCGGATGCCGGGCGGCGACGGTACCGACGCAACGGCGCACATCGTTCGTGCGCACCCGTCGACCAAGGTGCTGATCATCACGACCTACGACACTGACGCTGAGATTGTCAGAGCGCTCGAGGCCGGCGCGGTCGGCTACATGTTGAAAGACGCAACACCCGCAGAGCTGGTTGACGCAATTCGCAAAGCGGCTCGAGGCGAAACGGTGCTCACCCCGTCCGTCGCATCGAAGCTCGTGCGACGCCTCCAAGCCCCGGAGCCCGAGGCACTCACACCGCGCGAGTTGGAGGTTTTGGCCGAAGTGGCCAAGGGACTCACCAACTCAGAAATAGCACGTGCACTTAGTATTAGCGAAGCGACCGTGAAGACACACCTGCTCCGGTTGTTTCCGAAACTCGGTGTCGACGACCGGACCGCAGCGGTGACCGTTGCAATGAAGCGTGGTCTGCTTCGCTCCTGAACGTGATTGCAGCGTCGGTCAGACGGGGAGATCTTCGGGACCGAACCAGTCGGGGAGCAACTCACGCATCGGCCGGGGGCCGTTGACGCCCTGCACCAGCAAGTCGGGGCCACCCTGCTCCATCAGAAGCTGGCGGCAGCGTCCACACGGTGTGAGCACTTCGCCGGTCCCGCTCGTGGCAACCAGCGCGAGCAGCCGGCCTCCACCGGTCATGTGCAACTGCCCCTGCAATCCGACTTCAGCGCATGCCCCGAGGCCGTACGACGCGTTTTCGACGTTACAGCCGGAGATGATCCGGCCGTCGGTCGTGATCGCCGCGGCGCCCACGCGGAGCTTGGAGTACGGCGCGTACGAATGTGTCGTGGCCTCCATCGCCTTGGCGTAGAGAACATCCCAATCAATTTCTGTGTTCATCTGTGAACCTTTCCGCCAGAGCGATACCGGCAGACGCAGGGGTCGTTGGTGCTGGGATGAGAACACCAGGACCAACAGCGTGATGGCGTCCGGGAAGGAGTGTGATCTTCGATGTGCAACACCGACTGATCCCAGCACGTTGTTGGCCGATGAGGCTAGCTATCCGATGGCTAGGCAGCAATCCGATCCGCCTCTCTTTCCAGCCATAAGTCACAAAATTCACAATCAACATGGTTGCAAACGTCTTTGATCGCCGGAAATGTTGGGGACCGGTGCACTCGAAGCTGAACACGGCGTAACCTGGGTGGGTGCATAACGCAAGGCCGCTGCGGGCGTACCTCGTGTCCAGGCCCAACAAACGGCGCTTGGCCACATTCGTTGTTTCGGCCGTCTTGGTCGCGTTTGCGATCGGGGTTCCGGCTTCGGCCGTACCGGCGTTGGTCGGCCCTGTGCACTCCGTCACAAAGCCACAGGCCAAAACACCGACAACGGTGAAACCCAAATCGACGAAGAAGTCTCCGCCGAAGAAGTCAACGACGCGGTCGTCGGGCCGAACCGCGCTGCCGGCCAAGGCGAGCACCACAACCCAGCCCGTCGTGCCGACGACCACCACGACCACCACGACCACGTCGATTCCGAGTACAACGTCCACCTCCGTTCCCGGATCTGCAGCGGGAACGACGACCGTGGCGCCGGTCACGTCCGCACCGGTCACGGTGGCACCGACGTCGATCGTTCCCCGTCTGCCCACCGGACCCGGCGCATCGATACCACCGGAGGCCAACGCGATTCTTCTGCCCGCTCCCTCGGTCGGAACGACCATTCCGCACCGCCGGTTGGACCCGTTCGGGAACTTCCCGGCTGACCTGACCCCACAGGAATACGTCGACGCTGTCCTCGGCTGGACCGAGGGTCTGTCGGTTCGTCGCCGCGCCGTCGATCTTCCGGCTTTGCGAGCACGCGTCGAAGCGGTGACCGCGTCGGCTACCACGACCGCGCAAACGTATCCGGCCCTGTCGGCGTACCTGGCGCTCCTCGGCGACGGCCACAGCGCCCTGTACACGCCCAACGAGGCCCGGTCGTTGCTTGAAGGTCGCGCTCGCGGCTTCGGGTTCTCGCTCATCGACGGTTACCTGTTTCCCCTGCCCGGCAGTCCAGCGGAGGGTGCGGGGATGCGCGAGCGCGACAGGTTGGTGGCGGTGAACGGAACTCCGTACGTGATCGGCACCACCCGGCTTTCCACCGTCCCCGACACCTCCACGTTTGATCTGGCCCGCCTCGATCCGGCGACGCTGGTGGAAGCGACGCTCACGGTAACCATCACCCGCGGCGAGATCACCACCAGCCTGAAACCGAAAGTCCGCCGCCTCACCGACACGGCCGGCGTTGATTCCAAGCTCGGCTTTGTCGACCTGCCCGGCGCGACGGGCAGCAGTACCGACGAGAAGCAGTTTGTGCAGCAGGGAATCGACGGCATCCGCGAGACCGACGCGTCTCCCCGCTGCGGATGGATACTCGACCTTCGACGAAACACCGGCGGTTTCGGTACGACAATGTTGGCCGGTGTGGCTCCTCTCTACGGCGACGGAACGTTCGCCGGTTTGATCAACGCCCAGGAAAGCGTGCAGTGGATGAGCATCAAAGGGGCGAGTGTTCTCCTCGACGGCCGGGTCCAGGTCACCGGGCCGACGGTCGTGAAGCTCGCGAATCCAAACGCACCGATTGCCGTTCTGACCGGACAGTCCACCGCCAGCGCGGCCGAGTTGGCCGTCGTGGGGCTCGCCGGGCGCGGCGGTGTGCGGGTCTTCGGTGAGCCGACCGTCGGGGTCACGTCGGGCAACCTCGGTCGTTCCTACCCCGATGGTTCGTTCGTTGCGGTCACCAACGTCTACGACGTGGACCGGTTGGGCCGTGTGTACGACGGGCCACTGCAGCCCGACGAGACGGTGAAGACCGATTGGAGCAAATTCGGTACGCCGGGTGATCCGGTCGTGGTGGCCGCGTCAACGTGGCTTAAGGCCCAGCCCGCCTGTAGCGTCACCGGTTGATGAAACTCCCCCGGGTCGTCGGCAACCGCCTGGCCAAACGCGAGTTGACGACCCGCAAGCGCGAAGTGCCAAGCGACTTCGACATCGTCGCGTCGACCTATGACACGTTGGTGACCCGCAACCCCGGATATCTCGATCATCTGCGTTTGAGCGCAAGTCGATTGCGCCTGCCCGACGGGGGAAGTGGCCTCCGCCTCCTTGACCTGTGCTGTGGCACTGGCTTGTCGACAGAGGCACTGGCCGCGGAATACCCGAATGCCGAAATCATTGGGCTCGATGCGTCAGCCGGGATGCTTGAGTTGGCCAAAGCCAAGGCGGGCATGGCAGCAGCCGGCGTCACGTTTGTTCTCGGCGACGCCATGGACCCCACCTTGGCCCTTCGAGAAGCGTTGGCGCTTCCCCTCGGTGCGCCGCTGCAGTTCGACGGAGTGCTCATGGCGTATGGCATCCGCAACATGCCCGACGCCGATGCGTGCCTGGCCCGGCTTCTTCCGCTTCTCGCCCCGGGTGCGCCTATCTGTTTTCATGAGTACTCGGTGAAGGGGTCGCCCCGGGCCCAGGGAACGTGGACGTTCGTGGCGTGGGGAATCATCATTCCCAGCGGACTCATCACGTCACGGCATACCCGGATTTACCGATATCTCTGGCGCAGCGTTATGGACTTTGATTCGCGAGCGGAGTTTGAGGACCGTCTCCGTCGGCATGGATTCGCCGACGTGCGGACCGAGGAGGTCGACGGATGGCAGAAAGACATCGTGCACAGCTTTCTGGCTCGCGGGCCCGAGGCATCATCGGGATGAACCTTTCAACCACTGAAGGTCGTTCGATGAGGCCTGTGCGATGAGGCCTGTGCGATGAGGCCTGTGCGATGAAAAGGCCGGTTGGCGTTCCGAGCGGTCCGCGTGATCGGCGGGCCAGGCTGGTGACATCGACAGTTCCCGGGCAGACGGCGCGGATTGATCCGGCCAAGCCGGCGCGCGTCACTGTCGTGGGTGGAGGTCTGGCCGGGGTGAGCGCGGCTCTGGTTCTCGCCGAACGGGGCGTGAGCGTGACGCTCCACGAGGCGTCACCGGTGCTCGGGGGTCGGGTGAGCTCGTGGGCCGATCAACTCAACACGCAGGCCGGAGGCGAAACGTTCCAGATGGAGCGCGGGTTCCACGCGTTCTTCCGGCAGTACTACAACGTGAGAGCGCTGCTGCGTCGGATCGACCCGGCTCTGCGGTTCCTCCGACCGTGCAACGACTACCCGCTGTTCGGACCCGATGGTGCGATGGAGTCGTTCGCCGGGCTGCCGACGACCCCGCCGCTGAATCTCCTGGCCCTGGTCAAGCGCACGCCGACACTGGGGCTACGCGATCTGATCGGGATCGACGGCGACTTCGCCGCCGAAATGCTGGCGTTCGACGACACCACCTACGACCGCTTCGATGACATGACGGCATCTGCATATCTCGATGCGGTGAAGTTCCCGGAAGCCGCACGGCGAATGCTCTTTGAGGTGTTCGCCCATTCGTTCTTCAACCCTCAGGACGAGATGTCCGCAGCGGAAATGCTGATGATGTTCCATCTGTACTTTTGCGGTTCCGCTGAAGGGATCCTGTTCGATGTCCTGGACCAGCCGTTCGACGACGCGATATGGAAACCACTCCGTCGCCTGATGACGGCCAACGGTGTCGACATCAGGTTGAACTCCCCGATGCTCGACATCCCCGAACCGGGCCGGAGCGAAGGCGTGGTTCTGGCCGTGAATGTGGAAGGACTCCGGGCGATCGTCGAGCGCAACGATTGGATGCGCGCATACCATCCCTGGTCTGACGAGATCAGATCACTCCAAACGGCGCCCGCGTTCGCGGTCTGGCGGATCTGGTTCGACCGTGAGGTCAATCCGGACCGGGCGGCCTTTGCCGGCACCGCAGGTCTTGGCATCATCGACAACATCTCCTGCGTACACCGCTATCAGGCGGAGGCGCAGCGTTGGGCTCTGCGAACCGGAGGAAGCGTGATCGAGTTGCACGGTTACGCACTCCCAAAATCCTATGTGCACGGATCAATTGTCGAGGAGGCAGTGATCAAGCGGGAACTCATGAACGCCCTTCACGAGGTGTATCCCGAGTTGCTAGGTGCACAGATCATCGACGAGCGTTTTCTGGTCCGCAGTGACTGTCCCGGCTTTGAGCCGGGATCGTGGGCCCGCAGACCGACGGTGGAGACCCCGCATCGTGGGCTCAAGCTGGCGGGCGATCTTGTTCGGCTGCCGTTTCCGACTGCGCTGATGGAGCGCTCCGTTACCAGCGGGTTTCTCGCGGCCAACGGGTTGCTTGCCGACTGGGGCGTGAGTCCGGAGCCGGTCTGGTCGATTCCCGATCGGGGTTTATTGGCGGGTCTTCAGGCCTGGCAGCGACGACGCAAAGCGGTCTGATCCGCCGGTTTTCGGGCGACGCGTTCCCGCCCGTGATCGAGGTCGGAGCGCTTCAGACCCGGGAACGTAGTTCGTACGTTCGTTCGGCGTACTTCGCATCGTCGTTCCAGAGCCGCGAAGCCATCAATTTAATAAGTGGACGTACTAAGGTCGCGCCCTTCGTGGCGTGGATGAACCCCGCCCGACCACTGCTCGCGAGTGTGGCTTCCACGATCGCGGTGCGGGGCAGAACCCCGGGAGATGCGTGCGACAACGGCGTTGCATGTGTTTCGACAACCGACCCTTCACCCTCCCCGGCGGTGATCGTCATCACGATCGTGTTCGGTTCGGGACATTCGAAACGCGCGCCTACCCGAACGTGGGTTTTCGGAAGGACGCGGTAACTCACCTCCAGATCGATCGCTTCATCTGTGGCGTGGGTGACAACGAGATCGTGAAAGGCGTAGGGGTGAAAATGCACGCCGTGCCAAGGGTCGAGTCGGTTGGCAATCACGTCCTGAGGCTCGCACGCAGCCTCCTTCCGAATGACTCCGTCGAGAAACCGCGTCGGTCGATCGGCCAGGATCGGTGCGGAAGTGGCGTCGTCGGCCCCCGGGTTGAGCTGTATCCACGTGAGGACACCGTCGTCGAACAAATGCGTCGGTGCCCAATGATCGCGACCCGTCGGGGGAAGTGTGAGACCGTGCCAGGGGCACACGAGGCAGCCGTCGAGATCCAATTTCGAGTTGCAGAGATCAGCGCCCATGTGCGGGCACGCGGCCGGGGCGATGGTGAGACCGTGATCGAGCGTGGTCCACGCGACGAACTCATGCCCATCGATCCAGTAGCGGTGAGGCTTGCGCATCGACAGCAACGTGCGGGTGGCGTCGACCACGAGCCAGCCGCCCGATGGCTTCTTCAGCGCATGTTGCAGCGCACGGGCGATCGCTGCCGGATTGGCCTGTTTCCAGTCGGGAACGTGGGTCGATTCGGCGGACATGCCCGCCCATTATCGCCCGATTTCCGGAACGCGAAGAACCTTTGGCCGACGACCTGGAGCGTTTCGTGAATTCACCCGGCAAAGATCAAAAGGTCTGTGTGCCGTTGCGTGAGATCTGGCTTTTTGAGATCTGGCTAGTGACTCGCGGTCAGTCTTCGGGAACGAAATGGCCGGGCACCCGAAGGTGCCCGGCCATTTGTGTAGGAGTCCCCCAACTCCGACTTCTGTTCTGAAGCGGCAGCGGTATGTGCGCTTAGCTACTCCCTAAGCTACTCCGTTTACTTGCCCGGTTGCGGCAGCGTGCGAAGGTACGGCTTGACGGTCGTCCAGCCACCGGGGAAGAGCGTCTTGGCTTCTTCGTCGGAGACGGCTGAACCGATGATCACGTCGTCTCCGTCTTTCCAGTCGACCGGTGTGGCGACCTTGTACTTGGCGGTGAGCTGCAGCGAGTCGATGACACGGAGGATCTCGTCGAAGTTCCGACCGGTCGACGCGGGGTAGGTGATGAACAGCTTGACCTTCTTGTCGGCGCCGATGACGAACACCGAACGAACGGTCATGGTGTCGGACGCATTCGGGTGGATCATGTCATAGAGATTCGACACGACCTTGTCGGGGTCGCCGATCATCGGGAACTCCACCGGGGTGCCCTGAGTTTCGGCGATGTCACCTTCCCAGGCGAGATGGTTTTCGACGGTATCGACCGACAGGCCGATGACCTTGGTGTTGCGCTTGGCGAACTCCGGTGCGAGCTTGGCTACGCGTCCGAGCTCAGTGGTGCAGACCGGCGTGAAGTCTTTGGGGTGGCTGAAAAGCACGCCCCAGCTGTCACCCAGCCATTCATGGAACTTGATCGTGCCCTGGGTGGTTTCGGCGGTGAAGTCAGGTGCGATATCGCCAATGCGCAGTGTCATGGTGAGTCCTTCCGAGGGATTTGCGAGCGGGTCGAAATATCGTACAGCCTAAAACCGACTCATTTGGTCAAGAATTGGTCGCCGGTTTCATCCAAGCGCGACCAGCACGACGGCGGCAACGGCAATGCCCATCCCGGCCAGCTGGCGCGGCGCGAGACGTTCCTTGAGGAACCGGTTTGCCAGGATGACCGTCGACGCGGGATACAGCGACGACAGCACCGCCACGATCGACAGATCGCCCCGGCGAACGGCAAAAAGGTAGAACACGTTCGCCGTCAGATCGAACGCGGCCGCGCCGGTGATGAGCGCCATCGTGGGCCACAGGTTGCGGGTGAAGACGCGTCTGCGAAACGGGGGAAGGGCCACCACAAGGAGCGAAAGCAGCAGCGACGATGCCACCCGTCCGGAAACGAGCGGCCACAGGCCCGCGGTCTTCGACGTGCGGTCGAGGGCGACGAAGAACATGCCGAACCCGAAACCGGCGATCAGCGAAAAGCCGAGGGTCAGCGCGTTGAAGCCCCCGGCCGCGGGAACGAATCGAATCTGACCGGATTCCGGCTGCGGGTTGGGATCTGTGTGATCGTGCAGTTCGGCGGGAGGGCTTGGCGACAGGCTGATCGCGACGATTGCCACCATGGCCAGAGCGATCCCCTGCCACTGCCATATCGAAGGGCGTTCGCCCTGGAAGACCGAGCCGACCAGCACCGGGACGGCCGCGGCGATCAGCGCTGTCGTCGGCGCCACGATGGTCATCGGGCCTCGGGCGAGCCCGGCGTAGAGCGCCAGGAGTGCGCCTTCGCCGAGTAGTCCACCGATCGCTCCCCACCCCAAGTCCCGAGAGGCCACGTGTTCGGAGCCGACCAGGGCGGCGACCAGTGCAATGGGCACGACGACCATCGTGTGTGAGGCCCAACCAACGGCAAACGGGTGCACGCGGCGAGCGGCTGAGCCACCGAAGAAGTCGCCCGCCCCGTACGTCAGTGAGCACAGCAGGGCTAAGAAGATGGCCATGGGGCGACCATTCTGGCGCAACGCAAGTCCGGGTGGACGGCACGGCCGTGGCACACCAGTTTCCGTTCCGGCACCGGAAGTGGCAAACTTGACCGTTCGGTCTAGTTGGCAGGGATCACCCGCCAAACCCCCTTGAGGAGCAACATGCAAAACGCAGTAATCGTCGATGCCGTCCGTACCGCGGGTGGCAAGCGCAATGGAAAGCTGAAGGATTGGCACGCCGTTGACCTGGCAGCCGAGGTCCTGAAGGCCATCCGCGACCGCAACGATCTCGACCCCTCGGTGGTCGACGACGTGATCATGGGCTGCGTCATGCAGGTCGGCGAGCAGGGCCTCAACATCGGCCGCAATGCCGTTCTGGCCGCCGGCTTCCCGGAAACCGTTCCCGCCACGACCGTTGATCGCCAGTGCGGCAGCTCGCAGCAGTCGATCCACTTCGCCGCCCAGGGCGTCATGTCCGGTGCCTACGACGTCGTCATCGCCGCCGGCGTGGAGAACATGAGCCGGGTACCGATGGGCGCATCGGTCGCCAACGGCCCGGGCATGGGCTTCGGGCCGACCATGATCAAGCGCTATGAGGCAGCCGGTGGTCTCGTGCCCCAGGGCATCTCGGCCGAGCTGATCTGCGACAAGTGGGGCATCTCCCGCGAAGACATGGACCGCTTCGCCGCACAGTCGCACCAGCGCGCCGCCCGGGCTACCGCCGAAGGTCGCTTCCAGAACGAGATCATCCAGATCATGGGTGCCGATGGACAGCTCGTCACGGCCGACGAAGGCATCCGCCCCGATTCAACCCTCGAATCGCTCGGCAAGCTGAAGCCGGCATTCATCCCCGAGACCGGTCGCGTTACCGCCGGCAACTCGTCGCAGATCACCGACGGCGCTTCGGCGGTCCTGATCATGAGCGAAGAGCGCGCCAAGGCTCTCGGCCTGAAGCCCCGTGCCCGTTTCGTGAGCTTCGCCCTCGCCGGCGCCGATCCCCGCCTCATGCTCACCGCCCCGATTCCCGCCACGGAAAAGGCTCTGGCCAAGGCCGGCCTGACCATGGGCGACATCGACCTCGTCGAGATCAACGAGGCTTTTGCCTCGGTCGTTCTCGCCTGGGAGAAGGAACACCACCCCGACATGAGCAAGGTCAACGTCAACGGTGGCGCCATCGCCCTCGGTCACCCGCTCGGCTGCTCGGGTGCCAAGCTCATGGCCACGCTGCTCAACGAACTCGAGCGCACGGGTGGCCGCTACGGCCTGCAGACGATGTGCGAAGGCGGCGGCATGGCCAACGCCACGATCATCGAGCGCCTGTAATCGGAAGCAGTTCTGACGTTCTGCACGTTCTGAAGTTCTGAAGTTCTGAAGTTCTGAAAGCGCCCGCCGCACCGATCTCCGGATCGAATCGGCGGGCGTTTTCGCGCCCGGCCGCTTACGGAAACCGGGACGGGTAACCTCTTCCCATGGTCGGTTGGATAATTCGGATAGCGATTGCGCTGATTGCCGCGCGAGTTCTACTGAAGATCGGCTTCGGAATGATCGGTTCCCTCGCCACCCCGATTCCCGCCCCGCCGCCCGACGGCGAACTGCGTCGGGTCAACATGCGTTACCGCTGCCCGACCTGCGGCACCGAGATTCGCATGGTGAAGACCGACGCGGTTGACCCCGTCGCCCCTAGGCACTGCATGGACGAGATGGACCTCATTGCGATCGACGGCGAAGCCATCGAGACCTGAACGCACCGCTTTCAGCGATCGGAATTTCGGGTCTACCGAAGAAGATGCACGAGCTATTGGTCCGTCGCCAGCATAAGGAGCGGGTGTTGTGACAGCCCTCGACGCCGAATGGTTCGCCGCACCATTCCGGTACTTCAGCGACGGAGCACTAGTCGCCGCCCTTGAACCATGGTTGCCCGGATGCGGCTGGAGGCCGCAACCGTTCACTGGAGAACAGCAGTACAAGCAGCGTAATCAGATACGGGAAGACCGACGCGAGTTTGTCATCGACCCGACTCACGCTCGCGTAATACAGAAAGAGCCCGATCGTTGAGGCGATGAGAATTCCGCCGGCGGTGATCGCTTTGCGGGTCACTTGCCAAATGGCGAGTGCTGCGAGTCCGAACACGACGGTGAGAACAAACCCGCGTGCTGGGCCGTCGCCAAGCGCGAGTCGGACCGAGTCGGCGAACTGGAAAAGCAGGGCCCCGGCGAAAAGGCCGGCGGGTCGCCAGTTGCCGAAGATCAGTGCAGCGAGTCCGAGGAACCCGCGGAGGCCCTCCTGACCCTGCTGGTACTTGCCGACGTTTGTCACCAACCAGGCCCCGCCGAGGCCGGCAATCGCACCGGCGATGACAACGGCGGCCCAGCGGATCCGGATGACGTTGACGCCGAGCGAGTCGGCGGCGCCGGGCTTTTCCCCGGATGCCCGCAACCGAAGTCCGATTGGGGTGCGCCACACGATGTAACCAACGAGTGGGAGAAGGAGAAGAAGCAACACGGTCTCGACGGCTATGTCTCTCGTGAGCCCGCGAAGCAGTGACGCAGTGTCGCCGATCAGGAACCACCTGTGCTTCTCCAACCAACCGAGCGGGTCAGGTGAATGCCAGGAACCGATGCGTCCTCCGGCGAGGAACGGCAACGTGAGTCGACCGAGATGACCGACGGGCGGCGAGTCGGTGAGCGTACCGCCTTCTTTCCCGGCGAACAGCACGCTCGACAGGAAGCGGGCGACACCGGGGGCCAGGAGGTTTATCGCAACGCCGGCAACGGCATGGTCGACCCCGAATGTGATCGTGGCGAGCGCAAGAAGAGCTCCACCGACTGCACCCATCAAGGCTCCGCCGAACAGTGCGCCCCAGGGACCGAAATGCCACCCGAAAAACCCCGCGCCCCATGTGCCGAACACCATCATCCCCTGAAGGCCGATGTTGACAATCCCGACCCGCTCGGAGATCAACCCGCCGAGCCCCGCCATGGCGACCGGTACGGCGAGACCTATCGCGCTTCCGAAGGTGCCGCTTCCGGTAAGGCCGGGGGCGCTCGTAATGACACGCGCCGCCGACAACATCACCATCGTAAGCACACCTAGCATCGCTGCGGTGGAGCCGGGTGAGATGGCGACCTTCCGCTTGGTCATGACGGGTGCGGTGACAACAGCGCTCACGCAGTCACCGCCGCATGAGCCGCCGTGGTGCGGGCGGCCGATTCTCGGATGGTTGCAGCCTGGTTGCGACGACGCACAACCTCGTATGCGATGACGGCGACGAAAAGCAGCGTGCCTTGAATAATCTGTCCGATCTCCTGCGGGATGCTCACAACCGAAAGCCCCCGGGCTCCCTGCTCGATAGTCGCCAAGACCACCGCCGAAGCGGCGATACCGCCGGGTGAGTTGCGACCCAACAGGGCCACAGAGATGCCGGTGAAGCCGAGAAGTGTGGGGAACCGGTCGCCGTACTCGTATTGCTCTGACAGCAAAACTGACATTCCGGCGAGCCCGGCGAGTGCTCCCGACACGGCCATTGTGGTCAGGACCATGCGCTTCGGGTTGACACCACTGGAGCGGGCTGCCGCAGCATTCATGCCCGACGATCGAAGGTCGAACCCGAACCGGCTTCGGTAGATCAGCAGGTAGAACACGATGCCGACAACAACAGCGATGAGCAGGAATCCGTGAAGAAACGTCTGCCCCGGTAGGTGGAAGCCGAAAAGTTTCAGGACCCGGTTGAGGTGGGGAATTCGGCTGTCGGCCGGGATTGTCTTCGTGTGAGCGGTCATGAAGTCGCTCTTGTCCCGGAACTTTGTACGAAGCAGGTAGCCGATGAGCCCGCCGGCAACGCCGTTCATCATGATCGTGGCGACAACGATGTGCACCTTGCGCGTTACGTTGAGTACTCCGGGGACGACGGCCCACACTCCTCCGGAGAACATCGCGACGATGATCATGACGGCAATGTTGATGACGCCCGGAAGGTGCAGTGCACCGCCTACCGCTCCTGCGAAAAGTGCGGCGATCTGGTACTGGCCGTTGGCTCCGATGTTGAACAGATTCATCTTGAATCCCATCGCCACCGCAGCACCCATCACGTAATACCGGCCTGCGTAGTTGATGATCGTTACCACTCCATCGGCGCCGTCGACGTTCTCCCACATCGACCGGAACGCGGTACCGGGGTTGTAACCGGCGACTAGCAGCGCCACCGAGGCAATGACGATTGACAGACCAAGAGCGGCAACCGGAGCGGCGACCGAGCGGCGGATCGAAGTGAGATTCACGCAGCAGCCTGCTTTGCGCCGGTCATGTAGGACCCGAGTTCAACCGGCGTGACCTTCGCCGGATCGAGCTTGGCCACGATCTTTCCCCGCAGAATCACGAGCAGTGTGTCAGAGAGGCCGATCAGCTCGTCTAGGTCGGCCGACACGAGGAGCACGGCGAGGCCCTTCGCTCTGGCCACTTTCAGATTTTCCCAGATGGCAGCCTGGGCACCGACGTCAATGCCACGCGTTGGATGCGCAGCGATCAGGACTTTCGGGTTGGCGGTCATCTCACGTCCGACGATGAGTTTTTGCTGGTTGCCACCCGACAGCGCGAAAGCGGCGACCTCGATGCCCGGTGTGCGAACGTCGAACTCTTCGACCATTTCAGAAGTGTGCTCGCGTAAAGCCACTCGATCGATCCAACCACCTTTCGATGCAGGTGCCTGCGTCTGATGGCCGAGTGCCACGTTTTCCCACAGGGATGCCGGCAACATGATGCCGTCGTGTTGCCGGTCTTCGGGGATGTAACCGAGACCCATTTCGCGACGGGTGCGGGTATCGACGTTACTCATGTCTTTGTGCTCAAGTTCTATCGAACCGCTATCGGGTCGGTGCAACCCGAGAATGCATTCGAGCAACGCTGTCTGCCCGTTGCCTTCCACGCCGGCGACACCCACGATTTCGCCGGCATGCACCTGGATGGAAACGCTGTCGAGTAGGGCGCGCCCGCCTTCGCGCAGCGTGACGTCGGTGAGTACCAGGACCTCTTCGCTGGTGACGGTGGACTCCGTGGTGGCCGGGCTCGGCAGTTCGCTGCCGACCATCAACTCGGCCAGATCTGCGGCGGTGACCGTCGATGGATCATCGACTTCAGCGACGGTCTTGCCCCGTCGGATTACGGTGATCGCGTCTGCGACCGAGAGGACCTCGTCAAGCTTGTGCGAAATGAAGATCACCGTTGATCCGCTGGCCACGAGTTCGCGCAGGGAGACGAACAGGTCGTCGACCTCCTGCGGAACGAGCACAGCGGTGGGCTCATCGAGGATGATGATCTTGGCGCCGCGGTACAGCACCTTCAGAATTTCGACTCGTTGACGCTGACCCACGCCAAGGTCGCTGATCATCGCTTCCGGATCGACGTGCAGGCCGTATCGCTCGCTGAGTTCACTAAGGCGGGCGATAGCTCCTTTGCGGTCAAGCTTGACCTTTGTGCCTGGCTCCTGGCCGAGGACGACATTTTCCCAAACGGTGAAGTTGTCGGCGAGCATGAAGTGCTGAAACACCATGCCTATGCCGGCGCTGATGGCATCGCGCGGCGACTTGAACTCGCGTTGGACACCGTTGACGGTGATTGTGCCCTCGTCGGGGCGGTGGGCACCGTAAAGCGTCTTCATGAGGGTCGACTTCCCGGAACCGTTCTCACCCACTACCGCGTGGATTGAACCCAATGCCACGGTCAGGTTGACTCGGTCGTTCGCCACGACTCCAGGAAAGCGTTTCGTGATGTCGCGCAACTCAATTGCGGCGGTCGACGGCGGCATGTGGCATGTCTAGCAGAAAGCAACGATGGCGGAGGAGGCCGCAGCCCACCCCGCCATCGCATTTTCTATTGGTTCGTTCTGCTCGGGAGCAGAACTGTTTCGGTGCTGTTACGGCTTGGTCGGAACGACGATCTTGCCCGAAATGATGTCGGCCTTGGCGGCTTCGAGCTTGTCCTTGACGTCGGCGATCGCCGGGTTGGATTCGGAGTAGCCAACGCCGTCACGGGACAGGTCGAAACGTGACTCGCCGGTGAGCGGAGTCCCCTCGTGGTACGCCTTGATGGCTTCGTAGGTGGCTACGTCGACACGCTTCAGCATGGAGGTCAGGATGTACTCCTGGCCGTTTTCCGGGGTGACGGTCTGGTACTGGTCGCTGTCGACACCGATGGCCCAGATCTCTCCGACAGGCTTGCCGGATTCCTTGGCGGCGGTGAACAGACCAGCGCCGGTTCCACCAGCTGCGTGGTAGACGACGTCGATGCCTGCGTCGAACATCGCCTTGGCAATGGCCTTACCCTTGGCCGGGTCATTGAAGCCGGAGAAGTCCGGTGGCTCAGTCGCATACTTGACTTCGATCGTCGCGTTCGGATTCGTGGCCATGACGCCAGCCTTGTAGCCCGCCTCGAACTTGCCGATGCCGTCGGTACGCACGCCACCGATGAAGCCGACCTTGCCGGTCTTCGACTTCAGGGCCGCAGCAACACCAACAAGATAGGAGCCCTGCTCTTCGGAGAAGAGAAGCGAAACGGCGTTGGGCTCGGCGATGACATCGTCGATGATCGCGAAGCTCGTGCCTGGGTTGGCCTTGGCAGCGGCACCGCAGTCCTTGGTCCACAGGAAGCCGACGCACACGATGAGCCCGGTGTTCTGCGAGATCAGCGTCTTGACGCGCTCGGGACGGTCAGCGTCACCGGTCGGAGCGGACTCCGAAAACGTCGTGTCAGCGTATTCCGCTTTGGCCTTGTCGAGACCTGCGGCGGCGGCGTCGTTGAAGGACTTATCGCCTCGGCCGGTGATGTCGAAGAGCAGACCAACGGACTTGGCGCCTCCGGCAGTTGTATCGGTGGCGGCCGCAGCGGCCGTCGTGTCTACAGCAGCGGCCGTGGTCTCGGCAGCTGCGGCCGTGGTTTCGGTGGCAGCTGCGGTTGTTTCGGCAGCGGCTGCGGTTGTTTCGGCAGCGGCTTCGGTCTCAGCGGTCGTTGTGTCTGACGAATCACTGCTACACGCAGCGACACCAAGTGCCAGCACACTGCACACGAGCATTGCTCGCGCCAGCTTGGTCATCTTCATATTGTCTCCCTCAAGTTGTTATGTCAGCGCGTCGGTCTCAGGGCACCGTTGCGGTTAACGACGATACCGCACGGAGAGGGGCGTCCACCTTGCGGCGCCACTGCGAGGAGGACGCGACCACGTCGGAGTCGATGCCTTTCGGCATGTTCAGTGTTGGCACAGCGCTTGGAGAACCACATCAATTGCGCCTTCGCGATCCGCTCGGACAACTACCTCGACGTTGGCCCTCGCTGGATCAGCCCACGGTCGAAGGTCGGCGACGGTCATCCCGGTCGTCAGAACACCAGTGGTCTCTACCTCTACGTGGAGGCGTTGTCTGTCGAACAGCGCGGGGTGAGTGACAGCCAGCACGGCGCAGGGGTCGTGCAGGGCTGCTCGAACCAGTCTGGCCGCTTCCCCGGAGGCGCCTTCGATTCGAGCGGCATAGCTCTGGTAGAACGACATGAGCTCCCCGCAGAACGCTGTGGTGGCGGTTCCTTGAGCCATGAGCGCTTCGGCGAAAGACGCATCGACACCTACCTGGTGGGTCAGATCAAGCCCGCACATCAACATCGTCGTGCCGTATCTTCCAACCGCTTCGAACACTTCGGCTGCTGCGATTGGATCGAACCAGATATTGAACTCGGCGGTGGCGGTCGAATTGCCATGGGTGATCGAGCCGCCCATGATCGAGATGCCCGCCACGCGGCCGAGTATGTCGGGTGCCCTCCGGATAGCCAGCGCAATGTTTGTAAGCGGCCCGATCGGGATGAGCCAAAGGCCCTCGTTCGCTCGCACAGTGTCGATGAGAAAGGACACGGCGTCAGTTCCGTCGACCTCGCGCTGGGGGATACGGGGGGCAGGACCGTCGAGACCGGTCCGGCCATGAGCGTCGGTTGCGTGTCGACCGGGGCTCCCATCGATTGGACCGCTGGCTCCGGAGTGAACGGGTACTGAGGACAGACCGAACAGCTCCGATGCCACGAGCGCGTTCCGAGTGGTGTTTTGGAGTGTTGAGTTCCCGGCCACCGATGTGATTCCGAGGATCTCGCAGTGTGTTGCGGCGACGCCGATAGCCATCACATCATCGTGTCCGGGATCGCAATCGATGATGACGCTGGGGCGCGGTGATTTCATGTATGGATTTTCCTGAGCGATGTCACGAAAACGAGGCACGTGATGGCGTCTCAACGTTATCCCCAGCTGGGGATAGCGTTGGGGAGAAGTTTACCGGTGTAATTACACCTGCGTCACTTGAGCTGGGTGGCGACCATGAAGCCGCCGGTGATCGCGACCAGGCCACCGAGGAGATACCAGTTGCTCGGCGCGCCCGGCAGGTAGCCGAGATAGTTGAGGATGATCCCGAGCAGGCCGACGCCGAACATGCCGAACATCGCGTAGGGAACCCAGGGCTTGGTGCCCTCTTCGAGGGTCACCTTCACCGGCTGCGGTGGGGTGTAGCGGCCGGAGGTCTGGTAGCCCGGGACCTTCTCGGCGCTCTCTTTGGCTGCGTCTCCTGCCTTGGCCTTCAGCGCGTCGGCCTTGGCCTTGTCGCTTGCTTTGGGAGTGAATCGACCAGACGATGCTTTAGCCATAGCTCCAAAGATTATCGGGGGCGGGACCACCTCTGGGGCCAGCTACCCTCGATGGTCTATGGCAGCTCGAATTCTGGTCATCGATAACTACGATTCGTTCGTTTACAACCTCGTGCAATACGTCGGTGAACTCGGGGCCGAACCGCTCGTGTACCGCAACGACGCCATCACGCTCGACGAGATTCGAGAGCTCGCACCTGACGCGATTCTGATTTCCCCCGGACCGGGTCGTCCGGAAGATGCCGGGATCAGTTGCGCAGTGATCCGGGAAATTGGTGGCCAGATCCCCTTACTTGGCGTGTGCCTCGGCCATCAGGCGATCGGTCACGTCTTTGGCGGCGAGGTTGTGCGGGCGCCGTCACTCATGCACGGCAAGACGTCGCCGGTCGATCACCTGGGGGTCGGCGTGCTGCGCGGTCTACCCAATCCGTTCGTCGCGACCCGCTATCACTCGCTCGTCATCGATCCGGCCACGATGCCGGCCGAACTCGAGGTGACAGCGTCGACCGCTGACGGCATCGTCATGGCCGTGCGGCACCGCGAGCGGGCGATCGAAGGGGTGCAGTTCCACCCCGAGGCGATTCTGACCGAAGGTGGTCACTCGATCATCGCCAACTTCCTGGCAATGGCCAACGTCTGATCGCGAACGTCTCATGGCCGACGTCTGATCGCCAGACCTGACGGCCAGCCGCTGACCGGTTATGCCGGCGGGGCCGCGGTCGGTTCGGGGCTCACGGCGGGAACCACAGCTATCGGCGGGGCCTCCGAGGACGGCGGTGTGGTCGGTGTGGCCACGGTGGTGGGTGCCTCGGTGGGGGCCGGAGCCGTCGTCGGTTGCACCTGGGCCGAACCCGACGCCGGCGGCGCGGTCTCGACGGGAACCACCTCAGCCACGGTGGTGGTCGGTTTCTTGGTCGCTGAACTCGTGTCTTGGATGCCGATCCGCACCGACACCGTTCCGCCCGGATCGATCTCTTTGCCGGCCGACGGGGTCTGCGTGATGACCGTGCCGATTTCGTCAGCGTTCACGACGGCTCGGGTCGTTACGTCGATCTTCAAACCGAGGGCATTGAGGGTGGTCTCGGCATCGGCCTGGGTCTTGCCCCGCAGGTCGGGAACCTGGGTGGCGTTGCCACCCGACACGACAATTACGACCGCAGAACCACGATCGACCTTCTCGCCACCCGCTGGCTCGGTGCGAATGACCTTGCCCTGGTCGACGGTCTGCGAGGCCTCGGTCTGCACGGTGATGCGGAACAGGGCCTTGGTGAGTGCCAGACGGGCGTCTTCGGGGGTCAACTGGGTGACGTCGGGAATTTCGACCGTGCCGGAGCTGGTCGCCACCGTGATGCGGACGACGGCGCCCGGAGTGGACTCGGTGTCGGGAAGCGGATCCTGCAATATGACCGTGCCCGGCTCGGCGGTGTCGTCTTCCTTCTCGGCGATCTCGACCTGGAATCCGGCCCGCAGAAGTTTGGCGCGAGCGCCGTCGATCGTTTCGCCCTTGACCTGGGGAACGATCGGTTTGGCGACACCGGTTGACACGCGAATGATGACCTTCGCGTCCTTCGGCAGCTTGGCTCCCGGGAGCGGGGACTGGTCGATGACGAGATCCTGGGCGACGGTGTCGCTCGGGACTTCCTGCACATCGACGTTCAGGCCGGCTGCCGATATGGCCGTTTCGGCGTCGGCGGAGGCCTTGCCGACCACGTTCGGTACAACAATCGTGGAGGTGACCGGGCCCTTCAACTGTTGGATGACGAGATAGGACAGGCCACCCAACGCCGCTAAAAGGACAACCAGGACGGCAACGAGTGCCTTGGAGCTTCGCCTGGGCAATTTGTCGAGTTCCGCGAACGAACCCGTGGGTTCACCCAACGAACGATCAGCCACATCTTCGTTGACCGCACCGGTCGACCGTTTGAGCACCTGAGTGCGGTCATCGTTCGGTCGCGTCGTGCTGACCCGCGTCGCGTCGGGGTCGGGCCCGGCAAAGGTTGTGACGTCGGCCCGCGTGTAATCCCCGCGATTGTCGACCGGTGCCGCACCTGGCCCCGATGGGCGGGCGAACTCGGACCCGACGTTTGCCGCGCCCGTGCCGACGACCGCGGCCGCGGCCTCGGGCGTCGAACCTTGCCCGTTGGGCGTACCCGTTGCTGCCGCCGGATCGGCGGGTGGAGCGACCCGGCTCTCGCGGTAGCGCACCAGAGCGTTACGAAGCTCCGACGGCGATGCGAACCGATCGCTCGGGTTCTTGGCCAGTGATTTGCCGATGATGCTCTCGAGTGCCTTCGGGATACGCGAGTTGACCTTCGACGGGGCTGGCGGGATCACCGAACGGTGCCGATCGGCAATCTGGCTGGCGGTTTCGCCCGGGAACGGTGGGCGGCCGGTCAGGAGGAAGTACGCGAGAAGGCCCACGTTGTACACGTCAGTGCGGCCGTCGGCGGTCTCACCGCGGGTGACTTCGGGGCTGCGCCACAGGGCGTAGGCGGGCTGGTCTTCGGCAGGTTGCCACAGTGATCCGAGCGCCAGGCCGAGACCGACGTCGGCCACCTTGACCACTCCGGTCGTGGTGACCGCGACGTTCTCAGGCGAAACGCCTCCGTGGATCACCTCAGCGCGATTCGCGTAGCTGAGCGCCGACGTGACACCGATCAGAACGTGCAGTGCACGGTCGATCGGCATCGGTCCGTTGGCGTCGACGAGCTGGCGGATCGATCGACCGCCGACATCTTCGGCGATCAGGTAGTACGTGGGTCCGGGGCGATCGCCAAACCCGTTGGGATCGCGGCCCCAGTCGAACACCGAAGCCAAGGCCGGATGGGTCAGGTTGGCGGCCGCCTGAGCCTGGGCGCGAAAACGCTCGATGAATCCGCGGTCGCTGATCAGTTCGGGCCGGAGAGCCTTGAACACGACATCTCGGTCGAGCAGGAGGTCGCGAGCGCGAAAGTCGTTGCTCCAAGAGGTGTTCCCCAAAAGCGCGCGAATTTCGTAGCGTCCGTTGATTACCGCTGATGGACCGTCCGGGGTAGACGGTGGTGTACTCGAGGAAGTCATGACATTCCTACGCTAGTGGTCTCGGGTCGGAGTTTTGGGCTTCCCGACGTTTCGTGGGTTGTTCGCCTTGGAGAGTGGGCCGCCATGTCGACGGCGCACACCGGTTCCGTCGGTCTGGGCGGTTTTGACGCTCAGCAACGCTGCGCTGCGTGGTCGGGACAGTGAGCAGGAGGGAGCACATCATCGGATGACCTGCAGCGCCTTGGTGAGAACTTCACGGACGATGGGAGCAGCGATCCGACCGCCGGTCGCCTCGCCTGAATCCGGCTGGTCCTCGATGATCACGGAAATCGCGAGGGTCGGGTTGTCGGCAGGCGCAAAACCGATCGTCCAGGCGTGGGCCGTGTCCCGACCGGTCTGGGCAGTGCCGGTCTTTGCGGCGACCTGCACCCCGGCTATGGCGGCCCGGGTTCCCGTGCCCCGATTCACCGCGTCCATCATCATGGTCTTGACCGCGTCGGCGGTTTCGGGGCTGACAGCGGTCATCCAGACGCCCCCCGGTTCCCCCTCGACGCGGGCACCGTCGGAATCGGTGATGTCACGCATGAGGTGGGGTTTCATGACCTTGCCGCCGTTCGCAATTCCGCCCGCGACCATGGCCATTTGCAGTGGGGTGGCGTTGACGTTGCCCTGACCAATCGCGCTCTGAGCCAATTGCGGATCGTTCTTGATGAAGAAGTCGACCGGCGGAAAGAACGACGACGATGCGCCGGGTGACACATCGAGCGGTGGGCGCTTGTTGAACCCGAACGCCTTGGCGCCATCGGAGAGTCGCTGTGGTTTGAGATCCAGCCCGAGCTGGGCAAACGCGGTATTACAGGAAACCCGAAATGCCACCGACAGCGGACCGCCGCACTGTGAGCCGCCGAAGTTCCGCAAAGGTCGGGTGCTGTAACGCAGCGGCAGCGAACGCAGGAGTGGATACATCGTGTCGGGGCCGGCCACTTGGGTTTCGATGGCGGTCGCGGTGGTGATCACCTTGAACGTTGAGCCGGGTGGGTACGCCTGGCGGTAGGTGCGGGCGAGGAGCGGTTTGTCTTTGTCGGCGTTGAGTTGCTCGAACGCCTTTTGCGTGGCGGCGAAGTCGGTGCCGGCGAACACGGCCGGGTCGTAACTGGGGTACGACACCATCGCCAGAATGGCACCGGTGCGGGGATCGAGCACGACGATCGAACCCTTTCGCTTGCGTAGCTGTCGAGCGGCAAAGCGTTGCAGTTCGTCGTTGATGGTGATGGTGACATCCGACGTCACGGTCTTCGAGCGCAGCATGTCGGTCAGCCGCTTGGTCGTAAGCGCGGTCTTACGGCCGGCAAGTTCGGCGTTGTACTGCCGTTCGAGGGCCGTGCTGCCGAACGTGAAGCTGAAGTAACCGGTGATGTGACCGTAGAGCGAACCGGCCGGGTAGCGGCGAAGATATGTGTAGTTACTTTTCTTCTTCGGGTTCAGATACGACTCGGCGATGACCTTGCCGTCGGCGGTGCGAATCGATCCCCGGATCTCGCCGAAGTCGCGCACCGCATTTCGTGAGTTGCCGGGGTGATTGGCGTAGTGGTCGGCGCGCACCACCTGGAGATAGTTCAGCTGCGCGAACATGGCCACGAACAGCAGGATCATGACGAGACCAACTCGACGGATCTGATGGTTCATGGATTCTCGGCCGCTTGCTTGGGGGCCCGGTGCTTCGGGGCGATATCGAACCGGGTCTCGTCGGCCCCGATGGCGTTCTCCCGCTTGACGGCTCGCTTCTCCGCTCGGGCGTTCTTCTTGCGCTGCAACCAGTTCGCTGGCGCCGGGCCACCGCTTCGAAGGTTCGATTCATGGCTGATGCGGATCAGCAACGCCACGATGATGTAGTTGACGACGAGCGATGATCCGCCGTAGCTGACGAACGGAAGCGTGACGCCGGTGAGCGGCACGAGGCGGGTGACTCCTCCGACGATGATGAACGTTTGGAAGCCCAGGATCGCGGTGAGCCCGGTGGCGAGGAGTTTGTCGAAGGCCGCTTCGGCGCGGAGTGCGATGCGCAATCCCGACCCGACGATGAGGAAGAAAACGGCCAACACTGCGGTGGTGCCGAACAGGCCCAGTTCCTCACCGATCGCGGCGAAGATGAAGTCGTTGTACGACGCCGGAATACGCGTCGGACTGCCGAGGGCGAGGCCGGTGCCGGTGATGCCACCTGATCCGAAAGCGTAAAGACTCTGGATGAGCTGAAAACCCTTACCGTTTGCGAACGGCCAGGGGTTCAGCCACGTTTCGACACGCGTGTGTACGTGCGTGAAGCTGAAGTACGCCATGGTGGCGCCGCCGAGAAACATAAGCGCGCCTATTGATAGGTAGATCGAGCGTCCGGTTGCCGTCCAGAGCATCACGACAAACAAGCCGAAGAACAGCAACGACGATCCGAGGTCCTTCTGCGCGATCATCACCGAGATCGACGCCAGCCACGCCAGGATGATCGGCCCAAGGTGGCGAATTTCCGGCCACACAATGCCGAATCGGCGTTTGCCGGCGATCGACAAGAGCTCGCGACGTTCAACGAGATACGAGGCGAAGAACAGCGCCAAGGTCACCTTGGCGATTTCCCCGGGTTGGAACGTGATGGGTCCGAGGCGGACCCAGATGCGCGAACCGTTGCGTTCGTAGCCGACCCCGGGAACGAGCGGCATGAGCAGTAGAAGGGTGCCGATCACGGCGAACGTGTACCGGAGATACTCAAGTCGCCTGATGTTCTTCACTATCGCGAGCGTGGCGATGTACCCGGCGATGCCGACAGCAGTCCATGCCGCCTGCTTCGACGCAAGGTCGGGATTGAGACGCACGATGAAGACGTAGCCGACACCGTTCAACAGGCCGGCCATAGGGAGGAGCGTGGCGTCGGCCAGTTTTGCGAAGCGTCGGGTAGCGATATGCGCGCAGAAGAACAGACCGCCGACCATCAACGCGAACGGTTGGAGATTCGCCGGCATCTGCGCCGTCTTGCCGAGACTGACCAACGTGTAGGCGGCCGCGGTCAACCCGGTGACGAGAACAAGAAGGCCGAGCTCAGTTCGACGCCGAGCGACCGTGGCGATGGTTACTCGCATCTTGGTGCTACTTCTTTTTCGTTCGTGTAGTTACGGTCTTGGTCGTCGCGGGTTCGCCGAAGGGATCGGTCGTCGTGGGTGCCAACGTGGTTGGCGCGCCCGATGCGGTGGTCGCGCCGGAGTCGGTCGCTGCCGCCGAGGTGACTGTCGATACGGCAGTTCCCGCCGCCGGGACCGGAACGACCGTGGGGTTGGCGATGGTCGTGCCGGGCGTGGTGGGTGTTTCACTGCCGGGGCTAGTGCTCGGCAGCACCGGCACCACCGGCCCGGCCGGGATCGAAGACTCGGTGGTGGCCACGGTGGTCGTCGGAAGGATGTCGCTTTCCGGAGCGTTCTTCCACACCCAGGCGACGATGGCTCCGAGGCCCGCCAACACCGCAATGAACAAGAGCACCCGGAGGTTGATGGGGCTCGGCTTGCGAGCGCGTTTGACCTTGGGGCTTTTCGTTGCTTGGGCCTTCGGGGTTGAGGCGTTTTCGTTTGTGGCCGCGGCCCGTTGGGCCGGCGTTGGTTCCCCGGCTGGGTTGTCGGAGAGCGCGGCCGAGCCGCGGTACGGGGCGGCCCCGAGCGCTTGACTCGCAAGATACGCCGGGTCGGAGTCGTCAATGACGTCGACGATGACCGCCGTGATGTTGTCGCGTCCGCCGCGGGTGATGGCTGCGGCCATTAGTTCTTCGCACGCTTCGTTGGGATCGGCGAACCGGCGAAGAATCGACGCTATGGCGGGGTCGGCCACTTCGCCGTAAAGACCGTCGCTGCAAAGGAGGTAGCGGTCACCGGGCGTTGGGATGACCTCGATGATGTCGACCTCGACGGAAGGCTCCACGCCCAGGGCGCGTGTGATCACCGAGCGATGGCGGTGCTGGAGAGCCTCTTCTGCGGTGATCCGTCCGTCTCGCATCAACTCCCCGATGACCGAGTGATCCTCGGTGAGTTGCTCGAAACCAGCGGGTGTCAGACGGTACGTGCGCGAATCGCCGACGTTGGCAATGCTCAACAGTGGGTCGTCGGTTTCGCCGTTGGAGAGCAACGCGATGGCGGTGACGGTCGTACCCATTCCGCTGAGTTCAGGGTCGTCGGCCGCGTGTTGGAAGATCGTCCGGTTGGCTTCGAGGATCGCCGCTTGCAGATCATCCGACGAATGCACGTCGTTTGAAGTGTTCAGTGTGTCGACCGTGAGCTGCGCGGCGACCTCACCGCCGCGGTGACCACCCATGCCATCGGCCACAACAAAGAGTCGGTTGTCGAAGACCAGGTAGCGGTCCTGGTTGACCTGGCGAACCCGACCCGGTCCGGTCGCGGCCCCGGACCGCAGCTGCATCATTGGGCGAGCTCCAATACGACATTGCCGATCTGAATCCGGTCACGGACCTGGACGACTTGCGGACCGTGGACGGGCTTGCGGTTCAGGAACGTGCCGTTGGTCGAGCCGAGGTCCTCAAGGAACACCACGCCATCGCGGCGGAAGATCCGCGCGTGAAGTTGCGACGCGAACGTGTCGTTGATGACGACCGCGCAGCCCGCAGCCCGACCGAGCGTCATCTCGTCTTGCACCGGATAGGTCTGGCCACGCTGAACGGGAGGTTCGGCAATTCGGAGGATCAAGGCAGTGGCCGCGCTCTTCTTCTCGGCGCGCCGTTCGCGCCGACTCTGGGCCTCCTTCGGGGGCGTCGCCACCGGAGCCACGGCAGCCTTGGCCGAGGTAGGCGAATTAGCCTCGGCGTCGGCGATCGCGGTGCGTCGTTCCGCGAAGATCTCGACCCAGACGGCCCGGACGATTCGGGCAAGGAACAGGTACAGCGCCGCGAGAAAGACCAGCTTGAGTACGGTTAGTACGGATTCGGGCACGGTCAGACCCCCGTGCGCTTCCTCGAGAAGATGATGAGGGCCGGGCCGACCTGAATGCGGTCGCCATCTTCGAGGATGGCGCCGTACCCGTCGGGTGGTACGCCACGGCCGTTGAGCTTGGTGCCATTCATCGAGCCCAGGTCGACGACCCGGGCGTGACCGTCGTGGAGCCGGACCTCCGCGTGGTGGCGGGAGACATTGGAGTCGGCGACCGTCACATCGCAGTCGGGCATGCGGCCGATGGTGACCGGGTTGCCTTCCGTTACGGCGACAAGTGTGCCGTCCTGCAGGTGTAGCCAACCGGCGGGTCGATCGACGTTGGGTGACACCGCGATGGCGGTTTTCACGTCGAACTGCCCGACGTGTTGCTTCGGGTCGACCACCAACTCGACGACACCCGGGCCCTTCAGCAGGTAACCCTCGTCTTTCGCGTGCTCTTCGACCGCATCGGCCAGGTCGTAGACGAGCGCGTCGCTGAACGTCTGGAAGCGGGCGTAGTCGTCGGCGTTCAGCAGGACCTGGATGTGATTTGGCGCCACCCGTTCACCACGGACGCCGAGCGTGACGTGGACGTCCATTTCCCGCGTGACGCGGCGCCCCAGCTCGACAGGGCGGAGTTCGGTTTTAAAGACTCGTGCGAAGGCGCCTTCGACGAGCCGCTCCAGGCGCTTCTCGACGCGGTGCAAAGCCATCGGACCGAGTGTAGGGAACTTCAGACCCCTTAAAGGGGAGCTAGTCACCGACGGGGTCTGAACACCGATCAGTTGCGGGGTCGGATGGTGGTGGCTGGGACCGCTCTGCTCCGGAGTCGAAAAGGGCGTCGGGGAGCGACTTTTTGACTCCGGAGCGCAAGAATTCTGGTGATAACACGGTGGTCGTGGTCGTGCCGGCTTGGTGTGGTTGTGCCGAAGGTGTGTGTCACGGCGCCTGGGTGCTGAGTGGGTGTGTCGTAGTGGCCTCAGTTGGGCGCAGTGGCAGACAGCTCATGTTGTGCAAACGGACGCCGGGCCTTGCGCTGCTCCGGAGTCGAAAAGGGCGTCGGGGAGCGACTTTTTGACTCCGGAGCGCAAGAAATTTGGCGAGAACGCGGTGGTCGTTCATCGGCTAGTCTGTTCCGGCTTACTCGGGCGAGTGGCGAAATGGCAGACGCACTAGCTTCAGGTGCTAGCGAGGGAAACCTCATGGGGGTTCAAGTCCCCCCTCGCCCACCACGTTTCCCCCAGCTCAGCTGGGGCTATCGGTGGGGCGAAAACCGCCGACTTCTACCGGACCGTCGGGACTTGACAGACTTGACAGACAGACTTGACAGGTCAAGGCCAACCGCCGCTGCGTCGACCACGATCTGCCGTTTTGTCCGCGGTTGCTACGTGTCCATACGATTATCAGCCGTTGTCCAACCGACCGTCGCAGATCATCCAAGAATCAAGCCGGCGATTGCCTCCCGGCGGCGTGGCCGTGGCGGGCGGGTGTGACACGGCTGTACATGCGAGGGGTGGTCGGATTGTCGAGTGGCCAACGCGCGCACGGACAACTCCAGGTGGATCCCTCGTTCTAGAGCGAGCGTGGCCCAGGTGTGTCGTAATCCATGAAATGCCGAACGGGGTGAGTTTCTTTCGTGAAAATCGTCGAAGGAACATCTCCGTGACATCGTCGGCCTGACCGGAGGCGTCGAGGAACGAGCGTAGGGTCGGCGCGTCCCACGCCTGGATGCCGTCGGATTTCTGGCCGCTGTGGGGCGGGTTCGCTGCGACGGCAGGGTTTCGAGCGAGGCGACCCCAACGGACCGCGTCTTTGAAAGCGCGATGGATGACCGTGCGGCATCGTTGGCTTGCATTTCGCTTACGCGGTCTTGCGACTATCCGCCCATGCGCCTCTTCCGTTCCCTGGTTATCGCCTTCGCTGCGGTCTCACTCCTCACCGCGGCGGGCCCCTCGCTCGCGTTGGGTGTCCCCTCTGCCGTCAAGAAGGCCGCGGTCAAGCGATGCACGCAGAAGGAGCTCGACTTCCTCGTCAACCGCTCGAATGGGGAGCAGAGTGCGATCGCGGCGTACCAGCGGGACTCCGAGGCACCACAGGACATCCTCGACGCCATCGCGGACGGCGCCTTCTACCTGTCCGACGACTCCCGGAACATCGAAGAACCACCCGTGCCCGGCCAGCCGGTCGGGCGGATTATCCAGGATCCCGAGGCGTTCGAGCACAACCTCGCAGATTCGCTCAAGGAGTATGTCAGGACGGTGCGGCCGAGGATCGGAGACAATGTCGTCGACACGTTCGCCGCCGAGATGGTGAAGGAAGGCAAAACCTCCGCCGAGTCCGGCGATCACGGCTACCGGACGATCAGTTCGGCTACAGCGGTGAATGTTGCTGCGGACCTCGTCGGGGCGGGAGCCATGACGGATGCCGAAGCCGGCAGGCTCCTCGCAGCGCTCGCCCGCAACACCAGCCTGCACCGAAAGAATTTCAAATCGCAGCTGGCGAAATATCTGAAGGCGATCAATCGAGGCCTCGCTCAGGTGGAGTCATTAGAACGGGATATCGCGGCATGCGAGGCATACCTGAAGAGCCAGGCGCTCTGTGTGAAGTCGCCGTGCGGGGGCACCACCACAACGACCACTCGCGTGCCGACGACCACGACTCGTACTTCCCCGTCCTCCTCCACCACCACGACGTCCGCCGCCACGACCACGACCACGACAACCACCACCACCGCCCCGACGACGACCTCGACAACCATCGCACCGACGCTTGTGATCGTTTCGCCGGGCCTCCCACAGCCGGTACTGACGACGCCCACGACGCCGACAGCACCGGCTTCGACCACGACCACGTCGACGGCGGCGCCGAGCACGACCTTGCCCCCACCGTCGGGGTCGTTGATCCGGGTCCGCTTCTCGGTGTTCCCTCGGAACGCTGCAACCGTCTTCGTGACGAACGCTGCAGGAAACCCGGTGGCGGGTTCTCCCGTCAGCATCGTCGGATCGGACGAGCCCGTCCTTACCTTCCCGGCCGGCACGGTGACGATCACGGCACAGTCTCCCGACACGGTCCTCGCCGTTGCTGTCCGCGGCCGAGGCGGGTCGAACGTGAACTGCGTGAACCCCGCAAACGTGACGCTACCCGCCGCAGTTTCGTCGGGCTCCTCCGAGTACCTCGTTCAAATCGCGCTCCAAGGTGCGACCGTGCCATCGACGCAGTCCTGTTCGGCCACGCCGATCGCTCCGCCGACGTCATGAACCCCGGTACGGCACCGTCCCTCGGATGCGGAGTAGACGATCGTGCCGCGATGCCCAATTGCCCGCGATCTACAAAGCGTCAGGCGCAGCTGTCTTCGCTCCCGGTGTCGAGTTCCAGATCGACAACTTCGATTGCCCCGTCCTCGGCAATTTGGCAGAACAACGCGAATCAGCTGATCAGCACTCCTGCCCCGACTTAGACGCGGAGATGGTCATCCCATGCCATTCGTATTGTTTCGTTCTCGAGCCATCCTCCAACGGGTTGAGACCTAGCCGAGCTTTGGTGGAAGCATCGCGGCGAATCCCCACCAGACGCCGATGGCGCCGGCGACGTTCAAGACCGCCACTCGCCAGAGTTGCCGGGCCGGCCACGTCCATGGTCGGTAGCGACTTCGCTCCGGAATCAGGTAGGCAAGCGGACGGTTTGCGTCCCGCACGGCCAGAAGGGTGAACAGGGCCGCTCCGAAGAGCGACACCCAGATCGTGATCGGTGGCGTTCGTTGGCCGGTCGTTGCCACGTGCCACCCCCACAGAAAGCCGAGGCCAACTCCGAGCGCGGTAAATGCCAGCAAGAACAACCCGTTTGGATCCCACCGTTTCGGACTCGTGTCGTTACGACGGTCCGTCGACGAACCGCCGCTGGTGACCATCTCGATCACGAACTCGAAAAGGCCCTGCACGATCAATTCGATCAGGAAGTCCACGTGAGCATGCTGTCACGACGGAGTCGCCGTGTGGGCACGACTACATCCTGACGCGCACACCGCGCACGCCGCGCACTCCACTGAGGGCCAACTCCCTCGAAGGTAGCTGGGAGCACAACCCGAACCGCCGTCGCGAGCCGTAGAGTTGATGCCGTGAAGGTTCAGGGGGTCTGACACCGTGGCGTACCGCGAACCTGAGTTCCTGCCGTGGGATGGTCGACGCGTTCCGCTCACGTTTGTTGGCGGGTATCTCGGTGCGGGCAAGACGACCGTGATCAACGATGTCCTCGCCACGACCGATCGACCGATCGCGGTAATCGTGAATGATGTCGGTGCGATCAACATTGACGCCAAACTGATCCGCAAACGTCATGGTGACACGATCGAGCTGACCAACGGTTGCATCTGTTGTGGATCAATCGAAGAAATGGGTGAGGCGTTCAACCGCATACGGGCACGGCCTAACCCGCCCGATCATGTGATCGTCGAGCTGAGTGGCGTCGCGGAACCGCAACGGATGATCCCTTGGGGCCAATCGGCCGGGTTCATGCTGGATGGAGTGGTGGTCGTGGTGGCCGCCGATCAGCTTCTCGACGGCGCGCTGCCCGAATTCATCACGACGCAACTTCACGGTCAGATTCGCGACGCCGATCTCCTGGTCCTCACGAAGACCGACCTCGTCGACGATGACGCGGTGCAAATTGCCAACGCGCGCCTTGCGGAACTTGCCCCTGACACGCCGGTATTCCTCGGCGGACCCGATCATGTCGGCCAGGGAGCCGTCGGTCGATTTCTTGCGCTCGGGGGCCGCGGTCAGCACGGAGCACTCGACATCGCTACGCCGACGCTCTTCGATGCCCACGAGACGCGTACCGTGGAAGTTCCGTGGGGAATCACGAGTACCGACCTCTCGACATGGATGCAGCATCTGCAGGACCGCGTCACGGATCGGATCGTTCGCGCGAAGGGGTTCGTGAACACCGTGGACCGAGGGCTCCTGCTGGTGCAGATTGTCGGGTCCCGATGTGAGATCAGCGAAGTACCGCGCCCCGAGATTCAGGAGTCGACCGACCTGGTCGTCATCACGCTCAGAAGTGGTTTCGTGGCATCGCCAGCCGTTGCGTGACGGCTTCGCAACGCTGCCGGTTGGGGATTCATCTCGGTATTTCCGCGTGATTAACGCGTCCGACGCCCTTGTAGTAGTAGTTGTACCGATAAGGACCGGGCCTTGGAGTTTCGTATGAAGAAGGTTGTTCATGGACGATAAGCAGCAAGCGAAACGGCTCGTCTGCAAGCGACCTTGGTGGTGGTGGTGGCTCCCGCTGTTGCTGTTGCCGCTTCTGCTGATGTTTGTGGGCAATTGGCGAATCCAACGGGACCTCGTCGGAAAGACGAAACGGACGGTGAAGTCGATCGGTGTAGCCAACGTGAAAGCGAGCGGTCAGACCCTCACGCTCCGCGGACCCGCAGCTGCTCGCGACGCCGCGATCACCGCCACACGCGGGATCAAAGGTGTTCGGAAGGTGAAGTACATCGTCGACGAGAGCGCCGGAATCACGCCGACCGCTGTCGAAACAACGGCTCCCGTCGAAACAACCGCACCGCCCGAAACCGCGGCGCCGACGACCGTTGCACCTACGACCGTTGCACCTACGACCGTTGCACCTACGACCGCGGCCCCTACTACGACAGTTCCACCGACGACCGTCGCTCCGACAACGACCGTCGCCGCGGCCGCAGCACCGAACCTCAACGCGGTCGCCACATTTGATGGCACCAAGATCGTGTTGACCGGCACGACATCCACCGACGCCCAACACGCGGCGATCGTCGACGCGGCGAAAGCTACGTTCGGTGAAGCCAACGTCGATGACCAGATGACGGTGAACGGAAGTGGTGGTACGGCTGATCTCGATGCCGCGGTGCAGAAGCTCATCGCCATGTTTGCCCCGATGAAGACCAACCTCACGGTCGGGACGGCGACACTTGCGAACACCGTGTTGACCGTCGGCGGTAGCGCCCCCACCGACGAGGCGAAGGCCGCGGTCGACGCTGTGATCACCGGAGCATCGGGCACATCGACCGTCACTGCCGATCCACCCAAGACTGCAGACGCCCTGGAAGCGAACCTCAACAAGCTGAACACGTTGAAGGGCATCAACTTCGAAACTGGATCCAACGTCATCAAGGCGGAGTCGAAGCCGACCCTCGACGAGGCCGCAGCGACGCTGGTCGAGTTCTTCTCCACGTCGTCGGCCGAGAAGGTCGAGATCGGCGGTCATACCGACAACGTCGGTGACGATGCACCGAACCTCCGGCTCAGCCAGCGTCGAGCCAACGCCGTTCTGGAGTACCTCAAAGCCAAAGGCGTCGACGCCACGCGTTTGACCGCCGTCGGTTACGGCGAAACCAAGCCGATCGCCGACAACAACACCGCTGCCGGCAAAGCGGCAAACCGTCGTATCGAATTCACTGTTTCTGGGAGCTGACCAATGCCTTACACCCTTGCTACAAACTGGTTCTTCTTCGCCATCGCTCTGCTCCTCGGCGCCCTGTTCGGCGGCTGGCTGGCCAAGCGGTTCTGCAAGTGCGACGACTCCGCATTACGAGCCGAAGTCGCCACACTCAAGATCACGCACGATGAACACAAGGCCAAGGTGCTGGCACTCACCAGCGACCTCGATGCGGCCCGCGTGAAGGCCGTCGCCGGAGCCGCTGACAGCCAGAAGGTCTCCGGGCTGATGGGCCGGATCACCGAGCTCGAAGAAGCCGCGGCTGCTGCATCTGCTGCCGCAGCTTCTGCAGGGGCGGCCACCGCAGCCGCCCGTTCAGCCGACGCCACTGCGTCTGCCGCACTGCAGGCACGCGTCGCTGAACTCGAAGCGGCGGCCGGTGCGGCGTCAGCTGTGCACGAGAAGGAACTCGCCGAGCTCCGGGCCCGGGCCAGCGCCGCGGAAGCCGAGGCAACCGCCGCGAAGGCTGCAGGATCCGCTTCTGTATCCGGCTCGGCCACAGGTCAGGTTCTGGGCTTCGCCGCGGCACCGATCGCAGCAGCACCGATCGCAGCAGCAGCTACCGCTGAAGCGGCTCCCGCAGTTGCGGTCGAACCGCTCGACCTCAAGGCCGCAGCGCAGGTTCTCGGCCACAGCGTCAAACTCGACGACATCGCGACGGTTGAAGGCATCGGTCCGAAGATCAAAGACCTGTTCCACGACGCCGGCATCGCGACCTGGGCTCAACTGGCCGAGACCCCGATCGCGCGGGCGAAGGAAATCCTCGCCGGAGGCGGTTCGAGCTTCGCTACGGCCGATCCCACCACCTGGGCCGAGCAGGCCGCGTTGCTCGCCTCGGGAAAATGGGAGGCGTTCAAGACGCTGATCGACTCGCTCGACGGTGGCTCCCGGAAGTAACCAGCCAGCCAGAAACAACACGAGCCAGGCGCAGTGCGCCCGGCTCGTTTGCGTTCCGGGTCGATTGAACTGACCCGGAACCAATAACTATGCGTACTTAGTTACGCGGAACCTTCGCCCAGGGGAGGTCCTTATCGACGCGCGGCTCGCCCGGAAGACCCAGAATCTGCTCGCCGAGAATGTTGCGCATGATTTCCGACGTGCCGCCTTCGATCGAGTTGGCCCGCACCCGGAGGAACGCGTAGCGGGGGCCGAGGCCCATGCCGTCGACGTCGAGGCTTTCCGGACGACGGAACGTGTAGTCGTAGCCGATCTGGCCGTCGAGGCCCATCAGCGTGATTGCGAACTCCATGACCGACTTGTTCAGCTCGGCGTAGGCCAGCTTGGCCACCGAACCCTCTGGGCCGGGGTTGCCGACGCGCATGGCTTCCGACGCCCGCAGGTTGGTGAGCCGACCGACTTCGCCCTTCACCCACAGCTTCATTAGTTGATCCTTGTGGGCAGCGGTCTTGCGATCTTCGGGCAGGCCCTTCCATACGTCGACGGCCGGCTTGGCCGCGCCGCCCCGCGGAGCTCCGCCGGTTCCGCCACTACCGCCGATTGCGGTGCGCTCGTTCATAAGGGTCGTGAGCGCGACGCGCCAGCCTTCACCGGTCGAACCGATGCGGTTCGCGTCGGGGATACGGGCGTCGGTCAGGTAGACCTCGTTGAATTCGGCTTCGCCGGTGATCTGGCGCAGCGGACGAACTTCGACGCCTTCGGAGTGCATGTCGACGGCGAAGTAGGTCATGCCCTTGTGCTTCGGAGCCTCGGGATCGGTGCGGGTCACGAGCATGCCCCAGTCGCCGAGGTGGGCCATGGTGTTCCACACCTTCTGCCCGTTGACTACCCACTCGTCGCCGTCGCGGATGGCCTTGCAAGCCAGACCAGCGAAGTCGGAGCCGGCGCCGGGCTCGGAGAACAGCTGGCACCAGCGCTCTTCGCCGGTATACATCGGGCGGAGGAACCGCTCCTTCTGCTCGTCGGTACCGTGGGTCACGATCGTGGGTCCAGCGAGGGCCAGGAAGAACGTCGACGGATCCTGAGCGGCAGCGCCCGCTTCGCGGACTTTGCGTTCAACGAGTTTGTTCAGTTCCGGACGAACGCCGAGACCGCCGAAGCCGACCGGGAAGTGCACCCAGGCGAGCCCGTGGTCATAGCGGGCGCCACGAAAGGTGACGTTGTCGCAAAGGCGGGGGTTGAATGCACGAAGCAGCGCGTTGATGGCGGCTTCGACTTTCTGCGTATCTGCGTCGGTGGATGCGCTGAGAAGATCAGTCACGATGCTCCCTGGGAGGGCGGGTCGAACAGTTCGACCACGGCTGGTAAGGCTGTAGACGCTATCAGCGACGGCCGGGGAGCAAGAAGTTCCTGCGTACGGCATCAGCGGCCACGCCGCGCACCCGCTCGACGGAACTCTGATGTTGCCTCCGTTGGGAGCGGTGGCGTCAGCCGCTTCGCTTCGACGGAACGGTGATGGGTGCGACCGGAGGGAGCTCGTTCCCGTGTCTGTGTTCCATCGACGAGGCGCTAGCCGAGGTGATGCCGTCCAAGCGGTGGCGTCAGCCGCTTCGCTTCGACGGAACGGTGATGGGTGCGACCGGAGGGAGTTCGTTCCCGTGTCTGTGTTCCATCGACGAGGCGTCAGCCGAGGTGATGCCGTCCAAGCGGTGGCGTCAGCCGCTTCGCTTCGACGGAACGGTGATGTTGCCTCCGTTGGGAGTTCTCTCGGGAGGTTCCATCGACGAGGCGTCAGCCGAGGTGATGCCGTCCAAGCGGTGGCGTCAGCCGCTTCGCTTCGACGGAACGGTGATGAGTGCGACCGGAGGGAGCTCCTCGCGGTGACTACAGTCCAGCGAATGGAATCTCTTGCGAAGAAGGTCACGGTCGTCACTGGTGCAGGGAGCGGTATCGGCCGCGGCATGGCTCTGGCCTTCGCCCGCGCCGGTTCGAATCTCGTGTTGAGCGACATCGACGAGGCTCGGTTGACCGGCGTGCTGGCCGAAGTCACCGCGCACGGGGTCGAGGCCATTACCGTCGCCACGAACGTGGCCGACGCGGCGTCGATGGACAACCTCGCGGCCAAGGCGATTGAACGGTTCGAGAAGGTCAACGTGGTCTGCAACAACGCCGGCGTGGCGGGTGGATCGCTGACCGGCACGGAGAACATCGATGTCGCCGAGTGGAAATGGGTCATCGACGTAAACCTGTGGGGCGTCATCCATGGCCACCGGGTTTTCCTGCCGCACATGCTCGCCCACGGCGACGGCCACATCGTGAACACCTCATCCATGGCCGGTCACTTCCCCGGACACAGCGCGTACGGCGCCTCGAAGTTCGCGGTCGCCGGAATCTCCGAAGGCCTGTTCCACGAACTGAACGATATGAAGAAGGGAGTCGGTATCTCGTGCCTGTGCCCAGGTTGGGTCAACACGAACATCGCCGACTCGATGGCGAACCGTCCGGAATGGGTTGCGCCCCGGGCCGAACTCGAAGCCAACCCGGAACGCGAAGCACGCGCTGCGATGGTCCGTGACTTTTTACGCGGTGGCATGGCTCCGGAGAAGGTGGGCGACCTCGTTGTCGACGCGGTCCTCACGAACAAGTTCTGGGTCTTCACCGACCTCGGCATGGTCGCGGCTACGGCCGAACGCCACCGCGCCATCGAAGAGAACCGCAACCCGGTCCGCCTTCGGCTGACGTAACAGATTCCCGAGCGGTTACTACGCGCCGTTACTCCGACGCTTTCGTCGCTTCCCAGGCCCGGTGCGTCGCGAGGCTGCGGTCCCACAGACGGTCGAGTACCTCGGGCGGCGTGGCGTCGAAGTGCAGGCCGCAGAGATCACGAAGTGCGGCGAACCATTCGCTGCGGTTCGTGAGTGGCTCACCTTTGCTCGCATTGCTGCCGATCCGTCTGACCACCAGGCCGCGAACGCAATCGACCCCGTCGGCGTCGCGGCACTGGGCCATGCCGATCCGGACAAACCCTGACTCTGGCGACGTCGAGAGATACGCGTGCTGGTCGGCGAAGTCACCCCAGGTCGCTTCACCGGTCGACCAGCGCATGCCCCCGAATCCGCCCTGAGGGTCGTGCGTGAGATGCCAGTCTGCGTCTGCCGTCTGCTCCAGGCCGAGGAGAAACGGACCTTGCCGGTACTCACCTGCGACCAGCGGGATCGCCTGATGCAGCGCGTCGCCGAGACCGGCGTCGACGTACCAGACGCCGGAAGGATTGTCATTCGACGGAAGCCCGCGCACGGTGAGCACCAGATGATTGCCCACTTCGTCCGGTGTTGGACCGTCGGGGCCGTGTACCCCACCGACATGTCGGTGCACGTCGTAACCCAGGGAGCCGAGCAGTTCGGCTAGCGCGCCGTTCAGGTGGTAGCAGTAGCCGCCCCGACCGTCCTGAGCGATGCGTCGCACAGATTCAGACGGATCGGTTCCCCAGGATTCCGCGGCGTGAATCCATAACGTTTCGTAGGGGACCCGCTCCACATGGCGTCTGTGCAGCCTCTGCAGTGCCTCAACGGAAGGAGGTTCGGCCTCCAGCCCAAGGCGATCGAGATATGCGAGGCGCAATTCCGGGTCGAGAGTGTTCACAGACCTCGATCGTCGCAGGCTCGACGACGCATTGCACGTGGTCGACCTGTCAAACTGCCGGATTTTTCGGGAACTGGTAGACCGGTCGTGTGCGTCGAACCGGTGTGTCTTCTTCATGGTCATCGGGTTGTTTGCGTCGGGCGGTACACGGAACCTTCGGGCGGTTCCTTCACCGGACAGTTGTGCTTCTGTTCGGGGCACTCACGGTTGCGATGCTTGTCGTGGGGGTGAGAGCGGGTGACGACCTGCAGGCTCGCCCGCTACCGGCTGCAGCCACAACGAGCAAGACGACGGTTACCGCGGCTCCACCTGCTCCCGAGGGATCGGCAGATGTATCCGAAGAACCCCGGGTGATGTTCGAGACCGACGAGTTCAACATGGCCATGCTCTGCTTCAAGGGGCAGTACAAGGGTTTTGATCACCGGGAGAATCCGTGCCGGCAACCGATGTCGCGGGTGGTCTCCTTTCCGACCTCGAACGGCGGCACCTCCGTCAAGATCTGGGCGAGCCGCTCGACCTGGGACACCGACGGGGGAAACGGCATGCACGAAGACGTTGTGATCTTGGATGCGAAAGGTCGTCCGTTGCACACGCTCGTGCAGTGGAAGAGCTCGTCGACCGACGGTGAGACGAACACCCTTCGACGCCGTTTTCGTTTCGCGAACCTGAGTGGAACCGGATCCGACGGTGAGATGTGCGTTGAGAGCGTGACCGAAATCGGTCCGAACCGCTTCGACCTGGCCGATGCCGTGAAGTTCAAGGCCACGAAGCGTTTCGTCGGCTACGACGCGTTTTCCTGGAACTCCACGAGGTTTGTCCGATCGGAGTCACTCGACGGTCAGTGTCCCAAATCGGGCTACCAGCTCTTTGTGCCCCTTCCGCTCACCGAAGATGTTGTGCACCGGAGTCGCGGTCGCTGACCGAAGCATTTCGTGGGTCCGGCCGGTCGTGTGACGGGGCTGTTTGCGACTGAATCGACCGAACGGGGTGGATACGGGTACGTTCATGGACGCTCGTATTGTCCGCCGACGGTCCGCGAGCGAACCAAACAATCACCGCAAATGTCCCGTGGGGGGTCGCATGAAGGCAGATCTGGTAGTTCGTAATGGCACAGTCGTCGATGGCACCGGCAACGCTTCCGTGCGCGCCGATGTAGTGGTGAGCGGGGATCGCGTCGTCGCGATTGAACCGGGGTGGACCGGCGAAGCGACCCGAACCATCGATGCCACCGACAAGCTCGTTACACCAGGCTTCGTCGACATCCACACGCACCTCGATGCCCAGCTGGCTTGGGATCCGATCGGCACCTCAAGTTGCTGGCACGGCATCACGTCGGTGGCTCTCGGCAACTGCGGCGTCACGTTCGCTCCCGTAGCCAATGACCGTGGCGCCCGACAGTTTCTGGCCGAAATGATGGAGAGCGTCGAAGATATTCCGCGCGCTGCGATCCTTGAGGGTCTGCCCTGGGACTGGACCGGCTACGACGGTTACCTGGCCTGGCTCGACCGTATCCCGAAGGGCCCCAACGTGGGCGGTCTCGTTGGCCACTGCGCCGTCCGCGCCGCGGTGATGGGCGAACGCAGCCTCGATGAGGCTCCGGCCACCGCCGACGATCTCGCTGCGATGGCGCAACTGGTCGACGATGCCATGGCCGCCGGCGCCCTCGGATTTTCGACCAGTCGCACGTTCCTCCACAAGGTGCCCGACGGTCGACACGTTCCCGGTACCTACGCCACCGACGACGAGATGTTCGCGTTTGCCGATGTGCTCGGCCGTCACGGTCGAGGGGTTCTCGAAGGTGCATACCGACTCGGCGAGAAGGACCGCGACCTCTCGAAGACGGCGCACGAAGTTTGGCTGATGGGCGAGCTGTCACGACGCAGCGGCCGTCCGGTCAGCTTCGGCCTGACGCAGGTCGATCACCGCAACGAGATCTTCTCGTCGGTGATTGCGATGTCGAAGGAGCAGAACGCGTTGGGCGCCAATCTCCGCCCACAGACGACGGCCCGTGGCGTCGGCATTCTCTTCGGCCTGCACAACCGCTCGCCCTACGACCGCTACACGACATGGCGTGAACTGGGCGATCTGGATCTGGATGCGCGTCTCGCATTCATCCGCAATCCGGAGAAGCGGGCGGCGCTGATCGCTGACGTTGTCAACGGCGAGTCGGCGTTCGATGCTACGCGTACATATGTTCTGCTTCCCGGAGCGGCTCGGTATGACTGCCGGCCCGAAGACACGTTGGCCGCGCATGCGCAACGCCGTGGTGTCTCAGTTGTCGAAGCGTTCCTACAGATTTCCGACGAGACGAACGGACTGGCCATCTTCAACCTGCCGTTCCTCAACCAGTCGCTGACCGCCGTTGAGGAGATGCTCGACGATCCCGTCGTCACGCTCGGTCTGGCCGACGCCGGGGCCCACGTGGGCCAGATCATGGACTCGTCGCAGCCGACGTTCTTCCTGTCGTACTGGGTGCGGGAACGCAACCGTTGGAGCATCGAGGAGGCAGTCCGCCGCCTCACTTCCGACACCGCTGATCTGTTCGGGATCAAGGATCGGGGCCGCCTTGCGGTCGGATCGTTTGCCGACATCAACGTGTTTGCGTTGGAAGACCTGCAACTGCCGATTCCTACGTACACACACGATTTTCCCAACGGGGCCGGTCGCTACGTGCAGGGGAGCTCGGGCTACGCGCACACGATCGTCAACGGTCAGGTGTTCATGGAACACGGTGAGCACACCGGGGTTCTCGCCGGCACGTTGGTTCGACCGTGATAGCGCTGGCCACGGCAGACCGGTTCGATGCAGCACTGCTTCTGGTGCGCGTTTATGCCGGGTTCATGATCTTCCGACACGGCTACGCGCACGTATGGCCGAACAAGATCGCGGGCACCGCCAAGTGGTTCGCCAGCATGGGCATGAGACCACCGCTGGTTCAGGCGTGGATGGCCTCCATCACCGAACTCGGTTCTGGCGTGTTGCTCGCACTTGGTTTGTTCACGTCGCTCGGAGCGGCGGGGCTGCTCGGTGTAATGGCCGTCGCTTTCTGGATTGAGCACCGTAAACGGGGCTTCTTCATTTACCTTCCCGGTCAGGGTTGGGAGTACGTCGCGATGATCGCCACGGTGGCGATTCTGCTCGGGACCGTCGGCCCCGGACGGTTCTCCCTCGACAACGCGATCGACCTCACCCTGTTCAACGACTGGAAGGGACTTATCGTCACCCTCGTTGGTGGACTAGGTGGAGCGGCCCTGTTGCTGGCAACATGCTGGACCGATCCGAAGAAATCGAAGGCGTAGGTTGTTGTTGTGACATCCCTTTACGACCGGTTCCCCACGCTTCGCTGCGAGCGTCCGGAAGACGGAATCCTGCACATCATCCTCGACGGTCCCGGCCTCAACTCGGTGAGCCCGCAGGGGCACTTGGAGTTGGCCGAGATCTGGACGGTCGTCGACCGTGATCCCGACACCCGCGTGGCGGTGATCTCCGGCGCCGGGAAGGGGTTCTCCTCCGGAGGAAGCTTCGACCTTCTCGATGAGTTGACCAACGACTACGCCGCCCGCACCCGGGTGATGCGCGAAGCCCGCGACCTGGTGATGAACGTCATCAACTGCTCCAAGCCCATCGTTTCCGCGATGCACGGTCCGGCCGTGGGTGCGGGATTGGTCGCCGGCATGCTGGCCGACGTTTCGGTCGTGGGTCGCAACGCGAAGATCATCGACGGTCACACCCGCCTCGGTGTCGCCGCCGGCGACCACGCCGCAATCTGCTGGCCCTTGCTGTGCGGAATGGCGAAGGCGAAGTACTACCTCCTCACGTGCGACGCGTTGAGCGGCGAAGAAGCCGAACGGATCGGGCTCGTGTCGATCTGCGTCGACGACGACAAGGTTCTCGAACGGGCCATGGAAGTCGCCCGCAATTTGGCCAACGGAGCCCAGGCGGCCATCCGCTGGACCAAGCATTCCCTCAACCACTGGTACCGCCAGTTCCAGCCGGCCTTCGACGCCTCCCTCGCCCTCGAGTTCTACGGCTTCGGCGGCCCCGACGCGGCCGAAGGCCTCGCCTCCCATCGCGAAAAGCGCGCCCCCAACTTCACGGGCCCGACCAGCGAGTAGCAGCCAACCCTGCGGCGAAACCCTGCTTTGTGGTCAATGTGCGTGTTCCGGGGCAGTGTGCAGGTTTGTGGTCATCAGTCAGGCTGCAGGTTGACCCGGATCCTGCGTGAGGACCCAGGATCATCAGGTACCCCGGCTCGCCGCCGCAAGTTATCCGACGGTGCTAGGCCGCCTGGGCATCGTGACGGATCGTCCATTGAAGCCCGGACCCCGCGACCGTGACGCCTCCACGCGTCCATGTTGGTCCGAGTTGCTCGGCCCTCTTTGCCCAAGCCGCAACGTCGCGAGCTATCCGGTCGGCGTCATGGAGCGCGGCGGACGCCGGATACCGGAAAATGGTGAAGCCCATCATGATCAGATTTTGTCGGGCCAGGTCGAGTTCACGGCGCTTCAACTCGGCATGGTCTCCACCATCGACCTCGACGATGAGCCCGAACGGATCAACCAGGATGTCGGGGAAGTAGACCTTGGTGTCTTGGCCGATGATCGTCAGGGTCGGTTGACGAACGACGTTCGTAACTCCGTAACGACGTAGTCCCTGGATGGCAGCTGTTTCGGCAATTGATCCGGTTGGTCGCACGCCCGGTCCGCGAAGACTCAAGACCCGGGCGAGTGCTGCAGCGCCTCGGACACGTCGGTCGCCGGTCGCGTAGTTCGAAAGTTGGTCGAGGACCTCCTCGCGCCATTTGTCCGGGCGACGCGGGTCTCCGGATCGCACCGCTGATTCCATCAGTCGTTCGAGTTCGATGTCGGGCATGCCGAGCGAGGCGAGGTCGAGAACTGTTCGCGCGCGGTTGGTCACGGGCCAACCGTTCACGGTCTCGATCTCTTCGGTACTCAATGTGAGGGATCGGGTGAGGTGTGCCGATTCGGACAGTCGAACCCGGCGACTATGGCTCACGGAGATCCAGTGCCCGGGAGGGCGATCAAAGGTCGTGTCGAATCCATGCATCGCTGCCGCACTGTGATGACTTAACGCGGCTCCGTCGCCGCAACGCGCTAGATGCGCTCTTCGTTCCGCGGTTTCCCTGTCGTGTTGCTCAAGAGCCGCGTCGATGTAAATGCCGTTGTACATCCGCCTCCATCGTCCGGAGCGCACTAGGTGATCGATCTCGCCTCGCCGGCGCCCGTTCTCAAGCTGTTCCTGCCGTACCAGTGGTTGATTGTGTTTGTTCATGGGGACGAGCATGACTTCGGGGGTACGACAAATACGTCTCCGGCGAGCGCTGCCTCGCACGGCCGATTCCGGGCCAGTGTGCAGGTTTGTGGTCAGTGCGCGTGTTCCGGGCCAGTGTGCAGGTTTGTGGTCATCAGGCAGGCTGCTGGTTGACCCGGATGATGTCCGGTGACCCAGAAGCTGCTGCGTGACCGAGAACATGCCGCGTGGCCCAGAACTTGCTAGCCACGGATGTGGTCGGGCACGGTCCAGGGTTCGCGGGGAAGAACGTCCGGGTCGAATCGCTCCAATAGCGTCGAGATAGTGACACCCTCGCCTGCTTCAGCGAGGTTCAGGCTGATGGCCAGGATGCCAAGGACGTCAGAAGCGCTGTATCCGTTGGCGCGGAGATCATCGAGGGTTACGGCGCCGTCACGCTTCGCCAGACGCTGGCCCGTCGGCCCCAACACCAACGGTATGTGCGCATACTGCTGTCGGCGGAAGCCCAGCAGTTGACCGAGCGCAATCTGACTCGGTGTCGACGGAAGAAGGTCGTCGGCGCGGACCACCTGCTCGACACCCTGCAGCTGATCGTCGACGACCACCGCGAGATTGTATGCAGGCATACCATCGTTGCGACGAAGGACAACGTCGTCGGGGACACCTTCGTAGGGTCCGGCGATCCCATCCACGAACGCAACCGTCTCCGCCGTGGCCCGTAGCCGCAGGGCGAACTTCTGACCCGAGGCAATTCGGGAGTGGGCCTCGTCATTCGAGAGCGATCGGCACGTCCCCGGGTAATGTCCGGCCGGACTCCCGCCATGCGGGGCGGAAACCGCCTCGGCGATCTCGCGTCGGGTGCAGAAGCACGGATACGTGAGTTCGGCCGCGGCCAGCTGGTCGAGCGCCTGATCGTACAAACCGAAGCGTTCCGACTGGAAGACAACGTCGCCGTCCCAATCGAGGCCGATCGCGGCAAGATCAGCCAGTTGCTTTGCGGCCTTTTCGCGCGATGACGTCACCGGATCGAGATCCTCCATGCGAATTGAGAACGAACCGTTGGAGGATCGGGCAAACAGCCAGGCCACGATGGCCGTACGCAGGTTTCCGAGATGTAGAACCCCAGTTGGGCTGGGGGCAAACCGACCGTTGGCCACGACGTAACGCTACCGGTCGTTCGAACGCGCACCCGTGGGCTGGGAACTGACGGCGCTCGCGAGATAGATTTCAGACGATGCAGATCAAACCAGGAATGCGACTCGCAAGCACGACTTGCGACACCAACGTCATTGTCGTTCGAGGATCGGGCGACGTCGACATCCGCTGTGGCGGACAACCGATGGCCGAGATGGGTAAGGCGGGTGACCGCGTGGCCATCGCCGACGGGTTTGGCGAAGGGACCCTCATGGGTAAGCGCTTCGCCGACGAGGAACTCGGTCTCGAAGTCCTCTGTACCAAGCCCGGTGCCGGGTCGCTCTCCGTTGGCGAAACCCTTCTCCCCGTGAAGGGCGCCAAGCCGCTTCCGTCCTCCGACTGAGCCAACCACCTCGCAGTTTTGACAACACGCCGGCGCGACATTCGCCCGGCGTGTTGTCGCGTGCCGACCTCGAAACGCTGGCTCTCAGCTTTCGCGGTCGTTTGACGGATGGTACTGACGCTGTTCCTGCGCTTTTCGCCAGGCGGCTTCAGCTCGGGCCAGCACTTCACGAAGCGGAAGTCCGGTCCGGGTCGCAACTTTGGAGGCGTCGTCGAGTTCGGCGCGGGTACGACCTCGACCGACCTTTACCCGAACCGGGAAACCCTCAACTTCGACTTCGCCGGTCGAGCGCGTCGAGGCCCACCGATCGATCGTGGTCATGCGAACGACGAGCGACCCGGTCTCGGTGGTGAGCAGCATGCGGAGGTGATCGACCAGGGCCGGGTTGACGAGTACCGACACCGTGTAGGCCATCAACCCACGTTTCAAGATGATCGGGGTGAGCCACGCGTCGGCCGCGCCGGCGTCGAGCAACGACGACACGCAGTGGGCCAGGATGTCGCCGGCCGCGTCGTCGACGTTCGCTTCGAGCAACACCATCGGCTCGGCCACCTTGGCGATCATCGAACCCTCGCCGAGCACCACCTGCAGCACATTCGGCATGCCGTTGATGTCACGGCTGCCCGCACCGTAACCCGTCGCCAAGACCCGCATATCGGGAAGTGGGCCGAACTCGTCGCACAGAGCTCGGAGCAGCGCGGCGCCGGTGGGTGTCGTGAGTTCGTGCGGAATGTCGAGCCCGAAACTCGGGATGCCGCGGGCGGCCAATAGGGCTACGACTGTCGGGGAAGGGTTCGGCTGCAGCCCGTTCTCTCCCGGAATGAGTCCCATGCCCTGGGCCACGGGGCTGGCATGAACCTCGTCGATGTTCAGGACCTCAAGTGCGGCGCACACGCCGAGGATCTCGATGATCGAAGCCAGGTCGCCGATCTCCTGGAAGAGCAATCGTTCGGCCGGCTGGTTTCGCACGTGACCCTGCGCCTCGGCCAACGCCGCAAACGTGGCCTGGGCCCGCGACAGGACGCGGGCCGGGAGTTTCGCCTCCTCGAGGAGGCCGGTGATGTGGGCGTAGGTGCGGACAACGTTGTCACCCTCGGGATTCCTTACCCTGACCTGCGTTGCTCCCAGCCCTACTTTTGTGGTCGGACTGACCACCAGTTCCCATCCGTTGACGGGGAGCAGCCGGATGATTTCCTGCACAGCATTGAGATCGGCGCCGGCGTCGAGCAGCGCTCCAAAAGCCATATCACCGGCGATTCCGGAGAAACAATGAAACCAAGCGGTTCTGGGCATCCTGACAGCCTGCTTCTTTCTCGGCCTTAACGCCAATGACCCGACTTGAAGCGGCAATTTCCGTTGTACAAGGCACGTGTCGCCGAACGGAGATCCTCGACCGTCGAGAGAGCGCGTCGGGCTAAACCACGACGAGCGGGGTTCGCGGCGACCACGGGATGAAGCCCACGAGTCGAGCGCCTTCGGGGCGCAGTCCCTCGTCGGGAGGCACCGTCGAAACCAGCAGGCTGCGCCCGGAGGGGCCTTGGAGGACCTCGTCGAAGCGGCCGCCCTCTCGGGTTCCGAGAAGCGGAAGGAGCGACTCGGCGCCCAGCCACACCGCTCGCAATATGGCATCGGCCCGAGGGGGTGGTGCGAAGGACCCGTTGAGTCCCAGCACGAGGAAGCGGGTCAACGCGCCGGCGAGATTCCCGACACTCGCCCGAGCAAGCGAGAGCCCGAGTTCATCAGCCAGTCCGGCGGCGGCCAGAGCTACACCCTGGCCAGTCTCGCGTACCTTCGCACAAGCTTGGACAGTCGATGTACACACGACTTCTTTAAGATCATTAGCGGCGATAAACGTTGAGCACTGCCGGAATGGTTGCGGGTGGCTGAGGACCTCCATGCCCGGATGAAACTCGGTGCCGTGGGCGACATAGGCGTCGAAACGGACGGGTACGTCAACAACGCCTCCGGCGACCACCCGTGGATCGGCCTGCAGCAACACGCCTGCGGCCAGATCGACAAGACCGCTCGACGAGTTGGTGATCGGCAGCACGACGAGGTCGCACTGCCCGCCTTCGAGCGCCCGGACGATCTCGGGAAAGGTCGGATATTCGAGACGTTCGGAGTTCGGCGCGCCGATGAGACGCGCGAGCTGACGAACTGCAATGTCGGAAAATGTCCCGGACGGGCCGAGGAACCCGAGTCGCAACGATGGCTGGCTCGAAAGGGGAGCGGCGAGCGGCAGCACCACGCCGTCGGGCCACACGAACACATCGTCGATTCGCTCCTGAATTGCCCGCTCGACTTCGGCGACGTTGCGGTCGATCCGGGTTCGGAACCGCACCACGCATTCGCGCTGACCTAGCCGAACTTCGGCCGACAGCAGCGTGGCCTCTACGACGTGCGGCACGCTCTCGACCACGCGCGTGGCCGATTCCCCGCTGATGGATTCCGGGATGAGGAACTTGCAGCCGCGCTGGACCGTCGCGAGCTGTTCGTCGAGCGTGACCTCCAACTCGGTGGCGCTGAGAAGTTGCACGCGGCTGAGGCTGAACTCGACACGCGTCGACTTTCCGCCGATGCCGAGGGCTTTTGCGTTGGCTCGCGCTAGGTCGTCGACCAACAGCGCGGCGCGGCCCTTTTGGCCGACGAGGAGGTTCTCCAGGGTGAATCCGGTCGGCGTGGCCGCGACGACCCGCCCGACATGGAGTCGTTCGCTGCCCGTCGTTCGCACACCGATGAGTTCTCCCGTCCGGCGTTGCTGGGCCAGGCGGGCCCGGGTTGACTGCACGGCGCTCGTCGCCAACGTGCCCGCCTGCTGGATCTTTCCGAACAACGCTCCCGGAAAGGGGGACCGGACGGTTTCAAAAAAGCTGACGAGGTCGGTGTCTCCGGCTCGAAACGCGCTGGCCAGACGGGCCCGGGAAGCGTCGAGTTGGGTGGCGATCAGCGAATCGGAGTCGGCCCGCTGGATCGATGCTGACGTCGCTTCCTGACCCGGGGCGAGGACACGGGAAGCGAGCGCGAGAAGCAACTCAAACACGGGGGTGCGGTTGGCCCAAAGGTCGTGCTCCAGATCGAGACCCGAATGGGCGATGGTGTCGGCGAAGGTGAGAAGGGCCTGGTGCGAGGCCGTCTGCACGTAGCGCATCACCGCGTCGTGACGGTCGGCCGTCATCTCGTTGACCGTGCCGCCCTCGGCTTCGAGCAGAACCCGTAACCAGGCGTGAGCCGTCGGAAAGGTCGGGTCGGGGCACAGCGCAAAGATCTGCCCCTCCGGGCTTTCCGCGTTGATCCCGAACAGACAGTGCAGACCGACGAGCGGCATCTCGGGTCGAACCGTGTCGATGATGTCACCGGAATGCACCCGGTCATGGGACAGGTCAACCAGGACGGTGTCGGGGTGCAGCAGCGGAAGAATCCACTCGCAGACACCGCGGAGGTTCGCGAGCGGAACACCAAGTACGCAAACGGTGTCGGGTTGACTCAATTCGGCGGCAAGACCATCGCCGGGAGTGCCACCGCTGATCGCTCGCAACGCCGAATCACTGTACGAGTGGGCGAACGACATCACGACCTCAGATGCGTCGAGCAACGTTACGGAGCTCCAAGCGTGTCGGGCGAGGACGTGATCGCCCAGCCAGCGTCCGATACCGGCGGCCGCCCCAACGACGACCAGTCTCGATGGTCGGTGTATCGGTTGGTCGGTATGAGATTCAGCTACCACAGGAGTCTGAGGTTAGGTCGCCGGGCATCGTCCAACTCGAGATATCGCCGCATTTTCATCGCTCGCCAACGGACACGTCGGGAACTACACTCCAAGTTGTTGGCGGAGATCATCGACGACCGATCGACGACCTTCGTCGCGTTCCCAGGCATCGCCGATCTTCTCGTGATCGACTTCGCCCACCGCCAACGGGGCGATGCCGAGGGTCCGGGTGACGACCTCGCGCAGCACGTCGACGGACACCTCGTCGTAAAACGCCGGGAATGCTTCCAGTCCGTCCCAGAGCGTCGAAGGATCGGCTAACGGGGATTCGCCCTGGGCGAGGGCGAGCGCGACCCGGCCGAACACCTCGACCGTCGGCACGCCGTTGGGCCTCACGTAACCGGCGACCGGGTGAAGCCGCCACTCGATGGTCAACCCGTCGGGAAGATCGTCACGCAGCCAAACCTGCGAACCGTTGACGTAGGTATCGGTGGGTTCTCCGAAGCGGTCATCCAGCGCGACCAGCAGCTCGGGCGCAATGAGCCATATGGCTGACGAGACAATCACGGTTCGAGGAGGGTGGTGATCGGCCCGGTCATTTAACCGGGACGACGTCGAGTTTTTCGATGATCTGCTTGGCGAGATCGGGGTTCTTGGAGTCGACGGTCATCGTTATGCCGTTGTCGAAACGATGGCTGAAGGTCGTTACGACCTGCGACGGGACCCGATCGTCGGTGACCTGACGCCAGGACTGACCGCCGATGGTCAGTGGAATCCCCTTCAACTGCATGGGATCGGCGAGTCGGCGGGCGAGGAACTTGTCGTTCGTCTGCCACACGTGCATGCTCTCGCCGCCTCCGGTGATGGTCGCATCGAGCGTGCGGTACCAAACGTTCAGCTGATAGGCCTGAAAGCCCTGATCCGAGTCGGGTTCATCGAGGAACACCCGGACCATGACCGAATTGCCCGGAAGGGTCGTTGGGAGACGCACTTGGAACGGCACACGCTTGATCGCCTTGGCGAGTGCCTTCTGGGCGACCTCCGTCGCGTTGCCTCGTGACCGTGACTGCATCGCCCCGTTCGCGATGAGCGACAGCGCCAGAATGGCCGGTGGGAGGAACACGTAAATGCCGATGTGGCGTCGAGGTTTCTTGTGCCCGGGGCCGAGGGTGGCGCGGTCGGCTCCGCTGTCTTCCAACGGTGTTTCTTCCAACCGGGGCGGCGTTGCAACGGAAACCATCCCTTCAGGCTACCGGGCGGGCAGGCCTACCAAAATCGGAGGCTGGTCATAACGAGACCCTCGTTCCATGAAGGGATTCTTATCTGTACGTTTCGCGGGCCCGATTTCCACTGATAGAACGCTGAGAGGTGAAAGCATGTGGCTTTCGTCAGCAAGGAAATTCGATGCCTGAACGGTCAAAACGACTCGCAACTGTCAAGCCACTCGCCAATCCCGGCGTTAGTGAAGTGAAGAGTCGTAAACGTCAGGCCCATGAACCGCTCGACGACATCAACCGGGCCATCATCACCGAACTCCAAATCGACGGACGCCGCAGCTACACGGCAATAGCCGAACGGGTCGGGCTGTCTGAAGCAGCCGTCCGACAGCGCGTGCAGCGGCTAACCGAAGACGGTGTCATGCAGATCGTGGCCGTCACCGACCCGATGCGTCTCGGCTTCAAGCGCGTGGCGATGATCGCGATTCGCGTGTCGGGCGACGCGACGGCGGTGGCCGATGCCCTCACGAAAGTGCCCGAGGTGGGTTACGTGGTTATCGCCGGCGGGACCTACGACCTCCTGGTCGAAGTGGTCTGCGAAGACGACGACCATCTGATCGAACTCCTGAACAAGACGATCCGGGTGTTTCCAGGCGTGCGCGAGACCGAGACGTTCATGTACCTTCGTTTGCACAAAGAGTCGTACACCTGGGGTGTCCCACCACAGTGATCCTCAGGGGGCGTGCCAACCCTGACCAACCGGTCACCGGTGTGCGCCCGAAATTCCAAGTTCCCCCGTAACGATTGTCGAGATGCCATGACCGTTCCACCGTTCCTGCACCCCTTCGCCAAACCGGCGGCATCGTCGAGCGAGTTCATCAATATCGTTCGAGCAGAAGGCGCCGCGATCTTCGACGACCAGGGCAACCGCTACGTCGACGGCATGGCCAGCCTCTGGTATTGCCAGGTTGGCCATGGTCGCCAGGAGATCGCCGACGCAGTGCACAAGCAGATGAGCACGCTTGCCGTCTACAACACCTTCGACCGGTGGTCGAACGGCCCGGCCGACGAGCTGTCGATGGAACTCGTGGCGCTGGCCCCGATGCCGAATTCCCGGGTGTTTCTGACCCAGGGTGGTTCCGAGGCGGTCGATTCCGCGTTCAAGATTGCTCGAATCGCCCAGGTCCAGGCGGGCCATCCGGAGCGGACGGTCATCATCTCCCGCCAGCAGAGCTATCACGGTGTGAACTACGGCGGCCTGGCCGCTACCGGTCTCCCGCTCAACCAGGCCGGATTCGGAACGATGCTCGGCGATGTGGTGCAAGTTCCGCAGCACGATCTCGATGCCATGGGTGCAGCCTGTTCCCAGTACGCCGGGCGCATCGCGGCGATCATCAGCGAACCGGTCCAGGGTGCTGGTGGCGTCCACCCCTCCGCCCCCGGCTACCTGCAGGGTCTTCGGGCGCTTGCCGATCAACATGGCGCCTACCTGATCATGGACGAGGTCATCTGCGGCTTCGGTCGACTCGGCACCTGGTGGGGTTCGCAGCATTACGGCGTCGTTCCCGACCTCGTGACCTTCGCGAAGGGTGTGTCGTCGGGTTACACCCCGGTGGGCGGCGTTCTGGTCGGTAGTGCGGTCCGTGAGGCGTTGGAGTCCGAACCCAATTTCATGCTTCGCCACGGCTACACCTACTCCGGTCATCCCTCGGCGTGTGCCGGGGCGATCGCGAACCTCAACATCATCAAGCGCGAAGGTCTCGTCGAGCGGGCCAAGCACGTCGGAGCTCGACTTTCGGCCGGGCTGTATGCACTCCACGCCGCGGGTCGAGTAACCGAAGTCCGGGGCGAAGGTGCCATGTGGGCCGTCTCGATTCCCGAAGGTATGAACCCGGTCGCCGTCCGCGAAACGATGCTCACCCACGGCGCCATCTCGCGTCCGATCATGCCCTCGACGATCGCGTTCTGCCCGCCGCTCATGACTCCCGACGATGATGTCGACATTCTGATCAGCGCTCTTGATACAGCACTTGAGGCAAACTCCTAGTCGCCGTCCACCGACGGGAATGTCTGAGGGAGGCTCAGATTCAGCGCTTGAGGCAAACTCCTAGTCGCCGTCCACCGACGGGAACGTCTGAGGGAGGCTCAGATACAGCGCTTGAGGCAAACTCCTAGTCGCCGTCCACCGACGGGAACGTCTGAGGGAGGCTCAGATACAGCACTTGAGGCAAACTCGTAGTGCAGTGGTTTGAACGATAGGGGTGAATAGTCCACACCTATCCTTCAAATCGGTGGTTGTATCCGTCTAGCCCGAGGTTTTATGCGTGTCCTACTTGTAGGTAGTGGAGGAGTGGGCGGGGCCATCGCGGCCATCGCCGCCCGGCGAAGTTTCATTGATCTTCTCGTCGTCGCCGACGTCGACCTGCACCGAGCGCAGCAGGTCGCGGTCGGGGTCGCCGAGGGAGGAATGAAGGCGGTCGCCGAGCGACTTGATGCGTCGAGCGCGGCGTCGATTGAAGAACTCGCGCGTCGACACCGTGTCGACGCCATTGTCAACGCGTGTGATCCCCGGTTCAATCCACCGATTTTCGAAGCGGCGTTTCGCTCGGGCTGCACGTATCTCGACATGGCGATGAATCTGTCGGAGCCACATCCGACGGAACCCTATGCCCGCATAGGAAAAGCGCTCGGCGAAGCGCAGGTCGCCGCGCATGAGGACTGGGCCGCCAAGGGTCAGCTGGCGCTTCTCGCCATCGGGGTCGAACCCGGTCTCTCGGATGTCTTTGCCCGGTATGCCGCTGATCACCTGTTTTCCACGATCGATGAGATCGGGGTTCGCGACGGCGGGAATCTCGAGATCGAAGGGTACGGTTTCGCGCCGACGTTCTCGATCTGGACGACGATCGAGGAGTGTCTCAACCCGCCGATCATCTACGAGCGTGACCGTGGCTGGTTCACCACCGAACCCTTCAGCGAACCTGAGGTGTTCGAGTTCCCCGAAGGCATTGGTCCGATCGAGTGTGTCAACGTCGAGCACGAAGAAGTGCTGCTGATTCCGAAACGGGTCGATGTCGGTCGAGTCACGTTCAAGTACGGCCTCGGCGAGGAGTTCATCGACGTGCTGAAGACGATCCATATGATCGGCCTCGACACTACGAAGAAGATCAAAGTTGGTGACCAGCTCGTGTCCCCGCGTGATGTGGTGGCCGCGGCACTCCCGGACCCCGCACAGCTCGGGGATCGTATGCACGGCAAGACCTGTGCGGGAACACGGGTCCAAGGCATCGGCATCGACGGAAATCCCCGCGACACCTACCTCTATCACGTGGTCGACAACGCCGATACTATGCGCGATTACGGTTGCCAGGCGGTGGTCTGGCAGACCGCCGTGAATCCGGTGGTCGCTCTGGAACTCATCTCGAACGGCAGTTGGACCGGAAGCGGTGTCCACGGTCCGGAAATGTTTGATGCGGTGCCGTTCCTCGACTTGTTGGCTGCATACGGTTCGCCCCACCAGGTCCGTGAAAGTACGCATGCATAGTATTTTGAAGGGTCGGAAGATCATGGTGCCCGGCGTGCTGGCGGCCATCGCGGCAGTGGTGAGTGTGTCGTTTGGTGTGTCACCGTCGACCGCTAAACCGTCCAATGCGGTGACGTTTCAGAAGTCGACGGTGTCGTTCGCGACCGCGTCACAAACCGCGGCCCTGTTGGTGGCCAACGACCCCTACAAGCAACAGTTGAGCCCGACGGATCGTCAGCTGCTTGCCGTCTCGGCGAAACCGGTCAGTGCAACGGAGCTTGATGCCAAGTTGCGGGCGGCGGCGCGGGAGTTCACCGACGCGGAGAAGACGACGGTGATTGCCGCGCTGTCCGACGCCGCCAAACGGCTGAATGCCAAACGCATCACGTTGAAGCTTCCCCCCAACGTGGTGATTGCGAAACACGACGGTGCGATTTTCGACGGTTCGCCGTACACACGGGCCAACGCCGTGTTTCTTAACGATCGGTTCCTCGGAGCGCTGAGGTCACAACCCGAGTACCTCGCCCGGGTCATGGCCCACGAACTCTCGCACATTGCGTCGCGTGCCCACCCCGAGGCGCGCGCCGCGGTGTACAAGCTCGTCGGCTTCAGTCCGTGCAACGTGGCACTGAGTTCCCTGGGCGCCGATGTGGCACCGAAGATCATCACCAACCCTGATACTGAGGACTTCGGCAAGTTCTGCATTTCCCTGCCCGACGGCTCGGGGCGGAAGCGCTACACGAACCTGATCATCGCGAGTGGACCGGTTACCGGAACGAACTTCGGTCAGGTGCTGAAGCCGGTTCTCGTCGAAGTTGATGCCTCAGTGACCTCTGCCGTCGTCAAGGCCGGCAAAACCAGTATCCGTGACCTCGACGCGGCCTATGCCAAGGCCATCGGCGGCAACGGACTCGACGAGCCGTTCCACCCGGAGGAGATCGTGGCGAAGAACCTCGAAACGGCGCTCGCCGGGGCACCCTCCCGTGGGTCGCCGAACTTGGAGCTCGCCAACCGTGTTGCCGCCCAACTGGGCAAGGCGTAGGTCGAGCGCCCACCGCAAAGGGCGGGCACCGGACAACGGCCTTATGGCGAGTCCTGGTCGCGCAGGTAGCGCTCGAGCTCGGCGGCGAGTTCATCACCCGACGGAATTTCGCCGTTTTCTCCCCGCAGCGACGGGGGATCGGCGATCGCGTCTTCCACCTCGTCGACGTCGTCGTCGAGATCATCGTCGTCTTCGTCGTCGCCCGCATCGTGGCTCATCTCCAGCCGCCGGACGTAGCTCACCATGTCGTCGTCGGCCTCGACCACTTCGTCGACCTGTCGGTCGTATTGTGCGGCGTTGATTTCGATGCTGAGGGTCGGAATGTGAATCTGGAGGACCGCCGAAGCTCGCTCCAGCAGGGCGAGAGCGGCCTTCGGACTCGGCGTGCCGGGAAGATAGTGCGGCACCGCCGCCCACAATGAACAGGACCGGAAGCCGGCCCGGCTCAGCGCATCGTGCAGCACGCCGACTATGCCGGTCGGTCCTTCATAGCGGGACCGCTGCAGCCCAAGTTCTTCAAGCATCTCGGGGTCGGCTGTCGTGCCGGTGATGCGGACGGGTCGCGTGTGGGGAACGTCGGCCAGCAGCGATCCGAGCGTCACAACCATGTCGACGTTGCAGGTACGGGCGACGTCGATGATATGTGCGCAGAAGGTTCGCCAACGAAGCTGCGGTTCGTTGCCCAGAAGCAAGATGACGTCGCGACCGCTGGTGCCGAGCGGTGCGGCATGGAACGTGTTGCTCGGCCACTCGATCTTGCGGGTGCGACCGTCGACAAGCTGGACTTCCGGGCGCGTCGACGAAAAGTCGAAGAACAGCTCCGGGTCGATCGACGCGAACTCTTTGCCGTTCCACTGCTCGATCAGATGTCGCACCGATGTCGACGCGGCTTCCCCGGCGTCGTTCCAGCCTTCAAAGGCCGCGACAAGCACCGGGTTGCGCAAGGACGGCTTCTTCGTCCAAATCAACTCGGTGTCGTCAGTGGCTCCCATCCTCCGACATTAACTTTCCACAGTGGGCTTCGGAGCGAAAAGGTTCTGTTGCAGCACGCCGGAGGCCGAAAGGGCCTCGATGTCGAGCCCTGACGCTTCGGCGCCGAGCCATTCTCCGATGACCTGGGCATTGTGCTCACCGCGGTACGCAGCGCCGCCGCGAACGCCGCTCTCGTGGGCGGAGAACCTGTAGGGAGTCTGGATAACGCCTCGCGTGCCGCCTGCGTGGTCATCGACCTGGGCCACAACGCCTCGGTGAATCGCGGTCGGTGTCTTCAGCGCGTCTTCCGGGGTGTTGTAACGGCCCCACGCGATGGCGGCCTTGGTGGCAACTGCCGCAGCCGCGTCATGATTTGGTTGCGACAGAAAGAACTGCTCCGCAATCGAACGACGACGGTCGATCTTCGCCTGGAGCGTGTCTTCGGCGGGGCTTGCGGGGCCGGGATCGCTGAGCCCAGCGGACTTCGTGAGTTGCGACCAGACAAACGGGAAGGCGCCGGCAATTTCGAAATACGAACCGTCGCCTAGTTTCCAGTACTCACCCCCGAGTTTGCGCATCGGTTCGTTGTCGATCGCGTAGTGAATGAAGTCGTCGGTGAACACCATGGCGTCGAACATGGCCATGTCGATGTGCGAACCGGTCCCGTTCTTTTCCGCCTGACGCAACGCGGCCAAAAGGGCGATCGTTCCGTGGAGGCCGGAGTTGTAGTCGGCGATCGACACGATCGGATCGGTCGGCGGCCGGTCGTCGGCTTCGGCATGGCGCCGAATCCACCCGGCCTCGGTCTGAATCACCGAGGCATAGGCCTGTCGCTGGGCTTCGGGCCCTTCCTGGCCGAACCCGGTGATCGAGCACATCACAAGCTTCGGATTGACCTCAGATAGCGCGGCCCAGCCAATGCCGAGGCGGTCCATGACGCCACCGCGGTAGTTCTCGAGCACGACGTCGGCCTTGGACACCAGCTGCTTGAACAGCGCGACGGCTTCGGGAAAACGGAAGTCGAGGCAGATGTTGCGCTTTCCCGCGTTCTGCTGCAGATAAAAGCTGGCGATCCCGTGGTTGTTCCTTCCCCAAAGGCGTGTGACGTCTTCGTCGGGTGGTTCGACTTTCACGACATCGGCCCCAAGGTCGCTCAGAATTCGGCCGGCGACGGGGCCCGCCACCACCCTGGTGAGATCAAGTACGCGCACACCTTCGAGAGGTCGCATGCGCGCTTACTTTTTACCTTGATTGGCGACTTTTTCGATGGCGATGCGAGCTGCCTCGGGATCAAGGTAGGCCGACGAAATCGGTTTCAGGTTGGCGTCGAGTTCATAGCGAAGCGGTATGCCGGTCGGGATGTTGAGGGCGACGACCTGTTCGCGGGTCAGCCCATCGAGATGCATTACGAGCGCCCGAAGTGAATTGCCGTGCGCAGCGACGAGCACCGTCTGTTTGGCGCGAAGATCCGGCACGATCGCGTCCTGCCAGTACGGGAGCATGCGGTGCAGAACGTCGGCGAGGGCTTCGTTCGCCGGCAGCACTTCCGGCGGAAGGTCCTGGTAGCGGGGGTCGTTGGCCGGATGGTGCGGTGAATCCAGTGCAACGGGGGGTGGCGGTACGTCGAAGCTGCGACGCCAGATAAGGAACTGCTCGTCGCCGAACTTTTCCAGGGTCTGGGCCTTGTCGCGACCCTGGAGGTCGCCGTAGTGGCGCTCGTTGAGTCGCCACGAGCGTTTCACCGGAATCCAGATGCGATCGGCCGCTTCGAGGGCGATCTGACTGGTGCGGATGGCCCGCTTGAGCAGCGACGTGTGGACCACGTCGGGCAAAACCCCCTGGTCAGCCATGAGACGGCCACCAACGCGGGCCTCCTCCTCTCCGTGGGGGGCCAGGTCTACGTCGTACCAACCGGTGAACCGGTTCTCCTGGTTCCAAAGACTTTCCCCGTGCCGCAACAGAACAAGCGTGTACATGCTCTCATCGTACGCGGCGAAACGGCTCGGGTTGCCCGAGGCCGTTGTCGTTCGGTGCTTCGATGGCAAGGGACGCTGCCCGTCCCCCACAAGGTGGAGAGGAACTGGCCGGAGGGCTGATGTTTCAGATCGTCGGGTTGGGGCACGATGAGGTTGAAACACCGGCCACCTGGGCCAACCACAAGGAGGAACCGCGATGTTCGAATATCGGGTCATCACCGAACGCGACAAGGTTTTCAGCGGGGCTTTCGATCCCGAATCGCTGGAGCGGGTGCTGAACGAACATGCCAGGGAAGGATGGCGGGTCGTCGAGGGTTTCATGGCGTCGAACGTCTGGAAGACCGTCAAAGCCGAGATTCTCTTCATCCTGGAGCGTCCGGTTCCCGGCGAATGAACGAAAAGCGCTACCTCGGGGTGGTCACGCCTGATTCAAGATTGTTCATATGTGTACGTATTAAGGGCAGCGCCAGGGCGATGGAGTCTGGGCACCACGTGCGCTCAGGATAAACGGCGTCGAAGCGCTCCAATGTGACCAGCTCGATGGCGGCCACCTCGCCGTCGCGGAATTCGTAGGGTCCGTCGTGTATTGCGGCGAAGCCGTGACCGAACAGGGCGACTTCGTGGTCCTCGTAGTAACTCTGGCCGAGTGGCACGAGGGTCGCCTCAATCCCGAGCTCTTCGAGCAACTCTCGCCTAGCGGATTCTTCGTAGTTCTCGCCCGCCCCGACTACCCCGCCGGCACCGATGTCCCAGTACGACGGCCAGATGTCTTTCAACGGTGAACGCTGGTGGATCACCAGCTCGTTCCGGGAGGTGATGACCGCAATGAACACGCCCCGATGCCGGAGACGGTCGCGGCGCATTTCCGCCCGAGTGACGGTTCGAACCACGTTGTCGTGTTCATCGACGATGTCGACCAGTTCTTCCGCGGCGCCCATTCCCCCTACGGTAGGCGCGACGGGCGGTGGCGCGAATAGCCTCAGGGCATGACGACTCGCCCCAATCCCCTCGCCACCGGTTCACTCAATCGCATGAGCCACGTTCGCAAGGATGAGACCTGGATTTCAGAGCGATGGGGGTCCAACGACAGCCGGGTTCATGTGGTGTGGCGGGGCCAGGTGGCGGTCATCGGGGGAGCATCGGCCTTCGTGAAGCCTTCGGCGATTCGGGCATTGTTGACCGATGACGTTGCTCCAATCCTGCTCGGCCTGATCGACGACACCGCCCACTTCAGCGTTGACCTCTCCCACCTGGAGCGCAATGCGGTGGAGGCCGCTCTCCACGAAGACGCCATGCTGAGCGGTCTCCGGGAGGCCGCTGCGCTTCTCGGTGTCGACGACGCGAACATGCTCGCGACGTCCTCGGCGATGGCCACGTGGCATCTGCGTCACAAGTTCTGCGGGACCTGTGGTGCGGCGACCGTCGTTCGGGCCGCCGGACACGAGCGGCACTGCGATGCGTGTGGGACCGACCATTTCCCCCGGACCGACTCGGCGGTGATCATGCTCGTGACCGACGGCGAGCGCGCCGTGCTCGGTCGCCAGAAGATCTGGCCGCAGGGGATGTATTCGACGCTGGCCGGATTCCTCGAGCCGGGCGAAAGCCTCGAAGACACCGTCCGCCGCGAAGTGTTTGAAGAAGTGGGCATCGTGTGCGATCAGGTTCGCTACAGCTCCTCACAGCCGTGGCCGTTCCCGGCGTCGCTCATGCTGGGCTTCCATGCCCACACGTCGAACCCGGAGTTGAACGTCGACACGAACGAGCTGGAGACCGCCGAATGGTTCACCCGCGAACAGCTGAACGAGTCGCGCGAGCTTGGTCGTCGCGGCTATCCCATGCTGCCGCCGCCGCTGGCTATTGCCCGTCGCCTGATCGACGAATGGCTCGACGGACCAAACCTGTTCGCCTGACGGTCACGCGGAAACTGGGCGTTGTGGGGTGGAAACGCGTGAGATGCAGCTAAACAATGCTAAATCGCGCTGAATCAATCGGACCGGCAGAAATTTGTGCGAAAAGTTTGAGCAAATGCTTTGACCTATCGGTTGGAAGTTCGTACGATACGGCCCGTGACTTCAGAGCGCATCCCCCCATCACCCGCTCCGCTGTCTGTAGTCGACGCCACCTGGAACAACCGGGATTGGCGAGAGGCTGCAGCCTGCATAGCTGTCGACACCAACCTCTTCTTCCCGACCGGTCTGACCGGGTACGCGATTGACCAGACCAACGTGGCCAAAGCGCTTTGCAACGATTGCTCGGTGCGCCCGCAATGCCTGGAGTTCGCGTTGCGGACAAACCAGGACCACGGCGTCTGGGGCGGTGCAACGGAGGAAGAGCGTCGTGTCCTTCGTCGCCAGCGTCGGGCCGCAGCCCGCCGAGCGATGGCAGCGCAAAGCAAAGCCAGCTAGTCAGTCTTGCTGGACCGGCCTCGACCCGCTTGGGCCGGTCTAATGCCGGGACGCCTGGCAGGTTCGTGGTCAGCACGCATGTTCGTGGTCGTCAAGCATGCTGCTGGACGCGCACGAACATGCTGGATGCCCCGAAACATTGGGCGGCGGCAGCGGTGCCCCGTCGGGCTCCTAGGACATTGCCTCGACTGGAGGACTCCACACGTCTTCGACGCCGGCAGCGGCGCGTTGACGTGCCGCTTCAGCCAAGCGTTCCTGTTCTTCAGCGAGGCGCGCTTCCTCTTCGCGGGCAGCGATCCATTCGTCGGCCGGGTTCACTTCGCGTTCTCCACCGCAGAACAGTCGGAACTGTTCGAGTAGGTCCAACGCGTCGTTGAAGTTCGGGAGCTGTGGCGTGAGGTACTGCTGTTCGCCGGCCAGGGTTCGTGCGGAGATCTGCGCTCGTCCACCGGGCATCTGCTCAGCCCCGATGGTGGTAACGGCAGAAACACGTACTGCCCCGGTCGGTTCGGTGGAATCCCTTCGGTAGAAAGGGATCAGCCTTTCTAAATTCATGATCTACGTATCGGTCGAACGACCCAGAAACTGAACCTCCATTTCCGTTTCAACCGAATATCTTGCCGATACGTCAACAAACTGGGTTTCGGCCCACCCGCGGGTCATCTAAGCTCTCCGACGCGTCGCTAGCTCATCCGGTAGAGCATCGGACTTTTAATCCGCAGGTGGTGGGATCGAGACCCACGCGACGCACCAGTTCATCCTGGCTGCCCCCGGTGTGGTCGGCTGACCGTCCAATACGGCGTCCAATGGGGGAGCGCGTGGGTACGAAGCGTTTTCAGGTCCTTCACGATCAGGTCTTGTCTCGGCCGGGTGCGGAACAACGTGTGGCGCAGCACCGTGCTGAGGCGCTTGCGGAGATCGAACGCCACAACGCCCTGGCCGCCACCGACGAGTATCTCGACTCGACGTCGCGGTTGGAGGATTTCCGCCAGAGTGGAAGTTTTCCGACGTCGGAAATGCTCCATCGTGGCGGTATTCCTCCATTGGTGCGGTCGACGAGCCCCTAGCGGCCGTTCGGCATCCAGTGGTACAGCCAGTCGTGCGGAGGACCATCGTCGGTGAGGACGTAGACCCCACCGGGCTCGGAGATCTCAAGTCGCGGCGGAAACATCTCAAGTCGGCTGAGATTTGCCCCACCGTCGCAGCGAATAAACAAACGGTCTCCCGGCTTCGCTGGATAAGGCCACTCCGCTTGGTCGTACCAGTCGAAGGCATGCCGGGGCTCGCGGTCGATCAACATTCGTCTAACGCTAATCAGGTAACGGCCGATGCTCACGCCCGCGCGCTCGCCTGTAGCTACGCCGATCGGGGGATGGGCCGCGTTGATACCTCGTCGGTCTCGTCCGCAGCCGATTCGTGCAAGAAGTCCGGGTCGTCACGACCCGAATCGTCATCGACTGCAATTTCACCGTGTGCACCGGACCGCACAGTGGCCCGGCCGGAAAGCTTGGCGAAGTACAGGGCTTTGTCAGCGGACGCGTAGAGGGTCGCAGGTGATCCCGGGCCGCTCGCACTTCCGATGCCGATCGAGCAGCTGATGCCCGTGGCCGCAGTGAACGACGTAAGCATCGTGGCAGCCATCTGCTCCGCTGCTTCTGGGCCGCATCCGAGCAGGAGCAGCGCAAACTCATCGCCGCCCACTCGCGCCAACGTGTCGGACGCCCGCACCATCGGTCGCCAGATTGACACCGCGGTTCGCAGCACGTCGTCGCCGGCCTCGTGACCTTTCGTATCGTTGACCGATTTGAAGTGGTCGATGTCGATGAGCATGAGCGACAGCGGGCCTCCTGTCACCGGTAGTTCCTCTATGGCATGCAACAGCGCCATGTCCCAGGACCGTCGGTTGTGCGCTCCGGTCAACGGATCCCGATACGAAAGCGCATGCATTCGGCCGACGAGCGTGCTGATCACGATGCCTACGCCGAGGACCCCGAACATCGTCATCATCCACGACAGCAGTTTCTCGCCGCTGAATCCGTCGGAGAAGAGCGTCGCTCCATGGGCGATGCCGATCACCGCGAGTTGCTCGTGCACGTCGCGCTTGTTGAAGAACACCGCAGCGAACAGCACCACAAGTACGTAGTGAAACGCCACGGCCCCGGCGAGCGGAGTGTCCCGCCAGTTGTACACGGACAAGGAGATCGGCAACGATGCCGTCAACAAGAAGGCTCTTCCCACCTGGTAAGAACGGCGGGGCCGCAGCAGCGGGCCGAACCTCCACACGATAACCGCTCCCACAGCCGGGATGGCGCCGCCCAGCCATACCCCGAGCATGCGACCGGAAGACCGTTGGAGGACTCCTTCGAAGATCGACATAATCGTGGCGACGGCGAGTACTGCCGCGCCTGAGCGCCACATGGTCACTCGGTCTGTGAGGTGCGGCTGTGGCAGGGCACGCCTCATGCCTGCTATCTCGACGCTGACCGCATCCACCTCGAGCCCCGTCGGAGCTTCTTGAACAACTCTTGAAACGGGAATTCGTGGCCGGGAAGGGGTCGTCCGCCCGCGCCTCGAAGCGGCTAACCCCGTTTGGCGATCTCTGCCACAACTCGCTCGATCAAGTCGAACGGGATCGGCTTGGCGAACGGAAATTTGACGGTGTCCTTGCCACTTCTGAATGGGGCAATCTCGGGTTCGAGGGTGGCGTCGAGTTTCGGGATGTCGTGCAGGCTGAGATGGAGCTTCCAGCCCGCAAAGTACACGGGATGTCCGTTGCTCAGACGAAACGCTGGCATGCCGTAGCGAATCGCCTCTTCAGCTCCAGGCGCTGCTGATCTGATGCGTTGGAGCACCTCGCGAAGCGCTGGTTGGCGAATCTCCGGGAATTCCGCGATGTACTCCTCAATCGTGGTCGCTGACATGAACTAGTCCTGCCGAGGTGAGAAATACGTACACATATGTTCTTACGAGGGGTTCGACGGAAACGACAGCTCCCGCAGTCCAGCGATTATGGCCGTGTTGCTTCCGAAAACCGGCTGCCCGAGCTCACCGCTGAGCCCGGCGGAGATCTCATCAACGCGCAGATTCGTGCATGATGCGAACACTGCGTCGGCGCGCTTGTCTCCGGTCGGGGCGTGGCCGAGTCGTTCCGCAATAAGCGCCGGGTCGAGGTTGCCGATGTCCTCATCCTTCACCAGACCGAGCCAGTCTTCCCAGATGATCGTCACTCCCGCCTCGCGAATGCTGTTTGCCACCTTCGTGTGAACTTCGGCGGTGTACGGCGTGAACAGCGACAGGCGGGTGATCTTCAGACGCGCGATATGGGCAAGGACGCTCCCGAAGGCTGAGATCGACGGGCATCCGAGCGACTCACCGAGACCGCGGGTGAAAGCGGCCTCGCCGTCGACACCGTACAGCGCGCCGGCCGAAGTGCAACCGAACACGATGACTTCGGGCTGGATCGGACGAAGGTATTCGAGGGCCCTCGGCGTTTCCTCTTCCACCATCTTCAGTTCGGCCTCGACCGTCACGTTCTCCAGGTAAATGCGCTCGGTGTGAATGGAGCACCGACCGCCGAACGCCCGCTGGAGATCCCATTCCAGGCTGGTGTCGGTGTTCGGAACGAGGAGGCCGATTCGGGGAGGACGCATCGCTTTGGACGGTATCAGGTCGATGGTATTTCGTGAACCCGCCGTCCCGAGGACGGCAACCCGGCCGCCAACGTCACCACACGGACACCTTCACCGGCACCTTCCCGCTAAAGCCGCTGATAGGGCAGGAGACGTTCGGGCCCGAGACGGGGACGCCCCCGCTCCTCTGGCAGGAGTATGCGTAGCTGCCCACGCCTTCCAGATCGCTGACCGTATCGATCCGCCGCACGTAGGAAGCGGTCCCTTCAACGGTGAAGTGGATGGTCACGACAGCATTCGCCGAGACCGAACTTCGAGTCCGGGTTTCGTCGAGGCGGAACGTCACGCGCCCGGTCGCAAAGTCGAGTTTCCCGGTGACGGCGCGGGTCCACGTGTTCTGGAACTCCACCTGCGTCGTTTCGCCCGGCTGGATCTGGAACCCGTCGCGGTCCTCATTGGTCGCGTAACTGCACGGGCTGCTCAGCGACCCGTCGGCGGCCACTTGGATTCGTCCGACCGGGCACTGCGCCGGAGGTACGTACGACCACGGGTTCTTCACCGACGGGTCCGATACCGAGGTCACGTCGCCGAACGACAGCGATGCGGTGGCCGGTCCGGCTCGGAACACGCCCGACGGCGCTTTCGTCGTCACGGTCTTCGTTGTTACGGTCTTCGGTGCCTTGGTGGTCGTCGTCTTTCCGGTGGGAGCGACCCTGGTCGTCGCCGAGGTTGGCGAGGGTGATGCGGCGATTGGTCCGCTCTCGATGTCGCAGCCGCTCATAACCAGCTCCTGGTTCGCTTGAAGCAGTTGCTGTTGCGTGGTCTGCACGTTCTGTACCTGGAGTTCAATCTCGGCTCTCCGATGCACGATCACGGCCTGGACGATGTCGGCGTAGTTGCGCACGTTTGGGGTCTTCGCGAAATCAGCGGACACCGCGAGCATGAGCGCTTCCTCGGTGATCAACCATGCCAGCTTCTCGCGTTCGTGCAGGGCGGTGTCGAGGTCGGCCAGAAGCCGATCTCGTTCAGCGACCAAGGCATCACACTCGGGACCGCTTCGACCTGGTTCGCGCAGGATCGTCGTCGGAGTCGAACCGGCACCGGTGTCGACGAGCGGCCTGATCGCGACCGTGGTCGGCTTACCGGTGGCAGGGTTGCATCCGATCGCGACCATGAGATTGCGGATGGCCAGCCGGGCGTTGTGTGCATCGTCGTACGTCGCTTGCAGCAATGTCAGACGCGACGCGTCGGGTGACGGAACCCCTGGCGGCGGATACTTCTCGTACGTCAGCCGACTCCAAGCCGCATCCTCGGCGAGTCTCTCGGTACGGAACGCAACATACAGGCGTGCGCACATCTTGGCGTCGGCGCGTTTGGCCGCGGCGCCTGCGGTCGGTATCGACCCGATTGCGCCGGTCAAGCCAACGACTGCGATCGCCAACGACACGGTCACTGCGGCCAGTCTGGAGAGAACCGGAGCGCCCATCAGCTCAGACCTCACTGACCTTGGCACCAGCGAGCAGCGCATATCGCTTCCTCCTCGTTGCAGACTTCCACCTTCTGCATAGAGCGCACGGGTCGGGATTACCAGAGGCGTTCGTCGGGACTTCACGACGGTTCTGGTGGGCGCGGCAATGATACGTATACTTAGTACATGCGAACCCTTGTCGCCAACGCCCAGGTGCTTGACACGTCGAGCATGACCTTCTCAAGCGAGCAATCGGTGGTCATCGATGATGGCGTGATCGTCGAAATTGCCGACGCGTATCGAGGCGAATGTGATCGGACCGTCGATGCCCGCGGAGCGTTTGTGCTGCCGGGGCTCATTGACGGGCATGTCCATTTTCGTCTGGCGACGATGGACTTTCGTGCGATGAGCCAGTGGACCGAAGTCGAGTTCGGAATCCGCATGGCCACGTTGGCGAAACAGACGCTGGAGCGCGGCTTCACCACCGTTCGCGATCTTGGTGGTGATGTGACAGGTCTGGTGAGAGCGATGAAAAGCGGAGCGGCGTCGGGTCCCCGTGTCATTCGGGCCGGCCGGATGCTGACCCAGACCGGTGGGCACGGGGACGCCGAAGGTGGTGACCGGGAGGTGCCGACATGTGCCTGTGCGATGCGGTCGACCGCGTTTGGCATCGTGGCCGACGGTGCCGATGCCGTCCGAAAGGCCGCTCGCCATAATCTCCGCGAGGGAAGTGATTTTCTGAAGGTTCATGTTTCGGGTGGTGTCGCTTCGCCATCGGACCCGATCGATTCCGTTCAGTACACCGCCGATGAACTAGCAGCGGCGGTGACCGAAGCCGAACATCGCCACACCTACGTTGCTGCGCACGCCTACACGCCGGCGGCGATACAACTGGCCGTGGCGGCCGGGGTCCACAGCGTTGAGCATGGAAACCTCCTGGACGAGGCCACGGCGAAGATCATGCACGCGTCGGGGGCCGTTCTCGTCCCGACGCTCGTGACCTACGAAGCGATGGACCAACTCGGCGAGAAACTCGGGCTACCCCGCTCGAATCGCGAGAAGAACTCGACCGTCTACGCGGCTGGCTTGGCGTCGCTCGAGATCGCCCATCGGGCCGGCGTCACGATGGGTTTCGGAACGGACCTCATCGGTGAGACGCAAACCATGCAGAACCGGGAGTTGGCGATCAGAAACCAGGTCGAACCGGCGGAGAAGATCCTGCGTTCCATGTGGGTCACGAACGCCAAGCTGTGCGCGATGGAGGGTCGAATCGGCACCGTGTCGGTCGGCGCGATCGGAGACCTGGTGGTGTCGAAGGTGAACCCGCTTGAAGACCTGGTCGGCTTCTCCGATTCGACACTCGCGATCAGTCATGTGATTCAAGGTGGTCGGGTAGTCGTAGAGCGTTGACCCTGAGCCGTGGTGGTCAAAGGTCGATTTCGTTGCGGCTTGTCCACGATTCGGCGGTCCGCCGGGTCGGCCACTTCCATGCGACTCGAGCGATGGTGAGCAGGAGCAGCACCTCGACGACGCTGCCCAGGATGTAGTACCACCAGGTTTCGCCGACGGCGGCACCAAACACGGTGAGGGCGTAGATCACACTCGCAGCAATGTTGGCGGTTCGGTTGATCCGGGCCGGGGCCAGGAGCGAAACAACGACCATCAAACTCGGGATGATGACGTAGAGCGTGGTCAGGGCGAGGAACGTCTGGTTGATCGTGAAGCCGGCGCCGGGGACCTCGCCCTCGAGTGCACCGTTGATAGCGTCGGCGCGCCAGAACGTGAAGATGTCGACGTACGCGAATATGAACATCATCGCGATCCACAGTCCGCTGAGGACGAGCTTCACATCGGGTTTCGTGTCCTGAAGATCATGCGGCGTCGGGGTTGTCTGAGGGGTTGTCCGCGTGGTTGTCGGGCCTGGTGCGGTTCGTAGTGTCGTTGTCATTTGTCTTCATCACCTTTCTGTGTACGGATCTCGTTCGACCAAATCGCCAATCACCAACTGCGAATCAATGAAGCGAGAACGGTGGGTAGCGATCGGTCACCAGGAGAAACGCGTACGCCTGCACCCGAAGCCCCCATCTGGCGACGCCAACTACGTAGTCGAACAGGGCACGCGGGTAGCGGCCGGTGAACAGGATGGCGAACCATGCGATGATCACCGACACGACCGCACCCACGGCCAGGAAGAAGAGCACGATGTAGTGGGGAATGGCGAGGAACCACTTGACGAGTGGCAGCCAGCGGTTGAGGTCGCGTTCCACATCGGGATAGTCGACGTCGAGCGTGACCGATTGATGGTCGACAGTCGACGGGTACTGGTCAGTGAGCAGTCCGAGATACGCACCGATACGCGTGCTGAAGCGAGTGAGTTCGACGCTGAAGTCGAACCACCACCGTGGATATCGGCGTCGGAAGACGATCATGAGAAGTGTGGCACCGAAGAGTCCGGCGGTAACGCTTGCTGTGCCTGTCGTGACCCAGTCGCCGCTGCTGGTCCTGACCCGCTCGCTGCCACCTCCGGCCAGGACACTGCTCACGATGATGATCGGAATCGCGAGGATGAGTCGGAATGCGGTGGTGACCCGGTCCAGATGCTCGGGATAGGCGACTTCGAGCCTCGCCGGGTATGGAGTTGTTTCGTTGTCGATGGTGGTCATGTCGGTTCTCCTGATTTGTTGAACGCTCGGTTGGATCGGCTATTCGCTCGAGATGGCCGCGAGTACGTCGAGCTTCGCAGCGCGTCGGGCGGGTCGTGCGGCGGCGGCGACGCCACTCAACATCGCAACGACGAGCACCGCGACCAGTCCGAAGATCGGTACCTGGAAGCGTGAGAAACCCTGACTGCTCAGCGCGTGCACGACCGCCCAGCCGAGACCGACGCCGATCACAACGCCCTGCACAGCTCCGAGCAGTGCGGTGATGACCGACTCCCAGCGGATCATGGAGCGGATCTGTTTACGCGTCGACCCGACGGCCCGCAACAGCCCGAGTTCCCTCGTGCGTTCGAGGACCGAGAGGTTCAGCGTGTTGGCGATACCGAACACGGCGATGATCACCGCCAGTGCAAGGAGGCCGTAAAGGAGGTTGACGAACGTGTCTACCTGCTTCGCCTGCGATTCGATGTAGCCGGTGCGGCTTTCGAGTTTCGCGGTCGGATATGCCGCGACCGCTTCGCGCAGCGTGGCTTCGACCTGCTTCGCCGATGCGCCTTTCTCCTTCACGACATAGATGGAGAAGTCGTACTGGTCACCTCCACTGGTGGCGTACAGCTTCTTGTCGATGGTGAACGGGCCGGCCAGCTGGTCACGCTCGTAGATGCCGGCGACTTTGAGCTCATGCGTGCGGCCATCGAGGAACGTGAGGGCCACAGTGTCGCCAATCGCCAGTTTGGCCGACTCGGCCTTCTTCTTCGAGATGAGCAGATGAGTCGGGTCGAGGGCGTCAGCACTTCCCTTGACGAACTTCATGTCGAAGACCTTGCCCACCACGGTGGGATCGACCACGGTAACGATCTGGTTCGATTCACTGATTCGGGCGAGCCCCATCTGGACGCCTGCGGCCGCCCGGACCCCGTCGAGCTGTGAGAGCTTCGGCGCAAGCGAGGTCGGAAGGCCACCGAACCCGGCGGTCTGTGTCGACACGACGAAGTCACCGGTGAACTGCTGGTCGAATACGGTTCGGATCGATGCTTTGACCGACGACGCAAACACGGAGATCGCCGACACGAGAGCGACGCCGACCAGAAGCGCTGCCGCAGTGCGTGCGGTGCGCTTGGGGTTGCGCATCGCGTTCTCCCGTGCCAGGGCCCCGGTCATGCCACGCAGCCGAGCGATGGGTTTACCCAGCAACGAGGCAACCGGGCGTGACATCAACGGTCCGGCGACGAATGAGCCGAAGAACAACAGGGCGACGCCAATTCCGAGAATCGCGATCTTGCCCGTCAGCCCGACGCCGATGAGAACCACTGAACTGACAAGCATCAGGATGGCTGCGGTTACCCGCGCCCTGGTGACCGGTCGCTGTTCGATTGCGACGTCGCGCATAGCAGCGATCGGCGGCACCTTCGCACCACGTCGCGCCGGCAATACCGCCGACGCCACGGTGATCACGATACCGACGGCGAACGCCACGACGGCCGTGCGGGGCAGCAACACCAGGCCACTGCTGGGCAGGTCGATGCCGAGTCCGGTGAGCATTCCCTTCAGCATGATCGCCATCAGGAACCCGGCTCCGAAACCGATTGCGGAGCCGATCACACCCATAACGAGTGCCTCAAGCAAGATCGCGGACTGCACCTGTTTTGTGCTCGCTCCGATGGCGCGAAGCAGAGCATTCTCGCGACGACGCTGGGCAACGACGATCGAGAACGTGTTGTAGATGATGAACGATCCGACGAACAACGCGACGAAGGCGAATACGAGAAGCAGGGTGTCGAAGAAGCCCATGGCGGTCTTGATCTCACCGCTGGCGTCGGCCGCCATCGCCTTACCGGTAAGGGTCTCGGTGCCCTTCGGCATCGCTGCCGAAATGCGCGATGCAAGTTCTTGCTGTGTCAGCGTGCCGTCGCCGCGCACCGAGATCGCATCGAGCTGCCCGGGTTGGGCAACGAACATCTGCGCCGTGTCGAGGTCGAAAAGGGCGACCCGCGAACCCGCTGGTGTGTCGGTGTTGCCGAATCCCACCACCCCGACCAGCACGAAGACCTGCTGCCCGTGCTGGCTGAGGACCGTGACCCGGTCACCCAATGAGAACTTGCCCTCTTTGAAGGCCGCGGCATCCATGGCCATCTCGGTCGAGCCCTTTGGGATCCGGCCGCTTCGGAGTGACCAGACGTTGAGGTCGTTGTCGGAGATGTCCATGCCGAAGTTCGGCGAACCCATGTCTCGGCCGAGGGGCTTGCCATCGTGACCCAGGATTCGCGCGTACCCCGATACGGAGCCACTGGCGGTCTTCACGCCTGGGACGGCTGTCACCGTCGGAAGAAGGGTCTCCGGGATACGGCCCCGCATCGACACTCCCTGGCCGGTGTCAATTTTCTGTGACGAGCGAACCACGGCATCGGTGTGCTTGTAAACCGAACCGAAGAGGTCGTCGAACATCGAGTGCAATGAGTCGGTGAACACGTATGTTCCCGAAAGGAACGATATGCCGATCACGATCGACAGCACCGTCGACAGCAGGCGGCGCTTGTGGGCGAAGATCGTTCGGATGCTGAGGCGGAACATGGCTCAACCTCCCAGATGCTTCATGTGCTCGAAGATGGCCTCGGCCGTGGGGTTGTCCATGTGGTCCACGACTCGACCGTCGGCGAGAAACATCACGGTGTCGGCAAAACACGCTGCCGCCGGATCGTGTGTGACCATAACGATTGTTTGACCGAGATCGCGTACAGCGTTGCGCATGAACGCCAGGATCTCGGCGCTCGCGGTCGAGTCGAGGTTCCCGGTCGGTTCGTCGGCGAAGACGATCGCCGGACGCCCCGCCAGGGCGCGGGCGACGGCGACGCGTTGTTGCTGGCCACCCGACAGCTCACTGGGGCGATGAGTGAGGCGGTCTCGGAGCCCGACCGTGTCGATCACCGCGTCGAGCGTTGCCTGGTCCATCGTCCGCCCGGCCAGCGCCGCGGGGAGCGTGATGTTTTCCAACGCGTTGAGCGTCGGCACGAGGTTGAACGCCTGGAAGATGAAGCCGACCCGATCTCGGCGGAGCATCGACAACTCGTCATCGTCGAGAGTGCTCAGGTCGACATCGCCGATGAAGGCGTGTCCTGATGTGAGCGTGTCGAGTCCGGCGACGCAGTGCATCAGCGTTGACTTTCCCGATCCCGACGGGCCCATGATCGCCGTGAGCTTTCCGGCATCGAAGCCGACCGTTACGCCGTCGAGAGCACGGACCTCGTTTTCGCCGCTCCCGTAGACCTTCACGGCCTCGACGGTGTGAGCGGCGAAGCCGGATGTGGGCACTGACGTGAGAGGCGGCCGCTGAAGCGTGGAGTGAAATCGCATCGGAACCTCCTTGAAGAGAGCACCGTCGCCGTCGCGACGGCCCGTAGAACAGTGTCGATCGTGATGGTTTGGGCGTGAAGAGGCTTATGTCCTGATAATGAAGGCGCGGGACTTTGGTCTTACAGTCGGATTACCATCGCCCGATGATCACCAACCTGACCCGCACGTTTTCGGTCGACGATGTCTCGCTCGCCTGGGACCGATGGGGTTCCGACCAGGGCACACCCCTCGTTCTCTGCCACGGCTTCTCAGGTTCTTCGCACGATTTCGCCATGCACGTCGGGTCGCTGGCTGGATCCCGCGGGGTCGTCACGGTTGATCACCGCGGGCACGGACGGTCGCAGAAGCTCGGATCGACTGATCGCTACTCGATCGACCGGTCGGCGACTGACCTCATTGCGCTTCTCGACGCGAACGTCGGTCGACCCGTTGACCTCCTGGGTCATTCGATGGGTGGCGCTATCGCTCTCCGCGTCACCCTGGCCCGACCGGATCTCGTGCGCTCGCTGATCCTGATGGACACCAGCGGATGGTCCTTCGTCCCGGACGACGCAGGAACCGCGGCTCTGATGAAGGCGTTCATGGACCAATACGACCCGGCCGGCGGTCTCCCGGATCTGAACGCGTGGTCGGGGCCGGAGGAGCCACTGATCGCAGCAACCACGCCGGTCGAATGGCAGTCGATCAAGGAGCAGATGTCGGCCGGATTTGACCCTTTCGCGTTGAAGGCTCTCGGAGGCGAACTCTTTTCTCCGGGCGCCGCGTCGGTGCGAGCCCGTCTTGGCGAGATCACCTGCCCGGTGACCGTCATCGTCGGCGAGCACGACCATCCGTTCGTGGATCAGGCTGCCGACCTGGCCCGAGAGGTTGCCGATGGCCAACTCACGGTTATCGATGGGGCGTACCACTCACCGCAGCTCACCCATGCTGCTACATGGGTGGCTGCGGTGGAAGCTCATCTCGCTCGTTGAACATCGCAAGGCTCGCTTCGAACGGGGCTGCTCCCCTTACGCGAAAACGGTGCGGCCGATCCATTCCGCGATGAGCGCCGGCTTGTCGACGCCCTCGATCTCGATGGTCATGGCGCGGGTCTGGTCAACGGCATTGCCCTTCAGGTCGACGGCAACAGTCGCCGCGGTCGCTCGAATTCGTGAACCGGCCGGGACAGGGTTGATGAAACGAACCTTGTTCATGCCGTAGTTGACGCCCATGAGAATGCCGTCGAGCTTGGTGAAGTCGGACGGGATGCTGGTCGACAGATGGACGAGCATGCTGAGGGTGAGGAACCCGTGGGCGATCGTTCCACCGAAGGGAGTCTGGGCGGCGCGCACCGGGTCGATGTGGATGAACTGATGATCGAGAGTCGTGTCAGCGAAGGCGTTGATTCGTTCCTGGGTGAGCTCGAACCAATCGCCCGCGACGGGTTCTTTGCCGATCAGGCTGCTCAGTGCTTCGTATGCTGCTTGTGCGTTTGCGCTCATGGTTGTCCATTTCGAGTTGGTGGATTTCCGCCGAGGTTAGCGAAGGGATGCCAAGTCGCAAGTCGGCCGCGAACTAAAGACCGCTCTTGGCTCCGCAAGTACGGGGCACCAGAGCGCAGAGATCGGTACAGCGACGTGTGCCGTCGTCGAACCGGATGCTGCCGATTCAGGGCGTGGCGAGGGCTCGGCGACTCGGGCGGCCGACTACGAACAGGCCGCAGATCACGGCGGAGAGGCCCCCCAAGGCAAAGGGAACCCGGGGTGACGAGATCTGGATGATCCAACCCATCAGCACGGAGCCCACCGGGGTGCTGCCGAACCAGGCCATCTGGTGGAGCGCCATAACCCGACCCTGCATGGCGGGTTCGGTGGCCTGCTGAAGCACCACGGTGTTGACCGATTGAAACGATGCGGAGGCGAAGCCCAGCAAGATGCTGACCGATACGAATGGCCAGAACCCGGGGGTGATCGACAGGGCCAGGCAGGTCACCGCTAAGCCGGCCAGCGCAATCGCCAGAGTCCGACGCGGGTGGGGCTTGATGCCGGCGATGTAGATACCGCCGATGAGCGAGCCGATGGCGCTGACACTCATCACCGTGCCGACGGACCCCGCTCCTCGGTGGAATCCGAATCGGACGATCGATGGAAACGTCGTCTGGAAGTTGTAGACGACAGTGCCGATCACGGTCATGACCAACAGCGGACGGGCCACGGCGGAATGGGTACGCACGTACGCAAAGCCCTCGCGTAGCTTCCCCTTCGTGCTTCCGAGCAGCGGCCGCGACACGAACTCACTCGACCGCAAAGCAATAAGTGCGCCTATGACTACGAGATACGACGCAGCGTTGACGAAGAAGCACGCGCCCACCCCGGCCGTGGCAATCAACGCGCCGCCGACGGCCGGGCCGATCAAGCGCGACACCGAGTTGATCGTGCCGTTTGTGGCGACCGCGTTGGGCAGCAGCTCAGGACCGACCAACTGGTACAGGATGGCCTGCATGGTCGGGCGTTCGACGGCCAACACCAGGCCGAGCATCAGCGCGAGCCCGTAGATCCACCAGATCGTGATGTGGCCGCTCGACTGGACCACGCCAAACGTCAGGGCCAGCAACCCGGAGAGTGTTGACGTCGCAACCAGAAGGCGTCGGTTGTCGAACTTGTCGGCCACGACTCCCGTGAAGACTCCGAGCACCAGCATCGGCAGAAACTGGAGTGCAGTCGCAATGCCAAGCTTGTCACTGCGGTTGGTGATCTCCAGCACTAACCACGTGACGGCCAGCGTCTGGGTCCATGAACCGATACTGGAGACGGTCTGGCCGATGAAGTAGAGCCGGAAGTTCCGGTTGCCGAACGCCGCGAAGCGGCGCTCGGTGCTCACCGTGACCGCTTCGGAGGCTCGGGAGCGGGCTCCGATTCCTCCGGCACGCCCGGATCTTCGACCCCCGCCTTTTCGTCTCGTTCTGCCCATTCCAACAGCTGATCGATGGCGAAGACGGACGTGTCGATGGAGGCGTGCAGGTCGCCGATTCGGGCTAAGCGCGCTGGCACGGTGTTGATGGTGAAGTCGTTGGGATCCACGGCGTCGATCTCGTCCCAGGTGATCGGGGTTGAGACCCGGGCTTCGGCGACACCGCGCACCGAATATGCCGACGCCATCGTGTGATCACGTGCGTTCTGGTTGTAGTCGACAAACACGGTCGATGGGTCGCGGTCCTTGCGCCACCAGGTGGTCGTGACGTCAGATGGCGCGCGTCGTTCGACTTCCCGGGCGAAGGCGAGTGCGGCGCGACGAACGTCGGCAAAACTATGTGACGGTGCTATGCGCACATAGATGTGGATTCCGCGACCGCCTGACGTCTTCGGGAACCCGATTGCACCGAGCTCATCGAGCACCTCATGGGCCACGTGCGCCACCCGTTGCACCGTGGAGAACGGGCAGTCGGGCATCGGGTCGAGGTCGATGCGCCACTCGTCGGGCGATTCGGTGTCGGCGGCCCGAGAGTTCCACGGATGGAATTCGACGGTCGACATCTGCACGGCCCAGATGACCTCGGCCAACTCGGTCACGCAGAGCTCATCGGCGTGAAGGCCGTAGCGCGGGAAATGCAGTCGGACGGTGCCAACCCATGGAGGAGCCCCCTTGGGTAGGCGTTTCTGGTGAACCTTCTCTCCGGAAATGCCGGTCGGAAACCGGTGCAGCATGCATGGTCGTTGTCGGAGCGCGTTCACTATCCCCGGCCCGACACTCAGGTAGTAGTTGACCAGATCAAGCTTCGTGGCCCCGATGGCCGGGAAGTACACGCGGTCGGGATTCGAGACGCGAACAACCCGCTCACCAACGGTGATTTCAACGGCGGGACTTTTGGGCGTGGCCACCACCCGACTGTATCTCCGGCCGATGAAGAAGCGCGCGAGCGCCGGCCGGCAGGGTCAGCAGCGGATCAGCCGCGGTCGCTCAGGTCGTATTCGGCCATGTAATACGGGTGTTCGGGGTCGAAGGTCGTGAGCGGCTTCGGGTTCTCGACGCGGCCTATCGGACGAATGTCATTGCCGATCCGCTCGAGGCGCGCGTCACCCAACGACACCCGCGCCCGCTCGGCATGCGCCTGCAGTTCGGCGACGATCTCCGGCCGTTGATCCGCAAGGTTCGTAGTCTCGGCCTCGTCCTCATCCAGGTTGTACAGCTCGAGCATCTCCTTGCCCTTCTTGGAGAAATGCAACTTCCACTCTCCGACCCGAACCGCTTCGAGGTCGTTCATCCAGTAGTAGAAGAAGGCCTCGTGCGGCGATGGGGCCGAGTCTTCGAACCATACGGCGCGCACATCGCGTCCGTCGATGGTGCGATCACTTGGCGCTTCAGCGCCGCAGCACGCGGCGAGCGTGGGATAGAGGTCCATGGACAGAAGCACTTCAGTTGTGACGCGGCCCGGCTTGATCCTGGCCGGCCACTTGACGATCCCCGGGACGCGCTGCCCACCTTCCCAGGTCGAGCCCTTGGTGCCGCGGCAGTGAGCCGTTGCTTCCGCCGAGTGGCTGGCCGTTGCCGCCGTGAGGCGAAAGGTTGTTGCCGAGCGATCCGTTGTCGCTCGTGAAGATCACAATCGTGTTCTCCTCCAGGCCAAGCGAACGTACTTCCCTCAAGATCACATCGGTCGCCCAATCGATCGTCTCGACGGCGGCTCCGTAGGGCCCGTTATTGGACTGTTTGGCGAAGCGCTCCTGCACGTACAACGGTAAGTGCACATACATATGGGCCCAGTACAGAAAGAACGGCTCTGATCTTGCTGACCGCAGGAACTTCACGGCTTCTACGGTGTAGCGCTCGGTCAGGGAAGCCAGGTCGGGCTGCTGCTCGATAACGTCGGTGTCGAGCAGCAACGGAAGGGGATGCTGTGGAAGGAACGACGGGGTGTCGGCCTGGCGGCCCATGTCGTGGCTGAACGGAATTCCGAAGTAGTGATCAAAACCGTGGTCGGTCGGGAGGAAGCCGGGTTGGTCACCGCAATGCCACTTGCCGATCATCTGCGTTCGATACCCGGCGTTGGAGAGCACCCGCGCCAAACTGACTTCCGTCGGTGACAGGCCGACCGCGTGCCCAGGAAACAACACCATCCTTCCGTTGAATGATCCGAAACCGATCCGGGGCGGGTAGGAACCTGTCAGCATGGCCCCGCGCGACGGGGAACACACGGGAGACGCCATGTAGAAGTCGTCGCAGCGAAGCCCCTCTGAGGCGAGGCGGTCGATCGCCGGCGTCTTGTTGATGGTGGAGCCGTAACAACCAAGATCGCCGTATCCCAGGTCATCGCAATTGATGAGGATCACGTTTGGTCGGTCGATGGAATGAGCGGTCTCTGGCATACGGCGTCCTACAGTAGAGGTGGCGGGGTGATGGGGTGCTCGACCGCTCTAGAGCCCGCTGAGAAACGCGCCGATCTGATCGCTCCAACCGAGGATCTGGTCGTACGTGCGAGCGATCGAAACGCGATTGTTCGGCAGCAGGTCAGCCAATTGTTCAGCGGTTGAGACGGGATGTCCCGGATCGGTATCCCACGCCAGGATCAGCGTGGGCATGATAAGTGCGCCTACGAGTTTCTTGGATGGAAAGTCTGTGCAGGCCGCGCCTTCCAGAACCGTCGGCAGCAGGTCTTCCGTGATGTCAGGTTCCGTACGAACATCATGATCTTTGAAGATCGGAAGCGCAGGTAACCGGCGGTTGGCCTCCACGTACTTCTGCTTTCCGTTCCGCTTCACGTAGTCGACGGCGCCCATGTACAGATCTTTCTGCGGTGGTCTGGTCTCCCATGCGGTGGGCGGAATGACCAGCACCATGGCTCGGATCTGCTCAGGTCTCGTCACCGCCATGTGGAGTGTGGTGGCCGCACCCATGGACGCGCCGCCGACCACCCAGGCCTCGTCGGTCGAAGCAGCAAGCTCGTCGTGAAGGGCCCAAGCATCGACCGCCAGACTGGCCCAGTCGTAGTCCGCCGGTACCAGCGATCCGCCGGAACAGCCGTGGCCACGGGCGTCGTAGCGAACGAGCCCGAGCCCGGCATCGTTGACCGGCTCGGCAAGCGCCCACAACTTCCGCTCGTCCTCATTCGCGATGCTCGACGTGAGTCCGTGACACCACAGCATCACCGGACCGTTGCCGGTGCGCTGCACGTTCAGGTCAACTCCACGAATCTCCATCCGTCCAGCGTTACCCATCGAGGGAATCAGCGCCAAACGTCGGGCAGTTTCGATCGACCGCTGAATCAACGTGAGAGGATCACGGGGTGGGGACCCTGTACGGAACGATTGCGGCGTTGTTGTTCGGGGCGGACCAGTGGACGTCGTTGCGGGCGGGTAAAGCGGCCACCTCTCGACAGGTCGTGGCTACCGCGGTCCTTGCCGCGGCCGTGGTGCTCACTGTTCTCGCGCCCGTGCTCCCGGGACACTGGGACAACCGCAGCATCGGTATTGGCGTTCTCTCCGGGATCGGCGTCGCATTCGGGCAGGCGCTGCTGATCCATGCTTTTTCTGTTGCGCCGATGGGTGTCTCGGCCCCGGCCACATCGGTGGTTTCCGCAAGCGTCCCGGTGGCATGGGGACTTGTTCGCGGGGATCCGCTGTCGGGTCTGGCCATCGCCGGGGTGATCACCGGCCTTGTCGCGGTGGTCCTCGTTTCCTGGTTTCCGAGCGGTGCCAGCGGCTCCGGTTCCCGAAAGACCGGGCTCATGATCGGTACGTTGTCGGGTCTGTCATTCGGTGCCGGGTTCACCGTGATGAGCTACGCCGACGACAATTCGGGGGTCTGGCCCGTGGCGAGTCAACGCGTCGCCGCCGCGGTGTTGGTGATCGGGCTCGCCGTCGCCACCCGTCAGCGTCCCTTTGTTGCGGGTGGCGGCTCGGTTCGACCACACCCCCGCACAATGGCGGCCATCAGTGGGGTTTGTGGCGGTGTGGGTGTTGTGTCTCTTCTGGCCGGTTACCGGACCGGATCCCTCGGACCAACCGCGATTGCATCGTCGCAGGGGGCCGCCGTCGGAGTGCTCCTCGCCGCACTTCTCGATCATCAGCGCTTGCGCTGGTGGCAGTTCATCGGACTCGCACTCGCCGGATGCGGCGTCGCAATGCTGAGCGTGTCCTGAGTCCTTGCTGTCAGGCCAATCGCCGACGAGGGACTGCCGGGCTGGCTTTGTGGGTCCGGGTGGTGGCGGTCGTCAGGCTGCGACTGTCGTTCGGACCGCTCACCTCGAGCGGTCGCGAAACTCGCGGCGACTATCGAAAGCATCGCGGCCCCCTGAAGGAGTGTCAGGCGTTGGCCCAGAAGCACGAAACCGCTCAGCGCAGCGGCGACCGGACTAAGACTCATAAGCACGCCGAACACTCGTGCCGGCACCTGGCGAAGGGCGACGATCTCGAGTGAGAACGGGAGGAGCGCAGCAAGCACTGCCACGATGACGCCTATCCGTATCGTATGTGGACGTAGTAATGCACTTCCCTGTTGCAGGCCGAACGGAGCAACGAGCAACGCCGCGAACGCCATAGCCAATGCGAGCGCGTCAATCCCGCTTGATTCCTTCCCGGCCTTGCGGCTCACGAGGATGTACAAAGCCCATCCACCAGCGGCGAGAAACGCGAGAAGCACCCCGACCGGATTGAGCGAGCGATCGCCCTGACAGAGCACCAGCACGCCGACGAGGGCGACTCCCACCCAGACCAGGTGAGAAAGCTTTCGCGCCAATGCGGCGGCGAGCCCAAGAGGCCCGAGGAGTTCGATCGAGACTGCGATACCTAGTGGAAGGCGTTCAACGGCCGAATAGAACGTCACGTTCAACGTTCCGAGGATCAGACCGAACGTCGCAATGGTGCGCCACTCGGCGCGCGACCGCGCGAGGGAAGGTCGAGTGGCCGCCAGCAACACAGCTGCAGCTATTCCTTGGCGAAGCAGCACTGTGGCGGATGGTCCGATGTCTTCCATGAGTCGGTGCGCGTAGCTCGCGCCGATTTGCACCGACGCAATGGACGCCAGGACCATCCATGTGCGATCGCCCTTCTCGCTGACGTTCGACATGGAACCAGAGTGCCGAACATGGACGGCGAACGGAAATGCCGATGTTGATCCGGTTATGCTCCCTGTGCATGACCGTTGAGATTCGTCACCTCCGGGCGTTTCTGACCATCGCGGAGGAGCGCAATCTCACCCGAGCAGCCCGACGACTGCACATGACCCAGCCCGCGCTCTCGCGAACTCTCGCCCAGCTTGAACGTGAATTGGCGATCCGCCTCATCGATCGCTCGACCCACCACGTCGAGCTCACCGATGCCGGGCGGCGCTTTGAGCTTCGGGCGTTCGATGCGGTCCGTACCTTTGAGAGTGCCCTGGTGAGCGTCGGCGGTCGCGAAACGCCTCTGCGGATCGGTCACTCGTGGTCCGGTGGTGTGCACCTATCGGCGATTGTGCGGGCCTGGAACGCGAGCACCCGACCGTGCCCTCTGGTGGTGGTCAGAAGCGAAGATCGCAACGCCGGGATCAGCACCGGCGTCGTCGACGTGGCGCTGACTCGCGGGCCGGTTGACACCACCCGGTTCCGCACCACGGTGATCGATGAGGAGGAACGGGTCGCCGTGTTGAACGTTGCCGATCCGTTGAGCCGGCGTCGGAAGCTCACGTTGAAGGACCTCGCCCTCGGCACCCTCGTGTTGACCACAACCGGTGTGACCACCGTTGCGCTGTGGGACGACGAGCCCCGGCCCAAGAAGGGCATCGAAGTGCACACCGTCGACGACTGGCTGGTAGCCATCGCATCGGGCGAAGGTTTCGGAGTCAGCGTCGCCTCCACGGCGTCGCTTCATCAGCATCCGTCAGTGCGTTACGTGAAACTCACAGATGCGTCGTTGGTTCCGCTCTACCTCGCATGGCCGCGTCGAAATGCCCATCCGGCGGTGAAGGAGCTTCTTCGCGTAGTGGAATCTATTGGTGGTTCGTTCGCGCACTGATCGCAGACGCGAGGGCGACACGATCCGGTGTCTGGAGGACCACCCTGCGCAGGCCGCCGTCTTTGAGGTCGATCTGAAGTACTTCGGCGTCGCGGTAGACGCTCCAGAACTGGCGGCCCTTCATCCCGCGTCGCGACAGGAAGTTTCCGGTGGCGAACTGGCCGGGGAAGTAACCGCCCCCAATCCGTAGGCCCAGGTTGCGCTTGGCCTCAGCCACGGAAACGATTGACGCCGAGGCGACGTTCTTCAGCGGAATGGTGAGGCGATGCTTCAGCGCCAGAACAGCGTCGATGCCCTTGAGTTCCACGGTGACGGACTCGTTGTTGACGGACACATTTGTACTCATGAGCTGAACGTACTCCTCCCACGGAGGCAATATTTGCGCCAGGGGTGTGCCGTTTGCCTCGGCTTCGTTGCTCCAATGCTGGGCCGGCTCGAGTGGGCCGGGGGAATGTGCCAGTCGGGTGGAGCTAACGGCCGAAGATGGATCCGAGGACGGACCCCAGGTCGATGCCGCCCGGTGACTTCTGCTGAGGTTGAGTACTTTGGTTTGAACCGCGGCCGAGGAGTCCACCGAGGACATCGGCCAGACCTCCGCCGGAGCCTCCGCCGAGAACCTGGCCAAGTACCCCTCCCAGCATTCCGCCCAGACCGCCGCCACCGAGACCGCCGAGACCACCACCGGACTCGGCTGCCTTGCCCTGGGTTCCACCGCTGCGGAGTTGCTTTCCCAGCCATCCCATGACCAGCGGTGCGAGCAACGGCAGCAGTTTGGCGATGAGGTTCGGGTTGACGCCGCTCTTGCCGGCGAGATTGTTGACGACGCTCTCCTGATGGCTGTCGTCGCCAAACAGATGACCAAGAATTCCGGCGCCGTTGGCGGCTCGGCCACCGAGCGATCCGTTCAGCATCCCTCCGAGTGAATCAAGGATCGATCCGTCGTGGTCGCGCTCAAGAACCGAGGCCAGCTTCTCTTCACCCCGAGGTGTTGACGCGTTGCCCGCCAGAGCGCCGAGCAGCGCGGGCAGGGCCGCGGTGATACCTGCAGCGGTTTCTTCAGTAGACGTTCCAAGATGCTGCGAAAGCGCTTCGAGGTTGCCACCGGAGAAGACGGACTGAACGAGGTCATTGAGATCAGGCATGCAGCGAAGCCTATGTTCAGCGCGCCAGCGTTTGTCGTGGGGCGTGACTTCGCCCCAGGGTGGGCGAACTACGCCACGGTGAAGCTGTACGTGCCGACCTTTACGTCGTTCAGCACGAGGGTCACCGAATGCGAGCCCTTGGGCCAGCCGCCCTTCGGTAAGAAGGAGAAGTTGCCGTCGGTGGCCTTCACGTCTTCTTTCAACGTGAGGCTGCGGGTTCCTTCGGGATCCTCTTTTCCCTTCACGGTCCAGGTTGCTTCGATCCAGGACTTCACACCGAAGTCACCGTTGAAGAGCAGGTAGACCGTGTCGGTGGGTCCGAATGTCTTCTTGGCAGGTCCACCGTCGGCATTCGACAGGCGGGTGGTGATTACTCGTGACGGCAGGGCGGTCTTGGGCGGAACCACGGAGAACGTGTACTTCCCCACGGGAGTTCCGTCGGACTTCACATCGACGGCGTAGGACTTCCCAACAACGAGACCGGTCGGCCCGGGCTTGAAGAAGAACTTGACGTAGGTGTCTTCGCCGAACGAGAACAGCACGCCTTTGTTGACGCTGGCGAGGTCGACGTCGGCGGTTCCGACCGACTCACCGCGAAACGACCAGGACCCGCTGACCTTGCCCTTCTTCGGACGCCCCTTGATCTGGAGCAGGAGATACACCGTGTCGGTGGTCTGAAATTCGGTCGTGACACCTTTGGCCTCGAACTTGTCGGTGACCTCTTTGGCAAAGGTGGCCTTCTTGACCGTGATGCCCTTCGCTGACGCCGAAGACACAAACGTTGCGCTGAGCGCCCCAGCGAGGAGTGTCACGGCCAAGGCGAACACCGCAACGGGCGAGCGTCGATGGGTTGGGCGGGTGGAAGGCGCGAACTGCTTCATGACGCAGATGTTTTCACAGAATGTGGGCATGGTTCCCAATTGTCGGCAGATTCGTTGGAGTCCCTGAGGAGCATGTTCATCTCAGGCACAGTCGTCGAAACCCTTGGCGCGGAGCTGAGCACGTGCGTCCTCGATCTGCCGAAGGCCTTCGTCTTTGGTCAGCTTTCCATCGGCCACGTCGTTCGACACGTCCTGCAGCTTCTTGAAGCCACTCGTCAGATCGTCCTTCAGACCACTCGGGCCCGCCAGCGAGGAAAATCGGTCGATGAGTTCCTGCGCCTTCCCCTTCGCCGTGTTGAGCCGCGTCTCAGCATCGGCCGAGACACTTTGACCCTTATCGGTCTGGCTGGCGATTTTGGCGATCTTCCCCGCAATCTCAATTTTCGCCTTGGTGGAGCGACACTGCAGGTTCACGGCTTCGATGAAGGCCCGATTCGCCGCCTGCTTGGCCAGCGAGTCACCCGTCGAGGTACAAGCAGGAAGCAGGAAACCGGAGACGCACAACAAGGCGATGGTCTGAGATTTTCGCTTCATCGGTAAACGGTATCGACTCGAGCCCGCTGTTTTTGTTATCCGTGTTCGGAACGCGGGACGGTTCATCTCGGTGACGCGGTCCAACCCAGGCATGGGAGGTTTCGGGTCAAGATCCAACATCGTTTCCATTCCGGCCCGATCGGCCGATTCCAATCCAAGGTGCGGAGTTGTCGGGTCTGGGACGAACTTCGTCGGGAACTACCGCTCATAAGTACGATTGGGTGATGGGCAGTCGTCGCATTCTCGTCGTGGAACACGAAGCCGACTCCGGCGCAGCGATGCTGGGAGAGCGGGCAGAGCAACGTGGTTTCGTGCTTGATGTCGTGACTCCCGAACGGGGGATTCCCCGCAGCGCCGAGGGTTACACGATGGTGCTGCCAATGGGCGCCGCGCCGAGCGTCAACGACGATCACATTCAGCCCTGGTTCGAGAACGAGGTCGCTCTGCTCCAAGACGCCGATCGGCGCGGCATTCCGATATTCGGCGTCTGCTTCGGCGCGCAAGCGCTGGCGGTTGCCCTGGGTGGATCCGTAGCTCGCTCTCCGCAGGCCGAGATCGGCTGGTTTGAAGTTCAGTCGACGAGACCTGACCTGATTCCGCCGGGGCCGTGGATGGAGTGGCACGTCGACGCCATCACTCCGCCGGTCGGTGCCGAAATCATCGCGACGACGCCGACCTGCGTCCAGGCCTATGTCGTTGACAAACACCTCGCCGTGCAGTTCCATCCCGAGGTGACCGACAACGAGATCAGACAGTGGGCCGAGGGAGACTCCGCAACGCTGGTTCGGCTGGGTCTCAACGGTGTGGCGCTCGTGGCTGAGACCCGCGACCGCGTCCCCGATGCTCGTAAGCGCGCGTATCAGTTGTTCGACGATTTTCTGCACCACAGCGGTATCGAATCCGTCGAATCCGTCGAAGTCGTGTGACGGCGTGCCGTCGGCGGGCAAAGCGTCTTCGAAGAGTGTCGTCAACCGTCTCGGGTGAAAGCGCGGGTCTCTTGCGCCTAGGTCGCGTTTGAGGCGCGAGGGTTCGTTCGAATCGAGGTACGAAGCGCTCGTGCTCTCTCCGCGGCGCGAGCTTTGGAGCGCAATGCTTCGATGCACGCACCGATCACAAAGTCGAAGTCCTCCTCGTTTGATGTGGTGTCGAATGCCGGGGCCAGGCGGACCACGTGTTCCAGCGTCGAACCCGCCATCGTGGGCTGATCCCAACCCGACCACGGGCGGGCACCGGGCATCCGTGGCGCCATCGGTTCTCCCCCGTGAACCAGCACGAAGCCGAGGCATACAGCGATCACGCCACGAAACGCGCTGACCTGCGCCGATGGATCGAGACCGGTTTGTTCCAGCGCCGCCAGAGCCCGCTCCATCGCACCGAAGGCCTCCGGGCTGGTCGGCACGGTGCGCTCAAGAGCTCGGGCGAGGTCCGGCCGCGGGAGATACGCCTCATAGAACCGACGTGCAAATACAGCGAGAACCTCGGGCCATTCCGTGGCATCGGTGTCACGGTCAAGGCGAGAAAGCACGAGCACGTTCATGCCGTTGATGAGGTCCTGCTTGTCGCGAACGTGGTTGTAGAGCGACATGGCTTCGACATCGAGAGCGGCGGCGAGCCCCCGCATGGTCAGCGTCCCGAGCCCGTTGGCGTCGACCAATGAGAGAGCCGTCTCCAACACGAGTTCGCGGGTAAGGCCCCGCTTGCGGTTGCCGATCGACGACGCTGGTGTTGCCCTCTTCTGCGGAGGTGTCATGACGGAGGTGTCATGACGACCGCACGACCTCGAACACCGGATACGACGCCGCGATCCCGGCAAATTCGGTGAGTGATGCGCCGGCTCCGAGTGGGATATGCGGACGCCCACCCGGCACCTTTTCGACGTAGCGACGCAGGATCGGCGCGCGCTCGGCCGCGGGAACTTCGACGAGGCGGCAGGTGACCCGCCGTCGACGCTCGAGCACCACCTTGCCCTCGGCGGCGCGCACGTTGCGGACCCAGTCGCACTCGCCGAGCATCGAAACCAGATACCACCGGCCCTTGACGTCGGCCATGCCGAGCGGGAACCGTGTTGGTTTCCCGGTGCGTCGGCCGGGGACTTCGAGCGTTACCCACCGCTTGGGAAAGAGCCCGGCGGCGAACACCGCCCCCCAGAGCCTGGCGAATCGACGCGCTTCGTTGTTGCCTCGCCCGCCGACGTACATGTCGCGGGCAGCCTGATCGGAAATCGGCCACCTGCCCACTCGGGTCCTCCGGAACGCTGTTGCCTTACAGTGTAAGTTAACGACTACGGCCGGTCCCGTCAATGCCTCCGACCACGTCGACGGGGGCAAATTCGCGGCCCCTTCGTAATGGTGACGCGGCGAGTAACGTCGCCTCCCTGTGCCTGGCCTCTTCGTTGATCTGACCCCGCTCAAGGAGGTTCCCGCGTACCGGCGGTATTTCGCCGGCCAGCTGGTCTCGGTGATCGGCTCCGGCTTGACGGTGGTCTCGCTCCGCTACCAGGCCTACAAACTCGGTGGCGACTCCACGTTCATGGTGTCCATGCTGGCGCTGGTCACGCTGGTCCCGCTGCTCGTGTCATCGCAGGTGGGCGGATCCATCGCCGATGCCTTCGACCGTCGGCGGGTTCTCATCGTGACTCAGATCGGTCTTGCGCTGTGCAGCTTCGGTCTGTTCATGAACGCGTCTCGTTCAAAACCCAGCCTGGCCGTGATGTTTGTACTCGCAGCCGTTTCATCGGCGTTCGTGGGCGTCGACTGGCCGACGCGCTCCAGCATCGTTCCGAACCTGGTGGGTCCGAACCTGATGCAACAGGCCATCACGTTGAACATCAGCCTGTTCAACATCGCAGGAATTGCCGGGCCGGTTATCGCCGGGTACCTCGTCGCCCGTTTCACGCCGCAACTGTTTCTGTGCGATGCGCTGAGCTACAGCGCCTCGCTCATGGCCATCCTTTCGATCCCGTCGCAGAAGCCGCCCGGTGAAAAACGGACCGTGAGCTTGAGTTCGATCGCCGATGGTTTCACGTATCTGAAGACGCAGCGCACCATTCAGTCGACGTTCGCCGCCGACCTCGGTGCGATGATCTTCGGACTGCCCGATGCCCTCTTCCCCGCGATGGCGGAAAAGGTGTTTGGCCACACGTACTGGTTGGGTTACCTCCAGGCCGCACCGGCCGTCGGGGCAGTGCTCGGCGGGTTGTTCAGCGGATGGACGGCGAAGATCAAACACCAGGGTCGAGCGGTCATTTGGGCCATTGCACTGTGGGGCGTCGGGATCGCGGCGTTCGGAGCGACGAAGTCCATCGTGGTGGCACTGCTCGGCCTGGCACTCGCGGGCGGAGCGGATGCGATCTCCGCGGTATTCCGTTCGACGATCGTGCAGGTCGAAGTACCGGAGGAGTTCCGAGGGCGCCTCACGGCGGTGTTCATCAGCGTTGTGCGAGGCGGCCCGCGTCTCGGTGAGTTCGAATCGGGGGTGGCGGCCCGACTCGGAGGCCTCCAGTTCGCCGCAGTATCCGGCGGACTCGCGTGCATTGCCTGGATCGGTATCGTCGCATGGCGTTATCCGGAACTCCGTGCCTATCAACGACCGGTTCGCCCGACCGACACCAAGTAGGTGGTTCCGATCAGGGCCGGTCAGTGCATTTTTCCGTCCGGCCCACTCCGGTCTCTACCGGTTCTGATTAAGGCCGGTCAGTGCATTTTTCCGTCCGGCCCACTCCGGTCTCTACCGGTTCTGATCAAGGCCGGTCAGAAACGTGCCGACTTCTTGAACGTTATGTGTCGAGTTCGTATCTCGGGCTCGCGTCTCTAGTCCAGCGTCAAATGTGCGACTACGCTCCTTGGTGTCGTAGGTCACCATCGACGCGCTTCTTGAAAGTGAATAGCAATGGCTGTAGCGGTTTATGTGGCAACAGAAATCACCGACGAAATCGTCGAAGCGTTCGCTCATCTGATTCCGCAGCTTTCCAGCTCCAATCCGCCACCCGACAAAGCGTTCCTCACCCAGCTTGTGGCGCATGAAGCATGTCAACTGTTGATCGCCGCCGATGAGGCGACCGGTCAGATTCTGGGCAGTCTGACGCTCGTGATCTTCCCCATCCCGACCGCTATGCGCGCGTGGATCGAGGATGTCGTGGTCGATGACGCCGCTCGCGGTCAGGGCGTTGGCGCGCTGCTCAACAATTACGCGATCACGTTGGCCAACGACGCCGGTTGTAAAACCGTCGACCTCACCTCGCGGCCCTCACGTGAAGCAGCGAACCGTCTCTATCAACGCCTCGGTTTTGAGGCACGAACCACCAATGTGTACCGCTACACCATCGCCCCGTCGTTCAAGGACGTGTGAACCGGCCCCGGCCGGTCGCATAACGGCCTGAACCTCGTTAACGTTCACCCTCAGCTACCGTTCCGTACCCAAGCCCCACTACCTCTTCCGGAGAATTTCGCGTCATGGCCGACACTTTCACCATTATCGACAACCGCACGGGCAAGTCCGTGGAGGTGCCGATCGTTGATGGAGGAATCACCTCCAAAGCCATCCGCGAACTCGACGCCGGGATGTGGGTCTACGACCCGGCCTACATGCAAACGGCCGCGTGTCGTTCGTCGATCACCTTCATCGATGGCGACGCTGGCATCCTCCGCTATCGCGGGTATCCGATCGAGCAGTTGGCGGAAAAGTCCACCCACCTCGAAGTCGCGTACCTCCTGCTGAACGGGGAACTCCCAACGGCCGAGCAGTTGAAGGTCTGGTCACACGACGTCACCCACCACACGTTCCTGCATGAAAACGTTCGGAAGCGTTTTATGGAGGGCTTCCACTACGACGCCCACCCGATGGGCATGTTCGTGTCGGGTCTTGCTGCGCTGTCCACGTTCTACCCCGATGCCAAAGACATCAACGATCCGGTTTCGCGTGAAAAGCAGATTCTGCGCCTCATCGCGAAGTCGCCGACCCTTGCGGCCTACTGTCACCGGTTCTCAGTCGGTCAACCCACCGTCTATCCGAACAACAGCCTCGACTACGCGAGCAACTTCCTCAACATGATGTGGAACGTCGGCGGCGACTACGAAGTCAACCCGGTCCTTTCGCGGGCCCTCGACCAACTGTTCATCCTCCACGCCGACCACGAGCAGAACTGTGGCACGACCGCCATGCGCGTCGTCGGAAGCTCCGAAGCCGATCCCTACGTGGCCGCCGCCGGGGCAGCTGCTGCGCTCTACGGACCGCTGCACGGTGGAGCCAACGAGGCCGTCGTCCGGATGCTCCAGGAAATCGGCCACATCGACAACGTTGCGGCCTTCATCGACGAGGTCAAGAACGGCAAGGGCGAAACCCGCCTCATGGGATTCGGGCACCGTGTTTACAAGAACTACGACCCACGGGCCACGATCGTGAAGAAGACCGCTTACGACGTCTTCGCCGTGACCGGTATGAACCCGCTGCTCGACATTGCGTTGAAGCTCGAAGAGGCGGCGCTGAGCGACGAGTACTTCATCAAGCGCAAGCTGTATCCCAACGTCGACTTCTACTCGGGGCTCATCTATCAGGCGATGGGCTTCCCGATGGAGATGTTCACCGTGCTGTTCGCGATTCCCCGCATGGCCGGTTGGCTAGCTCACTGGCAGGAACTTCTCGCCGACCCGGAGCAGAAGATCAGCCGCCCGCGTCAGCTCTACGTCGGTCCGGCCGCTCGCGACTACGTCGCCATGGGTGATCGCAGCTAGTCCCTTCGGGACTAGCCCCCTTCGGGGGTGGCGCTCCCTCCGGTCGCCAGCCCGGAACAACGTCGATGCATCGGGCCGGGCACGCGAGTGCCCGGCCCGGACCGTTTCGATGGAACTCTGATGCTGGCGACCGGAGGGAGCGCCAAGTCGGGAGTAGATTTCCATCGCGAGGCGCCTGCCGAGTCGATGTCGTCCAAGCGGCGGCGTCAGCCGCTTCGCTTCGACGGAACTCCGATGCTGGCGACCGGAGGGAGCGCCAAGTCGGGAGTAGATTTCCATCGCGAGGCGCCAGCCGAGTCGATGTCGTCCAAGCGGCGGCGTCAGCCGCTTCGCTTCGACGGAACTCCGATGAGTGCGACCGGAGGGAGCGCTAAGTCGGGACTTGTCCCGGGGAGCGACCGGAGGGAGCTCGGTCAGCGCCGGTCGAGGCGGAAGATGTCGCCTTCGAGCGAGGTGATGTAGACCTCGCCGGCGCTGTCGACTCCGAACGACGACAGTTGCTCTCCCGACACGCCGAGCGACGAACTCTTGAACTGGTCGTCGAGAACCCGGACGGTGCTGTCGCAGAAGTCGGTGTAGATGTACCGACCCCGAAGGGCAGGTATGGCCGTGCCCCGGTATACGAGCCCACCGGTAACGGAGCATCCGCCAGAGCTGTGCTTGTAGGTCCAGACCGGTTCGACCGCTTCGCCGGCCTTGAAGGCCTTGCCGCTGTACGTTGTGTTGCCTTCGCGTCGGCGCCATCCGAAGTTGGGCCGGACCGCCTTCACCGAGACCGCGTCGATCTCTTCGACCTCGTTCTGGCCTACGTCGCCGATCCACAGCGTGTTGGTCGGAGCGTCGATGCTGAAGCGCCACGGGTTCCGGAGGCCGTAGCCCCAGATCTCCGGCCGTCCGACCGATTTCGGGATATTCCCGGCCGGAATACTGTACGGCGAGGTCTTTCCCCGACCCGGGGTCGGGAGAATTCGCAACATCTTGCCGAGCAGAACCTTCAGATTCTGGGCCCGGCTCTGGGGGTCTCCGGCTGAGCCGCCGTCGCCGAGGCCGATCCACAGCACACCCTTCGAATCGACGATCAGATTGCCGCCGTTGTGATTGCTGTAGGGCTGGCTGACTTTCAGGAGCAGCACCGTCTTCGATTGATCAGCCTCCCCGTTCGCCCATGGCGTTGCCGTGATCTCGGTGTCGCCGTTGCGGTTGGTGTGGTTCGTGTAGAGCCACTTGCCATCGGGAGAAAATGCCGCGCCGAGAAGACCCTGCTCGTTGCCGGTGCTCACCGAATCGGAGACGTCGAACGCGGCAACCTCGCTGGCATCGGCCATTAGCGCCCGGAGCCGGCCGGGTTGCTCGACGACGTAGAGGTCGCCGGTGCCGGGCTCGGCCAAAACCAGTACGGGATTCTCCGCCGTTGCCACCTTGGTGAGCTTGACGGTGGGCGCCGGCTGGGCCGCGTTCGCGATGGAATTCGACGCGGTCCCTCCGACGGCGGCCAGGCCGACCGGGCTGAATGAGCCGACGATGAACGCACCGGCGGCGAACGCACCGGCGGTGATCGCTCGATGGCGACCTCCACGCCGTCGGGTGTGGTTGAGCGGCGGACGGTGCGACGGGGAAGTGCGCATTGAGGTCTAACCCTTCTTGGTAGGCCGAATAAGTCCTTCTTGGACGACCGAAACGACGTGCTCCCCGGCTTGGGTGAAGATCTCGCCCCGAGCGAGGCCGCGAGCTCCGTACGCCGAGGTGCTCTCCTGGTCGTACAGCATCCATCCATCGGCGCGAAACGGTCGGTGGAACCACATGGCATGGTCGAGGCTGGCGCCCATCATGGATCCGTCGTCCCAGGACAGGCTGTGCGGGACGATGATCGTGTCGAGCAGGCTCATGTCGGATGCGTACGCCACGATGCAGGCGTGGAGAAGGGGGTCGTCGCCCAAGTCGCCGTCGGGCCGAAACCACACCTGTTGACGCGGGTCGCGCGAGTCGGTGGCGTTGCGCATGAACGCCGGGGGGTTCACATGCCGCAGATCGACCGGGCGGGGACGGTGGTACCAGTCGCCGAGTTTGTGTGCAATCGGGGCATACCGTTCCTGGTACGTGGGAAGGGAGTCGGGGTCCACTGACGCAGGCATGGGAACGGAGTGGTCCACCCCCGGCTCGGAGACGTGGAACGACGCCGAAAGGTTGAAGATCGCTTCACCGTGTTGGATGGCCACCACGCGGCGGGTGGCGAAGGATTTGCCGTCGCGTATCCGGTCGACGTCGTAGAGGATTGGGTGCTCAGGGTCTCCAGGACGCAGGAAATACGCGTGCAGCGAATGGACGAACTTGTCTTTGTCTACCGTGCGACCGGCGGCGACAAGCGCCTGCGCGGCGACCTGTCCACCAAAGGTTCGGATTCGCTTCTCATCGCTGTGGTGGCCACGAAAAATGTTGACCTCGATGGTCTCAACATCGAGCAGGGCCATCAATTCATCAAGTGCTTTAGACACCCAAAGAGGCTAGACCAGGTGATACGCCAATCGGGTCGGTCCGACCCAGCCTGAGATGGTCGGGGGCTGGCCGCGCGTCAGACGAGGTCGCGGGCGGATGCAGATTCGTCGGGATGAGGCCGGTGCACGAACAGGATCTTGTTGAAGATCACGAACTTTCCGACCCACATCACGCCGTAGATGAAGAGGTTGTTGAACAGGAAGCCGATCGTGCGGACCCCGTGGGATTCGGTGGCGTTCTCCACCACACCCTGTGCCCAACGGACGAACGCCAGAGAAATCACGAGTTGGATGATGCCGATGGCCCAAAACGGGATCACTTCTTTGTGCAGGCTCGATTTGCCGTTCTTGCGCCAGACCCAGGCCCGGTTGAGGTAATACGAAGGGATGGTGCTTGTCACGAACGCGGCCAACTGTGACGGCGTTTTATCCCAGCGAAGAACGCCGTAGCAGAGCGCGTTGGTCACCAGGCTGACCGCGATCGCAATTACCGAGACGGCGGCGTAACGGACGGTCTTACGTCCGAGATCGGATCTCGTGTACGAGACAATGGTGGCGGGAGATGCGGGCAAGGAGATAGAGCCTACGGTCATTTGCTGGTGTATCGGGTGCTTTGTGCTTCGAGTTGAGATTTCGTTGTCGGGCCGCCACGAGCGGTGCCCGTGGGAACCGGCGGCGGAGCCCGATGCGCGCCCTCGGCCGCTACCGTAGGGGCGATGGAACTGGCCGCTTCGTTACGGGCGTTCACCGATGGGGAATTGATCGAGTTGCTCACGGCACGTCCCGATCTGGCGGATCGGGTCGGAAGTTTTGTCGACATCGCGGTGCGCTCGGTCCAGACCGCTTCGTTGCAGAAGGCGGTGGCCGGTCTCACGGCGTTCGAGCAGCAGGTGCTCGATGCGCTCCTGCACCTGGCCCAGCCGGCCAACGCCATCGACATCGCATCGCTCGCCGCGAAACCGGGAGACCCACGCGAAGTGACGGGCGCGCTGAACCGGCTCAGGGTGCTCGGGCTGGTCCGACGGGCCGATCTGATGTTCCAGCCAACCGGTCCGGCGGCCGAGACCGCGTCGATGTACGAGCCGGTGAAAGAACTTCGCCGCGTGGTTCCTAACCCGTTTCTTCTGCACGCGCCGCTCGAGAAGTTGCTGGACCGCTACTCCGTGCCCGATCTTCGCACCATGGCGTTCAACGTCGGCCTGCCGGAGCGCACGATCGGAAAAGTCGGCTTGATTGCCGATCTGGTCGAACAGATTGGTTCCCCCGACGGTCTCGCCCGGATCTTCGAGCGGGGTTCGTTCGATGCCGAAGCTTTGCTTCGTTCGATTCACGATGACCTCTACGGCATGCTGCCGCTGGACACGCGACCGTGGACGCGCTCCACGATTCCCGAACAGATCGCCTGGTTGTTGAGCCATGGCCTGCTTCTTCCGATGTCACCGGACACGGTGGTGATCGCCAAAGAGGTCGCCGTGATTCTGCGGGGTGGCGCGCCTACCCCGTCGTTCACGCCGCACCCACCTCCGGTGATCAGGCTGGGCTCGACGACCGACCCGCACCGTCCTTCGACGATGGTGGAGCTGACGCCGACAGGGCTACTTGAGGCCATCGCCGCGATCGGTACTACGTGGGCGCGCAATCCGCCCGTTCCTCTTCGCACCGACGGGCTCGGCGTCAAGGACGTTCGGAGTCTGTCCAAGACGCTTGGATTGGATGAGCGATCGGTCGCGCGTCTGGTCGAGCTTGCGGGTCTCGCCGGCTTGGTGAGCGTCGACGTGTTTGCCAACAAGATCGGCCCGACGGCGGCGTTCGATGAGTGGCTGAGTGATGATCCGCTCTCGCGCTGGTCGCTGCTGGTGCAAACCTGGGCGAACGCGACAACGTCACTCAGCCGCGTGGTTCGCCGCGACGAACTCGAGCGTGTTGAAGCGCCGCTGAGCCCGACCTGGGACGTCACCGTCGACAACGTCTGGAGACGGGTCCGGGTCGTCGAGGCCCTGGGCTCCGTGTCGGGCCACGACCCCGTCGAGTTGATGAGCGTGGCGCAGCGAGCCCGCTGGTTCTCACCGATGCGTTGGGGCTTCGCCCTCGACTACCTCGACGGTGTGCTCGAGGTTTGCGAGGAGGCGGCGCTCCTCGGTGCGTACGCCGGAGGAACGCTCACGCCGTTGGCGAGAGCTCTGTGGCTCGACCCGGATCCCGACGCGCTCGAGAGCGCGGCCAAGTCCACGTTCAAGCCTCCGGTGAACGTGTTCACGGTGTCAGGGGATCTGAGCGCAATCGCCCCGGGCGAACTGGCTTCCACGGTGGCGGTGGAACTTGGGCTCCTGGCCGAACTGGTATCGAAGGGCGGAGCGGCGGTTTACCGCTTCACCGAGGCGTCGATCCGAGGGGCGCTGGACCACGGACGCAGCGTGGCCGAGATCCACGAGTTCCTCGCTGAGCACGCGAGGCCGGGCGTTCCCCAACCACTCACCTACCTGATTGACGATGTCGCTCGACGTTATGGCTCGGTCCGCGTCGGTTCAGCGTTGGCCTACCTACGGGTCGATGACCCGGTGGTCATGGCGGAACTGGTGCGAGCGAAAAAGGTCGCCAAGTTGAAACTGCAGCAGTTGGCTCCAACGGTCGCGGTAAGCGGCCTGGCGCCGGCAAAGATTGTAAAGGGACTCCGAGAAGCGGGATTTCTTCCTGTAGAAGAGGGCGAGAACGGCGTCATCGTCAGAAAAGTCGACGGTTCCGTTGCGGTGCCCCTTCGATCTCGCAACCGTCGAGAGTCATCAGCCTCGGCTTCGCTGTGGCAGATGATCCATCCGGTGAATCACGAACCAAATCAGGCCCGGGCCGTAGACAAGACGCTTCTTACCCTCGTGCACACACTTCGGGCCAAGGGGTAGGTCGTCGAGCCTGTCCATCGTGACGGGAACATAGATTCCCTTTCCGATGGTGCGAACAGCCTATCCACACGTGAAGAATCGATCCTCTCGGAAGCTTCGACGGGTTTTGATCGAGCGATCACTGCGATCTATTTGTGAAATAGCCAACGGCCATCGGGGACGCCACGTCGGGTAGATATCGTCGGTTTCTATCGAGGGACTGGGATTCTGACCTCTTGACAGCGGAAAATGGCCGGGTCTGTACTCACAAATGAACCGTGGTTCAGCATTGGTAATGGACTCAATGAAGCTGATTCTCTTGCACTAAATGCAAATAAAACACCGAGAGTGGTATTGACGGTGAATGGGCAAACGACGAACACTCTGAGTAACCAAATCGGTGGATGAAAGGAACCCAACTCCATGAAGAACAAGAAGCCCGGTACCTCCTGGAAGAAGCGCCTCGGTGGCGCAGCTGCCGGCGTATGTGTAGCTGCAGTCATTGCTACGGGCCTCGGCCTGTCGTCGGGTGGCGCCAACGCCGCCACGGCAACCAAGACGGCCCCCGTGGTGGTTAAGACCACCAATGCACCTGTCATGTCCATGATGAGCACCGGTTGGGGCGGCTGAGCCCTCACACCTACCTGATCCAGCGGTTTTCGTCCGCTGGTGAAAGCCGCCGAAACGGGGAGAGCCCATGGCTCTCCCCGCTTCGCGTTCGGCCTCGCGTCACCCGTACGAGGGCCGCCTTAACTCAAGAGCGCGTCACAAAACGTCGAAGAACCCCTTGAAACCTGACCTATGACCCGTCTGAAGAATCCCGGAATTTGGGCTCTGAACGCCCTGCTCGCTGTTGGAGCATTCTTCGGCGCGCTCGCGTTCAGCGGTGTTCACGGATCGTTGCTCCCTACACCGCTCGGCGCGCACTGGCTCCTCGCCGCTCCACTCACGGCGCTGGCTGAGCTGTGCATGTTCTCCGTGCGGTACCGATCGGATGCCCAGACGTTCTCGCTCGGTGAGATCTCGTACGTCATCGGGGCGGTGTACCTCGAGCCAAAACACTTCTTCATCGCCACCGCCCTCGGCCTGGTCCTCACCTATGCGATGCGTCGGGAACCGCTGATCCGGTCAGCGTTCAATGTGAGCGCAACGAGCCTGGTCGCCTGCCTGATCGTCGCGTTCACCCGCTTGTTCGCGGGTTCCCATCCAAGTCCGTCCAGCCCGGGGCTGTGGATCGGCGTCATCGTCGGCTGCTCGCTCGCGGCGAGCGGCCAGGCCCTCCTGGTCGTCCTCGTACGGTCGATCGCGGAACACCGTTGGCTGATGACCGAGGCGCCTCAGATGCTCCTGTTCACCCAACTCAACGGCATCGCCATCTCATCACTCGGTGTCCTCATTGCGATCGTCATCGGGGTCGCTCCGGTTCTCGCGTTTGTCGGCATGGTTCCCCTGGCGATGATCTACCTCTTCTGCCGGCAACTCGTCCGTGAACATACGATGCGCACGAACGTGGAGTTCTTGTACGAGACGGCGCAGAGCATTCACAACACCGCTGACATCGATACTGCCTTCAAAGGGCTCCTCGAACGGTCGCTCACGAGCTTTCACGCCAACTTCGGTGCCGTGATGCTGCACCGTCCCGATACGGAGCAATGGATGGGCTTCACCGTGGGCGAGACCGCGTCAGGGCTACAGAGCATCCACGACCAGCCGGCCTGGATCCCGGCGGACGGAATTGCCGTGTCCATCAGTCGTCGAAACGCTGACAACGATGAACTGCAACTCCTGAACCAACTGGGTGCGAACAGTGCCCTGGCCGGGTCGCTTCTGATTGAAGGCACGTCGCAGGGTCTGTTGGTTGTCGCCGATAAGGGCGGTGACGGCGCCGACTTCGGCGAACTCGACCGTCGGCTGTTCGAATTGCTCGCCCAGCAGGTGGCAATCGGTGTCGCGAACAGCCAACTCGAGCGCTCACTGGGCGTTCTGACTCGCCTCGAGGGCGAACTCCGGCATCAAGCGAACCACGACGCCCTCACCGGCCTGGCCAATCGGGCGATGTTGACCTCGGCACTTCAACGTGCCGACAACGGCGATCGAGCGGTACTTCTGATCGACCTCGACGACTTCAAAACGATCAATGACAGCCTCGGTCACAACGCCGGCGATGAGGTGCTCATCGAGGTGGCCCAGCGTCTCCGGTCGTCGGTCCGCGAAGGTGATCTCGTTGCTCGGCTCGGCGGTGACGAGTTCGCCATCGTGCTCGGCGTGCGGGGCGAAAGTCAGGCGGCTACCGACACCGCGGAGCGAATCTCCGCCGCGCTCAACCGGCCGATGACCGTTGAAGGTCGTCAGATCGAGATTCACGCGAGTATCGGCATCGCCGCGGCCACCGACGGCGTGAGCCTCGACGAATTGCTGCGAAGCGCCGACGTGGCGATGTACCAGGCGAAGAGCGCCGGCAAGGGCCGGCACATGATGTTCGAGTCCGGCATGGACGAAGCGGCTCGTCAGCGGATGCAGATTATCTCCGGACTTCGCGATGCCATCACCGACAAGCAGATCTCGCTCGTCTACCAACCGATTGTCGATCTGACGACCAGTGCGACGATTGCCGTGGAAGCGCTGCTGCGTTGGGATCATGCGCAGCTGGGAACATTAGGGCCGGACCGGTTCATCCCGTTGGCTGAGGAAAGCGGTCTGATCGGAGCGCTTGGCGCCTGGGCGTTGGAGCAGGCGTGTGCCGATATCGCGCCGTTGAAATCCGTCGACGGGACGCCGCTCGACCTTCATGTCAACATCTCGGCCCTGCAGATCTGCACTCCGGGATTCGCGACGATGGTCAGCGAAACCCTGTCGCGTACGACCCTCTCCGCAAACCGCCTCGTCCTCGAAATCATGGAGAACACCACGTTCTCGGATTCCGCACAGCTACCCGACAACGTTCAGGCGCTCCGGGCGAACGGTGTCCGCCTGGCCCTCGACGATTTCGGCACCGGTTATTCCTCGTTGGCCACCGCGCACAATTTCCCACTGGACCTGATCAAGATCGACCAACTCTTCGTGCGTGCCATGGAAGACGGCTCGGATTCACCGTTGGTCAGGGCGATCCTGGCCATGGCCGATTCACTCGGGTTGACGCCGATCGCCGAAGGCATCGAAACCGTTGATCAACGTCGGGCGCTCAGGGACCTCGGATGCAAGTTCGGTCAGGGCTACCTGTTCTCACCCCCGGTCAGGCTTGAGGACCTGGCGGCGGGCAACGCCCGGGTCGAAAGCGAGTTGACCCGGCTCGTCTAAGTATCCGCCGACAAACCGAGACACTCCGGAGCCGAAAACCCCCACCCGGTGGTGGTTTTTGACTCCGGAGCGGCAGTTCCCAGTCTGTTTCAGCCGGCTTCGACGACTTCGAGCGCGTGGTCGGCAAATTGGGCGCGCAGGACCTTCTTGTCGAACTTGCCAACGCTGGTCTTCGGGACGGTCTCGATGAAGGACCAGGTCTGCGGGATCCACCACTTGGCGACGCGCTCCTCGAGGAACGTCTTGATCGACGTGATGAGCTCAGCGTCGGCGGTGAAGCCTTCCCGAACGACGATGCAGCCGAGTGGACGCTCGTCCCACTTCGGGTCGGGAACGCCGATGACGGCCGCTTCCAGAACGGCCGGGTGCGCCATGATCACGTTTTCGAGGTCGATGGAGCTGACCCATTCGCCGCCCGACTTGATGACGTCTTTGGTGCGGTCGGTGATTCGTAGGTATCCATAGGAATCCATGGTGCCCATGTCGCCGGTGCGGAGCCAGCCATCGTGGAACTTCTCCGGGGTGGCATCGAGATGGTACGAACCGGTGACCCATGATCCGGCGGCTTCAATTTCGCCGATGGTCTCGCCATCGTTGGGTGCGACGGTGCCGTCGTCTTTGACGATACGAAGCTCGATGCCCGGGAGCACGCGCCCGGCCAGATCGTGGTAATCCATGGCCTTCGCCGGATCGGAGTACTTGTGCGGCTTGGCCAATGAACCGAGGGGCGACGTCTCGGTCATCCCCCAGCCCTGCATGATCTGCAGGCCGTACTTGTCTTTGAACCGCTGCATGAGGACCCGGGGAACCGCAGAACCGCCGGCCGTGACCGAACGCAGCGACGAGACGTCGATGGTGTTCTTCTCGCCGTAATTCCAGATGTCGTTCCAGATCGTCGGAACGGCCATGGTCACCGTTGGGCGGAATTTCGCGAATGCCGCGGTGAGCGGAGCGGCCTGGAGGTACTGCTTCGGGAACACGAAGTCGGCCCCGGCGAAGAAGCCGGAATACGGGGCGCCCCATGCGTTGGCGTGGAACATCGGGACGATGATCAGCAGACGGTCGGGTTCATCGAGGCCGAGCATCGGGGCCGCCAGCGACGCGAGCGAGTGCATGTACGTCGAGCGGTGGCTGTAGGCGACGCCCTTCGGATTGCCCGTGGTGCCTGACGTGTAACACATCGCCGCGGCGGACCGCTCGTCGAGATCGAGCGGCCAGTCGAAGTCCGGCGATTCGGCCGCCAGCGCGGTGGCGTAGTCGTGGGTCTGCGCGCCGGGGAACGCCTCGCTCAGCATGCTGTGATCCCCTTCGCCGACCACCAGGAAGTGCTTCACGTTCGGCAACGTGCCGGCCACCTTGGCGAGTAGCGGGATAAGGCTGCCGTCGACGACGATGATGCGGTCGTCGGCATGGTTGATCACATAGGTCAACTGTTCCGGGAACAGGCGGATGTTGAGCGTGTGGAGCACCGCGCCCATGGACGGAATGGCGAGGTAGCACTCGAGGTGCTCCTGATGGTTCCACGAGAACGTGCCGACGCGCTGGTCGGCGTCGACGCCCAGCGTGCGAAGGGCGTTGGCCAGGCGTCCGGCGTTGGCGCACACATCGGCGTAGGTGACGGTTCGTGATCCGATTTCACCGGTTGCGGCGTCGAAGGTGTCGATCGTGGTGATCTTGGACCCGGCGTAAACCTGGGCACCTCGACGAAGAATGGCGCTGATCAGAAGGGGATAGTCCTGCATCGTGCTCTGCATGCCGGAAACTCTACTTCCGGTGAGCGAATCAGCCGAGTCCGGGCGGGTGTAACGGGTGGTGAAAGCGTGCAGGCCGCCAAAACGAGGTATCGGACCGGCTTACGCCGCAGGGTTCATGACCCGACCGGCGAACAGCACTTCGCCGGTGACGGTGTGCTGGATCACGAAGGCGAACGGTCGATTGACCTTCACCTCGCTCGGACAGGGCCCGAAGTTCGGATTGGCGCTTACCGCTCTGGCAAACAATCCGGTGAGCGCGGCGGCGACAGTGCCCTCCTCGTCTACGGCGACGGTTGCCTTTTGGACGGCTTTCGAGATGTAGAGGCCCTCCAACCCGGCCATCGGTGAAACGCCGGTTAGGTCGGCCCGGTTCGCATCGAAGAGATCCGTGATGCCGATCTTCTTCAACGGAGGAATTAGGTCGAAGTCGGAACTCGTGTTCCACTTTGGGAGATGCAGAGGGAGGTCGTGGCAGGCCTCCCCCGTGGGTACGCTACCTGTGAACAGCGTCGTCGTCGCCGTATCGAGAGCAGTGGCGGTCGATGTCTTGGGCATGGCGATTCGCATACGGTACGACCCGTTGAAGCCCTTCGAGACCGTGGTCATCGTCGGGGAGACGGTCACATCAGCCTGGCCGGTCATGGTCGGAACCTGGACCTTGCGACCCGGAGCACTGAAGGGCGCCTGCGTCGTCAACGCCTTGTTGAACGGCTCGGCCCAACGACCGTGGAACAACACGCTGTTCGCGAGCACGGCCCTTGTCAGTGGATCGATATCGATCGGATCCACGATCTGGTTGATCTGTTGTTCGGTGGTGTCGCTCACCCAGTCGTTGATCTTCTTCGACGCTCCGCCCGGGTCGCCACTGAAGTCGAGCGCTTCGATTTTCGCGGCATAGGAGTTGCTTGCCAGGTCGGCGAACGCCGGATCGAGTGGGTAGCCCTTGGCTGTCCAGAGGGAGTTGGCGATGCGTGTGTAAGTGCCCGATCCCGGCACAAACTCCTGGAGCAGCTGCTCTCGCAGGGTTTTGCGGTTTGCAGGTTCTATGCGTTTGCTCTTTCCGGCGAGCGCGGTGTCGAGTTGCTCGGCGGTAGCGCCATTCGCTCCGGCGCGGACCATGGCCAGCGCTTCGGCCACCGAATACGGCGACACGATCACATTGGCGCTCTTTCCAGCCCGCGCAACGAGTGTCTTGTACAGGTTCAGGCTGAACCGGTCGCTGGCCGACAGCTGAGTCGCAGTCGCCTTCGCATCGACGGTGTGTGCCGGCACCGCGATGCCCATACTGATTGCCGCAGCGGTCAGTATGCCCGGCAGGACCCTTCGCATTCGATACCTCCGCTCGTCGGTTGAATCAGGTCGCCTGATGTTCTTCCGCCCGTCAGTCTGGACCTCCCAAACGGTACTTCCCCGATGGCCGGTCGCAGGTTTTCGGCGTCAACGAACCGCAACGGTGGGTGCGTCGCCTGCATGAGCCCCCGAAAGTGGCGGGCGATCAGCGGTTGGCCCGGGACGGGTCGAAGTCAAGGACCTGCGTGAGGCGGATGTTGTTGCCCGACGGGTCGCGAAACGATGTGTCGATCCCGTAGGCCTGGGCGGTCGGCGGATCGTTGAAGACCACCCCGCGGGCGCAAAGTTCGTCGTAGCTGGACTTGCAGTCGTCGGTCTCCAGAAACAGCGTACCGACCGCGCCTTTGGCCACGAGATCAGCGAGTTGGGCGCTCGTGGTGGCGTCCATCATCGGCGGTCGGGGGACGGCCATCAGCACGAGGGAAACGTCGGGTTGTCCTACGGGTCCGACCGTGAGCCAGCGAAAGTCCCACTCCGGCATCGTGACATCGGAGCGAACCTCCCATCCGAGTTTGCCCGTGTAGAACTCCAACGCCTCGTCGTGGTTGTGTACCCAGAACTGTGAGTTGGCGATCCGAATCATGGTTTTCTCCTGTCGAAGTGGTTTGCCCTTCGACCGTACGATCGCCGGCTAGCGGTTGTCTTCTCGATTCGTGCGGTATTCGGGTCGGGCGTATTCCTTCACGACGCACAGCGGAATCCGGACGTGCCGCCGCGGGGAAGGAAACGAGTCTCGGTACGCCGTCGGGCTCTTCCCGAAGACTCGGCCGAAACTGGTCGTAAACGACCCAACACCGCTGAGTCCGACTGCCATGCAGATGCGCGCCACCGACCAGTCGGTGGTGCGCAACAACGCCGCGGCTCGTTCTAGTCGACGGGTCAACAGGTACCGGTGCGGGGGTTCGCCAAAGGCACTTCGAAATTCGCGGCTGAAATGCGCGGGCGACAACCCGGCGGCGCTCGCCATGTCGGCAACCGTCAGTTGTTCGGCATAGCGGACGTCGGCCAGGTCCTTGGCCCGACGCAGATGACGACTCGGATGCGCGCTCACCACCGGTTCAGTATCGCCTACGGAGCCTGCGAGCATGTCCGAAGTTGGATGTGGGCCATTTCGCACGGATCACCCCTAGGCTGGGCCAATGAGTTCTGGGCCGTTGATTGTGCAGTCGGACCGTACCTTGTTGCTTGAGATCGACCACGAACTGTCGGGTGAGTGCCGTACCGCGATCGCTCCTTTTGCGGAATTGGAGAAGGCACCCGAGCACGTTCACACCTATCGCATCACGCCACTTGCGCTCTGGAACGCCCGGGCCTCGGGCCACGACGCCGAACAGTGCGTCGACGCGTTGCTTCGCTTCAGCCGCTACGACCTGCCCCGGGCGCTCCTGATCGACATAATCGACACGATGAGCCGCTACGGCCGGCTCATCCTCGAAAACGATCCGATCTACGGCCTCGTGCTTCGCAGCACCGACGCCGCCGTCCTGGCCGAGATCCGCAAGGCCAAGGCGGTTGGGCCGCTGCTCGGCGCCACCGTCGGCCCCGAACTTGTGGTCATTCAGCCGGCGGACCGGGGGCGGATCAAGCAGGAACTGATCAAGGTCGGCTGGCCCGCAGAGGACCGGGCCGGTTACGTCGACGGCACCGCGTTTGCGATGAGCATCCACGAGAGCGACACGTTCCACCTTCGCGACTATCAACGCGAAGCAGCGGAGGGTTTCTGGGCCGGCGGAAGTGGTGTGATCGTGCTGCCCTGCGGGGCTGGCAAGACCATCGTCGGTATGGCAGCCATGGCCAAGGCTCAGGCCACCACCCTCATACTTGTCACCAATACGGTGTCGGCCCGGCAGTGGCGTCGCGAGCTCATCGAGCGAATGTCGCTCCGCCCGGAAGACGTGGGCGAGTACTCCGGTGAACGCAAAGAAATCCGGCCGGTAACCATCGCCACGTATCAGGTGCTCATCTCGAAGTCGAAGGGTGAGTTCGCCCACCTGAGCCTGTTCGACTCGCAGGACTGGGGCCTCATCATTTACGACGAGGTTCACCTCCTTCCGGCGCCGGTGTTCCGGGCGACGGCCGACATTCAGAGCCGTCGACGACTCGGTCTTACCGCCACGCTGCTTCGCGAAGACGGCAAGGAACGCGAAGTCTTCAGCCTCATCGGTCCGAAACGCTACGACGCGCCATGGCGTGACATCGAAGCTCAGGGTTGGATCGCTCCGGCCACATGTATCGAGGTCCGGGTGACCTTGACCGACGATGAACGGATGACCTACGCCACGTCGGAACCCGACGTCAGTTACCGGGTCGCGTCGTCGGCTATTTCCAAGTACCGGGTGGTCGAGGGGCTCATCGACCGCCATCCCGGCGAACTCATTCTCGTCATCGGGCAGTTCATCGACCAGCTCGAAGCGCTCGCGGCCCGACTCGACGCGCCACTGATCACGGGAAAGACGCCGAACAAGGAGCGGGAGAAGCTCTACGACGAGTTTCGACGCGGCGAGCAGAAACTGCTCGTCGTTTCCAAGGTGGCGAACTTCTCGATCGACTTGCCCGATGCGTCGGTGGCCATCCAGGTGAGCGGCACGTTCGGCAGTCGCCAGGAGGAGGCCCAGCGACTGGGTCGCATCCTGCGGCCGAAGTCCGACGGGCGTCCGGCCACGTTCTATTCGATCGTCTCGCGTGACACCAACGACCAGAGCTTTGCGGCCAACCGGCAGCGGTTCCTGGCCGAGCAGGGTTATGCCTACGAGATTGTCGACTCCGAGGAGTTTCTGAACGGCCCTCCGGCACCGCAGCAGCCCGAGCCGCCGCAGACCTGAGCAGCAGAGACTCAGGCGAGAGCCGCGCCTCCGTCAGTAGGAGTCGAACTCCACCGCAACCGGGGCGTCGGGTGCAGGTGGCATGGCCACGAGCGCTTCGATGGGTCCGGCGAACGTCATGGCGCCTGCTGCATGGGGAACCAGGGCCCAACCATTCCTCCGGGCGCTGCGGGCCGCCCGGTCCGTTTCGTAAGGCGCCGATGCGGTCGCCGCCGAGGTACTCATGGTCAATTTGATTGACGGGAAGGACGATCGGTGCAGGGTTCATGTGACTCGAATTCGATTCATCGGGAGTGAAAGATGGGATCGCACCGCCCGCGGGCAAATTGCTCTCTTAACGACGATTATTCCCTAGCGCTCGGGTGTCGGTTCACTCGGGTTTTCCGTTATGGATTCCCAAGAAACCCAATTGTGTGGCACGCGAATATTAAGTAGACGTAGCATTGGCGCGTTAACTCTTGTACCGGTACTTCCTCACGTAGGCTCATGTTCATGACCGCAGTTCACAAACCCGTGCTTCTCCGTGGGCTCGCGTCATTCGTTTCCGCCGTGGCCCTGTTAGTTGGTATTTCGCAGAATTCGGCGCTCGCCCAGTCGTCGTTGATAGAAGCCCAGGCCCAACCGCCGACAACGATTCCCGGTCTCGTGATTACGATGTCGTTCGAGATCCCACTGGCCACCACGTCGGCCGGTTTGCCGACCGGAACGTTTGTCAAAGCGACGGTTACGGTTACGAACCCGGCGTCGGTGTCGCTGGTCAATCAGCCGATGATCCTGCGCTTCGGCCAAAAGCCCGACCAAATCCTCGGTGTCGACGACGGAACCGGCAAGGTTGGCGTGATTGATCAGGCCACCGGTGCCTGGTACCACACGATTGCGACGATTCCCGGGAACTCTTCCACGACCTACACCGTCACCTACGGGAAACTCTGTGCCGGACGCTGGGCCTTTGCCGCCCGGGTCGGCGACAAGGTGACGAGCCAGTTCGCGCAGTGGGCCGGTCAGAGCGATGCACGTTGCGTCGGCGACGAGACCACCAACCCACAGCCCGCCTCGTTCTACCAACTGCCGTGGCCGAGTTCGATTGTCGCCCCGTCCACATCCACGAGCACCACGACGTCGACCACCATCAACCCACTGCTCACCACGACGACCGGCTCCACACTCGCCGGCGGGTCGACCACTTCGACCTCGTCGACTCGACCGGGGGCCACAACGACGACACTGCTGTCGCTCGACAAAATGACCACGACGGTCCCGAGCTCTGGTCGAACGACCACAACCAGAGTCTCCAAACTCCGCACGACCACGACCGTGCTCTTCTGCAAGACCGTTGGCGGTAAGCGGTACTGTGCACCGAAGTCCTCGGCTTACAAGCCCGGTCAGAAGAAGGCGAAGGAAGTAACCCCGAAGCCGACCAAACCACCGAAGAAGAAGAAGTAGTGCTGGCGTGACGGTGCAACTTTCACGTGACCGTTCCGAGTTGGTGGAACGCACGAAGGGCTTCATGCCCGTCGACGAGGGAACGGCGCTATTGCGGGCTGCCGCTTCTGTCGAAGTCCACGGGCCGTTCCTTGAGGTCGGCTCGTACTGTGGCAAGTCATCTGTGTACTTAGGAACTGCCGCCGAGCAGAAGAACACGGTGCTGTTCAGCCTTGACCACCACCGGGGTTCGGAGGAGAACCAGGCCGGTTGGGAACATCACGATACCGACGTGGTCGACCCGGCCACGGGCCGGATGGACACGCTTCCGTTCTTTCGAAGGACCGTTGAGGCCGCAGGCCTCGAGGATTCGGTCATCGCACTCGTGGGCAAGTCAGCACCGGTGGCCAAGGCGTGGGCGACCCCGTTGGCCTTCTTGTTCATCGATGGCGGTCATGGTGTGGAGCCGGCCCGGCAGGACTACCAGCTGTGGACTCCGTTCGTGCGGTCGGATGGGTTTCTCGCTATCCACGATGTGTTCCCCGACCCCGCCGACGGCGGACGGCCGCCCTATGAACAGATCTACCTGCCGGCGCTGGAATCCGGACGGTTTGCCGAGGTGCCCGAGTTGAACTGCGGCTCACTTCGTATCCTCCGCCGCGTCGGGTAACTGCTTCCGTCGGGTTGGTTTGGTCGGTTGGTTTGGTCGGTTGGTTTGGTCGGTTGGTTCGTCGCAGCCGAGCGGCCGAGGCGACCCCGCGTTACTCGGGCAGGATCCCGAAGACCCGGGCCGTCGGTGATTCCGGATTGCTGATGACGGCATCAGCGAGGAGAACGGCGGCGGCGCTGTAAGCCGTCCGTTCGCCTTCGGGAAACCACGTATTTGACGGTACGTGGAGACCGGTCCAATACGACCCGTCGTCGTGGCGAAGCGTCTCGGTGTAGTCGAGCAGCATGCGCGCTTCGGTCCGCATGCCGAGCGTCGCACAAGCTATTGCCGCCTCGGCGGTCTCGCCGGTCGTGACCCACGGGTGGTCGTTCACGCAACGGACCCCGTGGCCATCGATCACGAACTCATCCCACCGCTTCTTCAGCGCCTCGATTCCGTCGTCGTGGGTCAAGACGCCGCCGAGAACCGGGTAGTACCAGTCCATGGCCCATCGGTCCTTCTCGGCGAAGAACTCCAAGGCGTTGTGCTTCAGCGCATGACCGAGGAGCTTGCGCCCGGCGACGAATCCCTCGGCGGACCGACCAAGTTCATGGGCAATCGAAACGGCACAGCCAAGACTGTGGTGGATCGAAGAGGAACCGGTGATCAGCGCGTAGTGAAACGGGGTGCCGTCGGGTTCGCGGGCCCACAGAACTTCACCGGTCGGCTGCTGTAGCTGCAGCACCCACGACAGCGCCTTCGACACCATCGGCCACTGCGCTTCCAACCATTGGCGGTCGTCCGTCGAAAGGTAGTGGTGCCAGACGCCGACGGCCACATAGGCAATCGTGTTCGCGTCGAACTTCTCGTCTTTGATGCGATCGGCTTCGTAGTACTGGTGCCACGAGCCATCAGCGCGCTGATTGTTGGCAAGCCATTCGTAGGCGCGTCTGGCGGCATCGAAGCTGCCGCCCGCATCAAGAGCCATAGCGGTCTCGACGTGATTCCACGGGTCGGCGTGACCGCCGTCGACCCACAGCACGAGTCCCGATTGGAGCTGAAGCCGCTCGATCGAGGCGACGCTCCCAGCACGCTGTGCATCGGTCAGCATTAGTTGCTTTCGATGGGCTTGCGGCCGTAGAGAATCAGGCTCTTGCCGAGAACCGGTGTGAGGATCTTCTCGGGGATCTGCGTCGCGGGCGGCCGCTTCATGAGGTCCCACACCAGAAGGTCGTGGTATTTCTTCACGAGAACGTTGTCGGTCTTGTTCACCCCGACGGCGCATTTCAGCCACCAGTACGGTGAGTGCAACGCATGAGCGCGGTGCGCACCGTAAAGCGTGAACCCCGCCGTCGTAAGACGCTCGCTGATCTCGGACTTGCGATAGATGCGCACGTGTCCGCCCACCGCGGCCGGGGCGTGGTACTCGGAGTCGAGAGCCCAGTTGACGAGCTCAGGTCCCCACGATGGAACGGTGACGCCGATGGTGCCGCCGGGCTTCAAGACCCGGAACAGCTCGGCTGCTGCACCACGATCATCGGGGATGTGCTCCATGACCTCGGAGCAGATGATGCGGTCGAACGTGGCCTCGGCGAAGGGCAGATGCAACGCGTCGCCGTTGACGCAGCCGCTGGAGGCTGTCGGCGGCAATCCGCCTTCCAGCTCCATGGCGTACAGCGTGGATCCCGCCTTGCGGACATCGTCGATGCTGTAGTCGAGTGCCGTGACGGAAGCTCCGAGCCGCAGCGCTTCGAACGCGTGACGACCCGCGCCGGCGCCCATATCGAGAAGACGGTCTCCGGCCTTCACACCCAACTTGTCGTACTTAACGGTAAGCATACGTAGTAGTTCCTAGAATTAAGCGCGCTTATGGCCTGCGCGGGCCCGGTCTTCCAGCAGAGCCCGGTATTGCTCAACACAACCTTCGGCTGCGATTTTCCAGGTGAAGCCGTTGAGCACCCGGGCGCGACCCGCTTCACCCAGTTTCTGGCGAAGTGACGGGTCGCGAAGCGCCTTGAGGATCGCAGCGGCGAGAGCGTCGGGGTCATTCGGTGGCACGGTCAGCGCGGCATCGCCGACAACTTCCGGGAGCGCTCCACCGGTCGTGGTGATAAGCGGGGTGCCGCAGGCCATGGCCTCGATCGCTGGGATAGAGAAGCCCTCATAGAGCGAAGGAACGACGACCATCTCGGCTTCGTTGTAGAGCTCGACGATCCGGTCGTCGGATACGCCTGACTCGAACGTCACGACATCGTTGAGCCCCAGGCGATCGAGCAACTCGGGAAGCACGGAGCCCTCGCGTTTCTTGCCGACGATCGTGACATCGATCGGGTGCTCGGCCCGCACCTTGGCGAGTGCTTCGAGCAACGGCCGCAGACCCTTCAGCGGCACGTCGGCTGATGCGGTCGTCATGATCCGGTGCGGTTGGCGCTGGATGTGCGGCATGGGTTTGAAACGCTCGTGGTCCACGCCGACGGGCACGATGTGCAGCTGCTCAGGCTTGACGTGCATCTGCGCCACGATGTCGCGCTTCGACGATTCCGACACGGTGATGATCCTCGGAATCTGGCGAGCGACCTTCACCTGCATGCCCAGGAATCCGTACCACCGCATGAGCGACCAGCGGCGTTTGAGGTAGGCGACCGACCGTTTCGTGGGGTACACACGGGGAAGGTCGGCAATCTCCAGATCGCGGTCGACGGTGATGGGGTGGTGCAACGTGGCGACGACCGGAAGGCCATCGTCTTGAATGCCTTTGATTCCGTAGCCGAAGCACTGGTTGTCATGCACGATGTCGAACTCGTGGGCATGTTCTTTCATGTACCGACGAACTCGCAACGAGTACGTCCACGGCTCCGGAAACCCACTCGTACACATGTGGGCAAACTCGAAGATGTCCGTGGCGACGTCGGCCACGGATCCAGCGGACTTCACCCGTTCGACGATTTCGTTGACGCGCGGGATGTGCCAGGGATCATCGGCCCTGAACAGATCGAGGCTCGGAACCTTTACGAGCCGCACACCGTCGTCGAGCACCGGGTAGGGCTGCCCGCTGAACACCTCTACGTAGTGTCCGAGGTTCCGGAGTTCACGGGCGACGTAACGGGTGTAGACGCCCTGGCCGCCGGAATGCGGGTTGCCTCGATAGACGAGCCATGCGATGCGAAGCGCCTCAGCGTTGGGATCGGACGACGAAGCGGTCGACAGAGCCGACGGCGATGACTGCTCTGACATAAGACCTGACAGATTACCTGTCGTGGGACGGATCCGAGCAAAGGCTCGGAAATGTTCCCGTTACCGCGCTCGCGACCCGCTCCGCAGGCGCCTCAGTGCAGTCGTTTGGCGAAGCTCAGTTCGTGTCCATCGCAGTCTCGAATGTGGAAGTACCGCTCGCCCCACACGGCATCGGCGGGCTGGGTCAGCGGTGTAAATCCGGCGTTTATGGCCCGGTGGTACATGGCGTCGACGTCGTCGACGAAGAAAATCGCCCGTCCCCAGCCGCCTTCGACCGGTTCGGCGTCTTCGACGAACTGCAAGTTGAGGTAGCTGTTGCCCGCTTGAAGGGAGCTGAACGGGGCGTCGGGTCCGCCAAAATCCAATACGAACCCAAGTGCTTCGTAAAAGGCGACGGCAACCCGCATGTCTCGAGTGACCAGGGTTATTGCCTGGAGTGTGCGTACCAGCCCTACCGCGTTTTCCACGCCCCTCAGCATTCCACAATCGGACTGCGGATGATGTGCCGCTAAGCCGCGCTGAATCGCAGCTGTCAGGTCCTTCGCGATGCGATGAAAACGGGGATTACCCGGTCCGTCTTGTTCGCGTAGTCGGCGTATGGGGGAAAGGCTGCGACTGACCGCTCCCACCAGATGGCCCGCTCTTCGCCGTCGATCTCGCGCACGACGGCATCGAAGGGTTCGGGGCCGTCTTGAATCATGACCGCTTCGGGATCGGCTTTGAGGTTGTAGTACCAAACCGGGTTTTTGGGCGCTCCGCCCATCGAGGCGACGAGTGCGTATTCACCGTCGTGCTCCACCTTCATGAGGGCAAGCTTTCGGATGTCACCCGATTTCGCTCCCCGGGTGGTCACGATGATGACGGGCAACCCGGTTTCGCGGAGCGTGTTGCCTTCCTTGCCACCGGTGCGTTCGTAGAGGTCGACCTGATCTCGGACCCACTGCGCTGGACTGGGAACGTAGTTGCCTTCAAGTGCCATCCCGCCATCGTAGGACTCCTGGCGTGCAAATGGGCGCGGACGTGGGCGCGGACTTGTGCTGATCCGGGCGGACCCCGATGACCTCGGCCGACTTGGCGCGGCGGCGACTTCTCCGCTTGGCTACACACATGGACTTCACTGAAGACGAAGACATCGCTGCGATCACCGAAGCCGTTAACGCGATCTGTCGAGGGTTCGACGACGAGTACTGGATGAAGTGTGATGCCGACCACCGGTTCCCCTGGGAGTTCTACAAGGTGATGGCCGACGGTGGCTGGGTCGGCATCGCGATCCCTGAGGAGTACGGCGGGGGAGGACGCGGAATCACCGAAGCCGCGCAGATCCTTCGGACCGTAGCGGCCAGCGGTGCGGCGATGAACGGTTGCTCGGCGCTCCACCTGACGATTTTCGGGCTGAACCCGGTCATCAAATTCGGCAACGAGCGGTTGAAGCAGACGTTCCTGCCCCGGGCGTGTTCGGGTGATCTCCACGTTGCCTTTGGCGTGACCGAGCCCGATGCGGGTACCGACACGTCGCGAATCAGCACGCGGGCCGAACCTGACGGCAACGGCGGTTACAAGATCTACGGACGCAAGATCTGGACGTCGAAGGCATTGGAAAGCGAAGTGGTACTGCTGCTCGCCCGCACCGGCCCCGGCCAGGGACTGAAAGGATTGTCGCTCTTCCTGGCGGACCTTGACCGAAACTATGTGGACATACGACCCATCCCGAAGATGGGTCGCAACGCGGTCGCCTCGTGTGAGGTGTTCTACGACGGTCTTCCGGTCGAGGGCTGGCGGCGGGTCGGGGAAGAGGGCGAAGGCTGGAAGTATCTGCTGCACGGCCTCAACGCCGAACGGGTGTTGATCTCCGCGGAGGCGATCGGTATCGGTGAGGTCTCGTTGCGGAAGGCCGTGGCATACGGCAAGGAGCGGGAGGTCTTTGGCCGCCCGATCGGTGCGAACCAGGCGATCTCCCATCCCCTTGCTCTGGCCCACATGCAGTTGCAGTCGGCCTGGCACATGACCCGATACGCCGCATGGCGCTTCGACAACGGCATGGACTGCGGCGAGGCCGCGAACACGGCGAAGTACCTCGCGGCCGAAGCCGGCTTCTTCGCTGCGGACCGGGCCATCCAGACCCACGGCGGCATGGGGTACGCGTCGGAGTATCACGTCGAGCGCTATTTCCGAGAAGCTCGCGTTATGCGGATCGCTCCGGTCAGCCAGGAGATGACGCTCAATTACGTGGCGCAACAGATCCTTGGCCTGCCGCGTTCCTACTGAACCCGCGAACCTGTGCCGCACGCACCGACGTTCGGACACGAACTCCCGCTGAGCGGGAACAGTTGACCGAACGTCGCGAGGAGGTGTTGCTTCGACGTACGGACTCGGTTCGCCGATGGTTTCAGACGGGAAGTAGCGCGTCGATCTGGTTCATGGCCGACGTGATGCCTTCTTCCATGCCCATCGAAAGAACTTTTTCCATCGCTTCGATGGATGCGAACTTCGACACCACCGTCATGCGGGTTGTCGTATCGTCGCCGCTCAGCGTCACCGCGGTCTCTGTGGTTGGCAGCGCGTGGTTGATCTCGCCGTTGTTGTCGGCGAACCCGTCGATGAATGACAGGTTGGTGGGCGGGTCGATTTCGGTGATCGTCCACCAGCCGTGGAAGCGGTCACCCTCAGGTCCGGTCATGAAGTAGGTGACCCGCCCGCCGGGTGTCCAGTTGTGTTCTACGACGGTCGCCGGAAAAGTTGGCGGACCCCACCAGCGCTCCAAATGGCGCGGGTTCGCCCACATTTCCCATACTCGGCCGACGGGGGCGCGGAATTCGGCGTCGAGGGTCATGGTGAGTGCTCGAGGGTCTTTGACGATGCGCGTAACGGTCATGGATGCACTCTTTCTCTCTGTGGGTGGACTACTGCGACTGCTACCTGGGTCTGATCGAGGTCTTCCGCGAGCACATCAGCGAAGCGCTCAAAACGGAGGCGCCACAGCGTTTCCAGCTCATCGAGGAGCGCCCCCGCTTGACGCAGGGCGTCGACATTTCCGTGGACCAACTGTTCCCGGCCCCTGCGTTGCTTCGTAACGAGGCCAGCTCGCTCCAGCACCGCAACGTGCTTCTGCACTGCGGCGAAGCTCATCGGATATCTCCCGGCCAGAACGCTGACCGAGATTCCCTCCTGCACGGTGAGCTTCAGAATGTCACGTCGCGTTGCGTCCGCCAGAGCGTGAAACAGCCGATCGGCCTCCACTTCCCGAACTTCGTCTGCGACGTCCATCGTTCCACTATATACAACCAAATGGTTGTACTAATCGGTGTTCCGCGGAAGATGACGAGGTTGTTTCGAAAATCTCAAAATCTCGCGGAATAAAACCTATCGAGATACGTTACGATATATCGGTAACTCGAAAGGAGTCGCAAAACATGCGATCACGAAACAACGAAAACAATGACGAACACGAACACGATGGGGGCCCGGGATTCCGTGGTCCCGGACGCGGGCGAGGTCATCGACGACCTCCTCACGTCGGAGGGCGTCCCGGCCCGGGCCGACCGCCCCGACCCGAAGGAGGCTTTGGCTTTGGCTTTGGGGGCGACGATGGCCCGCCGCCATGGGTCGCTCGACGAATGAAGCGGGGCGATATTCGCACCGCCGTGCTATCGGCGCTGCAAGCCGGTCCCGGCCACGGCTATGAGCTCATGACCAGGCTGTCGGAGCGAACCGGCGGTCGCTGGCGCCCGAGTCCGGGGAGTGTCTACCCGACGCTTGCCGCATTGCAGGACGAAGGCCTGGTGACCTCCACCGAAACCGACGGCAAGCGGATCTTTCAACTCACCGCGGAGGGCGAGGCCGAAGCTTCGGAACGCCTGGCCGCCGGCGGGAGCCCGTTCGATATGGGCAACGACGATGAGCACCACAAACTGCGCACGTCGGTCGTGCAATTGCTGGCCGCCACCAAACAGGTCGGCCTGAGCGGTGACCCGGAGCTACTGAAGAAGGCGGAGGTCATCGTGACCGAAGCCCGACGCAAGCTCTACCAACTACTCGCCGAGTCATGACCGCAACGGTCGGTCACTGCACACTGCGTCGAGCCGCGGACATCCGCGGCCGGCGCAGTTTGAGCGAGGGTGCCCCGCCGGTCAGTTAAGGACTTAGTCGTGGATCGATCGCCAGTCGATGCCCGAGGCGGTCAGCTCCAGCCTAAACGGATTGTTTTGCTGGGCGACATGAGCCCGAAGTGCTGAACCTGACTTGCTCAGACTCTTAACCGGACGTTGCGGCCCCAAGTCGGAATGTAGCTTCCAGGTCCTTCCCGAGTCGGATGACACCAGCACCTGCCCTCGGGTATTTACACGAAACATCTTGCCGTCGTGCTCCACGTCGGAAGACCGCACGCCGGAAGAGGCGGCTGCACCGGCGATGTCGGGGATGAGGGACTGGGCGGCTACGCCCACGGCCGTCAACCCGGTCGCCTTCAGGAAGGTCCGGCGAGGAACGGCACTATTTAGGCTTGCTGTGGTCGCGTCGTCTGCAGCATTCATCGATATTCCTCGTAGCTCGGCCAGCATTAACTGTCAGGGATGGACGAAGCAAGCGACAGTTGACTGATCACCATACCCACTTGGAGTGAAATTATCCAGAAAAGGGACCGAAATGCCTAAGGGTCCTTTTGACCTAGTCGGCTTTCGGTTCGGCCAGTCGAAGGGTGGGGTGGGTGGGTTCGCGCGACCCGAACGTCCGGTCGACATTTCGGTGACCCTTGGCCGAGGTATCGCGGTGTGAGCGGGTTGTCGGCCGGACGGGCGGACGATGTCCGCCAGTTATCAGCCGATTGTCGACGAACAACCGGGAACGTACATAATTGAACGACCGTCTTGAATTCGAACGCTCAGGGTGTTACCTTCGAAAATCTGTTGTGAGAAACACCGCAGTTGTTGGCCGAGACGGAAACGGTTTACATGCAAGTAGAGCTTCGACGAGTAGATGATTCGGGTGCTGATGCACCCTTTTTTCGTTCGCTTTTTGCTGCCACCCATGCCGACGTCTTTCTGAGCGCCGGTATCCCCGACGCCCAGACCCGGATGCTGATCGACCTTCAATTCCGTGCGCAATGCGCTGGATATGCCGAGGCCTACCCCGATGGTCGCGACCACGTCGTGGTCGTCGACGGAGTCGACGCCGGCCGTTTGTTCACCGCTGATTCCGACACAGTCGTCACGGTCGTTGACGTTGCGCTTCTGCCCGAGTTCCAAGGCAGCGGCGTTGGGACTCGAGTGCTAAAGGATCTGATCAACCGAGCGCGTCTCGAAGGTCGAAGTGTTGCGCTTCAGGTGGTAGACGGAAGTTCGGCCGAGCGACTGTATGAACGGCTTGGCTTTGTCCGAACCGGCACGCACGGGATCCATCACGCTATGGTCTGCCGAGCTGCGGAAGCGCAAGACTCAGAGATGCAGGTGAGTGCCGCATGAGTACCCCGTCGTTTGATCAGTTTGTCTCCGCGGTCACGAGCAGCTTCGTCATGACCGTGCCGAGCGCACCACCTGTCGAGGTTGTGCTTACCGAGGTATCCGATCGTCGCGTGATTGGCGATACCGAGAATTTTTCGATTGTGTTCGCAGGTCCCAGCGACTCGCCGTTCGAACAGGGTGTGGTCGAACTGACCCATGGCTCGATCGGATCATTTGAGGTCTTTCTCGTGCCTATTGGCCGCACCGCAGAGTCCATCAGTTATGAAGCGGTGTTTAATCGCTTCGTGGAACAAGCCGTCTAGGAGGAAACGATGGGTCAACCGTACGTTGGAGAGATCAAAATGTTTGCGGGCAACTTTGCCCCAAACGGATGGGCGTTTTGCAACGGCCAACTCGTCGCGATATCGGAGAACGAAACCCTGTTCAACCTGATCGGCACTACCTATGGAGGCGACGGTCAACAGACGTTCGCCCTGCCGAACCTCCAAAGTCGGGTTCCAGTCCACCAGGGAAGCGGGTTCGTGGTTGGTCAAGCTGCCGGAACCGAAACCGTGACACTAACGTCCGGCCAGATGCCGAGCCACTCGCATGCTCCGATGGCGCAGACCGCCGAAGGCACTTCCACGACAGCCGCCGGAAAAGTGTGGGCGAAGTCGGCAGCCACCCTGCCGTACTCCGCCACGGCGGCAAACGCCGATATGAATGCGGGCACGTTGGGCACGGCCGGGGGGAACCAGCCGCACGACAACATGGTCCCGTTCCTGGCCCTGAATTTCATCATTTCCCTTTACGGCATCTTCCCGAGCCCGAACTGAACAGAGGTCCATATGTCAGAGCCATTCCTTGGTGAAATTCGCATGACATCGTTTGGTTTTGCGGCAAGAGGCTGGGCCTTGTGCAACGGGCAGATCCTTGCGATCAACCAGAATCAAGCGCTGTTCTCGTTACTCGGAACAACGTACGGTGGCAATGGAACGACCAACTTCGCCCTGCCGGACCTGCGCGGTCGGGTTCCGTTCCATCTCGGTGGCGGTCACGCCCTGGGCGAACGCGCCGGCGAGCAGAGTCACACACTTACCACCACCGAACTTCCGGCCCACACGCATCTCGCGACAGCGAGCGTCAATGCTGCGTCGGCGGCAAGTCCATTGGGGGCCTACTGGGCGACGACCAGCGCCGGTGTCTATGGAACGACAGCCCAGGTTGCTCTGGGCAGCTCGAGCATCGTCGCCGCTGGCGGCGGCGCAGCGCACGAGAACATGTCGCCGTACCTCACGATCAGCTTCATGATCGCCCTTCAGGGCATCTTCCCTTCCCGAAACTGACTGAACCGAGGAGAAACCATGTCTGATCCGTTCATCGCCGAAATTCGCATCACACCGTTCAACTTCGCCCCGAGAGGCTGGGCGATGTGCGACGGCCAGCTACTGGCCATTTCCCAGAACACCGCTCTGTTCTCCCTTCTGGGAACGAACTATGGGGGAAACGGCGTGTCCACCTTCGGGCTTCCCAACCTGCAGGGACGCGCCCCGTTGCACCAGGGCCAGGGGCCGGGACTGTCGCTGCGCGTCCTCGGCGAGGAAGGGGGGGTGGAGACCACCACGCTCATCGCCACGGAAATGCCCTTGCACACCCATGGGGTTCGGGGCCAGACGGCTGGCGGAAACCGTGCCGACCCGGCCGGAAATGTCTGGGCCTCTCCTGGCGCGACGCGGGGCCTGCGGGCATACAACCCGGCGCCGGGAAGCGGAGGCGCCATGGCCTCAACGGCCATCTCGATCACCGGATCGGGCCAGCCCCACAACAACCTCATGCCCTATCTGACGCTCAACTTCGTCATCGCGCTGCAGGGCGTCTATCCACAGCGACCCTGACGCCGACAAAGACGTAAGCGCCTACTGACCTTCCGCCGGTCGCCAACGCCCGGACTTCCCGTAACACGTCTCACAACGCCAACTTCACGACACGCACCTTTCCGACACGCACCTTTCCGACACGCACAGTACCGAAACTACGAGGAACCCCACGATGCGACTGCGAACCCATTTGCCCACCCGAGTTTTGTGCTCAGTGGCGTTGCTCACGACCGGTGTGTTCGGCCTGGCTGAGATTCAAAAGAACTCCGCCCAGGCAGTTGCCCCGGTTGCGACGATCGACGTCGATCGCCTCGATGATTTTGCCGTCGCCACTTGTACGGTGGCGCCCGGCGACTGCAGTCTGCGCGGGGCTATGGCCTTCGCCGATTCCAACCCGGGAAGCACGGTGAATGTCCCGGCGGGAACGTACACCCTGAATGGGGGAGAACTATCCGTGGGGTCGGCCACGAACACCAACACGACCATCGTCGGGGCCGGAGCGTCCTCGACCATTGTGGTCGCGTCGCCCGGGTCCCGAATCTTCAACATCAATCCGAGCACGGCCGACAACGTCACGGTGAGCATTTCCGGCCTGACGTTGCGGGGCGGAACCGCCGGCGCCTTCGGCGGTGGGGCGATCCTGGCCGGCTGGACCGGCAATGTTCTGAACGTAACCGATGTCACGTTTGATGCGAACACTGCACCGGCACCCTTCAGTGGCGCCGCGATTTCGTATGGCGGTGGTGGCAATCTCAACGTCGTGTCCAGCCGCTTCACGAACAACGTCACCGTGGCCGGAGCTGGCAGCCAGGGCCTTGGCAGCGCCATTTTCATGAACATGGATTCCAATCCCGGAAACCTGACGGTGCAGAGCAGCACGTTCACGGGGAACAGTGCGCTTGACCAGGGTGGGGCGATCTGGCTTGGCGGGTCCGCGTCGCCGACAAACACGTTCACGATCACCGGTTCGACCTTCACGGGTAACACGGCGACCGGAGCCGGACAGGGCGGTGCGATCTTCCTCGCCTCCGGAGTGGCGAATCTGCACTTCAACCGCATCGTCGGAAACACCGGTGTGAGTGGTTCGGGTCTTCATTCGTTGGTCGGTAGCACGACCAGCGCGGACAACAACTGGTGGGGCTGCAACGCCGGTCCCGGCAGCGCAGGCTGCGACACTGTCGGTAACAGCGGAGGAGCCGTACAGACCCTTTCTCCCCGCTTGAACCTGACCCACACCGCGACACCGTCGACGGTCAACGTCGGCGCTACTTCGACCCTTACCGCGAGCTTCCTCAAGAACTCCGGCAACGCGAATGTTTCATCATCGGACCTTGGGGCGCTCATCGGGCGATCGATCTCGTTCGGGAGTGCAGTCGGAGGCACGATCTCGTCGCCGCAGGCCACCATCCAGAGCAACGGCACCGCCACCGCGACGTTCAATGCCACGTCGCCGACCAACAGCGGTTCGGCCTCGGCAACCGTTGACAATCAAACCGTTACCGCCAGCCCGATCGTCGTGACAGCCCCCGACCTGACGATTGCCAAGTCACATACCGGCAGCTTTGTGCAGGGCAGTTCGGGGAACACCTATTCGGTGGTGGTGACGAACTCCGGTATCGGTGAGAAGTCGGCGGGTCAGTCGGTGTCGGTGACGGATATTCCGCCGTCGGGGTTGACGGTGACGGCGATGTCGGGTTCGGGTTGGACGTGTACGACGTTGCCGACGTGTTCGCGTTCGGATGTGTTGGCTGCTGGTGCTTCGTATCCGGCGGTTACGGTGACGGTTGATGTTGCGGCGAATGCGACGTCGCCGAAGATCAATCAGGTGGCGGTGACGACGGCACAAACGGAATCGAATGGCGGGAATAACACCGCGTCTGACTCGACGGTGATCCTCGACCTTCCGAAACCCGACCTGACGGTCGCCAAGTCGCACACCGGCAGCTTTGCCCAGGGGAGTTCGGGGAATACGTATTCGGTCGTAGTGACGAACTCCGGGGCCGGTGACAAGTCCGCGGGTCAGTCCGTGAACGTCACGGATGTTCCGCCGTCGGGGCTGACGGTGACGGCGATGTCGGGTTCGGGTTGGACGTGTACGACGTTGCCGACGTGTTCGCGTTCTGATGTGTTGGCTGCTGGTGATTCGTATCCGACGGTGACGGTGACGGTTGATGTTGCTGCAAATGCGACGTCCCCGAAGATCAACCAGGTGGTGGTGTCCACCGCAGCGACCGAATCGAACGGCGGCAACAACACCGCCTCTGACTCGACGGTCATCACGGCGTCGGCGGCTGATTTGACGATCAGCAAGTCGCATTCGGGTGATTTCTTGCAGGGGAGTTCGGGGAATGCGTATTCGGTTGTTGTGACGAATTCGGGTAACGCGGCGAAGTTGGCTGGTCAGTCGGTGTCGGTGACGGATATTCCGCCGTCGGGGTTGACGGTGACGGCGATGTCGGGGACCGGTTGGACGTGTACGACGTTGCCGACGTGTACGCGTTCTGATGTGCTGGCTGCTGGTGATTCGTATCCGACGTTGACGGTGACGGTTGATGTTGCTGCAAATGCGACGTCGCCGAAGATCAACCAGGTTGCGGTGACGACGGCGCAGACGGAGTCGAATAGCGGTAATAACACGGCTTCTGATTCGACGGTGATCACGCCGTCGGCGCCGGACCTCACGATCACCAAGTCGCATACGGGCGATTTCTTGCAGGGGAGTTCGGGGAATACGTATTCGGTTGTTGTGACGAATTCGGGTAATGCGGCGAAGTTGGCTGGTCAGTCGGTGTCGGTGACGGATATTCCGCCGTCGGGGTTGACGGTGACGGCGATGTCGGGTTCGGGTTGGACGTGTACGACGTTGCCGACGTGTACGCGTTCTGATGTGTTGGCTGCTGGTGATTCGTATCCGACGGTGACGGTGACGGTTGATGTTGCGGCGAATGCGACGTCGCCGAGGATCAACCAGGTTGCGGTGACGACGGCGCAGTTCGAGTCGAATTCGGGGAACAACACCGCATCTGACTCCACCGTGATCACGACGGTTGCGCCGGATTTGACGGTGACGAAGGTGGCGCAGGGCGGTCCATTCAGTCAGGGTGGCACGGTTACGTATCTGATCACGGTGACGAATGGTGGGAATGGTCCGATGACGGGGACGATCACGATGCAGGACATTATTCCGACCGGGTTGACGGTTACGTCGGTGACAAGTGCGCCGGTCACTTGTTCAAGCGCCGTCACGTCCTGTTCAGGCGCCTCGATTACGTCGGCGGTGACGGAGTGGTCGTGTACGAATGCTCAGCCGGTGGAGTGTGTGCGCACGATCCCGTTGCCGGCGGGCGCTTCGTCGGTCATCACGATGAACGCGAATATTGCTGCGAATGCGCCGGCGTCGATTACCAACACCGCCACGGTATCGGGCGGCGGTGAATCGAACACGGGAAACAACTCGGGTACGTCGGTTATTTCGGTGACGGCGGTTGCGCCGGATTTGACGATTGTTAAGACGTCGTCAAGCACGTTCAATCAGGGTGGTACGGCGACGTATACCCTGACCGTTGCCAACGGTGGGAACGGGCCGACCGTCGGTAGCTACCGTGTCGTTGACACGTTGCCGACAGGACTCACGACTTCCGCGTTGGTGGCTGTGGGCTGGAACTGTACGGCTTCGACGATCGGCGTGCTTGATTGCTCGAATGCAACGCCGATTGCCGCGGGTGGTTCTGCGCCGGTGATCACGTTGGAAGTGGATATTGCTGCGAATGCGCCGTCGTCGATCACGAATACGGCGGAGGTGTCCGGTGGCGGTGAGTCGAACACGTCCAACAACTCTGGAAGCCACACCGCTTCGGTCGCGTCCACGGGAACGATCATTGTTCGTAAGGTGACGTCTCCTGCTGGCGGGACTGGGTACGGGTTCACGTCGGATGTTCCTGGCGCAGCCAGCTTCTCGTTGGATGACGGGCAGAGTCGGACTATCAACGCCGTCTTGCCGGGCTCGTATTCGGTGACGGAACAGACCAAGGTCGGTTCAACACTTACCAACCTGGTGTGTACGGATCCGACGAGCAACACGACCGTGAACGTAAGTTCGCGTACTGCTTCGATCAACATCGTGGCGGGTGAGACGGTGGACTGTACGTTCACGAACACGCAGACGCCGGCCCCTTCGGCCGAGTTGTTGTATGCGCCGTCGGTGACACCGCCGGAGACGATTGCGATTGGTTCGCAGTATGCGGTCGAGACTGCGCAACGCGTGAACGTGACGTGTGCGGGGACGGTGAATGCGGTGTGGTGGTATCGCACGGCGTCGGACACCGGTACGAACACGGTCACGGTGTGGCGTGGTGGTACCGCGGTAGGTTCGGGTGCCGGTAATCCGGGTGCCACGGGTTGGGTGAAACTCGACCTGACGGCACCGTTGTCGGTCAGTCCCGGTGATCAACTGTTGGTCGGGGTTCATCATCCGAATGGTGCTTATGGGTACCGACTGAACGGGTTCACGAACCGGAGCGTGAATTCGGCGTCGGGTTGTCTGGTGGCCCCGGCATCAGCTGTTGGTGCGAAGAACGGTCTGTACAAGTACTCCCCGACACCGGCAGTGCCTGACCTCTCCTATGCCGACAGCGAGTACTTCATCAGCCCGGACTTCACGCCGGGTGCACCACCTCCGCCACCGCCGACGGGCACGATCTTTATTCGGAAGTCCACCTCGCCTGCGGGTGGGACCGGGTTTGCGTTCCTCACGAATGTTCCGGGTTCGACATCGTTCACGTTGAACGACGGTCAGAGCCAGACAATGTCGGGCCTCACGCCTGGTACCTATACGGTGATTGAGAATTCGCCGATCGGCTACACGTTGACTGGTTTGGTCTGTACGGATCCAACGAACAACACCACGGTGAATGTAAGTACACGTACGGCTGCTATCAACGTGGCCGCGGGTGAGACGATTGACTGCACGTTCTCGAACACCGCAACCGCTCCTGCGACCGGAACGGTCATCATTCGCAAGGTGTCAGTTCCGGCCGGTGGTACCGGGTTCGGGTTCACGTCCACGATCGGCGGCGCGGCAGCGTTTACCTTGAACGACGGCCAAAACCGCACGATCAGTGATGTACCAACCGGTACGTACGCGGTTATCGAGGATGCCCCAGCCGGTGGTGGTTCGACGACGGTGTCGTGCATCGACCCTGACAGCGGTACGACGGTGTCATCGGGTACCCGAACGGCAACGGTCGATTTGGATGCTGGCGAGACGGTGGACTGCACGTTCACGAACCAGGCATCCGCACCGGCTGAAATGCTCTATGCGACCTCGGTGATACCGCCGGAGTCGATTGCGATTGGTTCGCAGTACGCAGTGGAAACCGCGCAGCGGATCAACTTCACCTGCGCTGGTTCCGTGTCAGGCGTGTGGTGGTATCGCACGGCGTCGGACACGGGCAACAACACGGTGTCGGCGTGGCGTGGATCGACCCTGGTGGCCGAGAAGCAGGGTAATCCGGGAGCGACCGGTTGGGTGTACCTGGCCTTCGATGCGCCGTTCGGTGTTACTGCCGGTGATCAGTTGATGGTTGGGGTGCATCATCCGAATGGTGCGTACGGCTTCCGGTCGAACGGGTTTACCGGTCGGTCGGTGGCCTCTGCGACGGGCTGTATGACGAGTCCGGCGTCGACGGCCGGGCGCTCCGAACGGGCAGTACAAGTACACGCCGACCCCAGTCCAACCGGACCTGTCGTATCTGGATTCGGAGTACTTCATCTCACCTGAATTCACGCTCGGCACTCCGCCGCCACCCCCACCGCCCCCGCCTCCGCCGCCTCCGCCGCCTCCGGTGCCGACGGGTTCAGCTCGGTTGTACGCGGACACGGTGACACCACCGTCGACCCTTGCGATCGGCAACCAGTACGCCGTGGAAACGGCTCAGCGGATCAACTTCTCCTGTGCCGGTGCGGTGAACGGGATCTGGTGGTACCGGACTGCGTCCGATACCGGGGTGAACACGGTGACGGCATGGCGCGGCGCCACGGTCGTCGGTGAAGCATCGGGTACGCCGAGCACGACGGGCTGGGTGTATCTGGCCTTCGCAACGCCGGTCCCCGTGACGGTCGGTGACCAGTTGCTCCTCGGTGTGCATCACCCGAACGGTGCCTACGGGTACCGGGAAAACGGGTTCACGAACCGGACCGTGACGGCCGGTTGTTTGAGCTCGCCGGCTGCCACCGGAGCGCAACCCAACGGCTACTACCGCTATACGGTCGTACCTGCGATCCCGAACCTGTCGTATGCCAACTCGGAATACTTCATCAGCCCCGACTTCACCCAAAGCTGACAACCCGACGACCCACGTCGTCATCACCTACTGACCACTACTGATCAATGAAGCCGTCGACGGGATTCGTCCCGTCGACGGTTCGCGTCAGGGGTAGTCGTCGTGACTTCGCGAACCCGAGGGCCAGGCTGAGTGCCGCAAGAGCGAGCGCCGGGACGTCGTTGAAGCGGGCATAGGGGGTAAGGCCGCTGCGACGTTGGATGGTCTGCACGAGAGCCTCACGACGTTCGAGGGTGGTCCGCTCGACGATATGACCACGGTTGTCGATGAAGCCCGAGCGTCCGGTGGGGGCGGCCTGGGCCACCCAACGGCCGGTTTCCATTGCGCGCAATTGGGCCGCGGCGATCTGTTGTGTCGGCACCTGCGACGAAACATACGACGATGCGTTCGTCGGGATCAGGATGGCTTCGCCGCCGGCACGGACCCCGCCGCGAGCGCGGTCGTCGAAGAACCCCTCGTAGGAGATCAAGATGGCGAATCGACCTGCCGGGGTGTTGATCATGCCGACTTTCGACCCGGGCTTCCCATCGCGTCGGGGAAGCGCCGCCAATGCCCATGACTCAATTTGCTTGCGAAACGGGAAGTATTCGCCGTAGGGAACGAGCCTGACCTTCGTGTAACGGTCACCGATTCCTCCGTTCGGCTTGATCACGATCGAACGGTTCAAGAAGAAGTTCGGTCCTCCGCTTTCGATTACTCCGGGAATGAGCGTGGCGTTGGTCTCGCGCGCAATCGCCTGCAGATCGCTGAGCTCCTTGGAGTCGTCGAGGCTCACGACATGGACGATGTCTTCCGGCCAAAGGATCAGGTCGACCTTCTGGCTGATGAGCTTGTTCGCATCGAGATGGGCTTGATACGCGCGAATAGTTCCTTGGTCGCTCGCTCGCAGCCCACGGCGACCGCCACCCTGCACGATCGCCACTTTCACATCGCCGATCCGGCGAGTGCCATCGGGGAGAACAACCGACAAAACAGTAAGTACACCTACCGTTGCCAAGACGGCCGCGGCATGACGGCCCTGCGAGCGGATCAGCATCAACAAGCCAACTGCCGCGAGCGCCGTGAGGCCGATGAGCGCAAGTCGGCCACCGAAGGCAACTATGCGCGCATATGGACTCTCCGACTGGCCCAGATCTATCCCTCCGAGCGGAAGACCGCCGAACGGCCACAGACATCGGAGTGCGTCGGCGATCATGAGGCCACCAGGCAGTGTCAACGCGATCTGATTCGGTCGAACGAGGGCCAGCCCGATCATCGTGAACGCCGTTTCGATGAGTGCCACGATGATGCCACCGGGGAGGCTGAACTTCGTCATCCACCAAAGCGAGATCCCGTAAAGGGTCAGCCCGAAGACGAAGCCCACCGCGACCCGCCGTCGCCACGAGGTGCAGTCGCACGCCCAGCCCAACAGGGCGATGCCGACGATTGCGAGCGGCCAGAAACCGAACGGTGGAACGGAAGCCGTTGTAAGCAAACCCCCGAAAAGTGCAAGCAGCAGTGACTGACGACGACTTGGCTGACGCCCGAGCGCGTCGGTGTTCAACACGGTGTTACTGCGCCCGAAGGCGAACGAGGACCGCCGTCTCCGGATGGCAGACCGGCATAGCGAGCCCGAGCGACATGGCGGCAGCACCGGACAGCACCACCGACGATTCCATCCACGCCGGCTGGGTCTTCATCGGACCGTACGGTTCGTCGGAAAGTGAAATCACCGAGATCTCGTAGTGGGCCTCGGGATCGAGGCCGGCAAAACGAATCGCGTGGGGGACCGACGCAACGCTGGTTGCGAGCTGGACGTAGGCAAACAAGGCGTCGCGCCTGTCGTCGGAGACCACACCGTGAGCCCATGCCGCCGGATCGGTCGGGTCGAGCCGGACGACCGTTCCACCGTGGAGCAACGGACGGAGTTCCTTGTGTAACGCGATGATCTGGCGAAGCTGAGTCCGGTCGCGATCGTTGATGGTCGCGACGTTCCATTCAACTCCGAGGTGCCCGAACAACGCTGTCGTGGCGCGAAAGGCAACGGTATGGCGCCGACCGGTGGTGTGGGCGGGCGACGGACCGATATGTGCACCCATCAGCTCCGGAGGAAAGAAGTACGAAAACGAACGCTGAATCCGCTGCCGCTCGAGCGCATCTATACAGTCGCTCGTCCAGACCCGCTTGGTGAACTCGGTGATCGCGAAGTCGGCGCGCCCACCACCTGACGAGCATGACTCGAACTCCACGTTCGGGTGGCGCTCGTTGAGTTCGCCGAACAACCGGTAAAGCGCGAGTGTCTGCCGGTAGGCCGAGGCCCGGCCGAGGTGCGAGCCCTGCACGATGTCGCGGTTGAAATCCCATTTCACATAGGAGATCTCGTGGTCGCGCAAGATCGAGTCGATCCGCTCCAGGAGGTACGCGTAGACCTCAGGGTTCGAAAGGTCGAGAACGAGTTGATTGCGCGATAGCGGCGCCTCGTAGCCATCGGTAACCAGCGCCCAGTCGGGATGTGCCCGGTACAGGTCGCTGTCGGGATTCACCATTTCCGGTTCGAACCACAGACCGAACTCCATGCCGAGGTTTCGCACATGCGAAATCAGCGGTGTGAGTCCGTTCGGATACACCGACGGATCGATGTACCAATCGCCCAGGCCCGCGTTGTCGGCCCGCCGGTGCATGAACCAGCCATCATCGAGCACAAACCGCTCGATGCCGACGTCGGCCGCGGCGGTGGCCAAGCCGAAGAGCGTGTCGGAGTCGTGGTTGAAATAGACCGCTTCCCAGGTATTCAGGGTCACCGGTCGCGCCGTTGCCGGATGGCCCGGCCGAGACCGGAGGAAACGGTGAAACGCGGCCGAGGCACCGTTGAGCCCGGCTCCACTCCACGTGGCATACAACCAGGGTCCGGTGTACGACTCACCGGGGTCGAGAGGCATTTCTCCGGGCGACAGGGCCACGCCCGCCTGGAAGTCGCCCCGACCGTCGGTCAGGCGTTCGGCCCGCATTTCGTGGTACCCGCTCCACGCCAGATGTACGCCGAGCACCTCGCCGGAAGATTCGCCGAACGACGCCGTGCCAAGGAACATGCCCGGCGCAGACTGATGGACCGGGCGCCCACGACGGTTGTCCCACGATTTCGATCCCATACCGAGAGTGCTTCGTTGGGGTCTCATCTCATCAATCCAGCGCCCGGGGAAATCCAGCACCTCCGCGTAATGCGCTGGGAGCGGGAGAGCGAGGTGGAGCCGTTGGAGTTGGTACCCGGTCGGGCCGGTGTTCGTCAGGGTCGCCTGAAACCGGAATACGTCGGGACCCGCTTCTTCGAGCGTGATCTCGAGACCCAATCCGGCGACCGGATCGGTGCAGTAGACGACAAGTGCCTCGGAGTACGACACGTGACCAGGCTGAAACCTGGGGGCCCAAGCGGACCCGTCGCCGCGATGACCCTCCAACGCCGGGCGGGCGCCCGACGCATCGGCGTGGGTCGGAACCATCGACAGCAGACCCTCGGTGTCGAAGCTGGCGTTTGGAATCGCTCGCCGGGTGGCGAGACGAACCGCCGCAAGATCGGTGTCCACCGGAAGAAGAGCGCCGAAGAACAGTACTTCGGGAACCCCCCGCGTGGCATCGACGATCAGCGACGTCGACGCTGACTGCAGGTGAAATAGCGAGCCTTGTTTACCGATACGCACAGTCACTAACGCTACCCCTAGGGGACCCTGAGAAAGCTCCGTGAGTATGTGGCGCGAAGTACCCTCAACGCGGCCTATGGTTTCCCCCATGGCAGCGCAAGCCGACTTCGAGAATGTGGCGATGGAACACCTTCCGTCGTTGTACTCGGCCGCCATGCGAATGACACACAATCCCGCCGATGCGGAAGATTTGGTGCAGGAGGTCTATCTCAAGGCCTACCGAGGTTACGGCGGCTTCGAAGAGGGCACGAACCTCAAGGCGTGGTTGTTTCGGATCCTCACGAACACCTACATCAACATGTACCGAGCGAAGAAGCGTCGGCCGGAGCAGTCCGAACTTGATGAAGTAGAAGACCTTTACCTCTATCAGCGCCTCGGTGGCGCTGAAGCGGTCGCTGCCAGTCGGACCGCAGAAGACATCGCACTCGAAAGCTTCACCGAAACCGAAGTGCAAGAAGCCGTCGACGCACTCCCCGAGGCGTTCAGGATCCCCGTTCTGCTTGCCGACGTCGAAGGTTTCCACTACAAGGAAATCTCGGAGATTCTCGACATTCCGATAGGAACCGTCATGAGTCGTCTCCACCGGGGAAGAAAAGCGCTTCAGAAAGCGTTGTTTGAATTCGCTGTGGAACGAAGGCTGCTGCCTGAACCACAGTCGACTGGATAGCGTCCGTTGCAGTAGACGGCCGACTGTCCGACGTAGTACGAATCGACGCAGTACGAATCGACAAAGTGTACGAATCGCAGCAGTAGGCAACACCAGAAGTATGAAGCACGTAGTTCATTGGGATCGTCGCTGACATTCAGTGACCGGGGAAAAGATGTTTGCAGTGACACCATGAGCAGCGAATTCACCAGTGAGCAGTCGCCCGGTGGTCATCCGACCCTCGGAACAGGTCGGTTCGATCCCTTTGGCGACATCGACCCGTCGGTCATGTTCGACTGCAACGCGATGCTGGCCCGTCTGTATTCGTTCCTAGATGGCGAACTCAACGATGATCGGCGGGCAAAGATCCAGCTTCATCTCGACGGTTGCCCATCGTGTTTCTCCAAGTTCGATTTCGAAGCCGAACTTCGTATCGTGATTGCCAAGCGGGTCACCTGCCGGGTCCCGGACTCGCTCGTCGAACGCATTCGCAACTCGATCTGCACCGCGACCCCCGTCGAAAATCCCGACGCCCAGTAGCTCCTCGAACCCGGGTGGCGTCGCGTTGTCGGCGCGTGTATTCGGTTATTCGCATTGAATGACACTGAACCGTCGGTCGGGCGTATTTTCGACGACGTCACGCTGAAACGGCGCACCAACACTGAACCGTCGTCCTGCGCTTTTGTCGACGGCGTCACGCCGAACGGCGCACCAACACTGAACCGTCGTTGATTGTTTTAACACCGTTCATTTAGATTTTTCATCCCTTTTGGGAATATCCATCCTGATGCAATTGCTGTAACCCACATGACTGAACATGCCGTAGGCGCCAAGCCTCTCTCCGGTAGCGATCGTCCGTCGCGGAAGTTTTCGTCGGGACGCGTGTGCCGAGAGGCCAGTTGTGGAACTCGCCTTTCCATCTATAACAACGGGAAGTATTGCTCGATGCACGAACCAATGGTCGTGCCGAGAACTCGAGGCAAAAAGATTGCCTAACCGGTGAGCCTTCCGGGCTCACGGGCAGTAGACAAACATTCAACCCTGGTTCCCCCCGTTGCGACCGTTTCGAACTCTCGAAGCGGTCGCTTTCGCGGACACGCACTAGTGTGTGGGTCATGCTCGCAACCGCCAAGCCCTGGTTCTACTGGCTCGCCGTCCTTCTCTCGGGCTCGGGTGTCCTCGTCGCCGTACTGCTGTTCATCGGTTATTACGCACGGGTCATCTCGCAAAAGTCGCACCGGCGATAGTCGACCGGCACCACTCAGGCACGCGGGGCGGTCCGTTGCGATGAGTCTGCGGAGATTTCTGCGCTGATGGCCGACCCGATCGATTGGGTCTTCGCTGCGAAAGTGGCCAAGCGCGTTTCGGGCACCGATTCGTTCAGCGGGTCCTACCACGCCGCGTCGCTGGGGCCCGATTTCGCGGAGTTCACCGCCCAGGCAGAAGAGCTTGTGGCGGAGGAAACCGGCCTGCGCTCGTTGGCGGGCCCGGCCCGAGCAAAAGTCGCCACCCGCGACGAGTGGGTCGAAGCCAACATTCGCTCGTTTCAACGGCTCTTTCGGCCAATGACGGATCGTCTGGGTGAAAAGATGACGGGTCCGTTCGTTCCCGCAGCCAGGCGCTTGGCCGGAGCAGAAGTTGGGAGTCTTCTCGGCTGGATGTCGAAACGGGTCCTCGGTCAATACGACCTGATGGTCGCCCCCGACGAAAATCCGCACGAACAGGATTTCGTGTACTACGTGGGCCCCAACGTGCTCTCGCTTGAAAAGCGCTACGGATTTCCCCCTCGTGAATTCCGTCTGTGGCTGGCACTGCACGAAGTTACCCACCGGGCGCAGTTCACCGGTGTGCCCTGGATGCCGCGACCACTACGTCGGGTTGGTCAACACCACGCTCACGTTGGCTGACTCCGATCCGAAGCGCTTCTTCGAGGCCCTGAAGCGCGCTGTGGGCGAACTCCGGTCTGGGCGTAATCCACTCGACGACGGTGGAATCCCGAGCCTCATCGCCGGACCGGAGCAGCGGCTGGCGATCGAATCGGTCGGTGGTTTGATGAGCCTTCTGGAAGGTCATGGCGACATCACGATGGACCGCGCCGGCGGTGCGCTTGTTCCTTCCGCCGAACGGTTCTCTCGCACGCTCTCGCAACGTCGATCCGAGGTGCGAGGCATGGCCCGTTTGTTCCGCCAGTTGATGGGGATCGAGGCGAAGATGCGCCAGTACGAACAGGGCGAAGCATTTATCGGGCACGTCGAGCGTGAACGCGGCCGGGAGTTTCTCGACCGGGTCTGGGCCGGGCCGGAGCGATTGCCCACACTCGCCGAGATCCGTGACCCGCAGGCTTGGGTGGCCCGCATGGACCGTTCCCTCGTCCTCCCGTCGTGATGTCGGGCGGTGATGTTCGGGCGGAGGCGGAACGGTATCTGTCTGAACTTCTGACGCGGTGCCGATTTCCCGGCTCCGGTGGGGAATTGAACTGTGCCGTCTCCGGGGGCGCCGACTCGTTGGCACTTCTTGTTCTGGCGGTTCGGGCCGGGTTCTCGGTTACCGCGTTCCATGTTGACCACGGACTTCGCCCCGGCTCAGCAGATGAAGCCGATCTCGTCGCTTCCGTCGCCTCTCGCTTCGGCGCGTCTTTTGTGGCGCTGTCGGTTGACCTGCGGGCCGACGAGGGGACCGGCAACCTGGAGGCGTTGGCGCGGGAGGCGCGCTACGCGGCACTTCCGGAACACGTGGCGACCGGCCATACGGCCGATGATGTCGCCGAAACGATCCTGCTGAACCTCATGTGGGGCAGTGGACTCGACGGTCTCGGTCCGCTGGTCGGCGAAGGGCCCAGAAGTCGCCCGCTGGTCGGGCTCCGACGATCCGAAACCACCCGGTTGTGTGACGAACTTGGCCTGGCGCCCCTGCAGGACCCGATGAACGAGGACCCGAGATTCCGACGGGTCCGGGTTCGCCGAGAAGTGCTTCCACTTCTCAACGATGTCGCCGAACGTGATGTCGTACCGCTGCTTCTGCGGTTGGCCGACACCGTCGTCGATGACGTTGCGGTGCTCGATGAGTTGGCGGCGTCGATTGACCCCACGTCGGCACTCGCGGTCAGGACCGCGGCCCGACCGTTGGCCCGACGCGCCGTCCGGAACTGGCTGATGGCCTCCGGGGTGGGCGACGGTCATCCGCCGCCTCTGGCGGTCATTGACCGGGTCCTGTCAGTCGCCCGCGGAGAGGCGCCTCGTTCGGATCTCATCGACGGTTGGCGGGTAGCGCGTCGCCTTCAACAACTTCGTCTTGAACGGATCGAGCATCCCGGCCGGTTTCCTTCATCCAACAAAGTCTGTTGAACGGTCGCTGCTTCTCGTGGGGCAGGGTTTGCGTCCGGGAATCCCCTCGCTCGTAATTCTGAGGATGGTCGACGAGGTCGCCGCCCGTGGCGGCGTGGTCGACGTCGCCCGGTTGTCCCGGGCGCTCGATGCGCCCGTCGTCGCGGTGGTCGGTCACCGGGGAATCGGGCTTGATCACCGGTGGGAGCAACTCGTGCGGCCGGAGTCGTCGGAACGGCCGGTTTCTTAGCCCGCCGGCGGAGTCGGCTGGGTGTTCCTCCAACGTTGTCCCCGGCCCGGTGGACCAGCCTGATCACGTGGTCTGTGGAGATCCCATGTCGTTGATCACTTCCGAAAGCACGGCGTCGAAGTCGTCGACGGGTACGTCGCCCAGGTAGCCGATAGGCCGACGCGGCAGGATCACCGATGGGGGAAGGGGGGAATCGTCTTCCGATTCTTCGTTCATATCCGCCGCCGCCGTTTTGAGAATCCGCCGCAGGAATTGCGTTCGCCGAAACGTTTCCGCAGGTCAATGCGCTTCAGCTACCACTTGCCTACCGGTGGTCAGAGTCGGGATCGATCCGACGACCTCACGCTTTTCAGGCGTGCGCTCTACCAACTGAGCTATCTGACCAAAACACCCGCCCCAATTGCTTGGGGCGGGTTCTGCGGACCTGACGGGATTTGAACCCGCGGCCTCCGGCTTGACAGGCCGGCGTGCACTCCTAGCTGCACCACAGGTCCGTACAGCGGAGTAGACACTAGCACCCTAAACGCGCTCCGATTCTCGCCAAATACTTTTCCTGTGCGTGGCGGCCATTTCGGCACGCGCGGTTCACGTTGATGTTCGCCAAATGGGTTACTTGTGCGTAGCGGCCATTTCGGCTCGCGCGATTTGCGACCATGTTCGCGCGAAGCCGGAAAACGCATCGCCCGACCTGCGCAGCGACAGCCGGTAGCTGTCAAGATTCGAATCGTGGACGGAAGGGTGGAGGTCAGCGAGGAGATCGCCTCGATAACGGCCGGCCGCTTCGATGCGTTCATCTCGTACAGCCACCGCGCTGACGACGACATTGCGCCGTCGCTCCGCCACGGACTTCAGCATCTGGCCAAGCCCTGGTACCGCCGTCGGGCCATGCGGGTCTTTCTCGACCGTACGAACATGTCGGCGGATCCTGCGCTGTGGACCGCCATCACGCGGGCACTCGATACCTCGAAGGGTTTTGTGCTCCTCATGTCACCGGAGTCGGCGAACTCGGTGTGGGTCAACCGCGAGATCGACTATTGGGTCGAGAGGAACGGTTCGAACCGAATGCTGCCGGTTCTTACGAGCGGCGAGCTGGTCTGGGACCCGGCTGCGGGTCGGTTCGACGAGACCCGTTCTACGTCGGCGCCTCCGTCGCTCGTGGGGGTCTATCACGAGGAACCTCGTTACATCGATCTGCGGTGGGCCGAGGGTCAACCCGCGTCGGTGCTGAATCTGCGAGATCCGCGCTTCGCCGATGCCATCGCCGAGATTGCCGCGCCGATACGGGACGTCAACAAAGACGAGTTGGTCGGCGCCGACCTACGCGAACACCGAAAGACCATTCGCATTGCGCGGACTGCAGTGGTGGCGTTGTGCCTGTTGCTCGTAGCTTCGCTGGTGGCCGCCGCATTGGCGCGGAGCAACGCACAGCGCGCCGATCATCGACGTATCGACGCTCAGGCCAGCCGACTCCGTGCAGAGTCGGATGACTCGACGCTGCCCGCCGGACCTCGGGTTCATGCTCGCCGCTGAGGCGTACCGTCTCCGACCGGGGCCGGCCACGATCGACGGTGTCATCAAGGCCGCGCAGCGAGCACCTGACCTGCGGCGCTATGTCCGCGCGCATAGCGCTCCCGTCATCGGCGTCGGCTTCGATCAGAGCGGCGCGATGGTGGTCTCGTATGACAAGTCCGGTGGGATCGTTGCAACGGAATGGGCGACGGGGAAGACCGTCGCCACCGCTAGGGCCGAAACCAACGGGGCCTCCGTGGTCACGACTTCGTACGGTGTTGTGGTGGTCGGCCTCTCAAACGTGGAGCTGCGCGATCCCATGACACTCGGGGTGAAACGGAGCTGGACGTCAGCCGACCAGCGCCCGTTCGCCGGAGCTGTCGCCAGCGGAAACCGGCTGCTCCTGCTCCGACTTGACGGATCCATTGCCGTCACCGCCCTCGATGGACCGGCCGGCCCCAGTCCGCTTCGATGGACCGCACTGTACGGTTCGGCCATCTACGGAGGACTGGCGATGCCAGACGGGTCGTTTGTGACCGCAGGGGTCTCGGGAGACCTGAACGAGCTCATACGGTTCAGCGTGGATAGCGAGGGTCGCACGGTCATCCGTTGGCGAAAGAAACTCAACGTGCCCGTGTCTTCGATCGCACTGGGCGCCGACGCCACGAAAGTCATCCTCGGGTTCTCCCGGGGAGTGCTCGTGTACGACGCTGAGACAAGCGACGGACTCAACGCGCTCTCGCTCGAAAGTGGTGTGAATGCGGTGGCTACATCGCCGGCTCTGGGGCAGTACGCGCTTACGGCCAACCAGGATGGACGGATTGCCTACGTTGATCTCTCCACGTTCCAGCCCTACAAGGAACAGATCCATGATGGCCGCGCTACGGCGGTCGCATGGAGCTCGACCGGTCAAGTGATCACCGGAGATGGCGACGGAACGATCGCATTCCTCGACACCGGTCCGAATCGACTCACCGGGGTAAGGTCCATCGGCGCGGCGGCGGCCGGAATCGCGATCCGACCTGATGGTCGCACCGTTGTCGCTGCGTTGGCTGATGGTGGCGTCGTGGAGTTGACGGTGGACTTTTCGACCGTCGGATCGAAGATCACGACGAAACGCCTCGGAAAGGTTGCGGCCTCGACCGCTTTGGCGTTGGTGGGTGATGTGGTGGTCGTCGGCGACGAGGACGGGTCCCTTCACGCGATTGCACCTGATGGCAATACGTGGTCAGTCGAAACCGGCACGGGATCATCCGTTGCCGCAGTGAGCCGCGTCGGTGATGACACCGTGGTGACCCGAACGTCAAGTCTGGTCCTCCAAACCTGGCGAGTCGCCGACGGCAAATTCACACTCCTACGTACACTTAGCGATCGCTCGTCGGCTCATTCAGCAACCACCGATGCCGCCGGCACGCCGGTCGTTGCGTACTTCGAAGGCAGCTCGGGAGTGGTCGTCGCCAATGCGTCAAACGGCACCGAGTTGGCCCGCTATCCTCTCGACAACTCGTTCGCCGAGATCGCCATCGCCCCGAACGGGTTGACGGTGGCGGTATCGAACGGCTCCGATGTGCAACTCCTTTCCAAGACTCACGCGTCACGATCCCTGAAGGTCGGGGGTGACATAGTCGGCCTGTCGTTCACCGACAACGGTGCGCGCCTGGTGGCGTTTGACTCGGCTTCGGGCGCGCGAGTTATCGACGTGGCAACCGGGCAACCGATGGGATTCATACACGACGAAGACGGACCTCTGCTCCATGCGACCGCGGTTGGACCCGACAACCTGGTGGCGGTGGCCACCGCAAACCAACGACAGCAGCCCGGTCAGGTTTTTGTGGTGAGTTTCGACCCTGCGATTGTCATCGCAGACGGTTGTGCCGCCTTCGGCCGCGAACTCACGCCGGCCGAGATCAAACGATTCGATCTCGACCGTTCAAGCAATCCATGTCGGGTAGCGGAGCGGTCGACATGAAACGTTCGAAAACGAGCCGTGCGCAGCGAGCGACGCTGTGCGGGGTTCTCGCAATCGTCGGCCTCGGCCCACTGGTCGGTGGTCCGGTCGGCGTGCCCCGGGCAAACGCGAAGTCGACAACAACGACTGCGTCCGTGTCCACCCGTTCGGTGTTGAACCAGCTGCTCGCCAACGGCCTTCGGCTTTCGACCGTTGAACGTTCGTGCGCAGAAGGTGCGGGTGCCAAATCAGCAACAGCAACAAACGAGCGACCTCTGTCGGAGCCGGCTCGGGATTCAACGAGATCGACGAGTCGGTAACCGGGATTCTCCGCTGCGTGTCACAGGACCACGCCGTTACCTTCGTCGCCGGTGCGCTCGAGGCGTTGGCGGCCAACCCTTCGGTTGGGTCCGGCGCATTCTTCCCGAATGAATCGACTCAATCGACTCAATCAACTCAATCAACTCAATCGACTCAATCAACTCAATCGGCTCGATCAACGAAGAGCTGCCTGGAACGGCGGCTGCGGATCGCGACCTGGCCCGAGGTGAGCGAAGTGTTCCGTTCCTATGTCGACGTGCTGCTCGACGCGAGTCCGGGTGCGACTGCCGTTCTGTCGAGCCGGGTGCAGCCGTACGTGCGGATGTGTGCGACCCTCAAGGACAGCAAAGGCATCACCCCGCTTCCGGCGCTGACGCTCGAGGAGTTCCGTGTGCGGTGGAACGCGTCGGTCGCTCGCCACGGAACCGTACTCTCCAAGGTCACGCGTTGGTCTACGCCCGGGCAGGTCGGCCTGCCTGATTCCGCCGGAGCGTCAACCGGGAGCGTGGGTTCCACCCAGCCGCACATCGCGGTACTTGCGCTGAACAGCTGGGTTGATGTCGCCCTGTCGGCCTCAGACACCCAGGGCGCGAACGTTGCCGGGGCGTCAATCGTGCTCGAGCCGCCAACCGCCTCGGAAGCAGTCGCGTCCGAGGCGCTCTACGTTCTGGCCGACGCGATCGATGGACGAGATCAGGCCCAGATCGTGCATAATGCGATCGATATCTCCGTCTTGCTCGCAACGGGTCAGGCCGTGGACCGACGAGTCCGGATCGGACGAACGTATTACGGTGTCGCCGTCGCCGAGAAGCCGGTCCGGATTTTCATCTCGGCGTTTCCTTCCTAGCGTGGAAGGCGAGTATCAGGCTGCTTGATACACGTGTGTTAGCTCGTTCGCTGGATGAAGACCGTGGTGGTGCCGATGCCTATGCGGAGTTGGGTCTGCAGTGCCGTGACGATCCCCGTCTTAAGGTCGTACGCCGCCGCTCCGGCCTGGATCGCATTCTGCTCGCCGACAACCATGGTGCCGTTCTGCGAGCCGAACACCTTGACCTGCGCCTTGGTGATGGGGTCCTCGTCGAGCACCTGACCGGCCCGCAGCGCCCCGAGGATCTTCGGGCTGATCCACACATTGGACAACGCGTAGACCTGATTGTTCTTCGACTGGTTCGGGGGCGTGTTCGGCAACGTGAGCGTTGTCGACTGCACGAACTGGACCGACGCGACGTCGACCTTCGTGATGTCCCAGTCCTGGGTCATAGGTGAGGTTGACGAGTACGCGTTGTCGACGGTCGTCGCGTACTGTCCGCTGAAGCTGAGTCGTTTGAGACCGGTCACGTTTGGTGTGGGTCGCTGACCGATCCACGGGAGACGAAGTTGACGGGCCCCTTTGAAGAGCATCTGCACCACCTGAGCCGACCCGTTTGCGCCGGTTCCGTTGAACCCGTAGCTCAGCAACACGCCGGAGTCGAGGTCGTAGGTGTTCTGCACGGTCGAGTTGGTGGCCGTAGTAGTGATGCGGATCGCGTTGTAGGTGGTTCCGTCGAGGGGATAGCTCAGGCGCACAATCGTCTCGTCGCCCTTTGGCTGGTCCTTCATCGCCGCGAGAGCCGCCGGGGAGCGCCAGTAACCATCGCCACCGTTTTCCGCGGATACGACTCCGGCCGTGACCGTTGCGGAGTAGACGGAATTGAGTGTGCTGTCGGGTAGGTACTGTCGGACCTCGGTCGTCGCCTGACCGTTGGTCACGTCGAGGACGTTGACCTGCACGTAGCCGGCTCCGGCGCTCGACGTAACGTCGTTGGGGTTCACCGGTACGGCACCCCTCTGGGTCGTACTCGAGCCGAGGAAGAACGTGAGACGCATACCCGCCTTGGCCACCGTGGCGAGCGTGGCCTTCGGAGCGGTCTTGGCCCCGGCCTTGGGTGTCGCGGTCAGCTTCGTGCCGCCTTCAGCCGTTGGAGGCACAACGGGAAATGCGCCCCGGGATTGGTTCGCTGGTGCGTTCAGCCCGATTGAGGTTGTTGGGGACCCGCCTCCAGCAATCGTCGTGGTGGAGTCGGGGGTCGTGGCGACGCGACGCAACGATTCGGTGGTCCGGTTGTACACGAGCGTTACAACATCTCCGGAGAGGGTGGCCTTGAGTGCCACCGGCCGTGCATTGCGAACGTACTGGCCGTTGAATGACGTGCCCGTAACGGCTCCGTCGACCGGAAAGAGATCGGTACCGACTATCAACGCCCCGACGTAGTGGGTGCTTGAGGACTCGTATCGCAACTGCAGCGTAACTTTTCCCGATGAGAATGAACCTTCGAAAGGCCGTGCCGTTGCCGCCACGGAGACCGATGGTGACGCCGCTACGGAGACCACCCCGAGCCCGATCGGCGCGATCAGCGAAATAATACGTATGCATACTGACTTCATGTCGTCTCCTCGCCTTACGGCTTCGGGTCTGTCGGTGTTGTTGCGAGTGTGGCGGGCAGTTCGTGGCTCGGGTGAGCGGCCTCGTTGCGGATGATCTCGTAGCCGACGTCGCTTAAGAAGGCCGGAAGTTCTGTGACGGTGATTCGGTCCAGATGACGGATCTCCTCGGTCAGTTCGGACCAGTCAACGAGGTAGGGCGTGCGTTTCGCGGCGACATCACGCGGACCCGGTTGCCAACCGTCGGCGCGGCGCTCCTCGACCCAACGGACATGCTCAAGCTGCGCAAGCAGATCCACTTCCGATTCGGTGAAGGCGAAGCGCGACGTTGCTCCCGAAGCCGGGGCCAGCGAGCAGTTCACTGCCGCCAGCTTCACCCAGAGATGGCGCGCCTGTTTGCGGTTGGACTCCTTCAGATGTTTGCTGAGCTTCGCCCATTCGACGAGCGCCTGATCGTTGGTGGTGTCAGCCCCTGATGCCCGACGGCTTTCGACGTAGTTCGCGTGTGTGGCCCGAGCGATGATCTCCACGGTTCCGCCGAGCACGAGATCCGGATCGGACCACCACGAGATGGAGTCGACGATGTGAATGGGCACGCGACGGGTCGCAGCGCCGGAGTGCAGCAACGGGGCGAGATGCTCAGGGTCGGGTATCGCGAGAACGATCTCCGCGCCATCAGGCAAACGCCGGGCCAGGGCGAGGGCAAGCGCGACCGCTTCGGTCCCTTCGCCATCGACGACGGCACGGGTGATCCGACTGAGATCGATCGAGTCACCGATCCGCTCCGTATCGAGTACGACCGAGTGGACCGAAATTGCGAGATGCTCCGTCAGACTCGAGTCCCGGCGCTTAGCGAGGGCGACCGCCTGGGATGCCTGGTCGCCCGCGACGTGCACATCGACCCGTGCAGTGGCCTGACGGGCGGCCCGGGCGAGAAGCTGTGACGCCAACACTGCGGGCGTCGCAATGAGGAGGTCGCCTTCGCCCCCGACGAGACCGTGCCTAAAACACCTGTCGATGCTTCGGGCCCCGACCTCGTCGGCGTTGAGAAAATCGAGACGGGCGGAACCGGTGGCGCCGAGGGCTTCAATCCGCAGGAGCTCGCAAAGGTCAGGACGCGTGACCGACGCCATTGCGCGGGCTCGACCGCGGGACCTGAGTGCCACATCGATGTTCACGGCGTCGTCGTCGGTCAACGCAAGCACATCGGTTGCACCCTTGATGCTGGCCTGACGCAGAACCTCCGGGCGCACCGGATCGCCTTTCATCGCGAACACACCGATCGATCTCAGTGAGGTCGCCCGCTCGGTCGTGAGGTCGTTGTCAATGAGCACGACTCGTCGATTCTGTCGGCGGAGGGCTTTTGCCACTGCGATGGCTGCGGAGGTCGCTCCGACGACGACCACGTGACCGTGCCAACGTTGCACACGAATCCGGTCCAGGCGCTCACGGTGAAGTGCTGCGACGCCGCGGAACGCGGCATATCCCGTCACGATCGGCGCCAGCATTCGGCCGACATTCAGCGTCCACGGTGCATCAGTACCCTTCACCACCTTGCTGGACAACTTGATGAGTTGCATATCGGCGTAGAGAACATCAACCCAACCAGAAGGCTCACCGGCCTTTCGTAGGTACTCGTGGTATCCAATGAACCCGAACACCAGCGCAAGCGCGCCGATGATGCCGAGCAATGGTTGTTCGAACAGCTTGGCTGATTCCCGAAGGTGGCCCGCGAGCGATTCACTCTCGACCTCGCCTGCCGCCTCGGAACCCGCCGTGTCGGGCCGTCCGAAACGCGCCAGGAACCTAGCCACGGTGGACCGTTCTCCTAAACCGCGGGATTCGCGTTTGCACCGGGTTGATTTGTGTTCGCATCGGGGCGGCTCGGTTCACGTGAACTTTCGAGAGTTGGTGCAGGTTCGACCGTCTCCAGTGAACGCGAGTCGTCGCGCTGGGTTCAATACGCAAATGGACGTATCAGAGGAAGCGGGCACGCTGAACGATCGGGGGCGGGTCGGGCTCAGCATGAGGACTTCGGGGCGCGGATGCTGAAGCGGATTCGTTCACGGTCGCTCAGGGGCCGCCACAGCACCTCACACGCGGCCTGGCGCACTGCCTCGGGGGTGAGATCGCGAATGATCAGTGACCCGCCGGCCACCTGGAAGATTTCCGATGATCCATGGGTGGCGTCGGCGTCGCGGCTGTCGAAGAACGCTTGGACGGCTCCGGTCGGTTCGCCGGTCTGCGAGTCGAACGTGGAGACAAAACCATCGGAATCGGCCACGAGAACCCGACCGGAGTCGAACCCGATGCCTACGGGCTTGGCTTCGATCGGCAACGTCTGTGAGACGGTTGCAGTCACGGCGTCGCTTCCGCTCGGCTTGAGAGAGAACAGCAACACCGTGCCGTCGAATCCGACGGCCAGCGTCGTGGCGTCGTCATTGAACGCGAGGGCTTCGATACCCGCGTCGGTAGGAACGGCGGCGACGCCCCGGTCAACGGCGGTGACTACGCCGACCCGTTTCCCGTCAAGCACCCGCACGATCTCTGCGCTCCCCGATTCGTGTTGGTAGGCGACCCAACGTCCGTCGGGTGAAACCGCCACCGCGACGAACCCGTCGTGGCCAATGGTGCGGTGCCGGCCGAGACGGCCGGCGACGACCTCGTACACGTCGAGGTCACCGTTGTCGGTCAGCGCGATCAGCTCGTTGGTCGCATCGATTGGCGTGAGCGCAAGAACGGTGTCGGCGCCGGTTCTGATGGTTTGCACCACCTGACCGTCGCGAACGACGTGGATATGGCCGAGCGCGTCGCCAACGGCGACGTCGTGTGAACCGGCTGAGCTCGGTGGAAGTTGGGCGACCGAGTACACGACCGAATCTATGTCGGTAGTCGAACGAATCGAACGCTCGCGAAGGTTCACGTCGATCATGCTGGAATTGGTCCCGACATAGGCCGCACCGGTCTCGGGGTGGGCGTCGACCGAGAAGCCCTCGGCGCCGAGTGGGATACTCGTGGCCGCAAGTTTGCGCAGCGGGGTCGTGTGCTGAAGCACCAAGGTTCCCTCGGAACCCGTCGATACGTAGGTGGTGTCGTTCAGTGTCAACAGGTTGGTCACGGGACCCCCGTGGACCGACCAGGTCACCCGGAGGGCCGATGTGTCTCCGTCGACCCAGTGGACCTGACCACTTGCATCACCGACGACCCATGTGGCCGGCCGGGACACATGCGTGATCGAGAACACGGCGCTCGTGCCGACCGAAACCGGATCAGCGAGCTGACCCGAATCCATGTCGACCAGCGTGAGTTGCCCGCCGGTCGAGCCGAGCGCGAGCTGACGATCGGCGACGTCAGCCACCATCACGGTGTTGTTGGCCGGCACGTCGCTGGCCCAGTCCTCGTCCCATTTCCCCTCCATGCCGCGTGTACCGACGCAGACTGGCCGCCTGGTTTCCCGGGTCGGAGAACAGGGCGATCGCGGCGTCGCCGTCGGCTACGACGGACACCGGCGCACCGTGGCCGGACGCAATCAACTCCTGCTTGGATCCAAACGACCAGAGGACGCCGTCGTCCTGATCGCCGATGCCACCAATAACCACGTCGTCGCCGACGATCGCAGCTGCGGTGACGGGCTGAACATCGGCGAGTGCAGTCGACTCCGACGGTTTCAGCGTTTGGGCCTCGTGCAATTTGATTCCGGTGCGGGAGACGACGAGGACACCGCCCGGACCTTCAAGTATCTGCAGTGGTTTATCCAACGTCCGGACCGTAGCAAGTTGTTTGCCACTGGTGGCATCGATAGCGGTCATCTCCCCAGTGCTATCCACACTTAGTAATCGGTTGGCCCGTTCCTGATAGAGCAGGGAACGGACCGCTTTGGCGTGGGGGCGGAAGATCCTCACGATCTGCGGAGCCGCTTCTGCTGTGTCGAAGAGCGACCGCGTCGTGGCGGCAGTCGGTCGCAGTTCGTAGCCGGCGTTCGCGAGGGTGAATGCCAGGTCGGGTGGGCCGACGAGTCCGGTCGCCTCGAGTCCGAGCCGGCGGGCATCGGAGTCGATGCGACGGTTCTCGGCACGAATGGCGTTCGAACGCGCCAGGATCGCGCTGACGACCGCCACGACCAGGAGCGTCGCCAGCGTGGCCACCGCCGACCGGGCGAGGCGCTGGGTCCGCTGGTGCTGGCGGATGTCCTCGCCGACCAGGTCGTCTTTTGGAAGGCCGTGGATTGGAGCCGCAAGGTCGGCGATCGCATCTTTGAAGCGGCTGTTCTGTAGCGACAGGATGATCGTTCCGTCGCCCCCTTTCGCCCAGCGAATGTCGAGATGGCGGGGTTCCTCCGGGAACGCACGGCGCAGTGCCGGTGGGGCGGCGGTCGACTTCGCCATATCCAGTTCGCCCGCCACGGGATCCCAGACCAGCTCCCCGCTCGTGAGCACCGGAAGCAGGTTGGTCGCCGGCCGCGTGGCCAACCATTGGGCTACTTCCTTGTCGACCCATTCGGATCGTGCGGCCTCGGGCGAGCACAGGAGCACGAAGAAGTGACTGGTGGAGAGGGCCGCCGTGATGCTGGCCCACAGGGCCGGGTTGGTCGACAGGCTGGCCTCATCCACGAATACCTTGGCCGCACGGGTTCGGTACCAGGGTTTGGCAAGTTGATGCAGACCGCGGCGGAGCGCCGGTGCAAGCTGACTGTCGGCCGAATGGCTGTACGAGATGAACGCGTCGAAGCGAAGCGGGCCCGGCGGCGTGGGTGCGGCCGGGGTGGGCTCCGCAAGCGTGTCGGTCACTGAAGTGCGGGCTTCTCGGGGTTCATCATGGCATCAACGGCGATCGTGATGGCGTCGCGACGTGTATGTACGCATAGCTTTCGATAGATCGACTCGATCTGCTTCTTGACGGTTCCGGGCCGCGAACCGACGCGTTGAGCGATGGCGTTCGCGTCGGACCCGATGACGAGCAGCGCCAGCACTTCGGCTTCGCGGGCGGTGAGGCCGAGACACCGGAGGTCAGCGCCGTCGTAGATCTGTTCTTCGAACTCAATGAGGTCGCCGACCCGGCGCTCACCACGCCAGTACGCAACCAAAACCACATCGACACTCGGCGCGACGAACGGTCGGAGGGTCTCGGGGGTTGCGGTCCGCTGATGCTCAACCCAATCCTGCAATTCGGCGCACAGGCTGGATCCAGGTCGGAACCAGCGACTGAGGATGGAAGCCGAGCCGTCGACGACGCTCAATACGCCCTCGTGATCGAGGAGTGCGGTCGCCATGCGTCGACCTCCGGCTACAACGGACAGGGATCGGGCCAAACGGTCAACCCGGCGCAGCAGGGTGTGGCTCTGGGTGAGTGCCACCTCGATGGTGCGGGCAAACGCGAGGTCCGCGGGCCCAAAGGCTTCCGCCCGATGGATCGAGAACACGATCTCGACCTTCTTCTCGGTCCGAACCGGGATCTGGAGCACATGTGATGAAGGAGCACCCGTGACCCGATTCGGGGCGATGTACGCAAATGACTGGGCGCCCGGAGCGCCGAACTCGGAGTAGGTCCCCCCGCCGGCTCGGAGCGCGTCGCACGCAATCTCCAAGACTCGTTGCGGGAATGTGGCAAGCGTATCGATCGCCGCTATTCGTTGAAGAGCGGCGATCGTGACGCCCGGGTCGAACTCGGATTCCGTCTGGACGCCCCCGTGGCCGGGGACGACGAAACGGTTTGTTGATTCTGCGAGGCGTAAAGCACTAGCCATAACCCCTGGTCCTCTCCATCTGGTCAGCGCAACCGTCGTACTTCGCTGACGTCGACAGTTCTAACGAGAGGCCTCCGCGCGTTTCAATAGATCACTTCGCGCGCCGCGATCGCGAACGACGCCTCGCGAAGCGGTTGGCGAACGTCACGGGAACAGCTGATGGATGGTGGTGAGACCTGGAAAGCCGCCCCAGGTGGCCGGGGTTCGTGCCGGCTAGGAACCCCGACGTTCCTTTCCTCGGGCCCGGTCGATGAACTGCGAAATCTCCCGCCAGCTGGGGATTGTCCGCCCATCGGAGGTCGGGAGCTGATGGCGTAGGCGCTGTCGCGCGGTGATGATCGCACGCCGTGACACCGGAAGCGCCTTCTGTGACTCGTGTTGAAACGCCCCCTCGCCGAGGTTGGCCTCCGCCCACGAGACGGCGGCGTTCAACCCGGGCGATGCGGACACGGGAAATGACTGTGGCTGTCCGATCGCCTCGCGGCTGGCGGCGATTGCGCCGACGAGTGCTTCGGGGGACCGTACCTCAGCGTGGGAGTAGAAGAAGTCCGCGCCCGCCTCGGCCATGCGGAGCCGGAGCAGGTCGTTGTAGAGGTGCCCGGTGATCACGAGGATCTGCGGTCGTGTTCGTCCGGTGAGGTTCCGGATATGCGCGACAACCCGCACGCCAATGAACTTGTCGAAGCCGGCGTCATCGTCGTGAGCGTCGGCGAGAACCACGTCGATGTTCGACCACCACTCGGCATCGTCTTGAGCAAGCGCATCGGTCGGTGACATGGTCCCGATCACCGAGAATCCAGGCGTCTCATCGATCGCCACGGCCCGCCCGCGACGGATCCACGAATCGTCGTCGACGATGGCGATCTTCAGGTCGACAGAATTCAAGTCCGTCGAGGACATCAGCGGTGACCGTAACACATGCGGGTGAAAACCTCTTGGGTAGTCAACTGTGGTCTCACAAAATAAGCAAACAGATCATTTTTGACAGGTCATTTTGAAAAGAGCGCCGGGTCCGAGAACGTCCTCGGACCCGGCGCCTGGAACCAGTGGTCGAAGCGTTACATGCTCGCCAGGATGGAGCCGAGCATCTGTCCGATCGGACCCTGAGCCTCCTCGAACGAACCGCTCTTCACGACGGCGAAGAACAGCAGCACGGTTCCATCGGGCCGCACGGCCGAGAAGGAGAACCCTTCGATGTCAGTGGTTCCCTGTTGACCACTGAGTATGGCCTGATAGCCGGCTGACGCCATCGAGGAGATGCTGGTCTTGGCCGGCTTCAGCGCGCTTGCCGCCGAGGCTTGAACGTCTTGAAATTCCATCGGAAGGATCTTGTTGGAGATGTAATCGACGACCTGCGTGGCGGGCAGATTCGAAGTGTCGCCGGCCTGTTCCACCCACGTGTGGATGTAGCTGAACTGGTTGCCGATGATCACCTCGCCGTTGTCGAACTTCTTCGCGATCGAGTACCCGGATGCCGGAACCACGACGATGCCCGAACCCAGCTGGTGTCCCTGCTGCTGCGTCTGACGCTGCGGGCGCGTGGTCGTGGGAACACGAGGGGGTGCAGTCTGGATGACCACCGGTGGCTCGGTGCTCTCAACCGGAATCTCGGTGCTTTCCACCGGAACGTCAGTTGCGATCGTTTCCTGCGGGATGGTCGTGGTGGTCGTGACGACGCGAGGTTTGATGGTGGTCGCCTTGGTCCGAGCGATGGTCGTTGCCGTTCCCGGACGGGGTCGCGGCGCCAGCGTCAGGGTCGTGAGCTTGGTGGTCTGTGTCACGGCCTTGGTCGTGGGTGTGACCTGCGCGGCCAGAGCCCGTTCGGTGATGGGCTGACTGGCGAACGACTGACCGCGGTAACCCTGCCCGTTGAACGAAGCGCCCGAGTTGGCCGAGCCCAGGGAGAGCGACGACGTCCGCCCGCCCGGCTCGCCGAGGGACGAACCGTTCAGGGGAACGGGTTGCAGCTCCGACGCGTCTGGGAGCGGAATCTCGTTGGACGGAACGGTGCGGGTCCGACTGGCCCCGCCGATGACCGCTCCGACCGCGCCGGCGCCGAGAACTGATCCGATCACGAGGATCGCGATTGCCGGTGAACTCAGCCGGTGACTGCGTACATTCCGGGCGAGACCGGCTCCGGTCGTTGGGTTGGCGGGACTGGCCGGTTGGTTGATGTCGTTCATCACTCGACTCCGATCGACGAGGTGGCGGTCGTTAGGTTGGGGTTGCGCCGGCCCGAGGAGCTGACTTGGCGTTCTTTGCTGGTGGCGAAGACGGAGACTCCGCAGGCGCTGCAGAAGCGACCGCCGGAGAGCAGCGGCATACGGCATTCTTCGCAGTCCGTGCGTGTATCGGCGTGGTCATGAACCGGCCCACCCACGTCGATGGCATCAAGTGCCTCTTCCAGGAGCGCATCGTGGATACGGGTTCGCAGCCGAAGGACGCTGGCCGCCAAAATCACGAGACCCCATCCCGCACCGAGCAGGGCACCTCGGATCCCTTGCAGCAGACCGAAGAGGTAAACGCCGGCGCAAAGCAGAATCGCGATCGCCCCGGCCTCCAGGTTGGCCCGCAGAAACCTTGGGCTCATCCGACCGGGCCCGGTGCCGAGGCCGGAGTACTCGGCCGCGACGAGCCCGACAAGACAGCCGAAAATGAGCGGCCGAATGACGGCGGCGTTGACGACAACCGAGACGAACAGACCGGTGTCGACCGAACTGACTTTGGCCGGGAGGCTCGAAATCAGGCTGTGGTGCGCCACGAGCGTTTCCGCCGCTACAAACGTCGACGCCGAAATCACGCCGAAGGTCAACCCATCGAGCATTTGATTGAACCGTGGGCGGGAGGCCAGCAGCACGGGTGCGATCTGGCTGAGCAGGATGACCCCGATCGGAACGAACAGCCCGAAGACGAGGAGCTCCTTGAACTTCACCTGTCCGGCGCTCAGGTTGATCGGAAGCCGTACGAACTTGAAGAACACTTCCCGCCACAGGTAGGTGAAGCCGAGGCCGAGTAGCGCGGAGAGACCGACCGTTACCAGCACCACCATGATGGGTTCGTCTTCCCACACGTTCATGTCGTAGAGGTAGACGACGTAGAAGACCGGGACCAGAACGGCGGCACTCACGATCGAGAACGAAAGCAGACCGAGAGCGGCGGCGATCGCCGGAATGAGCAATGCCGCCATGAGGACCTGACGGTAGGTGTGAGACCGACGACTGGTGCTGTGGGGCATGACGGTAGTTACAACCGACGTCGTCAGGACCGGTTCGCCAGGGCTGAGTGCGAACACCCCCGACCTCTGTCGTAGAGCGGTGTGCTGCGAGTGGTGAAAAGGATCACCACAGGCCCAGCAGTACCGGCTCAGCTCCGGACTCTCCGAGGAGCAGTTCGCGCAGATCATTGAGACTCCCTAAGGCAGGCTTCGGCCATGACGGCCCTGTTGATCCGACTGCTTCTGCAGCCGTGTCTCCAGAGGAACACTGCACAGACGCTGCGGGCAATACGCATCGTTGCGTATTGCCGGAACGGGTCCCAGACGGCGGAATAGTCGCTATCTCCGCTGATTCTTTCGACGCGATGGTGGCCACTATGACCGATACCAATTTCCGTACCGATTCGTCGAGGGGACGGCCGCGACTGCGCTCCCGATTGAAACTTCGACGCAACGGAAAGGCTGTCGCGGCGGTTGGGCCGATCGCGCTATCGGTTGTTCTCGCGGCGTGCGGCGGGGGAGCATCCGGAAAACTGACCGGGTCACTCGGAGGAACGAATGCTGGCACGAACGGAATCGGTCGGGTCAGCGGATCCAAAGCCGTCATCGAGTCGTCGCTGTTTCGAGCGAGCGTCGGTGACGATCGACAGGTCGAAATAGTACGTTCACTTACTGATGCCGTCGTGGCGCTCCGGACGGCGTCGACCGGTGGATGGCAGGTGCGTCAGGATGACACGACCGGCGGTGGTTCAGAGTTGTCCGGTGGCGTGATCACCTATCCGAAGGGAACCGCGCCGTTGGCCGCAGCTCGGCAGCTCCTCGCCGATCACGGCGACGTGTTCGGACTCAGCGACCCACTCAACCAGGTGACGTTCGCCCGACCGATCACCGATGCCACGGGAGTTGTGACGGTTCGCGGGAATCAGTCGGTGCGCGGTGTTCCGGTCGAAGGTTCGTCGATCCTGATCATCGTCCGCCATTCGCTCACCACCCCCGAAATCGGCTTTGCTCGCGCTCATCTGTTTCCCGACCTTGACCGGGTAACACCGATCGATACCCGTCCGGCGATCGACGAGCGAGCGGCGGTTGGTGCGGCAACGCAACGGGGAGCCGTTCCGGTCGGACAGGGCACGCTCGTCATCACGATGCCCGACACCACACCAACACTCGCATGGAAATTCGATGCCGATTACACCCCACCAGCCGACGTCCCGGACCTTCCCGGTAACGCAAAGGCCGGGCAGGTCACGGTGTATGTCGATGCTCGTCTCGGTACGGTGCTTCGGCTGCAAACCGGAGGCAACGTGGCACTGCGAGGTCTTACGGGGGCTGGAATTGCGAGTGCGTCGGGGGACTCCGCCCTCAAGCTTCCGGTCAAAGGCACGCCTGTCACCGTTTCGGGCACAGTTTTCGGCGGTTTCGACGTGACACTGACGCTCGAGAAGATGCCCGATGGTTCTGTGGTCTTCATTGACTCGTCGCAACCGAATGCAAATCGTGAGACCGGCGTTGGTCTGAACCTTGTGTTTGACGGCTCCCAGGTCGCAGCGGATCGGGACCTTCCGGGCGATCTGGCCCGAATTCAGTCGGGGGAGAAGATTGACCGCGACACGCTCACGGCGGCGTGGGCGGCCAAGACGGTGCTCGATTACTACCGGGTTGAGCATGGACGGGCCTCGTGGGACGGCAAGGGGATTCCGCTGGTGAGTACGGTCCATCTCCCCGAGTCTTACGTGTCTTGCAATGCGTTCTTCTCGTCGTACCTGAAGCAGATCTCGTACGGGGGGCCCTGCCGCCGAGACGGTGAGGTGGTTACCGACTCGATGGTCGATATATCGGTTGTCGGTCATGAAATCACGCACGGGGTGACCGATACCGCCGCCCCGTTCATTTCCGAGAACTCGGGTCAGGGTGGATCTTTGAACGAAGGTAACTCCGACTACTTCGGTGTGATCATTCAGAATTTGGTGTTCAAGAAGCCGTATCCCATCGAAGGGGTATCAATGTGCTTGGACCGCGAGCCGAACAGCGATTGTCGCCAATTCGAAGGTGACGTTCTGGGAGGTCGCTCGGTCGACACGGGAGCCATCGTGGACGATGGCGAGTTTGTGTTGCGTCAGCCGCTTGGGTTCGTGGATCTCGTGAACGATCAGGGGAGCTCCCACGACAACAGCATGATCTGGACGAACGCTCTGTGGCAGATCCGCAAAGCGTTCGCCTCACAAGACGGCGGTGACATGCTCACCTCGGCGGCGGCCAAGCGCTTCGATCGCATCGTCTATCGGGCCATCACGACCTACTTCACGAGTGAGACCGACTTCAACTCGGCTGCGACAGCGATCTCGCAGGCCGCTATCGATCTCGAGGCAAGTGGAGCGGAGCAGGATCTGATCAAGGCCCAGTTCGAGCTCAGTCAGTTCTGCGCGGGTTGCGCCACACCCGACGGGGTCATGACACCGGTCGCAGTGTCACCCCGAATGGAGTTGCAGCCGGTGGTGCTCGACAGCGGCATTGCGTACATCGGTCAAAGCCAGCCAACCGGCAGCGACCTTCCCTGGCAGCACACCTACTTCGCGCCGTTCGATTCCGAAAAGGCCACAACGTTGCTTGGCCAGCCCGACCAGAACACCTTTGCCATCGACGGCAAGGGCTCGTGGCTGGTGGAAATGAAATATGACTTCGAGGACCACTGGTACCAACTGACCAATTTGGCAACGGGCAAAGTCGAGGTACTGGCGCAGGCGACGTACTGGACCCGGCCAGCCGTCTCGAAAGACACGGTGGTCTGGCCCGGCGAAGACGACAAAGGATTCATCCTCTCGGCCCGGCCGAACGCCGGTGGAAAAGTGGTCACCGTTTCCTTGGACGCGTTGCCGACCCAGATCGGGGTCGACGGAACGATCGTGGCGTTCCAGACAAAGGACGGACGCGTACAGGTCTGGGATACAGGGACCGGCGAGATTAAGGTGCTCGATCAGCTTGAAGCTCCGATATCGGATCAGCGTTTCGCCGGATTCTCCGGAGCAATCAAGGTCTCTGGCACCAATGTGGCGATACTCGGCGGTCGTGAGGGCAATCGGTTCCCCCAGTTTCTGACGCTATACAACGCCCAGTCAGGGACGAGTGAACTGATTTCGAAATGGGCATTCCCGGCCGGACTCAGTTTTGATGGCAATCGGTTGTTGTACAGCGAAGACGTCGGGCCACAGGACTCGAGCATCGCTGCACTCCTCGGGCGCTACATCAGGAACACCGATCTGATCCTGTACTCCGTCGACACGAAGGAAAGTTCCGTTGCGCTCGAAGAGCGCGGCCAGCAGGGCTTTGCTTCGATCGCCGGTGACCGACTGGCGTGGCAGGACAGTGTCAGCGGCGGCGACGACATCTACACAGCGACCCTTCCGGAGGACTTCAAGTGAACGAGAACCAAGGAGATACGAAGGTGCATCACAGCGTCGTCAGGTCATCGAAGTCGAACTCGGACCGTCGTGGTTCGGTTCATCCCACTCGGGGTCGTCGCGTCATGTCGGCCACCAGCGGACTCCTCCTCTTAGTAGGTGTACTTAGTGCATGTGGTGAGAGCAACAAGGGAGCGTTCTCCGACACCCGCATCGACGTCCCACCGACGACGCAGGCGCCCGCCTCGACTCCCGTATTGTCAAACCCCGTGCGCGTGACTGCGGCTACCGAGCCGCCGCCGACGACGGCCGCCGCACCCACCCCGACAACGGGCGATACGACGGTGACGACCGTGGTGTCCTCGGTGGACACGACCGGGCTCCCGTTGGGCGACAACCGGGAGTCGCAGTCTGGTCTGTCGGCGCTGGCGAATCGAGCCCTTGCGGCACGCGTATCGGGTTCGTCGTTCGACGCGCTGGAGAATCAGTCGATCATTGCGCAGTCGATTCAGTCGGTGTCATCCAGCGCTGCCATAGCGTCGGTGACCTCCGGCGGCCCGCAACTTTCGCTTCCGCCCGCCGGAAAGAAGGTGAAGGTGACCGGCGTGGTCTGGAGCGGTCAGACCGTCACCGTCAATGCCGAGAAACTCGCCGACGGTCGCATTGCGTTCATCGATTCGTCGCAACCGGGTGCAAGTCGAGCGACTGGCCGCGGCCTGAGCGTCGTGTACGACGGCGCGGCGCTCGAATCCTTCGACAACGTCCTCGGAACCGTTGCCACGATGAATGAAGGCGACGAACCTGATCGAGACGTCCTGACGGCAGCGTGGTCAGCGCAAATGACACTCGATTATCTACGTACCGAATTCGGTAGGAACTCCTACGACGGCAACGGCAGCCCACTGCTGTCGGTTGTTCATGTGCCGGCCGCGCTCGGCGATTGTGATTCCTGGCCGGCCGGAAACCTGCTCCTGTTCACCGGCGCCTGTGTGCAGGACAACCAGGAGCTGGTTCCGACATCCGTGGACATCGGCCGCTTCGCGTATCTGGTGATGGTGAACGTGTCGAACGTGCTGGCCCCGAACCTGTTCTGGACCGGTGGTCAGCGCGGAGCAGTGTCCATCGGCACCAATGACTATTTCGCGCTGAACGTACAGAACCGCACCGCCGCCGCGCCGACCTCGGTGCTCGGGGTCGGGCTCTGCCAAAACGGGGTCGAGTCGTATCTGTGCCGTCGCTGGAAACCTGACGAGCTGGGGATTCACGATCTCGATACCGGCGCCATATTTGACGATGCCGCGTTCCTGATCCGCGAGCCGCTTGGAAACCTCGACTCGATCAACCGGTTCCGGATTCAGATGGAAAACAGCGCCGTCTGGTCGAATGCGCTCTACCAGATTCGTAAAGCATTTTCCGGGGAGGACGGTGGCGACATGGCGACCTCCGAGGCGGCGGCTCGCTTCGACAAGATGGTGTTCCGGGCGTTGACCGAATACTTCGACAATGAAGGCGACATGGCCTCAGCGGCGAATGCGGTGATGCAGGCCGCGCAGGACCTCGGTGCCAGTGAAGCCGAAATAGGCGTCATGCAGCAGCAGTTCGAACTCAGTCAACTCTGCCTCAAGTGCACTACGCCGAAAGAGGTTGCGACGCCGGCAGCGGCATCGGCTCGTACCGAGCATCGACCGAACGTCGTCAATTCCGGTGTGTTGTACAGCAGGGAGGTTCCCGCCAGTGGAAAATCGGTGAGCACCACGCAAGCGGTTCTGGCGTCACTTGATGCTCTCGACTCGGAGACACCGAACGGCAACTCGTTACTGGCGCCAGGCTTCGGCAGCATGGACGCACGTGGAAGCGGGGACTGGGTGGTGGACACCAGGCTCGAAGCCAACGGCAGCTGGAAGGGGTTCTACCTCACCCGGCTCAGTACCGGAAAGAGCGAGCGACTTGACAGCGTTTCCGGGTGGGCGGCTCCAGCGGTATCCGACGACATGGTCGTGTGGACCACGAATGTCGAGGGCAACAACACCATCCGCGCCCGAAAGACCGCCGGTGGAACAGCGAAAACGTTTGCGGTTGATGGGCGGCCCATCCTCCTCGCCGTCGAAGGGAACACCGTGGCCTACCAACTGCAGGACGGAACGCTAGGCGTCTGGGATCTTGCCGCCAACTCGCAGCGGACGCTGAACTCCCTGCCCGGCATGCCCGATTCGGTTCTTCGTTCGTTCAGTCGAATGCCTGGTGAACTCGCGGTTTCGGGAAGCCGGCTCGCCGTGCTGTCCGCACAGGATAACTACGCAAGCCCGTTTCTCGTCGAGGTGTTCGATCTCGAGACCGGCGACAAGAAGATCCTTTCGACCTCGGCCCTTGCCGCCGGCCTCGCCATGAAGGGCGACACCGTCATCTGGTCAGAAATCGTGGGCGATCAGCCGTCGGCGCTGGTTCGGCTCTGGGGCGATGCGGTGGCGGATGCCGACCTGACCGGCTACTCGTTTGCGTCGGATCAGACCGTGACACTGCTGACCGAGCGCGGCCAGCAGGGCTTTCCGAGCATCGGCAACGGCAAGTTGGCCTGGCAGGACAGCGTAAGCGGCGGCGATGACATCTACATCGCCGATCTTCCCGACGGCTGGTAGCAGGAGCGCTGGGTTGCGGGTCCGGTGTTTGCCGGCCCGCAACACCAGCCCGTTCGGTTGAGTCGCCGCTCAGTCGAAATGCAGGCCGAGCAGCGCGTTTTCGATGACCTCGGGAAGCGCCGGGTGGATGTAGTACTGGTCCCGGGCCATCTCGTCGACACTTTGCTCAGCGCGCATACCTTGTATGAGCTGTTGAATGAGCGTGGACGACTGGGGCCCCATCAGGTGCGCCCCCACGAGTTTGCGCGTGGCTCGATCGGCGATGAGCTTGCAGAAACCGGTCGTGTCCTCCATTGCCCAGCCGTAGGCGACGTCGCCGAAGCGTTGTGACTTGATCACTACATCGATGCCCGCGGCCCGGGCCGCGCGCTCCGTCATACCGACCGTGGCGATCTGGGGGCGGGTGAACACCGCCGACGGCACGAACTTGTGGTTCGTGCGGATCATCGAATCCGGGTGCGCCAGGTTGTGGGCCACCACCCGGGCCTCGTGGTTGGCGACGTGCTTGAGCATGTGGGGCGACGAAATGTCGCCAAGTACCCAGATGTTGTCGACCGACGTCTTCTGAAAATCGTCGGCCACGATCCGGCCGTCGGGATGCAGGGCAATGCCGGCCGCAGCGGCGTTCACGGTGTCGGAGTTCGGCCGCCGACCGGTCGCGATCAGCAGGGTGTCGCCAACCACCACGCTGCCGTCTGACAGTGTGAGGTGGATCTCCCTACCGACCTGCTTCACGCTGACCGGGGTGACACGGAGCCGGACCGTGAACCGTTCGCGGGCCTTCACCGCTTCGGTGAAGGCGAGTGCCACGTCGTCGTCCTGCTCCCGGAGCAGCCGGTCACCACGGTGAACGATTGTGATCTGCGAGCCGAAGGAGCCGAATACGTGGGCCAGCTCGTTGGCGATGAAGCCGGCGCCGACCACGATCAGATGCTTCGGAAGCTCGTCGAGGCGCATCACGTCGTCGGAGGTGTGCCAGGTCACAGCGTCGAGACCCTCGATTTCTGGCATGTTGGGCCGGGCCCCGGCGGCGACCACGAACCGGTCAGCCGTGATCCGCTCACCGTTGACCTCCAGCGTGTGGGCGTCGACGAACGCCCCCCGGCCCCTGAAGACCGTCACGTTCGGGCAGCGGTGGGTCCGGTATTCCTCGCCACCAGCGGCGATGGGATCGATCCGGTCGAACACCCGGTCGCGGATGTCTTTCCACCGGACGTTCTCGACGTGGGCGTCGATGCCCAGGTGGCTGGCGTGCCGGACGTTTTCCGCCGTGTCGGCCGCGTGCACGAACATCTTTGTCGGAATGCAGCCCCGGTTGAGGCAGGTGCCCCCGAAAACCCCCTCTTCCACGATCGCAATCGACCATGCGTCCAGGTCAGGGGTAAGGATGGAGTTGCCGGATCCGGTCCCGATGATGATCAAATCGAAGTGTTTCGTCACCTCCAGATCATGGTCGATTGGCCGCGTGACACGAAACCGAATCTGAGACCCCATTTCTCCCGCTAAGATTTGTCGCCTCCTAGCCCCCATCGTCTAGCGGCCTAGGACACCACCCTTTCAAGGTGGCGGCACGGGTTCGAATCCCGTTGGGGGTGCAAACACGTTCCCGGGTGAGGATTTCCCCGGCTTCGGTGGCCGCAATACACGGCTAGTGAGCGTGGAATCCGGTGGCACAACGCCTGATTGGTAACAGCGTGTCAGGGGTGTTGCCTGCAGCGCCCGGGTGGTGCGTGAGTGCGTCGTGGTGGCGCCAATCGTGCACGGTGGCGAGCACCCCCGTTGGGCCATTCGCTTCCAGCGCAGTGTCGCCGCACGGGCGGCCAGCATCCGCTCCGATACGGTTCGAATCTGAGTAAAGGAGCCTTTGCACGTACACTTCCCGGAAGTCAAGGAGCGGGCGACCAAACAGACGCCGCCCGGAAGAATTACGTTGGACATGGTGGAAGCGCTGTTGCGGAGTCCTTTGCGATGACCCGCGTTTTGCTCGGCATTGGTCTTATGTTTTTGGTCATTGGACAGTACGGGCTATGGAACAAGAATGGAACCCAAGGGCGGGTTTCCAACGGATTTCAGCACATGCCATACAAAACGGGGAAGCGTCTCGTGGGAATTGGCCTCTGCTTCGGACTACTGGGACTTGTGAGCCTTGCGCTTGTAGGGTTTCCATAGACGACCGACGGCGGTCCGATATGTTCTCGGGTCCGATCGATTGGGTCGACCCCTGTCTCGGGCAAGCTGATCTCCGAGGGTGCCCGTACGGTCGTCAGCGAATGCCTCGTCTTACGAAGTATCCGCCCGAGGTCGCCATATTATGATCCAGATAACTGCGGCAAATCCTCGACGCGAGCGTCTTCAACTCCAGGACCCCCAACCGGACACGGACCAGCGGATGCGCCGGCGAACGAGGACACCGAGCTCGGATCAGCGCTGAGACCCTCCGACAGGCGCAAGCACTTTCGCTTAGGAATACGGGGTTTTCGTTCCTTCCTCATCGAGTGTCGACGCGATTCGGGATACGCCGTCCGGCAGGAACCGACCGCCCGTTGGCTTGGTCGTCAGACTTCCGTTGGTTGCGCGCCTGTTCGCTGGCTGGAGAGGTCCGGCCAGCGTGTGAAGGTGAGCGCGTTTCGTTACCGCCTGAGGGCGAGCTGTGTTGTTGGTGGTTATGGGCCGCCGGCGAAAGCGGAGAGAGTGAGCGCTAGCGAGTGAGCGCAGCTCTGAGACCGGGTTGACGGCCCCGTTCGTGGGTGCCGAAGCGAAGCGGAGGCGGGGCCCACGATCGTTCAGTGCTGTGGAGGATGATGCCGTTGGGCCAGTGGATGAGGAGGGTGATGTTGTCGGTGTCCATCGTGAGGGTGAGGCCTAGGCGATGCATGAGTCTGTGGTGGAAGCTGCAGAGGAGTACGAGGTTTTCGGGTTCGTTGGTTCCGCCGTCTTCGCGGTGTTTGAGGTGGTGGATGTGGGACCAGCGGGGTGGTCGGGTACATCCGGGGTAGCGGCAGTGGCAGTCGCGGGCGATGACGGCGCGGCGAGTGCGGACCGGTATCCCGGTGATGGGAGTTCCAACGTCGAACGGTACGCCTTTGCCGGATAGGAACACTGCGGTGAAGGTGGCTTCGCAGCACATTCCGTCGCGTACCCAGCGTGGGAGGACTGTGCCCGATGCCGTGGTGGTGTTTCCGTTCTCACCGTTCACGATCACGGTGACATTCGGTGAGGAGCCATGTACCTCCGACAGATCCTCGTGGCCGAGGATTTCGTTCGCGATGTCGTGCAACGCATCATGGCGTTTCTGCACAATCGTGCGATCATCATCAGGCAACCGCTTCGATGGCATGACGGCGGTCAACGCGGCGGCCAACGTTTCACCGGCGAGGGGTTCGAGGATGCCGTCGAGTTTCCAGGATCCGTCGGGCAACACCGTTAACGTGACCCGGCGACGGGCAGCGTGGGTGTCGGGTCGGGTGGGGTCGGAGAGTTCGTCGTCGCAGAGTGATGCCCACTTGCGGATGGCCACTTTGAATTCCGATGCCGACAACGCTTCTGCAGCTTCGAGCAGCACAGCTTCATCGCGAACTGCCAACGGCCGGCGTTCCTCGGTTACTGCTGGAGCGAGGATTCGGATGTGCGTGTACCCGATCCGGTTGGCGTGGAGCGAGTCACCGAACGAGCCGAGCAGGTCCAGGAGTTCAGCGTGTTCTTTGCGGGCGTGCCCTTCGCTTCGTAACGCGTTCGTGTTCGCGGCGAGCCATGCCGGACCGTTCGGATAGCCATCGAGTAGGTAGTCGCCGGCGTTCCGGTACTGGTTGTACGCGAACGTAATTCCAAGATCAACCCGGTCCAACAGACCGCGGAGCTCTTTGACTGTTTGACCAGTGATTTCGGTAGCTGTGAGGTTGGACAGCACGCGATCGATTGCGGCGTGTGCCACGGCAATCTGATCGGCGATACACGTATCCACGCCCACACCTTACCACACAGATACGTACATATGTTCGTATCACGAATGACCTTAGTCACAACGCTTTTGCTGGTTGGCGCGACGTCTGCATGACGGCTTCGCAACATCGCCGGCGTGGTGGGATCGCGAGTTGGATGAATACTTCAACGCCCGACTGCGTGACGAGCTTCTGAACACCGAACAATTCGATACGCTCGTCGAAGCCAGTGCCGTTTTCGACGGCTGGCGCACCGACTAGACGAAACCAACGGTCCCACAACTCACTGGCCTGACTTACCCCGATTGCATTCGCCAAGCCTGGAACACACCAACAACCAACCCACCACTCAAAACCACCGGACCGCCAAACGGGTTCACGCCATAGCGCGCTGGCAGGGAGGACAACAAGTGCCATATCAAGTTTCGGATAGTGAGAGGAAGGCAGGCGTCCTCTCGTCAGACAAGTTGGCGGCGATAGTCCGTGATATCGAAAGTTTGGGCTATGCCGTTGTCGAGAAACTGGTTTCGCAAGAAACCGCCGATCTTCTCAGTGAAGCCGTCCTTGAAGACGTGGCGCGAATTCGGGCAGTCGGACAGCCGACCCAGCATGAACAGAGAACGGCCGAAGGGCATCTGCAACTCGGGCTTCGGCGCTTCGCGCCGTATGTGCGGATGGATCTCGTTGCCAACCCGCTGATCGAATGCGTTGTCGCTGGCGTGCTCGGTCGGGGTGCGTGGCTCGGGTTCTACAACGGCAATGTGAACTGTCCGGGTAGCCAATATCAGCCGCTGCATTTCGACCGGCCGTTCGCGTGGAAGACGCCGGAGGATGCCCGCCGAGACGGGCAGCCCTGGCCGCCACCCGCGACCACCTTGAGCTGCTCGATAGCACTGGAGGAAATCACCGAAGCGAACGGCGCAACGGAGATCTATCCCGGAACGCAGCGGGAAGCTGCTGTAGCCAATTGGAAAACCAATCGGCTAGGCGACCATCACGAACTCATCGAGAAGTGGTCTCCCCCTGCACGGATGACCATTCCGGCCCTCAGCGTGTGTTTCCGGGACCCGAGGATGTGGCACCGTGGTGTGCCGAACTCGGCGAACAAGGCCCGCGTGATGATTGCGGCGACGTACCATGCCGAAAGGAGCAAGCACTGGCGCGGCGTCTACATTCAGGACCTGGCTCCGGAAGTTGTCGCGCAATGCGAGCAAGACCCGACGCTGAGGATCATGGATGACGACAGCACGTTGGGCGACGGTCGGCTCGTGTTTCAATCCGATGTCCGCGAGATCTTTGAAGCCGCCCCGAATCTTCACGGCGTCGATCGCAACGTTCGATTCATCGAGGACCCGGAGCGCGTAAACCACTTTCTTGATGCTCATCTTCTCGGCGGAGCTCGCGTGGTCACGGGCCAATTGTCACCGGACGAAGGGTGACCATGCGCGTTCTCTATATCGGTGGGACGGGTGAGATTTCGTTCGCATGTGTCGAGGCGGCGAAACGCGCCGGTCACGACGTGACCATCTACAACCGCGGCAAGAGATTCGACGCGGGTCTGCTGGGCGTCCATCAGATCGTCGGGGACTTCACGGACCACGACACCTACGCAACGCTGGGATCGGGTGGATTCGATGTGGTCTGTCAGTTCCTGGCCTACAGTCCGGAGTCCGTCGAGCGCGATATCGACACATTTGCCGGTCGTTGCGGCCAGTACGTGTTCATCTCTACCGCCTCGGCCTACAGAAAGCCGAACTCCACGCCGCTCATCGTCGAAGACACGCCGTTGGGGAATCCCTTCTGGGCCTACAGTCGGAGCAAGGCGGAGTGCGAAACCCGTCTCCTGGAAGCCCACCATTCAGGTCGTCTGCCGGTGACGATTGTTCGTCCGAGCCACACCTATCGCGAGCGACTGCCGAGCACAGTTGTCAACGGCGACCATCTCGCGTGGCGACTTCTGAACGGGAAGCCCATCATCGTGCATGGTGACGGCGAGTCGGTTTGGACGTTGACTCACGCGGATGATTTTGCGCAAGCATTTGTTCGAGTCTGCGGGAACGAAGCAGCGATCGGCGAATGCGTACACATCACGGATCGTGTCGCGCACACCTGGAACGCAATCATGCGGATGATCGAAAGCGTAAGTGGACGCAAGGCGGAGGTGTGTCATGTCCTGTCGAGAACGCTGGTGGACTACGACTCGTCGTGGGAGGGCCCTCTGCTCGGCGACAAGTCCAATTCAATGATTTTTGACACCGGAAAGATTGAACGTCTTGCGAGCAATTGGAGGTGCGAAGTCTCGCTTGAACAAGGCATCAGAAGGACCTGGCCACTTGTGAGAATGCGTATCGAAAATGGGTATCAACCAGACGAGGCGATCGACACGCTCATTGATCGCATTGTGAAAGAACACCTTCGAACTACCTAAGGTCGCTTTTGGCACTTGGGTATCTCGCACGCCAGAGCCTCGCGAGCCGTAATCAGCCGAAGGGCGAGTGACAGTGGTGGCCCCTTCCGCCACCGGGATGGGCGGTCGCGAGGCCGACCCGGTACATTGGCCGAAAACAAGGGGGCCGACATGAGCACGGTTGATATCAACGGAGTCTGTGATTCGCGATTCGGAGCGGTGAAGGACGCGTTCGCGGCGAATTTCGCCGAGCGCGGCGATGTGGGCGCCTCGGTGGCCCTCGTGATGAACGACGAACTCGTCGTTGATCTGTGGGGCGGTCACCTCGATGTCGAGCGGACCACACCGTGGGCGCAGGACACGATCGTCAACGTCTACTCGACGACGAAAACGATGGCGTGTTTGTCGCTGCTCGTACTGGCCAGCCGAGGCCTGGTCGACGTCGACGCGCCGGTCGAGCGGTACTGGCCGGAGTTCGGGGCCAACGGCAAGGGCAACGTGCTCGTGCGGCACCTGCTCTCCCACACCGCCGGACTCCCCGCATGGGACCAGCGACTCGAAGGGACCGACCTGTACGACTGGGACCGGGTGACCGCGCTTCTGGCCACGCAGCCGACGTGGTGGGAGCCCGGATCGAAGTCGGGCTATCACGCCGTGACCCAGGGCAACCTGGTTGGTGAAGTCGTGCGGCGGGTCGACGGCCGAAGTGTCGGCCGGTTCTTCGCCGAGGAAATCGCCGGGCCCGTCGGAGCCGACATGCACATCGGTCTCGGCCCGGAACACGACCACCGCGTCGGCTTGCTGATTCCCGCCCCGCCGTTGGTGTTCGGCAGTGCCGATGGCAGCGTGGAGCCGAACCGGGAGTCGATCCCGTACCGTGCTGCCAACCCGCGTCTTGTGGCCGAACAGTCGTGGGAGATCCCGTGGCGGCGCGCCGAGATCCCAGCGGCGGGTGGTCACGGCAACGCCCGCGGCGTGGCGCTTGCGCAGAGCGCCGTTTCGCACGGCGGAACGAGTCGCGGCGTGAAGCTTCTCAGCACCGAGATCATCGATCGGATCTTCGATGTCCAGGCGGCGGGCCGTGACCTCGTTCTCGGCATCGGTGTCACGTTCGGCGTCGGCTACGGCCTCAACTCGCCCCGCAATCCCATCAGCCCGAATGCGCGGGTCTGTTACTGGGGCGGGTGGGGTGGATCGCTCGTCGTCAACGACGTCGACGCCGGCTTCACCATGGCCTACGTGATGAACAAGATGGGTGAAGGTACCGTCGGCGACGACCGGGCCCACACGATTCTCCGGGCGGTCTACCAGTCACTCGGGTACTCATTCGGGTGACGGCCATTCGGGTAACCGGAAACGGGACCGGCCGGGCAACAAATCCCACGACCGGAGTGATCCACAACGGCGTCGGCGACGAACAGTAGTTGTGCGCGACTCAGAACCAGGCGGCCCGTCATGAGCGTGGTCATTGACCGTATGCTTCCGGCCATGGAGTTCCCGACGGAGTTCCCGGCGCTTCAGGCCCATGCGCATCAGAGCGCGTCCGACGCCATGCTCGTCGCCCGCCTGATAGCCGGTGACGACTCGGCGCTCGGCACGATCTATGACCGGTTCGGGTCGATGATCTACGGACTGGCCAAGTCCGTCAGTCACGATGAACAGATCTCCCGTGAGGTCACCCAGGATGTCATGACGCACCTTTGGGAGTTCCCGGATCGCGTCGATCTCGGACGCGGATCGTTGAAGAGCTACCTGGCGACGATGGCCCACCGCCGTTCGGTGGATGCCGTTCGCAAATCGGAGCGCATCCATCGGGTCGAGGACCGGGTCCGGGCGGACAACGATGCGGTCGTCGGGTCGAGTGAGGCGAGTGTGCTCGACGCGGCAGCTCGGGTCTGGCAGGCCGACCGTCTGGCCGCCCTTATGGAGAAGCTCCCGACCGACCAACGTGAAGCGCTCCGGCTGGCGTACTTCGAAGGATGCACCTATCGCCAGGTGGCAGTGCACCTCGGTATTCCCGAGGGGACGGCCAAATCACGCCTTCGACTCGCACTGTCGCGGCTTCGTGAGCAACTCGAACGCGACGACCACTGGGCTTGGACGTGAGTGCGATGACCTACCCCGACCACGACGAACACAACCACGACGACCACAACCATGACGACCACAACGACATCGACCCGCACAACGACCGCCATGACGACCGCAACCCGATCGAACCGAGTACCGCTATGACCCCCCAAACGTTCGACGACAACTCAGCGGAACTGGCTGCGCTTGTCGCGCTCGATGCCGTCGACGAGACGGAACGACCGGATGCCGAACGCGACATCGATCGGGTGGCTTTTCGTGACTTCGAGAAGGTCACCGCTACGCTCGCCGACGCCGTCTCCGAGATCCCACCGCACGGTCTGCGTGAGTCGGTGATGACGGCGGCCACGGCGCGCCGCCGCCCGGGAGCACCGGTCAGCTCAGCCGGTGGAACGCCCGTCGACGGTGCCGGTGCGACGGCGGGCGAGACGTTTCGGCGAACCGTCGACGAGTTGCGTGGCCTACTGATGACGCTCACCCGGGAAGATTGGAAGAAGCCGGCCCTGGCGGTCTACGGGACGGTGCACGATCTGGTGGCGCATCTGGTCGGTGTCGAGGAAGGCCTGCTCGGCACACTCGGGTACGGGCCTTCCCCGGATCCGGCGGTGTGGAGCCGGCACACCACCGCGACCACGTCGACGATCGAGGAACTGCGCGAAACCCCAACCGAGATCCTCGTTGAGCGCTGGACGCAGGCGGCGAACCGGTTGGCGGGTATCGCCGAGGAAATGGAGAGCACGGTCCCCGATCGGTTGATCCCCGTCAACGACGTTCCGGCCGGACCGACCGGCATGCTGGTTCTGCGAACCTTCGAGGTGTGGACCCACCATGAAGACATCTGCCGGGCCACCGGCCACCCGTTGCCGAACCTCGATGCCAACCGTCTCCGACGAATGTCAGGGGACCTGATAAATGCCCTACCGGTGGCGCTGGCGGTGCACGGCGTGTCACGGCCTGACCGCACCACCCGGTTGGTGCTGACCGGCGACGGCGGCGGGACCTTTGACATTCCGATGGCCATCGGTGGTGCAGTCGGCCAACCCGATACGCTCATCGTTGCCGATGTGGTCGATTTCTGTCGGCTTGCGTCGCACCGGCTGACCCCTCCGACGCTGGGAGCGCACATCGAAGGCGACATCGAACTGGCCGGTTGTGTGCTGCAGGCTGCCGGAGCCTTCGCCCGGGACTAACACCGGTTCGCGACCAACACCGGCTGCGAGCGGTATCCGCGGCTCAGCGGCGAACGTGCGTCAAACGCGACGAAGCGGGTCCGTCGCTGGCATCAGCGAACGAACCCGTCTTTCGAGCATTTTCCGAACGAGTGCCTGGGTCAGGCTGACTGCAGGGATTTCGTCGCGGCAGCCAGATGGTCGATGGTGTCGAGCACGTGGCTGAACGCTCGTACCTTGCCGTCGGCGTTGAACCGCCAGACGTGAAGTTCGATACCGGCAAAATGACCACCCGTGGACTTCACCGTCACGTCAACGTGACACACACCGACCACGAGGTCACCGTCGCCCACAACTGCTTCCACCTCGAACCGGTGGAACTCGAAGTCCGCGAGTTCCTGAAAGAAGCCGATTGCGTGCGCCTGGCCGGTGCCCGGCACGAGCCACGGGATTCCGTGGTCGGCTCCGCCCTCCTCCCACTGCACATCGTCGGCCAACTGATCGATGATGAACGGTATGTCGCCCCGTGAGAAGGCCTCGTACATTGACTTGACGGTCTCGATGTTGCCCATTGTGGGTCTCCCTCGTATGCGTTGGATAGGCGACGTTGCCTACAGAGAACCCTTCGTCGCCCGACACCTTGCGGATCACCCGATCCGCGATGTGCTGCAACAATCGACGAATTCTTCTGTGCCGGGTAACGTCCGGCCCCATGGAAACGAACGGACGCGTTGCAGTCATCACTGGGGGAGCGAGCGGAATCGGAAGGGGGATGGCCCGGGCGTTTGCCGAAGATGGCATGAAGCTCATGATCGCCGACCTCGATGACGCCATGATGGCCGAGGCTGTAGCGGAGTTCACCGCGAAAGGCGTGGAAGTGGCTTCGACCAGATGTGATGTCTCGAAGCTGGAAGACATCGAGGCGTTGGCCGAGACGACGATCAAGCGATTCGGTGCGGTCCACGTGCTTTGCAACAACGCCGGTATCGGACTCCCGACGCCTACCCACAACATCCGCCTCGAAGACTGGCGGTGGATTGTGGATGTCGACATGTGGGGTCCGATCTACGGTGTGAAAACCTTCCTGCCGATAATGGAGGCTCAGGGCGAAGGGCACATCAACACGACCGCGTCGCTGGCCGGTCTGGTTGGTGGAGGTTTTATGGGTGCTTACAATGTGGCGAAACACGGAGCCGTGGCGTTGATGACGACGCTCGAGCGCGACCTACGCGGCCGCAAGAGCCCGGTCCACGCGTCGGTCCTGTGCCCGGGACCCATCAACACCTCGATCAGTCGCCACTCCGTGGAGTACCGGCCGAGCAAGGCGAAGCCGAAGACGAACAGCGCCGCTGAAGGCAAGGCGGGCGCCAACGTGCAGGCCATCCTCGACAAAGGTATGCACCCAGATGATGTTGGCCACCTCGTGCTCGACGGCATTCAACGCGACACGTTCTGGCTGTTCACCCATCCCGAGCTGTCGTGGATGTTGACGAAGCAACTCGACGCACTCCTCGCCGACGGCTCCCTCTCCAAGGCCTAGTCCGGGCACTTCACCGGATGCACCGAACGTTGCGCTGTTCGATGCTCGGTGTTCATCCGGAGGGAAGTCGCCGGTAAGAACCGACTGATCAACTGCACGGGTGCTCACCCGTGACCATCGCATCGAACTGCTCGCGTCGGCGCCCAGCCAGGAATTGCTGAGTCTGGCTGACCGCGTCCTCCAACGGTCGTCTCCGCCAACTATCGTCGCTGGCCCGGAAATCGGGTTGGTCATGATGCAGGTTCGGGAGCCTGTGTGCGAAGAACGCTTCTTCCTTGGCGAAGTCCTCGTGACCCGGGCGGAAGTTGAACTCCGTGGTACTCGCGGGTGGGCCATGCGCATGGGCGAGGATCGGGCGGCCACGCTGGCTGCGGCAATTCTCGACGCAGAAGCCGAGGCCAACGGCGAGTTCGCCGACCACATCGCCGGGCTCTGCCACGAAGTGAAGACCGATCTCCGCTGGGCCCGCGAACAGGAATGGGCCGAGATTGCCGCGACGGAGGTGCATTTCGATGTCATCGACTGACGCCCGTATGCCCGGTGACGGCACTGAATCGACGATCGAGCGTCTCCTACCGCGCGCCCGACTCGTCGGGTCCCGGTCCGACTTGGCGTTCCGTACGCTCCTCGACACCACGAGTCGGCCGGGGCTCGTCGGACGCTTCGTTGATCCCCAGTTCGTCGGCATTCCGTTCGTGCTGCTCCCGGCGCTCGCGTTGGCCAACGTTGACACCCGCATCGCGGTTGTAGGCGCGGCCGACCCCACTGAGTCGCAGAGTTGGCAGGTGCTGGTGTGTCGAGCGACGGATTCGCAATCCACGAAATTGTCGTCGGCGGACATCGTCACCGTGATGGGGCGACTTGATGTGGCCTGGTTGGCGTCCCTTCGGCCCGGAACACCCGAAAAGCCTGAGCGGGCGGCTCGTCTGGTGCTCGCGTGCGACGCGCTCTTTGAGGCGAACGGGACCTCGCCCATCGACGGCACCGAGGACGATGGCGCGGTGCTGCTCGAGCTACGAGGACCCGGAGTGGATGGCTTTTCCCAACTGGTGGTGGTCGGAGTGCCCGTCGAGACCTTTGAACGGCTGGCGATCATCAACGGCGAGCCGTCGTGTGGCGTCGATGTCCATCTCGTGGACCAGAGCGGGCGCATGGTGTCGCTGCCGCGCTCGACCGACATCACAGTTCTACGGGCTCAGACCGCCGAGCCCGCTCTGTCCACGAGCAATCCGTAGCGAGAACGAGAAGAGGACCATGGGATACGTAGCAGCAAAGGGTGGACTTGAGGCGATTGTCGCCGCCGAGACCCTTGTACGGAACAAGCGACTGGGTGGTGATGCCGCTCCGCTCGATGACGCGCAGATACTTGAACGGCAGCGCCTGGCGGTTGACCGGGTGATGGGCGAAGCAGGGCTCTGGGCTCCAGAACTCGCCGCGGCGACGATCCGCCAGGCTGAGGGCGATGTGATCGAAGCATCGCAGCTACTCCGGTCCCATCGGTCGACGTTGCCGCGTTTCGCGTATTCGTTTCCGACGCATATCGACCGGTCGCGCCTGATGCGTCGGATCGTCCCCGCGTACCGGCAGCCACCCGGTTCGCAACTTCTCGGTCGGACGCTCGACTACGTCGGGCGCCTCATCGACCGCTCCGTCTCCGAATCGCAGCTGCCCCCCTCAGCGCGACGGGAGACGGAGCGGGAAGACGCTTCGTCTGTTTTGACCGAGATTGCCGGCGCGGCGACGCCCGCGGTCGACCGTTCGCCCCAGCGCCTTCTCGATCTCCTTCGAAAGCTTGACCTCGTGGTGGATCGCCGCCGAAGCGATGACCCCGAGCCCTACGACATCACCCGCCAGCCGGTCCGCCCGGGGGTACCGCGCTCCGCGGTTCTGTCGACCATGGCTCGCGCCGAAACCGGGGCGCTCGTGAATCTCTGGTACCGCAACATCCTCGGCACCGACAACCACCTTCACGAGATCACGCTCGGCGAGGTCCGGCACGGTTCGCTGCCGGTTGAGGTTGTCAATCCGATGACCGGCAACGTGATCTCCATCGGTGAGATCCGAGCCACCGAGGTGGAAGCCATCGAGGATCTCAATGGAGCAGCCGAGGACCGGGCGCGTTTCGACGTGGGATTCGGTGTGTGTTTCGGTCACAACGAACGCAAGGCGATCGCGATGGCCAACCTCGATATCGCCGTGTCACGCGACGCCGGAGCAAGCTCGCTGGAGCAGTCGGTGTTGATGACAACCGACGGGCTCGACGCTTCGGGCTTTCTGGAACACCTGAAGCTGCCGCACTACGTCACGTTCCGATCGATGGTCGAACGCAAGATGGCGGTTCGTGACGCAGCCGCGTTGCGCGACCACGACAGGGCGGCGTTGAGGGCCGCGGCCTCAGAAACTACGCGTACAGATGAACCTCCAGCTCCTCTGGTTGCTGAAGTGTCGAGCGTCGGAGTGGCGTCATGACCGTGGCCGAGCTTCTTCGGTCCCATGACGCCGAGACGATCGATGGGCCGGCCGCGTTACTGGACGAGTCGTCGAAGCGTGAACTTCGTCGGGCGATCCTCGTGGCCATCGCGGTACCCGGTTATCAGGTTCCGTTCGGATCCCGGGAGATGCCGGTTTCGAGAGGCTGGGGTTCCGGTGGCCTGCAGATCACGCTGGCCGTAACCGCTCCACACGATGTGGTGAAGGTGATCGACCAGGGAGATGATGCCGGCGTCAACGCCGCGAACCTCCGCCGCTTGATTGTTTCGTCGACCGGAGTGGAGGAGACCACCGACGTGAACGAAGCAACGATCATCCAAACGCGGCATCGTGTCCCGGAGGACAAGCTCACGCACGGCCAGATCCTGGTGCTGCAAGTGCCGGTGCCGGAACCGTTGCGGGGTGTCGAGCGTGACATGCGGGAGCTTGCACGCATGCATGCCGAGGCCGACTATTCGAAGATGTGGGTGAGCCTCTACGAGGACATCGTCCGCAACGGTGTGATCACCCGCACGACCGGCTATCCGTGCATGGTCAACGGTCGCTACATCATCGCGACGACCCCGATCCCGCGCTGGGACTGTCCCCCGCTTCATCAGGCCGAGCACCTCTCGTTGTTCGGAGCTGGGCGCGAGAAGCGGATCTACGCCATACCGCCGTACACCGATGTCATTCCCCTCACGTTCGATGATGTGGCATTCCAGGTCGAGCACACGCCGGGAGTGACCTGCTCGAGGTGCGGCAGCGGGGAGTCGTTTCTGGTGGAGTCACCGTCGGAGAGTGGATCGCGCTGGTCGTGCAGCGACACCGACTGGTGCAATCGCAACGCCGAGACCGGTACAGCGCCGACCCGTCCGTACACCGCCTTTGGGGTGGCATCGTCGGCCCAACCGCTCGACGGGATCCCGTCGAGCGACCTGTCTGAGGAAGTGCAGTCATGATCGATTGGGCGATGAAGGTGGCCGGTGTCGGACGAGTTTTCGGCCCGCTCGAAACTGACACGCTGACGGGCACCGGCCCGGAGTTCGACACCGTCGTGAGTCCCGCCACCGGCGCCATCGTTGCCGCCTGGGACGTGTCGTTCGATGTTGCTCCGGGCGAGGCCCTGGGCATCATCGGCGAGAGCGGCAGTGGCAAGTCAACGGTTCTTCGCTGTATCGCCGGAGACATGACATCGACGACCGGATCCGTCTTCCTGCGCTCGCACCAGTCGGGGGAGAGCGACATCAACACGCTCGACCCGTCGGCCCGACGACGACTCCGGATCGACAAGCTGTCGGTGGTGTACCAGGACCCCGCCGAGGGCCTCGATCTTTCGATCTCAGCGGGTGGCAACGTCGCCTCTGCGCTTACCGCAGCCGGATGGCGCAACTACGGCGACATTCGTAAGCGTGCAGAGGAACTTCTGAACCGGGTCGAGGTGCCGCTCAATCGCATGGATCATGTGGTTCGGAACTTCTCCGGAGGCATGCGCCAGCGCGTGCAACTGGCCAAGGCGATAGCGAATCGCCCGCCGGTGCTGCTGCTCGACGAGCCCACCACCGGTCTCGATGCCTCGGTCGCAGCCGCGGTGCTTGACCTCATCCGGGATCTCCTGGAGGAGTACTCGATGTCGGCGGTCGTTGTATCGCACGACTTCTCGGTCATCGAGCTTCTGACCCAGCGGGTCATGGTGATGCAGCACGGACGCGTGGTCGAGGCCGGTCTGACCGATCAGCTTCTTGAAGACCCCCAGCACCCCTACAGTCAGCGGCTCGTGGCCGCGGCTCGAGCCTGAAGGAAATCATGTCACTCGTACCTGCGACCCCATCAGGCCTTCCGGTCCTCGATGTGCGGGGCCTGGAGAAATCGTTCACGCTCCACAATCGCGGTGGTCAGTTCATCCGCGGTCTTTCCGGAGTCGACCTCACGGTTGGGGAGGGTGAGCATGTGGCTCTGGCCGGCACGAGCGGCGCCGGCAAGTCATCGTTGCTGAAGTGCGTGTACCGCACGTACCTCTCGTCGGCCGGACAGATCCTCTTCCGCAATGACGTCGGGCATCAGGTCGATCTGGCGACACTTGACGAACGGGCCATGGCCAACCTGCGCGATCGGGAAATCGGTTATGTCTCCCAATTCCTGCGGGCCGAACCGCGCCGCACCACGTTCGACGTTGTTCGCCGCGCGGGAAACCGTCGCGGCATGGTGGGTTCCGAAGCGGCCGACGCAGCGGCGCAAGCGCTCCGGGAGGTTCGAATCCCGGAAAGCCTCTGGTCCAGCTTTCCGTCGGTCCTCTCCGGTGGTGAACGCCAGCGCGTCAACATCGCGAAGGGGACCATCGCAGCACCCCGTCTGTTACTTCTCGATGAACCGGTCTCCGCCCTTGATCCAGAAAACCGAGAAGCGGTACTGGAGCGGATTGCCGGTCTCCGAGCGAACAACGTCGCGCTTCTTTCGGTGTTCCATGACCTCGATGCCATGCGCCGGTTGGCTACCCGGGTCGTGATGCTCCGCGAGGGCCTCGTGACTGACAACGGCGCACCCGACGACGTCCTTGCTGTCCACTAGCCAAACGTGTCTTGAAGGAACCTATGAGTGCTTATCGATTTGATTCTGCGGATTTCACGGTGCACAACGTCCGCGCCGTACTGCCCGACCGCATCATCGAGGATGCGGTGGTTGTCGTAGAGGACGGGTACATCGCAGCGATCGAGGAGGGGAGTCACCGCCGTCCGACCGGATCGATCGATGGACACCGGTCGTACTGCCTGCCCGGGTTGGTTGACTGTCACAGTGACGGCCTGGAGAAGGAAATATCACCGCGCCCCAACGTAGTGCTCCCGGTCGACTTTGCCCTGCGGTCCTACGAAGCACGTGTGCGTTCCGCCGGGGTGACAACGCTCTACCACGGCATCGGGTACCAGAACGGAACCCGGCACAACCGGACCATTGAGCGGGCTGAAGAGATGGTAAGCGCGCTTCATAACCGTCGACTCGAACACGACGCGCTCGTTGACCATCGCATCCTCTATCGGCTGGATGCTCGGTTTCCCGAGGGCTACGCGGCGCTCGGATCCAGGTTCGAAGGTGGGATGGGGCCGCTCGAGCCCTGCCCGTATGTGTCGTACGAAGACCACACCCCGGGCCAGGGCCAGTACAAGAACGCTGCCACGTATCGGGCGTGGATCGCCGGGAGCACGGAGTACGTCGGGAAGGATCCAGATATCGAATTGGCTCGGGTCATTGCCGAACGCGACGCGTTGATCGAACACCGGGACAAGAACCTGATGTGGCTCGCGGCGCTGGCGGGTGAGCAGCGGGTGCGTCTGGTCTGTCACGATCCAACCTCTCGCGAAGACATCGAGAATGCCCTCGAATGGCCAGCTGCAGTGGCGGAGTTTCCGACCACGCTCGAAGCCGCCCAGGCGGCACACGATCACGGAATGCCGACGGTCATGGGTTCGCCCAACGTCATGCGTGGCGGTTCACATTCCGGCAACGTGTCGGCCGAGGAACTGGTGAAACACGGCCTGTGCACCGCGCTCGCGTCGGACTACCAGCCCGCGACGATGTTGGCGGCAGCCTTCCAACTGGCCGATCGGGGGAGCGCCAGTCTTCCGGCGGCGGTCCGACTGGTTACCGCGGGACCGGCGAACATGCTTGGACTTACGGACCGCGGAACGCTCGAGGTCGGACAGCGGGCCGATATGGTGCTGTGTCACTTCGACGGTCGATGGCCTACGGTTCGGCATGTGTGGCGTGCCCCATCCGCTGTGCTGATCCCGGTGTGACATGCCAATCAACTCACGCATCGATCTCGTTTCGCAGTCGTCAGCCGTGAGGGAAGCCGCTATCGCGCGCGGCTGCACCATGCTTCATCCGGTGTTTGCGGCCGCCGCTATCGCGGCGCTGCTTCGCTATGAGGAAGCACTGTCACGGTTCAGCCGGGCCGAACTTGAGGCCGAGGTGATGATGGGTGCCGACGGTACGCCCACCATGCACGTCGACGCCTTCGTGGAGGAAGCGATCATCGACACGGTTATCCACCACGGCGTGAACGTTCTCTCCGAAGAAGCGGGCTACATCGACCGTCGGTCGTCGTTGACCCTCGTCGTTGACCCTATCGACGGATCAGCCAATGCTGCGGCCGGCGTACCCCTCGCCTGCTTCAGCGCGGCACTCGTGGACGACGGAACGTTCATCGAGGCGGCGACCGTCTGGCTGGCGACCGGTCGAACCTGGGCCGGATCGGCCGACGGTGCGCGGTCTTCGGCGGTGTGGTCCACGACGGGATGCACCGACCATTCGAAGGCCGCGGTTTCGTTGCTTCGGCCCCACGCGCACACACGCGAGTCTTGGTGGCGCGTGGCGGAAAAATCAGCGCGCATACGGATTCTCAGCTGCTCCACATTGGAGTCGATGCTCGTCCTCCAAGGATCGTCCGACGCCTTCTTGGATGCCGGCAGCGACACCCATCGATTGGTCGATCTCGCTGCGGCGCTTGTTCTCGTCCCCACAGCCGGCGGTGTCGTCATGGACGTCGCTGGCCGGCGGATCGAGTTCGATACCGACCTGAAACGGCGTTGGAGCGGCATCGTGGCGGCGACCCCCGAGTTGGGTGACGCCGTTGCTGCCGCGGTGAACGGCCTCTGACGGCGCGGTCGCAGTACGCCGCCACCCGGTAGTCGGGATCAAATCGCTGGCGTTCCCGACACAGTTCCGGCGGTCGTTGCAGAAAGTCCTCACGTTCGATCCCCTCCGTTCACCTTCGTTCTTTAGCTTGCTGTTGCCCCACCGAACCCCGTCGAACGCGATGTACATCCCGACGCTTGGAAGTTCGAAACCCTCCCAAACCCAAAAGGAGATTGTCATGAAACGCTCGACAGTCGCACTCGCTCTGATCCCCCTGTTCGCCGTCACTACGGCCGTGACCACGACCGCACATGCGGCCACGAAAGCCAAACCCAAGGCCACCGTTCCGGCTCCGGGCAAAGCCTGCGCAGCAAGCAACGTCGGTATACCGGTCGCCGGTGAAGGCGGTGTGCTTCTTGATTGCATCAAGGCCGGCACGAAGTACGTGTGGCAGGTATCGAAGTCGGCCCTTGTCACCACGACCGCCGCACCGACCACCACCGCTGCAGGTGCAGCGGCTGCTCCGGCCACCACAGTCGCCAAGTCCGACAAGTGGCCCGACAAGCTGGTCTTCGCTCCGGTTCCCTCGGAGAACTCGTCGATTGCCCTCGCCACCTGGGCCCCGTTCGTGAAGGCGCTCGAGAAGGAAGTCGGCATCAAGATCGAACAGATCTCGGTGAGTGACTATGCCGCCGTCGTTGAAGGTCAGCTGAGCGGAAAGGTCGACATTGCGATGTACGGACCGTTCAGCTACTACGTCGCCAAGGCCGCCGGAGCCAAGATCGACCCCATCGCCGTGCAGGTCAGCGACATCGGCGCTTCGCCTTCATATCAGTCGTACATGATCGCTCCGGCGAACAGCTCGGCCAAAACCATCGCCGACGCCAAGGGCAAGAAGGTCTGCTTCACCGACAACCTGTCTACGTCGGGTTTCCTCTATCCGACCGCCGGGCTCATCGAAGCCGGCCTTGAAGCGGGCAAGGATTACACAGCAGTTTTCGCGGGTGGCCACGACAAGTCGGTAGCCGCGGTAAAGGCCGGAACGTGTGATGTCGGATTCGCGTTCGACGATATGGTCAACAAGACCGCCGTCACCGCCGGCATCATCAAGCCCGGTGACCTCAAGATCGTCTGGCAGTCCAACGCCATCCCGAACTCGCCGGTTGCGATTCGCACCGAACTCCCCGCGTCGCTGGTTGCCAAAGTCAAGGCGACGGTCCCGAAGCTCGACTCCCTTTATCTCCAGGCTGGCGGCTTCTGCTCGTCGACGAACCGCTTCGGATGCAACGCCGGTGGCTCCAACGCCTGGGTGCCGGTGAACGAGTCCTTCTTCCAGCCCATTGCTGACGTCTGTACCAAGACCAAAGCAGCGGCCTGCTTCCCGGCGAAGAAGTAACGAGCGAAAGCCATGAGTCTGAGTGCACATTCGCCGGCAGCGTCGACCGTAACGCTGCGATCGGTTACGAAACAGTTTGGCGGGAGTTCTCCCACCACGGCTCTCGATGACGTCAGTCTCGATATCAAAGCCGGCGAGTTCTGTGTGTTGCTCGGACTGTCTGGTTCAGGCAAGTCGACCCTCCTGCGTCACATCAACGGTTTACACCGCCCGACCAACGGACACGTGTCAACCCTCGGTGTGAACGTTGGAGAGGCCGGCGCTCGCGAGTTGCGGGTATTGCGTCGGCAGGTGGGGTTCGTGTTTCAGCAGTTCAACCTCGTGGGTCGTTCCACGGTGTTGGAAAACGTGCTGACCGGTGCCCTCGGGCGCATTCGTGGTCCTCGTTTCGGAGTGATCGGGTACTCCCAGTCACTCCGACGTGAGGCAGCACTTCACTTGGAACGTGTAGGTCTCGGTGATCGACTGTTCCAACGCACCGGGACGCTTTCCGGTGGTCAGCAGCAACGGGTGGGTATCGCCCGGATGCTCATGCAGGGACCGAAGTTGGTCTTGGCCGACGAACCGGTGGCATCGCTCGATCCCGAGGCTTCCCGCAGCGTGATGGAACTGCTCTTTCGAATCTGCTCAGAGGATGGTCTCACCGTCGTGTGCAGTTTGCATCAGGTCGAGTTGGCGCTCGCACACGGCACGCGCATCGTCGGTCTTCGCGACGGTCAAGTGGTGTTGGACCGTCCAACCTCGTCTATGACGACCGAAGATGCACTGGCCGTTTATCAACGCATCGATACGGCGGCGAAGCCGGTTCCCGCTCATGCGCCAGTCATGCGGGCGGCGGGCGTTTTCGACGACACTCTTGTCACCCTCTAGTCGGATCAGCGAACCTTCCATGTCGAATCTCGCAGTTACCGGCGCGACGCCGCGAGCGTCGAAGCTACGGGTGCCCATCGACCGCAAGCGGGCGGTGCTCCTGGTTGTCGGCGTGGCCTGGCTGGTTCTGTCCGTCGTCTCGCTTCGATTCATTCGGTTCTCTCCGCGCACGATCATTGACGGCTTTCGCACGTCGGGGTATCTCGGCCGGGCCCTGCCACCATCCTTTGAGGGCTGGCACAACTCCGTGAACCTGGTCGGTCGCACGTTCATGATGGCGGTAGCGGGGACGGGTTTGGCCGGGATTCTTTCCATTCCGCTCGCCTTTCTCTCGGCGCGCAACACCACGCCTCATTCGATGATCTCGGCCGCAGCCCGTACGTTCATCGTCGCCACCCGCGCTATCCCCGACCTGATCTTCGCCATCTTCTTCGTTGCGGCGCTGTCGATCGGAGAACTACCAGGTGTGCTCGCTCTCGGGGTGCACTCGATCGGAATGCTCGCCAAACTCCTCGCTGACTCGATCGAAGAAACCGACTTCGGTCCCTACGATGCAGCTCTCGCTGCCGGTGCGACGCGCAGTCAGGCGATCACGAACTCGATCGTTCCTCAGGTGACGCCGAGTTACCTCTCGAACCTGCTGTACCGACTCGATGTGAACACCCGGGTATCCGTCGTTCTCGGCTTTGTCGGCGCCGGCGGTATCGGTCAGGAGCTGCGAGCGAACCTGCGCAATCCACTTCGGTACCCCGTCGGTATCGGACAGGCGATCATTGTCTTCGGTTTGATTCTGGTGGTCGATCGGGTGGCGCTCCGAGCCCGCAAAGCACTCGACGGTGCGTCCAAGGTGCGTGCGGAGGAGCGGGAGCGCGCAGTCGACAAGGTCGAAACTGCGACCACTCTCAACTCGTTGCGGCCACCGTGGACCAGGGACAGGAAGGTACTCGGATCGATTGGTGGAGCGCTTTTGCTCGGGTTTGTGTGGTCCTGCTCCGAAGTCGGATTGCATCCCGTTTCATTCATACGCGCACTGATTAAATCGGCTAGCACGCTCGGCCGGTTCCTTCCTCCCGACTTCACAACATTCCGGGAACCGATAATCACCGGGTTCAAAGAGACGTTGGCGCTCGGAATGGCCGCTACGTTCATCGGCTTCTCGCTCGCGATTCCCTTTTCGTTGCTCGTGGCCAGGAACACCTCGCCGAACCGAGTAGTCGGCTTCATCGCCCGGCTCGTGCAGGTTGTTCTCAGGTCTATCCCGGAGTTGGTCGTCGTGTTGTTCTTTGTTTCAGCAGTGGGGCTCGGTCCGTTGCCTGGCGCGGTAGCGCTTTCGATCGGCGCATTCGGGTTTTCTTCGAAGCTCCTCGGTGACGCGATCGAAACGCTGCCAGATGGGCCACTCGAAGGTGTTCGGGCCACCGGTGCGACGCGTTCGCAACAGATAGCTTCAGGGGTTGCGCCGGCCATGATCCCGACGCTCGTTGGAAACGGTTTGTATTCCTTCGACATCAACGTTCGTTCATCGTCGGTCCTCGGCATCGTGGGTGCCGGTGGTATCGGGCACGTTCTCGACGAAACGCTCGCCGTGCTCCAATACGGGACCGTGTCGGCCATCATCATCGGCATCTTTGCCATCGTGATGACGATCGAATTTGTCTCCGGCCGGATCAGACGCGTGCTCCTGTAGCTATCATTTAATAGCTCAAAATATATTGACTCATGTGGTACTGACTGGAATACTAGCGACCGGGCTTCCGCCCACCCGACTGCTCGCCGAGCAGCGGAGCCCAGTCATGTAGGAGCTCTCATGCCGCTCTCTCGTCGGTCGTCCCTGGCAATTCGTGCCCTACTCGCGTCGCTTGCTCTCCTTGGCATGGTCCCTGCGGTGGTAGCGCAGACAGTCCCGGCCGGCTCTTCTACGGACATCGGTGAGCTTTCGGGGACCATCCGAGGCTCGGGTTCCACGTTTGCCGCCCGCTACTACAAGGCAGTCATCCTTTCGCTCGGCGGATCAGCGAAGAAAGTGAACATCGAATACCGGGCGATTGGCTCGGGCCGCGGAAAGGCGGAGTTCGGAAAGAACACTACGGACTTCGCTGGAACCGACAGCCTGGTGAAGGACACGGACGGCCCAAAGCCGGGCGAGTTTCTTTACGTGCCTACCACGGCAAGCGCGATCGCCGTGGCGTACCACCTCAAGGGTGTCGACGACCTCAAACTCTCGGCTCCGACTATCGCGAAGATCTTTCAACGTGACATCAAGCGGTGGAACGATCCCGCCATTGCGGCTGAGAACCCTGACGTTGTGTTGCCGGAAAGGGTGATCGGTGTCGTGCATCGCTCAGACCGGTCGGGGACGACCAGCAATTTCACGAAGTTCCTCGCTGGTGCTTCGGGCGGGGTTTGGAGGCTGGGATCCGGAGATGCTGTTCGGTGGCCTGCGGACACGTCGCAGGGCGATGGAAATCGTAGCGTTGCCCAGATTCTCTCCAACAACAACGGCACGATCGGGTACGCCGACCTCGCTGACGCGAAAGCATTCGGCTTGCGAACCGCAGCGATCAGGAACAGGGCCGGTGTCTACGTGCGTCCGACTCCGTCAGGTGTAAGCGCGGCGTTGGCCCGGGTCACCTACGGCGACGACCTTACTTTTCAACCACTAGACGCTGACGGTGCCGACAGCTACCCCCTCACCGCTCCCACCTTCGCGCTTGTCCGCACCCACTACTCGGACCGGCGCACCGCGGACCTGGTGGTCGCGTTGTTCACGTACATCCTCACCGATGGCCAGGATCTGGCGGTTCGAGCAGACTATGCCCGATTGCCCGATGCCCTCCGCTTGGCAGCACTTAAGCAGCTCGAACAGATCAAGAACCCGTGAGGTACCTGAGCGCACTTACTTTTCACTCACCGAATACTGAGCCAATGGAAATTGAGTGACTAGCGTGGAGACCATGAAGCTCACTCTCGAACAACGCGCGGCGCGCCATGCTGCACTCGGTGACCCGGTCCGACTCGCGATCGTCGACGAGCTGGTTCGGTCGGATCGTTCGCCCGTTGAACTTCGGCGCCTCGTAAACCTGGAGTCAAATCTGCTCGCCCATCACCTCGACGTGTTGGAAAGCGTGAGCATGATCGAACGTTCACGTTCCTCCGGTGATGGCCGACGACGCTACGTGCATCTCGTACACGGCGTGCTTGCGGAGTTGATCCCCGGCGAACCGGTAGGAGCAGGAAAGGCGCTCTTCGTGTGCTCGGCCAACTCCGCCCGCAGTCAGCTGGCCGCGGCGCTCTGGCGCGCCCTCTCGGGTTCACCGGCGGAGTCGGCCGGCACTCATCCGGCTGCGCAGGTTCATCCCGGGGCCCGGGCCGCGGCGAAGCGGGCGGGACTTGACCTCGGTGATGCCGTTCCGAAGTCAATCGAAGCGATTCGTAAGCTTCCACCGATCGTGGTCACCGTGTGCGATCAGGCGCATGAAGAACTTGCTCCCGATGCCAGCTGGCTGCACTGGTCCATCCCCGACCCGGTGGCCGACGGCTCCAAAGCGGCATTCGACACCACGCTGTCGGAGCTTCGGCTCCGCATTGCTGCGTTGTTGCCGGAAACGGCGGATGTATGAGCCGTCAACCGGAAACACCACTTCGCCCCACCCAAGTACTTCGCCCCACCCACGTACCGCACCGTAGAACGGAAGCAACATGATCACGAAGATCGGCATCAACGGATTCGGCCGCATGGGGCGCCTCGTGGTGCGCGCACTGCGCGAGCACCCGGAACTTCAGCTCGTGCACGTGAACGAGCTGAACGGCGACGTCGTCACGGCCGCGCATCTCCTCGAGTTCGACACGGTGCACGGTCGGTATGGCGGCAGCGTTGACGTGATCGGCGATTCGATGGTTATCGACGGCGCGACCGTCACCTACTCGTCGAGCGCCACTCCTGGTGCCGTGGGGTGGAGCGACCACGGCGTCGACGTCGTCTTGGAGTGCACTGGCAAATTCAAGACCGTCGCCGACCTTGAGCCGTACTTTGCCCGGGGCGTTCGGAAGGTAATCGTGGCCGCGCCGGTGAAGGATCCGGAAGTGTTGAACATTGTGATGGGTTGCAACGATGGCTTGTACGAACCCGGGGTTCACCGAATCGTGACTGCCGCGTCGTGCACCACAAATTGCCTGGCCCCCGTGGTGAAGGTGCTGCACGAGAAGATCGGCATCGAGCGAGGAGCGATCACCACGATGCACGATCTGACCAACACCCAGGTGATCGTCGATGCTCCGCACAAGGACCTGCGTCGGGCTCGTTCCGCGGTGAATTCGCTGATTCCGACGTCCACCGGATCCGCCACGGCGATCACCCTGATCTACCCTGAGCTCAAGGGAAAGCTGAACGGCCTCGCGGTGCGCGTACCGTTGCTCAACGCATCTCTTACCGACGCGGTGTTCACCATGTCGCGAACCGTCACCGTAGATGAGGTGAACGCCTTGTTCCGTGAGGCGGCCGACGGTCAGCTGAAAGGAATACTCGGCTTCGAGCATCGCCCGTTGGTGTCCGCTGACTTCACGAACGACACGAGGTCCGGGATCGTAGACGGTCCTTCCACCATGGTGATCGACGGCACCATGCTGAAGGTGCTCATCTGGTACGACAACGAGTATGGCTACGTGTGGAGGATGGCGGAGCTGGCGTCGAAGGTCGCCGCGTCACTCGAAGCCCGGTAATCACACCATGAAGCTCCGCAACTACACGCTGGTGACGGCCGGGTACTGGGCGTTCACGCTCACCGACGGCGCGCTGCGCATGCTGGTGCTACTGCACTTCCACGACCTCGGCTACTCCCCGGTCTCCATTGCGTTCCTGTTTCTCGCGTACGAGTTCATGGGAATTCTCACCAACCTGCTGGGTGGTTGGGTGGGCTCACGGACCGGACTCAATCGCACGCTGGTGATCGGGCTCGGCATGCAGATCGTTGCGCTGGTCGCGCTCTCCCTTCATCGAAGCAGCTGGAAGGAATGGATCTCGGTGGCCTTCGTGATGACGGCTCAGGCCGTCTCGGGTGTTGCGAAAGACCTTACGAAGATGAGCTCCAAGAGCGCGGTGAAGGCGCTGGCCGGGAACGGCGACGGTGCGCTGTTCCGGCTTGTTGCGATCCTCACGGGATCGAAGAACGCCTTGAAGGGCGTCGGGTTCTTTCTCGGGGCAGCACTGCTGGCCTGGCTCGGCTATCGGCCGGCGCTGTGGGTGATGGCGGCGATGCTGGGCGTTGTGGTCGTGGCACTCGTCCTCTTGCTCGACGAAGAGATCGGGAAGTCCAAGAAGAAGGCCCCGCTCCGCTCGATCCTGTCGAAGTCCGAAGCGATCAACCGACTGTCCGCGGCGCGGTTCTTCCTGTTCGGCTCGCGAGACATCTGGTTCGTTGTCGCCCTTCCCGTGTTTCTCGATGAACGCCTCGGCTGGTCGTACTACGGCATCGGTGCGTTCCTGGCGATGTGGGTGATCTTCTACGGGATGGTGCAGTCGATGGCACCCAGGCTCTTGCGGCGTGGAGGGAAGTCCGTCGACGAAATCCGAGCCGCACAGCAGTGGGCCTTTGCGCTTGCTTGCGTGTCCGGTGCGATTGCCCTGGCCGTGGCGTTCGACGCGGGAACCACCGTCGCAGTCGTCGGTGGTCTGGTGGTGTTCGGCATCGTGTTCGCCCTGAACTCCTCGTTGCACTCGTATCTGATCCTCGCGTATTCCGACGACGACGCCATCTCGCTCGACGTCGGGTTCTACTACTCGGCTAACGCGGCCGGACGACTGGTCGGCACGCTTCTCTCAGGTCTGCTGTATCTCTGGGGCGGACTCAGCGCCGCGCTGTGGGGGTCGGCGGCATTCGTTGTGATCACGTGGGTGCTGACCCTTCGCCTTCCGGCATTGCCAGGTCGAGACACCGAACGGGCGGCCCAGCTCCGGGCGAAAGCTGCCCTCGCTAGCGAGTAACAGCCAGAAGCTTCTTCACGTCGGCGAGCGGTGGTACCCGTCCCGATAGGACAACTTCGTCGTCGATGACGAGCGCTGGAGTTGACATCACGCCCCACGACACGATTTCTCCGGGATCAGTTACCTTCTCGATCTCGACCTCCAGGCCGAGCTCGGTGAGGGCGGTGCGCGTGACCGACTCGAGGTTCTTGCAATTCGTACAGCCGGTGCCGAGGATCTTGATGTCCATGGTTGTTTCCTGTCAGACGTTGGGGCGGAGGGTGAATCAGGTCACTAGAGGATGGCGTTGAAGGTGAAGCCGGTGAGGAGGATGCCAGTGGCGACGACGCCGACATAGGTGGCGATGAGCTTCACTTTGAGGACTCGGCGCAGCAGGACCATCTCGGGTAGGGAAAGGGCGACCACGCTCATCATGAAGGCAAGGACAGTGCCCATGGGCATGCCCTTGTCGTGGAGCGCCTCGACGAGCGGGAGCACGCCGGCGGCGTTGGAGTACAGCGGCACCCCGACCAGGACGGCGATCGGGACACCCAGGGGGCCCGAGGCATGTTTTGCGAACCAGTCCTGGGGCGCCCAGCCGTGGATGGCCGCGCCGAGGGCGATGCCGACGAGCAAGTACGGCCAGACCTTCTTGAGGATCGACACGACTTCTTCACGGGCCATGGTGAGGCGGTCGTCCCACGACAGCCCCTTGGACGGGTCGATGGCTTTGCCTCGGAGTTTGGTTTCGAATACGAATGGCTCGACCCATCGTTCGAGGTGCATGCGTCCGAGAACGGTGCCGGCGATGGTGGCGATCACGAGTCCGGAGCCGATGTAGAGGGCGGTGATCTTCCAGCCGAACAGTCCGAAGAGCAACACAATGGCTACTTCGTTGACCATGGGGCTCGCGATGAGGAAGCTGAGAGTGATGCCGAGGGGCACACCGGCCGCGACGAAGCCGATGAACACAGGGACGGCGGAGCACGAGCAGAACGGGGTTACGACGCCGAGAGCGGCGGCGGCGACATTGCCGACGCCTTGGCGCCTGCCACCAAGCAGGGCGCGGGTGCGTTCGACGGACATGAAGCTGCGCAGGATCGTGACGCCGTAGATGACACCAGCGAGTAGCAGCGCGATCTTCGTGGTGTCGTAGAAGAAGAAGTGCACGGACTCGCCCGTGCGACTCGTTTTCGTGAGGCCGGCCACATCGAAGATGGCCCAGTTCCAGAACGGGCGGTTGTAGTGGTAGAGCAGCGACCAGGTAACCGCAGCGGCAGCGACTGGCGACCAGCGCCGGAGGTTCGCGTGGGGTGGCGGTGTGGTTTCGACATCGGCGGTGTCGAGGTGGGTCGACGTCATGGTCGTTTCCTCATTAGTAATCGTGAATCGACGATAACCGATTAGGTTGCCCCCGGCTCCGGGCCGTTGGTCCCAAAATCGTCGGGCCCGTGGCTGCGAACGGTTCAAGGTGCCGGTTAGAGTTATCGCTGTTCGACGATGGTCGATCAGCGAGCGACACTAGGGCCAACATGACGCAACGACTTGAAGAACCACCGGTTCAGGAACACCACACGGTGGTCGAGGGACTCTCACGTCTCGACCGTTTCCTCCCGATGTGGATCGGGGCCGCGATGGTCACGGGCATCGTGCTCGGTCGCGCCTTTCCGGGGCTGAACACCACGCTTGAGCGGGTCAAGATCAACACGGTGTCGCTGCCGATCGCCATCGGTCTCCTGGCCATGATGTATCCAGTTCTAGCGAAGGTTCGCTACCGGTCCATGGGCACCGTGCTCGGTGACCGACGCTCATTGGTGATGTCGCTGGTGCTCAACTGGTTGATCGGACCGGCGCTCATGTTCGCCCTCGCCTGGATCTTTCTTCCCGATCTGCCGGAGTACCGAACCGGGCTCATCATTGTGGGTCTCGCCCGGTGCATCGCCATGGTCCTCATCTGGAACGACCTGGCCTGCGGGGATCGCGAACTTGCCGCCGTACTCGTCGCGATCAACTCGGTCTTTCAAATACTGGCCTACTCGCTTCTCGGCTACTTCTACCTGGAGTTGCTGCCGGGCTGGCTCGGCCTCGATTCCAAGGGCATCAGCGTAACGGTGTGGCAGATTGCGAAGTCGGTGTTGATCTTCCTCGGGGTTCCGCTTCTCGCGGGCTTCCTCACCCGGACCTTTGGCGAGCGAGCCAAGGGCACCGAGTGGTACGAAAGCAAGTTCCTGCCGCGCATCGGTCCGGTCGCGCTCTATGGATTGCTTTTCACGATCGTGATCCTCTTTGCCCTGCAGGGCGACCGCATCACCAACCAGCCGCTCGATGTCGCTCGCATCGCGGTTCCGCTACTTGTCTACTTCGCCCTCATGTGGTTCGGGTCGTTCTTCTTCGGCATACGGCAAAAGCTTCCCTACGAACGAAACGCCTCGATCGCGTTCACGGCGGCCGGTAACAACTTCGAACTGGCCATTGCGGTGGCAATCGGCGTGTTCGGGGTGTCATCGGGGCAAGCACTGGCCGGAGTCGTTGGGCCGCTCATCGAGGTACCGGTGTTGGTGGGTCTTGTGTACGTCGCTCTCTGGGCCCGCAAGCGTTACTACTCCGCAGACGGATCGGTCCGATGAGCTCCACCAAAACCCGTCCTTCCAAGGCTTCCACGCAGAAGGCGGCCGAACGAACGAAGAATGCACCTGGTTCGGTCTCAGGTGCTGATTCCGTCGAGTCCTGCGAGCAACCTCCTCCACCGCCGACCGGTATCAAGCTGCCTGACGATGCGACGCTCGCCGCGCTCGCGAAGGCGCTGGGCCATCCCGCTCGGATAGCCATCCTGCGGCTTCTCTCCGAACGGAACGCATGCGTCACCGGAGACGTTGTGGCTGAGCTTCCGCTCGCGCAATCGACGGTCTCTGAACACCTGCGCATCCTCCGCGAGGCGGGCCTCATCCAGGGCGAGATCGAAGGACCCCGTACCCGCTACTGCATCAACGCCAATGGTCTCGCCAGTCTCAAAGCGGGCATCGCGGCCATGTAGTGGTCCGTGGCGCTACTGCTTGGCCGCCTTGGCGCAGGATGCGCACAAGCCGAAGAAGTCGAGCCGATGCGACGTGACCTTGAAACCCGTTCGTTTCCTGATGGCTGAGTTGGTGCCGTCGAGCACCGTTTCCAAATCGGCCAGTTCCAGATCGATCACCGCGCCGCAGGAGGTGCAGACCAGGTGGTGATGGTGCTTCGAGAGCGCATCGTCGAGCTCGAACCGGGCGAACCCTTCTGCGAATTCGAGCTTGATCAGTACTTTCGCGTTTAGCAGGTCGCTAATAATTCGATACAGCGTCGAAAGCGGAATGCTCGGGCCGACCAGGGAATGAAGTTCCGGAACTGACACCGGCGCGGAGATCTTCGCCATGACGTCGACTACCGCTCGCCGCCCCTTGGTCCAACGCTGCCCGACTTTCGCGAGTCGACGGTCGATCTCCTCGTGCACATTGGGCGATGCCAGCGGTGAAACCATTCCGCAAAGGTAGTGCGCAACTGGGACGGAAATGAGAATCCGTCGCCAGGGGCCCGGTTACCAGTCGATGGCTGGTTCCCCGGAAAGGGTTCGAACCGCGTTCTCGACGAGATAGCCGAGCCAGCCGTAGACCTGGTACGCCGCGGCTCGGGGATCGTCTTCGTCGTCGATCTCGAGTTCCTCTTCGCCGACATCGAGTTGCGTGCCGATCACCAAACGAATGCTGTTCGCCGTGTTCATCCACAGCGCCAGGTCGTCGGCAGAAATCTCGGTCGCGTGGGCATTGGCTTCGAGAACATCGGCCGCCGCCATCCGGCTTGAGAGCAACTCGTCACGCATCAGGCGTTGGTACTCGTCGTTGCGTTCGTCGTCGCCCAGGTACGCAACCGGAAAGAGTCGTCGGAGCGATGGGTCGTCGGTCGTGAGAAGCTCCCGAAGCTGACCCGGAAGGTTGGCCAGGAGCGAACGCTCCCAATCGGCCAGGTTGACGGCGACCCGGTCACTGCCCATCAGTTGAAACGGAGGTTTACGTTTTCGGATCGACACGTTCAACGGTCTCCGTACTGGGCAGTCGGGTTGACCTGGAACGCAGCCGCAAAGCCCCGGATCACTTGTCTTGCTCCATCGTCGCCCACAACCCATGTTCGTGAAGGCGGAACACGTGCATTTCGGCCTTCTCCCGCTGATCCGACGCGACAACCGCGCGCCCTTTCGTATGAACGTCCCACATGAGCGACTCGGCCTTTTCCTTCGAATAGCCAAACACCTTCTGCAAAACGAAGGTGACGTAGCTCATCAGGTTGATCGGATCATTCCAGACCAGCACGATCCATGGACGGTCGGGAGTGACGATGGTATCGGTGCTGGTCTCGTCAATTTCGACGGGAGCGGCGGCTGGCATCCTCCTAGTTTGCCGGTTCTTTTGACCCAACCGTGCACGATCGATTCCGCATGCCTCAAACTCACCGGTAGGCTGGTCCAGTTATGCCACGTCTGCGAACAGCGCCGCTTGAACGCACCCGTCGGCTCGATGCCACCAGCGCCAAGGACGCGGCCATCGGCGGAACCCGCCTCAACCTGATCCAAAAGGTCGGTGCCTATGTAGCGCTGACCAAACCCCGCATCATCGAGCAGCTGCTGATCACCACCATCCCGACCATGTTCGTCGCCCGAAAGGGCGTCCCGGGGTTTTGGCTCATGGTGGCGACGCTGGTCGGGGGCACCTTGGCGGCCGGAGGCGCGAACGCCATCAACATGGTCGTCGACCGCGACATCGACAAGCTCATGGAGCGAACGAAGGGTCGCCCGCTCGTAACCGGAGCAATGAGCCCGGAAGCGGCGTTGACCTTCGCCATCACCATAGAAGTAGCCGCGTTCATCTTCCTGTGGACGACCGTCAACCTCCTCTCGGCCGTTCTTGCCGTTGCGGCATGCCTCTTCTACGTGTTCATCTACACCCTCTGGTTAAAGCGATCGTCCAAACAGAACATCGTCATCGGTGGTGCCGCTGGTGCCGTTCCGGTACTGGTCGGTTGGGCCGCCGTCGTCAACCGTCTCGACTGGGCGCCTGTCGTGCTGTTCCTGGTGATCTTCGTGTGGACGCCACCGCACTTCTGGGCGCTGGCGGTCAAATACCGCGATGACTACGCGGCCGCCGATGTGCCGATGCTCCCGGTCGTTGCGTCGTTTCGCGACACGGCAAACCAGATCGTGGCATACAGCGTGGTCATGTGGGCCCTCACCCTGGTGTTCGCGTGGGTCGGCGAGATGGGGATTTTCTACACGGCGTCGGCCGTTGTCCTCGGCGCGGTATTCCTCTGGTACGCCGTCGTGCTGTGGCGCGTGGGTGGCTCGGGGGAGGCGGGGCAGGCTCCGGCCTCGACCATCACGGTCAAACCCGCCATGAAGCTGTTCGTATTCTCGATCGCCTATCTGACGCTGTTGTTCATCGCCATCGCCGTCGACCAGGTCCTTCAGCACGGCTTCTAACGGGGTTTCCTCCTCCATAGCCTCACAGCCTTGTTGAGCTGGACTTTTGTAAATCTTCCAGGGGTCGCGTCGAATGTCGACCTGCAGCGTTTGTAAACGCTGGTGAAAACATCGACGAAAAATGGCCCCAGGAATCGTTTCCCCGGCTGTCCGCCCACTAGTCTTTTGGCGTTTCTGTTCCGGTTTCACCGGACCGTCGCCCCACCGTGGGCGGTTGTCCATCATCTTGGAGCGCGCATGACGCTGACAGCAGCACCTCACACCTCGGTTGCCATAGACAACGCCGCCTTCGGCGACTTCTCCCTCACGGGGGAGAATTGGTTGACGACGACCGACCATCGCAAGGTCGGCGGGATTCTCGCATCGGCCTCACTTCTCGTTGGCGTCATCGGCGCCGCGATCCTTGGCCTCGTTACGTGGCGGCTCGACGACTCGATCCGGGGAACCCTGCCCGACTCGGGATTCCTGGGTGCCAGCTTCGAAGGTGGTTGGTCACACACCAGGCTGTGGACGGCTGTGGAAAACGGTCTTCCGTTCTTCGTGATCGTCCCGCTGTTTCTCGCACTCGCAACGATCGCCGTTCCCCGTCTCATCGGATCCACCCGGATGGCGTTCCCCCGGCTCCAGGCCTTCGTGCTGTGGGGCTACCTCGGCGCCGTCGCCCTGCTGATCGCCGCGTTCACCGTCGTCGACGGCCCGCCGCTGTGGTCCACGGCCATGCGTCCCGGCGATACCCAGCCGACCAACCACGCAACGGACCTGCTCTCCGCAGCTCTCGGTGTCATGGCGATCGTGATGTTCGCCGGAGCCGTCAACATTGTGGCCACGGTCCTCACCCAGCGTCGCCCGGGCCTCGGTCTCGGTGACGTCGCTCCGTTCGCCTGGGCCTCGCTGCTGTCCTCTGCCGTTACGGTCATCTCGATGCCGGTCTTCATTGGCGGCCTTCTGATGTGGACGCTCAACGCTCACGTCGGCGGAAACCTCTCAAGCGCTCCCGGTTTCGACCGGGTCTGGCAGCACACCGTCTACCTCTACGGACGTCCCGACACGTTCATGCTGGTCCTTCCCGCTCTCGGCGTGGCTTCGCAGATCATCAGCAATCGGGCCGGCAAGGCGCTGATCGGCGGCATCGCCTCGAAGGTCTTGATGGCCATGTTCGCAACGTTCAGCTTCGGTGTATGGGCGACCGGTAACACCGGGGCGATGGTCCAGCCGACCTCGAATCTGGTCAGTGGGCTCGTGGCCATTCCGGTCGGGTTGCTCGTACTCGTCTGGGTCGGCACCCTCCTCCAGGGTCTCAAATTCGACACGTCGGTCGTGGCCGTCGCCGGTCTGTTCGTGATGCTTGCGCTCGGCGCGCTGAACGTGATCGTGGCCGGAGTCCGGGGCATCGAAGCAGATCTCGCTCCGACGTGGACGATTGGTCAGACGCTCCTGTTGCTGGTGGCCGCTCCGATCGCTGCAGCCATCGGTGGCTTCCATGAGTTTGCGCCGCTGGTGTGGGGCCGCAAGACGATCGCCCCCCTCGGTGGCCTGGCCGGTCTCGCCGCTCTTGCCGGGGGCGTTCTTCTCGGTGGCGGCATCGCCGGCATCGCCTACCAAAAGGCCGCAACCAACAACGCCACGGTGGCGTCCGCCGCGGCCGGTGTCGGTGCCTTCCTCCTCGCCGGTGCGCTCGCACTCACGATTTTGAACCTGTTCGGAAGCATCATCGCCCGCAAGGGCGCCGAGGCTGATTCCTCCGCCGACCTCTCCACCGCCGCTGTGGAAGGAGCCCAGTAATGTCCAACGCCACTGTCTCCGCCAACCCGACCCCGATTGTTCGTGGCCGAGCCGGATCACCCGCTCTGGTTGGTGCGCTCACCGGCTACGCCGGATTCGCCATGTTCGTGGCCGCGGCCTGCGGCACGTACCTGGCCGTCCGCGACAAGAGCGAAGCCGGAGCGTTCATCGCTCCGAAAATGCGGTACAACAACTACGTCGCTTTCATGATCACGCTCACGCTGGTCCTGGCCTCGGTGGCCGCCGGATGGGCCGTCACCTCGATGCGGGTCGGTCAGCGTCGTTGGGCGACCAGCGGATTCGGGCTGGCGACATTCATGAACCTCGCCGCCGCCAACCTTCTCTGGTTCCTCGTCAAGGATCTCGATCTTGGCGCCAACGGCACCGTCTTCGAAGTCATCATCTACGGCCTGTACATCGTGGCCGCCGCTGCGCTCGTCGTTGGCCTGGCCGCCTCGCTTCACGGTTTGCTCCGAACGTTGAGCGGCCAAGCGACCGCATCGCAGCCGCACTACGGCGTGCTCTCGGCCTGGGGTCAGCACCTCGCCGCGGCGTCGTGGATCGCGATCTACGCCACGATCTACCTGCTCAAGTAACTGCACCGTCACGAACGTCTCGCCTGAAGGAAATCTCTCGTGTTCAACCTTGGTTCCAAGTCCTTCTTCGGAATGTCGGCTTTCTGCTTTCTCGCTGCTGTGGTCTACGCGTTTGCCGGGTCTGATATTGCCGGGTTTACGTTGCTGCTTCTCGCCGATGCGGCGCTCGTAGGTCTCGGTATGGCCGCACTCGCCGGCACCGGTGGCGCCGACCGTTTCGCCCTCGCGCAGTCCGAGCAGTCCTCGGCCGACCAACCGTCGATTGCCCCGCTCCTCGGTGCGCTCGGCCTCGGGTTCACTGCACTCAGCATCGCTCTCGGCGCTCCGGCGCTCGCCGCTGGCGCGGTTGTTGCTACGCTCGCCGCGTTCCTGTGGTTCGGCGCCGCCTGGCGCAGCCATCCCGACATGGTCGTTGCGATGCGACCGCGCATCGCTGACCGGTTCAATTTGCCGTTCCTGATGCCGCTCGCCGTTGTTGGCATCATCGCCATCACCGCCATCTCGATTTCCCGTTCGTTGCTCGCAACGTCGAAGACCGGATCATGGGTCCTTGCCGGCGCCATCGGTGTCGTGATTTTCGGTGCGTTGATGATCTGGGCGTGGAAACCGGCGAACAAGGTGATCAGCCAGTTCCTCGTCATTGTGGCGGTCATCGCAGTTGTCACGCTTGCTGTCCTCGGTCTGGCCGCCGGCGAACGGAACTTCCACGAGGGCGAGCACGAAGCCGCCCTCGCCGTTTCCACTCGCTGATCGAGTCGGAAGCATTGCGAGCAGGAGCCCAACGGCTCCTGCTTTTCCGTCTCTCCGTTACGACCGTTCCGCTCGGCCTACGACTGTTTCTTACGGTCTGCGAGCCTTTTCGTTTTTGACCGACCGCTCCCGATCGTTGGGGGACGGTTCCCGATGGATTGGCCAATCTGGGATCATTGACCGGTGAGTAGCTTGCAGGGTCGTCGTCGGTATCTCGTTGGGGCGATCGCCTGTTTCACGTTTCTTGTGGCCGGCGTGCTGTGGTTGCGTCAACCGCTCCTCGTCGCAACGTCGACAAAGCCGTTTGCCATGGCGTCAAAACAACTTCCTGACCTGCGCGACCCCTCGGCGGAACCGCACACCTTCGGCGGAACGCTGAAGCGTCCGATGGTCGTGAACTTCTTCTTTTCCGACTGTGTCGGCTGCGTGGAAGAGTTACCCCGATTTGAAGCGGCGTCGAAACAATGGGCGGGAAGGATCGACATCGTTGGCGTCGATCACTTTGAACCCCGGGCTGAGGGACTCAAGTTGGTGAAGTCGACCGGGATCTCGTTTCCGGTGGCCTGGGATGAGACCGGCGACCTTGCGCCGCTCGCTGAGGTAACGGCGTTTCCTTCAACGCTGTTCATAGATGAGACCGGTACGGTCATCACGCGCGTCCTCGGACAGATGTCCTCGGAACGACTTAATCGTGAGCTAAGAGCACTTTTCGATACATCTGATGTTAATTGAGTGCTGTTCCACTTTTGCGTGTTGCCTCCAGATAGAGGAGGCTGTACAACGTGCATTTCCCAGGTCGTTCTCGTTGGCGACAGGTCGCGTCCGCAGCGACCCTCGCCTTGGTCCTCGCTAGCTGCGCGGTTGAGCAAAACGCTCCCCAAGACACGTTCAAGCCGGAGAGTGAAGAGGCGCGCCGCATTCACTCTCTCGCCACTCCCGTTTTCGCAATTGCGATTGCGGTGGGTGTCTTCGTGTACGCGCTTTTGGCTTTTTGTATCATCAAGTTTCGCCGGCGAGATGAAGATCACGTTCCGGTCCAGGTGCACGGCAACGGCAAGCTCGAAGCCGTCTGGGGTGTTATCCCTGCACTCGTGCTGATCGTCATCGGGTTCTTCTCGGTTCCGCAGATCTTCAAGCAGGCCGAAAACCCGAAAGATGCGTACAACATCACGGTGATCGGTCACCAGTGGTGGTGGGAGTATCAGTACCCCCAGATTGGCGAAACCCGTCAGGAGCCCACGCTCGTCTCGATCGACGACCCGAATGACCTGACGAAGGCGAAGGAAGAGAACCGCGCCCGAAGTTGCTCGGCAAGATCGTGAAGCAGGACAAGCCGGTCATCACCACGGCGAACGAACTCCACATTCCGGCCGGCAAGAAGATTCGGCTGATCATCACCTCGCGCGACGTAATGCACAACTACTGGGTTCCGAAGCTGGCCGGCAAGCTCTACGCGATTCCCGGACGCCTGAACCACCTGAACCTGAGTTCCGACGCCAACGATGCGGGCAAGACGATCTACGGCCAGTGCGCCGAGTTCTGTGGTGTGTCGCACGCCAACATGCGCTTCAAAGTGGTGATCGATTCACCAGCCGATTTCGACAAGTGGCTGGCAAACCAGGCCAAGCCCGCAGTCGAGCCGACGTCGGAACTCGCCAAAGCCGGTGAGGAACTGTTCAAGGGTGCCGCCGGCTGCACGGGCTGCCACTGGACCGACCCAAGCCGTACCAACGGCTACGAGGTCGTCAAGGCCACCGACGGTACCGAGTCGCTCGTGAAGAACATCGGTCCCAACCTTGCGCACTTCGGTGAACGCAAGTACTTCGCCAGCGCCATCGCTGAGTCGAACACCCGTAATTTGAAGGCCTGGCTTCGTGATCCGCAGAAGTTCAAGCCCGGCTCCCGAATGGTTATTCGGAAGCTCACCGAAGACGAAGTCAACAAGCTCGTTGCCTACGTCCAATCCCTGAAGTGATTTCGACATCATGGAAATCGCTGTTCGCCGCTCTGTAGTTTGTTCCCCCGCTCTGATCGCACTTGGAGTGCTCTGATGACCATCGTTATTGCTCCCCCTACCGGTTCGCCGGATCTTCCCGGCCAGCGCTCGACCACGAGCCCGGTGGACAGCGGCCTGCTCCGTCGTCCGGTCGAAACGACCAAGGGCGTTTGGTCCTGGGTCACCACCGTCGACCACAAGCGCATCGGAATCATGTACGGCGTTACCTCGCTGTTCTTTTTCATGGTGGGTGGTATCGAGGCGCTGTTGATACGACTCCAGTTGGCCGCACCGAACGGTGACGTGCTCTCCGCTGACACGTACAACCAGATGTTCACGATGCATGGCACCACGATGGTGTTCCTGCTCGTCATGCCGCTGTCGAGCGCGTTCTTCAACTACTTCCTTCCGCTGCAGTTGGGCGCCCGCGACGTTGCGTATCCCCGTCTCAACGCGTTCTCGTGGTGGGCCTACCTTCTTGGTGGCATCTTCATCTACTCGTCGATGTTCCTCGGAGGAATGCCGAATGGCGGATGGTTCGGTTATGCACCGAACACCTCGATCACGTACTCGCCGGGTCACAACATCGACTTCTGGATCTTCGGCCTCCAGATTCTCGGTATCGGCTCGACGGCGTCGGCCGTCAACTTCATCGTCACCGTGATCAACATGCGAGCGCCCGGCATGAGCCTCATGAAGATGCCGGTGTTCGCCTGGATGACCTTTGTGGCCTCGTTCCTGATGCTGTTCGCCATGCCGATCATCACGGTGGCGCTGTTCCTGCTCAGCTTCGACCGAACCTTCGGTGCCAACTTCTTCAACGCCGGCGCCGGCGGTGATCCGGTGCTTTGGCAACACTTATTCTGGCTGTTCGGTCACCCCGAGGTGTACATCCTGATCCTGCCCGCCATGGGCATCGTGTCGGAAGTGCTGCCGACCTTTGCCCGCAAGCCGCTCTTCGGCTATCCGGTCGTCGTGTTCTCGGGTATCGCCATCGGCTTCATGGGCTGGGGCGTTTGGGCGCACCACATGTTCGCTGTCGGTCTCGGTCCGGTCGCTGTTTCGGCATTCGGTATTTCGACCATGTTCATTGCGGTGCCCACCGGCGTGAAGATCTTCAACTGGACGGCAACGCTGTGGGGCGGCGCCATTCGCTTCACCACTGCGATGCTGTTCGCCGTCGGATTCATCTCCACCTTCGTGATCGGTGGCCTTTCCGGCGTCACCCACTCGCTCGTGGTCTCCGACACCCAGCAAACCGACACGTACTACATCGTCGCCCACTTCCACTACGTACTCTTCGGTGGTGCGCTGATGGGTCTGTTCGCCGGCTTCTACTACTGGTGGCCGAAGATGTTCGGGAAGCTCCTCAATGAGAAAATCGGCAAGGTCCACTTCTGGGTCATGTTGATCGGCATGCACCTGACGTTCTTCCCGATGCATATCGTCGGCCTGCAGGGTCAGCCCCGTCGTATGTACCGCTACGACAAGGGCATGGGCTTCGACATGTGGAACTTCGTCGAGACCGTTGGCTCGTTCATCATCGGCGTTTCGCTTCTCGTGTTCTTCTTCAACATCTACAAGACGATCAAGAACCCGGCCAAGGCGCCCCGTGATCCGTGGGATGCCCGCACCATCGAGTGGATGACAGAAAGCCCGCCCAAGCCGCACAACTTCGACCACATCCCTACCGTTCACACGGTCGACGAGTTCTGGCATCGCAAGTACGCCGAAGATGAGAACCACCAGATGCGCCGTGTGGCAACCGCCGAGCAGGTTCTGGCCGCTGACCCCGTTGATCCGTCGACGATCCACATGCCGTCGCCATCGTTCTGGCCCCTCGTCGCCGCCTTCGGACTCCCGGTTATCGCCTACGGCATGATCTTCCGGGCCTGGCCCCTGGCGATCCTAGGTGCACTTATTATCGTGAGTGGCCTCTTCGCCTGGTCCCTGGAGCCCAGCGCCGCACCCCATGACGATGACCATGGCCACGGCGGTGGAGGCCACGGTCTCGATTCGCCCGATGCCCCCTCGTTCGCTGGCGCCCTGCCGGCAGGAAGCTGAGTAGTCAGATGACTGCCGCAGTTGTTGACCACGCGCCCGACGCCCATGACGCGCACGGAAGTGCGCACCATGCGACCGCCACGGGCGTGTCCAACGAAAAACTTGGAATGTGGGTGTTTCTCGGATCCGAATGCCTGTTGTTCGGCGCACTGATAGCCACCTACCTCGTGTACAAGGGCCGTAGCGTAAACGGACCGTTCCCGCACGAGACGGTTGTCAACGGTGTGAAAGTTCCGGGTGTCTTCGACATTCCGTTCACGTCGGTCAGCTCCTTCGTGCTGTTGATGAGCTCGCTCACGATGGTCTTGGCTCTGTCGGCCATCGGTCGCGGCGACGAACGCCGCCTTCGCATCTGGCTCATTGGCACGGCGCTTCTCGGTTCGACGTTCCTTGCTGGCCAGATCTACGAGTTCACCGCCTTCATCCGTGAAGGTCTCACGCTCAAGACCAACCTGTTCGGCTCGAGCTTCTATGTGCTCACCGGTTTCCACGGCGCCCACGTAACCATCGGTATTTTGATGCTTCTGGCGCTCGCGAATCTCTCCCGAAAAGGCAAGATTCCGAAGGAAAAAGCCGAAGTGGTTGAGATCGTCGGTTTGTATTGGCACTTCGTCGATGTGGTGTGGATTGTCATCTTCACCGTCATCTATCTGATTCCGTAAGGGAACCTCATGAGCACCGCAACGCACGTAGTCGATCATTCCGAATCGTCTGAGCACTTCCCGCTGTTCGACGCCCACGACAAGCAGTATCTGTTTGTCGCGCTAGGCCTGGCCTGTCTGACCGCCATCGAGGTCGTTCTGTCCTACACCAAGCTGAAGCACGCGTCGTTGGCAATGCCGCTTCTGGCGTTGGCAGCAATCAAGTTCATCATCGTGGCCGCATTCTTCATGCACCTGAAGCTCGACTCGCCGGTGTTTCGGCGCCTGTTCATCATCGGGGCGGTTCTCGCCGGCTTCTGCTACGTAGGAGTCCTTTCGGCCGTTGGTGTGTTCACCGGGTTCGCCCACTGGCTGATCTACGTCGGGTTCTCGTTCGTTGTGCTCGTCAAGTGGGGCTTTGGTGGCGGAAGCATCGACGACGCCGAACATGAGCATCCCGCCGATGATCACATGGGCTCCGCGCACGCCCACTGATTCTCCGGCGCAGGGAAACTACCTTCCTTCGCTCCGAACCGTAATTCCGACCGGCCCTTACGGGCCGGGTCTGAAAGTTCCTTGCACCCCCATGCACAGGTTGGCACAAGTGTCTGACCTGCGGAAAGCTGTTCACAATGGATCTCGCCCCTGTCCTCGCTGAAACCGTCTCGCTTCGGTTCCACATCCACACGTCCGTGTTGCTCGTATTGGGCGCGGTCGGAGTCTTTTTTTGGTGGGCATTCACCCGGTTAGGCCCAACGGAGGTGCAACCCGGCGAGGTTGTATCAACCCGACGCCAACGTGGGTGGATCATCTTTGGTCTTGCAATCACGTTGGTCTTCTCGTACTGGCCGCTTCACGACATCGCCGAGCGTTATTTGTTCCTCGTGCACATGACGCAGCACACGGTGTTCACCCTCGTGTCGCCAGCGTGCTTCCTCCTCGGTTCGCCGGCCTGGTTGTGGCGTTGGGCTTTGCGCAACAAGGCGGTCCGATCATTCACGCGGTTTGGATCGAAGCCGGTTGTCGCTCTCGTCGTCTTCAACACACTGATCGCCGTTACCCACTATCCGGCGGTTGTCGAGCGGAGTCTCCACAACGAACTGTTCCACTTCTCGGTGCACTTCTTCCTATTCGCCACGGCGACTCTGATGTGGATGCCGGTGATAAACCGCAACCCCGATCTTCCCCGTCTCCGCACCCCGGTGAAGATGATGTACCTCTTCGCCCAATCGATCGTCCCGACCGTGCCGGCGTCGTTTCTCACGTTCTCCGCGACACCGCTGTACAAGACGTATCAGGCGGCTCCTCGTATGATCCACGGACTCAGCGCCCTCGGCGATCAGCAGATCGCCGCAGCCATCATGAAACTCGGTGCCGGATTCCTTCTCTGGTCGGTAGTTGCCGCGCTGTTTCTGCAATGGTGGCGAGATTCTCGTGATGGCCTCGAAGAAGACCGCTCACTCGACGTTGCCGATGAAATTCATCGGGCTCGTCCGGTCGTCAAGCCGCAGATCGCCGGCATGACCATTTCCGGGAAGCGTGTCGTTCCTGAGGTTCTCACCTGGGATGCCGTGAAGGCTGAGTTCGACGTCATTGAGGCTGCGCAAAAGCCTGCAATCTGAAACCCAGCCGGGCTGTAGTGGCCCCCGCTAGCTCGGGATCGAGACCTTCTTGATCGCAGCTCGCAGTTCGGCCTCGTCGATCACGTTGTCGTAACGGGCGGCGACCTTCCCGTTCCGGTCGACGACGAAGACCCAAGGTTCGTGACCGTCGCCATTGCCGTCTATCCACGGAATCACCCAAGGGTTGAGACGTGTGCCGGCAGCATTGTCGAACTTCTCGAACACCTCGAGGTGGACGAAGGCGACATCTCCATGTGTCTTCTCGTTGGCAATGGTGTCGACGAGGTCGGTCACCGGGCCGCAGAACTTGCTCTGGCAGTAGGCCGGGGTTGACGCGACGACCACGAATGGCCGGTGGTCCCGCACGAGGTCGTCAACGACATCCTGGTGGAGGACCGGGTCCGCTAGCGCATCGCCGAGCCCGCTCGGGCCTGACCGACTGTCGAGAATCTCGCGGGCCACCACTGACTTCTCGGTCGGATTATTGGTCGATGGCGCCGCCTGGCCCACGTCGGGAACCATAGGTTGGTCGACCACCTCGACCGCCGACTGGGCCAGCACGGCGCTCTTGGTTCCTGCTTTACGAACGTCGACGGTCCAGATGCCGGGTTTCGGAAGGGTCACGTTTTGCGCGGCGTACACCCCGATTCCCTGGCTCGGTCGACCGATCTTGGCCTCGGGTCCCGCGGCGGAGCTGCCGGGCACCGGCAGAAACGTGCCGGTGGCCGCTACTTCAGGCGTCGACGCAGGATCGTCGGCGAACTGGAACGTGAGGTCGACCTTTCCGCCTTGCAACACGCGCCCATCGGTCGTGCTGAGCCCGACCAGAACGCGTTGCGGCTTGGCGGCGAGAATCTCGAAACTCGCCGACTCGGCGAATAGCTCGTCGGGTCCGCCATCGCCTGCCGATATCCCGTCAGACGCGGAGGACTTGGACCCCGATGGTGAGCCACATGCGCTCAGCGCAAGCGCGACCGACAACAACCCGACCGACAACCGCATGGCCCCGGCCCGGGCGGGGCGACCCCTCACTCCCACCGAAACATCCTCGCCGCCAGCAGTGGCATGACCGCCGCCCACACAATGAGCACAATCCATGCTCGAGCGGGCACCGACATGCCCTGCGTGAGCACACCGTGAAGGATGTCTGAGAGGGCAGAACTTGGTAGCAGTTGCGCCACCTTGCGGACCACCGTCGGGGAGCTTGGTGAGCGGAATGACCATTCCGCTGATCAGCAACAGGAGGAGGTAGAGGCCGTTCGCCCCGGCCAGTGTCTTCTCCGCCGACCAACGACCGGCCATTGTCATACCGATCCCGCTGAAGGCCGCCGTTCCGAGAACAACACCCACCACGGCGAGTCCGAGACCGCTGAGCGGAGGCCGCCAACCGAGCGCGTAGCCGACCGTGGTCAGCACGATCACCTGAACCAACTCGATGACGACGATCGCAGCAGTTTTCGCGAGAAGCAGGTTGGTTCGCCCGAGCGGCGTGGTTCCCAGACGCTTCAGGACCCCGTACTGGCGCTCAAAGCCGGTCGAGATGGCAAGGCTCACCATCGCCGTCGACATGACCGCAAGGGCCAGGACACCCGGGGCCAGAAAGTCGACTGGGTCATCGGTTGTCGTCGGGAGGACGTCAACCAACGTGAAGAACGCGAGGAGCATCACCGGGATGCCGAGCGTAAGCAGGAGCGACTCGCCACGCTTCAGCGTCATGCGGATCTCGGCTTGGGTCTGCGCAACAAGGGGGCTCACGACGCACTCCCGTCGGAAGATGAACCGGCGCCGCGAGAGCGTCGGTTCCGACGGTTGCGTTCGGCCGCGAGTGCCTTCTCTGATTCCTCGGCGGAACGGGTCAGTCGCAGGAACACATCCTCCAGTGACTGGCGGCCCGCTCGTAGATCCGCAAGCGAATGGTTCTGCGCGGCGAGCCATGCGGTCAGGGAGGCGACATTGCTCGGAGTCGGCTCGCAGGCGACCACGAACTCACCCGGCTGGGTCGACTCGACGCCGGCGTGCATATGGGCGGCGAGGGCCACCATGTCGAGATCTGCTGGGCCACCGAATCTGATAGCGGCCTGTTCGCCCCCGGCCATGAGTTCCTGGGGGCTTCCGTCAGCGATGATCTTCCCGTGGTCGACGATCAGAATGCGATCGCTCAGCCGTTCGGCTTCATCGAGATCGTGGGTCGTCAACACGACACAGACCCCGTCGTCGCGGAGTTCGTGAATGATGTCGCGCACGACCAGGCGAGCGGAAGGATCGACACCCGCGGTGGGTTCGTCGAAGAACGCGACTTCCGGGCGCCCGACAATCGCAAGAGCGAGCGAGAGCCGCTGCTGTTCGCCGCCGGAGAGTCGACGCCAGGGTGTCGTCGCGACCGACGCCAACCCGACACGCTCGAGGAGCGCATCGGGGTCTTGGGCCCGAGAGCCGTAGTACGAAGCGAAAAGTCGTACGGCGTCGCGGCTGTGCATTGTCACGTACACACCGTTGCGTTGCAGCATGACGCCGATGCGAGGGGCGAGTTGCTTCGCGTCTTTGCGGGGGTCAAGCCCCAGAACGTGTGCGGTGCCCGATGTAGGGATGCGATATCCCTCGAGCGTCTCCACCGTCGACGTCTTTCCGGCTCCGTTGGGGCCGAGAAGCGTCAGGACGCGCCCGGCGTTCTCACTGAAGGAAATCCCGTCGACGGCCGTTACCGGGTTGGGTTGTGATGGGTACCGGACGACGAGATCTTCGACCTCAAGAGCATTTGCCATGGCCCCAAAACGCTACTGGCAACTGCCCGGCCGTTTGAACACCGCGTGCGGCCCACCGTTCGAATTGGCTCGAGCCGGACCGGTCGTCTGAACACAGCGGGCCGATTCCTGCCGAACGAATTGGCTGGAATCGAGCCTGCCTGCGACACTGCGCCATGGACGAACTTCGGGGAAAGACGGCATTCATAACGGGTGGAGCCTCCGGTATCGGGCTGGCCACCGCGCACAAGTTGGGGGCCGAAGGAATGAACCTGGTCATCGCCGATGTGGAGGAATCCGCCCTGGCGAACGCCGAGGTCGAACTTTCCGCGGCTGGTTACCCGGTCCTCGGTGTGCGCTGCGATGTCCGAAAGCCCGCCGACCTCGAAGCCGGCGCGCAGGCCACGATCGCGAGGTTCGGTGGGGTGCATGTCGTGTTCAACAACGCCGGAGTGGTGACCACCGGACGGGTTGAGGATCTCTCGCTGCAGGCGTGGGAGTGGGTCATGGACGTGAACCTGTGGGGTGTCATCCACGGATGCCGGGTGTTCCTTCCGATCATGAAGTCCCAGGGTGTGCCGGGCCACATCGTAAATACCGCATCGATGGCCGGGCTGAACTCCGGGCCGTTGATGTCGCCGTATTTCGTTTCGAAGTTCGGCGTGGTGGCACTCTCGGAATCAATGTGGCACGAGGCCCGGATCGACAATGTTCCGATCGGTGTCTCGGTCCTGTGCCCGGGTTTTGTGAAGACGCGCATCCATGAGGCCGACCGCAACCGCCCATCGGATCTCGCGTCGGCGTGGGTCGGGGATGCGGGGACCCAATTCATCGGGCGGCTAAGTGCCGGAGTCGAGTCCGGGCGCGAGGTGACCGACGTGGCGGGCGTCATCGTTGACGCCATCAAGACCGACCGGTTCTGGATTCTTCCGCACGGCGAGGAGTCATTCGCCACCGTGCGCCGCCGCGCCGAGGCGATCGTCGACGGGGCAACGCCCCCGTTGTTCGGCTCAGCTCCCGCATAGCTGTCGCCCCGGAACCGTCAATCCGCCCCCGGTCCCGTCAATCCGGTCGCCCGCGAAGTGCACGGGCCGGTAACACCCTGCGAAGTAGCGTGTGGGGGTGATCGATGTTCGCCTGCTCCGAGAAAACCCCGATGCCGTCCGCGCATCCCAAATCGCTCGGATGGAAGACCCATCGCTGGTTGATCAATTCCTGTCGGCGGATGAAGCGCGTCGTGCCGCGATCGTCGCCTTCGACACCGCTCGCAACGAGCAGAAGGCCATCGGCCGCGACATTGCGAAGGCCACCGGCGACGAGAAGGCCGCATTGCTGGCCAAAGCATCGGAGCTGGCGGTTCGGGTGAAGGCCGCTGAAGCGGAGCAGACCCGACTCGATGCTCTGGTGTTGTCACTTAACATGCAGTTCTCCAACATCGTCGAGGCGGGCGTTCCGACCGGTGGGGAAGACGACTTCGTTGTGCTGGAAGAAATCGGCACCCCACCCACGTTTGCGTTTCCCGTGCGCGACCATCTGGAAATCGGCGACATCCTCGGTGCCATCGACACCGAACGCGGGGCCAAGGTCAGCGGTGCCCGGTTCTACTTCCTGACCGGAATCGGTGCTCTTCTTGAATTCGCGTTGATCAACTTCGCCATCGCCCAAGCCGTTGAGTCCGGCTTCATTCCCGTCATCACCCCGGTGCTCGTGAAGCCCGACGCCATGGAGGGGACCGGGTTTCTCGGCGCGCATTCCGCCGAGATCTACCACTTGAACGAAGACGACCTCTATCTCGTCGGAACGAGTGAAGTGCCGCTTGCAGCGTTCCACAAAGACGAGATCCTCTCGGCCGACTCGCTCCCGCGCCGCTATGCCGGTTACTCCTCGTGTTTCCGTCGGGAAGCGGGTTCCTATGGCAAAGACACCCGCGGTATTTTCCGCGTCCACCAGTTCGAGAAGGTCGAGATGTTCGTCTACTGCGATCTGGCCGATGCCCACGACGAGCATCTCCGGCTGTTGGGTTGGGAAAAGCAACTGCTGAGCGCGCTTGAAATTCCGTTCCGCGTCATCGACGTGGCCAGCGGCGATCTCGGTTCGAGCGCCGTGCGGAAGTACGACTGCGAAGCGTGGATCCCCAGCCAGGGCACATACCGCGAGGTGACTTCAACGTCGAACTGCACCGACTTCCAGTCCCGTCGGCTCAACATTCGCAAGCGGGCCGAGAAGGGCACCGAGCCGATTGCCACCTTGAACGGCACGCTCTGCGCGTTGGCCCGAATGATCATCGCCGTGCTTGAGAATCACCAGCAGGAAGATGGAACCGTTCGTGTTCCTGAGGCATTGCGACCGTATCTCGGTGGGCGCGAGTTTTTGACCCGTATGGGCTGACGACTCCCGTATGGGCTGACGAACTGAGGTCTTCGGTTCGAAGACATTTCCCCAGCTCAGCCGTCGGAGACGATGATTGGACCGGCCGCGCGCTCGGGGCTTCAACGCGGGGAGGCTAGGGTTTGGGCGTGTTGTTGCGGAGAAGGTCCGCTGACCACCAGCCAATCAGGGCTTCGGCTCGGGTGACCGTGTTGGTTGGTGCCGTCTGCCTTGCCTTGCTGGGCATGGTTGCCGCGCCCCCTTCCTCGGAAGGCGTTTCGATCGCCAAGAAGCGAAAAGAAGCTGAGCGGCTCCAGGCGACGATCGAAGCAACAGCAACGAAGATCGAATCGCTGAACGAGGACTTCCTCGACGCTCAGGTCCGCCTGGCCAAGCTCACCAAAAAGGTCGAGTCCTCATCCCAAGCCGCCAGCGAAGCACAGGTCGCCCTCGTTGAACTGCGCAAGCGAATCCGCTCCCAGGCGTTGGCCACATACGCGAACCCGCCGGCGTCGAAGACCGACGCGCTTCGCGACGCCGAGTCGATCAACGAACTCGAACGGCGGGCGGCTTACGCGAAACGAGGAGCTGAAGCGAACTTTGATGCCGAAGACGCGCTGCGTGCGTCACTGCAGACCCTCAACGAGACCCAGAGTGCGGTGAAGCGCGCGAAGACCGAAGCCGCCAGCGAACTGCAGATCCTCGAATCGAAGCGCAAGAAGGCGGCGGTCCTGCTGAAGCAGTACGAAGCCCTCGAGGCGCAGGCCGAGGGAGAGCTCGCCGATCTGGTCCGAGCTGCGGAAAAGGCGGCGGCCGCCCGTGAGGCCGCGGCGGCCATCGCGGCGCAACGGAAAGCGCAAGCCGATGCCAAAGCGGAGTTGGAACGTCGTCGGAAAGCAACCCAGCAGCGGCTCGGCAAGGGAGCATCTGCGGGGGTTGGCGCGTCGGGTTCCGGCAAGATCCCGCAGGTCAGCATTCTCCCGCCCCGGTCAACCAAGTCGAACAAGGCTGCCTCCGGCACCGATGCCTCTACGCCGGCTGATCCGGCCAAGCAGACTGATACGGAACTGGCGATAGAAGCGGGCGTGGCCGCCGAAGTTCCGGCCTCACCCGGTGCCGGTGCCGCGGTACGCCAGGCCCTGGCCCAGGTCGGGAAGCCCTATGTGTGGGCGGCGGCCGGTCCCAACTCCTTTGATTGCTCCGGATTGATGCTGTACGCCTGGCGGGCCGCCGGAGTGTCACTGCCCCACAGTTCGCGCTCGCAGTATTCATCGACGACCCGGGTGAGCGTGTCGCAGATCCGGCCTGGCGACCTCGTGTTCTTCGGACGCCCGATTCACCACGTGGGTATGTACATCGGAAACGGCCAGATGGTGGAAGCGTCGCGGTCGGGTCGGCCGGTCAAAGTTTCGTCGATTCATCGCCGTGACATGGTCGGCGTGGGGCGTATTCGCTGACGCAGAAGTCCCACGCCGAGAGATCAGGTGCCGAGGTCAGGTGCGGCGAAGGTCAGGTGCGGCGAACCTCGATAGCGACGCGTGTCGCACCGGCGGCCATCCCGGCTTCGAGCGCCTTTGCCACGGCACTCAGGACAGTTGCGTCATCGTCTGAGGAGATCTCGTTTCCGAACGGTCCAACGATCAGGCTCGCTCCCGTGCCACGAGCCGCATCGATTGCCGCAGTGACATGTGGTCCCGGCGCGCCGGGCACAAACGGTTCAACCGTGAAGTCTGCGATCAGTGTCATGGCCACCATTTCTAATCCAGTTCCCCCGGAAACATGAGGGCCGACAACGCGTACCTGCCGCAAAACAGCGTCCGATTTGACTTTCGCCGACACCGCCTGGCCGGTGGTGACGAACAACACATTGTCCGCTAGCCTTTGCTCATCGCGTCGCATACGCGGCCGTCTTCATCCAGGGGAAGCCAATGGCATCGGTACAACTCGAACATATCGGGAAGCGCTACGACAACGGTTTTGAGGCCGTAATCGACCTCAATCTTGATATTCACGATGGCGAGTTCCTCGTTCTCGTCGGTCCCTCCGGCTGCGGCAAAACCACGGCGCTCCGCATGATCGCCGGACTCGAAGACATCACCGGCGGCGAACTTCGTATCGGCGACACGCGCATGAACGAGGTGGCGCCCAAGGACCGCGACATCGCAATGGTGTTCCAGAGCTACGCGCTCTACCCACACATGACCGTGGCCGAGAACATCGGTTTCGGTCTCAAGCTCCGCAAGACCCCGAAGGACGAGATCAACCGCCGGGTCGCCGAGGCCGCCCGCATGCTGGGTCTCGACGAGCTGCTCGACCGTCGGCCGAAGCAGCTCTCAGGTGGTCAGCGTCAGCGCGTGGCCATGGGTCGGGCCATCGTCCGGGAGCCGAAGGTGTTCCTCATGGACGAGCCGCTGTCCAACCTCGACGCCAAGATGCGCGTCCAGACCCGAGCCGAGATTGCTCGAATCCAGCAGCGCCTCGGCGTCACCACGATCTACGTCACCCACGACCAGATCGAGGCTATGACAATGGGAACCCGCGTTGCGGTTATGCGCAAAGGCATCCTTCAGCAGGTCGACACCCCGCAGTTCATCTACGACAACCCGGCCAACCTGTTCGTTGCCGGCTTCATCGGTTCGCCCCCAATGAACCTTTCCGAAGCGACGGTCTCTCGCGACGCTGCGGGCACGTGGGTTCACCTGGGTGACCAGAAACTCCTCCTCGACCCCGCCCTCGTTGCGACCCGCCCGGGTCTGGAGGGTGCGGTGGCCGACGGACGTCGGATCGTGCTCGGTATCCGCCCGGAAGACATGGACGATGCGGCGGTCGCGGGTGGAGCGGAACACCGCACGCTGAAGACCAAGGTCGACATCACCGAAGCTCTGGGCAGTGAAGTTATGGTCCACTTCGGTGTCGACACCCCCCAGGTGTTCACCGACGCGAACAAGAAGTCCGAAGAAGACGACAACCTGGCCCGTCTCGGTGGCGACGCCGGTTCGACGTTTGTAGCGAGCTTCAACGCCCGCACGCGTGTGCGGCCGGGCGAACTCATCGACGTTGCGGTGGATACCTCCCACCTTCACTTCTTCGACCTCACGACCGGTGAGCGTCTGTAAACGACCCGGGACGGGAACCTCTGGTTCCCCTGCAAGCTCAGAAAATTCTTCAGCGCCCGACCAGCACTGGTCGGGCGTTTGTCGTCTCTGGCGACGAGAACTGGGTATAACTCTGTGGATAAGTGCCCTTAGCTGTTAATAAGTACGCAGATATGTCCACAGACAGTCAGCGCGCAGACCGATTCACAATTGAACCATCGTTCAGTTCAGACTGGCGCAGGCAGTGGCTGTTCGGCTCCTCGACCGCTCCAGGGCTCCACCGATCCCAAGCATGCTTAGCAATCGGCCGCCGAAATTCGGGCTGTTTCACCGGCGTTTCGCCGATGTTCATCAACCGTACTGACGTCGTCTACCGCCGTTTCGCGAAGACGATGTCCTGGGGCCGAACGGGAACGCGGGGGAGTTCCAGACCGGTCGCGTCGCGGATGGCCGCAGCGACCGCCGGTGTCGACGAGATCGTCGGTGGCTCGCCGATCCCCTTGGCGCCGTAAGGTGCACCCGGCTCTGGTACCTCGATGAACCCGGCGATCACGACCGTTGGCATGTCGAGCGCCGTCGGAATGAGGTAGTCGGTGAAGCTCGGGTTGCGGACCTTGCCGCGGTCGAGGACGATCTCCTCCATCACGGCGAGTCCGACCCCCTGAGCGGTCCCGCCCTCGAGTTGTCCGATCGCCTGAAGGGGGTTCAGCACGCGGCCGACATCCTGGGATGTTGCCATCTCCACCACGCGCACGAGTCCGAGGCCCGCGTCGACGTCTACGACCGCCCGGTGGGCGGCTACGGCGAAGCTGACGTGCGCGTCGCCCTGCCCGTCGTCGTCGAGGCGGACTGTGGGGGCGTGGTGGAATTCGATGGTGTCGGTGAAGATCGTGTCGCCGAACGCGTCCAGCGCGATGTCGATTTCACCGTTGAGCGATACGACCCGGGCATCGCGGATCTCAAGTACCTCGGGGGTAACGCCCCGCAGTTCAGCCACATGCTGAATGATCTTGGCTCGGACTGAATCGCAGGCTGCTTTTACCGCTCCACCTGACATCCAGGTTTGGCGGCTTGCGCTGGTTGACCCGGCTGAGCCGATGGTGGTGTCGGTCTGTTCGATGGTGACCTCATCGACACCGAACTCGGTTCGGCCGATCTGCTCGACGAGGGTCACAAACCCCTGGCCGACTTCGGCGCATGCGGTCTTGATGGAAACCTGACCGCCGGTCACCGTGCACGACGCCGTCGAGTAGTCGTCGAAGCCTTCGGCGAACATCAGGTTCTTCCAACCGAGCGCGAAGCCGTATCCGCGATGCACGTGGTCAGCGTCGGCGGTGCGACCGGCGCCGCCCGGTCGGGCCATCATGTCGTCGGTCGCCCGGGTATCGGCCGGTGAGGGATGGGCCGCAAGTGCGTCTATGACCTCACGGACAGGGAGTGAACCTGTGACGATCTGGCCGGTGATCAGACGGTCACCCGTGGCAAGGGCGTTGCGTCGACGCAACGCAACCCGGTCCATGCCGAGCGCATCTGCAAGCTTGTCCATCTGCGACTCATGGCCGAAGCAGGTCTGCACGGCGCCGAAGCCACGCATGGCTCCGCACGACGGGTTGTTCGTGCGCACCGCCCACCCCTCGACTGTCGCATTGGGGACGTTGTAGGGGCCGGTTCCGAAACACGCGGCGTTCGCCAGCACCGCCGACGACGTGCTGGCGTAGGCCCCGCCATCGAGCAGGATTCGGGCTTCGACCCGGACGAGGTCGCCGTCGTTCGTCGCATGGTGGCGGTACCACATGCGGGCGGGATGGCGATGGACGTGCCCGAGGAAACTCTCGAGGCGGGAGTAGACGATCTTGACCGGGCGCCCGGTGCGTAGGGCCAGAAGGGCCAGGTGGATGTGCATGCTCACGTCTTCGCGGCCGCCAAATGCTCCGCCGACTCCGGAAAGAACGAAACGGACGCGTTCTTCGGGAAGTCCGAGACTCGCGGCGGTCTGCCACATATCGCTGTGAAGCCACTGCGTGGATACGCGCAGCTCCAGGCCGCCACCGTCGTGGTCGGGAACGGCCAACCCGGACTCCGGCCCGAGGAAGGCCTGATCCTGCATTCCGACCTCGTAGGTACCTTCAACAACTACGTCGCCAACCAGATTCTGGTCACCGTGGCGAATCATCAGGTGGCGGTAGATGTTGCCGTCGGGGTGTAGCGGGGCCGCGGTGATCGCCGCCTCCGCGTCAACGAGGGGTTCCAGAATTTCGTAGGTGACCTTGATCGCCTCGCACGCCAGACGGGCGGTTTCGGGGTGGTCCGCAGCTACGGCGGCGATCGCCTCACCGAAGTACCGCACGACCCCGTCGGCGAACACGGGCTGGTCGGGGTGTTCAAGGCCGAACGTCTTGCGACCCGGGACGTCGTCTTGAGTCATCACGGTCCGGACACCGGGGATCTTCCAGGCCTCCGCCAGGTCGATCGAGACGATCTTCGCCGACGCGTGGGGCGAACGGAGGATGTGGGCCCACAGCATGCCCTCGGCCCAGAGGTCGCTGGAGAAGGCAAATTCGCCTTTCACCTTGGCGACGCCGTCAGGGCGGGGAGCCGACGCCCCGATGCGATGGTTGGTGCCGGTGATGACGGGAGTCTCGAAGCTCATACCAGGCCGCCCGGAAGGGACGAGTTGCGGGTTTCTGCGGCATTGCGCACGGCCTCGAAGATGCGCCCGTACCCGGTGCACCGGCACAGGTTGCCGCTGATCGCTTCGCGGATCTCAAGATCATTCGGACTGGGGAGCCGATCGAGAAGATCGTGGACGGCCATGATCAGACCCGGCGTGCAAAAACCGCACTGGACAGCGCCTGCATCGACAAATGCCTGCTGGACCGTCGAAAGCGCAGCCCCCGGGGCGGCGTAGGGGTCGGTTCCGGCCATCGCTTCGACCGTGGTGATATCGGACCCGACCGCCGCGGCGCCGAGGACCAGGCACGAACACAGGAGATCACCGTCGACCATGACCGAGCAGGAGCCGCATTCCCCCTGCTCGCACGCGTTCTTTGCGCCGGGCAGGTTGAGGCGTTCACGCAGCACGTAGAGCAGGCTCTCGCCGAGCCATGCATCTTCGACGACATGATCGGTGCCGTTCACCTTGAGTGTGTAGGTAACCGTTTCGGAGTTCATGGAGCTGTCACTTCGTCGTTTCTCAGGCGGATTCGGGTTGTCGAGATGGTTGGGTTCGAGTGGCTTGGGTTCGATCGGCTAAACGAGACGCATGAGTGCCCGCTGAGCCATCGTCTTGACTGCGTGGCGCCGGTACTCGGCGGTTGAGCGGTGATCGTCGATGGGGCGGGCGGCCTCCGCTACCAGCGTTGAAAACGTCTCATAGGTCCGGGGGTCGGGGATGGTGACGGTTTCCCAGTCAATGTTCTCGGCCGCGAAGCGCTCGGCATCGGGTGCGCGCAACGGCGTCGGACCGACCGAGCCGAGACCGCAGCCCAGTCGTCGGGCGTCGATATCCACGACCAGAGCAAGGCCGGCGACCGAGATCACCATGGCGTTGCGGGTGCCGACTTTCAGGTAGTCCTGACGGCTGTTCAGCACCGGGACGGTCACGCCCGTGAGCAGTTCGTCGGATCGTCGGGCGGTTCGCTTCGGGGCGAGGAAGAACTCGGCCCACGGAACCTTGCGCTCGGTCCCTCCGGTCGACATCAGGTGAATCGTGGCATCGAGGGCGGCGAGTACCGGGAGCAGGTCGCCCGCCGGTGAGCCGGTGCCGACGTTGCCGCCGATGGTTCCGGCGTTGCGGATCTGTGGAGAACCGACGGTTCGGGCGGCAATCGCGAGGGCGGGGACCGCCTCGGCGACATCAGGGGCCTGGAGATCCGCGTACGTCGTCATCGCTCCGAGAAACAGCGTTGATCCGGTGCGCACGCGTTGTCGCAGCTCCGACACGGCTTTCAGGCTGATGACAGATTCGGGGCGTCGATGCCCGAAGTTGACTTCGACCATGAAGTCGGTGCCACCCGCCAGAATATGGGCCTCGGGGTTGACCTCCAGGGCTGTGAGAGCCCCCGAAATCGTGGTTGGTAAAGCTACGGCCATAAAGCCACGCTATCGGGTCTCTTTACAAAATGAAAAGATCCTCGATGGTAGGAACGCGCATTTCACGTGCGGTTCACAAAGTTCGGGTCGGGGCTACGAGCCCTCGCCGGACCGGAAACTTCGCTCAGAGGTCGCTATTCGGCGTTCTGGGCGGCGAAGCGAACGACGAGGTACGCCTGCCCGTTCTTGGTCGCGAGCCCGACTCCGGCGGTGTTGGTCTGCTCGTTGAAGATCTGGGCCGCTTGGCGTTGATTGCCGATAACGCCGGCGTAGGCGTCATCCATGGTCGATCCGGCGGAGATGCTCTCGCTCAGCGTCGTCCAGCCATCTTGGTAACCGGCGACGAGCTGCGGGTCATGCCGAAGGCGGTTTTCGTCGGCCAGGGTATTGGCCCAGGTTCCCGCGGTCTGCGTGAGAATGGAGTCAAACACGAGGGGTCCGAGGCGCTTTTCGGCGCGGAGCCGGTTCAGATCGTTCTGGACGTCGTAGATGCTGTGAATGCTCGGAGCAGGAGTTGCGGGTGCCGTCGAAGCTTCGGCCACGGTCGAGGTGGTTGAACGTTCTGCGTGGGCGGCCCCGGTCCAGGTCAACGTCGTTATGCCGATCGCGGCGGAGGTCACCAGGCCGACACCGATCCACGGTAAAAGGCGTGACCTGCGCCGTTTCGACGGCGCCGCCACCTGAAGCGGGATTCGCGAGCTCACGTAAGTCATAACCTGAGCATCGACATCTCACCCGTAGTAGTTGAGTAGGCCGATAGGTTCACTTTTAGCAGTGGATTGGCGCGCGGCGACGACCGGCTGGACCCGGTCAGGAGCAGACCGGTCAGGCGGGTGGGTCAGCCGTAGTGGAAGAAGCCACGCCCGGTCTTGCGGCCGAGCAGACCGGCTTCGACCATGCGGCACAGCAGCGGCGGCGGTGCGTAGAGGGGCTCTTTGAACTCGGCGTAGAGCGATTCGGCCACGGCCATCGTGGTGTCGAGCCCGATGAGATCGGCGAGGTGGAGCGGTCCCATCGGGTGGGCGCATCCCTCGATCATGCCGGCGTCGATGTCTTCGGCTGTCGCGAAGCCGGACTCCATCATGCGGATGGCGCTCAGCAGGTACGGAATCAGGAGCGCATTCACGATGAATCCGGCCCGGTCCTGCGAGCGGATCACGCGCTTTTTCAGGGTCTCGGTCGCAAACTCGTTGGCCCGCGTGATCGTCTCCTGGCTGGTGAGGAGTGAGGTGACAAGTTCAACGAGTCGAAGAACCGGCACCGGGTTGAAGAAGTGGATTCCGATCACCTGCGAGGGACGCTGGGTCGCCATGGCCAACTTCATGATCGGAATCGATGACGTGTTGGAGGCCAGCACCGCGTCGGCGTTGGTCATGACCCGGTCGAGCGATTTGAACACGTCGACCTTGGCCTTCTCGTTTTCGATGATGGCTTCGATGACAAGATCGCGATCGGCCAGGGCGTCCATCTCCGTGGCGAACGACAGAAAACTCAACGCCCGTTCCATTCCGGCCTCATCGAGCTTGTTCGAGCGGACTGCTCGGGCTAGCGACGTTTCCAGGCGTTTGCGGGCCCGATCGGCTGCATCGCTGTTGGCTTCGAGCACGATCGTGTCGAGACCGGCCCGGGCGGCAACTTCAGCGATACCCGAGCCCATCAGGCCACCGCCTACGACTCCTATGCGTTCAAAGGTCATGGGTTGATTCTTGCGCAGTTCGAGGTCTCGTGGATGGCTCGAGTGGTTGGATGGCACGGATCTGCGCTGGACGGTCCTTCTACGCAATGATGGGGAACGGCAATGCCAGCCCGGGTACGTGGCTGTTCCACATGAGGTTCTCCGAGAGGTACGAATGAAGGTTCCATTTAGTGTCGGCGATTTCCTGCAGCGTGCGGTGAACGTCTACGGCGACCGGATCGCCGTGGTTGACGAACCCGATGCGGTCGGTGGTCTTGGCGAGTTGACGTACGCGCAGTTCGAGCGTCGCGTTCGCGGGATGGGCCGAAAGCTTGAAGACATCGGTATCGGCGTCGGCGACCGCGTGGCGATCGTGAGCCCCAATTCCGCCAAGTTCCTTATCTCGTTCTGGGGCACGGGTGGCTACGGTCGGGTGCTGGTTCCGATCAACTTCCGCCTGAACTCCGAAGAAATTGCGTACATCATCAAGCACTCCGGCGCGCGGGTCCTGCTGGTCGACCCCGAGCAGGCCGATGTGGTGAAAGACATCGAGGTGGAGTACAAGTTCATCCTCGACGGCTCAGATGACGCCGAACTGTTTGCAGAACTCCCGGCTGGTGCGGCTGAACCGACCCGCTGGGAACCCGACGAAGACGCGACCGCCACCATCAACTACACGAGCGGCACAACGGCCCGACCCAAAGGCGTCCAGATCACCCATCGAAACGCCTGGACGAATGCGGTCACGTTCGGCTGGCATTCGACCGTCACCGATCGCGACGTGTACATCCACACCCTTCCGATGTTCCACTGCAACGGCTGGGGGCAGACCTATACCGTCACCGGAATGGGAGGAAAGCACATCGTCCTTCGCAAGGTCGACGGTGAAGAGATTCTCAAGCGCGTGGAGTCCCATGGCGTGACCTTTGCCTGCGGAGCTCCGGCCGTCGTGTCGATGACCCTCGATGCTGCTGCAGCCCGGGTTGCTGCAGGTCAGACCGTCCCGGGTCGAGACCAGGTTCGCATCGTCGTGGCCGGCGCCCCGCCTCCGTCGAAGACCATCGAACGCGTCGAAGTTGAGTTGGGTTGGGAGTTCATCCAGATTTACGGCCTGACCGAGACCTCACCGCTGCTCACCATGAACCGGTCGCGGGCCGAGTACGACCACCTTTCGCCGAGCGAGCGGGCCAAGCTGCTCTCACGGGCGGGTACTCCGACGATCGGTGTCACGATGAAGATCAGCGAAGACGGAGAAGTATGCGCGCGTGCTAATCACGTGTTCGAGGGCTACTGGGAGCAGCCGGAGGAAACGGGCAAAGCGATCCGAGACGGCTTCTTCCATACGGGAGACGGTGGTTATCTCGATGGGGCATACGTGGTGATCGCTGACCGGAAGAAAGACGTGATCATCTCGGGTGGCGAGAACGTGTCGTCGATCGAGGTCGAAGACTGCCTGTTCCAACATCCGGCTATCGCTGAATGCTGTGTGATCGGTGTCCCCGATGCGAAGTGGGGCGAGACGATCAAGGCGCTCGTCGTATTGCGTGCCGGTGTTCCGGCTCCAAGTGAGCGCGACGTGATCGACTTCTGCCGTTCCAAGATGGCGCACTTCAAGTGCCCCACATCCGTTGAGTTCCGTGAGGTGCTGGCCCGCACCGCCACGGGCAAGCTGCAGAAGTTCAAGCTCCGTGAGCCCTACTGGGCCGGACGCGACAAGATGGTCAACTGACACCGGTCAACTAACACTGGTTCTGCGAGTTGTTTGCCGGGGTGCTGACCGAAGGTCAGCGCCCCGATTGCTTCGACGGCGGACCGGCCGCCTACAGGATCATCAACGACACGATGTGCTGGTCCGCCGCTGCGGCCCGCTGAAAGAGGTCGATGATCTCCTTAGCCGCGTCGACGGTAAAGACCGGATCGACCTCGCCTTCAAACAGGTCGGAGTAGTCGGTGTCGGTTGGCTTGGCCAGCGCGGTCGCCGCTTTGATCAGCTGCGGTTCGTCGATAGCGGCAAGCTTCACCGCGAGTCTCTGGACATCGTTTGGACCCTTCACGAATGGAGGGATTTCGAAGGACCCGACATCGACGATCGGGTCACCGAACAGCAGGCCGTTGCCGTCGACCCCAACCGCCGTGAACAACTCGCTGACATGGTTCCAGAGTTCCAGCGAGACATCGGCGTCGGCCCACATGGCCATTACGTCCTCCTCGCCTTTCTGTGAAAGTTCGGCCACCTGATCCGCCGTCATCGCCCACATCGAAAGTTCCATGCCCATAGGGCCAGGGTAATGCAGCCGTTCGATATCCTCAGCGGCTGGCCAGGTCGGCGTCGGCGATCGCGTACAGCGGCTTGGCCGTTGCGGTGATCTGGGCGATGAGGCCCTTGGTCGTGGGAAGAATCTGTTGCATGAAGAACATCGACGACGCGATCTTCGCCGCGTTGTACGGGTCGGCGCCGGCCGCGTTGGCCTGCAGTGCCTGGCGGGCCATCAGCCATCCAGCGACGGTGGTGGCGAACTGCCGGAGATACGGGGTGGCGCCGGCCATGCCGTCGATCATCTCGGCCCGACCGGCCGAGAGCATCCATCGCGTGGTCTGCTCCAGCGAATCGATGGCCAAGCTGAGATCGTCGCGAAGTTCGACGAGATTGCCGCTGAGTTCGTGGCAGGTCTTGCGCATCGTTTCGATAAGTTCGCGTACTACCGCGCCATCGCGCATCGGGATCTTCCGACCGAACAGGTCAAGCGCCTGTATCCCGTTGGTGCCTTCGTAGATGGCGGCGATTCGGATGTCGCGGAACAGCTGTGCGGCACCGGTGTCTTCGCAGTACCCCATTCCGCCGAACACCTGCACACCGAGCGAGCAGACCTCATTGCCGAGATCGGTGCACCACGCTTTGGAAAGCGGTGTCAGAAGATCGGCCAACTCACCGGCTTTGGCACGCGTGTCGGGGTCGGGGTGATGACGGGCCTCGTCGATCGCCCTGGCGTTGAGAAAGATCAGGTGACGCATCGCTTCTACCTGGCTGCGCATCGTCAAGAGCATGCGTCGGACGTCGGCGTGGCCGATGATGGTCGCGTGGGGGTCGTCGCTCCCGACGACGCGGCTCTGAACCCGGGACATGGCATGGGCATACGCAAGCTGATACGCACGTTCGGCCAACGCGAGACCCTGTTGGCCAACTGCTAAGCGCGCATTGTTCATCATGGTGAACATCGTTCTCATGCCGGTGTTGACTTCGCCGATCAATTCACCGACCGCTCCCTCTCCGGCGTCGCCAAAGGCGAGAACGCAAGTGGGGGATGCGTGGATGCCCATCTTGTGTTCGGTCGACACGACGCGAACGTCGTTGCGGGCGCCAAGGGTGCCGTCGGCGTTCAGGACAAACTTCGGGACGATGAAGCACGAAATGCCTTTGGTCCCGGCCGGTGCACCCTCGACCCGGGCCAACACCAAATGGATGATGTTGTCGGTCAGGTCATGTTCGCCCCAGGTGATGTAGATCTTCTGGCCCGTGATGCGCCAGGTTCCGTCGGCGGCCTGAACCGCCTTGGTCCGGAGCGCTCCCACGTCGGAACCGGCGTCGGGTTCGGTCAGGTTCATCGTGCCGGTCCACTGGCCGTTGGTGAGCTTCGGCAGGTATGTCTCTTTCTGGGTTTCCGAACCCCAGTGTGACAACGCCTCTATGGCACCTTGCGTGAGCATCGGGCACAGCGCCAACGCCATGTTGGCCGACTGCAGCATTTCCGACATCGCTATCCCGATGGTGTGCGGGAATCCGCCTCCGCCGTAGGCCGCGTCGGCCGGTACCGAACCCCAACCGCCGTCGACGTATGCGCGGTATGCCCCCTTGAAACCGGCGGGTGTGGTGATCGTCGAGTTGACCGTATCGACCTTCAGGCCTTCCCGATCTCCGATCTCGTTGGTGGGAGAGATGACCTCTCGGGTCACGCGGCCAAATTCTTCGAGGAGTGACTGGACCGTGTCGCGATCACTGTGTCCGAAGGGTTCAAGCGCCGTTAGATCGGCCAATCCGACCAAGTCAAGGCTGAACAGCAGGTCGCGGATGGGGGCTTGATAGTCGAGCACAGCTACTCCATAGACGGGTGTATTGCGTGAAACGAGAATGTCCGGTCAATCAACGATAGGCCGTAGCGGGTATATCGACCGCGACCCGCCGCAACTTCAGGGTGAAGCTCGGGCAACCGGCCTCGCGTGCTCGGGTTGGGTCCGTTTTTGGGGCAAGCTGGAGATCTGTGCGAATAGAACGTGATACGGGTTCGTTGTCGGGGCAGTTTGATTTGGTGGTAATCGGTGGTGGCATTACCGGCGTCTCCGTGGCGCGTGAAGCAGCCGGCCGCGGGCTTCGGGTCCTCATGGTCGAAAAGGGCGACTTCGGGCAGGGCACCTCATCAGCCACCAGCAAATACATCCACGGTGGCATCCGCTATCTGGAGACCTACGAGTTTGGCGTGGTGCGTGAGTCGCTTCGCGAACGACGCATTCTCGGGCTCGCGGCGCCGCACCTTGTTTCGCCGACCCGATTCGTGATGCCGGCGTGGAAGTGGTCAAAGCCCGGTGCGATGTTGATCGGTGCGGGGGTTGTGCTCTATGACGTGCTGTCCTACGACAAGAACCGAAACGCGCCCAAGAGCCTGCACATGCCGCACCCGTCATGGGTAACGAAGAAGCGACTCCTTCGCGAGGTTCCGTGGCTGGCTGACCAGGATCTCTACGGAGCCTGGGCGTATCCCGACACGCTCAACATCCATCCGGAACGGCTGTTGCTGGCGTTTCTGCAGACGGCGGTACAGGCGGGGGCCGTTGCGCTGAATCACATGAAGGCGGCTGGTTTCCTCACCGACCAAGCGGCTGACGGTTCGATCGTCGTGCGCGGTGTCACGGTCGAAGACTCGTTGACCGGGGAAGTGCACAACGTCTCCGCAAAGGCGGTCGTGAACTGCGGCGGGCCTTGGATGGACCTGGTGCTGCGGTCCCTTCCGAAGAAGCTGGGGGTGGGTATCCAACGGTCCAAGGGTGTCCACATCCTTACCAAGGCCCTCGGTGGAACCGACGCGGTGTTTGTCCGGGCCCCCGACGGGCATCACGCAATCGTGTCGCCCTGGCAGGGTTTTTCGTTCATCGGCCCCACCGACACGGCGATCACCGATCACCCCGATGACGTGGCGGCCAACGGCGACGATGTGAAGCTGATCCTAAACACCGTCAATGCCACGTCGAACACGAAGCTCGATGTCGACGACGTCGCGGCAACGGCGGTCGGTATTCGTCCGCTGATCGTCGAAGAAGGCAAAGACAGCTATTCGACGTCTCGCCGTGCGGAGCTGTATGACCACACCAAAGGTGGTGTGACGAACCTCTGGTCCATCGGCGGCGGGAAATGGACCACCGCTCGCGGATTGGCCGAAGACACGCTCGATACGCTTCTCGATTCACCGGCGTTGAAGAACATACGTACACATACGTTTCCGTCCCGGTCGATTGCGGTGTTCGGCGCGTTCGGATGGGCGACCGACGCTCAACCGTTTCTCGAGGCGGCCGCGAACTCAAGGTCAGAGTTGCACATCGACCCGCAGTCGCGCCTCCATCTGGCCCGACTCTACGGAACCGAACACGACCGCATTCTCGATCTGGTTGCCGCCGATCCTTCGCTGGGCGAGCGCATCTCAACGCGCACAGGTTGCCTCGACATCCGAGCGCAGATTGTTTTTGCGGTCACGCACGAAGCGGCGATCACGCTTGGCGACGTGATCCATCGCCGCCTCGTGATCGGTACCCTCGGACCCATGACCGACGCGGAACTGAACGACGTGGCCTCGGTGATGTCGTCGGTCCGGGGCTGGTCCGACGATGAGCGGATCTCGCAGGTTGCGGGGGAGATCGTGCGTCGCGACCGCATGCATGCAGCGATAGAGTCGGCTCGTTAGATCCCCGGACGATCCGACGGCGAGACTCCGCGGGCGAAACGGAACGATCGTCGACGGGTCGAGGGTTTCTCGGCCGTGCGGACTCGCCCCGGTCGCGGCGCCGGGCAAACGGCATGAGCTCTCTGCTACGTTCACGCTATGCCAGTAACCAAAGGATTCCGTCAGCTCGTCGCCGAGGCTGAAGCCCGCATCCAGACGCGATCCGTTGCTGAAGCGGTAGCGCTGCTCGAGGATCCGACCATGGTCTTCGTAGACCTCCGGGATCCGCGGGAGCTGGAGCGTGAAGGCATGGTGCCAAACGCATTTCATGCGACCCGCGGCATGCTGGAGTTCTGGGTCGATCCTGAAAGCCCGTATTACAAGCCGGTGTTCGGCGACCCCGACAAGCACTTCGTCCTCTACTGCGGTGGTGGATGGCGCAGCGCTCTCGCCGCCGCCACGATGATCGACATGGGTCTCACCAACGTGAGTCATATCGACGGAGGCTTTGCGGCCTGGAAGGCTGCCGACGCTCCGGTTGTCGAAAAGGCGGCGAAGCCGGCCAAGTCCTGACAGCACGGCGAACCCTCCCGGAATCGCCGATCTGGACGGTCCAACCGGGTTGGTTCGTGCACATGCTCGAAGCTGGGCCAGACTCTGAGTCGTATGGCTCTTAACGTTGCTGCCCTGTCCGAACTCCGGAGCAAGATCGACGAAGCCGATCAACAGCTGCTTGATGTACTTGCGCGTCGCTTCGATCTTTGCCACGAGGTGGCGGCACTCAAGGGTGATGTCAACACCCAGGTGCTCCAGCCCCAGCGGGTCCAGGAGGTTCTGAGGACCCGGGTCGGTTGGGCTCGGGAGCGTTCGATCGACCCGGAGTTTGCGGAGCTCCTCTTCCGCTCGCTCCTTTCGGAGACCCATCGGATCGAAGCCGTCCATATGCGAGCGGCCAAGGCCGGCGACGCGACCGGATCCGAGGTTGAGGAAAGCCACGGCCCGTTCGTTGAGACCGCCCTGCAGACCACCGCGTGCCGGATCGACCATGTCACGGTCGCTGTCGACGACCTCGACGCCGCCATCGAGTTCTTCGTGACCAACCTCGGGTTCCGCGTCCGCTCGCCCAAAGGCTCCCATCCTGACCACCCGGGCCTTGATTCGGCGGTTGTCGACGCCGGAGGAGTCACGTTTGTGTTGATGCGCGCTGCGGCGGAACACCCGGGGGAACCGCTCCGAACCGGCGTGCATCACATCGCCCTTGAGGTTCTGAACGCGGCATTCATCCGTACGGCACTCGCTGAAGCAGGCTGTCCACTGCAAACCGACGTGCTGACCACCGAAAATGGCCTCGAGCGGTTCTTCACGGTCCGCGACGGTTCATCGGGACTCCAGCTTGGTTTCGTGTCGCGCGTGGGTGAGCGGGCGAACTTCGACGGCGGCGATGTTCAGGCTCTCTCCGAGGCAATTGAGCAGGTTGGCTGATCCTTTCCCGATCCCTATCGCTCCCGCCGATGGCCCACCGGTGAACTGTGTCACATAGCTACAGAAACTGGCGCCTCCCGGTGATTTCCCGCCGAAATGCCGGGTACGTTCGCAACGCGTGACGAAGTCGCACGTCGCCTTCCCGGGTCGTCCACGCCGGGGTCCTACGAAAGTGTCTCCATGGCTGAAGCAGTAATTGTTGCGACGGCTCGCTCTCCGATCGGGCGAGCGTTCAAAGGTTCCCTGGTCGACGTGCGGCCCGATGATCTCGCGGCGCAAATGGTGGTTGCCGCGCTGGCCAAGGTTCCGCAGCTTCCCCATTCCGAAATCGAAGACCTGATGCTCGGCTGCGGCCTGCCCGGTGGGGAACAGGGATTCAACATGGCCCGGGTTGTCAGCGTCCTCGCCGGATTGCCTGACACCCCAGGTACGACGGTCAACCGCTACTGCTCTTCGTCGTTGCAGACAATCCGTATGGCGGCCCACGCCATAAAGGCGGGCGAAGGAGATGCGTTCATTGCCGCCGGCGTGGAGTGCGTGAGCCGATTTCTCAAAGGGAGCAGCGACTCGCTTCCCGACACCGAGAATCCCATCTTCAGCGACGCGAAGGCCCGAACCGATCGCCGGACAAGGAGTTCGGAGGTCTGGGACGCGGGCGACGGACTTCCCGACGTGTACATCGCCATGGGGCATACCGCGGAAAACGTCGCACAGCTGGAAGGCGTGAGTCGAGCCGATCAAGACGAATACGCGCTTTCCGCCCAACAAAACGCCGGCCGGGCGATCGCGAACGGATTCTTCGAAAACGACATCACCCCGATATTCCTTCCCGACGGAACGGTTATTTCGAAAGACGACGGTCCTCGGCCGGAGACGACTCTCGAAAACCTACAGAAACTTCGCCCGGCATTTCGTCCCGATGGCACGGTCACGGCCGGCAACTCCTGTCCGCTCAATGACGGGGCGGCCGCCGTTATCGTGATGAGCGACACCCGGGCCCGTGAACTCGGGATCCAACCGCTGGCTCGAATCATCGCCAGTTCGGTTTCGGGAATCAACCCGGAAATCATGGGCCTCGGGCCGGTCGAGGCTTGTCGAAAGGCGATGGCCAGGGCGGGGATGTCCATCGACGACATTGATCTGGTGGAGATAAACGAAGCGTTCGCCGCGCAAATCCTGCCGTCGATGCGGTACCTCGGCATCCAACGTGATCGCCTCAACGTTCATGGTGGGGCCATCGCGTTGGGTCATCCGTTCGGAATGACCGGCGCCCGGATCATGACGACGCTGATCAACGGTCTGATTGCCACCGACACGACGATCGGTATGGAAACCATGTGCGTTGGCGGTGGTCAGGGAATGGCCATGATCATCGAGCGCCTGTAACGCTCATCGAGCGCCGTTAACGGGTCGGTAGCCCCATATCGTGCAGACCCGGCCCAGGGTAATGTTTGGCTCCCGAGCGAGGATTGAGGGTTTCGACATGAAAAAAGTGATCTATGACTTTGGTGCAAACAACGGTGATGATGTCGAGTATTACCTGAAAAAGGCCGACCTGGTCGTGGCGGTGGAGGCGGATCCCACACTTTGCGCCGACATGGGGAAACGGTTCGCCGACGAGATCGCGAGCGGCCGACTCGTGATCGAGAACTGTGTTCTGGCCGAGGAGGATCCTCCGGCAACGACGGTTCCGTTCTACCTGAAAAACCAGGAGGAGGAGACTGACCACTATTACCACGCGGTCAATCAGTTTCCCCGCCCGGCCGACGACCAGATTCACCATTTCACCGAGGTGCAACTTCCCGCGAGGTCAAGCGTGGATATCGTCCGACAGTACGGCGAGGCCTACTACATCAAGGTCGATATCGAGCACTACGACCACCGGGTCCTTGAAGCGCTGTTTCGGGGCGGCGTCAAACCCCCGTATATCTCCGCGGAAACCCACATTATTGACGTGTTTGCCCAACTCGTACTCAACGGTTATGGGTCGTTCAAGCTCATCGACGGCGAGACGGTCCCCGTGGAATACGGCGACGCGGCGATCGAGACCCTTAACGGTCCGGGTTCGCATTCCTTCAAACTCCACTCGGCCGGTCCTTTTGGAAACGACATAAAGGGCCCCTGGTGGGACAAGAACAACTTCATCAAGGTGTTGAACCTCGGTTGGAAGGACATTCACGCGTCGCTCGTCGACCCGCCCAATGCGGGAACCTATAAGGCGCCGCCCTTCGACCCCGGCCTCAAGAAGCTCGGCACAATGATGATTGACCGCCTCCAGGCGAAGGCCAAAGAGACCATCGCAGCCCGAAAGTAGTACGCGACAGCCTTCGAACCCGAGCCCGGCCGAAGTCGGGCAGAACTTTCACCTGTCGGCGGGCTGCGCGACGAATTCTCGTATCCCTGTGCCGTTCGGCACGGGGATGCCCGTCCACGTGCGATAGCATCTGCTACCGGCCCATTGCCCAATCGAGGAGATTGTCATGCCGGGAACAGTTGTTGTTGGTACCCAGTGGGGTGATGAGGGGAAGGCCAAGGTTGTCGACCTTCTCAGCCACAGCGCAGATGTGGTGGTGCGCTACCAGGGTGGGCACAACGCCGGTCACACCGTCGTCGCAAACGACAAGAAGTTCGCCTTTCGGCTGACCCCGAGCGGGATTTTGTATCCCCACGTTACGCCGGTCATCGGCAACGGCGTCGTGCTCGACCTCGCCACCCTGTTCGCCGAGATCGAAATGCTCGAGAGCAACGGGATAGACACTTCTCGACTCATGGTCGGTGCCAATGCCCACCTGATCATGCCGTACCACCAGAAACTCGATGCGCTCGCGGAAAAGCGCCGGGGTGACTTCGCAATCGGGACGACCAAAAACGGCATCGGTCCTGCGTATGTCGACAAGGTGGCCCGAGACGGGCTCCGGGTGCAGGACCTTCTGGTTCCAAACCGTTTCCGTGCCCGGCTGAAGGCGGTCCTCGCCGACAAGAACGCAGTTCTCACCGCGGTATACGGCGAAGATCCCTTCAATGAGGCCGAGATTCTGGCGCTCTATCTCGACGACTACGCACCCCGTCTGGCTCCGTACATCGGCGACTCCGTGGCCTTCGTCCAAAAGGCATTGCGGGAGAACAAACAGGTGTTGTTCGAAGGAGCGCAGGCGACGTTCCTCGACATCGACCACGGCACCTATCCCTTTGTCACCTCGTCGAACCCGGTGGCCGGAGCGGCTTGTGCCGGTGCGGGCGTTGGGCCCCGCGACCTAACCCGTATCGTCGGGATCGCGAAGGCATACGTCACGCGTGTGGGTGCCGGTCCGTTCCCCTCGGAGTTGAAGGACTCCATCGGTGAAGGCATCGTCGAGCGCGGTGCCGAGTTCGGAACCGTCACCGGCCGCCGCCGTCGCCCGGGATGGTTCGACGCCGTCATGATGCGTCATGCCTCGCAGTTGAACAGCCTCACCGAGTTGGCGATCATCAAGCTCGACATCTTCGACCCGCTTCCAACCGTAAAAGTGTGTGTTGCGTACGAGATCGACGGAGAACGCGTTGAACACCTCCCGGCGTTTCAGGACCAGCTCGAGCGAGCCGTGCCGATCTACGAAGAACTGCCCGGCTGGCAGAGCGACACGACCGGTGTGCGGTCCTTTTCCGAACTGCCGGAGAACGCCCAACGTTATGTGCGCTTCCTCGCTGAGCAGTCCGGTGTCGAAGTGTCGATGCTTGGGGTCGGACCCGGTCGAGACGAGATCATCCCGATGCCGGGCTTCGCGGATTCGTCGGGAGCGGCAGCATGATCGAGCGCTACACCCTTCCGGCCATGGCGGAGCTGTGGTCTGACCACGCCCGCATGGCCCGTTGGCTCGAGGTGGAGTTGCTGGCCACCGAAGGCCTGGCTGAGTTGGGTGTGGTTCCCGTCGCCGACGCTCAGACGATTCGGGCGAAGGCGAGCTTCACGGTTGAGGCCGTCAACGAACGAGAGAAGATCACCGATCACGATGTTGCGGCCTTTGTCGACGTTGTGCAGGAGAGCGTTGGCATGCCGGCCGGCGCCTGGGTGCATTACGGTCTGACGTCAAGCGACGTGGTCGACACTGCACTGTGTGTCTCGATGGTCGCCGCCGCTGATCTGATCATCGATTCGATCTCACGGCTGATAGAGGTGTTGAAGAAGCGAGCGGTCGAGTTTGCTGACACCCCTTGCATGGGTCGCACCCACGGCATTCACGCCGAACCAACAACGTTCGGAGCGAAGATGGCGTTGTGGGGCCTGGCGGTGGATCGTGACCGCGAACGTATGCGACGCGCCCGAACCGGTATCGCCGTGGGCAAACTCAGTGGCGCAGTCGGTACGTATTCGAACATCGACCCCGCGGTGGAGACATACGTGTGCGAACGGCTGGGCCTCACGCCGGTCCCCGCCACCCAGGTCGTCGCCCGCGACCGTCACGCTGAGTTGTTGTACGCGTGCGCCTCGCTCGGGGCCACGATTGAAACGATTGCCACCGAGATCCGTCACCTGCAGCGCACCGAAGTTCGCGAAGTTCGTGAACCCTTCCGCACCGGACAAAAGGGTTCTTCGGCCATGCCGCACAAGCGAAATCCGATCACCTCAGAGCGCTTAGCCGGCTTGGCCCGGGTGCTTCGTGGAAATCTGGTGGCCGGCTTGGAAGATGTTGCACTTTGGCACGAGCGGGATATCTCACACTCCTCGGTCGAGCGAATTATCCTGCCCGACTCGACGACGCTTACGCACTACGTCACAGAAAAGGCCATCACGCTGGTCGGTGGCCTCAACGTTGACGTCGACCAAATGCGTACCAATATCGACAGTTCCTTCGGCCTCGTCTTCAGCCAGTCGGTGTTGCTCGCGCTTGTGGCGGCGGGTACCTCGCGAGACGACGCCTACCGCATCGTGCAACGCAACGCGATGGCTGCGTGGGATACTCGCCAATCGTTTCGTCGTTTACTTGAGAGTGATCCCGACGTGCACATCTCAGCGGAAGGCCTTGATTCGGCGTTTGATCTTTCCCGCGTTCTGCGTCATGCGCGACGCAGTGTCGATGCCCTCGAACTGCTCTAAGCGCTGTCGCGTTGATGGTTCTTCAGTACGGTTTGTCGAAAGCGCGACAGGATCGTAAGGATTCTTAGAATCAAAAACGGGGCGCCGCGGCGCCCCGTTTGTTGTTGTTGGTTGCATCGGCTGGATGTTTCTGACCCGAGGTTGTTTCGCGTTGTCAGTTGCCCTGATTCGCCACAGTTAGGGAACGAACTGCAACAGCGATCTTTGCCTACCGTCTATCGACGATCCTTCGATGATTCCTATCGTCGGTGCCAGAACTCTCAGGCACCGCGCTTAATGCCGGCAGCGCGAAGCACAGCGGGCTCGATGCCCATCTTGCGCCAGGTGTCGTAGGTGATTCCCTTACGTTCGCTGTAGCCGGCGGCCGAGTCGATGAAGCCCTGCTCCAGTTCAGTCAAATCGACGGTCGCTGACATACCTTCGAGTTCGCCCTGCAGGTCGGCCTGCTCCTGGAGGAGGTGCAGTCGGTCTATCGCCGACGCCTCGGTGAGTTCTTCTTCAATGCGTTCTAGTCGTTTAGCAATTGAATCCGGGGTGCGCTTGCGACCCCGTTTCGGCTTGTGGGCCTCGAGTGCTTCGAGATACGCACGAATGGATCGTCCCTGGTCACGACCTTCGGCCAATGCAGCTTTGTGCTCGGCGGACATGTTTTTCTTTTTTGCGGCTTTTGGTGGCATAGACCAAATTGTGGCACGCAAATTCGCTGTTGGCGAAACGTATCGGTTGAACTCTCACGTCTGCTTCATTCCAATGATGCAAAATGGAACCCGTATGGGAGATCAAGGTCATTCGCCGGAACATGTCGCCGCAGATGAAGTCGGTGAGGTTCTCCTTTCTGAGAGCGAAATCGCCTCGATAGTGCGAGATTTGGGTCAACAAATTGCCAATGACTACGCCGGGAAGTCTCCTTTACTGGTCGGGGTGTTGAAGGGGGCGGTCGTTTTTCTTTCTGACCTACTTCGTGCTATTGACCTTCCAACGGAAATTGATTTCCTCGCGGTGTCAAGCTACGGATCTTCCACAACCTCGAGCGGTGTGGTTCGAATTCTGAAAGACCTCGACGTCTCCCTCGAAGGGCGCGACGTGATTCTTGTGGAAGACATCATTGACAGTGGTTTGACCCTGTCGTTTCTGCTCGACATTTTCGAGCGACGGGAACCCGCCTCGCTGGCAGTGTGTGCGCTTCTGGTTCGAGAAGGCCTCGATCTTCCGGAGAAGACCAAAAAGTACCTGCGCTACACCGGCCACGTGTTACCCCCTGGGTGGGTCGTCGGGTACGGACTCGACGCCGGAGGACGCAATCGCCATCTTCGGGCCCTACACCGCTACGTCGCTCCTGCCGATAGGTCGTAAGTATGAATTTTTCCGACGCCGACCGTATGTGGGTTTCTCGCGTTCACCCATGCCGCAGCACGTGCAGACGTCGTCCGGCAACGGCGTGTGACCTGCAACTTGACCGGATCGGGAATGTTCTCGCCGGTTTTGGGGCTTCATCTTCAAGGGAAACTGCGATCTTCGCACCCCAAGAATCGCTCAGGAAGTAGACGGACAAGGAACCCCATGCAAGGCATGAACGAAAATGTTTGGCCAGACCCCAGGTCCGGGGAACGTTGCGGTGTCAAAAGCCGTAAGGTGTTGTTGCCGAAATCGTTGGAGGCACGATGAAAAAAATGCAGCGTAGTGCTGGAATGTATGTCGTCTTGGTGCTGGTGCTGCTTCTCGCGGCGTCACGCATGCTGTCGTCCGGTAGCGGACGCGAGAAGGTCGACCTTTCCAACTTCGAATCAATGGTCGCCGCCAAGCAGGTCGACAAGGTAAAGATCGCCACGCGATCCAACGTTGTCACTGCTGAGGTAAAGGCCTCCGGGAAGACCGCGGCCAAAAAGATCAAGGTCGCGTACCCGGCGGAGTACGAAGACGAGTTGGTCGTCGAGATGAAGCAGAACAAGGTCGGCTACGAAGTCGACGCCGAAAACGGCGTGTCCTTGCTCGGCATCGTGCTCAACTTCCTCCCGATCGTGTTGTTGATCGGTGCGTTCTTCTGGCTGATGTCTTCGATGCAGGGCGGCGGAAGCCGGATCATGCAGTTCGGCAAGTCCCGCGCCAAGATGCAGTCGAAAGACGCTCCGAAGGTCACGTTCGCCGATGTCGCCGGCGCCGACGAGGCCATCGAGGAACTACGCGAGATAAAGGACTTCCTTGAGAACCCGGCCAAATTCGCGGCCATCGGCGCCAAGATTCCCAAGGGCGTTCTTCTCTACGGCCCCCCGGGAACCGGCAAGACCCTGTTGGCCAAGGCGGTTGCCGGCGAGGCCGGTGTTCCGTTCTTCTCGATTTCAGGTTCTGATTTCGTGGAAATGTTCGTCGGCGTCGGTGCCTCCCGTGTCCGTGACCTCTTCGAGCAGGCCAAGACCAACGCCCCGGCGATCATCTTCGTCGACGAGATCGACGCCGTCGGCCGCCACCGTGGCGCCGGGATGGGCGGCGGTCACGACGAGCGCGAGCAGACCCTCAACCAGATGCTCGTTGAGATGGACGGTTTCGAGGCCCGTACAGGCGTCATCATGATCGCCGCAACGAACCGCCCCGACATCCTCGATCCGGCGCTTCTGCGCCCGGGCCGATTCGACCGCCAGATCGTGGTCGATCGCCCCGACCTCGCCGGCCGTACCGCAATCTTCAAAGTTCACGCGAAGGGCAAGCCGTTCTCGGCCGACGTCGACCTTGAGGTCATGGCTCGCCAGACCCCGGGATTCACGGGTGCTGACATCGCGAACCTGCTCAACGAGGGTGCGCTGATCGCCGCCCGTCGGGGTAAGACCGTGATCACCATGGAAGAGATGGAAGCCGCGAGCGACCGCATCATGGCCGGCCCCGAGCGTCGGACCATGGTCATGTCGGAGAAAGAGCGTTGGAACACCGCCGTTCACGAAACCGGCCATGCACTGGTCGGCCACGTTCTCGACGGCTGCGATCCGATCCACAAGGTCACGATCATTCCTCGTGGTCGGGCTCTCGGTCTCACCATGTCGCTTCCCACCGAAGACAAGTACAACCACAGCCGTACCAGCCTGCGCGACCAGCTCGCCATGCTGCTCGGTGGCCGTACCGCCGAAGAGCTGTTCTTCGACGAACTTACGACCGGTGCGTCCAACGACATCGAGCGGGCCACGGCCATCGCCCGCAGCATGGTCACCGAATACGGCATGAGCGATCTGCTCGGGCCGCAGCAGTTCGGTGAAAAGAACGGTGAAGTGTTCATGGGCCGCGATTTCGGTCGCCAAGCCAACTACTCCGATTCCGTCGCTGCGCTGATCGATACCGAGACCCGCAAGTTCATCGACACCGCCCATGCGACGGCGTTCGAGATCCTGCTGACCCACCGTGACACGCTCGAGAAGTTTGCTCGGGCCCTCATGGAGCGAGAGACACTCGACGTCAAAGACATCAACGAGATCTTCAAAGACCTGCCGAAGTGGACGAAGAAGCCCGACGAGGCAGTCATGCCGGAGCCGGCCTTCATCGAACCGCCGAAGGTTGAAGTGACCGAAGAGATCGTCCCGGTTGTCCGCAAGGAGTCGGCGTTCTCCCGGGTGCGAAACCGGGCAGGTCGTGCCGTGCGTGGAGCCCGTGAAGGTTTCCGCGACGACGATCCGACTCCGCCGGCGTCACCCGCAGCGCGACCGTCGCTTCCGCGACGGCCCCAGCTCGGACCCTCGGCCTAGTTGGCCGACCTCTTCGTCGAATAGCGTTGTCTCTTCCGTCGTCCGCGGCTCGCTCATCTGCGGGCCTCTACATCGACGAGTCGCCAAGCGACCAGCTTCAGCAGTCCGACTCCCATCGCATCGTGTTCGTTCACGGTGCGATGGATCGCGTCTCGAGCTTTTCGCGTGCCCGACTCCGTCTCCGGAAGCACACCACGCTGGCCTATGACCGCCGCGGGTACGCGAAGTCCGTCGAAATGGGCCGCGCCGAGTCCTTCGAGGATCATGTCGGCGATCTGCTGACCGTCATCGACGGGCAGCGCTCCGTCGTGGTCGGTCACAGCTACGGCGCCACCGTCGCGGTGGCCGCAGCGGCTCGCTACCCCGAGCTGGTGTCGGCACTGGTGTGCTTTGAAGGCCCGATGTCGTGGGAGCCGTGGTGGCCGAGCAGCGCCGGGTCGTCAACCTTGGCCGTGGGCGACAGCCACGGACCGGAAGCCGCCGCTGAAGCTTTCATGCGAAGAATCGTCGGCGACGCAACATGGGAGAAGCTCAGCGAGCGGACCAAGGCCGACCGCCGGGCGGAAGGTCAGGCGTTGCTGTTTGATCTCGCCGGGCTCCGCGGACGCGGCTGCCCCTACGACGTTTCGGCCGTGAGGTGTCCGACCGTGGTCGGGCATGGAGAGCTGTCGCTTCCGCATCACATCGAGTCGTCCGTCATGCTTCACAACCAGCTGCGCTGTCGACGGGTTCTTCGCAGCATCGCCGGTGCTCGACATGGCGCCCACAGCTCTCACCCCGAAGCCTTCGCCGAGCTGGTCACCGAGGCGATCTCGATGATCACGCCCGACTCCTGAACCCCTTTGCCGCGACCTGGCGGGACGCAACAACGTAAGCCTCTCCGTGGGAAAACGCTACGCGTGTGCAAAAGGAAAGTTTTGGGAAAAGTTCGGCGAATCGCCTCATGACCGTCCGAGGGTCCAGCTACGCTGCGTAGCCGTGCCATAGAGGCGTATGGTGCCGAGGAGTAGAGGACGTCGCCCGATGAAAGGAGTTTGGTCGGTGGTTAGCTATGCAGTGCCGGGTTCCCTGGTTGGTACCGTCCCGATTGCTTCTCGAACGAAGGCTTCCCGTGCTTGTGTCCCGGCCAAAGCGGCTTCTACCTGGTGTGCGATGGTGACCTCATGATGCGGGGTAAGTGGAGCAAGGGCATCGAACCGCGGAACTTCGGTTGGATCATCAAGGACCAGATCGCGATCTGCGAGCGCCCGGGTGGCCAAACCAGCAACCATCGCCGCGTCCGTCGTCACGAAGAGATCATTTGGATCCGCGAACACGGCTTTGCCCGGGTCATCTCCTTGATGCCATCCCCGCACAATCTCCACGCGTACGACGAACTCAACGTCACCAACGAGCATGTGCCGATGGGCCCGCACGACGACGCGAAGGCCGCAATGAGCCTGCTGTTCCCCCGGATGCGGGCCTGGACCTCGCACGGCGAGCGCCTGCTTATCCACCAGGATGAGATCAGCGACCGCCTGCAGGGGGCGATGGGTGCGTACCTGCTGTACAGCGGACTGCTTCAGTCCGGGACGCAGGCCATCACGGTGATCGAGCACGTCATGAGTCGCCAGCTCGGTCCGGTCGGACGCGAATACATCGGCCTGGCCGTGGCCGGTCTCACCTAACTGAGCAATGGGCCTCCGCCAGATCTCGACCATCTCGGACCTTTCGCATCTTCTCGACGCTGAACGGGCCGCCGGTCGTCGGATCGGCCTCGTGCCAACGATGGGGGCCCTCCACGACGGGCACGCCTCACTGATCGCCCAAGCCGCTGACCGGACGGATATCGTCGTGACGACGGTTTTCGTGAATCCGCTCCAGTTCGCTCCCACTGAAGATCTCGGTGCATATCCGCGGGATCTCGACAACGACATGCGCCTCGCCGAGGCGGCCGGCGCCCAACTCATCTTCACCCCGAGCGTCGAAGAGATGTACCCGTTCGGTCCGGCCAACGTTCTCACCAACGTATCTGTAGGCGCGCTTACTACTGGTTTGGATGGCGCGGCCAGGCCCGGCCATTTCGATGGTGTCGCAACCGTTGTGGCCAAGCTCTTTGCGATCGCCGGTCGGTGCTCGGCCTTCTTCGGCGAGAAGGACTTTCAGCAGCTAGCGGTCGTTCGCCGCATGGCGACCGACCTGTCGTTTCCGGTTGACGTGGTCGGCTGCGAGACCGTTCGTGAAGCCGACGGCCTGGCCATGTCGAGCCGGAATCGCTATCTCACCGCGGAAGAGCGTCGGCACGCCCCACTCCTCAACCAGGCGCTGCGCGCCGGCCGGGGACTGTTCGAATCGGGGGAAGCGAGCGCAGACGCTGTCCGCAATGCGATGCGCGCCCTGGTTGAGGCCGACCCCCTGTTCGGATTGCAGTATGCCGAAGCCGTTGACCCGCTGACGTTGGAGCCGCTTACGTTGACGACGCCCGGGCAGTCGGTTCGTCTGTTGATTGCGGCCACGCTGGGTCGGGCCCGTCTGATCGACAATATCGGTGCGGTTTGCGGTCCGTCCGCCGCTGGCCGGCCTTGAGGCGGAAAACTACGTGCACGTAGCACTTGTCGCTCCGGAGATCGCCCCGAATACGGGCAACGTCATTCGTCTGTGTGCAAACACCGGGACAACGCTGCATCTCGTGAAGCCGCTCGGGTTCCTCCTGGAGGATCGACTCTTGAAGCGGGCCGGTCTCGATTACCACGACATGACCGACATGCACGTGCACGAGTCGTTCGACGCGCTCATGGAGGAGCTGCGGCCGTCGCGCTGGTTCGCGTTCACGTCACGCGGTGTCCGGCGCTACGACGAGATCGCCTACGAAATGACCGACCTGCTCGTCTTCGGGTGCGAAAGCGTCGGCTTGCCCGAAGACATCATCGAGCGAGCCGGACAAAACTCTGTGTACTTACCAATGCGTCCGAACAACCGGAGCTTCAATCTGTCGAACTCCGTGGCCGTGTCGGTGATGGAAGCGTGGCGGCAACTCGGCTTCCACTGAGCACCGGCCTCTGGCGGGTGACCGTTCAGCTGGCCTTGAGGTGGTCGAGGGCCATCGCGGCGTAGAGGGCGATTCCGGTGCTCATGCACGCTTCGTCGAAACGCACGAGGTTCGAATGGTTGTTGGCCACCGTTCGCGGATCGACGCCCTTCGGCGTTGCCCCGAGGAAGGCCATCGCGCCCGGAACCTGCTGCAGCACATAGCTCCAGTCCTCCGCGCCCATGACCGGGTTCGGCATCTTGCTCGAATAGTTCTCCCCGAACAGTTCGTTGGTGACCCGGTGAACCTCAGCGGCGACGTGGGCGTCGTTGATCGTGACGGGGTAACCGAACGTGGCGAGAATCTCGGCCCGCGCATCGTGCGCCAACGCCACGTTTTCCGCAACACGCTGGATTCCGCTGTGGACCTTCATCCGGGTGCGCTCCGATACGGCCCGGATGGTGCCGAGGATGGTGGCGGTTTCGGGGATGACGTTGCTGGTGGTTCCGGCGGTGATCTGGCCGACCGTGATGACGGCGGGGTCAAACGCGTCTATGGTCCGCGTCACCATCAACTGGAGCGCCTGCACGATTTCGCACGCGATCGGAATCGGGTCGAGTGCGAGGTGGGGTGCCGACGCATGGCCGCCACGACCGCGAACCACGATCTGAAACGTGTCGGAAGAGGCCATGAGGGACCCCGCCCGCAACGCAATCGAACCCGTGGGCCCGGCGGTCGATACGTGCAGGGCGAAGGCCCGATTGACCTCGCCCACGTCGTTGAGCATGCCTTCGTCGAGCATGTGTTTCGCGCCGGCGAACCCCTCTTCGCCCGGCTGAAACATGAGGAGAACCCGTCCGTGCAGATCCTTGCGGCGGGCCTGCAGCAGCTGCGCCGCGCCGACCAGCATCGAAACGTGGATGTCGTGACCGCACGCGTGCATGGCCCCCTCCACGGTGGAATTGAAGTCGACTTCGGTGTCCTCGTGAAGTGGGAGCGCATCCATGTCGGCGCGCAACACGATCGTCGGTCCGTCGTGGTCGCCGTCGATCATGGCGGTAATCCCGGAAACGGTCTTCGACGGCTTACCCTGAATACCGATGTCGTTGAGGGAATCGAGGAGCACCTCCTGGGTCTTCGGGAGGTCGAGCCCCAGCTCAGGGAACTTGTGGATCTGGCGTCGGAGTTTCACCGACTGATCCATAAGGTCGAGAGCTTCGGCGGCGAGAGTTGCATCAACGGGCATATGCCGACGGTAGCTCTCCAGTGGTTTCGGTGTCGACTGCCAACGCTCGACCGTGTCCGGTCAGCTCTTCAATTCCTGTTGCCCAGGTCGGTCTGGGCGAGTTCGACCGTAGCCGGGCCGCTGACAACGAAATCGGTCACCACCAATTCCACGAGCGAGAGGGTCATTCGGAGATCGGTCGAGGGTCGGGCGAGCAACGCCAGGGCCTGTTGGGCGCGAAGTCCGCTGTTCACACGGGCCAGGTTCAGGTGAATGGGCTCGGTGTCGGGAAACGAAATCGGCTCCTCACCAACCAAACGCGCCGAGTCGGCTATTCGCCGCCGTGCCGCAGCCCATGTGTCGTCGGAAGGAACGATTTCGACAAACCACTGGTTGGCGAGAAGGTTGATCGCCCCCAACCGGACGATCGTGGGACCCATGGTTGAAAGAACATCCTGGGCTGCTTCCACGAGCCGACGTAGGCGCTCGGGTTCGAACTCCGACACGTGCTCACGCTGGGTCAGAGCCAGCAGCGAGACATGAAGCGAATCAGGTGGGTAGAGGTAGCAGTCGCCGGTGTCAGCCGCTACATCCTGCAGCTCCCCCAAGCCGGGAAGTAGCCCGGGAGCATTCGACCTGACACGGGCGATGGACGAGACACACAGACCGGTCGGCGTGGTGAATCGTCCGTCGTCGATGTTTCGAGCGAGTGAGCCGTCGTGGATGGAAGCGACGGCTTCGGCACGGATTCGGTCGAAGCGGCGTCGAGCGCGGTCTTGAATGGTGTCGTTGGCGGGTTCGGTAGTCATATGCGCGGCAGAAGATTGTCAGTGGCGGTCACGGCCAATGTACCGGTTGGTCCGACGTGACACGAGCCCGATGCACGACCTGGATAGTGTCTGTGACGTGAGGGCCGATGAACACTGATTACAAGGCGGCGAACGCAACTACGGCGATGGCGTTGCGAAAGCTGGTGCGGGCCGGCTCCGTAAAGCAGCTGGCATTTGCCGCACGAGACGCGGCAGCCATCGTGGTCGTCGGTGTGGGTGCGTATTTCTTGGCGAAACCCGTCGGGACGGTGATCGTGGCGATTGGTGTCCTGCTGTTTGCCGTGTTTGCCCTGGTTGTCCTGACGTCGGGGGCCCGGTTGGAGAAGGCCGTGCGGGATCCTGATCGGATCCGTTCGGTCGTCATCGCCAACACAACGAAGCGGGCATCGTTGGCCCGGCTCTGGGTGTTGGGAAGTGACAATCGGTCGGTGACAGTTCCGCTACTCGCGTCCGACGCCGATGTGGCGGCCGCGGCGTTGCGGCGGGTCATCCCGTCCGGAGCCGTCGTGCGCTTCGATGATGAGCGTGCCGCCCGGGCCGAGGTCGAGCGTCTCTCGATCTGAGTCTTGATGTGAATCTCGATGTGAATCTCGATGTGAACTCGGTATGACCGGGAACGACCCTGGTGCCCGTCGGGGGGCCGCGATAGTTCAGAGTTCGCCTCAGGTGTCACGCTCAGCCCTTAGGGGCTAGCGTTTGCGGCCATGTTGATGGTGCTTGATGTAGGAAACACGCAAACCGTCGTTGGGGTCTATCCGAGCGACAGCCGAGGGATGACGAACGGAAGCGAACTGGCCGATCACTGGCGACTGGCGACGAACTCCGAGCGCACCCCGGATGAGCTGGCCATGTTGATGCGCCAGTTCCTGGCCGTGAACGGCCACACCTTCGACAAAGACTTCATCAACGGGGTCGCGATCTGCTCGGGTGTACCCCGGGCCACCGCCCACCTGCGGCGGATGTGCGAACGGTACCTCGGCTATGCGCCGGTCGTTCTGGAGCCCGGTGTAAAGACCGGAATGCCCGTGCTTTACGACAATCCCAAAGAAGTCGGTGCCGACCGCATCGCCAATGCCGTCGGGGCGGTTGATCGCTACGGGTCACCGACGATCGTGGTCGACTTCGGTACCGCAACGACCTTCGACGTCATCTCGACGAAGGGCGAGTACCTGGGCGGCGCCATATTTCCGGGTATGGAGATATCGCTTGAGGCACTGTTCCAGCGGGCCGCCGCCCTGCGTCGGGTGGAGCTGGTGGAACCCCGCTCGGTCATCGGAAAGTCGACGGCCGAATCACTGCAATCCGGAGCGCTCTACGGGTACGCGTCGATGGTCGACGGGATGGTCGATCGCATCGAGGTTGAACTGGGCGAATGCACGGTCATCTCCACCGGCGGGCTGGGTGCCCTCATCATGCAGTACAGCCGCAAAGTGACCCGCAACGATCCGTGGGTCACCCTCCACGGTCTTCGGCTCATCTTCGAAAAGAACCTCTAGGAACCCAACTCGTGCCGCACTTCACCACCTGATGCCGACCAGTCATCACGTCGCGGCTCCGGCCACATCGAAGGCGCTACTTCCCCTTCTCATAGCGGGAACGCTCGGTCGACTTCCAAATGTCACGTTGCCGCTCGCGTCGCTGCTCCTGGTCGCCGATCGCTCCAACCTGACCCGTGGCGGTTTGGCGTCGGGAGCGGTCTCACTCGGTATCGGGGGAGTCGGTGTTTTCGTCGGCCGCCACCTCGACAGTGACCGGGCCGGCCGGGTTCTCACGCTGCTCGCCCTGTCACACTTTCCCGCCATCGCCGCGTTCATCGCACTTGCGGGCAGCGGGAGCAGTGTCCTGTTGGCTGTCGTCGGGTTTCTCGCGGGCGCCAGTATGCCGCCGGTCGGTCCGGTGGTCCGCGCGTTGTTGGCCGAACGAGCGTCGCCCGCCGAAACCCAGAAGGTGTTCGCGTGGGACGCCATGTCAGTCGAGGCTTCCTGGATCGGTGGACCGTTGCTCGTGAGCCTCGCCATGCTGATCGGCGGGCCCGTTACGGCCGTCGCCATTTCCCCGCTGCTCGCCGCTGTAGGAGTTGTTGCTGTCGCCCGGCAACCGCCGCGCCGCTCGGTCGAACACGAAGCAAGCGGCCGGTGGATCACTCCTGCGGTGATTCGCCTCATTGTTGCGTTTGCCTGTGCGGGTACCGCATTTCGGGCGGTGACGATTGCGGTCACCGAAGTGGCCCGCAGCACCGGACATGAGAAGTTGAGCGGTCCTATCATTGCGTTTTGGGCATCGGGCAGCCTGCTCGGCGCTTGGATCGTCTCACGTCGCGGCCTCAAGTCCGTACCCCGGTTGGGGCTGGTGCTTGCCGTGCTGGTCGGGATGATCGGGCTCGGCCATTCGAGTGTGTGGCTGACCGCGCTGCTGGCGTTCGCATCCGGCTTACCCACCGCCCCGTTCATCGGGGGCCTCAACCTGTTGACCGCGAAAGTGGCAGCGGAGTCCGCTCACGTTCGGGCCTTTTCGGCGATGCAGGCTGCCAGCACCGTGATGTCGGCCGTGGGGGCGGCGATCGGCGGCGCGGCGATCGACCGCTTCGGTCCCGCGTCCGTATCGGTCCCCGCCGCCTTGCTCCTCGCCGTTTCAGCGAGGTTGTCGATGATCGACGGTGATCCCGCTACCGGGACCGGTCGAGGTGCGCGAACGCGATTGGTCTCCTGACGGGCTCTCCGGCCATTGTTCAGAACCTGGGAATCGGGAATGTCGCGGTGGACCTCCACCATCTGGCATAACCGAACCGGCCGACCCGGCAATGGTCGACGCGGACTCGCGAGCCGTGTGAACGACTGTCGTGGTTCGAAGGGGCGCTGGGGTCGGCCTGCATAGAAACCGGTGGCGTCTTCACGGCTACGTCCGGGACGCTGCCCGTAGCGATACGACGTTCGAGATCGCGGACGTCCTGAGACGGCTCGGTTCCACACTCCTCTATCAGGAGTTGCCGGTAGCTTTGATAAGCGCGCAGTGCATCTACCTGGCGTCCGTCGAATGCCAGTGCTCGCATGAGCAACCCTCGAGCCCGATCCCGAAACGGATTCAGCGCGATGTGACCTTCGAGGAGCGCGACCGCTTCGCTGAATCGTGAACGCTTCAGCAGTTCGCACGCCAGGTCCTCGACTGCGCCAGCGCGCAACTCGTCGAGCTTGATCACCTTGGCAAGTGCCCAACGATCATCGCGGAACTCGTCAATGGCCTCGCCCTGCCACATGCCAAGAGCCTGCGTCAGTCGCTCGAAGCGATTTGGCGAGGTCGTGTCGGTGACGAGGTTGACGAACACGTCGATGTCTACGGTGGCGGTCAGGCGGTACCCACCGAATTCCGTGGTGATGACGTTTTCGCCTACCACTCGTCGGAGCCGCGACACGGCGGTGCGCAGCGCGCCAGGTGTCAGGCCTATGCAGTCGCCGAGGTACTCAGGGCGCAGAGTCTGTCCGGCGTGGGAGGCCAGCACCGCGGCGAGGCCCCGTTGCTGACGGCTGGCGAGTGGGATTTCAATGTTCTGGGCCGTCGAGATCCGGACCGGCCCGAGCAATCGCACCATCGCCTGGTCGACCGGTGCTCTGCGTTTGGTTGTCTCCAACAAATCCAATGAATGCATGGCTATCTTCCTCTCGGTCTCGAGAGTACGAACGATGTGGGCACTGGTATATGACTCGGATCACAGAGCCTGAACTCTGCGGGACCCCCGGCAAAAGTGCATGTCCTCCGATCTGCTGATAGCTTTCGCGTGGTTCGGACCCGAGGCTGGTTGGCCGGATTGCTGCTCCTGGCGAACTCCTGCAATCTGGCATTTCTACGAGCGTTCAAAAGGAAAACATGGCTCCGAATGCGCCCAGCGAGGCGACGACGTTGATGGGTGTGGTGTCCCACCTCGGGCAGCGGATGACCTTGAAGGCCGGACAGGTTCTGTTTCACGAGGGCGACGAATCGAACGCGGTGTACGCAGTGATAAGCGGCCGAATAAACATCTCGATGACCACACCTGTCGGTCGTGAGGTGCTTCTCGGTATCAAGGTTCCCGGTCAGGTGTTCGGTGAGTTGTCAGCGCTTGATCGGCTGAAGCGATCAGCGACCGCAACGGCCACCGAAACCACGATCCTGGCGCAACTGCAGGGCAACGTGTTCCTCGATGAAGTCGCTCGCACACCCTCGTTGGCTTCGCTGGTCATCCGTGAACTTTCAGCCCAGTTGCGTCGGGCGAACGCCCGGATCGCCACCCGCGACACCGACAACACCACGGTTCGTGTGGGCCACCTTCTCCTTGAGTTGGCAGAGAAGTTCCGCCGGCATGCCGCGACCCCGGGGCCGACCACGTTGCCCATCACACAAGACGAGTTGGCCGCGTGGGTCGGATCGACCCGGGAGGCAACGGCGAGGTCGCTTGCCACCTACCGCCGTGACGGCCTCATAGAGACCGGGCGGCAGAAGATCATCATTCCTGACGTGCAGCAGCTTTCGAAGGCGATCGCAGCGCTTTCCTGACTGTTCCGCACCGCCCTCCCGACGACCCCAGGAAAGATCCGTGGTTCGTCAGTTGGGCCGTCGATCGGAGGCGTCAGTTGGGTTCGTACTGGGTCGTCAGTTGCGGTCAGTTGGAGATGGCCATCGTCGTCGGGTTGACGACGACCGTGGCGGTTCCCCGCACGATGGCTTCCTGCGCTTCGGTTTCGGGAGCCCAGTCAATGATGTCCACGATGTCATCGACGACATAACCGAACACACCGGTGTCGTTCGTGCAGACCACCACGCTCACCCGTTCACCCTGCGAACCCATGGAGAACGCCGTGGGTCCACCGACGTCGAGGTATCCGCCGTCGATCAGCGGAAGCAACTCACCTCGGTACTGAACCCGCCATGCCCCACGAATGAACTCGATCGCCGACGACTCGAACTCCTCGAGTCGGACAACCGAAGCCAACGGCAGCGCGACCTGGGCGTCACCGATGCGGACGACCAGCGTCGACGCCGTGGAGTCGGACATGTTCATTCCATCGTCGTGATTTGCGGCCGCGGTGGTCGGGTCGAGTCGGGCACCCGCAAGCTCGCCAAGTGCGCGGACATCGAGGATCAGGGCCACACCGCCGTCGGCTCGGATCGTCGCACCGGCAAAGGCCGGGACAGCCTGGAAGTGACCGCCCAGTGGCTTCACGACGACGTCCTGTGTGTCTTCGGTTTCGTCAACGACCAACCCGAACTCGCGGTTGTCCACCTTCACGACGACGATGTCGATGCTCGATCGTTCGAAGAGCGGCGGCGTTTCGCGGCCGAAGACGCGACCAAGCTCGATGAGTTCCAGTAGCCGGCCGCGAAGCCGATGGACCGGCACCGAGTGTACGAACTCGATGTCTTTTTGCATGGTGGCCTTTTCGATGCGCACCAACTCGACGAGGTTCGTCTGCTCGATGGCGTAATGCTGATCGCCGTCGCGCACCATGAGCGCGGGCACGATGGCCAGGGTCAGCGGAATTCGGATGACGAACGTTGTTCCCCGGCCGACCGTTGTAACGAGCTCGACGGTTCCACGAATTGATTCGATCTTTGACTTCACGACATCCATGCCCACCCCGCGTCCCGAAACGGTCGTGGTCTGCTCGGCGGTGGAGAAACCCGCCATGAAGATGCAGTCGAGGATCTCCTTGTCGGCCGTGGCCCATGCCTCCGACTCGGTCATAAGACCCTTTTGGACAACCTTGGCGCGGATCTTGTTCGCGTCGATTCCGGCTCCGTCATCGCTGATCTCGATGATCACGAGGCCGGACTCATGATATGCGCGCATAGTTAGTGTGCCTTCGGCGGGTTTCCCGGCGGCGATCCGCTGCTCCGGCGTTTCGATACCGTGGTCGACGGCGTTGCGAACGAGGTGCGTAAGGGGATCCTTGATTGCCTCGAGAATCGTCTTGTCGAGTTCGCTGTCTTCGCCTTCGGTCGCAACAACGACCTTCTTCGAGCAGGCCTTTGCGAGGTCGCGAACGACCCGTGGGATTTTCGACCAGGCGTTCCCGATCGGCTGCATACGTGCTCGCATCACTTCGTCCTGTAGCTCCGAGGTGATCGCGCTGAGCCGTTGAGCCGGGCCGATGAAGGACTTGTCGGAGGACGTACCGGCTAACCGGACGATCTGGTGTCGGGTCAGAACCAGCTCGCCGATGAGATTCATCAACGTATCGAGCACACCGACGTCGACCCGAATGGTCGATTCGGAAGATCCGCTCTTCTTCGCCACGTGCTCGGATGAGATTGCTTCTTCGATCTGTTCGGGCGTTGTCGCTCCGTGCTCGACGAGGATCTCGCCGAGCCGCCGGTCATCGCCAAACGCCTGTTCCTGAAGCGCCAGGAAGCGATCGCCAGGAGTCACGACGTTCGTGTCGACGAGGATCTGGCCGACGAGTTGGTGGGGCAGGTCGACGGGCTCGCTCTGATCGAACGGTTCGGCTTCCAACTGCTCATCGATGTGTGTACTTACGAGTGGATCGACTTGGAACACGGGTGCCGCGTCTACACCGTTCGTTAGCTCCTGGGCGGAGGTGACGAACAACGAGAACGCTTCGGATGACATTTCCACGGATGACATCTCCTCGGACGCGACCGATCCACCGGTCTGTAGTTCGTGGAGTCGGTGAAGAAGCTCGTCGTAGTTGTTGGCCGGGTCCTCTCCCGTTTCCTCGATTCCGGTGAGCTGAGCACGAACCGCATCAATCGAGCTGAGAATCGCCGAGATGATGACCTCCGTTATAGGGAGTTCGCCGTCTCGGATGAGAACCAGCAGGTTCTCCGCGGCATGAGCCACCGACTCCAGGGTTCCGAAACCCAGGAACCCGCACGTGCCCTTGATGGTGTGCATCGTTCGGAAGACACTACGAATGTTCTCCATCGATTCGGGATGCGCTTCGAGTTCAACGAGATCGCGGTCGATCTGGTCAAGACCTTCCGTGGCCTCCTGAAGGAACTCGACTACTACTTCGTCCATCTCACCCATGTGGTCAACCTCGTCGTCTGTTGGAACGGCCGTTTCTTGTCGTTCGTGGCGCTACTTCGTTGGCTTTGATCGGTTGACCGATCGGAGAACTGACGAAAAGGTCAGTGAAATGGCCATGACTGACGAAAAGTTCACTGTGAGAACCCAAATCCAGTGAATTACGCAAGTCTGCCGGAAATCGACCGAACTGGGTGATCGTTGCGTGAACTCGTCGCTCCGACGACTCTCACCCTTCGCCCGACCATACGGAGGTCCTGATGCCGAGAATGACGATAGCCAAACGACTGATGATGATGAGCCTGATCGGGGTGATCGCTCTTAGCGTCCTCGTCGTCGTCGGCTGGAATGGCTTCCGGACGGCTGAATCCAGTTTGGCCCGTCAAACCGCCAGTTCGACCGCGGTACGGACCCAGACGCTGATCGACATGATGCACGACGCACTGCGGGCCGACGTCTACGCGTCGCTCACGATTGCCGACGAAGGCGAACGGGCCCCTCTCCTGAAGGACACCAACGAGCATGTCTCGAACATGCTCGGGTGGCTGGACGAGCAGATCAAGGCTGCGCAGAACGGAGTGATTGACACCGAAGCGGGCGAATCGATCGCATCGACTGCAGACGATCTGCGGCTTTACACGAAGATGGCGACCGACTTCGTAACGAACCCGGCTCCGCAGAAGGAAAAGATCGCCGCCCTGGATGCCTTCATCCAGCAGTTCTCCCGGCTGGAGGCCAGCCTGGAGCAGGCGGGCGAAAAGGTCGAAGCTTCCGGCAGCGCTGAGGCCACGGCCGCCGCGCACGTCCTGGCTTCGAACCGCAAGTTGCTCCTGGTTGCTGCCCTCATTTCGATGGTTCTCGTGGCCCTCGCCTCGTGGCAGATCGCCCGGGCCATCACGATCCGTATCGCGTCTCTCCGCAAGGCACTGGATCGAGTCGCAGCCAAGGATCTCACCGTCGAGATCGAGGACTCGTCAAACGACGAACTCGGTGTGATGGCCGAATCTCTCACGGTTTCGGTGGAGTCGACCCGCAACGCGATGTCGGCGATCCGGGCCAGCGCGTCGAGTCTCACGAACGAATCACAGCGCCTCGCCGGCCTGAGCCGTCAACTTGGTTCATCCGCTGAACAGACGTCGATGGACGTGAGCGCCGTTGCAACGAACTCGGGCTCCGTGAATGCAAGCATCCAGACGGTTGCCGAATCGACGGACGCGCTGAGCGAGTCGATCAACGAGATCTCCCAATCAGCCGCTCGCGTGGCAGCCATCGCCCAGAACGCCGTGACGGTGGCCGAGGAGACCAACGGTATCGTCGCCAAACTCGGCGAATCGAGCGAAGCGATTTCAACGGTCATCGACACGATCACGTCCATCGCAGCCAAAACGAACCTGCTTGCATTGAATGCCACGATCGAGGCCGCCCGGGCCGGTACCGCCGGTCGCGGATTCGCCGTGGTGGCCAACGAAGTGAAGGATCTGGCGCAGGCGACCAGCAAGGCCACCGACGAGATCCGCGAACGCATCGTCGCCATCCGCGAAGACACGGCGGCCTCGATCGCCGCCATCGCCGAGATCGCCGGCATCGTCGTCGAGATCTCTGACCTGCAGAACACGATTGCTGCGGCGGTCGAGGAGCAGGCGGTCACCACCAGCGAAATCACTCGAACCCTGGAGCGCGCAGCATCGAGCACCAGCGATGTAACGGAGTCCATCGGTCGAGTCGCTCACGGGGCGATGGGCGCATCCGACGGCGCCTCAGACGCTGAAGCTGCCGCAGTCCAACTGACGCATCTGGCCGATGAACTGGAGAGCCTCGTCAACGAGTTCAACGTTATGCAGTAATCGACCTGGACCCACCGCTTCTCCGAAGGAAAGTACGTGCACATGCAAAAGCGAATACAGATCCACTTGAAGCAGGCTTTGCGTACTTCGATGACGTTGGGTGCTCGAGGCGTAAAGGGCTCGGTGAGCGTTGTCAAGGCGTTGAAGTCGCGCCGGGTGAACGGTGACGCTACGCCATGGCACCTGTTGTTGGCCGATGAGGTATCGATCTCCCGTGGCGGGATAGACGGATCGCAGAACCTGGCATCACGTGAATGCGAGTTACCAACGCCGATCGACCTTGCCCGTTTCGATGACGAGGAGTTCGAGACCTTGATAACCGGCGAGTGGGGCATCGGCTGGAGATTGAACGAACGGGCGATCAACTGCCGGCAGGTACTGGCCCAGTCACTCAGTGAGTTTCTCGGAAGTGTCGAACCGGAGAAGATGCACTAAACCGCCGGCGCTTAGATGGATGGTCGGAAAGGGCGGCGAAATCCGGGACTCGGAGGGCGCGCCGCTTCTGCGAGACTATTCGCCTTCTATGAGCGACCAGATGTCCCCCACCGATCCACAACCCACTCAGCCTGACACGAGAACCATTCCGTACCGCTTCGAGCCGACGGCAACGGCGAAGGGTCTCACCGAGAAGTATGCGACGCTGGAAGCGGCGACGGAAACGGGAGATGTGGTCACGGTGGCCGGCCGATTGATGCTTCGGCGGGGCCAGGGAAAGTTGGCGTTCGGTCAGCTTCAAGACGCAACGGGGCGCATCCAGCTGTTTGCTCCCGCCGATGTCACGCCTGACTTCGAAGGGTTCACGTCGCTGTCACTCGGTGACTGGATCGGTGTCACCGGCGAAGTGATGACAACCAAAAAGGGTGAGCTCAGCGTCAAGGTCACATCGTGGGTCACGCTCGCGAAAGCCCGTCGTCCGTTCCCCGACAAGTTCCACGGCCTGTCCGACACGGAGACCCGTTACCGCCAGCGTTATGTGGACTTAGTAGTTACCGAAGAGTCCTCGCGCACCCTGCGCAACCGCAGCCGCATGATCTCTTTGATGCGGCACTGGATGGAAGACAACGGCTTCATGGAAGTCGAGACTCCGCTGCTGCAGGCGATTCCGGGTGGTGCGCTGGCCAAGCCGTTCACGACCCACCACAATGCGCTGGACCTTCCGCTGTTTCTGCGCATTGCTCCGGAGCTCTATCTCAAGCGACTGGTGGTCGGCGGGTTTGAGCGGGTGTTCGAGATCGGTCGGGTGTTCCGCAACGAAGGCATTTCGCCCCGGCACAATCCCGAGTTCACGATGATCGAACTCTACGCGGCCTACTGGGACTACTCAGACCAGATGAAGCTCACGGAGGATCTCACCGCGTTCCTAAGCATGCAGATTAATGGCTCGACGGTCGTGCAATACGGCGACCGTGAGATCGACCTCACACCGCCGTGGCCCCGGAAACGATTGGTCGATCTCGCCAGCGCCGCCGCAGGGCGCGAGCTTTCGCTCGACACGCCGATCGAAGAACTGCGGGCGGTCTGTCGCGAGCACGGGGTTGAAGTGAAGGCAGGCTACGGACCGGGCAAACTGCTCCTCGAGCTCTACGAGAAGACGACCGAGCACACGCTGTGGAATCCGACGCACGTGATCGATTACCCGAAGGAGGTCTCGCCGCTTCCGCGTGACCATCGGTCTGCGCCCGGGATGACGGAGCGGTTCGAAACGATCGTGGCCGGACGCGAACTTTGCAACGGCTACAGCGAGTTGATCGATCCCGACGAGCAGCGGGCGCGTTTCGAGGACCAGGTCCGGCAGTCGGCATACGACGATGAAGCGATGGTCATGGACCACGACTATGTGCGAGCCCTGGAATACGGCCTGCCCCCAACAGGCGGTCTGGGAATAGGTGTCGACCGTCTGCTGATGCTTCTCACCAACACCCACACGATTCGCGACGCGATCCTCTTCCCGACCCTTCGCCCCGAGGTCTTCGAATAGGACCGAAGGGTCACGAAGACTTCAAACGATCAGCCCGGTCGTGGTGTTTCTGCCACGACCGGCAAATCAGCGAACGAAATGAAGCTGGGCGAATCGCTGTCGGAAGGCTGAGGTCCGGGGTGCTACCGACACCGGATCGAACGTCAGGGCTTCGTGGATCAGGTCAGCCAACTCGGGCATGTGCTCAGCCGTCATGCCCCAGCGCACAATCTCGGGGACACCGAAGCGGGTCCCGCTCCATTCGTCGAGTTCCGGGAGACCTATAGCGCAGGCCAGGATGTTCGCGTCGCGAAGGCGAAGCGACGCCTGGTGTCCGTCTTCCCAGCGGATCGCGTTGACAGCGAACTGGTGCGACCGGGTGAAGCCGAGGTTCTCGCCGAACACGGGCACGCCGCGCTCGTTCAGCGACAACGCCAGCGCCTTGGCCGTGCTGATCATCGTCGACATGTACGCCTCGCCGTGGGTCACCCAGTCAAGCAGCGTGATGGCGAGGGCCGCGGACTTGGCAACGTCGAAGTTCGCCGTGAGCCCGGGGTAGGCGATGGCGTCGACGCGTTCAGCAATCGACTCGTCGTTGGTCAACAGCAAGCCACCGGCCGGACCGCCGAGGCTCTTGTACGTGCTCATCGTCATGAGATGAGCGCCTTCGTCGAGCGGGTTGGGCCAGGCTTTTCCGGCGAACAGCCCGCATGCGTGCGCAGCGTCGAACAGCAGCTTGGCCCCGACCTCATCGGCAATCCGGCGTACTTCGGCCACGGGGTGCGGCACCAGGTTCAGACTTGCTCCGAGCGTGATGAGTTTCGGCCGTACCGCGTGCGCGAGCGCCGACAGACCCGGAACATCGATCGTGTAGTTGCTCGCATCGATCGGAGCTTCGTAGATCTTCAGACCGTAAAGTCCGGCGGCGCCCGGCTCTCGGTGGGTGACGTGGCCCCCGACCGTCGCCGGCGGCACGATGATCGTGTCACCCGGTTTGCACGTCGCCATGAACGCGTAAAGGTTGGCGAGAGCGCCCGAGCCGACCCGGATCTCCGCAAAATTTGCATTGAAGACCCGGCATGCGAGGCCCGCGGCGATCACCTCGATCTCCTCGATCGCCTCAAGACCCATCTCGTACTTCAACCCTGCGTAACCGAGCGACGGCCGGGATCCGAGACCGGAGGAAAGCAGCGCCTCCGCCCTCGGGTTCATTACGTTCGTGGCCGGGTTGAGATTCACGCAGTCGTGATCGTGGATCTCCCGATTCCGGGCCACCAGACGGTGAACCGCTTCATCGATCTGGTCAACGTTGAGTGCTTCGGTCGCCGAGGCAATTTCGGCTTCCCGGTCTTGGGCTTCCTGGGGGAGCCAGTTGCGAGTCGTCACATACGCGAACTTAGTTCCCGGATCGGTTGCGCCAACGCCGCCGGCTTTGGCGAATCCGGTCACTCGGTGACTACGAATAACGGTCGGGAAGTCATCAACGGTCCGGCCGTCGGCTAAAACTACTAGGTGCGCTTGCGGTTCTTCCCCACCGCGACCCGCCGGTTTGCCGCGGTCTGTGTAGCGGTTGGTTCCGGTGTCGCGGCCATGTTTGGTCCCGCGGGCGCTTACGCGCAGACCGATACGATTCCGGCGCTGCCTCCGACCACGCTCCCGTTGCCGGTTATCACCGCGCCAACACCGGGTGCCACCGACACCGTCGCGACCGCCACAACCCGGCCGCCGGTTCCGACCCCGGTAGCCGTTGTCGTCCAGGGTCGAGGGTTCGGACACGGGCGGGGCCTGGGTCAGTGGGGTGCCTATGGCTACGCGGTTGACCGCAGTTGGAACTACCGCCAGATCCTCGACCACTTCTACGGCGGAACGGTCGCCGGTGCCGTGTCCCCGCTGTCCGCCATCGGCGTGCGTCTGACGGCGCTCGACAACAAGTCCCTGATCGTGTTCCAACCGAAGGGTCGGGTGTTCACCGCAATCGACGGTCAGGTCGGTTTTACCCTTCCACCGGGCTTTGAGGGAGCCCAGTCGGCGCTCGTCACCGGTGATCCGCTCAATTCGGGAATCCCTGGGGCCCCGGTCCCGGTCGTCGCCGGATCCGGAACGGTGGTTACGCCTTCGACCGTGCCCGCGAACGGGGTCAGAGCTGAGGCGCCCCTGCTGACCGGTGACCCGGCGGCCGTGAAGGTGGAATTGACGAAGGCCGGAATCGTGGTGAGCTTCGGACCGTCGTGCTCCGGGCCGTGGACTTCCCGTCCGCCGGTGGTGACCCGTTCGTTGACCGTATCCGCGGGACCCCCCGATCCCGCCGCCGACCCGAACGATCCGAACGAAATGCTGCAGGTATGCGAGGGCAGGAACCGCCGGGTTTACCGGGGCGATCTCCTGGCCACGAACGGCAATCCCGGGCAGCGGGCTGTCAACCTCGTCGGTCTCGATGCCTACCTACGCGGTGTGGTGCCCCGTGAGATCCTTCCGAGTTGGGGCGACCGGGGTATGGCCGCTCTGCGGGCCCAGGCAGTGGCGGCCAGGTCATACGCGGCAGCAGAAAAGCGCAACGGCTTCTCGAACACCTGCGACACCATCTCCTGTCAGGTCTACCGCGGACGTGGTCTGTACACCGGCACGTCGTTCCAGTCGCTCGAAGATCCGCGAACCGACCAGGCGATAGCCGAGACGGCGAACGAGATCCGGGTCGTTCCGAAAACCGGAAAACCGGTCCGAACCGAGTTTTCGGCGTCGACGGGCGGATACACCGCCGGTGGCGAGTTCCCGGCGGTGCCCGACGAAGGCGATGCGGTCGCGGCGAACCCGAACCGTTCGTGGACGGTTCGTTTCCCGGTCGCTCGGTTTGCCAACTCCAAGCTCGGCCAACTGCTCGATGCCAAGGTCGTCGAGCGCGATGGTCTGGGGGTCGACGGCGGCCGTGTGCTGAAACTGCAGCTCACCTACGAAAAGGGGGCAACCACGATGACGGGCAACCAGCTCATGGCGAAATACGGCCTGCGCTCGTCGTGGTTCAACCTCACCCCCGAAATGTCCGGCAAACCGGTCACCGGGGCGGCCGAGGCACCCGTCGACGGGGCCGGAACCGCCCTGACCGGTGATGCCGGCGGCCCGGTCGAGGCCGGGACGGTGGTACGCGAAGTCGGAGCCGACGCCGGTGCGCCGGTGCCGTTGGCCGTCGAATCGACGGTGACGGCAAACGCCAAAGCCGCCGCAGCGAAGACCACCACGACGAAGGCCCCGGCGGCCAAGCGGGTCAACAAGTCGACAACGACCATTGCCATTGCGGTGGCGGTCGGCGCCGATCCGGTCCGGGTGGTGGTCGGCTCCGAGACCCCGGTTGGTTCGCCCACCACGAAAGCCCCGGTCAAAAAGTCGACGAAGAAGTCGACGACCAAGAAGTAGCGCTAGTCCACCCGTCGCGGGCTGAACGCGTGACGGCGGGTTGCCGGGGTTAGAGCGGGAGGCGGTCGAGGAGCTTGTGGCCGACCTGCGCTAGTTGTGCGGCGACCGACGGGTTCGACAGCGAGGAAACCGCATCGGCGGCTTCGGTCGCGAAGCGTCGGCCTTCCGCGATGGCCGATTCCACTCCCGTTGACGTGCGGATCAGCTTCCGGACCTGATCCAGGTTTGCCCTGGTCACGCGGGCGTCGAGGGCCGAGCGGAGTTCGTCGGCCACCAGCGAGTCGTGCAGGGCTCGCAGCACCGGAAGGGTGTAGACGCCTTCAAGGAGGTCATTGCCGGCAGGCTTGCCGAGTTGCTCGTCGGTGGCACATACGTCGAGAACGTCGTCGGCGATCTGGAACACCATGCCGATCCGCTGCCCGTACGTCGTCAATGCGTCGATTTCCGCTCGCGGCATGGCACTCGTGAGCGCCCCGACCCGGCAGGCGGCCGACATGAGCGAGGCAGTTTTGCCGTCGATCGTGCGGAAGTAGTTCTCCTCAGTACGGTCGGGGCTGAAGAGAAACTGCAGCTCACCGACCTGGCCCTCGCACAACCGGCCGATGGTCGCGCCGAGAAGCGATGACACTTCGGTGCCCAGACGGGCCGCGATCTGTGCCGAAACCGCCATGCAGAAGTCGCCGGCCACGATGGCCACGAAATTGCCGTACCGGGCGTTTGCCGTTGGTACCCCACGACGGGTCGAGGCTTCATCCATGACGTCGTCGTGATAAAGCGAGCCGAGGTGGATGAGTTCGACCGCTATGGCCCCGTCGACCACTGCGTCGGAAGCGTCGCCTTGCACATAGCTCGATGTAAGCGAAAGTACGGGTCGGAGCCGCTTGCCACCTGCGACGATCAGACTCTGCGCCACCTCGGTGAGGAACGGATCATCGGTGATGACCGATTGCATCAATGCGGTTTCGACCCGTTTGAGGTCACCGTGCAAAGCCGGGATGTCGAGAGGCAGACCTGTAGCCACGAGGTAAGGCTACGGCAAAGTCGGCCATATGCCATCTTTTGCGCTGGCGATACCTTCCTCGACACCTTCCTCGACCTCCTTCGGCAGATGCCCCGGACGATACCCACCGCCAGTTTCCGGCACGAACCTGAGTTACTGCCACCAGGCCTGACACCAAATCTTGAAGCCTTTTGGGTACATTGCCCTCTCAATGATGGGACGCTTTGTGTCGATGTGACACATCACTTGGGGAAGTAGGACTAAAAGACCGTCGCAAAGGGTTGAACTGTTCAACTTCTCTCAACTTGGTAGCCGCGTAGCGCACGGTCACCAGTAGACTGAAGGCTCTTTCCCGCCTTTGCCATATGGAGGCATCGTGTTCGAACGCTTTACCGATAGGGCTCGCAGAGTCGTCGTCTTGGCTCAGGAAGAAGCACGCCTGCTGAACCACAACTACATCGGTACGGAGCACATTCTGCTCGGGCTGATCCACGAAGGCGAGGGTGTCGCAGCTAAGGCACTTGAGAGTTTGTCGATCTCCCTAGAAGGTGTCCGTGCCCAGGTTGAGGAGATCATTGGTCAGGGTGGCTCGTCGCCGTCCGGTCACATCCCCTTTACCCCGCGCGCCAAGAAAGTCCTTGAGCTCTCGCTTCGTGAAGCGTTGCAGCTCGGTCACAACTACATCGGAACCGAGCACATCCTGCTCGGACTGATCCGTGAAGGCGAGGGCGTTGCCGCGCAGGTTCTCGTCAAGCTCGGCGCCGATCTGAGCCGGGTCCGCCAGCAGGTCATTCAGCTGCTCTCGGGCTACCAGAGCGGCGGAGCCACGCCCGGCGAGAAGGGTGCTCCCACGGCAGCCGGTGTCGGCCAGGCCTCCCAAGGTGGCGAAACGCCGCAGGGTTCGCTCGTGCTCGACCAGTTCGGTCGCAACCTCACCACGGCAGCCCGCGAGAAGAAGCTCGATCCGGTGATCGGTCGCGAGAAAGAAATCGAGCGCATCATGCAGGTGCTCTCCCGTCGCACCAAGAACAACCCGGTGCTGATCGGTGAGCCCGGCGTCGGCAAGACCGCCATCGTCGAAGGTCTGTCGCAGCGCATCGTCGCGAACGACGTGCCCGACACGATCAAAGACAAGCAGCTCTACACGCTCGACCTCGGCGCCCTTGTCGCCGGCTCGCGCTACCGCGGTGATTTCGAAGAGCGCCTCAAGAAGGTCCTCAAGGAAATCAAGACCCGCGGCGACATCATCCTCTTCATCGACGAGATCCACACCCTCGTGGGTGCCGGTGCCGCCGAAGGTGCGATCGATGCTGCGAGCATCCTCAAGCCGATGCTCGCCCGCGGCGAACTGCAGACCATCGGTGCCACGACGACCGACGAGTACCGCAAGCACCTCGAAAAGGACGCCGCGCTCGAGCGCCGCTTCCAGCCGATCAAGGTGGAGCAGCCGACCGTTGGCCACACCATCGAGATCCTGAAAGGTCTGCGCGACCGTTACGAGACCCACCACCGGGTCACGATCACCGATCAGGCGCTCGTCGCCGCGGCCAACCTGGCCGATCGCTACATCGCCGACCGTCAGCTTCCCGACAAGGCCATCGACCTCATCGACGAAGCCGGATCCCGCCTGCGTATCAAGCGCATGCAGACCCCGCCCGACTACAAGGAACTCGAAAACGAGATCGCCAAGGTCCGCAAGGACAAGGAAGACGCGATCGAGAACCAGAAGTTCGAATCGGCCGCGAAGCTCCGCGACCGTGAGAAGGAGCTCCTCGAGACCAAGTCGGCCAAAGAGGTCGAGTGGAAGGCCGCTGGCGTTGACCTGTTCGACGAAGTCGACGAAGAGGCCATTGCCGAAGTGCTCGCCATGTGGACCGGTATTCCGGTCTACAAGCTGACCGAGCAGGAGACCGCCAAGCTGCTTCGCATGGAAGATGAACTGCACAAGCGGGTCATCGGCCAGATCGACGCCGTCAAGGCCGTCAGCCAGGCGATCCGTCGTACGCGTGCCGGTCTCAAGGACCCGAAGCGCCCGAGCGGTTCGTTCATCTTCCTCGGCCCGACCGGTGTCGGTAAGACGGAGTTGGCCAAGACGCTTGCCGAGTTCCTCTTCGGCGACGAAGACTCGATGATCACGCTCGACATGTCGGAATACCAGGAGAAGCACACCGTTTCCCGCCTGGTCGGTTCGCCCCCCGGCTACGTCGGGTACGACGAAGGTGGCCAGCTCACCGAAGCCGTGCGCCGCAAGCCGTTCTCGGTCGTGCTGTTCGACGAAGTCGAAAAGGCCCACCCCGACGTGTTCAATACGCTGCTGCAGATCTTGGAAGACGGTCGCCTGACCGACTCCCAGGGCCGCTCGGTCGACTTCAAGAACACCGTCATCATCATGACGTCGAACCTCGGTACCGCCGATCTTCGCAAGGCCAACCTCGGCTTCTCGAAGTCCTCGGAGGCCGTGTCCTACGAAAAGATGAAGGCCAAGGTCAACGACGCCCTCAAGGCGCACTTCCGTCCGGAATTCCTGAACCGTATCGACGAGACCATCGTCTTCCACGAACTCAGCCGCGACGAAGTCGTCCAGATGGTCGACAAGATGCTGGCCCGCCTCATCGGTCAGCTGAAGAGCCAGGGCATCGGTCTCGACCTCACGCCCGAAGCGAAGATCTACCTGGCCGAGAAGGGTTACGACCCGACCCTCGGTGCCCGTCCGCTGCGTCGTGCGATCCAGCGCATGCTCGAAGACCCGATGAGCGAGAAGTTGCTCATGAAGGAATTTGTGTCAGGCCAGACGATCGTCGTCGACCACGTGTCGAGCGCCGAGCCCGGTGGCGAGCTGACCTTCACCGCCGTTGAAGGTCTGTCCGAGCCGCCGACCGTCGAAGAAGTGGTGGCCGGCCCGACCGAGTAACTCGGTTGGGGCGTCAGCCTCAGCAGCCTCAAGAACGTCAAACGACCCCGCCGAATTTCGGCGGGGTCGTTTTGTGTCTGAGCGAGGTTGAGATCCGTCCGACTACAGGGAAATTGTTCGTTCAGTCGCTCGTCGAGCGACTCTGCGCACAATATCTCCGCGGTCTGACACCGTCATCGTCGGTCCGGTCAGCGAGGAACTGGGCGCCGATGATAGGGCCCGCCGGAGAAGAACGTCGGGGCGACTAATTCGGCAGTGGCGATTCGACGGCGACCTGTCGACCGTCCGGATCGGCGAGCATCATCTGCATCGCCGGCCAGTGCTGTTCGGCGAAGGGACTCACAACGGTACCGGCGGACGGCGGCGTGAACTGCGTGTGATCCGCTACGGCGAGTCCGAGTATCACCTGGAGCTGATGGTCAGCCGGGCGTTCGGCCACGAAGACATAGGGGCCACCGTTCGGGTGACGCAAGCGGCCCGATTGGTGGTCGGTCTCGAACTCGAGCACGTAGCCGAGACCCTGCCAGAACGCCACGGTCTTGCCGTAATTGTGCGTCTCCAGCAGGATTCCGTCGATTCCTTCGGTCGTCATGTGGTCTCCTTGCTTCCGGGTCGATAGCTTCAAACTGCCGTGTGGACAGTGTAATGCGGATCGTCCTAGGATGCTAGCAAAGTAGAGAACTTCAACGTTTCAGACAGTCCCGACGTCGTTTGCGGGTGAGGACGGCAGTGCCCTGGAATCGAACCCCTTCGCGATGAGCCACACGCCGAGCACGACCTCTTGAAGCGCGAGAGGCGCCATGAGGAATCCGGCCGACACGCGGAATAGGCCAAGAACTCCGCAGGCAAAGTAGAGCGGGGCGCCTGCGAGTCCCCACGTCGAGAGCCAACGTGGGACGAGTCGTGACGTGTACAGCAGGTAGCCGAAGAGAAGGGCGCCGAAACCGAAGACCATCGCCAACACATCAGTGACGATCGACTCGTGCGCCTTGACGAGGAGTCGGCCGAGAGTGCCGAACTGCGCGTCCGCAGATCCCGACTTTGCGTAGTCACGACTGAGAGCCACTAGCAGCAGCAATGCGGACGCCTGGGCGATGTAGAGGACCGTCTCAAGGGCACCACGAACGACGACGTAACCCATGGCCAAAGCCGGTTGCTGCCGGCGGAAGATTGGATACATCACGACCGGGATCACGGCCAGGAACGAACCCATGGCGAGGATGCAGATGGCTGCTGTCACGAGACGCCATTGGTGGGTTGAAATGTGGTCGAGGTAACCGGGCTCCTTCAATAGATCTGAAATGAACACGCCACTCAGCACCCCGGCGATGTCGCCGACGATGAACAGCCCTCCCACGAGAGCGGCAATTCTTCTGTAGCGCGATACGCCGTGATCCAGCGAGGGGCGAAACCCCGTTGGTGAATGGATCCCATCGTTACCGGGGGTGCTTCCCTCCACGAATGTGGTGTCATCCACGAGAGTCGCGTCGTTGTTCCGCATCGTCGTCACCTCGCCGGTTCAATTCAGAGGTGAACACTTTCACCCCGCCACCAAATTGCTCCGCGACTGGGGAAAGTTCCAGAGGCTAACGTCCTCCCGGATCTCGCCCGATGCCCTTCCTTATGCTGCGCCCGACACCCAACATTCCTAAGCTCGCATAGGAATGTTCGTCGGCCTCGACTATCCGGCGAGCCGGGTTTGACGGGTTGTCGCGAGCAGCGTTCCATCCGGCAGGTAGATCCAGCCGTCTTCGACGGCGAAACCGTCGTGCGAGTGGAACGTGTGCATTCGTGCCGTGAGGTACCCATCGTCGCCGACGGTCCACTGCCCGGCTGCGCTGTGGATCTGCAACGAGTACTCGATCGTGACGGGTCGCAGCGGCGTGGTCGCCATCGTGAAGACGGCCGGCGGGAAATAGTCGCCGAACATCGTGAGCCACGCCGAGTCAAAGGTCGATCCCTGTTTGGGTCGGCTCCACGCGATCCATTCGGCCCGGTCGCGCCCAGCGAACATCTGCGTGTCGGGGTGAAGATGGGTCTCGACGTTGTTGATGTGCGCCGGAAGACCGGGGCGTTCGAGGCGCACAGTCTGGGCTGGACGCGATGGCATCGTCGGCGCGTCGCTGTATTCGGGCCCGGGCCACGGAGTCGAATGGTGGAAACGGGCGACCGTCGTCGTCTTCCCGTTCTGCTTAACCACGATATGTGTGCTTATCATTGCTCGACCCCGGCGCACGACATCTACGTCGAAGGTCAGATCGCCGATGACGTTACCGCTCACATAGCCAAACGTGGCGGCTCGCAGCGTGGTGGTCGGATCAACTCCCGCGTCCCGCAGCGTCGTCTCGGCGGCCGTGAGCGCCAACGCGGCGACGACCCCGCCGTGCACGCCCTGCAGCGAACTCCATTGTTCGCCCACGTGCCCGCGGAACTTACCCGGTTCGAGTGCTTCGACAATCATGTCGTCAGCCCAATTCATTGGCGGAGACGGGGTGAGTTCAGTCATAGAACTTACTCTACCGAGTGGAGCGAGCCCGGTGCGACACGCGCAGGTCGACGCTGCTTACGCCGGCGACATACCGTTCACAAGTCCAAGCCCGGTCGTCCGATAGCCAAGAAGGACGAGCAGTTCGTCGGACGCGAACTGGCGGACACTCGGGTTGAGCGACAGGAACCAGTTTTCCTGCGTGCGGTAGATCGGACGCGTGTACCACCCGAAGATCGCGGCGCGGCGGTCGTTTGCCGTGGTGTTCGCTCCGGTCTGGTGCCACATTCGACTCTCGAACACGACCAACGAACCGGCGGGTGCCTCCATCGGCATCGACTCGCGGTAATCCGACTCGTTTGGCAACCGGTTCAGTAGATGGCTTCCAGGAACGAAACGGGTCGCCCCGTTTTCGACGGTGAAGTCGTCGATGCACCAGGCCGCGTTGGCGCCCTGTGGATCAGCGGGCCAAGGTTGCGGCACGAAGATCTGGTCGGCGTGGAGGTAACCCGCTTCGCCACCCGGCCCGGTGATGTTCCCGGAGATGTTTCCGAGCAGCATGGGCCAACCGAGCACGGACCGCATGAGGCGAAGCACGACCGGGTGTTCAACAAGATCGATGAACACCGGCGAGCGACTCAGAACGTTCCAGACCCGCTGGTTTGTGTCATCGGGATCGAGCCCAAAACCCCGTACTTCGCTGCCGCGAGCCCGATCATCGGCGGCGGCCGCGAGGAACTCGGCCCGGACGCGCTGAAGCGTCGCGGCGTCGAGAACACCGGTTACCGCGCAAATCCCTTCGGTTCGGAGGTCATGTTCGGCCCGGTCGAGATCGTTCGTTGGCGCGGGCAGTGCTTTCGTGTGAGTCTCGGACATCTGGCTCTCCTATGACGGGTCTGGCTGAGGTTAGAAGGCTGAGCGGCGTCCAGCCCATTCGCGGGTCTGGTATCGCATCGCGATGAAGTTTCTGCACCGACGCGGCTACCGTGTGCAAGATGTCTACCGAGCGAGTGTCCGTAACCCGTCGAATCGCTGCGCCCGCGGCCGCCATATATGCCCTCGTCGCAGATCCGGCCGGACACGTACGCATCGATGGCTCAGGCATGCTCGAGGCGGCTCCCGATGCACGCCCGCTGAGTGCCGTTGGTGACACCTTCGACATCGCCATGGACCGCACGCCCCTCAATGACATCCCTGGGCTCGTCAAGTACTCCGTGCGAAACACTGTCACCCGGATTGAGCCCGACCGGCTTGTCGAGTGGACGATCGGCGCGCCGGATCAGCCTCCGCTCGGTCACGTTTACGGCTGGCAGTTGGATCCGGTCGACGACTCTTCTACCGATGTGACGAACTACTGCGACTGGACGAACATCGTCCCCGAGTTGCGGGCTCGAAATCGAACCTGGCCGATTGTTCCTGTCGAGATGCTCGAAGCCAGTGTCGCCAAACTGGAAACGCTCGCAACAGGCAACTGAGATGAACCCACCCTTTCGCGCTGATCACGTGGGTAGCTTGCTGCGGCCACGGGTGGTTCATGAAGCTCGCGCGAGTGTGGCATCGGGCCAGCTCGACGCGGCAGGGCTCCGTGCCATCGAGGACGCGGCGATCGCCGACGTCGTGAAGAAGCTCGAAGGCACCGGAATCCAGGCGATAACCGACGGCGAGTTCCGGCGTGCCTGGTTCCATCTCGATTTCCTGGAGCAGCTCGAGGGGGTGGCGGTCACCGGCAATATCGCGTCGAACTCCGACTCGGCGGAGACCGTACACATGACACCGCCGAAGCTGTCGGTGGTCGGTCCGCTTCGTCACGTGCGCGATATTCAGGTCGCTGATTTCAGATACCTCGCTGGTGTGACGACCAAAACGCCGAAGGTGTCCATCCCTTCACCGACCATGGTGCATTTCCGCGGTGGCCGGGCTGGTATCGACATCAATTCCTACCCCGACCTCGAAGTCTTCTTCGCCGATCTGGCTGCGTGTTACCGGGCCGAGATCGCCGCGCTTTATGCGGCCGGCTGCCGGTACATTCAGCTCGACGACACCAACCTGGCCTACCTGTGTGACCCGGTCATGCGCCAAGGGGCCGTCGATCGCGGCGACGATCCCGATGCCCTCCCGCATGCCTACGCCGAGCTGATCAACGCATCCATCGCAGGTATCGCCGACGATCTCACCGTCGCCGTGCATCTGTGTCGCGGCAACTACCGCTCCACCTGGTTTGCCGAGGGCGGCTACGAGCCGGTGGCCGAAGTGTTGTTCAACGAGCTGAACGTTCACGCGTACTTCCTCGAATATGACGACGAGCGATCGGGAGACTTCGCCCCGCTCCGTTTTGTTCCGCCGAACAAGACCGTTGTGCTCGGTCTCATGACCAGCAAGCGACCCGAGCTCGAAACCTACGATGAACTCGCCGGCCGCGTGGCCGAAGCGTCGGCGTACGTGCCCATGGAGCAGCTGTGCCTCAGCCCGCAGTGCGGGTTTGCCAGCACGCTTGAAGGCAACGCACTCACCGAAGATCAGCAGTGGGCGAAGCTGTCGCACCTCGTAAAGGTGGCCGGTCAGATCTGGCGCTAGTGTCCCGTAAGTTAAGACGGTCGCGTAATTAGCGAGCCATGGTTTGGTCGTCGCAACGACGCAGAAGGCAGCGCCTGCTTTACCCAACCGCAACGCGGAGGAGGCAGCGACGGCCGAAGCTGGCCGATAGTTATGCAGCGAATTTGGCTTACGGGACACTAGGACGTCCGAGACAAATCACGACGGTGGCTCGTCGTGCGGGTGCCCAGTCGGGTCATACAATGTTCCACTATGAGACTAGAGATCACTCGACGAGCCGACCTGGCGACACGTGCCCTGCTTGAGCTGACCGCTGTCGGCGGACGGTCAAAGGCGGCGGATCTGGCAGCAAGCATCGGGACGACGGCGGGCTTTCTCTCGCAGGCGATGACTCCACTCGTGTCGCGAGGTTGGGTGCGCTCCGAGCCCGGACCGTCCGGCGGATATGTGTCAGCGAAAGAGCTCGCCGACATCAGCGTCCTGGACGTGATCGAGGCGGTGGAAGGGCCGACCGATGGCGGCCGGTGCGTCCTTCAGGATCGACCATGTTCGTCCGCCGGTACCTGTGCGTTGCACGTGCCTTGGCAGAAGGCCCGTGCGGGTTTGCTCGATGAGTTGGGTGCTACGACGTTGGCGGAGATTGCTCCAAAGCCGACATCGAAGAAGCGCAATCGCTGAGGCCACCCGAAGATTGTCGCCCGAGCCGGTTGACTTCTGATCCTTTCGCTGTATAGTCGAGTTGTATAGTCAACGACTATTAGATACGTCGGAGTGCATCAGCGGATTGATTCCGCTGACCCCGGCAGAGCAGGAGAGGGCACTATGAACCACACCGATATCAGGCTGGCCGCCATCGCAACGCCGGACATTGAACCAACCTCAGCGGCGCATGCACCAGATCGGGTGACCGTCGTGGCCCAAGCGATTGAACCGGGCGACACCCTGGGTGCCATCGTCAGCGCCCGCCCGTCGCTCGCCCGCGAGCTGGAGGCGCGCGGATTCGACTACTGCTGTGGTGGTGGCCGGACCTTGGCCGACGCATGCGTCGACAATGGTCTTGACGCTGCAACAGTGATTTCGGAACTGGAGCGAGTAGCCCTTGATGGTGCGGCAGCTGCGTGGGCGTCGATGGACGCCGATGAACTCGTCGAGCATCTCGTGACTACGCACCATCGGTACCTATGGGACGAGATGCCCCGTCTGTCTGAGCTCACGGCGAAAATCGCATCGGTGCACGGCGAACGTCATCCGGAGCTGGCCGCGGTCGCACGCTGTTACGAAGCGGTCCGTGCCGACCTCGCACCGCATCTGCTCAAGGAGGAGCGGGTCCTGTTCCCGATGATCACAGAGCTTGCCGCCGCTCTGCGCTCCTCGGATGTCACGACTGCGCCGAGCTTTCACTGCGGCACGCTCCGCAACCCCATCTCGGTAATGCTGCGCGAGCATGATGCCGTCGGCGCTCTGCTCGGTGAACTACGTGTGCTTACTAATCAGTTCACGGTGCCGTCCGACGGGTGCGCTTCGTATGTGGCCTGCTACGGCGGACTCGCCGAGCTGGAGGCCGATACCCACATGCACATCCACAAGGAGAACAACCTGCTGTTCCCGATGGTGGTTCGCCTTGAGCAGGAGTTGGCCGAGCGATTCGGATGAACGGGATTCGCCTCGACCGCTCGACCTCCGTGGAGCTACCCGATCTGGAAACTCACCGCGATATCGAGAAGCTGGTCGTCGGCTTCTACCGTGACGCGGCGGTTGATGAACTACTGGGGCCGGTGTTCGAGTCGGCCGCGGTGGATTGGCCCTCTCACATCGCTACCCTCACCGATTTCTGGGCGTGGCAGCTTCTCAGCGAGCCGGGTTATCAGGGCAATCCACTGGTGGCGCACCGCCCGGCGCACGCTCGTACGCCGTTCACCGACGCCCACTTCGAACGGTGGCTGGAGTTGTTCGAAGACACGGTCGACGGGCTGTTTTCCGGTCCCAACGCAAGCGCGGCAAAGCAACGGGCATCGAAAATGGCCGCTGCGCTGCGCCGCCTTCTCCCCGGGTCGTGCCCCCTGCGCCTCACAACGGTCGACGCAATCGGTCCGTTCGGGACGTAAGCAGTCCGTGTAGGGCGATGACGTCATCTTCGGTGATGTCGAGGAACGAATCAAGGCTTCGGACCGCTCTGCGGATCTCCTCGTGAGTCAGCGGCGTTTCCTCACCTCGCCCGGCCGGTTGAGCCTTTCGACGTACAAGATGGGCGGGATAGCGCCGCCACGGAAACAACGCATTGAACGCGATGCCCACGGCCACGATCACAAGCGCGTTGAGCATCACGGGCCGCCACAGGAACGTGTAGCCGAGGGCGCGCGTTGTCGGTCCTCCGATCACGGCCGTCAGGGCCGTGGCGCCACCGGGCGGATGGATGAACTTGCCCACGTGCATCGCGGTGATCGTCAGACCGACGGCGAGGGCGCCGGCAATTTCGGCATTGGAGATCCGTTGAGCGCACGTGACGCCGATGAGGGCGGCGACGCCATGACCCATGAGAACGGGCCAGGGCTGGGACAGCTGACCGTGGGGCACCGCGAACAACAGCACCGCACTTGCGCCCATCGAAGCGATCAGCATTGACGGCGGCGTCAGGCCGAGTAGGTGCCTGCTGACACCGAGGATGGCGAGAAGAGCGATGGTCCCCCCGAGGCCCGATATGAACTTCTCCTTCAAGCTCACGTCGTCGATCTCCACGCCTATCCACTGTTGAATGGATCGCATCGCGGTCGGGTGTTCGATCGTCATGGAAGAACTATCGCACCACCGCAGTCGCGATGCGTTGAGGTGCTCAGCGGTAGACGGTGGCGAGTTCGTTCGGGACGACTGCGTGTTTGCGAGCTTCGTCGGCGGTGATGGTCCCGACCTTCACCAACTCCGACAGGTTGTGCTCGAGCGTTTGCATCCCCTCGGCCCGCGACGTTGTGATGACGTTCCGTATCTGGCGCGTCTTTCCTTCGCGGACGAGGTTCCGCACTGCGGTGTTCGCCACGAGGACCTCGTACGCCGCGACTCGTCCACCACCGACTCGAGGTACCAGGCGCTGCGCAACGACTCCGGCCAAACAGCCGGCAAGCTGAACCCGGATTTGCGGCTGACCGTCGCCGGGAAACACGTCGACGATGCGGTCGAGCGCCTGGGGAGCGTCGTTGGTGTGGAGGGTTGAGATCACGAGGTGGCCCGTCTCGGCGAGCGTGAGAGCGATCTGAATGCTCTCGAGGTCTCGCATCTCACCGACGAGTATGACATCGGGATCTTCTCGCAAAGCCGAGCGCAGCGCCTTCGGGAAGCTCTCCGTGTCAGTACCCACCTCACGCTGGCTGACCGCCGACGCCTTGTGACGATGCAGGTATTCGAGTGGTTCCTCGATCGTGAGGATGTGCTTGTGCTGCGTCTGGTTGATCCAGTCGATCAGGGCCGCCTGCGTGGTCGACTTTCCGGAGCCGGTCGGACCGGTGAACAGCACAAGCCCGTGGGACAGCATCGCCATGGCCCTGACCGCAGGAGGGACCCCGAGGTCATCGAGGCCGGGAATGCGGTCCGGAATGATTCGCAGAGACAGGGCGGGTTCGTTGCGTTGACGAAAAGCGCTACCGCGCAGTCGTGCGGTCGTTCGCCAGGTGAGCGCGAAGTCCACATCGTCGTTGACGGAACGTTCCAACTGGCTGGTGGAAAGGACGTCGGCCAGGATCGAAACGATGCTCTCGGCATCGAGTTCGGGCTCGTCCTCGAGCCGACGGATGGCTCCGTCCACCCGGATGAACGGTTTGGACCCGGTGGTCAGGAGCAGGTCGGTGCCCCGGACTTCCCAGGCCGCGCTGACGAAGCGATCGAGATCGGTGATGTTCATGGTTCGGCCGTTTCGGAGGAGTCTGCGTGACGGTTACGTGTTGGATCACCGATCGGCAGAAACCCCGCGATCCTGACCGGGAAGTCGCGGCCGATGCGCCGCTCCAACGGATTTGTCGAACAATTGCACCTTGGAGCGGCCCCGGGGCCGGGTTGGAACCTGGTCCGTGCGACCACCCACGGGAGTTCCGCCGCCACTCGGACGGCTGATGTGCTCGTGGCTGTCATACCGAGGGTTTAACGTGAGCAACCGTGTTTCGATCGTTGCGTTCTGCCATAGGTCTGGTGCTGTTGGGGATGGTCCTCAGTGCGTGCCGAACCGACGCAAAAATCAGCCTCCGCAGCGATCGGGCCGGAGCCGGGCTCGTGGCCGTCGACCTGTCGCTGGATCGCGACGCCACGATCGGTCTCGGAGCGGGCGAAAGTCGGGTGCTCACGAAGGACCTTTCGGCGGCGGGATGGGCGGTCAGCGGGGTTGTTCCGGCTGACGCGGGTGGATCAACCATCCATGCCGAAAAACCTTTCTCCAACGTTCAGGAGGCCAACGCGATCCTGCGGCAGATAACGGGCCCCAGCGGTCCGCTGTCGTCGGTCAAGCTGATCCGCAAGAAGACGATCGCGGGTATCGAGTTGGAGTTGTTGGGCACAGTGGATCTGAGCAAGGGCCTCGGGTCCTTCGGCGACGACCAACTCAAAGCACTCACCGGGAGCGCCTCGAAACTCGGAATCGACGATGCCGAAGTGGCGCGTCAGGCCGGAACCGACCTGCAATCAGCATTTCATTTCGTGCTCTCGGCCGAGCTTCTCGACGTCGCAGACCGGTGGGACGTCGCCCTCGGCGAACAGAAGGCGGTTTCGCTGAAGGCCAACCGGTTCGCCTACGAGACCCTGGTTGGCCTGGCCGCCATTGTCGTGGCGTTCGTCGGCCTCGTCCTGTTGCTTGCGTCCCACCGCCGGAACTCACATGAGGCGGGGACCGACGAATGGTGAGCGTTGATTCCGTGAGCAGGCGGACATGAGGAGGTGGCCATGAGCAAGGTAAAGACAATCTTTCGTTGTGCTTCCTGCGGCGCGGGAGCGTCGAAGTGGGCCGGCCGGTGTGGGTCCTGCGGCGAGTGGAACACGATGCACGAGGAGCTCGATGGGCCCGCCGTTGCCACGCTGTCGGTCCGGCCGGCCGAACCGGCGATTGCCATCACCGACGTCGACCCCAGCGAGTGGGCGAGCCGTCCGACGGGTATCGCTGAACTCGATCGTGTTCTCGGCGGTGGGCTGGTTCCCGGGTCGGTCACGCTGGTCGGTGGCGAACCGGGCATCGGTAAGTCCACATTGCTGTTGCAGCTTCTGGCCTCGCTGGCGCGAGGCGGGGCGCGGTGCCTGCTCGCATCGGGCGAGGAGTCACGTCAGCAGGTCCGACTGCGAGCTGAGCGCCTCGACGCGTTGCATCCGCTCGTGTTCCTCGCCGCAGAAAACAATCTCGCCGCCCTCTTCGGCCAGATCGATGCCGTCATGCCGGACGTGCTTGTCGTTGATTCGATCCAAACGATTGCCGACCCCGCGCTCGCATCCAGCCCGGGCAGCGTCGGGCAGGTTCGGGAGTGCGCGAACGCACTGGTGCGAATGGCGAAAGAGCGCGACATCACCGTGATTCTTGTCGGACACGTGACGAAGGAGGGATCGCTCGCCGGACCGCGGGTGCTGGAACACGTCGTCGACACGGTTCTGTCCTTCGAGGGCGATCGTCACCATGCCCTACGTCTGCTGCGTGCCGTGAAACACCGCTTCGGTGCGACGGGCGAGTTAGGCATCTTCGAGATGGTGGAATCCGGTCTCGTGGGCGTCGCCGACCCCGGGGCGCTGCTCTTGGGTGATCGTAAGCACGGTGCCTCGGGCTCGGTCGTCGCATGCACCATGGAGGGCCAGCGGCCGCTTCTGGTCGAGACCCAGGCCCTGGTTACACCGACCACCTCCCCCAATCCAAGGCGCACCGCCACCGGTGTCGACGGCAACCGGGTGGCATTGCTCCTCGCGGTTCTCGCGCAACGTGCGCGAAACGGTGTTGTCGTGGTGCGACGTGTTCGCCTCGGTCGTTGGGGGTGTCCGACTCACCGAACCAGCAGCGGACCTGGCGTTGGCGCTGGCTCTGGCTTCGGCGCACAGCGAGGTGCCGGTTCCGTCCGATGTCGTCGCCATCGGCGAAGTCGGTTTGGCGGGCGAGGTTCGATCCGTCAGCCATATGACCCGCCGCCTCTCCGAAGCAGCTCGGCTCGGATTCGTGACCGCAATCGTTCCGGCATCGACCCCCGACTTCGATGGGCCGATCAGCCTCCTCAAAGTGGCCACACTCAGCGAGGCCGTTCGGGAGCTTGGGCTGAAGTCGGCGGCCGGCGCGAAGAAGTCGAGCCGCCCGCAATCGGGTGGTTCCGGCGGAGGCGGAGGCGGCGGGGGATCGGCCCCGTGGTCGGGCGACGGCGACGAGGCGAGTGGCAACCGGTGGAGTCCGCCGCGGGCTCCGTGGTTCCGGTCGCAAAGCAACGGAGGGAACCGGGACGCGGCCGACAGCCCCGATCGTTACGACCGTTATCGTCCAGATCTCGACCGCTTTGAACTTGACGCCGACGATCCGTTCGGCCCCTGACACGAGCGTTTGACCAACGTTCTCGCGGCCATCGAGCTCGTCAACGGCTTCGGACCCGATGGCGCAGTCTCGATCGGGTGACCATGCCGAGCAGTTCCCCGGTTCGAACCAACGACGAACTGGCTCGATAACAAGCGGGTTCGCTCACGTAGCGAGCGACTCCCGCCATCCCGGAGCGGGAACGCCGTCGCTTGTCACCCGGTCAAATGTCCGCAGGACCCGAGCCTGGCCGCCGTCGGGTTGCTCAGCGAGAAACGGGGCGTGGGCGATGGCCTGGCGCCCGGGCATGGGGTTCTCTACGCGCCAGTCGTGCGGGGCAGCCGGGGCTCCGGCACGGTAGGTCGAGATTCCGTCGTTGCACTCCGAACGCGGGCGACGGCCCATGCCGTTGGCGCGGATACCCGGCATCATCGCCTCGGACCAATCGAGGTGGCCCCACGAGTGGTGTCGCCAACCTTCGTAGACGACGGTGGAGGTGCTGTCGCCGATCTGGAGAACGCCATTCACCTCGCAGGGAATGTCGTAGCGCTCAACGCCGGGATTTGTATGTGCCCATACGGGTGAGGTGGCGAGACTCTCCCATTCGAGGTCGAAGGCTAAGCCAATCCGGTCGCCCCGCTCGCCGGTCCACGCGACAAACGGATCGTCGAGTTCGACGGCGTAGGCCTCCATGGCCACGGTCCAGTGTTCGAGCGGGGTTTCGCAGATCGCGTGAGACCACAGGCTGACGCCCCGCACTTCAAGAACGTCGGGATTCGTCGGAGGCGTGACATCGTGATCCCGGCAGAGGATGTACTTGCGCCCTTCGCCGACGATGGCGGCCCAGAACCAGGCGACGTTGCGCCTGGGGTACACCGTGATTTGCACGAAGCCGCCAATTGACGCGTCGGGTGCTCCGAATTCGAACCCCCAACTCTCGCCCCACCAAAGATCGCGAGCGGCCAGATGACGCTTCTCGTCAGCGGCCCGGATCGGATGCGATGGGGTTCCCACCAGGCCAGGGTAGTGGGCCCGCGGCAAAGTGGTGCCGGATCCGCTTTTTCTCGGTGTGTAATCCAGATCACTGTACGAATTTCCCGGGACCCGCATCCTTAGTGCATGCAGCGTGTCGGTCTCAATCGACGGAAGCCGACACGCTGCGATGAACCCACCAGGTTCACCGGGACAGTTCATCAGCGACAGCGCTCATCAGTGACGGTTCATCAGTGATGGTTCATCAGTGATGGTTCATCAGTACTCGTACTAAGTGCGTCCTACCTGCCACGCCGAAATGAACGAAGCCGCCTTCGCTGACCAGTGCGGTAAGCAAAGACGGCTTCGGTGAGTTGCAGTACCTCGGTGACCCACCGGCGTTTGCCGAGTGGCCGAGTCGCGGGTTAGAGCGGCCGGTTAGAGCAGGCCGAGCGCCGTGACTTCTTCGAGTTCTTCTTGGAGTTCCTTGGTCGTGATGGCGATCTTTCCCTTGGCGAAGTCGTCGAGGGGCAATCCTTCTTTGACCTTCCACGACGAGCCGTCGGAGATGATCGGGAAGCCGAACTGCAGTCCTTCCGGAACGCCATACTCGCCACGGCTGATGACGGCCAGGGAGGCGACGTCGTCGGATGCGGTCGGGTTCCAGATGCTGGTGACCGAGTCGATGGCCGCATTGGCCGCCGAAGCCGCCGACGAAAGGCCGCGTGCCTCAATGATCGCGGCGCCGCGCTTCTGCACGGTCGAGATGAACGCGTTGTCGAGCCACTCGTGGTCGCTGATCACATCGAAGACCGGCTTGCCGCTGATCGTCGCGTTGCGGGCATCGGGGTACTGCGTGGCGGAGTGGTTGCCCCAGATCGTGACGTGCTTGACATCGGAGATGCCGACGCCGGCCTTCTTGGCCAGCTGGGCCTTCGCCCGGTTCTGGTCGAGGCGGGTCATGGCGAACCAGCGATCGGCCGGGATTTCCTTGGCGTTCGAACGGGCGATCAGGCAGTTGGTGTTGCAGGGGTTGCCGACGATGACGACGCGTACATCGCTTGCTGCGTTCGCGGCGATGGCCTGACCCTGGGGCTTGAAAATTCCACCGTTCGCACTGAGGAGGTCGCCGCGCTCCATACCGGCCTTACGCGGCATGGCGCCGACGAGCATGCCCCAGCTGGTGCCGGAGAAGGCGGTCTTGAGGTCGCTGGTCGGCACGATGTCGGCGAGCAGAGGAAAGGCACAGTCGTCGAGTTCCATGCAGACACCCTCAAGTGCCTTCATGGCGGGCTCCACCTCAAGCAGGCGGAGCACGACGGGCTGATCAGGCCCGAGAAGCGCTCCCGAGGCGATACGGAACAGCAATGAGTAGCCGATCTGCCCGGCAGCGCCGGTGACGGTGACATGAACGGGGGACTTAGTCATGTGCCGATTGTATCGGTGGCACGCTCGCGCACCTACCTGGCCCGGGGACTTTCGGGAGCGAAGTTCGACATGGTCTTCGACTCCGCGGTGTGGGACCTCCAACCTTGCGGGCCGCGGTCCCCAACTTGGGTGATTCAGCGGCATTCCGGCACCGGTCAGGTCCGGGTTGGGTCTCTCACGGCCGGAAGTTGGAGTCGGCTGAGGGTGCTCCGTTGTCGTGCGGTCCAGTCGGGTTGGGCAATTGCCGGGAGTGTGTCGGAATGGGTGCCGGTCGCCGGTAGGGTCTTGGGCATGCTGCGGCGACCGGAAGACATCCGCAAAAAACTGAAAGACGTCGGTGAGCAGGTTCGGCGAACCGCCGACCGCACGGTCGAGCAACGCCTGGGCGGTATCCCGAGCGGTCCGATCACGCCCAGGCCCCTGGCCGAGGTGAAGGCCGACCTCGATGCGCTGGCCGGACTCGAATCGGTCAAAGAGCAGGTTCGCTCGATCGTCGCGTTCCTCGAAGTTCAGGCGCAGCGTCGAGAGCACGGCCTGGCCGACGTGCCGACCAGCCAGCACCTGGCCTTTCTTGGGAATCCCGGCACCGGCAAGACCACGATGGCCCGCCTGCTCGGCGAAATGTACGGATCGATCGGGCTGCTCAAGCGTGGGCACATTGTCGAAGTCGACCGCGCCGGCCTCGTCGGTCAGTTCGTCGGCCACACCGCGGTCAAGACAAACCGAGCAATCAAACGGGCGCTCGACGGGGTGCTGTTCATCGACGAGGCGTATGCCCTGTCGCCGCCCACCATTGGCGGGGTCGACTTCGGCGGTGAAGCGATCGAGACGCTCCTGAAGCGCATGGAGGATCACCGCGGCCGCCTGGTCGTGATCGTCGCCGGCTACCCGAAGTTGATGAACACGTTCCTCAACTCCAACCCCGGTCTCAGGTCGCGGTTCTCCCGCGAGATCACCTTTCCCGATTACACGTCGGAAGAACTCGTCGCCATCATGGAGAAGCTCGTGAAAGACGCCGACTATTCACTCGGCGAAGGATCGCACCGCGCGCTCACGCACATCTTCCTCCGGGTCGCTCGGACCGAAGGTTTCGGTAACGCCCGCTACGCCCGCAACCTGTTTGAACAGGCTTTGAATCGCCAGGCCCTTCGCCTTTCGGGCGCGTCGGGCGACACGGCAACGATTGATATCAAGGCGATTGACAAGTTGAACCGCGACGATCTCACACGCCTCGAACCATCCGACTTCGAAGAGGGCGCGAAGCTTCTCGACCGCAGGCCCCGACCCGCCAACTGATTGGCGTCGGCGTCGGCCGTTAGCCAACCCTCGGCATGACGGCCTCGGCAAAGCGCGCCAACCGGTCGGAGCCGCCCGGTCCGGCGAAGGCAAAGGCCGGGACCATGGCCCGGTCGACGCCGATCTCCTTGAACTTCTCCGCATTCCCGGCGGGGTCGCCGAAACCGGCGAAGACCGCGTTGATCGCGATCTCCTCGGGGTCGCGCCCGTGCTCTTTGGCGCTCGCATGCAGGCGACCCAAAAGCTCGACCAGCTTGTCCGGGTTGGACTCCCCGGGAAAGTACCCGTCGGCGATGCGAACGGCTCGCCGTAGAGCTACGGGCGTGTCGCCACCAACGAGAATTGGAATCTTCGCCTGAACCGGACGCGGGCTGCACGTCGCGGGCGGGAAATCAACGAAGTCACCGTGGAATTCCGCATGAGGACCGGCCCAGAGGGCTTGCATAGCGGCGATGTACTCGTCGTTGCGGGAGCCACGCCGGTCCCAAGGAATGCCGAGCGAGTCGAACTCTTCCTTCATCCAGCCGACGCCGATCCCGAGTTCCACGCGTCCGCCGCTGAGCCGGTCAAGTGTTGCGATCTCCTTGGCCAACACGAGGGGGTTGCGTTGCGGGACGATCAGAATGCACGTGCCGAGTCGCAGCGTTGGCGCAGCCGCGGCGACGAAGGCGAGCCAGATGAGTGGGTCGGGGATCGGCGTGTCCGGTTGGGCCGGAATCTTTCCGTCGACCGTGTACGGGTACTTGGAATCGATGGTGCTGGGAATGATGACGTGCTCGCCTCCCCAGACCGAGTCGAAGCCGAGGGTTTCAGCCTGCCGACACAGTTCAAGTGCCTCCGGGCCTTCGATGCCGACGCTGCTTGCGAATGCGAGTCCGAACTTCATCCCGGTACTTTCACATGCCGCACCCGCTACGCAAAATTGGCCGATCGAACGTGCAGCATGGATCGACAATCGCGTAGTTTGAGTTGATGGGGGTTATGACCGAGGCTGAGCTCCTAGCGCTGATCGGCTTCCGCTTCGCCGGGGGGTCGTACACGATCCAGCATTGGGAAAACTGGTTACTGACCGATTGCACCGGACGCTCGCCGTTGCCCGATGGTCTGGTTCATCCGATCGTGCTGTTCCATGCGCCGATCCTCGGCGCGGGAACGTCGATCACCGAACTGTTCAGACTCGGTGGGGCCGCCGGCGCCGGGTCGGTCGGGTTGGAGAGCTACGACTGGGAGTACTTCCGTCCGTTGCTCGAAGACGTGAATTACCGGATGGAAGGCGGGATCGTCGAGGCCGAACGCACCACGGGGGCCGGCGGTGGCGTAGTCGACCGTGTGGCATTTTCGATATCCCTCTTCGACGGTGACGCGTTGGTTGCCCGGATCACGAACCGCTGGCGCTTTCGGAGGGAGGCATGAGCGAGCAGGTACCGGTTCAAATGAACGTGCGGGTTGGAGACGAAATTCCGCCCTGGGAAATGGCGAGTGTCGACCCGGCCCGCATGAGGACGATGGCGGCGATCCTTCGTGACCCCTATCCGGTGCACTGGGACCGCGAGGCGAATGAGCGGCTCGGCCTCGGAGGCCGCGTGATCAACCAGGGCCCCCTCAACCTCGGGTACCTGGTGAACATGCTGCTCGCCTGGGCCGGACCGGATTGTGTGCGGCGGTTGACGGTCTCCTTCGGTCGCCCGGTTCTCGACGGCGATCGCGTCGTCGCCCGTGGCCGGGTGGCGGAGTTGGTCAGCGCCGAGCGTGCCACCGACGGTACGAGCGAGCAGCGGGCCGTTTGCGAGATCTGGCTCGACCGCGACGGCGAGAAGGTCGTGACCGGAACGGCCGTGGTCGCAATTTCTATGCACACGTAGTTATTGCGAAATAACTCTCGAGTGTCGCAAGCGGGCGGACGCTCGGAGGTTTGCGGTACGCCAGGTTGATCTGAACCGTGCTCGTAATATTACGCGTACGTAGTATACGTTTGGCGCTACCTAGTGGCGGAAGTGGCGACGGCCGGTGAAGACCATGGCGATGCCGTGCTCGTTGGCAGCGGCAATCACCTCGGGATCTCGAACCGAACCGCCCGGTTGGATGACCGCGCGGACGCCTGCTTCGGCCACCAGATCAAGGCCATCGCGGAAGGGAAAGAACGCGTCGCTGGCGGCCACACCGCCGATCGCCCGGCCGTCAGCTTTTCGAACAGCAATCTGGGCTGAGTCGACGCGGCTTTGTTGACCCGCTCCGATACCGACGGCCTGGCCGTTCTCGGCGAGGACGATCGCGTTCGAAGAAACATGCGCGCATATGGCCCAGGCGAACTCCAGGTCGCGCCACTGCGTGTCGGTCGGCTGGCGCCGTGCGTCACGACCTGCCAACCGAGGCGGGATTCGATCTCGGCACTTACTGAGTCGGTGTCTTGCACGATGAGCCCGCCGTCGATGCTGCGAATCATGTGGGCGTTTCGACCGGGTGCCGGTGCCTGAAGTATGCGCAGCGCCTTCTTGGCCGAGAGGACGCGTCAGCGCGCTGTCGCTGAACGAGGGAGCGATCACGACCTCGGTGAAGACATCGACCAGCTCGCTCGCCAGGTCTTCGTCGACCTGACGGTTCACGGCGACGATGCCGCCAAAGGCCGAAACGGGGTCACAACGGTGGGCCAACTGGTATGCCGTGGCCGCTGTCGACGCGATCGCCGCACCGCAGGGATTCGCGTGCTTGATGATGGCGACCGCCGGGTGGTCCCCCATCTCGTGAACTAGCTTCCACGCGGCGTCGGTGTCGTACACGTTGAGGTAGCTCATCTCCTTGCCGCCAAGTTGGAGGGCGCCGTCCCACCAGCTCTTTTCGCCGCGGATCCGGTAGCGCGCGCCCTGCTGATGGGGATTCTCTCCATATCGGAGCACGTCGGCCCGATCGGCCACGATCGTGAGTTGCTCGGGAAGGACGCTGTCCGCCGTCGGTGTTTCGAGTTCGTCGGCGAACCAGTCGGCGATCGTACGGTCGTAGTCAGCGGTGTGGGCGAACGCCGTGGCGGCCAGGCGATGACGGGTCGGGGCGAGCACCTGCCCGTACTCGCGAAGTTCGGCTGCGACGCCCTCATAGTCGTCGGGCGACACGATGACCGCCACTGACTCGTGGTTCTTCGCCGCCGACCGCACCATGGAAGGGCCGCCGATGTCGATGAGTTCGATGCTCGGCTTTGAGGAGAACGGGTACAGGTTGCACACGACCACGTCGATCGGGGTGATGTCGTGCTCCTCGATGGTCGCCAGGTGATCCGGCTTGGACCGATCGGCCAGGATCCCGCCATGAATGCGCGGGTGCAGCGTCTTGACCCGACCGTCGAGCATCTCGGGGAAGCCGGTCACCTCGTCGACGCTGATGTGCGGGATTCCTGCAGCGGCCAGAGCAGACGAAGTTCCGCCGCTCGAGACCAGCTCAAAGCCCGCCTCGACCAGCGCCTCGGCAAACGGCAGCAGGCCGGTCTTGTCGTATACGGACAGAAGCGCTCGTCGTCGTTGCACGTACGTAGACCCTACCGGGGCGCTTCTTGACCGTTCGTCAATCGACGCTCTGGGCATTCCGACCTTCAGAGAATCTTCAAGATAGGCACTGCGAACCATCAAGGTTTGCTCGTGATCCGACGAAACCACTCTCAGCGTTCGGAAGAGCAATTCATCATCTTCCGTGCAGTCGCCCCGGCGAGCACGGGCTGGGGTCAAACCCAGCCCGTGTACTGACCACTATGGTGTCGGGCCCCATCTCCGCTCCGCTTCGAGTCCCGACACTGGCGGCCTTTGATCCGGTCTCGGTGGCTCGCTCGCTCCTGTCGCTGCGCTCCATCCGCTCTCTGCGCCCTCGCCGGGGCCGCTGTGCTCAAGGGCGGTGGGCCCCGGCTCCGCTGGCTTCTGGGGAGTGTGTGCGTTTTCTTAGAGCGGGTCTATGGGAGCGCACACACTCGGTGCGTCGAGGGTTAGTTGGCTCGCCAGACGGGGGAGCGGGGCTCGTCGAAGGTGGGTTGTATGGGTTGGCCGTTGATGGCGGCGAAGGCTTGAGGACCCCAGCGATCTACCGACACGATCGGGGACGGAAGATTGTCGTGAGCAAACCATCCGACGTCGTTGACCTCGAGCGGGTGCGGATTGAGCGACCCTCCGGTGGCGCGGCAGTGGAACACGATCGAATAGAGCGGGACGGTGGTGAAGCCCAGGCGCATCCCGTCGAGGACACCGAGAATCTGGATCGCTTCACATTCGATCCCGGTCTCTTCGTGGACCTCTTTGACGGCGACTTCCGCGGGTGAATACCCGATGTCGGCCCAGCCGGTCGGATAGAGCCAGTGTCCGGAGTCAGAGCGTTGGATGAGGAGGATCTCGCCCCGGTCGTTGCCGACCACGGCGCCGATCGCGACTTTCGGCGTGACGTAACCGGGCACCCCAAGGCCCACGCTCTTCATCCATTCCGCCCGGAGTTCATCGAGGGAGCCGTGCCCGGGAACATCGCCGGAGCTGGCCGCAAGGCGCATGTCGGCGGCGACGTGCAGGATCTCCTCGTACCGCTCCCGCTCGTACTGGCTCTGCGTGAACCCGAGACCGGTGCGGGCGATGCCGGCGAGGCTTTCGCTCCAGCGGAGTATGTCTCGATGCCCGACATCGGGAATCGTCAATGAGTCTGGCGTCGAGGGCGTCTCAGCGTGGTCCATGACTCCCACCCTACCGAGGACGGACCAACTCTGCGGGGCCACGGATGGCGGTGTGCACGCTCATTCCGCTGGAACCCCTACGCTGGCGAGATGTCGGTCCGTACTGATTGTCGTCACTACTCCTCCCGTTCCACGCCCGCCGGCTCGGTGGAGCGGTGCCGCCTTGATATGGCGCAGTCGGTTCCCTTCGACTGCCCCGACAATTGCATCTTCTTTGAAAAGCGGGCCATCAGTGGCGTCGGCTGGCAGGTTGAGGACGACGAAGAGAGCGAGTGAGTCTTGGTGCTCATTCAGTAGTGGCGTCGGCTGGCAGGTTGAGGACGACGAAGAGAGCGAGTGAGCGTCAACTCGGACGCGGTCGGGCGTGTCGCTGTCGGTGGGCCATAGCCTTCGCCGCACCCCAACGCAGACCGGCGTCGCCGACCTCTTCGCCAAAGTCGCTCCACGCCGTCGGGCCGAGCGCGTAGATGTCGTTCGGAAATGCGTCTTCGTCATACGGATCACGATTCGCCGCGGCCGCGCCCAACGAGCGAAGCTCATCCGTCAACGGTTCGATAAGTGTACGTAGTAATGCCAGTGGCGACTGTCGTTGCGTGTCGATGTCGGCGGTCAGCAGGTCGGTGAGAGGGCCTTCCACGCGATTCGTAAGCACACCTACGATCTTCGAGAGTTGCTCCTCGTCAAAGCTCTCAACGCGGGTAGCCAGAACCTGGCGAGTCCACGAGGGAAGCGCGGCCTTGACCCCCTCGGCCAACGCGCGTCCGTACGCGGAGACATCGATAGGCGCCTCGGACCCGCCCGTATCGGTGGTCATGCGGACATCCGAGTGCGGGAAGTGCGGTCAGTCGACAAACTGGGTGACGAGTTCTTCGACCGGAGCGATGAGACCGGTTACGAACGGTCCGAATTCGGCATACTTCGCCGATGCCTCGTCGAAACGCATCGTGTACACGACCTCTTTGAGGTCGGCCGGGTCCTTCGCGAACAGCGTTACTCCCCATTCGAAATCATCGAAGCCGGTGGAGCCGGTGATGAGCTGAATGATCCGACCGGCGAACTTCCGTCCCGACACGCCATGGTCGTGCATCAGCGCTTTGCGGTCATCGAACGGAAGCATGAACCAGTTGGCATCGGCCTCGCCGATCCCGCGTCGCTTCGACATGGGGTAGAAACAGAATGCGCGGATACCTTCTGGCGGAAGCACCGGATACAGGCGGGCTTTCAGCATTTCCTCCGGGATGCCCTTCGCGTATTCGGACACTTCGGTCATCGATACGTAGGAATCGATCAGTGACAGACCGCAGCGCTGCAGGTCGGTCTGGAGCTTCCGGAGGCGCCACAGGTTCGGGCCCATAGCCATGACGCCGATGTCGCCTTTGTGTCCGAGCACGGCGAACGTGACGACCTGGTGTTCGTCTGCCTGACAGCGCTTCACTGCGGCGACCAGTGCTTCGCCGTCGACAAACTGGTCAGCCTCGAAGAACAGGTGAAGAACTCCCCAACCGACAGCGGGTGACAGTGATTCGGGCATGGCATCTCCTGGGTGTTGATATCGGCGTCGAACTGACTCGATCATCTCACTGTACCCACGCCTCCATCGACTCCGAACTCTCCGGTGGGTGGTGTTCGTTGAGCCGGGTTGCGGTCTCGCGACTTTCGCCTCCATCGACTCCGAACTGTCGGGTCGGTGGTGTCCGGTGATCTCGTTCGCAACCCATCTGTCGGGGTGAGGTCTTGAGATGCGCAAGAATTGGGCAGTGCAGCGGAGACCACTCGGAAGTTCGGGCAGATCCCGCCTGGGGGCGTACCGGGCGCCGCGTCAGAAACTCCGTCGATGCATCGGCCGACGGCCGATGAAGGTGGTTCCGGGCGTCGTGACCGTCGTCGCGTTGATCTCGTTGGCGGCCGTCTCCCAACTGACCTTGGCTCCCCGCGGAAATGCCGATTCGGTCGTGGTCATCGAGGGTCGGGGCTTTGGTCACGGCGTCGGAATGGCCCAGGACGGTGCCTACTGGCTCGGGCTGAGCGGCCGATCGGCCACCGAGATCCTGCGCACGTTCTTCCCCGGCGCCGTCCTGGCGAAGAAGGCCGGAACAGTTCGCGTCCCCCTCGGGTCGGGTTCCAACTTCACCCTCGCTTTTCCGGCGGGCGGCCTGATCAACGGCACTCGAGTGCCCGCGGGCCGAAACGTAATCGTGGCGGCCCGCGACGGGGAAGTCGTGGCGACGATTTCGAACGATACGACCGTGACCGTCCCCGCTGCGGAAGAAGACGTGGCTCCCGTTAGCCTCGGTACGTCGGGCGGGCGTGGGTTCTCGGTCCAGGTACCGGACCGTCAGTCGAGCGACCCGGCGGTGATCCCGCTCACCACGGTGCCGCCGACCACGGTTCCCCCGACTACAGCACCAGCTCCGGAACTCGTCGCGCCGACCACCTCGGCGGCGGAAACTCCGAGTTCGGTACCCGGACCGGCACCGGCCGGTGAGCCAGGCCTGACAACGCCCCCGAATCCGGAACCTGAGGCCGGCACGGGTTCGGGTTCGGGTGATGGAGTCGGAGGTCTCCCCGAGAGTTCAACTTCGAAACCGGCCGGTGCGACCGGCGTGACCGTGAGCGGCTCCACGCTCGAAGCCGCCGGTTCGTCAACGGTCGGCTTCGGCGGCCGACGCTACCGGGGAAGCTTGGAGCTCCGCCTGACCGGTGGCAGCGTCAGAGTCGTGAACGTCGTCGACATCGAGGACTATCTGCGCGGGATGGGGGAAATTCTTACGCCGTCCTGGCCCGCCGCCACATTGCAGGCTCAGGCCATCGCCGCTCGGACGTACGCACTGCGCTACATGGCGGCCTCCGGCGAGATCTGCCCGACCCAGCGCTGTCAGGTCTACCTCGGCGCCCAGGCCGAGTATCCGGCCATGGACAAAGCCGTTGCTGCCACCCGCTCCAAGGTGCTGGTCTACGAGGGCAAGTTGATCGCCGCGTTCTACAGCGCCAGCGGCGGCGGAACCATCGCGACGCCGGCCGAAGCCTTTGGCGGAGATGTGGAGATTCCCTACCTCAAGGCCGGCGCCTACCCCACTGGTGACTTGAAAGCGTGGACGGTCACGATGACGCTCGGCGAAGTGGCCCGCCGCGTCGGCTACCGGGGAACCCCGAGCGGCGTGGCGATCACCGAGGTTGGTCCGTCGGGGAGAGCGCTGACCGTGTCGGTCTATGGTTCGGCCGGAACTCTCAATGTCCGCGGTCCCAGCTTCGACGCGGCACTCGGTCTGAAATCCACGTTCTTCACGTTTGGCTCAGGGTCGTCCGGCGCGCTGGCGAACGGATCCTCGGGATCGTCCGTTTCGGGCTCCTCCACTGACTCATCCATTCCCACCGGTGTTGGTCAGGTGGCCGGTCCGGTCGGCCCGCGGATCCCGGTCGATTCCGACCCTGGCGAAAGTACATCTGGTGTCAGCGCAGACGGGTCCGACGATGTCCTCTTCGCTCAATCCGACCTCCTCACCGCCGGAGATCCGGCGACCGGCTTGGCCCCCGACGCCGACCTCTCGCCCGACGACACGCTCAGCGCCGCTGATTCAACGGAAACCCAGGATGGTACCGACACGACGGCTGCTGCTGCAGCGACTGCGGAGACCTCGTCGTCCGGTCTCGAAGCGAGCGCACCCGTCGACAACGCGCAACGCCAGACCCTGAGTGCGAAGTCGTCGGTCAAACGGGCCAACGATGGAGCCTCCGTCACGATGATGGGCGGGGCGGCCGCCGCCTTCACGGCTTTGACGTTCAGCAGTCTCGTGCTGATCCGACGTCGCCGACGGTCGTAGAGGAATACGAGCCCGCTACTTGATGCGGCTGGTACTCGATGACGCCGTTACTCGATGACGCCGTTACTCGATGACGGCTGCTACTCGATGATGAGGGATACCGGAACGAACTGTTGATACGACCCGGCGATGGCGGTGACGTTGAAGGTGTACGTGCCGGGCACGATGGCGACCGTCGAACTGACGAACAACGTTGCCGTTCCAGCCGTCGACATTGGGCTGAAGCCGCCGGATACGCCGGTCGGGAGTCCGTTGACCTGAAGTGACGCAGGCGTGGAGAAGCCGTTGGCGTAGATGATCCGAATGAAATACGAGATCGTATTGCCGGTGCGCAGACGGTTGTTGTCGGTGCTCACCACGACGGCGAAGGTTGGAGCACCCGCGCCCACCACGATTGTGCTCGTGGTCGGTCCCGGCAGCGTCGTGGATGTTGTCGTGGTCGTGGTGCTGGTTGTCGCGCTGGTCGCAGCGGTCACGTTGATGAAGACGTTCGTTGTCTTGGAAACGTTCGCCGCCGAGCCGATGAGGCGAATCGTGTAGGTCCCGACCGCGACATTCGCACCGACGTTCACCCGGAACTCGGCCCCGGATGTGGTGGGATTCGGCGAAAGAGTGGCCTGGGCCCCCTCAGGAATTCCGGTGGCGATGAACGTGACCGCTCGCGGTGTGGCGGGCGCCTTGGTGGACACGATCACCACGAACGAGGCGGAGGAGCCTGCCGCGACGGATTGCGCCGGCGTCGGTACGAGGATGTCGAAGTCGAAGGCCGGTGCCGCCGTTGTTGTGGTGGTGCTCGTCGACGTGGTGGCCTCGGTAGGCGCTGCGGTGGCCACGGTGGGAAGCGGTGTAGTGGTGGTGGTGGTGGCGACGGTGGGTTTCGCGACGGTCCGGCGCTTTGTTGTCGTCGTGCGAACAACCCGCTTCTTCGTCGTGGTGGTGACCTTCTTCTTGGACGTCGTGGCCCTGGTCGTCGACTTCGTCGCGGCCTCGGACGTGAGCGACGTCGAAAGGGAGACTGCGACCAGACCGACGATTGCGGTCACCGCCGTGGCAGCGATGCGGGCGAATTTTCGGTCGCGATGCGACGAAGGGGTTGTTGTGCGGCGCAACATGGCTGCAACTTTCCTAGTTCCCGAGGGCTGTGGCAAGGACCATACTAAGCATTCATAACAAAATCCTAAGTAAACATAGGAAAGTTGCCGTGGCGGATCCGGTTGAAGGACGCGAAAGAGGGGAGCCTAGGCTCCCCTCTTTCATCAAACGGTTCAGCTGATCGGCGTTGGTCGCCGAGACGTTGCCTACGAAGTCGCTACCGACTTAGTAGTCGTCCATTCCGCCGCCCATACCGGCGCCTGCGGATTCCTTCTCCGGCTTGTCAACGATGACCGCTTCGGTTGTGAGGAACAGGGCCGCGATCGAAGCTGCGTTCTGCAGTGCTGAGCGGGTGACCTTGCCGGCATCGATGACGCCAGCGGCGACGAGGTCTTCGTAGACGCCCGTGGCAGCATTCAGGCCTTCATTCGGGTTGGTAAGTGAGCGAACCTTCTCGATCACGACACCACCCTCCATGCCGGCGTTGATCGCGATCTGCTTGAGGGGCTCTTCGACGGCCTTCGCCACGATGCGAGCACCGGTTGCTTCATCGCCGGTGAGCGACGCAGCAACCTTGAGGATTGCGGCCTGAGCACGGAGAAGGGCAACGCCACCGCCGGGCACAACGCCCTCTTCGACGGCGGCCTTCGTGGTGGAGACGGCGTCTTCGATGCGGTGCTTCTTCTCTTTGAGCTCGACTTCGGTGGCTGCGCCAACCTTGATGACGGCAACGCCGCCCGACAGCTTGGCGAGACGCTCCTGGAGCTTCTCACGGTCGTAGTCGGAATCGGTGTTGTCGATTTCGGCCTTGATCTGGGCGATGCGGCCCTTCACGTCGTCGGCCGAACCGGCACCCTCGACGATGGTGGTCTCGTCCTTGGTGATGACGATCTTGCGGGCCCGACCGAGCAGGTCCATGGTGGCGTTCTCAAGCTTGAGACCGACCTCCTCGGAGATGACCTGGGCGCCGGTCAGGATCGCGAGGTCCTGCAGCATGGCCTTGCGGCGCTCGCCGAAGCCCGGAGCCTTGATGGCGACGCTCTTGAACGTGCCACGGATCTTGTTGACCACGAGGGTCGCCAGCGCTTCGCCTTCGACGTCTTCGGCGATGATGACGAGCGGCTTGCCCGACTGCATGACCTTTTCGAGGACGGGGAGCATGTCGCGTACGGCCGAGATCTTGCCGCTCACGAGGAGCAGGAAGGGATCTTCGAGCGAAGCTTCCATGCGCTCCATGTCGGTGGCGAAGTACGGCGAGATGTAGCCCTTGTCGAAGCGCATACCTTCAACGAGGTCCATCGTCATGCCGAACGTCTGGCTCTCTTCAACCGTGATGACGCCGTCTTTGCCGACCTTGTCGATGGCCTCGGAGATGAGGCCACCGATCTCGGTGTCGGCGGCGGAGATGCTCGCAACCTGGGCGATCTTGGCCTTGGAGCCGTCGACCGATTCGCTGATGGCGTGGATCGCAGCAACGGCAGCTTCAACGCCGGCTTCGATGCCACGCTTCAGGCTGAGCGGGTTGGCGCCGGCTGCGACGTTGCGCAGACCTTCGCGAACCATGGCACCAGCGAGAACCGTTGCGGTCGTGGTGCCGTCGCCGGCCACGTCGTCGGTCTTCTTGGCGACTTCTTTGACCAGCTCGGCGCCGATCCTCTCGTAGGGATCCTCAAGGTCGATCTCTTTAGCGATCGATACACCGTCGTTGGTGATCGTGGGGGCACCCCACTTCTTTTCGAGAACGACGTTTCGGCCTTTCGGGCCAAGCGTGACCTTGACTGCATCGACGAGCTGCTGCATGCCCTTTTCGAGCGCGCGGCGGGCTTCTTCGTCGAACGAAATCATCTTCGCCATAGTTTCTCCTTCATTTCGTACTGTCGTACTGGCTGACGTTGAGCGATTCGGTAGCCGGACTACGACTACCTGAGAACGGAAATTGGCACTCGTTAGGTGCGAGTGCCAACGCTAGTCGATTTCCAGCGCTAGTTGGCAATCTCCGGTCGAGAGTGCCAAAACCGCGTCATTCCCGCGCGCTCGCTTCGCTGAAAATGCCCGTCAGAGCACGCAGCGGATATCGCCAACCGGCTTCCCGTGGCCGAAAATGGCCAGCGGAACCGCGGCCACGGCCGCACTCACGTCGACACCGTTCAGCTTCATGACCTGAAGAAGCACCGCGACCCTTGGGGCCGCTGCGCCGTCGCCGATCTTCAGGGCGATCCCGGTGCCGTCGGGAAGTGCGGCGGCCATGACCCCGTCGGCCCCGTCCTTAATGAGGACGCCCGGCAGGTTGCGCATCATGAGGGTGACGTCACGTCGGGTTCCTCCGACAAAATCCGGGTGCGCAACCATGGCCTTCGCGATCTCCCGGGCCGGTCCGGTCGATGAGCGGGAACCCCCGTAGGCCCGCGCCAGCCCGACCAGTGAGAAGGCGTGAGCGGGCGCGCCACAGCCGTCGATTCCGATCCGGTCGACCGCCTCACCGGTCATCGTCGAGAGATCGTCGGTGATGGCCTTTTGGAGGGGATGGTCAAGGGCCAGGTACCCCTCGACCGGCCAACCGTTGAGCACACAGGTGGCGATCATGGCGGCGTGTTTCCCGGAGCAGTTCTGGGCCAGACGCGTCGGTGATCCGCCAGCCCGCAGAACCTCCCGGGCGATCTCCTCGTCGTACGGCAGCGCCGGCGTGTTGTCGAGATCGTCGGTGGTGCGCTGCGCCGACTCCAGGATCTCTCTTGCGCCATGCTGGTGGAAGTCTTCGCCGGAGTGGCTGCTGGCCGAAAGAGCCGTAAGCCGCGACGACAGCTTCAAGCCGAGTCGGGCCATGGTGGCCGCCTGCATCAACTTGTTGGCGGAGCGCGGATAAAAGATCCGGCCGGGGTCACCGATCGTTGATCGAATCGAGGCGTCGGGATTGGTGACCACGATATGGCCGTGGAACTCGCTTTCGACCATGCCCGAGCGGGTCGCTACGGCCACCACCGTCATGAGGTGACCTGCGACATGAAGGCTCGGGTGGGGTTGGTCGTCGTCGACATGGCGAACAACGTACAAGCCGGCTGAATGCTTTGGGTCGGCGGCCGGGTGCCGCGGGATCAAGTCCTGCGCGTTCGGGCACGCGACGGCGGAGCACTACCCCTCGCCGCGCCCCTCGCCGTTCCACTCCAGCAGGACCCGCAATGCTTCCTCGCGGACGAGCGCGACCGGTTCGTTCCACGCCCGGTCCGCCCCGTAACGTTCGGCGAGCGGGACGATCTCCTGCACCGTGTCCACGAAATCCTCGGGCACCGTGAAACCTTCGTCGACCACGCCGCAGATGATGACGACGCGCACCCCGGCGTCGCGGGCCAGGGCACATACGCCACCGACGACTTTTCCGTTGAACGATTCGACATCGAGCTTTCCCTCGCCGGTGATCACCAGCTTCGCCGTGCTCATCGCTTCGGCCAGATTCACTTCCTCGGCGATCAGGGAGAAACCTGATTCGATTCGAGCGCCGATCGACACCAGGCCACCGGCCAGGCCACCCGCCGCACCGGACCCGCGGACGCTCCGAACGTCAACCCCACGCTCGTCGACGTACATGTCGGCAAGCCGCTCGAGGCGTCGTCGAAGCAGATTGACTTCGGCTGGCGTCGCGCCCTTCTGCGGTCCAAAGTCGGCCGCCGCGTCGAGAAACGTCGTCTCCACATCGCACGCGACGACGAGATCGATCCCCCGGAACCGGGGCAGCGGTTCGATGGCCCGGAGCGCGCCGAACCCGCCATCGGTGGTCGCCGAACCGCCGACCGTCACGACGATTCGCTTCGCTCCGGCACCCAACGCCGCAATCATCAGTTCACCGGTGCCAGCCGTCGACGCGTCGAGCGCTCGATTTCCCGATGGTCCGCCCACGAGCGCCAATCCTGATGCTTTGGCCATTTCGATGAACGCGGTGCGCCCCCGCAGCAGCCACGTCGCCTGCACCGGGTCACCGAGCGGACCGGAGACGGTCGACGTCTGAATCGAACCTCCAAGGGTGGCGAGCACCTCGAGGGTTCCTTCACCTCCGTCGGCCATCGGGAGCTGATGGCACGTCCAGGACCGTTCCCAGGCCGCATCACCGACTGCGCGACAAAGATCGGGGGCGTTTGCCGTCAGGCGGAATTTGTCGAACGCAGCGACGACCGCCAGGCCCGGAGTGGCCAGCTCAGCCAGTTGAACGCTCTCGCGGCGTTCCTCCGCGCTCTTTCGTGGCACCCTGCGAGCTGGCGAGATTAGGCAGCCGCAGCGGCTGTAGTCGCCGTTGGGGTCGAGCCCGTGAGCGGCTGCGACTTGAAACGCACGGCCATATCGGGGCCGACCATGACGAGCACGTCAAAGGCGGGAACCGGGGGCTTGATGACGTTGGCCGGGACCGGAATCGGTGGCTTGGCGATACCGAGCTTGGCGGCAATGTCTTTGGCCTCAAGTTCGAAGCCCGGGTTGAAGTAGACGTAATCCTCGTAGTTCTTCAACATGGCATCGGCGGGCGACGGGAGGTCGTAGCGCAGCGGAACCAGGAATGCCCGCACGCGAGCAGCAGCGCGGTTCACGCCGGAGCCGTTGGCCACGAGCACCTTCACGACTTCGGGAGCCCGAAGCGTCGCGACGGTCGTGGTCGGGAGTCCGGTATCGGTGCCGGCTTCCGAGGAGGCGACAGTGGTTTCCGCTGCTGCCGTCGTGTCCCCCGCGACTGTCGATGTCGACGGCGAGTCGTTCGTTTGACGGACGAGGAATATGCCGATGCCCAGCGCAATCAACAAAATCAGCGCTCCGCGGAACGCCGCACCTCCCGCCTGACCGGCTTCGTTCCTTCTTTGCGACCGTCGGGTCAAACTGTTCAAGGCATGGCGGTAATTGCTCATGGTGATTGCGGCTCCTTCATGCGGTAGCTGGCATCCTAACGGTGCGCCGCCATTCGGTGGTGGTCCCTCACGCAGCGAGCGCGTTTTTTGGAAGTTCTTCATATCGTGTTCCGATCAGCCGAAGGATTCCCGTAGACTTTTACGTACCCTCGCCGGGTTAGCTCAGGGGTAGAGCAGCTCACTTGTAATGAGCAGGTCGTCAGTTCAAATCTGACACTCGGCTCCCTCTGTTCCAATGGTGGCGGGCCCCGCCTCCGCTAGCGCTTCGGCACCCGCCACAGGCGGCCTTCATCCGGTCTCGGTGGCCTCACTGCGCTCCCTCGCTGGCGCTCCTTCGCTTCTCTCGACCCTCGCCGGGGCCGCGGTCCAATGGTGGCGGGCCCCGCCTCCGCTAGCGCTTCGGCACCCGCCACAGGCGGCCTTCATCCGGTCTCGGTGGCCTCACTGCGCTCCCTCGCTGGCGCTCCTTCGCTTCTCTCGACCCTCGCCGGGGCCGCGGTCCAATGGTGGCGGGCCCCGCCTCCGCTAGCGCTTCGGCACCCGCCACAGGCGGCCTTCATCCGGTCTCGGTGGCCTCACTGCGCTCCCTCGCTGGCGCTCCTTCGCTTCTCTCGACCCTCGCCGGGGCCGCGGTCCAATGGTGGCGGGCCCCGCCTCCGCTAGCGCTTCGGCACCCGCCACAGGCGGCCTTCATCCGGTCTCGGTGGCCTCACTGCGCTCCCTCGCTGGCGCTCCTTCGCTTCTCTCGACCCTCGCCGGGGCCGCGGTCCGATGGTGGCGGGCCCCGCCTCCGCTAGCGCTTCGGCACCCGCCACAGGCGGCCTTCATCCGGTCTCGGTGGCCTCACTGCGCTCCCTCGCTGGCGCTCCTTCGCTTCTCTCGACCCTCGCCGGGGCCGCGGTCCAATGGTGGCGGGCCCCGCCTCCGCTAGCGCTTCGGCACCCGCCACAGGCGGCCTTCATCCGGTCTCGGTGGCCTCACTGCGCTCCCTCTGGAGAGTTGGGTGCGTTTCCTCAGGCTGGGACTGTGAATTCGCACCCACTCCGAGCGACCACAGGTACTTAGGCGCGGTGGCGGCCGAGTTCGAAGAGAGCGATGGCGCCGGCGGCTGAGGCGTTGAGGGATGAGAGTGCGCCACGAAGCGGAATGCTGGCGATCGTGTCGCAACGCTGGCGAACGAGCTTCGACAGACCTGAACCTTCGGCCCCGACCACGACAACGAGAGGTTCGGTGCCGAGGTTGGCGAGTTCGTAGATGGAGCTCGTGCCGTCGGCGTCGAGACCGACGAGCCAGGCTTCATGATTCGCCTTGACGTGCAACATGGCTGACGGAAGTCCACCGACGAGTGCCATCGGGATTCGCTCGATCGCTCCGGCGGCCGCCTTGGTCACGGCGGGAGTGATGTGCACGTTGCGGTGTTTGGGCAGGATCACGCCGGTCACTCCGGCGCCGTCGGCCGAGCGCAGTAGGGCCCCCAGGTTCTGCGGGTCGGTCAGGCTGTCGACGGCCAGGATGAACGGAATCTTGTTGCCCTTGCGCGTGAACAGATCGTCGATGTCGACGTCGACGAGCGGGGAAGCGTGCGCCAGCACACCCTGCGGGGTTTCGGTTCGCGCCTCACCCTGCAGGTGCTCTCGGCTCACCTTCCGCACAACAATGCGCGCCTCGGTGGCCAGTTGTTCGATCTCGGCAAGGATCGGAGAGTCGTCGTTTCCTTCCGACATCCACACGTCGCGAACCCGGCGACGGCCGGCGATCAGCAGTTCTCGAACCGCCTGGCGCCCTTCCACGAGATCGCCACCGAGACCCTTCGGCCCCGCCTGCCCGTTCTCCTCGCGCGGTGCTTCGGGCTTACGCTGCCGGGGTGGTCCGCCGAAGAGGCGACCGTTGGTTGGTGAACCGACGCGGGGTCCGGTGCCGCGCGGGGCGCGCGGTGCATCGGAGAATGTGTCGGGTCGCGCCGCTGGCCGGCCCGCTGGTTTTGCTCCGGGCCGTGGTCCGCGATCGGCCGAAGGCCCCGGTCGTCCGCCTCCGAAGCCTCCGCCCCGCGAAGGGCGATCGCTGCCTCCGAATCCACCTCCACGAGACGGGCGATCGCCGCCTCCGAAGCTTCCGCCTCCCGATCCACCGCGGTCGAAACCGCCACCGGTGCCGCGTCCGACACCACGCGGGGGTCCGGCCGGACGCCCCGGGCCCGGTCGACCGCCGGATCGACCCGGTGTGGGCCCGCCTGGTCGTGAACTTCCGGAAGAGCCTCTAGCCATGCAAAGAATCTACGCCCCACAGACCCTCCCCGGTGTCCGCGGTCGGTGTGCGAGGTCTGGCCGAGCATCCGGTCGAACATCAGGCTGAACATCTGGCCGAACATCTGGCCCATCGGTTGGAAGCGGCCCGGGGCCCGGCGCTAACGTCCGGGCAACGTCAACGATGGGAGATCCGCCATGGCCCGAGCACCGGAAAACAAGCCGGACAACAAGCCGACGACGAAGGTGACGACCGCGCCGGCGAAGAAGTCGGGCAAGAACGCCATGCCGGACTCGTTCCCGTTCGGCTCGGCGATTCAACTCGCTCGGGCGATACGGACCGGGAGGATCAGCTCAACCGAACTGCTGAAGGCGTACCTCGAACGGGTGGACCGCCTCAACCCCGCCATCAACGCCGTCGTGGTCGACGACCGCGCCGCTGCGCTCAAGCAGGCCAAAGCGGCCGATAGGGCTGTGGCGAAGGGCGCGAAACTCGGACCGCTCCACGGTGTGCCCATCACCATCAAAGAAAGCTTCAACCTCGTCGGTCAACCGACGACGTGGGGCTTCGCGCAATTCAAGGACAACATCGCAACCACCGATGCGGTGATCGTGCAGCGTCTCCGGGCGGCGGGAGCGGTGATTTTCGGAAAGACCAACGTGCCCGTGTCGTTGGCTGACTTCCAGAGTTACAACCCGGTCTACGGCACGACCAACAATCCGTGGGACCACGCTCGTGGCCCCGGAGGTTCGTCGGGTGGATCCGCGGCGGCCACCGATGCAGGGCTGAGCGGACTCGAATACGGGAGCGATATCGGCGGCAGTATCCGCACGCCGGCGTCGTACTGCGGCGTCTACGGTCATAAGCCCACATACGGAATTGTTCCCAAGCGGGGCCAAACTGTCGACAACTCGATTCTCGCCGAAGGAGACATCTCGGTTGTAGGACCGATCGCCCGCTCCGCCGAAGATCTGGCCCTGGCCCTCGACATCACCGCCGGACCCGACGAGTTGCTTGCTCCGGGCTGGAAACTGCAGTTGCCCAAGGCGCCCACGTCGGTCAAGGGGTTGCGCGTCGCGGTTTGGCTCGATCAACCCGACCTGTCACCGGTGGACGACGACGTGAAGCTCCGTATTGAAGCGGCCGCGGTCGCCCTTCGCAAGGCCGGTGCCAAGGTCAACTACACGGCGCGTCCCGACTTTGATCCCGTCGATGCCCACGAGACGTATCAACGACTGCTGATGGCACTCATGGCGCCTCCCGGCGCGGCCTACGAACGCATGGCGGCAAGGGCCGCGTCGCTCGATCCGTCGGATGTCAGCACGTACGCCCAGAACCTCCGGTGGTCAACTATGTCGTATCGCGACTTTGCCGTGAGCGCCAACAAACGTGAACACCTGCGCTGGGCCTGGAAGCGGTTCTTCTCCGATTTTGATGTGCTGCTCGCGCCGATTACGCCGACAACAGCGTTTCCCCATGATCAATCGGAACCGCTCGGTCAACGTATCCTCCCGGTGAACGGCCGCGAGGTCCCGTACTTCTCCCAACTGTTCTGGGCCGGGTTGGTCATCGCGTCGTATCTTCCGGCGACGGTCGCTCCCGTGGGTCCGACAGCTTCGGGTCTACCCGTAGGTGTACAGATCATCGGAGCGGAAATGGCTGACCGCACGACGATCTGGACGGCCGGTCAACTAGGTCAGCTGATGGGCGGCTTCACGCCACCGCCGGGCTACTGAAACGCCGCTCGAACGAGTTGCGGCCGCTTGCGCGCCTCAGGCGTGCACCGGTGGTCGTCGGTGGGACCAGGGCAGCGCTGATTCGAACCACGCTGCGAGCCGAAGAAGCAGATCTTCCCGACCGAATCGCGCGACGAGCTGCACGCCGACCGGCAGGCCGGATGGCGTCCAGTGAAGCGGCAATGAGATCGCGGGGTGGCCGGTCACATTGAACGGGAGGGTGAATCGACCGACGCGTCCGAACACGCGCCCGATCTTCCATGGCTGCACCGGGTCGGGAGCGAGTTCGTCGGTGCGCAGCGGAGGGCAGCCTGATGTCGGCGAAACCAGGAGGTCGAACGGGGCCATCCACTGGTACACGTCCTTCACCCATGCCTGTTGGATCTCCTGGGCCCGGGCCCACTCGCTTGCGGTTGTCGAGCGGCCCCGCTCCGCAGCGGTCCAGTTGTACGGGTCGCACTCCTCGGCGCGAAGTGGCCGACCGAGCATGTCGCTGATCGCATCGATGCGCCGCGTGAGTCCGGCCATCCAGAGCTGACCGTTCACCTTTCCGTCGCCCCCGTAGAGAACGCTGCCGTCTACGCCTTCGACGTGGTGTCCGGCTTCGGAGAGCAGTGCAGCCGCGTGTTCGGCTGCTTGTTTGCACTCGGGGTCGACGTCGAATCCACCTCCGTCGGTCAGCAGCGCAACCCGCAACTGACCCGGATCTGCGCCTAGTTCCTGCCTGTACGGACGCGCCGGTGGAGCGATGTGAAACAGGTCAGCGTCGGTTGCACCGTGCGTCGCGTCGAGGACGGCGGCGGTGTCGCGGACGGTACGCGACACCACCAGTTCAGAGGTCAGGCGGCTGATCGCCGACTCGTACGGCATGCGGCCGCGGCTCGGCTTGAGGCCGACGAGCCCGTTCCACGAGGCGGGGAGGCGGGTCGAACCGCCACCGTCGTTCGCGTGCGCGATCGGCACCAGCCCTGCGGCGACCGCTGCCGCTGAACCGCCGGAGGAGCCGGACGGCGAACGCGTGAGGTCCCAGGGATTGTTCGTGGGCCCGAACGACGGCGGCTGCGTGCTCGGGGTGGAGCCCAACTCGGGAAGGTTCGTCTTAGCGATCGTGACGAAACCGGCGTTTCTGAACCGTTTGCCGAGTTCCGTGTCGCTTGGGTAGGAGAAGTTGGCATCACGCAGCGCCGAGGTTCCCATCCAGTACGGCAGCCCGGCCTGGGTCGCGCCGATGTCCTTGAGGAGGAACGGGACACCGCGAAACGGCCCGTCTCCCAGTTGGCCCGCGGATGCTTCCGCTCGTGCCTCTTCGAAACGTGTCCAGATCACTGCGTTGAGGCGGGGGTTGAGCGATTCGATGCGTTTGATTGCGGCGTCGACAAGTTCGAGTGGCGTCACTTGTCCGGTACGGACGAGTTCGGCCTGCGCAGTCGCGTCGAGAGAAGCCAGGTCGTCGGTCATGTTCGCATGGTACTGCGCGTGGGGTTTGCGGAGCCCAGTCGGCTTTGTCCGGTTACCTCTCGCGAACCAGCAGAGCCACGGCGAAGCAGGCAATACCCTCGCGGCGACCCAGTGCACCGAGACCTTCGAGCGCGCTTAGCTTTCACGGAGACAGGCGCACCGACAGTGTCGGTCAGGGCTTCGACCATCGCTTCACGGAACGGCGCGAGTCTTGGTGTTTCGAGAACGACTGATGTGTCGACGTTGGCGATCGACCAGCCGTTGTCGCGCACGAGTGCGGCCGTGGCCGCGAGCAGGTTCATGCTGTTGGCTCCCCGCCACGTCGGGTCGGTATCGGGGAAGTGGTGCCCGATGTCGCCGAGACCGGCGGCGCCGAGCAGGGCATCGGTGATGGCATGGGCCACGGCGTCGGCGTCGCTGTGGCCTACCAGCCCCTTCACTCCGGGAAACGTGATTCCGCCCAAGACCAGGGTGCGCGAGGGATCGTCGGAGAAAGGATGGATGTCGAAGCCCTGTCCGACCCGTAGCTCAGGAATGCTCACGATGTTGTCTCCGGCTGTTTGTCGAGTGGCTTGTCGAGTGGCTTGTCGAGTGGCTTGTTGAGTGGATTGTTGATTGGATTGTCGGGTTGGTTGTCGAGTGGCTTGACGGGTTGGTTGACGAGAAACGATTCGAGAATCGCAAGATCGTCGGGCGTGGTGAGCTTCTGGCTGCGGACATCGCCCGTCACCACAGACACGGGGAAGCCGAGTGCCTCGACCAAACCGGCGTCGTCGGTCGCCTCGGACCCCGTCGCGTGCGCTCTGCGCAGGACGTCGGCTCGAAAAGCCTGCGGCGTCTGCACAGCCACGAGGGTCGAACGGTCAACGGTCTCGATGACGGTTACGCCGTCGACCCGCTTCAACGTGTCGACAACCGGCAGTGCGGTAATCACGGCGGCAGCCCCGGATTCAACGGCCTCAATCGCCCGCATGAACGCGGCGGCCGGCGCGAGTGGGCGTGCGGCGTCGTGCACCACGATCACCGCGGCGTCGGTCGGGATGGCGGCCAGCCCGGATCGGACCGACGCTGATCGCGTGGCTCCGCCGGCAACGACGACATCAGCGTTTCCCCGTTCGGCGTCAACTCGATCCGCCGTAATCACAAGAACCACGCCGGTGCTGACGGACCGCGCTACAGCCAACGACCGATCGAGAACCCGCTCTCCGCCCAGCTCGACCAGCTGCTTGGCTCCCCCGTAGCGATTACCGGATCCTCCGGCGACCACGATGGTCCAAACCGGACCCGATGGCCGCCCCGTTGATCCGGACGGCTGGTGCCCGGCCGTCATGAACACCCAACCATCAACACAAACCGCACGGGCCGGGTGAGGCTGCTCGCCTTATACGAGCGCGTCGTTGAGCTTCTTCTCGGCTTCTTCCTCGTCGACGCTGCACGCGAAAGTAAGTTCGCTGACGAGAATCTGGCGGGCCTTCACAAGCATGCGCTTCTCTCCGGCGGAGAGGCCTTTGTCTTTATCGCGGATCGAAAGATTGCGAACCACTTCGGCCACCTGGTACACGTCGCCCGACTTCAGCTTCTCGACGTGGTTCTTGAACCGACGCGACCAGTTGGTTGGCATGCGGGCTTCCTTCTTGCGAAGCACCGCGAACACCTCTTCGACTTCTTCGTCGTTGATGACATCGCGCAGGCCGACCTTCTCGGCGTTCTCTGCGGGGACCGAAAGGGTGAGGTCGCCATAGGCGACACGAAGGACGAGATACTCCTTCTCTTCGCCGTTTATCGTCCGCTTCTCCTTCTTTTCGATGGTGGCAGCACCATGGTGGGGATAAACAACCTTGTCACCAACATCGAACGGCATGGCACTCCTAGGGAGCCGAAGCAGACAGGCGTCTACTTGAGTCAAAACAGCAGGGAGCAATTGTACCAACCTCCAGCGGCTTCTCTGACCCGCTCCGGACGGCGTCGGCGGTTGAGCCTCGCTGTGCGTGATGCGGCATAGCGCTGGGATGGGATGTGAGACAAACGGCACGAAAATCGAGACATTCGTCACAGTGGGTTCGGGCGGGTAACCTCACAGGGTGGACATCGCAACTTTTCTCCGGTCGATCGACTTTTTTCATGGGTTCAGCGACGAGACACTCGCTGAAATCGCCTCCCATGCGACGTCGGCGACCTACCACCGTGGCGACGTGGTGTTCTCCGAGTCCGACCCGGCGTCGGACCTGTATGTCGTGACGAGCGGACGTATCGCGATCTCGAACCGGTCGGTCGACGGGCGGGAGTCCGTGCTCGCTCTCATGGGCCCCGGTGACCTCTTTGGTGACATGGCGTTGTTCTCGGAATCGCAGATCCGCAACGCTGGAGCCCGGGCCCTCGAGACCAGCGAAATCATCGGTGTGCCGTTCTCGGTGCTGCGCAACCACTTCTCCGGCGACGCGCAGGCGCTGTGGAACGTGATCGGTCTGCTGAGCCGACGACTCCGCGAAGCGAACGAAGCCATTGCCGACTCGGTGTTTCTCGACGTGACCGGCCGCACGGCCAAGCGACTGCTCGACATCGCCGGCAACTCCGACGAGTTCACGCTGCCGATCACCCAGGAAGAACTGGCCGGCATGATCGGCGCGTCTCGCGAGCGGGTAAACAAAGCGATAGCGGCGTTCGTGCGCCTCGGCTGGCTCGAACAGCGCGACCGGACCTATCGAATCGTCGAACGCAAGAAAATGACCAATCGCGCCTCGTAAGCACGCGGCCAAACTCCGGTACCAAAACCTCCGGTACCAAAACTTTCCCCACCAAAAAAGATGTGTGCGTCACCGTAGAGCTGCTCTACGACGACGCACACACGTTCACGAGAGCCACGCTCCCAAGGTGTTGGCGGGACTGAGCCCGCCAACACGTGGCTAGTTCTGGGTGAAGTCGGGGGTGATGAAGTACTCGGTGTCAGCGTACGAAAGGGTCGGCACCGTCGGTACGACGGAGTACTGGTAGTACCCGTTCTGTTGGATTGGATTCGACGCCGGGGCGCTCAAGCATCCGGCCGTAACCGTGCGGGCGGTGAAGCCGTTCAGCCGGTAGCCATAGGCACCGTTCGGGTGATGCACTCCGAGGAGGAGTTGGTCGCCCGCAGTTACCGGGACCGGGACGCTGAACGGGAGATAGACCCACCCGGTCGTTCCGGGATCGCCGGTTGCCTGCCCGACGACGGTCGTTCCCTTCCAGGCCGTCACGGTGTTTACTCCGGTGTCGGAGGCCGTGCGGTACCAGGAGATGCCGTTGACGTAGCCGTTGCAGCTGAAGTTGATGCGTTGCGCTGTCTCCACCGCGTACTGCGATCCAATTGCCAGGGTGGCGGGCGGCGTCACGGTGTTCGCGTAAAGGCGGGACGCACCGGTCGGAGGTGGCGGAGGCGGCGGCGGTGGTGGTGGCGGGGGCGGGGGCGGCGGCGCCACGCCAAGCGTGAACTCGGGCGAGACAAAGTACTCCGAGTCCTGGTACGTGAGGTCGGGCAACGCGGCACCCGGCGTGTACTTGTAGAGGCCGTTTCCAGCACTGGGTACGGAGGCCGGACTGACCATGCAGCCGGACGGCGAACTAACGGACCGGTTCGTGAACCCGTTTGCACGGTAGGCGTAGGCGCCGTTCGGGTGGTGCACCCCAACCGTGAGCTTGTCACCGACCGTTACGCCGATCGGTGTGTCGAACGGGAGGAAGACCCAACCGGTCGCACCAGGGTTTCCCTGCTTCTCTGCAACCAACGTGCCGGATCGCCAGGCCGAGACCGTGTTCGTTCCGGTATCCGAAGCGGTGCGGTACCACCAGACGCCAGTGACGGTTCCAGCACAGGTGAAGTTGATCCGCTCCGCGGTTTCCACTGCGTACTGGGATCCGATAGCGATCGTGGCTGGCGGAGTCACACTTGCGGCGTACAACAATTCCGCGGGGGCGGACGACTGATTGGTGAACGTGCAATCGACGGTTTCACCGGCATCGAGATCGATGGTGGCGGTGCGAGTGCTAGTCGTCACCGTGGTTCCATTGTCGGGATCCGTACAGACGACGGTCGTTGCTGCGACACCGGTTGGAAGGGTCTCGCTCACCGAGTATGTACCGATCGGCACACTCGTAACCGTCTGGTTCTGGCCGTCATTCAGCGTGAACGCAGCAGCGCCCGGAAGCGTTGACGTGAATCCGAAACCGGTACCGCCAGCGGGCACCGTCGTCTTTCGGATGATCACGGTTCCCGTCGAAGGGGGTGCGAGTACGTGTCCGCGAACGTGCAGTCAACCGTCTCCCCTGCGGCGAGATTGATCGACGCAGTACGTGTACTTACGTTCACCGTGGTGTTTGTCGTCGGGTCCGTGCAGACCAGCGTCGTGAGGTTGTAACCGAGCGGGGTGTTCTCAATCACTGAGTATGCGCCCGGGGTGAGGCCCGTCATCGACCGGCTTTGGCCGTCGTCCAAGGTGAATGAAGTATTCGACGGGATGTTCGTCGTGAACCCGAAGCCCGTACCTCCAGCAGGGGTCGTCACCTTACGAATGAAGATTGTTCCGGTCGGTGGTGGTGGTGGCGGCGCACCCGGCGTGAACTCCGGACTGACGAAGTACTCCGTGTCTGCGTACGACAAATCCGGCACGGCCGGGGTCGGCGTGTACTTGTACAAGCCATTCTTCGCTCCGGCAGCCGACGCCGGCGGCACCATACAACCCGAGACTGAAGTTCACCGTCCGGTTCGTGAATCCGTTCAGGCGGTATCCGTACGCACCATTCGGACGATGCACACTCCACCAGCCAATTATCGCCCGGAGTAACCACCACCGGTGACGACGAAATCAAGATGAACCCATCCGCTCGTCCCGGCGACTTGCCCGCACGCGGTCCCACCGGCACCCCGTTCACCCACACCGTGACCGTGTTCACCCCCGTATCCGACAACGTCCGGAACCACCACACACCCCTCACCGTGCCCGCACACGTGAAATTCACCCGCTGCGCCGTCTCAACCGCATACTGAGAACCAATCGCCAATGACACGGCGGCACCACCGACAACGCATACAACAACTCCGCCGAAGCGCGGAGGTGTCGCGTGTTCGTGAACGTGCAATCCACCGTTTCGCCGGCGCTCACGGCAATCGTCGCTTTGCGCAGACTCACGTTGACGGTCGTGTTGCTAGTGGGGTCGGTGCACACGAGATTCGTGAGCGTCGAACCGACCGGTGACGACTCGGTCACCGAGTATGTACCAGGTGAGACACTGTTCATCGTCCGGTTCTGGCCGTCGTCCAATGTGAAGGTGGCCGCTCCGGGCACGTCGCTCGTGAATCCGAACCCGGTACCGCCCGCGGGAACCGTCACCTTGCGGACGATGATCGTCCCCGTCGGTGCTCCGGTGATGGTGGTGGGGTCGGTGGCGGTGTTGTTGCCGGTGTTTGATTCGGTTTGGGTGGTGGTGACGGTCGCGGAGTTCGTGATCGAAGCCGCGGCGTTTGCGGCGACGGTGACCGTGACGACGATGCCGGGGTAGAAGGAGCTTGGTACTAGGGCGTCAGTGCGGGTGCAGGTGGGGAGGGTGGTGCAGGTCCATCCGGTTCCGGACATTGCGGTGATGGTGAGTCCGGTGGGTGGGGCGTCGGTGACGGTGACGGTTTGTCCGGCGTCTTTGGTCGTTGCGCTGGTGTTGAAGACGAGCACGTTGTAGGTGTTACCGGCGCTGCCGGCAACGAAGTTCCCGGTGTGGAATTTGCTGATCGTCAGGTCAGTGAGGGGCGCCGGGGTGATGGTGGTGGGGTCGGTGGCGGTGTTGTTGCCGGTGTTTGATTCGGTTTGGGTGGTGGTGACGGTGGCCGAGTTGGTGACCGATGCTGCGGCGTTGGCGGCGACGGTGACGGTGACGACGATGCCGGGGTAGAAGGAGCTTGGTGCTAGGGCGTCAGTGCGGGTGCAGGTGGGGAGGGTGGTGCAGGTCCATCCGGTTCCGGACATTGCGGTGATGGTGAGTCCGGTGGGTGGGGTGTCGGTGACGCTGACGGTTTGCCCGGCGTCTTTAATGGTTGCGCTGGTGTTGGTGACGAGGAGGTTGTAGGTGTTGCCGGTGCTTCCGGCTACGAAGTCTCCGGTGTGGAATTTGCTGATCGTCAGGTCGATGAGTGGTTCGGGGGTGATGGTGGTGGGGTCGGTGGCGGTGTTGTTGCCGGTGTTTGATTCGGTTTGGGTGGTGGTGACGGTGGCTGAGTTGGTGACCGATGCTGCGGCGTTGGAGGCGACGGTGACGGTGACGATGATGCCGGGGTAGAAGGAGCTTGGTGCTAGGGCGTCGGTGCGGGTGCAGGTGGGGAGGGTGGTGCAGGTCCATCCGGTTCCGGACATTGCGGTGATGGTGAGTCCGGTGGGTGGGGTGTCGGTGACGGTGACGGTCTGTCCTACGTCTTTGGTTGTTGCGCTGGTGTTGGTGACGAGGAGGTTGTAGGTGTTGCCGGTGCTTCCGGCTACGAAGTCTCCGGTGTGGAATTTGCTGATCGTCAGGTCGATGAGTGGTGCGGGGGTGATGGTGGTGGGGTCGGTGGCGGTGTTGTTGCCGGTGTTTGATTCGGTTTGTGCGGTGGTGACGGTGGCTGAGTTGGTGACCGATGCGGCGGCGTTGGCCGCGACGGTGACGGTGACGGTGATGCCGGGGTAGGCGGTGGCCGGGGCTAGTTGGTCGGTGCGGGTGCAGGTGGGGAGGGTGGTGCAGGTCCATCCGGTTCCGGACATGGCGGTGATGGTGAGTCCGGTGGGTGGGGTGTCGGTCACGCTCACGGATTGTCCGGCGTCTTTGGTGACTGCGCTGGTGTTGGTAACGAGGACGGTGTAGGTGTTTCCGGTGCTTCCGGCCACGAAGTTTCCGGTGTGGCTTTTGCTGATCGTGAGATCAGTGGGGCACTGCACGCTGGCGACGGCACTGTCAGCCTTTACCCGACCGGCACCGACGTCGTCGACGCCGTATCCGGGCATGGTGACGGCCGTTGTTTTCATGGCTGCGATGACCTGCGCCGGTGTGAGGCACGGTGCCTTCTGCAGCATCAGTGCGGCGACGGCGGCAGCGTGAGGAGCCGCAGCGGACGTTCCGTAGAAACGGTAGAAGCCCGCCAGGAACGATCCGAAGAACGAGTTCTGGGTTCCGTCGGTCGCGGTCATATCGACGGTGGTTGACTCACAGGGGGTGATCGCTGCGGCGGGAGTGGGTCCGGTGACACCGCCCCAGCAGTAATTCATTGGCCCACGGGAGGAATACGCCTCGAGGGCAGTGCCATCGTTGTAGGGGGCCGCGGCGAGGGTGGCCGCCGATCGCGCCGGCGTTGTGGCCGAAAATGCTCGGACCGACGATGTCGGGCGCCTGAACTGGCTGAATGGTGGTGGTGGAGCCCCGGAAGGAGATGAGCTTCACCCGCGGGGTGCCGCCGCCGGTCGTCGGATTCCGGCGTGCGATGACGATGGCATCGGAGCCACCTCCGCTGACGCTGACCGATTGGAAGGCTTTGCCACCGGCGAGTTGATTCGTGGTGCCGGAGCTGAGTATCGCTCCACTCACGCCGTCGAGGAAGAACAGCGTGAGGTCGGTGGTGATGCCGTTCTGCGGTTCCGACCAGCCGAGAAGCCAGCGGCCGCCGTTGGTGCTGGTTCCGCTGTAGGTGCTGTCGGCCGGGCCGCTAGCGTTGAAGTTGTGGCAGTCGATCGACGCACCGAGGGCTGTGATGACCGCAGCGGGACACGTGGTCGGTCGATACGCCGCCGCCTCGTACGAGGTGGTGTCGGTTCGTGGGGTCATGCTCGACGGGAAGGCGCCTGTGTAGGTCGTCGTGTTGCCGGCCGAGCTGAAGTATGTGACGCCGGCGGCGGTCACGTCTTCGACGGCTTGTCCGATGACGCCGTCCTGGAACATCGGTTCGGCGAAGTATGTGATGTCGTCGACGATCACTTTCGCCCCGGCCGCAGCCAACGCGCGGATATTCGCAGCCATGACCGCCTCGCCTCCGAAGGCAGTGGAGTAGGCGATGTTCGCCCCCGGCGCCAGGTCGTGGACAATCTGGCCCATGGCGCGTCCCTCGTCGGCCCCGCTCGAGAGCAAGTCCGTCTGAACGTTGACAGGTGTCGTGAAACCGCACGGGTTGGTGGTTCCCGGAAGATCCGCCGCGGTCACGTCGCCTGCTGCGCTCGTCGGCGACGACAACCGTGCGAACGAATCGGAAAGGATACCGACCGTGATCCCGGTCCCGTCGACGGAATTCGCTGAACGAGCGGTAGCGACCGCCAGTTGCGTGTCGCCTTCGGAGACGAAGTTGCCGGCCGGGCAAGCGACCTGATTCGACACCGGTTCCTCCACGCCCACTATGTAAAGCACCTCCGGCTCGACTGCAGCCAGGGCATCGAAATCGGCCACGGCGACTCGAGCCGTGACCCGGTTCATGTCGCTCTCAACGAACGTTACGTCTGCGCCCGCGCGCGCGAAGTTTGTCAACGGTGGCCTTGGCGGTGTCTGTCACCCGGATTTCGACGAGGTACCTTCCGTCGGCGCCGGCAACGATGGCCCCGGGACCGGAAGTGATTGGTTGGCGGCCCCGGGCGGCAGCGGGCGCTACTGGTTCCGGATGCGCGAGATTCTGGAGCCGCGGATCCAATACGCTCTCGTTCCTGACGACCTCGGGAGCGGTGGGCTTCGTCTGCGCTGAGCTGGTAGGAATTCCGACTGCTCCAGCAGCGAGCAGGGTGAGTGGAACAAGCATTTTCAGCGAGATCCGGGCAAATCGGCCGTGCATGGCATTCTCCCTTTGCCGCCGTCCGTCAGCGGTAAAGTTGAACGCTAATTCACTCTAAGCGTTTCTATCAAGTCTCTCTGCGACGAACTGTGAACCAAACGTCGCGAAACATCACGGGTTCGTCACCACGACAGACACGTTGCCCGACGGGATGAGGGCCGTCCGCGGGCGGGTGCGGAAACCAAGTGGAGGCTGGGCCCATCCACCATCAAACGCAGTCAGCGCGGCCCCGGCGAGGTCGCAGAGAGCGGAGGGAGCGCAGCGACTGAAGCGAGCGAGCCACCGAGACCGGATGAAGGCCGTTGCTGGGTGTCCGCAGGGTCGCGAAGCGGACCGGTGCGCAGATAGAGCGCTAGCGGAGGCGGGGCCCAGCAACCAGTGAACTCAGCCGATCAGCCGCGAAGCGGCCCCGGCGAGGGCTGAAAGAGCGAGCGAAGCGAGTGAGTGAAGCCACCGAGACCGGATGAGGGCCGCCCGGGGGTGGGGCTCGAAGCGGAGCGGAGATGGGGCCCGCCCCGATTGAATGCAGTGTGGATGCGGCCCCGGCGAGGGCTGAAAGAGCGAGCGCAAGCGAGTGAGTGAAGCCACCGAGACCGGATGAGGGCCGCCCGGGGGTGGGGCTCGAAGCGGAGCGGAGATGGGGCCCGCCCCCCATCAAACTCAGTAGGCGCAGAATTGGACGGAGGAGCGGGAGGCGGTGGAGGTCACTTCGATGTAGTGGTTGCCGCGCTCCTCGGTGTAGTACTCGAGAGTGGAGTCGTCGATGCGGCTGTAGTCGAGTTCGTATCCGCTCGGGCCGGTGACCGACCACGTGGTCTGGCGACCGACGCCGGTGTTGCGGACAACGAGGCGCTGATCGGCCTTCAGCGAAAGCACAAACTCCCGACCGTTGCGGTAGTTGCCGCTGTACGAGCCGCAGAACGAGCCCTTGGGGAACTTGATCCTGGTGGCTGCGTTCGCGGTGGGCATGAACCCACCCAACGAACACAAGGCAAGCGAAACTGCCGCGATCATCCGTCGATTGCGCTTCATGAAAACTCTCCTGTAGATGCCGGCTCGGTGCCGGCTCCGAGTTAATTTCGGCTGAGCATACGACGATTCTTGAGCTTGGCCTTGAGATAGTCGCGGTTCATAAGCGCAATCCAGTCGATGGAGATCGACTTCGGGCAGGCTTCCTGGCATTCGCCATGGTTGGTGCACGAACCGAAGTACTGCTCCATCGTGTCGACCATCGCTTCGACACGCTTGTACCGCTCGCTCTGGCCCTGCGGCAGCAGGTTGAGGTGCGCGATCTTGGCCGACGTGAAGAGGCTGGCCGCCCCGTTCGGGCAGGCAGCGACGCATGCGCCACAACCGATGCACGCGGCGGCGTCCATCGCGGCGTCGGCCACGGTCTTCGGGATCGGGATCAGGTTGGCGTCGGGGGCCGAACCGGCCGACACCGTGATGTAGCCACCGGCCTCGACGATGCGGTCGAACGCGGCACGGTCAACCATAAGGTCTTTGATGACCGGGAACGCCGTGGCTCGCCACGGTTCGATCGTGATGGTCTGGCCGTCGTGGAACTTGCGCATGTGCAGCTGGCACGTTGCGGTCGCCTTCTCCGGACCATGACCCTGACCGTTGATCATCAGCGAGCACGTTCCGCAGATACCTTCGCGGCAGTCATGGTCGAACGTGATCGGTTCTTTGCCCTCGGTGTTGAGTCGTTCGTTGACGATGTCGAGCATTTCGAGGAACGAGGCGTCGGTGCTGACACCGGGTGCGTCGTAGGTCTCGAAGTGTCCGGTATCGCTCGGGCCGCTTTGGCGCCAGACGTTGAGCGTGACGTTGATCGTCTCGCCGTGGTGGGCGTTTGAGAGCAGTGGTTCGTTCTGTGCGTTCATGATGAGTCAGTTCTCCGTGCGCGTTACTTGTAGCTGCGCACGCTGGGGTGCACGTACTCGAAGTTGAGTTGTTCGCGATGCTCGATTTCTTCCTTCATCGGCTCGCCCTGCCATTCCCACGCGCTCACGTGTGAGAAGTTCTCGTCGTCGCGTTGCGCTTCGCCGTCTTCGGTGGCGCTTTCGACCCGGAAGTGACCGCCGCAGCTTTCCTTGCGGTTGAGGGCGTCCTGGCACATCAGATAGCCGAGTTGGAAGAAGTCATCGACGCGGCCGGCCCGCTCCAGACTCTGGTTGGTTGAGCTGTCCGTTCCAAGCACGCGAAGGTCGGTCTTGAACTCCTCGTACAGGGCCGGGATCTCGGACAGTGCCTTCGTGAGCGATGCCTCGCTTCGCTCCATGCCGCAGTTGTCCCACATGATCTTGCCGAGTTCGCGGTGGAACCAGTCGACCGAGCGCTTGCCGTTGATGCCGAGGTACTGCTTGAAACGATCGCGGGCGTTGGCCTCGGCCGTCTTGAAGGCTGCGTGGCTGGTGTCGACGGGCTTCGTGTTGAGCTGCGGCGCCAGGTAGTCGCCGATCGTGTACGGAAGTACGAAGTAGCCGTCGGCCAGACCCTGCATCAGCGCCGAGGCACCGAGGCGGTTCGCGCCGTGGTCGGAGAAGTTCGCTTCGCCGAGCGCGTAGAGCCCGGGGATGTTGGTCATGAGGTTGTAGTCGACCCAGAGTCCACCCATCGTGTAGTGGACGGCCGGGTAGATGCGCATAGGGATCTTGAACGGGTCTTCGCCGGTGATGCGCTCGTACATTTCGAAGAGGTTGTCGTAGCGCTCGAAGACCACGTCGCGGCCGAGGCGCAGCAGTGAACTCGAGAAGTCGAGGTAGACGCCGTTCTTCAGCGGGCCGACGCCCTTCATCTGGTCGACGACGGTCTTCGCGTTGCGTGACGCGACGTCGCGGGGAACGAGGTTGCCGAACGCCGGATACTTGCGCTCGAGGAAGTAGTCGCGGTCCTCTTCGGGGATCTGATCGGCTGGTCGGGTTTCGTTTGCGTTCTTCGGAACCCAGATGCGTCCGTCGTTTCGGAGCGACTCCGACATGAGGGTGAGCTTCGACTGGAACTCGTCGGAGCTCGGGATGCAGGTCGGGTGGATCTGCGTGAAGCAGGGGTTCGCGAACAGCGCACCCTGGCGGTGGGCCCGCCAGGCGGCGGTCACGTTGCAGGCCATGGCGTTCGTCGACAGGTAGAACACGTTTCCGTATCCACCGGTGGCCAGAACGACTGCGTGAGCGCTGTGCGACGACAGTTCGCCGGTGCGAAGGTCGCGGGCGACGATGCCGGCTGCTTTGCCGTCGACCTGCACAACGTCGACCATCTCGTGGCGGTTGTACAGCTTGATCGCGCCGTTGTGCACCTGCTGGGCCATGGTCTGGTAAGCCCCGAGCAGCAGCTGCTGGCCGGTCTGACCACGGGCGTAGAACGTGCGGCTGACCTGTGCTCCACCGAAGGAGCGGTTGGCCAGAAGGCCGCCGTATTCGCGGGCGAACGGAACGCCGGTGGCGACGGACTGGTCGATGATGTCGACCGACACCTGGGCCAGGCGGTACACGTTGGACTCACGGGCCCGGAAGTCGCCACCCTTGACGGTGTCGTAGAACAGGCGGTAGATCGAGTCGCCGTCGCCGTGGTAGTTCTTCGCGGCGTTGATGCCGCCCTGGGCGGCGATCGAGTGGGCTCGCCGCGGCGAGTCGTGGAACGTGAAGACCTTCACGTTGTAGCCGAGACCGGCGAGGGTCGCGGCAGCCGATGCGCCGGCGAGGCCGGAGCCGACGACGATCACGTCGAATTTCCGCTTGTTGGCCGGGTTCACCAACTTCACCGAGAACTTGTGATTGTCCCAGCGGTCCTCAATCGGTCCGGTTGGGGTCTTTGCGTCGAGTTTGATGTCGCTCATGGCTCTCCTGCCTTACTTTCCTACGACGCCCGCGAGGACCGCGATCGGGAAACTGATGTTGCCGGCCACAATCAGGCCGGCGATGCCCATGGCAAAGCCCTTACGGGCCTTGTTGAAGCGGGGGTTGTTGATGCCGAGGCTCTGAAAGAAGCTCCATGCACCGTGGAACAGGTGGATGCCCAATGCCAAGTTGGCGACGATGTACAGCACGGCGATCGGGATACGGCTGAGGCTCGCATCCATGTTGTTGTAGACCTCGCCACGCTTCCATCCGTCGCCGGCGATTCCCTTGACGCCCCAGGTGAGGTCGGCCAGGTGCCAGATCAGGAAGAGGAAGAAGATGATGCCGGTGTAGCGCATCGTGCGGCTGGCGAAGTTCGCTGCGATGTAGTCACGCTTTGACTGGTAATTGACCTGCCGGGCCTTTTTGTTCATTACGACCAGGCTGAACGCTGCGTGCATGTGCAGCGCGAATGCGCCGATGATTCCAAGGCGCAAAATCCACAGCAGTACCGTGTGCGGAAAGATCGGTTCGCCCATCCGACGAAGGAACTCTCCGTACTCGTCGATATGATATGCGTACTTACTGGTTGCCGGCATGCTTCCGAGATAGACCTTCAGGTTGCCGATCATGTGGGTGACAGCGAAGCCGATGAGCATGACGCCCGTGACGGCCATCACGTACTTTTTTCCCACGGCTGACCGGTAGAACTCCACCGGAAACGGCAACTTACGGCGTGTGGCGGTTCCGCCTGCGGTGGTCGATACGTTGGCCATGGGGGGCCGTCCTCCTGCGCGCTGAGGGCACAAATTGTGGGTGGGTTGGACCGTCAAACGGCGGTCGACTTATGAGTTGTGAACGGAATTGGTGAACGGACTATCGCTAGCAGTGAAGCATTCGCTGAAAGCGACTCTGCGGGAGATCAAATTAATGGGTAAAAGGCCGGTTTGCCTAATTGTGGTGCTTGTCAGGCCGATTCTTGGTCGTTCTCCACGGAAAAGTGCTCATTCCCTAAATTTCGGTAAGTGATCGGGTCAGAGCCTTGCCCAACGAGGCGTCATCTGCTGGGATCATCGGTCGTCCTCTCGCGAAAGTGTTCGGAAGAATCCCACCGAAACCGTTCACACACGGAAACCGTTCAAACGCGGTCACTCATTCGAGCGGGTACTGAACACTCGGACGGCCGTCGACGTATCACTCGCAACGCACGTACGTCCCGAACGCACCGACAACTCAAAACCATCGCTTCGCCAAACGATTGCAGACCCCCCAATGAAATCGAACAATCTCGGCATTATCGCCAAGGCCTCAAAGGCCTGCGCCCACCCGCGGGTATGGCTGGCCAACGGCCTCGGGAGTGTGCTCCCGACGTTTGCGAGTGGCTACATCAGAAGTCGCTGTTTTCGCGCCCTCGGGTTCGATGTCCACCCCGGTGCATTCATCATGAGTCGCATTCAGGTGATCAGCGGCCATCCCAATGTCCGGGAACGCCTACATATCGCCGACGGGGCTCGTATCGCTCCCGGCGTGGTGATCAACCTCGACGAACACGTGACCATCGAAGAAAACGTCACCGTTGGACCCTTCACGAAGATCTACACCACGACGCATGAACTGGGTCCCGGCTCGCAGCGGTGCGACGTTGCGGTCGTCAATCTTCCGGTGAAGATCGAGCGAGGCGCCTGGGTGGCCATGGGGGCGATCATCCTTCCCGGAGTGACGATCGGCCAGGGGGCCGTAGTGGCGGCCGGCTCGGTCGTGACCAAAGACGTCCCGCCGAACGTCTTCGTCCAGGGCAGTCCCGCCGAAATCGTCAACAAACTGCCGTTTGGCAACCGGTAGCCCACCGCCACGCTCCATCCGGGTCGCAGTGGCCCGCCGACCCTCCGTTCACCCGCCGACCCTCCGTTCAGACGAAACGGGTGCGGTAACGGTTCGTTGCGGTCGCCTCGGAATGTTCGAGGGTCAGGTCGACGCTCAACGTTCCGACATCGGGCTGTTCCGGACGCTGCCCGAGGCTCGCCGGATGAACGGGCGACGGAACGACAAAATCGATTGCGCCGATACGGGTGCAGGAGTCGGCGGCTATGTCACCCCGCCAACTCCAGGAATGCGTTCCTCCCGGCCACCGGAGTTCGGCGCGGACGACACCATTGCGCAGGACGTGGCGGACGTCGGAAACCACGTGAACATCCAAGGTCAGCGCATCACCAACCGCCACCACCGACGGCGGGCGATCTGCCGTCACGATGACTGGACGGCAGGCTTCCTGAACGGCTTCGAACGCTGGCTTCGGTTGGCGGTCGTGTCCGAGGAGCGAAAAGGTCACGCCCGGATAGTCAATCGAATCAGCCAGCGTGAACAGCGCGAACCCGCCGTTCGGCCGGTACTTGATGCGTCGGAGTTCCTCGATCTGCCGACGAAGCAGTTCGGCCTGGTAGCTCTGGGTGGCTGCCTTCCAGTCGTCGAAGGTCCGGTAGTTGGCCGGGGGAACGACCCGCTCGAAGAACACCTTCTGCAGAGACCGGTCGTGGCCGAGTTGTTCCCAATCAAGTTCGGGCCAGTTCGAGGTGTCTATGAACGAACTGTTGACCGGAACGGCCTCGGCCCCGAATTCGCTCACGAATCGGGCCATCCTCGGAAATGCCCGGAAGAGAGTCGGGAGATCGCGTTCGCGGCCGTGGTACCAACCGAAGTAGAGATGCGAGTCGGTCCCGCCCGACGTAGGTCCGGGAAATACTCCCGAGTGCGCGGTGACCGGACGGGATTCGTCGGATTTGCTCAGGGCCCGGTGGACAGCGAAGTCGAGCACGGACTTGTTCCAGGTCGGCATCTCCTGAAGGAGGAGATAGCGCAGCTTCATCTCGGCGGACTTTTTGGCCGACCCCGCCATCGCCTCTGGGGTGATGTCGAGGGCCAGCGGTTCCTGATGGCCGCACCAGTGGATGATCGACGGGTGATGGCCGAGGAGATCAACGGTTTCACCCGCTTGACGCACCGCCTGCTTTCGGACGCTTCGGGCGTAACCGCCCTGAAGAGGCATGTCCTGCCAGATCAGCATGCCAAGTTCGTCGGCTGCGTCGTAGAACGCGGGGTGCGTGATGTGCGCGTGCACCCGTATGAGGTCGAGCCCGGCTTCCTGGGCGAGCGTGATGTCACGACGAAGTTCGTCGGGGCTGGCCTCACCGATCGCCATTCTCGTGGGGCCGAGGTTCGCACCCTTCAGATGCAATCGTTCGCCGTTGATGGTGAAGATCCAGTTCTTCATCCGGACTTCGCGAAGCCCGGTGCGAAACGACCGTGTGTCACTGGCCTCGAGCGCTGTGGTCTGTTCGTCGTGGACCTGTTCGGATTCACCGTCGAGCGCGAACACGGAGATGTTGACGTCGGTGAGGTTGGGTTGCCCGAGCGATGCGGGCCACCAGAGCTTTGGTCGCTCGACGGTTACCCACCACTCGACCCGGTTGCTTCCTTTGGCGACGGCATGGTCAAACTCGTGCAGCGTGGTCCCGACGTCAGACCGGAGTCGAACCGTACCGGGCTTGTCGCAGTCGAGCAGCGCTCGAATCTTCAGTTCGGCCCGTTCGGAGGACGCCCGAAGGCAGATGCAGCGGAGCCGTTTTATCCGGACCGGGCCCGTTTCCTCGATGGTCACCCCGCGCCAGATTCCCCCGGGGTTCCAGTCGGGTGCGATGCCCTGCGAATGTTGGAACGTGCCGGTGAGGTTGCGCTTCGACGCTCCGTTGTTCTGGGGCTGACATGTCACCTCGACGGCAAGCACGTGCTCGTTTCGGTCACGAAGTTGATCGGTGATCTCGAAATCGTGAGGGAGGTAGTAACCCTCGGTGTCGCCAACGTAGGCACTGTCGAGCCACACGTCTCCCTGGTAGAAGATTCCGTCGAACTTCAACCACGAGCGTCGGCCCGCGGCGGGCGTGGGGGCGGTGAATCTCCTGCGGTAGAGGAGTGGGCTGTCGTTGTCGGCAAACGCCGGACCTGATCGCCAATGACTCGGAACCGTCACGGAGGTCCACGGGTCGCTGGTTGTGCCGAACGGTGCTGGCGATTCGGTCGGGGAGTTCTGGTCTGCAGCTTCGGAGCCGTCGATGTAGCCGAGGTCGGCAAACACCCGGCGAAGTTCGTCGGAGGCTTTTGTGGCCCGCCAGGTTCCGCTCAGGTCGAACCGAGCGCCGGACGCCACCGTGGAGCCGAGTTCGACACGCGGGGTTTCCGCTCCGGCCAGATCCATGAATGGAGGTTACCGGCCGTTGCCCGGTACAACGGAGATCCCGCCGATTTCTTGCGTTCCCCGGTCGGACTCGGACGCGTTTCCCTCGTTGGCCTGCTCGAAGGTACTTTGGATCACGATCAACCTAGGCAATCGACTGTGGGGAAACGAAAATGACCGACGTAGTTGACGAGACTCGCGTTCCGTGGCATCTCCGCGGAAACTTCGCCCCGGTGTTCGACGAAGTGGAGATCGACAACCTTGAGGTGTCGGGCGCGATTCCCCCGGCGATAGACGGTCTCTTCATCAGAAACGGCGCGAACCCGCGCACCGGGAAATCGCCTCACTGGTTCTTCGGCAACGGCATGCTCCACGGTCTTCGACTCGGCGAGGGGCGGGCCCAGTGGTACCGCAACCGCTATGTGCGAACCGGGCTCTACGAAAACGACCGCCTCCCCATGTTCAACGACGACGGCACCATGGATAGGGTCAACGGCTCGGCGGCGAACACACACGTGATCTGCCACGCCGGTCGGATACTGGCTCTGGAGGAAGGTCATTTTCCCTGGGAAGTGAACGCCAGACTGGAAACAATAGGCGCGCATAGCTTCGACGGTCGGCTGACGACCGCGATGACCGCGCATCCGAAGGTATGCCCGGAGACCGGTGAAATGCTGTTCTTCGGATACGGCGTTCTACCGCCGTATCTGACGTACCACCGTGTCAGCGCCTCGGGTGAGCTTGTACAGAGTGAGGAGATCACAGTTCCCGGTCCGACCATGATGCACGACTTCAACATCACCCGGAACTACGCGATCTTCATGGATCTTCCGGTCGTGTTCGACCTTGAGATTGCGATGAAGGGTGGGATGCCGTTCCGGTGGGACGATGGCTATGGCGCTCGCCTTGGCGTGATGCCGCGGGATGGCTCAAACGCAGATGTCAGGTGGTTTGATATTGATCCGTGTTACGTCTTTCATCCTATGAACGCTTACGAACGCGAATCGGCCAGCGGCCGTGAGATCGTTCTTGATGTCGGCCGATTCAAATCCATGTGGAAAAAGGGCAGCGAAGAATTCGACAGCGTCGCGCTGCTGCACCGTTGGGTCCTCAATTTGGCGACAGGAGTCGTTACCGAGGAACCCTTAGACGACAGACCGGCCGAATTTGCCCGCGTATCCGACGCGGTCGTCGGCCTCCCGAATCGATTCGGCTACATGACGGCGACCAGGCCGGGTAACGGCGAGGCGGTCTTTGCCACCGAACTTCTCAAGTACGACCTCGGCACCGGTGCTCGCGAGAGCCATGACTTCGGCGTCGGGCGCAAACCAGGGGAAGGGGTTTTCGTGGCGGACCCCGACGGTGTCGAAGAAGATGCGGGCTGGGTGATGACGTATGTCTATGACGCGGCAACCGACACGAGTGATCTCGTGATCGTTGACGCGCAGTCGTTCTCCGGCCCACCGGTGGCGACGGTGCATCTCCCTCGCCGGATCCCGTTCGGCTTCCACGGATCCTTCGTCGCGGCATCGGACCTGCCGAACGGGTAGGTGAACCGGACCCCCTGGTACCGGTGAAACCGGGGTAAATGCTCGCGTGTGACCGCTCCCCGGGGTCGGCGTGTACGCTTCGTGGCCGTAGTGGGGTCGCTGAACGACCACGAGCCGGCGGCGTGAGGAGAACGTTCGTGAATCGGGTACTTGCGGGTTCGACGAGCCGGGCCGACTGATGTCGAGTCCAGCAAAATGGGATTTCTCCAAGACACCCGCCGGGGCGCAGCCGGAGCGATCTCATCGACGCATCTTCTTCACCAGGTGTGCGCTTGCGTTGACCGCCGCGGTCGCGGTCCTCGGGGTTTCTCCGGCCGGGTTTCGCGGGCGGGTGACCGCAGCGTCGCCGTCCTCGTTGGAGTTCGAATTCCCCCCGGTGGCCTACGGCCACACGTACCCGGGGGGATGGCAGACGCCACCGATCCCGACTCTCAGCGGTCCTACGGTGTCGATCCCAGACGCCGCTGCGCTTCGGCAGGCGCTCGCCGGAGGATCCGCCCCAGGAACCACCTACCTCCTGGCCGACGGGAACTACACGGGGATCTTCACCGCTTCACCTGGATTCGGTGGCACACCAGGCGAGCCCGTGGTCATCGCGTCGGCCCACAATCTCAACGCGGTGTTTACCGGAGCGACGCGTCTCGATCTCTCGGCGACGGCGAACGTCGTGCTTTCGCAGACGCTCTGGCAGCTCGCCACGCTCCCCGACGCCTTGATCGTTTCATCGCCCTCAACACCCAGTGGTTCGGGCCGAGGCCATCGGATTACCCATAACGTGTTCGACCGGGTTGGCGATGGGGGTTCAGGTGCGGTCAACGGCATCATCAAAGCCGACCACCCCGCGAAAGGTCGTCCTGGTGGTTGGGAACCCGCGGCCGTGCTGGCATCATTGCCGCCGGGCAACGGCCTGACGGTCTCTGACATCTACGAACAGGGTTACGGGATACCCGTCGAAGACCTTGACCTCACCGTCGACAACAACGTGTTCGACCGACCCGCCAATCCGTCCCTTTGGCTTTCGAACGGACTGCGCGGGGTCACCTACGCCCGCAACGAACACCTGGGTACACCGGCGATCGCGGGGTTCGAGAAGGAGCTGGTCAAAGTCGGGTTCGGGTGGCCGCAGGGGCCCGACTGCCACATCCTGGTGATGAACAACACCTTCAACGGTGACGATGTTCAGAACGATGCCGACGTGGCTCCGTACGTAATCGGCATCAAGGAGAACGGCGCCGAAATCGCGTACAACCAGTTCGACGCGCGCCGGTCCCGGGTCAGCTCCCGGTCGGCCCCGATGAACTTCCACCACAACGCAATGACCGACGGACGCATCTTCATGAGTGGCGTTGGAAACGTCGTCCGCTCCAATTACATCGTTTCTCAGAACCCACCGTTTGGTGACGCGCTCGTCACGCTGTCCGCCGACGCGGTCGAGCCGACGCGGATCTACGACGGCACCGCTCCCTATCGGCCGTTCTATTCGGTCAAGGCCGACAGCGCGCAGATCGAAGACAACATCTTCTTGTCGAAGACGCCGGAGACCGTTGGCGACGTTCTGGTGAACGTCGGCTGGCTCGGCACGTTTGCGTCTGGCCCGACCGGATCGGTCTGGAAGAACAACACGTTCGTCCGATTGAACAACCCGGCGAACTTCGTGTACCCCAACGGCGTGGCCACCGGCGCCTGGACCGCCAATCAGTTTCATTCCTTTGCCGCCGGTGCTGAGCCGGTCGTGCCCGTCGACGCGCTCGCGAACGGCGGCACGGTGGTTGACCGCGGATCAACAACGTCGACCACGTCGAGCACGACCACGTCGTCCACGTCGAGCACGACCTCGACACCGACGAGTACGTCGAGCACGACCTCGACACCGACGAGTACGTCGAGCACGACCTCGACACCGACGAGTACGTCGACCACGTCGAGCACGACCTCGACACCGACCAGTACGTCGACCACGTCATCGACCAGTACGTCGACCACGTCATCGACCTCGACCTCCACGACCACGTCGCCTTCTACGACTTCGAGCACGTCGACCTCTTCGACTTCGACGACTCTGGCTCCGACATCCACGACCACGTCGTCAACGACGGTCCCTCCAACGACGGTCCCTCCAACGACGTCGACAACCACGTCGACAACCACGTCGACAACCACTACGTCGACAACGACTACGTCGAGTACGACGACGCTCCCGCCAACGACGACGGTGGTGCCTGCGGTGTTTGTGGTGGTGAGTCCGGTGAATGGTTTGTGTCAGGCGGGTTCGGTGTTTGCGTTTGCGGCGTCGGGTGGTTCGTCGTTGCGGTTTGTGGTGTCGGGTGCGTGGTCGGGGACGTTTTATGAGCCGGCGTTGGTGCAGCAGTTGCCGGTTGGGGTGTATTCGGTGCGTGCGGTTGGTGTTGTTGGTGGGGTGACGGTGGTGTCTCCGGCGTCTACGTTCACTCGCAGTTACGGGTGTCCGGTCCCAACCACAACGCCGTCGACCACGACAACGACCGCCAGCCCAGCCACAACGACACCGACCACCACTACTTCGACTTCGCCGAGTACGTCGACGACCACGTCGACAACGACGACGCTCCCTCCAACGACGACAACAACAACGACGCTCCTTCCAACGTCGACGACCTCGCGTACGTCGACGACCTCGCGTACGTCGACGGCCCCGAGTACGTCGACAACCCCGAGCACGACGACAACCCCGAGCACGACGACAACCACGTCGACAACCACGTCGACAACGACTACGTCGACAACGACTACGTCGAGTACGACGACGCTCCCGCCAACGACGACGGTGGTGCCTGCGGTGTTTGTGGTGGTGAGTCCGGTGAATGGTTTGTGTCAGGCGGGTTCGGTGTTTGCGTTTGCGGCGTCGGGTGGTTCGTCGTTGCGGTTTGTGGTGTCGGGTGCGTGGTCGGGGACGTTTTATGAGCCGGCGTTGGTGCAGCAGTTGCCGGTTGGGGTGTATTCGGTGCGTGCGGTTGGTGTTGTTGGTGGGGTGACGGTGGTGTCTCCGGCGTCTACGTTCACTCGCAGTTACGGGTGTCCGGTCCCAACCACGCCGTCGTCGTCATCGTCTCCGTCCACGACGAGCGCGTCTTCGTCGACGTCCACCACGAAGGCGTCAACGTCAACGTCAACGACGGTGCCGTCAACCACGACGTCTTCGACAACCACAACGCCGACAACGTCAACGACCACGACCACGACGTCTTCGACAACCACAACGCCGACAACGTCAACGACAACGACGTCTTCGACAACCACAACGCCGACAACGTCAACGACAACGACGTCTTCGACAACCACAACGCCGACAACGTCAACGACAACGACGTCTTCGACAACCACAACGCCGACAACGTCAACGACAACGACGTCTTCGACAACCACGACGCCGACAACGTCAACGACAACGACGTCTTCGACAACCACAACGCCGACAACGTCAACGACCACGACCACGACGACAACAACGACGACGACAAGGCCGTCCTCGGCGTTCGTGGTTGTAAGCCCGGCGAACGGGTTGTGTCAGTCGAGTTCGCTGTTTACGTTTGCGGCGTCGGGCGGTTCGTCGTTGCGTTTTGTGGTGTCGGGCCCGTGGTCGGGGACGTTCTATGAACCGGCGTTGGCCCAGCATCTGCCGAGCGGTGTCTACTCCGTACGTGCAGTAGGACTGGTCGGCGGAGTCACTGTGGTGTCTCCAGCGTCAACCTTCTCCCGAAGTTCCGGGTGCTGACCTATGTCTGCGGACGCAGGTTCTGGTTCGCGGTTATCGGTCGGTTAGTTCCGGGCCCTCGAAGCGGTCGATCGTCGTGAATGCACCAACGGGCCTTCGGGCCAGTTTCGTGACCTGCTGATCAGGCCGGCCAATGGCGATCATGGCGGCAATGGCCATGTACTTCGGGAGCCCGAGTAACTCCTGAGCCTTGGGCTCCTGTCGGACGACAAATGTCGTCAGCACACCGCCCAGTCCCTCGGCCCTCGCTGCGAGGAGAATGTTCTGGCAGAACGGATATATCGAAGCGCCCGCCACCAGTTGGGTCCGGTGCAGTTCGACGTCGGTCGCGGCGAGCTGTCGCATGTCGGCCGCCACTATTAGAAGCGCCGGGGCGTTTTCCAGGCCGTCGAGGAATGGCCATGGTCGGTCGGTGACGCGCGCTGCGGCGAGGTCGACGTCTCCCGGTCCCGGCCAGCGACCGGTTTCGTCAGCAGCAAAGGGGCGCTGCCCGGCGGCGGTCAGCGTTGCGTATTCGTTCCAACCCATCTTGGCCAATTCCGTAACGGACCGCCGAATGGTCGGATCTTTCAACACGATCACGTGCCAGCCCTGCTTGTTGCCTCCACTTGGTGCAAAACGGGCGTTGTCGAGGATGCTGTAGAGCTGCGCATCGCTGACCGGGTCGGACGTGAACACCCGCGCTGCGGCATTCGTACGCATAGCCGTGAGAAGGTCCAGGTGTTCGCTCATGCCGGCCGTTCTAGTCGGCCCCGGCGTCGGAGTGCACATCTCCTCCCGTCGGCGGCTCGCTCAGCGTATTGCGGGTGCCAATTCGAGCCGTCCACAGCTTTGGAGTGCACTGTGCTTGTGGGTAGCACCTTTTGTGCGATTTCGAGCCGTCCACAGCTTTGGAGTGCACTGTGCTTGTGGGAGCGGGCTTGACCCGACATTTCGAGCCGTCCACAGCTTTGGAGTGCACTGTGCTTGTGGGTAGCACCTTTTGTGCGTTTTCGAGCCGTCCACAGCTTTGGAGTGCACATTGCGTGCCAGGACGTCTAGGGTCATTCCATGACGACACATCCTGTTGCCGCCACGCTCGGTCAACTCAAAGCATCCGGTTGGGCTTCGATTCCTGTCAAGGAAGAGATCCGTCGCAATGCGATCGCCCGCATTTCCGCGGGTCAACCGTTGTTTGAAGGCGTGCTTGGCTACGAAGACACGGTTCTCCCGCAGTTCGAGAACGCCATCCTGGCCGGTCACGACGTGATCTTCCTCGGCGAGCGCGGTCAGGCCAAGACCCGCATGATTCGGTCCATGGTCGGATTGCTCGACGAGTGGCTGCCCATCGTGGTCGGCTCCGAGATCCTCGACGATCCCTACAACCCGATTTCCAAGCACGCCAAGGATCTGGTGTTGGAACTCGGCGACGACACCCCGATCACGTGGGTTCACCGCTCCACCCGTTATGGCGAAAAGCTGGCGACCCCCGATACGTCGATTGCCGACCTCATCGGCGAAGTCGACCCGATCAAGGTGGCCGAAGGTCGTTACCTGTCCGATGAGCTGACGCTCCATTACGGCCTCGTTCCCCGAACGAACCGCGGGATCTTTGCGATCAACGAGCTTCCCGACCTTTCCGAGCGGATTCAGGTCGGCCTTCTCAACGTTCTGGAAGAAGCGCGATGTGCAGATCCGCGGTTACAAGATCCGGCTGCCCCTCGATGTCGTTCTCGTGGCCTCGGCCAACCCGGAGGACTACACGAACCGTGGTCGCATCATCACGCCGTTGAAGGACCGTTTCGGCGCCCAGATCCGCACGCACTATCCGCTTGAGACGTCGATCGAACTCAAGGTGGTTGAGCAGGAAGCCATGAAGGCCCCTGCCGGCGACATCGCCGTGTCGGTGCCGCAGTTCATGTCGGAGATCGTGGCGACGTTCAGCCACCTGGCCCGTCAGAGCCCCAACGTCAACCAACGGTCCGGTGTGTCCGTCCGCTTGACCGTTGCGAACTACGAGACGCTGGTGGCATCGGCGCTCCGGCGCGCGCTCCGCTCCCACGAGGCGCAAGCGGTTCCACGTATCAGCGATCTTGATTCGTTGATGGCGAGTACCCAGGGCAAGATCGAAATCGAGACGCTCGATGAGCGTGAAGGTTCCGTCGTCGAGAAACTGTTCAAGGCCTCCACGCTCACGGTGTTTCGCGACCAGGTCAAGATCGAAGATCTGAAGAGCGTGATCGGGGCCTTCGAAAGTGGCCTCGTGGTGCACGCAGGCGACGATCAGAGTTCAGCCGACTACGCGACCGCGCTCAACCAGGCCGACGCCGAACCGCTGCGTGAAGCAGTTCGAAAGCTGGTTGGAACCAAGCCGACCGCCGCCGAGCAGGCCAGCGCACTGGAGTTCATCCTTGAGGGTCTTCACCTGTCGAAGCGTCTCAACAAGGATGCTGCGGGAACCAAGTCGACCTACCGCGGTCGCTAACGTCAAAGTCGATACGTACGCTTATTATAGGTACGCGTAGCAGTTTCTCCAGGGGCGCGATGCTCCAAATGCAAACGCAGCTGAGAATCAGGAGGTCGTCGTGCCCAAGAAGTTGAAGTACTCCCGCTGGGATGGAACGCAGGTCGGGTTCGACCTCGACGCTGACGACATCATGGCGCAGATGAACGACGACCTCCTGTACCACGGCGACCTCAACGCCGCGCTCCGCAAAATGTTGCAGGAGGGCTTCAAAGACCGAAACGGCGAGCAGGTGGCCGGCCTTCGCGAGATGCTCGAGAAGCTGCGCCAGCGTCGTGAGGAGACGCTGGAGAACTACGACCTCGGTGGCGTCTACGACGAGATCGCCCAAGGTCTGCGTGATGTGGTTGACCAGGAGCGTGAGGCGCTGCAGGAGATGCTCGACCAGGCCCGCGAGTCCGGCGATCCGAGGCGACAGGAAACCGCGGAAACCAGCGCAGCGAACAAGAACATGCAGCTCGACTTCCTGCCGCCTGATCTGGCCGGCATGGTGAAGGACCTGCAGAACTACGACTTTCAGTCCGAGGAAGCTCAGCAGAAGTTCAACGAACTTCTCGATCAGCTGCGTGAACAGTTGATGCAGAACGCGTTGAACAAGATGACGAAGAGCGTCAACGACATGACGCCCGAAGACATGGCGCGTATGAAAGACATGTTCTCGTCGCTCAACGAGATGCTCGAAAAGAAGAACGCCGGCGAAGACACGCAGGAAGACTTCCAGAACTTCATGGAGAAGTTCGGCGACTTCTTCCCCGACAATCCTGAGACGCTCGACGAACTCCTGCAGCAGATGGCCCAGCAGATGGCGGCGGCCCAGCAGATGCTCAACTCCATGACGCCCGAGCAGCGCGCCCAGCTTCAGGCGCTCAGCGATCAGCTGATGGAAGACATGGACCTTCGGTGGCAGATGGAGCAGCTCGGCCAGAACCTGCGGTCGGCGTTTCCGCAGATGGGTTGGGGCCAGGGTTACGGTTTCGAGGGCGATCAGCCGGTCGGCATGGGTCAGGCCATGAGCCTGATGCAGGAGCTCGGCCACATCGACTCGCTCGAAAACCTGATGCGTAACGCTACGCAGCCCGGCGCATTGGCTGACGTCGACATCGAAGCGGCTCGGCACCTCCTCGGCGACGATGGAGCCCGCGCTCTAGAGAAGCTAAGCGAACTTACCAAGATGCTCAAGGACGCCGGTCTGGTCGAACAGAAGGAAGGGCGCCTCGAGCTCACCCCCAAGGGTCTTCGACGCATCGGCGCGAATGCACTCGATGAGTTGTTCTCGAAGCTGGCCAAAGACAAGCTCGGCCGCCACGAGATGGTCCGTACCGGGATTGGTCAGGAGCGCACCTACGACACGAAGCAGTACGAGTTCGGCGACCCCTTCAACCTCCAGATCGAAAAGACGATCCGTAACGCGATCGCCCGCGCTGGCGGGGGCACTCCGGTGAAGCTCACGCCCGACGACTTCGAGATCGAGCAGACCGAGACCCTCGTGCGATCGTCGACCGTGCTGATGCTCGACATGTCGCTGTCGATGCCGATGCGCGACAACTTCCTGTCGGCCAAAAAGGTCGCGATGGCTCTCTACTCGCTGATCTCCACCCAGTTCCCACGCGACTTCCTCGGCATCGTGGGTTTCTCTGAGACGGCCTATGAGATCAAGCCGGCCGACCTTCCCGAGGTTTCGTGGGACTTCGTCTACGGCACCAACATGCAGCACGCGTTCCTGCTCTCGCGGCGCATGCTGGCTAAGCAAACCGGCACGAAGCAGATCATCATGATCACCGACGGCGAGCCCACGGCTCACATCCTGCCGAACGGCGAGCCATTCTTCAGCTACCCGCCAGTTCCGGAAACCGTCCAGGCGACGCTCACCGAAGTGATGCGCTGCACCCGCGACAACATCACGATCAACACCTTCATGCTCGATGCGACCTCCTATCTCAAGGCCTTCATCGAGCGAATCACCCAGATGAACAAGGGCCGTGCGTTCTTCACGACGCCGGAAACCCTGGGCGACTATGTGTTGGTCGACTTCATCGAGCAGAAGCGATCGATGAGCCGCAAAGCCGGCCGCCGCTAACCACGCAAGCTCTCCGGTTCGGAAAGGGTAGGTGTGAACTTTTCACACCTACCCTTCAAACCGAAATGCTGTCGGTGACTCCTGGCGGGTTACGCCGTGCGCTTACGGCTCAGGGCGTCGAGTGAGGCGGCGAGAAACAGAATCGAGCCTGAGGCGATGTACTTGATGCCCGACTCGTTGAAGTCGATGTGCACGAGTCCGAACGGAACGGCTTTGCCGACGAGCGGGAGACCGTTTTCGATCATGGCGAGTGCGAGGCCGCCGAGGAGGGCGTTGGGCAGGCGTCCCTTGCCGCCGAACAGCGAGGTGCCGCCGATGACCGCAGCGCCGACGGCCCGCAGCAGCGTGTCGTTACCGCCCATCTGGGGGTCGACGGATCCGGCCCGGGAGGCCAGAAGCCACCCGCCGAAGCCGGCCACGAGGGCGCACATCACGAAGGCCGAAAGGCGGATCCACTCGACGTTGATACCGGCGCGCCGCTGCCGCTTCCGTGTTGCCACCGGTCGCGTAAAGGTGCCGTCCGTACGGGGTCCGGGTGAGCAGAACCGTGAGCAGTGCCACGATGACCACAACCACGGGAATCACGATCGGGAACCCGATCAGCTTGATCGTGTCGCTCTTCGAACGGTCGCGGGCAAAGATCGTGGTGATGAAGACAACGGCGGCGGCGATGGCCAGCACTTTCAACGCGGCCACGATCATCGGGTGGGTGGCCGAGTCACGTTGGGTCTTGCGGAATTCGTTCCAGGCGAACCCACCGACAATCAGCGCGGCGAACAACCAGGAGCCGGCGGTGCCCATGTTCTTGTTCATGATCGCCCTGACGGTCTTGTCGGTGAGCTGGACCGTGCCCTTCTTGCCGGTGATGAGCAGCAGGACTCCCTGGAAGATCAGGAAGTTGGCGAGCGTGACGACGAACGATGGAATGCCGATCTTGGCCACCATGTATCCAGTGAAGAAGCCGAGGAAGGCCGCAGCTGCGAAGCTCATCAACGCCGCGATGATGAGCGGCTGGCCCTTCTGCAAGGCCGTGACCAGCACGCCCGCAGTCACACCCGCGGTCCAGCCCGCCGCGAGGTCGATCTCACCAAGAAGGAGCACGAACGTGACACCGACCGAGATCATGATGACGGCAGCGGCCTGCTGCACCAGGTTCGCACCGTTGTAGAGCGACAGGAACTTGCCCGGCCGTGACGAGGTGGCGTAGGTGAAGAGACCGCCCAGCACGGCTATCGAAAGAACGGCGGGAAGGACGCCGAGCTCGCCACCTTTGAGGCGACTGATGTAGTTGCGGAAGAATGTCCCAAGACTCTGCTGTTGCGTGTCGAGGGCGAAGTCGGATGCCGCAGTTGTGGTCGCCGTGGTTTCGGGGTTGCTCATGATCAGACCTCCGCCGCATGGAGACCGATGTCGCCGGATCGACCTGATGTGATGAGGTCCACGAGCCGTTTGCGGGTGCGGTCATGAATCTCCGATGGGCCGCCGGCCCCGAAGTCCTTCATGATCTGCTCGGTATCGGTTGGGCGAAGATGGGCCATGGCCACGTCGGCGGCGACACGCCCGAGGTACATGGCGCACACTCGGTCAGCCACCTCTATGACATCGTTCATGTTGTGACTGATGAGCACGACGCCGAGTCCCTGATCGGCCAAACGTCGCACGAGGTCGAGAACCTGACGGGTCTGCGCTACACCGAGCGCCGCGGTCGGTTCGTCGAGCATCACCACTTTGGAATTCCAGAGAACCGCCTTGGCGATGGCGACCGTCTGCCGTTGACCGCCCGACAACGACGACACAGGTGTTCGAACGCTCTTGACGGTGCGGACTGACAAGCTGGCGAGGGTTTCACGTGCCTTGCGCTCCATGGCCCCTTCGTCGAGGAATCCGGCGCGTTTGATCTCGCGGCCGAGGAACATGTTCTGCACGATGTCGAGGTTGTCGCACAGGGCCAGATCCTGGTACACCACTTCGATGCCGAGGGATGCGGCCGTCTTGGGGCCATGGACAGCGACCGGGCTGCCGTTGAAGCGAAGCTCGCCGGTATCAACGGGATAGATGCCGGTCACACACTTGATCAGCGTCGACTTTCCGGCACCGTTATCGCCGATGAGTGCAGTCACCTGGCCCGGGTAGACGGTGAAGTCGACGTCGTGGAGGACGTGAACGGGACCGAAGCTTTTGTTCACCCCGAGCAGCTCGAGAATTGGGACACCGAGATCGGCCATGAACGTGTTTTCCCCCTGAGGATGAAGCTGAAAATCGACGGACTGCTAGATGCGCTTTTGCGCCCATGCATCTTCGCAGAACCCTCCCCGCCGCGTCGGATGAGTGGATCGGTTTCGGGCCGATCCGCCCGGCGCGGCCGGTGGGATTCTGTGCGCTGCACGTCGTGACGAAAGGCACACGGCCCCAGCGTACGCGAGAAAGTCATCGCAATAAACAAAATCGGGGCCCGCTTTTGGCGGGCCCCGATACAGGTTGGTGTGTTCCGCTCTAGTTGAGCGGGACGGTGAAAACGTTTGGTTAGATGCCAGCCTCGGTGCACTTCGCGGCGACGTCACCGGTGCAGAGTTCTTCCTTGGTGACGAAACCGTCAGCAACAACATCTTTCACGTTGTCCTTGTAGACCGGCGTGATGGCGGCCTGAACATACGGGAGGTCACGGGCACCATCGTTGATGGTCGCGTTCGAGGCAGGAGCTTCGCCCTTGAGGAGCGAAACAGCGGCGGCGACAGCGGCATCGGCTTCGGCCTTGACTGGCTTGTAGACGGTCATGCACTGCGTGCCCATGAGGATGGCGGCGAGGCCGTCACGGGAAGCGTCTTGGCCGGTGGCCGGAACGGTCAGGCCGTTCTTGGTGAGCACCGCCTGAGCTGCGAGCGAGAGACCGTCGTTGGCTGCGAGCACGCCATCAATCTTTCCGCCAGCCTTGGTCAGCAACTGCTCAAAGATCTGACCACCCTTAACGTTGTCCCAATCCGGGACCGCTTCGGAACCAGCAACCACAACACCGGAATCCTTGATCGCCTCGTCCTGGCCCTGCTTGAACAACGTTGCGTTGTTGTCCGTCGGTGAACCGGAGAGCTGGATGATGTTCTTACCCTTTGCCGCATCCGCGCCACCAAGGCACTGGATGATGCCTTCACCCTGGGCGGTACCCACCGCGACGTTATCGAACGACACGTACACGTCGGTCTTACCATTCAACGTCAACCGGTCGTAGTCGATCAGCTTGACACCCTGAGCGGCAGCTTTTTCCTGGATCGCTACCGCGGACGGCGAATCCAAGTTGACAATCGCCAACACCTTCACACCCGACGCGAGCATCTGATCCGCGATGGTTGCCATCTTGGTCTTGTCGCCTTCAGCGTTCTGAATATCGCAGGTGATCGAAGCGGCCGCGCATGCAGCCTCAATGTACTTGCGGTCAAACGATTCCCAACGAACCGATGACTTCGAGTCCGGCAAAATAAACCCGGCCTTGCCCCCATCAGCAGCAGCCGCCGCAGCCGTGGTCTCCGCCGCAGCAGCAACCGTGGTCTCCGTCGCAGCAGCCGACGTTTCCGCAGCAACCGTGGTCTCCGCAGCAACCGTGGTCTCCGTCGCAGCAACCGTCGTATCAGCCGCAACCGTCGTATCCGACGAATCCGAACTACACGCAGCACCAACAAGCGACATCGCGCTAAACAACAACGCGGCGCCCTTCATTTTTTTGTTCATGAACTGTTTCTCCCCAGTTTCGGCGGACCAGGATTGGTCCGTCTTGAGCGGCTGAGATACTAGGCGATATGGCTGTTTCAAGCGCGCACTTGTGCGATTGGCCGTGATGGGTTGAACACAAAACCCCCGAAATTTCGGGGGTTTCGCTGATTTCCGCAGCGTAGAACGGGTGTTTTGCCGGTTTTTGTGGTCGTTCAGCTTGCGCTGCGGGAGTTTTCGCTCCACAATTGCGGCCACGTAATTACATGGAAGTCGTTTTCATTGGTGGACACCCTTGTCAGCATTGGTAGACACCCTTTGTCAAATGGTGCGAACACGCCTGTAACTTGCCAATTTTTTCGACTCCTGGGTTTCTCCCGGTGTCAGCAGTTCGTTCTTCGTAGCAGTGCAGTTCTTACGCTTCAGTTTCTTTCACTTCACAGTTCGTTATTACCCAAGCTTCAACGAGCATTATCCAAACGTCGGCAGCGCCAAGGCCTTGCGTCGCCGACATGAGCAGATGAAAAAGGTGCACCCGTGGTCAGAGGGATAGGCAACACACAATCCGAGATGCCGGCGTGGCAGAGCAAGGCGAACTGCATGGGTGTTGACCCCGAGCTGTTCTTTCCTGAACGTGGTGCGTCGACCCGTGAGGCCAAGGAAGTTTGTCGAGGATGTGTGGTCCGGGAAGATTGCCTTGAATACGCCCTGGCCAACGGTGAGAAGTTCGGAATCTGGGGCGGGTTGTCAGAGCGTGAACGTCGCAAGGTTCGCCGGTCCCGGGCGCTCGCCCGCCGAGCCAACGGGGCTGCTTCGGCCTAAATCTCAAAGCTCCGACCCATCGACCGCACGCGTCAGGGTCGAGACCGGGCGATGGCCGTCAGCGCTGTGAGTTTCGTCGCTGCGAACGAACTCCACCTCACAATCGAAATTCCTGAACGAAGCCCACCTCCACGTGGGCTTCGTTCATTTTCGTGTGCAATATCGGGACCCTCCCCGCAGAGCAGAACGTTGGACCGGTCTCCTCGGGTACGCTAGGACGATGGGACCTGAATGGATCTGGGTAGCAGTCGTCGCTCTGGTCATTTTTGGAGGCAGCCGCCTTCCGAAGATGGCCCGCAACATTGGTCGGGCTCAGGGCGAGCTGAAGAAGGGCTTGGCTGAAGGGGCGCGTGAGGCAGCCGAGGCTGAGGCCGCCGCTGCAGCGGAGAAGAAGAAGTTCGACGACGCCGTGGCTGCCGAGGTCGCGAAGAAGGCCGCCGACAGTCAGAAAGACGCCTGATGGAAGCGCAGAGCCACGTACGCATCGTGTACCTCGGCCCCGTGTCACCTCACTGGGACGTGCAAAGTGACTACGGTGACCGCTCGGTCATCGAAGAGTTCCGTCAGCGCACGCTTGCTCGTCTGCAACTGGTGCCGCGCCACGACCCGCAATTCCGTCGTAACCACGACCGGGTGATCCACGACGCCGAGCGCGAGAACATCGCACTCGAGTGGGACTTCGGCGCACCTCCTTCGGGGAACTGACGCAGAGTTTCCGCTGCTTACAACCGGAGTTGCCGGTTCGAACCAGCTGAGTTCTCTGAGTCTCGTTACTACGGCCCGTTCTCTCGATGCCCCGCCGCGCCGCAACCGCTGGATCGCTCACTGAACGATCGTCGCGCTATCTCAACCGCGAACTGTCATGGCTTGATTTCAACGGCCGCGTTCTTTCACTGGCAATTGACGTGGATGTGGCGCTCCTTGAGCGTGTGAAATTCTGCGCGATCTTCGCCAGCAATCTCGATGAGTTCTTCGAAGTTCGCGTTGCCGGTATCAAGGATCAGATCGCGGCGAATGTCGAACAGCGAACTCTCGACGGTTTGAAACCGCGAGCGCAGTTGGCGGTCCTTCGCGCCGCCGTTCGTGACATCGTGGCGCGCCACGATGCGCTGTTTTCCCGAGATCTGATTCCCGCCCTGGGGCTTCAAGGAATCACGATTGTTCAATGGGACCAACTCGACGACGTCGATCGGGCGGAGCTGCAACAGACCTTCTTCAATGGTGTGTTCCCCGTACTGACCCCCTTGGCGGTCGACCCTGGACACCCCTTCCCCTACATTTCCAATCTCTCGCTCAACCTCGGCGCGACGGTTGTGGATCCGGTGACCGGAGATCGTCGGTTCGCTCGAGTGAAGGTGCCGTCGTTGCTTCCCCGCTTCGTTGCGCTGCCCGACGGCGACCGGTTCATCTTGTTGGAAGAACTGATTCGCAGCCAGTTTCAAAGTCTGTTTCCGGGCATGGACATTGCAAACAGCTACACGTTCCGGGTCACCCGAAACGCAGACATTTCCTTGGAGGAAGGTGAGGCCGAAGACCTTCTCGCCGCAGTAGAGATCGAACTTCGCCGTCGTCGTTTCGGCCGGGCGGTTCGCCTCGAGGTGTCGGAAGGAACTCCCGACGACGTTGTCGAAATGCTCGTGAACGAACACGAACTCGAGCCACTCGATGTGTTCCGTATCGAGGGCCCGATCGACCTCACCGGATTGTGGCCACTCGTTGGGTTGGATCGACCGGAACTCAAGGACGAACCCTGGAAGCCCCGAACCCCGGCGGTCCTGCAAGAAGACGCCGAAGGTGTCATCGACATGTTCGGTCGCATCCGTGGCGGCGACGTGCTGGTGCATCATCCCTACGACTCATTCACCACCTCGGTGGAGCGTTTCATCCAGACCGCCGCCGTTGATCCCGATGTGCTGTCGATCAAGTTGACCCTGTACCGCACATCGGGTGATTCACCGGTTGTGAAAGCGCTGATCGATGCGGCCGAACGGGGTAAGCAGGTCGCCGCCCTGGTCGAACTCAAAGCACGATTCGATGAACAGGCAAACATTGTGTGGGCCCGAAAGCTCGAAGAAGCGGGCGTACACGTTGTGTACGGTCTCGTCGGCTTGAAGACCCACACGAAGGTGGCGCTGGTAGTGCGCTCCGAGCCCGACGGGCTGCGCCGGTACTGCCACGTGGCGACCGGCAACTACAACTCCGCGACGGCGCGAATCTACGAAGACCTCGGTCTGTTCTCGGCCCGGCCGGCGCTGGGCGACGACCTCATCAAACTGTTCAACGGACTGACCGGCTTTGCCCGACCGGTCGATTACACGCACCTTGTGGTCGCGCCAACAGGCATGCGCGAGAAGATGATCGACCTCATCATGAACGAGATGCCTTCGGAGTCTCGAGGCCCCGGCCGGATCATCTTGAAGATGAACAGCCTGGTCGACCAGTCGGTGATCGATGCGCTCTATGAAACTTCGCAGTCCGGCGTGGAAATCGATCTGATCATCCGCGGGATCTGCTGTCTCCGTCCCGGGGTACCCGGTCTGTCCGACAACATCCGGGTCCGAAGCATCGTCGGACGCTTTCTCGAACACAGCCGGCTCTGGTATTTCCAAAACGGCAACGGTACCGATGACCCGGCGTTCTTTATCGGGTCGGCTGACATGATGCCGCGCAATCTCGACCGCCGGATCGAGGCGATTGTGCCGATCATCGACAAGAAACTGCAGCTCCGACTCAAGCTCCAACTCGACACCCTTCTGGCCGACAACGTGTCGGCATGGCAGCTTTCCCTTACCGGGGAGTGGACGCGTGTCGTGCGATCGGCGAACACCACGGCCATAAGCGCGCATGAGGAATTTCAGAAGCTCGCGATCGAGCGGGCCAGCGCACTCTCAGGAGGACGAAGTTTGTGACGGTGTATCTGCTGCGCCATGCCAACGCTGGATCTCGAAGTAAGTGGAGCGGCGACGACCGGCTCCGCCCGCTCAACAGTGATGGTCGCCACCAGGCTGCCGATCTGGTGGAAGTACTCGGCGAACTGGGCATCACCCGGGTGATCTCCAGTCCGTACCGACGGTGCGTACAAACAGTTGCCCCGCTGGCCGCCGCCCTCGGGCTCGAGTTGGAGATTCACGAGGCGCTGGCCGAAGGTCCGGGCGGCCCGGCAATCGACCTGGCCAGAAGCCTGGCCAACGAAGCGGCGGTCCTGTGCAGTCACGGCGATATCATCCCTGCAATCCTCGATGCGTTGGTAGTAGACGACGCCCTCTCGCTCGGTCCCGATGCCAAATGCCAAAAAGCGTCAACCTGGATTCTCGAACCGAACGCCCTCAGACCGGGGGGTTTCGCGTCTGCGTCCTACGTCCCGCCACCACGCTGAAGCCGAGCAGGTCCGAAGATGACGCCCGAAGGGGTCGGCGAGTCGTTCGGAACAGCCTCACGAACATGGTGACGACCGTTGGCTAAGTCCGAACGTCGTGTGGCATCGGGTTGGCAGCCGGTCGATCTTGGTCGGGTTGGGCCGGGCTCGTTCAGCCTTCCGAAGACGCCGTTTGCTCGTCTTGGAATCGTTCACGCCGTTTCCAGCGCGGGGGATGCGCTCGTCACGATCGCGTTGGCGAAGACGCTGTTCTTCGTTTCGGTCGATCAGGCGCGCCCGAAGATACTCACGTATCTCCTGTTGACGCTCGCGCCGTTCACCGTCGTCTCGCCGTTCGTAGGTCCACTTATTGATCGGTTCAGCGGCAGCCGACGTTGGGTGGTGATGATCTGCGGGGTGGCTCGCGGCATTCTCTGCCTACTGCTGGTGAATGACATCCGCGGGAGTCTGCTGTTGTTCCCTGAAGCGTTTGCGCTGTTGGTCGTAAGCAAGGCGTACGCGATCGCCAAGAGCTCGGTCGTACCCGAGGTCGTCCCCTCGGCCGCCGAACTGGTCCGTGCCAATTCCCGGCTTGCGCTGATTGGTGGCCTGGCCGGTTTCATCGCCGCGCCTATCGGAGCACTCCTGGGTCTGCTAGGTGCCGACTGGGTCGCTGCGGTGGCCGCAATTGTGTTCTTCGGTGCCGCGGTCTTGTCGACGCGGCTCATCACAAAGCGGCCGCAGCTTTCAATCGAGTCACACTCTCGGGTCTACGACGAGCCCGATCGCGGCTCCGCTCGGCGACGTGCGATCGATGCAGGCAAACCCGCCGACACCCACCGCCAAGCTCAGGCCGCCCATGATCATCAGCATCGAACGGCGCTACGACTCGCCACGCTGGCCATGTCGGTCCAGCGTGGTCTCGTCGGCCTCGTCACGTTTCTCGTTGCGTTCAGCTTCCGACGTGAAGGTGTCCCAAACTGGTGGCTCGGTCTGGTTGCCGGAGGCGGCATCATCGGAGGATTGCTGGGTTCGGTCATTGCCCCGAAGCTCGTCGATCGAGTTGGTGAAGCGAGGATCCTTCTCGGTTCCGCCTTGATGGTCGCAGTCGTGGCCTGTCTTGCGGCTCTGCATTCCCGTCCGTCCGAATCGGCCCTCGTCGCCGGAACGATCGGTCTTGCCGCGGCTATGTCGCGGTTGGCGTTTGACGCGTTTGTGCAGCGCCAAAGTCACGACGCTCAGCGGGGGGCGGCGTTCGCCAAACTCGAAACCCGCTTCCAGCTCAGCTGGGTCCTTGGCGCACTGATCCCGGTGGCCATCCCAATCTCACGATTCGTCGGTTTCCTCGTGATCGCCGCAGTTGCCGGAGCCGTGGTTGCCGCGATTGTCGGGGGTGAGCAGTCACTCCAAAAGATCGACAACACCCTGGCCGTCGGCGCCCGCGTCTGGCGGCGCCCGCTTCGGCCGGGCGAAGGTCCGTGGACGCTCGACGACGACGAGTAGCCCGCATTCCTGAAGACGGGTACGTCCGGTCCGGGAACGTCTGGCCTGCAGCGACGCCGGAACCCTTAAGGGAACGGGCTGTATCTGAAGGCGTTCGGAACCAAACACGTATCAAGGGTTCTACGATGCAGGAAGGCCTATGAGCGCAGACACCCCCTCTGATCGCCCGTCCGACGACGAGCTTCCTCCGGACCCGTTTCCGGGTGATCCGTTCGACGCGTTGGAGAAGGAGGCGTCGAAACCGTCCGAGTCATCGAATCCGACGGGTCCAAATGACCTGGCCGGCCTGCTCGGTTCACTCGGTCCAATGGGCCCGTTGTTCCAGCAGTTGGCCGCTATGCAGAGCAAATCGGGCGGGCTCAATTGGGACGTCACCCGTCAGATCGCCATGTGGACCGCGTCGGGTCAGCATGTCGAGTCGCCTCCTGACCCCGTCGAGCGCATCAAGATGGAACAGTTGGTGAGCCGGGTGGAGAAGGAGGTCGCGTCTGCTGCCGGCCTCGACGTCGCCACGGGCCAACTCCACGCGCTTGTCACCACGAGAGCAGGATGGGCCAGCCAGTCGCTTGAGGATTATCGCCAGCTACTCGACAAATTGGCGACGTCGCTGTCGAATATCAAACCGTCGGGTTCGGCCGACCCGGCCGATGAGCGGGATCCGATGAGCGCAGTCATGGGGATGATCGCTCCGATGATTGTCTCCTCGCAGGCCGGAGCGATGGTCGGGGAGCTGGCCAAGACGAGCCTCGGTTCGTACGACCTCCCGGTACCGAGAGCTGCCTCGAAGGACCAGCTGGTTTTCGTACTGCGCAACATCGACGAGTTTGCGACCGAGTGGAGCATCCCGGTCGACCACGCGCGCACACATGTGGCCATCGTCGAGTGTGCAACGCACGCCGTGCTTCGGATCCCCCACGTGCACTCGATGTTGACGTCGTACATCGACCGCTTTGTCGGTTCCTACGTGATTGATCCCGACGCGATTGGCGAACAACTCCAGGACCAACTTGAAGCGTTCGGCATGAGCGGACTGCCTGATCTTTCAGGCTCTGGAGAGGTTTTCGGCGTTGCCGAGACCGCCGAGCAGCTCGGTCTGCGAGCCGACATCTCCCGAGTTCTCGCCCCGATAGTCGGGTTCGTCGACTACGTCGCGGCGGTCACGGGCGCTCGAATGCTCGGCGACAACCGGAAGGTGGTCGAGGCGTGGCGCCGCCGTCGGCTTTCGCCCGATCATGGGAAAACTACGGCAGCTCAGATGCTCGGACTCTCTCTCGACGACGAACTCCTTGATCTCGGAGCGACGTTCATCGGTGGCGTGATCCAACGCGGCGGCCCCGACGCACTCTCGACGCTGTGGTCGAAGGTCGAGCACCTGCCAACGGCAAACGAGCTTGCGGCGCCGGGGCTGTGGCTCGCTCGCGTGGGCCTGGCCGAGTAGTTCCCAGACAAATGCCCAGTGTTGCCATAACGGGTGTTTCAGGTGCGCTCGGTCGTCGGATTGTCGCCCAACTGGCAGACCGGTCCGACTGGGAAGTTGTCGGCATCGACACCGCCCCCTTTCCCGAAGGCGTGGTCAAACCCCGGCGGTTCACGGTTCATCGCGCCGATCTCCGGAGCGCCGATTGTCGGCGCCTGCTTTCGGGGGTTGACGCCGTGGTGCACCTCGCCGCTCCTGATCCAACAGACCCGGCCGGCGGCCAGGAGCAGGCGATCCTGACCCGATTGCTCGCGGCCGTCACCCACCACGGCATCAAGCAGTTCGTGATGATGTCGAGTGCCTCGGTCTACGGCGCGTATCCCGAAAACGCCATTCCGCTACTCGAGAGCTTTCCGCTTCAGCCGAACCCGGGTTTTGCCTATGCGGCGACGAAGGTCCGAAGCGAAACGGCCCTGGCCGCCTGGCACACTGAACATCGCGACACCGCCGTGGCCGTACTGCGACCGGCGGTCACGTTGGGTCATCCCGATGCCCGAGCCTGGTTGGCCGATGCCGTGCGGCCGAGCCTCGCCGATCGACTCGGTCACGGCCTTCCGGCACTCCAGTTCGTGCATGTCGACGACCTCGCGAACGCCGTCGTCACGGCGCTTGACAACAAGCTCGACGGCGCATTCAACGTGGCGTCCGACGATTGGATTGTCGCGGAACAGGCGCACGAACTGCTCGGTCCGAACCTTCGGTTGCCCCTGCCTGATTGGTTGCTGGACCTGTTTGCGCGGATCAACGACCGCTGGCCCGGACGCCGGCGACCGGAGGGCGCGCTTCCGTACAGTCGTCACCCCTGGGTTGTTGCCGTCGACCGACTGAAGGCGGCCGGATGGGCCCCGCAGAGCACCAGTGCTGAGGCGTTCGTGGCGAGCCATCGTCCGTCGGCCCCGTCCCGGTACTACGCCAAACACCGGCAGGAGGTCACCCTCGCGGTGGTTGCGCTTCTTTCGCTCGCCGGTCTGGGCGTTGTGGCAATCATTGTGCGGCGGTGGCGTCGCAGGATCCTCGGCCAACGTTGACCGATCGACGCTTCGATGCAGGCACAACGTGCCGTCCCGCGGCTTCCCAGGAAGTACGCCGTTGAACACACTCGCACTAGCATGTCGCTATGTCTTTGGCCGCTCCGAGCTCTGGCGACCGGTGGTGTGCGCTCACCACGGAGCCGCTTTCCGTCGGTGACGTGTATGAGTGGGCCGTGCAGCCGAATTGCGGAGCTGTCGTGTTGTTCTCCGGAACGGTCCGCGATCACGCCGAAGGCCGCTCTGGCGTGTCGATGCTTGAATACGAGGCCTACGAGGCACAGGTCGTTCCCCGTCTTGAAGCGATCGAGGCCGAAGCACGGGTCCGGTGGCCCACGCTCGGTCGGTTTGCGCTGATTCACCGCATAGGTGCGATCGACCTCAGCGAATCATCCGTGTTGGTCGTGGCGTCTACGCCGCACCGCCCGGAGGCATTTGAAGCGGCTCGCTTCGGCATCGACACCCTGAAAGCGACGGTTCCTATCTGGAAACGGGAACACCACGAAGAAGGTTCTGATTGGGGTCTCAATGCGACCCTCATCGAAGAGTTGAGCGAAACTGGCAAAGCAGCCGTGGCTCCGGCGGATCTCGAAGGTACGGACGAGGAATAAGCATGGTTTTGGTTTGGATAATGGCTCCGGTTGTGGTGGTGATCGCACTTTTGGCGATCGGCGCGTACCGAAACAGAAAACCGACGTCGCTCGAGGCCGGGCTGCGTGAATTTCGGCGCGGTCTTGAAGCCCTCGACCCCGCGAACGATCCGTTGAAGCGGACCAAGGCCGAAGCTCGGGCAAACAAGTCCGACAAGCGCGCACGGAGGTAGATCTGGCACGCGACCTTGCCATCGATCTTGGGACCGCGAACACCCTCGTTTACGCCAAAGGCGAAGGGATCGTCCTCAATGAGCCGAGTGTTATCGCCTTAAACAGTTTGAATCAGGAAGTGCTGGCGATGGGTCGCCAGGCCTGGCAGATGATTGGGCGAACGCCTGGCTATATCGTCGCGGTCCGACCGTTGCGCCAGGGTGCCATCACCGACTACGACGTCACGCAGCGCATGATCCGCCTGCTTCTCGAGCGCGTCGGTGTTTCCCGTCTCAACCGACCGAAGGTGCTCATCTGCGTGCCGTCCGCCATCACGGAGGTCGAGAAGCGAGCGGTCATCGAAGCGGCGCGCCGTGCGGGCGCCAGCCAGGCCCAACTCATCGACCAGCCCATGGCGGCCGCAATCGGGGCCGGTCTGCCGGTCCATGAGCCCGTCGGGTCCATGGTGGTCGACATCGGCGGCGGCACGAGCGAAACAGCCCTGATCTCACTTGGGGGCACGGTGGCACTCGAAGCCATCCGCGTCGGCGGGTTCGACTTCGACTCGGCCCTGCAAACCTGGATTCGACGCGTGCACGGGATCGCGATCGGCGAACGAACCGCCGAGGAAATCAAGATCGCCATCGGCTCCGCCGCGCCAACCCCCGACGAGTTCCGGGCGGAAGTTCGTGGTCGCGAAATCATGAGCGGGCTGCCGAAAACGGTTGTCCTAACGTTCGGCGAAGTGCGCCAAGCCATCGAGGAACTTGTCAACGCCATCTGCAAGTCGGTCGTGGCATGCCTCGGCCACGCCCCCGCCGAACTGGCCCAAGATGTGATCCGCTACGGAATCCACCTGGTCGGCGGCGGAGGCATGCTCCGCGGACTCGACCAGCGCCTGCAACGGGCTACCGGTGTACCGGTCCATCTCGTAAACGCACCGCTTGAATGCGTGGTCCTCGGAGCCGGACGCTGCATCGAAAACTACGACGTCCTCAAATCCCTCTTCATGGGCAATGCTAGATAGCGTTGGGCCCCACCTCCGCTTCGCTTCGGGTCCCACCGCTGTGCGGCCTTCATCCGGTCTCGGTGGCTTCGCTTCTCTCTCGCTAGCGCTCGTTCGTACTCTCAGCCCTCGCCGGGGCCGCTTGCTCGATGAGCGGTGGGCCCCGGCTCCAGCTAGCCCACTTGGAGTGGGTGCATTTTTGCTGTCTCAGCCTGAGTTGTTGCACCCACTCGCTTGGAAACTAGGCGGACAGGTCTTCGGCGGCTTGGCGGACCTGCCAGTCGCGATCGGACCGGGCGTGTTCGAGGGCCTGGTCGACCTCGGGCCCATCGAATGCGGCGAGGGCGATTACGGCGCGGCGGCGGACGGTGGCCTTGTCGGCCGTTGCGTGGAGTACCGCGGCGAGACCCGATTGGTGCCCAACGCTTCCTAACGCCGCGACGGCTGCTTCACGGGCCAAAGGCTCGCCGTGTTCGAGCACGACCTGACTGAGCGCACGGGCGACTCGCTCAGCGAGCGCAGATTCCGACTCCTGATGCCGCTCACCGAGGGCCCAGGCCGCGACCTCAACCAGCACCTCGTTTGTCGAGGCCAGTATGTCCAACAACCGCTCGTCGAGCTCCAAATTGTCGCCAAACGCGTGAGCCGCGACCTCGATCGCTCGGCGGACGACGGTCGGGGAAGCATCCGCGAGAGCGAGTGTGACCGTCGGGGCTTCGAGCGCAGCGCACCGCAGCAGTGCCGTGAGGGCACCGGCCCGAACACCGGGATCGGCGGCGGCCAATCCTCGAAAAGCCGTGGCGGTATCGCCACGATACCCAGCGATCGCCACCTCGGTTCGGGTCGGAACGCTCGGCGAATCATGCGGGGAGCGATCGGTCACCCTGCAAACGTACCCAGAATCTCGCGGTTCATGGCAGGCTTCAGGGGTTGAATTCCGATCTTGAGCCTGATTTGCATCCGCGAAGCGAACCCGAACCGACCCCTCTTCTGTCGCGTCCCAGCGGCGGGCCGAGAGATCCCCGCCGGGTCCGAACGTTATTGAGCCGGGTGGCGCCGGTCCTGTCGTTGGTCCTCGTGGGTGGCCTGATTTACCTGGTCAACTACCGCTTCGACTACGTGGAGATTCTTCCGGGAAGCGCCGACGTGGTCAGCGAGCGACTCACGATCAGCGGAACGAAAACGTACCCGCCCGAAGGCAAAGTGATGTGGGCGACCGTCGGGCTCCGTCGCGGGCTCACCGTGTTCGACCTCCTCGACGGTTGGCTCCGCAGTGACACCGATGTCTTCCCTCGTGAAGACATTCTGGGCGACGAGACTCGCAAGCAGAGCGATCAGCGCAGCCGAGCTGAGATGGACGACGCGAAACTCGTGGCTCGCGTCACCGTGGCGCGTCGCCTCGGCTACAAAACAACCGACGGCGGGGCTGAGATTCTTGATCTTGATCCGAATGCACCGGCCCACGGTTTGCTGAAGCCAAACGATCTCATCGTCTCGGCCGACGGAAAGCCCGTTTGCCTCCAAGGTGATCTGGCCGAAGTGGTCAAGACCAAAAAGCCCGGCGAGCAGATCGTCCTCGGAATCGAGCGCCAGACATCGGCTGCAGGAAAGCCCGTGACCCGTTCGGCCAAGCAGGACATTGCCGTGAAGACGTACAAACCGGAGGGGGCCGAGCGAGCGTTTATCGGCATAGTGCTCGGGCCGGCCAAAGAGAAGCCGTGCACGTTCCCGTTCAAGATCGACATCAACACCGATCGCATCGGGGGCCCGTCTGCCGGGCTCGCGATGACTCTGGCCATGCTCGACCAACTGTCGCCGGGAGAACTGACCGGTGGCGTCAAAGTGGCCGCAACCGGAACAATCGAATCAAACGGTGAAGTTGGGGAAATTGGTGGTGTGAAGCAGAAGACCGCCGCCGTGAAGGCTGCAGGTGCCAAGCTATTCATTGTGCCCGAAGCTGAATATCCGATCGCGAAGAAGCAGGCGGGCTCGATGCGTGTCGTAGGCGTACGCACGCTTGATGATGCGCTGGCTGCCCTTGCGGCAATCGGCGGGGAGCCCCTTCCGAAACAACCAAGCAGGTGACTATGAAATCAGCCGACGAAACCGCGCGGTCCCTGGGGACCGTGAACCCCGACGTCATCCGGAACTACCGCTTCAGCACGGCTTTTCGGGGTTACGACACCGCTGAGGTCCGCGCGTTCCTGAACAGCGTGGCGGATGCCGTTGCCACCTATTCGGAGAACGCTTCGGCGTACGTGCTCTCCGTTGCGGAAAGCGTCAACCCTGCAGCTGTTGCCGGGAACGCTGCGGTGGTGCCGGCGGCTGTTGAACCGACACCTGAGGACCTCGCCGCTGTCGAGGAAGCGCGCGCCGACGCCGAATCGATCGTCGCGGCGGCAAAAGAGGAAGCGAACGCGATCGTCACGCGAGCGAACGACGAAGCTGCCCGCATCTTCCTGCGGGCTCGCGCCGAGTCGCGTGGCAAACCGTCGGCTGACACCATGGCGGCGATGGAACTCGCGCTCGCCGATGCTCCGTCTGATCCGAACGTGGCGAAGGAACAGGCCCGTATCATGATCTCGGAGGCGAAAGCGGTTCGGGAACGCATTCTGACTGACCTGGCAAAGCGTCGCCGCGTGGCCCATGTGCAACTCGAGCAGCTCCGAGTGGCCCGCGAGAAATTGCTCGAATCGTTCCGCGACGCCCGTCGCGTCGCCGATGAAGCGAGCCGAGACCTTTCGACGGCAGAAGTCGAGGCTCGATTGGCCGCGGAAACCGCAGGCCGACGGGTGGGGACAGAAGACCTTCCGACGGTCGCCGAACTCGAAGCCGAGTTGTTCAGCGGGCGTTCGATTCTTTCGTCGCCCTCCAACGCTGCGACCCCCAACCAGCCGTCGTCGGGATCGGCCAACAACGCCGGCTCGACCAATCAGCCATTTGACCTGGAAGCCGAAGTCGACCCTCGCTCAGTCACCCAGGAGCCTGACGGTACCGACGTGGTGCACGCGGCGTCACCCGATCAGGACCTAGCACCTGTAGATGGCAGCCCGGCCGATGATCTCGACACTCTCACCGACGCATCGGCCATTCCTGCCGCGGAAGCTGTACCGGGTGAGTCGACCGACCCCGAGGTTGCGGTCGCTGAGAACGAAACCGAACCCGAGGCGCTCCTCGACCAACCACAGGTTGACGCGTCAACGCCTGGCGACGAGGTTGTCGACGCCGTTTTCGTCCCGGTGACGGACGCGCTCGAGGATCAGGTCGTCGCCCAGACCGACAGCGAAGATGCCATCGGTATGCACACGTACCAACCAACCTTCGATGTCGCAGCCGATGACGTGATCGCCGCATCGGTTCTTTCGGAGTCGACCGCCACCGATGAACTGACGAGCGAGATGGCAACCGCTGAGACCGTGACCGTTGAGCCAGTGTCCGTCGAAGCCCTGACCGACGAAACCCTGATCGACGCAGCTCCAACAGATGAGCCGCTAACCGATGAAGCTGTCGCCGATGAAGCTCCAACCCAAGAGGCTCTATCCGATGTTGCGAATGACGAGGTCGGCTCCGACAACGACCTGGTGCCCCGCGACGACCTCGTAACGAATGTGGTGCAGTTCGCCGACTACGCATCGACGCTGCGAACGCAACCGCAGGCGCCGTCACACCCGGCGGTGCAGTCAGCGATGACACACGACGAGGATGCCACGGTCGAGAGCGACTCCGCTGAACCGCTTCTTGACACGTTGGAGTCGGTCACGCTCGTGGTCAGCCAAACCGAGACCGTCATCACCGAGACACTCGTCAGTGAGACCGTCGTCAGCGAGATGGTCGTCAGCGAGGTGGTCGTCAGCGAGATCGGAACCGCCGAAAACTCCAACGACAGCACGACAGACAACGACACCCAGACGCGCAACATCCAAACCGAAAACGACAGCCAAGCAAGCAACGAGACCGCGCCGATCATGGCAGAAACGGGTCTTGCGCAGGCCGACAACGCAGCCGACGCAGCCGACTCAGCCGACAGCGCATCGCCACCGGAGAGCGGCGAGTCGCCCCGGGGTCATGCCGCGCCGTCGGCCGGTCGTTTGGCGAACGTTGATGACCTCTTCGCCCGGCTTCGCCGCGAGCGTGAGAGCGCAGCGGCCTCGGCACACGAACTCCTCGACGGGAGTGGGTCCAAAGGAGGATCGGCAAAACCCGGCGGCACGTCATCGGGCAAAGGCAAGAAGACCACGCCGAAGTCTTCTGGAAATGTCATGGACCGGACCCTCAGCGGAACCGAACATCAGCACACGGAGTTGCCGCAACCGACCGCAACAGATCTTGAGCAACACACCACCCACGACGCCCCAACCGCGTCAAGCACCGAGAGTTCGACGCCGACGCTTCTCCTCGTCGACCTCACCGAGTTCGAGTCGGAAGTGTTGAGCGACTCTCGATTCGACCCGAACTCGCCGGAGACGCTCAGCGATGATCTGTTTCCCTCAGGCAATCCCTCGACGGCGGCTGCGATCGCCAACCCCGAGAAATCAGCCGAGTTCGAGTTTGTGACCGGGACGCTTCAGGCGCAGTGCACCAGAGCCATGAAGCGGTTTCTGCAAGATGAGCAGAGTCGCGCGTTAGCGGCCGTTCGAACGGCACGAGGGCGAGTGACACTCGATGACCTTCTCGGCGATGCCGAAGCGCGTGAACAACGACTTGGCGACACTGTCCAGACATATCTGACGGATGCGTACCGGGCCGGCGCTGACCTCTCGTCGCAATCGGTCCAGGAGGAGTCCGTCGCGGCCGAGTTGAAGAACCTCGAGATCGGCTTGGCTTCAACCGTGACCGGTACCACACGGACCGCGATCGATCAGGCCATGAACAGCGATCTTGCTTCGATCGGTCAGACACTCAGCGACGCAATCGCCGATGTCTATCGCAGTTGGCCCTCGGAACGGCTGTCGACCATGGTGGCCGAGCACCTTCGTGCGGCGTTTCAACTCGGCCACGGGCTGGTCCACTGACGCCGTTCCCCCGAGCGCTTCTCGCGCAGTGGGACAGTAGTGTCGTGAGCAATGAGTAACTCAGGTAGCCCACGTCAATTTCCGGTACAGACGTCGAGGCGCCAGGCTGTGCTGGCCACGATTGTGATTTTGATCGTGGTGGCCCTTGTTGTCGCCCGCGGCGCCTCAAGCGCGTACACCGACTATCTGTGGTTCAGCGAAGACGTCGGGTACCGCCGAATCTGGGAAACCATGTGGGGCACGAAGGTCGTCTTGGCCCTCGTGTTTTCGATCGTGTTCGGTCTCGCCATCTGGGTCAACCTGTTGATCGCCCAGCGAACGCGGCGATTGACGCTGTACACGCCCGACCAGCCCGGCTTGGCCCATCTCTCCGATGTCCTCGACCAACGGAGTGCGACATTTCGAACCGCGACCAGCGTCGTCGTAGGACTGCTCGGAGGAACGTCGTTTGCGGGAAGCTGGCGTGAGTGGCTGCTGTTTTCCAACAGCACCAACGTTGGCATCAAAGACCCGCAGTTCTCCAAGGATCTGAGTCTCTACCTGTTTCGGTTGCCCTTCATTGACTCGGTGATCTCGTGGTTTTTTGCCGCCGGGTTCGTTGTGTTGCTGTTCACCGTTGGCATCTACATCCTGAATGGAGCGGTTCGGTTCGACGGTCGGATGCCGCGGGCGATGGAGCAGGCCAAGATCCACGTGATCGTGTTGGTCGCGGTGCTGGCGGTCCTGCGGGGCGCGCGCTACTGGATTCAACGTTACGAACTCACGCTCTCGGAGAACGGCTACGTCCGCGGAGCGAGCTACACCGACGTGAAGGCCCGCATCCCCGTGCTGGTGCTGCTTACGTTCGTTTCCCTGACCGTCGCCGTGATTCTGCTTGCGTCGATCAAGCGGTCGGGGCTCACGATTCCGGCGGTTGCCATCGCCATGTGGATTCTTGTTTCGATTGTTGCGGGTGCCATCTATCCGGCCGTGTTGCAGGCACTCGTCAAGTCCAACCAGCTCGACCGCGAGCGCACGTACATTCAGCGCAACATTGCCGCCACCAATACGGCGATGGGGCTCGACTCGGTGTCCTCAATTCCGCTCGACATCGCGACCCGCGGAGAAACGACCGGTTCCCCGAAGCTTTCCGCGGCCGAGCAAACGACGCTGCAAAACCTCCGGATCTGGGAACCGAGCTCGTCGATTTCGGGAAAGGCGTTCACGAAGCTGCAGCAGAACATCGATGTGTACAACTTCCGTGGCGTCGATATCGATCGCTACGCCGTGAACGGCAAGACCGTGCCGGTTGCGGTCTCGGTCCGCGAACTCGACGAAAGCTCGAACAACATCACGTCGTGGATCCAACGTCGGCTCGTCAACACACATGGCAAGGGCCTCGTGATTGCGTCAGCGAACTCCGCTGACGAAAAGGGTTCGCCGAACTTCCTGAGCGACGGACAAACTTCGTCGAAGTCGTTTGAGGTCACCAAACCGCAGATCTATTTCGGTGAGGCAACCGATGGCTATGCGGTGGTCGGCACCAAAACCCTCGAGGTCGATGGAAAGGGTGCGACGACGACCTTCCAAGGAAACGGGGGTGTCGCTCTCGCCAGCCCACTCCGGAGAATCGCGTTTGCGCTTCGTTTCGCCGATGCCAACATGTTGATCTCCAGCCAGATCACGACGAACTCGAAGATTCTGTATGTACGCAACATTCGGGCTCGTGCTGAGAAGTTGGCTCCGCTGTTCCACTACGACGCCAACCCGTACGCGGTGCTTTACCGAGGGCGGGTGTTGTGGATCCTCGACGGGTACACGACCAGCAACCGTTATCCCTACGCGCAGACCGCCATTACGGGCAGCCTGTCTTCCGACAGCGGACTCGACCGACTGTTCAACTACGTGCGCAATCCCGTAAAGGTCGTCCTCGACGCCTATACCGGCGACATGAAGCTGTTCCTCTACGAACCTAACTCGCCGACCCCGAAACTGCAGAAGGTCGGAGTGTCCAGTGACCCGATCACCCGGGTGATCGGGGCGGCGTTCCCAGGTTTGCTGCGTTCTGAGCAAGAGCTCGACCGAACCTATCCGGGGCTTCGCGATCACTTCCGCTACCCCGAAGACCTCTTTCAGGTGCAGTCGCAGATGATTGGTCGCTATCAGGTCAAGGACCCCGGAACGTTCTTCCAGGGTTCTGCCCGATGGGACGTCGCACGGGCTCCCGACGACAAACTCGATTCGACCGATCAAACCACGAGCACCGTAACGGGTATCCAAGCGCCGGTGTCGCAATCTTCTATGCGCCCTTACTATCTTCTCGCTGCGCTCCCCGGTTCGCAGAAGCAGCAGTTCTATTTGCAGTCGAATCTGGTGCCGTACTCCGGCGATGACACGCAGCAAACCCTTCGGGCGATGCTGGTCGCGCCGAGCGATCCGGCCGACTACGGAAAGCTGCGCCTCTACACCGTTCCGGCCGCATCAGATGAAAGCGGGCCGAGTCTGGTTGCGTCGGCCATGGGAAGCGATCGCCGGATTTCCGAGAAGGAAAACCTTTTGGGTCGGGGTGGCTCGAGCGTGTACTACGGCAGTGTCCAGGTGCTTCCGATCGCCGGTTCGATTCTCTATGTGCGACCGTTCTTTGTGGAAGCCGGAAAGAACTATCCGATCTATACGTACATGGCGGTTTGGTACCGGGGAGAAATTGGCTTCGGTGCGTCACTGTCTGAGGCGTTGGGTCAGGTGGGCCTGACCAACTCGGGGTCCGGAACAGCGACACCGACGACCGTGGTCGGCAACACCGGATCGGAAACGCCTGTCGGAACCGGCGACGTCATTCAGCAGATCGACCGGGCCCTGTCAGCGGCACAGGACGCACTGAAGGCGGGCGACCTGGCGACCTATCAACAAAAGGTCGACGCGGCCACGAAGCTTGCCAACGATGCCGTGGCCAACGGGTCACTCGTGATCACCTCAACCCCTAGTTCGACCATCCCGGGGACGGCCACGCCGAGCACGACACTCGCAAGGGCAAACACGCCCGCAACGACAACCGCTCCCTCTACGACGGTGCCCGCAACGACCACGCCCGCAACTTCACCCGTACCAACCACGACTGTCGTTGGCTAGCGGTTCGGAATCGAAGACCGAATTCGATGCTATAGTGGAATTTCCGCCGCGGGGTGGAGCAGCTCGGTAGCTCGTCGGGCTCATAACCCGAAGGTCGCTGGTTCAAATCCGGCCCCCGCCACGAAGGAAGGCCCAGGTCGCAAGACCTGGGCCTTCGATTTTCCGGCTACTCGCTCGGTTGTACGAGGCTCTCCCTCGAAAACGCATCAGTGGTACGACATGCCGGCGGTGATCTCGATGGCGATCACCGCGGCCACAATGAAGTCGATGGTGGCACAGAACGGTGGCCACCAGCGGGTCCCCCTGACGAACCGGGTCCGGTGTTGCCACAGGTCTTTCGCTCCGTGCGCCGCGTAAGCGGCCACCAGCACCCAAGCTGACGCGGTGACGCCGACCATGGCAACGAGGAGGAATCCTGCGGCGATCGTGGTTTCGACGATGATGATGTTGGTTCTGCCGTCGGCGACCGCGAAGCCGACGTACACGGCGGCGATGAGTGCGATGCAGACCGATTGGACGGTCGCAGGTTCGAGCCATCTGATCGCGAGCGGTGCGGCGGCTTGGATGGCTCCGATCAGAACTCCCCACATGATCGGTTTCAGGGCCGGCCGGGTCGCGTGGACATGTGTGTCGGTCATGACGCATCCCCGAACAAGCTGCGCATGTCGTCGGGAACGGGAAGGACGGCGAAGGCACTGATTGCTGCTCCGCCGGTGTTGCCGACAGGGTAGCGACCCGTGAGTGAACCTGGACCGGCGACGATGATCCGGATCAGTTGGCCGATTACCTCGCGTCGGTCGTGGGCTCGAATGGCGTAGGTCAACATCGAGAGATGCACGTGGACGTGGGCTGCGGCCATCGGCTGGCTCAGGATGTGGGCGCGTTCGAGATGATGCCATTCGGCGGTCAGGTCTCCGGCGAATCGGGCGGTTTGCGCTGCGTCGCGCTCGGCCGACAATGCATGTCGAAGGGCATGATGGTTCCGGCGTGAAGTGCGTGGGCGATCGTGGAGAGTCATCGGTGACTCCGCTCATCCTTCGCCGAGCAGCAGGCGTTGGCTGTACTCGTCAGCGGTGATCACGTCGTTCTCCGACTCGGCGAGTCCTTGGAAGCGTGACGGAAGGAACGGTTGGAGCAAGTCGATCTTCTTCCACCCGGGCAAAGGTGCGTTGCCGTTCGCATCGGGCACGTACCTCGAAACTTCGCCGCGCGTGTGGGGGGTGATGTACCGGGGGCAGTTGACGAACACGTCGCTCAGCGTGGCTCGGACGATGAGGTCTGCGCCCGGGAAGTCGCTCATGATCGGATCGTCACTGCTCACAACGGCGTGGCCATGTGCACGGACTCGGTGTGGACGTTCGAAGTCCATGAACAGCAGCCCGATGCGGCCGTCGGCCGCGATGTTGCCCATCGAGAGGAACATGCCGTTGCCGTCGTAGCTGGGGAACGCGATTGTGGTGCGGTCGATGACGCGTACGAACCCTGCGGCGCCGCCTTTGTGAGACACGGTTGGATGGCCGGATTCATTGACGGTGCTTAGGAAGAAGAACGTTCGTGACTCGATGAACGCTTTGGCTTCGTCGTCGATTTCGGGCCGGACGATAGCAGCGGCGAGGACGTCAGCGACGTTGCGGCTGTCGAATTGGTCTTGCAGTTGACGATGTTGGTCGCCGTAGAAGGTGGTCATGATTTCTCCTTGGTCTTGGAACAGTGATGAAGCGGTCTGGGAACAGTGATGAATGGGTCTGGGAACAGTGATGAAGCGGTCTTGGATCAGTGATGAAGTGCGGGCTGAACGGATGCAGAGCCGATGGAGCCCGCGACGAAGGCCTTGTGAATGGCAATTGCGGCGGTGGAACCATCGGCGGCGGCAAGTACGACTTGGTGCGGTGCGGGCGGCGGGCGGCGGATATCTCCCGCGGCCCATACGAGCGGGTGGCTGGTGGCTCCGGCCTCGCTCGTGACGATGTAGCCGTCGACATCGATCTCGCAGCCGAGCGCTCGTGCGATGGCGTTTCGCGGCCGCACCATGGCCTTGACAAACGCAGCCGTCGCAGTGACCGAGCTTCCGTCGCGGAGCGTTACATGGCTGAGGCTCGTGCGGTCACCGACGAGGGCCGCGACGTCGTCGGCCGCGACAACGGTGACGTTCGGGGTCCATGACCGGACGAGGTTTGCGAGGTGGTCGGCGCCGGGGGCCGCGTCGATCACGACGACCGGCTGGTCTCGATGCTCCCATCCGTCGCAGAACGGACAGTTGAACACTGACTTTCCCCACCGGTCTGCGAGGCCGGGAATCTGCGGGAGTTCGTCATGCACACCGGTGGCAAGCACGACGGCGTCGCTGTGCACGGTGGTGCCGTTTGTCAACTGCATGGTGATGTTGCGGGTCGTGCTGCTAGCGCTCGCTACCGCCGAGCCGATGACGGTCACCCCGTAGGAGTGCAGCTCGGTGAGCGCGTCGTCGCGGAAGCGGCTGGGACGGGTGGCGTCTCGCGTCGGGAAGCCATGGAACTCGTCGACGGTCACGTTGCGATACGTCTGGTCGTCTATGACGATGACTCGGTGGCGGGCCCTTGCGGTCACCAACGCTGCTGTTAGTCCGGCGGCACCGCCACCGACGACGATCACCGTGCCGGAGACGGCATCTCCGATGTTGCTCATGGCGCCGACACCTCCCACTGCGTGGTGGCCCCGGCCCCCGGGGAGCCAGGACGGTGAGCGGTACCGTTCCTGAGGAATGCGATTGAGTCGAAGATGCTGTTCATGTTTGACACGATCGACCTAAGGGGTGGCGACCCGCATCCGACATGCCCCCTCAGATTTCGCGATGCCGACCAGTCGAGGAAACTCATCCTGTTCGCCGCCCGATTTTGCGTCTGCGCTGCCGGCACGTCGAGGACGCTCGTCGTGTTCGCCGCCCGATTGTGAGTTCACGCGACGGTGCGCCTGACGCGTCGGTCACCTGCCCGGCACGAACTGAGGGAACCTCGGCACTATCTGAGGAGGAACACCCGATGCGGCCCACGCCGCCTTAGGTCGACGATGGCCATGCCCTCGCCGAATCGAACCGCGAACGACGTGACGTTGTCGGTACCGCCAGGTGAGGGGCGCTCGAACACCCCAACCCCTGAGAGGAACATCATGGACGCAACGACGAACACCATGGGCACGACCACACATCCGCCAACCGATAGCAACCCCGAACGAGCCACCACCGCGACCTCGACGATGCGGGCAATCGTGCAGGACCGCTACGGCTCCAGCGACACCTGGCAACTGGCCGATATCGGCATCCCCGCCATCGAGGCTCACGAGGTGCTCGTCCGCGTGCGGGCTGCCGGACTCGACCGTGGAACCTGGCATGCGATGACCGGCCGGCCCTACCTGATGCGCATCATGGGCTTCGGTCTCCACTCGCCGAAGAACCGCGTGCCGGGACTTGCCGTTGCCGGTACCGTAGCGGCGGTTGGGGCGAAGGTGACCAGGTTTGCCGTGGGTGACGAGGTCTTCGGCGTCAGCCGAGGAGCTTTCGCCGAGTACGCCGCCGCCCGCGAGGACAAGCTCGCTCTCAAGCCATCAAGCCTCACCTTCGAACAGGCATCGGCGGTTCCGATCTCTGCGACCACTGCCCTCCAGGGGTTGCGTCTGGGCCGAATCGAAGCCGGCCAGAACGTGCTGATCATCGGCGCATCCGGAGGTGTCGGCACCTACGCCATTCAGCTCGCCCGGGCCTATGGCGCCGAGGTTACCGGCGTCTGTAGCGCGGCCAAGGCCGACCTCGTACGGTCGCTCGGCGCCGCCCATGTGATCGATTACGCCGCCGAAGATGTCACCAACGGATCCCGCCGCTACGACCTGATCCTCGACATCGCCGGGAACGCTTCGCTTCGACGCCTACGGCATGTCCTCAACCCGTCAGGCAGCCTCGTCATCGTCGGCGGCGAGAGCAAAGGCAACGTGACCGGTGGCTTGGGCCGAAGCCTGAGAGCACCACTGCTGTCGATCTTTGTGCGCCAACGGCTGACCATGCTCGTCTCCAAGGAGCACCACGCCGACCTGCTGCCGTTGACCGAACTGATCAACCGCGGGAAGCTCACGCCGAGCATCGACTCGACCTACCGGCTCGACGACGCCAAAGACGCCATGCGCAAACTCGAAGACGGCACGGTCCGCGGCAAGGTCTCCATCGTGATCTCGTCATGATCCAGGAACCGGCGGCGGGTTGGCAGTCCGTTGCGGCTCCGCTGAATGCGAGCGACGCCGGATGCTTCCACGGTACGTATTCCATCGTTCTCCTATGACAGTGTGGGGGAATGGAGAACCCGCCACCGCCTTCCGCCCCGCCGTGGTACCCGGTGCTGCTCGACCTTCGCGGCCGAGCGTGTCTGGTCGTGGGGGGCGGGGCGATTGGCGCGCGAAAAGCCGAAGCCCTGCTTGCGGCCGGAGCGCGGGTGACGCTCGTAAGCAAAGTGGTTGGCGACGAGGTGTCTCGACTGGCCGCTCATCGAGAATTCGAAATTGTTACGCGGGCATATGAATCGTCGGACCTCGCCGACAAGTGGTTCGTGGTGACCGCAATCGATGAACCGGAAACGACCGCACAGATCAAACGAGATGCTGACGAACGACACGTGTGGATCAACGCGGCCGATGATCCGCCGAACTGTTCGGTGATACTGCCGGCCGTCCACCGCGACGGTGATGTCATTGTCGCCATTTCCACCGCGGGCGCCAGCCCGGCAACCGCGGCCTGGTTGCGCGACAGCTTTGCCGAGGGTTTCGGTGACATGCCGGGCCGGCTCGCGCTCGCCGTACGGGTCGTTCGTGACCGGGTCCGGTCCTTCCGCACAAGCGAAGGGTTGCCGTGGAAGACCCTCGTCGGATCGTTGGCCGCCGAGCTGTCGCTGAACGATCGTTCAGAACGACCGGGACTCACGAACGACGTGATCAACGACTGGTTGGTCGCCAATTGCCGGTCCGAGTTGTGTTCCAGCTGCGTGACGCACTGTCAGGCCGTACAACGAGAGTGAACCACCATTCACGATCGAGCGGAACGCAGGGCATTGGTCTAGGCAAATTCCTTAAGGTCGTCGCCTCGAAGGTCGATGAAGTGACACAACGAAGAGGGTTTGACACCAATGGGTCTGTTTCGAAAAAAGCCGAGTTCAACGGCTCCAGCATTAGATATCACCAAGCCACTGGTTTCGACGATCTCCGCGAGTGTCGTGTTGGCCGAAGGTAACCACCGACCGACCGCAGGAGAGGCAACGAAAGCCGTATGGCCCCATATTGCCTCCTGGGGTCCCGACGCCCGTCTGTTCCTTATTCTCAGCGACGCCGTTGAAGCCGACGGGCGGTCGTCGGAATGGCAGTTCCACGCGTTGTATCCCACACTCCGGGCAGAGGCGCTATGGACGGTCCATCGATCGGCTGACCACAGCCAACTCATCGGCAGTTACCGGTTGGTTCCGGTGCCGGAACCGGGATCGTCGGAATACCTTCTCGCTCAGGTGAGCCCGCAGATGGCGGTCGATCAGGTGACCGCGTGGCGGGACCGGTTGTCGCTCATCCAACCGCTTCCCCACCAGTTCTATGACAGCAGCGAAGCGGCGGCCGAATTTCAGAAGGCGATACCCAATCCGTTCGGTTCGGGACCGATCCGGTTGAAGGCCCGTCGGCTTCCTACCGGTCAGACGGTGTGGGAGTCGCGAGGAATTGACCTGTATCAGTTTCCGTTCGGTGTTTCCGGAGTCAGTTCCTGACCGGTCCCTCGGCCAGTGGCAGCCCAACCTGGACCCATCGCACTCGCTTCCACGCGGAGACGTAGCGGCCCAGTCGTAGTGTGTGTCGATGGAACTCGCCGGATCAGTCGGGGCGTCGTCACCTCTCTCCGCTCCGCCGTCGCCTTCGATGGCCGCGGTACCGTTCCGCTGTCTGTGGTCTGATGATCACGTTGGCGCGCCACGTCCCCCGTTGCTGGGTGATACCGATGTCGATGTGTGCATCGTGGGCGGCGGCTTCACCGGACTCTGGACGGCATGGCAACTGAAGCAGTCCGAACCGCAAGTTCGGGTCGCGGTGCTGGAGGCGAACCATGTTGGGTTCGGAGCATCGGGTCGCAACGGCGGGTGGGTGCAGACTGCGTTACCAAGTTCAATCTCGGAGGTTGCCGCGGTGCACGGCATCGACGCGGCGAAGGCCGTTCACCATGCAATGGTTGACGCGGTCCGCGAGATCGGTTCGTTCGCGAAACGACACGGCCCCGACGCGCACTTCGCACACGAAGGCCAGCTTCAGGTCGCCCGATCACCATTCCAAGCGGAACGGCTCAAACGCTATGTTCGCGATCATCACGCTGTCGGGATGTCGGAAGACGATCTGCGGTGGCTGACACCCGACGAGGTCAGGCCGCTTGTGTCGATGTCATCCGTCTTCGGTGGCTATTTCACGCCTCACTGCGCGGCGGTGAACCCTCGCCGGTTGGTCGACGCGCTCGCTTCCGCATGTGAAGAGGTCGGGGTTCAGATCTTCGAAAACACACGTGCACTTACTATTGCCCCGAGACGTGTGATTACGCGACAGGGAACCGTGCGGTCCGCGTTTGTGGTCCGAGCGACTGAGGGTTACACGCCCGAGCTTCCAGGGATGCGACGGGCGATGCTTCCCGTCTTTTCGTTGATGATCGCCACCGAACCTCTGAACGCGACCGTCTGGCGCGACATCGGCTGGTCGAAGCGGTTTACATTCAGCGATGGTCGCGGGCTGGTGATCTACGCCCAGCGGACCAGTGACGATCGCATTGCATTCGGAGGACGTGGGGCTCCGTACCAGTTTGGCTCGAAGACTGACGACAGGTATGCCGACAACATAAGTGCACATAGCAAACTGCGGGAGGCTCTCGTCGAACTTTTTCCGGTGCTTTCGACAGCGGCAATCACCCACCGTTGGGGTGGAGTTCTCGGAGTGCCGCGCGACTGGACGGCCGGCGTCGGGCTCGAACGCGCGACCGGGTTGGCCTGGGCCGGGGGATATGTTGGCGATGGAGTCGGTGCCACGTACCTCGCCGGGCAGACGCTCGCCGATCTCATTCTCGGGCACGACACCGCTCGTACCCGACTCCCGTGGGTCGGCCATCGATCACCAAACTGGGAACCCGAGCCTCTGCGAATCCTCGGGGTTCGCTCCGCCGAGCGGCTCACGGGATCGGTCGATCAGGCAGAGGGTCGGGGACACCGGCCACGCGTTCGCTCGTGGATGCTCGATCGGGTGATGTAGTCGGGTCCCGTGGAAGCTATGACCATTCCTACTGATGCGGGCGAAGTTCCGTTCGGTTTGTGGTGAAAGCGGCCAAGGCCTCGCGGTCGACGTCGACGCCGATGCCGACGCCGCGTGGCACATCGATGTATCCGTCGGAGACGACGAATCGGGTGGTGATGATGTCGCGATCGAAATAGCGGTCGGTAGCTGCGATGTCGCCCGGAGAGGTGAAGCCATCCAACGCCGCCAACGCGATGTTGACCGCCCGCCCGACGCCGGTATCGAGCATGCCCCCGCACCACGCCCCGGCCCCGAGCGTCCGACAGACGTGAAGTGTGTCGAGCGTCGGGCGGAGTCCACCCAGTCTGGCCACCTTGATGTTGATCACTGACGCCGCCTTTCGCCGGAGAACGTCTTCGGCCGTCTGCGCACTTACGATTGGTTCGTCGAGACACACCGGAATGTTCAGCACCCGAGCCAGCGCCGCGTGGCCCTCGATGTCTCCGGTCGGGAGCGGTTGCTCGATCATCAGGAGTTCGTAGCGTTCAAGCTCGCGGAGACGATCCGTATCGAGCGAGGTGTACGAGCCGTTGGCGTCGGCCTGGAGCACGGCTGAAGGGAATGCGCCCCGCACTGCCGAAAGCGGCTCGTGATCCCAGTTCCGATCGATCTTCAGCCGAATTCGCTGATACCCCTCAGCTAAGGCTCCGCTAATTCTTTCGACGAGCGCATCGAGGTCGTGAGTAATTCCCAGCGACAAGCCGGCCGGCACGCGTGGCCTCGTCGGGGACCCGGTGATCGTCGAGAGGTGATCGGCAAGGCAGGCGTTTCGACCACGAAGTTCCCGGTCGAGCAGCGCAATCTCCAAACCGGCTTTCGCCATCGGGTTTCGCGGTGTCGAATCTCGCCAGAGCGGGCCCTGAAAGGCCGCCGGAGCGATCGTGGAGCGCAGAGCGGTGTAGGCCCCGTCGGCGAACTCCTCTGTGTACGTAGGATGCTCCAGCGCGGCACACTCGCCCCAACCGGACAGCCCGTCCCGCTGAACTTCGACGATCGTGGCGTGCTTGTTGTGCTCCACCCCATGCGCCGCTGCAAACGGCGCCCGCATCGGCATCACCACTCGATGGAGAACGATGGCGTCGGGTGGACTGAATGCAATCCCGTCGGTCACCGAAGGAGCCGGCTGGGTCATTACGACGACGAAGTCGAAGTGGCGGCGATCGGCCCTAGGAGTTGGAGCAGTTCCCCAATCTGGTGGTGTTGCTCGACCGGGTGCCGCAGCGGTTGCGACCCGTGCACGACGTACTCGTTGTTTCGGCCCACCTTGACCCGGGTCAGGTATCCGTCACGTTCGAGGTCGGCGACGATGCTTGACGCCGCTCGCTCAGTGATCCCGACCCGAAGCGCTATGTCGCGGATGCGGATGTCTGCCTCCTGGGCGATGCAAACAAGTACGTGCGCGTGGTTTGACAGAAATGTCCACGAGCGTTGGTCCTGTTCCACTGGGGTGCTTCCCTTCTAACCTCTACCCGCCATCGGTCGGCCTCGTTAACAAACGGCGGAATCATGAAAAGTACTGCATGTTTCTGCTGTCTGCATAGTGGCCGGCGTTTCCCGCTCCGATCACCTGCCTGGCGACACGACCGGGTCCGGACGCGACCGCACCCACCCGTACGGGTGGGTGCAGAGAGGACGCAGGGGCTGGTCCGGTGGTGCCCCTGGACTTGTTGGTTAGGCCTGCTCGACGCCGGCCAGCGCTGCGAGTGCAGCTGTGATGGCGGGGAGGTTCTTGCCTGCGACGGCAAAGAAGTCGTTGTCGGTCTTTTCCACCTTCGGCTGGGCCTTGCGGGTAAGTGCCCGCCCGGTCGTGGTGAGCACGACCCGCTGGGCTCGCTTGTCTTCGGTGCTGGTGGTGCGAGCGACGTGGCCCTGCTCGGCCAAGTTACGGATCACCTGCGAAGTGGTCATTGGGTCAACCCCGGAGCGGGCACTGATCTCGGCTTGGGACAACCCTTTGCGGGCGTCGTCGCCGGCGAGTGTGGCGAGCAATGCGTACTGGACATGTGTGAGCCCCACGGAGTCCAGCGCGGCACGCTGGGCTCGCTGCCACGCATTGGTGGCTCTCCACATCAGAAAGCCTGCGCTCCCTGGGGTTGCAACTGATCCTTGACCGCTCATGTAAGAGGACTCCTGCGAAAACGAGATTGAATGAAAATGGTGTTGGGAAGCGCTGTTGTGACTACGGCTGTGATTACAACAAGGCGCAGAGCATAGCCATGAAATTCAGTATGTGTTCATAGCGCTATCTGTGTTCAGCCCCCGTTCGTCGAACGCCGATTCGAATGATCTGATTACATCAATGGGATTCTGAACAGCGGGCCTTCGATGCGCCAGTATGTTTGTTCATCCTCTCCCACTTCCCCCTGAGGTTGCTATGTTCGGATTTTCTGGTCGCGGCAAACGTCGGGTCGCCTTGGTTCTCGGTGTCCTGAGCGTTTTCCAGACTTCGTTGGTTGGTCTCGTGTCGCAGGTGTCGGCCGCTGAGGCCCCGGATCTGAAGAAGGAGATCGAGGCGAAGATCGTCTCGGTCCAACAGGGTGCAGCCCCGAAGCTCAAAGTCGGGCCGGCCACCTGCCCGGCGAAACTGGCCGGCGTGCAAAAGAAGGTCCCCATAGGTACCTACACCTGCACAGTTCAGATCGAAGGGGTGTCGGCCCCCTACACGGTTGTCGTGAGCGAGGGCGGATTCCTGAAGAGCGGTGTATACAAGATCTCGCCGGCCCGCGCCATCATCGATCTCACCAAGGTCGTGGGGTTCGTGCGCGACAACCTCGACGAGAAGGAGGCCGCCGAGGCGAAGATCGTGTGCGGCAAAGGCGTCGTCGCTGTTCAAGAACCGAATTCGACGATCGTATGTACGGTTACGGTTGCCGGAACACCTCAGAACTACACGTTCGTAGTCAAGGACGTCAACGGAACGATCGCCCTTCGAACGTCACCGTCGTCCAGCACTACGGGCGTCGCGTCGGGAGGCAAGTCCTCCTCCACAACCAAGGCCGGGAAGGCGCCCTCTCCTTCGACAACGAAGAAGCCGTGATTGACTAAAAACTGACGAAGAAAACTACGTACGCCTACAAAAACCGTAGGCACACGTAGTTCGTTCTTGAGTCTCGATCATTCTTTCTTGAGTCTCGATCAGGCTTTGGGCGATTCCTGAGTTTCGGTAGCGCCACCTACGAGCAGTCCGTCGACCTGATTCAGTACATCGGTGGCATCGTTGTGTGAATGGGTGAAACCAAGGGCCCGTTCCTTTTCGACTGTCGACGCGCTGCGAAGCGCGACGATGTAGGCCTTGCGGTAACTGTCGCTGCTGTTGTTGCCTCCGGAGCTGTGCACCACGCCTTCGTTGTGGACCGTGATGTCACCCCGTCGAATCGGCACCGGCGTGACAACGTCGCCGTCGCGCAGGTCGGTGAGAAGCGTGTGGCTCTTGGTGCGATCCTCATGCAGTGGCCGGTGCGGGCGGACCGGCTCGTGGTGACTGCCGGCGAGAAACTGCATGCAGCCGTTCTCCAACGTCGAGTCCTCGACCGCCAGCCAGCACGTCGCGGTACGGCGGTCGTCGGTGTCGATCCAATAGGCCTGGTCCTGGTGCCAGTGAAAGACCGCCTCGGGTTTGTTCGGGCTCTTCGCGAGGAGTTGGTCGAAGTCAATCGTCATGCCCTCGCCGCACAACTGCTCGGCGATGGAGCGGGCCCGGAGTTCGAAAACGTTGCCCTGCCATTGTGGGTAGTAGCGACGGGGGAGCATGACGTTGACGATCGCGTAGCCCTTGGGATCGGTCCCATGCTCGCCCGTCGTCATGTCGTTGAAGTCTTTGCCTTCGACGGCGATTTCCCGGCGGAGGAACGCGTCGTAGACGCGCTCGATCTCGTCTACCTCATCCTCGGAGAGGACGCCCGTCAGGTGGACATACCCGTCGCGGCGAAAACGATCGCGCTCCTCGTCGGTGACGGTGTAGGCAGTTGGAGTGCGGCGGCTCTCGCCTCGGTCGTTGCTCATGCCAGAAATCTATCCGGCACTTGCAACGACCGGCTTCTGCGGATCAGGCCGGTTCGGCCAGCGTCACGGTGTAGGCCGACTCGCCCTCGGCGGCCTCGAGCGTCGTGATGCCACCGGCCTCGCGGAGATCGGCTTCAACGAGTCGCAGCGCCGCAAGTCGTTCGGACGAGTCGCTCACGGTCATGAGCGAGATCTCCGTTCGCATGGAACGCTTCGCCTCGGTCTTTGCCCGCCGAGCGGCCATGAGCGTGTCGCTGGCCACGTCGAGGACGAGCAGGTCGCCATTGGCACCTGCGCCCACGTCGGCGGCGCTCGGCCACGATTGGGCGTGAACCGAATCGGTCTGCCACCACGACCAGATCTCCTCGGTCACGAATGGGACGATCGGGGCAAACAACCGCTGCAGAACGCTGAGTGTTGTGGCGAGTGCCGCTTTGGCGCTGGCCATCGGCTCCTCGCCCTGCTGGCCGTAGGCGCGTCCCTTTACGAGTTCGACGTAGTCATCACAGAAGAACCAGAAGAACGACTCGGCCTTCTCGAGGGCCCGGGCGTAGTCGTAGGAATCGAATGCCTTCGTCGCCTCATCGATAAGCACGCCTAGTTTCTTCAGGAGCGCCTGGTCAACCGGTGCGGTGATGGCCGACGCCGGCGGCGCGTCGGTTTCGCCCAATATGCCAAGCACGAACTTCGTGGCATTCAGCATCTTGATTGCGAGCTTGCGACCGATCTTCATCTGCGCCGGGTCGAGCGCCGTGTCAACACCTGGTCGACCGCTGGCGGACCAGTAGCGGACCGCGTCGGAGCCGTGTTCCTCCAACATGGAGAGCGGGGTGACCGCATTGCCCTTGGATTTACCCATCTTCTTGCGGTCGGGGTCGAGGATCCAGCCCGAGAGGGCGGCTGTGGTCCACGGAACGCTGCCGTGCTCGAAGTGCGAACGAACGACCGTCGAGAACAGCCACGTGCGGATGATGTCGTGACCCTGCGGGCGAAGGTCCATCGGGAAGATCCGGTTGAAGAGATCGTTGTCGTCTTCCCACCCGCCGGCGATCTGCGGAGACAGCGACGACGTAGCCCACGTGTCGAAAACGTCGGGGTCACCGGTGAATCCACCGGGTTTGCCGCGCTGATCTTCGGTGTACCCGTCGGGCACATCGGTCGACGGATCGATCGGCAACCGCGCCTCGGCCGGGATGAGCGGCGTGTCGAACTGCGGCTCACCGTCTGCATTCAGCGAGTACCACAACGGGATCGGAACTCCGAAGAACCGCTGACGGGAAATCAACCAGTCTCCGTTGAGGCCGCCGACCCAGTTCTCGTAGCGGTGCCACATGAACTCCGGAACCCAGTTGAGTTCGCGGCCGCGAGCCTGCATGGCATCACGGACAGCTTCCTCGCGTCCGCCGTTGCGGATGTACCACTGACGGCTCGCGACGATCTCGAGCGGACGGTCGCCCTTCTCGTAGAACTTGACCGGGTGGTTGATGGCTTTCGGTTCGCCGAGCATCTCGCCGCTCTCGGTCAGCAATTCGACGATGCGGGTCTGGGCCTGCTTGACCGACTTCCCGGCCAACTCGCCGTAGTTCGCGATACCACGTGCACTTATGATCGCGGCTGGCGCGTCGGACACGATGCGTCCGTCGCGTCCGACGATTGCCCGCGTCGGCAGGTTGAGCTCACGCCACCAGGTGACGTCGGTCGTGTCGCCGAACGTGCAGATCATGGCGACGCCGGAACCCTTGTCGGGCTGAGCGAGTGGGTGGGCGAGAACGGGAACGTCGACATCGAAGAGCGGCGTGCGGACGTTGGTGTTGAAGTAGGGCTTGAAGCGCTCGTCGTCGGGATGGGCCACAAGGGCGACACACGCAGCCAGCAGTTCCGGCCGCGTGGTTTCGATGACGATGTCACCACTGCCGTCGGCCTTGTGGAACGCGAGTGCGTGATACGCGGCCGGACGTTCGCGCTCCTCGAGTTCGGCCTGGGCAACGGCTGTCTTGTAGTCGACGTCCCAGAGCGTGGGAGCATCTTGCGAGTAGGCCTCGCCGCGGGCGAGGTTGCGCAGGAAGGCGCGTTGCGATCCGCGACGGGACCGGGCATCGATGGTGGCGTACTGCAGGCCCCAGTCGACCGACAATCCGAGGATGCGGAACAGATCTTCGAAGGTCTTCTCGTCTTGTTTGGTCAGCTCATCGCACAAGGCGATGAAGTTCGGCCGGCTGATCGGAATCGCCTGCTTCGGCGGTTCGGCCGGCGGCCGGAAATCGGGATCATAGGGAAGCGACGGATCGCAGGAGACGCCGTAGTAGTTCTGGACGCGGCGCTCGGTCGGCAGACCGTTGTCGTCCCAGCCCATCGGATAGAACACCTTCTTGCCGCGCATGCGCTGGTAGCGGGCGATGGTATCGGTGTGGGTGTAACTGAAAACATGACCGATGTGCAGCGACCCGCTAGCCGTCGGGGGTGGGGTGTCGATCGAGTACACCTGGTCGCGGGTCGCCGTACGGTCGAACCGGTATACGCCGGAGTTCTCCCATGCTTCGGACCACTTCTTCTCGACCCCGTCAAGGGTTGGTTTCTCAGGAACGCTCGCTGCCATAGGGCGTCAAGGCTACCGGCCCGGCCCGGCCCCCCGGTGTCGCTTTGCGCGATCCTGATGTGCAGAGGGGCGTCCCCGTCCGCGTATGGTGGCTTTGTCCACGGAAACGGAGGGTTCCATGAATCGAGAAAAGCAACGCCGGTTCCGGCTGGCTTCCGTCGTCGTCGCAATCATTCTCACCACGGCGATGAGCGTCTCGGTGGCCAACGCTTCGGTGATCAGGGTCAAGTTCAAGCGAGGCGCCGTGTCCGCGACCGTTTCGGGTCGATTCGCGAACCGGAACTCGGAGCGCGAGTACGTCATTGCGGTGCGCAGAGGTCAAAAGCTTCAAGTCACGGGCAGTCGCCTGGTAACCGTGTTCATCACCGACCCACGTGGTGACGACGCGTCGGATGCCGACGCGTCGTGCAATGGGCGCAAGGTCGTGAACCCCACGATCGCAGGCGATTACCGGATTCACGTCTCCCAGTGCCAGAAAGTCGACAACAACGGTGGTGCATTCAGCATCACCTTCAGAGTGACCGGCTGACCGGCTGACCGGCTGACCGGCGACGTCGGCGAGAAGCCAGAACGCCAGTCGCTACAGTGGTGAGAGTTCGTAACCTTCCTTACCGTCTTTCATCGACCACCCGACTTCCGTGAGTTGCCCGCGGAGACGGTCAGCTTCGCTCCAGTCTTTCGCCGTGCGGGCCGCCCACCGCTGATCGGCCAATTGTCTAACCGTCGCAGGCACCTCGACCACTTCGGGTTCCCATTCAGCAAGCCGCAGCCCGAACGCTTCATCGAAGCGCAGGATCGTCGCCTTCTTCACATCGGCCGGGAGATCAGCCTTCGTAAGTTCCCATAACAACGCGACAGCCTGCGGAAAATTGAGATCGTCGTTGAGTCTCGCCATCCAACGGTCGACGAAGTCGGGGTCGGGCACGGCCGAACCGGCCGACCCGAGCGAATGGGTCAATGTGCGGAGCCGACCGAGGGCGGTCGACGCGGCGTCGAGCGCTTCCCAGGAGAAGTCCATCTGGGTGCGGTAGTGGCCGGTGAGCATCATGAACCGGTACGCGAGCGGGTCGTATCCCTTGTCACGCAACAGTTGTACTCGCAGGAATTCGCCGGTCGACTTCGACATCTTGGCGCTGTTCAGCTGCAGGAAGTACCCGTGCATCCAGTAGTTGGAAAGCCGTGTGCCGTACGCCGCCTCGGTTTGTGAGATCTCGTTCGTGTGATGGACCGTGATGTGGTCTTCACCTCCACAGTGGATGTCGAAGAGATCCCCGAGGTACATGCGGGCCATCGCTGAGCACTCGATGTGCCAGCCCGGAAACCCGCGACCCCACGGGGAGTCCCACTCCATTTGGCGCTGCTCCTGCGGTGTCGAGAATTTCCAGAGCGCGTAGTCGGTGTGGTTGCGCTTCTCGCCGAGATCGACCCGTTCGCCTCCTCGCAATCCCGCGATGTCGAGTCGCCCGAGATGGCCGTAACTCGGCTGTTTCGAGGTGTCGAAGTAGACGCCGTCGGATGTCACGTAGGTGAAGCCCTCGGCTTCGATCTTCTGCACGAAGGCGATCTGCTCGGCGATGGTGTCGGTGGCTTTGCACCAGACGTCAGGTTCGTTGATGTTCAATGCGGCGAGGTCTTCTTTGAACGCGACGGTGTACATCTCTGCGATTTCCCAGGCGCTTTGACCCGTACGCCGTGATCCGGCCTCCATCTTGTCTTCGCCCTCATCGGCGTCGGATACCAGGTGGCCCACGTCGGTGATGTTCATCACGTGCTTGACGTTGTAGCCGTTCAGTTTCAGCACCCGCACCAGCCCGTCTTCGAAGATGTACGTGCGAAGGTTGCCGATGTGGACATAGTTGTAGACGGTCGGACCACAGGTGTAGAGGCCGACCTCGCCGGGAACGAGGGGAACGAACTCCCGTAGCGAACGGGTCCAGGTGTCATAGATCGTGAGTGCCATTTGGCCAGAAAGCGTAGAGCGGAGCGGAGCGGTCGTTGGGCGCGTTTGGAACCCGTTCTCGATGCTCTGCCTTCGAGCCCGGAAATCCCGTGTCAAACGGGCCAAGAATCGCTCGGAAAACCGAGGTGAAACTCAGTTTTTCCGCCTCTGTATTGCACTTTGTGAAACTCCGGTTCCGCCCATAGCCAAGCGGATTTGGAGGTGTTAACGTGCGCTTCGAGGCAAGTTACCGACCGGTTCTTCCGGGCAGTTTCGGGTCTCGTTCTTTAGTAGTGGCGACATCCGCCCAAGCAACAAAGGGGGCCGCCACGATGGCGACCGGAACAGTAAAATGGTTTAACGCAGAGAAGGGCTTCGGGTTCCTCTCGCAGCCAGACGGATCTCCTGATGTGTTCGTGCACCACACGGCTATTCAGAAGCAGGGATACCGTACGCTCGAGGAAGGCGAGACAGTCGAGTTCGAAGTGCAGCAGGGCCCCAAGGGCCTGCAGGCAACGAACGTCCGTCCCGCCTGATTTGAAAGGGGCGCTGAGCGCCCAGTTTGATTCCCAGCTCCGTTAAGGCATCACCGTAAGGACACTGTCGCCGGAACTGCAGTTTTAGTTTTGTCACTGAGCCGGCCATGTGGTCGGCTCAGTGCGTTCCGGTGCGGCAATTTTGTGGACCGATGCACGAAACGACTACTGCGTGATTCGCATTAGCGTGTCGATCCGTGCCCGCAGGACCCTCCGACGTTGATGACTCGATGACTGCCGACGAGTCTCCGGTGACGAAGAAGGCGCGTGAGCCACTTCCCCGCGGTTTCATGACGCTGTGGACGACCGTCGTGATCGATCTGATCGGGTTCGGTGTGGCAATTCCCGTCCTCGGCCCATTCGCACGCGACCGTTTCGGTGCTTCGGGGTTCATGGTCGGTCTCATTGGATCGTCCTTCTCCGCCGCGCAGTTCCTGGTGGCTCGACCGATCGGGCGACTGTCTGACCGGGTCGGACGTAAACCGATTCTTGTCGCGTCACTCATCGGAACGGCGGTTGCATCGTTGGCGACGGGGTTCGCGTCGTCGTTGTGGATGCTGGTGGCTGCTCGCGCCTTCGACGGAGCCTCCGGCGCCACAGTTGGTGTTGCTCAGGCTTCGGTGTCCGACATTGCCCCTCCCCACCGTCGTGCTCAATTGCTGGGCATGCTCGGTGCCGCCTTTGGAATCGGGTTCACGATCGGACCGGCGATCGGTGGTTTGGCGTCGTATCTCGGCGGGCGGCGGGCGCCGTTTTTCGTTGCGGCGGCGATCGCCGGTGCCAATGCTGTGGCCACGATCATCCGCCTTCCCGAGACGCGCGGGTTGGCGGTCGCCGAGGCGGCAACGCCCGCCGGCTCGGATCCCCGGTTGGCCCGCACTTGGCGCGAGAACTCGCTTCCCCGGATACTGGCCGTGAGCGTGCTTGCGATGTTTGCGTTCTCGGGGTTCGAGAACATGTTCTCGATCTACGGGCAGCGTCGGATCGGGTTCACCCAGTCGACCGCGGCTGTGGCATTCGTCGTGATCGGTGTCTTTCTCAGCTTGGTGCAGGGCGGTTTGATCCGACCGGCGACGGAGCGATTCGGCGAGCGAACCCTGCTTCGGGGCGGACTCTGGCTTACCGCGGGCGGTCTGCTGCTTGTCGGGTTCACCACAGGCTGGTGGATGCTCGTTCCGGCCATTTTGCTGATCGCCCTGGGTCAGGGCGTGGTTTCGCCGACCACGCAGTCAGCGGTCGCGAACCGAATTGCCCCCGAAGCCCGGGGAGCGGTACTGGGTGTGCAGCAGTCGTGGTCGAGTGCGGCTCGGGTTCTTGGACCCCTGGCCGCGGGGCTGGCCTTTGACCACATCGGCGTTCAGGTGCCGATGTTCGGCGCCGCAGCGCTTTTCGCGATCGCCGCAATCCTGGCGTTCGCCATCCCGGCGTTCGAGCCACGTCCGGCAAGCTAATCCTGGTTTAGTCTGGTTTTTATCGAAATTTCCGAGTGTTTGCTCGGTTATCTCGTTTTGCTTGCTAAAGTAAGCACAGGCATTGACCGATGTGGTGTGCAGGCGTGCACCCCGTCGTGCACTGCTAACCGTGCTGTACGCCAACACCTTTGCCTAGGAGCCCCGACATGGCCGATTTCTCGCTCAACGAAGACCAGATCCAACTGCAGAAGTGGATTCACGATTTCTCGGAAAATGTGATTCGCCCCGCCGCCCACGAGTGGGACGAGCGCGAAGAGTTTCCCTGGCCCGTCGTCCAGGAGGCGGCCAAGATCGGGCTGTACGGCCTCGACTTCATGATGAATGCGATGTCCGATCCCACGGGCCTGACCATGCCGGTCGCCGTTGAGGAGCTCTTCTGGGGCGACGCCGGCATCGGGATGGCCATCATGGGTTCGGGCCTAGCGGCCGCGGGCATCGCGGCCAACGGCACACCTGAGCAGATGATGGAGTGGGTGCCGCAGTGCTACGGCACTCCCGAGAAAGTGCAACTCGGTGCCTTCTGTGTGTCGGAGCCCGACGCCGGTTCCGACGTCTCGTCGCTTCGCACCCGCGCCGTCTACGACGAGAAGAAAGACGAGTGGGTCATCAACGGCACCAAGGCGTGGATCACCAACGGCGGCATCGCCGATATTCACGTTGTGGTGGCGGCAGTCGATCCGGTTCTCAAGGGTCGTGGTCAGGCGTCGTTCATCGTGCCGAAGGAAGCCAAAGGCCTTTCGATGGGGCAGAAGTACAAGAAGCACGGCATCCGCGCGTCGCACACGGCTGAAGTCATTCTCGACGACGTGCGCGTTCCCGGCTCCTTCCTGCTCGGTGGGAGCGAGAAGCTCAATGCCAAGTTGGCCAAGGCTCGTGAAGGTGCTGCTGTCCACACCGGACAGAAGCAGCCGGCCATGGCGACGTTCGAAGCGACCCGTCCGACCGTCGGTGCCCAGGCCCTCGGAATTGCTAGGGCCGCATACGAATATTCGCTGCAGTACGCGAAGGAGCGCGTCGCCTTCGGTCGCCCGATCATCATGAACCAGGCCATCGCGTTCAAGCTGGCGAACATGGCCACCGAGATCGACGCCTCACGTCTTCTCGTCTGGCGTGCCGCATGGCTCGCGAAGAACGGTGGTTTCCAGAACGCCGAAGGTTCGATGAGCAAGTGGAAGGCATCGGAAACCGCAGTGCGCGTAACCGAAGACGCCATCCAGATTCTCGGCGGCTACGGCTACACCCGTGAGTACCCGGTCGAGCGTTGGCACCGCGATGCGAAGATCCACACGATCTTCGAAGGAACGTCGGAGATCCAGCAGCTCGTCATCTCACGAGCCATATCTGGCCTGCGTATCGAGTAGTTTTCGTCCGTCCAGTATCGGCTAGTCCGTCTGGTCATCCCTACTACCATCCCTACTGTCACACATCGTCGCTACACTTTCGAGTGTGGCGACGATTCGCGAACGCAGGCCCGGAGTATGGGAGGTGCGCGCCTTCACCGGGCGTTCTGGTTCAGGCGCGCCCACGCAGGTTTCGCGAACCGTTCACGGCACGAAGAAGGATGCGCTGCGGGTTGCCGCTGAGTTGACGGTTGCACCCGCAGGACGTGCGGCCGGTCGGTCGGTGTCGGATGTGCTGGACGCGTGGGTGCGTAAGCACGATGCAACGTGGGCTCCAGCGTCACGTCGTGATCAGTTGTCACGTGTGACGCGGATCAACGGTGATCGGATCGCTCGCTTGTCGGTGGCTCGCCTCACGATTGAAGACGTCGAGCGATGGCATGCGCGCTTACGAGATGAAGGATTGGCGGATACGTCGATCCGTAACATTCACGGCGTGTTGCGCGCCGCGCTCACGCAGGCGGTGCGTTGGGGTTGGGTGACGCGCAACGTGGCGTCGCTGGCCGAGTTGGATTCGCGGAAGGTAGCGCCGCGTCAGGTGATGTCGGCGGCCGAGGTGCGGTCGGTGATCGAGGCGGGCGACACGATCGGCTCCGAGGTTGGGTTGATGTTGCGGTTGGCGGCGCTGACCGGAGCGCGTCGTGCGGAATTGGCAGCATTGCGTTGGACCGATGTCGTGGACGGGGTGTTGACGATCGACTCGGCGATCGAGATCGATCGCCGGAAGGGCAAGGCCGGGCTGGCGGATGCACCGACGAAGACCGCGAATCAGCGGCGGGTGTCGTTGGATCCGTCGACGTTTGCGCTGGTAGCTCGTGAGCGGGCCGATCTGGAGCCGTTCGGTCCTTGGATGTTCAACGTGGGCGAAGTGCCGCCGAATCCGGACCGGATCGGTTATTGGTGGCGGTTGGCCCGGGAGAAGTCCGGCATCGATGCGAAGTGGCGGTTGCACGATCTCCGCCACTGGTCGGCGTCCGTGGCCATTGCAGCCGGGCACGACGTCAAGACCGTCGCTGATCGCCTGGGCCATGCGAACGCTGCGATGACGTTGCGGGTCTACGCGCATGCGTTTGCGAAGTCCGATCGTGCGGTGGCCGATTCGGTTGGCGCGATGCTGGAGGGTGGCGAGTGAGTAAGACGTTCAGCGACGAAGAGGACGGACCATGGGCGTCCAAAGTCGTTCGCCACGTGTTTGTCGACGAGAGCGTCCGTCGCGACGGCCTCTATCGGTTAACGGCTGTCGCAGTTCCTGCCACCGCGCTCACGTCTGTCAGTCGGGCTGTTCGGCTGCGGACTCCCGAAGGGGCGACTCGGATGCACTTCTCCTCTGAGAGCGACAAGCGCCGGCGCGTGACCCTGCGATCGTTCGTGGAATTGCCCTTAGAAGCGGTGGCAATTGTCGGCTGTTATCCGGTTCGGTCTAATGAACAGACGGCGCGCAACGTGTGCATCGCGGCTCTGGTCTCGCTTGCCGTGGGTCGAGTTGCGAGTCTGACTTTTGATACTCGCGGCGCTGACCGGGACAAGGCCGATCGTCTGGCGATCCGTAGGGAACTCGCCCGATTTCCGGATTCGGAGATTCTCTACGGACACCGTGGATCTCGGGATGAGGTTCTCCTGAGCCTTCCGGATTGCATCGGTTGGGCAGTCGGGGCGGGTGGCCGCTGGATATTGATGGTGGAGGGTTTTACGAAAGTCCTCGATTTACCTGGTTGACCAGATCCCGTATCGCCGCGATAATCGAAGGGCTGGGGACAATAGGCCCCGGAAGTAGGCCCGGTGTTCTCCCCCGACTGAGGAGCCGCCGGGCTTTGCGATTTTTGGGCCCGGCCGAGCGTCCGTAGGCTTGGCCAACAGCTAAGCGCAAACCGAGCTACTCACCGTCCGGAGAGCTAATGGGTTCACTTCCCGCTCCTCATGGAGCGACCTGACCAGTATGAGCGATCACCCCGGGGTCTCCCCTTAGAGATTTGAGTTGAGAGGGCTTGTGCGGTTCCGCTCGTGAAAGCCCGCAAGCGAAATTCTTGAGCCAAGAATTTCGTTGACGCAATGTTCGAGCGGAATAGGGGAGCATGACTATTCCAAACGAGCAGATCATGTTGGACTTTGCGAGCGGCGCGTCAAATGCGTCGGAATCAGCGAGAGCGCGGCGGGTCCCGCCCGGAAAGGCTGTGGTTGGTAAGCCCATGTCGGCGACGATGGCTGTTACCGAGGTCGCCCGTGTTCTTGGGATCTCCCGAACGACGGCGTACGAAGCAGTCCGCGACGGGACCATTCCGTCGTTACGGGTGAGGCGGCGAATTGCCGTTTCTCGCGCCTGGGTAACCAGCGCCCTGAATGGTCACGTGCGCCCCGCCGAATACGACGAAGACGTCGACTTCGTGGTGGACTGGCCGGACGATTCGGAGGTTCCTCTGGAACCTCCCAGTGTGTAGAACTTTCTGCGGAGTGGCGGCAACCTATGTGCGCATAGGACCTGGGCCGCAGGCCCTTGGCTGCCCTTTCAGCGAGCAGGCGACGTCGGGTCAAGGTGGAGCGCCCACAGCGAAGCGAGGACGAACGACCTTGAGGCGGAGACGACCGCGAGCAACTAAGTTTGGTTCATACGAGTTTGGCGGACTAACCCTGATATCACAGTCTGCGAAGCGTGGTGAATCGGTCGAACCCACACACTCATGTCGTGGTCGGGATGCCGGCGTTGACGACAAACGTGAGCACTGGCTTGATGACACCGACTGGCTTCCAGCCGCCCAGTTTTGACTCGACGTCGGTCAGGAATTTCGGCGACTTGGCCCGGCGGAGGTCATTGCCCTCCGTCGGCCAGGTCTCACGGTCAAACCAAAACACGACGTAGATTCCGGCATCTAAGTCTGGATGGACCAAATAACGATCAACGAGCTGTGTCTGCGCAGCTGTATCCCAATTCTCATTCCACGAACCCTTCAGTTCGACGACAACTGCGAATGTCCGGTCTGCACCTATCGCCCGGACGAGGATGTCGGAACGTTCGCCTCGCCACGGTGGCGAATCACTGCCGCCAGTCCGCCATTCGGCGATCGGGCGGAGTTCGACTTCGCGGTCGGCGAAGAGTGGATACCGCCCGAACCAGGTTCGTAGGAATCGCACAAGATCGATCGACAGTGCGGTCTCTGTGACCGGATATCCGTTATTGCGCAACAATTCGGCGCCACCCCCTGCTGCATGAAGTGAATCTTGGTACGCATCGAGGCCACGGCGAATCAGTGCGACTACGTCGTTAGCGGTTGTGAGAACAGCAACGTTTGGCTCGTCGAGGACGATTGCAACCTTCTCCGGCGGGAGCGGCGTCCAATTCGTCTCAAGCAATTGCCGGAGTCTTTCGAAGCCAACGAGGTCGGCGAGTGGTGAAGACTCGGCTAGTACCAGCAGCATGTCAATGGCGTCGGGTCCGCGCTTGACGAGTTCTCCAATGCACGAGTTGCGGAGCGCGTCCACGTTGTTTTCCGCTGTACCGAAATTGGCGAAATCCCCACGACCGAACAACCTGGTCGCATCGCGGTACAGGTCGGCAAGTGACTCGTTGCCAAGGTCTGACAGACTGATTTCGGTGTCGGAACGATCGATTGCCAGTGCAAGGGCCCCTATTAGGTCACGACTGTCCTCGTCTGAATAGTTGAGGCCGGGCGGAAGCAATTGGACTGCCTTCAGGTCGACGACCGCTTGCCCGAACTTGTTGGTGCCAACGAACGTTTCAACTATCTCCGCAACCTCGGTAGTCGCGAGGGTCTGACTTGCAGTGAGCGCTCGTAGAACGTTCACTCTTGTTTTGGGTTGGATCGTCGGGTCGACGGCGAACTGCCGGATAAGCGGGTTTACTCCTTCGAGGATTTCGCCAGGGAGGCTGGGCATCCAGTCGAGCCGGCCTTGGTCGCCGTCGGACCGTGCGACGTGATCGATTTCAGCCGCGACTGCGGTGGTGAATGGTCCGATTTGTGTCGAAGCCGCGAGACCGAGCGCTGCCACAAACGGCTGTGAAGTGATCCAACTTCGGCAACGCACTGCAGCGTCAGGGTTAGTGGCCAGGACCGCAGCTGCTGCTTCGATGCCCTCCAGCCAGGCGACTGTTTCAGCGGCATATCCCCAAGCAAGCAAGGTGTGGGGGATCGAGTCTCGCTCTAGTCCGATTGTATCTAGTGGTTGTGACGCTGCGAGTCGCGCGACTCTTACGACATCCTTCGCAGTCGCCCCGAGCCTCGACTTCCGGTTGTCGTCCCACAGGCCGACGAATGCGCTGCTGCTGTGGACGCTCGGCTGGACGATGGTGGCCCACGCAGCTTCGCCCGCCGCAATCATGCGTAGTTGCAAGACAACAGCGTCCTCCGATTCGGGTGGCCGAGTCGGTGACTCGACGGAGGTTGGAAGGTCGGGTGGTTCAAATATCGCCCGAACTGCGTCGGCGTAATCGGAGGTCATTGCCGCAGCGCGATCGACAATGGCAGGATCGCGCTTCGATGCCTGCCATGCAGGCAGAACTGCTCGAATCCACACTCGCGCTATCGAAGCTGAGGATGCCGAATCGATCCGGTCAATGATTGCAAACCCAAGCGACGACGCGTTCGCAGAGTGCGCGAGAGATGCGAGGCGTACGACCAGCGCTTCGGCCCTCCACCCCGGCGATTGTTCGGTCGTTGAAGCTGCGCACGCATCAGCGATCGACATCAACTCCTGGCTGGTGAGGGTCGCAGCCAGCTTGTGGACCGTGGCAGCATCCACGCTCGAGGAAAGCACTGCGGCGCCCGCCGCAAGCGCGGCGACGATGTCTCGGCGAGTTTGTGCGTCGGTCAGCCCGGCCACGATGTCGGCGATCCGGCTCAAAAGCTGCATGAGTGTCGAGTCGACAGCTTGCGTTGGCGATTGGTCGCCCTTGGGCGTCAAGATCCACTGAAGCACCGGAGCCACGTCCTTAGGACGCATGGTTCGAGGGAGATGGGAGGCCAGAAAGAACTCGTACTCGAGTATGCCGTCACTAGTTGGCGGGCGGAGGGCTCGTACGAGTTCGTCAACGCTAAGTTGGGCCGGCCAAATGGACCTCAACGTCATGCCGAAGATGCGCAACTCTGGGTCGTTGGGTGCGTCATCCGCCACCACAGTGTTGTAAACGCTGCGAAGCAATTCGACGTTATCGGTTTTCGAGACCGTCAGCATCGCCCAGTAGCGCAGCAACCACGGTACAGAAGGATTACACACCATCGATGCCGCAAGCGAGTCAAAGGCTCTCAGTCCGGACGATGAGATCATCTCGAGCGCTCTCCGCCGCGTTGACAGCTCCTCATCCGAAGAGGTCGCCAGACGCGTGAGGCGTTCGCGACCGTCATCGACGGCGTCGATGCACGCCCTAACCAACCCCGCTTGATGTGCGACCTGACGGAGCAGCTGATCGTCGCCGAGTAACGACTCGAACAAACGAAGGTGGCCAGAACGGCTGTAACGCGCACCGGGCTGCTCAACCAGCACACTCGGATCGATGGCGAACAGAATGTCAAAAGCAGTTTTGTCGTGCTCAGCCGCCCAGGCGGCGACACCACGCAACACCGGTGGAACGAAACGCTCGTTGCCGATCACCGTAGATAGCAGCTGCCGCCAACGCTCGTGAGCGCGTTCGCCCTGAATGCACCTCGCAAGCTCGGCGGCCGCTAGGTATTCGACAGTCGTCCGGTCTGCGAACAACCACCCGTCACCGGCTGGGACCAATAGTGGGCTGGCAATGAGCCAGAGAGCAGTCATGACTGGATCTTGAACAATGCCTTGCGACGTTGCGATGTTGAGACGGTCTGTGCCCTCAGCATCGGCATCGATTACAAGCGTGGACCTGCGACTCAGCGTTGACATCGCTGCTGTTCGTCGAGCCAACGCAAGCACGGCCACCGGGTCACGTCGGTTAGAAGTCGATCCAGCGAGCACCTTGTTCGACTCGTCGGCGGCGAGTGTCGTTGCACGTTCGTACAGCTCTCGTCGATTCGTTGGTGCCTGATCGCGTTCTACAAGCCGAGCCCATGCGACAAGCAACCGCGGGTTTGCGACGAGATCTGTCGAACCGAATTCGGCAGCTGTGAACAGGCTAGCGCGGTCGCAACCGTACGAGTCGAGCAGGGCACCGGCGGCGTCGTCGTCAAGAGGGTCAAGGGAGACCACCAAGGCGCCAGTGAGATGATCAACTAGATGTCGATGGTGAAACCACCAGGATTCGCGCGCAGTAATCCGCAGATTTACCCCGTAGTGGGCCAACTTGCCCAACTCATGCAGCAGCGCGGCGGCATTGCCATCGAATTCGTCACATCCGTCGACGAAGACGACGGATCCAGACGCTGCGCCGTTCACCTCTCTAGCGAACGATTCCGCGTTCGTCATTTGAGAAAGGTTCAACCAAACCGAACTGGATGTACCGACGTGCCACCGGAACATCTCTGCGGTCTTTCCAGCGCCTGGCGGCCCAATCACGACAACAATTGATTCGGACTTCAACTCTTCAAATGAGACAGGGAGGGAAACGCCAGCGCCCGAATCGGTCGAACCTGACGTGTTCACCCTTCGCCATTTGCGCGATAAGTCGACGATCTCGACTCCGTGCAAACTTGGGGGCCTCAGCGTCACATGTCGATCATCGCGCTCAGGCGGGGGCTGCGATCACCATTCGGTGCGGTCGAACTGCGTTAGAAGAACGGGGACTGCGCATAGCTGCAATCGCTTGCGGCATACGAGAGTGCTTACTTGGGCGACTACCCTCCTAGGCCGAGCGGACCAGCGACCGCGTTCATGCTGTGGGCGTGCCGTATCAGAGTGTCTGCTGGAGTCCTCGACTTCGCAGAACTAAGAGCACCTCCCGCTGGCTAGCGACTCATGCGGGTGCGAGTATTGATAAATGACGGGAATGGCGGTAGATGCTAAAAGCGTGCGGCCCTTTTCCGCCGCCGTCATTCTAGAGACACCGGACCTGGACCCGGCGATCGCTTTGGAGCGGCTGGGCAAGCGGATCCGAGAGATGGCGGTAAATCTGAGAGGTGGCAAATCAGAGATTGTGGCATCTGGCATAACCAACGACTCAAGCCCGGAGGTAGGAGCAGAACTCGTTGGAATCGATGCGATTGTGGTTCGAAAAACTCGAACCCCTCGCTGGTGGATCCCGCAGGGCGAATACTCGGACGTCGATCACGACCTCGTAGTCTGGGCTCACAGAGGGCCACTCTTCGCCGTCGCGTGCAATGGCGCGTGACGTGACGCCCTCCTTCGGTGGCTGGACACAAACCCAACCCCTCCGTTCCGTCGTGTCGCCGACCACATTCTCGAAGGAGCGTTCCTGAAAGGTGAAACTAAAGGATTGTGGCTCCGAGGAGCGCATCCTCGTCGTTCTACAAAGCCGGATTCCAAGGCGATAGGAGGTCAGAAACTCCAGGATGCTCTCGATCCTCACGGCGATGCGACCTTTATTCTCGGGTCCGGAAAGGCGGCACTGCCAGATGATCCAGCCCGCCTTGCGCTTATTGGTTCTGTCGGGACAACTCCCAGACACTCACTGTTCTGGCACAAACAAGCTTCGGACCTCGCGGGCTTCAAACTCGCGATGGCCGAAGCATTGTTTATGGTGGAACAAGAACTTCTAGTTGCGGGCACGGGGCCCACATACCCGGAATTGGCGACCGTCGGCGCGTCCCTCGACGATGTGCGGGATGCATTCGACCTGTCGTTGTTCCGTGCGATGAACAGGCCGCTGATGCGAACCAAGACGTAATCGATTCACTACGGTTCCTCGAAGAATGTCTTCTCGACATTGACAATCCGACAAGGAAGGGAACCTTTGAGATGCGTGTCGGACTCAACGGCTCTATCTCCGGCAACCTAATAGTCCGGCCCGTGAGACGGGACTCCCGAATACGCTTTGAGTTCGGAATTGCGATGGGTGCAACCGACACAGCAACGGTCGCGAAGATCCGCGATGCTCTGGACGTAGCGCAGGGTTCGATCACAGTGCGCTACGGGTCTGGTCACGCCGTGACGGAGCATGGTGTCATCCACCTTGAGATGCGCGATTCGCATTTTCGACAATGGGAATTTTTTGACTTCAGCGGCATCGATGTCTCAAGGGAGAAACCGTTTGGTGAGTCGAACTGGCAGGCGATTCACGATCGGATCCAGGAAGCAGGTGACGATTTCTTTTCAACTGGGTCCTGAGACAGTGCAGTGATGGTTGGCTCACTTGCGACGACGGGCCCGGCGAGGTTGCCGACTTTGTGCATCTAGATCGGTCTGGTCGGTTGAGATTCATTCATTGCAAGGGAGCAGAAAACAGCAGTCTTTCCAGAGGAATCTCCGCCGCTGCCTACGAGGCAGTCGTAGGTCAGGCGAAGAAGAACTTGGTCTTCGCTGAGTCCGGTCGACTAGCCGGTCAGCTAGCTAGGGCGCCGGTCAGTCATCCAGGGTGCTGGGTCGACGGAGTCCGTGTACCCAATCGGGATCCCTTGGTGGCGGAACTTCTGAAGAGACCGTCTAACGCCGTCACCGAGGTAGTGGTCGTTCAACCTCACGTCCGCGAAACTAAACGTTCTGCCCTTCTCGCCGCTCCTGGAACGTCGAAGGATCACCTTCGTCTACGACTTCTTGAGACCCTTCTCGTCGGAACGCGATCATCGGTCGTTGCGTTGTGTGATGAGTTCCGAGTTTGGTCGTCTCGGTAGCAGCTTTCGAAGATCATCCCTACTTTCATCCCTACAACTGGGCGAAACCATACGGAATAGACGGACTCGCCGGACGGGAAAACGCACCAAACTCAACTGTCCGGTACTAAGCGGACATACGAAAAACAGCCACACGATCTTCGAAGGAACCTCGGAGATCCAGCAGCTCGTTATCTCACGAGCCATCTCCGGCTTGCGCATCGAATAGTCGGCTCGGGGTTTGCCCCTTGTCTTAACCGATAGTTGTCATACCTCGTCCCTACGCTTTCGAGTGTGGGGACGAGTCGCGTTCAGGGTGCTGAAGTTTGTGAGTTGCGCGCCGGTTGGGCCGCGACCGCGCAGGTTTCGCGAACCGTGCACGGCACGAAGAAGGATGCGCTGCGGGTCACGGCTGAGTCGACGGTCGGGCGGGCTGGACGTGCGGCGGGTCGTTCGGTGTCCGATGCGGACTCTGTTGGTGCGCTGTTGGAAGGTGACGAATGAGCAGGCGAAGGTTTCTGCCAACCGATGCGTTCGTTGACGAGTCGATCCGCGGCCAGCGGTACTTAATGGGTTGCGTATTGGTGGAAGCGAAACGATTGCCCGATGTGCGCCGGGCAGTGCAGGAGTTGGCGTTGGATGGAAACAGGATTCACTTTCACAACGAGTCGAAGCGAAGACGGCAGCTGATCCTTGATGCGTTCGTTGAGCTACCGCTGAAGGTCGACATCGTTGTTTGTCAGCGAATCCATGGTGTGTCGGAATTCGATGCGCGAAACGCTTGTTTGAAGTCCATCGTTGAGCGCCTCCAGGCTGATGGAGTTCCACGCCTGACGTTGGAGAGCCGAGACGATGATCGGGATGATGTGCGGACCATCGCCAGGGCGAGATCTGCCAGCCCCTCTTTGGTGTTCGAGCATTGTTCGGGGGAGCAAGACCCATTGCTGTGGGTCGCAGACGGCCTTACCTGGGCTGCGGGAGCTGGGAACCGCTGGCGTGAACTTATCGGCTCGGTGCTCCGAGAGGAACGGCAAACAGTGCCGTAACGCGCAAAACGGGCACCCCAACCTCCGGCTGGCCACCCGCTCCACTTCCTCCGATGCTTACCGGAGACCGTCCTAGTATGCCGTGCCCGTATGACAACGACAACCGAAATCTGCCTGGCCTTGAAAAAGCGCAGATCCGGCACCCCTGCCAAAGGGCTGGCCCCAGCTCCACTTCCGCCGATGCTGGCCGGAGGCACAAGAGCCTCCCCTTGAGAACTGCCGGTCAATTTCTGGTGTGTGCTCCGTTGACCGTCTGGAAGTCAACGCGAATCGTGTTCTTTGGGTGAATCCGTGGGGAACCCGGGGCGCAAACGATGATTACGTCGAGCGGCGGGTCGGAAGCCGGGATCGGTGCGACGATCAGATCCTGCATTGATGTCGCGATAGCGAGGACACGGTCGGCGCCGTTATGAAGGACTGACTCGATGATGTCGAGTGGATAACTCGTCCCTACGCTCTCGGGTGTGGGGACGAGTCGCGTTGAGGGTCGTCGAGTTGGTAAGCCGCGCGCTCGCACTGGCGCACTTACGCAGGTTTCGCGAACCGTTCACGGTACGACACGGCTAGGCTGCGCGAACGCGGCGATGACGCTGCGGGTGCATGCGGACGTGTTCGCGAAGTCCGATCGTGCGTTAGCGGATCGGGTTGGAGCAATGCTCGATGAGGGCAAATGAATCCGTTGGTGCTGCGAGACGAACTTCCACCTGATGACCCGGTGGTGGTCGTTCGGGGTCGCGAGATGAACTCGGAGTTTGTGCGTCGGACCGCCACCCGTTCATTCGAGGAGTTCGGGATTTGGGCGGTGTCGGTGTTCGTGGCGGAGGGTGTTGCAGTGGTTGACGTCTGCCGGTCCGTTCCGGACCTTGAGCGCTACGGGAAGATCAGGCTCTCGACCGTTGGGCGTCTTCGTGTGCTTGGCTTTGACCTTATTCCGACGCTGGACTATCCACACTTTGACGTTGTGCTTCCGGACGTCGTGAGATCGACACTTGAGCGCCTTGAACTCGGATTCGACCCGCCCGTTCCAAATCCAGGGCGCGAAAGGTAGAGTCGGATCGTGAGTTGGGATCTTTGGGTCGACTACCAACGCCGTGACGGCGATGGGCTCACCCATGCCAGCGTGAAGGACGTGGCACCTGGCGTGGCGCTGGAGATCGGCGGGTTCGTCGTTGTTGGTAACGAAGAAGCGGACTCGGCCGTTGCCGAGATTACGTCGATCGATGAGCGTGGGATCGTGCTGTTGCGAGTTCTTCCTGGGTCACCCGACGATCACCGCCATCTTGTGCGCAAGGGCCTTGCTTCGGCGAGCTGATAAGCCGCAGCACAGTAGCTCGTCGAGTGGAATCGGTTACCCGACGTTTGCTCGGTGTCTAAAAGCGCAGAACCCGGCTCCCCAACCGAAGGGTTGGCAACCGGGTCCACTTCCTCCGATGCTGACCGGAGGTGTCTCCAGTATGTCCTGCCCTTGGGAAATCGGTCACCAATAGTTGGGCCTTAAGGAGGCCGTTGGCAAGACGGGTTCTGAACCGCCGATTCCGACGGGCCGAGCGAAGCGGTCGTACGATGGATGTCATGGCTTTTGATCTCTGGATCGACTTCCAGCGTGCAGACGACGAGGGGTTGACCCGCGGGAACGTGCGCAACCTCTGCGCGGGGCTGCAGGTTCAGGTCGGCGACGTGATCGTGGTCGGCAACGAAGACGCGGAGCCCGGTGTTGCCGAAGTCGTCGAGTTGGGCGATCGAGGGTTTCTTCTGGTTCTGGTGTTTCCTGGGACTGTCGAGGAGAATCGTTTCCGCCTTCGCCCTGGATTCCCGTCGGCGAGCTGATCGACGCGATGTGCCATGGGCGGCGTGGTCGAATTCCAGCCCTGAAATGCGCACGACCCGGCTCCCCAACCAAAGGGCTGGCAACCGGGTCCACTTCCTCCGATGCTGACCGGAGACGGCTCCATTTTTGTCGGACCGGTGCGCGTTCGACAACCAATTTTCTGGCTTGGGGGCTGGTCGGGCTCTGCCAAACCCGGGGGTGCTGGGGACAATAGGCCCCGGAAGTAGGTCCGGTGTTCTCCTCCGACTGCGGAGCCGCCGGGCTTTGCAATTTCTTGGGCCCCGCCGAGGCGTCCGTAGGCTGCGCCAATGACCAAGCGCAACCCGAGCTACTCACCGTCCGGAGAGCTCGCTGGGTTCACTTCCGCACCTCGTGGAGCGAACCTGACCGGTATGAGCCATTACCGGCAATCTCCCCTTGGAGATTTGAGCCACCCTCAGCTTGACGGACGCGTTGATTGCGTTGGTTTGCAGCTTTTGTGGGCTTGGCGACAGAGCGCACGTCGCACGCGGTCGGCCGATGTGCGGAGATCGGAGTAACCGTGAACTCAGTCTGTTTGGCGGCCGAAAGGGCTCTAGAAGAATTGTGCCAACGTCCGGACCGATCGGCGCAACTTCTTCCCAACGGTGGCATGCTGACGCCAGTCCAGTTCGGCCTCCACAGAGGACCGCGTAACGCCCTCGATGCCGTCGCCCACGAGCACGGCCCGCTCGATCTTGTTGGTCGCTAACGCGAAGCCGATCCCCATTCGCTCGCCAACTCCGAGCAGTCGGGCTGCTTCCGCCTGGGTGAGAAACTCATTCCTCGCCACGATTCGCGCACGTACTAACCCCCGCCGGGAATACATGTACCTAGGTTCTGAAGGAGCCATCTGCCATTCTCGCGTGATCGCTCGGCATTGGGTGCACGGCAGTGCCCATGCGCACGCGCGGGTCTCGTGTGATGATCAGGTCGGTGTGTGGCCGCTCCTAGACCGGCCTGATGCTTGGAGAAGGTCATTCCATGGGTCGCTGGTGGCGTGAAGGGGTCCCCAAACTGTGGTCCACATCGGCCACGGACGAGTGTGTTCGCGAAGCCGCTCGCAGGCCCCGGGCGAGGGCTCGAACGGCACCCCGAGGCCGAGGCAGACGTCGTGCGCGTGGAGTATGAGTTCTAGCGCACCGCGTGGAGCGAAATCGGCTGGCGGGGCGACGATCACCGAGGGCCGACGGAAGATCACGGCCCGAGCGCCTGGGTCGGCGTCGTTCACGACAGCTCCGAGGATACGTGTAGCTATCTGAAGAGACTCGACCAGAAGCGCCGGATTGGCGCGTTCCTTCAGCGTGAGATCATTCCCAACTTCGGGGTATCCGTCTGTACGACGCGAGGCAAGAAAGAATGCGGGTGCGTACAGGCAATCGACGGCATGGTCAGCCGTTTGTAAGCACGACCATTCGACCGAACCGGCGGAGACCGACCAGTTCCTATCGGCCGCTGACGTCCACGCGGTCTGCACTAGTTCGGAGACTTCGAAAAGATCCGCGACGGTAAAGACGTTCCAGCCGGCAGCCATCATGACGGTGTCACACTCTCCCCGGTGTTGTGCGCTCAGTCGCTCGTGGAGCGACCATGACTACAAGTATCTCCGAACCTTCGTCAAGCGTTAATTGTCACACCTCGCCCGTACGCTTTCGGGCGTGGGGACGAATCGCGTTCATGGTCATGCAGTTTGTGAGTGGCCTGGTTCGGGCGCTTGGACGCAGGTAGCAAAAAACTTCTCAAAAACTGAAGGTTCACGTGGTGGTGCTCGCTGAAACTTAAGATTTCGTTTGGTATCGAAACGGGCATTGGCCGTTCATGTCAACTTCGACCGGCCCTTCGGGTTCCTTGCTGTTGACAGAGCGACAGGCTTCGTCCTCTTTGCGGGCTGGGTAGCCCAACCCACGGAAATGACACCGACGATCCAATTGCTTTAGCAACGGTGCGCAAGCTAACAGTCAGTTCCCTTGTCGTTCGGGAATCGTAAGCACACATATCGGCGGATGCCGATACAGCGTGGCCTCGTGGGCGGTCAAGAATCGTCCGATCGGCCCGAAGCAGTTGGCTCTACGGTTGGCTGAGATTCGAGCCGTCAAGTGTCAGCAGGGCTTTCACAATCGCCTGACGAACTCCGCGGTAGCGCTCGATGCCCGACTCGCGCAGTTCGGCCAAACCAGCGCGTCGGCGTTCGGGGCGCGGCTCGGCTCAGGACCACTTGGATCGGGCGTCGGCCTCACGGCGGTCGACGCGGCCGGAAATGGCCAGGACGGCGTCGACTTCGCTGCAGCCGACCGAGGTCGCCCACTCCGCCAACGTGATTCGTTCACCGCCGTCGCTGCCGACCAGCAACACCTGATCACCCACCGCTGCGTCGGGAACCGCTGCAAGATCGAGAACCGTGTGCTCCAGCGAGGTGCCGAGCAGCGGCACGCGGCGGCCACGAACGAGCCCGTGTGACTCGCGGTTCGAGCTGATCCGGCGCATCCCGTCGGTCACACCGAACGGGATGACGCCCACCCGTGACGCTCCACGTGAGAGGTAGCCGCCAGCACCGACGTCGTGGGGGTGATCGGCGACGTGGATCAAGCGGGAGCCGACTTCCGTGAGCACAGGCGCCAGGATGGCATCGGTCAGTGTCGGGTCGGTGAACGGCGACATGCCGTAGAGCGCGTGGCCGAGGCACACGGCGTTGGTCGCATCAGGCAGGTCGGCGAGCAGTCCGCTGCTCCCCCACATTTGTGTGAACGCCGGACGGACGCCGTCGCGGGCCAGCCCATCGAGTAGTTCGGTGAACACCGCACCTTTGCTGACGGCCCATTCCTGGCCGGCCTGGTCGGCGAAGGGGAGGTGCGTGTAGATACCGCCGATCGTGATCCCGGGCATCGCAGCCATCTCGCGGATCACTTCTCGCGCAGATCCCACGGGAACACCGAGGCGCCCGAGCCCGGCATCGACCTTCACGTACACGGTCGCGTTCGATCTCGCCGCCGCGGCGGCGCCGGCGACATCGACCACGGTGGGCATGAGGCCGGCGGCGACGAGCGCCGGAATCTGGTCGGGTGTGTACCCACCGAACAGGACGACGGCGGCGTCGATCCCGGCTGCCCGGATCGCCAACGCGTCTTTGATGTGGCCGGTCCACAGCGAGTCGCAACCGGCATCGGCCAGTGCACGTGAGACGCCGACGACGCCGTGGCCGTACGCATCGGCTTTCACCGCGGCGGCAACACGCCGGTTGCCGCTGCGACGGACTGCCTGCTCATAGTTCGCTCGCAACACGTCGAAGTCGACGCGCATCCAGTTCGGACGGCGCAGCGCGTCGTCGGCCACGATGGCGCTCACGTCAGACCGGCGCGAGTAGCGGTTCGTCCCGGGCGATCAAGGGTGTGAAGTCGCGGTCGTGGATGTAGGCGGGGCGGCGGAACGTTGTCTGGCGATTGCTCACTGGGTTCACGATCAACGAGAAGATCCGTCGAGCCCATGGCGACATGTTGGGCGGCGAGGCATGTACCAATGCGTCGCCGAAGATCAGCATCGTGCCGGCGGGCCCCTTCGGGCATACCAACCCGCCTCGCTCAGCGAGCGGACCGACGACGGACGGACCGACCGTCCACAACGGGTAGCTCGTTGTCGTGGTGTCGAGCTCTGTGGGAGGCGGGCCGTCGAGGTGCGAACCGCGCACGAACATCAGCGGTCCGTTGAACTCGGTCACCTCATCGAGGAAGACGTGCATGTTCAGCGCAATCGGTTCCTGCAGCCCGTCCTCCCGGTGGTGCGTGGCGAAGTCGTAGTGCCACTGCCATTGCTCCCCGGTGAAGGCCTCCTTGGCGTTGACCTTCACCTGCATGGCGTACACGGGACCGTCGCCCAGGATCTGATGGGCGGGGACGACGAAGCGCGCATCGTTGACCAATCGTTGGAAGATCGGGTGGCGGCGATGGAGATCGAACGACGTGCGTACGACCCCACTCGCCTTTTCGCGAATGTTCTCCGGCACGTCGTCCGCGATCAGCTCCGCCAACGCCGCGGTGAGCGCGGCGATCTCGTCCGGGGTGAAGCGACTGGGGAGGGCGAGCACCCCGTCGCGGTGGAAGGTCTCGAGTTGCTCAGCGGAAATCGCCGCCGGCTCGGTCGAATCGGTTGCCATCAGAATCTCCTGGTGTGTCGACGGGTCAGCTGCGAACGAAGGACCGTGTCGATCGACATCCTGCGATTCTGTCACGCAGGCACCCCAATGAAAAGCGACGATACGTGACCCTTGCAGTAAGTTGAACTGATGGTGCTTCCCTCGACATCGATCGAGCGGCTGCGTGTCTTCCACGCCGTCTCGACCGCTGGCACCGTCGCCGGCGCTGCCCGCTCGCTCGGCTACTCGCCATCGGCCGTGTCCCAACAACTCGCGGCACTCGAACGTGAGTCAGGCGTGGCCCTCGTGGAACGCTCAAATCGCGGTATAGCGCTCACGCCGGCCGGTGAGGTGATGGCCCGGCGAGCCGGCGAGCTTCTCGACTTCGTCCGAACGGCGTTCGAGGACGTCGCGCGCGCCGGCGACCGTCACCGGACCACCTTGTCGATCGCATCGTTCCCGACCGCAATCCCGACCCTGTTGCTGCCGGTTCGCGAGCAACTCGCGCCCGAGATCGACATCGTCGTGTTCGACGCCGAGCCGGAACAAACCCTCCAACTGGTCGAAGCGCGTGAGGTCGACGCCGCCATCACCGATGCCGAAGCAGTCGATCTCCGCACCACCGATCTGCACCGCACGTTGATTCGAATCGATCCCCTGCGGCTCGTCACGTCGCGGCGAAGGAACGTACGCACACTCGCCGACTGCGCCAACGATCGGTGGGTGTTGGGTGGGCCCCACAGCCGGCACGGTGCTGCCGCCCGGAGGGTATGTCGAGCCGCGGGCTTCGAGCCGAACGTGATCGTGGAGACCGAGGATCACCACATCGCGTTCGACGTGGTCCGGGCCGCCGGCGCGGTGACGCTGCTGCCCGAGCTGGCGCTCGTCGACGTGCCGAAAGGCGTCGCAGTTGCGCGCGCAATCGATGTGGGGCACGAACGACGAGTCGAGTTCGTCACCCGTTCCACCCTGCGCAGCAATCCTGCGATCATGAGGCTCCGCGACGCGCTAGCGACTGCAACAAACTAAGAAACCCGGGTGGCGGACATCTCAGCTCGTCGGAGAAGCGCTTCTCGTCAAGGTCAACCACCCATCAGTTCTCTGAACGTTCATCGCGAAGTCGAACCTATCGAGCTCCAAGCACATAGAAACGTCGTGTTCGGTTACTCCGCGAAAGCCCTTGGAGACTCCGTCCCGAAGATCTTCTGCAGCCGCGGACGCGAATGCTCGATCGAGAAAGGGTCGTCCATTTGGACTCGAGCCATCCACGAGTTGGGCGATGAGCTCGGCGCACGCAAGATCCTCGTCGGCGCTCAGCCCTCCGGACACGACGAACGTCAGATCCTCGACGTCAATGTTTCGAAGAGCTTTGGCCGTTGCCGAGGCGACCACGAAGCTGGAGCAGAACAAATGGTCGGCGCCTTGGGCAGCGACAGCAGCACGGGTCCCGGCCGTAGTGCGTTGCACGATTGTCCGCCCACCGACATCGAGGTCAAGAAGTTGCCTGGGTGAGTTGTGAAGATGAAAGCGCGGGTCAGGTGCTCCGTCTTTGAACAACAACGACTCGGGCATCGAAGCGGCTACCGCTACCGCCTCTTCCACATCATTGACGAGGACCAACTTGGACGCTCCCAAATGCAAGGCCCACGCAGCGACGGTGTAGGCACGCATCACATCAATAACAACGGCTGCACCGCTTTGGATTCGCCTCGCCCCTTCGATGTCCACGAAACGAATCGCCATACGGCAGATTTGCACGCGGTCGCCCGAGGCACAAACCCCACCGCCGCTGACCAGCCTGAGCGGCGGGGTGATCATCCCCTTGCTGTCCCTGGACAGGTCGTGGGTCCCGGCACCTCCGGCCCCGCACATTTCCGGCGAAGTGCAGCGGTCTAGGCGACGAGGTCCCAAGCCTGAACCGGGAGCGCGTTGAAAATACGAAGATCGTTTCGAAGATCGTCCCTACCTTCCTCCCTACAACTGGTCGAAGCCCGTCGCGTTCTTGTGCACTGAGTCGCTCGTAGAGCGACCGTGTGCAACAACTATCCCGTTCGGATGCTGCGGCACTGGTCACGCACGCTCGGCCCCGGCCGCAACGAGCCGTTGAGTCCGAGGCTCGGCCATTGCCTTACTTACGCACCTGATAGCGCAGGTGGAGCACCCGGTCGCCTTGAACCATCACGTCGGGCCCATCAAGTAGATGCTGCGCGTCAACCGTCCCGAAGTATCGCTTGCCGGAACCGAACACCACGGGGGCTACGTCCATGCGCACCTCGTCAACCAGACCAGCGGCAAGGGCCTGGCCCCCGATGTCGCCGGCCGCGACCTCGACGATGCGGTCACCGGCAAGCTGCCGCGCCTTCGCCACGGCTGCTTCGATGCCGTCGACGAAGTGGAACGGCGCGTCGGGGTCCCAGCCCTGGGGCGGCGGCCGGTGTGTCACGACGATCACATGGTCGACCGCACTCGGAGGCTTCCCGTCCCAGCCATCGGTGATGTCGAATACGTGCCGGCCGGCGATCGTCACCGCAACCTGGTCCCAGTAGGGGCGGATGTGGTCGAAGGAGGCCCGCGACACGTTCAAGTAACCGCTGTCGTCGAGTGCGACATCCCCCGTGGTCAACCATTCGAACAGCGGTCCGGGATCGTCGTTGTCGTCGGCGATGAAGCCGTCAACAGAGACCGACGCGTTCATTACCACTTTGCCCATGATGATCTCCTTGTGTTGGGGTCGCCTCCCACTTTGACGGAACGTCAAACGACGGTCTTGTACGAAATCAATCGGCCGGCAGAGGCCAGCCTTCCAGCGCATGGCCAGGATGTTCACGATGGAACCGACGTCGGACCTCGAGATACCCCGTCGGCGTGAATCCCGTGAACTCGCGGAAGTCGCGACTGAAGTGAGCCTGGTCGAAGTACCCCGCGCCAACGGCAAGGTCAGCCCAGTCGACCGGTTCGGCGGGGTCGATCGCGAGAACCATCGCGGTGAAACGGTACGCGCGCGCCAGCCGTTTCGGGGTGACGCCGATGATCTCCTTGAATCGCAACGCCATATGTGTCGTGCTCACACGCGATGCCGCGCTCAGATCTCCGATAGCTACGGCTCCGCACTTCGCTGAGATCACGGTGCTCGCGTGGCGAACCATCTCAAGGCCACGTGTTTCGCGCATCCTGCCCATCAGCTCCTCTTCGAGGACCGTCAACATCTCCTGCTTTCCCGGGGCCGTGGCAAGCCGGTCGCGCAGCTCCGTAGCGGCGGACCTGCCCCAAACCTGCTCGATGGTCACCGGCCGGTCACACAGTTGGGCAGCAGGCACCGGCAGGAACGGCGCAAGCCCCCACGGCTTGAAGTGAACGCCGACCGACCGAGTCCAGGCCGGGTAGGAGAACTCAAACGCCCGGGTCGGCGGGGTGATCACACAGCCGTCGCCGTACTCGGTTGTCTCAATGTCGTTGCCCGCTCGAATACGGAACGGCGCGCCCAGGTTTACGACAAGCAGCGCCGCCGGACTCGCAGGCAGAGTGAACCGTTCGTACGGCGGCGCACCCTCAAGGTAGTAGAGGTCGTCAATCAGCCCATCCAGCGGCGGTTGCGGCACTCTCGACACATATTCCACCTGCGCCAGCTTTGCAGAAAACCCCCGGACATCGGGTTCAGTCGAGGATCGGCACGTCGTCGAGATGTCTCGCCGCGCAGGGTCGCACACACGGATCGACGTATTGCAACGTTCGCCGTCGTGTCTCGCGGACCCGCAGCGTCATGCCCGAACTGTGCGAGGCGATCGACCATGGAACCCGCTCGTAACCGGCCTCTTGTGAGGATGATCTGGTTCGGTTCTGGAGCAGGCGCATCATTACGCCGAGATGCTTGCGATACAGCATTCGCAACATCGCTTCGTCGTGCCCCGTCGAGATCATCTCGCATTGGAATGGCCCCGATCGCGAGTGATCCGCTGAGTCCCCAGCGTCGAACGGATACCGTGAGTCAAACGAACGCTCTCGTAACAGTCGGCGACGACCGGATCCGCGTCTGGGAGTACGGCCAGCCAGATGGTCGCCCCGTGATGGTGTTCCACGGCGTGCCGGCCTGCGGCGCTGGGTTCGACTGGGCTGACGACGTCGCGCGCGTCAGGGGCCTGCGGCTGCTCGCGCCCGATCGTCCGGGCATCGGCGGGGTCACTGCCCGCTCCGGCTGGGCGGTCGGCGACTATCCCGCGATGGTGGACGAGTTGGCCGATGTTCTCGGCATCGGCCGCTTCGCCGTATGGGGCTACTCCGGCGGAGGGCCCTACGCCGCAGCAACCGTCGCCGCGTCGAGCCGAGTCAGTGCGGCCGCGATCTGCGCGGGCATGGGTGAGCTGACCGACGGCTGGGCAGCGATCGGGGACTTCGAGAAGACCGACGCACAGATGCTCGAGCTCGCAGCGCGCCATCCCGTGATTGCTCGACTGCTGCTCCGAGTCGCCGCTCTCGGAGCGAGGGTCTCACCCCGTGGCGCGGTGAAGAGCTTCGTTAAGCAGCTCTCCCCGAGCGACCGCGCCGTGCTCGGGTCGTGGGAGCCGCGTGAGGCGATGCGTCTCTTCACGGAGGCCTTCAGCCGAGGGGCTCGCGGCGTGGTGGCGGACTATGCCGCGCTCCGTCGGCCGTGGGGAATCGAGCTCGGTCCCGCGAGCGTTCCCGTGTCGATCTGGCACGGCGGCGACGATCCGATGGTGCCCGTCGCCCACTCGACGGTGCTTGCCGAGCGGCTCGGCGCCGAGAAGGTCGTGGTGTTCGCCGGCGAGGGCCATCTCGCGACCGTTACGCACGCCGGGGAGATCCTCGACTGGTTGGCTGACGCCAGCGAACGATAGGAGCTGAAACGCTCTGACGACATGCGAACCATGAACACCCCGCCCAAGAAGCGCGACGATGGCTCAAACCCAGAGTGCAGCCAAAAGGTCGAGCACCTGCGATTGGTCTGTGGTCACTGGGTTCGTGTGCGGAGTAGTACTTCTTGTGCGACCGTTGCGACGAGGTCTCCGCTTGCGGTGCGAAGCGAGCCGATAGTCAAGCCGCGACCGCGGCCGGTGCTTACGGGAACGAGTTCGCTGAGCAACCATTCGTTGACGTTGACGGGCCGGTGGAACCAGACGCTGTGATCGAGAGAGACGGATTGACGCCGGGCGTCGTCGGCCAGGTGTGCGTGGGGCTCGCGTGCAGCGCGCGTCGGTCCGTGATCACTCAGGTATGCCAGGGCGTGCTGATGGAGGGGAGCATCGTCCGGCGGGAGGGTTTCCGTCACGCGAAACCACGCATGACGCGCGTGCGCCGGGGTGCGTCGGTCGTTCGCCGGGGTGACGGGAACGTCGAGAGATTCCACATACGGGTTGTCGTAGCGCCCCGGGGATAGCGCGTCCGGACCGGGTGTCGCCGGCGTCGCCGGCTGTTGAAACTCGACCCCGTCTTCGGGAGCGTGGAAGTCGGCGGTGAGCACGAGCACCGTGCCAGCGGCTTGTCGCACGACTACGCGTCGAGTCGAGAAACTTGTGCCGTCGCGAGTGCGCTCAACGTTGTAGAAAAGGTCTTCGCCACCGCGTCCGGCAACGAGAAACGAGGCGTGCAACGATCGGGCCGGTATCGCCGTTGAAAGAGTGAGCGCAGCAGCGCGCAGCGCCTGTCCGATGATCAGGCCGCCGAAGACATGTCCGGGATTCGTAGGCATCGCGGATTGGTACGAATCACCGCTGCCGTCTTCGGTCGAAACGAGCGCCAGCCGCTCGCTGAGCAGCGTGTGAGGTGATGTACTGATGCGACAAGTCTGTCAGCTCCAGCGTGAAGGTGACATATCCGAAATAGTTGTCTGGGTGACGCTCGCAAGCGACCACGACGCACCTGAATGCCCGGTTCGCTGCGACGAATTCATGGCTTGATCCCTGGCATAGGGGTGGCCTTGAAATGCCCCCAAACGGCAAGCCATCGACTGGACCTGCAACTCGCGGCCTGCACCCGCACGCACTCGGGCCGAGGTTGTGCGCCTTGGGAAGGTGTCAAACCGGCCCGTCGAGTAGCTGTTGGTCGAACCAGTTGCGTACTTTGTGCTCTTAGTGGCTCGTGGAGCGACCATGTGAACGAGTATCCCGTTGCTTTGCCTCGGCGCTGATCGTCATACCTCATCCCTGCGCCTTCGAGCGTGGGGACGAGTCGCGTTCAGGGCTCAAAGACACACTCCTGGGCTCAGGAAAATTGCGGTCAAGTCACGATTGCGAGTCGTGCACGAGAATCGCGATTTGCACCCGGTTCGTAGCGGCCAGCTTGGTGAGAAGACGCGAGACGTGCGCTTTGACGGTGGCCTCGCTCATGAACAGCGATGCGGCAATCTCGGCGTTGGATGCGCCGGACGCCACCGCAGTCGCGACCTCCCGCTCCCGGTCGGTGAGCGTCGTCAAGCGCTGGGCCGCGAGGCGACGGCGATCTGTCATTTCGTCGTTGCCGAGGTGGGAGAGAAGTGTGCGGGTGACCGACGGTGAGAGCATCGCTTCTCCTGCAGCCACGAGGCGCACTGCCTGGATGATCTCCGTGGGCGCAGTGTCTTTCAACAGGAATCCGTCGGCTCCGGCCCGAAGAGCGCTCATGACATGCTCGTCGGCCTGGAATGTGGTCAGGACGATCACGTGCGGCGGGTTCGCGAGGCGGCGGAGGGCCGACGTGGCGGCAATTCCGTCCATCCCGGGCATTCTGATGTCCATTAGGACGACATCGGGTCGATGCGCCTGCACTGCAGCCACTGCCTCGGAACCGTCGGTCGCTTCCCCCACCACGTCTATCTCCTCGGATGACGACAGGATCATCCGAAGACCGGCACGCACCAGCGCGTCGTCGTCGACCAACAGCGCCCGGATCTTCACCACGGCAGGTCGGCCTCGACGATGAAGTCACCGGACGCGTCAGGTCCGTGCACCAGGACACCATTGGCTAGCGTCACCCGCTCCTGCAGACCAAGGAGGCCGGTGCCAGAACCCGGCAGCGCCGGACGGTCTTGAGGGCCCAGTGCCGCCGGATTGCGAACGCTCACATGCAGGCCGCAATTCGGCGCGCCCGTCACGCGAACCTGGGCGTGCGTGCCGCGAGCGTGCTTGCCGATGTTGGTGAGTGCTTCCTGCACGATGCGGTATGCGTCGCGACCCAGGGGGCCAGGTGCGGCAGCTGCACCGTCGACCTGCATCTCGAAGTCGACCTTCGCTCCGGAACGGCGAGTGTCCTCCACCAGGCGTGGAATGTCAGCCAACGTCGGTTGCGGCACCGTCGATAGCCGCTCCTGCCCTGGCTCCTCCCGCAGCACGCCGATCACGTCTCGCAGCTCCTCCAGCGCCTGGTGGGCCGTCAAACGCAACAGCGCTGCGCTCTCCTGCACCTGCGCTGGAGGAAGGTCGCGTGCGACCTCGAGCGCGCCGGCATGCAGCGCGACCAGGGAGATGCGGTGGGCGAGGACGTCGTGCATCTCCCGCGCGATGCGGGTCCGCTCAGCCAGGCGAGCACGTTCGGCGCGGACGAGCTGATCGGCCTCGGCGTGTTGGGCGCGATCGCGCAGGGTGGAGAGGAGCTGACGCCGGGCGCGTATGAACATGCCCCATGCGACTGCGGCGGCCGCAAGCGCCGTCGTCGGCAGCAACACCGACCCGGTATTGGTCCGCCCGAGCCAGATCGAGCACACCACTGCAGACGGAACGAACAGCGCGGAGATGAGCAGGGCGGGCCGGACATGGCGGTAGACAGCCAGCGAGGCGAGTGAGAACAGGCCGGCGACCGTGCCAAACGTCGAGAACGCGCCCAACAGGACGCAAACCAGCGCCACTCCGAACGGCCAGCGCCGCCGCCACCACAGGGACAGACAGCAGAGGAGTCCGAACGAGGCGTCGATGGCCACCTGCCCCGAGGTCATCGGATTCGCGGTGACGTCCCCGGTGATCCGCAGGATGACGGCGCCCAGAGCGGTGGCGATGACGAACGCACCGGCGTCGACGGACCAGTCGCGCACAGTCCTGGGCCCCACCTTGTCGGGTTGGGCCGGGTCGCCGGGTGCCAGCATCGCCGTGGGGGCGGTCTGGGCCCACCATCTGCGTAGCCAGGACATCGTTCGAGTGTACGGCTTAGTGCGCACGTGCAACATCGACGAAAGTCGACACTGCAACCAACGAAAGGCGAAAGTCGGAAGTGATCGGACATCCCTTCCTCCATCGGATCCTGGCCGTCCGCCCGATGCGGCAGCGCACCGGTCGGGTCAAGGTGGTAGGCCCACTCGCCGAGGTTCATTCGAGGTTCACCCGTGATCGCCACCTACTCCCTGACCACTCGTCCGATGCATCGGATCCCGACCGTCGCGTCAAGTCTGTTCATCGCCATCGGCCTGTTCATCGTCGGACCGCCGCTTCTGACACCACTCATTGACTCTTCCGGCATTCAAGACCAACACGATCTCGGAGTGGCCGTCGACCAAGGGTTCGCAAGCTTCTGGACCAACGGCGGGCACCTCGACAGCACCTTCCGCCACGCAATCAGGTACTGGTCGACCTACCATCTGCTCAAGTGTCTCTTCGCGGCATTTGTCGTCCTGTCCGCCGGTACTCTCGCATCCCGACTCTTCGTTCGTTTCCGACGGACCCAACCACTCGGGATCGCCAGCCTTTGGGCTGTAGCTGGCATCGGCGTCGCCGCAGTGCGAGCGTTCTTCTCACTCCTCGTTATCGCGAACATCCAGGGACCGTTCGCGCCGATCGCATCGCTACTGCCGACGCTTACTGCGTCGCCAAACCAACGTTCCGCTCAGCTCGTCGCCGAGGCTCAGCGCGTCGCCGGGCAGACGCACCGGACCGATTTCCCGCCGCCGCTCGAGCGGATGGTCAGCGAGTTCAGCAGGTTCCATCTGGTGCTGGCGATTCTCGCAACGGTCCTCGCCGTACTCGCCCTGCGATATGCGATTACTGCGTGGAGGCGGTCAAGTCGCACGCCTACAAACGATCGGCGCACCCGGGTCTTGTTGCGCATGCTCGCCCCCGCAGCAGCGATCGCAGCGACCGGCATGACCATTATCGCGACGGCCAACGCGGCGACCGCCGCAGCCCCGATCCGCGCCTTTGCGGGCGCGTTGAGTGGGAGCTTCTGAGCCGTCGCAACGATCCGCCGAACGGTGGGACCAAAAGACGAAAGTCGAAACGGCAGCCAACGAAAGACGAAGATCCGAAGCCGTCGGACTGAACAAACGACATCCCTTCGGACATCGGATCGTGGCCGTCTGCCCGATGCGGCGGAACACCGAGCCATTCAGGCTTGGATGCATGATCACAACAACCGCTCTCACCAAGAGCTACAAACAGATGCACGTCGTTCGCGACGTCTCGTTGCACTGCAAACCCGGGACCATCACCGGTTTCCTCGGGGCGAACGGCGCCGGCAAATCCACCACGCTGAAGATGGTCGTCGGGCTGGTGCGACCCGATCACGGTACCGCGACCATCGACGGCCGACCGTTTGTTGAACTGCCCAACCCGACACGTGTCGTCGGCATGCTGCTCGACGCGTCGGCGATGCATCCCGGGCGTAGTGGACGGTCGACGCTCAGGATCGCAGCGCAGATGGCCGGCGTTCACACGGGGCGGATCGACCACCTGCTGGAACTTGTCGGGATCGCCGATGCGGCGGACAAGCGGGTTGGGACCTACTCACTTGGCATGCGCCAGCGCCTCGGTATCGCCCAGGCCCTTATCGGTGAACCCCAGGCGCTGATCCTTGATGAACCAGCGAACGGGCTCGATCCCGAAGGGATCGCATGGATGCGAACGCTCCTGCGTGACTTCGCCGACCATGGCGGCACGGTGCTGTTGTCGAGTCACCTGCTCCACGAGGTGCAGGCCACGGCCGACCATCTCGTCGTCATAGCAGGCGGTGCTGTGGTGGCCGCCGGTCGGATGGATGATCTGCTGGCCAGCTCCACGATCCTGGTGCGCAGCCCCGACCGCGCCGCGTTGGCCGCGGCGCTCCAAGCAGCGCTGATCGACTACGTCGCCGGGCCGGGAGATGCGCTCACCGTGGACGTCGCCGGAGGTCGGGTGACGACCGAGGTGCTCGCAGGGGTCGCCCGCGATCACCAGGTGCTACTCACCGAGTTGCGTGAGTCCGAGACAAACGGGCTGGAGCAGCTCTTCTTCTCGCTCACCGCCTCCAAGGCGAATCCGTCCCGGGACGCTGCAGCATGACCACGTCAGTATCCCCCCGAACCCTCTCCCCCCGAACCATCGGCATCGACGCGGCACGCTCTACTGAAGGACCGATCCCGTTCTCACGGCTTGTCCGGGTCGAGTGGATCAAGGCCACCGATACCCGCGCCGCCCGTTGGCTCCTCGCTCTCGTGGCCCTGTCGACGGCCGGGATCATGCTGGTCCCGGTCGTCTCCCCAACATCCTTCGATCAGACATACGCGAGCTACCTCCGTGTTGCCTCTCTGGGGTTGAACGTCCTCCTCCCCGTCGTAGCGATCCTGCTGTTCACCGCCGAATGGAGCCAACGCAGCTTCATGACCACCTTCACCCAGGAACCGCGGCGCATCCGAGTCGTGAACGCCAAGCTGGCTGTGTCGATGGTGCTCGGTGGCGGCGGTGCCGTCTTCGGCGGACTCGTCGGAGCAGCCGGCCTTGGGCTGGCTTCGGCTTCCGGCCGCGACCTGGAGGCAAACCTGAGCATCGGCGTCATCGCCAGCTACTTGCTCTACGTACTCCTCAACGTCCTCGCGGCCGTCGCGCTCGGGGCACTGCTGCAGAGCTCGGGGGCCGCCATCGCCGCATCCTTCGCTCTTCCCGCGGCCGTCGCTCTACTCGGCACCGCATCGACGTTGTTGGACTGGATCGACATGGCCACCGCTTGGAAGTGGATGCTCGACAACGACTGGTCCGGTCACGTGCCGCAGATCTCGGTCTCGATCGTCTTCTGGGTGGTGGCCCCGCTCGCCGCCGGAGTCGTTCGGACGATCCGCCGCGACATCAGCTAGCCGGACATCCCTCTCTCATTCCGCCCCTCTCCAAAGAAGTTCCCCGAAAGGACAATCATGAAACAACACCACCGCAACCGACTTGCTGCCGCCATCTGCGGCCTCGCAGCACTCGCTGCTGCCGGGCCCCTGGCTACCGGGTCCGCATCTGCGCAACCATCCACTACCTCAGCGACGGAGAAGACCGGAGCGAAGGCGAAGACCTCGACTCCTTCGCTCACCTACGCAGCGCGGGGCAGCCACGCGGTTGGCTATCGCGTGTACACAACCACCGGCGCACAGCAGCAACCCCTGACGCTGCGAGCGTGGTACCCCGCACGTCGAGCCACCGACAAGCGGCAAGCGACGATCACGTACGCAGCGCCGAACAAGTTCGACGAACAGATCACGCCCGGCAAGGAGATCACCTCAGTCGGCCGAGCGCTGGCGAACGGCCGACCTGAGCGGGCCGGTAGGCCGTACCCGCTCGTGGTCTTCTCCCACGGCTACGCGATCAGCCCGATCGTGTTCAGCACGCTGGTCGAGCACTACGCATCACAGGGCTTCGTCGTTCTCGCTCCCGAACACAACGAGACCTTCGACGAGACACTCACCGGATTCTGGAAGGCGATCGTCGACCGGCCCGTCGACATCCAACGAACCATCGACTACGCGGAGGTGCTCACGAAGCCTGGCGCAACGTTGGCCGGAATGATCGACATGAACAAGATCGCGGTTGTGGGACACTCCTACGGCGGCTACACCGCTCTCGCGGCTGGAGGTGCACGGTTCGACTTCGCTGCGTACAAGACCCGCTGCGCGGCACTGACAGCAGATGATCCCCTCAACTTCTTCTGCGGCCCCGTCGTTCCGAAAGAAGCAGACATGGCCACCCGAGCCGGACTTCGCTCGACCCCCTCGGACCTGTGGCCATCGTTTGGAGACCCGCGGGTCACGTCCGTTATTTCGATGGCCGGCGACGCGTACCTGTTCGATCAGCGCGGCCTCGCGGAGCTGAAGGTTCCCATGATGGTCATGGGCGGAACCGTCGACGAAGGCACGCCCTACACTTGGGGCGCTAAGCTCACTTACGATCACGCGGGAAGCAAGAACAAGACACTCATTACGTTTCCGGGCGCGGGCCATATGCTCTACGTCGACCCGTGCGACAACCTCCCCTGGACCCAGAAGTCCTTCTACCGCGACGGGTTCTGCACCGATGCCGTGTGGGGAACGCGTCGACCTCTCGACATCGTCATGCATTACTCCACTGCGTTCCTTCGTGAAACACTCAATGCCGAGCCCAAAGCCCGGGCCACGCTGACCCGCAAGCAGCCCCAGCTCGACAACGTTGAGTACGTGACGTCGCGGTAAGGGGCACGAGTGGACATTTGCAGGTAGGTGACGAAGGGTTGGGGCATTTCCGGAATCGAACACGCCGGCCGTTCGATTCCGGAACCCATTGATCTCATCAAAGTGATCTCATCAAAGCCGCAGGTCGAATGACCGCTTCGAAGTGGGTGGCCCACAAAATAGGCGCGCTTACTTAACCGCGTTTCGGTCGAACCCACCGAACGAGTTCAGCGTGTTCATCGGGAACCAGGCCGTCTGGTACAAACCCACAACGTTCAGCTACCCGATTCGACGCAACATTCCCGGCATCAATCAGGAGGACTGTTGTTCGGATCGGGTCACGTTGTTCGATCCATTCGCGAAGCACATGAACGATTCGTGTGCCGACCCCGGTACCGCGCCATGGGGCGAACACGGCATAGCCCACATTGACCTCGTGCTCGCGTAGACGGGGATCGGCGAAATTGGCGCGACAATTTCCTACGAGCGTGTTAGTTGAAAAATCGTACACGCCGAAATCGCAGCGACCATCGTTCGTGTCCCACGAACGAGCGCTGGATGCAATCATTTCGGTGACATTCTCACGTGTAGGCTCATCCCACTCGAGCCACTTCACTATTTCGCTGTCTTGGCCGGCCATCTGTGCTTCGACGTCAGCCATCGTTCGACGCTTGAGGAGGATCACGCCATCCGCCAGGGTCGGGACCTTAGCGCTCAACTGGTCGACATTCAGATCGTGACCGAGTTCGTCATGAGGCACTTCGGAATGCTAGCTGTGACCGAGAATGCGAGGAGCAGGAGAAATGAGTAGGACCTACTCAGGTGCCTGTTTGGTCCAGTGCGAACAGTGGTCACATGAACGATCTCTGCCGTCCGGACCTTCTGACGTCCAAACATCCACGACGTGCTCAACCTTCGAAGGTGTCCTGTCGGCCTGGCAGTCACACGCGACGGATCTGGCACTGGCCCGAGTCATTGCGTGCGGTGTCGGCCGTGATTCCTGCCATTGCGAAGGCGAAGTGATGTCGTCGCAACGACCATTGACACGGATTCCCACATGACTCTACGTCGGGTGCTCATCCCTCTCGCCGTGTTGATGATGGCGAGTTGTACGGCGAGTGGAAAGAAGTTCGATCCTGCCGACCGTCGACCTGCTCGACAGGACGAGTACGCGCTTGAAAACCAGAAGTGCACACTGCTCGACGGGCAACTCGTGGCTACGGGCGATCTCATCAACTACTCCGGCCGCGCTGTGGGCTTCGCGGTAACGTTCCGGTTCCCCGACGGCGACGTCGACCTCGGTCGCCGACAACAACGTACGACCTCGATGATCACAACGAGGTAACTCCGGCGCACATTGGCGTGGGCCCGGTGGCGGTATGCAGAGTTCCTCATACAGCGACTCTCCGAACAGAGTCGATCCGCTGCAACGAACCTGTAACCCTCATCGCCCTACGGCGTCTTGACAACATGAACAATGAAACGTCCAAAGGCATCAACGTCAGCATCGAAATCAGCGAGGGCTACTCGGCCTCGCCACGAGTCCAGGCGGCTATCGCTGAACTCGGCGCCGCTCTGCGAGAGGCCCACGGGGACGACGAGGTCACCGGGTTTGCCGCTCCATCGATGTTGAAGGACATCATCATAAGTAGCGTCACCCAGAAGTTCGAAGCTTCATGGGCGCCGGGCGGCACGCTCAAGACGCAGTCCCTCTGCACCAACGAGGTCGTAGAGGGCGTCTTCAAGTTCTGAGCACCGTGATGCCCCTCGACGAAGCGCTGGCGCTCCTGCTTCCCGGTCTGCGCGCGATAGCGGAGACCCATACGACCGCTGGGTCCAAGGCCGCCGAGGAAGCGGGCACGCCCGTGTCGTGTCGCAAGGGATGCGGGGCGTGCTGTCGTCAGCTTGCACCGGTCCTGCCCATCGAGGTCCCGGCCCTCGCCCGCGCACTCGATGAGATGACACCGGAGCGGCGCGCCGGTGTCATCGCTCGGGCCACCGAGGCCCGGCGCGTTGCGGAACGTGCCGGGCTCCGTGCGGATCTCGACGCCGTGACGGATCCTGAGACCACTTTGGCCTTTCGTTGGCGAGTCGCGACTGCGTGGTTCGCGCTCGGCATCGACTGCCCATTCCTCGACGAAGGCGCATGCTCCATTCACGCCGAACGCCCGCTCAGCTGTCGCGAGTATCTCGTAACCAGTGATCCGAAGCACTGCGAGGACCCGGCCGGCAAAGGTGTGGTGCGGGTCGTGCTCAGCGGGTCGCCGTCTGAAGCCTACAAACAGGCCGCCCGAACGGCCGGCCATCCAATGCCACGCCGGGTTCTCCCGATGGTTGACGCGATCGCACTGGCGGCCACGTCAATCACGTCAGTCGACGGTACATCCACCTGAAAGCACCGTCGCTTCACGCTCACCCGGCTGATCATCGCGTGCTGCTCGACATGATCAATCGACCCGACCGCCAGGTTCGTCTTCGATGGCGACCGGGGACTGTCGCAATCTGGGACAACCGAGGAACGCAGCATTACGCAGTGTCGGACTACCCGTACGACCGTCGCACGATGCACCGCGTCGTTGTGCACGGCGAAACCCGGCTCGCAGAACGAGACGCTTCGAGCCGGTAACGATCACCATATGTGTGCATATGGCTTGCTGACGAATGCTGCAGGCGCGACGAAGGCCCGCAAGGTTCGTGACCAGGACGCGTTCGTGCCTGTACAGCTGTCCTCTGCTACAGGTCGGTTGGTCCCACCGACGCCAGAAGGGGCATGGGACTCTCGCCCAGCTTGATCCGGTAGGTGCTGTGGTAATGATGCAGAGCCGGCTCGTTGCGTCCGAAGACGACCTCCGCGATGGCTCCTGAATTCGCTGAGGTCTGCTGCGACGCACTCATCACGTAGTCCTCATCGCGAATGACCCGGGAGAACTGCTGGGCGATAGCAGTCATGAACTCCGAAACCTGAGGCGCGTTCGGTCCTGCGGCGGCGGCGATTTCGGGCTTGAGGTAGAAGTCGATGCGGCTCACGTGTCGGCCCGGATCGCCCGGCATGGGATAGGCCCGGACGAGGAAGCAGCCGGCTCGAAAGGGCATGATGATGACATTTGGAAACAGCCAGTACACCGGCAATCCGGCAACGGTGATGTCCCACTCGTCCTCGGGGAGCTTGCGCATCTCGTCGATGTCGCGCCGGCACAGGATCATCCGGTGGTTGTGGCCGTCTTCGTCGTAGCACTGGACGTTGCCGTGGAAGTTGTTGGCGAGCGTGTTCTTGTGAAGAACGGCGAAGTGGTATGTCTCGCCGAAGGTGTCCATGGCCAGCTTCCAGTTGCAGGCGGTGTCGTATGCATCGCGCGTGAGTGGAATCATCGTGCCGAAATTCCAGGTTGAGAAGTCCTCGTTGAGCATGTCACCGAGGAGCTCGTCGAGATCCATCACCCCTGCCGGATCGGGATGGACGAAGAGCAGACCGTGGCGCTCCTCGGCCGGGAGCGGCACGAGTCCGAGACAGGACGCATCGACATCACCGAAATGCTCGGGCTTCGGCATTCCGACCAACGCACCGCCGCTGTCGTAGGTCCACGCATGGAACGGGCACGTGAAGCGCCGCTTGGTCCCTCGGTCCTCGGTCTCGACCACAACACCGCGATGCCGACACGAGTTCACAAATGCCTGGAAACGACCATCGGCATCGCGGGTCGCGAGGATCGGGATGCCCAGGTCATTGTTGGTGATGAACGAGCCGGGTTCGGGCAAGTCGCCCGACATCCCGAGACACTGGGGATTTCCGAGAAAGAACTCTTTCCATTCACGCTCGGCTTGGATGGTGTCCGTGAACGTGGCGGTCGGTTGCGCTCGGAGCCCTCCCGCATCGACGTTCGTGCCCGCATCGAGATGGGCACACAGCTGCTTCATGAGTCGAACCTGTTCGTCGTGTCGCATGCAGGGCAGTTTGACGGAAACTTTTAGTCCTGTCAAAGTTTGTTGGTGGCTGGTCTCCGAGAAGAAAACAAGGCGCGCCGACGAACGGCAATCCTCGATGCGATGTTCGAGCTCCTCCGGACCACCGAGCTGAAGGATCTGACGACTGAGCACATTGCGGCTCGAGCCGGCGTATCGCATGCGACAGTGTTCAACCTCGTCGGCACTCGAGACGAGCTGCTGCAGGCGCTCATCGACCGTGTACTTTTCGGCGTCGTCGATTCCCTTGTCGAGCTCGAAGCGCGAACCGGAGGTGATCCGATCGCCGCAGCACGTCTCGTTGTTGACTACTCGGTTGCGGCATTCACATCGGAATCTCAAGTGTTCCGCCGCGTGATCTCAGCGCTTGGATCGATCGAGCGGGTCGCCACATTCCCGGCCTTTGATCCTGCCCAGTTGCAGGTCGCTGCGATGCGAGAGGCTCGTGCTCGAGGCATCATCGCGAAGGAATTCGACGCTGAAGGCCTGGGGCGTCAGATCTTCCTGAGCTTCCTCGGTGCAACCGGTTCGTGGGCCCGGGGGTCACTCGACGATCGGGGATTCCTTGCCGCCGCCCGCCACGGCCTGGTCACGGTTCTCGCAGCAACCGTTGACGATGTGAACCGCGATGCTTTTCGCAAAGAGCTACGTACACTTAGCAAACAACTCGCTCGCGCGGTCAAAAGATAGGCGGGCGGACGACGTGCGTCATGCCGGCGAGATCTGCGCCGGGTACTGATAGTCAGCTGTGAGTCGGCCTTCGTCGTCGAACACCACGAAGTCGAACCCTCCGCCGGCTACGGCTCCGGTGCCGGTGTCTCGCATCAACCAATGGAAGCGGGCGGTGTTGTGGTGTCCGTCGATGGGGCCGTCCAGTTCAAAGGTATGCAGACCGGTGGCGACAAATCGGTCGTGCGCAGATGTGACTCGCGCGTCGATCTGTTCGTAACCGATGCAGTGCATTGACGCTGTCGTGTGGATGCCGTTGACCGACCAGAGTCGGGTGATGGCAGCTGATCGGCTCGAGGTGTCGGGTTCGTTCCAAAGAGCGACGTAGTTGGCGGCGAAGGTTTCCAGGTTGGTCATCGCTTGAGCATCACGGTTTCCCCGTGGTCCGACAATTCCCTCCAGGGAATGGCGGCACGACGGTCATTGCGTCTCTACTTGTTCCATGGGTACTGATTCCATGGGTACTGACCTCGCGGTCACGTCCGATTTCACGGTGCTCCTCCGTGACTGGCGGCAGCGGCGTCGACTGAGCCAACTCGACCTGGCCACGCTCGCGGGAACGACCCAACGTCACTTGAGCTTCGTCGAACAGGGCCGTTCCCGACCCGGTCGGGCGCTCGTCGCTCGCCTGGCGGAATCGCTGGGCCTCCCGTTACGGGACCGCAATCACCTCCTACTGGCCGCCGGGTTTGCCCCGGCGTTCTCCGAGTCATCGTTTCACAGTCCGGAGCTGGCCACCGTGCGTCAAGCGCTCCAGCGCGTGCTTGACGGTCACCATCCGTTTCCGGCACTGGTAACCGACGCGGCCGGGGTGATCGTGGGTCGTAACGGGGCCTTCGGCGTTTTGACCGAAGGTGCTGCGCCGTGGTTGCTGGTCGAGCCGATCAATGCGTTGCGTCTGGCGTTGCACCCGGATGGACTGGCCCCAAGAATCGAGAACTTCGCGCGATGGGCACCTCACGTCATTGACAATCTCCGCCGAAGCGTCGGTCTGAACCCCGATCCTCGTCGGATTGAGTTGCTCGACGAGTTGGTCGGTTATGTAGTGCACCGCGATGTACCCGCCGATTACGTCTCATTTGCGGTGCCGATGCAGCTACGAACGCGGGAAGGGACGGTGCGGTTGCTGACGACAGCTATGCACTTCGCGACAGGTAGCGACGTGACTCTTTCTGAACTGCGACTCGAAGCATTCCTCCCGCTCGATGAACCCTCGGCTGACGCGCTCCGCCGGCTCGCCGAGCCCACGCCCGTCGATCGGTAGGTGTCCAAGGGGAAGATTCTCGGCCGATCGGCCCTGACCCTTTGAGAGCTACTGTGACCCGGCTACGCGTTCGATGTCGAGCGCGATCATCGCGGCGAGGGTCGACAGCCGGTTGCGATAGGTCCGGATCGACGGGTGGTCGGACTTGAACCCGACGGGGGAGAACTTCAGCAGATCGATCCAACCGGTCAGGGTCGCCGCGTCGACGTTGGGACCACCGGCCGATTTCAGGTACGCCACCAGTGCCTTGCGGGTTCGCCGCCAATCGCTTTCGAACACGTCCTTCGCATAGCCGGTCTTGGCCTCGATGAGATCAGCGCCGTGCTCGGACTGCTGGAGGCGTTCCACGGGATCACCGATCGCTCGCTGGAGGAAACCATCCAAACGTTCGCGAACGCCACCGGGACCCTCCAGTTCCATCAGTGCCGCTGTGGTCGCCGCGTCCAGAACGCGTTCAATGCAGGCGCTGAATATCGCTTCTTTGTTCGCGTAATGCAGGTAGAGCGCCGGACGCGAGACACCAGCCTCGCTCGCGATGTCGGCCATCGATGTTTTCGCGACCCCGTAGGCGAGGAACTTCTCGAAAGCGGCATCGAGGATCTGAGTCTTCTTCGTGTCGTCGACGGGCACCACCATGACACCACTGTTGACCAAATCCGGACGAAATGCACGTCATTGACATTCTGACACTTTTCGATATTCTGTCAGAACCCGCTCTCGCCAACGTCAAGGAGTTCCCAATGACCCGTCTCGGCTATCAGATTCCCAACTTCACGTATCCCGGCGTCGGACCCGAAGGGATCTTCGCGTCGCTGGTCGCCCAAGCCAAGGCCGCTGAGGCAAGTGGTTTTGATCGGCTTCTGCTCATGGACCACTTCTTTCAGTTGCCCGGGATTGGCAGCCCCGACGACTACATGCTCGAGTGTTACACCACCCTCGCGGCCCTGGCCCAGCACACCTCGACCGTGCGCTTGTCGTCGCTGGTGACCGGGAACACGTACCGTAACCCGGCAGTTCTGGCCAAGATCATCACGACCCTCGATCATGTGTCGAACGGCCGGGCCACGCTAGCGATCGGATCGGGCTGGTTCGAGTTGGAACACAACGCGTTCGGGATCCCGTTCAATACCTTCGGTGAGCGGTTCGACAAACTCGAAGAAGCCCTCAACATCATCCTTCCCATGCTGCGAGGTGAGAGTCCAACCGTCGCCGGCAAGCACTACCAGGTGGTCAACGCAATCAACTCGCCCGCGCCAATCTCGAAAATTCCGGTCATGATCGGCGGAAACGGCGAGAAGAAGACCCTCCGCATGGTCGCCCAGTACGCCGACGAATCGAACCTCACCTGCGATGTTGCAGAAATCCCGCGGAAGCTCGAAGCTCTCGACGAGCACTGCCAAAAGCTTGGTCGGGACCGTTCGGAAATCAAGGTCACGAAGCTCGTCATGGGCGTCATCGGACGCACCCACGAGGAGGCCGAGGCCGCCGCTGCCTTGTTCATCAGCAACCATGGCTGGCCGGCCAACATGATCGATCTTCTGAGGCCGAGGATGACCCTCGGCGATGCCGACTCCTTCGGCGAGCAGATCGGCAAGATCATCGACGCCGGTGTCGATGGCGTGACGATCAATCTCGTTGCGAACGCCCACGACCCGGAAATGGTGGCCCTCGCCGGCCGCACCGCTGATGCTGCCATACCCAAGGCGTAGTGCCCCGGGCGGGAGTCAACGCTAGATGTCGACGCTCGAGGGCAACCTCGCATCGGGTGGCGATGCCGCCTCAGTGCAACCAGCGCGTGATCGGCTGGACTCCCGGCGACCGCCGGGCGTTCAGACGCTCACGAGTTCGGCAACGCGGAACGAGTCGGATGCGGTATCGGCCCGAGTGCTCTGCTCCGAAACGGTCGAAGACGGACGGAAACCTTTGACGACGAGCCAGATGCCAAGCGACAGTTCCCACAGGGCGACCGGGATCGTGGCAATCGCCGACAGGGGCGAGACCTGGTCGTAGACCCCGAACATCACCGCGAGACCAGAGGCGAGGATCATCGGTGCTCCGATGAGTCCCATCAGGGGAATTGCTCGTGGCACAAGTCGTGACCGGTACAGGACATATCCGAGAAACAGGGCGTTGATTCCCGGAACGATGCCGGGCCCGAGGAGGAAGGTCCAGTTGTGGACCGCGACGAGGGACCGACCGGTGGTGCTCAATGCGGTTGCGTCGCCCCAACTGCTCATGTCCCACCATCGTGTGCCGTTGCCGCTCACGAAGTCTCGACGCAACGTAACGGTGGCGAAGATACTGATCACTCCGGCGATGATTATGACGGCCTCCACGATCCGAGCGGCGATGAAGCCGACCGCCGCGGTCTCGCTTTGTTTCCTGGCCACCCGGAAGAGCACGAGTGCCGTGCCGATGCACGCAAGTGCGGTGATGAAGTCGAGAACGCCAGCCCAAATGACGCCCGTGTCGCTACCTGCCCCGAGGATGAAATTCGTGTGGTGAAGGAAGGGTCCTTTCAGGGCCAGCGCCGGGACCGACGCGACGATGGTCACGAGATACAGGATGCCCGCCGCAAGCGACGTCTTTCGCATGGAGTCGATCGGCTTCCGTTCTCGAGTGGCTCTCGGGATTGGTGAGTTCAGGTTCGTAGTCATGGTTCCACGATGGGGCCTGATCACGATGATCGAATCGGGCCACGGCGGGTTCGTCGGCGCTGCGAGGATGAATGCGGCGGGACCCCATCGGCCGCCAGATGGACATGAACGTCATCCTCGGAGCCGATGGGTAGCCCGCTGAGTGCGCGGACGAACACTGCGGTCCAGTCTCTCGACCGGAAGCGTGCGGATGTCGTGCGGATGTCGTGCGAATGTCAGTCGGGAGCACTCACGGCCGACTGCGTTGCCGACGCATGGCGAGGGCCGCGGATTACGGGGCTGTTCTCCGGTCGGCCGCGGTGCTCGGGTGGGTACGGCAGCAGCGAAGCGGCCGCGGCGTCGTAGGCATCTTGCAGTTTTCGCAGTTCTTCGGGGTTATGGCGTACGAGGTTGGCGGCTTCGCGTCCATCGCCTGCGAGGTCAAAGAGCATGTGACGGGTGCCGGGTACCATCGGCCAGTTGCCCATTCGTGCGCTCGGACGATGGTCGACAAGGTACTTCAGCGTGCCCCGTCGGAGCGCGCCCTGGCTCGATATCCGCCACATCAGGTCATGCTCCGGGTGAGGATCGCCGTCGACCAGCCAGGGGAGGAGCGAGCGACCATCGATGGGAAATGCCGGATCAGGGCCGGTGCCGCCCGCCTCCAGGAAGGTTGCCGTCCAGTCCATGAATATCGAGTAGTCATCGCAGCACTGTCCGGCATCGAACGCGGCAGGCCACCTTGCGATGAACGGAACGCGTATTCCGCCTTCGGTGACATCGCCCTTTTCGCCGACAAACGGCCACATGAAGGAATACCGTTCGCCGCCGTTATCGGAAGCGAAACAGATGAGTGTGTCGTGGGCGCGCCCGGTCTCGTCGAGCATGTCGAGTATCCGACCGATTCCCTCATCCATCGTCTCAATCAGTTCGCCGTATTTCGCGAGTGAACCACCGTCGTTGTGGAACATCGGGAACGGTACGTTGCGCGAGGCGTAGTCATCGGCGATGCGGGTCGCCACGTCGCGGTCGCCGCGACCTTCCCACGGCCAATGGGGCGAGTTGTAGTTGACCTGCATGTAGAACTGGTCGGTGCCCGGCATGTCTTTGATGTAGTCCACCGCCCGGTCGGTGATCAGGTCGGTGTAGTAGCCGTCCATGCCGATCGGTGTTTCGCCTTCGTAGAGATCGGGCAGTCCGAGGGTGTCGATGTGCGTGAAGTAGTCCATTGCTCCATCGAGGTTGCCGAAGAAGGTCTCGAAGCCGATCTTCAACGGGCTGAACCATGGCAGCCACCCGCAGTGCCACTTGCCGAACATCGCGGTGCGGTACCCGGCATCTTTTAGCAGCGACGGGAGTGTCGGGTGCCCGTGCGGTATCCCGTTCGTCTCGCTTCGCGTGGCAAGCGGTTCCTCCAGTCCGGCTTCGAAGCGGCCAGGGTTCTTGCCGGTGTAGAGGCCGATGCGGGCCGGTGAGCACCACGGTGAAGCGGAGTAGGCATGCGTGAACCGGATCCCACCCGCGGCCATGCGATCAAGATTCGGTGTGCGTATATGGAGCGAACCGAAACAGCCCAGGTCACCCCATCCCATGTCGTCGGCGAGGATGAAGATCAGGTTCGGTCGCTTCGTCGGGCGTGAACCGCTGGCGGCAAACGCCTTCTCATTCGGAGCGGTTGACCTGCGGCTGTCCCAGAGTCCTTCGACGTTTTGCATGGTTGTTCTCCGAGTGTGCGGGCTTGGAGCTCGAGCTCCCAGCCGATGTCAATGGCACGCTGGAGGTTACGTGGGACTCGCTCCGGGCGCACGTCCTGTTAGCCCGGCAACTTCCTCAGGTCAGTTTTCGCCGGCGACGAACTCAGCGATCAGGTCGGCGAGGCGTTGCGGCTGGTCCCAGCAGACAAGGGTTTTGCAGTTCTCGATCATGACGAGCTTCGCGGTCGGCACCTCTCGGCAGAAGCGTTCGGCTAGGGCCGGTTTGAACGCCTTGTCGTCGGCGCCCCACGCCACCAAGAACGGGAGCTTCGTTGAACGAAGTGTGGCAGCGGCGGCGTTGGTGACCTCCGGGCCGAAGCCCTTGATCACCTTGTTGGCGTCGCGTCTCGAAAGTTTGCTGGCGAGCATCGCGTTGGCCCAACGATCGATCTTCGTGCCGTCAACCTTATTTGTGAGGAGCTTGAACACAAACGGCAATCCCCACAGGGCTCGGATTTTCAGGGCCCGAGCCGTGATCGATATTCCACCTGGGATGTACGGCAGCAACTTGAAATAGGAGAACAACTTCGGCGGGAAGACGTCGTACATGTCGCAGTTGGTGAGAACTACCCGGTTGAGCCGTTCGGGATGGTTTGCTGCCACCACTTGCGAGATAGCCCCGCCGCTGTCGTTGCCAACCAGCGTGACGTCGTCGGCGCCGAGGTGGTCGATGAGTTCGGCGACGGCTCGGGCCAGCCCTGCGGCGGTCAGATCGGCGTCGTTGTTGGCCGGAATGCGGTGGGCACCCATCGGCAGGGTCGGAAGGATGCATCGGAACCGGTCGCTGAGAAGTGGCGGCATCTTGTCCCAGTGGGTGGCGTCGGCGAGGATGAGGTGGAGAAAGACAATGGCCGGACCCTCACCGATGTCACGGTATTCAATGAGTCCGAGGTGGGTCATCACCTGCTTCGGCTCAGGCCATGCGGCCGCTTCCCCGCCAGTCATCAGGCGGCCGCCGGATCGTGAATCTTCGCCGCGGTCATGAGATCGAAGTAGTCCCGCCATACGGTGATGAGGCCGTTGTGGACCTCAAAGACACTGTTGACGGGAAGTTCTCGCCATCCATGGTCGAGGCGGTGTCGGTCGAGACGCTCCAGGAACACGATCGGGCCGTCGGCTGCCTTCCGCAGAATGATGAAGTCGTTTTCGTGAATGGGGGCAAAGAACGGTTCGAGCACTTCTCGCACGCCGGCGGGGCCCCGAACCGTTCCCATCGGAATGTTCGTGTATTCGCAGTCAGCGGAGATGTGGGTGAGCGCCGTTTCGAAGTCCATGGCCACGAAGGACTTGAGAAACGCTTCGACGACGGAAATCGGGCTGGCGGATGTATCGGACATGGCGAAACTCCTCGTTCCTGGACGGTTACCGTTGTGTCTGCAATCCGGTTCCGCTTAGTTTGTAGTGATTGCTACAAACCATATTCGTAGTGGTTACTACAGTCAAGAAGAAACATGGGTCCGAAACACACCAAAGAAGAGATTCTGGAAGGAGCGCTCGCTGCCGCGCTCGAGGACGGACTCAGTCAACTCACGTTCGGTCGGCTGGCGAAGAAACTCGGGATCAACGACCGAACGATCGTCTACTACTTTCCCGCCAAGGATGATCTCATAAGCGAGGTCGTCACCTCGATGGGCGTGCAGTTGCAGACCAAGCTTGCACAAGCCTTCATGGAGCCGGCCGGCGAGCACATCGAACTTCTGCGTGCGGCATGGCCACTGCTTGCAACACCCGAGTCCGATCCGATCTTCGCGTTGTTCTTCGAGGCGAATGGACTCGCGGCGGCCGGTCGGGAGCCCTATCGGACCCTTGTGCCGATGTTGGTCGAGGTCTGGATCGAGTGGACGACGACGTTCATCAAGGGAACCGCCAAGCAACGCCGTGTCGAGGCGGAGACGGCCATCGCGGTTCTTGACGGTCTCCTGCTCCTGCGTCAGTTGGCCGGACCCGCAGCCGCGCAGCGGGCCGCGCGTCGTCTGGGCATCAGCTGAACCCGACAGGCCCGGAGCGCAGCGATTCCCTACCAGTGGCCGCGGTGCACCACGTCGGCGATGCCTCGACGGCGTTGGTCCACCGCTGAACTCTGCGGTGGAACATCGTCGGCGCGGTACCCGATCGTTATTCCGCCAATCGGTGCGTATTCGGCAGGTACCCCGAACTCAGCGCGGAACGGATCGAGGTGCTCCGGCATGATGCCGAAGAGGCACGCGCCGAGTCCCTCGTCGACAGCGGTGAGCAACATCATCAACGCGGCCATGCCGGTGTCGATGAACCAGTACGGTGCCGGCCAACGCGACTCGGCCCGATCCTCCCATCCCTTGTCTGGCTCGGCATAGCGTTCGAGATAGGTTGCTTTGTGCGCGAGCGGAACGACGACCAGTGGCGCGTCCTGCATCGTCGGCGTCTGCTCGACCCGGGTCGGTACGAATGGCCAGAACCTCGCACGATCAGCCTTCTCCGTCAGCACAAGGAACGCCCAACCCTGAGAGAACCCACCCGAGGGTGCCCGAAGCGCATTCGCCAACACCCGCTCAATTACCTCCGGAGCCAACGGACGGTCGCTGTAGTGACGGATCATGCGTCGGCGTCGAACGACTTCAGAAAACTCCATGACCGATGTTGCCATCTCTCAGCGGTTCATTGGTCAACCGCAGCGCGCCAGCCCTGGGACCGCTGCTCAGAGCGTTGAGATGTCGGCGCCCATCTGCGTTCCGATCTCGGCGACAAGGTCGGTGGTCAACTGCATCTTGCGGATCTCGCCCCAAGCGGCCACACGAATCGAATCGTGCCCGGTGACCGCCAGAAGGAACGGTTGTCGGTCGACCGCAAGGAGTTGCCCGTCGGTAACGGCAGTGACAGTGGCCGTGCGGGGCACGTCGGCAAGCAGCGCCACCTCGCCGAACGCCTCGCCCCGCTTGGCGGTTCGTACGTGTCTCCCCGAGATGAGCACGTCGAATTCGCCGCTGGCCACGACGTAGAAACGGTCGCCGACATCGCCCTGGGTGATGACGTTCGTTCCCTTGGCCACCGGGAGTTCGATCGCCGCCCGCGATACCGCTTCAAGAGCGAGCGTCGGAAGCTGCTCAAAAACAGCGGTCTGGCGGAGCAGGCTCATGGCGACGATAGGAACGTCGGCACTTTCATCGGCAGTACGAAGGGGCCGATAGAGAACGGCGAGCGAGAGCGTGAACAGGATGCCCAGAGCGATAAGTGCTCCGCGTCCGCTGGTCAGGGCGATCATGGCCTGGGCCACGATTGAGCCGGTAAGCATTCCGATGCCGCCGCACATCTCCAGTGTTCCGAACACCGTTGCCAACTCGCCCGGTGGCGCCGAACGTTGGAGTAGCACACGAGCCATGAGATCGAGAACCGACCGGTTGAAACCGAGGAGTGGTAGCGCGATCCATGCGGTCACAAGATGCGTTGACAAGCCGAGCGCGAGCGTGCCGATCGCAAACATCCCAAGTGCGAGCGTGATCAATGGAGCGAGCGCGCTTCGCTTCACCGCACGACCGGCTGCGACGGTGCTCAGAAACGCTCCGGCACCGAAGAGACTGGCGAGCATCCCCGTCCCTGATTTCGTCAGGTGAAGTGACTCGTTGGCCACGACCACGACGATCACATCGAGCGCTCCGACGAGCATGAATTGCGCCGTCTCGGCGGCCAGGACGCTCAACAGCCCGGGACGCTTGGACAGTCTCCGTAAGCCGCTGAGACCATGGCGAAGAACCCCTCGAAAGGGTTGTGGGGCTGCTTCGTCGGCGAAAGCGGCGTCGTTCGCCGCGGGTGGATCTACTCGAACGACGAAAACCGCAAGGGCCAGCGAAAGAGCGGCCGTGACCGCACAACCGATCAGCACTGCGGGAGCCCGACCAATGGCCAGGAGCCCGGTGGCGAGCATCGGGCCGATGAAGACGCTTGAGCTCTCGGCGTTGCTGGTCCACAGATTGGCGGTGGTTAGATCTCTCGACGAGTGCACGAGAGACGGGAGTAGCACGGCACCGGTTGGTCTGAGTGCCGTGACCGCCCCCAACCCGATCATGCAGCCGATCGTCGGCCACACGACGGCCAGTTCGGCACCGGCGGCCGCGGCCGCCAGCGAAAACCCCAGCAGTTGAGTGGCCAACGCAGCCCGTCGAACCAACTGTGGCCGGTACAACTGCGCCCATCGTGAGGTGAATGGCGCTACAACGACGTACGGAAGGATCATTGCGACCGATGCGAATCCTGTTGCCCGGGCGCCGCCGTGATCGAACGCGTAGATCAACATTCCGACATACGACGCCCATTCGGCCACGACCGTGAGGAAGTGGCCAGCGACGTAAAATCGGACCTCGGATCCCGCGCCACGCACCGGTTTCTTAAACCTCGTTCGGGTCACAAAGCCTCCGTCGTCGTTTGCGACACTATTCAGCGTAGGAGGTCGAGAACCGGTTTACGAACCGATGAAGGCGTATCGACAGACAATAGGATTTTCCTGACGCGAACCGAAGACTCCGTTGGGTTAGGGCTGGAGAGCCGTTGCCAGGTCAGCGATGCGACGACACGCTTCTTCGATCGTGGCGCAATCAACGGTCAACGCGATTCGCACATGCCCCGCTCCGCCGGCCCCGAAACTTTCGCCCGGCATCACGACGACGGACTTCTCGGTAAGCAGGCGCCACGCGAATGCCTCCCCGGAGAGCCCCGTACTACGGATGTCGAGCAGCCCGAACATGCCACCTTCCGGCATCCGGGCACCCACCGCCGGGCAGTTGATAAGTGCGCGAACCAATGTCTCGGCTCGGCGTCGGAATTCCGCGGCAAGGCGGTCCACCTCGGGATGTCGGACGGAAAGCGCCGTGACCACGGCGTCGGCCAGGAATGGTTGGCTCCCGAACAGCATCGTCTCCACGACGGACGTGAGTCGCGTGGCGAGTTCTTCCGGGCCGGCGGCCCAACCGGCTCGAAAACCGGGGAGCGCGTGGGATTTTGAAATCGAGGCAACCGAGACCGAGCGGTCACGGAGCTGTGGTCGGTCGAAGGGCGAAGTGAACGGAGCGTCGAAGGTCATGTCGGCATAGACCTCGTCGCAGACGATCCACAGGTCATGGCGAACGCATATCTCACCGATCGCATCGATCTCGTCGGCGGAAAGCACCGCACCCGTCGGGTTGCTCGGAGTGTTGAGCAACAAGACCCGCGAGCGATCCGTGATCGCCGACTCGAGGGCCGCCGGGGTGAGATGGAATCCGTCGGAGGGGAGCGTCGTCACCGGAACAAACGTTGCGCCGGTTGCTGCCACCACCCCCTCGTATGTGGCGTAGTAGGGATCGGGAACGATTACCTCGTCTCCGGTCTCGACCAGGGTCGCCATAACGGTCGAAAGCGCATTCTGGGTGCCAGCGGTATACACGATCTGCGACGGGAGCACGGTCGCCCCTGATCGCCTGGTGTAGTGGTCGGCGATGGCCCGAAGCGCTCCGGCATCGCCCTGCCCGGCGGTGTACTTCGTGCGACCAGCCCGAAGGGAGGAGACGACGGTGTCGAGTACCGCCGCCGGAGGCGGGAGGTCCGGTTCGCCGATGGACAGAAAAATGAGGTCTTCACCGGCGGCTGCCCGCTTACGGCCTGCCAGGTGAACCGCCCATTTGTCGCCGCCCAAACCCGCGAGCCGGTCGGTAATTGACGCATACTTCATTTCCTGCACCCTTTTCGTCTGGTGTCTCGACCTGACCGTAGTTCCGACCTATCGTCGCGTGTCTGCGGAAAGCACACTAACGAGAAATCGTCGAATACCGATTGGGGAAACCGTGATTGATCTGGCACGTGATGGGGAAGTCTTCGTTCTCACGATGAACGACGGCGAGAATCGTTGGAACACGACCTTTGTCCGGGAGTTCGCAAAGGCGCTCGATGAAGTCGAAGCATCGGAGGGACCGGCCGCGCTGGTCACGACGTCCAGCAACGAAAAGTTCTTCTCCAACGGTCTCGACCTGGAATGGATTTCGACAGCGGGCGACCACCCGGGCGGCGACCGAAAAGTGTTCGGTCAGGAGTTCATGGCGTTGATGGGGCGGATCATTACGTTTCCCATTCCGACAATTGCCGCGATAAACGGCCACGGGTTCGGAGCCGGTCTTATGACAGCGTTATGTCACGACTGGCGCATAATGCGGTCCGACCGCGGTTTCGTGTGCGCGAACGAAATGCAACTCGGCATGGTCATTCCCCGGCCGGAGCTTGCCCTGTTCCGCCACAAGCTTGCGGCAAACGTGTTTTTTGAGACGGTGCAGCTGGCTCGGCGGTGGTCGGGGCCCGATGCGCTGGCCGCAGGCGTCGTTCAGGCGGTTGCGACCGCTGAAGAACTGCGCGCCGAGGCGCTGCGCAAAGCGCGCGAGCTTGCGCCGCTCGGGTCAAACCGTTCGGCCTTCGGTGCCCAGAAGGAAAGCATCTTCGGTGCGAATGCCGCCCTCAACGAACCGCACGGTGCTGCGCACATGTTGAAGCACGGACCCGAATTTCACTAAGACACCTTCGGCCGGTCGACTGTGCGGCCCACCGAAGGACTGGTTGTCAAATGCCAAGTGCGCTTAGTTCGTCGATCACGTTTCGAATCAGCGCACCGAGGGTCGGGTGGTCGGTTTCCAGGTCGATGGCGAAGCGTTCAAGACGATCGCCGAGCCCGTTGAATTCGTCGGACTCCAGCGCTTGCTGGACCTCGGTGTGCGCGCTTTCGGCTGAAGGCGTGTCGTCGCTGCGGAGGTGAAGAAGCGTGGCCAGCTCTTCGAGTTTCTGCCGAATCGGGGATTCCATGCTCCCAGCCTAACGGGTAGCCGGTCGAGGACCGGTTAGGGGCGAGGTCTTGACGAACGCGTGTCTATTCTGCGACTATCGAACATATGTTTGCGACTCGGGAACGGATTCACGCTATCCCGGAATCGCCGTGGCAGGGTTCGCTGTTTGCGCTGGATGAACCAGCGGTGGACCCCACGTTTTCCGTCCTGGTCCGGCGCAATCTAGACAGCGATTCCTGGGTCGACTACCTCCCGAACTGGCTGGGCGGGTCCGACGATGTTTTCGGGCGGCTTCTTGCATCGATGCCGTGGGTGAACCGGAGGGTGCTTATGTATCAGCGATGGCTGCCCGAACCCCGCCTGAGCTCGTGGTGGACCACGGCGTCCTCTTCAGCGTTTCCGATTCCGGTGATGGAGGAGATCCTCGGACTCCTGTCTGACCGCTACGACCGCGAGTTCGACTCAATCGGCTGCAACTTCTACCGCGACGGACGCGACTCTGTCGCTTGGCACGGCGACCGGTTGCCCGGAAATCCCGAGGAGCCGATCGTCGCAATCGTTAGCACCGGGACCCGACGCCCGTTTCTCCTTCGACCTACCGGGGGAGGACCGTCGATTCGCTACGAGCTGGGCGGAGGAGACCTACTCGTCATGGGTGGGCAGAGCCAGATCGCGTGGCAGCACTGCGTGCCAAAAGTTGCACTTAGCGGACCACGCATTTCGATCACCTTCCGCCACGGCGCTCCAGCGCCGTAAGCCGGAGCCGCCACCGGATTCCCGTCGTGATACCTTGCGCCCATGAAGCGGGACTTCACGAAGCTGTCGGAACAGGAGCTACGGGACTTGGCTCGACAACTGGAATTCGACGCCGAGGCGCTTGTCGACCGGAAGCGAAAAGTGGCGGCCAGAATTCAGCATGACGCAGTGGTCGAGGAGCTGCGCCTTCGGTATCCGCGGGCGCATCCGGTCAAGACCGGCGTCAACCGATTCCTGGCACGACTGACCGGAGCTGACACCGACAAGGTCGAACGTCATCTGCGCTCCGCCGGACGAGACCAAATCTGAACTCAGCTGTAACGAATCGCGGCGCAGCTCAACGGAGGGATGGTCGCGCCGTATGGGGCGCGCATCGCTGGCTCGGTTGGCTGGCTCGGTTGGCGTCGATGGTCCGGGCGCTGGGAAACTCTGCTGTCGGCCGCAGTCGGCCGCGAGTTTTGGAGGATCATTTATGAGCGACAGTACGAGTTCCACTTCAGCAGCAGTTGTTGAGCCGATCGACCGCGACGCCCTTCGAGCGAAGTATCTGGCAGAACGCGACAAGCGGCTTCGGGAGGAAGGCAACGAGCAGTACATTGAACCAGTAGGTAAGTTCGCTTATCTTCTTGAAGACCCCTACGTCCCACGTGTCGAACGGGAACCACTTTTCGACGACATCGAAGTCGCGGTAATCGGCGGCGGGTTCTCCGGTCTGGTCACAGGCGCTCGCCTCAAGCAGGCCGGAATAACCGACGTGCGGATCATTGAAGGGGGTGGCGATTTCGGCGGTGCGTGGTACTGGAACCGGTACCCGGGAGCGATGTGCGACACCGCGGCCATGGTCTATCTCCCACTTCTCGAGGAGACCGGTCACATGCCGAGCCAGAAGTACGTGTTCGGTCCCGAAATCTTCGAACACGCGCAACGAATCGCCAAGACGTTCGGGCTCTATGACAAAGCCCTCTTTCAAACCCAGGTGAAGAAACTGGAATGGGATGATGCGGCCGCACGTTGGATCATCCACACCGATAGAGGCGATGCGATCCGAGCGCGCTACGTCACGATGGGCACGGGGCCGCTACATCGTCCGAAACTGCCCGGGATCCCGGGCATTGAGACGTTTGCCGGCCACAACTTTCACACGAGTCGATGGGACTACGCCTACACCGGAGGTGACCCGAAGGGCGCGCCGATGGCGAACCTGGCCAACAAGCGCGTTGGCATCATCGGAACGGGAGCGACCGCGGTTCAGTGCATACCGCGCCTGGCGAAGGACTGCGGTGAACTGTTTGTCTTCCAGCGCACGCCGTCGTCGATCGACATTCGTAACAACCACCCGATCGACCCTGAATGGTTCAAAGGTCTCGGTGAGGGCTGGCAGCAGAAATGGTTGATCAACTTCGCGACGCTGCAGACCGGTGGCTTCGCCGAGGAAGACCTCGTGAAAGACGGATGGACCGACATCACCAAGCGCATCAAGGCCCGGGTGATTGCCGACATGGGCGATGGGGCGGAGTTCAATCCGGCAACTATGCTGCGCGCATATGAACTGAGCGACGACGAGAAGATGAGCGAAATACGCGCGCGTCGACACGATCGTCAAAGATCGCGCAACGGCTGAGGCTCTGAAGCCGTGGTACCGACAGTTGTGCAAGCGCCCGTGTTTTCACGACGAGTACCTTCAGGCGTACAACGAGCCGACTACACATCTCATCGACACCGAGGGAAAAGGGGTCGAGAAGATCGATGAAACCGGGGTGTGGGTCGGTGGAGTTCACTACGACCTCGACTGCATTATCTTCGCGTCCGGATTCGAAGTGGGAACTCCCGCTTCTCGGCGATCGGGTTTCGAGACGTACGGACGCAACGGGCTGGCGTTGGGTGAGCGATGGGCCGAAGGAATGCAGAGCTTGCACGGCATCCACGTGCGGGACTTCCCTAACCTCTTCATCGTCGGACCGAATCAGGGGGCGAACCTAATCTCCAACATCACGCAAAACCTGACCGAGGCGGGAGCGACAATTGCCGCCATCATCAACCACGCAACAAAAGTAGGCGCACATATTGTTGAGACAAGCGTCGAGGCCGAGCAGAACTGGGTGAAGCTGGTCGAGACCAGTGTGAGGGCGCTGCGAGCGAACGCTGATTGCACCCCGGGCTACTACAACAACGAGGGTCGACCCGTCGGACGCCGTGAACAGCTCAACGGCAGCGGCTATCCGGCCGGCGCTGTCGCATACTTCGCGTACATCGACGCGTGGCGCAGGTCCGGCGAGTTCGCTGGTCTCGAGTTCTCACCAACTTCAGGTAGCTGAGGCGTTAACCAGAAAGCGGGTTGGGGCATCGTGAGATGCCCCAACCCGCTTTCGTTTGTTTGCTGCCCGGATGTTGCTGCCCGGGTTTGCTGTCGTGGCCTTATGGTCCTGTCTGGGCTACTTCCGGCTGAGGTGACGGGCGCGGGTTCGTCGACGTATCACCAAGCCGGAGGCGATGGCAAGAAACGCGACCGACAGGATGATCGTCGGGTCGGAGCCGGTGAAGGCTAGGGCCGCGGGTGCTGAATCGTTTTCAACCTGAACCCCAAGGACGCGTGCGGCGTATTTCCCTGAGGTTCGGTGTCCGGACGAGTCGACGATCTCGAACACGACCGCATCAGCCGTTCCCTCAAATCCAGCGACCGGCTCGAAGCTGATCACGCCGGTGTTCGGGTTGAGACGGTACGTTCCCTGCCCGGCGATCGTGACTTCATTGGTCGTCGTTTCGCCGTTCCGCAAACCCAACGAACCTCCGGCCGGTACACCGACCGAGACCTGCTGAGGGCCGGGGCCTTCACTGTTCTTGTCCAGGCCATCGGGTAGTTCGCCAGCTGCAGCGGCTCCGCGGGTGTTGTCGGCCGAATCTCCGTTCGGTGCGATCGTCGTCGGTGTTACGGCTCCGACCGGCAATGTCGTCGACGGCACGGATGCGGCGTCGTTCGCACTCGGCTCCTTCGATGTCGTAGTCGGAAGAAACCCGTTGGGCGACGGTGCAAGCGTGGTCGGGACTGTCGGCGACAGCACAATCGGCTTGAACGTGGTTGTGGTTACCTCGAGCGTTGTCGTGGACAGCTCCGATGTCGTGGTTGCCGGGGTCTCCGTGGTGGTTGTGGCCGGTGCCTCGAGGATGGTGGTTGTGGCCGGTGCCTCGGTCGTGGTTGTGGCCGGTGCCTCGGTGGTAGTAGCCGGTGCCTCGGTCGTGGTTGTGGTCGGCGCAATCGTCGTGGTGGTTGTCGTCGTGGTTGTGGTTGTCGTCGTGGTTGTGGTGGTCGTCGTGGTTGAGTTTGGCGTGACCGACGACGAGGTCGTGGCCTCCGCTCCTGCTCCGACGTCATTGATGGCATGAACGCTGAACTGGTACTCGCTGCCGGCGGTCAGGCCGTTGACGGTGCAGGGGCTGGCGGAGCACGACTGTGTAACGGAGCCGGGCGAGACCGTCACGAGGTAGCCGGTGACTGCGGATCCACCGTCGTTGGTTGGTGCGACCCAGCTCAACTCCACTTCTTCATAACCGGCGCTTCCGGTGACCGACGTCGGCGCACCGGGGACGGTCGCCGGCGTGACGGCTGAGGTTCCGGTTGACTCCGGACTGCTCCCGACCGCGTTGTCGGCGTGCACCGTGAACGTGTACGGATCGCCATTTGTGAGGCCGGTAACGGTGCAGGGACTGGACGAGCAGTTCTGGGTGGCGCCTCCAGGCGAAATAGTCACGACATATCCCGTGATCGATGACCCGCCGCTACCTGTCGGAGCCGTCCAGCTGAGATCAACGGACGCGTTTCCCCGGGTCCCCGAGACGCCGGTGGGCGCATCAGGAGGGCCGACCGGCATGGCGTTCGCAGTATTGCTGGTTTCGCCGTTGCCAACTCCATTTACTGCTCGAATGCGGAACCCGTAGTTCGTGCCGTTCAGCAACGGACTCACCGTTCCGGAAAGGGTGGTCACGACGTTGCCGTTGACCATCGCGCTGCTCGAGGTCGTGCTGATCGGCATCCAGATATTGGGGATCACGGAGACTTCGTAGCCGGTGATCGCGGATCCACCATCGCTGACCAGCGGCCAGGACAGTTCAACGGAGGCGTCGTGGGGCGTTGCCGTCACGGTCACTGTGGCTGGCAGCGTGGCGCCGGCCGACACCGTGACGTCACTCGTCGCTGTCACGACTCCGGAGAACCCGGTGCCGAGGTTGGGGTCGGTGTTGGTGGTGCCGCCGAACTCGACAACGTATCCGCTCACCTGTGCGCCATTGGTTGGCGAAAGGTCGTTCCACATGCCCGATGAACCGGACCAGTTCGTAACGGCCACCCACTCGCCCGCGTAGGCCGTCCCATTCGACCCACCGTTCGGTTCACCGTTTGCCCAGGAGGAGTAGTAGTTGCCAGCGTTCTGAAACGAACAGCTGCCCGTCGTGTTGGAGCAGAAGGACACGCCTCCGCCGGCGATCGGGCTTTGGTTCGCGTCAGCGGCCCAGCGCCAGGCCCGGGGATAGGTCACTCCGTTCTCGACCGCGAGGCTTGCGGTTCCATCGGTGGCGAGGCTTTCGTATGCGCGCAGAGCGAACCAGACGTTCGTTGCATTGGCGATCTTGGTGGAAATGAACGTGTTCACGGTCGCGTTCGGAATGGTCGCGAGGTAGCCCGGCTGACCAGCGAACGTTTGGGTTTTGGCCGCTGCATTCGCTGCGGTCCAGCTGATTCCGGGACTTGCCGTGTACTTGTAAAAGTGCTGATTCGGCGCAAGATAGTCGTAACCGCTGATTGCGACTGCAGCGGTGAGCCCGATGTGAGCCGTGCCGGTCGTCGCGCTCGTAACGAGGGAGACTGAGGCCAAACCGGCGTTGATGTCACTCTGTGAACCGGTGAAGGTCACCGATGCGGTTCCCGTCCAACTGTTGCCGTATCCGAGTGTCAGGCCCGTTTGCGTACCGATGGAGAGGGTCCCGATGTTCGTGTTGAGCGTCGCTTGAAGCGTGTCGACCGTGTCGCCGGAAATCAACAGACCCGCAAGCGCCGTCGTTGAATTCGGCGCAACCAGGTTGGTGGTGGTGGAAGTCACGGTCAAAGAGGGCATTGTTGCCGTGGCGGGGCCGCTTGACAGCGTGACCTGTCCTGCTATCCCGAGCGCGGTGATGATCGCGATGGCTTGAGCGCGACGTGAGTCGCGAATTCTCCCCAGGAACCGGGTACTGAATCGTTGTTTCACGTCTCTCCTGTTGTACCAGCGGTAGTTGCGCTGGTGCAGGGCACGGATCTCCGTGAACCTCTGCATCGGAGACGATCTCCTCCAAACGGTGCCGGATCTGTGCTGGCCCAATCGGCCCGCCGGGGGTGGACCTGAGGCTTACGGTCCAGAATTTGCCGCAGGTCGTTACATGTTGAGCCCGCTGGTGACGAGCGACACGCCAGGCGTGCTGAATGTACCCATGGCGGGAAGGGCGTCGACGACATCGTCGAGGGCAATGCGATTCGCAATCATCGGGCCCAACTCGACGCGGCCCTGCTCGATAAGCGAGAAGACTTCGCCAAATCGCGACGCGGAAAGACCGTGGACGCCGAGGAGTTCGAGTTCATCCCGAATCACGCGTGAGATGGGAAGTTCGGCGGTCGGCGCTGGGAAGAGTCCGATCTGAACATGGCGACCCAACGGTCTCAGTGCTCTGATCGACGACGAAGCGGTGGCCGGGTGCCCGAGGCAATCCACGGCGACGTGTGCACCGCCGAGATGCTGTCGGAGGTGGTCTCCGATGTTGGTTGCCCCATCGAGAGTCGATGAGTCCACCCTTACGTCGGCCCCCATCGCTTCGGCGAGATCCAGCGCACTCCGGTTGATGTCAACAGCGATCACGTGAGCGCCCATCGCCTTGCCGAACGCAATCGCCGCGAGCCCGACTCCCCCACAACCAAAGACCGCAAGGGTTTCGCCCTTCGTGGTGCGACCGCGTTCAACCACTCCCCGGTATGCGGTTGACACCCGACACCCGACGATGGCGGCGATCTCGTTGCCGATCCCTTCAGGTACGCGGACGGCGTTCACGTCGGCAAACGGCATGGTCGCAAAGTCGGCGAACGCACCCCACCGCGTGAAGCCAGGTTGCTCCTGGCGAATGCAGACCTGGTGCTGACCGAGCATGCAGGGCTCGCACCGGCCGCACCCGCACACGAACGGGGCGACGATCCGGTCGCCGATCGAATGGTTTCGGACTCCGGCACCGACGGCCACGATCCGGCCGACGAACTCATGGCCACCGACATGCGGGCAGGCGATGTCGGGGTCGGTTCCATGCCAGCCGTGGTAGTCGCTGCGACACAGGCCGACCGCAAGGACCGCGACGACCACTTCGCCCGGGGCAACAGCGGGGTCGGGGACCGACTGAATGGTTATCGGTCCGCCAAATCGTTCGTACACAGCTGCGCGCATCAGACGATTCTGTCAGGTGTTCCTTGGCCGGCCGAGCGTGTTCAGTCTTGGAGGGTTACCGGAGATCCTTTGGCCGCGGCCGACGCATAGATGGCGTCGACGATGCGATGAGCCGCCACGGCCTCGTACAGGTCCGGGCTGGCCGTTGTTCCTTCGATAAGTGCACGTATGAATTCGGTGTCTTGGTTGTCGGACCCGTCACGAAGCTTCGATACTGACGATTCGAGGTCTTCCGCGCCAAGAGATCCGACTGCTCCGTCGGCATCGCTCCAACTGACCGGACCGGCTGCCGTGTCGCCTTCGATGGTGATGGTGCGCCGTTCGCAGAACACCTCGATGCGTCTCATGCTCGGCCTGGTCAAGTTGTCGTGCCAGATGCTCGACAGCGTGGCCGTGGCACCGCTGGTGAAGCGGATGGCCACGGTGGCGACGTCTTCGATGCCGTCGTGGCCGTGGAAGTTCGACGTGTGAGCGCTTACCAGGGCCACTTCACCGATGAGGAACCGGAGCATGTCTATGTCGTGGATGCTGTGCTCCAGCAGGGTTCCGGCACCGGCCCGGCTCTTGTCGGATCGCCAGGTGCTGGCATAGTGACCCTGAATCGGGATGAACTGGTCGTCGCGGAATACGACACTCATTACACGCCCGGCTGACGGGTCATCGATCAGGTGCTTCGCCCAGAGGAAGGGGGCGGAGCGTCGGAGCACAAGGCCGACCTGGTTGGTAATGCCGGCCACCCGGGCCGCTTCGGCCATTGAGCGGGCCTCGTCAGCGGTAAATGCCAGGGGCTTCTCGCAGAACACGTGAACCCCTGCCGTGATGGCCTTTTCCAAGAGTCGCGCGTGCTCGCTGGTCCATGTGCAGATGTACACGGCGTCGCATCCCTGGAGCACCTCGTCCTCGCTGGAGCAGACCGTGTGCCCGCTCGCCTTTGCGAACGCTTGAGCCCGCTCGGTGTCGGGATCGAAGACACCCGCCCGAACTATTGATCCCGAACTCGGCCGGAGGCATTTCGAGTGGTACGTCGCGATGAAGCCGGCCCCGAGAAAGCCGATCCGGATCGGTAGTTCAACCATCGCAACAGCCTGCCAGAGGTCACAGCCGATAACCAGACGTGATGTCGAGCATGCCGGTCGGCCGGACGCGAAAACGGCCCCGGAAACTCCGGGGCCGTCGTGTTCGTCGCGCCGGGGGAGACGTCAACAGATGCTGGTCGGGGAACCAAATGAATTGGTCAGGACACCAGCAGTTTACTAAGTGCCCCTATGAGTTCTTCCTTGGTCGCATCGGCCAGCTCAGTATCGACCTGGCAGGTGCCGGCGGCGTGGTGTCCGCCACCGCCGTAGCTGAGCATGAGTGATCCGATGTCGGTTTTGTTGCCGCGGTCGAAGATCGACTTGCCCACCGTGAAGACGGTGTTCATCTTTGCGCGGCCCCACATGACGTGCATGGAGATGTCGCACTGCGGGAACATCGCGTATACAACGAAACGGTTGCCGGCGAAGATCGTCTCCTCATTTCGCAGATCGAGTACGACCAGGTTGTCGTGCACTTCCGCGACGCGTGCGATCTGCTCGCGGAACAGCTGATGCTGGGCGAAGAACAGCTCAACGCGCTCGGCCACATCAGGCAGGGCGAGAATCTGTTCGATCGGCATGTCGCGGCACTTGTCGATGAGTTCCATCATGAGCTGGTAGTTCGACACGCGGAATTCGCGGAAACGACCAAGACCCGTCCGGGCGTCCATGAGGAATGACAGAAGTTCCCAACCCTTCGGGTTGAGGACGTCGTCCATGGTGAACTGGGCGGCGTCAGCCTTGTCGACGGCAGCCATCATGTCGTCGGAGACATTCGGGAAGCGCTCTTTTCCGCCGTAGAAGTCGAAGACCACGCGGGCCGCCGACTGGGCGTCGGGTTGCAGTACATAGTTCGGCGTGGCCGTTCCGGCCAATCGCTCCGACTCACTGGCGTGATGGTCAAAGCACATGTGACAGCCCGCGACATAGGGGAGGTTGGTGAGGATGTCGCGGTCGGTCACGGCGACCTTGCCGTCTTGAACGTCCTTCGGATGGTGAAACTCGATCTCGCCGAGTATTCCAAGTTCCTTCAGCAATACCGCGCACACCAGCCCGTCCATGTCACTTCGAGTCAGCAGTCGGTATGTGGTCACTGTGGTTCTCCTTCACGTCTTTTTCCAGGGCGTCCCGGAATGTCTTCCTCCCCTGTTTCGACAGCAACGATGGTTCAGTTGAGAGAAACCGACCGGCCATTTGTGGCGGTTTCTTCAAGATTTCTCATGAAACGCCTTCTCTGAGAAGCTGGGGCATGGACGTTGACGTGCGCTCTGCCCGACCGGATGACCTTGACGCAATCGTAGGTATACTTACGGAATCGTTCTTCGACGATCCAGTGATGTGCTGGGCGTTCGACGCGCAGGTGCGCCGAAAGCGACTTGACGTGATGTGGCGGGTCATGGCGCGGCACGGCTACATCCCCGCTGGTGCGGCCACGATCCTTCCGGGTGGTGACGGGGCAGCACTTTGGATGCCGCCGGGAAAGAGTCTCGACGACGCATTCTGGTCGGAGCATGCCTCGGAATTCGTGGGTGGCCTCGAGGGCGACGTTGAGCGCATCACGCAGATGGGCAGTGCGATGGAGGAGAGTCACCCCAAGGAGGAACACTGGTACCTCCTGGCGATCGGTATCCATCCCGATGCCCAGGGACGCGGACTGGGCGGAACGTTGCTCGGCCATACTCTGGCGTTGGCCGACGCCGCTCGGCAGCCGGCGTACCTTGAGGCGACGAGCGCCCGGAGTAGGGCCCTCTACGAACGTTTCGGGTTTGAAGTCATCGGGGAAATTCACCCCGGAGACGGGCCGACACTCTGGTGCATGTGGCGCGAACCCACCCGTTGAGCTTCGATCTGTGACGGTTTGTCACAAACCATTACCTCGGCACGTCGTACCGGTATGAACACTTCGCATCCCTCGGAACCAACTTCATCTCGTTACGATGTCGTCGTTGTCGGCGGAGGTCTGGCCGGCTTGACTGCTGCCGCGTTCGCGTCGCGCAGTGGTGCATCGACTCTCCTGATCGAGCCCCACGGTCTCGGTGGGCGGGGAAAGACCGACTCCCGCGAGGGCTACCTCCTGAATCGCGGGGCGCATGCCCTGTATCGGAAGGGACACGGCATGGGAGTTCTCGGCCGCCTCGGCTTGGCGCCACGCGGACACCAACCGCCGACGGCGAAGGCCATGGGACTGCGGGACGGACACCTGCTTCCACTTCCCCTGGGAGTGTCCGCGCTCACCACGAGACTGCTCAGCGTCAAGGGCAAGGCCCGGATGGCCCGCGTGATGCCGCTCATCGGTCGGTTGAACCCGACCGAATTCGCTGATCGGACGGTCGATCAGTGGCTGGCTGAACTTGATCTTCCGGCTGATGCCGATACCTTGCTACGAACGGTGCTTCGCACGGGCTCCTATACCGAAGCGTTTGACCAGCTGAGCGCCGATGTGGCGATCATGCAGAACCAGGCCGCCTCCGAGGGCGTGCTCTACCTCGACGGTGGGTGGACCCAAATGGTTGACGCGCTAGCCAATGTCGGCAGAGGGCAGGGAGTGGAGTTTGTGAAGGAGACCGTCGAGATGGTCGAGGCAGGTTCTTCCGGTGAGGAGGTCACCGTGCGATGCCGTGAGAGGACCGTACGCGCAGCAGCGGTCGTGCTCGCCCCGGGATCACCGGCAGCGGCGCAGGCGTTGATCCCGGAGTCTCCGCTCGGCCTGCCGGCGCAGATCGTCGAAGCACGAGCCTCCTGCCTTGATCTCGCGCTCCGGCGGGTGCCCGATCACCGGTTCGTGCTCGGGGTTGGGCGGCCGCTGTACTGCATCAACCATGCACCTCCCGCATCGCTGGCTCCCGAAGGCGGTGCGGTGCTGCACGCGATGCGCTACCTCGGAGCCGACGAATACCTCGATCCTGAAACGAGTCGCGCCGAACTCCGCTCCCTCGTGGAGGCGGTCGGCGTAGGCGCCGACGATGTCGTCTACGAAAGGTACCTGCACAACATGACCGCGGTTTCGATGATCACCACACCGCAAGCCGGAGGGCTTGCGGGTCGACCCCCGGTTGCGGTCCCCACAGCCCGAGGCGTGTTCCTGGCCGGTGATTGGGTGGGATCCGAAGGCTGGTTGGTCGATGCCTCGTTGGCGAGTGGAGAACGGGCCGCCCAACTCGCTGCACAATTCAGCGCGACGATCGTGAGATGACGAACGACACCGACGACTTCGTCGCCGAACGACCCCGATTGCTGGGCCTGGCCTACCGGATCACCGGAAGCCGGGTAGACGCCGAAGACGTTGTGCAGGAAGCGTGGCTGCGATGGAACGACAACCACCAGACGGTGGAGCGACCAGAGGCTTGGCTCACCACCGTCACCGCTCGACTGTCGCTCGATCGTTGCCGCAAGATTGAACGACAACGGCTGTCCTATGTCGGTCCGTGGTTGCCCGAACCCGTGCGAACCGCGCTCCCGGTAAGCGTGCTTAGTGATTTGGACGACCCGGCTGAACGGGTGGAAACACTGGACACCCTTCGCATCGGTCTGCTGGTGCTACTCGATGAACTCAACGCCATCGATCGGGTCGTCATTGTGCTCGTTGACGTCCTTGCGCTTTCGTTCGCTGAAGTGGCCGAAGTGGTCGACCGGTCGAGCGACGCGTGCCGCCAGATCGCCGTGCGGGCCAGGCGGCGACTGCATGAACGGATGGCGGAGCGTGACGAAATTCGGCATCACGCCAATTCCGCCGAAGCGTGGCGCCTGGCCGGGGACCTTCTCGCCGCAATCGGAACTGGTGATCCGGCCGCTGTGCTTCCGCTGCTGACATCGGGCGTCTGCCTGACGAGCGACGGCGGACCGCACCACCGTGCCGCGCGCCGTCCGGTGGTTGGCCCCGAGCGGGTCGCCCGGTTCATGGTCAATATTGGTGGTCGGATCTCTTCGTCAGCGACCTTGGAGCCGTGCTCGATCAATGGCAGCCCGGGAATCATCGTGAGCCAGGGCGGAGCGCCGAGGTTCGCCCTCGTCGTCGAAGCTTCCAGCGGGATCGACCGAATCTGGATCGTCAGCAACCCCGACAAACTCCGTGGGCTTTCGTTTGAAGAACCGCTCCGGTAGGGATCACTTCACAACGACCTCGACCGCCTGATCAGGGGGCCAGAAAGACGCTCTTCGACATCCGTTCGGCCTGATGACTCAGGTCCACGATTCGAAACCGGGCGGGTTTCGTGGTCTCCAGCCCTTGTTTTATGGCGTCGACCAGATCCCGGTGCGAAACCCCTTTGGTGGCCGCTATCGCGTCGAGGGACTTCCCCGTCCGCAGTTCAGCGGCGAGTTGCTCAGGAGTCATCCCGAGTCGTCGGGCCACGGGTTCGAGGACGGCATTCATCGAACCGGAGGTCGGGGGTTTGGGAATGGTCAAGCGGTTAACCGTCGACACCCCGTCCAGCTTTACCATGCGAACCGCCTCTCTGTCGCGAAAGAAGTGCAGGGTCCGATCGGCAGGCATGTATCCAACCTGCGGAGTTCCCGGTTCCCAGAGAACGCGCGACGACTACTAGGGTTTGCCGTGTGGAGCCGGAAGTGGACGCGCGGCGGCTGGAGCCGCTTTCGTATCATCGTGAGTCAGTCGCCTTTCTGAAGCAGCACGAAGCCGATCTCTGGCGGTGGATGACCGACGGGCACATGAAGGCCGAGTCCGAACAGCTCCGCAAGGACCTTCTGCGATCGACGTACCGACTCGACCGCGATGCGCATCCGGAAGTCTTCGAGGCTGCCGATCGGGCCGCTCGGGCACTGGAGATCCCGGTCCCCGTGTCGATGTATCAGACCCAGTTTGAATCTGCTCCGAACGCAGCGCTTGTTTTTGTTCCGCACGAGGCCATCGTCCTGTTCGCCGGTCCGATGATCGAGATGCTGTCGTCCGATGAACTCGCGTCGGTACTAGGGCACGAACTCGCCCATCATCGCCTTTGGACCTCCGACGGGGGCGATCATTTCATCGTCGATCGACTGTTGAACGCGGCAGCGGCGAACGGAGCCTCTGCAGCCTTTGTGGAAACAGCGCGCCGCATCGCGCTGTCGACGGAACTCTTCGCCGATCGCGGCGGCCTGCTTGCGTCGGGAAGTCTGTCGGCAACAGTAAGTGCGCTTGTTAAGTCGAGCACTGGAATGCGCAGCGTTTCGGCTGCTTCATTCCTCGCTCAGGCCGACGAAGTCGTGTCCAAAGATGGCCGAATCGACACCGGTGGTTCGCATCCCGAAAGCTTTCTTCGCGCCATCGCAGTTCGTGACTGGTCCGAAGGGAAGCAGGTACTTTCCCAGGCGGTCGACGGCCTGCTCCATGGCGTCGACGATGTTGAGCGGCTCGATCTCCTTGGACAGGAAAGGCTTGAACGACTCACCCGAGACGTCCTCGAGGAACTCCTTGCGCCGGAGTGGATGCAGAGCGACGCGATGATTGGCCACGCTCGATTGTTCTTCCCCGATATCAGGCCGGCGGTGTCGGTTCATCCGTCGTTACTTGTGGTACCGCCGTCGCCTGCGACCGTCATGTACTTCGCGTACGTTCTCCTTGACTTCGCCACCGCCGATCCCGAGTTGGAATCGCAGGCGATGATCGAGGCTGCCGCGATGGCGCACCGACTCGGGATCAGCGAGACATTCGCGCAACTCTTGGACCGAGAACTCCGAATGAAACCCAAGGTCCGCACGGCAATCCTCGCCGATGGCGAAGTCAGATCGATCGAGTTGTCCGCGGGAATTTCCGGGGCGCTTCAGTGAGCGACACTTTCCGACCATTCACCGACCTGCTGGCTGTTGCGGTGGAGCGAGGTGGCCTCGCATCTGAAGATCTCCGTAACGCGCTTCTGCCGCTGTGGCGTGAAGTGGCCGGTCTCCATGAGGTTGGCTTTGTTGCTCCGCTTCAGGGGATCGACCAGCTCCGGGTCGACGAGCAGTACCGGATCACCTGCACCGCCCCCGGCGGAGCCGCTCCCCTCGACACGCTTCCGAGTCGCAACCGCACCAAACTGGGCCAGGTTCAGAAACCGGTGTCGTCGACGTTCGAGGTACTGGATGAGCACCGCCTGACCCGCGACGTTGATCGCGGGGTCGAAGCTGTCGAGAGTCTTGACGTCATTGCGATGGATGCGACCATCGAGAGGCCCGTGTTCGTCCCCGGTTATCAGGTGTGGGAGCACCGTATAGGTCACCACGATCAGGCCGCTGACATCGAGAGTCTCGGGCTGATCCTCGCCAGTCTCGCGTTCGGACTCGACTTTCGACGCATTGGCGATCTTGAACGGTTTGCGTCGAACCGACGCAACGTGTTTGTGCTTCGCGACGATCTCCATCCCGTGCTGGCAAAACTCATCGGGGAAATGGCCGAACCCGATCGCAATCGACGAACGCAGGATCTTGCTTCGCTCGCCGACCGGATGGAGACCTACCGCGATCAGCCACTCGATTTCGATCTCGATCTGATTGCCGGCGCCACCTCCGGCCCGGTGCGCAATCGGCGATCGGCGATCCAGATCGCGTTGCGTGACCGGCTCTTTGAAATCAACCGTCGTAACCGCCTCGTGTACTTCCAGCCGAGTCAGCAGTCGTTGAACCTGACCCTGGGCTCGGTTCCTCTCCTGCTCGATGTCCGAAACATCGGACCGGACCAGATTGCCACGTGGAAGGCACCTTTGGCGCAAGCGGTGATTGAGGGCAAAACCGTATCGCTGAGCTCCCTCCTTCGTTTTGAAGATGCGCCGTATCTCCCTGGCGTGCTCGACAAGCTGATCGCGCAGGCGCGTCGCGATCGCAATGAGTACGGGATTGCGCAATTGCGACTCGTGGTCTGTTTTCTGCGTTGGCACAACCTCAAAGAGGCAAAGGACGAACGGATACATTCGCCGCTGTTGCTTTTGCCGGTCGAGTTGGTCAAGAAACGTGGTGTTCGAGACAGCTACACGATGGCCGCGAGTACGTCGGTTGCCGAGGTCAACCCGGCGCTTCGCCACCACTTGCGTCAGGTGTACGGGATTGAGCTTCCCGAAGAGGTCGACTTGGAGACCGAGAGCATCGAAGAGGTGTTTGAGCTTCTCGCCGCGCAGATCCGGTCGTCAGAGCCGGGCGTAACGCTGACCAAAGTCGACCGTCCGCAGCTCGAGCTGATTCAGCAGCGAGCGAAAATGCGAGTTGACCAGTACCGTCGTCGACAGCGTTCGGCGGTAGCGACGGCATCGCCAGGTACCACGTCGTACTCGTACGGCCCGGGACCGCTGCGTCCCCACGGAATCCAGCTGTTCGATGAGCGGGTGCGGTATCGCGGCCCCGATGCGCTGCGCGTTGCGGCCGGAGCATCCTCACCGGCACGACCTCACCTCACAACCGAGGAAACGCCCGAGGCATCGTCGCCGCCCGAAGCATCGGCATCCCCGGGGGCATTGTCAGCGGTTGAGGCAACGTCAGTTCGCGTGCTCTGAACGCACGACATACGCACTGCGGGAGTCGACGACGGGTAACCCATACCGGTGGGAGCTTGACCTATGTGCGCTTACGGTTGCGAACTTCAACTATCGGAAGATGACACTGGTACGCGATTACACCCAACTCATGGCGTCCGACGAGACGAGCGACTCGTTCGATCGGATCTTCTCGCTCGACGCCCGCCCGGTCGACGATGCCCTGTCTGCGTCGACACCGGTGACAAGGCAACACCTGGTGGTCCCGGCCGATGAAACACAACGCGCTGCCATCGCCCGATCTCACTCGGGGCGGAGCTTCATCATCCAGGGACCTCCCGGAACCGGAAAGTCACAGACGATCACGAACCTGATCGCCGACTACGTTGCCCGGGGCAAGCGTGTGTTGTTTGTGTGTGAGAAGCGGGCAGCGATCGATGTCGTGCATGCCAGGCTCCGCAGCCGCGGCCTCGACGAGTTGTGCGCGGTCATTCACGACTCGCAGGCGGACAAGAAGCCGTTCATCCAAAATCTTAAGTCCACCTATGAACGCTGGTTGGCAACCACAGGCGATATAGCACTCGTCGACGCTGAACGGCAGAACATCGTCGAAGGGATGCAGCGACGACTCCGATCGATCGAGCGGATCGACGAGGCAATGAGCGAGAAGCCTGACGGCTCGGATTGGACCTTGCGCCATGTCTATCAACGTGCCATCGAAATCGGACCCGATGACGTGGTCGCCGGTGTCGGGCGGATGCCCACGATCGAGCAGTGGCGGTCCCAGCAGGAGACCGTGCGGCGGATCGGAGCGACCTTGCAGCGACTCGGTGAACCACCGGTACTAGCCCTGCACCCGATCTCGGAAACGAACCCTGACTTGCTCGTTGGAGAGCGAGTTGTCGACGAGCTCGTGCGCCGATCGGGTCGGGTGCGGGATACGTTCGACGTCCTGTTTGCGGCCTTGCGCGAGGCGGAGCTCGACCCTGCGTCCTTGACCAAAGCCGATCTTGGGTCGCTAAGCATGTTGTGCGAACGTGTGTCCGCGATACCGGCACCGGTCGTTGGTGTTCTCGTCCCGCAATCCGCCGATTTCCGGACACTGCTTGACGCAATCACCAAGCAGCAGCAGCTTCGGGCTGAGCTCGAGGGGGCGCGGTCGGGTGCGACGAATTGGAAGGACCCGTTGTCGCTCGAGGACGCCCGGACCGGTCTCGCTCTTGCACGCGACAAGGAGAATTCGGCGTTGAAGTTCCTCTCCGGCCCTTGGCGGTCGTTGAAGAAGACCGTCGAGTCGCGATACGACTTCGCTGCGCATGCGGTTCGACCTACGACAACATCGGTATTGGAGTCGCTGGTGGCGTTGTACGCCGCCGAAACGGCCGTCAACGATGACCGAACTCTTGCGATCCGAACGTACGGGCAGGAAGACCTCGACGATGTGGCGGCGCTCGTTCGACCGGTGCATGCGTTGAACGCCGGGCCGGTGTCCGAACTTCGGGATGGTCTGGGTTCGGGGCCCGTCCAAGCTTTCGGATCGCTCACCCCTGCCGTGCACGACGCCCTCAGTGCCTGCGTTGCGTTGTTCTCAAACGCAGACGACCGATTGCTCGACGACCTTCGACAGCGGGCGGATCAACTGCGTGGGAGCGCCGGATCGATGACGGAGCTGCTGGCTGACCTGCGAATGGTTTCAGCAACGCCCGAGGTCGCCGAGACAATCCGGACGGTTCCTCTGTCGCCCGAGGCCATGGAGTTGGCGGTATTGGAGCAGGCGATCGCGTACTACGCCGACACGAACGCTGACGTCGAGCGTTTCACCGGCTACGAACTGGAGCTGCACCTGGCTGCGCTCCGTTCAGACATGGAGAAGCTACTTGACCTCAACGCACAGCTGATTCGGACGCGGGTCCGGGCGAACTTCCGGGATCACGCGGCCTTGTCAGCCACGAGTGCGGCGCAATTGACTCTGGAGCAGAAGGCGTTCAAGAAGATCTATTCGACCGGTCGACGCGAGCTCGAGCACGAGTTTTCGAAGACCATGCGTTACCGCTCCATCCGCGACCTCGCGAGCAGCGAGACCGGGCCGGTCGTCATGGACCTTCGGCCGATCTGGCTCATGAGCCCGCTGAGTGTCTCCGACACGCTTCCGCTCGACCCAGCACTGTTCGATGTCGTGGTCTTCGATGAAGCGAGTCAGATCCCGCTGGAAGAGGCGATTCCGGCGCTGTACCGCTCGCACCAGACGATCGTGGTCGGTGATCAGATGCAGTTGCCGCCAACCCAGTTCTTCAGCTCTGTGGCGGACACTGACGATGAGGTCGACGCTGACGACGACGACGGAGCCCGCGTCTCTATTGTTTTGGATGGTGACAGCTTCCTGGCGCAGACGTCGGCCGGTCTTCCCTCGACGATGTTGCAGTGGCACTACCGAAGTCGGTCGGAGGAACTCATCGGGTTCAGCAACGCCGCCTTTTACGGTGGTGCCCTGGCGACGGTTCCCGATCGTCACCGCGTCGGTGTCGGCCTTACACCGATCATCGTTTCGGACCGAAACCGAAATACCGTGGCGGCGCAGCCCGGACCAGATGGAGAGGCGGTGGCGGAGGGCTCCAACGCTGCACAGGTTTTGAACGGTGCACAGGGTGTGAACGGTGCACAGGGTGTGAACGGTGCACAGGGTTTCGACGGTGCACAGGGTTTCGACGGCGAAGCCGCAGCTGATGCGACGCTCGGACGAAATATCAGCTTTCACTTCCTCGAAGGCAGCGTCTACGAGGCGCGTCGTAACACGACGGAAGCCGACTACATCGCGCAGTTGGTGCGTGCACTTCTATCGCGTCAGACGGGTGACACGATCGGGATCGCGGCGTTTTCCGAAGCCCAGCAGGGCGAGATCGAACTGGCCATGGAACGGCTCGCACAGCTCGATCCGCTGTTTGCCACCCAGCTCGAAGCGGAGGAGATTCGCGAAGACGACGGGCAGTTTGTCGGGCTCTTCGTGAAGAACCTGGAGAACATCCAAGGCGACGAGCGAGACATCATCATCATGAGTGTCTGTTACGGCCCCGGGCCAACCGGTCGCATGCTGATGAACTTCGGGCCGATCAACCAGCGGGGTGGCGAGAAGCGGCTCAACGTGATCTTCTCCCGCGCCCGCCGGCACATGGCCATCGTGAGCTCGATCCGGTCCGGGCAGATCACGAACGAGCACAACGACGGTGCGTCGGCGCTTCGCCGGTTCCTTGAGTATGCCGAGGCGCTGTCGATCGGCGACCAGGACCGAGCCGAAACCGTGCTCGCCGCGGTCAACCCGACCGGTCGACGCGGCCTAACCGCGGGGGTCACTTCTCCTGTGCTGGCAGCGGTTACCCGCACGTTGCGCGATCGCGGTTACCTCGTAGACATCGACTACGGACGCTCACGTTTCCGGTGCGACCTCGCGGTTCGCCGGGCAGGGGACCACGACCATCGTCTCGCCGTGTTGATCGACACCGACCAGCGTTGCGCGTTGGCTTCCGTGGAGGAGCGGTCCCTGACCCACCCGATCATCCTCGCGAACTTCGGTTGGAACGTCGTTCACGTGCTCACCAAGGACTGGTGGAATCAGCCCGACGCGGTGTTGCGATCGATTGAGGACGCCCTGACCAGTTCTTCGGGTGCCGTACCGGAGGAGTCGGCATGACGCCGTCTGACGGGGAGATGCTCGACGCCGGCGACTTCCGCACGTGGATGGGAGAGATGGAAGCCGCAATGCGGGGCCGCGGCGAATCCGAGGTGGCGTGCGGATCGTGCACCGCGTGCTGTACGTCTTCGCAGTTCATTCTGGTGGAGCCCGATGAAACGCGTGCACTGAAGCGCATACCGTCAGTGTTGCTTTTCCCAGCCCCTCGGATGCCGAAGGGCTACATGTTGATGGGCTACGACAAGCGCGGCCACTGTCCGATGCTGATCGATAACCGCTGCAGTATCTACGGCGACCGTCCCCGCACGTGTCGAACGTACGACTGCCGTATCTTCCCAGCGTCGGGGGTGGCGAACGATGATCCGGGTAAGGACGGCATCGCCGAGCGGGCGATTCGCTGGCGCTTCTCGTACGCCGATCCTGCCGATCTCGTGTTCCACGAAGCGATCAAAGCCGCGGCTGAGTTCGTGCGTAGTCATCGTGACCAATTGGTGCCCGACGCCGTGCCTCATACGTCGACCCAGCTGGCGGTGTTGGCGTTCCAAATTCACGATGCGTTCGTGGAGGAGGACGAATCGGGATCGCCTCGCGTCACCGAACCTGACATAGCTGTGATCAACCAGCGCTTCGCGCCGTGATCAACCAGCGCGTCGCCTCGTGACCAACCACGCGTCGCCTCGTGACCAAACATGCTTCGCGCCGTGATCAACCACGCTTCGCGTCGTGCGCCTGGGGATTCGGGTCCATTATGGAGGCGTGAGTCCTTCCGCCACTTCTGATGCCGCCGTCGAGTTTGTCGATCTGATCCGGGAATCGATAGCGAACGGGTCGTTTCGTCGAATGGTGTTGGCCAAGCCTCGTTCAGTTGCGCCAGGGTTACCGAGTCGCCTTACGATGCGCGAAGTAATGGTTCGCGATCAACGCCTGCTCTCGATCGTGGAGACCCACGCCACGAAAGATCTCACCCGCAACCTGCCAGCGGCCGATGCGCTCTCGATGATCGGCGATCTGATCGGCGCGAGCTTTCTACGCGCCCATCTCATCGCGTCCACTGGCAACGTGGACCTTTCGATCAGCAAAAAGGGCAAGGGTGTGCTTCACCGTTCGAAGGCTGGAACTGAGGCCGACGTTTCGGAGAAGGAACAGACTCCGGACACTGAGGTCCGCGACGCTGCCCCGAGCCATGACCGGGTCAAGCACCGCTTCGTACAGCAGGATCGCGCGTACCTGCAGGAGCTCGGTGTAACAGACAGATCCGGACGTGTCGTTCCTTCAATGGCGAAGAAGTGGAAGCAGATCAACAAGTTTGTCGAGATCCTCGATGGCGCGATCGTTGAGTCGGGCCTGAGCTCGGCCGAGCGTGTGCGGGTGCTCGACTTCGGCTCGGGGAAGGGTTACCTCACGTTCGCTTTGCACGATTACCTGCGATCGACGCTGGAGAAGCCCGCTCGAGTCACCGGTGTGGAACTGCGCGACGAGTTGGTTGGTGCGGCAAACCTGGCCGCTCGGCGTGTCGATGCGGAGGGGCTCGATTTCGTATGTGGAGATATCGCCGACACGTCAGCGCTGCCCGATGCCGACCACCTCGACATCATGGTCGCGTTGCATGCGTGCGACATCGCCACTGACATCGCCATGTACGAGGGAGTGCGTCGTGGCGCGCAGATCGTGGTGTGTTCGCCGTGCTGTCACAAAGAACTACGTCCACATATGAAAGCGCCGGGTCCACTTCTACCGATGTTGCGTTACGGCGTCCAGCTCGGACAGGAAGCCGAGATGGTGACTGACACCATCCGGGCGCTACTGCTCGAAGCGAACGGCTACGACACGAAGATCTTCGAGTTTGTCGGACTCGAGCACTCCAGCAAGAACAAGATGATCCTCGCCGTGCGACGCCCCCGCGAGAACCGGGAGAAGCAGGACCGTGCGTCGTCTGAGTTGGCGTCGCTCATGGACTTCTACGGTCTTGCGACCCAGCACCTGAAGACGCTGCTCGCGGTGCCGATTCCCTAGTGGTACGACTGTGCCCGGCGGGTGTGGGCGTGTTGTGGGTGGGTACGAGGGGGCCGGGTGTTGGGTGCGTCGCTGTGGCACCGCCTGGGTGCTGTGGCCGGCAGTTCGAAATCCGTCATCGGCTGTTTGGGAATGCCCGGCCGGGTCAATGGTGAGCGCATTATGGTCGTTGCGTGACTGAACCGGCCGATGTTGATGCGTGGCGAGCCACGTTTCGTGAAGCGTTAAAGGCGGCGATGAAGGCGCGAGATAGCGTCGCAACCAGCGCCCTGCGTTCGGTTCTGGCGGCGATCGACAACGCTGAAGCACCCGATGTAGGTGCCGCCCCCCAAGCGGAGCAGGGAACGATCGCAGGCGGTGTGGCCGGACTCGGCTCCGGTGAAGTGGCTCGACTCGTGCTGTCTTCCGACGACGTCGCATCGATCGTGCATCGTGAAGTGGCCTCCCGCTCGGCCGCCGGGGCGGAGTATGAGCGCCTCGGCCGATCCGATCATGCCGAGATCGTGCGGAGCGAGGCCGCAGTGCTTCAGCGATTCCTGCCAACCACGGGTTGACTCGTTCCGCGGGCAGACGTGCATGGCCGACGGTATCGTCGCGACATGGCTACGTGGAAGATAATCGAACAAGCGGAACCTGGCCTGGCCCGGCGGGTGCAAAGCCTTTTCGACGCTGGGCGTCACAAGACAATCGCCACGCTTCGGGCCGATGGTTCGCCCCGCATATCCGGAATTGAGTGCGAGTTCGTCGACGGTGACCTTCGGTTCGGTTCGATGACAGCGTCCCGCAAAGGTGCGGACCTCCGTCGCGATCCTCGATTCGCGTTGCACGGCCCGACGTTCCATCCCGTCGAAGGTAAGGAGGGCGAGTGGCCGGGCGAAGCGAAGATCGCCGGACGGGCCGTTCCCGCCGGTGCGGTGCCGACCAACCCCGACAGCCCGGACGAGAAGCAGCCGGAAGGCGAGATGTTCATCGCCGATATTTTTGAGCTGGTTGTCACCGGCCTCAATGCCGAAGCTACGAAACTCGTGGTTGAGTCGTGGACCCCGGAGCGCGGCCTGCAGCGCATCGAGCGCGACTGACCGACCGTTGGCGGTCTGTCGCCGACTGAACGCGAGGCGATTCGTTCTGAAGAGGCGAACGATTTCCTCCGCTGGCAGGATTTCAGCATGGCCCGACTGAAACAGATCGTGATCGATTGCGAGCACCCCGCCGGACTCGCTCGGTTTTGGTGTGCGGCGCTCGATGGCTTTCAGATTCGCCCTTACGACGAAGCCGAATTGGCCCGCCTCGCCGGACTCGGGTTTACACCGGAGACCGATCCGATCGTCCTGGTCGACGGACCGTTCGTGGAGCTCTGCTTTCAGCAGGTTGAACTGGGCGAACGGGACGCGAAGCGTCGTCTACATCTCGACATTGAGTCCGATGCAGTTACCTTCGAAGTCGAAGTACAACGGCTTGTCGACCTCGGTGCCGAAATGGTCGAACGGTTTTCGGACCATGTTTGGATGCGCGATCCGGAGCACAACGATTTCTGCGTGACCAGACCCGCGTGAACCCGACGGGTGACACATCGTGTCTGGCCGGGGTTGGCCACGTGCCCCACATCGTTCATCGACGCCGGTTGCGCGGCGCGTGACCGACGTACGTAGTTCTACGTATTGAGGCTTTCACCCGAAACGTTTTGGGAGTCCATCCCGAACAGTGTCGACATGAACGCCTTGTCTGCCGCCCGTTTGCGTCGTCTGCTCCTTCGGTTTCTCTCGACGGTGGGCCTTGCCGCACTCGCCGCCGTCGCCTTTGCCGGTTGTAGTTCCGACAAGAACGAAGCGGCGATTCGGTCCGTATTCACGGGCGAGGTCAATGCGTCGTCTGCGTTCCTCGGCCTGGTGAAAGAAGGGGAGAACGTCCTCGCGTACGTTTGCGACAGCGAGAAGATCTCGCGGTGGTTCCGTGGCAAGGTCGATGCCTCGGGAGCCTTCTCGCTGGTGCATCCGAGCGGTGACACGCTCACCGGCAAGCTCGTCGGTGATGCGGTCACCGCGAGCGTGACCTTGGCCAACGCGAAGTTTGCCGTTAAGGCTGCGCCGGCGACTGGAGACTCCGGTCTGTTCCGGGCGCAGGACCAGATCGACGGCGTCGACCGCCTGGCCGGATGGATCGTTCTGCCCGATGGTCGCCAGAAGGGCGCAGTGCAGCAGGGTGGAACTATCGCTCCCGCACCGGCGCTTGACCCCGCCGCCGGCACCGCCGGTACGTTTCAAGCAGCCCCTGGCGATGCCACGCCGCCACCGACGACGGTGGCTGGCGCGCCCACAACGATTGCGGTAGCGCCGGCCACCACTGTCGTCGCGGCCCCGACCACCGCCGCTGCCGCGCCAACCACGGTCGCCGGCCCGACCGCCACCAGCGGCGCTGGATCGGCAACGACGGTCGCCGTCGCGAACTTTGCCGCTTCACCTACTTCTACACCGCCCGCTTCCTCCACGCCCGCTTCCTCCACCCCCGCACCGTCTTCGGTGACCGCGACCTCATCACCAAGTGGCTCAACGACTGCTGCGCCCACCACTTCGGCTTCTCCGACCACCACGATCCAGCAGTTGAGTCAGATCAACTGCTCCATCAATGCCCTGCCGGGGAAGGTGTTCGACCTGCAGCTGCGGGCTCAACCGCTCTCGATCGGCTTCCCCAATCTCGGAACCCTCAACCTCGGCACGGTTGCCGTTTCCGGCCCGTGTGACGACAACGCCGTCGTGAGCTTCTCGGCTGGTAGTGCCAACCTGTACCGCGGCTTTCTGTCCGGTTCGAATCTCACGGGCACCATCGACAAGGGCAAGACGTGCTTCAACAGCGGAACGTTCAGCGCTCGCAGCGATCTCGGCCTTCCGACCATGACGATCGCCGAACCGCTGTGCGTCGGCTACGACACATCGTTCAATGCGACAACGGCTTCGGCCAACCCGTTCTCCGGGAGCGCCCCGACGGTTGCTCCCGGGGCCACGGGGTTGCCGGCGAACCTCGGGCCGGCATGCCCGACAACCGGCATGGGCGCATTGAAGGGCGCGCTCCGATTCACCGGTGGCTTCCCGGCGTTGCAGCTGCCGGCTGGAACCACGTTCCGCGAGGGCCTCGTCGACTTCACCTGCGACCGGATCCGCTTTGCGGCCCAGGTCGCGGCCGCCGGTGGAACCACGACCGGTTCGATTCCGGCTTCGACGGCACCTCGTCTTATCGCCCCGACGCCCGGAACCATCACGTTCAACGGGGCTGCGAGCAACGACAACAGCTTCACCGCCAGCGTTGACTTTGTCGGTGTGCCGGTCCTCGGCAGCCCGCTCGACTTCACCGGCACCGTGCAGGGCGCATCGACCGGTGCCTTCACCTACGATATCGCCGCCCGTATCTCGAACGCCACGATGGGCATTCCCGGGTTCAACCTGAAGACCGGCGAAGTTCGCTTCTCGAACGCGCAGATGAGCGTGTCGGGCAAAGCGACAGCCGGCAACGGCGAAGTCGCCTTGAGCCTCAACGGAACCTATCGGGCCGAAGACGACTGGTCGGTGACGGCCACGGCCGACAGCACCGACCCGAAGGGCACCGGCAACTGGAAGCCCGCGGCCACGCTGCTTCCGACCTTCGAAGTGCCACGTGGCAACTTCTCAGGCAACCTGAGTCGCAACAAGGGCCCGGTGGTCTTCGACGTGAAAGCGTCACTGAGCGCTCCCGTCACGATCGTGAGCGGAACCGCCGTCGTCAACACGGCATCCGTGCGCATCGCCAACATCGCAGCACCGGTCGGCTGCCCGGTTGAGTCGGGCGAAACCTGGATCGACCTCAGCGGTTCCGGCCGCCTGTCGATTCCTGAAGCTCCGGTCGTGGACCTGGCGGCCTCGAGCTGCCTCGGCCTCCAGAGCGGCGGGTTCCGCCTGGCTAGCACGGCCAACCTGAACAGCTGGAAACCCCGCGCCGACGTGGACCTCACGCTCGAGGGTTTCGGTTTCGAAGTTCGCAGCGTGGCTACCCAGCTTCAAGTCATCGGTAGCGGCGAGCTCAAGTTCGCTCAGGCCCGGGGCCTGGCCCGGATGGAGTTCCGGTCGCCGAACACGCTCATCATCGACGGCGGCGTGAACATGGCCGATCTTCAAGTCGGCGGGGGAACCGGTCACCTGATCCTCGCCACCCAACCAATCACCGGGTACGTGAACCCGGCTGATGCACAGCTCGGTACCGTGGATCTCGTCGCCGGCCTGACCGCCGTGGCCAACATCAATCTCGATGCCAACACGCGGACCTTCCTGGTGCAGAAGCTGGGCGTGCCGCAGGGCAGTGTCCCCGAACGGCTCCAGGCCAAGGCCCAGATCGGTGGAGCGGCGGTGAGGCTCGAAGCTGCGCTCCAGTTCCCGACGCCGGGTCTGCCGATGTACGAGAGCTGTCCGCAGGGTCAGCCCTGCAACGCCGACACCAAGACGTCGATGCACCTCGAGTCGATCTTCTTCCGGGTAGACACGACCGGCAACCTCGGTTTGGGCGCGGCAATGAACCTTCACCTGCCGAAGCCCAACGCGACGAAGGGTGCGCCGAGCGATGTGAAGTTGGTAGGTGTGCTTACGGTTACACCTCCGGCCACCCTCGGCCTCCAGTTCACCATGCTAGGCACGCTTAACAACGCACTCGGGATCGAAGGGTTTGCGCTCAAGGACGTCGCGCTTCAGGGCCGGCTCGACTTCTCGGCCAGCGGCATTCCGGTGCCGCTCGAGCTCGGGTTCACCGCCACCGTCGAGTCGCTGCCGACCTTCATGAAAGACCCGCTCGGTGTCGTCGGCAACGAGTCGATGAAGTTCGCCCTCAACATCTCGCCGATCGCCCCGATCTTCCAGGTCACGCTCGGCACGGCGAACAACGTCACGTTCCTCAAGCCGCTCACCGTCATCAACAACGGCCAGTTCAAAGAGCAGCTCACGGTCGACTTTGCGGAGGTGTACTTCGCTCCCTTCGGCGGCAACATCGGTGAGATCGCCTTCACGCCCGGCATCAACATTCAGTTCGATGGAACGGTCGCCGGAACGGCGGCGCACGCCAAAGTGAAACTGGATCCGACCACGCTCACCATCGAGGGCAAGCTGCTGGTCGACAACTTCACGATAAGCGGTGCCACCGTGAAGAACACCGACTTAAGTGTGCTTATCACTCCGACGAAGTTCGACATGACCATCAAGGGTGGATTCGCTCTGCCGAACAACGGACCCGATGCCACGATCGACGGCCACCTGCTCGTGCAGGCTGCTGTCACCGACCCGATCCGTATGGATCTCACCGCAACCGCGAATAACTGGACGATCAGTCCTGGAAATACCTTCAACACGTTCGGCCTGGAGATCCACGGTGGGCTCGCCTCGCTTGCGGCTACACCGAACCTCTCGATGACCGTCAATGCGAACGGTAAAGTGCTCGGCACGGCGCTGTCGTTCGGTGGGGCAGTGGTGTTCAACAACAACGAACTCCGCTATCTGGGTCTGCAGGTCAACCCGGCCACGATGACCGTCGCCAGCACCGTGATCTCCGGCGCTGGATGCACCGAGCGTCTGGTGGTTCCCGCCGGCATAACCGTCACCGGTCTTCCGGCCACCACCACCTCTGGTGTCTGTGTGCAGTTCAGCTACGCCAAGCCGACGACAGCCGCAGCTGTCACGTCGATGGCGATCAACGGCAAGCTCACGAGCGCCGGTATCGAGGCCACCGTCAAGGGCTCGATCGATGCCACCGGCCTGGCCTTCACCGGAACCCTGAACATCCCGCAGTTCGCCACGACGATCGACGGTCGTCTGTTCAGCGGTACGGCCGCTGATCTCGCAGCGGTGCCGGTGGTCGACCGGCCCAAGAACGCCGACAACGTCGCGGTGGCCCCGTTGACCGGCGATTGGCGCCTGGCCGGAACGTTTGCGCCGAAAGGTGGTTTCGATGGCACCAGCCTCACACTCATTGGCGGCCGGGTCGCAGGCGCTGAGTTTGTGAAGGGCAACGGTGCCCTGGTGATCGGTGGACAGCGTCTCGCCAACGGCAGCGTGAGCTTCACGTCGGCGCAGATGACGTTGGCCGGTGGCCTCGAGCTTCCGCTGCCGCCGAAGAACGGCCAGGCCACTGGCAAGGTGACCATCAACGTGTCCGGCACCGCGGTCTACCCGACCGCGACAACCGGACTCGACATCACCTTCTCCGGCAACGTCAACGTCGCCGGTGGCAACGTGACCTCCAACGCTGCGGCCACCTTCCACTTCGTCGAGAAGCCGGCACCCGCAACGTTGAACCGACTCGACCTCGACGCCACGGCGACCACCTGGCCGCTGAACGCTACGACGATGGTCGACAAGCTGGTCGTCAGCTTCCACGGCGATATTCCGAAGACCGGCCTCGCCGCCAACGCGACGATGACCATCGCCGCTGATGTCACCGTCCTGGAAACGAAAGCCTCGATGAACGGCAGCGGCACCATGACGAACGGTGTGGTTACGGCATTCGATCTGTCGGTCGGCGCGAACCAGATCGTGATCGGGGCGACAACCATCGGTGGCAAGGGATGCCCCGGCCAGGCCCTCAAGAGCGGTCCGTGCATCTCGTTGAAGTACGCCGCCGGTCCGCCTCTGCTCGCCCAGATCAAGGTGAACGGAACCCTTCTCACTCCGGGATTGTCGACGACCTTCGACGGAACCGCTGGCACCAGCGGCGTCGACTTCACCGGGTCAACCACCATGCCGAACGCTGATGTCGTGACCGTCAACGGAACCATTGTGACGGCCAACGGCAGTGGACTCACCGTCGTGAAGGTCAACTCCGACGGCACCGAGTCGGCCGTTCCCGCCGTGAAGGGTGACGTGAGCTTCGGCGGCACGTGGACCCCGAGCGGACTCCTCTTCGGAAGCAGCCTGTCGCTGCGCTCCGGTGGAGTGGGTGGAGCGCCGTTTGGTCAGGCCAAGGGCACGTTGAAGACCGTAGGCCTTGGCCTGGGTGACGGTCGGGTTACGTTCACCAGTACCGAGACAAACGTCATCGGTGATGCTTCGCTGCCGCTCCCCGCACTGCCGGGTTGCTCGGCCCTGGCCGGAACGTCGCCGTTGAAGGTGAAGGTCACCGGCCTGTTGACCGCATCCGAACTCATTCTGACCGGAACGCAGGGCCAGCCGTCGTGCACCGACGCACCCTCAATCGAAGGCCGTATCGAAGCGAGGAAGGTCGGCACAACGAACACGCTGTTGCTCAAAGGCACGGCGAAGAACTGGACGTTCGGTCCGACGAAGTTGACGGAACTCTCGGCCTCGGTGTCATCGGCCACAGCCACCACCGCGACGATCGTGGCGAAGGCCACCCTGCTCGGAACGGACTTTGTCGGAAACGGCACAGCCACGATGACCGCCGGTCGGGTTTCCTCGTTCGCCATGTCGGCCTCGTCGGCCCCGATCGTGCTCTCCACGACCACCACCCTCACTGCGGTCGACGGTGCGACGTGTGGCGCCACGGCGCTCGGCGGGCCGTGCTTCACCGTCGACTACAACGCCACCCGGGTGGCTGCGGATCAACTGCGGGCCACGTTCTCGACCGCGACGACAGTAAGTGGACTTAGTGCCACACTCGAGGGCTCGATCGGCAACGGTCAGACGACCGTGCAGGGGACACTCGATACCGGCCAGTTCGGTGAGATCCAGGTGGTGGGAGCGCTCTTCACCGATACGCCGACGGCAGCCACCCGCACCTCGACGATCACCAAGGACGGGGTGAGCTACAACCTCAGCACGATCGCCACGGCGGCCGGCGCATCGTTCTCATCAGCGACGAAGGGCGACTTCGTTCTTGGCGTCAAGGGCGGCACCGCAACCCCCGGCAACATCAACGGGTTCCCGATCGCCAACCTCGTGCTCAATGCCGGGCGCATCGGTACCACCCAGTGGGTGCGGGGCGAAGGCAGCGCGAGGGTGGGCGATTCGAACATCAACGTGGACGGCGCCGTGGTGAAGGTGTCAAGCCTCCTGATAGTGAGATTCCACGGTGATGGAAACCTCATCATCAACGGGTTCAACCTGGCGTCGGGAACGGTCGATCTGTCCCGGACGAGCGCGACGATCACCGGTCGGGTCACCGTGCCCAACCCGGGAACGGGGCCGGACTTCGTCGACGTGACGCTCGACGGAAAAGCCTGCATGACCCGATGCTCCGTCCTCGGAACCACGAATGCTGCAACCGACCCCGGCTTCAGCTTCGACCTGACCGGAGCCGCGGCGTTGAAGCTGAGTGGTTTCAGCGCCGACGGAAGCTTCCAACTCCGAAAGGTCGGTGGTACCGCAGCGTTCACGTACTCCGGAGCAATCGACACGGCAACCCTCGCTGCCACGCTCAACGGGTCGATCACCAAGTCCGGAACGGTGGTGTCGGTATGTGCAAGCGGTTCCGGACGGATCAAGACAAACGGTTCGGATCCGAGCGGCACCGTCTCGTTCTGTACCAATCCGGCCAAGGTCACCGTCGAACTCGATCGCGGCGACTATCACTTCGCCGGTACCATCACAGCCTCGTCGATCGTCCTTGATGCGTCGACCGACGGGGTCTGGTTGGCGAACGACTGGCATCTGGGGTGCCGCGACGGGTTCTCGCTCTGCCGGGACCGGGTCGAATACAACCTGACCGGCAAGCTTCGGATGTCAAGCGGTGGAACTCCGGCCTTCAGTGTGAGCGGTAGCGGTGTAGCCAAGTGGCTCACCGATCGTCGCAACACCGCAACGACGAGCACGGCTCGCCAGAACGCCATATTCGTCGCCGATGTGAGCTTCTCCAGCAACCCGCTGCAGGTCTGTATCAACATCGGCGGGCCGATCTGCTCGCCGACGCTCGGCTGATACGAGCCCCCGCTGTCCAACGATTCACGCACGCCCAGCCGAGTTGCTATGTTCACATAGTAACTCGGCTGGTTCGCGTCACGAGGAACGGAAAACGCGGAACCGGTTCAGTCGACTTCGCCGAGTAGCGGTCGAACCATCAGGCCGAGCTTGAGTCGCGAAGACGCGTTCATCTTTCGGAGGATGCGTGAGACGTGGGTCTCGACCGTGCGGATGGACAGATACAGCTCGGCCGCGATCGCCTTGTTGGAGAGTCCCCGACCCACGGCGAGACACACCCGCTGTTCCGCCGGGCTGAGGTTGACCCAGCCAGCCGGCGCGACGGACTCCAACTCGGGCGGTATGAGGTCGGCGTCAACATCAATGGGAGAGCCGCTCAGGGTACGGGTCTGTGTGGCCACGGCACTCGCGCCGAACTCGGGCGCGGTCGACAGCTCGCCTGACGTGCTTCCAACCGTTGACGGCCGGCGGTCATGCCCGTCGATTCGGCGAGCAAGCGCCTCGACCTCGTTCGCGACGCCGATCCGATGGGCCGAACGAAACACAGCCGCCGCGTCGTACAGGCCGGCATGATCGGCGTCGGCGAGGCTCTCGCACGCGCGGGCGATGGCCCGCAGCCGGGCACTCTGCGGGTCGCGGGTGACCCATTCACGAGCGGTCGACACCACCATGTCAACGACGCTTGTCGCGTTGGTCCGCATCGACAGGTCCGCCAGATCGATGGCGAGCTCAGCGTTGCTCACCTCGATCGTGGTGGCCTCGAACAGCGCCCAGCTCTGCTCGAGATGAACGTGGGCCTCCTCGACCCGACCCGCGAGCGCATGCAACCTCGCTCGCCCGAGAACTATCAGGTCGATTCCCATTTGCCCCTGCCCGGCGGCAAAAGCTTGCTCTCCGGCGGTGATGGACGCTTCAGCGTCGACGATGCGGCCCTGTCGGATCGCGACCAGCCCGGCGATCGCATGACTCCAGAGGATCGCTATCTGCGACCCGGTTTCGTCGGCCGCGGCCACACCCGCACTCGCTTCAGCGTCGGCATCCTCGTCCCGTCCGAGCCCATAAAGCAACATGCCGTGGAGCCCGTGATACAGCGCTTCGGCCCACGATGCCCCGGCCGCCGCCGAGTGGCGACGACCGAACGCAATGACGTCAAGGGCATCGTCGGGTCGGCCCAGGTCGCTCAACGCGAGCGCCAGAAACCACGACGGTTGAAAGCGGTGTGCGAGGCCATGAGGATCCGTATCGGCGACCTTCACGGCCCGAAGCGCCGGCTCGAGCGCTTCGGCAAAACGAAGGGCGCTTCCGTAGATGCGCGACTTCAACGAGAGCGCCAGGCTCACCGACTGTGGGTCACCTTCCGCTTCGGCTGCGGCGACCGCACGCTCGACCGCCGCGGTGGTCGAAGGGGAAAAGGATGCGAGTCGCGCCAGAGCGGAATATGCGAGCAGGAGCGCTTTTCGTTCCGGGGCCTCAAACTCTTCCGCAGCGACCTCGAACAGGTTGGCCGCTTCCAGCGATCGCTGCTGGAGAAAGAGCGCCCCACCGAACCACCATCGCACCGAGGCGCGTTGGTTGGCCGGCATAGGCAGTTCGAGCAACTGCTTGCCGAGTGCCTCGGCTTCGATGAGCATCCCGCTGTTGGCCGTGGCCTCAAGGTCGGCCACAGCGAGGTCAATCCACTCCGGGTCGGTCGGCGGTAGGTGACGGCGCGCCCGGCCGAGCAGTTCGTGAGCCACCGCCGGTGATCGGCCCATCGCGTCGTCAGCGGCACGGCGAAGCCATTTCCGAAGCTCAGCGTCATCGGTGCCGCCACCCTCTTGGAGATGGAACGCAATGAGCGCGGCGGGCGCATTCCGTGCCTTCATCGAGTCGGCCGCCTCCCGATGCAGTGCGGCCCGAACCACCGGTGGAATCGCACCGGCTACCGCATCGCGGATCAAGGCGTGGCGAAAGGCCAGTTCGGGTCCGTCAGGCGAGAGCATCCCGGCGCGGACACCTTCGTCAACCGCGGTGACAATGCGACCCGGTGCTCGACCGATCATTCGCGCGACATCGTCCAACGACGCGCTGTTTCCGAGAACCGCAGCAGCGCGCAGGACTTCAGCAGTGAGCGGGGAAAGCAGTCCCATGGTGCGGGCGATCCCGCTTGAGAATGTCGATGGCACGAACCCGGCGGCCACATCGATGCTGCCCGCGTCGGTCACATGCAGATCCGACTCACCCAGGCCGCGAACCAACTGGTCGAGCAGCAGGGGATTTCCGGCGGTTCCGTCGACCAGGTCGGTAAGGTTGGGCCCGAGTGCGGATCCGAGTCGGTTTCGCACGAGCAGATGACGCTGCATCCGGTCGAGCGGTTTCATGACCAGTGACTCGGTCGCCGCGTTCACCAACGCCGACCATTCCCGTTCCCCCTGGTTGGGCCGCCCGGCAACGGCAACCAGCAACCGGTATCCCTCGACGCGGCGCGCCATGCTTCTCAGCGCCAGGAGCGTGGAGGCGTCGGACCAGTGGACGTCGTCGATCATGACGAGAAGGGGACCCTCGAGCGCGAGCTGCTCGATGAGCGCACAGAGCGTGTCGATGATCTGATGCCGCAGGTCGGGGACCGCGGCCAGCACCAGTGGGGTCGCGAGATCAGGGGTCGCGGAAAGCATTTCGGAAACGGACATCCGAAGGTCGGCGGCGTCGCTTATTCGGCTGATGGCCCCGAGCAGCGCGCCGAACGGCCGGTTACGCTCGAACTCGTCGGCGTTGCCCTGCACGCATCGAAACCCGAGCTCAGCGGCGCGTGATGCAAGTTCGGAAAGCATCGTCGACTTCCCGAGGCCGGCCTCGCCTTCGATGGTGAGAAGCGTGGTTTGCCCTGAATTTGCACGCGTCAGGACCCGATCCAACGATTCACGTTCGTTTTCCCGGCCCACGAGCACGGACCGCACGCTAGCCGGTCACAGGTTCGCGGAGGTAGGTCGGGTGATCCAAAGTTCGGGTTCGTGCGAATGCCCAGAAAACCGCAACAGCGCAATCCGGGCAAGAAAGTGTTGAACTGTGCACGGATAGCCAAAGTCACGTAAGGGGAGTCAAAGTGGAGTCCAGTTCGCCTTCAATTTCGTCGTCATCGGCCCCTCAATGGAAACCCCCTGGTCCGGGCCAATGGTCGCTTGACCGTTCGCACTACACCGGTGGGGCCACGCTGATCTCCCAATGGCTGATTGAAACCGGCATGGAATCGGGAATGGGGCGGGTCTTCGCCGAATTGGGCGCCCCGATTGGCGCTATCTCAGGCCGGTTCGTCAACGGCTTCATGTACACCCGAACCGTTCCGTTGGTCGGCGCGAACCGAAGTGCAACCAAGCTCCCACCCGCGTGGGTGCTGAAACTCGCAGCGAGAATTCATCCTGAGTTCCGGCGCCGGAATCGGCGGGCGGCGATCGTCCTTGCGAACCCTCCCGGCCCCGCCATCGTTAAACGGTGGAAGGAGGAATTGAAACCGTCGATCGAACGCCGTGGTCGCGAGTTCGCTGCTGCCGATCTGTCGACACTGACCGACGCCGCGCTCGCCGCCCATTGCCGATCGTTGCTTGACCACCTGCACTCCATGGCCGACCTCCACTTTTGGCTTCACGGCTACGACCTGGGACCGATCGCTCGGTATGTCGCCTTCACGAGTGCGAATGGCATTCCAACCGCCGAAGCGGTCACCGCGCTGGCCGGGGCCTCCCCGTCGACGATGCGGCCGCGGGAACAGTTGGCGGAGATACGGTCCGAGGTCGGAGAGGCTCGGCCGTCGAACCTCGTCGAACTCCGCGCGGTTTCGGACAAAGTGGCCGCTCTGCTCGACGGTTACCTCAGCGAACACGGCAGCACCCTCGTCACCAGCTACGACCTCACCGGTTTGACGCTCGCCGAGCTTCCCGACACGTTGTTCGATTCGATCATGCGGGCGTCAACCGACAACGGCGGTGTCGCCGGTGACAACACCGGTCAGAGCGCCGCTGCTCGCCTGCGGGCGATGGTTCCGGAATCTCGTCGCCAGGATTTTGACGACAGGCTCCGCGACGCACGCGAGGTGATGGACATGCGAGACGACAACGGTCCCACGATTATCGAACATCCGGTCGGGTTACTTCGCCTGGCACTACTGGAGGCCGGTCGCCGACTCGTTGCTCGTGGACGGATGCTCCGGGTCGAACACGCCGTTGATCTGGCTCACGACGAGGTCGTTCCGTTGCTGCTGCACGGCAGCGGACCATCGGCTGAGGAAATCGGTCAGCGAGTCGTGACGCGTGTCGCCCTCTCCCGGCAAACGCCCCCGGCGATATTGGGACCGATAGAACCCGTTCCACCGGCCGATCTACTTCCCGGTCCGCTGGCGGAGTTCGCCACCACAGTTCAGGTTGCGATGGTCGAGCTCGGCATGGTTGCGTCCGATGGAGCCCGAGATCCGTTGAGCGGTACCGGAATCGGTGAGTCGAGCTATCGCGGGCGGGCCCGCTGTGCCGAATCGCCCGAGCAGGCGATCGATGAAATGGAGCCGGGTGACGTGCTGGTGGTCCGGGCCACCACGCCCGCCTTCAACGCCGTGCTGTCGATTGCCGGCGCCGTCGTCACCGCTGATGGAGGTCCGCTTTCGCATGCCGCAGTGCTGGCGCGCGAGTTGGGTATCCCGGCCGTGGTCGGAGCGCACGGTGCACTCGATATTCCTGACGGAGCGGAGGTCGAGGTTGATCCCCGGGCCGGCAAGGTACGCGTACTTGCCTAGCGCGTCGGGGTGTTGCGACCGCGTCGGGAGTCTTGATCCCTGCATCTAGCCAACGAGGGTATCCGGCACGGTGTCTGACGACGAAATGACCGGAATTTTCGCGCTGGGGTTGGGCCACGGATTCGGTCGGCATCCCTGCAAACTGATTGTCTGCTGCAACATCACCGGTGCGAGCCGACCCTTGCCCGGGCATTTGCGATGTCCTTCACCGAGCGCATGCCCGACCTCGTGATTGACGACGTAACGGCGATAGTCGGGCACCGCCATTTTCGCCGCGACTGCACCGAGTTTCCACCGGTCGGCATTTATGTATACGTCCCACTCGATCGTGCAGGACTTGTAGCCCTCGGTCGTGAGCGGTGCGCATCGACGATCGACCTCGTCGGGTTCCATGATCCAGATTCGCAGTTGAGCGCTGTCCCATGGGACGGCTATGAACGTGGTGTGCTTCATCGGCGCCCATCCACGCGGGTCGGCCAGAATATCGGCCACTATGTCGGTGACCTCATCTCGAGGAAGGCCGCTTCCGGGATCCACATTGATCGCGTAGTTTGTCGTCTTGAGGCGCGGAACCTTACGGGTGCTGGCCAACCCGGGTCCGCTCGCCGCGACAACGCTGATGACGGCGAGCGTCACGCAGAAACAGTGTGCCGTCTTCGGCATGACAACACCTCCTTCGAAGTGGGGAAGACCTTGACGGTCGCCGGAGCAGTCTATGGGGCCGGCCCGCTTGTGACGCGGCCGCCGTTCTATTGTCGGGTCATGGAGAATTCTGTGTGGTCGACGCGTTCGCCGGCGGGAACCGATCTGGTGTTTCGCGAGGCAATGATCGACGATCTCGCGGATGTCGTGGCGCTGCTGAACGACGACCAATTCGGCGTGAGTCGCAACCCCGTTTATGAGGCTGCGCCCGATCAGTACCGTTCAACTTTCGCAGCGATGCAGGCCGATCCGAACAACGGGGTGATCGTCGGCCTGCGTGGCGACGAGATCCTCGGGTGCTATCAGCTGACGTTCATCCGCGGCCTGAGTCACCTGGGTGGTGAGCGCGCGCAGATAGAAAGTGTACGTATCAAATCTGCGATTCGAGGCGGTGGACTCGGAACGGTGATGATGAACGATGCGCTGGATCGAGCGAGGACTCGCGGCTGTTTCATGGTGCAGCTCACAACCGATCTTCGACGCGAACACACCAAGCGATTTTACGAACGACTGGGATTTGTCGCCTCACACAACGGGATGAAGCTGCATTTTCCGACCGGCTCGACGATCACGGCGAGCCAGGTCGTCTCGCCGTGATCCTGCAACGCGCCGCGAACCATCGACGAATGGCCTGGGCCAACGGGCGTGGGGTCACAGATGAAGTTCTGGCGGTCCCCGGTCCCGAGTCTTGGAGCTGGCGGCTCAGTATCGCCGAGGTGACCGAGGATGGGGCGTTTTCATCGCTCCCCGGTGTGGATCGGGCGCTGGTCGTCGCTTACGGCGCAGGTATGACGCTGTTCGTCAACGGTGTGGCAAACGTGCTTCACCGCTTCGATGAGGTGCGCTTCAGCGGAGACGACGAGTCCCGCGCCGAACTGCTCGGCGGGCCTGTCCGGGATCTGAACCTCATGGTGCGACGCAACGCAGGGCTGGGTGCACCAGTGATCGATGTGATCCACGTTGACGCCGGATCCGACTGTTCTCTCGACAACACCGTCGCCGCCGTTGTGCTCGACGGTTGGATGACGATCGAGGGTGGCCCCGACGTGTTGGCCGAACGCTATGACGTGTTCATACCGGAAGTCGGCGATTCCGCAGATTCGTTGGTTGTCACGGCGTTTACAGCATCAGTTCTCGCGCTAGTGGTCTTTCGCCAATGATCGCGGAGCGATCTCGAACCACACGGGCGCGTGATCGGATGCACGCGGCAGCCCACGAGTCGTGCGATCGACGTCAAGTTTGGTGATTCGCCGGTCCACGTTGCGCGACGCGAGGACCAGATCGATGCGAAGACCCCGGTTCCGTTCGACCTGTCCGGGTGCGTAACTCCACCACGTGTACAGTCCCGCCGACTGGTCACGGCTGCGCATCGCATCGATCAGACCGGCGTCAGTCAACGCGGCGATCGCCGCGCGCTCCGGCGGGCTCGCGTGGGTGGTCCGACGAAATCTCGACGGGTCGTAGATGTCGATGTCGGCCGGCGCGACATTGAAGTCACCGGCGAACACCACCGGCTTGCGGCGGTCGGTGTGCCATTGAGCCTCGACGCGAAGATGCTCGAGCCAGGCAAGTTTGTATGTGTACTGAGGATCTTCCAGTGTGCGGCCGTTGGGCACATAGACGGAGTAGAAGCGGATCCCGCTGCACACACCCGAGATCAGGCGGGCATCGTCAAATCGTGTAGCTCCGTCTTCACTCGAGGACGAGAGAAAACCGCACCGGACGTGAGACAGGCCGACCCGGCTCGCGATGGCGACACCGTTTCTATGGTCCAGTGAATGATGCGCGACCTGATAGCCCCGGTCGACGAAGAGCTCGTTGGGAAACACGAGGTCGGGGCATCGGGTCTCCTGCAGGAGCACGACGTCCGGGTCGAGCCGTTCCATGAGCCGAACCAGATGGTCGGTGCGAGCCCGGACGGAGTTGATGTTCCAGGACACGATTCGCACGCGTGCACGGTAGTCTCGAAGCCGCTGGACTCTCGACGCAGGTACCTTCATGGATGAGGCTGATCTCCAGAACACTGGCCCAATGCTGTACGACGACATCGTTCAGCTATCGGGTCGCGTCGCCGCCACCTCGAAGCGGACCGAAAAGATCGCCGACATCGCAGGAGTTCTGCGCCGTCTCCGACCGGGGGAGGTCCGAGTGGCCATCGGACTCCTCGTCGGCGAACCGGTTCAGGGTCGTTTCGGTGTGGGTTGGGCGACCGCTCGAGACGCCCACACCGAAGGCGCATCGCAGCCGAGCGTTCTCATCACGGAAGTGGATGACACGCTGGAACGGTTGGCGGCGACATCGGGAAGCGGTTCACAACGGGAGCGTGAGGTTGTGCTCGGTGGATTGTTTACGCGCCTTACGAGTGCAGAACAGAACCACCTCTATCGCCTCCTGACCGGAGAGCTGCGGCAGGGGGCCAACGAGGGAGTGGTAGCCGATGCCGTGGCCAAGGCCGCGGGTGTGGTGGCTGCGGACCTTCGCCGGGCGACCATGCTGCTCGGCGACCTGGGCGTTGCCGCCGAGCGCGCCCTGACCGGCAAAAGCCTGGAGGTCGGTCTCACCCCTCTGGTCGCCGTTCAGCCGATGCTGGCGGCGACATCGGCAAGCGCATCGGAGGCGGTTCTCACCACCGGCCCAGCGAGCGTCGAGTGGAAGCTCGACGGCATTCGCCTGCAGGCTCACAAGCTGGGCAACGACGTCCGACTGTTCACGCGCGGACTCAACGAGATTTCCGCCGGTCTGCCGGGCGTGGTCGAGGCCGTGCGGTCCATCGACGCCGAGTCGGTGGTGCTCGACGGCGAGTGCCTGGCCATGGACGAAGACCAACGACCCCGAAGGTTTCAAGACACGATGAGCGGGCTCTCGGCCAGCCAGGTGTTCTTCTTCGACCTGCTGCACGCTGACGGCACATCGATGATTGACGAGCCCCTCCGAGATCGTAAGCGCGCATTGAAATCGCTGATCCTGCCCGAGCTACTGCTGCCGTCGATCGAAACCGACGACGGCGACGAAGCGGACCGCTTCGCCGAGGAGTCAACCCGAGCCGGACATGAGGGGGTCGTGGTCAAAGGTCTCGACTCGCCGTATCAGGCGGGTCGTCGTGGTTCGGCGTGGCGGAAGGTCAAACCGGTGCACACGCTCGATCTCGTCGTGCTCGCCGCCGAATGGGGCCACGGTCGCCGCACCGGCTGGCTCAGCAACCTCCACCTCGGCGCTCGCGGGTCCGACGGTTTCGTTATGGTCGGCAAGACATTCAAAGGCATGACCGACGCGATGCTGAAATGGCAGACCGATCGGCTGCAGGAGATTGCGATCGGGACCGAAGCCCCCGGTTCGGGACCCCGCACGTTATTCGTACGACCGGAACTGGTCGTGGAGATCGCGATCGACGGCGTGCAGGTATCACGCCGTTACCCGGGTGGGGTTGCCCTCCGCTTCGCCCGGGTGAAGCAATACCGAACCGACAAACCGGCAGCGGAAGCCGACACGATTGAGCGGGTCCAGAGCTTTCTCAGCTAACTGGACTGACTGAATTTCCGCCCAACCGTGTCGACCGAGCGCGGCTCCGATGTACGGCTCGCGCTCAGCGACCATCGGGTACAGCAGCTAGCGCCGCGTTGCGCCGATGGTCAGGAACTTCTCCTTCGGGCAATGACTGTGCTTGTTTGTCATCGCCGCGTTGCGCCGATGGTCAGGAACTTCTCCTTCGGGCAATGACTGTGCTTGTTTGTCATCGCCGCGTTGCGCCGATGGTCAGGAACTTCTCCTTCGGGCAATGACTGTGCTTGTTTGTCATCGCCGCGTTGCGCCGATGGTCAGGAACTTCTCCTTCGGGCAATGGACTTTCATACCCATGTCACACGACGCGCACGACCACGCCCCACCGTCTTGCTGCCACAGCGTGGCGCCGCAGGACGGGCACTTCTGTTGCCAGATGGCACACGTCGTGTCGGCCATGCGCTTTGACGTGAGGGGGCAACCGTGCCCGTGACAGGTCGGCCACGCGGGGTCGGCCTCGATGGCCAGAACCGGGCACTTGTCAACACAGATGCCGCAGTCGTCGCACGTGAACGGATCAATCACGAACAAACCGAGAAACGTATCGGTCTTGGTCAGTGCACCGGTCGGGCACGAGTAGTCACACGCGCCACAACCAATGCACAGCTCCTCCACCACGCGAAAACTCATGACGGTTTTCGCTCAGCTCGTCGCGGCAACCGCGCGTGGTTTGCGTGGTGCCAGGTTGTCGTGGGGGTGGAAGTTGCGAAGCTCGCCCATACAGTCGGCGTGCACCCACGGGGCCATGTCGACCCGGGTCGCTTGTGTGGTGTGGACGTAGCCTTCGCCGTTCCACTCCCACCATCCGTAAGGCATATCGAGGGCCCGCGTGATGGGCTGGTTGCAGTTCGGACAGACGGGAACGCTGGCGCTCATGAAATGCTCCTGGTGTAGTCAAGGCGGCTCGCGCCGTCGAAGAATTCCTGCAGGGTCTGATTGAATCGCGAGAACTTGTCGAGACCCATCGGGTCGTTGCCCTCACACGAGATCTGGTCGCCGCGCAGGGTCAGACTGTTGATCGTCCAGGGACCCGAGGCGTGGCCGTTGGCGAGAATGTCGTTGAACATCGCCGTCCATGCCTCGAGAGGGCCTTCCAGACGGAAGTCGGCCAGATGCGCTTCTTCGACCGAAATGGTGTCGACCGATTCGCACGACAACGCTTCGAACACGAGCTGGACGTTGGTCGTCGCCGTGGGCCCGACGATCGTGATCACCGCAGTCATGTCGGCATCGCCGAGAACCCGGTAGCGGTCGGGATGGTCGTTCATCTGATGAGCGAGCTGCTGATAGAGGTCGAGGCTGTTCACATCAAGAACAGCGGGTGCGGCTGCAGTCATGATGGCTCCCCTATGCCGCGGCGGGCGAGGTGGTACGGATCTTCGAGATATCGACGCCCAGCAGATCAAGCGGAAGCTTGGTGCGCTCCAGGCGGCTGATGCCGGCTCGTTCGCAACGGGCCAGATACGACGTGAACTGGTGGCGCTGCATCTCCGCCTGCATTGGGAAGCCTTTCGTCTCGATGTGCTCTTCGCCGCCGCCGAGGAGGTAGGCCAGGGCGCTGCCGAAGTCGGCGTTCGTGCCGAACTCGGTGAGCACGATCTCGCCATGATCGAGAGCTTCGTGAATCTCTTCGGCGACGTCGGGATCGTTCTCGACTGCGTAGCGGAGGTGCATGGTGCCGTAGGCCACGTGCCGGGCTTCGTCTTGCATCGCCATGCGGAAGATCTTCTTCTCGACGTGCGACGGGGCGATCAGTTCACCCATGCGGAAGATGTCGAGGATGAATCCTTCGCCCAGCAGGTGAAGCAGTGCCGTGGCCTGGGTGTACGTCTTGGCTTCGAGGATCGTGCGCAGAAGGCCTTCACCCGAACCGCGGGAGTACAGCAGACCGCCACCGTTCGACAGCGCACGCTTGCGGAACACCTCAGTGTGGCGAGCCTCGTCCATGATCTGTGTACATAGGAACATCTTGGCTTCGAGGTAGTCGTGGTTCATGCGCCACATCCACTTCGCCGGCAGGTCGGCCGCGATCATCTCGATCTCGGTGAGCGTGGTGAACACCTGACAGATGGCGTGTTCGATGTCGGAAGGCAACTCGGGCAGTTCGCTCCACGGAATGTCGCGGGTGGCCGACCACTGACGGGCGACGGCCTCCTCGTAGAGCTCGCGAACATTCTCAGCCCACACGTCGCTCTTGTTGTTGAGGATGTAACCCATGTCGGGCACCGGCCCGTCGATCGACGAACCTCTACCCGCCATGCTGCGGCGCGGTGCGTGGTCCGGAACCTCTCCGTAGGACCCGACGGAAATGTCGTTCATGGTCAAACCACGTGCACTGGGTTTGGGATGGATTCCCCACTCGCCCGGAGCGCCTCGGAGCCAGGCCCAGTCGAGGGGGACCCCGAATGGCGTGGCGGTCGGAAGACGATCGGCAATTTCGTTTCGCTTGATGTCGTCGGATGTCTGCATTTGGACCCCCCAATAAGGTGACTCAGGACACAGCAGATCCTGCGCTTTTCGCGGTCGGGGCAGCTAGAGCCGAAGGTCCTAAACCTGAGCGTTTGCTCAGGTCCTTGATTTGCGGGCGTTGTGGTGCGGTTTCGACCTATTTGGGCCTGCCGACGGCCTGCTTCTCCCGGGACCTTTGTCTCTGGAAATCCCGGCCTGGTTGGCCGATTCTGGGGCGAGGTGTCAATGCGGCACGAACGTTCCAGTTTCGTGGTCGATGCCGCGGGACTTGTGTTCAACGCAACTGCGATCCCGAAACCAACGCCATCACCCCAACCATCACCAACGCTGAAGGACGACGTACCCGTGGAATCTGGAATGAGCGAGCAGGCCGATCGAGCAAGCAGCGGAAATGCAAAGGCTGCGCCGGGCGCCGTAGTCATCGGTGCCGGTGTGCTGGGCTGCTCCATCGCGCTGGAACTCGCCCGACGCGGGTACCGACCGATCGTTCTCGACAAGGGCATGGCGGCCGGGGGTGGCTCGACGAGCTCATCGTCGGCGATCATCCGGTTTCACTATTCAACGGCGGATGCGGTTGCGCTGGCGTGGGAATCGGCCCAGCACTGGATCCACTGGGAGGAGACGCTCGGTCTCGTCGACCCGGCCGGAATGGCGCGCTTCCTGCAGACCGGAATTCTGGTGCTCGAACAACCCGACGCTCCATCGACCAAGTCGTTCGCGCTCTTTGATCAGGCCAGGGTTCCTTACCAAGTACTCGGCACCGATGAACTTGCCGCAATGTTTCCCGCGATCGACGTGGGCCGTCACCAGCCACCAAAGCCGGTCGACGATCCCGAGTTCTGGAGTGATCCGCACGGAACGTTGCGCGGATACATGACGCCCGATGCCGGCTTCGTCGATGACCCGGCATTGGCTGCGCACAACCTGATGGTCGCTGCCGAAGCCGTTGGTGCCGAGTTCCGGTTCAGATCGGAAGTCGTTGGGGTGCACAGTGATGATGGCGTTGTTTCGGCGGTTGAGCTGGCAACCGGAGAGATAATAAGTGCACCTATCATTGTGAACGCGGCCGGTCCTCACTCGTCGCACATCAATCAACTGGCTGGCGCCATGAAGGATTCGGTGCTTACGACGCGACCACTCCGACAGGAAGTTCACGTGGTTCCGGCCCCGGCTGACTTTGACCTTGAACACGGAGGAATCGCCGTCAGCGACACCGACCTCGGCACCTACTTCAAGCCCAATCCCGGCGGCACCCTGACGGTCGGCGGCGTCGAGCCCGAGTGCGACCCGCTGGTCTGGATCGAAGACGCCGATGAGTTCGATCCGAACCCGACCGTCGGCGTCTGGGAGGCCCAGACGCTTCGTCTGGCCCGGCGTCTACCCGAGGTCGGCCTCCCCAACCGACCGGTCGGCCTCGCTGCGGTATACGACGTTTCGACCGACTGGCTGCCGATCTACGACCGCACCGAGATCGATGGTTTCTATGTCGCCATCGGAACGAGCGGCAACCAGTTCAAGAATGCGCCGATGGTGGGCCCGCTGATGGGAGCTCTCATCGACGCGTGTCAGAACGGTCGCGATCATGATCGTGATCCCTTGGTGATAGCCGGACCCCGGACCGGGCTCCCGATCAACATCGGTTCGTTCTCCCGACTTCGCAGCCCGCAGAACACGACCAACAGCGTCTTGGGCTGAGCGGTGATCCGGTTCCCGTAGCCGACATCATTGCGGTCGGGCTTCAGCCGATGACCCACTTCTTCGGAACGGTCGACCCGATCACCCGGCCGAGGGAAAGGCCGGGAAAGTGCGCCCCCGCCACCGACGCACCCTCGATCTCGCGCTGCAGGTTTTGCCGTGTCAGGGCGGCCAGCACTGGATCGACATCGCTTATTGCCGCCCACTCGGGCTCGAGGAGTTGGATGGGGCAGTGGACGGTGTCTCCGAGAAACACGAAGCGGTCGGAGCCTTCGCTCGCGACGTAGACCGTGCTGCCGGGCGTGTGCCCGGGTGCCGGAAGCGCCGTGATGCCCGGTACCGGTGTGCAGATTCCGTCGAACGTGCTGATCTGCGACTCGACGCCACGAAGTCGATCCGGGGTGAGGTCTGCGCTACGACCCTGCGCTTCGGGGCCGGTGAACCACGCAACATCTGCGGCGGCCACATGAACCGTAGCGTTGGGAAATGATGGTTGGCCGTTGGTCGCCAGCCAGCCGGTGTGGTCGTAGTGCAGGTGGGTGATGAGGATGTCGGTGATGGCACTCAATGAGACACCGAGCAGCCTGAGTGCATCGGGCAGGTGACCGGGCGGCAGGAAATCATCGCCATCGGGACCGTTGCCACAGTCGATCAGGGCCACCCGTTCACCCAGGGGTCCTCCCCTGACGAGGTAGCCACCGAAGGAGAACCGGATGCAGTCACCATCCAACAGCTCCGGGTGAGCGTTCCAGTCGTCGGCCCGCACACCACGCCCGCCCTCCCAGCCGTACCAGGGATCGGTCGGCGCCGTCACGACTTCGCAGTCAACAATTCCTTGTACGAGCATCGCAGCACGTTACCGAGTCGATCGCGCGGACGGGTCGGGCATTTCTGCCAGAGTGGACGCCGATGGCTGAGCAACCTGCGGCATTGGACTTTTTGGCGGTGGTCTCACGCCCCACCTTTTCGACCGGAACCGGCGACGTCGGCGACTACTACAACCTACGCGCGCTTATTAACCGTCGACCCGACTGGAATGCGGCGATCATCGAGTTGAACAGCCGTCCGACGACCGTGGAATGGGACGGTACCGATCTGGTCGTGAGTCATGGGGAACATCCTCCGATTTCGTTGAAGGGAGTTCGAACTGCGTTGTATCTCCCGATCTGTCTGGAGATCGAAGAGACCCTTCTCCATCCGATCGACCCGGCGCTCGAATGGGCGCGATTCGAAGTCGAGCAGTGGCGTCCGGTCTCCGCGGCATTCGAGGACCGACTCTCCACTCTGCACGAACGCGCCGGTGGTCACTGTCTCAATCGACCCGATCGGGTCCGGTTCACGAACAACAAGCTGCTGCAGTACGAGCATCTCTCGACCGACGGATACACCCTCCCCGCCGCTACGGTCGGCGCGACCTGGCCAACGCGCAGCGCCCTCGGTCGGGACCCGCAGCTCGTCGCGAAGAACGTCTCAGAAGGGGGCTGGAAATCGGCAGACGAATTCAGTCCGGCGCGTCTGGTGCGGCCCGACTCGCCGTCCGATCGGTGGCCAACGATCTGGCAACGACCGATCGTGAGCGACGTGGAACTCCGGTGTTATGTCATGGGCCGGAGGACCACGGTGGTCGAGCTTCGCCGTGACCCCGACGTTTTGGACGTCCGCTCGACCAATGAAGGTCTACCCGCGGGTCGTATCGTCGAGGTGAGCGAACGATGGGTGACGATGATGGTCGCGATGACCCGTTCGCTTGGGCTCGACTATGCCGTTATCGACGCGATCCCGACCGGCGATGAGCTCCACGTTCTGGAGGTCAATGCCAACGGCGTGTGGTGGTTTCTCCCGCCCGAGGTCAGGTCGGTCCTGGAGCACCGTTTTCACGGATGGTTGGAAAGCGAAGTCGATAGTCGACGCGCTTACTAATCGTTCGTTGCGAGTGGTTGGTGGGACTCGGGGTGTGACCGGTGACGTCGATTGAAGTAATCCTGAAGCGCAAAACACGGGGTACCTGGTCGAAGGGGGTATCCTGAACGAGATGACTGCTGTTCAACCGCCGCTGCTGGTTGCCTCTGCGTCAGATGTTCGGCGAGGCTGGATGCTCCACGTTTTCACGACGGTGGGCGTCATTGTCGGCATGTTGGCGCTCGAGGCCGTAATCAACAACCGCCCCAAAGCGGCGATCGTGTACCTCCTGCTCACCCAGGTAATCGATGGGCTTGATGGGCCCATCGCCCGTCAGATCAACATCGAACAGTCGGTACCGAAAATCGACGGGTACGTACTCGACCTCGTCATCGACTTTGTCACCTGTGTGGTCGTACCGGCGATGTTCATGCACCAGTTCCACATGTTGCCCGAAAAGATTTCGCTATCGGTGGTCTGCCTCGTGGTGTTCCTGTCGGCGATGTGGTTCAGCCGAACAGACATGATGACCGAAGACAACTGGTTTCGGGGCTTCCCGAGTACATGGAACCTGGTGATCCCGACGATGTACGTCATCGACATGGGGAAATGGCCGACTGCGGTGGCCACGGTGGGTCTGTGCGGTCTGCTGATGAGCAACGTCCAGGTCCCGCATCCGGTTCGTGTGCAGGTTCTGCGTCCGCTGTCACTCGGGATCACGGCCGCGTGGTTGGCGGCACTGCTGTGGGCCACGCTCAAGCTTCCCCACGTTTCCACGTTCGGCAAGATCGTGATGATCCCCGCAGTCGCGTACTTCATCGGCCTTTCCGTCTGGCGGGCCCGCTCGCTGAAAGACGCCTCGAAGAAGTCGCGAAGCGCAACTATCTGATCCGTCCGGCGGAGGTTCTGGCGGGCCGCTTGTGTCGCGCGGTTTGTGTCGCGCGGTTTGTGTCGACACAAGCTCGACAACGATGTGGTCCGTTCCCCGTAGCTGCTCGAATTCCGCTATGAATTCACTGTGCTGATCGTCGTCTCTCCCGCCAAGTCGCTTGATTACACGTCGCCGCTCGCGACGAAGAAGTTCACGGAGCCGACCATGCTCGATCGCTCAAGTGAGCTGATCGACATCATGGTTACGAAGACGCCCGGGGAAATCGAACGGCTCATGTCGATCTCGCCGGCTCTCGCAGCGCTGAATCATGAGCGCTACCTCGACTGGGAGCGCCCGTTCACCCGGAAGAATTCGCGCCCGGCGCTGCTGGCGTTCGACGGTGATGTTTACGACGGCATGAATGCCCGAAACAGCTTCAGCGAACGCGACTTCACCCACGCGGCAGAAGACGCTCCGGATCCTGTCGGGGCTCTACGGCGTCTTGCGACCACTCGATCTCATGATGCCCTACCGGCTGGAGATGGGTACGAAGCTCGCCAACCCGAAGGGTAGGGATCTCTACTCGTTCTGGGGTGACACGATCACCGATGTGCTGCTCGAGGACTTGGAGGCGAGCCCCGGAGCCAAGGTTCTTATCAACCTGGCTTCCAACGAGTACTTCGGTTCGGTCCGTCCCGCTCGCCTCGGCGTTCCCATCGTGACACCGGCGTTTCTCGACACGAACACGCAAGGCGATCAGAAGATCGTGAGTTTCTTCGCAAAGAGGGCCCGGGGTGCGATGACCGCGTGGATCATCAAGGAACGATTGACATCGGCGAAGGCCCTTCGCGACTTTGAAGGTCTCGGTTACCGCTTCGATGCCGAGCAGTCGACGGGTTCGCGTCCGGTGTTCACTCGCGACCCGCATGCCAGCGTGGAGTAAACGCGAGATTTCCGTCCGACGACGTGAGTCTCTAAGGTGTCGCCATGGTTGACACCGAAGCTCTCCGCCTTGCCTCTTCCGCTGCCGCGTTCATCAATGCGCAGACCGACGGTGCGCTGTGGCGGCGAACCGATGAGGCCGATAGTCCGGCCGATCTCACGCTTTACCACGGTGCTGCCGGAATCGCGCTGTTCATGCTCGAACTCGGTCAAGCGACGAACGACGCTGCGTTCACTGATCGGGCTCTTGCCGCCGGGCGGGTGCTTGCGGACCGGGTCACCCAAAAACAACGGTCCTCTGTGGCGTTGGCAACGGGATGGCCGGGTTACGCATTTTCCCTACGTGTACTTAGCGATTACGCGATATCCGACGGCGACCGCATGATGTTCCGCGACACCGCCCGCTACGCCACGAATCAATTGCTCGCCCAGGCGACCCACTTCGACAGCGGGCTGGGGTGGATCGAACCGATGCCCTTTTCCGACATCACCGGGCACACCGGCGAGCGCGAGATCTACGACCTGTCGGTCGGTTCGGCCGGAGCCGCGCTTGCCCTGCTCGACGCCCACGACCATGAGTTGGAAACAGGTATGTTGGATCAGGCCGTGTTGGTGGCGGATCGACTTCTCGATGTTGCCGAGCCGACCCCCGACGGGCTGCGTTGGCGGCTGATGGCCGACATGCCGTTTCCGTTTACGGCGCCCAACTTCGCCCACGGTGGTGCGGGCGTGGGCTACTTCATGGCTCGGGTGTTCGAACGAACCCACGATGCCAAGTATCTCGAGGCCGCCCAGTCCGCGGCGCGTTACACGATGTCGCGAGCCTCGGCCGTTGGCGACGGATGTCTGGTGTGTCATACCGAAGAGCAACAGCCGCCAGCGTTCTATCTGGGAGCGTGCCATGGCCCGGCGGGAACGGGCCGTCTGTTGGCGATACTGAGTCGCCTCACCGGCGACTCGATCTGGAACGCGCAGGCCCGGCAATTGCTCGACGGCCTTCGCGGGCTTGGCGCTCCCGCCGGTCGCTCGTGGGGCTGGTGGAACAACTACGGCCAGTGCTGCGGCGACGCCGGGCTCGGCGATTACGCGTTGGCGATGTGGAAGGCCACTGGCGACTCGGCGTACCTCGAGTTGGCCCACGACTGTGCCGCGGTGATTGCCGACAACGTCGTCGAAGAAGATGGCGCCGCGTGGTGGCCCCAGGCGGAACACCGGGCGCGTCCGAAGTTTGTACAGTCCCAGACCGGATACATGCAAGGTGCCGCAGGGATTGCCAGCTTCCTCGTGCACCTCGCTACGGCGGAATCGGCATCACCGGTGCGGATCGTGTTCCCCGATGAATCGCTGTGACACGACGCCACAGCGATTCAACCGCGGTGCTTGTTTAAAGAAGGGCTGCCACGTGAGGCGCAATTTCCTCGGGCGTGGCCATCGGTGAGAATCGGGCCACCACAGTGCCCGATCGGTCAACGAGGAACTTCTCGAAATTCCAGGTGATGTCACTGGTGGCCCCTTCACCGGGCTGCTGCGACTTGAGCCACTCGTACAGTTCGCAGGCTCCGTCGCCGTTCACCTTCACTTTGGAGAACATCGGGAAACTCACGTTGTAGGTGGATGTCGCGAAGGCAAGAATCTCGGCGTCGGTGCCGGGCTCCTGGGCCCCGAACTGGTTGCAGGGAAACGCTAGAACGTTGAAGCCCCGGCCGTGGTTGTCGTCATGAAGCGCACGCAGACCTGCGTACTGAGGCGTGAGGCCTCAAAGAGTGGCAACGTTAACGATCAGGCAAACCTGATCCCGGAAGGTTCCGAGGTCGGTGGATTCGCCCGTGATCGACGTCATGGTGAAGTCGTACATGGATGGCATCCCGGTACGGTACCAGCAACCTACATTTTCTCGCGGATGTCGATTGCCAGGCAACCGAGCGCCATAGCGGCTGTTCTATTGTTGCCTCTCGTGGGCGGACCATAGCGGCCGCCGCACCAGGCAAGGGGACAGATCATGATCATCTGGGGATTTCGCGTTATCTACCGAACGCTTTCATCCGGTTCATTCTTCTGTCCGAAAGAAGAAGCCGATCGCAGCTACAAACTTCGGGTGGCCCAGCGCTTCTTTACGCTCTTCTTCATCCCAATCATTCCGCTCAAGAAGCTCGGCAACGTGGTGCAGTGCGACGGGTGCAAGTCGCAGTTCGACGAAAGCGTCCTGGCCATTCCAACAACTTCACAACGAGGCGACAGTCTGGCGGCGACCGTGCGCAGCGGAGCGGTGGCCATGCTTCGCGCCGGGGTGGCCTCGACGGTGGGCCGCGAACAGGCGACCCGTTTCGTGTCCGGGTACGTCCCGACGTATACCGACGCCCAGTTGGCGACCGATCTCCAAGGACTCGACATCACCGGTTTTCACAGCGGCCTGCAAAGCGCAAGCGCCTTCCTTGACGAGCACGGCAAGGAAGGATTGCTCACCCGTTTCGCTCTCGTCGGCTTGGCCGACAAGGGTTCAGTGACCGATGCCGAACGCGCGCTGTTGGTTGACATCGGAAGTGGGCTGGGAATGACGGCCACTCACAGTCGCGGTGTAATCGACTCGGCCATCGACCAGGTCAACAAGAAGTAGCCGGTTCTCTGCTTGCACCGATGCCGTTGGCGAGCGTGTCATCTACGGCACGATCGTGAGATGAACCTTGCGGGTTATCGGATCAGCCGAATCAATACGCACGCGTACTAACTGACCTTCCTCGACCGTCGAGACTCCAGCGGCCCTGGCTCGGATGGCCGGATCAGAAACCTGTACGACGTCGCCCTTCGCATCAACGACTTCGGCCTCCAGAATGTCGCCGATCCGGTTCTGTAGAGACACGGCCTCGAGGAGGTCGATTACCGCGCGTTCGACGCTGGCGGCGCGACCCTCGCCGCGCTCCATCACTTCGGGCAGTTCGTCGAGCTTGCTAAGCAACGACGGTGGCACGGTTTCGTGGTTGACCAGATGGAACGAAAGGTCGAGTACGTACCGGTCGGCCAGGCGTCGCATCGGCGCCGTGGCGTGCGCATAGGTAGCCGCAACAGCGGAATGCCACGGACGCTTCTCATCGCTGTAGATCGAGTAGCTCGCCCGCCCACCGGCGCGTTGCGCATCAAGAAGAAATTTCTGGTGGATCGAATTGTTCGGGTCCATCCGCTTTTGGAGATCGCGGAGACTTTCCGAGGCCGACCACTGAATGCCCAACGCGTGTGCCACTCGGCGCAGCATCGCGAGGGCCCTCGGCTCCGGATCGTCCATAACCCGGAAAACGCCGGTTTTGGCCTTGCTCATCAGATCGGCCACCGCAAGGTTCACGGCCAGCGACAGCGCCGAATTCACAACTTCGGATTCGACTCTGGCCCGGAAATCTAGACGGACCCCACCTGGAGCTGACGCGTCGACGACGACCTCCTGCTGCGGAAAGTCGATGCGAACCGCTCCGCGCGCAATTTCATCAGTCCACATACGTTTCGCGAATTCCTCGAGATTTGGAATCGTCGAGATATCGACCGTCTCGTAGGCCAGCTTGGCGCGACTGGCTACGGTGGCCCGCTCGATGGAACGAAGCACGACCGAGCCCTTCGGGGAGATCGCCACGGTCACGACAATCGCCGGACGCGGGCCATCCGGTAGAAGGCTCGCTGCGCCCTGCGATATGACCTTTGGATACAGCGGTGTCTTTTCTGCGAGGCCGTAGATGGTGACACCCCGCTGCCAGGCTTCGGCCTCGATCGCGCCGCCTTCGCGAACGAATGCCCCGACGTCGGCAAGTGCGTAGGACAACACGATCTGGTCGCCGTCGACATCGAGGGCAAATGCCTGGTCGAGATCCGTCGACGACGCGGGGTCGAGGGTAACGAAGTTGACGGCCGTCAGGTCGTGGCGATTCGCCAGCCAACGGGGCTGTCCGTCGGGCCCCGATGCGGCTACCTCAGCGTCCGCTTCCGCATTGACTTCAGGCGGAAAGTCGGCGGGAAGTTTGTACTGTTCGGCGATCGCTGCGAAGCCTGCCGACAGCGCCCGTTGTGCTTCTTCATCAACCTTCATGGCTCGCTGCCCTTCGACATGGCGTCGACCTTAGTTGTGGCCGTGGCGCTTGTTGCTGCAGGCGGGTTCCGGCGAATCATCGAACCGGTTACCTGGTCAGCTCGAGTTCGAGAGTATCGGCCAAGGCTGTCTCTCGGCGGTAGTGTGCCGGCCCGGCGAGGTACGCGCCGCCGGCGATCAGCGCGAACATGCACAGTGTCGCAGCCGTATAAGTGGTGGTTCGTCCGAACCGGTCATAGGACCATCCGGCGGTCACCGCAGATAGCCCGCCCATGAGCGTTCCGCATGCGCCGAGGAGGCCCTGAGCGGAAGCGGCGCGTTCCATCGGAGCGACCTGTCCTACCGCCACCGAGGTGCCGGTTGCCGTGAGGCCGTCGTTTATCGCATGAACCAAACCGACGCAGAGCAACATCCAGGGGATGGGCAGTCGACCATACGTGAACATACAAAGTGCTCCGATGGAGAGCCCCAGGGTGCCAAGACGAAACGCTCCGACCCGCTGAACGAATCGTCCGCCGAACGGTCCCAGAACGATGAGTGGAACCACGAAGACGGTGATGCCCGCGCGGGCCATCCATTTCGGTGCGTCGAGGTCGTCCATCACGAACGACCACAGGGCGTCGAAGGTGCCGATCATCAGATAGAGGGCGGAGCCGATGAGGATCGCGCCGGCCAGCGGGCGGATCCTGAGCAGGTCCAGGCCGAGGCGACTCACATTGGATTCCGGATCGGGGACGTCTGCGACGTTGAAGCGGATGACGAACGGCAGGGCGAGTGTGACCGCCCCCGCAATCAGAAGGAACGGCGCCTTCAAACCGAATCGATCAACGGTAAGTGCACTTATTACTGGGCCGAGCGCAAACCCACCAACGTCGATGGACAGCAGCATGCCGAGGTTGCTCCCCATGTTGTCGGGGTCGGCGACGATCACGAGGCGGCGGACGGCGGGCACCAGCATTCCCGCACCAATTCCGAGACACGCCCGCGCCACTATGAGAGCGATCGTGGTGCGTCCGTACGCCATCCCGATCGAGCCGAGAGCTGTGAGCACACCACCGGTCACCACCAGTTTCTTGGCGTGTCCCCGGTCGGCGTAGCGCGAGAGCACAAGCATCGAGAAGAACGACGTGAAGAAGCCGACCGATACAACGAGCCCGAGCAGTCGCTCCGAGATCGCGTATTTGTCACGAAAATCCGACAGTACGGTGAACATCACGCCGTAGCTGGCCGAACCGAGCCCTGGAAGCAACGCCAGAATGAGAAACAGGCGGCGGTTCGACGACATTTCCCCACGCTACCCCGCCGTTTTACCGATCACACCGCCGGTTTGTGCGCCGCGCAGCTTTGTGGTCAGCGAACATGTTCGTGGACACGGGACTTGTTCGTGTTCGGTGTGCAACGCGCTGGCTGGCCGGGAGCGCTGTCAAAGATCGGGAACCGGCCTGATGACCGGAACTTCCCGGGCCCGTCGACAGCCGGGTGATTCTTGGCCCATGATTGGGGCGTGGTCGACACGCTCTTTCTTTCGGTCCTCGACGAGATCCATGACCGGAGCGGCCGCATTGCTGCGGAACGCAGCCGACGCTTCGTGGTCGGCCTGGCTGGAGCGGTCAGTGTCGGGAAGACCACGTTTGCCGCTACCGTCGCCGGAGAGCTCCGGTCACGGTTTGACCGGTCGGCCGCCGTGGTGGGTACCGACGGTTTCCTTCTTCCGAACGCTGTTCTCGAGCCACGCGGGCTGATGTACCACAAGGGTCTGCCCGAAACCTACGACGTCGCAGCGCTGCAGAGCTTCCTCACCACCGCGGCTTCACCGGCGAACCAGGCGGTTGTGCCCGTCTATTCCCATGAAGTGTTCGACACCGTAGGCACGCAGACGATCGATCTGCCGGAGATTGTGCTCGTCGAAGGGATCAACATCCTTGGCGATGCCTACGCCCCTTTGCTTGACCTTCGCATCTACCTCGACGCGCAGGAACAGGTGGTGATCGATTGGTTCGTGCGTCGGTTTCTGAAGCTGATCGTCGAAGCGGAATCCGATCCGTCGAGCTTCTACACCCGCTTTGTGGCGCTCAGCCCCGACGAACGATCGGAAACGGCCAGGGGAGTATGGGATGCGATCAACGGCCCCAACCTCCACAACCACATCGCGCCGACCAAGGCGAACGCCGACCTCGTTCTTCGGCTCCGCTCCGACCATCACGTCGAAGCCATCGACCGTCGGGATTGAGGGGTCCTCCGCTGCGTCGAAATGCAGCTGGTGAGTTCCGTCGTTTTACACGAGTTCGACGATGGCTTCGATTTCCACGCAGATGTCGAAGGGGAGTTCGCTCATGCCAACGGCGGAGCGAGCACTGCGGCCGGCTTCGCCGAAGATCTCGATCATCAACTGCGAGCAGCCGTCGATTACGGCGGGGGTGTTGTTGAAGCCCGGAGCGCAGTTCACCATGCCGAGCAGTTTCACGACGCGTACGACTCGGTCGATCGATCCAACTTCGGCTTTGATGTTGTGAAGGAGCTGGAGCCCGCATAAGCGCGCGGCCTCACGAGCCTCTTCCAAACTGACGGTTCCCCCGACCTTGCCGGTGATGAAGCCGCCTTCCGGACGGAGCGGACCGGTACCGGAAAGAAACAGCAGCTTGCCGCTGATGACACCGCCTTGGAACAGTCCGGCCGGGGGACCAGCCGGCGGGATCTTTATACCGAGTTCGACGAGGCGCTGTTCGGGGGTTGAGGTCATGGGCTCACGTTACCGCCGATAGGCGCGAACGGATTCGAACCGACTTAAATGTCGCAATGACCGACAGCACTCACGCGAGCAATACGTTGACCGAGCACCATGGCCGCGGCCCGTTTCGACTCCGACTCGGCGTGCACGTCGGGCAGCAGAACATGTCAGTGGCCAAGATGCGCGAGACCTGGCGACTGTGCGACCCCAAAGTCGATTGGATCTCCGCGTGGGATCACCTCTATGAGGCGCCGAACCAGGGTGGCATCATCGACCACTACGAAGCGTTGACGGTCCTGGGTGCGATGGCCTCGGAAACCGAGCATGCGCGGCTCGGATGTCTCGTGTTCTACGTGGGCTACCGGTCGCCCGGCGTGCTGGCGAAGGCCGCCACCACGCTCGACCACCTGAGCAACGGCCGGTTCGAACTCGGCCTCGGCGGGGGCTGGCATGAGCCCGAGGCGATCGCGTTCGGTTACGACTTTCCGGGTATCGGGCCGCGCCTCGACATGGTCGATGAAGCCACGCAGATCATCCGCGGTCTCCTGACCCAGGACCGCACGACGTTCACGGGGAAACACTTCCGGGTCGAGAACGCGTCATGCCTTCCCGCGCCGGTCCAGGAGCGGTTGCCGATCTGGATCGGGGGCATCGGTGAGCGCAAGACGCTTCGGCTAGTGGCGCGTCATGCCGACGGATGGAACACCGCGTACATCGCACCCGGAGAGTTCGCTCGACTGAGTGGAGTGCTCGACGGCTGGTGCGAGACCGAAGGTCGAGACCCGTCAACGATCCGTCGTGGCGTGAACCTGTCGTTCAACGTGCGAGCCACTGCGAGCGAAGTGGAAGCCGAAAGCGACCGGCTCAAGGCGCAGTGGGGACCCGGGTATGACCGGGTCGTGGGTGGTGGCCTTCTCGGTACACCCGATCAGGCCGTGGAGCGCATCAAGGAGTATCAGGCGGCCGGAGCTACCGACATCAACGTCGCCCTGCGGGCCCCATGGGACGACGAGATGTTGAGGGTCTACCTCGACCAAATCATCCCGGAAGTCCGTCGCACCGCAATTTCGTAAGCGTGCGTGGAAATCCTGCACAAAGGCCGACACCGTGTGTGTCGGCCTTTGTTCAAGGTGACCTGACCTGACCTGAGATGACCTGAGATGTTCAGGACAGGTTCATTTCAGGACGGGAACTTTGTGCCGCGGATCGCGAATTCCGAGGCGGGCTTGCGGGAGCTCGGGGTCTCTTTGCTCTGCAGTGCTTCGGGCAGGCTGGTCGGGTCACCGCGGTGGCCGATCATGAACCCCGCGAGAATCTGGGTGGTGGCCGGGTCGGCGCCGGTGAGCGCGAAGGCCGCTTCGACCTCAACACCGCCGATGAGATGCATGCTGAGACCGAGCAGCGAGGCCTGGTGGGCCATCGACATGGTGGCGGCTCCGGTGTCGAAGTCGCGGGTGCGGGCCATGAAGCCTTCGAGTGCGGTCTTGGCCAGCACGAGACCGACGACTGGAGCCTTCGCGGCCCAACCGCGGTTGAACTCCATGAACACGTTGAGGATGGCCTCACGGTCTGGACCGTCGGTGGCGTAGACGAAGTACCACGGCTGGTTGTTCATCCACGAAGGTGCCCAGCGCGCCGCTTCGAAGATCGCGGCAAGCTGCTCATCGGATACGGGCTCGTCGGAGAACGCTCGCGGGGACCACCGTTCCACGAACAGATCATTGACGAGTTTCGAATCGACGGCGCGGTCAGACATGGTTCTCCTGCGAAGTGTGCGGAATTGTGAAGCGACAGATCGTTACACGCCCAGAAGGGCATGAATTTCCTGCGTTGCGGTGGCCAAAGCGGCCTGGTCGGCGCAGACCGCGGCGACGTAGCGATCTGGTCGGACGATAAGTGCGCCTTCCGGGACGAGAAGGCCCGGAAATGTTCCAGGGGGAACTACGACGGTCTTCGCCCAATCGGACCACCGCTCGGCAACCAGACCCGGAACCCCAGCATCTTCGACGACAATCGCAAACCCGTCGCCGAGGTATTCATCGAGCGGCCGGCCGTCGAGGGTCGGCTGGGGTAGCTGTTTGCCGGTCATCGGGTGATCGCCGAATCGCACCCCGTGCTCAATCTTCGGGAACGGGCGGCTCCCGCCGTAGGCCGCGTCGATGCCGGTGTCAGTCGTCGTGCGGCCCGACAGTTGATCGATGAGTTTGCCGGTATCCACCGCGTGGGCGACGACTCCTGCTGCGTGCGGAAGCCGTTCCTCGCCGTAGGTATCAAGCAACGCCGGGTTGGCGTGGTGGTCACGAACCATCGCAAGCTTCCACGCCAGGTTCGCTGCGTCGCGAATCCCCGAACAGAGACCCTGCCCGAGGAAGGGTGGCATCTGATGGGCGGCGTCTCCGGCGAGAAAGATTCGATCTGCGCGCATAGTACTTGCCACTGTCGCGTGGAAGCGGTAGACGACCGCACGTATGAGCTCGGCGTCGTCGGGAGTCAGCCACGGCTTGAGGAGTTCCCACACCAGTTCGGGCTGCGTCATCGCCTCCGCAGATTCGCCGCCTTGAAGTTGGAATTCCCAGCGGCGGTAGTCGGCGTGACCGACGACGAAGGTGGTCGGGCGGGCGGGATCGCATATTTGCTGGACGAAGCGGGGGAGCGTCGGCACCGGTCGTTTCAATCGCACGTCGAGGACGAGCCATCCCTGGTCGAAACCCTGATCGACAAACGCGATTCCGAGACCTTTGCGGATCGGACTGGCCGCGCCGTCGGCTGCGACCAGCCAGTCGGCCGTGTGTGTTTCAGTGGCGCCGGTGGCGGTGGTCGTAACTTCCACTCGTACACCGGCGGCATCCTGCGTCACAGTTGTGGCTTCGGCTCCGAGGCGCAGATCGACTCCGCCGCCGATAGCGGCACCGCGGAGAAACGCCTCAAGATCAGGTTGGTAGTACGCCACGGTGGGATGGTGACCGAGCGGCCAGTTGGCATCGGCCGGTAGTTCGACGCCGATGATCCGTTCTCCGTCGGCATTGACGAACTCCGCACCTGCGAGAGGGGTCGTGATTGCCCGTAGGCCGGCGGTAAGTCCCGCGTTTTGCAGGACCCGTTGGATCTCGTCGTCCATCACGATGGCTCGCGGCAGGTCGTAGATCTCGGTGGCCCTTTCAATGACTCGGGTCGAGAAGCCCCGTTGTGCCAAGAGCAGCGCCGTCGCAACTCCAACCGGACCACCCCCGACGACCAGTACGTCAACGTGATCAGATTGTCTCGACGGTTGGGGCAGAGAGTCAACCATTGTTAGTCTCCTTCAAGAACATGAGCAGTAGAGCATTAATATGTGCACTGATAAATCGGTCGGTCGTCGTGGTGCGACCCAGGTGTCTGGCTTCGGGTGAGTTCACGTAGGGCAACGATGCGGCGCCGATAAGGGAGTAGTAGAAGACCGTGTCGTCGATCTCACGAGCTTCGCCGGCGTCGCGGAGATTGCGCCAGAGTCCCACGAGCGCTTGGTAGCGGGAGCGGGTGTGCCGTTCCACGATCCACGCCAGGCGATCCGAATCGATCGTCGCTTCCTGCACCATGATCCGGTTGAGTTCCGGTAACTGGGCCACGGCGCGAACAAAACCGCTGACGAGCAAGGCGAACTCCGAACGCATCTCGCCCGGCTCCCGAGCCGAGGTTGGGCCACGACGCGGCTTCGCGTGGAGTTGGGCGCTGCGACCCTGGGTGTGGTCGTCGATCAACGCGTCAAGCCGACCGAAGAGGTGATCGACCGACTCGCGCCAGAGCGAGTCTTTCGATTCGAAGTGGTAGTTGATCTGCGGCTGGTGGGTGCCGGCTCGCGCTGCGATCGCACGCGTCGATGCGCCCTCGAAGCCGTGCGCGGCGAATTCGACAAGCGCGGCATCCAAGAGCGCAGTACGCGTCTCGTCGGCACGAGCCTGTCGTTTGCGATGTTCGAAAGCGGGGGCCGAATGTGCAGCTGTCTCGGAAGAAGTTCTCGTGGCGATGGACTATTTCTATCAGTCGATATAGATTTCGGCAATGCCTCTTCATCGACTTACCTCGATCACCGTCGGTGTCCCCGATGTGTCAGCGTCGTCAACGTTCATGCGCGAGTTCGGGCTGACCGATGCCGGTGACGGGTGGTTCGCCACTCGCGACGGTGGAAGCCAGCTCTTGCTCGAACCGGCTCGACGGCGGACTCTCCGGCGCTTCGGCGTTGGTGCGTCCGACTCGAAGGATCTTGAGCTGATAGTCGATCGGGTGGAAGCGGTTGGGCTCGGTTCCGTGTTGGAGCGGACAGCGGCCCGGTTGGTGCTTTCGGAACCAGTGACGGATCTGATCGTCGAGGTGTCGGTGGTCGAGCCCTACCCGGCCGTCGGGGCGGCGACGTCGGTGAACCGACCGGGAGGAGTCGAGCGTCTCGATCTTCCGGCGGACAGCGTGCTCACGAACGAGCCGGTTCGGCCGTCGAATCTTTCGCACGTGGTCATGGTGACGCCGGACCAACCCACAACACTGCGATTCTTCACTGAGGTCGTCGGGTTCGAAGTCAGCGACCAGATCCCGGGGATCATCGCGTTCACGCGGTGCGGAGCACTTCACCACAACCTGGCGATTCAGGCGGGGCCGGCGGCCTATCCGCATCACATCGCCTTCGAGATGGACGACATCGACGACGTCGTCCGCGGTGGCCAGTTCATGGTCGATCAGGACCCCGACCGTCATGCATGGGGTCTCGGTCGTCATGCGATCGGGTCAAACTGGTTCTGGTACCTGCGAGATCCGAGCGGGCTGTTCGTCGAATACACCGCCGACATCGACCGCATCACGTCCACCGAGGCGTATCGACCAAAGGAATGGGCCGGTCACGAGTTCCTCTACTCCTACGGCCCGAAGACTCCACACGCCTTCCTCGAACCCCCCGACCTAGCCGAGCTGCTGGTCAACTGACCCTTAGCTCCCAACGTTCGAACGAATGTTCCCGCTGACCGGGCATTTGTGACCGAACGTCGCGGGAGGCCCGGCGCGGATCAGCTCAGACTAGGAACGAAGTGAACTGCCAGGCTTCGTCGGGGTCGTTGGTGCGGATCGTGGGTTGCGCCCAGCGGCCGAAGATGTTGGTTTCGGCGCGGTTGTCGAGGGGGGTCCAGTCGACCGGCTTGGAGTAGTACTCACCCAGGTAGGGCTTGGCCACTTCCAGAACGCGTTCGTAATCGAGGTCATCGGGTACGACGACGCCCCGATCCGGGTTTTCGACCATCCAGACGATCGCTGCCATGACCGACGCCGCGACCTGGACGGTCGTGGCGCTTTGCCCGGGAACGAGGGAGCGTGCCGTGTCGATGTCGAGCACCGAGCCGGTCCACCAGCTCTTGTACGGATGGCCGCACAACAGGATGCCCATGGCGTCGGAACCCGAGATGATCTCGTTGTTCAGAATGCGCTGACGATCACGGGGCGGCATGACGAGGTGGTTCGCCCGAAGTTCGTGCAACGACGCGATGGCTGAATCGGTGGGGCAGTACGAGTAGTGGACGGTCGGGCGATAGACGGGGCGGTCGCCGTCCCACACCGTGAGGTGGTCGCTGATCGTGAAGGCCTCGCCGTGGCGCACGACCATGCCGTGGATTTCGCCGAGGGGTGTCCAGGACCGCACGACGGTGTCCATTCCCATCTTGGCGAGCGCTATCTGGTTGCTCGGTCCGTATTGGTGCACGTAGGCGTTGTCGGGCATCCGACGCTCGTGGGTGCCCCATCCAAGTTCGGCGGGAGCAATTCCCTCTTCGTAGAGGCCTTCGACGCTCCAGGTGTTGCAGAACTCACCGGGTTCTTTGGGCCTATCGGTGATCTGGGTGTCGCGCTCGGCGATGTGGATCACCTTCACGCCAAGATTGTGGGCCAGGTCGTTGTAGGAACCCGACGAAAGGGCGACCTCAACGTGGTTGGCCGCGTCGGTGCCGAGGAGGCCGTCGGTCAACGCTTGGGTAGCGATGGTGCGCAGCGCGTCTTTGGTGAAGTGCGAGACCATGCCGGGGTTGGCGCCATGCTCGAGGACCGCGGTGGGTCCGGGTTTCGACCACGAAGCAGTCATCCGACGGACGTCCATGTGTCGCACGTACAGCGAACGGTCGCGGGGGTCCTGCAGATCGGCGTCGGTGTATGCGTCCCAGAGTTCAACACTCGTGTTGAGGTAGAGGACACCGGCATCGTGGCACCACTGGAGAATCTCGCAGGCGTCGATATTCCAGGCCAGGTCGATCAGTATGTCGCCGGTGCTCAGGTACTTGCCGAGCACGTCGCTCAGGTTGTGTTGCCAGACCCGGTCTATTACGTAGGAGACGCCGGCAGTCAGCTCGGCTTCGATGCGATGGCGGTTGTCGACGAAGTCCATGACCGTGATCTGGTCTGGCCGCGCGACGTGGCGAAGAAGCAGCGGGAGGGTGCACTGTGCGACCGAGCCGCAGCCGAGCATAAGGATCTTGCCCTCAAAGGGCACACGTGTTGCAAAGGTCTCCACCGGGGAGCCTCCTTGACGTTCGAGCGCCGCCTTGGTGACGAAAGTCACTTCGGGCAACGGACCAGCGGGAAGGGGACGCGCTATTCGGCGGGAGCCGAGCAACGATCCGTCTGTGGCACTACCGCGTACTCAACTTGAGCAGGCCCGGTGGACGGCGTGAAGACATTAGCGGGTTTCCGTCAAGGGTCGTTCCGAACGGCCATTTCGGCCAAAGTTGGCCGTCAAGATGGGCCGAACGGACCACTCATGCAATTACTGAGCGAAGAATCATTCAGGTTTGGATTTCACATGCCGATGCTTTCACCACTTCGGCACCGTTCCAAGGGGGAACCTTGTTAACAAATCAGCTCAATCAGACGGTGGACAATGTTGCACCGCTGCGACGTGGTGAACGTCGCAAACAACACACGAAGCGCCGTTTGCTCGACGCCGCCGCCGAAACCTACGCGGAAGTCGGTGTTGAAGGTGCCACCATCAGCGCCATCACGGAGCGCGCCGATGTTGGTCTCGGTACCTTCTACCTGCACTTCGAGGACAAAGACGCCATTGCGGTGGCGGTCTCGGGATTCGTGCTGAAGCGCATCGAGCAGGAAGAGGCGTCGGCTGTAGAGACCGTACGCTCATTCGGTGGCTCCCCCGACCCGCTCGCCACGCTCGCCCGGGTCGTCTGTGCCCGCACCACCGACACGCCCGGTCTGATGTGCGCGCTCTTGCGTTGGGACGGACCGAGTTCCCCCAACGAGGGTGCCGACGCCGACCAGATCGCCCTGCGCCACGCCCTTCTGCCTCGCTTCGCCGAACGCTACAGCGACGGCGTCAGCTCGGGTCTGTATCGCATGGAGGACCCGACGTTCGCGGCGACCGCGCTTCTCGGCCTCATCGCCAACTGCATTCCGGCGTTCGTCGGTCAGTCACGCACCGATTGGAGCTCGCTCGCTTCGTTCCTCGAACGGGCCATGGTGTCGATGTTCCGCCGTTAGGCGGGTTGGGATTCGGTCCGCCGTTAGGCGGGTTTGCATTCGGTCCGCCGTTAGGCGGGTTTGAACGTTTCGCCGTTGGCGACGTTTGAACGGCTCGCCGGCCAACTCGGAGGGCAGGTCGCAAGACCGCCCCACCAGATCGATCCCTACTCCCCCAGGGATCGGAAACACAAGGGCCCCGCAGATCGTGCAGAACTGCGGGGCTTTTGCCGTGCAATGACATATTTTCCGTCATTGCTATGTAGTTTGATGTTCTACGTGGAACGCTGAGCTTGCTGGGTTGAACCTGAGCCGGATCGCCAACCCGAAATGCCGAGTCAGAAACCAGATGTCGAAACCGAAATGCGAAACCAAAATGCGAGTCAGAAATGCGAAGAGCCCCGGCCAAACGGCTGGGGCTCTTCGATTTGGCGGAGAGGGTGGGATTTGAACCCACGGTACCTTGCAGTACGACGCATTTCGAGTGCGTTCGATTCGGCCTCTCTCGCACCTCTCCCGATCCAAAATTGGCGAGCCGTAACTTAGCCCAACTCGCAGGTCCCCGGGACCGCTTTGTAAGCGCACAGGTCGAAAATGTTGCCCTCTGGGTCGCTCAGGTTCGCGATCTGTCCGTAAGTCTCGGTTCTGGACGGACCGAGTTGGGTGGCGCCCAGTCGGCACAAACGCTGCACCTCGTCGGCGAACAGGTCGGGGCTGCAACGAATGTCGAGGTGCACGCGGGTTTTTCCGGTTCCGCTCGCGTGTGCCGGCGATCGTTCAAGACCAGCGATCCGTTGAAACCCGAGTCGGCGATCGACCCCGGAGTCGGTCGCAATCCCGAGCACGATCCAGCGTCCGTCGTCCTCGCGTTCGCACTCGTTGAGTTGCAACGCTTCGGCCCAGAACCGGGCAAGTCGCTCCGAGTCGACGGCGTCGATCGTGGTTATGTCGAGACGCGCAGCCAGGCGATGCACTTGCGACGGACCACTGGAGCGCCCGTCGTGTTCAGCGCTTGTCGGCAAGAATTTCAGCGCTTCGCGGCAAAGAATTTCAGCGCTTCGCCGCAAAGAACGTTGTCAGCAGTTCGGCGGCGGCTTCGGCCCGGACGGCTGGTTGCACCGACGTCTCGTGATTTAGGCGAGCGTCGGCGCAGATGTTGTAGAGCGAGCCCGTAGCGCCGGCCTTGGGGTCGCTTGCGCCGAACACCAGATGGGGGACCCGGGCGTTGAGGATGGCACCGGCGCACATGGGGCACGGCTCCAACGTTACGACGAGGGTTGCATTCTCGAGCCTCCAGCTGCCGACGACGGCTGCGGCATCGCGAAGTGCAAGCACCTCCGCGTGCGCTGTCGGGTCTCCGGTGAGCTCCCGCTCGTTGTGTCGGCTGGCAATAACTTGCCCGTTCACTACGACGACCGCGCCCACGGGGACGTCGCCGTGCTCAAGCGCTCGACGCGCTTCGGCCAGAGCCAGATCCATCGCCTCTTCGTTGGTCACGCGGAGGAGGTGGGATTCGAACCCACGGTGAGTTGCCCCACACACGCTTTCCAAGCGTGCCGATTCGGCCGCTCTCGCACTCCTCCAGTTACCAGAAGGTTCCCCGTGGAAGTGAGGCTCTCCTGGTGACTTGGCTGCGACGTCTATTCCCGGTCATCTCGGCGAAGAGATTTGCGAGAAGAGAACAGCACAACCGGGCAGAGAGGCTAGCCTTGTTTTTGATCTCGATGTTACGAAGATCCGGGCTTTCGCTCCGTCGCCGCCCGAATTTTTGTGACTACGTATGCGAACCGCATGGGTAGTGTGAGATTCACAGGAAATGATCCGGTGGCGCTGTTGGGCGTGGCCGGTCGGGCCCTGCGCAAAGTGAATCCGTGAACCGAGTCAGGGCAGGAATGCAGCAGCTCTCAGCGGTCCATCGCTTGTGCCGCAGACAGTCTGGCCGGCCGCGCCGAGCAGCGCCGCTTTCATTTCCGACCAATCCGGTCCCGGACCGAAGACCGGATTCAGCTGGTGCCCACACCACTGCCCTGGAGTTCTGGGGGTCCTAGTCTGAGAAACGTCGGTTGCCACCCGGGCAACGGTGACAACTGATTGTTCAACGGAAACCATGTCGAAACTCTCCCGTGTTCTGCTCGTGGCCGTGTGCCTGTCCGCTTGCCTGGCCGTTCCCTTCGGTGGAGGTGGGGCCGTTCAAGCCGCAGGTCCGGCGCCGCTGGCCGTGAAGCAGATTGCGAGCGGCGCGCACCACCTGCTCCTGCTGGAAGACGGCCGGGTGCTCGGATGGGGTCGCAACCGTGCCGGGCAACTCGGTGGAGCCGGAACCGCGAACACGATCCGGACCCCGACGCTGATTCCGCTACCGGGCAAGGCCGTGAACGTTGCGGTGAGTTCGGAAACCTCGTACGCCGTCCTCGACGACGGATCGGTCTACGCATTCGGGCGCGGATACGACGGGCAGTTGGGAATTGGCGAAGCGGGAACGACTATGCGCATGCCGACCGACAACCCCGGTACCGCTGAACCTCAGCACGTGGTTGGTGTTGCCGAGGCAACCGCGGTCTTTGCGACCGATTCAGCGGCGTTCGTGCTGCGAAAGGACGGTTCCGTCGCCGGTTGGGGGCGGAGCGGACTTCTCGGGAAGGCGTATATGCCCGCCAGCTATGGCGAACTGGCGCCCATGGCCGCTACGGCGGTTCCGGTCCCTGGAGTAACCGGGTTGACCCGTCTTTCGCTGTCGGCATCCCATGCGCTCGGGCTCACCGCTGATGGCCACGTTGTGGCCTGGGGATCCAACACGCGGGGTGAACTTGGGCAGGGCCGAGCGACGGACTTTGAGGCGCTGCCGGTTGCGGTACCCGGGTTGCAGGATGTGGTCGATATCGTCGCAGGCGGCGGTACATCGGCTGCGGTGACACGCGATGGCGGCGTATGGGTATGGGGCAGCAACCAGGACGGGCACCTGGCCAACGGAACGACCTCGGATTTTGGCAACAAGGCCGACGCCCTGTCACCCCTGCGGCTCAAAGGGATCGTCAAAGCTGTGGCGGTCGACATCGGTGATGCCGGCCGACACACGATCGTGCTGCTCGCCGATGGATCGCTGCGGGCGTGGGGTAACAGCGACTGGGGCCAGGTGGGGGCCGGGGTGTCGGGCGAGCCGCAGCCCACGGTGCAAAAACCCCGGATCGTCAAAGTGAAGAGGATCTGGGCGACCGGAAACAACTCCTACGCGTTGCGGACCGACGGGACGTTCTGGATGTGGGGTCTCGGGTACGGGGGAACCGGCCCGTTGGCGAAGAACCAGAAGGTGCCGGTGCCGTTCTCCCTGCCGTTACCCTGAATCGTCGCCCCCGGGGAGGTCAGGGTCGGGTTCGATGCCTGGCGTCCTTCGACCGCTGAATCCACTTCTTCCGCTCTTCGGACGCGAGCCGATGGTCGCTCCGACGAGCCTGGTGCGCGGCCTCGCGTTGCAGCTTGTCCCAACTCCTCACCCGTGACTCGTCGAGCGAACCGTCCTGCAGCGCCGCTCGCACGGCGCACCCCGGCTCGCCCCGGTGGGTGCAGTCGTTGAAGCGACACGCTGTCGCGAACTCCTCGACGTCGGAAAACGTCGATGCCAGCCCGTCAGAGGTCTCCCACAGTGCCAACTCGCGGATGCCGGGTGTGTCGATCAACAGGGCTCCGCCGGGAAGGCGAACCAGCTCACGTCTGGTTGTCGTGTGGCGGCCTCGGTGGTCGACCGAGCGGACTTCGCCCGTATCGAGGTAGGTTCGGCCGAGGAGCCCGTTCACGAGCGTCGACTTGCCCGCTCCCGATGGACCGAGCAGTACCGCGGTGTGACCCGGTAGCAGCCAGGGATCGAGTTCCTGAAGGGTTTCCGGGGCGAACGCGTCGATGGAAATGACCGGCGCTCCCATCGCAACCTCGTTGATCCATTCGATGTCGGGATGCAGGTCCGCTTTGGTGGCCACGATGATCGGGGTGGCCCCGCTTTCCCAGACGGTGATGAGTTCGCGCTCCACCCGGCGGGGTTTCGGGGCGCAGTCGCCGGGAACGGTGATGAGCACGACGTCGACGTTGGCCGCAACCACCTGGGCAACGCTCGTGCGGCCGGCGGACTTGCGAACGAGAGCGCTCGACCTGGGAAGGACTTCCTCGATCGTCCCTCGTAGTTCGGCGGGGCGAGGGGCGACGGTGACCCAATCGCCGACGCTAGGAAATTCGAGCGATGAAAGTGTTGACCTGAGCCTGCCCCGCAGCTCGCAAAGAAGGTCGCCATGTTCGGAGGCGACGGTCCAACCGGCACGATCCTGGCGGACGACCCGCCCGGTGCAATCGGGGTTGACCGGCGGTTCGCCGCGCCAGCCGAGGTCGGCAAGCGTCAAAAGTGAAGTTGGCGTGACGTCAGCGATGTGACTTTCGGTGATTCGGGTGTGATGGGTGGCGGCGTGTGTCGGGGTGGTGGTGTGTATCGGGGTGGTGTTAGTGGCAGTGGGAGTTTGCGCATCTGCGGCGCGTGACTGCGGGTGTGACGAGGACAACGGAGGTCTCCTGTTACGAAGCAAGAAGGGAAACCGACGGTGAAACGGTGGCGCCGCGGCGGTGCGGAGTGTCGGGGTGTCCGAAAGCCGAAGGCGACGGAATGGATCCGGTCGCGGCGTCGGAGCGAGCGTGCGGCTCGGGTCAGACGCGAGAGGGCGCGAAGAAGTCGGGGGCGGTGAAGCAATCCATGGAAACCGACTCCTTTCTACGCTCAGAGACCTGCAAACAGCAGATACCAAAATACTACCGCTCCCGACGCGAACCGCACGGGGAATTTTGAAAACGACAGTTGCCGTCATCGAAAGCGTGGGGTTTAATATAGGTATTAACTTATATAAGGAGTTGCCAATGCTTGCAGATCCCACAGCCATCGCCGGACTTGTCACCCGGGAAGTCCGTTCGGGTTTCCGAAACGGTGCAGCAACCAGGATTGCCGTCGCAAGCCGGACCTACGCAACCGACCCGAATGACCTGTGGGACGCGCTCACCAACCCCGAGCGGATTCCCCGTTGGTTCCTGCCGATCAGCGGAACGCTGGAAGTCGGAGGCCGCTATCAGTTCGAGGGTCAGGCCGGTGGAACCATCGAGCGCTGCGATGAAGCGAATCTCGTCGCCGTGACTTGGGAGTACGGCGAGATGGTGTCGTGGTTGGAAATCAGTTTGAGCGCCTCGCCTTCCGGAACGACGCTCACACTCGTTCATGAGGCCGGCGTCGATCCGGACATGTGGGAGCAGTTCGGCCCCGGCGCGGTTGGCGTAGGTTGGGACCTCGCCATGATGGGGCTCGGCCTGCACCTCGAAAGCGGAGCTCCCGTCAATCCGGAAGAAGCCGCTGCCTTCACCCTGTCGGAGAAAGGCGTGGAGTTTGTCCGCTTCGCGGCCACGGGTTGGGCCGCAGCGGCGGTCGCTGACGGCGACGCGGCAGAGGCTTCATATGCCGCGGCCGAGCGGACCGTGACGTTCTACACGGTGCCACCTGACGGGATTCAGGAAAGCTGAGTGGACGGCGTCTTCGAGGCCCTCGGTGATTCGACGCGGCGGGCGATCCTCGAGTTCCTGTCGTCCGGAGAACAGCCGGCCGGCTCGATCGTCGCGATGCTGCAGGAACGGACGCGCGTTTCCCAACCCGCCATCTCGCAGCATTTGAGGGTGCTCCGCGACGCCGGTCTGGTAACGGTTCGGGCCGAGGGCACCCGTCGCCTGTACGCGATCGACGAGCCGCGACTCCGTGCTGCGATGCAGTGGATCGCTCACTTGGTTGACCCGCTATTGCCCTTCAAACAACCGCTTGATGCTCTGGCCACCGAGGTGGCGCGTGGACGCCGGGTCTCGCGTCGCGATTCGGTCCGCCAACGCGCTGCGCGTTCTGACGAACACGAGGGCCGCCTCGCTTGATGTCGGGGTGCCGGCTGGGACCACCACCTTCGCCGGGTGGGCGAGCGTCTTGGCCGAGAAGCGAAACGCGTGCCCTTCTGAGGCCGGTACGCTCGGGGTTGTGGCATATCAGTCGCTTTACCGTCGCTACCGACCGCAGCGCTTCAGCGATGTGCTCGGCCAAGATCACATCAGCGCGACCCTGCGCAACGCGTTGCGAACCGGCAAGGTGGCACACGCCTATCTCTTCTCCGGGCCACGTGGTTGCGGTAAGACCACGAGTGCTCGCATCCTCGCCAAGGCGCTGAATTGCACCGACCTCCAAGATGGCGAACCTTGCGAAGTTTGTGAGTCCTGCCGGATGGTCACCAGTGGCCTCTCGATGGATGTCAATGAACTCGACGCGGCGTCGAACAACGGCGTCGATGCGATGCGGGATCTGGTGTCGCGGGCGTCATTGGGAACGGCCGGACGACGCAAGGTCTACATCGTCGACGAAGTTCACATGCTCTCGACCGCGGCGTCCAACGCCTTGTTGAAGACGCTCGAAGAACCACCCGACCACGTCGTGTTTGTGCTCGCGACCACCGACCCGCAGAAGGTGCTTCCCACCATCCGCAGTCGCACCCAGCATTTCGAGTTTCGCCTGTTTCCGTTCGACACGCTGCTCGAGCTGGTTCGCGGCGTGGCGACCGATGCCGGGCTCGGGCTCGACGACGCCACCCTCGAAGCGGTCACCCGCAAAGGTAACGGCTCGGCCCGAGACGCACTGTCGGCGCTTGACCAGGTCGCTGCGGCCGGCGGCGTCGACGAAGGCTTCGATGTAAGCGAACTTACTAATGCCCTCGGAACGAAAGACACTCTCGGAGTCCTGACCGGTGTCAGCCGGGCCATGGATCGCGGGCGCGACATCCGCCAGTTGACCCGTGACCTGATCGAGTCACTACGTGATGTGTTTCTAGTGCACATGGGGATGCCGCGTCCCGGCGTTGACCCGCAAATCGTTGCCGCGATCGGACCCGCGACCGCAACGCGTTCGCTCGAGTTGCTCGGTGAAGCGCTGGTCGATATGCGTGACGCCCTCGACCCCCGGATCATCCTTGAAACGTCCCTGGTCCGCTTGGTCCGCCCGGACCTCGATACGGCTCCCGCAGCACTCGTCCAGCGGATGGAACAGATCGAGCGCATGCTGGCCGGCGGAACGCTGCCGCCTCCGTCGCCCCGTGGGCCGTCCGGCCCTGCCGCTACCAATCCTGTAGCCGCCAATCCCGTAGCCCCGACTCCGCCTGCGTCGCCACCGCGCGCAGCCAACGAGGCAGCGTCGCCGCCCTCGGCCGAAGCGGAACCGGGAGTCGTGGCGGAGATACCGGCGGCGGAGCTCGATCCGTTGCCTCCCGCAACGGAGCGTGCCCCGAGCGTCGCACCCTCGCCAGGTCGTAGTGATCGTGGCACGTTGCCACCCTTGCCGGGAGGGCCGGCGTCTCCGAAAGATCTACCAAACGCGCCGAAGCGCGGGGGAATCGCTGACGCCGCCCGAGCGGTGCTCGGCAACGCCAACGCGACGAAGTCGCCGAGCAACCTGGCCGCGCCTCCCGCGGCCGCGTCGGCACCTGCCTCTGCCGCGGCTCCGCCCCGCCACGGCTCCGGCCGCCGCCACGGCGCCCGCGGTGTCCGCGGTGTCCGCCAACACCAAGCCGTCGCGGGCGAGCAGCGGACATCCATCGGTCGACACCGAAGTCGTGGCCGACATCAGTCAGGATCGCACCGGCAACATCGTTACCGTGAGCGATCTTCTGGGAAACGGTCGCGACCAGGTATTCGCATTGCTCGAACGCCGGGCGAAGGTGATGCTGAGTGCGGGTCGGTTCGTTCGGGTAAACGACGAACAGGTCGAGTTTGGTCTGCCCAACGCCATGCATCTTCAGCGCTGCGAAGAATGGCTCCCGGCGCTCACGACAGCGACGGCCGGTGCTCTTGGCCGACCCATCTCGGTCATCCTGGTGGTTGATTCCGCTGCGTCGCCCGGTCCGCTTCCCTACGAAGGGGAGGCCGATGTCATGCCGGCCACGGGTCGCCGCCTGGTCGCGGTTCCCCCGCTGGTCGAGGAACCGGCGTTCGAACCCGAAGAAGACATCGACCTCTCGGCTCTTGCCGACGCGAGTGATGTCGCCGCCCCGTCTACCCTTGATCACCTCACGTCGGTCTTCCCCGGCGCTGAGATTGTCGACGACACTCGCCGCTGACTCGTGTCGGCGTCTGAAGGGAACCCCATGTCTGATCTACCTGACCCTTCCGGAGCCGGAATGCCCGATCTCAACGCGTTGCTCGGCCAGGCGATGAAAATGCAACAGGAGCTTCAGGCCGCACAGCAGGAGGCCGCGTCGCAGATGGTCGAAGGTGTCTCCGGCGGAGGAGTCGTGCGCGTGACGGCGACGGGCGCAGGCGAGATCACACACGTGAAGATCGATCCGAAGGTCGTCGATCCCACCGATGTCGAGATGCTTGAAGATCTGATCCTCGCAGCGATCCACGACGCCGCGATGAAAGCGTTGGAGTTGAGCCAGGAAGCGATGAGCGGCCTGTCCTTCGACGGTTTGGGTTTGCTCGGCCAGTAGGTCGGGCAGCCACCAACCGCGTAACACTAAGCGCACAAAGCAAAAGCAGACATGGCATCTCTCTACGCTGGTCCGGTTCAGGAACTGATCGATGAGCTTGGTCGACTGCCGGGCATCGGTCCCAAGTCGGCCCAGCGCATCGCCTATCACCTGTTGAAGCGACCGAAAGACGACGCGCTCCGCCTCGCCCGCTCGATTTCGAACGCCAAGGAACGGGTGGTGTTCTGCGAGCGCTGCTTCAATATCGCGGAGCTCGCCCCCGACACGACCGACGTCTCGGCCGAGTGCTCGATCTGTCGCGACCCGCGCCGCAACTCCCAGATTCTCTGCGTCGTTGAGGAACCGAAAGACATTGTCGCGGTTGAGCGCACCCAGGAGTTCAAAGGGCGCTATCACGTGCTTCAGGGTGCGATCAATCACCTGGAAGGGATCGGCCCCGACCAGCTGCGCATCCGGGAGTTGTTGCAGCGGCTCGGCTCGGAAGACATCGAAGAAATCATCCTTTGCACCAACCCGAACCTCGACGGCGAGGCGACGGCCATGTACCTCGCCCGCCTGTTCAAGCCGCTCGGAATCAACGTGTCGCGTATTGCGAGTGGTCTACCGGTCGGAGGAGACCTGGAGTACGCCGATGAACTTACGCTAGGACGCGCTCTTGAAGGTCGACGCACTGTCACGTAAACGCAACTCAGTCCGTACGCGTACATATCGATACTTAATCATATGTGTGCTTATGGTAGGCGTGATTGCACCCGAAACGCGACGCGCCGATGCGGCCCAATCACAGACGGTCATCCGGTCGCTGTCCGACGCCGAGCAGGCAGCGATGCGTGGGGTGGTTTGGAAGCCGGGTTGTCCGGTGGCCCTGAAGGATCTGCGTCGGGTGGAGAGCCCGGTCCTGGGAATGGACGGTTCCACGTACACCGGCGCACTGGTTGTCCATAAGACGTTGGCGGCGGGAGTCGCTCGGATACTCGCCAAGTTGTATGCCGCGCGTTATCCCGTGGAGTCGATGGTGCCGATCGAAGCATTCGGCGGCGATGACGATCGCTCCACGATGGCCAACAATTCGTCTGCGTTCAACTGCCGACCGGTCGCCGGAACCCGTAACCTTTCTGAGCACGCCTACGGTCGCGCCATCGATATCAACCCGGTGCAGAACCCGTATGTGCGGACCGACGGTACCGTGCTCGACCCGGCCGCCGAGCGGTTCGTTGACCGTGTCGCTACTTCGAACGAACCGGGTGTGATCCTGGCGAACGGCAGCGTCGTGAAGATCTTCCGGTCCGAAGGATGGAAGTGGGGTGGCCTGTTCAAACGGACGAAGGACTACCAGCACTTTTCCATCAGCGGCCGCTGAGCCCGGAGATCGCCATGAACGGCCGCATGGCGCACGGGCACTTCGATCGAAGGCATCTCGTACACCGCTGGTGTCCTTTGGCGCTCGCATCCCCCGATTAGCTTTGAGGGCCGTGGCTCAGCACAACGAGACCCCGGCCGTTGAGCGACGAGCGGTCGTTGGGAGCATCGGGTCCGAATTCATCTCGGACCCACTCGACGACGGGCATTCCCGACTGAGTCGCCGGTCGCTACTCGCCGGAGCAGGAGCGCTCCTGCTCGGTCCGTCACTCACGGGCCCGCCGGCACCCGCTTCAAAGTCGGGGACGGTCGTAGTGATCGGCGCCGGCATGGCTGGGATCAGCGCGGCCCGGGCATTGAGCGATACGGGTCGGAGCGTCGTCGTTCTCGAGGCCCGTAGTCGCGTTGGTGGACGCATTCACACCGACCGCTCCTGGTCTGGTGTTCCGATTGATCTCGGGGCATCGTGGATACACGGCGCCCGACTGAACCCGTTGGCAAACCTGGCGAAGGAAGCTGGCGCGACAACGGCCATCACGTCGTATGACTCGTCGCAACTGCATGTCGCGCGGGACCTGCGGCTCAACGGACTCGTCGAGAGCGACACCTCGAGATGGGAAGGCGTTCTCGACGACGCGATCGAATGGGCGGGCGGCCAGCACCTCGATGTTTCCCTGGAGCGAGCGATTGCGCACGTCACGTCAGCGGAGCGATTGAGCGCGACCGAGCGGGTGGACCTCGACTTCTTCCTCAACGCGACGGTGACCACCGAATGGGGAACCGACCTCGAAAGGCTTTCGGCCCGATCGGTCGAGGCCGGCAAGGAGTACGCCGATTCGGGCGTCGACGCACTGTTCCCTGATGGCTACGACCACATCGTGAAGCATCTCTCGAAGGGGTTGCGTATCCGGACCGGTGTAATCGTGCGGCGCGTCAGCTCTCGCGAGAAGTCGGTTCGTCTCGACACGTCAATGGGAAGGATCGATGCGGAGGCGGTGATCATCACCGTTCCACTCGGTGTTCTGAAGGCTGGCTCCATCGAGTTTGATCCGGTGCTGCCTGCCGCAAAGCGCCATGCGATTTCCGTGCTCGAAATGGGCGTCCTGGCCAAGACGTTTCTGCGGTTTGAGAGGATCTTCTGGCCGAAAGGGACCGACTGGCACGAGTATGTCGGCCAACCGTCGGGCCATTGGACCGAGTGGGTCAGCTTCGCCAAGACCGGCGCCCCCGTAATCCTTGGCTTCAACGCCGGGACCAGAGGCCGGGCGGTCGAAGTGATGACCGATCGTGAAATCGTTGCGGACGCGATGACGGTATTGCGCGAAATGTTTGGATCGGCGATTCCGCGACCGGTAGCGATGAAGACCACCTCGTGGTCGGTTGATCCGTTTGCATTCGGGTCGTACTCCGCGTACGCCGTTGGCAGCACGAGAGCTGATCGCGTCGCACTCGCCGAACCTGTTGGCCGGGTGTTCTTCGCCGGAGAAGCGACCGAACCCGACTATGCAAGCACAGTGCACGGTGCGCGGTTCAGCGGGCAACGAGCGGCTCGCCAAGTTGAGTTGGCCCTGCGGTAGTAAATAACCCGCGGTTCGGCGTTCGCCGCGAAACCACGCCTACAGCCGTGCGAGTTCGTCTCGGAGTTGATCCAACCCCATGCCGCCGAGATCGAGCGCGTGGCGGTGAAACGCCTTCAAGTCGAAGGCTGCACCGTGTCTGGCCCTCGCGGCATCGCGGCTTCCGAGCCAGACCCGCTCGCCGACCTTGTAGGTGATCGCCTGGGCCGGCCACCCGAGATAGCGGTCGACCTCGCTCGCCATGAACGACTCCGGAAAGCACGACCGTTCGATCACGAACGGAAGCGCGAGTTCGGGAGTCCACTTCTCTCCGGGGTGGTAGCGCTCATCTGTCGGGATCGGGAGTTCCAGGTGCATGCCGATATCGACGATCACCCGCACCGCCCGCATCGCCTGGCACGACAGCATTCCGAGCTCGTACACCGGATCATCCAGATAGCCGAGTTCTTGCATGAGACGTTCGGCGTAGAGTGCCCAACCTTCGGCGTGACCCGAGGTGAAACCCGCCAGCCGTTGGAAGCGCGTCAGCGTCTCGGAGAGATACCGCAGTTGTGCGATCTGAAGATGGTGTCCGGGCACGCCCTCGTGGTAGCAGATCGACACCTCTCGCCACAGCGGAAACCGGGTCTTCCCGAGCGTCGGATACCAAGTGCGGCCGGGTCGCGAGAAGTCTTCCGACGGTCCGGTGTAGTACATCGCTGCGGCGCCCCCTGGAGGTGCGATCATCGCCTCGCAGCGTCGGAGTGGTTCGGCGATGTCGAAGTGTTTTCCGTTGAGCGAGGCGATCGTTTCGTCGATGAGTTGCTGATTCCACCGCTGGAATTCGTTGACGCCCTCGATCACGTAACGGTCGTCGGCTTCGACGTGGGCTATCGCTTCAGCGACGGTGGCTCCGGGAAGGATCTGTTCGGCAAGTTCCCGCATCCGTCGTTCGGTGCGGCGAAGCTCTTCCCAACCCCACGTATAGGTTTCGTCGAGATCTAGAACGCTTCCGTTCATCGTTCGAGAAAACAGTTGATAGCGATCGCGGCCGACAGGATCGCGTGACTCCACGCTGGGGGCATAGACCGTTCGGAGCCAGTCGCCGAGATCGCGGTAGGCGGATGCGGCCGCGGCCGCTTCCTCGGTGAGGGAAACGTTGGGGCTGCGGCGGGCGAACGATACCCAGAAACCGTCGGAGGGATTTCCCCACGTGTCGCACTGGGCGGCACACGCCAGCACCTGACGATGGGGCGAGGTGACCCCGGCGGCGCGCCCTTCTTCGAACAGCGACCGAACCTCGTCGATCGCCTGGGGAACCGCGGCCAGGCGAGCCCTCGCGACATCCCAATCCGCGTCGTCGTTAAGGCGCATCAGATCAAACGCCGATCGCAACGATCCCTGCGGGCTCCCGATCACTCGAAGGGAACGAAGGTATTCGCCGGCGTCGTAGAGGTCGACCGCCGATTGCATCCGCTCACGTAACACTTCCGCGGCGATCCGGTCGCGGTCGCTGGAGCAGTGCACATGCCCGAGCGCGGCGAGCGTGTCGCGTTGTAGTTCGGCCCGGGCGGCCGATCCCGTGGGTGAGTGGTCGGTCAACTGGTGTTCATGGCCTTGTATTCCCCAGCCGGTGGCAAGGACCGGATCGAGGACCGCCATCTGCTCGATGTAGCGATTGCTCAGCTCGTCGATGCTCAGCTCTTCGTCGGTCATCTTCTGGTTGGTGAACGCCTCGCCTGGTCCCATCCGGCGACAGTATCAGGAGGCTCCCGGCGGGCCCGGGTTCCCGCTGAGCCCACAGTCGGATGTGCTCTCCAGAGCAGCTGGCCAATTGGCCAGTTACTTCGCTGGCCAATACCGATACTGTCGATGAATGGAACTCCACGCAGTGAAGCTCGATGACGCGGCTCGCGGTCTCTCGCAGTTCTGGTCGCAGAAGGTTGTCGGCGAGGCCAACGGGAACCTCTTCAAGGTGGCGAAAGGTATTCGGGAAACCCGGTGGCATCAACACGATGACCAGGAGGAGGTGTTCATCGTGACGAGCGGCGAGTTGGTGGTCCAGTTTCGGACGGGTGATGTGACAGTGGGGGCGGGGGAACTCCTTGTTGTTCCACGCGGCGTCCAACATTGCCCGCGTGCTGATGATGTGGTCCACTTTGTGGTTGTCGGACCCGACGTGACATCGAACGATTCCGGTGGCAAGCCGGAGTGGAGCTACGCCGACTTGAAAGTCGAGGAAGTCTGATGGAGAGCAAGGCAACGACACTTACGGTCGAAGAGGCCCAGCACGAGTTTTCGGTTGGACGGGGATACCTCGACACGGCATCCAACGGCGCCCCTCCGAACGCGGTGACCCAGGCCATGACTTCTGCGATCGCCGCCTGGAGCGAGGGCCGGGCCCGTCCGCAGGACTACGACGGCTTTGTCACGGAGTCCCGCGCTTCGTTTGCGCAGATGGTGAACGTGAGCGCCGACGACGTATCGATTGGCAACCAGGTGTCGCCGCTCATGGGACTCGTTGCGGCGTCGATTCCCGACAATGCCCGAGTTGTCGCGGCCAAGGGCGATTTCACTTCTGCGCTGTTCCCGTTCCTGGCGCAGCAGCCCCGCGGTGTGCAGACCACGCTGGTGCCACTGGACCGGATCGCTGAATCAATCGATCGGCACACGAATGTTGTCGTGGTGAGCGCGGTGCAGTCAGCGGACGGGGTCGTCGCTGACCTGGAGGCAATTCGAACAGCGGCCCTCGAGCACAACACCCTGACCGTCCTTGATACTACGCACGCATATGGATGGCTGCCGATCGATGCGTCGCGTTTCGACATCACGATCTGCGCCGCCTACAAGTGGCTGCTGTCGCCACGCGGAACAGCATTCATGACGGTGCGTCCGGAGCATCTCGACTGGATACGCCCGCTGTCGGCCGGATGGTACGCCGGGGCGGATATCTGGTCATCGATCTATGACGGGCCGCTGCGGTTGGCGGCGAACGCCCGTCGATTCGACGTTTCGCCGGCGTGGCTGTGTTGGGTGGGAACCGCTCCAGCCCTGGAGTTGATCAACCGGGTAGGGGTCGGTGCGATTCACGAGCACAACCTCAGGCTCGCGAACCGCGTGCGGGTCGGCCTCGGGTTGGCAACCGGCGACTCCGCCATTGTGCGGCTGGAGTCATCTCTTGCGCCGGCCGTGTTGGAACAGGCCGACCTGCGAGCGAGTATCCGAGCGGGCGCCGTGCGCATGGCGTTTCATCTGTACAACACCGACGCTGATGTGGACCGGGTTCTCGATGTCTTGAGCGATGCCGATGTCAAACGCCCGTAGCGGGCCGGTCTGGAGCTGTGACCATGTCAACCGGTGAGGAGTGCTCCGCCGAGCACCTTCGTCAGCTTCTCGGCGACGAGTGGATCTACAAGGACTCGAGTGGAGAGTCTCCATCGAATCTGGCTCGACGACTTGCGTTGGCGCTTCGCCACACGATCGTGAACGACCTTCTCGTCTCCGGAACGCGGCTTCCACCGGAACGCTCGTTGGCCGCCTCACTCGGGGTAAGTCGGCCAACGGTCACGACTGCTCTCGATGATCTCCGAGGTGAGGGACTGCTCGAAGCCCGCCAGGGGAGCGGCACGTGGATCGCAGCGGTGTCGACGCGCACGACGCGATCGACGCCGATGCTGCCGATGGCCGATCTCGTGTTCGCCGGGCACGGCATCAACCTCGCCGCGGCAACCCCGCAGGATGCGTCGCATCTCGGTCCGGTGTCGGTCACCCTGGCCGACCTGCTCGGGACGAAACCATCGCACGGGATTGATCCGGGCGGGCTGCTCGAACTCCGCGCTGGATCGCTCAGCGACTCGCAGTCGAGGGGTCGGTCACTCACCCGGCAGACGATGTCATCATCACCAACGGCGCGCATCACGCTCTGTCGCTGATCGTCGCGTCGCTCACCGAACCGGGAGATCGCGTGGTGGTGGAGTCGCACACCTACGGCGGGATCATCGACCTGCTCACGTACCGCCGAGCAAAGCCGGTGTTGGTCGAGCGGGACGACGTGGGAATGATGCCGGCTTCGCTCCGGCGTGCACTGAAGACGGCGGCGCCGAAGCTGGTGTACTGGATGCCCCGGGCCCACGCCCCAACCGGTACGGTGACCAGCGAGGCGCGCTACAACGAGATCAACGCGATCCTGGTCGGCCGTGACGCAATCGTCGTCGAAGACGACACGCTGGCTGATGTGCGGCTCGAGCGCCACCCACCGAAGATCGTGTCGGGCTCCGACGTGGTTCGGGTCGGGTCCCTCAGCAAGTTGGCCTGGGGTGGGCTCCGGATCGGTTGGATACAGGCTTCTCGGTCGATGGTCGACGTCTTGATGCGAAACCGGGCGCGCGCTGACCTTGGTACTTCGATTGCCGCCCAGATGATCGGCATGCAGGTTGTCGACCAGTTTGACGAACTCCGCGCCCGGCGGCTCAATGATCTCAAACGTAAGCGCGATTACCTTTGCGAAATGCTCGTAGCGGAACTCCCTGACTGGGAGTTTGCTCCGGCCGCGGCCGGGCTCAGCCTGTGGGTCAGGCTGCCCGTGCGTGACAGTCAGGTGTTCGCCCGATCAGCCGCGGCGCACGGAGTTCACGTGATGCCCGGAGTGATCGCTCGCCCCGATCGCAAAAATGATGCGCACATACGAATCTGCTTCGACCGCAACGTCAACATCCTGACCGAAGGAGTCGAGCGGCTCGTCCGCGCCTGGAAGCAGGGCTGAACCCCAGCCTCAGTTCACCTCGAACCGTATGGCATCCAGCACCCCGCCACGCTGACCAACATCCCGCGACATGATTACAGGCCGACGACCCGGACCTTGGCATCGTTGAAGCACGCGCCGCCGGCGAGCGGCTCGACCAGTCGGGGGGTGAGTGCGTTGAGCGATACGCCCGAATCGCCGAACGCCCGCGACCAGAAGCCTTTTGCCACGACCACGACACCGCGACGCGTTTCGTCGGTGACCATGGCCGTGAGGGTCAGACGCCCTCCGTCATTGAATACTTCGACGCGCTGACCGTCGACGATCGAGCGCGCGTCGGCGTCGACTGGGTTGATGTGGATGCTCGGAGCTCCATGGCGCTCGCCGAACATCGAGTTGATCGTCTTGTTGCTCGCTGGCGAAAGGAGAACGAGCTCGTCGTCGGCGACATCGAGCGCGACGTATTCGGGCGCGACGAGATGGATCCTGCGATCCTCCCGGGTGGGGAACGTGTCGACGAACTGCACCGACGATCCCTCGGCCCGGGACTCACCAAACGGCCGAGGTGCGCGAATCTCGGCGACGAGCGAAGCATCGTCGCCATCGGGCAGGTCAAGGCCCAGGCGGCGTCCGAGGTCGGCGAAGAACTCCGTGTTCGTCCGGCTCTCACCGACCCGATCTATGACCGCCTCGAACCGCTGGGAGACGAAGGCCCCGTAGCCACTTGCGATGTCGGGAGCTTCGTAGTGGGTGGTGGCCGGGAGAATGACATCGGCGTAGCGGCACGTGTCGGTCATCACCTGTTCGTGCACGACGGTGAAGAGATCATCGCGACTGAGCCCACGCACCACGGCACGCTGGTCGAGGTTCATGAGCGCCGGGTTGGCACCTTGGACGAGGAGGACCTCGACGCGCTCGTCGGGCTGATCGGGCGACGCGTTGAGTACTTCGCCGAGATCGTTCTGGGATACAACCCGGCGCGGCGAACCCCCGCGGCCCGGCGTGGTGACGGCGCTGGTATCGACATCGTTGCCCGATCCGGTCGAGTGCAGAATCCCGGCGCCGAGAACGCCGAAATGACCCATGAGCGCTGGAAGCGCCAGCGCAGCCATGATTCCCGCACCCCCGTTTCGGTTGCGCTCGAGACCCCATCCGATGCGCAACGTGGCCGGGCGGGTGCTCGCCCATTCCTCGGCCACCTGGGCGATGACTGTCGGATCGAGGCCCGTGACCCATGCGGCCCGATCGAGGTTCCACTCCTGGCAGGCCCCGAGGAAGGCGTCGGCCCCCTCGACGTGAGCGGCCACGAACTCATGGTTGATCAGCCCCTTCTCCTGAAGGTGCTGGGCGATGGCGGCGGCAAGCACAACGTCGGTACCCGGCCGCAACGCCAGGTGGGTGGTGGCCCGTTGTGCGATGCCGGTACGACGCGGATCGATCACGACGAGCTTCGCTCCGCCCTTGCGGACCGCCTGATTGATCAGCGGCGGGAGATGCGTGTTGGAGATCGTGGGATTGGCACCCCACACGACGATGTACTTCGCGTGGACGATATCCAGAGGGTCGGTGCTCATGAGACCGCCGAGGACAATCGTCTTGGCGGCGCCCATCGGTGCTGCGCAAATCGTATGGGTCACGTCGGCGAAACCCATCTCGGCAGCTATCCGCCCACCGAATGCCGTGTTCAGCACACCGGCTGATGAGTTGTAGAGGTAGGGGACCACGGAACCGGGTCCGTGGGCGGCGACCGCGGTTTGAATCCGGTCGGCCACCAACTGCATGGCCTCGTCCCACGTCGCCGCACGAAACTCGCCCCGGCCTTTTGGTCCGGTCCGGATCAGCGGTGTGAGAACGCGGTCCTGGCCGTGGACCCGCTGCGCGTGGTGCTTGACCTTCTGGCAGATGAATCCCGCCGTGAACGGATTTGCGGCCTCCTCGACCGGCGTGGCGTCGACGCTCAGCAGGCGACCCGACGAGGTCATGACCGTTAGCGAGCAGGAATCGGGACAATCAAGCGGGCACGCCGTTTGGTGGGTGGTCACGGTCATGGGCGAAACGTTCCTTGTTCGGAAGTGGGCGCCGCGGTTTTCGGCGATCGGGGTGGCGGTGGCGGTGGCGGGAGGCCCCACGTTATGCCTTTCGCCGGAACCACCGCAGCGGAATCATTCCGGCGTGGTTCCGATTTTTACCGCACCGAGTTTGAACGAAAGTTGCGTCGGGTAGACGCAGGAAAGCCAACGTCTGACCGACAGGGTTGGACGGAAATATGGCAGATTGTCAAAGTTGAGTGGAATAGACGCAACTTTGCTACTGTTATCCATGGCAACGCAGTCAACATACCGCTGGAAACTGCGTCAAACTTGTGCAAACCGGGCTCGCCAACGGGCCCCCATCCCCCAGGAGCCCAACTCATGGCTAAAGCAGTCGGCATCGACCTCGGCACCACCAACTCCGTCGTAAGCGTGATGGAGGCGGGCGAGCCCGTCGTTATCCCAAACTCTGAAGGCGCGCGTACGACCCCGTCGATCGTCGGCTTCTCCAAGACCGGCGAGGTTCTCGTCGGCGAAGTGGCCAAGCGCCAGGCAATCACCAACCCCGATCGCACCATCCGGTCGGTAAAGCGCCACATGGGCACGAACTGGTCGGTTGACATCGATGGCAAGAAGTACAGCGCGCAGGAAATCAGCGCCCGTACGCTCATGAAGCTCAAGCGCGACGCCGAGGCGTACCTGGGTGACACGGTCAACCAGGCCGTAATCACGGTGCCTGCGTACTTCGACGACGCCCAGCGTCAGGCCACGAAAGAGGCCGGCCAGATCGCCGGTCTCGAAGTCCTGCGCATCATCAACGAGCCGACCGCCGCTGCGCTCGCCTACGGCCTCGAAAAAGACGGCGACACGGATCAGACGATCCTCGTGTTCGACCTCGGCGGCGGCACGTTCGACGTGTCGGTCCTCGAAATCGGCGACGGCGTCTTCGAAGTGAAGTCGACCTCCGGCGACACCCACCTGGGTGGCGACGACTGGGACCAGGCGATCATCGACTGGCTCGTCAAGGAGTTCAAGAACACCGAAGGTGTCGACCTCGCCGCCGACAAGATGGCCACCCAGCGCCTGAAGGAAGCGGCCGAGAAGGCCAAGATCGAACTGAGCCAGGTGCAGCAGACCCAGATCAACCTGCCGTTCATCACGGCCACGAGCGAAGGTCCGAAGCATCTCGACGTCTCGCTGACCCGAGCCAAGTTCCAGGAGATGACCTCCAGCCTGCTCGACCGCTGCAAGGGTCCCTTCGAAGCGGCTATTAAAGATGCCGGCCTGACCAAGGCTCAGATCCATCACGTCGTGATGGTCGGTGGCTCCACCCGTATGCCTGCGGTGCAGGATCTCGTGCAGTCGATGACCGGCAAGGAACCGCACAAGGGCGTCAACCCCGACGAGGTCGTGGCCATCGGTGCCGCGGTCCAGGCCGGCGTGCTGAAGGGCGACGTCAAAGACGTTCTGCTTCTCGACGTGACCCCGCTGTCGCTCGGTATCGAGACCAAGGGTGGCGTGATGACCAAGCTCATCGAGCGCAACACCACGATCCCGACCCGTCGCACCGAGGTCTTCACGACCGCGGTCGACATGCAGCCGAGCGTGGAAATCCACGTCCTCCAGGGCGAGCGCGAGATGGCGCAGTACAACAAGACCCTCGGCAAGTTCCAGCTCGTCGACCTTCCGCCCGCACCGCAGGGTGTGCCGCAGATCGAGGTCACCTTCGACATTGATGCCAACGGCATCGTGCACGTGTCGGCCAAGGACCGCGCCACGAACAAGGAACAGTCGATGACCATCACCGGTCAGTCGTCGCTGTCGAAAGACGACATTGCCGCGATGGTGAAAGACGCCGAGGCCCACGCCGAGGAAGACCGTCAGCGCCGCGCCGAAGCCGAGACCCGCAACAACGCCGACTCGCTCGTCTACCAGATCGAGAAGATGATCCGCGAGAACGGCGAGAACATCCCCTCCGACGAGAAGATCCGCCTCGAAGCGGCGCTCGCCGATCTGAAGACCTCGATCGCCGGCACCGACCTTGAGGAGATCAAGCGCAACACGGAGAACCTTGCCACTGCAAGCCAGACCGCGTCGCAGAAGCTTTACGAGGCCGCAGCGGCGAAGAATGCTGCCAGCGGTGATGGAGGCCAGGGTTCGTCGGCGGGTTCGTCGGCCAGCAACGACGACGAGATCATCGACGCCGAAATCGTCGACGAGAAGTAAGGGGCCTGACCCATGTCCCAGGACATGCCAGGCAGCTCCGACGCTGAGCAGCCATCTGAAGCCAGTGCGTCAGGCGCCGATACCTCCGCCGACGACCTGGCCGCGATGGTCGGGCTCGATCCGGTCGATGGAGCCCAGCACGCCCAGGTGGTGGCGGAGCGCGACGAGTATCTCGACGCGCTTCGTCGTCTCCAGGCGGATTTTGAGAACTACCGCAAACGGGTGCAGCGCGACAGTGATGCCGCAGCCGACAAGGCCGGCGAGAAGCTCGTCAACCGGTTGCTTCCCGTTCTCGACACGTTCGAGTTGGCGTTGGCCCACGAGGCCGACCCCGATGGAAGCCCCCTGGCCAAGATGCACGACTCGCTGCTGAGCGCGCTCGAGGGCGAGGGTCTTGAGCGGGTTTCGCCCCTGGGCGAGCCGTTTGACCCGAACTCGGCCGAAGCGGTTATGCACGAGCCGGGCGATGGAGGAGAGCCAACAGTGTTGGAAGTCCTCCGGGCCGGTTACATATGGAAAGGCCGTGTCGTTCGCGCGGCCATGGTCAAGGTGCGCGGCTAGTTACGCGCATAGTTACGTGAAGGAGGTGAGTCGGCGATGACCCAGCCACAACGTGAATGGTTCGAAAAGGACTACTACAAAATTCTCGGCGTCAAAGAAAGCGCAACCGAGAAAGAAGTTACGCGCGCGTATCGAAAGCTGGCCAAGGAGAATCATCCCGACTCACATCCGGGTCGTGAGGAGAAGTTCAAAGAAATCAGCGGCGCCTACGCGGTGCTGTCCGACGCGGAGAAGCGTAAGAGCTACGACGAAGTCCGCAAGATGGGTCCCGGAGCCGGTGGCTTCGGTGGCGGAAATGCCGGAGGTGCTGGTGGCTTTCCCGGTTTTGGGGGCGGCGGCGGTGCCGACCTCGGCGACCTCCTGGGCGGCCTGTTCGGTGGCCGGGGCAAAGGTCAGGCCCGCAGTGGGCAGGGCCCGCGTCGCGGCGACGATCTCGAGTCAACTCTCAATCTTTCTTTCGAAGAAGCCGTTTCCGGAGTAACAACGACGGTGACGCTCGTCAGCGATGCGCCGTGTGCAACCTGCAACGCCACCGGAGCCGCGCCGGGTACATCGCCCGTCGTGTGCTCCAACTGCGGTGGCAAAGGTGTAATCGACTCGAACCAGGGGTTTTTCAGCTTCAGCCAGCCGTGCCAGGCGTGCGGCGGTAACGGCATGCGGGTCGACAAGCCGTGCCCGACCTGTCGAGGAACCGGCACGGAGCGAAAGCCCCGCAACGTCAAGGTGCGCATACCCGCGGGCGTCGACGACGGACAGCGAATCCGTCTGAAGAACCGCGGCGGGGCGGGCCGTAACGGCGGTGCCCCCGGCGATCTCTACGTCGTGGTCCGGGTGTCGGGTCACTCGCTGTTCGGGCGCCGTGGTTCCGACCTCACCCTTACGGTTCCGATCACCGTGGTCGAAGCAACACTCGGTGCGACGATTCGGGTCCCAACGCTCGACGTACCGGTTTCACTGAAGGTCCCTCCGGGCACCAAGTCCGGTCGGGTTCTTCGACTTCGCGGCAAAGGGGCCGCCACGGCTGGAGCCGAGGGTGACCTGCTGGTTACGCTTGAAGTCCAGATCCCGAGTCAACTCAACGATGAAGAGCGAAAGCTCTTCGAGCAGCTAAGTGCCCTGCCCAGCATGGCCAATCCTCGGGCCGGTATCGGCGGAAGCTGATGCTTTGGCTCACGCCGTAGTGTCCCGTCGGGTCGACTTCTGACCGACAACGAATTCAAATCAACGATTCAATCGCTGACTACGTTCAGCCGGAGGTGATTTCGATGGCTTTTGACGATGACGCCAGCCGTGTCCACGCGTCACACGCGGTGTTCGTAATTTCCGTGGCGGCTGAACTGGCCGGCATGCATCCCCAGACGCTTCGTATCTATGAACGCAAAGGACTCCTCGAACCGTCGCGCACGGGAGGCGGCAGCCGCCGCTACTCGCAACGAGACATCGCCCGACTGCACCGAATCGCAGAATTGACCAACGCAGGGCTGAATCTTGAGGGTGTCCGTCAGGTCATGGCCCTCGAAGAGGAAATCACGTCGTTGCGTTCGCAGTTGGCGATGGTCCAGGCACAACTCCACCAGGCCGTCGAGGCGACCCATCGCCAGTACCGACGTGACCTGGTGCCGCTATCAAATCTCCCCGCGGTCCGCTCCGAGATACCCCGCCCCCGCTGATCAGCATCCGCTGATTGGATCGAGGCGGGCGTCCCGGCTCGCCGGGCGAAACGTCCCAAGCTGGCAATTCCGCCAAACTTGGGAATATGAGCAGCAGAAAACTTGATATTCCTAGTATCAAGTTTCATCGGCCGATAAGGCCGCCTCTGAAAGGTGCGTTATGGCGCTCGATCCAAACAAGTGGACCCTCAAGACCCAGGAAGCCTTCAATACGGCGGTGGGCTCAGCGCGTGGAAACGCCAACCCCGAAGTCACGCCGGACCACCTTCTCGCGGCGTTGCTCGGCCAGCCCGACAGCATTGTGCTTCCACTGTTGACGAAAGTCGGCGTTGCCCCGGCGGCGATGAAGCGCGAGGTCGACGAGAAGATCGCCAAGCTTCCGAAGGCGCATGGTGGGGAGTCCACCATCAGCCGACCACTACGTGACCTTCTCGACCGGGCTGACGCGGAACGGTCGGCGCTCGCCGACGAGTACCTCTCGATAGAGCACCTGCTGCTCGCGATGACCGATCGTCTGAAGGTGAGCCGCGACGACCTGCTCCTCGGGCTTCAGACCATCCGCGGCAGTCAACGCGTGACCAGCCAAACCCCCGAAGACACCTTCCAGGCGCTCGAGAAATACGGCCGCGACCTGACCGCCGATGCGCGGAAGGGCAAACTCGATCCGGTTATCGGCCGTGACGAGGAGATCCGTCGAACCATCCAGGTGCTGGCCCGTCGGACCAAGAACAACCCGGTCCTCATCGGTGAGCCCGGCGTTGGTAAGACCGCCATCGTTGAAGGACTCGCCCGTCGTATCGTCGACGGCGACGTTCCGGAAAGCCTGAAGAACCGCCGACTCATCTCGCTCGACATGTCCTCGATGGTCGCGGGTGCGAAGTACCGCGGTGAGTTCGAGGAGCGGCTCAAGGCTGTTCTCAAAGAGATCACTGACGCGCAAGGTGAAGTGATCACGTTCATCGACGAACTCCACACGATCGTCGGAGCGGGGGCCACAGGTGAAGGCGCGATGGACGCCGGCAACATGATCAAGCCGATGCTCGCCCGCGGGGAGCTCCGGATGATCGGTGCAACGACCCTCGACGAGTTCCGCAAGCACATCGAAAAGGACCCCGCGCTGGAGCGTCGCTTCCAGCAGGTCTACGTGGGTGAGCCATCGGTCGAGTCGACGATCGCGATTCTCCGCGGTCTCAAGGAACGCTACGAAGTGCATCACGGTGTGCGCATCCAAGACAGCGCGCTGGTGGCCGCCGCCATGCTGAGCGACCGCTACATCACGTCACGCTTCCTCCCCGACAAGGCCATCGACCTGATCGACGAGGCGGCCTCGCGTCTTCGTATCGAAATCGACTCGATGCCGACGGAGATCGACGTGGTCGAGCGTCGTCAGCGCCAGCTTGAGATCGAGCGGGTCGCCCTCGCCAAGGAGACCGACGACGCCTCGATCGAGCGGCTCGATGTCCTCGACCGCGAACTCGCCGACCTTCGGGAGAAGTCCGACGCGATGAAGGGTCACTGGGAGCAGGAGAAAAGCGCAATCAAGGTGATACGCGCGCTTAAGGAAGAGCTGGAAACGCTCAACTCCCAAGTGGAGCGCGAGGAGAATCTGGAGAAGGCCGCCGAGATCCGCTACGGCCGGATTCCGGAACTCGAGCGTCAGGTCGCGGATGCCACGAAGGCACTCGATGAAGTCCAGTCCGATGGTCAGCGCATGCTGAAAGAAGAGGTTGATGCCGAAGACATTGCCGAAGTTGTCGGCAAGGCCACCGGCATTCCCGTAAGCCGGCTGCTCGAAGGAGAGACCAGCAAGCTCGTTCGGATGGAAGACGTCCTGCACGAGCGGGTCATCGGTCAGGAGGCCGCGGTCGCAGCCGTTGCCAACGCGATCCGACGCTCGCGCGCCGGGCTGTCCGATCCCAATCGCCCGATCGGTTCATTCCTCTTCCTCGGCCCGACCGGTGTCGGCAAGACGGAGCTGGCGCGTTCGCTCGCGCAATTCCTCTTCGACGACGAACGGTCGATGGTGCGGATCGATATGAGTGAGTACATGGAGAAGCACTCCGTCTCGCGCCTCATCGGTGCCCCTCCGGGATATGTCGGTTACGACGAGGGTGGCCAGTTGACCGAGGCGGTGCGCCGCCGTCCGTACGCGGTCGTTCTGCTCGACGAGGTCGAGAAGGCCCATCCGGAAGTGTTCAACGTCCTGCTGCAGTTGCTCGACGACGGCCGTCTCACCGACGGCCAGGGTCGAACTGTCGATTTCACCAACGTCGTGTTGATCATGACCTCGAACATTCCGGGCGAACCATCGTCGTTCTTCCGGCCCGAGTTCATCAACCGCATCGACGAAATCATCCGATTCCGTTCGCTTGGGCGCGAGGACCTTCTCCCGATCGTCGATGTCCAACTCGAACACCTGCGGTCGCGTCTGACGGCCCGCCGTCTGGGCCTTGAGGTGAGCGACTCGGCGAAGGCCTGGCTGGCCGAGCACGGCTACGACCCGGTCTTCGGCGCCCGCCCACTCAAGCGTCTGATCCAGAAGGAAATCGGCGATCCGTTGGCCCGTGCACTCCTCGGTGGGCAGTACCTGGAAGGGATGACCGTCAAGGTCGATACCGAAACGGTTCCAGATTCAGCTGACGGAGTGCAACAGCTCGTTCTCGTCTGAGAATCTGGGTTGAGAATCTGGGTTGAGAATCTGGGTTGAGAAACACGGCCGAGAACCTGGCCTGACGGTCAGCGGAGCCGACTTCGAGGGGTGCGCATGGATTTCCAGGCGCACCCTTCGTCGCGTTTGGCGCAATCCGGGGATAGGTTTTTCGACCTAATTTTCACTGATGAAGGTCGATTCACTTGTGTTGTCACTCTCTGTGGTCAATTATGAATGAGCGTTCGCAACCGCGGGCGTTCATCTACTTCTCACGAGGTAACGGCAGATGGCGACTCATATGGAAACTACGACACCCGGGGCCTTCCCCACGAGACACGGAATGTCTCGCTACGAACAGAGGCGCAAGCGATCAATTGGAGCACTGGTCGCCGGCGTATCTCTGGCCACCGCAATGACCGTAGGCTCCGGCCTGAGTGGCGTTTTGCCCGGTCTGAGCACCAAAGCGCGTGCGGCCACGACCCTGAAGGGTCTGGTCTATATCGACTTGAACCAGAACGGCACGCAGGACGTGACCACCGATCCAGGTACGAACGAACCCGGCTACAGCAATGTCACCGTGACGGCGTACGCGAAGAGCGGAGCGGTCGCCGGAACAACAGCAACCGGCGCAAACGGAACCTGGCAGATCGTGACCGACGCCGCCGGTCCATACCGCGTGGAGTTCTCGAACTACGCAACCACCCAGATCGCATCCGGTCCGCGTAACGGCGGAACCTCGGTGCAGTTCCCGACCGGCGCCAACCCCATCAACTTCACGTTGTTCGGCAAGGTTAACGGCCTGGGCGAGCTCAACGATTTGGCGTTCGAGTCGCTCGAGATCGGTAACTTCGTCTGGAACGATACGAACAACAACGGGGTCCAGGATCCCGAAGAGCCCGGAATCCCCGGTGTAGCGGTGAATCTGGTCGACGAAGCCGGTAACCCCGCGGTGAACGTCAACACCGGCGAAGTGCTTCCGACCCAGGTGACCAACAGCGCCGGCGAGTACTACTTCACCAGCCTCGGTGGTCCCCGTGAATACCGGGTCGTTATCGATGCGACGCAGGCTGCCCTCACCGGACGGTCACTGACCACGCAGTTCTCCCGCACGAGCGGTGGCAACGCCCAGAATGACTCAAACGGCTTCTACGTGACGGCTGGCTCCCCGGAAACCGGGCTGTCCACGCCGATCAGCGTTGGCAGCATCGTGGGTGTCGCGAAGACAGCCGGTCCCGGTCAGAACGATCACACGTTTGACTTCGGTTTCGTGAATTCGGTGTCGAACCCGAAGTACTCACTCGGCGACTACGTCTTCATCGACACCAACCGCAACGGCATTCAGGACACTGGCGACACACCGGTTGCCGGGGCCAAGGCTGAACTGCTCGACGGCAACGGAGCCGCCGTAGCGAATCAGCCGGCCATCACCACGGGGGCCGACGGCAAGTACCTCTTCACCGGTCTCGACCTTGGTTCCTACAAGGTTCGCTTCACCCGCCCGTCAGGCTCCAACGTCGTCCCGACCACGGCCAACACGGGCACCGACGACGAGCTTGACTCCGACACCGTCGCTGAGAACACCGAATCGGCCATCACCGGGGTCATCTCGCTCACGGCTTCGGTTCTGAACGTCGACTCCGGCTGGGTCACCCCGACCGAGCCGGTCAAAGGCAAGATCGGTGACTACGTGTTCATCGACACCAACCGCAACGGCCTCCAGGACAACGACGAGCCAGGCGTCGGCGGTGTTCGGGTTGCCCTCGAAACCTGTCAGGGTGCGGAGATCTTCAGCCAGGCGACGCTTGACAGCGGACTCTACGAGTTCAGTGGTCTCGACGCCGGTCAGTACCAGATCCGCTTCACGCTGCCGAATGGCTACGACTTCACGGTGAAGAATGCCGGGTCCAACCCTGCAATCGACTCCGACGCCGACCTCGTCACCGGGACCTCCGGCTGTGTCACCCTCGCCCAGGGCGAAACGAACCTGTCAGTTGACGCCGGTCTCGTCGCCAAGACGACCAGCACGACCACGACGATCCCGACCGTCACCACGACGACGATCCCGACCGTCACCACGACGACGATCCCGACCGTTACGACCACCACGATCCCGACGGTCACCACGACAACCATTCCGACGGTAACGACCACGACGACGCCTGTCACCCAGCCCGCCAAGATCGGCGACCGCCTGTTCATCGATACGAACCGCAACGGTGTGCAGGATCCGACCGAAACCGGCGTGGTCGGTGCACGAGTCAACCTCGAGACATGTGCCGGTGCGGCCATCACCTCGACGTTGACGATCGCCGACGGACGTTACGAGTTTGCCAACCTGACCCCTGGTACCTACCGGGTACGCTTCGAGCTGCCCGCCGGTTACGACTTCACCGCCCGAGGAATCGGCTCTGATCGAGGACTCGACTCCGATGCCGATCAGGCCACCGGAGTCACCGGCTGCGTGACCTTGGTCGCCGGCCAGTTCGATCCGACCGTCGATGCCGGTGTCGTCGAGAAGGCCGTAGTCACGACCACGACCACCCCGGTCACGACGACCACGGCGGTCATCATCTTGACCCCAACGACCACCACCACGCCGCCGACCACCACGCCCGTCACCACCACCCCGGTTGTGGTCCCGACCGGCTGTATCGGTGACAAGGTGTTCGAAGGTAAGGCTGGCGACAAGGACGGCAAGGGCATCCCGGGAATCACCCTGGTGCTCATCACTCCGGAAGGCACCAGCCTCTCGACGACCACTGACGCCAACGGCTTCTACAAGTTCTGCACACTGAAGCCCGGCATCTACACCGTTCGGGTCACGGTTCCGCCGGCAAATGCAACCAACATCTACACCCTTGACGGCAAGAACAACAACGCCACTACAGCGAAGCTCGACGCCGGCAAGGACAACCTCGACGCCGACTTCGGCTACGACCTGAAGAACGTCCAGGTTCTCCCGTCCACCGTTGAGCAGGGCCCTGACTTCCCGGAGACCCCGGTGATCACCCCCTCGGTCACAGGTTCCAACGGAACCCGTCAGGCACTCGCTGCTCTGGCGATGATCCTCACCGGTGTCGGCCTCGTCGGCCTCCTTCGCAGCCGCAAGGAACGCTGGCAGTAACCACACGCCACAAGAGACCGTCGATCGGCCCTCGCCCGGTCGATGGTCTCGAAGTCGGTGACTCGCAGACGGCTCCAATCGTCTGACGGTCGCCCTGCCGCATCACTGGCCCAACTCCCTTGTGGGGGTTGGGCCAGTGGTGTTTCTGGCCGGAGTTTGCGGCCGCAAAACAGTTTGCTCCGGAGTCGAAAACCTCCCGGTAAGGTTTTTGACTCCGGAGCGGTGCGGTTTTCCCGATTGTCGATGACGCTCGGAGATTCAGCAGTTCGAGTTACGGGTTACGCCGTCCAGCCCGAGAAGGCGTCGATCATCGCGTGGACGTCGTCGCCCAACGGATACAGGATCGGAGCGGTTGCGCCGTTCTTGATGTAGTTGCCGACCTGTTCCCGGCACTCGTCGGCGGTGCCAGACGCGGTGATCATCTGCACGATGTCATCGGGGACGAGCTTCGACGCTTCGACGACCTGATCGTGCGTGGCCGGCCAGGTGAGCACCTTGCCGATCTCTTCGAGCAACGACTCGGGCACGCCACTCGCCTTCATGATGTGGGGTTGCTGACCGAGGTACTGGGTTACGAGTAGTCGTGCGTTATCCAAAGCGTGCTTACGATCTTGCGGATCGTTGGTCGGCGACATCGAGCACACGACGAGCTGCGGACGGTCAAGGTCCGTCGCTGAACGGCCGGCCTTCTTCGCCCCCTTTTCGAGCGCCTCCATGGCCTGCAGGTTGTACTTCGGCGAAACGAGGTAGTTGAGGACGGCGCCGTCGGCGATCTGGCCGGTAAGCTCCATCATCTGCATTCCCGTGGCTCCGATGTAGATCGGCACGTCCTTGGCGCGTCGCTCCTGGTGGACGTAGTCGAGCTCGACGCCGTCGAGGTGCACGTGGTAGCCGTCGTAGGTCACCGGGCCGTCGCAGGCGAGCAGCGCCCGCACCGACTCGACGATCTCGCGCATCACCAGCAACGGGCGATCGCGCTTGATGCCGACCTTCGCCGCCAACGGATCCCACCAGGCGCCGATGCCCAGGATGACGCGGCCGGGGGCGAGGTCGTCGAGCGTGGAGAAGCTGGCCGCGAGGCGGGCCGGGTTGCGGCTCCAGCAGTCGACGACGCCGGAACCGATCCGGATCCGCTCGGTCGTGGCGGCCCACGCGGCCATCGGAATCATGCAGTCTCGGACCAGCCGACTGTCGGCCTGCCAGACCGAGTCGAAGCCCTTCGACTCGGCGTACTGGGTGAGCTCCATGCCCTCCCGGATCGAGTGGGCATCCTGCAGATACATCGCGACGGGCGTAGGCATATTTACATTTTGTCAAACGTTGCCGTGGCGTGCTGGCGGTCCGCGTTACGGGTCGGTGAAAAATATGTGCGCTCCGGAGCCGAAAACGTTACGGCTGGTGCGGTTTTCGGCTCCGGAGTGGAAGTCCGGGGGTGTTGTGTGCTCTGGAGTCGATTAGTCGCTCGGGGACGGGCTTTTCGGCTCCGGAGTGGAAGAAATTCAGAGATCGCGGTGGAAGGCGGAAGTCGGAAGGCGGAAGTCGCGGCTCAGAGGTGGCTGAAGAGGCGGGTGGCCTGCTCCCGGCTCTTGGCCAGGATTTCGTCGCGGTCGACCTTCGTGGCCCGACCGTTCGTCACGACCTCGGTGCCGTCCACGCGCACGCTGACCGGCCGGACACCGGGGGAGAAGGCGAGGTGCCAGGGCTCCATGGGCGAGTAGCTCCACACGACTTCGTCGAGGCGCGCTTCGGGGAAGAGGTCGTAGGAGTTCGTGACCCACGACCAGGCGGTGTCGGGGCTGGCCGTGACGTCGTTCTCGCGGTGTCGCACGTAGGCGACACGGAACTCGTCGAGCATGTCGGCCCCGATGCCGTCGGTGCCGAGAACGATCCGGTTCGGGCGCCGAGCCGGCGCGGCGTACCCGACCGCGTTGTTCATGTTGCTGCGCGGGTTGTGGGCGATCGTGCCGGGGACTTCGCGGTCGAGGTAGACGCAATGCACGAGCAGCCAGTCGTCGGCGATGTAGCGCTCCAACCGGGCGCCGGCGTCGGCGTCACCGGGGCCTTCAGAGACGTGGATGTGCACGCCCCGCCCGAGTTCTTGAGCTGTCGCGGCCACCGCTTCGAGGGTTTCGTCGGCACACGTGAACGCGGCGTGCACGCCGACGTAGCCGCGTCCACCCGCCTTGAGGTAGCGGACGTTCTCCTCCAGCCCGCGTCGGGCTGCCGCGGTCATGGCGGACGGACGCGCCGAAGCCAGGGGCTGATTTTCCACCGGAACCACACCAGTGGTGGAGTGGCGGTCGGTCACCCCGTACGTGCAACTGACCCGCACGCCGACTTCCGCGCAGGCCCTGGCAATGACGTCGAGGCTGCCTTCGATCGCGTTGGGCGATTCGTGGTGGTCGATGATGCACGTCGTGCCGTTCTCGAGCGCTTCGAGCGCGCCGAGCTTGGCCGACCAGTAGATCATGTCGAGGTCGAGCGCACAGTCGAGCCGCCACCACACCTGCTCCAGAATCTCGCCGAAGTTTGTTGCCTGTTTCGGTGGGGCGGGCATCCCTCGGGCGAGCGCGGAATAGAGGTGATGGTGTGCGCACACCAGGCCCGGTGTGGTGGCAGCACTCGCCTCGGTCGCGGACGAATCAGCGGAATTCATTCCCGAAGCTCAGTCGTCGGCTGCGGCGGTACCGTTGGGACGCATCGGCAGCGTGTTACGCCACTGGCCGTCGACCATGTGCAGCATGGCCGCCACGGCGCCGGAGGTCGGCACGAGACCGATTTCGCCAACGCCCTTCACGCCGTAAGGGGAACGGGGCTGCGGCACTTCGACCAGTACGGTTTCGACCGGCGGCATGTCTTTCGGACGGATGATGCCGAGGCTGCGGAGTGTCATGTTGGTCGGCATGCCGAGTTCGTCGGCCGGGAAGTCTTCGCTCAGCGCGTAGCCGAGACCCATGTGGACCGAACCTTCGACCTGACCTTTGCAGAGCTGCGGGTTGACGGCGCGACCGACGTCGTGCACGGCGACGACCTTCTCGATCTTGCCCGTCGCTTTGTCGGCGATCACGACCTGTGCCGCGTAGCCGAACGCCGAGTGGATGGTCGGGTTCTCCAGACCTTCGTAGAGGGAGTTGGTCCAGTCGACGCGGTACTCACCCTCGTAGTCGATCTCCTTCTGACAACCCTCGGCCTTCGCCTTCTGACACGCGAGTTGCACGGCACCGGCCCCCATGAGCGTGCCTCGTGAACCGGTGGTCTGGCCGAGGCCGAGTTCGCGGCTGGTGTCGACGATCACCTTGATGCGGGTCGGATCGATGCCGAGTTCCTCGACCGCGACCTGCAGGGCGACGGTGTGGATGCCCTGGCCCATCTCGGTCCAGCAGTGGCGAACCTCAACGGTCTCGGCGTCGTCGTCGAGGAAGCGGACGACCGCCTTGGAGACCTCCTTGAAGCCGTTGCCGAGGCCGGAGTTCTTCAGGCCGAGCCCGATGCCGACGGCCTTGCCCGCGGCGAGCGCCGCGTCGTAATGGGGCTTGGCCTGATCGAGACAGGTCTCGGCGCCAGCCGAGCCGTCGTCCATGATCTGACCCGGACCCCAGACCTGACCGGGCTTGATCACGTTGCGCTTTCGGATCTCCCAACCGGAGATCCCGACCTTTTCAGCGAGTCGGTCGAGCGCACCTTCCATGGCGAACTGGGCCTGGTTGGCGCCGAAGCCACGGAACGCACCGCACACCGGGTTGTTCGTACGTACACATATGGCGTGGACGTCGATGGTGGGCAGATGGTACGGACCGCCGGCGTGCCCGGCCGCGCGTTCGACCACCTTCATGCCAACGCTCGCGTACGGACCGGAGTCGCCAATCATATGTGCACGTAGTGATGTGAGCTTGCCGTCGGAATCACACGCGACGGTGTACTCCATGCGAATGGGATGGCGCTTGGCATGCATACGAAGTGACTGCTCGCGGGTGCTCGTCACCTTGACCGGCTTGTCGAGCAGCCAGGCGGCGAGCGCGGCATGGCCCTGGTTGCTGAGGTCTTCCTTGCCGCCGAACGCACCGCCGTTGGATACCAACTCGACGGTGACCTGCGTCGTCGAAATGCCGAGGATCGCGGCAATGGAGTCGCGGTCGTCCCATACGCCCTGGCCACCCGAATACACGTAGAGCGAGCGGTCCCCTGCCGCGTTGATGCCGGGTACGGCCAGTGACGATTCAGGCTCCAGAAACGCCTGCTCGATGCGCTGGGTCTGGAACAGTTCGGTCACGACATGGGCGCTCGACGCGAATGCCGCGTCGACGTCACCGCGGTGGTACTTCGACGTCGACAGCACGTTTCCTTCGAGACCCCACACGGCATTCTCGGGGTCATCGATGGCGGCCACCGCATCGGTGATCGGTCGGAGCGGGTTGTATTCGATCTTCACTAGAGCAGCGGCCCGATGCGCGGTCTCCTTGTCGTGGGCGACCACGACGGCGAGCACGTCGCCCATGTAGCTGGTGCGACCGCCGACCGGAATGAAGAGCGGCCAGTCCTTGTGGATGAGGCCAACCTTGAGCGCCCCGGGCACATCGGCACCCGTAAGTACGCGTACTACTCCGTCGACGGCGGCGGCTGAGGCCGTGTCGATGCCGAGAATGTCGGCCCGGGCATGGTCGGTCAGGACGAGCGCGCCGTGGAGCAGGCCGATCGGGTTCATGTCGTCGATGTACGGACGACGGCCGACCGCGAGATCACGGGCTTCGTACTTCACGCCACTGGAGCCGATACCGCCGTTGGCCACAAGTTCAGGCTTCTCGCCCTTCGCGAGCGACTCGATGGCGTCGAGCACGGTGGAGTAACCCGTGCACCGGCACAGGTGGCCGCCGAGGTGGCGGGCCGTCTCCTCGCGGGTGAGGTCGGCCCCCTTCTTGTCGATGAGTGCCTTGGCCCGCACGACAATGCCCGGTGTGCAGAAGCCGCACTGCAGCGCTCCGCATGCGGCGAACGTGTCGGCGAAGCGGTCTACTTCTTCGGTCTCGAAGCCCTCAATCGTGGTGATCGACTTGCCCGATACGCGAGCCAGCGACATTTGGCAGGAAATCGAGGCCTTTCCGTCGATCAGCACCGTGCAGCAGCCACACTGGCCCTGTGGAGAGCAACCGTCTTTGGGTGACGTGATCTGCAGCTCCTCCCGCAGTGCGTGGAGCAGGTTGGGGTGTCGACCGGAAACGGTGACCTCCTGTCCGTTCACCGTAAGGGGAACGCGATCGGTGTCAACTGCGTAGGGGGTCTCGCTCATCGGTACTCCGGTGGTGTGTAGTCGGGTTCGGCCGGTGGTTCGATAACACCTTTTTGAGATGTTATGCGCACGTAGTGATGCGGCTCTCGGTAGCGTTCCATCTGAAACAACGTGTGTTTGAACTTCGCGCACATGTCGAGGTCGCACTCGGCGACGATCAACTCATCCGAAGTCGTAAGCGCGCGTGCTACGACCTGACCGCTCGGGGCGAAGATGGCACTCTGACACAGCGACTCCACCCCTTCCTCGGTTCCGCCCTTTGCGACTCCGATCACCCAGGTCCCGTTCTGGTACGCACCGCTGGCCATGCAGAGATCGTTGTGAAAGAGCTGAAGCGCGTTCTGACCGGGGTCCGGCGCGTAGTGAATTGGTGTGTTGTAACCGATCGTGATGATCTCGGCCCCCTGCAGCCCCATTACGCGGTACGTCTCGGGCCAGCGGCGGTCGTTGCAGGTGGCCATGCCCACGATCGAACCGAACGCGCGCCACACGCTGAAACCATCGGGCCCCGACTCGAAGTAGTACCGCTCGAGGTGTTGGAACGGTCGCCACGGCTCGTGGCTTTCGTGCCCGGGAATATGAACCTTGCGGTATTTCCCGACAATCGTTCCGTCTCGTTCCACCATGATCTGGGTGTTGTAGCGGTGCTTGCGGCCATCGGGGCTTTGCGACGCAGGAATGAGTTCGGCGTAACCGAGACAGAACCCGATCTTCAGACGCTTGGCCTCGTCGAAGAGCACCTGCGTGACCGGCCCGGGCATCTCCGTTTCGTACCACGAGTCGATCTCGGCGTCGTCTTCGCTGTACCAGCGCGGGAAGAACGTTGTGAGCGCCAACTCGGGAAACACGACCAGGTCGCAGCCGCGCCGGGCCGCGTCGCGCAGCATTACGAGCAACCGCTCAACCACCGACTCCCGGTCGTCGGCTTTGTGGACCGGCCCCAATTGGGCGGCACCAATGGTGAGTACCCGACTCATTTCCCGGTCACCTCACCCGGAGCAGACGGCGCGGCAAGAACTTCGGTTTCACTGAGCGACAAGATCACCTGCAGGAGGATATTCGCCCCACCGACAAGATCCGCAGGATCGGTGTGTTCGGCGGGGTTGTGGCTGATGCCTTTGACGCTCGGGGTGAAGACCATAGCGGTGGGGCACATTCGGGCCAGCATCTGCGCATCGTGCCCGGCGCCGCTCGGCATGCGACGCGGTGTGTCGCCCAGTCGTTCGATCGTGGACTCGACCAACGCGATGACCCGCTCGTCGAAAGCGACCGGTTCGAAGCGGGCCAGGCGGCGTGATTCGATGAGGACCCCTTCGTCGGTTTCCAGCTTTCGCAGGAAGGTCGTGAGCCGTTCCTCGGACGCCACCAACGTCGCTTCATCGGTGTTGCGGAGATCGACGGTCATGATCGCCTGCGCCGCCACAACATTGACCAGGTTGGGATGCAGGGTAATGAGACCGACCGTTCCCACGTGGGGTGGACCGATCTCCAGCGCCAACTCCCGCACAAAGGTGGCTACGCGTGCAGCGGCGTATCCCGCATCGTGGCGCAGCGACATCGGCGTCGTGCCGGCATGGTTCGATTCGCCGGTGATCGTGAGTTCCTGCCAGGAGATTCCCTGCACACCGGTTACCGCACCAAATCGAAAGCCCTCAGCTTCGAGCACCGGGCCCTGCTCGATGTGCAGTTCGACGTAGGCGTGTGGGGCCACCCCCGGGCACGGGGTCGAGCCCAGGTACCCGATCCTGGCCAACTCGTCGCCGACCCGGGCCCCGTCGATGCCTATGACGTCGTAGGCCTCCTCGGCTGACATGCCTCCGCAGTAGACCAGACTCCCCATCATGTCGGGGTTGAACCGGGCACCCTCTTCGTTGGTGAAGTACGCAACGCTGATCGGATGTCGCGTGGTTATGCCGGCCCGATCGAGGGTTTCGATGATTTCGAGCCCGGCCAGCACCCCGAGGTTGCCGTCGTACAGGCCGCCGGTGCGCACCGTGTCGATGTGGCTGCCCATCATCACGGCCGCGGCGTCGGGGTCGGTCCCTGCCCGGGTGCCGATCACGTTGCCGATGGCATCGATTCGAACTTCGAGGCCGAGGTCGCTCATCCAGGTCCGGACCAGGTCACGACCGGCGCGATCCTCGTCGGTGAGAGCCAGGCGCGCTGACCCGGGTTCACCGTTGGCGCCGCTGATCGCGCCAAGTTCGCCCAATTCACGGATTCGGCGCAGCAAACGGTCGCCGTCGATCCGGAGTTCCGAGAGAACTTGGGGGAGCGGAAAAGAAATCATACGGAACGATGATCGGCACTGCTTTACAAAATGTCAATGACTCGTCCGGCTTTGTAACACTTCGTAACGGAGGTCCGGGTCAAACCGGAGGTGGCGGTGTCGCTTGTCCGGAATTGGCTCGGAGGAACGGTCGTAGCTTCAACGCACTATCCTCGGTCTGAGTGGAACACGCCTTTCTCGTTGCTCTTCAACCGGTGGCCAAGGCGCTTGGCGCGAAAATCGTCAGCCCCTCGGAAGCAACTGCTATCGACGTCCCGCTCGTATGGGAAGGCGAGACTATTGGGGCGATGCGACTGCCGCAGCTCACCGGTGCGCTCGATCGGCTGATCGACCAGGTCGAAGCCGAGTTGGGCGGCAACCTGGAAGACCTCAGCCGTGAAGACAAACAGCGAGCGGTAAAGATGCTCGATGAGCGCGGAGCGTTCGTAATGCGTCGCTCCGTCGAAGAAGTCGCTGATGCCTTCGGGGTCAGCCGCATCACGATTTACAACTATTTGAACGCGACACGCGACTCGAAGTAGACCCCGCAAGGCGTGGGATGGTCGCTTGTTGGACTATTTGACTCGACTATTGGACCATTCGACGGCGACGGTGGCAAACGCGTTGAGCGGGTCCTTGGCGAGCGACCGCAGCGACATCCCGAGACCGTACGTGTGCATGACCCGTGCTGGAGTAATCCGGACGAAGCAGCCGTTCGGTAAGTCAAGCTCGCCGTGGCTGGTGATCGCCTTGAGTCGGCCCGACACGACAAGTTGCTGGATCTCGGGATGGGTGGGGTCTAGGACTTCGGCTGTCGCTCGGAACTGAATGCTCGACGGGGGCGCGCCGAACGGTATCCGGCGAACGGCGATGTTCATGAACACGTTCGGGTTCGCGGCGATGTTGCGAGCCTTGCGACTGGTGCGATCCGTGCTGAAGTAGAGCACGCCGTCGATCTCGGCGTACACGACGCCAACCGCGTGCGGTTGGTTGGCCGATGAGGTGCTGCCCAGGATCGCAAAGCTGCGTTTGGCTATCGCCGTTCGGACCGCGGCATAGGACGGACCGCTGACGGGACGGTGGGACCGCTGGTCCGCAGAGGTGGCCGTGGCGGCCGTGGTGGCCGTCGCGGCCTCGTGGGAAGCGCGGTTGGTGGTGGAGTGGGTGTTGGTGGCGGTGTCCGCAGTGGAAGTCATGGCTCCACCAAATCAGGTAATCCCAAGATGATCCATGGCCTTTCGTATGGAATTCATACACGATCGTCTACAGTTGACCGATGGACGAGCTGACTGCGGTTCTCGACGGACCCCGTGCCCAGAATGCGTTCGTCGTTCGGGCGGTGCTTGCGCCGCCGTGGGGTCTGCGGGTGCAAGACGAGGCTCCCATCACCATCGTGGCGATGTTGCGTGGCTCCTGTTTCGTGCGATTCGACGACGGAACGGTGGTCCGAGCCGACGCCGGCGATGTCGCCATACTGCGCGGTCCCGATCACTACGAGGTCGCCGACGCGCCGGGTACGCCAGCTTCGATCGTGATTCACCCCGGCCAACGCTGCACGACTCTCGATGGTGTCGAGTTGCACGACGTGATGACCCTGGGCGTACGAACGTGGGGCAACGCTGACGACGCCCGCTCGGTGGTCATGCTGACGGGGTCGTATCAAACGAACGGGGATCTCGATCGCCGTCTCCTTGCGGCCCTACCGAGGCACATCCGGTTGAGCCGGCCTGAGGTCGCCTCGTCGATCGTTGATCTGCTCAGTGCCGAAGTGCAAAAGAGCGTGCCCGGTCAGCAAGCCGTTCTCGACCGACTTCTCGACCTTCTCCTCATAAGCACGTTGCGGACCTGGTTCGATTCCAAAGGTCACGAGGCTCCCTCGTGGTACCGGGCGCACAGTGACCCACTGGTCGGCCCGGCACTTCGACTGTTGCAGGGCGAGCCCGAAAAGGCCTGGACCGTTGCGAGGCTCGCGTCCAACGTCGGCTGTTCGAGGGCGGTTCTTGCCCGGCGATTCCACGATCTTGTGGGGCAACCACCCATGGCCTACCTCACCGAATGGCGCCTGTCGTTGGCGGCTGACCGGCTTCGGGAACCGAGTGTTGGGTTGGCCGAGGTGGCTTCGAGTGTGGGGTACTCAACTCCTTATGCGTTCAGTTCAGCTTTCAAGCGCGTACGCGGATTGAGCCCCTCGGCGTACCGTCGGATGGCCGGTTGAGAGGCAGCGGCTCACCCGCCAACTTCGATGATCGCTCGGCGTGACCGCCGATCGGACATAGCAACGAAAATACATTACGTTTGATTCATGCTTCTTGCTTCGGGTACATCGTCGGACCGATCCAACTTCGTTGATCTCGATGTTCCGTTCGGAGCCTGGATCGCCCTGTTGGCCGTCATCGCCACGATGTTGGCCATCGACCTTTTCCGGCACCGGGAGGCCCATGCCCCAACGCCAAAGGAAGCGCTCTTCGAAACCCTGATCTGGGTCGCGTGCGGCCTCGCGTTCGCCGCGGTGATCTGGATCTCCTTCGGGACCGCGGCGTTCGGCGAATACATAAGCGGGTACCTCATCGAGAAATCCCTCAGCGTCGACAACGTGTTCGTGTGGTCGATGTTGTTCGCCACGATGTCGATCCCGCTCAAGTACCAGCACCGCGTTCTGTTCTGGGGGATCTTCGGCGCCCTGGCGCTGCGAGCGATCTTCATCGTTCTTGGCACCGCGCTGATCACCCAGTTCTGGTGGCTGCTTCTTGTCTTCGGCGTTTTTCTGATCTACACGGGGGCGAAAATCATCCGCCACCGAGACGATGAAGGCGAAGAGGGCACCACCCGTGGGCTCGGGCTCCTGCGAAGGGTGATTCCGGTCACCGACGAACTCGACGGACAGAAGTTCTTCACCCGTTTGAACGGCAAGCGCGCGGCCACGCCTCTGCTCGCTGCACTGGTGGTGATCGAACTGACCGACGTCATCTTCGCCGTCGACTCGGTGCCGGCGATCCTCGCCGTGTCGAACGAGTCATTCATCGTGTTCGCCTCGAACGCGTTTGCCATCCTCGGTCTTCGAGCCATGTACTTCTTACTCGCGAATGCAAAAGAACAGTTCCACTACCTTTCGCATGCGCTCGGTGGAATCCTGATCTTCGTCGGTATCAAGATGAGCGTCTCGCACTGGTTCCATATGAATACCTATCTTTCGCTGGGCATCATCGTGGCAATGCTGACCACGGCCATCGTGCTGAGTGTTCGGCGCAACAAGCGTCAGGGACCGACGGATCCAGCAGTAGCCGGTTCACACCACTGATCCGATGAGATGACTGATTCGATAGTCCGGTTCGGCACGACTATCGGGTCCGGAACCGATGTCGCGCCACATCGGGCGATGCTGTTTACCCTGAGCGTTCACTTCAGATAGGTCTCGACCAGCCGCTTGGGCGCACATGCCAGCCACGCGTCCGACAACGCATCGCGCAATGTACGACGTGAGACGACGTCGAGCTGAATGAGTACCGCGGCATAGCCGTCAAAGTGCGGAATCGTGAAGATTCCCTTCTTGTTCGCGGCGAGTACGGCTTCTTTTTCGTGCAGGTCAGCGAGTCGTGCGGCGAGGATCGGCCCACTGGGCGGGGTGGCCTCGCCAAAGCGTTTTACGTCGGCCTTGCTGAACGGCCTCTCCCACGCGAATCCTTTTCCATCGACAATCCAGGTGCGGTTGCCGTATTTCTCACCAACGGTTACCTCAGGGAGGCTTTCGGCGATCTGCGCAGCTTCGTCGATGCTGACCATTGCCGCATCGTAATGCGATCGATCCCGCAATCGTAAGTGCGTCCGTTCACCGTGTCTGAGCGCCGACGTCAGCGGATTCGCGATGCGGGCTGGTAGTTCGGGCCCGCCGTTTCATCGACCCGCTTCAGCAGCGTCACGCAGGGCAGTTCGAAACGGTCGGCAAATTCATATGCGCGCTGAGCACCAAGGATCTGCCATGGAAGAACACACAGCCGATCGGTCTCGTCTTCGATGCGTTGACGAAGAGCGACGCCTTCTCCGTTCACCCGACGGTTCTCGGCGAGACCCTTCGCTTCCAACGTCGACCAACCCCGATCGATGTCAACCGGTTGAGTTCCGCGCGATTTGGCCAACCAGTCAGGCTCATAGCCGAGCCACGCATTGTGCAGAATCGATGCCTCGGGGTGGGTGAGTCCGGCCCCGACGACCAACGCCCAGTGAGTGTCACCGCGCCACTCGCGAATGCAGTTGATCGCGTGCCAGCCGGAGAGAACCGGATCCGTGGGGCGGGGCATGGCCAGATGCGACGCGAAGAACGTTCGGCCCACCAGCGGGAGCTGGGCCACCACCGCCCACAGGTGTTCCCCGAACTCCGTAAGTGGGTCCAGGATTTCGGGAGTGAACTGGCGGAAACCCTCGAGCACGGCCGCATCTCGGGCTTTCCAGAACTCTAAGAACCGATCCGTGCTTCCAAGCAGCTGGAACGTGGCGTCGATTCCGAGTCGACTGATCGACCCGAACGCGGCGGCCACCGCGTCGGGTCCGGCGCTGGCCAAAGGAGCGCAGCGTGCGGCGATGTACCCGAGGCCGGAGGCGAAACCTTCCGGAAGCCCGAGCGCACGATATCGCTCGACCGCGCCCGGGTCCCAGAAGATCCAGCCGATCGTCGTCTGAACGGATCTGGCATTCCGCTGTGAAACCGCGAACCAATCCACCTGATCGTCGAAAGAAGCTTCATATGTGCTCATAGTTGTTCCTGCAGGCGGGGATCCTTCGGCCCATCGACGATCGTGATTTCGACTCCGTGGTTGCGAAGGTAGTCGACTCCGTTCTCGCCCGCGAAGCCGCCCTCAACGATAAGTACACGTACTATGCCGGCGTGGTGTATCAGCTTGGCGCACAGCAGGCACGGCTCCCCGGTGACAATGAGCCACGCTCCCCGGCAGGCCACGCCGCTGGCGGCAGCATTGCACACCACGTTCATCTCGGCGTGATGGCAGCCGATCTCCACCCGTGTGCCGCTCGGGACCTTCTGGGTTTCTCGGAGGCACTCGTCGCCACCGCAGAGATCTCCACCTCCGCGGGGTCCGCCGTTGTAGCCGTCCATCAGGATGACATTGCGTTCGGGATCGAGCAGCAGCGCCCCGAACTTCCGACGCGGGCAGTTCGACGCTTCAGCCAGTGTCAGGCACTGTGCGACCCGTATCCGGACGTGTTTCTCTTGCACGGCGTCACCTTAGGGGTTGGTCAACGGGGTGGCTCACTTCCCCCTTCGCGAAGCGTGGAGGTAAGTGAGCGTCAGACCGCTAGCGACAGACGTAGATGCAGTTCGAGGGGTCGCGTTCGATGTCGTGCACGGTCACGTCGGAAAAGCCCGCGTCATGCAGCATCGACGTCGCGAGTTGCGTGCCCCATGCCGTCCCGAGCCCGGCACCTCCGACGGCCAGGGAAACTTCCATGCAGTGCATCACGCTGATGCCGTAAAGCATGAGGTTCATCGGGTCTTCGATGTTGTCGGCGAGATACGACGACGCTTTGATGTCGACCATGAACAACTCGCCGCCCGGACGCAACGACGAGCGGATGATGCTGAGAACACCGGCCGGGTCGGCCTGATCGTGAATCGCGTCGAACGCGAACGCGACGTCGAACCGGGGATCGTTCGCCAACTTCGCGACATCGGCCGCCACGAACGAGACATTGGAGAGACCCATGGTTTTCGCTTCGAACTCGGCCAGTCGCAGGGCATCAACGGAGATGTCATAGCCCGTGAAGCGCGATTCCGGAAACGCTTCGGCCATGAGGTTCAGGCAGTGGCCGGTCCCGCAGCCGAAGTCGGCCACGTCGGCACCCGAACGGAGCCTGTCGGGCAGCCCTGAGGCCTTGGGCAAGTACATCGACACGAGCATCTCGTCGTACTTCGCCCGGCCTATCTCGTCCATCGCGTGCGTGAAGTGGGGTCGGTAGTTCTCGTAGGGAACGCCGGTGCCATGGTCGAAGGCGTGCACGACGTCGTCGGTGCGCTGCGCGAGTCCCATCAGCATTCCGGCCATCGGTGCGAGGTTGGTGGCGACGGCACCGGTGAGCCACATTGCGTGCTCTTCGGGAAGCATGAACGTCTGAGCGTCAGCGTCATAGTCGATCACCCCGGCCACGGCCATGGCGCTGAGCCACTCCTGAAGGTGTCGAAGTGACTGGCCGCTCTTCTCCGAAAGGTCGGCAACCGTGAGGGGCCCTGCACCCCGCATCGCAGCCAGAACGCCAGAGCGATGGCCAAGGTCGATCATCATCGTGAGCATGGTCGATTGAAACGAGGCCTTTAGCCGTTCCACGAAGGCTCCGGCCTTCATACGGTCTACGGGCGGGGTCGGAGTGGTGGAAGGCGCAGTCACCTTCGCATCATGTCAGGAACACCGCTCCCATGAGCAAACCGATGAGAGGTACACCCGTCAGCGACCCGGCCCGTTGAACGTTGCGGGGGGAGAATCGGCCACGAATACGGGGTTCTCGATGATCCCGAATACGTCGCCGTTCGGGAGCGTGACATCGACCATGCGGATGCCATCGCCCACCTCGGATATGTCCTGTTTTGGAACTGCACCGAGGGCGACCAGCGATGCGAGCGCGGTATCGACGTTGTCGACGCCCCAGTAGGTACCCGGCCCGTCGGCCGGGTCACCATCGGGCCACAGGCCGAGCTCATAGCCGCCGACGCTGTATCCGACATAAAAGGGCTCGTCGAAGTACGGCTCCTTCCCGAGGATGGCGGTGAACAGTGACTTCGACGCTGCGAGATCGGGAGCGGGATAGATGATGGAGCGAAGGCCGAGGAACATGCGCCTATCGTAAAGAACTGATGCGACAACAGAATGTCGGAGTTTCCAAGAAATCCCGAAGATCGCGATGAAGCGGCTCGAGCGGCTCTATGCGCTCAACGAGGAACTGCGTCGCCGGGCCCCGAGCCCGGTGAGTGCCGCGACGCTCGCCGAGACGTTCGGTGTCACGCGGCGCACCATCGAACGTGACCTGGCGTCCCTCCGATCAGCGGGCGTCGCGCTCGACGCTGATGTCGGCCGAACGGGTGGATACCGACTCGCCCGAACCCGTGGGACCGCCGTTTTCAGCCTCGGCCCCGAAGAGGTTGTCGCGCTGCTTCTCGCGACACGAGCCGCTTCAGGCATGCCCTTCACGGGCGCGGCCAAGACGGCTACAGAGCGGTTGCTCGACGCTCTTCCCGACGTGACGCGAGTGCAGGTCGAAGAACTCCGAGGGCGGATTCGAACGGCAGAGACGCACGCTCAGGAGGTTCGACCTGCCGTGCGCCGAGCGGTCGAAGCAGCCGTCCGGGATCGGATGGTCGTACGCATTCAGTACGTCGACGCTGACGGTGTGGAGACATCTCGAGCGGTCGAAGGACAGGGCTTCTACGGAGCGATCGACGGTTGGTACCTGATCGGATGGTGTCGCCTCCGCGACGCCGGTCGCATCTTCAGGCTGGATCGCATCCGCCGTGCCCACGTCACTGCTGAAGTCATGCCGCCTCGCGACATCGATGACGTTCTCGGGTGGGTCCCGCACGAGACCCGCCGGCCCTAGTCGGCCCTAGTCGGGCCTGGTCGGGCTGTGTCGGCCACACAAGCGTCGACGGCGTGCCACTGTGGAAGGGTGCCAGAGGGCGACACCATCTTCCGAACCGTGACCTCCCTGCGTACCTGGATCGGGGATCGGATGATCACCGGCGCAGCTGCGCGGGACCCGCGCCTGGGGGTCGAACGGCTGATCGGCCGAACCGTCGTCGACGTGAGCACGCACGGCAAGCATCTGTTCCTCGAATTCGCCTCGACCGAAGCAATCGACGATGCACTCGTGTTGCGCACCCACATGATGATGACCGGTTCGTGGCACGTGTATCGACACGGTGACCGGTGGCGACGCCCGGAACGTCAAATGGTCGTTTCGCTGACTGCCGGTGACCGGGTGGTGGTGTGCTTCAACGCTCCGGTGGTCGAGTTGTTGACGAAACGTCGGTCGAATGCTGCGCATGGGCTCGGCGGCTACGGCCCCGACATACTCGCTGAGCCCCTGAACGTTGACGAGATCCTGGTGCGAGGGCGGGGTCTGGATCCGACGACGCCCGTCGGCGTCACGCTCCTCGACCAACACGTGGTCGCGGGGATCGGAAATATCTACCGCTGCGAGTCGTTGTTTCAACGACGGATCAGCCCGTTCGCGCCGCAGTCATCCGTCACCGACGAAGCGTTCGGTGAGTTGGTCCGTTGTGCCGCCGCGCTCATGCATACCAACCTGTCGACGGCGACGTCGGCGAGTCGTTCGTTCGGTGCGGATGATCGGCCCTGGGTCTATGGCCGATCCGGACGGCCATGTCGGGTCTGCGGAAAACCGGTGCAGAGTACGAAGCTTGGCCGGCAGCCTCGAACCGTGTACTGGTGTGGGTCCTGTCAGCGCGACCCTGCGGTGTGACCCGCCCGGGAGCGTGAGTCCCGGCCTATTTCGGGAACTACGCTGCTCGCATGCAACAAGGTGAGTTCGCGATTGACCAGGCCGACGAAGAGTTCTCCGACACCGTTTTCACGATTGAGACCCTGATCCAGTTCGAAGCCGAGTTTGTCGGAATCGACCGGGCGATCGAGGCACTGCAGAAAGGCACCTACGGCCAGTGTGAGGTTTGCTCAACCTCTATCGCTGCGAGTCGCCTTCGTAACGATCCGGTTCTCGTTCGTTGCGATGCGCACATCGTCCGTGAAACCCCGGCTCTGTTCAGCACCGAGTCGGACATGGCAGACGACGGATCCTTCGACAACGAACGCTTCGCCAACGAGGAAAGCTTCGCAACCGGGCAAACCTTCGAAACCGATGAATCGCCGTTGAACGACGAGCTCGAAGCTTCAGATTTGTTCCGGTAGGGCAAAAGCGCCCCGACCCGAAGCGTGCAAGTCGCGCACCGACTGAATGAACTTCGGGGCCCGGTGCTCGATCAACGCTCGCTTGGCGGGCGGTCCTACCGGCACCAGATGAGACACGAACGAGCTGCCCGTGAAAGCGTGAAGGCTGAACGTCGGAGATTCGTCGGATTCGGCCGGGCTGTGGTTCGGGTCGAGATCCACCGCAATGGAAACCGCCGTCGACGGGCAGACCCAGAGCGAACAGCTCGCCCAGTTCGTCTGAATCAACCGGTGCACGTGCCCCGACAGCACCTTGACGACGTGGGTCTGACGACGAACAACGGATTCGAACAACCCGGCGCCTTTGAGGCCGAGGCAGTCCATCCACCAGATCCCGGTTTCGAACGGCGGCTGATGGATTGCGATGACTGTTGGCTTTTCGGGATTCGCCGTTAGTTCCCGGTCGAGCCACTCGGCGTCATCGGTCGTAAACGTGTCGTTGCTGGTGTCGAGCAGCACGAGCCGCAGCGGTCCGGCGTCGATTGCCCGATTTCCGGCCAACTCGGCAATCGGCCGGTCATGGTTGCCGGGTATTGCCTGCCATGGCGCCCTCAGCACGCTGAGGCGGTCACGAAGTTCATCCCACTCGTCGGTCGTACCGGCGTGCGTGAGATCTCCGGTCAGCAACACGAGGTCAGGAATTCGCGTCATCAGGTTGATCTCGTCGATGGCCATCGAGAAGCGTTCGCCGCTTCCAACGGCCGGCCCGCCGATATGGATGTCTGACAGCTGAGCGATGAGATACCCCATGTGCTTACTATTGCACCGTTGATTTCCCTCGACGTTCAGTCGGTCGCCGTCGGACCACATGACTATCACCTGTCAGCGATGCGCAGCGCTGCCGCCGTAAGCCGGCGATGGGTAGCGATAGGCGGCGATAGGTAGCGACGAGATCAGTAGTCGATTTCCTCGGGATTCTCGGCGTAACTCAGACCGATCAGGAATCCCCGCGCCCGCTCGGTTTTCGGATAGGAGTTCACCGCAGACCAGAACGCCGGCGAATGGTCGGGGTGGCGGAGGTGGGCGAGTTCGTGAACCAGCACATAGTCAACGACCCATTGAGGGGTCTTCTGTAGTCGATGTGACATGCGGATCGAGCCGTCGACCGGAGTGCACGAGCCCCAACGGTTGTTCATGTTCGTCACCCAACGGACCGAGGCCGGTTTCGGTAGCCCGTACGTGTCCGCCAGCGCATTCGCCCGCTCAACCAGATCGAGGTGACTCTTTCCACGTTTTCGTTCGAAGCGGACCCGCATCTGCTCGGCGTACCGTTCAGCTTCCGCCTTTGACATCCAAGTAGGCACCGTCACCTCGACGACTCCGTCGATAATCTGCGCGCCTACGGTTTTCTTCCTTCGCTTGCTCCGAACGATCCGAACCCCGAGCGCGGTGCTGGGCACGGGCTCGGGTATCTGGTCGGGATCGCGGTCGTCAAAGGGCAGCGTTTGCTGATTCTTCATGGTCTGCGTCGCCGTTGAGAATGGAGCGGATGGATCGGTCGGGACGAGGTGGGAGATCTGCGTGGCGATGCGCCTCGAGCGCTTGGAGACGCCGCTGGTGCTGGTCGGGGCTGTCGGGGCGGTCGAGGTCGTCGAGGTCGTCGAGTAGATCGATCGGCGCACCGGGTGTCACCCCGTCGCCGTTCCAGTAGAACCAGCGCCCACCCACGTTCGCGACATGTCGAGCGTCGATATTGAGCAGCGATTCGATCGTTCGTATCGCGCCACCGTGCGACACGACGATGGCCGGTCGGCCGTTGTCGGCCGAGCGCCGAGCCTCATCAGTAAGTGCACGTAGGATTCGTGTCCGGAACCCGATCTCGTCTTCACCGCCGGGGAGCGAGACCGACTCGCCTCCGCGCCACCGCTCCAGCAGGCCGGGCCAACGGACCGCAATTTCACGGGCGGTGAGACCCGCCCACTCGCCGACGTGTCGCTCTCGGAACGCTTCGATCTGGTCGACACCCGCAGCTCCGAGTGCATCAGCGAAGGCCTGAGCTGTTGCCGATGCCCGTTGGAGATCGGAGCTCACTACGCGAACATCGGCGCCGGTGAGCGGATGGTTTCGCAGCAACCGTTCGAAGATCTCCGATACGGTCCCCGCCGCGTACTCGGCCTGGCGTCGGCCGAGTACGGAGAGCGGAATATCGGCCCAGCCCTGCCACCGCTGATCAGCGTTCCACTGCGTGAGTCCGTGGCGAATGACGAGAACTCCGTGGACGACGTCGTCAGTGTTCGGAAAGGCCACGCTCAGAGTGAATCAGACAACTCGACCGTGGTAAATCGAAAATCGGATCGAAGACCGAACAACGGCGCTAGGGCGTGATGGTGACCGGGGAGCCCAGGAACAACGTCTTGGCCATCTTCGTGATCGTCACGTTGTCGATCCGGATGCATCCGGAGGAAACGGCCGTCCCGATCAACGATGGCTGGTTGGTACCGTGGATACCGACTCGCCCGTCGCCCGCCCCAAATTTCTGAAGAACCTTCGAATAGCCCGACAACCCGAATGCGTACGGTCCGTAGGCTCCGCCGGCACCACCCTTCGGCCGCAGAAGGTCGACGAGGAAGAACGATCCGGTAGGCGTTGGAGTCTTGGACTTTCCGACGGCCACCTTGCCCTGGAACAGTTCGTTCCCGCACTCGAGAACCCTGAGTGTCTTTGTCGAGAGAGAAATCGTGACGCTATAGGGCGTGGCGTAGGTCGAGGCGAGGCTCTTCGGGATGTAACCGGTCAACCCGTTCGGTCGGGCCGGAGCCATGACCTTGTAGAAGTCACCCTCGCTCCCGAGGAGTCGGAACACCACCCGACCAAACGTCTGGACCCCGGCCTTGATCTTGGCGACCGGTTTCGCGCTGAGCGACGCGGTCTTGTACACGGTGATCTGCGCGCCTTTTCGGCCGTCGTTGAACACTGCGACCTGGGTTTCCAGATCCGGACAGGATTTCGGGGGAGTCACGACCGCAGCGGCCCGAGAGGCGGTAAGGAAGCCAACCGAGGCTCCGAGGGTGATCAGGCCGAGCGAAAGCGCAGCGACCCGCGAGCGAAAGGGGAAGTTTCGATGCATGGAACCGACGATAAATCCACGGCGTGTCCGAACTGTGTCAATGCCGTAAGGAACATGTTGTTGCCGTGAGGAACATGTTGTTCGATTCGTCCACAGACCCACGTGCAATCGATCTGGCCGCTTCGTCGCTGGCACCGGTGTCGTGGACGCCAATCGGCCCGATCGGGTAGCGGCGTCAAGCCAATACACTCTGCCTGATGGCCACCCTGTTGTTGTTTGCCCAAGCGCGAGAAGCGGCGGGCACGAACCGACTCTCCCTGTCCGGGGCCACGGTGCAGGATCTGATCACCCAGGCCGCTGCTGCGCACCCGGCGCTGGCCCGGGTGATTCCCCACTGCAAGATCTGGGTCAACGGCGAGCCCGCGTTGCCTTCCGACACCATCAACGACTCCGACGAAGTTGCGTTGCTTCCGCCAGTTTCGGGTGGTTAGCAGGGTTCTTCGTCAACGCTTACGCGTTGCGTCCGCCCACGGCGAACGTGGCGCCGACGCCGACCACTTTGACCGTTCGCCTTCAACGCCCCGTTTTCGTTACGGTTCCGGCCTAGACTGGACCTATGGCCAACCGGCATCTCGATCGTGTACTTCGCACCGACTACCTCGACGGCATCGACGAATGGCCGATTGAGGAGATTCGCGAGCGTCGTGCGGAATGCCAGCGGCTCGAAGACGCGGTTTCGTATCTGCGTCGTCTGGTCCAAACGCGCATCGACATTCTTGGGATGGAATCCCGCAGTCGCTCCGATGGTCAGCTCCCCGACCTCGACTCGTTGATTTCCCAGCTTCCGAGCATTCTCTCCGATGGCGAAAAACACCAACAGGGCGGTCGGTTCCTCTCCGCTGAGCCCGATGAGGAGCAGGGGGCCTGGGCCGAGGCCCGCGTTGCTGAAGCCTGCGGTGGCTTCGATGTTGAGAATGCCCCGGAACTCGAAGACGCGATTCTGGAAGTCATGGCCGAGAATCTCGCAGCGCTGGAGCGCGAAGTCAGCATTGAGCGTCGGCGCCTCCACGACGTGTTCGACCGGCTGCAGGCTGAACTGGTTCGGCGTTACCGTTCCGGCGTGGCATCGGTAGACGGCCTGCTCCGGTAGCTCCGTGACGCCCGAAGAAGCAATCACCGAGCGGGCTCGGGCACTCGGGGAGTTCATCAAGGAGCAGCGCAAGGTAGCGCGACTGTCGCTGCGCAAGCTGAGCGACATGGCCGAGATTTCCAATCCCTATCTCAGCCAGATCGAACGCGGCCTCCGGAAGCCCTCCGCCGACATCCTCCAGCAACTCGCGAAAGCACTGCGAATCTCTGCGGAAACGCTCTACGTTCAGGCCGGAATACTCGATGAACGTCCAGAGCCACCCGACCTGGCGCACGCGATCAACGCCGACCATTCGCTCAGCGAGTCGCAGAAGCGGGCGCTCATTCAGGTTCTGCGGTCGTTCCAGGCCGAAAACCGATCCTCAGAATCGCACTGAATCTCAACGCTGGCGTTGAACAACGACTCAAACCCTCGCGTTGACGGCCGAGCCCACGTAGGTCGAGTTCCCAGACGTCCCACGAAAACCCATTCCGCGCGACACGCGTTTCGCGTGTGGGCGGAATGAACGTTGTTCCCCTAGTGTTTCATCCTCTGCCCATGTCTATCTCCCGCCCTATCTAGCTATGACCGGAACCTCGCCGCTCCGCGTCACCGTCTTGTCAATGCACACCTCGCCGCTCGCCCAGCCGGGCACGGGCGATGGTGGTGGCATGAACGTCTACGTTCGGGAGCTGAGCACTGCTTTGGCGCGAGCCGGAGTCATCTGCGACGTCTTCACGCGTGCCGACCGCACCGGGCTGCAACCGGTTGCGAACATCGAGCCGGGGCTGCGCGTGCATCATGTCGAGGCCGGACCGCTCGAGTCGGTCGTGAAAGAGGAGCTTCCGGCGCTCACCGATGCGTTCGCTCAGGCTGTGCAGGACCGTCTCGCCGCCGAGGGCGTGCGACCCACACTGATCCATGCCAACTACTGGTTGTCGGCGGTCGCCGGCCACAAAATGAAGCACGCGCTCGACGTGCCGCTCGTCAGTACGTTCCACACGCTGGCCCGGGTGAAGACCGAGAACAACGACTTCGAGCCTGAGGAAAGGGCGAGGGCCGAGGCGTCAGTCATAGGTTGCTCCGACCTGGTCCTGGCCAACACGATGGTGGAGGCCGATGAGCTTGTCCGCCTGTACGGGGCCGACCCGTTGCGGATCGCGGAAGTTCCCCTGGGCGTCGATCATGCGTTCTTCTCACCGGGCAACCCGGCAGGGGCCCGAGCCGCCCTCGGACTCGCCCCCGGCCCCGGCCCCGTCATGTTGTTCGTCGGTCGGATCCAACCCCTCAAGGGCATCGAGCTAGCGCTCCGTTCATTCGCCGCGTCCAGGCATCGAAATGCCCAGTTGGTTGTCGTCGGCGGCCCCAGCGGACTACACGGCGCTGTGGAAGTGAACCGGATGCATCAGCTGGCCGAAGAACTCGGGGTGGCGTCACGCGTCCGATGGTGCGATCCGCAGCCCCACCACATTTTGAGTACCTACTATCGGGCTGCCGACGTTTGCCTGGTCCCGAGCCGCTCGGAATCGTTCGGTCTCGTTGCGCTCGAAGCCGGGGCCTGCGGAATCCCGGTCGTGGCATCGAATGTCGGGGGCCTGCAAACGCTGGTCGACAACGGGGAAACCGGCGCCTTGATCTCCGAACGTGATCCCGAGGTCTGGGCCGCCACGATCGACCGGATCCTCGACCAGCCGGCGCTCGCCGCCTCCATGGGCGAACGGGCTGCGCAGCGGTCGCGGCGGTACGCGTGGAGTTACACCGGTGCGCGTCTTCGGCGGCTCTACACCGACCTTGCTCTGCGTCAACTCGTCGACTGCGGGTGAACCCGCCCCGAGTGGGTAGATGCGCGGGGCGACGTAGCCTGGGCGGATGAGTGCGAGTTCAGTCCCGACCGAGACCCAAGTACTGGCGTTGGTGGCCGACTGGGTGGATCGGCTTGTCGTTGAGAACCCCGTGGTGACCAACGTCGAACGAGACCCGACCTGCAATCGCTGGTTCATTCGGGTCCGCGGTGACGAAAAACTTGTGACGACGGTTTGGCTGACCGTCCGCGAGCAAACCATTTGGTATGAGACCTACTTCATGCCGGCTCCGGAAGAGAATGTCGCGGCCTGTTACGAGTACCTGCTTCGGGCGAGTGCCCGGTTCTACGGGATGCGGTTCTCGATCGGGGGAGAGGACGCGATCTATCTGACTGGGCAAATGCCGTTCTCCGCGTTTGGTCCCGACACCGCCGTCGATGAGCTCGATCGGCTGCTCGGCGCGGCGTACGCGTACAGCGAGGATTGTTTCCGGACAGCCATGCGAATCGGCTTCGCCTCGGTTTTCCAACCTCGAACGTAGGGAAGCGCGCGACTCCGGAAAGTTCCCCTTGCGCTCCGTCAAACCATGAGTAATTATGGGCGCTAACCAAGAAGCCCGGTGGCGTCTGTTGGTCGGTTCGTTCGGGGAAGTGCGAACCGGCTGATGCAGCCTCCGGGCTTCTGGCTTTCTCACATCCGTTTCGGCGGAAGTCCGGCGCTGGTGGTGCGGGCCGGTCGATTGAGGCGATTGAGTCTCTCGAATCCGATGAATTGGTGCCGTCGAACGGTCTGGCGTTCCGCTGTCTGGGCACTCTTTAGCATTGTGTCGACCTCGGGAGCATTGCGTCGACCCTGGGCTGGGGTGTCGTTTGCGGTTGTCCGGCCGGAGGCCCACCTCTGAATTGTTTCAACCCGGAGAAGATCCGATCGAAGGACCTGACGTGGCGAAATGTTGTGCGACCATTGAGTCAGCAGTCGATTCCTTCGACTGCGTCGGACTGACCGGGAGGTACTGCCGATACTCACACGCGCTACGAAGGGGTAATACCGTGCAACTGACAATTACGGCCGCCATTCACGCCCGATGGGGTCACCGAGTCGACCACCTGATCCACACCCACGCATGGGAGGTGGAAGCCACCGTCGAAGGTGATATCGACGCCGACAAGGTGTTTCCTGCCGACGATCTTGAGTCGATTCTGCGCGAAACCGTCGACCCGTGGACCGGTCGCTACCTCACGAACGAAGACGTCGGCGAGTGGAAGGGCTACACCGCGCTCGTCTGGGAGCGTGAGGCCACCGTCGAGGAAATTGCGCGCCAACTATGGGCCCAGCTTGAGGTTCGGGTGCCTGGGCTGGTCGAAGTGGCGTTGAAGGAGAGCACCGAGTTCGATCGAAACCGAACCGTCCGCCTCTCCCGCCAACGCGCACTGGTCTAGGCCGAAGACGACCTGGCGCCCAAGGCTCTCTTGTGAGCCTGGGGCCGGGTTGTGAGCCTGGGGCCGGGTGCCCCCGGTATACCCTGGCCGGGTGAGCGCAAACGAAGTTTCTGACGTCGCATATTCGCTGGTGGTAATCGGCGGCGGAAAGATGGGCGAGGCCCTGATCGGCGGTTTGCTGAAGGCCGGTTGGTGCACCTCCGCACAGTTACTGGTCGTTGAGCCGTTGGCGACTCGCCGGGCCGAACTGGAGACGCAGTTCCCCGGTGTGCGTGTAGCTGAGGCGCAACCCACGCATCTCAAGGCGAGTGGGGCGTTGGTAGCCGTCAAGCCCCATCATGTGGCCGATGCATGCCGTCTCATTGCTCCGGTCGTCGACCGCGTGCTGTCGGTTGCGGCCGGCGTAACGACGGCATCGATGGAAGCGGCCCTACGCGAGGGGGCTCCGGATCGAACGATCGCTGTTGTGCGGTCAATGCCCAACACTCCGGCACTGGTCAGCTGTGGTGCATCGGCGATAGCGGGCGGGGCTGCAGCGACGGCCGAAGATCTCAACTGGGCCGCGAGCATCCTGTCGGCGGTTGGTGTTGTCGAACGGGTCGAGGAGAAGCTTCTTGACGCGGTGACCGGAGTTTCGGGTTCCGGTCCCGCCTATGTGTTCCTCGTGGCCGAAGCGATGATCGAAGGCGGGGTCCTCATGGGACTCCCGAGAACGGTGGCGACGACGCTGGTCGCCCAGACGATCGCCGGTGCCGGACTGATGCTTCGTGACTCCGGCGACGAGGCCGCCCGGTTGCGGGGCAACGTCACCTCACCCGGCGGCACCACCGCGGCCGGTCTACGGGTCCTGGAGCAGCGCGGAGCGCGCAGCGCCTTTATCGACGCTGTGGCGGCGGCGACCGAACGCTCCCGCGAATTTGGTTAGGGCGCTCGAGACCCTGGATCACCCTTGGCGAGCGGGTTTCGAGGTCTGTGCAGGCGTGCGCCTGAACGAGATACCGGCCGACTTGCGTAAGACTGCACAACGCCCATGGACACCATCTCGTTTCTTACCGACTACGGCCACGCCGACGAATTCGTTGGAGTCTGCAAGGCGGTGATGCACCAACTTGCGCCACATGCCCACGTTCTCGACATTGCGCACGACCTTCCCGTTCATGACATTCGTGCCGGTTCGCTGGCGCTCGTGCGCAGCATCCAGTATCTCCCCGACGGCGTCATCCTGGCGATCGTTGATCCCGGCGTGGGTACCTCCCGCAAAGCTGTTGCCGTAGAGGCCGGCACCCGCGGCGAGTACGTGTTTGTAGGCCCCGACAACGGTCTGATGGCACCGGCCGTGGCGATGGTCGGTGGTGCAACGCGAGCCGTCACGCTCACGAACGACGAACATCACCTCGCCGCACCGGGCGCCACCTTTGCCGGCCGCGACATCTTCGCTCCGGTCGCCGCCCGCCTCTGCAGTGGAGTCCCCCTCGAAGAGTTCGGTGACCTTATCGACCCGGTTCTACTTCTCCCCGGCGTCCTTCCGCTGACCAGGGTCGAGAACGATGCCGTGCTCGGCGAGGTCCTCTGGGTTGACCGCTACGGCAACGTGCAGCTCAATATTTCTCCGGAAGAGGTGGCCGAGATGGGAGACGTGCTCACCCTCACCTACGGCGAAAAGTCCCGCACCGCGGTCCGCTGCGACGCCTACGCCGATATAAAGGCCGGAGCAATTGGAATCGTCGTCGACTCCTACGGGCTCCTTTCCCTGTGCATCGACCGGTACTCCGCCGCCAGGGAGCTTGGGCTCGGGCCGAGCAGCGCCGTGTCGCTTACCGCCGCCACGTGATCAACGTCAACGCCAACGTGTCGGAGCCACCGCAGGAGTGGCAGGATGGGCGGGTCATGACACGCCAGAGCCGGATCCGACGATGATGTACCGATCAACTCCAGCAGTTGTCCGCCCGCTGCTTGGTTCCGATGGGCAATGTCCCAAGGCCAGGTCGGCACGGTGAGGCCATCGACCACTATCGTCATGGCGTTATTGCTGCTGGGCATTCTGATTGCTGCTGCGGTGCAGTTCGCCATCATGGGCAATTCGTCGGATTCGACGACCACGACGGCCGCGCTGCAATCTCTCGGCAGATCTATTGCCCTGAGAGGGACGCTGAAGTTTCGATGAACCTGGCCACTCTGCTTGAATCGCTGGGCCGAGCATTTTCCCTGAGAGGGACGCTGAAGTTTCGATGAACCTGGCCTCGATAATCGACCCGCACCCCGCTGACGCCCCGGCGATCATCAGCGCCGGGCAGGTCACAACATACGGCGATCTCCGGGCCCAGGTGGCGGCCGTCCGGGGTGGCTTTCATTCGATGATTCAACCCGGCGACCGGGTAGCCATCGTGCTCGCATCGAACTGGTATTTCGTGGTGGCGTATCTGGCCGCGCTCGGTGCCGGAGCGGTGGTCGTCCCCCTCAACCCGCAGAGCCCGGCCGCGGAACTCGAACGCGAAATTCGTGCCGTTCGTCCACGGGTCGCGATCCTCGGGGCGACCAGCGAAGACGCCGCAACGAAGCTTGATCTGGCCTACCTGGGCGTGCAACACGTGCTCGTCCCGGAAGGTGTGCACATCCCGGGAGCGCGGGCGTTCGAAGACCTGCTCGTGTGCGATCCGGTGCCCCTCGTGGATCGGCAGGAAGACGATCTCGCAGTGCTCATGTTCACAAGCGGCACCGCCGGTTCGCCAAAAGCGGCTTGCCTGAGTCACGGCAATCTGATGGCCAATCTGCAACAGGTGCAGTCATTCGGACCCGGCGAGATTCTCTCCAGCGACATAGCGCTCTGTGTACTTCCGCTGTTCCACATCTACGGGCTCAATGCCTCGCTGGGGCTGATGCTCTTCGCCGGAGGCTGTTCAGTCCTCGTGCAACGCTTCGATCCGTCGTCGGCGCTCGACACGATCCGCGAGCGCGAGGTAACCGTCATCGCCGGTGTTCCTCCGATGTACGCCGCCTGGGAGGCCCTCCCGTTGGCGGAAGCGACCCGACGCGATTTTGCCAGCGTGCGGATCGCGGCCAGCGGTGCCTCGAAGCTCGATCCGGAACTGATCACCCGGTTCTACGAACGCTTCGGCGTGGCGATCGGTGAGGGTTATGGGTTGACGGAAGCGTCGCCGGTTGTCACCAGTGCCGACTTCAACGATCTTCGCCCAGGCACGATCGGGTTGCCCCTTCCCGGGCTGCTGATTCGGCTCGTCGATGACCATGGCAACGACGTACTCGTCGGCGATCCCGGTGAAATCCGGATCAAAGGCCCGAACGTCTTCTCCGGATATTGGGAGGATGCCGACGCCAGTGCTCGGGCGCTCACCCAAGACGGATGGCTCTGCACGGGCGATATCGCCGTGGCCGACGAACAGGGGTATCTGACCATCGTCGACCGGGGCAAAGACCTGATCATCGTCTCGGGATTCAACGTGTATCCGAACGAAGTCGAACAGGTCCTCGCCGAGCATCCGGGTGTCTCCGAGGTGGCCGTGGTCGGAGTCCCGAACCCGCATTCCGGGGAGTCGGTCAAGGCCTTCGTCGTGGCCAAGCCCGACCGGGCCCTTGAAGAAGACGACCTGATCGCCTTTTGCGGCCGGCAGTTGGCCCGCTACAAATGCCCCTCGAAAGTCCTCTTCGTGAACGAACTTCCCTACGGCCTCGGCGGCAAGGTGTTGCGGCGAGATCTCCGCTGAGGGCAGCCGCGTCGCGTTGTTCGTGAATGCCGGTTGTCGTGTCAGTCGAGTGTCAGTCGTTATCGGCGAGCACCCAGCTGGAGTCGGATGGAGCGCGGAGTGAGCTCAGGGCGAAACCCGAAAACAGCAGCGTCACGCCGACTGTCAAGGTGACGGAGAAGGCGCGCATCGCTCCAAGTCGGGAGTTCAGGGTGCCGCTCAAGGACAGCATCACCGTTCCGCTGGCGAGGAGAACGAGCCCGGCCAGCCGGCGGCCCACGCCCGGGATCGACTCGCCGTTCTTTCGGGCGTTTCGCTTCGCCTGAAGAACGCGGATCAACCCGAATGCGGTTCCCCCGAAGATGATCACCGCGGACAACCCCGATCCGACGGCCGCCAAGATCCGCGGGGCCGCGTCGAACACCTCGGAGCCCTGAGGTAAACGATCCCTCGGAACGGCGGCCTTCATAGGTGCGAACAGAACCACCCCGAGGGCAAAAGCGGCAAGAAGCGAGATCACGTTCTTGGCGATGTCGGCGTTCCGGCGGCGAACCAGCAGGTAGAGCTGGCCGGCGGCGAGAAACGGCACGTTGATCACCGCGCCGAATGCGTAGAAGATCCGAAACGCCAGGGGAGACCAGCCAACGCCCACGCCCCAGGCGAGGGCCAAGGCTCCACCCACGAACAAGCCGAGAGCGATCGACCAGGCGAGATCCTGGGGAAGGCGGCGCAGCCGCCAACGTTCAAAGGTCATGCACCCGAACGCAAACGCCACGAGGGCCGCACCGATGGCCAGAGCCGAGGTCAGCATCGCAACAGCATGACATGACCGCTCACCCGCCCGGTCCGGTCGGTTCGATGCCGGACCAAATCTTCGTTTCACGGTCAGCGCGAACCGAGTTCGCGCCTTCCGTGGCACCAACCTGAAGATGACCTGTTGTTCGTCGCTTCGGTAGCTTGTGAATGCAAGCACAAGCGCGTAGGGTGGCCCTATGTCGAGGGCCGCGCGCATACCGGAAGCAACGGTTGAACGACTGCCTCTCTACTACCGGGCCCTGGTGGAGCTCGAGCAGGGTAAGGCGGCGACGGTAAGTTCGGAATCGTTGGCCGAACTGACAGGGGTCAACGCAGCGAAGGTTCGCAAAGACCTGAGCTACCTCGGTACATACGGCACCAGGGGCGTTGGTTACGACGTCGAAAATCTGATGCACCAGATCGCCCGGGAGCTTGGGCTGACGCAGGATTGGCCGGTCGTGATCGTGGGGATCGGCAACCTAGGTCGGGCGCTCGCGTCGTACAGCGGCTTCAGCGCTCGGGGTTTCCGGATTGCCGCGCTGCTCGACGCGGATCCCACCAAGGCCGGTCAGATGGTGGGCAAACTCGCGATCCAGCCCACGTCGGATCTCGGTTCGATCGCGAAAACTGATGATGTCGCGATTGGAATTATTGCCACGCCCGGCTCAGCTGCGCAGGCCGTTGCCGATCAGATGGTGGCATGCGGTATCCGCTCGATTCTCAACTTCTCCCCAGCGGTTCTGGTTGTTCCACCCGACGTCACCGTCCGTCGGGTGGATTTGGCGCTCGAACTTCAGATTCTCAGCTTCCACCATGGCCATAACGACCACGCTGAGCAGGCGGTTTAGCGTGAAATCCTCAGCCAATGGTCACGAATCGTGCTCATCGGTTCCCAGCGTTTGGTTCAACGCCCGAAACAGGTCAGACTGTATGACCGTGAGTTGTCCTCTGTCGCGCCGAACCGGATTCGGGTCCACGTCTCGTTGTGGCTCGAAATCTCTTGTTCCGCCGATCTTCAACGCTGACGCTCCGGCCCGGCCCGTACCCGCGCTTTCGATGGCTCGTCGAGGTGCACGTGTCGGTAGTCGTTGTCGGACTCAACCACCGGACGGTTCCACTCGGCGTTCTCGAACGCATGACCGTGCCTGCGGCAGGACTCCCGAAGGCATTGCACCATCTGGCCTCGGGTCAGCATGTGACCGAGGTTGCGATCCTCTCCACGTGCAACCGTACTGAGGTCTACGCCGTGTGCGAGACCTTCCACGGAGCGCTTTCCGACATCAACCAGTTCTTTGTCGAGTTGTCCGGTCTCGGCCAGGGTCACTTCGCCGAGCATCTCTTCACGGCCTACGACGAAGCCGCGGTCAGCCATCTTTTCGGAGTAACCGCGGGTCTCGATTCCGCAGTCGTGGGGGAGACCGAAATTCTTGGTCAGGTCCGCACGGCGTTCGACGCAGCACAAAGCGGTGGCGTGACCGGGCCTCACCTGTCCTCGCTGTTTCGCCACGCGTTGGAGACCGGGAAGCGAGCTCGAACCGAGACCGGAATCGCTCGGGGCACGGCGTCGGTCTCCCACGCCGCCGTCGAACTTGCCGCAGACCGCATGGGAAGCCTCTCCGGCCGAACCGTGCTGGTGCTCGGGACCGGTGAAATCGGCGTGAGCATGGTCAACGCCTTGCAGCGCGCAGGTGTCGGCGAAGTCCTGGTTGCAAATCGCACTCGGCAGAAAGCGGCGCAGCTCGCTCAGCAGGTCGGCGGCCGGGCAGTCCCGTTGCACGAGCTTCCGACGGCGCTGATGGATGTCGATGTTCTTCTGACCGCGACTTCATCGGATTCGGTCGTGCTCGAACGCGACGATGTCGAAATGGTCATGGCCTCGCGTGACGGACGCGAGCTGCTCATCGTCGATACCGCGATGCCTCGCGATGTCGACCCTTCGGCATCAACGGTTCCGGGTGTGACCCTGCTTGATCTTGAATCGATCCGAGAGTTCGTCGAGCGCGGTCTCGACTCCCGACGCCGCGAGATCGAAGCTGTCCAGAACATCGTGGCTGAGGAATGCGAGCGGTTCACCGCTGGAGCTTCTGCCCGTCTGGTTGCACCGCTGATCACCGGGCTTCGCACCAAAGCAGAACGTATGCGCACCGATCAACTGGCCCGTTTCGATTCACGGCTGGCCGAGCTCACGCCTGAGCAGCACGATGCGGTTGAGGCTCTGACGAAGCAGCTCGTGGCCAAGCTCCTTCACGAGCCCACGGTTCGGCTGAAGGAACATGCGGGCACGGTGCGCGGAAACCGCATGGCCGACGCCCTGCGGGCACTTTTTCAACTCGACGAATCGTGAGCCCCGGCCTGCTGCGGGCCGCGACCCGCTCCAGCCCGCTCGCGAAATGGCAGACGCTCCACGTCGGCCAACTTCTCAAGAAGCTGATCCCCGACACGAGCCACGAACTGGTCTTCGTCGACACGCTCGGAGACCGTACGCAAGCCATCGGAACGCCGTTGCACCAAATCGGTGGCCAGGGTGTGTTCGTCAAAGAAGTGCAAGCCGCTGTTCTTGAGGGTCGCGCTGATTTCGCGGTTCACTCGGCGAAGGATCTGCCGTCTGCTCCTACTCCCGGCCTAACGATCGTCGCGGTTCCGGAGCGGGCCGACGTCCGTGATGTTCTGGTGGGGAAGGCCCTTGCGCACATTCCGCAGGGTGGCTCGATCGCTACCGGCTCCGTTCGCCGCCGGGCGCTGCTTTCGTCGATGCGACCCGACATCGTCTTTCACGAACTGCGCGGAAACATCAACACGCGCCTTGAGAAGTCGAAAAGCTTCGACGCAATTGTGATGGCGATGGCCTCGTTGCAGCGTCTTGAGCTCACCGAGCACATCGCCGAGGTGCTCAGCCCCAACCGGATGCTTCCGATGGTCGGCCAGGGAGCTATTGCCGTTGAGTGCCGGTCCGACGATGAATCCACGATTCGGGCGTTGAGCCTGATCAACGATCCCGACTCCCACGCTGCGCTAACCGCTGAGCGCGCCTTTCTGGCTGAGCTCGGCACCGGTTGCGATCTTCCGGTGGCGGCGCTGGCTGTGCCGTACGAGACGATCGGCCTCGAAGCGGGCGATGGCCCTACGGAATTTTCCCTCGACGCTCTTGTGGCATCGCCCGACGGCACCAAGGTCATCCGGTTCGACTCAAGCGGGTTTGATCCGGTCGCTCTCGGTCAGCTTGTGGCCGCAGAAATTTTGCGGCTCGGCGGCGGCGAACTTCTCAAAAAGCGGTGAGTCAAAGGTGACTCCGACGCCGTTGCGAGTGCTCGTGACGAGGGCAGCGGAGCAGGCGGGGGACCTCACCGCCCGACTCCGACGACTCGGCTGTGAGGTCGTGGAGATTCCGCTGATCGAAGTTGTCGACCCCGCTGACGGTGGTGCGCAACTCGAAACTGCGATGAGCGCCGTGAATGAGCCGGGTTCGCCGTATGACTGGGTGGTCCTCACGTCGCCGAATGCTGCTGCGAGGTCACTTCCACTGCTCGGCCCTGACGCGCTCGTACGATTGGCGACGATCGGTCCTGGAACCGCGGCCGTGTGTCGAGACCTGGGCTTTGACGTCGCGCTGGTTCCGAAACGATCCGTCGGCGAAGGTCTGGTCGAGGTGTTCCCCAAAGCCGCCGAGAGCGGTGGCCGAAGGGTCCTCCTCCCGCGTGCCGAGACGGCCCGGGACGTCGTTGCCGTCGGGCTTGGCGCCAAAGGTTGGGCGGTTGACATCGTGACCGCGTACCGAACGACACCGCGCGTACCCTCGTCACTCGAACGGGCACAGGCGAAGACCGTCGACGCTGTGCTGTGTGCTTCATCCTCAGCGGCTCGCTCGATGGTCGACGCATTCGGCGTGGACGGCCTCCCGGCCCGTGTGATCAGCATTGGCCCCCAGACCACGCAGACCTTGAACGAACTCGGTGTTGCGGTCGAGGCAACCGCCGATCCTCACACGCTCGACGGTCTCATCGCATGCGTGGAAGCCATCTTGAGGGTCTGAACCCCTCGTTTATGTAGCCGTAGGTGTTGCCCCGTGGACGATTCGGCTACATGTTCGTCGAACCCACCGTTTATGTAGCCGTAGGTGTTGCCTCGTGGCGACTTCGGCTACATGTTCGCCAGGACCGGAGACGCTACGTTTCGGCGGAAGTCGGCCTCGGGCGGGCAAAGGCTTTACTAACGTGTCCGCCGTGTCCGCCTCGATCGAATCATTCAATTCCCATGTAGCTGCCGTCGAAGCAAGCGAAGGGTATGCGCGCCCGTATGCCTTTGCCGTCGGTGTAGCGGTGGTGGCCCCCTCCGGAAAGGTCCTCGACACCGCGTTTCCCGTTGTCAACCTGTCGGAGAATTTCGGAGCGGGCGCGGTGCTTGCATCCGTCGTCGGGCACAAGAGCGGTACCGGCACCTACGATGCTGATGCGTCGGCACTCGACGCGGCCCTTGCCCACTTCAGTGCCTTCGACGGTGATGGCAAATCCCACCCCAACATCGAGGCGACCCAGGCGGCGCGGGATGCGTTGCGGCTGCCGGCCCCGCTCGGCGGCACCCGCAAAGCGGTGGTCGTTTTCATAAGTGCACCTACTGACGCCCCTACCTCGGTATCCGATGTCTACTTTCGACTCCACCTCCTTTCGCATCGAAAGGTGCAGCCCAACGCCATCTCGTTGGACGGAATTTTTGGCCATCTGAACAACGTCGTGTGGACGAACCTCGGCCCGTTTGATCCCGATGGCTTCGACCTGGTGCGGGCCAAGCTGCGAGCGGCGGGTCACGACGTGCGCGTGCATGGCATCGACAAGTTCCCGGCCATGGCCGACTACGTCGTGCCATCGGGAGTGCGTATCGCTGATGCGACCCGGGTCCGTCTCGGAGCCCACCTGGCTGAAGGCACCACCGTGATGCACGAGGGGTACTGCAACTTCAACGGCGGAACCCTCGGTGTGTCGATGGTCGAAGGACGCATCAGCCAAGGTGTGATCGTCGACGATCACTCCGATATTGGAGGCGGTGCGTCGATCATGGGAACCCTGTCCGGTGGCGGTAAGGAAGTGGTTCGTGTCGGAAAGAACTGCCTCCTCGGGGCCAACGCCGGCATCGGCATTTCGCTGGGCGACAACTGCATCGTCGAAGCCGGGTGCTACATCACCGCCGGTTCGCTCGTGAAGCTCCCCGACGGCGAAGTGGTGAAGGCCAAGGTGTTGAGTGGCGCCGACAACCTCCTGTTCCGTCGCCACGGTCAAACGGGTGCGCTCGAGGCCCTTCCCAGCGGCTCAGCCAAATGGACCGGCCTCAACGACGTCCTTCACCGTAACTAAGCGGCGGGCCCCATCTCCGCTTCGCTTCGAGTCCCGCCTTTGGCGGCCCTGGATCCGGTCTCGGTGGTTTCGCTCGCTCGCTGGCGCTCGCTCTTTCAACCCTCGCCGGGGCCGCGGTTAGCTAAGCGGCGGGCCCTTTGTCTGCGCACCGGTCCGCTTCGCGACCCTGCGGCTCCTGTTCGCTTCGAGTCCCGCCTTTGGCGGCCCTGGATCCGGTCTCGGTGGTTTCGCTCGCTCGCTGGCGCTCGCTCTTTCAACCCTCGCCGGGGCCGCGGTTAGCTAAGCGGCGGGCCCTTTGTCTGCGCACCGGTCCGCTTCGCGACCCTCCGGCTCCTGTTCGCTTCGAGTCCCGCCTTTGGCGGCCCTGGATCCGGTCTCGGTGGTTTCGCTCGCTCGCTGGCGCTCGCTCTTTCAACCCTCGCCGGGGCCGCGGTTAACTAAGCGGCGGGCCTAAGAAAACGCACACACTCACAGAGCCTGGGTCATGCGGAGTTCGCCGGCGCAGGCGTCTTCGCCGGGAACGACGCCTGCGTGAACGAAACCCATCCGCACGTATAACGCTATTGCCGGGGCGTTGTCGCGCTTCACGTCGAGCATGATGCCCGACGCACCAACGGAGCGTGCCCAGCCGATACAGGCTGCGACCAGCGCCCTCGACACGCCCGTGCCACGTGCCTCCGGGGCGACCCACATGCCCCAGAGGTAGGCCGAGGTCGGTTCCTCGGGCGTGAACCCAACTCCTGCGACTCCGATCGACGCTCCGGTTTCGGAGGCTGCAAGATGCACCACTCCCGGGAGGCCCTGGATCCCATTCAGCCGCGCTGCCCACGTCTCGTCGAGGAACGACGACTCCCGCTCGAATGTCGAGCCGAACGCCTGCGGGTCACTCGACAATGCACGCAAGCGGATCTCGCGGTAGACCGGTACGTCGTCGGTGGTGAGAACCCGTAATTCGAACATGGCGAGTGATGCTAACCAGAGCTGGCCGAGACCCTTCGGCCAATACGTGACGCCGACTTCGATATTCCACTGCTCCGTTTCGCTGTGCTTGTTGCGGCGTGTTTAAACGGTTTCTCAGGAACTGGGGCCGAATCTCCGAAACACGCTGTGCTTGTTGCGGCGTGTTTAAACGGTTTCTCAGGAACTGGGGCCGAATCTCCGAAACACGCTGTGCTTGTTGCGGCGTGTTTAAACGGTTTCTCAGGAACTGGGGCCGAATCTCCGAAACACGCGTACGATTGGACCCATGGCTCTATTCGGACGCAAAACACTTGAGATGCCGACTGCGGAAACCGCCCTCCCCGGGCGGTCCACCCCGACTCCCGTTCCGGCGGCGCATTTCGTCAACGGAACGCCGATGACCCCACCGTTCCCCGAGGGCATGCAGACCGCCGTGTTCGGGCTCGGCTGCTTCTGGGGAGCCGAGCGGAAGTTCTGGCAGGCGCCGGGTGTGTACTCGACCGCCGTCGGATACGCCGGGGGAATCACGCCCAACCCGTCCTACGAAGAGGTATGCACCGGTCGCACTGGGCACAACGAGGTCGTCCTCGTGATCTTCAACCCGGCCCTCATCTCCTACGAAGGTGTGCTGAAGGTGTTCTGGGAGAACCACAATCCGACCCAGGGCATGCGGCAGGGCAACGATGTCGGCACGCAGTACCGCTCCGGTATCTACGCGAACTCACCCGAACAGCTCGCAGCCGCCAACGCCAGCAAGGCGATGTTTCAACAGGAACTCGCCAAAGCCGGTTACGGCGACATCACCACCGAGATCGTTTCGCTCGGGGCGTTCTATTACGCCGAGCCGTATCACCAGCAGTACCTGGCGAAGAACCCGAACGGGTACTGCGGTATCGGCGGAACCGGTGTGTCGTGCCCGGTCGGCGTCGCCCGCGCCTGACCGATGTCAACAACGCTGTCCTGACAACCCACAACCAACACACTGAAGGCAATGCATCGTGAGCGCTGATCTCTTTCCGTCGCGTCGTATGCGACGGCTTCGTCGGACCCCGGCCCTTCGTCGGCTGGTGGCGGAAACCCACCTGGGGGTCGACGATCTCATCGCACCGCTGTTCGTGCGGCAGGGGATTACTGAACCTCAGCCCATTTCATCGCTCCCGGGAATCGTCCAACATACGGTCGAAAGCCTTCGCAAAGAAGTACGCGAACTTACGGATTTGGGCGTCCCCGGCGTGATTTTGTTCGGGGTGCCGTCGACGAAGGATCCTGAGGGATCCGAAGCTTGGAACCCCGATGGGATCATGCAGATTGCGCTCAAGCAACTGCGCGACGATCTGGGTGATTCGGTCGTTTTGATGAGCGATCTCTGCCTCGACGAGTACACCAGCCATGGGCATTGTGGAGTGCTCGATGCGCACGGCAACGTTCTGAACGACGCCACGCTCGAACTCTATGCGCGCATAGGTATCGCGCAGGCTGAGGCGGGCGCTCAGGTTGTGGCCCCGAGCGGAATGATGGATGGACAGGTCCGAGCGATCCGAGCCGGGCTCGACTCTGCCGGTTACGCCGACACCCCGATCCTGGCGTATTCCGCCAAGTATGCGACGGCCCTCTACGGCCCCTTCCGTGATGCAGTCGATGTGCGCATCGCCGGTGGCGGGGATCGAAAGGGTTACCAGCAGGATTGGCACAACGCCCGTGAGGCCGTGGCAGAGGTGCTGCTCGACATCGCGGAAGGAGCCGACATGGTGATGGTGAAACCGGCTGTCACCTATCTCGACATCATCGCGAAAGTCCGTGCTGCCGTCGATGTCCCGTTGGCTGCCTACCACGTATCGGGCGAGTACTCGATGATCAAAGCGGCCGCCGAGCGCGGATGGATCGATGGCGACGCCATGGCCGTTGAGCAACTCACCGCGGTAAAGCGAGCCGGCGCCGACATGATCCTGACCTATTTCGCCCGTGAGATCGCTGAGTCAATGCAATGAGCACTTCGAGCAGTTCCAACACCAAACCAACGGCCGACGGCACCGGTTTCGGCGCCACCAACGAGTCGCTCTTCGCCCGGGCTTCGCAAGTACTTGTCGGTGGAGTCAACTCACCGGTTCGTGCTTTTCGCAGCGTTGGCGGGACGCCCTACTTTGTGGCCCGCGGCCTCGGCGCTCGCGTATGGGACGTCGAAGGTCGGGAGTACATCGACTACGTCCAGTCCTACGGAGCCTCGATTCTCGGCCACGCCGACCCATTCGTGGTGGAGACGATGCAGGAAGCGGCGACGCAGGGCAGCACGTTCGGTGCGCCGACGTACCGCGAAGTCCTCTTGGCCGAAGCCATCATGGAGCGTGTACCGGGTATCGAAATGGTCCGCATGTGCTCTAGCGGTACCGAAGCGGCCATGAGCGCGATTCGGCTCGCGCGGGGGATCACCGGACGGTCGAAAGTCATCAAGTTTGCCGGGTGCTATCACGGCGCCACCGATTCGCTGCTCGCTGCGGGTGGGAGCGGGGTTGCAAATCAGGGACTGCCGGGAAGCGACGGAGTTCCTCCGAGCGCGGTAGCCGACACGGTCGTGGCACCGTTCAACGTGATCCCCGAAATCGGATCAGATGTCGCCGTCGTTGCGGTCGAACCGATTGCGGCAAACATGGGTCTCGTTCCTCCGGCACCTGGGTTTTTGGAAGGTCTCCGCAAGGCCTGCGATGCAGCGGGTGCGCTGTTGTTGTTCGACGAAGTCATCACTGGATTTCGCCTCGGCGCCGGTGGTGCCACGGTGTGGTCGGGCGTCATCCCCGATATTTGGGCGTTCGGCAAGATCATCGGTGGCGGTATGCCGGTCGGCGCGTTCGGGGGCACGACCAAGACCATGTCTCATCTCGCTCCGCTCGGACCCGTCTATCAAGGCGGCACCCTGAGCGGCAACCCCATGGCAACTGCGGCCGGTCTGGCGGTCCTGCAACAGTGCACTCCCGATCGTTACGAGGCACTCACGGCCACCGCTCACAAGCTCGCGGCCGGTTTGCAGGAAGCAATTCGCGGTGGTGGACTCCCGGCTCAGGTTCCGGTCGTCGGAACACTGGTTGGCATCCACCTTGGTGCAACTCCGGTCACGAACTTCGACGATGCGAAAGCGGCAAACGAGGCCGGACTCTACGCGCCGTTCTTCCATGAGATGTTGCGGCAGGGCATTGCTATGGCGCCAGGCGCCTACGAGGCCCTGTTCCCGAGTTTCGCTCATACCGACGCCGACATCGATCGAACAATCGAAGCTGCCGGCATCGCCGCGGCGAACGTGGCCAAGACCCTGTAGCAGTCGGCCATTCAGGCAGGGACGTAGCGTCTGTGTTACGCATATGTTCAGTACGCATACGTTCAGTACGCATACAAAATTTCAGTAAATAAGCGAACTTAACGCCGAACCGGATGCGACCGGGTGACCCCCTGGACCACGCGATCGCATCCGGTGTTGTTTGCCGGCGAATAAACGAACAGCCAGCATGTCCGCGAGAACGAAGCGAGACCGGATGAGGGCCGCCTGTGGGGAACTCGACGCGGAACGGAAGTTGGGCCCGCCACAATCGATTCAGCGTGCAGCCGGTTGAAAACCGAGGAGCATAGGATGCTCAACTCGGTTGGCCGTACGAGCCCCACGCTCGCAACCGGTCTGCACGCTGGATCGGACTAAGGCGTTATGCGCTCGGGGCGACCCGGAGTCCGGCCAGATGGGTGTCGAGAAGATGGCCGAGGAGCACGTCGACCTTTGGCCACTCGATATTCGGCTTGGAAATCATGAGTGACACGACTCCGTGAGCGATAGCCCATATGCCGAACGCCATGAGCTTGGCGTTTCGCATCTGGACGGCACCTGCGTCGATGCAGTTCTGGCAACGCTCGACGAGTTGCGTGAGCCCGGTGATGCCACTCGAACGGAGTTCATCAAGTTGCTCCGGGGTGAGGATGGGCTTGCCCATGAACAGGATGCGGTAATACTCGGGTTGGGCGAGTCCGAAAGCGACGTAGGCCCGAGTTCCGGCGGCAAGAACTTCAATGGGATCGGTGAAGTCCTTGGTGGCTTCGTCGATCTTGGCGTTGAGTTGGAGGAATCGGCGCGTGCAGACCTCGAACAGCAACTCGTTCTTGTCGAAAAAGTGCAGGTAGATGGCGGGAGGAGTACAGCCGACCTGCTCGGCTACTGCCCTGATGGATACGGAGTCGGCTTTGCCGGTACGGGTGAGGATTGCATCGACAGCGTCGAGGATTTCGTCTCGCAACCGGTCGCCGTCGCCACGTTTAGCTCGGGCTCGGCGGGCGGGGCTGGGTGTTTCGTTGGATGCAGAGCTGGCGGTCGAGTTGGCTGGAAAGCTCGTCGCTAGCCGTGTAGGAACCGTGGGATATGCGGGATAAGTGAGAGTGGCCATCGAGGAACCCCCTTTGAGTTGTTGATTGCCAGTGACTCGGAGAGTTGAGTTCACATCAGTAGTTAACGCCCGAGTGATGAGAAAGATGTGAGGCGAGAGTCACGTTGGCGGTACAGATTCTCAGACTCCTCAGTCAAGGAAAATCTCCCGGAATATCTGATGGACCTAGCGTTTGTTATTCGTCGCCGGTCGATTTCCGGTTGTGAGGGCGCACGATCGCCCTCGTTTGACGCGGGTCATCGGGGTCGAAATCGAGGTGGAGTTCCTTATCGGGGTTGTCAGGATCCCCGGAATCATCACGTTGCACGACAATTTCCTGCTTGACCTTGTGCGGTTCGATCGCTCGCTGAATCCCGAGACCGATTGCTCCGACGACCTGAGAGGTGCCACGAAAACGCTGCAGCAGCGTCGGAGGCATCGGTTCTGGCTCGACCGTGCCGATAATGTTCGCGTAATACGTGTCCCAGTCGGGCTCGCCATCGGGCAGGTAAACCATGTCCGTCGGCATGTCGTATTCCTCGTCGTCGGCCACAGAGTCAGCGTAGGCGAGGGCGCGCTATGTAGTTGTAAGGATGTGGGTAGTTGCAAGGATGTGGTTGAAAGGGTCGGTCGTGAGCCAACCGAGTCACTGCGGGACGGTTGGCGGATACGCGTCGCATCGGCTCGACGGTCAGATTCCGATGCGCAGACGCGAAAACGCACCCCCGAAGGGGTGCGTAGTCCGAAGCAGTAAAGCGGGATCAGGAAGGACAGACGGCGTCGACAGCCTTGGTGAGTGCGTCGGCGTTGATCACTACGGGCTGGCCGGGCACGTTTGCGGGGTCTGGGGTGGCCCCGACGGCGGCGAGAATGTCCTGCGGCCATACGCCGCCATCTCGCAGAATCGATCGTTCGTACTGAACGACGTAGAGGATCTCCTCATCGGTCAACACGCCGGTGAAGGCAGGCATTAGGCCCTTTTGCTGAGCGATGTGCTGGCCGCCCTCGCGCTTCGGGTTGCCGTAGGGGGTGCCGGCCGTGCAGGAGCCTCGCTTCACAAACGCCACCTGGTCGAGCGGCGCCGGGAACGTCTTCTCAGCTTCACCGTTGTAAAGGGCGCGACCAATACCACCGGCGTCCCAACCGGCACCGTTGGCGAGGTGGCACGAAACGCAGTTGGCCGCGAACAGCGTCGCACCCTGCTGTTCGGGCGTAGCTACCTTGGAGAACGGCTTGGCGAACGAGTTGAACATGAAGATGCCCCAAAGCGGCACCGCCACAAGTAGAAACACCGAACCCATCTTGGCGAACCCGGTGCCCCGGGGTGGAGGCGGGGTCGACGGTATCGCCGCTGCACCCGCAGCGGGCGTTCGAGCCCCACCATCTCCACCGCCAGCGGCGGCAGGGGCAGCGGCCTTGGCCGCGGCGGGCGTCGCTGCTGCAGCGGCAGCCGGAACGGCAGGGGAATTTTCTTCGATCGGCGCACCGGCAAGGGAGGCGCGCCGCGCCTTGGCCTTGTCGAGCAAGTGTTGTGGAATCTCAGCCACGGTTCCTCCGGGAAATCTGAACCCCCTGAATCTATGCGATGAAACACGGGAGGGCCTAACCAACGGACCCGAACTGAGGAAACTTTTCCAATTCCTGGCGTTTCCTTCCGGTTCGGTGAATGTGTCTGCAGTCTCCACGATGAACGATCGTAAATTGTGATCGCTTTGAACCTTTGTTTACTCCCGACGATTAGGCCTAGGGGCGAATGGCCGTGGTAGAAATGGAGGTCAGATTTTCACCGGCTCTCAGATCCGACTTAGTGAACCGCTTCACAAGGCGCTCACAACGTGTTCTGCTGGCCCGAATCCAAGGATAGATAGGTCAAACGAGTGGTTGCGTTCTTCGGATCAATGCTTGCTCTCGTCGTCACTGTCGGGGCGATTTGGGCATACGGCAAAAAGCGACCTCTCGGCACCCCGTTGACCTGGGGCGAGGCCATGGTGGCCGGTTTGGTGCTGTTTTGGGTCTTCGTTCTCGCCTACGGAATCGTGCCCGACACATTCTTGAAGTGGGCAAATGGCAACACGATGAATTGGCGTTCCGATATCAAGGGTGTCCCAATCGGCCCTCTGGGTCGGCTCACCCCGAAGTCGTGGGAAAGCAACTTCTTCAGTCATTCGAAGAACGTGCTCTGGCCCGAAGGAATCGACTTTGGCGGCCGCGGCAAGGTGACGATCACGAAGCAGACGATCCGCGACATCATCGCGGCGACGCTGTACATCATCTTCCTCGGAATCCACGGCTTCATGTGGACCGGTTGGCAGCGACGTGGCAAGAAGGCCGCTGAGCTCAAGGCACTCGAAACAAGTTCGACCTACGGTCGTCCGCTGGTGAGAAAGGCCTAACCATGGCGAAAAGCGAAGCGAGTCCCCCCTCCCGTACTTCCCCGGCAATTACACGTTGGCGGAGATCACGGTCGACGAGCTGAACAAAAGCGTCAAGCCCAAGCAGTTCCTGCACATTGACCAGTCCGAGTGCATCATGTGCGAGGGCTGTGTCGACATCTGTCCGTGGAAGTGCATTCACATGCTGGCTGCGGGCACGGTTGAAGACTCCACGAATGTGGTCGCCCCGGGTACCGATCCCGATGACCACGTGATCTTCGTCGTCGACGAAGACGTCTGTACCCGCTGCGGTCTCTGTGTGGACCGCTGCCCGACCGGCGTGATCATCATGGGCAAGGCCGGCGTCGCCCCACGCGACGGCGACCAGCACATGCGCGACAACAAACACGGCTACTCCTACGGGATGCGCTTCTAAGCGCTACGCCGTCGGCCCCCTTACCCCACTCTTTTCGTTGTACCGAATACTGCAGGAGACCTTGTGGCAACACCAATGAAGCCAGGACCGAGTGCCAAACTCGCCGAGACCGTAGACAAAGTTCAAGGCAGCCAAGCCTGGAACTCGATCTTCCGCCCGGGCTCGATCTTCCGTAAGGGTTACAGCGACTCGCCCCGTAACCGCAGCTACGTCATCATGAACTCGCTGCTGTACCACCTTCACCCGGTGAAGGTGAAGCGCCATGCCGTCAAGGTGAGCTACACGCTCTGCCTCGGTGGTTTGTCCTTCTTCTTGTTCATCATCCTCACGGTGACCGGCATCTTCTTGATGTTCTTCTACCGGCCAACCGAAGCCCTGGCATGGCAAGACATCCAGACGCTTCACACGGCGGTGTCGTTCGGCCTGCTCGTCCGAAATATGCACAGATGGGGTGCCCACCTCATGGTGCTCTCGGTGTTCTTGCACATGGCTCGCGTCTTCTACCACGGGGCGTACAAGGCTCCCCGTGAGTTCAACTGGATCATCGGCGTGATCCTGCTGACGCTGACCCTCCTCCTTTCCTTCACCGGCTACCTCCTCCCGTGGGACCAGTTGGCACTTTGGGCCGTGACCGTAGGTACCAACATGATCGGTTACACGCCGGTCTTTGGTGGCCAGGCGCGATTCGTGCTGCTGTCCGGCGTCGAGATCGGAACGAACACACTGCTGCGCTGGTACGTGCTTCACGTGTTGTTGTTCCCGTTTGTCATCGTGATCTTCATGGCCATCCACTTCTGGCGTGTCCGTAAAGACGGCGGTATCTCCGGTCCTCTGTGATCCGGCGATTCCCATTTCCCAACCATTGTGAGAACTGAGCAGAACCATGGCTGATCTCGAAGAAATGAAGCGGAAGTCCGCGGAGGCCAAAGCGCGCAAGCTGGCGGAGAAGTCCGGTGGCGCCGCGCCCGAGGCACCCGCCGCCAGCGCGCCGGCAGCAGATGATGCTGCCGCGAGCTACGCCGAAGCCGAGAAGACCGGGAAGATCCCGTCGCATCTTCTGGCCCGCAGCCAAGCCGCGAAGGCCGCGAAAGCGGCTGCTGCCGATGGTGGTGCAGCGCCGGCGGGGGGTGGCGTGGCCGTTCTCGATAAACCGACCGGTGCGGCGGCCGCCGCGGCCGGAGCGCTTGCCACGTCATCTACGGCCGGGCTTGTTGGTCCCGATGGCCATACGCAGCGGCTCCTCACCGTCGTCAAGGCGGGGTCCATCCAAGACGTGAAGGCCGTTCCGACCGACAAGGTCAGTACGTGGCCCCACCTGTTGGTCGGCGAATTCGTTGCGGCGCTCGCCTGCCTGGTCGTGTTGATGGTGCTTTCGACGTTCGTCAATGCCCCGCTTCTCGCGCTCGCCAACTACAACCAGACACCGAACCCGGCGAAGGCCCCTTGGTACTTCCTCGGTCTCCAGGAACTGCTCACGATGTTCGACCCGATGGTGGCCGGCGTGACGATTCCCGGTATGGGCCTGTTCATCCTCGGCATGTCGCCCTACGTCGACAAGAACCCGTCGAACAAGCCCGAGGATCGCAAGATTGCGATCTCGATGTTCTCTATCTTCTTGATGTTCTGGGCGGTCCTCGTGATCATCAGCTCGTTCTTCCGAGGCCCTGGTTACAACTTCATCTTCCCGTGGCGGGAAGGCATCTTCTTCGAGCTCTAAGAGCCTCGAACTAAGGAAACGCTCATGAGTGGAATCGCCTTACTAATCGTCATCGCCGTGATTGCTGTCGCGGCCGTCGGCTTTCTTGTTGTCACCGCTCGCAAGAGCGACCGCAATGCAGCCACCGGGCTCCTGGCCCGTGAAACCGTCCGACGCGACCGCGCCCGGGCCAAAGCTGAACGCGCTGCGGCGAAAGCCGGCACCTCGGTTCCGCCGCCCCCGGGCGGTCGTAGCGCTGAGCGTTCCGTAGCCCTCGCACGTCGCGGTATCTCTGAAGAAGTCGTTGCCAACCCGGCACCGAGCCTGCCCGATGTCATTCGTCCGCCGCTTGACTACGAACAGCTCGGCGTCAGCCGCCGCCAGTTCCTCAACCGGGGCACGATCGTCATGATGCTGCTCGGTCTCGGCGGTTTCGGTGGCGCCGTGCTGGCGTTCCTGTGGCCGTCGCTTGGCGGTGGATTCGGCGCCAAGGTCACCGTCGGAAAACTCGACGACATCAAAAACGAGCTGACCTCCTCCAAAGGCCCGAAGTACCTCGCCGAAGCCCGTAGCTACATCGTCCCGTATCCGACGGAAAAAGCCGTGCTCGAAAAGGCCCAGAAGGTCTATTCGGCTGGCGTCTACGCCGGCATGGAACAAGGTCTTGTCGGTATTTACCAGAAGTGTGTCCACCTCGGCTGCAAGGTGCCGTGGTGCGAAAGCTCACAGTGGTTCGAATGTCCGTGCCACGGCTCGCAGTACAACCGCGTCGGCGAACGCCGCGGCGGTCCCGCTCCCCGCGGACTCGACCGCTTCGACGTGGCCGTCACCGATGGGGTCGTCACCATCGACACCTCTGGCGTACGCCAGGGTCCGGCCGACGGTACCGACACGACAGGTCAGACCGCAGAAGGTCCGCACTGTGTCGGCGGCGGACACTGAGCCTGTGATGTCATCAAGTAGTTTGCTGTCCCGTCGTACTGATCGCCAAGGAATCTGATCGTGATAGTCGCTGCACTTCCAACCCAGCGGGCCGTAGCGCTCGTTTTACTCGTTGCCGCGCTGTTGGCGTGGGCGGTGTACATCGTTTTGGAGAACCGTCGCACGACGCCAGACATCGTGCACAGCTTCCTCAACGCGCCGAACCGCAAGTCGGCCCCCGATGATGAAGTCTTCGAAGGCCCGCGCCTCGACCGCTGGCTGGGGTGGGCCCTGGTCACCATGACGATCGTGGCGCTGTCGGTCCCGCTGTACTGGCTGAACGAACCGAGCCGCCAAACCGGCGCGATCTTCGGCTTCGACAAGCGGAGCGTGAAGCGGGGCGAGGAGCTTTTTGGAGCACTGCACAACGGCTTCAACTGCGCGAAGTGCCACGGCGCCAACGGCGGCGGCGGTGCGGCCTCGTGGCTCGTACCGCAATACGACGCCGACAACAACCCCGTAATGGATTCCGCAACGGGCAAGCAGGTCCTCAAATCCGTGTCGTGGACCGCGCCCCGCATCAACAACGTGGCTCTCCGGTACCGACCCGAGCAGATTCGCAACGTATTGGTCTATGGCCGCGGCAAAGCAAAGAACAACCCGATGCCGGCCTGGGGCACTCTGGGCGGTGGACCCGGCAACGCGCAACAGATAGACGATCTTGTGAACTACCTCAAACATGTGGCGGTCGAAGAGGACCCTGTCGCTCTCAAGGCCTACACCGATACATGGGACAAGACCCGTGACGCGGTCAAGTCGTACAACGCAGCTTTTGTGGCAGCACAAAAAGATGCACAGGAAGCGAACACCAAGGAGTTCGAAGACCTGAAGAAGGCCAACGAGAAGACGGTTGCCGACGGAGAAACCACACTCGCCGCTGCCCAAAAGGTCCTCGATGACGCAAAGGCTGCAGGCGGGGCGACAGCCATCGCCGCAGCCGAAGCCGATCTGGCTTCCACGCAGGCCCGCGTCGATGCAGCGAAAGCCGACGTTGCCAAATCCGACGGCGAAATCCTGTTCAACCTCAACTGCGCCCGGTGCCACACCAACGGGTACAGCTACGGCGAACCGAAGGAGCAGGCCGGAGGCTTCTACGGCCCGGCGCTTCGTAAGGACTCGCTGAAACGTCAGTTCCCCGACAAAGCCAGCCAGATCGACTTCATAAAGAACGGTGTCGCCGATTTCGAGGCCTACGGGACCGGTGGCGTAAACCACTGGAGTGGTGGAGGCATGCCGTACTTCGCCAACACCCTCACCGACCAACAAATCGAAGCCATCGTCGACTATGAGCGGGGCCTGTGATGCTTTCTGCTGTTCTTGCCATTCTGAAGTGGGACCCGACAATCCGCGGGATTCTCTTCCCGGGAATCATGTTCCTCATTCTCTGCGGGAGCACGTACGTGATCCTCGCTACCAACATCGGTAACCGCCTGGGATTCCTGCTTGCCAACGCCGCATTCTGGGGTTGGATGGCGTTGATGTGCGTCGTGTGGATGATGTACGGAATCGGCCTGAAGGGGCGCGATCCGTCCTGGAAGGGCATCGAAGCAGTCACCGACCCGAAGTCGGCTCAGCTTGAAAAGGTGGCAGCGCTCCCGGCCAAAGCCGACGTGAAGGTCAAGGGTTGGCGGGTTGTCCCCGAGGGATCGAACACCTACGGCGATTCCAGCGCAGCGCTCGGTGCCTATCTGAAGAAGCCTGTCGCCAACGGTGGTGCGGCGCTTTTCCCCGCCACGGGAACCGAGCGCTACACCTCGGTTGCGATGTACGAAACCGGTGGAGATCAGCGATTCAAGATCCGTCCGCGCAAGATCCACGGCGAGAAGTGGTACGACCCGACCAGCTACCGCATGATGGGCCTGCTGCATTCGAAGCACTACATCGTGGAGGTCATCCAGACCTACAAGCTCGATGACTCGGGCGAACCGGTCAAAGACGCCAAAGGCAACTTCGTGGTCGATTCCTCGACGAAACCGATCTATGTGATCGGGTATCGCGACGGCGGATCGAAGCGCTTGCCCGGCTTCACCATCTTCATGTGTTCCATAATCCTGTTTGTCATCAGCGTTCTGAGTCTGCACAAGCGGGATAAGAAACTGATGGCCCACATGGCAACGTTGAAACCTGCGAGGGCGTAGCAACCGTGGGTGATTATCTCCCGATCCTTTTGCTGCTTGTCGTAGCGACGCTTTTCGTCTTCGGCTCGTTTGTTGCATCGGCCGTTCTCGGGCCGAAGCGACGAGAGACCGCAGCAAAAATCGGTCCCTACGAGTGCGGGATCGTACCCACGCACGAGCCGGCTGAACGGTTTCCGGTGAGGTTCTACCTCGTTGCGATGATCTTCATCATCTTCGACATCGAGGTCATCTTCTTGTACCCGTGGGCCGTGTCGTTCGGGCAATTGGGCCTGTTCGGTCTCGTCGAGATGATCATGTTCTCCGCCGCAGTTGTCGTCGCCTTCACGTATCTGATCTCCAACGGTGCGCTCGACTGGGGACCCGTGTCAGCGCTTCGTTCAGCAGAAAACACCCTGACCAATGCCCGGTCGACGTCGTCGACAATCCGGCGCGTTGGTCGCCCGGAGCCGGTTGCTCCCTCTGGAGAGGCTGCCTAGTCCATGGGACTCGAAGATCTCAATCACAACTTCTTGACCGGATCGGTCGAGCAGTTGGTCAGCTGGTCCCGCAAGAACAGCGTGTGGCCGGCCTCGTTCGGCCTCGCCTGCTGCGCGATCGAGATGATGGCCACCGGTGCGTCGCGCTTCGATCTGTCGCGCTTTGGCATGGAGGTGTTTCGCGCTTCGCCGCGCCAGGCCGACCTCATGATCGTGGCCGGACGCGTTTCGCAGAAGATGGCTCCGGTTCTTCGCCAGGTCTACGACCAGATGATGGAACCGAAGTGGGTCATCTCGATGGGCGTGTGCGCTTCCTCGGGTGGCATGTTCAACAACTACGCGATCGTGCAGGGCGTCGATCAGATCGTCCCCGTCGACGTCTACGCGCCCGGGTGCCCGCCCGGACCCGAAACGCTCATCCACGCGATTCTCACGATCCACGAAAAGATCGCCACGGGCGAGATCACCAAGCGCCGTAACGAGACCGGAGCCGGCGCCTCGATCATCCTCGACGTGCCGCCTCCGACGATTGCCATCGGACGACCGAAGTAGCGTCCATGTCAGATACCTCCACTCCTACCGAGACCGCACCGCCTGCCCCCGAAGTACTCCACGGAGCACCCGTCAGCTACAGCCGGGGCGAAAAGGTCGTGCATCCTACGCGCACTGACTATCTGAAGGTTGTGAAAGCGCTGAAGGCCGACGGCTTTGCTCAGCTCTCGGATCTTTGCGCCGTCGACTACCTCGGCAACCACACCCGGGAGCTTCCCGCGGGCGTCGCGCCTGAACGCTTTGAAGTGGTCTCCAACCTGCTTTCACACGCCAAGCGGGAACGCATCCGTGTCCGCGTGCAGGTCCCGGAGTCCGACTGCAAAGTTCCGACGCTTTACGACCTGTACCCCGGGGCGGAAGCCATGGAACGTGAGGCCTACGACCTTCTCGGTGTCAGCTTCGACGGTCATCCCGATCTCACCCGAATCCTGTTGCCCGACAACTGGGAAGGGCATCCCTTGCGTAAGGACTACGCCACCGGCCGAATTCCCGTGCAGTTCAAAGAAGGAACCGCGAGGTAGCTATGAACTTCGGACAGGAAATGCAGGGCCGGGTCGAGACGCCGGCTAAGGAACTTCTCCGTGAACAGGGCGCCGTTCTACGTGGCGTCAGCGATGTCGATCTTCTCGATGTGAACGACTACGACATCGAACTCGGCGACGACGAGACGATGATCATCAACATGGGTCCGCAGCACCCGAGTACGCACGGCGTGCTGCGCGTCATGTTGGAGCTCAAGGGTGAGCAGGTGCTTCGCACCAAGCCGGTAGTGGGCTATCTGCACACCGGTATGGAGAAGACGGCCGAGACGCTCACGTACATGCAAGGTGGCACCAACGTCACCCGCATGGACTACCTCTCGCCCTTCTTCAACGAGTTGGCCTTCAGCCTCTCCACCGAGAAACTGCTTGAGATCGAAGTACCGGAGCGGGCGACGTGGATCCGCATGCTCATGTCGGAACTTAACCGCATGGCGAGTCATCTGTTGTTCATGGCCACGAACGGCATGGACCTCGGTGCCGTCGGCATGATGATCTACGGGTGGCGTGAACGCGAGGAAGTGCTCTCGTTCTTCGAGAAGACCACCGGCCTGCGGATGAACCACAACTACATCCGTCCGGGTGGCGTTGCTGCGGATCTCCCGAGCGACTGGCAGTTCGACTGCCTGGCACTGTGCGACGCGATCGAGCCGCGTATGGACGACTACGACACGTTGCTCACGGGTCAGCCGATCTTCATCGACCGGACCCAGGGTGTCGGGGTGATCACGCAAGACGAAGCTATCGGCCTCAGTGCGACCGGCCCGATCCTGCGCTCTACTGGCGTCGAATGGGACCTGCGTCGCCATATGCCGTACCTCGCCTACGACGCGGTGGAGTTCGACGTGATCGTCGGTACCCATGGCGATGCGTTCGACCGCTACGCGATCCGCCTCAACGAGATCCGCGAATCGATCCGGATTGTCCGCCAGATCGTCGACATGATGCCGACTGGCGATTACCGAACCCAGAACAAGAAGATCACGCCGCCGCCGCGCAGTCGTATCGACGAGTCGATGGAAGCGCTGATCCATCATTTCAAGTTGTTCACCGACGGCTTCAAGGTTCCGGCCGGCGAGGTCTATGTGCCAGTCGAGTCACCCCGCGGAGAAGTTGGTTGCTACATGGTCAGTGATGGAAGCACGAAGCCGTTCCGGATGCACTGGCGAGGCGCGTCGTTCGTGAACCTGCAGTCGATGCCGACGATGATGCGTGGAGCCATGATGGCCGATGCGATTGCCATCATCAGCTCGATCGATCCGGTGCTCGGCGAGGTCGATCGATGAAGTCCGAAGTGCAACTCCCGCTACCGGCACTGCAAATGCTTTGCACTGAGGTCGCTCTGTAATGGCCCGCTTCAATGCCTCAAACCTCGAACGCGCCAAGGAACTGGTCGGTCACTATCCCCGGTCCAAGAGCGCGACGATCCCGCTGTGTCACCTGGCGCAGGAACAAGACGGCTATCTCACCGAAGACGCGATGGTGCAGATCGCCGAACTCGTCGGCTGCACCCCGGCTGAGGTTTACGGCACCGCAAGTTTCTACGAGATGTTCAAGTTCCATCCGGTCGGCAAATACGTCGTCGGCGTGTGCACCAACATCTCGTGCATGCTTCTCGGCGGCGAAGAGCTTCTCGAACATGCTGAGCAGTCGCTGGGCATCCGCGCCGGGGCTACGACGCCCGACGGGCTGTTCACACTTGAGGAAATGGAATGCCTCGCCGCGTGCACCGAGGCTCCGTGTCTCCAGGTGAACTACCGCTACGAGTACAAGGTGAGCCATACCGGCTTCGACTCACTGGTGGCCGATATCCGGGCTGGCAAGCGCTCCGATATTCCGCCGCACGGTTCGCTCGGAAAGGTTCGTCAGTCGATTCCCTCCGATCGGCGTGCCTCACGACAGACCATCTGACTTTTCCGCTCTTCCGTCTCATTCATACGTACGCATAGCAACGTAGGACTCACATGCCCGCACCACTCAAGATGATCACAACCCGCTGGGACCAAGCCGACGGGCACACCCTTGAGGGCTACCTGCGCACCGGTGGTTACGAAGGGCTGCGTAAAGCGCTCACCCGCACCCCAGACGAAGTCGTCGACGAAGTGAAGGCCGCGAACCTCGCGGGTCGGGGCGGGGCCGGCTTTCCGTGTGGCACGAAGTGGGGCTTCCTTCCGAAAGACGTGTTTCCGCGGTATCTCGTCGTCAACGGCGATGAGTCGGAACCGGGGACCTACAAGGACCGCATTCTGCTGGAGCGCGATCCGCACCAGTTGATCGAAGGCGTGCTGATCGCCGCCTATGCGATCCGGGCCGCTCAGGCGTTCATCTACATCCGTGGCGAAATGCCGCACACGCACGAGCGCATGGCGCAGGCGCTCAACGACGCCTACGCCAACGGCTACATCGGCAAGAACATCATGGGTACCGATTTCAGTGTCGACGTGATGTTGCACTGGGGTGCCGGTGCGTACATCGTCGGTGAGGAAACCGCGCTCATCGAGTCGCTTGAAGGTAACCGCGGCATGCCGCGTCTGAAGCCGCCGTTCTTCCCGGCCTCCAAGGGTCTGTACATGCAGCCGACGGTCGTAAACAACGTCGAGACGCTGTCGAACATGCCCTGGATCATGAACAACGGTGCTGCGGCGTTCACCGCGGTAGGCAACGAGAAGAATGCCGGAACCCGGCTGTTCGCCGTGTCCGGTCACGTCAAGAACCCGGGTGTGTTCGAAGTCGAATTCGGCACCACGACCTTCCGGGAACTCTTCTACGACTTCGCCGGCGGCATCCGAGAAGACCGCAAGGTAAAAGCGTTCATCCCCGGTGGCGGTTCGGCCCCCTGGTTCTTCGAAGAAGACCTCGACACCCCACTCGACGCCGGCATCGTGGGCAGCAAAGGCTCGATGCTCGGCTCCGGCGCCATCGTCGTGATGGACGAAACGACCGACATGGTGAAAGCCACGTGGCGGCTCGTGAAGTTCTTTGCGAAGGAAAGCTGCGGCAAGTGCTCACCGTGTCGCGAAGGTACGAACTGGCTCGAGAAGATCTACAGGCGCATCCTTGACGGCCACGGTCGTCCGGAAGACATTGACCTTCTGTTCGATGTCGCCGACAACATCAGCCCCGGGCTCACGTGGCCACCGAAGCAGACGACCATCTGCCCGCTCGGACCGTCGGCTGCCGCCGGCGCCCTTCCCGGTTCGGTGAAGCGCTTCCGCAACGAATACGAAGCGTACATAGCAAATGCCAAGCCGAGCCCGACTCGCATCCCTGTGATGTCGAGCAACCACTGAGCATCAGTGAGTTCACTGACTTTCGCGCTACCTGAGATCAACGAGCCATGACTGATACCGCCTCCGCACCCGAAGCCCCCAAGAAGACGACCCTGACGGTCACCATCGATGGCAATCCCATCGAGGCGAACCCGGGTGAGTTGTTGATCGCTGCCGCCGAGCGCACGGGTACGTACATCCCGCGGTTCTGCTGGCATCCGCGCATGCGCGAAGTCGGCATGTGCCGCATGTGTCTCGTGGAGGTCTCCGGTCCACGCGGCATGTCGCTGCAGCCGGCATGCATGCAGCCGTGCGCCGAGGGCATGGTCGTCGACACCAAGTCCGAGGTCGTGAAGAAGGCCCAAGACGGCATCCTCGAATTCCTCCTCGTCAATCACCCCCTCGACTGCCCGGTGTGCGACAAGGGTGGCGAGTGCCCGCTGCAGGACCAGACCCTCACCTTCGGCCCGGGCGAATCGCGATTTGTCGAAGAGAAGCGCCATTACGAGAAGCCGATCGCCATCAGCGACCTGGTGTTGCTTGACCGTGAGCGCTGCATCCTGTGCGACCGTTGCACCCGGTTCTCGAAGGAAGTGAGCGGCGATCCGCTCATTCACTTCATCAACCGTGGCAATGCGACGGAAGTCAACACGTTCCCCGACGACCCCTACGCGTCGTACTTCTCCGGCAACGTCGTGCAGATCTGTCCGGTCGGTGCGCTCACCGCTGAGCCGTACCGCTTTGCCGCCCGCCCGTGGGACCTCGACCAGGTCGAGTCCACCTGCACCTCATGTGCCGTTGGTTGCCGCGTCGTAATCCAGTCGAGCGGCGATGAAATCACCCGCGTGCAGGGTGTCGACGCCGATCCGATCAACTGGGGTTGGCTGTGCGACAAGGGCCGATTTGATTTCCAGAGCATCAGCGCCTCGGACCGCCTGACTCAACCGATCCTGCGCGCCTCGAAGGGCGGCGCGGCGGCCAAAACCTCGTGGACCGAAGCCATCGGTCAGGTAACCGACCGTATGCGCACATTGCAACCGACCGAGATCGGATTCATCGGCGGCGCCCGCCTCACGAACGAAGATCAGTACGCACTCGTGAAGTTGGCCAAGGTCGTCGTGAAGACCGACAACGTTGATGCTCAGCTCGGCGACGGTCTCCCCGCCCACGCGTGGCTCGGTCTTCCGCAGGCGACGATCAATGATGCCTGCAGCGCATCCGCAGTGGTCGTGCTCGGTGCCGACATCAAAGAAGAACTCCCCGTGCTGTTCCTTCGTCTTCGCGACGCAGCAACCAACAAGCGGGTGCCGATCATCGAGATGTCGCCCACCCGCACCGGTCTGAGCCCGTACGCCAAGACGACCCTGGCGTACCGTCCCGGTGAAGCATCTGTTCTTGTGCGTGCGTTGTTCTCGCTGGTCGAGGGTGGCGAGGTCGAGCGTCAGGTGGCCGGAGTCGAAGCCGCCGATCTTCACGCGGCGGCCGACACGATCAAGGCTGCGCTCGCTGGTGGCAAGGGCAACGGCAAGATCGTCGTTGTCTTCGGTCGACCCTCGCTCGCTGAAACCACCGACACGATCGTCGAGGCGCTCGACGTCCTCACCAAGGGTCTTCCCACCGCCACGTTCCTCCCGGCCATGCGGCGCGCCAACCTTCGCGGTGCCCTCGACATGGGACTCGCTCCCGGCATGCTTCCGGGCCGCACCACGATCGCCGATGCTGCATCGTGGTTCGCCTCGCACTGGAACGCCGGTCCCGCTTCGGTCGGCCTCGATGCCCACGAGATGTTGCTCGGCGCCGCCGGTGGCTGGATCAAAGCTCTCGTGCTGGTCGGTGCCGACCCGCTCGCTGACTTCCCCGACAAGGCGCTCGCCCAGAAGGCTCTTGCGAACGTCGAGTACCTCGTGTCGATCGACACCATGCCCAACGCGTCGAACGCGTTTGCGAACGTGGTGCTGCCCGCCGCAGGTTATGCGGAGAAGTCAGGGACCACGACCAACATCGAAGGCCGGGTCAGCAGCGTTCGGGCCAAGGTGTCGGCGCCGGGCCTCGCCCGTCCCGACTGGATGATCTTCGCCGAGATGGCGTTGAACCTCGGTGAAGACTTCGGCTTCAACGTGGTCGATGACATCACCGCCGAGATCGCGACGGCATGCCCATCGCACCTCGGTCTGACGTCTGCGGTGCTCGGGGCCCCCGGCAACGCCGACGGTGTGCTCGTGCCTATCCCGGCCCCTGTGGTCGAGGCTCCGGCCGAGCCCGAGGCTTCGGCAGCGACTGAAGCGGAACCGACCGAAGCGGTGGCTCATGCCGGACCCGCGGTACCTCCGCTGGTCGGCTTCAAGCCGAAGGCCGCGCCGGCCGTGATCCCACAGCCCGACTCGTACTCCCTCCGTCTGGTGACCAGCCGCACGCTCTACGACAACGGCACCCTCACCCAGGCCAGCCCGGCGCTAGCGAAGTTGGCTCCCGGCCCGCATGTCCGTTTGAACCCGGGCGAAGTCGAGCGTCATGGCCTCACCCACGGGTCCAACGTGCGACTCGTGTCGCAAACGGCTGATGTCGTATTGTCCGTGGTGGCCGACGACCGCGTGCCGCGAGGCGCGGCGTTCGTTCCGTTCAACCAACAGGGTTCAGGCGCTGCTGATCTCATCGATGTCGCAACGATGGGCACAGAAGGCGTCACCAAAGTACGTCTCGAATCGGTAACCGGAGCATAAGCATGGGTCTGATCCTCGCAACCGAACAGGGCGACCCGCTCTTCACCTCCGGCTTTGACCTCTGGGGCTGGCCGATCATCATCATCTTGGTGAAGGTCCTCCTTTCCTTCGTGTTCTGTCTTGTCGGCGTCATGTTGATGGTCTGGTTCGAACGCAAAGCCATCTCAAAGATGCAGAACCGCGTCGGCCCGAACCGTGCCGGCCCGTTCGGTCTCCTGCAGACCCTCGCCGACGGCACCAAGCTGTTCTTCAAAGAGGATCTGTTTCCGGAGCGCTCCGACAAGTGGGTCTTCCGACTCGCCCCGTACCTGAGTGCCGTGCCGGCATTCCTTACGTTTGCGATCATTCCGCTCGGGGGCCTTGTCCACTACGGCAAGCACGCCACGTTCCTGCAGTTGGCCAACCCGCCGATGGGTGTGCTGTTCACGCTGGCGCTCTCCGGAATCGCGGTCTACGGCGTCATGCTCGCTGGCTGGTCCAGCGGCTCGAAGTACCCGCTCATCGGTGCCGTCCGAGCGAGTGCGCAGATGGTTAGCTACGAGGCGGCCCTCGGACTTTCGCTCGCCGCGGTCATCCTCAAGAGCAAGACCCTTTCCACCCAGGGCATCGTGGCCGCCCAGGCCGGATACCGCTGGAACGCGTTCACGACCGTGCTTGTGCCGTTCGCGATCTTCTGCATCGCCGCCACCGCCGAACTCAACCGCCCACCGTTCGACCTCGTCGAAGCTGAGTCGGAACTCGTCGGAGGTTTCCACACCGAGTACTCGTCAGCGCGGTTTGCATTCTTCTACCTCGCTGAGTTCATGAACACGATCACGATGTCGGCGTTGATCATCACGCTGTTCCTCGGTGGCCCGAGCATCCCCTGGGACGTTCCATTCTTCACGGCCGTCTCACCACTGTGGTTCCTGCTCAAGTTGCTCGTGCTGCTCTACATCTACGTGCTCCTCCGAGCCACGCTGCCCCGGTTCCGCTACGACCAGCTGATGGATCTCGGTTGGAAGAAGCTGATTCCGGCGTCGCTGCTGTGGTTGCTACTGCTTGCTGCCGGCGACGTGGCCAACGGCAACCGTGCCGAGGTTTTCCGCAACCTGCTGTTCGCCGGTGCCGGGATCGCTGCCGTGTGGGGTCTACTCTCTGCGGCGATGCGTGTTGGTCGAAAGACATCAGATCAGGAGCTGGCCGCCGGTAACGCTGCCGACAAACGTCTCTCGACCGGAAGGTTTTAGCTATGGGTTACCTGGAAGGCTTCCGGATTCCGCTGCAGGAACACCTGCGCCACGACGTCCGCACCGAGCGTTACCCCGACACACTGCGCCCCAAGCCCGAACGCTTTCACGGTCGCCATGTACTCAACCGTTACGAAGACGGCATGGAGAAGTGCATCGGTTGTGAGCTCTGCGCCGGCGTCTGCCCGGCGAAGTGCATCTACGTTCGCGGGGCCGACAACGATCCCGACAACCCGACCTCACCGGGCGAGCGTTTCGGCTTCGTCTACGAGATCAACTACCTCCGCTGCATTCACTGCGACATGTGCGTCGAAGCGTGTCCGACCGAAGCGATCACGGAGTCGAAGATCTTCGAGTTCAGCTTCACCAACCGGCGTGATGCGATCTACACGAAGGCCGAACTGGTCGTCGACGACAACGGCAGGCCGCGTGTGCAGCCTTGGGAAGACGACCGCGGCGCTGATATCCCGATCTCGGGTTGGATGCGCGCCACCGCCCCCGGCGGAGACACCACCTTCGAAGGCAAGGTCCTTTGGTCCGGCGATCTCGGCCACGGCGAGCGGCCCCCGGAGGCCGGACAATCAGTCGAAATCGAGCGCCGCGTGCAGCTCGAGGCCGAAGCGGCAAGAGCTGCAGCCAAAGCTGCGTCGCATGACACCCACGGTGCCTCACACGGAGGTGGCCATCACTGATGGTTGATTGGATCGTATTTATCGTCGGCGCCCTGATGGCGTTGGTCGGCGCTGCCGGTGTTCTCACCATGAAGAACCCGGTGCACGCCGCTCTGGCTCTGGTACAGACCCTCTTCGGTGTAGCGGTGCTGTTTGTGGCCCAGGGTGCACACTTCCTCGCCGCCGTGCAGGTCATCGTGTATGCCGGCGCCATCGTGGTGCTCTTCCTCTTCGTGATCATGCTGCTCGGTGTCGATCGCAACGACGGCCTCAGCGGTGAACCACTCAAGGGTCAGCGGGTCGCGGCGGCCGTGGTGGGCGCAATCACCCTCGCCGAGCTGATTCTGATCAGCCGGGTCAACGTCGTCCTTGGCGCCCGCAGCACATCCGGTCCAGCCGAAGGACCTGGCACCAACGTCGAAACCCTCAGCAAGTCGCTCTTCACCCGTTATCTGTTCGCGTTCGAGATCACCTCGGTGCTGTTGGTAGTCGCCGTAGTCGGTGCTGTGATGCTCGCCCGCAAGCCCAAACCTCTCGATGAGGGAACCGCCGCATGACCGCTGTAATTTTTTCCGCTGTGGGCAAGCCCAACGCAGCCGCATACCTTGCGGTCTCCGCTGCGTTGTTCACCCTCGGCGCCGTTGGCATTCTCCTGAAGCGCAACGTGCTCGTGATGTTCATGTGCGTCGAGCTGATGCTCAACGCGGCGAACCTTGCGCTCGTCACCTTCGCCAAAGCGCTCGACGACATCGGCGGGCAGGTGGCGGTGTTCTTCACCATGGTCGTCGCCGCAGCCGAAGTAGTGGTCGGTCTCGGCATCATCGTGTCCATTTTCCGTCGCCGTAAGATCGGCGCCACGGCCGACAGCGTCTCGCTGCTGAAGGGCTGACCGTGCTCGATCTCGTCTGGCTCATCCCGACCCTTCCACTCGTTGGGTTCTGCATTCTCCTGTTGGTCGGTAAGCGCATCGGTGAACCCCTCAGCGGTTACCTCGCGACGGCCATGGTCGGTGGCTCATTTGTCATGGCCGCGGCCGTGTTCGTCACGCTGGTGGGCAAGCACGAAGAGGAGCGGGCCTTCACCAAGGTGCTGTTCTCCTGGATGCCCTCGCTCGGTGTCGACGCCGCGTTGCTGGTCAACCCGCTGTCGATCACGATGGTGCTCTTCGTTACCGGCATTGCGACGCTGATCCACCTGTTCGCCATCGGCTACATGCACGGCGATCCCCGTTTCCCGCGGTTCTTCACCTACCTGAACCTGTTCGTGTTCTCGATGCTGATGTTGGTCCTTGCCGACAACTTCGTGCTCATGTTCCTCGGTTGGGAAGGCGTGGGTGCGTGCTCGTACCTGCTCATCTCGTTCTGGTTCGAAAAGGACTCGGCGGCGAGCGCCGGCAAGAAGGCCTTCGTAACCAACCGCATCGGCGACTTTGGCCTCATGGGTGCGATGTTCCTCATCTTCCAGCAGACCGGCTCGTTGCAGTACCACGCCGTGTTTCGCGCCATCGAAGAGAACCGACCGGCCCAGTCGACGGTGGTTGCGATCTGCCTGCTGCTCTTCCTGGGTGCCTGCGGTAAGTCGGCCCAGCTTCCGCTGTACGTCTGGCTGCCTGATGCCATGGAAGGCCCCACCCCGGTGTCGGCCCTCATCCACGCGGCCACGATGGTGACCGCCGGCGTTTATCTGATGGTCCGGGTTCACCCGCTGCTCGAACTCACGCCCGGCGTGATGCAGATCATCGCCTGGACCGGCGGTCTCACCGCGCTTTACGCCGCCACCATCGCGACGGCGCAAGACGACATTAAGCGCGTGCTGGCGTATTCCACGATCAGCCAACTGGGCTACATGTTCCTCGCGGTCGGAGTCGGGGCGAACGTCGCCGCAATCTTCCACATGGTCACGCACGCGTTTTTCAAGGCGCTCATGTTCCTCGGAGCCGGCTCGGTGATCCACGGCATGCACGGGCACGACGATCCCCAGAACATGAAGTTCATGGGCAACATCCGCAAATGGATGCCTATCACCTTCGCGACCTACATGGTCGGCTGGCTGGCCATCTCGGGTGTCTTCCCACTGTCTGGATTCTGGTCGAAGGATGAGATTCTTCTCGGCGCCTACCAGACCAGCAAGCCACTGTGGATTCTCGGTCTCGTGACCGCACTTCTCACCGCCTACTACATGACCCGCCAAGTGGTCCTGGTGTTCGGTGGCAAGGAGCGTTTCCTCGACGACGCCCATGGCGCTGAATCACACGCCGGCGAATCGCACGACGCCGAAGCCCACGGAACCCATGGTCACGGCGCCGGCCCGCACGAGTCACCGGCCATCATGGTCCTGCCTCTCGTTGCTCTCGCGGGTCTCGCTGCAATTGGCGGGTTCATCAACACCCCGTTCAAACCGAAGTGGGAGTTCCTGGCCAAGTGGCTCGAATCCGGTCTGATTCCCGGAACCGAGATTCACGCCTTCGTGACCGAGCCCGCTCACGTGGCTGGCGGCACCAAGATCGTCCTGGCCGTGATCGCCAGCCTCTGTGGCTTCGCCGGCATTTTCCTCGGTTGGTCGATGTGGAAGCGCAGTGCTGATCAGCCGAACCTTGAGGTACCGCTTCTTAAGCGTGCTTACGGTATTGATGCGATCCTCGGCAAAGTGATCACCGTGCCAGGCATGGCCATCAGCAGCTTTGCGGCGTTCGTCTTCGACAAGAAGATCATCGACGGCATCGTGAATGGATTCGGAACCGTGGTGCAGGTTGTCGGCGGCACGGTTCGCAAAGTACAAACCGGTTATGTGCGCCAATACGCGCTGGGCCTTGTCGGAGGACTCGTGTTGATGGTCGCCTATGTTCTCGTTCGGACGTCACTGTGATGGACATGTCTCCACTTCTTGCGGCCATAAGTACGGCCGAAAAGGCGCACGAGAGCGCCCCGGTGGCGTTTCCGCTTCTCACCATGCTGATCGTGGTACCGCTCGTCGGGGCCGCGGTGGTCGCGTTGATCCCGAAGAGCCGGGAGGAGATCGTCAAGATCGCCGGTCTCGGTTTCTCGGGGGCCACGCTCGCGATGACCATATGGTTGCTTACGAACTTCGAGAAGCTCGACGCGGGCTTCCAGTTCAGCTCCAAGCACGAGTGGATCAAGCAGTTCGGTGTCTCGTGGAACCTTGGGGTCGACGGCATCTCGCTGTTCCTCGTCGTGCTCACCGGCATCCTGTTCCCGATCGCCATTCTCGGACCCGACGAGCGCCACAACATCAAGCCCTACATCGCCTGGCTGCTCCTGCTGGAAGCCGGCGTCATGGGCGTGTTCCTCAGCCTCGACCTCTTTGTGTTCTTCGTCTTCTTCGAGATCGTGCTCGTCCCGATGTACTTCCTGATCGGTGGATGGGGCCACGGCGCGAAGCAATACGCCGCGATGAAGTTCTTCCTCTACACGATGTTCGGTTCCGCCCTCATGTTGGTCGCTTCGATCACGCTGGCGTTCCTGGCCAAAGACAAGCTAGGTGTACTTACCTTCGATGTGACTCAGCTGGCCCAGGCCAATCTGTCGCACAACACCGCCCGCTGGCTGTTCCTGGCCTTCGCTCTGGCGTTCGCCATCAAGGTGCCGGTCTTCCCGCTGCACACCTGGTTGCCCGATGCGCACACCGAAGCACCTACGGCCGGTTCAGTCATCCTGGCCGGCGTGATGCTGAAGATGGGAACCTACGGCCTGATCCGCTTCGGTCTGTACCTGTTCCCTGAGGCATCGGTATGGTTCGGCCCGGTCATGTTGACCCTCGGCGTGATCGGCATCATCTACGGAGCGCTCACCGCCGTCGTGCAGAAAGACCTCAAGCGCCTCGTTGCGTACTCGTCGGTTGCTCACCTCGGGTTCATCGTGGTCGGCACATACGCCATCACCAACCAGGCACTGTCGGGCTCGGTTCTCCAAATGGTCAACCACGGTGTCTCGACGCCTGCGTTGTTCCTTCTCGTCGGCTGGATCTACGAGCGCCGCCACACCCGTGAGATCTCCGAGTTGAAGGGCCTGCAGACACTCGCCCCGGTTATGGCCGGCGTGTTCACCATCGTGATGCTCAGCTCGATCGGGGTGCCCGGTCTCAACGGTTTCGTCGGTGAGTTCATGATCCTCATCGGCACGTTCCTGACCCATCGTTGGTGGGCTGTTGTCGCGGCGACCGGTGTGATCCTCGCTGCGCTGTATCTGCTCTGGGCCTACCAACGCACGTTCCACGGAGTGCCCGACGACGAGAACCGCGAACACATGTGGGACCTCACTACTCGTGAGCGTTTCGTGATCGCTCCGTTGGTTGTGCTGATCATCGGCATGGGCGTGTACCCAAAGCCGTTCCTTGATCGCATCGATCCCTCGGTGAACCAGTTGATCAAACATGTTGAAGAACAGTCCAAGGCGAAAGAGCCTGCCGTGGCCAAGAACCGCGGTGTAGTGCCGGCAGCCGAAGGCGCTGCAGGTGATGCCGAAACACCGGCGGCCGATTCGGCCACCGAGACCACTGTCGCTGGGGCGGGTGAATGATGTTTAACGCCGTTGCCGTTGCGCTGTCCGGGGCAATTCATCTGCAGGATGCTGCAACTCCGGAAAAGTTCCAGATGCCGGTCGTCGACTGGACCGCGGTCGGACCCGCGACCATCCTCATCGCCGGAGCGTTCATTCTCCTGGTGGTCGCATCGCTCGCTCGCCACACGAAGTGGATTCACGGAACCTACGTCTGGTTCACCGTCGCCACCACCGCAGTTGCCGGATTCGCGGCGTGGCGCCAGTGGATCCGGATCCGCGGGGGTGCCTTCACGGCTATCGCCGACGCCATCAACGTCGACGGCTTCACCGTGTTCGTCACGTCCGTCATCTGCTGTGCGCTGGTGCTCGCCGTGTTGATTGCCGACGGTTACCTGCGCCGGGAAGACCTCGAAGGGCCCGAGGTCTACGTACTCGCAATGCTTTCGGCATCCGGTGGAATCGTGATGGGGAGTGCCAACGACCTCATCGTGTTGTTCCTCGGGCTCGAAATCCTCTCGATCTCGCTCTACGTCCTGGCCGGTTCGCACCTTCGCCGGGTGGAATCGCAGGAAGCGGCCCTCAAGTACTTCGTGCTGGGTGGCTTCTCGTCAGCGATCTTCCTCTACGGCATCGCCCTCACCTACGGCGCGACCGGCTCCACCAACTTCAGCGAGATCACGTCCTACCTCACCGGTCACGTGATTCTGAAGAACGGTCTGCTCACCGCCGGTCTCGCCTTCCTGCTCGTTGGTCTCGGCTTCAAAGTCGCCGCGGTCCCGTTCCACATGTGGACTCCCGACGTCTATCAGGGTTCACCGTCTCCGGTCACGGGCTTCATGGCGGCGGCGGCCAAGACCGCCGGATTCGCCGGCCTACTGCGTCTCCTGCTGACGGCCCTCAGCACCCGATCGCTCGATTGGCGTCCGGTGATCTGGGCGCTCGCGATTGCGTCGATGGTCATCGGTTCGATCCTTGCGGTCGTCCAGACCGACGTGAAACGAGTTCTGGCATACAGCTCGATCAGCCACGCCGGCTTCATCCTCATCGGCCTGCAAGCCGCGACGACCGAGGGTATGTCGGGGTCGCTCTTCTACCTCCTCACCTACACGTTCGTCGTTCTCGGCACGTTCGCCGTGATCACGATCGTTGGCAAGCGCGGCGACGGAAGCCATACCATCGAGTCGTACAAAGGCCTCGGCGAACGGTCGCCGATGCTGGCGATTGCTCTGACCCTGTTCCTGCTCGCCCAGGCCGGAATTCCGATGACCTCGGGCTTCGTCGCCAAGTTCGGCGTCATCCGCGCTGCGGTCGACGTGCACTCCTACGCCATAGCGATCGTCGCAATGCTCGCGTCGGTGATCTCGGCCTACGCCTACCTCCGGCTCATGGTCCAGATGTACATGAACGACCCCGTCGAGTCCACGCCGTCGGCTGCATCGCTCGCCGTTCCGGTTGGAACCCGGATCGCGTTGGTGGCCGCCGCGGCGTTCACGCTCTTCGCCGGGATCATGCCGCAGGCCCTGTTGAACTTCGCCGACAAAGCGTTCATGCGGTAACCGTCCACCGATAGCGGCCCCTGCTTCAACGCCTCTCCGTTTCGTCCGTTTCTCCGATCACCAGTAGGATCACCAACCGTGTCCGATTTTCTTCGCTCGTATCTCACGATCGTGTTTCTTGCGATGGCGGCGTTCGTCCTCGTAGGCGGCACGTTGTCGATATCTCGACTGCTTCGCCCGAAGAAGCCCGGTCGAGAAAAGTTGATGGCCTACGAGTCGGGTGTCGACCCGGTGGGTATCGGCTGGTCACAGAGCCAGATCCGCTACTACATCTTCGCCCTGCTGTTCGTGATGTTCGACGTCGAAGCCGTGTTCCTGTTCCCCTGGGCTCTCCGACTTGAAGACTTCGGTGTGTTCGGCCTCGTAGAGATGGGCATCTTCGTGTTCATCCTGCTGCTCGGGCTCGTGTACGCCTGGAAGAAGGGTGTCCTCCGGTGGATCTAAGCAGCTACGTGTCGTGCAGTTACGTGTCGTGCAGTGAAGTGGGCTGGGCCCACGAGAAGGGTGTTGTGCGATGGGCATAGTCGAAAACGGTTTGCTGGGGAAGAAGGGCGCCAAGCCCATCACCTGGCTGCTGAACTACAGCCGTAAGTACTCGTTGTGGTGCTACCAGTGGGGTCTGGCCTGCTGTGCAATCGAGATGGGCGCAGCGTTCGCGTCGCCCCGCTACGACGTGATGCGCCTCGGGGTCATCCCCTTCCCTGCATCGCCCCGGCAGTCCGACCTCGTCGTGTTCTCGGGCACGATCACCGACAAAATGGCGCCGGCCATCAAGCGTCTCTACGAGCAGATGCCGGAACCGAAGTACGTGATCTCGATGGGCAGCTGCGCCAACTGTGGCGGCCCGTACTGGGACAGCTACTCGGTCACCAAGGGTGTCGACCAGATCGTTCCCGTCGACGTCTACGTCCCCGGCTGCCCGCCCCGTCCGGAGGCACTGTTGGAAGGCATTGTTCTGCTGCAGGAGCGGATCCAAAACGAAGACATGGGCGCCAAGTGGCGCGGCGACCCGATAACGGTCGGCGGCGGACCCGTCCGCTAGCAGTCCGCAGAATTTCCGCTCTGAACGAATGGCCGCCCGGTGGGCGGCCATTCGTGTTCCTGGGTTTTCCTCCCACCGTTCGCGACGTTCGGTCACATGTGTTCGGTGGGCGGGAACATTCGTCCGAACGTCGCGTCAAAGTCGGGCCTTGCGCGCGGGTTCCTCCCCAGGAGCGTGGGGCACGTTGCGTAGGATCGGCGGGCTCCCCAGCAGGTACCTGAATTCGCGTGGCAGGGGGTGGCTCACATGTTGGAGCCTTTGGGTGCGGTGTCGGCGGTGCCGCCAGACATCGAGCGGTTCTGCGCGGTGGCGTTCGAGTTCGCGGCGGAAATGAACAGCTGGGCCACTCGCCTCGCTGCCGACGAACGGTTGGCGTATCCGGTGTTCGCCCTGCGGTGTCTGGGTGGGCTCTGGGAACACCAGGCAGGCAATGCTGCGCGGACGGCACGCGACTTCAGGGATGCCGACATGGCGACGATCGCGCTGATCGACGTGGCCCGATCTCAAGTCGGATATCGCGAAGGCCGCAACAACGATTCGAAGTACGGGCGCTGGTACGGCCTCAACCATGAAGCGTGGTGTGCCATGTTCGTCTCCTGGGCATTCGCCCAAGCCGGTGAACCGCTCCCCGAGATTCAAGGTCGGAAGGGCTTCGCGAAAGTTGCGGAAGGATTCCGGTGGGGACGCGCACATGAACGACTGTCGACGTCACCTCGCGTTGGTGACATCTTTCTCATCTCCCACGATGGGGACCGGGGGCACACCGGGATCGTCACCGCGGTGAACGACGACGGAACGATCGCGACAATCGAGGGAAACACGAACGCCGACGGATCCCGTAACGGCAACGGCGTGTACCGGCGAACCCGGCGAATAGCGAGCATCAACGCCGGATTCCTGCGGATGAACGGCGCTGTTGACAAGCGCGATCGGTGGCGTGGTCCAAACATGTTCAACCGGGCAGGGAGGCGGAAAACGCGCAACTCGACCTCGAGCTCAACGCGTCGGCGAAACGTGTCGCGCAATCGGCGAAACCGATCGACGAATGTTCGAAACTGAACGCCAAACCCTATTTCGATCGAGAAAATCGAAAAATCTCATCGTTTTTCCACCTCACGTTTGTTAGGTGGGGTGGTTCATTCACTAGTCTTGCGCCGTGCCCGTCGAAGAAGTAGCGGTTGAGTCTGACGCGACCTGTCTGGAATATATTTCCCGTCTCCGGTCCGCCCTTGGTGATCGAGTCCTCGAAGCGACGGTCAACCGACGCGATGCCGTCGTCCGAGTACCCGCCGACGCCTGGTTCGACGCCGTAACCGCCTGCCGCAAGCAGCTCAGCCTCACCTATTTCTGCTTCCTCTCCGGTCTTGATTGGCTCGACAGTCCACTGCAGGCCACTCGCTACGAAAACGTGTGGGGCTCTGTGGAAGAAGAGGCCGACGCCGAATCGACCGACGCTTCAGACGCTGTTGAAGCCGAACCGGCGCCAGTTGTCGAAGAAACCGTCGCCGCCATTCGCACGGGAGTTGGTGGTGGGGAAACCCGCTTCCAGGTGTTTGCCCGCTTGGTTTCGGTGACCGATAAGCGTGGGGTCGTGCTCAAGGCTGATCTCGACGCCGACGCACCGAGCGTCGCCTCGATCGAAAAGATCTACCCGGGCGCCAACTGGCACGAGCGTGAAGCGGCAGAGATGTTCGGCTTCGACTTTGTCGGTCACCCCGGCCTCACGCACATCTACCTTCCGGGAGCGTTCGAGGGGCATCCCCTGCGGAAGGATTTCCCGCTCCTGGCTCGTGAAGTAAAGCCGTGGCCCGGCTTGACCAACGTTGAACCAATTGCTGGCGATGCCAGTGAAGAAGGTGGTGAAGCCTGATGACTTCCACAATGAATCCGTCCGGTTTGGGCGACGAGGTCTCAACCTCGTTCCATCCGAACAATCCGGAGGAAATGAAGCAGGCCGCCTACATTGCATCGCAGGCCGCCGACATCCGGGTCAACGTTCAGCTCGAGACCGAAGAGGGCATGACCGTCAACCTCGGTCCGCAGCATCCGGCGACGCACGGAACGCTTCGCCTTGTCGCCAAGCTCGACGGCGAACAGGTCATCAGCTGTCAGCCGGTGATGGGCTACATGCACCGCGGCTACGAGAAACTTTGCGAGGTGCGCACCTACCCGCAGGTCACCGCTTTGGTGAACCGGATCGACTGGTTGGGGAGCTTCGCGAACGAGGTTCCGTTCATCCTCGCGGCCGAAGAACTGATGGGCGTCGAAGCTCCGGCCCGTGCCCAGTGGATCCGCACGGCCCTCTTCGAAATGGCCCGTATCGCCAACATCTCGCTCGGCATCGGCGACATGGGCGTACAGATGGGCGCTGTCACTCCGGTGTTCTTCGCTTTCCGCGATCGCGAACATGTGCTCAACCAGATCGAAGCGGCCACCGGTGGACGCTTCCACCCGAACTACGACCGCATCGGTGGACTCAAGGAAGACCTGCCGAAAGGCTGGATCGCCGAGACCAAGACGGTGATGGCGAAAATGCGCTCGTTCTGCGATGAGCTCGACGACCTCATGATGGGCAACGCCGTCTTCCAGGCGCGTACCCGGGGCACCGGCGTGATCCCGGCCGAGAAGGCACTCGAATACGGCATGTCGGGAGCGAACCTCCGGGCGAGCGGTGTCGATTGGGACGTCCGCCGGGATACACCTTCCCCGCTCGCTTACAGCAAGCTTGACTGGAAGGTATGGACACATACCGATTGCGACAGCTTCGCCCGTATGTGGGTCCGGATGCAGGAAGTCCGGGAAGCCACGAAGATCGTTGATCAGATCCTCGATGGCCTGCCGGCAGGTCCGATCATGGCGAAGGTGCCCCGCATCATCAAAGTTCCTGCGGGCGAGACCTACGTGTCGACGGAGAATCCGCTCGGCGAAATGGGTTACTACGTCGTGAGCCAGGGCGGCCTGGGTCCGTTCCGCGTCAAGATCCGCACACCAAGTTTCAACAACATCTCCATCGTGCCGTGGGTGACCAAGGGCGTCTTCGTTCCCGACATCATCACCATTCTCGGCTCGCTGTACTTCATCCTCGGGGACATTGATCGATAAATGAAGACCTCCGTTTCGATCTCTCTTTCCGCCAAGGTTCGTGGCGCCAGCCCCGAAAGTGAACGCTCATGAGCGCCACTGTTCTCGCGGGGTTCACGCTCGATGCCTACTGGTTCTGGACGGCAGTCAAGCTTCTTGGCGTTCTCGTCGTCATTCCGGTTGGCGGCCTTCTCATTGGCTACGTCTTCCTTCTGAAGATGATGGCCCACATGCAGTCCCGCCTCGGTCCGATGGACCCCGGTGGATTCCACGGCTGGTTCCAGAACATCGGCGACGCCGTGAAGTTCATCCAGAAGGAAGACATCATTCCGGCCAAGGCCGACAAGTGGGTTTTCTCGCTGGCGCCCTACGTCGTAGTGATGTCAACCTTCCTGCTATATCTCGTGATTCCGGCCGGTCCCGACCTCGTGATCAGTGATCTGAAGGTCGGCATCTTCTACGCACTGGCTGTGTCGTCGATCGGCGTGCTCGGCATCTTGATGGCGGGCTGGGCGAGTGCGAACAAGTACTCCCTCATGGGCTCCCTCCGTGCCGCCGGTCAGTTGATCGCCTACGAACTTCCACTCGTGCTTGCCGTGGTCGGCGTCGTGATCCAGGCCGGATCGATGAGCCTGCAAGACATCGTGCATGCGCAGCAGCAGTTCGAAGTCTTCGGTCTGAACCTCGCCGGCATGCCGTTCATGGCGACGCAGTTCGTCGGCTTCGCCATCTTCATGATTGCGGCCCAGGCCGAACTCACCCAGGCGCCGTTCGACATGCCGGTCGCTGAGTCCGAACTCGTCACCGGTTACATGACCGAGTATTCGGGTTTCCGGTTCCTGTCGTTCTTCCTCGGCGAAGTTGCCTCGGCGTTCGCACTGTCCGCCATCGCCGCCACACTGTTCCTCGGCGGCTGGTACCTGCCGATGCCCGACGCCTGGGTTGACAACAATCTCGCCAACATCCTCGGCCCGGGAATTCTCTTTGCCAAGGTCATGTTCGTGGCGTTCCTCATCTTCTGGTTCCGCTTCAGCTACCCCCGTTTCCGCGAGGATCAACTCCAGTCGATTGCGTGGAAGTACCTCATCCCGATTTCGCTTGTGAACATCATGATCACCGCCATCTTGAAGGTTGCCTTCTGATGCCTCTTCCACTACCTCGAGCACTACGCGATTCCAAAGTCGGTGATGTCGCCCGCAGCCTGACCGGCGGGCTCGGCGTCACCATCAAGGAACTGTTCCGTCCCAACCAGACGGTCCAGTACCCGCACGTCCGCGAAGACCCGCCCACCCGGGCTCGTGGGGTCATTGCGTTGAACGAAGAGAACTGCACGGTTTGCATGCTCTGTTCGCGAAGCTGCCCTGACTGGTGCATCTACATCGAAGGGCACAAAGACAAAGCGCCTCCCCGTCGTGAGGGCGGTAAGCCGCGTACCGTTCAGGCCCTCGACCGGTTCGACATCGACTACAGCCTCTGCATGTACTGCGGTATCTGCGTCGAGGTATGTCCGTTCGACGCGCTGTTCTGGAGCCCGGAGTACGAGTACTCCACCCCGTCCATTGCCGACCTCCTGCACGACAAGACCCGTCTTGGCGAGTGGCTCGATACGGTTCCCACCAAGCCGGCCCTTGAGGTTGGGGCCGACGCCAAGAAGAAGTAGCCTGCCGAGCCGTGTTCGCACAGAACCTCTTCTTTGGCCTTTTGGCCGCCGCCATGGCTGTATCAGCCATCAAACTCGTCACCACGAAAAATGTGGTGCACGCGGCGTTGTATCTCGTGATCGTTCTGGCCGGTATGGCCGGTCAATACATTCTGCTTGCTGCCGAATTCGTAGCGGTAGTCCAGATCCTCGTCTACGTGGGCGCCATCATGGTGCTCATCCTGTTCGGGATCATGCTCACCCGAGCGCCCATCGGCAAAGAACAACAGCTCGACAATGACCAGAGAGCGGTTTCGGGGATTGTTGCGCTGTTCTTGTTCGGTGGCCTTGGTGCGTTGTTGATCGATGCCTTCGGCAAGCAGAAGCTCGACTTCCACAACGGCGTTGCGAGCGGAGCCTCCGGGGTCAGCACCGCGCGGGTCGCCGACTCGATCTTCTCGACCTACCTCGTTCCGTTCGAGGTCACGTCGATCCTTCTGCTCGCCGCATTGGTCGGCGCCGTCGTCATCGCCCGAAGGGACTGAACGCCGCCATGATGATCAACCAGTTTCTGATCCTCGCCGCTTTTCTCTTCTGCTGCGGTGTCTACGGAGTGCTCGCCCGCCGCAACGCAGTGCTCGTGCTCATGTCGATCGAGTTGATGATCAACTCCGTCAACATGAACCTGATCGCCTTCTCCGTGCGCAACGACAACATCATCGGTCACGTGTTCGCCCTGTTTGCGATTGCGGTCGCCGCTGCTGAAGTCGGCGTCGGTCTGGCCATTGTCCTACTCATCTACCGGAACCGTCGCAACATCGACATTTCCGACGTCGCGCAGATGAAAGGCTGAGGTCGACCGTGCTCGAAAACGCTTGGATTCTTCCGGCCCTGATGGTCGGGGCATTCGTCATCATTTTGTTCCTTGGCAAGAAGCTGCCGCAGGGCGGTTGGTGGGTCGGTCAGTTGGCCGTCACCGCGTGCCTTGTCCTGTCGACCGTCGCCGGGGTCCAGTGGAACCAGCGAGAGAAGGTACCGGTCGCCACGACGGCCGAGCATTCCGCTGAGGCCGCGACCGCTGAAGGTGGAGCTGCCGAAGGCGGGACTCCCGCTGAGCATGCCGACGAGACGGTGACCGAGGAAACCCACGCCGCGTTGTCTGCGGGCGGAAGCAAAGGTTTCGCCGTCAAGGCCGCGTCCGTGAAGACTGCAGAAGAAGAGGGACCTGCTCTTCTCCGGGAGCCGGTTCGAAACCTCATCACCTGGTACAACGACGGCAACATCAAGATCGAACTAGGTAGCCACATCGACGGTTTCGCCGTAGCGATGCTCTTCGTGGTCAGCTTCATTTCGTTCTGTGTACATATTTTCTCTCGTGAGTACCTGCGGACCGACAGCCGCTTCGTGCACTACTTCGCCTCGCTCGCGCTGTTCACCGCCGCCATGCTTTGGATGGTCCAGAGTGCAACGACCCTCGGCCTGCTCTTCGGCTGGGAAATGATGGGTCTGTGCTCGTTCCTGCTGATCGGTCACTGGTGGGAGGACCACAACAATTCCACGGCGGCGGTCAAGGCGTTTCTCACAACCCGCACGGGCGATATCGGTCTCCTCATCGGCATCATCATCTTGTTCTGGGCTTCGGGTCAGAGCTTCGACATCGCCCACACCAACCACCTCGCGCTGACCGGTGGAATCAAGCAGAGCCTGCTGCTCGTCTCGGCGTGCTGCCTCTTTACCGGCGTGATCGGCAAGTCGGCCCAGTTCCCCCTCCACACCTGGTTGCCCGACGCCATGGCCGGCCCTACTCCGGCCTCGTCGCTCATCCACGCGGCCACCATGGTCGTCGCCGGTGTGTACCTTTTCGGTCGGCTCTACGGCGTGTTCTTCAAGGGCTTCTCGATTGCGGCCGGTGGTATGAACCTCGGAGCGTGGATCGGCTCGATCACGATCGTGATGGCCGCGCTACTCGCGTTCGTCCAAACCGACATCAAGAAAGTCCTCGCGTACTCCACGGTTTCGCAGCTCGGCTACATGGTGATGGGTCTGTCGGTCGGTGCCTGGGCCGGAGCGATCTTCCACCTCTTCACGCACGCCTTCTTCAAGGCCCTCCTCTTCCAGGCTGCGGGCTCCATCTCGCACTCGGGTAGCCACCACTCCTTCGAGATGGACCGGATGGGCGGTCTTCGCAAGTACATGAAGTGGACGTTCGGGACCTTCACCGTCGGCTACTTCGCCCTTTGCGGAATTCCGCCGTTCTCGGGGTTCTTCTCCAAAGACGAGATTCTCACGCATGCCAAGGAGAACCACTTCGGTTTCGCGTTCGCCGCGGGCTCAGTTGGTGCCTTCCTGACTGCGGCCTACATGACCCGGGTCATGTACAAGACGTTCTTCGGTGAGAACCGGTTGCACCTGGCCCACGACGACCACGGCCACGAGGCCGAAGTTCAAGATGAGCACGACACGCACGTCGTTGATGTGCATGCTGCCCACGCGGTTGATTCGCACGACACCCACGGAGCTCACGGCGACGATCACGGAGGTCACGACGGACCGCAGGAATCGAACTGGTGGATTCTGGCCCCGTTGGTGTTCCTCGCCGTCCCGGCCCTCCTCGTCGGCCTGCTGCAATGGCCGGGCAAGTACTGGTTCGAGCATTTCATCGCCAACGATGTGTTCGAGGAATCGATCGTGCACAACGGCCTGCTTCGCGAGTTCACCTGGAGCGTCGCCGCTCCGTCGATCGCTCTCGCGGTTGGTGGCATCGTCGCCTCGTATATCTACTACGTCGTGCTGAAGGGCAACGTCGGTCTCGTTCGCCGTTTCGCCCCGGCTCGCTGGTTCTACAACTTCCTCAAAAACAAGTACTACCTCGACCATCTGTGGACCGGGGTGGTCGTCGGCTCCATCAAGGGACCGATCGCCAAGGGTGCTTACTGGGTTAACCAAAACGTCCTCGACGGTGTGGTCAACACGGTTGGCACCGGGGCTGCCGCCAGCGGCAGGCTCGTATACAAATATGTTGACCAAGGTCTCGTCGACGGTCTCGTCAACGGTTCCGGATCCGCAGCCCGCGACGGCGGCGGCATCCTTCGCATCCTCCAAAGTGGCCGTGTTCAAAACTACGCCGCTCTGTTCCTCGGTGGTGTTGGCATCATCGGCCTCGCCCTCGCCCTGTTCGTCTAGGAGTCTCCGCAAACGCCATGGATTTTGTAAATAGCTGGGGTCTTACCCTCATCATCTTCCTGCCGTTGCTCGGCTCAGTTGCGGTGGCGCTTATGCCACGCGACGACGAAGCGAGCATGAAGGCGGTTGGCCTGGGCTTCGCCCTCGCCACGATGGTCATGACCATCGTTACGCTCACCTACTTCAACTTCGATCGAGCCGGTGACAACCAGTTCGTGCAGAACAAAGAGTGGATCCCGGTGATCAACTCGCGCTTCCACATCGGCCTCAACGGCATGGGTCTCCCGATGCTGATGCTGTCGACGGTCGTGATCGTGCTCTGCGTCATCTACTCGTGGGATCACTGGCCTGAGCCGCACAATCCCAAGGCCGTCCTCGCCTTGATGCTGCTGCTCGAAGTCGGCATGAACGGTGTCTTCGTCGCCCAGGACCTGATCCTGTTCTTCGTCTTCTTCGAACTCACCCTCCTCCCGATGTACTTCCTCATCGGCGTGTGGGGCGGACCGAACCGGCAGTACGCGTCGATCAAGTTCTTCCTGTACACGATGTTCGGCTCGGCGTTCATGCTCCTCGGCTTCCTGGCGCTCTACTTCAAAGCCGGCCGTACGTTCGACATCGCGCAACTCACGGCCAACGTGGCGAGTGCCAACATCCCGAAGAACACGCAGACGCTGATTTTCGCCGGCATCTTCATGGGCTTCGCGGTGAAGGTCCCGATGTTCCCGTTCCACACCTGGTTGCCCGACGCGCACACCGAGGCCCCAACCGTCGGCTCGGTCATCCTCGCCGCCGTCCTCCTGAAGCTCGGTACCTTCGGTTTCATCAAGATCGCGATTCCGATTCTTCCTGAAGCGGCCAAGACCTGGGCTCCCGCGATTGGCATCCTCGCTGCGATCGGCATCATCTACGGTGCTCTCGGCTGTCTCGCGCAGACCGACATGAAGCGGCTCATCGCCTTCTCGTCGGTGGCCCACATGGGTTACGTGATGCTCGGTATCTCGACGCTCACGAGCTACGGCATCAATGCCGCACTGTTCGGTATGGTCGCCCACGGTTTGATCACCGGCATGCTCTTCTTCTGTGCCGGTTCCGTGAAGGAACGGTTCCATACCCTCGAGATCAAGCGCCTCGGAGGTCTGTTGCAGACCATGCCGAAGATGGGCTGGGTGCTCGGCTTCGCATCCATGGCGTCGCTTGGCCTTCCCGGTCTGGCCGGCTTCTGGGGCGAGTTCCCGGCCATCATGTCTACCTACCAGCCGGCTCCCGCGCTGAACGTCGCATTGTTCCGTACGCTTATGGTCGTCGCAGCGGTCGGCACCGTTTTCGCTGCCGGCTATCTCCTGTGGCTCTACCAGCGCACCGCTTTCGGAACCCAAAAGAGCGAGTGGGAAGGTCACGAATTTGAAGATGTGACCACGCACGAGTGGCTCGCCTGGACCCCGTTCCTCATTGGCATCGTGGTGTTCGGCCTGTGGCCGAAGCTCATGTTCAACGTCACTGACCCGGCCGTCCAGGTGCTGACGAAGGTCTTCGGGAAGTAACGATCATGCTCGCAACACTTGCGGGTGTGCTTGGCGCTGCCAAGTTCGACGCCCCACATGTCGATCTCCACGCAATAGCGCCCGAAATTGTCCTGACCGCGGTTGCCGTTGCCATCCTCATCATCGACCTGTTTCTCGATGAGACACGGAAGTTCTGGATCACGACCATCGCCGGCATCGGCGTCGCGCTGGCCGGAATCCCGCTTCTGACCCTTGCCGTAAACGGTCATGACCGTTCGATGTTCGGCGGCGGCTACGTCGTCGACAACTATGCGCTCCTCCTCAAGGCGATGTTCTTGGTGAGTGGTTACATCGTCTTGTTGCTGTCGTCGCTGTACCTGTCGGAAGGCGACTACTACGAAGGGGAGTTCAGCTTCCTCCTCGTGTGCTCGCTGCTCGGCATGGTGGTCATGTGCTCATCACGCGACCTCATCACGATCTTCGTGGCGCTTGAGACGATGTCGATTCCGGCGTACATGTTGGCGGGATGGCGCAAGCGGGATTCGAAGTCCAACGAGGCCGCGCTGAAGTACTACCTCCTCGGGGTGGTCGCCTCGGCCGTCATGCTCTACGGCATGTCGCTCGTCTACGGCGTCACCGGCGCAACGTTGCTCACCGATATCGCCGCTTCGGTGCGGTCGGGCTCGACCCCGCCGATTCTCACCGTCGGCATCTTCTTGATCATCGTCGGATTCGCGTTCAAGGTATCGGCGGTGCCGTTCCACCAGTGGGCGCCCGACACCTACGAAGGTGCGCCCACGCCGGTCACCGCCTTCCTATCGGTGGCTTCGAAGGCTGCCGGTTTCGTGGCCCTGATGCAGTTGATCTATGTCGGCTTCTTCGGACGCTCCGACGTCTGGCAGCCGGTCTTTTGGACGCTGGCCGTCGCCACGATGATCGTGGGCAACCTGATCGCCTTGAAGCAGACGAACATCGTTCGTATGCTCGCATACTCTTCGATTGCGCAAGCGGGCTTCATCCTGGCGCCGTTCGCCATTGCGCACGCGAACGATTCCGCGGCCCGGAGTTCCTTCGATGCGATCGTGACCTACCTGATCGTGTATGCCGTCATGAACCTCGGTGCTTTCTCCATCGTGATCATCGTGGCCCGCAAGACGCGCTCCGGCGAGATCAGTTCGTACGGTGGACTTCTGAGCTACGCCCCGGTCCCCGCCGTGGCCATGACGATCTTCATGTTCTCGCTCGCCGGCATCCCGCCGTTCGGTGGGTTCTGGGCCAAGTTCTTCGTGTTCAAGTCGCTGATGGACGCCGGTACCCCGTGGGCCGTGGGTCTTGCGGCCGTCGCCGCGGTCAACTCGGTGATCGCGTTCTACTACTACGCCAGCGTCATGCGGGAAATGTGGATGCGCCCGGTTCCCGACGGCGACCGGACCCCGATCAAGATCCCGGCGTCTCTCTCGCTCGCGATGGGTCTCTGCGTCGTCGGCGTCCTTGCCGTCGGTGTCTACCCGGCCCTGGTGACCAAGCTGGTCGACCTGTCCAGCTTCATCGGAGCGGTTGCGAACTAGCTTCTGTTGAGCCGCCTTGGTGCGGCCCCACACTTCGTTTGTGTAGCCGTAGGTGTTGTCTGGTGGCTTCTTTGGCTACATGAACGGTAGGACCGCCGGGTGCTTCGGCTACTTTCGGCTACTTCGTCTTCTGTGGCTTTGTGTCGACGCCCATTGCGAGGCCGGTGCCAAGGGCTAGGAGAGCGAGACCGGCGAAGAGAACGTCCTGGCTGATCAGTCCGGTCTCGGCCAAAGCCGGGTTGACCGTGGCGGTCGGATCGGCTTCCGGTACCGGCACGTCGGCCGTAGTGGTGTCAGACGTTGACGTGCCGGGAAGCGTGGTGTCGGTCTGGGCCAGCCGGGCGGGAAGGGTTATGCCGGGGACCGTCGTCGAGGGAATGGCGGGGAACTGCTTGGCGATGGTGTCGGGGGACGGTGCCGGGGTCTGATCGAGCGTGTCCGCGTGTGCCGCGGAAGCAAACACGCCCAGGGGCACCGCCATCGAAAACAAAAAGCGTCGTGCGATGCGCCGAGTGTGCAGAGATGAGACCCGATTCATAATTGAAAGATCGGCTGCTTCCGGTTGATCCTTTAGCGAAATATCCTGCGCGCTTACGACTACGGTTCTCTCGTGGACTGGATTGACCTTGTGGCTCGCCGAAAGATGGTTCGAGATTTCCGTTCCGATCCCGTACCTCGCGATGTGCTCGACCGCATGCTCGATCAAGCCCGTCGCGTCCCGAGTGCCGGGTTCTCCCAGGGCATCGATTTCCTGGTCCTCGAAGGGGACGAAACGGAGCGCTTCTGGGAACAGACGCTCCCGATCGCCGAACGGGCCGGGTTCCGTTGGCCCGGGCTGCTTGCGGCCCCCGTGATCGTGCTGCCGATGGCCGATGCGTCGGCGTACCTCGAGCGCTACTCCCAACCCGACAAAGCGCGCACTGGTCTTGGTGGCAGCGAGGATGCCTGGCCCGTGCCGTACTGGTTCATCGATACCGGTATGGCCGGAATGGCACTGCTTTACGCTGTCGTCAATGAGGGGCTCGGCGCACTGTTCTTCGGCATCTTTCGCAACGAAAGGGCCATGCTGGCCAACCTTGGTGTGCCGGAAGGAAAGCGTCCGATCGGCGCAATTGCACTCGGATATCCGACCGACGCTGCGTTGGACGTGGGCCGTGAAGGTTCACCGTCGCGTCGGGCACGCCGCCCATTGACCGACGTGGTTCACTACGGCCGTTGGTGAGCCTGCCCTGAAGACCCTTCCGGCCATTACTCGGTCCTGGTCGGCTACTACTCGGTGCGGAGGTCGGCCACGACGGCGAAGTGGTCCGATGCGACAACGCCGTTGACCGGGACGTGGCCACTCGTCCAGCACGCCACCGGCGTACCGACCGCTTTCGGACGGGGCCATGACACGAGGATGTAGTCGAGTCGTCGATTCGGCCAGGTGGCATCGGCCAGATGGGGATTCGTCGACGACCACGTGTGCCCCGGGCCACCGTCGCCGGCGAGTGCCCATGCATCGTGGAAGATCAGATTCTCCTGCTCCGGAGTTGATGCTCCGAAGAGATGCCGCATCTCATCCGCGTGTGGGAGCGCATTGAAGTCGCCACCGATCACGACCGGAAACGATGTCTCCGGATCATTCCGGCTCCCGGCGACGAGCCGGGCCAACGCACGGGTTTGAATCTCACGGGTACCGCTGCGGTCGAAGCGGAACTCGACATGGGTGGACACGACCTGGAGCGGTCCGAACGGCGCGTCGATCGTGGTCAGGAGTGCGCTGCGATGCGATGCCTTACCCGACGCATCCGGGAGCGGAAGGGTCTGCGCGTCGAGAATCGGCCATCGGCTGAGCACGGCGTTACCGAACGAGAACCCTTCCCAGAACGGCGTCGGGGTGCGGGCGTGATGAAATCCAATGGCATTCGCGACGATCGCCGCCTGATCGTCGCCAGAATCGCTGGCCCAAACTTCCTGCAGGCAAATGACGTCGGCGCGTTCGGCCTTGAGCGTCGAAACGATCGCGGCCTGCCGCTGTTCCCACGGGCCGAATCGCCACCACACGTTCCACGTCATTACCCGAAGCGACATTCCCAAATCGTAGGACACTCTCTATGGCGGCGGGCCGTGTCTGCGCAGGGCCTGCTTCGCAGCCCTGCGGGCCTTCCACCAGCACTTCGGCACCCACCGCTGTCGGCCGTTCATTCGGTCTCAGAGCTGCACTCACTCGCTTCGCTCGCGAGAGCTGCACTCGCTCGCTTCGCTCGCGAGAGCTGCACTCGCTCGCTTCGCTCGCTCTTTCCGCTTTCGCCGACGGCCCGGGGTTTGAACGTTGTCTCGCTAGGGCCACGTCACTTCTCCCGCTTCACCGTCGCCGATCATGCAACCTGGAGCGTCTTCAGGGTCGGGTGAGGCGGCGAACACCCCGTGGACTAGCGTTGACGCGTGCTAATCGTGCAAGACGTGGTGAAGGACTTCGGGGATCTCCTCGCCCTCGATGGGGTTTCGATGAAGGTCGCTGCCGGGCAAACCGTCGCCCTCGTTGGATCCAACGGCGCGGGCAAGAGCACGCTGCTTCGAATCATTTCGGGCCTCCTCGACAAAACGTCCGGTGAGGTCACCGTCGACGGCAACGAGCCGGGCACGATCGAAGCCCGGGCGGCCACGTCGTACATCTCTGACAACCCGGTCCTCTACGACGACCTAAGCGTCATCGAGCATCTGGAGTACATCGCTCGGATGCACGAAGTCGAAGATTGGGAGGAGCACGCCTGGAGCCTTCTCGATGTCCTCGGTCTTCGTATGCGCGCAGATGACCTGCCGTCCCGGTTCAGCCGAGGGCTACGGCAGAAGACATCGTTGGCGATCGGATTCGTCCGACCGATGTCGCTTCTGCTGATCGACGAGCCGTTCGTCGGGCTCGACGCGTCGGGTAAGGCCGGGTTCCTTGAGCTCGTCGGGCAAGCAGCGGCAAACGGGACTGCGGTCCTCGTGTCGACGCACGAACTCGGGTTTCTCGAGCGGGCCGATCAATGTGTCGCGTTGAGCGACGGTGCGGTCGTTATGTCGGGGAAGCTCGATGCGCAAGAAGTCCTTGCGCTGATGGGATGAAGACCGTCTTTGCCGGGCGCGCGATGACCGACGCGCCGCGGTTGGCGCTTCGCGACCTGCGCTCTGCTCGCCGGGCCCATCGACTCCAGGACATTCACTGGTCAGACTCGATCTACCGCCTGTACATAGTGTTCGGTGGCGGCGGGTTTCTGCTCTGGTGGATCGTGACGCTTCTCGGAACGCCGAAACTTGGTACCCATACGCGCGAGCAGGTTCTTGCCCACGGTCCGGCCGCGGCCGGTCTACTCGTCGCGCTGGCCCTTGGTGGCGCTCTTCGATCGGGGAGCCGCGGCGGTCCACTTTCTCTTGAGGGTGCCGACGTAACCCACGTCATGCAATCTCCGATCCCTCGACGCTTGTCCCTCGGGCGTCCGTATGTCCATCAGCTCCGTCGTGGCGTGTACATCGGCAGCCTCGCCGGGGTGGCAATAGGTGCGTGCACCCGCCCGTTTCTCCTCGGTCCGGCCGGCGGTTGGATCGCCACCGGTGCCGGGTTTGGTGGGCTTCTCGGGATCGCCTTCACTGGGATCGCCGCAATCGCAAGTGGTCGCGGTCTCGGGCGTCGTCCGGCGTCGGCCGCGATGTTCGCGCTGCTCGCCTGGGCCTTCGTCGACCTCCTCGGAAAAATCGTAAGTTCACCTACTACGCTGATCGGCTCCGGTCTCTTTTACTGCCTCCCGAACAAGAGCGGGCTGTCCGTGGCGCCAATCCTCGGACTCGCCGCCCTTACCGTCCTTGCGTTGTCCACGGCGATTTTCGGTCGGATCGGTCTCGGTGGGACATCGCTGGAGCAGGCCGAGCGCCGTACGGCCCTCGTTGGCGAACTTCGGTTCGCGGTGACGACTCAGGACCTGCGCGCTGCCCTCCTTCTGCGCCGCCAGCTCGCTGCGGAGCGCCCGAGGCAGAAGCCGTGGTTCAAGGTGAAGAGCGGGGTCGGCCTAGACAGTGCCATTCGGGTCCGCGCGCTTCGGGGCATTGCCCGGTGGCCTCTGTCGCGGGTGCTGCGGGTTGTGCTCAACGCTGCGGTCGCTGGTGTTGCCGCGCGAATCGCATGGGAACATACGATTCCACTTGTCATCATTCCCGGAGTCGCTCTGTACCTTGTTGCGCTCGACGCGTGTGAGACGATGGCCCAAGACGTGGACCATCCCGACCTTGCGGCCATGATGCCTCGTCACCGGGGTCGCATGGCCAACCGGCAGACCATCGTGCCGTTCGTGGTGCTCGGTATCGTAGGTGCGCTTAGTGGTCTCTTTGCCTTCCTCACGGGTCTTGCGATCAACAGCGTGGCCCACGCTGACCTGGCGACCCTCGGGGTATGTGTCGTCGTGGGGATCGTGGGCGGACTCACCGCGACCGCCGGTGCCGCGTTGAGCCTTGTAATCGGCCCTCCGCCATTTTCCATGATGCTGCAGACTCCGGAACTCGCTGTCGGCTACACGCTGGTATCGCCCCTTGTCGCTCTCGTTGGCTCGGCCGCCACGATCCTCTGGAGTCGTTCAACGTTCCATTCCGCGACGCTGCATTCAGCGGTTCCGGGATTGTTCAAAGCCATGATCCTGTCCGGAGCGGTTGTCTACTTTTCGCTCATCGGGATCACCAGCAAGGGACTTGGCGCCACTAACCGTTGACGAACCGGTAACCCATACCGGGTTCGGTGACGAAGTATTTCGGGTGAGCCGGCTCCGGTTCGAGCTTGGCCCGAATGTGCGTGAGATGTACCCGGATCAGGTTGGCGTCGATCGCGTACGCAGGGCCCCAAACCGCGTCGACGATCTGACGTTGGGTAACGAGGCGGTCCGGGTGACGAACCAGGTATTCGACGATCGACCACTCGGTTGGCGTGAGGTGCACGTCGGTCGGCGTGATGCTGGAGAAGTCGTTCCTGCGTGCGGCGGTCTTGGCCGAGAGATCAATGATGAATGCGTCGGTGGTGATGATGGCCGGGCTTTCATCGGTCGGCCCGATCCGTCGGAGTGATGCCCGGATACGCGCGAGGAGTTCGTTGATCCCGAACGGCTTGGTGACGTAGTCGTCGGCACCGGCGTCGAGCGCTAGGACTTTCGAGCGCTCATCGTCTCGAGCCGTCAGCACGATGATGGGCACCTGGCTCCAACCGCGGATTCCGGTCACGATGTCGACCCCGTCGATGTCGGGTAGGCCGAGATCGAGCAGGATCACATCGGGATTCGCGTCGGCTGCGGTCCGCAACGCCGCCCGTCCGTCTTCCGCCTCGACGGTGTCGTACGACCGGGCTTCCAGATTGACCCGAAGCGCGCGGCGGATCTGCGGTTCGTCATCGACGATGAGAATCAGCGTCATGGTGTTGGGCCTGTCGGTTCGGGACCGCATGGGTCGGGAAAGGCGGGTAGCGATATCACCACAGTAAGCCCTCCGCCGGGCGTGTCCTCGAACGAGAAGGTTCCGTGCATCGCTTCAACGAATCCACTCGCGATTGCCAGCCCGAGACCGACGCCTTCGCCTAATGGGCGGTCACCGAGTCGCTGAAACGGCTTCATGACGTCCACCCGCTGATCGTCGGGTATCCCGGGGCCCAGGTCCACGACGCGCACCTGAATCTCGTTGAGGATTTTCGCGGCATCGACGATCACCGGTGAACCGGTGGGTTGGAAGCGCACTGCGTTCGCTACCACGTTCGCTATGGTCCGCTCCAGGAGGGCCGGGTCGGCAAGCGCCGGCGGCGTGTCGTCGGCGATGCGCACTTCGACGGCCGAGCCGAAGTTGCTCACCGCCGACCAAACGACGTCCTGGACGGCGGTGGCACACAGTGAAACGGCCGTGATGCCGGCCTCGAGCCGCGACGCATCGAGCAGATTACCGACGACCCGGTTCAGGCGATCGGTCTCACCGTCAATCTCGGTGAGCGTGTCGTGGACCTGATCGTCGGTCCACGTGACATCGGTGGCGAGGAGACCCGTAACGTACGTCTTGATGGCGGCGAGCGGACTGCGAAGGTCATGGGACACGGCGCGGAGCAGCGCGGTGCGCACGGAGTCGACCTGGCCGAGCACCTGCGCTGTTTCCGCCTCCCCGCTCAGCCTTCGGGATTCGAGACCAACCGCGAGTTGCGTTGCCAGCACGTTCAGGATGCGACGGTCGTCGGTTCCAAGGCGGCGCCCGTTCACGACCAGCATGAGGTCCTGGGTCGGTTCGGCTGACGCCAGTTGGAAGGCCTCGCCCTCTTCCGGCCGGTGCGGCACGGTGGCGCCGGACCCGGCGACCACGGTCCAGCCGTCGGAGTTTCGGGCCAGGACGGCCGTTCCTTCGAATCCGAACACCGTGCGGATCTGATCGAGTAGGCCGGGCACCGGGTCGGCTTCGCCGGCGAGCGTCACGCTCGAGCGGGCGAGGGCCTCGGCTTCAGCTCGGGCCCGCCCGACCTCGTTTGAGCGTTTGGCCGTGCGTTCGACCAGCGTTCCGACCGTGACCGCCACCAACACGAACACGACCAGCGCAACGAGGTTTTGATTGCTGGCAATAGTAAGTGTGCCTACTGGTTCGACGAAGAACCAGTTCTCCGCCACCGCCGCAGTAAGCGCGGCCAGAACGCTGATCCTTCGGCCGCCAACAGCCGAGACGGCGAGCACGAAGGCCAACAGGATAAGCAGAGAAGTCGCGACGGCCAACCGCTCACGGAACGGAACCAGGACTGCAACAAGCACGGGTAACCCGAAGGCGAACATCGCCCACGCACTGAGCACACGTTGAGGTCTGAGCGGCCGACCCGTACGACGCGCCGATCGGCGGGCGGATTGGCTGTCGCGTTCGGTGGCGGCATCGTGTGGAGCGACCGAGATCACGTGAACGTCGAGGGTCCCGCTGAGGGCAATCACCTGGCGGGCAAACGAACCGAAGATCCGATCCCGCCAGCCGTGGTCGGGGCGGGAGCCGATGACAAGCTGTGTCGCGTGTTCGGCTCTCGCAAAATCGACGAGCGCCCGGGCGCGGTCGTCGGCGACGATCTCACGGTACCGACCACCGAGTTGGGTGACGAGGTTTCGGCTCGCCTCCAAACCCTCCGAGGAGTCGGAGCGGGAGCGGAGGCCGTCAGACGGCGCGACGTGGACACCTACGAGTTCACCACGCCTGCGGCCGGCCATGCGGGCTGCGCGGCGGATCAACGCATCGGATCCCGGGTCACCAGTGAGCGCCACCACGACACGTTCCCGGGTCTCCCAAGCTTCGACGATGCCGTGGTGCTCGAGATAGTCCTGGAGTGATTCCTCGACCCGATCGGCGACCCACAACAGCGCGAGCTCACGAAGTGCCCCGAGATTGCCCACGCGGAAGTAGTTTGCCAGCGCCGTGTCGATCCGTTCGGACGGGTAGATGTTCCCGTGAGCCATCCGACGCCGCAGCGCTTCGGGGGACATATCGACCAGTTCGATCTGATCGGCGGCCCTCACGACAACATCGGGGACGGTCTCACGCTGCGCCACGCCGGTGATCCGTTCCACGACATCATTCAGCGATTCGAGGTGCTGAATGTTCACAGTGGAGATGACATCGATGCCGGCATCGAGCAGATCGTGGATGTCCTGCCAGCGCTTTGTGTTCTTGCTGCCGGGCGGGTTGGTGTGCGCCAGCTCGTCAACGAGGCAGACATCGGGGCGTCGGTGAAGGACCGCCTCAAGATCCATGTCCTCGATCACCGTGTCGCGGTACGTGAACATACGCCGCGGAACCACTTCCAGATCCCGCAGTTGCTCAACGGTGTTCGCCCGCCCATGGGTCTCCACGATGCCGATGACCACGTCGGACCCGCGTTGTTTGCGACGCCAACCCTCGTTGAGCATGGCGAACGTCTTCCCCACGCCGGGGGCTGCCCCGAGGTAGATGCGAAGGACACCGCGCGTCACGTTGCTCAGTCTCTCATCGTTACTGTTTGACCAGAGCGTCAAGCGCCAGGTTCAACTTGAGCACGTTGACACCGTCGTCACCGAGGAAGCCAAGAGGGCGGTCGACCTTCGCCCCGTTGATCGCTTTGACCACGACGTCCAGGGGAAGGGACCTGACGGAAGCGACACGCATTGCCTGCAGCCGGGCGTTGGCGACGCTTATCTCGGGGTCCAGCCCTGACGCCGAAGCGGTGACTGCGTCGACCGGAACCTGGACCTGTGGGTCGAGCTTGTTTTCGGTGCGATATGCAAGTACCCGGTCTTTGACCCCGGCAAGGAAATCTGGATTGGAGGGCCCTAGGTTGGAGCCCGAGCTGGCGGAACCGTCATACCCAGACCCGGCCGCCGACGGACGGGAATGGAAGTACTTCGCTTCGGTGAAGGCCTGACCGATCAACGCGGAGCCCACCACCTTCCCCTCGCGGCGGACGAGCGAACCGTTCACCCGGTTGTGGAAGGCCACCTGGCCGACACCGGTGACCAGCAGTGGATAGACGACTCCGCACAGCACCGTCATCACAATCGTGGCGCCCAACGCCGGACGCAGCTGACGAAAGAATGTACGCATATTATTTCACTCCAAGAGCGGTGAGTATGAGGTCGATGGCTTTGATGCCTATGAACGGCAGAATCACACCACCGAGTCCGTAGACCAGTAGGTTGCGACGCAAGACTCCGGCCGCCGCTTCGGCTCGGAACTTCACGCCTTTGAGTGCGAGTGGTACGAGCGCGACGATCACGAGAGCGTTGAAGATCACTGCGCTGAGGATGGCCGAGCGCGGGCTGCCGAGCCTCATCAAGTTGAGTTGGTCGAGCGCCGGAATAGCGGAAGCGAACATGGCCGGGATGATGGCGAAATACTTGGCTACGTCGTTCGCAATGGAGAACGTCGTGAGTGCTCCTCGGGTCATGAGCAGCTGCTTGCCAACTTCGACGATCTCGATGAGCTTGGTCGGGTTGGAGTCGAGGTCGACCATGTTGCCCGCCTCTTTGGCGGCTTGGGTACCGGTGTTCATGGCGACCCCCACGTCGGCCTGCGCCAGCGCCGGAGCATCGTTCGTGCCGTCGCCGGTCATCGCCACGAGATTGCCGCCGGCCTGTTCCCGCTTGATCAGCGCCATTTTGTCTTCCGGTGTGGCCTCGGCCAGGAAGTCGTCGACGCCGGCCTCCTTGGCGATTGCGGCCGCGGTGAGAGGGTTGTCTCCGGTGATCATGACCGTCCGGATTCCCATCGCCCGGAGTTCGTTGAAGCGCTCGGTCATGCCGGGTTTCACGGTGTCCTTCAGACGGATCACGCCGAGGATGCGCCACGGTTCACTCGGGCTGGAGCGATCGATCACGACGAGGGGAGTCGCGCCCTCCTTCGAGACCTGTTCGACAATCGGTCCGAGATCCAGTGGAACGGTGCCGCCCGCCTCACTGACGAAGCGCCGTACGGAATCGGCGGCGCCTTTTCGAGTTTGGCGCCCGGTGGCGAGATCCAGGCCTGACATACGGGTCTGGGCCGTGAACGGCACCATGACGGAGTCGTCGGCGGGAGTCGTTGATACTTCTACGCCGTAGTGTTCCGCGGCGAGTACGACGATCGATCGTCCTTCAGGTGTCTCATCGCTAAGTGAGCTTACGAATGCCGCTTCGGCCAGATCATCGATGGCTACTCCGGTGACCGTGATGAACTCCGCGGCCTGGCGGGACCCGAACGTGATGGTGCCGGTCTTGTCGAGTAGCAGGGTGGTCACGTCACCGGCCGCCTCCACCGCGCGGCCCGACATAGCGAGGACGTTGCGCTGCACCAGGCGGTCCATCCCGGCGATGCCGATAGCCGACAGAAGGCCACCGATTGTCGTGGGGATCAGGCAAACCAGCAGCGCGACGAGCACGATGATCGACTGCTCAGCTCCGGAGTAGATGGCGAACGGCTGGAGGGTCACCACCGCCAACAGGAAGATGATCGTGAGACCGGCCAGCAGGATCGACAGGGCTATTTCGTTGGGGGTCTTCTGCCGCGCCGACCCTTCGACGAGCGCGATCATCCGGTCGAGAAATGTCTCGCCGGGCTTGGCAGTGACGCGCACCACGATCCCGTCTGACAAGACACGAGTACCGCCGGTCACGGCCGAGCGATCGCCACCGGATTCTCGGATCACCGGGGCCGATTCTCCGGTGATGGCCGATTCGTCGACGGTGGCAATACCTTCGACGACGTCGCCGTCGCCGGGAATTACTTCGCCGGGTCCGACGAGGCAGAGATCGCCGATGGCTAGGAGAGCCGAGGACTTTTCGCTGACGGTGCCGTCGGCATTTCGTACGCGCGCTGAGGTATCTGCTCGGGTAGCTCGGAGCGAGGCGGCCTGCGCCTTGCCCCGACCTTCGGCCATGGCTTCGGCGAAGTTGGCGAAAAGTACCGTGAACCACAACCACGCTGCGACGAGTCCGCCGAAGACGTTCTCCTGCGATGACGATGAGCTGATGTCTCGGAAGAACAGCACCGTGCACAGAAGCGAGCCGACCTCCACCACGAACATCACCGGGTTGCGGGCCATGGAGCGCGGGTCGAGCTTGCGAAGCGCATCGATCGACGCTGAGCCGACGATCGACCGGTCGAAGATCGCTGATGCACTCTTTCGTGTACGTATCTTTGGTGGTCGCTCCGGTTGGGTCCCGGGAGCGGAGCCGGTTGGTAGAGCTGTTGCGGGGGCGAGTGTCATGTTGGGCGCCTTCACCGTGAGAGGTGTTCGAGGATTGGTCCCAGCGCAAGAGCCGGGAAGAACGTGAGACCGGTCACGATCACGATCACGCCGACGATGAGCCCGGCGAAAAGTGGAGTGTGGGTGGGAAGGGTGCCGGAAGTTTCAGGTACCCGCGGCTTGCCGGCGAGCGATGCTCCGATAGCCAACGCCGGAATGATCAGGAGGAATCGGCCCACCAGCATCGCGATGCCCATGGTGATCGTGTACCACTGCGTACCGGTTCCCATGTAGGCGAACGCCGAGCCGTTGTTGTTCGACGCGGACGCGAAGTTGTACAGAACCTCGGAGAGACCGTGAGGACCCGGTTGAAACGTGTGGGCCGACTTGATGAGGACCGAGGCAGCGCTGAACCCGAGGAGCGCCGTCGGGACGGCCAGGATGTAGAGGGTTACGAGCTTCATCTCCGCGGCCTGGATCTTTTTGCCCAGGTACTCCGGTGTGCGACCCACCATGAGCCCGGCGATGAACACGGCGAGCAGCGCGTACACGAGAAGTCCCATGAGTCCGACGCCGACGCCTCCGGGAGAGACCTCACCGAGCATCATGTGCACCATCGGAGCCATTCCGCCGAGGGCCGTGAAGCTGTCGTGCATACAGTTCACGCTGCCGTTCGATGTCCCGGTGGTGGCACCCGCCCACAGGCCGCACGACGCCGACCCGAACCGCACGTCCTTTCCTTCGAGGTTGCCACCGGTTTGATAGGCCGAGGCGGACTGGTCGACGCCGATGCTCGTCAGTTTCGGGTTGCCGGCCTGCTCGGCCACCATGGTGAACGCGGAGAAGGCGACAAACAGACCCGCCATGACCACCATGACCGTTCGAGCTTGACGTTTGTCTTTCACGAGGATGCCGAACGCAACGACGAGTGCAAACGGCAGCACCACGATCGCCCAAATGGAGATGAGGTTCGTCCACCCGTTGGGGTTCTCAAACGGATGGGCGCTGTTCGCGTTGAAGAAGCCACCACCGTTCGAACCGAGTTGCTTGATCGCAATCTGCGATGCGACCGGACCGCCCGGGATCGATTGAACGGTCTTTTCGACCGTGGTCGCCGCGGTTGAGCCGTGGAAGTTCTGCACCACGCCCTGCGACACGAAGATGAGGGCAAGCACGAACGACAGCGGGAGCAGGACCCGGATCACCGTGCGGGTCAGGTCGACCCAGAAGTTTCCGAGTTGCCGGGTTCCGGTTCGCGTGATCCCGCGGATGATGGCGACGACAACGGCCATACCGGCCGCGGCAGAAACAAAGTTCTGCACGGCAAGCCCCAACATCTGCGTGAGGTGACTCATCGTCTGTTCGCCGGAGTACCACTGCCAGTTGGTGTTGCTCACGAAGCTGACGGCGGTGTTGAACGCCCCCCACGGCGAAACCGAGTTCCGGTTGGTGGGATTGAAGGGGAGGACGCCCTTGGCCGCGCTGCAGGGCGTAGGTCGCGAGGAACGAGATTGCGCTGAATGCAAGCAGCGACAACGCGTAGACGTTCCAGCGTTGCTCGCGTTTCCTGATCGACGCCGATGAGCTTGTAGATCCCGCGCTCGATTGGGGTGAAGAACCGGTCACCAGGGGCCGTTGCTGCTTCGGTGTCATATACCCTGGCGAGATAGCGACCGAGTGCGGGCACCGTGAGTCGCAGCATCACCAGGAGTACGAGGAATTGAAGAAGTCCTTGCCAAGGCATCAGAAACGCTCCGGAAAGAGAAGCACGATGATGAGGTAGATCGCCAGGCCGATAGCGAGGCCCAGACCGATCCAGTTGTCCAGCGACGCAATTGCGAAGATGTGACTCATGGGGTCACCACCGTTGGCATCGGAGCAGGATTGGGTTCTGGGCGAACGGTGACATCGACGTCTAGGGCAGCGCTGCCGGGGTCCGGGCCGATGATGCGGTCGCACCACGCCACGTATCCCGCACACACTGCAAACGCCACGGCAACGAGCCCGAGCAGCAGCAGATCAAACATGAATCAGGTATACGGTCGGCAAGATTCATGCAACTAGAGGCTTAAGGCGGTCTTAAGGCGCGTGGCCCGAAGCTTCACGAGTCCTTTCGTCCTGTCCCCTGACGCGCGTATTCCGACCCCGCACCGGTCGTCGGATCGGCAGGCTGGGTCCTCACCGATGCGAACCTGAAGGAGTATTCATGCCGAGTTGGCAACCAAACTGGACCGACGTGCAGTTCGACTATCAGGCCGCCTACACCGCAATTGCCAATTGTTATGGCTGCATAGCATTCATGGAATCACGGGCGCACGGACTTGTTCCGGTCCGCGCCCAGGCCACGCGTGAATGGCGTGGGCGATACCGCGAGGAGTTCGACACCGAATCAGCCCGGCTCGATCGAATCGCGGTCGACGTCATCGGCCAGTTGCGGTCAGCAGCGCACGGCATCCAGGCCGAGATCGACGCGGCTGAATCCGAGCAGCGGTTCCGCGTCGCTGAGCGGGCCCGGTGGGAATCGGAATTGCGAGCCGAACACATTCGTGAGGAACAGGCTCGCGCCGAGCAACATCGAGTCGACCAAAAAGCGGGCGGGGCGACCGCGCCCGTGGCTGCGGTCCCCGCATCGAGCTCTCACGGTCCGGGTGTAGTTGTTCTCAGCTGATCAGCCGGGCCACCACATGGCAAGCACGAGCGGTTTCTGGTGTCGCTAAGGGAGCGCTTCGGCGGCCGACCTCTTGGGCCGGCCGCCGAGCACTCTACCCGCCGGGGCAAATTTGTGCGTCAGGACGTTTTCGTCAACGCATCAACCACATAGTCGATGCATTTGGTAAGTGCACGTATGTCTTGTGGGTCGATGGCGGGGAACATGGCGACGCGGAGCTGATTGCGCCCGAGCTTGCGGTAGCTATCGGTGTCGACGATCCCGTTGGCCCGGAGGACCGCGTTCACCGCGTTGGCGTCAACGCCATCGAGGTCGATGGTGGCTACGACGTTGGAACGATCCGCTGGGTCAGCGACAAACGGTGTGGCGAACGTTGTTGACTCGGCCCACGAGTAAATGATCGATGCTGACTCGGCGGTACGGGCCGCCGCCCACGTCAACCCGCCCTGGGCATTCATCCACTCGAGCTGCTGTACGAACAAGAAGATGGTCGCGAGAGCCGGGGTGTTGTAGGTCTGGTTCTTGGTCGAGTTGTCGACCGCAGTCGCAAGGTCGAGCGAGGCCGGGATCCACCGCTTGCTGGCCGAAATGTCGGCGATCCGCTTCAACGCGGCGGGGGAACAGAGAGCGACCCAGAGACCGCCGTCGGATGCGAAGCATTTCTGTGGAGCGAAGTAGTAGCAGTCGAAGTTGGCCGGATCGACGGCCAGGCCACCCGCACCCGAGGTGGCGTCGACAATCACGAGCTCATCGTTGGCCGAAGAGGTGCCCGCCGGGCGAACGATCTCCATGGAGACGCCCGTCGATGTCTCGTTGTGCACGAGGCAGTAGGTGTCGATGCCGGCTTCGGCCTTGGCGTGTGGGCGGGTTCCGGGAGCACTTTCGATGACGGTCGGGTCGCCGAGGTGTGGAGCGTTTCGAGATGCCTCGGCGAATTTGGAGGAGAACTCTCCGCACACCAGGTGCTGGCTCCGGTTCGTGATGAGACCGAAGGTCGCTATGTCCCAGAAGCCCGTTGCGCCACCGTTTCCGAGCAGAACCTCGTAACCATCGGGCAGCGCAAAGAATTCCTTCAAGCCGCTGCGGAGACGACCAACCATGTTCTTCACGGTGTCTTGTCGATGCGATGTGCCTAGATATGACGAACCGGTTGCCGCGAGAGCGGTGAGCGACTCCAGTCGGACCTTCGAAGGACCACATCCGAAGCGGCCATCAACGGGGAGGAGTTCGGCAGGGATGGTGATTGCGGGAGTCGGCACCGCGAAAGCGTAGAAGCCGTCCACTTGACGTTTCGTACGAATTCCCGTTCAACCGATCCGAATCGAAGTGGCGCGCGTCACGTCGTCGTCGGTCGTTGTCGGCGCTGTCGAGGTTTATGTCGACGTTTTGCACCGAATTCCTGCCAAAGCATGGACATAAACGGGGCGTCGACCACTGTCGCCGAAAATGGACAGCGACCCCGACTGGATCTGCAAGGCTGTACGCCGCTATGAGTCCAACTTCGCGTGTATCTCGTCGTATCGGAGCAATTCAGGAATCCGCCACCCTGGCCATCGATGCCAAGGCCAAGGCCCTGAAAGCGGCCGGTGAACCGGTTATCGGCTTCGGAGCGGGCGAACCCGACTTTCCGACGCCGGCGCACATCGTCGAGGCTGCCATCAAAGCGGCTCAAGATCCGGCGATGCACCGCTACACGCCCGCAGGCGGCCTTCCCGACCTGAAAGACGCGATCGTTGCAAAGACCAAGCGCGACTCCGGGTACATCACCACCGCAGCCCAGGTCCTGGTGACCAACGGCGGCAAGCAGGCCGTGTACAACACGTTCGCCACCCTGTGCGATCCGGGCGACGAGGTGCTCGTCCAGGCTCCGTACTGGGTGACGTATCCCGAGGCGATCGTGCTTGCCGGGGGAGTTCCCGTCTACGTCCAGTCGACGATCGAGACCGGGTTCAAGGTCACTGTTGCTGATCTCGAAGCTAAGCGCACGGATCGTACGAAGATCCTGCTGTTCGTTTCCCCGTCGAACCCGACCGGTGCCGTGTATTCGCCGGCCGAAGTCGAAGCGATCGGCAAGTGGGCGGCCGAGAACGGTCTGTGGGTCGTCACCGACGAAATCTACGAACACCTCCTCTACGGTGGTCGTGAGATCAGCTCGATCGCCACGCTCGTTCCCGAACTGGGCGACCGCATCGTCATCGTGCACGGTGTCGCCAAGACCTACGCCATGACCGGCTGGCGTGTCGGATGGATGATCGGGCCGCTTGATGTCATCAAGGCCGCTACGAACCTGCAGTCGCACGCCACGAGCAACGTCAACAACATCGCCCAGAAGGCGGCCGTTGCAGCACTCACCGGCGATCTGGTCGCCGTCGGAGAGATGCGGGCTGCGTTTGACCGTCGTCGACAGACCATCCAGCGGATGCTGAGCGAAGTTCCCGGTTTCACGTGCGCCGAGCCCGAGGGAGCGTTCTACGCGTTCCCCTCGGTGGCCGGTGTTATCGGCCGAACGATCCGCGGCACCCTGATTGACTCCTCGCTCACGCTCGCTAACGTGATTCTCGAACACGCGAAGGTTGCGATCGTTCCAGGCGAGGCCTTTGGCGCTCCCGGGTACGCCCGGATGTCCTATGCGCTCGGCGATGCCGACCTCGTCGAAGGCGTCAGTCGAATCAACGCCCTTCTCCGCGAAGGCTGAGGCACAACGCCGCAGCGTCCGGCAGCATCGCCTGCCGGCCATAACCAGCACGGATGATCCGGTATTTGCGCTGATACAACTTGTATAAGCCAGGTCGCCCTAGGGTTGGTGTTTCACTTTCTCTGGGAGAACAGACCAATGGCTCGGATCCTCGTCACCGAATCAATCGCCGACAACGGCCTCGAACAACTCCGCAAGGCGGGCCATGAGGTCGACGTCCAAGAAGGCCTCTCGCCGGAGCAGTTGCTTGTGGCCATCAAGGGTGCGCATGCCTTGATCATCCGCTCCGCCACGAAGGTGACCGAGGCGGTGGTCGATGCGGCCGACGAGCTGCTGGTGGTTGGTCGTGCCGGTATCGGACTCGACAACGTCGACGTCCCGGCTGCCACCCGCAAGGGCATCATGGTTGTTAACGCTCCGCAGTCCAACGTCGTGTCGGCGGCCGAGCAAGCCATGGCGCTGTTGCTCGCGAGCGCCCGCAACGTGCCGCAGGCTCACGCTGCGCTGAAGAACGGCAAATGGGAGCGTTCGAAGTGGGAGGGCGTCGAGCTCTACGAGAAGACGGTCGCGATCGTTGGTCTTGGTCGCGTCGGTGCACTGGTCGCCCAGCGTTGCGCTGGCTTCGGCATGAAGGTCATCGCCTTCGATCCCTATATCTCCGCCGATCGGGCGCAACAACTAGGGGCCGAGCTGATGTCGCTCGAGGATTGTATGCGCGCTGCGGATTTCATCTCCGTGCACCTTCCGAAGACGAAGGAAACCAACGGGATCATCGGCACCGAGATGCTGAAGATCGCGAAACCCGACCTTCGTATCATCAACACCTCGCGTGGGGGCATCGTCGACGAGAAGGCGCTGTTCGACGCGATCTCGTCAGGTCAAATCGCCGGTGCGGGTCTCGACGTCTTCGTCGAGGAACCCTGCACCGATTCGCCGCTGTTCACGCTGCCGAGCGTCGTTGTCACGCCCCACCTCGGAGCTTCCACCCGCGAGGCGCAAGACAAAGCCGGCCAGACAATTGCTGACATGGTGGAACTGGCGCTCGGCAACGAGTTCGTGCCGTTCGCCGTCAATGTCGACGCCGCAGAAGCATCCGCTACGGTCCGTCCGTTCCTCCCGCTTGCCGAGCGCCTCGGCCTGTTGATCAGCGGCATCTGCGGCGGCGTGCCTGCCGGGTTGGAGATTCGTATCGCCGGCCAGATCGCCGACTACGACACCCGCATCCTGCGGCTGTCGGTCCTGAAGGGTCTTCTCGGCTACCACTCTGCCGAACCCGTTACGTTCGTCAACGCGCCGCAGCTCGCCGAGGAAAAGGGTCTGAAGGTCAGCGAGTCGAAGACGACGCAGAGCGACGACTACCGAAACAAGATCACGCTTCGCTCCAGCTGCGGCCATTCCCTGGCCGGGACCCTCGCCGGTCTACGAATGGAGCCCCGCATTGTGATGGTCGACGACCACGAAGTCGAAGTACCGCCGTCTCGGCACTTGCTCGTGGTGCGTAACGACGATCGGCCCGGCATGATCGGCGTCGTCGGTACAACGCTCGCCAAACACGAGGTCAACATCTCGAACATGGCTCTCGGTCGCGCCCAGCACGGGGGCAGCGCGCTGATGGTGCTCGATACCGACGGTGCGGTTCCGACCACGGCCATCGACGAACTGCGGGCCACCGCGGGCATCACGGGTGTCGACCCGATCGACGAAGTCTGAACCTCGGGTCGACGCATCGGGTCGACGCATCGGGCCGACGCGTCGTAAGGCGCGAGGCCCATACCGGTTTGAAGACGGCTGAACTACGATCAAGCGCGTGACGCGGACGGAGCAAACGGTGCCGTCGCAGCCCAAGACCTTCGGATCGACGGGGTGGCTCCGGGCGACCGCCCGCCTCGCGAACGCGTCTGCTCCAAGGATCTGGCGGGCACTCATCGCGGGTTGGCTTTTCCGGTCGGCGCTCACGGTTCTCGAGCTGCTCGTGCTGCGGATGACCGGCCGTCGCGTGCTCGACGACGTAAAGCTCCGCGAACTTATTGTTCCTCTGGTTCTGCTCGCGTTCACCCTTACCGTGGGTGGTGTGCTCGCCGCGGCGGTCGGTCAAGGTGAGCTGGTTCTCCTCGATCGGCTTACCCATCACCTTGATCTGGCGATGGCCGATCAGGCGCTCGGAGCAAGTGCGTCGGATCTGCAGAATCCTGATTTTCACAACCGACTCGCCCGCGCCCAGGCCGCGAGCCGGACGAAGGTTTGGCAACTCATTACAGCGTTTTCGGGTTTGGCGCTCGGGTCGTTGACGATGTTCGGGCTGGTGGTCGTGCTCGGTCTGACGGCTCCAGTTCTGGTCGTCGTTGCGGTGGTCGGGTGGTTGCCGCTCTGGTTGGCGGCGCGGCGTAACAACGTTGACCGCCATCAATTCGAATACGCGTACTCGGGCCCCGACCGGGAACGCCGCGAGTTGGCCCCGTTGTTGCTTTCCAGCACGTCTGCCCTCGAACTGCGGTCGCTCGGCGCCGGGCGGTTCCTTCGCAACGAGATGGATCGACTGTGGAAGGCGCGTCACGAACAACGCAGCGGGGTCAACCGACGCAATCTCCGCCGTGCCCTCGTCGCGTCACTGGCCTCCAGCGTGTTGATCGCCGGTGGGGCGGCAATCGTGTTCTGGCTTACTTCGTCGGGTCGTCTCGGACTCGCCGACGCTGCGGTCGGTGTGCTGGTGCTACGCCAGATCGCCGGGCAGTCGCGCACGCTGACCTCTTCACTCAGCAGCGCACATGAGGCGCAGCTGTTCCTCGAGGACCTCAAGGGCATCGTTGATCCGGTCCGGACCCCTTCGGCCGCGGCACCTGAAGGCACTTCCACGGTGGATGGGTCACAGGTCGCCGCGTCTGTCCCCCTATCCACCGTTCACCACGCTTCGGCTGGAAGGAGTGCGGTACCGGTATCCCGCGAGCGAGACGTGGGCCGTCGATGGCATCGATCTGGAGATCCACCGCGGCGAGGTTCTGGCGCTGGTCGGGCCGAACGGTTCTGGCAAGTCAACCCTGGCCAAACTGCTGACGTTTCTCTACCCTCCGACGGAGGGTCGCATCCTTTGGGACGGCGTCGACATCAGCACCGTGGACCCCGAGCGTTTGCATCCAACCGGCGCAACGATGTTTCAGGAAGTTGTTCGCTATCCGTTTTCAGCGCGAGACGACATCGCGCTCGGCCGGGTGGAACGACGAGATGACACCGACGGAGTTCGCGACGCTGCTCGCCGCGCCGGGATCGATAGCGTCCTCGCGGCGTTACCGAGCGGTTACGACACTCGTCTGCTGAAGGAGTTCGATGGTGGGGTGGACCTTTCAGGCGGCCAGTTGCAGCGGGTCGCCCTGGCCCGGGCGTTCTTCCGGAACGCTGAGTTCTTGATTCTCGATGAGCCGTCGGCGGCGCTGGATGCTCACGCCGAGGCTGATTTGTTCGATCGGATCCGAGACCTTGCGGCCGGTCGGACGGTTGTGGTGATCTCCCATCGTTTCGCCACGGTTCGGCGGGCCGATCGGATTGCGGTGTTGCGCCAGGGTCGCCTTATTGAGCTGGGTACCCACGAGGCCCTAATGGCTGCCCCCGGGTATTACGCGGAAGCTTTTGAACTGCAGGCTGCGGCGTATTTCGACGACTTTGGTGCCCCGGATCATCTCGGCGAGCGTCAGGTCCGGTCGCCACATCCGACGACGAGGCGGTCGGGATAGAAGCCGGTCAACGCGAACCGGTTGTATCGCTCGCGGGGATCGTCACGTTCCAACACCGGGTTCCCGTTGCATTCCACCCAAGCGTGAGATGGTTCCGAAACCGACTGGTTTGACGCCCCCATGCAAAAGACCGCTGGATATCCGTCGGAACGCAGAACTGCCCACATCGCCAGGGACCGCGGCAGACAGGTGGCCTCAAGCCGTTTACCTTTCGACAACCTTGCGATCCATTGCGCCATGCGTTGGTCGTCGGGGCGAGCCAAACGCTGGTCGTCGTGGCGGCCTTCAGGTTTCTCGACATCCGCGGCTTCCGGAACCAGATTGACGACCGCTTGTGCGCCGGCCGCCAAACCGCCGACCGTCACGGATCTCCGGACGTAAGCCAGGACGGTGGCACTCGTGAGTGCACACATGGCGTTGCCCAGCCGATTTGGAAATTTGTGTGGCAACGACCGGAGCGATACGTGTGCCGATCTACGGAGCAATGCCGCCACCACGCCCGTGGCAGGCGTGCCCGCGGCGCGCTGCGAAGCGGTCATGACCCCTGACCCTCCACGGGGGCGATCAATCCAAAGTGGGCGGTCAGAAGCTGGAAGGCGTCTTCCAGACGTTCGTAACCCGAGGGGTAGGTGAGTCGATAAACGGGAAGATCCCGGGCAAGCTCAGAGGACCGACTTAGCAAATCCGGGGCGCTCAGCCCGCCTTTCTCATTGAGAAAGAACGTGCCGACCAGGGTGACAGCTGCTTCCGAAGGCGTCAGCAGCTGAAGAACTGCTCCCGGCGTCGCCGCTTCCGAGGGTGATGTACCTGGAGTTTGGGCGGTGGAGCGGACGAGTTTCACGACGGCTTCAATCGGCACCCGGGCGGGGTCGAAGCGGGCCTCAAGGTCGAGTCGACCCTTTCCCCATGAAGAAACTGTCGATTGCTCGGCGATCGCCCCGCCGATTGCTGCCAGAGAATCGCCCCAAAGGCGTGCTCCGGCGTAGCTCGGAACGGCCGAGTACCGAGTTGGCCCACCGTCGGTTGTCGGACGCAGGAGGAGGCAGTCGTCGGCAACGAAACGAGCGCCTCGCCGCACCGCATATGTCGCAAAGGTCGATTTTCCCGCCCCGGTCGCGCCGAAGAGGCCGATTGCGCGAGGTCCAGCAGAGGACGGAAGGGCGACGCAAGTTGCGTGCAGAACCTTCTCCCCGAGCAGCGCGAACCGCCGAGGCGCCACGTGGTCTATCAGCAGGTGAGCGGCAAACTCGGTGAACTCCGGGTCGGGAGCCGCCCACACGTTTCGGCCATCGATGTCGATCAGAAAGTTGGCATGGTTCGGAAACCGCAGAAGCAAACCCTCGGGCCGAAGGGCGGCCCAACCGTTGGTTTCGGTCGCTCGCGCCGCCAACTCGACGTGCCAAGGCGCGAAACGCGGACTGTCGAGCGTGGTCTCATGCACCGTCCAGGTCGGCTCGCCGTCAACGAGCGGAAGCACCACCGGGTGGATGACCGAATCGATGATCTCGCCGGCAAAAGCGAAGCGAAACGTTGGTCGACTCATGGCTGGCTTGGCGTGGTCCGCCGGGTCCGGATGTGTGGTCCTGGTCGACTACGGCGTGATGGGTTCGAGCTTGGCGAGATCCAGCGAATTCAGCCGGTTGGAAAATGCCAGGAAGTCCGTTTCCAGAACAGACCGCTCAACGTCGAATTCCAGCAAAAGTGCGTCGATGGTCTGGCTGACCGTGACGGAAGTGCACGCGACCCGCCACATCTCGGCACCGATGTCGTCGAGGGTCACGAAACGTTCCGACGGCACATGGAGGAGGACCGTTTCGGCGCCTACGGTTTGAACAACAACGTCATCCGACGGACGAAAACGCATACCTGAGAGATCAGTCATAGCAACACCCATTATCGTCGGCTTTCCGATCCGCCTTGATCGCCGCGGCTCAAAGGCTAGCGAGCTCACCACCCGATTCGGCAACGTGCGGCGGATCGACGGGAGCCCGAAAAGCAATCGACCCCACCATCGTTAACGATGGTGGGGTCGATTTGAGTTCTTTACGGCTGCAAGCCAGACCCGCTGAGGGTAGCGGAGCGAACCTCGCCAAGTTCAATTACCACGGGTGCGTGGTACGGCTTCTTTGTAGTGACTTCGTTATTCATGTTCACCTCCCCGTGCAACACTGGCCGTCCTCCATTCGCTGGCTGGAACGGTGATTAACCGCTCACCCTAGGTGGGAAACGTCAAAAGTGCAAGCGGGATTCATTTCCGAATGATGAAACATCATGAAAGAGGGCATAAGTCCTTTCGTGGCGTTGAGCAGGGATTTCCTGTCGTATGACAATTGCGACACCAATTTGTGCGCGGCTGGAGAATTGCTACTCTTACCCTCGTGTCAACCGCTCTTGGCGGTCAGGTGGGTTGCGGTTGCGAGTTCCATTGGATGGCCGGGCAACGGTCCGGGCAAGACCCAAGCACCTTCGTCGGGTCTGTTTGTCGGCGATTTCCTGATGTTCGGTTGAGGCAAGGAGAGGGCGAAAAACATGGGTTCTGAAATGGGCGAGTCGCAGACGTTCGGTAACCGGCGGCTTCGCTGGTCGTTGATTGCGTCAGATGCGATCGCACTGTCGTTCGGTTGGCTGGCCGCAGCAATGCTCGGGCTCAACCTTCCCGGTCCGTCTTGGCAGTTGGCAGCGTTCGGTGTATTGATTGTCGGTTTGACCCTGGCGGTGTTCTTCACGACGCGGTTGTACCTGTCTCGAATGTGTTCCGTCAGGGCCCTCGAAACCGCTGCGATATTACGGGCCTGCCTCCTCGGTGGGGTGGCCGCTTGGATGGTCGCCGGTCGCTTCAAGGTGACGACGGTGCGCGTTCGCGCTGTCGTCGTCTCACAGGTTCTGGCGGTGTGCTTTGTGGTGATCGGTCGGGCCCTGTACCGCAAAGCGCTCAAGCGCCATCGATCCGGTGGCAACTTCGCTCGTCCGGTAGTGCTCATCGGTGGTGGTGAAGAGGTTTATGAACTTCACAACATGTTGAGTTCAGAACCTGAGCTTGGCTATCTCGTGGTCGGCGTTATCGGCAATCGCGGTGAGATGTCCGCGTGGGCCGAGGACCTTCGCTATTTGGGTCCACTCAATGACGTGGTCGCCGTGATGAGGGAAAACGGGGCGTCGGGGGCCATCGTGGCCGCTTCGGGGCTGTCGATTCGTGACATGAACCGGATTGTTCGTGAGCTTCTCAACGCCGGGGTCCACGTGCAGTTGTTCGGCGGTCTTCTCGGCATCGATCCAAGCCGTCTTCAGATGAACCCGATCGGCGGAGAAGCGGCGTTCTACCTGGAGCACGTCCGGCTGACCGGCCTGCAGTCGCGGGTAAAGCGCGCTCTCGACATCGTTCTGGGCGGTATCGGGTTGATCCTGTGTTCCCCGATTATCGCCCTGTTCGCGGTGTTGACGAAGGTCGGCGACGGTGGATCGGCGTTCTTCAAACAGCAGCGTGTCGGTCTCGACGGTCGACCGTTCACGATGTACAAAATACGGACCATGGTCATGAACGCCGAAGCGCTTCAGGCCAAACTGCTCGAAGACAATCAGCGTCACGGCCCGCTGTTCAAGATGAAGAACGATCCACGGTTTACCCGGATCGGGCGGATCATGGACGCGACGAGCATCAATGAACTCCCGCAGCTTTGGAATGTGGTCCGTGGCGACATGAGCCTCGTCGGACCGCGCCCGGCCCTTGCCCGCGAGGTCGCGGCGTTCAGCGAGCGGTTGATGCTTCGCAACCAGGTGCGGCCGGGCATCACCGGTCTCTGGCAGGTCCAGGGCCGCGACTCGGCGTCGTTCGCCACCTACGAGCGCTGTGATGTGTTCTACGTGGAGAACTGGAGCACCCGTCTCGATCTCATGATCATGGCGCAAACGGCGGCCCATCTCGTTGTGCGTACCCTTCGACTGGCCCGATCGGGCGGTGTGGAAGCCGCGACGGACCAACCTTCGGTCACATCGACAGATTCCGCGTCGGATCCATCACGGGTTGACCTGCCAGCCGTCGATTCCTCGGGCAACGGTCGCGAAACCGTGGTCGCGGCCGAGATCGCCGTTCCCCGCCTGTCTCCTATCCGACCGGGGCTGAGTGCTCCCACCGGTCTCGGTACGTCGGCGGGGTTCGGGCTCACACCAGGATCAGCGCTTCCGATCCAAGCGCTGGCCGCAAGCGATCCGCGCCTGTCTCCCGAAGTTTTCGACGCGACCACGAACCCGGTCGAATAGGCGGCCGGCCGTGCGTGAGCCAGCGTTTCCCCGCTAGCCGGATGTGATGCGCTAGCGTCGATCAACGTGCGTTTTCGACTTGTGGCCTCCGATGTCGATGGGACGCTTCTTCGTTCCGACGAAACCCTGTCACTACGTAATCGGGCGGCGGTCAACGCGGTCATCGAACGGTCGCTCTTCGTAATTGCCACGGGTCGTCCGCCACGGATTACCCATCCGATTGCGGAAATGCTTGAGCATCACGGCATCGCTGTGTGTTCCAACGGCGCAGTGACGCTCGATCTGAGCGACGAATCGATCATCGATACCCGTCTTCTCTCGCCCGAACATGCGGCTGCTGCGACCGAAGCGATTCGCAGTGTTCTGCCCGACGTCGGTTTCGCCATCGACTCACTCGATGGTTTCGGACACGAGCCGCCCTATCAGCCGATGTACGACGTGGGGCGGAAGGTGACGATCGCTCCGCTCCACGAGCTGATCAAGACACCGTCGCTCAAAATTCTGTTCCGGCATCCCTCGATGGACGCTGAAGTTCTTCGGGCTCTTATCGCAGCGGTTGGTGACAACGGCACCATCACCTACGGTTCGACCGCGAACGTACCTCAGTCACGCACCCTCATCGAAGTGATGGCGCCTGGCGTGTCGAAGGCAGCCGCTCTTCAGCGGATCTGCGACCGTCACGGTATTTCGGTCGAAGACACGATTGCGTTCGGCGACATGCCGAACGACATTGAGATGCTCGCCTGGGCCGGCCACGGAGTGGCCATGGGCAACGGACACGACGACACCAAAGCTGTTGCCGACGAAATCACCCTGACCAACGATGAAGACGGTGTGGGCGTGGTTCTCGAGCGTGAGTTTCGCAACGTTTGAGGTCAGAAAACGAGCGATAGCACTGACGGAGCGGGTCCGGTAACATCCAGTTGTGGCCGACGTTGTGCGTCCCGAGTCGATTGTGGAGACTCGTGCATCCGAAGCACGACACGATCGCAGCGCCGGTTTGCCCGAAAGGGCAGTGGCTCGACCTGGTTCGCGAATCCCGTTCGGGGCCGCATCTCGGCCCTCTTCGGTTGCTCGGCGATCGTTGTTGGCCTCGTCGGTCGACGGCCTGCAGAAAACCATCGGTAACCGGGCCGTCCACCGGGCCTTCAGTGCAGCTGGCGCACTGGTGCAGCGAGAGAACCCGCCCGCCGCGCCGGCCGCTCCTGCTGCGCCGGGAACGGCACCGGCAGCCGGCACTCCGACCGAGTGGAAGGGTGGAGTCGTGCCAGCCGACATGGTCAGCGCCTCGCCGCCAGCGATACCGAAGATGTCCGGCGTTACGACCGCTGCCGTCAAGGGGTCGTCGACCACGATCACCGGGCCCAAAGCGACCATGACTGACGTGCAACTCACCCTGAACAAAGCGGCGTACACGATCGCGTCCGGAAAGATCGTGCAGGGCGGGTTCGTCCAGACCGTGAAGGTTTCCGATCGCCGTGCCGTGTACGAAGTTCCACCAAAGAAACCGGGCGATACGCCGGTGCAATTCGAAGAGAACGTGGGAACAACCGGGGCGCATCGCGACGTGTCTGAGGTGAACTCGGGCGGCACGGTCATTCCCGCCGCACAAGCGCCGTTCTTCCTCCCTCCCGGTGGACTGACCGCCGACAACACGTCGGTGTCGGTGTCGGGTGTGGTTCCCGGCCGAGACGCGTTCGACCAACCGTCAATGACGGTCGACAACACGATCGGCGAAGCGAAGCTGGTGGCGGTGAAGGGCCAGGAGTCATTCCAGACGTCATTCGGTGTGAAGGGCTACGACGACCCGCCCGGATCGGTCACCCATCTTTCGCGTTCCGCGTGGAGCCTTCCTTGGGATGTTCAGGGACTCGCTGCGCTCGCCGAAGGCGACAAGGCGTCAGGGAAAGGCGGCAAGGCGGGTGCGTCGAACGAGGCGCCATCGGTCGTCGACGGGGAAACCGCAAAGAAGGCCGCTCACTCATACCTGGCGTTCGCCTCGTTGGAAGCAGCAATGACGCAGTCGCCCTCGCTGCTGCTCAGCAACCTGCCGAAAGCGGAGGCGGCGGGCGACGAAGACACCGCAGCGTTCACGAGCGCGGCATTGAAACAGAAGAATCCGAAGTACTCGATCACGGTGACGTGCCTGGCGACGGATGCTCTCGTCGGCCGTGACAACATGCGCTTCCACGTCGGCAAGACCAAGGCCGACGTCACGATGAAGATCAAAGAGCAGGGAACCGCCGAAATTTCCTTCAACCTCAACGACATCGCAGAAGGCCCGATCAGTCAGGCTGATGCCACCGTTTGGATCGACCTCGGAGGCGAGGCGCTCGAGTCAACTGTATGGAAACTTACTAACGCCCACATTAGTGAAACTCTGAAAGTCGGAACCGGCTCCTACGCTGTCAAAGGGGCAATGGTCAGCTAGCGGTCTGCGCGGCCGGGACGCTGGCGGCAGTGGCTTTCGTATGGTTGGTCAACTCGGGCGGCATCTTGCCGGCGAACTCGGCGAGCCAGGAATCCGGGAAGGTCTGGAGGCGGGTGCGCAAAACGGTTTGTGCGTCGATGTAATAGCTGCGCGCCGCCGCCACGTTGTTTTCCAAATCGGTAAGTTCACGGAACAGTTGCATGTAGTTCGGGTTCGTATGGATCGATGGATAGTGCTCCTGTAATGCGCGCATGCCTTCCAACGCAGCGAGTCCTTCGGAGTGCGCCTTCGACGATGCCTGCAGTCGGGACACGTCCGGTACCGCGCCTGCGGCTGCTATCGACTGGGTTCGAGCGAGGGCCAGGTGCTCCAGTGTTGATACCTCATGCGCAGCGGCGGCCTTCACCACCTCGACGAGATTCGGCACGAGAGCGGCGCGTTTCGCGCTGGCCACGTCGATGAGACCCCACGACGAGTACACCTGTTCGCGCGCTGCGACAATCCGGTTGCGAATGCGCACGGCTTGCACGACGCCGATCAGCAGAAGCGCCAACCATCCGGCCAACAGCGCAAACGGAATCGAGAAATGGTCGAGAGCGGTTTGAGCTGTGGTGTGTTCGCCCTTCAGGTAGCCGACAGCGCCCGCGGCACCGATCACGAACGACGCGATGGCCACGTACGCCGTGATCTTCAGATTTCGTAGGAGAGTTCTCTCCTGCCCTCGGTAGGCAAACAGGGAGCCGTGCTTTTTGCTCATCAGCAGCGGTCCGGCATCGACTGATCGGGCATTGCCGAGCACGTACAGTTCGTCGCCGACCTCGATGCGCTGTTCAACGACCCGCCAGTCTCCCGATGCCGTCGCCAGGTTCAGGTCGGGCGAGTAGCTGTCTTCGGTGATTGCCCCGATGACGGTGGCGAGCAGATTTCGCGGCGGAACCACCGGGACGCTCAGCGTATGGAGAAGCGCGCCACCGGCAACCGCCTTCAGCATCGTCGGAGTCACGTTCGGCAGGGACGACTGGCCGATCGTTTCCGAGCGGCACCTGCTCGGCGCGTTGTCACCCAGGTCAACGCGTACCAGGCCCGAATCGTCTCGCACGAGGACCTGGAACTCCGACGTCACCGTGCCCTTCGTTTTCCACTCCTTCGACTTCCCGGACTGCTGCTCGCGCTGGATTTCTACCTTCCACCACGCGCAGTTGCTCCCGGTGAACGGTGACGTGAGGTTGTGCCCGGGAGGAAGCTCAGCCCTTCCATGGATTTCGATGCGACCGGGAAACGTGTGCCCGGCCGGGATAGTGGGGGTGTCGGCCACCATCCAGAGACGACGAGTCGAAAACAGGCCCACGGCCAGCCCAACCAGACCAACAATCGAGAATGCCAACAGCGGCATAGGATTCATACCCATATCCTGTCGCACGGTCGAGCGTGGGTGGCGGCACTCCGAACGGCTTTTTCTCGGTCGGAGCGACCCGACGCACTGCTCAGGTCGGGGTTGAACGCCGAGACAGGCCGACAACGCCTCTGTCGCCATCATTTGGTCCCAGGTGATGGTCAGGGAGTCACGGTCCCGATAGTTGATGCGGGCAAGGTTGATCCGCTCCTTCAGGCACAGTTTCGTGGGTTTGGGGATCGGTCGTCACGGTCGTCGAAGCCGACCCCGAACGTGAGTCGGGGAGGTTTCGGTCAGGCGGTCGGGGCCCAGGCCGGACGCTTCGCCTCGAAGCTGTCGATCGAGTCGCCGTGGCGGAGCGTGAGGCCAATGTCATCGAGGCCGTTGAGCAGGCGGTACTGGGTGAAGTCGTCGAGCGGGAACGTCGTCTCGAGCCCGATCTTCGGAGCGCTCAGCGTGCGACGTTCGACGTCGATGGTGATCTCCAGCGTTGGATCTGCTTGCACTGCGGCCATGAGCTGCTGGCCGACCTCGGCCGACACCTGAACCGGCAGAAGGCCGACCTTGGTTGCGTTGTTCTTGAAGATGTCGCCGAAGCGGGGGGAGACGACGGCCTTGAAGCCGTAGTCCTCCAGGGCCCAGACGGCGTGCTCGCGTGACGAGCCGGTGCCGAAGTTTGCGCCGGCGACGAGGATGTTCGCGCTGGCGTATTCCTCGTTGTTGAGCACGAAGTTGCGGTCGTCTCGCCATTCAGCGAAGAGGCCCTTGCCGAAGCCGGTGCGCTCGATGCGCTTCAGCCAGTCGGACGGGATGATCTGGTCGGTGTCGACGTCGGAACGGTCGAGGGGTACTGCGGTGCCGGTGATGGCGCGAACTGCTTCCATGGTGTTCTCGTTTCGAATTCTTAAGTTCTTAAGTGTACGTAATAACGTTGGTCGTATGTGTACGTAGGATCGCCGGAGTTGCTCAGAGGTCTTCGGGCGTGCCGAAGTGGCCGAGGATCGCGGTTGCGGCAGCGACTTGCGGCGACACGAGATGCGTGCGTCCGCCACGGCCCTGGCGGCCTTCGAAGTTGCGGTTGCTGGTCGACGCTGAACGTTCGCCGTTTGCGAGCTTGTCGGGGTTCATCGCGAGGCACATCGAGCAACCGGGTTCACGCCAGTCGACGCCGGCTTCGGTGAACACGGCGTCGAGCCCTTCAGCCTCAGCCTGCTCCTTCACCGCAAAGGAACCGGGAACAACCATGACGCGCATGCCGGCTTTGATCGAGCGACCCTTGAACACGCCGGCTGCGGCGCGGCAGGTCTTCGATACGTGAGTTCGTGCACGAACCGATGAACACGGTGTCGACGGCAATCGACTTGATCGACTGACCGGCGCTGAGGCCCATGTAGGCCAAGGCGCGCTCGGCAGCGTCCTTTTCGACCGGGTCGGTGAAGGTCGACGGATCGGGGACGTTAGCGCTGATCGGCAGCGTCTGACCGGGGTTGGTGCCCCAGCTGACATGTGGTTCGAGGGTGGTTGCGTCGATCGTTACGACCTTGTCGAACACGGCGTCGTCGTCGGTCACGAGGGTCTTCCAGTCGGCTACCGCAGCATCCCATGCAGCACCCTTTGGCGCATGCTCGCGACCCTGGAGATACGCGAACGTAGTTTCGTCGGGAGCTACCAGGCCAGCCTTGGCACCACCTTCGATACTCATGTTGCAGACGGTCATGCGGCCTTCCATCGACATGTTGCGGAACACCGAACCGCGGTATTCGATCACGTGACCCATGCCGCCGCCGGTGCCGATCTTGGCGATGATCGCAAGGACAACGTCCTTCGGCGTAACACCGGCCGGAAGCTCGCCGTCGACATTCACGGCCATCGTCTTCGGACGTGTCTGGGGCAATGTCTGAGTGGCGAGTACGTGCTCGACCTCGCTCGTGCCGATACCGAAGGCCAGGGAGCCGAAGGCGCCGTGGGTCGACGTGTGTGAGTCGCCGCACACGATTGTCATGCCCGGGAGGGTGAGCCCCTGCTCCGGGCCGATCACGTGCACGATGCCCTGCTTCGGGTGACCCATCGGGTACAGCGTGACGCCGAACTCATCGCAGTTGCTCTGGAGCTTCTGCATCTGCTGACGGCTGACTTCGTCGGTGACGAGTTCAGTGTTCGTCATGTTCAGACCCTTGATATCGGTCGGAACGTTGTGGTCCATCGTGGCGACGGTCAAGTCGGGGCGGCGGACCTTGCGGTTCGCGATGCGAAGACCATCGAAGGCCTGCGGCGACGTGACCTCATGAACGAGGTGGAGGTCGATGTACAGGAGGTCCGGTTCGCCTTCTGCCGCTCGAACGAGGTGACGTTCCCAGATTTTCTCGCTCAGTGTCTTTCCCATGAATGCTCCGATCATCGGTGTTTGATGCAGTGGTGTCGCTGGTTTGCCGCTGTCTGCTGTCTCGCCATTTGAGATAGTGTTCTCGCGTGGCGAAACCCAGTGTAAGCGAAGTTGGAGTCCTCGATAAAGCGATGGCCATCGTTGCCGCCGTGCAGTCCGAGCCGCTCGCCCTCGCCGCTCTGGCCGACGCAACGGGCTTCCACCGGGCAACCGCCCACCGCCTCGCCACGGCACTCGAGGCGCACGGAATACTTCGCCGTGATGGTCGTGGACGCTTCATTCTGGGCCCACGTCTGGTCGAACTCGGGAGAATCGCATCGGAGGGATTTCCGTTGCGGGATCTGGCCCGTCCGTCGCTGGAGGAACTCGTCGCCGTCACCGGCGAAAGCGCCCAGCTGTACGTGAGGGATGGCGACGCGCGTATCTGCGTCGACGCGGTCGAATCACCTCACGGGCTTCGCACGATCGTGGCGGTCGGGGCTGCGCTTCCGCTCGACAAAGGCTCGGCCGGGCGGGTCCTGCTGCGCGAGGCATCCGTCCTCCGGAAGGGCTGGGTTGAAAGTGTCGGTGAACGTGAGGCTGGCGTTGCGTCGGTCAGTGCGCCGATCTTTGACGAGACCGGGGAAATTCGGGCCGCCGTTTCCGTGTCGGGACCGATCGCGCGCACCACGAAGTCCCCGGGCGTCAAGTACGCCCAGGCTGTCATGTCGGCGGCCCGAGCCATCGAGACTGCCGCTGGCTGGTAGTCGCCGACCTCTGGTGTGATTGCCCGGCCCCGACGGCGCCGATTTCGACGTCGCTCGTCCTTCGGAGCACAATGACGGACATGTCCTCGCATCTGTTGCAGCCGGTCAATCTTCTCCCGGTTTCGGCCGAACAGCCTGATGCCGAAGCGGTCTGGACCCGCAGCGGCACGCTGACCTGGGCGCAACTGGAGGAACGCAGCCGACGCTTCGCGAACGCCCTGCGCTCCAACGGGATCGAACCGGAGGACCGGTGGGCGCTGCTGTCGCAGAACTCACTGGAAACAGCCGAGATGGCACTCGGGAGTCTTCGGGCCGGTACCCGGTCGGTGTTTCTGAATTGGCACCTCACCGAAGTTGAACTGGCTGATCTTCTTAACGACGCGCAGGCGCGGTTGCTCATCGTTTCCACCGAGCTTGAACCGCTCGGCCGACGCCTCGCCGATGCCGTCGGGATAACGCAGGTCAAAGTTGTCGGATCCACGTCGCCCGCCGACAGCTACGAAGACTGGCTCATGGCCCACTCTGATGGTGTGCTTCCTGACATCCAGATGGGCTCGCCACTCCTGTACACCGGAGGAACGACGGGGAAGTCGAAGGGCGTGACACGATCTGATTCGGCGATTCCCGTGTCAGCCTGGGCGGCGAGAACCGCTCCGGTGGCACGACTCCACCATCGGCCGTCGCCCGGACGGACCCTCATCACGACCCCGCTTTACCATGCGCTCGGTCTGCTGGTCGGTCTCATGGGAGGCATCGTCAACGGGCACTCGATCTCGATCGTCACCAAGTTCGACCCCGAGGAGACCCTGGCGCTCATCGAGCAGCGCCGGATAACCGGACTTCCGATGGTGCCCACGCAGTTCGTGAAGCTGTTGAAGCTCCCCGACGACATCCGGGCCAACTACGACGTATCGACGATCGACTGGATCTTCCACACGGCGGCACCGTGTCCCGACTGGGCCAAACGGGGAATGATTGACTGGTTCGGACCGGTGGTCATTGAGCTCTATGGGTCCTCGGAGGGTACCGGGCCGGTCATTGCGACGTCGGCCGACTCGCTCGCGAAACCCGGCACGGTCGGAAAGGCCGCTGGTGGGTTGGTGCTGTCGATCGTCGACGACAACGGGAATGATCTGCCGCCGGGCGAAATCGGCACCATCTACGTAAAGCGCGCCGATGGCGCACCCGTCTATGAAGGCGATCCCGAGAAGACCGCGTCCATTCGACTGCCCGACGGTCGTTTCACCGTGGGCGACATCGGGTGGCTTGACTCCGACGGTTATCTGTTCCTCGCCGATCGACGGGTCGATCTCATCCTGGTCGGCGGTAGCAACGTCTACCCCGCCGAGATCGAAGGTGTACTTAGTAGTTTTCCTGATGTAAGCGATGTCGCCGTCTTCGGCATTCCGCATCCGGAGTTCGGGCAGGAGGTGAAGGCGGTCGTGGAACCGATGCCGGGCACGACGATCGATCTCGTTGCGTTGGATAGGTACGCGCGCGAACGACTCGCGTCGTACAAGATTCCGAAGACGTATGACATCACTGAAGCTCTTCCTCGAGAAGCTCACGGCAAGCTGAAGAAGCGGGTTCTGAGAGATCCCTACTGGTCAGCCACCTGAACAGCCCTTGGCCCGACGGGCTGACTTCTCACCGTCCGGCCCGTGGCCCGACGTCCGCCATCCGGTTACCGACGCGGAACGGCCAGATCTTGCGCCGTTGGACGGAGCGTTGCACGGCCGGAGTCGGGCCGGCGATGACCGCTGGCCAGTCGATCTGGTCGTGGGCCAACAACGCGTGGTGTCCACCGCGGATGCCGAAAAGTCGTTTGTTCCACACCAGCCACACGAGGAGCGTGACGTTGACCAGGAGGGCTCCGACTTTCAGCGGCGTGATCTCCTTTGAGAGCTCCTCGATCTCCAGGGGCAGAAAGCCGGCGGTCGCCAGAACGGTCAGATACTCAGCCCAACGACGCTCGAGCCACAACCCAATGGCCTCGATCGACTCAACAGTTGCGTATACGGCTGCGGTCACGAACAGGATCTTGATCGTGTCGGATTTCAGGGAGAGGATCCGTTCGAGTTGACGGGTGACGAACGAACGACCGGCTCCTTGACCGGTGTCGTTGACGACCGGGGCAAGCGCGTTGTTGACCTTCGCCGCCCATCGCTGCAGCGGTCCGATGTTCGTCTGCAACGCCAACAGGATGGCCGCAACGATCGTGAAGGCGAGTGCGTGAGTGCCCTTGTTGATCGAGATCAGCTTCATCAGGATCGCTTCGTGCAATGGCTTGCCGCGACGGGGCTTCGGTAGATCGGCCAGCGGCGGAAGCGCCTCCGACGTGATCTCGTCGCCGACAGGTTGCGTGTGTTCAACCCACGTGTCGCACCGAAGACATCGGGCGAGTCGACGACCGTCGCTCAGGATCGCGCCAAGGGCCGCGTCAGCGTCGGAGAGAAACTCCACATGCATGGCCGGAGCGACGTGTCCTCGCATGGAGCAGATCCATGTTTCGGGGTGCCAGTGCTTGGGCCATAACCGCATTTCTCCAACGTAGCGTGATGGCAGGTCGCTACCGTCATCACCCGACGACCGCCCGGGCTGGCAGTGCTGGCAGTGCTGGCGCCGTGATGAGGATGACTCAGTTCGTCGGAGCGTCGAATGTCGCGAACAGCGTCTCGATGAGCGTTTCCATGCGTTTGTCCATGGTGGCCGGTTGGAGCTTCAGGTCTCGCGCGATGGCCTCCCGAAGGATCGAGTAGCCGTAGACAACTGACCAGATCAACGCGTAGCACTCACGGGCGTCTGCGTCGGAGCTCAGACGACCGTCGGCGATGGCCTCGGCGAAACGCTTCTGGCCTTGGGCGTTGAACGGCATGATCTTCAGGTTCTGGTCATCATCGAGCAGAAGTAGCGCCGTCGTTCGCCAACGTTCCTTGTAGTTGAGCGCATCTCGGAAGAATTCCCGAGCGAGGGTGCCGAGCGGTGGAAGCGGAGTGGTCGGTGCGTGCAGGCGGTCCGTTACATCGCTGAAAGTACGCCGCAATGACGACCGCAGCAGCTCACGCCGGGTTCCGAAGTAGTGGTAGACCAGACCGCGATTTACCCTGGCCCGATCGGCCACTTCCCGGAGATTCAAGCCCGCAAGCACCCCTTCTTCGGCCAAGAGCGTTAGTGCGGCCTTCTCGATGAGTTGCATCGTCTGGTCTTTGTCGAATGCCGCAGCACTCGATTGCTTCTTCACCATCTGTTTGGGTTCCTTCCGTCGGCTTCGGTCCACGCCAGTTGGACAACATGCTAAATCGTCGGAGGGGGAATTTCGTGGTTTTGGCGGTCACTGCCCGATCGAGGATGCGCCTGCGTCGGTTTCAGCATGCGCCTGGCGTCGGATCAGCGCGCGTCTAACTGGGCCCCTATTGGGTCCGAAGCCGTTGCGGAGTTGGCTACCGGGGAGCGCTGACGTCGGCAAGCGCACCCATAAGTGCACTTAGAAAAAGGTCGGCTTCCGTCACGGCGGCCCGATGCCCGGCCGCAACTTCGTGCACCGAAGCGCCCGTCATCGCTTTCGCCAGCGCTCGCTGCCGAGGCGTGGCGACGGTCGTGTCTTTCGTCGTGATGACCACTGAGCTCGGGATTCCACTGAGGCCTTCGCGGCCCAGTTCGGCGATCCAATCGGTTGCGTCGAAGCGACCGAGGGCGAGGCCGGCCTGCACGACGAACGCCGCGTCGTTCCGCTTGATCTCGTCGACCATCCACTGCGGGGTGTCGGGTTTGGCCTTGACCAGGACGAACCGATCGAGGATCTGCTGACGGACTCCGGTTGGTGCCATCGTCAGCATCGTCGCGGCGATGCCCATCGTTCCTTCCCACAGGAAGCGATCGCGACCCTGCGACTTGAACGTCTTCGCCGTTGCGCAGAGCACCACGCCGTTGACCCGATCCGGATCGCGTTGACAGATCAGTTGAGCGACGGTTCCGCCCATCGAATAGCCAACGGGAATGAACGTGTCGATTCCCAGAATGTCTGCAAGCGCCACGGCATCGTCGGCGCAGTCTTCGAGGCGAAAGAAGGGGCGGGGCCGAATGCCGCGTCCGTGACCGCGAAGGTCCATAGCGAGCACGCGGTACTTCTTGGCGAGCGGCGTCATGACCTGCGAAAAATTGAGGGCGGCAGTCGCCGTCCACCCGTGAAGAAGCAAGATGGTCGGCGCGTTGGCGGGGCCAGCTAGTTCGTACACATACGTTTTGCCGCGTCCGGGCAGGGCGACGAACCGACCTTCAGGAGCGGTCTCGATGCGCTCGGCTCGTGTGCGCTTGGCTTTCGCGCCAACCTGGGTCGGCTCAGACGATCGGTCAACCACGAAGATAAGGGTACTGGCAATCTGAAGCCTTTACGATTTTCGGTGCTTCGCGACAGCCTCACGACGCCAACGCCGACAACGGATCGTGCATTCAGCGGGGTTCGGCCGGGCACCCGCACGTGCCAAAGCGACTGCGTCGCGACGGCACTGCGTACGGCGTCAGGCTTCAGTACGCACCGCGTCATGGCGTCATGGCGTCACGGCCTCAGTGCGGACTTCGGGCAAACGCGGCACAAGCCATCACGACGGCCACGTGGGTGGGTGCGGCAGCCAAATTGCCCCGAAGATCCCTCGATGCCGGATCCACGTGGGTGGCCCCGATTCCCGTCGGCCCGAGCAGCGGAAGCAGCGCCTCCATGCGCTCATGCGCCTCTTCCCAGCGATCAGCGGCACACAGGGCCCGCACGAGGGTGAACGAGGCCCACAGGTCAGCGCCCTGACCGGGTGGGAAGCCGTCGTCGACGTGAGCCAGGTGTCGGTGGGTCAGCACGTCTTCGGACAGCTGCGCGATGGTCTGCGCCAAAGTCGCATCGCGTCGGGTCGCTGCGTCGTTGTGAACGTCGTCGGGCAGTGATGGCAGATCGGACGGATCGCAGAGGTGGGCGAGAAGCGACGCGTCTGAGGAGTCGTCGCCGAGATCGCCATCGACGGTTCCTCCGATTCGACGCCATCCTGCATTCGGGCGCCGGCCGAAGCATCCCTCAGTTTGCAACCAGTTGCTGAGGTCGTTCAGGGACTCTTTCCAGCCGACGACGACGAGGTCAAGCGGGTCACGTCGTTGAGTCGTGCGAATAAGTGCACGCAACGCAGCGCGGACGGCGAGCGCCGACTCGACGTGGCGTTGCGGTCGAACCCGACGGTCCCACCGACCATTGTCGGGTCGCCGGCCATGGTCGGCCAGAAAGTTGCCGAGCTTTTCGAGTTCGGTCCACGAGTCCCGAGCGTCGAGAACCATCGACACCTGCGCGATCGCGCCAAGGTCCAACAACGAGCCCACTTTGCTGCCGGTTCGCACCGGCCCGTGGCCCTGCCATCCCGGCAACATAGCGTCTTGCTCGCTACCGATGCCCTCACCGGAGCATTGGTAGGCAGGGGCCAGCGGAAACTCGTCCTGCGCTCGTTGATGGAGCCACCACCGCGACGAGTTGGCCCATTCGTAAGTGCCCAGAGCTTCCCACAGGGTCGTTACGTCGGCGTTGTCGCGGAGCCACGCAAATCGCTCGTCGATATTGCGCTCGTTTCCGGTGCGCACCGGGAGCGATGTCGTAAGTGCTCGTAGTAAAGCGTTCGACGTTCGGTCGGTAAGGAGCCGGAGGTGTCGGATCGACGTAAGTGCCTGTGCCCGATACAACGAGTTGAGTTCGACGCGGCCGAGCGAGTTACGCCACTCCCGCTTCAACAGGTCCTGCTCCGCCATCGCTGCACCCACCGTGAGGCCGGCAAGATCTGGCGCGCTTCGGAGCATCTTTCCGTCGTCGAGCGGAGAAATGGTCACGACGAACCGGTCACCTGGGTTGAGTATTCGTGGTGCGTCGAGGTCGACGCCGCGGACAATCAGGGAACCGAATGCGACGCCGTCGGACCAACGGTCGACCCGCCGGGGAAGACCGAATCGCCATCCGGGCACGATCTCGGCGTGGACTTCGGAGGTCCCGCGAAGACCGGTAACGACTCGCACGATCCGGCCGCGAAACAGATGATCGGTGACCGAGAAGGCCGCATCGCGGGCCGTAAGCGTGGTGGCGAGAATAGGCGCGTTCGGATCGTTGCTCTGCTCACCGATCACGTCGGGCCGATCGAGCCCTACGCGCACCATGCCACCGCTTGGATCGACGAGCCGGTAGAGCGAAGGTGACCGGTCCATGCCGTCGGGCGCGTACCAGTCGATGGTTCCCGTTGCGTCGACCAATGCTGCGGTGGCCCGATCGCCAATCACCCCGTGATCGGCAAGGCGGGGTGCAGCAGGCCGGGGTCTGGTCGGCTGGGGAGCGGTGGGCGTCATGTCGACGCCACGAGGGACACCGGGTGATTATGCCGAAATTGAGACAACCTCAACCCTGAGCTTTCCGCCCGGAGCCTGGTACTCAACGGAGTCGCCGACTTTGTGACCGAGCAGGGCCGAGCCGAGGGGGGACTGGGGTGAGATGACGTCGAGACCGTCGCGGCGCTCTTCGATGGACCCGAGCAGGTATTTCTCGGTGTCATCGTCGCCTTCGTAGCGGATCTCCACGACCGATCCCTGGCTGACCGAGTCGGTGTCGACGGTTTCGACGATCTCGGCCGAGTCGAGGATGTTCTGGATCTGCCGCATGCGGCCGTCCATCTTTCCCTGCTCCTCCTTGGCGGCGTGGTAGTCGCCGTTTTCGGAAAGGTCGCCGAGTTCACGGGCCGCTTCAATTCTGCCGCGCAATGTCGATGCGACCGCGGCCGTAGAGATCGTCGAACTCGGCCTTCAGCCGATCGTAGGCGGCTTGGGAGATCTTGGTCTTGCTCACGGCGTCAAGGGTACTGGCAACGCGTGGGCCGGATCACGTTTCGGTGGCGTGAGGAAGTCGAGGGTGATCGGCCACTAACGTGAGCGGGCTGGTTCCACGCGGTATCAGCCACAGAGATCACCACCTAAACGTGGACGACGCACGAAAGGTTCACAAAGAACATGGCACACAAGATTGCGGTACTCGGCGGCGACGGAATTGGACCCGAGGTCACGGCCGAGGCCCTCAAGGTCGTTGCGGCCGCGGGCGTAGCCCTCGAAACCACCGACTACGACCTCGGTGGTCGCCGCTTCCTTCGCACGGGTGAAGTGCTGCCCGACTCGGTGCTCGACGAGCTTCGCGGCTTCGACGCAATCCTTCTCGGAGCTATCGGTACCCCTGAGGTGGCCCCCGGCGTTCTTGAGCGTGGCCTTCTGCTGAAGATGCGTTTCGAACTTGACCTCTACATCAACCAGCGGCCGTTCCTCTTCCCGAAGAACAATGTCGACTGCATCGTGATCCGCGAGAACACCGAGGGCACCTACGCCGGCGAGGGCGGGTTCCTCCGCAAGGGAACGAAGCACGAGATTGCCACCCAGGGCAGCGTCAACACGCGCCTCGGTGTCGAGCGGGCGATCCGTCACGCGTTCGGGCTCGCCCAGTCGCGGCCCCGCAAGCACCTCACGCTCGTCCACAAGACGAACGTGCTGCAGTTCTCCGGAGACCTGTGGCAGCGCGTGTTCAACGAAGTGGCGAAGGAATTCCCCGATGTAGCCACCGCGTACAACCACGTCGACGCCGCGTGCATCTATTTCGTCGACTCACCGCAGCGCTACGACGTTCTCGTCACCGACAACCTGTTCGGCGACATCCTCACCGACCTGGCCGGAGCGGTTTCCGGTGGGGTCGGTCTCGCCTCGTCGGCCAACCTGAACCCGGCCCGGACCGGCCCGTCGATGTTCGAACCGGTCCACGGTTCAGCTCCCGACATCGTCGGTACCGGCAAGGCGGATCCGCGAGCTGCGGTCTACTCAGCCGGCCTGATGCTCGACTTCCTGGGCGAAGCTGCTGCCGCCGCCAGGGTCAAGGCCGTCGTCGATGCGACCCTGTCGCCCCAGTCGGCCATGCCGGTCGGCCCCACCACGGCAATCGGCGACTACCTGGCCGCCAACGTCTGAGCGACTCTCTCGAACATGTAGCCGTAGCTGCCAGCAGACGACATCTACGGCTACATAAACGAGAGGTGTGCCAGCAATTTTCGGGCGATCGACGGGTAGACGTGCATGGGCCCCGCCCCGCCCCGTACGCTGTGCAGCCATGTCGCAGCTGACCTACCGGATCGAACGTAACCAGAACCCCGTGTCCCCCGAGCGGAGGGCCGAGATACAGGCCAACCCGGGGTTCGGAAAGTTCTTCACCGACCACATGCTGTCCATTACGTGGACCGCCGCCGAGGGCTGGCACGACGCCCGCATCGAGCCCTACGGCCCGATCCCGATGGACCCGGCCACGTCAGTGCTGCACTACGCGCAGGAGATCTTCGAAGGGTTGAAGGCGTATCGCCACGCCGACGGCTCGATCTGGACGTTCCGACCGACCGCGAATGCGGAGCGCTTCCAGAAGTCGTCGAAGCGCCTGGCCCTGCCCGAGTTGCCGACCGACCTCTTCGTCGAGTCGCTCGAAAAACTCGTGGCGATCGACGCCGACTGGGTGCCGACCGGGGGCGAGAACAGCCTGTACCTTCGGCCGTTCATGTTCGCGTCGGAAGTGTTCCTCGGCGTGCGTCCGTCCGCTGAAGTCCGTTACATGGTGATCGCGTCACCCGTCGGCCCGTACTTTGCCGGTGGCGTGAAGCCGGTGTCGATCTGGCTGTCATCCAACTTCACCCGTGCGGCGCCCGGGGGCACCGGAGCAGCGAAATGCGGTGGCAACTACGCAGCCGGTCTGGCTGCGCAGATCGAGGCCAGCGAGAACGGCTGCGACCAGGTGTGCTTCGTCGACGCGGAAGAGCACAAGTGGGTCGAGGAACTCGGCGGCATGAACCTGTACTTCGTACGGGCCGACGGCAAGCTGGTGACCCCGCCGGTCTCGGGCACGATCCTCGAAGGGGTGACCCGGAACTCGATCCTCACCCTGGGCGCCGAGCTCGGACTCACTCCTGAGGAGCGGCCGATCTCGATCGACGAATGGCGCGACGGCGTCACCTCGGGCGCGATCAAGGAAGTGTTCGCCTGCGGAACCGCCGCGGTCGTGACCCCGGTGGGTCGCCTGGTGTGGGAGGGCGGCGAAGTCGGCAACGGAGCGGCTGGTGAGATGACAATGCGCGTCCGCAACTCACTCATCGACGTGCAATACGGCCGCAGCACCGACACGCACAGCTGGCTCCACCGCCTGGCCTGACTCCGTCGGTCAGTCTCGGCGGGTTCCCGTACGCTGGGCTGGCCGTAGCCGGGAGTCGGGGATAGGGTGCGGCGCATGCCCATCGCCCCGTCCAATGGAATCGAGCTTTACTACGAGACGCACGGAGATCCGGCCAACCCGGCGCTTCTGCTGGTCAACGGGTTCACCGCCCAGATCCTGAACTGGGCCGATGGTTTCCGCGAGGGGCTCGCAGCGCGTGGCTTCTTTGTCGTGTCGTTCGACAACCGCGATGTCGGCCTGTCGACGCACCTGGACGGCGTGCACGTCGACATTCCCGCTGTGATCGCCGCGTCGATCGGCAAGGGCGACATGCCGGCGGTGCCGTACACGCTGTCGGCGTTTGCCGCAGATGCCATGGGGCTGCTCGACCATCTGGGGATTGCGAAGGCCCACATCGCCGGGTCATCGATGGGCGGCATGATCGTGCAGACGATCGCGATCGAGCACCCCGAGCGGGTGCTGACGATGACGTCGATCATGTCGACGTCGGGCGAGCGTGACTATTTCGAGTCAAAGCCGGAGGCCAACGCTGCGCTGCTCGCACCGCCGCCCGCCGAACGTGAGGCAAACATCGCCGCTTCGGTCGAGCGGGCCCGGATCATCAGCAGCCCGCGCTACTTCGACGCCGATGACGCGGCCGCCCGTTCCGCAGCCTCCTTCGACCGCGCCTTCTATCCCGAAGGTGTCGGACGGCAGCTCGTCGCCATCAGGGCGTCGGGTCACCGGGCCGACGCTTTGCGGGCTCTGAACGTGCCTACGCTTGTCATCCACGGTCGGGCCGACCCGCTCATCACGTTGAAGGGTGGGGAACGTACCGCGGAACTCGTTCCCGGAGCGAACCTCCTCGTTCTTCAGGACATGGGTCACGACCTTCCGCGACCGCTGTGGCCCATCATCCATGACGCCATGGTCAGCCACATGACCCACGCAATCGGCTGACGCGACCGAAAAGGCGCTTGGCCTGCCCGGACGGGCGCGTGTTTCGACCCTATGAATATTCCCGTTCAGGTAGGCGACACCTGCCGTTCAGGAATACGATCGCGAAATGCGTACACGTATGTCCCTCGCGGCAGCTGCTTCAGGTCTCCTCGCCCTCGCGCTCACCACGGCTGGCCTGTCGGGAGGAACGTCGGCTTCGGCCGATGTGCTCGACCCGACAAACACCGCCAACATTCAGATCCTGTCAATTAACGACCTCCACGGAAACCTTGAACCACCGGCCGGTTCGAGTGGACGTGTCGGCACAGTCAACGCAGGCGGCGCGGAGTACCTGGCCACGTACGTCCGCAACCTCAAGAACACCAACAAGAACACGCTGGTCGTGTCAGCGGGTGACCTCATCGGTGCCTCGCCGCTGCTGTCTGCGCTGTTCGACGACGAGCCGACGATCGAAGTTGCCGCAGCGATGGGCATGGACATGGCCGGCGTCGGCAACCATGAGTTCGACGACGGCGCAGCGGAACTCAAGCGGATCGACCGCGGTGGCTGCAAGGCCAACACGAGTTGCACGAACGGTATCTGGCCCGGTTCACCCTTCCCGTACATCGCAGCGAACGTGGTCGAGACGAAGAACGACCAGCCGATCTTCCCCGCCTGGTACTACCGGGACATGGACGGTGTTCGTGTCGGCTTCATCGGCCTCACGCTGAAGGACACGCCCACGATCGTTACCCCGTCCGGCGTGGCCGGCCTCACCTTCAAAGACGAAGTCGAAACGATCAACAAGAACGCAGCGCTTCTGCGTCAACGTGGAGCGAACGCGATCATCGTGGTCATCCACCAGGGTGGCCGTGGTGCGACCGGCGCACCGAATGAATGCAAGGACTTCACCGGCCCGATTATCGACATCGTGAAGAAGACGTCGACCATCATTGACGCCTACCTCACCGCCCACACCCACGAGGGCTACAACTGCATCATCGACGGCAAGCCAGTCATGCAGGGCGCCTCATTCGGTCGGCTCGTCACCAAGCTCGACATGGTCGTGCAGCGTGGTCAGGACGGTCGGGTTGTGAGTTCCAAGGCCACCAACGTGATCGTGACCCGCGACGTCCCGAAGGCCGCTGACATCACGGCGATCATCGACAAGTACAAGCGCCTCTCGGCACCTCGCGCGAACCGGGTGTTGGGGTCCATCTCGGCGACCTTCGACCGCACGGCCAGCCCGGCCGGTGAGACCACGCTCGGTGATCTGATTGCCGACTCGCAGCTCGCCGCCACGAAGGATGCGGCCCTCGGTGGAGCGGTGATCGCGCTTATGAATCCCGGTGGTATCCGGACCGACCTCGTCTACGACCAGATCAGCGGCGGTGAAACCACCGGTCAGATCACCTACGCCGAAGCGTTCGCCGTGCAGCCCTTTGGCAACAACCTGACGACGCTCACGCTCACCGGCGCTCAGTTGAAGACGGTGCTCGAGCAGCAGTTCGACAACCCGACTCCGAACACGCAGCGCATTCTGCAGATCTCGAAGACCCTGACCTACAGCTACTCGAAGGCGGCGAAGACCGGTTCCAAGGTCGATGCGGCATCCATAAAGATCGACGGCAAGGTCGTTGATCCGGCGGCCAAGTACCGGGTCACGGTCAACCAGTTCCTCGCCGACGGTGGAGACAACTTCCTCGAACTGGCGAAGGGAACGGATCGTCTGGGTGGTGTCGTCGACATCGACGCCCTGGAGCAGTACCTGCTGAAGCTGGGCGCCCCGGCCGCTCCGCCGACGCTGGACCGGATCGTCGCAGCGCCGTAATCGCCTGATCGAACAGGGCTTATGTCCACGTTTTGCACGCAATGCGTGTCAAAGCGTGGACATAAACGCGTTCAGAACCGAGTCGGCGAGCCGATTAGCCTTTGGCTATGACCGGTCAGCACACCCACGACGAAAATGAACTCGGCGAGATCCTCGACGCGTTGCCGAAGGCCGTCGACGTCTATGACACGACGTTGCGAGACGGTTCGCAGCAGGAGGGGCTGTCGCTCACGGTCGACGACAAGATTCGTGTCGCTGAACAACTCGACCACCTTGGTGTGAAGTTCATTGAAGGTGGGTGGCCGGGGGCCAATCCGAAGGACTCCGAGTTCTTTCGCCGGGCGGCCAAAGGCGAACTGAAGCTCCATACCGCGACGCTCACGGCCTTCGGCATGACACGCCGCCCGCGGGGTCGCGCCGAAGACGACAAGGTGCTGCGTGAGCTGCTCGACGCGCAGACCGAAGCGATCTGCATGGTGGCCAAATCCTGGGACTACCACGTGATCAACGCGCTGCAGACCGATCTCGACGAAGGCGTCGCCATGGTCCGTGACTCGGTCCGGTTCCTGCGCAGTGAGGGCCGTCGGGTGTTCCTCGACGCCGAGCACTTCTTCGATGGCATCCGCCGCAACAAGGAATTCGGCATGCGGGTGCTCGACGCGGCGCAGGAAGAAGGCATTGAAGCCCTCGTTCTGTGCGACACCAACGGCGGCTGCCTGCCCGACGAAGTTGAGGAATACGTCGAGTGGGTCCGGGCCCGCACTTCGGCTCCGCTGGGCGCCCACTTCCACAACGACTCAGGTTGCGCGGTGGCCAACACGATGGCCGCCGTCCGCCAGGGCGTCAGCCAGGTCCAGGGCTGCATCAACGGCTACGGCGAGCGCACCGGCAACGCCGACCTCTCGGCCGTCGTGCCGAACCTTCAGCTGAAGATGGGCATCCAGGCTCTTCCCGAGGGCCGCATCGAGCGCATCACCGCCGTGTCGCACCATGTGGCCGAGATTGTGAACCTGGCCGTGCCGTCACAGCGTCCCTACGTCGGTTCGTCGGCATTCGCCCACAAGGCCGGCCTGCACACCTCCGCGATCGCCCGGGCCCGCGATGCCTACGAGCACCTCGACCCCAACCTGGTCGGCAACGGAACCCGCTTTGTCGTCAGTGAAATGGCCGGCCGTTCCACCCTTGAGTTCAAGGCCAAGGAACTCGGTCTGGAGATCGACGGCGTGTCGATGGGCAACGTCCTCGACACCCTGAAGCGTCTCGAATACGAGGGCTACCACTTCGAGGTGGCCGACGCATCACTTGAACTGCTACTTCGCGGGGCCAACGGTTGGGAGCAGAATTTCTTCTCACTCGAGTCATTCCGGGTGATCACCGATCGCATCGGCGACACCGACAGCGTGCTGACCGAAGCAACCGTGAAGGTCACCCTTCCGCCACTGCAGGAGGGCCACGTGGCCACCCGGGTGATCGCCACCGGCGAAGGAAACGGACCGGTCAACGCCCTCGACGCCGCCTTCCGCCAGGCCGTCGGGAACCGTTTCCCGCAACTCGCGAGCATCCACCTGACCGACTACAAGGTGCGTGTTCTCGACTCCGGTAAGGGCACCGGTGCCCGCACCCGGGTGCTGATCGACTCCTCCAACGGTGACACGACCTGGACCACGATCGGCGTGTCCGACAACGTGATCGACGCGTCGTGGAAGGCTCTCGTCGACTCGATCGTCTACGGACTCATCCACACACCGGTCTCGTCCGCTACGCCCGGCTCCACTGGATCGCCTGTTGTTCCGGCCTCCGGTCTGACAGACTGAAGGCACCATGTCTGCACCCAAGTTTGTTCCTGTAGCCCGAATCGGCGCGTACCGTGATGGCGAGCACCTTCCGCCGGCACTGAACTGGACTCCCGACCGTCCGGGTGAACTCGACGGACCGCAGCCGATCTGGCGACAAACTCGGCAGCCCCGGACCCGGCCAGGGTTATGCCATCAAACTTGGCAACCGCTTCCACGGCAAGCTTCGTCTCGTCGAAGGCGAGAACGAACACGATGTGATTCTCGGCTGTCTGGGCGTGGCCAACAAGCGGGCCTCATCGTTCGGTCGTGCTCCGGTGATTCACGACTTCGAAGTTGCCTTTTCGCTCTTCGGTTACCTCGGTGACGACGTGCCGACACCGGCCCAGCTCGAAGTCCGGCGCAAGATGTTCGAAGCGGCCGGACATCATTACGAAGTGCAGAGGAGCATCGCTGACCGCGTGTCAGAGGAGTTAGTGCGCAAGTCACCGAAGCTCACGCAGATGTTCGCCGTCCCGCAACTACGAAGATCTGCTTTCGTAACTCCACCTACGAACGCTGCTTCACCGAAGCCGCCTGAGTCATGAGCATCACGGTCCGCCCCGCCACCGAGCGAGACGTCGAACAGATGGCCGCGGTCAAGACGATTGGCTGGGCGACAACCTACGCGGACTTAGTGCCCGCAGAGGTGTTGGATCGGTTCACCGACGTCGAGGCCCAGTGCGCCGAAATCCGGTCGATACTCAATGATCCGGCTGGCACGGTGAGCGTGCTGGTGGCCGACATCGACGCCGACGTCGTTGGCTACATCACCGGCGACACGACCAACGGTTTCGTCGACGTCTTGCACGTGCTGCCGCAATGGCGCAGCGCCGGGGTCGGGCGGCAACTCCTGTTTGCCATGGCGCAATCGCTGGCCGAGGTCGGATGCGGTCGCCTGTGGTTGCACGTCGTCCTGGGCAACGTTCGCGCCGAGAAGTTCTACGCCCGACTCGGTGGAGTGCCGACCGACGTCGAAGCGGCCGATTGGGCGCCGGGTCACGATGTGCTGCAGACCACGTTCGAGTGGAACGACATTCACGATCTCATCACGTTGGGACCGGCCTAAGACCTTCTCGGTAAGGTCACGCGAGATTCGTGGTTGACCATTCCGCCATTCGCTGGCATGATCGAACGATGTTGACGTTCGGACTCCTTCTACTTATGTAAGACGAGCCCCCACATAGGTGCTCGTCATCGCCCCTGCGCCCCTCGTGGCCCAGGGGTTTTTTGTTTCCCGGGTTTACCCCCGGGGATGACCGACCCGGAACAGCCGGGTACACATACAGAAGCCGACCGAACCGACTACCAAACCAACCAAACCTGGAGAACCTCACATGTCACCGCAGCCCGTGCAACCGAAGAAGATGCCCTTCGAGAAATACCGGCCCTATCCCGTGGTGAGCCTTCCCGACCGAACCTGGCCGGAGAAGCGCATCACCAAAGCGCCCCTCTGGTGCTCGGTCGACCTTCGTGACGGCAACCAGGCCCTTATCGATCCAATGGATCCGGTTCGCAAGTTGCGCATGTTCGAGACACTCGTCGGCATGGGTTTCAAGGAAATCGAGATCGGTTTCCCGAGTGCGAGCCAGCCCGACTTCGACTTCTGCCGCCTGTTGATCGAAGAGGACCGCATCCCGGCCGATGTCACCGTGCAGGTTCTCGTGCAGTGCCGCAACGAGCTGATCGACCGCACCTACGAAGCGTTGCAGGGCGTGTCGAAGGCGATCGTGCACTTCTACAATTCGACGTCGACGCTGCAACGCCGGGTCGTGTTCAACCTCGACAAGGCCGGGATCACCAAGATTGCGACCGACGCTGCGGCCTACTGCCTGGAGCAGGAAGCCAAGATGACGCAGGGCGAGCAGATTCGCTACGAGTACTCGCCGGAGAGCTTCACCGGCACCGAGATCGACTACGCACTCGAAGTCTGCGAAGCGGTCATGGACGTCATCAAGCCGACGCCGCAGAAGCCGATCGTGTTGAACCTGCCGGCCACCGTCGAGATGTCGACGCCGAATATCTATGCGGACTTAATTGAGACGTTTCTCCGCAACATCCCGAACCGCGAGTCGGTTCTGCTGTCGCTGCACCCGCACAACGACCGCGGCACCGGTGTTGCTGCGGCTGAGCTCGGCATCATGGCCGGCGCGGATCGAGTGGAAGGCACGTTGTTCGGTAACGGCGAGCGTACCGGCAACCTCGACGTCGTCAACGTCGCGATGAACCTCTTCGCCCAGGGCGTGGATCCCGAGCTCGATGTCTCGCACATCGACAATCTGCGTCGCGTCACCGAGTACTGCAACCGCTTGCCGGTGCATCCCCGCCATCCCTATGTCGGCGACCTCGTCTACACGTCGTTCAGTGGATCGCATCAAGACGCGATCAAGAAGGGCTTCGCCGCTCTTCCGCATCCGACCGATTACCCGGAATGGGGCGTACCGTACCTGCCGATCGACCCGGCTCACGTGGGTCGCTCCTACGAGGCCGTGATCCGCGTGAACTCGCAGTCCGGCAAGGGTGGCGTGGCGTACATCATGGAGGCCGAGCACGGCTTCGTGCTGCCCCGTCGACTGCAGGTCGAGTTCTCGAAGACGATTCAGCACATCACCGAAGACTCGGGCACCGAGATCTCGCCCCACGCGATGTGGGACACGTTCCAGGAGGTTTATCTTCCCGAGAAGCCGGTGATTTCGCTGTTGACGCACGAGACCGTCACCTCGATGACCGAACAGGGTGAACGCGCGAAAGTAAGTGCGCAGATCACTGTGAATGGCGATCACCGCACGATCATCGGCGAAGGCAACGGCCCGATCGACGCACTGGTGAATGCCGTTCGCAAGGACCTTGGCGTGGTGATCGACGTCGTCGACTACCACGAGCACTCGGCATCGGCCGGAGCCGATGCGACGGCCGTTTGCTACGTCGAGACCACCGGCCCGGCTGGTGTGATGTGGGGTGTTGGTCAGGATCCGAGCATCCTCAACGCGTCGTTCAAGGCCGTTTTCAGTGCACTCGGCCGCCACGGCGTCAGCGACCAGCTGTAAACCACGGTTGTAGAGCCCGGTAGAACCCAGAAAAAGTTTTGGCCGCGGGCGTCGGAGTATGCCTGCGGCCAACGATGATGAAGGCGTGAGTGCCCAGCCCGCCGCCGATCATGGGGCAGTGCTGTTGTCGTTGTACGACACGGCGCTGCCCCAGGTCTATGGGTACTTACGAAATCGGTGCGGCTCGGATGGTTTGGCGGAAGAGCTCACGTCGGAGACCTTTCTGGCGGCAGTGACGAGCGCACGCAATGGCGTGGTGCATGAAGTGACAACGGCCTGGCTGATCGGAATCGCCCGGCACAAGTTGATGGACCAGTTCCGGCGGGCGGCGCGCGAGGAACGCAATCTTCGGCTCGTCGAAGACACCTCCGCGTTGATCGATGATCCGTGGGATGTCGAAATTGATGCCAGTGTCGCAGCTGCCACGCTTCGCCAGCTCGGTGAACATCATCGCGCTGCGCTGACCCTTCGCTACCTCGACGGTCTATCGGTCCCCGAAGTTGCGGTAGTGCTCGGACGCACCGTTCACGCCACCGAAGCGTTGCTGGTTCGGGCTCGCAACGCGTTTCGTTCGGCCTATGGAGAAAGGAGCGACGATGGCTACTGACCGTTCCGGTGTTTCGGATCCGTTCGAGCAGCTCCGACTACCCGATGAGTCGATTGCTCCTCGCCCGGCCTTCGTTCAATCACTACGCGCACGGATGGAACGCGCACTCGGGATTTCCCCGACGTCACCTTCGCTATCAAATCAAGGAGCTGCCATGTCTGATGTCGCTATCGCAACAACGCTGCCGAAGACCAGTCCCGGCCTAGGGGTCGTGACGCCGTACCTGAGCGTGCGGGGCGCGGCGGCGGCGCTGGCGTTCTATGCCGAAGTATTCGGCGCGGTTGAGGAGTACGAGCGCTACATCGATGAGTCCGACGGTCGTATCGGCCACGCGCAGTTCCGGATCGGCGACAGCTCATTGCAGATCGCCGACGAGTATCCCGACTTCGACGCGGTAGGACCCGAAACGCTCGGAGGCACGACGGTGGCCCTGAGCATCTACGTGCACGACGTCGACAGCGTGTACGAGAAGGCGGTCGCTGCCGGAGCCCGTGGGGTGCGTCCACCGAGCGATCAGTTCTACGGACGGGCCGGCACGATCCTCGACCCGTGGGGTCACCGGTGGACGATCCAGATGGTCGTTGAAGACCGAGCATTGCCGGATGTCGAGGGCTTCGACGTGGTCCCGTCGACCGCCCCCGAAGCGGTGCCGGAGCGAAGTGCTCGGGCTATGGAGCTGTTGCATGGGCCTGCGCAACTCGGCTACTTCGCCATGGCCACCAGCGACGTGGCGACGTCGTCGGCGTTCTTCACCGCGCTACTCGGGTGGTCGGTCGAACCAAGTGGGCACATAGCGAACATCGACCCGCCCGGAGGCATCATCCCGAGCGAATCGCTGAGCGCGCCGACGTTGTACTTCCAGATCCCCGACATGGACGTGGCGGTGGCGAAGGTCGTCGAGTTGGGCGGCACCGTGCTCTCTCGCACGATGTACGAGTCCGGCGACAACGCCGAATGCACCGACGTGAACGGTGTTCGATTCGACCTCTACGTGCCGAAGCCAGGTTACGAGCGCCAGTAATACCGTGACCCCTCGCCGGTCCCCGGTTTCTGTCACACCGGGTCCCGTAAGCTGCACAGATCTTCCCCCTCCGATTTTGTAACTGGAGGTCTTTTCATGTCCACGATTACTGCGCAACAATGGAGCCAGCTCTCGGCGTCGCTGGTGAACTCACTTGGCGACGCCCAAGCCGACACGCTTATGTCACTGCTTCCGCTCCCGAACGAAGGTGGCTACGCCACCAAGACTGATGTCGCGTCTTTGAAGACCGACACGGCTGATCTCCGCACCGAGTTGAAGACGGAGATGGCTGATCTCCGCACCGAGTTGAAGACGGAGATGGCCGAGTTTCGGGGTGAGATGCGAACCGACATGGCGAATTTCCGGGGTGAGATCAAGGCGGAGATCAGCGGACTTCGAAGCGACATGGAGACCCGATTTGCTCAAGTCGACTCGAGGTTTGCCCAGGTCGATTCGCGCTTTGCCCAGGTCGACTCCCGTTTCGCCGAGTTGCGCCTCCAGGTTCGCACCGACACCAGGGCGATGATTGCCACCCAGACGGCGTTCCTCATGACTGCCGCTGGAGTGGCGCTTGCGGTGGCCCGACTGGTCTGAGGGTCAACCCCGACGTTTTGACGCGGTTGACTGTCACTGGGTGCCAGTAACCTCGTATCCGTGAGTTCTGTACCGCCCCGTTTGCGTTTCGCGCCGTCACCGACCGGCTATTTCCATGTCGGAGGCGCCCGAACCGCCTTGTTCAACTGGCTGATCGCCAAGCGGACCGGGGGAGCGTTTGTGTTGCGTATAGAAGACACCGACACCGAGCGCAACCGCGATGAGTGGACGCAGGGCATCCAAAACGCGTTGAAGTGGATTGGCGTCGACTGGACCGAGGGTCCGTTCTTTCAGTCCCAACGTACCGACCTCTACGCCAGCGCGGTGGCCAAGCTGGCAGCCGACGGGCGGGTGTACCACTGCGATTGCACATCTGATGCCGTTCGGGCGCGCAACATCGAACGGCTCGGTGAGAAGTTCGGCGATGCGGGTTATGACAACTTCTGCCGCGACCGCGGCCTGCCCTCGGGCGACGGGCGCGCGACCCGCTTCCGTACACCCGACACGGGCACAACCGTTGTGGTCGACCTTATTCGCGGCGAGCCCGCCTTCGACAACGCGTTGATAGACGACTTCATCATCCAGCGCGGCAACGGCTCGGCCATGTTCCTGCTCGCCAACGTGGTCGACGACATCGACATGCGGATCAGCCACGTCATCCGCGGCGAGGAGCATCTGCCCAACACGCCCAAGGCCGTGCTGCTGTGGCAGGCGCTCACCGATGAAGTTCCGCTGCCGGTGTTTGCCCACCTTCCGGTGCTCGTGAACGAGAAGCGGCAGAAGCTGTCGAAGCGTCGCGACAAGGTGGCCCTCGAGGAGTTCCGGGATTCGGGCTTCCTCGCAGAAGCTATGCGCAACTACCTGGTGCTGCTCGGCTGGTCGCTGTCCGATGACCGTGAGATCGTAAGTGTGCAAACGATGATCGATGAGTTCCGTCTCGAAGATGTCACGCCTTCGCCGGCGTTCTTCGATGTGGTGAAGTTGACGGCGTTCAACGCTGAGTACATACGTGCGCTTAGCGTCGACGATTTCATCGAAGCGTGTCGTCCGTTCGTGTCGTCTGCAGTTCTCGAGTCGCCGGCTTTTAAGGCGATGACCCCGATGGTTCAGCTTCGGGCCAAGCTGCTCACCGAGGTCGAGCCGATGGTCGCCTTCCTGTTTGCCGCCGACGTGGTGACCGACGCAGACGCATGGCAGAAGACGATGGTCGCAGGCAAGGGTGCGGTCGAGTTGCTCGACGGCATGCTCGCCTACCCGGCCGACGCGCTGTTCACCCACGACGCGTTGAAGGCCCACGTCGAGACGATCGGGGAGGCGAACGGGTTGAAGCTCGGCAAGGCTCAGGCGCCGATCCGCGTGGCGGTAACTGGAACTACCGTCGGGCTCCCCCTCTTCGAGGCACTCGAAGTATTGGGTCGCGACGAAACCATTCGACGGGTCGCCGCGGCCCGGGCCCGGCTCGGTTAGCGGTTTAGCTTGTTCCGGTTCATCAGCCGAATCCCGGGGTTGGGTTTTCTCAACCCGTGGGTGTGGATGCGAAGGATCGCGCTACTGATTCTGGTGGCGTATTTCGGTCTGTCGTATGCCGAGGTGTGGACCGCCGCTCATCGCGATGAGATTCCGATCAACAGCTCGGTAACCGCCGATGCCATCGTGGTTCTTGGTGCCGCGCAGTACAACGGGAAGCCGTCGCCGGTTCTGCGCGGTCGTTTGACCCACGCGCTCGAGCTCTACAAGGCCGACGTCGCACCACTGATTGTGGTGACAGGCGGAAGTCAGCCGGGCGACAAAATGACGGAGGCGTCGGCCAGCGCCAATTGGCTGCTGGCTCGCGGGGTGCCGGATAAGCGCATTCTCCGAGAGGTACAGGGCCGCGATACGTACCAGTCGTTAGCGGCCACCGCCCGTGTACTGCGCAAACGCGGTCTCAGCCGGGTCGCCCTCGTGACCGATGGGTTCCACTCCGCCCGGGTTGCCGCGATCGCCGAGGAGGTCGGGATGCAGCCGCACACCTCGCCGGTGTCGTCGAAGTCGCCGACCGGACGCCTGGTGAGAGAGACCGTGGCCGTAGCGGTTGGCCGGATCACCGGCTTTCGACGATTGTCGGCGTGGGTCGAAGGCTGACCAATTTCCCTGCCAGTTGCCGTTGTCTGCGGTATTTGGTTTTGGGAGGGCGATCCCTCCGCTATGATTCTTCGGCCCTCTGGGGAATGGTGTAATTGGTAACACATCTGGTTCTGGTCCAGCCATTCCGGGTTCGAGTCCTGGTTCCCCAACAAAGCGATCGTCTCGGCAGTCGCTCACATAGGTTCCGCTAGCGGAACCGTTACACATGGCCCCATCGTCTAGGGGCCTAGGACATCACCCTCTCAAGGTGAAGACACGGATTCGAATTCCGTTGGGGCTGCCATGTGAAGTACCTGTTCAGAGCCGGTTTTCGAACCGGCTCTTTTCATTTCCACTGGCTTTCCCAGCGGGCCGATACAGCGTCGATACAGCCAAGAGTTTCAAGCGGAGCCTCACGTCTGCCGATTTTGACCTGAGGTGATGACATGAAAGGCACCATCCGCGGGCGGACGTCTTGTTGTTCCTTGGTGGCTGCTGGCGTCGGTCTACCTCCACGACCAGTACGCGCCGTACATGCGCGTTAACCCCTAAGCGGAACGGCCGGAGATCCGGTTGAATTGGCAGCATGAGTGACGAGCAGACCTTTCATGAGCAACAGGACGACGGGTACGACGATTCGAACCCGTACCTGCCGCGGACGCCCGAGGCGTTCCGCAACGCGTGGGCGGATCTCGAACGGTTGTGGAGCGAGACGCTGGCCAAGGCTGAGGCCCTAGACGAAGAGCAGCTGCACGAGTCCGTCGAGGGCGAGTGGTCGTTCGTCCAGACACTGCGACACCTCGTCTACGCGAGCGACCTATGGGTCTTCGCCGTGATCCAAAGCGTGCCCAATCCCTACGACCGGCTCGACCTGCCGTTCGACGGCTACGAGCGCTTCCCTAACCCCATCCCCTACGAACGTGATGCGAAGCCGCCGCTGGCCAGCGTCCTCGCGCTCCGCGCCGAGCGCGTCGCACGGGTCCGAGCGTTCCTGGACGGGCTCACCCAGGAGCACATCGAGAGCACGGTCGAGTTCAGAAGCGAGAGCTGGCCCTTCAACGAGGACTTCGCGATCGGCCCGTCCCTCGCCACGGTCGTGAACGAAGAATGGCACCACCGCAACTTTGCGGAGCGTGATCTCGACATCCTGATCACCCGGCGAACCGCCTGACCAGGCCCGGCCGCACGGCCTTGTCCACTGCAATCGCGGTCCTGTGGAACCGTCGAGTGCGCGAGCGTTGGCGGGCACGCGAATCCGGCACCGCGAACCTTTTGCCTGCCCGTCGACCCTCCCACTAACCGCCCATCCTGGGTGCGCCTGGACGGTGCCACGCCGAGCTGAGTGCCCACGGAGCGCATTCGGCAGCTCGACGTGGGGGCTGGGGGGATTGGCAGGGCAGGGGAGGACGCGATGTCGAACGTCAGATGACACTGAACTGGCAGCGTGGTCCTGGGGCGCTGGCGAGCTTCGCATCGGCGGTGAGGAGCGTGACACCGAGGACTTCGGCCAGGGCGACGTAGCACGCGTCGTAGGCCGTGACGTTGCCGCGGAGTGACCAGCATCGGGGGAGGAGTGGTTCGGTGGGGTAGACCGTGATCGGGAGTGCGAGGAGGTCGACGACGGCGTTGTCGGCTTGGCGTTTGGTCAGTTCGCCTGAGGATGCGTGTCGGCGGATGACGGAGAGCACCTCGACGCGCAACAGGTCGGGTGCCAGCAGGACCTGGCCGTGGATGGCGGCGCGGCAGAGGTCTCCGTCGGGTCCTCCGTCGGCGATCGCCGGGGCGATGACGGACGCGTCAACGACGAGCACGTTCGTCCTGGAGCGCTGCGATGGCGCTGGATCGTGACAGGCGCCCTTTCGGGCGGCGCTCGATCCGGGCGATGATCTCGTCGGTGGTTGGGGTCACGGCGAGGCGTGCGAGTTGGGCCGAGAGGTACTGCTGGAGCGACTGGCCGGCGAGCTCGGCCTTGCGGACGAGCGCTTCATGGACGTCATCGGGAACATCGCGAATCTGGACGTTCGGCATGCATGCAATATACATGCACCGGGATGCGCTCCGCTCTTATTGAACCGCACACTTCAACCCTTACGAGCGGCGGAGGTTGTTGCTCGACGAAACGTCTGTCGTTGTCGAATTCACTTTGCTGATTCTTGGTCGACGAGCCTCCAGCCAGTCCTCGATTGGACGCTCCCGGCCGCGGTTCGGGTTCGAAGTTCTCGAGAATCGGCGCCATTTCAGTTCTACGATGCGGGGGTGTTGTGCGGGTGCGGGCCAAACATCAAGTCGAGTCGGTCGTTTGCGGTTTGGGGCATTTCAACGCCATCCTTATGCCATGGCACGATCGCGCGTGAGTACCACGGTTGACGAGAAGCTTCTGTCCGAGGCCAGAACCGCGAACCCGCAGCACAACGATGCTGCCCTTTTCGACGCCGCACGTGCAGCACTCCTCGCTCGCTCCCGTGCCGCCGCGATTGATGACGGCTACCGTGCCTATGACGATCATCCCATCGATGAACCCGACGAGTGGGGCGATCTCCAGTCGTTCAGGTCCGCAGCGGCCGCTACGTGAGGGTCTCGAGCAGGTATGCCACCTCCGTTACGACCAACGTCGTCACGAGCAGTGGACCGGGAGCATTCGTCGAGGGCTGCCATGTGAAGTACCTGTTCAGAGCCGGTTTTCGAACCGGCTCTTTGCGTTCCCCGTGTGCCGGGGCCGACTAGGTTGCGTTCGTGCCAGTTGTCGACATCGATCACGTCGCTATTCCTACGGCTCGTCCTGAGGAGATGCTCCGGTTCTATCGGGCGCTTGGGTTCACGGCTCCCGATCCTGACCGCTGGCGTGAGCGAGGGGTACCGTTCTTTTCCCTGTCGCTGGGTCGGACAAAGATCAATGTCCACGCGCCAGCGCTTTGGCAGGACGCGTCGATGACGCTTCGCGGACCCGCGGCTGTGCCCGGATGTGGCGACTTCTGCTTCGTCTGGGAAGGCGAGCAGGCTGAGTTGTTGGCGCTGCTCGAACGCAGTGGGGCCGTAGTCGAGGTCGGACCCGTCGAACGCCAGGGTCGTCGCGCTGGCGGGCGCGCGATCGGGGTGAGTGTCTACACGCGCGATCCCGACGGGAATCTGCTGGAGTTCATTTCATACCCTTCGATCGAAGGACAGCCGATTTCTTGACCAGCCGGCCGAGCCGCGTTCAAATGATCTGGCGGATCACAGGGCTACGGCGGTCATATCGTGGCCGAGTTCGTCGGCGGCGAACCAGTCGGTGATCCACGTCGGGGTCTTGCCGTGTTGTGGATTGTGGAATGGCGAATTCGTTTCCAGAAGGCCGAGTACGAGCCGCACGTTCTGCAACCGCGAAATGCGGGGCAGATCGGGGTCGATGGTCGGTAACGGCTCGGCAGACATGCACGCCTTCATGACACGTGCGTTTAGTTCCTTGACATGGACATTCGACCGATGGCCAACCTTGAGTCGGTACGTGTAGTCGCCGACGACAGCGACCTGGCCCGAGCGGTCGGCGTGCCGGCTGCATACGACTACGGCCCCGAGCGCATCTCGTGGCTCGGGAACCTGGTGACCGACTGGATGGGCGACGACGCCTTTCTGAAGCGGCTGAACGTGCAGGTCCGCCGACACAACATCATCGGCGACCTGACCACCTGTGAAGGAACGGTTGCGAAGGTGTGGCATGAGGGTGGCGAGAACCTGGTCGAGTTGTCCGTGCGCGGCTTAACCACAACGGTGAGGAAACCGCGGTGGGTATGGCGGTCGTCGCCGTGCCATCTCGCTCGGTCACCGTTCAGAATCACTGAACATCAACCTCCTTTAGCCGCCAGCCGCAGACCGACGCTCATCGTGCCCTTCGGGTGTTCTTCCAGCGCTCGTCAAATACTTGCGTGGATGATTCACGCCAAGCTTGCTGCTGCTCGAGAGGCGGATGAGTGCGTTGCACTCCGGCTCAGTGTGTGGTGACGTTGCGAGCGATCTCGCCGAGGTGTGTGTCCCAGGTTCCGCAGCACCCACCCCAGATGTCGAGGTGCGGGTACTGCTTGGCGATGGCGCCCATTCGCTGGCCGAGATCCACGGGGTCGCCGGACTCGAGGTGCCCGAGTGTGCACAGCGAGATTTTGTCCATCATGGCGGCGTTCGGGCGCAAGCACCGGACTCGCTGGAACCAGTCACCCGGCTCGATGGCCGGAAGGAACTCGACGGGATGCGAACAGTTGATCCCGTAGAAGGCCGGCCGGTCCTCGCCGCATTCTGCGTCGACGGTTTCGATCGCTTCTTTCAGCGTCGGGCCCGAGTGGAGGCGGTGGTTGCTGTCGAGCGTGAACGAGATCGACGCTGGCAGCCCGGCTCGGGCGGCAGCCTTCGCTACGCCGATCGCCTCGGGGGCGCTGTTGAAAGTCATGGCCTCGACCAGGTCCACCTCCGCTGTCGCCAGGGTTGCGATCTGGGTCGAGTGGTAGTCGGCGGCTTCCTCCGCGGTCATGCGCTGGTCGAGTGAGTACGCGTCGCCGCGCGGTCCAACGATGCCGGCGAACATCACGGTGGGCAGCTGATTGATGTACGGGCGGGCGACCTCGCGCAGAAAGTCGATGGCACGCAGCTGCATTTCCTCGAGTGCAGTTGGCGAGTGGCCCAGCAGTCCTGCCCAGTCGGGGCTCGCCCGGTAGTCGAATCCGCCCATCAACGCGCCGAACCCATGAGCGCATGCGGTGTCGAGATAGCGCTCGTACATGCCCCGGAGCTCGACCACGGCTCGCGGGTCGTCGAGCAACGGGAACATGGCGAACTCGGGCAGCTCGAACCCGAACTTGTACATGATCTCCGTCTCCTGACCGCCTTCGGTCAGGTATCGGATACCGTCCTGCTGTAGCGGGAAGGAACCAGTCATCCCGAACACTCCATTCGATCTCGCATCAGCTTGATTGAGAGGCCTAGATGCAGCGAGCGTAGTGCCGAGACCCAACCTTCGTCGAGCCCACGGACTCCGCCGCCACGCGTGACAAGGCTCCTATCTCCACCCAGTCGTGGCGCAAGCCAGTCGCTCTCCCCGACAGGTGTAACTACGGCGCTTCCTCGGTGCAGGCGGTCGATCCGCTGACAGCAAGTCGGCAAGCGCTGGCCGGAATCCGCGTCCGTTCGAAAGTGAGAACGGTATTAGCGGTTGAAGTCGGTGATGACGGCGCGGCCGACGTATTTGCCGGCCTCGAGATCGTCGAACACGTCGCTGATTTCCGATAGCGCGGCGGTGCGTCCGATGTGGCTCTTGACCCGTCCTTCGGCCGCCATCTCGACCAGTTCGCGCATGTCCTGCACCGTTCCCACGGCGGAGTAGATGAGCGTCGGGTCGCGTTGGAAGAACTCCCACGGGTTGAGTTGAAGGTTGCCTTCGCTGCTCGCCGGAATGCCGACCGCTACGAACAGACCGCCGCGTCGGAGCATCTTCAAACCCAGATCAAACCCGGCGAGTTTCGCCGAGAACACCAGGCTGGCATCGACACCGCCGAACGACTGCGCCACGGATGCCGCTTCGTCGGCGCTGACAACAGTATGCGCGCCTAGTGATTCGACGAACGCCAGACGGTCCGCTCCGATGTCGACCCCGACGACTTTGTAACCGAACGCGCTCGCAATCTGCACCGCGTAGTGACCGAGGCCGCCAGCGGCGCCGATCACCGCAATCTTGCGACCCGGAAGGATGTGATGCTTGAGCAGTTTCTTGACTGCGCCGTACGCCGTCAGACCGCCGCAGGCGAGTGCCGCCTCCTCGTCGCCAACATTGTCGGGCAGCTTCACGAGCGACTTGGCGTATACACAGAACTCCTGCGAGAACGTGCCCATGATGCCTTTGGTCTGCGCACAATGACGCGGCTCGCCGCGCATGCAGTACTCGCACGCGCCGCACCAGTAGCCACCGCCCGTACCACCGAGACCGAGGATGACGCGGTCGCCGACTGACACGTAACGTTCAGCGCCCGGGCCGAGCGCTTCGACGATGCCGATGCCTTCATGGCCGAGCGGCATGCTGTTCGGGAGCCCGGCCCAGTCGCCGCGCACGATGTGCAGATCGGAATGGCACACACCCGCTGAGCGCATGCGTATGAGCGCCTCCTCATACTTCGGCGTCGGGGTGGGGAGGTCCTGAAGTTCGATGACGCCTTGGGCGAGTCGTGCTGCTTTCATGTCGCTGCTCCTTGTGAAGTGAAGTCGGTGCGTGCTTTGCTCAGTTTCCGAATGTCGCCAGTGATCAGAGTGCGGAGAAGTCGGCGGCACGCTTCTCTCGGAATGCGGCGAGGGCCTCGAGATTGGCCGGGCCACCACCGAGTTGTCGAAGGCCTTCGTTCTCGGCGCGGTTTGCTTCGTGAAGTGCAGCCCGGTGCGGACCGACGAGAAGTTCCTTGGTGGTGAGAAGCGATGCCGATGGGAGGCGCGCCAGGTCGTGGGCGTAACCCATCACCCGTTCGAGCAACTCGGCGTCGGGGTACACGTCGAGCACGAGCCGATCGGCCTTGCACTGGGCCGACGTCCACCACTCGGCCCCGAGCAGGAATCGGGTGGCAGCCTGCGGGCCCATGATTCGAGGAAACGTGTAGGTGCTCGCTCCTTCAGCGGTGAGGCCGAGTGTGGAGAACGGGCAACGCAGGCGGGCGCTCTCGGCCATGAACGCGGCGTCGGCGAGGCCCAGCATCGTGGCTCCCCAACCGACACCGAGGCCGTTCACCGCAAGTACGAGTGGCTTGGGGAAATCGATGGCGATATCGACGAGTCCGGTGAATCCATAAGTGTACGTACGACCCTGGGTTGGTCGTGACGTGAGGTCGAAGCCCGCAGAGAACGCTCGCCCGGCACCGGTGACGACCACGACCTTGGTCGCCGGGTCGTTCTGGGCTTCCACCATTCGCTCGGCCATCAACTCGAACTGATCGGCGTTGAACGCGTTGAGTACATCGGGTCGGTCGAGCGTGAGGAGACGCACGCCGTCGGACAGTTGGGACTGGATCATCACGCCACCTCCACTTGGTCGCGCGCCCAACGGTAGTCGGCCTTGCCGGAAGGACTGCGCTGAATGACGTCGCGAAACACGATCACTTTCGGCAGCTTGTACCGGGCGAGATGGCGAGCCGCTTCGGTGAGCAACTCGTCAGCATCGACACTTGCCCCGTCACGCAACGAGACGACCGCGGCAACCTCGCTGCCCCATCGCTCCGACGGGCGGCCACACACGACCACGTCGCTGACCGCGGGGTGGTGCAGCATCGCGTGTTCGACCTCTTCGGCGAAGATCTTCTCGCCACCGGAGTTGATCGTGACGGAATCTCGACCCTGAAACTCAACCCGCCCGTCGGCCCGGTAGCGCACCCGGTCGCCGGGAACGACGTAGCGCACGCCCTCAACGACCGGGAAGGTCGCCGCGGTCTTCGCCTCGTCGTCGAAGTATCCGAGGGGAATTCGGCCGACGTTCGCCGTCCAACCGAGCTCCTCTTCGCCGGGGGTCAGAAGTCGTGAACGGTCTTCCGAAAGCACCCGGGCCGAGCGGGCGGGCGTGAGAACGCCAGGCTCGTCGTTTCCTCCGATGGCTTGTGCGGTGGTTCCGGTTTCCGATGACCCGAGACCGTCGATGAACAGTGCCCATGGCCACGCAGCACGGAGCCGGTCCCTCGCCCCGGCACTCAACCCCGCGCCGCCGTTGAACACCTGACGTCAGCGCGGACATGTCTCGGGGCCGTTGTTCGTATTCATCGAGCAACGGGCGAAGGAATGCGTCGCCGACGACCAACATCCGCCCGACGCGTTCACGTTCGCAGGTGTCGAGCACGTCGGCGGGGTCGAGGTGGGTGACCTCGGAAGGAACCACCATCGTGTGGCCGTGGGTCAACGCAACGAGCGAACTCCACTGGCCCGCACCGTGCATGAACGGTGCCATCACGAGCGTGCGTCCGCCGCCGCGCTCCACGGCATCGGTCACGAGTTCAGCGAGGGAGTTGTACTCATCGCCCGACGTCCGGGCCCCGGCGAGCGCTGCGACGAAGATGTCAGCCTGGCGCCACAGCACTCCCTTCGGTCGGCCGGTTGTCCCGCCGGTGCACAACACGTAGAGATCGTCGGGTGACGGGGTAACCGGGAGCGGATCGGGCGACGCGTCGGCGAGGGCCTGCTCGTACCAGCGGGCTCCGGGCAGCAGCGCATTACCCGATCCGTCGTCGACCTGCAGCAGCACACGCAGCCGCGGGAGTTGGCTGCGCACACGTTCGAGCGTCGGCGCGAACGTGCTGTGGAACACAACACCATCAGCGCGCAGATCATCCAGCAGCGCTACGAGTTCCTCGTCGACATAGCGGTAGTTCACGTTGAACGGAGCGACACGCGCCGCGTACGCGCCGACGTTGGCTTCGAGGAACTCATGACAGTTGTGCATGTACAGCGCAAGGTGGTCCTGGCCCGACTCGTGCGGTGCCGAGCGCGTCACGCTCGACATGGCAGCCGAGCCCGGCGTCGTGCAGAACTCGTGCGCATCGCTGCGAGCGGTCCATGAACTCCGAGAACGACATGCGTATGTCACCGTGAACGAAGAACTCGCGATCGGGTATCGCGTCGGCGACGGCCTTGGCCACCGTCGCTAGGTTGAACTCCATACCTGGGTCATTCCGCTTTCGGGTTTACGAGTCGCCACTGCACGAGCGTGAACGGCGTTTTCGCATCGTCGTGATCTTCGAAGACGGCTTCGACCTCATCGCCGATCTCGAAGGGTTGTGTCGCGCCACCCGCGAGGTTGCCGACGGTGCGGATACCTCCGGCCTCCGGAAACTCCACGAGAAGCACGGTGTACGGGCAGGCCGGCGCAAGGACCGGGTTGACCGGATGCCAGATCCGCTCCCACGAGTAGATGCGACCCGTCTGCGCCACCTGCTCCCATCCGACATCGAAGGAGCGGCAGGCGTGGCAGATCCATTCCGGTCCCCACTGCCAGGTGTGGCACGCGGTGCACCGCTGCACCCAAAGTTCGTGGCGACGGGTGCCTTCCCAGTACGGCCGGTCGAGGCCGTCAGGCGACGGTACCGGGGCGGGTAGTCCTTCGGGTAGCACGCTCATCCGAGTGCCTCCGCGGTTCCGAAGATGGCCGCCGAACCGACTTCGACCATCGGGCCGGCGTTCACGAACGACACCTTCACGTCGGGCACGGGGTTCGGAGAATCGCCGCGAACCTGACGCACCGCTTCGACCACGAGACCGAGGCCGTGCATGTAGCACTCGGCCAGGTTGCCACCCGAGGTGTTGAGTGGAAGTTTCCCCGTTGGCGCGACGAGGTTGTCGAACGTGATCACCTCGTTCGCGTCGTCGTAGCCGCAGAAGCCGTGCTCGATCAGGCTCATCACCACACCTCCGGTGAAGTTTTCATACGACTGCACGACGTCGACATCGGCCGGTGTGACGCCAGCCTGGGCGAAGAGGCGGGGCGCGCCGACTTTGAACGCTGAGGTGGCGTAGTCGGGCACGTTGTGCGACGACGCACCCGACCGGTACGGACCGGACTGCTGGGCGGCGAGCAGGTACACGGGGCGGTCCGTCAGGGCCCGGGCCCGCTCGGCCGACACCAGCAGCACGGCTGCCGCGCCGTCGTTTTCCAGACAGCAGTCGAACAGATGGAACGGCTCCACGATCCAACGCGATGCGTCGTAATCCTCAGGTGTGAGGGGCCGACCCTGCATGACCGCTCGGGGGTTCTGCTGCGCGTGGTGGTACGAAGCGAGAGCAACGGCCTTCAGCGTGTCGGGGCTCACGTTCTGCTCGTGGAAGAGGCGGGTGACGCGCATCGCGTACATCTGTGCCGGCGACATCAATCCGTAGGGGACGGACAGGGCGTATTCGCCACTGATCGTGCCTCCGCTGCGACCGGCGCCGAAGCGTCCGAACTGTCCCTGCGCCAGGCCACGGAACGCTACGACACAGTCCGCGTAACCGGCGGTGATCGCCGCGGCCGCGTTGCCGACGGACGCCGCGGCACCGCCACCGCCGGAGCCCCACTGCATGTTCGAGAACCGCAGGGCCTTCGCTCCGAGTGCGCTGTGCAGTCGCGAGGGGAGGTTGCGGTCGTTGCTGTACGAGGAGTAGCCGTCGATTTCCGTTGGGTCGATCCCGGCGTCGGCACATGCCGCCAGGATCGCTTTCAACACGAGCACGAATTCGGGATCGGGCGATGCGCCGCGTTTGTAATACGTCGTTTCGCCAAGGCCGACGACGGCCACTTTGCCGCGGACCGTCAAGTCCGTACCCACGCTCACCGTGTGACCGGCAGATTGAAGACCCGCGCCGCGTTGAGGCCGAGGATCTTGGCTCGTGAGTCAGCGGATAGGTGGGCCATCTGCCGTTCGACCGCCGCAGCGGAATGCGGCCACGATCCCTCGTGATGCGGGTAATCGTTTGCCCACATAACGTTGTCGACCAGGTTGAACTGTTCGACCAACGCGAGGCCGACGTGGTCCTCCTGGAACGTCGCGAAACACTGCCGGCGGAAATAGTCCGACGGTCGTTCGGGCAGTTGGGGCCGCACGAAGAAGTGGTGCACGTTGGTCACGTAGTCCATGGTCTCGAGCAGCCACGGTACGAACCCGATGCCCGACTCCACGAGCCCGGCCCGAAGACCCGGATGGCGCTCCATCACCCCGGATGCGATCAACTGCACCAACGGCTCGATCGTGGTCTCCATCGAATGGCACACGTAGTTCACCACTGCGCCACCCTCACCGGTCACCGCCCGCGGGTCGCGACCGGTCGAGACGTGGAACGTGATCGCCAGACCTGAATCTTCGATCGCCGACCACAGCGGCTCGAAGACCGGGTCGTTGTACTCCAGCTTGCCCGGTGTCTTCGGCCCGTAGATCGCGGAGTTGCCAAGGCACAATCCGACGTATCCGCGTTCGGCGGCCCAGGCCACCTCGGCCAACGCACCGGGTATGTCACCCGCCGCAACCGAAGCCAGCGGCAGCGTGCGACCGCCGTGCCAGCCTTGCGGTGAGAACGTGTCGTACGCCCATCGGTTCCAGGCCCGGCACATGGCCATCGCGAACACCGGGTCCGGCGAGGCCCAGCAGAGCAATCCCTTGTTCGGGAAGATCAGCTCGACATCCACCCCGTCTGCATCGTTGTCGGCCAACCGTTGGCTCACCTGTCGGGCCGTCGCGTTGCGCAACTGATCCTCGGCGTCCATTCGTGAACCGACCGCCGGTGGCACAGTCCCGTCGGGCGACACTGGCCCCTTGACCCGCACCGGCGAGTTTCCCTCGGTGACCATCCATTCAGACCCGTCGTCTCGTCGTTCGATGCGCGGCAAACGGTGTCGGAACTCGGGCTCGATGTACTCGGCCAGATACGTCGCCGGCTCGTTCGCATGACAGTCGGTGGACACCACGAACAACTTGTTCGGATCGTCGTGTCGAATGGTTCGGTCCCAGTCGGTCGGCCCGGGCGTTTCGCGTCGCCAGGCGTTGGGAGACAATTCGTTGTCGAGGGTTGTCACGACGATCCTCCTTGGTGCGGGTCGGTCATTTTCTGGACCGATGTATGTGAAGGTGGTACGGAACTGCGACTGGGTCGCTCGCTGCGCTTTCAGGAGCAGCGAAGACCGGGTAGGGCCGAATTGACGGTACCAGCGATCTAGCCGGAGTACCAATCGACAATTCGCTGGAATGGGCTAATCAGGATCCAGTCAGGATGCGGGGACCGGTACGGACTTGAGACCGGCTACCGCTATTTCGAGCATCTGACTGACCGCGTCGACGAGCGGAAGCCCAAGATCCTCGAGCACGTCGGGGCGCGCCAGGTGGACGGCGCTGGCCAGGATGACCACCGCTGCGACGGAAGGGTTGACCGGGCGAAACTCGCCGCTGTCGATGCCTCCGGCGATGATGCGCTCGATGACGCTGGTGGCGAATGAGTAATGCCGATCGACAGCGCGACCGGCACCTCCGACCTCACTCACGTCGTCGTAGGCCAGCGATCCGAAGGCGTAGCGCAGGCTTCCTATCGCATACTGGCGAAGCTGAACCGATGCTGGAAGTTTTGCATCAACCGCGGCGATTGCTGTTTGACCGATACGGTGCATCACCCGGTCGAGAACGAGGAGGAACAACTGCTCCTTCGACGGCGCGAGTTCGTAGAGGGTGCGCCGGGAGCAGCCCAGTCGAGTGGCGAGTTCGCCAATCGTTAGCGTTCCCAGTTCTCCGGCCAAAAACAGCTTTTCCAGCCCATCGAGCACTTCTCGGTGCCGCGATCCGAGCGCCGCTTCGGCGCGTTTTGACAGTAACGGCCGCGGCGCTCCGACGAGGAGAGCTCGGTTGGCGGCTTCATTGGGCTTGTTCGCCACGTCTGCTCCTGGAAAGTTGTGTTGACGCATTGAGAACCGCCAGATACGGTACCAGTGGTAATCAATGAGTACCGTCGCATTGGGAAATCGGAACCTCTTCACTATCCGCTGGAGGAAGTCGTACGTTGAACGGTGTGAGTACCTTCCCCCTAACCGGCCTGCGGGTAGTCGACTCGACGATCGAGTGCGGCGAGTTGTGTGCGCGCCTTCTGGGCGACCTCGGGGCCGACGTGATCAAGGTGGAGCCTCGTGGTGGTTCGCCGGCGCGGCGACTTCCGCCGCTTGGCCCGGACGGAACGAGCCTGTGGTGGGCGCATCGCAACACCAACAAGTCGTCGGTGGAACTCGACCTCGATGACACAGTGGATCGAGCGACCTTCGAGTCGATGATCGGCACCGCCGACGTGTGGGTTACGAGCGCCCGACCGGGTTCGTTCGATCATCTCGGCTTCGGACCCGAACAGGTCTCGGCGCGTCATGGCCGAATCGTCGTCACGTCTATAACCGACTTCGGCCTGACCGGCCCGTACCGCGACTTCATTGGCACCGACGAAGTGCTGGAGGCGATGAGTGGGATGCTCGCGCGATCGGGCACGCTGGCCCGACCACCCCTTCTCCCGCCCGGCTCGCTGGCCTACGACGTCTCGGCGATCACCGGTGCGTTCGGTACGTTAGCGGCGCTGTGGCAGCGGCGCAGCACGGGCGCCGGACAGGTGATCGACCTGTCGGTGATGCAGGCCACGGCGCAGGTCACGGACTGGGTCATCCCCACCTCCACCGCTCGCAAAGACGGTCTCTACTACGAACTTCGGGACGGTTCGGGACCGATGTACCCGATGTACCCGACCCGAGACGGTTTCGTCCGGCTAATCGTCCTCAGCCCGCGTCAGTGGCGGGCCATGCGCGCCTGGCTCGGCGAACCCGAGATCCTGTGCGACGACCACTGGGATCTGGCGAACCACCGCCTGTCGATCCAAGCCGATGTCCTGGATCCGATGTACGTCGAGTTGTTCAAGGACCGCGAGGCCAACGAGTTGGCGGCCGACGCGCAGCGACGCGGGATCGTAATGACACCCGTGTTGCGGCCCGAGCAGGTCCCTGTGCTGCCGCACTTCGTCGAACGCGGAACGTTCGTGCATGGTGAGCTCGTGGACGGAGTGCAAGGCCCGATCGCCAGCGGCTTCTTCGAGTTCGATGGTCAACGCGTCGGCTACCGACGACCTGCGCCACGGCTGCAGTCGCTCGGCGACCTCCCCACGACCGAGCCGGTTCGTTTCGTACCGGATGCCGCGGCCGTGAAGACTCCGGCACTCCCGTTCACCGGTCTGAAGGTCCTCGACTTCGGCCATGGTGGCGTCGGTGTGGAGACCGGACGATTGCTCGCTGAGTACGGCGCGGACGTGATCAAAGTCGAGACCCGGACGTATCCGGATTTCGTACGTGTGGTTAACAAGGCCGGGTTCGCGTCGTCGAGCCGGTGTAAGAGATCGTTGGGCATCAACGCCAAGGTGCCCGAAGGTCTCGCTGTGCTGAAGCGCCTCGTGGCATGGGCTGACGTGCTGATCGAGAACACCTCGACCGGCACGATGGCCGACCTCGGCCTCGGCTGGGACACCGTGCACGACATTAACCCGCGCCTGGTGATGGCTTCGAGCCAGCTGATGGGTTCGCGAGGACCCTGGGCGAGCTGGTTGGGTTACGGGCCGAGCACCCGCCCAGCGGGCGGCATGTCGCACCTTTGGAACTTCCCGGACGGAGGCATGCCACCCGGTTCGATGGCGATCCACCCGGACCATGCCGTCGGACGCATCCTCGCCGTGGGTGCGTTGGCCGCGATGCTCGGATGCGACGGCACCGGACTCGGAACCCACGTGGAGGTGGCCCAGGTTGAAGCGATCATCAACCTGCTCGGCGACAAGTTCATCGCCGAGGCAATTTCACCCGGGTCCGTGCAGCCGGAGGGGAACAGACGCGAACGGGGCGCCCCCTTCGGCGTCTACCGCTGTGACGGCCCGGAGCGCTGGGCTGTCATATGTGTCCGAGACGACAACGACTGGTCGGCACTGAAGGACGCGTTGGGTCGCCCGGCCTGGGCGGAGGAACCGTCCTACGAAACCGTCGGGGGCCGAAGAGCCGCACATGACGAGATCGACGCGCACCTTTCGGCCTGGACCGCCACCCGTACCGATGTCGAGGTGATGTCGATTCTGCAGTCCTTCGGCGTGCCCACCGGGGCGATGCTCTATCCGACGAACCAACTCACCGACCCGCATTCGATCGCGAGGCGGTTCCCTCAGGTGATCGACCAGCCGGGCATCGGTACGTTGAGCTTGGAAGGACCCGCGATGTTGACGCCAGCGATGGGTGACCCGCTCGTGGTTGCGGCGCCTGTGCTCGGGGAGCACACGCGCTCGATTTTGACGAGCGTGCTTGGCCTCAGCGACGCCGACGTCGATGCTCTGGTCGACGCCGGCGCTGCGGAGGAGTGACACGATGTCGGGCATGGACAGGCCAGTGTTTTCATCGATCGTCGGGGCCGCGCAGTTGAGCATTCACGACGACGTTGCGCCGCATCCCGCGGCGCTGATGGTCTCGATGGCGCAGGCGGCGCTCGCCGACGCCGGGCTTACCGACGCCACGCTGCTCGATGCGGTGGCGTGCGTCGAACCGATGTCGTGGAACTACGCCGATCTCGCCGGAGATGTCGCGGCCGGCCTCGGGTGTCGTGACGGCGTCACCCGTCTGGGGATCCCGCCCGGGGGCACGTCGCCGCAGGACCTCCTGCACCAGGTGATCACGAGTGACGGGCTCGACTGCGCCGTGATCGTGGGCGCCGAAGCGGTGCGGGCCCGTGTGCGTGCCGGATCGGGAGGTGCGCCGGCCGGTTGGCCACCACGCGATCGCAATGCGAATCCGTGGGGAAGCCAACCACCGTTCAGCTCCGACCTTGAACGGCGGCACGGGCTGGTCGCTCCGATTCAAGTCTTCCCGCTTTTCGAGAACGCGATCCGGGCCACCCACGGACGCGGTTTCGAAGAGCAACGGACAATCGCCGCCGACCTGCTCGCCCGCAACGCACAAGTCGCGTCCACCAACCCGCATGCGTGGTTCCGCGACGCTCCTGATGCTGCGTTGATCGCCGGGATCACACCGGCGAACCGCATGATCGCCTATCCGTATACAAAGCGGATGAACGCGATCATCGACGTGAATCAGGCTGCTGCCATCGTCGTCGTGTCCGAACGCTTCGCACGGGAGCACGGGCTCGTCGAGCGTGGGATGGCGGTGCTCGGTGGTGCCGGTGCCGTCGATATCTGGAACCCGATCGAGCGACCCGTCTTCCACGAGAGCGTAGCGATGAACAGCGCGCTGGCCACGGCGCTGCGGCGGGCCGGGCTCGATGCCTCCGACATCGATGCCGCTGATCTCTACAGCTGTTTCCCGAGTGCTATCGAGCTCGGCCTCGTCGCCCTGCACACGGACCACACCGATCCTCGCCAGTTCTCGCTCACCGGTGGGCTCGCCTTTGCCGGTGGTCCCGGCAACGCGTACGTGCTGCATTCGATGGCCGCCGCGTTGGGACACTTGCGTGCCCACCCGACCCATCGGGTGCTCGTCACCGGCATAGGCATGGCGAACACGAAGCACGCTGCCACCGTGCTCAGTGCGGCCACGCACATCCCCGAGTCCGCAACCGGAGAGGTGAGCTACCGGGAGCCGCTCGACCTCGAACCGCGTGAGGTCGCTACAGCGCCGGCCGGGCCGGGCACGGTCGTCACCTACACGATCGAGTACGACCGCGATGGCAACGCGACCAACGTCATCGCGATCCTCGATCTCGACGACGGTCGTCGCACCATCGCAAACGCCACCGACGCCGTTGCGTTGGCCGCCGAGATGATGGCCGTCGAACCGATCGGTCGTCGAGTACTGGTGAGCCACGACGAAATCAGCGGGCGTAACTACTTCGAGCTCACCCCGCCATGAGCAACGCAGATTGACGGTTCGCGGCACCGGTCGTACGGTACTTTCATGGAAACTTGGGTACCAGGGTGTTGTCATGAATTGAAACCGTTACCGGCCAAGCGGCTCGGAGCGCGTTCGTGAGCACCCGGATCCCGGTGCGGGCCGGGGGAGTGTCAAATCCGTCGGGTAGCGCGGCGATCGTCGGGATCGCCGAGACCGACTACGTCCGCGGTGCTGAACGAACTGCGGCGGAGTTGATTCTCGACGCCTCGGCCGCGGCCATCGTCGATGCCGGCCTTCGACCTGCCGACATCGACGGAATCATCGTCCCCAACAACATGCTTTCGGTCGAGGAGATCGCCGCGAACCTGGCCGTTCCCGACGTGCGCTACGCGGTTGCGGTGCACATGGGCGGCGCGGGTCCGGTGGCATCGCTGCAGTCCGCGGTGATGGCGTTGCACTGCGGGATCGCCAAAAACGTGCTCGTCGCCTTCGGATGGGAAGGCTTTTCGGCGTTCCGTCGAGATCGTCGCAAGGGTCCGCAACGACAGACCGGTCAGGCCCCCTTCGCCGAGGTGAGCCGCAACTGGTATGCGCCGTACGGCGTGCGCACTGCCGCGCAGTGGTATTCCTTCTACCTCAGCCGCTATGTCAGGTTGTACGACGTCCAGCCGACCGATGCCGCGAATGTTGCCCTCGCGTGTCGCAAGCACGCGCAACTCAACGACAAGGCGCTGATGCGCGGCCGTGAGATGACCCTCGACGATTATCTGGCGTCGCCATATATCGCCGAGCCACTTCGCAAGCTCGACTGCTGCCTCGAAACCGACTGCGCCGCCGCGATCGTGCTCACCACGGCCGAGCGCGCTCGGGACCTACCTCATGTGCCGGTCACCTGGCTCGGCGGTGCGGAAGGGCATCCTTACCCGGCCGACGACATCACGAACCGCCCCGACGTGCTCCGGCTCGGGCTGCACACCGCGGCGCCGGCGGCATTCTCCATGGCGGGCGTAACGCCGCACGACATGGATGTGCTGGAGATCTACGACTGCTTCACCTACGTGGTGATGATGGAACTCGAGGCACTCGGATACGCCGAACCCGGCGGAGCCAAGGAGTTCGTCGCCAACGGCAACATCGAACTCGGTGGGCGCTTTCCGATGAACACCCACGGCGGGCTGCTGAGCCAGGGCCACAACTGGGGTATGAACCACGTCATCGAGGCGACACGACAGCTGCGGGGTCAGGCGGGAGCTGCGCAGGTGGCCGGGGCCGAGCTGGCGCTCGTAACCGGGTACGGAGACCTCGGCGACGGCAGCGTCGCGATCCTCGCGAAAGGAGACCGGTGATGGCGACCCCTTCGAAGTACGTGCCCCGTCCGACCGGCCTGGAACAGGAGTTGAACACGCTCACGGTCCAGACCGGCCGTCTGCACATCCAACGTTGCACCGCGTGTGGACACCACCAGCATCCGCCACGACGCCGCTGCGCATCGTGTGGCGGGGACCAGCTCGGCTTCGTCCCGACGGCGAACACCGGGGAGGTGTACTCGTGGGTCACGTCGCATTTCACGGTCGATTCGGGCTGGGTCGACGACGTGCCGTACACAACCGTCGTGGTCCAGCTCCCTGAGGGCCCCAGAATCGTCGGTGCCTACAACGGTGACCCCGAACGGCTGCAAATCGGACAGCGGGTCGGGATCCGACCCGAACCGCGCTCCGACGACTTCGCCTTCCTCTGGGTTGACGGGTGATCGAGCGGATGGGAAACGATTCCGTCACCCGATGACCCGTGGCCGTGTCGGTTTCTCGGCGACCGGCCCCACCTTGGCAAGATCGCTCGAGTGTCAGTAGCCTCGCTCCACCGGTGGAGAACGGCCCGCCGCACGTCGCACAATCAAATACCCCCAAGTATCGAACGAGGTAGTCATGGACGATCTGATCATCACCAACGCCCGCATCGTTGACGGAACCGGGCGGGAGGCGTTCGACGGCGACATAGCGGTTCGCGACGGCAGGATCGTCGAGGTGGCGGGGCCAGGAGCCATCAGGCGTCCGGCCACGCGGATCATCGACGCGCAGGGGCAGCTGGTCACGCCCGGCTTTGTCGACATCCATACCCACTTCGACGGGCAGGTGTGCTGGGACAAGCAGGTCACGCCGTCGAGCTGGCACGGGGTCACGACCGTCGTGATGGGGAACTGCGGTGTGGGCTTTGCGCCTGTGCGACCGGGCCAGGAAGACGAGCTGGTGCAGTTGATGGAGAGCGTCGAGGACATTCCCGGCACCGCGCTCCACGAAGGCATTCCGTGGGGTTGGGAAAGTTTCGGCGATTACCTCGACGCGATCGACACGCCCTACGTGATGGACATCGGTGCGCAGTTGCCGCACGTTGCCATGCGGCTGTATGTGATGGGGGATCGCTGCCACGACGACGCAAGCGCGGAGGACATCGCGGCGATGGCCGACATCACCAAACAGGCCCTCGCCGACGGCGCGCTCGGTTTCTCGACATCGCGCTTCTACGGACACGTGGACAAGTCGGGCAACGTGGTGCCCGGAACGAACGCAGCGTCATCGGAAATGATGGCGATCGGCGAGGCGTTCGCCGACTCGGATCACGGCACGCTCGAAATCATCTCCGACCATTTGAACAAGCCCGAAGAGCTGATGTGGATCGAACACATCGCACGGGCTACGGGTCGCACACTGACCGCACTCGTCACCCCCGGTGCGGCCAAGAATCTCTGGGAGATGGCCGAACGCCTGGAGGGCGAAGGTATCCACGTGCGCCCCCAGGTCGGCGCTCGACCCGCCTCCGTTCTCATGTCGCTCGACGGCACGCTGAACCCGATGCGGCAGTTCCCGGCCTATCGCGACATTCAGCATCTCCCGCTCGATGAGCAACAGCGGCGACTCCTCGATCCGGAATTCCGTGCCCGGGTGCTGGCCGATGAGACCACGAGTTCGCGCTCGGCCGATGCCAACAAGATGGTGTCGACGTGGAACAAGATGTACGTGCTTCCGGCTGACCTGAGCTACGAGCCCGGCTATTCCGACTCGATTGCCGGTGTGGCCGAGGCGACCGGGGTTACGCCGCGTGAAGCACTCATGGATGTTATGGCCTCGGGTCGTCGGATCCTGTTCCTGTTCGGCAACTACGACGGCGATCTGAACGCGCAGGTTGCCGCGATTGCCCATCCGCAGTCGGTCTTCGGTCTGTCCGATGGCGGTGCGCACTGTGGCGTGCTGTGCGATGCGAGTGTTCCGACCTACATGCTTGCGTACATGACCCGCGACCGGACCAAGGGCTCGACGATGCCGATCGAGTTGGTGGTCCACAAGATGACGCAGGACACCGCACTCGTCTACGGACTCGAGGACCGTGGCGTTATCGCGCCGGGGTACCGGGCCGACCTGAACGTGATCGACTACGACGCGCTACGCCTCGATGCTCCCGAAATGGTCTACGACCTTCCCGCCGGTGGGAAGCGACTTATTCAGCGCGCATATGGCTACCGGGCCACGATCTGCAACGGTGTGGTGACGTACGAAAACGGTGAGCACACCGGCGAGTTTCCCGGTCGGCTCATCCGCGGTGGCCAGCGCGTCGGCTGACCACCGCTGGAGCGCCAGCTACTTGAGGATGCCCGTGTCGCGGCCTTTGTTGGTCGGCAGGCCGAGGGCCTTCACGCGCTCGGGGAACTCCTCGGGCTCGAAGTGCAGCGTCCCCCCGCCAAGGTCGTTGACGACGACCTTCGCCCCGTGTGCTGCGAACAGCATGGCGTGTTCACGCCCGATTCCGCGACCCGCTCCGGTCACAATCACTACTCGGTCCTTCAGCGTCGTCATCGCATGTTCTCCTTCGGGAGCATTGGTTCAGAATTGCGGTTGTTGAACGACCGGCACAGGTCCGGTGGCGTTCACGTCCGTCCTTCGATCGGGACGTCGAAGGTGTCGAACGTAGCAGCCGGTACCATTGATGACCATTGGGTACCAACGGCGTCTGGTGGCGCCGGGTCAGCGCGAGCGGCGGGTCACCTGTCGCGGTTGCACCGGCTCGTCGGGCAGCGGTGAACTATCGAGTTCTTCAGAGTAACGGCTTGCGTTGTCAGCCAGAATATCGAGCAAACGCCGGAGTTCCCTGCGTTCCGGGGTCGTGATGTCACGCCGAAGCGCGGCACGCACTTCGGCGTGTCGAAGTTCGAAGCGCTTGGCGAACTCGACCCCGGACTCGGTGAGTTCGATCCGCCAGACGCGTCGGTCGGTCGGGTCGGCCCGTCGCTCGATGAGTGCCCTTCGCTCAAGTCCGTCCACGACGAATCCCGAGGACGCGCGCCCAATGTGCAGCCGACTGGCGAGTTCGGTCTGGGTAAGTGAGCCGTGCACGGAAAGGATGCCGAGCGCTCCACCTTCCGACATGTTCAGGCCGAGTTCAGCGAGCCCTTCCTCGAAGGCCCGGCGAACGGCTTTGGCCGCAACCAGAACGCGGGCTTCAAGTTGGTCATCCGGGCCGGAGCGGTTGGTCACAGGTACAACGTAGTTGACGGTCCCGCATCAACGATGTTCAAGAACGTCGGGCTGGTACCGTATTGCGAGAACTGGTACCTTCGTGAGATTGTATGGCGACATACAGTCTGAATGGAGTCAACATGAGCAACGAAGAGGAAACACGCCGCGGTGCCGATCTGGTCGGAAGGGCGCTCGCCGACCAGGGAGTAACCGATCTGTTCTTCATGATGGGGATTGGAGGGCCGCATTCGCCAGCCGTGCGTTCGTGTGTTGATTCCGGCATTGCGACCTACTACGTCCGGCATGAAGAGGGCGCCGCTATGGCTGCCCACGCGTTCAGTCGGCTCACGAAGCGGCCCGGTGTGTGCGTGACGCCGCTGGGCCCGGGCACCACCAATGCCCTGACCGGACTCACGAACGCGTTGCTCGACGCTGCTCCGGTGGTGCTGATTGCGGGCGGTCCGAACCGCGGCGACTGGGGACTCGAGGCGTATCAGGAGCAGGACCAGATGTCGATGATGCGTCCGGCGTGCAAGAAGGTGTATCGGGTGGAGCTGGCCCGGAAGATTCCCGAGATCCTGGCGATCGCGCTGCACGAGGCCAATAGCGGCCGCAAGGGCCCCGTCTATGTGGAGATCGCCGGCGACGTGCTGTCGGAGAAGGTCGACATGGGTCGGCTCCCTGGCCCGAAAAGGCCCGGCCGCTTCCCCGGGCCGCCGCTCCCGATGCCGAACTCGATGCCGCAGTTGAACTACTTCGCAACGCCCAGCGTCCGATGCTGCTTACGGGCAGCGGCGTGGTGTGGAGCGATGCTGCGAAGCAGCTCGCCCAGTTCGTCGATGAAACGGGTATCCCGCTTGTCACGACCCCGCAGACCCGCGGCATCGTGTCCGAGGATCATCCGCTTTCGCTTGTCGCGTCACGCAATCGGGCGCAGCGCGATGCTGATGTCGTGGTTGCGGTCGGGACGCGTGCGAACTGGCTCAGTGGACACTTCCGCGCCCCACGGTTCGGCGAGAACTCGCGCTTCATCGTGGCGAACATTGATTCCGATGAGATCGGCCGTGGTCGCGTTCCGGAGATCGGGATCGTCGCCGATGCGGGCGTCTTCCTCGATCAGCTTCGGGTTCGGCTCCTCGCTACGGGTGGCATCAGCGATGCTGCTCGAGACTGGGCCGATGACCTGATCGCCACCGATGCGAGCAAGGAACCGGACCGCAAGACGCTGAGCGACGCGGTGCCGATCGACCCGTTGCGCCTGTGCGAAGAAGTTCGACGCGTGCTTCCGAGCGACGCCGTCTTCATCGTCGACGGCCACGAGACCCTGGAGTTCGCTCGCCGCTGGATCCCGAGTCTTTCGGAGGCCAACTACATGACGAGCGGTCCGAACGGCTGCATGGGCGTCGGCGTGCCTTTCGCTCTGGGAGCGAAGGTAGCGTGTCCCGACCGTCCGGTGTTCGTGTTGATGGGCGATGGCGGATTCGGCTGGCACGGTATGGAGTACGACACGCTCATCCGTCACCAGATCCCTGTGGTGGGTGTCGTGTTCAACAACGGTGGCTTCACCGCCCGTCCGGCGGCGGCCGGCCTCGGCCGGGAACTCGGCTTCCAGCGCTACGACATCATGGTCGCAGGCTTTGGGGGGCACGGTGAGTTCGTCGAACATCCCAACGACATCGCTCCGGCCCTGCAGCGGGCCATCGCGTCGGGCAAGCCCGCACTGGTGAACGTGTGTGTCGACCCTGACGCTCAGGCCGCCGGAGGCCTGCTCGGAGCGCTCGGCTCCACCCAGGCGTCGCGGTGACCGTCGCTGTGTTGTAACGCTCAGCGCGCTTGCAGACCCTTCAGGCAGAGATCGAGCACGTCGCCGATCGTCGTGTCGAGATCTCCCGCAAAATCCGCGGCCACGTCGGGTTGCGCGAGGAACACCACTGCAGCACGGATCACCGCGGCTGCGACCTTGGGGTCGATCGGACGGAACTCACCCTGGTCGATCCCGAGTGCGATGACGCGTTCGATAACCGTGGCTCCGAACCGATGGTGGCGGTCGATGAGGCGCTGCGCCCCGGGTACGTCGGTCAGGTCGTCGTAGGCCGAGGACTGGAAGGCGTAACCGAGGTTGGCCGTCGCGTACTGGCGGAGTTGGGTCGTGGGCGATGCCGTGGCGTCGACCGAAGAGATGGCCTCTCGGCCGATGCGGTGCATGAACCGGTCGAGGGTCAGCAGGAACAGCTGCTCCTTCGACGGGGCCAGCTCATAGAGCGTGCGGCGCGAGCATTCGAGTTTGGAAGCGAGTTCACCGATGGTCAGAGGCGCGAGCTCGCCGTCGCGTAAAAGCGTCTCAAGGCCATCGAGGACCTCCCGGTGCCGTTGCCCGAGTGCGGCTTCGGCTCGTGACGAAAGCAGCGGTCGCGGTGCGCCGACGAGTAGCGAGCGGGAGACTGACGTAGCAGGTGACATTGACATGGTGATTCTCCTGCAGTGGCCTGCTCGTGGTGACGGAGTGAAAACTACTGCACGGTGGTGGCCGTCCGAACTGGCACGCTGGCTTTGAGTTCGGGGTGGTTGTTGCTCTGGGGGCAACTCAAACCACAATCTTCGAGTCACACGGCGATGCGGGTACTGTCTGCCCTATGCCGATACCAGCGCTGCCGAACCTGACACTCACGACGTCGTTGAAAGGGTCGAAGTGACCCGGCCGCACACCGGCCGGTGGCTGGAGGAACTCACGCCGGGCACGGTCATCCAACATGCGATCCGGCGCACGATCACCGAGTCCGACAACGTGATGTTCACGTCGATGACGATGAACCCGGCGTGGCTGCACCTCGACTTCGACTACGCCGAACGGGAGACCGAGTTCAAGCGCCCGCTCGTGAACTCGATGCTGACGATCGCGATGGTGGTCGGCATCAGCGTGCACGAGACCACGCTCGGCACGACGGTCGCCAACCTCGGGTTCAGCGAGATCGTCTTTCCGGCACCGCTGTTCCATGGCGACACCATCCGCGTCGAGACGGAGGTGCTTGCGGCACGGCCGTCGGCGTCACGACCGGGGCAGGGCGTCGTCACGTTCGAGCACCGGGCCTACAACCAAAAGGATCAAATGGCGTGCCGGGCGGTGCGACAGGCGTTGATGCTTGCCCGCCCCGTCGAGCCCGAGCCGACCTGACTCAGCGGATCCGAGCCGGGTCAGCTTGCGTCGTCTGCGGTTCGCTCGGCCTCGTCCAACGCAAGCACGCGGCGCGCCTGGGCAGCCAGCGGTGCGTCGACCATCTGGCCTTCGAAGTCGATCGCGGCAATGCCTGCTCGCGAGGCCGACTCGTAGGCAGCGAGCAAGCGTCGGGCCCGGTCGACTTCGGCCGGTCCGGGCACGAACGCCGCGTTCGCGAGCGTCACCTGGCCGGGATGGATGCAGAGCTTTCCGGCGTATCCGAAGGACCGCGCCTCGGTGACCTCACGCTGGAACCGGTCGTTGTCTCGGAAGTCGGTCACCACCTGGTCGAGCACGGGAACACCGGCCAATCTTCCGGCGAGCGCAACAGCACTGCGGGCATAAGCGACCTCCATGTTCATCGCCGTACGGACCCCGCCCATGTCGGCGATGAAGTCCTCGGCTCCGAAGTACGCAGCGACCACCTGCGGGTGAGCGAGTAACGGGCGGGCGTCAGCGACCCCGAGCGCAGTCTCGATTCCGGCAATCACACCGAGATCGGCGAGCCCAGCATTTGCGAGCGCGGCGCGAACCTGCTCGAGCCCCTCGATCGACTCGATCTTTGGAACGACAACGGCAGTGAGTTCCGGACATAGACCGAGGCGAACGTCGTCGACGAACCACTCGGTGGCCGGCGGGTTGATGCGCACCGTCACCTGACACGATCCTGCAAGAGCGGGCGCCAACTCGCGGGCATTGGCGCGACCGACGGCTTTCGCATCAGGCGGTGTGGCGTCTTCGCAGTCGATCACCACCGCATCGGCACCGCGCTCACCGAGACGCGTCACGAAATCGGGGCGAACGGCCGGAGCAAACAACAGCGATCGCAGCCGACCGATCGGGCGGGTCATGCGAGCCCCACGAGCGTGATGGTTGCGGTGTTGTCAGCTGTTGCCATCACGAGAAGCTAACCGAACCACGGCCGATCCCGATAGGTCAAGACTCCGTAGGTTTGGCGTGGCGTCGAACCGTGAGGCTGGTCGGCTGGTGCCGCCATGGTGTGCCGAGGGTCAGGCCTCCGTCGACGACGTGTGCTCCGCCGGTGATCCACTCGGCATCGTCTGACGCGAGGAACGCGGCCATGGCTGCGATGTCGTCGGGCTCGCCGGTACGCGCGAGCGGTTGTGCGTCGGCCAGTTGGTCGCTGGCCGCTTGGATGCGACGGGCGGTGACCTCGGCTCCGTGGCGTTCGAGGCGCGCCGAGCCGAGGAGCGGAGTTGCGATGTAGCCAGGACAAATGCAGTTGACCCGGATTCCATGTTCGGCCAACTCCAGGGCCACCGACTGGGTAAGCATGATGATCGCGGCCTTGGCCGTCGAGTAGAGGTGTGGTCCGATTCCCGCTTGGATTCCGCACACGGACGACGTGGAGATGATCGAACCCGAGCCTTGCGGGACCATGACTCGTGCGGCGTGTTTCGTGCCGAGAACGACGCTCTTCAGAAGAACGCCCATCGTGTGGTCGTAGTCGTTCGCTGTGACCTCGGTGATCGGGCCGACGGTTCCGCCGAACCCGGCGTTGTTGCACATCACATCGAGCTGTCCCCACCGCGCCACCGCTTCGTCGACAGCAGCCGCGAGGTCGTCTTCGACGGTCACGTCGCCAACCCGGAAGAAGGCCGCGGCGCCCAACTCGTCAGCCAATGTCTTCCCGGCTTCGGCCTGGATGTCGACGATGCCAACGTTGCCACCCTCGGCGACGAACCTGCGGGCCATCGCGGCACCGAGACCCGATGATCCGCCGGTGATCACGGCGACCTTGCCGGCCAAGCGGCTCTCTGTGCGATTCCTCATGGTGGGGCATTGTATGGGGTGACTCGTCCGCCTCTGAAGGTGCGACTTGCGACCCATTGCCGGTAGCCGTCGCAATCGGCGAGACTAACCAACGACGACGTTGACCTCGACGGTGACGTTCATCTTGACCCTTGACGTTCGCCGTGACCTGACGTTGATGTTTGGGGCGATGGGGGAAAGGAAGACCATGGGTCGAATACTGGGGCTGCTGCAGCGCCGAGAACGCCCGTCATCGGGAGCGGTGGTGGGGCCCGATGGTTGGAGCGCGCGTGCTGATTCGCGGCTACCCGTGCTCGACGTCCTCGAAAAAGCCGACCGACTCACGATCACGAAGCTGGCGGCGCAGCATGGTCCCGTGTTCGACGCGGTCATGCATGGCGAGCCGTGCGTCTGCATCGTCGGGATTGCTCGAGGGCGCCGGTTGCTGCGCGAGCACGCCGACTCACTCCGTCCGTACACAATCGCGCTCGAACCGCTCGTACCTAAGGGCTTCCTTCGCCAGATGAATGGCGAGGACCATCTCGGCTACCGCCGAGCCCTGTTGCGGGCTGCTCGTCGCCTGGACGACGTCGTCGAGGTAGCGGTCGTGGAGAGCATCGCCGTCGACGCGCTGAGGGCGATGTCCGAGCGCGACGACGCACAGCTGGCGCCGGCACTTCTTGACACCGCGGTCGACATTGCGACGGCATCGCTGATCGCCCTGTTCTTTGGCGGCCGTCCCGGGGAAGCGCCCTTCGACGAGCTGGTCGGCGGCTTTCGGCGTCTCGGCCCGCACGGTCTTGTTTGGAACATCGGCGACGCCCAGCACCGTGCTTTTGAGGACCTTTGCTCACAGCTGCGAGCCCGCCTGGCCGACCGTGAACGTCCGGTCCCGCAGGAGTGCGTGCTCGGCGTGCTGGCCGAAGATCACATCGACGACACGTTGCTCGGGAACCTCATCTACATGGTCGAGATGGGACGGTTCGACCTGCAGGTCTTCGTGCGATGGATTCTGCGCTACTCGGCTGCGAACCCGGAGGCGCTCGACGTGATCGCAACCGGAGGCACCGTCGGAGCCGCGGCGGCCGAGGCCTTCGTGCTCGAAGTGCTGCGCAATGACCAGTCGGAGAGGCTGATGCGACGAGCCCTCACCGACATTGAGTTCGAGGGCCATCGCATCTGCGCCGGCTCCTTCGTTCGGATCTGCATGTGGGAGGTGCATCACGAAGAGCAGGTGTTTCCGGACCCCTACCGCTTCGATCCAACACGCTTCGTCGGCACCGCGCCGGGACCCGATGACTTCGCGCCCTTCGGCATCGACCACCACCAATGCCCGTTCGGAGGGATGTCGATCCGGTTCGGTGCAGCGGTGGTTGGGGCACTCGCCCGTGGCATGCGCCCGCGTTTGATCCACGATGGTCCGCCGGTTCGCGGCGCGTACCATTGGGAGCCCTCGCGGCGCCTTTCGATCGGCTTGGAGCCGCGGTGAGACCCGGACCGATGGTTGTCGAGCCCTTCCACGTGGACCCGACTGCGAGTGATCGCAACCTCGTCGAGTTGATCGCCGAACAGGCGCACCGCAGGCCGGATGCGATAGCGGTACTCGGGGCCGATTCAGCGGAACGCTCGCAGCTCACCTATGCCGAGCTCATGGACCGCGCGAAGTCGATAAGCGCGCATCTTATATCGGGTGGCCTGGCGCCCGAGGAGGCGGTCGGTGTCTTCATGCGACGGACACCCGATGTCGTCGCTGTGCTACTCGGCATCCTCCACGCGGGTGGCGCCTACCTACCGCTCGATCCTGAGGAGCCTGCTGCTCGTGCGGCTCGTATCGTCCAACGGTCGGGGGTGCGCGTCGTGCTGTGCGACGAGGAGTTCGGGTCACGACTCAGCTCCGCACTGGAGACCGAGACTTCCCCCACCGAGCCGCCTCAGATTCTGGACGTGGCCGCAATCCCCACTCGGGCGGCTCAGACGACACGCGCTTTCGGGATCGCACCGGGCGGGAGCCGACTGGCGTACGTGATGTACACCTCCGGAAGCACAGGCACTCCCAAGGGTGTCGAGGTCGAACATCGAAACGTGATCAACCTTCTTCTCTCGGCTCGTGAAGCGTTCGCCTTCACGGAGGCGGACCGTTACCTCGCGGTGTCGACACTCGCGTTTGACATCTCGGTCGTCGAAGTATTCCTCCCGCTCATCTGCGGTGGCAGCCTCGTACTCGGCAACCGTCGGCTCCTGCTCGAGCGCGGCGCGGTTGGCCGGGCTATTCGGCGTGACTCGGTAACGGTCTTCCAGACCGGGCCGTCGGTGTGGTCGCTACTCCTCGACGATGTCATGTTCCCGCGGCTGCGCGTCGCCATCAGCACCGGTGAGGCGATCGCGCCGGCGCTCGCCGATCGGCTGTCTCGTGTTGGAGACATCGTGTGGAACCTGTACGGGCCGACCGAGACGACGATCTGGTGCACCGGCCACCGACTCGACGGGCCCGGAGCGCTCGACGGGTCCACTTCCTCTGCCGCTCCCATCGGAACGTCATGGCCGAACATGCCAGCGATCGTGATCGGTGCCGATGGCCTCGAATCGCCGACCGGTGAGGGCGAACTGTGGGTCGGCGGTCTTGCCGTGACCCGCGGCTATCGCGACGCGCCAGAGTTGACCGCGGAGCGCTATCGATGGAGCGATTCGATGCGCTGGTACCTCACGGGTGACCTCGTGCGCCGCCAGCCGTCAGGGGTGCTGTCGTTTCTCGGGCGGACCGACGACCAGGTGCAGGTCCATGGCGTGCGCGTCGAACCGATGGAGGTCGAATGGGCGCTCAACGAGGAGCCGGGCATCGTGCGCGCCGCGGCTGCCTGGTACGAAGGACCGGGTGGCCGTGGTATCGCCGCAGGCGTCGTTACCGAGCCCGGCACCCATTTCACTGCCGCTGAGCTCCGCGACCTGCTGTCGCTTCGACTGCCCGCGGCAATGGTGCCGACCCGGATCGTGTTCTACGAAAAGCTGCCTCTGAACGCAAACGGAAAAATCGACCGTGTGGCTATACGGTCCGCCGCAGAGCAACCCGAGAGCGTCGCTCCGGTCGGCGAAGAACCCCTCTCCGATCTCACGCTCACCGAGGCGGTGCTGCGCGATATCTGGCGGGCGACACTGCGATGCCCGACGGTCCGCCGGGATGACTCCTTCATCGGGCTCGGGGGTGACTCGCTTGCCGCAGTCGCGATGCTTCTCGATGCGGAGGCCGAGTTCGGTGTGTCGCTGTCGATCGAGTCGCTGCTCAGTGCGCCGACGTTGCGTTTGTTCGCAACACGGATCGACGCCGTCCGTAACGACGCCGCGCTCGACGCTGACAGCGCTGATCGTGCCTTCACTTTCGAGCTCGTTCATGGTGGTCGCGGCGCCCCGGTCTTTCTCTGCGCGATCGAACTGAACCTCGCGCGAGCCGGGCTCTGGCGCGTCGACGCCCCGTTGCACGCGGTGAACTACTACGCGCTCGGCCAGGGGTTCGCCCGCGCCAAGGACCTGGAGACGCTCGCCGCCGCACACGTCGAAGAGATCGTACGCATCCAGCCACACGGCCCATACCGACTGGGAGGCTTCTCGTTCGGCGGGATCATGGCCGTCGAGATCGCCAACCAGCTCCGCTCACGTGGAGAGGAGGTCGAGCTGCTCTTCCTCCTCGATCCGACCGAGCCGTACCGGAGCGCCGACGATCCTTCGCTGCGAATCGATGAAATCGACCGGGCCCGTGAATACGTCGCCGCACATCGAGAGCGCATGAGTCGTCGGATGCTGCGGCACGCGAAGCACATGCTCCGCAACCCGCTCGGCATGCCGACCTACGCCCGGGAGAAGACCCGCCTGCTCCCGAACGCGCTTCTGTCGGACCGTAGGATCTGGCCGTGGCTCCACTACCGGTCCGTCGACCTCCACGGTCGTTTCCCGAACCGGCTCACCCGCCGCCTCTTACCGGACGATCGCTGGGTAGCGTTCTGGTACGTGACACGACGGCTGGCCCGGCGATACAAGGTCCCTCGGTACGACGGTGAGGTGCTCGCCGTGTTCACTCATCGAGGGCCCCAGTCAGAGGCGTGGTTGAAGCTGCTGGACCCGTCGCGTACTGCAGTGCGTTATGTCGAGACGACCCACCGAGGACTCGTGTTCGAACCCGCGCTGTCAGAGTGGATGGACCCACTGGCGCAACGGCTCGGCCGGAGATAGACGGAATAGCCGGTCAGGCCGCGCGCCGTTTCGCACGCAATACGATGTCGCTCACATGGTGCGATGAGGCTCCAGCCGGGCGGGGTCGACTCTCGTGGGTTTCGATCGTCCAATCCGCGTCGTTACCAAGTGCACTTATAAAATCCTCGACGCGTACGTAAGCATCGGCGTCGAAGGGGCGGCTGTACAGGCTGGTGTCGATCGGACTGCGCATCGGTTCGAGATCGTGGCTCACGATCAGCAGCGTGCCACCGGGTGCCACCGCCTTGAGAATGTTCGCCACGGCCCGCTTATCCGGAGTTCGGGGAATCGATGCGTAATGTGCCGACACCATGTCGAATGTCGCACCCTTGTACGCGTCGTGGGCGTTTGCGTCGGTGTGCAGGCACACAACCGAAAGTACGCGTTCCTTGGCCACGGCCGAAATCCGATCGAGCCCACGTTGCGACACGTCGGTGGCGGTGACCTGCCAGCCATGCTCGGCCAGCCAGACGGCGTCGCCGCCCTCACCCGCTCCAACGTCCAGGGCCCGACCCGGCGCCATATCTGTGACTTCGTGTACCAGCGCGCCGTTTGGGTTTCCGCTCCAGATCTGATCGCCGCTGTAGCGGTGGTCCCAATCTCGCTCGTTGCCCGACGGTCTCGCCGCCTCCAACGCGTCTTCGTTCGCCAGGCTGAAGGCGATCATCGCACCGACCCAACTTCCCTGTGCCGCGGCGTTGATCATCTGTTGACTCGGATCAGTGATATTCCCGGCGGCGTAGACGCCGATCGCTGACGTTTCGCCGGCCGGGTTGGTTTCGATGTAATCACCAAGCCCGCTTGCGTGCTCGACCGGACGCACGCCGAGCGACTCAAGCATGGCGGCGCGCACTCGAAACCGCGGACCGATCGCCAGCGCGTCGGCCTTGATCAAATCGCCACCGACCAGTTCGACGGCGGAGACGCGCCCATTGTCATCGGCGACGATGCGTTGAACCCGTTGGTCGACGATCGCCACACCGGACCTCCGGAGCGTTTCGAGTTGCGGGTGATCCGCAGCCACTCCCTCGTGGAGGACGAGTGTCAGATGCGAACTCAGCTGGCGGAAGAGGACCGACGGGTGAAGACCCATGGGATGAGTGATGATCTGAACGAGGTGCGTATCACGTACCTCGTAGCCATGGCAGAACGGGCAGTGGATCGCATCACGACCCCAGTGTTGCGCGAGCCCGTTGATTTCGGGAATCTCATCGACGAGGCCGGTAGCGGCGAGGACGCGACGGGCGATCACCTGGTGACCACCCCTGAGCTGTACGAGGAACCGATCGGAATCGATTCTCGTCACCTCATCGGTTCGACCCGGTATCACTTCGCCGCCGTAGCTTCGGACTTCCTCCCGGCCGATCGCGGCGAGCTCCGCCGGTGGGAGGCCTTCATGGCCGAGGTAGCTGTGCATGTGCGCAGCCGCTGCGTTTCGAGGTTCGCCGGAGTCAATGACGATGACCGTCCGGCGTTGACGACCGAGTTGTAGCCCGGCTCCGAGGCCGGCGGCCGAAGCGCCGATGATCGCGACGTCGCAGTGTCGCACGAGTGCAGGGGGTCGATGTTCGCTCATGGCCTGGACACTAAGACACGAATGGCAAATCGGCAACGGTGCTTGCCAAATTGGCAAGCGTTGCCCTGACCGTTGGGACTGGGAACGTGCCTGTGCCGGGACGACGCCGGAGACAGCGTGCTCGACGTCGCTCCGGCCAGAGCTGCCCTCGGCATCGAATTGGCGGCGCAGCGGTCGGTCTGAGAGTCTGGCTGCGTGAGAATCGCCGATTCAGTGAGTTCGGGTGATGAAAGTGTTCCTCCCATGACCGCGCTCGGACACCTGCGATTCTGCGATTTCACCGGCCAACTCGCCGGCGCGGGATCGACTAAGTGGATGGCGGCATTCGGCGCCGAGGTCATCCGCATCGAGGATCCGGTGGCTCAGGGGCGATGGGATGTTCTCCGCGGGATGCCGCCGTACATCGACGCCAGACGTGGCAACGAGCTGGGTGGCGGCTACAACAACCACAACGTCGGCAAGCTCGGGATCACCCTCAACGTCCGCCTACCCCGGGCGAAAGAATTACTACGTGAACTTATTGCTGTGTCGGACGTGGTGACGGAGAACTTCGCCGCCGGCGTCTTGGACCGTATGGGATTCGGGTGGCCTGAACTCCAGGCCATCAAGCCCGACATCATCTACGTTTCCAACTGCGGGTTCGGTCATCAGGGACCGTACCGTGCGTTCCGAACGTGGGGTCCGATCGTTCAGGCGTGCTGCGGTCTGTCGTTCAGTTCCGGTCTACCCGGCCAAGAGCCCGCCGGCTACGGCTTCTCGTTCATGGACCATCACGGCGGATCGTTCATGACGATCGCCATCCTTTCGGCGATACTGCACCGCAACCGAACCGGCGAAGGGCAGTGGATCGACATGTCGTGCACCGACGCCGGAGCGACCATGGTCGGCCCAGCCGTGCTCGACGGAACGGTCAACGGTCGGCCGCTGCGCCGCGACGGCCGTCCCGACTCCAATCGCAGTCAGCATCCGGCTGTCGCGCCCCATGGCATCTACCGCTGTGCCGACAGTTCGAACGGTCCGAGCGCCGGTGATCCGTCCGGCGACGACAACTGGGTCGCCATTGCCTGTCGTACCGAAGCGGACTGGCAGGTGCTCGCCGAACTGGCGGGAATCGACGATCACCGGTTCGCAGACCTGGCGGGGCGGTTGGCGTTCGAAGACGAACTCGACGCGGCGATCACGTCGTGGACCCGCAATCGCAACCGTTCGGACATTGCGGCGGAACTGACGACGCGTGGCGTCGCGGCATCCATCGTGGCCCGACCGGTCGACCGGATCGACAACGATCCGAACACCGCGGCGTGGGGCCTGTGGCCGACGGTCGAACATCTGGAGATGGGTCGGGTACGCGTCGACGGCTTGCCGGTCCATCTGTCGGAGACCGACTGGCGGATCACCGATGGTGCGCCATTGCTAGGTGAAGACAACGACTTCGTGTTCGGCTCGATCCTCGGGTTGGCGCCCGAAGAGATCGCCCAACTTCGAGCCGACGGTGTCATATGAGCGGGCTGCTCAGTGGAATCCGGGTTGTCGAGATCGCAAGTGAGCGAGCGGCTTTCGCCGGGAAGTTGATGGCCGACTTCGGTGCCGACGTTGTTCTCGTTGAACCTCCGGGCGGGCACCATACGCGTACATATGAACCGTTTCTCGACGACATAGCGGGACCGGATCGGAGCCTGTTCTTCTGGCACTACAACACGTCGAAGCAAAGCGTCATCATCGACCTCGACAGCGAGTCGGGGCGGACCCGGTTCGCCGAACTTGTCGCCGGCGCTGATGTCGTTCTCGAGGCCCAGGACCCGGGCGACCTGGCGGCGCGTCGAATCGACCATACCGATCTTCGCTCGTCGAACACGCGCCTCGTCTGGACCTCGGTCACCCCGTTCGGTCGTTCAGGGCCACGAGCCTCAGAACCCGCGAGCGACATCACCCTCATGGCGAGCGGGGGCATCGCTTGGAACTGCGGTTACGACGACCATTCGCTTCCACCGGTCGCCGGTGGCGGACATCAGGCGTTTCACACCGGCAGCCTGTACGCCGTCATGTCGACGCTGACGGCTCTGGTGCATCGCGACATTTCAGGACTAGGGCAGTTCATCGACGTGAACATCAACGCGGCTGTCAACGTCACCACTGAGGCGGGCAGCTACGAGTGGCTCGTGGCGCAAGCTACCGTGCAGCGCCTGACGTGTCGGCACGCCGCCGTCCATCCGACTACGTCTTCACTGGCGACCGCGGCCGACGGCAAGATCGTGCACACCGGTGTCCCACCACGGGCCCAACGCGAGTTCGAAGCACTCGTGTCGTGGATGAAAGACCTCGGGCTCGATCACGAGTACGAGGAGTTCTTCTTTCTGGAGATGGGCGTCGAGCGGGGCGGTGTGCACCTCAGCGAACTCGCCGGCAACGCGGAAGTGCAGGCGATCTTCGGTGCTGGCCGCGAAGGATTTCGTTTCATCGCGGAACGACTCACGGCCCAGGAGTTCTTCATACAGGGCCAGAGCCGCGGATTGTCAGTGGGCATACTAAATGCACCGGAAGACGTCATGGCCGACCCGCACTTCGCTGCGCGCGGTTTCCACGTCGAGGTGGAACATCCCGAACTGGGCCGCTCGTTCGTGTACCCCGGGTTGCCGTTCAAAGGCTCGGCTGCGGGCGGCGAGATCCGCCGGGCACCGTTGCTGGGGATCTGACGCCCGACCGGCGCCGGGTCAGAGCCGGCCCCGAAGGACCGGCTTCAATCGCAGCCGGGTTGCTCAGATCGGGGCACCCGTGCCCGGCAGCCCGGCGAGTCCAGCCAGAAGGGTGATCCGTTCGTCGGGTGAGAGCACTGTCCAGGGAGTCGCCGCAAGCTCGTTTGTGCGGGTCTCAATGTCATCGCGTTCCGGGCTCGGGGCCATGCCCTTCATTTCCGACCAGACGTGTCCGGCCTCTTTCCAGGCTGCGGCATGCGCGTCGGAGCGGTGCATGCGGAGTACAACGGCGCAGTCCCAGATGCGGGCGGCGTCGGTGGCGTCGTCGGGGAGCCAGGCCCGCCCGCTGAGACGGGACAGCGTCGAAAGGGGATCCTCCATCGCCGCCTGGCGAGCGCGGGTGATGAGCGACGCGAGGAGAGGAAGGGTGGCCGCCTTCGGACTGAAGAGTTGTGTGACGGTCTCGACCTGGAGCGCAATGAGTGGCTTGGCGACAGCAAGCGCTTCGGGCGTCGCGGAGAACGAGCCGTCGTCGGCGATCGTGACCGCACCGCGGTCCGCCAGACCCGCGAGAAATGCATCGCTCGAGCCGAAGTGCTGGTAGCGCATGAGCTCGTCGTACTCGTGCTTGGTGATCGGCCCTCCGCACAACATGCCGGCGAACAAACCCAAGGCAGCCGGGTGGAAGCGGTTCTCGCCTCGCAAGGCCGCAACGCGATCCTTGTCGATCGCGTTGTGGACGGAGATGGCGGTGCGATCGATTGCGGGCGCTATGAACGATGAGAAGAGCGCAGGATCGGTGAGAGCTGAGGACATCCCTGATTCCTACCACTCCCCGGTCGAGCGTGGCGAGTTTGGAGCCCACTCGGCGAGCTGTTCGTCGTCGTTGGGCCATGCGATCAAAGCGGCGGTGATCGGCTGGATGAGCATTGCCAGTGATAAATCAACGGACAACGCGTGGTTTCATCGCAAATAATAGGTGCACTTATCGTTGTCGGCGCGCTCGGAGCCGTCATTGTGCGCCGGCAACATACCGTCGTTCGACGCTAACCCGTTCTCGCAGCTCCGGAGCGAAGCGAACGGCCGTCGCCGCGAGCTCGATCACTATTCGACGGCAGCCGAGAGGCCTGCCGCAGTGGCCCGGCGGGTAGACGGAACGAACACCGACCCCACCGCGATCGCACTGACGAGGGCCACGCACGACAACATCGTGAGCTGAAGCAGTGGGATGCTCGCTTTCGATTGGATGCCTAGCCGGTCGCTGAACAGTCTCCATAGTGCGTTGGCGCTGAATACGCTGATCGGAACACCGATCGCTAGGGCGGCGACGATGATCGTCGTCGCCTGCCACAGCACGACGCGGCCGCCTTGTCGACGGGTCATCCCGAGTGCGGCGAGGATCGCCAGTTCCCGCCTCCGGGCCCGTGTAGTGGTCACGATTCCGTGGCCTAGCGAGATCGCGAACACGACACCCAGCGCGAATGCGAACGGCAGCCAGACCGGACCGAGCGATTCGTACCCGTTCAGAGCTTCGGGCTTTCCGTCGGTGAGGAAGCAACCGGAATCGGTACAACCGAGTTCGGCGAAGAATGCTTTCAGCGAATGAACGGCCTTGGTCCGATTCAGGCTGGGATCAATTCGGAGAAAGACCCCGTTGTAATGACCCTCGCTGGGATCTTCCGATGGCTGGAATAGGGAGGCGACGGTGGCAGCGCCTCGGCCAAGCCCGGTATTGCTCGTGCGGGTGTTCCCGATAGCGGGGAACGTGGCAGTACCCACAATTGTCATGCGCGTAGTTCCGTGCGCGGTTTCAACATCAACGCTGTCTCCCACGGAACGACCGAGTGCTTCCATGTCGAGGCGTCCGAGCACCAGGTCCCGTTCATCTCGCGGGATGCGCCCGTCGTTCAGATTCGGAAAGACCGTTCCGTCGATTTGGTTGAAGCCCACCGCTGAAATCGACCGGCCGTCGATGCGAACGTTTCCATAGGTGAACGCGGCGACGGCAGCTACTTCAGGGCGCGCACGAGTGAGCTCAACGGCTTCGTCCGGGACGGGGCCAAACGCGTTTGCGACTCCGAGGTCCCAGTCCCATCCGTACCGGCTCGGCGTGTTGAGGAGCTGGTTCAAACTTGATCTGAACGAGACTGCCGTGCCAACGACGGCAACTGCGAACGCGATGCTCCAAAGGACGCTCCGGACTGGAGCGGAACTTCTTCGTGTCCCGGGCTGGAGGGCAAAACGCGTCCCGGTGACAGCGGTCGCCGAGAAACCTGCCCGGGTCAGCAGACCGACGACCCGAAATGGTCGGCTTCGATCTTCGTCACCGGGCGGGTTCCCGGATCGAGCAAACACTCGGGTGAGCCGTATCGCCGATACCGAGGAGGCAAACGTTAACGCCACGACGATCACAGCACCGCCGATCGCGAGGGCCGCCGCATCGAAGCGAATTCCGGGATGGGGTTCGATCACGCGGGTCGAGCCAAATGGTGTGAAAGCGGTCGACAACCAAGCGAGGGGCGCAGCAACAATTGCTGCCCCAACCGCAATCGTTGCTCCGTGCAGCATCACGAGTACACCAAGGTCGCGAGGCGCCATGCCTAAGGCCCGCAGGGCCGGAATATCATGGTTCTGCGAGAAGATTTGGCGTCCGATCGCTTGCGCCCCGAGCAGCAATCCGGAGAGGAGGAGCACGACGGTCAGCATCCAGATCGTGGAGATCTGCGGTCGCAACGCGTCCTGAACGGAGACGAGGCCGTCATGGCTGACGGAAAACAACACCTGCGCACCGGGGTACCGAGCGGCCACCTTCTCAACCTGGGAACGGAGATCCACCGTCTCCGCTGTGCCGCCGGCAACTCTAAGAGCCGACGAGACGTAGTAGGTCGAATTTGGGTGAGCCTTGGCAAAGGGCGGGAACAGGTACACCTGAGGTTGGCGGTCGTCAGCGGCGTCGAACAGCTCATACGGCAGACGCCCAACGCCGACGATCGTTAGTTCAAGAGGTTCACCTTTCTTGGGGTTGGGGTTGGCGTCCTCGCCCAAGTCCTCAAGACGAAACAGCTTCAGGCTCGTCACACGTTCGCCAACCTTCCAGCCGGTCACCCGCTGAAGCTCGGGATTGACCATCACCTCATCCGGGCGATCCGTGGTTGGCAGTCGGCCTTTCAAGATCCTCAGGGTTTCCAACCCGATCGGACTCGGGCGGTCGATCAACCGACCGACCGCGGAACCGAACAGCAACCGTTCACCTACGACGCCGTCGGATACCTCGGCGAGATTCACACCGGAGTTACGCGTCGATTGCAGCACTCCGGGCAACTTCTCCACCTCGTCGAGGTATCGAAGGACCTGAGAACGGCCCATCGCCCCCTGATCACCGCTCACCGACACGTCAGCCGCATGCCCGGCAGCGAGAGCGCGTGGCAAAGCCGTGTCCGTTCGTCGGGCAAGAGACGCCGCCGCAACGGCCAAGCTCAGAGCGACACCGGTCAGCACCACCAAGGTTGCCCAGGACCGCCAGTTCGTTCGCAGTGTCGCTCGGTACCGGTAGATCACCGCGCTCATGAACCACGCACCTGCGCCGCATCGCGGCGTGTCGATGGTGCGCCCTCGTTCACCGCATCATTGAACCGCGTCATTCATGCGATGTACAGCGCACCTTCCCCACCGGCGAAGGTGGTGCCAGCCACACCCCCGTGTTCCGTAAAAGCTGGCGCAACAGAGTGAATGACCGCACGACCATCGTGTCCACCATGTCAGTTCGTGCTCACCGTGACGACTTCTGGCACCGGTGTGGCACGTTGGCCCCGATGTCCGTGACCCTGGTATGTGTGCAGATGAACCGTTGCGACGTAGGTATCGGACACATCACCCAATGCCCCACGCATCTCGATGTTGTCGCGTTCGGTTGGGCGTGTGGCTGAACGAGGCGGGTCAGGAGCGGCGATCTGCCAGCCAGGTGAGTAGCGCCTCGGTGACCGCGGCTGGTTGTTCCGGCAGGAGCGCGTGCCCGGCGTTGGCGATCGTGACGACGCTGGCCCGGTCACCGAGTTGGCCCGCGATGTGCGCGGCATTCGCGGGAACGGCGATCACATCGTCGGCGGGTTGAACGACAAGCACCGCAGCGCTTCCGGCGGTCCACCACGTGTCGACCGGGGTCGCCCGGGACGCAGCTTGTTGCATCGCCGCGGTTTCGGGATACCAGCCAGCGGCCCAGATCGACGCATCGTTGCCGTCGGCGAAGAAGGCTGTACGAACGGCCGCCAGGTGATCGGCGGGCGAGAGGGACGCATCGAACACGGCGGCCAACGCCGAGGCCGCTTCGGCGGACGGGGGGATCTTGCCGCCACTGGCTAGCAGCACGATGCTTTCGACGAGTTCGGGATAGCGCGTCGCCACCATTCTTGCGACGCGGTTTCCGAACGCATGACCGACCACCGTGGCCCTCGATCCGGGTGCGACAGCGACGGCCGCTCGGATGACGGCGGCGATGTCGTCGGCCAGATCATCCATCGTCACGACCTCCGGTCCGAGGGCGCTACCGCCGATGCCGCGCGGCTCCGGTCGGATCGCCTGGTACCCAGCCTCGGCGAGACTCGCAGCAAGCATCTCGAAGTCCTGGGCGCCCCGCCCGAGTGAGGGGATGAGCAGCACGGCCGGACCCTGTCCCTGTACATGTACCTGCAGTGGCCCGGTTGGCGCGTCGATCTGGATCGTACTTGGAGACATAGCGAGACCTTACGCCGACGCGTCCGGCGGAAGCAGAACGAGCTTGCCGACGAAGTTCTTGCCGAGGAAGTCTCCCTGCGCCTTCGCGATGTCACGTAGCGGGTACGTGGCGTGGACCAGCGGTCGAATTTCATCGCGCTCGATGTAGCCGATCAGATTCTCGAAGACCTTCGGGTCCTGAAACGTCGCGCCGAACAGCGTGAGGTCCTTGAGATAGAGCGTGCGAACATCGAGTTCCACCATCGGCCCGGCGATCGCACCCGAGGTCGCGTACCGACCACCGCGACACAGTACATCGAGCAACGATGGCCACACTGGGCCGGCCACGAGATCGATTACGACGTCGACGGATTCCTCGCCCAGCGCTGCGACCAGATCGCTATCACGAGCTACAACGTGATCGGCGCCGATCGCACGAATCGCGTCGGCCTTCGACGCTCCCGCCACAGCCACCACGTGCGCGCCCCGCCGCTTCGCCAATTGCACGACTGCTGATCCAACGCCACCTGACGCGCCAGTCACGAGCACCCGATCCTCCGAAGTCACCGACGCTCGATGCAGCAGGTTCTCCGCCGTGGAGTACGCACACGGGATTGAGCCGAGCTCCGCGTCGGTCCAGTCACATTTCACCGCATAGGTCTCGCTCGATCGGGCGACCACGTATTGGGCGAAGGCGCCGTTCATCTCGGAACCCATCGTCACCGTGGCGAACGCTTCACCCGACGGATCCTGCTGCATGGTCCGCACGAGCACGCGCTCGCCGACTCGCGATTCGTCGACACCATCGCCCGTCGCCACGACATAGCCACACGTGTCGGCACCCTGGATGATCGGGAACTGCAAGGGAGTGCCCGTCCACCCGCCGGCGTCGTCCCCGGACACCGGACCTGCACTGTCAGTAGGCGCGCTTACAGTCTTCGAATACCATCCAATCCGGGTATTGATGTCGGTGTTGTTCACGCCTGCGGCGGCGACACGTATCAACACTTCACCGTCGCCGGGTTTGGGCACCGGGACATCGTCGCGGAACACGAGCTTGTCGGTCCCGCCGTGACCGGTGAGCAACACCGCCGACATCGTCTGAGGGAGGCCACCGCGCATCGACGAGATGCTAGTTAACCAGGGCATCAGCCGAGTTTCTATAAGGTCATGGGCAGAGCTTCTGTGAGGTAATTAGCAGAATCACTCGCTTCTTACGAGCGTCGGAGGAACGCGCCGAGAGCCGTGATGAACGACTCGAAATTTTCTCGCCGGATGTTGTGACCTGCGCCTTCGATTGAACTGACCGTGATCAACGGGTTCATTTCCGCGAGTCGGCCAACTAGTTCCGGAGTGAGCAGGCCGCCGCGTTCCGGCTGGCCGTGGATCAGGACCGTTGGGCAGGCAAGCCGATCAACCACGTGCGTCCAGCTCATGCTTCCCAAACTGTCGGCCGCTTCGGGCCGCACCTGCTGCTTCGACGCGACCCAGTCGGGCCGGTCGAGATCATCCCAGTCGGGGTGCTGTTCGCGGCCGAGGTTACGGATAGCCACTTCGTCCAATTCCGTCAACGACATCAGCCAATTGCGGATCCCCGAGCGCCGTCGCTCGGCCGCTCGATCAGACTGCCCTTCGTCGCCCTGCCATGGCGGATCTTCGAGAACCAGCCGTGACACGAGTGCGGGATGTCGCATTGCCAGATCGGCTGCCGTCGCGGCCCCCATGGAGTGACCGACCACGGCGGGTCGATCGAGCGCGAGAGCGGTGATGACCGCTGCGATGTCGTCGGCCATCTGCGCCACATCCCCAGCTGCCGTGGAGGACTTTCCATGGTTGCGGGCGTCGACCATGACAATGTCGAAATCGCTCTCCAACGCCTCGGCAGTGCGTCGCCAGCAAAGCCCGTTGTCGCTGAACCCGTGCGCCAGAACCACCGACGGTTTGTCCCCGTGTCCCGTGCGGTAGAAGTGAATCCGTACGCCGTCGACGTCGACGTCGACGTCACCCTCCGCCCATGTACGTCTTGAAGAAGTAGTCATAACGTTCCTTCTCGTGCCGGGGTATCGGACGCCACAGCGTTTTCGGGTTCGCATTCTTTCGCGGAAACACTGCCGCGTGCATTGGATCGTTCGCGAGGTTTGGATGTTTGTAATCGCTGGGCGGTCAGATACATCCAAACGTGGTGGGTTAAGGCGGCGGGCGCCCGAGGTTTGGATGTTCGTGCCCCCCTGGGCGGTCAGATTTATCCAAACGTGAGGAGTCAGCCCCGCAGAGCGGTGGCCATGGCGATCGTGTGCATTCGGTTGAACACGTCTCGGAGTGCCTCTCGGTCGGTGGACTCCGAGCGGTGCTGGGCGCCGATCAGCACGATCACGGCGAGGCGGCCGAAGAAGTCAGCCTGTTCGGTTGGGACGCCGACCTCGCGGTAGGCCTGGGCGATCGTCCGCTCGCGCGAGGCGTCGACCTGCTCGCGTACCTTTAGCGCTACCGGGTCGCTGTGGGCCCAAGCTCGAATGGCGGCCTCGGCCTCATGGTGCAGCGTCACCCCGAAATCCAGCAGCACGAGCAGTCGCTCCGCGGGATCCGTGACGGCTGCTGCCGCGACTCGCACCTGCTCGTTGCGTTCCGTCGCCCAGTGCTCGAGCAGTTGGCCACGGAAGTCTTCGACGCCGATGAAGTGATGGTAGAAGGACCCTTTGGTGACCCTGAGCTTGGTGCACATCCGAGCGATGGTGATCGCGCCGATCCCGCCTTCGGCCAAGAGCTCCATGCCCGCCTCGAGGTAGTCCTGCTTGGTGCGTAGCTCCACAGGGGACATTCTGGTCTGACTTCGGTGGGGCTGACAGCTTCTTCGATCGGATTGGGAACATGACCATACCCTTTGGTATGTTCGGCCGAAATACCTACGCCACAGGGGGCGAACCATGACCGAAGAACGCATGCCAGACATCACTGCCGGCTTCTCACCCGATTCACTTACGCTCGAGCAGGCCGGGCTGGTCTTTCTGAGCGGCGAGGCTTACCAGAATGAGGCGCTGTTTCACGCTGCCGCCACGAAGCTCCGCCACGAAGACCCGGTCCACTGGGTGGAGCATCCGATGGTCAATCCGTTCTACGTGTTGACCAAACACGCCGACATCATGGATGTCGAGTTGCACAACGAAATCTTCCTCAACGCACCGCGCGCCATCCTGGGCGACAAGCGCGCCGACGCGGAACGGGAAATGCAGGGTCATCTCGTGAAGTCACTCGTGCAGATGGACGATCCCGAGCACAAGGCTCACCGTTCACTCACGACGGACTGGTTCCTACCGAAGAACCTGAACAAGTTGTTGCCTCGCCTCGACGAGTTGGCTAAGGAGGCAATCGACAAGATGTTGGCGGCCGGCGGCGAGATGGACTTCGCGACAGACGTTGCCATGCAGTATCCGCTTCAGGTCATCCTGGCGATTCTCGGTCTGCCGGAAAGCGACTACCCGCGTATGTTGAAGCTGACGCAGGAGCTGTTCGGGGCCGACGATGACGACTTCCGACGCGACGAGGATGCGTACGCCGGCATTCTGCAAACGGTGGCCGATTTCGTGAACTACTTCGATGGCATCACGGCCGACCGCAAGGCGAACCCGACCGAAGATCTTTCCTCGGTCATCGCGAATGCCATGGTCGACGGTCAGCCGATCGGGCACAAAGAGCAGCTCGGCTACTACATCATCGCTGCGACGGCCGGTCACGACACCACGTCGAACGCCATGTCGGGCGGTATGCAGTGCCTGGTCGATCACCCCGACCAACTGAAGCGCCTGCAGGAGAACCCGGCGCTGCTGGCGTCGACCGTCGACGAAATGATTCGCTGGAGTTCGCCGGTGAAGCACTTCATGCGCACTGCCACGCAGGACTACGACATCCATGGCGTTACGGTGAAGAAGGGTCAGGACGTGCTGCTGTCGTACTGGTCGGCGAACCGCGACGAAGACATCTTCGACAACCCGTTCACGTTTGATATCGGCCGCAGCCCCAACAAGCACCTGGCCTTCGGCTTTGGTGCGCACTTCTGTCTCGGTTCGCTTCTCGCCCGCATGGAGATGAAGGCACTGTTCGGTGCACTCGTCCCCCGGTTGAAGTCGCTCGAGATGAATGGCACGCCGAAACTGACGAAGTCGACTTTCGTAAGTGGACTTAAGAATCTGCCGATCAAGTACACGATGGCCTAGTCCGGCCACGTACGCGCATCACGTAGCAATCCACCCCGGCCCGTCGCTGTCTCAGCGGCGTGTCGGGGTGTTTCGCGTCAGCGACAGGTCGCCTCAGATCGAAAACGGCTCAATCTCGCAATTGTCGAGGTGTCGTCCGCAGAGGGCCTCGAAGAACAAGCCGTGCCCCACGACCGCAACGCGCGATTCGCTCCGCAAGGCCAGAGACGTTCGGAATTGGGTGACGCGTTGATGGAACGCCTCGTCGGGTTCGACGTTGAGAAAGGAACCCGCGGGTTGGGCCGCGACATCGTTGTGCCACCAGATCTCCTCCAGGTGGGCGAAGTCGATGTGCGGGAACTCCGCGGCCAGATCAGTTGGTGACCGACCGACATCGCAGCTGCTGAACAGGCGCTCGGCATGCAGATGTGACACCTCGAAACGAGCACCGGTCGGGCCGAAGAGTCCCACCGCCGTCTGAATCGCTCGGGTGAGTGGCGACACGAGGATCAGATCCACGCCGAGCGCCTTGGCGCGCGCTGATGCCTCGGACACCTGAAGTTCGCCGACCAAAGACAGTCGCGCGTCGCGAAGATCCGGATTGTTCCGGAGCGTCTCGAACCGTGCCCGCAGTTCAGCTTCCGGGGTGTGAGGAATTGCCTGGCGAATCTCATCGATAGCAGCATTGAACGCCGATTGACCGTGGCGAATGAGAAATACTTCAGTAGGCACTCGACAGTTTCTAGTTTGTCTCGTGGCGAAAACCGAACCAACGCGGTAGTAGGTGCGCCGGGGTTGGCTCCGACGGGCGAAATCCACCGTGACGCATGAGCACGACTACTTGAAACCCCGACACCTGCGCCAATCCTTGGGCAGTGGCATTTGCCACGCCCGAACGTGCGGGTCTCCGATGGCCCGTCGGGGAGACTGACCGCATGGTGTTACGACATGACTGGACCGTTGCCGAGGCTGAGGCCCTGTTGGCCCGCCCATTTCACGATCTGTTGTTCGAAGCACATTCGCTGCATCGTGAACGCTTCGATCCTCAGGTGGTCGAAGCGGCGATCCTGCTGTCGATCAAGACCGGAGGCTGCCCCGAAGACTGTGCGTACTGTCCGCAATCGTCGCGTTGGGATACCGGACTCGACGCCGAGAAGTTGATGGCCACTGACGAGATCGTGGCCGCCGCGCAAAATGCGTTGGCCAGCGGTGCCACGAGGTTCTGCATGGGTGCTGCTTGGCGCTCTCCGACTGAGCGTCAGGTTGAGCGGGTTTCCGAAGCGGTATCCGCTGTCGGTGCTCTTGGTCTTGAGACCTGCGTAACGCTGGGGATGCTTTCGCCGGACCAGTCTCAGCGCTTAGCTGAGGCCGGACTCGACTACTACAACCACAACCTCGACACCTCGCCGGAGTTCTACGGTCAGATCATTACTACGCGTACCTATGATGATCGGCTCGATACGCTGAACAACCTCCGCGAAGCTGGCATCAAGTTGTGTTGCGGCGGCATCGTTGGCATGGGCGAATCACGACGCGACCGCGCTTCACTTCTCGTGCAACTCGCGACGCTCACGCCTCACCCGGAGAGTGTGCCGATCAACCTCCTGGTGCAGGTGCCGGGCACGCCTCTTCACGGCACGGAGGCGTTCGACCCACTGGAACTGGTTCGCGTGATTGCTGCGGCGCGGCTGATGATGCCAGAGTCCGTCCTCCGCCTGTCGGCGGGGCGTTCGCAGATGACCGACGAACTCCAGGCGTTGTGCCTCCACGCGGGAGCAAGCAGCGTGTTTCTTGGCGACAAGCTCCTGACCACCCCCAACCCCGGCGACGATCACGATCGGGAGTTGCTGGAACGGCTCAACACGGCAACAGTCGTGGGCTCTCACCGCGCCGTTAACTAATCGCGCCGTCAACTAACCGCGTGTTCCACTGGGCAATTGCGCTCGGTATGCTCGCTGACCGGCCCTATCGGGCAATCACAACTTGCTTCGAAAGGGACGCCATGAGCGAGCAACACGTCCGTTACAGCAACGGCATCGTTGGCCAGATCGACGGCCAGCAGATTCCGCGCTTCGCCGGATTTGCGACCTATGCCCGTCTGCCCCGACGCGGCGACGTTGACGATTTCGATGTTGCGGTCGTCGGCGTTCCGTTCGACAGCGGCGTGTCATACCGACCCGGGGCGCGATTCGGTCCCGCGGCAATTCGCGAGGCGTCTCGACTCCTGCGCCCGTACAACCCGGCGCAGGATTCCACACCGTTTGCCGACGCTCAGGTGGTCGACGCCGGCGATATCGCGTGCAATCCGTTCAGCATCGACGAGGCGATGGCGCAGATCGAAGCTGGCCTCACCGAGTTGATCGGGTCCGGACGACCGGTCGTGAGCCTCGGCGGTGACCACACGATCGCGCTTCCGGCGCTGCGGGCGATGAGCAAGGTCCATGGTCCGCTCGCTCTGGTTCACTTCGATGCCCACCTCGACACCTGGGATACCTACTTCGGTGCTCCATGCACCCATGGCACCCCGTTCCGCCGAGCGTCCGAAGAGGGTCTTATCGTGAAGGGAAACTCAGCGCACGTAGGGATTCGCGGCCCGCTGTATTCACGGCAGGACCTGGCTGACGACGAGACGCTCGGCTTCACGATCGTTCACTGTCGCGACCTGGAACGACTCGGAGTCGACGACGTGGTCGGCCGAGTCCGTGACCGGGTCGGGCAATCACCTGTGTACATATCAATCGATGTAGACGTTCTCGATCCGGCTTTCGCCCCCGGCACGGGTACACCAGAGGCCGGTGGAATGACCAGCCGCGAGTTGCTCGGAATGGTGCGAGGTCTGGCCGATCTGAACGTCGTCGGTGCCGACGTTGTGGAAGTCGCCCCCGCCTACGATCACTCCGAGATCACCAGCGTGGCCGCCTCACACTGCGCCTACGAACTGGTGACGATGATGGCGGCCCGGCGCCGCCGTTGAGGCCGCACCCCTTCAATTGAACAAGTCCGCATCGGGCAACTCCTCGACGCTCACGTCGCCAGCCGCGCGAGACTCACCTCGTGCACGCTCAACTTGAGGAACTCGAACGCCTAGCACCAGGCCTGTTGGGACAGCTTTCGACGACGACCGGTGTCGAGGGCGTGGCGTTGGGTGGAAGCCGAGCCCGCGGCAGTCACACTGCCGACTCTGATTTTGACCTCGGCCTCTACTACTGCGGCTCGCTGGATACCGAGGCATTGCAGCGTCTGGCCGACGAGTACAGCACGGTACCCGCTGAGATCACTCAACCGGGCGGTTGGGGGCCGTGGGTGGATGGAGGAGGCTGGTTGGTGGTGAACGACATGCACGTCGATTTCATCTATCGAAACGTCGAGCGGGTGAGCCGCGTGTGGGAAGACTGCAAAGAGGGCCGTTTTACCAACGAGATCCAACCGGGTCATCCGTTGGGTTTCTGGAGCCACGCCTATGCCGGTGAACTGGCGCTTGCGATCCCGTCTGTCGGGTGGACGCCGGACCTGTTGCAACTACGAGACTCGATGGCCGAGTACCCGCCGCCGTTGTCGGCGGCCCTGGTCGCCAAGATCTGGGAATCATCGTTTTCTGTCGCGAATGCCCGCAAGGCAATTGCCAAGCACGATGTCGCCTACGTTGCCGGATGTCTGTTTCGCTCGGCGGGGGTGATGGCCCATTCGTTGCACGGCCACGGCGGCCGATGGCTGATCAACGAAAAGGGTGCGATCGAGTCTGCCGCGACGATGCCGGCGGCACCGGCTGACTTCGCGCGTCGGGTGGGCCTGGCCTTCGAGTCGTTGGGTCCGACCGGTGAGGCCCTCGACGACGCGTGCGCGCAAATGCAAACCTTGATCGACGAAGCCGAGGCGAACTTGACCGTGCCCGCGTAGTTGCGTTGGCTACCTCGCAAGTTCACGGAAGAAGTAGAACGCCCGCTCCCCGGTGTCGGGTTCGACGGCGGAGTAGCCATTGCGGACGTAGAAACGTTGCGCGTCGACGTCGCCTTCATCGACGTTGATTTCGATCGCGTCCACACCGAGCGATGTCGCCTCGTTGAGGAGTGCCGTCATGACCGCGGACCCGATTCCCTTACCGCGCAGGTGCGGTGCGACATACATCTCGTCGAGGAGGGCGACTGGCCCGTCGTACCAAACGTTGCTTCGCAACGTCACCAACGCAAGTGCAACGGCCGGCGTTCCCGCCAGCAGAGCGAACGTGGTCGGAGACGCGAGCAGGTCGCGAAGCCGCCCAGCCAGTACCGAGGCGCCGGGAGTTGGCGTGTCGAACTCGGTATTGAACGCGTGCAGAATTTCCGCGATTTCCTGAGCGTCATCGACGCCCGCTTTTCGAACGCTCCAGCTGGCGTCGCTCATCATGCTGAACCGGCCTTAGCCGCGTGCCCGCCTGCGTTGATCGCGCCGCCGAAGACGCTCGCCCCGAACGTCGGTGCCACCCATGATCGAATACGCCCGTACGATGAGGACCGGCGAACCCTTGGGCGGCTGCGGGCCGGTGAGACGCAAGTTATTTGCGCCCATGAGCGCAATCCCGGAGAGATCGACCTCGATGCCGTCGGGGACCTTGATGGTCGAACCGCCCATGATCGATATCACCGTGATCCTTGTGATCTTGGCCGAGATAGAAGCCTCGCGAAGGTCGAGATCGGCGCCACCCATCACGTTGAAGACCAGTAGGTGCTCCGCGACCGTCCAGCGTCCTTGCCGGTCGCCGCCACCCATGAGACCGAGGATCCAGCTGGTGGCTCGGCGTTCAGGGTGGTGCTCAACTGTCGCTGGCACCGGCGGCACGAGATCGCGGGTGACCAACGCCAACGCGGTTTGATCGGTGGCGATCAGGGCCTGGTCGACGCGGTCACTGAACTCTTCGAGCTCAAGGAGCCCGGCTCCGACCGCTTGACGCAGACGACCTATGACCGCGTCGCGTTCGACATCGGTGACTCGAGTCGGGGACCTCGTGCTGTCCATTGATGCAGGGTATCGCACCTGGTAACAGGCTGGTCCAGCCCCCTGGCACTGAAGGAGGGCGGTGAGGTCGATGCGGCTGACACAATCGCTCCATGGAATCGCGATGGCCCGAGTCGACGGCAACACTTGCTCACTTGGATGCGTACCTCGACGCGGCGCCGCGAACCGGGGCAGACGCGATCAACGTCGGACCGTTCACGATGTTCGTGCACCGCGGGCCCTGGGGTTACTACGCCCGGCCGGGTTCACACCGCGCTCCGAGTCACCGCTTCACGTCGACGGAGGTTGAGACCGTCTTGTCCGCCCAACGCGAGCGAGGGGAAAACGAGTCGCTCGAATGGGTGCACGATGTCGACCCCTCGCTCGCCGACGCGTGTGGAAGCGCTGGTCTCTGTGTGGTGTTCCGTCCCCTGCTCACCATCAGTGCCAACACGTTCGAGCCGGCAGCGCACGCCACACCCGGTTTTCCGACGCAAGTGCTCCTCGCGGATCATCCGCAGCTGCCCATGCACCGGAGCGTTGCGCACGTTGCTTTCAGCAACGCCGGGACCCAGGTCGGAACTGACGGCGCAACGGAGCGTGATGCTGCTCCTTACGACGAGGCGGCGGTCGCCTGGGCGATCGAGCGGTCCCGGCTCGGTCACACGATTGCCGTGGCCGCGTTCGACCCCGATGGCGGAATGGTAGGGGTCGGATCGGCGCAACCGGTCGTCGACCACGTCAAGAAGATCTGCGCCGCGGAACTAACCGGTATCGCGGTTCTCCCGACGCATCGGCGACGGGGTATCGCTGGATCAATAACAAGCGCGCTTATTGTCGCATGCGCGGCCCGCGGAATTCGAACGGTTCTTCTCTCGGCTCAGGACGACGACGTCGCGAGAGTGTATGAGCGGGTTGGATTTCGTCGGGTCGGGACATTCGCCGAAGCCGCTCCGACCGAGATTCAGGTCGCCTGATATCTCGCGATCAACCTCGTGAACGAGAAGCAACCGGCAGGCCCACCGTCTACGGCTGGCGAACGACCCGGGTCAGTTGGCCTTTGCGACTGTCGCGCATGGTGTCGAGCAGACGGGCCAGTGGCTCTGCGGGTGCGGTTTCCGACGAAAGCGATTGCCACGTGGCGTACGCCTCAGGGCTCGTCCACTCGCCAATGACGAAGTACTCGTCGTAGTTGTCAACCGAGTGGTGGAGTTCGGCCCCGAGGTAGCCGTCAACCTGTTTCGGCCGCGTGAGCATCCCGGCGTCGAAGAACGCGGCTTCGAATGCCCGCTGCTTCCCTGGCTTGACCTGAAACCAGATCACGCTCCGATAGACCTCGGTTGCCGGCGTGTCGATGTTTGGTGACTCAGCGTTCGGCGACAAGGCTTCTCCGTGAATGAGGTGATGTGAATGAGGTGACGTGAATGAGGTGAATGAGGTGAATGATCGCGTTGGTTGGTGCGAAGAGGCCGACGATACTTGACGCGGGGTCGGCTCCGACCGACCGGAGCCAACCACGCAATTGCGGACGCATCGATCAACTTCAGTCCCGTTTGCGTTGCCGTACCGATGTGGGAGGCGGAAGGGTGGCGAGCAGTGGAACGGTCGGAGCGATCATCGCCGCGCTCAACGCAATCGACGCGGGAACCGACACCGCTGAACCGAGCACACCCCAGAGCGGGCCGATGCCGACCTGCGCGAACGAGTCGGCCTGCTCGAGCGTTGACAGCACGGTAGCCCTGGTTTCCTTTGGGGTGAGCGGGATCAACCAGGCACTCTGCAACCGTCCGTAGAGACTGCGAGCCTCCTGCAGGATTACGGCGGCGATCGCGGCCACGAGGAACGAGGGCGTGAGCGCGAACACTGCGAGCCCGATGGCCCGGACCGCGGCGCTCAGAAGAACACCGTTTCGAATACGCGTTGGTGTGTCGAGGATTGACCGCCGATCAAGCCACCAGGGGAAGGCGATTCCGAGCAATGCCGACGCGACGCCGATGACGCCGAGCCAGTACACGGGCGATCCCTGCATCGAATGCGGGAGACCGACGGAGCCGACCAGGTGCGTCTCCCGAAGCCGGTCGTACGCTTCGCTGGCCCCGCCCGACAAGGCGATTGCCACCGCGAAGACGAACAGGGTGCGGTCACGACGGATGTACCGAAACCCGGAACTGGCCGTTGCCAGAAGGTGTCGATACGGGTGCGCGCGTTCACTACCGCGTTCACTACCGCGATCGTCGCCGTGTTGTTGAACGGGTTCGAACGCCGTTTCGCGCATGGAGGACGCAAGCCACAGGCCGAGTCCCACCTCGAGAATCCCGCCGATCACGATCGGCGCCCGGAGGTTCCACCCCATGAGCAGAAACGAGGTGAGCAGACCAGCGAGGCCGGCGACCGAGGTCCACCTTCCGGTTCGAAGAAAGAGGCGATTGAGTTCGCGAGCATCGGGATCACCCATTTCCGACGTCAGCCATGCCACCGTGGCCCCGCTGGTGAACGTGTACGCGACGCCCCACAGCGCTTGGCCGGTCAGGGAGCCGACGAACCCGGGCCACGCGGGCTCGGCGATGAGCCCGATTCCCATGCCGAGATGGCCGATCACGACGGACCACTTTCGGCTGTAGAGATCGGCGACAACTCCGGTGGGGATTTCGAACAGCAGGACCGCCGCTTCCATCACGGTACCGACCATGACGAGCTGAAACGGGTTGAGTCCGGCCACGCGGAGCCGGTACAGGTTGGTAGCGGTAAAGGCCAGCGACGATGCGGTCGCCGCCGTGACAACGAGACGGAGGTAGGTGGCCGACGCAGAACGCGTCGAACGAGGGGGTGGTGCGAAGACAGACACAGGTCTCCAAGCGGATTGGAGGGGCAGGACAATGCACTGCCGTTCAGTGACTCGTCGTTACTTGGACGCGACACAACAACGGACATCGGCGTCCTCGCTCACAGGTGAGGGGACGCATCGGCGTCAGTTACGTGCGGTCATAAAACGCGACGCTACCAGCAGGCTCGGCTCCCGACCAGGACCGATTGGTTTGAGAGTCCTGTGAACTATTCACAGGTACCCTTCAAACCGGAGCAACCAGGTGGGTTACGGCCAGATCACCTTGCCGTCGGTGCCGTACACGGCTTTGGCCATTTCTTCGTCGTAGCTGCCGTCGACTGACGGTGCGGTGGTGAACACGCCGGCGTCGGTGTAGGTCTTCACCATTGCGTCGATGTCAGCACGATGGATCAGGCCGACCGGTTCGCCTGCGGGTGTGCTGGTCTTGACGATTTCGGCTTCACGACGCCACCGGAACAGTTCACCGTCGGAGCTGAGGAAGTTCTTGTTTCCTCCGGCGGTGATGGCTTCGAAACAGGTGGCGGCGGCGGCGTCGGGGTTGGCCAGTGCGTCTTCCAGGCCGCGGAGCGAGGCACGAACGAAGTCCTGCGCGGCCGTCGGGTGGGCATCGAGGAAGGCCCGGTTCGAGTACACGATGCCGAACGAACCGGGAATTCCCTCAGCAGCGGGGTCGAGCACCTCGTACTTGATGCCGGCAGCGTCGAGTTGTCCGGGCTCGTTTGACTTGTAGACCGGGAGAGCGTCGATCGGCTGAGCCCAGTGTTGTTTCGGGTCGAAGCCCTGAAGTGAGACTTCCTTGTAGTCCTTGCCCTGCTTGAGCCCGTACTTGGCGAGAAGCGCTACTTCCGCCGGCGGAAGTGCGCCCTTTACGCCAATGGTCTTCCCTTTGAGATCGGCCGGGGTCTTGATGTTGGCTTCGGGTCGAACGAGAAGTTCATCGATTCCCTGCTTGCCGTCTTGGACCACGGCGACGAGATCGGCGCCGTCTTTGCGGAAGCTGAGAAGTTCAGCCATCGAACCCGCAGATGCGAATTGTGCGGTGTTGGCTCCGACGAGTGCGTAGTTGGCCGTGCTGAAGCTGGCCTTCACGTCGACGTCGAGGCACAGCGCCTCGTAGTAGCCCGCCTTCTGGGCGACGACCATTTCGACAATCGATGCCGACGCCGCCAGATCGAAGCCCGACAGATAGGTGATCTTGCCCGCTGCCTTGTTCTCCTCGCAGCGCTTGGGGTCGCTCGTGGCCAGACTGACGGGAGCGGCGCCGGCGGCGGTGCTGTCGCTCGTCGCTGCTGCCGTCGTTTCGGCACTGGCAACGGTCGTCTCCGTGGATGCGGCGGCGGTCGTATCCGCCGGAGCCGCCGTGGTTTCGACTGCACCCGTCGATTCGCTTGCCGCAACGGTCGTGTCGGTGGCGACGGTGGTGTCGGTGGAGGAGTCGCTGGAACAGCCGGCGAGCGCTATCAGAGACAGGCACAGGACAGCGGGAGCGAGGCGGCGGCGGCCGGAATGCATCATGAGGACAGCTCTTTCGGGATGGGGTTGTTGGAGAAGGTGGGAGCGCAGCGGTCTGCGGGAGGTTCGACGCCGCAATTGTTCAGCGAAGGGTTCAGCGAAAAGGTTCAGCGAAAGGTTCAGCGAGAGAACAGCGGTGAAAGTGACGCCCAAGCGGCGTCGGAAAAGAACTTCGCGGCGTCGCGAGGACCGACGGCCGTGTCGTTCGTCAACCAGTGCCGCGAGAAGTTTCTCGACGGACCGATCCATTGAGCGACGATCATCGCCAACTGCGCTGGGTCCACTTCGGCGCGGAGCGCGATCCACTGTTCGAGTTCGGTATAGAAGGCCCGGTTCATCGTGCGCACGTGAAGGCTGGCGGGTCGGACCTCGTGATCACGGTAGGTAATGAGGTACTTCGCTTCGAGAAGGTGACTCGCTGTCCACGTCACGTGGTGCTCGACGAGCGCTCGCACGCCCGCTTCGGGTGTGGGTGCAACGGCCAGCGTGTGGCGGGCCGAGTCGTGGTACGCACCCAGGCATTCGAGGTAGAGAGCATCGGCGAGCTCTTCCTTCCCGCCGAAGTGATGGTAGAGACTTCCGACGCTGACCCCGCTGCGCTGCAGCAGTTCGTCGAGTCGGGTCTCGACGACCCCGTGCACGACGAAGAGCGCAAGGGCCGAGTCGAGGAGGGCTCGCCGCTTGTCGGCACGAATGGCCGGAGTTACGCGTTCCTTGGATGAACGATTAACCATTGTAAAAGAATGCTCTAGAGGAATCCTCTATGCAAATCGAGGAGGGATTGGTCACTAGCTGCCGTCCGTTCGTTGTGCACATGTCAGTTACCGCGACGATGGCCGAAATCGTCGCTCAAGAGCACCGATGATCCCGAGGGCCAGGGCTCCGATGATCCCGAGCGTGAACGCGCACGCCCAGACCAGAGGGGCGGCATTCTGAGCGGCACCCCGCTGGATCTGTACGCCGAGCCCTTCGCTGACGAGGGCAAACCACTCGCCCAGCACCGCGCCGATGAGGGCGAGTCCGACGCCCGATCGCAGGCCGGCCAGCACGTGGGGAAGGGCCGACGGAAACTCCAACCGCCAAAAGACCTCGCGATGGCGGGCTCCGACGGAGCGCAGCAGGTCGACCGCCGCGTGATCAGTGGACCGCAGGCCGGCAACGGCACTGAAGAGAATCGGCACGAACGACACGATGGCGGTGACCGCGACGATCGGTCGGGTCCCCGGCCCGAGCCAGATCACCAGCGCTGGCGCGTAGCAAACCAACGGGATCACCACGATCAGCGTGGCGACGGGTTGAATGGCGCGTTCGACGAACGGGCGTCGGCTCATGGGTACTGCGATGGCGAGCGCCAGTGCGAAGGCGATGCTCAAGCCGAACAACGCTTCGCGAAATGTGACCGAGGCCTGGTGAAAGAAGAATCCTCGGTTGTTGGTGAGCTCGCGCAAGATGCGTACCGGACCCGGCAGAACGAAGGCTTTGACGTCAAAGATCCGGACCGCCGACTCCCACAGGCCGACGAAGACGCAGATCCCGAGGAGGGGTGCGACGAGACTCCCGAACTTCGGACGGCGTCGCATCCGCGGACGGACTCGCGCGAGCGTCAGCGTCATGACGCCGACGCTCCGGCCGCTTCGAAGGAGCGGTTTGCCTTGCTCGACAGGAGATGACGTACGGCCCACGTTTCGGCGAGGAACGCGACCTCGTCTTCCTGCTCCGGGCGCCGGGGGCGTTGGAGCGAAACGGTGTGGATGTGTTCGATGCGACCTGGTTGCGCCGCCATGACAACGATCCGGTCGGCCAGCGACACGGCTTCGCTGAGCGAATGGGTTACGAACAGCACGCTTGCCTTGTTGCGTTCCCAGAGGTCGAGCAACAGGTACCGCATCTCGGTGCGGACGAATTCATCGAGTGCCGCGAACGGCTCATCCATCAATAAAACCGGGGCATGCAGGGCAAACGCCCGCACGAGTCCGACACGCTGCTGCATTCCTCCCGACAGTTCATGCGGGAGAGCGTCGGCAAAATCGGCGAGTCCGACGCGTAGAAGGAGTTCGTCGATTTCCTCGGCGGTTGCGATCCGACCCGAAGCGGCCTTTCGGTTCACCTTGGTAAGTAGCTGGGCGTTGGCCCGCACGGTCGCCCAAGGAAGGAGTGCCGGACTCTGCGGGGCAAACGCCAACTGCTTGTTGTCGCGGGCCGACGCCGGGCTGCGTCCGGCGATTTCGATCGAGCCGCCGTCGGCTTCGAGTAGCCCGGCGACCAACTTGAGCAGCGTCGATTTCCCGCAACCGCTCGGTCCGACGATGGCGACGAACTCGCCTTCGGCAACGTGAAGATCGACGTCGGTCAATGCCGCCACCGACCCGGCTCGCCCGCTAAAGGTTTTCGACACGCTTCGGATCTCGATCACTTATTGAATAATTCTCTAGAGGAATCCTCAATGCAAGTCGAAAGGTCAGGATTCGACATTTGTCACACCGCCGGCGACGCCGGTGGTGGCAACGCCTCCGGCTAAGGTGCACCGCCCCCCGTTCGCGAAGATCATGCCGTTCGCGTGGGGGAGAATATTCTTCGACCCAGATCGCAGCGTGAGTCCATGGACTATCCCAAGTGCCCGAAGTGCAGTTCCGAGTTCACCTACGACGACGGCCAGCAGTTCGTCTGCCCGGAGTGTTCGCACGAATGGTCGAAGACCGAAGGAGCAACTGCCGACGACGGTGAAAAGGTGTTTCGCGACGCGTACGGCACCGTTCTGCAGGATGGCGACTCGGTCACGGTGATCAAGGACCTCAAGGTCAAAGGTTCGGGCATGACGGTCAAGGTCGGCACCAAGGTCAAAGGCATTCGCCTCGTCGACGGCGACCACGACATCGACTGCAAGTTCAACGGCGTCGGCATCTTCCTCAAGTCGGAGTTCGTGAAGAAGGCCTGAGCAATCAGGAGCCGTGAACTTGCGTTAGAGCGCCTGGCTTCATTGCGTTGTCGGCGACGGCGCCCGGCTGGTGCCACCCTACCGACATCGGCACATCGCACGGGGATCCGCACATGTTCATCCGGATCCGTTCAGGAAATCGCGACGAGGTGCCGATACAAACTCGGTGAATAACGCCACGTTCGCTTCTGAGGCCCGGTTCACCAACTCACCGCACCCGTCTCCGCCAGCACCACCATCACCGGTTCAGCGGATGCCGCTGACGGAGGAGGCGATCCAGTCGATCATTGCGATTCCCGATGGTGCGGTTCGTAATCTCTGGATCACGCAGTCGTACGCTGACCTGGCCCAGCGGCTGCTCGACGTGCTGGAAACGGATCAGACGTGGTGCACCTTCGCGGTCTGGGCGTCGAACACTGCAGGCGTATCGATTCGCGGCGATGAGCTTCCCCGGTTCGTGACCACCCTGCTGCTCGGGGCGGATCCACACATCAATGCCATCGTGGCGAAGACGAACGCGTGCACGGCCATGCTCCGCAGGACCGGTGTGCTGGGCGAGTTGCAACGATCGCACCTGGAGCACCTCGTGGCGGAGGCCGTTGCGCAGGTCTCGACGTTCATCGCCAACGGCAACACCTTGGTGTACAGCGAGCTGGCCCCGATGTTCGTGCGCTTCGTCGAGTTCCTCGAACGGTACGGCACCCAAACGCTCGGAACGGAATACGACGTTGACGCAACGTTAAACCGTCTCGGTATTCCGTCGAGTGAGCGGGCCCCGTTGGTCCGCCAAGCGTTTCAGCACTACGCGCTTGCCGCGGCATCGGCCGATCCGCACGCCCGAGCCGAGCATGTACTGACCGCCAACATCGCCGCGGTTCTCCATGAGCAACAGCGCCTTCAAGGCGACATCGCTTCGGCTCTCGATGCCGGCCTGCTCGACGTAGGCGATGATCTGTGCGGAATCGCTCACGGCAAACTGGCCAAAGAACTGATCCATCCCATCGTCCACGAGGTGCGGGCGCACGTGACAGCGCACCTCGAGGACCTCTGGCAACACGTCGCAACCCGCCTTTTGATGACGATGTCGATGCCGGGCGAAACGCTTCATCTCGATCGAGATGTCCCGCAGATCCCGGGTCATACCGAACTCTTCCCGGCAACGCTGGAGCATCTCGGCCTGCCCCCGCTTGTGGCGTTGATGAACGAATGGGACCCGACGCACGGCACAGGTCATGGGAGCGCTGCGCGCGATTGGGCCGATCTCCATCAGCGAATGGGCTACATCGTCAACCTCTTTCGAAGCCGACAGCACTATCTTGTGCTCACTGTTCCGCCGTTCACGGCGGAACAGTTGGCTTGGATGGCCGACGACGTGCTGCCACCCTCGCTGTCCGAGGATCGATCGTCGTAATTGGAGGAAGCACGGATGTCGCAGGACGACGGGTCGACGGGCGGCCCAGCCTCAACGAACAGATCCCATGCTCAAACCCCTTTCTCGGATGTCTTCCTGGATGATTCACTCGCTGCGTTGTTTGAGGCCGTTCCCCACGTAGTCGTCGGCAACGGTGCGATCACCTACGTGTCATCGGAGGTCGCGAACGAACTCGGCTGCGATCCGCAGGGTCTTCGCGGTCCCCTTGAAGCCATCGGTACCCGACTCGACAACGCGACCTTCGATGAACTCTGCCGGGGCGACGCAGTCCTGCGGGTCCGTCTGGGTGCCGACCTGCTCGATCGGCCCGTGCGACTCCGGCGGCTGGGAAGCGTGGGTGAACGGATCTGGATCGAAGTCCGTTCGTTGGCCAATGAGTTCCGGATGGAATCGCTTCTGCGTCGAAGCGGGGTCGGGCACATGCTCATCAGCCCCGATATTGAATTGCTGTGGTCGATGTCGGCCACGGGCCTGAACGATGTGTTCCCCGGCGATGATCCGCTCAACTGGATCGAGCTGATGGACCCCGACGATATGCAGACGCTCGGCAAAGCTATCTACAAGGTGGGACGGGATCCGAACCTGCAGCGCGTGGTTCCGCACCGGTTGAAGGCCGACCGGACGTACACGATCATCGACACCGTAGAGTCCGCGATGCACGACCCCGATCTTCGGGCCGTGCTCGTCCGAAGCCGCCTGCAGGACGCGAACAACGGTGAGGTCATCGGTGCCGCTCCCTATGCCGGGATCACCGTGTCGGACCACATGCCGATCGGTGTCGTTGTGGCGAGCACGTCGGGCAAGGTATTGCACCGCAACGCGGTCGCAGCCGAGTTGGTCGGTGCGTTTGCCGGACAGACGGTGTTCCCGGGGGATTCCGTCGGCGACAGTTCGCGCATGCTTGCGAAGTTGTCCCTGGAAGACGCCCAACGCTTTCACGCCGTGTTCACCGCGGCCGGTCTCCCCGTGGGGCAGGCGGGCCACTGCACCATTCCGTCGCCCTTCGACGCGACGCGTTGGTTGCGGGTGTCGGTGTCGCCGGCTGCCGCCTCAACCGTGGTCATGACGATCGAAGACATGACGGAGCTGGCTGAGGCGGAACGAGCCCTGCGGGCATCGAACCGGCTGCTAGAAGCACTCGATTCGCACAGCCAGGAACTCGTCGTGGTGTTCGATGCCGCCGGGCGCGTTCGCTACACGAGTTCGTCGGTCCAGCGGGTTCTTGGCGACGACGCCATTCTGGAAGACTCCGACGACTTCATCGACTACGTGTATCCCGCCGATCAGGCAGTCGTGATTGACCTGGAGCGACGGGTGCGATCAGAACCGTCATCGTCGGGCGCGGTCGACTTTCGGGTGGAGACCGACGACCCGGTTGGTCGTTGGCACCATGCGACGATGACCAACCTGCTCGATGACGCCGATGTTCAGGGGCTCGTGCTTACCCTTCGCGATGTTCACGAGCGCTACCTGGCTGAACGTGAACTCCATTTCCTGGCGACGCACGACGTGTTGACGACCCTGCCCGATCGCGGCGGCTTGCGGGCCCGACTCGAATCGGTGCTCGTCGAAGCCGAACTGTTCGGTCATCTCACTGCGCTGGTCTTTTGCGACATCGACAACTTCAAACATATCAACGACCGGTCGGGCCACCACATCGGTGACCTCGTCCTCACCGAAGTGGCATCTCGCCTTCGATCGGCGCTTCGTTCCAGTGACTTTGTCGGCCGCTTCGGTGGCGACGAGTTCGTGGTCGTGGTGCCGAACGTCGACGACGAAGAGCACGCGCTTGCCCTCGCCGAGCGGGTGTTCGCGAGTGTCACCGGACCCGTATGGATCAACGGGGCCGACATCAATATCTCGGTGAGTATGGGTGTCGCAGTAAACGACGGTGGTTTCACCTCGGTCGATGATCTTCTCCAGCGAGCTGATCAGGCCATGTACCAGTCGAAGCGCGATGGGCGAGGTCGCCTTTCGATGTACACCGCCGCAGAAGGCGGAGCAGGCTCCTCGGATTCTGCGAGGTCCGCGGATCAGCTAGCCCGACGCGTCACCGATCCCGGGCGCGTCGCGGCATCCGACAACCAGATCCTCGGAACACCAGGCGAACCTGCTGGAGCCCCGGGTGCCGACGAACCATCAGCCGACAACCCATGAGTATCCCCGGCCTTCCCGAGTTGGAGCTTCTTCGCGAAGTCGGCGATCCGCTGGCGGATCAGGCGGTTGCCGCGTTCTTCGCTGATGCCGAACGGCTTGAGCCACGGGAGTTGTTCGTGCGGCTTGTGCAACATGTCAGGCTGCCTGATGAACAACGGGTGCCGGCGATCCGTGCGTACTTCGCGACCGCAGCTCAACGGCCCGACTGGGTGAACGACGACGCGGTATCCCGTGGTCAGGAATTCTTCAATCGGCTTGTCGTGCACCATTTCACGGCGCTGTATTTGTCGTCACTTCCCAACAGCTATGCGGCGGCTAAGGGCGTGCAGGTCCTCAGGATGACAGGCCGCTTGCAGACCGACACGTTCCGCCGCCTCAATGAGACCGGTCAGTTCCTCATGGACGTGGCCGGTCCCGGGGCCATGCAGGACGGTGGAGTCGGCATCGATCGCATTCTCCATGTACGTCTGATGCACGCCGCCGTGCGGTGGATGATCACGCACGACGCTTCCGTCAAACGCATCGATGACCTCGCCCCGCCGCAGACCGAGGGATCCGACCTGATCTGGTCGCCATCATGGGGAACGCCGACGAACCAGGAGGATCTGGTCGGGACATGGTTGACCTTCACCGCCGTGGTCTACGACGCTTTCGACGCGAGCGGTGTTGATTACAGCGAGCGGAACATCGCCGATCACTTGCATCTATGGCGGCTGGTCGCTCATTACCTGGGCGTCGACGCCGCTCTCGTTCCACTAACCCGAGCCGACGCTGACGAATTGCGGGAACGGATCTTCGGTAGCCAGCAGGCTCCGTGTGGCGCAGGGAAGGCGATGACGGTGGCACTCTTGGACCTGGCTCGACGACGCATGCCACGGGTCGCTTGGCCCATGATGCCGACGGCGTTCCGGCACTTCCTGGGCGATCGGGTGAGCGACATGATCGGCATCCCGCCGGCGAACTGGACGCGTCACGTCTTCGGAATCATGAGTGCGCTTACGAAAGTGATGACCCGCGGTGAAGAGCGCCATGTGCTTCACGCCCGCATCAGCGCGTTCATCGGTCGCCATCTGCTCGACGGAATTCTCAAAGACCTCCGCCAGGGAGACCGCCCGATGTTTCAGATACCAACGCACCTGGCCGGCAATCGGTAGTCACTAAAGGCAATCAGTGCGAGGCGACTGGTGCGTCGCCGTGGGCCGCTGCTTCTACTTGATCGTGAATTCGAGTTCGACCCAGGAGTAGGAGTCCGCCGTGACATTAGGTTGTGTCTGAACCAGCTCGATCCGGTAACGACCGGTCGAAGGGAGTTTGATCGAGCTCGAGCTTCCCTGCTTCACCTCCAGCAGCACCGTTGAGTTACGCATGAGTCGAGCTACCCCCGCGAGGGACTTTCCGTCGGCCTTGAGAACCCGAAGTGACACCGTCTGGCCCGCCCGGGCATCGAAGTATCCACCGGCCCGTTCGTTCGCGCTTCCCTCGAGGTTTGCCGTCGACGTACCTTTCAAGAATTTGATCTCGGTGGTCGCAGCATCTTCCAGGCTACCGAGGTTGATGGTGGCCCGCACCGTGGTTGGTTTCGCCGTGACGAGCTTGTTGCCCTTGAGCTTGACGAAGTACGTCGAAATTTCGGTGGGGCAGCAGGCTCCCTGACCGTTGGAGAAGCGTTGAATCTGCGCCACACCGTTCACGATCACGACGTCGTGAATGCCTCCGTCGGAGCGATCACCAATGCCGTGACTCGTCACCTGCACGGGACCGCTGTTGGTGTAGCGGAACACGACCGCATCGGTGAACTGCCCGGTTCCGCCGGTGTTTTCCAGGGTCGTGACGATCGCCTCCTCGATTCCGTCGCCATCGATGTCTCCGTGATCCACGTCGAGCACTTCGAAATGCAGATAGTCGCCGTCGGTGTTGTTGCCCTCCTCGGCCACGCCATCGACCGTTTGCAGTTCCACGCCCTCGATGGTCCAGTTGAAGTTGCGGAAGTCGACCGACCGGATCTTGGTCTTGTTTGTCGAGGTCGCACTGACCGGGTTCGAAACAAACGCGTTGCCGGTCACGAGAAGCGCCGCAAAGGCCGCAGACATGGTGAGTTGATGGAAACGGTTCCGTCGGGTCATGCGCCCATTGTGACCCAGAGCCCGGTTAGCAGGCCATTAAACGGGTGTTGATCTCATTATGATTTCCTGCAAACGATCACCCGATCGACAACGCAGATCAGGGCGCCTTAGATCGGTCAGCTTCGAGTGGTCGACCCGAGATTCACCGGCGGTAGATTTGTTGTGTGGTGTCGATGGACCGGCGTGCGTTTCTGGGAGTGTCAGCGGCTGCGGTTGTCGCTTCCGTGATCGATCATCGGCTCGCAGCCCCCGTGTCAGCCACGACCACGACCAGGCGCCGGACTTCCGCTGGCTCCTCGACCACGTCCACCTCGCTTCCATCCTTCACCGGATGGCGGATGCCGGCCGAGGACTCTCCGCACGAACGCACGTGGATGTGCTGGCCCTCGAGCGCCTTGGTTTGGGGAAGCGAGCTTCGTGCCGTGCAGGACACGATCGTCGATATCGCAACGGCGATCAACGACTTCGAACCGGTCGCGATGCTTCTCCGGCCGGGCGAACTCGCGAGCGTGCGGGCCCGACTCAAGGGCATCGAGCTGATCGAAGCCCCGGTCGACGATCTGTGGGCCCGCGACACCTTGCCAAGCTTCATCACCCGGCGTCAACGGCCCGGCGAAGCGGAGCTGGGTGCTTCGCATGCGACATTCAACGGCTGGGGATCAAAACAAATCGCTCGAGGCGACGTGTTGCTCGCCGGAGTTGTGGCGAATCACCTGGGGGTCCAGCTCATCAACTCCGGTCTGGTCGGGGAGGGCGGCGGTGTCGAGGTCGACGGGAAGGGGACGGTCCTCGCCTCTGCGTCGAGTTGGGTGAACCGGAATCGCAATCCGGGGAAGAACCGGGGGCAGGTCGCTTCCGCCTTGTTACGCATGCTCGGAGCTGAGCGGATGATCTGGATCGACGGCTTGGCCGGGCATGACATTACGGATGGGCACGTCGATACGCTTGCCCGCTTCGTCGACGACACCACGATCATCGTCGACAAGCCGGCAACAGCCGACGCATCGGATCCCTGGGTTCGCGTTGCCACGAGAACCCACCAGCAGGTGCAGGCGGCTCGGACGGCCGCCGGGCTGCCGTACACGATCGTCGAGATGAACCAACCGAAGACGATCAGGGGAACCGGCGACGAGTTCCTTTCGACGTACCTGAACTACTACGTATGCAACGACGCGGTGATCGCGCCGCAATTCGGCGACCGATCGGCTGACAACGCGGCACGGAGCCTGCTTCGGCGCCTCTTTCCCGGCCGCGACGTGGTGCAGCTCAACGTCGATCCACTTGCCGCGGGAGGTGGCGGAATCCATTGCGCCACCCAACAGCAACCGGCTCGAGCCGGCTGACTCGAACGGTGGGTCTTACCGCGTGGTGTCGGGAGTGCTCGACGGAGGCATGGTCTGGGCCGGAAGCAGGCGGTAGACGATGACGGCGGCGAGAAGCGCAATCGACGACGCGATCATCGTGGCCAACGACATGCCCGACACGTAACCCTTTCGAGCTGCGGTAGCCAGCGCAGCCCCCTGCGATTCGCCCAGCGATCTCGAAGCCCCAACCGCGGCCGACACACTCCGGGCGGCTGCCGCACGAGCCGCGGGCGGAAACGAGCTCAGCAGCGGATCGATGCGCGAGGAATAGCGTGAGGCAACGATGCTGCCGAGCACGGCTACGCCCAGTGCACCACCGAGCTCGCGTGTGGTGTCGTTCATCGCCGAGCCGACACCCGCCTTGTGCCGGGGAACACTCGACATGATTGAGGTCGTCATCGGTGATACAACGAGCGCCATGCCACTCGACATCAGCAGCATGCGCGGAAGCATTGAGAGGTAGGCCGTGTCGACGCCGAGCCTGGACAGCAGGAACTGGCCGAGGCAAATCAAGGTGAGACCGCTCGCCACCACTTTGTTCGCGCCAAAACGTTCTACGAGCTTCGGGCTTCTCGGCGCAATGAAGATGATCGTGAACGCAAAAGGCACCTGAGCGAGCCCGGCTTTCAACGCACCGTATCCAAGGACCGTTTGCAGGTACTGGGCGAGGAGAAAGAACGTTCCGAACATCGCGAAGTAAACAAGCGTGATCCCGGCGGCTGCGACGCTGAAACGTGGGTTGCGGAACAATGCGAGATCGAGCATTGGCTCGTCGCTTCGATGCTCCCACGCCACAAATGCGATCAGGATCGCTGCGGCCACACCGAACCATAGAATACTATGCGCGCTTAGCCACCCGTGATTGGGCGCTTCGATGATCCCGTAGACGAGCGCACAGAGTCCGGCTATCGACAATGCGGCTCCCACCGGATCGAGTCGGCCTTGATCGTCGTCGCGGGTCTTCGGAACGAGGATGAACCCGGCAATCAAGGCGAACAGCAGGACCGGCAGGTTGACGAGGAACACCGATCCCCACCAGAAGTGCTCGAGCAGGAATCCACTTATCACCGGCCCGAAGGCGGCTCCGGCGAACGATATGGCCGACCACACGGCTATGGCCTTTGGTCGTTCGTCCATCGGAAACACGGTCGTGAGGATCGACAGTGTGGCGGGCATCACGAACGCGGCACCGAAGCCCATGATGGCACGTCCGGTGATGATCGCCCAGGCGTGGGGCGTGAACGCCGACAACAAGGTACCGGCGAGAAAAACCACCAGGCCGAATTGCAGAGCTCCCTTTCGCCCGAAGCGATCGCCAAGCGCGCCCGCGGTGAGAAGCAGACCGGCGAACACCAGCGAGTATCCGTCGACGATCCATTGCAACTGGCTCGTCGACGCACCGAGCGATCGCGACAGCGTGGGGAGCGCCACGTTCAGGGCGGTGTTTCCGATGATGACAACCATCAGGCTGGTGCACAGCACCGCCAGGATCCACCATCGTTTCTCGTTGATCACCTCGGCGTGGGAACCGTGCGTCGAGTCGGTGCGGGTTTCGGAGGTCAAGGTCAGAGTCTGCCCTATCCCCGCGGCAACGACGAAACGACTACGTCGACGTGTCGACGGGGTCCTCACGGGTGGATCGACATCGAGACGAAACGATTACGTCGATGTGTTGACGGGGGTCCTCACGAGCGGATCGACATCGACGACGCTGGGTCCTCAGCTGGTTCCTCCGAACACGGGCATGACCGAAGTGCGAAGTTGTTGCGCCCCGCTCGCTTCACCTCGTACAGGGTGTGATCAGCTGACCGGAACAGGTCTTCAAAGTCGCACCTGCCCGATTCGCAGACCGCGGCGCCGATCGACGCCGACGCGGCAACGATCGTCTCGCCGAGATCAAATGGCTCGGCCATGGCCAGCGAGATCCGCCGCAGAATGGCTGACAGGTCGGTGAACGCCGGTCCGGGTTCAAGGCGGAACACGATCACAAACTCGTCGCCGCCCCAACGGGCTACTGCGGTGGTGGAGGCCACAACCTGGGTGCGGACCCGTCGCCCCACGCCGATCAGCAGTTGATCTCCGCCGTCGTGGCCGTACTGGTCGTTGATCTGCTTGAAGAAGTCAAGGTCGACCACGGCCACACCGATGGCTGATTTGTCGGACGCGAACCACGGTGTGACCGCCGACCTGAGGCCGTCGCGGTTCAACAGCGAGGTGAGCGAGTCGCGCTCGGAGACTCGCCGGAGCGAGCGCAACCGTGAGCTGACGCGACGGGTCAGCCAAAGGACGGCGAGAGCGGAAAGCGAGATGCTGCCAAAACCTTCGGCGATGCGCGTCCGCTGCTGTTGGGCAAAGCTCCGGGCCTGCGCCCGGTACCCGTTCTGCAGCGTGGTCAGGTACCCCGAAACGATCTTCGCGGTGTCATCGATCACCGCGTGGGTCGAACGCGCGAGATCCGAGAAACTTGCGTGCTGGAACACCGGGGACCGGTCGCTGTCGACCCAGATCGCTTCGCGTGTCAGCACCGCTCCGCCGCCGAGGAGCACATGCATGTAGATCTCCGTTGCGATCTTCCCATCGCCGAGGTCAATGAACTGTCGAGGATTTCGGGGCGAGCCGCTCTCGTTCACCGTGCTCGTGGTGAAGTCGTTGACGAACGCACGGACCTGGGGGTCGGTCGGCGCGGGGTCGACACCGGTACCGGCCCGAACGGTCGGCACGAGTGTCCCGAGGTCAAAGAACATCGGAATGGCGCGGACGACCTTCTGCAGGTCGGCCAGTTGAATCTCCGCGAAGTGAACGTTGTCAGCATCGTTGCCCTGACTGAACTCCAGCGAGAAGGTCTTCAGGCCTGCGATCACGGCGACCATCGCTTCGTATCGAGCCATCGGCGTGCGCGCTTTATCGAGGGCTTCGAGCGCTGCATGTATCGACTCGGTGCGGATCCCGGTCGGACCGAGTTTCAGGAGTTCGCGGTCGAGCACACTGACCTGGCCGACCATAGCGGCGCGCTCGTTCGTCGGCCGACCCGACGGTTGTCCGAGGGCCTCGTGCCACGACGCGATTGCCTGGTGCATCGCAAGTTGCTGCAGCCTGGTGACGGTAAGCACGAGATGGGCGGTCGCTGCTCGGTGATCGGAGTCTCGCTGAAGCGTGTCTTCGTTGTACGCGGACAGGAACATCACACCCGCGAGAATTGCGCCAATGACGGCGACGACGCTTGGCAGGAAGACCGTGCGAACGGTGCCAACGGCTCTAGTGGGCACGACAGTCCCTACGTTCCGCGGCGGTGATCATTGTCGACTCATCGGCACTGTGGGTGACGATCCGATCCTCAGCATTGGTGAATCTTGGGTGTTTTTCACTGTATCGACCGGCGTCGGTGGTGCTTTCGGCGCACCTCCGTGGGTCCCATCGATCATTCGGACACCCCTGAGGGCGTAGCGTTTCCGTCGATGAGTTTCAATGACTGCCCCCGACGGACCGAACAATGAGCGCGGCCGATCCGTCGACGGCGGATTACCTTGACCAGACCCTGCTCAGCACGATCAGCGCGCTCGGCTCGCTCGATGAGCCGATTACGGCGGCCGGTCACGACGCCGATCCCGAAGAACTGTGGGCGATGTTTCGAGCGCAGAGCCTGAGTCGCCATACGGACCTCCTGGCGCGGCGCATCCGGGGAAAGGGACACGGGTATTACACGATCGGCTCCTCCGGTCATGAGGCCAACGCCGCAGTGGCGATCGCGGCCCGATCGACAGATCCGGCGCTCCTGCACTACCGGTCGGGGGCGTTCTACGTGGCTCGCTCGACGCAAGCTGAAGCGCCGTCGGATCCCGCCGACGACATCCTGGCCGGAATGTTCGCCCACACCGACGAGCCGATCGCGGGCGGCCGGCACAAGGTGTTCGGTCATCCCGACACGGCGGTGATCCCCCAGACCTCCACAATCGCCAGTCACCTCCCGCGAGCGGTGGGCGTCGCCTTTGCCCTCGGACGCGCCCCGAAGCTCGGGGTTTCGCTGCGGTGGCCAACGGACGCCATCACCATCTGTTCCTTTGGTGATGCCTCCGCCAATCATTCGACTGCTCTCGGTGCGATTAACGCGGCCTGCCATCTCGCCTACCAGCACCTGCCGGTTCCATTGCTGTTCGTGTGCGAAGACAATGGCCTCGGCATCAGTGTCCGCACGCCTCCGGGTTGGGTTGAGGCGTCATTCCGTAACCGACCGGGTCTTCGGTACGTTGCCGTTGACGGGGCCGACGCCGCCGCCACGTTGAAAACCTGTCATGAGGCGGTCGACTGGGTGCGTAAGCACCGCCGACCGGTCTTTCTTCACCTTCGGACCGTGCGCTTTCTCGGGCATGCCGGAACCGATGTCGAGCGGGGATACCGGTCCGTTGAAGAGATCCGGGCGTCGCACGCGCTCGATCCGATTCTCGGAACCGCACGGGCGCTTTGTTCGACCGGGATTCCGGCATCTGCGGTGAGTGCCGAATATGTGCGGTGTCGCGATCACGTAGCGGCGTTGGCGGAACGGCGGCTGGCCTCGGGGAGCGAACTCACATCGGCCCGCGAAGTTATGGCCACCATCGCTCCGCGACCCGAACCACCGGTTGCTCCGCCGTCTGCTGAACCGATACCGGCGGCACCGTCAAAGGGTGGTTCCACGCTCGCTCAGGCCATCAACGGAGCCCTCGGGGCCATAATCGAACGGGTCCCCGGTGCATTGCTGTTCGGTGAAGACGTCGCCGCGAAAGGCGGGGTCTACGGCGTGACCAAAGGATTGCGGACCCGGTTCGGCGCCGGCCGCGTGTTCGACACGTTGCTCGACGAACAGTCGATTCTCGGGGTGGCGCTTGGGACGTCGGTTAGTGGGCTGCTTCCGATCGCGGAAATCGAATACCTCGCGTACCTGCACAATGCCGAAGATCAGATCCGCGGGGAAGCGGCGACACTGCAGTTCTTCTCGCAGGGGCGCTACCGCAACGGCATGATCGTGCGCATCGCCGGTTACGGGTACCAGAAGGGCTTTGGGGGCCACTTCCACAACGACGACTCGATTGCGGTGCTTCGCGACATTCCGGGGATCGTGATTGCGTCACCGGCCCGACCCTCCGACGCTGCCGCGATGCTGGAGGCTCTCGCGACAAGTGCACTGGAGCACGGCACTGTCGGAATCATGCTTGAGCCGATCGCGCTGTATCACCAGGCTCACTTGCATACCGAAGGCGATGGGCTCTGGCTTGATGAACTTGACCCGTCGGAAGCAGCGGAAATCGGTACCGTCCGTCGGTACTTCGACGGCGTCGACCGCAGCGACGCCAACAGCGGTTCCCGCGAGACCGACGCGGTTGGAAACGAACCCGATCTGACGATCGTGACATGGGGCAACGGACTCTGGATGTCGCTACGGGTTGCGGCACGGCTGGCCGCGGAATCCGATCCGGTGCGCTGCGAGGTGATCGACCTTCGTTGGATCGCTCCGCTGCCCATCGACGCGGTACTTGCAAGCCGACCCCGACGCGTTCTCGTGGTCGACGAAACCCGTCGTAGTGGTGGTGTCAGCGAGGGTGTGGTGACGGGCCTGGTTGACCGTGGCTACACCGGTCCGATTGCTCGGGTCACATCGAAAGACTCGTTCATCCCGCTGGGCGACGCCGCGAACCTGGTTCTCCTCAGTGAAGCGGAAATCGAGCAGGGCGTCCGTGATCTCGTGCGTCGACCCATCGGCGAGTGAGGTAAGTACGCTTATGGAATTCAATCTCGCGATCGTTGCTGCCGCAGTCGCAGATGCTGTTCCCGAGCGCGACTATTTCGTGCAGGGTGCGGTGCGCCTGACGTATCGAACGTTCATGGACCGGGCTCACCAGTTCGCCAACGCACTTGTCGAACGGGGCCTCGGATGCCACACGGAACGTGCGTCGCTCACCAACCACGAGTCCGGTCAGGACCATCTGGCGCTTTACATGTACAACTGCCGCGAGTTCCTCGAGGCCAACGTCGGTTCGTTCGCGGCCCGGGTGGCTCCCTTCAACGTCAACTATCGCTATGTCGACGACGAACTCGTGTATCTCCTGAACGATCAGAAGGCGACGGCGATCGTCTACCACTCGACGTTCGCACCCATCCTCGATCGAGTTCGGACCCTGGTGCCCACCTTGCGGACCTTTTTGCAGGTCGGTGATGAATCTGAGAATGACCTTCTTCCAGGAGCGGAATGGTATGAAGACATACTTTCCTCCCAACCGGTAGACCCCCCGTCGGTGGTCCCGTCACCAGATGATCTCTACGTGCTGTGCACGGGCGGAACGACAGGTATGCCGAAGGGGGTGCTCTGGCGCCAGGCTGACATCTTCGTATCGGCGCTCGGAGGAACGAGCACGAAGACGAAGAGGGAATTCGAATCGCTGGATGAAATCGTCGCCGAGGCGGTGGCCCGAGGTGATCGTTTTCGCAATATGCCGACCGCTCCGTTCATGCACGGGGCGGCGCAGTGGAACGCCCTCACCGCCCTCACCCATGGCAACCGTTGTGTAATTCCGTCGGCGGTTCGGTCGCTTGACCCTGTCGAAGTTTGGCGGGTCGTCGAGCGCGAAAGGGTCACGATGCTTCAGATCGTCGGCGACGCGTTCGCTCGGCCGCTGCTCGACGAACTCGACCGACAAACCTATGACCTAAGCGCGCTTAAGATCATCATGAACGGAGGCGCCAACCTGAGCGCCGGCGCCAAGCAAGGTCTCGTGGCGCGCCTACCGCACGTGACCGTCGGCGACGGGCTCGGCACGTCGGAAGCCGGCTCGACCGGCACCTCGATGTCGACATCTGAGGGTGTTGCGGCCTCGGTATTCGATCTCAGTCCGAACGTTCACGTTCTCTCAGCCGATCTGACCCATCCGCTCCCTCCCGGCACCGATGAACTGGGATGGATGGCGACGGCCGGTCGGATTCCGCTCGGATATCTCGGCGATGCCGCAAAGACCGCCGCGACGTTTCCGACCATCGGCGGGGTGCGCTACGTCGTCGCCGGCGACCGCGCCAAATTGCTGGCTGACGGCCGCATGGAACTGCACGGTCGCGACTCGGCGACGATCAACTCCGGTGGGGAGAAGATCTTCGCCGAGGAGGTCGAGCAGGCGATCATCGCTCACCCTGCGGTTGCTGACGTTGTGGTGTGCGGTCGCCCGTCGGAACGCTGGGGGAGTGAGGTCGTGGCGATCGTGAAATTGCGCCCAGATGCCCAGGCAACGCCCGAGGACCTGTTGAAGTTGGCCGGCGCGCATTTGGCGCGCTACAAGTTGCCGAAGGCCTTTGTGTTCCGGGATCACATCCAACGGAGCCCGGCCGGAAAGGCCGACTATCGCTGGGCCAAAGAACAGGCGCTCGCCCCTTCGTAAGGAGCGAGCGCCATCGTCAGCGAAGGGTAGGGATCCTTCGTTGCCGGGAAGTTCGGAGAAGTGGGTGGATGGTCCCACCGCTCCGAAGATATGTGTGCGTAGTTCTACCGGACCTAACGGATCAGGGCCGTGGTCGTTGTTGCCGTCGGGGCCACCGTTGCCGTCGGTGTCACCGTCGTCGTCGGGGTCACCGTTGTCGTCGGCCGTGGTCGTCGGGGCGACGGTCCCGGGAACCGTCGTCGGGGCCACCGTCGTTACCGGTGCTTTGGTCGTGGTTGTCGTGGTTGTCGTGGTTGTCGTCGCGACTGCTGTCGTAGCGACGGTGGTCGGCGCTGAGGTCGTGACGGGTGCCTTTGTCGTCGTGGGGGCAAGCGTTGTCGTGGGCGCCTTGGTGGTCGTCGTGGTGGCCGGTGCCTTGGTGGTGGTGGTCGTGGCCGGTGCTTTGGTGGTCGTGGTGGTGGCCGGTGCCTTGGTGGTGGTGGTCGTGGCGGGTGCTTTGGTGGTTCGTGGCGGGTGCTTTGGTGGTTGTGGTGGTTACCGGGGCTTTGGTGGTGGTCGTGGTCGTGACGACCGGAGCGGTACCGGTCAAGGTGTAGCGGCCGACGCTTCCGTAGTCGCTATAGCCGGTCGAGCTGGCTGAGCCGAAGCCGACGCCGTCAACGAGCACGTAGTACGTGCCGGCTGTAACCACCGTCGAGAGCGTCGCCCCAAGACCTGAAGCACTGTCGTAGGTGACGGTGGCCGACGCGGGGTCGACCGTCGTCACAACTGCGCCGGCGGCGTTCAGAAGGGTCAGCTTGACGTCGAGGTCGGGACTCACGGCGGACGGTGATGCCGTGAGACTCAACGTTCCCGCGCCGGTCGTGAACTTGAACGCATCGACGTCGGTGGCAGCGGAGATCACGCCGTTCGTCGCGAACGTCGTCGGTGCTCCAAGGTTCAACGCAGCGGCGGCCGTGTTGCCGTAGTCGTCAGCCAAGAGCGGCCCACCGTTGGTCTGGATTACGGCGAAGTCATCCTGGAGGTTGTTGGCGCCGGCGTATTCACCCTTGCTGAATTGCGTTATTGCCTTGTAGTAGCTGGCGCCCATGATCGGTGACCAGCTTCCCTGGCCGGTGTAGTAACCGGTCGTCGAGGTGCCGTCGTGCTGAAGGCCGAGGTTGTGGCCGACTTCATGTGACGCGGCTTCGGCGATGTACTTCGGGTTGCTGGTGACGCCGCGTTGGAACACGAAGGCGGGCTGGTAGGCCGCATGGTTCCAGTACTCGTCGAACGTCCCGACGTATGCGATGCCGCCGCATCTGCAGCTGGCGTAGATCGAGTTTGTGTTCGTAACAACGAGCCGGGTTCCGTATGCCTGGTCGGTGGCGGAACTACGGGTGATTGCGTCGGCCGCTGGCTCCTGGGTCGTCACATCGATGTCGAACACCGCATAGTCCTCGGACACCCGCTGCCAGACGCTCTGAACCACGTCCTGCTCAGCATTGCTGAACGAAGCGGGAACGCCATCGGTGTCAAACGGTTCAGCGGTGAACGCCGCTCCGCCGGTGAAACTGGAGTTCCATGCCGTGTTCGCGACCGCTTGGCCGTTGAAGTCCAGGTAGATCACCCGCGGTGACCCGGGGCGGCTGTGCAGGGTGAATGTCTGCGCGTAAGGAGCGGCGGGGCCCGACGAGCCGGTCGCGGCAGCGACGGTCGGCGCGTTGGCCGAAGCGGGGACAACGGCATCAACGAAGAAGAGTCGTCCTTTGCGGTCGAGGTGGGCCGCACGGTCTCGGAGCGATTTGCGCAGTTCGACCTCTGAGGTTCCGTTTCGACGGGCCGCCTCCCCCATCTTGGCGCCGAGCCGGTTCACCACTTCGTCGCTTGAGCCAGGAGCGGTCAACAGATCGCTTTCGACGCTCGCCGCTTGCGTTGTCGCCGTGGGTGACGGCGATGCCGCCGACGCTCGCGTGCCGTCCAGCCCAACCTGGGAGAACAGGAGCCCGGCCGCAGCCAGGCTGGCTGTGATGAACGGAAGCGAGGAACGACGTTGACGCATGAAGGACCCTTCGTAGGAGACCTTTCAGCATCGGTAGTCATCTCCGAAACATGACCACTCTAAGTGGTCAATGGTGCGATTGGCTTATCGCTCAGTTCCCGGACGCGTTGTTTCGGCACCCAGCGCGAGCTCAGCGCGGGCGAGCTCGAGAAGCGCGTTCTCGGCGGTGAGCATTCGCTCACGAGATTCGTTGGCGATGCTCTCGGTGGAGGCGATCGACGATTGCAGTTCAGGGAGACGGAGGTCGATTTGCGCCAACTGTGCGTCGAGTTCCGTGAGTCGGCCGTCGAGTTGAGCAACCGCCTCAAGGAGTTCAACGCGTTTGCGGTTCGTCTCAGCAAGTTCGCGCTCGGCGGCGATCCGTTCGCCCGACAGCGAATCTTGATCGGTCCGAAGCCGGTCGAGCGTGTTCGCGGCTTCCTCGGCCTCGCGCCGGGCTCCCTCCAGAACGCCTTCCCATTCGGTCCGGAATACTTCAACGTGGGCTTTGGCCGCCGCTTCTTCTTCGCGTCTGCGTTGTTCGGCCTCTGCTACCTTCGCGGCCCCGACCGCTTCGGCCGAATCGTTCGGCGGTGTGACTGTCGAGTTGGGTGCCGGGGCGACAATTTGATTGTCTTGGTTGCCGCTCGGAAGATCCGGAACGAGATGGAGGTGGCCCTTCGCGGCGGCGCGGACCTCCTCGACCGTCTCGTCGTCGCTTGGCGCCGGGAGCGCGGTCAGCTGTCCCCGTTGCAGCACCGGACCGATGACGTTGTCGATTGATGCGAACTCGTAGGCGGATCGCAACGATGTCGCCAGTTGGTCGACTGCGACACCCTTCTCCTTCAACAAGGCGAGCGTCTGGTTGACGAGCGCGGTCACGATGTCGCGCCGGCGCTCGACAGCAGCGTTGAAGGCCTCGATGGTCCCACCCCGCAGCAGCGCATTCTGAGCCACGACGGCGTCATGACCGGCGAAGAGAAGTTCATCGATCACTCCGGGATGCGAGCGAACAACCTGGTTCATCGCCCACACCGTCGCCGGCGGTCGACGGAGTGACGCGACTACCGCCGCCTCTTCTTTACGTTTATCTGCGCGCATACGTTTGACAATTGCGTCGCGCGTCGCCGTGAAGTTCTCGGGTTCGACCGTGAACAGCGCCTCCAGCGCATCGTCGACCATCAGCCGTCGTAGAACCGGGGTTCGTGCAGCCCAATCAGCGTCCGCTGCCTTGGCGTCGTCGCTCTCGCAATGGCAGCGTCGGAAAGTTGGTTCGTACGTTCCGTTGTATGAAGACGCTGGGCCAGGTCCCGACGACCGTAGTGACACTGCAGGAAAAAGCGCCCCGGATCGCCGGGGAGACTGGTCATTCGACGGTGCCACACATCAGAAACGAACAGCGACACGTCGCCGGCATTCGCAATGATCGGCTCGATACCGATCCCGTTCCAGGTGAGCGACTCATCGTCGGCCCGATCACGGGGTGGGGCTTGGCCCGACTTGTGACTCCCGGGAATGACGCCTGTCGGGCCGCACTCACGCGGACAGTCCGTCAGGAAGATGTGGCAGGCGATCGCGAAGATCGGATACGGAATGCGATCGTCCCAGGGGATCTCCGGGTTGCGGGGGATGTGCGGGCCGGCGTCGAGGTGCCAGAACCGTCCGCCGTGGCGACTGTCTTCGGCCGGCTGCCGCCATGCCGTGTTGGCAATCACGTGGCAGTCCTCGCCGAGCAGAGGTTCTATGACCGAGAGAATCGCCGGATGCGCGATCGCCGACTGCGCGAGCGCGCTGCGGTTGAGCATCTCGTAGCGAAACGGTTCGAAATGGTTGTCGGACACCCGCGTCGAACGGATGTCGGGCTCGATCGTGTCGAACACCTGGGATATCTCGGTGGCAAGCGCATGTACTTCGTCGGAAGAGAAGACCGAAGGAAGCAACGCGAAGCCGTGTTCCTGTAGGTCCCGGCTCGCCGGGGGAATCCCGGCGTCGTCAGCACGTACAGTCAGATAGCCGGTCTGTCGGGTCAACATGTGGGTCCTTCCGAAGATCGGCGCATCCATCGCTCGACCTCGGCTGGAACACTATTGCGCTGGCGGCGGGGCAGCGAATGGGACGTCGGTCGAGTTCGACATCCACGCCGTGTCATGCAAACGTGGGTCCATGCCGGTGATCTTGGTCCGTGATATCGAAGTCTTCTACGAGATCCACGGCGAGGGTGAACGTGTCGTGCTCATCAGCGGTACTGGTGGCGATCTCCGAGCCAACCCCGCCCGCGGTCGGGGCCCGCTGGAGAAGAACTTTCAGGTGCTGATGTACGACCAGCGTGGGCTCGGACAGAGCGGAAAGCCCGATAGTCCGTACTCGATGGCCGATTACGCCGACGATTGTGCGGCCCTCATGGACGCACTCGGTTGGGACCGGGCTCACGTCGTGGGGATCAGCTTCGGTGGAATGGTCGCACAGCATTTCGCGCTCCGGCATCCTCAGCGGGTCGATCGCCTGGTCCTCGCCTGCACGTCGTCTGGCGGTGAAGGCGGCGCATCGTTTGACCTTCTGAGCGTCAATGATCTCCCGACGGACGAGCGGCTCAAGATCACCATGCCGATCATGGACTCGCGAAACGACCTCACGACCGACCCGCCGACGCTGGCCCCGATGTTCGACATGTTGCTGCCCGCCATGTCTTCGGGTCGAACCCTGAACGCCGATGACCCGAACTCGGCGATGGGGGCGCGGAGGCAACTCGAAGCGCGAGCGGCGCACAATGTCTGGGACCAACTCCCGACCATACGTGCACGTACATTCGTGATCGGAGGCCGTTTCGATCAGCAGGCGCCGGTTGAGAACGTCGAGCGACTCGCCGCGGCGATTCCCGATGCGACCGTGCAGTTCTTCGACGGCGGGCACCTGTTTCTCCTCCAGGATCCGACGGCCTGGACCGCAGCCGTCGCATTCCTGTCCTCTGACAAGTGACGTTGGACGACCCGTAATCCCCGCCACGTGCCCTCTCGGCAACCGGCATGACACTGCCGGTTGCGAATGTTTGAGATCGCACAGGTCTGAGTAAAGTCTTGGCCAACTTTGCTTCGAAGTTCGAGTGGGTCCGGGCAACCGGCGCGACGATTCTCCCGTGTCCATGACCGCCGAACGCATGACGACCTCCACCGGGTCGGAGGCTGTTGACAACGGCGCGCTCGATGGTTCGATGCCGTCGCCATCGGTATCGCCGTCACCGACTGCATCGCCAACTGCTCGGATTCCGGCGTCCCGGGCCGATGTCGTGCCGCTGTTCATGGTTGCTGCGGTTTTCGCAAACGTCGTTGCGATAACGGTCGGTTGGGTTCAGCACGGCGGATGGCCCCCTGACTTCGGAACGGCCTCGCTGTTCACCGCGATCGGGCAGATCACCGCACTGCTGGGGACGTTTGCCGCACTCGTGCAGGTTCTTCTCGTGGCCCGCGTCCCGGGCCTTGACGGTCGCTTCGGCATGGACCGCCTCGTCCGTTGGCACCGCGTGGTGGGCTTCTCCCTCGTGGTCGGACTCGTCGTGCATGTCGTGGCCACCAGCATTGGCTGGGCCGCCGGGGACGGACGGGGTTTTATGGCCGAGTTCATCGGGCTGAATCAGGATCACGCATCCGTCATCCTGGCGTCGATCGCCACGGCGTTGCTTGGACTGGTGGCGGTCTCGTCGATGCGTTTCGCCCGAAAGAGCCTGAGCCGAGAAGCGTGGTTCTTCATTCATCTGCTCTCCTACCTGATGGTCGGACTCTCGTTTCCCCACATCGTGCAGGTCGGGTCTGACTTCGACCACCACCGGTGGACGACGTACTACTGGGTGGCCCTGTACGGCTTCGTCATTGTCGCGGTGCTTTGGCATCGCCTGGGCAACCCGGTCCGTAACCACCGCCGCCACCGTTTCATTCTGAGCGACGCACGAGCGGAAGCACCCGGGGTGATGTCGCTTCGCGTCACCGGAACCAAGTTCGATCACTTCAACGTTCGGCCGGGCCAGTTTGTGACCCTTCGGTTCCTTCATGACAGCTGGCGCCATCGTGCCCATCCATATTCAATCTCGGGGATAGACGCCGAATCCTTCCGGGTGACGGTGAAGGCCCTGGGTGACGACTCGGCCCGTGTCGGGAACATTGCGAAGGGCACCAGGGTCATCGTGGAAGGACCGTACGGTGCGTTCACGGACCGCGCCCGCGTGGAACGGAAGGTCCTTCTCATCGCGGGTGGGATCGGAATCACTCCCATTCGAATGCTCTTTGAGCACCTTCCCGGTGACTCCGGCGACATCACGCTGCTCTACCGGGCCTCGAGCGCAACCGATGTGGTCTTCCGTCGGGAACTCGATGCAATTGCCCGCGTCAGAGGTCACCGGGTCCACTACATCGTGGGGGCTCGAGACAGTCACCCGGAACTCTTCGACGCGGACACGCTTCGTGCTCTGGTGCCTGACGTTGCGGCGCACGACGTGTACCTCTGCGGGCCGACCGACATGGTGGCCTCGGCCGTTACCGGTCTGCGACGCGCCGGCGTTCCGCGTCGGCGCATCCACGCCGAGGACTTTTCACTCTGAGTTTGCCGTTTCAACCGTCGGCCATCACCCGACATCTTCACCCAACCATCGTCACCGGACCATAGTCACCGAACCATCATCACCGAACCCTCGCCGAACCGTCGTCACCGAACCATCATCACCGGACCTCTCGCCGAACCGTCGTCACCGAACCTCTCGCCGAACCATCGCCGAACCATCATCAAAGGAATCATCATGACCACTTCCCCCTCCCGCAAGATCTTCTCCTCAATGGGCATCACCGCAGCACTCGTCTCGGGCTTCGCCCTTCCCCTGTTCGGTGGTAGTGCTCACGCGGCGACCAAGAAGACGTCGGCGGGAACGACGATTCTCGGACCGGTTGTCGACACGCGTTGGGGCCCGGTACAGGTGTCGGTCGTAGTGAGCAACAAGAAGATCACCGGCGTCAACGTGCCCGTGTATCCCAACCACAAGCGCCGGTCCATTGCGATCAACGACCGAGCGCTCCCCATGCTGCGCACCGAGGTTCTCGCCGCTCAGTCAGCTCACATCCACAACGTCAGCGGTGCCACCGTCACCTGGGAGGGTTACACGACGTCGATCCAACACGCGATCGACACCGCAAAGTCCAAGGGCACCCTGTAGACGACCGCGCCGACTCATCGTGCCGCTGAGCTTCATGAGTTGCAGACGATGTCGTCGGCCAGTGGCGCGCTGAATCGTAGCCGTGACAGGTATCCGTGAGAGGCTTCCCGCATGAACATCTGGTGGTATCTCACGCGCTCCACTGGCATCGTCGCCTCCGTGCTGGCGGTGGGTTCAATCGTCTGGGGAACCCGGTTCTCGAGCGCGGGCCACCGGCACCCGCCTACGGCCGAACTGGTGGCTTGACCTGCACAACTGGCTCGGCGGACTCGCGTTGGCGTTCACGGTTGCCCACGTCGTCGTATCGGTGATCGACAAAGATTCCGGCCTCCGCATCATCGACGCCCTGATCCCCGGTCAGGCCAAAGATCTCACCACGGCGGTATCGCTCGGTGTCATGTCGATGTACGCGTTCGCGCTGGTTGTCGTGACCTCATGGCCGACAAAGTTGTTCAGTCGAAAGATATGGAGGGCTATTCATCTGCTCTCGCTGCCCGCGATCGTTTTGGTAGGTATACATACGTTCCAGTTGGGCTCCGATGCACCGTCGACGGCGCTTCGCGTCTTGACGATTGCGCTCGCGGCGTTGATGCTCTACCCGCTCGGCCTGCGTCTGTTCGGCCTGCGAAAGTCCTGAATTGTCGTGATTTGAACGTTCATGCATGAGCGGTGTGTCATCTTCCAAGTCGTGTCGCACCTCTAGCGGTCCCCTTACCTAGGTCTTGCTCATCGCTAACGGCTCTCTGGCTGAATAGACCACATGAACACCACTTCCCCCCTCAGTGTCCAACCGTCCGACAGCGTTTCGCCCTCAGTCCCGTCAGCTCCGCTCGATGCGGCAGCTCAGGAGCGGGCCGCACGTGCCGCTGCCGCCCGGGCCGCCGCCAAAGCTCGGGCCGCCGGGTCTGCTCCGAAGGGCGCATCCGCGCCAGGTGTCCGCTCGTCGAAGCGTCGGCATCCGGCCCGCGGGAGCCGCATCGCGGCGCTGTCGCTGAGTCTCGTCGGAACCGGGGCCATGACTGCCGGCATGTTCCATGCCGACAAGGCTTCCGCGGCCACGGTCTCGAGTGCGCAGAGCACCATGAAGGCCGGCACCTACACCGGTGTCACAGACACCAACAAGTGGGGCCCGGTTCAGGTGAAGATCACCGTGGCGTCCGGCAAGATCAACAACGTGACCGTGGTCCGGTATCCGAACAACAAGTCGAAGAGCACCCGGATCAATCAGCGGGCCATCCCGGTCCTGAAGGCCGAAGTTCTCGTTGCCCAGTCGTCGTCGATCGCCAACGTGTCGGGTGCGACCTACACCACCGACTCGTACAAGGTCTCCCTGCAATCAGCGATCGATCAGGCATACGGCATGGCCTCGGCTGCGTGATGAACATGTGGAACGAGCGAGCGAACGGACGGGTGTCCCACGTCGAACAGGTCATGGGTATGGCCGTGAGCTTCACGCTCGCCACCGACGATGAACCGGCAGCCCGTGTGGCCATCGCCGATGCGGTTTCTTGGCTGCACCATGTCGACGCCACGTTCAGCACCTACAAGATGGAAAGCCCGATATCCCGGTACGGTCGGGGTGAACTCGAGGTCGAAGACCTGTCGGACGAAATTCTGTCGGTGCTCGACCTCTGCGACATGGCGCGAGTCGATACTGACGGTGCCTTCGACGCCAATTCGGTAAAGGCACCGAACGGCACGTCGTTCGATCCCTCAGGGCTGGTGAAGGGATGGTCGGTCGAGGGTGCGGCCAAAGTACTGGAGCGGCACGGGTTGCACGATTTCACCATCAACGCCGGTGGCGACATCGTGCAGCGCGGTGCATCGTGGACGACCGGGATCAGGCACCCGCACATCGCCGATCAACTCGCCGCCGTTCTCGAGTTCAGTGGTTCCCTGGCGATCGCCACGTCGGCGACGTACGAGCGGGGCGAACACATCGTTGATCCTCGCACCGGTGAGGCACCTGTCGTTCTCACGAGCGTCACGATCGTCGGCCCCGACCTGACGCAGGCTGATATCTGGGCCACCGCGCTGTTCGTTCTCGGGGTCGAGGGCACCGCGCTGCTCCCCGAGGGGTACGACGCGTTTCTGATCACGAACGACAACATGACACTGTCGACTCCGGGCTTCGACACATACCGCGCTGCGCCCCTCAACACCGCAAGTCTCAACTGACCTGAGATTCATCTCGCTGGCAGGCTGTCCGCCTGTTCGCCTGCTGGTCAGTTCGTCTGGGCGAGCAACTGGCGGCAGTACTTGGGAATGTCCGGAGGCTGCACCGTGGCGGCCCGAATGAGCGCATCAAAGTTCTGCGACATGGCCTGAACGTGCTCATCGGTGGTGAACACGAGAAACATGCGTCCGACGTAGAGGGCCGCCCGACGGGTTCCGAACACCGTCACCGGGACGCTGTAGTGCTGACGGCCGTCGAACAGAAACCAGCGAAACGTCGGATACAGCTCGAAGGCCAGATCGGAGATCCGCTCGAGTTGCTCGCGACGATCGCGGGCCGGAAGTTCCCGCCAGATGCCCTCTCCACGCGCAAACCCGACCAGTGACTGACTTGAGCTGCAGCACTCCATGTCGGCTTCCGGGCGACGTTGCCAACGCAATCGGGCCTCGGCCGTTTCGATCTTCTGCTCGGGGCGATCACCGTACGACGTGGATTCAAATCTGATAACGGCGTCGGTTTTCAGCAGGTCGGGAAGCGTCGATGGGACATAGCGGACCTTCATTCCCTTTGCCTCGGTCAGCCACTGAATCAGACGCTCGTCGTCGTGTGTGCGGACATCACGTTCAAATGAAGGTTGTTCGCTGACTACTTGCGTTCGACCGGGATCATCGTGTCGGAGACCGAGCAACCAATCGATCGAAACGTTCGCGTGGCGGGCAAGGGCCACGAGGGTCTCAGTTCGGGGAAGCCGGCGATTTCCGGCCGACAGCAGCTGTGTGAGCGTGGTCCGGTCGATCTGGAGTGAACGAGCGAGGGCGACTTTCGAACCACCCGACTCCCGGACCAACTGCGTGAGTCGTTCCCGAAAGTGGTCCAGAATCTGCTGCCGTTCAGCCATGGCTTCAGTTTTAGCCGCAACGCCGGCCTTTGACCGCCTGACACGACGTTGCGCGTTGCCACCGGCGCGAACGTCGTCCGCATGGATCGTGGACGCTCGGGGGCGTCTTGAAGGTGATGCGGAGATTTCTGCCAGGAACCGCGCAGGTTCTGACGTTGGCAGTCGATCGGTCCGGTTGCCCTGGTGCAAGAGCCGATCGGCACGTGAACACGCCGTGCTAGTCGACTCTCAATGTTCGCGTTCCGGCTCCCGGGATGGTTCAGGCGAACTATTCCTGTAGGCCCCAAGGCCTGAATGCTTCCACCGTTCACATAAGAGGCCGATACAAGAACATCAAACTCGTAGGGAGACACTAAAGATGTTCAATTTCGGTTCCAAGCGCCGCCAGGCCACCACTATCGCCGCCGCCCTCGGCGTCCTTGCGTTCGGCGGTGTGCTGGCCTCAGCTGCCACCCTCGGTACCGTCAGTGGAAACACGCTCGGTGTGGGCGTTGCCGCCGTCGGTAGTTGCGACAGCGATGGTATGTCGGTGTCATACAGCAACACCTTCGACGACGCCACGGGCACCTACCAGGTCACCGGTGTCACCATCGGGGACATCAATGTCAGGTCCGGGAACCTGTGTCGGAAAGCTCCTCGACGTGACGCTGAAAGACGGCGCCGGAGCGGGAATCGGCACCGGATCGCTTACCGTCGGTGGCCCGATCCAGAACGTGACGATCACCGGCAACGCCAACGCCGAAGCGTTGTGGGTGTCGCCATCGTCATCGCCGACAACTAACACCAATCGGTACGAGGGTCACGGCTGAGACCGCCGTGACCCTGCCGATGTTGAGCGGACCATCCTGCGGGTGGTGGCGTTACGAAAATTCGGTCTGTCGGCGAAGCCAAGGCCCGGATCTTCGTAGCCGCAGGCGCGAACGGTTCGCATAGATGGTCAGCCTTAATGACGTAAGATGTGAGGCGGATTTGGTGAAGCACCCAATCGACAGAGGACGGACAGTACGACCCGGACGTAGACGTTCGCGACGTTGGTTGGTCGATCACCGCTCGAACCTCGGTGATTTCGCCCTGAGCGCCAGCGGAGCGGAAGCGGCACCTGTCATTCTCCCGCCGTCATCCATCACCATCTTCCATGTCCCCGGATCACCGGCGCCCCACACGTTCGCGCCTGGGACAGTTTCAACCGGAGCGACGGCGGGCTCGGCTCTGCGGTAGTCGGTGGGGTCTGGGGCAGCCGCAACGGTACGTGGGCCTCCGAGTCGAACAAAGCGAAATCGCCTCAGCCGTCGCATCATCGACAACGACAGTAAGTCTCCCTACGATTCTGAACTGTCGGGTCGATGTCGAGCTGGCCATCGGCTCCACTGCTTACGCCGGTCTTGAACCTCAACGACGACGGAACGAACAACATCGTCGTCCTCTACAAGAGGACACGCGATCGTGAGCGAGATTCAGTTGATCGTGTGGATCGGCGGAAGTGGACCGTTCGCCGGCTCCGGTAGCAACCGCGTCCGTGTCGCCCGGGTCGACGGCGAGCGTATCGGTCACGCTTTCCGGCTCCGACGTGACGGTGCTATGGAACGGTGTTTCGACGATCAGTTACGCCTTGACCGCCCCGGAGTCCACCGCCGTGCGGGATTCGAACAGCATCGGCTACGGCATGTGGGCGCAGTCGGACTCGACGACGCGATTCGACAACTTCCGCGTAGAAACCTCCTGACATGAGCGTGCGCTCGTTGACCCGAGCGGTGAACGTGCTCACCGGGTTGTTGGTGGTCGTCGGCACCTGGTTCTTCGTGCTTCCGACCAGCCTCGGCGGGTTCTCCACGTACACGGTCGTGTCGGGTCCGTCGATGCAGCCGACCTACCACACGGGGGACCTGGTGCTGGCGCGGCCCGCCCGTCAATACCGAATCGGGCAGGTCGTGACGTACGCGCATCCCGGACAAGAAGTTCAAGGGTTATCGCGTTGTGCACCGTGTCATTGAGCGAACGGCCGATGGCCACTACGTAACCCAGGGGGACAACCAGACCCATGCCGACCCGTGGGTCATCGGGCACGATGACATCGAAGGCGGCCGGGTCTTGAGCATCCCCAAAGCCGGCTATCTGCTTGCGTACATGCGCAACCCGATGTACCTCGGACTGCTCTTCGGTATCGCGGTCACGTTCGTCGCGTGGCCCCGGCGATCGTCGGATGAGGATGAAGAAGCGGATGATACCGAGACCGACCTTGCCTTCTCGTCCGCGGCTCGTGCGGACACGCCGACTTTTGACTGGGCGCTGTCGGTCCCTCCGCTGTTTGATGCATCGGCCGCGGACGCCGAGTCTCGCCCCGCCACCGAGCCGGTTCGATCCGAACCCGTTCCCGAACGGGTGGGCGCCGCGCACGCCGAACTCGACGAATTCGTTCGGGACTGGGCTTCGATGTTCGAGAGCTCGACAACGGCCGAGCCCTCGCAACACTGACCAGGTTCGCCTACCGGCTGCGGCGACCGCGTCGGCTTTCGCCGGCGGTCGAAGGGCCCCGCGACCCAGCGGTGCCCGCTCCGGCGGACCGTGGTGCCGAACCGGCACGCCGGCTTTGACCGGGCTGCGACGGACGCCCAGGGCCACCGCGCCCGGGTTGGGCCGGTTTGGCCGCTGGTCGGGCCACGGTACGAACCTGTGCTTCGGCCGGCTTGGGTTCAACGAACTCGCGCTCGCCCGGTGCGATCTCCTGCAGGATCGGATGCGTCGGGATAACCGTCGTGACCGTCGGCGTGATGCCGGCTTTTCGGGTCAGATCCCGAACCTCAGACGTTTGTGAGTCGAGCATCATCGTGATGACGGTGCCCTCCGCCCCGGCGCGAGCGGTCCGGCCCGAACGGTGAAGGTAGGCCTTGTGGTCGACGGGGGGATCGAAGTGAACCACGAGTGCGACCTCATCGATGTGGATGCCTCGGGCCGCAATGTCGGTCGCGACCAATGCCGAAGCCTCACCCGAACGGAACGCTTCGAGGTTCTTCGTGCGAAGGTTCTGACTCAGGTTGCCCTGAAGCTCGACCGTCGGCACGCCGCTTGTGATCAGGGCCTTCGTGAGCTTCTTCGCCCCGTGCTTGGTGCGGGTGAACACGATGATGCGACCGGGTGCGGCCGCCAGGTCGCGAAGCACGTGGAAGCGGTCGTCGGCGGCAACGCCGAACACGTGGTGGGTCATCTTCACTTCGACTGACTCCACCGGATCAACGCTACGGAGCACCGGGTTGTGAAGGTAACGGTTCACGAGGGTGTCGATGCCGTTGTCGAGCGTCGCCGAGAACAGCAGGTGCTGGGTGTCGGCGGGGGTTTGGTCGAGAAGCTTCTTCACGACCGGGAGGAATCCCATGTCAGCCATGTGGTCGGCTTCGTCGAGTACCGCTATCTCGATGGAATCGAGCCGGGCGTGCTTACCCATGATGTGATCGTCGAGGCGACCGGGGCAGGCAATGATGATCTCGACGCCCTGGCGAAGCGCGTTGATCTGGGGAACGGGTCCGACGCCACCGAAGATGGTCGCGGTGCGGAGGTTGAGCAGTTTGGCGAGTGGATCCATCGCGGTTTGGATCTGGATGGCCAGTTCGCGGGTTGGCACAAGGATCAGCGCACGGGGTCGACCGGGCTGGCGGGGCACAGGATTCGCGGCCAGTCGGGTGAGAAGCGGAAGCACGAAGGCCAGGGTCTTACCGGAACCGGTGCGGCCGCGTCCGAGGACATCGCGTCCGGCCAAACAGTCGGCCATCGTGGCGGCCTGAATCGGGAATGGCTTCTCGATGCCTGCCGCGTGCAGTGCCTTGACGAGTACGGCGGGAACACCAAGCTCGGCGAAGCTCGCATCGAGGTTCGGCGTCGGCCCGGTTTCGAACGAGGCGAACAGGTCAGCCTTCGGTGCCGGTCCGTTGGGGCGGCGTGTCGGAGCGGACTGTTCTCCGTTGGCGAAGGAGCGAGACTGCTCAGCGCGCTTAGCGTTGGCCCGTGAGGCGTTGCGGCCGCGTCGGGTCGAGGCGGCACCACCGGCGGCTCCATCGGTACGACGGCTCGGCTCTGCTGCACCGTTCGAGTTGGACGGCGATGAGGGTTTGGGGGAACCGGGCTGAGCTGAGCTCGAACGTTGGCGATCGGCGAACGCGGGACGCGCTCGATCAGCGTGGTTGGGACGCGCCGCGGGGCGACTTGTTGGCATGAAAAAACGACGTTTCTTGACTAGGGACGCGACCCCCGTCTGACGTCGACAAATGTCGAAAGGACTCAGAGAAGTCGCCGAGCTCACGATGAGCTGACAACACCCTACGTCATATTGGCGGCTACTCGGCCCACGTCATGCCCATGTAACAAACGTCACCTGCCATATGAGGCGTCGCCGCGAGGTTTCACCCGGCCCTTAGTGTCCTGATTCATAAATACGCTGCGGAATTATCGGCCAGCTTTGGCCGTCGCTGCGTCCTCGGCGACCTTATTAGGGTAAAGCTAGTGAGGTCTTCTGTGTCCTTGCGACGACCAAACCATGGCTCGCTAATTACGCGACCGACTTACGAATCAGGACACTTGTCAGACGCTGTCGCTGGAGCCAATTCGGTCGATGAGCCCCCACGTGAGCGCCGTCGAGGCGTCAATGACCGAACCCGAAAGACCCAGGAGCGCGGTCCGATGACGGCCAATGCGACGCGGCAGACTCACGGTTCCACCAGCGCCGGGAATCAGACCCAGAGTGATCTCCGGGAGACAGAACCTCGTGTCGGGGGCGGCCACGACGTGGCCGACAAATGATGGGAGCTCGACGCCCGCTCCGTAACAGGCACCATGCAGGACCGCGGTGGTGCGCGTGGCCAGCTGGGCCAGGAGCCAAGCGGGGCTCCGGGTCAACCGGGTCAGGTGCGATTCGACCGGGGAAGCGAACGAACCGAATTCCGCGAGATCGCCCCCGCTGCAAAACGATTTCCCCCGACCCGAAAGCTCAACTCGAAGTTCTCCGTCGATCAACGGAATCATCAGTGCACTTACGAGCTCGTCGCGCATGGCCCGGCTGAACGCGTTGTGGCGATCCGGTCGGTTGAGCGTGATCTGCAGACGATCGTCGGTCAACTCCAGCAACACGGCATCTTCGACAGACGTGGAAACGGGCCGGTCGCCTCGACCGGCCAGCCATCGCGCAAACTCCGGGCCGCCCTGAAGTAGCGAGTACGTGACCGACTCCGCCACCAACCCCTGCTCGACGGAACGTGACTCCGACCCGCGCAGGTGCAGCGCAAGTGTCGTGGCCGCCAGCGGATTCCCGGCTATGGACAACCGTAGGTCGCTCGAAAAGCGGCGAACATCGTCGGTGTCGAGTTGGACATCGCTGACGGCCGACCACGCGCCGGTGCTGTCGTTCAACGCCACCACGATGCTCGGGAGCGTTGTGAACGATGCGTCGCGACGACTGGTCGGGGCTGGCTTCCCTGATGGGGCACCGCCTGGATCCGTTGCGGAGAAATCGACCCACACCGAGGTGATCCCGTGCATGACCGAGAGTTCCTCGTGGGCGCGTCCGGTGTCGAGCAGTTCCAGGTACTCGTTGCCGGACAGTTCGATGGGCTCCACAAGCCAAGGGTACGCTCATCTGCCACGCACGGGTACGCTCACCACCGAGGCATGTGGACGTGAACACCCCTGACGATCAGACGACGTGGCTTCGGGCTCTGTTCGGCCCCCTGCTCGGAGCAGTCGCGGTCGAAGCGTTGGGATCCACTCGTGGCCCGTCTTCGTCGGGCACCGAGTCCGCGGCCGGGTTCCGGGCCTTTGCCGAATTGACAGGTCCAGCCGAGGGCCCGGGATGTCCTCCCGAGCGGTCGTTCGCGGAGCGGGTCGAGTTGTTGTCGACACTGCTCAGCGCGCTTACGGGTGCAACGGTCGACGGGTTTCATTGCCTGGTGGAGCGCGCGTCGTACATGCCTGCCCTCGCGCGACGTGGGGCCACAGCTTGTGGAGGAGCGACGCGACTCGTTCGCGCCGCCGACACGATGTTGGCCGTCGCGCTCAGTCGTCCTTCCGATGTCGAGTCGCTTCCCGCTTTTCTCGGCGCGGTCGACGACACGTTCGGACACCTCGGCGAGTCGGGCACCCTGACCGGAATCGACGACGACGCTTGGCCCGTGGTGGCTGCAGCCATCGCACGCGGACCGGCTGGCAAGTGGGTGGAACAGGCGAATCTGCTGGGAATGGCAGTCAGCGAACTCGGCGAGACACCGGTTCCCCACGAGGCTGCACCCGCCGTGCGGTCCACCGGAATTCCAACGGAGGCCGCGGTCACCCGGAATTCTGCTCCGCTGGTCGTGGATCTCTCGTCGCTGTGGGCCGGGCCGCTGTGTTCGCGTTTCCTTCAGCGGGCGGGGATGCAGGTGATCAAGGTCGAAGACGTGAACCGTCCCGACGGCGGTCGAATCGGATCGCCGGAGTTCTTTGCCGCCTTGAACGAGGGCCGGGAATTTCGTCGACTCGACTTCCGCACGCCGGCCGGGTCCGATGAACTGAGGACTCTCTTGATGAGCGCAGACGTGGTGATTGAGGCATCCCGACCTCGGGCGCTCAAATCCTTGGACCTCGACGCTGAGATATTGGTGAATGACGGTGGCCCGCGCGTGTGGACTTCGATAACCGGTCACGGTCGGATCGGATCCGGCGCCAACCGGGTCGCGTTTGGCGATGACGCCGCGGTCGCCGGCGGACTGGTCCATTGGCAAGGGTCTACGCCGTGCTTTCTGGGTGACGCGGTCGCTGACCCGTTGACCGGAATGGTTGCCGCGGCCGCCACGCTTCTCGCTTGGCGAACCGGACGGGCCGGTGTGAGCGGAACGACTTCCACGCTGCTCGATGTTGCGATGGCACGCGTGGCAGCAGCGTTCTCGGGTCGTCCGCGAAATCGGCCGCAAGACGAGCATCTATGAGCGGTGCTGTCTCGACGGACGGATCTCCAGCGCGCACACTGCTGCGTAGCGTCGAGGTGGATGGTGTCGTCGGCGACGTCGGCCTCGTCGACGGAACCGTGCAATTTGTTGGTGGTCGGGGTGATCGGGGCGATCAGGGTGACTACGACATCGTCGTCGACGGTCACGGTGGCGCACTGATTCCCGGACTCCACGACCACCACATCCACGTGCTGGCGCTGGCCGCGGCCCGGCGGTCGGTGACAGTCGGTCCTCCCGATGTCACCGACGAGACCGGGTTGCGGAATGCGCTTATCGAGGCGGACAGGCGCTTGCCGGCTGGTTCCTGGTTGCGTGCCGTTGGGTTCCACGAATCCGTTGCCGAGCTTGACCGGCACCGGTTGGATCGCATTGTGGCGTCGCGGCCTGTCCGTGTGCAGCACCGAAGCGGCCGGCAGTGGATCCTCAACTCGAAGGCGCTGGAACTCTGTGGGCTTACGGCTGGCGACACCGTGCCGGACGCTCTGATTGAGTGCGACGGTGCCGGCCACCCTACGGGCCGCGTGACGGGTGGTGACGCGGGACTGCGTCGTTTCTGGTCCACGGCCGACAGCATCGAGGACGCGGTGCGTGAGGTCAGCTGCGAGTTGGCGGCGTATGGCGTCACCGGAGTCACCGACGCGACACCGTTCCTCCACCTCGGTGATCTGGCCCCGTTGGTGGGGTGTGCTCGTGCCGGTTCGTTTGCGCAACGGTTGACGATCATGGGAGCGCCGGGTCTACGCCCGACGCTCGATGACGTGTACCCGGGCACGCTGGGTCCCGTGAAGCTGGTCGTGGCCGATGACGCCCTACCGTCGATTGACGAGCTCGTCGCGGGTATCGGCGTAGCCCGTTCGCTCGGGCGTACGGTGGCCGTGCACTGCGTGACCCGGGTCGGGCTCGTGGTGTGCCTGGCGGCGTTTGATGAGGTGGGTGCCGTGACCGGCGACCGCATCGAGCATGGTGCGGTCATCGATGCCGATCTGGCCCGCCATCTCGCCGAACTCGGACTCACCGTCGTGACCCAACCCAACTTCGTCTGCGAACGCGGCGATCGTTACCTCGTCGACGTGGATGAGGTGGATCGCCCGCACCTGTACCCCTGCGCCAGTCTCCTGGGGGAAGGGATCGGCGTCGGCGGCAGTACCGATGCGCCATTTGGACATCCCGATCCGTGGCGGGCGATGAGGGCCGCCGTTGAGCGCCGTACAGCATCGGGTCTGCCGATTGGTGTCGACGAGAGTGTCTCTGCCGATGTCGCCCTCTCGCTGTTTCTCGGATCCCCCGTCTCCCCGTCAGGTCCGTCGCGCCAGGTCCGGATCGGCGAGGTTGCTGACCTGTGTCTGCTTCATGTACCGATCGCCGAGGCTCGAAACACGCTGCGGGCCGACAACGTACGGGCGACCTGGATCCGGGGTCACCAGATGCACGGTGATTGATTCGAGGATCCTTCGCTCTGGGAGGTGATGAACCGCGTTTCGTGGAACGATGCTCAGATGCCAATCGACTACTGGGTTCGCGTCTATGCCGGTGTTCTGGGGAAGGTAATCGGCGTCTACCTCGGACGTCCGTTCGAAAACTGGTCCCATGAACGCATCGCCGAGCAACTGGGCGAGATCAACGGCTACGTTCACGATCGCCTGAACATGCCTCTGATCGTCACCGACGACGACATATCAGGAACCTTGACATTTATCCGAGCGCTCGAAGACTACGGGTGTAATCGTGAGATAACGCCGGCCCAGATCGGCCGCACCTGGTTGAACTACCTCATTGAGGACGAGACCGTGCTCTGGTGGGGTGGACTCGGTAACTCGACCGAACACACCGCGTTCCTTCGTCTCAAACACGGTGTTGAAGCGCCCCGAAGCGGGTCGATCGAACTCAACGGACAGGTGGTTGCGGAGCAGATCGGCTCACAGATATTCATTGACGGCTGGGGGATGGTGGCGCCCGGTGAACCTGAATTGGCGGCCGAGTTTGCGAAGCGGGCAGCCAGCGTGAGTCACGACGGGGAAGCAATCTACGGCGCGCAGGTGATCGCTGCCATGGTGGCTGCGGCGTTTGTCGAACGCGATGTGGATCGGGTGATCGATGCCGGCCTGTCCGTCATTCCGGCGTCGTCGAAGATCCATCAATTGATCCGCCAAGTTCGCGACTGGCACGCTTCCGTTCCCGAATGGCGCGACGCTCGGGATCTTCTCGACCGGCATTTCGGGTATGAGGTCTACGGCGGAAACTGCCATATCATCCCGAACCACGGCCTGATCGTTTTGGCGCTGCTCTATGGCGCGGGAAACTTCGACGAGTCGATGAAGATCGTCAACACGGCCGGTTGGGACACGGACTGCAATGCGGGAAACCTCGGCTGTCTTCTCGGTGTCTTAAACGGTCTCGAGGGTCTGCACACGGGCTATGACTGGAGGGGGCCGGTCGCGGACCGCCTTTACCTGCCAACGGCCGATGGCGGTCGTTCGATAACTGATGCACTGACCGAATCGGTCCATCTCGCAAACATCGGCCTTGCCCTGCATGGCCAGCCGCCAATCGAGCCGAAGGCGGGCGCGCGATTTCATTTTGAGCTGCCCGGTTCAGTGCAGGGATTCACGGTGGCCGCCGATGGCGATCAGCGGGCTCACCTGGAGAACGTGGAGGGATTCAGCGTTCGGGGTGATCGTTCGCTGGCCGTCCGTTGGAGCGACGGCCGCACGCCCGTGAAGGTGATCACGCCGACCTTCATTCCTTCTCGCGAGGTTGGCAACTTCTTCGACCAACCCGGGTACCGGCTGCTTGCGTCGCCGACGATCTACCCGGGTCAGCGGGTTGTGGCCCGTCTCAGTGCCGATCCGACGAACGGCGGTCCGGTCCACGTGAGCCTGGCCATCGATCATTACGGAGACAACGACGGGCTCATCAGCGTGCACAGCGACCGGTGCGAGGTGATGCCGGGGCGGTCCGTTGACATCGAATGGGTTGTCCCCTCGACCGACGGCCAGCCGATCGCCACGATCGGGTTGGTGATTGACTCCGAGGGGGTCGCCTCCGGATCGTTGTATCTCGACGAACTGGGCTGGTCCGGAATCCCGGATGCCTCGTTTCATCGACCCGCGGCCCGCGTGAAACAACGCGACCGGAACTCATCGGGACCTTCCATGTGGCGAAAAGCCTGGGTTGACGGACTCGACGCGCAGGTGCGCATTGCCGACCGTGACGGATGGCCCGAGCCGTATCGCCTCATTCAAAACGAGGGCCGCGGATTGCTTATGCAGGGAACCCGCGAATGGACCGATTACGCCGTCACGATCACGTGTACGCCGCACATGTGTCGCCTGGGCGGAATCGCCGTGCGTGTCCAGGGGATGGAGCGGTATTACGCGTTGGTTCTTGATACAGCGTCGACGAGGATCATTCGGCGATTCGAAGGTCGCGATGAGGTATTGGCTGAATTGTCGGGTGGTTGGAACCACGGAGAATCATGCGAATTGAGCCTCGCTGTCACCGGCTCCCGTCTCGTCGCATCGGTCAACGGTGCCGAAGTTCTTCGCGCGGACGACCCTGATCACATGTTCATGGGAGGGGGCATCGGGCTGCTCGTTGAGGAGGGTCGCCTGGGATGTGAATCGGTCGTGGTCGGTCCCGTCGCACACCAGGACCAGACGCACCGCGATGAATGACGCGCGCTGTTCCGGCGAGGGCTGAGTTGAGTACCGTGGGAGCTTGACGGTTGGTGTTTCGGCCAGTTGCATCGCGGATCAATCGCGGTTGTCTGGGCAACGTCAAAACAGATGGTGGTCGCCACGTGTCGAAATAGTGTCATTCGATTCCTGGAACGAGTGAATTGGCAAAAGCAAAGGTCCAGACCATTTTCAACCTTTCTTGAGTTGTCGGATACAGATTTTGATTTATGGTTGAACCGAATTCCTTGAAGATGCCCTGATATTCTCCGGAGAACCTCCAAACCAAGTTGCGATGGCATCCTGAGAGTCGTTTGAGTTATATCAATTATCAACTCCGTCTTTCTTAGTGTTATTTGTTTAACCCCGCAGGTATAGGAATATTCACCGATAGTCCGAGTCATGAAAACCGCGGGAGCCAGCGCTGGCGGCGCAACTGGCAACACTTCTCAACAAGCGAATTTCGTCGGAGCGACGACCAGCCAATCCCCTGTGAGCGAGGCAATCCGGCGCGCTCTCGCATCGGGACAGATCTGCGCGTACTTTCAACGGATCGTTGAGTTGCCAACGATGAGGACGCTTAAGGTCGAGGCGCTCGCTCGACTATTTGATGCTCACGTGGGAGAGATCTCACCGGATGAGTTCATTCCGGTGGCTGAGCGCGAGGGGATGATCGACGAAATCGATTTTGCCGTTCTGGAGCAAGCTCTCTGCGCGCTGTCGGTCTGGCGGAGTGGCGGACGGCCGAATCTCGGAGTCAACGTCAATGTGTCGTCGGTGACACTCACCCAGCCCGGTGCATCGCATCAGATTCTCAGGATGGTGGCGAAGGCCGGAATACCCAAATCGGCTCTGTACATAAAGGCGACGGACTCCAAGCTCAGCAACGATCAAGCACTTCGGACCATCGAGGAACTGGCCGACGCCGGGATCCGGGTGTCGATCGATCGCTATGGCACGATGTTTGCGAACCTCACGGACAAGGCCCAGCGCGCCGTTCAGGAAATCAAGATCAACCGTTCCTACACCAAGGCGTGTCACAAGCCGGCGGTGGCTGCGCAGGTTCGCTCGGTGGTGAGTCTTGGTTACGACCTCGGTATCGATGTCGTCGCCGAGGGCGTGGAGACAGCGAGCGAACAGCGGCTGATGTCACAACTCGGCGTTCGCCTCCTGCAGGGCTATCTGTACGGAGCACCCCTCCCGGAGACCCGGGTGTTCGAAGGACTTGCTGACGATCCGATAGCTGTTCCGGGAGCGTTTCCCGTGCCGGAAGCGGCGAATGAAGCCGAACGTCTGGCGGTTCTGCGGTCCTACGAAATCCTCGACAGCGACCCGGAAGACAGCTTCGACTCGATAACCCGAATTGCGTCGCGGGTCTGCGACACGCCGATCGCAGTCGTGAGTCTCGTCGATGAGAACCGACAGTGGTTCAAATCGAGTGTGGGTCTTGCCATGACGGAGACGCCCCGCGATCAGGCGTTCTGCGCGCATACGATCCTCGCTACCGAGCCGATGATGGTCGAAAATGCTCTGAGCGACGTCCGGTTCGCGTCAAGTCCGCTCGTGGTCGACGGACCGGCAATTCGCTTCTACGGTGGGATTCCGCTGATCACCAAAGACGGCACGACCGTCGGTGCGCTTTGCGTCATGGATCGTCGGCCGCGCCGGCTCTCGGACATTCAGGTCGAGATCCTGAAAAACCTGGCCGGCCAAGTTGTCTCGCAGCTCTCGCTGCGGGCTCTCGGCCTGCAGCTCGCATCATCGCTACAACCCGACCGGCGTCTCGGAACGGCCCGATAAAGCGAAGTCACCGGCCAACGGGTATTGAGAGAGCGTGACAGACGTGAGTACTCTCTGACGCGTGAGGCGTTCCACGACAAGTGACAGTGTGCGCTAACTCATGGCGCATCCGACGTCGTTGCCGCGGCTGGCCGCCGGCCAACTGTCACGCGCGACTGCGTGCTCCAGACATATGGCGCAACTCCTTGACCCTGATCGTCCCCGGGGCGGAGGCGTGGATCCGTCGTTTCGTCTGTGGCGAGCGGTCCACGATGCACTCCACGAATCGCACCGCCGAGCGTTGGAGGAACGGGTACACCCCTGGCTGATCAGCTTCCACGCCTGGCGCCGCCGGAGTTGGGGATCGAGGAACGACGCGTGTTCGTCCGCACCCTCGAGCATTACGAAGAAGCGTTCGGCGACGACGAAGCGCAACTCGATGCTCGGTCCGGAGAGACACTCAGCCGTCCGTCAGCGTGTGGCCGGTACCACCTCTCGGCCCAGGCGAACCTTCTGTTTCGGCGGCCGTCAGCTCCGTTGGAGGTTCGGCGCGTCAAGCTGCGCGCCCGCCCGCTGATGGACCCGCAGGCGCCGTCGGGGGATGTGGCGTTGGTTGCCCTGCTTCGACCGCCCAACGAAACTTCCGATGTGGTGGCCGTGATCCATACGCTGTGGGCGGGCGGCGAGGCCAGCATCACCACCCGGTCGATTACGTCGCACGACGTCAATGAGTTGCGGTCGACGCTGCGTCAACGGGTCGACGCGGCGTACGCGAACCCGGAGCTGACAACGCCCGGTTGGTGGTGCGGTAGTTGCCCGTTTCTCCTGCGATGCCCGGCCATTCCCCAGGAATCACCGGAGACGCTTCTGCAGCGCTGGACCGACCATGCGGGACCGGTTGCGCCCCCGCCTGCGTGGACGTTGCCCGACCCTGACGTCGGGTCCGACGCGTTCGCCGACGAGGATTGGTAATGGCCCGTCCGGAAAGCTCCTGGGATCCCTCCCTGGGTGACGAAATGCAGCCGGCAAGTCGGGTGCTTACGCTGAACGTTTCGCGCATCAGTGATTTCCAACGGTGCCGGCGTATGTTCTTCCTCCGGTGGGTCCTGCGACTGGCGGGCGAGGCGACATCGGACTCCGACGCGGCGTGGATCGGAAGCGCGACGCACGATGCCCTTCATGTTCTGCACGTGAAAGGCAACGGAGCGCAGCCGCACACCGCTCCCGCTGTCGGCGATTCCAGGGAGATATCCACCGACCCTCGGGTTACCTCATTGGTCCGTACACATACGATGCTGTGCCCAGGGGGCAGCGCCGAGTACATCGACGGTGAGGTGGAGGCGCGCTGGCTCATCGCAAGAAAATCGGTGCTCATAACGGGTCGCTTCGATGCCCTGTGGCGGTACCCCGACGGAACCATCGAGGTTCGCGACTACAAGACAGGGCGCTGTCCGGACTCGCTCGACAATGATCTCGGGGCCGCGATCTATCTACTTTTGGCGGCGAATTGGACGGCCGCGCAGGGCCGACCGGACCGTCCTCCGGTCCCGGTACGTGTGGTCTACGAGGGTCTCGCCACGCCCGATGGCAAGCTTGTCTCGGTATCTGCTTCGCAATCACTTCTGCGAAACGCTCTGCACGAGGTTCTGAAGCTGGCCGAGCTCGTTCGGACGGAGAAGGCGTTCCCGGCGAGCCCGTCGCCGTCGAATTGCCGGATGTGCGAGTACCGGCATTCGTGCCCGTACAGCCAAGCGGTTGATGACTGAGGGATTGAGCCGACTGAGACGGTGATGACTGAGGATTGAGCCGACTGAGACGGTGACCCGTCAGCGGAAGGTCCGGTCGGGCAGCGGGCATCAGCAAGTAGATTGAGTGGCCCGTTGGTGATGAACAGACACCCGGCTACAGCATCAGGACAACCATGAGCACCGACAGCGTCGCTTCCAAACCGAATGAGCCATCCTCAACTCCCAAGGGTGCCCCGCCAGCCGGAGCTGACTTCATTCGTGAACAGGTGGCCAAGGACCTCGAAGCCGGCGTGAACGGTGGTCGAGTGGCCACACGTTTCCCTCCGGAACCCAACGGTTACCTGCACATCGGTCATGCCAAGGCCATCTACCTGAACTTCAGCCTGGCCCAGGAGTTCGGCGGCACCTGCAACCTCCGGATGGACGACACGAACCCGGTCACCGAGGAATCCGACTTCGTGCACGGTATCCAGGACGACATCAGATGGCTCGGCTTCGAATGGAACGGCGACGTCACCTACGCGTCCGATCAGTTCGAACAGCTGTACCGCTGGGCCGAGCAGCTGATCCGGCAGGGCGACGCCTATGTCGACGATCAGGACGCCGAAACCATCGCCGCCACCCGTGGTGCGATCGGCGTACCCGGAACGAACAGCCCGTACCGCGATCGCAGCGTCGACGAGAACCTCGACCTGTTCGCCCGCATGCGCGCCGGCGAGTACTCCGACGGTGAGAAGGTCGTGCGGGCCAAGATCGACATGGCCCACGTCAACGGTCAGATGCGCGACCCGATCATGTACCGGATCCGCCACGTCGACCATCACCGCACCGGTGATGCGTGGTGCATCTACCCGACCTACGACTGGGCGCACGGGCAATGCGACGCGATCGAAGGCATCACGCACTCGATCTGCACGCTCGAATTCGATGCCCACCGCGAGCTCTACGACTGGTTCCTCGACCGACTCGCGCTGACCGGCGTACGCCCCCATCAGTACGAGATGGCCCGGCTGTCACTGACGTATGTCCTGCTGTCGAAGCGCAACCTTCTGCGCATGGTCCGCGAGGGTGTCGTCGACGGCTGGGACGACCCGCGCATGCCCACGATTCTCGGCCTGCGCCGACGCGGCTACCCGGCCGCGGCGATCCGGGCCTTCTGCGCGCATATCGGTGTGGCGAAGATGAACAGCACCAACGAGATCGAGCTGCTGGAGTCGTTCATCCGCACCGAACTCAACACCACCGCCCTGCGTCGGATGGCGGTCGTACAGCCGTTGAAGGTGGTCATCGAGAACTATCCCGAGGGTCGGGTCGAATGGCTCGACGCCGTCAACAATCCCGAAGATGAATCAGCCGGTACCCGCAAGATCCCTTTCTCCAAGGTGTTGTACCTGGAGCAGGAAGACTTCATGGAGGAACCCGCGCCGAAGTTCTTCCGCCTCGCGCCGGGTCGCGAAGTGCGGCTGCGCTACGCGTACTTCATCAAGTGCACCGAGGTCGTCAAAGACGCCGACGGCAACATCGTCGAAGTGCGGGCCACGTACGATCCGGAGACTGCAGGCGGGCACGCGCCCGATGGCCGCAAGGTGAAGACCACGCTGCACTGGGTGTCAGCCGAACACGCGATCACCCGCGAAGTGCGTCAGTACAACCACCTGTTCACCGACCCGTTCCCGGCGTCGCACGACGACCCGCTCGAGTTTCTCAACCCCGAATCGCGGGTGATCGTGAGTGCGCTGGCCGAACCGTCGGTCGCGGAAATCGCGCCCGGCCAGGTCGTGCAGTTCGAGCGGTTGGCGTACTACTGCGCCGACATGGAAGACCCCACGATCTTCCACCGGACCGTCACGCTGAAAGACGAGTGGGCTCGCGTCCAGAAACGCGGCTGAAGCCCGGAGTTTGGGTGGTCAGCCTTCGATGACGAGCACGGCGCGCTCGGGGCAATTGCCCGCAGCGCGCCGGGCGGCGGCTTCGAGTTCGGCCGGCAGTTCGCCCTCGATCAGCACGACGGCGTTGCCGTAGTCGTCTGAACCGAACACCTCAGGCGCCGCGATGGCGCAGGCCTGGTGTCCGTGGCAGAGGCTGTCGTTGACTTGAACTCGCATGATGTGATCCTTGTTCTTCCACTTCGGTCGATGCAACCTCAGCTACGCCTGAGCATAGGACCCCCAGTGTCCTGTGAGGGAAATCCCCGGCATTGACGTTCTCCGAGCGCATACCTTGTGCGTCCCGCTTGACAGCTTCGGCTAAATGAAAGGAGGCGGGACATGGAGAAGATCAACGACCGGTTGCTCGTTTGGGCCAGTGAGGTAGACGACGGCACAATCCGGCAGGCTGAGAAGACCGCCCGCCTCCCGATCGTGCGGGGCCACGTCGCCTTGATGCCCGATGCCCACGTTGGGATCGGCGCAACGGTCGGGTCGGTCATCCCGACGTTCGATGCGATCATCCCGGCCGCGGTCGGCGTCGACATCGGATGCGGCATGATCGCCGCCGAACTCGATCTGACCGCCGCACAGCTGCCGGATTCCCTCGGGCCGCTGATGCCGAAGATCGAACGGTCGGTTCCGGCGGGCGTCGGTCGGGGCAACGAGGTGGCGTCGCACCGAGGGAGCCAGTGGCTCAAGAAGAACGAGCCCCGGACCCGGTTGTCGAACGAACTGCAGAAGAAGGCCCTGATGCAGTTCGGCACCCTCGGCTCGGGAAACCACTTCCTGGAAGTGTGCCTCGACGAGCGGGATCACGTCTGGATCGTGTTGCACTCGGGCAGCCGGGGCGTCGGGAACATCCTGGCGACCCAGCACATCGACCGGGCGAAGAAGCTGGCCAAGGCTCTCGGGCAGTACCACGAGGACCCGGCGCTGGCGTCGTTTCTCGAGGGCACCGAGGAGTTCGACCACTACATCACCGACATGCTGTGGGCGCAGGACTACGCCCTCGCGAACCGGGAGCAGATGATGGACCGGGCGCTCAACGAGTTCATCAAGTTCGTCGGCAAGGGTCGCGAAGTGCGGCGGATCAACTGCCACCACAACTTCACCCAGCGCGAAACCCACGTGCTCGACGGGGAACCTACGAAGCTGTGGATCACCCGGAAGGGCGCGATCAAGGCCGACACGGGCGACTACGGGGTGATCCCCGGGTCAATGGGAACCCGGAGCTACATCGTGAAGGGTTCGGGAAACCCGCTCAGCTGGAACTCGTGCTCGCACGGGGCCGGTCGGCGGATGAGCCGGACCGCAGCGAAGCAGAAGTTCACGGCCAAGGACCTCGCCCGGGAGATGGACGGCAAGGTCTGGCTGCACGACAAGGCGAGTTCCCTCGTCGATGAGATTCCTTCGGCGTACAAAGACATCGACCAGGTCATGGCCGACCAGGCCGATCTGGTTGAAGTCCAGCATGTTCTGCATCAGATCCTGAATTACAAGGGGACCTGATCAACAACACGGGGCCCGGAGTCAACGACTCCGGGCCCTTTCGTTCAGCGAGTTCTACTTCTTGAACGGCTTGATCAGCTTGGCGAGAAACGTCTGGCCGCTCGTCGGGTTGGCCCAGCCGCCGGGTGCCGGGCGATCCGTGGATTCGCGGGCCGACGGCGGAAGTTGCGGCGGGCGAACCGAGTACCGGATCTTGGTGATGAAGCGGAACCCGACGTAGGTGAACACGGCCATGAAGATCACGCTGAACACCTTCGTTCCGGTGTCGGTGTTGGCCCGCGAAACCAGTACGGCGTCGGCCACCGCCCCGCCGATCGCGGCTCCGACGGCGTGCTTGCGGCCAAGGATGATCGGGGGTCGCGGCTCGCGTCGCTTCCGGGAAGCCGGGTCCGGCTCGACCGGGTTCATGTCGGGCACCGGATTTCTGTCGGACAAGTGGCCTCGGTCAGCCGTTCTTCGGAACGTAACCACCGGTGCCCATGGCCCGGCTGGTGTCGTAGTCCATTTCCTCGACGCCGCCCTTGACCTCGGTGATCCAGGGAAGTCGGTCCTTCAGGATGCGATTGACGCCGGCATGAAGGGTGGTGGAAGAAACTGCGCACGAACTGCACGAACCCTGCAGGCGTACCTCAACGATGCCGGCCTCGACGTCGACGGAGGCAAGCGCCAGGTCGCCGCCATCTTGTTGGACATGCGGCCGTATGAGTTCGATGACGCTGATCAGGCCGCTCATTCGCTCGGCTCGGGCGTCGTCGGAAAGGACTGCAGTGTCGCTCATGGTTCTCTATTCTGCCGCACCTGCGGAGGTTTGCAATACGGCCATAGGAGAAACCTGCCGGTCGGCGAGAAAATTCCCGGCCGACCGGCACGTTCAGGCTAAATCCGGTGCCGCCAACCTGGGAATTACCAGGTGTTCCAGTGCGTCAGCTTCTCGTCGTCGAGGCGGGGAGCACGCTTGAAATCGGTACCGATCGTGTAGGCGAGCGGGCTGAGTCCGCCCTGCACCACGGTGTCGTACGGAATCCCGAGAATTTCGGCAGCTTCTTTTTCGTTGGGCAGGTGCAGCGTGGTCCAGGCCGTGCCGAGGCCGCGGGCCCGGGCGGCCAGCATGAAGCTCCAGAACGCGGGAAGGAGCGACCCCCAATACCCGGCCTGGGCGAAGACCGGCGTACTGGCCGGCGGTCGACCTTCCATACACGGGATCACCAGATAGGGCGCACGGTGAAAGTTTTCGCGAAGGTACACGGCAGACGACTTCACTGCGTCGGACCGCTCGCCTCGGGTGTCGCCGGCCTCGTACTGCACGCCCGGCATATTGACGTAGGGATCGAAGTTCTTGGCGTAGAGATCGGCGATGGCCTTCTTCTTGTCGGGATCGTCGATAACCATGAAGTGCCATGCCTGACGGTTCGACCCCGTCGGCGCCTGGAACGCCAGTTCAATGCATTCCTGCACAAGTTCTTTGGGGACGGGACGATCAAAGTCGAGCCGCTTGCGTACGGCCCTCGTGGTGGACAGGAGCTCATCAGGAGTTAGTGGCAGATTCACGGGGACCGTTCTAGCCCATTCCGGCCGTTTTGCGCTTCCGTTGACACGTGGATGCGGATCGCCCACACTTCACCAACACATCCGAAAGAAGGTGGCGTATGGCGGAGCTACAAACGTCCGACGGTCGCACGCTTGAGTGGTACAGCGACGGTCCCGACGATGGTCCACTGGTTGTGTATTGCCACGGAACACCCTCGCACTCCCGCCTCGAAGGTGCGGTGCCCGACGCGTTGGTGAAGCGTGGTGCGCGTTTGGTCGGCATCAGCCGGCCGGGGTACCGGGCATCGACCCGGGTCGTGGGTCGCGCGGTCGCCGATGTGGCCCGCGACGTTCAGGCGTTGTTAGAGGAGCTCGGTCGCACGGAGTTTCGTGCGCTCGGCTGGTCCGGTGGAGGCCCGCACGCGTTGGCCCTCGGGGCTCTCGTACCCGGGTGTGTGAAGGTCGTGGTGCTCGCGGGAGTTGCGCCGTTCGAGGTGCTGGGCGACTCGTGGACCGCGGGAATGGGAGACGAGAACGTGGCGGAGTTCGAGCTTTCCCAGCAGGGCGAAGCGGCGTTGCGGACCATGCTCGATGCGATGACGGAGGGCTTCGCCGGCCTGACCGGGGAGATGATCCTCGAAGGTGGGATGGGCGACCTTCTATGCGAGGAAGACCTACGCGTCATTCAGCTCCCGGGCGAGGCCGATATCCTCGCCCGAGCCCTGCGCACGGCACTGGAATTGGGCAACAACGGCTACGTCGACGATGACCTGGCGTTCGTGAAGCCGTGGGGCTTTGCGCTGTCAGACGTGCAGGTTCCCGTCGAGCTGTGGCAGGGCGACGCCGATCGCATGGTGCCCCACACCCACGGGGTGGCGCTCGCCGAAGCGATCACCGGCGCGACGCTGCACCTCCTGCCGAACGACGGCCACATCTCCATGGCCACGACGCACGCTGCGGCGATCGCCGACTCCGTGCTGTCGTGAGGTGAACTCCGTGCCCTGTTGGTGAGCGGTCTAGCCCTTTGCCTGCTTGAGGATCAGATCGATGCCGAGCGCCGATGCGACGACGATCGAGTGCAGCGGATCAGACAGCGGCGACAGGATCTGCAGGACGTAGTTGTCGGCGTTGGTGAACATGGCTTTGCCGAGTCCTTCCCACGTCTTCGTCACTTTCGCGACCTCGGTGCCGGAAGCGTCGGTGATGGAGAAGTTCCAGGCCCGGAAGTTCTCGGCGTTCATCGTGCCGATCTCGGTGCCGGCGGCGTCGAACAGGTTGAATTTGGCTTTGCCGAGCCGGAGCTTGACCGCGATCGAGCCGATGAGCTGACCGGCCGAACCGTTGATCTGGAGCTGGGCTTTCAGCAGCGCTCGCGGTTTCACGAGGCTGAGTTGCACCACACCGGCAGCGTCGACGATCTGGAGTTCGTGCTTCATGAACGCGTCAACGTTCAGCAGGGCCCGTGCGATCTTTTTGCCGGCGCTCTGTCCGATTTCGTGGACTGCGCCGATCTGGGCGCCGTTCGCGTCGAACACCTTGTATTCGTTGGTGACCTCGATCAGCTTGGCCTTCTGGTTCACGACGAGAACCGACTCGGTGAAGAGCGTTCCTCCGCCGGTGGTCACCTCACCGAGTTTCGCCCTCTCACTGACCTGCTCGCGTACTCGCTGGGCTTGCTTTTCTTCGTCGGTAGCCATGGCGCGACTCTAGTGGGGCGTTACCCCAGATCGAGCGATACGCAGGCGTAGGAAGCGACTCCGTGCGGGCGGGGCGCAGCGTACTTTCGAGTTATGCGTAGTACGGGTTCGCGCCGGATGCGTGGTCGGTCATGTCGATGACGTGGAGGATTTCCGGAGCGGCTTGCTTGATCGCAACCTCGATGCCCTGCTTGAGGGTCGCCTTCGACGATGCACAGCCCTGGCAACCGCCGCCCATGGTGATGAACACCGTGTCGTTGTCGACGCTCAGCAGGGTGGCGTAGCCACCGTGTGACGCAATGCTCGGGTTGACCTTGGTCTCGATGACCTCGATGATCCGCGCTGCGAGGGGTCCCTCAAGGGATCCGCTGAGCACCGGGGCCGGGGCGGGTTCGGGGCGCTTGGGCTCGTTGGGATTGCTGAGCACCATGCCGGAGCCGTCGGCCGCGATGTCGAGGGTTGACCCGACGATCCGATCGAGGCTGGCCGCGGGAATGACAACGGTAAGTTCGCCTCGAGCAATTATGGTGTCGGTGTCGAGGGACTCCGCAGTCGGCTGGAAGTACATGTCGTACTGGAACCGGCCCTGAGCGGTTCCGCTCACCTCGAGCCAGAGTGAAAGCGAGGCAGCGTCGATCTCGCCGGCGCGGGCCTCAAGAATGGTGGCGAGTGCCCCTTCGGTGATGGTCAGCACGTTGTCGGTAGCGGCGTCGGAACTTGGGCTTGGAACAAGCGTTTCACTCATAAGGGAACAGTCTACGGGGCTCCATGAACTTAGATTGCAACGTGGCCAATTCCGTTCCCAACCGGCGTCCGAGTGCCGACCGACCACTCGGCGAAACGGCGCTCCCGTTCTCCGAACCGGTGTTGCGTCGGGTCAGCCTCGTGAAGCTGGCCGGTGAGATGGCCCGGGCGGTGGCAGAAATCGGGAAGGTCGTCGTCGAAGGGGAGGTGTCGCGACCGACCACTTCGGGTGCTAACCGCACATACTTTGTGATGAAGGACCGCGGTGTGCAGATCAACGTCGTGGTGCCATCGGCCCGCCAGGCTTACTGCCGTGTCCGCAACGGGGAACGCGTGGCGGTCACCGGCCAACTTGAGTACCAGCCGAATATCGGCCAGCTCCAACTGGTGGCATCGGAAGTCGTCCCGGTCGGCGAAGGGGCGATCGCGGCGATGATCGCCGAAACCCGCCAGCGGCTCCTGGTTGATGGGCTGTTGACGCGTCCCCGTCGGCGCTTGCCCCTCCTCCCGAACGTCATCGGGGTTCTGTGCGGCACCGAGGCGGCCGTGCAGGCCGACATCGAGGCCGTGGTCGCGAGTCGATTTCCGGAGATGCCGGTGCGCTTTCTCCAGGTCGTGGTGTCAGGTCCGGGCGCCGTGGAATCGATTTGTGCCGGACTCGAGATGTTGCAGCGGGATGCGTCGATCGATGTGATCGTCATGGCCCGGGGTGGGGGCGACGCGACCGCCATGTTGCCGTTCTCGGATGAGATTCTCTGCCGAGCGGTCGCCGCCTGCTCGGTTCCTGTGGTCTCGGCGATCGGACACGACGGAGACCGGCCGCTTTCCGATGAGATTGCAGACATGCGGGCCGGTACCCCTTCGATTGCCGCGGCGATGGTGGTGCCCGACCGCCAACAACTTCATGAGCGGTGTGACCGGGCGCTGTTCCTGACAGCCGAACGGGCATTGGGGCGAGCGGCGGCCGGCGCGCAACGTCTCAACTCCTGCACCTGGGATCTGGCCATCGACCACCGCCTGGAACGTGGCCGCCACCGTTTGGAGCGGCTCGACTTCGAACGAACGCTTCGCTCGGGACTGGAGCGCTCGATGTCGCGCCTCGGAAACGTTTCGTGGCGACGCGGTCTCGACCCGATCCTGGCCGGAGCCGAAGCGAGGCTCGCGACGGCGCACGCCCGAACGGAGTCGCTGTCCCCGCTACGTGTGCTCGAACGCGGGTACGCAGTCGTACGCAACGCAGACGGCGACGTGGTCCGTGACGCGTCGAGCCTCGTGGCAGGTGAGATGCTGGAGATTGTTGTGGCCAGGGGAACGTTGGTTGCATCGGTTGGGGAACCAACAGGTGCAACCACCGGTAAAATTCGACCCAGCCGCTCTGCTGCTCCGCGAACTACTTCCCCCATCGCACCGTCTTTGTTTCCCAACGATGATTCCCAGGAGAACCCGTGACCAACGACCCCGCGTTGCGTAACGACCCGACAGCCCCTTCATCCGCCGACGATTTTTCCCAACGCACCTTCGAAGAACTTGTTACGGAGCTTGAACGGGTGGCGATGGCCATGGACCGGGGCGAGATCGGTATCGAGGAAGCGGCTGACCTCTACGAGCGGGCAAGCGCACTCCACGCCGCGGCGACCGATCGACTCCTCGGTGTTCAACGACGCCTGGCTGAACTGCGGGGAACGAACGTTGAAGGCCTGTAACAACGCGTCTCGAGTGTCGGCTGCTCTTGTCGCGATCGTGACCGGTACCTGGTTCACGCTGTCTCCGGTCGCGGCCCAGGAGAACCGTGTCGGTGTAAACCCGCCCGTCACATTTGTGCAGGATCCCGAAACCACGACGACGACATCTACGACGACAGCAACGACGACCATCATCGTCCCGTCCAGTTCGCTTCCGCCCGAGACCACCCCGACGACCGCGGTCATCACGTCGGCCCCACCGACCATCGCCGGGGATACCACGACCACTCCGACGCTGCCGCCCACGGCGCCGCCGCCGACGATGGTCGGAGATCCCGCGGTCACGGCGTCGCCGACCGTCCCTGTCCCTCCCGGTCCGGTTCTCGCCGGTGGTGAGGTTCCGACGAGTTCGATCGCACCGGTTCCGGCGACGGGAGCGACCACGACAGTTCCGAAATCGACGAAACCTGCGGCGGCCGTTCCGGCCCGAACCGTCGCTGAACTTCAGCAGCGAATCGACGCGCTCCTCGCTCCCGTCCCGGGTGTCACGGCATCGATCACCCTCGATGGCTTGGGTGCCATCTACGCGCGAAACGCCGACCGCTCCGCGGTCCCGGCATCGACCCAGAAGATCTACACGTTGGGCGCCGCCCTGCTACGACTCGGCGGTGACCACCGGTTCGTTACCGAGGTTCGCGCCTCCTCTCTCGTCGATCCCACGGGCACGCTCAATGGAGACCTGGTGGTTCGCGCCTCTGGCGACCCGTCGTTTTCCACTACCGGGGTGAATACGCTCGCTGACGCCGTTAGCCGCGCTGGGATCAAACGAGTGACGGGAGACCTGGTCATCGACGAATCGCACTTCGACTCACGGCGTACCAACGATGGATGGAAGCCGTCGTTCACGCCCGGCGAGGTGGGATCGCTCAGTGCCTTCTCCGTCAACGGAAACCATCAGGGTGGAAAAGCGCTCGTCGATCCGGCGCTGACCAATGTTGCTCTCGTGCGCTCTGCACTGGTCAAGCGTGGAGTGTCGATCGCCGGGATCAATCGACGTGGCGTTCTGGGGCTCGGAGGTCCGGTCCTCGGGTCGGTGTCGTCGGCACCGCTTCGTGATCTTGCCTCGTATGCCATGAAGAAGTCCGAGAACACGTACGCGGAGTTGGTCCTGAAGGAACTCGGCGCGTCCGCCGGAAACGGCTCGTCGGCCGGGGGTATCGAGATGGTCCGCCAACAGTTCGCGGCGTTCGGTGTCAGCGCTCCCGTGATGGCCGACGGCTCGGGCCTCTCTTCGTTGAACCGGTCGACCACCACGCAACAGGTCGCGTGGTTGACCAAGCTGCGGTCCTCGAAGGCCGCAAACGATTTCCGAATCGCGCTACCCGTTGCGTGTGTTGACGGCACGCTCAAGTCCCGCCTCTGCAAGACCGCGGGCTCCGGCAAGATTCAGGCCAAGACGGGAACACTCGACAACGTGACGGCCCTCGCCGGTTATGCAACGCTGCCTTCGGGGAAGGTCGCCACATTCAGCTTCATCGGAAACGCGCTGCCCTCATCGAGTCGAGCCCGCACCGCCATCGATCAAGCGCTCGTTGAGGTCATGACCTCAACGATCGGGTAGGTCATCAGGTCACGAGCGGGACTGCGAGTGGTACTCGCGGTTTGGCATCTGCCCCGTAGCCATCGCCATACGGTTCGTGAAGTTGTACATCGCAGCGATCTCGGCAATGTCCCACGTCTCTTCCGGCGTGAGGCCGAACGACTGAAGGTGGGCGATGTCAGCCTGTGAAGTTTCGGTCGGCCGCTTCGTTATCTTCTCGACGTACTCGCATATGGCTTCGCGTTTCGCATCGAGGCCCGCCCGACGCCAGTCGAGGGTGATCCGGTCGGCCGCGACGGGATCACCCATCGCCTCGCGAAGCGCAGCCCCGTGGGCGACGAGACAGTAGAGGCACCCATTGGCCATCGACACGACCACGGCGATCATCTCGCGGTCAGCTGCGGAGAGATTTTCGCTCGGCACGTGAAGTTGTTTGAAATGGCTGAACCAGGCGCGGAAGTGGTCAACCCGAAAGGTCATCGCCTGGAACACGTTCGGAACAAAACCGATGGCCGACTCGGCCTTCGCGAAGAGTTTGGCCACATCTTCGGGTAGTTCACTGCGATCGGCAACGGGGTACCAACTGATCTCGGGGTCGGCGTGCATGGTTTCAGGGTACTCATTCCGACTGATTGCTGGCAGGATGACCGGCGGTTCTTCCTACGAAACGAACCGTTGTGCCGTACCCCCGATCAATCCGACGAGGAGCTCCGATGAAGTCGTCCGTCCAGGAAACCGTCTACCGAACGTGTCCACTGTGTGAAGCAACGTGTGGTCTGGCGGTCGAACTGTCGGGGCGAAGCGGTCCCGAAGACATCGTTCGCATCCGAGGTGATCGCGACGACGTCTTCTCCCGAGGTTTCATCTGTCCGAAAGGATCCACGCTGGGCGATCTCGACCGGGACCCCAACCGCGTCAGAACGCCGCTCGTCAAGGAGAACGGTGCCTTCCGCCCCGCCAGTTGGGAGGAGGCATTCGCGTTGATCGACGCGCGCCTTCGAGAAGTGCGCACTCAGCATGGAGACGACTCGGTCGCGGTGTATCTCGGCAATCCCAATGCCCACAACATGTCCGCGTCGCTGTACTCGACACCGTTTCTCAAAGCGCTGAAGACGAAGAACATCTACAGCGCGTCGACGGTTGATCAGATGCCGAAACAGGTGTCAGGTGGGTTGATGTTTGGCACTGTGCTGAGTATTCCGGTCCCCGATATCGATCGGACGGACTATCTGATGATCATCGGGGCCAACCCGTATGAGTCCAACGGTTCACTCATGACAGCGCCCGACTTCCCCAACCGCATGGCAGCCATCCGGGAGCGCGGCGGTCGTGTCGTGGTCATTGACCCGAAGCGAACGAAGACCGCGGAGCACGCCGATGAGCACGTAGCCATACGGCCGGGTGCCGATGCGGCGTTTCTGCTCGCGGTGGTTCACGTTCTGTTCGCGGATGGACTGGTCGACCTCGGCCGCGCTGAAGGTCTCATCAACGGAGTGGATGAGGTGAAGACGGCCAGCGCGTCGTTCACGCCCGAGCGAGTTGCCGACGCCACCGGAGTTCCCGCAGACGTGACCCGGCGCCTCGCACATGAACTTGCCGGTGCTCGCACTGCCGCGGTCTACGGCCGCATCGGAACCTGCAACCAGATCTTCGGCACAACGGTCAGCTGGTTGGTTGATGTGGTGAACGTACTGACCGGGAACATCGACAAACCGGGTGGCGCGATGTTCACCACCCCGGCGACCGGTTCGGCCACAACCCGCGGCAAGCCTGGGATCGGAAGGGGTGTCAGATTCGGACGTTGGCACAGCCGCGTGCGAAAGGCCCCCGAGGTGTTCGGCGAATTTCCGGCTGCCGTTCTTCCCGAAGAGATTGAGTCCGATGGCCCTGGTCAGATCAAAGCGCTCTTCACGCTCGCCGGAAATCCGGTTCTCTCGACACCCGATAGCGATCGACTCGATCGTGCGCTCAGCACGCTTTCGTTCATGGTCAGCGTCGACATCTACGTGAATGAGACGACCAAGCACGCCGACGTGATCCTTCCCGCGCCCCGGGTGCTCACCCGTCCGCACTACGACTATTCGCTCTATTCGCTTGCGATCCGAAACGTGGCGAACTGGTCACCGGCCTTGTTCCCGTTGGCCTCTGGGGAATTGGGAGAGTGGGAAATCCTGTTGCAGTTGACCGCAATCGCTAATGGTTTGGGTCCCGACGCGGACGTCAACGAATTGGATGACAACAGCGTCCGCGAGAGTCTCGACAAACTCGTGAAGAGTGAAGCAAGCGGTGTGCACGGTCGCGATCCTGAAGAATTGTTCACGTTGTTGGGTGGTCGACGCGGCCCTGATCGCCTTCTCGATATCCAACTTCGGACGGGACCGTACGGCGACGCATTCGGTTCGAAGCCCGAAGGACTCAGCGTCGATCGTCTCGCTGCCAATCCTCATGGAATCGACCTCGGTGCGCTTCAACCGCGACTGCCCGATGTGCTCCGCACCGCGACGGGAATGATCGAGCTTGCCCCACCTTCGCTGGTCGAAGACGTGCGGCGCGTCGAGACGTCCGTCGACGCGTACGCGCCTCACGACCCAGTCGGCAGGCCGTTTCTACTCATCGGACGTCGTGACATACGGTCGAACAACTCGTGGATGCACAACCTTCGTGTGCTTACGAAAGGTCGGGAACGATGCACGATGCAGATCCATCCCGATGATGCGATGGCTCAAGGACTCAGCGACGGTTCGATGGCGTTGGTTGAATCGAGCGTCGGCGAGGTATCGGTGCGCGTTGAGTGCACCGATTCGATCATGCGAGGTGTCGTGAGCATCCCTCACGGATGGGGTCACGACCATGATGGAGCGGTCTTGGACGTGGCGCGCGGACGCGCAGGAGTCAACGCGAATCGGCTCGTGCCGGGCGATGTCGTTGACCCTCTGTCGGGAAACGCAGTGACGAACGGCGTGCGCGTTTCCATACGTGTACATACGATCTGATATGTACACATATAAATGCAATTTGCCTCGTAAGCGACTAGGCGCAAAATTTCTGTGAAAACTTCCAAACTCAGAACCCTTTGTTTTCAAGGGTTCTGAGCGATGGGCGCAGGTCACACCCCCAGAAATACTGGGAATGCTTGACATTGGTTGTCTGGTGAGTTCTTCTGTCGTCGCCCATTCGACGCACCAGGAGGCATAGGGTGAACAAGACAGAACTCATTGAGGCAGTAGCAGAAGCTGCTGGACTCACCAAGACTGACAGCGATAAAGCTGTAAACGCATTCATCGAGACCGTTCAGTCAACGGTTAAAGGTGGCGACAAAGTAACGATCCCAGGGTTCGGTACTTTCAGCGTGTCGGAGCGCAAGGCTCGCACGGGTCGCAACCCTCAGACCGGTGAAGCCATCAAGATCGCCGCATCCAAGGCCCCGAAGTTTTCGGCCGGCTCGGGATTCAAGGCCGCGGTGAACACAAAGGGCAAGGCAAAGCCGGCCGCAAAGAAGGGTAAGTAATAACAATGGCTCCGACCAAGAAGGCTGCTCCTGCAAAGAAAGCTGCTGCTCCCGCGAAGAAGGCTGCTCCTGCAAAGAAGGCAGCTGCTCCCGCGAAGAAGGCTGCTCCTGCAAAGAAAGCTGCTGCTCCCGCGAAGAAGGCTGCTCCTGCAAAGAAAGCAGCTGCTCCCGCGAAGAAGGCTGCTCCTGCAAAGAAGGCAGCTGCTCCCGCGAAGAAGGCTGCTCCTGCAAAGAAAGCTGCTGCTCCCGCGAAGAAGGCTGCTCCTGCAAAGAAGGCAGCTGCTCCCGCGAAGAAGGCTGCTCCTGCAAAGAAGGCAGCTGCTCCCGCGAAGAAGGCTGCTCCTGCAAAGAAGGCTGTAGCAAAAAAGAAGTAAGGCTGATCGGACGGGTTTCCCGTCCGACGCTGGTTTCACAACCGATCTATGCGTTTGAACGCCTCGCCGACAGCAATGTTGGCGAGGCGTCCGGCTTGGCGGCCACGGTCTTCGACGGCTGATCGAAATGCTGCGAGTTGTTCAGTGGAACCCTGGTCGGTGACCCGGTGGGTGGTCTCGTACTGGCTCTCGTGGGCCAGCAGGGCGTGGGTCTTGACGTCGAGAAATCCCTCGATCGACTCCACATGGTCGGGTTCGTCGGCCTCCCAGAGCAGCAGTGTCTTCGGCCGGTGCGGGGCGATGTTCTGCTCGGGAAAGAACTTCGGGTCGCGTGCCGCGACGATGCCGTCGGTCGTAAGGAAGCCGGCATGGCGATGGTCTGGATGAATTCGGTAGCGGCGCCACGGGTCGTGACCCAACACGACATCGGGAGCGAACTTCCGTATCCAGTACGCGACTTCCCACCGTTGCCGTAACGATGAGTCGAGTTCGCCATCGATCCAACCGAGGAACGCGACGTTCGCCGCGTCGGTGCAGCCAAGGATCCGGGCGGCGGTGCGTTGCTCGCGCTGACGGGTCACCACGAGTTCGGCCTGATCGACATCCGGGTCCCATGTCCCTTTGGAGCCGTCGGTGAGGACGACGTAGAACAGCTCGCATCCGTCGGCGGCCCACTTGGCGAAGGTCCCGCCGCATCCAAACTCGACGTCGTCGGGGTGAGCCCCGATGGCCAATGCCCGTTTGGGTGTCGCAAGGTTGATCGTGAAAGCCGATGCCACTTCGGGGACGCTGTACGAGTCAGGAACGCTCATGCCTCGACCGTAGTCTCGTAACCGAGCGAGGGGGTGTCAGCCGACGAGCGGCCACAGGCCGGCCGCGCGGGCGATGCTCAGATCACGCGGGTGATCGACATCAGCGCCGAGTAGACGATCCGGAGCGACGACGACGTCGAGACCGGCGCGAAGCAACGCCCGATGATGCAGTGCGAATGAGCCTGAGCCGTAACTGAACTCGAGGTCGAAACCGGTCGGGATCGATAGAAGGTTTGTTCCGTCGTAGCGCGCGTCGGGAACGATCACCGACTGGTTGGGAGCGACCGACGCGAAACGATCGAGGGACTTTGCGAGAGGAATGTCGGCGTGGATCACGATGACGCGGGATGCGGACGAGGCGACCGCTGATTCGATGCCGGATCGAACCGCCCCGTTGAGTCCGCCACCGTCGACGTCGCGCGTCACGGAAGCTCCGTGCGCGGTCGCCCACACCGCGACATCGTCGTCATCGGTTACGACAATGACCGCCATGCCGTCGGCCGCGTGCAGCACCCGCTCCGCCATGGACCGGGCGAGGACTTCGCGTTCGTTGGCCGACAGAAACCCGGCAAGGCGCTTCTTCGCGTTGGAGAATCGTTTAATGGGAACGACAACGCAACAGCGATTTCCCGGCAGTGAACCATCCACCCGCTCAGCGTAGGCGACAGCGTCGAACTTCGGTACCGGCGCTATATCTGTTGAACTTCGCCTACGGCGAAGGCAGGCTGCGAACTGGTCGGTACCCCGGGACTCTGTTCCTCGGTGAGCACGAACTTGGTCCACCGTTCGTGTGCCGCAAACTCGAGCGTCTTGGGTGCGGATCCGAAGACCCCTAGCGACAACACGACATCGTCGGCCACACCCCACAGCTGGTACGTGCGACCCGATGCGAGCGTGGGAAGCGCCTTGCTTACGAGATAGCCCTGTCCGTCGGGGGCGAGGATCACCTCAACGACCGGAACACCTGAGGGTGTATCAAGATGGGCAACGGTCGTCCCGCTGGTTGCCAACAACTGCTGGATGATGCGTTCCTTGGCCGTGGCGGTCGTGAGCAGACGCTCGACCTTCTCCGCTCGAACCTGGTTCGACCTCGCCGATTCCTGCGCAATGGCCACGTCGGAACGCAGACCGGTGATGGTCCGGTGCTGTCGAATCGAGATGGTGGCGAACGACGCGATCAGCACAGCCGCTGCTGCCGGGGCGATCCAACGAACTCCGGGGAACACGTATACCTTCGCCCCCTTCTTGATCCCGTTCTCCTTCCCATTCTCCGCCCCCGAGCCAACGATGCTTCCGTCTGCCACTGTTTGGCTGTGGTTCGGTTGCATGTTGGCCTCGATCCGATCCCACAGTGCCATGGGTGCCTGTCCGGGGGTGGTGGCCAAGGCCATCGCAACTTCGTAGTGATTGCGGACTTCCTCGCGGGCGCTCGGCGAGCGTTCCAGGTATCGCTCCACAGCGGCGCGCTCGTGCTCATCGACCGCGTCGAGGGCAAAAGCGCCAAGTAGTTCGTCAAGTTCTTCGTCGGAGAAGCTCATCGACCCCACCTGCTTTTGTGCTCGATGCCGTTCGGGTGGTCGGCCGACTCAGCGGAAATTGTTGTCTGTCCTCGATCACGGTTGGGCGGGGTGCCGACTCGCGTCGGATGATGGCCCGGATCAGCGACGGGACGCGACTTGGACAGAGGTTCGTGGGAAACGTCGTGGTGAAGATCGCTCAACAGTCGCCCGAGGCTTTTCAAGCCGCTTCGAATACGGCTCTTCACGGTGCCCTCGGGTTCCCCGAGTCGTTGCGCGACCTCGCGATACGTGAGGCCGCCGAAGTACGCGAGGCGAACCGCATCCTTTTCGTTGGGGGGCAGCTCCCCGAGGGCGCGTTGGATGCGATCGGCCACCGTAAGGTCCCATACTTCCCGTTCGAGGTCGTAGTCGCGGGTCGCTGCGTCGTTCAGTTCACGGTTCTCGCGGCTGAAGCGGGCCGCGCTCGCTCGGATCGAGTCGACGCTGCGACTGTGCGTCTTCATCAATATCCACGACCGGAGTGATCCGCGTTCGGGGTCGTAGAGGTCGGGTGAGTTCCAGAGTTGCAGGAACACGTCCTGACAGATGTCTTCGGCCAGGCGCTGGTCGTTGAGGAGGCGACTGGCCAGACGAAACGCGCACCCACCGTGTCGTCGGTAGATCTCGGCGAGTGCGCCGTGGTTGCCTCGCGCGACCTGGGTTACGAGAACGGCGTCGCTCGACTCGTGGAAAGGTACAGGCATCGTTTGGTTTTCCGTAGCGGTAGAAGGTTTGGATGACGACCGGGGAAGAAAGGTCGAACCCAAAAATACCGCTAAATGATGTTAAACCGTCATCCGAACTCAGCTTCGTGTGCGGATACCTGCCAAACTCCACCGATCGGGTGGCTGAGAAACGAGGAACTCGCATGAAGCGACATATTCGAATGGTTTCGACGATGTTGACCGGGGCTTTGATCCTTGGCACTGCGGCGTGGCAGTCGCCCGTTGACGCCGCCGCCAAGAAAGCCGCGACCAAAAAGACGGTGACCAAGAACGTCACCACCAAGAAGGTCGCGACGAAAAAGACGACGACCAAAAAAACGACCAAAGACCTCATCGATACGGCGGTCGGCGCTGGATCTTTCAACACGCTCGCCGCCGCTCTGGATGCTGCGGGACTGGTCGAAACGCTGAAGGGGAAGGGTCCTTTCACCGTGTTCGCGCCGACCGATGCAGCGTTTGCCAAGATTCCGAAGGCCACGCTTGACGCCCTTCTCGCCGACAAGACGAAGCTGACGCAAGTGCTGACCTATCACGTCATCGCCGGCCGCGTGCCGGCTTCGACGGTTCTGACGCTCGATGGCAAAGCCGCGACAACCGTCAACGGCGCCGGTGTGCAGATCACGGTCTCGGGCGGCAACGTCGTGTTGAACGGCGACGTCAACGTGACTTCGGTGGACGTTGCCGCGACCAACGGGGTCATCCATGTCATCGACTCCGTCCTGCTGCCACCCGGGTTCGTGCTGCCCGGTACGACCCCGACTACCACTGCGAAACCGACTTTGAAAGACATCGTCGACACTGCGGTTTCGGCCGGGTCGTTCAAGACTCTCGCGACAGCCCTGACCGCGGCCGGACTCGTCGACACGCTGAAGGGGGCCGGTCCGTTTACCGTGTTTGCCCCGACTGACGCGGCGTTTGCCAAGATTCCCAAGGCTGATCTCGACGCCATTCTGGCCGACAAGAAACGACTGACGGAGATCCTCACCTATCACGTCGTTCCGGGAAAAGTGCCCGCGTCAACGATCGTTCAGCTCGACGGGACCAGGGTGCAGACGGTGAACGGAGCGACCGTGGCCATCAAAGTGTCCGGGGGCAACGTCGTATTCAACGACTCGGTGAATGTCACGACGGCCGACGTCGAAGCGTCAAACGGGATCATCCACGTGATCGACTCCGTTCTCATCCCACCGCCCGCCACCACCCCGATTGTGGCTGGCGCGATCATCGATGTGGCCAACCGTGCCGGTTCATTCAAGACGCTGCTGACGGCAGTGGAGGCGGCCGGCCTCACGGCGACGTTGCAGGGTCCGGGCCCGTTCACCGTGTTCGCGCCAACTGACGCGGCCTTCAATCTGCTGCCCGCCGGAACGCTGGAAACGCTCCTCAAGCCCGAATCGAAAGCGACGCTCACGAAGATCCTCACGCTTCATGTGCTTGCCGGCCGAGTTCCCGCCTCCGTGATTGTCAGCGACCACGCAACGATTACGACGTTGAACGGTCAGAAGCTTCCCGTCTCGGTTCGCAACGGTCAGGTCTTCATCGGGAACGCGCTCGTGCAGATCACTGACATCCCGGCAAGCAACGGCATCATCCACGTGATCGACTCGGTGCTGTTGCCAAGTTGATCCGGTCGCGTCGCCGCTATCGACCGGCACTCAGCACTATCGACCGGCGCTCAGCACTGTCGGCTCAGCACTGTTGCTCAGCACTGTCGGCTCAGCGCTTTCGACGCACGCGGAGTTGGCGGACGTCGATGCCCGCGCCGGTGTTGGCGTCGATGACCTTGGGTGTGACCGGCCGCTTTGAATCGCGGTCGGTCAGCTCGATGCTCGCTCCACCTTCGTTGAAGAGCCACCGGTCACCCCAGCTCCACATCGCGGCGAGGACATCGAAGAACGAGCGGCCCTTCTCGGTCAACACGTACTCGTAACGGACCGGGTTGGTCTGGTAGGCCACCCGGTCCAGCATTCCCTCGTCGACGAGTCGGTTCAACCGTTCGGTCAGCGTGGCCCGACTGATCGTGAGACGTTCCTGGAACTGCTCGAACCGCTTGCAGCCGAAGAACGCCTCGCGCATAACGACCGGCGTCCACCAGTCGCCGATCAGATCGGTCGTCCGGGCGATCGGGCAGACGTCGGTATCGAAGCGGGTGCGGCGCACGAAGCTATTTCTACTCCCGATCGCGGCAGCGCTTCTAACGGCTCATGCCGGAATGGGTTCGAGGCGGGCCGGGACGTGCTTGTGGAACGGCGTGCCGGCAATGCGATCGCGGTGGCCGGCTGCGGTCAGCTCGTTGGGGGCGACTCCCGCGACGTCGTCGGACGTGCCGACCCCCATGCCGTTCGGAAGCGACACGTGGCCCTGGCGCATCATGTCGCTTACTTCGACGGTGACCTCGACGCTCGCCCGTTCGGTGGTCAGGCGGGCGCGGCCACCGTCGAGCAAACCGAAGCGGTCGGCGTCAGCCCGGCTGACCCGTAATGCACCCCCCGCGTCCTTCTTCCGCCAGGTGTTGTCTCGGAAGATGGTGTTGGCCGTGAACGAGCGACGTTCACCGGCGGAGAGTACGAGCGGGAAATCCTCCGACTCGGTCGGCATGCCAGACTTCAGCGCCTCGATGTCGGCGAGAAGTTCATCGACGACCAGATGGAGCCGACCATCATCGGTCTTCACCCGTCGCCAGCTCTCATCATGGTCGTCGACGGTGAACGTAACGCCCGACGGGCTGTTGAGGATCGCGTCGAAGAGCTTCTCGCCGGATTCCAGGCCATCGCCGGTAAAGCCCGCTCGGGCCACGCTCGACGGGAAGCTCAGTGCGCATCGGTGTGCGGCTCCCCAGAGAATCGCCGCTGAGGCCGCTCCGTTGGGCAGGGTTGGTCCGAGGGTTCGATAGAGGACCACGGGAGCCAACGACCCGATTTTCGGATCAGAAGCCGACAACGCGAAGAACGCTTCAGCAAAGGCGGCACGACCTTTTGAGGCGGCTTCTCGGAGCGGTTCGTAGTCGGCCTCGGTGAGCGCGCCCAGGGCTTCGATCAAACGCGCGTGGATCTCCGGTTCGGGAAGTGTGCCCGGCAATGGGTCGAGCAACGGTCGGCGGAGGTGAAACACGTTTTCGGGAAAGTCGAAGTTGAAGAACGTCGCTTCCCATTTCTCGTATTGCGACGCCGCTGGCAGCACGTAGTGGGCGAGGCGGGCGGTCTCGGTCATGGCGACGTCGATGACGACGAGCAGCTCCAACGACGCAAGTGCTTCACGCATCGCTCGGCTGTCAGCGAGTGAATGTGCCGGGTTTCCCGACTCGACGAGCATGGCGCGGTACCTCGCCGGATGGTCAGTGAGAATTTCCTCCGGGATCACGTTGCACGGCACCAGGCCCGAGATGATGCGGGCGCCGACCACCGGGCTCACGTTTGCCTTTCCGGATTTGGCGTTCTTGCTTTCGCCACCGCGGGCCAGCGCGACGAGGCTCGACGGCGTGTACTGCGCTCCCGGTTTCGCGAAGTTGCCGGTGAGCATCCAGACGAGCTTTTCGAGATAGCTGCAGAGGGTCGAGTTCGGTGCCATTTGTATTCCAAGGTCCTCGAACACGGCCACGCTGTTAGCCGCCGCGATACGACGGGCCGCATCTCGGATGAGCCCTTCGTCGACGCCACAGATGGCCGAGTACTGCGCAACGTCAAATCCCTGCGCCAGTGCTTCGATGGTTTCCACACCCGAGGCATGGTCCCTGAGCCAGGTTCGGTCGTGGAGTTGCTCCTGCACGATCACGCCCACCAACGCGGCAAGGCACCAGGCGTCGGTACCGGGCCTCACCTGGAGATGCACGTCGGCCATCTCCGCCGTCTCGGACCGCCGTGGATCAATCACGATGATCGATCGGGCCGGGTCCTTGGCGATTTCCTTCAGTGTCGTGCGGGCGTGGGAGAAGCCATGCGATTGCCACGGGTTCTTGCCGACGAACAGTGCGAGTTCGGTGTTCTCGAAGTCGCCCCGCATCGAGTTGCCGACCATCTTGGCGTTCACCCAGAACTCGCCGGTCTTTTCCTGGCTCAACGCGTTGGCCTTGAATCTGGCCCCGAGGGCTCGCAGGGTCGCTCCCGAGTACGCGCCGCCGAGGTGGTTGCCCTGGCCGCCTCCGCCGTAATAGAAGATCGTTTCCCCGCCGTAGGTGTCGCGGACCTTGGCGAAACGCACTGCGATTTCGCTGATTGCGGTCTCCCAGTCGATCTCTTCGTAGGTCCCGTCGTCGCGGCGACGCAGAGGGCTCGTGATCCGCGGGCCTCCGTTTTGGTAATGGTCGAGTCGAAGTGCCTTTTCACACGTGTAGCCCTTCGACGCCGGATGGGCCTTGTCGCCCCGGATCCGGGCAAAGCCCCGGCCTTCGCCATAGTTCGACGGACCGCCGAGCCGGATCTCAACACCGCAGTTGCTCTCGCAGAGGATGCATGCGGTCTGGTGCCACGCCTCGGTCGTCGAGTCGGAGTCTGCGGCGACTGTCTCGTTGGTTGTTGTTTCGGTCGGAGCGTTCGGCATCGATGTCTCCCGGGGTCGGCGGTTGGGTGTCCGGTGGCGTTTGGGAAGTCAGTTCAACTAGCAGACTGACTCTACGGGTACGTATTGCGTTTCGTCAATCGGAGGTTTTCGTTCGAGTGTGTGCGCTTACTTAGACGGGAGCTAAGCCAGCGCACACACTCTGGAGATCCGCTCCTTGCTGGCGATCTCCTACGATCAGAGACATGCACGCCGCCGTTCACTGTGGATCGACCGGTCGCTCGGCGCCCAGGAAAGTCAGCAGAACATGATCATCGGAACCATTGGATCGCCAAGGCGTGCGCATGTGCGCGGCGGTGGCGTCATTGTGCTTCACGCGGGAACCTCGGAAGAGATCACACTCGACTGGTGGGTTGGCGGCGACGACCGTTGGTATCGCCCCGACACCGAGATCACAACGCGCCAGCACCTGATCCGCAACGCGCCGATCGTGCAGACCTCGGTTCGCGTTCCCAGTGGCGACGCGATTTTCACGACGTTCGGTGCGGTGCAAGGGCAGCGGGAGCTTGCGGTCTGCGACGTCGAGAACCGCTCGAAGGTTCCGTTTGCACTGGCGCTGGTGCTTCGCGGCCCCGGAGTTCGGAACGTGTCGGTGACCGGTGCGGTTGTACGCGTCGACGGCTTCCCGCTACTCACGCTGCCTCGCGCCCCGCAGCGGTTCGCGCTCGTGGAGCAGGGCGGCGATCTGGCCGGAGTGGTGATGTCGGGAGCGGCCACACCATCGCTTGAGCAGACCGCGGACCCCTCGGTCGGCGTCGAGTTGGCCGTCATTCTTCCGCTCACCCACGGCACGACGATGCGATTCGCGGCTCTGCTCGGCGCTTCGAGCGGCGTTGCGCTCTCGGGTACGCCCGTTCTGACGACGTTGCCCGATGTTCACCGGGCTGCTTCAGGCTGGGGTGTTCACATCGGTCGACTCCCCGAGATCCTGGTGCCGGAGAAAGCCTTCGCCACCGACGCGGCGGCAAACGGCGCGGCGCTTCTGTTGGCCGCCGAGCCGGCTATCGCCTCGACCGACTTGACCGTGCCCGAGCGTGCAGCGGTGGCGACGGCGTTGGCGTTGAGCGGATGTACAGCCGAGAGTGGCGCGTTACTTGAGGGTGTGGGCGAGTTCCAACTCAGCAACGGATCGTTCGACGCTGACAATGCATTAATCAGCGCACATATGATTAGGGCGCTCGCTACCCACGCCGCGATTTCGGGCGATCACCTCTTCGCCGAAACGCTAGCGCCGCAGCTCGCCGGTGCACTCGAGTTCGTGCTCAAGCGATCGGCCAGGTTGAAGAACAACGAGAGTGTGGCCGTACTCCCGGAAGCCGCACGGTTCTTCCAGGTCGCAAAGGATTCGGCCGCAGCTGCGCAATGCCGAAAAGCCTGGGCCAAAGCGGGATCTCCGTGGCCCTTACCCGAGTTGCCCCTTCCGCCGCTACCGGCCGTTGGCCCCGGTGGTTCGCTGGTCCCCGACGACCCGATTCGTCTGGCCTCAGCCGTGGTGGCACATGTTCGGGCCATCGCCGACGTTGGTCCCGACGACCGTGTCGATCTCGTCCCCGGGTTTCGCAAGGCATGGCTCGGCGCCAAACTCGACGTGCGCAATCTCGCAACGCCCGCCGGCCGTGTGTCGTTTTCGTTCCGTTGGCACGGAGCCCGCCCGGCGTTGCTCTGGGACGTGGAGGATCCGACCGGTGTGGCCCTCACCCTGCGATGTTCCAGCATCGATCCCGCCTGGCGCGGCGAGGGTCTCAAGGGCGAAGCGCTCCTTCAGGCTCCGACCATCGACTGAGCCGACAAGAAGCCTGCCGTGAACGCGCCCGAACGAACTCGCCCAGCCTCGCTGGCGAAGCGCGTCCCAGCGGCGAAGAAGGTCTCCGCCAAGAAGGCCTCCGCCAAGAAAGTCTCGGCCAAGAAAGTCACAGCCAAGAAAGTCACAGCCAAGAAGGTCACAGCCAAGAAGGTCACAGCCAAGAAGGTCACAGCCAAGAAGGTCACGGCGAAGAAAGTCACGGCCAAGAAGAAGCCGGCCAAGAAGAAGCCGGTCAAGAAGAAGTTGTCGAAGAAGATCCCACCAACGCTGCTGATCGAACGGGAGCTGTGGGAGGCGGGATTCGAGGTCGTGGTTGGTCTCGACGAGGTGGGTCGCGGATCGTGGGCCGGGCCGCTTGCGATCGGCGCCGTGGTGCTGCCCCAGCACAGCCGGGTGAACGGTGTGCGCGACTCGAAGATGTTGAGTGAACGCGAACGCGAGGCGCTCTATGACCGACTCGCGTCGTGGTGCCGGGCCTGGAGCGTCGGGATGGTCAGCCACACTGAATGCGACGAGATCGGTATGTCAGCGGCACAGAAGCTCGCGGCGAAACGAGCCATCGAAGGGCTCGGTCTGGTTCCGGACATGGTGCTCATCGATGGCAACTGGGACTTTGTGAGCGAGTCGATCGGTCCGGGCAAGACTCGACTGATCGTCAAGGGCGACGCGACGTGTCTTTCGATATCAACGGCCAGTGTGTTGGCGAAGGTCACCCGCGACCGTTTGATGCCGCGCCGAAGACGAGCACTTCCCGATGTTCAACTTCGCCGAGAACAAGGGCTACCCGTGCCCGAGGCACAAGATGGCGCTGGCCGCCCACGGGCCTTCGACGATTCATCGTCGGTCGTGGGCATTCATGGACAACATTCCCTGGGGGATCCCTCGCTTGATGCCGGCGTCGATGGTCGATCAGCTTTCGTTGTTCGAGTGACGCATCCGCCGACGCACCACCGGTGAGCGCTAGTCGAGAAGGAAGTCCGCGATGGCGGCGACCGTCGGGAGACGGGCGTGGTCGAAGTCGCCGAAGAGTTCGTAGGGGTCGAGTTGCACCACCGGCATACCAGCGGCGGTTGCCCCGAAAACGTCGGCGTGCACTGTGTCGCCGACGTATAGGGCCCGTTCGGGCGGAACGCCGAGTGCTTCGAGGGCCGGGGTGAAGATGCGTGGGTCGGGTTTCGCGATGCCGAGTACGCCGGAGTCGACCACCGTGGCGACACTGGGCAGCGGTCCATCGCCCACCTGACAGATGCCGAAATCAACCAACTGACGCTGCGCGGTGCCGTCGTTGTTGCTCACGATCGCCACCGGAATCCCGGCCTCGGCGATGCGATGAAACCCAGCGATGTTCTCTTCGAGCTTCAACCGCCAGATCGGATGAGCTTCCTTTCCGAAGACCTCGGTGAACATGATCTCGACGGCGTGATCAAGGTGTTCTTCCGGGACCCCGAGGTGCGCGAGGTAGCCCCGTTCGAAGTTCGACCAGAACTCCTTCGACGACTCCACGATCGTGCCGTGCAGAAAATCGTTAAGCGCGAATACGGCCTGGTGATGGGCTTCATGAAACAGCGCGGGGTCCGGGTCGATGTCGTAGCCGCCGCGACTCATTCCGGCACAGACGGGCTCCCAATGACGGATAAGGAACACCCCACCCATGTCGAACACGACGGCATCGATTTCGGATCGGTCAAGCGGAGCGGTATTTGGCACGGAGTGAGACTAATGAGTGCGAGTGGCAAATTCCTCGCACTGCCGTATCCGGACGACTTAGATACTCCGATGGAAACCGCTCAACACCTGCTCAATCTCCGGGCCGAAGCCAACCGGTTCAGTGGACTTCTGGCCGAGGCCGTGGCTGCCGATGGCCTGGCTACGACCGTCGTCACGTGCCCTGGCTGGACCGTTCGACAGATGACCGAGCACGTCCTCGGGATCTTCCGATGGTCGAGTCGCATCGTTGCCGGACCCATCGTCGCCGAGGCGTGGCGCATGGACATGAACATTGACTATCCGACGACCGACGACACTGTCGCTCCGCACTTCGCCGACAGCGTCAACGAGATGATGGCGGTCTTCGATGCGGCGGCACCGGACCTGCGGGTATGGGTGTGGGGTACCGATCCCCATGCTCGCTTCTGGCCGCGGCGCATGCTCCATGAGGCAATCGTGCATGGCGCCGACCTCGCGATCACCTTGGGTCGCGAGCCCGAGATCCTTCCGGCGTTGGCGGTTGACGGGATCGATGAGTTCCTCACGAACCTACCGGCGACAGCGCGTTGGGGGGCTCCTCTTGATCGGCTGCGCGGCGACGGGGAACAGCTCTCGGTGCGGGCGATCGACACGGGCGACACCTGGCGGCTGCGGTTCGACCCGACCGGCTTCTGGTGGGACCGGGCCGGCGATGCGGCCGACGCCACGATCGAAGGCACCGCGGCCGATCTCTACCTCTACCTCCAGGGGCGCAAGCGGCCCGGCGTTTCCGCATCCGGCCGCGAGGACATCACGGGCCGTTGGTTCGAGGCGCTGGACTTCTGAGGAGGTTTGTAACGCCTACCTGGGTGGCCGGGGCCGTTGGACGGCGATGACCTTGAACGACCGCCGGACCTCGAAGCCGATCCGTTCGTAGGCGCGTCGGGCAACGTCGTTGTCTGAGCGGACGTGGAGGAACAGCCCGCTCCCGTCTTCGAGCGATCGGGTGGTGAGATCGCGGACGAGACGCTCGGCGTAGCCGCGGCCGCGGTGGTCCGGATGGGTGCAAACGGCGCTGATCTCGACCCAGCCCGGCAAGCGCGCCCGTTCGCCGGCCATGGCCACGAGCTGACCCGCTGCGGTGCGAATACCGAGGTAGCGCCCGACTTCGTGGGTTCGCATCGCAAAGGGGCCGGGCTCGGTGAGTTCCACAAGCGCCACCATCTCGGATGCGTCGTCGGGACCGAGTGCTTCGAATGGTGTCGGCGCAGAGGTGTCGGCGTTCCCGACCGAGTTGGAGGCCGGGGGCGTCAAGACCGTGCAGACCATCTGGTCGTAGTCGCCTTCGTACACGACCCGGAGCGGAGGCTCCGCGGGAAACGGCGGGGGTGCATCGAAGAAGAACAGCGCCACGTATTCGCCGGGTGCGAGCAACTCATGCAGATCACGCCAGGCGGCGGCATCGGCGTGAGGAGCCAGAGCCCCAAGTGTCGAAACATCGGGAAGGAAGCGGGCGGCGTGTCCCCGAACCGTCGCGAACGTCGACTTCGGGCCAGTCAGTGTGATCCACAGCGGATGGTCGAGCAGGGCGTCTTCCGGTGAGGGTTGGTTGGAGGGCACGGCGGAGGCGGTCACGGTCGTGACTGGCCGGTCGGGATCTCTTGGGTATCTACGCCATCTGATGTGCGTCGGCGGATCTTCCGTATGGGGGCGCGACCATCATCGGCTTCCACCCATCCGGGGCGGCGATGGGCGACGATGTCGGCCCCGATCACTTTGATAATCGCAGCGGCCGGGATCGCCAGCAGCGCTCCGAGGACGCCGAACAACTCCACGCCGAACAGCACCGACGCAAGCACCATGAGCGGTTTCAGGGCGACCGTCTTCGCCATGATCGTCGGTTGCAGCACCTGGTTTTCGAACTGCTGGTAAATAGCGAAGAAGATCAACGCAGCGATACCGGCCGGCGTCGAATACAGGAACGCCACGATGATGAATGGAATCGCACCGAGGGTCGCCCCAACGAGCGGGATGAGGTCAGCAAAGGCCACCCAGAGCGCCAACACGGCAACGAAGGGAATGCTCGCGATCAGACCGAAAACGAACGACGCCCCGCCGGCGATGACCGAGATGGCCAGGTTTCCGGCAACGTAGCCCGTGATTGCCTTCGCCGCGTTTTTTCCGATGTTGTGGACCCGTTCGCGTTGATGGGGGGCCAGAAGAAAGGTCGCGGTCGTCAGAACCTGGTGCCCCTGTATCAACATCAGAAACGTGAGAACGAGGGTGGTCAGAATCGCTGCCGCGATGCCGAACGCGGATCCGAGCGCCCCGACCGTCGTGCCGAGGACCTTGTTGGGCGAAAACACCTTCTGGGCACGGGCCTGGAGTTCGTCCTGATTCTTTTCGAGCCAGTCATCGACCTTCCACTTCTTGACGAGCTTCCCGATTTCCCCCCGGCCCTCCTGGGCGTCTTTCACGTAGTTGGGAAAATCCTTCGCGAACTTACGACCCTCATCAGCCAGGGGTCGGATGAATGCGTAGCTCATGGCGCTGATACAGCCGAAGCCGATTACGAAAACGAGCGAGGCGGCAATGCTGCGAGGCATCCGCAGGTTCGTGACCAGCCAATTCACCGGGGGAGTGAGGACGACCGCGAAGAACGCGGCCACAAGTATCCAGTTGAGGATCTTGGTGGTGCGGCTGAGCAGCAGATAGAGGACGAACGTGGCGAGTACGAGGCCGATGGTGGCGATGATCGTTGCGAAGGGAACCGCACTGAAGTATCCCGTGCGCTCCGAACGACGACCGGGTTCGGACGGGGCTTCGGTTCCCGGCCCGGTTGACGAGCGTGGACTTGGTGACGGTGGATTCGTCAGATTTGCGCTGCGCTGGGGCGCGTTGGATGCCGGCTTCGGGTCGCTGGCCCGGCCTGCGTTCCCGCCGGGCTTCATGCCGAAAATGACGCGGTCGGCTTCATTGCCGCGAGGTTAGTTGTTTCAACCCGGCTTGTTTGGTCACGGAACGGCGACCGGAACAAGGACCTGGTTCGTCGAGTACCCCGTGTCGCGCCTACGCTTAGGGTCCCATGGGTCAGCTCATCACCGTCACTGAAAAGCCGAGTGCGCAGCACGGCATCGTTCGTTTCGAAACCAATCGGGCCATCACCGGAATGGGACACGAGCGGTACTCCTCGATCGCCGATGTCAGCGAGAACCGTCCACCCGACGTGCTGGCCCGTCTGCTGTTCGAAACCGGCAAGGTCACCGCCCTGCACATCCACGGCAACATCGTGACCGCCGAGTTGGCAAACGGAGCGAGCACCGACGGCCTCGCCACGATCATCAGCGACCTGTTCATTCACTACAAGCCGGGTGTGACCCCCTCAATTCCGTAAGCACCGACTTCAGCAACGACCCGGAACTGTCGATGGATGGTGGGTGCGCTGGTACGACGCTCTCATAAGCATTGCTGCAGTCCCCCCTGCCGCGGCCGGGACGTACGTCGCCGGACTCGCCACCGTTTCGTGCCTGTCGAAGTCCACCAAGCCGGTTCCCCGTAGCGCACCCCTCAAGATCGCAATAGTCGTTCCGGCTCACAACGAGGAGCTGAACATTGCGACGACGGTCGCCAGTCTGCTGGATCTCGACTATCCGCAGACCCACCGGCAGATCTGGGTGCTGGCCGACAACTGCTCCGACGACACGGCGATCCACGCGGTGGCGGCCGGAGCACAGGTCATTGAGCGCCACAATCTCGATCGACGTGGAAAGGGTCACGCCCTCAGCGACACGTTCCCCCGGTTGCTCGCCGACGAATCGGTGGAGTGTCTCGTGGTCGTCGATGCCGACACGACCGTCTCACGCAATCTCCTTTGGGAGGTCAGCGATCACCTCCAAGCCGGTGCCCCGGCCGTTCAGGCCCGCTACGGCGTGGCGAACCCGAACGCTTCATGGCGCACCCGCCTGCTCCATATCGCGCTGTCCGCGTTCCACGACGTGCGGTCGCTCGGACGTGAGCGCCTGGGGCTGTCGTGCGGTCTTCGAGGAAACGGGATGGGTTTCTCGCGGGCCGCGCTCGAGTCGGTGCCCCATCGGAGCGCGGCGATCGTTGAGGACGCCGAATACGGCATCCGCCTCGGCATGGCCGGGCTGCGCGTCTCGTATCTGCATGATGCCTTCGTGCTCGGGGATATGCCCGCTGACGAACGGAGCTCTCGGATCCAGCGCGGACGGTGGGAAGGTGGCCGGGTTGCTTTGCGGCGGATGTACGCGGGCCAGCTGTGGCGAAGCACGGTTGAACAGGGTTGGAACCAACGGGGACGCGTGACGGCTGATCTCCTCGTCGATCTGATCGTTCCACCCCTCGGCCAACTCGTTGCTGCGCTGACCGGGCTCGTCGGAGTCTCGGTCGTGATCGGTCTCACCACCGGCCAGACGCTGGTGTCCGGTTGGATCGCCGCGGTTGGCCTCACCGGCACGGCGGCCTACGTCCTCACCGGCTGGTCACGATCCCACACCGGTCTGCGAGGGCTGCGCGACCTGGCGTTCGCGCCCGGTTACGTGGCGTGGAAGCTGCTCGGCAACCGGGGTGGATCGAAGCCACCGAAGGAATGGGTCCGGACCCCGAGAGCGGGCGAGACCGGTCGAACGCCGGAAGCCGCACCGGTCACGGTCGAGTAAACCGCTAAGGGTCTGCGCCTCAGCCCGGCGACCTCAAGGTGGGGATCGTCCGGACCGATGCAGTAGAGATGACCGGTACTCTCGGAACCCACGGCCGCATGGGCGGGCCCGACGACGCAACCGCGCTTCCCTACGGCAACTTCTTCGCCGGGAAGCAGGTTCTCATCACGGGTGGCATGGGTTTCCTCGGCGGGCACGTGGCGCGTCGACTCGTGGCCCTCGGCGCCGAGGTGACGATCTTCGACATCGACACGTGCGCCGAACGCGACTCGATCGTCAACGATCGACGCGAACGCCTGCGTCCCCGGCTCCGCGTGGTCCAAGGCGATGTCGGCAGCGCCTCTGACATGAATCGACTCGCGGAGGAAAACACGTTCGATGTTGTTTTTCACTTTGCCGCGTACTCCGTGATCGAGAAGTCGGCGAACGCTCCGGTGCAGACGATTCAGGCCAACTCGCTGGGTACCGCGCACCTCCTGGAAGCCCTTCGCAACAGTCGGTCGAAACCATCGGCGATCGTGCTCTCGTCAACCGACAAGGTCTACGGCGAAATGGAGACCGACCGCTACTCCGAACAGTCTCCGCTGCGTGGCGTCGGCATTTACGATGCGGCCAAGTTGGCGGGCGACGTGTTCGCTCAGACGTACCACCAGGTCTTCGGTATGCCGACGGTTGTTCTCCGTCTTTGCAACCTGTTCGGACCACACGATTACAACGTCGGCTTTCGGCTCTTTCCCAAGGCGCTCACCTCGTTGTTCGCTACCGCGGAGCCGACCACCCCGGTGTTGTACTTCAACTCGTTGAACCATTTCCGCGACTATCTCTTCATCGATGACGCGGTGCGTGCGTTCCTGCTGGTCGCCAGTACGCCGTCGTGTGCGGGGGAAGTGTTCAACATCTCCGCAGCGCATCATGCGTCGACACCCGACATCATGCGCTTGATCGTCGAGCACGCCGCATCGTATGAGGCCCTGTTCGACAAGGACCGCGCAAAAAAGATACGTGAACATGGTATTTCGATAGTGATGGAGACGGGTTCGTCGAACGTCGTTGCGATCTCCCGGCAGCACCTCGACGGCTCGAAACTGCAGGCGGCCACCGGTTTCGTTCCGGAGGTTCGCTTTGCGGAAGGACTTCAGCGAACCGTCGAGTTCTACCGTTCGCACTACGAGCGCGGCCGCGTCTTTGCGGCCGTCTGAGTCAGAGTCGTCGGTCCGCGAATGAATTGGGTCGGGGTTCGCTGTCTCGTGACCGGGGGCAGTGGATTCGGGGGTCGTCACCTATTGCAGACCCTGACGGGCCGCGGGGCGAACGTGACCAGCCTCGACCTCCACGCTCCTGTCGGTGGGCCCGTGGAGGGCGTGGAGTACGTGGCCGGTGATGTTCGCAATTTCGATCTGGTCGCGTCGCTAATGGCACGATCGGCGACGGAGGTCGTGTTTCATCTGGCGGCCCAACCGCTGGTGCCGGTGAGTGTCAGCCTGCCGCTGGAGACGCTCGACACGAATGCTATGGGCACGTATGTTGTGCTTGAAGCCTGCCGCCGGGTCGGGATCCAGGCCATGGTGCTGGCGTCGAGCGGCGCCTATTACGGATCCACGTCCGTCACCGAACCGATCGAAGAGACGTTCAGCCCCCTGCCTGCAGCCAACCTGTACGCCGCGTCGAAGGCCGCGGCCGATCTCGCCCTGCAGGGATACGTGCAGACGTTTGATCTTCCCGCCGGGGCCTGCCGTTTCATGAACACATACGGGCCGGGCGACGCGAACCTGAGCAGACTCGTTCCCCGCGCTCTCGACAACCTGCGCAACGACCGTCCCTACGATTTCGGTGACCGAGACGATGGGACCAGCGAGTTGGACTTCCTCTTCATCGGCGACATGGTCTCTGCGTATCTAGCTCTGGCCGAGTGGCTGCTGGAGGGTCGAGACGCTCACGGTCGGGACCGAACGGTCAACCCGGTGTTCAACGTCGGAACGGGTATCGCCACGTCTGTTTCGGATGTGGCACGTTTGGCCTCGCTCGCCTTCGACGGAACGCATCGTGACCCGATCTTTCGAGGCGCGCCCAAGACCCGTCTCGTTCGCAAGCTGCTGAGCGCCGAGAAGGCCGCACAGGTTCTTGGTTGGCGAGCGTTGACGGATCTCGAATCCGGTCTCGCTTTGACCGTGAAGCACTGAAGCTGCGGTAGGGCAATGTGCGGTTCTCGGTCCGTGAGTCGCCGTGATCATGAGCACTGAGCCGGCCGAGGAATGGTGTAACAACCCTGTAATGCGGCGACCTTGCCGCCAAAGTGAGCCCATGCCAGGATGAGAAAGTGACGGACTCGACGGAAAGGATCCGGCTGGTACGCGTGCTTGGCGCGGTCCAGATCGAAACCCAGGCGGGTCGCGTCGTGGATCTGCCGAGCGCGACGCAGCGTCGCACCCTGGCGCTTTTGGCGTTGAACGCGCGTCGGGCGCTGCGATCGGAATGGATGAGCTCGACCCTGGAGGTTGAACCGAGCTCGCTCCGAACAACCGTGTCGCGACTCCGCAAGACACTCGGAAACGAGGTGTTGGTCAGCACCTCGGTCGGGTACCGACTGATGGCCGACGTCGACGCGAGTCGATTCTCTTCACAGATCGCCGAAGCGGGTGTCGGAAATGCCCGCACAACCAACCTGGAAAATGCGTTGGCGTTGTGGCGCGGTCCGGCGCTGGAGGAATTCAGTCATGAGAACTGGGCCGTCGGTGACGTCGCTCGCTTGACCGAGTTGCACGCGTCGACGGTTGAGGATGTCGCCGAAGCGCTGATTCGGGAGCGGCGGTGGGGGGAGGCGGTCGCCCGACTCGAGTCTCATGTCACCACCTACCGATTCCGTGATCGGCCACGCGGCCTGCTCATCCATGCTTTGGCGGGTGCCGGTCGCCAGTCCGACGCGCTTCGCGCGTTTCACGACTATCGCTCGTTGCTCGCCGACGAGGTCGGGACCGCACCCTCAGACGACGTGGAAGCGATCGAACGGCTGGTGGCGTCGGGTTGGAACGGTGTCGACCGCGTTCCCGGTGATGAGAAACCTCGTGCCGCTCGTACTGCTGGGACCGACGGCGTGCCGCAGGTTCGGGCCGGGACCGATCGGCGCAACTCGGCGGCGCCGCAGGTTTCCGACGCATCGAAACTCCAGAAGTCGACAACCGCATTCGATTCAACGGTCTGGTCGGTTCCGCTTCACGGTGCGCTGCAATCCGGACCCGTTCTTGTGGGCCGGTCCCAGGAATACTCGCTGCTTGACCGTGATTTGGCCGACGCGGTGAAATCCGGCATGAGGACCGTGATCCTCGGGGGTGAAGCCGGTATCGGCAAATCGACCCTCTTGGGAGCATTTGCTCGCGACATCGTCGCCGCCGGCCGCGCCAACGTTCTCTACGGTCGCTGCGATGAAGGCTCAGCCGTTCCGCTTCAGCCTTTTCGGAGCGTGATCACCTGGCTACTCGAGCATCTGCCTCAGGATGTACTACGTGGACATAGGGATCGTTTTGGGGCCCAGTTGGGTCATCTGGCGGCGACCGTGGGCATGGGAACCGCGTCGAATGAGGTCGGACGCGTCGACAGCGCAACCCAGCAGTACCTCCTGTTCGAAGCCGCGTCGGATCTTCTTCGTCGAGCGGCGGCCGTACGTCCGCTTGTCGTAATGCTCGACGACCTGCACTGGGCAGAGCCAACCGCGCTGCTTCTGCTCCGCCATCTCGGCCGTTCGTTGCTTGATGCGCCGGTCCTTCTTGTCGTCAGCTACCGCAACCCGGGGGAGGTTCGTCCCGACGAACTCCGATCAGCGCTTGCCGATCTTGACCGCGGTCGCACCCGGAGAGTTCCCCTGTCGGGTTTCGAGACCACCGAACTTCAGACGCTGGCCACGTCACTGTTTGATGAGCGGGTTCCGGCTGACCTGGGGCTCGTCGTGGATGCGCTGTTGCGCGAAACCGCCGGCAACCCGCTTTACGCGTCGCAACTTCTTCGGCACTGGATCGAAACGGGGCGTGTCGATTCCGACGGAACGGTCGTCGCCATAGGGTCACCGAGGTTCACGACGATTCCACCGAACCTCCGAGATGTCGTGTGGAGCCGCGTGGCCTCGCTCGGAGCCGACTCGGCGTCGGTGCTGAAAGCGGCGGCGGTGTTCGGAGCCGAGTTCCGAGAAGACATCCTCTGTGACATGCTCGACCTTTCCGAAGCCGAGATCGGCATGGCGTTGGACTCCGGCTTGTCTGCCGGGCTGTTGGTCGAGACCGATTCTTCGGTTCGGACCCTCCGCTTCGCGCACAACCTCGTCGCGAATGCGCTCTACGCCGAACTGCATGGCTTGGAGCGACGACGCCTTCATCAGATGGCCGCCCGGGCACTCGAAAAGAACTCGGTCTCGCTCCCGCAGAAGGTTGTTGTGCAGTTGGCGCACCATGCGGGTCTGGCCGGCCAGTTGGATGAGGCTCAGCGGTGGGCGACGATGGCCGGGGAACACGCGCTCGCTCATCTCGCACCAGCTGAAGCGGCCAGGTGGCTCGTCATCGCTCTTGGCCATGCGAGGGCGCTCGAACGTCCCGAGGAAGTCGAAGCGGACCTTCTGGTGCGTATCGGTGAGGCCCAGCAGCGGGCCGGAGATGCACGAGCCCTGGAGACGTTGTTCGAAGGCGCGGTTATGGCGACGCGGTGCGGGGCCCACTCGGCACTGATCCGCGCCGCTCTGGCATTGGACCGCGGTACCGCTCGTGGGGGTGACCTGGGTCCGAAGCATCGAACGGTGGTCGAGTCGGCTATCGCCATCGCCGACCGCGACGATATAAGTACCTACGTTCAGCTACTCGCCGTCTACGGGCAGTGTCTGGTGTTCACGTCGCATGCCGACCTTCGGCGGCAGGTGGCACACGAAGCCCTGGCGCTCGTGGAAACCAGCCCTGACCCGACGCTCCTTCCCAGAATTGCCTCGTCGCTGCTGGCCGCGTTGTGGGGACCCGGGACTTCGGAACTACGGGGTCGAATTGCCGCACGAGCCGTTGCTGCCGCCGATGCCAGTGGAGATCCGTTCCTCGCATTCCGAACCCATCACGCCGCGTACGGGGTCGCCGTGGAGACCGCCGATCCGGTCACCATGACCACGAGCCTGAACAGGATGCGATCGATCGCCGCCGTGACCTCGGAGCCGCGTATGCGATGGCTGCTGCTTCACGCCGAAACGTTCGTCGCCATGATGGAGGCGCGTTTCGCTGACGCTGAGCGACTGGCCATGGAGGCGTTTACGTTGGGCACCCAGGTGGGGGAGACCGACGCGTTCACGGTGTTCGCCGCTCAATCCTTCGTTCTGGCGACGTTTGCCGGGAAGCATGCCGATCTCGTTCCGCTGATGGAGCAGATGATGAACGACAACGCCGCAGTACTCGCGTTTCGGCAGGCGTACGCGATCGTTTGCGAGGCTGTGGGCCGGGTGGAAGTGGCACGTGAGGTGTTGGCCGAGGGCCTCGACACGGATCTGGCTGAGGTCGAACCCAACCTGGTGTGGATGACGTCGGTCATCGGCTACGCCGTGTTGGCCATCGAGTTGAACGACATCGACGCCGCCGCAAAGCTGTTTCCGATCATCGAACCGTTCGCCCGCGAGGTTTCCTTCAACGGCAATACGAGCCAGGGTCCGATCTCCGCGTACGTCGGAAAGTTGGGCTCGCTTCTCGGCTTTCACGACCTCGCCGAGGCACAACTTCAAGACGCACTCACAACGGCCACAGCCTTTGGATGGGTGTATCACCAGGCGACATCGTTGCTCGCCCTGGCCCAGGCACGGATCCGACGACTCGGCCGATCGGATGCTGATTGCGTCAGGTGGCTCGACGAATCTGAGGCCATCTGTCGGGCGAAAGGCATCGCCAACTGGCTACGTGACATCGAGGAACTCCGAACGACTCTGGCCGGCTGATGCGTATCGGCATCAGCCGGCCGGTGTCGTGTTGGTGATTACAACTCCGTGATTACAACTTCGTGATTACAACGTTTCGGGGTAGTACTCGCCGGCTTCGAGCATGGCCACATCGGAGCTGAAATCCGATTCGTATGGCCACATAGCTTCTTCGCCTTCGACCGGTCCTTGCACCCAGCGTCCGACGTCGCCGCCGACCCGCTCGTTGCCGAGGAGTGACCAGGCCTGGCGCTTGTACGTCCAGTTCTCTGGTTGGAGACGGTGGCTTTCCTTGAAGTGCGCGATGGCCGACTCGCGTGCACCGGCCCGCCACAGGTGGTTGGCCAACTCGAAGTGTGCAGCACCTTCCGACTTGGTTACCGGTCTCGGCTGTGACTTGGCGATGACCTGATCCGGTGAGAGGGCGAAGCTGCTGGCGGCTCCGTTGTCGGCCCAGTCTCGGATCGCTTCGATATACGCGGTTCGGCTTTGCCCCGAACCGATCAACGCCATGCGATCAACCTCGGGAGTCGTCCGCTTGGGTGCCGTCGTGGCCCGGCCCATGGCCGGCATCTGCGCGAACAGTTCACGTGGCATGGCGGTGCGCTCGTTCGGCCATCCCGGTTCGGGCGGGCGCACGATCACGCCCTCTTCGTCGATCCAGATCACATTCGGGATGTTGATGACACCGAACAGCGCATCCATCTGGTGTTCCGGATCGAGCAGTGACGGGTGCTCCGGGTTCGCCGCTTCGATGTATTTGCGTGACGCTTCGGGTCCGCTCAACTCCAGTGAGACCGTGACGATCTCGACGCCCTTCGGATGAAGTTCCGCGCGCAGTGCCTGCCACCCGGGCAGGTCAAAGGCGCAGCCTCAATAGGGCGCCCACGAGACGATCACGACTTTTTGGCCCCGCAGCGATGACAGGCGGAATTCGTTGCCGTTGAGATCGTTGAGCACCAGTTCGGGGGCGACTGCGGTCGCGAGTGCCCGGTCGCCGAGCGAGGCGGGACCGATCGACCAGAGCCCCGACGGCTCGTCGGCCACGACGGCCATGCCGAGGCGCTCCGCCGCGGCCCGGGCGCTGAAGCCTTCGGTGCTCTTCGGTAACGGGACGCACACGTCGCCCTGGCACGCACCTTCGGGTTTTATCACCCACCCGGTGCCAGCACTGAACTGTTCGGCGGTGAGGTCAAGGGTGTCGGTAATCACCCGGTCGACATTACCGTCGGTGGGCGCTTTGTTGCTCCGGAGTCGTTTCGTTCGCCGGGGAGAGACTTTTCGGCTCCGGAGCAGCGGGGACGTAGTGGCCGTCCGTTCGATGACCGTGGCAGCACCCCCTCGCGTGCCACCGCTGGCACCCTTTCGCGAACGAATCCGGATCCGTAGTGTCATTCCTATGGAAGGTTCTGACGGGTTGAGCACACTGATGCCGAGAGTAGAGACGTCGCACGCACGGACCGCTGATCGTTACGTCCCGTTCGCACACAGGCGAACCGATCGCGATCCCCTCGCCGTTCTCACCGAACGCGAACGGGAAGTTCTCGTGCTCATGGCGAAGGGATTTTCGAATCTGGCCGTTTGCAAAGAACTGCACCTCAGCGCCAAGACGATCGAGGTGTACGTCAGCCACATCTTCACCAAGCTGGACCTGCCGCCGGACAGGTACGGCCACCGCCGCGTGCTGGCGGTGCTGGCTTTTCTGCGTGGTTAGTTTTCTGCACAGTTGACCTTTCTGCACAGTTGACCTTTCTGCTCAGTTGACCTTTCTGCTCGGTTGACCTTGACGCGTGTCCTCCGGTTTATGTAGCCGGAGTCGTTGCCTCCCGGCATCTTCGGCCACATGTTCGCTCCTTTGCTACTGTCAGGGCCTCTCGGGATCTGCCCGAAAGTTCGCACACCTCTTGGAGGTGGACATGCAGTCCGACACGCCGGTCGCTGGACCTTCGGCCACACTCGACACGTTTGATCCGGGGATGATCGCCCGACCGCACGCGTTCTACGCGCAGCTTCGTGAGAACGCGCCGATTGTCTGGATTCCACAGTTCAACGTGTGGGTGCTGACGCGCTACGACGACGTCCGGGCGGTCCTTCGTGACCATGAGCAGTGGTCCAGTCTTCGTAACGAGGATCGGAGATTCGCTGACATCGCCGGGGTGAAGGTTGAAAGCGTGGCACCTCGGGGTACCCTCGACATGCTCAGCTCGGATCGCCCGGATCACACCCGATTGCGCAAGCTGCTCACGTCGGATTTCGCGCCAGTGAACATCGGTCGCTTGCAGCCGCACATCGACGCGATCGTGGCCGATCTTCTGCAGGACCTCGGGTCACGCCCGACCTTCGATGTCGCGGAAGATCTCGCCGTGCCGCTTCCGGTGACGGTGATCGCCGAGTTACTCGGGATTCCACCGGAGTTGGGTCGCCAGTTCAAGGCGTGGTCCGACGCGGTCATTGAGCCGCTGCGGCCCGATGCCAGTGCGGATCAGGTCCGTGCGCGGAACGCCGAGGTGACCGCGTTCCGCGAGTACCTCCAGGCCCGCATCGACGAACGGCAGGCACAGCCGACCGACGACTTCATCGGCCGGCTGGTCGCCGCTCACGACGAGGAAGAGAAGCTGACCGACGCCGAGCTCCTGGCCGCGGTGAATCTTCTGCTGCTCGCCGGCAACGAGACGACGACCAACCTCATCAGCAACGCCGTGTTGGCGCTGTGTCGGTTTCCCGATCGCCAGCGTGAGTTGCGGGAGCATCCCGAACTCATCGATGCGGCCATCGAGGAGTTCCTCCGCTACGACGGGTCGGTGCAGTTCACGGCGCGTCGAGCAACCGGTCCGGCGGAATTCCACGGGCAGAAGATCGAGCCCGAACAACACGTCATCATCTTTCTCGCGTCGGCCAACCGCGATCCGGCGATCTTCGACGATCCCGATGACCTTCGCTTTGACCGGACCGGCAACAAGCACCTCGGCTTCGGCAACTGGATTCACGTGTGTCTCGGGCAGTACCTGGCCCGCATGGAAACCCGGGCCGCACTGCTCGGCCTGCTCAACGTGTACCCGCAATTCGAGCTGGCGGTTCCCGAATCGGAGATCCCGTACCGCCCCAACTTCAACCTCCGCGGGCCCAAGCACCTCGTGATCCGTCCAGTCGCCGGCTGAGGGGGTTGTGAGTCGCAGGCCGTGAGTTCACGGGCCTGCCGGTTGGCTAGAGAACACATGTTCGCTATAGTTCGAATGTGGAGAAGCCTGTCCTTGCCCTTTCCGAGCTCCAGCTCGGTGGCCATGTGCACAAGCTTGGTATTGCCCAAGATCAGTTGCTTCCCCTGCGAAGTGACCTGATGCCGCTGTTCCCGTGGGGTGGGCTCAAGCGCGGCACGGTCGTGGAGGTGATGAGTTCGGTTCTCACGATGGCCCTCGTGGCCGAAGCCACCACCCAGGGTTCATGGGCTGCGGTGGTTGGGTCACCCGAGATGGGTCTGGCTGCGGCCCGTGAGCAGGGAGTGGCCCTGGAGCGGTTGGTTGTCGTGCACCGTCCCCCGCTCGACCAGGCCGCGACCGTGATTGCGGCGTTGGTCGATGCGCTTGATCTGGTGGTGGTCGGGCCCCGTCTGCTGCAGCGTTCAGTCGATGCCCGTCGCCTCAGCGCTCGCGCTCGTGAGCGGGGGTCGGTGCTGGTGTCTCGCGGCGGATGGCTGGAAGGCCCCGACGTAAGCCTGCATGTCCGCGCTCAGCACTTCGTCGGCATGACGGAAGGGCATGGGCACCTGTCGGGTTGGTCCGTCGATGTGGAGACGGCCGGACGCGGCGCCGCGTTCGCGTCCCCGTCGAGCACGGCTCATGCTCGCTCCGTCCCTGCAGGTTGGCGAAGCCGGACCTGCGCAGATGCTGCAGGTTGGCGAAGCCGGACCTGCGCAGATGCTGCAGGTTGCCGAAGAAACATCCCCGTCGAGTGAGACGGTGCGACCTGTAGAGCAGTCAGCGGCGTTTGCCGCTTTTGAACGGGTGAGCTGAGTTGGGTACTCGCGCCGGTGCCAAGCCGATCCGGGTCATGACGATATGGTGCCCCGATTGGCCGGTGGTCGCAGCGCGACGCGTTGGCGAAACCGATGATGATCACGTGGCGATTCTTCGGGCGAACCGGGTCGTTGCCGCGTCGGCTGCAGCCAGATCCGAAGGTGTGGTGCGGGCCATGCGCCGTCGTGAAGCCCAGTCGCGCTGCCCCGACATTGTTCTGCTCACCGACGATCCCGGTCGTGATGCTCGGGCCTTTGAACCCGTTGCCGCAGTCGTGGATCTGTTCACCCCGCGAAGCGAAATCGTGCGGCCCGGGCTCTGTCAGTTTCCGACGCGCGGTCCATCGCGTTACTTCGGAGGCGACGCGGCACTCGCCGGGAAACTTATCGAAGCGCTAAATGAAATCGGCGTCGAGGCCCGCATCGGTGTGGCCGACGGTCCGTTCGCCGCGGCACTGGCCGGTCGCTCTTCAACGCCGATCGTCCCTCCCGACGAAAGCACGTCGTTCCTGGCGCCATATGCCATCGATGCACTCGTTGCGGTGGAAGGTGGTCGCGCCGTTACCCGTGCGGCCCGCAGCACGCGTCGAGCATCAACGAGTGGATCCAACGATGCCGATGCGCTTGCGCTCATCGATCTCGTCGATCTGTTGAAGCGCCTCGGGATCCGCACGTTGGGTGCGCTCGCTGCCATGCCGCTGCTCGATGTCGCGGCACGTTTCGGTCCGCTGGGTGAACGGGCCTGGCGACTCGCGGCCGGTCTCGATGAACGGCCGGTGTCGCAGCGTCGACCGCCACCCGATGTCATCGTGTCAACCGAACTCGACCCGCCGGTTGACCGGGTCGACACCGCGGCGTTTCTGGCCAAGGCCCTGGCGGAAGAACTGGCTGATCGGCTCGCTGAGCACGGGCTTGCGTGTACCCGTATCAGCATCGAAGCCGAGACCGAACGCGGTGATCATCTTGCTCGTTTGTGGCGTCATGAACGCGCCGGAGCAACCGGCGGACTCACCGCTGCGGGCCTCGCCGATCGTGTTCGTTGGCAACTCGACGGATGGCTGCATGCGCTCAAGAAAGCCGGCGACGATCGCAGCGACGCAGGCTTCGGTGGCATCACCGTCTTGCGACTCGTACCTGATGAAGTGGTGCCCGAAACCGGCCGCCAGCTTGGGTTGTGGGGTGGTGCCGGCGCGGCCGATGAACGAGCAGCTCGCGCGTTTGCGCGCGTGCAGGGACTCGTCGGGCCCGACGCGGTGTGCACCGTGCACGAAACCGGTGGACGCCGTCCGGCTGATCGCGTCGAGTTGGTTCCCTGGGGCGACAAGCGCGAGGTTCCGGCGTCGGCAGGGCAACCGTGGCCGGGTTCGCTGCCCGCTCCTCATCCAACGGTCGTGTACCCGTTCCCTCTCCCGGCCGAAGTACTCGATGCATCCGGAGTGTTGGTGGGTGTAGGCGGACGCGGTGAACCGACCGCGGTGCCAGTGATCTTTCGCATCACCGCGCCGGGCGCCAGCGCCTCGACCGATACGCCGTCGGCGATGTCTGCATCCCGTATGAATCGAAGCCAGACCATCACGCAATGGGCCGGACCATGGCCGCTCGACGAACGCTGGTGGGATCTTGAGAACCATCGCCGACAGGCGCGTTTGCAACTCATCACCGAAGCCGGAGACGCGGATGTCGTCGTGCTTGAAGGCGGTACCTGGTGGGTCGAAGCGAGTTATCAATAGCTATCGGCAGCGATCGGTCATCGCCGAATCACCGTGCTCTGGGGCATGTACCCGCGTGATTGAGAACACCGGGCTAATGCGCGACGAATCCATCACCTAACGCGTCCTTCCTGGCTGGCGAACATCAAACCTCGGATACCTTCCGGGGGACGTTCTACACGTAGCCGTGACCAACTGGGGGTCACGGAGAAGGAGAAACACCACACATGGCAATGTTCGAAGAACTCGGTCAACTACTCACTGGAGGATCCACGCTTTCGAAGCTCGGGTCATTGGCCGGAGGCGACAACGACACGACGAGCAAGGCAATCGGCGGCGCAATTCCGATGCTGCTCGGCGCTCTCGGCAAGAAGTCGGGTTCCCCGGCTGGAGGAGCTGCGCTGTACAACCTCATCAAAGGCGACAACGGCGGGATGCTTGACAACATCGGCGGATTCCTGGAGGGCGGCGACAAAGGTGGCATCGGGTCCACGCTGCTGAACAGCATTCTCGGCAAGCGCAGCAGTGCAGTCCATGCGGGGCTCGCTGAGCATTCCGGCCTTTCGATCGGCAGCATCACCAAGTTGCTTCCTATGCTCGCTCCGCTCGTCATGAGTTTTCTGTCGAAGAAGCGGGCTGCTGGCAACCTGGATCAGGCCGGACTCGTGAAGCTACTGGGCGATGAGCGCGCCAGCCTCGACAACGCCGGACACGGAAAGCTGCTCGGCCTTCTCGATGGCGATGACGACGATGACAGCCGCGGCTTTCTCGATGGTCTCACCAAGGTCGCCGGACTCGGAGGTCTGAGCTCGCTGCTGCCCAATCTCGGCAAGATCGTTGGCGGTGTTGGCGCGGCCGGTGCCGTAGGTGCCGCCGCCGCTGGCGCGGCTGCGAGCAAGGTAACCGGTGCCGCCTCGGGTGCAGTTGGAAGAGTCGGTGCGACCGGCGCGGCAATGACCAACGAGGCGAAGAAGAAGCGCGGCGCGTCTGATCTGGTTGCTTCCCTTGATCGCCCTCGCGGCACTGCTCGCGTTGTTGCTGACACAGTGCGGCAAAGACGACGATGACAAGACCGTCACCACCGACACATCCGTTGCTGCGGTGGAGACCACGGTTGCCGCAGAGACATCCGCTGCGGCCACTGACACCACGGTTGCCGCCGCCACGGAAACGACCACGGCTGCTGCGACGGAAACCACTGTCGCGGCCTCCAGCGAGACCACGGTTGCCGCGGCGACGGAAACGACCTCTGCTGCTCCGACGGCCGCCACCGACAACGTGTTGGCCACCGCCGGCAAGGCCGGCAACTTCACGAAGTTGGCTGCTGCAGTCGATGCCGGCGGACTCACCGAGACCCTGAATGGCCCGGGGCCGTTCACCGTGTTCGCCCCGACCGACGACGCGTTCAACGCGCTTCCGGCCGGTGTGCTCGACGCGCTGCTCAAGCCGGAGAACAAGGACACGCTTGCCACCATCCTCAAGTATCACGTGGTCAGCGGCGCGGTCGCATCGGCCGACGTCAAGACCGGTGACGTGCCAACGGTTGAAGGCTCGGCGCTTGCCGTAATGGCCGACGCCGGCAAGATCACCGTCAACGGAGCGAACGTCATCACCCCCGACGTGACCGCGACCAACGGCGTCATCCACGTCATCGATCAGGTGTTGGTGCCCAAGAGCGTCGACGTCACCAAGCTCGTCAGCGCTCCGGCCGCTCCGGTCACCAATGCCGCCGGCGATGCCGTGAGCGAAGATCTCACGATCTACTTCGCCACCGGTTCCGCGGCGATCAACGCCGAAGGACAGGCCAAGATCGTGAAGGCTGTGGCTGACCTCAAGACCAAAGGTTCCGGCACGATTGCCGCCGTCGGTCACGCTGACAAGCAGGGCAACGCTGCTCGGAACCTGCAACTGTCGAAGTCGTGTGCCGCAAACGTGGTCGCAGCGCTGAAAGCCGGCCTCGGGGCCGACGCCTCCAAGTTCACGATCACCTCGGGGGCCAAGGGCGACAGCGAGCAACTGGCCGATCTGGCCAAGAGCCGCCGGGTCACCATCGAAATCAAGTAATTACACAGAAACTAGTTACGCGCTACTAACTAATAACTACACAGTAACGACATAGTAACTACACATAGTTTCTCTCCGGAGGGGTCGGTCAGAAATGGCCGACCCCTTCGCCGTTGCTGATGAACGCGCCGCTGCTGTCTGGTCAGTTCCAGAAGACTCGGCCGTCGCGTAACACCACCGAGCCGTCGGGCAGGGTCGCTTCGAACGCACCGTCGGATGACGCGCTGAACGCGCAGCGTCGTCGGCATCGGAACGGGCGCAGCGAAGCGCGAAATCACCCGGGAAATGTTGCGCTGACCGTCACCCCACATGTCATCGACGGCGCTCACGGCCTTCGCCAACGTTGCCGTGCCATGAAGCAGGAGAAACGCCAATCCCGCGTCTTCGGCCGCCTTCCATTCGGTGTGGATCGGATTCCAGATGTGGGAACACTCGGTGTAGATGTGGGCCTCCTGGGGCCCCACGGGAAGATCAAGCGTCTGTGTCGGTCGGAAGGAGTCCAGGCGTTCGGGGATGGGAGGCGGACCATCGATCGATCCCGGTTCACCCTGCAACTCGACGCCGAGGAGAACGTTGCGCTGATATGTCGTTGCGACGGGTTCGTGGCGCGCATCGACCGTTGCGAGTCGTAACCATGTGGCAGCGCCGGCGCGTCCGGCTTCGACTCCCACGATCGTCGCGATCGTCGTCAGGTCATCACCGGCGCGAACCGGTCGGTGAATGATGACGTCGTGGGAAGCGTGCACACCCCGACGCTCCTCGTCAGGTGTGAGCCCGAGTCGACGGACGCTGAGAACCGACGGCCATTCCGGGCAGACCATGAAGAGCGGATGGGCCACCGCGTCTTGCGCAAACACCGCAGACGACGTGTCGCCGATTCCGGCACTGTAGGACAACACCCATCGAAGATCGACGTGGTGGTGTATGGGTTCGCCCGTGAGCCCGAGCACCGACGACGGAAGCGGCATGACCGGAACCGAAACCTAGACCCGGCGGGCCAGCAGACGACGAGGAGAATGGTCCCGATCCGCGAACGAGGCGATGTCGGCCAGGATCACCCGCTCGCCCTCCGGCCCGTCAAAGAACCGGTTGCGGAGATCATCCATCGAGTCGAACTCGCACAGCGCGAAGCCCCGATAGACCGGGCCGTCGACCACCTGCACGACACTCAACTGGGTGTACTGCGACATGCCGATGTGATGCTTCAGCGCAAGTGGCGCATGTACATCGCGCCAGTGCGCGTCAGCTTCGTCGGGGGTCAGCGACGGTTTCGTGACCATCGCGTTGATCTGAACGACCCCGTCGGCCGGGTCGACGCCATCGGGACGGACCTTCTTCGGTCGAACACACACGAGATACCGACCGACGGACGACGCGGGATCAAGAAGAGCCGGACGGTCGGTTACCGCGCGAACCAGCGTTCGGAACGGCAGCGATCGTGCGTCGGTCCGGTCGTCAACGTAGGCCTTGCCGCCAACGGCAACCGCAACATCGCGGGCGGCATCGGGGTCATCTCCGAGGACAACGTACTCAAGCGCGAACGGATACATCAGGACCTCCAAGGGGCGGGTGCCGTTGACCCTACCCACCTTCCGTCCATCGCGCCATCGCGCGACTGAATAGTCATCGAGTCAGTCGAGTAATGCTATGAACGCATAGTATTACTCCACAGCGGCGGACTGCGGACGACCCACACCGTCTCGGAATACTCGGCAGCGTTCTTGGACGCGGGCTCCCACTTCTTCAGGCGTTCCCGACGTCGCCAGCTCGGTTGCTTCGTGCCAGGGATCGGCGCGGTCGGCCAACCGCTCCGAGAGGCTGACCGTTACATCGGAGACCGAACCTCCGGTCGAAGCGCGTTGACGGATCCGCTCGGCGGCCGTGGCCTGGTCAAGCACGCAGCGGACCTCGAGAAGTTCGGCGGAACACGCCTGAGCGACAGCCCGCGCTTTCGCCCGACGGTCGTCGTCCTGCCAGGTCGCGTCGAGGACCACCGATTCGCCTTCGCGGAGGAGTCGATCGGCCCGATGGAGCAACTCGTCGTACACCGCCGCGGTGAACGCCGGAGCGTAGATCCCCGCGTCGAGGGGCCCGACGCGGTTCGCTTCGTGCTCGAGCCCCGCGAGTTCCTTGCGAAGCGGGTCTGATGAGAGCACGACCATGCCGTCGGCTGCACTGAACTGCTCGGCGACGGTTGTCTTTCCCACGCCGGGGTTACCTCCGACGAGCGTAAGCACCGGTGCTCCCAACTGGAGGTGACGCAGACACTGAGCCAGAAACGCGCGGGCTTCGGTTGCTGCCTCCGGAGATCCCTGGCCGCCGCGTATCCCACGAACCTTGGCCCGCACGAGCGCACGGTAGGCGATGTAGTGATGGGCCAACGACGTCGGATGACGTTCGTTCGTGAACTCGTCGTAGACAGCCAACAGTTCGTCGGCCGCCTCCATCGCACCGAGGCGCTCCAGATCCATCGCGAGAAACGCGACATCGAGGAGAACGTCGCCGCAACGCAGTCGCTCATCGAAGGCCAGACAGTCAAGGATGCGAACGCCGTCCGGCAGAACAAAGACATCCTCGGCCAGGAGATCACCGTGTCCCGGCTTGGCCCAGCCCTGCGCGATACGTCGTTCGAACAGCGACTGGCGCCCGGCGATATAGCGCGTGGCCAGTCGACGGATCGTGGCCAGTTCGGAGCGTTCGGCGGCCCAGTGTGCATCGGCCTCCATCTGATCGAGGCTCATGTTCCAAAGGGCTTCGACCGAGCCGGCGCGGGCCATCTCCAGGGCGACCGCGCTTGCGGGTTGCGCGGTATGGAATGCGGCGATGATCCGGGCCACATCGCGAACGGCATCGCTCATTCCAGCGGTATTGACCAGGTGACTCAAGCGGGCTTCTTCGGGCAGGCGCCTCATGACCAGAAACGTGTCGGTGACGACATCGTGTTCGCGCACTTCGCCGAGTCCGAGGTAGACGTCGGGTGCGAACTGGCGGTTCAAGCTGAGCTCGCGCTCGCAGGCCATGCGTCGAAGTGTCGGCGTTGACTGGTCGAGGAACGGAGTCGCGATCGGCTTCATGAATTTGTACCGCGCGGTCACCAATCAAGGCAACCGTCGAAATATGACTCTCGAACACTGCGGCCGGTCGGGTCACGACTCCTCCTCTGCTGTGGCTCCTCGGTCGAGGACGGCGAGGCCCTGCTAGATCTCGGCTTCGGTCTGCGGCCACCGGAAGATCGCGGCGGCAGTGACTCCCTCAGCCAGCGAGATCGGTGGGACCACCTCGACCTTTCCGCCGTGCACGAGGGTCTGCAGGACCACGTCGTTCACGAAATTGTCGACACCTCCGGCGAGACGGGGGCCGACGTCGGACACCCGTATGTCACGCTCAGGAATGAGAAGCGTATCGATGCGCCCCGTGCCGGCGGCGTCGTAGATCACCGTCGCGTCAACGGAACTCCGACCGGTATGGGCCAGGCCGGCAAAGCGGGAGAGAACCTCGGCCTGATGCCTGGCTGCTACCTCATCGAGAACGAGCCGCCATGCTCTCGAGTGGAGCTCAGTCGGGGAGGCCTCATCGGGGTTCCCGATCAACCCTGCTTCAAGAAGGTGGGGGTGCCGGCTAACGCCGCGGAAGAAGGCGGCTTCACGTTCGACCGCCGCCAGCACGAGTGGAGCACCGGTGCCGAAGATCGCGGGTTCAAGCGCGTTGTCGAGGTGCTGGGCGAAGCGCTCGAACATGTCCTTCCGTTCGTCTCGCCATGACTCGCCACCGTGCACGACCGATGTCGGCTGACCGGAGTTCCCGAGGCGGGGTCCGCCGTGGGAGACGAGCGCGTTGCTGCGTTCTTCGTACCAGAGGTCGTCGTCGATGTTGTCGGGCAGCCCGGCGACCTGCATCTTCTCGAACATGTGCCGGCTGCCGCGGTACAGCTTGACGTCGTTGCGGCTGACGGCGAGCACATGAAACTCGATATCTGGCTGGAGCAGGGGCAACAGCGGAAGCACATCAAAGTGGTCTCCAATCATCACGACCGGTTCGACCGTCGACGGGAGATGCACGACAAGGGACTTTTCCGGGGCGAGGAAGAACGCAATGCCGTGGTGCAGATCGGACCATTGAACACCGTGGGCCAAGAGGGACTCAGCCGGCGCCAAGAGGGCGTCTGTCTCTTCGGGCTTCAGCGTTCCACGTACACTGGCTCGAGCAGTGGCAATCAGGTTCTTGAGTTCGAGCCTTGCTGCCCGCTGATCGTAGGAACCTCGCTCGACCGGCAAGAAGATGGACACGCACGGTGCCTTGACGGGCTCTGCGAGAAGGTGCAGCGTTTGGGTCGAGAGCAGTTCCATTATGCCTCCATACGATGTTTCACGGGTGAAGTGCCGGCCCGTGAAATTCTGGATCACCAGTTGCAGCACGGGCCCAACTGATGATGTGACTACCAACTCAGTTAAGGCAGTTGCGGCGAACAATGAACAGGTGCGAAGGTCCCGTTGCGGATGGACGCTGGCCCGAGCCATGACACACCTCAAGGAACACACCTCAGGGTCCCTTGGCTCCGAATCCTGAGGTAGCGCATGGATTCCGCGCAATTCCGTGCGCGCACGGGGGGCCTTTTCGTAAGGTTCTGCGATCGTGCGGGGACCGTTCACCTCCGGAGGTTCCCGACATGCGTTTCCCCGTCACATTCCGTCGCTTCATATCATCCGCGACAGCACTTCTGATTGGCCTGACCGCGATGGTCGCCTCGCCGGTTGGGGACCCACCGGCATCGGCAGTCCCCCTGTTCCGGCCGGGGGCGCTGCGCGTAAGCGATTCCACGGTCACCGAAGGTGGGAATGGCTCGCTCACCACCGCCACCGTGCCGTTCTCCGCCAACGGTGCGTCGGTGTCGTGTGATTACCGGCGCACCATCACCCACGTGACCACGTCGACGGAAGACTTTCGATTCACCTTCTCGTCGCCGACGTTCCATCTCAGCGCCGGCCTGCAGACGGGCTTACTCAACGCGGGCCCGATCGGCGGTGACAACGTGTTCGAACCCGACGAGGTCTACGACGTGACCTACACCGGTGACAACGTCAATGGCACGCCCTGTCACTTCGTGGGTTCGACGATTCCATCGGTCACGATCATCAATGACGAGCCGATACCGCTTGTCGCACGCAAGGTCCGCAACTTCACAAAATTTGAGGGCAGCAACGGCGTTGGGCTTGCCGGCTTCGCCACGAACGCGCCCAGCAACTTTTCGACGGATTGCGACGCACGACGAACGGTTGTCCACGGGACAACCGACCCATCCGATTTCGTGGCATCGCTTCAGATGGTGGCAACCGTGCATCTCCAAGCGCAATCAAGCCAGCTCGGTGGCGAACCTATTGTGGTGAACGGCATCGTGGGGGACCTGACCATCGAACCGGACGAGACATTCCGCGTGATCGTCGAAGGCGATCCCGTGAACGGGAAACCCTGTGTGTTCACGAACTCCGTCGTCACGGGGACGATTCTCGACGATGATGCCCCGGTCGGTTTCACCATCCGCCAGACGTTCAACCCGCCTACGATGCCCAACCCAGACGGTGGGTTTCATTACCTCGTCGCATGTCGACGGGGCACGGTTGCACTTTTCGCTGCCGAATTCGTGGTGTCGGGCCATGGCGGGGAACTCCAGATCACCGCGGGTGGCGGAAATCCCCTCCGCCGCGATGACGTTTGCGATGTGTCACCGTCGTTTCCAGCTGGCTTCGGCGCTACTCCGGCATCGGCGACCGTGACCGTCGGTCGGCCGGATTCGACGTTCGTATCCGTTGTTCGAAGTGCCCTCCCGCATCAGATGCTCTACGAGACGACCGTCGTTCCGCCGGAACTGATCAACGTCGGACCGGCGACGCCGGCCACGACCGCACAACGGGTATTCATCGCGTGCAACGGTTTCGTGCACGGGATCTGGTGGTTTCGCACGGCCCCCGAGACGGGAAACAGCACGGTCGTGCTCTGGCGTGGGACGAATGTGGCCGCGGTCGCGACGGGCAATCCGACTGGAGCGGGATGGGTGTTCCTGCCGTTCCCGGCACCGCTAGCCGTGTCCGCTAACGAGTTCATCTTTGTGGGCGTCCATCACCCGACTGGAGCGTTCGCCCAGCGCACCAACGGCTTCACGAACCGTAACGTCACGAACAACGCCTGCCTCGACGCTCCAGCGTCGGCCCTGCCGAATGAGCCAAACGGACGTTTCCAGCTGAATCCCCCGAGCCCAACGGCGTTCCCGGTCACGATCTTTCAGGACTCCGAGTACTTCATATCCCCTGACCTCACGCTCGGCTGACGCTCTGCGCTGGCAAGGCCCTTCGATGTCGGGTTCGACATCGAAGGGGCGAACCGTGAGTGAGGGGCGGGCAGTCCCGAACCTTGCGACAATGTCGCTATGAACGATTCGGGCGTTTCGGAGCCGGCCCAGTTCTATACCGGCCCCGTTCTGTAGCGGCCCCGTTCTGTAGCGGCCCCGTTCTGTAGCGGCATAGTTGGGTGCTCCACCGGCACTCTCCAGACAGCTTCGCTTCTCTCACGGCCGATGCCGGCCTGGACGTGGTGTGGTGTGATCTCTCGACGGTTCTCCCGTGACCACGACTCGACGTCGAATTCGTTTTTCTGCTGACCCCAACCTCCCGGTGACAACGAGTGAAGCTATGTGAGCCCTGAGATGTGGTCGAGGATCGCTTCGATTTCCCTGCGGGTAAGCGTGTGGCCGAACGCCGGCATCGAGATACCGCCCTTGGTGATCTGACGTCGAGCGGTGTCTCGTCCGATTGCGTCGAGCCGGGCGATCAGTGCAGGGCCGCGCCCACCTTCGCCCCCAAGACCGTGGCAGACCGCGCAGTGTTCCGCGAACAGCGACGCTCCGTCGAGTGGTGCTTCAACCGTGGCGCCATCGGGTGAGCCGCCGTAGTCGGCCGGGATCGGTACGTGCTCTGCCGGAAGGAACAGCAGTCCGGTAACGGCGATCGCTCCGAGCGCGGCCAAGCGCCTCGCCCACCAAATCGTTGCATCGAGCCGGCGCGCTACCACTGGAACCCCTGGGTCCGAAAGAACCAACCGGCGCTGGTGGCGGTCACGACAGCGAACGCGACGAACAGCGCGCTGCCAATGACCGGCAGCGCCCATCGAGGGCGTCCACGGCGTGACACGGTCAGCACTTTGGTGGCGTAACCACCGTACAGAAGGCAACCCGCAACACTGTGGACGAAGCGCCGATTGAGCCCGATCGACGGTGCGAACCCGAGCGCCCACAGGCAGTGGAACGCAACCGGCAGTGTCAAGATGAAGGCACAGAAACCGGAAAGCCGGTGCCAACTCGCAAGCAGCGACGACGTTGCGCGGGGGTCGGTTCGGCGGTGCACAATCATTCCGGTGCCGACCTGAAACATCGCACTAAACAACGCAGCGGTTGCCGACCATGACTTGTAGGTGATCATGCGTGAGAAGAACGGGTGCCAGTCGCTCTGACCGGTCGGTGCGTGAAGCCGCCCGTACGCCCCGAGCAGAACCGCGCCGACAAACCCCACGACGACCGGGATCACCAATACCGCCGGTGCACCCTTTTGCGGATTGATCGAAAGCGCTCCGGACCGACCCGTTCCGGTCGGAGTTGCCAGCCCCTGGTTTGGTGGAATCTCGGTCAGGGTCGGCAGCGCTGACGCGCGTCGCCGGACGGGCGCGCGGTCGACGGCGAAGGCCGTCGCCGTATGTTCATGTACTTGGGTGTCGGTGCGAACCGCTGCGTGACCCGTTCGGGTGTCGATCGGCGTTGCGCGTCGGCGCTCGACGGGCGTGGCTGAACGCGTGACAACCGGCGACTGCGCTGGTACCCCGTAGGGAGCCCTGCGGTCCCAAACCAACGGCACGATGTGGTCGTTTGCGGTCTGCTCCCGCAGCTGCCACGGAAGGGCATCGTGGGCGACTTGTACCGTTGTGCGAGTCCAAGCGGCGCCCGTGTACGCGGTGAGGGTACCGAGCAAGCGCGAGAGGAAGTTGTTCGCATCGCTTGCGCTGAGAGCGTCGTCGTGAACGGCCAACCGCCCATTGCCGCGCAGCCACAACGACGCGCCGACCGGAGACGTGGCGTTCACCTGGCGAACCACCGATTCGACGACGTGGCCGCCGAACACGCGTCGCGCCGCCTGCAACGTGAAGTCGGTGAAGTGGCGGGTGGACAGTCGTCGGGCATCGTGGGTGCCGAGTGTTCCTCGTGATTCCGCAATGAGTTCACCGGCGTCGGGGGACGCGGAACGGCTCAGGACCTGGGCGGCGAACATCTCCTGGGCTCGATCGGGGAGATCAAGCACCGCGGCCGTCATACCGTCATCTGCGAATGACCGCCCGAGCCGCGACGCCACTATGGCGGTGAGTTCAGCCAACGCTTGACTGTAGAGCGGCCCGCGCTCGGCACAGCCCCCGGTGGTTCGGTCGGACAGTTTACCGTCTGCGGTGAACCAGACGTCGATGCGCCCGGCGACTCGGGCATTGAACGCGAACACGAGCTCCGCACGCACGTTGTCGCCCAGCACATCGGTGGCACGAGTGAGAACGGACTCCGCGACGAACGCGGTGAATCTCGAGAGATGTCGAACGTCTCGGACGTCATCGAAGCGTGCGTTCGCGGGGAGATCGACGATGCCGTTGACCCGTTCCGGTACGTGGATCCAGAGAAGGCGCGCGAGCACCGTTCCTCCGGCGAGCAGGCAAAGCCCGGTCCGAAGCGGAGCCCCTCGACCGACGAGCGTTGCGGCCGTCCCGACGATCGTAAGTATCCAGGCCCCTCCGACCGTTCCCGCGCGTGTGCGGCTCCAGTAGGGCGCGGTCACGAAGAGCAGGATCATGACAGTGATGCCGCTCGCAGTCGCAAATGATCGGGCCCGCTCAAACCAGGCCGCAACGGTGCACGACACGCCGTGGATCATCAAAGCGGCGAAGAGCCAGCGCACGGCCAGTTCACGCGTCAGGCAATGCAGACGCCACGCGCAGCGGATGACGATCACGCCGGCCACCGCGGCACCGAGCCTGGTCCACTCCGATCCGGCGGCAGCGTCGCGGCGCCCGGCGATGGCTGGCACCAGCCAGGCCAGCGCTCCGGCGAGACCGGCGTGGATGAAAAGCAGGGGAACGGCTGACTTCGCGCTGAGGGAGCGGGCGGCGCGCTCGAACACCAGTCGAAGCTGGGCCCGGCTGGCGATCAGATTCAACACGAAGACCGTGAGACCGAGAACGGTCATGCTGCCGAGAATGACCAGCGGCACGCCGCGCAACTCACCGTTGCGCGCCCGGCTGATGGTGCGTTCGATCCGGTGCGGCATGACGAGCAACGACGAAGCGCCGAGGAACACCATGAACGCCAGCGCAACCGATCCGTATCCGGCGAGAAGTCGTTCTTCACGTGTGAGTTTCGGCAGCAGCTCACCGCGACGCCACGCTTCACGCCATCGTGGCCTGAGTTGCGCGGTAGCGAACACGATGCCGCGTTCGCGTAGATCGGCCACGCCCAGGGCGTCCATCAACAGGTAGTAGCCGTCGAGCTTCAAAAGCGGCAGCAGGTTCGCTCCGACGAACGCGTAGCTTCCCGCCGCAGCCGTCAACCACAGACCCCGGGTCCCGGGATGGGTGGTGCCGATGAGCACCAACGCCCCACCCATGACGACGTTGGAGATCGGTCCGGCCGCCGTGACCCAGAGCCGCTGACGTTTGGTCCCGAGCCACATGTCAGTCGTATCGACGAATGCGCCAGGCAGGCCGTACATGAGAAACACGCCGGCCCGGTGCACGTCGCGGCCGAAGTGCCGCACGGTCCAACCGTGCGCGAACTCGTGCACGACGATTGTCGCGAGCGCTAGAAGACCACCAACTGCGAGTTGCCAACGGACAACGTCAGCGGGTTTGACAACCCCTATGCGCACATAGGAGATCACTCCGGCGATCGAGAGCACCATCATCACGACAGCAGCGGTCGTCGTGTAGCACCAGCGTCCTACGAGTTGATAGCTGCGGCTGATCAGAGAACCGAAACCGGCGATGGGGATTCGACGGTAGAAGAACGTCTGCCGCATCCACCGCATGCGGCCCGCAAGACCTTCTCCGGAGAAGTGCGCGGAAAGCTGTGAGTAGACGCGGTCCTGCGGGCTCGACTCCAGCATGCCGGTTGCGTCGAGTTTCGCGACGAACGATTCGAGGACCGGCAGGGCGAGCATCGAGTGACGCCGGCCGATTTCCTTCGCAGTATCGAGCAATGTGCGGGTACCGTCGAAGCACGTCCACGCCTCATGCTCGATCCCTCCGATGCGGAGGTACCGACTCGTTGCCGAACGGCGGAGAACCCAACGCCCGTCAACTCCTTCGGTGACTGCGAAACATTCGACGTCACTTCGTCGGACCGGTTTGGCCAATGCCGGGTTCGTATGTGTGCGTATGGTTGACACCCACGCCGGTGGCCAGACTTCGGAGTCGGGCGTGTCCTCTCCGAGTGGACCGGCGGAGGAATGCGAGACCATGGATGACGTGACGGCCAGCGGCGCGGCTGCGGACGACTCGGTCAACATGGTGCTGCGGTCTGGCGGGCTCGGGTGGTCGGCGGCACGGGGCGCGGCGTCAGCGGGTCAGCGGGTTGATGAGAGGAATGATCGAGACCGGGTTGTCGAGGAACCGCGCCGCGGCAAGCGCTCCTTCAATCGGTCCCTTCGGATGCCATGCCGCCATCTGCGCAAGAAGAGACGTCAGGCCGGTGTGGTTCCCGATGCGTGCTTCGAGCAGGCCGTGCACCAACGCAGCCATGGGATCATCGCCGAGATGCTCGGCCTCGTGCACTTCGTGGTGGGCGTCGTCGAAACGTCCTTCGAGGTAGCGCACCAGCGCCAGGTAGGCATTGGGGCGAGGATCGGTAGCGGTCAGACGCTGCCTCGGGCGCAGCATCGCCGCGTGCTCAATATCGGCTCGGGCTCGTTCGATGTCGCCAAGTACCAGATAGGTGATCCCCCTGTTCAGAAACGGCCCGAAGCTGAGCCATCCGTCGGCGATTGACATGGCGCGGTCGTAAGCGGCGACGGCCTCGCGGTGTTCACCGCGGAGAACCGGTTGAAGCCCCGGTACACCTCGGCGAGCCAGTTGGTCGGGTCGAGGCGGAGTGCTTCGTTGAGATCGCGTTCAGCGTCGTCGAGCAACCCGACCTGGGAGAGGGCGAACCCTCGGACCGTCCAGGTGTGGGAGTCGGTGGGTCGTAGGGCCACGGCGACGTTGCCGTCGGCGATCGCTTCGTCGAAGCGTTGCATCCTGCGGTGGCAAATGCTGCGAAAGAAGTGGGCCCGGCCGAGCATGAAGTCGGTGCGGTCCGCGCGGGCGATCACACGGGTGAAGTCATCAACGGCCAGGGGAAGGTGGAACGTCTGCTTGTGGGCGACTCCTCTCCGGTAGAACACCTCCGCGGAGTTCGATCCCTCGCTGATGGCGAGGCTCATGTTGTCGATGACGAGGTGGGCGGCGAGGTCTTCAGGTGATCCGGGGATGACACACATTGCGGGTCCTTTGATGTGGTGAGAGTTGCGGCTTGAGCGTTCGGGATGCCTAGGGAAATGCGGGTGAAGACCGGTGTGGCGTTGCGGTATCGCAACGCCACACCGACGTGATCGCCGTCAGTCGCAGTACGCGGTGATGACCTGATGGTCCTTGTTGAGACAGCCGCACCAACTGCCACCGCTGACGGCGCCCATGAGGCGACCCCAGGTGGTCTGAGCGGCGGATGCCCGGTCGCCGAGGGCAAGCGCTTCGGTTCCGGTTGCGGCGTCGCGGATTTCGAGAACCTGATCGTGCGGGATACCGAGATCGCCGAGAGCCTTGTAGGGCTTGTTGGCGAGGAGCGTACGGAAGTCGTCATCGACGGCCATCCGGTCCATGATCTGATCGAGGGTTTCGGTGGATATGGGCATGGTGGTTTTCCTTTCGGGTTTGTTTTTGGGTTTGGTCGGGGGTGCTTTGCTGTTGGTTCCGGCCGTGGTGTGGCCGTGGTGTGGCGTGGTGCGTGTCACCGCAACGGGAGCGTCACGACGACAAGGCCATCGATGACGGCAACCGGGTGCTTTTCGGGTGAGGTCGGGGTGCTGGAAAGCAACTTGGCGAGAACGCCCGGTTTGCGGCCGATCCAGCGACTGCAGGTCCCGTCGCTCACGTTGAACACGCTGCCGTGACCGGGACACGTCACCTCGGCGCCGTCGAGGGTGCCGTGGCCGAGTGGAACCGCGAGATGCGGACACAGTTCGTCAACGACATGAAGGGCGCCGTCAACGTTGCAGACCAGGACACGCCGGCCGTCAGCATCGAATGCGCGCATAGTTCCTGCGGGGATGTCGTCGATGGAGCAGAGCTCGTACTCGACGGTTTGGTTTGTGGTCATACGATCGCCTCCTCGAGGTCGGTCATCCGGATCGGTTTGCCACGCGGTCGACAGACTCCGCAGTGCACCGCCTCGGGAGTGGCCAGAGCGAACAGTTCCTTGAGATTGCCGGTGAATACGGCGTCGAGGTGCGGAAGGGTCTTCACGTGGTCGCGGCACACGCTGCGACCGCAGAAGCAGCACAGGGCATGGGCCGGCCGCTCGCAGTGCCAGCAGTTCATCGCAACTGTCCCCGGATCGCCCCGTCGGGGCTCTTCTTCGTCGCAACTTCCACGTAGAACTTCGAGGCATCGGCGCGAAGCCCGTCGAGCACGACGGCTGACGCGGGCACACACCCAGCCGCCGCGCCGAGGTCGCCGGCCGCCGGTAGAACCTTGAAGCCGAGTGCAACGGGACCGGTCGATCCAGCCGCTCCCTGGTGCACCCGGATGGCGGTCGGCTTGTCGATGTCGCGTACGGTGATGGCCCAGCAGAGCTTCTTGCCGTTCTCGGAGAAATGCAGAACGAACGCTCCGCTCCCGTCGGTGTCACCGGAGGCGCCGATCTGCGTCCCGTCGAGCACGGCGGAGCGGGTAATGCTGACTGATGCGGCGTCGGCAGGATTTCCGGCTGTTATGAGCAATCCGAGTCCGACGATTCCACCGACGGTCAGTCTGGCCAGTGATCTCGCTCGGCGGATCGGGTGTGGGTGGTTGTTCATGTGACGATGGTGCGCGATCAAGGTCAGAGGCGCCCCCGTGCGCGCACGGAAATCCCTCAGATCGTCAACGTGAGGCGAATGTGCGCCAACTCAATCCGTATGCGCACGGGGGTCTTCTGTGCTCGTCTCCCGCACACTGAGGTGGCCAACGGACGAAGGACTCGAATGAACGAGAGTGTTATGAACCACGAACTGGACCACACCATCAATCGGGCGACGATGGATACGTTGAACATCACGGCCTTGGATACCGGGACCTCCGATCCCGGCGCCGTTCGGAGATTCGAGCGGGTCTATCTCGGGATCATCACGGTCGCGGCGCTGTTCGTGGCGTATCTCGGCTTCGTTGCCCCAAAACGTATGGACGAGTCGTTCACGTGGGCGTCGCTGCCGCTCCTGCACGCCCGCTTTGTCGCGTCGCTGTACCTCTTCGGCACGGTGTACCTCGGCGTGTGCGCCGTTGCCCGCCGACGGGCGATCAACGCCCCGGTGTACGGAGGGATCATCACGTTCACCGGTCTGCTGCTTCTGGTGACCTTGTTGAATCTCAAGGCGTTCGATTTCGATCTGGCGCCCGTGTGGGTGTGGACGGTCTCCTACATCGTGTATCCCGTGCTGGCCGTGGTCATCATGTGGAGTGTCTGGCGTCGGGGTGGCTTCGATGTGGTGGAGGATTCCGCCGATTCGCCGATTCCGTTGAGCGGACGTGTGGGCCTCTGGACCCTCGGCGCGGTGTCAGGCATCAGCGGTGCGCTGTTGCTGGTCGATCGCGAACGCATGGTCAGAGCGTGGCCGTGGAAGGTCAGCAACGGTCTTGCGCAGTTCTATGCGGCCCCGGTCCTGGCGATTGCGTTCTGTGCCTGGAGCTACAGCCGACGGACCCGCTGGTCGAGCCTTCGGGCGTTTGCCCCGGCCCTTCTGGCGCTCGGTGTGGCCACCCTCGCATCGTCGATTCGGCATCGAGCGGTGTTGGGCGCCACCGACCTGACGGTGGTGACCTGGTACGCCGTGTTCGGCTTCATCGCGGTGTTCGGCCTCGCATCGACGATTGCTGCATGGCGACCGCGACGGGTTGCGCCTTGAGTGTGTGCACATTCTTAGCCTGGGGCTAAGGCAGCGCACACACTCGAACGGAGGGAGCTCGTCGGGCCGTGGATTCGGGCCCGGCACGTCGCGATATAGTCGCGATACGAACTTTTGTTCGATCCAGAGGATTCGCGAACATATGTTCGCTATTGTCTTGGGTATGGGATGGTCAAACGGACCGAAGACATGGTCGGAGCTCGAAGCCCGGCTGTCCGACGGTCGACGACGCGCTGAACCCGCAAAAGTAGGACCGGCCGAAGGTCCTGTCGAACCGGAAACCGATGCCACTCCTGGGCGCTCGGCGACCGGGCGGGTCAGCAACATCCCGTCGAACGCCAATGGAGGCGACAGCCCGGCCTGGTCGCGCAAGCGCTCACCGTATCTTCCGGTGAGCGAACTGCCCAGACCCGGTCGAGCCGGCGCCTCCTACGAGCCAGACGACGATGAAGTGGCCGAAGCGCCTGCCTACGCGGAGCTGCACTGCCACTCGAACTTCAGCTTCCTCGACGGCGCGTCGCACCCCGAAGAACTCGTCGAAGAAGCGGTGCGCCTCGGGTTGAGTGCACTGGCTCTCACTGATCACGACGGCCTCTACGGTGTGGTCCGCTTCGCCGAGGCGGCCCGGGCCTACGGTCTGCCGACCGTGTTCGGGGCCGAGGTCACGCTGCACGCCACGTCGTCGGCGCAGGCCCGCGTCGGCAACCCCGATCCCGAAGGTGAGCACCTCGTGGTGCTGGCCACCGACCCGATCGGCTACGGCCGCCTGGCCCGCACGATGGCCACGTCGCATCTCGCGGCGGGGGAGAAGGGCGCGCCGCGGCTGCTGCTCGAACAACTCGGGGCGTTGGCCGAAGGATCCACCGTTCCGTTCCACGAAGCACTTCGGCGAGGACCGTCGCCCGAATCGGCCGTGGCGGGCGACGAGGTGCTCGCGGCTCTGCAGGTCCGTCTGCTGCACGAGTCGGTGGCCGACGAAGCGGCGATCGACGACGCCATCGCCCGCCACCCGGCGAACTGGGCCCGGGCCAACGCTGCCGCTGCGGCCGCCGCGGTGGCGGCCGGGCAGGCGCCGTTCGGCAAGACCGAGCGGCACGATCCCCACACCGGTCGTCACTGGAAGATCCTGACCGGGTGCCGCAAGGGCGCGGTCGCCCAGGCGCTGCTGCACGAAGGGCCGCGTGCCGCGGCACGTCAGCTCGATCGGCTGATCGACACGTTCGGTCGCGACCAGGTGATCGTGGAACTGTGGGATCACGGCGACCCGCTCGACGCGGTGCGCAACGACGGCATGGCCAAGATCGCCGCCGCGGCCGGGGTCGATCTCATCGCCACGAACAACGTGCACTACGCGACACCGTCGCGTCGTCCGCTCGCCACCGCGCTGGCCGCAGTGCGGTCGCGGCGCAGTCTCGACGAAGTCGACGGCTGGCTTCCCGCTGCCGCAGGAGCGCACCTGCGCAGTGGGGCCGAGCAGTTGCGACGTTTCCGTCGGTACCCGGGTGCGGTCCAGCGGGCGGCCGAGTTGGCGCTGCAGTGCGCCTTCGACCTCAAGCTGGTGGCTCCGCAACTTCCTCCGTACCCGTGTCCCGACGGCATGAACGAAATGGGATTCCTACGCGCGCTTAGCGAAGCCGGCGCGGAGCGTCGTTACGGGAAGCGCAAAGGCGTGAACGGTGAAGACGGCGAACGGGTGCCCGGCGCCTACCGTCAGATCGACCACGAACTCGACCTCATCGCCGATCTCGGCTTCGCCGGCTACTTCCTCGTGGTGTGGGACCTCGTGGAGTTCTGCCGTCGCTCCAACATCTTCTGCCAGGGTCGCGGCTCGGCCGCGAACTCGGCCGTGTGTTACGCCCTCGGTATCACCAACGCCGACGCCGTGTCACTCGGTCTGCTGTTCGAACGCTTCCTCTCACCAGAGCGCGACGGACCACCCGACATCGACATAGACATCGAGAGCGGCCGACGCGAGGAAGTCATCCAATACGTCTACGCGCGCTACGGCCGCGAGCGCGCCGCGCAGGTGGCCAACGTCATCACCTACCGCAGTCGCTCGGCGATCCGCGACATGGGCCGCGCCCTCGGGCACGCGCCAGGTCGGCTCGATGCCTGGTCGAAGCAGGTCGACCCGTGGGGTCGGGTCGGCACCACCGAAGCATTGGGCGACCACGACATCCCGGCCCCCGTGCTCGCACTGGCCAAACAGGTCGAAGACTTCCCGCGCCATCTCGGCATCCACTCGGGTGGCATGGTGATCTGCGACCGACCGGTGGTCGAGGTGTGCCCGGTCGAGTGGGGTCGCTTCACCGGTCGCGACAACAACTCCGTTTCTGGAACCACGCCGCTGCGCACCGTGCTGCAGTGGGACAAGGAAGACTGCGCCGCCGCGGGCCTGGTGAAGTTCGACCTGCTCGGTCTGGGAATGCTAAGCGCGCTTCATAATGGCGTCGACCTGATCCGTGACCATCACGGCGTCGATGTCGAGCTCGCGTTGATCCCGCAGGAAGACGACGTCTACGACATGATCTGCCAGGCCGACACCGTCGGCGTGTTCCAGATCGAAAGTCGCGCGCAGATGGCCACGCTGCCCCGGCTGCGGCCCCGCACGTTCTACGACCTCGTCGTCGAAGTGGCCCTCATCCGGCCCGGACCCATCCAGGGTGGGTCGGTGCATCCCTACATCCGTCGGCGCAACGGCGAGGAAGAGGTCACGTACCTGCATCCGCTGCTGGAGAAGTCGCTGAAGAAGACGCTCGGCATTCCGCTGTTCCAGGAGCAGCTCATGCAGATGTCGATCGACGTCGCGAACTTCACACCATCCGAAGCCGACCAACTGCGTCAGGCCATGGGATCGAAGCGCTCGACCGAGCGCATGGAGCGGCTCAAGCAGCGGCTCTATGAAGGTATGCGCGCGAACGGTATTGCCGACGACGTGGCCGAGATCATCTACGACAAGCTCGCGGCGTTCGCGAACTACGGCTTCCCGGAAAGCCACTCGGTCAGCTTCGCCTACCTCGTCTACGCGAGCTGCTGGATGAAGCACCACTACCCGGCCGCGTTCTGCGCCGCGCTGCTCAACGCCCAGCCGATGGGCTTCTACTCCCCGCAGTCGCTCACCGCCGACGCCCGTCGGCACGGCGTCACGATCCTCGGCCCCGATCTGCTGGAATCCAACGCCGGAGCGACGCTGCAGTGGGAGCGGCCGGAGTCCACCGACGAGCGCGGCTACCCCACGCACCAACCGGCGCTGCGGCTCGGCCTGTCCGACGTCCGCCTCATCGGCGGCGAACTCGGTCGGCGCATCGAAGCCGAGCGAAACGCGAACGGATCATTCGAAAGTGTCGGCGACTTCGTTCGCCGCATCGATCCCGGCACCCCGGCCCTGGAATCGCTCGCGACCGCTGGAGCCTTCGGCTGCTTCGGCATGGACCGGCGGGCTGCGCTGTGGTCGGCCGGTGCCGCGGCCCAGGCCCGACCCGGTCGCCTGGCCGGGATCGTGGTCGGTGAGCGGGCCCCGGCCCTGCCCGGCATGACCCCGGTGGAAACCGCAGCGGCGGATCTGTGGGCCACCGGCGTGACACTCGAGGGCTACCCGACCACGCTCGTGCGCAAGCAGCTCGATGAGCTGGGGATCGTGACCTCAGCCGGACTTCGCACAACGGAAAACGGTCGGCGCATATGGGTGGGCGGTGTCGTCACCCACCGTCAACGCCCGGCCACGGCGGGCGGCACCACGTTCATCAACCTGGAAGACGAAACCGGGCTCATCAACATCATCTGCTCCAAAGGCGTGTGGGCCAAGTACCGCAGCGTGGCCCGGGGTGCATCGGGTCTGTTGGTTCGCGGCATCTGCGAACGCATGGAAATGACCGCTCTCAAAGCTTCGGGGACCGACTCCACCGTAGGCACCACGCACGTCATCAACATCATCGCCGACCGCATCGAACCACTCTGGCTCAGCGTCCAACCCGGCCGCTCTCGCGACTTTCACTGAATACATGGTGGCGGGCCCCATCTCCGCTTCGCTTCGAGTCCCGCCACGGCGGCCTTCATCCGGTCTCGGTGGTCTCACTCCGTTCTCTCGCTGGCGCTCGCTCACTTCTCTCGACCCTCGCCGGGGCCGCCGATTGTGTTCACTTTTCCTGTCCACAAGGGAAATGTGCACACAATCCGGCAAAAGCTGAAGTTTTCGGCTTTTGGTGCCGATAGTGCGAAAAGCAACACTGAGTAACGCGTCGACGCGAACGAGAGGACTCCCCAAGATGATGTCGCATGAGCAGGTGCAGGCCATGGCCCAGGGGGTCGAACTACGTCAGGCGATCGACCGTCTGACCCGAAAGCTCGACTACCTGTACCGGGAACTCTCCATGAGCTACCCCGACGACGACGTTCCCACCTACGTCATCGAAGCTCGTGAGTACGTGCTCCAGGGACGTGATGCGGACGCCGTAAAGATCGTTCGGGAACACACCGCGGTCGGCATCATCGAGGCCCGCGAGATCGTGGAGGACCTGCGTCGGCGTCTGGCCCGCAACAACATGCCGGTTCAGCAGGTGTCGAACGCGTTCGCCGACGTGCCCGATTCGGTTTCCCAGTCCAAGGCTGCTTCAGCCTGGTAAGTCCCTGGTCATGGGCGCGGTCACCGGCCGGTCACGGCTGCTCGCCTGGATGGCGGCTATTCGCCTGGATGGATGACGGCTATTCGACCTGATTGACAACCGGAGCACCGGCGGGGACGCCTCCTGCGGGCGGAGCCGGTGGTGGCTGCGTTGCGGGAGTTTCCGCGGGCGAATCAGCGGGAGCCGATGGCGCATCCTGCGATTTGGATGAATCACCTGCGGGAGCCTTGGTCGTTTTGGTGGACGACTTCTTGGTGGTAGTCGTCTTGGTCCGACGCACGCTGGTGCCTGATGGCCGCTGAGCAGCGGGGATCGTCGCGGGAATACCGGCCGGGTCGGAAACGCTGCCGGCGGGAAGCCCGGCATCGGGGATCGACACGAGCACGTTCGGATCGACGGTCGTGGTCGGCAAACCCGCGAGATTCGGATCGACGGAAACCGTGGGGTCGAGTGGGGCCGTTGGCAGAACCGACACGGTGGGCGCGTTCTGCAGCGCAGTCGTGACCCTGGCGACCATGTAGCCCTGTTCGGTCGAGCCGCTGACGTCGAGAATCTTCACGACGGTGCCCTGGACAAACAGGCAGCGAGCGGCCATTTCCGGACGCGTCGACGGTCGGCATCCCTGATCGACCGTCTCGGGGCGCCACGGCAGGGCGAACAGGCTCTTCACCGCCTCCGGCGATGCGTAGAGCACGGCCCGTTCTCGGTCCTTGTCCTGCCACGAGTCCCACAGGTTCCGGCTGGCCGCTTCGGCCGTGAGGAGACCTTTTTCCGCACTGGCGAGAAGCGACGTGATGGGGGCGAGCCGGTTCGGGGCTGATGCGATCGTCGTCGTGGAGTTCGCCGCTTCCAACTGGACCGCCTGGGCCTGCGCCATGGGAACGGTTGGGGCCGGCTGCCCCGGAACGTAGGTATCCGGCACCGTCACCGCTCCACCACCCGCTGCGCCAGGAGCCACTATTCCCACCGTTGCGGAGCCGGGAAGGGTGGTGTCGGGCGCAGCGACCGAGGCTTTCGGTGAGGGCGAGCCCGACGAAAACAGGCAACCGGTCAAGACCGTCGAAAGGGTGACTCCGACAGCGGTCCATCGCAGAATCCGACCGGTGCGCAGCACCGGTTCGCGCCGCAGCGCCCGCACGGGATCGCGCCGGTGCGTCGTAGATTCAAACGGAGACATCCCCCAAATCGTAGGTTCATTCCCGGACAATGCCCGCGCGGTCACTTTTCACTCGGAAAACTACTGAGGGTGGGTTCGCATTCGAATTCACTCTCAAGCGAACCGCTCCACGCGTCGATAGCCAAGAGATGAACTGGTACCGCGATGACCGCCGCCCGAGTGGCGCGGTCGATCACTCCCGCGTGTGTAGTTCGTAGGGACATCGCGGATGAGCAAGAAGAAGAGCAAGGCGAACAGCAGCAAAACGAACAAGGGGATGAATCTCTCCGAACAGGATCGCGAAGTCCGCTTTGACGGATCGCAGCCCTGGACGCCGAACATCGCCCGAATTGAAGTCGCTCTCGAAGAAGAGGGCCATGAAGCGTTTACGTTCGAAGACCGGCTCCGCTCGGCCCTTCCGGTGTTCTGGACCCGTCAGTGCATGTTGGTCGCCCTGTTCGTCGCCGCCGCGGCGTTCGAAGACGCCGGCACGGCCCGAAATATCGTCATGGGCCTCATTGCGTTTCTTGTGGTGCCTGTCGGCTTCATCGGCTATGACGTGCTCAAACGCGACGGGCACATACCCCGACTGATCCCGTGGATCGACACCCTGGCCATGGCCGCCATCGCGGTCTATGCCCCGATGCTGCTCCCGCTCGTTCTACTGCTCTCCTTTGCCCAGATCACGTTGGGCCTCTTCACGTTCAGCACGGTGATCGCCGTTGCGAACGCCGCGACGTTGATGCTCGGGCTCGTGGCCGCCACGCGGCTCGGACGAATCCACCCGGACATTTCCGAGACCCTCGCCCTGACGGGTTTCGCCATGTTCGTGCCGGGTGCCGCGTTGCTCATCAGCCGCAGCCAGCGGTTCGAACGTGACACGAACCGGAAGTACCTCGACCTTCTTGGTGGTCTCGACGCGATTGCATGGGAAGCCGATCCTGACACCCTGGCGCTCACCACGGTGAGCCCGCAGGTCAGGAAGGTGTTCGGCGTCGACCCGAAAGCGTTCATCGAACGTTGGGAGTCGTTCGTCCATCCCGACGACGTGGAGCACGAGTCGCAGAGCCGCCACGCCGTGGTCTCGAGCGGTGAGTCCAACATTGCGATCGATTTCCGCATGGTGGATCGCGATGGCGCGACCGTGTTCGTGCGCAACACCATGGCCGTCGACCGCGACAACAACGGCCGAGCCGTTCGGGTACGCGGTGTGCTCGTGGACGTGACCCGCCAGCAGGAAGCGGAGAACACGATCCGCAAGCAGGCGCAGTACGACACACTCACCGGTTTGCCCAACCGCAGTCTCTTCAACGACCAGCTTCGCCGCCGTCTCGACGATGCCCGCCGGATGAACGAAACGCTCGCCGTCCACCTCCTTGACCTCAACGGCTTCAAGGAAGTCAATGACACGCTCGGCCACGCCATCGGCGACCAACTGCTCCAGGCGATCGCCGGACGTCTCGCGTCGTACCTGCCCGACCGGTCGCTTGTGGCCCGTCTCGGTGGCGACGAGTTCGCGGTTGTCACGTTCCCGGCCAGCCAGAAGGTCGCGTTGAACGTGGCCGAGATGATCGCCTCGTGTCTGCAGCCGCCGGTAAATGTCGACGGCATGACCATTCAGGCTGGTGCGTCGACGGGTATCGCGCTCTATCCGACCGACGGCGAATCACCCGCGGCCCTCATGCGACGCGCTGACGCGGCCATGTACGAAGCCAAGCAGGCCGGTCGCTCGCACGTGTTCGCCATGCCCGACGACGACGAATCGAACCTGCGTCGCCTCCAGTTGCTCGGCGAACTCCGCGCTTCGATCGCATCAGGCGACTTCTGCCTCTTCCATCAGCCGAAGGTCGACCTCTCGTCCGGCCAGGTGGTCGGCAGCGAAGGCCTGATCCGCTGGTACCACAAGCAGTTCGGCCTGCTCACGCCAAAGGACTTCGTAGAGCTTTCCGAGCTTTCCGGGCTCATCCAACCGCTGACCCGCTGGGTTATCGAGCAGGGCATCCGGGACCTGGCGAAGTGGCGTCGGGCCGGGTTCGAGATCACAGTCGCGCTCAACCTTTCCGTTCGGAACTTCTTCGACCAGACCCTCCCGACGTTCATCGCCGAGTTGCTCAACGAGCACAAGGTTCCCGGCGAAATGCTCGTTCTCGAAATCACCGAATCCGAGGTCATGGCCGACCGCTCGATCGCCCGCACCGCGCTCGCTGCGTTCCGTTCGCTCGGCGTGAAGATCGCGATCGACGACTTCGGCACCGGCTTCTCGTCGCTGTCGCAGCTGCAGTTGCTGCCGATCGACGAGATCAAGGTCGACCAGTCCTTCGTGAAGACGATGCTCTCCGATCCGCAGGACCTCGTGATCGTTCGTTCGATCATCGAACTCGGGCACAACCTCGGTCTCGAAGTGGTGGCCGAAGGCGCCGAGGGTATCGAGCAGTTCCAGGCACTGCGGGCCCTGCAGGCCGACCGCGTCCAGGGCTATGTCATCTCGAAACCGCTCCCGCCGGAAGAGTTCTTCAGCTGGTTGAACTCGTTGGAACGGGTTCCTCAACCCGCGTCCGACAAGACCATCCGCGTCCGTGTGCCAGCTTCGGTGCTCGGCGTCGAGCCGCGACTCGTTCCGCAGACCAAGGGTCGTGCGGCGCTGGCGGCACACCTTGCCGCCCTGGGCGAGCGCATGCCCCACCTCAACGTAGCCATGCCGAATCGCACCGTTGAGCGACGTTCGCAACCGGTACTGCCGAAACTTGACCCGATCGCACTCGCCGGCGGCAGTGATCCGAACAACGTCACATCGAAGCGTTCGCCCTCGGCCCAGGCCCACTCCAAGACCAGCACCGGTGAGGGTGTGGATTCGCCAACCTGGCAGTCCCCGATTTCGTCGTATCCGCCGACACCGATCATCGAGCCCCAGTCTCCGGCCCCGTCGGACGGTCGGGGGAACCCGACCTGGGCCCCACCCACCGGCGCCCCGCAGGATCTGGCACCGGTCACACCCGCCCAGTACGCGGCACCGACCGCACCGATTCCTCCGTCGGCCGTGCCGCAAGCGGGCGTGCCCTCGTTCGTCACGGTGCCGGCACCTGCGCCACAAGCGCCGCCCGTCGCTGCGCCCGTCGTCGCCGGAATGCCCCCGGCGCCGGTGATGCAGCCTGCGCCGGTACATCCTGCCGACGTCGTGGTCCAACCGCTGCCTGCCCCGGCTGCGCTCACTCCCCTTCCTTCGATGGCCCCCGGCATACCGGCCGTGAACCAGCCGGTGCCGGCGATGCCGTTCGCGTCCATGCCAGCCGCAACCATGCCCGCGGCCACGATGCCCGCGGTCACCATGCCCGCGGTGCCATGCCCGCGGCATCCATGCCTGCCGCCACGATGCCAGCGGCAACGTTACCGACCGTCGGAACACTTCCCACGCTCCAGGGTTTCGCTCCATTGCAGGCTTCCGAAGCGGCGGTGTCGTCGTTCAACGTGGCCAGCCCGGCCCCGACGCAGGCCGCGCCACCGGCACTTGCGCCGGCGTCGCTTCCCTCCTACGACGCGCTGCCGACGCTTTCGCCGTTGAGTGTTGCGAGCGTTCCGATGGCTCCGGTCGCGATGCCCGCAACCCCGATGACAGCCACCCCGATGCCCACTGGACTTCCGACCCTCGAATCCATGGTCCAGGAGTTGGCCGCGTCCACGCCGTTGCCCGAAGGCTGGCGTCGGCTCCTCACCAACCAATAAGCAAACGTGCGCCAGCGGCCACCTATCGTGGACGCAATGGAACTCACGTGTACCGGCATCGCCAACGGCGGCGACGCGATCTCCCGAGCCGCTGACGGTCGCGTCGTGTTTGTACGCCGAGCCCTGCCGGGTGAACGGGTCAACGTTCGATTCACGCACCAGGCGAAAGACTTTGCCCGCGCCACGACGGTAGAAGTGATCGAAGGATCCCCTATGCGTACGGCACCGTCGTGCCCGCATGTCGCCAGCGGTTGCGGGGGATGCGGTTGGCAGCATGTCGCCTTGGAAGCCCAGCACACCCTCAAACGAGGGATCGTCGTCGAATCCCTGGAGCGGATCGGCAAGCTTTCCGATGTTGAACGACGCGTAACCAAAGGACCGACTCTCGCTGGTGTGGGCCACCGCACAACCGTACGTGCACTTATTGATAGTGGACGCGTCGGGTTTCGGGCCGAGCAGTCAAATGACGCGGTCCTGGTTGATTCCTGTGAGGTGGCCGATCCCACCATCGAGCATGTCCTGATGCACTCGAAGTTCGGCCAGTCAACGCGGGAGGTCACGGTCCGTTACGGGAAGGCCACCGGCGAACTGATGGTGATCGTTGACCCGAGTGCCGACGGCATCGAGATCTCCACTCCCAGATCGGTTCGCAATGTTCAGGTCGTCGATTCTGACGTCCTGGCCGGTGACCGCCAACCGTTCTACTTCGAGAAAGTACGTAAACATACCTTTCGCATTTCGGCCGGAGCGTTCTTTCAGACCCGACTCGACGGAACCGAGGTGCTCGTCACGTTGGTCGATGAGGCACTGCGATCGTTCGATGCGCCGCTCGACGTTCTGGCCGATCTCTACGGTGGTGTTGGCCTGTTCGCGGTAACCCTCGGAGAGCGTTTCGCCGACGTGGTCAGCGTGGAGCGTGAAGGCTGTTCGTCGCTCGACGCCGCAGTCAATCTGGCCGGGCTGAGCAACGCTCGGGCGGTCGCGTCGGATGTCGACGAGTTCGATATGCGCGCATACTCACGGGGGCGCTCGACACTGGTGGTTGCAGATCCGGCCCGCGGCGGTCTCGGACGCATCGGTGTCGAACGCATTGTGGCCGCAGAGCCGCGCGGTCTCGTGCTGGTCAGTTGCGACGCCGCTTCGCTCGGACGTGACGCCTCGCTTCTCGCCGCTGCGGGCTACTCGCTTCGCTCCAGCGTCGTCGTCGACATGTTTCCCCAGACCCCGCATGTCGAGGTCGTTTCGACGTTCGATCCACCGCTGTAAGAAACGACGCCGCCGGCGCCGAAACTCAAACGGAACAACACGGCGGTGCTGCTAAACCGATCGAATGCCTTCTTCCCTCACCGACCTCGGACCCGGTTCACCCCTCGATATTGATGCGCTGCGCAACGCGACGCCGGGTTGCCGAGAGATCGCCTTCCTTGGCAACGCCGGAAGTTCACTCCCTGCCAACACGACCGTAGAGGCGATGATCACGCACCTACGCCGGGAGGAACTGGTTGGCGGCTACCGGGCGGCTGACGAGGCCGAGCCGGTGCTTCTCGGAGCGAAGGATTCGATTGCGCGACTCATCAACGCCGCCGATGCCAGTGAGATTTCGCTTCAACACAGCGACACCACGGCCTTCGTGAAGGTGTTCACCGGAATGTGCAACGCCGGCGTCGTCCGGCGGGGCGGTCGCATCGTCGTCGACCGGCTTTCGTACAGCTCGCACTACCGGTGGTCCGTCGCCAAAATATGGACCTAGTGTTGTGACGGCCCTCGACGCCGATAGCGTCGTCCTCGTCCTCACGCGAGGGTATGGCTAGCGCCTCGTCCTGCGTCCTTGCTCTCGACGCCGAATGGCTCGCCACACCATCCAGGTATTTCAGCGACGGACCACCGGGCATTCTGCAGGCGGCCAAGGTCTTCGATCTGGTGATCGACGTGTTGCCGAGTCGGGCCGACGGTTCGATCGATCCCGACCACGTTGCGGCGACCCTTGACCGTCCGACCTCCATGGTGTCGGCGACCATGATCGCGACGCACTGCGGTCTGGTGAATCCGGTTGAGGAACTCGGTGCCGCGTGTCGGGAGCGTGGCATTCCTTTCGTTCTCGACGCGTGCCAGGCGGCCGGTCAGATCCCCGTCGATGTTCGGGCGATTGGCTGCGATGCGTTGACCGCGACCGGTCGGAAATGGCTACGAGCTCCACGCGGCACCGGATTTTTGTATGTGCGCAGATCTCTTGCCGAACGTTGTGAGCCGACCGGTATCGACGGGCACTCAGCGAACTGGGAGAGCGGTTCGTCGTATTCGTTGCAACCAGCTTCGTGTCGGTTCGACGAGTTCGAGTGTTCGTTTGCTGCTCGCGTGGGCCTGGCCAAAGCCCTGACCCAGCTCGAGGAACTCACGGTGGCTCGGGTTCATGAGCGGCTGTCCGTTCTGGCGGCCCACCTCCGATCCGGCCTGGCCTCGGCCGAAGCGACGTTGCATGATGGGTCAGGTCCGACGTCGGCGATCGTCACCTTTTCGGTACCTGGGGTGGCGGCGGCGGACGTGGCGAGTCGGGCGGCCGCCGAGAACATCGCCATCAACGCATCGGGTTTGGCCGGTTCCCGAATTGATCTGGAGGCCAAGGGGCTGACGGGCGTCGTTCGCGCGTCGCCGCACATCTACAACACCGTCGACGAGCTCGACCGCTTGATACAGCTGGTCCGCCGTCTTCGCTAGCCGGAATCCGCGGCGTCGTCGTGTTCGGGATTTCGACCGCGACGACATCGCCATCGAGCTGAACAAGATCGGCATCGCGGGCACCCGCGACTACGAGCAGTGGGCAAGTACGCAGAATGACGTATTGAGATCGCCAGATCCGACACGTACGGTGACGATGAGCGGTCAAAGTGAACCCTCATTCATTCAGGACGGGGACACCAATGTCGGTTCACGGCAAGTCACGGCGGTCGATCTCGTTCCTTTGCGTGGCGGCGCTGGTCGCGTTGGCCGTGGTGCCGATCGTGATCACCACAGGAGCTGAGCTTGCGTCGGCCGGAACCAAGGTGGTGCCCTGCACGAAGGCGATGTACACGTCCGTGATGGACGACGCCAAGATGACCCCGGCGCTGCTTGGCAGTATCAACACCGAGAGCCTGGTGCTCACCATGGCGCAGCGGTTCCATTGCAACCAATGGACCGGCGGGTTCACGCCCGCAATTCCGGTGAACCTTGGGTTCACACCCGGCGTCGGGCCGACGTTCGTGTACCCCGACCCGGGGAGCTACGAGGACAGCGGCCTGATGGTGGCGGAACCGATTCAGGCGAACCCGACCGTCGGTCAACCGTACGACTTCACCGTCCGGATGTCCGGCCCCCTTCGCACGGTCAACATTCCGAGCTACCCACCGCTGCCGAACTGCGCGGCACCGGGGTTCATCGGCCCGTGCGAACCGACCGTTGCCTACACGATCCGCATGCGGCCGATCGCGTCGGGCGACGCCAACCAGCCACTCAACAGTCGGTCGTGGGTCCATCTGTACGTTCGAACACCGGCCGGCGGTCTGGCGGTCATCGCTGACCTCTACTTCGACAATCCGGCGAGCAGGGGCGGCGAGCCATGCGCCCGGGTCGGCGACTTCTTCAACGCGCTCGAGGACCTCTGCACGATCCGCGTCATCTCGTGGGCGAGCGACGCCGCGGCACGCCTGGCGGAGAGCGACATGACAGCCTTCCTCGCCCTCCACTGGACCTTCGGCGGGGCACGATCGAACTCGGCCTGCGCAGCTCTGTCACGCCTCCTCTGCGAACTGTTCTACGGCCAGGGACAGGCGGCTCTCGTTCCCATCCAGGTGGGCAGCACGGCGCCCCAGCACCCGGTCGCGGCGTTCACGGCGGAGGCCGCGACCGCGGGTTCGCGCACCTGGAACTTCGATGGTTCGACGTCGGCGGCGTTCGCACCATCGACGCTCGTCCGTTACAAGTGGGAGTTCGGCGATCCGGATAACACGATCGCGTTCGGCGCGAAGGCGTCCTTCACCTATCCGAAGGACGCGAAGTACACGGTGAAGCTCACCGTCACCGATTCGGTCAACGTCGAGGATTTCGTTACCAAGGACATCGATGTCGTCTCGAGCCTTATCGTGAACTCGACGGGCGATGCCGCCAACGCCTCGAACTCCGGGGAGGCCTGCGACACCGGTAACAAGGTCGACAACAAGCCGGAATGCACGCTCCGCGCCGCCATCGAGGCCGCCAACGCATCAGGAAAAGCGCAGCCGATCGCGTTCGCAATCGCCGGCACCGGCGCTCCGGTGATCACGGTGGCTACTTCTCTTCCTGCCATCAACGCGCCGGTCAGTGTCGATGGAACGTCCCAACCCGGTGGGTGGGTGCGCCTCGACGGGCCGACGGCCGCGACACCCGCCGTGAACGGGCTCGTGGCCAACGCCCCCGGCGTCACGATCAGCGGGTTCGCAGTGTCGGGCTTCTCTGTCGCTCTCGGAGCGGGAACCGGCTCGAGCAACACGATCATCCGAGGGAATCGCGTCGGCGTGGGACCGACCGGTGCCGCCCTGGCGCCACCGTTGACCGGGGTCTTCGTGGCCGGGGCGGGTGCCGGAGCGACGGTTACGAACAACGTCGTCACGGCCCAGGCCACTGCGATTCGGATCGGCTCAAGTACGGCCGCGGGTACGGCAACCGTCACCGACAACCGCGTGGGCGTTGACGCGGCCGCAGGCGCCTCTCTGGCCCAGCTGCCGATCCAGGGGATCGAGGTGTCGGGTCCGGCCACCGTCCAGAACAACGTGGTCTCGGCCAAAGTCGTTGGAGTCCGCGTGAACGCAGGCGGGGACGGTCCGTCCGCCATCACCGGCAACAACATCGGTGTCAACGCCCAGGCGACGGCGTTCACGACGATGGGCGTCGGCGTGCTGGCGAACGGCGGCACCGGCACCGTCGTTACCGCGAACACGGTCGCAGGAGCGACGCCAGAGGGCGGCCTGTGCTGCGGATGGGGCGACATCATCGTGGCCGGTGTTTCGCAATACGATGCCGCAGGAACGTTGCACTCACCGTCGAGTGCGCTGTCCGGAGCGGTAACCGGCACCGACATCGTCGTACGGAGCAACACCATAGGAACACTGGCCAACGGCACCGCACGCGCGTCCGGCAACAGCGGTGTTCTCGTGTACGGCAACGCCGACCGGGTCACGATCGACGACAACGACATCGCCGGGCACTCGCAGGCGGACGTCAACGTTGACACCGGGTCCCGCGTCGCCGTCACGGCCAACCGGATCGGCGTGGATCGCACCGGCAACGCCGTGCGCGCCGCTGGCTCGGAAGGCGTGCGATTCGGATACGTCCAGGATTCCTCGATCGACGGCAACACGATCGGCGGCGAAGGTGACGGCATCATCTTCGGCGAGAGCGTCCGCCCCCTCGGCGGCTCGCCCGACTCCATCCGGATTGCCCGCAATCGGGTCGGCGTCGGGGCGAATGGAAACACGAAGGTGGGCAACCGACGCGGTGTGTCCGTGAAGGGAACGAAGATCACCATCGGCCCCGACAACGTGATCAGTGGGAACACCGAATTCGGCATCCACGCGGATGTGAGCGACGAGAAGCTGTCGATCATCGGCAACCGGATCGGCACCAACAACGCCGGAACCGTGGCCGTGCCGAATAAGGACGGCGTCGTCCTCGACGGACGCAGCAGCGGCGAGGTCGTGCAGAACGTGATCTCCGGCAATACCGGCACCGGTCTGTGGGTGCTCTCGAGCGAGTCGTTCGCCGTGACCGGCAACCGCATCGGAACGAGTTCGTCAGGTGGCGCGCTCGGCAACGGCGTCGGGGTGAGATTCGAGCACGGGAAGGGTGCGGTCGTCGAGAACGAGCTGGCCCACTCCGGCGCAGCAGGGATCGCCGTCGGCACCGATGCGAGGGTGGTGATCCGGTCCAACGTGACGACGGCCAACGCTGGCAAAGGCATCGATGCCCCGTCGGCACCGGAGCCTCCGCAGCTCGATGCCGTCCTGGTCGACGTCAACGGGCAGAAGCGCCTGTGGTTCGTGGTGTCGAACACGGACCCGAAGGCATCGATACAACTGTTCGGCAACTCGGGATGCCAGGGCGACCCGGACGAGGGCGAAGTCCTGATCGACTACACGATCAACGGTGGGCGGGCCGACGGGACCAGCGTCGTGCTGTCCACGAAGCCGCGCACGGCCAAGACCTACGCCGGGTACACGATCACTTCCACCGTTCTCGATCCTGGGGCGAACGACCCGACACTCGGGAAGTTCGTCGGGCGGACCACCGAGTACTCGGTCTGCGCGACTCCCAAGGCATATCCCGACCACTCCGGCACGGGCATCCCGGACATCGTGCAGATCGCCTTGGAGGGAACACCGGGCGATCCGACTACGGCTCGGTTTCCGGCTGACGCCGGAGGCATCGTGGTGCTCAAGGCCGACAGTGGGAAGCTGACGAACGTCGGCCCGTCGAACGCGCCGGCGCCGCCCGGTGGCTACACGTTCCCCGCGGCGCAGTTCTCGTTCAGCTTGACCGGTCTGACGAGAGGCGCGGCCGCGAGCGTCGCCGTAACCCTGAGCGCCGTGACCAAGGTGGTGTGGCGTTACGGACCGCCAACGGCCGCGGCGCCGCCACAGTGGTACCAGTGGCCATACGACCCCGCGTCCGGCGTCGGCGCCCTACCAATCGGTGGGTCCGGCTGGCTCTACAAGTTCATCGACGGCGCGCAAGGCGACGACGACGGACTCGCCAACGGCACTGTCGTCGATCCGAGTGCGCCCGGCGTAGCCACCGACGATGCGTCGCCATCCACAACGTCAACAACGACGTCAACATCGACGTCAACATCGACGTCAACAACGACGTCAACAACGACCACGACGCCAACAACGACAAGCTCCACATCAACAACCACGACGTCGCCGAGCACGACGTCAACGACTACGACGTCGCCGAGCACCACGTCGACAACGACGTCAACAACGACGTCGCAACCGACAAGTCCGTTGACGCCAACTTCAACCTTTGTCAACGGTGGAAGCGGCTCCGGTCTGGATACGGGCACCGTGGAATCGGCGCCACCGGCCGCGGCGGTTTCCTCGCAGACGGCAGTGTCCTTCACGGGGGCAGACTCGTGGGTCCTGACACTGGGAGCCCTTGCGCTTCTCCTTTGTGGAGTTCTGCTCGTTGTTGGCGCCCGTCGAACAACGTCCCGCTCCGATACAGAGTGAGAGCGCATTCGGGCGGACGTTGTGCAGGGGCAGCTTCGGCGGGCTGGGCGGGCCGAACGGACCCGATCCGCTTCCGTACAAGCCCTTCGATCGTCTCAGTCTGTTGCTCCCGATCCCGAGTCGTCTTCGGGTTCAGGAAGACTCGGGTAATCGGTCGGGTAAAGGCCGGCGACAAACGCGTAGGCCGTGTCGCCGCCTCGAGGGATGGCGCTGAACTCGCGGGTCAGATCGAACACCCGCTCCCAGAACTCGGCGGCGCGGTCTCGAGGTATCCGGGCATGTCGGTGGATCGCCCGAAGTTGATCGTTCTCGTGGGCCGGAACCGACTCGGTGGCCGCCTCGATCAGCAGGTTGGGAATCGAGCTGAGCTGTTCGGGCTTGATCTGCCCGACGTAGAAAACCCGGGCGGTGCGTCCGTAGAAACGTTCGTCGATGGATCGCACCTTACGGGTCCGGATGACCTTGAACATACCGGCCTCGACGAGAATCCCGACGTGATAGGCGATGGTGCTCGGCGGTCGAGCGACGGCCGCCGCGAGTTCGTTGATCGTGGCCGCCCGCTCCAGCACAAGGTCCATGAGCGTGCCCCGAAGCGTGTGGAACATCGCTTTGAGTTCTTTCGGTGAACTGAATACACGCAGGTCGTCGAGCTCGTAGTCGGGCAGGGAATGATTGCTCGACATTTTTCGATCATATCGTTACGATGAATGCTCCAGAAGTTTGGATCATTCGTTGCTCGCCTTTTGGACGATGCACGCGGTCCAACCGAATCGACCGAGGAGGGCCTCCAATGGCCGAAGTTGTGCTGTTCCACCACGCCCAGGGCCAGACGCCCGGATTTCTGGCCTTCGCCGACGATCTGCGTGCGGCTGGCCACACCGTCCACACGCCCGATCTCTACGCTGGGCGCACGTTCGCGACCGTTGATGAAGGCGTCGCCCACGCCCGAAGTCTGGGCTTCGGCAACGTGATCGACGCGGGTGTCGCAGCCGCGGCTGACCTGCCCGCCGATCTGGTCTACGCCGGCTTCTCCCTCGGGGTGCTCCCCACCCAGAAGCTGGCCCAGACCCGGCCGGGGGCCCGCGGTGCGCTGCTGCTCGAGGCGTGCGTCCCGCCATCGGAGTTCGGCGACGCCTGGCCCGTCAACGTGCCGGTGCAGATTCACGGCATGGACGCGGACCCTTCGTTCGCGATCGAAGGCGACCTCGACGCGGCGCGGGAACTCGTCGAAGAAGTGGGTTCCGCCGGTCGGGCCGAGTTGTTCCTCTACCCCGGCGATCAGCATCTCTTCACCGACCGCTCGCTCCCGTCGTACCGGGCCGAACCCGCGGCTCTGCTTCTGGAGCGCGTGCTCGCGTTCCTGGCCGACGTGGCGTGAGTCGAAGTCCCCGGTGGCCGCCGACCGGCGCATGTGATCGACCTACCGACCGGCTGGTCTCGGCGGTAGGTAGGTCTCAGCGGTAGTCCAGCGGATCGACGTTGGGGTTCGTATCGGCGTCATGCATGTAGCGCCAGCAGTCGGGTTGCGACCCGTCGAGGTCGACGAACCCGTAGTGGGTCGCAAGCTCCCCGACCGTGACGGACCGTTGGTTCCATTGCGCCCGTTCGAGGTCAGCCGCCAGGGCGGCCACGCCGCGTCCGACGAAACGGGGTGATTCCGATGTCGCAAAGCCGGGCGGGGCTTCCGCGTTGCGCCAGTCGTCTTCGGTTGTCTTGAATTCTTCGAGCATCATTTCGGACCGGAGCCATCCGGGCGTGACCGAGACGGCCGTTGCCCCGTGGGGCACAAGTTCGTGGCCCTGGATCCACGCGAGTCGGTTCACGGAGTGCTTCACCAGGTCGTAGAACGCCGAGATGCGGTACGTCACGGCGTTGTAATCGTTGGTGCCGTCGGTGACTTCGACCACGAGACCACCCGGCCGATTGATGACGAGGGGAAGCAGAAAGTGCGACGTGATGAGGTGGGTGTCGATGCCGAGTCGGAGAATCCGGAGTCCGGTGTCGAGATCGTGCTCCCACACCGGGGTGTTCCACTCGTCGGGTCCACCTTTGAGAATCTCGGCGCCCCATATGTCATTCACCAGAACGTCGATGTGTCCGTAATCATCTGCGATCCGCTGTCGGAGACGGTCGACCTGTTCGGGGTCGAGGTGGTCAACGACCACCGGCACTCCGGTGCCCCCGAGTCGGCTTACGAGTTCGGCGGTCTCTTCGATCGTCTCGCGGCGCCCCGGGTAGTCGGACGTCTGCGTGCCGGTTCGGCTGGTGCGACCGGTGCAGATCACCGTCGCACCGGCTTCTCCGAGTCCGAGAGCGATCCCGCGACCGGCACCGCGGGTCGCTCCGGCGACCACCGCAACGATGCCCCGAAGCGCGTCGGGGTCCGGCGTCCAGTTCGTAGGCCGGGTCAACGCGTAACCTCCACCGTGAAGTTGCCTGCGACCCGGCCGGCGAACGTGGTGTGGGACCGCATCGTTGTCTTCTTACGCATGTGCTCTCCTTCGTCCGAGTCGTGCCGAGGGCAACGCACGCCACCACCGCGCAAGATACCCGGATTCGGCAAAACTGACACGTAATGCGATGCCGCGATTGGTGACGTCCCCCTACCTGCGGGTTTCCTGACGTGCGGTCGCCTGGCCACCTTCCCGGTGTGATGGGTTGCGCAGAAGTCGGAGACCGTTCGCGATGACGATCAGGCTGGCACCCATGTCAGCAAGCACGGCGAGCCACAGCGACGCCGTGCCGGTCAGCGTCAGGACGAAGAACACGATCTTCATCCCGAGGGCAACCGCGATGTTCTGTCGGAGCACGTGGGAAGTGTGTTGGGAAATTCGGATGGTCTCCGCGAGTTTGCGGGGGTCGTCATCCATGAGCGCGATGTCTGCCGTCTCGATGGCGGTGTCGGTGCCTGCCGCGCCCATTGCTATGCCGAGCGCCGCCTTGGCCAGGGCCGGGGCGTCATTGACCCCGTCACCGATCATCGCAACGCGTCGGCCGGAATCGATGAGTTCGGTGACGATACGCAATTTGTCGTCGGGAAGGAGATCGCCGCGAGCGTCATCAATCCCGATCTGGCGAGCCACCGCCATCGCGGTGAGCTGATTGTCGCCGGTGAGCATCAGGGTGCGCACGCCGAGGCGTTTCAGGTCGTCGACCGCCTGAGCGGCGGTGGCTCGGACCGTGTCGGACACGGCGAAGACGGCCACGGTGTGATGGTCGGTCATCAGAACGACCGCGGTTTTGGCGTCGGCTTCGAGCGCGCTGAGCATGGTCTCAAGTTCGGGGGTACACACCCCGTTCTCTTCGGCGAGGCGATGGTTGCCGAGGAGATAACGCACGCCGTTGACCGTGCCTTGCACGCCGCGCCCGGTGATCGCCTCGAACTCCTCGACCTTGTCAAACGGTCCGATATGTGCACTTACTATCGCGTGTGCGACGGGATGTTGCGAGAGTCGATTCACCGACGCGGCAATTCGCAGTGCCTCGTCGATCGGAAGGTCGTTGGTGGCGAAACGGTCGGTGAGTTGCGGGCGGCCATGGGTGAGAGTGCCGGTCTTGTCGAATGCGATGGTGTTGATATGGCGGGCCTGTTCCAGGTGAATGCCCCCTTTTATGAGGATCCCGCGGCGGGCGGCGCCGCCGAGTCCGGAGACCACCGTTACCGGCGTGGATATCACGAGCGCGCACGGACAGGCCAAGACCAGCAGCACGAGTGCTTTGTAGAACCAGTCATGCCAGGCCCCGTGGCCGAGGAGCGGCGGCAATATCGCGACAGCGATGGCCAACGCGAACACGATCGGCGTATAGACCGACGCGAAGCGGTCGACGAAACGTTGGGCCGGCGCCTTCTCGGACTGGGCCTGTTGAATGGACCGGGCGATTCGGTCCAGCGTGCCTTCGCCTTTGGGTGCGGTGACGCTGACCTCGAGGGTGCCACGCTCGTTGATGGTTCCGGCGAACACGATGTCGCCGGTCGCCTTCGCCACGGGAATCGACTCACCGGTGATCGGTGCCTGGTTGACGGTGCTGGTCCCGGAGGAGACCGTGCCGTCAAGTGCGATTCGCTCACCGGGGCGGATGAGCATCACCGCACCGAGACCGATCAGCGCGGCGGGGGTATCCGCCCAGTCGCCGGCGTCGGTGCGGACGTGGGCGCTCTCGGGGGCGAGTGCCACCAAAGATCGGATGGCGTTGCGCGCGCGTTCGAGGCTGACTGCTTCGATGAGCTCAGCGACGCCGAACAGCCAGATCACCACCGCCGCTTCGGGCCATTGCCCTATGACCACTGCACCGATGGCCGCAACTGACATGAGCAGGTTCATTGTCAGACGTCGTGCCGTGAGTGCTCGCCAACCCTTCCGCAGGGTTTCGCGCCCGCCGAGCGCGATTGCCCCAAGGGCCAGGACCGCCACAGGAACGGACTGCTCGTCGAGTCCGGTCATCACGCAAACCTCGGAGCCGATGGCGAGGAGGCCGGCGGCCACGGTGGTGATGATCGTGGAGCGGGGAAGCGACGGACGTTGGGATGGCAGGTCGCCCGGCGTGGCGATGAGCAGACGCGGTCGCATTCCAGCCGAGCGGATCGCCGCCTCGATCGGACCGGTCGAGGCGAGGCGATGGGTGACGCGTACGTGACGGGCGACCAGGTCGAAGTCGAGGCGGTGAACGTCTTGAAGCGGAGTAAGTGCGTCGCGCAGCTCGTTCTCCTCGGTTGCGCAGTCGAGTTCCTCAACGCGAAAGGTCGACACCGTCATCGGAATCATCGGTTTGGGGCTCATCGGGCTGGGCTCATTGGGCTGGCCTCACTGGGCTCGGTCGTTCACGTGGCTTGGTCGTTCACGTGGCTCATGTGGTCGGTTGACAGATCGAGGAGCATGCGGACATGAGTGTCGGCAAGGCGGTAGTGGATGCGGCGGCCGTCTCGACGCGTGCGCACCACGTCGGCCGTTCGAAGCAGACGCAGTGCCTGGGACACCACGTTTTCGGCGACGTCGATGGTCGCGGACAGATCGCAGACGCACAGCTCGCCCCCGTCGCGCAGGGCCATCAGAATCGACACCCGGGTGGGATCACCCAACAGTCGAAACAGGTCGGCGGTCCTTCTCCGGGCCTCGGCATCCGGCAGGCGTTCCCGTAACGCCGAAACACTCATCGGCTCATCGCAGTGCGTCTCGCACCCATCCAAACTGACCACGCTGACGTCGGCAGATCCCATCACTCCACCATATCTGTATATATGAACAGATATCTAGAGGCTGTGCGACGATAGTAATTGTTGAACTATTCGGTTCACTGTTCTAAACTGAACCTAATGGTTCAGTTTCCTTCGTTGCATAGCCCGTTGGTTGACCCGGATTCTGAGCGGCTGGACCGGGTGTTCGGAGCCCTGAGTGATCGTGTCCGCCGTGGCGTGATCACCCGGCTCGCCGCCGGCCCGGTCGCCGTGTCGGAGTTGGCGGAAGCGGCGGGTATGACCGTCACCGGAATGGCCAAGCACCTCCGATTGCTCGAAGACGTTGGGCTCGTGGCGACCGAGAAGGTTGGCCGGACCCGCATGTGCCGGGTCGGAAGCGAACCACTCGACCGGGCCATGGCCTGGATCGATCTCTACCAGAAGCTGTGGCAGCGGCGCTTCGACGGGCTCGACGCCTACTTCACCACGGCTAACGCTGACGCCGCGGCTCCTGCGAACTCCGCCACCGACCCCACCAAACCGGCCGTTACGAAGGCGGCCCCCACCAACTCCAAGACTCAAGGACTCCGCTGATGACCAACTCCACCGAACCACTTTCGCTTCGCATGACCCGCGTAATAGCCGCGCCGCCTGAAGCGGTGTTCGATGCGTACACCGACGCCGAAAAACAGAAGGTGTGGTTCACGATCCTCGACGAAAAGCCCGGCATCGTCGAGATCACGGTCGATCTCCGAGTGGGCGGCACTCAGACTGCGGTGTGGGGTCCCGATGAAGCCAGCCTGATCCGCGAAGTGCAGACGTTCATCGTGATAGATCGACCCAACCGTCTCGTCACGGAATCCACCGGCACGAGCCCCGATGGGATGACGATGACCACGCACATCGACGTCACGTTCGAGGCGTACGGTGCCAATTCCACGCTCGTGACCGTTGTGCAATCCGGCTTTCCCGTGCCTGAGATCCGTGACTTCTTCGAAGCCGAAGTCTGGAACGGTGCCCTTGTCAGAATCGCGGCGTACCTCGAGAGCGCGTCGTGACGGGGCTGATGCGGCGATCGCAGCAACGAACGGACAAGCCGGCGTTCTCCGTCCCCGTCGTCATCGGGGCGGCGGTAGGAGCGGCCGTTGCGATCAATCTGGCCGTGTACGCCGTCGGCCGCCTCGCCGGCGGGACGTTCGAGTTCACCGCAAATGACAAGACCGCCCACGTCGACGCGCTGACCGTCGCCGGGTTCTCGGCGATTCCACTCGCCATCGGACTGGCCGTTTCCGCCCTGATCACCCGGTCACGCCCCGGTTTCGTTCGCATCGCTCAGGTCGCGGCCGTGGTGCTGTCGACGGCAACGATACTGGCGATGACTATCCCCGCTGACTTCGACGCGACGAGCACGGTCGCCCTGTCGGTCTGTCATCTAGCGCTCATTCCCACAGCGGTCGTCGCGCTTCGAGAGATTGAACGCAGCCAAGAGACCGGACAGGCCGCTTCGATCTCGCTCGCCAGTTGAGTCCTCGCCAGCTCGTCGCCGCTGTAGTGCGGTTCAGGTCGATGACCGAAATCCTGTGCAGGGCGCGCGTGACTGGCAATTGGGCTCCGAACGGGAAACGTCGGCGGTTTGAACCCGAGTGCAAATGGAGCGGGTATGCGTCTCCACGTCGCAGTGTTACATCTATGTGTCAGGAGTAGTAAGTGCGCGGACCATAGAGGTGCATAGGAATTCGCGCTGAATCGTGTGAGACGGGTTTGGCTCGGGAAGGAGGTCTGGGCGGTGATCGCCGTGGGATCAAACAGGTCCGGCGGAATGTGACGATGTCCCTCGGCATTGGGACATCCCGTCTGGAAAACTCACACGATGACGACCGGTTGGTACCGAAGACAACGCCGGGAGTCCATGGAGATTGTGGTTCCCATCGTTCTCGCGGCGGTCGTCTTCGCACTCACGGTCGTGCTGCTCGTAGCAAGATCGGTACTCCCGTCTGACGGTGGAGGGCATGTCGACGGTGAAGTTCTTTCAGGCGGCGGACTAGCGGTCCAACCCCCTTATCCGGGCGCCACCGAACTGCGAGCCGGAATGGTTGTTCTGGCTATTGATGGACAAGCGGTCGACGACCTCCTTCGTGGGCGATTGCGCGACCGGAACGTGGCCACCGGGGATGTTGTCCGTTACACGGTGAGCGATCGTGGCGTGATCCGTGATCTGAACGTCACGCTGATTCAGGCGCGAATCGGACAATCAATCGGTCGGAGGGTCGCGATTCCCGCATTCGTCACGGCGATGATGCTGCTCTTGGGTTTGTACGTTCTCCGGCGTCGACCGCGCGAGCCGGCCGCGGTCGCGTTCGCGACCTTCTGCGTTGCGGTCTTCTGCGTCATCCTTCAGTCGGTGATCGCCTGCGAGCCGGCGGATCTGGCGTTTCGACCGTGGCTCTGGTGGCTGGCTATAGAAACCATTGGGTTGAGTTTCAGCGTGTACCTCGGAGCGCTGTCGCATTTCCTCCTCGTGTTTCCGCGTCGCCCAGCAGTCCTGGAACGCCGACCGGCGCTGGTGACAACCGCGTACCTCTCCGTGTTCCTCTGGGCCCTGGGGATCCAAGTGTGGATGTTCGCGACGGGCGATGTGAGCTATCGGCGACTCACGCAACTGAACAGCCTCGCACCGCTTCCGATCCTGCTGTTCTTTGGCGGCGGCCTGGTCAATGTTTTCGTCAACCTGCTGCGGGTACGGCGCGATGCCGACGCCCGGCGGGAGTTTCGGATCGTCGGTGTCGGAGCCGCAGTGTCAACGCTCTCGCTCGTCATCTTGAACGCTGTCGAAGCCACCGTCGCACCCGTCCCCGAGGTGCTCTATCTGGTGACTCTTCCCGCATTTCCGCTGTCGATCGCGTATGCCCTCCTTCGACGCGGACTCTTCGATGTCCGCGCGGTGGTGAACCGCACGATCGTCTACGCACTCGTCACGTTGACACTGGTCGGCGCGTATTCCGTTGCGCTCGAAGCGATCGTGAACGGCCTCTCGTTCAGCGATCGATCGGCGACCCTGCTCCTCACGGCTCTTGCCGCCGTCGTCTTCGCTCCCGCACGATTGCGCGCGCAGCGAATCGTCGATCGGGCCATGTACGGACGTCGTGATGATCCGTACCTGGTCCTCGCGGAAATCGGACGGTCGATTCAAGCGAGTGCCGGTCCAATCGACGCACTGCAGCAGTTGGTCGATGCGCTCCGAGCGACACTGCGCCTTCCCTACGCCGCAATAACGCTCGGCACCGACACGCGGCTCGCCCCGATCGTCGAGTCCGGAGCGGCGCTCCCGGACACGACGGAGTTCCCACTCACCCACGCCGGTATCCCGGTGGGTGCCCTTTTCGTTGCACCCCGGTCCCCGGGTGAGCAGTTCGCCGCTTCGGACATGGCACTCATGAACGACGCCGCCACCCAGGCCGCGGTTGCGGCGAACGCCGTCCGACTTTCCAATGCTCTGGCCCGGTCTCGGCAACGCGCGCTCAGCGCCTCCGAAGACGAGCGCCAACGCATTCGCCGTGACCTCCACGACGGGCTCGGTCCCACCCTCGCGGCACTCTCGCTGCAGACACGTGCCGCGCTCGACCGACTCCAGAGCAATCACCCTGCGGCGGAGTCCGTTGTGCAAGCCGAGGCTGCAGCGACACTCGCCAAGTCCGAGGTCCGAAGGATCATCGACGGTATGGCTCCGGTCCAGCTTGAACACTTTGGCCTCATGGCCGCGATCCGGGCGCTGGGTGACCAGTTCAACGCGGCCGCAACATCGGGCACCCGAGGTCACCCGCGAACGATCATTTCCGGGCCCGCCGGAGTCGAGTCGATTGACCCGGTGGTTGAAGTTGGGGCGTACCGAATAGTCTCCGAGGCAATGCTCAACGCCGTGCGTCATTCGCAAGGATCCCGCTGTGACGTCGTCGTCGAACCTGAGATCGATCGCATCGTCATCACGGTCGACGACGATGGCGTTGGGCCCGGTGACCGAGGCGATGTGGAGGCAACGCCGAGCAGTGCGGTCGCAACTGCGAGCAACCTGGTCTCCCGGCTCGGAATCGCCTCCATGCGGTCCCGGGCCGAACACGCTGGGCGGGTCCGTTGAAATCGGAGTGCGCCCGGGCGGCGGGACCCGTGTACGCGCCGTACTCCCGAGCCGAAGCCCTGACATTGATGGTGAGGCGTCGTGATTCGGATCGTGCTGGTCGACGATCACGGCATCATCCGTGATGGCCTCCGCGCTGCGTTGAGCGTGCGATCTGACCTGGAGATCGTCGGTGAGGCATCGACCGGAAACGCCGCAATTGCGGTTGTGGAAGAGACGAAACCCGATGTCGTACTTCTTGATCTCAACCTTCCTGATATCGATGGGGTTACCGTCGCTCGTCGTTTGACCGAAGCGGGTTCTTCGGCCCGAATCCTGGTGCTCACGATGAACGACGACGACGAGAGCGTCGTCCGGGCTATGCGTGCTGGAGCTCGCGGCTACATCCTCAAAGAGGCCGGGCGTGACGAGATCGAGCTCGCTATCCGAACCGTGGCGACCGGCGGAACGGTGCTCGGAGCGTCCGTCGGGGAGCGCTTCGTCGACACGATCGCGGGTACCCGATCCAAACCCCTCACGCCGTTCCCTCAACTCACGGACCGCGAGCGAGAGATGCTCGAACTTCTTGCGCAGGGTCGCTCCAATCCCGACATCGCTCGGAACCTGTTTCTCAGCGACAAGTCGGTACGCAACCGGGTTTCGACGATCCTCGCCAAGCTCGGCGTCGACGACCGTTCCGCTGCGATCATTGCCGCTCGCGATGCCGGCTTCGGACGGGGTTAGGACACCGCCGATCAGCGAAGGGACGAACACCCCTCGTTGCCGGGACACCCCGCCCACGATGCTCGTTCGACCAGCTGCACCCGCAGCGGAGAAGGAGCAACATGAAGAACCATCCCCGCATCCTCACCGGAGCCATCGGACTCGCCCTCACGATCTCTGCGTGTTCGAGCGACGGCGTGACTCGAGCCGAGTACCTGAAGAGTGCGAACAAGGTATGCGCACGTTTGAGTTCGGAACGAGAGGCCACCGCGAAGAAGTTCTTCCCGGGCGGAACCGACAAGCCGCCGACGGTGGAAACCATGCAGCAGTTCTACGCAGAATGGGCACCCCTGTTCTCAACCGCGGTTGAGGACCTCGCTGCGATCAAACCGCCGAAGAAGGACCGCGAGACCGTCGATGGCTTCATCGAAACCGGACGGCAGGAAGCCGAGGTTATGCGGAAGGCCGGAGATGACACGTCCGCCGCCCAACACCTTCTCGAAACCGACGAGGCCGAGTTGCACGCTGATGACAAAGCAATGGCTTCGTTCGGCTTCACCTGTTGAACCGGGCCGGTGGCGCTTCCGTCGTACCGCCCGGAACCCGCAGCGCTACTGCTCGAGCGCGTGCTGGCCTCCTCGTCGACGGTTCCTGAGCGATCTCGGCGGGAGTTCAGTCAGCGGCGGCTTCAGTCCGAGGCAGCCTTATCGGCCAGGGTGTAGATGTTGACGGCGATCATTCCGGTCGCCGTCGCGCACTGAGCGACCCGTCGCTGGTAGCCCGGACCCTCGAACGCGTCGAGACGAGCCCAATGATCCGGCAGGTCTTGTGATGTGAGGATCTGCACCGCGATTTCTTCGGACATGTTGTCGCGACGGTCCTGTCGTTCGAAATGGCCCGGCAGCGAAACACGATCGAATACAGCTGCTGGGTCGAGGATAAGGCCGGGGTATCCCATCGCCGCGCCCCATCCCGCTTCCACGAGCCGACCTCGAACGTAGCCGGGCATCCAGGTTCCCCGGAGATCGGCCACGTGATGGTGGTTCGCCCGCCCCGGCGCGAGGGTTCCGTATACGGCGAGTCGGACGATGGCGTCGGCGGGGCTGTCCAGTGTCATCGGTTGGCTCCCGGGTCATACCGGGTTCGTAAGGCTCGCTGGTTTGGTGGCTTGGAGCGTGTAGCTCAGCGGTACCCGGTTCGGGTCATCGGCCAACACGAACTCGCCTGGATGGTTGTCGCTCGCCACCATCGCGTTGCCGAGCGCGTTCCACGGCACTTCGCGATGCTCCGCAAATGCCGTGATCGTGAAGCCGGCGTCCCACAGCGCGTTGAAGATCTCGCTCAGGCCGTGATTGAAATGGACAATATCGGGCGAGGCCAACGTGCCATCCCCTGCGTAGGTGGCTCCATCACTGAATTCCACACCGTCGGTTTCGAAATAGGGGAACTCGATGACCAGCAGTCCGTCGGGACGCGGGTCGCCGAGCGACCATAGGACGGGGTGGCCTTCCCGAATGAACAGGCGGCCTCCGGGGCGTAGCAGCCCAGCCACCACCCGGGCCCACCGGGCGATGTCGGGAAGCCAGCAGATCGCACCAACCCCGGTGTAGACGACATCGAACCGTTCGGGCCCCAACGCCTCGATCGCGCCGTAGAGATCGGACTCGACGAAGGACACTTCGGCTTTCGCCCGGGTGGCCAACGATCGCGCTGCGGCGAGCGCCGACGGCGAGAAGTCCAGACCGGTAACGCTCCGTGCGCCGAGCCTGGCGAGCGAGACGGTGTCGGTGCCGATGTGGCATTGCAGATGGACAACATCGAGACCATCGAGACGACCGAGTCGCGGAAGGTCGTAGCGCACCACTTCAGTCAGGTACCCGGCATCGTCGAACGACGCGAGGTCATAGCCGCCCGGACCCGTGTGGATCGGTACCCGCGACTCCCAATTGGCCCGGTTCACGTCACGCCACTGGTCCGTCGTCATGCGAACGAACACTATCTTCTTCGTGTTCGGCGGATCGAGTGGTTCGGCGGATCGAGTGGTTCGCGGATCGAGTGGTCGGCGAATCGAGTGGAACCCCGGCACAATGGTTCTGTTCACCGTAGAGCGAAGAGGGCACCTTGGGAATCCTGACCGAGCAAGTGAAACTCGCTGTCGATGGGCAACTCGGCTTCGTCGCCACGGTATGTCCCGATGGAACTCCGAACCTGTCCCCAAAGGGCACGATCGCAGTGTGGGACGACGACCACCTCGTCTTTGCTCACATCCACTCGCCGGCCACGGTCTCGAACCTGGGCGCGAACCCGGTGGTCGAGATCAACGTCGTTGACCAGCTCAGCCGCAAGGGCTTCCGGCTCAAAGGCACGGCAGCGGTCCACATCACTGGACACCTCTTCGAGACGGGGATCCAGTTCTACGAAAACCGCGGGACCGTCCGTGCGAGGGAGCGCATCAAGGCCATCGTGATCGTGGCCGTCGATCGCGTGGCGCCGGTCGTATCGCCTGCGTACGACCTCGGGACGACGGAGCAAGAGCTACGCAGCGAATGGCGCCACCGTCTGCTCGACGAACCCAACTCGTAAGTGCCTCGGCCTGTCTGGGTTTACGGACCAGGTCAAAGAATGTACCGATGGCACTGGGCGAGCTCTGTGAGACCACGGAACACCAGTCCTCCCCGGTGAAACTCAGGTGATCTCAGAAGAGGACTCACCCGGTCCGGAGTCGAGTGAGAACGTCGGGGTTCACCACGTTGCTGGGCCGTCCATCCGCGAACTCGTTGATTTGGGTGAACACGTCGGTGAACTGCAGTTCCCACTCGTCTCGTGTGACGTAGCCGATGTGTGGTGTGCAGACCACGTTGGGAAGATCGAGTAGCGGCTCGTCGCCTCTCGTCACCGGTTCGTGTTCGTAGACGTCGACGGCGGCCAGCCCCGGGCGCCCCGCATGGAGCGCCGTGACGAGCGCCCCGGGCGCGACCAGTCCGGCTCGACTCGTGTTGACGAACAACGCCGTCGGTTTCATGCGCGCAAGGTCGTCGATCGTAACCACGTGCCGGGTGGCGTCGACCAGTCGGAGATGCACGGTCACGACGTCCGAGGTGGCGAAGAAGGCCGTTCGGTCAGCCTCGACAGCTATGCCGTCTGCGGTCGCGCGAGCCAGGGAAGCCTCGGACCCGTGCACGACGACGCGCATACCGAACGCGGCACCGTAGCCCGCAATGATCTTCCCGATCCGCCCGTAGCCGTAGATGCCGAGGGTCTTGAACACCAGGGATTGTCCGACCCTGGTCTGCCAGTGACCGGCGCGCAGCGCAGCCACCTGGCCCGGTAGATCTCGAACAGCGGAAAGTATCAGCGCCCACGTAAGTTCAGCAGTCGCATAGGACGGCGAGCCTGCGTGGAGATTTGAAGAGACCACGATCCCGAGCTCCGTGCACGCATGTGTATCGATGTGCGGGTAGACGCTTCGTTGACTGATGAGACGCAGGTGCCGAAGGCGCGACAGGAGAGCTGCTCGGATTTCGGTCCGCTCACGGATGAGCACGAGCGCTTCGCAGTGCTCCAGTCGTTGCGCCAACACGTCGACGTCGTCGACGTGGTCGTTCCACACCGTGACCTCATGGCCCGAAAGCAGATCGAAGCAGCGAAGCGAGCGGAGTGTGTCGCCGTAGTCGTCGAGTATCGAAACCCTCACCAGAAACTCCTTACGGTCAAATCTCGACTTGTAAGTTACTTGTCTTGGAGTGCGATGCAAGAGTACGTTGACCCGACCCGACCCGACCCGACCCGCACGCGGCCCGACCCACCTCGACGACGAGCAAGGGACGATTACGTCCTGAATTGCCGACAACGTATCGAACGAGATCGCGACCGTGATGCCCAACGCGCAACGGTCGGTCGCCGCCCGCATCATCGCCGCGATCTGATCTTGAAAACGTCTGTCCGGTGGAACCATGCGGCTTGCCCACGCGTCTATGGCGCCCGGTTCAGTGAGCGCCTGTAACCGGGCTCTTGCTCCGGCCAGTATGTACGGTGTTCGGGGCATGGTTATTCCACGTCCCGAACACAAGCAGGGTCGTAGGTGTGCATATGAAAAGGCCGGGTTAAAGGAGTCGGCCTGGTGGTGCGCTGCAGTAGTGGTCGCCGTTGGGTGCGATGAAGGTGAGGACGTCGTTGGCGTTGCCTTGCACGGTCCAGGGTTGATCCTTGGAATGCACCATACGGTGATGCCGGTAGCAGAGCAGGAAACAGTTCACGATGTTGGTTGGGCCGCCGTGGGCCCAGTGGATGCGGTGGTGTACTTCGGTGAACTAGTCCGTGGGCGTCGCAGCCGGGCATGCGGCATGTGCGGTCGCGTCGATGGATGGCTTTGTTCAACGCGACTGGAACATTGCGGGTTTTGCGGCCGATATCGAGGACTTCGGATGCACCTCGGGTGACGATGCGGGTGATGTTGCAATCGCACAGGATGCGGTGCACGTCGTTGATCGTGAGTCCGTAGTTGGAGTACCGGGTGAGCCCGATCCCACCGACGCGTTCTTCGAGCACGTCAAGGTTCACTTCGACATGAACGTCGGGACGACTGCCGTTGGTGGTTCCGATGTTGTTGTTGTGATCGAGAAAGAACCGCACGATCAACTCGAGCGCGTCGGCCCGTTCTTCGGCCCGGTTCCGGGTGTCTTCCGGTCCTTCCTCACCCGACGGCTTCGACGTCTTCTTGGAGCTCTTGCCATCTTCTAGGGTTTCGCTGTCGACCGGGACCTCGTCGGTGTTCTCACCACGCACTAGTTTGCGGGCCAACTCCATTGCCGTGCGGAACGTTTCGCCGAGTACTGGGGCGAGTGAGGCGTTCACGATGACCTGCCCGTCACCGATCTCGTTCACGAACAACTCCGATGTCGGGTCCCGATCTGCGTCGTTATCCGAAGGCGTGTCGTCGTCAGGGTTCAGTGACTCGATCTCCGCATCAACCCGTGCCGCCCACGCGGCCATGAACACCTTGCAATCATTCACGCTCAACCGGTTGGCGTGGGTGATGAGCATGTCAACATCACGCTCGGCGTACTCAGCCCGTGCCTTCGTGAAACGTTCCAGGATCACCCTGGCCTTGTCGACCGACAACTCACCATCAACCACCGCGTCGGCGAGTTCAACGCGTTCCCACAGGCCCCGGGCGAGTTTCAACAACACCACCGCATGCCCGTGGCTGATCCCGAGACGGTGCTTCAACCATGCCGCCGGTGACAGGGACCCTTCCAGCTTCCATGTGTCACGATCATCAAACGCGGCGACCGCCGCCGCCAGCTTGATCTCGGCTTCCTGGAACTGCTGCCAAGCAGCCAACACGTGATCGTTGAGTGAGCGGGCATCCAACTGACGGGTACGCGTGCGGCCCATGAACCCGAACAGGAACGGGTTACCGATCAGACCCTGCGGGTCGCATATCGGCGTGCCAACCTGATCGAACATACCAACGATTCTACAAAGGGGGTATGACACTCAGGATGGTGATCGCACCTTTTCCGAGAATTTCCTCTAGGAAATGGTGTCTCTTTCGTGGGTTCCGTCTGACTCTGGGTATGACTGACTTCGTGTCTTCAAATTGATCCGTCGACGGTTCCCACTTGAGGGATAAACGCACCAGCCGTTCGGGTCGAACGTGACCGGAAAGGAGCCTTGGACTGCCCGGTGTCACGGCCGACGCGGATATCCATGCCCCAGCCCGTCGGCTGCCGTGCACGCGAGGCGCACCAACTGCGCGGCCATCGAAACACACACGCGTTCAAGGCTCGGCGCTGCGCCGTTCGACCGCTAGAGTCTCCAAATCACGACGTCGTGGTCGTAGCCTGAGCAGCCGGCCCTCGACGCCTCGATCAAAGGGGAATGGAACCAGTGTCTCAACGGACGTTTGAAGAGGCTGTCACGGCATCCCGGATGGCACTGGCTTCGATGGCGAACGGTGACCCTCAGCCGAGTATCGCCATGTGGTCGCAGCGCGACGACATCGTTCTGAACAACCCGCTCGGTCCGCCAATCGTCGGTTTCCCACTCGTTGCCGCGGAAACCGCACGGGTCGCTTCGATGTTTGTCAGCGGTTCGCCACCCGAGTTCGAGGAGATCGCCCGGTGGGTGGGCGCTGATGTCGGCTATGTCGTGGCCATCGAACACGCACGCGTTCAGCGCGTCGGCAGTGACGAGTTCGTCCCGATGGACCTTCGGGTGACGACGGTTTTCCGACGTGAGGAAGATGGATGGCGCCTGTGCATCCGCCACGCGGACCGTGTCGTCGGACCAACGCAGTCCTGAACACTCGCCTGACCGATCCCACACTCCCATCCGGCAGAGTTGAGAGCGTCGGGTTTAGTCGGGGATCGGGGCATCGTTCACGAACATGGCGACGAGTTCGTCTACGAACGTGCGGGCGGACCGAACCGAACGACGGTTGTTGTCGTCTGACTCCAGTTGCAGCATTCCGACGTACGCCGCATAGGCCGTGTACGCCCTCCTGGTGGCGACGGCCCGGCTGAATCCGAGATCGCGAAAGATCGTCGCGAGGTACGCCAGCCGCCGTGCGGCCACTCGCTGCGTGACGGGGACGACGAGCGGATCTGACGCCGAAGCGAGGATGGCCGCTTCGAAGCGGTGACGCTCGCAACCACTGCCGTCCTCAGTCTGCGGGGGCTCGGCGGTCTGGTCGGCTCCGGGGCGCGGCTTCTTCGCACGACCGAGGAGTCCGGCGCAACGATCTGCACTACGTCGCGCCGCTGTGCCTATACCGGCGACCGGATCAGGGATCTCACGCCATCGGCGGAGGCGCGCGACCCGAACCAGTTGCTATGCACGCGTAGCTACAACGACAAACTCCCGGCCCGGCCGGTCGGGTGCTTCTCGAATCGGCCCGACGGTAAAGCCGGCCGCAACGAGTGAATCGGTCAATTCGTTCCTCGAGCGGAACCGCAACGTTGAATCCGAGGTGAGTTCCGCACTGTCGTCGAGAAAGCGGTAGGTCCATCGAAACGAGACGTACGGCATGGCCACGTTCGTCAACTCCACCCAGGACTCGACGGGTCCGAACGCTGTTGCCGTAAGCGTCAACGATGCCTCCTTCGTCCATTCCTCCCAACCGCGGAAATCCGGGTTGCGTGATTCGAACACGAGATGCCCGCTCGGCAGTAGTGCGTCCCGGGTTGCCCGAAGCGTGGCGGACCACGAGTCATCGTCGAGGAACACCTGGGCCACGTTGCCGGTCATCGTCACGAGGTCGACGCGCCGGGTCGACAACGCCAGCACCGCGACCCCACCGAGTATCCAGCGGACCCGGTCCGCCCCGGGCTTCGCTCGAGCGACGTCGAGCGAAGCCTCCGCGGGATCCACCGCGATGACGTCGTAACCGCTCAGCGCCAGACGGCACGCAAAGGTGCCGGTGCCGCAACCGAGATCGAGGACCGACCTCGATCCGAGTTCGTTGACAATCGATTCGTAGTGATCAAGATCGCGGCGTTCGCCGTCGAGATCGTCGTAGATCGCCGCGAGTCTCGGATGGGCAAAGATCGGATCCGGCACGGTGCAACGCTATGCAGCGGCCATCCCGAACGGCCACGGAATTCAGCGACCGGTCGGGGTCGAATACGCGCTGCGCCACTCGGGTGGCGTCTCGGCGTTCTCCGTCAGCCAGTGCTCGACCCCGTCGACGATCAGCCCGTTGACCACCGTGTAGAAGCCGAGGCACCAATCGCGCTCGTCGCCCATTTCGAGCAGCACCTGCGCAGCCACCCGATTGCCCGAAGCGATCAGTTCGACCACGGTCAGGTGCCAACCTTCGGGATAGGCCTCGTTCATCGCGAGAAACGCCGGCCCGTCGAACTTCTCGCCGGTCGAGGTGTACTCGATATGGATGTTCGGATGAAGCAGTGCCTCCGCCGAGCGCCATTCGCGGGCCTGCATGCGTTCGAGAAACTGGCAGACAACATCCTCCGGAGCCATCGGCAGAGTGTACGTCGACGGGGTCGGACCGAACCGTGTTGCAAACGTCTCACGTAACCTTGATCACCCAACTAGCGTTGGAAACCGTGGCCGACGAACCCCTCTGTCTCCTTACGATTCATGCCCACCCCGACGACGAGTCGTCGAAGGGCGCAGGTACCGTCGCCCGGTACCACGATGAGGGCATCCGCACGGTTCTCGTCTGCTGCACCGGGGGCGAACTCGGTGACATCGCGAATCCGGCCATGGACCAGCCCGGAGTGCTCGAAAACCTGGCCGAAGTCCGTCGTGGCGAGCTGGCTGAGGCGACCAAGATCATCGGCTTCGATGAGGTCGTGATGCTCGACTACCGCGACTCCGGGATGCCCGGGAGCCTCGGCAACGGTGACCTCCGGAGCTTTCACCAGGCCCCGATGGATGAAGCGGTGGGCCGGCTTGTCACGATCATCCGACGCGTGCGGCCGCAGGTCATCGTGACCTACGCCGACAACCAACAGGGTTATCCGCATCCTGACCATCTCAAGGTCCACGACATTTCCATCCCGGCGTTTGAACGGGCCGGCGACCCGGCCTGGTATCCGTGGGCCGGGCCGGTGTTCCAACCGTCAAAGCTCTACTACTCGACATGGGCCAAGGCCCGAACGGTCGGGATGCACGAGGCGTATCTGGCTATCGGCGAAGAGTCCCCCTACGACGCCAAATGGCTCGACCGACCCTGGCAGGACCACCGCATCACCAGCCGGGTCGATGTCGCCGACTACTACGAGGTGCGCACGAACGCACTGATCGCCCATGCGACGCAGATCGACCCCACGTCGAAGTGGTGGTTCGGGCTTCCCCACGATGTCCTGCGAAACGTGCACCCTTTCGACGACTACATCCTGGCTCGCTCGGTTCTCGAGTCCCACCCCGCCGAAGATCGGCACAATCCGCCAACGCACGACACCCCTTCGGGCATACGCGAAAATGATCTCTTCGCCGGCCTCCGCTGAGGCACCGTCGAACCCGTTTCACAACCGAAAGAACAACGATGGCGAACTATCTCTCCGCGGAGTGGCACGACCGGGCCCGTGAACTGGCCCAAAGCTTTCCCGAAACAGTCGGAGCATCAGCCCGGATGGTCTACGCCGTCTCGGGCGCGCCGGGAGGCGACATCACCTACCACCAGGTGACCGAGAACGGCCGGGTGGTGCAGCAGGGTTTGGGAGGTTGCGACGCCGCCGATTTCACGGTCAACGTGACCTGGGCCGACGCCGTGGCTGTTCAGCGTGGCGAGCTCGACCCAAATGTCGCGTTCATGCAGGGCCGGATGAAGATTGCGGGCAACATGGGCAAGGTCATGGCGTTGCTCCCACTGACGATGAGCCCTGAATACAAGGCGCTGCAAGCCCAACTTCAGTCGGAGACCGAGTATCCGTAGGTCTCGACGTCGCGCGTGAGAATCGTTGCGGTCAGCCCCGGCGTTGAAGATCGCGCAGGGTGCGAAACCCGATCACGGTGACATCTGAGGATTCGAGCAGTGCCGTGGTCTCGGCGGCGGTGAGTTCCCGGTGCTGTTCGACCATATCGACCCAGTCGTCGGTGATCGCGCGCAGCTCCGGCGTGTCGATGGCGGGCCCCAGCCGGACTTCGGTGACGCCGACCTCGAGGTGATCGATCGCTTCGGCCAGGGAAGACACGCCCGTGTGGCTGACCTCAACCATGTAATCGGGGAACACCACACCCTCCTCGCTGGCGAGCGTGCGAAATCGAAAGCCGGCGTTCACCTCCTCGATCCCGCTCGGGAGATGGGTGGGAAGCCGGAATTCCAGGGCGACATCGAGAAGGGTGTCGAAGAACTCCGGGCGAAGGGACAGCGCATCCCAGTGCGAGTTCAGATGGGTGACGTCGAAACCCCAGGACAGTGCCCGTTCGATCTGGGCCCGACACTCGCGGCGGACTTCGTCGAGATCGGCGTGGTCCCACAGATCGGGCAGGGTCTCGGGAAACCCACCGTTGCCGTCGACGAGCGACGGAGCGTGGGTGATCGGACCCCAGCGGTAGCTGCGATGCTCGGCGTTGAGCGTCAACTGCACGCCGATGTCTTCTCCGCCGTACCGGGTGCTCGCCTCGCGTGCCCACGGACACGGGACCATCAGCGAAGCGCTCGATGCGGTGCCTGACCGAAGGGCTTCGTAAACGCCGACGTTGGTGGCGTGACTCTGACCAAGATCGAGGCACGTGACAATCGCAACCCGTGCCGTAGACGGCAAACCCAGCCGCTCAAGAAGCTCACTCACTCATTCGACGATAGGCCAAAAACCGGTGCCGGTCACACATCGGCGTCGAGTGCGCACCCCCCGCACCAGGGGTGCCGGTAACATCGGCACCTCTCTGTAGGCGAGGCGCTGTCGGCGAGGCTGTCGGCGAGGCGCGGCAAACCTCAGCCAAGCGGTGTAACCGTCGTGTCGTTGTTGCGTCTCGTGAATGTGCCGAACCGATCCCCCTTCCGCCTGATCGCTGCCACCGTGGGTGCGTTGCTGGCCGTCGGGGGTGTGACCCTGGCCTCGTTGAACATACCGGTCTCGCCCGCCGGCGCGGCGCGGGTCAAACCCACGCTCAACCCCGACTTCCATACCGTTTGTACGAACGTGGCCGCGAACGCCACCCGGCTCACGACCGGCGTCAATTGTCGAACGATGACGTTCGACGGAGCGGCACGGCAGTACATCGTGGAAGTGCCCGCCGGTGTCGCCCCGGGCTCCGTGCGTCCCGTGGTGTTTGTCTTTCACGGGACCAGCGGAAACGGCGGGGAGTTTTCACTGCGCCCGAAGGCGGGATGGCCGGTTGTCGGGGTGCGCGAGAAGGCGGTCCTCGTGTACCCGACCGCGATGCAACTCTGCGCCCTCAACCCTGGCGTGGCGGACACCCCGGGGGTTCACGAATGTCGAACGGGAGGTGGGAGGGCGCTGACCCGATGGAGTTCGTACCAGTCGTCGCGGATTCTCGACCTCGATGAGGTGCCGCGCGGTTACAGCGGGGCGTGGCCCCCCAACGACGTCGGATTCTTTGATGCCATCGTGGCGGACCTGTCGGCAAGCGGCGTCGTGCCCGCTGACCCCGGACTGTTCGTGACCGGGTTCTCCTCCGGTGGGTGCATGGCCATGACGCTCGCATTCGAACGATCTACCACCGTCGACGCGGCTTCAGTGGTGGCCGGTTGCGGCCCGGATACCGTCAATCCACCGACCCGTCACATCCCGATCGAATACCGGATCGGAACGGCTGATCCGACGTTGTCGGCTTCCTACGGCTTCGTGCCCCCGCTTCCTTTCGAACCGGCGGGCTTCATGTCGGGGATCGGCGTGAACCTGATCACTCCGATCGTCACCAAGGCCGGTCTTGATCCGACCCGTTACCGCGCCTCGTATGCCGCATCGTCGCTGCCGGGCCGGCCGCAAACGGCGACGCCGAAACCGAATTCGAAGATACTTGCGATGACCTGGACGGATGCTGCCCCGGGAAATTCGGGCGTGAGGCCCGTCGACGTGATCGTCACGAAAGACATCGACCACTCCTACGAAGGCGGGCTCGATCAGACACCGGCGCTCGAGGCCTGGCAGTTCTTCACCCGCTCGACCCGATGACGGCGCCGACGGTTTCGGTCGTGAACCGCGAATGAGGGCGCCGACGGTTCGGCAAGGAACGGCGGCTAACGGCGGCTAACGGCGATGAACGCGCTTTGCGTCGGTGCGCTCATCGAACAACCGGGTTTGGCGTTCAACGGATCCCCGCACGTTGCCGGGATGTTCACGGCGACCGAATCACTGTTACTGCAAGTACCCGCGTGCTGCTCGATGGCTGGGTAGTGGTGTCGGGGACGTGGGCACCTTCGCACTGCGACCACAAGCCGATCCCGGCCGCCTGGGCCGCCGTGCCGGCCGCAACGAATTGGTCAGCGTAGGCAACGTTCGGAGGGAACGTGAGCGGCACGGCCATACCGACGCGAGCCATCTCCAGGTTGACGAACAAACCGTCTTGCGCCCGGAAGATGTAGCCCAGATAGCGCCCGTAGCGGTCGCGTTGTTCGACGTCGGGCTCAATCCGGATCGTCGTTGATTTCGGGACCAGGGCGGCCAGGGCCGCGGCCGATTTCTTGGCGAAACACTCGACGGGGGTGTTCGCTCGCTTGGACTCCGGCGTGTCGATGCCGATCAGTCGGATCCGCTCGCGCTTGCCGGAGGTCATCCAGGTGACATCGAGCGTGTCGCCGTCGACAAGATGCACGACCGTCGCGTTTGCCGCCAGCGCGCCCCTTCGGGTGGGCTCCGCGATGGCGTCGGGCGAAAGGGGCGCCAGGGTCGACGACGGTGCCACAGTCTCCGCCGTCGTGTCGAACGTCGGAACCGATGCGCTGGTGCAACCCGGGAGCGCGAGCCCCAAAACGAGGATCAGACCGAGGGCTGGACCAAACGTGGCCGCAGACGCACGAAGGATCGCCCGGGGGCGATCCTTCAACGGTTTGACAACTCGAACTCGTGGCACGTGTCGAGCATGCCAGGTGGGGTATGACGGTTCGGGGCGCTACCCGCGCGTTTGGTCGCCGATCATCTGCAAAATGTTGCGGCGGGGGTCGGGTCCTTGCGGCCCGGCACCTACATGCGCTGGATGACGGTTCCGGTACCGAGACCTCCGCCGCAGCACATGGTGATCAGCGCGGTGGTCTTGTCGGAGCGTTCGAGTTCATGGAGCGCCGAAGTGATCAGGCGGGCGCCGGTGGCACCGACGGGGTGACCGAGGGCGATGGCCCCACCATTCGGGTTGACCTTTGACATGTCGGCCTTGAGTTCTTTCTCCCAGGCCAAGGCGACGGACGCAAACGCCTCGTTGATCTCAACGGTGTCGATGTCGTCCATGTTCATGCCGGTGCGATCGAAGATGCGTCGGGTTGCGTCGATCGGGCCGGTCAACATGAGCACCGGATCAACGCCGACGAGGCAGTGGCTCACGATGCGGGCACGGGCTTTCAGGCCGAGAGCTTCGGCCCGGTGAGCGCTCATGAGCAGGATGGCCGACGCTCCATCGGAGATCTGCGAAGACGTTCCGGCGGTGTGGATGCCGCCTTCAAGAACCGGCTTCAGCGCACCAAGCTTCTCGAGCGACGTTTCGCGAATGCCTTCGTCGGCGCTCACCACGTAGGTCTCGCCGGTTGGCTTGCCTTCAGCGTCGAGTACCGGCGCCGTGATTGGGACAATCTCCCGCTCGAATCGACCTTCGGCCCGAGCCCGGGCGGCGCGAACCTGGCTTTCCAACCCGAACGCGTCGGTGTCTTGACGGCTGATGCCCCACTTCCGGGCGATGCGCTCGGCTCCCTCGAACTGCGACGTGGCCTCATAGAGCTCGAAGTACGGCTTCGGGAGCGGACGGCCCGGACCGGACTTCACGTTCGCGCCGAGTCCGATGCGGCTCATGGACTCGACTCCGCAGGCGAGCACGATGTCACAGGCGCCCGAAGCGATGAGGCCGGCTCCGAGGGAGGTGGCCTGCTGCGATGAACCGCACTGGCTATCGACCGTCGTCGCCGCCACGCTCATGGGAAGCCCGGCGGACAACCATGCCGTGCGGGCAATGTTGAACGCCTGCTCGCCGATTTGGGTGACGTTGCCACCGACGATCTGGTCGACGGTTTCCGGCGCGATGCCGGCCCGTTCGATTGCCGCTCGCTGCACGGCACCGAGCAGTTCGGCGGGGTGCAGCGTCGAGAGGCCACCGCCTCGACGGCCCAATGGGGAACGGACAGCTTCAACGATCACAACGTCAGTCATGAGGGCAAACTACCGCACCGACTCGGTGCCGAACCAAACGCCGGGTGTCACCACCCGTGCACGGCCTGAGTCTCACGATCTAACTCGACCGCGATGTGTGGTTCGAATTGCTTATTGGCGGGAGATTTGACTACTATTAGTGGCGAACTCGCACTGAGTGAAGATACATTCAGTGAGTGTTCTTTCAGCGCATGGACCGGGGCGTCGTAACCTCCCAGCCCAAGAGCCGCAAGCAGTGCACGACGTTCGTTGGGTGCGTCGTTGCTGTAGCTGCGGTACTCGGGGCGGGAGTGGTCGGCGAGACCTCTACGACACTCCGGTCTGCGCGAAAGCACGAAATCGTTCCGGCGGAACTGCCTCTCAAGACGGTCAAGTCGAAGCCGAAGCCCGCCGCAAAGTCGAATGTCAACATCGGCCCGGCCACGCAGATCACTGATGATGCGACGGTCACCATGGACTCCGGTGTAAACGTCGCACGGGTCAACGAAGCCCTGGATTCGCTCACCGTCGACTGGCGAAGTGTCGCCTCCGGATGGACGATCATCTTCAAGAAGGAACGAACCGGCTTCTTGGGACTCACGTACGTTCGTGAACGCAAGATCGAGATCTATGTGCGTAAGGACCGCACCACCGAGGGTCTGGCCCACGACATCGCACACGAACTCGGTCACGTGGCCGACGTGACCGCCGGAACCGACGACACCCGAGCCGCCTACCTACGTGCCCGAGGTCTTTCGGCCGCCACGCCTTGGTGGACCTGCTCAGGCTGCACGGACCTGCAGGTCGGTGCCGGCGACTTTGCCGAGACGTTCGCTCTGCTCGCCGCTCCGCCGTACAAGTTCTATTCGGAACTGGGTGAGCGCCCCGGGAGTGCACAACTCAGTTCGGTGTTGGGCGTGCTGCCCAGTTCGATTCGGTCAGCGATTCAACCGTTGTAACTACTGAGGTCAACCGCACGAACCACGTGGGTCAGGCGGCGACCTTTTCGGTGGCGGAGCGGAGGGCTTCGCGGGCGGCGGCGATACCACGACGACCAAGATCTTTGGTTCGGTCGTCGATACGGAAATCGGCCTCGAGGGTTTCGATGAGGACCAACTGGTTCTTACGCATGTGACCAGTATCGGGAGGGGGTATGACAAAATTCGGCCCCCCGGAAAACATTTCGAAAGAAATCTTCGGAACTCCCGGAATCCGCTGATTTCCGCACCTCCCGCATGACTGTGTTGTTTCCGGTCGAATCGACGGGGTGGTACCCCTCCTGCGTAACATCTCCACATGACTGTGTTGTTTCCGGTCGAATCGACGGGGTGGTACCCCTCCTGCGTAACATCTCCCCATGACTTTTGGAATGACCGTGCCATTCGATGGTGTCCCACTCAGCGACCAGCGCCCGTGGTTCGAGGAACTCCAGGAACTCGGGTACACCGACGCCTGGTCGAGTGAGGCGAACGGCACCGATGCGTTCACCCCGCTGATTCTGGCGTCGCAATGGGCCCCGAAGCTGCGACTCGGTTGCGCCATCGTTCCGGCGTACACCCGTGGACCGGCGCTCCTGGCCCAGAGTGTCGCCGCACTCGCGGAGACCGCGCCCGGTCGGTTCGCCTTCGGTGTGGGAACGTCGTCGAACGTGATCGTGAGTCAGTGGAACGGGATCCCGTTCGACGAGCCCTACAAGCGGGTCCGCGACACCGTTCGCTTTCTCAAGTCGGCGCTCGCCGGCGAGAAGGTCGACGAGGCCTACGACACCTTCACGGTCAAAGGGTTCAAACTCGGCCGCAAGATCGCCGTGCAACCGCAGATTCTCATTGCCGGTCTTCGCCCCGGCATGTTGAAGCTGGCCGGAGCCGAGAGTGACGGCGCGATCATCAACTGGCTGTCGGCCGACGACGTATTGAAGGTCAACCCCATCGTGCAGGAAGCCGGCGGCGGGGTGAAGAAGGAAATCGTCGCCCGAATCTTCGTGTGCCCCAATCCCGACGCCGATGCCGTCCGGGCCGCCGCTCGTTTCGCCATCGCCGCGTACCTCAACGTGCCGGTTTACGCGGCATTTCACGAGTGGCTCGGCAACGGGCCGAAGCTTCAGGGTATGTGGGATGCGTGGAAGGCCGGCGACCGCAAGGCCGCCCTCGCAGCGATTCCGGATGAGGTTGTCGACGCGCTCATCATCCACGGCACCCCCGAGCAGTGCCGGGCCCACATTCAGCGCTATGTCGACAACGGCGTCACCACACCGGCGCTCGCCGTGATGCCCTTCGGCGGCATCGACCTCCGTCAGGCCGTCCGCGACCTGGCCCCGCGCTGACACCGCGCTGACGCCGCCCTGCGGGGCCCGTCGCAGCTATAGAGCAATGGTTTCGTGTTGCGCACGTCATACGCGCTTCTCGTTCCGCCCGACGACTTCCGCCCGACGACTTCCGCTGACCGCGTGAACGCTGCTGGCCGTCACGTCTTAGGGTTTCGACGCGTTCGAAAACCACCGCCCCCGCATCCTCACTGCGCGGAAGGCCACTCCGGCCTGACCTCGGCGGAGGACCGTCGGTCGCGAAGCGATCTGTCGAATCGGTGTAAGAACACTCGGATAACGACGTTATGGGCTTCGCAAATCCGTTCCCACGAATGTCCCGTTAACACACGGTTCACGCGGGCGAAAAGGCCGCAATGAATTGATTCCGTAGAACGGGAGGTATGACCCCCCGATACAACCCACGAATCCGTAAACGCACTCTTTCGGCCGCACTGCTTGCCGCAACGTTGGCCTTCGGGCTCGCCGCGTGCTCAAGTGACTCGGCCGACACGACCGTCGCCGCCACCGAGACCGCCGCCGCGGAAACCACTGCGGCGGCAGCTGAGACGACCGCAGCCGCGGCCGAAACAACTGCGGCTGCAACCGAGACCACCGTCGCCGCAGCGACCGAAACCACGGCGGCAGCAGCCGCGGCAACGACCGGCGACAAGCCGAAGCTCGCGATCGTGTACTCGGCAGAGTTCAAGGACGGCTCCTGGGGCGAGGCCGCGATCACCGGCGCCCAGAAGCTGAAGGACGACGGCGTTATCAGTGACTTCGCTTCACAGGAAAACGTGGCCCCGGGCGCTGACGCCGAGCGGGCGCTTCGCGACTACGCCGAACAGGGCTACAACCCCGTCATCGCCCACTCGTTCGACTATGGCGACAACGTGAAGAAGGTCGCCAAGGACTACCCGAACACGATCTTCGTCTACGCCGGTGGATTCGGCGACATCGGCGCCAACGTTGGCGACTACTCGCAGCCGTTCTACCAGGCCACCTACCTTGAGGGCATCCTCTCGGCCGGAGCCACGGAAAAGGGCAATGTCGCCGGTGCCGGTGGCTTCGACATCCCGGTCTGCCGTTCGATGTTCAATGCGTTCCTCGAAGGCGCCAAGGTGGTCCGCCCCGACACGACCGGCACGTTCGTAGCCGTTGGTGACTGGGTCGACGTGGCCAAGGCCAAGGAAGCCGCGCTCGGCCAGCTCGACGCCGGCGCCTCCATGTTCGTCGGTTGCGGCCAGGGCCCGACCTTCGGACAGATCGAAGCGACGAAGGAAAAAGGTGGCGTATCGAATGGTTACGTCGGCGACATGTCCGGACTCGGTGACAGCGTCGTTGCGTCGTTCGTATGGCGTCTCGACAAGGTGTTCGCGCTGATGGCTGCCGATGCCGCCGCCGGCAAGACCACGGCCCAGTACTACGAAGTGCCGTTGAAGGCCGATGGCATGGATGTCGTCCTCAACCCGGCGTACACGTCGAAGATCTCGGCTGACGTCATGGCCAAGTACGACAAGGCACTCGCCGACATCAAGGCCGGAACCTTCGAAGTTCCCTTCGTCGACAAGTGATGGCTACCGGCCGCTCCAACGTGACCGGGGCGGCCGGCATGCTCGATCTCACCGCGGTGTCGGGGGACGTTGTTACGATCCCCGACACTGACGGGACGGGTGGGGCAGCCGCGCCTCCCCCGGTTATTGACCTTCGATCAGCAGGACGGACTCCCGTGGCGACCACCACAGCACGCATGAGCGGAATCTCCCGGAGGTTCGGTTCGACAGTCGCACTCGACAACGTCGACTTCGACGTCCGCCAGGGTGAGATCCACGCCCTCCTCGGCGAAAACGGGGCGGGGAAGACCACCCTGATGCGTATCCTCGCCGGGCTCGACCGACCCGACACCGGCTCGGTTCACATGGGCGGTTCGCAGGTCAATCGCTTCGATCCGCGAGCGCTTCGCGATATCGGCGTGTCGATCGTGCAACAGCACTTCACGCTGGTCCCGACGCTGACGGCGGCTGAGAACCTCGTACTGGCTCGGCCCGAAGGGCGTCTGCTGCCGGGCGCGAAAGCCGCAACCCAGCGGGTGACCGCACTCTCGGAGCGCTACAGCCTCCAGGTCCGCCCCGACGTCGCGGCCGGCCAACTTTCCGTGGGCGAGCAACAACGCCTCGAGTTGCTTCGGGCCCTCGATGCCGACGCCAAGTTGCTGGTGCTCGACGAACCCACCGCCGTCCTAACCGATCAGGAGGCCACGGCGCTGCTAGCAGTATGTCGTCGGTTGGCCGAAGAAGGACGCTCGGTCGTCATCATCACGCACCGACTGGCCGAAGTGTTCGCGGGATGCGACCGTGTCACCGTGCTTCGGGGCGGACGCGTCGTGTTGGCTGGCGCCGAGGTGTCATCGCAAACCCGTGAAGGCCTCGCCACCGCGATGGTCGGAGCGGCCGCCACCGGGGAATACGACCGCAGGTCGGAAGCCGATTCGTTCGTCGCAAACCCATCGGCCGTTCCCCGGTTGGCGGTGAGCGGCCTGACCCACGGTCGACTCGTCGACGCGCATCTTGAGGTCGCAGCCGGTGAAGTCCTCGGTGTGGCCGGCGTCGACGGCAATGGCCAGGCCGACCTTGAGGCGGTCCTGAGCGGAAGGTCCCCGACCGCCGTCGGGACGATCGAACTCGACGGCGAACGCATGGAGATCACCGACCCGCGCGCACGGGTGCGGGCCCGCATCGCGTACATCCCATCCGATCGGTACCGCTGGGCGCTCGCCCGCGGTATGACCCTGGCCGACTGTCTGGAGTTGGGTCGCGGCGCAAGGTGGCGTCCGCACCGTCGGCGTCGTCACGGCGACGCATCGCCGTCACTCAGCCATTGGGACGTTCGAAGTGCCGGGGCAGGCGCCCGGGCCGGAAGTCTCTCCGGAGGCAACGCGCAAAAGCTCGTTCTGGCCCGCGAGATGGCCTCGGAACCCAACGTCGTGCTCGCCTGCTATCCGACGCGCGGCCTCGATCCGGAAGCAGCCCGAACCGTGGTCGGCCGAGTGCTCGGCGCCGCAACTGCCGGGGCTGCCGTGGTGTGGATGGGGGCCGAACTCGACGAACTCCTGGCGGTCGCCGATCGCATTGTCGTGGCCTCGGGCGGCAAGCTCGTCGGCCCGTTCCTTCCCCCGTACGACCGGGCCGCCATCGGGCTCGCCATGGCCGGAGGTCATTGATGTGCGCGCGTAGTCATGCGCCTTCCAACGCGGTTTTCTTCGATAGCGGTAAACAATGAGCGCGCTTACGGTTGACGAAATCGACAACGGCCTGGCCCGGATGATCCGCAACGAGCGGCGCCAGGCGACGGCGGCCGCCCTGGCTGTTCCGATCCTTGCCGTTGTCGGCGCATTGGCTGTTGGCGGCATCCTCATTGCGATCGAAGGCATCAGCCCGTTCTCGGTCTATGGCGAGGTGTGGCGGGGCATCTTCGGTACGCGCTTCGGCCGGGCCGACACGGCCATACAAGCCACACCGCTGATCCTACTCGGCCTCGGTCTGATGGTCGCGTACCGGGCCCGGGTCTTCACCATCGGCGCCGAAGGTCAGTATCTCGTGGGGGCCGTCGGCGCAGTTGCGTGGGCCACCGCACCGGGCGTGCGGGACCTGCCCGGTCCGATCCTCATCATCACCTCGATGATCTGTGGCGCGGCCGCCGGTGCGGTCTGGGGTGGGATTCCCGCGGTGCTGAACGCCCGCTTCGGCACGTCGGTCGTCATCACGAGTTTGCTGCTCAACTACGTGGGAGCCGCGTTTCTGGCGTGGATGGTACGCGTCGGCATCCGCGATCCGAAGGGTTTCGTGCCGCAGAGTCGGGTGGTCGGACACGCATCACTACCGCTGGTCGGCTCGAGTCGGGTGCACGTTGGCTTCATCGTCGCTCTCATCCTCGTGCCGGTGGCGTCGCTTGTGATGTCCCGCACGCGAGCAGGCTTCCGGGTCGATGTACTGGGCGACAATGCCGAGGCGTTGGCCGCGAACGAAGCCCCGCCAGCGCGGCATGATGATCGGTGTCCTGCTCCTGTGCGGTGCACTCGCTGGGCTGGCCGGGTTCATCCAGGTCGCCGGCGTCACGTCGCGCATCAACCCGCAATTCGGTACGGGTTACGGGTTCACGGCGATCGTGGTGGCGCTGCTTGGCCGACTCCGACCGGTCGGCGTTCTCATCGCAGCTCTCGGCCTGTCGGCGCTCACCATCGGGTTCGAAGTTGCTGAGCGCGCATACAAAATCCCATCGTCCACCGTCGGGGTCATCCAGGCCCTCATCGTGGTGTTCTTCGTGGCCGGCGATGCGCTCGCCGGTCGCCGGGGAAGGAACTGAACGCCATGAAAACACTCCTCACCCTGGCCACACTCGCCGCAGGGATCCGACTCGCGATTCCCGTCGCCATGGCCGCGCTCGGGTCCGTCATCTCCGAGAAGGCCGGCGTGTTGAACCTCGGCCTCGAAGGCATGATGCTGTCGGGCGCGCTCGCCGGATACCTCGCCACGCTGCATTCCGGGTCGCCCTGGCTCGGTCTCGGCGCGGGGCTGCTGGTCGGGGCCGGTTGTGGCGCAGTGCTCGCCTTCCTGGTCGTCACCATACGCGCCAACCAGATCGTCACCGGGATTGCGTTCACCCTGCTCGCCGGGTCGGCCACGACGTATCTGTACCAGCGCTCGTACGCGATCGGGCAGTCACCGCCCCGCATTGATCGTCTCACCATGCCTCCGCTCATGGCCGTCGTCGCCTTCTCGCTGGCCGCGATCTGGTTTGTGTTCAACCGGACGACTGCGGGTCTGTCGGTTGCCGCCGTCGGTGAGACGCCCGCGGCGGCCGACGCGCTCGGCTATCGCGTCGTTCGTATCCGTTGGATTGCGACGATGGCCGGTGGCGCGTTGGGCGGACTCGGTGGTGCGATGCTCGTGTGCGGCCCGCTCGGTTTGTTCATCGAGAACGTCACCGCGGGTCGCGGTTGGGTGGCCCTGGCCCTCGTTGTGTTTGCCCGGTGGCGCCCGGTGCCGTGCGTACTCGGTGCATTGCTGTTCGGTTTGTGCGACGCGGCACAGCTTCGGCTGCAGGGCACTGCGACTGCGGTTCCCTACGAGGTGTTCCTCGCTCTGCCCTACGTGGTGACGCTCGTGGCCCTCGTTGTGCGGGCCCGCGACTCGCGGACCCCGAGTGCTCTTGCGATTCCGTATGTGCGCGGCGCACGCTAAGACAATCAAGCCGTCGACCACTCATCGCTATGCAGCGCCACGCGGCGACACGCGGCGACAATTCGTCTTACCGCACGACATTCCAGGAGAAGCTCATGACCTTGCCAAATGAAGAACTCGTCCAGACGGTCGACCTGTCGGCATGGTTCGGCGACGACGCCAACGCGCGTGCTGCTGTGGTGGCCGATGTCGACGCCCAGTGCCGTCGCCTCGGCTTCCTCCGCATCACCGGTCATGGCATTCCCGAGGAGTTGGTGCAGCGGATGCTGGCGGCGACGTCCGCGTTCTTCGATCTCCCGGAAGCTGAGAAGCAGAGCTACGTGCTGGAGGACAAGGCCCGCAACCGCGGCTACGCGTCATACGGGTCGGAAGCGCTCTCCTATTCGCTCGGTGTCGATGCGAAGCCCGACATGTTCGAGGCGTTCAACGTCGGCGTTGAAGTGGAGGACTACAACGATCCGTATTACGCAGCCGAGGCACATCGTATGTTCGCATCCAATGTGTGGCCCGACCGGCCTGAGGCCATGCGTCCGGTGTGGCTCGAGTACTTCAACGCATGCAAAGCACTCAGCGAAGAACTGATGCGAATTTTTGCGTTGGGCCTCGAAATGCCGGAGGACTATCTCGTCGAGCGCACGGCGAAGGCACCAAGTGTTATGCGCGCGAACAATTACCAGCGACGCGACGGCCACGCCGATCCCGAGGTGGGACAGATGCGCATGGGCGCCCATTCCGATTACGGCGCGTGCACGATTCTGCTGGCCGACCGGGTGCCCGGCCTGCAGATCGTCGGCCCCGATGGCCAATGGCACGACGTGCTCCCCGAACCCGGGACTCTTCTCGTCAATCTCGGCGATCTTCTGGCGGAATGGACCAATGACCGTTGGCGTTCGACGTTGCACCGCGTTGTACCGCCGCCGGCCGGAACTGAGGGTGCGATGCGTCGTCGTTCGATCGCGTACTTCCACGAGGCCGACTACGACGCGCTCGTTACCGTCATGCCCACGTGCGTGAGCGAGGACGAACCGGCCAAGTACGAGCCCGTCACCGCAGGCGATCACCTCATGAACAAGCTCATGGGCCCGCGCACGTTGCAGAAATCGGCCGCGGATCAGACGGCCCTCGGTGAGCGCGTGGCTGCGGTCGCCGGTCCCAGCGGTCAGTAACGCTCATGGCCGCGCTGACTCCGGAATCCCAGGCGTTCCTCGCGGGCCAAAGCGGGCTGGCTCCGTGGCCGTCGCTGACCCCGGTTGAGGCCCGAGCCCAGCATCTCGCAGCGCGTCGTCCCGATGCCGGGGCCCCGGATGTTCCGGTCGCCGATCGCTGGGCGCCCGGAGTCGGGGCGAACCCGTTGGACGTCGGGGTCCGGGTCTACGGCGAACCGAACGGGCAACCCGTCGTGGTGTTCGCGCACGGCGGCGGATGGGTCTACGGTGATCTCGACATGGCCGACGGGTTCTGCCGTCGATTGGCTGTCGGTGCCGATGTGGTGGTGTGCTCGGTGGACTACCGGTTGGCTCCGGAACATCCGTTTCCCCTGCCTCTTGACGACATGGTCGCAGCAACGCGCTGGGCTTCGGAGAATTTGGCTTCGGGTGGCCGAGTGGCGGTGGCCGGGTCCTCGGCGGGTGGCAACCTTGCTGTGGCGACGACGATCAGATTGCGCGATGAAGGCTCGACGGTGGTCGGGCTTCAGGTGCCGATGTGCGCGGTCATGGACTACCGCTTCGACACGCCGTCGTACGTCGAAAACGCCACCGGAAAGTTCCTCTCAGCCGACGACATGCGCTGGTACTGGGCGCAGTACCTCAGCGGCGGAGTCGACGGGGAACAACCCTGGGTGTCCGTGGTGCGGGCCGACCATGTCGGCCTACCTCCGGCGCTGGTGATCTCGGCCGAGCACGACCCACTCCGCGACGAAGACGAACGCTATGCACACCTACTACTCGACGCCGGCGTGCCGGTGCAGCTGTCGCGTCACCTCGGCATGCTCCACGCGTTTGCGGTCATGAGCGCGTTTCCAAACGAGCAGCGCAAGGTGATCGAAGAAATCACTGGCGCCGTAGACGCCTGGCTCCGCTAGCCGCAGCATCACCGGGAACCCGGTTGCGGCGTCAGCCGCTTCGCTTCGACGGGACTGGATGAGTGCGACCGGAGGGCTGGTTGACGTTTTTCTGCAAACCCGCGGGAGAAGCTCCATCGTCGAGGCGTCAGCCGAGGCGATGCCGTCCAAGCGGCGGCGTCAGCCGCTTCGCTTCGACGGGACTGGATGAGTGCGACCGGAGGGCTGGTCGACGTTTTTCTGCAAACCCGCGGGAGAAGCTCCATCGTCGAGGCGTCAGCCGAGGCGATGCCGTCCAAGCGGCGGCGTCAGCCGCTTCGCTTCGACGGAACTGGATGAGTGCGACCGGAGGGAGCTCGACCTGGGTTACGCGAACGAAAGCGCCTGTGACAGGTCGGCGACCAGGTCAGCCGAGGATTCGATGCCGACCGAGAGACGCAGCAGGTTGGACGGAACTTCCAACGGGGAGCCGGCGACCGACGCGTGGGTCATGCGGCCGGGGTGCTCAATCAGACTCTCGACGGCACCCAGGCTCTCCGCCAGCGTAAAGACCTCGGTGGCCTTGGCCACGCGCAATGCTGCATCTTCACCGGCTCGAAGTGTGAAGCTGACCATCCCGCCGAAATCGAGCATCTGCTTAGCTGCCGCGGCGTGCCCGGGGTGGTCGGGAAGCTGCGGGTAGAGGACCCGTTCGACGGCGGGATGACCGATGAGGAGGTCGACCACGGCGCGTGCGTTGGAACAGTGGCGCTCCATGCGCACGGCCAGGGTCTTCACACCTCGAAGTACGAGATAGCAATCGAACGGCGCTGGCACCGCGCCGGCCGCGTTCTGGGTGAACCGCAACCGGTGGGCGAGGCCGTCGTCGTTGAGGGCGAGGAACCCGCCGACCACATCACTGTGGCCACCCAGGTACTTGGTGGCGGAGTGCACCACGATGTCGGCGCCGAGCGACAGGGGCTTCTGCAGATACGGCGTTGCGAACGTGTTGTCAACGCAGACCAACGCCCCACGTTCGGCGGCCAACGCGCAGATGGCCTCGATGTCGAAGCACCGCAGCATCGGGTTGGTCGGGGTTTCCAGCCATACGAGACGCGTGTCGGGCGGCCAGTCGTCGGCCAGCCGGTCGACGTCGAGGAGATCGACGGCAGTCCAATTGATATGTGTATGAACCCTTGAGATCAGGCGGAAGGTGCCGCCGTAGGCGTCGTTGCCGAGCAGCACCCGGTCACCGGCGTTCAGAAGGCGAAGCACGTTGTCTTCCGCGGCCAGTCCGCTCGCGAAGGCGAGGCCGTGGTCGCCGTTCTCGAGTGACGCGACACAGGTCTCAAGGGCAGAGCGGGTGGGATTCCCGCTGCGCGAGTACTCGTAACCCTGGTGCTCGCCGACCCCGGATTGCCGGAACGTGGAACTCAGCGTGATCGGTGTGACAACGGCACCGGTGGTCGGATCGGCGTTCTGGCCGCTGTGAATCGCTCGGGTTTCAAAACCCCATTGCTCCTGCTGCTCGTTTTCACCCATTGCTCAGCACCTCGAAGTAGGTCAGTAGATCGGTCCGGGTCAGCACACTCAAGGGACGCCCGCCGGAGAGGACGAGCAGCGCGTCGGCCGAGTCCAGAAGTTGGACGGCCAGAGCCACGCTCTGCCCGATGCCTATCGTCGGCAGTTTCGGGCCCATGACCGACTCTACGGGCATGTTGATGACGTCGGGATCGCGGTAGATCGCTTCGAGAAGTTCCAGTTCATCGACTGCTCCGGCGACTTCAGCGGCGGCGAACGGCGGCGTGTTCTTGCACACCGGTATCTGACTGATGCCGTTCGACCGCAGCAGCTCGATGGTTTCGCGCACTGAAGTGCCCGGGTTGACGTAAAGGAGGGACGGCGTGTCACCACGCGTATCGAGGACGGACGAGATGCATTCGTCGCACTCACGGAGAAATCCGTAGTTGGCCATCCACGTGTCGTCGAAGACCCTTGACAGATAGCCGCGGCCCGAGTCGGGATTGAGGACGACCACGATGTCGTCGGGTTGGGCCCGCAACGCCACCTTGATCGCGGCGGCCACCGCCATCCCGCCCGACCCGCCGATCAGAATGCCTTCGGAGCGGCTGACCTCGCGTGCGGTCCGGAAGCTTTCCTCGTCGCTGATCGGGATCACCTCGTCGTACAGCTCAGGTGCCCAGGCCGCCGGGAAGAAGTCTTCGCCGACGCCTTCCACCAGGTACGGCCGACCGGAACCTCCGCTGAAAACCGACGCGTCGGGGTCCGCGGCGATCACGCGGATCGCGGGATTCTGAGTCTTCAGATACCGGGCCGTGCCGGTGATCGTGCCGCACGTGCCGGCCCCGGCGACGAAGTGGGTGATGCGACCGCCCGTCTGCTGCCACAGTTCGGGGCCGGTGGTCTTCTCGTGCGCGAGCGGGTTGTTCGGATTCGCGTACTGGTTCGGTCGGAACGCGTTGCGTTCGAGGGTCAAACGCTCCGCCACCTTGTAGTAGCTCGTCGGGTCTTCCGGGGCCACGGCGACCGGGCACACGACCACCTCGGCCCCGTAGGCCCGCAGCAGCGAGACCTTTTCCGGCGCAACCTTGTCGGTCATGACGAACACGCAGTTGTACCCCCGCTGCGCCGCGACGATCGCGAGGCCCACGCCGGTGTTGCCGCTGGTCGGCTCGACGATCGTTCCCCCGGGCTTCAGCAGCCCATCGCGTTCGGCCGCGAGAACCATTTCGAGCGCCGGCCGGTCTTTCGACGACCCACCCGGATTCGTCGTTTCCATCTTCATGGCGAGAACGCAACGAATGCCGTGGATCTCGCTGATGCGTTTCAAGCGGACCAGGGGAGTGTTGCCAATCAGCTCAAGGACGCTCGGCATTATCTGCGTGCCGAGGAGCCTCTCGTCGGGTGCGTCGTCGCCAACGGCCATGTTGCACTGTATCGGCGATCACGAACTAACGCGCCGGTCGATGGATTGTGCGGGTTTGTGCCGGGTTTGGGCGGAGTTTGTGTCGCCGGAATGGTTTTCCCGCACACTCGCAAAAGCACCACGACCTCCGACCCGCCACCCCGAGGTCCCGGACGCGACCGGGGCGAACGTCCCGATTTGAGCAAAGTGATTTCTTGTCATCCGGCCGAAACATTCGATTCGTACGCTTGACGCATGTCGCTTCCCATCATTGATCTGGGGCCGTTTGCCGACCCGACCTGTTCCGATCCGGCCGCTACGCGCATCGCTGCGGAGATGAACGACTTCCTGTCCGAAACCGGATTCGTCGTGCTTGCGAACCATGGCGTCGAATCGTCGGCCAAACACGCGCTTCTGGCCAAGATGAGGGAGTTCTTCGCCCTGCCGAAAGAGGCCAAGGACGCGATTGGCATCGGCCGGTCGCCAGCGCACCGCGGCTATGTGGCCATGGCCGCCGAGTCGCTCGACGACGCCAACACCGCGGCCGGTGACCTGAAGGAAACGCTCGATACCGGACCCGATCATCCCGATGACCATCCCGACGTGATCGCGGGCACGCCGCTTCACGGCCGCAACCAGCTTCCCGATCTTCCGGGCTTCAAGCAAGCGTTCGACACCTACCGGGCCCAGGTGGTCGCGGCCGCCGAACGGGCCCAGCGGGCCATGGCGATGGCCGCCGGTCTACCTCCCGACGCCCTGTTGACGATGGGTGAGGTGTTCTACAACCTCCGCATGATCCACTACCCGGCGTCTGACCACGTCACGCCCGAAGTCGGACAGTTGGGCTGCGGAGCGCACACCGACTACGGCACGCTGACCGTCCTGGGCGACGACGGCGTGGGCGGCCTGCAGGTCATGAAGCGAAGTGGCGAATGGATCGACGTCAGCATTCCCGACGACCTCCTCGTCATGAACGTCGGCGACCTGATGGCCATCTGGACCAACGACCGCTGGGTGTCCAACCCACACCGCGTCGTGAACCCGGCCGGCCGGGACCGCTACTCCATCCCGTTGTTCGTCACGCCGCCGTATCACGCGCTCATCCAGTGCATCCCGTCGTGTGTCGGCGAAGGCGCGAAGTACCACCCCATGCAGGCCGGCCCCTACCTCCTGTCGCGCTTCGACTCCACCCACTCCTACCGCAACGAGTTGCTGGCGGAGTACAACCACATTGGCGCGTAGCTCCCGAGTGTGGAGGAAACTGTCGCGTCGCGATACAACGCATCCACAAGCGGCAGCCGACCGAAGTCGGGATGGCACGCGTTGTCGCCGATGCGCTAAACCGACGGGATGGGACTTGTAGACCTTAACGAAGCCGGCGTCCGAGGGATGGGCGAAGGTAACCCCGACGAACCTGTGGTGATGCTCAACCTCCTCAAGTACCGCGACGTGGCCGCGTCCGGATTCGGGGTCGACGGCCTCAGCGGTCGTGAGGCCTACGAGGTCTACGGTCGGGCGTTCGCCGAGTTCAATCCCCGCTTCGGTGGCCAACCGATCTGGGTGGGCCGGGGTCTGAACACCGTCATCGGCGAGGAAGACTGGGACGTCGTCATTCTCGTTCGGTATCCGACTCGCGCCCAGTTCCTGGGCATGATCTCGGACCCCGACTACCAGAAGATCGCTCCGATCCGAGCCGCAGCCTTAGCTGACTCCCGACTCGTCGAGATGAGCCAGCTGGTCCCCAAACCGTAGACGCATTCGACTGAAACTATGCGCGCGAACTATCGCGCTCAGGTATCTAAGGAGAAAGCTTGGCGAGGTCGCGTTCCGCGTAAAGGCGGTGCTCCCACTCCTCATTGAGAATCACCAGCAGGCACTGGCGAACCGGGAACGAAATCGGTTCGGGCCATCCGGGCGCGTCGACCGGAGTCGTCATCGAGTCCAACACCTCGACGGTGAGTGCATCGACGTAGCTGCGCACCAACGCCATTCGGTCCAATCGCAACGTCAACGCCGTGTCGAGATCCGGCCGGGCTGTCCGGTCGTTCGGAACCTCAGGTGTGTCGGGTGCCTCGTCCCACGGAAGCGACAGCGGATGCCATGGCGCCGGGTCGCCGCCGATCGCCCGCAGCAACCAGGTCTCGGTGGCGAAGGCAAGATGACGGATCGTCTGGATGAACGACCACTCGCCGCCGACGCGCTCGTGCAGCAACGCTGGATCGAGGGTCCGGGCGCGTGCAACGGTGTCGGACCACAACCGCTCAACCGTGTCCCACGCGAGACGAAAGCCGGCGACGTCGGTCGGCCGCATCAACGGACGTTCCGGGTACCGTCGATCCAATTCGGCCTGGATCAGCGGTCCAATCTCGACGCCGTTGATCGTGACGTTGTCGATCTCGCCGTAGATGTCGACGTCCATCAGCTCAACGCCGCGCATCGTCATCCCCTGAAAGCCGACCGCCCGGAACTGCGCGCCGGCGAACGTGGCATTGCGGACCCGGATCTCGGAGGCGTCGATGTCATCGAACGAGCTCCCTTTCAGCCGCACGTGCTGAAACTTCGAGTCAGAAGCGTCGACGTCGTCGAACGCACTGCCTTTCAACGTCGCGTCGTGAAACGTCGATCCGGAGAGGTCTTGATTGCGGAACTCAGCCATACGCCGACACTACCGGTCAGAGGTCATCGTCCGGCCATGGACGAAGGTTGACTGCGGGTCACCTCGTGGCCACCGTGACGCGCTCTGACAACGATGTGGCAACCTGCCAACAAATCGTGGCCCGACGTGCTTGGCAGAACTATGCAATGCCCAGGCGACGGGCGCCCCGCGCGATTCCGGCCGGGTCTGTGGGGTTTAACGCCACGAAGATCGTGCGGTCGACATCGCCGTAGAGAACCCGTAGTTCATGGTCGGGATCGAGGAACTCCTCGTCGAACGGGAAGAACACTGTCAGGGTGAAGGGACGTTCACCGGCCGCCGACTTTGCGATATCGAGCAAGGCCCTCGATGTATCGGCCCGAGCCCGCACGTTGACCCCATCGGCTCGCTGCCCGGCCAACGTGGCGAGTCGCTCGCTGTTGAGGCCGACGATTCTCGGTGGAACAGATACCGGCTTCGGGAATCCCCGGTAGCGATCCTCGCGATCATCTGCCCACATACGATCCATCAGGTCCATGCATTCGACCAGGCGATCATGACGCTGCGCCAAATGCGGAAGCAGAGGTATACCAGCCGTGCGGTGCTCAGCGGTGAAGGGGCCGTTCGGACCTCCTCCCGATCCGAGTCCCAGAATGAGCCGACCGTTTGCGATGTTTTGAACGGTCGCCGCCGCGTTGGCCAACTGGGCCGGAAAGTGATTCTGCACGTTCGCGACAAGTGGTCCGATCCGTACGGTCGACGTCGCCGCGGCCAGGGCCCCGAGAAGCGTGAAACAGTCGGACATCGTGTGCCCGCCGCCCATCGTCACCCCGGTGAGGTGATCCCACACCCAGACCGCGTCGAAGCCGTTTGCCTCCGCAGTGAGAGCTTGGTTCCGAATATCAGGCCAGTGAGTGGTCGCGGTGTTGACCTGAAAATCGAACAGCACGGATCGCCCGGGTCAGTCTTTGAAACGGTTCGGATCGATGGTCATGAGACCGGCATCGACCACGGCCTGGGAGAGCACCTTGCCGGTCGCTCGCAACACCTCGCAGTTCGCTTCCCCGATCGACGCGTACGGCAGCAGCGCGGCCTGGTCCGTCGCGGCCTCCATCCGATCGCGCTGTGCCCGACCGGCGTCGGTGAACGTGAGCGGTTCATCGGCGATGCCTCCGGTCACGAGCCCGCGATCACTAAGTGCACGTACGGCCTGTTCCCACTGTTCCTTGCTCCATGCCCGGGTGGCGATCAACGCGGCGGCCGGCACGTCGCCTGACGCGGCATGCGACACGAGTGCTTCGATGCCGCTGAGCCCTTCGAGCATCAGTGCTGCGATATGGGCGTCACCGCGGAACTCGCGAAGCAGTGTCTGGGCGTGCCAGAGCACGAGGTGAGGTTCACTTGCGTCGGGCCAGGGGAGCGACGCGTGCCCGGCGAACAACGGACGGCCTTCGAGATGCGGGAGGGTCGCCTCGGCCGCTTGCCGGTTGATCGCCACTGCTTGAGCGAATTCGGTCGATGCCAGCAACTCGGAGGAGAACGCCTTGCGTAGCGAAATGTCGACGGCGTCGTACCGTGCGCGGAGCATTTCGGTGGGCGTCGTGATATCCCACACGGCGGGAATCGAGCGACGGACCAAATCCGGGTTGAAGTTGTAGAACGTGGAAATCGTCAGCTCGGCGCTCGCCGCGCCGAGGGCGGCGACCCGTGAGGCGAAGTAGCCCATGCGGGGCGACACGACTCCTATGCGCGCGTAGGGTTCTGCGGTGAACGGCGTGAAGTAGATCATCCCGTGCACGGCTTCGAGGCTGCGCCAGGTGATCCGCGCCAGTTTCGGACTTACGCCGTTCACGTTTGTGGCTGTCGACGAATCGCTCATTTCGCGCTCCGGACCTTGGCCTGAAGCCGACGCATTCCAGCGAGCCACCGGTCGACGTCAGCGGTCTTGCGCTGCCAGAAGGTGAGGACTTCGGGGTGGGGGAGGATCAGAAACTGTTCAGCCCGGATCGCGTCAATCACGCATTGGGCGACGGTCGATGCCTCGAGCACCGCGCCCGACGCGGTAACCGACGCTGCGGCACTGGAGGCCCGGTCCTCGGTCATGCCCTTGAGCATGTTGGTGCGGACACCCTGCGGGCAGAGACACGACACCCGGATGCCCTGATCTCCGTGCGTGATCGACAGCCACTCGGCCAATGCCACCGCGGCGTGTTTCGTGACCGTATAGCTGGCGGTTCCGATATTGCTGAGGAGACCCGCCGCCGACGCCGTCGACACCAGGTAGCCCTCGCCTCGCTCGATCATGCCGGGGAGAACCGCCCGGGCCGTCCACACGTGCGCCATCAGGTTGACGTCCCAGATGGTCTGCCATTCGCGATTCGATGTTTCGACGCCCCCGCTGTACCCGATCCCGGCGTTGGACCACACGAGATCAACCGGCCCGTACGCCGCCTCAGCCGCTTTGACCATCGCGATGATCTCGTCTTCTTTCGAAACATCGCAGGTGACCGCGATGGCCGAGCCGCCCTCCGCGACGATCGTCGCCACGGTGGCCGCGGCACCATCGCCGTCTCGGTCGGCTGCGACGACCCGGGCCCCGGCCGCAGCGAATGCGATTGCGCCTGCCCGGCCGATCCCGCTTGCCGCGCCGGTGATGATGCAGGTTCGATTGCGTAGTTCCATGGGCGCCGACTGTAGGACATGACCGTGTTGCGCGCTCATCTGAGAATGAGGAGCACGTCGCAGTCATCACGGTATCGACGCTCGAATCCGCCGGTCGTATCGCCGAAATTCGAACCTGCTCAGTCCAACGTCCTCTTCCGAGGGGCACCTAGGTCCCTTGTAGGACTTGTGCGTAGGTCACTCGCCCCCTTTTATCTTCTGTTCATACTTCAGCGATGGAATGGAAACAGCTTGGATGTAGTTTGTATAGGCAATGGATACCCTCGAACGAGACATCATCACCGAAGCACTTGCGATCATCGATCGCAACCTCGGCGAACTCAACCGGCGTGAGCTGGTTTCGACTGCAGAAGTCACGGACTTGCTCCTCGACGTCCGCTCGCTTCTTGTCGAAAGCGCCGCTTCGGAAAACTGACCTATTCAACCAACGACGGGCTCGGGCCCGTCGTTTTTCGTTCGAGACTCGGATGGGCGAGTGACCCGACAGGGTGCCGACATTCGACGCGAGCAGACGCAGCTGCTCGCAAAACATGGGTCGCAAGCGCTGCCCAAAACGTCTCTCGATGCTGTTCGATGAGCGTCGAGCTGTAACGCTCGAGGGCGGCCCCCGCCCGGCCGCCAAGCGGCAACAACCCCCAGGGTGATCTAGAGCGGGAAGAGCCGCTTGACCGCGGTGCCGAAGAGTGCGCCGACGAGTAGGCCCCCGGCGACATCTGACACGTGGTGAATCTTCACGTGCACCCGACTCAGCGCAACCGTGCCGGCGAGCGCGGCGTAGACCGGCGCCCATGGCGTCTTCGGTTGGGTGAACAATAAAAACGCCGTGACGGCGGAGCTGGAGTGGCCGCTCGGGAAGCTGCTCGTGCGTGGCTTGCGAAGGTGCAGCGGCCGGTCCTGCTCCCAATCGGGCCGCTCCCGGTTGAAAAGCGACTTCACGACACCGTTTACCAGCACGCTTTCGGCGCCGAGGGCGGCCGCCATGCGAATCGCTGCTTTGGTTTTCGCTTCGGGTCCGAGCGCCGCCTGAGCGGCAGCGATCGCCAGCCAGACCATGCCGAAGTCGCCGACTTCCGACGCGGTGTAGAACACCCGGTCGAGGGCCTTCGACTTCCGGAAACCGTCCCAGTGGTTGTTGAACCTCGAGTCGAACCGGTCGAATACCGACGGAATCGGAATCTTCGGTACTGCGATTGGGAGCTTTACGTTCGGAATACGAACGTTGGGGCGGTTGAGTTTGAACGGCATCAGGCGGTGGTTATGGGTTCGGCGTCGGTTAGCGCGTCGGCACTTGCCTCGCTGACATCAAGGGGCACGGGAATGGTAGTCACCCGAAGGTCGATCGTTCCGGCTGCGCCGATGGTCGCCGCACCGTTTGCGCCAAGCACGTCGGCCACCAGTGCCGTGTCTTCGGGCAGGTGCTCAAAACGCCGGGTGGGTGCCTGGGCCGGATCGCCTCCGTAGGCCGGGCACCACGCTTTGTATGAGCAGTAATTACAGAGACCCGATGGTTTGGGCCGGAAATCGTCTCGGGCACACGCCTTTTCCACGGCCGTCCAGATCGCTGACGTGCGCATCGTGAGACCTCGAAGCGACTGCTCGGTCGGGGAACTGATGATGGCCATCGGTTCGTGCAGATACAGCAGCTGGACTTTGGAAGGTCGCCGCCCCAACATCTGCTCGCAGAGGAACGCGTAGAACTGCACGCCACCGAGGCGACTCTGCTCCTGGTTCACGCCCGGCACCTTGCCGGTTTTGTAGTCGCTGACGACAAGGTCGCCGTTTTCGTCGAGTTCGAGGCGGTCGATAATCCCACGCAGGGTGAGTGATCCCAACTTGGCCTGCATGCGCAATTCAAGACCGATCGGGCGGATCTTTGTGGGGTCTTCGAGGATGAAGGCGTTCCGCACCAGGCGGTCGGCATCGACGAGAAACTTCTCGCGTTCCTCTTCGGACAGGACCAGGTCGTGATACTCCCGGCCCTCCATGATCTCGGGCACGGCGATCGCCAGCTTGTCGATCGCACAATCGACGGTGCGGTCGCCCGGAGCCTCGAGGTACAGCAACTCGAGCGCCCGGTGCACGAGCGTGCCTTTGGCGGCCCAGATCGTGGGAGGTTCGGGAACCCGGTCGATCGCAGAGAATCGAAATGCCAACGCACAGTCTTTGAACGAGGCCACCTTGGACGGTGACAGCGAAACTGGAAGCGGAAGTGGCATTCGCCCAGGCTATCGGAGGGGTATGACGAAGATGCCCCGATCCGATCGACCTCGACGTCGGGAGGCAAGTTTTCTATCCTTGATGCATGCGACGGGCATCCGACGTGGGCCGCGATTTGCGGACGGTTCGAGTGCGGTCGATCCACGCCATTGGATCGTTTGCCGTGGCTACGGTGCTGGCAATCGTCGCAACCCTACTGGGCGGGCTGTCCGGCGGTCCGGCAGACGTTGCGGCCGCATCGCCGCGAATCGTCATTCTCAATCCCCCAACCACGAAGGGTCTTCCGCCCATCGGCGGGGTTAAGGTTCCGCCGATCCTCGTGATCATCGCGTCCACCACCGTGCCCACAACCGTGCCCACAACGGTGCCAACGCCGCCGCCGCAAACCACCGCCCCGCCCTGCGGAGTCCCGGGAACGCCACCATGCAACCCGTGCAGCGTTACCCGTTCCCGGGCGACGACCTGTACAACGGCAACCACCGCACCCCCGAAGAACGACGGGGTGGTCGTGATCGACCTCGGCGGCGGAACCACGTCGTCGGCTCCGACCACGACCCGACCGGTCACGACACTCAACAACGACGCGGTGAAACTCGACGCGACCGGCGCAAGTTTCGGGGAAGTCGGGGTTGGGGCCACGTCGGCGCCGCGTCAGGTGGTGTTGAACAACCGCGACAGCATTCCGGTGAGGCTCGGAAAGATTGCCGTTCCGGCCCCGTTCGCAATCGTGCCCGGTGGAACGTGTGGGTCGGAGCCGTTTCTCGCGGCAAACGCGAGTTGCACGGTCAATGTGGTGTTGAAGCCGACCGGGCCCGGACCGCAAACGGGAGTGGTCGGCTTCGACGTGCTCGTTCCGGCGGGCACGGTCCTGATTCAGGCGAGGGTCGACGGGTCGGGCGGCGCCGCGCGGATCGAGTTCACCCCCGGGGCTCTCGATCTCGGGCAGGGCGACGCGGGCACGAAGGCAACCGGCACCGCAGTCTTGAAGAACACCGGTACGTCTGCGGTGAAGGTCGTCAAGATCGTCCCGCAGAAGAAGTCGACCGAAATCTCGGTGGTGGCGAAGCCCTGCGTCGGAGCCACCATTGCACCGGGCGGAACCTGCGTCGTGACCGTGAATTTCACGCCGAAGGCGGGGAACCGCACACTCCAGTTGCTGGCCACGGGAAGTCGGGGCGAGACGGCCGTTCTCCAGGTCAAGCGGCGAGGCCTGTCGAGCGGCTTTACGCTGAGCCCCGCGGTTGGTGATTTCGGGGTTCTGAAGATCGGCACACCGTCAGCGCCCAAACGTTTCACGGTGAAGAACGTGGGCGAAACGACGTTGAAGTTGATCGTCCCCAGTCTGGTCGGACCCAACGCCGCGGAGCTGAAGATCGTCACGACGACCTGTGGGGCGTCGCTCGCTCCCAAAGCCACATGCACGGTCGATGTCGTCGCGGCTGGCGCTACGCCCGGCGCCAAGTCCGGAACATTGAAGGTCGTGGCCTCGGCCAAACTGTTCAAACTCTCCGCCCTTCGAGCGAGGATCCCGGCACCCACCACGACGCTTGCGAGCGTCACGACGCAGGCCACAACGCCGATTCCAATTACTGCCCCACCCTCCACGACGGTCGCTCCGGTGGTCACGTTCGAGCCAACGCTTCGAATGAATCCCGCGGTCGGTACGACCGGGCGGGTCACCGTGGCGGAGGGACGGGGCTTTCCGGCAAATACCGACGTGGAGCTCAGATGGTTGAGCGTTCCCGGCAGTTGGCGCGTGACAACAGATGCAAACGGGGAATTCCGTGTGGCGATTCTGGTGCGAAGCGACGAACCGATCGGTGGGCGCGTCATGACCGTCGTCGACCAGCCGCCGTCGTTCAGCGGGGTGACGTCGCCGTTTCTGGTTCAGCTTCCGACGTTCCAGCCGTCCCGGAACGGCCGCAACCTCGACCGCTGATCGTGCCTACGGTCGCTGTTCGTTTGCGAACAGGCATACTGCAGACGCGACCAGTACCATCGCTGCCATGATTCGAGTTTCCATCTCCTACCCCAAGGCCGACGGCGCAACCTTCGACCACGACTACTACGCCGCTTCCCACATTCCGCTCTGTAACTCGGCGTTCGCGCCGTCGAAGACGGAGATCGACAAGGGACTCAACGGTCCAAACGAGGCTGCCGTCCACTTCTACTTTGACTCAATGGACGCCATGCAGGCCGGCTTCGGTTCGCCGAAGATGGGCGAAGTGATGGCCGACGTCGCCAACTACACCACCATCACCCCGGTGATGCAGGTCTCCCAAATCGTCGGCTGACCCAGTCCTTTCGCAGTCGAACACGCCGGGCCTCCATTCGGAGCGCCCGGCACATCCGCGTCCCGACCCAATTTCAACGTCGTTTGTGTGCAGATTCTTAGTCCCCGCCTACGAAAACGCACACACTCCGTTCGAAGCGGAGCGGAGGCGGGGCCCGTCACCGATGTTGATGCGCTTCGGGGGGTGGGGTGGAGCCGGGTTCGCGGGCTTCGGCCATTGCGGCCCAGAGGTCGGTGGCCGTGGTGGGGCCGATGAAGCTCTTGACGACGACGCCTTCAGCGTCGGCAATCACGGTTGTCGGAACCGCATCTATGCCGTAGCGCTTGTGCGTATCGGGTTTGGTCTGGTAGTCGACGACGTCGACCGACACGACATCGCTGCGCAGCACTTCAGCCATCCCGCTGACCTTGGCGCAGGAGTTGCAGGTTGCTGACGTGAACACGACCATGATCCACGGGGCTTCAGGGCGGTCGAAATCCGCTCGGTCGAGTTGTTGGGGGACGGTCCACGCCTGCTGGGTGGGTGGCTCGAAGCGGCGGCGCCTGTTGAACTGCTGGGCGCCGAGAACCAACAACGCTCCTACCACCACCGCAAAAATGAGGACGTTCATCAGGGACGGTTGAGAAAGGCCCGGATGATGATCTCGGCCATCTCGTCGATGCCTTCCAGAATGCCGAAGTGCGTGCGGGTGGGGAACCGCAGGAGGTCGGAATCTTTCAGCCGACGGTGCTGCTCGGGCACGGATTCGAGGAAGTTCGGCGCGGTGTTTTCGCTCAGACCGAGGGTCACGTGGCACGTGATGTCGCCGAGTTGATTCAACGTGTCGGTTTGGGAGTTCGAGAACAGTTCGGCTTCGTTGGCGGTACGGCACTTGAGCCGTGATGTCCCGTCGTCGAGGTCGTCTAGACCCCACTCGACATATGCGCGCAGAGCATCGTCGTCGATGAGGCTGAACGGCGGCTTTGACTTGTAGTTCTCGTACGCCGCCTCGCGCGAGGCGAAGACTTCACGACGCTTGCGGGCCTGAATGACCATTGCGCTGTCGCCGGGGTTGAACTCGTGGCCTTCTGGAACGGTGAACACGACCGGTTCAAAGCCGAACAGCCCCGCAAACGTACCGGGCCTCGAGATCTCGCCCTGCAGTATCGAGTAGCCGCCCTGCGAATGCCCGATGCCGTAGACGTCGCCCCGGCCTGACAGACCGAGCCCGTCGAGCACGGCGGTGAAGTCGTCGGCGACCCCGCCCCACGCGAAGTCGCCGTCGTCGGGCACTCCGGCGTCGCCCTGACCTCGGATGTCGATCGCGTAGCAGTGGAAGTGGGACCGCAGACGTGCGGCGAGAGGTGCGTAGGTGTGGCCGTGCAGACCCGTGGCGTGGGCGATGATCAGCGGAGGACCGTCGCCACCCCAGTCGTAGCTCGGAATCTGCAAACCACCTGATGAGGCGAACCGCTGCACGGTTTCCGGGAACGGAAGCGTATAGAGCGGTGTCCGTTCGGTGGTCGTCAGCACCGGAGAATGATCGGTGGCTGTAGAGAGGTTCTCGGGCTTTTGGTTCTGCTGGTCCGGCACGACGTGCCATGGTAGGTCCCGTGGAACTTGAAGGACGAAATCGGCCCCCCGATGAAGTTGCTGTTCTCGAAGCGCTCGGCGCCTTCTACGACGCGTTTGAGCGACATGACTTCGACACCATGAGCGATGTATGGGAGCACTCCGATCGCGTGGTGTGCACCCATCCGGGCTGGTCAACGCTGCGCGGTTGGGGCCACGTCGGTGGTTCGTGGGTTGCGTTGCTCCAGAACGATCAGCACCTGCAGTTCATCTTGACCAACGAGCACGTCGGGATCGAAGGTGATGTGGCGTGGGTCACCGTCGACGAAAATATCCTCGATGGACCCATTAACAACACGGTGTCGGCGATGAAGATCTTCGTGCGCGCGACCGGTTCCCGGTTCGGTTGGAAGATTGTCGCCCACCACGGTTCCGTGGTCCATGTTTCAGCAGGGAGTTGAGTGGTTCGATGAGTGATGCTCTGACGATGCGAATCGGTGTGATTCTGCTGCAGACCGAGCCGTGGTCGATCGACCGGCACCGGTGGAAGCGGGCCGAGGACCTAGGGTTCCACACAGCGTGGACCTACGATCACCTGTCCTGGCGCAACCTGAAAGACGGTCCCTGGTATGCGATGGTTCCGCTTCTCGCCGCTGCCGCGCAGGTGACGTCAACCATCCGGCTCGGACCGCTCGTCGCGTCGGCGAACTACCGGCACCCGGTCACATTCGCGAAGGAAGTCATGACGCTCGACGAGCTCTCGGGTGGGCGAATCACCGTCGGGTTCGGATCGGGCGGCACCGGTTTCGATGCGACCGTTCTCGGCAATGACATCTGGCCGCTGGCCGAACGCACCGCCCGCTACCTGGAGTTCGTCGATGCCATGGACCGTCTGCTTCGCGAACCTGATGTTTCGTTCCGGGGCGAGTACTACGCCGCGACGAACGCGATGGGCCACCCGGGCTGCGTCCAGTCGCCGCGCGTTCCGTTTGCACTGGCGGGTAACGGTCCGAAGTCCATTGCCAAGGTCGTGCAACACGCTGATACGTGGGTGACCAACGTTTCGCTCGAAGAACTGCCGAAGCGATTGGAGATCCTCGATGCTGCAGGCGGATCCCACTTGAAGCGACTCCTTTCGACGACCGACGACTTCCCGTGGGTCGCGTCTGCGGATGCTTTCGACGACCTGGCCGGTCGGGCCCAGGAACTTGGCATGACCGACCTCGCTATCCACTGGCCGCGAGCTGATGCGCCGTACAAAGGTCCGGATTCGGTTCTGGACCACATTGCAAATCGTATGAGCGCGTAACTGCCGTAACTGCCGTAACTGCGTAACGGCGTAACGGCGTAACGGCGTGTGAGGGGAGTCAAACGACCCAGTCGTTTGAACCTCACGGCGGCCGGACTGGGTAATGCAGCCTCAATCGCGCAGACGTTCCCCCTGAGGTGCCGATAGGGCTGGGGTGGAAGCGCTATCGACCGGAGCGACAGAGATTGTTGCGCGACGCCGAGGCGTGGTTGTTCCGTCGGCACACCAATTGGCGCGCCGTCGGATCATCGAGCGGATTTGGATCGTGCTCGGGATTCTGTGGGCGGTGGCGCGAGTTTTCATCGCCAAAGCCACGGTGGAGAAATACGGCGTCAACATCGCGATCTTTGCCGCAGTCGAGATCCTGGTGGCGTGGCCCCACGCCCTGGGCGCGGCCCGGGTGGCAACCAAGCTCATCGACCGTGATCCGCACGGTGCGCTTCCCTGGGGGCTGCTCCTCGCGGTGACCCACATCGCTCCGGAGCTCTATCGCGCTGGTGGGATCGAACATGCCGGTCGGGGTGTACGTCTCACTCGTAGTCATCGTCGTCGGGCTCGGGGCCTTGGCGATCATCGGGATCGTGCAGAAGGTGTGCGCCGGACGGGCTGAACGAGCCGAGGCGGCGCGGGCCGGTGCGGCGCGGGCCGGTGCCGCCCACCCATCTCGAATCAACGTGGCCGACGCCGCGCTGGCTCCGCTCGGGGACGCCGCGCTAGCCGTTGTCGCTGCGGAACTGCGCGACGCGAGCGAGAAAGCGCGGCGTGTCGACGAGGTGCGGGTAATGCCCGTGGTCGGCCCAGACTTCGACGGTCGCAGTCGGCATAAGACCGGTCAGCCAAGCGGCGTAGTCGGGTCCGGGATCGATGCCGTGAATGGACAGGTACGGGACGGTGACAGCCGAAGCGAGCTGGACGACAGTCGCGTCGAGCTCCTCGGGCGTTGAGGTCAACACCGACTCCCAGGTGCCGAGCACGACGCGTTGCCGGGCGATCCGGAGGCCCCCGATCCTGGTCTGTTCGGCTTCGGAAAGCGGACCGACCATCGACGCGAACACTGCGCCGATAGCTGCCTGGAAGCTCGCCTCATCACCGCGCAGCATGGTCTCCAACTGCATGAGTGCGTCTTTGAAGCCTCCGAGGCGAAGGGGCTGATCGACGTTGATCACGGAGCCCGCCGCGCCGAGCGCAGCCACCGCCGACGCCACGACGCCACCGAGCGAGTGACCGATGACGAGTGGCTTCGTCATGCCAACCGATGCCATGGTCTCCACGACGTCGGAGGCGTAGCTGATCGGATCGTAGGAGTCGCCCTCCGGGCTTTCCCCATGGCCGCGAAGGTCCACGGCGAGCACTCGTGCTGACTCCGCCAGACGGTCGGCGACAGGTCCCCAGGACCGACGGGACTCGGTGATCCCGTGAATCAGCACAACGGCTGGAGCTGAATCGGAACCGCGGACGTTATGGGCAAGCAGCATGTGCGCCACGTTACATGCGCGCGATACCCGGGAACGGCCGCCGCCCGGTCGGCGTATCGGCTGCCGGCACGGTCATCTCGCCGGCGGCTGCGCCGGTCAGCGTGCCACCGCTCGAATTCCCTTGGAGCTCAGGCAGGCCGTGGCCACCACCGCACACACGGCGGTGACGGCGCCTGCCGCGACCATGCCGTGTGATGCGTACAGCGACGTCGCCAGAGCGGCCGAGCACGCGCGGGCGAGCGTGCCGGCTACGCCGTTCATTGACATCACCGCACCCCGGTTGTCGGGGCTGACCTCGCTGGCGATAGAAAGCATGCATATGATCCCGAACTCGAAGCCGAGAAACGCGATCACAAGCGTGACCATCGCAAGCACAACGAGGTTCGGGCCGAGCATGACGGCGATCGCCCCGACCCCCATCAGCGTCAACCCTCGACGAGCGGAGCGGGTCTTGCCCCATCGATCGCTGAAGCGGATCGTCGAGGAACTCGCAACGAGTTCAGCGAGTCCGATCGCGATTGCGAAGAACCCGATCGTGGTCGAGGACAGTTTGAAGTCGTCCTCCAACCAGGCTCCGAACGTCGAAAACAACGCAGTCCCCCCGAACGAGGTGGCAAACGTGGTTACGAGGACCAGCACCACTCTTCGGGAGATAACCACCTTGGCGAGCGGCGGTCGATCCGCGACCGGGACGATCGGATGGCGATCAGGGAATGACTGTTTCACCCACCAGGCCAGGGGCACCAAAGCCAACGCGACGAGCGCCCACGGCCCCTGCCAACTCGTAAGCGCGATTATCAACCCGACTACGGGAGCGCCCAGGAGCACGCCGACGGCCCACGACATCTCGATGATTCCCACGACTCGGCCCCGCCGCTCATAGGGGACCTCGTTCCCAATCCACGAATGAACGGCAACGGTGTAGAACGCGGTGCCCAGGGTGACACCGGCGAACCCGGCGGCAAACAGCGGAGCGTTCGTCGACACCGACATGAGAAACAGGCCGGCGAGCGTTGAACCGACACCGATCAACAGCCACATCTTGTGCCCGCCCCGATCGACCGACCGACCGATGAGGAACGTTCCCAGACCGACGAGTTCCGCGAGTCCGAGCAGCGAACCCAACCGGCCGACCGACGTTCCGAGACCATGTGCGATCGTGGCCAGAAACACATATGGCATGCGGATGGCGATCGTCACCATCAGCTTCGTCGCTGTCGCCGGGACCATCCCCGGAGGCAGATCGTCGAAGAAGGCCGTGATGGGTCGGGATGTCGTGGTGGAGGTCAATGGAGTCACAGAAGGTTCGAAGGACGTGACAGCCTACCGACCCGGCGAACGCAATCCCCTTGAGTTCGATCGCAATATCTCCGCAAGGTTCTCGGACAATCTTCATATGCAGCGTTTAGCCTCAAGTAGGTGAGCAAGCGATTACGCGTAAGGTTCCTCCTGGCCGGAGCCCTTGGTCTGTCGATGACGATGAGCCTGGGTTTGCTTTTCGCTCGATTCGCGGCGACCGGAGAGTTCGGGTACCGCTTCCTAGTCTGGAACCTGTTCCTCGCGGCGATTCCGTTTCCGCTCGCCGTGGTGGCCGAGCAGTTCGTTCACACCCGTCATTCGCTCGTCGCCGTGCCGTTTCTGATCGGGTGGCTGCTGTTTCTTCCGAACGCGCCGTATCTGGTCACCGACATCTTGCACCTGCGCGAAACCAACGTTCCGCTCTGGTACGACACGCTCCTCTACGGATCGTTCGCGGTCACCGGCATGCTCTTGTGCATCGGCTCGCTCGCACTCGTGCACCTGGCGGTTCAGCGCCGTCTCGGTGTCGTGGCGGGCTGGGTCGTTGCGATGTTCAGCCTGATGCTTTCGGGGTTCGGGGTCTATCTCGGACGGGTCGAACGATGGAACTCCTGGAATTTCTGGCAGACGCCCCGGGCGCTGGCCCGCAGCGTCGTCGCACCACTGCAGAACCCGCTCAGCAATACCCGAACCATCGGCTTCACGGCCATCTACGGGTCGTTTCTCTGCGTGAGTTATCTGGCGGTCGCGGCCATCGCGATGGTGATGCGGGAACTGCCCACGAGTGTCGCTCGCGACCCGGAGGCGCGGCTCCGGTCCCACTGACAACCCCTCGACGCGGTCGTCGACGCCAACGGAACGACTCGCAGACCGCCGGTGTGGTCTGCCCGGGGTCAGGGCTTTTCGTTACGCAGCAGTGCCGCCATGTCGCCGGCGTTGGTCACCGCGTAGTCGGTCCAGCAGTTGTTGAACAGCACATGGGTGGTGTCGGTGCCTCTGGCGAACTCGCGCAGCCTGGTCGCCCATTGATCCAGTTCCTCGTCGGAGTACAGGTACTTGAACCGCTCGGCGGCCGTGATGCCACGACGCTCCCAGTTCTCGGCGTTGTGACCGTGGAAGCGGACCACGCCGAGCGATGACGTCGCCGCGAGAATCGGCGGCACCGACGACGAAAAGCCCTGCGGTTCGTCGACGCACACGAACGGAAGATCGTGTTCCTCGAGCCAACCCAGGGTCTCGTTGCACTGCTCGCCGTCGAACCAGCGGAGGCTCCGGAACTCGATCAGACAGCGGTAGGGGTGCAGACGTTCGACGGCATCGAGGATGCGGTTGCGGTTCGACTCCTTCGGGCTGAACCACTCCGGCCACTGGAGCAGGATGCCGCCCAGGCGACCGGCCTCGTGCAACGGACGGAGCGCGTGATGGAACCGGTACCAGCACTCGTCGAGCGCCTCTTTGGAAAGGTGTTTGTCGTACATGTTCCGCTTGTCGCGAAACTCTTCCTTGACGTCCTCCTGCATGTCTTCCCACAGCGAATGGGGAAACGTGGGATGGCCGGTAAGCAGCGACCACGCCTTCACGTCGAAGGTGAAACCCTCGGGAGACCGGTCAACCCAGCTCTGGGCGAGTTCCGGGGTGGGAGGGAAGTAGTACGTCGAATCGACCTCAACGATCGGGAACTTGGACGCGTAGTACGCCAGGCGCTCCGCCGCCTTCATGGAGCGTTTCGGATACCAGTTCGCGTCTTTGGTGAGCGTTGCATCGGCCCACGAGCAGGTGCCGACCAAAACCGTGGAACCGCCGATCCGCACAGCTTCGCCGAGTGGCCGTTCATCCAGCAGTGAGGCCGTTTGGTTCACCGCTCCAGCCTACGGGAAGGCAATCGCAACTTCGGAGATTTCCGGGATTTGCCGCTCAGGCTTTCCCTGCTAAACGCCGATAAGGACGAGATGCGTTTGCGACGACGGCCTGCGTCTTCGGCCGCCCCGCGGTTGCTCCTGCGGTTCGGACTCCTCGAGCGCGTTTCTGATCATCAATCTCGGGGCCTCGGCCGGCGTGGTGCTCCGGGACTCCATCAAGCGCCGCACGACCGCCGACGCGGTGCGGACCGTCGAGGTTCTGACCAGTTCGGGAATCCGGCCGTTCCTCTCGCCGGCCGACCTGAAAAAGGACTTCGTTCCCCTGGATGCGAATCGGGTTGCGGTGCTCGATCGGACGATCGGCCGCAGTCTCTCCTCGAATGGAATCGTGCGGTTGAAGGTCTGGAATCGTCAGCACTGGCTCGTGTACTCCGACAAGGAGTTGCTCCGCTCGCGATGGTTCCCCGCCGATCAGAACCTCAATGATGCCTTCGCCGGACGCACCACGTCGAGTGTCACCGATCTGTCCAAGCCGGAGGAAATGGAAGAGCGTGACTTCGGCCGTTTGCTGTCGGTCTACGTTCCTCTCCGGGTCGACGCCAACGGGGAATTCACGGGCGACGTGAATGGCGAGGTGGTTGGCGCCTTTGAGGTGTACCTGCCGTACAACCCCACCGCGGCGGCGATCTGGGCTGATAGCAAGGAGTTGTATCGCACGCTCGCGATCGGTGCGGTGGTGTTGTTCCTCGGGCTCTTCCGCCTCATGCAGTCGGCGTCTCGACGGTTGCGGGTCCAAGCCGCCGACAACCGTCATCAGGCCCTGCATGATTCGCTGACGGGCCTCGCCAACCGGGCCCTGTTGCGCGACCGCATTGACCGATCGATCGAGCAGGCGAAACGGTCCGGGACGGTCTCGTCGGTGCTGTTGCTCGACGTCGACCGTTTCAAGGAACTCAACGACGCATTCGGCCATGTCCGGGGTGATCAACTGCTGATCGCCATCGCGGACCGACTGGCCACACGGGTTCGAAGTTCTGACTCCATCGCCCGCTTGGGCGGCGACGAGTTCGCGCTGCTCGTCTCGGGTCTGGCGAACGCGGCCGACGCCACGATCGTCGCCGACGACATCCAAACTGCACTCGCTGAACCGTTTGACATCGACGGCGTTCAGGTCGACGTGCGGGTGTCGATCGGTATCGCCAGCGCCCCCGACAACGGCGACGACGCCGACACGCTGCTTCGCCATGCCGACGTGGCCATGTACGCGGCGAAGCAGTCCCACACCGAGATCGAGGTCTACCGGGTCGAAGTTGACCACTACCGACCTGAGCGGTTGAGCCTCGCCTCAGACTTCCGTCGGGCGATGGACGCCGGCGAACTCGTTCTGTACTACCAACCAAAGCTCGACCTCCGAACGAACCGTGTGGTCGGATGCGAGGCGTTGGTCCGCTGGGCGCATCCGACCCGCGGCATTCTGCCTCCGGGCTTGTTCATGCCGATGGTCGAGACGACCGAACTCATCAAACCGCTTACGGTCCAACTCATCGATCAGGCGATGCGCTTCGCCCATGACATGCGGGCCGTTGGCCATGAACTGGCGGTGGCCGTGAACCTTTCGGCCCGCAGCACCGTGGATCTACGCCTCCCGGGCCAGGTGTCGGAGATCCTCGCGAAGTACGGTCTGCCCGCGTCAACCCTGGAACTGGAGCTGACGGAGAGCGCGGTCCTCGACAACCCGTTGCGGGCCAAGTCGGTCCTCGAGTCGATCGCCGAACTCGGTGTTCCGATCTCGGTCGACGACTTCGGTACCGGATACGCGTCGATCTCCTACCTCACGGATCTTCCGATCGCCACGCTCAAGATCGACCGCAGCTTCGCCCACGACGTACTGACCAACCCCAAGTCTGAGGCCGTCGTGTCGTTCAGCGTTGCGTTGGCTGCGAACCTTGGTCTCAAGGTCGTCGCGGAAGGCATTGAGGACATCCCCACCCTTCATGCGTTGCGAACGCTGGGCTGTGACCAGATCCAGGGCTACGTCGTGTGTCGGCCGATCCCCGGCTTTGAGCTGCGTCAGGTCCTCGAAGACTGGGACAACCGATCCAAGCTCTTCCTACCGGTCATGGAGCCCGCGACATGAGACAGTCACGTCCGACACTGCGTGCGTCGCGAGCCGCCAAGCGAAAGATCCGCATACGTAGTATCTGTTCGGCCATAGGCGCGACGCTCATCCTCAGTTCCTGTGGTGGATCCAGCACCGATAGTCACGCGGCATCGCACATCGCCACGTTCGATCTCCGAGATGACCCGGCGAAAGCCATTCCCCCGGTGGACCCGACGCGATCAGACGTCGCTCCGTCGGCCGTTCTGCATCAGCTACTCGACGCCCTCTTGAGCGAGCACAGCGCGCTGGCCGTGCATCTCATGCGGGCGGTGGTCGATGGTGGCCCGGCCGACCGCGACGCGGTAACGAAGTCGCTCGCCGCAAACACCAAATCGCTCACGGGCGCGATCGGGCTCGTCTACGGACCGGACGGGGCGCGGGCGTTCGATCAACTCTGGAAACAGCACATTCAGTTCTTCGCCAACTACGCGGCCGCCAAGTCGAAATCGGCTCGGGCGAAGGCACTCGCCGACCTGCACGATTACCAGACCGACTTTTCCAGCTTCACCGCTACGGCAACGGACGGCCTGGCTCCGCTGGAGGCAGTACTGGGATTGCTGCACACCCATGTTGCGCAATTCACGGCGCAGAGCGACGCGTACCGCGAGCACGATTATGTCGCCGCCGTGCGACACCAACACGAAGCTCGGGAGCACATGTACGAAATCGCCGCTGCGTTGGCGGGCGCCATTTCCACCCAGCAACCGCAAGCATTTCCGGCATCACAACCCTACGATGCGGCACTCACCGCGAAACATGCCCGCACCGAAGCGGTGCAGCTCCGATTGGATCGGGCCTGGTCGTCGCAATACCGCCCGAAGATGGTCCCGGCGTTTGAAGCGGAGATCGCCCGGCTGGAAGCCGACGACGCCAGCGACTCAGGGGTCCTGGCGTTGAGCGATGCACGTTCACCGGACGAGCTGGTGAGCCAATGCGTACAGAACATCGCGAGGCATCTCGTTGACGACGCGATGGCCTGCAGTCACGAAGCACTTGTCGAAGCGCAAAAGTAGGCGCAAAAGTATGCACAAAAGTATGCACACATAGCACGTTGTTCATGCCCGTTCACTAGGCCTCGGGACTGAGCGGCGCGACTCAAGGGCTTGACTATCAACTTTCGATATATCAAACTCTGAGTATGTCGAAGCGACAGAAGCCGTTGCCAGCCGCATCGTTGTACCTCCTGCTGGCGCTACTGAGCGGCGAGAACCATGGCTACGCGCTCATGCAACTCGTCGAAGAACAAAGCAACTCGGCGGTGCGCATGGGACCGGGCACGCTATATGGCACCTTGAATCGGCTTCTCGACACCGGCCTCATCATCGAAACCACCGACCAACGAGACGCTGATGGCAACGAACGCCGCCGCTATTACCGGCTGACAGCCGAGGGTTCGAAGGTTGCGGTAGCCGAACTACAACGGCTCCGAAACCTGGTCTCCCGTTTTCATGGAATCCCCGGACTCGAGGGTGTCGCCACATGACCACTCGGGTCCACGTCGTCGCTTACCGCACGCTGATATCCGCGTATCCGCGGGCGTTTAGAGAAAACTACCGGGAGGACCTGGTCTCCACGTTCACGTTGCAGCTCGATGCGCTCGGCGCGACGCGCTGCTGGCTCCGTGCCCTGACCGACCTCGCCGTCACCGTCCCCGCACAACACCTGGAGGCCCAGATGAAACACCCATCGACTACACGCGTCTCAACGGCTTCCCTCGCCTTAGCGATCGGCACCTTCATCGCCGCGGCTGTCACGGGGACCAGTATCTACGGACTGATCTTTCTCACCACGGGCGCTATCGCGGTTGTTATTGCCGTCCTGTCACGCAAAGCCGCGAGGCCCGCTATCAAGCTTGAGGACTCGAGATCGTGGAAGAAGTACCTGGCCTCGGGCTCGGTCCTTCTCGTCGTGCTGATCGCCGCGATCAACCTTCCCCCCAACAAGGGGAAAGAACTGTCAGCCGTCGCCTGGTCGCTGATGATGCTTTCACTCCTCGCGAGCTTCACCCTGATTGGCGCTGGCATCGTGATTGGAGCCACGCAACTTCACCAAAACCGCGACCACCCCCACCCCAGATGAACGAGACACTTCTGGTTGTCGTCCGGGTTTCCATGAGAACTGAGCCGGTAGGGTGTTCACATGGACCTTCCGGTTATGCCACCCGTAGCCCCGATGCTCGCCAAACCCATCTCCGGGTTGCCCGACGGCGAAGGCTGGCTGTTTGATCCGAAGTGGGACGGCTTTCGTTCGATCGTGTTCCGCGACGGCGATGAGATCGAGCTGGGCAGTCGTAACGAGAAGCCACTCACGCGGTACTTCCCCGAACTGGTAGGTGCACTTAGGAAAGGTCTTCCTGAGCGTTGCGTGGTCGATGGCGAGATCGTGGTCGAGATCAACGGTGTGACCGACTTCGACTCGCTCAGCCAACGCATCCATCCGGCCGACTCACGGGTTCGTATGCTGGCAGAGCAAACTCCTGCGCAGCTGATCGTCTTCGACCTGCTCGCACTCGGCGACGACGACCTTCGCAGCCGGCCGTTGCATGAACGGCGGGCGCTGCTTGAGACTGCGCTCGCGGGGTGCTCGGAGCGGTCGGGTGGGGCGGTGCACATCACCCCGGCGACCACCGATCGAGAAACCGCGGCTCGCTGGTTTATCGAGTTCGAAGGAGCGGGCTGCGACGGCCTCATCGCGAAGAAGCTCACCGACAAGTACGTCGAAGACAAACGGACGATGCTGAAGATCAAGCACGAACGCACGGCCGACTGCGTGGTCGCAGGCTTCCGCTGGCACAAGTCGGGAGGCATCGTCGGCTCACTGCTGCTCGGTCTCTACGACGCCGAAGGAGTGCTGCACTCGGTCGGGGTCACCGCGAGTTTCACTGCGAAGCGCCGGGCCGAACTGGTCGACGAACTCGCGCCGTATCGGATGGACTCGTTCGCCGGGCACCCCTGGGGTGGCTGGCTGGAACATGTTGCCGCAGCCGAGGAGTCCGGGCAGCGGATGCCAGGCGGAGGAAGCCGTTGGAACGCCAAGAAGGACCTGTCGTTCGTCCCGGTGCGAGCGGAATTGGTCTGCGAAGTGGCGTTTGATCATCTCGAAGGTGACCGCTTCCGCCACGCGACCACGTTCAAGCGTTGGCGACCGGATCGGCAGCCTGCTACGTGTACATACGATCAGATCGAGGGTGTGATTCCCGCCGATCTGCAGACGATTCTGCGCGGTTCGTAAAGGCAGAACCGGGAGTTCGCTATGGCGTGGCTCCTCGCGTCAGGAGCCACGCATGCTCCAGCTCGCCGAGCTTCGTCGATGGAGCTGCGTCGATCCAGGGCCACAGTTCATCGGAAATCGATCGCCAGTCGGCTGTCGCGTCGAGTGACGCAAGCACCGCGTTCAGTCCCCATTGGATGCGGTTCAACACGACGAACGCCGGTGGGAGGTTGAACCACTTCATCATCTCGGTGTGCTGACCGTTCGGATCGAAGGTCCGCTTCAGCGCTTCCTTCGCGTACTCCTTCGTGTACGTGAATGGCTTGTGTTCCAGCACCGGGTGGTAGAAGTAGCCGAAGTAGTCCATCAGTTTCTCGGTCGTGTACGGAGCGCCGACCACGAGCAGCCCGGCATCCTCGACGGTCTTGCGGTACTGGACCGGATCACGGTTGGTGACCTGATGGCGGATCATGGTCCAGAACGTGTTCATTTCCTCCTGCGTGAACTCCTTCACGAGGCCGAAGTCGAGGAAGATGACCCGAACGCCGAGCGGGCCGCCGCGTTCGAACAGGTAGTTGCCGGGGTGCGGGTCGCCGTTGAAGAGGAGGTGACGGTTGAAGCTACGGAACACGAAGCGGTAGATCGTTTCGCCGGCCAGGTCGCGGTCGGCCTGCGGCCAGTCGACGGTGTCGGCAAATCGAACGCCTTCGGAGAGTTCGGACACCAGGACCTTGGAGGTCGAGAACTCCTCGACGACACGCGGCACGACGATCGTGGGATGTCCCTCGAAGATCGAGCGGAAGCGCTTCTGCCTCGACGCTTCGAGGGTGTAGTCGAGCTCTTCACCGACCCGGTCGCGAAGCTCGGTGATGAACGGTCCGATCTCAAGGCCCTTGAACACCATGCGAAGCATCGACGTGAGCAAAGCAGTGTTGTCGAGGTCGGCGCGGATGGCTTTCTCCACGCCGGGATACTGCACCTTGACGGCCACGGCCCGACCGTCGTGGAGGCGGGCCCGATGGACCTGCCCGATCGAGGCTGCCGCGAGCGGCTGGGGATCCCATTCGGCGAAGACCGACTCGGGCGGGCCGCCGAGCTCCTCCTCGATCACCCCGGCGGCGAGCTCAGCGCTCATGGGCGGAGCATCGGCTTGGAGCACCGCGAGTTGGGCGCGCAGATCCTCGGGGAATCCCTCGTTCACGAAGCTCGCCATCTGACCGAGCTTCATCAACACGCCCTTCATGTTGCCGAGCGTCTCGGCCACCTGTTCCGCGGACTTCAGCTCATAAGCGGCCTGGAGCTCGACCTTCTTCTCGTCGGACGCGACCGCTGACTGGGCTTTGTGGGCCACGTACGTCGCGCCCGCCTTTGCTCCCGCCCTGGCCAGTTCGCCGGTTCGTGCCGCCCGGCTCGCATCGAGCCCGATGGGCGCCGCTTCCTCTGATGACCGCTTCCGTTGGACCAACCAGGCGGCCAAGCCAATGGCAATGCCGAAGAACCCGAACCGCTTCACAAGACGCACACCTCAAAACCTACTGGCGATGGGGTCGCTACCGGGTGTTCTGACTCACCCCCATCGTGCGGGTCAGCTACGTTGAGCGCCGCAACGGCGCCATTGCCGACGCACCACCCGAGGGAGAACGTCTCATGCTTCAAGGTTCCGCCGTTCCACGAACGGGACCGCTCGTCGTGATCGACGACGCGGCCTTCGTACACCCCAGCGCCCAGATCTACGGCAAGGTGACGCTGCACGAAGGAGCCTCGGTGTGGCCGAACACAGTGATCCGGGCGGAGATGCACGAGGTGATCATCGGCGCGCGTACCAACGTGCAGGACTTCGTGATGATCCACATCGGCGGGACCACGCCGACCGTGGTGGGCGAGGACTGCTCGATCACCCACCACGTGACGTTGCACGGCTGTGCGATCGGCGACCGCGTTCTCGTCGGGATCGGGGCGACGATCATGGATGGTTGCGTCATCGGGGAGAACTCGATCATCGCCGGTGGTTCGTTTCTGAAGGAGAACACCGTGATTCCACCGAACTCGATCGTGGCCGGTGTGCCTGCCGTGGTGAAGGCCACACGCGACAACAGCCGGGCCAATGCGCACAACGCCCGGCTGTACCTCGACAACGCCAAGGGCTATGCCCGCGGCGACCACCGCGTCTGGGCGTCCAACGACGGCGAGTAGCCGGCGTGCGGGGCAAACGCGGCGATGGCCCCCGCCATGGGCAGGGGCCATCGTGAATGCAGGGGGGGGTCCGCTGCGATGGCAGCGGGTCGGTGATCAGCCGAAGTGCTTGGCGAGAGCCATGAACTCGTCGCCCGGGCCGTTCGGGACGATGTAGCCCTCTTCGTTGCGGATCTGCTCGAAGTTGTCGCGGACGTCTTCGAGTGAAAGGTTGGCGTTGTAGTAACCCTCGGTCAGACCGATGAAGAAGCGGGCGATTCGGCCACCGGCGGCGGAGTAGATCTCGCTCGAGACGGGGCAGTCTTCGTGAACGAGCCACGCGACGATCGGGGCGACCAACTTGGGGTCGAGCTTGTCGGCCATGGCGCCGAGCAGTTCTTCGGTCATGCGGGTCTTCGCGACCGGGGCGAGAGCGTTGACCTTGATGTTGTACTTCTTGCCTTCGGCGGCGAGCACGCGGGTGAACCCGACGAGGCCCATCTTGGCGGCACCGTAGTTGGCCTGGCCGAAGTTGCCGAGGATGCCGGAGTTGGAAGCGGTGTTCACTACGCGTCCGTAGTTCTGCTCACGCATGTGTGACCAGGCGGCCTGGGTGACGTTGTAGGCGCCGGTGAGGTGCACGTCGATTACGGCCTGCCACAGGTCGGGGGTCATGTTGTGGAACGTCTTGTCGCGGAGGATGCCGGCGTTGTTGATCACGATGTCGACGCGACCGAAGTTGTCGAGAGCCGACTGAACGATGGCCTTGCCGCCTTCTGCGGTGGCAACGGAGTTGCCGTCGGCAACCGCAACGCCGCCGAGATCGTTGATTTCCTTCGCGGTACGGGCGGCCGGACCGAGGTCGCCGCCGCTGCCGTCGATGGCGCCGCCAAGGTCGTTGACGACGATTTGTGCGCCGCGTGAGGCGAGCAGCAGGGCATGTTCACGGCCGAGACCGCCACCAGCACCGGTAATTACCGCAACACGATTTTCAAAGGACAGATTGGCCATGGGGGACTCCTCAAGGAAAAACGGACCGCGCGTACACCCGGCGGCCCGGTATTTGACCCTCCAACGCTAGTTGGCGGAGACCGAGAACCTAAAACCCGCCGGTGCTACCTGCTCCGGAGTCGTTTCGCCGGCCGGGAAGCGACGAAACGACTCCGGAGCGTCGGGCCTCGGGGTGGTCGGGCCATCCAGTAGCGTTTTGATCATGTCGGCCGTTGAACTTTCCCCAGGAAGCGAAGCAACGACCCGGGCCGCGGGTGAAACGGCGAAGCGTCCGTGGCGCACCGATTGGATGCACGGCGTTGTCCCTGACCTCCTGATCATGGCGTTGTGGCTGCCATTCAGCGCCGCCGCCCTGCTCTGGCTCGACACGTCGAGCAAGCTGGCCGCCGTCGTCGGAACCACGCTGCTCATCTCGTTGGCGCATCAACCGCTCACGCTCGGCCTCATCTACGGCGACCCGGCCCAGTTCGCCGTAGCGAAACGGGTGTTCACGTTCTTCCCGGTTGCGTTGCTAGCCGCGGTGATCGTCGGCCGCCACATCAGTTTGTCGCTCGTCGGCGTCATCGCCGGTCTGTGGAACGCCGAGCACACGCTCATGCAGCGGTACGGGCTCGTCAGGATCTACGGCCGAAAGTCCGGGGAGGGCCAGCGCAGCGACGAGAAGCCACTCCTCTTCTCATGGCTCGTTTTTGCGCTCGTCTGGGCCGCGGCTGACAAGCGAACCCCGGGGCTCCTGAACAAGGTCGACCTCGGGGCCACGAATGAATCCGGTGTCCGCGTGCTTCAGCGCTACCAGTCGGCCGCCCGCTGGATGCTGATTCCGGCCACGCTGTTCGTCGTCTGGTCGGCCTTACGTTGGCTGCGGGTCGAACGCTCCCAGTCCGCCCGGAGTCTGCCGAAGTACCTGTATCTCGGCTTCACCCTGGCGCTGTTCGTTGTCATGCTCGTGAACCCGATCGTCGGAATCGTCGGTTACGTCGGTTCGCACGCCGTCGAGTACATCGTCATCGTGCATGGTGCTCTCGGGAAGCGGTACTCCGGCGCCCAGGGCGTGGCAGAGCCGGGCGGCATCGTTGGCCGGGTGGTCCGCACCCGCCTGCGGTCGACCGGGGTGATCGTGGCGTACCTGTTCGTGTTCACGGTCTTCATCAAGGCGGTCACGGGCGGTCTGTCCCCGGCGAACGCTTCAGTCGTGCTCCTTACCGTCGGCGGCATGCACGTCTTCTTCGACGGCTTCATCTGGAAGCTGCGTCGGCCGGTCGTGGCCCGCTCGCTTCAGTTGTAGTCAGCCACTCCGGCTTCTGCGGGAGGCAGGTCAACGTCGCTGGTCTGGTCCCGGCGTCGCATCCGTCGGGAAGCGAGCGCGAAGCGAAACAGCACGACGACACTGCCCCCGGTGGTGGTCAGCAGGAGCAGTGTCTCCTCGATAGGAGCGCCGGCGATGTGGGCGGTCAGCACATCAGCTGCCGTTGGATTCGTAACGATCGTGGCGGCGGAACCAGCTCATGTCGCCTTCGTTGCGGCCGAGCGGGGCGCGGTCGAGCCACTGCCACATGGTCCACGTTGCGTCCAACCCGCGGGCATATGCAGAGTACGTGTGGAACACCTGCCCGTCTTTCATCACGAAGGCACTCATGCCGGGGGCCTCGGAGGGAAGGTTGGCCGGATCGAGCTGCCATTCCGCGAGCGGAGCGAAGTTGTACGACTGCCCCGCGACGGATTCAGCGGTGAACGACACGTTGAAATCGAAGTTGAAGCTACTGCGGCCGGATGAGGTCCAGGGGAACGTCCACCCCATTCGCTCGCGGTAGGCGAGCAGGTCGGCCAGCGGAGCACGCGACACGGCGGTGAAGGCCACGTCGTGGTTCTGGAGATGCAATTGGGTCAGATCGAAACCGTCGGCGACCGACGAACAGCTCGGGCAACCCTCGTCCCAACCGGGTCCGAACATGAAGTGGTAGATGACGAGCTGCGACCGGCCGCCGAACAGATCGGCGAGCGTCGCCTCTCCTGCCTCGGTATCGAAGCGGTACGCCTCGTCGACGCGTACCCACGGGAGGTCTCGTCGTCGGCCGGCGAGCTCGTCGCCCCGCCGGGTCAGCTCTTTTTCCGCCTGAAGCAGTTCGAGCCGGGCGCCGAGCCATTCGGACCGGCTGACGATGGGATTGTTGAGATCGTTTACTTGCGTCATGCAAGCAACCGTACACAACGTACTTTCATGACGCAAGTAGCGATAGCGTGTCCTTGTGCTTGGACGCCTCTACCAACGCGAGAACTGCTCAGCCGCTCGGGCCCTTGAACTGGTCGGGGAACGCTGGAGCCTGCTCATCATCCGCAACGCCGTGTTTGCTGGAATGACACGGTTCAGCGAATTCGAACGCGGGCTCGGCATCGCCACGAACGTGTTGGCGACGCGACTCGACAGCTTTGTTGCCGAAGGTTTGATGGAAGTGGTCTCGGCGGAAGAGCCCGGGAGCGCTCACCGCTACGAGCTGACCGACAAGGGTCGGCAGCTGGGCGTGATCGTGATGGCGTTGACCCAATGGGGTGACCGCTGGGCTGCGCCCCACGGCCCGCCGATTCTGCTGCAACACGGCGAGTGCGGGCATCGGGCGTTCCTGACGCTCGAATGCGAAGCGTGTGGAGACCTGGCCGGTGTCGAGGAGGTCGTCGCGGTCGCCGGACCCGGTGCCGACGACGAGGTCCGTCGGCGTCGGGCGAACGCCGGTTCGGCGCGTCGGCCCGGAAAGTCGATGACCTGACCGGGCGCTACGTAGTGGTCCGGTTTGCGCGGCGACCAAATGCAATCGACCCGACCGTCATCGCTGCGGTCGGGTCGATTTCTGGGGAGAGTCTGTCGGGCAACGGAACCGGTTCAGATGAGCCGGATCGGATGAACCGGCTCAGATGAGCCGGATCGGATGAGCAGGATCCGATGATCAGTTGCGGTGGGTCGGCGCGGTCTGGCGCGCCGGTTGCTGCGTTGCTTGCTTGTTGAACCAGACGGCAAATCCGCTGATTGTGGCGACCCAGCTGATGGCGAAGAGTGTGGTGGTCAACATTGGCTTGTCCTTTGCGGATCGCCTCTCTGGAAGGAAAAGGCAGGGCTTCGTGAGGTGGTGCGGTGCTGATGCTGTTGGTTCGTAGGCCGGAGTGCGGCGGATGTGACGAGTTGTGTCGTGCTCGGGGATCGTGCTCGGATCGTGTGTGCTCAGAGTCGTTACCCAGGCACGTGATACGTCAACCCTTGAAACTTGGATGAAATCGCTTGGCGGCTTCGCGTCGACGGAGCATCTCTTCGAGTTGAACCCAGACCTGTTCGGGTTCGGGTTCGGTCGAGAGCGGAACGGATGCCGAGGACAGCGACTTCGGAGCATGCTCAGACGCACGGAACGGGGGAGGGCTGGTTGGGTCGATCACCGTCGCTACAGGCATTGCGCCACGGATGATGACCTGACCACCGATCGAGACGACAGACGAAATCGTCATGGGTTGCGTCGACTCTTCCGCCGACACGGTCGTGATGGACGGGGACTTGGCTGATCGCATCGGGAACATAGGAGTAGCTAAGTCGGCGCAGATGATGAGCCGACTCAGCAAAAATGAGAGTCAGCCCACGAAGTGATTACGTAGTCGTGATGTAGACAGTTCAAGGCGCCCGGCGGGCCGATGCTGACGTCGCGGTTACGACGGCTGAGTTACGACGGCGAGTTACGACGGCGAGTTACGACGCGGTGCGCGCCGCGGACCAGGACTTGCCCTTCTCGACGTCGATGTCGTGGGGAAGACCCAGGGCCCGTTCGCCAACGATGTTGCGCTGCACGGCCCACGTTCCACCGCCAACCGTCAATGCCGGCGAGAACAGAAAGCCGTAGTGCCAGATCGGATCGACATCGACGTACTGCGAACGCGCGGCCCGGACCTCGGTTGGCGCGCCGCCCGCCGTGTGCGGGAGCGGACCACGTGGACCCGACCCTTCCAACATGCCATGCGCGCCTACAAAATCCTTGGCCAACTCCATGACGTGCTGGCCGTGTTCGTCGGCAAGGAGCTTCTGCACGCTCGCCTCGGGCCCCGGCTCCCGACCCTTCAATGCAGACGTCAGGGTACGGAGCCTCATCAGTCGCAGGGTCTCTGCCTCGATATAAAGCGCGCTTAGTTTCTGCCGGAATGCGTGGTCGGTCGTTCCGCCCGCGGCCTTGACCAGATCGATCAGGTCATAGGCGCTCGGGCCCGTGCCCCACAGGGAACCGGCTCCGCTCAGGGAAACCCGCTCGTTGCCGAGCGTGACCTTGGCGAGTCGCCATCCGTCGTTCTCCGCGCCGACGAGGTACTTGGCCGGGAGGCGGACGTCGTTGAAGAACACCTGGTTGAACGAATGGGCCGTCGTCATGTCGATGATCGGTGACATCGTGATGCCGGGCAGGTCCATCGGACAGATGAAGTAGGAGATTCCTCGGTGCTTCGAGACTTCGGAGTTGGTGCGTGCGATGAGGATGCCGAACTTCGAGAGGTGCCCACCCGACGTCCAGATCTTCGAGCCGTTGATCACGTATTCGTCGCCGTCGCGAACCGCCCGGGTGGCGAGACTTGCGAGGTCGGAACCGGAATCCGGCTCCGAGAACAGTTGGCAGAAGAAGTACTCGCCCGAAAGGATCGGAAGGAGAAATTCGTTCTTCTGCTCGTCGGTTCCTCCGGCGATGATCGTCGGACCGGCCCATCCGATGCCGATGGCATTCTGCGGTCGCCGGACCCTGGCCCGGGTCAGCTCATCGTCGATGATCAGCTGATGGATCGGGTCGGCACCGAGCCCGTAGGGAGCCGGCCAGTGCGGGGCGACGTAGCCCGCCTCGGCCAGTTGTCGGTTCGTTGGATCCGGATGCTCGGCCAGCCAATGGCGAACGGCCAAGCGGCGAGGGTCGTCTTCGGCGGGCATCTCGAAGTCCATGCGGCCAGCCTACCCACGGCCCGGAAAAATCACCTGTCGCCCGGCCCAGCGGCTGATCAGCCGTTGCGGTCGGCGCCGGCGATGGTGCCTGCAGCACGATCGCCGCCGGCGGTCGCGCTGTACGCGGTGCCCTTGTAGGCGCCTTCGCCGCTCATAAGACCCCAACGCCAGCGGAACGGAGTGAGCGCGATTCCTCGGGCATAGTCCTCGAACAGCCACCGGACGAAATTCTTGCGGGTCCAGTTCGTGGCACCGCAGATGGCGACGGCCGCATTGCAGATCATCGGGCTTCGCAGCATCCTCGAGAGCGTCGAGGCCATGCGGTGATCGGGCACCAGCTCAGCCCGGGCATCGTCTTCGTACTGGCGGGCTGCCGCTCGGTGATCGTCGGGGAACAGGAGAATGGCTTCGCCGGCCAGGATGCCGGTCTGCAGGGCCTGCCCGATTCCTTCGCCGGTGAGCACGTCGCAGACCCGCGCTGCGTCGCCGACATAGAGCACGCGACCATCGGTGAACGAGGCCGTTGTCGGGTTCGCCGGGATCGGCCAGGCTTTGGGCGAGTCCTCCGGGACGGCGTTCGGTCCGAGGACGGCGGCGATGTGCGGGCGCTGAAGGATCGACTCCCATGACGCCTTCATCGTTCTCGTTTTGGTGTCGGCCCGACGTTCCACGCCGAATCCGAAGTTGACTCGATTGCCCGGGAGCGGAAAGCACCAGACGTATCCGGGCGTGAGGTCCTTCTCGAACCACACCCAAAGCTTCTTCGCCTCGGGGTTGTCGACCCCGGAGAAGTACTGCCTCATCGCATGCCATTCGCCGAGATAGCGGCGCTCCCGCTTCGTCGGCTTCGTTCGTGCGGCCGGGGCAAGGAGGGAGGGCGAGAGGGTCACCGCAGTCGCGCCCGGCGCCCGCATCGCAGGTGTGTCGGTTCCATCGTCGGATTCGACGGCGGCCGAAGCCGGACTCAGGAGGCGTCGAATCGTCGACCACATGCCGTCGGCGGCAATGACCTGTTGCGCGGCGATCGTATGCGCACCATCGATCGTTATGTGTACTTCGGAACGGTATTGCGCCGCTGAGGTCACGGTCGCGCCTTCGATGACGCGGGCTCCCGCATCTTTTGCCAGCTGAACCAGCGCGGCGTCGAGATCGAAGCGCGTGGCCACCGCGGCGAAGTGGCCGTCGGCCGGGAGCGGAAACGTGATCGTCTTGGTATTCGCTCCGGCGATCATCACATCGTCGACCCATTCCCAGCTCGGCACGCTCGACGGTTGCAGACCCAGCAGTTCCAGACGACGCAGGGCCCCGGTAGTCAGCCCGTCGCCACAGCATTTGTCTCGCGGAAATTGGGCTTTGTCGACAACGACGACACGGTGTCCGCCCCGGGCCAGGGTGATGGCGGCCGCGGTCCCGGCGGGTCCGGCTCCCACGATCAAAACGTCGACCTGCTCGGGCCAGCTCTCGGCCGAACTCAACGCAGTGTCGGGTCGCATGGTCGGTCGAGCCGCGCCCGCCCCGTTTGGTTCCTGCCGTCCGTCTACCGATCCAACCACGCACATGAGGCTAGTGCGGTCTCACGGGATAGTAGCTAAGGCGATTCGATGCCGCGGCGTTGGGTCGCCCGCCGGACGCCTCGGTCCGGACCGCCTCCAAGCAGCACCAACACCGCATGTTGAGCCGAACGCGTTATTGACTTGGGCAAACGATTCATCGTTCGCTCGAATCCTTCAGGCGATGCACCAAGTCGCCGATGACGAAGGAATGCGTGACCCGGCCCCTGAGACGTCGTTGCGAGAGTCCGAGCGATCGCTTGGGGTCCCGGCAAATCCCGACTCAGCGATGCTGGAGAAAATGCTCGGGAAGGCACCGGTTTCGTCGGTACGTCCGATCGACGGCGGCAACTCCTTTGAGCGGCTTCGTGAGGAGTTCGAACGCGGCGAAGTGCTTCGTGCGCTGACCGTTGTGATCCCCATGTTCCGGGAGTCGAAGCGGATCGGCGCAACGATCGAAACCCTGGCGAAGTCCAAACTGCACCGTGACGGGATTTCATTCTGTTTCGTCGATGACGGCTCCACCGACGACACCGTTGAGGTGGCGAGAGCCGCCATTGAACGGTTCCAGCTTTCCAATGCGACGGTCCTCCCGTTGGAGGAGAACGTCGGGAAGGGTGGAGCGGTTCGAGCGGGCATTTTGCACGCCGCGCCTGATTCCCACATCGTCGGTTACGTCGACGCTGATCTGTCGCTTGATCCCGCTGAGCTGCTCACGGGCGTCGCTCGCCTCCGGTTGAGCAACGCCGACGCCCTGGTGGGCGAACGAATCGTCGACTCGGCGAAACAGCCGAAAGTACGGCGACTCGCATCGCTGGCGTTTCGGCAACTCGCTACCTCCTTGGTTCCAACCGGCGTGCGTGACTCGCAGTGCGCCATGAAGCTGTTCCGCTCCGACGTCGCCCTCGCGATATTCACGCCGCTGTCGACCAACGGTTTTGCGTTCGATGTGGAAATTCTCGGACGGTTGAAGCAAGACGGCTTCGTAGTTCGGGAATCGCCCGTTCTTTGGGAGCATCAGCCGGGCTCGCAGATCACGACCGGCTCGGACGGGCTCAAGATGTTGCTCGAGCTCTTTTCGATCCGGAGCGCTCTGCGTGGATCCGCTTCGTCTGGGCCGAGGCCCGTTACAGCTCAGTCGTAGTTCACAGGGCCGCACCCTGTGGTCCGTGCGCGTACTACTTCACCGGTGACCGGCTGAGTCGACTATTGCTCAGTCCGCGTAGTAACCGGCGTCGAAGCACCAGGAGTAGACCTTGCGCACGTGGGCGAGCATGTCAGGCTCGTAGTACTCCAGGTACGGCCCGTGTTCCGACGCGTTGCGTTTGCCGATCTTCACCTTTCGAACGAGGTTCAACTCGTCGTGGAGGACACGTTGGGCGTCTTCCTGAAGCGTCTCAAGTTTCACGACAAACAAGTTGAACGGAAGTTCATTGTTGATCAGGAGCGCAGGCGCGTACTGGTCTTCGATAAGCACGTTGAAGAGGAAATCCCGAAACGAATGTGAGCGCGCATAGGAAACGGTTGGAAGCTGACGCTCCGGGATCGTGATGGCGTCGGAGTTCCAGAACGTATAGATCGATAGTGCGTGCGCATATGGATTTCGAAGAATGGTTATGACCCGTGCTTCCGACGGGTCCTTTCCCCGCTTCTCCAACGCGGCGTTGAACTGGGCGATGCTGTAGTGCGCATCGGGCAGGTCGGGCATTTCCTTCATCCCGCGAATGCGTTTGCGGAGGAACTCCCGCAACGACACGCCTCCGGTCTTGTGGATGTGGAGGAAGGCCAGGTTGCGTCGCTCGGAATACAGCACGCTCCGAGCATTGCACTCGATCTGGACCGTAACAACGACCCGTCAGACAACGACCCGTCAGACAACGACCCGTCAAACAAGGGACCCGTCGAACAAGTGGCCCGTCAAACAACGGACCCGTCAAACAGGCCCCTCAAACAACGCCCGTAGGGCGCCCGGTCAGCCGGTCACCGGGGAATGCTGGAAGATGACGGCGACCGGATCGGCGTAGACCCGGGTCCAGGCGGCGTCTTTGGCCAGTTCACGGATCATCTGGGCCTTGGGATTGGCGATCACCGTGTTCACCCCGTCGTCGGCGAGTCGTTGCTTCCATTCGGACTTGGTCCACCACGTGCTCATGTAGCGATCGACGAACTCGTCGCCGTACATGTCGGGTCGGCCGTCCACGAAGACCTTCAATTGGGGAGCGGCGAGCATGATGTAGCCACCCCAGTCGTACTGGTTGAACATCCGAATATCACCGGCCTGGGCCAGTTTCGCGAGCTCTTTCGTCGCGGCCACCGGGAACTCCTTGGCCTGGACTGTCGCATTCGCTGAGCCCGTGAGCGTCGATGCCGACAGCACTAGCACCGCGGCGCCGATCATCGTTCCGACGATGGCGGTGACCTTGCGGTCGTCAGGATTCGCTGGTCGCGTAGCGGTGGACGCTTTGGTGAAGATCATCGCCACGGCCGGAGCAGCCACGATGACGAATTGGGTGATGTTGCGCACCGACTGGAACGCCAGGACGGCGAATGGAAGTCCGATCGTCAGGAGATGGGTCGGCAGTACCCGGACGCGCTTCACGATCGTCAGGGCGAAGAGCGCCGCGATCAGCGCAAACGGCCAGTACTGGGCCTTTGCGAAGTCGGGAGCGAACCACTCGATGACGTACCGGGTCGATGCGTTGGAGCCCAGGTAGGAGAACGGATAGGTGAACCCTTCGACACCGTTCGGGTTGATGAGCGTCACGGCGGTGGCGGCGAGGGTCACCAAAACTGTTTGGGTCGCCATGCGTGCTGACGGTCCGTCGGTTTTGCGCCACGCAACGAGCTTGGATGCTCCCGTGACCCGACGCAGGAGGTATTCGCCTCCGACCGCTGCGCTGAACGCCCAGAGCATGGCAATTCCGAAGATGTACCCGCCGTGGAGATTGGCCCACACCAGCATCATGGGAATCGCGAGTACCGGGCGTCTGCTGGTGCGATCCGTGACCGCGTCAGCCAGCAACCAGGCGGTGACGGCTACGAACATCAACGAAATCATCTGGGGTCGGGTACCCCAGGTATGAAGCGATGCGATGGCCGCAAGGAGCGTGGCCGCCGATGCGGCGACCGGACCCGCACCGAGGCGAAGGCAGGTTGCTCGGACGAACATCCAACCGATGGTGATGATCAGTGCGCTTAGTGCCGCGATTCCGACCCAGCCAAACGCCGAATGCAGTGACGCATAGATGGCCTCGGTCAGCCATTCGTGAGCGATCCATTTCCGGCCCGGGGCTGTCCAGGAGAACGGGTCTGCTTTCGGCACCGCGTGGTGATCCCAGATCCATTGCCCGGTCCGTAGATGCCAGAACACGTCGGGATCGCGAGCGGTCGTGATCGCCATGCTGCCGATCGCGCCGAACGTGATCGCTGCGCTCAACGGCCGGACCGGCAAGGCGGCCCCGCGTTTCTTCCGCTTCCCCCGTGGGGCGGAGGGGACTGGCTCACCGTCGGGTGACGTTTCGGGGAGATCGGTGGCTACCCCGCTGGGTCCGGGGGCTCCGGTCGCGATGGTGACGGTGCTGATGGTTGTGACGGTGCCGATCGTTGTGACGCTGTGCGGGTCCGCTGCCGTGGCCGTGAGGTTGGCGGCGGTGTCGTGCAGGTCGGTGGCGGTCACCTGAGGGTGAGTGGTGGTCACCTATAGGTCTTCGGCACTATCGGGCGATGACTTGACTGGGAGGGGCTCGTTGCTGGGTCGACCGGGAGGGGGGACGACCGCTGCCCGCGGGTTGACCGATGCGGAGCCCCCGACCGCAGCACGAACGTCGTGCGACCCGGCTAACTTGCTCTCCGTGGCTCACGGGTTGGAACTGGTTCTTCGGGTCATTGCCTTCTTCATCGGATCGGTGGTGGTGCTGGCGACGTTCCTGTCCGCCGTGAAAACCGTGGTGGTCCCGAGGGCCGAAACGTTGCGGATCACCCGGACGGTCTTTCTCGTCACCCGAAAGCTTTTCGAACGTGTCGCGTCCGAAAAGCGCCCCTTCATCGAACGCGACCGGATACTGGCCGTGTACGCGCCACTCACCCTGGTGTTGCTGCCCCTCGTCTGGGTGTCGTTCACGATCGTCGGGTTCGCTGGGATCCAGTGGGCCATCGCCGGAGGGTCGATCCGCGATGCGTGTCTGGTGTCCGGCTCGTCGATGCTCACCCTTGGCGTGTTGTTCCGGCGCACGGTTCCTGCGGCCACGTTCTCGTACGTGCAGGCGTCCATCGGGCTCATTCTCGTTGCTCTGCTGATCTCCTTCCTGCCCACCATCTACTCGTCGTTTTCCCGCCGCGAGGCGCTGGTCGGCATGCTCGAATCCCGAGCCGGCCTTCCGCCGTCGCCGTACGAGATGCTCGTGCGCTTCAACCGGATCGGTGCACTCGACTCGATCGATGAGGACGTGTTTGCGCGGTGGGAGGAATGGTTCGTGGAGTTGGAGGAGAGCCACACCTCGTTTGCGTCGCTCGTGTTCTTCCGTTCGCCGCACGCCGAACGGTCGTGGATCACCGCGGCGGGCTGTGTGCTCGACACGGCCTCGATTTATCTGTCGGTGGTCGACCTTCCCTGGTCACCGCAGGCGGCACTCACGATCCGGTCGGGATTCCTGTCGCTGACCCGTATCGCCGAGTATTTCGAGCTACCGGTGGACCGCGATCCGAAGCCGACCGACCCGATCACCGTGACCCGGCGCGAGTTCGACCTCATGCTGCTGGAACTCGACGCAGCCGGTATTCCCCTCAAAGCGAACCGGGAGAAGGCGTGGGCCGACTTCCAAGGCTGGCGGGTCAACTACGACACCGCTCTGGTCTCGCTCGCCCACATGGTGATCGCTCCCGACGGACGCTGGTCGAGTGACCGTCCGGGCGCCCGCTACACGCCCCGGATGCGTGGCGCAGCCGCGCCCCCGAAAGTCCGCGGTGAGTCCCGTCGTTCGTCGGGCCGGTAAGCCGACGGGCCGATACGCCGACGCGCTGATACGCCGACGCGCTGATACGCCGACGGGCCGATACGCCGACGGCGCTAAAGGATGTAGCCGTCGCCAGCGGCCCGGATGGTGATGTCGCCGATGGAGACGCCCCATGGTTGGTTGATCGCGTAGACGATCTGCTCGGCGATGTCGTCGGGCGCGAGCGCGACGTAGCCGATCGACTCGCGGTCACGGTCGGCATTCGGGTCCCGCATTTTGCCGAGGTAGCTTTCGGCGTTTTGGCCGACGGAGCCCACGAACGCCGCCGGGTTCACGATGCCTCCACCGAGGCCCGTTCCGGGCACGCCGGTCGGTTTCACGATCGTCACCTTGATCTTTCCCTGCGTCTCGACCCGTAGCGACTCCGACATCACGTTCACCGCGGCCTTCGTCGCCCCGTACACGGCCGCTCCCACGACGGGATAGTTCCCGTAGATCGACGAGATGTTCACGACGTGGCCGCGGCCCTGGCTGATCATCTGGTCGTAGACCGCGATCATCCCGTGCAGCACGCCTTTGATGTTGATGTCGATGCAACGCGACCAGGCCTCGGCCGCTTGGGCATGATCGGCGAAAAACGCGAGCGGCATCACGCCAGCGTTGTTGATGATCACGTCAATGGCCCCGAACCGTTCGACGGCCGTTGACGCGAGCGTCGTCATCTGCCCGAGGTCTCGCACGTCTGCGAGCTGAGCGATTGCGGTACCGCCGGTTGCGATGATCGAAGCGACGAGTTCGTCGAGTGCTCCGCCGTTGACGTCGGCTGCGACAATGCGTGCACCAAGGGCCGCGGCCCGTTCACAGATGAGGCGCCCGAACCCGCCCGATGCGCCGGTAACAATAACGACTTTGCCGTTGAGGTGATCCATCGCGCCACCCTACCGGGCACATCGAAGCGGGGATATTCCGGCAGCGCAGCACAGGTGCGACCCGCAGCGATGACGTTCGCGGAAGAGGTACGTGCCGATCTTCTGGAGTTGAGCGAGGCTGGGGGGATGGAGAACGCAACGCAACTTCTGCATCGCCTCACCTCATATGAACCGACCCGTGAGTGGGACGCGCCGATCGATGACCCGCGAGTACTGCAGGACCTCGTGGTCAACGACATGAGCCGACTTCCGTGGTTCTACAAGCGCTACGACGCGAACCTGCCCCGAACCGCCCTGCCTCGCGCTCTGCCAACCACGACTGCGCCAGCAATTGCCGTCATGGCGGGTACGGCCGATGTCGCGCCGAAGACACTCGACCTGGCGCAACTCGCTCGATTGCTGCATCTGTCAGCCGGGGTTGTGCGAACGATGGAGCGACCGTACGGCACCCATCCGTTTCGCGCGGCAGGATCGGCTGGCGGCCGATTTCCGATGGAGTTGTACGTGTCGGTGCCCGACGACACCGGCAGCGATGTTCCCGCGGGTGTGCACTGGTACGACGCCCGGGAGCACGCGCTTGTGCAGATCGGTCCGCCGTCTACCGGTGGGGTCGCGTGTTTGATAGTGACAGGAGTGCCGTGGCGTACCGGGTGGCGGTATCGCGAGCGGGGGTATCGGCACATTTACTGGGACTCGGGCACCATGCTCGCCCAGACCCTGGCGGCCGCCGACTCGGCGGGACTCACGGCCGGTCTGTTCACGCGCTTTCCCGACGAGGCGGTTGCTGCGCTCGTCGGCGTTGACCGGGTGCACGAGTTTCCTGTCGCGGTGGTGTCGCTCGGCGCAATCCCGGCGTTGATCGCCGGTGGGCCGGCGATGGTGGGCGAGATCGACGCGTCGCCGGTCGAGTTTCCCCTGGTGACAGCCGCCCAGCGGGCCGGCGAAAACGCTGAACTTGGCGCTTGTTGGGATCGGGGACCTTCGGTCGACGTGGCCGTCACCGCGAGCGCACCGTTCGAACAGGTGGTGCTTTCGCGAGGGTCGCAGCGCCTGATGGACCCGGCCCGGAGCCTGCCCGAGGAGACGCTACGCACGTGTCTGGTCGTCGTGTTGCGGGGCATCGACGTTCCGCACTTCGTCGCCGTTCACGATGTCGACGGAGTGGCGCCCGGCATCTATCGGTGGCCGGATCTGGTGACGCCCGTTCGGTCCGGCGTGCTGCGGGACGAGTTGTTCTTCGTGAGTCTCGAACAGGGACTCGCGCGTGTGACGTGTCCTTCGTTGTGATCGCCGCCGCAAAAGTAGGTGCGCTTAGTGAATCGGAATACCGGGAGGCGCAACTCGCCGGGGGAATGGTTGAGGGCCGGCTCCACCTGCTGGCGTACGCACTCGGCGCTTCCGCGTCCGGCATGACGTTTATGGACAGTGAGATCGGGTCACTGCTGGCAACCGACCTCGACGGGCTGATCTTCACCTGCGTAGGTGTGCCGGAATACGTTTCGGCCGTTGGCGGACAGCCGGGCGCTCCGACCGAAGTACGGCGCGTCGAAGGGCGCTAGGCGCGCGGTCGGTGATTGCGGGAGTCCGCGTTCTTGTTCTCTCAGTCGCTCCGTGAGCGACTGAACGCACAATGTTGAAGAGGTCCGCGGTCTTGCGAGTTCCACGGTCTGTTCAGCCGACTTGTCGGGTTAGCGCATCAGCCCGTCCAGATAGCAGTTGAGCTGGCGATGGGCGATCGCTCGCTCTTCTGCGGGATCCAGGCCGATCGCCAACGGACGGCAGAACCGAATGGTGGCGAGGGCGATGTCGGTGGCGGTCACGTCTTCGATGGCACCGTCGCGTGTTGCGATGTCGATCAACCGGTCGAGCATGCCTTTCGCCGCGGCTTGTTGTTCGGGCCAGTCCGGGGTTTCGAGCAACGGGTGGATGACGTTGACCACGCCAAGTCCGGTGTCGATGGTGGCGTGCATGTAACGGCGCAACGCTTCTCCACCCGTGCGTGCGTCGGTAAGTGCCGACTCACCTGCCTCGATGGTTCGGTCGAGCACGTCGAGCACTACCGCACGAAGGAGCGCCTGTCGGTCGGGAAAGTGGCGGTACAGGGTCCCGATCCCGACGCCGGCCCGTTGGGCGACGGCGTCTCGGGTTGGCTCGCCGCCGATTTCGAGGACCAATTCGACCGTGGCGTCGAGCAGCCGCCGACGACTGTGTCGGGCATCGGCTCGCATCACATGGTCCAGTCCGACGATTCCGCATTTGTCATAAACGGAGTATATTCCTCCGTATAGAACGTAGGTAGCAACTGATCGGGAGGACGCCATGAACGCCGACGAATACGCCAGAGCAACCAAATCCATCGCCGAAGTAATCGCGGAGTCGGCCGGGCTGGAGTTCGTCCCGGCGACCTTCGAGCGCTTCGACCACGTCGAGGGGCCGTTCTTCCACGGCACGAAGACCGTCTTCGAGGTGAACGATGAGGTCATCCCCGGCCGTCGCTCGAACTATCAGGAGGATCGGATCTCGAACCACGTCTACTTCGCCGCCCTGATCGAACCTGCCGTCTGGGCGGCCGAACTGGCCACGGCTTTCGCGGGAAACGACGAGCGGGGTCGCGTCTACATCGTCGAGCCGACCGGCCCGTTCGAAGACGACCCCAACGTCACCAACAAGAAGTTCCCCGGCAACGTCACCCGGTCGTACCGGACGCGCCACCCGATGCGCGTCATCGACGAACTGCAGAACTGGGAAGGCCACGATCCGGCCGTTCTGCAGGGAATGCTCGACAACCTCGCTCGGCTCCGCGAGGCGGGACTCGACGTCATCGAGGACTGAGGACTGAGGCCAAGGCGGAGACGGGCCCGATCGCATCGAAAGTGAGGTGACTGTCGAAACCCTCGCGGGTGCCGGGTGCCGGGTGCATCGACGAAGTGCCACGGTCCACCGAGCGCTCAGGTGGTTCCGAGGCGGGGCCGCCGGCCGGTGCGGGCGCACTCGACGCAGCGGGTCGTGCTGGGAACGGCAAGCCGGCGTTCGTGGGGGATTGGTTGGCCGCAGTCGTCGCAGAGCGCCGACCGGGCATCATCGAGGCGGGACTCCGCCGCGTTCAATTCTTCGATGGCTTGCAGATACTCGTTGCGTCGACCGGTCAGCTGCGATCGTTCGAAGGCGATCGTGTGACCTTCGGGGTCGTGTTCGTCGTCGGGCGGGCTGGCGTCGGCGGCCTCGGCGATGTCGTCGAAGTTCGCCGTGAGCGAGTCCACGAGCGACTGCAGGCGTCGTCGCTCAGCGATCATGTGTGCCCGAACCTCGTCCAGTCCCGATTCGTTGCGGTTCAGACCGTCGTCGCTGTTCAGACCGTCGTTGGGAATCACACTGCCATTGTCGTTCGTCGGTGCTCCAACGCCCGTCGAAATCCCCTTGGCACCCATCGGCTCACGCATGCTAAGTTTTGCCCGTTCGAACGGGCCAGCGTCGTCCCGGGAAGCACAATCTGAGTCGTATCCGGTTTGTCTCCCTGGAGTTGCCATGTCACTGCCGTCCCCATCTGCTTCGACCACTCCTGTTTTCCTCAGCAAGAAGCGCGCCGCCTCTCCAGCGGCCCTTGCCGTTCCCTCCCTTCTCACGCACGGCGACCGCCCGGTGAAGCAGGGTCTCTACGATCCGAAGTTCGAGCACGACGCGTGCGGTGTCGGCTTCATCGCCCACATCAAAGGCGTGCGCAGCCACGATGTCGTGGCGAAGGGCATCACGGCCCTGAAGAACATGGAGCACCGCGGTGCCGCAGGCGCAGAGCCCAACTCCGGCGACGGCGCGGGCATCTTGATCCAGACTCCGGACCGCTTCTTCCGGGAAATCCTGACTGCAGCCGGCGTGACGCTTCCTGCCGTCGGCCGCTACGCCGCCGGTATGGCGTTCCTGCCCAAGGATCCGACCGAGGCGGCCGCCGCGTGCGCGCACATCGATGCGATCGTGGCTGAGGAAGGCATGCGAACCGTCGCGTGGCGCGATGTTCCCACCGACCCGTCAACGCTCGGGCCGACGGCCATCAACGTCATGCCGACGTTCAAGTACCTGTTCATCGCCGGCATCGATCCGTACCTCAACGACATGAACCTCGAGCGTCGGGCGTACGTGGTGCGCAAGCGCGTTGAGAACGAAGTTGCGGGCGTCTATTTCCCGAGCCTCAGCTACCGCACGTTCATCTTCAAGGGCATGCTCACCACCGACCAGCTCGACCACTTCTTCGTCGACCTGGTCGACGAGCGCATCGAGTCGGCCATCGCCCTTATCCACTCGCGTTTTTCGACCAACACCTTTCCGAGCTGGCCGCTCAGCCACCCGTACCGCTACATCGCCCACAACGGCGAGATCAACACCGTGCAGGGCAACCGTAACTGGATGCGGGCCCGCGAGACCATGCTGAAGAGCGACCTCATCCCCGGTGATCTGGAGCGGCTGTTTCCGATCATTCAGCCCGGTGGGTCCGACTCGGCGAGCTTCGACAACGTCCTGGAACTTCTGCATCTCGGTGGCCGCCCGCTGCACCACGCGATGCTGATGATGATTCCGGAGGCCTGGGAGAACCACGCCACGATGTCGCCGGAGAAGAAGGCGTTCTACAAGTTCCACGCGTCGATGATGGAAGCCTGGGACGGTCCGGCCGACGTGGCCTTCACCGATGGCACCGTCGTCGGAGCGGTCCTTGACCGCAACGGACTGCGGCCGAGCCGCCTTTGGATCACGAGCGATGACCTCGTGATCATGGCGTCGGAGGTCGGCGTGCTCGACATCGACCCGTCGAAGGTCATTCGCAAGACGCGCCTGCAACCCGGACGCATGTTCCTCATCGACACCGCGCAGGGCCGGATCCTCGACGACGAGGAAGTGAAGCACGCGCTCGCCACCGAGCATCCCTATGCCGACTGGCTGCACGCCGGTCTCCTCGCCATCGACGACCTGCCGGCCCGCCCGCACGCCGTGTACCCGCACGAGTCGGTCCTGCGTCGCCAGACCATCTTCGGCTACACGCTGGAGGATCTCGCGATCCTCATCAAGCCGATGGCCAAGGCCGGTCAGGAAGCGCTCGGCTCGATGGGCACCGACACGCCGATAGCGGTGTTGAGCGACCGTCCCCGCATGCTGTTCGACTACTTCCAGCAGCTCTTCGCCCAGGTCACGAACCCACCGCTCGACGCAATCCGCGAAGAACTTGTCACCAGCCTCGGCAACGCCATCGGCCCCGAAGGAAACCTTCTCGCGCCGAACCCGGCGTCGTGCCGCCAGATTTCGCTCACCTCACCGATCATCGACAACGACGATCTGGCCAAGATCGTGCACGTCAACGACGACGGCGACATGCCCGGATACCGACCGTATGTACTCAAAGGATTGTTCAAGGTCGCCGGGGCCAAGCGCGAACACGACGGTTCCTTCGCCGGCGCCGGTGAACAGCTTCGTCAGCGTCTTGACGAGCTCTGCCATGAAGCGTCAGCCGCGATCAGCGAAGGCGCGAAGATCATCATTCTCTCCGACCGCGATTCCAGTCCGGAGCTGGCCCCGATCCCGTCGTTGCTCCTGCTCAGCGCCGTGCATCACCACCTGATCAGGGAGAAGACGCGTACCCGGATCTCGATCATCGTGGAAACCGGCGACTGCCGCGAAGTCCACCACGCCTGTCTGCTGATCGGTTATGGCGCTTCGGCCGTCAACCCGTATCTGGCGTTCGAGACCATCGAAGACATGATCCGTGAGGGCGAACTCGACGCCGATCCCCGCAAGGCCGTGAAGAACTACGTCAAGGCCATGGGCAAGGGCGTCCTCAAGGTCATGTCGAAGATGGGTATCTCGACGGTGTCGAGCTACATGGGTGCGCAGGTGTTCGAGTGCATCGGCCTGGCTCCCGACGTCGTCGAGCAGTACTTCACCGGCACGGTTTCGCGCCTCGGTGGTGTCGGGCTCGATGTGATCGCCGCGGAAACGGCCGAGCGCCACGCCAAGGCCTATCCCGACCGGGCCACGGCCCGGGCGCACCGCCAACTCGAGCAGGGTGGTGAGTACCAGTGGCGTCGCGAAGGCGAGTACCACCTCTTCAACCCCGATACCGTCTTCAAGCTCCAGCACGCCACACGCTCGGGTCGCTACGACGTGTTCAAGGAATACACAACGCTGGTCAACGATCAGTCTGCGCACTTAGCAACGCTTCGTGGCCTGTTCCGTCTGAGGACCGCAGAGGAAATGGGTCGCACGCCGATATCCATCGACGAGGTCGAGTCGGTGTCCGACGTCGTCAAGCGCTTCTCGACCGGTGCCATGAGCTATGGGTCCATATCGTCGGAAGCCCACGAGACGCTCGCCATTGCGATGAACCGCATCGGCGGCAAGTCGAACACTGGTGAAGGTGGCGAGGACCCCGAGCGCTTCGTGCCGATGGCCAACGGTGACTCCAAGCGGAGTTCCATCAAGCAGGTGGCCAGCGGCCGCTTCGGTGTGACCAGCGAGTATCTCGTCAATGCCGACGACCTCCAGATCAAGATGGCCCAGGGTGCGAAGCCCGGTGAGGGCGGTCAGCTGCCCGGTCACAAGGTCTACCCGTGGATCGCCAAGACCCGGCACTCCACGCCCGGCGTCGGTCTGATCAGCCCACCGCCGCACCACGACATCTATTCCATTGAGGACCTGGCCCAGCTGATCCACGACCTCAAGAACGCGAACGATCAGGCCCGGGTGCACGTGAAGCTCGTCGCCGAGGTTGGCGTGGGCACCGTTGCTGCGGGTGTGTCGAAAGCGCATGCCGACGTTGTGCTCATTTCGGGCCACGACGGCGGAACCGGCGCATCGCCGCTCACGTCGCTCAAGCACGCCGGCGGTCCCTGGGAGCTCGGCCTGGCCGAAACCCAGCAGACTCTGCTCCTCAACGGACTTCGCGATCGCATCGTCGTGCAGGCCGACGGCCAGCTGAAGACGGGACGCGACGTCGTCATCGCCGCCCTGCTCGGCGCCGAGGAGTTCGGTTTCGCGACCGCCCCGCTCGTCGTGAGCGGTTGCATCATGATGCGCGTCTGCCATCTCGACACCTGCCCCGTGGGCGTCGCCACCCAGAACCCGAAGTTGCGCGAGAAGTTCAGCGGCAAGCCCGAGTTCGTCGTCAACTTCTTCGAGTACATCGCGGAAGAAGTACGTGAACTTATGGCTTCGCTCGGCTTCCGCACGGTCGAAGAAATGGTCGGTCACGCCGAGGTCATCGACACCGATCACGCCGTTACCCACTGGAAGGCCAAGGGACTCGACCTTTCCCCGATCCTGCACATCCCCGAAACCCGTTACGAGTCGTCGCTGTACAACACGGTCGCCCAGGACCATGGTCTCGACCGGGCCCTCGACAAGACGCTCATCTCGCTGTGCGAAGCTGCGCTGCAAGACGCCCGGCCCGTGTCGCTGGAAATGCCGATCCGCAACGTCAACCGCACCGTTGGCACGATGCTCGGGGCCGAAGTCACCCGCCGTTACGGTGGGGCCGGTCTTCCCGACAACACGATCCAGGTCCAGTTCACCGGCTCGGCCGGCAACTCGTTCGGGGCGTTTGTGCCGAAGGGAGTCACGCTGCGGGTGCAGGGTGACGCGAACGACTACTTCGGCAAGGGTCTCTCCGGTGGCCGGCTCGCCGTGTTCCCGCACCGCGACGCCCCGGCGGCATTCGTCGCCGAAGACAACATCATCGCCGGCAACGTCGCCCTCTACGGCGCGACCGGCGGCGAAGCCTTCATCCGCGGTGTCGTGGGCGAGCGCTTCTGTGTGCGTAACTCCGGCGCAACTGCCGTCGTGGAAGGTGTCGGCGACCACGCGTGTGAGTACATGACCGGCGGCCGGGTCGTGGTGCTCGGCCCGACCGGCCGTAACTTCGGTGCCGGTATGTCCGGCGGCGTGGCCTACGTGTACGACCCGACTGGCGTCTTCCCGTCGCTGCTCAACCGTGAAATGGTCGACCTCGACCCGTTCACCACCGAAGACCGCGAAGTGCTCGAAGCGACGATCCGCAAGCACTTTGCCGAGACGGGTTCGACCGTCGCCGACCGGGTGCTGGCCCACTTCATCGAGGAAATCCGGCACTTCTACAAGGTCATGCCGCAGGACTACAAGCGGGTCATCCGGGCCCGGGCCGCAGCCGAAGCCGAAGGCCGTGACGTCGACGAGGCCATCATGGCCGCCGCCCGCGTCTGAGCCTCCGGAGACTGATCATCGTGATTGATATGCGCACTTGCACTATGTGTACCTACGTTTTGCCTACTGACATTCTGTGTACCTACGTTTCCCGGGAGGCCCGTCATGGGTGAGATTGGTGGATTCCTCAAGAACGGCCGCGCCACGCCGACGCGCCGCCCCGTGCAGATCCGGCTGAAGGACTGGAAAGAGGTCTACGAGCCGTTCCCCGACTCGGCCCTCAAGGTCCAGGCCGGCCGCTGCATGGACTGCGGCATTCCGTTCTGCCACAACGGCTGCCCGCTCGGAAACCTCATTCCGGAGTGGAACGATCTCGTCTACCGCAACGACTGGTACGACGCGATCGAGCGTCTCCACGCGACGAACAACTTTCCTGAGTTCACCGGTCGCCTGTGCCCGGCCCCGTGCGAAGGCGCGTGTGTGCTCGGCATCAACGACGATCCCGTAACGATCAAGCAGGTCGAAAACACGATCGTCGACCGGGCGTGGGACGAAGGCAACGTGAAGCCCGTGCTTCCGAAGGTGAAGACCGAGAAGCGCGTTGCCGTCATCGGCTCCGGCCCCGCCGGTCTCGCCACCGCTCAGCAGCTCACACGAGCCGGTCACCAGGTGACCGTGTACGAACGTGCTGACCGCGTTGGTGGGCTACTGCGGTACGGCATCCCGGAGTTCAAGATGGAGAAGTGGGTCCTCGACCGACGCCTCGAGCAGATGCGCGCCGAGGGCACGATCTTCAAGACCGGGGTTCATGTCGGCCAGCCGGGTCACCCCTCGGCCGATGATCTGAAGTCGAACTTCGACGCCGTCGTGCTGGCTGGCGGAGCGACCGCCGCGCGCGACCTGCCGATTCCCGGCCGTGAGAATCGTGGCGTCTACGGGGCGATGGATTACCTGACCCCGGCCAACAAGGTGCAGCACGGCGACATGCCCGTGTCGCCCATCAACGTGAGCGGCAAGCGGGTCATCATCATCGGTGGCGGCGACACCGGCGCGGACTGCCTCGGCACCGCGCACCGACAGGGCGCGATCAGCGTTCACCAGTTCGAGATCATGCCCCGCCCACCTGACACCCGGGCGGCCTCCAACCCGTGGCCGACGTTCCCGATGCTCTACAAGGTCACGTCAGCCCACGAAGAGGGCGGCGAGCGCGTGTACTCGGTGACGACGACCGAGTTCGTCGGCGACGGCAACGGCAACCTCGTTGCCCTTCGTGGCCACGAGGTCGAGCAGGTCTTCACCGACGGCCGGATGAGTTTCGAGAAGGTCGAAGGCTCGGAGTTCGAGATGCCCGTCGACTACGTCTTCCTCGCCATGGGCTTCGTCGGTCCCGAGCGCAACGGGCTCCTCGAGCAGTTCGGCGTGACCCTCAGACGGTCGCGGCAACGTCGCCCGCGACACCGCGTACGCCACGTCCGTCGAGGGCGTGTTCGTGGCCGGTGACATGGGCCGCGGCCAGTCGCTCATCGTGTGGGCCATCGCCGAAGGCCGCAGCGCGGCCGCCGCGTGCGACAAGTGGCTCATGGGCGAATCTCAGCTCCCCGCACCCCTCGTTTCTGCCGCCACGCTGTAGAACTGAGTCAATAGCCGGCGGGGCCCAGCACCGTCAGATTCAAGCGGCCCCGGCGAGGGTCGAGAGTGCGAGCGAGCGTTAGCGAGTGAGGAGCGAGGCTGGCGAGACCGGATTGAGGCCGCCTTGTGCTGGGTGCCGAAGCGCTAGCGGAGGCGGGGCCCAGCACCGTCAGCTGCCGAAGCGTTAGCGGAGGCGGGGCCCAGCACCGTCAGATTCAAGCGGCCCCGGCGAGGGTCGAGAGTGCGGGCGAGCGCTAGCGGAGGCGGGGCCCAGCACCGTCAGATACAGCCTCAGCCGACGCCGGTTACCGGGGGTGCGACGGGGACGACGACGGGTCCGGGATCGGGTTGTGGCTCCGTTGGTTTCGGCTCCGTCGGTTTCGGTTCCGTCGCGGGCTTCTCGGTCTTCGGGGGCTTGCTGGCCGCCGGTTCGGCGGTCGTCGGCTTCGGCGCCTTGGTGGTCACGCCTGCTTCCACCCGGGGCGGGTTGGTGGAACCCGACGGCTCGGATGCCGGCTTCGTCGACTTGGTCGTCGCGACCGTAGCGGCGGGGGTGCTGTTGCCTTCGGTGGTCGTCGGAGCCGGAGCGCCGGTGTCAGACGAGGCTGCCGTGTCGGTGGTGGTCTCGGGCTGGGTCGTGGGCGGCGGTTCGAGGGTCGTGGTGGTCGCGCCGAGCGTCGGGTTGCCGTCGCAGCCGACACCTTCCTTCGGCAGGTACTCGGCCCGGAACGTGTCCTTCTTCGTGGTTCCGTCGACATAGGTGCGGGTGCGCACGGTCTTGACGACCTTGCACTCGCCGCGCATCGTCACCTCGGGTTCGGCGGCCTCACCCTTTACGAACTCGGTCGAGTACAGGGTGACCGTGATGCTCGAGGCCGTGTACGTCGGCCAGATCAGCACGCCGTAGGGAGTGCTGTTGCGGATCTTGAGGTCGGGTTGTTCCCAGGACAGCGTCGCCTCCCGACCGAACGGGTACCGGCTGATGTAGATGCTGTGGGCCTTGTATGCCGGGATGTCGAGACCACCGAAAAAGGCCGCGTTGAACAGCGTGGTGGTGAACTGGCTGATGCCACCGCCGAAGGAGTCTTTGAACACGCCGTCTTCGATGACGTGTGCTTCCACGAAACCCTTCTCCGGGGTGCGTTGCCCGACGAAGCCGTTCAGCGAGAAGGTCTTTCCGGGCGGAATGATCTGGCCCCGGACGAGGTCGGCGATCCGGTGAATGTTCTTCACCCGGTCTTCACCGGCCTTGTGCTTCGTCGTGAACGTTCCGATGGGTTCGGTGATCTTGTACGACGCCAATTCCTCGGTCGTGACCTTGGGCTCAAGGGTCTGCAGGTCGATCTCCACCGGCAGGGTGGTTGCGCCGGCCAGCGCCCGTTCCAGACGGCGGACGGAGTCGGGGGCACAGCACGCGTAACCGGTCGACGACGGTGTCGAAACAACCTGGCCGGTGTCGCTGATCGTAATCTGCGCGTCGACTGCGGGCCGCGGGATCTTTCCGAGGATTTCCTGTAGGCCTTCGAAGGTCTTCGTTTCGTCGAGTCGAAGCTCGAGCAGCCGGTCGTTGATCTTCGGGGTCACCCACGCACGGAGCTTCTCCGAAGAGATCTGGTAGGCCGTTCCGTCGGAGATGATCGGAATCGGATTCGCGGTGCGGCTGGTGGCCAGATCGACCAGCCGGGTCAACTCGGCGTTGGTGAAGCGCGAAGGAAGGGGAACGCGGTTTGCCTCGATCGTGATCGAATCCTTCGCCGTGGCGGCGGCGAGGGCGAGTTGGCTGGTCAACGCGTCGACATCGATGCCTTCGCCGTCGCTTCCGGGCAGCACCGCAAATGCTCCGTTGCGGACCCGAAGCTGAGGGTCAACTGGGTCACGGCGCTTGCTGCCCTCGCGTTCGCTGAGTGTCTTGGCCGTCGTCGCCCTATCGGCTTTCGCCACCAGCGGGACCTGTTCTTTGTGCACATAGGATTGGAAATACCGGCTCAGCCGGGCAAAGGGCCCCGCCGGACGCTGCGCTTCAAGAGCTCGGATCCGCATTTCGGGGCGGTCGATCGTGAGCCCGAACGAAGCGCCCGGTGCCTCGAACCCGCCGTCGAATGTCGCGATTCGAACTGGCGTGATCCGGAGTTGCTGCTCGATCTCATCGATCGCGAGGTCGAGTTCCTCAGGGGTCTTTCCGCTGACGTCGACGCCACCGATGAACACGTTGCGTGCGACCCGGCCTTTGTAACTCTGGGCGTCTTTCGCCGCAAACACGAGCAGAACGACAAGCGCCGCCAACAGGATCGCGACGAAGAGAAACGGCTTGAGGACTCTTCGCGACATGGGCTTTACATCGTAGGCGCGCTTGGGATCGTCGCTGAAGAATCCGCCTCGGAGCGTTGGGGTGCCGGGCGCATCAACCACGAAGCACTCGCGCTGCGTGGTTGAAAATCGAGTGCTTTGGCCGGTAACGGGTCGTGCCCAACGCGCTCAGCGCGACAGCGCGAAACGGCTCCCGATGGCGTGGGCAGATTCACTATTCGCCCACGTCGGGGTCCCGGGCCGGCCAGTCCAACGAGCCGACGACGGTATTGATCAGGTCAATCTAGTTACCCGCGATATTTCTGCCAGGCTGGGGCCATGGACTACGGAGCAATTGTCGTCGGTGCCGGACACAACGGACTCATATGTGCTGCGTACTTAGCAAAGGCCGGGATAAAGACCCTTCTCATCGAAGCCCGATCACATGTGGGCGGATGCGCCGCCACGGAGACGGTGCTCGGCGGGGCCAAGGTGAACATCTGTAACTGTGACCACGCCATGGTCCGCACCACCCCGATCGCCGAGGAACTCAACCTCGCGAACCACGGGCTCCGCTACCTCGACATCGACCCGTCGTACCTCAACGTGCAATACGACGGGTCGCCCGGGTGGTTCCTGTTCAACGATGTCGAACGAACCATCGCTTCGCTGAACTTCAGCTACCCGAACGAGGCCGAGAACTACCGCCGGTATCTCAAGGCCGCGCTGCCGGTCGCCCGCATGGTCATCGACATCGCGCAGGATCTGCCAACGCCCGGCACGGTGACGAAGAAGATGCTGCGTCAGCCCGTAACCGCGGCCAAGGCCATTCCAACGCTGATGAACTGGTCGAAGCGCAGTGTCGGCGACGTGATCCGGTCGTTCTTCACGGCCGAGCAGCTCCGTGGACCCCTCGTGACCGCCGGTCCGTCGGTGTGGGGAGTCTCGCCGGAGACACCCGGCACCGGGCTCGGGGCCCTCGGCTACGCGTTCCGGCACTCGGTCCAGATCGGTCGTCCGGTCGGCGGGAGCGGCGCCTTGCCCGACTCGATTCTCGGTGCGTTCGAGGCCGCTGGCGGGACCCTGCGAACATCGGCCCGGGTGGAGCGAATTCTCTGCGAAGGCACGGCGGTGCGGGGCGTGACGCTCAGCACGGGCGAGGAGATCGTCGCCCCGATCGTGGTGGCGGCCGGTGACCCCCGTTCGGCGCTCGTCAACTGGCTCAAAGACCCACCCGCGGAAGCCAACGCGCTCATCGAGCGCTACCGTTCCGTTCCTCCCCATGACGGCTACGAGGCGAAGGTCGACGCCGTCGTCGACGCCCGCTACCGGATCCGGGCCGTGAGCGACGCGATGCTCGGGGCGCTCGGCCTGCAGGGGCAACACGCGATCACTCCGTCGATGATCGTTTCGAAGTCACTCGCCGACATCGGGATCGATCATGCGGCGAAGGGGGAAGGGCGGATCGCGGATCGCCCGCAGTTGCTGGTGCAGTTGCCGTCGGTGCTGGATCCCTCGGTCGCGTCGGGTCTCGGCTCAGGCGACGAAGTGTTCAGCCTCGAAGTGCTCTGGACCCCGTACGCGCTCCAGGGCGGGTGGAACGGATCCAAGGAACCGGAGCGCTGGCTCACCCGGGTATCGGAACTGGTTGAGATGGCCGACGGGCGACCGTTCCACGAACACGTCAAGTCGTGGCGTCTCATGGGTCCGGTCGACTACGAGCGCGAGTTGTCGATGACCAGGGGCCACGCCCCGTCCTTCGCCGGCACACCGATCACCGCATTGCTCGGGCGCAACCGTGAACAGACCCGCTACGAAACGCCGGTCGCGGGACTGTTTCTCACGGGTGCCGCGACCTTCCCCGGAGCCGGCATCTGGGGGGCACCCGGCCGCAACGCGGCGACGGCGATCCTCGCTAGCCGGAAGTAGCCCGCCTCTAATTCATCGGTCCAGGACCCACGTCGGCGACGATCGCCTGGTGATCCGAACCGGTGATGTTGACCCGGCGTGCGTTCGCGACCGACCAGTGGCGCGACACGAAGAGGTGGTCTATTCGTAGCAGTGTCGCCTTCCAGATCAGGTGTTCGCCATAGGTGGTGCGGGCCCAACCCGCTCGCATCGCGTCTCGGTGTCTCCGTGCGAGCGCCCGATATCCCGGGGTGCGGTCGGAGAGGTTCAGGTCGCCGGTGATGATCACCGCCCCGTCATTCCGAGCGGCAAGCGCCAACACGTCGTCGACGGCGTTGCGCAGCCCTTCGGGGCGGATGAGACCCCAGCCCAACGGCCCGAACATCACGGGTCTTGGCAGGTGCAGCGCATACAGCCAGAACGGCTCGGGTGAAGCAACCCGGGCGACGATGGCCTGACCGGCGATCTCCTGGGCGTGGCGCGCCCCCGGCAACGGATAGCGCGAGTAGACACCGTGGGCGAAATTGGTCTCGGGCGCATCAAGCTCTATCGCCATTGCGTGGGGGAAGTGCCTGACCAGCAGATGGTGCAGGTCGGAGGTGAGCTCCGATACGACGAGAACATCGGCATCGAGCGCGAGCAGGTCACCGATCACCGAGTCCGGGCTTTGGTTGTCAACCCAGACGTTCGCCGCGGCGACCCGAATCGTTGCCGGTGGTGCTGACCCGTCAACATCGGCGGTTTGGGTGCCGTGCTGGGGTCGGCGCGGCGCCACCGTTACCGCCGCCCCGGCCGCCGCAACCATGCCGAGTCCGATCGCGACCGGTCGAAGTGGGCGAAAGGTCCACACGCCGGCCGCAAGACCGAGCGCGCCGACCGACCACGCCGGCGCGGTGAGGCCGGCCGCGTCGAGGGCATCATCAACGAAATCAACAAATCGTCTGCGCGCCATCCACTTCATCGTGTCACGCCTGCGGGTGTTGTGGTCACGGGCCGCGACCAGAACCATGTGACCGGGCGTCGTTTACGACTCGCCGGTTTGCACCGCGAGGTCGTTGGTCGTGAAGTCGGCGATCATCGCCTTCGCTTCCTGACGAACCTTGTTGACCGACGGGGCACTCAGCCCCCGAGCCCGGCGACTTGTCGCATCGGCCCGGAGTGCCTGTTCGATGCGGGCCGGAGTCACCTCCGCCACGGTCAGCCCGTCGACGTTGTTCAGCAGGCCGTTATCGATTGCCGCCCGCAGATTCGACATGATCAGTTCCGGGCTCAGTGCCTGACCGCTTCGGGTTGCGATCTCGACGAGATTGGCCACCATACGTTCCGGTTCCTTCGAGATTTCCACCACGGCTTGTTGCAGTATCGGTACCAACGCTTCGAAGCACGCCTTGAGCGGGGCGACCAGCGACGGATTCGTAGCCACGGCGTGAGGGTAGGGCGACCATCCGGTTTCGGTCAGAAACTGCCACCGGCGGTTCCCGATGCCCGAAAGCCATCCGGCCGGGTCGGAGAGGAACTGACCGAACTGGATGGTTCCGGGTTGGTCGGTGAGCTGCTTTCGACCCACGAGGCTGCTTCCGACGAGATAGGCGATGGCCGGATCGGTTATTGCGCCGGTGACGGTGACGGTCGGATCGAGCGTGAGCTCGGCGAGCGACAATGCGTCGTTTGATGCGCTGGCGTTGGTTGCCGTCGCGTTCCACCAAACGATCCGGTCATCATGGAGCCACGGTGCCGTCAGGTACGCGAGCGGCGCGGCCGAACGGTCGGCTATGCCGAGGTCGGTCGACACCGAACCGAGATGGACGGTGCGGTCGTCGCGCAGTACCTGCGCCACGGTCTTGCCGGCGGGCAGAGCCTGACGAAGCTCGAGTCGAATCCCGGTAGGGGTCCGGTCGATGGGGTTAACCATAAGCGCGCTGTATGAACCGTTGATCGACGTTCCATCGATTGACTCCATTGCGGTCCAGGGCAATGACCACATGTCGAACGGCCCGTCGAGTTGTACGACGAGCGGGTCGGGACACAAACCCGAAAGCTTCGGGGTCTCCGCGGGAACCGTGGTGGAGCCGTCATCGACGGGCTGTTTGGTGGTGACTGTGGTGGTTACGAAAACCGCGTTGGGCTGGGTGTCCGGATTTTTCGTGCAGGAACTCGTAAGTGCACTTAGTGTTACGGTGACAGCGGCGACGGTTAGACCCGCGAGCCTCCGCAGAGGCGGTCTGGGCGAGGTGGGGCTCATGGAGATTTCACCGACTCATCGCGATTCACCCGATTCACGCGCGACCAACCGTGAACCCCGTCGAACACTGACCCGCGCACCAAACCGCTCAAAACCGAATGGCTCGGCCGGCTCCGACGGTGCGCTGGACCGATGTCGATGCGACGAGCTGGCCCCGGTGCCACACCATGCGCTGTTGATCCGCGCGAGCGACCGCTTCGGCGACACTTCCGCCGAGGACGGCGACCAACTCGGCCGGACTGCCCACCGCAATGTCTACGGCCGGGAGGCCCATTGCCGCTCGACCTTCCGAGCTGACGAGTTCGTAGGCGACCTCGGGCAGCAGGTGTCCGGCCATCACGAGCAGCGCGGCGGTTTCCATAGGGTCGCTTCGACCCATGCTGTTGAACGGATCGCGAACGTTGTCGGCACCCGCCGCGACCGTCACTCCGGCGGACCTGAGCGGTCCGATCGCCGTGAGACCTCGGGGCGCGGACTGCGGGTAGTTGCGGCCCTGGAGAAAGAGATTCGTCTGCGGAAGGGTGATCACCGCGATGCCCGCCTCGGCAGCGCGCTCCGACACCCGATGTTGAACATCGGTGCTCTGCATCGCCAGGCTAACGCAGTGACTGGCAGCGACCGGATTGGCGAATCCGGTGGCGATGACGCGCTTGGCCAGGTACTCGAGGTCGAGGTGGGAGGTGTCGAGGGTCTCATCGGTATGCAGGTCGAGCATCCGGTTGTAGTTGCCGGCGAATTCAAGTGCCGTATCCGTGGCGCTGTCGGCGTCTTCGTCGAGGTGTGGGCAGCCACCCATGATGATGGCGGCGTCCATTTCGAGCGTGTCTTTGGCCAACGCCCGATGGTCGGCGCCGGCCGGACCGCCGAGGGGGCGGCCCATGAGGGCGACGATCTGAATGTCGATGAGATCGGCGAGTTCGTTGCGCACCTGCAGAAGCGCTTCGACGTTCTTGAGTCCGAGACCGATCTGCACATTGACATGGGTGCGGACCGCCGTCACGCCCGAGCACACCAGTTCCAGCGCCGCCCGACGGGCCCGGTCGGCGGTGTCAGCCACCGTGACGTGCGGAATGTAGGGACCCCATGCCGCGATCGCGCCGAGGAGATCACCGGTCGGGTTCGGCAGAATCTCCGCGGTTAGCGCTTTGTCAAGATGGGCGTGGGGCTCCACCGGAGCGGGTAGAAGCAGGTACCCCTCGAGGTCGATCTCGGTGGCGGTTGACCCCGATGCCGGAGGCGTGGCTGCGTAGGCTTCGCGGGGCACTTCCCTCCGGGCCGGTTCGACTGCGGTGATGGTTCCGCTCACCGGATCTATCTCGACGTCGACAACCCGACCGTCGGCCAGGGCCGCCCCGCGAAGCCAAGTTGTTGCACCGTTTCCGGAAGAGGGTGTGGATGGCATGGGTCTATCCGAAGTTTCTGGGCTGTATCGCGCTGGCGGGGCGGGTGAATGCGAATCACTCGGAGCATTCCTGCTCCTTCGTAGGGTAGCGCCGTATCGGATTGGAGCCTGCCGGGCGTTGGGTCGCCGGTGATCGGAACCCGGGTTGGCTGCCTACTAGTGCCGTGGACGGCCCCGGGGCGAGTGGGTCTGGCGAGTCGGGGGCGCTCGTCGCAATGTCTGCGCAGGGCCTGCTTCGCAGCCCTGCGGGACGACCGGAGGCAGCGCCTGCTTTACCCAACCGCAACGACGAGGACGCAGCGCCGAGCGTCATCCGGCCGCCAGAACACCGCATCGGGTGTCGAACACGGCACTAGATTTCAGAGATGGCATCTCCTGGACCCGGTGAACGTGAAATTCTGACCTGGGACGCGTTTGGCGACTCGTCCCGTGACCTCGCACAGAAGGTGGCCGACTCGGGTTGGGTTCCCGACATCATCTTGGCCATCGCCCGCGGCGGACTGCTCCCGGCCGGAGCACTCGGATATGCCCTGTCGATCAAGAACGTGTTCGTCGTGAGTGTCGAGTACTACACGGGTATCGATCAGCGCCTCGACTTCCCGGTCATGTTGCCGCCTCAGCTGAACCTGGTCGACATCAAAGATTCGAAGGTGCTCATCGTCGACGACGTCGCCGACACCGGCCATACCCTGAAGGCCGTGCAGGAATTTGTCGGCACGACCGTCAGCGAAGCCCGAAGCGCAGTGATCTACGAGAAGCCCCACTCCGTCGTGAAATGCGAATACGTGTGGCGCGAAACCGACCGCTGGATCGACTTCCCGTGGTCCGACAAGCCACCGATCGTGGGTGCCGGCGACGGTCACTGATTTCCGAAGAATCCCCGATGGGCGCGGGTGCCCGAAGTGCGTCATGATGTGCGCGCCACACCTACGTGGATACACAAGAACGGAGCCAGAATGGGCAAGGACGATTTGGTTTTAGAGCACCTCGGGAAGATCCCGTTGTTCGCCGGATGTTCGAAGAAGCAGTTGAGCCACCTTCGGAGCCAACTGACCGAAACGACGGTGAACGCCGGGAAGACGCTGGTCAAGCAAGGTTCGACCGGCTACGAGTGCTTTGTCATCGTTGAAGGGCACGCGGAAGTGCTGGTCGACGATCAGGTCATCTCGCGACTCGGCCCGGGCGACTACTTCGGTGAACTGGCTCTTCTCGACCGGCGTCCCCGCTCGGCGACCGTCCGGGCCACGACCGACCTGCTGGTCATGGTGCTGTCACAACGGGAGTTCGCGAACCTGCTTGATACGGTTCCGGGTCTTTCCCTGAAGTTGCTCGAGAACCTGGCGCTCCGCCTGCGCGAAGCAAACCGTCGTGCCGTCGAGCACTGAGGTTTAGGCCGGGGAGACCCAGCTTCGCATTACCAAAATCGCCGGCGTGAGTCCGACGGAAACGGCCCCGCCTTTTCGGTGGGGCCGTTTCTATTGCGAGGGCCATCCGTTCGCCCGAGTGTCCCTCCGGTGAAATCGGCAGCGACGGCCTACGCTGCGTCGCATGGAACGTCACGGGACCGACGCGTGGTTTGTGCAACCCGGTTACGAATCGGTTCGCGACGTCTTCGTCGCCGGAATGGGTTCGTTCGGACGCGGGGGAGGCGGGTACTGCGCGTACGTCGACGGCCAGCCGGTCATTGATTTGTGGGGTGGTTCGGCTCGACCGGGAGAACCGTGGCAGGCCGAAACCGCAGCCGTGTTGATGTCGGCGACGAAAGGTTTCGCGTCGATCTGCCTCCAGATTCTCGTCGACCGGGGCAGCGTCGACGTCGACGCCCTGGTGGCGACCTATTGGCCCGAGTTCGCTCAGAACGGCAAGGAGCGAACCACGATCCGTCATTTCCTGTTGCATACGGCCGGTGTCGTGGGCTTTGACCGGATGTACGACGTGGTGCGACACGATGGCACCGGTTGGGGTGATCTCGACACGATCGCGGTTCGTCTCGCCGAGTCCGCTCCTTCGTATGAGCCGGGAACGAAGTACGCCTACCACGCGCTCTCGATCGGCTGGCTGGTGGCCGAGATCGTGCGTCGCGTCGACGGTCGCAGCATCGGTCGGTTCTTCTCCGAAGAGATTGCCGTACCCCTCGGCCTCGATAGCTGGATTGGTTTGCCGCCCGACTTACTGCCCCGCGTCGCACACGTGCACGACATCCGACTCGACCACCTGCCCAAGCTCCTTCGCTCGGCGCAGGAGGGGGCGCTGGCCACCGCACGCGATCCGCAGAAGCTTCTCGGACGCGCGTTCCTCGGCGACGGAACGAGCAGCGGCCTGGACCACGTGGAGACGCTGTTCAACAGCGCGAGCGTGCTTACCGCCGAGTTCCCGGCCGGGGGTGGAGTTTCCACCGCCCGAGCGCTCGCGCGGTGCTGGGCGATGATGGCCGGTCGTGGAGAACTCGACGGAGTGCGTGTGCTCTCGGCGGACATCGTCAGCCGATGGGCACGGATCGCGAGCACGTTGAACGACGTTTCGTTAGCCGAGTTGCCGCCGAATCGTATGACCGCACGGCTGGCGAACACTCCGGTCCCGCGAACACTCGGACATCTGGGCAACTCGGCGATGCCCGGCCTCGGCCGGCGCTTCGGACCGAACATGAATGCCTTTGGGGCTGAGGGCCTCGGCGGTCAATTCGGGTTTTGCGATCTCGACGCCAACATCGCCGTCGGCTATGTACGCAGCGAGCTTGCCTTCCTTGACGTCCTGCAGCCCACGCTGACGCGCGAGCTTTACCGTTGCGCTCGCGCGAAAGGTGTCAGGGTGACCGAGGAGAAACGCTCGTTGACGCAGCGGCTGGGCGATGCCGTGATTGGGACTTACACCCGACGCCGACTCGCCGTGCCGGCCGCCACGAACTGATCAGCGAAGCAATTTTTGGGCAATTCTCCGTCAACCGGGTTCCGGCTCAACAGTGACGGTTGGTTCACTTCGCGGGTGCGGGGGTCGACGCCTGCGAATGTCCGGACCAAGTCGTTGGTGATCATTGTTCGAACAACGGATTGACTCGTCGGGGGGCCGTCAAGCTTCGATTTGATTCGTTCATTCGTGAACCTCTTCACAAGGGGTCCAAAGTTTTTTATTGTCCTCTGGCCCCGCAAGCGCGGGGCTCGTTTTTTGCCCCGGCGCAGGTCGGGTCACTTTATGGAGGACCTCTATTGCACGCCATCTCCCCGGCTCGCCCGGGATTGCCAACCGAAAAGATCGAAGCCTTCCTCTCGGCTAATGCCCAGAGTGGAACCGTTGAAACCCCGTTTGTGGTTATCGACTCCGACGTTGTGGCTGACCGCTACGACGCTCTCCATGAAGCGCTTCCGATCGCCGAGATCTTCTACGCCGTGAAGGCGAACCCGGGTCCGGAAATTCTTCGGTTGGTGGCGGAGCGGGGCGGTTCGTTCGACGTCGCATCTCCCGCCGAGATTGAGATGGCTCTCGCCGCCGGCGTAACCGCCGACCGGATTTCGTTCGGCAACACGATCAAGAAGCAGCGCCACATCGCTGATGCGTACGCCAAGGGCGTTCGTCTGTTCGCCTTCGACGCCGAAGCCGAACTCGACAAGCTGATCACCGAGGCACCGGGTTCCACCGTGTTCTGCCGGGTGCTGTGCGACGGTTCCGGCGCCGACTGGCCGCTGTCGCGCAAGTTCGGTTGCGAGCCCGAGGAAGCCCTGCGTCTTTTGCGCCTGGCCGCTCGTGCCGGGATGCGCGTTGGTGTTTCGTTTCATGTCGGGTCGCAGCAGCGCGACGTCGAGGCATGGGACCGGGCCCTCGAGGAGATCGTGCCGATCGCCCGCCGTCTCTCCGAAGAAGGCGTGCTTCTCGACATCGTGAACATCGGTGGTGGCTTCCCCGGTCAGTACCAGGACGCCATGCCCCACGTGTCGGTCTACGGCGACGCAATCCTTCGTGCACTTACGAATCGTCTCTCGCCCATGTACGGCACCTACATGCCGCGGATCATCGCCGAGCCCGGCCGCTACCTCGTGGCCGACGCCGGTGTCATGCAAACGGAAGTCGTGCTCGTATCCCGCAAGTCGGAGATCGAGTCGCGTCGTTGGGTCTACCTCGACTGCGGCAAGTTCGGCGGACTGGCCGAGACGATGGACGAAGCGATTCGCTACCGTCTTCGCACCCCGCACGACGCTGATCCGGTCGCTCGTCGTCATATGGGCCCGGTGACCATCGCCGGCCCTACCTGCGACTCCGCCGACGTGCTCTACGAGAAGTCCGACTACGACATGCCGCACGCTCTCGTCGCCGGTGACCGGGTCGAGATCATGTCGACCGGCGCCTACACGACGACCTACTCCGCGGTGGCCTTCAACGGCTTCGCTCCGCTCCGGCAGATCGTGATCTGATCATGTTGGTCTTCTGGAAACCCGGGGTGTTATGGACCGGGAAGTTTCAACCGGCGACTCCATCCGGAAGTGCGTCGAAATCCACCAACCCAGCGAATTCAGCAAAAAACCCGGGCGCCCGCCCGGGTTTTTTGTTTGTGAACTGGTAGTGGACTCCCGCTGACTGTTCAGGCCTGATTGTTCAGGGCCTGATTGTTCAGGCCTGATTTGTTCAGCCGGGAAGTGTGTTCAGCCGGGAAGTGTGTTCAGATCGAGCGAACCCGGCCGAAGCACGGCGTCGATGATGTGAATGACACCGTTGGTTGCGTCCTGGTCGGCATAGGTCATGGTGGCGTCGTCGACGGAGATCTTGCCCTGCAGGATTCCGATCTTCACCGTCGACCCGTCGAGCATCGATTGGTCGCTCTTGTCCTTCAGGTCACGTCCGTTGACCTGCTTCGCGATGACGTGGTGCTTCAGGAGGGTGATCAGGGCATCTTTGTTCTTCGGCAGGAGAAGCTTGGCCAGCGCGTCACCCGGTAGCCGTTTGAACGCTTCGTCGGTCGGGGCGAAGATTGTGAACGGACCCGCTCCCGACAACTGTTCTTTCAAGCCGGACTTGTCGATCGCCGACAGGAGGGTCGTAAAGGTTCCCTGCTCCTCGAGTGTCTTGAGCAGTGCGACACCCACGACGGGGGGCGCGGTCGGGGCCGCTGACTCCACGGTTCCACCCAGTTCGTTCAGGTCGACGCCAGGCGGAACCAGTACGAAATCGATGCCGTGCACGATGCCGTTGCTCGCGGGAAGCTCACTCACGAACGGTGAACCATTGACCGTCGCTTCTCCCTTGACATAGGAGAAATGGACCTTCTTCCCTTCGAGCGTGTCCTTGTCGCCTTCGTTGATCGACGCGGTCGAAATCAGGCCACCGATCACGTGGTATTTGAGGACTTTCTCCAGCGTCTTCACGTTTTCCGGAAGTAAAAGTCTGGCCAGAGTGTCGGCAGGCAGTTTTTGAAATGCCTGATCCGTGGGTGCAAACACCGTAAATGGGCCCTTCTGCCCGAGCTTGGCGTCGACCCCCGACGCCGCCAGCGCGCTGATGAGTGTGTTGTAGCGGCCGTCGTCGGTGAGCACCGAAATCAGTGAGCCGTCGGCTGCGGCGCCCGTATCGAGGGCTTGGGCCGCAGCGGTATCCGACGTCGAATCACCTGCGGCTACGGCGCTGTCAGCAGAGAGCGGCGTGGTGTCGAGCGGCTTGGCGACGGTGGTCTCCGCCGTGTCGTCTCGGGTGTCGTTGGTGCACGCTCCGAGTGTCGTCGCCGCGAGCCCCAGCGAGAGGGCGAGCGTGGCGACGACGCGGCGGTGGCGCGTGGAGTTGGAGCGAATCTTGTGGGAAGTGGCCATGGGCGGTCCTTTGGTGGCGTCAATGGGAGCCACAAAGTATGCCCTGCGGACCAGCCGTTCCCGGCCAATCGACGGAGTGTGTCGGGCGTAGCGGTCGAGCGACGGAGTGTCAGGCGTAGCGGTCGAGCGACGGAGTGTCAGGCGTAGCGGTCGAGCGACCGCACCACGGCACGGAAGCCCTGCACGGTTTCGCGGATGATCTCGTCGACGGGCTTCACGGAGTCGATTCGCCCGGCCACCTGTCCGGTGAGGGCGATCGAGGCTTCCATGTCGCCGCCGAAGTAGAGATCGAGAGCCCGGCTCATGACGCTGAGGTTGACCGCCTCCACCTTTTCCAACTCCTCGGTCTTGTTGGTGCGAAGCGCCCGAAGGCCGGGCTTGGAGTGGCGGTTGAGAAACACCGTGTCGGTCTCGGCGGCGTTGACGATGGCCTGCTTCCAGTTGTTGTGCACCGGTGATTCGGCGGCGGAAACCATGCGCGTGCCCATCTGGACGCCTTCGGCTCCGAGCGCGAAAGCCGCAGCCATCGACGGACCGTCGGTGATGCCACCGGCCGCGATGATAGGTACGCCTACTTTCGACGCGACGAGCGGGAGGAGCACCATGGTCGCCACATCGCGGGGGTTCTTGAACCCGCCGCCTTCGCCGCCTTCCACGACGAGACCGTCGACGCCGGCTTCGATTGCCTTCAGGGCGCCGGCCAAGGTCGGCACGACGTGGAAGACCGTGAGGCCCGCTGCTTTCAAGGTGGCGGTGTACTTCGTCGGATCACCGGCTGAGGTGGTGACGAAGCGGACGCCCTGATCGATCACGAACTGCACGATGCCGGGATCGCGCACGAACGCCTGGGCGATGTTGACGCCGAATGGCTTGTCGGTCAGATCACGCATCTTTGCGATCTCGATCTTCACGTTGTCGAGTTCACCGCTCGATGTTTCGATGATGCCGAGGGCACCGGCGTTCGACACGGCGCTGGCCAATTGGGCCCGGGCGATCCAGCCCATCGGGGCCTGCACGATCGGGTACTTCGTGCCAAGGACCTTCGTGACGCGGTTCTCGATGGGAGCAAGGTCGTTATCGGTAGAACTCATGCCGGCGATGCTGTCACGAATCTGCCGACAAAATGAAGCCGAGCGACCGTGCTAGCTGCGGGCTTGGCGGCTTTGGCCCAGCCGCACGGCGTTGCGGACGATGCTGCGTGCGGTGTGCTGGTCAACCCCGGCCGCCACCAGCTCATGGACCCGGGCCTCGATCTCCGCCGCGAGCCCGTCGCCGCTTCCGCCGCCGCTGATGCCCGTGGCGATTGCCGTTCCGACGATCAGGCACAGCGACGCGATGGCGCCGATGGTGCCCGCCGTCATGGCGGCACCGATGTTGTCGCGGACCGAGAACACGATCATCGACGCGATCGCACCAACGATGCACACGGCGGTGAGGCGGCGAAGGAGGGAAAGGGTCATCGGGTTTGGGCGTAGCGCTCGGGCTCGGTCTTGCGACCGGCCAGGTCCGGTTCGAACTAGCGGGCGAGTGGCTTGTACTTGAGACGGTGCGGCTGGTCGGCTTCGGCGCCGAGTTCCTTGTGCCGGAACGCTTCATAGTCGGCGAAGTTGCCTTCGAACCAGCGGACCTGGCTGTTTCCTTCGAACGCGAGCACGTGGGTGCAGATGCGGTCGAGGAACCAGCGATCGTGGGAGATGACGACGGCGCAGCCGGGGAAGGCCAGCAGGGCGTCTTCGAGGGCGCGGAGGGTATCGACGTCGAGGTCGTTGGTCGGTTCGTCGAGGAGCAGCACGTTGGCGCCGGTCTTCAGCATCTTCGCCAACTGCACGCGGTTGCGCTCGCCACCGGAGAGCTGGCCGACCTTCTTCTGCTGGTCGGCGCCCTTCAGGTTGAAGCTGCCGACGTAGGCCCGGCCGTTGATTTCGCGGCCGTTGAACTTGAAGCTCTCAACGCCGCCGGTGATCTCTTCGTAGACGGTCTTATCGGGATCGAGATCGTCGCGGGACTGGTCGACGTAGGCCATCTGCACGGTCGAACCGATCTTCAGCTCGCCCGAATCGGGCTTCTCCTGACCCGCGAACATGCGGAACAGCGTCGTCTTACCGGCACCGTTCGCACCGATGATGCCGACGATTCCGGCTGGCGGAAGCTTGAACGACAGGTCTTCGATGAGCAGCTTGTCGCCGAACGCCTTCGACAGGTGATCGGCTTCGATCACGACATCGCCGAGACGGGGAGGGGTCGGAATGACGATTTCCAACTTGGCCTGGCGACCGTCGGCGCGCTGCGACTCCGCGAGCATCTCTTCGTATGCGGACAGACGAGCCTTCGACTTGGCCTGACGGGCCCGGGCCGACTGCTTGACCCACTCGAATTCCTGGGCCAACGCACGCTGGCGGGCGGTCTCGGTCTTTTCTTCAGCAGCGAGACGGGCCCGCTTCTGCTCGAGCCAGCCGGAGTAGTTGCCCTCGTAGGGGATGCCGGCGCCGCGGTCGAGTTCGAGAATCCAGCCGGCTGCGTTGTCGAGGAAGTAGCGATCGTGGGTGACGGCGACGACGGTGCCGGTGTAGTCCTGCAGGAAGCGCTCCAGCCAGGCCACCGACTCGGCGTCGAGATGGTTCGTGGGCTCGTCGAGGAGGAGCAGGTCAGGCTTCGACAGCAGCAGCTTGCAGAGCGCCACGCGGCGCTTCTCGCCGCCGGACAGCTTGTCGATGGCGGCGTCGCTCGGCGGACAACGCAATGCGTCCATAGCAATTTCGAGGTTGCGGTCGAGGTTCCAGGCGTCGGCGGCGTCGATCTTGTCCTGCAAATCGGCCTGCTCGGTGAGGAGCTTGTCGAAGTCGGCGTCGGGCTCGCCCATGGCGTCGCACACGGCGTTGTACCGGTCGACGATGTCGGCCAGTTCGGCGACGCCTTCCTTCACGTTGCCCATGACGTCTTTGTCGGGATTGAGGTGCGGCTCCTGCGCGAGGTAGCCGACCTTGAAGCCGGGTGTGAGGCGGGCCTCGCCGGTGAAGCCGTCGTCGACACCGGCCATGATCTTCAGCAGCGACGACTTACCCGAGCCGTTCGAACCGAGGATGCCGATCTTCGCGCCCGGCCACATCGAGATGTTGATGCCCTTCAGGACCTCACGGTCTGGTGGATAGAACCGGCGAAGGTCGCGCATCGTGTAGATGAATCGCGACTTGTCCATATGTTCGTGCTTCGGCGCAGCCATTCGGCAAAGGTTAGTCGGCTACGTGCTCTGCGCCGAAGCGCCGTGTGCGTGGGGCTGGGCTTTGCTGCTCCGGAGTCGTTTTGTCGGTTGGGGGCGGACGTTTCGGCTCCGGAGTGGGGCTGGTGTCGGGTGGTCGGCCTGGGGTTTGCTGCTCTGGAGTCGTTTTGTCGGTTGGGGGCGGACGTTTCGGCTCCGGAGTGGGCCGGCTTGTGGGGCGTGGCCTGGGGTTTGCTGCTCTGGAGTCGTTTTGTCGGTTGGGGGCGGACGTTTCGGCTCCGGAGTGGGGCTGGTGTCGGGTGGTCGGCCTGGGGTTTGCTGCTCTGGAGTCGTTTTGTCGGTTGGGGGCGGACGTTTCGGCTCCGGAGTGGGGCTGGTGTCGGGTGGTCGGCCTGGGGTTTGCTGCTCTGGAGTCGTTTTGTCGGTTGGGGGCGGACGTTTCGGCTCCGGAGCGGAGCCCGGCGCCTCCGGTGGCCGTGAGGCTTACGTCTTGTCGAACAGAGTGGGGTGGGGGGAGGAGTGGGTCGGGTCGACGCCGTCGAAGAGGCTGGAGACCGACTCACCTACGTGGATGCGCTTGATCGCTTCGGCGAACAGCTGCGAGACGGACCGCACGCGAAGCTCAGGCCAGTTCGCGGGTTGCGGCACCGTGTCGGTCGTGACGACCTCGGTGATCATCGGGTGGGACCGCAGCCGTTCAACGGCCTTGCCGGCGAAGAGGCCGTGCGTGCAGGCCACCCACGCTTCGGTGCACCCGAAGTCTTTCAACCGTTCCATGAGTTCAATGATCGACCCGCCGGTGGCGATCTCGTCGTCGAGCACGATGGCCCGCTTGCCCGTCACGTCACCGACGATCGAATCGATGACGACGCGGTCGTCGGCGAGGCGTTGCTTCGAGCCGGCCGCCACCGACAGGCCCAGCAACCGGGCGAACTGGGTAGCGGTCTTCGCGTTGCCGAGGTCAGGGGAGACCACCACGGTGTTCTCCAGGTCGAGGTCCCGGAAGTGCTCAGCCAGCACGCCGATAGCGGTCAAGTGGTCGACGGGGACGCTGAAGAAGCCGTGGACCTGTGGAGCGTGCAACGCCATCGTGAGTACGCGATCGACGCCGGCGGTCTTCAGCATGTCGGCCACGAGCCGACCGCCGAGCGAAATCCGAGAAGCGTCCTTCTTGTCGGACCTTGCGTACGCGAAGTGGGGGATCACCGCGGTGATCTGCGCCGCCGAAGCGCCCCGGGCGGCGTCGATCATGAGCAGCAGCTCCATCAGGTGCTCCTGCGTCGGGGGTACCAACGGCTGGATGATGTAGACGTCGCGTTGGCGGCAGTTCGCCAGCAGTTGCGCTTGAAGGCAGTCGTTGCTGAAGCGCTTGATGTCAGAAGGCGACAGTTCCAGACCGAGGCCGTCGCAGATCCGATGCGCCAGCACCGGATGGGCGCTTCCGGAAAACACGACAATGTCACGCATAAAAAACGCTTCCTCGCTGGCTGTTCGGAGTTTCCGAGTCGGAGTTTCCGAGTGGTGTTGTTCGGACTGCACTTCATCAGGCCAGTGTCGTGGCTGGTCAGAACCGCGAACTGCCGACGCCGAGAGCCTAACCGTCTGGCGTGATCGTTCAACTTTGCGTCGCGTCACGCAAAGCTGTACCCGACGGGACGGGCTCCGCCGGTTAACCAACGCTCCTCTCCTAGAGTCGATCCGATGAAGAACATGCAGGGCAGGACGGTCGTTGTCACCGGGGCGAGTTCGGGTATCGGGGCTGCGGCGGCACGATCGCTCGCGGATGCCGGGGCCACGGTTGCGGTCGTCGGGCGTAACCCGGCGCGCACCAACGATGTCGCCAACGAATGCCTTGGGCGGGGTCGGGCCTTCGTTGCCGATATGTCGTCGCTGGCGTCGGTGGCTGAACTGGCCGAGGAACTCGCCGACGCCTATCCGGTGATTGACGTACTGGCCAACAACGCCGGTTTCATCGCGGCGAAACACGAGCTGACGGTCGACGGGATCGAGTCGACCTTCGCTGTGAACCATGTCGCTCCGTTCCTGCTCACCCGCCTGCTCATGCCCAATCTCCGCGCCTCGTCCGAGGCCCGCGTCATCACGACATCGTCGAGCGCGCACACCACCGGCCGGCTGGACCGCCCCTTCAACCCCGATCTGAAGTGGTCGAGTTGGGGCTCGTACGGCGACTCGAAGCTGGCGAACATCGCGTTCACCGCGGAACTTGACCGACGCGTCGCCGGCACCTCGGTGACCGCCAACTGCTTTCACCCTGGCGTCGTCCACACCGGCTTCGGTCGCGACAAAGGTTTGCTGTCGTTGCTGCAGAGCACGTTCGGCCGGTTCGTGCTGATCAGCGCGGAGAAGGGGGCCGACACCCTCGTGTACCTGGCATCGGATGCGGCGGGGGCGAGGACCACCGGAAAGTTCTGGGAGAAGCGCAAGGTCAAGCAGCCGTCGCAGGCCGGGCGCGACGTGGAGTCGGCCCGGGAACTCTGGGTGAAGACCGCGGCCCTCGTGTCGGCCTACCCCGACCCCAGCGCGCTCGGCTCGTAACCCCGAGGATCAGCTTTCGATGACGAGTGCGTCGCCGATGTTGGTGTGACCAACGGGGCCGCGTTCGACTGACACGGCGTCGCCGATGTTGGTGTGACCAACGGGGCCGCGTTCGACCGACACCGCGTCGCCGATGTTGGTTTGGCCGACGGCGGACCGTTCAATTGAGACAGCCGTTCCGATGTTCGTCTTCTTGGCGGCGGCGGTGACCGGGTTGTTCGAGGTGAGCAGGAGCCCGCCCGCCGCGGTGAGCGCAACCAGAATGCCGAGGGCCGGAACGACCAACCGGTTGCGGAACGTGCCGAACTGGAAGCGGATTTCCGGTGCGGCACGCAGCATCAGCTTCTCAAGCTCGGTGCGGACCTGCTCCGAGGTGGTGCCGAACACGTCGGCCAGTACGGCGAGGTCGTCATCGCGTGACGGAATCGGGGTGCCCGGCTGCGCGTTGCGGATCCGGTACACGAGCGCCAGGTACCGAAGCATGATCTTGCGATCGTCGTCTTCGGGTTTGAAGTTTCCAACGGAATCGCCGAGGGCGACCCGGCCTTCCTGCCGGTCGATGATCAGGCTCGCCCGGCCGGGGGCGACGGTGGCGAGATCGATGCCGTACACGTCGGCCAGGATGCGCAGGTCAGGGTCGCGCAGCGCGAGCTGTCCGGCTTCGATCTGGGTGAGTTCGCCCAGCGAAAACGCTCCCCCGGCACGCAGTTCGATGTCGCTCAACGTCAGGTCCTGCCTGGTGCGGGAAGCGATCAGCGATGACGCGAGACGGGCCGGCGGGACGAGCAGGTCTGAAACTGGTGCGGAAGCGACGGGCATGACAGACGTAATCGGCGCGCGCAGCGTGATCCTTTAGGCGCGGACCCTGTCTGCGCACCGGTCCGCTCCGCGACCCAGCGGGCGTGTCGGAGGGGTAGATCGACCGCAAAAGCCGCACCGCAGCTCAGCGGCCCCGCCCTTATGACTGCGTATGTTTCGGCAGGCGGGGTAGGCTTTCCCGTCGTGAACGGACAGATGTCGGATGAATCGCTTCTCGGGCCAAATGCGTGGTTGGTCGATGAGATGCGTGAGCAGTGGCTGGAGAACCCCCAGTCGGTCACGGAAAGCTGGCAGGCGTACTTCGCCGCAGGTCTCGGGCCGGCCACGCCGAAGGGGCCCATTGCCACGCTGAACCCGATGTTCCACTCTACGAGCAACGGCGTCAACGGAACCCATGCCGACAACGGAACCCACACCGAGAACGGAGCCGCAGCCTACGTAGCCGCAGCCAACGGCGCCGCAGCCAACGGAATCGTGGTCGAAGCGGCACCTGCGCCGGTGGACTCCGCCCCGGCCGCCCCGGCTCCGGTCGCCACCGAGCCAACGCCAGCAGCACCGGCGGCACCGGTGGCGGAAGCAGCCCCTCAGCAGCCGCGGCCCCGGCCCCCGCTGCAACCACGGCGCCCGTGGCGGCGTCTGCCCCAGCGGCCCCGGCCGCCGACAAAGCGGTCGCTGAGCCGTTGCGAGGTGTCCCCGCGAGGATCGTCGCCAACATGACGCTGAGCCTCACCGTTCCGACGGCAACGTCGGTCCGCGACGTCCCGGCCAAGTTGCTCGAAGTCGAGCGCAACATCGTCAACCGCTTCCTCGCCCGCAGCCGGGGTGGCAAGGTCAGCTTCACCCACATCATCGCCTACGCAATCGTCCGTGCGCTTAACGACGTGCCGGCGATGAAGAACACCTACGTTGAGGTCGACGGCAAGCCGATGATCCTGCGCAACCCGCACGTCGGACTCGGCATCGCCGTCGATGTGCCGAAAGCCGACGGCTCGCGCAGCCTCGTGGTGCCGTGCATCAAGAACGCCGACACGCTCTCGTTCCGGGAGTTCTACGACGCCTACGAGTCGCTGATAGCGAAGGCCCGCATCAACAAGCTCGGCGTCGACGATTTCGCCGGTGTCACGGTGTCGATCACCAATCCCGGTGGGCTCGGAACCCGGCACTCCGTTCCTCGGCTCATGCCCGGCCAGGCGGCGATCATCGGTCTCGGCACGATCGACTTCCCGGCGGCGTTCTCATCGGCCGACCCGGCCAAGCTGGCCGAGATCGGTATCTCGAAGGTCGTCACCCTCACCTCCACCTACGACCACCGCATCATCCAGGGCGCGGAGTCCGGGTTGTTCCTCGACCGGGTGCAGGCGAACCTCGAAGGCAAAGACGGCTTCTACGACGCGATCTTCTCCTCGATGGGCGTGCCCTACGAGCCGGCCCGATGGAACCGCGACACCAATGCGACCGGAAGCGAACGCTCGGTGGCTGAGAAGGCCGCAGCGATCCAGGAACTCATCAACGCCTACCGCTCGCGTGGTCACCTGATCGCCGACCTCGATCCGCTCGACGCCAAACCGCCGACCATGCCGGCCGAGCTCGATCCGATCACCTGGGACCTGTCGATCTGGGACCTCGACCGGGCCTTCTACACCGGAGTGATTGCCGGCAAGGAAGAGCACACGCTCGGCGATCTCCTCGGCCTGTTGCGTGATGCGTACTGCCGCACCCTGGCCATTGAGTACATGCACATCATGGAGCCGGTCCAGAAGAAGTGGATTCAGCAGCACATCGAAGGTGTCGACACGAGGCTCACGGGCGATCTTGAACGCCACATCCTCGGTCGCCTGAATGCCGCGGAAGCGTTCGAGAAGTTCCTCCACAAGCGCTACACCGGCCAGAAGCGTTTCGGTCTCGAGGGGGGCGAGTCGGCGATGGTCATCATCGACGCGATCCTCGATTCGGCCGGTGCCGCACAGCTCGAAGAAGTCGTGATCGGCATGCCGCACCGTGGGCGTCTGAACACGCTCGTGAACGTCGTCGGCAAAGATCCCGAGCAGTTGTTCCGGGAATTCGAAGACATGCCGACGTCGTCGGTCCAGGGTTCGGGCGACGTGAAGTACCACCTCGGTGCGTCCGGCGTCTACGTCGGCAAATCACAGCTTCCGATTCCGGTGTCAATTCCGCCGAACCCGTCGCATCTCGAAACCGTGAGCCCGGTGGTCGAAGGTCTCGTCCGGGCCAAGCTCGATGCCCAGGGTGTGCGCGGTTCCACGTCGGTTCTCCCGCTTCTCATGCACGGCGACTCGGCATTCGCCGGCCAGGGCGTGGTGCCCGAAACCTTGAACCTCAGCCAACTGGCCGGTTACAAGACGGGTGGCACGATCCATCTCGTGATCAACAACCAGGTCGGCTTCACCACGAACCCCGACTCGGCCCGCTCCTCGGTGTACTGCACCGACGTGGCGAAGATGGTCCAGGCCCCGATCTTCCATGTCAACGGCGACGATCCCGAGGCCTGCTACCGCGCCGGTCTTCTCGTGTTCGCGTTCCGTCAGGAATTCAAAAAAGACGTGGTCATCGACATGGTCTGCTACCGCAAGCATGGCCACAACGAGGGCGACGAGCCCCGCTACACCCAGCCGCTCATGTACGAGCGCATCGACAACCGTCCGTCGGTCCGCGAGCTCTACCTCGCCGGTCTCGTCGGCCGCAAGGTGTTCACCCGCGCCGATGCTGATGCTGCGGTCGCCGAGTTCGAAGCGCTCATGCAGTCGGCGCTCGATGCTACGCGCGCTGAGAAATTGGCGGGCGGAGTCGAGCATCAGGAAGTGCCCCACGGTGAAGGACTGCCGGCGTCATTCGTGGAAGTTCCCACCGCGGTCGACCGCGCCACGCTCGATCTGATCGCGAACGCGACCCACACCTGGCCGGAGGACTTCACCCCGCATCCGAAGCTGGCGCGCCAACTTGAGGCGCGTGCCGTGGCCTACGCGTCGTCGGGAGATGTCGACTGGGCCCTTGCCGAAGCCATGGCCTACGGGTCGCTGGCCCTCGAAGGTCACCCGGTTCGCATATCCGGTCAGGACTCGCGTCGCGGCACGTTCAGCCACCGCCAAGCGGTTCTCATCGACGTCGAAAACGGTTCTGAGCACTATCCGCTCGCCCGTATTGCGCCGAATCAGGGCAAGTTCTCCGTCTACGACTCGTCGCTTTCGGAATACGCCGTGCTCGGTTTCGAGTACGGCTACACACTTGGTCGCCCCGATGCGTTCGTGGCATGGGAAGCGCAGTTCGGCGACTTCGTCAACGGCGCACAGATCATGATCGACCAGTACATCGGGTCGGGCGAAGCGAAGTGGCAACAGACGAGCACGCTCACGCTGCTGCTACCGCACGGCTACGAGGGCCAGGGCCCGGAGCACTCCTCGGCTCGACTTGAACGGTTCCTGCAGGCCTGCGCCGACGACAACTTTCGCGTCGCCAACGTCACGACCGCAGCGCAGATCTTCCACCTGTTGCGTCGCCAGATCCATGCCGACCAGCGCAAGCCGCTCGTGCTCATGTCGCCGAAGTCCGGCCTACGCGCCAAGCAGACGCGCAGCAATGTAAGTGAACTTACCTCTGGCTCATTCCAGGAAGTCATCGACGACACCCAGTTCCACGATAAAGCCGCGGCACGTCGGGTCGTGCTGTGCAGCGGCAAGGTCGTGTGGGACGCGTACGCCGCCCGCGACGCAAACCCGTCGCCGGTCGCGATCGTGCGGGTGGAGCAGCTTTACCCGTGGCCGGAAGCGAAGATCATTGAAGTGCTGGAGCGTTATCCGAACGCGTCTGAGGTCGTCTGGACGCAGGAAGAGCCGGCCAACATGGGCGGATGGAGCTTCGTCCAACCACGTCTGCAGAAGATATGCGCACAGATGAATCGCACTCTCGACGTGAACGCTCGCCCGGCTTCACCCAGCACTGCGGTCGGTAGCCATCATGCGCACGACGAAGAACTCGATGCTCTCAAAGAGGCCGTAACTTTCGGATTGTAAGCGGGCTTACGGTTGCAACCTGAATGGTTGCAACCGGCTCAGCTTCTCAGCTCAGCCCCAGGTGCTGCCAGGCCTCCCAGGCGCTGGCCACCATCGAGCGCACGTCGTACTTGGCCGACCAGCCGAGTTCACGGTTGATCCGAGCCGCCGAGGCAATGACGATGGCCGGATCGCCCGGGCGACGGTCGACGACGGCCGGTTCGAAGTCGATCCCGGTCACGTCGCGGACCGCATCCATGATCTCGAGGACGGTCGTGCCGGTTCCGGTTCCGACGTTGTATTCGCGAAACACGTCGTGCCCGGCCGCCGACTGCGCATCGAGGTGCTGCACTGCGACAGCGTGAGCGTCGGCCAGATCGAGGACATGGATGTAATCGCGGATGCACGAGCCGTCACGGGTGTTGTAATCGGCGCCGAAGACTTCCGGAGTGCGGCCGTTGGCCAGGGCCCGGAACACCATCGGAATCAGATTGTTCACGCCGCGATCGCCCAGTCCCGGTCCGCCCGCGCCAGCGACGTTGAAGTACCGGAGGTTGATGTACGAGAGCTTCCCCGCCACGGCCTGATCCTTGATCATCCACTCGTCGACCAGTTTGGTCTCGCCATAGGGACTCGTCGGTTTGGTCGGAATCTCTTCGTTGATCGACTCCACGGCAACTTCGCCGTAGACCGCCGCACTCGATGAAAGCACCATGTTTCGGACTCCGACGGTCTCCATCGCACTGAGCAGATGATGCGTCGTGATCACGTTCTGTTCGAAGTACCAGAGCGGCTTGTCGACGCTTTCCCCGACCGCCTTCTTGGCTGCCAGGTGGATCACGCCGGTCACGTTGTACTCCCGGAGCGCCGCCTCCACGCGGGCCTGATCGAGCACGTTGCATTCCACGAGCGGAACCCCGGACGGGATGTTCTCGCGGAATCCGCCGCTCAGATCGTCGACGACCACCACGTCGCGGCCGATGGCCTGCAGCGCCCGCACAATATGAGCGCCGATGTATCCCGCACCACCGGTAAGTAACCAAGTCATGGCTGTCACGCTAGTGGTGCGGTCATGAAAACGCGGTGAAGGGATCCCGACGGAGGGCGACCTCCCAAATCGTTGCCGACGTTCGAGCCACGACCGGATCGCCGGGAGTAGCAGGAAGATGTGACAGCGTAATGGGATGGTGTTATCGGAGCTTCTGTTGGCCGCGTCATCGACCGACGCCAACGCGAACGGCTACATCTACCGGCTGGCACAGAAGCTGGGAGCGTCGGACTTTGTGGCTCGAACCGCGGAGTTCCTCCTGGTCGGCCCGCTGCGAATTGCGCTGATCGTGGCCGGGGCGATCGTCGCGTCCCGAGTGGGTTCGCGGTTCCTGCGGTCGTCGGTCGCTGCGCTCCGATCGCGCGCACCGCTTCGGGTCCGTAACACCCGGATAGAACAGCGGGCGGCAACGATGGGCGACGCCGTGGCCAGCTTCTGGAAGGTCATCGTTCTGGTTGTCGCGGTCTTGCTGATACTCGGCGAAGTCGGCATCAAACTCGGCCCGCTCCTCGCGGGCGCCGGAATCGCTGGAATCGCCATCGCCCTCGGTGCGCAGGCGATCATCAAGGACTACCTGGGTGGTCTGTTCATCCTGCTCGAGGACCAGTTCGGCGTCGGCGACGTCATCACGATCGGAGCGAACTCCGGAACCGTCGAGGACCTGAACCTCCGCTTCACCCGACTCCGATCGGCCGACGGCACGGTGTGGTTCGTGCCCAACGGCGAGATCCGCACCGTTGGGAACCAGTCTATGGAATGGTCGCGGGCGATCGTCGACGTCATCGTCGGCTACGACAACGACATCGCCGCCGTCATGTCGGCCCTGTCGGAGGAAATCGGGGCACTAACCAGCGACGACGTGTGGAAGTCCCGGATCCTTGAGACCCCCGAGGTGCAGGGTGTCCAGTCGATGAACGTCGACGGTGTTGCGCTGCGGATCGTCGTGAAGACCCAGCCCCGGGAACAGTGGGCTGTGGCCCGGGAACTTCGCGCCCGTGTGGCGGAACGTATGCGACGCGACGGCGTCCGCGGTGCCGGCCGCATGGTCGTGGTGAATTCGTCCACCCTCGACGTCGGCGTCCCGCCGCCTGCACCGACTGTGTAAATTGGCGATGGGCCCCGCCTCCGCTGCGCTTCGGCACCCACCGGTGGCGGCCCTCATCCGGTCTCGGTGGCTTCGCTCCTCGCTCGCTAGCGCTCGCTCGCACTCTCAGCCCTCGCCGGGGCCGCTCCGCGTTTGACATGATGTCTCCGAGCGGCCAGTTAGGCGCTGTGTAAAGGGCTTCGCCTGGAGTGTGTGCGATTGCTTAGCTCCCGGCTAAGGCGGCGAACACATACGCAGCGGCGGCGCCGGCGGCTAGGCGCCGCGTGTCAAAGCGGCGGTGAGTTCCGGGGGAAGCTGGCCGCGGAGGCGTCGGAGTTCAACGCACTGGAGGGCGGCGACGGTGAGCACGTCGGAGATCGCGCCCGCGTCGATCATGGCCAGGGCTTCGCGGAACGGAAGGCGCCAGATCCTGAGGTCCTCGGTGGATTCGGGCGCCGAGGGTCCGGGCGTGAGTTCCCAGGCCACCCACGTGAAGGCCGTCTCGTCGGTGATGCTGTTCGACAGCGCCAGTCTCAGCAGGGGAAGCCAGTGCGTCGCCCGGTAGCCGGTTTCTTCGACGAGCTCGCGTTGTATGGACGCGAGCGGATCGACCTCGCGGAGTCCGCCACCTTCGGGCATCTCCCACGAATACTCGTCAAGTGAGTACCGGTATTGGCCAACGAACAGGGTGTCGCCATTTTCGAAGACCGGCACGACCCCGAGAGCCCAGTTCCGAGGCCGAACCACGCCGTAGATTCCCGGTCGACCCGAGGGATCAACCACCTCGTTGTGCTCGACGCTGATCCAGGGGTTCTCGTAGACCGGGCGACTCGACGTCGTCGTCCAGGGGTTTAGCGATTCGTCAACGTCAGGCTTCGCCATGTCAGCGCTGAACGAGAATCAGCGGAGGGTCAGGCCGAGGTGACCTTCCAGTTCGGCCAGCGCTCGGTCGGGGTCACCGACCTTGATCGTGCGCATGCCCATGGCCGCAGCCGGCTTGAGGTTGACGCCCAGGTCGTCGAGAAACACGACCTGGGTCGGTCGCACGCCGACGGCCTCACACGCCATCTCATAGAACCGGACTTCGGGTTTGCGAACACCGGCGTGGCGGGATTCGGTGACGTGGTCGAAGAGGGCCATGACGTCGTTGACGTCGCGTCGGGTTTCGCCCTCCTGACCGGGGCTGTCTGACGTGCGCACGTTGTTGGTCAGACACGCGATCTTCAAGTTGGCCGCCTTGCACCGGCGAAGAGCTTCCACCATGGCGGGTCGGACTTCACCGTGCAGCAGGGCCATGACTTCCCGCGCGTTCACCGTGTGGCCGATAGCGGCAGCTTCGCCCTCGAACAGACCGCAAAACTCGTCGAAACTGACGTCGGAACGCTCGAATTTGGCCCAGGCATTGGTGTCGGGGTTGGTTGCGTTGATCCCGCGGATCGTGCCCTCGGGCAGGTTTGCCTGGCGCTCATAGCGGGCGAAGGCATCAAACGGGGACGACAGAATGACGCCGCCGAAGTCCCAGAACACCGCAGTGATCGGCTCGTGGGCGACGGATACGGGTGTTTTGGCGATCGAAGAAGACATTGGCCCCAGTCTCGCTCAAGTTTCGACCCGGCTCCCAACTCCCGGCCCGCCACAACTCCCGGGCCCTAGGGCCGGAGATGCTTGGAGCCCGACTTGGGTCGGTCTGAACTTTCGCTGAACTGGGCCTCAACTTTGCAATCTGAACCGCCGATGTACGACACAGCCGCAAAGTGGTGCTTGACTGGAGAGATTCTGGTTCGGCCGATTGCGGCCGAAAGCAGTTCTGCATCCCCGGTTTGGCTTCTGCCCAACCGGCCGCCAAGTCGGGCGGTGACGGAAAATCGGCGATTGAACAACCTGCGGGTGTTCAGCGGCGAGCGTTCCCCACCTGCGTTCGTGGCGGATTACCACCATCAACAGGAAACCAATGACCACCTACAAAGTAGTGGTCGACGGATCCAACATCGCCACCGAGGGACGGTCACTACCGAGCCTCACGCAACTCGATGAGGCTGTTCAGGCCTTCATTGAAGAGCACCCTGGTGCCGACGTTCTGGTTATCGTCGACTCGTCGTTCCCCAACCGGATCGACCAAAAAGAACTCGCGATCTTCGAAGCGGCCTACGCGGCCGGCGAAATCATCACGCCGCCGGCGGGCACAATCGGACGCGGCGACTCCTTCATTCTGAAAGTCGCCGACAAGCTCGGCGCGACCGTGTTTTCCAATGACTCGTTTCAGGAATTCCACGGCACCTACGACTGGCTGTTCGAAAAGGGCCGGCTTGAAGGTGGCAAGCCGATCCCCGGATACGGCTGGGTATTCACACCCCGCACCCCGGTACGCGGGCCGAAGAGCCGTGAAGCCGTCCGTGAATCAAAGCGTTCCGTCGCCCGGATCGGCTCGCCCGAAGCGATGCGTCCGATGCCGGTGCCAAAGGCTCCACCCCCCTTCCTCGTCAAGGCCGAAGCCATGGTCAGTGCGGGAGTGTCCAGCACGGCGGGCGGCGAAGGTCGATCCGAGGGTCGCGGTGAGGTTCGACGCAACGAAAACCGCCGAAGCGAGCACCCCCGGGCCGAATTGCGGGTTGATTCCGACACCGAGCGGAAGAAGAAAAAGAAGAAGCGCAAGCGCAAGGGTGGCAACGGCAACGGCAACGGAGCACCCGATGCGGTAGTGCTCGATCTGCCTGCGGTAAACGAGCCGTTGGCGTTCATCAACTTCATCTCGCAGCATCTGTTGGGCAGTGAGTTGGAAGGCGTCGTGTCGTCGTACTCGTCGCACGGGTTCTATGTTGAAGCGGCCGGCGCACGTTGCTACGTGCCGCTGAGCGGTCTCGCCGAGCCCATGCCTCGCAGCGCAAAGGAAGTCGTCCGGAAGGGCAATTCCTACAATTGGATCGTCACTGCGTTCGATTCGACCCGTCGTGGCATCGAGCTCGCGCTTGTCGGAACCCCGGCCGCCGAGCATTTTGCTGCAACCGGAGTCGCAGAACCGCTGTCGACCGACGATGGCGATCTGACGGCCGAGGCATTTGGCGACGAGGCTGCGCAGGCTTCCGAAGCGCCGTCGGCAGGTCGCTCAGCCAAGTCGGGCCGTCGAGCGAAGCCGGGCCAGGGTCGCGGACGCAAGACCGCAGAAGTTCCGGTCGAAGCGTCGGAACCCGTTTCTGCCGTCGAGGTAGAGACGCCCGCCAAACCGGCCAAAACCGGTCGTGGCAGGCGCGGAAAAGCGGCAGTGGTTCCAGCTCCCGAGGCTGAGGCCGCGCCGGTGGCCGCTGTTCCCGCTTCGACGAAACCCGACAAAGTGGCCAAGGCCGGTAGGGGTCGGGGAGCGAAAGCCGTTGAACCGCCGACGCTGTTTGATGCGACGCCCACCGTGGTCGCTGAACCGCTGAAGGCCTCCGCCAAGCGGGGATCCAAGTCCCCGGCTGCTGCGGCTGTAGCTGTTGTGCCTGAACCGAAGCGTTCCGGCCAGACCACGTCGACCAAGCTGGTCGCCAAAGCCGCGGCTGCGAAGACCCCGGCGGCGAAAGCCCCGGCCGCGAAGGCGCCCGCCAAACCGGTCGACAAGCCGGCGGCGAAGGCGCCCGTGAAAGCGAAAGCGGCCGAGAAAGCTGCCCCGGCTCCGAAGAAGGCCCCGGCCAAGGCTCCGGCCGCTCCGGTTGCGAAGGTGGCCAAGCCCGCGCCAGAAGCGGCCAAGAAGGCTCCGGGTAAGGCTCCGACGGCGAAAGCCCCGACAGCCGCGAAAGCTCCCGCAGCCAAGGCGACCGGTGCTTCGAAGCCAGCAAAGGCGTCCCCGGCGAAGTCGGCACCCGCCAAGGTGTCTCCGGCCAAAGCGGCTCCGGCCAAAGCGACTCCGGCCAAAGCGGCGCCCGCCAAAGCGACTCAAGCGAAGGCCGCTCCCGCCAAAAAGGCTGCGAAGAAGTCCGCCTAGCACTGCCGACGTTTGGATGTTTGTGTTCGCTGGGCGGGCAGATTCATCCACACGTGGGAGTGGGTTCGCGACGTTTGGATGTTTGTGGTCGCTGGGCGGGCAGATTCATCCACACGTGGGAGTGGGTTTGCGGGTGCTTCGTCAGGGCCATAGACCAGCGGGGTATCGTTGGGCATGACCCACCTTGCCCCCGTTTGGTCCAAAGTCACCGACCTCCAGGTCGTCTCCGGGAAAGGGTCATGGGTCACCACGACCGACGGCGAGCGATACCTCGACTTCTCGTCGGGCATCGCCGTGACGTCGACCGGGCACTGCCATCCGAAGGTCGTCGCCGCGATTCAAAAACAGGCGGAGTCTTTCCTTCACGCCCAGGTCAACGTCTACACCCACAACCTGCTCGAGCCGCTGGCCGAGCGACTCGCCGGCCTGTGCCCGGCGGGGATCGACACGTTCTTCTTCACCAACTCCGGCGCTGAGGCGACCGAGGGCGCGGTGAAGCTCGCCAAGCAGGCGACGAAGCGTCAGAACGTGATCGTGTTCTCCGGCAGCTTCCACGGCCGCACGCACCTCACGATGGCGATGACCACGTCGAAGACCATCTACCGGGCCGGTCACTCGCCACTTCCCGGTGGCATCTACGTCGCCCCGTTCCCCGATCCGCTGCACCGCGGTTCCGATCTCGACGATGCCATCGAAGGCTTCCACAAGCTCCTCAAGGCGCAGACCGCTCCGGAAGAGACTGCCGCTGTCGTGCTGGAACCGGTGCAGGGCGAAGGTGGCTACGTGCCGGCCCCGACCAAGCTGGTCGAAGACATCGTCCAGACGTGTCGCGACAACGGGATCATGTTCATCGCCGACGAAGTGCAGTCCGGCTTCGGGCGCACCGGCAAGATGTTCGCCATCGAGCATTCCGGGGTGAAGCCCGACATTTTGATCATGGCGAAGGGCATCGCGTCAGGGTTCCCGTTCGCCGGCGTCGGCGCTACCGCAGAGATCATGGCGAAGTGGCCGGCCGGTAGTCACGGCGGCACCTACGGCGGCAACGCGATGGGCTGCGCCGCAGCGCTCGCGACGATCGACGTGCTGACCGAAGAAGGCTTCCTGCAGAACGTGGTGGAGCGCGGCCAGCAGCTCATCGACGGCCTCACCGCACTGGCACTGAAGCATGAGGTCATCACCGATGTCCGCGGTCTCGGCCTCATGGTCGCCGCGCAGTTCTCCGATTCGGCCCGGGTGAGCGCCGTGATGCAGCACTGCCTGAAGCAGGGCAAGCTGATCCTCATGAACGCCGGTACCTACGGAAACGTGATCCGCTTCATGCCGCCGCTGACCGTCAACGCCGAGGAAATGGAACTGGCGCTCAACGCTCTGGGCACCGCGCTCGACGCAACGGCCTAATGAATGTTCCGGAGCGATTTCGGCGCTTTCAAAGCGCCAAAATCACTCCAGAGTGAACCAGGACGGCCCGGAGGATCTCGATCGTGGGACCGAATGCCGCGAAGTTGACCAGGTCGGGGTCGGACGCTTCGACGAATCGCCAGTCAATGGATGCCAACGCCCGGCGCTTCTCTACATCGCGCTGTTGCGTCCTCGCCGAACCGTGGGTGAAGAACGGCGACACCTCTAGGGCGACGCGGAACCGTGGCCACGCAAAGTCGAGTTCGTAGGTACGCCCGTTGATGCGCACGATGAAGTTCGAGATGGGCTGAGGCAACTTGGCTCGTTCGATCCAACGGCCGACGTTTTGCTCGACTCGAGATCGGAACAGCATCCGACCATCTGTGCGCTTATCAAGCTCCGCCTCGAGTGTGTCGCGGCCACGAAAACGCTGTTGGCCCGATCCCGCTAGCTCCCGTCGAATGTGCTCGACGGTCGTCAAGCGGTTGATCAGACAATGATCAACGCACCGGCCCAACGTTTCCGGGCTGACCTGGCCGGCCAGCGCCACCAGGGTGGACGACACGGTCGTGATTCGGGTGCTAAACCACGGCCTGCTGGATGGCAGGTAGCGAGTCTGTCGCACCACTACATCGGGTGACCGGAAGACAGATCCGTGCGGAATGATGAGTTCGGGTCGAGGTGGTTGGTTGAGGGGGAGGCCGTGGACGACTGCGGCCGATCGGTCGCCCAGGATCGAGTGGTTCGCGGCAAGGCATGCGGCCAGGCACTGTTGCTCGAAGGTCGACTCCGACGCGGCGATCCGATACACGCCGGGATGAACGCGCTTCAGTAGACCTGCCTCGACACGTCGACGCAGCGAGTCCTTCGACATGCCAAGTTCGAGTGCTCCAGCGCGAGTGATTAGCCCAAGCTGGTTGAGCGCGACCCGACTCAACGCAGAATCGAGGGCAATGGTGGTGTTCGTGCCGTACATGGCACCTCCCGGGGAGGCGGGCTGGGGAAGCCGCAGGCAAACTACCGAGGAGGGTGTGACACACCCGGTTGTGGAATGGGTTCGGCGCTCTCGGAGCGCCAAAATCACTCCGGAGTGCTGTCGTTGTCGTCGTCGGTGGTGCCGAGGCGGGCCAGCAGCTGATCTCGGATCGAGACGCCCGGTTCACGGGCCGGGCCGCCGGCGCTGCGCCACCCGAGGCGTGACGAGTACAGCAGCGGCGCATCTTTGAGCCGTCCCTCGCGCGTGGCGGTGACCCGGGCGAAGAACAACTCGTGGTCGTGCATCACCACACGTTGCTCGACCTCACATCGGAGGTAGGCGATCGAGTTGGGCACGACCGGAAGGCCGTCCCAGTCTTCGACGAACTCAGTGGCGACGTAATTGAACTTGCGGCCGGGATACGAGAAGTACTGGCCTTCGGCGATCTGGTCGGCGGCGAGAACCGAGACGCTGAAGCGCCCGGTCGACGCTATGTGCGCATAGGTATCGTGCTTCGGTGAAACCGACGCCATCACGATCGGCTCCTCGAAGCTGACCTGCATGACCCAGTGGGAGCAGTAGAGGCGGGGTGTTTCGCCGCTCGCGTCAACCGCGCCGACCACTTGGACAGCGTGCATCATCTGCCCGAGCGAGCGTTTGAGTTTCTGGTCGATCACGAAAGCCCACCGACGAGGCTGGACACTCGGCTGTGGGCAACGGCGTAGGAGACGATGATCGCGATGGCCATCAGCGCCGCCATGATCGCGATGTCTTGCGGCAGGCTCTTCCCCCGTCGCTTCGGGTGCATGATGATGGCGCCGGCGACAACGCCGAACAGCAGGCCACCCACGTGGCCACCTTTTGACACGCCGTTGAGCGTGAACGTGAGCACGAGGTTCACGAGAAGAAGCGGACCCCACTGGGAGTTGTTGAAGCTCACACCCCGTTGCCGCAGCGCAACGACCGCCGCACCAGCCAGGCCGAATACCGCTCCGGAGGCACCGCCCGTTAACCCGTTCATCGGATCCAGGACAACTGCGCCCGCCGCTCCGCCGAGGAGGCACGTCGTGTAGAGCGCAATGTAGCGCCACGGCCCAAGGGCCTTTTCGAAGGTCTCACCGAGTCGGAAGAGGATGTACATGTTGAAGCCGATGTGGATGAGGCTGAAGTGGAGAAAACCCGACGTGAAGAGCCGCCACCACTCGCCCTCGTTGATGAAGATCGGGTTCAGGCCAAGGTTGCCCTGGCTGACCACGCTGGTGCTCTGCTTCGACACGAACTCCGTCATGATGAAGATCGCGACGTTGACCATGATGATCGTCTTGGTGATCGGCAGGTCCAGCACCCCACCCTTGGCCCGCCGGACGTTGACCTTTACGCCCTTCGCCACGTTGTCCTTCAGCGGACCGCGTTGTTCCTTTACGCAGGTGGTGCAGTGGGCCCCGACGGCTGCGTCGTGCAAACAGGCGGGGCAGGCCGGGCGACCGCATCGGGTACACGACCGGAGCGTTTCGACCTTCGGATGAATGTGGCAAGTGGGCACACCCCAGTTTCGCTCACGATTCGCGTCGTTTGAGACCACTCGTCGCTTTTCGCTCGACGATGGGCCGCCCTGGGGTGTGCGACACTCGATTGGTGACAGCGAGACCGTTGACTCGTCGCCAGTTCATCACGGGTCTCGGTGCTCTGGGTGCGGTCACGGTACTCAGCGGATGTGCGAAGAAGATCGAGCCGGGATCAACCGAGCGGCTCCCGGGTACCGCCGAAGACGGTGACCCGCTCTGGTCGCCGCAGGCCAAGGCCTACATTGTGGCCGTTCCCGCAGATGCGCAAGTGGAAGGGGACCGGGTGTACCCGGCCGAGCTCCGAGGTCGGGCGACGAACGGGGTCATGGCGCTGAAGGCCAAATGCCCGAACGACGGGGTACGGGTGAGCTGGTGTCGTGGTGACCGGTTCTTCTCCTGCACCGGATGCGCCTCGGTTTTCACCCGCTATGGCGATTGCGTCGCGGGCCCGAGCCCTCGCGGCCTCGACCGGCTCGGTCTCAGCGTGAACACCGCGGGGGACGTCGTGATCGATCGCAGCGTGGTGATCAACGGACCACCGACCGGGACGGCAATCGAGCCGAAGATCGACCCCGCCACCTCCTGCCAAGCCGTCCTTCCACCTGCGTAAACCCCTCACGCTGCGGTTTTACCTGCTCCGGAGTCGAATAGTCGCTTCCCGGCGTACGAAGTGGCTCCGGAGCGCTGGTTCGGAGTGGTGGCTGCGGGGTGTGGTTGCTCCGGAGCCGAAAACCTTACGACTGGTGTGGTTTTCGGCTCCGGACCGCGCTGGTTCGGAGTGGTGGTTGCGGGGTGTTGTTGCTCCGGAGTCGATTAGTCGGTTCCCGGCGTACGAAGTGGCTCCGGAGCGCGCTGGTTCGGAGTGGTGGTTGCCGGGGTGTTGTTGCTCCGGAGTCGATTAGTCGGTTCCCGGCGTACGAAGTGGCTCCGGAGCGCGCTGGTCCGGGAGTGGTGGTTGCCGGGGTGTTGTTGCTCCGGAGTCGATTAGTCGGTTCCCGGCGTACGAAGTGGCTCCGGAGCGCGCTGAGTCCGGGAGTGGTGGTTGCGGGGTGTTGTTGCTCCGGAGTCGAATAGTCGCTTCCCGGCGTACGAAGTGGCTCCGGAGCGCGCTGGACCGGGGGTGGTGGTTGCCGGGGTGTTGTTGCTCCGGAGTCGAATAGTCGCTTCCCGGCGTACGAAGTGGCTCCGGAGCCGAAAACCTTACGGCTGGTGTGGTTTTCGGCTCCGGAGCGGTTGCGAATGGGTTCGATCGTTATGCGGAGGCACCAGCCACGGTGGCGGCTGGGACCTCGACCAGGCGGCCGGTCGTGACGTCGTAGATGTAGCCGTAGATCGGGATTCGTGACGGCACGAGCGGATGATTTCGGATGCGGGTGACATCTTCGACGACACTCGCAGCGTTGTCCGAAATCGTCAGCCAGTCGATGTACTTAGCTTCAGCGGAACCGGGGCCGGTGCCAACGTCGGTGAACCCGTCGGGCCCGAGCGCTGCGGTTTCCAGGCTGTTGGCCAATAGGCCCCGCATGACCTCATCGGCGAAGAAGAGCATTCCGCAGTTCGTGTGGTGGATGACGAACCACTCCTTGGTGCCGAGGAGCTTGTACGAAATGACGAGCGACCGGATTGCATCGTCGCTGGCCCGTCCGCCGGCGTTGCGGATGACGTGAGCGTCGCCTTCTGAGAGACCGGCGTATTTTGCCGGATCGAGGCGGGCATCCATGCAGGTGAGAATGGCGAACTGGCGGGCCGGCGGAAGGGCGAGCTCACCCTTTGCTCCGAAGGAGCTTGCGTAGTGCTCGTTGGCGTTGAGGACTTCGTCGAGGACAGCCATGGGAAACCGCTTTCGGGAACGAGGGGTCGGCGGACGCCGGATCCTCTAATCCCGACAAAAGTAGTCAGGTTTGCGCGCTATGCCAACGGAGCGCCCTGATTGCGCCGGCATCTATTGCTCCGGAGTCAAAAAGGTTACGGCTGGTGTGGTTTTCGGCTCCGGAGCGGAGCCGCGATCGCTCTACAGGCCGGCGCGGCTGCGGAGGAGGGCCGTTATGGCTTTGCCGTCGGCCTTGCCACCCGACAGCTTCATGGCCTGGCCGACGAAGAAGCCTGCAACTTTGGGGTCGCCGCCCTTGAGCCGCTCGAACTCGGCCGGGTTGGCCGCGATGAGCTGGTCGACCATCGACTCCGCGGCGCCCGACGCCATGGCCTCGAACCCGCGGGCCTTGGCGATGGCCTCGGGATCGCCGCCGTCGGTCAGCAACTCCGACAGCACGGCCTTGGCCTGGGTGGCCGTCAGCTTGCCCTCGGACTCCATCAGGAGAACCTTCACGAACATCGCCGGGTCCAGGGCCACTGCGGCTTCTTCGCCCGCGGCAGCTACCTCATTGGCCGCCCGGTTGATCGCCTGGCGAGCGTCGGCTCCAGCGGCCACCGCGGCTAGCACGAGGCCATCCAATCCCTGGTCGACGACCGTCACCACGGGATCCGACGACGTCGCCAGCGCACCACCCGTGGCTTCGCTCAGCTTCTTGCGTTTCGCGGCGGGGAACTCGGGGAGCGCGGCTTTGATCGACGCAATCCACTCGGCCGACGGCGCGATCGGCACCAGGTCGGGCTCGGGGAAGTAGCGGTAATCGTTGGCCTCTTCCTTCGAACGCATGGCTGACGTGCGACCGTCGACCTCGCTCCAGTGCCGGGTCTGCTGGATGATCTTTTCGCCGTTCTCGATCATGTCGATCTGACGGTTCGCCTCGTATTCGATCGCCTTCGTAAGCGAACGTAGTGAGTTGAGGTTCTTGATCTCACATCGGGTACCAAGCGGGTCGCCCGGCTTGCGGACCGACACGTTGGCATCTACACGCATCGAGCCCTCTTCCATCTTGCCGTCAGTCGCGCCGGTGGCCACGAGCACCGCCCGCAGCTCGGCGACGTAGGCCTTCGCGTCTTCGGCACTGCGGATGTCGGGACGCGACACGATCTCCACGAGCGGTACGCCCGCGCGGTTGTAGTCGACGAGCGAGTAGTCGGCGCCCTGGATGCGGCCCGACCCGCCCACGTGCGAGGACTTGCCAGTGTCCTCTTCCATATGCGCGCGTTCTATTCCGATGACGGTGCCGTTCGGCAGTTCCAGGAAACCGTTCGCGTTGAGCGGCTGGTCGTACTGGCTGACCTGGTAGTCCTTCGGCATGTCGGGGTAGAAGTAGTTCTTCCGGTGGAAGATGCTCGGCTCGACGGTGCAGTTGAGCGCGGTGCCGATCCGGATCGCGTACTCGACCGCGGTCTTGTTCAGCACCGGCAGCGAGCCGGGCAAGCCGAGGCACACGGGACAGACGTTCGTGTTCGGCTCGTTGCCGAACTCGTTGGGGCACGAGCAGAAGATCTTCGTCTTCGTCATAAGCTCGCAATGCACTTCGAGCCCGACGACGAGCTCCCAGCCTTCTTTCACAGCCATCTCAGTTGCCCTTCTCAATGACGGCGGCCGCTTTGAACAATCGGGCCTCGGACAGCGCCGGGCCGAGCAGTTGGACGCCGACCGGCATGCCGTCGTCGCCGACACCGCACGGTACCGAGATCGCCGGGTCACCCGACAGGTTGGACGGAATCGTGCACACGTCGTTGAGGTACATCGTCATCGGATCGTTGGTCTTGTCGCCGAAGGCGAACGCGGTGGTCGGGGACGTCGGGGTAAGCAGAACGTCGAAGTCCTGGTAGGCGCGGGCGAAGTCCTGAATGATAAGCGTGCGGACCTTCTGGGCCTGGCCGTAGTACGCGTCGTAGTAGCCCGCCGACAGGGCGTAGGTGCCGAGCATGATCCGGCGCTTGACCTCGGGACCGAATCCTGCGGCACGCGAGAGCGCCATCATCTCTTCGACGTTGGCCGCCTTCTCGCCCTTGATGCGAAGGCCGTAACGCACGCCGTCGTAGCGGGACAGGTTCGACGAGCACTCGGCCGGAGCGATGAGATAGTACGCGGACAGACCAAGTTTGGTGGAAGGAACGCTGACCGTTCCGACCGTCGCCCCGGCATCGCGCAAACGCGAGGCCGCAACGTCAACCCGGGCCAGCACATCGGCGGAGATCCCTTCACCGCTCAGCTCGGTGATGATGCCGACGCGAAGGCCGGCCAGGCCGTTGGCCAACCCATCGGCCACAGCAGGCACGTACGAGCCGGCGGGTTGATCGAACGAGGTCGAGTCGGCAGGATCGTGCCCGGCAATTGCCTCAAGCATCAGTGCGGCGTCTTCCACCCGATGGGCAAAGGGACCGATCTGGTCGAGCGAGCTCGCGAATGCGATGAGCCCATAGCGACTTACCAAACCGTATGTGGGCTTAAGGCCAACGAGGCCGCACAGCGACGCCGGCTGGCGAATTGAGCCACCGGTGTCGGACCCGAGGGACATTGCGGCGAACCCGGCGGCCACCGCAGCGGCTGAGCCTCCCGATGAACCACCCGGTACCTTGGCCAGATCGTGGGGGTTGCGGGTCGGGCCGAACGCGGAGTTCTCGGTCGACGATCCCATGGCGAACTCATCGAGGTTGCACTTGCCGACGACGACGGCGCCGGCGGCCGCGAGTCGGGTCACGACGGTCGCGTCGTAGGGTGGCTTCCAGCCTTCGAGAATCTTCGACGAACACGTCGTTTCGATACCCCGGGTACACATGTTGTCTTTCAACGCGATCGGCACTCCGGCGAGCGGACCCACCGGTTGTCCGGCCGAAACGGCAGCGTCTACCGCGGCAGCCGCGGCCTCGGCCTGTGATCGCATGACCAGGTTGAACGCGTGAACGTCGGTCTCATTGGCATCGAGACGGGCGAAATGGTCAGCCAGAACGTCGACGGCCTTGCGCTTTCCGGCCGCAACGTCGCGGGCGATCTGGGCAGCCGAGTTGTCACCCGGTTCGTAGGCGACGCTTTTTCCTGCGTAATCGGTGCTCACGGTGCTTCTCCCAAAATGTTCGGAACGCGAAACCGCTGGTCCTGGGCCTGTGGGGCCATCGCGAGCACTTCGTCTCGGTCAAGACACTCGTGCACGACGTCTGACCGGAACACGTTGGAAAGCGGGAGCGGGTGGGCGGTCGCTTCCACCCCGTCGGTGTTGAGCGACGCCACGTCTTGGGCGTGGGTCAAAATCCCGGCCAGATCCACCGCATAACGGTCGATCTCGGCATCGGACAGGGCGAGTCGGGCCAATTTGGCCACATGCGCAACGTCGGCCCGGGTGAGCACGTGCGCCGCACCGGTCGCATCACCGGTTGCTGGGGGTGTCGTCGACATAAGTCCTCCATCGTAGGGCGTTCCCACCCGCCCTCCGGTGGGATTGGCGGGGTCCCCGGGCATGGGTAAGCGTTCCCACCCGCCCTCCGGTGGGATTGCCGGGGCCCCTGGCAATGGGTAAACAGCCTGCACTCCGTGTTGCCCGTTCGGGCAGGACTAGTTCGGGAGTCTGTAGTTAAGTGACCGTATGACGACACGACGGAACCTTCTCGCTTCTGCAACGGTGATTTCTCTCGCCCTAACAGCCATGTCCTTCGGTCCGGGTGCCGGGGCGGCGACCAAGAAGAAAACGGTCAAAGCCAAGACCCCGACGACCACCAGGGTCGTGATCGCCAACGGAAAACCGTGTTCATCGAAGGGGACGCAGGCGACGGCTGGAGGGGCCTCGTTCGAATGTGTGCAGCTCATCTCGGGTGCCCTCCAGTGGTGGCAGGCGGGGACCATCCGCAACCCCATCAAACTCGGCGTGCCCGTGCGGATCACGTCCGAGCTGTCGGGCACTTGGGAGGTCACCGTCGTGAGTCGAACCGACGACGACACCGCACGCGTGCTCGCCGTTGACGAACGCAACGCTCTGGTCGATCCCAGTGCCACGATCTCGACGGTGTCGCTCAAGATAAGGAACCTGGCCGCCACGGAGAACCGGACCCGCTTCGTCGGGTACAACGGCGTGACGAGGAAGCGTGATGAGGTCGAACGGTGGGTCAACGGTGCGTCGGTCGAAGACGACTGCTGGAACAACGAAACCGTCCAGCCCGGCGAGACCAAGTCGTGCACCTTCCCCTACGAGTTGAGCAAAGAGGAAATCCCGCAGCTCCGACTCGGCCTGATCGTCGATTTCGCCCCGAACCCAACCGTGTACATGAACACCGGCAAGGATCAGCCGCCCCTGCGCTGAACCAGCCCAGGCCTGACGTTCGGACGCAAACTCCCGCTGGGCGGGAACATTCGTCCGAACGTCGCGACCGAACGTATTTGTACGGGTCGTCGTCGCTGAGCGGGTAGTCCCACCACTCCGACGGTGTGGGATCGGGGTTCGGATCTTCGATGATGCAGTCAACCGGGCACACCGGTGGAAGGCACTTTCCGCAACCCGAGCACAGTTCCGACACGATGATCACGTCGATGCCGTGATTGAAGATGGCCCCGAAATGTGGCGGGCAGTGACGCAGGCAGGTGTCGCAATTGATACAGATCGACATGTCGATCCGCAGCGCCGGGTTCTTCCACTTCGGATTTCGAGCCCGGTTCGCGATGCGTTCGGAGCGGGTTCCAGCAGGTACGCCCGATGGCGCGGCAGATTCAGACACGCTCCGCACGTTAGACGCATGCCCGAAGAACGAACAGCGCTCCTACCTGGGCACAGAGATCGGGGCTCCGCCGGCACCGCGCTGCGGACAACCCGACGACGTCGGCGATTTTCCCGCTGGTTGGGCTAACTTCGTAGCGTCAGTACCCCGACATCGACCTCAGGAGATCACGTGGCTCAGTACCCCTTCCTTTCGGAAAAGTGGATCGCTGCCGCGCGCGAAATCCGCGACGAGTACCAGCACAAGGCGCCCGACGTACCGCCGATTGCGATGAATCTCGTCGTCAACGACGTGCCGTTTGGCGACGGTCCGCTGAACGCACATGTGGATTCCTCCAGTGGCGGTCTGGCGCTCGACGAAGGCCATCTCGACAAGCCCGACGTGTCGATCACCACTGATTACGAGACGGCGAAGGCCTTGTTCGTCGATCAGAATCCGGCCGCGGCGATGCAGGCCTTCATGTCGGGGAAGATCCGGGTTCAGGGTGATCTCGGAAAGCTTCTCGCCCTGCAGGAGGTCGCGGGCGTTGGAGCCGGCTCGGCCGACGACATATCGCTCGCCCGAGAAATCGCTGATCGGGTGAAGGCGATCACGAAGGTCTGAGCGTCGGCTACGGCCTTTCGGTGAGAGCTTCTCGTGTCCGTTGCGACTGGTTCCCTACGCGATGCTCTCCGGGCGACGAATTCCGGAAGGGCGCTGTCGCATGCGACGAGCCGGATCGGTCCGGAGAAACATCCGTGCCTGTGCGTATCAGCCACGTTGTCTGCGAGAAATCAGGAGTGGAAGGGCTATCCATGACGTTGTCATCAATGTGGCCACCGCGGCGAGAACCACGGTCGTCGTCCGCGGCGCGTAGAGCAGACGGCACACGCACCAGAGGCCCGAAACGAGCGCGACAGCCAAGAACGCCATGCCGACGCGTGACGCCCGAATAGCCCAACGGAGGCGTTCCCGGCGCGCCGTGCGGTTTGCTGCGCGGTGCAAGACGGTCGGCGTCAGAAGGCAGACGGTCGACGCTGCCGACGACACGAGCGACAGGCCGAAGAGTCGCCGATCGAAGTGATCTAGCTCAGGGAAGCGTTGGCTGAACGGCACGCTCAACAGGAAGGCCAACATCACCTGCACGCCGGGGAGCATGACCCGCAATTCCTGCAACAAGCCGTAGTAGCGCTGTCGAAGTTCTTCACGGTCGCGAACATCGTCGAGTTCGTCAATGCTTTTGTCGCAGGTCGGGTCGGAGTCGAGTTCGTGAATGCTTTTGTCGCAGGTCGGGTCGGGGTCGGGTGCGTCAATGCTTTTGTCGCAGGTCGGGTCGGGGTCGGGTGCGTCAATGCTTTTGTCGCAGGTCGGGTCGGAGTCGAGTTCGTGAATGCTCGTCCCGGTCTTTTCACCTGACGGGGCCTGTGCTCGTCTGAGGGTCTGCATGCGTGTCCAGATACCCGATTTTCGCGAAGGAAAAACGCTGCCTGCGGGCGGCAGCTGAGCTTGCGTCGCCTTTTCGTCGGACCACTCAAGGCCGACGCGAATCGCGACGATGAGTCTGCGATGACTGGGATGAACAACGTCGGTGCCGACGGCCGCGTCCAAGTCGACGTTCCCGGGGCGGATCGTGTTTCGACGGTCAGCCCAGGTCACACGGAACACCAAGCGCTCACATCGCCGAATCGCGATCGCCGGGAAGACCCCCGATATGCCCGTTCGGAGAATTGCCGTGTCAGTCTGCTGACGGCGAACCGGCTCTTCGGTGAGCTGTTGGCCGCGCAACTCGACGCCACGCTCCGGTTCGGTCTCGCAGATCAACGCTGGATCGAACATTCGCTCCCCCCGGATCTCGTACTCATCGATGGTTCGCTTGATCCCGAGGACCCATTGGTTCAGCGGGCCGTAAAGCGCTGCAAGATGCAGCGTCTTTCGATCGTGGCGATCGCGTGTCCGAACGAGCCGCTCGTAGCGGCGCGATGGGTCGATCTGGGAGCTGACGCGTTGAGTTATCTCGACGCCACGCTCACGGAACTCGATGCGCTTTTGGCCCGTGTCGTGCGCGGTGAACCGGTTCTTGGTGTTGGCGTTCGCGAATTGCTGCTCAGTGAACTTCGAGCGGAGCGGGCCGGCCATCGCGATCGCGAAGTGCTCTTTGAGAAGCTGACCAAACGGGAAATGGAAGTTCTCTGCCTGCTGGCCCAGGCGATGACCCCCGAAGAGATTGCCCGACAGAGCTTCGTATCCCTCAATACGGTTCGGACTCAGATCCGCAGCATCCTCGCCAAATTGGCCACAACGTCGGTAGTTGGCGCCGTTGCGTTCGCCTATCGAACTGGCTGGATGGCGCATATGGAATCGACCGGTCAGATGTTGAAGGCCGATTGAACTATGAATGTTCGGAAGTCGTGAGTCCGCTGGACCAATTCGACTCTCCGAGCAACATCAATCATCAAAATTGGTGATTGAGAGCGGCTCAAATGGGCCGAAAGTGATTCTGTGGTTCTCGCCGGACCACTCGGATCCGCAAGGACCAACCACTTTAAAACCCCAACCTTAAGGATAAACCCAAATGCTTGAAATGTTCGTAAACCTCCAGAGCTGGATCGCCGGCCGCCGTGCAGAAATCGAAGAGCGTGGCGCTACCGCAGTTGAGTACGCCCTCATGGTCGGTCTGATCGCCGTTGGCATCATCACCGCCGTTGTTGCGCTCAAGGACAAGGTCAGCCAGACGTTCCAGAAGGTCGGCAACGCTGTCGGCAGCCAGTGATCATTAGCTGATTCGACCCGATGGTGGGCGGGGTGTGCAAACACCTCGCCCACATCTGTTTCTGCCGTCTTGTCAGTCTTTTGGGTGGGTCCGAGACTCTGACACTCGTGATGGATGTCGCTTCCGGCGACGTCTTTCCTGCTCTCCATCGTCACCCACATCGTTAGACCCGAAGGTTCCCATGTTGCTCCGAAGTTACGTAGTTACCCAGAACTGGCTTCAGCGTTATCTGGAGGATCATGAGGATGGCGCCACATCAGTTGAGTACGCCCTCATCATCGGCGTTCTCGGCGTAGGAATCATGGGGAGCTTTGCGTTTTATGTGAGGACGGTCGGGACAGCCTTTAACAAGGTGCCGACGACGTGGCCGAGTTAGAGCGAAGCGCCGAGAACGTTTCGGAGTCGGCTCGATAGAGCAAGGTGCCGACGACGTGGCCGAGTTAGAGCGAAGCGCCGAGAACGTTTCGGAGTCGGCTCGATAGAGCAAGTTGCCGACGACGTGGCCGAGTTAAAGCGAAACGCCGAGAACGTTTCGGAGTCGGCCCGAATAGAGCGGTTCCCGCTGATGTTATTCGGTGTTTGAAACCGGGGTCGCGTTTGATGGTTGACCGATCCAGATGTCAATGCTGAACCAGTATTCAGTTCGATGGTCGAACCGAGACAGATAGTTTGAAGTACATATCCACGCGAATTCGCGTGGATTTTTTGATTTCGTACGCTGCGTCTCGCTTTCTTCGTTTTTGAAACAAAGGTTCCTGATCGGATTATGTGGCATTGCTCACGGTTGCCTGGAGATGTCCCGGGCTGCGGGGTCCTCACCTGAACCGTTCTCAGGAAGAAAACCCCCGATTTTCACGACTGAACCTAAAGCCACAGGTGGTGACAGTCGATAGCAACACGAGCCGTCCAAGACCGACGGCCTTATCCAACTCTTCGTTCGGGAGAATGCTGTGAACAAGCGAAAGCTCATTGGTTTGGTCGCCTCCGTGATGGTGGCCGGCCTCGGAACCTTGGTGTTGTTGAAATACGCCAACTCATCGAAGGCCACGCCCCAGGCCGCGGTGTCGGAACCCACGGTTCCCGTGCTCAAGGTCCAGCGGCTGATCGTGAAAGGCACGCCGGCTGAGCAGATTCGCGACGCCGTGACCGTCGAACAGATCCCGGTGAGTCAAAAACTGAGCGATGCAGCCGACAACGTCGATCTGCTCACCGGTCTTGTTGCCAGCACCGACCTCCTCCCGAACGAGCAAGTCGTCAAGGCCCGCTTCATTCCGGCGGCCGAGCAGCGAAAGCAAGAGATTGGTTCGGGGTCTGGTCTTATCGGTGTGTGGATCACCCTTGACCCGGTCCGTGCGCTCAACGGTGCGATCAAGGTCAATGACACCGTGGCGGTATTCGGTTCCTTTAACGGCGTTGGTCAGAACAACCCCGCACCGATGAGCGAGGACATCGGCAGCCCGTCGACGCACCTCGTGCTCCACAAGGTTCCCGTCCTCGATGTGATCGGTGCATCGGTCGAAGCAGCGCCGGCGGCCGATGGTCAGCCCGCACCGACGACGCCAGTGGCCCCGTCACTGCAAATCAAACTCGGCGTCGACGCCGCGTCGGCTGAGCGCCTGGTGTTCCTCGCCAGCTTCGGCCAGATCTATCTCGGTGCCGAAGACCTCGACGTCCCGGAAGAAAACACCAAGATCGTTGACCGGGCCAACCTCTACACGCCCACTCCGAAGACCGCTGCGGTGGTTCCGCCGAAGACCGACGTGGTCGGAGCCGCTACGGCCGCTTCCACGAACGCCGCTGATGCCACGGCAACGCCGGTGTCGGTGACCAAGGCGACCACACCCGGCGCCAAGCCCGCTGCACCGATCCCAACGATTCCGGCTGGCGCTGCTGTGGCCCCGACCACGGTTCCGACCGCAGCGCCGACCGTACCGGCCGCAGCCACCGCCCCGACGGTGAAGCCCGGGGCTCCGGCCGCTGCCACCACTGTCAAGCCGTAGGACGGCCACTCGGGTCACGCAGGTTCTCCGGACCGGCGTGACCCCGAGTAACTCTTCACCGACCATTCGATCCCGTCCTCCAACCGTCTCCGCCCCGTAATCAAGGAAAACCATGGCATCTGAGATGCAGCCGATCATCGACAAACCAACCGGTGAGCAACGCCCGCGAGTTGACGGTTTTGAAGGGGCACAGCCGACGTCGTCGGGCCCCGTGCGAGCTCGCGACATTGCCCGGGACCAGGGTGACGTTGCGCTGATTGCGTCGGTTGTTCCGTTCGAGCAGACGATCCGCCGTCTCCTGACGGCAAACGGTGGACCTCGCATGCACCGCATGCCGGCCGCTGGTGACATGCCCGGTGCCGAACGGATCGGCATTGCCTTCATCGGACCCGAACTCGATGTCGAAGCAATGGCCGCCCGGGCCGAGCAGATCAACCGGGTCAACCCGGGCATCTACCTCGTCATGGTTTCGGACCCCCGGGCCGGTCTGTTCGAGCGTGCACTCCGTGCCGGTGTTCGTGATGTGCTGTCGCCTACGGCCAACGACGACGCGATCCTGGATGTGCTCGAACGAGGTTTTGAACACTCGGCCCGTTGGCGTTCGCAGACCCCCGTTGCCACCACCGGTCCGACATCGGACCCGAAGAAGCGGGTCATCTCGGTTCTCGCTCCGAAAGGCGGCGTCGGCAAGACGTTCGCCACGTCGAACCTGTCGATGGCCCTGAACACCTACGAAAAGGGCAAGGTCGCGATCATCGACCTCGACCTGCAGTTCGGTGACGTGGCCGGTGCGCTCCACCTCAACCCCGAACATACGGTGGCCGACGCCGCCCGGGCCATGACCACCACCGATCAGGGTGCGGTCAACTCGGTCGTGAAGGTGTTCCTCACCCCGCACGAGTCCGGCCTGTATGTCATGTGCGGACCCGAAGATCCGGCGGAAGCCGACGACGTGTCGTACGACCAGTCGCTCCAGATCACCAAGGCGCTGTCGAACTCGTTCGACTACGTCGTCATCGACACCTGTGCCGGCCTTGACCCGCACGCTCTCTCCGTCACCGACATTTCAACGGACCTGGTGTTCGTGTGCTCGGTCGACGTCTCGAGCGTGCGCAGTCTTCGTCGTGAGCTCGACGCCCTTGACCGGCTCGGCATGACCCATCAGAAGCGCCACCTGATCGTGAACCGCTTCGACGCACCCGGCGGTGCCCGCCCCGAAGACGTGGAAGTCGCTGTCGGCCTCCAGGCTTCGGTGATGCTGCCCGTCGATCGAAACGTGCTCGCCGCCGCAAACCAGGGCGTTCCGATCACCGTGGCCGACCCCAAAAGCCCGATCGCCAAGAAGTTCCTGTCGTTGGCCGAATCGATCATCGGTATCGAATCCGAAGCAACGCCAGTCAAAGCCCGTTCGTCATTTTGGAGGAGAGCACGATGAAACTCGGACAGCGAATGAGGGCCCAAACCGGCGAGCTCCCGGAGACCCCGGCCCCCGCGGCCCCAGCCGCTCCGGCCGAGCCGACGTGGCAGACCGCCGCAACCGCCCCCGTGGCCCAGGCCGCAGCGGCTCCGGCCGCACCCCGGCTCGTCGCCGAAAAGACCGAAGAGCGGACCACCCCGTCAGACCCGATGCAGGTCTTCAAAGAGCGGCTCCACGAGCAGCTGATGGACAAGCTCGGCGGCAAGCTCTTTGAGTCGTCGCAGAGCGAGCGCGACATGCGCGCCACCGTCGTCGACATGATCACCCAGCTGCTCGCCGGCGAGTCGGTGTCGTTCACGTTGGAAGAGCGCCAGGCGATCGTCTCGGAGATCACCGACGACGTGCTCGGCCACGGCCCGATCGACCGCTATCTGAAGGACCCGACGGTTTCCGAAGTCATGGTCATGGGCACCACGCCGATCTACGTGGAGAAGAACGGCAAGCTCATCCGCACCAAGGACCGGTTCTTCTCGCAGGACCAGCTGCGCCGGGTCATCGAGCGCATCGTCGCCAACGTCGGTCGTCGTATCGACGAATCGTCGCCGATGGTCGACGCCCGTCTCGCCGACGGTTCCCGTGTCAACGCGGTCATCCCGCCGCTCGCGGTTGACGGTGCTGCTCTCACGATCCGAAAGTTCTCCCGGGACCCGCTGCAGATCCACCATCTGATCGAAAAGGGCTCCCTTACGGCCGAAGCGGCCCAGCTGCTCGCCGCCTGCGTGGCCGGTCACCTCAACATCCTCGTATCGGGCGGTACCGGTACCGGTAAGACGACGATGCTCAACATCCTGTCGAGCTTCATTCCCGCCGACGAGCGCATCGTGACCATCGAAGACGCCGTCGAACTTCAGCTGCGTCAGCCCCACGTGGTCCGCCTCGAAACCCGCCCGGCCAACATCGAAGGCAAGGGTGCCGTCACGATTCGTGACCTCGTGAAGAACTCCCTGCGTATGCGCCCCGACCGCGTCGTCATCGGCGAGTGTCGTGGCGGCGAAGCGCTCGACATGCTCCAGGCCATGAACACCGGACACGACGGCTCGCTGTCGACCATCCACGCGAACACGCCTCGAGACGGTCTCGCCCGCCTCGAGACCCTCGTGCTCATGGCCGGCTTCGACCTCCCGTCGGTCGCCATCCGTCAACAGATCGCCTCCGCCGTTGACCTCTTCGTGCAGATCGCCCGCTTCCGTGACGGTTCCCGTCGTGTCGTGTCGATCACCGAGGTGGAAGGCATGGAAGGTCAGACGATCACCCTGTCCGACATCTTCGCGTTCGATCACGCCGCCGGCGTCGACTCGAACGGGAAGCACCTCGGACGCATCAAACCAACCGGCATCCGCCCGAAGTTCAGCGAGAAGTTGGCCGACCACGGCATCCATCTTCCGCCCGACATCTTCGGAACGGTCGACGTGCTCAACCACGGAAGGCGATAGCGATGAAGCAACGAGTGACGCGATTTCGCGTAATCACCCATGTACTTCTGGGGTTCGCACTCCTGCTTCTCGGTACGGTGCCGCAGGCCGCATCCCATGCCGCAAAGACGGTGAAGATCCGACCCAAGCCGCGTCTCGACGTGATTGCGGTCATCGACAGTTCGGCCCGTAACTACGGCACGACGATCATCGACGCCCGTCGGGCGTTGGCCACGTACGTGCGATCCATGCCAGAAGGAGTCCGTGTCGGCCTGGTGTCTTTCGGCCAGTTCCCCACGGTCATCCGAGATCTGTCCACGAGCCGCGATGCCACCGTCGCGGCGCTGTCGCGCATCACCGCCCAGGGCGATCCGCACTTCTACGACGGCCTCGGGTTGGCCGCTGAACAGTTCACGGCCGGTTTGGCCATCAAGCGTCAGATCCTCGTCGTCAGCGACGGCAGTGACATCGGAAGCACGGCCCGGCTCGATCAGATCGCCGCAAACCTGGCGGTCCAGGGCATCCGGGTTGATGCGCTCACCTTCGAATCCTTCGATCAGAACCCGACCGCGCTTTCTGCGATCACCGCCCGAACCGGCGGTGGATCACTCGCCATGAAGGACTTCGCGGGGCTCCGCGACCTCGCGGTTCGCACAACCGAGTGGGCCCGACCGCCGTTGCCTCCCGAGATCCCGAAGAAGAGCATCTACACCCGGCTCCTCGGCTCGCCCGTGGTTCTCGGACTCGGACTTCTGCTCGTGTTCGCATCGCTGACCGCCGTAATGCTCGTGCTCACTGCGCCGAAGCCGAAGCCGGTTGAACTCGTCTCGAACCTCACCGGAGCGTTCGACGAGAAGAAGGCCGGTCCGGCCCCCATGGCCGGCATCGCCGAGCGTCTGACAACGGTCGCCGACAAGGCACTCGACAAACAGGGCAAATCGGGCGGTTTGAACGTCCTGCTCGAACGCGCCGGTATCAACCTGCGACCGGGCGAGTTCCTCATCATCAGCCTCATGGCCGGGGCGATGGCCACAGCGATCGGCTTCCTGTTCCGTGGACTCATCGGAGCCGGCATCTTCGGTGTCCTCGGCACGTTCGTGCTTCCCCGCATGTTCGTGAAGCGCAAGGCCAAGAAGCGCTCGGCGGCGTTCAGCGATCAGCTGAGCGACACCCTGCAGCTGCTCTCCAGCAGCCTCCGGGCCGGGCAGGGTCTCATGCAGGCGATCGACTCCGTAGCCAAAGAGGGCGATGCCCCGGCGTCCGAAGAGTTCCGCCGCGTTGTGGTCGAGTCCCGCCTCGGACGTGACGTGGTCGACTCGCTGAAGTCGATGGCGAACCGTCTGGGTTCCGAGGACTTTCAGTGGGTCATTCCGGCCATCGAAATCAACCGTGAAGTCGGTGGTGACCTCGCCGAAGTTCTCGACACGGTGGCCACGACGGTTCGTGACCGCGCTGACATCCGTCGCCAGGTCAAGACGTTGTCCGCTGAAGGAAAGCTTTCGGCCTACGTGCTGTTGGCCCTCCCGATTGCCATTGCCGCGATGGTGCGAGCCTCGAACCCCGCATACATCGGCGAACTCACGCACGGAGCGGGTCTCTACCTGGCCGGCGTCGGAATTGTGCTGATGACGATCGGTGGCTTCTGGCTGTTCAGTCTTTGCAAGATCGAGTTCTAAGACGATGACGATCAGCATGTACGGCCCGACCGTCAGCCCAACTGTCAGCAACCCGCAACTCGTTTTGCTGCGACCTTTCAAGGATAGGCACGTATGAATCCCGTCATGATTTTAGGAGCCGTGGCCGCCACGTCGGCGATCCCGATTCTGGCGTGGACCTTCCTCGCCGATGACAGCGGGGGCGGAGGCGGTCGCGCCCGTGGAGGACGCAAGAAGGTCGGCGCCGCTGACCTGATGGGTTCGCCGCGTCACAACGGACCATCGGTCGACTACCGGTCGGCGATGCTCCAACGATCGACCAAAGACCGTGCGATCAAGCCGATGTTCGAAGCGTTGGTTCGCCGTGTGCGTCGACTCACGCCGAACGGCTGGTCGGAGCAGACCGAACAGCGGCTCGCGATGGCGGGCATGAACACGACGTGGTCGGCCGAAAAAGTTCTGGCCGTCAAGACGATCGGTCTGATCGTCGGTTCGCTGCTGTCGTTCTGGTTCTTCTCACGCGGCATCTCCAGCAAGCTCAACCTTGGCGGCTTCCTGGTCTGCGCTCCGCTCGGATTCTTCCTGGCCGACATCCTGATCAAGAACGGCGCTGACAAGCGTCAGCAGCAGATCATGCTGGAACTCCCGGACATCCTCGACCAAATCACCGTCGGTGTGGAGGCCGGTCTCGGTTTCGACGCGGCCATGGCCCGCTCGGCCAAGTCGAACGACGGTCCGCTGTCGGAAGAGCTCTCCCGCACGCTCCAGCATGTGCAAGCCGGTCTGTCACGGGCCGACGCGCTTCGCGGCCTCGCGAACCGCAACAAGGTTCCGGAACTTCGTCAGTTCGTCGGCGCCATTCTGCAGGCCGAGCAGTTCGGTATCCCGATGGCTCAGGTGCTCCGTGTCCAGGCCTCGGAGCAGCGTCGACGTCGCCGTCAGCGTGCCGAGGAAAAGGCGATGAAGCTCCCCGTGAAGGTGCTGTTCCCCCTGATTCTCTGCATTCTGCCCGCGCTGTTCGTCGTGCTCATCGGCCCCGCGGGTCTGCAGATCAAGAACGCCAACCTCTCAGGTTCGTAACGCCCCGTAGTTTCGTTCGCCGGGGAGACCTGTTTGCCCGGGCGACCTGTTCGCCCGGGGACCCTTGTTCGACGAGGGACCTCAGGCGGAGGGTTTGGTGGTTGTCGCCTTGACCGTGCTGGCCGGAAGTTCACGGGCCAGCACCGACGTCGACGACTTCGTCGCCGCAACACCCGGAACCTCGGGGACGTCCTCGTCGGTCGTGTAGAGCGTGATCTTCGTGCCGCGTTTGGCCATCGTGTTGCGAAGCGGACGCGTGTGCAGGACCGGCTGATCGGCCGGCCCGATCGTGTTGCCGATAGCGAACCCTGCGGCCCGAAGGGTCGCCGCGGCGTCGGCCGGAGCCAGGTTGATCACGTTGGGTACCTTCACGAGGTCGGGTCCCTTTGACACGAAGATCTTCACCGTGTCGCCCCGTTTCACCATCGAACCGGCTTTGGGCTCGCTGCTGGTCACGATCCCGACCTTCGTGTCGGAGAAGATCTCGATGATCGTCGACTCGACGCCGGAGGGGAGTGCCGCAACGGCGGCGGCCGGACGAAGCCCGCGGACCTTCGGCATCTCAACTTCGGCGGGTCCGCTCGACACGACCAGCGTGATGAGCGAATTCGGGGCGACGGAGCCCTTCGGGGTCCATTCGATAACGCGTCCGGCTTCTATCGCGTCGTCGGGCCGGAATGTCGGCGGGTTGCTGGAACGCAGGCCGACGGATTCGAGGAGAGCCACGGCGGCATCGACGGTGCGCCCGCCCAGTGCCGGTACATCGACGGGTTTCACACCCTTGGAGATCACTACCGCGATCTCCTGGTCTTCTTTCAGCGTCTGGCCCGCTTCCGGGGACTGACGAATGATCCCGCCCTCGGGAACCGTGTCGCTGAACTCGGGTTCGAGAGGCCGGAGCACAAAATGCGCGTCGGCCACTTCGCCCTGGCCGACGGCCAGGGTCAGACCCGTCAGGTTCGGAACGACGTGCTTCGGCGTCTGACGGGAGATGGCTAGACCGACTCCGATGCCACCGGCAAGCAGCACGGCCAGCAGACCCGCGAGAAGTTTCCGGTTTCGGCTGCTTCGACGGTCAGTTGTCGGCTCCAGGTCCCTGGCGGAATCGATGCCCGTGGCACGGCGACCGCGGGCGGCTGACCGGGATCTCGGAGCCTTCGGGTTCCGCGCATCGCCGGACGGCTTCGGGCCGGGGACCTTGGCGGTTCGTTTCGTTCTGGCCGGGTCGTCGTCGCCGTCTCGCCGGAGATCGATGATCGCCGGGATGTCAGCGGCATCGTACGGACCGCCGTGTCGACCGTTCACACCGATTCCGTCGTTTGTCGACGACGGCGCGCCTGACGGGCTCGCACCGGCACCCGATCCCGTGAGGAGGACCGGAACCGGCGTTTGATCAACCAGAAGATTGCCGGCGGCGGTGGACGCTGCGACGGTTGTGCTCGGGGCCAGGAGCGTGAGGTCACTGGGTGGGAGCGACGCCGGAGCGGTTCCGAGAGCGAAGAGCGTCGGATCGCGTTCGTCGAGCTGCGCGGCGCGGTCGAGGACGCGGGATCCGTCGAGGATCAACGGCTCAGGCCGGGGAAGTTCCTTCGCCGCGGCCTCGAGAGCCAACGCAAACCCTTCCGCGTCGAGACGCCGTTCGGGGTCGATTGTTCCGGCGGCTTCTAGCACGGGGCCGAGCGGACCGAATGACTCCGGCACCTTCAGATCGTGGTGGAGCCGGGCCATGGCGGTGCCCTGCCAGGTGTCGGCGGTGAAGGGAACTTCGCCCGTCACCGCTTCATAGAGCACGAGGGCCAACGAATACACGTCGGCCCGGCCGTCGAGCGCAGCGATGCCCTTCGCCTGCTCCGGCGACATGTACTTCGCAGTTCCGACGAGCGCACCGGCCGGTTCGGTTCGACCGTAGTCGGCCAACGCCCGAGCCAGCCCGAAGTCGCCGATGCGGACCCGCTGGTCGTCGCCGAAGAGCAGGTTGGCCGGTTTGATGTCGCGATGCACCACGCCATGGGCGTGGGCGAACGCCAGCCCACGTGCGGCACCGAGCCCGACGAGCGTCGCTTGTTCCGGCGTCAACGGGGATCCACCGTCGAGGAGGTTTCGCAGACTGCCACCCGACAGGTACTCCGTGACCAGGTACGGCGGTTCGCCGTTCTCGTTCTGATGATCGTTGACGTCGTGGATGACGACAATGTTCTGGTGGGTCAGTGGGGCAAGCGATTCCGCCTCACGCTGAAAGCGCCGCAGAAACGACTCGTCGCCTGCCAACGTGGCGTGCAGGAGCTTCACCGCTACACGGCGGCGGAGCTTTACGTCTTCGGCCAGATACACCCGGGCCGAGGACCCCATGCCGAGAAGGTTCAGCAAGCGGTAACGATTCCCGAGGGTGTGGCCGACGATGTTTCCTGCATAGAAACTGGCCATATACGTAACCACGCTACCGGCAACGACCCGCTAATTGAGGGATCACTGTTCGTGAGAATTCGCCGTCGTCGAAACCGCCGGTTGCGGGCGAGATCGACATGCTGCGGCCTTGGAGCGGCGGTAGTGGCGTGGCGCTGCGATGATGGAAGCTATGAGCATGCCTTCGCAATTGCCGGCCGGTGCGGCAACAACCCGTCGAACGAACCGGGAACTTCTCGGGAAATTTCTGACCGGAGCGATCGTGATCGCGGTCTTGGTGGTCCTCGTGGTTGCAGTTACGTCGACGGAGACGAAGGTCGATTCCCTCCTTCCGAAGCACCTGGAGTCCGTCACCCCGGCAAACGCATCCCAGAACGTGCCGTCGCAATCGAGCATCGTCGCGGACCTGGAATTCGGCTACACCGGGGCGATCATCATCAACGGTCACGAGATCCCGAAAGATCAGGTCGACGAAGTCATCGCCACCGGCGAACTCCGCTTCACCCCGGCTGACGGGAAGGACTTCCGTCGACTCCCGGGCGGCGGAGTCACCGCCACCGTCGTCTTCTGGCCCTCCCAGGGCGAACGCGAAACCGAGTCCGTCAGCTATTCCTGGATCCTCAACGTCAATTAAAACGGTGGCTGGGCCCTCTATCTGCGCAGGGCCCACTTCGTGACCCTGCGGCTCCAGCTTCGCTTCGGCACCCAACCACGTGGCCGCTTTTCGGTCTCAAGGCTGCGCTCACTCCCTCGCTGGCGCTCACTCGCTCTCTCCGCATTCGCCGGCGGCCGGGCCCGTTGGGAGTGTGTGTAATACGGTGGTTGGGCCCTCTATCTGCGCAGGGCCCACTTCGTGACCCTGCGGCTCCAGCTTCGCTTCGGCACCCAACCACGTGCGGCCTGTGGGAGTGTGTGCGATTTCTTGGACCGGGTCTAAGGAGACGCACACACTCGGGTAGCAGGATGACGTGATCGGCCCTCAAGTTTTGGTCGCGATAGGTCGATAGACCCATGCATGAGTCGTACGCCCAGGCGAGAAATGCCGGACCGGTTGGTGGTCGGGGCGCTCAACGAGGCGGCCATGCAGGCGTCGCACGTCGATTGGCGAACGATGGTCTGGTCCCACCACTGGCCCGACGAACTCGACCGATGCACGGTCATCGGCGGAAAGCACGTGTGTCGCCGTTGCCTGGTGCTGTACCCCGTCAGTTTCGCGGTGCTTGCGCTGTCGTTGATCGGGATCCACTGGCCGGGTCGCCTCGACACCCTTGCGCTGTTCGCGTTGCCGCTTCCGGTCGTCGTCGACTTCATCGGCGAGCAGGTCGGTATCTTCCGCTACAGCGCGAAACGTCAGGTGGCTACCACCGCCCTGGCCGCGCTCGCACTCGGTCGAAGCTTCGACCGGTACCTGCACCACAACGGCGACGGCGCGTTCTGGGCGATGGCGCTCATCTACGGCGGGCTGTGTGCCTTCACCGTCTTGTGCCGCCACATCCGAGACGATCGGATTTCGCAAGCTCACCAGCGACGCATGTGGGAGCGCGATCCGCTGGCTACCGGGTTCTCGTCGAAGGAAGATTTCGAGGCGTATCTGAACGCGTCGTCTGCGTTGTCCCGGAGCGAAGCAAACGTTCGGGTTACGGCCGAGCCCCCCGTACCAGCGCGCTCACGTCGCGCCGCTGAGCGGGACCAGGAGCGTCACGACGCCGGCAACTCGCCCGTCTCGAGCAACTCGACGAACTGAGCCTCGTTCAAGATCGGCACACCGAGTTCGGTGGCCTTGGCCAGCTTCGACGCGCCGGGCTCCTCGCCTACGACGACCGCCAGCGTCTTCTTCGACACCGACCCGGGTGACTTTCCCCCGCGTTCCTTGATCGCTTCCTCCGCACCGTCACGCGAGAACCCGACCAGGCTCCCGGTGACGACAACGGCTTTACCGGCGAGGGTCTGTGTCGCCGTGGGAGCAGCCGGGCCTTCGAAGTTACATCCATATGCGCGCAGACGATCGACCAGCTCAATGTTGGCCGGCGCTCGGAACCAGGCGGCGACGGATTCCGCGATGATCGACCCGACCCCCTCGGTGTTCGCGATCTCCTCGGCCGTCGCCTGCGCGAGTCGGTCCATGTGGCCGAATCCTTTGGCGAGCACCTGCCCCATCGTTCCGCCTACGTGGCGGATGTTGAGACCGAAGAGCAGGTTGCCGAGCGGACGCTGTTTGGAGCCTTCGATCGCCGCCAGCAGATTGTCGATCGACGTCTGGCCGAACCCTTCGAGCTTGCGGAGATCGTCGATCCGGTCCTTCAAGGAGATAGATGTCGCCGACGTTGTTGAGCAGTCCGGCATCGATAAAGGTGCTTACGGTTCGTTCGCCCAGGCCCTCGATGTCCATGGCGCCACGCGACCCGAAGTGCACGATTCGCGCCCACGCCTGAGCCGGGCAGTCGGGGTTGATACAGCGGGTGTCGCTTTCGCCTTCGGGGCGAAGCATCTCGGTCCTGCAGTCCGGACACAGCGTCGGGAATACCCATTCGGCCAGACCCGGTGGACGCAGTGCCAGCACCGGCCCGACCACCTCAGGAATCACGTCGCCGGCCTTGCGGACGATGACCGTGTCGCCCGGCCGTACGTCTTTGATCCGGACCTGGTCCTGGTTGTGCAGGGTGGCCATGCCAACGGTGGACCCGCCGACGAACACCGGCTCAAGCACCGCGAACGGTGTGGCGCGACCGGTTCGACCGATCGACACCATGATGTCCTTCAGAAGGGTCTGGCGTTCCTCAGGCGGGAACTTGAACGCGATGGCCGAACGCGGGGCCTTCGATGTGGCGCCGAGTTCACCTCGCTGATCGAGGTTGTCGATCTTCACGACGACGCCGTCGATCTCGTAGGGGAGGTCGTGGCGGTGAACCTGCCAGTGACGACAGAACGCGTTGACCTCGTCGATCGAGTCGACGACCTTGATCTCGGGATTCACGGGGAATCCGGCGTCGGCCAGATACGCGAGCGTTTCCGAGTGGGTCGTGAACGACGGTCCGCCCTGCACCACGCCGAGCTGGTAGCAGAGAAACGAGAGTTCGCGACCTGCCGTGATCGACGGGTCCTTCTGGCGAAGACTGCCGGCAGCCGAGTTGCGGGGGTTTGCGAAGAGCGCCTCACCCGCGTCGTGGCGACGGTTGTTGAGCGCCACGAACGCTTCGGTCGGCATGAACACTTCGCCGCGAACCTCGAGAAGGTCGGCAGTTGCACCCACGACATGCTTCGGGACGGCGGCGATGGTGCGCACGTTCTCGGTGACGTCTTCGCCCACTCGACCGTCGCCTCGGGTGGCCGCCCGCTCGTAGACGCCGTTGCGGTACAGCAACGACATGGCGAGTCCGTCAATCTTAAGTTCACATACGAACTGCACCGGGACGTCGCCGAGGATCTTCTGGTTGCGCTTCCACCAGCCGGCCATCTCGTCTTCGTCGAAGACGTTGTCGAGCGACATCATCGGCTGAAGGTGATGGACCTCGGAGAACTGCGCGGCCGGCTTGGCCCCGACGAGTTGGGTCGGCGAGTCGTCGGTGATCTCCTCGGGAAGTTCCTCTTCGAGCTGACGAAGCCGACGCACGAGCGCGTCGTAATCGGCGTCGGTGATCTCGGGATCATCGAGCTGGTGGTACAGCCGGTTGTGGCGTGCGATCTCGGACCTGAGCGCGGCGATCTCGTCTCTGATCACGCGGCTGGGGTTTTCGTCTTCGAGACCGTGGCTCGCCATGCCACGCACCCTACGCGACTCTCGGGAGTCTCGTGAACGATGTCGTGTTTCGGTGGGCTCGGATCGAAATGCGATTCGGACCGAAATGCGATTCGGATCGAAATGCGACTCGGACCGGAGTGCGTGGTCGGTACGTTGGGGTCGTGCCTGCCCTGTCGTTGCTACCGGTCTTCATCGCTTCATCGATCGCCCTCCTTCTGATACCCGGCCCGGCGGTGCTGTTCATCGTCGCCCGAAGCAGTTCGCAGGGAACCCGGGCCGGTCTGGTGTCGGTCCTCGGCGTGCACGCGGCTTCGGTCATTCACGTGTTTGCGGCGGTCGCGGGCCTCTCCGCCGTCGTCGTGGCCTCGTCGATTGCGTTTTCCGCGGTGAAGGTCTTTGGAGGGGTGTACCTGATCTATCTGGGAATCAAGTCACTTCGGGGTGCGCGTCGACAGACGACCGTCACCGCGCCGGCGGTGAAAACTGAGAAGCGACTGTTTATCGAGGCGTTCACCGTCAACCTGCTCAACCCCAAGGTCGCGATCTTCTTCATGGCGTTCCTTCCGCAGTTCATCAAGCCCGAACGCGGCCCGGTGTGGTCACAAACGCTGGTCCTCGGGCTGATGTACATCGCGCTCGGGCTCTGCTCCGATTCGATGTACGCGGTACTCGGCGCACGGGTCGGCGGGTTGTTCGGCCGAAAGCTCGGTGCGATCCGCAGGTTGCGATATGCGGAGGGAGGCATTCTGATCGGACTCGGGCTCCTCACGATTTCCCTTCCGCACCGTCGTTCGTCCCGGTAGGTCCTGTCCGTTGCGGCACGCGTCGGGCGTCAACGGTGCTCGATTCGAGACCTACGATCTTGGGTGTGGACGATGTGGCAAACAACGCAACCGATCTAGTGGCTCCTCGGCCCCTCACGGTGGAGCGGGCCTGGCCGTGGGTGCTGCGTGTTGTGTGGTTTGCGTTGGCCCCCGTCGGTGGACAGCTGCTGAGTTGGGCGGGCGACGGTCATTCCGATTCGGTGAAGTACGCAGTGCTCGGGTTGGCCGGCGTGGCGTGGGCGGCATCGTTTCTGGCGACGCTGATCGCCCATCCGATCGGTCTGGTTCTGATGCGGTGCACCGCTCCGGCGGCGGTTGCGGCCACTCTCTGGGCGGCGTTTGACCTGAACGGCGCTGACAACGCCCACACGCCGCTCGCCGTTGCCGGCGTTGTGCTCGCGATTGCCGCCGCGGGAACCGCACTTCATCCCGAGACCGGCCACCTGCACGTGAACGGTCCGGCGTATCCGAATGAGCGCAGGTTCCTTCTGCGTCCGGGGGCGCTGCTGCAGGTTCTGGTGGTTCCGGTGTCCGCGGCTCTGGTTGTCGCCGGTTCGGTCGCCGGCGTGCTGCTATTGGCGGCGAAGAACTGGGCGGTTGGCGTTCCGGTGCTGGTCATCGGTTGGGGTGTCGCATTCGTTCTCGCCCGGTCGCTGTATGCACTGGCCAAGCGGTTTGTCGTGTTCGTGCCGGCGGGTTTCGTGCTGCACGACGGCTCCGCCGTGCGGGAGCCGCACCTTTTCCGCCGGGCCCAGGTCGAGTCGATCTCCGTCGCTGTCGCCGACACCGATGCGCTCGATCTCACCCAGACCGCATCGGGCCTTGCCGTGGAAGTGCGGTTCCGGGAGAAGGTCGACATGACCCTTCGCGAGGGCCGGGACAAGTTCCGCGAGGGCCGTTCGGCCCGCTTTCTCATCGTGCCCACCCTTCCCGGACGCTTCCTGGCCGAGGCCGACGAGCGCCGTTACGCCACCACCCCCTCGGACGTCTAGCTGGTGGGGCCGGCCGGGACCCGGCCAGTTCCGGGTCGTTGTGCAGGTTGTGGGTCATGACGCGTGATTCGGGTCGTCGTGCAACCTGCGTACTGACCCGGAACCTGCAGGTTGACCCGGGGCCCAACGTTGTCGCCGCTGGCTCCCGTCTTGTCCCTCGCCGGTACCCAACGTCGGCCCTGGAGACGCTGGCCGTAACGTTTCTGATGAGGTTGGGTACCTTCACGCGATAGTCAGGTACCGAGACCCCTGAACTCTCCGTCGACCTTTCGGCTCGTAGCTCCACCGAGTCTGCGCATAGAGTTGCAACATGGCCGAAAACAACGGGAAGATCCGATCAAACGACGTCACCCTCGGTGACAAGAAGGCACCGGCGCGAGCCATGCTCCGAGCTGTGGGCATGAACGACGGCGACTGGGACAAGCCGCAGGTCGGCGTGGCGTCGAGTTGGAACGAAGTAACCCCGTGCAACCTTCCCCTCGACCGTCTGGCCAAGAAGGCGAAGGAAGGCATCCGCCTGGCCGGCGGGTATCCGCTCGAGTTTGTCACGATCGCCGTGTCCGACGGCATCTCGATGGGTCACGAAGGTATGCGCGCTTCGCTCGTCAGCCGTGAGGTCATCGCCGACTCGGTCGAGACCGTGATGCACGCCGAGCGCTTCGACGCACTCGCCACCTTCGCCGGCTGCGATAAGAGCCTGCCTGGCATGCTCATGGCCGCTGCACGACTCAACCTCCCGAGCATCTTCCTCTACGGCGGAACGATCCTTCCCGGTCGTGGTGCCCACGGCGAGGCGCTCGACATCACGAGCGTCTTCGAAGCGGTTGGCTCCCATGCCGTCGGCAAGTTGACCGACGCCGAGCTTTCCCTGATCGAGCACAACGCCTGCCCGACCGAAGGCAGCTGCGCCGGTATGTTCACGGCCAACACGATGGCCAGCGTCGGCGAAGCGCTCGGCATGTCGCTGCTCGGCAGTGCGAGTGCCCCGGCCGTCGACCGTCGCCGCGACGACTACGCCTACCAGAGCGGTATCGCCCTCATGAACCTGATCGACAAGGGCATCCGGGCCCGCGACATCATGACGATGAAGGCCTTCGAGAACGCGATCACCGTCGTGCTCGCCCTCGGCGGTTCCACCAACGCTGTCCTTCACCTCCTCGCCATCGCCCACGAGGCCCGGGTCGACCTCAAGCTGGCCGACTTCAACCGGGTTGGCCTGAAGGTTCCGCACATCGCCGACACCAAGCCGGGCGGCCGCTTCCACATGACCGACATCGACAACATCGGTGGCATCCCGGTCCTCATGAAGCACCTCCTCGAAGAGGGTCTGCTGCACGGCGACGTCATGACCGTCACCGGCAAGACCATGGCCGAGAACCTCGAGGAACTCAATCCGCCGAAGCCCGATGGCGTCGTCATCCACCCGATCAGCGACCCGATCCACGCCGATCCTGGCATCGTCGTGCTGCACGGCACGCTCGCCCCGCAGGGCAGCGTCGTGAAGGTCGCCGGTCTGACCAAGGACCAGATGAACTTCGAAGGTCCGGCCCGCGTGTTCGAAGGCGAAGATTCGGCGATGGACGCCATTCTTGGCGGCACGATCGACCACGGCAGCGTCGTCGTCATCCGCTACGAGGGCCCGAAGGGTGGCCCCGGCATGCGCGAGATGCTCGCCATCACCGGTGCCATGAAGGGCGCCGGTCTCGGCTCGAGCTGCGCGCTCATCACCGACGGCCGCTTCTCCGGTGGCACCTGGGGCTTCTGCATCGGCCACGTCGCCCCGGAAGCCGTCGACGGCGGACCAATTGCGTTCCTCCAGGACGGCGACATCATCAAGATCGACGTCCCCAACCGCGCCCTCCACGTGTTGGTCGACCAGGCCGTGCTCGACGAGCGCAAGCTCGACTGGAAGCTCCCCGAACCCCGCTACACCTCCGGCGTTCTCGCCAAGTACGCCAAGCTCGTCCAAGGTGCAGAAATGGGCGCAGTAACGCTTCCATGAGTCACGGGTGACGTTTCTTCGACGACGAGGTCACGGGCTTCTCCTACCGCTTTGCGCCGCAGTTGCGGCCGTGACTCTGTCGTCGTGTGGTTCGAAGGCGCCGAAAACCCCGCCCGGCCCCGGCCCCGAAGTGGCCCTGTGTGGGGCAGAGAACAACTCGCTGGTCAACGGAAAACGCCTGAAGGTTGGGTTCTGTGTGAAGGGTCTTCCGAAGGTGACGCATTTCGGCGACGCCGATCCAATTGGTTGGTTCTTGACGCACTCAAGCCCGAGTCGACGTGATGTTTTCGCAGCGTCCCTACGTAGCGTTCTTCGAGAAGATGACCTGCGATCAACAGGTCGAGTTCGAGATTCTCCTGCACCGAAACTACGGAGCGGGGATCACGTTCATCAACGTCTCCTCCGACTGCCCGATCGTCAAAAACGGCCAGCCTTAGACCCAACGTCGGGTTGATCGCCGCCCAACCCGCTCGGCTGGGTACCCAACCCGGCCCGAAACTGCCGGGCTAAGCGACCGTCGACCGAGGTTGGGTTCCCTCACGCCGCAGTCGGGTTCTACCGGCCAGTCACACTGGCACGCAAGGGATTGTGCGGAACATGTGTCGATGAGCGACAGTTTTTCCGCAAACTCGTCAGCGGGTTGGCAGCGTCGTCAGGCGCGCATCTGTGTGTGCGGCATTTGTGTCGGTGTGTGGGCGATCGTTTTCCCGCAAACTCGGGTTGGGTGGCGAAGCGGAGCGGAGCCGGGGCCTTCCAACGTTCAGACCGGCGGCCTCGGCGAGGGCTGAAAGAGCGTAGGGAGCGCAGCGACTGGAGCGAGTGAGGCTACCGAGACCGAATGAGGGCCGCACGTGGTTGGGTGGCGAAGCGGAGCGGAGGCGGGGCCTTGCCGAAGTTCAAAGTAACTGTGGAAGTAGGGCCGCCGGCGAATGCGGAGAGAAGGAGCGAGCGCTAGCGAGGGAGTGAGCGCAGCCTTGAGTCCGAGTGAGCGGCCATAAGTGGCGGGTGGCGAAGCGGAGCGGAGACCGGGCCCGCCACCATCTAGACAAGCGGCCAGGGGTAGGCGTAGTTGGAGGTGGGGTTGGGGAAGGTCGGCTTCTTCAGAAGCTTCTTCGCCCGCTTGAGCATCATGTCGATCTCGGAGCCGTCGAGGAGTTCGTCGAGTGGGCCGAGCGAGCCCGGTTCGGTCGACACGAGGCGTTCGATGTCGTCGCGCAGGTCGCGCGGGATGATGTCGCCGGCGAAGTCCCACATGACGGTGCGCAGCTTGGGTTCCTCGTGGAAGCAGAGCCCGTTGTCGATGCCCCAGATCGTGTTGGTGCCGTCGATCAGCACGTGGCCGCCCTTGCGGTCGGCGTTGTTGGCGATGACATCGAGGGTGGCGAGCATGCGGAGCTGGTCGTGCGTGTCGGGGATCGACTCCAGGATGGTGAAGTACTGCTGGGAGAAGTCGGCGTCGATGAACGTCTGAATAGAACCAACCCCGAAGTCGCCGTCGCGCAACACGGTCCGGGGAATGACGTTCCAACCGAGAAACGCCGCGAGCTCATAGGCGGCCACTTCCCGCTGGTAGAGCCCGCTCGGGAAATCCCACAGCGGCCGCTCGCCCTTGTGTGGCTTGTAGATGCCACGAATCGAATCGTCGCCGAGGCGAAGCGTCACGAGAAACGTCGCGTTGGAGCTCCACGGCATCCGTCCTTCGACCTCCATTTCCCCGAAAAGCAGGGGATCCGGGGGCAGCGCATCGTCGGCCTCGACGAGCTCGCCGGGGTCAGTCACGTGACCACGCGCCCTGGACCGATCGCAACAAGGTCAATCGCAACAAGGTCAGTTGTAACACGGGCAGTTGAAGCCGTCGGAGTCGATCGGAATCGAACAGAGCATGCAGGTCGGACGACCGCCGCTCACAACCTCGGGGGTCTTCTCGATGAACGTGGCGATCTGATCACGGGTGAGAAAGAAGCGGGCCTGGCTGCCTTCCTCGGGATCCTCCCGAAGCTCCTCGAGCAACAGCACAACCCGGTCGGCTGAACCCTCGTAACCGATACCGATGGAGCCCACGACCCACTCGGCCAGCACCGGGGTGTCGAGCTTCGCCCAAATCGTCGGCGACGGGGTGGCCGGCGGAAGGTCGGTCATCATGACCTTCAGCGCGTCGGTCAGCGCGGCGACCTGCACCTTCTCGCACTTGAACGAGAGAAGAACGCCGGGAGCGACAACCTGAAAGAAGAACGTGCGGTTGCCCGGCTCGCCGACGGTACCGACCACGAAACGGTCGACAGAATCAAGTTCGAAGGACGTGCTCATCGTGTGCTCGCGATTCTTTCGGTTGTACCTGTTCCGATCATGACGGTGCCAGCTTTCCCAGTGCTCCAGTGTCATTGACAGTTAATACGTTAGGGCCGTGAGAACTGTATGAAATTGCGGTCACCGAACACGTCGAAATCGTGATCCGCTGAAACAGGTCGAGATGGGTGCCGAGCGCATCGGCGACGGCGGCCTTGATCGGGTCGGCATGGCTGAAGCACACGACCGTTTCCCCTGGGTGCTTGGCCCGCAGAGCGCCGAGGGCACCGACGATGCGGGTCTGCATCTCCGAAAACGACTCGCCGTTGGGGAAGCGGAAGCCCGACGGATACCGCTGAACCGTGCTCCACTCCGGCAACTTGTAGAGGTCCTTGAGGTCGGAGCCAGTCCAGTCGCCGAATTCGCACTCCAACAGCCCACGATCGATACGGATCGGCATGTTGCGGCGCTTCGCCAACGGCATGGCCGTCTCGCGGGCCCGTTCGAGGGGCGACGAGTAAATCGCGTTAATCGTGGTGATCGCGTCGAGTCGTTCGCCCACCGCTGCCGCCTGCTGCTGCCCGACGTCGGACAGGTGAAGTCCTTTGGCCCGACCGGGTAACTTGACCCCGGTGGTGGGCGTCTGACCGTGTCGAACGAGCACGATCATCGTCGGTTTTGGCCCTGCGGGCTTCTTTGCCATCGAACTAGGTTACGACACCCCGAAGCTGAGCAAATGCGGCTGTCGCGAGTCGTCGGGCCATGACGCGTCACCTACGCTTCGTCTCGATGGCCGCAACGCGTAAACGCCCCGACACCCTGCAACGCCTGGCCGATGACATCACCGGATGTCGGGCCTGCCCACGGCTGGTGGAGTGGAGGGAAACCGTCGCCATCGATAAGCGCGCTTCATATCGTGAGGAAACGTACTGGGGGAAAGCCGTTCCCGGATTCGGTGATCCGAAAGCCCGGATTCTGGTGCTCGGCCTCGCTCCCGCGGCACACGGCGCAAATCGCACGGGTCGTGTGTTCACCGGCGATCGTTCGGGCGACTGGTTGTTTCGGTCCATGCACAAAGCGGGGTTGGCCAACCAACCGACCAGTGTTCATGCGGGCGACGGTCTCGTACTTGCAGGTGCATACGTCGCCGCCGCGGTCCGTTGCCGCGCCACCTGACAACAAACCGGAAATCGACGAGCGCGACCGTTGCCTTCCCTTCCTCCGGCGGGAGATGGCGTTGCTCACCGAACTCCGGGTCATCGTGGTGCTTGGTAAGTTCGCATATGATGTTGCGGCGCGCGAGTTTGAGGTGAAGCGACGCCCGGTTTTCGGCCACGGCGTCGAAGCCGAAACGCCGAGCGGGCTCACCCTGCTCTGTTCGTTTCATCCGAGCCAGCAGAACACGTTCACGAAGCGGCTCACGGAGCCGATGCTCGACGCGGTGTTCAGCCGAGCCAACGAGTTGTCCATGGATCCAGCCGAGTGAAGCGAGCGCTGTCGGTTGGTCTGTTGGTGATTGGTGCGTTGGCGGCACTCAGCCCGACCCCGGCGAGTTTCGCCACGGCTACTGCCACCGCTACTGCTACGGCGACGGCGACGGCTACGAAACCCGCGGCGAGAGCTGCGTCACGGACCCGCGCCCTGTTCAACGGCATCGGGTCGAACAGTCCCGGATGCACGATCGCAGTCGCTCGAAATGGTGCGGTGGTTTTCGCCGAGGCTTTTGGCTCGGCCAATCTGTCAACCGGCGCACGTATGACGACCGCCACGATCGTCGACATCGGCTCGACATCGAAGCAGTTCACGGCCACGGCGATCGCGCTGCTCATGAATCGCAACCAACTGCGGCTCGACGACACCGTGTCTGACCATCTCGATGGTTTGCCGGGCTGGGCCGACGAGGTATCGATCGATCAACTCATTCATCACACAAGTGGAATCCCGGATTACGTCGACCTTCTGACCGACGAGGGCTTCGACGACAACGATCGCACCACCGACGCCGATGCACTCGCATCCCTCGCCGAAGTTGAGGAACTCGACTTCCGGCCGGGTCGAAAGTTCGAGTACTCCAACTCGAACTACTTCCTCCTGGGCCAAATAGTTCGGAGTGTCACCGGGATCGGAATCGGCGCATTTGTAAAACGGGAGATCTTCACCCCGCTGAAAATGAAAGCGGTCATGGATGCTTCGGCGAACCCTCCGGGCAAGGCGCGTTCGTATCCGCGCGAAGCAAAGAAGTGGGTCCGGGCCGACAGTGCGTGGCTGCAGATCGGCGACGGAGGAGTGCAGACGACCCCGACGGAGTTGGGGAAGTGGGCGTCGCAGTACTGGGCTCCAACGGTTGGCGGCTCGGCGATCAACGCGACCCGCTGGACCGGAGCGGTGGCCACTGATGAAGAGGGTGCGCGGTACGGGTTCGGCATGTACGAGGAGCAGGTCGACGGTCTCGGCCGCGTGCTCAGCCACGATGGCAGCTGGGGTGGCTTTTCGACGACGTTCGCCGTCCTTCCCGCTCGGCATCTCGCCGTCGCCGCAACCTGCACGAGTGCCGATCTCGACGTGGAGCAGACCGATTTCGGCCCCGATGTCCTCGGCTTCTGGGCAAACGTCACGTAGCAGTGCCGTTCCAGACGGCTTCAGGCGGGCACGGTTTCTGGTGCCACCGTGCCGGGGTGGTGGATTGGTGCCGTGGCTGTGCGTGGCAGCGCCCGGGTGGTTGGTAGGTCGTCGAAATCAAAAATGACTGCACTTCGCAGTTCTCACGCCGCTCTCACGCGAATTCGCGACAACATAGAACCATGGATGATTCTGTGAGTTCTACGCCTTCCGGGTCCGACGCGTGGCCGCTGCCCACCAGCGGTTCCGTTGATCCGGCTTATGGAGCGGAAACCGCCGCGTCGCCCGCCAATTCGTCTACAGACACCTCCCAGTCGGGGCAAGACCCCACCACCGTGATCGATCCCACCACCGTGATCGATCCCACCACCGTGATCGATCCGACCACCATTATCGATCCGACCACCGTGATCGATCCGACCACCGTGATCGACCCGGCGCCACTTAGCCCGCCGCCCCCGGTCGTCGTCACTGCTCGATCGCCCTGGGCCCCGCCAGTTGCCGCGACATCGAACGGCCCGTCGGTCGACAACGCCGAACTGCCGCCAACGGCGCCGCTCATCCAGACCGACAGCTACCAGCCACGCTCGGAATACGCCGCATCGACCGGCCCCGTGGTCGAACCCTACGTAAGCCCTTCGTCGTGGGCACCACGTGCTGCGTCAAGCCTCGACGCCTCCGCTGATATGCCGCTCGACGCGCCAGCGGGCGAGACGAAGGCGTCGTATGCAACGACATCGGCTTCATCGTCGCCCGGATCGGGTGCCCCCGGGTTGGGATACGCGTCGACACTCGGCTCGTCGGTACCACCTTCGGGTAGCGGTAGTCCCGTGCTGGGCGCAGCCGCCCCGACCTCGAAGGGGAAGTCCTGGTTGAAGCCGGCATTGGCCGGTGGCCTGATCGGAGCAATCGTGTCGAGCGCGGTGCTTGGTACCGCGCTCGTGACGACCCGAAACAACGACAACAAGAAGATCGAGGAAGTTGCCGCGTCGGGCACGACGCCCATCCTGCCTGAGACAGCGAGCAGCCCGGTGAGCACCTCCGACGGCGTTCCGGGAATCCTGGCCAAGGTCCAGCCATCGGTGGTCACCATCAACACGAAGGGTTTCGACTCGAACTTCGGCGTCTTCAACGTTGAACCCCAGGAGGGCGCGGGAACCGGCATCGTCCTTACCGCCGACGGTTACATCCTGACCAACGCTCACGTGATCGCGAACGCCGCGTCGATCAAGGTCGCGTTTCCCGGCGAGAAGGGCCGAAAGGTCATGTCGGCCAATGTGGTCGGTCGCGACCCCGAGAACGATGTGGCGGTCGTGAAGATCGACGGGGTGAAGGATCTCAAGCCGGCCAAACTAGGAATCTCCGCGAACACCGTGGTAGGTGAGTCGGTGGTCGCCGTTGGCAACGCACTCGGCCTCCCCGGTGGATCAACCGTAACGACCGGAATCATCTCGGCGATCGACCGCACGATCGAAGGTGACGGCAACCGTCTCGAAGGTCTGCTCCAGACCGATGCCGCGATCAACCCGGGCAACTCGGGTGGCCCACTCGTCAACACGCGAGGTGAAGTGATCGGCATGAACACGGCCATCATCCAGAACTCGAACAACATCGGGTTCGCGATTGCGATCGACCGGATCAAGCCGATTGTTCAGCGAATCGAGAAGGGTGACACAGTCACGCAGCAACGAACCTTCCTCGGTGTGTCGACGCAGACCATGGACTCGACCATCCAGAACCAGTACGGCCTGGCCATCGATACGGGTGCCCTGGTGGTCGACGTGACGACGGGTTCGCCGGCCGACAACATCGGCCTCCGCGCCGGTGACATCATCACGAAGTTCGACGGAAAGAGCATCACGACGAACAAAGAGTTGAGTGACCTCGTGCGTAAGAAGAAGCCCGGCAACAAGGTAGAAGTCGAATGGAAGCGGGGCGACCAGACCGAAAAGGGAACCGCTGAACTCGGATCGGCTCGAGCGATCCAGTAGCGCTCATTCGGCGCAGCGGATCGTGGTGGGGTGGACGCAAACGGGATCCTCGCAGCGACACAGCAATGGAAGGCCATGGCGATCTATCTGCTGATCGCGGCCGGCTATGCATAGGCCGGCTACGCGTATAGGCGGTTTGAGAAGCGCCGCGTCGCCGCGGCTCAAGCCAAGGAAGTCCGTTGCGATCGGGGTCTCCCGCGCACCGCTTGACTGCTTAGAACTTGCCGTTGGTGTGCGCCATCTCCGATGGGATCGGGGCGATCACGTCCCAGTGCTCGACGATCAGTCCGCCCTCAACCCGGAAGAGGTCGAAGAACGCCGTCGGGGTTGATCCAAACGTTCCTTCGGCCATCAGGAACACGAAGTTTCCTTCAGCGACAATCCGGTGGATCTTGTCGTACGTGATGGCGTTTCCTTGTTCGGCGAGCGCCGTGAAGACTTCTCCCAGAGCGTCCAGACCGTCGCCGATCAACGGGTTGTGCTGATGGTACGACGTTCGCCCGACAACGAACTCGGTGGCCCGGCTGAAGTTGCCACCTAGGAGTACGACATCGGCGAATTCGGCCACGAGAGCCTTGTTTGCTTGAGTGAGTTCGAGGTCCGTCACCTCAGTCGGGCCATCGGTCAGGGTGCGTCCCGAGGCGTTCGCCGGGGTCCTCTCCTGGAGGTTGTCCCAGTGTTCCGCGACGCGGCCGTTTTCGATGCGAAAGACGTCGAAGGCAACGAGCGTGTCGCCACCGAACGCCTGGGCGTTGGTATACGTGTTGTGCAACACGACCAGATCGTCTTCGGCAAGGACCCGGTGGGTGGTGGATGCGATACCACTGGCTTTAAGCCCGGGGAGGAACCCAATGATCGCCGCCGCGCCTGTTGGCACCCCCGGGTTGTGCTGGATGTAGTCCTCGGCCAGAAGCGCGGCCGCCGCCGCTTGATCGAAATCGGTGAAAATGGCCTTGGTGGCGGCAAGGGCGGTGGTTTTTGTCGACATTGGGTTCCTCCTGGGTTCGCCCATTTGACGGGCTTCTGGTCCTTCTATGGGACCAGACGGACCGTTCAATGCCGAGGTAGGATCGTGCCAGTTTATGGTGAAAAGTAGACAAGCCAGCTCGGGCGACCTTCGAAGTCTTCGTTTTGAGCGACCCGATCTCCTCAACCTCGGTTTAGAGGTTCTCGGCTTCGACGAACTTCGAGCGCGGTGGCCGGGCGGAGCTGACGGTGCCTTGCATCGCACCGACTTTCACCAGCTGTTCGTCATCTCCAACGGCGAGGGCGAGGCAATGGTGGATTTTGTGAACTACCCGTGCACGAGGGGAACGGTCCTCCACGTCCACCCCGGTCGCGTCGTTCGATGGCCGAGGCCGACCGGCGATGCGCCGCTCGATGCAATGGTCCTCGTCGCCACCGCGGAGTTCGTGGCGTGGTCGCCAACGATTGATGCGGCGCTCTCTCGGCCATTCGGTTCCGTCGCCTGGGCACTCCCGGATCTACCGTTTCGCCGGGTCGAGGCCGCCATTGGCGAGCTTTCCATCGACTACCGAGAGACGATCGCAGAGTCGGCCGCGAACACGGCATCGATCGAGATGCTGCGTCACCTCCTTACGGCGTGCCTCGTCCGAGTCGTCCGTCACCAGTCGGCGGACCCCGTCAGCAGCGGGCCGGTGCGCGAAACGTTTCACCGGTTCGAAAGGGAGCTCGAAGTTTCATTTCGCAGTACTCGGCGCGCCGAGGACTATGCGGAGCGCGTTGGGTACTCCCTTCGCACGCTGAACCGCGTCAGCCAGGCCGTCACCGGACGCCAGGCCAAAGAACTGATCAACGACCGTGTGGTGATGGAGGCCAAACGGTTGTTAGCGCATACCGACACGACGGCATCGACCATCGGCCGCCAGCTTGGCTTCGATGAACCGACCAACTTCGGGAAGTTCTTTCTCGCCGAGACGGGGGAGACTCCGGGAGCCTTTCGGAGTCGGCATCGCGATGACATCAGCCAGACCCGCTGAGTGCCGCTCGGCCCGCCGCCGTCGGCGAACGCGTCACGCTCTACAGGCGAGCAGCGTCGCTATCTGCTTCGTGATCGGTTGCTGATGCCTGCTGTGACACTGTGGCGGGCGACGGAGTGGTCGACATCGGGGATGCCGGCGTAACCGGGATCGTCACTTCGACGAATGCGCCGCCGAGAATGTCGGATGCTCCGGCTCGAGCGGTGCCGCCGGCCATTTCCGTAAGTGAGCGTACGATCGCGAGCCCGAGCCCCGCGCCTCCGGTGGAAGCTCGCCGGGTTCGGGCCCGATCGGCGATGGTGAAGCGTTCAAAGGCGGTCGGAAGAATCGCTGGATCGAAGCCCGGCCCGTCGTCGTGAACGCCGATCACTACGCGCGGTCCCTCGTCGGAATCCGACGTGGTGAGGTCGACGAGGACCCGGGACCTGGCGAAGCGGGACCCGTTGGTTACGAGGTTCGTGACGATCTGCGAAACCTGCTCTTCGCCAATGGCCACCGTCCCCGAAGCCGTGCCCCGGAGTTCAACCGTGATGTCGGCGGGTAGGGCATTGCGGAGTCGCTCGACGATCGCCGGGAGGGTTGCACCGATGTCGCATGCACCGGTGACGGCGTCGGGATTTCCGTTGGCCCGGGCGAGCACGAGTAGCTGATCGGCGAGCGACGAGAGGCGGTCGACCTCTTCGATCGCCGAATGCAAAGCGCGCATAGTGTATTCGGTGTTGTGAATCTGCAGAGTGGCGAGTTCGAGTTCGCCGCGCAAAATGGCGAGCGGGGTTCGAAGCTCGTGGCTCGCGTCGTCGACGAACGACTTCTCCCGCGCGAACGAAGTGGCCAGACGTTCCAGCATCTCGTTGAGGGTCTGCCCGAGATGTCGGATTTCCTCGTTGCCGTGAGGGAGGGGCAACCGCCGTCCGGTGTCGGCCCGCGAGATGTCAGAGGCCTCGTCGGCCATGCGTCGAACGGGGCGCAACGCTGCACCGGTGAGGACCCAACCGGCCAGGCCTAGGATGGCGATGAGAAACGGTCCGGCGATGGCCAGCGTGACGAGCAGCCGTTGCCGGGTGAGTCGCTCCAGTTCGCGCGATGCCCCGACCACGATCACCACCGGAGTTCCGTTGATGGATCTCCGCTGGGCAAGAAGACGACCCGTTCCGGGAAGCGACGGCAGTCGTCGGTCGATCTGCAACTGGCCGGAGCGGAAGACAAAATCCAACTGTTCGTTGGTGAGGAGGTACTCCTTCGACAGCGCCGGCGTGAGATCGCGGACACTGCGGAACGCGGTGATGATCTGCGCGTAGACCTCAGTGTCGGGAAGCTCTCCGGTCGATTCGACGTCAGCGACAATGCGATCAATACGTGTGCGTAGGGTCTTGGTCAGCAGTGCGTCGTCGTTGCGCGATTGGACTGTAAGAAGAAGAACACTGCCGGCCACTACGAGCACGGTGGCGGCGAGCACAAACAGCGTCGTGAGGCGACCCTGGAGTGTTCGAAAGAGTCGGGGAAGTCGAATGCGTTTCAAGGGACTGCACAATGTCGATATGTGTACTTAGGAACTGGTTGACGCAGGCACGGGAACGTCTCGCATCCGATAGCCCACGCCTCGAACGGTCTCAATCGTCGACAGATCAAAGGGACGGTCGATCTTTTCGCGAAGGTAACGCACGTAGACATCGACGACGTTGGACGTGCCGTCGTACGCAAAGTCCCAGACATGCTCGATGAGTTCGGTACGCGTGCGAACCCGACCCGGGTACCGCGCGAACTCCATCAGCAGGGAGTACTCGGTGGGGGAGAGTTCTATCTCGACATCACCGCGATGCACGCTGTGGGCCGACGGGTCGATGCGCAACCCGGCCACCTCGATCACGGTTGGGCGGGGTGCCGACTCGCGTCGGGTGATGGCCCGGATGCGGGCAAACAGCTCGGCAAACGCGAACGGCTTGGCCAAATAGTCGTCGGCCCCCACGTCGAGTCCGTGGACCCGGTCCTCCACCGTGTCTTTGGCCGTGAGCATCAACACCGGGGACCAGCGCTGGCGGTTTCGCAGTTCCCGGCAAACCTCGTATCCATTAGGGGCCGGAATCATCGCATCGAGGATGATTGCGTCGTATTCGACTTCGGTGGCGCTCCAAAGGGCGTCGACACCGTTGTCAGCGACGTCGACGGCGTATCCCTCAGCCGACAACCCGCGCTTCAGCAGATCAGCCATTTTTGGTTCGTCTTCGACCACGAGGAGGCGCACACCGAAAGGTTACCCAGTTGCAGTGAAGATTCGATGAGTGAGCTTCTGCGACGTTCTCTCGGGCGATTACCGGCGCGGAGTTGACCCCGGCGAAATTACGCGATCAATACGCGTCGAGTGGTTCGAAATGGCGAGTGACGGTTTCCATCCGGACAGCACTGTCCAGAGAATGCCGAGGCACGCATCAAAGGCTGATCGCTGGCAACGTCCGACACCGACAAAACCGACACGTAGTCCGACAGATCCCCCATCACCGCATAACACCGTGATGGCCGCACGATCCAGCAGCATCTCTGGCGACCTACGACCAGGACCCAGTATGCGAGCGGGTTGTGAGGTGTGAGGGCCCAACCTCGGGAGAAAAGGGCGGGAGGTCGGGAAGCCACGGCGGATGACTTCCCGACCGGCGTTTGCACGCCCTTCCTGAGCAGACCGAAGCCACATCTCAGGGCGCTTCCCCCGGCGGGAGGGGTTAGCGCTTCTTACTTTAACAAGGTTCAAAAGGTTGTCAAGTTGGCTCGGCCATCTTGATCAAGTCGCGACATTCCGGGACCGATTTTGCTGCAGGAACAACACGAGCCCGCAACAATTCGACTGAATCTATCGACAGATCCGCACGACTCGCAGCCAATCGAGCCGAGCGGACCGGTCCGCTCGGCGATCAGCTCGCCGGCGCGGCTTCTGGCTTTGGTGCCGCGTCGGCCTTGGGCTTTGGTGGTGGAATGCCAAGACGCGGGTTGGTGAAGTTGACGGTCTGCGGCCATCGCCGACGAGACACGATGGCCAACTTCCGCATGAGATCGATGGCGCCCGGATCGTCGTCGCCCGGACGGCCCTCGATCACACCGGCTTCAAGCATTTCGATCATCAGTTTACGACCGGCGTCGGTCCGCACGATCGTGAGCGTCCAGTCGTTGAAGGCGCCGATGCCACCGGTCGAGATGTCAGCGTGTTCGGCGGCGAAGTCGGGACAGCTCAGACAACCCTGCCGGGTCCACGCGTGGCACTCCTTCAGGTTGATCTCGTGATAGCTGCCGTCTTTCATCCAGATCTGGAACACGCCCTTGATGTTCATCTTGACCATGTCGGCCTTCTTCAAGCCGTACTTGGCTTCGAAGAGCTCCTCGAAGATCGCGTCGTCGAAGGTCTTCGAGCACAGCAGACCGATGTTGAGCGCGAACTTGCGGGCGGGCTTTCCGGCCTTACGGGTGTTCATGACCGAAGGCACCGACGACATGCACGACATGCCGACGAGGGCCAGCTTCTCCAGACCCATCTCCACGGCTTGGCTGTACGCCATCGTGTTGGCGCTGTAGGTGTAACGGCTGCCGGCCGCGGCAATGACTTCCTCTTTGGTCCGGGCCACGCCGGGGATCGCCTTCCACGTGGAGCCGTCGCCCTCGAGATACGACACCAACGCTCCGTCGATGTAGCCCTTCTCCAGGGCGAAGATCAGCATCGCCGACACGAGGCCGCCGTCTTGGCCTTTGTCGAGGATGTACTTGTCGGTGGCCCGGGCGAGGATGATGTCCTTCGAGACACCTTCGACCTCGTCGTCCTTTCGGGGCCGCTTGAACATGAACGTGTCGATCTCGGTTTCCCACGAACGGAACCGGGGACACGCCCGCGTGCAACTCGTGCAACCACGTTCACCGTGCCCGCAATCGCCGGGTCCGCCCTCGGACTCGAGGTGGAACGGTTTGTACACGCCGTTGGTGTCGTCGTAACCGAGCACGTCGTGCGGACAGGCCACGACGCATCCGGCACACCCGGTGCAAAGGCTGTTGGTGACGACTTCATCCCAGAGGTGGGCCCAGTGGGCCTTATCGGGACGGGTCTTGGGAGCCGCTTCTTCGGTCATCGACATAGTCAAAGCACACTACTTGCGACCTCCCGCCTTTGCATATGACCAAGCCAGCCGAGTCGGCGTGCGGACCGCTACACGTTGGACCGGTGGGGCCGGTAGCGTCGGATTCCGTGCCGGAAATGATCGAAGTGGAAGCGTACCGGCGCGTCGCTGAGCGTGCTCAGGGTCGGCGCATCGCCGATGTCGACGCCAACGACGCGTGGTTCTGCAAAGGGGCAACCACCCCCGAATTGCTCGTGAGTGTGCTGCCCGGAACCGAAATTGTACGGGTTCGTCGGGTCGGCAAGCTCCTGCTCGCCGACCTTTCGTCGGGAGCGGTGCTCGGGTTGCGCTTCGGCATGACGGGTCGGCTTCTTGTCGACGGATCGGCGGCAATCGACCAGCTGCTGTATTCAAGTGACCGCGATCTCATGGCCTGGGATCGGTTCGGCCTGCGATTTGCTGACGGGGGGACGCTCGCGCTTCGCGACCCGCGGCGGCTCGGTGGGGTCGAACTCGATCCCGACGAGTCAAAGCTCGGACCCGATGCGCTTTCGATTTCGCTTCCCGCATTTCGTGCGGCGTTGAACTCGGAGGCCGCGGTGAAAGCGGTCCTGCTCGACCAGCATCGGATCGCCGGAATCGGCAACCTGCTGGTCGATGAAATGCTGTGGAGGGCGGGCCTTGCTCCCGCACGGACGGCCCGCTCGCTCAACGACGACGAGGTGGCCGACCTGCGTACCGTGATGCGAAAGACAATACGCGCACTTACGAAACGGGGCGGATCGCACACGGGTGATCTGCAGGATCATCGGCACCCCGGTGCCTTCTGTCCGATCGACGGCTGCGAGCTGCAGCACAGCACGGTGGGCGGGCGATCGACCTGGTGGTGCCCAAAGCATCAGGCATGAGCGTGGCCCGGCCTCTCGTGAGACAGCCATTCCCGTGGCGGCACCGGTTTGCGACATGACGTTCGAGAAAATGACGTTCGCGACATGACGTTCGAGAAATGACGTTCGAGAAATGACAAAGGCCCGACGGTGCGTGTGCACCGCCGGGCCTCCGGTCAGAAGCTATGTGTACGTATCAGTTTTCTACTGATGGTTCAGTGACCGACGCTTGCGGAAGCTCACCATGAGACCGCCGAGTCCGAGCACGCTGAGGGCGAACGAGATCGACTGGAGCGTGTTGCTGCCGGTCAGCGCCGGATCGTTCTGGAGGGCGATGCCGAACGGGGCGAGGTCGTTCGTCAACTCGACGCCGAGCACCCGAACCGTTCGGGCCGGCGGCGGGGTGACCCCTGCGGGCAGGCCGTCGATGATCGAGATGGTCCAATCGCCGCAAGGCAGGCTGTTGAACGTGTACTCGCCCTTCTCGTTGGTGATTGCGGTGAACCGCAGACCACCCTGAACCGCTTGAATCGTGACACCGGCGTAGGGCGCTTCGTTGACATCGATGATGCCGTTGTTGTTCACGTCCCGCCATACGACCGACGACAGTCTGCAGTTCCCGAGGACCGAACCGGTGAAGGTGGTGGTCGGGACTGAGGGAACCGTGGTGGTCGGGAGCGGTGGGGTCGTGGTCGATGTGACCGTGGGCGTTGTGGTCGTCGACGGCGGAATGGTTGTCGCCGCCGTGGTCGTGGTGGCCGTGTTCACGATCGTCGTAGTCGTGGTCGAGCCGCTGACGGCGACCAGACCGGCGTCAATCGTGCGAAGGGCCTGTCCGGCGGTCAGCGAGAACTGGGCCGTGCGACCGGTCGAAACGTTCGGGTCGGAGTCGACCGAAGGGTCAACCCCGGCCAAGGCCGTGGTGAACGCGTACGACGAGAACGATCCGCTGGTGGGCAGGATGAACTGGATGGAGTAGGCGTTCGGGGTCAGGTTGTCGAACAGGTAGAAGCCCGATACCGAGGTCTGCTGGGTCTGCAGCACCGTTCCGAGCGAATCGAGGAGTTGGACGGTGACGCCTGCGACGCCGACCTCACCGACTTCCTGGATACCGTTCGAGTTCATGTCGTACCAGACGTAGTCGCCGACACTTGCGAGAGCAGTGCCGATGGTGGTGGTCGGGGCGACGGTCGTGGTCGTGGTCGGAGCAGCCGTGGTCGTGGTGGTCGGGGCAGCCGTGGTCGTGGTGGTCGGAGCGAGCGGTGGTCGTGGTGGTCGGCGCAGCCGTGGTTGTTGTGGTCGGAGCAGCCGTGGTCGTTGTCGTTCCCGGGTCCACGGTGGTCGTGGTTACCGGCGGCACCGTGGTCGTCGTGGTCGGAGCAGCTGTTGTCGTTGTCGTTCCCGGGTCCACGGTGGTCGTGGTTACCGGCGGCACGGTCGTTGTCGTGGTCGGAGCAGCTGTGGTTGTCGTCGTCGCCGGGGTCGTCGTGGTCGTGCTGGTCGGCGGAGTCGTTGTCGTGGTCGTCGTGGTCGTGGTGGTGGTCACGGTGATCGTGACGGTCGACTCACTGTCATTGTTCGTGGCCGATCCGACGGTGTCGGTGCTGTTGGTCGGCAGCGGCGAACCGAGCGGAATCGTTTCGGCGGCGGTGACGTCACCGATGGGCGGGGCGATGTATGCCACGTTCTTCTCGACGCCTGCGTTGGTGCCGGCGATCGCGTTGATTGTGAAGGACGCGGTCGCGCCACTGGCCATCTCGCCGGAACAGTCGACCGTCATCGTCTGCAACGAGATGGTGCGGTTGGTCAGAGTCGAAGGTAGGGAGGGCTGCGACGGGGCATAGGTCAGACCGGTCGGGAGCAGGTTGGTCACGGTGCAGCCGGCAACCGGGCCGGGACCGTTGTTCGTGATGTTGACCGTGATCGTGACCGGGTCGCCGTCGTTGACCGTAGTCGGGCTGATCGACTGGGTGATGGCGAGGTCATACGGCTGGAAGCCGAAGTCAACGTCCATGTTGAAGTACCCGCCTGCGGTCGTGGTCGTGTCGAACTGGCCCGACTGCGGGTCGCAGAACGTGCCGGAGCCAAGTGGCGCGCAGCCGGTCCCGTCAGAGTTCGTGAAGCTGGAAAGACCCGAGGTGGACGTCTTGCTGAAACCTTTGAGGTTGCCGGAGGACACGCCGTGCACAACCACCGAGAAGTTGGTCTGGTTGCTGCCGAGGCCGGGGACCTGGACGACATTCGAGCCACTGGAGAAGTAGTTCGTGAAGGCGTAGTAACCCTCGGAGTCCGTCGATGCGATCTGGGCCGGGCTGAAGGACGCGCCGCCCTGCAGTAATTCGACCAGTACGCCGGTGAGTGGCTGTTCTCCCGCTTCCTGGTTGCCGTCGCCGTCGGCATCGAGCCACACCCGATCGCCGATGGTGACCGGCACGCAGCCGCACGACGGTGGAGAAGGTGCCTGCGTCGTACACGCCGAGGTCGGCGACGTGGGTCGCGCCTGGGCCGAAGAAGTGGTTGCGACGGCCGAGGGCCACCGGATCAACCGCAGCGCCGGAGAACGAGATGCGCACGCTTGCGGTCTCATCGACCGTGCTGATCGAATACGCACCGCTCGAGTCCGTGGTGTCAGATCCGACCGACGTCTCGCCGCCGAGCCCATCTGGGATGTAGGCGGTTACGGTGACGCCCGAGATGCCAGCTTCGGCACCGTTCTGAGCGCCACTGTGGTCGTCGTCGGCAAAAACAACGCCTGAAGTGTTCGACATGGCAGCACTGGCGGAGCGGTTGAGTACGGTCGCTGCGGTGAGCGGAACGGCCAACAATGCCGCTGCAGCGGCCGCAGCCCGGATGCGCCGCTTCTGTGTCGGGTTCTTCAAAGTTAATGCGGCTCGCATCAAGGTCTCCTGCAGGTCCTATGGGTAGTTACTGACAGGTGTCGGCCCAATGACCTACCGACTTGAGCGGTTTTCACGGTTGGAGACTGATTCAGTGAGAATTCTCTAAGCAGGACCCGAAGTTCCGCGAAGGAGACCCGGTGATCGTGTTTGCTGGTCGGATGCGTTTCTGGTTGCGACGGGTCGACGGTTTGAACAAGCGGGGTAACGGTTCTCGGGTCCGAACGGTCCGGGCCGCTTCGGCGATGATGACCATGACGTTCATGACATTTATCGGTTGCCTCGCGCTGGTCGGGTGCACGGGTAGTTCTCCATCGGGTTCGACCGAAGCCGGCCAGGTGAGCGCCGATAGTTCGGGCGACTCCCAGTCCACGGGTGTATCGGAAACCTCCGAAATCGCGGCTGCGTCGGATCCGTCGACGGTCGAGTCGTCAGTCGAGTCGTCAGTCGAGACGTCAGTCGAGACGTCGGCGTCGACGCTCGCGGCCGACAGTACGCCCGTGGCCGACGGCGTCATCCGACATGTGCCAAAGGATTTTGCGTCGATCCAAGCCGCGGTCGACGGTTCTCAGCCCGGTGATCTCGTCCTCATCGACGCCGGAACCTACAACGAGGCCATCGTCGTTCGAGTGCACGACATCACGATTCGGGGAGTCGATCGAAACACCGTGGTGCTGGACGGCAAAGACGAAATCGAGAACGGCATCACCGTCGCGGCCGACGGCGTGGCGGTCGAGAACCTGACGCTTCGGCGCTATGCCTTCAACGGACTTCTCTTCACGAAGGCGTACGACGACGATGTCGACGCGAAACAGCACACGGTGCTGAAGGGGTACCGCGCCTCATACATAACCGCGCATAACAACGGTGCATACGGTATCTACGCGTTCTTTGCCCAGGGCGGCATGATCGACCACACGTACACGAGTGGGCAGCCCGATTCCGGCATCTACGTCGGTCAATGCAAACCGTGTGATGCGGTCGTGACCGACAACGTGAGTGAACTCAACGCGATCGGGTACTCGGGAACCAACGCGAGCGGAAACCTGTTCATCGTGAACTCGATTTGGCGAAAGAACCGCATCGGGATGACGCCGAACAGCCAGGATCAGGAGCGTCTGGCTCCCCAGGGCGATGTGGTCCTGGCCGGCAATCTTGTGGCCGACAACCAGGATCCCGGAGCGCCGGCGACCCCGAAGGGTGCGGCCGGTTTCGGCATCGCAATCAACGGTGGTGAACGGAACCAGGTTCTGAAGAACCGGGTGGTCGGAAACTCAGCCGCGGGAATCGCCCTCACCGACTTCAACACGTACAAACCCTCCGGCAACCTCGTAACCGACAACGTGCTCGAAAACAACGGAACCGACCTGTTCTTCGCCTCGACCGCCGGCGACGCGTCGCTTGACGCCGCAGGAAACTGTTTTGCCCGGAACTCCTTTGCGACATCCCTGCCCGAGGCGATCGAGACGGTCCTTCCGTGTGACAAGCCGGCCACGGGAGCGATCGCCACCGGCCCGATCCGGCTTCAGACCCCACCGCCCGATGTCGATTACCGGACCGTGCCCGTTCCCGCCCCTCAACCGACGATGCCCGATGCATCCACCGCACCACGAACCCCGGTGTCGCGCGCCGTTCCCGTCGTTGACCTCACGTCGATCACCGTCCCCTCCGGTCAGTGACCGATCACCACCATTTCTGACTAGGCACCCATGACCAAACGTTTCGCTTTCTTTCCCCGTCACCACCCCACGGGAGGTATCGCCGCAATAGTCTGCGCACTTAGCATTGCTGTCGCCGCATGCTCCAGTGACAAGCCGACGGCCGACTCCTCGGTCGCCGAAACGGTCGCTGAAGTCACGACCACGACCCATGGCCCGGCGCTCACGACCGCGCAGGCCTCCAAACTCGCCCGAATTCTGTTGAAGAACCATGAGGCCGGCGGCGCCAAAGTCGACGGCGACGTGCAGTTCGGTACTGCCGCGACATTCCATTTGCAGGGCGTGGTCGACTGGAAGAACGCCGTCGGTCAGGTTGAGCTGACGACGAGCCGAAGCGACGGGGTGACGGCCCCGACCCAGACCATTGCATGGGGCGGATCGAGTGTGTACCTCTCCGCACCGGGCCTTTCGGAGGCATTGGCGGCGCAGGGGCGCCCGGGGATCGTGTTCCTGCAGCGTCCGGTCTCGATCAAGACCAACCCACTTGATCAGATCATCACGCTCATTGCCTCGTTCTCTTCGGCCCGCGCCGAGAATCCGCTGCTGCTGCGCCAGGGCGACACGTCGTTCGAAGGCACGGGCACGCTCAACGGGAAACCGATCGAAAAACTCCGGTTCGGCCAGACCGTGTACTCCGTGGCCGACGACGGGTTCGCGTACCAACTCGATGCCCGTTTCAAAAGCATCGATGGGCCGATCGTGATGCGCTTCAGCGACCAGGGTCCGCAGACGGTCGAGTCGATCGATCCGGCCGCGGTGCTTCCGCTGTCGGAGTTTTCCGATCTCTACGACTCGCTGGTTCGTCCGGAGTCCGCCTCGACAACGGTTGCCGGGTCGTAATCGCCTTCTTCGTTGCCGGGATCGCTGGCTTCGTTGCCGGGTCCGCTCGCGGGATCACCGGCTTCGCTGCCCGATCCAGCATCGGACCCACCACCGGGTTCGGCCACGTCGACCCATTCGCCCTCCGGGAGGTCACCGAGCTGCCACGGGCCGAAGCTCAGACGGTGGAGGGTCTCCACCCGGAGGCCACAGGCCTGGAACATGCGACGCAACTGTCGGTTACGCCCTTCGGTCAGCGTGACGCGGGCCCGGCGTGGACCCAGCAGTGAAACCGGCGCGGCGCGGCACGGGACCGGGTCGTCGGCCATCAGGAGAGTTCCGCTCGCGAACCGCTCGATCGTCTGATCGGTGATGTCGGCGTCGACCGTCACCTCGTAGAGCTTTTCGACGTGGCGTTTCGACGACGTGAGGCGGTGAACGAGTTGGTAGTCGTCGGTGATGACGATGAGTCCACTTGAATCTTTGTCGAGTCGTCCGGCGGTGACCACCTTCGGGTTGCGCTGAAGCCACCGGGGCGGGACCAGATCAAAGACTCGCGGTCCCTCCCGCTCGTCGTGGGAGCAGACCAGCCCGACGGGCTTGTTGGCGACGACAATGATCCCGTTCGGGTGATCGAGGGGCTCGTGGTCGAGCGTGACCGTGTCGGGTGCGGCGGACTGGTCGGGGCGTTCAACGACGACCCCGTTGACGCGAACGCGATGGCGAGCGACGAGAATTTTCGCTTCCGCACGCGAGGCGTATCCCAGATTGGCGAGGATGCGATCGATGCGGAGAGGGCGGGTCATGGCCCCGCGAGTGTAGGGCGAGACCGGAGAATCAAGATTTCGTCAAGTTGTCGACGGACGGTGGTAGTGAATGTGACCCGGGCGAATTACTCATGCTATGACTATGGTCACACCAGTTTCACCCCCGCTTCCTGGTGGTACCCACCGTATCGACTGGTGGTACCCACCGTATCGAAACGTCGATGTTGTCTATCCCTTGAGGGAGTGCAGTTATGAATTCCAATCGGTTGCGCCAGGTCGGATACCGGATCAGCACTCGGGTTCACGAGTCCCGTCGAACCGAGTCCGGTTCCTCCACCTGGCAGGCGGTGCTCCTCGTGATAACGGTGGTGATTCTCGGCAGCTGACGCGCCGTCTATCTGGAGTCGACCAGGGGCTCCGGAACACTCGCCGCTGGCGAGTTGCTCCGGGGGTCGCTCCAGCGAGGTCGTTTTGCGCCGGGCCACCCGATCCGTCCCGGTGGCCCCGGCGCTGACGATCGCCTTCGCTCTGACGGTTGCGTCGAAGCTGTTTGGCTGACCGTCGACTGCGACGGCGAGGCTTTGCGTCAGCGACTCGTGGAGATTCGCTGCGAGAGCTTCGACGCGAAGATGGCCGACGCCTCGGCCACCATGTCGGCGAGCACGTCGCCCGCCGGCCGAATGGCCTTTATGAGACCGGCGATCTGACCGCCGGCGTTCATGCCGTTCTCTTCCAGTCCGGCGATCTGCGAGCCGCGCACGAGCGGATTGATCAGCATGCTCTGCAGGCCCATCGGGAGCGCCTTGATGCCGGACTCCTCCCACGCTTCGACGAGTGGGTTCGTGATATTGCGCATGGTCTTGCCCGAGTACAGCTTCGTGATCTTCGTGCCCTCCTCGTTCGCATCGACGAACCGCTGTTTGCGCAGGTTGTCGAGCTGAGCTTCGTTGGTTCCGATGAAAATCGTTCCGCACCACACACCGTCGCAGCCCATGGCGAGTGCCGCGGCCAGGCCGCGTCCGTCGCCGATGCCGCCGGCTGCGATGACGGGCGTGTTGCCGGCGACGTCGAGCACCTGCGGAAGAAGGGCCATCGTGCCGATCCGGCCGGTGTGCCCACCGGCCTCGGTGCCCTGCGCGACGACGGCGTCGACTCCGGCCGCGAGGACCTTCTGCGCACCTTTCACGTTTCCGACGAGCGAGATGACCTTGGTGCCGGCATCCCGGAGTTGACGCATGAACGGGGCCGGATCGCCCAGCCCGGTCGCCAGGACGGGGACGCCCATGCCGACTATGACGTCGATCTGGGACTGCGGGTCGAAGAGGGCGCCGGCCATCGTCTGCCCATCGCTGGCCTTGGCCGACCTGGGGGCCTCGGGCAGACCGAGCTTCTGACGCAGCGCCTCGACCTCGGCGACGTGGCCGGCCGGAATCATGGAGCGAAGCTGTTCCGCTGTCGGAATCTGATCTGCCGCGCCCTTGGTCGGACCGAGGACCGGTAGGAGAATGTCGACGCCGAACGGCTTGTCGGTCAGGTCCTTGATCTTTTGGATCTCGCGCTCCATCTCGTCGGGGCCGAAGCCGGTTCCGCCGAGAACGCCGAGTCCGCCGGCATTCGAAATTGCCGCCACGAGTTCCGGACCGGCCACACCTTTGTTGTTGCCGCCGATCGTCGGACCCATCCCGGCGAGGAGCACGGGGTACTCAATGCCGAGGAGATCGCAGAGGCGGGTGTGGAGTACGGGACGTTCGCTGGTAGCCATGTCGCTCAGTGTGCCAGCCCGACCTGCGCAAAAGCGAGTTCACGGTTTCCTGCGACCGGTCGGGACCGCCTTGGTGACGGCGCAGCCCGTGCCCCGATTGGTCGGCACCCCACAACGTTCGACGTTAGGGTCGACACCGTGAATGGGCACCGTAGCGTGAAAGCTGTCGTTTTCGATTTCGGCGGAGTGCTGATCACCCCGATCACCAACCAGCTCGGCGTCGTCGCGGCGCAGCACGATGTCCCGATGACCACCATGCTCGAGATTCTTCTCGGACCGCATCAAAGCGGTGACCATCCCTGGCACCGGGCGGAGCGCGGTGAACTTGCGGTCGCTGATATCCAACCTCAGCTGCAACGGTGGGCCGATCCTCATGGCGTGACCCTTCGGGGCGGCGAAATCGAAGCGCTGCTGACCGCCGGCGGATACACGGTGGTTGAGGAGATGACAGCGAAAGTCGCGCAACTCAAGCGTGACGGTGTCATCACCGGTCTGTTGACGAACACCTTCGCCGAATTCCGACCCACGATGGAGCGCGACCTCAACTTCGCCGACTTCACGCAGGTGGTGGAATCGTTCGCTGTCGGATGCCGCAAGCCCGAGCCGCAGATCTACGAAGCGGCACGCGAATTGCTGGGCGTGAATCACGACGAGATCCTCTATCTGGATGATTTTGTGCAGAACATCGAGGCAGCGAAGGCGTTCGGGTGGTCAACGATCCAGGTTGAGGATCCGGTCGCCGCCGTGGCCCTCATTGACGCGTTCCTGTAGAGGCGCACGAAATGAAAGCGCTCGATCGTCGGCTGAAGTTGCCGGCCCATGCCATCTACACCCGGTGGCGGTGGGCGGATCGGTTGCAGGTGATCGAGTTCGACATCACGGTCCACGACGATCCGGGTACCTCGATCGGCGAGTACCTCTCACCGTTCAACGGTGAGATCGACGGCACGCAGATCTATTTCGGTCTCCAGACGGACGTGCACCGACCGGCATCGGACCAACCGGGGGCCGGCCACACGAGCCGGATCGGGAAGGGCCTCATCTTCTCGACGTGGGGCAGCTTCGTGTCCGAAGACGCTCGCTGGGCCGAAGACGGCTTCATCGAGCGAGGCACCCACGAAGGGCAGTTCCTAGGGGTTCGTCGACCATTCGTATGGGGACGTAGTAGTTATCGGGTGCGACTCGCTCTCGGAGAGGCTGACTTCAGCGGGGTGCCCTCGGACTGGTTCGACCTTTCGATTCAGGAGATCGGGCCGTCGCCGAAGGACCGGGGGTCGAGGCCCGTGGCGCTGGCCGAACCGACGTGGATCGGTTCGCTGAAGTTCGCCCGCCGCCATGCCTCAGTACCGGCGACGCTTTCCGCACACGGCACGACGTTTCTCGAGGTCTACCGCGGTGCATCGACGTTCGCCGAGATCAACCCGTGGTGGTGCGACCTGCAGGGCTTTGGCGACGGGCTCCGCCCGGTGTCCGCACGCAGCGAGTATCCGGCGTTCCCGCACGACCAGAACGTGCCGAACGCCGATACGTGGTACGACCCGGATCGGGACCGCGTACACCTGCGCTTCGGCGGCGAGTGGGTGCGCACGCACGAGGCGGCCCAGTTGTGGGACGACACGAACCCCTCCACGTGAGTGTGACTTGAGCGGTGTGTGCGTGCTCCGGAGTCGTTTTGTCGGTTGGGGGCGTACTTTTCGGCTCCGGAGCGGCGGGGCTTCAGGGCAGGTGCCGCGGGCGTTTCGGTGTGTGCGTGCTCCGGAGTCGTTTTGTCGGTTGGGGGCGTACTTTTCGGCTCCGGAGCAGCTCGGCAGAACCCTTTACTGCGGCTCAGTCGATCAGCGGTGCGTTCCAGCGGTCGATAACGCGGTCCTCGTGGTGCCAATCGAGGATCGAGAGCGTGGTGGGGTCGAGGTTGAAGACGATGCCCTGTCGGCCGTCGAGGCCGATCCAACGGGCCGCGAGCACATCGAGAACGTGGCCGTGCGCGAACGCGAGGACATCGCCCTCGGCGGCATCGACCCGCGCTATGACCCGGTCGACCCGCGCCGAAACCTGCTCGGCCGTCTCGCCGTTCAACGGACCTTCTCGCCACACGGTCCACCCCGGTCGTTCGACGCGAATTTCCGGTGTGGTGCGGCCTTCGTCGTCGCCGTAGTCCCACTCGGCCAGGTCGGCGTCGATTTCGGCCCGTTCACCGAACCCGCACAGCTCGGCAGTTCGGCGCGCACGAAGCCTCGGCGACACGAGCACGGTCGAAACCGTAAGCTCGCGTGAGTTTCGCGCCAACCGCCAGCGCGGCGGCTTCACCCTTCGGCGTGAGCGGGAGGTCGGTGCGACTCGTATGCTTACCCGCTTTCGACCACTCGGTCTCGCCGTGGCGAACGACGAACAGTCGGTTCACGAGGTAATGATCGGATCGAGCCAGGCACCGCCGTCGAAGAGCTTGTCGGCTTCCGGCGGCCCCCAGGATCCCCGGTCGTAGGTGAACACGGCACCGGGCTCGTCGATAGCGGGTTGCACGACTCGCCAGGTTTCCTCGACCTCATCTTGCCGTGCGAAGCGGCGAAGCTCGCCTTCGATCGCGTCGTCGAGGAGACGCTCATACGCCTCGCGTCGCTCGCCCAACGCTGCCGCAAAGTCGCAGCTCAGGTCGACGTCTTCGGAGTCGAGGTGCGGCCCCGGAGTCTTGGCCTGCACGGTGAAGGTCACGCCATCGCTTTTGCCGAGTCGGAAGCGGATGAGGTTCGGCTTCGGTTCATCGCCTCCGGCTTCGTCGAAGAGCATGCGGGGTGGACGCTTCAGCGTGACGACGGCTTCGGTGGCCGACTGCTTCAGCGCTTTTCCTACGCGCACATACCAAGGCACACCGGCCCAACGCCACGAGTCGATGAACAGACGGGCTGCGGCAAAGGTCTCGATCGTCGACTCGGGTGCCACCCCAGGTTCGAGGAGGTACCCGTTGTACTGGCCGCGAACGAGATGGTCGCAGTGCAGTTGCTGCATGGCCGAAAAGACCTTCGCCTTCTCGTCGTGCAGATGCCTCGCAGAAGGCCCGACCGGTGGCTCCATCGCGAGTAGCGCAACGACCTGAAGCAGGTGGTTCTGCAGGATGTCGCGGATCGCGCCGACGCCGTCGTAGAAGCTGCCGCGGCCTTCGACGCCGATCGTTTCCGACATCGTGATCTGGACGCTCTCGACGTAGTTGCGGTTCCAGATCGGCTCGAGCAGCGAGTTGGAGAAGCGGAAGACGAGGAGGTCCTCGACCGACTCCTTGCCGAGGTAATGGTCGATGCGGAAGATCTTGTCCTCGGGGAACGCGTCGTGCAGGATCCGGTTGAGTTCCTGCGCCGAAGCGAGGTCGCGGCCAAACGGCTTCTCGACGACGACCCGGCCGCGCATGTTGAGACCCATGGCCGCAAGCGACGTGATGACCAACTCGAACGCACTCGGCGGAATGGCGAGATAGAACACCGCGTTCTTCGAACCGAGTTTGTCGAGCGTGTCTTTCAGCGATCGGAACGTGTCGAGACTTGAGTAATCGCCGGTGACGAGGTCGAGGTTCTTCGTGGCCTGGGCCACGATGACCGGGTCGGCGTTGGTCACGTTGGTGTGCATGGAGTCGGCCGCGTGCGCGCAGAACGCCTCATCGGTCCACGTGTCACGGGCGACGCCGATCACCGGAATGCCGAGGTGGCCGTGGCGGGCCATGTTGTACAGCGCCGGGAACAGCTTGCGCTTGGCCAGGTCGCCGGTTGCTCCGAAGAGCACCAACGCATCGGCCCGGTTGGGGTTGACGATCACGCTCACTTACCCTCTTCCTTCTTCTTCTCGTGGTGTCCACCGAACTGCTTGCGCATGGCCGACAGCACCTTGTTCGCCGTGAGGTCGTTGCCCCGACTGGAGAAGCGGCTGAACAACGATGCCGAGATGACCGGGATCGGCACGCCCTCGTCGATCGCCGCGAGTGCGGTCCAGCGGCCCTCGCCGGAGTCGGACACTCGGCCTTCGAACTCGGCGAGATGTGGATCGGAGTGGAATGCCGCGGCGGTGAGGTCGAGCAGCCACGACGACACGACGCTGCCGCGTCGCCACAGCTCGGTGACGGACTCGAGATCGAAGTCGTACTGGTAGTACTGCGGGTCACGCAGCGGGGTGGTTTCGGCGTCGTGGGTCTGATCGGCCTTGCCGATGCCGGCCGTGGCCAGGATGTTGAGACCCTCGGCGTAGGCGGCCATCAGGCCGTATTCGATGCCGTTGTGCACCATCTTGACGAAGTGGCCGGCGCCGCTCGGGCCGCAGTGCAGCCAACCCTTTTCCGCGGCCACGATGTCACCGGTGCGACCCGGCGTGCGCTCGGCGGTGTCGACGCCGGGCGACAGGATGTCGAGGAGCGGGGCCATGCGGTCGACCGCTTCCTTGTCGCCGCCGACCATCATGCAGTAGCCGCGTTCGAGGCCGAAGACGCCGCCCGACGTGCCGATGTCGAGGTAGTGGATGCCCTTGGCGGCTAGCGGAGCGGAGCGGTCGACGTCGTCTCGGTAGTAGCTGTTGCCGCCGTCGATGATCGTGTCGCCCGGGCTGAGTAGGAGAGCGAGGTGGCCGATCGTCGACTCCACGAACGCGGCGGGCACCATGATCCACACATTTCGTGGTGCGGGTAGGGCGGCGACGAACTCTTCGAGCGTTTTCGCCCCGGTCGCTCCTTCGGCGGCCAGGCCGTCGACTGCGGCGGCGCTGACGTCGTAGACCACGCAGGTCACGTCGGAGCGCATGAGTCGACGGACCATGTTGGCGCCCATGCGGCCGAGGCCGATCATTCCCAGGGCTGGAGCGGAACTAGCTGACGACACGGGGCCTCCTGAACGGGTGCGGCTCCGAACCGGGCCGCAGCGGATCTGCAGGGTTCACATTGGCACACGACGGCCGGGTTACGGATCACCCACCTGTATGCCGGCTGAAGACCGGCCGATGGACCCGTGTCTGTGTCACTTTTCCCTTCTGCGAGCGGCACGACCTCGGCGTCTCCGACGGCGCGAGTGTGCGGGAAGACGATCGCCCGGCGACATACATCCCGCAGACTCGACTGCAGCACGACCTTGGGCTCGAGCCGAGCGAAACACGCTCCGTCGTGAACGCGCGTTGCGTCGGGCCGAAGCTACACTGAGCGTGTGCTCAAATCGTTCGATCAAATCGGGTTGACGGACCTGGTGGTTTCGTTGGCCTGGGCGAAGTCGCTTTGAGAATTGACGAGCGATCGATGGAGCCATTCGTCACGGTGGAGCCGATGAGATCGCCTTGGTCGCGATCGTCAACGGAACCGCGTGAGTTGAAGACGATTCCGATCACAACATTCGACTATCACCCGTCAGGCGCGCCGCTCTGGGTGCTTCGAGGGCCGCCGGTCGGATTGGTGCTGGGTGCTGCGTACGGGAGTTGGGTGCCTTTCCTCGGCACGGTCGTGGGCGGCCTCATCGGAGCGGCCGTCGGGTTGTTGCTAGGTCTCGCCATCGCCTGCGAAGTGTTCTTGTTGAGGACGGTGATTCTTCGTTTCGCAGTTTCTCGATCAAGGGCCGACATCGCCGAGCAACTGGTTGCCAGTATGACGATCGTTGGAGCCGCGGTCATCGCAGCGTGGCATATGGATGGGGTGCTCGCGGTTGGCTTGTTCTACATCCCTGCGCTTCTAGGGGTGGCTCACTCGCTGCTCGCCAAGCCGCCTGTGAATGGCGCGATCTACGCCGGAACGATCGGTGGAACCCGTCTTTGGTTCACCAGCGCGCTCCCCTTCATCACCGTCGCCCTTGCGCTCTCGGTGTTTCTGGTCCTTGGATTCTTGCCTGACTGGCGTTGGTGATCGGCCGCAACCGCTCGACACGCGGAGTCGTGACGGTGGTGGCAACGGGGTTGCCACCACCGCTTGCTGGTTCAGTTGTTCAGCACGACGTTTGTGAAGGTTTTGAGGCCGGTCTGGTTTGGTGTGGGGATGGACATGATCACGGCGATCACGTTGCCTTGGAAGGCCACGAGCATGTCGAGTCCTTGTGCGGTTGTTGTTGCCGCGTTGGCGTATTTGCCGGCCGGTGCCGGTGTCCAGGTTCCCTGCGCGATGCTCTGGAGGAACAGCGCCTGGGTGGCCGGGGTGACAATTCCGTCCTGCATCTGGAAGCCCATGAGGATTCCGAAGGGACGGTTGGTGCTGTTTTCGACGATTGTTCGCAAGTCAACCTTGAGGATTTCCGGCGCGTTGGTCAGGGATGCCGTTAGTTGTTTTTCGTCCTCTTCGGATTGGCGGATGTAGGTGTATCCGGCGACCGGCGTGAACAGGCGGGCGAAGACGTCTCCGGTTGCTGGGGCTGGAGCTGCTGTCGTGGTTGGCGTCGGGATCGTGGTGGTGCTCTCACAGGACGGGCACGTGACCGGCGGGATCGTCGAAGCGGGAACGGTTGTGGAGGGGGATGTCGTCGGGACGGTCGGATCCGTTGTCGGATCGTCAACGGTGGCGTCAGGTTCGTCGCCACCCCCGAGGAAACTCTCGCCGATGAATTCGCAGGTGAGATCGGTGGTGATCATCTGAGCGGCGAGCTCGAGTTCTTGCAGTGCGAAGTCTTCGCCTGCGGCGTTGATCCGTTCGATCGTGCCTTCGACGGGGGCCTTCAGCGCGGTGCGCGCGGTGGCGAGGAGGAACGTCTGTTCTTTGCGGAGCAGTCTGGTGAGCAGGCCGAGCGTGGTCTTGTCAGTGGTCACGGCAGGACGCAACGCGGCGAGTTTTGTGGCGGTTGTGCCATAGAGCGCGGCTTCGCGTTTGATTGCGGCAACAAGCTGGGCTTTGGTGATCGGATCCGCTGTGGGGGTGTTGTTGATTTCGTCTTGTTTGGCAACGGCGATGTCGCATTGGGTCGCGACGGCAGCGCCGAATTCGGGATGAGTGAGTTTACGGCTCACGGCCTGCGAGGGGTCGGTGCTGATCCCAATAAGGACACAGGCCGCAGCGACTGCGACTTTTAGACGAGTGAATTTCATGGTTGGTTCTTTCTGGTTTCGCCGGGTCCGCCGACTGACGGTGCTGGCAACGTCTCCGTCGTTGTTGTCAGCAAGTTCTTGATGTTCTGCTTAACGACCGGTTCCCGGATCCTTTCGGTGCACGGCACCCTGATCTGCGCCGTCGGCTCCGGCACGTTGGATAGAACCAGCGATGTGGTCGACGTGGCGACGAGCGGAATGGCGGCCATCACCGGCGATTCCGCAGTCGTGCTGACTAAGCGTCGTGTCCTGCGCTGAGCACGATGTGGCGTGAAAAGGGTCGCTTCTATGGTCGCCGGCCACATCCGGCTCATCGGCCCCGCCCGCACCGGCCAGACCCGCTGCCCACTCGTTCGCGAACCACTAGCAACCGCTCAGAACGATCGGCGCCTTCGTTTTCAGCGACAGCAGCGGAACGAACCCGCACAAAAACCCCGCCAGACCCCCGCACAAGCCTTCGCCTCCTTACAACGGACCTCGCGGTCCCCGCACACAATCCTGCAGTTACAACACAACTTGCCGCCACAGGTTCGATTTCCCTATAACCAAGCCGTGGTGCCCTCGGCAGGAATCGAACCTGCGCCTTCGCCTCCGGAGGGCGACGCTCTATCCCCTGAGCTACGAGGGCGGGAAGACCACGATGCTAGCGCCAACCACCGACCCATGAGGAACCGGTTGTCGCGACCGCTGCGAAGCACCCGATCTCCAACCTGGTTCCCTTCGGTCCCCAACCCGGCCGAAATTGCGCGGCTGACGGACGAGAAATGTGGAGTTGGGGACCGTCACCCGGGCACTCGGGCACCGTCAGGGTCGGGTTGCCGACGAGGCGGCGAGTGGAGGAATAGCGCCACAAAGGAGGGAAAACGACGTCGGAAATCCTCCACGCTGGCGGAAATCCTCCAACGGCCTCCGGCAAACCGGCCGATCCCGGCCGAAAACCGGCGGCCACTCCCTGGCCAAGCTGAAGAAATTGGATCGTCCGGCTCAGCGAAAGCGCACGTCGGGGGCCTGTCGGTCCCGTAGGCTCAGAGGTCCCATGTCGCTCGCAATCCGGACCTCGCTCGCTTCGGCTGTACAGGCTGCGTTCATCGCAATCGGCCTCGACGCCCCGCAAAACGTGAACCTCGAACGCCCGGCGCGCCGTGAGCATGGCGACTGGTCGACCAACGCAGCGCTCGCTTCGGCCAAGGCCGCCGGTCGCAACCCCCGGGATCTGGCGACCGCCCTCAAAGCCGCGATGGACGCCGAACTGCCAAAGCATGTGACCGCCATCGAGCTGGCCGGACCCGGATTCCTCAACTTCCGCCTTGCCGACTCCTGGCTCCACGAAGTCGTTGACACAGTGCTAAACGACGGCGAAGACAACTATGCGCGCCTATCGGTACCGGGTGCGCGTAGCGTCGTCGTCGAATATGTCAGCGCCAACCCGACCGGCCCGCTCCACGCCGGCCACGCCCGCTGGGCCGCTTTCGGCGACGCCCTGAGTCGGGTGCTCGCCCGGACCGGCTACCGGGTCCACCGGGAGTTCTACATCAACGACCGCGGCGTGCAGATGCAGAAGTTCGGCTCTTCGCTGGCCGCCCGCCGAGACAACACGCCTATGCCCGAAGACGGCTACATGGGCCAGTACATCATCGACTGGGCGAAGGAAATGCCGGCCGACGCCGATCCTGCGGTGTGGGGCGAAGCGAAGGCCCTCGACTATCAGAAGACCACGCTCAAGCGCATGAACGTCGAGTTCGATTCCTGGACCAGCGAACGGTCGATCGCCGACAGCGGCGCGGTGGAAGCCACCCTGGCCGAGCTCAAAGCGAGCGGCCATGTCTACGAAGCGACGAAGGCCGAGAACGAAGACTCCGAGCGGCCGGAAGACGACGACGATGCGCCCACCGCCTCCGACGTGAGTGCCACGTGGCTGCGCACCACGACCTTCGGCGACGACCGTGACCGCGTCATCGTGAAAGCGGATGGTACGTACACATACTTCATGCCCGACATCGCGTTCCACCGCGACAAGTTCACCCGCGGCGACCTGCTGATCGACATCCTGGGGGCCGACCATCACGGCTACGTGCGTCGGATGCGGGCCGCCATCGAGTCGCTCGGCCACCCGAAAGACGACCTGGAGATCCTGATCGGCCAGAACTGCGTGCTCGTGCGCGACGGCGAACCGGTGCGGTTGTCGAAGCGGACCGGCGACATCATCGAGCTGGCCGAGATCATCGACGAAGTGGGGGCCGATGCCGCAAAGCTCACGTTCCTTTTGCAGTCGATCGACACCCGCCAAACCGTCGACCTCGGCCTGCTTGTGTCGCAGTCGATGGACAACCCGGTCCACTACATCCACTACGCCCACGCACGCGTGCACGGGATCGGTCGTCAGGCCGCCGAGCGGGGAATCGTCCGGGCGGAACGGGCCGATACCGATCTCGGTGCGCTCTGCCATGAACGTGAGCTCGAACTCGCCCGAATCCTGGGAGATCTTCCCGATGCGCTCAGCATGGCGGCGTTCGACCGCGCTCCGCACAAGATCACGACCTGGGTCCGGGAACTCGCAACCGCCTTCCAGGGCTTCTACCACGACTGCCCGGTGTTGCGAGGTGACGTCGATCCCGGCGTTCGCAATGCTCGGCTGTGGCTTGTGGAATCGGTCCGCATAGGGCTCGCCATCGGCCTCGGCCTGCTCGGCGTGAGCGCACCGACCCACATGGACCGCCTCGACGACGATTCCACGCCCGCCGCGTAGGCTGTCCCGAACGATCCTTCCCTCGACACCTCGACGATCCCTCTCGACGATTCCGCGTACGCGCCCCGCCACCGAAAGACCACCACATGGCCGCCCCCATCAGCTCGAAACTGCTCCCGATCACGACCACGATTCCCGAAAGTGGTCGGACCTTCGTCGGTGGGCTCGACCTGGTCGCCCTCGCCGAGGAATACGGCACACCGCTTCACGTCTACGACGAGCAACATCTGCGTCAACGCTGCCGTGATGCGCTGTGGGCGTTCGGCAGCGGGGTTTCGTATGCGAGCAAAGCATTTCTGTGCCTGGCCATGGCGAAGCTGGCCCATGAGGAAGGCCTGCACCTCGACGTGGCGTCGGCGGGAGAAGCGTTCGTTGCCCTGCGCGCCGGCGTCCCCGCGGGCAACCTGGTCTTCCACGGCAACAACAAGTCAACGGCGGAACTTACCTACGCGCTGGAGCGCGGCATCGGCCGCATCGTGGTCGACAGCCTCGACGAGCTGGAGCGGCTGCAGCGTCTCGCCGGTTTCGGTCACCCCAAACCGAAGATCCTGCTTCGCCTGACCCCGGGGGTCGAAGCGCACACGCACGACTACATCGCGACCGGCCACGAAGACGTGAAGTTCGGCTTCTCCATCGCAAGCGGCGCGGCGCTCGAAGCCGTCGCGAAATGCCGGGCTGCAAACAGCGGCGTCGAGCTGGTCGGGCTTCACGCCCACGTCGGCAGCCAGGTCACGGTGGTCGAGTCCTTCACGAAGATCGTCGAAAAGCTGGCGGCGTTCTTCATTCCGCTCGGCTTGCCTGAACTTGTCATCGGCGGCGGGCTCGGCGTGGCATACACCGAGGAAGAAAGTGCACCTACGATCGCCCAATGGGGTGCCATCGTGCGAGAAGCTGCGGTCGCCGCGGGCATACCGTCTGAGGTCAGGGTCACCGCCGAACCGGGTCGGGCCATCGTGGCCACCGCCGGGCTCACGCTGTACCGCGTCGGCACGATCAAGGATCTCCCTGATATCCGCACGTACCTTTCCGTCGACGGCGGAATGAGCGACAACCCGCGGCCGATCATGTACGACGCAAAGTACGAGGCGTTTCTCCCGCGGGCCGCGAATGCCGAACGCACGCGCCCGGTCCGGATCGTCGGTAAGCACTGTGAATCCGGCGACTTCCTGATCAAGGAAGCGTGGCTTCCCGAAGACGTGAAGGTCGGCGACATCCTTGCGATCCCGGTGACCGGGGCGTATCACCACTCGCTGTCCTCGAACTACAACAAACTCACGAAGGCCGCGGTCGTCTTCGTCAACGAAGGAACCTCGCGTGTGGTGATCCGCCGCGAAACCTACGAAGACCTTCTACGTTTCGATGTCGGCTGACCCTCGGGCGGACGAGCCCGTACCGGCCGAAGCGGCCGGCGATTCAAGTCCCACTCGCCACACGACGGTTTCGGTGCGTGCTGTTTCCGTCGCACTATGCTTTATAAGCACACTTAGCTTTGGGCTGATCTACTACGTCTTCGACCGGACACGTCGCGGTCAGATTTTCGACATCGCTGCAGCCGCGAACGTGTCGGAGATCGAGCGGGTGCCGCAGGTCTGGGCGAATCGGGTCTCCGACTTCGCGAGTTCCTGGCTGCTGCTGATCCCGGTGGTGGCCCTCGTGGGGCTGGGCCTGTGGCGGAAGCGGTCCGTCCTTACCGCTGTGCTTCTGGGTGCAGGAGGGGTGGGCATGATCCTATCGACGGTGCTCAAGGACCAGTTGCCGTGGCGGTCGTTTCGCTTGGGTGATGGGGTGTCGTGGCAGGCGTACAACTCGCTCCCCAGCGGTCGCGCGACCGCGGCGATGGCCCTCGGTCTCGCCGGCATCGCCATGGTGACCCGGGGTCGTGGACCCATCGCCTTTCTCGCCACACTGTTCGCCTTCGCGGTCGGGGTCTCGGCGGTCGTCGCCGGATTTCACAATCCGAGCGACGTCATCGCTGCGTACGTCATGGTGGGCGGGCTGTACTTCGCCGCCATTGCTGCCGCGGCCGGCCGTCGTAGGCTCCGGTTCGGAAACCCGGAACGGGTCGCGGCCGTCGCGTCGCTGGTGGTGGGCTTCGCCGGTTTGATGGTCGCATTGCTTGTGCTCGGCCGTGCCGATCCGGCGCGCCTTCTCGTGACGATGGACGACGGGCGACCGGTGTACCAATACATTCCGGTTGGTTCGACGACGATCTCCGTCGCCTGGACGGTTCTCGTGTTCGCCGTTTGCCAGATGTTGGCCGTGGCGTATTTCATAGTTTCGCGTGACCGGTCCCAAAACCACCGTGACCTTCAAAACGACCCCGACACCCCCGACCTACCGCTACCGTTGAGGCCGTGAATTCTGGACCTGTTCGGATAGGCGTCCTCGGATGCGGCAATGTCGGTGCGGCACTTGTGCAGCTGATCATGGAACGACGTGAGGCGATCCTCGCCCGAACGGGAATCGACCTGGTTGTGACGCAGATCGCCGTGCGCGACTCGACGAAGGCACGTCCGGGAATTGACCAGGCCCTGTTCCGTGACGACGCATCAGCTGTCGTGGCCTCGCCCGATGTCGACATCGTGGTCGAACTCATCGGCGGAATGCTGCCGGCCAAATCGCTCATTCTTGAAGCGATCAAGCTCGGCAAGCCCACCATCACGGGAAACAAGGAGCTGTTGGCCAACGAGGGTGCCGACCTGTTCAGCGCCGCCGACGCCGCAGGGGTGGACCTCCTGTTCGAAGCCGCGGTCGCCGGTGGTATCCCGCTGATCCGGCCGCTGCGTGAGAGCCTGGTCGGCGAAGACGTAACCCGCGTCATGGGCATCGTCAACGGCACGACCAACTACATCCTCACGAAGATGACCGAGGTCGGCTCGTCCTACAGCGATGCGCTCGCCGAAGCGCAGGCCCTCGGGTACGCGGAAGCCGATCCCACTGCCGACGTCGAAGGGTTCGACGCCGCGGCCAAGGCGGCGATCATCGCCAGCATGGCGTTCGGGCGCCGGGTCGTGGCCTCCGATGTGCACCGCGAAGGCATCAGCACGATCACCGCAGCCGATATCGCGTTTGCCAAGAAACTCGGCTACGTCATCAAATTGCTGGCCGTCGCCGAGGAAGTTGGCGGTGAAGCGAAGCAACTCAGCGTTCGCGTCCATCCCGTGATGCTGCCCGGCGCACACCCGCTCGCCAGTGTGCGAGATGCCTTCAACGCCGTCTTCATCGAAGGTCGGGCAGTGGGCCAACTGATGTTCTACGGACGCGGTGCCGGCGGTCAGCCGACGGCGAGCGCGGTCCTCGGTGACATCGTCGACGCCGCCGTCAACCTTCGCAAAGGAACACATGCGAGCATCGGCACGTTCTCTCCGGTATCGCTGGCTTCCATCGATGATCTGAGTTCCGAGTACCACCTGAACATCGAAGTGAACGACCAGCCGGGTGTTCTCGCGGCTGTCGCAAACGTGTTCGGCACCCACCACGTGTCGATCCGGTCGATGGAGCAGGAAGGCCTGGGTGCGGCCGCCCGCATCGTATTCATCACCCACATCGCGATGGAGCGTGACATCAAGGCCTGTCTCGAAGCGCTCCGCGGCCTACCCTCGGTTGCCCGGATCGGCACCGTTCTACGTGTGATTGGACCCTCCTGATGCGTTACGTCAGCACCCGTGGCGGCGTTGATCCGCTTCCGTTCAAAGACATCCTGTTGGAAGGCCTCGCCCCCGACGGTGGTCTGTTCGTGCCGGAGAGCGTGCCGAAGCTCACCGCCGATGAGCTCCAGGCCATGCGATCGATGACCTACCCCGAGTTGGCGCTGGCGGTCATGGGCCGCTTCATCGACGATATTCCACTAGCGGATCTCACCGACCTCATAAATCGTACGTACACATATGAAGCGTTCGGTTCCGACGACATCACACCGGTTGAACCGCTGTTCGACAACCTTCACCTGCTGTGCACGAGCAACGGTCCGAGCCTCGCCTTCAAAGACGTGGCCATGCAGTTCCTCGGAAACCTCTTCGAATACGTGCTCGCCGAACGGGGCCAACAGCTCAACATTCTCGGGGCCACGAGCGGCGACACCGGCGGGGCGGCGGAATACGCCATGCGATCCAAGCACGGCATCCGGGTGTTCATGCTCTCGCCGCTCGGCCGCACGTCGAAGTTCCAGGCCGCGCAGATGTACTCGATCCCCGACGCGAACATCTTCAACCTCGCGGTTCGAGGCGTCTTCGATGACTGCCAGGACATCGTGAAGGTTGTCGGCGAAGACGCCGAGTTCAAGGCGAAGTACGCGATCGGTACGGTGAACTCGATCAACTGGGCCCGCGTTGTCGCACAGTCGGTCTATTACTTCAAGGGCTACTTCGCGGTTACGACGTCCAACGACCAGACCGTCAACTTCGCCGTACCGAGCGGCAACTTCGGCAACATCTACGCGGGGATGATCGCCCGTTCGATGGGGTTGCCCATCGAACGGCTGATTCTCGCCACGAACGAAAACGATGTCCTCGACGAATTCTTCCGCACCGGCGTGTACCGGGTGCGCGCCTCGGCCGCCGTGCACTCGACCAGCAGCCCGAGCATGGACATCTCCAAAGCCTCGAACTTCGAACGTTACGTGTTCAACCTCACCGGTAACGACGGCCTTCGCACCCGCGAGCTCTACGCCCAGGTGGGTGCGACGATGGCGTTCGACCTCAACGGAACCGACCTTCGTTCACAGATGAGCGATCATGCCGTTGTCTCCGGGTCATCCACCCATGAAGACCGGCTCAACACCATTCGCTACGTACACGAAGCAACCGGACGCGTTATCGACCCGCACACCGCCGACGGCGTGAAGGTCGCCCGCGAGCAGACGGCTTCGAACGGCGCCCGGGCCGACATTCCCACCCTCTGCCTGGAAACAGCGCTTCCGGCCAAGTTCGGCGAAACCATCGTCGAAGCGCTCGGGCAGGAGCCGAGCCGACCGGCCTCCGCGGTCGGCCTCGAAGACCTTCCCCAGCACGTAACCGTCATCGACAACAGCGCCGATGCCGTCAAGGCCTTCCTCGCCAACATCATCGACGGCGCCTGAGCGGCGCCTCAGAAACGGCCTGATCTGCGACCCGGCTGACACGCCGTCAGAGTCGTGCGCAACCAAATTCGGCCATAAGTTGCGACAGTTGAATAATTGGGCATAGAGTTATCTCTGCTTGGCGGCAGTTGCCGCGAGCAATCCCTCGGCCCAAGGTGTTGTGAACACGGTCCCGGCTCAACGATTGCGGATTCATCCGTGCGCTGTGCTGATCCCGTATCGGTCAGTTTGTAGGACCCGTTCCCGCGCCTCGTGTCCGTGTCGGAAGCAACTGGTGTGTCGCTAGCGTCCGCTGCCCGGTCTCATGGCCTGGCCCGGAGAACGTTGACGCCCTGCCAGCCTCCAAGACACGGCACAGCCAGTGTCTCGACGATGCTCTCGCCGAGACCCTGGGCGGTGATGACGCCTTCATCAGGTTGAGTTTTCCACCCCTGTTCTTGACCTTCGTCAAGAACCAATGCGAGCAAACGGCTTGCGGAGGCACTACACATGGCAGAAACTCTGGAGCGATCGGTTCTTGAGCGCAAAGAACGCGCCGAACTCGCCACGATCGCTGCGGCAATTGGCGCAACGGCCGGCCCGCGGGCCAAGAAGGAGACGTTGATCGACGCCATCCTCACCTCGGCCGGCGTCGGCGGCGGATCGGGCGCAGGCGCCGGTACCGGTGCGACCGCCCCAGCGGGCGATGCCCCGAAGCGGGCCCGGGTCCGAAAGCCCAAGGCCGGCGGCTCCGACGGTGAATCCTCCCCTGAGAATGCTTCATCCCCGTCCTCGGCCCCGTCCAACCCAGCGCCGTCGTCGGCTTCCGACTCGGCGTCATCACCGGCGGCGGGCTCGCGTGGTGCTTCGGGGGAGTCCTCCACCGGTGCCTCGAATGAAGCCGCGAACGGTGCTTCGAACGGGTCCGCGTCAGCTGGAACTCCCGATCTCCCCTCGCGTCGTCCGGGCCGGATCGTGTCTCGTCCAGCCAGCCAGCAGACGATGTTCGATCCGTTTGCGGAAGCAACGAAGGCTCCCGCCTTTGATCCGTCGGAGGAGACCAAGGTGTTCCAGGGTCGTCCACCGCGTGCCGAAGGAGATGCGCCGATCACGACCGTGCCTACACCGGCCGGTCTCGCCGACGGCGAAGACGGTGGCGAGCGCTTCGCCCAGCGCGAAGGCGGGTTCCAGTCCCGTCGGGAGCGCAACCGCAACCGCAACCGTGACCGTGACCGTGACCGGGGCGACCGCACCGATGGCCAGGTTTCGCCGGACCGCACCGATCGACCGGAGCGCACCGACCGACCGGAGCGCACCGAGCGGGCCGAACGCACCGACCGGCCTGACCGAACCGACCGGCCCGAACGCGCCGAGCGCCCCGACCGGCCCCAGGGCGGGTATCAGGGTGGTCAGAACCCGGGCAACCGCAACGCCGGCGGAGGCTTCCAACGGCCGCAGTTCGATAACGAAGCGGGCGGAAAGCGCAACCGTCGACGTCGGGGTAAGGACCGCGATCGTGTCGTTACGGCCGAAGGCGATGCGGCGGCCGATCGCATAAGCGAGAACTACACCGGCGAGCTGATCGACATTGAGGGTCTTCTCGACCTGGCCGATCAGGGCTACGGCTACATCCGGGCCAACGGGTACCTCCCGAGCCCCAACGATGTATACGTCCCGCTGAACCGGGTGCGGCAATACGGCCTTCGCAAGGGTGACCGCATCGTCGGCAAGCATCGTCCGGCCACACCGCAGGAGAAGTTCCCCGCCATTGTCAGCGTCGACACCGTCAACGGCATGACCGTCGAAGTGGCCCGTCTGCGACCGAAGTTCGAAGATCTCACACCTCTGTTCCCCGACGTGAAACTTCGGCTCGAGCAGCCCGGCCAGCCCGGCAACATGGTCGCCCGCATCATCGACCTCGTGTCGCCGATCGGCAAGGGCCAGCGCGGCCTCATCGTTTCGCCGCCGAAGGCGGGCAAGACGACGATCATGAAGCAGATCGCTTCATCGATCGAGAGCAACAACCCCGCGGTGCACCTCATGGTCCTGCTGATCGATGAGCGACCGGAAGAAGTCACCGACATGCGCCGCCATGTCCGCGGTGAAGTTGTTGCCTCGACGTTCGACAAGCCGAGCGACGAGCACGTGATGGTCACCGAGCTCGCACTCGAGCGGGCCAAGCGTCTGGTCGAGGAAGGCAAAGACGTCGTGGTCATCCTCGACGGCATCACCCGACTCGCCCGTGCGTACAACCTTTCGCAGCCTCCCGGAAGCCCGATCAGCTCCGGTGGTCTCTACACCGGTGCGCTGTACCCGCCGAAGAAGTTCTTCGGTGCGGCCCGCAACATCGAAGAGGGTGGCTCGCTCACGATCCTCGCGACTGCACTCATCGAAACCGGATCCACGATGGACACCGTCATCTTCGAAGAGTTCAAGGGAACCGGCAACATGGAGCTTCGCCTCGACCGCAAGCTCGCGGAGAAGCGGGTGTACCCGGCGATCAACGTCAACGAGTCATCGACCCGACACGAAGAGCTGCTGTTCGAAAAGGCCGAGCTCGATGTCGTGTGGAAGCTCCGCCGGGTGTTGAACGGTCTCGGCGAAGGCGGGTCGGCAGCGGCGGCACTCGAGCTGCTCATGGACCGGATCAAGACCACCAAGACCAACAACGAGTTCCTCATGGAGATCGCCCGGGCCCCAGGCCTTCACCAGTAGACACACTTTGCGGGCCACAACCGTGGTCGGCAACGCAAAAGCGGTCCACAGGAAACCCTGTGGGCCGTTTTTGCGTTTATCTACGCGTGCTTATTGTTGGGCTGCAACCGACGCCGGCGAGCGCTCAGCACGATGAGCGCACCGATCATGATGGCGGCGATCGCTGATGCCACCATCGGTATCGACGACTGACCGGTCAAAGCCAGTTCGGCTTCGACGTTGGTGACCGGTATGTCTTCGGCAATCTCGGGTTCATGGATACCGAGGACCTTGGCCTTGTTGCGAACCTTGGTGTTTGATCCGGGTACGGACACTTCGACGGTGTACTCGCCGACCGGGATCTTCACGCAGTAGTCACCGTTAGCGTCGGTGACTGCGGCTGCGATGACCTTGCCGTTGGCGTCCTTGAATGTGACCGTCGCGCCGGCCCGACCCTGCTCCGACGCATCACGCACCGACGTGCGGTTCACGTCGACATAGATCGTTCCGCAGTAGCCCGACCTGGGGGTCACCGTGGTGGAGGGGATCACGATGTCCTTCGGAGCGATTTCCGGGAGGGTCGTGGGCGTGCCAGGAGTGGTCGGCACACCGGGAACCGTGGTCGTCGGGACCGTGTTGGGAGTCAACCGGATCGGGGCGACGATCTTCACCAGACCGAGGTCCAACGTGAGATCGGACTGACCTCCCTTCAGCGCCTTCGACGTTGCGATCAGACCGTTTGAGTCCTTGTCGGGTTCACCGATCTTCGACCGGGTGATCTCGTAGTCGGCCGGTGCTTCGAACTTCACCTTGTACGTTCCGGGCTTCAGGTTCGAGAACAGGTAGTAGCCGTCGGCATCGGTCAAGCGGGTTGACTCGATCGGGTTGCCCTGGATGTCGACGGTGACCGGGTTGTCGTTCATGTCGAGAAGCGTGGCCTTCACGTCCTTGAACCCGGCGTTGGGGCCGTCGTTCTGGATGCCGTCGCCGTTCTCATCGAACCACACGTAGTTGCCGACGGTGACTGCGGTCGGGTAGACGCCGAGGTCCCAGTTCGGGTCGTACTCACGAGGATCGAGCGTGGTGAAGGCCGTGAGACCGGTCACCGGATCGGCGTCGGAATCCTTGGCGTCGTTGGTGCCGCGGTCCTTCGGCGACACGACCATGCCCTCCGGCAGCGTCGTGAGATCGAAGGCGACCTTGAAGTCACCGGGGATCACGTCGAAGCGATAGTAACCAGGCTTACCATTTGTGTCGGCCGAGGTGACGGTCGTCTTCACGGTGTTTCCCTTGGTGTCGATGAGGTTGACCGTTATGCCGTTGATGCCGAAGTCGTCGGGCTCGTTCTGTAGACCATCGCGGTTGTTGTCGAGCCACACGTAGTTGCCGATGGCCGCGCCGGGTACGAGACCGAAGTCGACGGTGAGATCGGTGTTGCTATCGATCGCGTTGTTCGTCAGGCCACTGACACCATCGGTCTCGACTGCGGCCGTGGGCTCGGTCGCCGGCGTCAACGTGATGGTCGCACTGCGGATTCGATTGCCGACGGTCGTTCCGTGGTCCTGCGTATCGAGGTCGGTGTTGTCGCCCTTGCCGGGTTCGAACGGACCGCTGTAACTGCCGACGGTGCCACTCGACGAGTACATACCGGCGGGTGATTCGATCTCGACGACATAGCCGCCGGGGACCAGACCCGTGAACAGGTACTGACCGGTCGCGGACGTCGTGGTCGCCGCAACGACGTTGCCGTCGGGCTGGCCGTCGGTGTTCGCGTCGGCGTAGAGGAACACGGGAACGTTGGCGATCGCGGGTTCGGTGCCGTTGCGGGTGCCGTTGTTGTCGGTGTCTTCCCACACGAGATTGCCGAGGCTCATCGTGAGGAAGCCGAAGTCCACCGTCACGTTCGATTGCGCATCCGGCGTGGTGTCGGCGTGGCCCGGCGTAGCGGCCTCTCCGGTCGGTTCGGTGGTCGTGTCGCCAAGGGTTACCTTCGACGACAGCACGTCGCCCGAAGCCGCCCTGGTTCCGTTGTCGTCGCTGTCGATGTCGGCGTTTGCGAGTGCCGCAGCGGCTTCACCGGTCATCGTTGTACCGCTCGAGTAGAAGCCCTCGAGCGCACCACCAGCTTGGAGTTGTGAACGGGAGATCACCACGACGTAGTCACCGCCCACCAAGCCGGTGAACAGGTAGTAGCCACCGTTGCTGGTCATCTGCGCGCTTAGTACTGTTCCAACCGGCAGGCCACTGGCGTCCGTGTTGTAGAGCTCCACGTTCACGCCGTCGATGCCCGGCTCGCCCTTGTCGAGTTGGCCGTTGCCGTTCGCGTCGTGCCACACCAGGTTGCCCAGGCTGTAGCGCTTCGAGATGCCGGCGTCGATGTCGCGGTTCACGTAACTGGCGGTGAGACCTGGGCCATCGAGGGCCGAGTTGATCGTGGGAAGCGATTCGTCGAGGGTGAACACTGCGGTCTTGCCGAGTGACGCACCGTTGGCCGGGTTCGCGTTCGAGTCGATCGCGGCGTTGGAACCGGCCGTCTGCAGCGTGAACTCGGTACCGGCCGGTTTGTCGAACACGACGTGGTAGTCACCCGACAGCAGCCCGTCGAACAGATAGAAACCGGGCTTGCCATCGGGACCATCGGCGGTAGTGGTCGTGCCGACCGGAGTGTTGTTGCTCTTGAACAGCGACACGGTGAGACCGTTGATGCCCGGCTCGTTGCTGTCGGAATCGCTCGTGTGCGGAGCGTTGGTCCCCTGCATACCATCGCGGTTGATGTCCTCCCACACGTAGTTGCCCACGGCGAACTTCGGCGTGTAGAAGCCGAAGTCAACGGTCATGTTGGCTCGGCGGTCTTCCGCGCCCTGGCCGCTGGCCGAGAGGTTCGTCTCACCGGACGGTTCGGAGCGACCCGGTCCGAGCGTGACGACGTTCGACACGACACCCTTGAGCACGCCGGTCGCGGTGTAGTCGGCCAGGGTCGTCGGGGTGAGCCCATTGTCGTCGGAATCGATGTTGGTGTTCGGATCCGAGTCCTGGGCCGCACCGGTGCTGGAGCGGCGACCTTCGAGCGGACCACCGACGTTGAAGTTCGACGGTGCTATCTGCACGTAGTAATCGGCGGGATCGAGGCCGTCGAAGCGGTAGAAGCCGCCGCCCTGGGTCGTGTCGGTGCCAGCGGCCGTGAATGACCCGTCGGTGTTCTTCTTGAACAGGTTGACGACGACATTGTCGACGCCGGCTTCGGTGCCGTTGATGTCACCGGAGTTGTCGTCGTCGAACCAGACCCGATTGCCGACCGAGTAGTTCGGTCGCTTCCAGAATCCGAAATCGTATGTAGGCGTATGACTTGAGCCCGTGCCTGAGGTGGCGTTCGTGATCGCCGGCGTGGTGCTGACCAACACGGCATCGTTGTCCGTGGTGTCGTCGCCGACGTTCGAAGGCGAGAGCACGAAACCATCGAGTGGACCGCCCGGCGCACCGTCGGCCGTGCGGTTCAGCTTGATCGTGTACGTCGCCGACTGATCGAGGCCGTCGAAGCGGTAGAAGCCGTGACGGTTCGCGTCGTTCGGGTCGACGCCGGTGGTCGCCGTGCGGATGGCGGTGCCGGTGGCGTCGAACAGCGTGACCAGCACGCCGTCGATGCCTTCTTCGAAGGAGTCCTGCTGACCGTCGTTGTTCTCGTCGTACCAGACGTAGTCGCCGACGCTGGGCGCGGCCTGGGGGAGCGGGGTCATGCGGACCCCGACCTTTATCGGTTCGGCGGTAAGGAACTCCTGACCGGTCGCGTCGGTCGGCGTCATGGCGAACGAGTTCCATGCGATTTTGTTGACGTCGTCGGAGGCGTTGCCGACATCTTTCACGCGAACCGTCACCCGGATCACGTCACCGGACTGAGGCGTGGCGTTCCATCGGCGCATGGTCTTCGTGATGTTCAGTGCGAACGCCTTGGCATCGACCATGTTTGCGGTCCAGTCGTTGGTGCAACCGGTCGGTCCGACGTTCGTCGTTCCGAACTTCGTCTGCTCGTTCTCGTCGTTGCGGCACGGGTTGGTGCTGTGCGAGTACAGCGAGGTGTAGTCGGTGCCCTCGTTGAGGAGCGTCCAGCCCGTCAACGTGTTGAGGTCGGTGACCGGCGCGGTGATCGATTCGTAGGGCAGGTATTCCACCACCACGGGTCCCGCCAGAATCTGCCCCCATTCCGAGAGGCGGGTCTGCGACACGCCGTTGACTCCGGTGTCGCCGATGGCAGGCAGCACATCGGTCAACTCAAGCTTGGTCGTGTCGACGTTGCCCTTCGGACGCACGAAAGCACGGAAGACCGCGAAGCCCTGCGAATCGACGGAGGTCCTACCCTCGTTCGGGTAGCGGCTCCACGAACCGACCGGGTCGGCGGCGCCGTTGACCCACTTCGACGATTCGAGGTTCGCGACCTTCGGCATGTTGAACGATGCGGCCGCTCGGCAGAGCTTCTCCGCGGTGTTCGAATCACCATCCACGTCGGTGGTGTCGGCCACGAGGGTCTGGTCACACAGTTGCGGGGTGATGCCGGCCGACTCCTGGCCCGTCGCATCGTTCGCGATGAGCGTGCCGGCGGCGGTGCCGAGCTTGACGCGCGTCGTCAGGTTGATGCCGATGGTGTCGTTGTAATCCTGGTCGAAGTTGAGCGTGCAACCGGCGAAGCGCCAGCGGAGGAGGGTGCGTCCCGGGGCGAAGTTGGGGACGGTGTCAAAGGTCGGGTTGGTGCAACCGGTCGGGGCCCAGGCGATCTTCCACCAGTTCGTGCCGGCGATGAAGTCGGTGTCGTTGTCGATCAGGTCGGTGATCACGGGATCGAGCAGCGGAGCGCCGGCCGCGTTGCCGCCGCCGTTGTTGCCGAAGCTGATCTCGTAACCGACATCGTCGTTCAACGACGTGCTCTGCCCGGTCGGCGTTCGGCCTCCCGAGTCGGGCTGCCCCGGCAATTTGTACGCCCACTTACTGATAGCGGTCATCGGCGCGGCCGCGGCGACATTGCCCGACGCCGTGCCGGTGACCCCGGTCGACGAACCGGGAGTGCCCGTGCCGGTCGCGGTGTAGACCGCAGCGTTGTTCGTGATGTTGCTCGGCACCGGGGTGCCGACGGGAACGCGCATGCGAACCGTCGCCTTCAGCTGATAGGGGATGGAAGCCCCCGAGGTCGCCCACACCGGGTCGGTCACCGCCGGAATGAGGAATCGGATCTTTTGCGGAGTGGCGCAACCGTTGGTCGGGACCCAGGTGGTTCCGTTGCACGTGATGGTGGCGGTGACCGGGGCCGGAATTTCGCTGTTGAGATAGGTCGGGATCGACGGGAGCGTGTCTTCCACGACGGTGGCATTCGCGAGCGCCGGGAGGTTGAACGAGTAGTGCAGGCGCCCACCTGGGTTCAGCACGCTGGGGCCGGACTTGGAGAACGGATCGGGTGGAGGAGGGGTGCATGTCGATGCACCGTTGACGGTGATCGTCGCGGACTTGTTGGTCGAGCCGGCGCCATCGCCGGTGATGCCGGCGGTGTTGTTGAATGTCCGGTCCGTGAGCGAGCACGGAACGGTGCCCGACACCTGGACGTTCGCGGTGGTACCCGAGGGCACGGTACCGAGGTTCCACGTCACGGTGTTCCCTGCAGCGAGACCGCCGCCCGTTGCCGTGGAGAACGCCACGCCTCCGGGAAGCGTGTCGGTGATCAAGGTGTTGGTGCAGTCGCTCGTCACCGAAACACAGGAGTAGTCGAGCTGCCACGTCAGGGAGGCACCCTGCCAACCGTTCGTCACGGGCGTGGCCACCGCCGACTTCGTGAACCGGTAGGCCGCCACCGCATTGGCTGGCGGGGCGATCGTGGCCGACAGTCCGGTGAACGACGGTGGCGGCCACGACGAGGGCCGCCGCTATGCGTCTCCGTGGCACACGTCGAACAACTTCCATTACAAGAACCCTCCTGGGAATCCGTCCCGCCACGACCGTTGTGGCCGGACGTTCATCGGGCTCTGGTGAAGGTTTCTTCAGCAAGTCGTCAAGAACGCAGGGATTCCTTGGGGTGTCTCCACAATTCGTGCACGAAGAGTGGCCGCCCTCTGTCGAACGTGTAGCCGTAGGTGCCGGGAGACGACAACTTGGGCTACATAAACGACGTCGACGCTGAACATGTAGCCGTAGCTGCCGGGAGACGACAACTTGGGCTACATAAACGAACGTGTGGCCGTAGGTGCCGGGAGACAACAACTTGGGCTACATAAACGAACGTGTGGCCGTAGGTGCTGGGAGACGACGTCTTGGGCTACATAAACGAACGTGTGGCCGTAGCTGCCGGGAGACGACAACTTGGGCTACATAAACGACGGGCGTGGGGCGCGTTCGGGTAGTGGAGCGGGGCCTGTACACTGGTCAGCCCACCTTGACCCGTTGGTAATGGGTCGTATGCAAAGGAATCAGAAATGAAAGCCGGAATTCACCCCAATTACGTCGTGGCTAATGTGAAGTGCTCCTGCGGCAACACCTTCACCACGCACTCGACCACCTCGAGCATCTCAGTCGAACTCTGCAACGAGTGCCACCCCTTCTACACCGGCAAGCAGAAGCTCGTCGACACCGGTGGACGCGTTGATCGCTTCAACCGTCGCTACGGCAACCGCTCCGGCGCAAAAGCCGCCGAGTAATTTCCGGCTGTCGTTTCCTTTCGCAGTTTCGTCGATGCGTCCATGACCGCTTGTAACCGCGGCTGATGGCGCTTCGACCCGAACAACTCGCGGCCCTGCTCGCGGCCAAACTTCGTGCCCTGGTGGCCGAAGGTTGGCCGGAGCAGGGCATTGTTGTTCCCAAACCCTTTATGGCCGGGGCCGGTCTGGTCGCCGAGCAGGGTGCCGCCGGTGTTTCGGGCGCATCGGGCACATCGATGGGCTGGGTGCTCGTCGACGTCGTGCACCGCAGCGTCGAAAACATCGACATCGCCGCCGACGACGAAGGCCCGGAACTTCCCCGTGGGTGGTTGGGTGGCGCGGTCGTTTGGGCGACTCGAGCCGGGGTTTCTGAGCTGCACGTTCTGTCGGAGCATCTGACCGGCGACGACGCCCGCCGGGCCGACCTCTTCACGCTTCCGATCACCTTGTGGAAGATTTCGGGTCGGACGCTGTCTCGCGTTGCGTCGACCCCACACGTTGTGCCCGGACCGCCCGACGCGGTGGAAATGCTGTTCGCGGAAGCGATCGAAGAAGCCGGCGCCGAACCAGTCGTCGACCACGGTGTTCTCCGAGCCGAAGTGCTCGGCCTCGAAGTCGCCACGGTGATGCGAGGCGACGACGACGTGCCCTACCTCGCGGTCGGAGTCGGACGCCACGACCGACTTGCGCAGGCGATGATGTACGGCACCGCCGACATGGCCACCTCGCTTCGCGAGGCCGTAGGGGCCGTGAAGAATTTCCGGACCGGTGAGGCCGGCATTCACCCGGCCAACCAGCTGGCTCCCGAGCGGTGGCTGCGTTGCGTGGTTGCCGCGGGTGACCCTTCGCTGCACCCGATTGAGAGCACGGAACCCGCTCGGCTGAAGCGTTCGTCGCCGGCCCTGCTGATCAACGACGCGGCTGATCTCGTGGTCGCGTGCACGACCGCCGTCGACCTCGATGCGGTAGCGATCGCGGCCGACACCCGAGCCGTCTGCGCTCCCAACGCGGCGCTTCGGCTCGTCATGCCGAAGAGCAGTCATGTGCCGGCGATGGTGCTTTTGGCCCGTGCGCTGCGTGAGCCTGCCACGATCGAACTCGTCGACGACGCCTGGCGGGCATCGGCGCCCTAATTGCGGCCCTCGGTGACGACGCGACCAGGTTCGAGCAACCGCAGTTGCCGCTGCTCCGGAGTCACAAAGTATGTTCCGGGCGAACGAATCGACTCCGGAGCAGCATCACATCTGCGCGACGGCTGTTGCTCCGGAGTCACAAAGTACGGTCCGGACGAACGAATCGACTCCGGAGCAACCAGATCTCGCGACGGCTGTTGCTCCGGAGTCACAAAGTACGGTCCGGGCGAACGAATCGACTCCGGAGCAGCATCGCATCTGCCGACGGCTGTTGCTCCGGAGTCACAAAGTACGGTCCGGACGAACGAATCGACTCCGGAGCGCGCTCCGGCACGGTCGAACTCGTCGACGACCCTGGCGCGCGTCAGTTCCGTAGCTCTTCAGCCTGCGAGAGGTAGTTCCACGAAGGTGGACTAGCCTCTACCCCCGTGTTGGAGCGCCTGTCAGGATTAGAAGCCGAGTACGAAAACGTCGTGCTGAAGCTCTCCGACCCCGCGGTGCAAAGCGATCAGACGGCGATGCGCGAAACCGGAAAACGTCTCAAGGACCTCGAACCGCTCGTCGAGACGTACAAGAAGTACGCCAGCGCCATCGACGATCTTGCTGTCGCCAAGGAGATGTTCGCCGACTCCGACGGCGCCGACCGCGAAGCTATGCGCGCAGAGATTGACACGATCTCGCAGAACATCGACCGGTTCGAGGAAGAGCTCAAAGTTCTTCTGTTGCCGAAGGATCCGAACGACGAGCGCAACGTCATCGTCGAAATCCGCGGGGCCGAAGGTGGCGAAGAAGCGAACCTGTTCGCCCGGGATCTCTACGAGATGTACGTCCGCTACGCGGATCGCCGAGGCTGGAAGTTCGAACTCATGTCCAGTGACCAGAGCGAACGCAACGGGTTTAACGAAGTGACGTTCGCGCTGAAGGGCGAGGGCGTGTGGGGCCGCATGAAGCACGAGGGCGGTGCGCACCGGGTACAGCGGGTTCCGGCCACGGAAAGCCAGGGTCGAATCCACACGTCGGCCGCGACGGTGATGGTGTTGCCCGAAGCTGAGGAAGTCGACGTCGACCTGAACATGAACGACGTGCAGGTCGACGTGTTCCGTTCGTCGGGTGCCGGTGGCCAGAGCGTCAACACGACCGACTCCGCCGTGCGCATGACCCACAAGCCGACCGGCATCGTCGTGTCGATGCAAGACGAGCGCAGCCAGATCCAGAACCGGGCCAAGGCCCTCATCGTGCTGCGGTCACGCCTGCTGCAGGCCGAGCAGGAGAAGAAAGACGCCGAGAATTCGGCGACCCGCAAGAACCAGGTCGGCAGCGGTGGCCGGGGCGAGAAGATCCGCACCTACAACTTCAAGGAAAACCGGGTGAGTGACCACCGCATCGGTCTCACGATCTACAAGCTCGACCGTGTGCTGATGGGTGAGCTCGACGAAGTTTCCGATGCGCTGGTCGCCGACGAACGGGCCCGTCAACTGGCCGAATCCCGCGATTGATCCCGGCCGATCGACGCTGATGTCCCCGGTCGAGTCTTCCGCCAACGGTTCACAGGAGGTACCCGCGGGCACAGTCTCGTGGCGCGCGCTTCGACGAGAGGCCGCCGATCGCCTGGCGCTGGCCCTGGGCGGCGACCGTTCCCAGGAGGCCCGTTGGTTGGTCGAACGGGTTTCCGGTTACTCGTCAGCCGAGATGATCGTCAACGAAACCGAGTTGGTAAGTGCGCGTAGCGTCGCGTTCTTCGACCAACTCCTGGCTCGGCGATGCACCGGCGAACCGCTGCAGTACGTCCTCGGCCGTTGGTCGTTCCGCATGCTCGAGTTGATCGTCAACCCGAGCGTGCTGATCCCGCGGCCCGAAACCGAGATGGTGGCGGGCCTCGCGATCGAGGCGGCGCACGAGGCCAAACAGGCACGGGCGCAGGGCGCCGAGCCGGTCGTCGCCGTCGATCTCGGGACCGGTTCGGGAGCGATAGCGCTGTCGATCGTGGTCGAAGTCCCATCGGTGAAGGTCTGGGCCACCGACGCTTCCGCAGACGCCCTGGCCACGGCCCGAGCGAACCTGGCCGGAATCGGCCGCGAAGCAACCCGCGTCAGTCTGGTCGAGGGGAGTTGGTTCGAGGCCCTTCCCCAGGAACTATGTGGGCATATCGATGTGCTCGTTTCCAATCCGCCCTACGTCACCCCGGCGGCGAAGGAATCGATCGCTGCCGACGTTCTTGATTACGAGCCGCACATGGCCCTGTTCGCCGAGGCCGATGGGACCGCTCACCTGGCCCACCTCATCGAGAACGCGCCGCGCTGGCTGGCTGACGAAGGAACCCTCGTGCTGGAAATGTCGCCGGAGCAGACGGAGTGGGCGGCGTCGGAGATGGCCCGCCACGGCCTGATCGATGTTTCGATCCACCTCGATTTCACCGACCGCCCGCGGGCGGTTCGTGCACGAAAGTCTGCGCGCGTATGACCACGAATTCCGGCCACTACACCGGATACCCGACCGAGGAAGCCGTCACCCGGCACCCGCACCTCGCTGAGCCTCGGCCCGAGGGATTTGTCCGCGTTGACTGCCATTCGCACACGATGTGGTCAGGCGACTCGACCACCACGGTCGACGAGTTGCTGCACGCCGTGGTCGCCTCGGGGATCGACGTGCTGAGCATCACCGACCACTCGACGACCAACGGGGCCCTGGAACTCGTCGACATCCTGCCGTGCCGGGTCATCGTTGGCGAAGAGCTGCGAACCGGACCGGGCGAACTTCTCGGTCTGTTCCTCACCGAGCGCATCCCGTTCGGCACCCCACCGGAGGAGTTCTGTCAGCGAGTTCGTGACCAGGGCGGTTTGGTGAGTGCGCCGCATCCATTCGATCCGATGCGTCACGCGCTCAACCCCGATGTGCTTCGGTCACTCGCGGAACAGGGGCTGATCGACGTGATCGAGGTGTTCAACGCCAAGATCTCCCTGCGCCACCTGAACGATGCGGCCCTTGCGTTTGCGAAGGAGTTCGACCTGCCCGGGGTGGCCGGAAGCGACGCCCATGTACCCGAAGCGCTTGGCGCGGCTTACGTCGAAATGCCCGACTTCGCCGACGCTCAAGAGTTTTTGGCGAATCTGCGTCGAGGCAACATCGTCGGGCACCACTTCGACCGGGCGCGGATCTGGACGCCGCGCATCGTGCCATCGGTCAAGTCACACTGATCTCGACCCGGCTCATTACTCAACCTGAAGCTGGTTCAGACTTGGCTCTGAGCCTCTGCCAGGGCCAATTAGGGTTGGCGAACTATGCATGCTGACCAATCCGTTCTCGAAAAGTCCCATCGCAGGCTGGGGCTCGTGGCCGGAGTCGCCTCATTGGTTGTGCTGGCCGTGCTGCTCGGTGAGACCGCGGCACACGCCGCGATACTCCATGCCGCAAGCGCGGCGTCGAACGAGTTGACGGTCATCAAGGCGATCGTGCTCGGGGCGATCGAAGGCATCACCGAGTTCCTTCCGATCTCGTCAACCGGTCACCTGCTGGTGGCCGAGCGCCTCCTCCATGTCGGACAGAAAGCGGCCACGAAAGACGCCACCGACACCTATACGGTCGTCATCCAACTCGGCGCGATTCTTGCCGTGCTCGTGGTGTCGTGGAAGCGGGTCCTGACGTTGTTTCAGGGTCTGGTGGGCAAGAGCGAAAGCGGCAGGACGATTCTCATCTCGCTCATCGCAGCGTTCGTTCCGACGGCGATCATCGGTCTCGCCCTCGACAAGCCGATCGAGGAACACTTTCTCAAAGCCGGCGTGGTTGCTGCTTCATGGATCGTCGGCGGTCTGGCGATTCTCGCACTCACGCGGCGTTACCAGGCGGCTCAGACCAAAGGCCACGCCCTCGAATCGATCATGTGGAAGCACGGCCTCATCATCGGCCTGAGCCAGTCGATCTCGGTGGTCTGGCCGGGCACGAGCCGCAGCCTCGTCACGATCATGGCGGCCGTACTCCTCGGCTACAGCCTTTCGGCCGCGGTGGAATTCAGCTTCATCCTGGGTCTGGCCACGCTCGGAGCGGCGTCGATCTACAAGCTCGCCAAGGACGGCTCGGTCGTTTTTGACACGTTTGGCGTCGCGAACCCGCTGATCGGCATCGCCGTCGCCTTTGTCACCGCCCTCATCGCGGTGAAGTGGATGATCGCGTATCTACACAAGAACAATCTGACCCTCTTCGCCTTCTATCGGATCGGCGCCGGTCTCCTCACGCTCGTCCTCATTGCGACAAGCCGGATCTGACGGCTCGCACGGCGGGTCCCGCCGCCTGCGACGCGAACCGAGCGAACCGCGCTGACCGGCCGCGGCCTACGACGCGCCGCGGAGCGCCACGTACACCGGACCGCCTGCCATGAAGTTCGCCAGCAGCGGAGCATCGCCTTCGGCCACGGAAACGGTCACGAAGCGGTCGGCGACGGCGACAACGGTCGCTTCGAGCGTGGCCGATCCGGCCCGGGCCTGGGCGTCGGGTGAAGCGACAACCACGACCGAGGATCCTTCCGAGAGTTCGGGTCGGGCCGTTCCGGTCTCGATCGTGATACCGACGCGGCCGCGTCCGATCCGGAGGACCGTCGGCGACACCGAGCGATTGGCGAGCAGGTCGTTCGTGACTATCTGGCCGACGTCGATCGGCACAGATGGAACCCGTCCGATCACCGCCATTGGCGAGGTCAACGCACCGATCGGGAGCATCCCGTGGGGCAACGACCGAACCCGGACATCGGTCGATCGGATGCGCTGACCCGGTTCGACGCGGTGTTCCACCACAACAGTGGGGGACGTGACGCCCCAGCGTGCCGAGTCGGCGCGGGCCCGCCGCGACAGCGTGTTGAGGTAGAGCGCGCAAACCAAGGCCACGGCAACGGCAAACAAACGGGACCGAACGATCCGGGCGATGCCCCGGGGAAGGAACGCCGGTGGAAGCAGAAGCCCGGCGATCGAGCGACGTCGTCGTCGGACCGGCCGATGCTTTCGCGGTGCCCCGCCCGGGGATGCGGACGGGGATGCGGACGGGGCACGCTTGGAGGCGGATCGGCGGTGAAGAGCGCGCGGAAAGGAAAACGTTCGTGGCACGGGTTCAGCGTGACGCACCACACGTTCGACGAGGGGGTGCAGTCGCGCGCTTCTCGGGCGCGCTTGTGCGTTGAGCTGCGCGCTTGATTTGGCCGGGCGCTTGGACCTAGCCGTGCACCCGGATCGCGCGGCGCGAACGCTTCTGCTCGTACATGAACCGGTCGGCCGTGGCGAGCAGATCGCTGACGGTTGATCCGCTTCCCGACCGGGCCGCCCCGATGCTCACACCGACCGCCAGCTCACCGAATGCCGACGTGATCGGTTGGCCGACCCGCTCTTCGAGCGCCTCGATCAGCACGTCGGTGTCGTGCCAGGGTCCGACCACCATGGCGAATTCATCGCCGCCCAGGCGGGCCACGAAGCTGTTGGGCGGTGATCCTTCCCCGAGTCGCCTTGCCACTTCGATGAGCACGTGGTCACCCGCCGCATGCCCGTGATCGTCGTTGATCTTCTTGAACCCGTCGAGGTCGAACAGCAGCAGACTGCAGCCACCGACGCCGTTCGCCAGGGCGGAGGAGAGGTTCTCGTTCAGCGCAGAACGGTTTCCCAGCCCGGTAAGCGGATCGGTGTTGGCCGCGAGTCGGAGCCCTCGGTCGGCAATGTGACGCGCCAACGCGAAGTCCGCCAGTCGGGCCGTTCTCGTAAAGAAGTTGCGACCGGCCGGTCCGAGTTCTCCTTCATAGGGGAGCCACCCGACGACGACCCCCCGAAGATCACCCTTGCCGATCGGGCACGTGTAGATCGAACGACGGTCGGTCCCGGTGGTGTCGACCCCCAGGGGGAGCAACGACCGGTTGAGCGAAGGCGTCTTCAGTGTCTCAGCCAGAAGTTGGCGAAGTGGTTCCGCCCTGGCCATGCGACCAACCGCCGAATCGTTCGAGGCCACCTGAGCGAACTGGTCGCCGTTCCAATCCCAGTGGATCGACCCAAGAAAGTCGCCGTCGGTTTCGATGAGACCGACCAACTGGTGGAGACCCTCGGTCAGGTCGGACCGCAGCGTGGCTTCAATGAACCCGTCCAGCCGCAGTGACGGAGCGGGGTCACGAATCGTGATCACGAACCTGAAGTCCTCAGACTCCGGGTCCTGGGCCTGAACCGTGCCTTCGACGTTCCTCACGCTGGAGTCGCCACTGATCACCCGGAAAATCGTTGGCACCGTGGCCCGTCCAGCGGTCACGAGGATCAACGACTCGGCGACAACGGAAATGTCGTCAGGATGCAGGAATTCGAGGGCGGATCGGCCGATCAGCAACGACGACCGGAGCCCGACCTGGTTGGCGGCCTTCTCGTTGGCGAACGAGACCCGGAGATCCGCGCTGAGCGCGATAACCCCGAGACCGTTCCCGTTGAGCAGCATCTCGGCAACCATTTGATGGCCGGCATCGGTGCTGTACCGTGACTTCTCCGGCGGCACCGCCGCGGCCTCCACCAGTGTGCTGTCTGGTCCGCGACCGATCATGGCTCCGATCATCGGCGGCGGACCTTGAGCCCTTGAGAAAACGTGAAGACATCCGCTCGATGTGTGCGGCCGAGCCTGCCCGACCTGCGAGGTCAGTGCGTGTGCGTGCCCGGCCCGTGACTGTGGCCGTGTGAATGGCCGGAATCCGAGGAACTCGTGCTCGCCGAACTCGACGATTCACTCGACGACGGGGTGCTCTCCGACTTGGTGGAACTGTCGCCCGAGGAGGGGGTCGTCGTGGTCGACGTGGTGCCCCGGCTGTCGTTCTTGTAAAAGCCGCTTCCCTTGAAGGTGATTCCGACGTTGCCAAACACTTTGCGCAACTCGCCGCCGCCGTTTCGCGGGCAGGTTATCGGAGCCTGGTCGCAGGTCGTGAAGGCGTCGTCGGAAAACGACTGAAACGCGTCGAACCGCAGATTGCAGGTTTTGCAGAGATATTCATATGTAGGCATGGCATCACCGAAGGGTTTTCGTCAGAGGAAATCTGTCGATCGAACGAATTAGCACTCTCACAGTGCGAGTGCCAGTCTAGTTCACGCGAGCGCAAAACCCTTCACGGTCGCCGCATGTTCGGGAATGTTTCTCCGATGAATTGGGGCGAAACCTTACCGTTCGTAGTCGACCCTTCAGGCGGGGTCTCGGATTTCCGACACACTTGGGGTGATGCGTGTACGAAAAGTTGTCATACCGGCGGCGGGCCTCGGAACCAGGTTTCTTCCTGCGACAAAAGCGCAGCCCAAAGAGATGCTCCCCCTGATCGACAAACCGGCGATCCAGTACGTGGTGGAAGAAGCGGTGAGTGCGGGGCTGACCGACGTTCTCGTGGTCACCGGCCGATCGAAACGCAGCATCGAGGACCACTTCGACCGGTCCCTTGAACTTGAGGCGACGCTCAAAGCCGGCAACAAGGCCGCCGAATTGGCCCAGGTCATCGAGATCGCAGCGCTCGCCAACATGCATTACGTGCGTCAACCCGAGGCGAAAGGTCTTGGTCACGCGATCAGCTTCGCCCGCGATCACGTCGGAGGCGAGCCGTTCGTGGTCATGCTCGGCGACGACATCATGGTCGACGACACCGTCCTCCAGCGCATGCTGAAGACGTACGAGACCTACGGCTGCTCCGTCGTCGCGCTGAAGCGCTTTCCCCCCGAACAGATTTCGCTCTACGGCTGCGTTGGCATCGACGACAGCGGGGAGTCGGCCGACGGGCTCGTAAAGATCACGAAGTTGGTGGAGAAGCCTGCAGCCGCCGATGCGCCGTCGGACCTTGCGATCATGGGCCGCTATCTCTTCACGCCGGCGATCTTCGAAAAGATCGCGGCGACGCCTCCCGGCCGCAACAACGAAATCCAGATCACCGATGCCATGTCACTTCTTCTCGAAGACGAACCGATCATGGGGGTCGTGTTTGAAGACGGCCGCTACGACATAGGCAGCAAATTCGATTTCCTCCGCGCCACCGTCGAACTGGCCCTGGCCCGGGAAGACCTCGGCGAGGCGTTCCGCTCGTACCTCAAAACGGTCGTCTAGCTGGCTGCGTTTCGCGGCCCGGTCGGTTTATGTCCACGTATTGCACGGCATGGATGTCGAAGCGTGGACACAAAGCCGTAGTTTCGGCACTACCCTCGGCCTTCTATGGCACAAGTCGGTCTAGATGATGCCCAGCGTTGGGTGGTTTCGCACTGCGAGCGCCTGAGCGCCCGCCAGATCGAGCTGCGATCCGCACTCGGCTGCGTGCTCGCGGAAGACGTCGTGTCCAGCGAGGTGGTCCCGCCGTTTGCGAACACCGCCATGGACGGATTTGCCGTGCGGGCCGCCGACGTCTCGACGGTTCCGGTCGATCTGGTGGTCAAGGCAACTCTTCCGGCCGGAGCGAAACCCACGGAGGCGCATCACGTCGGACCTGGCGAAGCGGTTCGGATCATGACCGGAGCGGCCATGCCCTCCGGCGCCGACTCGATTGTGCCGATCGAAAACGTCGATCGTTCGCGGGGGCCGGAGGCGACAGTCGTGACCGTCCTGCAGTCGGCCCGCCTGGGCGATGCGGTCCGCGCCGCCGGTGAAGACATTGCGGCCGGGCAGCGGATCTTCGGCGCGGGCACCGTCCTCAACGCCGGGCATATCGGCATGCTCGCAAGCATCGGACGCGCGTCCGTCCTGGCCTATCCCCGCCCGCGGGTCGGCGTGCTGTCGACCGGTGATGAGCTGATCGCGCCGCCCACGCCACTCGAAGTCGGTCAGATCCGCGACTCGAACCGCTACACGCTTCTCGCTCTGGCTGAACTCGCCGGCTGTGAAGCCGTCGACCTCGGGCTCGCCGTCGACGACGACGCGCTGATCGAGGACCTCGTTCGGCGGGGTGTCGCCACGTGCGACGCGATCGTGACGAGCGGTGGCGTCAGCGTGGGCGATTTCGACTTCGTGAAGCTGGTGCTCGACCGTTTGGCGAAGGCCGACGGCACCCCGATGCGTTGGATGCAGGTGGCGATCAAGCCGGCCAAGCCGCTCGCGTTCGGTGTCATTTCCGGCAAGCCGGTCTTCGGTCTTCCGGGCAACCCGGTGTCGTGCATGGTGAGCTTCGAACTGTTCGCCCGTCCGGGGCTTCGTCGCCTCATGGGTCATGCCGAGGAAACGCTGCACCGCACCCCGGTTCGGGCGATCGCCGACGAAGGTCTCCGCCGGGAACCCGACGGCAAGACCCACTTCACCCGGGTTGTCGCCGGATTTGCTGACGACGGTCGGATCCACGTTCGCTCGACCGGATCCCAGGGCTCCAATCTCCTCAGCTCCATGGCGTTCGCCGACGCACTCGCGGTCGTACCCGACGGGCCCTCGGTTCCGCCGGGTGGCGACGTCGACGTGTTGCTTCTCGATCGTCGGGCCTGACCCGCGTTCCTCGCTGAACATGTGGCCGTACATGCCACGGGGCAACAGCTACGGCTACATAAACAGAAGGTCTTAGCGGGTCGGCTCGGAGTCGCAAGAGGCCATGGTCCCGGATCAGCCTTTTTTAGTGACGGGGAACCAACTAGCGTTGTCGCATGTCTCCTACGCCGTTGGTCGATAGCTTCGGGCGCACGGTTCGTGACCTGCGAATTTCGGTCACCGATCGCTGCAATTTCCGGTGTACCTACTGCATGCCGGCCGAGGGCATGAAGTGGCTGCCGCGCGAGGAGCTGCTCACGTTCGAGGAAATCGAGCGGATTGCCCGGGTTTGCGTCGAACGTTTCGGGGTCGACGGCATCCGACTGACCGGCGGTGAGCCGACAGTTCGCGCGCATCTGCCCGTGCTGGTCGAGCGCCTCGCCCGACTCGGCGTCGACTTGGCGATGACGACGAACGGCACGGCGATGCGCCTCATCGCCGACGATCTGAAGGCCGCCGGGCTCCGCCGCGTCAACATCAGCTGCGACTCCCTCGACCGTGACCGTTTCTTCCTCATGACCCGCCGCGACGATCTCGTCAAGGTGCTCGACGGCGTGCAGGCCGCCAAGGAGGCCGGGTTCGATCCGATCAAGATCAACGTCGTGCTCATGCGCGGCGAAAACGACGACGAGATTGTCGAGTTCGCCCGCTTCGGTCGCGACAACGGGGTCGGGGTCCGCTTCATCGAGTTCATGCCGCTCGACGCCGACGACGCCTGGTCACGCGACAAGGTCGTTCCTTCGAGCGAGGTCATCGAGCGGATCAACGCGGTATTTCCTCTCGTCAAGCTCCAGCACGGCACCGAACCGGCCGCACGCTGGGCCTACGCCGACGGCATCGGCGACGTCGGTGTGATCGCAAGCGTGACCGAGCCGTTCTGCGGTGATTGCGACCGGGTGCGGATCACCGCCGAAGGTCAGTTCCGCACCTGCCTCTTCGCGACCGACGAATTCGACCTCCGGGCCGTGGTCCGTTCGGGGCTCGACGGCACGGCGCTCGACGACGCGCTCGCCGACGTCATCCGACGCGCTGTCGGATCGAAGTGGGCCGGCCACCTCATCGGAAACGTCACCTTCATCCGACCCAAGCGGTCCATGAGCCAAATCGGCGGATAGGAACCGAGTCGGTCCACGTCACGGGACCGCCGAAATCCGACCCAAGCGGTCCATGAGCCAAATCGGCGGATAGGAACCGAGTCGGTTCACGTCACGGGACCGCCGAAATCCGACCCAAGCGGTCCATGAGCCAAATCGGCGGATAGGGAAGAGCCAAATCGGCGGCTAGGAACCGAGTCGGTCCGCGTCACGGGACCGCCGAAATCCGACCCAAGCGGTCCATGAGCCAAATCGGCGGATAGGCGACCTCGGTTCACGTCAGTCGGTTGCCAGTGTTTGGGCACCGGTGCGCGTAGGCTCAGGACATGCCTGACCGTGAACTGACCCATCTTGATCCTCTCGGACGCGCCCGGATGGTAGATGTCACACCAAAAGACCCGACGCACCGACGCGCGATGGCCCGCTGCAAAGTGACCATGCAACCGGAGACGGTCAACCTGGTCGCCAGCAACGCCGTCTCGAAGGGCGACGTGTTGGCGGTAGCCCGGATTGCGGGCATCCAAGCGTCGAAACAGACCGCCCACCTCATCCCGCTGTGTCACCCCTTGCTGGTCGGCGCGGTGTTGATCAACTTCGAACTGGGCGACGACTGCATCGAAGTGGAAGCCCACGTCGACACGTTCGACCGCACGGGCGTCGAGATGGAGGCGATGACGGCGTGTGCCGTCGCCGCGCTGACGATCTACGACATGTGCAAGTCGGCCGACCGCGAGATGGTGATCGGCGAACTGGCCCTTTGGGAAAAGACCGGTGGGCGCTCCGGGGTGTTTCGCCGGGCCGGTCATACGGAACTCAAGTTGGGCGAACTGTAAGCCTCGGTTCGCTCCGACGGCGACTATCCTCGTAGCGCTTAACCCGGAGGGTTACCATCTGGGGGCACCTGCTAACCGCGCAGCCCCGGACGCCTCCGGCTCAACCAGACAGCCAGCCCCAGAGCTGACCGTCAGCTTCTCGAAGATGTATGCGAGAGAAGCCGCTTACAGGACTAACAAAGGTTTTTTGTTTTGGGCAACCTCCTTATCGTCGGGCTCATCGCCGCCTGGATTGTCGTACTCGGCCCCTCGGTCTTCCGTCGCCGAGATGAACGGGGGCCGAGCAGCCTCGATGCCGCACGTGACCGCCTCGCGGCGATCCATCTGAGTCGTCGGGGAGACCATGCCCGCGATGCCCGCAACCGTCACGGCCTGATCGGTCGCTCGACGCAGTCCGTCACGCCGTTCAATTCGAGCGCGGTCGTGGGCGCACCGCGTCGCCCGAGCCAGACCAACCCGTTTGCACCCCCGTCCCTTCGCAATCGTCACCAGCGCCGACGCGCCCAGATCCTGCAGGTGCTGCTCGGAAGCTGCGCCCTGTCCCTGGCGTTGGCCGTCGGAACGTCGGTGGCGTCGCTTTGGTTGCTGCAGCTTGGCGTTGATGCTGTGCTCGTGGCGTATATAGCACTGTTGCGGTCGGTGAGATCCCGGGGACGTGGAAGCCGACGAGTGGGGCAGTTCGCCAGTGGGCCGGCGATCGCAGCCGAGCGCTCTGACTTGGGTTCGGCCCTGGTCGATGTTTACGATTTTGATGACTTCTCGGAGGGCGACGGGCTCGACGGATTCGATCGCCTTCATTACTCCGATGACTCCGATGACTTCGATGACTTCGATGACCTTCAGGACCTCGATTACGGATTCGACGACCTTGACCAGCGGTTCGACCGTCAGCGCCGCGGCGTGGCAGCGCCGACCGGGCGAATCGATCCGCGCTTCGCCGTCAAGGACCGCGGTCGCTCGCGGACCTCGGGTCGCGAGACCCACCGTACCGACCGTTACGAAGGCCGACGAGCCGTCAACGGCTGATTCTGCGTCCGGCGACAGCCTTCGGTGCCGGCCAGCGGGTCTTTGGGAGTTTCGCCGGCTTCGAGGCGCTCACCGCTTTCGGTGCCGGCTTGGTCCGACTCCTCGCGGGTTTGGCTGCCGACTTGGGACCCACCGGTGCGGCCTTTGGTGAGGTCAGCGCAAGTTTGGCGGGCACAGTGACGGGCACGCTGGTGGGGACCTGTGGACCTACCGAATCAGCGCCGAACACCGTCCCGGGAGCGCCGGCTGTTGGCGTAGCCGGCCCCGGGTTGTTCGCGGCGATGGTGGTCGGCGGCTCGGTCGGGGTCGGAGCGGTGGTGGTCGGCGGCTCAGTGGAGGTCGGCGCGGATGGCACGGCTACCACCTGCATCGGCGCCACGACCTGGCCGAGATGATCGCCGAGTTGATCGGCCGGCGTCGGCACCGTCGCGGAAGGAACGGTCGATGGCGTGGCGGATGGTGGTGTCACCTCAGATGGCGGCGCTGTCAACGCAGGGGTTGCGGTGGGCGCTGCGGCCAACACGATCGGCGTGTCGGTGATACCGGACTGGATCGGCTGGTCGGCTTCGAGTCGGTGGCTCTTCCAGAGTTGGTCACCCGGAAGCCGATCGAACGGGTTGGGCAGCACGTCATCGGTGAGGTAGGCCCAGGTCGCCTTCCGTTGGGCAGCCATTTCCAGGAGGGCCGTTCCGTCAAAGAGGCCCGCCGCGTAGATGATGTGCCAGAACGACGTGTTCGTGGAGTTGAGCGTCCACGGGGCGGGAGTCCAGGTTTCGTAGGTTGCCGCGCTTCCCTCGAAGTTGACAATCACTTCGGCTACCCCGGCCCAACAACTCTCGGGGTTCATGCCGGGGTTGAGCACCACTGTGCCGCCGTTGCGGTGCACTGTTTCGGAGATGGTCTGGTAATACGAGAGACGGTCGCACAGGTACGGGGTTTCATCCAGGAAGATCCGGTTGATTCCGTACCAGGTCCGGTAATGGCTGATTTCGTCCAGGACCTCCTGGATCGGGCGATCTCCGTACCGGGTCGAGCTGTACCCGATGAGGGTGAGCCCGCCCGTCATCGCGGTCTGAAACACCGACGCGATCCAGGGGGCCTTCGCCGAGCCCGGGCCCGACGCCGGGTTGGCCACGACGAAGCTGGGTGCTCGGTCGGCCAGCGCCAACCGGTCCCAACTCGGTTGGTCGGAGAAGTAGGCGGGGACAGCGGATTGGGGAAGATTCGTGCCAGCGGCGTTCGATGCGCCACTATTCATGAAGGCGGGAATTGCAAGCAGTGACGCCATGACCGTTGCGAGAGCCTTACCACGGAGAGTAAGGTTTCTGAGTTGCACTTTCATAGTGAAGCCTTAGAACTGGGGAAGATGACCGACCAGCGTGGTCGTTTCCAGTTCATCGCCACTATGTGTGGCGAACTTAAGGCAAAAATATCACTTTGTGTGGTTTCATCACTCGTCCGTGAGAACCGCTAATGTGAGTGCTCCCGGGGATGTAGCTCAGTTGGCAGAGCGCTTCGTTCGCAATGAAGAGGTCGTGGGTTCGATTCCCATCATCTCCACCGTGTGATGTCGCGAGACATCGGTAACTGGTGAACCCCCGTTTTGGGGGTTCATTTGTTTTTGGGGTGTGGGTTTTTGTGTGGGCCGTAGGGTCGTTTGGGTCCGCCTTGTTTGTGGCCGGTGGGTTGGTAGGTGCGGGTGGGGTCGAGGGTGAGTTGTCGGAGGAGTTCGCCGGTGTTGGCGTGGACGACGCGGATGTCGAGTTGGTTGATGAGGAGGAGGACGGGGGTTCCGCCGTGGGGTCGTCCGATGCCGATTTTGTAGAGGTGTCCGTTGTGGCGGAGGGTGATTTTGCCGGTGTTGTCGATGCGGTCGTGGCGTAGTCGGGACTGGTCGGTGGCGGGTTTGTGGTGTGTTCGCTGGTGTTGGTTTTGGTCGGGCTTGGTAGGCGGTGGCGGGCGTTTGGTGGTGTGGCAGTGAGCGGTGGGGTCGTTGGTGGTTGTAGATCTGCACGAAGGTATCGAGCAGTGTTTGTAGCTCGTTGATGGTCGCCGGGTCGGGGTTGTGCGTTGAGCCAGCGTTTGAGGGTTTGTTGGAATCGTTCGACTTTTCCGCAGGTGGTCGGATGGTTGGGTTTGGAGTTCTTTTGCAGTACTGCGAGGCGGATGAGGGTGGTCTCGAAACTGTTGCGTCCCCCTCGCCCTCCGGCGTATCGGGCGGTGTAGATGAGGCCGTTATCGGTGAGTGTGGAGGCGGGAATGCCATATGTTTCGGTGGTTGTGAGGAAGGTGGTGGTGACGGTTTGGCCGGTAACGACCTTGTGAGCGGTGACGGAGAGGGCCATGCGGGAGTGGTCATCGAGCCAGGTGATGATCTCCACGTCACGGTTGGCGGTGAGTCGGTAGTGGGTCATGTCTGATTGCCAGGTTTCGTTTGGTTGTTCCGCGGCGAACCGGATGTAGGACGTTTTCGGACGTTTCTTCGGTTGCGGTTCAACGAGTCCGTGGTGTCTGATCGCCCGGTAGATCGTGGCTCGTGACACGGTGAGGTGGTGGTGGTGTTGGAGGTGCCAGGCGATCGTGTCAGCGCCCGCGTCGAGTCCGGCGGTGGTTAGCTCGTTTCGTAGGGAAACGATGAGTTCAATGGTTGATGGTGGTGTCGCCGTGGGTCGGGTTCGGGGTGCGCGTGAGCGTGGTTCGAACGCGGCATCGCCTTCGGTGCGGTACCGGGCGAGAAGTTCGTAGACCCGGACTCTCGACACGCCGTAGGTGCGGGCGACCTCGGTGGCGGAGCGGTGTTCGATAGTGACAGCGGTGATGATCAGTCGGGCTTTAGACACCCATCCGAGTGTTTCCTATGACCCGCGACATCAGTTTCCAGTGTCTCGCGACAGCTGTTTCCTATGACTCGCGACATGGGTTTCCTATGTCCTGAGACAACACACCATCATCTCCACCGGATGTCCTCTCGACCGGCCGTGTCGGATCACGGTGTCGGTACAGCGCCGTTTAATGTTGCGTGAAGTCTCGTGAGCGTGAGCGTGTGCGTGTGCTGAGTGAGCAGCCGCTGCTTTAGCCCCAACGTCGTTCGCCGGCTTGTGTCCTGAGCGTTGCAACGAGATTTGTTTGGGCCTGTGGCTAGTGCGCAGCGGTCCGCAGGTCGCCGGCCCGTACGCCGGAGAGAACAACGCCGGCGAGTGGAATTCCGGCATCCGCGAATGACCGGAGCCGCAAGCGCCAGGTCGTCTTTGTGCGTGACCCCGGACTCGGCGACGAGGTAGACGGCGCCAAACCCGGTGGCGGCGTCGGCGAGTGCGGTATCCGAGGCCGGGTAGGTTTCCGACGACGAGAACGTGAAGCCGCTCGAGGGCCCGAGCTTCGGATCGGCGAGCGCCGCGGCGCTGGCATCGGCCAATCGACCAACGTCGGCCGAACGGCTCGTTGAACTTCCGATGGGAACGAGGAGTGCCGTGGCCATGTTCGCGTTGTCCGGCGACGAAGCGGGCCGAGAGCGCGAGCACCGACACGTTGGACTGCCGGTCATCGACGATGGCAGTGAGCGCTCCAGCGCCGGCCACTCCCTCGATGTCGCTTCGAAAGCGAACTCGCTTGTCGAGCGCGGCCAGCGTCGAAAGCGCGGCCAGGGCCAGCAGAACACCGAGAACCCCGAGCGCAATCGACTTCGAAGAGTTCAGCGAAATCCGTGAGCCCAGCGTCTGTGGGATCAGTTCGACGGACGACCTGCAATCCGCCCGTCGGATCAGCGGCGAGCCGCGGACGATGGCGCTCCCGTTCGGCAGAGTGTCGAGGTCCTGGCGGACGGTGCGCCGCTCAGTCGCCAAGGGCCGCGATAACGCCACCGGGCGCCGGTTTGGTGAGTTCGGTCGTCAGCTCGGCCTCGCGGGCCTCCAACACTTCTGACGTTCGTCGAGAATCGACTTCATGTTCGTGTACGAGGTCCTTGGCTTCGGTCGACCGGTATGCCTCCGCTTCGTGGATAGACCAGTCGAGCGCTGCAACGGTCTTCGTGGTGGTCGGGCCGGTAACGTCCAGACGGAAGCCACCGAACACCGACGAGTCGATGACTTGCAGTGACGTGCCGGGAATCTCCTGCTTCAGTCGATCCGCCGATGGTTGACGTGATGAGAGCCTGGGCGAATTCCGACTTGGTCCGCAGCGGAATCTTGAGTCCTTGAGGTCCAAGATCTGGCTCGCCAACGACGAGGGCGCGGATTCCCGAAGCGAAATGTCGGCCTGGGCACGGATCGTCCCGCGGCCGATCGCGCCGCCGAACAGTCGCGAAAACGACGAAGGCGACGGGCAAGAGCCACCACCGCCGACCCAGGCAGCGCTACGAAGCGTGGCAGCGTGGAGGGTGATGGGTCTTCAGTAGTTGGATCCGGTGTGCATCGTGGCGATGAGTCTCTCATGCCCAAACTGGCATTTCCGGCCATGGTGCTACGAAGATCTGGTCCGACGGCGGAGCCGAGGCCCGGATTTCCTCCCGCAGCCGGGAACGGAGTCCCCTAGGGGTCGGTCCTCTGAACGGGCGACCGACACCGTTCGGAACCACTCGATGGTGCTTTCGAGGCCCGTCCGAAGCTGAGATGGTGGGTTCCCAGCCCAACACGGACCGCGCGACGGTGATGTCGGGCTGACGCTGCTTCGGGTCGTCGATCGGGAGATCGTGAAACTGGATTTCCGACGATGCGCCCGGTGAGTTCGAGGACCAACGAGGCCAGCTCGAGCATCGTGAACTCGCCCGGGTTTCCGAGTTGACCGGCCCGCGATAGTCGGACTGCAACAGCGCCCAGAACCCCCGCACCAGATCGTCGACGTAGCAGAAACTGCGGGTCTGATCGCCCATGCCGTAGATGGTCAGTGGTTCGTTGGCCAACGCCTGATTGATGAAGTTCGTGACCACGCGACCGTCGTCGGCCTGCATCTTCGGGGTCCGTAGGTGTTGAAGATCCGCACCAGGCGGAGATCGAGTCCTCGGGTCCGCGTTCGTAGGCGTAACAGAGCGCCTCGCCGTAACGCTTCGCTTCGTCGTACACCGACCGTGGTCCGATCGAATTCACGTTGCCCCAGTACGACTCTGGCTGCGGGTGCACGAGCGGGTCGCCGTAGATCTCGCTGGTCGATGCCTGAAGGAAACGGGCATTGTGTGCCAGGGCCAGATCCAAGGAGGTTCTGCGTTCCGAGCGAACCGATCTCCAACGTGTCGATGGGCCGGGCCAGGTACGCAGGGGGTGACGCCGGCGATGCCAGATTGCACACCGCGGCGATGCCGGTCGTGATCCCGCGTTCACGCAACGCGTCGGAAGCGACGGTGATCACCGGCTTTCGGATGTCGTGCTCGATGGCGATGATCCGCTCGGGAAAACGATCCCGGACGTCGCCTGCACGTTCTCCCAGCGGCCCGTCGAAACATCGTCGACGCACAGGACATTGCATCCGGCTTCGATGATCAGGCGCGTGAAGTTTGAACCGAGAAAGCCCGCTCCTCCGGCAACGACGATCCACGAACCTTCGGTGGCCCAGGTACTCGGCGACCTCAGACGACGTCACAGGGTCTGCTTTCGGGCCGGAAACTGCGTCGGTCGTACCGATCGAGGCGACCGAGAACCCTTCGTGCTTCAACTCTGTTGCATCGAGGACATTTCGGGCGTCGACGATGAGCTTGCGTCGGACGATTGACGCAAGCCGAGCGCTATCGGGGTTACGAAATTCCCCCCATTCGGTGAGAAGCATCACCAGGTCGACAGCGGTGGCGGCATCGTAGGCATCGGAGCACACAACGACGTCGTCGTCGTAGGGGTAGGTCGCAACCGGGTCATAGAGGCGGACGGTCGCGCCGCGTTGCTGCAGTTCGTTGATGACGATCAACGCCGGGGCCTCCCGAATGTCGTCGGTATTCGGCTTGAACGCAAGGCCCCAGATCGCGACCGAAATCCCGCGGAAGTCCTGCGGATCGTCGAGTTCGAGAAGCGCCGCCGCCTTCTCGACCGCAATCAGTTTCTGGCGGTCGTTGATGCGTTCAACTTCGGTGAGGAGCCCGAAATCGAGGCCGTGCTTGGCCGCTGTGGACTCGAGCGCTCGCACGTCCTTCGGAAAACACGATCCTCCGTATCCGGCGCCCGCGTACAGAAACGACGATCCGATCCGCGGATCGGAGCCGATTCCGCGACGCACGAGGTCGACGTCGGCACCGACCACGTCGCACAGACTCGAAACCGCGTTCATGAAGCTGATGCGAATCGCAAGCATCGCGTTGGCGGCGTATTTGGTTATTTCAGCTGAGGCGACATCCATGAAGAAGCACCGGATGGTTGTTGAGAAGGAACGGCCGATACAACCGCTCAAGCACCCGTTTTGCCCGTTCGGAATCGACCCCGATAACGATGCGGTCGGGTCGGGCAAAGTCGTCTACCGCAGCACCTTCTTTCAGGAATTCCGGGTTGGAGGCGACGTCGAAATTTGTGGGCGAAACACCCATTTCAAGCATCGCGTTTCGCACATGAACGGCCGTTCCGACGGGCACCGTCGACTTGGTGACGACAACGACGTATCCGTCGTTGCGCCCCGCGACGGCCTCGCCGATGGAGCGGGCGACCTGGAGCACCTGGGTCATATCCGCCGACCCGTCTTCTCCCGGAGGTGTTCCGACCGCGATGAAAACGACGTCGGAGTCGGCCACCGAAGCCCGAAGATCCGACGAAAACGTGAGCCTTTCCTTCGAAACGTTGCGTGCTACGACCGCGTCGAGTCCCGGCTCGTAAATCGGGAGAATTCCCTCACGAAGGTCAGCCAATTTCTTCTCGTTGATATCGACGCACACCACGTCGACTCCGGTGTCGGCCATACACGCGCCGGTGACCAACCCAACGTACCCCGTCCCTACGATTGTGATCTTCATGAGGCGCAGTCTAGAAGCCGATAACCGGGGCTCGGGGACTCCCGAAACGGTGTCGTTTCGTCGCTCGTGGCCAATCTGGATCAACCCACTCGAAGGAGTTCGCGCTCAAGGATCGAGGCGAACTCGTTCGAATCGGACCCGATTGTGCGGTCCGACGTCCGTGACGTGGTCGACTCGGACATTGAATCCGTCGGATCAGGCGTTTCGGCGACGATCTTGAGTCCATTCAGGAACCGTAGATAGTGAGCCGCAACCGGCGACGAGGTCGCGAGCTTCGGTCCGGCCGACGACTTGCTGTCGCTGACGGGTCGCATGACGCAGCCGGCTTGCCCGACGCAGTTGATTTGCATGACGCGGCCGGCTCGGCCCGACCTGACCCGGTGCCCGACTCATTGGGCGACTCCGTGAGGATTCGAGTCGGATCGGTCGTCGATCCGCTTCGCTCGCCTCCGACCAGTCCGGCCTTCTGCAGCGCTCGGTACGCGTTGACGATCGTGGTGAAGCGCTCGGGATCACCTCCGGTGTCGGGGTGAGATTTCCGGCTCAATGCCCGAAATGCGCGTGTTATTTCTCTTGCTGGTGACCCAACGGCAATACCGAGGGTCGTGAATGCGGCGTCCATGCCCATTTCCACGTCCTTGTGGTTGTTATGACGCTTCCGATCCGTCGGAAGCATGTTTCCCATCGGCCGCCGTCGCCGGGGTTTGCGGGGTTCCCCTGCGCTTGAGTCGGCCGACCCACCGGACGGATCCACCGGTGCGATCCATCCGGCCCATCCGGCCTATCCGGCCCATCCGGCCCATCCGGGCCCATCCGTATCCCTCTTCGTGTCCATCCCTCCATCGTTCGCGACCCAGGCGCTCCAACGTCTCGGAGTGCCCGCACGGTAGGCTGCCTCAGTGCCAAGTACCCCTCCGAGCGTCGACCGGAACGCCGAGCCGACTGTTGGATCGCCGATGGTGGTAATGGATGCCCGACTCGCTCGACGCGGCCTCGGGATCGGTCGCTTCATCCGGAATCTGACCGACGGTATGACGGCCATCGGTAAATTGCCGCAGGTCCTCGGACTCGAACGACCGACGGCCGACAGCGCGTCGTCGTTGTTGCGTTCGATGGGTCCGAAGGCGGTCCTGCTTTCGGTCTCCCCGCTGCTGGCGGGTATTCCCCGATCGGCGGTTGTCCATTACGCCAGCAACAGCGGGTCGATTTTCCCTCCCCGGCGCTCCGTTCTCACCGTGTACGACCTGTTCCAGCGGGATGCAAAATCGCTGATCGGAAAGGCGCAGTGGCAGCTTCTGCGGCGTGGCTTGGCGACAGCCGACGTGCTGACGCCAATCAGCTCCGTCACGGCCGACTCCATGGTGGCGTCGGGAATCGGATCGGGTCGGATCCAGGTCATTTCGTTCGGGATGGTACCCGTGCAACCCGACGACGCAGTCGGGCCCCGGGCGCGCCGGGAGTTCTCGCGTTCGGGGCAGTCATGGATCGTAAGCGTCCTGAGCTTCTCTGCCAGGTGCTCGAGGCGCTGGTGGCGAGCGGTTGGGATGCGCCCATCACGATCCTGGCCCGAGCCGGGCTCTCCGATGACCACCGTTCGAGATTGATCGCGGTCGGCGCCACGATTCTCGACAATGCATCCGATGCCGAGGTGAAGCAGCTTTACCGTTCGCATGCGGCGCTCTTGGTGACGAGTTCGGAGGAGGGTTTTGGTCTCCCGATCATCGAAGCGGCCGAATGCCAGCTTCCGGTGGTCCTGGGCCGCGATGCGGTCGTCGCGAAGGAAGCGATCGGACCGCACTGCTTCTTTGCCGAGGACACGTCGCCGTCGACGTGGGTCGGCGCGGTGACGCGAAGCGGCGCTCGTTCGCAATCCACTTGCGTCGTCGTACCTTCCTTCATGGGAAGACGTGGCTCGCGAGTACGTCCGGGTTTACGAGTCGTTGCAATGATCGGATCCGAACCCGATCGTTCAAACCTGAGCCCGAGTTTCCGGTGCCAATCCCGAAATACTGCGTCGTCGTACCCTACGGACCCGACCTGAACGGGAAGGGTTACCAACGTCGAGCGGCCCAGTTCCTGCTGGCGGTTGACGGTGCTGACACCGCGTCGGTACCGGGGCGTCGACGCAGCCTCCCGGAGGTGCTTGGGTGCGGTCATGCGCAACGCGCGCTTACCTCTCTCGGTCCTTGCGTTTCAGGCTCGCTTGGATTTCTCCGTCCCGCCCGCTGACTCATACGTGTTCTTCACGAGTCGCTGTGTCCCGGTCGGGTTCGCGGGGCCGCTACGTCATCGACTTCGTCGACTCCATCGGAGACGCCTATGCGCATCGCGCCGAGGTGAGCCGCAACCCACTCGCAAGGTGGTTTTGGCGCACGGAATCCGGCCGGGTGACCCGCTACGACCGAAAGATCATCGGCGGTGCGCTGGCCGCTTCCGCCATCACCGAGCGCGACGCCACATCGCTCGGATCGAACTGCCGGATCGTCTCGGAATGGCCTCAGATCGACGAAAACCAGGACCACACGCTGGCCACGGGTACGGCCACGAATGTGATCTTCTTCGGTCACCTGAGTTACCACCCGAACCGCTTCGCCGCTCATTGGATCGAGTCGGAGCTTGTACCCGCGCTCGGCGCGGGCGTTGGTGTTCGCCTCCTCGGGCGAGGGGGCTCGCGAAGCACGAAACGGCTGCCCCACTACTTCGGGGCGTACGACAAGCTGACCGATGTCGTCGACGATCGCACCGTCGGCGTGGTCCCTGTGGTGTCGGGAGCCGGGCTGCAGACGAAGGTGATCGAGGCGGCTGCGCTAGGACTGCCCCAGGTGATCACGCCGTTCGTCGCTCGCGGATTGGCCAAACCGCTGCCCGACGCGATCGTGGTTGCGGAGGGGGCGCAAGCGTTTGCCCGTGCGGTGAAATCGATCACGGTCACGCCGGCCGACCGGACCGCGCTGCAGGCCTGGGCCCGCGACAACTATTCGCGGACGGTCGTGCTCGCCCAATGGAAAGCGTTCGTGGAGTCCGCTGGAATCTGAACCCCTGACGCCCCGCTCATGCCTTGGGTAGCGGCGTTGGCGGTGGCAGCGGCGGTTTCAACGCCGGTCCGCCAACGCCGGTCCGCCAACGAGGCACGGCGGATGCGTACCGGGGCGCTGTGGCGGCGGCGAGCCGAGAAGGGTACGTGGTGCGGTCGTCGGGCGTGGCGCTGAACTCGTCGGGTGCCGTTCGCTGCCATGCGTGGTGGGCCGCACGCCCGACGACCGCCGCTGAAGTGGCGGTGGTCTTCGCCGCGACCTTCACCTTCACGGCGCGCTGCGGTTGGAAGCGTTTGAGCGTCGGACGTTGAAGGTTCGGCCGTAGCAGGCCCATCGCCCAGGGAAACATCCACAGCACGAGGAACGAGAACGAGCCGGCGATCGAATTCCGCCACATGAACACGACGACCGGACCGAGGAGGAGGCGCCTCGGTGTGTGGCCCTTGGCCGAGTCGCACCATCGTGCGACGATCCCGACGATCGATCCGAGAAGGACGGTGCCGAGGGGGCCGGCTGCAGCCCATGCCTGCTCGAAACCGCTGGGCACGATCGATCCGACCCGGGGTAGCTCTTCCAGTGGCAGCGGGCTGGAGAAGCCGGGAGCGGCGTTGAGCACCATTACGCCAATGGTTCGCATCACGTGAACGAAGCCGGGGGATCCGGTGTCGGCCACCGAGGCCGCTCCCGGGATGGGTTCCAGGTTGTTCTGAAACAACCAGGAGAAGACCGACTTGGGTGTGAACGCAACCGACGACTGCTCGCGGTACAGGCCGTAGACCAGTGCGACACAGGGAATCGCGATCAACAGAATGATGGACCGTTGTCGACTTGACCGTTTGGCCTGTGTGGACTGCCCGGAGTTGTTGGAGAACATGTAAATCTGATACTGCGCGACCAACATGATTGCCAGCAGTCGAGAGTTGAAGAGCGTGACAATGAATGCTTCAGCCATCCCGATTTGTGCACAGCGTTTCATGAAAGGACGCGTCGCGCTGCCCCCGGCAATTACGAGCAATCCCAACCACGCGGAGCAGACCATTATCAGGGCGAAGAACTGACCGGGAATCGCCTGCCCGGGGCTTCGGAGCATCGTCAGCAGGCCGCCGTACAACTGGATCAGCCGGAGGCTTCCGGCGAGCAGTAGCACGGTGCAGAGCACGAAATTCCGGTGTTCGGAGAAGGCCTTTCGCAGCTTCGGGCGCGCGGCCGTCGGGGTCGGAAACGTCGTCGCACAGAGAAACCCGACCGTGAGTGCGAATCCGGCCCACGAAACAGTTCCCAGAGAGGAATCGGAGTACGTCTTCCCGATATGGATGCGGATCTCCGGCTCGACCCGCGTGTGCCAGATGATGGCTAGCGGCACGCACACGGCGAGGGAGAGCGATGCCAGACCGACGATGGAGGCGGCGTCACCCTTGAACGCCACGAAGCCGCGAACGAGTGTGGCGACCGAAAGCAAGAGCGCAAGGGCGAAAAATACGTTGTCTGGCATTCGCCTCCGTGTTGTGTTTTCGGCGCCAGCCTGGTGGGGCACACGGTGACCGTCGGTCGGTTCGAGTGCCCTGTCACTATAGTGTTGACGTGTATTGCGGCCCGACCTACCCGGCGAACCACCCGTGATGCCGAGCATGCCGTAATGTCGAACGGTCGGCCGGCAGCATCGCTGTCGATCATCACGGTGTGCCGAAATGCTCTCGCGGAGGTCGAGGCGACGGCGGCGAGCGTGAACACGGGGAAGCCCGACTGGGTCGAGTACATCGTGGTCGACGGGGCATCGTCGGATGGAACGCCGGACCGGCTGGCGGCTGGGCTGCCGGGTGTCGACGTGTACGTCTCCGAACCGGATTCGGGGCTCTACGATGCGATGGACAAAGGGGTTGAACTTGCGTCAGGGAACTACGTCATGTTCCTTAATGCGGGCGACAAACTGGTAGATACATATAAGACAACTGTCGGTGATCTGCTCAAACACGACGATTTCGATCTCATCGTCGGATCCTGGATCTACGCAAAAGAAGGCCTCGCTGACCGTCTTTGCAAACCGAATCCGGCGGGCATCGAACAAGGTATGTCGGTAAACCATCAAGCGACGCTCTGTCGACGCGACTACTTCTTGGCGCTCGGCGGCTTTGACACGCACTACAGCCTCGCCGCCGATTACGACTTTGTCCTGCGAGCGATTCAGGCCCACGCCCGGATTCACACCGTCGACGCCACGCTGGTGTCGTTCGCCGCCGGGGGCCTGAGCGCCCAACTGCTGGTCAGGTACCGGCGTCAGGTGATCCGCTCCCAATTCATTCACCGGTCACGGGGTCGCTACCGGGCGCTGGTCACCTATCACCTGCGCGGTGTTCTCTACCATTGGGTCGTGAAGTACCTGCGGCTGAAACGATGAAGCAATCTCCTCCAGCGGTGTATTTCACCGGGGAAGCCCTTCGACTCCAGCAGTACGGCGGCGTGAGTCGTTACGAGATCGAGCTCGTCCAGGCGTTGCACGAACTCGGTGTGGAGTCCGAGGTCAGCACCTGGTTTTCCCGATCGGCACTCCTGCCCCGCGGGGTTCGCCTGACCGGCATCGCGTTGCCATCGTGGTCGTTGGACGTTCGCGGTGTTTCGCGGTTTTCGATTGCGGCGGGGCGCGCGTTGGAGTCCCGGGCCATTCGGGCGAAGCCCGCATCGATCGTGCATCACGCCTACCACGGCATCCCACGGCGATGGGCCAACCCGACCGTCGTGACGGTTCACGACATGATCTACGAGCTGTTCCCTCAGCATTTTCCCGACGCGCCCGTGCATGTCCGGTCGAAGGCGGCGGCTGTTCAGGAGAGCGACTTGGTCATCGCCGACTCGGAATCGACGAAACGAGACATCGTCTCCATCATCGGGGCTGATGCCGAGCGGGTGCACGTTGTTCCGTTGGCGGCGCAGCGCCCCCGTCAGACAACGTCGTCGTTCGAGGCCGTTGACCGGTCGGTCGTGGGTGACTCGTTCCTGTTGTTCGTTGGCAGTCGACAGGGTTACAAGCGCTTCGACCACGCGCTCAACACACTGAGCGCCATGGAGGATCGGGCGACCCGGTTGGTGGTGTTCGGTGGTGGGGATCTCCGACCGGCCGAGCTGGAACAGATCGCGGCGCTCGGACTGTCGGGTCGAGTGGTGCCGGTGCAGGGCGACGACGACGTGTTGGCCCGCCACTACCGATCCGCCAGGGCGCTGCTGTACACATCGGATTACGAGGGGTTCGGGCTGCCGCTGCTCGAAGCCATGAGCTACGGGTGTCCGGTCCTGTCCGCGCACCATTCGAGTCTGCCGGAAGCGGGCGGTTCGGCTGCCCTCTACGTCGATTGGGGAAAGCCCGACGACGTGGCGAAGTTGCTCGCCGGGTTGGAGCGAGGGTCGCCGCGCCGTGACGACGTTGTCGCTTCGGGTGTGCGCCACAGCGAGTCGTTCAGTTGGGCCCGGACCGCCGGGCTCACGCTCGACGTGTACGAACTCCTGCGGTCGCATCACTGACGGAGCGGTGCTGACGGAGCGGTGCTGACGGAGCGGTGCGTAAGGAGCCGGCCGTCAGGGAGCGGTCCGTACGGAGTCGCCCGTCAGGAGTGATCCTCCCGAATCCGGCCGAGGAGGAACTCTCGGCCATTCTTCGAGAACCAAGGAAGGACGAATCCGGCGACTGAATACGCCGACGTCGTGGCGATCGCTGCGCCCATGGCCCCGTAGTGGGGATCGAGAGCGACGTTCAACGCGATGTTGAGCACCGCCCCCAGCGCCGTCATCGTCAGGCTGAGGTAGCCGTTCTCCTCCAGCAGTATCCAGATCTCCCGCATGACGCCCACCGACACGCCGACGAAGGCCAGGACATGCACGCAGAGAACGCCGTACGAACTGCGGTACTGGTTTCCGGCCACCACGCTGATGATCGGTCGACCGAAGACGATGATCCCGCCGACGATCGCGAAGGTAACGACGAGCAGTACCTTCGTCTGCTGGCGAATGTACTGCAGCCCCTTCAGCGGACTTTCCGAGTATCGACGGATCGCCTCCGGTGCAACGGCACCGTATATGGCGGTCGGAATGAAATAGAAAAGCTCTGATATGCGAACGGCGACAACATATTTCGCCAACTCATCCTTGGAGACCAGGGCATGAAGAATCACAATATCGATCTTCATGTACAGGACTATGGCAAGACCCGACAGGAAGTATGGCAGCCCGAACTTCAAAATCAGCGGGGTCGAAGGCTCGGAACTCGAGGCAGATACGCGTGGGGCGGAGCGGTGCCCCCGATGAGCGGTACGGCTGGAGTCCGCCCGATCGGTCCGATCGGTCCGATCGGTTTCGTCGGTGGGAAGTGACCGTTCGACGGTTCGCCGGGTGGCGACATAGACCCATACGGGCTCGACCAGAGCGGCCAAGGCGAACGGGACGAGGTTGCGTGGAAACAGCAGGACGGTGGCCGCCCGACCGATGCTGCCGAACACCGATCCCCAGATACGCGGTTTGGCCACGGCTTTCGATCCGACGAATCGTTGCACAACGATCACGTTGAGTTCGCTGAAGGACGAAATCAACGTGAAGGTGAAGATGAGTCCGTAGATTTTCACTTGCCACGGCAGGTTGGATATCCCCATATACAGGAGGAGCACGGTGGCGACGCTGCTCACTCCTATGAGGCGGATCCGCGAGATTTTGCGGAACAGGTGGCGTGAGCTTGCGTTGTCTTGGAGATAACGGGTCAGGGCCTGGTCGAGACCCAACGCGCAAATGGCCAGGCCGATGGCCACCAGGGACGCCACGTATGCCGTCTGAGCGAGGTAGTCCTTGCTCAGCCGGTGGGTGATGACGATGGAGCTGACGGTGCCGATGACGATGCGGACACCGGCTTCGGACACCCGGGCGAACGCCGGTTTCAGCGTCTCCACGGCCGCCCCGAGTCGCGAGAATCGCCGCTCGACCCAAGTCATGGGCGACCCTCGGTCTCGCTGATCCGACGATCGGTTGTCATGAGGTCCGGTTCCGAATGCGTTTCCGGAGTTCGGCTATGCGGAAGCGCCAGTCGGTTGAGAGGGTGCGCCGATACTGTTGCGACAGCTGCTCGTCGAACTGAATGTTCCGGCTGACCGTCGCCGGATGAACCAGCGGGGTTGTCAACGCAAACGTGGGAAGTTGGCTCAGTTCGGTCGCGTCGACGGTGTGGGTCGCATCGGAGCCGAATCCGTTGTTGCTGATGAGGTTGACGCTCGGTACGACGACGAGTTGGTGGCGGGCGAACACACCGAGCGAAAGCTGAAAATCCCAGGTGTCGAAACCGTTGCGGACCTTGAGGAACGCGTCATTCCAGAAACGCCGCTCGTCGGGGTGCTCAAACGCGGTCAGTACCCGCTTCCGGACCCCACGGTCGTCCCATGAGAGGGCGTTCGCGTCGTACTCCTTCCAGGTTCGCGCCCACGTCGCCCAACCCCAGACGCCGCCGTAACGGGAGAAGGAGTAGCTCGATGTCGTGCCCACGTGGTTGATTCCGTGGTTCGTCCCCGCGATGTAGGCGATTCGCTCGTCGTTGCGGTAGCGATCCAGAAGCTCGGCACAGAAACTGAAGAACGACGTTTCCGGGAGACAGTCGTCTTCGAGCACGATCGCCGAATCGACCTGCTTGAACACCTCATCAAGGCCGGTCTGGATTCGCTTGCGGCATCCGAGGTTCACCGCGCTCTCGATCCTGATGACCTCGCAGGGCCAGTCGATGGATGCGAGTTTGCTCCGGGTTTCCGCGACCAGTGCCGCATCGGTCGGACGCGACGCTCGTGGTCCGTCGAAAACAGCGAAGACGGTGCTCGGGGAAGTCGGCCTCACGGAGTCGATTAACGCCCGAAACAGGTCGGGGCGGTTGAAGCCGATGAGCACCACTGGGACCGAAAACAACACGCGACCTTCGCTGACACAGGAATCGGAAAAGCCAAAGGATACCGTTCGTTCGTGTTTTGTCGGTCCGGTGACCGGACGGCCTCTCAGGATCGGATTCGTTTGGCTACCTGGTTCATCCCGCCGACGTCGGCTGCGAGGTCGGCCCGGGCGGCTCGGTCGCGGCTGCGACGTCGGCTCCCTCGTCGTGGACGTCATGCGCCGGGTCGACTGACCTGCGCCGGTATAGTCGGGGCGGATGTCCGGAATCGAAGCAACCCATGGCACCGGGGCCGACACGCGGTGTCCGTACTGCCAAGATCCCATGGTCGAGTTCGGCACGGCTCAGGTGCTGGGAAAATACGATGCACACTACGTACGATGCCCGCAGTGCGGCTACATCAAGGTCACCAATCCGCACTGGTTGGCTGAGTCGTACGCCGACTCCTCGATAACGAAGAGTGACCTGGGCCTTCTTTGGCGCAACGAAACGGTGGCCACGCATCTCGATGTCGCGTTTCGCTTCTGGTTGAAGCCGGCGAAGGTCATCGACGTTGGCGGCGGTAACGGAGTTCTCGTTCGGATGTTGCGTGACCGCGGCCATGACGCGTTCTACTCCGATCCCTATCCGAACAACCTGTTTGCCGCCGGATTCGAGGCCGATGAAACGACCCGCTTCGATGCCAGCGTGGCGATCGAGGTCATCGAGCACTCGCTCGACCCGTTTGCGTTCCTGAAGCAGATGCTGGCGTACGGGCCCGTGGCGATCGTCGGAACCGAGTTGGCCCCGTTCGAGCCACCTTCGCTGACCGACTGGTGGTACTTCGGCCTCGAACACGGCCAGCACATCGCGTTCAGCACCACGGAGTCGTTTCAACGTGCCGCCCGCCTCTTGAACGTCGACTATTTCATGTGGGGTGGCCTGCATTTCTTCGTCACCCCGCCGCGTCATCAACCCCGGCTGTTCCGGTTGCTCCGGCATCCGAAACTTGTCGCCGCGGTGGCCGACCTCACGAGATCACGATCGTTGCTCCTGGCCGACAGCGGTCGGGCCGGCGAGACCTCGCGGTGAGCGGACCCCTCGGAGGAACCGACGCCGACCCGCCCGGCGTCCTTTCCGTCGTGATCCCGTCGGTTCGTGATGAACGGGCCATGGCCCTCGTGCGGACCATCCGCGAGTTCGGGGGTCCCGACATCGAGATCGTGGTGGTCGATGACACGCGCACCGGAGCGGTGAGCGCCGCCCTCGAGCCGTTGAAGGTCGAGTCATCACACCGGCTGACCAACGTGGTCCGGGGTCCGGTCCGGGGACCCGCGGCCGCACGGAACTTCGGCGCAACGGCCGCCACGGGCGCGTGGGTGCTGTTCATCGATGACGATGTGACGATCGGTCCCGAAGCGCTGGAGTCGGCCACGACCTTTGCGCGGTCTCATTCGTCGGATGAGGCATTGGAGTTCGCCATCGCGAGTAATAAGCGCGCGGAGGATGGAAGTTGGCGTTGGCGGCGCGTCCAACGACTTGTCGCCGGCGGTTACCTGGCCGCATGCCTACTGGTTTCGCGGCAGGCGTTCCTGGCGGTCGGTGGTTTCGAGGAAGCGTGGCCGTATCCGTTCCGGGAAGATACCGATCTCGGCCTGCGGCTTGGCGCGAGCGGCGTGCAATGGCATTTCGAGCAGACGCACCTTGTAATCCATCCCGATGAGCGCGTGACCTTCAAACAGTTGTTGCGACACGCAAAGTTCTCGAGCGTCGAGCCGCTGTACATCCAACGTCATGGAATGACGGGAACCGTGCGGGGAATCCGCATCGGGCCCATCAACATACGAGGCGTGCGGGTGTGGTGGCCGGCTGCGTCACTCGTCAGTGTGGTTCTCCTCGTCGCTCTTCGGAAACCCTTTCTTGCCGCATTGGTGGCCTACGCAAGCGGATTGCTGCTCAGTGCGAGCCATTCGCAGTATCTGGGGCGGGCTCGACCCGTCGACCTGGTGATCGCAGTATCTCCCACTCGCGTCGCTCCGTGGACCGTCTTCTCCGCGATATCGGGGTTCTCGTTCCTTCGGGGCTGGATCGGCACACTGACGACCTGACCGAAGCGGCCTCGTTTCGACGGACTCAAATCAGGGCGACCGCGGGGAGCATCACGCCGCCTCGCTTCGACGGAACTCAAAACAGGGCGACCGCAGGGAGCATCACCCCGGATGGTTGGGACGGATCTCGTGCGCGGATCGGACTGGGTGGGAGTCCATCGACGAGGCGCTAGCCGAGACGATGCTGTCCAAGCGGCGTGCGTAGCCGCCTCGCTTCGACGGAACTCAAATCAGGGCGACCGCAGGGAGCCACCAACCCCGGATGGGTCGGGACAGTTCCTGTGCCGGGGCCGGACTGGGTGGGAGTCCATCGACGAGGCGCTAGCCGAGACGATGCTGTCCAAGCGGCGTGCGTAGCCGCCTCGCTTCGACGGAACTCAAAACAGGGCGACCGCAGGGAGCACCACCCCGGATGGGTCAGCGACCGGATTTGAAGAACATGCCGCGCACGGTACGGCTCGTGATCCGCAGGTCGGTGACGAGGCTGTGGTGACGGAGATAGTGCAGGTCGTATTCCAACTTCTCCTCGGAATCGCGCACGCTCGCCCCGTAGGGATACTTCACCTGGGCCCAACCGGTGATGCCCGGTCGAACCGTGTGCCGGAACCCGTAGTGCGGAATGGTCTGCTCAAGTTGCCGGACGTAGTGCACCTGCTCGGGCCGCGGTCCGATGAGTGAGATCTCGCCTTTGAGGATGTTGATGGCCTGAGGCAGTTCGTCGAGATGGGTTTTCCGGAGAAATCCGCCGAACGAGCTGATCCGGGCGTCGCCGACGGTGGTCCACTCGCCCTGGCCCTGGGGACTCGGCTTCATGCTGCGGAATTTGAGGATGTCGAACTCTTCGCCGTATTGGCCGATTCGACGCTGTCGGAAGAACAGCGGGCCGCGGTTGCCGAGGAGGTTGCCGAGGAGGATGAACGGAAGGAGCGGGGCCAAAAGCACGAGGATGAACAGCGCAGCGACGACGTCGACGGTTCGCTTCAGGCGGGCGTAGACCGTCGGGTGGACGTCGGACAGGTCGAACATGAGCTGCATGCGATCGAGTTCGGTAATCGGAAGTTTGCCGAGCCACTCGTCGTAGAACGCCGTGAGCGAGCGGACCCGGGTGCCGGACTCGTGGAGCTTGGCGGCCTCTTCGACAACGTGGGGAATGCGCTGTGCTTCCTCGGACAGAACGAGAAGGCTGGCCTGGCTCGCCTCGGCTTCTTCGAGCACCTTGCCGGGTTCGCACGCGAACAGCGCCTGGCCGAACGTCGTGCGTCGTTCCGGATTCGACGTGAGCCGACTCATTTCGACCGACCCGACAAACACACAGGGGCGTTCGGCCCGCTCGTTGATTTCGGTTTGGACGTTTTCAATTTCCGATGCCGAGGCCACGACGAGCACGCGTTCTTTGGCCGCCTCGCGGTTCCAACCGCGCCGAGTCAGCAACCCACAGATGATGAGCCACGGCGCTACGGCGATCGGCGCTCCGAGCAGGAGGTACCGAGGGAGAAGGCTGGGTCCCCAGATCGTGTTGATGATCGTGAACAGCGCCGCCGACACCATGCAACTCAGAATCGAGAGGACGATGGTGCGCGACAGCGTTTCCTGCAGGTCGGGTAACCCGAACAGAAACGCGACAACACAGAAGAGCAACGCGTAGACAACCGGCCAATTGCCGAAGTTCATGAGCTCGTACTTGATCCCGGTCCGGTTCTGAACCAGATATCGCGCGAGGCCCTGGAGGAGGCCGATGACACCGGCGTAACAGACGAACGTGATGAACCGCCGCATGTCAGGCCGCCCCAGCGAATCTGGTCATCATTTGACGGCAGGAAGCTCCAGACATTGCCGTCATCGTAGTTTGCGGGTGCAACGGAGACGTCGGTTGCCAACCAAGCCCCGGGACGAACCGCAACCGTTGGTACGGTGGATGGATGGACGTTCTTCAGGCGAACAGCGCACCGCCCGAAGCGAATAGCGCTGCGCCCGAAGCGAACCGCGCCGGGCCCGGTCCATACCGTGGCCGACGGGACCGTTCAATGGAACCCGACCACACACCTTCAGACGGACTCCGGCGATTCACAACGGCTCCCTGGCGCACGTCATTTCTCGTGCAGGTTGTTGTTCTGCTGATGTCGGCGAACGCCCCGTTCGCTGCCTTCAGCACCCGTGGGAGCAGCGGATGGCTGGGTTGGAAGGACCTTGCGGCGGCGGTGGCGCTTGCGATCTGTGTCGCGTTGGTTGCTTCGGATTTCAACGGCTTTCTCGCCATGGCCCGGACCCATTGGCCCTTCACCGTGCTGTGCGTGTGGTTTGTCATGACGGGTTTCTGGTCGATCCTTCCTTCGGCCTCGGCAAGTTGGATCGCGTCCAGGTTTCCCTACTTTGCGGCCTTCATCGTCATCTGCGGGATCTCGACGCTCGAACGACGCCTGGCTGTCGTTCACGCGTCGGTCCTCGCGGCGTACGTCGCTGGATGGTTGGGTAGTTTGCGGTATCCCTCGTTCGATCGTTTCGGCAACGAGTATTCCGGGTCCTACATCCACAACAACGTCGCCGCGCACGCCGCAGTCCTTGGGGTCGTCAGCGGCGCGATGTACCTGTTACTGCGACCGCGTCGAGCCTTGCTTGTTCTGCCCGGGATCGCCTTTTGCCTGTGGGCCGGCGAAGCGTCGCAGTCGAACAGCCCGAGATCGGTGTTGGCCGTGGCCACGGTCGTTGCGTTCGGGGTGGGGGCCACCGGACTGTTGATCCGGCGGCTGACGCAACAGGGTCGGTCAACCCGTTTCATCGGGTCGACGTTCGCGGTGCTCGCCCTGCTGGGTGTCGTCGGCGCACGCGTGATGGTGGCCGTCGTCTTTCGTAATTCCGAAGGAGTGGTCGATCTGACCCTGACCCGGCGAACGGGAATCTGGAAAGCCTGTCTGGCCCTGGTGCGTCGGGCTCCGGTGACGGGTTACGGCGTCGGACCGACGGTCTTTTCGACGGCATTGCGCGACGAGATCGAATTTCGTACGGGCTACGTCGCCGTTCATGCCCACAACGGTTTCATCGACGCCGCACTGATGGCGGGGGTCCCCGCGTTCGCGCTTGTCGCGACAACGGTCCTGCAGGCGCTGCGTCGGATCGGGCAGGCCATCGTCAACGTCCCGGCCGTCGCGGCCGCTCGAGCATGCGTGCTGGCGACGGTGATCGCGCTCAACATGACCGAGCAGGATCTGTTCCAGGGTCTGCTTCCCACGCTGTTTCTCCTGCTTGCGGTCGCGAGCCCGACCCGCCCGAACCGCGTTACCGACGTGACCGCTTGACCGCCTGACCCGCTCGCTGTCCGGAAGACGGCGCTAACGGGCTCGGAAGACGGCTTTGCGAATACGGCTGAGATCCGCGGCCTGAGGCCGGGTTTGCACCCACGTGAAGACGCTTCGCATCGACAGGTATCCGTGCGGAGAGAGGTTGGTGAGCAGGTCCGGCTGTTTCGAAATGTCGGAGCAGATGCTCCGCAGTGCCGTCTGCTCCGCGACGGAAAGTGCGTCGACGTGCCGGTCGTGCAGCATGACCAGAACGACTTCGTAGAGCGGACGGTCAGCCACGATTCCCAGTCGGCTGCGCATGTTGAACAGTGCCGCTCGATACGGAAGCATGCGCGTGGAGGTCGCGTCGCTCAGCACCTCGATGGCCCACGACATGAACGGCACCATGTCGACGAAACCTTCATTCGTCTTGAACAGCGCCTGCAGGTCGGGTCGCTTCTCCCACTCGTCGCGTAGTTGCGTGAGGGCCTGGACATCGAGCGACGACAGGGGAAGCCCGTTCTGCTCGAAGATCTCGATGAACGCCTGCGGTCGATAGGTCGGCACCAGCACGATCGGATCCCGCATCGGATACTTCGGGGTCGCGAGCGTGTCGCGGGTGCAGCCTCGGACCGTCATCCCGAGTGATGTGAGAACAACAACAGCGATGAGCCAGATCGGGACTCGCACCGTTTGCGGCATCTTCGGCATGGCCGTCAGGTTCCGACCGCGTCGGTTCGGTTCGCCGGTGCGCTCGTGCGTCGATGTCATGGCTTTGGGCTCGACGTTTCGGACGCGGGCGCAGGTGGCGGCGACTTCGGAACGAGTTCGCCGTTTCCGACGAGCGCGTCGTGCAACGACGCGAAGTACGCGGCGTGTGGCTCGATCGCGGCCTTCGCGGGATTGTCAGCGGCGAGCGTCGAGACCCACTCGAACACCTTGAGCAGGTCGACGCGCCCATCGATCGTCACGAACGAGATGGCCGCCGGCTGCTTGGCGATCTGCGAAGCAACCTCGTGGATCGGCACGGACGTCGTCCAGTCAACGCCGACATTGTGGGCCGACAGTTGCAGCACGATGCTCTCGTGAACCTCACGCGGGTTTTCGGCCCACCCGCACTGCAGCCGAAGCGCGTTGAACACCGGCCGGTTTCGTTCGATGTTGGATGTGGTGGTGTCGGCGAGAGCGCGTTGGAGAAGCGTGTGAAGGTCATCGCGTGGCGCCGGCACGTGCACACCGTCCCAGCGGAACCTCGCCAGATCGTTCATCGCCAACGTGGCGTCAGTCGTGAGATGCCCGCACCACAGCGAATAGCTCTGTGCGAGCGATCTTCCGACAGGCGCCGACCGGTGGAGCGCCGCGGCCGGGGCGGCGATCAACCCGGCCGCCGCAATGAGGAGAACCGCCAGGGACCGCGGGCGCGTCAGCGTCGAGGTACGCACCTCGATGTGTGATCGGCTCCAGCGGTGGTCAGCGGCACCACGAACAACCGACTCGACCCGGCCGCGCCGTCCGCCGCTGCTCTGGCCGCCGCGGTTGCCGCTCTGTGCTGGTTGAGGCGGCGGGTCTTCTACTTCTCCCATTCGGCCGCCGCGATTGCCGCTCTGTGCTGGTTGAGGCGGCGGGTCTTCTACTTCTCCCATTCGGCCGCCGCGATTGCCGCTCCGACGATCCCGGCCCCATTCCCAAGCTGCGCAGCAACAATCGGCGCCCGGGTCTTCAATCGCGGGATGAACTTCTCCGGCTTCTCGCTGACGCCACCACCAACGATGATGAGCTCCGGCCAGATGATGTTCTCGATCCGGTCGAGGTAGTCGTTGACCCGCTCCGACCAGGCCTTCCACGACAGTTTTTCGACGTCTTTGACGTTGGCCGAGGCCAGCTTCTCGGCGTCGACGCCTTTCATCTTCAGATGACCGAACTCGACCCCCGGAAGGGCGACGCCGTTGAATGCGAGACCCGAGCCGATCCCGGTGCCGAACGTCAGCATCAGCACCATGCCCTTGTAACCCTTGCCCGCGCCGTAGCGGACCTCGGCCAACACCGCAGCCTGCGCATCGTTGAGCAGCGTGACTTTGCGCTGCAACTTTTCCTCGAAGAACGCATCGGCGTTCAGACCCAGCCAACCCTGGTCGACGTTGGCCGCGCTGAGGGTTACACCGGCGCGGACGACGCCCGGGTAGGTGATCCCGATGGCGCTGTCTTTGCCGATCTTGCGGGAGAAGTTCGCAGCGATCTCCCGCACGACTTCGGCACAGTTCTCGGGCGACGACGGGGTCGGCGTCAGGATCCGAAGTCGCTCGGTTGTGAGCACACCCTTCTTCAGGTTGACGGGAGCTCCCTTGATTCCTGAGCCGCCAATGTCGATTCCCAGCACCGTTGTTGCAGTCATGACACAGAGGCTAACGGCCGCGGAAGTAGCTCGTCAGCGCACGGAGCATCAATTCTGCGTCGTTGGCCCCGCACAATTCACGAGCCGAATGCATCGACAACATTGCGCAACCGACGTCGACCGTTGCGATGCCGAGCCTGGTCGCGGTGATCGGTCCGATCGTTGATCCGCAGGGTTGGGAGTTCTTCGACACGAACACCTGATGGGGCACGCCGACCCGATCGCAGGCTGCGGCGAAGAATGCGGCGGTGGTGGCGTCGGTGGCGTAGCGCTGATTGACGTTGACCTTGATGACCGGCCCGGCGTTGGGCAACGGGCGGTGACCGGGCTCGTGGCGCTCGGCGTAGTTCGGGTGCACGGAGTGCGCCATGTCGGATGACACGCACGTTGATGCCGAAATCGTCCGGGCCCGGCTGTCGGGGTCGTTCACCCCGAGACCGTAGATGATGCGGTCGATCGTTGCCTCGAGGAACGGTCCGGCGGCACCGGACGTTGACTCGGAACCGATTTCCTCATGATCGAACAGCGCCGCGATGCAGACCCGTCCGGTGGTTTCCGCCGCCTGGATAAGGGCCGCGATCGCCGCCCAGGCCGAGAAGAGGTTGTCGATACGACCCGACACGAGCAGTTCGTTGTCAGTCCCGAGGGTCTGGGCCGGGGTGAGATCGTGGAGCATCAGGTCAGCGCCGACGATGTGGGTGGGGTCGATACCAGCCTCTGTAGCGATCCACTTCATGGCGTCGCCCTTCTCCGACGATCCGAGTCCGATCACCGGAAGGAGATGGTTCTGCTTGTCGAGCACCAATCCTTTGTCGTTCACCTCGCGGTCGAGGTGGATCGCAAGTTGGGGGACGCGGGCCACCGGCCGGTTGATCAGCACGAGTTTGGTTGTGCCGTCGTTCAACACGACCTGCCCGGAAAGGCCCAGATCACGGTCGAGCCACGAGTTCGCAAGAACTCCGCCGTAGATCTCGACGGCCAGTTGGCGCCATCCGACATTGGCGACGTCGGGATGCGGCTTCACCCGAAGGTTTGGCGAGTCAGTATGCGCGCCGACAATATGCACACCTAGATTCGTCGGGTTCGGTTCGTTGGCGACCCACGCGATCAGCGCACCGTGACGGGCGACGAAGTGTCGGCCGGTTACGTCGGACCAGGTCTCGCGTTCGGTCCGTTCGGTGAACCCTGCCGCTTCGAGGAGGCGCCGGGCCGAGTTGACCGCATGAAACGGCGACGGCGACGCGTCAAGGTAGTGCATGAGTTCGTTCAGCGGTGTGACGCCCGCGGTGTGGGTTGGCGCGTTCTTGTCGGTCATGGCATTCAAGTACAGCAGGCGGCAGACTCGTGTGTGGCCGATCCCGGAAGCATGCAGACAGATGATCCGGCCGGCGACGGGATGCGCGATGCCTACGCTCGCCACCCGGGCGGAGCCGACGGTTGGTACCGGGAGTTCGGGCCTTCGTACCGCAACCCGCACGCCGACGCGGTGTCCTACGCCGTGGAACGACTCGTGCTCGCCGGGACCGTGTCGGTCGGCGAGCGGGTGCTCGACCTGGCGTGCGGCTCCGGTGAGGTGTGGCGTTCCCTTCGGTCACTTGGCTTTCCGGCAGATGATCTGATCGCAGCGGACCCTTTCACTGCCGTTGCATTCGAGGCGACGACCGGGTCGACGTGCCGGTCGGACTCCTTCGCCGACGTGGCGGCCGGCTCATTGACCGCTGACGGGATGGTCGTCGACCATGTGATCTGCGCGTACGCGCTCCATCTGTGCGACGAATCGCGCCTGCCCGGCGTATGTCTGGCCCTCGCCGCCGTTTCCCCGAACCTCCACGTGGTCACTCCGCACAAGCGACCGGTGCTGCGCGACGCCTGGGGCTACGCACTGGTCGACGAGCACTACGACGCCGGCTTCCGGGTCCGCACCCGCTCCTACCGCCGCCGGTAGCCCGCCCGCACAGCGCTCTGCGCGGTGGGTTGGCTGTGCCCGACTTGGGGTGGTGGGTACCCAACTTGGGGGAAGACGTGGCGTGGGATGGCCGGGATTGGGCCGGGTTGGGTTTGTGTGGCTGGATGTTGGGTTCTGGCGCGGCCGGGTTGGGTTTGCGGGCGCGGCTGCGTTGGTGGTGCCCGACTTGGGGGTGGGAGGTACCCAACTTGGGGGAAGACGTGGCGTGGGATGGCCGGGATTGGTCGGGTTGGGTTTGTGTGGCTGGATGTTGGGTTGTGGCGCGGCCGGGTTGGGTTTGCGGGTGCGGCTGCGTTGGTGGTGCCCGACTTGGGGGTGGGAGGTACCCAACTTGGGGGAAGACGTGGCGTGGGATGGCCGGGATTGGTTGGGTTGGGTTTGTCTAGCTGGGGTGTTGGGTTCTGGCGCGGCCGGGTTGGGTTTGCGGGTGCGGCTGCGTTGGTGGTGCCCGACTTGGGGGTGGGAGGTACCCAACTTGGGGGTAGACGTGGCGTGGGATGGCCGGGATTGGTTGGGTTGGGTTTTCTAGCTGGGGTGTTGGGCTCTGGCCGCGGCCGGGTTGGGTTTGCGGGCCCCGCCGCAGGGCCAGTCGGTTGGAGCTGCCCGAACCCGGAGCCTCCCATGCCGTTCTGACCCGGAAATGGGTAAATATGGCCATTTCTTGCCCGAGAACGGGCAAGAATCTCGATTTTGTACCAACCGATCGGCCACCATGGTGCAGTCATGTTGCCAACCACACTCGAAAGCGCGATCGACGGAACGCCGCTCGATGACCTGCTCGACCAACTCACCCGCACGACGACCCTCTCCCGGGCCGAAGCGCAGCGGGTGGTCGAAGAGGTTCTCGTGTTCTTCTCCGAACCGGTCGAGCGTTTCATCAAGCGTCGGCACAGCGAACTGCAAAAGGCGGGTTATGCGAACCCGGTGATCTTTGAGCGCATCCAACGCGAGCTGCCGTTTCGGCGGGTCGCGGCGCCACCGCTCACCGTTCGCCAAATCCGTCGCGTCATCTACGGCTAGCCCCGGGTCGGGGAGCGGAAGGAATCACCATGTGTGGAATTGTCGGTTCAATCGGGAAACGGGACTGTCTGCGGACGCTCCTCGAGGGTTTGGCGCGGGTCGAGTACCGGGGGTACGACTCGGCGGGCGTGGCGCTGATCACGTCGCACGGCCTGAAGGTCTGTAAGAAGGAAGGCAAGCTCCGGGAACTCGAAGCCGCGGTGCCGAAGCGTCTGGCCGGCAACGTGGGCATCGCCCACACGCGCTGGGCGACGCACGGAGAACCGAGTGACGTAAACGCGCACCCGCACAGCGATATGGCCGGCAACATCGCGGTCGTTCACAACGGGATCGTCGAAAACGCCAGCGAACTGCGGGCGGAGCTCGAGGCCAAAGGCGTCGTGTTCGTGAGTGAGACCGACACCGAGACGCTTGCGCACCTCATCGCCCAGCGCCGCGCCGCCGGCGATGACCTCGAAGACGCGGTGCGCCACGTCCTCGCCCGCATCGAGGGAACCTACGGGCTGGCCGTGATCGATGCAACGCAACCGGACCGCCTGGTCGTCGCCCGCAACGGCTCGCCCGTCATCATCGGCGTCGGCGACAAGGAGATGATGGTCGCTTCCGATGCGGCGGCGCTGGTGCGTCACACCACGCAGATCGTGCACCTCGAAGACGGCGAAATGGCGGTGCTGACGGCCGACGGGTATCGCACGTTCGCGCTCGACGCGACCCCGACCCAGAGTCGGGTCGTCGACATCAACTGGACCATCGAGCAGTTCGACCGCGGTGGCCACGAGCACTTCCTCCGCAAGGAGATCCTGGAGCAACCGTCGGCCGTCGAGCGATCGATCAAAGGCCGGCTCGACGAGCGCTTCTCGACCGTGCGACTCGGCGGGGTCACGCTCTCGGCCCGCGAAGTCCTCGACATCCGTCGGGTCAAGTTCATCGCGTGCGGTTCGGCGTACTACGCCGGTCTGGCCGGGGCGCAGCTGATCGAGTCGCTGGCCCGGATTCCCTCCGACGCCGAACCGGCCAGTGAGTTCCGCTACCGCAACCCGGTCATCGAACGTGACGTCCTCTACATCGCGGTCAGCCAGTCGGGCGAGACGCTCGACACGCTTGCCGCAGTGCAGGAGATCAAGCGCAAGGGCGGACGGGTCATGGCGATCGTCAACGTCGTCGGCTCGACCATCGCCCGCGAGTCCGACGGCATCTACCTGCACGCCGGTCCAGAAATCAGCGTCGCGTCCACGAAGGTCTTCACCTCGATGCTCGTGAGCATGGCGATGCTTGCGGTGCAGCTCGGCCGGGTCCGTGACTTGAGCCCCTACGACGGCGCCCGCCTGATCGCCGGGCTTCGCCGACTCCCGGCCGACATCGCCACAATCTTCGAGGACGAGGATCACATCGCGGAGATCGCGAAAAAGTATGCGCACCGACCATCGATGTTCTTCATCGGTCGTGGCACCGGCTTCCCGATTGCCCTCGAAGGCGCGCAGAAGCTGAAGGAGATCAGCTATATCCATGCCGAGGCGTATCCGTCGAGTGAGCTGAAGCACGGTCCGTTGGCCCTCGTCAACGACGAGTTCCCGGTGGTGGCGATCATCGGCGACGACGACCTGCTCGACAAGAACCTGTCGTCGGTCCAACAGGTTCGGGCCCGCAAAGGTCCGGTGATCGCAATCGTGCAGAAGAAGGGCATCGTCGCTCACCAGAACGTGGAAGCCGGGTTGTTCGACGACTACGTGGAAGTGCCCGTCAACGAGCCCGAACTGAATCCGATCCTGTGGAACATCCCGTTGCAGCTGCTCGCGTACCATGCCGCCAAAGCCCTGGACCGCGATGTCGACCAGCCTCGAAACCTGGCCAAGAGCGTCACCGTCGAATAACGCGATTCGACAGCGCGACAGCTGAATTTGTGTGCTCCGGAGTCGATTCCGACGGTCCGGGAGTGGTTTTCGGCTCCGGAGCAGGCCAGCCGCAGCCACCGAGGGTCGAGCCGGCGAGCACGCCGGCCCCAGGTCGCAGCCTCCGAATGGTCACGTGAGGTGAGGATACCTTCGGGTATTCAGGGTAACCCTGAGGATCTCGGGGAAAGTTTGTCAAATTAACTATTCGACTTCGGTAAGGTGACGTAACCCCGATAACTTAGGCATCGGTTCGGCGCGTCACTGGTCGAATCGGACCTGCGAGCCCGGGGAACGTGGACCGCCGCCACCACCAGCGTGGACACCCCTACCAAGGAGACTCGTGAGCCCGACTTCAGAATCGCCCAAACGTCCACTGCTTGAACGACTGGCCTCGTGGTGTTTCAACCACCGGAGAATCGTTCTTGTTGTCTGGATTCTCGCCCTTCCCGCCTCGTTCATGGTTTCGGGAGCCCTGGGTGGCAAGTACAACGACTCTCAGGGCGGCGGGAGCGGAACGGAATCTTCGAAGGCGCTCGATGTCTTCAGCCGCGAGTTTCCACAGGGGAAGGCGCAAGCCAGCGGTGAGTCGGGCGAAATCGTGTTCAAGGTCGACGCCGGGGTCGCGTCGAAGCAGGCGGAAATTACCGCTTGGCTCGACAAGTTCGCGAAGAACTCGATAATCGCCACCGTTTCCAATCCGTTCACGTCGAAGCAGCCGGGTCAGGTTTCCGCCGATGGCACCGTCGCCCTCTCCGAGGTCACCTTCAAACCGGGAGTCGCGCTGGCGACCGAGCCGGTGAAGCTGGTGAAGACCGCGGACGAGCTTCGAGGTCAGGGCGTTACAACGGAATTTGCGGGCCAACCGTTCGCCGGCTTCTCGCTCCCGCCAAGTGAAGCGTTCGGTCTCCTTGCTGCGGTGATCATTCTGCTTCTCGCGTTCGGCTCGATCATCGCCATGGGCCTTCCGATCCTCACCGCCGCACTAGGCGTCGGTATTGCCATCGCCGGTGTCGGGATCTGGTCGTTCTTCACCGACATGCCCTCGTTCGTCACGAGCATCACCGGAATGATCGGTCTCGGAGTCGGTATCGACTACGTACTGTTCATCGTTACCCGGTACAAAGACGAACTGCACGAGGACAAGACGCCCCACGACGCGACAGTCCGGTCCATCACGACGGCCGGCCGGGCTGTCGTGTTCGCCGGCTGCACCGTGATCATCTCGATGCTCGGCATGTTCCTCATGGGTCTGTCGTTCATCAACGGAATCGCCCTGGCCGGGGCAACGCCCGTGTTCGTCATCGTGATCGCCGCGATCACGCTCATCCCCGCGATGCTCGGGTTCGTCGGACACAACGTCGACAAATTCTCGATCCATCGCGGTCCGGCGAAGCCCAAGGGCCAGGAGACCGGATGGCACCGCTGGAGTCGGCTGGTCCAGCGGCGGGCCTGGCCCTTCGCGATCGGTGGACTTCTGTTGCTCGTGGTGGCCTCGATTCCGATGCTGTCGCTGCGTCTCGGGTTCTCTGACCAGGGCAACGACCCGAAGTCGACCACAACCCGTAAGGCCTACGACCTCAAAGCCACGGCGTTCGGGCCGGGTTCGAACGCCCCCGGGCTCATCGCCATCGAAGCGCCAACTGCGGAAGCCGCCGCGGTGGTGCCGAAATTGACGGCCGCGGTCCAGGCCACGCCCGGTGTCGCGTTCGCGGTGTCGCAGCCCCTCCCGTCGGGCAAGGCGTTCCTCATCAACTTCACGCCCACGACCGGGCCGCAGGAGGTGGCGACGGAGAAGTTGGTCCACCAGCTTCGCAGCAACGTCATCGCCCCGATCGTTGCCGGGAGCGGAGCCACCGCCTATCTGGGCGGGTTCACGGCCGGAGGTATCGACTTCGCGTCGTTGATCGGTGACCGTCTTCCGCTGTTCATCGGCGTCGTGCTCGTGCTGTCGTTTCTTCTGCTCATGGCGGTGTTCCGAAGCATCCTCGTCCCGCTCAAGGCCGTCATCATGAACCTGCTGTCGATCGGCGCGGCCTACGGTCTCGTCGTGGCCGTGTTCCAGTGGGGGTGGGGTGGGTCGATCATCGGTGTCGGCAAACCCGGTCCGATCGAGCCCTGGATCCCCATGATGATGTTCGCGATCGTCTTCGGTCTCTCCATGGACTACGAGGTGTTTCTGCTGTCTCGGATCCGTGAGTACTACGACCACGGAAAAGACAACGGCACGGCCGTCGTCGAGGGCCTGGCGTCAACCGCCCGGGTGATCACGGCCGCAGCCGCGATCATGGTCTGCGTGTTCCTCGGCTTCGCGCTCGGTCAGCGCGCGATCAAGGTCATGGGTCTCGGTCTCGCCACCGCTGTCTTCATCGACGCCACCATCGTGCGAATCGTGATGGTGCCGGCGACCATGGAGCTGCTCGGTGACCGCAACTGGTGGTTCCCGCGCTGGCTCGACAAGGCGATCCCGAAGCTCAATGTCGAAGGCGCCCCGGAGCCGTTGGCCGACTAGTCCGGGCGACTAGCGGCAAAGGTCCGCTCACCGACAAGTCTGTCGAGCAAAGGTCTGTGAACCGACAAGTCTGTCGACCAAAGGTCTGTGACCAGCCAAAATCTGTGACCATACGAAGTGCTCGGGGCGGAATGCACCGAGCACTTCGTGCCTTGGTGCCCCGTGCGGCCATCGCCGTGAAAACATGGGTGTATGCGCAGACGAGCGTTTTTGGGGTTGGCGGGGACCGTCGGGGTCGCGGCGCTGACGGGAGGAATGGGTGCCGTTCGGTCGGTCGCCGCCTCGGCGACCGGTTCGGCCCATACCCAATCGACGCTCAGCCCCGGCACCACCCAGCTGATCGTCGGCCTCGCCGACGACTGGTCGTCGACCCGAGCGACGCTCACCCGTTTCGAGCGCAAACCCGGCGGGGTATGGGTCCGGATCGGTGCCCCGATTCCCGCCCGCCTCGGGCCGACCGGTTTGGCGTGGGGGCTCGGCCTCACCGACGTGCGCGATGTCGCGGCGTCGGCCCTCGGCTCCGCCCCCGACAAAGTGGAAGGCGACCGACGCGCACCCGCTGGATTATTTCCCCTCGAGACCGTCTACGCCTACGACGCAATCTGGCGGAAGCGCACTGCGATGCCGTTCGTCGAAGTCGGACCGAACGACTTGTTCGTTGAGGATCCGACATCGCCGCTGTACAACACCCATGTGCGCCTCACGCACGCGCCTTCGACGGCGTGGGAAAAACAGCAACAGATGGAACAGGGCGACGAAGCCCACCGGCTGAAGGTGTTCGTGGGCCACAACAGCCACCCACCGGTACCGGGCCGGGGGAGCGCGATCTATCTGCATGTCTGGCGCAAAGACGGGGCGTCACCGACGGCGGGTTGCACCGCGATGAGCTTCGACAACCTCAGCGCAGTCGTGCGATGGATCAAGCCGTCGGCCAGTCCGGTGTATGTGTTGCTGCCGAAACGGGTATATCCGAACGTCCAATCGGCTTGGGACCTTCCCACGATCGGGGCGAACCTCCCAACGATCGCGACGAAATAGCCCGTGCCGCTCGTTTCGTCCGTTTCATTGGAGTCGCTGTGCAACTTCTACGTCAATCGTCGGCCATTTTTGGTCGAAAGAACACTGTGACTCCCGAGAACACAGGTCCAGAGAGTTCATTGACTCCGGCCGAACACGACATGCTTCTCGAGCACGGCATTCTTCGACTCGAGCCGTTCGTGCAACCGTACGACTGGGGCTCCTATGACGCGTTGCCTGCGTTTCTCGCGGTCGACCCCACCGGGGAGCCGATGGCGGAAGCATGGTTTGGCACGCACCCCGGCGGCCCTACCCGGGTACTCGGCGAGCGGGTCCCGGAACAAGGCGAGGCTTCCGAACAAGGCGCGGCTTCTGAAGTCGGGGCGTGCTCGCTCGCTGACGTCACTTCCCGGGACCCCCATCTGTGGTTTGGCCCCGGCGCAAACGAGATGTCGTTTCTGTTGAAGGTTCTGGCCATCGGTCGCCCGCTGTCGCTCCAGATGCACCCGACGCTCGAGGAGGCCCGGAACGGTTTCGCCGACGAAGAGCTCCGGGGCGTTAGCCGAACCGACCCCACGCGGGTGTTCCGCGACGCGAACCACAAACCGGAGTTGATTTGCGCGCTTAGCGACATCGACGCGTTGTGCGGCTTTCGTCCCGTCGATGAATCGATCGCATTCCTGACCCTCCTCGGCGGATGGATTGCCGAACACTTCATTGCCGAACTCCGCGCCGGAGCGACCGTCCGCTCGCTGATCGGTCGAGCACTCTCGACGAACGATGACCTCGTCGGAGCGACATTTCTGGCCCGGACCGCGTCGATTACCGAGCTTGTTCAGCGCGCTGATGGTTTGCTCCTCGCCACCTGTCCTCCAGAATTCCAGCTTGCCGCGACCTGGCTGGCCCGGCTCGGTCGCCAGTACCCGGCCGACGGTGGTGTAGCGGTGGCCGCGCTGCTGAACTGTCTGCGGTTGAGTCCTGGTGAAGCGCTGTTCCTCGATGCGGGAAATATGCACGCATATCTCAGTGGGCTCGGGGTGGAGATCATGGCGAACTCCGACAACGTGATTCGCGGTGGCATGACGTCGAAGCACGTCGACGTTGAGGTGCTCACCCGATTGGTCGATACCGAGCCGTTGTCGGATCCGGTCATCCGGGCAACGACGGCAACGCTTCCAGGTGGAGCGCTACTTGAGTCGTGGCCCGTACCGGTCCCCGACTTCGCGCTTAGCCGGGTATCCGTCACCCCGCAGACCGCAGGGGATTTACCCGCGTGCTCCGGACTCCGAGTGGTGCTGTGCTCGGAGGGGTCGGTCACGCTCTCAACCGGCGGGGAAACCGTGCAGCTGACAAAAGGCCAGGCCATCGCGAGTGCCGCGGCGACGCCGCTGGCGATTTCAGGCTACGGTAAGTGTTTTCTAGCCACTCCGGGCTGATGTAACGCCGTCGCAGTCGTTAGCTCGCCGCAGCGGATGCGGACAAAACATGCACGTATCTCATGCGGAAAGCCACGAAAACCGTTCCTGTATCAACAACAATGAACGGCCTGAGGTTGAATGCAGTGAATAGCCAAGGCAAGTCGCGACGAGTTTCGATCGTCCCGATCGCCCTCCGTGGACAAACGACGGGGCGATCGGCGGGAGCGCTTTTCCTTGTCGCGGTGTTTACCGCCTTGATCGTCGGGTTTCGGCTGCTCAACGAACCGGCACTCGCCACAGCGGTTGACATTCCACTCGCATTGATCGTTGTCGGTTTTGCCCTGGCCGCACGCTTCGGCATTGTCGAACAGGTCGGGGCCACCCAGGTTCTGCTGACCGCCATCGAGGTTCCTTTGATCCTCGGTATGTTCTCGCTCGCACCGACCGGGGTGGTCGGTGCGTGCCTCATGGGGACCGCCCTGAGCTGGTTCCTGCAGCGTCGCGTTCCCATCTTCCGGTTCCTCATGAACTTCACGCTTTCGATGTTCGAAGTCGTGTTGTCGGTTGAGTTGTTCCACGCTCTCGCATCGGATTCCAACGTACGCAGAACCCAAACCTGGATGATCGCGTTCTCGGTCGTACTGGCCGCCCGTGTCGTGCGCACGATCTCGGAGTTGGCCATCGTTCGACTCGGTGGGGGTCTGTTCACCCAGCGAAACGGAATCGGCACGGTGCTCGTGACGATCGCTGCTTCGATCTGCATGACCAGCCTCGGTCTGGTAGCGGTCATCGTGGCGACGCAGAGCAGGCTCGCCGAAATGCTTGTGTTGGCCGTGGTCGCCCTCCCGGTCCTCGTGTACCGGGGATTTGTGCTCGTGCGCGAACAGTTTGGACGCTTACGACTTCTCCAGGAGTTCACGGCCCCGGCGCGCGCTCCGCTCGATCAACAACAGATGATTCAGCTGGCGATTTCCCGTGCGTGTGCGATCCTTCGAGCCGAAGGGGCCGAGATCACCGTCGCTCGAGGGCAGTTGGCCGTTCGAGAGTCGTGCGGATCGTCCGACGGTGGGCCGACCCTCCCGGCGCCCGGTGACCTGCTGTGGGAGCGCGTCTTTGCCAGAGACGGTGTTGTCGCGGTCGGACCCGCAACGAAGGATCCGGCGCTGCTCGAGTACCTCCGTCCGTTCAACGTGTCGTCGCTGATGGCGGTGCCTCTGGCCCAGAACGGCGAACGCATCGGGGTGTTCTGTGTCCGTGACCGGGCTGCCGGGTCCCCGGGCTTCAGTGCACAAGACGTCGCGCTGTTCGCAACGATGGCCGATCACCTTTCCACCGTCCTTCATGGATTCCGGTTGGCCGAGCATCTCCATGCCGCCTCCGACGAGCATGCCCGCCTCGCGACGATCGACGCGCTTACGGGTATGCCCAACCGTGGCGCTCTGGCCCAGCGCCTGGGTGCGCTCTGCGATTCGCTCGAACCCGATGCCCCGACTTCAGCGGCACTGATCACGCTCGATCTGAACCGCTTCAAAGAGGTCAACAGTGCGTTGGGTCACGAAACCGGCGATGCGCTGATCATCGGTGTCGCCGATCAGGTCCGCATGTCTGTGCCGCGCACTGCAGTGGTCTCTCGCCTCGGTGGCGACGAGATCGCCGTTCTGGTCGACAACGTAACGTCACGCGAGGAAGCGTTCGCGATGGCACTACGGGTGCAGCAGGCGGTTCGCACCGAGCACCGCGTCGCCGACCTGTCGTTGCAGGTCGACTGTGCGATCGGTGTCGTACTCATCCCCGATCACGGCCGCGACCAGAGCACCCTGATGCGGCGGGCCGATGTGGCCATGTACGTGGCCAAGCAGTCGCCCGAGGGCGCGATCGAATTCTTTGATCCGTTTGAGGAAGAGCGTTCGGCCCGCCATGCATCGCTGGTTCGTGACCTTCGAGTCGCAATCGACGACGACGTGTTGACCGTTCACTATCAGCCCAAGGCCGACGTGCAAAGCGGAACCGTCGTGGGCGTTGAGGCCCTGGTTCGCTGGGAACACCCCACCCTGGGGTTCATTCCCCCTGACGAGTTCGTCGGCTTGGCCGAGTACTCGGGATTGATAGGCCCACTTACCAATCTCGTGCTGCGCCACGCGCTGCGGCAGTGCCACCAGTGGCAGGAGACCGGGTTGTCGGTCCATGTGGCGGTGAACCTGTCGGCTCGTTCGCTACGGGAGTCTGACCTGGCCGAATCGATCTCCCGGTTTCTCGATGCAGCGACGCTGGCCCCGGAACATCTCACTCTCGAGATCACCGAGGGTGAATACGTGCAGGACGCTCCACTCGCCCGTCAGGCGTTGTCCGACCTGCACACCCTTGGCGTCAAGGTGTCGATCGACGACTTCGGCACCGGGTATTCGTCGCTGTCGTACCTGTCGCGCCTCACGGCCGACGAGGTGAAGATCGACAAGTCCTTCATCACCAACGTGTCGACCGACGATTCCAGCGCAGCAATTGTCCGGGCGGTTGTCGAACTGGCGCGGGAGCTGAAATTGAAGGTCGTGGCCGAAGGAGTCGAGGACCAGGCCACGTGGGATGTTCTGCGCGAGATCGGCGTCGACACGATCCAGGGTTACTTCCTCAGCCGACCGTTGACCGGTGAAAAGCTGGGCGTGTGGATGTGGGAGCGGCGCCGCGACGATGCCACCAACGATCCGGCAAATGGCGTGGATCACCAGGGCCCGCGGGTGATCGATCTGTCCGTCGTTGAGGGCCGTTTCGTGGTCGAGCCGACCACCAGCCTGCTGGGCGGCAGGTAGCCTCGACGTTGCTGTGGGAACCAACGCACCGTCAACATCCAATCGAGCAACTGATCCAGCCCTCGCGGATCCCGACGCGGTCCTCCGGTTCGAGCCGGTCGACATTGGGCGGTTTCGGTACGCCGGCATCGAGTTCGACTATTCGGGACAGCTGAACCCGGGCCACGTCACCGTGGCGTTCACCTACGAGCTGGTCCCGCACGCGGGCGCTGTGAGCGAACCGGTCACGTGTCGGGAGACGTTCATGTTTCCGGTCGTCGGACCCGTGGCCCTGCCCGGTTCGACTCGGCGCATCGCGTTCGAGCGGATGGTCCGACATCTTGGGCTTGCGGCCGGACTCAGCTACTACAAGATGGCGGCCCCGGGTGAGGTTGAGATTGCCGACTCGTACAGCACCGATGGTTTCACGGTTGAGGAGATCGCGTTTCACCGTCGGCTTCTGGCGAAAGGACTCGGCGAGTTCAGCTTCGTCAACGGACTCGATGCCGAGCTGCAACCGGTGTACTCGTTCCGTTCCTCGACGGCTCCCGATCCTCTGACCGGCCTCGGGCTCGACCGGGGCCCGCTGGTTCCGGTAGGCGGCGGAAAGGACTCGTGCGTCTCAATCGAGATTCTGCGTTCCGCGGCTGCCACCGATGCGTCGTTTTCGCCCACGTTGATCACCGTCAACCGCTATCCGGTCATCGCCGATGTGATCCGCGATGCAGAGCTTCCAGACATCGCGGTCGTGCGGAAACTTGATCCAAAGATAGGTGCGCTTAATACGGCGGGCGCCCTCAACGGGCACGTACCGGCCACGGCGATCGTGAGTCTCGCGGTCCTGTGTACGGCGGTGCTGCGGGGACACGGCGCGGTCGTGATGTCGAACGAACGGTCTGCTTCGGAAGGCAACGTCGAATACCAGGGCGTGGAGATCAACCATCAGTGGTCGAAGAGCAACGAAGCCGAACTGTCGATCGCGCGTCTCGTGCAATCGATCACGCCCGAGCTTTCGTACTTCTCGTTGCTGCGTCCCATGTCGGAGCTGGCCATCGCTCGTCGATTCGCCGCAACGTGTGACCGCTACTTCGATTCGTTTTCGTCGTGCAACGCCGCGTTTCGCCTCGATCCGGCCCGGCGCACCAGCCGGTGGTGCGGTCACTGTCCGAAATGCCAGTTCGTGTACCTGGCACTGGCGACGGTGCTCGACCGCAGCCGCCTCGAAGCGATTTGGGGAGCGGAACTGTTCGCGACCTCACCCGAGGAAGGTTTCGACGCGCTGCTCGGACTCACCGAATGGAAACCGTTCGAGTGCGTCGGCGAATACGGCGAATGTCGCGTCGCCCTGCAGATGATCGTGGGCAAGGCCGAATGGTCCGAGCACCCGGTTCTCGCACGCCTGGTCGAACGGGTCAAGCAGGTCGGTGGATGGCCAACGGCCGATGCGGTCGCCGTGGTGTTCGCCCTGGATGAGACGCTTGCGCCTGTCGAATTTGCGAGCCTCGTCTCCTCGGGCCACGTCTCCTCAGGCCACGAAGACCAGATCGTGGGCGGCTGATGGGTGGTCTTCGCGTTCGCGACCTCAGCGGTCGTCGGGTGGTCGTGTGGGGATTCGGTGTGGAAGGCCGCGCCGCGGTGAAGCTCCTGCAGCGGCACTGCGAACCGTCAACGATGCATGTGGTCGTCGACACCGAGTCGGCGATCGTCCACGACGCAGGTATTGAAGTGCTTTGCGGGGCCGACGCCGCCCGGGTGGTGGCGGCCGCCGACGTGATCGTGAAATCGCCGGGGGTGAGCCCGTACAACGGGCCGTTGGCCGAAGCGAACACCGGGGCGATCATCACCGGAGGTACGGCGCTGTGGTTCGCCGAGAGCGGCGGAGTCAACACGATTGCCGTAACCGGGAGCAAAGGCAAGAGCACCACGTCGTCGCTCCTTGCCCATTTCCTCGTGGCCTGCGGACGACCGACCACGCTCGCCGGAAACGTGGGCCGCGCGTTGCTCGACGTGCTCGAAGAGGATCTTTCCGCCGGCTCGTCAGCGCCAAAGGATGGCGCCACGGCCGAGAGCGGGCCGGCCATGACGTACGCCCTGGAGCTTTCGAGCTTTCAGTCGGCGGAGGTTCGGCATTCGCCAACCGTAGGTGTACTTACTGCCCTGTTCCCCGAGCACCTCGACTGGCACGGATCGGTGGAGCGTTACTACGCCGACAAATGCAACCTGTTTGCCCATCGGCCGGGTGTTGCGCTGGTCGCGAACTTCGACAACGTGAACGTCGTCGAGCAGTGCCGGTCCCACCTGAACGGCTCGCCGCGCGTCATTGCCTACGGGACCGACGAAGGTATCCATCTTCGGGGCTCCTCTATCGTCGGTGTCGACGGCACGGAGCTGCTCGACCTCGCACACGCGACGCTCGTCGGCCGTCACAACGCCCTCAACATCTGCGGTGCACTCAGTGCTCTGCACGCATACGGAATTGATCTCGTGGCGAACCGGTCCTCGCTCCAGACCGCGGTGGAGACGTTCGCACCTCTCGAACACCGCCTCCAACCCGTCGGGTATCACCGCAACCGCCTCGTCATCGATGACAGCCTCTCCACCGCACCCCAGGCTGCAGTCGCGGCGCTGGCCGCGTTCAATGATCGCCCCGTAGGAATCATCGTCGGTGGACACGACCGCGGTCTCGACTACCAGCCACTGGCCGAAGCGCTCGCCGCCCGAACGACACCGACGTGGGTACTTGGCGTTCCTCTGAGCGGAGAGCGTATTGTGCCGCTTATAAAGTCCGCCGTCGCCACCGCCGCCAACACCAACGTCATCGTGGAAGCCTTCGATGACTTCGATGCCGCGGTGGTCCGGGCGAGCGACGTCGTGCCCGAAGGCGGGGTGCTTCTTCTGTCTCCTGCAGCGCCGAGCTTCGGTCGGTTCCTGAACTACCGAGATCGCGGCCTGCACTTCCGTGCCCTGCTCGGCCTCGTCTAGATGCCCGAGCCTGCTCCTCTGGCGAGCCCCGAAGTGAGCCTCGAGGTGAGCCCGGAGCCGACCGGTTGGATTCGGCGACTCACCCGGCTGATCCGACCCCATCTGGGCGACGGCGTCGTCGCCCTCGCATCGAGCCTCCTCGGTAACTCGGCGGTCGTGGCCACACCACTCATCGTTCGTCGGATCGTGGACCATTCGATCGGTCGCAACGACGGTTCACTGGGGTTGTGGGTTGGTGTCCTGGCCGCGATCGGAATGTTCCGCGCGCTTACGACATTCGGGCGTCGGTGGTTCGGCGGCCGACTGAGCATCAACACCGAAGCTCTGCTGCGCAAGCGCGTGCAGAACCATCTTCAGCGCCTTGATATCGTCACGCACGATTCGCTGTCCCAGGGTCAGATCGTGAGTCGCAGCAACGCCGACGTCGGCATGATCGCCCAGCTTCTCGCGTTTCTTCCGTTCCTGACCGGCAACATCGTGCAGCTGGTGCTGTCGCTCGTCGCGATGGCGTTCCTGTCGCCGAAACTGCTCGTCATTGTTCTGCTCCTGGTTCCGGCGTTCGTGGCCGTTGGCTACCAACTACGGAAGTGGGCCTACCCCTCTGCGCTCGATGCCCAACAGCGTCAGGCGGAAGTGAGTGCGATCGCCGATGAGGCCATCGGTGGGGTTCGGGTGGTCAAAGGATTCGGGCAGGAAGGCCAGGAGCTCCGACGCTTCGAACAGGCCGCCCGGGTGCTCTACGGCAGCCGCATGCGCAACGTACGCATCAGTGCGAAGTACGCGCCCGCCCTGCAGATCATCCCCTCGTTCGGCGTGGTGGCCCTGCTGGCGGTCGGAGGTCGCATGGTGCTGAACGGCTCGATCAGCACCGGCACGTTCCTCGCGTTTGCCTCGTACTTCGGCCAGCTTGTCGCCCCTATCCGAACGACGGCGCTCATCGTCGCGCTGTTCCAATCGGCCCGCGCCGGGGCGGAGCGGGTCTTCGAGACGCTCGACCTGAAGTCGCGCATCGTCGATGCTCCCGACGCCAAGCCCGTCACCCACGTCACCGGCCGGCTTACCGTCGATCACGCCTCGTTCGCCTACGGCACCGGGGAACCCATCCTCACCGACGTGACGCTGGAGATCCAACCGGGGGAGACCGTCGCGTTCGTCGGCACGTCGGGTTCGGGGAAGTCGTCGTTGGCCCTCGGCTTCGCTCGATTCCTCGACCCGGTCTCGGGCTCGGTGCAGCTTGATGGCGTAGATGTACGTGCGCTTACGATGGCGTCGCTCCGTCGCAATGTCGGGATGGTGTTCGACGAAGCTCAGCTGTTCTCGATCAGCGTCCGCGACAACATCGCCTTCGGGGCCGATCATCCGACCGATGCGCAGGTCCGCGACGCCGCGATCGCCGCGCAGGCCCTCGGGTTCATCGAAGCGTTGCCCGAAGGGTTTGACACGATTGTGGGCGAACAGGGCCTCAGTCTGTCGGGCGGCCAGCGCCAACGCGTGTGTCTGGCCCGAGCCCTGCTGGCCAACCCGAGCGTGCTGATCCTCGACGACGCGACCAGTGCGCTCGATGTGCGAACCGAAGCAGCCGTGTTCGAGGCCCTCCGCTCCAGCGCGGCGGAGCGCACGACCGTTCTCATCGCGAACCGACCGTCGACGATTGCCCTGGCCAGTCGGGTGGTGGTGTTCGATCAGGGTCGGGTCATCGACGACGGTACCCACGCTGAGTTGATCGAGCGGTGCAATCCCTACCGGGCGTTGATGATGGATGCCACCGCAACTGAAGAAGCGCTGGCATCGGCGGTCGCGCTCGGTGTGGTGTCAGCCGAGGCCGATCGCCGCATTGCGCTCGCGGCAACCCACGCGGTTCGAGTCAATGCGGCCACCGGCGCCGGCGCCGAGGGCCCGATCCCGATCTTCAACGGCACACCGCAGAGCCCCACGACCGCCCTGGCCCGGGGTGGCATGGGTCGGCCGGGCGGGGTCGGAGGTGGCGGTGGTGCGTTCGGCTTTGCTCCGCTCCCGGCGACGGTCGCCCGGATGGCCCTGCTCCCGCCGGTACGCGACACGCCTCCAGCGGCTCCCGATGACGCAATAGCCAAGGCCGTCGCCGAGAACGACGACTTCACGCTGACCCGCTCGCTCAAACCCCAGAAGCGTCTGATCCAACTGGGCTTCGCCACCGTCGCGGCCGATGCACTGTTGAGCATGGCCGGTCCGGCGTTGATCGCTCACGGGATCAATCGCGGCGTCAACGGCAAATCCCTACGCGCGCTGAATATCGCGGTCGTGCTGTTTCTGCTCGTCACGATCCTCGATCTCATCGTCGTTCGTGTCTCCGCGATCGTGGTCGGAAAAGCGGGCGAGCGTTTGCTCTATCAGCTTCGCCTTCGAATCTTCGCCCACATCCAACGGCTGGGTCTGGAGTTCTACGAGAAGGAACTTTCCGGCCGCATCCTCACCCGCGTCACCGGCGACGTGGACTCCCTCGCCAACTTCGTGCAGACGGGCGTCGTGAGTCTTCTACTCAACGTGCTGACCCTCGTCGGTGTCGGCGCGTACCTGCTCGTCGAGAACGTGCAGCTGGGCCTGGTGGCACTCGCTTCCTTCCCGTTTCTCATCGCGGCCACGTGGTGGTTTCGGATTGCGTCGTCGAAGGCCTACGAAGCCGTGCGCGACAAGGTCGCCGCCGTCAATGCCCGCTTCGCCGAGGGCTTCACCGGATCGCGGGTCGTGCAGTCCTTCGCCCGGGAAGACGAAGGCGCCACCTCGTTCGCCGAGATCGTGGCCGAGCACCGGCTGGCCCGCCTCGGTGCCCAACGCGCGGCATCGCTGTACTTTCCCATCGCCGAAGCGCTCGGCGTGCTGTCGACCGCAGCGGTCCTGTGGGTGGGTTCCCACTACGTGCACAGCGGTGCCTTGTCGACCGGAGCGTTGCTGGCGTTTGTGCTGTACCTCACGCAGCTGTTTGCGCCTATTCAACAGCTCACGGTCGTGCTCGATGCCTGGCAGCAGGCCGACGCCGCCACCGACAAGATCCGGGGCCTTCTCGACGAGACCACCACGACTCCTGTGGCCGTCAACCCCGTGTCACTTCCGTCGCGGTCTTCCCGGTCCCGTGGCGTGGCGCTCCACTTCGACAACGTGTCGTTCCGTTATCGCGGTGGGTCGGTCAACGCGATCAGCGAGGTTGACCTTCTGATCGAACCGGGCGAGACGGTCGCGCTCGTTGGCACCACCGGTGCCGGCAAGTCGACGATGCTCAAGCTCGTCCCGCGCTTCTACGACCCCACGAGCGGCGTCGTGCGGGTCGATGGCATTGACCTTGCGACAGTTGATATCGCGCGCATGGCGTTCGCGCCTCGGCCTGGTCCCACAGGAGCCGGTGCTGTTCTCCGGCACGCTCGCCGAGAACATCGCGTACGGTCGCCCCGACGCGTCGATGACCGAGATCGAGGAAGCCGCGCAACTGGTCGGCGCACATCTCGTGGTCGACGCGCTGCCCGACGGTTACGAAACGATGGTGACGGGTCGCGGCCGATCGCTCTCGACCGGCCAACGTCAGCTGATCGCGCTCGCCCGGGCGGCGCTCGTCGACCCTCAGGTGCTGCTCCTCGACGAAGCGACCGCCAACCTCGACCTCGCCACCGAAGCCCGCGTTCAGGCCGCGATGGGTCTCCTCGCCGGGAACCGTACGACCATCCTGATCGCGCACCGCCTCGACACCGCCCGCCGCGCCGACCGCATCGTTGTCATGGAACATGGTCGAATCGTGGAAAGCGGTACCCACGACGCCCTTGTCGCCCTCGGCGGCACCTACGGCGCGCTCTGGGCCGCCGTCGCGCGTTGAAGGCCGACCTTCATGTCCACGTTTTGCACCAGATAGATGTAAAAGCGTGGACACAAACGACCGACCTGCACGTCTGCCCGCCAGACACCCGTGGGCGCAGACCGTTCAGCCGGCGACGGTCGCTTCGGCCCGGGAGACCGACATGACCTGCACGCGATCGGCAAGTCCACGCACGTCGATCATGCCGATGTCGACCTTGTCGACGTCGGCTCCGAGCACGGCGGCAACGTCTTTGGTCACGAGCGTCTGCCCGGCATTGGCGTCGTTGCACAGTCGACTGGCCAGGTTCACCGGCATGCCGATGTAATCGTCGGCTTCGAACAGGATCACCATGCCCGACGCAACACCGGCGCGCAGCTGCAGGGGGAACTCCATGGTTTCCAGCCGGGCCGCGATATCGAGGACCGCCTGCACCACCGGCGCGGTGTCGACGCACACGAACATGGCACCGTCGCCGAGCCACTTGTCGACGCGCACGCCGTGGTAGCTCGCGAGCTCCCGGACGACGAGTCGGAAATCAGCAAGCGCGATGACCGCGGCCGCGTCGCCGTGCGTGTCGATGAACGTGGTAAAGCCCGAGATGTCTACGAACCCAAAAGTGCGGTCCACTCGGGTGACGGTGTTTGGGCTCATAGCGCTGGTCCAATGTAACAAGTCAGGTCGTGCGTCGGTTAAACCCTACGGTGCGACCCCTGGCACACCTGATATCGGCAAAACTAGGTCACACCGTTAGGAATTGACCCTCGGAGGTGCGGAAGTGGTCACTCTCCGTCGTGTTTGATCGTGGTCGTTACCTGTCCGACCTGTCTGCCGTCGTCGGTTCTGGCCTGCCGGGGTCGCCACGCATCACAGCGGCATGGTCATGCAGACGCTGTTGGGGCTGTCGGGGTAGTTCCCGAACGGCGGACAGGGCCGGAAACCCACGCTTGCGTACAGGGCGCGGGCCGGGGCGAACTCCTCCATCGTCCCAGTTTCGAGGCTGAGACGGGCGTAACTCCTGTCGCGGGCGAGTGAGATGAGGAACTCCAGCATCGAACGCCCGAGCCCGCGCCCGTGCCGCGGCTGCGGTGTGCATCGACTTCAGTTCGGCGTGCGCCGAATCAAGGTGCTTGAGGGCCCCGACCGCGAGCAACTGTCCGTCGTCGCGCCCACTGAAGAACGAGATCTCCGGAGCGAGAAGCCCATCGATGTCCAACGCATGGACATCTTCGGGTGGGCTCGTGTCACGCATCAGTTGCAGATGCGCAGCGAGCAGCGACCGAATGTCGTCGGTGCGGGGATCGTCGAGGGCGATGACGAGTGGCACGATCAACCTCTGAACCGCAATCGATGGTTACAGCGTCGCCAACCGGTCACGCAGGGCACAGTTGACCTGTTGACGTTCGAGATGCTGAACGACGGTCTTGCTGCTCGCCGCCAGTGCCTGGCCCTTTCCGGTCGTGAAGAAGGCCGCAGATCGGGCCGCCGAGGCGGGTTCGACGAGGGTCACGATGCCCTCCACAAGTCGGGGAAGCGAGTTGCTGGGGAACCGTTCGACGATCTTGTCCCAGTTGTTCTCCACGAAGTTCCAGGCGGCCGGTCCGATGACCGGGTGCCCGACCATCTGCCCGAGGAGGTAGGGAGCGTCCTGCGTGCGAACCTCGTCGGTGAGGCAGGCTCCCAGCGTGCGGTCGACAAGCTCGGGGTCGAGGAACATGCCGCGGCCGAACAGGTAACGACGCTGTTCCTGCGGGGTCGAGGCGTTGGCGAAGGCCTGCACGTACTCGTCGTAACGGAGCGCGTCGCCGGTGTGGGCCCCGATCGAGATGATCGCAGGAGCGACGTCGGGGTCGACGCTGGAGTCGTGTGAAAGCACACTGCTCAACTGAGCGTTGGCCGCGAGGGCTACGTCGGGGTCGGCCGCCATGATGCCAAGCGCGCTTAGGAGTTGCCCGCGTAGCTCCTTGGTCTGGGGATCTTCCGCGGAGGTTGGCTTCCATCCCAGCTCGGCGGCGGCCGGTCCGAGCAGGTTGCGGACCCGGCCCCGGATGGCGTCGGCCCGGTCGGCGGGTGAGAAGTACACCAGGGTTCGCAGACCGGCGACGATCTGTGCCCATACGTTTGGGTCGCGCTCCGCTCCGAACGATTCGGCGAGTGCCAGAAACTCGTCGGGGGTGGCGTTGCCGGCCATCACGTTGGCCCAGAAGTCGGAGACGATCTGAAAGCGCTCGGCGGCCGACAGCTCGGTGACCGCCGCCCGAAGGCTCGTCATGAGCGTTTCATCGTAGGAGGACCGGTAGAAACCGTGGCCCCCGCTGTTCACCACCACGGTGGTCGTTCCGGCCGGAACCTCGATCGATACCGGTTCGGCTCCGAGGAGAACGCGCTGGGTGGCGTCGGTGCTGTCAGCGGCAGTGGTGCGGTACAGCACCGGGACCTGCCACGTGGGCGTCGCGGTCTGGGGGAGATAGGTGAACGGCTTCTGGGTGAGGGTGAGGGTCGTGCCCTCCAGGGCGGCATTGACCACCGGGTATCCGCCCTGCAGAATCCAGCCGTCCATCGTGGTTCGGACCGGTTCCTTCGTCACCGCCTCGATCGCATCCCATAGGTCGGTGGTCTCCGCGTTGGCGAAGCTATGTAGACGTAGGTATTCGCGGACACCGTCGCGGAACCGTTCCTCGCCCAGGTACTGCTCGAGCATGCGGACGACGGACGCACCCTTTTCGTAGGTGAGCACATCGAACATCCCCTCGGCGTCGGTCGGCGAGATCACGGGGAATTCAATCGGGCGGGTTGCCAGCAACGCGTCGACGTCCTGGGCCATCGAGCGGTAGCGCGAGAACGAAGTCCAGCGGTCCCACTCCGGTCGGAACTTGGCGGAGCAGGAGATCTCGGCGAACGTGGCGAACGCCTCGTTCAGCCACAGGCCGTTCCACCACAGCATCGTGACGAGATCGCCGAACCACATGTGCGCGATCTCGTGGGAGATGACGTCGGCCGCGGTCTGCAGGTCGGACTTCGACGCGAGCTTCTGGTCGATCAGCAGAAGTGTCTCCCGGAAGGTGACGGCGCCGAGATTCTCCATCGCCCCGAACGCAAAGTCGGGCGTGGCGATGAGATCGAGCTTGGAACCCGGATACGGAATGCCGTACCACTGCTGGAAGTAGCGGAGCGCGAAGGCCCCGGCTTCGAGGGCGAACTCGGCCTGGTGGAGCGTTCCCGGACGGGCGATCACCCGGAGCGGCACGCCGTCGACGTCGACCGGCGGGGTCGCTTCGAGTTCGCCGACGACGAACGCCACGAGGTACGTCGACATCACCGGCGTGTCGGCGAAGCGAACGCTGCGCTTTCCGGTGGACAGCACGGATGCGCTGACCTCGTGCATGTTCGAGACGGCCATCAGCCCGTCTTCCACAACGAGCGTCACGCCGAAGACGGCCTTGCAATCGGGCTCGTCCCAGCACGGGAACGCCCGGCGGGCGTCGGTCGCTTCCATCTGGGTTGTGGCGATGACCTTGGTCGAACCGTCGGCCGCCGCGTAGGTGCTCGCATAGAAGCCGACGAGCTTGTCGTTGAGCTTTCCGCTGAATTGGATGTGAAGCGTCGCGGTTCCGGGACGAAGGGTCCGTTCCAAGGCGAAGCTGACCCGCTCGAACTCGGCGTCGAGGCTGGGGGTCGCATCCATGCGGATCCCGTTGGCGTCGATCACCCAGGCTTTGACGATCTCCAGGTCGGCGGCGTTGCAGACGACGGTGGCCAACGGTTCGCTGACCGTGATCGCGATGGCGACCGATCCGACGAAGTCACGCTTGCGCAGGTCGGGACTCAAGGTGAGGTCGTAGCGGGTGGGGAGCGCGGTGCGTGGGAGACGGTACGGATTCGCCGGCGTTTGGGTCACCCGCCGAGTCTACGAGTGCTGCCGCAGCTTCGTTGCGCGCTCGACAGTCGCAAGCGGGGCGACACACCGGTCGCGATCCGGGCGACACACCGGTCGCAATCCGGGTGACACACGGTCTCATCGGGGTGATCTGTGGAGCACGGCTCATCGTCCGGCGACCATCGCTTCCTCGAGCGATGCGGACACGATGCGCACCTCGGCGACTAGACCAGATTCTTGGAGCGTGCGGCGGACTCCGGGCTCGTCGGTCGACGCAACCCGCAGTCGTCGGCCGGCGAGCGTGAGGTGAAAACCGGCGTCGCTCAGCGACGTGAACGCGTCGGCCCAGGAGCCGGCGGTGACCTCGATGACCGTGCGACCGGCGACGATGTCCTCGACGGTGCCGTGCGCAGCAACTCTGCCGTTTGCCATCAGGACGAGACGGTCACACTGCTGCGCTTCTTCCATGTAGTGGGTCGTCACCAGCACCCCGACGTTTCGACTCGCTTCGGAACGGATCGCATCCCATAGTCGGGCTCTGGCCAGCGCATCGACCCCCGAGGTCGGTTCGTCGAGCACGACGACCTCCGGATGGTGACCGAGCGCGCACGCGAACGCGAGCTGACGTTGACGCCCCAGACCGATCGACCCCACGAGGCGATGCGTCATCGCCCGTAGTTCGTCGGTCAGTGCGATATCGGTCGGCGCCACCCCGAATGCGGCGGCCTGAAATGCGACGTTCTCACCGACGGTCATGTCGAGGTAAAGGCCGAGCCCCTGCGGGACATATCCCAGACGACGCCGCGTCGTTCGAGATGGTGTGGTCCCGAACATCGTGACTTGACCTTCCGACGTGCCCACCAGACCGAGCATCATCCGGATCAGGGTCGTCTTGCCTGCGCCGTTCGCCCCGAGCAGCCCGACGATCTCACCCGGACCGACGGTCAACGAGACCCGATCGACTGCGGTGACGTCATCGAACCGGCGCATGACGTCGATCGCGGCCAGCAGCGGGGGCGGATGCGCTGCGCTCGTCACGACGCACCGGTCGAGTCGAGGCGGTCGCGGTCGCGGTGGTACAGCAGTTGCGCAATTACGACGTCCTCAAAGTCGAGGTCCGCCGGTGACAACCGCAGATCCGGGTTCGTCGGGTCCGGGTCCGTCGGGTCCGGGTCTGGGGACGGTGTTCCGTCGGTGTCCGGGTGCCACTCTCGTATCGAACGCCTGCGGCGCCACGAACGTTCCGGGTCTCGACGGTCGCTCGGTCGCGGTGATGTAGCCGGGCATCGAGTTCGTGAGGTCGTCGCTGCGCCGCTTGCGATCGTCCGGCCCCGGTCGAGGATCGTCACCAGTGAGGCCCGTTCTGCTTCGTCGAGGTACGTCGTGGCCATCGCGACCGCCGTACCTGACGCCGCGGCCTCGGCCACCAGGCGCCACAGCTCGACCCGGCTCACCGGGTCAACCCCCGTCGATGGTTCATCGAGGACCAGCAGTTGCGGCTCATGCAGCATCGCCAGAACGAACCCGAGTTTCTGCCGCATCCCGCCCGAGAGATTGCGGGCGAGGCGCTCCGATGCCTCCGCTAAACCCGCCCGACCCAGTAGGTCGTCGCGACGCCGATCCCGGTGCGACGGGGACATGGAGAACGCAGCGGCGACAAAGTCGATGTTCTCGTTTACCGTCAACTCCCGCCAGGTGCCCGAAGTGGACGGCATGTACCCAATGTCATGGTGTGCCGGCCGACGCACGTGACCGGCTGAGGGGGCGATTCGGCCGACGAGGCAACGCAGCAGGGTTGTCTTGCCGGCGCCGTCACCTCCGACGATTGCGACCACCGAGCCCGACGGGACCACGAGGTCGACCCCACGCAGCGCCCGGATTTCGCCGAAGTCCTTGCTCACGCCTTCGACGCCGAAGCTCACGCGGCACCCCGTCGATTCTTCGGGTCAGGTGCCGCATCATGGGCCGGATCAGGTGCCAGATCCGGTGCGAGATCGCGTCGGAACCGGACCACCGCCCCTCCGAGAACGACCACCGCCATCGCCGCCAATACGAGACACGAAACCCAAAGGGAGGCGAGACCCGCGCCGCGCAACATGATTCCCTGCGAGACCCGGATAAAGAAGGTCAACGGAAGCACGTAGCCGATCCAACGAACGCCCCAGGGCATCGCTTCAAGCGGGAAGATCATTCCGGACAGAAGGATCTGCGGCATGACGAAGAACATCGCGGTCTGTATCGCCTGACCCTGAGTTTGCGAAATGGTCGAGATGAGCACCCCGAGCCCGAGCACGACGAGAAGGAACACGGCCGCAACGACGCCGAACAACACCACCGATCCGCGGAACGGAACACCGAACAGTCCAGCGCCGATCAGCGTTACGGCGGCCATGTCGAAATACGCCAGGACGAAGTAGGGCGCAATCTTGCCGACGATCACGTCACGTGGACGGAAGGGCATCACGGCGAGTTGTTCGAGGGTGCCGTCCTGACGTTCGCGAACCAGTCCGAGACTGGTCACGATGGTGCCGATGAACGCCAGGATCAAGCCGATCAATCCGGGGACCATGACCCACGACGTCTTCAGCTGCGGATTGAACAGGACTTCAACGCGCACGGGCTGTCGGGCCCGGTTCGCCGCGGAAACCGTTGCCTGAGCGGTGAACAACGATGACCCGTCGACGAGAAGGGTCGTCCCGCCGGCCTCGCCGGTGATCAGTGCAGCATCGGCCCGGTTGTTACGGAGTTCGTTGACGGCGACCGCTCGCCCAACGGCCGAATCGACTTTGGTCGCATGGAAGAGCGCGGGCAGCAGCTTCGCCGCCGATTCAGCGTCTTTCCCGACGATCACCGTCGACACGTTGGTGACCGTGAAGTTCGCGGCATACCCGAATATCACGAGCAACACCAGTGGCAACGCGATCAGCATCCCCATCGTTCGCCGATCTCGGCGAAGTTCCCGGAACTCCTTGACGATCATGGCCCACACAGCGCCACGGTAGCTGACCTGGTGCGAAAACCAGCTTCCGGTCGGTCACCGCTCGAATCCTGGATCCCCGAGCCACCGGTGTCGTTGCATGCCCTTCGGAGACAAATGGGCAGGGCGAACTACTGACGGAGGGTTCAGCGACAACTACGCTCTGCAAAGGTGACGAGCAATTCGATCCCCACCCCCCATTCTTCTGCCCAGCGACTTCCCGTCGGTGGCCTAGTGACGATCGGCCATGCCATCGTCGACGTGCTCGGGCAGATAGACGATCACTACCTGTCCGACCACGGGTTGGTGAAAGGGTCGATGGAGCTGATCGACGCCGACCGGGCCGTTCCCCTCTATGCGGCGATGGCCGAGGCCCAGGCGAAACGCGACGAGATCCTTCTCCAGATCTCGGGCGGTTCAGCCGCGAACACCGCCGTCGTCGCCGCGATGCTCGGTGCTCCGACCGCGTTCCTCGGCAAAGTCCGCGACGACGAGTTGGGTCACGTCTTTGCCCATGATCTGTCGCATGTGGGCGTCTCGTTCCCGACCACGATGGCCGCGTCCGACACGACGCCGACCGGTCGCTGTCTGATCCACGTCACTCCCGACGCCGAGCGAACCATGTGCACCTACCTTGGCGCGGCACGTGGTCTCCGGGTACCTGATATGCACGCAGACGTTCTCAGCGCGGCGAAGGTGACCTACGTCGAGGGCTATCTGTGGGATGAGGTGAACGCTCACGAAGCCCTGGAACTTGCGATCACGACCGTGCGAAACGCGTCGCAGCGGTTCTCCTTCACGCTGTCCGACTCGTTCCTGGTCGACCGGTTCCGCGACGAGTTCCACGTCATGATCCCCGAGAAGGTCGACATTCTGTTCGCCAACGAGCATGAGCTCTGCTCCATGTTCGAGACCGACGATTTCGAGAAGGCCGTAAAGCTGATCTCCCCGATGTGCGAGATCACGACCGTGACGCGGGGTTCCAAGGGCTCGATCGTGATCCATGGCGGCGACGTCATTTCGGTTGACGCGCATCCCGTCGACCGGGTCGTCGACACCACCGGTGCCGGCGACGCCTACGCCGGCGGATTCCTGGCCGGCTTCACCAGCGGGGCCACCCTCGAGCGCTGCGCGGTGCTTGGCAACCTGGCCGCCGCCGAAGTGATCTCCCGACTCGGGGCCCGTCCGAGCGACGACCTGCTCAAACACTCGGTCGTCGAGGCGTAACCCCCGAACCCGCTCCCGCGATCCGGGCCAAACGAAAGGTGCCCCGGACCTCGCGGTCCGGGGCACGGTCGTAGCAACGTTGAACGGCGGAGAAGAACTACAGCACGCCGAGGCTGGCGTAGAGCGGGTGACGGCTCAGGAGTTCGGCGCAGCGGGCGCGGGTCGCTTCGATGACCTTCGGGTCGAGGGCGAACTTGGCGAGCGACGGACCGTTGGAGGCCTGGGTCGGTTCGGCCGCCTTGAGCACCGAGGCGATGATGTCGGCCACTTCGTCCATGTCGGCGGTACCGAGGCCGATCGTGGTGAGCGCCGGCGTGCCGAGGCGGACACCGCTCGTGTACCAGGCTCCGTTCGGGTCGTTCGGGATGGAGTTGCGGTTGACGATGATCCCGCTCACTTCGAGCGCGGTCTCGGCCTGGCGTCCGGTAAGCCCGAAGCTTCGGGTGTCGGCGACGACGAGGTGGTTGTCGGTACCACCGGTAACCAGGCGGGCGCCGCGCTTCACGAGGCCTTCCGCCAGCGCGTTCGCGTTGTCGACGATCTGCTTCGCGTAGTCGATGAACGAGGGCTGCCGAGCTTCGGCGAACGCGACGGCCTTGGCGGCCATCATGTTGGCAATCGGGCCACCGAGCACCATCGGGCAACCCTTGTCGACGAACTCGGAGTACTCGCTCTTGCAGAGCACCATGCCGCCACGGGGGCCGCGCAGCGACTTGTGCGTCGTCGTGGTGACGACGTGGGCGAAGGGCACCGGGTCGAAATCACCGGTGAACTGCTTTCCGGCCACGAGACCGGCGAAGTGGGCCATGTCGACCATGAACGTCGCCCCGATTTCGTCGGCGATCTCCCGCATCTTCGCGAAGTTGACCTTGCGCGGGTAGGCGCTGTAGCCGGCGATGAGGATGAGCGGCTTGAAGTCGTGGGCCAGTTCGCGGACCTTGTCGTAGTCGAGCAGTTCCGTGTCGGGGTTCACGCCGTAGTTCTTCTGTGAGAAGAGCTTGCCGGAGATGTTCGGTCGAAAGCCGTGGGTCAGGTGACCGCCGGCATCGAGCGCCATGCCGATCATCTTCTGGTCACCGAAGTGCTTGCGCAGCTTCTCCCAGTCGGCGTCGTTCAGGTCGTTGATGTGCTTGGCGCTGTGCTCGACGAGATACGGCGCCTCGACCCGGTGGGCGAGGATGGACCAGAAGGCCACGAGGTTGGCGTCGATGCCGGAGTGCGGCTGCACGTAGGCGTGGTCCGCTCCGAACAGGGCGGTGGCGTGGCTGGCCGCCAGGGTCTCGATTTGATCGACGTATTCACAACCGGCATAGAAGCGGTGACCGGGCACACCCTCTGCGTACTTATCACTCAGCCAGTTGCCCATTGCCAGCATGACCGCCGGTGACGCGTAGTTCTCGCTCGCGATGAGCTTCAGCTGGCTGCGCTGGTTGCCGAGCTCGTCGGCGATGAGCCCGGCGATCGTCGGTTCGCTCCGGGCGATGACCTTCAGGGCAGCTTCGTATGCCGTGCGCTCATCTGACGCCGCGCCCTCGTAGGGCGCCGTGATGTAGGCCTTGGTGTCGCGGGCCGCGGCCGCCGTGACAAGTTCACTGGTTTCGAGATTCGACATCCCAACAAACTACTAGCGTCCCAACCGCATTCCGATGGTGGAGCTGCGCCGACGTGGCGCTACCGCATGTACCCGGGTGGCGCGATGGCGCCCACAGCCCGGGCCACGGCCCGCTCTGGCCACGCGATCGCACGTCAAGAACGCTTGACCGCCAGAATATTCTGAAACCGGAAGATCTCGTATTGAGTGGAATACTCACCGAGCGGGATCAGGCGGTTTGTGTCGAGTCGGTAGAAGTCAAAATCAACCAATAGATCGAAGAAGTCACGGAGAAATGTTCGTGAAAAGACGTTCATCTCGTTGAATTCAAACTGAATATGGCGAATGCCATTTTCGGATAACAGTCGCCGGCACCCGCGGAACACTTCGAGTTCGTGACCCTCGACATCGACTTTCAGAAAGTCGATGCCTTTGATTCCGTGTTCGGCCGTGTAGGCGTCGAGCGTAACCACCGGGACTTCGATGGTCTCCGTGGTCGTCGAACCGTGCACAACTCGATGGACGTCGGCATACAGCGTGCCGTGAGCCGTGGCACCACTGCTTCCACTGTCGTGGTAGTTGTGCAGGGTGAGTGTTCCGGGTTCGGAACCGGCGGCGGCGGAGACGACGCTCACCTGACCGGCGAACTTCTGGTTCAGGCCGTCGGCAAGTTTGGGATTCGGTTCGAAGGCCACGACTTTGGCTCTCGGGCAAGCGGCTTTTGCGGCCAGCGAGAACTCGCCGAGATTCGCGCCGACATCGAATATCACCGGTTCCTTCACGTCTTTGAGCCGGTCGGTTACGTACGCGAGTGCGAATCGCTCGCCGCTCGCTTCGTCATTTTGCCATTTCAAGATGCCAATTTGCTGATAAGCGAGGGTTTGCATGTCAACATGAGCGACCTTTGCTATCAGTTGAATTGACTTAGCGCCCGCCAATCGCACCGTTTCCTTCACCTTTGTCGACTGGCGAAGTTTGTCTTGAATTGACATCAGAACGAGTTCTCCCTTTATGAAAAAGCGAGTCTGATTGTAGCGGGCGTTTGACCAGGGCGATGGTGCGTGTTCTGGTGACTCAGGCGCCAGACGAGCGATTGGGTCGACGATCGTCGCGTGAACTGCCTCGGCGGGGCAGCGCCACAAGAACCAGACCGAGGAGGAGCGCCGCGAACGCGACCTCGGCGACCCGACGGGTGTTTCGGCCGGTGAACGCCAGTGAAGGAGGGTCCTCGGGTTTTCCGGTTCCGTTGCCGGCGACCTTCGCGAACGGGTCGGGTTCGGGGGCGGGTGGAATCTGGGCGAGTTGCTGTGGAGTGAACACCGTCGTGGTTGGCGTGTTGAGCGCCACCCCGGGGTTGGTGGCCGTTGGCATGTCGGTCGTCGTGGTCGGCACCTCCGTGGTGGTTGCCGGCGTGAGAATGATGACCCCGCCCTGGTAGAACCCGGCGTCCACGTGGGTTCGCTGCTCGCCCGGAGCAAGTGCGTCGAGCGGCCCGCTGCTCAGATCATCGGGGTACATGTCGGAGTCCGACTCGCCATCGCCGACGTGTCGCGGCGACGGACTCAGACCCGGGGGACGCCCGAAACCTACGCGGTACACGCCGTCGCTGTACCCCGCCCAGGCGGGAAACAGATCTCCGAATGCGTAGTGACCGACGAGGTCGGTGGTGGTTACCGCGACGATGGCACCGGTGCTGTCGAACAGCGTGACATTGATCCCGGATACCCCGAGTTCGGTGGGATCGTGTTTGCCGTCCCCGTTGTCCTTCCAGATGGTCCCCGCCAACTGCGCGAACGCGGGTCGAACCGGTGTGTCGGCCCGGCCGACGTTGTTGGCGAAGGCAAACTCGGCGGAAGTGGTCTTGACGGTCGCCGTGTTGGAGATCGTGGTTCCGGCCGGACCGGCCACGCGTGCCGTCAACGTGATCGCCCCGAGGCTCGCTCCGGCGGCGAGAGTCGGCGCAGCGGCCGGGCGGGTGCACGACAGCGACGTGTCTGTCGTCGCCGCGCAGTCCCAACCCGGACCACTCGCCACAACGGGAGCGGTCAGGCCGGTTGGGATCGGGTCGGTGACCGTGATGGTCCCGTTGTCGTTGGTGCGCCCGACGTTCGAAACCGTGAGCTGGTATTCCGCGGTTTCGACCGCCGGGGCCACGGGGGCAACAAGTACCTTGGCCACGGCCACCTTCGCGAGCGTGAGGTCGACCGACACCAGACCGGCGTCGAGTCCGGTGCCGACCTGGCCCGGGGCCAGAGTGATCGGTGCCGAGGCGCCGGTGACGGGGTCGGCGTCGGAGTCAGTGGTCACCGGTCCGATATTGCGGATGGTGAACGCGGTCCCGTTCGGTGCCGCGAACCGGACTGAATACGAGCCGGCCAGGAGACCCGTGAATTCGTAAGCGCCCAGAGCATCGGTGTTCGTCGTCGCGACGGTTGCCCCGGTCGTGTCGTGCAGCGTTACGGTGACGCCACCTGCGGAATCCGATGCGAACCCGGTACCCAGCGGCAGAACATCCCCGGATTGCCCGTCAGCGTTGAGGTCCCACCAGGCGATTCCCTGGAGCGAGGCCAGATTGCCCACGCCGACCGGTAGGTTGGCCGAGGCGACGTTGTTTGCGATCGTGGTCTCGGGTGATGTCGTTGCCACGGTCGCGGTGTTCATGACGGCCCCCGACACGAGTTCGACGGTGGCGTGAACTATCACCGGTTGGGCGGCAGTGCCGGCGCTCAGCGTTGGTGTGCCCGCGGCCCGCACGCACGTGAGGGTCCTGGTTCCGGTGGCGAAGGAGCAGGTCCACGACGGATCCGTGCCGGTCGTGTCATTGAACGTAAGACCGGTCGGGAGGGTGTCGGTGACGGTGATCGTTCCGTTGTCACTCGTGCGTCCGACATTCGAAACCCGGAGCTCATAGGTCACGACGGCATCGCGGGTGCCGAGCGCCGGTGGAACCGGAGCCGGCGACGTGAGGATCTTCGCGATGGTCTCGTCGACCTGAACGAATCCCGCGTCAATGTCCGTTGCAGTCGTATTTGTACTTATGGTTATCGGCGCGGTGACTCCGGAGGCGACATCGGGGTCGGAGTCGTTCGTGACGCTGCCGACGCCGTTCGCAGTGAATGTCGCTCCCGACGGCGTGACGAATCTGACCGTGTAGATACCGCTGGCCAGCCCATCGAAGCGGTATCCGCCCGTACTGTCGGTCGTGGTGGACGCGACGACGTTGCCGACCGCGTCGACGAGGTTGACCACCACTCCGGGGTATGACGGCTCGCCGCCGTTGCGATCACCGGTGCCGCTGACATCGAGCCAGGTCTGCCCGGAAATTGACGATGTCGACGTGCCCAGCAGCGGGGTCGTGACCTGCGCCGAGTTGTTGGTGCGGTTCGACTCGCTGGAGGTGGTGGTCACCGTCGCCCGGTTGGTGATGGTGCCGGTTGATCCGGTGACGGTGAACGTGACCCGAACCGTGTCGACCAACGCTCCCGGAGACAACGGACCCGGATGCGAGCAGGTGATTGACGTGACGACGCCGGTGGACGGCGTTGCGGCACATGTCCAGTTCGGGCCGGTCGCCGACACATACACCAGGCCGGCCGGAACCACGTCGGTGACGGTGATCGTTCCCGTGTCGGTTGATCCGCCGACGTTCGTGACCGTGAGGTCGTAGGCGACGGTGTCGCCGTTGGTCACCGTTGAACCGACCGGAAGTACCCGTGATTTCGAGATCGTCTCGTCGACCTCGGCAATACCCGCGTCGACGTTGGTCCGGTCATCGCCGGCCGAGAGCACGACCGTTCCGGTGATGCCGGTGGTCGGATCGGCGTTCGAGTCGTCGGCGACGGTCTGATCGCCGGTCGTCACCGCATGACCGGTGAAGCCGGCTCCGACCGGGGCGGTGAACTTCACCGAATACGTGCCCGCCTCGAGGCCGGTGAACAGGTACGAGCCGTCGGTGCTGGTGGTGGCGGTGATCACCTGGCCGTTGGTGTTGAGAATGGCTGCGCCGGTGCCGTCGAGGAGCGTTACGGTGACCCCGGTGCGAACCGGTTCACCGGCGTCGCGCGTCCCGTCACCGTCAGCGTCGTTCCAGGCCAGACCACCAAGCGAGGCGGGATGGCCGATGTTCACCGGGTTCTGGGTCGAAGCGCTGTTGTTGCGCGGGTCGGCGTCACCTCCGGTCGTGGCCACGGTTGCGGTGTTGGTGATCAGGCCGCTCTTGGCGGTGACCGTCGAAGCGATGCTGATGACGGGAGCAGACGCACCTGCGGCCAGCGGCCCGTTTCGCGTGCACCGCACCCGCCGGGCTGGTGTCGACTCGATGGCACAACTCCAACCCGCGCCGGAGGCGCTGCTGAACGTGAGCCCGGCGGGCTCGTTGTCGATGACCGCCAGGATTCCGTGGTCCACCGAGGCACCGACGTTCGTGACCACCAGTTCGTACGTGACGGAACCGGTCGGTGTAAGGACGTTCGAGGTAGGAGCGACCACCCGCTTGGCGATCGATTCGTCGACCGATGTGAACCCGACATCGATGTGCCGTACGTCCGTGTTGGTGGCCAACGAGATTGTCGGTGAGTGTCCCGTCGTGCTCGCGTCGGAGTCACCGGTCGACGTTGGATCGAGCGAGGTTGAGGGGATCGTGAAGCCGCTGCCGGTCGGAGCGACGAAGCGGATGCGGTAGGAACCGGCGGCGACGGCACTGAACAGATACGCGCCATCGGGTCCGGTGGTCTGCGTCGCGAGGACGTTGCCGTTCGTGTCGAGCAGCTGCACCGCTACACCCGCTCGGACCACGTCGCCCGACGTGCTGCTGGTCGAGTCGTTCGTTCCGTTGCCGTTCGCGTCGTTCCACGCCACGCCGCCGATGCTTCCCCGAGGTGCGACCGCGAGCGGGGTGTCGACGGTTGCGGTGTTGTTCGTGTTCGATGTCTCCGGCGTTGTCGTGGTGACCCGGGCGGTGTTGGAGAAGACCGTTGCGGTCAAGCCGGGAGCGATCGAAACGTTGATCTTGATCGGCGTGGCGGTCATCCCGTGAACCATCGTGGAGCCGGTCCAGGTGCAACTTAGCGTCCGGTTCGGAGTATCAAACAGGCAGGTCCACGCGGTGGCGTCGGTGGCGTCGAACGACTCGAACGTGACCCCGTCAGGAAGGGTGTCGGTGACGGTGACCACGCCAGGGTCGGCGGTCTCGCCGACGTTCCGCACCCGAAGCTCGTACACGCCGAAGCCGGGTGAGGTGAACGCGGTGGGACCCGTCTTCTCGATCGTCTCGTCGACGAACAGCAGGCCGGCGTCAACGTTCGACGTCGTCAGGCCCGCGACAACCGTCGTGGGCGACGTCCGCCCTCCCGTCGCGGTTGAGGCGTTCGAGTCATCGCCCGATGCCGACGGGTCGCCGGTGGTTACCGCGTTCACAGTGAACGTGGCTCCCGTTGGTGCAGCGAATTGCACCACATAGGAACCGGCCGACATGGCACTGAAGACGTAGGTGCCGTCGGCCGCGGTGGTGGTCGTGACCTGTTGGCCGGACGGGTTGAGTACCGGGTCCCCGGCGGGGTCCAGCAGATTCACGGTCACGCCGGCCACCGCCGTGTCGGCCGGGTCGCGGACTCCGTTGGCATCGACGTCGAGCCAGGCTGAACCGGTCAACTCGGCGGTCTTGGCCTTCACCGGAAGGTCAAGGCGGGCCACGTTGTTTCCGTTGTCGGTCTCGGTCGATGTAGTCGTGACGTTTGCGGTGTTCGGCACGTTGGCCGGGGCGATGGCGGTGACCATGACGGTGATGTCGATGGCCGGTGCCGCCGAACCCGCAGCGACCGGACCGGGCCGCGTGCAGGTCACGGTTCGCGTCGACGGGTTGTAGCCGCAGTTCCAGCCGGTACCGCCGACCGAGATGAACTCGACCCCACTGGGCAGCGCATCGGTCACGGCGACCGTTCCGGGATCCGTCGTGGTGCCGATGTTGGTAACCACGAGCCGATACGTAGCGGATGTTCCGGTCGTGAGGACCGACACGTTAGGCGTCACCGACTTGGCAATCGTCTCGTCGACGTTGATCATGCCCGCGTCGACGTCGTTGATGTCATCGCTCGCATCGGCCGTCGCTGCGATGGTGAACGGAATAGTGCGCCCCGTCACCGCATCAGCGTTGGAGTCTCCCGGAAGCTGAAGATCGCCCGAGGTGGAAGCGGTCGTGAAGCCTGAGCCCGACGGTCGGGAGAAGGTCACCGTATACGTGCCACTCACTACTCCGGCGAATTGGTACGTGCCCGTAGCATCACTGGTCGTGACCGCAACGACCTGCGCGGCCGCGTTGTGCAGGGTCACGCTGACCCCGTCGACAAGCGGTTCGGTCGGCGTGCTCAGGCCGTCACCGTTCGCGTCGGTCCACACCGTGCCCCGAATGGTCGCGGTGGCCAACGCGCCGATCGGGTTCGAGATCGTCGATGCGTTGTTCTGGTCGTTGGTCTCTCGCGATTCACTCAGCACGCGGGCGGTGTTGGTGATGCTTCCGGCGGTCCCGGTGACGGCCACGGAGACGGCGATCGTCGGCGCCGCAGTCCCGGCCGCGAGCGGTCCCGGTCGGGTGCAGGTGACCCGTCGCGAACTGGCCAGATACGAGCAGCTCCATCCGGTGCCAACGGCACTGACAAAGGACAGGCCGGTCGGCAACGTGTCGACAACGGTCAGCGTTGCGGTCGGATCGTCGGTCACGCCGGCGTTGCGAACCGTCAGGGCATAGGTGGCGTTTCCGCCCGTCGTGAGCGAGCCGGAGACCGGCGTCGCCAGGGACTTCACGATGGTCTCATCGATGCCGATCAGACCGGCGTCGACGTTCGCAGTCGTGACCCCGGCGGTGACGTTGAACAGACCGGTGCGACCGGTCTCCGTGTCTGCGTCCGAGGTGTTGGTCGTCGACGCCGGGTTGGTTGCCCCGTTGAACGTCGTGAACTCGGTATCGCTCGGGCTGACGAAGCGAACCCGGTACGACGATGGCGCCAGGCCGTTGAAAACGTATGTGCCCGAAGCGTTGGTGCTGGAGGTCGACACCACCGTGCCGGTCGTGTCGAGGAGTTGAACCGCTACGCCCTGCGCAAGTGGTTCCGTGCCCCCTCGGGACCCGTTGGCATCTGCATCGTTCCACACCACTCCGGTCACCGAGCCGACGGTCGATCCGCTGGATCCCACGGGCGCGGCGACGGACGACACGTTGTTCGTCGTCGTGGTTTCCTTCGAGTCGGTGGTTACCGATGCCTGGTTGATGATGACGCCGCTCGTGGCGCTGACCTTCGCCGTGATCGTGACCGTCGGAAGGGTGCCCCCGGAGGCGAGCGTCGGCGCGCCGACCGGTCGGCTGCACGAAACCGTGGTGGCCACGGTGGCGCTGCAGTCCCAGCCGGTTCCGGCCGTCGTCACCGGTACGGTGAGACCGGTCGGAAGCTGGTCGGAGATCGTTATGGTTCCGTTGTCATCAGACGCACCGAGGTTCGACACCGTGAGTGTGTATGTCGCGGTCCCGGCCGAAACGAGCGGGCTCGACGCGAGTTGCTTCACGATCACAAGGTCCCGGCTCACGAAGCCGGCGTCGAGACCCGGCGGGTTCGCTCCGACCCCGTTCTTGTTGTCTCCGCCCACGAGGGTGAGGGTCCCGGTCGTGGCGGTCGTCTCGTCGGCGTCGGAGTCCGTGATTCCGCTGCCGGAGTTGGCCATGGTCAGGATGAATCCCGACGGCCGCGAGAATCGGGTCCGGTACTGGCCGGCCGTCAGACCGGTGAAGGAGTAGTGCCCGGAGTTGTCGGTGACCGCATTGATCGGGTTGCCGGCCGTGTCGAGTATCTCGTTGCCGGTGGCATCGAGAAGGGTGACCAGAACACCGGCTCGAGCGACTTCACCCACGTCCTGCTGGCCGTTTCCGTTGCGATCAACCCAGGTGTATCCGCCAAAGGCCGCGTAAATGCTCGGGTCCCCACCGATCGGGCGGCTTACCGATGACGTGTTGTTGGTAGTGGTCGACTCCGGTGAACTGGTGCCGACCGTGGCCCGGTTCGTCACCAGGCCGAGGAACCCGGTCACTGGAGCACTCACCTGGACCGACGGAGTGTCGGTGACGCCGAGGGTCGGGTGGGCAGCCGCGAGAGTGCACGTGATCGTGCGGTTCGCCGGGTTGAAAGCGCAGGTCCACGACGGGGGAGCGGAAATGGTCGGCGTGCCGAGCTCGGGCGGAAGCACGTCGGTCACCGTGATGGTCCCGATGTCATCGCTGGGGCCGAGGTTTCGGGCTTTGAGGGTGTACACGACATTGTCACCCGGCTGCAGGACCGGCGATGAGGGTGACGTCACCGTCTTGTCGATCGTGAGGTCGACGGCGAACACACCCGCATCGACGTTCGCTCCGTGCTGTCCCCCAACCAGCGTCACGCTGGCGGTACGGCCGGTGGCCGGTGCCGCGTCGCTGTCGCCGGCGGTCGTCGGTGCACCCGGGGCCGACGTCTCGGCCGTGAACGAGAACCCGACCGGTTTCGTGAACTCGACGGAGTAGGTGCCCGGAGTCAGGTTCGTGAACCCGTACGCACCGGAGGCATCGGTCGTGGTGGTCGCGACGCTGTTGCCCGAATTGCTAAGCAAACGTACGAGAACGCCACTCTTCAGTGACTCGAGTCCACCCCTCGACCCGTCCCGGTCGTCATCCTGGAAGACCACCCCGCCCAGCGACGCCGGCTGTGGAGCGACAATAGGTGTGCTTACGGTTGACGAATTGTTCGACGTGAAACCGGACGCCGTGTCAGCCGACGACCCAACGTTTGCAGTGTTGCTGACGCCCGGAGCCGTAACTCCACTTACGACCTCGAGGTCGAGACGGATCGCCGGAGCGGCCGAACCGGCGGCGAGAGGGCCCGGTCGGGTGCACGCGATGGTACGTGTGCCTACGGTGTATGCGCAGGTCCAGCCACTGCCGCTCGCCTTCACGGCGGTTGGCGCGCCGTCCAAACTGTTGGGGAGTACGTCGGTGACCGTTATGGGCCCGGCGTCGGCGGTACGTCCGAGGTTACGGACGCTGACGTCGTACTGGACCGCGCCGGGTGAGCTGATGCTCGCCGGTCCGGTCTTGACCACGGTCAGGTCGACCTGCACGAACCCGGCGTCGATCCCGGGAATGTCCTCGCCGATGACCAGCGGCTGGGCCGTTGTGACACCGGAAGTATCTATGTCGCTCACGTCGGTATCGGAGCCGGGTGCCGCAACTGACCCGGATGGGGTGGTGGGTGCGTGGCCGGATGGCGCGGCGAAGTGGATGCGGTAGCCAGAGTCGGGCGCCAGTCCGGGGAATGAGTACACGCCGTTCACGTCGGTGGTCGTGGTGGCCACCACCGTGCCGGCAGCGTTTCGAAGCGTGACGGTGACGCTGGGCAGCATGGGCTCCGCCGCATCGCGTCGTCCGTCCGCGTCGTTGTCGAGCCAGGCCACGCCGCGAAGCGACGCTGGTTGCGGGGTCACGTCACCGGTGTCGAACTGGCCGGCCGGCGGATTCTTGGGGTCGACCACCGGGTTCTCGTTGGAGGACAGAACCGCGGTGTTGAGCAGCTTGTCGGTTCCGGTCGCGACGATCCTGGTGTTGACGATGATCGTGTCGGTGGTTCCGCCACTCAGGGCCGACGGCGAATCGTTGTGCACACAGGTGAGCGTGCGACTGCCGCTCGCGAACGTGCATGCCCAGTTGGCTGAGGTACCGGTCGTGGAGACGAAGTCGAGACCGGCCGGCAGAACGTCGGTGACCGTGGCATCCGTGGCATCGATGACACCGGAGTTCGTCACCTTGATCGTGAACGGAACATCGCTGCCGGCCGGGGCAAACGCGCCTTTCGGGGTCTTCGTGATCTTCAGTACCGGGGTTTTGAAGATGGCGTTCGCCGGGTCATCGGCGCTGGTGAAGGGGTCGGATGCCGGGGTCCCACCTGGAGTGCCGGTCGTGTCGATGGCCGACGCTCGGGCGAGGTTTGCGCTCGGAGTATCCACGTTGACCGTGGAGTTCGGCACCGCTCGTATCCAGATGGTGAACGACGCGCCCGGGCCGAGCGTGCGGCCCGTCAGCCACGTCAGCGTCTGCCCGCCGGTGGGAGTGCCGGTAATCGTCGGTTCACTTAGTGTTGGGGAAGCCGGGAGGGCCGTTGTGGAACCAGCCTGGTAGGTCCAGTTCCTGGGGAGCTGGTCGACGACCTTTATGTCAACGGCATCGGCTCGGCCTGACCGGTTGGTCACCACGAGTTGCCAGGTCGACGCGACGCCGACGGCCGCGCTCGCCACCTCGACGAACGTGCCGGGGGCCTGGGTCAGCTCGATGGTCTTGGCCAGATCCGGCACCGGCACGTACGGCGTCGTGGAGGCGGACGAGGTGATCGCACCCGGGATGAGTTCAGCGGCGGTTGAGACGTCTCGGCTCGCCGACGAGGCGCCGAAGAAGCGGGTAATCGACGACGAGTTGTTGCGAATGGCCGTCGCCCCGTTCGCCGCGGCGGAACCGAGAGCCGTGCCCGGGCGGACCTTCACCTGATAGGTGATCCGTACCTTGTTGGCGGTGCCGACATTGATCGGGCCGGCGAACTGCCAGGTCTGCTCTGCGCCCGGGGCGGCCGCGCACCCCGACGTGAAGGGTTGCACGATCGCCGCCGACGATGTCCCCGATGGCACGATCGTAGGTGTACCTACGGTTGTGTACCAGCTGGTGTCGGACTGGTCGTCGTTCACGCACACGTCGTACGCGATCCCGGGCCCGTCGTTGATCACGTCGAGGGTGTAGGTCACAACGTCGTCCGGTTGAACGGCCGCAGCCGAGACCGCTTTCACGACGCGCATCGCTGGATGGACCACCTGGACATTGGACGTCGCGTTCGTCGCGAATGCCGTGCTGGCCGAGTTCTGCCAGGCCACCGTGGCCGTGTTCGCCAGGTTGGTCAGGTTCGGCGTGGTGGTCCCGGAGGCGCGCAGGGTCAGGAAGTGCGCGTTGTAGGTGAGGGTGATGACCCGGTTCGCTCCTGCCGTCAACGGCAGCGGTGAAGGAGTGATGTCCCATCCGATCGGGGTGGTGCCGGCCGGATTCATGGCGGGTGACGCCGGATTCGGGGTGGCCGCGCAGGATCCGGTCGATGGTGCGCAAGCTCCGGTGACACTGCCGTAGCTGTCGAAGGCGACGCCATCGGGGAGGACGTCGGTGACCCGAATGGCCTTCGACTGCAGGTCCTTGGGAACAGTAACGGTAAGCGTGTAGACGATTGGTTCGCCGGGTTTGCCCGGTCCGGTCATGTCGTTCGTCTTGGAAATGGTGAGTCCCGGAGTGGTCACGGCATCTGAAGCGGTCGCCGGTCCGACGGTCGCGATATCGGGGTTGGTGGGATCGGCGGGAAGGGTTTGACCCGTGGCCGACACGTTGTTCGTGTAGGTCGTCGAGACCCAGGCGCTGCTGGAATACGTCGTGGTGTAGGTGACTTCGACCGCCGCAGCTCCCGGGTTGACGGTGTCGAGCGCCGGGACCGCTGCGCTGTCCCAGGTAATGGTGCGCAGCGAGCTGTCCCACACGCCGTTGTTCGGAATGGGAAGGTCCGGGTCGGTGCCGACGGGAACGGTGTCAACAATCACGACGTCATGGATGGCGGACACGTTGCTTCCGCTCGGGTTGGTAGCTCGGATCCGGAACGTGATCGGGTTGTTGTGCGTGACCGGCGTGTCGTGCGTCTTGGTGACGGTGAGGTTCGGCTTCACCACGGTCATGCTGGCCGTTACCGTCGCGGCCGGTTGCACGACGTTGCTGGAGTTCGTCCACCGAAACGACGCGCTGTTTGTTTCGATCGTCGCCCGGCTCTGGTTCTGGTTGACCCGCGCGGTGTAGAGGAGCGTCAGCGTATGGGGACCGGAGTTCGACGGCGCCGACGCGTCGAACGGCGGAATCGAAATCGTCTGTGCACTTATTGTCGGGGTGTTGAATGGAGTGCCCGTGGTGCGGTTGGATGCCCCCGGTGTCGTCGGGGTGACATCGAGACCGACGATCGCGGAGGTAGTCGCACCGTCAATTTCCGCCGACGGTGCCGCCACTGCGGTTCCGCATGTGCCGGCGGTTCCGTCACAGATTTCCAAACCTCCGGGCACGTCATCGTGAATGTCGGTGTTGTAGACAACGACGCCGGCCGGCAGGTTGACCGATACGACGTAGTCAATGAGTTCACCGTTGGTCGCCTGCGAGGCTGCCGTGTTTCCGGACTCGACGGTCCGTGACAGGGCGCTCTTCGTGATCGCTGAATTCGGGGCCTGCACCCATGACGTGTCGGTCGCGGCAACATTCGTGTGCACCGGGCTGTTGACGAAGTCGTCGACCACGGCGTCCTGCGTCGGATCGATGTTCCCTGTAGGAATGAACGTGAAGTTCATCCCGTTGTTCGTGGCGGTCTGGTACGCGCGCACGCCCGCCGTGTTGTCGAGGCGCTCGTTGGCCCCGAGGTTCGGCATGGTCACCTGGTAGGTGAGCTTCGGCGGCGTGTTCCGGGGGCCGAACGGTGCCGATGCGCAGTAACCGGGGTCGGACGTGGTGGCGAGCAACGCGCATGAAGGAACCGTCAGGGTCGCCGGCCACTTCACCCACACCCGACCACTGCCGTCCACCGAACAGGCGCCCGCATCGCTGATTGACGACACGAGTCCACACGAAGTGATCTGCGCCGGCAGTTGATCCCAAACCTCCGTGTTGATCGCGTCACGGTTGCCGGTGTTCTCGATGTCGACGCGGTACGTCACGACGTCACCGATGCCGACGCTGCCGCCGTCGATGTTGGCGTTTGCCCCGTTGTCGGACGTTACGGTCGCGCCGCGCTCGATGGTCTGGATGCCCTTCAACGCTCGAACCTGGGCTTCGAGAAACCGGGTGTCCTGAAGGTCGCGCTCGCTGAACGCGTCACCGGCGCTGTTCTCGTACGACAGCTTGGCCTGATTGGAAACGATGTCGGCCGGCGCCGCGAGGTTGGGGTCTTCGATCGTGGTCTTGAACGTGTATTCGAAGATCTCGCCTCCCGACGACACCGGCGCCGCAGAAGAAAGCGTCCACCGCAGCCAACCCGGCGTCTGGGAATCGGGTGGTGGTACCGAGGTCAACGCCCAGGTGCCGGCCGAGTGCAGCGGTGTGGTCGCTTCCGATCCGGAGACGAAATGGTGGCCGAACGGCAGGAAGTCGTCGATCTTCACCGCGCCCGTGTCGTTGGTGACGGGAAACGTCGCACGGACCCGCCAACACACGACATCGCCGGGGCCGTAGTACGGGTCGGTGGCACCGATGACCGGTTCGTACGCGTTGTGACTGTTCGCGAACGAAGCGTCATCGGTCGGGCATGCTCCCGAAGACGACACTTTGGCCACCTGCTTGTCGAGTGTGGCTCCCGGAGCTTCAGTGGAGGCGCTGGCGGAAGTGATATGTGCGCCTAGGGGTTCGGCTGCGAGTCGGTCACCCGACAGCGGGTCGCCGTTCGCGTCCGGTCGCATGTGGGCGATGCCATCGACGGTGGCGCTGTTACTCAACACATCCCGCGCAAGTACCGGTGTCGAGAGGTTGTCGTTGTGGTTGCCGGATTGGTAGTAGCGGCGAACCTTCGTGGGTATACGCAGTTGGATGGCGACGTTCGCCGAGCCGAGTCCGGCACCCGACAATGCGCCCGGGTTGCGAATGGTGTCGCCCAGAACGTTCGCCAGACCGGTCGCCGTCTTGTCGAACGCCACGTCATAGGTCCCGCCGCTGATCGGGGTGACACTCGTGTAGTCGACGTCGGTCCATGCCCCCGACGTACCGAAACGGAACTGCGGCACGTCTCCTGTGGGGTCGCACTCCGAGGGTGTACCAGTTGGTTCGTAATTCGATGCGCCCAATACGCAGAGCCCGTTCGGGATCGTGTCGTGGATGACCAGGTCGGTGAATGTGCGGTACTCCGAGGTGTTGATGGTGAGGACCCAGTGCAACACGTTGCCCTGCTGGAACGCAGTGTTGCCTTCGTCGACGGATTTGGCGAGCGTCAGGTCCGTGGCTGCGTTGGTGGCGACTGCGGTTCTCGATTGGGTGGCGGTGACACCGTTGACCCGCACCCCCGTGTACGTGCCGGTGCCGATCACCGTGTTCGTTGTTGTTTCGCTGATCGCCGCTTCCGCTCCCGAGTTGTTGTCGAGGTTCGCAGCTTGCGCGCCGGTCGTTGCCGGTGCGACACCGGTCCCGGCCAATGAACCGTTCCAGTCCATCGTGTTGCGTCGAAGCGGGATCGCGGCCTTGTAGTTCAGGGTGAGCGTGTCGCCCGGTGCGAGGTTTCCGAGTCCGACCCACAGCACATGCGTGTATACGCCGGGGGCGAGTGACGCGGGAACGCCCGGGCCGGGTGCCGCGTGCGTCTCCACGAGAACCGGTGCGGTGCATGAGCCCGGCACGATCGACGACGCGCCCGGATACTCCAAAGCCGAACCGGGATTGGTCGGGGCGTTGGTCGTGCTGTCGACCCCGCTGCAGCCGAGAAACTCGACGTTGTCAGAAAGCCAGTCGTCAACCGAGATGCTGTTCGTGGGGTTGACGAGGTTGTTCTCGATCGTGATCGTGTACGGCACCGCCCAGTCGTGAACCCCCCGAAGTGAAGGCCCACCGGTTTTGGTGACGCGAAACGCGACGATCTCGGTGTTGACCGTGGCCGGTGCGCTGTAGCCGCTCGCCGAACCTGGACCGCTGCTGACGGTCGGCACACCGTTGGCGTCGAACTTGGTTCCGTCCGCCGGGTTGGGAACCTGTGCGGGATTCGAATTCACGTACGCCCGCGCTGTGTTCGTGTAGATCGAGCCGACCGGACGCGTGACCGGGTTCGCGTGGACGGTGTAGGTGATCGACGTGCACTGATTCGGCACGAGGTCGCCCACGTTCCTCCAGACCGCAATCGTGCTTCCCCCACTGCCGCCCAGCGTGCTTGACGGTGCCGGCGTCGATGTTGCGATCGAGACGCCTGCGGGCAACTCGTCGCGGAAGGCCAGGTTGTAGCCGTTCGATCCCGAAGGATTGCAGGCTTTCAATACGACGGTTGCGTCCTCACCCAGCAGCACCTGCGACGGGGCGGTCTTGGTGATCGTGATGTCCGGCGTTCCTGCGGCGAAAACGTTGGGAAGAACAAACGTGTTCAACGTACCGACCAACGCGGTGAGCGTGGCCAAGACCTTGATTCGTTTGCGTCGACGCGTGCGTTCCGAGCTGTCCAACAGGCGGTATGCCTCGGCCAACTCAGCGACAGTCACATGTGAAAAGTCGGGGTTGGGCACACTGTCGAATCGGCGCTCACTATTGAGGCCTTAAGGCCGGACTGGGCCATATGCCTCACGATTTGGGTGGCTTGAAACTGTGCTTTGGTTAGCCAAATGGATTCGTGGGCACCCCTAAACGATGAGCACATACAATCGTGAAGGTATGCACTCAGGTGTACGCCAGCGCTTCGGCCTGCTGGGCCGGTACGACTATCCAACGCGCTTTCGCGTGTTCGAAGTGGTGTGCCTCGGGGTGTTCGCACTCGCCGCTTGGCGATACGCCGAGCGAATATCGTCGGCAACGCCCGGACTCGGTTGGGCCGGGTATCTCGTTCTGCTGGGGCTTACGGTTGTCGCGTTGGTGGTCGCCGACTTCCTCTCGGGACTCGTGCACTTCCTCTGCGACAACCTTGGTTCGGCCGATACGCCGGTGGTCGGACAGAAATTCATAAAATCGTTCCGCGATCACCACCTTGATCCGCAAGCGATGACGCACGGAGATTTCATCGCGGTCAACGCCGACAACTTCACGGTATGCCTTCCGGTCGTGTTGCCGGTTGCGCTGTGGCTCGACTTCGAGCGATTCTTCTACGTCGCGTGGTTTGTCATGACGCTTCTCTGCTTCGTCGTGATCACGAACCAGGCGCACAAATGGGCCCACGTGAACGAGCCCCCGCCGATTGCGCGGTTTCTCCAACGGGGTCTGCTGCTTTCCCCCGAGAACCATCGAGTGCACCATATGTCTCCGTACGATCGGAATTACTGCATCACCTCGGGCATGTTGAACCCCGTGCTCACCCGAGTCGGTTTTTGGACGTGGTTGCTACGCGTGCTGCACCCGCAGGGTCGCGAAAGACGGGAGCGAGCGAGCCACCGAGACCGGGTGAAGGCCGCCCGGTTGTGGGTGGCGGAAGCCCGCAGGGGCGCGGAGCGGACCCTGCGCAGGTAGGGCGGAGTTGGGGCCCGCAACGTTTAACATGTCGTCGTGCCTTCTTCAGCGGATGTTTTGTTGTCTCCCGGTTCGATTCCAGAGTCCGTCGAGGAAGTGTCCAAGGCACTCGACGCCCACGGTTACCTCGCTGATGAGGGTCTGGCCACGGTGATCTTCCTGGCGATGGCCATGCGTCGACCGTTGCTGCTGGAGGGCGAAGCGGGGGTCGGCAAGACCGAGGTGGCGAAGGTGCTCAGCCGCTGGACGGGCGGCGAGCTCATCCGACTCCAGTGCTACGAGGGTATCGACTCGTCGCAGGCCGTCTACGAATGGGACTACAGCCGCCAGCTCCTGCATCTTCGCGCTGCTGAGGTGACCGGTGCCGGACCCACAGCAGGAGCGGGGGGTACCGGGCTCACCACCAACGAGCTCTACAGCGAACAGTTCCTCGTTCGACGCGCGCTCCTGCGGGCCATCGACCACGGCGATGGCCCACCCCCGGTGCTGTTGATCGATGAGGTCGACCGGGCCGACGACGAGTTCGAAGCGTTCCTTCTCGAAGTGCTCTCCGATTACACGATCACCGTTCCGGAGCTCGGTACGTTCACGGCCAAAACGCCACCGATCGTCATCCTCACGTCCAACCGCACCCGCGACGTCCACGACGCGCTGAAGCGCCGCTGCCTCTATCACTGGGTCGAGCACCCCGGCTTCGACCGGGAAGTGGAGATTGTCCACCGCAAGGTTCCCCAGGCCTCTCTGACCCTGGCCCGCCAGATCGCGGCGGCGGTCGAGGCCATGCGTGGCATGGAGCTGTTCAAGCCACCGGGCGTCGCCGAAACGATCGACTGGACGCAGGCGCTCGCGGCCCTCGGGCGAACCACGCTCGACGAGACGACGGTGGCCTCCACGCTCGGAGCGGTGCTCAAGTACCGCGAGGATGCCGATCGGGTGAAACAGATCGGGCTCGGCGAGTTGGTCAATCTGGCCGCCGCTCGGAGCAAGTGATGGGCGCCGAGGGGGAAGCGGTCGTCGCCGGCAACCGAGACTTTGAGCAATTGGTCTTCACCGGCGATGAGGTTCTTGCGTTCCTTGAGGAAGTCTGGCCGGCCGGTGTGCGGAAATGGACGATTCAGACCCTGACCCCCACGTCAGCCCGCGTGCGTGAACCGACATCTGAGGCCGATGTTCGTCCGGGCGGGACCGTCTCGGGGCCGACGCTGATGAAGCTGGCCGATGCGGCGGCCTACATCATGGTGCTCGGCCGCCTCGGACGCGCGGCGCTCGCGGTAACGAGCAGCTTGCAGATCGACTTCCTGCGTCGACCGACGATCGGCGAATTGGTGGCCGATGTGGACCTGGTGAAGATGGGGCGGAGCCTCGCTGTTATGAACGTGCGCCTGTACTCGGTCGAGGTCGGCGCTGAACCGAATCTGGCGAAGCCCGTCGCAACGTCGTCGGTCACGTATTCGCTGTCGCTGGTCTGAGCAGTACCGTGCTGATCTGCGCACCGGCTTTCCACCCTCGCGACCGCGTGAACCGCCGCCGGTTCCGGTGCACGGTAACTAGCTGATAGCCATGCCCGAGTTCAACATTCCCGACCGCCCGTTTGCCGATATCACCCGGTTGACGACCAACGAAGTGCTGCAGATTTTGGGCTCGCCCGCGGCTCGTACGCGCGCTGATGTTCTCGTCGGACGGGGGACGGGTCCGATCGGCGACGATTCGGCACCGGTGCGCATTGCGGTCGCGTTCTCCGTGATTCTGCGCAAGCTAGGCATTGCCGTCCCGGTCGGCTCGGTTACCACCTTCGCCGAAGCACTGTGCATCGTCGGTATTGAACGGCGCGAGTCGGTGTACTGGGCGGGTCGAGCGGTGCTGCTCCGCCGTCCCGAAGACCAGGACCTCTACGACCGGGCGTTCAACGCTTTTTGGTTCGCCGTCGTGGCGTCATCGGACACCGAGACCATCACGCAGAACGTGACGATCGAGCTCGACGACGAAGACGACACCGAGGAGCCCGAGGGCGACGAGGCCGACGACGAAAATGAAGACGGCGAAACCATCTCCGTTCGCTTCAGCGCCACCGAGACCCTGCGGCACAAGGACTTCGCCGAGTACACCCCCGAGGAGTTCCTCGAGGCGAGGACTGCGATGTCGGCGCTGCGCTTCGTCGGTTCGCCCCGTCGCAGCCGTCGTCGCCAGCCGGTCGTCGGCAAGCGCCACACGCCGCATCCCGACCTTCGTCGCACCGTTCGTGGGGCCTTGCGCACCGACGGGCTGGCGATCCGTCGTTCGTTCACCGAAGCGTCGACCAAGCCCAGGCGGATCGTGTTGATCTGCGACGTCAGCGGATCGATGGAGGCCTATGCCCGGGCGCTCGTGCGCTTCTGCCAGGCCGCGGTGGTCGGACGAGGCCGCGTTGAAGCGTTCGCGCTCGGAACCCGGCTCACGAGAATCACGCGGGAACTGTCTTCCCGAGATCCCGACCAGGCGATGCGAAACGCAGCGAAGCGGGTCATGGACTGGTCGGGTGGTACCCGCCTGGGCGAGGGGATGCGTACGTTCAACGACCAGTGGGGCGTGCGGGGCATGGCCCGCGGCGCGATCGTCGTGATCCTGTCCGACGGCTGGGACCGGGGTTCTCCCGAGTTGCTAGGTGCACAGATGGAGCGGCTCCACCGCGTGTCGCACCGCCTGGTCTGGGTGAATCCGCTCAAGGCGGCGCCCGGATACGCGCCGTTGGCCCGTGGGATGGCCGCGGCCCTCCCGCACGTCGACACGTTCATCGAGGGCCATTCGCTGGCCTCGCTGGAGTCGCTCGCCAAGATCCTCGCCGAGTCGTAGGAGCCTGGAACTGCTCGTTTATGTCCACGTTTTGACACCAATGACGTGCAAAACGTGGACATAAACCCAGCGAGAAAATTGCAGCATGGGCAAAATTCCTAAGTTTCTTCGCGTTATTTGCCGACGAATTCTGAGCCGCTAGCGTTTCCGACGTTCGAAAACGACCCTCGGTGCGCGAGCACCTCGCCCAATGGTGTGGACATCAGGTCCTGCCAGCAAACGAAAGCGGCCGCCTATGAACTTGAGATCGTTAGTCCTGAGCACCGTTTCGTCTGCGCTTGTCGCGGGCGTCGCCTCGATGTCCGGGGTGGTTACGGGCGGCGTCCCCGCCTTCGCGGCCAAGACTCCCGTCACCACGCAGCCTCCACCCGTTGTACGGGTGGCCGCCGGGGCGTCGATTCCTCAGGCCGTCTCGGCCGTCGAGGTCATCGGCGACGACGACGGCGACGGTGTTCCCGACACGATCCCGCCGTCCGGTGCTCAGGTTGCCCCGCCGGTGAGCGTAAGCGGCTGGCGTTGTCCGGTTCCGGTTGCGAAGTTCACGAACGATTGGGGTCAGGCCCGCTCCGGCGGCCGTTCCCATGTCGGCACCGACATGCTCGCGGCCCGTGGCACGCCGATCTTCGCCCCGGTGGCCGGTACGGTGAAGTTCGATACCAGCACCCGCGGTGGTCTTTCGTTCTACCTCGACACGCCGAGCGGCCTCCAGCTGTACGGCGCGCACATGCAAGACGTCGGTGCGTCGGGCAAGGTCGAGTCCGGCACCATCATCGGCTACGTCGGCGACAGCGGCAACGCTAAGGGCACGACACATCTCCACTTCGAGGTCCACCCGACCAAGAAGACCAAAACCAATCCCTACCCGCTGCTCAAGCAAATCTGCTGAGACCGCTGGATGGCCGTGGTCCCCAACGTGCGTTGATGGGACCCAACTTGGGGTGTCGTGGTACCCAACTTGCTGGTTTTCTGGCGGTGGCGGCGGGTTTTCGGTGGGTTGGGTTCCTGAGCCGGAAGGTTGGGCTCCGGCGCCAGTCCCTGCGTATTGGGAGCCCAACGTGGGTGCGGTGGTACCCAACTTGCTGGTTTTTCGGCGGCGGACGCCTAGTTTTCGGGGGGGTTGGGTTCCTGCAGTCGGAAGGTTGGGCTCCGCCGCCGGGTAGTTGGGTTGGTTCCCAACTTGCGTTGATTGGGAGCCCAACGTGGGTGTGGTGGTACCCAACTTGCTGGTTTTTCGGCGGTGGACGCCTAGTTTTCGGGGGGTTGGGTTCCAGCAGCCGGAAGGTTGGACCCCGCCGCCTGCCCGGCGACCGGCGACCATGCGTCGACCTCCAACCTGGGTTGCGGTGGTACCCAACTTGCTGGTTTTTCGGCGGCGGACGCCTAGTTTTCGGGGGGTTGGGTTCCTGCAGCCGGAAGGTTGGACACCGCCGCCTGGCCGGCGACCGGTGACCATGCGTCGACCCCCAACGTGGGTGCGGTGGTCCCCAACTTCCTGGTTTTTCGGCGGCGGACGCCTAGTTTTCGGCGAGTTGGGTTCCTGCAGTCGGAAGGTTGGACACCGCCGCCGGGTAGTTGGATACCAACGTCCCGCAAGTGGACGGGCGTGCCGCCGAGCCGTCGACCAGGCGTCGACCTCCAACCTGGGTGCGGTGGTACCCAACCTCCTGGTTTTCTGGCGGCGGACGCCTAGTTTTCGGGGGGTTGGGTTCCTGCAGCCGGGAAGTTGGGTTCCGGCGACCGAGGCGACTGCCTCCGGACTTTGGTCGGGCGGATTCGGGTCAGACGAATGGAGTTGCGTTCGGCAGGAGAGCGGTAGTTTGGTACCAATGCGAGAAGTACTGAACGACATCGAGCGCTGGCGGAAGCAGAACAAGCGGGTGGCGGTCGCCCGGGTGGTCGAGATCGAGGGTTCAGGGCCGCGCGACCCGGGAGCCACGATGGCCGTGTCGTCCGATGGAGAAGTGGCCGGATCGGTGTCGGGTGGCTGCGTCGAAGGTGCGGTGCTGACCGAGGCCCTGTCGCTGCTCGACGGCAAGCGCAAACCCGGTGTGGTCACGTTCGGATACTCCGACGACGAAGCGTTCGCGGTCGGTCTGACGTGCGGCGGCACGATCCACCTGTTCATCGACGAAGTGAATTGGTAGGCGCGCCCGGCGATGTCTGACCCTTCGCTTTACGAAATCCTTCGAGACGAAATCCGCGCCGAACGCCCGGTCGCCCTGGTCACGCTGATCACGAGAGCCGATGGTGGCGACGTCGGTGGAAAGCTCCTGGTCCGCCCGGGGGTGCCCGCTCTCGGCACGCTCGGCAACCCGGAACTCGATCGGGTCCTGGCCCGCGACGCCGAAGGTGAACTCAACTCCGGGCTCACCAGCACCCGTCACTACGGGCCAAACGGTGAAGCCCGCCAGGAAGGCGTGAGCGTCTTCATCGAGAGTTTCTCCCCGCCGCCCAAAATGATCATCTTCGGCGCCGTCGACTTCACCGCAGCACTGGTTCGGGCCTCAAAACTGCTCGGTTACCGGGTCACGGTGTGCGACGCCCGTCCGGTCTTCGCCACCAAACAGCGCTTTCCGTGGGCCGACGAGGTCGTCAACGACTGGCCCGATCGCCATCTCAATGCCGTTGGCGGCTCCCTCGGGCCGGGCGACGCGGTCTGCGTCCTTACACACGACCCCAAGTTCGACGTCCCGGCGATTCGTGCCGCAGTGACCACCAAGGTCGGCTATCTCGGAGCGATGGGCAGTCGAAAGACGCATAACACCCGCTCAGAGCGACTTCGGGAAGCCGGTCTGACGCAGGCAGAGATCGATCGCGTCATGGCCCCGATCGGCATCGACATCGGCGCCCGCACTCCCGAAGAGACCGCGATCTCGATCGTTGCGGAGATCATCGCTCTCCGCACCGGGCGCGCCGTGGCATCGCTTCGCGACGGCGACGGCCCGATCCACCGTCGATGACCGACCGTCCTTCCGGAACAATTCCACCCGTCGACACGGTTGCCGTGCTGCTCGCCGCCGGTGGGGGTACGCGATTCGCGGCTAGCGCGTCAGCGCGGTCCATGCCGGTTTCGCACAAGCTCCTGGCGCCGTTGAAGGGCCGTACAGTTTTCCAATGCGCGCTTAGCAATGTTCTCGACGCCGGTTTCTCATCGGTGCTCATCGTCTCTGGAGCGGCCTCGCTTCCCCTCGTAGGGCTACCTTCGAACGTCGAGGTGGTCCACAACGCCGGTTGGGCCGACGGCCAGGCCACGTCCCTCGCTCTGGCGATCGACACGGTGGTCGGCCGACCGGAAGTTCAACGCATCGTGGTCGGTCTCGGTGACCAGCCGTTCATCCCGGCCGAGACGTGGGCTTCGATCGCCACGCAGCATCTTGAGGCCCCGATTCTCGTCGCGACCTACGGGGGGAAGCGACGAAACCCGGTGCGACTCGACCGGTCGGTGTGGGAACTCGTCCCTCGTGAGGGCGATGAAGGCGCGCGCCCGCTCTTCCGAAGTCACGCACATCTCGTAACCGAACTAGCCTGCCAGGGCGACCCAGCCGATATTGACACCGCGGAGGACTTACTGCGATGGAGTTGACCAACGAATTCACTGTGAACGTGCCTGTACAACGGGCATGGGCGGTGCTGACCCATATTGAATTGATTGCGCCCTGCATGCCAGGTGCGCAGCTCGAAGAGATCGAGGGCGACGAATTCCGCGGCAACGTCAAGATCAAAGTGGGTCCGATCACCGCGCAGTACAAGGGCAAGGCGACGTTCCTCGAGAAAGACGATGCGAACCACAAGGCCGTGCTGAAGGCTGAAGGTCGCGACACCAAGGGTCAGGGCAACGCGTCCGCGATCATCACCGCCACCATGGTTGAGGTCACTCCCGGTAGCACGAAGGTGACGGTCACCACCGACCTTACGATCACCGGCAAGGTCGCTCAGTTCGGCCGCGGCGTGCTGGCCGACGTCAGCTCGAAGATCCTCGGCCAGTTTGTCGACTGTCTGGAACACGACGTGCTGGTGAAGCCGGAAGAAACCCTCGCCAACGTCGCTGCGGCCAGCGCTGAAGCGGCCGCTCCGACCGCGGCTGCAGCGGTAGCCGATGCTTCGGTGGCCGATGCCGGTGCTGCTGCCGAGGCTCCTTCGGCGGATTCGGCCCCTGCCGCCGAACCGGCGAAGCCCACCGTCCGCAAGATCGAATACAAAGAGGCCAAGCCGGTTGACCTCCTTGAGACGGCTGGCACGCCGGTCCTGAAGCGCATCGCCCCGCTTGCCATTGTCGGGTTGCTCCTGTTCTTCATCCTGCGTCGCTTCCGCAGCAAGTAAACCCCTTTGCTGGCGAACCCTGATCTTGAGGTCGTGACCGAGTTGCTCGGTCGTCGGCCGAAGACAGCGTTCGAGGTGGTGGTGAGGCGAGCCGACGGCGTCCCTGTCGTGACCCGCAATGCACCGTTTGAAGACGACGGCACGCCCATGCCCACCCGGTATTGGCTGTTGCCGTCGTCGCTCGCGTCGGAGGCCATCGGCCGACTCGAGGCCGCCGGTGGGGTTCGCCTGGTCGAGACGTTCGTGAGTGCGGAAGCGATCGAGGCGACACACCGGGCCTACGCCGCCGACCGAGACCGTGACATCCCGGCCGACCACATCGGTCCGCGCCCGAGCGGCGGTGTCGGCGGCACCCGAATCGGCACGAAGTGCCTCCACGCCCACTACGCGTACTTCCTCGCCGGCGGCGACGACCCCGTCGGCCGCTGGGTCTACGACCAACTGGCTCCCAACCAACGCGACCAGCCAGTTCCGTAACCAGGAACTTCGCGACGTTTGGATGTTTGTGTTCGCTCGGCGGTTGGATTCCTCCAGACCTCGCGGGTGGGCTGCCGGGTCCCGCGACGTTTGGATGTTTGTGTTCGCTGGGCGGTTAGATTCCTCCAAACGTCGCGGGTTCAGCGAACGGCTTCGGCCCACCATCTTTGCATCGCGTTGGTGACGCCCGCGCCCGCGGAGCAGGCGTCGGCGCTCAACGAACGGTGAAGCGCGCCTCCGGCTGCGAGCGGAAGCGTGCCCGGCTCGATGGCCGGGGTCCAACCCACGGCCAGCACGTTGGACAGCACGCGGTTGCCGCTCAGTCCGGCTGGGCCGTGCGCCCCGCGCAGCGACGTGTCGAGGCCGTCGTCCAACACCAACGCCTCGCCGTGCCGCGCACTCATATGTGCACATAGCAGTGCTGTTCGGGGATCTTCGCTGCTTCGACCAAGAACCACGGTGTCGAGGACCACGGCCCGGCTGGACTCGTCGACGGAAACGCTGAAGCTGTTCGTGTGCGCCGCCCCGCCGGCCACGATGAGCGGCTCGACACTCCAGAGCAGGCGCCCGCCGTCAAACGAACGGAGCGCAACGGTCTGCGCGGTCGACCCGCCGTTGGGGCACGGATGCGCGACCTGCGCCGCGACCGATCGGACGACGACGGGCATCGAACCAGACACGGTGATCTCAATCGTCAGATCGTCACCTTCCAAAAACGAAGCGGCCGACCCCACGAGGAGCAACTCGAGTTCATAAGCGCGCTGAATACACTTGATCGTGAGGGGTGGTTCGTTGCGAAGTTCTTCGACCCGACCGTCGACCACCGACACGCTCAGACGCGAGCGCAGATCCGCTCCTCCAGAAATGCCGCGATGTCGCCGGCCGTGGGGTCGACGGTCAGCGACGAGAACAGCACCGGACGGTCCTGGCGAACCTTCGCAGCGTCCCGGGCCATCACGTCGAGGTCGGCCCCGACCAACGGGGCGAGGTCGGTCTTGTTGATGACGAGAAGATCCGAGCGGGTCACGCCGGGGCCCCCTTTGCGGGGAACCTTGTCCCCGCCGGCCACATCGATGACGAACAACTGCACATCCACGAGCGCTGGGCTGAATGTCGCCGTGAGGTTGTCGCCGCCGGATTCGAGCAGCACGATCTCGACGTCGGGGAAGCTGGCGATCAGGTCCTCGATCGCCTCTTCGTTCGCGGCAATGTCGTCGCGGATCGCCGTGTGCGGGCAGCATCCCGTCTCGACCGCCCGCACGCGCTCCACCGGCAGCGCTCCCGAAGCCCGGACCTTCTCCGCGTCTTCCGTTGTATAGATGTCGTTGGTAACTACCGCGACCGAACGGGTCGCCCCGAGCGTGCGGCACAAGGCAATCACGAGCGCGGTCTTGCCGCTCCCGACCGGACCACCAATGCCAACCCGAAGTGGACCGATCGGTTCACGCGCCGGTCCCGGATCCGCGTTGATGTCATGCGAGTGATCGTGCGGATGCTCGTGAAAGTGCGAATGGTCGTCACCGGGGTGGGTGTGGGCAGAGTCGTGGGTGTGGGCAGAGTCGTGGGTGTGGTCAAGCGTCATGATGCGAAAAGCCTCGTGGTCCAGTTGGCGTGTTCCTCGGCGAGAAGTTCGGCGAAGAGGGATGAACGGGGTGGGGGAGCGACCGCCGCAACCGCAGATGAAGCGATGGCGTCGACGTCGGGGGCCAGCAGCACCGCGATGCGCAGGGCGTCGGCCGTGTCGATGGCGAAGAGCTTCGGCGCGGCGGTGAGGGGGCACATCAGCAGCGAATGCAGGGCGAGTCGCGCCGCATCGATCGGCAGCAAACCCCCAACTCGCGCCACGACCCCCATGACCACGGCCTGATGGGAAACGGTATGAGCGCGTAGCTCTGGCCAGATACGGGCGCTGCTGCGCAACAGACCACGGCCCAGGCTGGCCGAGGCCTTGCGCTGCGCCGGTGAAGGCGTCCGCGCGTCGTACTGCGCGCTTAGCAATACCGGATCGACGCCCTCACAAGCACGAGCAGCGACCCAGGCCTCGAAAGGCCCTCCGGCGAAGAGTCGACCTTCCACGTAGTCTTGGAGTGTCGAGACGTCGTGCACCGACCCACCAGCCACCGCGGCCTCTAGGCCACCGGAATGGGCGTAGCCACCGCCCGGCCAGCGTCCGTCGGCCAGCAGCAGCATCATCTCCACGGCGGCCGTCATCGCAACATCATCAACGGCATCAGAACATCGCGTAGCGCTGCGCCAGGGGGAGAACCGACACCGGATCTTCGGTGATGAGCTGTCCGTCGATGCGAACCTCGAACGTGCGCGGGTCGACTTCGATCTTCGGCATGGCCGTGTTCTCGAACAGGTCGGCCTTGCCGAGCCCGCGCATGTTCTTCACCGGCGACAGGCGGCGCTGCACGCTCAAGCGATCCGGAAGCCCGTCTTCCAAGGCAATCGGTGCGACGAACGCCAGCGACAGGGCGGGCGCCACGGAGGAAGAAGCCCCGAACATCGGCCTCGCATATACGGGCTGCGGCGTCGGGATCGACGCGTTCGGGTCGCCCATCTGGGCCCAGGCGATCATGCCGCCCTTCACCACGACACGGGGCCGGATGCCGAAGAACGCGGGATCCCAGAGGATCAGGTCGGCCAGCTTGCCCGGTTCGATGGAACCGATCTCGTGATCGAGACCGTGAGCCTGGGCCGGGCAGATCGTGACCTTCGCAATGTACCGACGGGCCCGCAGGTTGTCAGCACCGCTCACCGGCTCGCCGTCGAGTGCGCCGCGGCGGTCCTTCATCACGTGCGCCGTCTGGAACGTACGGGTGATGACTTCACCGACGCGACCCATGGCCTGCGAGTCGGAACCGATGATCGAGATGGCACCCATGTCGTGGAGCCAGTCCTCGGCTGCGATCGTCGACGGACGAATGCGGCTCTCGGCGAAGGCAATGTCTTCGGCCACCTTGGGATTCAGGTGGTGACACACCATGAGCATGTCGAGATGCTCGTCGATCGTGTTGATCGTGTGCGGCCGGGTCGGGTTGGTCGACGACGGAAGTATGTTCGCATATGAAGCCACGGTGATGATGTCGGGGGCGTGACCGCCTCCGGCTCCCTCGGTGTGGTAGCTGTGGATCGAGCGTCCACCGATCGCGGCGAGCGTCGACTCCACGAAGCCGGCTTCGTTGAGTGTGTCGGTGTGCAGCGCAGCCTGAACGCCGAACTTGTCGGACGCGATGAGACACGCGTCGATTGCGGCCGGTGTCGTACCCCAGTCCTCGTGCAGCTTGAAGCCGCTCGCGCCGGATCGGAGCTGCATCTCCATCTCGACCTGGCTGACCGTGTTGCCCTTGCCGAGCAGCGCGACGTTGATCGGCCAGCGGTCGATCGACTCCAGCATGCGGGCGAGGTACCACGGGCTGGCCGTAACGGTGGTGGCCTTGGTGCCTTCGGCCGGGCCCGTGCCACCGGCGACGATCGTGGTGATGCCAGCCGCGAGTGCTTCGTCCATGATCTGTGGACATATCAAATGGACGTGGCAGTCAACCGCTCCGGCGGTGAGGATGCGGCCCTCACCGGCGAGTACTTCAGTGAACGGGCCGATCACCAGTTGGGGATGTACGCCATCGGTGATGTCGGGGTTTCCGGCCTTGCCGATGGCCACGATGCGGCCGTCTTTCACGCCGACGTCGGCCTTCACCACACCCCAGTGATCGAGGATGAGCACGTTCGTGATCACGAGGTCGATCGTGGACCGCGTCGCCTGGGCCATCGATTCGCGGATGGTCTTGCCACCGCCGAACACCGCTTCGTCGCCGGGGCCACCGGGTCCCATCGTGAGGTCTTCGGTCGGGGAGATGAACAGGTTCGTGTCGCCGAGTCGGACCTTGTCGCCGACGGTGGGGCCGTAGAGTTCGGCGTAACGCTGACGGGAGATTCTCATGACGCACTCTCCGTGGAACTTGTGCTGCCCAGCGCCGGCTTGCCGCGTTGCAGACCCGGTACGTATTGCGCGCCGGCCAGCTTCACGAGCGTGACCTCCCGGTCGAGGCCGGGTTCGAAGCGCATACCGGTGCCAGCCGGAACGTCCATGCGGAAGCCAGTGGCGGCGGCGCGGTCGAAGCTGAGCGCGCTGTTCACGTCGGCGAAGTGGAAGTGTGAACCCACCTGCACGGGGCGGTCACCGGTGTTCTCGACCCGAAGCACAATGCGCTCCCGGCCGGGGTTGATCTCAATGTCGCCGTCAGCCGCGACGAGCTCTCCGGGAATCATATGTGTACCTATCGTCTCTAGCGTAAGGAGGGAACGTTGGCGAGCGTCAGTGGATCGGGTTGTGAATGGTGACGAGCTTCGTGCCGTCGGGGAACGTCGCTTCGACCTGAACCTCATGCAGCAGTTCAGGGATGCCGGGCATGACGTCGTCGCGGCCCAGCACATGACGCCCCTGCTCCATCAGCTCGGCCACCGTTCGTCCGTCGCGGGCCCCTTCCAATACGAACGATGACAGCAACGCGCTGGCTTCGGGATAGTTGAGCTGCAACCCGCGGGCCCGCCGCTGCTGGGCCAACATCGCAGCTACGGACAGCAGCAGCTTGTCGATGTCTTTCGGTGTGAGGTTCATAGCGGCTCCGAGTCGCGCGGCAAGTTCGGTGTCAAGGTCAAGGTCAGCAGCATAAGCAAGGATGGTCGAGCGGTGGCTAACAGTCCACCAGAAGCGGGCGCCGGATAGGTTTCCGGGAAATTACGGTTTCGTTCCATCACGTAGGTGGGTCGACAACTACCGAGCATCTACGGCCACTTGATCGTTTGTGTAGCTGGAGTTGTCGTCCCGTGGCGTCTACGGCTACATGATCGTTTGTGTAGCCGGAGTTGTCGTCCCGTGGCATCTACGGCCACTTGATCGGTTAGCACGCGCCTGGGTATGACGTCGCTAGCTGACCGTGTGCTCGGCGTACCAGTGCTTCGCGATGTCGGCCCGACGGCACACCCACACCCGCTCGTGCGACTGCACGTAGTCGAGGAACCGCTCCAGAGAAGCCATGCGGGCGGGCCGTCCGACCACTCGACAGTGCAGCCCGACGTTCAGCATCTTCGGGGCTCCTTCGAGCCCTTCCCGGTACAGCACATCGAACGCGTCGCGTAAGTAGGTGAAGAACTGGTCGCCAGAGTTGAAACCCTGGGGCGCAGCGAACCGCATGTCGTTGGTGTCCAACGTATACGGAATGACCAGGTGCGGCTTGGCGAACACCGTGCCGGTTCCCGGGTCCGTCGTGAGCCAGTAGGGGAGGTCGTCGGCGTAGGAATCGGAGTCGTAGAGGAAACCGCCGTGCTCGACGACCAGCGAGCGGGTCTGGGGCGAGTCGCGGCCGGTGTACCAACCGACAGGGGCCGAGCCAGTAAGCGCGCGTATGATCTCGACCGCACGAGCGATCTGCTCCCGCTCCTCCGCCGGATCCATGTGCTGGTGCAGGATCCAGCGATAACCGTGGCTGGCGATCTCGTGGCCGAGTTCAACGAACGCGGCCGTCGCCTCGGGGTGCCGTTCGAGCGCCATGGCCACACCGAAGATCGTGAGCGGGAGGTCCCGTCGTTCGAACGCCTTGAGGATTCGCCACAGCCCAGCTCGGCTGCCGTACTCGTAGAGCGACTCCATGCTCATGTGCCGGTTTGAAAACGACGCGGCCCCGATGATCTCCGAGAGAAACGTTTCGGTTCCGGCATCGCCGTGCAGCGGACTGTTCTCCGATCCCTCTTCATAGTTGAGGACGAACTGCACCGCGATGGCGGCATTGCCCGGCCAGCGTGGATCCGGGGGAGTGGGTCCGTAGCCAACTAGATCTCTTGGGTAGGTGGCGCTCATCGGGTTCTCCTGGGAACGTGGCACTTGGAACCGGTTACGTTTGTTGATCGAAAGCGACGATCGTTCGCAGCAGAACGTTCGCCCCGGCCACGAGATGTTCGGCGGCCGTGTCTTCGTTGGGGTTGTGGCTGATCCCACCGATGGACGGCACGAACACCATGCCGATCGGCGCGACGTGAGACATCACCTGCGAGTCGTGGCCGGCCCCGCTCGGCATCGACCGGTGGGCCAGCCCGAGGGAGTCCGCTGCCGCGGCCACCAGTTGCATCAGGATCGGATCGCACGCCGCACCCACGAGTCGTGCTTCGATCGCCACGTCAATGTCGGTTCCGGTCGACACCGCGAGTTCAGCGCACCGCCGTTCGAGTTCGACGATCGCGGCGTCAATACGCGTGATGTCGACGTCACGCAGATCGCACGCCACGATGGCCTCACCGGGAACCACGTTGCGGACATTTGGCCGGATCTGCACGTGACCGCTAGTTGCGGTGCGCACCCAGCCGGTGCGAGCCAGATCGTCGACGGCCAGGATCACCCGGGCCGCAGCGACCGCGGCGTCTCGGCGAAGCTCCATCGGCGTGGTTCCGGCGTGGTTGGCGGTGCCGCGTATCGTCACGAGCACGTTGCCCCGGCCGGTGATTCCTTCAACGACGCCGATCGGCAGTCCCTCATGTTCCAGCACCGGCCCCTGCTCGATGTGCAACTCGACCATGGCCGAGATGTCGCCGGGTTGGAACGCCGCTGAAGCCAGCGCCGAAGGGGTCCCGCCTGCGGCTGCGATCCGGTCACGCAGGCTTACACCGTCGTCGTCGACCCGATCGAGTTCGATCGGATCCGGATGTCCGGCGAGCGCATGGCTTCCGGTGAAGGCGACCGTGCCGTTCGCTCCTTCTTCGTTGGCAAATGCTATGCACACATAGGGATGAGTCAATGTAACGCCGGCATCCTGTAAGGCCTGCGCCACTTCCACCGCCGCGACCACGCCGTACGCGCCGTCGAGCCACCCACCGTTGACGACCGTGTCGAGATGGCTGCCACTCACGATGGCCCCGGCGCCGAAAGCCGACCGACCGACGAGGTTGGCGGCGGCATCCGTTGAAACGACCAGTCCCGGCTTCGACCATCCACCGCCCGAGCAGCTCCCGAGCCGCGACATCCTGCTCAGAGAACGCGAGTCTCGTGACGCCGCCGTCCGGTGCCCCACCCGCCTGCCGCAGTTCGGAAAGTCGCCGCAACAAGCGGTCGCCGTCTACGAGCAGGGAGGTGGTGGCACTGGAAGTCATGGCGATCAGCCTGCCAGATCGGGCCGACCAAGTATCTCTCCGAGCTTCGCATTGGCGGCCACGAACGCCTGGTACGACCGGAAGCCGCCGATCTCGGCGATGTCGACGATCTTGTCGCCCTTCGCAATCCGGTCAGCCTGCAGAATCATGGCGTTGACGATCTGACCGTCGTCGAGTTCGACTTCGCCGAATTCCAGCTCGCTCGGTTCCGCCGGTAACAGCTGATCCCGCAATACGTTCTCCGGCATGTCGTAGAGCTCGCCGACGATCATGCGTCCGCCGCTCTCAACCGGGAACAGCCCCGGGAACTCGTCGCGAATGGCAAAGAAGCGGTACTTGCCCGCCGTGCGCGCCGGTCCGAGGAACGTGGACCCAACAATGCATCCGTGATCCTTCTGGCCGGACATGGCGCTCCCGTTGAGGAACATTTTTGGCACGTAGAACTCCTTGGTCGAATCTCTTACACACAAGAGCGTATACAACGATTCGCTACCCGGCGATCCGAAGGCCTGGGCGAATAGCTCGGAAACAGAATGTTTACGTTGGAGGTCTATCTCGGGTCGACGGTTCTCTGTATACATAGATCCCGCATCCACCACATTCAAGGAGCCCCACCCGTGAGACGCCACCGCTTCGCCCCTGTCCTGTTCGCCGGTCTTGCCGCAACCGTTGCCATCACGGCGACCGTGAGCCCGTCGGAGGCCAAGACCACCAAGCTGCAGACCAAGACCATCGCCATCAGCTTCCCGACCTACAGCCAGCAGGCCGGCCCGACCCTCGAGATCAACACGGCCAAGGCTGAAGCCAAGAAGCAGGGATACAAGCTCCTGGTCGACGATCCGGGCAAGGACAACACCAAGCAGCTGTCGACAATCGAAACCTGGATCAACCAGGGCGTCGGAACGATTGTCATCCAGCCGCTGTCGACCGAGCCGTTCGAAGCCGTCGCCATCAAGGCCCGCAAGAAGGGCATCAAGTGGATCGTGTACGCAAACGCGATGAAGAACCAGGACGCCACCCTCGGCTTCGACCACATCCAGGGCGGAACGCAGATCGCGACCGAAGCCGGCAAGTACATCACCGACAAGCTCGGCGGCAAGGCCGAAGTGGCGATCCTCACCTTCACCTCCGGCGCCTGGGCGCAGAAGCGTCAGAAGGGCATTGAGGACGCACTGCTCAAGGCTGCTCCCGGTGCAACCATCGTTGCCCGCCAGGACGCACTGTCGAAGAACGACGGTGTGAACGTGGCCGGTCCGCTGTTCCAGGCTCACCCGAACCTCAGCGTCGTGCTCGCGGTTGAAGAAGATGCGACTGAGGGCGTGTACCAGTGGCTCACGACCAACGGCAAAGAGAAGAACGACCCGAAAATCTTCCTCGCCGGCATCGACGGCACGAAGGGCGTCTTCGAGATCCTCGGCAGCGGCGAGACCATGTACCGGGCCTCGGCCGGTCTTGACCTCATCGCCGTCGGCAAGGGCTTCATCGAGCTTCCGAAGAGCCTGTGGGCCGGCAAGAAGGGCGACTTCAACGTGCCGTTCGAGCTCGTGACCTCCAAGACCCCGGACCTCATCACGAAGTATTCGGGCTTCTACAAGTAGCAACGTCGAACTCGCATGGCATTTGCCGTACGTGATCTAACGAAGAGCTACGGCGGTGTCGTAGTTCTCAATGGCGTGGATCTCACCGTTAACGACGGTGAGATCCACGCTTTGCTTGGCGCGAACGGTGCGGGGAAGTCGACCCTCATCAAAGCGGTGTGCGGGGCGTTCACTCCCGATCGTGGCGTGATCGAACTTGGTACGCACACCTATGAATCCCTCACTCCCAAGTCCGCTCGGCGGGCCGGCGTGCGGGTGATCCACCAGGACCCCGCGGTCATCGTCAACCTGACGGTGGCCGACAACGTGTTTCTCGGCGAAGAACAGACACGATCCGGTTTCCTGCGCCGCCGCCGGCAGATCGCCGAAGCCCAGAGTTGGTTCGACCGGCTCGGGTTCAACATCGACGCCCGGCGTCGACTCGGTGACCTGTCCAACGCCGATCTGCAGTTGGTCGAAATCACGCGTGCGCTTCGGGTCGAACCGCAGCTGCTGATCCTTGACGAACCGACCGCGGCTTTGACCGAGGACGAGACCGATCACCTGCTTCGTCACCTCCGCCATCTGAAGACGACCGGCCTGGCCGTCCTGTACGTGACGCATCGGTTGAGTGAGGTCTTCGCCATCTCTGACCACGTAACCGTGCTGGCCGGCGGTCGGGTGAAGTTGCAGGCTGCGGTTGCTGACGTCGGTCAGCGCGAGCTGGTGCGGGCCATCACGGGATCTGACGTGCAGACGCCGAAAGCGGCCGGGCTTACAGCGGGGCGGATGGTACTGGAGGTCGAAGGATTGACGTCGGTCGGCATCGGGCCGATCGACCTCGTAGCTCGCGAAGGCGAAGTGCTCGGCGTGTACGGACTCCTCGGGGCCGGACGCACCGAGTTGGTCGAATGCCTGGCCGGAGCGCAACCGATCGCCAGCGGAACCGTGCAGCTCGATGGCGTGCCGATCGCACCATCGGACCCGGCGAAGGCCGCAGCGCTGGGCGTGACGCTCGTGCCCTCCGACCGTCTCCGCAAGAGCGTCTTCCTCGGCATGACGGCTCTCGACAACGTATGTATGCCTAGCATGTCGGACCTGGCGACGGGCGGGTTGCGGTCCCGCATCGGCGAGCGGGCGGTGTTCGACGTCGTCGGTGAATCGTTGTCGCTGCACCCGCGCAATCCGTCGTTGGAAGCTCGCGGATTCTCCGGAGGAAATCAGCAGAAGCTCGTCGTGGGGCGCTGGCTCCACGGCGCCGGAACGTGCCGTGTCCTGCTGCTCGACGAACCGACGCAGGGTGTCGACGTCGGCGCACGCAGCGAGTTGTACCGGGCCCTTCGCCTCGCAGCGGCCGACCGGGCGGTGATCGTCACGTCGTCCGAGCCCGAGGAACTCGTGCAACTCGCCGATCGCGTGATCGTGCTCGGTCATGGACGCGTGCTCGCCGAGCTGAGCGGCGAGGCGATCACCGAGGAGCGTCTGCTGGCCGTGGCCCACCTCGATGAACACAACGTCGACGAACATCACGAGTTGGATCTGGCCGTCCCGGCTGACCCAACCAGCCCGGAAGTATCAAGCAACCTGACAAAGGAGTCCACTAACCCATGAAGCGCCTCGCCGCCTCGCTCGGCCGCGCCGACAACATCATCATCAACACATTGGCCATCGCGCTGATCGTTGCGGTGGTGTTCTTCCGCGTGAAGTCGCCCTACTTCTTCGTCTGGGACAACTTCCGCGTGATCCTGTCCACCTCCGCCGTGCTCGGGGTTGTCGCGGTCGGTCTCACGTGTCTGATCATTGCCGGCAAAGCCGACCTGTCGATCGGAGCCTCGATCGGGCTGTCGAGCACGATGACGTCGCTCGCCGCCGCCGAGTGGCACTGGAACGCGTTCCTGGCGATCGGGTTGGGCATCCTGGCCGGCGCAGCGGTCGGAGCACTCAACGGCGTGCTGTGCGGGACGTTCGGCCTCAACCCGGTGATCGTGACGCTCGGGATGATGACGTCGGTGAAGGGTTTCACGCAGATCGTGCGGCAGAACCCGGTCAACGGGCTCGGTGGCGTCTTCGGGACCATCAACAACGGCTCGTTCCTCGGGCTGCCGGTCATCGTGTTGTTCACGATGGCGGTGTTCCTGATCGGCTCGCTGTTTCTCTCCTTCACCCCGTGGGGTCGACACACCTACGCCGTCGGTACCAATCAGCAGGCCTCCTTCCTCTCTGCACTTTCAGTACGCGCGCTTCCTTTCACGCTGTATCTCGCCACAGGTGCCGCGGCCGGCCTCGCTGGCGTGTTGTGGGCTGCCCGGCTCGACGGCACCGACCCCGGCTCGGCTGGCTCCGGTATGGAGTTCAAGGCCCTCACCGTCGTGCTGCTCGGCGGTGTGGCCTTCGCCGGCGGCCGCGGCAAGCTGGTCGGCGTGCTGTTGGCCGTGATGTTCCTCGGCGTGCTCGACAACGGTCTCATCATCTTGAACGTGAACCAGCACATCCAGGAAGTCGTACAGGGCATCGCGCTGATCTCCGCCGCAGCGCTCGACGTGGGCGGCGGCAAGATCGCCAGCAAAGTCCAATTCCGCAGACAGGTAGACCAACGAACCTCGACGCCGCCCGAGGCTGTGCCAGCGGCCGCGCCGGTTGGGTGACCCAGGTAGGTCGCTTTGCCGCTCCGGAGTCAAAAACCTTACGGCGGGTAACGTTTCCGGCTCCGGAGCAGCTTGGTCCGTGAGTTCTCTGCTTCCTCGTCGCTCCGGAGTCGAAAAGTGCGTTCCGGCCGGACGAATGGGCTCCGGAGCAGCTGACATTTGGCCATGCCGCTGCCAGACGTCTTGCTCCGGAGTCAAAAACCTTACGGCGGGTAACGAATTCGGCTCCGGAGCACCATGGCTCCCGGGTTGCCCGCTTCCCCGCTAGGGCCTGGGCTTCACCACTCCGGAGTCGAAAAGTGCGTTCCGGGCGGACGAATGGACTCCGGAGCAGGTGGCATTTGGCCATGCCGCTGCCAGACGTCTTGCTCCGGAGTCAAAAACCTTACGGCGGGTAACGAATTCGGCTCCGGAGCACCATGGCTCCCGGGTTGCCCGCTTCCCCGCTAGGGCCTGGGCTTCACCACTCCGGAGTCGAAAAGTGCGTTCCGGGCGGACGAATGGACTCCGGAGCAGGCGGCATTTGGCCATGCCGCTGCCAGAAGTCTTGCTCCGGAGTCAAAAACCTTTCGGCGGGTAACGTTTCCGGCTCCGGAGCAGGCCGAGCCGTCGCTCCGGAGTCGAAAAGTGCGTTCCGGGCGAACGAATGGACTCCGGAGCAGCAACGGCCGACCTGGGCGCAACAAAGCCGTTGGCTAGGCCAGCAACGTCGCGTTCGTCTTTTGGAGCATGTTGACGCCTGAAAGTATGGGTGCATACTTTGCCGGGTTGTCCGCCGATTGGCAGGTGGGGAGGCACTCGATGAGGGCGTCGTAGTTGGGCTGGTGGAAGAAGGGAATCGAAAGCCGACGGCTTCCGTGGAGCTTGCCGGCGTCGGGGTTCACGACGCGGTGCAGGGTCGACTTCCAGCGGTCGTTCGTCCAGCGGGCCATGAGGTCGCCGATGTTCACCACGAACGCGCCGGGAATCACCGGGACATCCAACCAGGTGCCGTCGCTGAGGATCTGCAACCCGCCCGAGTCGTTGTTCTGGTAGACGATCGTCAGACTCCCGTAGTCGGTGTGAGCCCCCAGCCGAAGCTGGCCTTCCTCGATCTCGCCGTGGTACTCGGGGTAGTGGTTGGCGAAGAGGTTGCTGCAGTGCTTGTTGACCTTGTCGTCGAACCACGACTCCTCCAGGCCGACGGCCACGGCGAAGAGACCCATCAGCGACGCAGCCAGTGACTCGAGCTCGAGGTAGTAGTTCGTCCACGCCGAGCGAAACTCGGCCGGCACGGAGGGCCAGATGTTCTCGTGGTAGTGAACTGAGGAATGCGACGGGTCGTAGTACGGATCGGTGAGATCCACGTCGGGCTTGCCGATCGAGAAGTACTCGACCAGGTCGGGCGGTGACTCGGCGCCGGTGCTGTACGCAAGGGCGCGTGATCGCAGCGGCATGTAACCGCGACTCCACGTCGGGTCAGCGGGATGCGTCGCCATCTTGTCTTCCGTGGCCATGTCGAAGAATGCCGTCGTCGCCGCATCCATCGCCGCGATCGTTGAGGGTGAAACGCCGTGCCCGGTGACAACGAGGAAACCGTGGGTTCGGTTCACGTCGTCGATTGCCTGAGCCAACGCGGCCCGAGGTACCGAAGAAGCGGCAAACCATGGTGAGAGGTCCATCACCGGAATTGAAGAGGTCATAGTCTTTGTATACAACGAGTTATTTGTGGTTGCCTAGTCCCGAATTTCGAAAATGGACTTCAGAGCCGCCTGAAGTGGTGGTTCTTCCGGTGTAAACGGAGTCGAAACAGAACGTTCACGAAGACGCGCTTGCAGCTGTGCAAATCGTCTCTGTATACATAACGGGCCACCTGCTTTCATGAAAGGAAGCCCATGCGTCGCATGACCACCATGCTGCTCGTTCCCATCGCGTCGAGCGCACTCCTCTTTCCCGGCGTTGCCCACGCCACGGCCAAGGCCAAGGCCAAGACCGTCACTATCGGTGTCACTGAGATGATCACCGGAAGCGGGGCCTTCTACGGCAATGCCGTTCTCGAAGGCATCAACGTCGCGGTCGACGAGATCAACGCATCGGGAGGGATCCTCGGGGCGAAGGTTGTTCTACAGGTGAAGGACAACGCTTCGGACAACGCGCAGTCGACGTCGATCATCCGTGCCTTCGCTCAGAACAAGGCCATCGGCGCAGTCATCCCGCCGACGTACCAGCCGAACTTCAACGCGGCCTGTGCCGCCGCCAACGCCGCCGGCCTTCCGGTGGTCTCGGCTCAGTCGGGTCCTCCTGATCCGAAGAACAACACCAAAGGCTTCTGCTACACGATGACCACCGACCCGGTTCCGCAGGTCGAGTTCACGCTGAAGGCTCTGCTGGCCAAGGGCGTCAAGAAGTTCGCGATGGTCTACGACCAGGACAACGGTTACGTCGCCTTCCAGCGTCCCAACATCAAGGCCGCGGCCGACAAGGCCGGCGTCACCATCACCGAGATCGGCGTGGCCAAGGGCACGACCGACTTCGGTCCGCAGATCACCAAGTTGCTCGAAGACAAGCCCGACGCGGTGTTCCCCTTCTTCACGATTGAAGACGGCGCCCGCTTCATGCAGCAGGCCAAGGCGAAGGGCTACGACAAGTCGTTCTTCGACCCGGTCAGCCAGCTCACCTCCAAGCGTATCCCCGAGCTGTCGGGCGGCGCGGCCAGCGGCATGTTGGCCTCGACCCCGCAGTCGGCTGGCGACATCCCGGCGTTCCAGAAGTTCCTCGACCTGTACAAGACGAAGAACGGCAAGGACCTCGACGACCCGACCTACACCGGCTTCGGCTACGACGCCATGAAGATGATCGCCAAGGCCATGACGGACGCCAAGTCGACGTCTGACCGCAAGAAGATCAAGGCCGCTCTCGACTCCTACAAGAGCCCGTGCTTCTCGATCTGCTTCACGCCCGGAACCGGCGCCAACGCCGGTGCGTTCCTCGCCAACGACTTCTACCTCGTCAAGCTCACCGACAAGGGCTTCGTGCCGGGGAAGTGACCGCTGTTCTGATCGAGGCCCGTAACGTCACCAAGACTTTTGGTGGCGTGCGGGCCCTCGAGGATGTTTCCTTCACAACGCAGTCGGGGTCGGTCACTGCCGTGATCGGCCCCAACGGCGCGGGGAAGACCACGCTGTTCAACTGCATGACCGGCTTCGCCGATCCCACCTCCGGAACGGTGCACTTCGACGGGTCGCAGATCAGCGGCCGCGCCCCGCACCAGGTTGCGGCCCACGGACTGGTCCGAACCTTCCAGAGCATAAAGATGCTAAGTGGGCTTACGGTCTACGAGTCTCTGCTCACCGCCCGTTCCCGATCAGCACGCACAGCGAAGGCCACCCGGACCAAAGCGGGCGAGGTCATTGAACGACTCAACCTGCAGGCGTCAGCCAACCGCATCTGCAACGACCTTCCACTCCTGGCCCAACGCAAGGTCGAAGTAGCACGCGCGCTTATGACCGAACCCAGACTCCTGATGCTCGACGAACCGAGCGCCGGGGCCACCACGTCGGAACGCCAGGAACTCGCGGATCTCATCATCGAACTGCGCACCGGTGGTACGTCGGTCATGGTGATCGAGCACAACGTGCCGTTCGTGATGCAGGTGAGCGACCACATCGTGGTCCTCAACTTCGGCCGGGTCGTCGCCGCCGGTCCGCCATCGGAGATCGCCGACAATGCGATCGTGCAGGAGATCTACCTCGGTGTCTGACGTGACCACGCTCGACTCATCGCAACCCGCCGCTCCGCCTGCCGGCACGGCACTTGCGATCACCGATCTGCGCGTCGCGTACGGACCGATCCGCGCCGTGCAGGGCGTGACCCTGTCCGTGGCCAAGGGCTCCGTCACCGCGATCGTCGGATCGAACGGCGCCGGAAAGTCGTCGATCCTCCGAGCCGTAGCGGGAATGGTGCCGAGCACCGGAACCATCAGCGTCAACGGCAGCAGCATCAGCGCGCTCTCGTCGCTCGATCGAACGGTCAAGCACGGCGTCGTCTTCATCCCCGAAGGCCGCAGCGTCTTCGCCACCATGACGGTCGAGGAGAACCTGAGCCTCGGAACCCGGGTCGGACTCCTGCGCGGAGGCGGTGGATTCGCCCTCGACGAAGCCCTGCAACTGTTCCCCGTTCTCGACGAGCGGCGCAAGCAACGCGCCCAGCTGCTGTCCGGCGGTGAACAGCAGATGCTCGCCATCGCCCGCTCACTGCTGATGCGACCCGATGTGCTCGTCATCGACGAACCGTCGATGGGCCTCGCCCCGCTCCTCGTGCGCAAGATCTTCGGCGTGATGCGCGACGTGTTCGCCCGCGAGGGAGTCTCCGTGCTTCTCGTCGAACAGGACACCGCAATTGCTCTCGAACTCGCGTCGTACGGCTACGTCCTTGAAGAAGGCGCCATCGTCGCCGAAGGCTCGGCCGACGAACTGCGCAATGACCCTCGCCTTCGTGCTGCCTACCTCGGCGGTCACTGACATGTCCACGCCAGAGCACCCGAGCCCGACCATCCCCAACCTTATGTGCACGTACGAAATGACCCAGCCGTGACCAAAGTTCTGCAGTACATCGTCGACGGTATGGCCCAGGGCAGCCTCTACGTCATGATCTCCCTCGGCTTTACCCTCGTGTTCGGTGTGATGGGCATCATGAACGTGGCCCACGCGGACATGTTCATGGTCGGCGTGTTCGTGATGCTGCTCGTCGCATCGAGCTGGCATCTCGGCATCGTGCTCGGATCACTGGCCGGCATCGCCGTCGTCGGCGTGCTCGGCTTCGCCCTGTTCCACCTCGTGTTGAAACGGGTGGATCGCGAGCAGCAACTTGCGTTGTTCATCGCGACGCTCGGTGTGTCCTACTTCCTCGAGAACTTCATCGCCAAGCGCGTCGAGTTCCGCACCCGGTCCGTGCCCGCGCTGTTCAAGGGCCACTACTTCCTGGTCGGCGGCGTACGGTTCTCCAACGCGCAGATCGTTCTGCTCGTCATGACCCTCATCGTGGCCTTCGGCCTCATCACCTGGCTGCAGCGCAGCGAACCCGGTCGCCTGCTCCGGGCGGTTTCGGAGAACCCGCAACTCGCGGAGATCATGGCGATCCCCACGAAGAAGCTCATGGCCCTCGCCGCCGTCATCGGATCGGTCATCGCGGCCGTCGGAGGGCTGCTCGTCAGCAACACCACGCTCTCCATCGACCCGTTCGTGGCCAACACCATCAGCCTCAAGATGTTCGCGGTGGCCGTCGTGGCCGGGGTCGGAAGCGTCGAAGGTGCGGTCGTCGTCGGCCTCGGACTCGGCGTCGTCGAATCACTCGCGGTCGGCTTCATCCCGAACGGTTCGGCGTGGCAGAACGTCGTCGGGCTCGTGGCCATGGTCGTGATTCTGCTCGTGCGGCCCCAGGGTCTGTTCGGACGATCGGTCCGGGTGGGCTGACATGACCCAGTACATGCAGACGGTCTTCACCGTCGCCCTCGCCTACTCGTGCGTCACGCTCGGCCTATGGGTCACGCTCACCTCAGGCCAGTTCTCCGTCGCTCACGCTGCGGTCATGGGCCTCGGCGGCTATGCCTCGGGCGTGGCCAGCGTGAACATGCACGCTGCGTTTCCCGTCGCGCTCGCGGTGGGAGCCGTCGCGGGAGGCGCCGTCGGCGTCGTCATGGCCTTTGTCCTGCAGCGGACGTCGGGCATGCTGCTCGGCACCGTCACGATTGCGATAGGTCAGGCCATAAGCCTGATAGTGACCAACATCGGTTACCTCGGCCGCTCGCAAGGGTTCTCGGGTATCCCGCTGCGCACGACGATCTGGTGGTCGGCCGCTGGCGCCGCGTTCTGCCTCGCTGTGGCGCTGCTGCTGCGTCGGAGCCGGGCCGGATGGGAATTGCTCGCGGCCGGCAAAGACGAGACCGTTGCCCAGTCCCTCGGAATCTCAATACTACGTGTACGTATGATTGGCTTCGGGGTCGGGGGGCTGCTCGCCGGAATCGGTGGAGCGCTCCTCGCCCACAACAACGGCATCATCGAACCGAAGGATCTCGCCTTCGCCGCTGAACCGCTGTTCTTCATCTTCCTGTTCGTAGGTGGACTTACGACTCCGTGGGGCGCGTTCCTCGGAACGCTCGGCATGTGGTGGTTCCAGGAACTGCTGCGCTTCGGCGACTCCGGCAAGTTCCTCTTCCTGGACCAGCAGGACCGCTACTGGATACTTGGCCTGGTGCTGGTTCTCGTGGTGCTTCAGCGGCCGAAGGGTGTGCTCGTTCGGCGGTCGGTTCTCTGGAAACCGGGCGCCATACCCAGTGGCGGATCCTCACTCGCGGCAGCACCGGTGGGGGATACGTGACGTTCGACGTTTCGTCGGCCATGCTCAGTGACATGGCTCGATCCAATGACCTACACGCGTCAACCCACAGTGCCACCGTGTACAAAGAACTGCGCCATCGCCTCGTTACCGGAGCAATCGCCCCTGGGACCCGGCTGGTGGAACTAGACCTGGCCGCGGACCTCAGCGTGAGCCGCACCCCGGTACGTGAAGCGCTTCGCCGACTCGAGAGCGACGGGTTCGTTCAGCGCATCCCCGGCACCGGCATAGTCGCTTCACCCATGGGACCCGACGACGTCGGCGACATCGGCCTGCTTCGGGTCGAGATCGAAGGGGTGGCCGCGCAGTTGGCGGTGGCCCGGGCGACGGCCCGCGATTGGGCGAGGCTGCGACAACTGACCGACGCGTTCCTCGAAGTACCCGAAGACGACGAAGAGGGCCTCAACAATGTGCACCTCCGGCTGCACCGCGCCATCTACGAGATCGCGTTCGCCCGCGGCTCCACGGGTTCCTGGAGAACTACCTCCTCCCGTACCTCGAACTCTCGTTCAACACCGGCACCACCTCGCCGCAACACTCGCACCGGCAGCACCTGACGCTGTTGAAGGCCCTCTCCTCCGGCGATGTCGACAAGGCGGTGGCCGCCTCCCGTGAGCACGCTCAGTCGGGAGCACGCGTGGCCCGCACCAAGCTCGCCAAACCAACCCGCTCCAAACCCGCCACCTGACCCCTGACCCTGACCCCTGACTACGAGGCCCCAATGAAGATCCTGCTGATGAACGTCAATACGACAGCGACCATGACCGCCTCGATGGTGGCATCGGCCGAAGCGGTGGCGTCGCCCGGCACGGTCATCGTCGGCGCCGAACCGCAGTGGGGCCCCGATTCGGTGGAGGGCTACTACGACAGCTTCATCAGTGCCGCCGCGATCCTCGACCGCATCCACCAGCTGGTCGATGCCCAGCAGAGCGCCGGTGAAGCACCCTTCGACGCACTCGTCTGGTCGGGCTTCGGCGAGCACGGCAAGGAAGCCGCGATGGAACTCCTCGACTGCCCGGTAATCACGATCACCGACGCGGCGGCAGCCGTGGCGCAGCTGATCGGCCACAAGTTCGGCGTGGTCACGTCGTTGAACCGGGCCATCCCGCAGATCGAGGACCAGTACCGACTTTCGGGGGCTCTCGAACGATGTGCCTCGATCCGGGCCACGAACCTCGGTGTGCTCGAACTCGAACAGGACCACGACCTCACGAACCGCCGTTTCATCGAGGAAGCCAAGCTGTGCGTCGAAGCGGGGGCCGACGTGCTCATCCTCGGATGCGGCGGTATGGCCGGCATGGCCGAGCACCTGACCGAAGCGCTTGGCACCCCGGTGGTCGACGGTGTCGCCGCCGCGGTGAAGCTGGCCGAAGCGCTGCACGGCCTGGGGCTGAGCACATCCAAGGTCAACGCGTTCGCCGCTCCGCTGCCGAAGGTGCGCGCCGGCTGGCCGGTGTACTCGCGCTGACGGCGTTACCCGGAGCTGATTGTGTGCGATCCCTTAGACCGGGCCTAAGCAAACGCACACAGTCCGACGCCCGATCGGGGCGGACCAGGTCCGACCATCCGCCGGGAGTTCAGCCGCCTTCCAGAACGGCGACGCCGACAAGGCCACGTCTGCGAGTCGCTCGGCATCGCCTTCGTTCTGGAAGTGACGAAGGGCCGCGTTCAGATTGTCGCGCTCAGGTAGGAGGCGGTCGAGAACGCTGCGCTGTCGTCGACCCTCGCCCCACGGCCCGACCTCCTTCAGTCAGAGCGCGCATACCAGTCTGCGTGTCGTCGTACAACCGCTTCGCGTTCTGCCGCGGGCTGGTCGCTCAGATAACGGGCTCCGAACTGTCGAACGGTCTCGAGCACGTGGTCAGCACGTGACCGAGCCTCGGTCCTCCACCCGGACAAGCGACTGGTCGATCAGTTCTTCGAGGGCATCGAGGACGTCCATGACGGCGAGCCTGTCGTCGGCACACACCGCCTCGGCCGCTTCGAGGTCCCAGCCGCCGGCGAACACCGAGACCCTGCGCAACAGGATTCGCTCCCGCTCACCTAGCAGGTCGTAGGACCACTGGATCGAACCTTCGAGTGTCTGCTGTCGCGGCATGACCAGTCGCGAGCCGCCGGTGAGTAGGCGCAGGGAGTCGTCTAGGCCACGGAGGATCTGCTCGGGAGTCAGTGACTTGGCCCTGGCCGCGGCGAGTTCGATAGCGAGCGGGATGCCGTCGAGCCTGGCGCACAACTCAGCAATAGCCGGCCCGTTGCTCGTCGTGAGTGCGAAGTTCGGACGCGCCCGCTGCGCCCGGTCTGTGAACAGCTGCACCGCGTCGTACTGGGCCAACCGGTCGATGGCGACAGCAAGCTCCGGTCCGGGAACGCTCAGGGGTGGAACACGCCAGGTCACCTCGCCCGGCACATCCAACGGGCCCCGACTCGTGGCCAGAATCGAGATGTCAGGGCGCATGGCGATGATCTGGCGGACGAGAGGCGATATGTCGTCGAGCACGTGCTCGCAGTTGTCGATCACGATCAGCATGCGCCCGACCAGTCGCTCGACGAGCCGGTTCGGTTCGCCTATTCCGACCACGGCGGCGATTGTGCTGCGGATCGCCGAGGCGTCGACGGGTGCCAACTCGATCCACCACGTGCCGTCGGGGTAGCTGTCGCTGGCCTGGGCCGCCACCTGCTGGGCCAGGCGGGTCTTGCCCTCTCCGCCGGCGCCGGTGATCGTCACCAACCGGTTCGAGTTGATACGGCGCAGACCGCAGCGATCTCGGACTGGCGTCCGACGAAGGTCGACAGCTCAAGGGGGAGGTTGTTCGGAAATGACATCGAGCGATTTGAGCGCCGGAAACGTTCGGCCCAAACCTTCGGCTGCGACCTGCCAGACGTGTTCCGGGCAGCGCGAGGTCCTTCAAACGGTGGGTGCCGAGGTCGATCAGTTCGATGCGGTCGCCGAGGTGATCGACCACGAGGTCGCGAACGGCCTGGGATGCCAGCACCTGACCGCCGTGGGCGATGGCCCGCAGTCGGGCGGTGCGGATGATGGCCTGACCGACGTAGTTCGCTTCGTTTCGGGTCTGGGCTTCGCCGGTGTGGATCGCCATGCGCACTCGCAAGGGGCCGGCCAGTCCTTCGGGAGTCGGCATCATCGCCAACGCCTGCTGGGCCTGTACCGCAGCTTTCAGGGCGTCGGTGGCTCGCCCGAACGCACCGACGATGGAGTCTCCCTCGCCTTGCTCCTGCGGCCGCACGCCACCGTGTGCGGAAACGGCGCTCATCGAGGATCTCGTAGTGGCGGGCGATGGCGGCGCCCATGGACTCGGGGGCCGCCTGCCAGGCGGTCGTCGATCCTTCGACATCGGTCAACAGGAACGTGACGGTTCCGACTGGCGACACGAACACGTCGGAGGGGTCAAGCGCTCCGGTCATCGAAGGCTCTGACCATCGCAATGGTCGCAGAGTTGGAGCGGTGGTAACGGCGAAGGCGGATAGCGTGACTGACGCATCGTTTGACATGTTAGGAGCGTCGGCCAATTCCAGCCATCGAACATCCCCCGATCGGGGTGCTCCGTCGCATCCGAATCGGCGGGGAAATGGGAATTTCCCGGGTATCGGTTATCGGGTCCATAGCTGACAATGCAGCGATGCGAACGATTGCGTCTGAGTCGTACCCTCGAAGCGCGACCCGACCGGCCACCCCGCCGCGCCGTCGCGCCCGGTTCACGTTCCCGGCGGTGGCCACGGCAACGCTCGCGTTGTCGGCATCGCTCTTCGGGTTCGTTCCGTCCCGCTCGACTGCGGCGCCGCAGACCGCTCACCCCCGGCTGCTCGTGCGCGCCGATCAGCTCACCCAGTTGCGGGCCCGGGCGGTGAGTTCCAATCCGACCTGGATGACGCTGAAGTCCCTGGCCGAAACGTCACGCGACCAGATGAACGCGGGCACGGTCCCCAAGGAGGACCTCGGTACGTACTCATACGAGACGTATCCGACGGAAATGTACGCCGAGCTCTTCGCGTTCATGGCCCTCGTCGACCCCGATGCCAAGGCTCGTGATGACTGGGGCAAGCGGGCCCGAACCCTGCTCATGTACGTCATCGACAAGGCGACACCGGGCGTCGGCACCGACGAGACGCCGTTTCGGGCGCCGATCTTCTCGACCGGCGACCGGTCCCGCTGGCAAGGCGAATCGTTCGGCCTGACCCTCGACTGGGCTTACCAGTACTTTTCCGCCAAGGACAAGGCGAAGGTCCGCACCGTGTACGAGCGCTGGGCCAAGGAGCAGTACTCCGGATATCCGATGAGCCAACTCGAAGCGGGTACGACGCCGGACCTCAAACACTCGAGCAACGATCCCGCGCTTGTCGCGAATCGTTACTCGGTGCGTTGGTCGATCAACAACTACTGGATGGCCCACGCCCGCAATCTGGGGCTGATGTCCATGGCGTTCGATCCGGCCGACGACCCCAACGGGACCATGCGGAAGAACATCCCGACGCTCAGCGGACAGTGGCTCTTCACGCTCGACCGCATGCTGCGCACCGATGCCGCAGGTGGGCTGTCGCCCGAGGGATTCGAATACGGTTCCGATGCGGTCGGGCGCACCGCCCAACTCATGTACGCAATGCAGACGGCGGGGGAGGCCAACGCGCCGGTGGCCAAGTTCGAGTCCAACCGGTTCTGGGCTGACACCATGACCGCACTCCTCAGCTCCCTTCCCTACAGCACGTTCGCCATGCCGGAAGACAGCGGCCTCGGCCGGGTCTTCCAGCCGGCCTGGTTCGGCGACGGTGAGAACTACTGGGCCCTCGATCCCATCTCGCTGGTGGCGCCCATAGGGCTCGCGGCGGCTGACCGCGGCGACAGGGCGACGCTGAACACCGCACGATGGATCGCCGAGAACGTCGGACCCGGCGGCAAGGATCAGGTCCAGTACCGGGCCGGTGGCTCAGCGTTCTTCGGCGGCATCCTGTACTTCCTGCTGCTCGATCCGAATGTGAAATCCACCGATCCGCGCCAGGCGGTCCCGAAGACCTGGTTCGCTTCCGGGATCAACCGGTTGCTGGCCCGGACCTGTTGGTGTGCCGACGAACGCTTCTTCGCCTACATGCTGTCGTGGAGTGAGATCGACCACCAGCGCGGTGACGGCAACGATTTCGCGTTCCTTCGAAAGGGCGAATGGCTGACGAAGAACCGGGTGGGTTACAGCAACCCATTCACCGACTTCCACAACACGATGGCCATCCAGAACGATCCCTTTATCGGTGACGCCGACGACTACCGGGTGATCGGCACCGCATCGGGCAGCCAGTGGGGGATCGTTCCGTCGGGTGATCCGAAGCTCATCGCGTCCGAGCGGGCGAGCGGGTACACCTATGCGATGGGGGATGCGACGAACCTCTACAACTCCAAGTCCGAAGGTCCGGTTGACATCAAGCATGCGAGCCGTTCGATCGTCTGGCTCGAACCCGATGTGATCGTCCTCTACGACCGGGCCGTCACCGGAAAAGCCAACCGGTTCAAGCGGGTCTGGTTCCAGCTGCCCGCGGCCGCCAAAGTGACGGGCAACCGCGCCACCGTCGAAACACCAAAGGGTCAACGACTTCATGTCACGTCGCTGCTTCCGTCGAATGCCACCCTGCGACCGAAGACGCATGTTCCGGAGGTCGGCGCTCCGGCCGTCGGTGAGCCGATGAACTACGCGCTGAGCATCGATGCGACAGGCAATCCCATTTCCGCCCGGTTCCTGACTGTCCTGGAAGGTGCGGACAAGGGAGCCAACGCGACGAGTGTCACCGCACTCAGCAGTTCGGCCGGAACACCGTTCGCCGGGGCGGTCGTGAAGGACACCGCGGTGCTCTTCCCGGTCACGATCGACGCGGCGTTCACCGGCCTCACCGTGTCACTGCCAGCCACCGTCCGCCACATCCTGGTGACCGGACTCACCCCGGGCGGTTCGTACACCGTGACGCGCGATGGCGGTTCTTTGCGGATCGCCACGGGCGGCTCGACCAAGGCGACCAAGGCCGGAGTCCTCGACATCGTCTGACGGTCCGAGTGCGGAGTGTGTGCGATCGCTTCGCCAGGGTCTAAGCCAGCGCACCCACTCACGACGGCACTCGAGCGCGAACACTGCCCGTCCCCCGTGTGGGGGATGTACTCGACGCAGTTACGCCCAAGCATGGCAACATGACCCGACGGGGATACGTGCAGCGAGCACGGTGGAGAGCCACGCGAATGCACGTATTCCTGGGCGGCGTCGGGTCATCTGTCAATTTTGAGCGATCACGGAATCGAGTCACCATGAACATGAAGCACCCGTCCACCGCTGCAAGATTCGTCGCTGCCGTGGCGGTTGTGGGAATGGTCGCTACCGTCACACCTCAAGGGTCGGCCCAGGCAGTCAAGGCCAAGAAGCCGAAGTCGACCTCCACGTCATCGGTCCCGAATCCTCCAACGACCGCGGCGGCGACGACCACCACGGCGAAGGCCAGAGGGAAGATCACCGTCGGAACGGTTGGTGACATTTTCGGCCTCGACCCCACGAACACGGTGGGCGACATGACTCTGCTCGGGCCCACTGTCGCGATCTACGACCAGCTCGTCGATACGCCGTATGGGAAGAACCCGCAGCCAATGCTCGCCGAGTCGTTCACCGAGTCGTCGGACCGCAAATCGTGGACGCTGAAGATACGCAGCGGGGTGAAGTTCCACGACGGGACGGCGCTCGACGCCGAGGCCGTGAAGTTCAACATGGAGCGCCATCGGAAATCCCGAGTTACCGGACAATCCATGGCCCTTATCAAGTCGGTTGACATTGTCGATCCGAGGACGATCCGGCTGACGCTCGACAAACCGTACGGCTCGTTGCCGTACCTGCTGTCCGGCAACATCGGCACCATCCTCAGTCCGAAAGCATTCGCGAGAAGGGCGACGTCGTGGGCAGCAAACCCACGGATGCCGGAACCGGGCCTTATGTGCTGAAGGAATGGGTGCCGGGTGACCACGTCACCGTGACCGCAAATCCGGACTACTGGGGAAATCCAAAGCCTCGACTCGACCAGATCACGTTCAAGACGATCCCGGACGAGGCCTCCCGCCTGGCGGCGCTGGAGGCGGGCGACGTACAGAGCATCGTCGCTTCGCTGCCTCAGACCACCGATCGGGCGCAAAAGCAAGGGTTCAGCATCGCGACCCCTCCGACCCAGGCCGCGATTGCGGTCTTCCTCAACAACAGCAAACCTCCGTTCAACGATGTTCGTATGCGGCGGGCGGCAGCGTTGGCCGTCGACACCCGGGCGGTCATTCGCCTGTTCGCCGTTTCGGATGCCCAAGCGGAAGCGACCTTCAAGAACCTCTCCTTCGGTCTGTGGCCGAAGGATGACCCCTGGTACTCGGCCGCAGGTCCCGTACTCGACTACGACTCCAACACGGCCCGGGCACTCGTCCGCGACTACGTGAATTCGACCGGGCGCGATCCGGTCTTTTCGTTGGTCGCCGCCTCATCGTCCGGGCAGGACAACTACCTCCGGCTGATTGCCAAATACCTTTCGGCAACGGGTATGGCCGTCCAAATTGTGGCGGTACCCGACATCAACGCGGTCATCGGCGTGCTGGCCTCCGGGCAGTACGAAGCCGCGGTACTCGGCACGTCCCTGTCGAAAGACCCCGACGCGACGGCATATCCAGTGTTGCTCAGCAGTTCGCCGGCGAACTTCTCCCGTTACAGGAGTGCCGAAATGGATGCGGCGTTGGAAGACGGGCGAGCAACCTTCGACCCCGCAGCTCGGAAGACCGCGTACGCCAAAGTGCAGGAACTGTTCCGGCGCGATGTCCCGTGGATTGTCGGCCCGTCCGGTTCGTTTCCCATCATCTCGTCGAAGAAGATCTGCGGGATCGATCCGACGCAGTTGTTCTCGTCCAAGACCGTCGGCCTCGGCAACTGCTGAACCGTGGCTGACGACGGGTTGCGCCCCAGTGCCAGTTCAACACTGGGGCGTTGGCTCGTGTCCAAAGTGCTACACGCGCTTAGCGTTCTGGTACTCGTCTCGGTCGCGAGTTTCTGGCTCACGAACCTTCTGCCGGGTGATCCAACCTCAACGCTTCTTCCACTGGGTTCAACGCCTGAGGAGGTAGCCGCTCTACGAAGTGATCTCCACCTCGACAATCCACTGCCGATTCGGTACGTGCGGTGGATGGTTGACGTTTTGCACGGCGATCTCGGGTCGACCTATCGAACCGGCGAAAGTGTAGCCAGTGCTCTCCGACGCAGTGTCCTGGTCACGGGAGAGCTGGTGTTCCTGGTGCAGGTGTTCGCGTTGGCGCTCGGCCTGACGGTTGGTGTGCTCTCGGCGCGGTACGTCGGCCGTCGGTTCGATCGGATCGCGCAAGCTGCCAGCTTTGCCGTTCTCGCAGTTCCGAGCTTCGCCATCGGGTTGGTGTTCCTGCTTATCTTCGCCGTCCGCTTGCACTGGTTTCCGGCGGTGGGATTCGTGGCATTGAGCGAAAACCCGTGGAGGAACTTCCGGTCACTGGTAATGCCTACCGTCACCCTCGGTCTTCCCGTAGCCGCGATCTATGCCGCGTGTGGTTCGCACGGAGATGCTCACCACTTTGCAGAGCAATCACGTCCAGCTGGCCCGGGCCATGGGGGTTCCCGAACGGCGCATTCATCTTCGGCATGCCCTGCGCCAGTCGATGTTCAGTGTGCTTACGATCTTCGGTATGGAGTGGGGTCGGCTGCTCGGCGCTGCAGTGGTCGTCGAGCGCATTTTCGCCGTGCCCGGCCTCGGGTCGCTGATCGTCGACAGCGTGTTTCGCCGTGAGTACCTGCTCGTTCAGGGCGCCGTGCTGCTCGTCGGTGGCGTCTTCGTGGTCGCGGGTCTCAGCGTTGATGCCCTGATTGGTGTGTTGGATCCGCGGATCCGACGAGCCCGGGTCGTGCCATGAACGTGGCTCGCCGGCTGAGTCGCTTGGGGAATCGACGGCTGAGCGTTTCGCTGGCCGGGGCGTGGGTGATGGCCCTACTGTTCGCCGCGCTCAGTGCCTCGTGGCTTCCGGTCGACCCGTCCAACATCGATCCCACCCAGGGTCTCCTGAGCCCACGGTGGTCGCATCCGTTCGGCACCACTCGACTCGGCGAAGACATCTTCGCCATCTGCATCCACGGGACAGCGGGTGGCGCTGGTGGTCGCGGTCGCTTCTGCGGTCATCGCGTTCGGGGTCGGGGTGCCCCTCGGTATGGCGGCCGGGTACTTCGGTGGTTGGGTCGATCGGATCGTTTCGGTCGTCGTAGACGCGTTCCTCGCCGTGCCGGCGATTGTGGTGAGCCTTGCGGTGGTGCTCTTTCTCGGCCCGTCGCTGCGAACGGTAGTTCTCGTCATCGGCGTCCTCTCCATCGCCCCTCTGGCCCGCTTTGCCAGGGCCGCGACGGCGAATGTGGCCGAGCGGGATTTCGTGACCGCGGCCCGCATGAGTGGCGCACGTCGGGGTCGGTTGCTCGTGGTCGAGATCGGCCCCAACGTTCTGGCTCCGCTGGCGTCATACGTTCTCCTCATCGCCGGAATCGCCATCCTTGCGGAAGGCGGCCTTTCCTTTCTCGGCCTCGGGGTGTCCAGCGACAAGGCGAGCTGGGGTCGGCTGATCGCCTCGGGTCGGGATCAACTCCGGGATGCGTGGTGGTGGTCGCTGTGCCCGTCGGCCGTGTTCTTTCTCACGATCTACTCCCTCAACGTGTTGCAGGATCACTTCCAGAGTCGGTTTCTGGGGATCGCGAGCCCCTCGCTCGGCGGCAATCTCGAACCCGAAGTCCGCCCTCCGCTTCCCACCGTTCCGCTGGTTCCGGACACCGATCACCGGAAGAACGGCGACGGCCACCCGTTGATCGGATCGGTGGGGGCCGTACTCGACGTGGTCGATATGCGTACATATATTCCCACCGCGCTCGGGACGGTCCGGGCCGTCGATGGGGTGAGCTTCTCCATCTCTCGCGGCGAGATGCTCGCCGTCGTCGGGGAGTCCGGGGCTGGAAAGAGCATGCTGGTGCGCTCGTTGCTCGGGGTCGCTCCACCCGCCGCCATCGTCTCGGGTGGCGTCGTGCTCGACGGCGCCGACCTGACCGATCCCGTGGTTCGGCGCCGGAGTCTCGGCCGCGACATCGGCGTCGTTCTGCAGGACCCCATGACCTCGCTCGATCCGGTCATGCGCATCGGCTGGCAGATTGCCGAACCCGCCCGCGTGCATCTCGGCCTCAGCCGATCGGCGGCACGGACACGAGCGCTGGAACTTCTCGAAACGGTCGGCATCGGCGAGCCCGTGACCCGGTTCCGCCAGTATCCGCACGAGTTGTCAGGCGGTCTCCGGCAACGGGTGGCGATAGCTCTGGCCCTGTCATGCGACCCGAAGGTTCTCATCGCTGACGAGCCGACCAGTGCGCTCGACGCGATCGTGCAACGACAGATCCTCGACCTGTTGGATCAACTTCGAGCAACGCGAAAACTGGCGGTGCTGCTCATCACGCATGACCTTCCCATGGCGACGGCGAGAGCCGATCGGGTTGCGGTGTTGTACGCCGGCCGAATCATGGAGTCCGCGCCGGCCGTCGGCCTCGTGACCCAGCGGTACGTGCCGTACACCGAGGCCCTGTTCAATGCCGTGCCCCGCCTGGACATGCCGTCTCACCAGAGACTTACGCCCATTCCGGGCCGCGCCCCCGGCCCGTTCGACCGGCGACCGGCGGGCTGTGCGTACGCCGCCCGGTGTCCGTCGGCGACAACGCGTTGCGAAGAGGAAGTACCGCCGTTGAACGTCGATGCGGAGCAACGGTCCTGGACCTGTTGGAACCCATCGCTCCGCCGCGACAGTGATTTAGGGGTGCCTGCGGTGCTTGGGGAATAGCGCGATGGTGTTGGCTGCCAGTCGCTCGGTCAGAAGCACGGCATCTTGGCCGGTGGGTTGGTCTGAATCAACTTCGTCCGGATCAACTTCACCCGGATCAACTTCGTCGAGCGCGACCGCGGCCCGGTTCACGGCGACCTCCGGGGTGAAGGGGTAGTCGCTTCCGTAGTGAAGGTGGTCCAACGTCGCGATCGTCAGCAGCACGTCGAACTGCCGCGGGATCGGATAGCCGGCGAGGTCGTAGTGGAGGCGTCCGAGATCCCGCAGGATGTCGGATGAGGGATCGACGTCCGGTAGGACACGCGCGATTGCGGCGACCCGGTCGGCGATCACCGGGAGGGCGGCCCCGGCATGGGGGATGATGAACTCGATGTCGGGATGCCGGGCGACGGTGCCGTTCAGTACGAGATTCACCACCGCTCGCGTCGTGTCGAAGAGGAACTCGATCATGGGCCGGGGTCGGCCCAACGACGTCTGCTCCCAGCACGGCGGCGACGTCGGGTGGAGAAACACGCGGGCGTGACGGTCGTTCAGCTCGGCGAACACCGGGTCGAGTTCCGGATCCCCGAGATACATCCCGCCGGCGTTGGTCAGCAGCGCAACACCGTCGACGTCAAGGTGCTCGTAGCAGTAGCGCAACTCGGCGACGGCACCATCGACGTCGGGCAGCGGAAGCGATGCGAAATGCCCGAACCGGCCCGGGTACGAGACAGCGGTCCGGTGGCCCTCGTCGTTCACGTCCCGGGCCAGCGACCGGGCGGCGGCATCGTCGCCGAAGTGCACCCCGGGCGACGAGATCGACAGGAACGATGTGGCGATGCCGGATCGGTCCATCATGTCTACGTGTTCGGCCGCCGACCACGGCGGAAGGTGAAGGAACCCGTCGGGCCGTGTGTGCCCCGCCGCGGTCGCTGCGTTGCGGTAACCGTCCGGAACGAAGTGCGAATGGACGTCCAGCCGGAACGGCCCGCGATGGTCAGCCGACTCCACGGCTGAGCTTGCCTTGGCGCCGCTCAAGCGCTCAGGCCCGCGTGCCACGAAACCAGGGCTTCCACGTACTGGGCCGGATTCTGCCGATGCATGTTGTGACCCATCTGCGGGAACGACCGGTACGTGTACGCGTTACCCGCAGCCTCGATCAGCTGACCGACCCTTGCGACCTGGATGTCGGACAGCGCGCCGGCCAACATCCCCGTGGTCGGATCGACGATCCGGAAGTGGTGCGTGAACAGCACCGGTACGCGTACCGACGCGAGCATCCGGGCGTGGTCGCAACCGGCGTAGAACGAACCGGTCCAGAACGCCTGCCCCCACTCGGGGTCGTACTCCTTGAGCGTCTGCGACGGTTCTGCGCCCATGCCGAACAGCCCGGCCACAAACACCAGTCGCTCGGGTAGGTCGAGCGGTACCGCTGCGGCCATCCCCTCCCAGTCGCCGATGCTCCACTGCGGACCGAGGTACTTGGCCATCAGATTGAACAGTGGGCCGATCGCCTGGCTGATCCCCTGGCCGGTTTCCGGTCGAACCTCGGAAGCGAAGAGGGGCGGGTCCTCCAGGTACGCGGCCACGACTTGACCCGGCATCGCGTACGCGGCCAACCACGTAGCCACGACTCCACCCGAAGAGAGTCCGGCCACGATCGCCGATCGTCCGACCACGCCGCTCAGGAACCGGACGAGATCGTTGCCGATGTTGTCGAGCGTGTAGCGACCCGGAGTGCGCGAGGAGCGACCCTGCCCGCGCAGGTCGACGGCGAAGACGTGGAAGTGTTCCGCCAGCAGGTGCATCGCGGCTTCGTAACCCCACCACGATTCGGTTTGCCCCGGGATGAGAAGCAGCGCCGGGCGATCGGGCGATCCGGCCACCGCGTAGTTCAGCTGCACTTCACCGGTGTCGAACAGTTGCTCGGCGAACCCGTGCGCCACGTACGTGCGCTCGGGCGCATGCGGGCCGAAGGCTCGGGAGAAGGTGCCCATACAACCAACCGATCGGGAAGAGGTGAAGTGGGTTCGAACGTTATCGGGAGCACCATGGCCTGTAAATCCGGACCCGAAGCAAAGCCGACGGCCCGCGATTCCGCCACCCGTCCGCACGACCCTCCGGCAAATTTCAATGCGACCCCGTGCCAGACTTGACGACGTGACGAGTTCTCCCGCAGCTCCCCGGTAGCGGCCATCGACATCGGAACCAACACGGTCAAGCTCCTGATCGTCGACGGCAACGGCACGTACATCTCGCGGCGAGCGACGACGGTTCGTCTTGGCGAAGGGGTGAACGCCACCGGGCGCCTGTCCGACGCCGCCATCACCCGGGCGATTGACGCACTCAAGGAATTTCGGGTGGAACTCGACCAGCACAACGTAACGGTGGGCCAGGTCTTCGCCACTTCCGCTTCGCGTGATGCGGCGAACCGAGCCGAGTTCTTCACTGCCGTCGCCGATGCGGTCGGACGCGAACCTGAACTCCTGAGCGGAGCCGACGAAGGTCGCCTGTCGTGGAAGGGCGGCACGAGTTGGGCCACCCCTCGCGTCAACAACTACGGCGAACCGCTCTATGACCTGCTCATCGATATCGGCGGTGGGAGCACCGAGTTCGTGGTCGGTCAGCCCGGGGAAGAACCGGTCGGTGTCTGGTCGGTCAACATCGGTCATGTGCGTATGACCGAGGAGTTCCTGAAGATCGACCCGCCCGATGCGGTGGAACTCTCGAACCTGGTCACCGTGATCCACGCCCACCTCGACGACGTCGAGCGTGAACTGCCGGTCGTGAAGCAGGCCGACCGCCTGATCGGCGTGGCCGGCACGATCAAGACGGTCGCGGCTGTCGAAATTGGTATGGCTACCTATGATCGCGCCAAGCTTCACAAGTTCGAGCTCACGCGTCCCGCGGTCGAAGACGTATTCCGCACGTTGGCGACCGAATCCCACGCCGACCGTGCATTCAACCCGGGCCTTCCGGCCGGTCGCGTGAAGACCATTGTCGCCGGCACGGCCATATTGGCGACGATCATGCGGCACTTCAAGTTCGATGCCTGCACCGTCTCGGAAACCGACATTCTCGACGGCGCAGTTAACGAACTACTCGCGGCGCCGCTGACCGGAGCACAGCAAACCAGCCCGACCTCACGAAGTCGGCGTCACGAAGTCGGAACGTTGTGGCGCGCTTCTTTCGGGATTCGGAATTCTCCGGGCACCATCTTCGGAACCGGGTTCATGATGTGGCGGCGCGTCGGCGTGAGTCGGTCGAGGAATTCGGGCGAATACTCGTAGCCGAAGCGGGTCCGCGCCCAACTCGGTCCGTAGCGAAGAATCACGATACGGCGCTCACCCGGATTGGTTCGACTCGCCGCACCGTGCATCGTCGAATCGACGAACACGAGCGCGTCGCCGGCCTTGAGGTACGCGGGAATCGCACCAGGTAGGTCGTCCATGCGATCGCCCTTTGCGTAGTCACCCGCGAGCGGGTGCGCGAAGTTCGACTTGTGACTGCCGGGAATGACCATCGTCGGCCCGTCGCCCTCACCGACGTCGCGCAGGGCGACGAGCACATTGAGCTGACCGCAACGAAACGCGCCATGCTCATAGCGGTACTGGGTGCGCATCGCCGCGTTGAAGCCACCGGAGTGGACCGGGTGATGGCCGCCCGCGGTGCGGATCGTCGCAATGCATTCGTCGATGAACACACCCTCGGTGTAGCTGCCTGCTTCACCGGCGTAGCGGCGCGCATGCGATATCCAACCCGGATGGTCGATGAGTTCGTCGAAGGCCGGATCGAACTCCAGACAGTTGTGCAGTTCATAGCCCGTGTCGGGCGTGTAGTCGCGGCGCTGGGAGTTACCGGTCCATTCCCCGGCGGCGATGTCGGGAAAGCGGTCGAACGCGTCGTTCAATGCGGCGAGTTGTTGGTCGCTTACGACGTTGCGGCGAATCAGGAACCCCTGGAGATCGAACAGGTAGTCATCCATGGGGGAGGGAATTGTCGGTGTCATTGGTTGTGTCTCACTTGCTCTACAACGGATCTTGTCGGCCACCAGCTACGCCACCAGGAGAGGAGCGAGCGTGTTCTTCGCCAGCACGAACCCGGCCTTTATCCGCTCGTCGGTACCCTCGAACTGGCGATCCTCGTGCTCGACGCACAGAACATAGTCGTAACCGACTTTATAAAGCGCACTTACGAATCGGTTCCACGGAACCTCGCCGAGACCGGGAATGCGAGGAACTTGCCAACCCATTCCGAGCGACAGCACCCCATGGTTGTACAGACCCTCCCGGTCGATTTCGAGGTCCTTGCCATGCACGTGGAAAATGCGGGGAGCGAACTCGCGAACGACCCGCTCGATGTCGATCATCTGCCACACCAGATGCGAGGGGTCGAGGTTCAAGCCGATGTTGTCGCCCCAGTCTTCGAACATCTGGCGCCAAATGGCCGGGGTGTAGGCGAGGTTGTGGCCCGAGGGGAACTCGTCGTTGGAGAAGATCATCGGGCAGTTCTCGATGGCGATCTTCACGCCTTTGTCAGCTGCGAACTTGATCAGGTTGGGCCAGTTCTTCTGGGCGTCTTTGTAGTTCTGCTGTTGCGTCTTGTGTTGATCAGCACCGATGAACGTGTTTACCACCGGCACGCCGAGAAGTGCCGCGGCCGAGATCACCTTCTTCAGATGATCGTTGACCGCTTTGCGGTGAGCCGGGTCGGGGTGAAGGTTGTTGGGGTAGTAGCCGAGCCCGGAGATCTCGATCCCTCGGGCCCGAAGATCGCTCACCAGGTCGGTGGCTTGGGCCTTGGAGAGTTTGGTGACGTCGATGTGCGAGGTTCCGGCGTAGCGGCGGGCTTCACCACCCGAGGCGGGCCAGCACGCGACCTCCAACATCGAGTAGCCCGTGGCGACGGCCCAGTCGGCGACGTCGGCCAGTGGGGTTTCGGGAAAGGGGGCGGTAAGCAATCCGAGTTTCATCGGTCCTCGTCTCGTGGGTGATCAGGCGTTGGCGATTGTGGTCCAGGATCGCGACTTCGAACTCTCGCCGATGGCGTCGCAGACCCGCAGCGACCGAAGCCCGTCGGCAAATGTCGGATAGTGCGCCGGGCCTTCGCCGCCTGCCGCAATGTGGGCGTAGACGTCATGAAAGAGCGCTCGGAACGTGTCGGGGTAGCCTTCGACGTGGCCGGCGGGGTAGGCGGCCGTCGCCGCCGCAATCGGGTCCATCAGGCCCGGATCGCGTTTGAAGATCTGATTGGGTTGCCCCCGGTGCCCGATCCAGAGGTTCTCAGGATTCTCGGTGTTCCAGGCGACCGCGGCGTTCGCGCAGTCGATCTCCCAATTGAGGTAATTCTTGCGCCCGGCTGAAACCTGGGAGATCGTGCACGTGCCGCGGCCACCGTTCGCAAAGCGGAACAGTACGCCGGCGCCATCATCGCTCGACATCTCTTCGGTGATCCGCTCGACATCACCAACCGTATGCGCGCTGAACGTTTCGACTTCGCCGACTGGATGATTGCGCTGCTTATGGAACGTGTGGAGGTCGGCGATGACTTCAACGACCTCCTGCCCGGTGATGAACTCGATGTTGTCGAACCAGTGCGAGCCGATGTCGGCGACCGCCCGGAGCGCGCCACCCTTTTCCGCGACCAATCGCCAGTTCCAGTCGGTGTCGAACAACAGCCAGTCCTGGAGGTACCCGCCGCTGACGAGTCGCACGTCGCCCAGATCTCCGTGCGAGACCATGGCGTGCGACTGTTGGACGATCGGGTAGTACCGCTGGTTGAAGCACACCGCATGCACGACGCCGGCCGCGGTGGCCCGAGCCACCAGATCCGTTCCTTCGCCGACCGAAACGGCCAGGGGCTTCTCGCAGATCACGTGCTTGCCGGCATCGAGTGCCGCCACGACCTGGGCGTAGTGAAGGTGGTTGGGTGACGTGATGTGTATCGCTTCGATCTCGGGGTCGGCCAATAGCGCCTCGTAGCTGTCGACAACCTGCGGAAGGTTGGCCTTGGCGGCCTTCTCGCGAGCGCGTTCCGGGGTCGAACCGACGATTCCTTTGATACGGATTCCCAGGCGTCGGAGCGCTTCGGTGTGCGCGACCCCCATGAACCCGGTGCCCACCACGCCTACCGTGATGTCTTGAAAGGAACGTGTCATGTGTCGATCTCCTGCGATGCCGTGAAGTTCCCCCCAGCGTACCGATCGGGTGGACGCAGCGCACCCGTACCCCGCCCGCACCCCGCACCCCGACCGGGTCACGTCAGAGCGACTCCCCGGTCGGGACCAGGCTCCCCGGTTGGGCCAGGCTCACATCAGGCTCAGCCTCATCCGGTTCTCGGGGCGACCGACGATTCCGTAGGTACTCATATCAATGCGCAAGACCGCTCCGGCGAGGGGTTGGCGTTCGCGTTCCGCGTCCGTCAGACCGTACGCCGCTGAGGTGACGAACAGGGTCGACAGGTCGGGCCCGCCGAAGGCCGGGCACGTGGGTCGGGCGATCGGCAGTTCGATTTCCCGGTCGATCGTTCCAGTCGGCGTGAAGCGAACAATGCGATGCCCGTCCCACAGGCAAACCCACACGCAACCGTCTGCGTCGGTACAGGCGCCATCGGTGAAGCCCGGGCGGGGCACCGGTGCAAATGTTCGTCGGGGTCCCGGTTCGCCGGTTTGCGGATCGACATCGGCGACATAGATCGACTCGTCCCAACTGTCGCCCCAGTACACACGCGTACCGTCGGGGGAGAAGCACATGGCGTTCGGTATGCCGACGTCGCCCCACAGAAGCTGAGCTTCGCCGCGACCATCCACGCGATGCGTCGATCCGGAGCGCACGACTTCTTCGTTGTCCATCGTTCCGATCCAAAGCCGACCGCGAGTATCAACACGGCCGTCGTTGAACCGATTGCCGACGACGTGGGCATCCGGTCGCGGGGCGAGGTGGGTAAAACCTTCGGCCGGATCGAACGTCCACAGGTCCGATCCCGCGACGAACAGCCGGGCCGTGTCGGTGAGGGCCGCGCAACCCAGGAGGCCCGGGGCTTCCCACGTGCTGATCCCGGTAGTGTCCCGGTCCGGTCCGTCGGCTGCCCCGAAGTGGATGAGTCGTCGCTTCAGATCGAGCCACCACAGGCCGTTGCGGACGGTATCCCACAGCGGACACTCGCCGAGCACGTCACCAGCGGCGAACGCGACCTCGATCTCGACCGGTGTCCGCGAACTCATCGGACGCCGGCCTCAGCGTTCGTGCACACGTCAGCGTTCATGTGCGTGTCGGCGTTCGTGCGCTCATCGAGGGGTCGTCGGACAGGTGGGGTTCGCACCGGGCCAGTGTATGGGCGTCGCACGAACGGCCGTCGACTCTTGCGGTCACGCTGCGCGCTTGGGACTGAGCCCAATCGATGTCGCGTGCATGCGCGACAGCGGCCGGGATGCCGTGCAAAATCGAGGCGTGTCCCGAGTAGCCGAACCCGACGAGCTACACGCCCCGCTTCGTCGCATGGCGATGCTGACGCCCACGCGGTTCTTCAACGACTCCTGCAACATGGCCGAGCTCGACTACGCGGTTCGCCGTGGAGCTACCGGAGCCACCTCCAATCCGGCCATCAGCGTGTCGGCGTTGCGCAGTGATTCCGAGATCTGGATGCCTCACCTCAGGTACCTCATCCATACCCACCAGAGCGCCAGCGAATATCAGATCGCCTGGGAGCTCTATAAGGACGTGGCGCGGGCCGTCGCCGCTCAACTGTTCCCGACGTTCGAGGCGAACCACCGTCAGTTCGGTCGGGTGTCGGTGCAGACCGATCCGACACTCTTCAATAACGCGCCGGCCATGTTGAGCCAGGTCCGCGATCTGGCAGCACTGGCGCCGAACATGCAGGTCAAGATCCCGGCTACCGAAGCGGGAGTCGCGATCATCGAGGAGGCGACGTTCGCCGGGGTCAGCCTGAATGTCACGGTCAGCTTCACCGTTTCCCAGGTTGTGGCCGTTGCGCACGCGATCGAGCGTGGACTGTCCCGACGCGACACTGCCGGCCTTGACTCCGCGCATATGACGCCGGTGGCGACGCTGATGGTTGGTCGGCTCGATGACTGGCTGAAGGTGGTCGTCGCTCGTGATTCGCTCGATGTCCCGATCGAACTGCTCGGCTGGGCCGGGATCGCAGTAGCTAAGCGCGCCTACGAAATTCTTCAGCGCACCGGGCTTCGAACGAAGCTGCTGATCGCGGCCTACCGGCACCTCGGACACTGGACCGAGTTTGTTGGCGGGGACGTCGTGCTCGCGATGCCCTGGGAATGGCAGGTCAAGGCCAACCGTTCGGGGATCGAGCCCGGCCCGAACATCAACCGCCAGGTCGACTTTGAGATTGTCTCCGTGTTGAAGGCGATCCCGGATTTCGTGCGCGCGTACGAGCCTGATGGGATGAAGGTCGCCGAGTTCGGCGGTTACGGGGCATCTGTCCGCACGCTTCGCTCGTTCTGCTCCTCGTGGCACGAGTTCATCGGCGTTGTTCGCGATCAGATGTTGCCGGACCCCGACGTGCGGATCGCATTGCGTTCATAGGCCCGACCTCGTTGCTGAATCGGAGTCCGCCGTTGACCGCAGTTACTTGGTGACGGTGAGCACGACGGTCGTCGATTGACGGTTCTTGCCCAGCTTGTACGTCGTTTTGACCGTGTGATCGCCGGGGGTCAGCCCGGCGATGAGCACCGGCCATCCTCCAGCCCGCAATCGCCACTTGCCACCCTGCAGACCGTACGGACTGTCCTGCTTGAGGTCGACGACGAACTTCTCCGTGATCAGCTTGAAACGGCCGATCCCAAGGTCAACACCGTCGATGGTCACCCGGTACTGCTTCAGCGGTTCGAAACGGCTGTCGATGCACTCGACGCTCGCCTGATGGTCGTTTGAGTCGTTGCAGATGACACCGATGTGGTCGATCATCAGGGTTGACGTCGCCGGCATCGTGCAGGTCATCGTCTTGCCCAACTCCGCTGGGAGGGTGAACAGCTTCTTGGCCAGGGCCTTGCCTGCGGCAGTCGTACCGAATTGCGGGCGCTCGGCGCAGTTCGGGCTTTCGATTGCCGCTTTCGTCGCGGTGACCTTCGCTCGGTACCCGAGAATCAGAAGCTCGGCGCGGGTCTTTCCGTCGAAGGTTGTTCCAGGAGCGAGCAGGCGGAACTGTTTCACCGGGACCGACGGTGGCGTCGTGGTCTGGGCAAGCGCGACCGAAGAACCGGCGAACGACTGGCTGGCGAACGATGGAGCGGCGATCGATTGGCTGGCGAACGATGGAGCGAAGAACATCAGCGCGCTGACGATTGCGCCGACCGCAACCCGAAGGCGGCGGGTGATCATTTCAGTGCTCGGAACATACTCGGTGACAACCCAATTTTGGCTAGGAGAACAACAAGGTGGTGCATCGGGAGTCCGGCGACGTTCTGCACGTTGCCGTCGATGCGCTCGATATAGGACCCGGCTATGCCCTGGATCCCGTAGCTCCCGGCCTTGTCGAGTGGCTCGCCGGTGCTCACGTACCAGTCGATCTCATGGTCAGTGAGCTGCGCGAATGTCACATTCGTACGTACGCATACCGATGCCGCCTCATGGCGGACAACGGCGACACCGGTGAGCGTCTGGTGAGTCGCTCCGCTGAGGCGACGCAGCATGGCCCGGGCGTCGGCCGGGTCGGTCGGTTTGCCGAGGATCTCGTTTTGGAACGCCACCGTGGTGTCGGCCCCGATCACCGCGACGTCGGGTGCCAGCGCTGCGCCGGCGCTGGCGGCTTCCGCGTGCAGGCGATCTCGTATCGCCGTCGCCTTTTCGATCGCGAGTCGAACCACGTAGTCATCCGGAAGCTCGCCGGGGCGGACGCTCTCGTCGATATCTGCAGCCATGACCTCGAACGCGAGGCCATGGTTCGTGAGGAACTCGCGTCGTCGGGGGGAGCCGGACGCGAGGATCAACCTGGTTGTTGGTTCAGCTTTCGACATACAGGTCAGCCACCCGACGCCTGCGACTCGGCTTCGGCAGAAGGCGGGGTCGCGTCGTCGAGGTTTTCCAGGTAGTTGTGCGGAAGTGAAACCGGACGCGGGCCGTTGGTGTGACCGCGAGCGATCCGCTGCCCGCCCGGAGGAAGCGGAAGGGTGGGGTCCATTTCAGCAATCAGACCATCAAGTTCGACAAGCGAGTCGACCATGCCCAGGCGACGGCGCATCTCGGGGCCGACGGGGTAACCCGTGACGTACCAGTTGGCGTGCTTGCGAAAATCCCGGATGCCTTTGGTTCCCTCGTAGTACTCGAACAGCATCCCGGCGTGTTCGCGCATGGTGGCGAGGACTTCTCCGAGAAGCGGTGGATCGGGGATCGGCTGGCCGGTGAACACGGCGGTAAGGTCACGGAACAACCACGGTTTGCCCAGACAGCCCCGCCCGACCACTACGCCGTCGCATCCGGTTTCCTGCATCATGCGGACCGCATCCTGTGCTTCCCAGATGTCGCCGTTGCCGAACACCGGTATCGAGGTGACGTGCTCCTTCAGGGTGGCGATGGCGTTCCAGTCGGCCGAGCCCGAGTACAGCTGGTACGCCGTCCGAGCATGAAGCGCAACCGCCGCAACTCCTTCCTCCTCACCGATGCGGCCGGCATCGAGGTACGTGAGGAGATCGTCGTTGAGGCCCTTACGGAACTTGATGGTGACGGGCACGCGTCCGCCGGACTCCTCGGCGGCGGCTTTGACCGCGGCCTTCACGATGGAGCGGAAGAGGTTGCGTTTGAGGGGGACGGCCGAACCGCCGCCGTTGCGGGTCACCTTCGGGGCCGGGCAACCGAAGTTCATGTCGATGTGATCCACGCCGCCTTCGGCGATCAGGTAACGCACGGCTTCGGCCAGAGACACGGGTTCGGTGCCGTAGAGCTGAATGCTTCGGGGTGACTCGTTCGGAGCGAAGGAAATCATCCGCATCGTGCGCGCGCCACCGCCGATGACAGCCCGGGCCATGACCATCTCGCTCACGTACAGCCCCGCTCCATGGCGGCGGCAGAGGGTGCGAAACGGCGCGTTGGTCACTCCCGCCATCGGCGCGAGCACGACCGGGGTCTCCAGCTCAATCGGTCCGATACGAACCGGCGGGGTCTTCAGAGCAGCAGATGGCACCCCTCCATGATGCTCGACGAATGAACCCTGGGTGGCACAAGGGCTTCGAGGTGATGATCGACGCGCTTGTGGTGACAGCCTCCGGGAGCGGTCATCGGCGCAGGACGGTCTGCCCGTATGTGACGGACGCCACGTCAAAGCGATCGTTCGCAATTGTCCTTCGGCTGGAGCGTGGTGGGAGACTCTAGGGCGATGACCCGTGTTTCCCCGCCTCGACCCGATGTCGGGTCAGCGGAGGAGCCTCGACTCGAGCGGCGCGAGCGCCCCGAGGGCAGGAAGGTCCCCAAGCCCGGAACCGTGGCTGCGGCGTTTGCGTACCGCGACTTTCGGATCGTGTGGGGCGGCCAGTTCGTGTCGAGCATCGGGACCTGGATGCAAAACGTCGCCCTCGGTCCGTATGCCCTTTCTCTCACGAAGACAGCCGCCCGGCCCCACGGCTCGGGTTCGTTCATCGCCCTGGTCGGGTTGGCTCAGATGGGTCCGCTGTTGCTGCTGTCGGTCGTCGGCGGCGTTTTTGCCAACCGCTTTCCGCGGAAGCGACTGATCGTCGGCGGGCAGTTCATCCAGATGCTTTCGGCGTTCTCGCTCGCGGGGTTGGCCCTGTGGTCGACGAGCAAGGTCGCGCTGTTGGTCTGCGTGATGATCAGTGGCATCGCCAACTCCCTGGTGGGTCCGACATACTCATCGGTGCTCCCGGAGCTGGTCGAACGCCACGACATGCCGGGCGCGATCTCGCTGAACTCGACATCGCTCAACGGATCGAGGGTCATCGGTCCACTTATCATTCTCGGACTCACCCCGCTGGGTATCACCGCGCGTACCCATTCCGGCCTGGCCTGGATCTTCGTCATCAACGCGCTGACATTCTTCGCCTCGATTGCCGCGTTCTTCTGGATCACGATCCGTCCGGTTCGACCTCGCACCGCGGAGGATCCGAGCGGGATCTCCCAGTTGTTCGAGGGTTTCAACGAGGCCCGGCGCAATTTCGTAGTCGGACGCGTGCTCTTCCTGTTGCTCCTCATGTCGCTGTTCTGCCTGCCCTACATCTCGCAGTTTCCGACGACGGCCGAGCGCAACCTCGGCATCAACTCCCGCACCGGGATGTACACGCTGCTGTTCGGCACGTGGGCCGCAGGCGCCATGTTGGGGTCGCTGGCCCAGGCGACGGTCTTCGCCCGGGTCGACAAGCGGGTGTCAACGCGCTGGATGTTCGCCGGCTTCAGCATTGCTCTGTTCTCGTTCGCCGCGGTCCACAGCAAGGCGATGGCGTTCCCGGTGGTGCTCGTGCTCGGCTTCTTCTACTTCGGAACGACGACGGCGATGTCGACCGTGCTGCAGTTGCATCTCAACGATCGCAAACGTGGCCCGGTCATGGCCCTGTGGATGATGTGCTTCGGCGGAATGGTCGGGGTCGGCGGCTACTTCGGCGGCTGGGTGGTCGACCACTTCTCCCCGTCGTGGATGCTCATCGTCGGAGGCACGACCGCCGTACTGCTTGCCGTGCTGGCGAACTTGAAAGCCCTGAGCGAGAAGACCGTCATCTAGCTCTCGGCCACGCGTTGGTTGGCTCCCGACTTGGGTGGTTTTGGTACCCAACTTGGCTGTCTTGGTGCGTGGGTCGGCCGGTTTTGGGTGGGTTGGGTACCTGTCTGCGGCGGGTTGGAGGCTGGCGGTGCGGGTTGGGTTTTCGGCCGGAGAGGTTCGGCCGGGTGGTTTTTGGCTCCCGACTGGGGTGGTTTTGGTACCCAACTTGGCTGTCTTGGTGCGTGGGTCGGCCGGTTTTGGGTGGGTTGGGTACCTGTCTGCGGCGGGTTGGAGGCGTGGCGGTGCGAGTTGGGTTTCCAGCCCAGCCCAGGCCCCGCCCCCGCCCCGCTTTCGCCGCCGAACCTACATGTAGCTGTCGATGGGCGGGCAGGAACAGACGACGTTGCGGTCGCCGTAGGCGCCATCGATCCGGCTGACCGGCGGCCAGTACTTGTGGCGACGAAGCGATGCGAGCGGATACGCCGCAACCGAGCGGGAGTAGGGGTGGGTCCACTCGTCGGCCGTGGCGTCTTCGGCGGTGATCGGCGCGTTGGCCAGGGGGTTGTCGTCGTTCGGCCATTCGCCCGACGCCACCCGGTCGATTTCGCCTCGGATCGCGATCATCGCGTCGCAGAACCGGTCGAGCTCCTCGACGGACTCGCTTTCGGTGGGCTCGACCATCAGGGTCCCGGACACGGGGAATGACATCGTCGGGGCGTGGAAGCCGTAGTCGATCAGGCGCTTTGCGATGTCGTCGACGCTGACGCCGGTGTCGTGGGTGATGGGCCGAATGTCGAGAATGCATTCGTGGGCGACGCGTCCGTTGGCCCCCGTGTAGAGGACGGGGAAGTGGCCTTCGAGGCGCTTGGCGATGTAGTTCGCGTTGGCAATGGCGAGTGCGGTTGCGGCTCGCAGCCCGTCGGCACCCATCATCGATATGTAGGCATAAGGAATCGGAAGAATGCCCGCCGAGCCATACGGAGCAGAGGTTGTGCTGCCAACCGGATTGCTCGTGGAAGCCTTCGAGGCGTTGACCGACGACGTTCCCGGGAGCCCCGGGTGTCCGGGTAGGAACGGAGCAAGGTGACTCTTCACGCAGACCGGCCCGACGCCCGGGCCACCGCCACCGTGAGGGATGCAGAACGTCTTGTGCAGGTTCAGGTGACTCACGTCGGCCCCGAACTTTCCGGGCTTTGCGACGCCGACGAGCGCGTTGAAGTTCGCCCCGTCGAGGTAGACCTGACCACCCGCATCGTGGACCATTGCGCAGATGTCACGAATCGCGGTTTCGAACACGCCGTGGGTCGACGGGTACGTAATCATCAGCGCGCTTAGGTTTGCCGCATGCTCGGTGATCTTGGATTGAAGATCGGCGATGTCGACGTTGCCGTGGTCGTCGCAGGCCACCACCACAACGTGCATGCCGCACATTGCCGCACTCGCCGCATTCGTGCCGTGGGCCGATGACGGAATGAGACAGACATTGCGGTGCAGATCACCGCGGGACTGGTGGTAGGCCCGGATAGCCAAAAGACCGCTGAACTCGCCCTGTGAGCCGGCGTTGGGCTGCAGGGAGACGGCGTCGTAGCCCGTTACTTCCACGAGCATGGCTTCGAGTTCACTCAACAGCCGGTGGTATCCGGCGGCCTGATCACTCGGCGCGAACGGATGCAGGTTCGCGAACTCGGGCCACGTAATCGGGATCATCTCCGTCGTGGCGTTGAGCTTCATCGTGCAACTGCCGAGCGGAATCATCGTGCGGTCGAGGGCTAGATCCTTGTCGGCGAGGCGACGCAGGTAGCGGAGCATCTCGGTCTCCGAGCGGTAGCGGGAGAACGTGGGATGGGTGAGGATCTCGCTGGTGCGAAGGAGCGAATCGGGAATCCCCGATGCGAGTGTGGCGCTCTGCGTGCCGGTTGGCGTTCCGCCGAGTGCCACGAGCACGGCGTCGATGTGCTCCTGGGTTGTCGTCTCGTCGCAGCTGATGCCGACGTGGTCAGCGTCGATGCGGCGAAGGTTGATTCCGCTCGCCAACGCGGCGGCCACGACGGTGTCGGCTTGGGAGGAAACGCGCACCGTGAGCGTGTCGAACCAGGTCGTGTTGACGACGTCGGCCCCGGCGATCTGCCCGATCCCGGCCGCAAGAAGGTTTGTGCGCGTATGAACGTTGCCGGCGATTCGACGGAGCCCGTCGGGGCCGTGGTAGCAGCCGTACATCCCGGCCATAACGGCCAGCAGAACCTGGGCCGTGCATATGTTGCTGGTCGCCTTCTCCCGACGAATGTGCTGCTCGCGGGTCTGAAGGGCCAGGCGCATGGCGGTCCGACCTTTGGTGTCGACGCTGACTCCGACCAACCGTCCCGGAAGGGCCCGTTTGTGGGCGTCTCGGACGGCGACAAATCCCGCATGCGGTCCTCCGTATCCGAACGGAACGCCAAAGCGCTGCGCCGAGCCGATCACCAGGTCGGCTCCCACCGCGCCGGGCGGGTCCAGAAGTACACAGGCCAACAGGTCGGTAGCAACACATGCGATGCCGCCAAGGCTGTGAATGGCCTTGATCGTGTCGGTGTGGTCGACGATCGCACCACTTGATCCGGGCCAGGCGAGCACAGCACCGAATACGCCGTCGTCGATGGTGACCGCTTCAACCGTAGGTGTACTTACCACCACTTCAATGCCGAGCGGTTCCGCCCGGGTCTGCACGACCGCAATCACCTGAGGGTGGCAGTCCGCGTCGACGAGAAAGCGATTCGACTTCGACTTGCTCTGACGCCGAGCGACCCCCATCGCCTCCGCGGCGGCCGTGGCCTCGTCGAGCAGCGAAGCACTGGCCAGGTCCATGCCAGTGAGATCCGCGACCATTGTCTGGAAGTTCAGGAGGGCTTCGAGTCGACCCTGGCTGATCTCGGGCTGGTAGGGCGTGTACGCCGTGTACCAGGCCGGGTTTTCCAGAACGTTGCGAAGGATCACGCCGGGAACGTGGGTGCCGTAGTAACCCTGGCCGATCATGGACTGCACAACGGTGTTCTCGCCGGCGATCGCACGAAGACGGGCCAGCGCTTCGACCTCGGTGAGTGCAGGAGCGAGCGCGAGGGACTCGTTGAGTTTGATCGCGGCCGGAACGGTCTGATCCAGGAGTTCGTCGAGTGACGTCACTCCGAGCGTGGCCAGGATCTTGGCCGTGTCGTCAGCCGACGGGCCGAGATGGCGCGAGGCAAATTGCTCAGGGGCGATCGCCGACGAGTGGTCGGACGCAGAAACGTTCATGTTCAACAGAACCTCGGGGAATCGTCGAGGCGTGCGGTGGCGCGCCTACGTGCGGATACTCGGTTCCCCCGCTGTCCTGGTTACCTGAGAGATTCACCCGACCGGAATCGGATTTCCACCTTCGGTGAGGTCGACCGGTGTGCGGCTTGCACGTCGATCGATCTGCTCTCCAGCGTTGCCTGACACAAACGGTACGTTGGCCTGAGAGGTTCCGGGGAGGTTGCTCCTACGGCGCTTTTCCGGACTGGTTGCCCGGTGAAGCTCTCCCGCCCGTGTCGTAGCGGCTCATGCAGCGTAACCCACTCGACGGGATGAGCAATAGGTCTCGTGTCCCGACTCTGGTCACGAGCGTCCCGATGTCGCCAAAATCGCTACGGATGGCGGACGGTTGGGATGTTGGTCCTGATCGATGACTACGATCAACGTATGTCCTCGCAGAGGTGGCGCTTTCCCCTAGCCGATCGTCTCGTCGCCGGTGCGATGGGTCCGATCCTGCACGGCAAGCGCGTCACGATGCGTCCGCTGCGGCCATCCGACTTCCTCGCGTGGCAGGAAGTGCGCCGTCGAAATGCCGACTGGCTGGAGCCGTGGGAGCCGCAACGCCCGCCGAGCGCGCCGAACGCCGTCGAAGTGCGTCGCGCATACGACGCCCGCTGCGACATGCGTGACCGCGACCGTGCCACCGGAACGGCCTACGGCTTCGGCGTGTTCTTCGAAGATCGACTCGTCGGCGAGTGCAACGTCAACAACGTCCAGCGGGGCGCGATGCAGGGCGGAAGCATCGGGTACTGGATCGATCAGGCCTGGGCGGGTCGGAGCCTGACGTCCGAAGCGGTCGTATGTGCGCTTTGTTTCTGCTTCGAGGAGCTCGGGCTCCACCGCATCGAGATCGCGATCATCCCGCGCAACGCCCGCTCGCTACGTGTTGTTGAGAAACTCGGTATCCGCAACGAGGGCGTCGCCCTTCGCTTTCTCGAGATCAACGGCGTCTGGGAAGACCACGTGCGTTTCGCCATCACGTCTGAGGAGTGGCAGGAGCGCCACACCGAGTTCTTTCAAGCCTGGCTGTTGCCGGCCGCAACGTAGGCAACGCCCCCGAGGGTTGCCAACGGGGTGTTTCGAGATCAGTCCTCGGAATCGCTCAGATCGAGTGTGCGGAATGCGCTGACCATTGCCACGAGGCTTGCTCCGGTGGTGGCCAGGACGTTGGCGACGTAGTGCGCCACTGAACCGAAGTTGTTGTCGATATTGGCAGCGTCGTTGGCCCGAACGCCGGTGCGCAGGGCCGCAATCCCGCCGACGACGCCGATAATGCCGCTGATCGAGCGCGAGACCCAGGCCGAGGCCCGTTTTGGTGGCCGCCTTGTCGGAGAGGCGACGGCTGAGAATTTGCGGAAGGGCGAGCAGGCCCACACCGAGCGTGAGCACCGCCCCGTGCGTAACGCCGAGATCGGCAAAGGCCTGGCCGAGTCGGTGGACCGGATCGAGTGAGCCGAGGCGGTCGGCCGTGTTCGTCGACAGCGCCGACGCCACGTCGCCCAACATCCGAACAGATTCGACCGCGATCAGGCCCAGACCGGCCGCGGTGAGAACACGCGTACTCCCGGTGGTGTCGACCGATGCTAGGGCCGCGGCCGGTGCATAGCGTTGCGGAGCCGTGCCGACACCACGGTCGAGCGCGGCCTGAGCGGCGGGAGCGTATTGGGGTGCAGTCGGATTCGGAGCTGGTTGGGCCGACGAGCCGAGCGACCCGTACGGTCGGGCATCGGCTCGTGGTGCCGGCTGAGTCTGGGACGCGTCGGACTGCTCGGCGTTGGAGTCCTCGCTGTAGTCGAGGGCTTCGGCGCTCTCGGGCACGTCCCAATCATGGGAGTCGGCGTGATCCGTCGGCTCATCGTTGAGCGCGTCGACGAAGCTGCCCCGGTTCGTCAGAGCCGGGAACGTGTCGTCATCGCCGTGGTCGGCGACGTTGATGGCTTCGTGGGTGGTGGCTTCGGGGGTGGCGGCTTCGTGGGTGGCGGCTTCGTGGGTGGCCCCGGCGTGGTCGAGTTCGTCGGCAGACACCGGATCGTGCGCGGCGCCGATTTCCTCGGGTGCTTCGGCTTCGTTTTCTGATTCGGTCTCGGCTTCCATCGAGGGCGCGGTGGCGGCGAAAAGTCCGGAGCGAACTCGGGGAAGTCGTCGGCTACCTCAAACGTGGCCCCGGGCTTCGTGGGTGAGACCGGGATGTCTGCGATGTCGAGGAGTTGCGTGGCGTCGTCGTCAGCTTCGAGGTCGTCGTCGGCCGGCTGGGGGCTGAGGAAGTCGGTTGTCGTTACCGAGTCGATTTCGTAGGCCGGCTCAGGGACCGCGTCCGACAGGGGCTCGTCGGGAGCGACGGCTAGATCGGAGAAGTCCGCGTCGAGGTCGCTTTCGGTGGCGAACTCGGGTTCAGCGCGTAGGGGCTGCTCAGTACTGACAGGCGGCTCGGGCTCATGCACCGAGGCGTCGGCTGATACCGGTGGGGCCGCCGGAACCGGATCGCCGTGGGTGGTCGAGTGGGCCGATGCATGCTTAGACGGAGGTACGTCTTCGAGTTCGGCGTAAAGATCTTCAAGGAACAGGTCACGTTCACCGTCGGGGCCGATCACTTCGTGCACAGCTGCCACGGGAGGCTCGACGCTGGTTGCGACGGCGGAAACGAACTCAGCTGATGACGAAACAGTTGGTTCGGAGTCAGTTGGTTCGGAGTCAGTTGGCGCGTCGAGCGACCCGCCTGTGACGGCGTCGAAGGAGAGTTGCGCTGTTGCGGGGTCGGGCTCGTCGTGGAACTCGGGCGCCGGGGCCTCATCGACAACCGGATCGGAGGGAGCGGAGGCGGCGGAGTCCCATTTCATGAACCCGTCACCAGGGGCGAAGTCGGCGACGTCGGCCGCCAAGGCCTCGTGGGAAACGATTTCTGCATCCTGCATCGCGTCTTCCGGCGCTTCGTCGCCTTGTACCTCAGCGGCGTGGAATTCGGTTGGAAGGCTGTCTATCGACGCTTCTTCCGCAAGAATCTCCTCGGCCGAAAAGTCTTCCGCGGGGTTCTCGTCGAGGTCGTCGACCGCCGGGAGATCATCAGGGGCCTGCAGCAAATCCGGCGCGGAAATGTCGTCGGCGATCGACGGCGTCGATGCGTCGGCCAAGGGAAACGAACTGTCAGCCTCAACGGTGCTGGTCTCCGGGGCGCTCGTGTAGGAGGCGTCGGACGCAAAATCGTCGGACGCAAGATCGTCGGCTTCGAGTGGGTCGGCTAGGAGCGACTCGGCACCGAGAGCTTGTCCCTCCGGTGGGTCGATCGGGTCGTCCCAGGTAGCTCCAGCAGGCAGGGTCTGAGCCGCCGACGGCTCCTTTCCGCTCCACTTGACCGCAATGTCACGGGTTATGTCGTCGAAGTCGTCTTTGTCTGAGGTGAGCCAGGCGTCGACTGCTTCAGGTTTCGGGTCGGCTGCGGGCCGAATGGATGCCCGACGCGACCGGTCGCTGAAGTCGTCGTCCCATCCGTCGTCATCCCAAGCACTGGAAGACCATGCGTCTTCGCGTCCGCGGCGGGCAAACATGTCGCCCGAGCGCTTGGGCTCTGGAGCGCGTCGACCAGGATTCCCTGCCGGCGGAGCGGCACTGGGTTTCGTCGACGGACGCACGCGCCTAAAGAGGCCGCGCTTGCCCTTGTCGTCGCCTGCGTTACTCATAGCTCCCAGCCTACGGGACGAACGCGACTTGCCGAGGAATGCGAGCCCTCCCTGTGGTCGAAACGGCTTCGGCGAACGCACAGCGGCTACGCCGCAATCGGCCGGGGCCGAGCTGCAACGGACTCATGACCGGCTTCCAGCGGTGATCCCGAGCGCAAGCGGTCACGCAACCGGCCCTGCTCTTCTGCGCTCAGGTTTCCCTGGAGACGAATAACACCGTCGATCATGTCGTCTCTGACTTGCGAGGGAGATTTTCCCATCGTTCGGATAGCCACGACCGCACCGCCACGGGTGCGGCGCAGAACCCGGCCGTAGGCTCCGAGCTTCGGAAGTGTCTGAAACCCCGGCGGCGCTAAGCCACACGAACGGGTGGCCTGCGACACCGCCTGGGCCAGGTCGACGAAACAACGAGCGTTCACCGTGGTCGAATTGTCAGGAGAAGCCCACGGCGCCGGGTCTGAAACATGGATTCTCGTCATGCCATCAGTATCGGGAGGGGGTATGACAATTTTCGACGGTGGACGGGCCCCGACTCCGCTACCGCTTCGTCACCCGCCCACGGCGGCCTTCATCCGGTCTCGGTAGTCTCGCTCCGTTCGCTTCGCTCACTTCTCTCGACCCTCGCCGGGGCCGCGGTTTGACGGTGGACGGGCCCCGACTCCGCTACCGCTTCGTCACCCGCCCACGGCGGCCTTCATCCGGTCTCGGTAGTCTCGCTCCGTTCGCTTCGCTCACTTCTCTCGACCCTCGCCGGGGCCGCGGTTTGACGGTGGACGGGCCCCGACTCCGCTACCGCTTCGTCACCCGCCCACGGCGGCCTTCATCCGGTCCCGGTAGTCTCGCTCCGTTCGCTTCGCTCACTTCTCTCGACCCTCGCCGGGGCCGCGGTTTGATGGTGGACGGGCCCTGTCTGCGCAACCGCTTCGCCTCTCGAGCCTCGCCGGGGCCGCGGATCTCAATGGTGACGCTCACGGTTGTCGATTCTGTGTCTCGTTGTCGGTTTTGCGACGTCACGAAACCGACAAACCGGCGGGATTTCGACAACGTTTCCAGGGCACCCCTGCCTTGGCCTAACTGCGTAGGCGATCCATCGTGTCGCTTGCGCTCTGCCACTTGGAGGACCCGGGCCCTGCGATTCGTGAGTTGTCGCGTGTTCTTCGCGTCGGAGGAACCTTGGTTGTGACTGACCCGCACCCGATGGGCGCCATCGCCGGCGGACAGGCGTTCTACGGCGGCATCGTCCCGGGTCAGCCAATGAAATGGGTGCGCAATCACTACCATTTGGCGTCGACGTGGTTCGCAGCGTTTCGAAGCGCTGGGCTCACGGTCGAAGAGTGTCTGGAGCCGAAGTTCGAGGAACCCGAAATCGCAGCCAACCCAACGGCCTTCGTCTATCCCGAAGCAGCGCGCGCCGCAGTTGCTGACCTCGCGAGCTTCTGGGTATGGGTTGTGACGAAGACTGCGAAATTCCAGAGATCGAAACGAAGTGAGGACCCAACCGCATAGGCTGATTGTCCCTTCACCCGCCCGGGTGGCGAAATGGCAGACGCAGAGGGCTTAAACCCCTCGGACTTTAAACGGTCGTACGGGTTCGAGTCCCGTCCCGGGCACCCTCTGAGCTGGGAAAACCTGAATTCGTCCGTCCTGTCCGCCTGGTCCGAATCGCCGCTTGCTAACCGTTTGCTAACGGAATAGTCCGCACCGATGGCGTCGGGATCGGTAGTGAAGCGGGGGTCCACCTGGTCCTATGTGATCGAGTTGGCTCGCGATCCCTGCGACGGGAAAACGTCGGCAACAGTGGAAGGGCGGCTTTCGTACCAAGAAGGAGGCGGAGGTCGCCATGCGGGCTGCATCCGTAGCTTCCGACGAGGGCAGGCACGTAGGTGCCTCGCGGAAGTCGGTCGCCGCCTTCCTCGACGAGTGGGTTGAGGCGCAGCGGCCGAATCTCCGGGCCACGACGCACGCGAGTTACGTGATTGCCGTTGGACGCATCAACGCCGCGATCGGAGCGCGCCCGCTCCAGTCGCTTACACCATTTGATGTCGAGAGTCTGTATCGCGCGCTTACTTGCTGGCGGCGGACGCAAAGGCGCAGCGTTGTCCGCCAAGACCGTTCGAAACGTTCATGCCGTGCTTCGTCGAGCGCTCGCCGATGCCGAGCGGTTGGGTTTGTTGTCACGAAACCCCGCAGCTGTTGCGAGGCCGCCGGCGTTGTCGCGAGTGGAGCAGCAAACGTGGACATCCGACCAACTTGGCGGGTTCCTTTCGTTCATGTCGAGCGATCGGCTCGGTGCCATGTGGATGCTGTTGGCGACGACGGGTATGCGGCGCGGTGAGGCGCTCGGTCTTCGCTGGCGGAATGTCGACTTCGACGACGGATCGATCTCGATCGTGTCGTCTCTCACGACGGTCTTGTACGAGCCCGTGTTCTCGGAGCCGAAGACGGCGAAGAGTCGCCGACGGATTTCGCTCGACCGTGGAACCTTGGAGGCGTTGCGACTCCATCGTGTTCGTCAGCGCGCTGAGCAATTGGCGGCGGGCCCGGGTTGGGCGAATTCGCACGAGTTGGTCTTCACCGACGAAGGAGGCGCGCCGTTGCATCCCGACTGGGTTTCGCGTGAATTCGGTCGCGTTGCGAGCCAAGCCGGGTTGCCCCATATCCGCTTGCATGACCTCAGACACTCGTATGCAACCGTTGCGCTGAAGGCCGGCGTCCACCCGAAGAGGGTTTGGCCGAATCCCTGGAGGATTGGCAGGGATCATCCTCGATGACTTCGAGTTTCTGACTGGATGGCCGCTTGCGAGCGAGTGGCAGAAGAAGAACCGTCCATTGTTAGCTGGCGAACGACTCGCGCCCACCCAACCGTTCTTTCTCGGTGGCGAGTTCCATGTGTCGAATCTCCACGCAGCAAATGCTGCGACGGCGATGAGGTTCAAGGCCTCCATCTTTCGCCAGACCAGAGATCTGCCGGATGGTGCCAAAGTGACGTTGAACGTCGTATGCGACAGCCCACAATCGGAGTGACCGTTTCGCTTCGACCGCTCTAATGGCCAGGAGTTCAGCCGTTCAGCAGATCAACGAGCCAAGCCATTGGGATGACGATGCGACGACGGACCCGAATGGCCGGGAGTGATCCGTCTCGGACCGCTTCGTATGCGGTCGTCCGTGAAATGCCGAGGAGTTTGGCCGCTTTGGTTACGGAGATCGTCGCCGGCCCTTCCGGGCCGAACGTCGACTGCTGGATCTCGTCGTAGGTCGGCCCTTCGGGTTTGCTCGGTGGAATGTCGTCGAGGGTCAGTTGGTAAGTGTTCATACCAGGTGTATTCAGTGCCGAGTTGCGAGATGCGACACAAGAATTCCAAGAATTCTTGGGCGGACGAATCGGACGATTCGCAGGTGGCATAGCTACCTGCCAATGTGTCGTTGGATTCTTGGGGATTGGCGTATACCAATGTGGGAAGGATCGGGGCCTGAAAGGCCTTGGTTGGCTCTTCAGCGAGCAGGCGGGCGGGGGTCAAGGTGGAGCGTCCACAGCGCAGCGAGGACGAACGACCTTGAGGCACGTCGGGCTGTGAGCAAGAGCTGTTAACTACAACTCAGTCAGAGGCTTTCGACCCGATCGATTGCTGTGCTCGGAGGCGCGTAGGAAGCATCCGGAATCGAAGAAGCGTCCGCTCGACCGAGACACTACCGATTCGCGACGAGGTTCTGCATCTTCGAACCATTACGGCATGGGCGGGCTTCGCGAGGGACTGCGACTGTTCGGTGAGGAGCTGGCCGACCCAACGGTCGACTACTTCACTGCGACGTTGCTGATTGCGTCTGAACGCTCCTCTGGGGTGTTGCATGAGAATGATCCGCATCGGTCCTGCCCGTGGTGATGAATCGCTTGGTGGCGTCGGTCGAGATATTGGCCGCCGTACTGGGGCATCTCGGGCCTGTCAGTGGAGAGATGCCGGTTGACGCAGAGACGGCAGAGCGCGTGCGTTGAGGGCTGCAGTCGTCGATGTCGACGCACCGACCAGCGAGGTGGTGCGTGGTCAGGCCGCAATCGCGCGTGACTGGGGTCGCAAACCCTGATGCCATCGAGTACCGTCGCAGAATGGCCTGCTCGGTCCAACGGGGCTGCCCGGGCGGGGTTATGCGGGGCAGCGCTCTGCGATCAAGTGGCCTCGCCCGTTCCGACCGTGCCGCCGCCGGCCCATGCGCAGCCCGCCTCCTTGCCTGCATTAAGCATGATCTCCGCTCTGCCGATCGCTTCGACCCGCACGCTGTTTGCATTGCCGGGGTTGGTCGCCTCTTTGATCGCGCTGTTGTAGAAGCTCAGAAGGTCGGCACAAATCTTCTGAGGTGTGTTCTGCTTCGTCTTCTTGCTGGTCTTGAACGCGACTGGCTCCGAGCCCATCGAGACGATCGGCACGAGGGTGCCGTTCCCCTCCACGTCGACGGCCAGTGCGATCGGATCCAGCGCCGCAACCGGCACTATGGTCGTGCCGACCTTCCCGGCGCCGCGCTGCGAGCCGTCCGCCAGCACGACCCAACCCACCCGGAGGACGTCGCGGGTCGGTGTCGCCGCTACGAAGGTTTCGTAGAGGCCTGCGGGCGACGCCGCCCGGGCAAGGGAGAAGGTAATGCGCGACCCGTTCAGCGTGACCGATCCCTGCAGCGCCGACGCGCGTGCGGTCGCGCTCAGGGTTACGTCGTTCGAAGCGTTGGCGGCCGAGAACGCGTTCCCTCGCTGCTTCCCCTTGAGCCAGACAGCGATGCCTTTGCTGTCGCAGAGGTACGCCTCGACCGTGCTCCCGCGGCTCACGACACTAATGTAGGCGTCGGTCCCGGGCAGCTTGCCCACGAACGATGCGATTGTCACGGGCGCCGCAGCAGCGGCGGCGGGCTGAGAAGACGCCGCAATGGTGCTGATGGCGGCGAAGACGATCAAACAGTTTGCGAAAGCTAGTGACCGGATGAGCCTTTGCATAGATGTGCTCCTTGTTCAGTGGACGCGAGAGGTTCGCTCCCGCAGTACATCCAAGGACATGCACGATCGGCGCGCACCCGTGCGCGCACGGATAGATACGGAAAAGTTGATGGTGGCCGGTCCGCGTATGGTGCAAAACAATTCGGTCGACCTCGTTGTCGTAGGTGGACAACCGGCCGGAAGCGGAGAATGTTGTCGGTCGAAGGTGAGGGACTCAGACAGCGTGTATGTGACTCCACGTCGTGCTCGAGGTCCTCGATTTTTCGGTTCACGAGGGCGATCACATCTGCTCCGGCGATGAAGCGTCGTGGTGGTGGAACCTCTGCGGCAATGGTGAGAAAGGCCGGCGAGTTTGGCCGGATCGCCCGGCTAGGTGCTGTCTTGGGCTGACCACCACGTGCGTGGTGCGTTGCTTCGATCGGTGTAATCGTCGATAACGAGTTCGGGCGCCGATGGTCTCTGTATACGTCAACGTAGAAGGCACGGGCGAGGCGGTTGGTGGCGGGGACCTCCATCCGTCCGTTGCGGATGAACGCGGGCCCGGCGACGGCGGCGCCGAGCATCCATTGCAGCGACGGCCGGGCGGTTCTTCGGCGCCGACGCGCGTGGCTCGTCGGTTGAGCTGGGTGCCGCCGTTGGGCGACTCGGCGAGGTGGGCGAGGTGCGCTCGTTCGGCGTCGTCGAGCAACGGGGCGCGGGCGATCACGTCGAGAACCTGTTCCGACGCGCCCTGCCCGCGACTCGGAAAGACCTCGGCTCAAGCATCACAGGCCTGCAGTGGGTCGTCGACGGGTACAAGTTGATGTTCGCTTCGAATTGATGAGTTGTCGCACGACGAGTCACTCGAAACAATCCGCTGGGGACCTGTTGATTGAGCCAATAGCGACACTCAGTCGATGCCGGTCCACGGATGAGGATCAGCTACGTAACCACTGTCAGGTTGCGCAGATTGGTTGATCAGAGATAGTCAGTGTGCATATCAAAATCTGAAGGGGGTTGTTGCTCGTTGTGGTCTTACGCTTGCATGGACTTTCGGATGTACCACGTTGCGAAGGTCGAGAATTTGAAGCCTGACTTCTGATCGAATTGTTTGAGTGCCTCGGTCCAGCCTCGTCGACCGAGCTCGTAACAATGCCTCAGCGGCCGACCGTTCATCTCATTGCGGGCGATCGAGAGGACTAGGCGGATTGAGGCGCGTTCTAGTTTGCGTAACGCTTGCTCGGCTTCGGCACTGTTGGAGGTAGCTACTCGCACGAGCTCATCCTCCTCGTTGCGCGTCAGCACGGGAATCGTTCGAAGCTCCCTGGCCATCTCGGCTTCGAAGACCTCGTCATCTGAATCGGTCATGCGTTGCTCTCCGTGGAGAAAGGTTCGGCGGTGCCGGGGGAGCCTCAGCGTCGAATCGGTCGCCCATTTCCCAAGTCTGGCAATTTGATGTTTGGATGCAGATTCGAAAACCACTCCGACTAGCGAGACTTGCGTATCGGCACAGCCCCTGATTTGACCCACGGCGGTATGGGATACTGAGGCTGTGGACGAGAACGTTTTGCACCGCTATCAAAACCGATGGGTGGCAATCCAGGACGATGGCAGGTTGATTGCCGATGCTGATGACCTTGATACGTTGCTCACGGCGCTTCAGCTTCTCCCCGATAGCAAGGCATCGATTCAGCGTGTCCCGGCGCAGGGCGAGCCGTTGTTCGTCGGTCTTCGGTAGTGCGGGCCTGGTCATAAAACCACCGAGATCTGGGTGATCCGGCGCTGCCGGATGGGACTCCCGTTCGGCGACCGACAGTTCCGCTGGAGTTTGGATCGTTCAGCGAAGATCTCATTGCTGTAGTCGATTCCGGTTCGCCGATTTCTGTGGCGGATGCCCAACTGTTCAAATGGCTCGGAGTCAATCTGGCGGATACAACGCCTCTGTACGAGGTTCCGCTGGGACTCGGATCGGGCTTCGGAACTGTACAAGTGTTCCCTGTTCAATTGGCCCTTCGTCCGCCACCCGACATCGAGGCCGAACCTGTCATCTGGAACCTCCATCTCGGTGCTCGATCTAACTGGCGCATGCCCTTCGCTGTCTTACTTGGCCAGCGCGGATGGTTCGATCGTTTCCCGACGACCATCGATGCCACCACCACAACAGTGCTCGTGAACGGCCGATCGACGTAGCCGGGCCGTTCTCTGCTAACCGTTTGCTAACGGGACCCGCCGATATCCGACGGAGTCGACGTGCAGCCCGGACGCTCAACGCCACAAAAGTCCAGGTCACGGCGCTGTCGACGGGAGGCGCCGCATGGTCCGGACGGTCTTTGCCGAACTTAAACCCCTCGGACTTTAAACGGTCGTACGGGTTCGAGTCCCGTCCCGGGCACCCGGTACGAAGCTGGCGGGTTTGTGCGGAATTTGTGTCGCTGGGCGACACTCTTTCCGTAAAATCATGCCCAGCCGGAGCGGTCGCCGGCGAACTCTCCTGTGTCTTGTTTGAGGGGTATCGTCGAAGTTCGTGGGCATGTCACCGACCGAGTTGATGACGACGTACCTGTTGGAGGTCGTGGGCAACGGCCGGCTCGAGCTGCTCGAGCAGTTGGCCTTGCCGGATATGGTCGACGAGGCGAACTTGGCGTTCGGCGGTCCTGCCGGGCGAGACGGTCTCGTTGCGCATGTGAAGGGCTTCCGGCGTGCGCTCGGCGGCCTGCAACTCTCGGTCGACCGGATTGTGGCTGGCGACGATGAGGTCATGGCGTGGTGGTCATTCTCGGGCGATCACGTGAAGCCATGGCTCGGTCGGAACCCGACCGGCGCTGCGATCTCCGGGACCGTGTTCAGCTTCTTCGAACTCGTCGAAGGCCGGATCAGCCGATACCGCCTCTGGCTGCACGCGGTGCTCGACGAGCCCATCGTCTTCGACTCGTCGCGGCCCCTAACGCTCTGACGCTCTGACGCTTGGGAGCTCTATTCTCCGCTCCCATCGTCGGCAACTCGGTACGCACAGTTTGCGCGGGATTCGTGTCGCTGGGCGACAGTTCTCGCAGACACGCCCGACGATCGTGGCCTGCCAAAGCTCAGCCCGGAACGTCGTCCTCGTCGCCGACCGGACCACGATCGAACGCCTCACCGTATTGGAACGTGCCGGTTGGTGCCGGTGATGCGATGGCCGAGAGCGGCAACGCCTGGAAGTGCGGCGTCCAGCCCGGGTCCGGTGGTGCGATCTGCAGCGTCGACGCAAGGACGAAGCCGAACCTCTGGTAGTACTCGGGAGAGCCGAGGAGGCAGATGATCTGCTCGTCGAGGGCGTCTGCGGCCCCGATGATCGCGCGCATCAGGTCGGTTCCGATGCGTAGATGTTGATGGTCCGGGAGCACTCCGACCGGGGCGAGTCCGAGCGCGCGTGTTGGTGGGCCGGGTCGTGACGGCACAAGATGGCCCCGCGTTGCAAGTACGTGACCGACGATGATGCCGTCGATCTCGGCGACGAACGACAGGGCCGGTATCCAATTGCCGCTTGATCGGAGGTCGTCGACGAGGCGTGCCTCCCATGTGAGCTTGTCGGGGTCTTGGCCGAATGCGGCGTTGTGAACTCCTCGGATGGCGTCGATGTCGGTGGGCGCTTCGCGCCGCACTAGAACGATGGCAGTCATGAGAGTTCCCAATTGGTCGGGTTGCTGTTGGTGTCGATCGGTGAGATCGAGTCCGTGGCGCGGAGTGCGAACGCATCGCTGACCGCGAGCAGGGTGAAGCAGATCGCGACGACGCGTGTGGTGGTCACGGAGATTGCGGCCCCGGCGGCGAAGAACACGACGAGTTCGGTGACGAGTCGCGCCGGATCGGCGAGCCGCTTGGGTGACTTCGGCGCAATGAGCCGACCCCAGACCGCGGCGAGAGCCGTTGCGCACGCGGCGGCCAGCGGCCACCGCAGTGGTGCTGCTGTCAGTTGGAGGCCCCACGTCGTGACAGCGACGAGGGCGGCCAGTTCGACCGTAAATCGGAGTACTCCGAGCATGTTTCGCATAGCGTTCACGTCCGCTTCCCCCGACGTGGCGGCCCCTTGCGGGTTGCGTTCGGCGCAGTGACGGTCGACGCCGTGACGGTCGGCGCCGTGATGGTCGACGGCCAAGCGTTGTAGGCGAGGTCGAGCGCGGTGATCATTCGTTGGAAGCTGAGGTCGTTGTCGCGTGGCAACTTCGTCCCGCCCGCCGCTTCGATGGCGACGTAACCGTGGAGGGCGGAGCGCAAGAACCTTGTCGCATCGACGAGATCATCGCCGGTGATCCGGTAGCCGCCGAGCACCGCAGCAGCGACGCCGAGGAGCTCCGCGGCGACAGCGGTGTGCTCGGTGTCGCCCGGGGCGGGTGCGCGCAGGCTCGCTTCGTAGGGGCCGGGTCGTCGGGTTGCGTAGGCGCGGTATGCGGCGGAGACAGCCCGGAGTGCATCGGCGCGAGCAGTGCCGGCGGCTGCGCGCGAGAGCTCGAGGGTGAGCTCCTTCACGCCGAGCACGGCGAGGTCGCGGTGCAAGCTGTCGAGACTGTCGATGTGCTTGTACAGGCTGGGTTGCGCCACCCCGACGCGAGATGCGATCGCCGAGAGCGTCAATCGTGAGAGACCCACCTCGTCGGCGATGCTGGCTGCTTCAGCGACGACGCGGTCGTGGCTCAGTCTTGCTCGTGCCATGCGGTCACGCTCCGGTCCGACGCCTGGCGCACGTCGATACGGTTCTGCTCAGCCCGAACGCAAGCCAGATAGAATAGCTATTGATCATAGTTACAAAGCTACTGCAATTAGCTTTTGCTGTCAAGCGATGGGTACATGAGCGGCGAAGAGTTTGGTTTGCGCGGGATTTGTGTCGCGCAGCGACACAAATCCCGCACAATCGCAATCCGACGAAGTGTCGGTCGCGTTCGAATCGCTTCGAGTTGATCGCTCCACGTAGATTTGCCGGATGTCTTCAACTGGCAACTCCACGATGCGGATCGGCGCGGTTCTTCCGCACAACGAGATCGGGGTCGACCCCGGTGCCATCCGGGCGTACCTGCAGGGAGTGGAGGAACTCGGCCTTACGCACCTGCTCGTGTACGACCACGTGCTCGGCGCCGACCGCAATGCCACCGAGGGTTTCAGCGGTGCCTACGACAGTGAGACGGCGTTCCACGAACCGCTGACGTTTTTGTCGTTTGCCGCGGCGGTGACCACCTCGATCGATCTCGTCACAACCGTCTTGATCCTCCCGCAACGCCAGACCGCCCTGGTGGCGAAGCAGGCGGCTGAGCTCGCGGTCCTCTCGTCGAACCGTCTTCGGCTCGGCGTCGGCATCGGCTGGAACGGCATCGAGTACGAGGCACTCGGCATCGACTTCGCCGCACGCGGAGCCCGACTGGAGGAGCAGATCGAGGTGCTCCGGAGGCTTTGGGGCGAATCCGCCTTCTCCTATCAGGGACGGTTCCACCAGGTGACGGCGGCGGGAATCAACCCTCGGCCGTCGAAGCCCATCCCGCTGTGGTTCGGCGGTAGTGCGCCGGCTGCACTCGAACGATGTGCCCGCCTCGGCGATGGCTGGATGCCCCTCGGAGGTTCCGGCGACAAGACGCGTCAGTGTCTCGACGCCATCCGCTCCCACCGCGAAGCGCTCGGTCTGTCGATGGACAATTTCGGGGTTCAGGCCCAGGCGCAGTTCGCCGGGGGCTCGCCCGAGAAGTGGCAGGTGCAAGGTCAGCGGTGGAAGGAACTTGGCGCCACGCATCTCGCCATCGCCACGCACAACGCCGGTCCGACCGATGTACATGGTCACCTCGACCGACTCCGCCAAGTTCGCGACGCACTGCTCAGTTAGCCGGGGGCTCCGAGGCTGGTGCCAGCCTGCCCGGGTGTTGCGGGCGTGCCGAAGTGGTGTGGGGACACCGAAGGTGTGAGCCAGCGTGCCCGGAGTGCCTTCAGCGAGACACGCAATGACACCACCCGGCGCTGTGGCGCACAGGGGTCCTCTTCCGATTGTTCTGCGTCGGGATTTTGGAGCGCCGATCGCGAACCTTGGCCGTGTGGCGAAGGTCATTTTTAATACGAACATATGTACGTTCTTGTGTGGTAACGTTCATATGTGGATAGTTCCATTGCCGATCAGATTGCCGTGGCCCGAGCCGCAGTTGATCGCGTGCTGTCCAACCTCACGATGGCTGATATCAGTGGCTCAACCGTCAAAGAGCTCCGCTCGCTGTTGGACCGTGTCGACCTCGGAACTACGTTTGCCTACAACCGATTCCGACAAAGTGGCCAGCACTTGTTTGAGGGTTATGCGAACGGGCCGGCCTGGCTTGCGGCAAACACCAACTCCCTCCGCCACGAGGGATACGCCCGCAACGACGATGCCGATCTCTTGGATCTGTTGGGTGCCTTCGGTGATTCGTTTCACCTGAACCGGATCGGTTACGCCCAGATCAAGACCCTGGCCGCTGCGGTGAATGAGCAACGACGGCCGCTGGCGATTCGCGACGAAGCGGTATTGCTTGAGGCCGCAGAAGCGCTCAGTGCCGCAGAGTTCAAGACCGTTGTGCGTCGGTGGGTGTCGTTGTGTGACGACGAACTTTCCGACCCCTCGCGGCCCGACACCCACGCGACGCGGCGACGTGTCACGCTCACGGTCTTGCCCGATGGGTCGTGGAAGCTTGATGGGATTCTGGAACCCTTGGCCGGTGAGATGCTCGCGGCGGCGTTGACCGCGGTGATGCCGTCCAAGCCGTTGCCTGACGACGATCGTTCGATTGTGCAGAAACGCCATGACGCGTTGCATGACATTGCCAACGAGATCCTCGGCAACGAGGATCTGTCGGAAGTGCATGGTTCCAGTCCGAACGTGACCGTGGTGGTGAACGGCGAGAACGGGAACACGACCACGTCATCGGGGAGCGTGTTGCCGCGCTGGGTTCGAGACTCGATGTTCTGCGAATCGACGTTCACTGCGGTGTTCATGTCGGGTAAGGGTGTGCCATTCGATGCGGGTACGCCGATCGCTGGCATTCCGATCCGGAGTCGGCGGGCAATCCTGGCCCGAGACATTCACTGCCGATACAAAGGTTGCTCGCATCCGCCAAGGTGGTGCGACATTCATCATTTGAAGCATCGTGAAGATGGTGGCGACAACGAACTCAGCAACCTTGTGTTGCTGTGCCGGTTCCATCACCGACTCGCGCATCATCATGGCCTGAAGCTGACCATGGCCGCCGACGAAGTCACGTTGCTCATCGAGTGGCCGAACGGCATCACCCTCCACAGCCCACCGACTTCGCAGCTCGCCCTCGCCTGGTAGCGCTAACGCAGTATCGGCACAGACCCTGATAGCGAAACCCGGTGAGCGCCCGCCAAGGCTTACCGGGTCAAGCCGCGTTCAGCCGTACGTGCCACTCCGATTGACCGTACGTGAGTTGGGGAAGTTGGCGGTGCCGAAACCCGACCTGAGCACGGCCCGGAGCAATTGCTAGGTGTGGCCAGCACCACCGAGCGATACGAGGGCTGCACGCTTTTCGATTCGCTCTCCACGTACCAAAATGACGAGATGTCCGGACGGGGTGAGTCATAGGAGCAATCCAGCTGTGGGTTCGTTCCACCGTGCGCCGGTCGTTCGGGGTCACGGTCTTTTTGGTGTTGCTGGCCGGACTCACCGCGGGGGTCGTTGCGGCCACATTTCAAGCCGCCTCCCGAGCAGGTTCGGTCGTCGACCGGTACCTTGAACAACGCCGGACCTACGACGTCAATGTGCAGGGCTGCCCGCCCGGTCGCTCCTTCGCCCAGATCACCACGGCGGTCGACGCGGTTCGACTCTGCCTCAACCTGAAGACGACCTCGGAATTGCGATCGATAGTCGATGGGCTTGACCCGGTGGAATCGACCGCGGTGGGATCGTTCGTCCCCATCGGGATCCTCGATGCCAAGGCCGCTAACGGTTGGGGCGTAGTTGTCACTGCCGTGTTGAACCAGACGCCTGAATCGGCGGACCCCCATGCCGGTCTGACTGTGATCAACGGTCGCCGGCCCGACCCTCGGGCGATTGACGAAGTTGCGCTCACCGAGGCCCAGAGCGAGACACTCGGGGTTACAGTCGGCGACACGCTGCGGCTCGCGGGTTGGGACATCAAGAGCCTCGACTTCCTAGGTGACGGATCACGACCGCCGACCACTCCGGCATCCGTCAATACGGTCGTTGGCATTGTTCGCGACGAAGTGCCCGACCCTTCCGGAGGTGGGCAGATTCCTGAAGGCCTCATTGTCACCGCAGCTTGGAGTGCAGCGCACCCGGACTTCGCCGCGCTCGGCTCTGGGGTCGCGGTACGCCTGCTCGACGAAAAGTCGGCGGATGCGATGTCGGCGGAGGAACTCCGGGTCCTGATCGAGGCCGTTGCTCCGGGCTGGAGCATCATCGCCTACGACACCGTATCGGAACGGGCCGCCGATCCACTACATCAGCGAGTCGATTCCGACCGGACCGCAATGATTGTTTTCGGTGCGATCGCGGCACTTACGGGTATCGGGTTGGTTGGACTGGCGATGCTGCGCCAGTTCCGCCGCGAAATGGTGGACCGCTCCACCCTGATTGCCATCGGATCATCAACCCGAGATATTGCGTCAGCGCTGGTGGTTCGATCGCTCACCGTCTCGATTCCGGCCGTCGTTGTTTCATTGTTCGCAACGGTCGCCTTGTCGTCGGTTTCGTCGGTGGGCGTCGCTCGTCGCCTCGAAACCCAACGGATGGCCTGGCTCGACAGCTCCGTCCTGTTTACGATCGTCGTGCTGCTCGGTCTCTGCGTCGTGGTCGCGTTACTCGCTTCCCGCCCTCCGTCGGCACCTGGTCGTGCATTTCGACCTCATCGAATGTCGGAACTCTTCGGACCTCTCGGGGTGTCGGCCCAGATCGGTGCGTCGTTTGCCCGGGGCCGCGCCCACCGCACTGCCGCTGCCGTTGCTGCACTTGTGGTGGGGGTCGTGGCGGCGGCATCGATGGCGGTGGAAAGTCTCGACCGCACGGTTGACGAGCCCGCACGGTACGGTGCGTGGTGGGACGCGTCGATCGCCGCCGGCGGAGACTCAGCGGCCCAGGCGGCCCTAATGAGTAAGCTCGATGCCGACCCGGCGATCGACGCGGCGGCCAGCTACTACGTAGATGAGACAGTGACGATCAATGGCCAACCTGCGGTTGCTCTCGTCGAATTCCAACGCGTCGGTCGGCCTCCGCTCACCATGCTGTCGGGCCGGCCACCGGCCGGGCCCGGTGAGATCGCCGTAGGGCCAGACACGATCAACGGGGTAGTAATCGGAGACACCGTGTCACTCGGTGGACAGGCGACCGCAACGAGCGTCGACCTGGAGGTTGTCGGCATTGCTCTTGTCGCCGGGCCCGGAGCGAACTCGGCATCGGGCCGTCGGGAGTTCTACGTATTCCGTAGCGATCTCGCCGACGTGATGAGCGAGTTCCGGCCCGACGTGATCGCGATCCGCCTCTCGGGCGGAGCCAATCGGGGAAAGGCGCTCGAATCGATAGCGGCACGCTTCGACGGTGCGACACTTGCACCTGCCGTGCCAATCCGCGTCACGAACCTCATCGCAATTCGTCAGCTGCCGACGCTCCTCGCCGGACTGGTTGGCGCATTGTCGATCACCGTGCTTGTCCAGGTCCTCATCACCCAGGCCCGGCGTCAGCGACGCGACCTCGACGTGCTGGCAGTACTCGGACTCGTGCCGCGTCAAACGTACCGAACGAGCCGCATCGCAGCGGCACAGGCCGTCGGGCCCGGAGCGATCATCGGAGTGCCCTTCGGCCTCGTTTTGGGAAGCCGAGTGTGGAGGGCCGTAGCTGAACGGAACGGCCTCCTGCCTGACGCCGTACTCCCGTGGACCGCTGTTGTTGTAGCGCCCATCGGAATTCTCGCGATTTCTCTGCTGGTAGCGACCGTCGCCGCACGAATCGGAAAACCCCACCTGATAGCCCAAAGCCTCCGTGTCGAATAGCGTGACTTTCGGATAGGCGACGAGTACTACTCCTTCATTGACCTGTAGTACTCCGTCATTGACGAGCACTGTTGACGGTCAGTGTTGTGCTCGGTAGAGGTCCCGCAGAAGCGCCACTTCCGCTAGGTGGTGGATTGCCTCCCGATTGATATGCAACGCGAGCGCGGCGTAGGGGAGCGACGCGAAATCTCCCTCCGCCTCGCCAACAGGTTGGGCCAACTTCATCGCATCGAGTGTGCGTAAGCCCTCCACCCAAACCGCGTAGACCTCGTCGAGCATCGCGAGTGCGCCTTTGGCCGTGACCGGCCACCTCGCGCTCTGATACTCAATGGGCGCGGCGCCGAAATGGCTGGCGTTTCGCATGCCGAAGACACCGACGGTCACGTGCCCGAGTCGCCAGGCGATGGTGGTCATCGGTGGCGGCGACGGTTCGGGGAACTCGAAATCAATCACCGCGTCGCCGGCACCCGCGGCCATGGCGGTGCGTGCGTCGGCCCGATTGCGAATGCTCCACATTCCGGATGTGGGTTCCCAGAAATACTCGCTGTCAGTCAGTCCGTCCAGCCGTGGTCTGGCCTGGCTCTCCCAGTGAAAGGTCAGCTGTTCGACCAGCTGCGTCGTCCAATCCAATTTTCCCGTGGGGCTGTCGGCCATGTCGTCCTTCAATCTGGCGTTGCGCTCGATCGCTACACGCCAGAGTGTCACGGATGCGGCGTCTGCTGGAAGAGCACGAGTTGCCAGTTGCCACCTGAGCGTCGGTAGATGCTTGTCATCTCGGCGACACAGAGGTTGCGCTCGTCGCTGCGCCACGATCGGCCCTGATAAACGAGCGCCAACGCGTCGGCGACCAGGGCGACCGTTCGAACATTCGCGAACTCGTAGCGTTTCCAGGGCTGCGATTCCTGCAACGCCCGCATGACCTCGCTTCGGTTCAACACGGAGCCGTCGGCCAAGACCATCAGCGTGTCATCGGTCATGAGCGCCCCGTAGAACTCGCTTCCCGTCCCGTTGCACAGCGAGTCCCAACCATGCCGTTCGAGGGCGAGAAGTTCCTTTTCGTCGGCAACCCGCTCCCGCTCAATCACAGCGTTTCGTTACCCCGGTGGCGGCCGGACGATACCCTCGATCTTCGAATGTGTGGGTCCATCGTCCTGGTCGTGCGGGACCTTCGTCGGGACTTCGGCGGAGTTGACCGACCATCGGAACATTTTGTTGAGGAGACGGTGGTCACATCGACAAATGGCCTTATGACTGTGACCGGACCGTACATCATCGACGACCGCGAGACACCCCGGTTCCGAGTGAACCGAACGACCATGGTCGACCCCGACATCCTCGAAGAGGAACGCCGAAACATCTTCGACCGGTGCTGGCTGTACGTCGGTCATGAGAGCGAGATCAAGCAACCGCACGACTTCCGCACGCGCAAGGTCGGTGGTCGCCCGGTGATTCTGACCCGCGACGCCGAAGGCCACATCCAGGTGTTCGGGAACGTTTGCCCGCACCGCGGTATGCAGGTCGAGACCCGCCCCACCGGACACGGCCGCTTCATCAAGTGCTTTTACCACGGGTGGTCGTTCGATTCGAAAGGCGACCTGGTCGCACTGCCCGACGACGCGGCGTACGGGCCGAACTTCGACCGAAAGAATCTCTGTCTCCCGAAACCACCGCAGGTCGATTCGTATCGCGGCTTCGTCTTCCTGTGCTGGTCGAAAGACACCCCCGACCTTCGGACGTACCTCGGAGCGGCGACCGACTACATCGACCTGGCCGCCGATCAGGGTGAAGACGAGATGCTGGAGATCGTCCCCGCGATGCACCAGTACTCGATGCCGCGCGAACTGGAAGCTGCTCGTCGAAAACAGCTACGACGGCTACCACGCGCTCACGACCCATCACCGGTACCTGGAGATGGTGAAGGACTCCGGAGCGAGTCTCGGCCTGGCCTTCACCGCCGTTCCCTCCCGCGGTCATGATCTCGGCAACGGTCATGCTGTTGTCGCGGCCGTCGACATCAGTGAGGGCAAGGCCCAGGGTCTGGGCCGAGCGTTCACCGATCAGGTCGCGAAGGAAAAGCACCTGATCCGTCGAGCCCGGCTCATTGCCCGCTACGGGGAAGGTTGGGTGAACCGGATGTTCGCCAACCGTAACCTCAACATCTTCCCGAATTTCATGCTCATCGATCTGGTCATGGGGATGACGATCCGCACGTTCTATCCCGAGTCGCCCGACTACATGGAGATCAACGCGTGGAGCGTGATGCCTCCGGGGCTCGACGAGGAAACGCACAAGCAGCGGATGGACAACTTCCTGACGTTCTGGGGGCCGGCCGGCTTGGCGACACCCGATGACGTTGAAGCGTTGGAGCGCTGTCAGGAGGGATTCCGAATGCACCGCGACGCCCCGTGGAACGACATCTCCCGCGGGATGAACTTCGAGCAGCCGAGTGGCCTTCACGAACTTCAGATGCGTACCTTCTGGCGGAAGTGGAACGAACTCATGACCGGCGAGATCTCCGCGCTCGAAGTCCCGCTCTATCAGCCGCGCGGCCGCGTCGCCCTGGCGCGGTGAACGGTGTTTCCGTGATCCCTGACCTCACCCACCAAAGGAACTGCAAATGACTGATGTTGTGATCTCCGCCGCAGCCGCCGATGTGGAAGGTGCCCAGTCACTCGCGGATGTGCGGCTCCGCCTTGCCGTCGAGGACTTTCTGACATACGACGCAGCGCTCCTCGATGGGTGGCAGTTGCAGGAATGGCTGGAGCTCTTCACCGAAGACTCCCACTACCTTGTCCCCGCAACCGGCTGGCCCGACGGCGATCCGGCCCACGACCTGTTCTTCGTGCAGGACGACCTGTTCCTCCTGACCGAGCGAGTGACATCGATACTGAACGGTACGGCGTGGGCGGAGTCTCCGCTGTCGACGACGCACCGCGTTGTCGGAAACGTCCGGGTGAAACGACTCGACGACGGGTCGGTTCAGGTGATCGCGAAGGGCATCGCTCATCGGGCTTCGGGGAAGAACCTCGACGTGTTCCCCTACACGTTGCACCTCGATCTCCTGCTCGGCGGCCCGGCCGGTTTTCGTATCCGCAACCGCCGTGCCGTGCTCGGGCTCGAGCAACTCCGCCCGCACGGGCGCGTCAGCATTCTTCTGTGAACATACTTTTTGCCCACCGGTCCACTTCAACGGCGACCCTCTAGGAATCTGCGACATGGCTGAGATACTTGCGATGGGTTTCACCCACTATCCGCCGCTGGCGGCGACCGATGCCGAGATGGCCGGACTCCTTCGAGGGACGCTGCAAGATCCCGGAATACCCGAATCGGCCAAGGACCCCGCTTCCTGGGATCCGGGCATGCAAGCCGAATGGGGCACCGACGAAGCCCGATCGTCTGCGGGTGTCCATCGGGCGAAACTCCTCGAACAGTTCGCGCGCTGCCGAGCCGAACTCGAAGCATTTCAACCCGATGCGATCCTCGTCTGGGGCGACGACCAATACGAGAACTTCCGCGAGACGATCATTCCGCCTTACGGTGTTCTCGCGTATCCCGACACCGAGAACACTCCATGGGAGCACTTCATGTGGACGAACGTCTGGGGTGAACCGAAGGACCAGGTCCATGTGGTGAAAGGTCGCCCCGACATCGGACGCTGGCTGGCCGAGAAACTTCTCGAAGACGAATTCGATGCTTCGTACGCATACGAACCGAACCATCACCGTGGAGTCGCGCACGCGTTCATGAACGCGCAATTGTTTCTCGACTACGACCGGGTCGGGTTCCCTTGGCCGATGGTATGTCTACCTATCAACTGCTACGGCCGCGGTGTGATATCGGCCCGGGGTTTTTGCAAACCGTTCGGCACGCCCATGGAATTGGACCCCCCATCGCCGACGCCACGCAGGTTGATGGCGCTCGGCGGCGCGGTGGCGCGGCACATGGCCGCGTCACCGTGGCGGGTCGCCCTGATCGCATCGTCGTCGTGGTCGCACGCGTTTCTGACCGACCATACGTGGCGCCTCCACCCTGACCGTGACGCCGACCGCTCGCTCTACGACGCGTTGGTTGCGGCCGACTTCAACCGGTGGGAATCGCTCAAGACGTCTGACATCGAGCGGGCCGGTCAGCAGGAGGTGCTGAACTGGAGCTGTTTGATGGGGGCGGTGCGGGAGTTGGGCCTGGGGTCACCGACGTGGAGCGCGTATGTTGACACCTGGTGCTTCAACTCCGACAAGGTCTTTGCGAAGTGGGGCTGATTGTCCAAGACGGGGTCCGCTGCGAGACCCGAGGTTCAGACTCACTTGAGCAGATCGAGCAGAACCGACGGTCGGCCGGCGATGATCCCATTGGGTTTGGCGACGAGGAGCTGCTTGTAGGTACCCGCTTCATCGGTGACGGAGTCCGACGGCCAGACCCAGATCGCAATGCCGTCCCTTGCCGCGGTGGCTCGTAAGGCGTCCGTGTAGATCGGCAGGCCCTGAAGCTCGGGTGGCACCTGGATCAGCGGGGTGCCGACGGGTTTCACGCCAGCGAGCACGTAGCGGCTGAGCGCACCGAATCCTGGCGATGTCGCGATTTCCGGAGCTTCAGCTCGGAACGCATCGATCGTGGCGTCGTCGAAGCTCACCACCACGAATCGATCGGGAGATTCATCTGCGCGCAGACGTTTCGCGAGAGCGGCGGCGACCGGAGCACCTCCGCCGGGGCCGTCGGCTTTGATCTCGATGTCGATGACGGTGTCGGGGAATCGGGTGAGGATGTCGTCGAGGGTGGAGATCCGGAAGTCGTCGGCCACGGCTCCCGTGGGAGGTGGCACGGACCCGGTTCGTACCCCTCGATAGGGACGGGGCCCCGGCAACGAGCGACAGTCCCAACAACCCGGTTGGAACCAGTAGCCGTTGTCGAGCGACGCCAACTGGCTGGCCGTTCGTGTCGCAGCGGCCCCGACCTCGTTCGTGGTCCGATCAACGGTTGGGTCGTGGTGCACCACGAGCACGCCGTCGGAGGACAGTCGTACGTCCATCTCGAGCACGTCAACACCGAGCTGTAGTGCACGGGCGAAGGCGTACGGGGTGCTGTGAGGTGCCTCCAGATCACCACCGGCATGCGCAATGGCCAACGGCCTCACGTCGCCACGGTCGAGGACCGCCCGGAGTTTCCCGGTCGCACCCGGCCAGCGGGCCGCAGCTGTTGCTGTTGCTGAGGTGGCGGTCGTTGCCGAGCCGGCGGTTGCCGAGCCGGCTGGTGGCGTTGCCGAGCCTGCCGTTGATGTTCCGGCTGCCGCGAGTCGCTTGGTGATCCAGTTGAGCACGTCGGGCAACGAGGTGAGAGCGACGTCGGCATGCCCCGCACCGGGGTACACCGTCCTCTCGACCGACGTTCCGGCGCGTTGGAGTGCCTTTTGCAGCGCGGCCGATGTTGCCACCGGAACCAGATCGTCGTCGGCTCCATGCACGATCAGAACAGGCGCAAGGATCCGGACCTGCCCGGGTTGATTGGCGTCGAGTGCGGTCAGCCAGGGCTCCGGGACCGGAGTCTTCAGACGAATCGTGTCGCGGGCCGCGGCGGTGTTCACCTCCGACGAACATTCGGTCTCGAGCCGCTTGGCCAGGGTCAATCCTCGTGACGTGAACACGTCGGAAAGGCGGAGCGACGGATCGATCGCGCGGAGTCCCTCGGCGACAAGCAGTGCATAGCCTCGCTCGGGGGTCTTCTCGATCGAAGTCATAAGCGCGCGTAGTTGTGATGGCGGTGCGCCGGCGACGACTCCGACCACCTTCAGCCCGGGTTGGTGGGTCGGTGCTTCCTGTGCTGCAAACAGCGCGGCCTGTCCACCCTGGGAGTGTCCCCAGATAACCGTCGTGTCGGATAGTGTAACTCCTCCGATCGATTTGGCGGCGACGGCAATGTCGAGCACCGAACGTCCTTCGCTTATACCGTCGAGGAATGGATGCGGGCCGTCGGTGCCGAGCCCGGGGTAGTCGGTCGCCACGACCGCCATTCCGGTCTGGGCGGCCAGCGTGGCGATCGTGGTCTCGAGAATGCCGATGTTTCGCGAGGGAGCGCATCGGTCGGCGAGCCCCGTGGTCGGGTGCGCGAACGACAGCACCGGCCAACCGCCGGTTGGCGGAGAACCCGTTGGCACGTACACGAGACCACTCACCACGACAGGGCGATCGTCGCGAATCTGCGAGTCGTAGAGGATTCGCCATGCCCGCGTGCCGGCTGGAGACTCGAGGGGAACCGCCTCGCGCAATGTGCCGGGGTTGGCGGGTCCGGTGGAGGTGGGAACGGGATAGGGCGTGTTGACGACACTGGTACCGGAAGGTGCCCGGGTGGTCGCCGCGGACGCTGATCCCGTTGACGCTGATCCCGTTGACACTGATCCCGTTGCTGCTGATCCCGTTGATGCTGATGGCGACGATGAGGCGGACGCCGAACTCGACGCTGCGGTCGTACGTGAATTGACCGGTGACGCCACAGCCGAGCTCGATGATGAGTCGGGTGCCGTGATCCGGCCGAGTCCGAATCCAGCCAGCAGCGTCCCGAGGGCCACCGCGGCGCCTGCGATCCATGCCGATCGCGCCTTCACCGTCGAGTGTCCCCGCGCCACCCGGCTGATCGGTTGTGGTCCGTTCAATGCAGCGAGCATCGGCAGGCGGGCCGCGCGACGTCCCGGCACGATTGAGGCGATGAGCCCGGTGACGGCTGCGAGTAGCGCCAGCCCCGCGACTCCGGCAAATGGCACGGCGAAGCTGGTCAGGCCCTCGTCGCGCAACGCCTGCAACAACGCCCAGGCCGATCCGATTCCGAGTACCACGCCAATGCTCACCGCGAGCAATGAAATGACCACCGCCTCGGTTCTCAGCATCGAGCGGACCTGCACGCGCGACATACCAAGTGTGCGTAGCAGTCCGATCTCGCGCATTCGTTCCACGACACTCAGCGACAGCGTGATCGCGATTCCCAGCACGGCGATGGTGACCACCAGGACCAGAAGGCCGAGGATCAGACTCAGCAACTGGTCGAGTGAGTCGGTGATGCGCGCCACGTACTGCTTGGGATCTTCGACCTTCGCGGTCGGATAGGGCGCGGTGATCTTAAGAATGTCAGCGCGCAGACTATCCACATCGGTTCCCGGGCGGGCCGCCACGTAGACCACAAAATCGAACTGATCCGGGACGAGCTTCTCGTAGTCGGCGTGCGCAATTGCGAAGTCGAAAGCGATGCCCTGGCGGTAGATCGACACGATCCGAAACGCGGCAGCTCGGCGTCCGGGAAAGGTGAGGGTAAGGGTGTCGCCGAAGTTCCACCCGCGGTCGTCGAGTTCGCGCTCGGAAATGGCGATTGTTCCGTTTCCCAGGTCCCCGAACCGGCCCCTCTCGTTTCCGAAATCGAGTAGACGGTCGGCCGCCACCGGATCAAGCGAGGCAATCGGTCGCCCGCCCGAACGGCTCACCGCGGAAGCCTTGCGGGCCTTGCGCTTCGGTCCTTCGACGGTGGCGAATCCGTAACGCAGACCCGACGCAGCCTCGACCGACGGAAGTGCCGCTATCGAATCTGCCAATGAGGTCGGAAGGCCACCAACCCCGAACGCTCCCGATCGGACCACCAGATCTCCACGAAGGCCGCCGCCGACCGCTGTGCGCAACGATGTTGACAGCGAAGAGTTGAGGATCAACGCAAAGCAAGCCACCGCAGAGCCGAGCGAGAGCGCCAACGCGGTGGACGCCGTACGGCGAGGGTTGCGGGTGGCATTGCGGACGGCCAGACCCGACGTGGTGCCGAAGATCCGGCCGACCGGCTCGACCAGAATGCGGGCCAACGAGCCCAGGGCCGGAGCCAGAAGCACGGAGGCGGCAAACAGCAGGGCGACGCCAAGCCCGGTGCGGCGAATGTTCGGGGCCAGCGCGCCGGACCTCGTGACGACCGTTCCGGCCAGGATCACCACGAGCCCGACGAGCGTGCGGCGCAGGAGCGGGGGCGGCTCGATCTCGCTGTTTCGCAACGCGGCCACCGGAGAAATCCGCGCCGCCCGGATGGCCGGCATGATGGCGGCCGCAACCGTCACCACAATTCCGATCCCGAGGCTCCAGGCCACGGTCGACGACTTGACCACAAGGGGAGCAGGGGGCAGGTCAACGCCGATGGCTCGAAGGACCGACTTCATCAACTGCGCGAGTCCGATCCCACCAAACAAGCCCAGAACCGAGCCGAAAACGCTCATCACGGCCGCTTCGCCGAGCACCATCCGGGCAATCTGCGAACGAGTCGCTCCGACGGCCCGGAGCAGTGCGAGCTCCCGGGTCCGCTGGCTGATGGACATGGCAAACGTGTTGGCGATGATGAATGCCCCGACCACGAGTGACAATACGGCGAAGATCAGTAGGAACGTGGTGACGAACCGGAGGCCGGACCCGACCTGACTCTCCCGCTCGGCCGTCACCTTCGCGCCTGTCACCGCCTCGATCCCTTCTGGCAGCGCCGCCCCGATCCGCTTCTCCAGAGTCGCTGGGCTAACGCCTTCGCTGGCCCGCACCATCACGGCGTCGATCCGGTCAGGCTCGCCCAGCAGACGTTGGGCGTCGGCCTTCCCAAAAAGGACGACCGGGACTGCTCCCGGGCTGTCGACCGATCCGAACCGCACGATTCCGGATACCCGGCCCGGGGCCGATCCGTCTTTCGTAACTACACTTACGGTATCGCCCACCGATATGCGCGCAGAAGATGCCGTGCCGCGGTCAATCACGACATCACCCGAGCGCGCCGGGGCAGAACCGTCGACGAGTGAGAACGGGTTCAGGGCGGTGTCGGTGATCCAGTTCTCCGCAATCGGAGCGCCGGCGGCATCACTCGCCACGTTGGCCGGCGCGACGCCACTCGCGCTCACCACGTAGGCGTAGCCGCTGATGCGTGGCAGCGCGGCGGCGACCCCGGGCACCCGGGCGGTCGTCGCCACGAGACCTTCATCTATGCGTCCCCGGAAGGTCTCGTTCTGTCGAACGATTTCCGAGTGCTCCCGCACGACCACCGACACGTTCCGGTATGCGTCGGAGAACAGCGAGCCGAACCCTGACCTGACGGTGTCGGTGATGGTGAGCGTCGCCGAAATGAACAGCACCCCGATGAACACCGCGAAGCTGAGCAGGGCGAGACGCCCTTTGTTCAGACGCGCCCCAGCCAACGACAGCCGAGTGATCGGCCGCTTCGGGGAACGGGAGGCGGAGACGCGCATCGGACCAGTCTGGTCGCGCTCGCGGCGCTACTCTGGGTTTCCTTGCGACCGGTACAGCGAAATGTCGCGACGCTTACCAGGGATGGACGGTTCCGTCCCAACGAACGAACTGGCCGTTCTGATCCGGTGTGAGACTCCCGACTGTCGCCATGATCTGGTTCGCGGCGTCGTTCGGGTCGAGATCGGCCGATGCCCCGCCCATGTCGGTGCGCAGCCATCCGGGGTGCATCGTGATGACCGTGACCCCTTCGCCGGCATAGGCCTGGGCCTGCTTGGCGGTCACCATGTTGAGGGCGGCCTTCGACGCTGCGTAGGAAACGTCTCGGCTCATCTTCTGGGCAATGGTCAATGAGCCGATTTGTGACGAGATGTTTACGACCGTGCCCTTCGCCGCGAGCAGGGCGTCGCTCAGGCGTTCGACCAGAAGCAGCGGCCCGGTGACGTTCACGCGCATGACCGCCTCGAAGTGTTCGGCCGAGATGGTAAGCGCGCTTCTATTCGTGTCGTTCGCTCCGAACGCCCTGGCATCGACGCCGGCGCAGTTGAACAGCACATCGACCGGTCGTGCGCCGAGGGCCTCAGCAAACGAGTCGATCGACGCGAAGTCGGATGCGTCGAAGCGATGCACCTCGACTCCGAGGGAGGCAAGTTCGGTTGCTGCGGCTGGATTGCGGCAACCGCCGATCACATTGTGGCCCTGTCCGGCATAGGCCCGGGCCAGGGCCAGGCCGAGACCCCGGTTGGCTCCGGTGATCACTACGTTCTTCGTCATCCGTCCAACCTATCCCCAAAGCGATCCGGCAGGCAGAGCCGAACAGCGCGAAACTCAACAGGTGACCGAACACAGACCTTCGGGGACGGTGACGTTCCTCTTCACCGATATCGACGGCTCAGGTCAACCAGGAAACCCGATTGACCTGTGCCCGTGCAGGGTTGGCATGGTTGGGCCAGACTGTCGGCATGTCGGTTGCGGTGCCGTCAGGGACGGTCACGTTTCTATTTACAGATCTCGAAGGCTCGACCGCGCTGTGGGACCGGGAACCTGTCGCGATGGAAGCGGCGCTGGAGCGACATGACGAGTTGATCCGAGGGGTTATTGCGTTGCACGGGGGACATGTGTTTGCGACGGGTGGTGATGGCTTTTGTGTTGCGTTTTCTCGGGCGCGTGCCGGCGTGATCACAGCACTTGAGCTGCAGCGTGCGATCAAGTCGGAAGCGTGGCCAACGGCTGCTCCGCTAAAGGTCCGCATCGGACTTCATTCGGGTGAGGTGACGGAACGGGATGGGAACTACTTCGGCGCATCCGTGAACCGGGCCGCTCGCCTCATGTCGTTGGCTCGAGGCGGCGAGGTGTTCTTGTCATTGGCGACAGCGCAGTTGGTCCGTGAAACGCTCGATCAGACCGTCGAGCTGGTCGATCTGGGGTCAGTGGTTCTGCGCGGGTTCGACCGACCGGAGCAGGTATTCGCGCTACGCCCCGCCGGTCTGTTCGAACCTGTTGTGCCTCTGCAGAGCAAGCGTGAGGTGCGGGGTAACTTACCCTTGTCGGTGACGTCGTTCGTCGGCCGGGTCGATGATGTCAAGGGTCTGGTGTTGGAGTTGCGCCGGCGGAAGCTGGTGTCGTTGGTGGGTGTGGGTGGTGTCGGGAAGACGCGACTTTCGCTTGAGGTGGCGTGGCAGTTGGCTGATGAGTTCCCCGATGGCGTGTGGTTGTGTGAGTTGGCTGCATTGGCTGACGGCGACAGTGTTGTGAATCTGTTGTTGTCGACGCTCGGATTGCGTCTACAACCGGGTATGTCGGCCGTCGACTCGTTTGTTGATGGGTTGAACGGCCGTTCGTTGTTATTGGTGCTCGACAATTGCGAGCATGTGTTGGACCGTGTCGCCGATGTGGCCCGTGGAATTGCGGGGAGCTGTCCGGGCGTGACGGTGTTGTTGACGAGTCGGGAACCGCTGGGCGTCGAAGGTGAGCGCGTTTGGCCGGTGCGGTCCTTGGATCCCGCGGTGGAAGGTGTTCAACTTTTTGTCGAGCGGGCTTCGGAAGGTGGGGGTTCAGATGATGCGGACCGTGTAGCGATCGAGGAGCTGTGCACGCGCCTCGACGGCATTCCGTTGGCGATCGAGTTGGCGGCGGTTCGAGCTCGGACGATGTCGGTTGGTGAGATCTTGGATCGTCTCGGTCAGCGGTTCCGGCTCCTTCGTGGATCTGTCCGGGGTCGGGTGGAGCGGCATCAGACACTGCAGGCGACGGTGCAGTGGTCCTACGACCTTCTTTCCGACGCAGAACGGCTTCTGTTCGATCGGTTGAGCGTCTTCAGCGGATCGTTCGACGCCGCGGCGGTGTACGCGGTCTGTACGCCCGAACTCGATGAGTTCGATGTCGCTGATCAACTTGGCGCGTTGGTCGATCGGTCGATGGTTGTTGTGGATAGGTCGCAGCATCGTCACACCCGCTATCGACTGTTGGAGACGTTGCGGCAGTTCGGTGCATTGAACGTGTCGGCTGACGAAGCGATTGCACTTCGCGATCGTCACGCTGAGCATTTTGTCGGCATCGCTGAGCATGCCGGGGATCGCTGGCAACACGACGGATATGCCGAAGGAGAACTGCTCTTTGCCAGCGAGTGGGACAACATTCGTTCGGCCGTCGAGTGGGGTCTTGGCAACGGCGACCTCGAACAGTGTGCCCGGGTACTTCGAGCACTTGCGCTTTACGCTCCAGCCCATATGCAACTCGACTGCCGGGAGTGGGCATACCGAGGTCTCACGCAGCCGAACTGCCCATCCGTGTTCGGCGGCGTCGCCGCCATACTTACGGGCCTCGTCGGCGACTTCGCGGAACAAATTCGCCTCGGCGAGGCAACGCTCGCCTCCGCGTCACCCGACGATCCTGATCTCCACTGTGCATGGGGAGCGCTAAGCGGAGGGTACGGACACAGCGGGCCGTTCGACAAATATGAAATCGCCGTCGAAAGGGCGTTTGCGTTTGCCTGTCGAACCAACCCCGTCGTGGAGGCCTATTGGACGGTGATTGCTGCGTCTGTAGCGAAGGAGGAGCACGATGCCGAAGCGCTTATCGCACGGGCGCATGCCGTCGAACGGCAACTCGGTCACCCCTACCTGCGAGCGCACGTGCTCGCGTTTGAGGCACTGTTCGAGTCCAAGCGAGGTCGGTTCGCACGTGCGCGACAGGTGTGCCAAGACGCCTTGTTGGTGGCCAACGATAACGGCCTGACGTGGGCAGCGGCGCAAGCCTGGAACATCCGGGCAAGAATCGCCAGTAAGAGCCGCGAGCCCGATGCGCTCCCGATTTTCGACGATGCCATCTCGGCAATTCGCTCGGCCCGATCGTGGTTCGACATGTGGCCCACACTGGCGTACCTGGCTGTGTGGTTGACCACGCAAGATTCCCCCTGCGATGCTGCGCTCATCACGGGCCACCTTGAGGAGCACGGGATGTCGTCTCTCATCGCAACGCGCGTGAGCCCGACAGTCCTCAGCGGCCTCACCGATCAGGAGTTCGACGACGAGCGAACGCTCGGAGCATCTCTCAATCGCGATGCGTTGGTTGCTGAAGTCCTCACACGTCTTCGCGTGTCTGTTTCGAACTAGCCGCTGCCGGTGTTGCGGCGAGGACGGTGTCGATCTCGTCGATGCAGGCCCGGACGGCGTCGGCGATGGACCAGCGGGCACCCCGCTGCTGAGCTTCGGCGATTGCGTCGGGTGATAGAGCGGTCGTTGCGGCAGCCTGGAACTCGATGATCTGCGCGTTCAGGTCGGGGAGGATTGACGTTCGGTACTGCTGGTTATCCTCGGCGGCGACGGCAGCGAGTCCTACGTCGAACCGACCGATGCGACCGAGGCAGCAGGCCACCCGCTTGATGGTCGCACCGGTGATGCCGTAGTTGTCCCCTTCACGCATGTCGTTGAGTACGGAACGGAAACGACCGAGAGCATCGACCGGATCGCCCAGCCGGGCATCGATGTTGGCCACGAATGCCGTCACCGCGGAGTGATACCAAGGGCAGCGAACCTCTGAGGCAATAGTAAGTGCACGGAGGAAAGACTCCCGTGCTTCGGCCGGGCGATCGCGAAGCTGAACGGTGCCTTGGGCGAACGGGACCGCAGCGCGCACGGTGGGTCCGTAGACATGGTCGCTTAGGTGCCGAGCGTTGGCGAGGTGCTGCTCTGCCGCGGCATCGTTGTTCAGGTACGTGGCGTAGAGAACCCGGTTGTACTCGGCCCAGGCTGTGCCGAACTCTGGAGTCAGGTCCTGGGCCACGGCGATTCGTTGAGCGATGTGATAGGCCTCGTCGGGCCGGCCGCTCCAAATGCTGACGACCGCCGGTCCGTAGGTTTCGTCGAAGGTGAACGAGGCGTCGGGTTCGCGCAGTTCGTCGGCGGAAGCGATTCGACGGCGCGCCAGCTCGAAGTCCCCACGAAACGCCGCGACCATCGCCGCGGTGGCATACAGCTGGGAAGCGTATGAGCTCGCCTCCGCGGAGGTCATGGCCAGGGCCCGTTCGGCCCAGTCGCCGACTTCCGGTCGGAGTCGGAATACCGCCTCGTATCCCAGCCCTCGCAAGAGTTCCATCGCCGAGTCGACGTCGTCGGCCTCGACGGCCCAGCCCACCGCCGATCGGATGTCGGCCCACGCGTTGTCGAGCTCGTCTAGTGCCGCAGATTCGCGGTTGGTACGCAACTCCCGGATGAGTCGCTGGACGAGTCTTCCGTGGAATTGCGCGTGCAGCCGGCGAACCCCGTCGCCATCGGTCAACTGGTCCAGGCCATAGTCGCGGAGCGACTCCAACAGTCCGTACAACGGTCGCGTACCAGAGGTGTCGGCCACGAGCATGGACTTGTCGACGAGACGGTCGACGACGTCGATGACATCGTCGGGGGCGATGGAGCTTCCTTCGGCTAACGCTTCGGCCCCATCCAAACCGAATCGACCGGCGAAGACCGCCATCCGGCAGAACAGGTCCTGCTCTTTCGGTTCGAGTAGCTGGTACGACCAGTCGATGGCGGTGCGCAACGTGCGGTGACGGTCTGACCTCGCCCGCTTCGTGCCACCCAAAAGACGAAAGCGTTCACCGAGCCGACGGCCAATTTCTTCCGGCGGCAGACTGCGCGTTCGCGCGGCAGCCAGCTCCAATGCCAACGGAAGACCGTCGAGATGTCCACACAGTTCGACGATGGCCCGGTGACGCTCGACGGGCAGAGATGCGACGGCGAGTCCGGATCGGTCACAGAACAACTCAACGGACGCGTCACCGTTCAACGGCGCGATCGCCAGAATCGCTTCGCCGTCGACGGCGAGTCCTTCACGACTGGTCGCCAATATTCCCAGGCCCGCACAACGATCCCGGAGTCCTTCGATGAGCTCAGCAGCAGCATCGAGAACGTGTTCGCAGTTGTCGACGACGAGCAGCAGCTTCCGGTTGGCTATCCAACCCGCTACGGCCGACGTCGGCGACATGCCGGGCGGGACCGGCACTTCCAACACCCCGGCCACGTGAGCTGCGACCGCGTCGGGGTCGCGGACCGCGGCCAGTTCAGCGAACCACACGCCGTCGGTGAAGCGCTCCGACACCAGCGCGCCCGCGTGCAATGCGAGACGCGTCTTGCCGCCGCCTCCTACGCCCGTGAGCACCGTCAGTTGACCCGGCTGAAGCATCGGAAGCAGTCGCTCTATCTCGCCGTCGCGCCCGACAAACGAAGTGTGCTGGACCGGAAGGTTGGTCCGTTTCTCCGACAACGTGCGAAGTGCGGGGAAATCAGACTTCAGATCCGCGCCAAGAACCTGGAACACGCGCAACGGTTCGCTGAGGTCCTTCAAACGGTGTTCGCCAAGATCGACCAGTTCCGCTGCGGACAGCGATCCGAGGCCGATGGTGGTGCCCGACACGAGAACCTGACCACCATGACCCGCTGACATCAAACGGGCGGTGCGGTTCACCGACGAGCCGAAATAATCACCGTCCCGCTCGGTGGCCTCGCCGGTATGTATGCCCATTCGCACCCGGATCGGCGTCTCGTGCGGCCACGCCTCGGCTGCGAGCAGGCGTTGGAGACTCACTGCGGCAGCGACTGCATCGTCGGCCCGCGAGAACGCAACGGCGAACGAATCCCCCGCTGTCGTGAAGACGTGCCCATGGTTCGCCTTCATCGCGGCACGGGCCAAAAGGTCGTGGCGAGCAATCGCATCTGCCATCTGGTCGGGATGTTCGTCCCACAGGCGCGTGGAACCCTCGATGTCAGTGAACAGGAACGTCACCGTTCCTGATGGAACATCACGCCCGTCGTTCACGCTCGCATCGTAGCGGTATGTCGCGTTCGATTCCCGTGAGGTCGTGCCGGACATCCCGGGTGGCCTTGCTGCTGATGCGATCCGGCGCAACTAACCTCACCGGGTGCGCTTCGCACCGCGACCGCAATCAGGGAGTAACCACATGGCGCAGTTCTTTCAAACGTCTCTCGTTCAGCACCGTTGGACGCCATCGCCGGTCGGCCCGCTGCACTCGCTGGCGTTCGGAACGCACTCGCCGAATGTCGTGGCCGTGCACGGGGTCACGGGGTGTGCATGGGCCTGGCATGCACTCGCCGCCGACTTGCCTGATCACGGAGTACTGGCCGTAGACCTGCGTGGACACGGAGACAGTGCGTGGTCCGCTGATCACAGCTACACCACGAATGACCACGTCGACGATCTGTCGCTGCACACGAACTCGATCGGGCAGCCTTTTGATCTTGTTGGTTCTTCCTGGGGTGCCCTGGTCGCATTGGAGTTTGCCGCACGCCATCCCGACCAGGTGCGTCGACTGGTGTTGCTCGACATCGAACCGTCGTTCACCTCGAAGGCCGACGAGGTGATGCCTCGGCCGCGTTCATTCACCACTGACGACGAAGCAGGGGCGTGGATCCAGTCGATGCAGCCGGCCGCACCGACCGCCGCCGTGGACGCGATGCTGCACGGCTCGCTCCGGCCGGGTCCTGACGGAACCCTCGTCCCGAAGCACGACCCGTACTTCTTCGAACGCTGGCCGTTTCGTGATGGAGATCACTGGTCAACCCTCGACGCGATCACGTGTCCGACCCTGCTCGCTCATGCGAGTCGCACGTGGGTCAAAGGTGACGTCATGGCTCAGATGGCGGACCGTATCCGCGACGCGCAACTCGTGGAGCTCGATTCAGCCCACGTGATTCCCGTGGATTCACCTGCCGCCGCGGCGGCCGTGCTTCGTCCGTTTCTGGCGTGACGACGACCGGCGGGTGCATCGCCACTACGACGCGCTGAGCCCCTCGAGGATCAACACGGTGAGTTGACGGGTGACTTCCTCGGGTGTGGACCGTCCGAGGGGCTCCAGGAGCCGGTACGCGCCGAGCACGAAATCGAAGACGGCCAACGCCGCGACCGACGGAGCCACGTCGGACCGGAAGCGACCCGACGCGATTCCCGCCTGAACGATCGCCTCCATACGCGCTCGAATGGCACGGCGCTGCTGCCGAACCTCGTCGAGCCCGGGGAGGTCACGGATGTGGTGCTCGTCCTGCCGGAGAATGCGGGCGACATTGGGATTGGCGGCAGTTTGCGCAATCGCCACCGCCACACCCCGACGCAGCGTCTCGATCGGGTCATCGAGCTTGAGTGCCAGGATGCGGTCGAATGCCTCGACCTGTGACGTGATCACCGGGGCCAGGATCTCCACGATCATCTCCTCTTTTGAGGTGAAGTGGTGATACAGACTGCCCGAGAGGATGCCGGCCCGCTCGCTGATGTCGCGTACGGTCGCCGCCAGAATCCCTTTATCGGCGAACACCTCGGTGGCGGTATCGAGAATCTGCTGGCGCCGGGCCGACGAGTTCGCCCGGGATGTCGAGCGGGCGGGCGCAGGGGAAGTCACGACCCGATCCTACCGAGCGAAGGCGATCTCACTTTCCCACTCCCTCTGTTTATGTAGCCGAAAGTGCTGCCTCGTGGCATCTTCGGCCACATGTTCGACAGACCAATCGTCCACCACCAAATCAACGGGCCCGGGCGTCGGCCAGGACCTTGTCGACGAGCTCGTTGCCGCGTTGACGGTTGGCTTCGGAGTAGTACTTGTGCGACGCCATTCGGTTGGTCTTGGCCGACGAAAGGTAGTTGCGTTCGTACAGTTCGTTGCGACATCCGAGGAGCGAGCCGGTGAAATCCCAGGCGAGGCGGTACACGGCCGAGCGCGTCTCGGCGCACATGCCGTTTGCTCCCGGCTGAAACTCGTTCATGAGTGCGTTGATCCTCGGGTCGTCGAGCGCGCCTCGGCCTGCCGCAGCCAGCAGGTTGTGACTCCCGATGATCTTGATGATGTCGTTCACCCGGGTGAACCAGTCGGGAAGCAATGCGCGCATAGGAGCCAGGGCCCGGGCTTCGGGATAGACCCCGCCACCCTCCCAGGTCTTGGCATTGAGCTCCGCGAGCAGAACGGCGTTGCGGGTCACCTCGACGTAGCCGAGCACCTCGCCGAGCATTTCCATCGTGCGCTCGGAGTTGTCGTTCACCGCCTCGGCCATGCGGACCAGGAGGCCATACGCAAACTCCAGCTTCGTAAGTGCACGTATGGTTGTCTGCTGCATGATGTTTGGCCACCACGACGACAGGCCCATCACCTGGTTGTAGACGTCGAGGTTGCCGTCGATGAACACGTCCTTCTTGGCGATTTCCACGTTGTCGAAAATGCAAAGCGCGTCCTGCTCGTCGAAGCGGGTGGAGAACGGTGCATCGACCGGGTTGGCGGTCGGCCGGATTCCACTGTCGCGACACAAAAACACCAGGCCCGGCGCGTCCATCGGAACCGTGAACGAAAGCGCGTACTCATTGGCGCCGGGAGGCAATGGCGTCGACGGATACACCGTCTGCTCATCGGCGTACGGCGCCAGCGTCGCAAGAAGCCGACACCCTCGCACGATGATCGAATCGGCGGTCTCGCCCACTTTGTGGATCGGTACAGGGTTGCCCGCGAAGACCGAATCCTTCGCCTTGTCGACGGTTGGATGGATGATCGTGTGGGTCAACGAGATGTCGTTGCGGCGGAGGCGCTTCTGGAACGCCACGAGGTTTTCGTGCCCGACCTCATTGCTTCCGTCGGGTCCCGACCAGCGCGTGTGGTCGTCGGCGAAACCGGCGAACGTGACGTTCATGTAATCGGGCGTGCGGCCCATCACGCCCATGCTGAGCTCGGAGATACGCGCCAGCCCGATGTGGCGGCGGTGCAGATCGTCGATGGAGCGAGGCTGCATGTGCGAGATGTTGATCGCCTCTCCCGTTTCTGGATCGGGGATCAGCAGTTCGTCGGGGTGTTCGTGCTGCAGGTCGTAATAGGCGGCGATCGCATCGGCTCCCGGCGCAAGCATCGGATGGTCGGTGACGCTTTCGACGCGCTCACCCCCCAGCCAGATTTCGCGAGACGTGGCCTTCAGGCCGTTGAGATAGTCCTGGCCGGTTCGTGCTGGCATGGTCGTCGCGGGATCAGGCGTTCGAGGTGAAACGCACGTAGTCGGTGGAATCGTGCAGAGTCTCCGGTCCCTTGTTGGGCAGCGGCTCGAAATAGCTGAGCGCCGCGTCGACATCGCCTTCCCACACTTCTGCGGGAAGTTCGTAGAGCACCTCGATCCCGTTGCCGTCGGGGTCCACCACGTACGCGCTGTGCGTCATGCCGTGATTGCCACGAAGCGAGATCGGCACGTCCATCGCCTGGAGATGCTCGAGTTGGGCGAGCCATTCCTCGCGCGTGCCGTAAGCGAGTGCGATGTGCCCGACGCCGGGGGCCGAACCGAAGATGTGCCACGGCTGGACGGGAGGGGCCGACGCTGGGTCCGGAATCTGAACCAGCGCGAAATCGTGGTGGTGGTCGGGGTGGCCGCGGTAGAAGCGCATGTCGGGCGTGGGCTTGAACGGCGTCTTCAACGTTCCGCACTGTTCGAAGCCGAGTACATCGACATAGAAGCGGTGCGAGGCTTCGATGTCTCGCACCGCGAGCACGAGATGGTTCACCGACGGATGCGATGGGCGAGTGGACGACATCAGAGTTCCCCCTTTGAGAAGCAAGAGCTACCCGACGGTATGCTCCCAGATGAGTGTGACAGGCGTCTCATAGAAAAGCAACAAGCGCTTGCTTGGTTTGCGATGCCGGTCTACGCTCATCGCACGACACGAGGGGGACATCCATGAACGTACTTGAGGGGCCGCGCCGAGAAATGCGCCGGATCATCCACGGCGGGTATCCGCAGTGGGTCACGCCGTCTGAGGATGGCACCGAGCTGCTGCTGCCCGGTGGGCGGCGGGTTGAGGAGTCTACGGCCGTATACCTTCCGCCATGCGACCCGAGCAAGATCATATGTATCCATTTGAATTACGACTCGCGACGGGTGGAGTTTCGAGCCCCCTCGCTCACCGAGCCGACGTACTTCCAGAAGCCACCGACTGCGATGAACAGCCATCGCGGCGTGCTCTACCGTCCGGCCGATTGCCAATTCGTCAACTACGAAGGGGAGATCGCTGCGATCATCGGGCGGCCGATGACGGATGTCGCTCCCGCCGATGTATGGGATCACATCGCCGGCTTCGCTCCTGCGAACGACGTTGGGTTGCATGACTTCCGCGAAACCGACCAGGGCGGTATGACGCGGGTCAAGGGTCAGGACGGGTACTGCCCGGTCGGTCCGGGAATCGTCTCAGGAATCGACATTCGCGAACAACATCTGCGCACATACATAAATGGCAAGGTCGTGCAGGAAGACCCGGTCTCGGCCATGACGTTCGGAATCGACTACATCCTCGCTGACCTCTGCCGTCACATCACGCTGCTTCCCGGCGACGTCATCCTCACGGGTACCCCGGCGAACTCGCGACCCATGCAGCTCGGCGACGTCGTCGAAGTGGAAGTGACCGGCGTCGGCCGGCTCTCGAACACGGTCGCGGAGAAGCCTGCCCCGTCGAACCGGGTCGGACATCAGCCGATGGATACCGACGGGATTCGACGCGTCGCCCTCGGTGGCGACTGGTGGGCGGCGCGCGACGCCGAACGAGCGGCGGCGTCAGAGACGTCCGGGGCCAAGAACTGATGCTCAGCGATGATCAACGGGCCGACATGGCCCGGGCGCTCCTCGCGGCCGAACTCAACAATGCCCCGATCGAGCCGTTCACCGTCACCCACCCCGACGCGGATATCGAGGACTCGTATCGGATAGCACAACTGGTCACTGAACTGAAGGTGGCGTCGGGCCGAACGATCAAGGGTCACAAGGTCGGCCTCACGTCGAAGGCCATGCAGCAGATGTCGGGCGCGACCGAACCCGACTACGGCACGCTGACCGATGACTGGTTTGTCCCGGAAGGATCGACGGTCGACATGACCCGGCTCAACCGGCCCCTCGTCGAGATGGAGATCGCGTTCGTCCTCGGCTCCCGATTGTCGGGACCGGGAGTCAACGCCGCCGATGTCGTTCGGGCCACGGAGTTCGTCCTGCCGGCCATCGAGATCGTCGACAGTCGATACAGCGGCCGGGGGCCGAAGCCGCTCATCGACAGCGTGGCCGATGCGGCCTGGTGCGGTCTGGTCGTGCTCGGCGGACGCCCGGCCAAGCTCACCGATCTCGACATCCGTCGCGAGGGGGCAGCCCTCTACAAGAACGGAACGATTGAAGAGACCGGTGTCGGTTCAGCTGTGATGGGTAACCCGATCAATGCGATCGTATGGTTGGCCAACAAGCTCGCCACCTTCGGTGTAACGATGGAAGCCGGGAGTGTGGTCCTGTCCGGTTCGTTCGTGAAGGCCATCCCGTTCGCAGCAGGTGACACGATCACCGCCATGTTCAACACCCTCGGCGACGTCACGTTCTCCACTTCAGCATCCAGGGTCGGGAAGGACTCATGAACACACCCTCACTCACCCCGCCATCGCTACGTGAACGATGGAACGATGGCGTCGTCGCTCTTGGCGCCTGGATGTTCCTGCGTGAGCCGATCCTTGCCGAGGTGGCCGGAGACACGGGCTACGACTACGTGTGCATCGACATGCAGCACGGGTTCGCCGAGTACAGCGATGTTGTGGCGATGCTGCAGGGCATGGCCCGCACGTCCACTACACCGATCGTGCGCGTCCCGTGGAACGAGCCGGCCATGATCGGACGCGTGCTTGACGCCGGCGCGCTGGGCGTCATCGTTCCGATGGTCAACACCGCCGAAGAAGCCGCCCAAGCGGTTGCTGCGTGCCGTTACGCGCCGGTCGGCAAGCGGAGCCTCGGTCCGATCGGCGCAATGGTGCGTCACGGCGCCGGCTACTTCCGGTGGGCCAACGAGCGCGTGACGTGCCTCCCCATGATCGAGACCATCGAAGCGGTCGAGAACATCGACGAGATTCTGTCGGTTCCGGGCATGGAGGCGATCTACGTCGGACCGGCCGACCTGTCGCTGACTCTCGGTCTCCCGCCCCTCATGGACAACGCCGATGAACGATTCCAAAGCGCGCTTACGAAAATCGTCGACGCCTGTCGTCGACACGGAGTCGTCGCCGGCATCCAGGCGTCGGCCGCGCTCGCCGAAACCCGCGCTGCTCAAGGCTTTCAGATGATCACGGTCGGCTACGACCACACGCCCGTCGTCGCAGCACTTCGGTCTGATCTGGCGACATCGCGGGCCGGCGCATCGGCCACGCCAAAAGCCTGAGATCGTCGTGACCGCAACCAACTCGGTTCGGCGGGAAGATCACGCGCTGCTGCGCGGTCGGGGCACGTTCATCGACAGCCTGCGCATCCCGGAGCTCGAAGGCGCGTACTACGCCGCCTTTGTCCGGTCGACTATCGCGCACGCCACCGTCACGTCGATCGACACCGCCGACGCGGCGTCGCTCCACGGCGTTGTCGGTGTGTTCACCGCAGCGGATCTCGACGTGTGGCCACTCCCGCCGCGGCTTCCGATGATGAACAAGGCGATGCTTCGCCCGATGCTCGCCGACGGAGTCGTGCGTTTCGTGGGTGAACCGGTCGCGGTGGTCATCGCCACCAGCGCGGCGATCGCGGAGGATGCGATCGAGTTGGTGATCGTCGACTACGAGCCGCTTCCTGTTGTCACGCAACTCGACGACGCGCTGTCCGACGCCGTGCTGTTGCACCCGTCGGCCGGCACCAACGTTTCGATGAAGTGGACGCAGCCACCGTTCGAGACCGACCCCTTCGCTGATTGCGAAGTCGTGGTCCAGTTGACCGAACGTCATGCCCGCTTGAACCCGAGCACGATCGAGCCGTTGGCCGGCGCCGCAGTATGGGGTGCCGAGGGTCGACTGACGGTGTGGGTCTGCTCACAACGCCCGGCGGGCGCGAAGTACGTGATGGAGTGCGCGATGGGTCTCGAACCGGGAACGGTGCGCGCCATTGCGCCGGATGTCGGGGGTGGCTTCGGCGCGAAGGGCGGCTACGGCTGCTACCCCGAAGACGTGGTCGTGGCTTTCCTGGCGCGCCGGGTCGGTCGTGCCGTGCGGTGGGCGCAGACCCGCAGCGAAGCAATGGTGGCGATGGGCCACGGTCGGGCGTCGACGCATCACATTCGCCTCGGTGGTCGACGCGATGGCACCATCGAGGCCTACGAAGTTCGGGCGGTGCAGGACTCGGGTGCGTATCCATCTATGGGGACATTCATCACCACGAACCTCCGCAACTCGGGCACCGGCGTGTACGCCATACCCAAAGCCCGCGTCGAAGGAGTCTCGGTTGTCACGAACACCACGCCGACCGTGGCCTTCCGAGGGGCCGGTCGGCCGGAAGCCGCCTGCGATATCGAACGCGCCGTTGACAGGTTCGCTGCGGTCATCGGCATGGACCCGGTTGACGTTCGGCTCCGCAATGTCGTGGCCGACGACCAATTCCCCTACACCACCGCGATCGGCTCGACGTACGACAGCGGCCGTTACGGTGAAGCGCTTCGCCGGTGCGTGGCGGCGGCATCATATGTGAACCTACGAAATGAGCAGGCGAAACGGCGGGCGGATGGCGACCCGGTACAGATGGGCATCGGTGTGTCGTGCACGGTCGAAGTGACCGGTGGAGGCGAAGGAGAATCGGCGTCGATCGACATTCACGAAGACGGAACCGTCACGGTCGTGGTCGGAACCTCGCCTCACGGCCAGGGCCACGAAACCACCTTCGCCGACATTGTGGCCAAGGAACTCGGCATCCCGGCCGACCGCATACGTGTGCTGCACGGCGACACCGACCTACCCGCGGCGACCTTCGGCGGCGGAACGATCGGATCGCGCTCGGCCCAGTTGGGTGGCTCAGCTTCGTTCCAGGCCGCCCGCGAGGTAATTGACCTGGCCCGGCAGAAGGCGGCCGACCTACTGGAAGCTGCCGTCGAAGACGTGGTGTTCGAACCGGCGATTGGCTTCCACGTCAACGGCGTACCGACCCGTTCAAAAGGCTGGGTCGACGTTGGTGCGATCTCCACCAAGACCGATTACAAGGCTCCGCCCGGAGCCGGCACCTTTGCGTTCGGGGCATGTGTGGCGGTCGTCGAGATCGACACCGAAACCGGTGAGGTGTCGATCCGACAACTCGTCTCCGTTGATGATGCCGGAACCATCCTCAATCACACGATCGCCGATGGACAGGTGCACGGTGGGCTAGGTCTCGCCGTCGGTGTCTGCCTCACGGAGGAGATGATCTACGACGAGAACGGCACGCCGCTGACGTCGAACTTCGCCGACTACGGCGTGGTGTCGAGTGCCGAGACCATCTCGTTCGAAACCCACGAGATGGAAACGCCTTCGCCACTCAACCCCCTTGGTGCGAAGGGCATCGGCGAATCGGGAACCGTGGTCGCCACACCGGCCATCCAGAGCGCGGTCATCGACGCGCTCTCACCGTTCGGTGTCGAGCACCTCGATTTCCCGTTCACCGCCGAGCGGGTCTGGCGCGCGATCTCTACCGTCGCGTAACTGGAGGGGTCTCCTACTGGAGCGGTGATTTGGCGGTCGGTATCAGACGACTCACCTTGATTGTTTCCCGGAACAGCAGCGGGCCGATCCGGCCCGACATGTCGAGTTTCCAGAAGTCGCTGGCATACACCGCGTCGTAGAGCGCCAGACGCTCCTCCTCGTCTTTGAAACGGCGGATCCAAACGTAGGCGTCGTCGTTGTCCTCACCGATGAAACTGCCGAGGATCACCATTCCCTTGCTGACCTGAAAGGGAATGACCTCCTCCTCCATGATCTTCACGAGGGCATCGCGGTTGCCCGGGGTCGACTGATACTGGCGGAGTTCGTAGAGCATCGGCCGAGTCTCGCACGGCGACGACGAACTGACCACTTACGGTTCGGCGTGGCCTTGAGGCTTTTCCGTGCGCGCACGGGGCGCGTTGGATCGCCGCTCTTCACACTGTCGTCATGACAGATGAGCGACGACCGACGACGCCAAACCGATCGACGGGATCGAACCGGCCAACGTCGATCATGGCGTTCGGGCTGATACTGGAACTTGTCGGCCTCGCCATCGACGCTCGCCTGCACGGCCATGACCCGACGCTGGTGCAACGCGAGAGCCTCGGCAGTCTCAGGAATCCTGGCCATCTGATCTTCGCGGTCGGGCTCGGGGTGATGGTCGGTGGTGTCGCGTGGTGGGGGTGGCAGAAGATCGACCATCGTCGTTCCGGGCGACGGAACACGCTGCTTCTTGTTGTTGTCCTGATGCTTTCGACGGGGGCAACGTCGGGGATACCCGACGTCGGAGCGCACCCGCGCGTCGATGCTCCCGGGATGCACCCAGGCAGCGTCGCTCTCGGCCATGGCGGCACGATCCATTCAGGCTCGGAGATCCCGATCAGTTGGACCCGGATCCACGAAATCGATGCGATGCTCACGCAGACGAAAGCGGCAACTGAGAAATACCGCGACGTGCGGGTCGCGCTGGCCGAGGGATACCTCCAGGAGGGTCCCAGTCTCGCGGGGGCAGGTGCCCACTTTGTGAACCGAGCGCTCATCGACCGCGGCGCGTTCGACCACCTGCATCCCTCGGTTCTTCTCTATGAGCGTCAATCCGACTGGACCCTGCAACTTGTGGGCGTTGCCTGGTTCCTGCCGAAGCAACCCGGCGACCAGACCCCTCCGGCAGCGATGGCGCCGCTCGCTGTCTGGCATCACCACACCTACCCGAAACCCGGAATCTGCGTCGGCCCGCATGGCACGACCAACCTGGTAGGCGAAGCCTGCACGGCCGACGGCGGTCGGTTCTGGGCGGAGAGCCCGTGGATGCTCCACGCCTGGCTGTACCGCGACAGCCCGAACGGGGTGTTCAGCCTCGAGAATCCGGCGGTGCGCGGCGTGACCATCGATCCCGACTTCGCCCGGTAGGCGCGGCCGGTACTGCCAACTTCGCATGCAAACCAACCTCAACAACTAGGAGTGACATGAACCCGTCCACCCACCAGTCATCATCAGCCCGGCAACGAGTGCTCTCGGCGCTGGCGCTCGCCGGAGCGCTGCTGCTCACCGGATGCAGCTCGTCCTCCACCGACACCACAACCGACACCACAACGGGTGTCGCAGTGGTGACCGAGTCTTCGCCGATTGGGTCCGATTCCGCCGAGGGTCCAGCAGAGAGTCAGTCGGCGCCCCTCGCCGCAACCTGGGGCGGAACGGTGGAAGGAACCGATGCCTTCGTCGCAGTCGCCAGCAATGGCACCGAAGTGATGGCGTACGTATGCGATGGAAAGAGTATCGCCACCTGGTTCAAGGCAGCCGACGGATCGGACGGTGTAAACCTTGCCTCCGGCGATCTCGCAATAACATCAGGGACCCTGACATTGCAGACGAAGCTCACCACCGACGCGCTCAGCGGGTCCATCATCCTTGCCGACGGCTCCAGCCACAAGCTGGTCGGCACCCGACTCTCCGGTGACGCCGGCCTCTACCGGTCCGAGGAAAAGATCGACGGCGAGGACAACGTCGGTGGCTGGGTCGTGCTGTCCGACGGTCAACTCCGGGGCGCACTCCTCGGGCCGAACGCGGCCTTCGTCGGATTGAACGCCCTCCGCTCGTCGGCCCGTCTCCTCGGACCCGACACACCGTACTGAACATCCACACCGGAAGTCGGTGCCCGAGGGACGGGGCTCGCCGCCCCGTGTCCGGTGCCTGGTGGCGAGTCGGGCTCTATGCGACGGTTGATACGACACCGGTGGGCGAAATCCGCCGAACCCGGTTGTTGCGTTCATCGCAAACGAACAGCGACCCGTCCTGGCCGACGGCGATCGCGCCGAGGCGGTCGAACAACGCCTTTACGGCAGGCCCGCCGTCTCCGGAGAAACCGGCCGTGAACCCGGCGGGCGAGCCCGCGATCGTCTGAGCAGAACCATCGACGCCGAAGGCCCGTACCCGGTTGAGACCCTGTTCGCCGACGAACACTGTCCCGTCGGTGCCCGTAGCGAGGCCCACCGGCCCCGAGAGCCGAACATGTTCGGCACGCGTCGATCCGAGGCGCGACGCATCCGCGCCTCCGTAGAGGGTCGTGATCGTCCCATCGGGCTCGAGTCGACGGACGCGGTCGTTGCCGGAATCCGTGATCAAAAGGCGCTCGTCGGCATCGAGGGCGAGTCCACGGATCCCGGCGAGGCGGGCGGCGTTTGCCGGCCCTCCATCGCCCGCGAAACCAGCGGTGTCGCCACCGGCGACCACCGTGATATCGCCATCGTCGGATACCAGCAGAACGCGGGAAGGTTCGGCGACGTACCATCCGAGGCGTGGGCTCCTGAGGAGACTCACGGTCCGCAGCGATGTCGCCACCGGTGTCGGCACAGTCGACAGGATTCCCCGGCGGTCGACGAGGCGGATCGCACCTCCGGTCGCGATCGCCAGCGTTCCATCCTCTGCGTACGCAACCGCTGACGGGGAATCGAGTTCCGCTTCGACCGCGTTGAGACCATCCGCGCTTTGGTGCACCTTGCCTGATCCAGCAATGACGGATATCGACCCGTTGCCCGCGATTCGGAGGACCCGATGATTGCCGGTGTCGGCTACGACGAGCGCGCCGTCGGGGGCGATAGTGATTCCCCGGGGATCGCGCAGCCGACCCGGACCGGCTGTCTGACCGTTGCCACCACGACGGACCACGAGCAGCGCCGTAACGGCCAACAGCGGGAGGAGCACCGCAACCCCCACGAGGAGCCTCGTGCGGCGACGTTTGCGAGTGGCTCGGCCAGGTTGATGATCGGCTTCCCCGGTTTGGATCCCGTGCCTCGGGGTCGCTTCGACGCTCCCGTCGCCACCGTCGGAACGCACGGCCGACGCACCTCCCGTGTCCCCCGTCGCTGAAGGTTCGTCGGAGTCCGGAGGATTGGAAGCTCCAGCATCGGGTAGCTCGGGCAAGGTGGACACACCCGCCCCGGAAGCGGACAGCGGGAACGCCACCTCACCTCTCCCCGACATCGCCGGGACCATTTCGGTCGGTTGATGTCCGTTCTCGCGCTGCACGAGTTGAAGCGCCCGGCCGAGCTCGATCGCCGACGGGCGAACACGTGGATCCTTTGCCATCGCCGCCGATACGACGTCGAACAGCCCCGCCGGTATACCCGCGATCGGGGCCACCGGATCGTTGATCACCCGGAAGCATTGGCTGACGAACGACTCGTCGAGCCGTGCTGCGAACGCCGCCCGGCCCGCAAGGAGTGCGTACAACGTCGAGCCCAACGAGTAGACATCGGCTGCTGTGGTGGGTTCGCGACCCTCGATCACCTCAGGGGCTGCGTAGGCCACAGAAGCCGTGAGCTGCATAGGGCGCGTCGTTGCGTCGGCCCGGATCTTGGCCACCCCGAAGTCAGCGAGCAATGGCTCTCCCAACTCCGACAGCAGGACATTGGCGGGCTTGATGTCAAGGTGCAGGACACCAGCTTGGTGCGCAGCGGCCATGGCACCGGCCAGACGCACACCGATCCGTACCGTTTCGGTCCACGGCAGCCGTTCGTCGATCAGATTCCGGTCGAGTGAACCCGCCGGATGATACGGCATCACGAGAAAGGGCTCTCCCTGCGGCGACACGCCGAGGCGGTGAATTGCCACGATGTTCGGATGTCCCGCCAATGCCGCCATAGCGCGTCCCTCACGGAGGAAGCGAGCTCGTGCTCCATCGTCGTATTCGCCGGACATCACTTTCACGGCGACGAACCGGTCGAGCGATTGCTCGCGCGCCCGGTACACGGTTCCGAAACCACCACGACCGATCAAGGTCGCGTCGACCAGATCATCGGCGAGAACTCGGGTAGGGAGGTCGTGGGAGGGCACGGCCAATGTCGGCTCGTCGGGAGGATCGCCAGACCGGGGGTCGGTCATCTCGCGGAACCCCACTCCCTGGCCTCGACCAACGTGACGGCTCCTCGTCGAAGTGCCTCGTTCGCGAGCCGGGTACGACGACGACCCTGGTCACCGTGGAGGCCGAACTTGTCGTAGAGATTACCGAGGTGCTGCTTCACGGCTGCTTCGCTCACGAACAGCATGTCGGCCATTTCGCGCACTGATGCGGGCTCGGTGAACGTGTCTGCGCCGAGCGCCGGACGAAACGAGCGCGAGGAGGACGTCGCGCTCGCGTTTTGTGAGCGTCGGAGGTGCGATCGCCCCCACGGTGAGCGGCTCACCGGGAACTTCGTGGGATCGGAACACGATCCGCGAACGCCCGATCCGCAACTCATCACCGTTGCGAAGGACCATCGAACCGTTGATCCTTCCGGTCCCGACCAGGGTGCCGTTGCGAGACCCGAGGTCGCGGACACACCATTGCTCCCCGATCAACTCGAGCACCGCATGCAGTCTCGATACCTCGGGGTCGGACTCCAACACGATGTCGTTCGTCGATGCCCGGCCAACGCTCACCGGAAGCAACGCAAGAGGGACCACGCGCATATCTCCGGGCAGCCAGACTTCCACGTGTGCCACCCGAAAATTCTACCCGGCGACCTCCAGGCGCGCATCAGCGACCCGCAGGTCGCTGACGGACTTCGTATGAATGATGTTCGGGTCGGTGTCGCAACCGACAGCGATCCAACTGGAAGGGTGGATCCGGGTGAGGTCCGCTTTGAAGGTCCGGGTGAGGTCCGGGGTCACGCCACCCTGCGCACCTCGATCGTGAGGAAGTAGTCGGCCGGTCCGACTCCGTATCCACCGTCTCCGCTGAAGTGGCGGACCTCTTCGAACGATCCACCGGCTGCGGGGAGTCGCTTCTCCAGTTCGGCCTTTGAGAAGTAGAACCGCTCGGTATCGACGTGGTCGTCGCCGATCCAGCTGAGGACAAAGGCGACCACGTCGTCGAGATACTTCGTCCAATTCGGAAGAGGCATAAGAGCGAGGACGTCTCCCGCGTCGGCGAACGCCGCTTTGGTGTTCGCTTTGACTTCTTCGGCCTGGCCCAACTCCTCTTCCCAGAGTTGCACGGTGAACCCGATGCCTCGTGGAGCGGGAGTTGATGTGCAGACGTAGCTCCAGAGACAACCCTCGTCGGCCCGGAACGTACGGGTATCGCCCGAGTCGACGTCGCCAAAGGTGTGAGACGACTTGGTGACCGTCCGCCCGTCGTTGCCGTGGCTGCTGAAGATCCAGTAGGGCTCATCCGAGCCGGTGTAGTCGCGGCCGGTCTCATCTCGTGTGAAGAAGGACTTGGCCTTCACGACATACCGTGGTTCGGTTTCGGGGACGGTGACGCCGTAGGGGCGCACCGGGCGCTTGCTGGCGGCGTCAGCCGGCAGAGCGCTGATGAGGCCGCAGAGCACCAAGGTGGAGGCTGAAGCGGCGAAAAGGCGGGTGAGGCTTCGGACGTTTGCGGTGCGGTTCATTGTTGCTCCTAAGGTTCCCGGGAACCTGTGTGGCCCCGGCTGAGGTCAATGATCTGCCGGTGACCTCCGCACCGGAATCCGCGCGTCGTCTGTATTCGTGCTCACAGACGGCAAGGTGAACATGACCTTTTCGCAAGGTCGGGTTGGATTCCGTCCCCCGGTCCAATCTTCACCGTGGAGGCTTTTGATGCATGTACGTCGACGGAAGACACCGTCCGAACACAACGCCGATTCCCGCGGTTGCTGCGACGGTCGGGAGGGAATCGGTTGACTCTGACGCTGCGGAAGACTCCAATGTTGCCGGTATGACTCTCCCGAACGCTGTCATCGACCACTCGGCGCAAAGCCGGTACTCCGACCCCGGCGTGTACGCACCGCTACTCGACCCGGTTGAACCGACCCTCGAAGCGGTATCGGCGTTGGCGCGCAATCTCGTGGTTCACTATCGCGCCTCCGGCCGTGAGCTTCCGGCAACGTCGCGTGAAGACATAGGGCTCCGCTGGGTCGATCGGATTCTGGCGACGGACCAGGCTCGGCATCCGGGACCGCTCACCGCCGAGCGTCCGATGGAGGATCGGGTTCAGGGCTGCTGCCGCGACCATTCGCTGCTTGCGGTGGCCGCACTCCGCCACCACGGCATCCCGGCACGCAACCGTGTGGGCTTCATGACCTACGGCTCGGAAACCTGGAATCACGACCACGTGATCGTGGAGGCCTGGCTCGGCGGACGTTGGCGGCGTTTCGATCCCGAGTTCGAGTCACCCCTCCCACTGCTGCCCGACCCGACTGACATTGCGCCTGGCACCGACAGCCCGTTTCTTACGTCGGCCCACGTATGGCGCGGACATCGCTCCGGTACCCTCGACGTGACCCGCTTCGGCGTGGCCGAGGGACTCGGCATCGATGGTGACTGGTTCGTGTACAACTACGTGATCGGCGAAGTCGCGCATCGCTTCGGCGACGAGTTGCTTCTGTGGGATCAATGGGGTGCTATGCGCGCAGATCTTCGGGTGGTCCCGCCGGCGGACCTCCGGTTGGTCGATGAGGTTGCCGACCTTCTGATCCGTTCCGATGATGGCGATCTCACCGCCGAGGCTGCGCTGCTGGCCCGTTACCAAAGCGATGCGCGCCTCCATCCCGGACGGCAGATTCAGAGCCTTTCGCCAAACGGCGGAGTCCTCAGTGTTGACCTGGAGAAGCTCAGCGATTAGTCGGCGCCGACCCGAGGGGTGCTAGCACGTATGCGCCCAGACGGTCTACCTCCTCGCTGTCTACGGATGTCAACTGGCAGACTTTGCCAATGCTCATCCTTCAAGCCCGATGTGCTCCTGTGCCGTTCGGCCGGACACTCAACGGCGTTGGTTGGTGTTGAGTGCACGGCAGCGCCGCGACCGCCCGCGTGACGCGTAGCGGGCGTCTGTCGGCCTTTCACCTTTTGGTGCGGACGCGCCTGCGACACCGCTGGCGAACCGGGGTCGCGTCCGTGCTGGTAACCGGACTGGTGGCCGGGGTCGTCATGGCGTTGGTTGCTGGGGTGCGAAGAACGGCAACGACTCCCGATCGGTACACGAGTGCAGCCGGTGGTGACGTCGACTTTCGCGTCAAGCAGCCGTTCGGACCTCCGCTCACCGAACAGGTGCGAGCCATTCCAGGAGTTCGCGAGATCAAGGCCATCACATTCGTAACAGCGTTCCTTGTATCGCCGGATGGAACTCTCATGCTTGAACCCAACGCATTTGCCGGTGACGGTTCGTTCGGCGGTGGGCGCGTCGTTGCGGGTCGGTTCGCCCGGGCCGACAAGCCGAGCGAGTTCACGGTCAACCGACAACTGTTCGCGAAGCTTCATGCCAAGATCGGCGACCGCTTCGCGATCGCGGCGTACAGCGTCGCGCAGGTCCAGGCAAACGCCGGCGACAGTGAACCGGAAGTTCCGCGTTTTGACGTGACGCTTGTTGGCGTGACGGAGTCACCCGCCGACTTCGACCTTCCCGTGCCTCAACTCGTGTTCCCGGCCACTTTCCTCGACGCTCATCCGGACATCGGGTGGATCGAAACGGGAATCGATGTACGTCTTGCGCCGGGTGTCGCCCGAGCTGCAGTCGAGGAACAGTTCAAGGCCCTCACGGAACCGGTCGGCGCGTCGATCGCAACGTCAAAGATCGTCAGCCCCGACGCTCGGCGAGCGGTCCGATTCTTCACCACTGCCCTCGCTGTTATTTCACTGGTCGCCGCTGTGAGCGCGGCCTTCCTTGTTCTGCAAGTTTCCACTCGACTGCTGGAGCTCTACGCCAGTGATCGCAGTTCGCTGTCCGCGCTCGGACTTGCACGACGAGATCTGGCGGCTGAACGGCTGGTGGAGGGCGCGTCTGCAGCGGTCCTTTCGGCGTTCGTGGCGACCATCGTTGCGGTGAGTCTGTCGACGGTCTTCCCCTTCGGTGCGCTCCGGACGCTGGAACCGGTCCGCGGCGTCCGCTTCGACGCGACGGTCGTCGGGCTCGGTTCAGCAACGCTTCTGGTGCTCTTTGCGGTCTCCGCGCTCGCCGCGGTCCGGGGCTATCGAAAGGTTCCGTTGGCCGGCGTTTCCGTGGCCCAAACGGCGGTCACACGAAGCGCCGGGGTTGAACGGACCGCTGCGGCACGGATGACGTTCTACAGCGGGGCCGGAAGGCGGGCGGCCTCTCGCTTCCTGATTCCGGGAGCGTTCTGCGTGGCAGGTGTGACCGCCTCAGCGATTGTTGCCTTCAGCATCATTCGCACAGTTGACCACCCTGTCCGCTGGGGTGCTGATTATGACGAGCTTTTCGGTGACCCGTACTCGCCGGCCCAGGGTGATCTGGCCGCCGCGGTCAAGAACGATCCCGACCTCACCGCTCTTGCGTTGGCGACGACGGGTCCGCTCACTATCAACGGCCATACCGTCACAGTGTTTGCGACCGAGGCCATCCGCGGAACGACTGCACCCGTTATGGTTGAAGGGCAACGCCCGAGAACGGCGAACGAGATAGCGCTCGGAGCAGAATCGGCTCGCCGCCTGCTTGTGCAAACCGGCGATACCGTGAACGCATCCGGCTCGGCGAAGCACGCGGTGGAACTTCGCGTCACGGGGCTCGTCGCGACACCAGATACGGCAGGGAACGGGGCGTCCATGACGTTCGAGGCGTACCGGGCGATCGAACCGGCGGCGACCAAGAATCTGCTCCTCGTGAAATACCGGAAAGGCGCGTCGTTGAAGACCTCGGAGCGCATAGCGAAGACGATCTTCACCCCGGTGGGAGCGTTACCGACTCCGACGAGTGTGGGCGCGTTGGAAAAGGTGATTCCCGCTCCGAAACTGCTCGCGGCATTGTTGACGGTGCTGGTTATCGTCGCAGCCGCGCTTCAGATCATGTCGTCGGTCCGCCGACATCGGCGTGACCTGTCCGTGTTGGTGGCGCTCGGATCGACACCGAGGCAGATTCGTTCGATCGTCTACCTCCATGCGGTGTTGGTGAGCGGTCTGTGCACGGCGGTGGGGTTGCCGGTCGGTCTGCTCCTCGGGCGACGGATCGTCGGAGCGGTCTTCGACTCTCTGGGCGTCGTCCGCGGCGCATTTGTTCCGTTCCCGTTTGTCGTTGGCACGGTGTGCGTCACGGTCGGGGGAGCGGTGCTGCTTGCATCCGCTCCGGCCAGATCGGCCTGGAGCATGAAGGCGTTGCTGACTTCCGATGAGCGCACGTAACGTGTCCTCTTGACCGAGTGTGTGCGTTCGCTTAGACCCGGTCTAAGCAAACGCACACACTCCCCGTTGACTAGCGGCCGGAGTCCGTTAGTCGACGAGGTCGGGATCGGATTCGATGATCTCGTCCCACGTCGGTTGGAACGACGACCATCCGAACGTCGGGGAACCGAGGCCGAGCGCAATCAGGCGGGCGTCGTCGACCGGCCACTGCTTCGGTTTGCCGACGGCTTCAGCCAGTAGCTGGGCCTGGCACGATGCCTCCATCGACATGAACCACCAGGCCGCTTCGTCGACGCTTTCTCCGGTCGTGAAGATGCCGTGCCCCTCCTGGATGCCAACCCGTTTGTCGCCGAAGGCGGCGGCGAACCGAGCGGCTGCCTCGTCGTTGAGCGCCACCCGGGGCTCGACTATCAACGCCTGCTTTTCGAAGAACACGCAGCTGTCCTGGCTGATGGGGTCGAGTAGTCGTCCGAGGGTTGACCAGGCCCGCCCGTAGGTCGAGTGCGTGTGGCACATCGCGTTCACGTCGGGACGCGCGGCGTGGACTGCGGTGTGGAGACGAAGACCAACCGGATTGACCGGTCGGCTTCCGACGGTGACCTCACCCCGGTGGTTGACCTGCACGAGGTGTGACACCTTGATGTGGCGGAGCGAGACGCCGATGGGGTTGAGCCACAATCGATCGGGGTGCTCCGGATCTCGAACCGTGACGTGACCGAGCAATCCTTCGGAGAACCCCATCCTTCCGAACACCCGACACACCGCCGCCAGTCGCTGAAGGCGATGACGTCGTTCATCCTCCGGATTGTCGAAGACCGGCGGCTGACGAACCTGAAACGTGGCTGCGGCCTTGGTGATGGACTCGGATGAGATGTCGGGCGATTCCGTCGCGGGAGTATTCATGCACCATGTTGACACCCGGCGGGAAAATCTGCCGGAGGCGGCTGTGCACGCGCACGTTCGATCGAATGTTCCCGGTGGAGGGAGCTCGTGTCCGAACGTCCGTCGAGGCGTTGAAACCTTGACGCTTATCCGACTATGGCCTGGAATGCCGCGGCGGTGAAGGCGTCGGGCGGGGCCATCTCGGGGCCGACCATGACGATGGCGCGCGACATGCCCAGTTCAGGCTTCTCGGCCACGCGCTCGTGGGCGCGGACACGCCGGGCGCGGGCGTCGGGGCCGAACTCGTTGGACAGCACCGACGTGAGGTGCGCGGAGAAGCGGAGTCTCCGCATCCGCTCATCGCGTTCGGTGACGTACGGCTTCAGGGCTTCGACGCTCCAGTCCGTGTTTGCGAGCAGCAGCTCCGACACGACCCGGATATCGCGCAACGTGATCGACAGGCCCTGGCCGGTTATCGGATCGTTCCAACCCGCCGCGTCACCGATGAGGACCACACCCGGAATGACCGGTTCAGCGATCCACGCATCTTCGTTGGGGTACGTCGCACACGGGCTTACCGGTGTGGCGTTTCCGAGAATGTCAGCTCCGGGCAATGACGTCAGCTTCCCAAAACGATCGACGAACCGTTGCGGACCACCGGGACCGGCGAAGCGACGAGGATCGTCGAGCTGCCAGCCGAGGTAAAGGCGAACCCGGCCCTGACCCTGGGGGAAGGCGAGGTAGTGCACATCGTCTTCGGTTCCGGTGGCTTGCAGATCTTCGGGCCACGCGTCGGCGCCATCGACCAGCAAGCCGGAGAACAGATGGTGCGGTTCATCGTGCTCCATGCTGAAGCCGAGCGAACGGCGAACCATCGAGTTGCGCCCGTCGGCCCCGACGACGAGTCGACACCGGACGGCCTGCTCCCGTCCTTCGAAGGTGTAGTTCACCTGCGGGTGTTTGCCGGGCACGACCTTGATGTCAGTGACCGGGCGAAGCATCGTGGCGCCGGCGATTCCGGCGGCGTCGTAGAGGGCCTGACACGCGTCGGGATGACGCTGGGTCAAGGGCCCCGGTAGTCCGGGCATCATGGTCGTCAACGGAAGGACGCCCCGTTCGGACTCCTCGGTTGAGCGTGTCTCGTCGTAGGAGATGTGGCGCGAAATCGTATGTCCACGTGCTTTTTTCAGATCGTCTTCCAAACCGACCCGCCGGGCATCGAGCACTCCCCACGGAGCGATCCACTCACCCTTGGTCCGGTCGGGAAACTCTTCGGTGGCTTCAAGAACCAGGCAGCGCAGCCCGGCTCGGGACAGCACGGTTGCGAGTCCGGAACCGGCGATTCCGCCGCCGACCATCACCGCGTCGTAGTGAGCTTCCAGTTCTGAGGGCATGCGGAAACTTACCTCAACGTCTGCCGAAACGCTTGGGCGGCGGGCGGCATTGACCGTTGGGCACGTCGGTAAGATGCCGGGGTGCCTGACTCCCAACTCACCGAGGTTCTCGGGCTGATCGACGTCGCCGTGGCGAATGAACGCGGGCACCCGTTTACGGCGGTCGGCATCGGTGGGCATGGTGGTTCGGGGAAGTCGACACTTGCCCGGGCTATCGCCGAAGTTCGCAACGACGTGCAGATTGTCCCAACCGATTCGTTCTGGAACGGCGAGCAGTTCGATCTTCTGCGGTTGCGCACTCAGGTGCTCGACGCGCTGCTGCTCGGTCAGACCGCCGTCTACGACGAATGGGACTGGCACGCCAAGCAACTCCATGAGCAACGCACGGTTGAGCCTCGCGGGGTGGTCATCGTCGAAGGAGTCTGCGCCCTCCACGCGATGTTTCGTCAGGACCTCGACGTGAGGATCTGGGTCGACGCGCCGTACGAGCTTCGGCTCGAACGTGGTGTGGCCCGCGACGGCGAAGCGATGCGGTCGACGTGGACCGACGTGTGGATGCCTTCCGAAGATGCCTACGTCGCCCGAGACAACCCGGTCGCCGTCGCGCAGTTCGTGTTCGACGGAAACCGCAGCTAGCGCCTCTCGGCGGAATGGGTGCATCCGCGCAGGCTGGAACCGCGAATATGCACCCACTCCGGTTCGGGGTTCGGGTTCGAATAGGAATGCCCGACCGGACCTTGCCAGTATTGGCGGATGAACACGACGCTGTCGTTGGTGGACCGGGCCCGAGCACTACAGCCGCTCGTTCGTGAGCGGGCCGCTGCGGCCGAACGGGCGGTCGCTCCCGACGCCGACGTGGTGAAGGCGATGGCCGACGCTGGCCTGTTCGCCATGGGTGTGCCGCGGTCCCTCGGTGGAGCAGAAGCTGATCCGCTGACAACGATTGCCACGATTGAAGCGATTGCCCAGGCCGACGGTGCGGCCGGTTGGGTGCTGATGATCGGCGTGGAGACAACGGGAAATGGCGCTGCCGTTCTCTCCGAGGAAGCGGCGCAGGCTGTGGTTGTCGACAATCCATCTGTCGTGATCTGCGGTGCACTCAACCCGGTGGCACGCGCTCGGCGCGTCGACGGGGGATATGTGGCAACCGGCAGATGGCCGTTTGCGAGCGGTTCGCAACGCGCCGACTGGTTCTGGGGCCAGTGCCTGATCGAGGACGGCGCGAAGGGCGAGGCGGTTGAAGTCCTCGTGCCCCGGGCGTCGTACGAAATCGTGGAGACCTGGAACAGTCCGGGGTTGCGAGGCTCGGGAAGCCACGACGTGTCGGTCACCGACGTGTTTGTGCCCGACGCGTACACGACGCAAACCCGAGTCACTCGACCTCGCGCTGACACCGCCCTCGGCCGGCTTCCGTTCACCAGTCGACTCGCGTACAACAAGGTCGGTGTGTCAACCGGCATCGCACGGGCCGCCATCGACCACTTCGTTGCATTGGCTAACGAGCGTTCACCGCGGCTGAGCCGCGGTCTGATGCGAGAGCGCCCGCGCGCCCAGTTGGCAGTGGCAGAAGCCGAGGCTCTACTCGGGGGAGCACGCGGGTTCTGCTTCGACGTCGTGGGCGACCTCTGGGAGACGGTGCAGCGCGGCGACCGTGCGACCACGCGACAAACGGCGCTCGTTCGGCTCGCGTGCTCGTCAGCGGCGCAAGCCTGCGCCCAGGCTGTCACGAAGCTCTTTGAGGCCTCCGGTACTGCGATGAGTGATGCCGATCATCCGCTGGCGCGTTGCTTCCGTGACGCGCATGTCGTGGGTCAGCACATCATGGTGTCGCCGCACGCGATCGATGACGCCGGACGCGTTCTGCTCGGCCTGGAGCCGATCTCGTTAGCGTTCTGAACGCGGCGCGTCGGTCACGTGGTCAGATGATGACGTCGACCCGACCGTAGGTTGAGACCAAGCGGGAGGCGTCCGCAAACTTCGTGGTGTCGTCACCGAGTTCCGCCATTACCGGTCCACTGATCGCCGGATCGATCTTCGCCACTCCGGAGAAGAAGGCCTCGGCCAGACCGTCGGGTGGCTCGGGTGCGTTGCGAGCGATGGCCGCCGGGTAGGTCTCGGCGTCGTCGGGAGCGTGAACCTGTACGTAGCGACTGCCGCCGAACACCTCAGGATGCGCCACAACGATCGGCCCGTGAACCTCGCCCCAGTGATGACGAAACTCAGCGCGCGTAGTACCTGGCTTGCGGTACACCACCGTGGTCATTCGCAACCCGTCGCGGGCGCCGTCGGAGATCACCTTCTCGTCGCCGAGAAAGATGGGCGACGCCGGCAGATCGATGAACTGTCCCTCGTCCTCGAGAAGAAGCGCACCCGCGTTCTGCTGCTCGACGATCGAACCGGTCGCCTTTGCCCGGTCGAACCACAGCTCCGCCACACCGTCGAACGGCTGTGACTCGTAGCCGGGGTTGTCGCGGACGGTGTGAACCTGGTGATAGCCGGTGATGCCCAAGGTGTCGGCCACGCTTTTCACGAGCGGTGCATGTGTGAGCGACCAGTAACGCTGGAATTCTTCACGTGTCAGTTCCGGGCGTCGGTGGAGCACAAAGACAAGTCGTCGGGCCATGTTGGTTCTCTTCCGTTTGCAGCGATGTGCACCGAACCTAACCGAACGTCGGGAGAACGTGCATGTCAGAATTTCGTATGTCCGCGGAAGAGCCCTACGGCGACCTGATCACGACCACTGTTTCCATAGCAACCTGGAACGTCTGGGGGCAGTACGGTCCGTGGAGAGAACGGGAAGACGGCATCGTCGAGGAACTCCTTGCTGCTTCGCCCGATGTGGTTGCGCTGCAGGAGTCGTGGGTGTCCCAGGCAGGGGAGTCCCAGGCTTCGCGATTGGCCGCCCGACTGGGCTACGAGCACTTCTACGCGGGCCCGACGTCGCTCCAACTCGGTGGCTGGAGTCCGGTCGGGGCGGTTCTTTCCCGCTGGCCGCTTGAGTCGATCGAGCATGTCGCGCTCACTCTCGATGCTGCGCATCGCGGCTGGCCCGGTGAGCTGATCACTTGTCTGATCGCCGGGCCTCGAGGCACTATCCCGCTCGTGAACGTCTCACTCGATTGGCCGCCTCAGGCGAGCGCCCTTCGCCAAGTATCGGTCCGTCAGGTCGCCGCGCTCGCGAAACAGAAGCGGTCGACGAGTGGGTTCCCAGTCGTCGTGTGTGGCGACTTCAACGCCAGCCCCGAGTCGGCTGAGCTTCGCATGCTCACGGGCCTCGACGACACTGCCCTGCCCGGCTTCGTGCTGTTCGATGCCTGGGACAAGTCCGACGATCCGAGCGCGAACGGGACCACCTGGGACCGCAAGAACCCGTGGGCCGCGCCGACGCTTCTTCCGTCGCGCCGGATCGACTACATCCTCACCGGCTGGCCCTCGACCACCGGTGGCGCCGGCGATGTCGTTGCCGTCCGCCGCCTCGGTGTTTCCTCGGGTGATGTTGCCCCGCCTTCGGACCACTACGGCGTGATCGCAACACTTCGGTATTGACGTCGATCCCGGCCGTGGCCGCAACGGGATTCCACAGGGCTATCGTTCGACTCCGTGGAGCGCTCGCAGGAACAACTTGCGGACTTTCAGCGCAATGGCGTGATTGCGATCGAGGATGCGCTCACGCTCGAAGAAGTGGAGGCGATCATCGACCGACTGCCTCGGCTCTTCAACGAGCGACGCGTCGAGAACTTCCGTGAGAAGTCGAGCGACGTCGTGCGCACCGCCATGGGCCCTGCATCTTCGCGACGATCTGTTTGAGGCGCTCGTACGCGATCCGCGTCTCGTGCTTCCGGCCCAACAGATTCTGGCCGACGAGGAACTCTATGTGCAGCAGGTCAAGGTGAATGCCAAGGAGGCGTTCACCGGGGAGCAGTGGCAGTGGCACTACGACTTCGCGACCCATCACGGTGAAGACGGCGCGCCCGAGCCGCTTGCGCTCAACCTCCACTCTTGCGGGTCGAGGCCCGCCGCCACCCGCCGAATGGAAGCGCAGCGCCCAACGGGGATAGCTTCACCGTTGCCGGCCCGACCCACGGGCTGACGGTCGAAGGGACACATCGTGGAGCTGAGCAAAGGACAGGTAGCAGTCGTTACCGGTGGCGCGAGTGGAATCGGGCTCGCTCTCGCGGAGTCATTCGCTCGGGCCGGGCTGTCGATCGTGCTGGCTGATGTTCAGACCGACGCTCTCGCTGCCGCAGAACAGCGGATCACCGACCTCGGAGTCGAGGTACTAAGTGTACGTACCGATGTGAGCAAGGAGGCCGACGTCCAAGCCCTGGCCGCGGCGACGCTCGAACGGTTCGGCGCGCCACACGTCGTATGCAACAACGCCGGCGTCGGCGGGGCCGGCGACCCCTGGTTCGGTCCGCTTTCCACCTGGAACTGGGTGATGGGCGTGAATTTCTGGGGCGTCGTTCACGGTGTGCGGGCCTTTCTTCCGCACATGCTCGAAGGGGGCGGCCACATCGTCAACACCGCGTCGATCGCCGGTCTCTACCCGGTGACTTCAGCGCCGTACGACGCAAGCAAGCACGCCGTCGTTGCCATGACCGAGAATCTGAACAACACGCTCATCACCATGGGCGCCAAGGTGAGCGTCAGTTGTCTGTGCCCCGGGTGGGTCCGCACCGGGATCAGCGACTCGGCCCGCAACTGGCCCGCCGAGCTCGGCGAAGCGCCGGTTCCCTCGGCGTTGCAGGTGGCGCTCTCGGCGCACACCCGGCGCGTTATCGAAGAGGGAACACAACCGGGGTTTGTGGCCGATCTCGTGGTGGAGTCGGTGCGTGAGAACCGCTTCTGGGTGTTTCCCAACCCGGAGTTTGTCGACCAGGCGATGGAGCGGTTCCATTCCATCGGCGAAGGGCGCAACCCCGCACCCCCCGTGCAACTGCCCGGCATGAAGCCGCGGGCCGAGATCCTGAAGGAAGCTCTGGCGTCACTCGAAGGCCAGTAGCGTCGCGTCGAGAGTTCGCAGCCTGAGTTGCGCTGAGCGCAACGCATGCCCCGAACTTCGGACCCTGTCAGACCCCTTCGACATACTCGGGGCATGAGAGGTGACCGCACGAGTCTGGAGATCGACGAACTGTTGCAGCGGATGGCCGCCGAACAGCTCGGACTGGTCACCGTCCAGCAGGCAGCCAGGGCCGGCGTCGACAAGTACGCACTCGCACGACGCCGGAAGTCCGGTGCTCTGATTCCGGTCTTCAGCACGGTGATGCGCCTCGTAGCGACGCCGGCAAATCCGCACCAGCACGTGCTCGCGTCGGCGCTTGCCGTGCCGGGCTCAGTCATCGCTGGGCCGTCGGCTGCGCTCGTCCACCAGATGCCATTGCCTGGCCAGCAACGCAACGACCCGCAGTGCGTCCTCAGCGTCGGTCCCGATAAATACGTCACGCAACCTGGCATCCGAGTCGTGCGGCAGGGCGTAGTCCCGCCGAGCCGTCGCTGGATGACTACTCGGGTGTCGTCGCCTGAAGCGACGTTGCTCTTGCTCCCGCGCTTTGCCGATGCCGGGCTGGTCGAACGTTGCCTCGACGACGCGCTTGTTCGTCGCATGGCAACTGTTCACTCCATTCGCAAACTCCTCGAAACCATGCCAATCACTGCAGTTACAGGTCGGAAGCTGCTGCTTGAACTTCTCGATTCGAGGTCAAGCGGCATTGGCCACCGGAGTGGGAAAGAGCAAAGCGTCGGTCGCTGGTTCGACCGGGCCGGCCTGCGTGGCTGGCAACGGAACTACAAGGTGCTCGTGGGCGACGATGAGGTGGAGGTCGACTTTGCTTGGGAAGCCGACCGAGTGGCGCTGGAGGTAAGTCCGTTCTTCACCCACGGGTCAAGGGTCACCCAGGAGCGCGACGCGAAGCGTCGACGACTTCTCGTCGAGCACGACTGGCGCGTTGTGGAAGCGACCGATCGCGACCTCGAGAACCGAGCGGCGTTCGCTCGTTCGATCGCCTCGCTGCGAATCCTGCTCGGGAGCTCGGGGCCTGAGTTGCGCTGAGAGCAACGAAAACCCCGAACTTCCCCGGCTGGCGCTACCAGCTGTCCCAATGAATGACCGACGCCGTGTCGAGGCGCGGGGCCGGCTTGAAGTCGGTTCCGATCGTGTAGGCGATCGGAAACAGGCCGACCTGCATGTACTTGTCGTGAGGAACACCGAGCAGTTCGGCCACCTCAACTTCCCGGCGGCATGTCATCGTCGTCCAAGCTGATCCGAGCCCGCGTGCGCGGAGGGCCAACATGAAACTCCAGACAGCCGGAATCACCGAACCCCAATAGCCGGCCTGGCTGGAGACGGGCTGGTTGTCGGTGCGTCCCTCGTTGTACGCGACGAGCAGCGTCGGTACTTCATGGAAGTGTTCTCGCAGATACCGAGCGGACGCGCTGACGGCATCACGACGCTCGGCCCGGGTGTCGCCCGGCGCGTAGCTGGCACTGGCCGGAGCCTGCATGTACTTGTCGAAGACTTCGCCGTACAGGTTGGCGAGGGCCAGTTTCTTCGCCGGTTCTTCGACGAGAACCCAATGCCAACCCTGACGGTTCGAACCTGATGGTGACTGAACGGCGATTTCGATGCACTCGGTGATCAGGGACCGCTCGACCGGACGGGTGAGGTCGAGGCGCTTACGAACCGCGCGGGTGGTCGTCAGCAGTTCGTCGGGAGATAGCGGAAGGAGCTCGGTCATGAAGAAGTTCTACACCCCTGAACGTCGGGAAACGAGTCCGGAGGCGTGGGCGATGCCAGCTGCCGGCATTGTCGGAGGATCTCAACGGCTTCGCCCAACAACCGCTCCTTCTCGGCGCAGTAGCGCGCCATTGATTCGGTGTTGTCATATCCGGACGCTCCCAACTCCATCTCTTCGGCCACGGCGTACGCGTCACGTAGCTGGAGGAGGCGGGAAATCCGTGTCGTCAATTCCTTCGCGCTAGCCGGACGATCCGATGCGCCTCGGGTCAGACGCTCGTTGATGTCCGCCAAGTCGGCGAACGGATCGATGGTGCGTTCGGAACGGGGCGACACCGAACCGGTCGGTCCTTCGACACCGCAGGCTTCGAAGTAGTCGTCCCACTGGAGAAACAGACCCTCGTCGCTCGTAACTCCCCAATCGAACGCAGTCGAGTCGTTGCCCAAGGTGATGGGAACCCGCTTGCCCCGCCATTGGGGCAAAGGCTCCCACGGCTGAAATGACGTTCCGGTCGGCAGAACGCGGGTGCGCACACCAAGTCGGTCGTAGTCGTAGACCAGCAGCTCCAGGACGCGAAACGTGGAGTGGATGCGGCCGACCAGTACCTTCGCGTTTGCCGGGAAACCCACCACAAGATGGTGACATGCTTCGGGGCAACTGTCGTTCGCCCGGTCGCTCCCGACCGTGTGTACGGGTATGACGGTCGGCCGGTCGGTTGGGCTCGACGTAGCTCTGTCGAATCGGCAGACTGAAGGCATGGGAACACTTCCGGAACTCCAACGGTTTTCGTCCGACGTCACCAGCGAGGAGGTCGCCGCCGCAGTTCGCGCCGATGGCGCCTGCATCGTGGAGCGACTGGTGGGCGACGATCTACTGGACCGGTTCTCCTCGGAGATGTCACCCTGGACCGAGCGGGTAGCTCGCGGCGGCGAGGACTTTGTCGGAACCCACACTCGTCGCGCCGGCGCGTTGATTGCGCGATCGCCCGCCGCCCGCGAACTCGTGACCCATCCGTTGCTGCTCGGCACCATACCGAAGGTGCTGCCCAAGCACACGGCCTTCCAACTTCACCTGACGCAAACGATTGCCATCGGTCCGGGTGAGACACCTCAATCGATCCACCGGGATCAATGGGCATGGGACTTCTTTCCGTTCCCGACGGGATTCGATGTGCAGTGCAACACCATATGGGCACTTACTGACTTCACGGAGGAGAACGGCGCCACGAGAGTCGTTCCCGGCTCCAATGCCTGGGAAGACAAGATGCGCATCGATCCGGCCGACACTGTCGCGGCGACGATGCCCCGCGGTTCGGTGCTCGTGTATTCCGGATCCGTCTACCACGGCGGCGGTGCGAACAACAGTGACAGTACCCGGGTCGGCATCAACATCACCTACTGCCTCGGATGGCTGAGGCAGGAGGAGAACCAGTACCTGTCGTGCCCGCCGGAGGTTGCCCGAACGCTCGATCCCGAACTCCTCAAGCTGATGGGTTATCGACACGGTGCCTACGCGCTCGGGTACGCCGACGACTTACGCGATCCACTCGATGCGCTGTTCAACCCGAACGTTCTCGAGGCTCCCGCCGACGCGGATGCCCGCCAACTCCTCGGTATCCGCAAAGAAGACATGGGCATAGAGCCCATTTCGAAGTAACCGAGTTCGAGTGCACCATCGTGCAAACCATTGAAAGTCGGCCACGAGCGCCAGTAGATTCAGGTCGTGCGCCTGTAACCGAATGACCCATCCTGACAGGTTCAACGACGGTCATTACCGCCTCACTGAGGGGCAGTACCCGCTCTACCCAACCTGGTTCCTTGCACCTCACGACTTCCAGGAGTTCATTCGCCATGCCCGTAACACCGTTATCTTCCGTACCCAGTGCGGCCGCCACGCTTGCGCTCCCTCCACTCGCCGGCCGCGTCGCCCTCGATCACGGGCGTGTCACGTCGAATCGGCATCGCCGCAACGATCGCTCGACGCTTGCTTCTAGACGGTGCCTCGGTCTTCGCCACGGGATGGCACGCCCACGACGCCGAACAACCGTGGGGCGCCGAAGCCGATCGAACAAAGGCCACCATCGACTTCGTGACCACCGACATTACCGACGCATCCGACCGGTTTCACTACGTCGAGAGTGATCTTGGCGACCCGAACATTCCGGAGTTGTTGGCGAAGGCGGCGGTCCAACGTTTCGGCGCGCTGGACATCGTCGTGGCGTGCCACGCGAGGGCATCGGGCCAATCGCTACGCGAACTTACTGTCGAAGAACTCGACGCGAGTTGGGCCGTCAACGCTCGAGGCACGATCCTTCTCGCAAAAGCGCTTCAGCAGTGCCACGACCCGAACCGCACCGGTGGACGTCTGATCACCTTCTCCAGCGGGCAGCATCTCGGACCGATGCCGAACGAACTGCCGTACATCGTGTCGAAAGGTGCCATCCAGCAGATGACCGCGAGCCTTTCTGATGCGCTGATGGACGACGGCATCACGGTCAACTGCATCAACCCCGGGCCGGTCGACACCGGATACGCGCCTCCCGATCGGCACGCTCAGGTCGCGGCGATGTTTCCGGGCAAACGTTGGGGCCAACCATCGGATGTCGCCTCGCTCGTTCGGTTTCTGGTGAGCGACGACGGCGCATGGATCACGGGCCAGACCATCAACTCCGAGGGCGGCTTCCGACGATAGGGCCGGAGCCACCCAAGTTCCCGGTATCTACACTCGACGGCCATGACCCCGAATGTATCGAACTGCAACCCCCGACGACCGAGACGGCGTAGTGAAAACGGTGGTTGCCGCGTTTCGGAACGATCCGGCATTTCGATTCTTCTTTCCGAACGACGACGAGTACGACCGCCAGGCTGCGCTGTTTGCCGGTTACCTCTTCGACAAGAGAGTGCCCCACAAGTCGGTCTGGGTCACCGACCAACTCGAAGCGGCGTCGTTGTGGTCGCCTCCGACGCGACTCGTCAATGATCCGGACGGACTCGTAGCGGCCACCGAAGAGCAACTGCGAGAGGCCATGCTCGAAGGAATCGGGGAAGAGGCTGCGGCGCGGCTGGCCGCCTACGACGAAGCGGTCCACGCAGTCCTTCCGGACGACTCAACGTTTTGGTACCTGGGGGTGCTGGCGTTGCACCCGGATCACGCCGGAAGCGGACTCGGTCGAATCGTGATGCAAGCCGGTGTCGACCACGCCCGATCGGTCAACGACACTGCGTTTCTTGAGACGTCGAATCCCCGGAACGTCGGCTACTACGAACGCTTTGGCTGGTCGGTATTCGCCCGGGTCGAAAGCGCTTTGCCCCTCGACGTCTGGTTGTTGAAACAATCCTGAACGGATCGCCATGTCCCACGCCCGACTGAATCGATCGATTCGGGTCCGGTGCTCGGCCCGGGAAAAATGAACCGGGTCGTTGCCAAGAGGTGCATCTCCGGCAACACTGACTAGATGGCGAGGTGGGGGATCGATCAGGTGTTGGCGCTGGCCCCCGACGATTCCGCCAAGAAGGCGGCGAAAGGTCTCACGTCGCCCAGCAAATGGTCCGATACGGGCAGCACCGATGTGCTCGTTTGGGGAAAATGCCAGGGAAGCGGCAAAGAGCCGTATCAGGTCTCGGTGGACCTGAATGGACCGGCGTTCCGATGCACCTGCCCAAGCCGAAAGTTCCCCTGCAAGCACGGCCTTGCGCTGTTGCTCCTGTGGGCGGCAAATGATGGAGCGGTCGGGGAATCGATGCAAGCCGCGCCTTTCGCCGGAGAATGGGCGGCGGACCGGGCCAAGAAGGACGAGGTCCGCGCCGAGAAGGCCGAAAAGAAGGCGGAGAAGATCGCGGCTGAAGCTGCAGATCCCGAACTCAAGACCAAACGTGAGGCGGCCCGTGTTGCCAAGATCACCAGTGGTCTCGACGGCCTCGACCAATGGTTGCAGGACCTCGCCCGGCAGGGTTTGGCGAATGCGAAGGCCGCACCCTATTCGTTCTGGGACCAGCAGGCCGCCCGTCTCGTCGACGCGCAGGCTCCCGGAGTTGCGGATCGGATCCAGGAGCTGGCGTCGATAGTGACAACGCGATCGGACTGGACCCAGTCGCTCCTGTCGGAACTCGGCGTGCTGCATCTCATCGTTCAGGGCTGGCGCAACCGCGACCGACTCGATGAAACCATTGCGGCAGACCTACGGACCGCCATCGGCTGGAGCCGCTCGCTCGACGAGGTTCGGGCATCGAGTAGCGAGTCGGACCGTTGGCTGGTCGTTGGTGTTCGCCAAGACGGTGAGGGAAAGCGGGTTCGTTCGCAGCGAACGTGGTTGTGGGGGCTCGACACCACGCAGTGGGCTCTGCTGCTCGACTTTGCGACTGGTGGCGGTGGCTTTGGCGTCGCTCAGATCACCGGTGCCGAGCTTCATGGGGTCGCGTCGTTCTTCCCGGGATCCGCCCCTCGGCGGGCGCTGATCGACGATGCGAACGCTTCAACGTCGCAGGGTTTCATACCGGTCGACGTCGGCCACGGATCGATCGCTGGTGCACTCACGTTCGTCGCCAACTCGCTGGCCAGCAACCCCTGGGCCTCCCGCCTTCCACTGGTGCTCCACGATGTGTACCTCGACGTGCGTGACTCAAGCGACTGGACCGTTACTGACACCGCGGGCGACTCGCTACCGATGAAGTTCCAGTCGTCGGGTTGGAAGGCGCTCGCATACACCGGCCCGCATCCCTGTTCGCTGGCCGCGGAGTTTGAAAACGGCGAGCTGTGGGCAATGTCGCTCGCGACGTCCGAAGGCTGGATCCCGCTGTGAGCACGAGCTGGGAAGAGTTGGTGTCGACGGCCCTCCTGGGCACGGAACGCCGGACGGTACCGCCGATGCGCGAAGTCGAAGCCGATCAGCTCACGCTGGCCGAGCGACGTATCCGATCGTTGGAAGGTCCGGCACCGCACGAACTGCTCTCGCTGGCCGCACTGTTCGGGACCGTCCGACGGGCCGGGGAACGACCCGTTCGACGGAGCGCCGAAGAACGTGCTGAGGAGCAGCCGGATGCAACTCCGGTCGTTCGCCAATCGGCGTCACAGATTCTCGATCTGTTGCTGACGGGCACGGTCGCCGTGGCCAAGTTGAACGACACGCTGATTCTGCGCTGGACCGAATCCTGTGCACGGGCGGACCAGCGGGTACCGACCCGTCTGATCGTTCCGTTGCTCGAACGGGCTACGAAAGCACCGGGTCTGCGCGCGTCGGCTGCGGTCGTGGTGGGCCAACGCGGGCGCTTCGTCGCTTCGCGTAACCGCGAATGGAACTGGGTCCACGCCGCGGTGGCCGTGGAAGCCGGCTCCAGCGATGCCGGCGAGATTTCGGCGGAACGCCTCGCGGCCGCGGACTCGTTGGGCCGATCGTCGCTCGTCGCCGCTTGGCGCCTGAGGGATCCACAGGCCGCACGCGACGCCGTCATCGCAACCTGGGCCTCGGAATCGGCGGCAGATCGACGAGACTTCACCCTCGCTCTCCGAAACGGACTGTCCGCATCCGACGAGCCGTTTCTCGAACGGTGTCTCGACGATCGCGGCAAGACGGTGCGTGAAGCCGCGCAGTCGTTGCTACCGCTGATCCCAACGAGTGCGTTCGTGACACGTATGACGTCGCGGCTTGAGTCCGTCGTGAAGACGAAACGCTTTCCCCGCTTTTCGATTGACGTCGAATTGCCGGAAGAGTCACTCGATGAGGCGGCGAACCGCGACGGACTCGTGCTGTCGGCGACGAAAGCCCGAGCTGAGCTTCTCCGTCAGATCGTCGCAGCGGTGCCGGTCCGATGGTGGGCCGAGCGTTGCGACCGGTCGTTGGAGGAAGTGATTGCCGCGCTTCGACGAATCGACACGGCCGGCGAAGTAATCACCGGATTTTGCGAATCAGCCGCTCGGCAGGCGGCGTTCGCGGTCGGCACCCTGAACCGCGACGACCGGGCGGGGCTGCATCAGCTTTGGCTCGATGAAAGCGATCACGTTGATGCGGGCTACCGCAGCGGGAAGTACAACTACATGCCGGCCCAGCGCGTTGCGCTTCTCCAGCCCGCTCTCGTTGCCGATCGTGAGCTGCTGATCTCGATGGCCTTCGATCGCGACTGGTCACCGAATGCACTCGGTGAGACGCTCGCCCGGCTCGTGGGCGATTCGCTGGTCCCGCCTCCGGTCGCCGATCGGCTCCTCGTCTGGGCGAAGCGACACAGCGGGGATCTCGAGGTCCTGCTCGTGCATCCCATCGAGTTGCTGGTCGCCTCCATGTCGAGTCATGCCGCAGCTGCGCTGCTGAACCTCGTACCCACCGGCTCCACCGCTCATCAACGGCTCCGCCATCTCCAGGCGGCCGGATCATTCATCGACGCCATCTCCAAGGAATTCCCATGACCATGACCCCGAACGATTCGAACAGCGCGGCTCTCCGAGCGCATGCCGAAGATCAGTTCGCCGAAGAACTCACGATGTTGCAGAGCGTCGACACGAAACCACGACCGGCGCACTGGAAGATGTCGCCGTGGGCGGTGGTCACCTATCTCATGGGCGGGCGACTCGACAACGGTGCCACCATCGAGCCGAAGTACGTCGGGAACCCACGACTCATGGAGATAGCGGTCGCCACGCTCGCCTCGGATCGGGCACTGCTTCTTCTGGGGGTTCCGGGCACCGCGAAGTCGTGGGTGAGCGAGCACCTCTCCGCCGCGATCAGCGGCGACTCCACGCTGCTTGTCCAGGGAACCGCGGGCACGGCCGAAGAAGCGATGCGATACGGCTGGAACTACGCGCGCTTACTGTCTGAGGGACCGAGTTTCGGTGCGCTTGTGGCGAGTCCCGTGATGCGGGGCATGGCGGAGGGGCGCATCGTTCGAATCGAAGAACTGACCCGCATGCCCGCCGACGTACAGGACACGTTGATCACCGTTCTCTCCGAGAAGACTCTGCCGATACCGGAACTCAACAGCGAAGTCCAGGCTCAACGTGGCTTCAACGTGATCGCTACCGCGAACGATCGAGACAAGGGTGTCAACGATCTTTCGGCGGCTCTGCGGCGTCGTTTCAACACGGTGGTGCTGCCCGTTCCCGATACGGCCGAAGACGAGATCGCAATCGTGTCGCAGCGGGTTGCGTCGCTCGGAGCTTCGCTGCAGATCCCGGGTGAACTGGCCGCCCTCGACGAGATCCGACGGGTCGTTACGATTTTCCGTGAGCTCCGCAGTGGGCTCACCGAAGACGCGCGCACCAAGGTGAAGTCGCCATCGGGCACACTGTCGACTGCCGAAGCCATCTCGGTGGTGACCAACGGTTTGCTGTTGGCGGCGCACTTTGGCGACGGATCCCTGGGCGCTCACGACATCGCGGCCGGCATCACCGGCTCCGTGGTGAAGGACCCGGTGCAGGACCGCACAATCTGGCAGGAGTACCTGGAAACCGTGGTGCGGGAACGCAAGGGTTGGTCCGATCTCTATCGAGCCTGTCGAGAACTGCTGTAACAGCAGATTCACCATCCACCACGTTCTCTTCGCTGATTTCCGAACCTCATGACCGTCCACGTTCTCGGCATTCGACATCACGGCCCCGGCTCGGCCCGGTCGGTTGAGCGCGCCCTGAACGCGTTGCATCCGGACTGTGTCTTGATCGAAGGCCCACCTGAACTTACCGAGATCGTCGCGTTCGCCGCCCACGCCGAGATGGTTCCACCGATCGCCGGATTCGTGTTCGCCACCGATCGGCCCGAACTTTCCGTGTTCGATCCGTTCGCCTCGTTCTCACCGGAGTGGATCGCCCTCCGCTTTGCCTTGGCGAACCATCTGCCCGTGCGATTCGTCGACCTGGCCATCACCCACGAGTTGGCCCGGCGGGCGGCGATACTCGATGCGGCGAAGGCTGGGCCGGCCGCGACTCCGGTTGCCCACGAAGAACCCGTCGGCCCAGACGGCGATCCCATCGAAGCGATTCCCACAGCCGAGCCCGAGACTACGCAGCCCGGGCTGTCGCTCGGAACGCGAGCTCGACTCGATCCGATCGGGACACTCGCCGACCTCGCCGGCGTTGGGGATGCCGAACAATGGTGGGAAGACGTCGTGGAGCACCAGGTTCGACACACCGACCACGGTGCGGCCGTCGACGCCGTCGACGCCGCGACCGCAGCGCTTGCCCCGTTCGCCACGATTGCCGCCGCTATGCGCGATCTTCGAGAGGCGGCTGATTCGGAGTCTGACGCGGGGAAGGTCTTCGACGCCGAACGCGAGGCGCAGCGCGAAGCGTCGATGCGTCAGGGTATCCGCCAAGCGGAGAAGGATGGCTATTCGACGATCGTCGTGATCTGTGGAGCCTGGCATGCCCCGGTGCTGGAGCGAAGCACGTTCCCATCCGCTGCGTCGGATTCGGCACTACTCAAAGGCCTGCCGAAGGTGAAGGTCTCGGCAACATGGGTGCCGTGGACCCACCGCCTTCTGGCCCGGGCAAGTGGTTACGGCGCCGGGGTGACCGCCCCGGGATGGTACGACCACGTCTTTCGGTTCGGCGGTGACCGGGCTGATGACCTGGTGGCCGGGTGGATGGTGAAGACCGCACGGGCGCTTCGCGACAATGATTACGACGCATCGCCAGCGTCGGTCATCGAAGCCGTCCGACTGGCCGAGAATCTCGCGGCCCTGCGCTCGCGTCCGCTTCCCGGACTCGACGAGGTGAACGACGCGTCCATAACGGTGTTGTGTCATGGGAGTTCGGAGCGATTCGCGACCATCTACGAAACGACCCATATCGATCAGCGGTTGGGGACGGTTCCGGAAGCGACCCCGCAGGTCCCGTTGGCGAACGATCTCGCCCGTCAGCAGAAACAGTTGCGGCTGAAGGTGACGGCGTCGCAGGAATCACTTGAACTCGACCTGCGAACGCCGTCGGGCCTGGAGCGGAGCCGCTTGTTCTACCGCCTGATGCTGCTCGGTGTCGCCTGGGCCGTACCGACCGCAAATACAACGCGCTCAAGTGGGACGTTCAAAGAAACCTGGGTTCTGGAGTGGAAACCGGAGTTGGCCATTCCGCTGGTTGAGGCCAGCCAGTGGGGCACGACGATCGAGGCGGCAGCGACCGCGAAGGCACGAGATGATGCGGCGACCGCAACGCTTCCGGAACTCACCGGGTTGCTGGAGCGGGTGCTCTTCGCCGCACTGGAAGGAGCGGTTGCGGAAGTCCTCTCGGCCGTCGCTGACGGTGCAGCGGCGTCGAATGACATCGCATTGCTGCTCGATGCCGTTCCCGCGCTGACCCGCGTCGCCCGATACGGCGACGTGCGCAAAACCGACGGTGTCGCCGTCGCGGCCGTGCTCGACGGCATCGTGAGCCGAGTGTGCGCCGGTCTCCCCGGAGCAGCGTCTCAACTCGACGACGCATCAGCCGCTGCGCTGCGAGGCCGCATCGCTGCCATGAACTCGGCGCTCGGTACGGTCGATGACGCGGAACAACGACGGCAGTGGGTGGAGGCGCTGGCTCGGATACACCGTGCGAGCGCTCTCCACGGATCGATACACGGACTCGTCGCCGGAACCGCAACGCGGATCTTGAACGACGCCGACGAACTCGCAGCCGACGACGTGGCCAATGCCTTGAGCCAGGTGCTCAGCCGGGGCGCTGATCCGGCCATCGGTGTGCACTGGATCGAAGGCTTCTTCGGTGGCGGCGGGTTGGTCCTGGTGCACGACGAACGACTCCTCGGAATCGTCGACGATTGGATCGCCACCGTAAACCGCGAGACATTCGACGATCTTCTCCCGTTGTTGCGGCGTACGTTTGGATCGTTCGCCGCGGGCGAGCGTCGAATGATCGGCTCTGCGGTTCACCATCGATCATCGGCGAAGTCGTCCACCAAGTCGTCTGATGACATTGACGTGGAACGGGGTTCTGTGGTGATTGACACGGTCTTGGCGCTGTTGGGGGTGGCGCAGTGAACGAGCAGCACGACATCGACATCGCCACGGACATCAACACGGACATCAACACGGACATCAACACGGACATCAACACGGACATCGCCACGGACATCGACCTCGACGGTCCCGTGGCCGACGGTTTCGGCGACCGGGTGGAGGAGCCGGAGCGGCTTCGGCGATGGCGGCTGGTGCTCGGTGGCGAGGGTGGGCGCGGTCCTTCCGCTGCCGGCTCGATGCCCGGTGGTGGATTCTCGCTCGAACAACTCGCCGCCCTGTCAAAGGATGACCAGCAACGCGATGCTGCACTCGACGCGCTGTATTCGGAAGAGCGCACCGGTGGTCTTGGTGCATCGTCGCCTCGTGTGGCGCGATGGCTGGGTGATATCCGCACATACTTTCCGGCGAGCGTCGTGAAGGTTCTGCAGCGTGACGCTCTTGATCGTTTCGGTCTCCAGCAACTTCTCATGGAGAAGGAGATGCTCGAGAGCGTCGAGCCCGATATTCACATGGTTTCGACCATCGTGGCGCTCAACCACATGATCCCCGAATCGTCGAAGGAAACGGCGCGTGCGGTCGTTCGTGCGCTGGTCCGCCAACTCGAAGAGAAGTTGGCCGCTCCGATGCGGGAGGCGGTGACGGGCGCCCTGAACCGGGCGGCTCGAACGAATCGGCCGAAGCGTCCATCAGACGTTGACTGGAACCGCACCATCCGGGCCAATCTGCGTCATTACATCGTCGAACACAACACGATCATTCCGGAGCGGCTGATCGGCTACGGCCGTCGTTCCAGCGAAGTGCAACGCGACATTGTGCTGTGCATCGACCAGTCCGGTTCGATGGCTGCGTCCGTCGTTTACAGCAGCGTATTCGGCGCGGTGCTCGCGTCGTTGAAGTCGGTGCGAACCCGGCTTGTGGTCTTTGATACCGCAGTCGTCGATCTCACGGACCAGCTCAATGATCCAGTCGACATTCTCTTCGGCGTCCAGCTCGGAGGAGGAACCGACATCGCCGGAGCGCTCTCATACTGCGAATCCCAGATCACTTCTCCTACGCAGACGATCCTCGTTCTGATCAGCGACCTCTACGAAGGCGGTCTTACCGAGAAACTGATGGCCCGAGCCGGGTCACTCGTGGCGTCTGGCGTACAGGTCATCGCGTTGCTGGCCCTCTCCGATGAAGGTAAGCCTGCATATGATGCCGACAACGCCTCGGCGCTCGCCGGGCTCGGTATCCCGTCATTTGCGTGCACACCGGATGCATTTCCCGAGCTCATGGCGACGGCGATCATGCGCCAGGACATAGCGACCTGGGCGGCCTCACGTGGGATCGTCACGGCCGCGCCTGTTCAGTGAGAAGCACGTTTGCGCTGTCGAAGGCTGCGACCGTTGCGAGCCCCGTGGGTATGGGGGCTCGGTAGGCTGATCGTGTGATCACACGACGTTTCTCAGGAATGTTCCTTGCTGCCGCGCTCGCCTTGACGTGCTCAGTCACCACTTTGGCCGGATGCAGTTCGAGCGGCGGCACCGATACGACCGAAACGAGTCAGGCCACCGACGCGTCGACGGGAGCTGAGTCGACCCGAGGTGAATCGACGGGTGCTGAGCCGACCGGAGGTGGGGCTCAAGAGGTCACGTCGGAATCGGAGATCTCAACCGGAGCGATCACCGAAACGGGAGCCGCTGACGCCGGCTGCACCGACGCCAAGACGGCGGTGTCGGCCATGTTCGTGAACTGGCAGATAATCATCGGGATGTCGCGGACGCCCGACGTGAAGCTGTGGGCCAATCTGCCGATCGGGAGCCTTTCGCAGTTCTCAAGCCAACTCGATGGAATGAAGGCTTTCATCGGTGGCGATGAGCTCGCCGCCGAATCGATCTCCTACATGCAGGGGGCCAACGAGATCGTGCAACGTGGTCTCGCCGGTGACACGAAGGCTTCGGCGGATCTGGCGGCCTACCTCGGCACCGATCTGCTGAAAGCCGTGAACAAGCAGAACGGGATTTCGTTGGCGCTCGTCGCCGCAGGGTGCTGAACCGAATCAGCTCTGGGCTGCGGGCCCGCGGGTCGATGGTTGACATGGTGCCCGGCCCGGCGGATCATGGAACCGCAATGTCTCCCAAGTCCGACTCCATGACCGCCGTACCTTCACCAACGCTCAAGGACTGGGTGGCCGGGGCCCGGCCGCGAACATTGCCCTCGGCGGTCGTGCCGGTGGTCGTCGGAGCGGCATGCGCCTACGGGGCGACTGCCGATCATCAGGTCGTCTGGTGGCGCGTCGTAGCTGCACTCGCGGTTTCGTTGGCGCTCCAGATCGGCGTCAACTACGCGAACGACTACAGCGACGGCATCAAAGGGACTGACGATGTTCGGGTTGGCCCGATGCGGTTGGTGGCAAGCGGTACCGCGTCGCCCAAAGCCGTGCGTGGCGCGGCGCTGCTGTCGCTCGGTCTGGCTGCGCTGATCGGGCTCGGGCTCGCCGCGGCAACAAGTTGGTGGTTGATCGCGGTCGGCGCTGCAGCGATCGCGGCTGCATGGTTTTACACCGGCGGCAAGAAACCCTATGGGTACTTTGGTTTGGGCGAACTCTTCGTGTTCGTGTTCTTCGGCCTCGTCGCGACAGCCGGAACGACGTACGTCGCGTGTGAGAAGCTGCCTGCGGTGACCTGGCTGGCCGCAACGGGCGTCGGTTTGCTGGTGACCTCGCTGCTTGTGGCGAACAACCTGCGCGACATTCCCACCGACCGCGAAGTCGGTAAGCGCACGTTGGGTGTCCGTCTTGGCGATCGACGAACGCGGTGGCTGTACACGTTGTTGGTGGCGGGAGCGTTCCCGGCAGCCGTCGTGGTGGCGATAACGCATCCATGGGCGCTGCTCGCACTGCTGGCGATAGCGCTCGCCCGGAAACCCATCACCACGGTTCTGGGGGGCGCGATGGGGCGAGATTTGATTTCCGTTCTGGGCGACACCGGCAAGGTCCAGCTGCTGTACGGGGTCCTCCTGTCGCTCGGTTTAGCAGTTCGCTGAACAGCGTCGGCGCTGGTGGTGGACACGCGCTGAATCATCGACGGTTTCGTCCGGACTGGGAGAAGCCTGGGCCAACTCCTCAGAATTCGGGTTCGCCGGCCGATAGTTGAAGCTATGACGTTGTCATCACACAGCAACGGACTTGCCCGGTTCGCACTCCCTGGTTCTTCCACGAACAACCAGGTGTCTTCGCTGATCAGCCCGGTCCCGCGATGACAATCGTTTCCCACGACCTGACGCTGGAGCTGGAGCGTCACGTTCGCGATCTGCCCGTACTTCCCACGGTCGTGGCGAATCTCATGGGGCTCGATCGAAACGACGACGCGTACTTCGAGAACATCGTCAAACTGGTCGGCTCGGATCCAAACTTCTCCGCCCGACTCCTTGCCGCCGCTAACTCGGCGGATAGTTCACCCCGGTCGCCTATCACCACGCTTTCAGCGGCGGTGTCGCGAATCGGAGCGCTCAGCGCAACCAACGTGATCCTGGCTGTGGGCGTGACCGAAGTTTTTGTACCGAGGGACCCGTGGGAAAAGAGTTTGTGGCGCCATGCGCTGCAAGTCGCGATCCTCAGCCGAGGTATCGCGCTCGAAGGTCCAACATGCGGAACTCATACCCGACGAGGTCTACACCTGCGCCCTGCTCCACGATGTCGGCCGGTTCGTGATGTTCCGGGTTGCCCCGACCGAGCTTCGTTCGATCGACGAAGGTGACTGGCGTTCCCCCGAAGCCCTCGTGTCCAAGGAATTGGAAGTCTGTGGTCTGACCCATGCCGAACTGGGTGCGATGGCGTGCCGACAGTGGCATCTTCCGAACACCATCGTCGAGGTCGTGCGTGATCACCACAAGTCGGCGTCTGTCCTCGCATCGCTTCGCGTGGGTCGGCTCACAGCGCTCGTCAGATTCGCCGATCTGGCCATGTTCCCCTCAGCGATGCCCGGCACGCCCGGGCTGGCCGCATCCGACGAGGGCCGCCTGGAGTCCATCGTCAGCGAGGCAATGCCCACGTTCCTGCGTCTGTCGGTCCCGGAGCTTCGGAAGCTGTTGGTCGATTCCGAGGCCGAGGCCGATCGCATCTGTCACGTGATCGGTATCGCGTAGCTTCTGCGACCCGAATCGCCCGGCGACGTATCTCGTGGGCCGGATGGGAACTTCCGCGGGTCCCGGGATAGGGTCTTGCATGGCCTATACCCAGATTGCACTTGACGTAGCCGACGGCATCGCGACGATCACGATGGACCGCCCTGAAGCGCTGAATGCGTTCACGGGAACGATGATGCACGAAATGATCGCGGCGTTTGATGAGATCGACGCCCGCGATGAGATCCGTGCCGTGATCGTCACCGGTCGGGGTCGCGCGTTCTGTGCCGGGGCTGACCTTTCGGCCGGCGGTTCGACGTTTGCGAAGGGAGGAAGCGACGTTGTCGCAGCGAGCGGTGTGCCGCGCGATGGTGGCGGCCTGCTCACGCTCCGCATCTTCCAGTGCAAGAAGCCGGTGATCGCAGCAATCAACGGTCATGCGGTCGGAGTCGGCGTGACGATGACGCTCCCGATGGACATTCGGTTGGTGGCCGAAGGCGCCAAAATCGGTTTCGTCTTCGCCCGCCGGGGCATTGTGCCCGAAGCCTGCTCCTCGTGGTTCCTCCCCCGGATTGTCGGTGTGTCGACAGCCGCCGAGTGGTGCTACACGGGTCGACTGATCACGCCCGAAGAAGCCCTGGCCGGTCGCCTCGTTCGCAGCGTTCACCGCGTGGAGGATCTGCTTCCGGCGGCCACCGCCCTGGCCCGTGAAATAGCCGACAACGCCGCTCCGGTGTCGGTTGCTCTCACCCGACAGATGCTGTGGCGCATGTTGGGTGAGGAGCACCCGATGGCCGCCCACCGCGTCGACTCGCGAGCGATCATGGAACGCGGTCGGAGTGCCGACGCAGCCGAAGGCGTATCGAGCTTCCTCGAGAAGCGACCGGCGAACTTCACACTTGGCGTTTCGGGTGACCTTCCCGACATCTTCCCGAACTGGGTCGAGCCCGAGTTCAGCTGAACGAGCGTTCATCGCTCAACATCCCATCACCGGCCGGGGTCCCACCTCCTGCCGGGTGATGGAATGAAGAGTTCTTCAGACTCTGTTCGTCAAACGGCATACCCGGTGTTCGGCGGTCGAACAGGACGATGTGGCTGAACGTGTGTCTGACGAGGACCTGGTCCGCGCAACCATAAGCGCGCTTGAGAATCCCGATGCGATGGTCGGGGCACTGGGTCCCGACGCATGGCTGGTGCCCCTCCCTGACACATTCCCCCTCGGCAGTCACACGACGTTGGAGGGTGGCAGCACCATCGAACTTCTCGTGGAAGAAGACACGGAAGTGGCACTGATGGCCTGGGCCCGGATGCGAGCATCGGGTTCAGCGCAGTTCGTGACGCGCTTGCGGTCCGATCCTGAAACGCCGGTTCTATTTCTGCTCGGTGACCTTCGCAACGTCTACGGCGTGTATGTGGCGGTGGTGGTCCCGAACGGCGTTGCGATCGACGAACCGGTGGGAGCTAGCGGGGCTCGAATCAAGCCGAGGATATGTCGGATGCGGCGGAGCGGTGCGTCATACCTGATCGAGGCCGACGAGTCGGTGACGCGTATGTTCGGGTGGAACGCTGAAGAGTTGGCGGGTCGTCGCTCGTTGGAGTTGATCCATCCCGATGACCACGATCGGGCTGTGAGCAACTGGCTCGACATGTTGGCCATGCCGGGACGCGACACCCGGTGGCGCGGTCGTTACATGAACGCCGACGGAACGTATTCCTGGATGGAGATCACGAACACCAACCGGCTCGATGATCCTGAGTATGAAGACGTGCTCACGGAAATGGTCAACATCGAAGACGAGATGTCGATGCTCGAAGCGATCCGGGCCCGCGAAGAACTGTTCAGTGCACTTACCGACGCGCTCCCCGTCGGGGTCGTGCAATTCGACGCTACGGGGACCGTTGCCTTCGCCAACCCGCGCCTCCGGGAGATTCTCGGATGTGCGGCAATAGACCACATTGACGTGTTGCGTTCGCTGCTGGCGGCCGAAAAGGTCCCCAAATTCGACGCCGCATTGGAAGCCGTGCTCGCGCTGGGCGAGCCCCGTGACATTGAGGTTCGGCTCATGCCTGGCCAGCCGGCGGGTGTTCGTGTGTGCGAAATCAACGTTCGCCCACTTCGCGATGCGGTAGGTAACGTGAACGGGGTTATTGCGTGTCTGTCGGACGTAACCGACAGTGTCCGGCTTCGCGATGAGCTGCAGGAGCGGGTCAACTTCGATGACCTCACCGGTTGTCACAACCGGGCATCCACCATCCGTCATCTGGAGCGGCATCTGCAGAACGGCAATGTCGGCGTGGTATTCATCGACCTCGACAACTTCAAGCCGGTGAACGACACCTACGGTCACAACATGGGCGATGAGCTCCTGTCCTTTGCCGCACAACGGCTTCGGGCGAACGTCCGACGCGAAGACGTCGTCGGGCGTATCGGCGGCGATGAGTTCGTCGTGCTGTATCCGGGGATCGAGAACGATCGTCAACTGCGGGATCTCCTGGCTCGGCTGAGTCAGCTCTTCAACGGTGAGGTGGTTCTCGACGAAACTCCGTTGTTGTTGACGGCGAGCTTCGGTGCGGCGTTTGGCGCAACCGGTGCAAACGCGGAGGAACTGCTCGCCGAGGCTGACTCGGCGATGTACGCGGCAAAGCGACGTCGGGAACCGCACCGACCGAAACCACGCGCCGACCGGCACTGAAGGTCGGCACTGAAGGCGAACGCAGGTGCGCCGACGGTCACATGGCGACGTTACCGACCGCCCGGCCGTGTGCGTTACCTTCTACGTACAGGGGTAACACCAACAACGAAGGACTCATATGCCGAAGGCGCTCATCACAGGCATCACCGGACAGGACGGGTCGTATCTCGCTCAGTTCCTTCTCTCCAAGGGCTACGAGGTCCACGGTGTGATCCGCCGGGCATCCACGTTCAACACCGATCGGCTCGACCATATCTACGTTGATCCGCACACGAGCGACGCCAAGATGTTCCTCCACTACGGAGACCTCTCCGATGCCGGTCAGATGACCGGCCTGATCTACAACACCACCCCCGACGAGATCTACCACCTGGGAGCGCAAAGCCATGTGCGCGTCTCATTCGACACCCCCGAATACACGGGTGACATAACGGGTCTCGGCACCACCCGCATTCTCGAAGCGCTGCGCCTTTCGGGCAGCAAGGCCCGCTTCTATCAGGCGTCGTCGAGCGAAATGTTTGGCGCGACGCCACCTCCGCAGAACGAGGACACACCGTTCTGGCCCCGTTCGCCATACGGCGCGGCCAAGGTCTACGGGTATTGGATCTCACGCAATTACCGGGAGGCCTACAACATGTTCGTCTCCAACGGGATCCTGTTCAATCACGAATCACCGCGTCGAGGGGAAACGTTTGTCACCCGCAAGATCACGCGTGCGGTCGCCGCCATAAAGGCCGGAACGCAAAAGGAGCTGTACCTCGGCAATCTCGATGCGCGTCGCGACTGGGGATTCGCCTACGAGTACGTGCAGGCCATGTGGCTCATGCTTCAACACGACCGCGGCGATGACTTTGTCGTGGCGACGGGTCAGACCAACTCGGTGAAGGAGTTCGTCGAGGAGGCATTTGCCTATGCCGGTCTCGACTGGCAGGACCATGTGAAGATCGACCCTCGATACTTCCGACCGAGCGAGGTCGAGGATCTCGTTGGCGATCCGTCGAAGGCCAAGCGGATCTTGGGCTGGGAACCGAAGATCACCTTTACCGAGCTGGTTCGAATCATGGTCGACGCCGACTTCGAAGAGGCCGGAATGATCCCGCCGGGCGAGGGTCGCCGGATCCTTGAAGCTAAGGGCTTTTCGATCGGGAAGCGCCTGTAACTGGGGTCACCAGACCGCCCGTCGGCCGCCGTGAGTTCGTTGTCGGCGGGCCGTTCGTTGGCGGACCCTCAGCGGCGGATCTGCTTGGCTTCGGCGAGAAGTTCCAGAAACCGCTCGTTGGAGATTTGGGGGTGAACGCCGTGGACCCTCGGCCGCAGCTTCGCCGCGAACTCGTTGGCGATCCGCTCGCGCGTGGCGAAGTCGAGCGACCCGCGTCGGGCGAGGAACTGCTGCACGATCCCGATATCGCTGCGGGTGATTCCGATGACGTCCCATGTCGCCAACTCCTGGAGCATCTCGGGGGAGAGGGTGACGTTCGGGGCCTGGTCCAGCCGCGCTGACGAACCCGCCTCACGTTCGGTCTTCTTGCGGGCCGACCGTCCTGCTTTGGTCTTCGGCTCGACAATCACGACGGTCCCCGCAGCGGTGTCACCTATTCGCTGTGCGTTCGCGGTCGCCGCGATGCTGGTCATACCGATGAGATACGCCGTTGGCAACATGTCGACAATTCGAACGATGTTGCGCACGGCGCACTGCCGCACCGAGACCGGACCGCCCTGGAGGTTCATGACCCGAAGGCCGGTGAGACGTTTGCCGATGGTTCGACCCCGGAACAGCGACTCACACAGAAACTGGTAGCCGAAGAAGATGACGAAGGCCCCGATCGACAAAACTGCGAGTCCGACACCACCGCCATCTTCAAGCGGGCTGCGTACGGCGAAGAACAACACCAGCATGAGAATGACCTGAAGCACGAGGTCGATGAGACCCGCGGCAAAACGAGAACCGAGTCCCGCAAGCGTTAGTGAGTACCCAACCCCTTCCGGGGTGCGTAACGTCGTACTATCCACGACAGCCATTGCCGTTGACCGTAGGAGAAACGTGGGCGAAAAGCAATGACGTTGGCCGAGATGAACACACCAGACACAAACGCCGCCGGGAGCCCCGGCGATGGACCGCGTGTTCAGGCCACCGGACCAATCAGTGCCGCTATGGCGCGCACGCAGTTCGTCCAGGAGCGACGCGAGGCCTGGGAGCGCCTGCGGTCGGCGACGTCTACGAAAAAGCGATACAGCGCAGACGAACTTCGGGAGATAGGAACCCTGTACCGCTCAACGTCGGGTGATCTGGCGGTTGCTGGACGACTGTTTCCCTACGATCCCATGCTGTTGGAGTTGGAGCTGATCCTCACACCGGCGCGCTCGATCGTCTACGCCCGTCCCCCTGGCCGTTTCTCAATTGTGGAGTTCTACCGACGTCGCTACTGGCGCCTGATCGGCGAGCGACCGTGGTTGCTCGGTGCTGCGGTCGCACTGTTGGTGATTCCAACCATCGCCATATTCATATGGGCACTTAAGGATCCCGAGCGGGCCTCGACGCTCCTCGGTGGACGGTTTCAGGGCGGGCGCGACTCTTTCGGGGATCAGGGTTACTCCGCGGCTCAGCAAAGTGCGGTTGCTTCGCAGATCTTCACGAACAACATCAGAGTGAGTCTTCTGGCGTTTGCCGTCGGGATCACCGCTGGGCTCGGAACCGCGTACCTGCTGATCTTCAACGGTGCGTTGCTGGGCATGGTGGCCGGGCTTGCAGTTCACGACGGCCACGGCGACGTCGCGTTTGCCCTGATCTACGGTCACGGCTTTTTGGAACTGACCGTCATTGCCGTGACCGCAGCCGCTGGCATGCGCATGGGTTGGGCTCTCGTCGACCCGGGCCTTCGCAGTAGAGGTCGCGCGCTTCGCGAGGAGTCGGTGGTTGCCGTTGAGGTGGTGCTCGGGACGATGCCGTTCTTCGTGCTCGCCGGCCTCATCGAAGGCTTCTTCACGCCGGCCGGGTTCGGCCCGTGGTGGGCCGGCGTGGTCGGCACGTTCTTCGGCGGCGCCTACTGGTGGCTGCTCTGGTGGAAGGGCCGTCCCGCCGCCGCGCCGCCCGGTAAGGCCGTTACCTCACCGCTGAAGCGGCGCCAGGCGAGAAACCGCTAAGCGCAAGCGGGCTATCGCCCTCGGCCGGAACGGGCCTGGACGTAGTAGCGAACCGTGGCTTCAGCGATTCGGTCCGCAGGGGCAATCAAGACCTGAGCGCCGCTTCGACGGATCAGTCGTGCCGCCCGGTCGCTGGCGGCGTCGATATCGGCCATCACGGTCTTCTCGGTCTCGGAGCCTTTAGTACGCGCGCGTACGAACTCCGGATCGTCGAGGCCAACGACGGTTACGAGGTGGCGTCGACAGATGGCCGGAAGCGCGGCCGCCAGCGGTTTGGCCGCCGCTTCATCGATGAGATCGGTGAGGACATAGACGAGACCGCGTCGGCTCGCGGCCATCGCGGCAAAGGCCGTCTCGTGGTCGCTTTCCTCATCCAGCGGGGCGAGGGCGAAAGCCGCCTCGATCGCTGCTTCACCACCGGAGCGGCGGGGTTGCAGAAGCGTGTTGATGCGATCGGCGTAGGCGATGAACCCGACACGGTCACCGAGATCGTCAGCGACGAGACCGACCGCCGCAGCTATGTCGAGCGCCAGGTCGAGACGGTTGGCCAAGCCGTCGCCGAGCGCGAACGATGCCGACATCAACCGGCCGGTGTCAACGATCAGCCAGACGTCAGCATCCTGTTCGACCCGCAGGTTGTTGCTCATCGGTCGCCCGAGTCGGGCTGTGGCCCGCCAGTTGATCTGTCGAAAGTCATCGTCGGTTCGGTACTCACGGACGGACTCAAACTCGGTGCCGAGTCCGAGTGGTCCACGACGACGCGATCCGACCGCCCGGATTGAACGCTGACGAACGGCCTGCGCCAGGCGTTCAGCCCCGGGAAGGTCGGGATACACGCGAACGCCCGTCGGTTCGCCGTGCTGGTGGTACCAACGACCGAGCCCGAGCGGCCCGTCGGTCCGAATGGCGACGATCGGTAGCTCGTAGCGCCCGCGCTGACGCGGCACAAGCGTGGTCTTCAACACGCGGGCGTCGGTGATCGCGACTGGCGAGGTCATGTCGGGCGGAACCGGTTGGCGGATCTCGACGGCGGAAGCGTTTGGAGCGTCGACCGTCACGGTGAGATGGGTCGGCACACCGCGCGCGAACCCACCGACGTGTCGAGTCACGGAGGGAGCCCGCCTGACCGCAAGTGCGTCAAACAACGCAACAACCGCTATCGCCAGCATCACCAAGAACATGAGCGGCGTCGCGCCAACGAGGGCGAGGCTCGACGCCACGGCGAGGAGAAGGGCGGTGCGTGGAGTGAATCGCATCGGTGTCGGGACGGATCGCTAACGCGGTACCGTGACGGATCCCAGGGCGAGACGGATCACGTCGTCGGCTTTGAATCCTTCGAGCTGAGCTTCGGGGCGAAGCAGCAGGCGGTGACGCAGAACCGGTGTCGTGACGACGGCGACATCGTCGGGTGTCACGTAGTCGCGACCCTGCAAACGGGCGAGGGCTTTTGAAGCGGCGAGAAGATGCACGGCGGCACGAGGCGAAGCCCCGAGCTCGACGGATGGCATTGCCCGTGTGGCCCGGATGATCTTGACGACGTACGACGCAATGTCGCCATGGACCGTCGTGGCGTCGACCATCTCGCGGAGTTGCGCAACATCGGCCGCCGTCGCCACCTGCGTCACGCTGTCGATGGCCGTGGCCCGGACCCCAGCGTGAGCGAGCTTCAACATTGCGACTTCGCTCTCCTCCGAGGGATAGCCGAGGAGTACCTTGACGATGAACCGGTCGAGTTGCGCCTCCGGCAGCGGATAGGTCCCTTCGTATTCGATCGGGTTCTGCGTGGCGACGACCAGGAACGGCTCTTCCAAACGACGCGTCGTTCCGTCGACCGTCACCGTCCCTTCGCCCATGGCTTCCAATAGAGCCGCTTGGGTTTTCGGTGGGGTGCGGTTGATCTCGTCGGCCAGCACGATGTTCGTGAAGATTGGCCCCGGCCGAAAAGTAAGTTCACCTAGTTGTGAACCAACGAGGGCCATGGTCCCGGTGAGATCGCTCGGAAGCATGTCGGGGGTGAACTGCACCCGTCGGAACGACAGCCCCAGCGTGCGGGCAACCGCGTTGGCGAGCAGCGTCTTGGCGGTGCCGGGCGGCCCTTCGAGCAGCGCATGCCCGCGTGTGGCCAGCGCAATGATCACCTGGTCCACCGCCACGTCTTGACCGATGACAACTTTGTTGACTTCGGCGATGATGCGTCTTCGCAGCTCAAGCATGAGTACTCGTTTCTTCAGAACCTTCGGGGGCGTTGGTGGCTCGGGATGTAGGTGGTCGGCGACGCAGGCGGTCCAGGCGTCGAGGTCGGTGCATCCGGTCGATCTCGCTCGACATCGACAACAGGTACTGGCTCCGGGCCGGGGCCAGTTCTCGGGCCGGGTACTCCGGTGGTCCATTGCGTCGACTGCGTGACCACATCAGGGTCAGGGTGGCTATCAGTAATCCGCCGAGGAACCACCGCACATTGCCGGGGAGCCCGCTGGCGTCAGTGGCCGCCCGGTATCCGTGGGGTTCTTCGGCGAACACCACGGGTCCGGTTGTCGGGCCCAGCAACGCCAAGGCGAAGGCCGCATTGTCGCCCTGGTCCAGCAGATCGTTGCTGAACATCGATGCGTCGGTGAATGCCACCACGATCCCGTCGCCGACGGTTGCGCGGATGGCGGTGGTGTCTTCACTCTGGCGGACGACGGTGATGACGGCGGGATCGGTGGGGTCGACCGTCAGAGCGAAGTGCGAGCCTGCGATCACCCGCAACGCAAACGTCTTTGCGGCATCGGCGGCATCGGCGGCATCGGCGGCGTCAACGGCATCGGCGGCGTCAGTAGTTCCGACGGCAATCGTTCCGACGGCGTCAACCGCCTGGTTTTGAACCTCGTCGGGCCGTCCGAATGGGTATTTCGGTTCTCCGGAATAGGAGGCGACGTAGTCCTTCAACTCGGGAAGTTCGCCGAGCCAGTCGGCAGGATCGTTCACGTTCGCAATGAGCCTTCCACCACGGCGGATAAACCTCTCGACCTCGACCCGGTCCTTCGGGCCGATTGAGGCGTCGAGGATCACGAGGGTGGCGTTGTCATCGATCGGATGCGTGGCGAACGGGCCGATTTCCGTGAGGGGATGGTCATAGCGAACAACGGGATGCCCGAACGCCGCAGCCAACTCGGCGAGTCCGGCGACGCCGCTGCCCGTCGTGGAGTGGCTCGATCCCTTCGGTCCCTGGACCGGACCGTTGTCAAAGGCCGGTCTGACGAGTTGCCCCGCCATGAGCAGTCCGCCGACGGCGATGGCGATCGACCATCCAACCGTCTTGCGTCGGCGGGCCCGACGGTCACCCGGGACGAGCGGTGCCAGGGCTACCGGGTTCGACGGGTCGACGGGCACGTCGGGATCGACCATGGACGCGTCGTCGGCTGGGGTGAGCGTCGATGCCGTCATGGCTTTCGCCTCAACCACGTTCGCTTCTTGCGGGGTGCAAGCTGGTCGATCGGCGTGACTGCGTGAGTGCGTGCCTCATCCAGAATCTTTGGCCACTCGGTTGCGGATTGTTGGGCGTTCTCCTGCTCCGCCGGACGGTCGCCGTAGCGAATACGGTCGAACATCAATCCGACGGACGGAAACGAGACCGGTATGGTCGAGCCGAGCGTGCCGTTCGTCAGGCGGGATGCGGCCGGACGCGGCCCGCGCTCAAGCCGGGCAATACCGGCTCGAAAGCGCAGAATCACCGCTTCCCGATAATCGCCGCGAGCCATGGCGGCGTCGGCTTGGGCGTCGAGGGAATCGACGGACACCGGCGGCTCACCGGCCGTCAACGCTCGTTGGCGGGCAGAGCGTTTGGTGAGGAAGCGGGCGAGGATCCATGCGACTATCACGACAAGCGCCCCGATGAGGAGCCACTGAACGAAACCGGCGCCGGGAACAATTCGACCGATAAACCGACCGATCGCCGAGAAAACCCGCTGTTCGAGCCGTCCGAGCCAGGAGAGGGGGCGGGGCTTGGACTCCGGTGGTCGATACTTCGGATTGGACAGGATTTCGTGTGCGGCCTTCTTCGCTTCGTCGGCACTGACTTCGGCAAACAGTCCGGCCGAGCGGTGGCTAACGAAGACAATCATAATATGTGCACATATCATTCATGGTTCTTCACGATTCGGCTGGTGACCAGCCGTCGGACAGCTTGTCGGTGAGCGTGTCGAGATCGATCGCTTCAAGCCGGACGCGACCGTCGAGGTACATCGACACGCCGAGCCCGGTGTACATCGGTGCCCACCAGAAGACGTACAGCAACGACCCGAAGAAGGTTGCGACCGCGAAATAGGTGGGGCGGGAGCTGGTGTTGTTGGCCGCACTGAAAGCGATCCCGGTCGGGATTCCGATGACCAGGTACGACAGAAGCAATACGACGGCCTGGGTGCCGCCGAATGCGATCCAGCGTCCTTTCGTGAGCCGAAACCCGCGGCGAATAGCGTCGAAAACGCCCTCATACTCGATGACCATGGCCACGACCCCGACTTGGAATCGCGCTCCCAGCCCGAGCAGAACCACGAGCGCGAACAGGTACAGGGCAATGCCGACCACCACGATCAGCACGATGCCGACCACCCCGCCAATCCTGGCGAACAGGGTAAGAGCGGCGGCGGCAATGCCGAAGATGAACAGGCCGACGAGGGCCAGACCGAAGAACGCGACAATCGAAGCGAGCGTGTAGAGCACAGCGCGGGGTCCCTGGCGCAGTCCGCGTTTGAGCGAGTTGCCCACGGTCGAATCGCCACCGACAAACGCGTTGTGCAACACCGGAATGAGGGCCAACGAGTACACGAACATCATCACCAGCGAGAGCGGTCCGAGCGCGAGCCCGACCGACGATCGGTACTCATCGAATTGGGCCGATTTGACGTTGTTGTACGTGGTGAAAGCGGAGACGCCGGCGAAGACGACTCCGACGATCGCTCCAACGGTTATCAACGAGCGAAACGTCCGCCGCCAGAGTTGAAACGCGACATCGATAAGTTCGGTGGCCCGTCTCGGGCGTAGTTGCAGGGGTAGATCAGAAGCCGCCGGTTGCATCTTGGTCCTTGCGTTGTTCAGGTCGTTGGTGGTCGAGTCGGATTGAAGGGCCGGGGCGTTGGTCGATCGGTGGATCGACTACAGAAGAGTGGTGTCGGGTGGCCGCAGCTCCGGCGCGGGTCGCCCGAGATCGCCGGCCAGACGTTCGAGATCGAACCCTTCCTTGCGCACCCGGAGGTCAAAGTAGAACAGCACCGTGAGCGCGGCACTAAGCGGAGCGGTGATCGCGGTGGAGAGGGTTCCGGCGATGGCGGCCCACAAGAACTCGAATGCGGCGTTTCCTCCACCGAGCCCCGACAGGGCGGCGTTGATCGCTCCGCTTATTGAGCCACCAACCAAACCCGTGATCACACCTCCGACAACAAGCACGCCGAGGGCCCGCCAGGCGTTTCCCTTGGTGAGCCGAAACGAGCGACGGAGCGCTTGGATCGGGCCCGACGTCTCCAGCACTATCGGGGGGTTGGCGACCGAGACGCGCAACGCCAGCCACAACACGACGACCAGGGCGGCGAGCACCACGACTATCCCGAATCCCTTCAGCACGATCAGGCTGAGCGTCGACACGCCGACAATCAAGCCGCAGAACAGGCCGAAGAGGATGGAGCTGAGCAGCAGGACGGGGCCGCGTCGAGCGGCGATGCGTAGAGCGACTTTGCGATCGACTTTTCCATCGAGGATCAGCTGTCCGATGAACGAAGTCAGTGCCGCCTGCAGCAGGTAGATCGACAGAAATGACAGGACGAGCGCAACACTCGTTGCGCCGATCTGTGCTGACGTGAACTTCGGAAACGTAGCGGTGGTCTCCGGGGCCGCTTTCTGCGCTTCTGACCACTTGGAAAGCGTGTCCGCCACGGTTGGCTTCACCGACGAAGTGACAAGCGCGGAAATGACCTGGAAGGGGAGCACGACCGCGGCGGCAAACGGAACGAGTGTCCGAAAGTTGCGTGTCATCAACTTTATGGAGGCGTCGAGCATTTCGCCGACCGTGCGTTGTCTGATGTCGAGGGGTTTGTGGTCGGCCACGGCAACAGTCTGTCCGAATATCGGACCAACTCGCGGTTTTGTCGCTCGGACCGATCGTCACCGTGACTCGGCGATTCCGGTTTCAACCGAAATGCTCGCAGTGGAATCGCGCCTGGCCGACCGCCATCGACGTTTCTCACCTGTTGATCTGCCCGATCGGGCGCCAGCATTTTGCTCGGAACGGGTATGTTCAGGCCATGCGAGGACGTTCCATCCGGACCGACACATGTACACGCGACCCGTTGCGTTACCGGTTATTCCTGGCGGTGATGACCTCGGTCGGGTTAGGGCTCCTGATCGCTTCGCCGACGTACGCGAAGACCGCCATTCCGGCACGGCCTCCGGGATATCCGATCGTGGATGAGATGGGAATTCTCAGCCGGTCAGCGGTGTCAACCCTCGAGGCTCTTGATCGACGACTCGGTGCGGAGAAGAGCAACGCAGAAATCGGTGTGCTTATCATCTCGTCGACCGACGGCGAAGACCCGAACACCTTCGCGACCCGCGCCTTCAACACCTGGAAACTCGGATCATCCACACTCAACAACGGTGCATTGATAATGGTCGCCAAAGATGACCGAAAGGTCCAGCTGATCCTGGGCGACGGCGTAGACAACAATATCCAGCGGAGCGCGGCCCAGAGCATTGTGTCGGAATACGTGCTCCCCGAGTTTCGCAAGGGAGACTTCGAAGCGGGCGTTCTGATTGGCGCGAGCGAAACGGCGAGTCGGATTCTGGGGTTGGTTGAACCAGTTGCAGTATCCGAGTCGACCGTGTTGGGCTCTGCGGTTTCGGACACTGCGGCTTCGGACTCTGCGGCTTCGGACAGCGGCGAAGTGGCGGATTCATTCGACGCCGATGCCAACCTGATCGACGAGACGACACCGGAAATTCAACCCGTAGCGGATTCGGGCGGATCGGGTTCGAACACCGGTTGGTTTCTGGGGGGACTGGCCGGTGTCGGCGGCGTTGGAGCGGCGGGTGTCGCAGGGGTTCGCTCGCTCATGCGTCGTCGGCCACGAAAGTGCAAGAAGTGCCGGACGATCGCAGTGCTTCTCGGTGAGGTCGCAGACGACGCATCGCTGGCTCCCGGTCAGCGGACGGAGGAACGTGTCGGCAGCGTCGACTACGACGTCTGGGATTGTCCGGCGTGCGACGGGGTAGAGGTACTTCGCTACGGGAAGTTGTTCACCCGGTACAAGCAATGCCCGAGTTGTGGCGCCAAGACGAAGTCGAGCAGTTCTTCCACGGTCACTTCGGCGACGGAGTATTCGACCGGACTCGCCCGGATCGAAGAGTCGTGCGCCAACTGTTCGTTCAAGAACACCTACACCAGGGTCATTCCTCGCGTCACACCGTCGAGCTCGTCGTCGTCATCTTCTTCCTCGTCGTTCAGCTCATCGAGCAGCAGTCGGGGTGGGGGCGGGGGCCACAGTTCCGGTGGTGGTGGCGGCGGGAGCTGGTGATCGCGCCGTAGTCGGTGTCTCGGTCACGGCCATGCTTTGGGGAGACGCACCGACAGCCACCGTGCGATCGCGGCATTGACCTGCGCGGGTCGTTCCTGCGCCATCCAGTGGCCGGAGTACACCACGACTTCATCGAGTAGCGAGCACTTTTCGCGCATGGGGTCCGCTAGCGCTGACGTAATCGCGTCGCATACGTAGTCGTACTGAGCGGCAAGGAACAGCACGGGCATCTCAAGACGGCCATCGTTCACCGCCCGCTCGGCATACGCCGCGTTCGCCTCGTGGTTCATGTAATACGCGTCGGGTCCGAAGAATCCGTTGCGTTCGAGAGCAGCCGCGTAAATACGCAGATCGGCCTCGGTCACGACGTCGGTGTCGATCGGGAAGTCGGGAGCTTCGGTCAGGGGACCGAACCAGCCACCCATCTGGCGGGTCATGGCGGTGGCGGTCCGCTGCCCGAATCCCGTGGGGTCACCTTTTCGGAAAAGCAGCTTGGCGGTGTTGTACGGATTCGCGGCGAACGTCGACGTGGCCTTCTCGAAGTTCTCGACGTAGAACTGCATGTACTCCCACTGGCCATAGGGGAATTCGGATTCGGGGTAGCGCTCGCGGTTGATCAGCGGACGGCAGGATTCGAGCCCGCGCTCGATCGTGAAGTACGGAACGCACAAGTTGACAACGCCATAGCAACGATCGGGATGGTGACTCGCGATGTTCCATACGGTTGGGCTTCCCCAATCGTGACCCACCCACACCGCCCGCTCCCGCTCGAGCGAATCGAGGAGCTCGATCATGTCACCCACGACCTTCTCCTGGGCGTAATCATCGAGGTTGGCGTACACCGTTGATTCCCCGTAGCCGCGCATGTCCGGAGCGACTGCCCGAAACCCCAGGCCGGCAAACACGGGGAGTTGATGGCGCCAGCTGAGCGATAGCTCGGGCCACCCGTGCACAAAGATGATCAGCGGGCCGTCTTCGGGTCCGGCCGCCAGATAGTTCGTCGTATGCGCACCTATGGTTACTGACTGGGCGGTGATTTCGGTCGAGAACGCTGGCATTGCGTGTTGGCTCCTTCGTGAGTCTTCGTATGAAGAACCTGCCCGCACGATAGCGCTGCCCGAGCGGTTCGACCGCTACCGCTCGGTTGAACTACAGGCCGAACATGGAGCGGCAGGGTTCAAATCCCGACACTTCGAACACGCCGGTGTCTGAACGCGTGGCCTCCCACCGCGCTCGCGTCAACATGAAACGGAGATGACCTGCCGGCATTCCTCGACGAACCATACGGTCGCGTCCGTTCGGCTCGTAACCGGTCGCCAGCGTCACGCGCTGCGAGGCCTCGTTGTCTTCAAATGCGCCGCTCGTGATCTGCTCCGCACCGAGGTACTCGAAGGCAAAGCGGACGGCCGCAGCCCGCATCTCCTTGCCGATTCCCTTGCCCTGGTGGGCCAGGCCGAGCCACGATCCCGTTTCGATCGAACGCAGTATCGGAAACGATGTGGCGTGGAGCCCCTGCATCCCGATGACCTGGCCCTCGAACTTGATCACGAAACCGAGGTCCCACTTCGCCGGAGCGAAGGTGGCTCGAGTTCCCCAGTGGTACTGCAGGGCGCTGCGTTCGAAATCGGGCGAAGGAAGATCGGTCCACGGCACGGCGAACGGCATGGTGGCCGGGTCATGGATTCCGGCCTTCGCGGTATCGATCAGTGCAGCAAGATCGTGATCGTTCGGCACTCGCATCGTGAGTCGCTCGGTGATGATCTGCAAGTCGAACAGCGGCCAGAGGTCATTGATTGCCATGCACCAGTCTGACGGAAGCGGCCGAATCGACGTGGGCATATTTTGCCCGGGCAGATTCCCGCGATTCCGACTTCCGAGAAACAGGAAGCGTTCACTGATCGGTAAGCAGTGGTTCTCAGACCGGAGCCACGTCGTAGTGGATCGCGTAGGCGTTCTCGATCGATGGAACGACGTCTCGCACTTCGAAGTAGTGGTCCCAGAACTTCGTCTCGCGAAGTTCCTCCACCACCTCCTGGTACGACAGGATGCTGGCGGTCTCCCACAGCAACACATCGCTGAAGCGGCCGTGAAAGGCCTCAGAATCGAAGTACCGCAGGGACACATCGGGATGGCGTTTCAGGATCGGCCGCATCACCTTGTCGACGAAGGCAAAGCGATCGGCGGGAGCCAGGGCGAGCCAGTCGGTCGTGGCGTGAACGAGCATGAAGAAGGCGTGGTTGGTGGTCGTTGTGGTTGTCATGTGACCAAGGTACGGATTCCGCCTTCTTTCACCAATACGAAGTTCAGCAAGTTACTGTTTCATCTTGTGCAACTACGAACGGATGTTGATCTCAACCTTCTGACGGCGTTGGACCGTCTGCTGGAGACTCGGAGTGTCACGCTCGCGGCTGAGCAGCTGCACGTGAGCGTTCCGGCCATGAGCCACACCCTCGCCCGTATCAGAACGACGTTCAACGACCCGATCCTCGTGCGGTCGGGTCGCACCCTGGTCCCGACGCCACGGGCCGAGGAGCTTCGAAGCCCCGTGCGCGAGATCGTCGAGCAAACGCAGATGCTGTTTGTTCGACCGGGAGTTTTCGATGCCTCGCTCCTGCACCGCACATTCGTGATCCGGGCCAGCGACGCGGTGGTCGGAACAATCGGCCCGCGCCTCGCCGAATTCGTCGCGCGTGTGGCGCCGCGGGTGACACTTCGGTTCGCGTCCGAAGGAGACATCGGCGACGTCGATGCGGTCAGGGGGTCGGAGGTCGATGTCAACATCAGCGCCCGGCTCCCCGACGCTCCGGACATCGAGCAGCGTGAGCTCTTCCACGACCACTTTGTCGGGTTGGTGCGCAGGGGACATCCCCTGACGACGGGTCGTGTCACGGCAAAGCGCTTCGCCGCCCAGCAACATGTCGTGACAAGCCGTCGTGGAGTCATATGGGGTCCGATCGACGACGCACTGCGGGCGCGTGACCTCGCCCGGCACGTGGGACTGGTGGTTCCCACCTTCTACGCCGCAGTGTTTGCCGCCGTCACGTCGGATCTCGTGGCGACGGTCCCTTCCCGCCTCGCCCGTGAGACCAAGGCGGCGGTGAAGATCACGGTGTTCAACGTCCCGGTTGACGTGCCGACGTACGGGGCGGTGCTCAGCTGGCACCGAAGATTCTCGGCCGATCCGGCGCACCGATGGTTGCGAGACAGCGTGGAAGAGGTGGTCGCGGCCCGCGTGAAGACCCCGTAGCCTTCCCGGTTTGTGCTCGCCGGTGCGTGTCCGCGCAGAAGCTGCCAGAATTCGGCGATGAATGCTGACACCGAGTTCATGCAGTCCAATATGCCGTTCACCGTGCAGCTCGATCTGCGGGTCGTGTCGGCCTCGGCGGAGAAGACGGTGACCATGTCATCGTGGTCCGCTGATCGCTGCACCGTTGGGGGAGTGCTGCACGGGGGCTTTCTGCTCGCCTGCATCGACTCGACCGGGGGCCTCGCCGCATTCCACAATCTTCCGTCCGGCGCAGTCGGAACGTCGACCATCGAATCAAAGACGAACTTTCTTCGTGGCGTGAAAGATGGCGACATCACGATTACGGCGGTCCCGGTTCATGTGGGTCGCACCACCGTGGTGCTCGACATCACCGTCACCGATGACCGGGGCCGAGCCGTCACGAAGACGCTTCAGACCCAGGCGGTGCTGAGCTGACCCGTCGAACAATCGGGTCAATCGGGTCAATCGGGCCGATCGGCGCTCCGGAGAACGCACCCGAGGAAGCACCCAATCGGAGGGGACTGCGTGCTCGATTAGCGTCGGAAAGGTGACCAAACACATTCTGACTCTCGTGTGCCCCGACCGTCCCGGCATCGTGGCTTCGATTTCGCAAGGCATCTTCGAACTCGGGGCGAACATCATCGACAACGCTCAGCACGGTGATTCGGCCAGCGAGATGTTCTGCATGCGAACACGAATCGAAGCGCCTGAGGGCTCGGCGACCCACGTGGCCAACGCGCTTGCCGCCCGAGTGAGCGAGCTCGGGGCCACTCTCCAGGTCCGCCGCGAAGACGATCGTCCCCGTCTGCTCATCATGGTGTCGAAGCATGAGCACTGTCTGGCGGATCTCCTGCAACGCTGGAGCGTTGGTGAACTTCCGGTATCGATAGAGCTGATCGTGTCCAACCATCCCGACATGGCCGGGTTGGCGGCGCGCTACGGCGTGCCCTACGAACATGTGCCTGTCACCCCCGATACCAAGCGGGCCGCGGAGGACCGCATCCGTGCGCTGGCCGAGCAGCATTCGATCGACCTGGTCGTCTTGGCCCGCTACATGCAGGTCCTGACCGACGAGTTGGCCGCTGATCTCCAAGGTCGGGTCATCAACATCCACCACTCGTTCCTTCCTGGCTTCAAGGGAGCGAAGCCGTACCACCAGGCGTGGGAGCGCGGCGTGAAATTGATCGGGGCGACCGCGCATTTTGTGACCGGAGAACTCGACGAGGGTCCGATCATCGACCAAGACGTCGCGCGGGTGAGCCACGCGATGTCAGCCGACGAGATGGTCATCCTCGGCAAGGACGTGGAGCGGATCGTGCTGAGCCGCGCCGTCAAGGCGTGGGCCGAAGGTCGAGTGTTCCTACTCGGCAGCAGAACCGTCGTGTTCCCCTAGTTTCCTAGTGAATCCGGCTGCTGAGTAGGTTGACCCGCACATTTAGATTCGGCGTCGACGCGTCCTGCGCACGAGTGTGAAGCCGACCGCCATCGCGAACAGAGCGACAAGCGTGAGCGACAGGGAGTCTCGCCCCGTCAGCGCCAACTGATCGTTCGGTGTAGCGGGAACGACGGTTATCGGCTGTGACACCACCCGCTGATTGCCGTCCGCCCCGATGCCGGTGGCGACGAGGTGGTGGTTACCGGTTACGCCCGCCGGCAGTACGACGTTGAACGAGAAGGAACCGTCGTCGTTTGCGGTTGCCTGTCCGAGCAGGATCGGCGTCGACAGCAGCCAGAAGGTCAGGCCGCTGTTGCCGAGATATCCGGTGCCCGAGAACGTGAAGCTCTGAGCCGGCTCAACCGTGCCTGGCGGCAACGTGAGGTCGGCGATGAAGTTCTCCGGTGGTGGGACGGGGATCGGAAGCAGGACCGGGGGAGTCGTATCGAGTGAGCCCGCGGGAGCGTTGCCAACCGACGTTGTTGTTGGAACCGCTGCGGTCGTGGACGTTGCCGACGACGTGGTCACGGATCCCGTCGCCAGTGTTGTAGTCGGGTTGAGCGCTAGAGGCACCGTCGACTCGGGCGTCGGCGCTGTCGTTGTTGTTGCTGGGGCCTCGGTCGTTGTGCTGGGATCGGCGGTGGCTGTCGTGGTCGGTGCAACAGTCGTCGTGGCTGGCGTCGTCGTCGTCGGGGCAACCGTCGTGGTCGGCGCGGTGGTCGTCGTTGTGGTCGGCGCGGTTGTGGTGGTCGTAGGCGCAACCGTTGTTGTTGTTGTTGTCGGCGCGATTGTCGTCGTCGGCGCAACCGTGGTGGTCGTCGTGGTTGTGGTCGTCGTGGTTGTTGTTGTCGTCGTGGGCGGTACGGCGTTGGTCACGGTTACCGCGTTGCCCGTGAGGTCGGCGATTACAACAGCGCTGTTCGCTCCGGCGTTCCAGTCCTCGGCGGAGGACAGGTTGTAGGTGGTTCCTCCCGATGACGACGAGCCGTCGGCGTCGAGGAGTGCCTCGAGGGCCGCCTGGTCAGTTCCGTTGACGGTCACCGAGAACGACGTGTCGCTCGTGATCTCGACGGAGCTTGATGTCAGCGTGTAGGTCGCAGCGCCGGCGCCCGTGAGCGTCAGCTTCGAAACGTCGATGTCGTTGGTGGCACCGGACAATTGCACGAAGTTGGTTCCGGTAACAGTCAGAACCCCGGAGCTGACGTTGTAGGACGCGGACGAGATAGTAGGTATGCCTACGTTCATGACGGTGATGCCGTTGCCGTTCAGATCCGATGTGTCTCCCGAAGCGATGTCGCTGTCCCAGTCGTCAGCGGCGGCGAGGTTGTATGTCGTGCTCGACGTCGACGACGTACCGTTCTTGTTCATGATCTGATTGACGGCGGCCAGGTCGGTGGGGTTCAGCGTCACGGAAAACGTCGTGCTGCTCGATGCGGAAACCGTCGAGGAGGTGAGGGTGTAGGTCGAGAACCCCTCGCCCCTCATTGTCAGCTTCGACGGGTCGATCGTGTCGCCGGTCGTCATGTTGGTGCCGGTGACGGTCAGGACTCCGGTTGATGCGTCGTACGTTGCACTCGTAACGGTTGGTGGTGGTCCAGCCGGTGAAGCCGAATTCGAAGCCGACGAGGAACTACCCGTTCCGGCGCTGTTCGTTGCGGTGACCGTGAACGTGTAGGCCGTCCCGTTCGTGAGACCGGTCACGGTTATCGGACTCGTTGCCCCGGTACCGGTTGCGCCACCGGGGTTGGCTGTGACGGTGTAGCTCATGATTGACGCACCACCGGTTGACGCCGGGGCGATGAACGCGACCGAGGCCGAGGTGTCACCGGCCGTTGCGGTGCCGATGGTTGGCGCTCCGGGAACAACTGCGATCACCGTGAATGACTGCGTGACCTGCGACGCGGCGTTGAACGCCGAGTTGCCGGACTGATTTGCGTTGATGGTGCAGGTCCCCGCGGTCACAAAGGACAGGAGCCCGCCCGTGGTGATCGTGCACACTCCCGTGCTCGATGACGTGAACGAGGGCGGGAGCGCCGATGTCGATGTGGCCGACAATGTTGGCGTGGTGCCGAAGTTCTGGGACCCGGGATTGGCGAACGTGATCGTCTGGTTGGCTTTGGGAGTCACGGAGTTTGATGCCGAAGATGCCGATCCGGTCCCGCCCGCGTTCGTGGCCGTGACGGTGAAGGTGTAGGCGGTACCATTCGTAAGCCCGCTTACGGTAATTGGGCTCGACGACGCTGTGCCGGTTGCGCCACCGGGATTCGCTGTTGCGGTGTATCCGGTAATGGCGCTTCCGCCGTCCGAAGACGGCGCGGAGAACGAGACGGTCGCCTGGTTGTCGCCGGCGCTTGCACTGACGCTGGTCGGCGCAGAGGGTGTGGGAACCGTGATGTTGTTCAACACCACGTCGTCGATGCCAATGGCGAACGGGCCGCCGCCCTGTTTGGTGATGACGACTGACCCCACTCCCTGAAGAGCACCAACGGCAAAGGTCTTGGGATCGGCGTTGTTCGGGTCGGAGGTGAAGGTGGTGTTCACCGACCCTTTGGTTGTGGTCAGCGTGAGACTGCTGTCAGTTCCGTATATATCGAAAAGCGTCAGGCCTTCGAGGTCAAACAGTTTTCCGCCATTGACGCTGAGGGTCAGGCTGACCGGATCGCTTGCGGAGTCGACGAACAACGAGGATCCGGAGAACCCGTTAATCGGGTTGACCCAGAAGGACATCGAGTTGTCCACCACCAGCACATTCGTCGAACCTCCGCTGGCGGTAACCTCCAGTGTTTCGCCTCCGGCCGAGTCGCTGATTGTTGCGGCGTTCGCCGTTCCCGCACCGAAGGTGAACGTGGTGCTCGCCGCTGGCGCGGGCAGCGCGGTGACCCCAACAATGGTCGCGATCAGACCGATCGCAGCGATTGTGCCGACCAGTCGTCGGGACCGGCGCGGACCTGGTCGTGGTTCAATGTGCGGGGTCTCGGTATGAGGCATGCCCGCCTATCGACATTTTGCCCAGGTTGCTGCGTCGTCTGACCCATCCCTACGAAGACGTGAAGTGCGTTGGCGGTCCCTGGCTACAGCGATCGAACGAATGCTTCCAGGGCTTCGTTTGTCGCATCGGGGGCCTCCTGCTGGACCCAGTGCCCGGCTCCCGGGACCACGGTTGACCCACGGAAGTCCGTACATGAACTGCTCGCGAGTTCGAAGATGTCCATGCCGGGCATGAACGTGCGAACGGCGTCGTGCTCGCCGCCGATGAAGGCCGCCGGCTGGTGCAGCTCCGGGTTTGGGAGAGATCCGATGTCTGCGGCATCGAACGACTGGGCTCGGTAGCGGTTTAGAGGTCCGTGCCATCCGCCCGCTTCGATCGCATCGACATAGATCCGAAGTTCATCAGGGCTCAGCCAGTCGGGAAACGGATCAGGGTCCACGAGGCCATCGAGCATCTTGGCGTCTGCGGGCTTTTCCTGGAGGAACAGGCCGGCTCCGTCGCCGCTGATCGAGTAGTAGATCATGCGCAGGCTCTTTGCGGTATCGGCACCCAGCTCGGCTTCAGCGACGCCGGGTTCCTGGAAGTACAGCTGATAGAAGAAGCGGTCTTTGTAGATCTCCTTCCACAGATCCAACGACGAATCGGGACCCACGGGAAGGTAGGGCACACTGAGGCCCGCGACCGCCCGAACCTTCTCGGGGTAGAGGCGGGCGGTGTTCCAGCGCGATGGGAGCGCCCCAGTCATGGCCGAAGACGATCGCGGTCCCGTCGCCGAGGGCATCGATGACGGCCGCCGCGTCGGCACACAGCTCGGTGAGTCGGTACGCCGCGATGTCGGTCGGTTTGGAACTTCCGCCGTAGCCGCGCACGTCCATGGCAGCGATCGTGTAACCCATCGGCGCGAAGTGCGCCATTTGATGCCGCCAGGAGATCCACAGCTCGGGCCATCCGTGAATACAGAGGATCAGTGGGCCGGAGCCCGCGACTGCGACCCGTATATCGATGTCGCCGTTCTGAACGGTTGTAAACGTGATGTCGACCATAGGTGGACCATACTGGGCCAAGCCGGAGATGTCACCTGTGCGGCGCGGGAACCGCGTTAGCACGCGGTTCGCGTCCAATCCTACGTGGGCTTATTTTTTGCCGGACTGGACCCGGTTCAGGTACGCCGCGGCCGAGGCCTTGCCTTCCGGGTCACGGAGGCCCGCGAGCAGACCGTCGGCGTCGGCCCACGATCGACCGGTACTGACCATCGACTCGGTCACCGCGTTCACGTGGGTCTTCGTGGAGAGCAGTGCGAGTTTCGGCTTCGAAGCCAGGGTCTCGACCAGTTCCGTCACCGCGCGATCAAGTTCGACCAGCGGGACGACGCGGTTCAAGAACCCGAGGCGAAGAGCCTCGTCGGCGGTGAAGGGACGACAGGTCATCACGAGTTCCTTGGTCGCCGCCGGCCCGATCTCACGGACGAGCCGGGGGATGCCGCCCCACGCGAGCGGGATACCGAGATCGATCTCGGGGATGGAGAACCGGGCATCTTCTGCGGCAACCCGGAGATCGCAGACGCCCGCCACGACGAGGCCTCCCCCGACGCACCATCCGTGAATCTGCGCGACGGTCACGGCCCGCATCTCATCCATCGCTCGGGCCATGCGCCAGCCGGAGTCTGAATCGTGGCGGGGGTCGTCTTGACGTATCCCTTCGCCAAAGGCACTGAGTGAGGCTCCGGCCGAGAACGCCCGCCCGGCCCCACGGACCACGACGACCCGCAGATCATCGTGCGTATCGAACCATCGGGCCGCGGTTTCAATCGACCGAAGCGTCTCCGTCGAGAGCGGGTTGAGCTTCGACGGTGTATCGAGCAGCAACTCACCAACTCGGCCATCGGACCTCACCGAACCGGTGACTCCCACGCCGGTGAATGATGTGCTCGGTACCTGATTGCCGCTGGCGTCGCTCATGGCGTGAGTGTAACGGTCCCGGTGATCCGGACCCAAGACGTGCCGCACTCCCGGATACGCGCCATCGACGTCGGTGGGCGTCGGTGGGCGTCGTGGCCTCGTCTCTAGAGGTAGCCGAGTTCCTTGGCGTCGCTGGTCAGCTGGTCACGGAACTGCGGCGCGGCAATGGAAATGAGCTCCCGGGCCCGATCGGCGAGGCTCCGATCACGAAGTTCGGCAACGCCGTGTTCGGTCACAACATGGTCGACGGTATTCTTCAGGGTCGTCACCACCGAACCTGGTGACAGCCGGCTGACGATGCGGGAGATGGTGCCTTTGGCGGCGCTTGAGTGCAGAACGATGAAGCCCTTGCCGTGTTCTGAATACATCGCTCCACGCGCGAAGTCGGCCTGGCCACCGCTGCCCGACCAGTACTTGCCGGCGATCGTCTCCGACGCGCACTGGCCCATGAGATCGACCTCTGTCGTGGCGTTGATCGACATGAAGTTCGGATCGCTTCCGATGAGGCGCGAGTCGTTGACCCAGTCGACGGGCAGCAACTCCATGACCGGATTCTCGTTGATGAAGTCGTAGAGCCGCTTCGTTCCGAGACAGAACGTGGCCACGACTTTGCCCGGACGACGCACCTTGTAGACGCCGTTCACCACGCCCGACTCGATCAGATCGATCGCCCCGTCGGAGAGGAGTTCGGTGTGAATCCCGAGGTTGCGGTGATCGCTCAACGACGACAGAACGGCGTTCGGGATCGCGCCGATGCCGGTCTGCACGGTGGCCCCGTTCGGGATCCGCTCGGCGACCATGAGGCCGATCGCCCGATCGACGGCGTCGGGCTGGGCCGGTGGGACCTCGATCAGCGGTCGGTCGACTTCGGTCCACCCGGCCAACTGGCTGACATGGAGTTGATGTCGGCCGAACGTGCGGGGCATCCGGTGGTTCGCTTCGATGAAGAACGGAACCTTCCCGATAAATGCGGCAACGTAGTCAGCGTTCGTACCGAGCGACACGTACCCGTGACGGTCGGGCATCGAGGCGGCTGCGATCACGAGCTTGGGGTTCGGGCGTCGACGCAGGAGCGCCGGCATCTCGCTGAAATGGCACGGCACGAAGTCGATGGTGCCAGCCGCGAAGGCCGGGCGGGTGATGTGTGAAAGGAAGTACGACACATGATCGAGGTGTCCATGGAAGCGACCTCCTTCGTCGTGGAGATACGGACGGTCAACCAGGGCGTGCATCTGGTGCACAGTCACGTTGGTGAGGCGGTCGGCATTCGCTTCCATCGCATCGAGAACGGAAATCGGTTCGCCATTGGACAGCGGGACAATCACCGACGTTCCGGAAGGTAGGTGCTCAAGCACCGCATCGGCGGACTGTGGTTCGGGCAACGTGATCACATACCGAATGTAATCCGTACCACCTTCGCCCATCCGCCTTCTCGATGTGTCCTTCCGCACGTCACATTTGCGGTTGGCCGCGACCTTTGGTGAACGTGTGGCCGAAGATGCCGGGAGGCGACGGCTTCGGCTACATAAACGGACCCTGTCTATGATTTCTGGTTCAGTTCCGAAAAAACGCCGCAACAAGGCAATAGCCCTACCGATGAGGTGGCCATGTCCCTGTCACTGCGCTCCCGAACACGTCAGACCGAAACCTCCAGTTCGGCCCGTACGGCGCCGCCGGTGGTCGAGGCACCCAAAGTTCCTGAACTTGATTCGATCGTTACGGCGTCGAAGTTGATGCTGAACAGCCTTGAACACAACGTCTTCATCGCGAACCTCGACCTCATGCTGGTGTTCATCAACCGCTTCGGGCTCCAGACGCTGCAAAAGATCGAGTCGGATATCCGGTCGGCTTTCGGGGTCACCCTATCTGAGATACTCGGTGGCTCGATCCACCGGTTTCACCGCGATCCCGCACGGATCGAGCGGATCCTCAACGATCAGTCGCGCTTCCCGCACAACGCTTCGTTCTCGTTCGGCAAGGTGGCGCTGACCACTCGCATCAACGTCATCCTGAACGAAAAGGGCGTCAAGATCGGCTACATCGTCGCCTGGGACGACACGTCGTCGTTGACCCGCTCCCTTGATGCCGTTGGCAGCCTCTCGGAACAACTCCGGACTGCGGCATCCACCGTCACTGAGTTCAGCGCCTCCATCGAAGAGATCTCGCGCAGTGCCGTGAGTGCCGCCGATATGGCCGAGAAGACGTCAGTGAACGCCGAACTCAGCATCACGCTGGTGGAAACACTGACCAAGGTGGGCAACGAAGTCGCGCAGATCACGAACACCATCGCGACCGTCGCTGACCAAACCGACCTGCTGGCCTTGAATGCCACGATCGAAGCAGCACGCGCCGGTAACGCCGGCAAAGGCTTCGCCGTCGTGGCCGGTGAAGTGAAGTCGCTCGCGCTCGATACCTCCGAAGCAACGAAGCAGATCTCCGGTCAGATTCGCGCCATGCATGATGCGATCAACAAGGTTCGTGTCGCCAGCGATTCGATCGCAGCCGGCATCTCCCAGGTTTCCGAGTTCCAGCAGACCATCGCGAGCGCAGTCGAAGAGCAGGCCGTGGCGGTACGCGAGATGGGGATGAACATCAACAGCGCCGCATCGTTCGCGGAAAACGTGCAGCGCGAGATCGTGTCCTGAAAACCCGGGCACCGGGTAGCCGGGGCTATGCCTGGTGAAGAAGTGATGGGCGCGCCTCCCGGTCCGTAGGGCGAACGCGGCGAACTATACAAAGTGTTTAAAAACGTGTACGTTGATCGCCGTGAGCGATGGGGGCATCAGCACAACGAACGACGCGAGGGCGATCAACGCCGTCCAGTCACCCCGTGAGACGCGCGGTCGTCGCGAACGAACCCGGCGTGGCCTCCAACAGGCCATCGTTGAACTCTCGCTCGACAAGGGTTTCCAGAACCTCACCGTCGAGAACATCCTGGAACGGGCCGGGATCACGCGCGCCACGTTCTATTCGCACTTCCGCGACAAGGACCAACTGCTCACATCCGTAGCGGAAGCGGTCGTGACGGATGTGTTGGAACGGTTCGAACAACTTGCCGACGAGTTTGAAAACCGTCGGCTTCTGGCGTTGTTTGAAGACGCCCAGCGCGAACCGGACCGCCTGCGGGTGGTGCTGCGCGGCGAAGGTGACGGTATCGCCCTTCGCTATCTGGTCGAGCGCGTGACTTCGCTGGTTGACGAAGTGGACCCGCTCGGGGCCGTCGGGTCGAAGCTCGGCGCCGACCTGTCTCGCCAGTTGGCATCGCGAGCCTTCGCCGGCCAGATCCTCGCGGTTCTCAGCTGGTGGATGGAACTCGAGAAGCCTCCACCACCCGCGGATGTCGTGCGCGACCTGCGGACGCTGGCCCGGTCGGGCCGAAACCCTGAGCTTGGATTGCCGACCCCGGCAACGAGATCGGCGGATCACCCTTCGGAAACGACCCGCCCGACACGACGAACACGAGCAGTCGCTTCCACCACAACAGCGAAAGCTTCAGCAGCCAAAACTTCAGCAGCCAAAACGACAGCAACCAAGACGACAGCAACCAAAACGACTCGTAGCAAAACGACAAGTAGCAAAACGACAACCCGTACAACGCCTTCCCGGAAGGCTCTGGCAAAAGGAACACTTGATGAGTGAGATGACTGACACTGCGTTTGATCCGCATACCGACTACGACATTTTCGACCCGGGTTTCGTGGCCGATCCGTATTCGACGATGACGACGATTCGGGAGTCGGCCTGCCCTATCGCGCACACCGACCGTCGCGGTGGGTCCTGGCTCCCAACCCGTTATGACGACGTCGTCGCGATCGCTCAGGAACACGACGTCTTCACCTCGCGCGAGATCATCGTCGTTCCGCCGGTTCCGGGTGCCGCTGAGATGGCGTATTCACAGGTGAAGGCCCCGCCCATCACCTCCGATCCCCCCGAGCACCACTGGCATCGTCGGGCGATTCTCCCGACGTTTTCACCCCAGGCGATCGCCAAGTACGAGGGTTTCACCCGCGACTGGTGCAACAAGTTGATCGACGGGTTCATCGACAAAGGAACCGCCGATGCCGCAAGCGGATATGCCCAGCAGATCCCCGTCCGCGTCATCTCGTCGATGCTCGGTGTCTCCCATGACATGTCGGATGAGTTCACCAGCTGGGTGCGGGGAGTCCTCGAGATCGGCCTCACCGACCCGGTCGTGCGACGCGATTCGCGACTCAAGATCATGGAGTTCTTCCGGGCCCAACTCGATGACCGCAAAGCCCACCCGCTGGAGAACGACCTGATCACGTCGCTCCTCGCGCTGGAAGTCGATGGGAAAAAGGTCGACGAGGACTACGTCATGGGCGTCTGCAACCTCATGCTGGTTGCCGGCATCGACACCACGTGGTCGGCCATCGGGTCATCGATGTGGCATCTCGCGAGTCATCCCGAACACGTTCAGCAACTTCACGACAACCCGAGCCTTTGGCCGTCCGCTGTTGAAGAGCTGTTGCGTGCATATTCACCGGTGACGATGGCTCGGATCGTGGCCCACGACACCGAGTTTCAGGGCTGCCCGATGAAGGCCGGGGACCGCGTGCTCATGGCCTTCCCCGCAGCGAACCGCGATCCGCGACAGTTCGAAAACCCCGATGAAGTAATCCTCGACCGGGAGAACAATCGCCATGTTGCCTTCGGCGCCGGTATTCACCGTTGTGCAGGTTCGAACCTGGCCCGACTCGAACTCCGGGTGGCGTTGCAGACCTGGCTCGCTCGTATCCCGAAGTTCGAGTTGGTCGATCCCGCTTCGGTGACCTGGGCCGGAGGTCAGGTCCGCGGGCCACGCGTGTGCATGGTCAAGTTCTAAGAAGTTCTAGGAAGTTCTAGCGAGCCTGGGTGGCTGCCTGAACGCGTGCGCGTTCGGTCAGCCACTCGGAGAACGCGGCTGCGTCCATGGGTCGCGCGAGGTGGTAACCCTGCCCGACCGTGACACCCAGCGATGTGACGAGATTCCACGACGCTTCGTCTTCGATGCCTTCGACGACCGTTGTCGCCCCAAGCTTGTCGGTGATGTCGACGATCGCCCGGATGATCGCTTCATGAACCGGTGATTCGGTCAGGTCCATGACGAACGCCCGATCTATCTTCACCTCGTCGACGGGAAGCCGGCTGAGGTATGCGAGCGACGAGTAGCCCGTGCCGAAGTCGTCAATGGAAAGTGCGATGCCGTGCGATCGGAGGCGGTCGATCACCTTCGTCGCCGCTTCAAGTTCGCGTACCAGTTCGCGTTCCGTGATCTCGATCGTCAAGGCCTGAGCCGGGAGGAGCCATCGTTCCAACGAACCGAGCACTCCTTCGACGAACCCGTTCGACAGGAGGGTCTGGGCATCAACGTTAACGGCCACGGTCAGTTGGTGCCCGCTGGTGCGCCAGTGTGCGCACGCCTCGAGTGATCGGCGGAGGACCACATTGGTCAATGCGTCGATGAGCCCGGCCTGTTCGGCAATCGGGATGAACTCGTTCGGTGGGATCTGACCCAGGGTGTCGTGGTACCAGCGGGCCAGCGACTCGGCCCCCGAGATGCAGCCCGTCGCCAGATCTGCTTTCGGCTGGAACGCCACCGCAATGTCATCGTTCTCGATCGCTTTCCGGAGCTCTCCGACGAGTTCGAGGGACCGCTTCGACGACCGCTCCTGGGAACGGTCGTACGCTCGGACCGTCGTACCGTGCACGGCCTTTGCCGCGTACATGGCGACGTCCGCGTGACGGAGCAGTGTTGCCCGGTCGGTGCCGTGGTCGGGCGAAATCGCGACGCCGATCGATGCGTCGATACGAAGGCTCATGGCATCGAGTTCGATCGGCGTGGTGAACGCCAACTCAAGCGCGCTTAGCTTTCCGATGGCATCGGCGAGGCGACTTATCCCGAACAGCACGATCGCGAACTCGTCACCTCCGAGGCGGGCGACCAGGGCCGACGACGGGAGAGCGTGCCGAAGCCGGTGAGCGGTCTGGACAAGTACCTCGTCGCCGACATGATGACCGAGGGTGTCATTGACTTCTTTGAACCGGTTTAGGTCAAGAACCGCAACGGCGGCCGGTCCGTCCGAAAGACGTTGGTCGAGAGCAGTGTAGAGGTGGGCCCGATTCGGGAGCCCCGTAAGTTCGTCGTGCAGGGCCTGATGTTTGCGCTCCGCTGACTCATCGCGAAGCTCACCGATGAGGCGCATGTTCTCCAGCGTCACCGTCGTCTGGTTGGCCATCGTGCCGAAGATCGAAAGGTCATCGGCGTCGAACGAACTCGTGTCGCCCAAGCGGTTGGCGACGACGATCGCCCCGATGACCTGGTCCCCGTGAACGAGCGGAACCGCCATCAGGTCCTTCACCGTTCGGGTCTCGAGGAAGTTGTCGCAATCGGTTGAACTCCGGCTGAGAACAACGGCCTCGCCCTCGTCGACGACACGCCGCCACAGGGCGTCACCGGGAGTCGTGAGCGACGCGGCGCCGTCGAGGGTCAGGCAGAACGGTTCATCGTCTTTCGTGAGAACGATCGTGGCGTCGTTGGCGCGAAGCACCTTGGATGTTTCGCTCAGCACCTTGGCGAGTGTCGAGTCGAGATCGCTTGATCCACTCAGGCCGGCGGTGAACTCATGCAGCAGGAGGAGCCCGTCGTAGCGTCGGGAAAGCGACGCGTAACGGCGAAGGGGAATGATCGACACCGCACCCAGGAGGGCGAGTGGCACGACGGCCAACGCTGTGATGTTGAGCGTCATGACGGCCATCAGCGTGAGGATCGTTGCCGCGGCCGTGTTGATCAGCCCTATGAGGGAATGGCGGACGGCCTGGCGCGGCGTGAGCGTGTCACCAGCGAGGTAGATGACCACGTTGATCGCCAGGCCGGAGATCAGACTTGCTCCGGTCATTCCAAGGACAAGCCCTGACCAGGTTGACCATTCGTCGAGCGCCGCTTGCTTGACGGTCAGGTCGAAGATCGCTGCGGCGACCGTCATCTCGATCAGAATCGATGAGCTGTTGAAGAACAGCTTCAGCGGAGGCCGTTTACGGAGGATCATCGTCACCACCGTTCCGGCGGTACCGGCGATGATCAGCGGGACCCTCTGCATACTCAGCAGCGCGACCGCTATCGGAATGTCCGTCAGCGAGACGGTGAACGTGTTGCTTTCCACTTCGAGCTGAAGCGGCGTCAGGCCGGCGATCAGCAGGCCAAGGAACGCCAGCGACACCGGAAGGTGGAGCGGCAGTTGAGCCGAACGATCGACCGCGTGCACGACCAAGAGCGCGGCAAAACCGCATAGCGCACTCCCGAGGGAGAGCACGCTGGCGGTGAAATGCCGTTGCATGCCTGATCGTTGATTCAACTTGGGGTTCCGCTCAGTTGCGCAGATGTACGGAGTACCTATCGTCAGTGACGGTTGTACTCCTGAGGTATTCCGACCTTCAGCCCCAGACGTTTGCCTTCCAGCCGTAGCTCTGCCAGCCCCGTCCGGCCCAGGCGTTTCCGGCCCAGGCGTTTCCGGCCCAGGCGTTTCCGGCCCAGGCATTACCGGCCCAGGCGTTACCGGCCCAGGCGTTACCGGCCCAGGCGTTACCGGCCCAGGCGTTTCCGGCCCATGCATTCCCAGACCAGGAGTTCGAGGCCCAGGCGTTTCCGGCCCAGGCGTTTCCGGCCCAGGCGTTGCCCGTCCACTGGCTGCCGTTGAATACACCGCCGGTCCATGAGGTTGCGGTGGCGGCGTTGAAGGCCGATGCCGGCCCATTCCAAGGTTGACCGAAGATGTCCTTTTCTCCGGTTAGCAGCACGCCGTTGAAGCTCAGTCGTGGGCCCTGGCCACGCGTGGCTTCGAGCGAACCTTCCCCGGGGTGACCCTTGTAGGGACCGATCTTCACCTTCGCGAGTGAGCCGTCCTTCAAGGCCTTGTCTGCCTTTTCGATGTTCAGGGATGAACCGGTTTCGCCACTCAGGATCTTCCCCGTCGAAACGAGCGCAGCCTTGATCTGGTCGGGGCTCGCGGTCGGATTCGCCGCGATCAGCAGCGCGGCAGCACCCGACACCACAGCCGTCGCCTGCGAGGTGCCGGAACCACGGAAGAGACGGGAGCCGACCCGGGCGGACGGGACGTTCGCATCGATGAACGAATTCGGAACCCGAAGCCCCAGCACGTGGAGACCGGGGGCCCAGACGTCGGGCTGACGGATTCCCGACGCGGCGGTGAAGTCGGCCGCCGTCAGTTTGCCGATGCTTTGGTCGATGGCCCCTACCGCGATGATCAGCGGATTGTTGGCCGGGCTCAACACCTTGGTCTGAGCGCCGTCATTCCCGGCCGAGGCGACTACGACGATTCCGTACCGCCACGCCACTTCCGCGGCCCACGACAGCGGGTCGTCGGCCGTCGGCAGCGTCGAATCGGTGCCGTAGGACAGGTTCAACACCCGGATATTGAAACCAGGATCGCGACGGTGCTGCACGACCCAGTCGATTCCCGCGATGACCTGGGAAACATCGGTGGCGCCGTCGAAGGCACCCACCTTCACGTTGATGATGCGGGCACCGGGAGCGACGCCGACGAACTTGGAGGTGTCAAAGAGATTGGTGGTGCCGGCATCGAGTCCGGCCGCAATACTCGCAATGTGCGTGCCGTGGCCGTAGGCGTCGACACCTGGCGCGTTGGAGTACGGCGAGTCGAGTGAGATATCGGGTCCATTGACGATTTTGCCGGCCAGTCCGGTGACCGGGGCTACCCCGGTGTCGATCACGGCGATGTCAATGCCCGCGCCCGTTATTCCGGAGTTCCAGAGTTTCGTGGCGCCGATGGCGTTGGTGATCCAGTGCATCGATCCGCGATCACCCGATATGGAGGTCAACTCGGCGGCGGGATCGACCTTGATCGTCGTGGTTGGAGCGACGGTGGTGGTGGTGGTGGTGGTGGTGGTGGTGGTGGGCCGGGTCGTCGAGGTCGGGCTGGGAATCGTTGTGGTCGACGGGGTTGTTGTGGTCGGGGTGGGAATCGTTGTCGTCGACGGGGTTGTGGTGGTCAGGGCCGTTATGGGGGCGGGTGCCGAGGTCGCGGGGATGGCGGTGGCAGTCGGTTTCCTGACCTTGATGGTTGTCGCAATCGTCGCCGGAGCGGGTTTCGCCGCGATGGCGAGGTCGCGCGGCTGGACCAGGGTGTCGCGGGCGACGCCGACGAGGCTGGTCGAGCGTCCGACGCGAACTGCGCTCTTGGCCGGCAGTCGAACAGCCAACGCGTTGATGATCGCAAGTTTGCGAACCACCGTGCCACCGCTGCCATGAACGTCGGCGATCAACGCATCAAGATCCCCTGGACGCGCCCGAAGAATGAACGACCCTCCACCTGACAACAGCGAGTAGGCGCGTGAGGGCGCGACGGAGACCGAGGCGCGGGCCGGTTCGACCGTCGCAAAAGCTGTGCCCGTCGTGGCGACGGCCAGACTGATGACGCTTAGCACCCAAGGAAACTTCTTCATGAACGGCCTCTCAATTTTTCTGAAAGGCCTTTCGGTCACTCATGGTGAAATCTGTACAGAAATGACGCTAGATTGACCACAATGAGTGTTTGAATCTAGGTCGCTGGTCCTATCGGCCCATCGCGGGGAGTTCGGCCGGGGGCGGATCGCTGATCAGCCAAGTTCGAACTGGAGCTCAGTCACCCACGAGTCCTGTTCGCCGGAGCAGTCGAGATAGAGCTCGCGGCTGTAGCCGACGGGTGTTTCGCCGGTCTCGGTCATCCAGGCCATCAACGTGTCGTAGCTCTTCGAGATGTCAGCCATCGATCCGTGATGGATGAGCGTCGCGGCCCGGGCCACGGGCGGAAGGTGTGCCGGCGTAACGATCGGAGACTCGATCGTTGCCTCGGGGGGAATCGGAGCGCAGGCCACCACGTCGATCCGACCGTCGGCGCGTTCGCGGTACATGGCGGTTTGCGGCCCGACGGACGGAACGCCGATTCGCTCAAGCTCCCCGTACAGCGACGGGTAGAGGCGGCCGAAGATCGGGCCGAAATCGGCGTCGAACCCACTCGCCGGTTCGCTGATCGTGGCGAGGTGGGCCGCGGGGAGTGGCTTGACGACGATGGACGTAATGGTGGACATGGGGTGGTCTCCTTCGATGAGCTTGATTCGGGCGGCCACGCGGGTCAGGCGAAGTTGTTCGGCGTCGTGGGCCCGCTGGGCCTCGGCCTGGCGAAGGCGCAGCATTCCGACCAGCTGCTCGCTGCTCACACCGCTTTCGATCATTCGGGTGATCTCGGTAAGCGTGAAGCCAAGCTCCTTGAGCACCAGAATGCGGTTGAGCGTGGCCACCTGCGGGGCTTCGTAATAGCGGTAGCCCGTTGACGCGTCGACCCTCGCCGGGCGAAGCAGTCCTACCTCGTCGTAGTGACGAAGCGTGCGTACCGAGACGCCGACGATTTGCGAAAACGTACCTATTCCAAACATGGCTCGACCGTTTCTGACGTCTTCCGTAACGGAAGAGTCAAGTACTTCGCGGGATCTGTCACCGGGATTCCAGCGCCGACCCGATCCGTTGCGCTGCCGCGGTCAGTGTGGCGATGTCATTTCCCGAATAGGAAAGGCGGATGTGCGACGAGGCGGGTTCGGTGAGCCAGTAGGTGCGTCCGGCGGCGACCCGAACGCCTCGCTCAAGACATCTTCCGGCGAGGGTGAGATCGTCGATCCCTGGAGGAAGGGCGGCCCAAAGGGTGAGTCCACCAGTCGGGGTCCTGCACCGCAGGCCAGAGGCCGATATGTTGAGCGCGCTTAGTAATGCGTCACGCCGTCCGGCGAGCAGGGTCCTCGTGTTGGCGAGGTGCCGCTGCCAACCGGGCGAGCTCAGGACGTCGGCCGCGATCGCCTGAAGAATCGGTGCCACGAAGAAGTCGGCTGCGAGACGCGCGCTGGTAAGACGCGCGAGCGCCGGACCCCTTGCGATAAGGGCGGCGACGCGAAGGCCCGGTGCCACCGATTTGCTAAGTGTCCGTATGGTGATCACGTGTCCGTCGGAATCATCGGCGAGCAACGGCGGACCGCTCGGACCATCGAGGTCGAGATCGCGGACCCAGTCGTCTTCGATGATGAAGCACCCGAACTCCCGGGCAATGCCCAGGACGGCCTTTCGACGGTCCGCCGACAGTATCGACCCCGTCGGGTTTGCGTGCCTGGGTTGCAGAACGACCAGACGGGCTCCGGAACGGACAAGCACGGCGCGGAGAGCGTCGGGAATCACGCCATGCTCGTCGGTTGGCACAGGGGTCGGTGTGAGGCCGCTCAGGGTGGCGGCTACGACGGCGCCCGGGTATCCCGGGTCCTCAAGCACCACGGCATCGCCGGGTCGGGCCATCACCCGGAAGATCGAGTCGAGGGCGGCTTGCGCTCCCGGCGTGATGAGGACGTCGGCCGCCGTGAACTCCCGCCCGACCTCGGCCGCGAACACGTTGCGGAGCGCCATCAATCCCTGGGGCGCGCAGCGATCCCAGGCTTCCGGTGTCTTCGAAGCGCGGACGGCCGCCTTCGATAACAGGGCCCGTGCCTGAAGCGTTGAATCCGGAAACGAGTTGTCGAGGGCGATCACCGCTTTGGAGGGCTCGATGGCCAGGTAGTCGAGCCCGGCCCGGATCTCCGGAGCGCGGCCGAGAACAACGGTCTGCCAGGAGTAATCGCGCACGACGCGCTCGACGTTGCCGGTACGGCCGACGAATGTTCCGTCGCCGGGGCGCGTGATTGCGAGACCCTCCATCACGAGTTCCCGAACCACCCGCTGGACGGTGGCCGGACTCACGTGGAACCGATGCTGAAGCTCCCGCACACTCGGAAGTCGCTCACCGACCGCGCCCGCTTCGCAGAAACTCCGGAGTGCGGTGTCCAAACTGCTACTCTGATTTATGACCACATCGAGTAACGCTACTCTCACTTCCGCGGAAACGCGTGGCCTGGTTCTCGGATTTGTTGGGGTGCTCTGCTTCAGCGTGTCGCTTCCGGTAACGCGAGTTGCTGTACGAGAGTTCGGCGTTATCTTTCCGTCGTTCGGGCGGGCGGTCCTCGCCGGAGTGCTCGCCGCGATCGTTCTGCTCGTTACCAAAACGCCGGTGCCGCCCCGCCATCTGTGGGGCCGCTTGGCCATGATCATTGCCGGCGTCGTGATCGGGTTCCCCGGCTTCACCGGCTTGGCGTTGCAGCATGCGCCCGCCGGTCACGGATCGGTGGTCATTGGTTTGCTCCCGGCCGCGACCGCTGGGTGGTCCGTGTTTCGAACGGGCGCCCGACCCTCCGGGCGGTACTGGCTGTTCGCCGCGCTCGGTGCGGCAGCGATAGGTGTGCTCACGATTGCCCGAGGAACGCGAGACGTCGCGATCGGCGATCTCTTCTTGCTGGGAGCCATAGCGTCCGCCGCCATGGGGTACACCGAGGGGGCGATCGTGAGCGGGGAAATCGGTGGTTGGCAAACCATAAGTTGGGCGGTTGTCGCCGCGTTGCCTCTTACCGTCGCACTGGCGATCATCGGGCTGGATCCCGTCTCGTTCCACGAGCCGATGACGGCATGGTGGTGTCTGCTGTATCTCGGGGTCATATCCATGTTCCTTGGCTTCTTCGCCTGGTACGCGGGCCTGGCCATCGGAGGGATCGCCCGGGTCAGCCAGGTTCAGCTGCTCCAACCGCTCCTGTCACTGACCTGGGCCGCAATCTTTCTTCACGAGCAGACCGACGCACTGATCATCGTTGTCGCACTCGTCGTGCTGACCTCGGTGGCCGGTTCGCGACGCTCGGCCATCCGCCCGTCCACCCCGTAGATCCGCCGATTCGCCTATCGTCGGGCGGCGAGAGTCACCGCTGGCGGGAGAACCTGCCTGTAACCAAAGGTGCGCCTCAACGTCTCGTAGGTATGGGTCGGCATTTTTCGCGTTCTGAGATTGAAGACGGATCGGAGGCGTCAGGCGTTCGCACCAGGCGGGCCGCTTCCTCGGCCCTGCTGGTCGCCTTGGCGGCAATTCTCATAGTTGGCCAGCCACCGCTGACGGCCGGGGCGGCCAAGAAGGCGACGAAACCAACTACGCCCGCCCGGTCGGCCGTGCCCCGACCGGAGGTCCTCACCGTCTCGAAGTCGTTGCTCGATGGCAAGACGGTCGTTCGCCGGACCCCTCTGGCGTCGTCGGCAAAGACGGTCGTCATCGAAGGCCGGGGTCCGATCGCGGTCGGCGAACTCGCGAGCGCCGGCTTGGCCAGTCATCACGCTCGAACCCAGCAGCTCCGTTCCGTTCGCAGTGCGCTTTTAGCCGATCCGGTTGAGATCGAGGAGGTCGTGGAAACCGCCGACGGAACAACCATCAGATCAACCACAACGATCACGGTTGTCGATCCCACCGCCGTCGGAAACGCCGTCGCCGGATTTCGACGGACCGTGCCAACGTCCAACGTCTGGGCCAACAAATGGGAGCTGAGCGAGTTCGATGCCTTCAAGGTCACCCTTGGTTCGAAACCGGACAACCATCCACTGAAGCAGGCGATGCAGCGGGGGGATCAGGCGCTGAAAAGCGCGGTTGCGGCGGGCCAGGGCGACATGAGCGTCACGACGGAACTGTTCTTTCCGGCCGCTTCGGTGGAGGTGAAGAACCAAAGTGCGGCGGTTCCGGTGATGCGCAACGGTCGGTTCGACTACACGCAGTCCAAGACCGTTTCGATGAATCTGCTGCCGCCGACACCGCGATCGACCGGCGCCCTGCCGAACACGCAGCCCACTGTCCAACGGAGTTCCGCGAGCAGGTCGCGTTCGGTCACCACGACCACCACGAGGTCTCGGTCCGGCGGGGCGAGCAGCGAACGGGTAAAAGCCAAGCCGGTTACGAAACAGGACAATGGAACGCCTACTGGCGGCGGAGGCGGCGGCGGAGGGACCGGCTCGTCGGGCGGTGGTGCGGCCGAGAGCCCGAATGGAGCGATGGAGTTTCTCACGGGGTTCACCGAGGGAGACAGCTTCGAGTGGGAAGAAACGTGGGACCTGGGGCCCGGTAGCTACGTGTCGATCGGCGCGCATGCCTGGTACGGCATCGGTCTGCGCATCCCCGTCGAAGTCACCGCCGACCTTTCACCCCGACAACTGGTTGACGACGACGGCGTTCCCGGTGCGAACTACGAGACATCGTTGACCGCACGGGCTTTCGATGCCGACGCCGGGTTCTATCAGCGCACCGGACTCGACGCCGACCTCGTCTACGCCGGCAAAGAGTTCGTGCTCGAGGTGGGTGCATTTGCCACGGTCGAGGGGCAGGTGCTGTTCGGAGCGACCTTCAAAGAGAAGTTCGGAAAAGAGATCGACTGGGGCGACCAGGTTCGGCCGCCGTGGGGCTCCTGCGGAACAAACTGCGGTGTGGACCTCTGGGTCCCGGCGTCGCTCACCCACACCGAAGTATCGATCCCGAGCATCGCCACGGGTAAGGCCGAACTCGGTTTCAATCTCGGCGGCACGGGAGAGGTTGCGCTGAACTATCGCTCGATCGACAACGGGTCGCCGGTGGCCTCAACGTTTCGTGGAACGACGGCAACGGACCAGCCTTGGAAGAACGATGGGGTCGCCTCCGGCGGAACCTTCCGGACGGAGCTATCGCCCGGGTCCTTCGTGAACGGACGGCAGCGCTCGTTCGGCTACTCGGTGTCAGACACGACCTACACCTGGAACATCAAGGTCACGCCCGGAGTCCGGGGTTCGATATCGGTCTTCGGACTCGGCGAGTTCGGGATCGGACCGTTCTGGCTCCACCCGTTCGCGTTCGACCTCGGTCGGGTTACGTTCCCGCATCATGAAGGCACGACGAACTCCTACGAACGTACGCCCGGCACGTACACCCCACCGCAGAATGCTGCTGCCATCATCCCGGCGACCAGCCTGGTTCGGGCCACGATTCCCGCGACGCCGACGTCGACGGCCCCGTCCGGCGGTTCGAACCAGCGCCGACGAACCAGCACGACGACCACCGCTCTGCCCACCACTACGCCCTCGGCAGGCACGGCTGGCGTCGCCGGGCGGGTTCTGAAAGCAACCGAAGTCGTCGGCGTACTCGCTCCTGAGACGGTGGAAAAGGTCAAGACGGCGAGCGACTGGATACCGATTACGCCCAAATACCAATCCACCGGGGTGAAGGCCGCTGCGCTTGGCCGGCTTCAGGCGGCGCCGATCGAATGTCGCTTTCTTCCAACCCCAGCGTGTCGAAACCCGAAAAATGGGGTGTCGGTTCCGGCACTCGCGTCCAGCGAACTGGTGCGCGTACATACCACCAGCGTTCGTGTCGCATGGACCGTGCAGCTCAAATCGCCAGTTGCGACCCTGCTGTTCGGCGTCTCGGAGTAGCGCTCCATTCTGTGATCCGGGTCATAGACGACCTCACTGCAGTCCGGCACTGTCATGGCACCGAATGCGCCCGAGAGGCTGGTGAATTATGACAATGCGAAGCGAACTTCGGCCGGCGCGGATCGCGGAAGCAACCGCTATGTTTGGGGACTTGAGCCAGGAATTCGCGTCTGAGCAGTTTGCTGCACGCATGGACGAGGTGGATCGCGCCGTTCAAGTAGCCGATTGGAACGGGGTGCTTTCGGCAGGCCGGGCCGCCCTTGAAATCCGTCCGGGCGATCTCGATGCTGAAGCCATGGTTCGCCTGGCGGAGCGTCGCTTGGCTGCTGCGGCACCGGTAACCACGACAGCAGCAACCACGACACCGGCAACCGCGACACCGGCAACCGCGACACCGGTAACCACGACACCGGTAACCACGACAGGAGCCAACGCGGTTACGCCGTCATCAACACCGGCTGGTTCGGCGGCCCCGATCCGGAGACAACTCACGGTGATGTTCTGCGATGTCGTGGGTTCGACCGCCATCGCCACGTCGATCGATCCGGAGTTGGTTCGCGAGATCCTTCTCGAATATCAGGCGGCGTGCGCGGAGATCATCGCCTCGCATGATGGCAACCTGGCCCGTTATCTGGGCGACGGTTTGCTCGTCTATTTCGGCTATCCGGTCGCTCACGAAGACGATGCCCGACGCGCCGTGTTGGCCGGACTCTCGATGACCCAGCGAGTGGCCGAGTTGGCGGTCGGATTCCGCGAGCGCTTCGGTGTCGAGTTCGCTATTCGCGTCGGCATCCACACGGGGCTCGTGGTGTTGGGTGATGTGGGCACCGACCGTTGGCGTCTTGAGGGTGACATCACGGGAGCTACGCCGAACCTGGCCGCGCGCCTCGAGAGTGCCGCGCCGACCAACGGGGTAGCCCTCAGCGAGGCGACACGCCGGTTGGTCGAAGGTTTCATTGACGTGGAGTCGATGGGCACGCGAAATCTGAAAGGTTTCGCCGAACCCGTGGAAGTCTTTCGTGCGGTTTCGCCAACGTCGGCCTCTTCTCGGATCGAGGCCGCAACCCGTCTCACGCCGTTCGTCGGACGTACTGCAGAGCGCGCGGCCCTGGTCGGCGACTGGCAACGAGCGATGAGCGGGGAGTCCTCAGCGCGGTTGATCATTGGCGACGCCGGAATGGGTAAGACCCGCCTCCTGCACTGGTTGCGTTCCGTCGGCATGCTCGGTGAAGGACTGTTCCTGGTCGGGCAGTGCTCGCCGTATTCAACGCTGGAGACCTTCGGGCCGGTTCGTCGGATGGTCGAACGTGGTATCAGCGCGGAGAATGTCGAAGACCCCGAGCAGCGACTCAAACTGCTCCTCGAATCGATCGACGCAACCCAGGGCGGACCCGGTCATGTGATCGGACCTCTGGCGGAGCTTCTCGGCCTGCAGGTACCTGAGGGCCACGAAGCCGGCGAAGTGTCGCCCGACGTACTCCGTGAGCGGTTCATGAACGCGGTGTCCGACTGGATCGCGTGGCAGGCCAGGGGGCGGCCGACGGTTGTGTCGTTCGAAGACCTCCATTGGGCCGACCCCAGCACCGTCGAACTTCTCGGCCGGTTGCTCGCCCGGGGGATCGACCGGGTATCGATCGTGGCGACAACGCGCCCCGGTTTCGTCGCCCCTTGGCTCGGCGACATTGTCGTAACCAACCTGCAACCCATCAACGACGAGCAGCGCTTCGAGCTGATCGGTTCCATGCTCGGCGAGGCTACGCTTGATGAGGCGAAGCGGCGCGAGGTGGCGCTGAGGAGCGATGGTATTCCGCTCTACATCGAAGAACTCGCACGCGCCATCCAGCATGACCCGTCCGACGTTTCGTGGCTCGAGAACATTCCGACCACGCTCGCCGACCTTCTCAGCTCGCGGTTCACGAATTTGGAAACCGGGTTACCCACCGCTCAGCTTCTGGCCACGATCGACGACGTCGTTCCGCACGATCTCGTTGTCGCGCTCAGCTCCGACGCGGAGAACCTGGAACGCGATCTGGAAGAGCTCCGGCGGCAGGGGCTGGTCGAATCCGAACGTCTTGGTGATCAACCGGTCTACCGTTTTCACCACGCCCTACAGCGCGACGCCGCATACGAACTGCAAACGCTCGCTCGGCGCCGTGAACTGCACAACGAGATCGCGAACGTGGTGCTCGCGCAGTTTCCGTCGTTGGCCGTCGATCAGCCGGAACTTCTCGCACGACATTGCGAACGCTCCGGTCGCCTCCCGGAAGCGGCAACGTTCCTCCTACGCGCCGGACAGCGGGCGGCATCACGAGCGTCGTTCGTCGAGGCGATCGAGTCGTTCAGTCGTGGGCTCGCGATTCTCGATTCGGCCGGTCTCGATGAAGTTGAGCTGCGAATTCAGTTGCACAGCTCTCTTGGGCTCGCCAACGCGGTCATGCTCGGCTATGCCGATAACCAGGTGCTGCACCACTGGGAGCGGGCATTGCAGTTCAGCGAGGGACTCGGCAACACCCCCGAGCTGGAAGAAGCTCTCTACGGTAAGTGGACATATCATCTGATTCGGGCCGACCACGACATTCAGATGGACCTCGCTGATCGTTCGATGGAGGTCGGAGCGGCCCTGGGTGGCGACTATCTGACTATGGCGGAATGGCTGTACGCCGAATCGCGACTGCATCTTGGCCGTATCGATGAATGCCACGATTACCTGACCCGAACCCGGGTGTTCCATTCCGAGGTGTTGGCCGCGTCGCGGCCCCAGCATCCGGTCGTCGCATCGGATGCATCCCTCGGCGTTGTCGAGTGGCTACGTGGCGATTCCAGGTCCGGACGCCAGCGGATCGCCAAGTCCCGGACCGACGCTGCGGCGCTTCCGTTCCCTCTTGGAGCGTTCACCGAGGCCTACAACTGCACTCGCGATTCCTGGATTCGGTTTCTGACGAACTCCGGTGACCCGATGCAACCGTCGTATCGGGCATATGAGCTTGGTACGACCCACGGGTTCAGCATTTGGGTCGCGCACGGCGGCCTCCTTTGTGCGGCATCGGCAGGCGTGCAGGGATCGTCGCCGGAATCGATCGCGTCCCTCGAGCAGGGCGTAGCGTTCATGCGAAGCATGGGGGCCGGACTCATGGTCCCGTTCTACATGTGGTGTCTCGCTCGGGCGAAGGTGACCGCCGGCGACACCGTCGGGGCGATCGCCACGATCGAAAATGCGCTCGGCCTCGTTCATGAGAAGGGGGAGCGGTTCATGCATCCTGAACTCGTGCGGTTCTCGGCGGTGCTTCGGGCCCAGGAGCACGGAAGCGATCGCTCGACGGTTGAGCAACTGCAGGACTCGCTTGAGGAAGCTGACAATCAGGGCAATCGCGTGTTCCAGCTTCGCTCGGCGCTTTCACTCCATGACCACATCGATCCGAAGGATCGAGCGTCGGTGAAGCAGCAGATTGGCGTGGCGCTTCAGTACTTTGTTCCGGATCCCGAGACCGACGCGCCCGAAAACGATGTCGGTCGAGCGCGCCAATTGCTCGCTGCGGTTTCCTGATATGTACCTGACGGAAGGTTTGGCCAAGTGACAACTCGTTCGGCTCCCGGAGGTTCTCGCGTCGAAACTCCACTTCCTCGCTACGTCGGGCGCGGTGGGGAACAGGTCCACCACGTGCCGGAGGTCGTTCGAGGCAACCGGATACTCGCGTTTGTTCTCCCTGCTGATCGAGCGCTGCTCGACGTGATGCTCGACACCTATATCAACGAGCCTTCGAAGGGTTCGTTTCGCTACCGGTCGGTCGCCGATGCCGTGCTCCTCTACGTCATGGAAGCCGACCGGATCTACTCGGCCGATCCAGCGGACCGTGCGATAGGCGGGTTGAGCGAGTGCGAACTGGGGATATCGATTCTGGCGTTTGATCCGATTGGGGTGCGGCTATCGATCGTCCCGGTCTACATGTTCACCGACAGCACGCCAACGGTCGCCTCGGGTCGGGAGATCTTCGGGATGCCCAAACAGTCGGGCGAATTTCACATCCCGAGTTGGGATCACATCGGTGATCAGAACGAGACCATCACGGTAAAAACTTGGCTGATCCGCCACCCCGACGACCGGGCAATGGTGTCGCTCTCGGAGTTCATCTCGATTGGAACGACGAATGCCCCGGGCGGTCTAGAGCCAAGTTGGACGTCGCCGACGGAGATCGCGAAACACCTGGCGGCGTTTGTCACGGCGCCTGACCCGACGAAGCGGAACACCGGAGCGCCGCCGGATTGCCCGCCGACGCTGGGTACCGGTCACCTTCGCCGGGAACGTCCTGAAGCGACGCCGGGTCACCCGCTGCGTCTGCGTCCGATCGACGCGCAAAGAGAGCTCCGAGGGCCACACCGGGCGGCGGCGGAACTCGACCTTCACCGCACGTCATTCATCGTCACCAAGCTGATGGCCGGCGACGCATCGATGATCATGCTGAAACAATTCCGCGACATCAAATACGTCGACCGAGCGTGTTACCAGGCGATCGTCGAAGCGTGGATCAGCCTGCACGATTTCAAAGGCGGTGGTCCGCTCAGCGCTGATGACTGGACTCTGACATTCGACGACATCGCAAGCGAACCCATACGACGTGAGATGGGGATTCCCGCCGCTCAGCTCAACCCGCAAGCAGCGTTCTGGGCGGAGTTCGAGTTCAAGCTCGATACCGGCTCGGTGCTGTGGGAGGCGGGCGTCGATGAGTGAGTATCGGGCGAAACACCTGACCGATGACGAAACGGCTCCGCGCAAAGAGAAGCTGGCCATTCTCGGGGGTGGAGTCGGCGCCGTCACCGCGGCGTTCGCGCTCAGCGAAGACGGATGGCAGGACCGATTCGAAAGCATCACGATCTATCAGCAGGGTTGGCGGCTCGGGGGCAAGGGAGCGAGCGGGCGCGGACCGAACGACCGGATCGAGGAGCACGGCCTGCACATATGGCTGGGGTTCTACGAGAACAGTTTCCGGTGCCTGCGTGAGTGTTACGAAGAACTCGGCCGCGCCGCCGGGAGCCCGCTTGCCACTGTCGACGAGGCGTTCGCCCGGTCCAGCCGAATCGGCGTTGAGGACTTCCATGATGCCGAGTGGTCGCACTGGGTCGGTGACTTCCCCGAAGACGACCGGATACCCGGCGTGCCCGACGAACACGATCGCGAGCTGGACGCGTGGGAATACGTAGTGCGCACCATGCGGCTCATGGCGACGGCGGTGCACTCGTTGCGGCAACAGCCCGACGATGAGAAGCCGATGCGCCTGACACCGCTGCGGCCCACGACGGCCGGCTCGACGCCGGTCCTCCTCTCGCCGACGATGCCCGACGACGAGTCCAGCCTCGAGCGTCGGACTGCGGCGAAGACGTTCGACCGGATCGCCGGCCGACTCCTCGATGCCGCGTACACAACACTGCTAGCGGGCCTCGAAGTGGCGGAAGTAGTGGGTTCCGCCGTTGGGGCATCGAACTCCAGTCGTCTGGCCGCGTTGGCTCCGCACCTCGACACCTTCACCAACATCATCCGGCGCTGGGTGGAGTCGCTGAACGACGGCGACGATGAACGACGACGGCTCTGGTACGTCATCGAACTCGGGACCGCGAGCATCCGTGGCATTCTGGCGCACGGGCTCGTCGACCATCCTGACGGTTTCGACGCGATCGACGAGTACGACTACGTCGACTGGCTGTTGGTGCACGGCGTGTCACCGGAAGCTGCCCAGAGCGCGGTAGTACGCACACTTATTTATGACCTGCCGTTCTCGTATTACTCGGGTGATTACGACCGTCCGTTCGCGGCAGCGGGAGCGGCCCTGCGCTTGGTGGGGCGGTTCTTCCTCGACTACAAGGGCGCAATCATGTGGAAGATGTGTGCGGGGATGGGCGACACCATCTTTGCCCCGTACTACGAAGTGCTGAAGCGACGCGGCGTGAAGTTCGAGTTCTTCCAACAGGTCCGCGCGTTGCATCTCGACGCGTCCGGAGAATCAGTCGAGTCGGTGACGATGCGACGCCAGGCCGTGCTCGCGTCGCCGGACCGTGAGTATCAGCCCCTTCGGCCGGTCAAAGGACTCCCGTGCTGGCCGAGCGAACCGATTGCCGACCAGTTGGTCACACCCGTGAACGCAGACGACCTGGAATGGTGGTTCGCTGACGCGGCGGATGCGGGCGGCGGTGGTGCCCGTTCGCACGGCCCCACCGAGGTCGGTGATTACGAGTTGGTACGAGGCGAGGATTTCGACACGATCCTCTTCGGCATATCCCTGGGCGCCGTGCCTCACGTCGCCGCAGAACTCGTTGAACGCCACGCGGTCTGGAAGGAGATGGTCGAGGGGATTCCGACCTGCCAGACCCAGGCGTTCCAGGTGTGGTTGAAGAAGTCGACCGAGGAACTCGGATGGCCGGATGGCTGGGCGACCGTTGGTGGATATGTGGAACCGTTCGACACGTGGGGCGACATGAGTCATCTGATCGACAGTGAGTCGTTTCCTGAAGGCCGGGTCGGAAGCATCGCGTATTTCTGCAACGTTCTGCCCGACGATCCCGATCCAACTCGGCGCACGCAACCCGGGTATCTCGCCGAGGCGCGCGAACAGGTGAAAGCGAACGCGCTCGAGTTCCTGCGGCACAACGTCGGTCAGTTGTGGCCGACCGGCGTCCAGCGGTACCCCGATGACTTCGACTGGTCTCTGCTGGTGCAGATGGACCCCGCCCAGGAACACGTCACCGGCATGGCCCGTTTCGATTCTCAGTTCTGGCGCGCCAACGTCGATCCGTCGGAGCGGTACGTCATGGCGTGCCCGGGAAACACCAAGTACCGCATCCTTCCCGGAGAGACCGGACTCACAAACCTCGTCGTGGCCGGGGACTGGACGTACACCCGGATCAACGCCGGATGCGTCGAGGCGGCCACGATCTCCGGTCTACTGGCCTCGAACGCCCTGACGGGGTTCCCGGCCGTTGACGACATTCGAGGATTTCTCGCGCCGTGAAAAAACTATGTCTGCATATTATCCCGAGAGCTAGGCACCAATGAACCCATCGCCGCCCTACCGTCGCCCGCCACGAGCCCGATCGGCATCCGATCGGATCCTCGAATACTCCGACCAGTTCTTCGAGCAGACGCTTGAGCTGCACCGCCGTGTCTATGAGAGTCTGACCCCGCGTGGCCGGTCCGGCGACGCGGCCCCGGGGGCCGGTGACAGAACGGGTTCGAGGTACCCGGGAAGTTCGGGCCGTGCATCGCGGGACACGCGCGACGCGCGTGACCCACGACTATCGGTGCCCTACGACCAAGCCGGTGATCGCGGCCGGGCGGGCGCCGGCGACTATCGCTCCTCTTCCGCCAATGACCGGTCAGCTCGTGATCAGCGGCACTACGACGGTGAGCGGTACCTTGAACCGATCCGCGAATTGATGTCGGCCGGGATCAGCCTGATCGAAGACATCGTGCAGCTTCCCGGGAGCGTGCTCGGTGGTAACACCTGGCGACCGCACGCCGATCAGGGCGATTCCGTTCCCGTGCTCACGCTGTCGTCACCCGCCGGGGGAACGGCGACCGCGGAGTTTCTTGCGGAGTCCCTCGACGGTCGGCCGCGGACGCGCCTGGAGTTTCTCTGCACACCGCTGATCGGCGACGACGGAACGATCCTTTCTTCAGACCACGTGAGCTTCGCCGGTGAACCGGTCACCAAGTTCGACCCACGCGACCGCTACGCGGGCAACGACTCGTATGTCACGGTTAGCGTCACCGTTCCGCAGGATCTACCGGGTGGCACCTACAGCGGACTTGTCCAGGTCCAGCGGCTTCCCGGTGTGCGCCTGGTCGTGGAGTTACGTGTCGGTTGAAACCGACCGCGCCGTGGTGCGGCGAGCGTTGGCCACGTACCGGCCTGTGGTCCGTCGCGGGTTGTTTCGGTACCTTCCGGTGCAGGAGCCCGCGCGGTACCTCTACGACCTACTGCCGATGTATCCGGCGCGCGGAGGGAAAGGCCTTCGGCCGTCGCTGTGTCTCGCCGCGTGTGACGCTTTCGGCGGTTCGATTGAGGAGGCGCTCGGACCCGCGATCGCGTTCGAGCTGATCCACAACGCGTTCCTCATCCACGACGACATCGAAGACGAGAGTGACCTCCGACGCGGGCTTCCGACGATGCACCGTTCGCATGGCATCCCGCTCGCCATCAACACCGGCGACGCGCTCACGATGTTGAGTTTGCGGCCGATCCTCGACAGCGAACCCCTCCTTGGCTCGGCCCTCACCGTTCAGGTGTTCCGGGAGTTCGAACATCTCATGTCGGAGACCGTGGAAGGTCAGGCCATCGAGCTCGGCTGGAGGTTCGACAACGCGCTCGACATCACCGAAGCCGATTACCTCAACATGATTCTCAAGAAGACCTGCTGGTACACGACGATCCATCCGGTGCGGGTCGGCGCGATGATCGCACACGGCCGGGTTCTTCCTCCCGGCGACTTCATGAGCTACGGCTTCTATGTCGGTGCGTTGTTTCAGATGATGGATGACATCTACAACATCATCGGCGACGAAGTCGACTACGGAAAGGAAATCGCCGGCGACATCTATGAAGGTAAGCGCACATTGCTTCTTCTTCATCTGCTGGCGAACGTCGACGACGGCGAACGCGCCGACATCGTGGAACTCCTCTCCCTGCCGCGTGAGGAACGTTCGCCGGATCGGGTCGAACGTGTCCGGCGGCTCATGATGGAGCGGGGGAGCGTCGATGCCGCGATGGAATGCGCGCGTCGGATGGCCGACGCGGCCGACGATGCGTTTTCCCGCGACTTCGGCCATTTGCCACCGAGCCTTGCGACCGAGTTCCTCGAGGCCCTGCCGTCGTACCTTCTCCACACCGGCGTTTGAGGGGCAGAGCCATGATCTGGGTCCTGCTCAGTGTCGGCGTTAGTGTGCTTCCATGCGCCTTGCCAAAGATCATCTCGATATTGGACTCTCCACGCAGGACTGGTCGGTGGCCGAGGCCTTCTGGGGAACGCGGATCGGGCTCGGATACGAAGAGTTCCTGAAGATCGGCAACGGCGTTCGCCAACACCGGTTTGGGTGCAATGGGTCGGTGATCAAGATCAACCACTCGCGCGACCCGCTCGAGTCGTACCCCACGGTCCATCGACTCCTGCGTATCGCCACCGACACCGTCACGGAGCCGACCCGGCTCCTCGACCCGGAAGGAGTGGCCATCGAGTTGGTACCCCGGGGCGTTGATGGGGTCGTCGGTCTCGAGATCGTGAACGCCGTCTCCGATGCTGAAGTAGCCCGTCGATTCTGGGTCGACGGCCTCGGTGGCGAAGTAGTCGAACCCGATCGCTACCGCATTGGCGACACGCTCGTGCGGTGTGTCGTCGAACCCGATCTCGTGCCGATGACAACACGCGCCGGGGCCGGTTGGCGTTATCTGACGGTGCAGGTCTGGGATGTGGACGCCGAGCATCAACGCATGCTCGATCTCGGCTTCGCCGAGGAGTTCGGCCCCATAAATCTGGGATCAACTGCGCGCATATCATTTGTGCGGGGCCCCGACGGCCTGTTCCTCGAGATCTCGCAGCGGGCCTCGTTGACCGGTCCACTACCGGGCGCATAACCCGCCGGTACGGCATCCCTTCAGTTCGCGGCGGTGATCTTTCGGGCGGCTTCGCCGAGGGCGTTGAAGTGATCGCGGTCGTTGGCCCACGCGCTGCCTGCGGAGTAGAAGACCACCCGCTCGGCCACGCCCGAGTATTTGGCCCGGACCAGGTCGGGAACTTCATCCCAGGGGCCGTCGATGATGAAGTGGGCGAGCAGTTCGTCATCGATGACCGCGGCCATTCCCGGAACGTCGCCCGCCTTCTGCCGCTCTCGGATCCGGTCGGTGGTCCCGGGCCGTCCGAGCAGTTCGAACATGAAGGCGTAGTTGGGGGTGGATCCGTAGAAGGCGACCTGGGTGCGGGCCATCTCCTTGTACTTCGCCCGCTCGGCGTCGGAACCCACCGCCGTGAAACACGGGATGATCAACTTGATGTCTGATGCACTGCGACCCGATGTGGCCGCACCCTCGGCGACGTTCGGGGCTACGACGTCTCGCAGGTACGTGGCATGGTTCAAAGGGTGAATGTGTACGCCGTCGGCCACCTGACCGGCCATTCGCAGCATCCACGGGTTGACCGCCGACACGTCGATCGGCGGGTTGGCCACGTTGATGGAACCCGGGGCCCATGCTGCCGGAAGCAGGGAGAGCTGGTAGAACTGCCCGTCGAAGTTCAGCGGCTCTTCTTTTCGGAATGCGGCGAAGCACGCTCGAATCGCCTCGACGTATTCCCGAAGGCGCGGCCCCGGTGCGTCGAACGTTGTTCCGAAACGGCGCTCGATATGCGCGCGTACTTGTGTGCCCAGCCCCAGCCGGAATCGACCGTTGCTCGCCTCGGCGAGTTCGAATGCGGTTTGTGCGGTGATCATGGGTGACCGGGGAAACGCCACGGCAATGCCCGTGGCAATGTCGATGTCAGCGGCCAACGCGGCCGCAGCGGCCGAGAGGTACGCGGTGCGTCCGCCCTCAGTGATGACCAGGCCGCTGAAGCCGGCGTCCTTGGTGTCTTTGGCGAGTTGCTGCATTCGGGTGAGCGGAAGCCCCCCGGTCATTACGTCGACGAACATGGCAACGCTTTCTCTTTGCTGTTGAAGGGATCAGAGGCGAGGGTCAGAAGGATCAGACGTGGGCGCGGATGATTCACAGAGCGGGGTCTGGAGTGAACACGGCGTGGACCGGCGGCGTCTCGGCACTCTCACCGGCCATCGTCTGCACGAGGGCTTCGAGGTCGTCGAGCCCGGCGACCCGGCGGGGCAAGGACGCGAACGGATAGCGTCCGCTGGCCAGGAGGGCAAAGGCGGCCCGGTACGAGGTGACGTCGACACCGAGCGCGCCGATGACCGTCACCTCCTTGTAGACGATGGTGTCGGGCTCAAAACCTGGAGCGGTCCCGGGCCCGCGCGTACCGGCCAGCACGACCCGACCACCTCGACGGACCAGCTTCAGGGCCTGCCCCGGTGCGGACGGAGCTTTCGCGGTTACATCGACCACGACGTCGGCCTGTGATCCGGTCGCTTCGCGCAGTGCCCTCACCGGGTCATCGACCGACACGTCGACGGCGAGGTCCGCTCCGAATTCCCTGGCGATCGCCAGGCGGTCGGCATCGCGTGGGCCGAGTCCGGTGACCATGACGAACGCGGCGCCGGCCTCTTTCGCCGCCGCGGCTGCCGCCAAACCGCGTATTCCGGGCCCGAGGATCGCAACGGTTTCGCCGGGCAGGAGCTTCGGAACTTCGACGGCCCAACGAAGGCCGGCCCCGATGGGATTGAATGCTGTTGCGATGACCGGGTCAAGACCCACCGGCACCGGGAGAACAAGGGCATCGGGCGCCAGGTAGAGGTGGGTGGCGTATCCGCCCCACAGGCCGGCCCCCTTGTTCACATCGATGAACCCGTACATGTCGGCGATGCCGTGGCGCTCGCATCGCCGGTACGCTCCCGACCTACATTCCCGACAGTCTCGACACGACAGGAAGACTTCAACGGCCACCCGGTCCCCGACCGATACGCCCCAACGCGCCAAGGCCTCCGGGCCGGCCGCCTCGATCACGCCGACGATCTCGTGGCCGGGTATGAACGCGTAACCGGCCTTGATATGACCGCTGTACTGCTCATGGTCGGTCCCGCACAGACCGCATGCTTCTATCCGCAGCAGTCCGTCGTCGGCGGCGATCGTTGGTAGTTCGATGTCCCGACGCTCGAAGTGACGCGGTGACGTCAAGACGAGGGCATCGGCCAACGAGGTGTGAGTCGCCATGATTTCGGCTCAGGTCACGATCCGGTAGATGACCGTGCCGCGGGCGTGTACCAACGAGGTTTCGCTGTCAGCAATCTCGACGTCTGACCAGAAGAGCTCGTTGTCTCGTTGGACGACCCGTGCGTAGGCGACCAACTCACCGGTCGTCGGTGCGCTTATGATCTGGGCCTGAATCGCCGCCGTTGACGCCTTGTACGGCCCGGGTCCGGTAGCGGCCCAACTCGCCATGGCTCCCGTGGTGTCGAGCAGTGCCAGCATGGCTCCTTCGTGGAACGAGTCGGTCAGGTCGGCGTTTGCATCGCCCAGCGGCATTCGTATGCGTGCATAGCTATTGGTCATGTGCTCCACCTGGAACTGGCGGCCTGCGGAGAATGGCATCTTCGCGACGCCCGGCCCCATCTTCCCCGGATCGCTGGCCCCGTCATCGCCGGCTGCCGGAAACGTCGTCGGAGCCGGGCTCCCCGCTCGACCGCGCACGACCGACTGCACCTGAGCGATCGCCTTTCCCTCGTCGGTTTCGACGGTCGTCTCCGAGAAGCAGAGTTCCTTGCCCCGCCGCAGGAGCCGTGTTCTTGCGACAACGTCTTCGCCGATCGCGGCCGCGAGGTAGCTGACCTGACAGCTCGCCGTGTGGAACGGGCCCATCGCTTCGCCGAGTACCGCCTGGGTCAGCGCCTGAGCTCCGATCACACCGAGCGACGCTGCGCATCCTCCGTGCAACGCGTTTCCGGGGTTGGAGTTTCGCACGGCGAACGGGAGCCGGATAGCGACGGACTCGGCATCGAGAGCGACGAGCTTCACGCCGAGACCGGCCCCGAATGCTGAGTCCTCAACCCATGACCTGATGGCGTCCATGTGTGATCCCCCGGATAATCGGTCCGTCGACCGTCGGCCGTGATCATCGCACGGACCTGAATCCGCCACCAATCTGGCGGCCAAACCGTCGGTTGACGGGCAAGCCCGAACGGCCGAAGATGTCGCCATGCTTGATCATCTCTCCATCCAATGTGCCGACGTCCTCGCCAGTGCCGCGTTCTACGACGCGGTTCTCGCCCCGATCGGTGGTGTCCGTGTCATGCAGTTCGACGAAGGCCGGGTCATCGGCTTCGGGATTCCGCCGGTGCCGGACTTCTGGATCGGACCAATCGAAACCGGAAACGGATTCCGCGAATCGCACATTGCGTTTGAGGCTCCGAATCGTGACGCGGTGCGGGCGTTTCAGGCGGCGGCCGTGGCGCTAGGAGCTGAGGTGCTTCACGAGGCCCGGGTCTGGCCCGAGTACCACCCGAATTACTTCGGTGCATTTGTCCGAGACCCCGATGGCAACAACGTCGAAGCGGTCTGCCACGCCCCTGAGTGACGAACGGGGCTGGTCCATCCAGGCTGGCTGAACGGCCGCGGGAGGCTGAGTGTTGGTATCCAACTGTTGCTTCGACGGTACCCAACCCGGGGTCTTTGGCGCTGGCGGCGCCTGGATTTGGCGGGCCTCCAATCCCGAGTTGGGAATCACCGAATCCAAGTTGGGTAAGCGACTTCGGCTGCTGAACGGCCGCTGGAGGACGAGGGTTGGTATCCAACTGGTGCTTCTGCGGTACCCAACTTGGGGGTTTTTGGCGCTGGCGGCGCCTGGATTTGCGGGTTCTCCAATCCCGAGTTGGGAATCACCGAATCCAAGTTGGGTAAGCGACTTCGGCTGCTGGCGTGCCGCTGGAGGCCGAGTGTTGGTATCCAACTGGTGCTTCTGCGGTACCCAACTTGGGGGTTTTTGGCGCTGGCGAGGCCTGGATTTCGCGGGTTGGGTACTTCCAATCCCGAGTTGGGAATCACCGAATCCAAGTTGGGTAAGCGACTTCGGCTGCTGAACGGCCGCTGGAGGCCGAGTGTTGGTATCCAACTGGTGCTTCTGCGGTACCCAACTTGGGGGTTTTTGGCGCTGGCGGCGCCTGGATTTGGCGGGTTGGGTACTTCCAATCCCGAGTTGGGCGTGTATCCAACTGGTGCTTCTGCGGTACCCAACTTGGGGGTTTTTGGCGCTGGCGGTGCCTGGATTTGGCGGGTTGGGTACTTCCAATCCCGAGTTGGGAATCACCGAACCGAAGTTGGGTACTCAGGTCAGCCTGCACCCAGAGCACGAAGCCGCAAACAGTACGTACGCTTACTGGTTTGCGGCCGGGGTCGGGGGTTGAATGCCGGCCTCAGATACGGGGTCACCGGCGAGTCGGCTGTGCCACATGACGCGCGGCTGGTTCATGTCCCAGGGCGTCGCCCGATGGAGGAGGCAGCGGTTGTCCCAGACCACCGCGTCACCGACCTGCCAATCGTGGTGGTAGATCCGGGGTGGTTGGCAGGCGAACTCGACGAGTGCGTCGAGAAACTGCTCCGACTCCGCTTCTGCCATGCCCGGAACATTGTGTGCGTGGCGGCCGATGTTGAGCGATCTGCGTCCGGTTTCCGGATGGACTTTTACGAGTGGCCGGAACGGGACCGGGCCATCATGAAAACCGTAACCGCTGTATTCGCCGACTCGACCCGGCGCACCGACGACCTGGTCCAGCTTCGACTGGCTGTAGTACAGCGAATGAAACGCGGCCAGCTCATCGACCTGCGCCCGCCGGTCGGAATCCAGCGCGTCGTACGCAGCTCGCATGTCGGCAAACCCGGTGTGCCCGCCGATCGTCGGCACCACTTCAGCGCTGAACACCGCCCCCTTGGCTTGAAGGGGCATGTAGGTGCTGTCGGCGTGCCACCCCATGTTGCCTTTGAGGATCTTCATGACGTCGTCGTTGTCGGCCTCGTCACGAAGTGAACCGTCTTTGCGAACGTTGCTGATCGGGGCGATCTCGAATTCGAGCGGGCCGAAGCGTTTCGCAAACGCGATCTGTTGCTCACGACTCAGATGCTGATCGGGAAAGATCAGCAGTGCACGATCCAGCCAGGTCCGGTAGAGCTCGTCCCACTCGGCGTCGCTGAGACCTGCGAGTTTGAGCCCGTGGACGACGGCTCCAAAGGTGGCATCGAGTAGTTGGATTTCCATTCGCGCTGGCCCCCCATCGCTGCCGCAGGTGCCTGGAGCACAATCGGCAATCCCCATGAGACCGCGCCGGTGGCTCCCGAGTCAACTCGCGTCCGGGCGAACCGGCGCGCTCGACCGTGATCAGCAGCGACGATGTTCCGACTTTCGGCCCTAGCCGGGAGGGTAGGGGGTCCTTATCGTCGGCACATGGACGCAAACGAGTTCGCCGAACGGGCCCGCGGGATTGTCGAAAACGTAGCGCTCGGCTACGACCAGAAGGTACGCCGCTTGGCCGGATTGGCGACCGACATGCTGCCGTATCCGGCGGTGTCGAGCGAATGTGCGGAGGCGCTCGAAAAACGGATCATCTGCGACATGTACGAAGGGCACGCCCCCTTCACTGCGCGCTACATCCTTCCCGACTACGTCAAGGCAATCAGTCAGGGGCTGACCTATCTGGAGTTGCCGCCTCCCACCAACCTCGACGATGCGCTCGCCTTCCTCCAGATCATGTACTCGCAGGTTCCGAGCGTCACGACGTACCCGGTGTACCTCGGCGATCTCGACAAAGTGCTTGCACCCTTTGTCGACGACACCATGTCGGATGCCGAACTAGACAGCAAACTGCGCAGGTTCTGGATCGGCATCGACCGCATGTTGCCCGACGCGTTCGTGCATCTTGACCTCGGACCACACGACAGCCGTATCGCCCGGTCGATCTTTCGCGTCGAGCGGTCGCTACGGCAGGCCGTCCCGAACATCACCCTCAAGGTCGACCCGCAGATCACCCCCGACGACCTTATTGAAGATGCCGTTCGAACGGTCTTCGAGACCGGAAAGCCGCACTTCGTCAACCATCCGATGATGGTCGGCGATCACGGCGAACACTATGCCGCCGTGAGTTGCTACAACTCGCTGAAGATCGGCGGGGGCGCCCACACGCTGGTGCGCCTCAACCTGAAGGAAGTTGCCCTCCAACATGCCGGAACGATCGACGAGTTCCTCGCCACCACACTTCCCCGCTACGTCGAACTCACCGCTGAGCTGGCCGAGGCCCGAATTCGGAGCCTGGTCGAAGGACAGCACTTCTTCGACTCCCACTGGCTCGCCGCTGAAGGGCTGATCGACATCGATCGCTTCTCCGCCATGTTCGGAATCTTCGGCCTGGCCGAGTGCGTGAATCTTCTGTGGGCTTACGAAGGTCGGGAGGGCCGATACGGGCACAGCGAGGAAGTCGACGCCGTCAGTCGGCGGGTGGTCGAACGCGTCGCCGAGTTGGTGGCCAATCGTCCGATGCCATATTGCGAGGGAGGAGCGTGGCCGGTGCTACCTGCACAGCCAAAGTGGCATCGATCTCGACCACGACGTGACGGCCGGAACCCGCATTCCGGTCGGCGATGAACCGGCGATGCTCGAACACATCACGACGGTGGCCCCGCATCATCGCCTGTTCGCGTCGGGCGTAAGCGACATCTTCCACGTCGACGAAACGGTGGTGCGAAACCCTTCAGCGATGGTTGACATCATCCGAGGCGCTTTTGTTTCGGGAATGCGCGACTTCACGTTCAATCTCGACAACAACGAGTTCGTCCGAATCACGGGCTATCTGGTGCGCAAGAGCGATCTGGCGGCGATCGCTGATCACGGCGGTGCCCGCCACAGCAGCGACTACCTCGCCGCTGGAGCGGAAGCGTCGTTCCACCTCACGCAACGATCGGTGAAGCGAATTGGATGCCATGAACGCGATCCGCACTGAGGCACGCGTGATCGACCTGACGCAGTTGCCCGCACCCGTATCCGATCCCGTCTTCGGAACGGTGGCCGACATCATCACGATGAGTTGTGTCGATGGTCCGGGAAACCGGATGGTCATCTTCATGCAGGGCTGCAATTTCGACTGCGTTGCGTGCCATAACCCCCAGACGATTGCGACGATGCCCCTGGGTCACGGACCTGAGCGCATGCATATGTCCGTCGATGCCGTCCTCGAACGAGTTCGCAAAGCTGCACCGTTTGTACGGGGTATCACCGTGTCGGGAGGCGAAGCGACCCAGCAACCCGAATTTCTGTACTCGTTGTTCACCGGCATCAAAACCGATCCGTCGATTTCGCGACTGACCTGCTTCGTGGATTCGAACGGCTCCTGCGACGAATCGTTATGGGATCGGTTGGACCCCGTCTTCGACGGAGCGATGATCGACTTGAAGTGTCTCGACGACACGGTCCATCGGCAGATGACCGGTCAATCGAACGCCCCCGTGCTGTCCAGCATCAGGCGGTTACAGGCCATGGAGAAGCTCTACGAGGTCCGTCTGCTTCTCGTCGCTGGAGTGAACGACAACCCGAACCTGCTGCGTCGGACCGCCGAATGGTTGGCCGCGCTCGACCCGCGGATGCGAATCAAGCTGATCGGATTTCGGTCGCACGGCGTGCGTCCACACGATCCGGCCCTGATCGAACCGACTCCCGAAGCGCTCCAGGCGGTTCGCAAGACCCTTGAAAGCATCGCACCGTTCAACGTGACGGTGGTCTGACAGGCGCGAAACGTACGACGGTCTGAGATACGACGGATCGCGGTCGGTCAGCGCTGACGACCGAGAACCATCGTGTCGTAGGCCCCCACACGGGACCATCCAACGTGGGTCATCTCGGGCTGCATGATGTTTGCGCAGTGCCCGGGTGAGTTCATCCAGCCCTGCATCATTTCGGCGGCCCCCGGATAGTTCCATCCGACGTTTTCCGCCCAGCCGCCCCAAGCGAATCCGGCGGCCGACATCCGTTGGCCAGCGTTTGAACCGCCAGCGCCGGTGTGGGTCATGGTGCCGATTTGTTGCTGGTAGCTCGACTGGACGCGGGCGGCCTCTTCCAGCCTGGCGTCCCACATGAGCGGCGCCGCAGCAGCGAACGATGTGCCGCCGCAGGTGCGGGGCTGACTTCGAGCCTGGTTGATCATCGCCAACCAGGACGATGCGTTACCACTCGCGGCGGCGACCGGCGCCGGCGGCGTAACCGGGATCGGCGGTGTCGTCGTAACGGGGGCAGGAGGCAAGGGAACCATGGGTGCAGGCGCGGGAGCTAACACGGGCGGCACGGTCGGCAGGGTGACGGTCGCCGGTGGAGTCGTAGGCGGTGTGCCAAGGCACGTGTCGGTCACGTGTCCGACCAGCGCGTTCGACAGCGCGGAAAACGATGCGCTTGAGTTCGCGAAAAATACGCGCGGATTGGATTTGCGTGATTCGCTTCGCGAAGTCTTGAGCGTCCTCCACGCAGATCGCAGCGAACCGAGTGTGCCAACGCTTGACCGGTAGACCGGAGCTATCTCGCCGGGTGCCATTTCGCCGACTCGCGAGAGACTGAAACGAAGATCATCGATAGCCGACACGCCAGCACCGAGCGGAGTTGCCACTTCATCGAGGCGCAGCGTCAACGAGTGGGTGGAAAACTCCTCCCGTGCGGTGGCGCAGTACCGGTTGACCGTGACAACCGGTCGTGGCTGAGCCATCGCTGGTGCGACTGCCATGAGCCCGCTTGTAGCCAATGTTGCGGTCGCGAGCAACCGTGAAAGTCGAACTTTGCGCATCCCTACCCCCCACATTTTATTCGACACAACACGGCAAAAACTTGAGTGGGGAAATACCTGCAATGAGCGCACCGATGCGCTGCCCCCCGATTTTCTGGGCTTTAGGTTGTCAGCTGGCGAGGGAGACAATGTATTTCCACTGTTCACTTCCGACGGGCATGACACTCAGGCGATTGGCCTTTTGCAGGAGATGGAAATGGCCAAGCGCTTCAGTATGCGCGCGTAGCATTTGCAGGGAGAGCACTTCGGGGAATCGCTCGACGAAGCGAACATCGCGGCTCACCCAACGGGGCTTGTCGACCTTCGAGTCGGGATCGTAGTAGTGGCTCGAGGGATCGAACTGGGTCGGGTCGGTATAGGGCTCGCCGACAATCTCAGCGATACCCGCGATCCCCGGAACCTTGCAGCTCGAGTGCGCAAAGAAGAACTTGTCACCGGGGAGCATGGCGAGCATCCAGTTGCGTGCTCGATAATTGTGAACGCCATCCCAGCGGAACTTCTTCTTCGGTGACTTCGCCAGATGATCGATCGACAGCTCCTCGGGTTCGGACTTCATGAGCCAGTAGGCGACACCCTCGGCGCTGCGCTCCATGTCGAAAGGCATTCGGAAACGCTAATCCGTAGAACACGGGGGTCCGTTCAAGCCCGGTCGAAAGAGCCGCTTTTGGCCCGCCTCGTGACCCACGACCCGCACCGGCTGGGGCTTGCGGGTCGGTCACTGATTGTGGTCGGACGCTTCGAACACTCAGGCAGCCGGTCAGTTCGAGCTGTGTGATCTCGGTGACTCCCCGACTTCGGGCGCGGAGCGCATCGTCTGTGTGATCTCGGTTATAGAACGATCGCGGCGTCTGCGTCACGATCGGATTACCGGTTGCCCCCTACGGACCGGTTCCCACGCACTCGAACGGAGAAACCAATGAATGAAATCGTCGTCGGCATCGATGGCAGCGCCACTGCGCACGAAGCTTCCCAGCGGGCCGCGGAGATGGCGGCGAAGTTTGGACGTCCGCTCCACCTGGTAATGGCGGTACCGCGGGTCCGGGTGGAACAGATCAACGAGGGAACGACAAGCGAGAAGTTCACCTTCGACAATGTCGCCGTGGCCGAGTCGATCCTGAAGTCTGCCGCCTCGGAGTTTCGGTCCCTTGTAAGTGCGACCACGAGCGTCGTGATCGCGGATCCGGCGAAGGCTCTCTGTGATGAGGCCGACCGTTTGAGCGCATCATGCATCGTGGTTGGAAACAAGCGAGTCCAGGGTGCCGCTCGGGTGCTCGGCTCGATCGCCGGTGGGGTATCGAAGTCCGCTCCGTGCGACGTTCTCGTGGTGCACACCAACTAGACATCCCACGGTTGTAACTGGTCGATGGCGGCCCGGTTTCAGTTCTCCCAGCGAATCTGACAGTCTGTATGACATGACTAATACGCAGGACGCACGAACGCCGGTGACTGATTGGGCGAGCGATTACGACATCCTCGATCCCGACTACATCGCCAGCCCATATGCGATCTGGGACGAGCTTCGCCAGACCTGCCCGATCGCTCACACGGACCGGTGGGGTGGCTCATGGTTGCCGACCACATACGCCGACGTGACCGAAATGGCGCGCGACATCGACCGGTTCCCGTCCGGCAACGGTATTTCGGTCATGCCCCCACCCGCCGGCGCGGCTGTGGCGAGCGGCGTACCCCAACTGCTTTCCTCGGGCGTTCCTCCGATCAGCGCTGATCCACCGTTGCACACGTGGACCCGACGCCTGGTTCTTCCGACGCTGAGCCCGCAGCGGGTCGCTGAATACGAGGTCATGACCAGGGCCCTGTGCCGCCGACTCGTCGACGACGCGATAGCCAAAGGTTCGTTCGATCTGGCGGCTGATTACGCGCAGCAGATTCCCGTTCGGGTGATCGGGCACATCCTGGGCGTTCCCGAGGACATGTCCGATACCTTCACGGAATGGGTCCGCGATGTGCTCGAGTTCGCGCACGACCCCGAACGTCGTCGGCGGGGCATGATCGGCATAGTCACCTACCTCAACGGGGCCCTCGACGAACGGGTAGCCAACCCGACCGACGACTTCATCAGCGAACTTCTCGCCTCCGAGCACGACGGGCAGGTCATTGACCGATCCGTCGTTATGGGCATGTGCGCCCTGCTCCTGATCGCCGGCATCGACACGACCTGGTCTTCCATCGGTTCGGCGCTGTGGCACCTTGCCGCCCATCCTGAAGACCGCCGACGCCTCATCGCCGAGCCGGAGTTGATGACGACCGCTATTGAGGAGTTCCTCCGGGCGTACTCGCCGGTAACGATGGCCCGGCGACTCTCCGAAGACGTCGACTTCGGCGGTTGTCCGATGAAGGCCGGCGACCGGATTCTCATGAACTTTCCAGCCGCGAACCGCGATCCCTCGGTGTTCCCCGATGCCGATCGGGTCGTGTTGGACCGCGAGGTGAATCGTCATGTCGCGTTCGGCGCCGGCATTCACCGCTGCGCCGGGTCGAACCTCGCTCGGATGGAGTTGAGGGTTTCGATCGAAGAATGGCTGGCCCGCGTCCCCGAATTCGAGATCACCGACCCCGCGCTCGTCACGTGGGCCGGCGGTCAAGTCCGAGGGCCCCGCAACGTACCCGTTCGTTTCTGACCGGCGACCGATGGTCGACCGTGCCTGAGGGACGCAGGTCGACCGTGTCTGAGGGACGCAGGTCGACCGTGTCTGAGGGACGCAGGTCGACCGTGCTCGACGGTGCGACGGAGTCGCCGTAGTGTCGGCAAGGTGACCTCGGGAACAGCACCGTCAAGTCAGTCGTTGAACCCTTCCATCGATTTCGACGAGGAACTCTGGTTCCTTCGCAGGGGCGTACCGTCACTTGTTCCGGACCGGGTCGCTCAGGACCTTGAACGGGTTTGGCGACGCGCGCTTCCAGCGCTTCTTGTGCTGTACGCCGCGATGCTTCTTCGCGGGCTGGTGGTGAAAGACCAGGGTGTCCTGGCCGATGTTGCGATCGGAAGCGGTGTACTGGTTGCCACCTGGCTGATCTCCAATCTGGTTCACCGTCAACGCCCCCTGTCGCTCCCGAGTGGCCTCGGCCGCTTTGAGCTGGCGTCGTTTGTCGTTGGGCCGGCCATCCCGGCGATCTTGACCACGGAAGCGGCCGACGTGCTGCTGATGGGCGACAGTCCGTTCCTTCGGATCGGCGGAGCGGTCTTCGTAATGCTCGTTCAGCTCTGCGTTCTCGTGCTTGTCTGGTTCAGCGTGAGCTTCGGCCTCGTGTCCCTCACCGTTTGGCTCCTCCGTGAATTGGCCGAGACGCTCAGCACCACCGGTGCGGCGTTGGCCCGCACGTTGCCCTTGCTACTCGGGGTTGTCACGTTCTTCTTCCTTACCGCGGAGGTCTGGCAGTCGGTCGGTCTTCTTCACTGGTTTCCGTTCGCCCTACTCGTTCTGCTTTTTGCGGCACTCGGGGGTGTCTTCATTGCGCGTGGGCGCAGTCTCGACATTGGGGGCCTCGCAACATTCGAGTCTCGTCGTGAGCTCGAATCAGTTCTGGAGGCGGGCGGGGTTCCGGTGAACGTGGCAACCCACGGTCTGGGCGATCTCGTCTATCCCGTCGCTTGCCGGCTCGATCGTCGGCAGCGGGCCAACCTCGTCGCTGTGGCCGTGCTGTCACGACTGGTTGTGGCGAGCGTGGTTGCCGTGATCGTTGGTTTGTTCTTCGTGGTCTTTGGTTTTCTCACGGTGAACGCCGATGTGGTGAAGGCGTGGACGCTGCAGGCGCCGCGCGAGATCGTGTCGTTGGATGTCCCGACCCGCAAGCTGATGCTCAGTTGGGAGCATCTCAACGTCGCCGGATTTCTCGCGACGTTCAGTGGTTTCTACTTCACCATCGTTTCAGCCACGGACCCGTCGCTGCGATCGGGACTTCGAGATACCGCGGAGGAAGGTGTTCGCACGGCCTGTGCTGCCCGTATCGCGCTGAGTTCGTCTGACGTCGTCATCTGAGGGCCGCCGGTCTCAGGGAACTGTCATGACGATCGCGTAACTTGGGATGGTGCGGTGCCCAGGAAAGCTACGAATGGTGGGCGTTTCGGTGCTGCTCGTGCTGGCGACGATCTTCGGCATGACGTCGACGGCGACCTCGAGCAGCGCGCAAACAACGACCACCGGCAACGCGCGGTTGGGGACCGTTGTCGCTCCCGCGTCGCGCCCGAAGTCATCGGTTCGCTTTGCGAAGTGTGACGCGCTCGTGGAATGCGCCACGGTGTCGGTGCCGCTCAGCCCGGCGAACCCCCGTAGCGCCCGGATATCGCTTCATGTAACCCGACGTGTCGCTTCGCAGGCAAAGAAGCGGGTCGGAACATTATTCATGAATCCCGGCGGGCCGGGCAGCCCGGCCTCCGACATTGTCCGCAACGCCTCGCTCTTCCTGACCCCCGAAGTCCTCGCCCGATATGACCTTATCGGGGTCGACCCGAGGGGAACCGAGCGGAGCACGCCCTTTCGATGCGGCAGCACGACCGGCAAGTTGCCCGGACCCGGGTCGAGTTCCGGTTCCGGCGGTGGATCCTCCCAAGCGACGCAGGTCCGGGCCGTCTACGCCGACATCGCAAAGTCCTGCCAGGCCGTTGGCGCCGACATTCTCGAACACCTCGACACCCCGACGAACGCCGCAGACCTCGACGCGGTGCGGGAGGCACTGGGCGAACGACGCATCTCGTTTCTCGGTCTTTCCTATGGCACGTATCTCGGAGCGGTGTACGAGACCCGCTATCCCCAACGGGTGGCCCGGGTCGTCCTTGACAGTGCGATGACGCCGACCCGTTTCGGAACCGGTCTGTTGGTCGATCGGGCCGTAGCCCACGAGAACGCGCTCGACGCCTTCCTGGAAGCGTGCACCAACGGCGAGATTCAGCCCTGCCCGTTCAACGACGGTAGCGACCTCTGGGCGAAGTACGCACAGCTTCGGGCCAACGTGGCGGACGCTTCACCGTTCGGAAGCCGAGGCTTTGACACCCAGGTGAGCGGACTGGTCGGTCTGCCGAAGAGCGGCTGGCCGGTCCTTTCGCGCGCGCTCCAAGAGTTGACAACCACCGGGAAGGCGAACTTCAACGAAGTGAGCGGTGACAACATCACCCGTGACGATCGCGACGGGTACGTTCCTCAGGACACGTTCAGTGAACTTACCAATTTGGCGGTGAATTGTCGTGACGGGATCCTTCCAAGAAGTGCCGACGCCTACTCCGAAGTGCTGACTCAGATCTCGGGTTCCGCCCCACGTTTCTCGGGCCTGGCCCAGAGTTCGGCGCTCGCGGCACTCACCTGTGTCGGATGGCCCGCAGCCACGATACCGACGGAGCGGTTCCGATCGCCAGGTGTACCGACTCTCGTGATCGCCAACCGCTTCGATCTCACGACGCCGATGGAGTGGTCACAGTCCCTCGCGTCGCAGCTCGGAGGACGTCTGCTCGTGAGGGAAGGCGGAGGTCATGTTGCAGGCGACAAGAGCGCCTGCGTGAAGCTGGCGGTTGCCGAGTTTCTCATCAACGCCAGTCCGCCGGCCGCGACCAACACCACGTGTTCGGGTTAGTTACCTGGAGGTTGAAGCCGTTGCTCGAGGATGCGGCCCAACGCGTGAGCCGTGAGTCTGAAGGTAGTAAGCGCGCCTAGTTCATTGACGTCGCGCTCGGGTACGAACTCCACGGCGTCGAATCCTGCGATCGTGGTTCGTGACGCAACGGCATCGATGAGATCAATCGCCTGGGTGTACGTGAGACCCCCGGGTTCGGGACCGATAACGCCGGGAACCACCGAGGGATCAAGCCCATCGACGTCGATCGTGATGAACGTTGAACCGCTCGTTGGGATGAGCGACACGACTTGCTCAACGCCTTGATGGTGAAGGTCGCGGGCCCCGATAAAGTGCACCCCGCGAGCCGCTGCCGCAGCCAGATCGGCCGGTCGCGCTGATCCGACGCCACGACGGCCTACCTGGATCATCGTGCCGACGTGGCTCATTTCGGAACTGCGGCGCATCGTGGACGACAGACCGAGTGGTTCACCTTGCACCTCGTCTCGCCAATCGATGTGGGCATCGAGTTGGAGTATCGCCAGCTGGCCCGGCTTCGCGTGGTTGGCATAGGCACCGATGACCGGGATCGGAATCGAATCGTCGCCACCGAGCACGATGGGAACTGCGCCGGCGGTGAGAATGGCCGTGACCATGGCGGAGATCAGCTCTCGGTTGGCCGCGAAGTCGGTCGGGTCCCAGGCGATGTCGCCGAGATCGACGACCTTGGCGCCTTCCGGGATGGCCGGGCCACCCAGGTCGAAATTCATGTGCGCGGTCGTGGCCGAGTAGGTCCAGCTTGCGCGTCGTATCGCTGCCGGTGCGTTCGCGCAGTACGGGCCGACCGATTTGTACGGCGTGGCACAGGGGGCCCCGAAGATCGCCACGTCGACACCGTCGAGTTCGTCGATAGTTGCGGAGGGAAGCCCAAGGAACGTGGTGGCCGACGTTGCTCCGAACATCGTGCCGAGGTCTGCAGAAGTAGCCATACCCCAGCTTGGCCCATCGGACGAGCCGGTGTGATGCCTCGCTAGCGTGTTGGCTGTGGGAGGCATACAGTGCCGGGCATGAGCCAGCAGGTTGGTGCGTGATGCCTGGCTAGCGTGTTGGTAGCGGGAGGCATACAGTGCCGGGCATGAGCCAACAGGTTGGTGCGTGATGCCTGGCTAGCGTGTTGGTAGCGGGAGGCATACAGTGCCGGGCATGAGCCAACAAGTTGTAGATCGCATTACCAAAGCCATCAACGGGTTCGACGCCCGGGTCCAAGCGGCACCCGACTCGGCGTGGACGAACCAGTCGCCCTGCGAGGAGTGGAAGGCGCGAGACGTTGTTGCCCACGTCGTCAACAATCTGCGTCGGGTTCAAGCCGGCCTGGGTGGCCCGGCTCCCACCGAGGTATCAGCCGAGGACGACATCAGAGCATCGTGGGCATCGAGCCGAGATGCACTTCTCGGCGCTCTACCCGCCGCTGACCTGACGGCCACGTTGAACGGCCCGTTCGGCCCGATGCCCGCCGAACAGTTCATTGGTGGAATCATCACGTCCGATGTGCTCGTGCACACCTGGGATCTCGCCCGTGCAGTGAACGGCGATGAATCGCTCGATGCCGAGCTCGTAGCCGGTGCCTATGCGGGACTCAAGCCGCTCGATGCCATGATCCGTCGCCCCGGTGTGTTCAGCGACAAAGTCGAAGCACCCGCAAGTGCCGATCTGCAAACGGAGTTCCTCTGTTTTCTCGGACGCAAAGTCTGATCCGTCGCCCGGGTTGTGGTTCTCGTCGTCGCCGGAACCGCTCTGCTCGCTGTCGGAGAAGCCCTTGACGCCCTGCTGCGCCGAGGTCAGTATTGACTGCCATTATTGATGCGATCAATGCTCCGACAGCGAGGCCCATGTCGACTTCATCACTTCCCGCGGGTATTGATGCGATAAATGCTCCGACAGCGAGGCCCATGTCGACTCCATCACTTCCCGCGCTCGACACCACCTACGCGATCGCACCTCTGGCAATCGAGCACTACCGGACTCAGGGCCACGTTCTGTTGCGCGGTGTCGCGTCGAGGTCCGAGGCGGCGGCCTACCGGGAAGTCATCGAACCACTGGTGGAGCGGCGTCGCACGACTATCAGGCCGCTCGCCGAACGTGACACCTATGGCAAAGCGTTCGTACAGGTGATGAACCTGTGGCGGACCGACGCTCACGTCAAACAGTTCGTATTTGCCAAGCGCTTTGCGGCAATTGCCGCAGCGCTGCTCGGTGTCGAACGCGTGCGGATCTACCACGATCAGGCGTTGTTCAAGGAGCCTGGAGGGGGCCACACGCCCTGGCACCAGGACGCGGTGTATTGGCCGATCGACGGTACTCGCTGCGTAACCATGTGGATGCCCCTCGTCGACATCACGCCGGACATGGGCATCATGACGTTCGCATCGGGAACCAACGCCGGTCGCCTCGGGGAATCGGTGATCTCCGATGATTCCGAGTCCCACTTTGAATCGTTGGTCGCGAGGAATCGGTTGAGCCTGTCGCAACCGGTGGCGATGCAGGCCGGAGATGCGACATTCCACGGTGGCTGGACCCTGCACAAGGCCGGCGCCAACGAGCAGCAGATGCCGCGTGACGTCATGACCGTCATCTATTTCGCCGACGGCCTGCGGGTGCAGGAACCGGTCAACGACGCACAGCGCCGCGACCTTGCGACCTGGTTGCCCGGCCTGACGCCCGGTGATCTAGCGGCCTCGGAGCTGAATCCGATTGTGCCGTAACACCCTCCATCCCAGGACGAATCCATGGATATGCCCGTGTCTCGCACGTCGCTAGGGGCCGCGCCGGGCGCGCCGGCTGAAGTCATCGCGACCATCGAAGAGATCCAGCAACGGGTCCTGTGGCTTGCGGTCCGCATGGTCGACTACGCGAACCACGACCGGCCGGATGCGGGCGGGATCAAAGTTGGTGGACACCAGGCATCGAGCGCATCGATGGTTTCGATCATGACGGCGCTGTGGTTCGGACACCTCACCGGCGACGACAAGGTTGCGATCAAGCCGCATTCCTCGCCGGTGTACCACTCGATCAAGTACCTCACGGGCGAACTCGACCGTTCGTATCTGACCCGACTGCGGAGCCTCGGCGGTCTGCAGGCATACCCGAGCCGTACCAAAGATCCCGACGTCGCCGACTTCTCCACCGGATCGGTCGGGCTCGGCGTGGTCGCCCCGCTGTTCGCCGCAGCGGCGCGGCGGTTCATCAACGCGCACAACCCGCCCGATCGGCCCGGTCGCTTCTTTGCCCTGGTGGGTGACGCCGAACTCGACGAGGGCAACGTTTGGGAGGCCATCGCCGATCCGGCGCTCAAGGGCATGGGCAACGTGACCTGGATCGTCGACGTCAACCGCCAGAGCCTCGATCGGGTCGTGCCGGAGATGAAGGCCCATCTCCTCATGAAGTTCTTCCGGGACTCCGGATGGCACGTCGAGGAAGCGAAGTACGGGCGTCGACTGCAAGCGGCTTTCGCCTCATCGGGCGGCGACGCGCTTAGGCATCACATCGACGCGATGCCGAACGAGAAATACCAGTCGTTGTTTGCGTTGAAGGGGCCGGAGCTGCGTTCGCGTTTTCTCGCCGACGCCGGTCCCGAGGTGTTGACGTGGGCCTCGGGTGTTCCGGATGAAGAACTTGGGCCCCTCATTCAGAACCTCGGTGGCCATGACGTCGGAGAACTCCTGCGCGCTTATCAAGCGTGCGACGCCGTCGCCGACAAACCGAGCGTCGTGTTCGCATACACGGTGAAGGGATGGGGGTTGCCCATCGCCGGTGATCCATTGAACCATGCCGCCTTGCTCAGCCCGGCGCAGATCGACGAGTTCCGAGCCGGGCTCAACCTGACCAGCGAAACCGAGTGGGACCGGTTCGGTCCCGAAACCGCAGCGGGTCGCATGTGTGCTTCGGTGGGTGGGGAAATCAACAATCACCCGTCACCGCCTCGTCCGATCGTGCCCGTCCCGAACGAGACGGGAGTGTTCACCGCGAAACCCGTGTCCACGCAGGAGAGCTTCGGTCGGATTCTCACCTCGTTGGCCGCGCTACCGGAGGTGGCCCGACGCATGGTGACGACCTCTCCCGATGTTTCCGTGTCGACCAATCTCGGTGGTTGGATAAACAAGGTCGGGGTCTTCAACGCGGAGGCCCAGACCGACTACCTCGGTGATGAGCGGCTCCTTCGGTGGAAGCAGGGGCCGAGCGGTCGTCACATCGAGCTCGGACTGTCGGAAATGAACCTGTTCCTGATGCTTCACGCACTCGGTCTGGGTCACGAATTGCACGGCGAGCACCTGCTCCCGATCGGCACGGTCTACGACCCGTTCGTGTGTCGTGGCCTCGACGCCTTGATTTACGCGCTGTACAACGGCGCACGGTTCGTGGTGGTCGGAACTCCTGCGGGTATAACGCTGGCGCCCGAGGGTGGTGCGCACCAGAGTACGGTCACCGCGTCGCTCGGCCTGGAACTGCCCGGTCTCGACTACGCCGAGCCGGCGTACTCGGTCGCTCTCGACTGGTTGCTCTGTGATGGGCTGAAGCGGCTGTCGGACCCTTCGGGCAACTCCCTTTATCTTCGGCTCACCACCCGCCCGTTGGATCAAAGCCCGTTCGCAGCGGCGATCGAGCGAGATGGTGCGAATAGTCTGCGCGCTGATGTTCTTGCCGGGGGCTACCGGCTCATTTCGCCGGGAGAGCCGGCCGATGTGCTGCTCGTGGCGAGCGGCCCGGTCATGCCCGAAGCGGTCGAGGCGGTTGTCCGGCTCGCCGATGAAGGTGTCACCGCCACGCTCATCGACGCCACGAGCCTTGACCGGCTGTACCGCGACTGGAAGGCCGCGCAGTCCGAGGCAATCGCGAACGGACGACGCGTCGGTTCCACGTTTCATCTGGCATCGCTGATCCGACCAACGGAACGACGGCTGCCGATCGTCACGGTCCACGACGCCGCCAGCCATTCGATGGCGTGGCTTGGATCCGTGTTCGGTCAGCGCACCGTTCCCGTCGGCGTCGATGCCTTCGGCCAGTCGGGGTCAATTGCCGAACTCTACGGTCTGTTCGGTCTGCGACCGGAGCAGCTGGTAAACGCTGCACTTGTCGCTCTCGAAGACTGACTCCGGCGGGCGGGTCTCAGCGTCTACTGGTTGGCCATCTGCGCGGCAATGCGGGCTTCGGCGTCGTCGTCGGCTTCCGGGGCGAGTTCGACCACGACCTTGTCGAGGACGCCCGTGAACGGGAACGGCGCCTTGTACGGACCGACCGCGACCAGACGGTCACACCCGACGTCGAGTCCTTCGAACGACGTGCGGCCGCGTAGCGTCTCGGGGTAGTCGATCCTCGCCACTTCCGCACCGTCGATGAAGAGGCGTCCGATACCCGGACCACCACGTGACATGAACTCGAAATGATATGCGAGCGTATGATCCCCGCTCGGAATCGCCGACGGCGACCGCACCACATAGTGATTGCCGAGACAGTTGTAGTCGTGGACCAGGTGTCCGCCCTCGGTGTACAGCGATACACCCGAGTTGGCATCGCCCACTGCGAGAAGAACTCCTTCGACCGGCGCGCCCGTCGCCGGGATCGTGACGGCTGCTGTGACGCTGTACGAACGGCCCACGAGATCCGGTGCGGCGTCGGTCGGGATGTGGGCCGATCCCGGCCAAAGTTCGAACCGGGTGCGCCCGTAGGTGTGGATGTTGTGGGCGCCCGCGAAGCGGCTGGGTCGCCCGTCGAGTGGCAACACGTGGTGGGATCCGGCTTCGACCCACCAACGCTCGATCAGTTCCCGCAGACGTTCCGGTTGCTCACCGGCCAGGTCGTGCATCTCGTTGGGATCGACGTCGAGGTGGTAGAGCTCCCAACGATCGTCGTCGAAGCTCGTACCTGGAGTGTGGAAGGCCACGGCCTTCCAGCCCTCGTGCCAGATGCCGCGGTGACCGAGCATCTCAAAATACTGTGTGCGCTTACGGGTTGTGTCGCTCGCTCCCGAAGCGTCGAAGGTGTACCGGAGGCTGGTTCCTTCGATCGGCTGCTGCTGAACGCCTTTCACCACGTCGGGAGCGGCCAGGCCGATGGCTTCGAGAATCGTGGGGGTGAGGTCGCTCACGTGATGGAACTGGGAGCGCACCGATCCGCGGGCCGACTCGTCGATACCGGCCGGCCAATGAATGACCAGAGGGTCTCGAACGCCGCCGCCATGCGTGTTCTGCTTGTACCGCTTGAATGGTGTGTTACCGGCCATGGCCCAGCCCCACGGGTAGTTGTTGTTGAGATGCTCTTCGCCGATCTGGTCGATGAAGGGCAGATTGTTCTCCAACGTGTCTCGGGTCTGGTTGAAGTACCTCGACGCGTTGATGGTGCCGAACGGCGAGCCTTCCTGGCTGGCCCCGTTGTCGGCGAGCACCATGAGAATCGTGTTCTCGAACAGGCCCCGATGCTCCAGGAAACGCACCAGACGCCCGATCTCGCGGTCGGTGTGTTCGAGCATGCCGGCGTACGCGGCCTGCAACCGGACGGCGAACGCTCTCGCTTCAGGTCCGAGATCGTCCCACGGCTTCACCCCGGTGTTGCGAGGGGGAAGTTCGGTGTCGGACGGGACCATCCCCATTTCGATCTGGCGTTGCAGCCGCTCTTCCCGGGTCTGATCCCAGCCCTTTTCGAAGACCGGGACGTACTTGTCGATGAACTCGCGGTGGACGTGGTGCGGGGCGTGGCAGGCGCCGAAGGCGAGGTACAGCATGAACGGTTTGCCGTGGGCGGCGCTCTGCTGGTCGGTGATGAAGCGGATCGACTGGTCGACCAGATCCTCGGTGAGGTGGTAGCCCTCGCGTACCGGCACCTCGATGTGATGGTTGTCTTCGGTGAGTTCGGGCTTCCACTGGTTCGTTTCACCTTCGAGGAACCCGTAGTAGCGATCGAACCCACGTTGGGTCGGCCACTGGTCGAACGGTCCGGCCATCGAGATTTCACTCACCGGAGCCAGGTGCCACTTGCCGACGGCAAACGTGTTGTAGCCGTGCGGATGGAGCATCTCGCCGATGGTCGCGGCACTGTCGGCGATGCGGCCGCGGTGCCCGGGATAGCCCAGATCCCAGTTGGCCAAGCCGCCCATGCCGACCGAGTGATGGTTGCGTCCGGTCAACAGGCAGGCACGCGTCGGCGAGCAGAGGGCCGTCGTGTGGAAGTTCGAGTACTTCAAACCGTTGGCCGCGAGCAGGTCGATGTTCGGGGTGGCCACCTCGGAGCCGTAGCAGCCGAAATCCGAGAACCCGACGTCGTCGAACAGGATGACGACAACGTTCGGCGCTCCAGGCGGTGGCGTGGGCGGAGCGGGCCAAAACGGCACGGAATCACGGTCGTAACGCCCGATCGTTCCTTGGAACTCGCGGGCGAGCGAACTTTCGGTCATGGCTTCCTCCGGGCGAATCGTGTCTATCTAGCAGGATGCTAAATCGACTCGGTAATAGCCGCTGACTGTACCCGCCGCTCGTTCTCGTGTCACGCCGAGCACCTCGGCTGCGTCGCTCGATGGCTCGAACGTGGCCATGGCGCCATGGCCACGTTGGCGCGTTGGCGCGTCGCGTGGGTCAGCCTGGTCGGTGAATGCGTGAAGTCCAGGTTGACTCCGCCACGAGGCGACCCGCCCGGTAGGTCCGGCGGCCGGGGGCGTCGGCCACGGCCGACCGGACCGAGGTGGCGTCGACGGCAATGAAGTCAGCCGGGTCGCCGGGGTTCATATGCACACGTTCCAATCCGAGGACCGACCTGACGTCGTTGCTGACCATTTGAAACGCCGTGCCGGGCATTTGGTGTGAGGCCATCGCCAACAAAGCTGCCGTCTCCAACGGGTCGCAGCGACCCATTGGATTGAAGGGGTCCTGGACGTTGTCGGCTCCCGCAACAACCACGACTCCGGCTTCGCGAAGGATGTTGATCGGCGTGATCGCCCGCGGCATGCCGACCGGGTGGTCACGACCCTGAAGAAAGAGATTCGTGTGCGGAAGCGCCACGACGGCGATGCCGGCGGCGGAAACTTCTTTGGCGATCCGTGCCTGGTCGGCGTGGGATTGCACGGCGAGGCTCACGCAGTGGCTGGCGGTGACCCCGTAGGGAAAACCCGTTTCGTGAATCTGGCGGGCGAGCTCGCGCAGCGTGAGCATGTTCGGATCGAGCGTCTCGTCGATGTGAAAGTCAATCGGCAGGCCCGCTTCCGTAGCCGCCTCGAGCAGGACCCGAATGTGACCGACCGGGTCGGGGTCGAGCGCAGGGCAGCCACCGACCAGGTCGATGCCGTGTTCGAGGGCGAGACGAAGTGCCGCCCGGTTTCCGGCGCCCGCCGCGCCCGTCAAGGGACCTCCCATGAGCGACACGATCTGCACGTCGATCAACCCGGCGAAGGCTCGACGGGCAGTGTCGATCGCCCGGACGTTCTCACTCCCGACGCCCTCCCAAACATCAGCGTGAGATCTGACGACCGTAACCCCGTTGACCAACATGCGTTCGAGCGCCGCGGACGCTCGCGTGACGGTGTCGTCAAAATGAAAGTGCCCGCGTCCGGCCGCCGCGATCATGGCGTCGACGGCTCCCATCAGATCGCCGGTCAGGTTCGGCACGCTGTCGCCGAGAAGCGCCTTGTCGAGGTGGGCATGAGGTTCGGCCATCGCCGGCAGGAGAAGCCGACCACCGAGATCCTCCGACGTTGCCCCGGAAGGAAGCGGTCCGCCGTGCGGCCGAGACCGTGGCGATGCGTCCGCCTAGGACCGCGACATCGACCAAACTGGACGAACGATCTCCGGCCAGTGTGTCGAGCAGCACGTTTCGCAGTACATGGGTGACCGCAATGCGATCCGGTTCGTGGTCGGTCATGATCGTGAACCCATCAGGGCTGCTCGACTCGGAAGCGGGGCGTACGGTGGTCGGGTCATATCGTGGTTTTCCAGTCCTGTGTTTTGCATCTCAGTGCCGTTCGGTGTTGTTCGGTGTTGTTCGGCTTCCTTTGTAACGCGTCTACGTTTCCCCTCCGTTTCCAATCCGAAAGGTTTCCTGATGAGTTTGACCGGCGATCATGATCTCGCGGCTTCGCCAACACCCTTGGCACCGCGGACCGGCGTCTGGCTGTTCCCGGCGGCGAGCGCCGGTGAGCTGGTCGATGCGGCCGTGGCATTGGAGCAGGGCGGCGTCGACGAGGTCTGGATCGCCGATGAAGGTGTCATCCGCGAGCCGCTGGTTGTTCTCAGTGCAGTCGCCGCGAAGACCGAGAGGATCAAACTCTGCATCGGTATCACCACCTCCGTCCTCCGTCATCCCGGCGCCCTTGGCTCATCGATGGCGACCCTCGATGAGCTGAGTGGCGGTCGAGCGGTTCTCGGACTCGGTGTCGGCGGTGGGCTCACGCTTGATCCGTTCGGGCTAAAGGCCGAAAAACCGGTAGCTCTCATCCGCGACGCGATCAGGGTCGCTCGTGCCGTGGCAACCCGGCAGTCCGTCGCGGGCTACGACGTTCCGGAACATGCGATGCCACCGCGCGACGTCCCCATATTTGTCGCCTCACGGGGAGAACAGATCAACCGCCTCGCCTCCCGTGAAGCCGACGGTGTGTTTCTGTCGGGGCTCGCTCTTGATCGGGTCGACGAAACCATCGGGTGGGCGCGGTCGGTTCGACCGATCCACGCCGCCCTCTATCCGTCGGTACGTTTCCGCGACGATGCGCCCGCCGACCCTTCGGCACTTCGAGGGACTCCGAACAGGTGATCGCCGACGACCTCGGGCGGTTGGTTGAGCGCTACCGACCGGAATCGATCGGTTTGTGCCTGGTTGACGGCGATCCGGTTGCGGTGATGGTGGAGCGGGCAATCGCCACGCTCCAAATGTATAAGGGCGGCCTTACGACGGTCTGACGGTTTCCGCCAGCAGATCGCGAGGCGTGAGGCATCGAGCCGTATTGAACTGAGCAATATTGGTGTGAGCAATCGATCTCGACCGATTGACCGGTTGTATACAGCTGGTCGGCGTAGGATTTCCCCGGCTGACGCAACGAAGCTCGACGGACTTGTCGGTGAGATTGGATACCAATGGCTGAAATCGCGGATCTTGACTCGATCGAGTGGGAGACCCTGGGCCTCGCCATTCGCGAACGTCGACTTGCCAGGAATCTCACCTTGGTGGCCCTCGCCACCGAAGTCGATCTTTCTCAACCGTTTCTCTCGCAGGTCGAAAATGGTCGGGCCCGTCCCTCGATGATGTCGCTGTACCGCATCGCCCATGCCCTCGGTACGACCCCCCAGGCGTTCTTCGGCGGGCCGGTTGGCGACGTGTCGTTGCCGGCGCTGCTGCGCTCTCAAGACGTGCGGGTGGTAGACGTGACGGGTACCGCATCGGAATCCTCGTGTCACCTTCTGCTTGCCGGCGACGCCCCGTTCCACGTGCTGGAGTTCGACGGCCTGCCGTCGGAATATCTCGACTATTGGGAACACGACGGTTTCGAAGCCGTCTACGTCATCGCCGGTGAGGTCGAGGTGGATATCGCCGGCGACGTGTCATCGCTCGGCACCGGCGACTTCCTGTCGTACTCGTCGCGACTCCCGCACCGCCTGCGGTCGGTTTCTCGTACCCGGGCCCGGGTGTTGCTGATCGAGACGAAGGTCGAAGTACTTCAGGATCGCGGTCCGGCCAGCCATGCGCCAAAGACGCGCGGCCGCCGACGGATCGCGGCGAAAAACCCAAAGAAGAGCGCCCGCTCGGCCGTCACCTGATTCGCGCACGGTGAGCAACACCGACGTTTGGAGGAATCTGTTCGCCCACCGAACACAAACATCCAAACGTCGCGGAGGCACAACGTCGAGTGACGTCCGCGCCCGCGTTAGCTCACGCCCTTCACCGTTCCGGTCGGCCAGGAATGCGTCGGCAGATACGGGCGTAGAAAGACGGAGTCGGGGTCGGGCGTTCGCCCGCGGTCTTCGTAGGGGTCTCGGCCCACGGGCACGATGCCGCGATAGTCGAGCATCGCGATTCGTCCGATGGTGACCGGCGGTTGAGGTGTCGCGGTCCACGGGAGGAGCGACCACGCGTTGCAGTAGTGGTTGACCAGAGCGCGTCGAAACCTCTGCGAACGGTTGCGCAGCGAGCGATGCAGGAGGTAGCCGTTGAAGAACACGACGCTTCCGGCCGGGACTTCGACGGCGACCGCGTTTGCATCGTCGAAGCCGTACGCCTCATCGGCCGAGTCGAACTCGTCGGGTCGTTGGTGGTCCTTCGTCGGCCACAGGTAACCGTGGCGATGCGAGCCGGGCAGCACCCAGAGACAGCCGTTGTCGATCGTCGCGTCGTCGAGCGCGATCCAGGCTCCGATAAGCGAGCGGTCGCGGGTTGGTATGTACCTCTCGTCCTGGTGCCAAGCCTGACCCTGCAGCCCCGGTGGCTTGGCGAACAGCATCGACTGCATGCACTTGACCGAACCATCCCAGTGGGCGAGGTGGGCGGCGGTGACGTCCTGCAGGACATCCACGATTCCCGGGTGCTGAATCGTCGACCTCATGATGTCGGAGACGAAGTGAGGGAAGTGAACCGCCAGGATCTGCTCTGCGGCTTCAGCGTCGGTCGCATCGGGCGGTACATCGATCGGGTTGGACACCGGGTACTCGTTGCGGGCGAACTTCGGAATCTCAGCGCTGATGGCATCGCGCAGTTCCGCGTCGACGAGTCCCTCAACGGCCAGAAACCCCGAATCGACAAACTGTTGGGCCCGGGCGCTCAGTGGCCGTCTGGGGATTGACACCCCGTTGGTGAGATCGGGGCCGATCTTCTGGTCCCCGACGTGATCCGTTGCGGTATCCATGGTCGCGATGATACCGACTTGTCGCGACTTTGGACATTGATCTTGTCAATACTCCGCGGTAGGTTCGTCACCCATGACTTTGGTAGACGACTCCGATGTTGCATCGTTTGCCCGCGATGGCTTTGTGATCAAGCGGAGCTTCTTTACGGAACAGGAAGTCGCCGCGCTCCTGAATTCCTTCAACGTCGATTCGGCAATTCGTACGCGTGCATACGGAGTTGACGACGGCATGGGCGGGGCCACCGAGATCGCTCTTTGGAACGAACCCGGTGAAGACTCGTTCGGCGCAATCGCCCGGGGTGAGCGCCTCGTGCGTTCGGCGGAGCGACTCCTCGGCGGCGAGGTGTACCACTACCACTCCAAGATCACGATGAAGCGCCCGGGATCAGGCGGCACCTGGGTCTGGCATCAGGACTACGGGTACTGGTATTCAAACGGGTGTCTGTGCCCTGACATGTTGACCGTGGCCGTGCCGCTCACGGTGAACAACGCCGACAACGGATGCCTGAACGTCTTGGCCGGATCACACCGGATGGGACGTGTGAACCACGGGTTTGTCGGCCAGCAGACCGGTGCCGATCCGGCACGCGTGCTGGAGGCCGAGAAGCGACTTCCCCGCGTCGCGTTCGAAGCCGTCCCCGGCGACGTGATGTTCTTCCACTCGAATACGCTGCACACGTCGGCCCCGAACCATTCCGATACCGATCGTCACCTATTGCTCGTGGCCTACAACACCCGGGCCAACGACCCCTACCTCGATCATCACCATCCCCGGTACCGGCCTATCGCGCTTCTCGCCGATTCTGAGATCCTGGCCCGCGCCGATCGCCACGACGGTGAAGCCCGCGTGTTTCTGAACCCGGCCGCCGACGAGACGGTGGCCGGGTTCGAAACCCTTGCGTAGCCGGCCAGCAGCACCACCCGCGGTTTGGTGGGCACGAGACGAGACGCAGAAGTCCACCGAAACCAACGAAGGAGAGCACATGCCCGGCATTTCAGCGAACGAACAGACGGCGGTTGACCTCGACAGGGTGCATCTGGCCGACTCGGCATTTTGGCGGGCTGCGCCCGAGTTTCGGCATGCGGTCTTCGCCGAGTTGCGCCGGTCGACGCCGGTTCGCTACTACCCGCCTATAACGACGGAGTTCTCCCGGTCGTGCACCGGGTTCTGGGCGTTGACCCGCTACGTGGATGTGTGGAACGCCAGTCGTAACTCGTCAACGTACTGTTCCGGGGTCACGATCGACATCGAGGAGATGCCTGAGGAACTGGGTGAGTTCTATCCGTCGATGATCAACATGGATGACCCGCAGCACTCACGGCTCCGTCGGCTCGTGTCGGCCGGGTTCACCCCAAAGCAGGTGGCGAAACTCGACGCCGCGCTCACCGACAAGGCCAACGAGATCATCGACGACGTGCTCGACCGGTTCGGCGACGGAAGCGAGTTCGACTTCGTCGGCGAAGTCGCGGCCCGACTGCCACTTCAGGCGATCTGCGACATGATCGGGGTTCCGGCCGACGAGCACCATCTCATTTTCGATTGGACGAATGCTGTCGTGAGCCCAGACGACCCTGCGGTAGGCGTCGAAGCATCGGCCCGCGCCCTGGCCGAACTGGCCGAGTACTCGCTTCGACTCGCCAATGACCGTCGCGCCCATCCACGTGATGACCTGGCCTCCGTACTCATGGACGCGACTGTTGATGGGGAGCGGCTTTCAACGAAGGACTTCGCCAATTTCTTCATCCTGCTGGTGTCGGCCGGCAACGAGACGACGCGGAATGCGATCAGCCACGGGATGCGACTCCTGACCCAGTTCCAGGATCAGCGCCGAATCTGGTTCGACGATTTTGCTACGTACGCATGGAATGCCGCCGAGGAGATCGTGCGATACGAAACTCCGATCTCCAACATGTGCCGGGTTCTCACCGAAGATGTCGTCATTCAAGGTGTGCCACTTGCGGCGGGGGAGAAGGTGGCGATGTGGTATCCGTCGGCGAACCGCGATGGTGACGTGTTTGCCAATCCCGACGCATTCGACGTGACCCGGCCGACCACGCCGCAACAGGTCGGGTACGGCGGGGGAGGCCCACACTTCTGTCTTGGGGCCAACCTGGCTCGTCGGGAGATCGTGGTGATGTTCGACGCTATTCGGCGTCGGACCCCGGAGCTGCAGATCACCGGCGAACCCGAGCGGGTTCTGTCGATGGGTCTCAATGCGATCAAGCGTCTTCCGGCGACGCTCTGAACACGGTGTTGTGTTGTCGAACATGTAGCCGAAGATGTCACGGGGTAGCAGTTACGGCTACATGAACGTGGGGTTGGCGAACGTGTGGCCGAAGATGCCACGGGGTAGCAGTTATGGCTACATGAACGTGGGGTTGGGCGAACATGTAGCCAAAGATGCCACGGGGCAGCAGTTACGGCTACATGAACGTGGGGTTGGCGAACGTGTGGCCGAAGATGTCACGGGGCAGCAGTTACGGCTACATGAACGTGGGGTTGGGCGAACGTGTGGGCGAAGATGCCACGGGGTAGCAGTTATGGCTACATGAACGTGGGGTTGTCGAACGTGTGGCCGAAGATGCCACGGGGCAGCAGTTACGGCTACATGAACGTGGGGTTGGCGAACGTGTGGCCGAAGATGCCACGGGGCAGCAGTTGCGGCTACATGAACGTGGGGTCGTCGGATGTGAGCCAAGTCAGAGGACGGTGGATCCGGCGGGAAGTTCCGACACGAGTTCGTCGCTGACCCAGATCTCGGTCAGATGCAGCGTTGATTTGATGCGCACGACGCGTTTCGGTTCATTCACCGGGCGGCCGCACATCGACAGCGCGGCTTTGATCGCGTCGTCCTCGGTGGGAAGGACCATGGGTAGCCGGGATCGGCGGAGCCCGGCCGGACCAGCGGTGAAGCAGTTGACGTAGGTCTTCTGCCAGTCGATCTTCTCCGCGACCTTGATCGTGGTGAAGTCGGCGAGACCGATGCCGAGAGCGTTGCCGTGGCTCACATCGGTGATGTCAAGGACAACGATCGCTGCCACACTCCCGTCGCCCTCGAGGCCGTTGATCCAGTACCGCCCGGAGACGTTCGGGTCGATACCAACGCCGCTGATGTCCTTCCCCACCTGTTCCACGATGAGAACATCGATTGCCGCGAACGGCAGGTGCGGCACAAAGGTTCGGGCGAGGTCGGTGAGTTCGATCTCGCGGGTCGATCCGATGTCGGACCCGGCGAGGGCCTCCACGACCACGACTTCGCCCGATCCGTTCTCGATGGTGGCGACACCACCGAGAAGCCGGCCGCTGTCGCGCAGCGCAGCGATACCGTCGAGCATCAGGTTGCGCATCGCTTCCGGACCACGGGCATGGATCTGCGCGGCACCGGGTTGCTTGCCGAAACCGACGACGGCCATCTTGCTCAGTCCGCTCTCCACCGGACCGGTGAAGCAGGTGTGCGGCTTGATCCGATTCACGGGAAGGAAGTAGTCGGCTGATGCGGCGTGGGTGTCGAGAAACATCGGCATGCCATTGACGGTGCGCGCCACTTCGACGGTTTCCATCGTGGCCCGGATCTCGGCGCCAACGGATTCCTCGGTGATCCCGTAGCTCGACAGAACTTCGCGCTGTCCGTCAGCCAGACCGCCACCGTGGCTCCCCATGGCCGGAACAACGAACGGCTCGGCGCCGAGTGAACGTAGGCCCTCGACGGTTCCGGCCAGCATCTCGACGCGTCCGGTCAGCCCCCGACTCCCGGCCCCGACGGCCACCGTGGCGCCGGCTCGGATCTTCCCGTCGAACTGCTCCTTGATGGCGTTTGAAGCCGCGGAACGGATATCACGGACCGGTGTTCCCGTGGGGGCGTCGAGCTTCACGTGCCGCAGTTCCGGCACCGTCAGATCCCGGTGAAACGGCAGTTGAACACCGGCGAGCATTGAGGCGAATCCGCTTGACTCAGACATGTCTCAACCGTAGTCGTCCTCGTCGCGTTACGAGGCCTTCCATCACTGTGCCCGCGGCCTTCGGAGCGACGAGGACGCGGCGACCGCCAGCTGTTTGAGCACCGGTTCCAGCCCGGCCGTCACCGCGGACCGTGTAACACCGAGGATGGTGCGGCGAGTCTTGAGGTCGGCTCGTGAGACGGTAACGCCTTTTCGCTGCCCGGCGATGACCAGCTCCGGGGCGATGGTTGCCCCGTGCCCGGCGGCGACGAGCGCCAGGAGGGTGGCGTTGTCGGCCACCCGGCCGGTGATGCGCGGAATGATTCCGGCCGCGGCCAGCACCTGTTGCATCGCCTCCTCGCAGCGGGTGCCCGCGCCGTTGACCAGCCATCCGGTGTCGCCGAGTTGATCGAGTCGGACCGTCGAAGGGTGTTCCGGCGGCAGGATCAGACGAAGTCGGTCGCTCAGAAGTGCGTTGTACGTGAGTCGATCCGACCGGTTCACCGGCGCCCCGTCGTACTCCTGGATGATCGCGATGTCGACATGCCCGAGTCGCAGGTCTCGAAGCGCAACCTCGTCTTCAGCCTCGTGCACCTCGAACGTCGTCGTCTTGGCCAGTCGTGACCGGAGAACCGGAACGACCAGCGCGTGGACCGAGGAGGCGAACCCGGCGATCACGACGTGTCGGCGCGTCTCGACCTCATCGGCCGTATGTTCAACCAGCCCCGCGATCTCCAGCATCTGACGCGCGATCGGAACGAGATGTTCGCCGGTCGCGCTCAGTCGTAGCCGCCCACCGACACGGTCGAACAGGGTCGTTCCGAGCTGGTTCTCCAGCTTGCCGATCTGTTGGGATACTGCGGGCGCGGTGTAGCCCAACTTCGTCGCGGCCGCGGCGACCGTTCCCCGTTCGGCGACCTGTAGGAAGGCCCGTAGTCGAGCAGTGTCGAAGTCCATAACAAAACGTTACTGTCGTTGGTAGAGATCAGAACTGTTCATTACTGTCCGACCACCGCATGCTTGGGTCATGACAATCACGACAGCACCAATCGACCTGCGGGGTCTATGGGTTCCGCTCATAACGCCTTTCGATGCAGACGATCGCGTTGATCTGGATGCGCTGGAGCGCTTGAGTCGACGGGTGCTCGATGACGGCGCACGTGGAATCGTCGCGCTCGGCACGACCGGCGAACCGGCGGTCCTCACCGATGACGAGCAGCGGCAGGTCGTGGAGGTCTCCGCGCACACCTGCAACTCGGCTGGTGGGCTGCTGATGGTGGGCACGGGCACGAACAGCACGAGAGCGACGATTGCGTTGACCCAGGAGCTGTGTGGGACCCCGGGGGTGCACGCCGCGCTCGTCGTTGTTCCGTATTACACCCGACCGTCGACCCCGGCGATCGTCGAGCATTATCGGGTGGTCGCTGCCGAGAGTCCGGTTCCCGTTGTCGCCTACAACGTTCCGTACCGCACGGGTCGAGCGTTCGGAGCATCGGACATCATGACGATGGCGGCGTTCGACAACATCGTTGGGATCAAGCAGTCCGTCGGCTGTCTTGATTCGGACACCCTCGAAATCCTGCGTGGCGCGCCCGATGGTTTCCAGGTGCTTTCAGGTGATGACGCGTACATCGCGCCCATGATGATGATGGGTGGTGCCGGGGCCATCGCCGCTGCGGCTCACGTTTGCACGAGGGAGTTCGCGGACATGATCCACGCCGCTTCAATTGGCGATCTAGCCCGGGCCCGAAGACTGTCTGAGGTGCTTCTACCCGTCGTTCTGGCGGGGTTCGCTGAACCGAATCCGGCAGTTTGGAAGGCCGCGCTCCATCACTACGGGGAGATCAGAACGGCCGATCTGCGGGCACCAATGGCCCGAGCCACCGGTGACGCGACGAACGCCATCGTTTCGACGGTTGACGCAGCAATCGAGTCGGTTCGGCTACTTGCCTCGTGAGACCGTCGCCCATTTGCCGACCATGCGGTTGTTGAGCCAGCCGAATGTCATGAAGACCGCGACACCCATGCCGCAGGACAGGAAGACCGCGGCGAGCAGCTTCTCGCCTTCGAGTTGCGCCGCGTAGCGCTTCAGCAACTGCCCGATTCCGACCTCACCCTGACCGAAGAAGAAGTCGCCGACGATTGCTCCGATCACGGCGAGCCCGGCGGAGATGCGAAGCCCGGCGAAGATGGCCGGCATCGCGGCCGGGAACTGCACCTTTCGGAGCCTCGTGAGGCGACCGGCGCCGTGGAGGGTAAGCACATCGTGCATTCCCTGGTCGGCCGATGTCAGACCGAACAGCGTGTTGACGACAATGGGAAACAACGCGATGAGCACAGCGACGAACACCCGTGAACTGAACCCGTAGCCGAACCAGAAACCGATGAGCGGAACAATCGCCAGGATGGGCATCGACTGCAGCACGACCGAGTACGGAAACACCGCGCGCTCGATCAGCTTCGACTGGCTCATGGCGATCGCCAGCGCGAACCCGAGAACGATGGCGATGGCGAGGCCCGACGCCGCGACCTTGCCGCTGGACCACATACCGTTGAGCATCTCCCGAAACGCCGGCCCGTCGGCGAAGCCGTTCTGCCAGACCTTGTGCGGAGGCTCCATCAGGAACCGCCGCTCCTTGTCGAGAACGACGTAACTTACGAAGTACCAGGCCCCGAAAATGATGGCGCCAAGCACCACCGGCGGAAGCACGATTCCCGCAAGGCCCTCACGTTTGCGGATACCGGATGGTGGTGCATCGTCGGGGAGAACCGCAACCCCGGGAATGACTGCGGCAGTTTCCAGGTCGGAGGCGGAATTCATGCGTGAGCTCCTCGGAGTGCGTGACTGATATGACCGGCCAGTTCCGCGAATGCCGGATCAAAACGAAGCTCCGGGTCTCGCGGATAGCTGAAGGGGACGTCGTAGGACTCCACAATACGACCTGGTCGGGCGCTCATGACGAGAACCCGCGTGGACAGGAACACCGCCTCGCTGATCGAGTGGGTAATGAACAGCCCGGCAAACTGCTCCTGCTGGAAGAGCTTGAGGGTTTCTTCGTTCAAATACTCCCGCGTGATTTCATCGACGGCTCCGAACGGCTCGTCGAACATGAACAGCGGAGGTTTCAGCGTGAGCGTGCGAGCCAGCGAAGCCCGCATCTTCATGCCGCCCGACAGCGACTTCGGGTAGTGGTTCTCGAATCCTTTGAGGCCCACGAGTTCGATCGCCCGCTGCGCTTCGACGGTACGTTGTTCTTTCGGTACGTTGTGCAGTTCCATCAGCAACTCGACGTTGCGACGGACGGTTCGCCACGGAAACAGCGTGGCGTCTTGGAAGACGTAGCCAATGTTGTCCCGGTTAACCTCCACAGATCCGCCGGTCTGCTTGAGTAGACCCGAGGCAATTTTCAGAAGCGTTGATTTTCCACACCCGGAAGGCCCGACGACCGTAACAAACTCTCCCTTTGAAACATCAAACGAAACATCATTGATCGCGCGCGTTCCATCAGGGAACTGCATGGAAATATTCCGGAACGACAAAGTCGGCGGCGATGAAGTTGCTGGCATAGTCACTCCCAAGTGTCGCCTCTAGACGACCAATGTGTCGAACCGGTGTTTCAGTGATGTTTCTGCTTTGTGGCCGCACTCTAACGATTTGATTCGAGGCGTCTCTAATCGACTTCGCAGCGATGGACATTGATAACATCAATGTCGATCGACCACAAGGGTTCTGAAAGTCCACCTGTTCAGAGAAGATCACCACCCGCGGTAAACGACCCACTCAGGAGTGAGCATGCGTATCCGATCCACCGTCCTTCTTGGCACCGCGCTGGCCACAGCCGCTGCCCTTACACCGTTCGCGGCGAATGCGACCACCAAGAAAGCAACCAGTACCGCTTCTGCGGCCACAACGTTGAAGGGCGTCTGCCCGGCCAACATCGTCATCCAGACTGACTGGTTCCCAGAAGCTGAGCATGGCGCTCTCTACAACATGCTCGGTACCGACTACAAGGTCGACACCGGCAAAAAGGTTGTCAGCGGCAGCTTGATCAACTCGAAGGGTGCCAAGACCGGTGTCACGCTTGAGGTTCGCACCGGCGGTCCCGCAATCGGCTTCCAGGGCGTTTCGACGATCATGGCGACCGACAAGTCGATCACGATCGGCTACTCGGGCAACGGTGAAGCCAACCGTTGGGACAAGACCCCGCTGATCTCGGTCATGGCCCCGCTGGAGAAGAACCCGCAGATCATCATGTGGGATCCGGCGACGTACCCGACCGCGAAGACCATCGACGATCTGGCCAAGCTGGGCGTGACGTTCAATCTCTTCAGCAAAGACACGATGTTGTTCTTCAAAGCCGACGGACGGGTTGAAGACAAACTGCTCGATCCGAGCTACGACGGCAGCCCGGCCCGGTTCATCGCCTCGAACGGCAAGATAGCGCAACAGGGCTTCGCCTCGGCCGAACCGTATTCCTACCAGTACGAGTTCAAAGAATGGGGCAAGCCGGTTGCCTTCCAGACGTTCTTCGATGCGGGCTACCAGGACTACTCGCAGACCCTCGGTGTGCGCCCGGCGGATCTCGCCAAGCTCCGCCCCTGCCTGAAGAAGCTGATCCCGATCATCCAGCAGTCAGCGGTTGACTTCATCAACAAGCCGGCTCGGGCAAATGCGATGATCGTCGACGCGGTTGCCCAGTACAAGGACTTCTGGAAGTACTCGCCTGAGCTCGCAGCGTTCTCGGTCAAGACCCAGAAGGACTTGGGCCTCGTCGGAAACGGTCCCGACAAGACGCTCGGCAACTTCGACATGGCCCGCTTGAAGAAGTACCTCGATCAGATGATCAAGACCGGTGGATTCACGGGCATCCCGGCCGGCTTCAAGGTCGAGACGCAGTTCACCAACGAGTTCATCGATCCGAAGATCGGTCTGAAGTAGTTCCTCGAAAAGGGCCGGTGCGAAAGCACCGGCCCTTTTTGCTTTGATGTGCGGCCTCGGCGTGACCTGAGTGCGATGCGCAGACCCGAGCGCAGACCCGAGCGCCGACCCGGACGAAGATGCGAGTGGAGCCTCGTCTTACGATTCCCGGATGACGTCGAAGATCCGCATCGACGTGGCCTCGCGAAACCACGAGCCCATCGATGCGTCGACCGCTTCGACCTCTTCCCTGGTGATCGCGAACCAGAGGTCCTGGTCCGACCACCAGATCACCGAGTGGATCTCCGCCGGGTTGTCGCGGTTCTTCCAGATCTCCTTCCTCACGAAGCCGGGACGCTGTTCGAGGTACCGGCTCCACGTTTGCTCCTCGATGGGAAGCCAGGCATCCTGCTCTTCGGGGGCAACTTCGAACGTGAGAAATTCAATGACCATTCGAGGACAGTAGGGCAAAACGAATATTCATACAATCAATATTTGATGAGTCGACGGCACTCGCTCGAACCCGCTGCATATTGGTGGCATCAATACACTTGATAAGGTGGCGGCCATCGCTGGAGACACTTGATGGGCTGGCTTTCAGATCATCGAGTCGAGCACAGCCGTTGCGCATCCAACCTTTTCGACAGGAGATCACATGAAAATCGGAGCGTTCTTTTTCGGCGGGGTCGAGATGTCCGACGCCGGCGCCGGACTCCCCAACCCGATGGACCGCCGCTACGACAACGCCGCGTGTTGGGATGCCACCCTCAAATACGTCGACGCCGCGGTTGAGGCCGACCGCCTCGGCTTCGACAGCTTCTGGACGACCGAGCATCATTTCCAGTACGAGGGCTACGAGGTCATTCCCAACGGGATTCTGGTCTCGACCTGGATTGCAGCGCGCACCCAGAAGATCCGTCTTGGAGCGATGTTCAATGTCGTTCCGCAATGGAACCCGCTCCGACTCGCCGAAGACTTTTCGACGATGCACAACCTGTCGGGTGGCCGGGGCATCCTCGGTGTCGGTCGCGGCACGGTTCCCCGCGAGCTGCTCCACCTCAACAGTGATCACATCTCGATCGGCTCGCAGGACAATCCAGATCAGGTGGCCGACGACGCCCGAAATCGCGAATGGTTCGAAGAAGCCATGGAGGTCGTGCGCCGGTCGTTGACGCATGAGTCGTTCTCGTATTCGGGCAAGTACTTCCAGATTCCCCAGCCCGGTATCCCCGATCGTGGGACCACGGTCTCGCAGATCACGCTCGTTCCCCGTCCGGTCTTCCCCTACGAGATCTGGCAGGCCGTCACGAGTCCTCCCACGGTCGAGTACGTTCCGGTGGTTGACCACGGCGCGGTGTTCTGGAATCAGCACCCGACGTTCATCAAGCGCATGTGGGACCGCTACGGAGAACTCCACGAACAGCATCACGGCTCCGGACTCGCCCAGGGCGACAAGCGGATGCTGGTGGTTGCGATTCGGATCGAAGACACCCACGAAGCCGCTGTTGCGTCGGCACAGAACGGCCACGATGAGTTCTGGAAGTTCCTCGGCCCCTACGGCTGGAGCCGCGGCTACATGGGGCCCGACGGCAAGCCGGTCGCTCCAGGTCTGATCCCGACGCTCGAGGAATCGATGAAGCAGAAGACGATTCTGGTCGGCTCGCCCGAGGAAGTGGCCGAGCAGGTTCAGGAACTGAAGGATCTCCTCGGCATCGAGTACCTCACCATCTTCCCGCACTTGCTCGGCGACACCTACAAGAAGGCCGAGGAACAGATGGGTCGGTTCATGAACGAAGTGGTCCCGCTGATCAAGTAGTACGCCGAGCACCTAGGCTCTGTCCTAAGTGCGCATATAATTTCCGCTCCGGCGGAGGAGGTCGATATGAACGAAAACGGGCCTCCTCCGTGGAGCAACGAAAAGGTGCTCCGAGAGTTCGACCCGCCGCTGGCCGTCGAGCACCTGATCTACGAAGTCCATCCCGATGCTTACGAACTCTGGAAGGCGACGGAGTTCGAGATGTGGACCAAGGCGGAAGCGGACCGCTTTCCGTTCTTCGTCGGCAAAGAGACGTGGCTGCAGAAGGCCGATTGGTATCGGGTGTCGATAGTCATCTACTGGACGAGCGTCGAGGCATGGCACTCGATCGATCCGGCGTGGCTCGACGCCCAGGAGGCCCGCTTCGCCGAGGTGGTGGGTGCTGATCGTTACCGACTGGTATACGCCGCGCACGAGACCGGCACCCAGTGGTACAAGGTGTCGGAGTACCGCTGAGGTCGATCAGCAGATTCGTGGTCGTTGCGCGGCCAGGCTGTGTCCGATCGGCGACGACCCGACCCATCGTTCATCGACCGGTTCCGAGCGGCGTTGATAGCGCGTGTCAGTGGAGATACGAAGACGATCGCTGCGGTTGTCGAGGCTCGCGTGCATCATGTCGATTCCGAAGACGATCACGTCGCCGGCCGCGTAGTCGTTCCACAGCCATCGACCGTCCAGCAGCTCGCCCAGTTGGGTCGGATCGCTCAACGGAAAGGAACCACCCCGACCGAGGCTGGCCGTCGGTTCCTCGTTGAGATTGTCGCAGTACGTGTCGACATCAAACGATCGGTACGTACGCAGAGCATCGTGTTGGAGGTGGGACCGTTCCAGCACCGCGAGTCCGCCCACCACCTCCGGAATATCGCACATGGCCGTCCACATCGTGAAGACCTGTGGTGTACCGCGGCCCATGAACACCACATCGCAGTGCGGCGCCGTGCCCTGCCCAGCGCTGACCGCTCTCGACCACGTGAAGTCGAAGTGACGGGTTGATTCGCCGAGGAGCCCGTCGAAGAATCCGAGCGTTGAGCGGCCGTACAGGAGCTCGTCGAGGTCCGGATTGCCGTCCGTGAGGCCGTCGAGCCACGTGGACGCGATACCCGGCCGGGCGATGAGGTCTTCGGGCGGCCGGTCGGGATGGAGGAGCCCGGCGTCCGCGAGGCGACGGACCATCGGGGCTCTGGCGAGTTCGACGGAGTCAGCGTCGTGGAAGCCCGGGAGAAACAGGTAGCCGTCGGCGGCGATCAGCTCGCGGAGCACTTCGACCGGGTCGGTTCGGCTCGAGGCGCGTAGGCGACCGACCCGGCCGGGCTCGGACTTCAGCTCGACTCCCTGCATGGTCGGGCCACCCGAACCCGGCGTGCTCGTCAACGGGGTGGTCACGTCGACGAACCTACTCACGGGTATTGGTCTGGTCAATAGAACCAACATTGCACGCGCGTGCCCGAGTCGTTTCCTTAGCGAGGGGCGAATGGGAGGGAACGAGCAAGTTCTCACTGTCGCCGGCGTTGGGTGGGCCTTCGGGCATAGTTCCGGGCCCGGCGGTGTTGACGGTCATACGCCAGTTTGCTGATCGGTTTTGTCGGCATATGCTCTCGGCACTTTCGTTTACAAGGAGCTCCCACACATGAAGATCGCCGACGACGTCACCCAGCTCGTAGGAAACACCCCGCTCGTCCGGCTGCGCCGGGTCACTGAAGGCGCCGGTGCGGAAGTTCTGGCCAAGTTGGAGTTTTACAACCCGGCCAACAGCGTCAAGGACCGCATCGGGGTCGCCATGATCGATGCCGCGGAACGAGACGGGCTGATCGGCCCCGACACCGTGATCGTCGAACCGACGAGCGGAAACACCGGAATCGCGCTGGCGATGGTCGCTGCGGCACGGGGCTACAAGATCGTGCTCACGATGCCCGAAACCATGAGCAAGGAGCGCCGAATGCTCCTTCGTGCCTACGGTGCCGAACTGATTCTGACCCCCGGCCCGGAAGGCATGGGTGGGGCCATCGCCAAGGCGACGGAGCTTGCCGCCAGCGACCCGAAATACTTCATGCCCCAGCAGTTCGAGAATCCGGCGAACCCGGCGATTCATCGGGTCACAACGGCCGAGGAAATCTGGAACGACACCGACGGCACCGTCGACATCGTCGTGATGGGCGTCGGGACGGGGGGAACCATCACCGGTGTCGGTCAGCGTCTCAAGGAGCGCAACCCGGCCATTCAGATCATCGCCGTGGAGCCGGCTGGTTCCCCGGTCCTGTCCGGTGGTGCGAAGGGTCCCCATCCAATCCAGGGCATCGGCGCCGGCTTCATTCCGGGCAACCTTGACACGCACATCTACAACGAGGTCATTCAGGTCGCCAACGACGACGCGTTCGCCGTTGCCCGGGCGATGGCTTCGAAAGAGGGTCTGCTCGTCGGCATCTCGTCAGGTGCGGCAACGTGGGCGGCGGTGCAGGTGGCGAAGCGTCCGGAAAATGCAGGGAAGCGCATCGTGGTGATCATCCCCTCGTTCGGCGAGCGCTATCTCAGCACCGCGCTCTATGCCGATCTCGTCGACTGATCACTAGTGATGTCAACGTGGCGACGAGATCTCGAGGCAGCGCGCGACCGTGACCCGGCCGCGCGCTCGTTGATCGAGATTGCCCTGCTCTATCCCGGGGTTCATGCGATCTGGTTGCACCGCGTCGCCCATTGGCTTTGGCAGCGTCATTTCCGGTTTGTCGCCCGAATTGTCGCCACCGTGTCGAGGAACATGACCGGAATCGAGATTCATCCCGGTGCGCAACTCGGACCTGGTTTGTTCATCGATCACGGCATGGGGGTGGTGATCGGGGAGACCGCCGAGGTCGGGGCCGACGTGATGATGTATCACGGCGTGACGCTGGGCGGTTCAACTCTTGACCGCGGCAAACGTCATCCGACGATCGGTGACCGGGTGACGATCGGCGCCGGCGCCAAGATTCTTGGTGCCATCGAAGTCGGGTCCGACAGTCGCATCGGTGCAAACGCGGTGGTGGTGCGCCCGGTGCCACCGAACTCCGTGGTGGTGGGTGTGCCCGGTCAGGTCATTTCCCGGTCCGACGGCGCGCAGCACGCCGGGAGCAAGGATCTCGATGATCGCAAGCTCCCTGACGTGGTGAGCGCAAGTCTGGCGGCGATGCTCGCCCGGGTGGACCAACTCGAAACCGCGGTGAACGGACGCGTTGTGCACGCGTCGGTTCGACCATCGGCTGAAGGGGTCTGGGCCGGCGACGACTTCGTCATCTGAGCCTGCCAGCGCTCGACGTTCGTCTCAACGGACTTGCCGTACCGATGTTTCACGACAAACTATGTGTAGTTAGTATTTTACTATGTACGCGAAGTAAAGCCTTTCGGCCTCCGCATGACAGTTGAGTTTTTGCCGCTTCACATGCGGGGTGCAGCCGAAACCTCAGGCCCGTTAACGTCCCCGCTTGGCGAGGAACATGTCGCGATCGGCGAGGCCGACGATGTCAACCGAGCCGGGGATTCCGGTGGCGACACCGATGCTTCCCGTCACCCGTATCACGAGACCGTCCACGACCATGGGTGCAGACAGGACGAGTTCGAGGCGTTCACGCAGCACATCGGGCGATGGACCGGGCAGACTGCAGACGATCACGAATTCGTCGCCGCCGACGCGGGCGACCGTGTCGTTTCCTCGCATGGCCCCGCGAAGGCGGGTCGTAACTTCCTTGAGGACCTGGTCGCCGACGGTGTGTCCAAAGTGATCGTTGATCTGTTTGAACGCGTCGAGGTCGATGTACGCGACCAGCGCGGTCTGGCCCAGGACGGCCATGGACAGCATGCGCCGCTCCAGGGCCCGACGGTTCTCGGCGCCGGTCAGCGCATCCCGAAGCGCCGCGTCATTCAACGCACTCGTTACGTTGTGCCGGTCGATGGCCAGCGCGGCTTGACGGGCGATCTGCTTGCTGAGATCGAGATACAGGGGATGCGGGTTCCGCAGCGATGACCAAACGTGAAGGGTCCCGGCGGGTTGGGTCGTCTCGGGCAACTGCAGCGGAACCGACCAGGCCAAACGCATCGACACGTCGTATACCGGCCAGTCGTCGAACGGCATCCCGTCGTTTGGTACCAGCGGAAGGTTGTCCGAAGACGCCAGCAGGTCGTTGGACGGAGAGACGATCGCGGCGGCCAGTTCGTCGGGTCGGTTGAGCGTGAGACGTCGAAGGATAACGCCCAGCACTTCGTCGAGAGGCGCTCCGCGAAGACTCTTCTCCAGCGCATCCTCAGCGAAACGGTGCGGAGAAAGGGCCTGGACATCAATGAGCAGCATCCCGATTTCGGGGTCATCGAAGCAGTTGGTTACCCGACCCTCGAGCGCCACCCAGCTGTTGTTGGCCGCAAGGAACCGGAAATCGTGGACGTTCTGGCTCCCGTTGGACTGACGGCCGACCCTGGGCCTCCAGCTCGAACGCGTGGATTTCGCAGAAAAGGTGGCGATCGTCGGGATGAAGGAAGTCGGTGACCAGTCGGCCGGGGAGCGCTTGCGGGTCGAAGCCGAGAAAGCCGAGGACGCTGTCGGAGACCCAGGCGATGGAGCGATCACGACCGATAAGCATGGAGAATCGGGCCTGGGTCTTGGCTATCGCCTTAAAAGCTCGTCGATCCACATCTGCCCGGTCCACATAGTTTTCATCGGCATCGCACCCGAAAACCTTAAGAAGTTCCGAAGATCCGTTGACGGAACAGCACGCTGGTGACCGGTCGGCACACGTGCTGTGGCCCACGAGCAACCTTCCGTGCCATCGCCAGGTGGACGCCGACGGGCAGGACGCTATCGGCCCGTCAAGAAAGCCGCGGTCCACGCTAATTCGGCACTAATGGCCTCCCCGAGCCGCTTCCGCGGGTTCAAGCTCGTAGGCATGACAGCAATCTGGATTCTTGCGGGCATCGGGTATGTGGTGGCAATCGCCGCCATGATGCGGAGCATGGCAGCGTTGGGACTCCCGGACCGAACGGAATTTGACCGCGCCGTACATTTCCGCCGACTTCCGGAATTCGCGCCCGACGCCGCGGACTCCACCGGCGCCACCGATGCCATGGGCTCCGATCCGGCTCCACCGATTCCATGGGCTCCACCGAGGAGCGCACACCGGTTCCGGCCCGGCTGCAGACGACCACACCTCCACAGGGCGAGGTGCTCGCAGCCTAGGAAAGACCCGCGTTCGTCGGTAAGAGCCCCGGCGCGCGCCGGCTGGCGCGGGTCTTTTCGGCGCGGGTCCGCGGGTGTGGGTGCGGTCCGGCAGAATGGATGGATGGCATCCTTCTCGTTTGGCCTTCGCGGGGGTCGAGAGCGCAAGGTTGGCCTCTCGTTTCAGCGGGAGCTTTTGGGGTTTGTTGCGGGAGCGACCGCGCTTTCGCTGCTCACGTACGTTTTCGTCCGTGATCGCGTCGGCGTCCATTCTTCGACCGCTCTAGCGCTGTACCTGCTTGCCGTCGTCTCCGTAGCCGCCATTGGCGGGCATAAACCGGCGATCGTCGCCGCGTTCGTCGCCCCGCTGCTCACCAACTGGTTTCTCCTCGAACCGGTCCACACCTGGCGTATCCATGACCGGCAAGACGTTATTTCGTTGGTCGCGTTCGTGGCCGTTGCGATCATCGTGTCGAATTTCGTCGCCGAGGCCGCCCGGCGGGCGAGGGAGGCCGAAGACGCCAGGCAGGAAGCCGAAGTTCTCGCCACGTTGGCCGGCTCGGGTGGCGCAGATCCGCTGCAGGCCATCGCCGAGCACCTTCAACAGAGCTTCGGCCTGGAGAACGTTTCGGTGCTGCGGGTGAGCTCCGCCTCCGACGATGACGACAACGACAACGGCGGCTCGCACCCGGACGGCGCGGCCGAGCTGATCCCGGTCCCGCCGTTCGTCGTGGAGGCGACGTCGGGAGCCGAGCCGATCAGCGACCTCCGCCTCGCCACGTTTCACACCGACCTCGACGATGGTGTGATTCTTGCGCTTCGAGGTCGACCATTGACCGATGACGATCAACGAGTACTGCGAGCCTTCACGGAACAGCTTTCCAAGGCCCTACTTCAGTCCCGGCTCGCGAAAGCGGCGGCCCGAGCCGAGTTGCTCGATCAGGCCGACGCGCTTCGGACCGCGATTCTGCAGGCAGTCAGCCACGATCTGAGAACACCACTGGCCAGCATCAAAGCGTCGGTATCGAGCCTGCGTGATCCCGACATCATCTGGCCGGATCACCTGCGTGACGAATTCCTCGAGACCATCGAAGACGAGACCGATCGTCTGAGCGCCATCGTGACCAACCTGCTCGACCTGAGCCGGCTCCAAGCGGGCGTGCTGCGGCCCTCCATCAAACCCGTGGCCCTGGAAGAAGTCGTTCCGGCTGCGTTGTACAGCCTCGGGAGCCAATCCGTCGGCGTCGACCTTGATCTCCCCGACGACCTCGTGGAGGTGGCGACCGATCAGGCGCTGATGGAGCGGGTGGTCGCGAACCTCATTCGCAACGCGCTCAGCTTTTCCCCGGAGGGGGCGCGGGTTTCGGTGAATGCCGCCGACGCCGGCGACAGCGTAGAGTTGCGGATCGTCGATCATGGGCCTGGGATCCGAAGCGAACACAAAGCCGTTGTGCTCCAACCGTTCCACCGGTTGGGCGACGGTGTGGCCTCCGGAGGTCTTGGTCTCGGGCTTGCCATTGCTGATGGGCTGACCAAAGCGATGGGAAGTCAACTGGAGCTGCTCGACACCCCGAAAGGCGGGCTTACGGTTATGGTGAGGATTCCGACGGTGCGAGTCGCATGAACACGGTCAATCGATGAACCCGGTCAACTGATGAACACGGTCAACTGATGAACACGGTCAACCGAATCCTCTGTGTCGACGACGAACCGCAGATCCTGCGAGCGTTGGCTGCGAACCTCCGGGCCCGGGGCTACGAAGTCGACCTTGCCGCGTCCGGGGAAGAGGCGCTTCACATGGCGATCGCCCATCACCCAGACGCCGTGGTGCTCGACCTCGGACTGCCAGGCATGTCGGGGATCGAGGTCATCGAGGGACTCCGCGGCTGGTCGCAGGTTCCAATTGTGGTGCTGTCGGCTCGAGATGCCGAATCCGACAAGATCGAGGCGCTCGACGCGGGAGCCGACGACTATGTCTCGAAACCCTTCGCCATGGGTGAGCTGCTGGCCCGGGTCCGGGCGGCACTTCGACGCGGAATGCCGGCGGTCGACGTTGCCATCCTGCAGACCGACGACTTCACCATCGACTTTGCCAACAAGCGCGTTACGACAGCGGCCGGGGTGGCCAGACTCACACCGACCGAGTGGCACCTGGTTGAAGTGCTCGCCCGGAATGCCGGAAAGCTCGTCACCGGTCGATTGCTGCTCCAGCAGGTGTGGGGGCCGCAGTACGGCGCCGAGACGAACTACCTGCGGGTGCACATGGCACATATACGGCGAAAGCTCGAACCAGTGCCCGGCCGACCCCGATATTTCCTGACCGAACCCGGCATCGGGTACCGGTTCGAAAAACCGACAGGACGCGCCGATTCTGAGACCCTGAAAGGTGCTGGTGAGGCGGACTAGCGCCGCTAAGAATCCGTTAAGCCTTTACGGACGGCGTGCGTATCCATGAGAAGCTTTCCGACGGCTCCGGCCCTCTTATGTCACCCCTAAAACGAATCCTCATCGGTAGCCCGATTTCGTCGGAAGACGAAGGTCATCAGCGTCTCCGCAAAATCATTGCGCTACCGGTCTTTGCCTCAGACGCAATCTCGTCCACCGCCTACGCCACCGACGAAATCCTCGTCGTGTTGCTCCTCCAGGCGAGTATCGGGCGCCACGCCTTCAAGATGCTGATCCCGATTGCGATCATCGTCTGCATCTTGATGGTCATCGTCGTCATGAGCTACCGCCAGACGATCCATGCGTACCCCTCCGGTGGCGGCGCCTACATCGTCAGTCGAGAGAATCTCGGCATCACGCCCGCGCTCATCGCTGGTTCGTCACTGCTCGTCGACTACATCCTCACCGTGGCGGTGAGCGTGGCCGGCGGTGTGCTCGCCATTCGCACCGCGACAGGCTTCGATCACAAGTGGACCGTTCCCGTCTGTTTGGCGTGCATCGTCGTAATGACGCTCGTAAACCTCCGGGGCGTGAAGGAAAGCGGCGCGGCGTTCGCCGGCCCCACGTACTTCTACGTAGTCATGCTCATCATGTTGCTCGTGACGGGTTTCTACCGGATCTACGTTCAGCACCTCGGCCCGATCCCCGACTCGATCCTTTCCGAAGATGCCATTCACACCGGCAAGCTCACGAAAGATCTCGGCCTCTACATGCTGTTGCGGGCCTTCTCCTCGGGTGCCGTTGCGCTCTCCGGTGTGGAAGCGGTATCCAACGGCGTTCCGGCATTCCAAAAGCCCGAAGCCAAAAACGCTTCGACCACCCTGGTGTGGATGGGCGCAATTCTCGGTTCATGCTTCCTCGGCGTGTCCATCCTGGCGTCCAAGCTGCAGCCCCTTCGCGGTGAGGCCGACGGCAACGGGCTCGGTCTGATGGCCGAACACATCTACGGCGGAAAGGGCGTTCTGTTCTGGATGCTCATGATCGGGACCTTCCTGATCCTGATCCTCGCGGCCAACACCGCCTACGCCGACTTCCCCCGTCTGGCGTCGATCATTGCCAAAGACGGTTACCTCCCGCGGCAGTTCTTCAATCGCGGCGCCCGCCTCGTCTTCTCGAACGGCGTAATCTTCCTCGCTGCGATCGCCAGCATCTTGGTTGTGGTGTTCAACGGCGATATTTCTGCGCTCATACCGCTGTACGCGTTCGGTGTGTTCACCGGCTTCACGTTGAGTCAATCCGGCATGGTGCGGCACCACTTCAAGCACAAAGAGCCGAACTGGCGTGCCCACGCGGTTGTCAACGCAATCGGCGCGGCCGCAACCGGCTTGATCGCCGTCATCGTCGTGGTCTCGAAGTTCACCGAGGGTGCCTGGATACCTGCAGCGCTTATTCCGATGATGGTGCTCGCCTTTCGGGCCATCGGCAAGCACTACAAGCAGAGCCGTGGTGCCGTCGTGGCGCCTCCGGGGTACCGGGCGCCGCGCGAGACCCACACCATGGTGGTACTGGTCGGCAGCGTCAACAAAGGTGTGCTGCGCGGCATTCAGTATGCGCGCTCACTAAATCCTGATCGGATTCTCGCCGTAACGGTGGCGTCCAACGATGAAGAGCGGATCGCGGTCGAAAAGCAGTGGGAAGACTTCGAAGTACCGATTGAACTCCACACCGTCTACTCCCCGTACCGGGAGCTCACGCGCCCGATCCTGCAGTTCATCGATGAACTAGACGAGCGCTACCAGGACGACATCATCACTGTCGTGATCCCAGAGTTCGTGACGTCGTGGAAGTCCCAGTGGCTCCACAACGGCAGCGCATTCGCGCTCAAAGCCAAGCTGCTCTATCGCCCGCACACCGCGGTCGTGTCGGTCCCGATTCACATCCACGGTTCGACAACCGAAGAACTCTAGGAGTAGGTCCTCTATGCATGTCATTGTTGTGGGGTGCGGCCGTGTCGGGTCGAGTGTTGCCCTTACGCTGTCCACGAACGGCCACGACGTCGTTGTCGTCGACCGCAAGGCTGATGCATTCCGCCGACTGGGCGACCGTTTCGTCGGCAAGACCCTGATCGGCGTCGGGTTCGACCGCGACGTTCTGACGACGGCCGGGATCACCCCCGAGTCCGCTGTCGCTGCGGTCACGAGCGGTGACAACTCGAACATCCTGATCGCCCGGGTGGCCCGGGAGACCTTCGGTGTGTCGCACGTCGTGGCGCGCATCTACGATCCTCGACGCGCGTCGATCTATCAGCGTCTCGGTATCGCCACGGTCGCTACCGTGTCGTGGACCAGTGAACGGGTTCTGCGTCTGTTGACCGGATCTGACTCCGCGTCGGCGTGGATAGACCCGACGGGCAAGTTCGCGATGATCGAGCTGCGGGTTCCGACCAAGGTCGCGGGAACATCCGTCGGTGAGTTCGAAGCCGCCACCGGTGGTCGCGTAACCCTTCTCGGGCGTTTCGGTGAGTCGTCGATCCCGGCGCCGTCAGTGCTTCTCCAAGAAGACGACCTTCTTCAGGTCATCGTGGCGGTCGACAAGACGGCCAATCTCGATACCGCGCTGCAAAACACACAGGGAGCCCACTAATGAAGGTGATCATCGTCGGCGCTGGGAGCGTCGGCCGGTACATGGCGGCCCAACTCAACGAATCGGGCCATACCGTCACGCTCATCGACAACAAGATCGCCGCGCACGATGCGAGCAAGACCTCGAGCATTCCGTCCTCCGTTACGTGGGTCCTCGGCGATGCCTGTGAGCTTTCGACCCTTTCGACCGCCGGAACCGCAGACGCCGACGTCGTGGCCGCCGTTACCGGCGACGACGAAGACAACCTCGTGATCTCGTTGCTGGCCAAGCAGGAGTTTGGCGTTCCACCGCGTCGTGGCCCGGGTGAACAACCCGAACAACGAATGGATGTACAACGAGATGTGGGGCGTCGACGTATCGGTGTCGACCCCGCACCTTCTCACCGGTCTCGTCGAAGAAGCGGTGAACGTCGGATCGTTCGTTCGGCTTCTCAGCCTCGAGGGTGGAAAGGCGCGCCTCGCCGAAGTCACGCTGGCCGCTGACTCGCCCGCCATCGACAAACAGCTCAGTGATCTGGGTATGCCGCGTGAATCGACGATTGTCGCGGTTCTCCGTGACGGTCACGTCGTGGTTCCGCGCTCCGACACGATCTTACGAGAAGGCGATGAAGTGCTTGTGTTGGTGACCGGAGGCGTCGAAGATCAGGTTCGGACCGTGCTCGTTCGCTCGGTCAATTCGTAAAACGCTCCAAAGCTCAATATCTTGTAGTTGAACCAGCGTTCAGCGCAGATGTTGTGACATCACGCCAAGAAGTTCCGCCGTTCAGGAGATAACCCCCATGTCGTTCCTTCGGAGAAAACAAGAGCCGGCGGTTGTTGTCGCGCCGTGCCCCGAGCCGGTTTCGGTGTCCATCGCCGAAGCACCTGAGAGGCAGTGCGTTTGCGTCAGCGGCAAGGTGACGCGAATGACCGCCCGTCCATCGGCCGGGATTCCGGCCCTGGCGGTTTCGATCACCGATGCGACCGGCACGATCACCGCAGTGTGGTCGGGCCGGCGTTCCCTTGGCGGCGTCACCCTCGGTCGGCGCATCGCGGTCGAGGGTGTGCCGATTCGACACGGTTCGCACCTCGAGTTCACCAACCCGAAGTACACCCTGCTTCCTCGCTGATCAGTTTCTCGCTGATCTGCTTCCTCGGTGGTCTGCGCTGATCCCGGTGGTCCTGGGTGGCTGCGTGCGATCGCCTCGCACGCGCTTCAGCGACCGGTGGCGTGCGCCTCAAGGTATGCCGTGGCGGTATTGACCAGCCAGGTGAGGCTGGGATCCACGTGGTCGACCAGCGACTCCGGGTGCCACTGAACCGCAAAGACCGGGTGACCCGGAAACTCCACCGCTTCGATGTTTCCGTCGTCGGCGAGGGCACCCACCACGAGACCCGGAGCGGGTCCGTCGAGCACCTGATGGTGAAGGCTGTTGACCGCTTTGCCCTCGCCGTACAGGCGGTGGGCCAACGTTCCGGGCGTGAACAGCACGTTGTGACAGGTGTCGTGACGCGGGTTGTCGAAGTTCGGATGTCCATCGCCTTCCTCGATTCCGACATGCTGAACGAGTCGTCCGCCCATGTAGACCTGGATGAGCTGAGCCCCGCGACAGATGCCGAGCAACGGAAGATCAGTGCGCATAGCTTCGCCGATCACTGCGAGTTCCCACTCGTCGCGTTCCGGTTCGACCTCGCCCAGTTCCGGATCGGGCTTTGCCCCGTATCTCGACGGCTCGACATCGGCGCCGCCGGAGATAACCACGCCGTCGAGGCGGGCGAGACACTCGGCAACCGGGGCGTCGCGGGTCAACTGCACCGGGATCCCGCCGGCTCGGGCGATCGCGGCCGGGTAGTCGGTGAAGTGAAGATCGAACTCGGCCGTGTAGAACGCCCCAGGAATATGGGGAGCCAAACGCGACGCTGGCCACCTTCGCCCGGTAATGCCAATTAGCGGTCTGCTCATGCTGGACTCCTGAAGCGGCACGCGCGTGTGCGTCGGCCCGTTGCGGTACATGAAGTCTGCCTCACCAGTACCCATGAGGCGTAGATGTCCCCGGCATCCAACCGGTTCCTAGACTCGACTACACGCCGACCGGGGGCAATAGCATCGAGTTCGCGTTTCCCTGTCGATTGTGTGCGTTTGCTTAGACCCGATCTAAGCAAACGCACACACTCGTGAGCAGAACGGGATTACGCCCGGGTCCACACGGAGCCCGACGCGTAGCGTCGAAGCCCGAGTCGAAACGTCACGGCACCGGCGATGGCGAAGCTTGATGCTGAGCCGACCAGAGCGATCGCGCTGCCGACGTCGAAGTGCTCGATCAGCTTCGCCGGGACGGTGGCAATGAATGCCGCCGGGACAACCGTGTAGAGAAACAGCTTCGACGATCCGGCGAACAGATCGACCGGGTATGCGCCCAGCACAAGAATCGAGTTGAAGCCGATCTCTGCGCTGTCCCCTTTCCCGGTAAAAAACGTAAGTGAACCTACGAGTACGAGGAAGCTGGTCAGCAGCACGGTAGAGGCCACGACCGCAAACACGAACAGCGCTGTGCGTTCGAGGGATGGGTGGCCGGCCACGACGAACAGCCCGATCCCGAAGAGCACGTCGCCCATGGCAATCGGCTCGAACTTCCGCACGAGAAGATGCGCGAGCGGACGGACCGGCAAACTGAGTGCGGCGTCGAGCCCACCATCGCCGATGATGCGGCTCAGGTGCCGGGCATTGGCGAGAAACCCCAGTGAGATTCCACCGCCCGTTGTTAGCACAGCCTGCAGGAGGATCAACTGGTCGGTGTTCCAGCCGCGAACGGTGCCGGCCTTGTGGAAGAAGATCACCCAGAAACCGATCCAGGCCAGGTCGTTCAGAATCATGACTATGGCTTGGAACGCGAAGGCCCTGCGGTTCGCGGTCGCTTCAAGCAGAGCGGATCGCCCCGTGGCCCACATGGATCTACTGAAGCGTTTCATCCGCCCACCACTTCCAGTCGTCGTTCCCCAGCCCGGAACAGCAGGGTTGCAGCGACACACAGACCAGCCAGCCACGCGCCCTGCATGGCAAGCAGCCCGGGCTCCACGTGACCGGAGCCGAGTCGGGCCGGGGCGTAGGCCATCGACGGAAATGGCGTGGCCAGGGCCACATGCCGCAACCAGCTGGGAAGGACCTCCAGAGGCAGCAACATCCCCCCGACCATGAAGACGAACTTCTGGTACAGGAACCACGTGGCCCCGGTTTCCCGGAGCCAGAACGCGTTCGCGGCAAAGGCGTGCTGCGCCACGATGTTGCACATCACGGCCAGAACGAGACTGGGCACGGCCAACACGAAGCCGATGGGCTTCGGTGGAAGTCCGACCACCGCCCAGCAAACCAGAAATCCAGTAAGTGTGCATATGAAAAGCGGAACGCTCACGCGGCCACACTCGAGCAGCACCCGTTGGCGCAGTACCGATTTCGGCCTGAGCAGTTCAATCGAGAGGGCGCCGGAGACGATGTCGGCGCCAACGTCGGCCAGTAGCCGACTGTTCATCGAGATGGTGACGGCTTCGGACATGGCGATGTACCACGTCAATGCTTCGGGTGAGTATCCAGCCAGCGAGCCGCCGTTCGCCTGTGCGGCGGCCCGCCACAGCGAAGCCAGCACGGAGAAGACGAGCGCGTAGAACAGCGCTTTCACGAGGAGCATCCCCGGTTGCGCGGCGGAACGTCTTGCCGAGGTGACCACGGTGACCCGACTGGCCCGCCACAGCCGACCAAGCGAAGACGACGACGGGGTGGACGCGTCCGCGGCCGCGATAAGCGTCATGCGCGGGACCTGGGGAGTTCGTAGATTTCCGCGATCACCTGTTCGAGGGGCGGGTCGACGACGGTGATATCGGAGACTTCGGGTCCTGCGAGAAGCACATCGAGAACGTCGCGTACTGACGTCGCTGATGTGTCGACCGACAGCTTCATGGCCGTGTCGGTGTGGTCGATTATCCGGACCCCGGGAAGATCGATCGGCTTTATTGGCGCGGTCAGGGCGACGTCGACCACCTTGGAGGAAAGCAGACTGCGGCGCATCGCGGCGACCTCGTCGTCGTAGATCACCTCGCCGTGGTTGATCACGATGGCCCGTTCGGCGACGTGCTCGATATCGGCCACGTCGTGGGACGTGAGGAAGATCGTGGTGCCCTGCTCGGCGTTGACGCGCAGCAGAAGCTCACGGAATCGTTGCTTGGCGAGGAGGTCGAGCCCGATAGTGGGTTCGTCGAGGAAGAGGATCTCGGGTTGGTGCAGCATGCACGCGGCGAGTTCACATCGCATGCGCTGGCCGAGCGACAGGCTTCGCACCGGGACCTCGAGGAGTTCCGTCGCATCAAGCAGTTCGGTCAACTCGGCGATCCGCTGCCGTTCCTGAGCGGCCGACAGGTCGTAGATGGCGGCCAGCATTCGGTAGCTGGCGAGTGGAGTGAGTTCCGTCCACAGCATGGATCGTTGCCCGAAGAGGGTGCCGATCCTCGATGCCAACTGGCGTCGCTGCTCCCACGGCACGAAGCCCAGTACTGTCGCTGCGCCGCCGGTCGGATGAAGGATCCCGGTGAGGATCTTGATCGACGTCGACTTGCCAGCCCCGTTCGGTCCGATATAGGCGACTCGCTCGCCGGCACCGATGTCGAACGAAATGTTCCTCACAGCTTCAAGGGACTTCCGGCGAGAACCACGGCCGGATGTGAAGGATTTTGTGAGCCCCGCAACGGCGATCATGGTCACCAGAATGCCGGATGGGAAGCCGAAGCGGGGTGCAATTTCACCCGTTCCAGCAATAGCTATGTGTGCATATGATACAAACGAGGGTGCCTCCGAGATCGAAGGCACCCTCGTTGTTCTGGGGAGAGCTGAGCTTGTTTCCTGAGGGGTAGTCCCGGGATTCCCCGGTCAGCCGTTACGGCATAAGGACCGAGTCGATGAGGTGCACGGTGCCGTTGGCGACCTGGACATCGGCGAGGACGGTCATGGCCTTGCCGTTGATGGTGAGGTTCGATCCCGAACCGGTGATCTTGAGCGTGCCGCCGTTGACGGTGGTGAACGTCCCGCCCTTGAGCAGGTCGGCGCTGGAGAGCTTCTTTCCGCCGATCACGTGGTACGTGAGGATGCCGGTCAGCGTGGCCTTGTTCTCCGGCTTCACGAGCGACTCAACGGTTCCAGCCGGCAGTTTGTCGAAGGCGCTGTTGATCGGAGCGAAGATCGTGAACGGTCCGGGGCCATTCAGCGTGTCAACAAGGCCGGCCGCCTTCACGGCAGCGACCAACGTGGTGAGTGCCGGGTTGTTCGAAGCGGCGGTCGCCGCTGGATCCTGAGCCATGCCCTTCAGGCTTCCGGCGCCGGTGGCTGGAACGCCGACCTTCGCCGCTGCTTCTTCCGTGGCCATCGGCATTGCCGACGTTGCTGCGGCGGGCATGAGCACGCTGTCGATGATGAAGACGGTGCCGTTGGCGACCTGCACATCGGCGAGAACCACCTTGGTCGAACCGTTCACCGTGATGTTCTTGCCGCTGACCTTTACGGCGAGCTTCTGACCGTTGACGGTTGTAAGCGACGGCATCTTGGCGAGGTCCTTGCTCGACAACTTCTTGCCAGCCACCACGTGGTAAGTGAGGATCGAGGTGAGGGTCGCCTTGTTCTCCGGCTTCACCAGCGTGTCAACCGTACCGGCGGGCAGTTTGGCGAACGCACTGTTGGCCGGGGCGAAGATCGTGAACGGACCGGGTCCGTTCAGCGTGTCAACCAGACCTGCGGCCTTGACCGCCGCAACGAGCGTGGTGAGCTGAGGGTTGTTCGACGCCGCTGTGGCCGCTGGGTCCTGCGCCATGCCTTTGAGGCTGCCTTTGCCCGTGGCCGGAATACCGGCCTTCTTGGCGTCGGCCGAAGACGCAACCGGGACGACGGGCTTCTTGGTTGTGGCGGCGGTTGCGCCGGACCAGCCGGTTCCAAGGACGGTGGCGATAACCAGACCGGCAGCGGCGGTACGAGTACGAGATGACATCTGGGGTTCCTTTGGGGGAAGGGAGCGGCGTGGCGACGCTCGGGATGTGCATGGTTCGGAATCGTTATCAGTCTGGATGAAAATGTTTACCGAGAACTGATTTCACCAATCATCTGTGCACATAACAATGCTGTTCATGTGGCCGTAGGTGTTGTCGTGTGGCTTCTTCGGCTACATGTTCGTCGACCGCTGTGTTCATGTGGCCGTAGGTGTTGTCGTGTGGCTTCTTTGGCTACATGTTCGTCGACTGGGGACTCCTCAGCTGACGAAGACCACGGTCTGGTGCCAGCCGGTGGCGCCGTTGGGGAGGGGAGCGGTCCGCTTCTCGATCTGCAGCTTGCCGTTGTTGTCGGTGGCGCGGACCGTGATCTGGTGCTGGCCCGTCGTGGCGTCCCAGCGGAGCTTCCACTGCCGCCAGGTGTTGATGGATTGCTCATCGGCCAACTCGGCTTCCTGCCATTCGCCTTCGTCGATCTTCACCTCGACCTTGGCGATGCCGGTGGTCTGGGCCCAGGCGATCCCGGCGATGGCCGTCGGCCCGGCCGGGACCGTCGAAAGACCTCGAGGCACGTCGATACGAGAGGCAAGCTTGATGGGCGCTTCCTTCGCGTAGCCACGGGGCACCCAATACGCATCGACCTTTTCGAGGGTCGTCATCTGAATGCGGGTGAGCCATTTGGTCGCTGACACGTAGCCGTACAGGCCAGGCACCACTAGTCGAGCCGGGAACCCGTGCTGGAACGGCAGGGGCTCCCCGTTCATACCGATGGCCAGAAATGCTTCCTTGCCTTGATCGAGCACCGCCGTCGGAAACCCCGATGTCCATCCATCGACGCTGTGGCCGACGATCTGCGTAGCGCCGTCCTTGACTCCTGCTTCGTCGAGAAGTTCCTTCAATGGAATGCCGAGCCAGCGGGCGTTGCCCATCAGGATGCCACCGACTTCGTTGGACACGCAGGTGAGCGTGATGTCGCGTTCGACGAGTTCGCGCTTTAGTAAGTCTTCATAGCTATAGGAAACTTCCCTGTCAACCATGCCGTCGATCGTCAGCTTCCACGAATCGACATCGACTTTCGGAACCACCAGTGCAGTGTCGATCCGGTAGAAGTCTTTGTTCGGGGTGATGAACGGCGTGACCGCGGCCAGTTCGGCGACACCCGTGGCGGCGGGTATAGCAGCGAGAGGTTTGCGGGCTTTCGGAAGCAGAAGCTTGGCTCGCTGCGCGACAGCTTCGGTCGAAGACTGCAGCTTGCGGCCGACGGTGCCCGCCACGCCTGCTGCCACGGCCAGTCCTCCAGCCAACGCGAGGAAGCTACGCCGGCTCAAGGCCGGTGCAACACTCGAGGGGACGCTAGGGGCAACGACCTCGCGTCCCATGGCCAGGCGCACCACGTCTTCATCGGTTCTCGCGACCGGTGTCGTCGCGTTCCTGGTGGGGCGCCGAAGCAGCAAGGTGATCACCGCGGCTCCAACGATTCCAGCGAGCAGAGACGGCAGCGCGTCGCTGACCGTTCCGGTTCGTCCGGTCACGGCCGCCACCGCGCCGACGAACCCGAACAGCGCAATGCCCACGATGCCGATCCACAACCAACGGGTGGCAAAGGCCCCGATGACCAGCGCGGCGATTGCGATGGTCACGCCGATGCCGATCAGCAACGCCTGCTTGTCGTGCGTGCCGAACGTGGAAATCGCGAAGTCCTTGACCGGCACCGGAACCAGGTCAACGATGCGATTACCGACACCGATGATCGGCGAAGCCAGGTCGTTGAAGAAGCCGCTGAGCAGCTCGCCGGCCGCGAGGCCTGCAGCGGCGGCCACGAGCCCGGCCAGGCTGCCCAACATCTTGGGCGTGTGCGGTGCGGAGGTTACGGGTTCGTCGAGAGCGTTCACGCGAACTGTTCGTCGCGGTGGTGGCCCTGGATGCCACATCCCGCTCTGTCCAAAAGACACGGCTCTCGAGAGGCGTGCAACGATGAGCGTCGGGTCGACCGAATCGACCCGACGCTCATGCGATCAGCAAGGCGGGTTCGGAGTTACGAAAGCTCGCCAACCGCGATCGGCGTCGTGCTCGGCGCAACCGAGCCGCTGGCCGGTTCGACCGAAATCGCAATCGCGTCGACATCCACGCGGGCTCCGAAAGCCGACACCTTGGGCGAACGACCGAGCAGACCCGATGAAACCGGCACGCCGTTGTCGATGAACCACAGCTGGTAGGTCTGGCCTTCGGGCAGCTCCGGAAGCTTGGCATCTCGGACATAGCCCTGTCCGGTAGCCGTGAGGACCGCCTGGGCCATCGGGTGGCCCGTTGCGTCGTTCAGGGTGATCGTGCGGGAGCCGGACTGCTTCGCGGCGGTTTTGGCGAGGGCGGCAATCGACGTCGGTGATCCGCTGCCGACCAGCAGCGTTGCCGGAACGGCAATGGCCGCGGCTGCTGCGGCCGACGCGGCGGCGATCTTCCAACGAGACGATCGCTCGCGTCGATGTTCACGCTGGGCATCGAGTCGAATCACTTCGGCGACCTGGGGGCTCGGAAGCTGCGTGCCCGCCTGCGTACCCGCCGACGTGGCTCCCGCCGGCGTGACCCCAGCCGCCGACGTGACCCCGGCTGCCTCAGTTACTCCCGCCGTGGACGCTTCCGAGGTGGAAACGGTGGAGTTGGCGTGCAAGCGTACGTCGAGCTTGATGCGATCCCAAAGATCGGTGCTGGGTGCTTCGAGCTCGGTCATGCCGAGCGCGGCCGACGCCTCGAACAGGTGCTCAAGTTCCTCGGAACATTCGTCGCACGTTGCGAGGTGGGCTTCGACCTGGACACTCTCGTCCGGATCCAGGGCGTGAACGGCATAGGCACCGAGCAGTTCCTGAGCCTCGTCATGGGTCAGGATGCGGTCCATTTGCTGTCCTTTCGGGGAGTTGAGGAGTTCGTAGGCCAATCGCTCGCCGAGAGCAGTCCGTGCAGTCGACGCAGTCCGGATCGTATGCGCGCTTTGACCGTGCCCTCGGGCAGACCGAGGATGGTGGCCACCTGTCGGTAGGTGTTGCCGCCAAAATAGGCGAGCTCGATCGGAGTGCGCTCCTCGGTGGGAAGCCGCTCGACGGCTGAGCGGATCAGCTCGGTCTCGGTGATCGCCATCAGTTCGGCGTCAACCGCATCGGGCGCAGCGTCACGTTCGCCCGAGTGCACGCGGTCTTCTCGTGCCGAGCGGGCGTTGCGGCTTCGGATGACGTCGACGCACTTGCCATGGGTCTGGGTCAGCAGCATGGTGCGCAACTTGCCCCGGGAGGCGTCGTAGCGGTCGGCGGTACGCCACAGTTGCACGAAGACTTCCTGGGTGACGTCTTCAGCGAGCCCGGTGTCGCCCAGGATACGTGCCGCGAGACCGAGCACGACATTGCCGTATCGCCGGTATATCTCCTGCAGCGCCGCCTCGTTCCGGCCGGCGACAGCCGCCATGAGTGCCGCATCGTCGGGCGGATTCTCGGCAGCGGGCGGTGTCAGGTCCATTCGGTCCATGTCATTGGTTCGTGACCAACTCGACCTTGGATGAAGAAACATCCAACAAGTTGGTTTTCGACCCGGAGTGGGCCGAAAACCAACCTATCGGTTTGTTGCGGTGAAGCGCGTTACCTGAAGACCGGCTACTTGAAGCTCTTGCCCTCGGCGACGAGCTGCTCGATCAGCGCAGCGGGCTTCCACTGCGGGCCCTGCTCGGCTTCGAGTTCCTTCAGGCGGGCGAGTACCTTGTCGAGGCCCATCTGGTTCGCGTAGAACATCGGTCCGCCGCGGTAGACGGGCCAGTTGTACCCGTTGATCCAGATGATGTCGATGTCGGACGCCCGGATGGCCTTCTTCTCTTCGAGGATCTTGGCGCCCTCGTTGATCATCGGAAGGATGAGACGCTCGACGATCTCGTCCTGCGTGAACGTCTTGGCCGGCTTGCCGCTCTTGGCTGCGAACTCCTTGATGATGCCCTCGGTGATGGGCGAAGGTGTCGGGTTCCGGTTGGCGTCGTAGTCGTAGTAGCCGGCGCCGTTCTTCTGGCCGCGGCGGTCGAGCTCGCACAGGCGATCGCGGATTGTCTCACCCTTCGAGTTCTCCTTGACCCAACCGATGTCGAGACCGGCGAGGTCACTCATCTGGAACGGACCCATCGCGAAGCCGAAGTCGTAGAGCGCCCGGTCGACGTCCCACGGCATGGCGCCTTCGTCGAGAAGGGCCTGGGCCTGCTGGCCCCGCTGGAACAGCATGCGGTTGCCGACGAAGCCGGGGCACACGCCAACGAGGGCGGCGATCTTGCCGATCTTCTTCGAGATCTGCATCGCGGTGTTGATGACGGGCAGCGACGTGTGGTCGGCCCGCACGACCTCGACGAGCTTCATCACGTTGGCCGGCGAGAAGAAGTGCATGCCGATGACTGACTCGGGCCGCGTCGTCGCCGAGGCAATCTCGTCGATGTTCAGAGCGCTTGTATTCGTTGCGAGGATGGCACCCGGCTTGCAGATCGCGTCGAGCTTGCCGAAGATGTCCTTCTTGATGTCCATCCGCTCGAAGACCGCTTCGATAACGAGGTCCACGGTGGCGAGGTCGTTGTAGTCGAGCGACGGCGTGATCATGCCCATGCGGCGATCGACGTCTTCGAGCGGGAAGCGGCCGTTCTTGGCGCTGCGCTCGTAGTTGGCGCGCACCACGCCGAGCCCGCGGTCGAGCGCGGCCTGTGATGTTTCGATGATCGTGACCGGGATGCCGGCGTTGACGAAGTTCATCGTGATGCCGCCACCCATGGTTCCGGCACCGATGACGCCGACCGTTGCCACAGGAATGACGGGGGTATCGGCCGGGACGTCCGGGATCTTCCACACTTCGCGCTCGGCGAAGAACACGTAGCGCTGCGCAGCTGACTGCGCGCCGGTCACCGAACTCGGTGAACAGCTTGCGCTCGACGGCCATGCCCTCGTCGAAGGGAAGGTTCACGGAGGCCTCAACGGTCTGGATGATGCTTTCCGGAGCCTTGAAGCCGCGGAACTTCTTGGCGTTGGCCTTGCGGAACGCGTCGAACACCGCCGTGTTGCCCTTGGCCGACTCGACCTTCTCGTTGTTCTCGCGGACCTTCTTGAGCGGACGGTTCTCGGCCACGATCTTTCGCGCGTACGCGGTCGCGTCGGCGAGAAGCGATCCCTCAGTGGCGAGCTCGTCGACGAGGCCCATCTCCAGGCACTGAGCGGCGGGCACGTGCGTGCCGGCCGTCATCATCTCCATGGCCTTCTCCGGACCGACGATGCGGGGGAGGCGCTGCGTTCCACCGGCACCGGGGAGGAGGCCGAGGTTGACTTCCGGCAGGCCGCACTTGGCACTGGGTACGGCAATGCGGTAGTGGGCGCAGAGGGCGACTTCAAGACCACCGCCGAGGGCGGTGCCGTGGATGGCCGCGATCACCGGCTTGTCGGAGTCTTCCATCATGGCCTGGACCTCGTGCAGGCCCTTCGCCGTGGACGCCGCACCGCCGAACTCGGTGATGTCAGCACCCGCAATGAACGTTCGACCGGCACAGATCAGCACGATCGCCTTGACGCTCGCATCGGCCCGGGCGGCTTCGAAGGCGTAGTAGAGACCGTCGCGTACCTTGGAGCTGAGGGCATTCACGGGTGGCGAATTCAGCGTGATGATCGCGACGTCGCCGTCGTTCGTGAGGTCGGTGACTTCGTTGATTTGTGCCATTGAGGCTGCTCCTAAAGCTAAGTGAAGAGCCCATTGAATCGGATTAGGCGACGTTCTTGCCAACCGGCCCGCCCTTCCGCCGGGGGTCGGAGATGGGCCGGGCCGCCGATTGGGCGATGAATCCGGCGCAAAACGGGTGATCCGAAGTGGTTCAAATAGATCAGGACTAAAGTCCCGACCTCGACCGGTCAAGTTCGAGATCGGGCAGCCGAACAGCATGAACATGGCATGGCTACTTACCCGTTCCCGCGCTTCGGAAGGGCGCGCGGACGTTCTCGGCGAATATCTCTTTTCTTCCGCGCCCGTGTTGAACAGTCTGCGGTCGAACGTGTTCGTCGCTTCGCTTGAGTTGGAACTCGTCTTCGCTAATGCGAAGGCGATGGAGACCATGCGCCTCATCGAACCCGAGGTTCGAGCCTGCTTCAAGATGGGCATCGACGACATCCTCAACGGTTCAATACACCGTTTTCATCGCGATCCGTCCCGGGTCGAACGTATCCTCCATGCGCCGAACGCGCTTCCGCATGAAGCAGTGTTCAGCTTCGGGTCCGTGACACTATCCACGCAGATCAATGCGCTCACGACACCCGAAGGCCGCATCGGCTACATAGTTGCCTGGGAAGACGTTTCGCAGTTGAAACAAACGGTCAACGCGGTGTCACACCTCTCGGAGCGTTGGCAGAATGCCGCGACCACCGTCGAGGAGTTGGGCGCTTCGATCGAGGAGATCTCCCGTAGCAGTTCCGGTGCGGTCGGTTTGGCCACGGAAAGCACCCGGGCGGTGACCGAAACCCAGGACCTGGTCAGCGGGCTGGCCAGCTCGGCCAATGAGATCACCTCGATCACCCAGCTCATCGACACGATCGCTGACCAGACGCATCTTCTGGCCCTGAATGCGACGATCGAAGCGGCCCGAGCCGGGGAAGCGGGACTCGGTTTCGCGGTGGTAGCCAAGGAAGTGAAAGAACTCGCATCGAACACGGCGTCAGCCACCGAACGTATCGCTCGCCAGGTGGAAACGATCCAGCGCGCGGTGGAACTGGTCCGCAACGCAACCGATTCCTTTGCCGTCACGGTCGAACAGGTATCGGAATACCAGGGTTCGATCGCTGCCGCGGTCGAGGAGCAGGCGGTCGTGGCCCGCGAATTGGCGAAGACCATCTCCGAGGCCGCGGCGTTCAGCGATCGCGTCGTAAACGAGATAAACGTCTGACCTTCACGCGTGCCTCCTTGCGGGAGTCGAACGGCGAGTGCACAAACGGCAGCGTGAACCTACGATGCTTCGGTGATCGAGTACCTCGAACGAGTGATTCCGGGTCGCGCTGACCGGCCGAAGGTCGGTGGCCCTGACCATCCCATGCGCAACGTGACGCGTCAGATTGCCTTTGAGCCCGAAGGTTGGACGCCGCAGCGCAAGGCCAAGGTGGCCGCGTTGTTCGACGGCCTGGCCACGGACTGGAACGCGCGATCCACCGCAGAGGAGAGCTGGCATCCAATCGACGACGCGTTCGCCCGAGGTGGGGCGATGGCCGGTCCTTTTGTCGAAGTGGGTGCAGGCACCGGGTTGGCGACGAGGCGCCTCGTACACCACGCCGCACACGTCGTGGCGGTGGATGTGGCGCACGAGATGCTTCGCCGCTTTGTTGAGCCATCGGGGAGTCCGGTGCTCTCCGATGCTTCGACTCTCCCGTTCCGGGATCGCTCCGTCGGCACGATCATCGCGGTCAACGCGTTTCTGTTTCCGGGTGAATACGACCGGGTGCTGAAGCCCGACGGCACCATTTTGTGGATCAACTCGCTGGCCGAGGACACGCCGATCCACCTTCCGGTCGACGACGTCGTCCGAGCCCTCCCCGGCGAGTGGACCGCGGTCTCCTCGGAAGCCGGCTGGGGCCTCTGGGCGACGGTTCGTCGCGGAACGTAGTCGAGGCGGAACGTAGTCGAGGGTGAGGACGCGCGGTTTGTCATGTGGCGCACGCGGGTACTAACCGGCGTAGTTCCCGAGGCAATCCACGAAAGCAGGCCGTCATGATCGAGATCACCGCTGAGGCGTCAACAACGATCGATGCTTCCACTGAAAAAGTCTGGGCGGCACTGACTGACCCGAAGGCGATCGAGAAGTACTTCATGGGTGCGAAGGCCAAGAGCGACTGGACGGTCGGGAGCCCGATTACCTGGTCCGGAGAATGGAAGGGCAAGCCGTTTCAGGACAAGGGCGAAATTCTCGTATACGACGAGAACAAGCAGCTGAGCTTTTCGCACTGGAGTCCACTCGCTGGAACCGACGATCAGCCCCAGAACTACCACATCGTGACCATGACACTCCACGATGAAGGCAGCGGCACGCGGGTCGATCTGACCCAGTCGAACATGGAAGGCAAGGCCACCGACGACGATCTGAAGAATCGTGCCGATTACGAGAAGAACTGGTCCGGAATGCTCGCGGGTCTCAAAGGAGTGGTCGAAGATCCGAAGTAGGTACCACCGGAGGTATGCACGCCACCGGGTCTGAACGTCACCGGGTCTGAACGTCACCGGGTCTGAAGGGCACCGGGTCTGAACGTCACCGGGTCTGAACGGCACCGGAGGTAGGCGCTTCGACGCTGCTACGTTCGAACTCGTGAGCAACGCCGGTACCCATCGACCCCGAATCGCCAGTCTTCTGCCGTCGACAACGGAGATCGTGGCGGCGCTCGGCCGGCTTGACGACCTCGTGGCGGTCACCTTCGAATGCGACTTTCCCCAGGGTGTGCGCGAAGGCCGCGACGTAGCGGTCGACACGCCGATGCCGTCCGATCTGACGCCCGGCGAAATTGATGCATTCGTACGCGCACGTATGAATGCCAATCTTCCGATGTACGAACTCAAGAACGAGGTGATCGCCCGGCTCGGTCCCGATGTCGTTCTCACCCAGGATCTCTGCCGGGTGTGTGCGCTGCCGGCCGGGCAGGTGGAAGAGGCACTGGGGCAAATCGGTTGCGACGCCAACGTCGTCACCTACGACCCTCACTCGGTCGACGAGGTGTTCGACGGGATCGCAGACATCGCTGACGCGATCAACGCCACCGGCGAAGCCGACATCCTCATCGCGACACTCCGACAACGACGTGAGAATGTTCGCAACGATGTAGCCGAGGTCACCAAACCGAGAGTGCTGGTGCTCGAATGGATCGACCCACCGTTCGTCGCCGGTCATTGGGTTCCGGAGCTCGTCACCACCGCCGGAGGCGAGGCGTTGCTCGCCATGCCCGGCGAACGGTCGACCACGGTCACGTGGGAGGCCGCGCAAGCCTGCAATCCCGACATCGTCCTCGTGGCCCCGTGCGGTTTCGGCGTTGATGACGCCATCGCGCAATCTGTCGGCATCCACGATCGGTTCCCGAACGCCCGGGTGTGGGCGATCGACGGCAACGCCTATGTCACCCGTCCTGGTCCCCGCCTCGTCGACGCCATCGAAGCTCTGGCCGCGGCGTTTCACCACGACCGGGAAACTCCAGGGGTAACGGCTCGGGTGAACTGAATCGACGTTGGCGGGCCGATGGGATTTCCGGCGACAAACCGTGTTGAATACGGGAATGACATCCTCGAACGAGCGACCGGCCATGCCCATCCCGACCCGACTCATCGGGCGCGTCGCCGCGGTGACCGGTGGAGCTTCCGGAATCGGAAAAGCAAGCGCGCTTAGGTTTCTTGCCGAGGGCGCGTCGGTGGTGGTGGCCGACCTCAACCCGAAGAGCGGTGAAGCATTCATCGAGGAAGCTGTGGCGGCTGGGTTCGACAAGAAGCGGATTCGCTTCGAGCGTGTGAACGTCGCCGTCGAAGACGATGTGGCTTCGATGGTGGCCACTGCGGTCGAGTCGTTCGGTTCGCTCGATGTCATGTTCAACAACGCCGGAATCGGGGGAGCGTTCGGCCCGATCACCGAGGTGCTGGTCGACGATTGGGACGAAACGTTCCACGTTCTGGTTCGTGGCGTCTTCCTCGGCGTGAAGCACGCGGCTCGTCAAATGATGCAACAGGGTGGCGGCGCGATCATCAACACCGCATCGATCGCCGGAATCACCGGGGGTGGAGGACCTCCCGCGTATTCAGCGGCCAAGGCAGCCGTCATCAACTTCACGAGATCGGTATCGATCGAGTTGGCCGCCGAACGGATTCGGGTAAATGCCATCTGTCCGGGAGCGATCCTCACCCCGCTCATCCAGCAGGGGCGCAAGGGAGCAGATCTGAGCGAGTCACTCAATAGCTTCCAGCCCTGGCCCGAAGGTGGTCGTCCGGAAGACATCGCGGCAACGGCGGCCTTCCTCGCGTGTGACGACAGTCGGTTCCTGACGGGTGAAGCGATCACCGTCGATGGCGGGCTCATTGCGAGCGGTTCACACAAGAGCGGAGTCGGCTCAACGAGTCCGTCGGGCTGGGTAGGCATGAACCGCGGCACCACCGGGCAGGGGCCAACGGTCCACCGGCGCGGCAACTGACGCGTCGGGAGCAACTCTCGATGCCGCAAAACTTCTGAAAACTCGCTGAACGGTCACCTGGGGTCGTGCGTATTCGAAGGTGACCTGTTCGCCACTCGCACAACCTTGCACGGAGGCCCCCAATGCGTTCCCCTGATCTATTCGTCGCGCCCAAACACTCAAACCGACAGCGATTGCTTGCGGCGGCCATCGGTGTAGGCGTCCTGTTCGCTTTTGCGGGTGGGCCGGCGGATGCGGTGAAGAAGTCGACGAAGAAGGTAGTCAAGAAGGCCGCCACGACAACGACTGCAGCGCCAGTGCCGGAGAGCGCACCCCCCACTACCGCGGCCCCGGCCAAGCCCCTGTTCTCCATCGGAAAGTCGCAACTCGGTGACATCCTCACGTCGAACGATGGGCTGACGCTGTACAACTTCGACCCCGACGCCAAAAAGCCCGGAGGATCGGCCTGCAACAGCCCGTGCTCCGATATCTGGCCCCCGATGATCGTGAAAAGTGACGCAGAGCTCGTGGCCCCGGCGGGATTCACCGGCAAGCTCTCAACCGTTAAGCGCGATGACGGTTCACTGCAGGCGGCCGTGAACGGATGGCCGATCTACGGCTGGGTGTTCGACAAGAAGGCGGGCGACCTCAACGGCCAGGCGAACAACGAAGTGTGGTGGGCGCTCAGCCCGGCCGGCGAGGTTCTTCGCAAGGCGCCAACCATCAGGTTCCGCGGAAACAAGCTCGGTACCGCGACGGCAGCATCCCAGATGATGGTCGGCACCTCCGGTCAAACGCTCTACATGTACGAGCCTGACAAGCAGAAGGGCGTTTCGACGTGTTATGACCAGTGCGCCTTCGCGTGGCCGCCGTTGATGGTCGCGAGCAAAGCCGATCTGACGCTTCTTCAGGGGCACGGAATCGATGTATCGAAGGTGACCCTGTTCCCCCGGGCCGACCTCACCGGGTTCCAGGTAGCCTATGACGGATGGCCGCTCTACTACTGGTTCCAGGACTCCAAGCCGGGCGAGACCAAGGGCCAGGCCGTCAACAACGTCTGGTGGGTCCTCGACACGGCCGGCAAGCCGGTCCGGACCAAGTAGCGGTCTCGGCTCCGTCGAAAGTTCCTGGAAGTAACGGTTCGTGAGTTTGCTGCGTCGGCGTCTTGGTGTTGTGGTCCCGGAGTCACCGGGTCCCTTCACCGACGCCGACATGCACTCGGCTTACAAGGCGCACGCAAACGAGTTGTTTGCGGTCGCTCAGCGTTCGCTCGGTGACATCGGGTTGGCCCAGGAGGCCGTGCAGGAAACGTTCATCCGGGCATGGCGGGCATCGAGCCGGTTCGACCCGAACATCGGAAGCCTCCGAGCCTGGTTGTTCGCCATCTTGCGCACCGTCATCATCGACCTCGCCCGCAAGCGCGGTCGTCGGTTCCCGGTCGCAAACACCGATGAGATCGACCAGGCCGAGCGTGGCGGCGGGGAGGACCGCTTCGACAAAGTCCTCAATCAATGGGTGATGGAGCAGGCTCTCACGCAACTGCGCGATGAACACCGCGAGGTGATTCTGGCGGTCCACCGCGACGGTCTTTCGTCGGTCGAAATCGCAGCCGAAATGGCTATTCCGGAAGGTACCGTGCGATCCCGCCTCTACTACGGGTTACGTGCGCTGCGACTGGCGCTGGAGGAATTGGGGTGGCGCGATGAATGATACCTGCCCCGACCGGATTCAGTTCGGCGCCTACGTTTCCGGGCATTTGTCCGCGACCGACGAAGCGGCGGTACGCGAGCATCTGGCGCTGTGCCCGAACTGCGCACAGGAAGTCTCCGAACTTGGTTCGGTAGTCGCCTCGCTGCGGACGGTCGATCTGTCACAGATAGACCGTGAGGAAGTTGTTCCCGTCATGCCGAGCAACCGGCAACTGGAACTCGCGATCTTTGATCGCATCGACGCGGAACGTAAGCGGACTCGCGTCCGTCGTTCCATCGCAGCTATCGCAGCTGTGGTGGTGCTCATCGCCGGGATAGCCGGTGCGTTTGCGCTGCGATCCGGACCGGCTTCCGACGGTCTGTACCTCGCCATGGATTACCCGGTCGGTGGCAAGGCCACGGTTGAGCTGTCGAAAACCCCTTGGGGCACCGAGATAGTGATCAACACCGTTGGTGTACCGGCCGGCTACACCTGGGGCGTATGGCTCGAGCGCCCCGACGGCTCACGGGTTCCGGCCGGCTCGTTCACTTCCGCTCGCACGAACGTGATGAAGCTCAAGTTCAGCTCGGCGTTGCAGGTTGACCGGGCGGTCGCCATCGGCATGACCGAGTTCTCCAGCAAGAAGGAAATACGCGCGCTTATCTCTGAGGCAACGACCGAGTCGTAGCGTAAACCGGTTGTTCACATGGCCGTGACCTTTTCCGGTGATCCGTCGATCATGATGGGGTGATGCGTACTCCGGCTGATGCTGAGCCTCCCTCGCTCCCCGACAAGGATCGGGAAGTGTCCGACGACATTCGGTTGCTCGGAAGGATCCTGGGCGACATCGTTCGCCGGCAGGAAGGCATCGGGACATTCGCGCTCGTCGAGTCCACCCGACGGGTCGCGGTCGAATCACGCCGTGACGGCAGTGCTCCGGTCGAAGCCCTCGACGGTCTGCTCCGCGGAACCGATGTCGGCACGGCCCTCGATGTCATCCGGGCGTTCTCGTGGTTCTCGTTGCTCGCAAACACCGCCGAAGACGTGCACCACGAACGCCGTCGACGACACCACCGTTTGATCGGTGACGCGCCCCAGGCGGGTAGTGTCATCGCCGCATTGGACCGTTTGCAGGCCGAGGGAATTTCCGCTGCGCAGATCTCCGCCGTGGTGGGTGAACTGATGGTCAGCCCGGTGATCACGGCGCATCCGACCGAAGTGCGTCGCCGCACCATTCTCGACACGGTCCGGGAGATCGCCCGTCTGCTTGAAGTCCGCACCCGCATGAGCATGGATGACTCGGAGGTGGCCGACTGGGAGTCCGATCTCGAGGCCAACGTGCTGGTGCTGTGGCAGACGGCGTTTCTTCGGTTGTCGCGTCTACGTGTCCGCGATGAGATCGGCGAGGCGCTTCGCTACTACGACGCATCGCTCGCCCAGGTCATCCCCGAACTCCGTCGGGATCTGGAGAAGTCGGTGAAGGAACGTTGGGGCGTCGACGTGTCCTCTCCCGGCGCGATCTCGATGGGATCGTGGATCGGTGGCGATCGGGATGGAAATCCGTTCGTGACCGCCGACGTCGTGCGTACGGCCGTGGACGCGCAGGCGTCAACCGCGCTGCGCCTGCATCTGGAAGCACTGGAGAAGCTGTCCATCGAACTCTCGATGTCGCTGCGGTTGGTGAAACCGACCGACGCGCTTCTCTCGTTGGCTGAAGCTTCACTCGACAACTCGCCGTTCCGGGCCGACGAACCCTATCGGCGGGCGTTGCGAGGCATGCATGCCCGGCTGGTGTCCACGACCAAAGCACTGCTCGGCGTCGCCCCGGGACGGGTCCCGCACGCGATACTCGAACCGTACGCGACGCCACAGGATCTCGTCGATGACCTCCTGGTGGTCGCGGCGTCGTTGCGGTCGCACGGGGCCGAGGAGATCGCCCGACGCCGCGTCGACACGTTGATCGGTCAGGTCGAAGTGTTCGGCTTCCATCTTTGCGGCCTTGACGTCCGGCAGAACTCGGCGGTTCACGATGAAGTAATCGAGGAGTTGCTCCGGGTCGCGGGCGTGGAACCGGAGTATCGATCACTGCCGGAGAAACGGCGGATCGAAGTGCTCGGTCGCGAACTGTCTTCGCTGCGTTTGCTTCGGAGTCCGTTTCACGCGTACGGGGAACTGGTCGAGTCGGAGCTCGCGATTTTCGAAGCGGTCGCCGAAGCCCATTCGCGATTCGGTGAGCGGATCATCCCGCACGCGGTGATCTCGAAGGCTGAATCAGTGAGCGACGTTCTCGAGGTGGCGGTACTGGCCCGCGAAGTCGGCTTGCTGCGCATCGACGGCGAGACCGGTCTTCCGCGCTGCGCCTTCGACATCGTCCCGCTGTTCGAGACCATCGACGATCTGCAACGAGCTCCGCAGACGGTCACCGACCTGCTGAGCCATCCGGGCTACCGGGCACTGGTCGATGCCCGCGACGGCTGGCAGGAGATCATGATCGGCTACTCCGACTCCAACAAGGACGGCGGTTACCTCGCGGCGAACTGGGCGCTCTACCGGGCGGAAGCGGAGTTGCTCGACGTCGCCCGGGCGGCCGGCGTGAAGCTGCGCCTGTTCCACGGTCGCGGTGGCACGGTTGGTCGAGGCGGCGGTCCATCGTACGACGCGATTCTCGCTCAGCCTCCGGGCACCGTCGCCGGTGCCATACGTATCACCGAGCAGGGTGAAGTCGTCGCAGCCAAGTTCTCGCAGCCGAGTCTCGCCCGACGCAATCTGGAGACGCTCGTAGCGGCCACGCTCGAAGCGACCTTCATCGATGTCGAACAGCTCGGCGACGATCGCGCCCGGGCGTGGCAGATCATCGACGAACTGGCGAGCCTCGCGCTCGACGAGTACCGGTCGCTCGTGTACGGGACCCCGGGCTTCGTGGAGTTCTTCCGCACGATCACTCCCGTCGCGGAGCTGGCGAAGCTCAACATCGGAAGCCGTCCAGCCTCGCGAAAGCCCTCGGATCGGATCGAGGATCTGCGCGCCATCCCGTGGGTGTTCAGCTGGAGCCAGTGTCGCCTGATGCTGCCCGGTTGGTTCGGCACGGGTGTCGCGATCGATCGATGGGTCGACGGAGATGCTAGGCGCGCAGATGAATTGCGCGATCTTGGAAACCGCTGGCCGTTTCTTCGCTCGGTGTTCTCGAACATGGCGATGGTCATGTCGAAAAGCGACCTCGAAGTTGCCGCGCAGTACGCAACTCTCGTACCCGATCAGGTGCTCGCAACATCGGTAATGAAGCGCATCTCACTTGACCACGACCGCTGCCGGTACTGGCTCGAGTACATAACCGGGACAGCTGACCTCCTCGCTGACAATCCCACGCTCGCGCGCTCGATCCGAAACCGGTTCCCGTACCTCGATCCGCTCAACATCTTGCAGGTGGAGCTGCTCCGTCGGTACCGCGAGATGGGCCGACCCGACGGCGCATCATCCCCTGGCTCCGAGGCCGAGCTCATCGAACGCGGGATACTTCTGACGATCAACGGCCTGGCCACCGGACTGCGAAACTCGGGCTGATCCGCGGGCGAAGCCATGTGATCCGGCGGGCGGGCCCGGAGGGATCCGTCGTTGCGAAAGTCCGACGTTTGAGTTGTTTGACGCGTGGGTATCTCGCTCGTAGCTCAGCAAGCTGTGCCTTCCGTGTTTGCGAGGACCCGGCGACGCCGAGTGTCCAATTGCCAGAAACCGAAAGCACACCACCATGGAGAGCGTCACTAACCCGCATCAGATCGATTCATCGCGTCCGTACCATCGCCGGATGGCGCTTGCCGTCGGTGTTGCAGTCGTGCTCATGACCGCCGGCACCACCATCACTCGTACTCCAGTCGCGAGCGCCGCCACGGTTCCGACCTTTACGCTTACGCCGAACGGTGTCGACCTCGATGCCGGGGGCACCACCGACGTTGTCTTGACGTTCCGATCGAAGCGTCCCGCCGTGAAGTGGTCGACCTCCGCGTTGCCGGTGGGAGTTACGGCTGGCTTCGCGTGTCCGACCACGACCAAGTGTGTCTTGACTCTGCAAGCGGCGGATTCCGTCGCGAGCCGAACGAGTCAGATGTTCCTGACGGTGAGCTCTGGAAGCTCGCGACGTTCCGTTCCCTTCGCGCTGGGGGTTCACGCGCGAGCCGCGACGTCAGCTTCCACCCTTCCCGCCGCCCCGACCACGAAGCCCGTGGTAACGACGGCCGCTCCGGCGGCGGCTGCGCCGCAGCCGGTCACCCTGCGTCCGGGCACGCTCGTTCAACCCGCCCAGGCCGGAAGCAGTACCTCGTTCTCCATCGACATCGTCCGCAACGGTTGGAAAGGTCAGGTGCAGATGTTGGTGGACTCGATGCCATCGGGTTGGCGCGCTGCGTTCATTCCCACGAACCCGACCGTCGACGCAAACACCACGCTTCTCCTGTCGATTCCGAGCGCTACCCCGGCAGGGGATTATCAGGTTCGAATCAGCGGGCGGTCCAGCACTGACACCGCAAATGCCGGACTGATTGTTCGGATCGGTGCCCCCCGGCCGCAGGTTACTGTGCAATCCTCGCCCGCGGTCCCGGCCGGGACCGTCGGTGTGTTCCTGCTCGATGCCCGGTCGCTCGACGATCCCGCTCGTCCGGTCACGCTTCGGGCCGAAGGGCTTCCGCTCGGTGTAACGGTGGCGTTCCGCTCCAACCCGGTGGCCGGTTTGGTCTTGGCCGACGTGAGCGTGGCAGCCAGCCTCAAGCCGGGTAACTACCTCTTTGCATTCGTTGCCTCCCGAGGCGGTGTGGAGTCGAAAACCAACGTAACGCTTACGGTTCTCTCGGCGACGACGCCACCTCCCTCGACGACCTCGCCGCCTGCGAACGCGACAGCGTTCGTCTTCTCGCTCACGAAGGTGACGCCGGTTTCAGGAGAAGCGGCCGGCTACGGTCTTCGGGCCTCGACGGGTGTGTTCAGTGCTCCGAGAGGTGCGGCGACGTCCGTAGACATCGAGGTGATCCCGACCGGAGGATTCGCCAACGCCATCGCAGTGCAGACCATCGTCCCCACCGGTTGGAATGTGACCTACAACGTGACGGGGCCGAACCGGTTCCGCCTGACGATGAGCGTCCCCGCTGGTGCTTCAGCCGCACCGCAACAGGTCGTTGTCGCCACGTCGAGCGGCACGCTCAACGCGTCGCTTACGCTGACCGCAAACGTCACCTGACGGCGAGTCGTCGGGCAAACACTCCATGGACGATCGGGGTCGGGTTCGCCCGGCTCCGGCCGTCCACTAGGGCTCGACGATCGCGAACCCGGTCTGGAACGTGTCGAGATGACCGAAGATCTTGAGCAGCGCGGCGCCGTCGCCTTCGATCGTGATGTCGCCTTTTTGGATCGCGTCGAGGAAGGTCGTGTCGCCCCCGATCACCGATAGCAGCGTGAGCCGGGTCAACGTGAGCGTCACGTTTGCGTTCGGGTCGAGGCGCCCCTTGACACTCCGCAGTACACAGTTCTGAAGACCGAGAATCCAGTCTTCGCCGATGTCGGTGAACCGGAAGTTGATGACCGCCGATTCACCCGAGACTTCCTCGGACTTCAACCGAATGGCCAACGAGTCGAAGATCAGCTCGATCGTGAGCGCCTTGATGAGACCGGCCCGGTTGGCCGGTCGCGCCGGCGGCGGACCCTGACGAAGCTCCTGCGCACCGGTGAGATAGGCGTTGCGATAGGTCGACGATTCGGTCTGGTACCCGAGCTGCTCCAGCGCGTCGGCCTGCAGATACCGGGCTTCGGTGTTGGTCGGATCGGCGAACACGAGATGGTTCACGACCTCAGTGACCCAGCGGTAGTCGCCCGCCGCAAACGAGGCCCGGGCCTTCGCCAGAAGAGCATCGGCCCCGCCCATGAACTCGACATACCGCTTGCCCGCTTCGACGGGAGGATGGGGATTGAGGTGAGCCGGGTTGCCGTCGTACCAACTCAGGTACCGCTGATAGACGGCCTTCACATTGTGTACTAAGTGTCCATAGTAACCCCGCGTGTGGCTTTCGGCCTGGAGCTCCGGTGGCAACGCGAGAATCTCGGCGATCTCCGGAGCCGTGAGGCCGTGATTCGCGTAACGCATGGTCTGGTCGTGCATCCAGCGGTAGAGATCGCGCTGTAACGACAGGAAATGCTTCACGTCGTCGGTGCCCCAGCGCGGCCAGTGATGCGACGTGAACATGATCTTCGTGTCGTTGCCGAACAGTTCGATGGCCTCGTCGATGTACTTCGACCAGGCAAGCGCGTTGCGGACCTGGGCACCGCGGATTGGCACCAGATTGTGCATCGTGTGCGAGCAGTTCTCGGCCATGCACAACCAACCGTGATCGGGGAAGAAGAAGTTCATCTCCGCCGGTGCTTCGGTCTCCGGTGTGTTCTGGAAGATGATCCGGATCCCGTCGACGACCATCTCCTGACCGGTGTGCGTGATGTCGTGCGTCGGCGCAATGAGGCCGGGTTGCGCAAGCGGCATGGCGTTGCCGAGCCCACTGTCGACATGACCCTTCGGCCCGGCCGGAAGCAGCGGCCCGAACTGGTAGACACCTCGACGACCCATGGCCGGCCCACCGATCACGTTTTCGGCGACGGTCTCGAGGAGAAACCCTTCAGGCGCGATGACGATGCAGCGACCGGCGTCGACCTCGTCTTGGGTCGTGACGCCAAGTACGCCCCCGAAATGGTCGGCGTGTGAGTGCGTGTAGATCACCGCAGTAACCGGCCGTTCGCCCAGTTGCGCGTTGGCCAGTTCGAGACAGGCTCGAGCCGTAGGTTCGGTGGTTAGCGGATCGATAACCACCCAGCCCTTGGTGCCGGCGATGAAGGTGATGTTCGAGATGTCGTAGCCCCGGGCCTGCCAGACACCGGGTGCCACCTCGAACAACCCGTGGATCGCGTCGAGCTGCGCGTGCCGCCAGAGGCTGGGGTTGACGGTGTCGGGTGAGTCATTTTGTGAGCGGATGAAGTCGTAGCGGTTGACGTCCCACACCACGTGTCCACCGGGAAGTTCGATGCGTCCCGTGGGGTGCGTCGTGATGAGGCCCCGGTTCGCGTTTTCAAAGTCGGAGTTGTCGAAGTCGAACGCCACCGACTTCAGCACCTCGCGGGTGTGGGAAGTGGCGTCTTTTGGGGCAGCAGCATCGGTCACCCGCTGAGTTTGTCACCGCCGTGACAAACCGTCGAATGAGCATCGTCGGATGTGGAAGCAACTGTCCAGGAAGTGACGGACTGACTCTGTGCCGCGGGCCATTCGTCCCTTCGCACAGGGCGTAGGAAGAGGCACGATGAAGTCGTTCCAAGAATGCCGGGACGAGCTTCGACCTTCGGGTTTGAATTCGTTCCTTTTCGGAAAGTAGTCACCATGGACGTCAAGAAGGCAACGGCACTGCTCACCCGCGAAGAGATTCGAATTCGCGGTCTCCTTACGGACTTGGAAAGCGGAGGCGAAGTATCGCGAACCGGATCGGTTGAGCACCTCGAAGCTCCGCAGGACCGATCGTTGGACGGTGGCAGCGAGTTGGCCGAGCGGTCCCTGCAGATGGGAATGCTCGAACAGCTCCAAGGCGAGTTGCACGACCTGGCCCGCGCCCGAGCCGATCTTGCGGCGGGTGACTACGGCAAGTGTCTGACGTGCGGAACGATGATTTCCGACGAACGCCTCAACGCGATGCCGACGACCCAACGCTGCATCAAGCACGCGTAGTCAGCAGACGATTGAGCTGCCGAGTGGGTGCGTTCTCGCTGGCCCAGACCAGAAGAATGCACCCACTCCGACGTTCTACAGGTACCAGAACAGCAGGTTGGGTCCAGACGCCGTGACCTTGTCGAACTTTCCTTTCGCGGCAGCCGGAATCACGTCGTAGGCCTTGTCGAGGGACCAACCGGCCATCGTGGTGGTCTGTTTGTCGTTCAGAAGAAGGGTCAGGCTCTTTTCGATTTCCTGGTCGAGTCGAGCCTGGAAGATCTCGTTGATCGAACACGTCGTGGCGAGACCGACGCACGGGTTCGACTCGAACTCGAAGTTGAGCGACGTGACGGCGAAGGTGACCACTCCCTTCTGCGGAACCGTCGGGACCAGGTGGAGCTTCAGGTTGTAGTAGTTGTGGTCATTTGAGTACGGGAAGTCCTTTTCCGCCCAGAAGCTGCCGGGCGTCTTGCCGTCCTTGCCGTTCGACCGACGGTATGCCTTTTCGGAACTGGCGTACGAAGGGACCGTGCTCGTGAACACCACGTCGAGATCGACACCGTCGCCCGACCAGGCGGCGGTTGCGCTGTCCACGGAGAGATCGTCGATGTAGCGGTAGATATTGCCCAGACCACCGGCGATCACTCCCGGGGCGACCGACTGAACGGGCGACGGTGAAAGCGCCTGACGGAAGAACAGTTCGACCCCGCCGAAGAGTCTCGGATCGCCCCCGCTCGCGTTGTAGGCAAAGCCGTCGATGTCGAAGACGCTCTCCGCGAACAACTTCCGGACCTGTTCGGCGAAGAAGTCCTTCGAGATCGCCGATGACTTCGGAGTCACCATCGACGGGACACCGCCGTTCGTGTTGCCGATACCGCCGCCCGGCAGTTCGGGGCTGGCACCGTTGTTGTTCGCCGCTTCGGCGGAAATCGGCCGAGCGAGCGGAACGGCGAGGCTGACGAGTGCGAGTCCACCCACGATGAGGCGGTGAACGAATCGTCGGGCGATCGGAGCGCGGGTGTCTTCGCCGAGCGTCTTCCTGGTTCCTTGGCGGGGGCCGTGGCTGGGGCCGTGGCTGGTGGTGAATTTCATGGTGGATCCTTTCGGGTGCGCCGGTGTGGCGGTGATGGATCCATTCAGCCGGAAACCGGTCAATCAGTCCTGAGTGTCGGTGTACTCAATTCCACTGGGCTGCCGATCGGCATTTCTGAGTATCGCGGCGAACCCGATTTTGGATGTGGCCCGACGTTGCAGCCGACTACTTGACTTGACGAAGCACGACGCGTGTGGCCGTTTTCGAAATTGCGAATGTGGTCTTGAGCCACGAGAGGAACGCGTCGAGGCCCGCCGAACCCGGACAATCCACGGTGAGCTCATAGTCGGAATCACCGGTCAGATGGACGGCGTCGAGAACCCCTTCATGCTCAAGCATGGAGCGTTCGAACGCTGACCGGTCGGTCTCGCTTTGGAGCGAAACGTCGATGCGAGCGCGAACGTCTCGCCCGAGGGCAACCGGGTCGACCCGGGCTTCGAAACGGACGATCACGCCGTTGCGTTGGAGTCGGCGAACGCGATCCGCCGTCGCGTTGGCGGACAGCCCGACGGTTTCCCCGAGCCTCTGCCATCCGATTCGTCCATCAGCTTGCAGGGCGGAGAGAATTGCTCGGTCGATGGGGTCGATGGCCGTGGTTTCCGCAGTCACGCGGGTGATTCTTTCAGAAGTTCCGTGGCATTCGCAGCTGGGCAAGCCGCACAATGTCCGAATGAACCCGGAGGAGTTGTTGATCAACGCGTTGCTCACCTGCACCCTCCCGAAGTCGGAGTGGACCCACGAGGCGCACGTTCGGTTCGGGGTCGCCATGGTGAGGCGTCACGGCGCTGTTCGGGCCCTGCGTCTTCTGCGGGCGGCGATCCGCAGCTACAACGAGGCGACCGGCGTGGCGAACACCGAATCGTCCGGCTACCACGAGACGCTGACCTGCTACTACACGGCCGTCGCGGCTTCGCTCGTTGAACGGGGAACGTCGATCGACGAGATGCTGTTGGACCCGTTGAACGAGCGGGACGCTCCGCTGCGATTCTGGGACGCCGACACCCTGTTCAGCCCGTTGGCCCGGGCCCGGTGGGTGGAGCCGGAGAGACCGCTTTCGTTTCCCGTTCCGTGGGTGGCCCGGCCGACCCCGGATCGGTCCGCCGTCTCATGAACGTCATCTCATGAACGTCATCTCATGAGTGCCGTCTCATGAGTGCGGTCGCTAACCTGCCGCGGCGAGATCGCTCCGCACCCGAAAGGTTGCGGTTGGAGATTCCTCAAGCCGACGACGGCTTCGTGGGGCAGGACGAGGTTGTGTCAACGCTCACCACCCAGCTTGAACGCGGCGCAAATGTCGTCATCCACGGAGCAACGGGTGTTGGAAAGACCCGACTCACGAATGAACTGTTGGCTCGGGCTCGTCGGACTGGACGTGTAACCGCATACCTGCGTTGCAACAGCGCCTCGAACGCGGTGCCGATGGGCGTGTTCTCGCCCATCCTGGCACCGAACCTCCGTGACCGCCGTGACGTAGGTGAGGTCGGTGAGGTCCGTGAGGTATCCCACCACGGCGGAATGATAAGTGTGCAGACGTTATTGCACGCCCGGTCCGCCGTGGTCGCCTTGGCAAACGAACGTCCACCGGTTCTCGCGGTCGATGACCTTCACCTGATCGACACGACATCTGCCGCGTTCCTGGTGGAACTCGTCGATGCCGGCGAGATACAGCTCGTGGCGACGTACCTCACCGGATCGTTCGTGCCCGATCCGGCGGGAGGGCTGTGGCACCGCGGTCGGGCGATTCGCGTCGCGCTGCTGTCCCCGACTGACGCCGACGCAGTCGCTCTTGCCGAACAGATGGCGGGCGCCGCGCTCGCCGACGGTACAGCCCGTCGAATCCTGGAATTGACGCGTGGGAACCGGCTGCATCTCTCGGTCCTCATGCAGTCGGCCAACGATCCGGGAGTGTTTTCGAAGGGCCCTGACGGAAAGCTCGTTCTCGGTGCCTTCCAAACGGCCCCGGGCGTCGTCGACTTCGTGCGGGCCAAGCTGGCGGGGCTCGGAAACGACCTCAAGACCGCGTTGGAAATCATCGCCATGGGCGAGCCGATGGGGATTCCGGAAGTTGAGTCGGTGACCGGCCTTGGAGCGGTCGCGGAGTTGGAGGAGCGGGGTTTGGTCGAAGTGGTCGCGAACGAGCGACGGATCTCCGTGCAGATCACCCCACCGCTGTTCGCCGAAGTCATCCGGGCGCACGCTTCCCAGCTGCGAAAGCGCGCCCTGTTCCGCGACCTCCTGAACCAGGCCGAGAAGTTCAACTTCCGTCGAAAGGCGGATCTGATCCGCGCTGCAGGTTGGGCGACCCAGGCCAGCATTTCCCTTCCACCGGAATTCGGGATTGCGGCCGCTCGGTCGGCCTGGTTCGGGCAACAACCCCAGGTGGCCGGGGAGCTCGCCCGTTCGCTGTTCGACCAGGACGGAACCTTTGAGGCCGGCCAGATCATGAGCGACGTCGCCTTTCGTGCGGGCCTGGCGGAGACCACCGAGAGGCTCACAACCGCGCTCGCTGATTCGGCGGGCGACGGTGATCAGTTGGTCGCCGCCACTGCGGGCCGCGCCCTCAACCGCTACTGGGGCCTCGCGGATCTTCCGGGAGCACTCGACGTCTTGAACCAAGCCAGGCCGACACTGGGTTCTGAGGAGCAGCTCGCAGAACTTGCGGCCACGACTGCCACGGTGCTCGCGTTTTCGGGTCGGGCCGAGGAGGCGATTGCCTTGGCCCAGCCCGTTCTCGCCGGGGTGTTTGGTCGGGCCAAAGTCCATGCCGTCCTGTCGACGAACATGGCCCTTCGATATCTGGGACGCGCCGACGAAGCCGTGGCCGTCGTCGACGCCGTAAAGGACCTCAACCTTGACCGGTCGGAGTGGCTCAACATGGTTGCGCCGATGATGCTGATGGCGGGCCGCGTTGCGGCGCGGCGTGAGCTCGGGGAGTTCCGGAGCGTCGAGCGTGAAGCGCTGGATCTGCGCACTCGCGGCCTGGAAACAGGACATCACGATGTTGCCACGCTCGCTGGTCTGACCGCCGGGGTGGCGCTGTCGGCACAGGGCCGGCATCGGGAAGGACTCCGCTATCTGGATGAATGCGTCGCGAAACTCCGCGGTCCCGCGCACACCGGTCATCGGAGGTTGGCGCTGGCGCTGGCCGCTGTGGTCGCTGGTCAGGCGGGGCTGGCCGACCACTGCCGAAATCTTCTGGCGGAACTCGACGGGGTTGCCCGCCATCCCTCCGTGCTGAGCATTCCCCACGAATGGCGGGCCCGGGCCTGGATGGCCCGTTTGGAGTCCAGACCCGAGGATGCCCGAACGTTGATGGTCCGAGCCGCCGATACCGCCGAAGCACTCGGCGACGTACCGGCGACTGTCGCGAGTCTGCTCGATCTTGCCCGGATCGGTGACGTCAAAGCCGCGTGGCAGCGGGCCGAGGATTTGCCGTTCACCGGGAATGGACCGTTCGCGGCGACCGTCGTCAAACACCTACGCGCGCTGGCCGAACGTGACGTTTCCTCGTTGGGAGAGGCGTCGGTCAGCTACGAGGCGCTGGACGCCTTCGAACTTGCCGGCGAAACGGCAAAAGCCGCGGCCGGGCAAGCCGCCCGCAACGGCGATCAGCGTCTTGCCGCCAGGCAATCGGAACGGTCGCGGCGACTAGCGGAACACTGCGACGGTGGACCGGTCGGGTCCGCGCCGGAAATCGGCGCGGGAACCCTTTCGAAGCGTGAACGCGAAGTCGCCGAACTATTCGCAACCGGCCTCTCCACACGAGAGATCGCCGAGCGGTTGTACCTGTCGGTGCGAACCGTTGAGAACCACGTCGCTCGGGCGTATACGAAGCTCAACATCAACACCCGGAACCAGCTCGCCGAGATCTTCGGCGTCACCGTTTGATGACAACTGACCAAAGAACTCCATGCGACGCGAGTGTGTGCGTTGGCCTAGGCCTGGTCTAAGCCAACGCACACACTCCGACGTCAAACTCCCGTCAGGAACCGACCCGGCGAAGTTCGTCGTTGAGGGCGTTGCGGTTCGGGGCCAATCGAATCTTCACGTCAACCGCGGTGACGCCGGTCGGGTGGACGATGATCGGGTTCACGTCCATCTCGGCGATCTCCGGGATCTCCGCGGCCAGTTGGCCGAGCCGGAGGATGGCGTCGACGAGTGATCCCTCGTCGGAGGGCAGTGCTCCCCGGAACCCGGTGAACAACGGGTAGCTGCGCAACGAGTGCACCATGTCGGTTGCGGCTCTCCGGCCGAGCGGTGCTAGATGGATCGCCGTGTCACGCCAGATTTCGGCGTTGCGTCCACCGGCACCGATCAGCACCAGCGAACCGAAGCTGTCGTCGTTCTTGATTCCCATGATCACTTCGACACCGGACTCCGCCATGGGTTGCACGAAGGCGCCGCGCATTTCCTCACCGAGCGCTCGCTCCATACGTTGATAAGCGGACATAACATCGTCGTCATCGAGCAGACCGATGCGCACGGCGCCGAGATCGCTGCGGTGGAGCATTGTCGGACTGGCGGCTTTGATGCTGACCGGGTAGCCGATCGCCGATGCCACCGCGACAGCCCGCTCCGCGCTTGACACGTGAACGGGTCCGGCTACGTGCACCCCGGCCAACTGCATGATCTCGAACGCTGCGGTAGGGCTCAACCAGCCATCATCGGCCGATGCTTGAAGCGCGATCGAGACGATGGTCCGAATCCGCTCGAGAGCTTCCGGTTCGATCGGTTCCTCGGTCTCTTCGAAGTTGGTCAGCCACTCGTGACGCGTGACCATCCGTTCGACGACCAGCGCCGCTTCGCGCGGCGAGTTGGTCCATAGCGTCCTGCTCGTCGTCCCGTCGGAGTTGATCGGCGGCGTTGTACCGAAGACGGCGACCACCGGCTTTTCGCCGTTGACTACGAGCTGATCGAGAAGGTTCATGACGGTCTGCTGATCATCGGGCCGTACGCTCACGTGCGTGACGACGATGGCGTCGACCCCGGGGTCGGCCGACACCAGGAGAAGCGCCTCGTTGAAGACGTCGAGCGGCACATTCGCGGTGAGGTCGACAGGGTTGTGCAGTGCGGCATTCGGGGGCGCGATCGACCGCAGTTGGTCGATGGTCTCGGGGAGCAGCTCAGCTATAGCGAGGTGCTGCCGGGCGAGGGCGTCGGCGGTGAGAATGGCGAGTCCGCCAGCGTTGCCGACCACGGCCACCCGACGACCTTTCGGAAGCGGAAGCTGTTCGAGCGCATGTGCCACGCTCAGCAGTTCGCCCGGTTCATCGACACGCAGCACACCCGACTGCTCGAACAACGCATCGACGGTGGAGTCAGATGCCATGAGGGCACCGGTGTGCGAGGCGGCCGCTCGCGAGCCTTCGGGAGACCGAGCGGCCTTGATGGCGACGATGGGCTTGATGCGACTCACCTCTCGGGCGAGGCGTGCGAACTTGCGCGGGTTGCCGAATGACTCCAGGTAGAGCGAAATGACGCGAGTGGTGTCGTCTTGCGCCCAGTATTCGATGAGATCGTTACCGCTGACGTCGGCCTTGTTGCCGACCGACACCATCGCCGACAGTCCGATCCCGCGTTGGGTAGCGAGGCGTGCGATTGAGATTCCGACCGCACCCGACTGCGACATCAACGCGATGCTTCCCGACAACACCGTGAGGTCGGTGAAGACCGCATGCATGCTTATCAATTCGTCGGTCGTGATCACTCCAAGACAGTTCGGACCGATCATCCGCATTCCGCGGTTGCGAGCCACGTCGACGAGTTGCTGCTGGCGTTCCCGACCTTCGTCGCCCGTCTCGGCGAAGCCGGCCGACAGGACCAGCAACGATCGCACTCCGGCCTCGGCACACTCTCGGGCCACTGCGATCACCGACTCGGCCGGCACGGCGATTACGGCGAGATCGATCGGCTTGGCGGTCGTCGACGCGATGGCCGCAACGCTCGGGTAGGCGCGGAGGCCCTCGATCGATTCGGCGTGCGGATTCACCGGGTACACCGACCCCGTGAAACCCTTCCGCAGCAATTCCTGCACGACGCGACGACCCGGTGAAAGGTCGTTTCGTGAGACGCCGATGACCGCTATCGCCTTCGGCCTCAGGAGCGGACGGAGCGAAGCGCGGGCCGCCAACCGTTCGCGTGCTCGGCGGGCTTCCCGAGAGGATTCGTCTTCCTCAATCGGAAAGGAGATGTTGATCAACCCGGGGTCTTCGGGATCGCGCTTCACGACCGCGTGATAGCCGGCGTTGCGGAACACCCGGAGCATCGAGCCGTTGTCGGCCTGCGTGACCGCAATGAAGTTGGTGATACCCACGACGCGCGCACGGGACGCGAGGCCTTCGAGCAGCAGAGTGCCGACACCCAACCCCTGCAATTTGTCGCTGACCACGAACGCGACTTCGGCACATGCGTGATCGTTGTCGTGCTCGTCGGGAATCCGGTTGGCTCCGCCAACACCGACGATCTCGCCGTTGCGCTCAGCGACAAGCGTGATTGTGGCGGTGTGGTCGATATCGAGAAGGTGCTCAAGCAGTGGGCCCTCGAGCCGGGGAAGCGGCGAGAAGAACCGACGGCGACGGGACTCCATCGACAACGAATCGAAGAACGCGACCAGACGATCACGATCATCTGCGTGCATAGATTTTATGCCGATGGTCGACCCGTCGACCAGGACCGCGTTGCCGGCCTGGATAGCCAGGTTGGGCTCCGTCGGTGGGGTGACGGGGTCCGTTTCCGGGTTGTCGAATTCCGACGGGAGGGGGGTAGTGCCCATGGAAGTGCCTTTGTGGTGAAGCGGTTGCTACTGGGTGTGGACGGGTCCGGAAGGAGAATCACAGGTGCTCGCAAGCCCGGGCGAGTCGACTTTCGGGACGGGTCGGTTCTCGTCGACGCCGAACCCGGTCGGCGTCAGACCTCGCCGACCTGGATGAGGTGACGGGTGATCGAGACGTCGGCCGACGATCCGAGCAGTATCAACGGACGGGTGGCAATGGCCACGAGTTCGTTCGCCAAGCTCGGAGAAATCGCACGGGCTACCGGGTCGAGTGCGTCTGTCGTGAAGGCGATGGCCGCCACTTCTGGAGCGTTTGCGTAGGAGGCGATCGCCTGCTTCGGGTGTCCGTGCAGAACGTCCCAACCCAGGATGTGCATGGAGGGTTTCTCCCTGGCCAACTCGTGGAGATACCCGGTTTCCGGCACATCAGAGACTCCTGCGCTGTCGGTCACCTGTACGAGGAACGGCTTGAACCCGGCCGGCTCGATGATCTGCGGGATGAGCGCGAGACCCTGCTCGGCATGTGCATTGCCATCGAGACATATCAGCACCTGGGTAGCGGTGTCGGGCATCACGGCCTTCGGCCCGACGGCAATCACCGGTCCGTGGAACTTGCGAACGAGGTCCAAGAACACGCTTCGGAGAAGAACTTCAGCCGTCGCCGACGTGTGGTCGGTACCTATGCAGATGATGTCTCCGGGGCGGCACAGCGACTCGATGGCTCCGGCGGTATCGGTAAGCGTCCGCATGACGACCGATTCGACCTCGAGATCGGGAAAGGGCTTTACGAGTCCCTCGTGATAGCCCGGGTGTCCGGGATGCTCCGTATACGGCCAGGTGACCACGCTGACCAGCGTGAGGGAGGCCTTGAGGCGACGAGCGAACGCTGCGGCGATCGGAACGGCCCGCTCCGATCGCGTGGTTTCGTTGACGGGGACGATTATGCGACGTTTCATGATGCTCCCTCAGCTTTCGAGCGAAATGAGAACAGGTGCTCTGCTCGTGGTGTCATGCACGGGACCCATCATGTCGCTCACGACTCCTGACGGATCACTACTACCGGGCAGTGTGAGTGGTGCATGACCTGGTTGGATACGGACCCCAGATGAAGGCCGAGGAAGCCCCCGTGTCCTCGGGCACCGACTACCACGAGGGCGGCGTTCTTGCTCTGCTCGATGAGGTTGTTGGCGGCAGAACCCATGCTCACGATCAACTCGATCGAATCCGCAGCATCCGCGCCGACCGCCTTCTCGACGGCTTGGCGGAGCTGCTTGGCCGCCTTCTGCTCGAGTTCGGTCTGGTCAAGGAGAACCGCGGACTGTTCCATTCCGACGACGACGGGATATCCCCACGCAAGAACGGCAACCACCTTCGCCCCGCGAAACCCGGCTTCGGCCACCGCCCAGCGAAGCGCTTCCTCCGATCCCGTCGATCCGTCGACACCGACCACGATGCGATCGTTTGAGGGTCCGGATTGTTCGGCGGTTGGGTTGGAAGTTGACGTGCTGGCCATGAAGATACCTTCCGCGAATTCAGTCAAAGATCACAGGGTCGATGGTCCTCGCGCTGGTGTCGGTTTGTCCCGACCCGTTGCAACGGCCAGCGATTCGGGGTTTGACGTCGGCCCCTGCTGTCGGTGCCCTGATGTTGGTACCCGGCTCGGTGGCATCCCAGTCGGTCGACGTCACGAAGTTCTACTCGGTATCGAATTCGACCACACCATCGGGTCGACGGTAATAGTCCCCCGATGTGCTCACCCACCACGCTTGGGTCGTCGTGAGGCCCGTTGCGCCGTCGAGCGTGCCGGCCGCGATCGAGAGCTTTTCCGGATGCCCCTCGGCCCGCCAGAAGAGCGATGATCCGCACGTTTGGCAAAAGCCGTAGGCGACTCTCGGATCATCGTCGGGTGAAAACCAGCGAAGGGTGGAGTCAGCGTCGAAACGAACGCGGTCGGGTGGCGCCGCGGTTGCCGCCATGTGGTGGCCGGTGAAGCGGCGGCACCGGACGCAATGGCAGTCGAACACGTCGCGCAGCGGACCGCGCACGGAGTAACGGACGCCACCGCACAGGCAACCGCCGAGATGGACTTCATCGGTCGCGTCGTCGTGCTCGGGGTTTTGCTCGGCTTCGTCCATGCAACAGATTGTCACCATCGCGGCCCGTCGGTGCGAACGCGGGTCGCGTGGACCACTAGGCCGGAAGGTCGTAGCGTTGGATCTTTCCTGCGGTCATCGGGGCCAGCGAAAACGTGATCAGCACTTCACCGGTTGGGGAGAGGGCAACGAGTCGACCGGCGGCCCGGGAACGCGTCTCGACGCGGGCGAACGTCAGGTTCCCGTGCCGGGCCACCAACGCTTCGGCCTTCTGCCTGCGCTCAGCGAACGGTTCGTCGGGATTCACGTTGTCGGCAAAGATCGTGTCGGCCGTCTGGTCCGACCAGTTCGTGAGCAGCTCCAGCAGGGCCCGACCCGCCGACTCCAGCGCAGGATCGGCGGTCAACGAAGGTCGCGTCACGATCTTCGCAGCAGAAAACGCATCGAGCACCCGACGGGTGGTGTTGGCCATTGGTGCGTAGGTGATGTTGCCGAGGGCCACGACACCGATAGGCAGTCCCTTCACCCAGCGCATGTTGGAACCGTATCCCGGAAGTCCGCCGGAGTGTCCGGCTACTTCGCCGAGTACCGGGTCGTGGTCGATGAAGAGACCCATGCCGTAACCGCCGTTTCGGGCGATCGGTGTCCCATCGGGAGACAGATGCGACGCCGGTTCGTAATAGGTGTACATATTTTGCATCTCGCGTCGCGAGCTGCGCTTCAGCGGATAGGTTTCAGCGTCGTCGCGGGGTGGGTACGCGTCGGTGAAGAACGCAATCCATTTCGCCAGGTCGTTTGCGGTCGACCAGATTCCGCCCATGGTCGCGAGGCCCCCGTCGAGCGGAATGCTTTCCTGCGTGCTCTCGTCGGTGCGGACGCCGAGGGCGATGTCGGTCCCTTCGCCGGCCTGACCCGCCTCCCACACGGTCGAGGTCATTTCGAGCGGTTTCAGAAGCCGGGAGGTGATGAACGACTGCGGGGTCACGCCGGTGACCCGTTGGATGACGCGTCCGATGATGCCGTAGCCAAGGTTCGAATACTCGAACGATGTCATTGGATGCTGGCCGAATATCGGGCCGTTGTCGATCACCGCATTCAGTTCGGCTTCGGTGATATCGAGGTGGCGATCACCCCAGGGGTCGTCGGTCGCGAGTCCGCTCGACATGGTCAGGAAATGTCGCAGGGTGAGCGCCGGGGCATCGGTGGTGGGTCCGGTCAGCGTTGCGAATTCCGGGGCATACGTGGAAACGGGCACGTCGAGTTGTACGACGCCCTCGTCTCGCAGCAGAAGCGTGGCTGCGGCCGTGAAGCTTTTGGTCATCGACGCGATACGGAACAGCGTGTCCGGGGTGGCGTTGTTGCCGAAGAAGGCGACGACCTCACCCGCCAGCGATACCGCTCCCGCCATTCGGGGAACCCGACCCAACGCGCACTGTTGGGTGAACATCGCCTCAGCGATATGAACAATTTTGGCCCGGTCCTCATCAGTCACAAACACTCGGCCATTCTTGTCGAGGCCGCGACCTGAGTTGTGTCTTTGCCACTACGTGCCCGGCAAACGTGCCGGATGGCAACACGAGCTTCCGACTGTCGGATTCGCGCATTTTCGGATTCGGATGCATCCACGAACGAATCAGCTCCGAATAGTCGCCATGCCTATTCGATACGTTCCTAAACGGGGGTTGCCGGCAGCGGTCCGCGACCGACGAGTGTCGACGGCGCGGCCGCTCGCAACGGGTGTGGCCGCGGCAGTGTTCGCGGCATTCGTGTTGGGCGGTTGTTCGTCGGCCGACGGTACAAGAGCGGCACCGGGATCGACAGCAGCAACGCAACCGGCAGCAACGCAATCGGCGGCAGCATCGCAACCGGCGGCAACGCAATCGGCGGCAACGCAACCGGCGGCAACGGGACTGACGACTGCGCAACCGACGGCAGCGGAGACCGGGGCCGTTCCGGCCGGGCCCGGGGACACCGTCGTACCCGATAAGGCGGCAACTCAGGCGGTCGTGGCCCGGGCCGTCACGCCACGAGACCCTCAGCGTTCTCCCGTCGCCGCCCTGTCGGCGCTGCTCGAGGCGGAGAAGACGCGGAGCCACAAGTCGTCGTTTGCCCTCCTCTCGACCGAAGCGCTGCGCAAGTATCCGACGCTGGAGGATTGGTCGAACCACCAAATTGACCTCCCGCAGGTCACCGGATTTTCAGACGTGACGGCCGTCGATGGCCAGGTAAGCGCCCTCGTCGAGCACATGCCCGGCATCGATCCCTTCATCGGGATCCAATTTGCCCAGGAACGCCAAACGTGGCACGCGCAACGAGAAGGTGACGGTTGGCTGCTCGATTCCGAACCCCTCGTTGAACCCATCATTCCTCCGGCTGACCTGGCCACGTCCGCTGCGGAGAAATGGGTCGAGGCGGTGCGGGCCTGCGATCAAAAGGCCGCGCGGGAATCCCAGGCGGTCGCGAATCTCTTCGGTATCAGCGAAGGAGCCTCGAAGGTCTGCGGATCCAAGGAGTCGTATTCGGTTGCTCCACCGGTGGCGGTGACGCCGTCGCCTGAGACCAGTGCGCTCGTTGCGCAGTACGGGGCCGGGATCCTCCGCTACGTCCAAACGGTTGCGGTGACTGGCGGGTCGAAGTCGTTCGTCGCGTATCTCGTTCCCATCGGGGACGTGTGGAAAGTAATCGGCGTGAACGACTGAAGGTTTGTAGGGCATTCGATTCGCAAATCGCTATGCGTACATATCGTGAGTGTGCACATCTGTGTGTGCGCAGATGTATGTGCGCATAGCGGTTCATCAGCGACCGGGGTGAGCAGGTGACCTCGCCGCCAAGTCAGAGCAGCGAACCGGATCGCCGGTCCGCCCCTGCCTTGCTGTTTGACCGTACCACCCAACTATGCGAACTCGGTTCGCTATGCGGCATCGAAGATCCGGCCCTGGGCTTCGCCACGGGACGAATCCTCCTCACCCCACCTCGGAATGACGTGCGACGCCCGTCATCCACAACCACACAGGAGAAACATGCATCAAAGAAACCGACTAATCGCGGGGTTGGCCGCGACCGGAATGTTAGGGGCGACGCTACTGGTCGCTCCGGCGGCCCAAGCGTCCAGCCACCGGGAAGCTCCCCTGATTTCACAGGACCCTTCTGTCGACAACACGGACCTCTACGCCTTTCGCGATAGTGCCGACCCGACGAAACTCGACATCATCGCGAACTTCATCGGACTTGAAGACCCGGCCGCTGGGCCGAATTTCACCCGCTTCGCCGATGACGCCGTCTACCAGATCCATATCAATAACCAAGGCGACGGTGTCCGCGACATCACGTACGAGTTCAGGTTCAACACCACCGTGGCGAACCCGAACACGTTCCTCTACAACACGGGCCCGTTGGCTTCTGCGGCCGATCCGAATCTGAACGTACGTCAGACGTACACGTTGCGGAAGATCGTGAAAAGTGCCGACCGTTCCACCGAGTCGTTGGAGATCATGGCAACCGACGTCCCCGTCGCCCCGGCCAACATCGGGCCGCGTTCGACACCCAACTACGAAGAAGCGATCGGAAAGACCTCGGTCACGACGCTCGCGAACGGCGACCGCGTGTTCACGGGGCCGCGTAAGGACGCGTTCTTCGCCGATCTGGGGTCGGTATTCGACCTGCTGGGCCTCCGTCCTCTCAACGGTGCACACGCGATTCCCTTGCCCGCCGCGGCCGGTGTCAACGGCTTGGCCGGCAAGAACGTCCATGTGATCGCTCTCCAGTTGCCGATCAGTTCCGTGACGAAAAACCATGACAACCCGACCACCGTCGACAGCCAGGCATCCGTTGTGGGTATCTATTCGACGGTGAAGCGTCAACAGACCCGGGTTCTGGCCAACGCCGGCTCAATCAGCTCGGGTGATTGGGTGCAGGTCAGCCGTCTCGGGCTGCCACTCGTCAACGAGGTGTTGATTCCTCTGCGGTCCAAGGACCGGTTCAACGCCACCCTGCCGAGCAGCGATGTCGACAATTACGGCGACTCGCTGTTGAACCCCGAACCGGCGGCACTGATGAAGGCGCTCTACGGGCTTAACGTTCCCGCCAACCCACGAACTTCGGACCTGGTCCCGATACTTCAGGGCGCCGGCGCCGGACTCAGCCCGGCCAACTACCTGCCACCGATGGACATTCTGCGGGTCAACGTCGCCGTTCCGCCCTCAGCGTCGCCTAATCGTCTGGGCATTCTGGCCGGTGACGGTCAGGGATTCCCGAACGGACGACGACTCAACGATGACGTGGTGGACATTCTGCTCCGGGTGCTTGCCGGTGGAACGCCCTTCACGCCGGACACCAACGTGTCGCCCAATAATGCGTTGACCGACGGGGTCGACACGAGCGAAATCCAACCGGTTGACTACTTCCCGTTCGAAGCTCCGCCGATCGCCGGGTATAGCCAGCCGGCTGCGCTGCCGCTCGGATAGCCACACCATGCACACCGCGAGAGAGACGAACATGGTCAATCAGGTTGTGGCCGATCGGTTGCGATTCCCGGTTCTCATGGCCGTCCTCTCGCTTGTACTTGCGGTCGCCCCGGTCCTTGGCCGGGGCGACCGCTCCATGGCGGGAGCCGCAACAACCACATGTTCCGCACGAGTTCTCGAGTTGGCGCGAGCTTCGACGTCGGTCGCCGCGCCGACCACCGCAAGTGCAACCGATCGGGCCATCGCGGACGCGGAGCGCCTGATCAAACGCAACCCGAAGGATGCGTCCGCCACGAAATCGCTGGCGGCAGCGCTGCTGCAAAAGGTCCGCGAGGAGGCCGATCCCAGTTTCTACGCCCGGGTGGAAGGGGCGCTGGCCTCGCTTGGCGGCGCACGGTCCACCGATCCGGAAGTGCTTCTTCTGGAAGGGACGCTGCTACTTGCTCGGCATGACTTCGCGCAGGCCCTCGATGTGGGAAAGCGCGCCGCTGCAGCGCTTCCCGGAAATGCCAGTGCCTACGGCATTCTCGTTGACGCCTACAACGAACTCGGTCGATACGACGACGCACTCGCAGCCACGCAGATGATGGTTGACGCCCGGCCCGGGTTGGCGTCGTTCGCTCGCGTGTCCTATGCGCGCGAACTTCGTGGCGACACTTTCGGAGCCATGCAAGCCATGCAGCAAGCGGCAATATCGAGTCAGGGAATCGGTGAGAACGCGGCATACGTGAGCACGCTTCTCGGAAATCTCTTCCTCTCGAACGGAAACTTCCCGGATGCGTCCGCGAGCTATACGGCCGCGCTGCGAGCGTTTCCGGGTTTCGGTGCCGCAAGGGCCGGGCAGGCCGCGCTCCTGTCGGCCTGTGGTCACCCGGAAGATGCGGCACGACTGATCGGTGAAGTGATCGACCAGCAACCCGTTCTCCAGTACGCCATGGCCAAAGCCGACTACCTCACCGCGGCCGGCAAGCGCGTGGAAGCCAAGGCGGCCACCCAATTGGTCGACGCCATAGCGCTGCTTCAACGGGTGAACGGGGTCGACATCGATCTGGAGATGGCGGTGTACGAAGCGAATCAACGGCCGACCGTGCAACTCGTTTCGTCGACTCGCCGTGCGTTGGCCAAGCGACCGAGCGTGGCTGGTCACGACGCCATGGCCTGGGTGCTCTACCGCACCGGACATCATCGCGAGGCGGCGAAGGAAATGGCCGTCGTGACCGGACTCGGCGACCGTGATCCGGTGTTCCGCTTCCACGCCGCCGTGATTGCGTTGGCCGACGGTCAGACCGCCTCGGCGAAACAGAATTTTGCCATCGTATTGGCCGGTAATCCCAGGGCGGCCGGGATCGATCAGACGGAACTTGCCACGCTCGCTCGCCAGCTTCGTATGTAGCGGTGTTGCAAGGGTCGTGTCAGTCGAAAAGGAATATCCGGTAATCTCGCCGCCTGCGTGTCGAGAATCTCAGGCTGGTAACGACAGGTAGATGTCGGTCCGAATCGCGGCCCGACGCTTCACCGCCTGGAGGCGACAAAATGCCAAGTATCACTCCCTTCCTTTGGTTCGACGGCGATCTCGCCGAGCCGATCAGGTACTACACGTCGATCTTCTCCGACGCCTCTGCTCCCGACTTTGGAGCCACATCCGACGGTGCTCCCGTCTACACCGCCACGATCAACCTGTGTGGTCAGCAGTTGATGCTGCTCAACGGGGGACCGGTGCACGCCGGATTCACCGAATCGATCTCGTTGTTTGTGAACGTGGAAACGCAGGCCGAGGTTGACGCGCTGTGGGAGAAGTTGACCGCCGATGGTGGACAACCCGGACAGTGTGGTTGGTTGAAAGACCGCTACGGCCTTTCGTGGCAGATCATTCCGTCGATGCTCGGAACCGTGCTCGGTTCGCCCGATCGAGCGCGTTCGCAACAGGCCCTCGAGGCCATGATGCAAATGGGCAAGCTCGATATCTCCGTGCTTCAAGCGGCCTACGATCGCTGACACGGGCCCGCCATGCGATTCATGCTGCTGCAGAACTACGGACCGGTCGATTCGGGTATGGGCCCGATCTATGAATGGTCCGAGGCCGACATCCAGGCCCACATTGAGTTCCAGATCGCGCTCAACCAGGAGCTCGCGGCGTTGGGGGAACTGGTGGATGCCCAGGGTCTGTCCGGTCCCGACGAGGCCCGGATCGTCGTCTCCGACGGGTTGCGACCGCCGGTGGTATCCGACGGTCCGTTCCCGGAGACCAAGGAGCTGGTGGCCGGGTACCGGATCGTCGAGGTGGCGTCGCTCGAGCGCGCTGTCGAGATTGCCGGTCGGATATCCGCTGCGCCGGGTATCGGCGGAGCCCCGATTCGCCAACCCATCGAACTGCGTCAGATCCTGGGTGTTCCCGACGTTGCGTAGCGGCCCCCGGGGACGACGATGAAGCGTTGGTGTCGATCTCAGGCGGAACGATGACTCCTGAGATCGAGAACCTCATTCGGGAAACCGTTCCGGTCGCCCTCGGCGTGCTGTTGCGCCGCGGTGAACGATTCGCCGACGCGGAAGACGCAGTTCAGGAGGCTTCGATCCTGGCGGCCGACGCGTGGTCGAAGGGCACCACACCGCAGCGTCCGGTGGGCTGGGTGGTGCGGGTCGCGCAACGTCGGCTGATCGACCGGCACCGCGCCGACACTGCCCGCCAGCGGAGGGAGTCGCTCGTTGCCTCCTGGTCGGCGATTCCCGCCGAGCCCACGGTTTCCGAAGACGACTCGTTGGCGCTGCTGTTTCTCTGCTGCCATTCGGCGCTCACCCCGAACGCGGCGATCCCTCTCACGCTGCGGGCGGTCGGAGGTCTCACGACCCACGAAATTGCTGATGCGTTGCTGATTTCGGAAACGACCGTCGCCCAGCGAATCAGTCGCGCCAAGGCCGCCATCACGCGTTCCGGTGAGCCGTTTCGACGACCGCCTCCTGACCTGATCGATGCCCGACTGCCTGCCGTGATGCAGGTGATCTACCTCATCTTCACGGAGGGGCACGCCGCGACGAATGGGCCGCGACTGCAGCGGACGGACCTTGCCGACGAGGCCATCCGACTCGCCCGACGGTTACATGAACGGTTGTCCGATCATCCGGAGACCGCCGGTCTGCTGGCCCTGTTGTTGCTCACCGCGGCTCGCCGACCGGCGAGAAGTACCGCCGACAACGAACTGATCCCACTCGATGCACAGGACCGGACCCGATGGGATCGACCGATGATCACGGAAGGTCTCATTCTCCTGACGGGTGCGCTCGGTCAGCACGCGATGGGCGAGTACCAGATCCAGGCCGCTATCGCGGCCGTGCACGATCAGGCGCCGACGTACGAGACCACGGACTGGGCGAGGTTGCGAAGTCTGTATGACCTGCTCGCCAAGCGGGGTGACAATCCGCTCGTACGGTTGAACCGGGCGGTGGCTGTGGCGCATACCCAAGGTCCGGAGCTCGCGCTGCGAGAGGTAGCCATGCTTAGCGAAACGCTAAATACGCATCATCGCTACCATGCAACGCTCGCGTATCTTCATGACCTTGCCGGCGAACGGGCGCTTGCTCGGAAGAGTTATGCGACGGCGGCTGAGTTGGCCACGAACGAACCGGAGCGCAGGTATCTGCAGCGAAAGTCGGCGTCGTAGAGGGCGCGGCCCACCGTTGATCCATCGCGCCGAACCGGGAATAGACGCCATCGAGTCCATAGACTCCGGGCGTGCGATTCCAAATTGAACAGGTCTTTGCCACCGACCCGGCGACCCTGTGCGACGCGCTCGTCGACCCTGTGTATCTGGCCGACGCAATGGGTCGCCTGCCCGACGTCGTCGCGCCGAAGATCGAATCTCAGCACCGGGACCTCGATGCGGGCACGGTTCGTCAATCGCTGCTCTATGCGTTCAACGGGAAATTGCCGGCTGCGGTGACCCGGTTCGTGTCGCCGAGTCGCCTGACGTGGATCGAAGACACCACCGTGGATCTCCGGGCCAGAACCGCGGAGTTTCGCATCATTCCGGTGCACTATCAGAGCTTCTTCAGTTGCCGCGGGACCTGGTCGGTGCACGAGCATCCGGGCGGCTGCGTCCGACGGCTGGACGGCATTCTCAAGGTCAACTCTCCGGTTCCGTTTCTCGGCGGTCAGGTGGAGAAGGCGATCGTGAGCGGACTGCGTGAACGACTCGAACACGAGCCCGCGGCCTTCGCATGGTGGATCGCCCAAAAGAAGCCCTGAAGCCCGACCGGCGGGTTTGCGTTTGTGGATGATTTGGTTCTTGCTGCGGCGGTTTTCACTCCACATTCGGGCAGGTGCTGCAGCGCCTGTTACGACGCCTGGGTGAGCGATGCCTGATGCTCAGCGAGAACGGCGATGATCTCGTCGCCGTAGCGTTCGACCTTTACCGAACCGACGCCGGGTAGCGCAACCAACTCGGCTCGGTTGCTCGGGATGGCTTCGGCGACGGCGGCCAGCGTGGTGTCGTGGAAGATGACGAAGGCGGGAACCCCCGTGGCCCGGGCCTTGGCCGCCCGCCACTTCTTCAGCACCTCAAGCACCTTCGGATCGGCGTTGGTTCCGATCTGGACGTGGGCGTTCCGGGTACCCCGGATCCCCGGTACACCGGCGGCTTTCGCCGCTTCGGCCCGCTCACGGATGAGACGCAACTGGGCGCGCCAGTCGCCATCGGCCGGTCGTTCCGACGAGGTGCGGGCCGCGTCGATGTTGTCGAGCCAGGGGGACCGGTTACGGCTCGTGGTGCGGCTACCGAACGTGCGGGTCTTGGCCCAGGAGCAATGCAGCTCCTGCTCGGCCCGGGTAACGGCGACGTAGAGCAGACGACGCTCTTCGTCCCACGCGTCTTGGTTGTCGGCTTGGCCGATCGGTACGTAACCCCGCTCCAAACCGGCGACGAAGACCACGGGCCATTCGAGACCCTTGGCGCGATGGAACGTGGTGATCTCAACGAGGTTGCCGCCGCGGTCGGGCTCATCGGCCCGGGAGGTGATCACGCCACCGACCCACTGCAGGAACGACGACGTGGTGCCCATCGGGTCGATGCCGACGAACTCATTCGCGAGTCGAACGAGGCCTTCGAGGTTCGCGGCGCGCTCGTTGACCCCTTCGGCGCTGACCACCCCGGCCGTAACCGCGTCGGACACCATCTCTTCGAGGTCGACGATGCGGCTGGCAAAGGGAACGTTGCCCGGCGACCGTTTGAGTTCGGCGAGTGCATTCTTGATCTCGGGCTGCGCGAGGAACATTCCGCCACCCCGGACCTTGTGTGGGATGCCGGCGGCCCGGAACGCCTCTTCAAACAGCAGGGCCTGGGCGTTGGTGCGGGTCAGCACCGCGAAGTTCGACCACGGACGACGCTGCGACTGCCGATCGCGCACGGCCCGGGCGATACCCCGTGCTTCATCGAGGTCACTCGCGTATTCAGTGACGGTCGGGACGACCCCATCGGGACGGTTCGCCCGGAGTGGGCGGGACTCGCGCTGTCCCATGCCGAGCACGGCATCGGCGACCGTGAGGATCTGCGGGGTCGAGCGGTAGTTGTCTTCGAGGCGGATGACCTCCGCCTGGCCGAACCGCTGGGTGAACTGGGTGAGGAAGCGCGGATCGGCACCGTTCCACGCGTAAATCGCCTGATTGGGATCGCCGACAACGCAGAGATCGAACTTTCCTTCGACGAACTCGGTGCCGGGCTCGATGCCGAGCCAACCTTCGAGAAGGCGGTACTGCGCCGGGTTGACGTCTTGAAATTCGTCGACAAACAGGTGCCGGAACTGCCAGCGCTGGCGGGCCGCGAACTCGCGGTCGGTCTCGAGGGCCCGGACACACAGCACGAGGAGATCGTCGAAGTCGACGATTCCGCGCTTCTTCTTCTCCGCTTCGTAGCGGGCGTAGATCGACGCCATCGCCTCAACGCCGAGGGGTGGCTTGCGACCCAGCGCCGACACCGTTTCGGTGTAGTGCTCCGGGGAGATGAGGCGCGCCTTGGCCCATTCGATCTCCGACACCACGTCGACCGGTTGCACGGCGTTTGACTTGCGGGCATGGACGAGTGGCGCAACCAGGCGCATCTTCGATTCGGCCAATTGCGGAGCGGGCTGATTGGTGTCGGCCCAATACTGGCGAAGTTGGGCGTAGGCAATGGCGTGGAACGTGCCGGTGGCTACCCGCTCCCTCACGCCGAGGGCGCCGAGACGCTTCGTGAGCTCGCCGGCCGCTTTGCGGGTGAACGTGAGGGCCAGCATGCGGCTCGGGTTGGCCGTGTCGGTGAGGATCCGGTGGGCGATTCGGCGGGTAAGAACCCGGGTCTTGCCGGAACCGGCTCCGGCCAGGATGGCGAGGGGCATGGCTTCGCTCGTGACGGCGGCACCCTGGGCGGGGTTCAGCCCGTCGAGCAGGCGAGCAATCTCGGGTGAATGTGGCATGCCTGCACGGTATCGAGGGGGGTATGACAAATCGCGGACCTTCGACGAAAGAAATTTCACATTTCTTTCCGGGCCAGGTCAGAAGTGGTCTTGACCCGGACGGAGGCGCGTTGAACGTGCTTTTGGCGGAGACCCGAGCTTTGGCCGACCTGACCTTTTCGCTGACCTGAGTTTGCGCGGACCTGAGCCAGCGCGGACCTGAGCCTGCGCGGACCTGAGCCTGGGGCTACGCCCAGTCGAGGGGCTCGGCCGGCGTGTCGCTGTCGACCCACGTGTTGCAGGTCGGGCACCAAAGCCGCGTTTCGACCGGGGTCCCGCACTTCGGGTGCTTGGGGAGCTCCCGGGTGTCGCCGGTCTGGCGTGCGCCCCATGCACTGAGCGAGGCGAGGGCGGCCGCCAACTCGCGGCCGGGCTCGGTGAGCGTGTAGGCGAGCCGAACCGGCTTTGTCGAGTACGGGGTCGAAACGACCAGCGCATCGATCTCGAGTTGACGAAGACGTTTCGTGAGAATGTTCGGTGCGATGCCCTCGACGTCGGCCATCAGCTCATTGAAGCGACGCGAGCCGCCCATCAGGGCGTTGACAACGAGGAGCGTCCAGCGGTCGCCGATACGGTCGAGCGCGAGGTCGAGGTGCGGGTCGGTGTCTCGGCGGGCCACCCCCGGAGTCTGTCACCTCTCGCCCGGTCCTTGGCGCCGGACACGGTCCTTGGCGCCGGGCTGTGTCCTCGACGCTGGGTGGCGATCGCCAGCGCGTCGCCGGCACGGGTTCGGCGAACTTCGAGGCTCGGCTGTACCGTCGCTCCATGGAACTCATCAGGATCTATACCGGCCCCGACGGTCAGTCGCATTTCGAAGACCAGCAGCTCGAGCTCGACGACCTCGGGCCGATGGGCATGATTTCAGCCAAGTGGCCGGGAAGCGGTGTGCAGTTCCGTCAGGTGGCGGGCGACTATCACCTCGATTTTCACCGGGCGCCGAGGCGGCAGCTCGTGGTGAACCTGACCGGGTCGGTCGAGATCGAAGTCGGTGATGGGACCAAGCGGCTGATGGGACCCGGAAGCATCCTGCTCGCCGAAGACACCACCGGTCAGGGCCACATCAGCCGCAACGTCAACGGCGAACCCCGGACCTGCCTGTTCGTTCACCTCGACGAGGTCTAGACCTCCCGGGTCGGGAGCGTCGAGCGCGCTCCGATAGGGTGGTTGAAGCGCAAACTATTGCCACGAAAGAGGACGCTGTGTTTCGAAGGTTCCGCCTGGTCGGCATGGCGATCGTTACGGGCAGCATTGTGCTTACGGCGTTAAGCGGGTTCGGATCGGGCACCTCGGGGGCTTCCGCGTTTGCCACGAAAAAGCCGGCAAAAGCCGCGCCGAAGAAGGCGAAACCGACGACCACCACGACAAAGAAGAAGGCCGTCGCCACAACTGCCTCCCTGGCGTCGTTCTGCAAAGCGTCGAAAGCGTGGCTGGACTGGGAGACCGTTACGTTGCCCACGGGCCATATCGATGAAAAGTGGCTGAACGACACCATCGCGTATTACACAGCGGTGGTTAAGTCGGCCCCCAAGGAAATCAAGGGCGCAGCCGGGAAGGTTGGTGCTGCCCTGGTTGCGGATCGTCAGGCGATGGTCGACGCTGCGCTTGGTCGAGTAGGGGTCTACGACGGTCTCCAGATCCTCCTTGATTCGGCGAACGACTACGTCGGTCCTAACGACAGCACGATTGCGTACGCCACACAGATGTCGGATTACCTTGCCGCCAACTGCGGGCTCGATTTCCAGGCGCCGTGGAAAGCCTTGGATCAGCCGACCGGCTAATCAGGGAGCACCGAACGCCCTCATACTCGTATTGCATCAGTCTTGATGTAATACGTATCAAAACTGATGTATCTTTCCTGATATGAATGGTCCTGAGTTGTACCGCCTTGGGCGTCGCCTCATCCGACTCGGGGTGAAGGCGATACCTCCGGGCGGGTTCCGTGAGCTTCCAACGAGTGTTCGCATGGTCCTCGTCGATGTGCTCGAACATCCGGAAACGACAATTTCGCAGATCGTCGAACGAACGGGGTTTCCGCAGAGTCACGTGTCGTCGGCGGTCGCTCGACTCCGCGATGCGGGTGTCTTGAAAACCACCGCCGACCCCAACGACCGTCGGCGCACCCTGGTCGCTCCGTCGCAGGAACACATGGCCAAGGTTAAGGAAAAGAACCGCGACCTCGAACCGATCGACCCGTTAATCGAAAGCGCGCTTATCGATGCGTCGACGTTCAGCGATGAGAATCTCCGCGCCGCGCTCGCCGCGCTCGAAGTTCTCGCTCGCCTGTTTGACCCTCCGGCAGTCAACGCCGTCCACGGTTCTGCCCACCGTTCCACCCATCACCAAAGCAGTCGCGAGCTGGCGACAAGCACAAAGGGGACCCACTGATGCTGATCCGTCTACTCCGTATGCACCTTGCGAAGTACAAGGCTCCGCTCCTTGCGATCATCGGCCTCCAGTTCGTAGCGACGGTAGCGACGCTGTACCTGCCGAGCCTCGCCGCGAACATCATCGACAAGGGCATCGCCCGAAATGACACCGGGTACATCTGGCGCACCGGTCTTCTGATGCTCGGCATCACGCTGGTGCAGATCGCGTTCTCGATCGGTGCAGTGTTTACCGGGGCGAAGACGGCCATGGGATTCGGTCGAGACGTGCGGCGGAACCTCTTTCATCGGGTCACCGGTTATTCAGCGCGCGAAGTAAATCAGTTCGGTGCTTCGTCGCTCATCACGCGGATCACCAACGACGTGCAGCAGGTCCAGATGCTCGTCGTGATGGGTTGCACGATGTTGATCGCTGCGCCGATAACGATGATCGGCGGTGTGATCATGGCCCTTCGGGAAGATGTTGGTCTGTCGACGATGCTGCTCGTCTGCATCCCTGCGCTTGTCGCGATGATCGGGATCGTGGTTGTGCGTATGGTGCCGCAGTACCGCGAGATGCAGACCCGCATCGACAAGGTCAACCAGATACTTCGCGAACAGATCATCGGTATGCGCGTGGTGCGGGCGTTCGTGCGTGAGCCCGACGAGGCTGTCCGTTTCGGCTCGGCCAACGCCGAACTCACCGACACGTCACTGAAGGCCGGTCGCCTCATGTCACGTATGTTCCCGACCGCGATGTTGGTCATGAACGTCTCGATGGTCGGCGCGGTTTGGATCGGTGCCGGCCGGATCAACGCCGGGTCGATGAAGATAGGTGCACTTATCGCCTTCCTCACCTATCTGGCGCAGATTCTCGGTTCGGTCATGATGGCGACGTTTGTTGTGATGATGATTCCACGTGCGGCCGTCTGTGCCGATCGCATCCTCGACGTGCTGAACACCGACACTTCGGTCGTTGAACCGACGGCCCCGGTCACCACCCTGAAGACCCCCGGCCTGCTGGAGTTCCGAAACGTCAGCTTTCACTACCCGGGTGCGGAGTCTCCCGTGGTCAACAACGTGTCGTTCACCGTGCACGCGGGTGAGACGCTGGCCATCATCGGCAGCACCGGTTCGGGCAAGACCACGCTTACCCAGCTCGTTCCCCGCCTCTTCGACGCAACGGCCGGGTCGGTGCTCATCGGTGGTGTCGACGTTCGGGAGTTGGCTCCCGAGGTGTTGTGGTCTCGAATCGGCCTTGTGCCGCAGCGGCCGTATCTGTTCTCCGGAACCGTGGCGACCAATCTCCGGTTCGGTAAACCTGATGCGACCGAAGACGAGATCTGGGAAGCGCTGACGATCGCGCAGGCCGCCGACTTCGTGCGGGCCATGCCCGATGGGCCTGAACTCCACGATCAACCAGGGCGGCAGCAATGTGTCGGGCGGTCAGCGTCAGCGCCTCGCCATCGCACGAGCGCTCGTGCACAAGCCCGACATCTACCTCTTCGACGACTCGTTCTCGGCGCTCGACCTTTCGACCGACGCCCGACTCCGCGCCGCACTCGCTCCGCACATCACGAACGCGATCGTGCTGCTCGTTGCTCAACGTGTCTCGACCATCTCGAAAGCGGAACACATTCTCGTCCTCGAAAACGGTGAAGCGGTCGGGCTCGGCACGCACGAGCAACTTCTCGAAACCTGTCCGACGTATGCCGAGATCGTGGCATCGCAAATCACCGTAGAAGAGGTGGCGGCATGAGTCCGGAAACCAAAGAATCGACCTCGAGTTCATCAGGACCGGCCGGGGGCGGCGCAGGTAAGAGCGGCGGAGGTGAGGGCGGTGTCAGCCGTGATCACGTCGCGGCCGCGCGCTCCTACGCGCCCCCGGGCCCGGCCGGTCGCATGGCCACGGCCGGTATGCCGGTCGAGAAGTCGGAGAACTTCAATGCATCAGCGAAACGGCTGATCGGTCGGCTTCGTCCGGAGCGGGCGAAGGTGACCGCGGTGGTATTCCTCGCCGTGTGCGCCATGCTCCTGTCGGTCTCCGGTCCGCGGGTCCTGGGCAAAGGCACCAACATTGTCTTCGACGGCCTTCGCGGAAAGAACGGTCAACGCGGCATCGACTTCGCCCACCTTCACCGCGTGCTGTTGTTCGCCGGCGTGCTGTACATCGGTGCGTCAGCGCTCGGATGGCTGCAGTCCTACATTCTCGCCGGTGCCGTCCAACGGACCATGGCAAAGATGCGGTCCGATGTCGAAGACAAGTTGAACCGCCTTCCGCTCAACTACGTCGATCAGCAACCCCGTGGGGACCTGCTCAGCCGGGTCACCAACGACATCGACAACGTTGCGCAGAGCCTTCAACAGACGTTGAGCATGATGCTGACATCGACGCTGACGCTCGTGGGCGTACTGGTCATGATGTTCACGATCTCGTGGCTCCTCGCGTTGGTATCAGCCATCCTGATACCGCTGTCACTGCAGACGGTCCGCTTCATCACAAAGCGCTCGCGGAAGAAGTTCATGGCCCAATGGCGCCACACCGGCACCCTGAACGCCCACATCGAAGAGGTGTTCACCGGTCACGCGCTCGTGAAGGCGTTCGGCCGCCAGGTCGACGTCGAGAAGACCTTCGACACCGAGAACGAGAAGCTCTACCGGGCGAGCTACGGCGCGCAGTCGATTTCGCTCTCGATCCAAGCGGTGATGCAGTTTCTCGGCAACTTGAACTTCGTGGCGATTGCCGTGATCGGCGGAATCCGGGTGGCGTCGGGATCGATGACGCTCGGCGATGTGCAGGCGTTCATCCAGTACTCCCGGCAGTTCACGATGCCGCTCAGCCAGTTGGCTTCGATGGCGAACATCCTGCAGTCGGGTGTCGCTTCGGCCGAGCGGGTCTTCGAGTTGCTTGATGCTCCGGAGGAAAGCGCCGACGTCGTGTCGACCCAGAAGGCCGCCGATTTCAAGCAGGCTCGTGGTCTGGTCGAGTTCCAGGACGTGTCGTTCTCGTACCGCAAGGACAAGCCGCTCATCCAGAACCTGTCCCTCGTGGCGGAACCCGGGCGCACCATTGCCATCGTGGGTCCGACGGGTGCGGGCAAGACGACGCTCGTCAACTTGTTGATGCGCTTCTACGAACTCGACGGTGGTCGCATCCTCATCGACGGGCGCGACATCGCTCAGATGCCGCGACGCGAGCTTCGTAGTCATATGGGCATGGTTCTCCAGGACGCGTGGCTTTTCGGTGGCACTATCCACGACAACATCGCCTACGGCAACCTCGAGGCGTCCGAAGCTGACCTGCTTGCGGCCGCGAAAGCGACGTACGTCGACCGGTTCGTGCGCTCACTGCCGAACGGGTACAAGACCGTGATCGACGACTCGGGCAGCAATGTGAGTGCCGGTGAGCGTCAGCTCATCACGATCGCCCGGGCATTCCTCGCGAACCCGGCGATTCTGATTCTCGATGAAGCGACCAGCTCAGTGGATACGCGCACCGAGGTTCTGATCCAGCGGGCGATGGCGGCACTGCGTTCCCAGCGCACCAGTTTCGTCATCGCTCACCGCCTATCGACAATTCGAGATGCCGACACCATTTTGGTGATGGACGCCGGACGCATCGTCGAGCAGGGCACCCATACCGAGCTGCTGGCGAAGGGTGGCGCGTACTTCACGCTCTACAACTCGCAGTTTGCGGCTGCCGCGGCCGAAGTGGCATGAGCTGTAAAAGGGGCTGGTTGGGCTCTTACCAGCACAGGCGATCGGTGAGCAGCGTGTCGAACGCTGACTCGCAGGTCCAACCGGTGGCCACCTGCATCGGCGTCCCGTTCGGGTCGATGCGGGTGAAGCCGCTGTCGTCGATGCTGATGCTCAGGGTCTCCATCTGAAGAAGTTCGCTCGCGTACGCAAGATAGACGGCGACGGTGTCGAACAGGATGGTTGACCGCGTGTCGGCCCGGTCCGGGCTGCCGGCCGTCGCCGTGAGCCACATCCGGTAGTTCGCCATGACCACATCGGCCATGCTCCCCGGGTGCGCTGCTGCGAAATCGGCGAAGCGTTTGTAGCTGTCGTTGCGCAACACGACGTTGCCGCAGCTGTCGAGCGGCGTGATCACGGTCTCGATCCAGTTGGCTGAGAGCACCGTCTGTGCAGCAGCAATATCGGCCCTGACGTTGTACTCGGCGTGGATCGTCTCCGAGCCCGCGTAGCCGATCCGCACCGAGCCGTGCATGCCCACCAGCCGGGCCTTCGCGACGATCTCAGGCTTTCGACGGAGTGCTTCGGCGATGTTCGTGAGTGGCCCGATAGCGAGCAGCGTGACCTGGGTCGGCGCATCCTGGATCGCCTTGATCAGCGCGTCGACCCCGTCTTCATGTACGACCGGATGGTCGCGCAGGTCGGCCTCGGTGATGAAGTCGGCCTGGGGCGTCCCGGCCATGTTGGGTGCGACGTCGAGTTCGGTGCTGATCCCGACGCCAATTGGCACGTCCTGGCGCTTCCCCACGGCAAGCAGCCGGGCGCACAACCCGGCCCGGTACCGGGCGTCTCCGGTCGCCGTAGTGATCAACCGAAGATCGATCTCCGGCGATGCCAGAAGCATCGCAATCGCCCAGGTGTCGTCGATGTCGGTGCCGATGTCGGTGTCGAGAATCACGGGAACAGGCTGGGTGCGACCGGGCGCGGGTGCGGGCATCCCGGAAGCGTACGGCACCCGTACCATCCCGCGACGTTTGGATGTTTGTGTTCGCGTGGCGGTCAGATTCATCCAAACGTTGGTGGGTTTGGGCGCGGGTCCACGACGTTTGGATGTTTGTGTTCGGTGGGCGGCCGGATTCATCCAAACGTCGGGGGAAGGTTCAGGCCGGAAGTGGTTGCAAAACTCACGAGCTCCTAGTAACTTGCAAGTAGCAAGTTACTAGGAGAATCTCATGAACGCCAGCAATGCTTCCCTCATCACCGAACTCGAAACCGCCGCCCGCACCGTCGCTGCGTCGGCGGCCAACGCCGTTGTCCAACTGGGTCAAGACGGCCGGGGCACCGGCTTCGTCGTCGCCGACGGCAAAGTCCTCACCAATGCGCACAATCTCCGCAACGCCACGATTCAGGTTGCGTTCGCGAACGGAACCGAACTGCAGGGCCGGGTGCACGCCGTGGATCCCGAAGGGGACCTGGCCGTCATCAGCGTCGATACGACCGGGTCGCATGCCCTCGTATGGTCGGATCAGCTACCCGAACAGGGGAGTCTGGTGCTCGCGTTGAGCCCGTCGCAGACCACCCTCCGGGTCACCTTCGGTATGGTCTCCGCCACCGACCGCACGTTCAGCGGGCCCCGCGGCCGCCTCATCACCGGGTCGATCGAACACACGGCGCCACTCGCCCGTGGAGCGTCCGGCGGGCCGCTGGTTTCCCTCGACGGACGGGTAGTCGGGATCAACACCCACCGCCTGGGCGACGGCTTCTATGTGGCCCTTCCGGGCGACGCGAACCTCCAAGCCCGGGTGGCGAAGTTGGTAAGCGGCGAGTCGGTGTCGCCGCGTCGTCTGGGCGTGGCCCTCGCCACCCCGGATGTGGCGGCCCAACTTCGCAAGGCCGTCGGTCTACCCGAGCGCGCCGGACTCCTCGTGCGGGGCGTGCAGCCTGACATGCCGGGAGCGAAGGCCGGTATCCAGGAGGGTGACCTTCTCGTCAGTGCCGGTGGGCAGCCGTTGACGGTCGTGGCCGATCTCGAGAAGGCCCTCGAAGGGACGGCGCCGACGATCGAAGTCGGCCTCGTGCGCGGTGTCGAGGAACTGACCGTCACCGCCTCGTTCGAGTAACTCCACGAAAAGCGTCTCGCAGCGGTCAGGTCAGGTCAACTCGGCCGTGATCGCTGCGAGCAGGTCGTTGTAGTGCTCGAACGCCTTGAACTGGGGGAACTCGGCCTTCACGTTGGCGGGAGCATGGAACAGAAAACCGGCGTGGGCGGCACCGAGCATGGCCGTGTCGTTGTAGGAATCGCCGGCCGAAATCACGCGGTAGTTCAGCTCCCGGAGCGCGTTCACGGCGTGGCGCTTCTGGTCTGACATACGCAGCTTGTAACCGACGACCTCGTCGTTGTGAACGACCAGCCGATGGCACAGCAGCGTCGGCCAGTTGAGCTGCCGCATGAGTGGCTTGCCGAACTGCTCGAACGTGTCGGACAGAATCAGCACCTGGGTCCGCTCGCGCAGCGCGTCGAGGAACTCCAGGGCTCCGTCCATGGGCGACAGCGTTGCGATCACTTCTGCGATGTCTGACATCTTCAGCCCGTGCTCCTTGAGGAGCGCAATACGACCCGACATGAGGACGTCGTAATCGGGCTCGTCGCGGGTGGTGCGTCGGAGAGCGGCGATGCCCGTCTTCTCGGCCACTGCGATCCAGATCTCGGGAACCAGCACCCCCTCGAGGTCCAGGGTGACGATCGACTGCTGCGGTGGGTTCGGAGTAGACACGCCCCCAGCTTTACCTAAAAACGAGGCGCGTATTCCGATACCCGGCGGTCTCTCGATGCGATGCACCGGCCGGAAACGCGTATTTCGTGGTTCGCACATAGGATCGACGCGACCCGCCGCCCAGTTCCGGTCGCGGCCACTACGCAAGGAACCCACATGACCTCTTCAATTCCCGCTACCGGCCTGCAGTTGCGTTCGTTGGTGAAGGCCGACGCCACGCTGGAGCTTTCGCTCGCGACCATCGACACGCCTGAGCCCAAGGAAGACCAGGTGCTGGTGCAGGTGGGCGCGTCGCCGATCAACCCGTCCGACCTCGGCCTCCTGCTGGCCGGCGCCGACTTCGCCACGTTCAAGTCCAACGGCGACGCAGCGAACCCGGTCGTGACCGCATCGATCCCGGCCGGTATGGGCGCGATGAAGGCGCGCATCGGCGAATCGATGCCGGTGGGCAACGAAGGCGGAGGCATCGTCGTGAAGGCCGGCTCGTCTCCCGCGGCACAGGCGCTTCTGGGCAAGACGGTCGGCATCCTCGGAGGTGCTATGTACACAGAGTATCGGTGTGTACACGTCAGTCAGTGCCTGGAACTTCCCCAAGGCACGACCCCTCGTGACGGTGCGTCGTGTTTCGTGAACCCGCTCACCGCCCTGAGCATGGTCGAGACGATGAAGCTCGAAGGCCACACCGCACTCGTGCACACCGCTGCTGCGTCGAACCTCGGCCAGATGCTCAACAAGATCTGCATCAACGACGGGGTCGGCCTCGTCAACATCGTCCGTAAGCCCGAGCAGGAGGAGATCCTTCGTGGGATCGGCGCGAAGCACGTGTGTGATTCGTCGAAGGAGTCCTTCATCGACGACCTCGTCTCCGCACTCATCTTTACCGGCGCAACGATTGCCTTCGATGCAACGGGTGGAGGAAATCTGGCCAGCCAGATCCTGAGCAGCATGGAAGTGGCCGCCAACGCAACGGCGAAGGAATACAGCCGTTACGGATCGAGTACCCACAAGCAGGTGTACATCTACGGTGGCCTTGACCGCAGCCCCACGGTGTTGAACCGCACGTTCGGTATGGCGTGGAGCGTAAGTGGATGGTTGCTCACGCCGTTCATGCAGCGCATCGGCGCCGAAGCCACGCAGGCCTTGAAGGACCGCGTTGCCCGCGAGATCACGACCACCTTCGCCAGCACGTACACGAAGGAAGTGTCGCTCGCCGGTGCGCTGGACCTCGACGCCATTGCCACATACGGCAAGCAGGCGACGGGCGAGAAGTACCTGATCAACCCGACGCTTCGCTAGACCTTTCCGCAGACTTTCGCTAGACCACGCTCCGCTAGCCCGATTCGTAGGACGTAGTTAGACTTCGCAGGTGCTCACCACTGCGGCCTACGAATCTGCAGCACCCGTTCGATCACGCGCACTGCTCGCAGCGTTCACCGATCCCGCTCGCGCCATCGTGGGTCCCCGTTCGGATCTCCTGTTCATCTACGGATCGCCGATAATCGCACTCGGGCTCATCCATGTCCTGTTGCATGTTCCGTTTCTGAATCGAGACGTGACCATCGGTGAACCGACGTCGGTGCTCCTGTTCGCGGTTGGATCGATCACCTTTGCGCATCTGCTGCCGGTGTTTGTCCGCAGCCACCTCAATGGCGCCATCCTGCGCTCGTTTCGGGTCCGCCTTCTTGTCGTCCCACCCGTCCTGGTGTTCGTTCTGACGGTGTGGCCCGCGGCGTTCATCGTGGCTGGGATGGTTGCCGGGTTTTGGGATGTGTACCACACGGCTCAACAGAACTTTGGCCTGGGTCGGATCTATGACAGCCGCGCCGGCGTGGCTTCGGACGTCAACCGACGCGCCGACCGGTTGATCTCGCACGTGCTGTACCTCGGCCCGATTCTGGCCGGGCCTTCGATGCTTGACCATGTCGGTGAGCTCGACAGTCTCGATCAGGTGGGCTGGACGCTGCTGGCCAGGGTGCCCGACAACTCGGCGTCGTGGGCGTCGACGCTTCGCTGGATCGTGATCGCCGTGATGGTGATCGCGGTGACGGCCTACGTGATCATGTCGATGAGCTTCGCCAAACACGGGGTCCGTTCCTCGCCGCAGAAGGTCGCGCTGATGGCGGTGTCGGCCGTCGTCCAGATTCTCGCCTGGGGTTTCAGTTCCCCGCTTGTCGCGTTCATGGTGGTGAACCTGTATCACGCAGTGCAGTACTTCGCTCTCGTTTGGCACATCGAGGGACGAAACGTCGCTGGATACCTTCGACTGCGCCGCGCACGGACCACCCTGCCCGTAGGGCTGGTTGCGGTCTTCGCGGTACCGGCTGCGTTCGGTGCGCTCGTCAACGGGACCGTTCCAACCTCAGCGCTGGTCGCCGCAATGTTTCTCTCGGTTTCGCTCCTGCATTTCTGGATGGACGGTTTCATCTGGTCGGTCCGGGCAAAGGCTGTTTAGCGGATCGAACGAAGGCTGTTCTGCCAAGCGAGCCGTGGCCGGCGGGCCGGCTCATCGGCTTCAGAAGATCAGGACTTTCGTGATGTCGATCCGGTCGTCGGTCCACGCCTTGACCTTCGATACTCGTCTCGTGGGGCCAAAGTCGGGGCGTCCTTGCAGCGCGTCAAGTGCCTGCCGTGACTCCGAGAGAAAGACCCAATCCGATGCCGCGGCCACCTCAGTCCTTTCCTGTTCCTCGGTCGGGTCGTAGCTACCGGTGATCGAGGCGAGGCCGAGCGTCGAGGCGATTGCGCCCACCACGGGTTCGAGGTCGAGGTAGCGGTTCGAAATGTGGACGGCCAGCACGCCTCCCGGCCGCAGCCTCCGTTGATACAGCGCCACCGACTCAACCGTGAGGAGATGGGTTGGGATCGCGTCCGAGCTGAACGCGTCCAACACGAGAAGATCGAAACGCTTGTCGGTCGCTTCCAGCGATTTGCGCCCGTCACCCAGAACTATGTCGACGGCACCGGGTTGGTCGCTCAGAAACGTGAACAGCGTTTTGTCGGTGGCCACGTCGACGACCTCCTGATCGATTTCGAAGTACGTCGCAGTGTCGGTCGGACCGAGATACGACGCCACCGTGCCGGTCCCCAGCCCGACAACACCGAACGAACGATCCGTGGTGCCAAGGCGAGGGACCGCGTCAATCACTTGACCGAGTGGACCGGAGCGGGCGTAGTAGGCCGTCGAGATCCGACGCTTCGTCGGCTCCAGAAACTGGTAACCGTGCGTGGTGGTGCCGTGGACGAGTTGCCGGACGCCGTCGATATCGTCGACGTGGATCGCACCGTAGAAGCTGCGGCGGAACAGAATCGATCCTGCCGTGGCATCACGGAAGCTCATTGCCGCAAACGCCACGACAACCGCCGCAGCGATGGCGTTCTGGCGAGCCGCCACGAATGATGCCAAACCGATTGCAACGATGAGAACCAGCAACTTCGGCTGCACGTGGTGACGGCGGACGAGCACCACGGTTCCGTACCCGAATGCCGGACCGAGGACCAGCCCGGCCATCTGGTATTTCGACCACTTTCGGATGCGCGCTCGAACGGTCGCAGCCGCGCTGGCCGTCGTCGTCGACAGGGGCCGGAGTCCGGGCACGCAAAGCACGGCAACGACCAACGCAACCGGATACTCGATCTGACGGTCGAAGACCAGCGGAGCCACGATTGCGTTGAACAGCGTGCCGAGGATCCCACCGATTGAGAGCGCGACATAGAACTGGGTGAGGTGTTCAGGGCTCGGGCGCAGGTCGGCGAGCCTCCCGTGAAACGCGAGACCGACGGCGAACACGGTTGCGAGATGGATGCTACCGCTCAACACGACCGACCCGATGTCGACAAACGACGTCACGATCGCGGCGCCGACAGTCAGCCCGAGAAGGCCGTTTCGCCAACTCGGGCGGATCGACCTCCGCCCGAACGCCACGATGAAGCTCACAAGGTAGAGCGACAGACACAGAACCCAGATGAGCGGTACGGGCGCGACGTCAGTTGTCAGATGCGACGTGGCGCCAAGGGAAACGGTGGCGGGAAGCACCGCCAGACCGATCCAGGTGAGCCGACGCCGGCGGGAGGGAGGCACCGACCCTCCAGCGGGACTCCCCGGCGCACCCGGCGCACCCGGCGCAACCGGTTCGACCGGCGCAACCGGTTCGACCGGCGTCGAATCTGCGGTTAGCGGCTCGACGGTGCCCGATGTCGCTCGTCCTCCGGTTTTGACGCTGGTCGCAAGCGTGTTCGAGCGGTCGAGAATCACAAGAACGGCTACAAGTGCGGCGAATGCCAGGTAGACGAACGACCAGATCTTGCGTTGGTCGGCCAGACCCAGGTTCGCCTCAAGCAGGAACGGATAGGCGATGAGACCGAACAGACTCCCGACGTTTGATGCGGCGTAGAGAAAGTAGGGATCGTGGGCGCGTCGGTGCCCGCTTCGGGCAAACGCATATTGCACGAACGGGCTGGTTGTCGTAAGCGCCAGGTACGGAAGTCCGACGGAAAGGCCCAGTGTGAAGATGATCCAAAGGACGGTGGAGCTTTCACCGGTGTTCTCGCTGAAGAGCCGCAGCCGGAGTGGAAGCAGGCCGAGACCGACCACCACGAGTCCGAGCTGAGCGAATCCCTGTTTGGCCTGTGGGATCCGGGTGGCCGTGAAGTGGGAGAACGAGTACCCGAGCAGAAGGACGAGCTGAAAGAACAAGACGGTCGTGTTCCAAACGGCGGCCGTCCCGCCGAGGGACGGCAGAAGTTGACGGGCGATCATCGGCTGTACTGCGAAGCCGGCCGAGGCTCCGACGAACGACGTCACCAGACACACCCAGAGCATCAGTCGTGCTCGAGCAGCGGACGAAACGGCAGCCAAGCGACGATGTTATCCGGAGGGAACCGCGTCCGGTCGAACGCGTTTGACGAACCTGGGAGTGCGTGGGTTTGGGTTCAGTCTGGGGTCGCGGGTACTGTCCGCACCCATGACCCCAGACGAACTCATTGCTTCCACCAGTGCCACCATCGGAGCCCTCGGCTCCGCCTTCTACTTTGCGCCGGAGACGCTTGCCGTCGGCAAGGAACTCGGCCTCGACGGATTCCGCTGGTACTTCATCGGCCGCGGTGGCGTGCTCGGTGATGTCGAGGCTCCCGTCGTGAATGCCGCGTTTGCGTACTTTGCGCCCGCACTCGTGCAGAAGATGTGGGACACGTCGAAGGAGAAAATCTCGCCACGCGACGCGGGTCGTCGGTACTTCGAGTGCGCCGCCGACTTCGGGCGCGCCAAGTTCGCCGATGTGGCAGGGCTCGAGGCGTACAACGCCGCGGCCGAGAAGGTCATCGCCGCGGCCGACCGCGACGGGCTTTCACTCTTCGCTGGCATCGCCGCTGAACCACTGGTCGACGACGCGCCAGGCCGGGCCATGCAGCTCACGGCCGTGCTGCGCGAGTTCCGCGGGAGCGCCCATCTCGCAGCGGTCCTCGCTTCCGGTCTCCGAGCGAAGCAAGCCCACTTCCTCAAGCGCCCGAACGACGCCAAGACGTTCGGCTACGATCCCGCCGAAGTGCCGGTCGTTACGCCGGAACTAACTGCGGCCATGGAAGCGGCTGAGGCAATGACCGATGTCATCGTTCGCTCGGCCTTCGCCGCGCTCACCCCCGAGGAAGCCGACGCCCTCGCCGCCGGAGCTGCAGCACTCAAGGCCGCGCTCGCGTAGTAAGCGCACGTAGTAGTTGGCGGACAGCGGCGTCGGCCACTGTCCGTCAAAGTTTGTGGTCGCTGTGCAAGGTTCCGGGTCACTGGGCAGGTTCATGCGCGTGGAGCGTGCTGCTGGGTGACCCGGAACATGCGTGGTGACCCAGAACATGTCGAACGGACCAGGCACGTTGGCGGTGTCAAGCGGGGCGGGTGCCCGTTATGGGGTCACGGCTTGTGAGGCAGAAGTGGGCGCCGGTAGGGTCGGTGAGCGTTGTCCAATACGCTTCTTCGCGCTCGACCCGGGCTCCTAAGCCCACATAGTGTTCTGTAAGCGCGCCTACATTTGGGCCGCAGGCGACGTCGAGGTGGGCGCGGGCCGTGGTGCCACTGTCGTCGACCCCCAGGCGCTGCAGGAGGAGGCGGATCGGCATCCCGGCGGGTCGGGTGAGGGCGACGAACTCGCCGAGGGAGCCGGCGTGTGCTTCCCAACCGGTGAAGGCGGCCCAGAACGCAACTTCAGCGTCGAACAGGGGGTCGGGCACGTCGATGCAGACCTGGTCGACGAGGTGGGCGAGTCCGCCGCTCATCACCGGCTTGGGCCGGATGCCTTCGACCTTGTGCGACACGAGGCAGAACGTGAGCCCACCGGGCGACCGCATCACGTTGTAGCTACCCGCTTGCACGAGGGTCGCCCCCAGGCGCAGTGCGGTGTCCGTCATCGCGGCAACGTCGACGTGGAAGTCGAGATGGATCCGGCCGACCGGATCGCCGACCCGTTGCACCTTGAGATAGGCGTCGCCGTCGGGAGGGAGCAGCGTAGCGAACTCACCCGTGTCACCTCGCACGGGAGACACGGCGGAGTTGGTGACCGCCCTCCAGAACTCGCAACCAGCGGTAAACGTAGAAGCGGCCATGTCAATGAAGGTGGTCAGCCAGGAGACGGTCATGGCTCGACACTATCGACCTCACCCGAGGGGCCAACATGATTTCAGCGCGGCCGCCCAACCCGGGCGAATCGGGTCGGGCGGCCACTTCGACGGGTGCCCCGACGGGAGGGCGACGAGTCGCAACTCGATACTCGCGCCGGTGACGCTCCAAGATCGGTTGCCACCGTTCACCGGTGAGTCAGCTTCTCAGGAAACCTCGGCCCGCTTCAGCCAGCGGATGCCGATCAGCACGGCAGCAACCATGACGCTGACCAGAACGATCCCGGCGGTGATCGAGCTCAGCGGAAACCGGATCTCGCCGCCGTCGAACCCGCGGTGCGCGATGGATCTCGTCGACAGGCGTATTGCAAGCTTGGCGAGGCCCGCTCCGGCGTTGGCCACCGCGCCTTCCCAGATCAGAATGTAGGCCAGCCCCCAGGCCAGAGCGCGACGCACGCGCAACCCCAGTGCTACGAATACGGCGCTGTACGCGCCGGCTCCGAGGAAAGCGGCGAGCGATCCGGCCCGCAACGCTTTCGACGGCATGTCGGCAATCACCAACGCCACGATCGGCGTGAGGACCGCGAACGGCAGCACGAGGATGAGCGTGGCTGCCCACGCCGCGAGATACAGCGTCGACCGCTTCACCGGACGCAGCCACAGGTGCACGAGCGTGCGGTCTTCGACGAGGTCGCCGAATGCCGATGATCCCATCACCAACGAAGCGATCGGTACGAGGCCACCGAGGGCGTACAGCGAGAAGAGCCGCCATGTGTCGAGTTGAGGCTCGTCGGCGTTGCGGGTGACGAACGCCAGGAGCACCATACCGAGACCAAGCATGCCGAGGACGGCGAGTCGCCCCCGGGTCGCCAGGGTGCGGAGAAACAAACGGACCAACGAGACGAACATCAGTATCTCCGGCTCACGAGGTAACGGAAGACGCTCTCAAGATCGTCGTCGAGGGGAACCACCTCATGGAGGCTGATCTTCAACGCGGAACACGATTTGAACACTTCACGGCGGAAGGTCGGCGCGTCGACCGTATCGATCACGATGGCGTCGTCTTCAATGGACAGGTTGGCGACAGAAGGGGATCGGACCAGGCTCGACGCAAGTGCGCGGGGATCGCCGCAGCGCACCCGGATGCGAAGCGGTCGGTCATCCATAAGCGCGCGTATTTCAGTGAACTCACCTTCGGCCGCGAGTCGTCCCTCGGCGATCAGGAGGATTCGCGATCCGAATCGCTCGACTTCCTCGAGTACGTGCGATGTCACGATCACGCTGCGCCCGTGGGTTCCCAGGGAATGGAACAGCTCGATCATGCGGGCGCGTTGACGCGGATCAAGGCCGTTGAGCGGCTCATCGAGAATCAGGAGCTGCGGCTGATGCACGATCGCCGATGCCACCTTCACCCGCTGCCGCATGCCCTTCGAGTACATGGAGAGCGGCCGGTCGTCGGTCGGATCGAGCTCGACCATGTTGATGGCGTCGGTCGCCGCCTTCTCCGGGTTGGCCACGCCACTCAATTGCGCGGCCAACGTGACGAAGCGATGGATCGTGACGGGCTCGATGATCGACTCCTGCTGCGGCACGAGCCCGATCGAACGGAACACGCCTTCGTCGGCTCGGGGGTCGCGTCCGAAGACTTTGACCGTGCCCGACGACGGAGCCGTAAGTCCACATAGTAATCTCATCACCGTCGACTTGCCGGCGCCGTTCGGTCCGAGGAGTGACGTTATGCCGGCACCGATCGAGAACGTCACATCGGAAACAGCGACGACCGAGCCGAACCACTTCGAGACGCCGTTGAACTCCACCGCCGGAGCGGCTACGGCGGGGGCTCCCGACCCGACCGGGATCAGCGGTGTACCGCCGCTTGCAGACACGCCGCTCATCGGGTCACCTCCAGTTGGCGGTAGCGCCCAAACAGCACGGCCAACGACGTGGCGGTGATTCCTATCACCACGGCGGCGACGAGCCACGTGGAAGCTTCGATCTCCGACGATGCGTTGAAGATTCGCTGGACCAGCTCGACCGGGCTGACCAGAACGCTGATCAGCGCAGCCGGCTTGGAGAGGCGGGCGCCGTCGGTGCCGAGCACCGCTCCGACGACCTGCGACACGATGGCCACGAGGACGATCCCAGCGGAAGCGAAGCCCTTCCGGTCGGTCAACGACGAGATGGCGAGTGACAGACTCCCGTAGAACAGCGACACCATCGATCCGCTCAGCAGGATGCGGAAGATGAGCAGCGGCAGGTCCTTCAGCGCGGGGCCGACGTCGAGAAGTGTGCGGGCGATCGCCAGCAGCAGCATTGGCCCGACGGTGACGATCGACAGAACCGTAAGTACCGATAGCAGTTTTGCGAACACGTAGGTAAACCGGTTCAACGGCGAAGCCAGGTACACGCCGAGGATCTTGTAGCGCCTATCCGGGCAGATGGCCTCGGGAGCGACGAACGCCACGAACAGCAGAATCGCCGCAATGATGAAGCCGTAGTACTCGTTGTACTCGGGCAACGCGTCGTTGAGCCGGTCGGGCAGCAGGCTGGCGAGCCCGATGAAGGAGATCGCGGGCAGAAACGAAATGGCGATGGTCAGGACCGGAAGGATCTTGGCCTTAGCTCCTCGGCGCAGCCCCAGGATGCGTTGAAGGCTGGCGAGATACAGCGTGAACACCGCCCCACGCACCGAGGCACGTTCCCCCTCGTAGCGGCGGTAGCCCCGGTCGAATATGCGCGCATCGCCGGCCTCGGCCGTCACCCGATCCGTCGAGTGCACCGAATGGCCCGACCGGCCGGTTGATCCGGCGCTCACTGTGTCGCCTCGAAGAACAGGTTTTCCAACGTTTTCGTGTGGCGTTTCATGGAACGAACTCCGATATCCATTGAAGCGAGCGTGTCGCGGATCGTGTCGTGGAAATGATCGACCTGACTGGTGGGACCTGGTTCGACGACGACGAGCGTGCGGTTGCTCTCGTCGACCCGGGCGACGAGACCGGCCGCTGTCAATCGTTCGGCCAGCGTTCGAGCGACGTCGGCCGATGCATCCACCTCAATGAACAGCGGCACCAGCTCGCGGTCATGCTCGTCGATCTTTCGGAGTTCGCCGCCGTCGGTGACGACGCTGTTCGCCACGATCGAAACCCGGTCACACGTGCGCTCGATCTCGTCGAGGAGGTGCGACGACACGATCACGCTGAGCCCGAGCTCATGACCGCAACGGCGGATGAGGTTGAGCATCTCATCGCGCTGAACCGGGTCGAGCCCGTTCGTCGGCTCGTCGAGCAGCACCAGTTGGGGATCGTGCACGATGGCCTGGGCCAGCTTCACTCGCTGCTTCTGCCCGGTCGACATCGTTCCGCAGGCTCGCGCCCGTTCTTCGCCGAGTCCGACCTCGTAGAGCGCGTCGCTCGCTCGTCCGGCGGCCGCCCGCCGCGGAAGACCGTGGAGCTCGGCGACGTGGCGCACGAAGTCGTATGCGGTCATATCAGCGGGGAGGGCCTCGTGCTCGGGGGAGTAGCCGATCCTCTGTCGAATCAGCGGACCCGAGGTGCGTGGATCCAGATCCAGCACCCGGAGCTCTCCGGCCGAGGGCTCGTGGAGGCCGAGGAACATGCCGAACAGGGTGGTCTTGCCGGCCCCGTTCGCACCGAGCAGACCGGTGACTCCATCGTGAATCTCAAACGACGTGTCGGTCAGTACATCTCGGTCTCCCCAGCGTTTGGTGAGGTGTCGCGCCGTGACCATTGCCATGGACTTCAGGTTTTCACACTTTGCCGACCGGGGGGAGCCGGAAATCCGCGCTATCCCTTAGGCCCTTAGGGGTGCAACGTCGGGCAAGTTTCGACACGCTGACACCCTGGGGACGGCTCCAACGACGTAGCATCGCGCCATGGCTTTTCCGAAGCGTCATTTGCAAGAAGGCGAAGAGATCATCGAGGAGCGCCGCGAGCACGTAATCGCTTTCCTCGAACCGGTCGCTGCGCTCCTCGCCGTCGTCGTGATCGGCGCGGTTGCGGCCAAGTTCATCAACCCGACAGACGGTGCTGTGAACGGCTACATCTCGTGGGCCGCTATTGCCGCTCCGATCGTGCCCCTCCTGTGGATTTTCTGGCGATGGCTGAACTGGCGCTCAACCATGTTCGTCATCACCACCGAGCGGTTGATTTCGCGTACCGGGCTCTTCGCCCGGTCCGGGATGGAGATTCCACTGGAGCGTGTGAACAACATCATTTCGCACCAGACCGTGTTCGAACGGATGCTCGGAGCCGGCGACCTCATGATCGAATCGGGCGGTGAAGACGGCCAGCAGAGGTACTCGAACGTTCGCCGGCCCTTCGAACTGCAGAACACCATCAACCGTCAGATCGAGCGATCGAAGGCCCGCGACATGGACCGGATGGCCGGTCGCCGCGAACTCACCGTGCCCGAGCAGTTGGAGAAGTTGGCCGGACTCGTGCAGTCGGGTGTGTTGACCCAGGCCGAGTTTGACGCCAAGAAGCAACAGCTGCTCGACAAGATGTGAGCAGCCACGGTCCCCGCGATTCGGCGCTCCGGGTCGTCAGCCTGGTTCCTTCAGCGTCGGAGACGCTTCTCGACTGGGGAGTCGAGCCGGTCGCGGTGACCCGTTTCTGTGAGCTCGGCGACCGCTTTCCGACGGTTGGTGGAACCAAGGATCCCCGGGTGTCCGACATCGTCGCGCTGGCCCCGGACCTCGTCGTGGTGTGCGATCAGGAGAACCGGCGGGAGGACTACGACGCGTTGGTCGACGCCGGGTGCCCGGTCCACGTCATCTCCATTCTCTCGGTCGGGGACGTCGGCCCGCAGATGGAACGACTCGCGCTCGCTCTGGGGATCGATCCAGCGATTGGCCGGGCGTGCGGCGTGCCCGACCCGATCGGAACTACTGAGCTGGCAGAAGCGGTTCGGGTGTTCGTTCCGATCTGGCGCAAACCGTGGATGACCGTGAGCGCGTCGACCTACGGTTCCTCGATGCTGGCCGCGGCTGGATTCGACAACGTGTTCAGCGCGCATAGCGATCGCTACCCGACCGTCGACGATGCGGAAATCGTGGCGGCCAAACCCACCCTGGTTCTGGCTCCGAGCGAGCCCTACCCCTTCACCATGCGCCAACACGACGAACTTGCCGCCTTCGCCCCGGTGAAGTTCGTCGACGGCAAGGACCTGTTCTGGTGGGGAGCGCGCACGCCGGGAGCCCTCGCCCGATTGCGGGACCCCCAGAGCGACTGAGACCCGCTCGGCCTTCCGGCCCCTCGGTAAGTTCGGTCAAACGATCTTCGAGGTGTGGTTGCCCCAGTAACGATCCCGTAGCAGGCGCTTGTAGAGCTTTCCGGTTTCGAGTCGTGGAAGCTCGGCCACGAAGTCCACCGAGCGCGGAACTTTGTACGCCGCGATGTGCTGCTTGGCATGTTCGAGTATCTCGTTGGCCAACGCGTCGGATGCCTCGACACCGACTGCCAGCTGCACGACGGCTTTCACTTCTTCGCCCATCGTCTCATTGGGCACACCGAAGACGGCGACGTCGGCGACCTTCGGGTGCATCACAATGCAGTCCTCGATTTCCTGCGGATAGATGTTGACCCCGCCGCTGATGATCATGAAGCTCTCGCGGTCGGTGAGGTAGAGAAAGCCATCGTCGTCGATGTAGCCGACATCGCCGAGCTTGGTCCACAGTGGGTGTTCGGGGTGCTGGGCCGACGCGGTCTTGCCGGGATCGTTGTGGTACTGGAACGGCATTTCCTCCCGCTCGAAGAACACGACGCCCGGCGTTCCGTTCGGCACTTCGACCCCGGCCTCGTCGCAGATGTGAAGCTTGCCGAGGATCGGTTTCCCGACGGTTCCCGGATGCGCAAGCCAGTCGGCCGAGTTGCAGAACGTCATGCCGTTGAGTTCGGTGCCGCCGTAGTACTCGCAGATGATTGGGCCCCACCAATCCAACATCTGGCGCTTCACTTCGATGGGGCACGGAGCGGCCGCATGAACCGCGACCTTGTGCGACGAGAGATCGAACGCCGTCCGCTCGACCGGGTCAAGCTTGAGCATCTTCACGAACATGGTCGGCACCCATTGGCTGTGCGTGATCCGGTGCTTCTCGATGAGTGACAGCGCTTCTTTCGGATCGAACTTCTCCATGATCACGATCGTGCCGCCCAGGCTGTGTACCGCCGCGGTAAACGCAATTGGGGCCGAGTGGTAAAGCGGAGCCGGCGATATGTAGACAGTGTTCTCGTCGAAGCCGTAGAGCATCTTGCAGAGGTTGTCGAGGTTCGACGGTTCGCTGAAGGTCCGACCGGTGAGCGGACGCTTGATTCCCTTGGGTCGCCCGGTGGTGCCGGACGAATAGTTCATGAAGTCGCCGAGCATTTCGGTAGCGGGACGCTCGTTGCTCGCCGCAGCAATTGCTGACTCGTAGGAGTCGCAACCCGCAACCGATCCGTCGACCGCAAAGCGGAGGGCGCAATTCGGAATGTGATCGACCATGTCGGCCACGACATCGCCGAGGGCCGCCGAGGTAACGAGGGACTTGGCCCCGGAGTCGTTGACGATGTAGGTCGCTTCTTCCGCGGTGAGGTATTTGTTTACTGCGCAGAGGTACATTCCCGACCGCACCGCGGCCCAGTACACCTCGTGGTAGCGGATGTTGTTCTCCATGAACAGGGCAACCACGTCGCCACTACGAAGACCCGCGTCGCGCCAGACGCTCGCCAGTCGTCGGCTTCGGTCGTCGAGTTCCCCGAACGTGAGCGACGCGCCGGTGCGGGCCATTATCGTCGCGATCTTGTCGGGGTTGGCCAGCGCGTGGTCAGCGAGCGGCATAGTGCCTCCTCGGGTGAGATGTGTCCGTTACGTGCCCGGATTCTGGCAGAAGAGTGGTGCGACAAGCGAAAGCAGGCCGACGGCGAGGCGCGATGCTTCGAGCCAATTTTGTAAGCGTCCGAAGCTTTTTCGTAAACCTTTCCTGATGATCTGTCGATACTTGGTATGTACGTGACATGTCGGCACCAGCGGGGTGCGGTCGGTGAAAAGGCGGTATGTGTGCCCGAGCAGAAGTTCCTGGATCCCACGACGGGCGACGAGGTTGTGCGAGTCCACTGGGATTTTGGACTGACCTCGGTCGACGTTGCCTGTGGCGGGTCACTGCTCACCAAGATCACCGACATCGCCCGGCTCCGGGCCACCGGTTTCTCGGGACCGTCACCTGATGGTGGATCGCTGCTGATCAAGTTGGCGTCGGGTGACAAGTTCGAGGTGCACCGCAACGGCGAGTACCTGCAGCCAACCGACATCGACCCGTTTGGACACACTCCCGTCGCCGCCGGGCAAACGTCGCTTTCCGACTCGAAGGTGACGCTCGACAGCGCCGGTCGTCTGATGGTGAACGGCCAGCGGATGGACCGAGTGCAACGCTCGGGGCCTGATGACTCGTCGCTCTCGCAGGCGAGAGGGTGGTTGTTGTTCTTCTCGATCATCAACACGCTCGGAGCGCTCTTCATGGGAGCGGCGTATCAGTTGACCAGCAAAGTGGCCAAGATCAAGCCGCTGCCGACATCGATCGAATCGTCGTCAAGTTCGGCGAACACCGTGGACGCCGAGCTCGTCACCGGGATTTTCGATTTTCTGCGTGGCGTGATGCTGGTCGTGCTCGTCTTCATGCTTCTGTGCGCCGCAGGTTCCTGGGTGCTCTGGAAGATAGCGGGAGGTCCGTCGGCCCGCACCGCGTTCACCATCTCCAAGTGGATCGCCGTAGGGTATCTGGCGATCACCACGGTCCAGGTGATTTCTGGCGTGTCCCACGGAAACTTCGCCGGTGCAGCGATCACCGCCGCTATCTCGGGCGGAATCGAGTTTGCCGCCTTCACCTCGTTCCGCAAGGCCCAGACGGCGCTGTCCTAGTGGCTTCAGGTACGCCCGTCGTCCGGGATTGGCGGACTGGTAAGTCTTGTCGTAGAACTGACTCATGACTCGACCAACGGAAGTTGATTTCCACTTCGATGTGATGTGCCCGTGGGCGTACCAGACGTCGCTGTGGATGCGTGACGTACGGGACCTGACCGGGATCACGGTGAACTGGCGGTTCTTCAGCCTGGAGGAAGTAAACCTGGTCGCCGGGAAGAAGCACCCGTGGGAGCGGGAGTGGTCGTACGGGTGGTCGATGATGCGAATCGGTGCCGTGTTGCGCCGCCAAAGCATGGACATGCTCGACAAGTGGTACGCCGTGGCGGGCAAGGCGCTTCACGTCGACGGAAACCGGCCCCACCATCCCGACGTCGCCCGGCATCTTCTTGAGCAGATAGGCGCGGATCCCGCGATTGTCGACCAGTCGATCGCCGACCCGACGACCCACGACGAGATCAAAACCGAACACCAGAAGGTGATCGATGCCGGTGGGTTCGGTGTGCCCACGCTGTTCTTCCCCGACGGCCAGTGCCTCTTCGGGCCGGTCCTGCTCGATCCTCCGAAAGGCGAAGCTGCCGTTCGGTTGTGGGACGCCGTCGCCGCCTGGACGGAGTTTCCGCACCTCTACGAACTGCAACGGCCCAAGCTGGCCGCTGATCAGAAGGCCATCGCAGACACGTTCAAGCCCTACCTTGAGGCACGCGACTGGGTCAGCATCAACCGCGGCAAGGTGATCGCGTTCGACCCTCCCGCGGGCAACTGAACAATCACGGGCAGTCGACGCCACTCCGGTCCGTCAGTACAGTTCCGCCATGGCTGCTGCGAAGAGGAAGACGGCAACGACCCATCGTGACGAGGTGCTGCGGTTCGCGTTGAGCCTCCCCGAGGCCTGGGAGGACCATCCGTGGAACGAGTCGGTGGCCAAGGTCGGCAAGAAGGTGTTCGTGTTCCTCGGCGGCATGGACGCAACGGACCCGACCGTCACGGTGAAGCTGACCGCTTCCCATCACGAGGCGATGGAACTCCCCGGGTGTCAACCGACCGGGTACGGGCTCGGGAAGGCGGGGTGGGTCACGTTCGCGTTGTCGGCGGCGCCGGTCGATGTGATCTGCGACTTCATCGAGGAGAGCTACCGCAACGTCGCGCCGAAGAAACTCGTGGCGAAGCTCGATCAGTCGAACGTCGCCCCGAGCTGACCGGTCGGCACATGGCTCACCCATGGCTCACCATGGCTCACCGCCAAGCCGGTGACCGCCGCCTTGGCTCCGGCCCTCAGGCCAGAAGGGCCATCAGACGGCTCAGGGAGGCCTCGGCCTCTTCGCCCTTCTCGATCGGCCACGCGTGGACGTAGCCGTTTACGAAGTGAACGTCGAAGCGTTGCGCGTTGCTCAACATCGGTGCCGGCACGATGCACACGATCTGGTCCGGATTGATATGCACGCTTTCGTTAAGGCGAACGAGGTTGATCATTGACTGCCTCCAAGGTTGAGTCGGGTGAGTGAACGGTGGCCCGGCGGATGGGACCGCAAGCTCGTCGGGCACGCCTCGCGCCCACGTAACCAGCGGTCCAATCCGCGAGGTGACCGGCCTCATCGTCGTTACTCGGGGCTGTGCTGACCACCGAGACGCCCTTGCATCTCCTCGAATTGTTCGGCGGAAACGAGTCCGACTTCGAGAAGCCGGGCCAGCCCCGCTTTGGCAGCGAGCTCCATTTGAGGTGACAGGTGATCCCCAGTCGCTCCCGGGATCTGCATCATGACGATGGGCCCTGAGCTGAGCGGCTTGAACGTGCTGCGCGAGCCGGGATTCCCCGACCGGGCCGCTAGCATTTCAGCGGTTTCCTTGCGGAGACGCGCGGTTCGGGCGTTCATGGCGTCGGTATCGAAGCGTTCATCGCCGGCAAAATCAAAGATGACCTTGAGGCTCTTCGGGTCGTACTTCACCCGCACCTCGTCGTATTCGTGCGGTTTCGCTCCGAGATACGCGGCGTAGAGCGTTACCGATGCTTCGAAGGGCGGGTGGTCAGCCGGTCGCACCTGGAGAACGTAGTCGTACTTACGGCTCATCGAGTCGCTGTTGTGCGACTTGCGGGGAACCATCGACGTAACCGTGGCTTGTGCGGGCAGGCCGTGGGCCCGTATGCGGCGTTCAGTAAACACTATTTCGCTTTCGGAGAGATCGGGAGGTGGAACATGACGTCGAACCCGAAGGTGTCGTCGAAGAACTCTTTCGAGGTGGTGCTCCGGTAGCGGGCCTCGACGTCGGTGGTCGACAGGGTGGTTTTGGTGAACACGTCGGAGGTATCCACGCCGCTCGGCGGCGGACCCGAGAATCCGCTGTGCCGAAACGCCGTGCTGATCGGCGTCCCGGATGCGTCGACGGTGATCTCGAAGATATGGGCCTTGCCATTCTTCGCGAGTTTGTCCCGCTCGAAGCTGTCCGTGAGTGCGGGGCCGGAGAGCGGCACGTCGCTCAGCAGGACCTCGACATCGTTCTTCTTCGGATCGAAGAACCCTTTCACCAGGCGCGCTGACCCGTAGAGCATTTTGGTTGTTACGCCGTTGACGGTGATGTTTCCCGACACCGTTGGGGCCGCAGCCGCCATTTTGGTTGTGGCTGGTTTCGAAGCGCCTGGTTTGGATGTCCGCGGTTTTGACGCGGCAGTGGCGAGCGGCGCAACAACACCAACGATGACAGCAGCCGCGGCCGCGGCCGCGATCGCCAGAACGGCTGCTCGTAGAAACGAGGTTTGCGTTTGCTCCGTCGAACTCATGCGTCTGAGGGTACGGATCGGCACGGTTTGATACATGAGTACCGGGTACTCATTTCCACCCGGGGTCGCTGCGCAGCGTCAGCTGTGGTCCATCTTCCCGCCGAGTGCGCCCGACAACTCGTGGCGACTTGTGATGCCGAGTTTCACGAAGACCTTCGACAGGTGGTTCTCCACCGTCCGGGTCGATACGAACAGAAGGGCGCTGATGTCGCGATTCGTCTGGCCCTCCGCCGCCAGGTAGGCGATCTCGCGTTCTCGCGGGGTGAGCGGCGTCGGGGTGGACGTCCCGGAGGCGTTTGGAAGCACGGTCATGTCGGTGCCGGTGAGCGCGGCGCTCGCCCGAAGCGAGCTTGCGTTGGCTCGGCGATTGTCGCCGGCGCTGCGGAACCGTGCGGACGCCTCCAGGAAGACCTCCGAGGAGATGATCAGCGCTCCGAGCTCGTAGAAGCGTTCCGCTATCTCGACCAGCGAGTCGGCGTCGTCGGCCACGAGCGCACTCGCATGCCCGGCCCGGAGCTGAACGAGCGGGTTGTCGGATTCCATGGCCAGCGTTTTGAGTCTGGGAGCCGCGTCAGCAAACATGCCGAGCCTGACCAACTCGTGAAGCATCCAGGCCTCGCCGATCACGCTTCCACCGCTGGCAGCAAACGCCGCCCCACGCTGGAGTTCGCTGCACGCCGAACCGAGACTCCCCGACGCAGCGAGCACTCCGGCCCGAGCGGCACAGATGCTCAGTTCAAACGACCCGATTCGCGAGACCTCGGCGTCGGAACGTTGCATTGCGCTCTTTGCCCCTGACAGATCTCCGAGTCGGGCCTTCGCCAGAGCCACCCCCGCCCACGCCATGGCCACCTGGCCGCGAAACAGCTCTCGCGTGGCGTCGTGGAGAGCGATTTCGAAATGATGGAGCGCCTCGGTGGCGCGACCCAGCAGCAGGCAGGACTCGCCGGCCACGAGCTGACACCAGACCAGGCTGACCACCATCCGATCAGCGATTGCCTTGTCGTAGCCGGTCGCCGCCCGGGTCAGCGCCTGTTCGGGTGCGCCGCTGTGAAGCAGAGCGAACGCCGCGTTGGCGTCGTGAATACTCGGGTGCGGGAGGAGCAACGGCTCGGCGAACTGGGCGTACAGTTCGAGCGCCCGGTCGGCCTCCGCGAGCCCCTCACCGGTTCGGCCGACGAGGCTCAGGGTCATCGAACGGTTTACGGCGATCTGGCTGAAGGCGACCGGATCGTCGAGCGGAGGAAGGAAGTCGAGCAACGCGAGGCCCTGGGCCGGATCACCCGAGAAGGTGGCAAGTGAGGCACGGTGAGCCAGGAGCGCGCCGACACATTCAGGAATCGTTAGGCGGTCCGACAAATGGCCGACCACTTCCGCGGCAGCGTCGTCGTTCGCCAGCCCCCAGAACAGGACCGTGAGAAGTTGCCCGCCGATCTGAACCATCTCCCGCTCGTCGGCCGTCATGGAAAGGGAGCCTCGAAGAACCCTCTCGGCCTCCTCGAAACGTCCGGTTTCGTATAGCGCCTCACCGAGCAGCACCCCGAGCGTGGGCGTTGGATGGTGAACGAACGCAGCCTCGGCCAGCCGGGACGTCAATGCGAAGTCATGCGCATATCTCGCCAACCTGGCACCGCGCTCCAGGGTCTGTGAGTCTCCCTGGGTTCCTGCATCCAAGCGAAGCACCGCCACACGCAACAGATCCTGCGGGTCCTGGCCGAGCGGATCGTTGTCGCTCGCCGCCTCGAGCGCGTTGGCCAACTCGACACGCGCTGCTCGGAGCCGAAGCTTCGACAACCGGCTGAGCAGTGCTTCGCCGAAGAGCGGGTGCGCAAACGTCACATCCGTACGGCTTCGAATCGGGCGCAGGGGGTCGGACACTGACCGGTCGGAGATCGAGATGATCCCGAGTTCCTCGAGTCTGGTGAGGTCGGCATCGGCGGCCAACGACTCGAGCACGTGCAGTGGCACGCGTCCGCCGACCGACAGCAGCGCAACCGCCCGTTGATCGGGTGGCGACAGGGATGCGAGTCGGGCGGTCAGCAGGTCATGCAGTCTCGGACTCACCGCAATCGGGTCGCCGGCATACCAGGTGCCGTGCGAAAGTCGTAGAGAACCGGAGTCGACCGCTCCAATGACAAGCTCCCGGAGATACAGCATGTTGCCGGCGGCCAACGACTGGAGTCGGGAGTTCGCGTTCGGATCAACCGGCGCTCCAAGAACCGAGCGAAGAACCGTGTCGATCTCGTGATCAGCCAGTTCGTTCACATCAAATCGAGCGGCTTCTCCACTTCGAAGCACGGCCGCCAGCGTGTCGTGAATCGGCTCGCCGAGGCGAATCGTTGCCACCACTCGCGCATCACCGTTGGCGATCAGCGCGGCAACGACCGTGGCGGAGAGTGAATCGAGGAGATGCGCATCGTCGACAAACACGATGGGGTCATCATTGTTATGTGAACGTAATGATGTTCGGAGAGCTCCGACCAGCAACGCGGCCTCGTTGGTTCCTTCCAGCACCGCCGTTCCGACCGACTCGCGGAGGAGCTGAGCGTCGAGTAGATGCGCCACTGCAGCGAACGGGACGCCCGACGTCGTGGCCGATCCGACAATGCGAAACGTCTTCGTCGCCCGGGCTTCGGCACGTGTCCGGACTTCGGTGGCGAGTCGGGTTTTGCCGACCCCAGCGGGCCCGAACAGAAACGCCGCCCGGCTTCGCCGGTCATCGAGCAAGCTCTCGATGACGAGCAGTTCGCGATCGCGTCCGAGAAGTGGCCAGTTCGCCTGTAGGCGAGCCATGAACGAGGCATCGGGACCCGGCGAGACATAGGCCCGGCTTCCACCGGCGCCTGTTGCCAAGCGTTCGGACGATGTCATCCCCAGACGGTACTCGCGGTCACGGCGATACCCACCCGCTGCGGCGTCACTCTGCTGCAGGCTTCTTGGCCCGACTTGGCGAAACCCGCGGCGGTTCGTTGGGTTGCTTCGGATACACCGGTGGCCAGGGCGCATCGAGCATGCCGGCATCCCAGTCTCGGCGATGCCACTCCATGAGCGGCTCCAACGACTGCGGTGCATCGTTCATTGCCGCCCACGGATTGCCGCGCTGTTCGACGAGGTCGGGCACCGTGGAGATCGTGAGGTCTTCGGGGGTTACGTCGGTCATAAGTTCATCCCAGCTGAGCGGAGCCGACACCTCTGCTCCCGGGCGGGAGCGGACGCACCAGGCTCCGAACACGGTCTTGTGCGGCGCATTCTGGTTGAAGTCGATGAACACACGTTGGCCGCGTTCTTCCTTCCACCACGCTGCGGTCATGAAGTCGCTGTGACGCCGTTCGAGTTCCCGGGCAAAGGCCACCGCTGCATAGCGCACGGCATACGAGTCGTAGCCCGATGCTACGCGGACATAGATATGGATTCCGCGGTTGCCGGTGGTCTTCGCGTATCCCGTGAGACCGAGCTCTCCGAGAAGCTCGCGGACGGCGAGCGCGCCACGACGGACGTCGTCGAAGGAAACGCCGGGTTGTGGATCGAGATCGATGCGAAGTTCGTCGGTGTTGTCGGGATCGCTCGCCTTGTAGGGCCACGGATGGAAGCCGAGACACCCGAGGTTCACCGCCCACACGAGATGCGCCATGTCGGTGAGAACAAGTGCGTTGCTTTCGGTTCCGTTCGGCGTCTGGACCGTTGTCGTCTCGATCCAGTCAGGAGTGTTGGTGGGCACCCGCTTCTGGTAGAACGAGTTTCCTTCGGCGCCGTCGGGAAAGCGTTGCAGCATCGTCGGCCGCCCGCCCATCGCGGCCATGAACGGATCGGCGACGGCGAGGTAGTAGTTGACGAGATCGAGCTTGGTCTCTCCCCGCGTCGAGAAGAACACCTTGCCCGGACTCGACAGGGTCACCGACCGCCCGGCAACTTCGATCACAACGTCGTCGGCAGCAGCGGCAGCGGAACTCTTGGCCATGCCCGATTGTTCCACGCCCAGCGTTTGTGTCCACGTTTTGACATGTATCCCGTGCAAAGTGTGGACATAAACGACAAGGGTCGACGTTTGTGTCCACGTTTTGACATGTATCCCGTGCAAAGTGTGGACATAAACGACAGAGGTCGCAAACGCCAGAAACAAAAAAGGGACGCCGATGCTCCTGCGAGCATCGGCGTCCCCTTCCGGAAAACGTGGAGACGGCTTAGAGGCCGGACTTCTCCAGGATGTGGATGCCACAGGCTGAGCCGAGGCCGATCACGTGGGCGAGGCCGACCTTCGCGCCCTCGATCTGACGGGGTCCGGCTTCGTTTCGCAGGTGATGGCAGACTTCCCACACGTTGGCAATGCCGGTGGCCGAGATCGGGTGACCCTTCGACTGCAGACCACCTGACACGTTGACGGGCTTGGAGCCGTCTCGGAACGGTGCGCCGGAGTTGAAGAAGTCGACCGCACCACCTTCGGGGCACAGCATCAGGTTGTCGTAGTGGACGAGCTCTGCCGTGGCGAAGCAGTCGTGCAGTTCGACGAGGTTGAGATCCTCCGGGCCGATGCCGGCCTTCTCGTATGCCGTCTTCGCAGCCCGCTTCGTGAGCGTGTTGACGTTCGGAAGAACCTGGCAGCCCTCTTCGTAGGGATCGCTGGTGAGCACCGAAGCGGAGATCTTCACCGCACGACGCTGCTGCTCCAAGCTAAGTGTACGTAGCTTTTCATCGCTGATGAGAACCGCGGCAGCGCCACCGTCGCAGTTGGCCGAGCACATCGGTCGCGTGTTCGGGTACGAGATCATCATGTCGCCCATGATGTGTTCGAGCGACATCGCCTTCGAATATGCGGCGAGCGGGTTGAGCACGGAGTGGCCGTGGTTCTTCTCGCTGATACGGGCGAACAGCTCAAAGCTCGTGCCCCCGTACTTGTGGCCGTATTCCATGCCGACCTGGGCGAACACGCCGGGCATGGTGTTCGTGCCGATACGGCCGTCGGTCGGAGCGACCTGGCCGAAGCGGCCTTCCGGCGTCCAGGTATTTCCGTCGGCCTTCTTGTTTCCAGCACCACCGAGGAGGCCGGCGCCCGACAGCTTCTCGACACCGACCGCAAGGCCCATGTCGACTTCGCCCGACTTGATGGCCATGTACACGACGCGCAGGGCGGTAGCCCCGGTCGCGCAGGCGTTGGCCACGTTGTAGACCGGGATGCCGGTCTGGCCAATCTGCTTCTGCAGTTGCTGACCGAAGCCGGCCCCTGCGTTCATGAGATTGCCCGCAGCGAGCACGCCCATGTCTTGCATCGTGACGCCACCGTCGGCCAAAGCGGCAAGTGCTGCTTCGGCTCCGAGGTCGACCACATCGCGTCCGGGATGCTTCCCGAACTTTGTCATATGTATACCGAGGATCCAAACGTCGCCGCTAGCCATGGTGATGTCCTTTCAGGGGTTTCTGTGAATCGTACGTGTGCAAGGCGAATTACTTGTTGGGGCACGTGTCGCGGTTATGCCGCGGCCGGTTCGAAGCCGAAGCCGACGGCTTCGACACCCGCGTCGTCTGTACCCAGCGAGGTGGTGGCCAGGCGAACTTTCATTCCGAGGCTGACATGCTCGGGATCGGGGCTGACGTTGACGAGATTGGCCCGCACGCTGGTGCCGGCACAGTCGACGATCGCCGATACGAAGGGCACTTCGATGCCGGGAGCGGCAAAGGCCACGATCGTGAACGCCTTGACTTCGCCTTCGGTTGCGATCGGCACCTGCTTGAACTCGGTGTGCGAACATCCGGCGCAGGCATTGCGGCGGTCGAAGTACCGGGCGCCGCACGAGGCGCACTCATTGGCGACGAGGTGGGGCTTGTCGCCGAGGACAAGGTAGTTAACGAGGGGAATCTGATCAGCCATGTGGGTCCTTCGCGACAGAAAACGGTGAGAAACGGCGACAGTCTGCCACCGGACCCGGTTTTTGACCCAAACGAGCGTTTCGCCGGTGCTCCGGAGTCGATTTGTCGCTCGGGGACCGACTTTGTGGCTCCGGAGTGAGCGTGGTGGTTGGGGGCATGGCGCCGGGTTTGTGTGCTCCGGAGTCGATTTGTCGCTCGGGGACCGACTTTGTGGCTCCGGAGTGAGCGTGGTGGTTTGGGGGCATGGCGCCGGGTTTGTGTGCTCCGGAGTCGATTTGTCGCTCGGGGACCGACTTTGTGGCTCCGGAGTGAGCGTACGCGTGGCGTACGTACTGCCCTCAGCGGATGTGCGCGCCGGCGCTGGCCTTCACGTGCCAGCCGTCGGCCAGGGCACCCGGTTCGGTGAGAGCTACGACGCAGCCGCCGAACCCGCCACCGGTCATGCGAGCACCGTAGACACCACGTTCAACGATAAGTGAACTTACGAGTGAGTCCATCTCGGGCGTCGAGGTCTCGAAATCGTTGCGGAGGCTCTGATGACTTTCGAACATCAAGTCGCCGGCCGTTCGGTAGTCACCGGCGGCCATTGCCGCGCTGAATTGACGAACCCGCTGGTTCTCACTGATCACATGATGTGCGCGCATAGCAACGAGCGGATCTTCGATCCGAGTGACCGCATCGATCGTCGCCAAACGCAATGGTCCGATTACAGCCTCCGCTGCCGCACATTGCTGGGTGCGCTCGGCATAGGGCGATCCGGCGAGCTGGCGGTGGTGCCCGAAGATCACCACGACCTCCACATCCGACGGCATCGGCACGTAGTCGATTTCAAGCGTGTGGCAGTCGATCATCATGGCGTGCCCCTCGCGTCCGCCCGCCGATGCCAGCTGGTCCATGATCCCGCACGGCACGCCCGAGGCGACCTGTTCGGCCGACTGGCAGGCCTTGGCCAGGTCGACGACGCTCCCTTCGAAGCCGGTCGCCAGCGCCACGCCCACTTCGAGTGCTGCGCTCGACGACAGGCCGGCGCCGGGCGGAATCGTTGAGCTGAGTCGTCCGGTGAAGCCCGTCTTCGGTCGGGTCACGGCGACTACTCCGGCGACATAGCGCGCCCAGAACGGGGTGGCTGACGTGGGATCCTCGATGTCGAGCGCGACCTGCGCCGCGTCGGGCTCTTCGGTCGAGTGAAGTTCCACGACCGAACCGCCTCGGGTCCCGACGATCGTAAGGGCCAGATCGATGGCCATCGGCAGCACGAGCCCACCGGTGTAGTCGGTGTGGTCGCCGATGATGTTGACGCGGCCGGGCGCTACGACGGTGATTTCGCTACTCATGTGCTTCAGGTCCTATCGGGGCGTCAGGTTCGTGGGGGCTCGCGGGGCGCGACGTCAGGCCTTGCGGAGGTTCTCGGCCGCAACTTCCGGGGGTACCGGATTGAGATAGACACCGGCACCGAGCTCAGCACCTGCGACGAACCGCTGCACGCCGGGCGCACGGAAGATTGCGGTGACGTGGACGTGAATGTGCGCGTTGGGCCATTCCCCGCCGTCGGTTGGCTTCTGGTGAATCCAGAGCATGTACGGCATCGGAGCATCGAAGAGCCGATCGAGGCGGCTGAGGGAGTCGACAAGAACGTCGGCGAACGCTGGCCAGGTCTCCTGAGCTGACGTGATGTCACTCACGTGGGTCCGGGGTGCGATCCGAAGCTCGTAGGGCCACACGGCAGCCGCCGGCACCCACGCCACCCAATCACCATGTTCACAGACGAAAACGTCGTCGGGCAGTGCCGACAACTCGGCGCAGACCGCGCAGTGGTCAAGGCTCAGCTCGTGCAGCGGAATCGGTGGGACGTTGTCGAACGCGTAGATCTGCCCATGGGGGTGCTGAATCGTGGCACCGACCTCGGGCCCGCGGTTCTCGAACTCCAACACGTAGGCGACGTCGTCACGCGCTCCAAGGTCGCGATAGCGGTCGTCCCACATGTTGATCACCCGGAGCACACCCTCGTGGCCGAGCGATGCGAACGACGCGTTGTGGATAGGCGAGTAGAGCAGCACCTCGGCCTTTCCATCGGGAAGCTGGGGCCATCGATTCTTGAACCAGCGGGTGACGTACGGTTCGGGTGCTTCAAGTCCACCGGGACAGAACGGGCAACCCGTCGACGGAAGATTGGGTCGCTTCTGACGATTGGCGTTGATGATCACGGTGGCGCCGGTGAGGCCATCGATTCGGGTTACCGGTTGCGGTTCGTGTACGTCGCTCATCGAGATCTGAGCCTTGCACAACGGTGCGACCCCGTGGGCAACGTCGCGACGTGCCATTCCCCTCTGTCATTTCTCGCCAGATTCGCATGGCGACTTCGGCGAACAAGGGGTGGCCGGGGATTTGGGGTGTGTGACGACGGGCACTACGTTCCGGAGACGGATTCCGGCCAGCGGGCCCAAGACAGGAGCACACCATGACTGCAAGCACGTCCCAAGCCGTCGTTACCGGCCCGGTCAGCGGAGGAGTTCACGGCTGGCCGTTCGGTGTCCCGTTGTTCGACCTCGCGGACCACGGGTATGTCGCCGAGGAGTACTTCCTCGCCGGCGAGGCGTCGACTTACCGACAGGTGCCCGGTACCCCCTGGGAGCGTGACGGACACTGGCAGGTCGAACGTGATGGATCGCTTCCGTTCACGACCCGGATTCTGATCTATCGACCGGTCGACCCGGCGAAGTTCAACGGGACCGTCGTCGTGGGGTGGAACAACGTGACCGCCGGTTACGAGCTGTTCAGCGGTGAAAGCCCCGAGTTCTTCGAGGGGTACGTGTTCGTCGGAGCAACGGTTCAACACGTCGGTGTACACGGGTTCCCGACCAACAGCCAGGGCCTGGCTGCATGGGATCCGGAGCGCTACGGCACGCTGAGCATCCCAACGGATGACATCTCGTACGACATCTTCACCCAGGTCGGCCGGGCGGTCGGTGCCGACCGTGACCGAAGCGGCGTTGACCCGTTGAACGGACTCGACGTTCGCCGGGTGCTGGCGTTGGGCGCGTCGCAGTCCGCGTCTCGGCTCTCCACGTACGTGAACGCAATCCATCCGCTTGAGCACCCGTACGACGGCTATTTGCTGCAGATCTACTTCGGCAACGCTTCGCCGTTGCTCTCGGGCCAGACGATCATCAACATCAACACCCCACCCGCCGAGGGCGCGCCGCGGGTGCGGTTGGTCGGCACGAACCTGATCCGCGAAGACCTCGACGTTCCGGTGATGGTCGTCAACTCGGAGTTGGAGGCGATCGCCTGTTACGGCGTGCGCCAGCCCGACACCGACCGGTTCTGCTACTGGGAGTCGGCCGGAACGTGTCACGTGGCGATCCAGTCGATGGACGTACGAGCCCCGAAGTACAAGCGCGAATTCGGCGTCGAACAGCCGGTCATGCAGCAGATGAACCGGATCGCGATTACCCCGTTGTATGACGCGGCGATGCACCACCTGAACCGGTGGGTCACCGACGGCACGCCGCCCCCTACACAGCCGAAGATCGCATTTGTCGATGGGGCCGACGGGGTCGATGGTCCGGAGGTCGTGCGCGACGAGCACGGCATCGCCGTGGGTGGGATCCGCCTTCCGCAGGCCGATGCTCCCGTGGCGCAGAACTGCGCAATTCCGGTCGGACCCTCGATCTACGAACTGCTCTGGGGTTCGAGCAATCCCTTCACGGTCGAGAAACTCGATTCGCTCTACGCCAACGAGGACGCCTACATCGCCGCCTTCACCGCTGCTGCGCAGCGTTCGGTCGACGCCGGAGTGCAGTTGGCCCGTGACATTCCGGAGCAGATCGACGAAGCCCGTCGCGAGTACCGCCGAGTTCGCTCGCTGTAGCCGGCTCGGCCGATTCTCGCGACGTTTGGATGAATGTTGCCGCTCAGCGGTTTGAAACATCCAAACGTCGGCCGGGGATTCTCGGGGTCTCGCGACGTTTGGATGAATGTTGCCGCTCAGCGGTTAGAAACATCCAAACGTCGGTCGGGGCAGGGCCGGACTGGTTTCGGCCCCGCCAACTTGCGCCGTTGATGCGATGCGGCCAACGATGGGGGAATGCCTGGACCACTACACGGAATAACCATCGTCGAACTCGCCGGAATCGGACCTGGCCCTTTTGCCGGGATGCTCCTTTCCGACATGGGCGCGACCGTCATCCGGGTGGAGCGGGCCCAGAACGTGCGTGGCGGTGATCCCGCCAACCCGCCGAAGGACATCTTGGCTCGCGGCCGGAAGAACATCGGCGTCGATCTGAAGAACCCCGACGGAATCGAAACCGTCATGCGTCTGATCGAGAAGGCCGACGGATTGTTCGAAGGCTTCCGTCCGGGCGTCACCGAGCGCCTCGGCCTCGGCCCGGAGCAGTGCCTGGCCCGTAACCCGAGGTTGGTCTACGGACGCATGACCGGTTGGGGTCAGGAAGGCCCCTACGCCATGGCGGCCGGTCACGACATCAACTACATCGCGCTCGCGGGTGCGCTTGAGCCGATGGGCCGGGTCGGCCAGAAGCCGACACCTCCGCTCAACATGGTCGGCGACTTCGGTGGCGGCGGCATGTTCCTCGCCTTCGGCATGGTGTGTGCGCTGCTCGAGGCGAAGACGTCGGGCAAGGGCCAGGTCGTCGACACCGCAATGATCGACGGTTCGGCCGTCCTCATGTCGATGTTCCATGGCATGGCTGCGGCCGGCGCGTTCGTTCCGGAGCGCGGCACGAACCTGCTCGACACCGGTGCTCACTTCTACGACACCTACGAAACCTCCGACGGAAAGTACATCTCGTTAGGGTCGATCGAGCCGCAGTTCTACGCCGAGCTTCGCCGTCTGGCCGGACTCACCGACGCTTACTGGGACACCCAGATGGACCGCAACAAGTGGCCCGACCAGAAGGATCAGATCGCGAAGGTCTTCCTCACGAAGACCCGTGACGAGTGGTGTGCCCTGATGGAACACACCGACGTCTGCTTCGCCCCGGTGCTTACGTTGGCTGAAGCGCCGAACCATCCGCACAACGTGGCCCGCAAGACCTTCACCGAGGTCGCTGGCCTCACCCAGGCCAGCCCGGCGCCCCGTTTCAGCCGTACCACGGCCGAGATCCAGGGCCCGCCCTCGCACGCCGGTCAAGACACCGACGCCACGCTGGCGATGTTCGGCTTCAGCACCGACGAAGTCGCCAGCCTCCGCGCCAGCGGTGCGGTGAAGTAACACCCCGTCTCTTGGGGTCGATTTGCAGTAGTTGAAAAGCCACTGAATCCGGAATTCGACATAGAGTCACCTTTCAGTTCAGCGAAACCGCTGGCTGAAAGGTGACTCCAATGATCCGATCGCGCCTCTTCAGCATGTGGGACTGATAGCGGCGGGGGTGATGATCTTCGCCGGAGCTGCAACGGCGGGTGCCGCATCGAATCCGCCCAAACCGCAGCGGATCTCCGATGCCGCGGTAAAAGGACACCTACCCTTCAGCATCAAACTCGGATACGGCGACGCTCCTGCGCAGTGTCAGCAGTACATTCCGACGGGAAACACCAATCCGTACGCGCCGTTCACCACCACGGTCGACATGGTCGTCGGTGATCCGATCAACGCCGGCTCCGGCGTAAATCAGGGATGCCGAACGCCTCAGAACGAAACGGCCATCGCCGTGAACCCGAATGACCCGAACAACCTGGTCGCCGGCGCGAACGACTATCGGCAGTGTTGCGTCGTAAGCGCCGATGGTTCACTGCGCAACGACGGTGGGGGCATCGCGTTCGTGTCGCACAACGGTGGAGTGTCGTGGACGAACGTGCAACTTCCCGGCCTCACCCATCTGTCGGGTGGTCAGGGCAACTTCAAGAAGATGGATTCGGCGGGTGACCCGGCCATCGTGTTCGGTCCGAACAACACGGTTTACTATGCGAACATAGTGTTCAGTCGCACGTCCGATGCTGACGCCATCACTGTGAACGTGTCCCACGATGGCGGTGACACCTGGGATGCCCCGGTGGCTCTGGCCAACAGCGGTGGTGCCCAGTTCTTCAACGACAAGGTATTCATCGGCGCGAGTCCGACGACCGGTGACGTGTACGTGTCGTGGACGGTGTTCAAGGACAACAACGGCACGTCGCCGATCGTCGTGTCGTCGTCGAGGGACTTCGGCAAGACCTGGGGCGCCTCGGTGCTGGCCAGCGGACCGTACCTGTACAACCAGGGTTCGGTGCCGGTCGTCGGGAACGACGGAGCGGTGTATGTGTCGTTCGAAGGAGCCGTCGCAGCCGACAACTTCAACGATTACAACATCGTGGCCAAATCAACCGACAAGGGCAAGAGCTGGACCCAGCAGGTTGCCGCCCGAAACGTCGATGAGACCTATCCTTTGAACGCACAGGGTCGTGGTTCGTTGACCGGTCTCAACTTCCGACTCAATTCGTTCGCCGCACTGACGATCGACCGGGCGACGGGCCGCCTGTACATGGCGTGGGCCGACAACAGTGCCGGAACCAGCACGCTTTCGAGTTCGCAGGTGTTCCTGCAGTCGTCGTCTGACGGGATCGTTTGGACCGCCAAGCAGCGGCTCACGTCGTCGCCGGAAGACAAGACGTTCCCGTGGGTTGGTGCCCACGCGGGCAAGGTGATCGTGTCGTACTACACCCGGGAATTCGCCGGGGCGGCCAGCGGCCTGCTCGACTTTGCGTACGTGAGGAGCGGCGATAATGGTCTTACCTGGTCCCCATCAACGAAGTTGACCGAGCAGGCATCCGATCCGGGCATCCAGTTCGCCGGTGGCGGCTTCATCGGCGATTACACCGGAGTTGCCGTTGGTACCGACGGCGTAGCCCACCCGGTCTGGACGGACTTCCGAGGCAATCCGGGAGAAAACGCTCCGAACCAGGATGCCGTGACCACCCGGGTCGTTTTGTAGCCGATTCGGGGGACCTTAAGGGATCCGAGGGGACCCGATCGACCGGAGGTTCGGTCGATCGGGTCCTATTTTTCTTGTTCGTTTTGGTTGGCTTTCCCATCTGCGCTGCCGATAGATAGACTGTGACGAACTTCACCAATGGAAGGTGCTCCTCATGAAGCGCATGCTGTCTACCGACGACTTGGCCCGCGACGATCGATTCGTACGCATCCGTATCGAGGAAACGATGTTCGATCCGCGCACGATCGACTTCGAGAAGAAGGGTGTTCGCCGCGGTGGATTCCACGTCGACGATCCCGATGCTCCGGAACGCGCCCGTCGCCTGATGCACGGCATCTTCACCGGTGAGATCCAGGCCCTCGAAGGAGCCGGACGCACCTGCTACGACTACAACGTCGGCAGCGGCGCCGAAGACGTACCGTTTGAGCTCAAGCTCGACATGGCCCGTCAGTGCTGGGACGAAGCCCGCCACTGCGAGATCTCGATCAAGTTGGGCGACCACATGGGCACCGAGGTGGGCGAGTTCGCCGAGCAGACCACGTTGTTCGAAGCGGCCTGCAACGCCGATCCGATTCTTCGCCTCGCCGGCGTCAACCGGGCCCTCGAAGGTCTGGCCATCGACGTGTTCAACACGATGCGGGAGTTCGGCGACAACACCAACGACCCGGTCCTGTTCTTCTGCGAAGACTGGATGCTGGCCGACGAAGTGACCCACGTGAAGATGGGCTCCGACTGGCTGCGCAAGATCACGGCGAAGGATCCCGAGCGTCAGAAGCGGGCCCTCGAGTTCCAGAAGGCCGTCGACAAGCTGTTCTCCTACGGCGGATTCCGGGGCGAGAGCGAAGTCAACCCGGTGCACCTGGCCCACAACTTCCGCAAGCTCGCCGGCTTCAACGAGACCGAGATCCACGAGATCGTCGACCTCGCCGCCCAGGCCATGGACGAAGCCCGCGCCCGCCAGGCCGCCAAGATGGCCGAAGTGAAAGCCTCGCAACTCACGGCGGTCTAAGTCTTCTCTTGTCGCTTTGGCCTGTGGTGGGCTTCACGTTTCCCAGACCGGGAGGCGAGAAGCCCACCACAGCCGCGTCCGGGCCGGGTTTGTGGGCAGCGTTTGCTAAGGAATTTCCCGAAGTGATCGGGCAAAGACCCAGGCCGCGGTCACGGCGCAGATACCGGCAATTCCGAACATGCCGTATGTCGTCTGAGGACCCAGCCTGGAGTCGGCAATCGTGCCCGCCAGGAGTGACCCGAGCGGTGCGACGCCGGCGTTGGCCAGCACGGCGAGGCTCATGACCCGTCCCATCATGTCGATCGGTGTGGCGCTTTGAATGAGGGTCTGATTCAGGTTGGCGTAGAAGCCGCCCGACGCTCCCCACCATACGAGCAGGGCGGCCAGGATCACATACGACGGTGCGAAACCCTGCGCCGCGTGACAGATCGCTCCCGACGTCATCGCCACCAGAAACAGTCGGCCCTTGCGGGGGACGCCGCGGCGGGTCAGGAGGAACACCGACGAACAGGTCATCCCGGCCCCCATGAAGGCGAACAACGCCGACGCCTGATCCGCATCTTTTCCGAATTCGTCCCGAGCGATTCGCGGAAGCAGGGCGGCGGAGGAGCCCATCATCAAAAAGCCGCCCGCTAAGAGCAGTGCGAAGAGCGCTCGCAGCGATGGCGAACTCCACACGAACCGAAGTCCTTCGCCGATCGAAACGATGAGTGACTTCGCCGTCTCCGCGTGGCTCCGACCGGCTGTTTCGTGCCGGTGGCGCTTAGTTGTGTGGCGGAATCCGCAGTGCCCAAAGCGATAGGAACCCGAGGGCGAACAGGCCGGACTCGATGGCGAATGCCGCGGCAATTCCCCAGTTGCGAACGGCGAATCCCCCGATGACGGGTCCGGCGATCATTGCGATGTTCATGCCGACCGTGTTCGTGGCGATCGCCTTCATCAGCAGCGGCCGGGGGACGACGGCGGAAACGAGCGACGACCGGACCGGCATGCCGAACGCCATGGCGCAGCCCAGACCTACGGCGGGCACGAACGCGATCGGTAGCGTCATGGTGTCGGTCCACAGCAGAACGGCACTGAGCAAGGTGATAAGCGCACCCGCAAGTTGGGTGGTGAGCAGCATCTTTCGCCGGTCGTAGCGGTCGGCCAAAGCCCCGGCGGGAAGCACGAGGAGGAACACGGGGAGTCCGAGCGCGAACAGAATTCCCCCGGAAACCCAACCGGGCCCGTTCAGGGTCTCAATGACGAGCCACACGAACGTGAAACGTTCGGCCGTGCTGATGAGCGTGAAGCTCACCGAGTTCAGCCACAGCCATCCAAACTGCGTATCTCGAAGTCGGGCGACCGCGGCGTCGTCGGCGATGGAGGCGTCGTCGGCGTTGGAGGTGGCGGTGGCGGTGGCGGTGGAAGCGGGCTGAACGGTTAGCGATCCCTCGTCGGCGTTCACTCGGCGAGGGCGCTATTCGGTTGTCGCAGCATCGCGGGCAGCGTAGCGAAGCGGCCTCGCTCCGGCCACTCGCGGTAGAAGCACTTCAGCACCGCAAGGCCGACACCCCTTCCGAGGCGCCGACCGTGGGGATGCCCGCGTGCTACAGCGCGGCGAGGTAGTCGATGATCTCGGTGACCGGGACGTTGGTCTTGGTGCCGGACTTGCGGTCTTTCACTTCGACGACGCCGTCGGCCAGGCCCTTGCCAACGACCACGATGGTCGGCATACCGAGCAGTTCGGCGTCTTTGAACTTCACGCCGGCACTAACGCCGGAGCGGTCGTCGAAGATGACCGAGACGCGGGCGGCGTCGAGGCCTTCGGCGATGCGGGTGGCTTCGTTGAAGACGTCTTCGGCGTTGCCAGCGGCGACGATGTGGACCTGGGCCGGGGCGACCTCACGGGGCCAGCACAGGCCGTACTGGTCGTGGGTCTGCTCGGCGATGGCGGCGACTGCCCGGGAGACGCCGATTCCGTAGGAACCCATGGTGACGACCTGCTGCTTGCCGTTCTGGTCGAGCACCATCAGGCCGAGCGCTTCCGCGTACTTGCGGCCGAGCTGGAAGATGTGGCCCATCTCCAAGCCCTTCTCCATCTTGAGAGCGGAGCCGCACTTGGGGCAGGGATCGTCGGCGAGAACTTCGGCCGCTTCGATGGTGCCGTCGGCGGTGAAGTCGCGCCCGACCACGAGGCCGATGACGTGCTTGTTGTACTCGTCGGCGCCCGTGACCCAGGCGGTTCCTTCGGCGATGCGGGGATCGAGCAGGTAGCGGATGCCGGAGGTGCCCTTCGTGCCCAGCGATCCCGGCCCGATGTAACCCTTCTTCAACGCGGGATTCTTGGCGAAGTCCTCGACCTCGAAGGCCTCAACGACGGCCGGCGAGACCTGCGCCTCGAGGCGCTTCATGTCGACCTCGCGATTACCCGGCAGGCCTACAGCGAGGGGTTCCTTCCGGCCATCGGGATGCAACAGGTTGACGACGACGTTCTTCAGCGTGTCGGCCGCTTCCCACTTCCGGTCAGCCCGGGGGAAGCGCTCGTTGAGCATGTTCACGAGCGTCTCGATGGTGGGCGTCTTGGGGGTGTCTTCCACGCTCGCGGGTGGTAAGTGGTCATACGACTGCGCTGGCGGCACCACGATCTTCACCGCTTCGACGTTGGCTGCATAGCCACACGAGGTGCACTGGATGAACGTGTCTTCGCCGACGGGGCAGGGGTTGATGAACTCTTCGGAGGCCGAGCCGCCCATGGCGCCCGACGTCGCCGAAACGATGACGGTCTCGAGTCCTAAGCGCGCAAACGTTTTGATGTACGCGGCCCGGTGGCGCTGGTAGCTCGCTTCGAGACCGGCGTCGTCGATGTCGAAGGAGTACGAGTCCTTCATGACGAACTCGCGGCCGCGGAGGATGCCGGCGCGGGGCCGGGGCTCGTCGCGGTACTTGGTCTGGATTTGATAGATCGCGAGCGGCAGGTCCTTGTACGACGAGTACAGGTCCTTCACCAGGAGCGTGAACATCTCCTCGTGGGTCGGACCGAGGAGGTAGTCGTTCTTCTTGCGGTCCTGGAGGCGGAAGAGATCGTCGCCGTAGTCGGTCCAGCGACCGGTCTTGTCGTAGGGATCCTTGGGGAGCAGGGCGGGGAAGTGGACTTCCTGGAAACCGGCCTCGTCCATCTCCTCACGCACGACACGCTCGATGTTGCGGTACACCTTGTAACCCAGCGGCAGCCACGAGTAGATCCCCGGTGCGGCCCGCCGAACGTAGCCAGCCCGGACGAGCAGCTTGTGGCTCGGCACCTCGGCGTCGACGGGATCTTCTCGAAGTGTCCGCAGGAACAGGGTCGACATTCGCAACATAGGTTCTAGAGGCTAGCGAAGATCACCGACGACCCGGATGGTTTCCAAATCCGTGGCCACGGGTTTCGCGAGGTTTGGATGAATGTTGCCGGTGGGCGGTTAGAAACATCCGAACCTTGGAATGGGTCGGGCCGGCTCAGCTAGTCGGCGCGTCCGCGAGGTTTGGATGAATGTTGCCGGTGGGCGGGCAGAAACATCCAAACCTTGGCGGATCACGGAGTCGAAACTGGCGGCTAGCGGAGCGGTTCACCGAACGGGGTGGTTGGGAGGCACTAGCGTGGCTGGCCGTGCTCGACCGCATACACATGGCTTTGACCCCGGGACTCGTCTTCGCCAGCGTTCTGCAGGTCCACAAGGCCTGGGCCTGGGTCATGATCATCGGCAACGGCATGGCCGGCGTGTGGTCGCTCGGGGCCCACAAGTACGAAGCGCTCCGCACCCGTTCGCTGTGGTGGTTCACGATCGTCGTCGAAATCGCGGTGTTTGTGCAGGTCATGCTCGGTGTCTGGATGGTAAACAAGCAGAAGATCGAGCCCCCGCAGTTCCACCTGTTCTACGGCTTCGTCGCCATCATCGCGATCGGCATCATCTACTCGTACCGCAACCAGATGATGCACAAGCTCTACCTGCTCTACGGCTTCGGCGGCCTCTTCATCATGGGGCTAGGCATCCGAGCGATTTTGGTTGGCCAACGCGCCATCGGAGGATGACATGACGGTTCACACCGGTTCGGGGACTTGCGTGGCAGCACTTGGTTGGCCAACGCGCCATCGGAGGATGACATGACGGTTCACACCGGTTCGGGGACTTGCGTGGCAGCACTTGGTTGGCCAACGCGCCATCGGAGGATGACATGACCGACTCGACCGCAAACGTGCCCTCCAGCGCGCCAAAACCGAAGAAGCGGCGCGTCATTGTGCTGTTCGGCGGGCGCTCGGCTGAGCACGACGTGTCGTGCACCTCGGCCGTTGCGGTCCTGCGGTCCCTCGATCCCGAGCGCTACGAGGTCCAGCCGATCGGCGTGAACCGCGACGGCGCATGGGTCCGCTCGCTCACCGCGGAGTCGGTGGTCCGGGCCATCGCCGAAGGGGCCGACCCGGCTTCGCTTCCCCGCAAGCTCGTCGCCGAAGGTGAGCCGGTCATCCAGAGCGCCGTGCTGCCCGCACTGACCGAAGCCGACAAGGCCGTGGCCGAAGCAAACAGCGAGCCGACCGTGGAGGCGCTCCCCGTCGTCATCCCGATCCTCCACGGCCCCTACGGTGAAGACGGCACGATGCAGGGTCTGCTCGAACTCGCCGGCGTTCCCTACGTGGGTTCGGGCGTGCTCGGTTCGTCGGTGTCGATGGACAAGGCCGTCGCCAAGGACGTGCTCAACGCGGCAGGGCTCCCGCAGGCGAAATGGCTGTGGCGGGCGGCCTGGGACCTGAACGACCGGGCTGCCGTCGCCGCATTCACCGCCGAAACCGAGAGCGTGCTGGGCTGGCCGGTCTTCGTGAAGCCGGCCAACCTGGGATCGTCAGTCGGGGTCTCGAGAGCCACCGACCCCGAGTCGTTCCAAGCCGCGGTGGAAGTGGCCCTCGGCTTCGACGACTTTCTCGTGGTCGAAGAAGCCATCAAGGGTCGCGAGATCGAGTTCGCCGTGCTCGGCAACGAGCATCCCGAAGTCTCGGTCGCCGGAGAGATCAAGCCGGGCAACGACTTCTACGACTACGAAGACAAGTACCTCGACGACAGCGCCCAGCTTCTCATCCCGGCCCCGCTCACCCCCGAGCAACTCGCCGAGGGTCAGGCCTGGGCAATTCGCGCCTACAAGGCGCTGCGCTGCGAAGGGATGGCCCGGGTCGACTTCTTCTTCGACGACGGCTCGACCGGCGGCACGGGTCGTGGCTGGATCATCAACGAAGCCAACACGATCCCCGGCTTCACCCCGATCTCGATGTACCCGAAACTGTGGGAAGCGAGCGGCCTGAGCTACAGCGCGCTGCTCGACCGCCTTGTCGAACTGGCGGTGGCCCGCCACTCCCGGCGCAACGGCCGCTTCGGCCGCGGCCGCTAAAGCCCCAGCGAGATGCCGACCGCATGACCCCCGGAGTGCTCGTTCCCGCGGCGGTGGAGGCCGCGCTGTTGGCCGATCCCACAGTGGGGGAGCTGGTGCAGATCCGCCCGACGATCGGCGGCTTCTCCAACCTCACGTTCTACGCGGACCTGCCAAGCGGCGAAACCGTCGTAGTCAAGATTGCTTCACGCGACGTTAAGCGCGCGGACCTTCGGCGCGAAGTCCGGATGCTTGCGCGGTTGAGCGACAGCGCCGTCCCCATCGTGAATGTACGCGCGCATATCAATACATCCGACTGGACTATCACCGTCACTGACATGGTCCCCGGCGATCTCGGCCTCAACGTGGTGCAGACCCGCGATGTCGTCGACCTGGCCGGCCGGGCTCGGGTGCTGGCCCGTCTACTCCAGGCCGTTCACCAGGCCACGCCGCAGCCAATCAACGATCCCGACCTCGACTGCGGCGAGCGCCTGGCCGCCCGTCATGAGACCCTGACCCAACGCACGCACTTGGCGCCCGAGGTCATCGAGTCGAACCTGGCCCTCACCGACCCGCTGCTTCGACGAGGTGTCGCGCTCGTCCACGGCGACTTCGGATTCCACAACACCATCTGGGCGAAGGCCGATGAGGTCGGCGATCCGTTGCGGATCGACGCGCTGCTCGACTGGGAGTGGAGCGGGTGGGGTAACGCGCTCACCGACCCGGCATGGCTGTGGTGGACGCTGCAATTCCGGCAGGCGCCGAAGGAGACCTGGGACTCGTTCGTCGAAACGTACGGCGACTGGGCGATGCGGGGGATCGGCTGGACTCCCGCGAACGTGCTCACGGTATTACGCGCGCATATGGCCTGGATCCTGTCGTGCACCGAGGTCGGCTCGCCGGCCGAGAAGGAATGGTGCAACCGCATCGTCAAGCTCCAGGCGCTCAAGCCTCCGGAGTTGTAGCCTTCTCGCCTTTTGCTCGGGCCCGTCGTTTGCCCTCGTGCATCGCACGTACCCGCGCTACCGGAATCGCGTGTCCTTCGGCAATGAGACCGGGTGACAGTGCCTGAGGGGCGACCATCTGCTCGGCCCACGGGTTCGTACCGCCGAGTTGGTCGAGTGCATTGTGGATCGTGAAGTCGGACGGGGCGATGCGATCGAGATCGCTCCAGCTCACCGGAAACGACACCGGAACGCCGGGTCGCATACGCGGGCTGAACGCCGAGATCACGGTCGCCCCGCCCACCCGGGTGGAGTCGACGAACACCTTGCCGTGCCGTTCGTCCTTGATGAAGGCGGTGGTGGCGATGGCCGGGTCGAGCTGTTCAACCCGCGCCGCAATGGCACGCACCGCAGCCGCAGCGTCGTCGGGTTCCACGGCCGAGTCGATCGGTACGAAGATGTGGATTCCCTTCGCGCCGCTCGTCTTGACTGCGCCGGCGAGTGCAAGTTCGGTGAGCGCGTCCCGGACGAGAAGTGCAACCTTCACCACAGCCGAGAACGCCGCGCCCTCGGGTGGGTCGAGGTCAAGCACGAGATGCGTGATCCGGTCGGGGTGGTCGATGCGCGCGAGGGCCGGGTGGTACTCGATGGCGCGCTGGTTCGCGAACCACAGGAGCGTGCGGCGGTCATTGCAGAGTGCGTACGAAACCTCGCGCTTCGAGGCCTCGGCCCAGATCTGTACGGTGCGCACCCACTCCGGCGTGTACTTGGGGACGTTCTTCTGCATGAACGCTTCCTGGCCGCGATGTACGCGTATGACGGAAAGTGGACGGTCGGACAACTCAGGAAGAATGCGGTCGGCCACACCGTCGAGGTAGTCCACGAGATCGCGTTTGGTCGCTTCGGCGCCATCGAAGAGTTGGTCGTCGAGGTTGGTGAGCTTGACCCCGTCCCTCGACTCTTCGGGTTTTGAACTCGGCATTCCTGAAACCTACTTACACCTGGAGCGCTACGCACGAGCCAGGTGCCGGTCCGGTCGCATCGACGAAAAGTGACGACGGGCACATATCGCGCCATGATGGGCCCATGCTCACCCGTGAAGACAACGAACTTCTCTGCCGCGTCGGACCCGGCACGCCGATGGGCGAACTGATGCGGCAGTACTGGATACCGTGCCTGCCGTCATCGGAGTTTCCTGTGCCCGACGGCCCGGCCAAGCGGATGATGCTCCTCGGTGAGAGCTTCGTGATGTTTCGCGACAGCAACGGAAAGATGGGCGCCGTCGACGAAGCGTGCCCCCACCGTGGCGCGAGCCTCTACTTCGGGCGCGTTGAAGGTTGCGGGATCCGGTGTCAGTACCACGGCTGGAAATTCGACACTGAAGGTACCGCAATGGAAATCCCCACCGAGAAGGAGGGGAGCCGGGCGCAGCAGCACTTCCTCAACAAGGTGAAGGTCCGTTCGTATCCGTGCCACGAGACGAGCCACATGATCTGGGTCTACATGGGCCCGCGGGAGACGCCTCCGCCGTTTCCGTTGTTCGAGATCAACACCCTTCCCGACGACCACGTGCAGCCACCGGCGATCATGATGGAGGAGGCAAACTGGGTGCAGAACATGGAGGGCGATCTCGACTCGATCCACCTCAACTGGCTTCACCGCCGACTCGAGGCCGACTCGCCCACACCGCCGCTCGGCATCCGGGGTTTCTGGAGTCCCGATGCCGAGACCCCCGAGTTCGACGTCGAGCGCACGGAATATGGCGCGTACTACTCAAGCAAACGGGCGTGGACGGACGGCCGGGCGTGGCACCGGATCAACCAGTTCATCTTTCCGTTCCACACGATGATCAGCGTCGGGGCGAACGTGAGCCTTCGGGCGTTCGTGCCGGTCGACGACCACCACACCATGCTCATCACGCAGTCCGGCCTCGTTGATCGGGCGGTCGTGTCCGAACCCAACTTCGACGACCCCTTCGGACCCGTGGGTGGCTACCTTCCGCGGACCAACGATCCGCGGTCGTACTTCATGAGCGTGGCCAACAAGCGCAACGACTACTGGCGCGATCTTGAGGTCGAAAAGACGATCATGCACTGCGGCATCCCGTTTGTGCACAACCTGCCGGACCGAGCGATGACGGAACTCATGTGCGATCCCGCCACCGGTGAGCCCCTCTACGACCGCACGCAGGAGAACCTCGGTTCGACCGATGCGATGGTGATTGCGGTTCGTGCGCAGTTGATCAACGCGGCGAAGAAGTTCCGGGCCGATGGATGTCTTCCGGTGAACGTCGACGACGTCAGCTTCGACCGGGTGCGGTGCGCGTCGGTTCTGCTCCCGGCGGATGCCGACTGGCGTGTGGCGAGTGCACTGGCGCGAAGTGCCGACTCCGGCTGTCCGATGAGCGACGACGTCGCGTTGATCATCGACTGAGTGGATTTGGCCGGCGGTCGATGGCCAGGGCATCGGTAGGCTCGCAAGCATGACCGACAACCTGCAGCCGATCAGCGGCGAAGCCCGAGCCATCGCCAAAGCCGAGCAGGCACTCGGAGGCCCGGTCACCTTCAGCTCGTTGGTGAAGGATCTACGCGCGCTTAACATTCCCGCGAACCCCACGGTCATCGTCCACTCGTCGGCGTCGTCGCTCGGTTGGGTGGCCGGTGGACCGGTCACCGTCGTCGACGCGTTGATCGAAGCCCTGGGTCCGGGCGCCACGATCGTGATGCCGGCACAGTCGGGTCACTACACCGATCCGATCAACTGGGGGAACCCGCCGGTCCCGCCGCACTGGGTCGACATCATCCGGGCCGAGATGCCTGCATTTGACCCGGCCAGGGTGCCGACCCGGGGCATGGGTCAGATCGTGGAAGCGTTCCGCACGCTGCCCGGCACGTTACGAAGCGCCCATCCCACCGTGTCCTTCGTGGCTCGCGGCCCATTGGCCACGCACATCCTCGAGCCCCACGAACTCTCGCCGCAGTTCGGTGAAACCTCCCCGCTCGGGCGGCTCTACGAAGCCGATGCGATCATCCTGTTACTCGGCGTTACGCACGGCAACGACACGTCGCTGCATTTCGCCGAGGTCAGGGCGCAGTGGCCTGGGAAGCCCGAGCCGGTGTCCGACGGCTCGGCGGTCCTCGTAAACGGCGAGCGACGTTGGGTGGACTTCACGAACGACGTGGCCGACGAGACCGACTTCGAAGTGCTCGGCGACGCGTTCGCCGCAACCGGCCGAGAACATACCGGCCGGGTCGGGGCAGGTACCGCGCGGTGGTGCCGCATGACTGAGATGGTCGACTTCGCCGTCAACTGGATGAGCGCCAACCGCCCCGCCAGCCTCAACGAGTCAGACGAGGGCGACTCGACGGATCAGGTCGGCGACGGCGAACCGGCCTTTTAGAAGTGGATGACCGGGCAGGTGAGCGTGCGGGTTATGCCGTCGACCAGCTGGACCTTGCCGACGATGCCCTTGGTGAGGTCGTCGAGCGTGTCGGCTTCGGCTTTCACGATCACGTCGTAGGAACCCATTACCTCTTCGGCGGCTGTGACACCGGAGATCGCGGCGATGGCCTTCACCACGGAAGGGGACTTGCCAACATCGGTCTGGATCAGGATGTACGCAGCAACGGTCATGGTGGGTCCTTGCGGTCTGGCGTGAAGCGGTGGGTGAAGCGGAAAACGTAGGTTACCGGTTCGCAGCCCATGCGTCGTCCGGGTTAGGCGGCGGACGGCCACCTCGGGTTCTTCACCGTATGTGTGCGATGTCTTAGGCCGGAGCTAAGGCATCGCACGCATACCAAACTGTTCCACTGTTAGCGCCGAGCGGCCCGCGGCGGAACCTTGTAGCGGGCGTGCACGCGATCGATGAAGGCCGAGCATTCATCGGCGAACGCAGCAGATTCGATCTCGACGATGTTCTCGGCGTTCAACTCGCCGGAGTGGGATGCATTGAAGGAGCCGGTGAACACCCAGTTGTCGGCCACGACCATCTTGGCGTGCATGAAATCGTGAAGGGTTTCGGGGGCGTACGGGGTCGATCGTTTCTCGGCGAGGACCCCGGTTGACCTCATGAGGCGGTAGAGCGGGATCTTCCACGCGCCGCGCCCGTCGGACTTCCACTGGTCGACAACCTGGAGCATCTGCGTCCCATCGGTGACGACCGAGACCGGAACCCTACGGTCGCTTACAACTTCCGCGATCGTGCCGAGAATCGGCGTTGAGGTGATGACGGGTGAACACACGCGCACCCGCACCTTGGCCTCGCCGATTCGCGTCGCGATCTGCTGGCTCATGGTGCGGCCGCGACCCGGAGAAAAGATCGCCCGAACCTTGAACGGTTCGTTCCGGTAGGAGATCGTCGACCAGTCATCGTCGAAGCGCCCGCTTCCTTCGACCTCGCGTCGGCTCCACAGCTGCTCGAAGTCGCGTGTATACGCCGCCGCGAGCCCGGCATCGGGAATCGTCACGATCGCATTCTCCATGCGGGTGAACGAGTCGTTCGTCCAGTTCGTCGAACCGGTGAGCACCGCAGCGTTGGCCCGAACCGAAAGATCCCGCACAAGGTACTTGTGGTGCATCAGATCGAACCGGCCGTCGACGCCCTTGGTGGGAACGGCTCGGCTGAGGCGGGCGAGAAAGTTCGGGCCGGTGGGTGACAGGGCATTGGGATACGGGCCGCGCGGACCGTCGTCGTCGTTGAACACCGCCCGGACGACGACCCCGCGCTTCTCGGCGTCGTTGAGTGCGGTGAGTATCCGGTTCCCGGGGTCCGCGAGATCAGCGCGAGGTGCGTCGAAGTGTGCGTCGTAGATGGCGACATCGAGGGACTTCGTTGCCGATCCGATGAAGTTGACGATGAGGTCGGCCGGTACCTGCGCGTCCTGACCCCCGTCGGTGAGGAACAGGATCGATGGTTCATTCAAGTGAGGTGCTCAGCTTCCGTAGGTCGGGCGCGAAATGTACTAAGTGTGCAGAGGAATGTAAGACGCTGAACGATCGGAGATGTTGGGCTTCCAGGTGACGGTACCGTCGGCTCGAAGGTCGGGAAAGCGCTTCAACAGCGCAGGAAGGGCGATGCGGGATTCGAGCCGGGCCAGCGACGACCCCAGACAGAAATGGTGACCGAAGCCGAAGGCCAGATGCGGGTTCGGGTTGCGGTTCAGGACGAGCTCGTCGGGATGGTCAAACACCCGAGGGTCGCGGTTCGCAGCCATGATCGTGAGGAACACGGCCTCCCCGGTCTTCACCGACTGGCCACCGAACTCGTGGTCGACCTTGACCTGGCGCATCATCGCCTTGGCCGAGGTCTCGAACCGAAGGAGCTCCTCGATCGCAGTGTCAATCGGGCAATCATCTGCGCGCAGAGCATCCGCGGCGCTTGGGTCGTTCAGCAGAGCGAGGGTCGCGGATCCGATGAAACTCGATGTGGTGTCATGCCCGGCGAACAGGAGAAGCGAGCACGCGCCGATGATCTCCATGGTCGTTAGTCCGTCGGGCTCATTCTCCATCGACACCAACATGCTGGCGAGATCGTTGCGGGGGTTGTCGCGCCGGGCGTCGAGGATCGCGCGCATGTTCTCCTGGAACTCGGTACCTGCGGCGCGGGCGACGTCTTCGTAATCGGGGCGGCGGGTAGCGCCGAACACGACCACGCCGAAGCGGGCCGACCACTCGCGCAGCCAGTCGCCGAGTTCATCGGGAACGCCGAACAACCTGGCGATCACTGCCGCTGGCAGCTTGTGGGCGAATGACGACACGAGATCGAATGAACCGTTGGCTGGAATGTCGTCGAGCAGCTGCTCAGTGATCGCGACGACGTCGGCTTCCAGCGCTTTCACGGTCTTCGGGGTGAAGGCCCGACCGAACGGTGCGCGAAGGCGAGTATGCGTGGGTGGTTCGTGGAAGAGCATCCAGCCGTCGAGTAGCTCAATCGCTCGGGCCAGCGCGTCGCGTCGGGAATCACTCAATCGAGCGCTGAAGGACTCCATGCGCTCCGTCGTGAGGTTGGGATCGCGGAACGCTTCCTCCAACTCCGGATGGCCAAGCACGACCCAAGCCCGGTGCCGGTCGCTCCACTGCACGGGGCCCTCGGAGCGAATTCGGCGAAAATATGTGTGCGGATCACGTATCGCTTCCGCACAGATGAGGTCGATGTCAGCCATCTCAGATACCTGGCGGTGGGTTACCGGAACGAACTCGGGGCCATGCGCACCGCACCATCAATGCGCACGATTTCACCGTTCATCATGGCGTTGTCTACGAGATGCATGGCGAGTGATGCGTACTCCTCGGGGCGGCCCATCCGATGCGGAAACGGCGACTCGGAAATCAACTTCTCGTTGTAGCCGTTCGGCATGTTCTCCGTGAGCGGCGTACCGAACGGACCGGGCGCAATCGACACAACCCGAACACCGTAGCGACCCAGGTCACGCGCCAGCGGAAGCGTCATGGAAGCGACGCCACCCTTCGACGCCGAATAGGCCGAGCCTCCGTCGACGCCGTCGTATGCCGCGACCGAAGAGGTCGTGATGATCACGCCGCGCTCGTCTTTGGCGGTGGGTTCGAGCGTGTGCATCTTCCAGGCCGCCAACCGGATGCAGTTGAACGTGCCGACCAGATTGACTCGCACGATGTTCTCGAACGATTCCAGGTCGTGAGGGCCGCTGCGCCGCACGATCCCGCGTCCACCGCCGATGCCGGCACAGCACACCAGCACCCGAAGATCGTGAAGATCAGCGAAGGCCGCTTCGACACTCGGACCGTCGGCCACGTCGACTTCGAAGAACGTGCCGTTGATCTCCTTGGCTATGGCGGCGCCGAGTTCGCCGTTACGGTCGAGCACGGTTACCCGGGCCCCGGCGTTCGCCAGGGCCCGACTGGTTGCGGCGCCGAGCCCGGAAGCGCCGCCGGTCACCACCGCGTCTACACCCTGAACGTTCATGGGGTCTGTCTAGCCCAGCCGGCTGGATGCGTCGAGTCCAGCGGTCAGTCGACTCCGACGTCACTTCGACTCGGACGGGACCCCTCGTTACGATGACGGTGCCCGCCCCGTTCCGGGGCCGCCAGAGAAGCACTAGAGAGAGCGTTGAGGAACATCATGGGAATCTGTGACGGACGTGTCGCAATTGTGACCGGAGCCGGCCGAGGCATTGGCCGAGAGCATGCGCTGCTGCTGGCGCGAGAAGGTGCGTCGGTCGTCGTAAACGACCTCGGTGGTGCTCCCGACGGATCAGGCACCGACCTGACTCCAGCGCAGCAGGTGGTTGCCGAGATCGAGGCCATGGGGGGCGCGGCCATCGCCAACGGCGACGACGTGAGCAGTTGGAGTGGGGCCGAACACATGATTCAACAGGCCGTTGACACCTTCGGCGACCTTCATGTCCTCATCAACAACGCCGGTATCCTCCGCGACCGCATGCTCGTCAACATGACCGAGGCGGAGTGGGATGCGGTGATCCAGGTTCACCTCAAGGGAACCTTCGCTCCGGCTCGCCATGCGGCCGCGTACTGGCGGGAGCAGAAGAAGCAGGGCAAAGACGTCGACGCCCGCATCATCAACACCACATCCGTTTCCGGCATCTACGGCAACCCGGGCCAGACCAACTACGGCGCCGCCAAAATGGGCATTGCCGCCTTCACGATCATCGCCGCACAGGAACTGCACCGCATCGGCATCACCGTCAACGCCATTTCCCCGGGGGCACTTACCCGACTCACGGAGAACCTGATGGGTGAAGTCAACGACGAACTCCGCGAACGCCGCGGTCCGAACTGGATCGCGCCCATCGGTGCCTGGTTGGCCAGCCCGCTGTCACGCAACGTCACGGGTCGCGTCTTCCAGGTCGCAGGCGACGAGATCGCCATCGCCGAGTCGTGGCACAAGGGCCCGGCCGGCGAAAACACGCTCGATCCCGAATCACTCACGCCGGTGATCGCAGACCTCATGGCGCGTGCCCGCCTGAACGCCGACATGGGTGGTATCGACATCGAGGGCCCCGGACGCCCCGGACACACCATCTAAGGCTGCTTGACCGGTCGCTACCCGCTGGTTCAGCCCAGCCAGCGGTAGTGACCGGTGATCTTCCAGGCAAACAGCACGTCTTCCACCTCGGTGCCGCCTCCGCGGTTGTTGACGATGAAGAAGTGGTCGTCGCCCTTCTTGCGGTCGTTGGAGACGACACCGGTATGGGGTGAGCCGTCGATGGACCAGGTGACGACATCGCCGGGGAGATAGTCGGCGGCCACCTGGGTGACGGGAAGGGAGCCGCCATGCCGGGAGAAGAATGCGGCGAGGTTCGGTACCCGCCGGTGGTCAATGTTCGGGTCGGGCTTGGTCAATCCCCACCGTTGGGGATAGGCGGCGAAGTTCTGCATCATGTCTTCGTGGATCAGACGTTGCAGGTCGATCCCGGCGTGTCGGTACGTTCGCACCACGACGTCGGAGCACACACCCGTCTTGAACGGCACATCGCCGTTGGGATATCCGATTGCCACGTATGACGGGTCGTAATCCGTGGTCTTTCCGACCTGGTCGAGCGCCCCTTCCACGAGTGTCGCGGCCATCCCGGTCACCTGAACGATTTCAGCGTCGACCGAGGAGATGTTCGTGAACCGCGAACAGCCTGACAGGGGAGCAAGCAGCGCCAACGCGGCTACTACTCCGAGCACCCGCCGCACAAGAGGCTTCGATACGTTCCGAACAAACACCAACGTAACGATACGCGAGGACTGTTTACGCAAAATCAGTCTGGGGGAAACCAACAGGCCGGTCGGTCGCTCTACGCTACGGGCAGGATGAATGACTCAGTCGCGCTGGTGGTGAACGCGGGCTCGTCGAGCCTCAAGTCGGCGACGGCGAACGCGGGCGGAATCCTGGCCCGCCATACGGTTGAGCGTCTCGACGGATCGATCGGCGGTTACGAAGCGGCGCTCGACGAAAGCATCGCGGCCCTCGGTCTGGGCGATGTCGTTCCAAGCGTTATCGGCCATCGCATCGTGCACGGCGGAACGCGCTTCACCGGCCCGACCGCGATCGATGAAGCATCGATCGCTGAAATCACCGCTCTAGTGGAGCTCGCCCCGCTTCACCAACCCCCGGGGCTAGCGGCGATCACCGCATCCCAGCGGCGCTTTCCCGGAGTGCTGCAGGTGGCCTGTTTCGACACGTCCTTCCATGCAACAATGCCAGCCGTCAACACCCGTTTTGCGATTCCGCGAACGCTGCACGATGCCGGGATCCGCCGGTACGGCTTCCACGGACTGTCCTATGAGTTCGTGAGCGGTGAACTTCGTCGTCTGCGTCCGGATCTGGCTGAAGGACGGGTCGTGATCGCACATCTGGGTTCCGGGGCGAGCCTGTGTGGGATTCACCGGGGTCGCAGCGTCGCAACCACGATGGGCATGACGCCGCTCGATGGAATTCCGATGTCGACCCGCCCGGGTCACATCGATCCCGGCATCCTTTTGCATCTTCTGCGCACCGGACTTCCTCAGGCCGATGGCCGCGTGGATGGCCGCGTGGATGGCCGCGTCAGCAGCCACGTCGACGGGTTGACCGTCGAACAGCTTGACGACCTGTTGAACCACGACTGCGGGCTCAAGGGACTTTCGGGCATCAGCGGCGATGTTCGGGACCTTCTGGCCAGCTCGGAGCCGACCGCCGCTGAAGCTCTCGAGTTCTTCGCCGCGGCCGTGGCACGTTCGGTAGCGGGGTTGGCCAGTGATCTCGGGGGCCTCGATTCGCTTGTGTTCACGGCGGGAATCGGGGAGCACGCCGCGCCCGTGAGGGCCGAGATTGTGGCACGCCTCGGATGGCTGGGCCTTGAGATTGATCGAGTGAACAATGACCGCGGCGATCTCATGTTAAGCACCGCCGACAGCCGGGTATCTGTTCTGCGCATTCCGACCGACGAGGCCGCCGTCATCGCGGCGCACGCACTTTCATTTCGCGCGCCCGCCGATGCGTCGACCATCGCTCCTGCTTCTGTTCCGACCGCTTCACCGTCCGCCAAACCCGAGGAGAACTCATGAGCACGCCGTATCTCGATGACGCCCAGCTTGATCGTCTGGATCGTTGGTGGCGAGCTGCGAACTACCTTTCGGTGGGCCAGATCTATCTCCTCGACAACCCGCTGCTTCGCGATGAGTTGGTCCGCGCGCATATCAAACCAAGGCTGCTCGGACACTGGGGTACGACGCCCGGTCTGAACTTCATCTACGCCCACCTGAACCGGGTGATCCAGAATCTCGATGCTTCGGTGATCTACCTGGCCGGGCCCGGGCACGGCGGACCGGGACTCGTGGCCTGTACCTACCTCGAGGGCACCTACAGCGAGATCTACCCGAACATCTCGCTCGACGCAGGCGGGGTCAGAAGGCTGTTCAAGCAATTCAGCTTCCCCGGGGGAATTCCGTCGCATGTGGCCCCGGAGACGCCCGGTTCGATCCATGAGGGCGGGGAGCTCGGCTACGTCCTGTCCCACGCGTTCGGAGCCGTGTTCGACAATCCCGATCTCGTGGCGGCGGCGGTGATCGGTGACGGCGAGGCCGAGACCGGCCCGTTGGCGACCGGCTGGCACGGCAACAAGTTCCTGAACCCGGTGCGAGACGGCGCGGTGCTCCCGATTCTCCATCTGAACGGTTTCAAGATCGCCAATCCCACACTCCTGGCCCGCATGCCCCCGGCCGAGTTGGACCAGCTGCTCAAGGGTTACGGCTGGGATCCGATCTACGTCGAGGGTCACGACGAGATGCCGATGCATCAGCTCATGGCGGAGGCCATGGATACGTGTTTCGCTCGCATTCGATCCGCCCAGCACGACGCGCGCACCAACGGGTTCTCGGGTCGGCCGAATTGGCCGATGATCGTTCTGCGATCCCCGAAGGGTTGGACCTGTCCGCCGACGATCGACGGGAAGGTCGAAGAAGGGTCGTGGCGTTCCCATCAGGTACCCATGGGCGACATGGACAAGCCCGAACACATCGAGATCCTCAAGAACTGGATGCTGTCGTACCGGCCCGACGAGTTGTTCGACGAAGCCGGTCGGCCCTATCCGCAAACCGTGTCCCTGGCCCCGAGCGGCGTCCGGCGCATGGGGGCGAACCCGCATGCGAACGGCGGCCTGCTCCTGCGGGATCTCCGGCTTCCTGATATTGCCAAGTACGCGGTGGCGGTCACCACTCCCGGTGCTATCGACGCCGAGTCGACCCGCGTGCAGGGCTCGTTCATTCGCGACGTGATGGAGTCGAACCTTAAGCACGCGAACTTTCGCGTGTTCGCTCCCGACGAGAACGCGTCGAACCGCTGGCAGGATCTCTTCGAGGTCACCAACCGTTGCCTGGTTGATCCACCGGGACCGGAAGCCGACCACGTTGCGCCCGACGGGCGCGTCATGGAAGTGCTGTCGGAGCACCAGTGCCAGGGCTGGTTGGAGGGTTACCTACTCACTGGCCGCCACGGGTTCTTCAACTGCTACGAAGCCTTCATCCACATCATCGACTCGATGTTCAACCAGCATGCCAAGTGGTTGAAGGTGACGCGGGAGATCCCCTGGCGTCGACCGGTGGCGAGCCTCAACTACCTGTTGACGTCGCACGTTTGGCGTCAGGACCACAACGGCTTCTCCCACCAGGACCCGGGCTTCATCGACCACGTGGTCAACAAGAAGGCCGAGATCATCCGCGTCTATCTTCCGCCGGATGCCAACACCCTTCTGGCGGTGACCGACGAATGCCTGCGGAGCCGAGATCAGGTCAACGTCGTGGTGGCCGGCAAACAGATGGCCCCGCAGTGGCTCCCGATGGAGGACGCGATCGCCCACGTCGACCGCGGGATCGGCATTTGGACCTGGGCCTCGAACGACGAGGGGCAAGAGCCCGATGTGGTGATCGCGTGCTGCGGCGACGTACCGACGTTGGAGGCGCTTGCCGCGGTGAAGCTGATCCGGCAGTACCTCCCGGATCTGAAGGTTCGCTTCATCAACGTGGTCGATCTCATGCGACTGCAGGACGAGAGCGAGCACCCGCACGGCCTCTCGAGTCGTGCCTACGATCAACTCTTCACCACCGACAAGCCGGTCATCTTCGCCTTCCATGGCTACCCCTGGTTGATCCACCGCCTCACCTACCGCCGCACCGGGCACAGCAACCTGCATGTGCGCGGGTACAAGGAGGAAGGCACGACGACGACGCCGTTCGACATGGTGGTACTGAACGACCTCGACCGCTTCCATCTCGTGATGGACGTGATCGACCGGGTTCCGGGTCTCGGCCTGCGCGCCGCCGCACTTCGCCAATTCCTCGTCGACGAGCGCCTGCGCCACAAGCGCTGGATTCACGAGCACGGCGAAGATCTTCCGGAGATCCGCAACTGGCGCTGGGTTGACTAGCCGGGTCGATCGAACAGGTTGTGCAATCGTCTCGATTCGGGCGGCCGTCGATGTTCCTAGGAATGTCGGCGCCTGCCCGCCATTGCGGCCTTCTCGGCCTTTTCCGAGGTGAATTCCTTCAGCAGCCGCGATGATTGCGAAACCAGCGACCGGTAGGTGCTCGACTGGAAGCGCCGAAGGTACCCGCGAAGTTCGGGCAGGAGCTTGGGGTCCTGTCGGGTGAAGGCGGCGAGCGCATCGAGGCTGCAGTTCAACACGATCCAGTCGGTCCCGCGGTCGAGGTTGTGGCGCACGATAGCGAGTGCCTCTTGACGCTCGCTGTCAGAGAGCACCAGAACACTGAGCATCTGGGCGACGTGCCAGCGAACCGATGCCTGTTCGATAGCGGCGATCGGACCGAGGATGGTCGTCAGGTGGGGCTGCACCAGGTGGGGTTGCGCTCGACACACTTTCTCCAGAGCATCTCCCGCTCGCATGCGAACGACTTCATCGCCGTCTTGCACGCAGGCCACCAGACCAGCGACGAGGTTCGGCTCGGCGAGCACCGATTCAATGACGGTATCGACGTTCCGGAGGGTTCGAGGATCTCCGCCGCTCAACAGGTCACGAATCGCCGTATCAGTCATGTTCGTACTGTCGCGCCGGATCAATCGGGTAAACAGGGACCTGTTGCCCGGACGGTTGGGACGAATACCGGTTTCCGTTCTCAACACGGCGCCGAGTCGGACTTCCGGCGTCGGTCGACGTGGTTGCGCGGCGTTACCAGCCGGCGGCCGGGTTCGTCGTAGTCGATCTCACCTTACGGGGGTGGTTCACCGGCGACTGGCGAGAAGGCTGGATCCGGCAACGGCAAGCGCACAAAGCACGGCACAGGTGGCGAGCAGGATTGGCGTCGTCGACACGTTCTCATGGTTGAGGTCTCGAAGTACGGCGATCAACGGCGAGGTGACCGGGATCAGTGAGGAAACGCCGATTCCGACGAGCACCGCCACGGCGGTTCGGGTGACGATGGGCCGGTGAAGGAACGTTCCGAAGGCCACGCCAAGCATGCCGAACGCCATGTGAACGGCGAGACCGGTAAGGATGATGGTGGGCGGGGCAGGTACCTTCGGGTTGGTTGCGAGTTGGAAGCCCATGGTGCCGGCGGCAAGCGGCATGACGCTGCTCCACACGCTGAGGATTCCGAGGAGCACGAGGCTGGCGAGGGCGTGCCCCGCATGTGCCAGGCGAAGTGAGCCGAGGCGGGCCGCAAGCAACTCCCGGTGGGCGTCGTCGTCGCACGATCCGACGATGACAGTCAGCCACACACCGAGTCCGAGGAATGCGATTGCGGTGACGGAGTAGCCCGCCAACGCCGGGCCGGGAGTTGCATAAACGGCGGCCAGGACGATGAGGAAGATCACGAGGGGCGGAAGCCACAGAAAGCGTCGGGCGGTGAGGAGCAAGGGGAGTCTGACCATCTCAGTCGACCTCGGTGAAGCCAAGCGTTCGTGCCTGTTGGATGAGCTCCGTGCGAGTCGCGGCCGGGCCCGCCAACGTGATGCGGGACCGGGTCGGCACAGCCGGAGGCGTGGCCGGTCGCAGTCGTCCGTTGTGGAACTCGTGGACGGTTGGCGTCAGCGCGTCGAGCCAGTGTCGATCATGGTCGGCAATGAGTATCGGCGAACCGGCAGCGGCTCGGTCGGCAAGCAGTCGGGCCAACGCCGCGCGTCCGTGATCATCGAGCGATGCGACCGGCTCGTCGAGAATCAGGGGCATCGTATGTGTACCTAACGTTGCCGCGAGGAGCATCTTGCGCAGGTTTCCAGTTGAGAGCTCGTTCGCCGAAGTGTCAACCGTTGCGTCAAAACCGAAGTCGTCGAGCAGCTTCGTGCACGCGCTTACGTCGGTGTCGTTCACGGCGGAAATGGCGGTGATCCACGACCCAGCGGTCAGGGTCGGGGCGGTGACCACGGCCGGAAGATAGGCACTGCGCTTCGGACCGGTCCGGACACCAGCGTGGAGACGCAGCACGTTCGCGAACACCCGCAGCAGTGTTGACTTGCCGGACCCGTTCGCTCCGACCACGGCCACGATGTGACCGTCGGGGATTGTCAGGTCGACACCGTTGAGAACCACATGCGAGCCGAACCTCCGAACCGCACCGGACACGGCCAGCACTTCATGCTCAGATCCCGCCATCACGATGCAAACGCTAGCCGCCTGCTTGCCCGGTCGGGCGCTAGCTGGCCGGACGGATCAACTCGACCGGGTCCCCGACACGAATGATTCCGGGACGGAGGACAGCGGCATTGAGAGCGAGCTTTCCGTCAAAGCGGCGGTGGATGTCCTTGAGCACCTCGCGGTCGACGACCAGGGAGTCGGGATCCACCGTGGTCATGGGGCACCGCCCTCGAAGCGAGTCGAGAGAAATGACAACCTCGCCGATGTGGAGTTCACCGCCCGCCCACGTCGTTTCGTCCATCCCATCGACGCCGTTGATGACGATGTTGGGACGGAGTCGGCGGACGTCGCGGCCGAACTCGGCCACCGCCCCGTCGGTCGCTACGAGAAGCGGAAGAATGTCGAAGCGCTCTGGTCCCTCGAAGCGAACGAGCGTGGCGTCGGGCCCTGCAGCGGCGCGCACCCGGTCGAGGACCGTCGGTGAGTCCCAGGGTTCGCCGTCGACGATGGGTTGGCCGTCACGATCGAGCGATGCGTGCAGCCCCAGAAGGTTGTGGTGACGACGTGAGGTCCTCACGCCCTCAGGACCGCGTACGTGAATGATGCGATCGCCAACGATGCCGTTGGTGGTCACGAGCGCCTCATCGAGAGGTTCTCCAGCGAGGGACTTGATCGGATAGCGCCACAGGGCGCCAACGGTGAGGTTCATGGTTTCGTCGATTCGAGGAGGTGTGCCGCGGCGCGTTTCGCCGCTTTGAGTGGGTCGGTGCTGTTGAAAATCGCGCACTGGACGAAGACCCCGTCAAGGATCACCGCAAGTGCTTCGGGGAGCCACTTCGGACTCTTTCGTCGGTCTCGGGTCGCGAGCGACGCGAGGTGGTTGATGAGATCACGTTTGTGCGCGGCAATGATCTCGCGATGACGCTCGTCGATCTCGCTGGTTTCGGCGATGGAATTGATGAACCCGCAGCCCCGGTACTCGGGGGTGTTGACCCACTCTTCGACCGCATCGAAAGTCGCGAGCAAGGGCTCGGTGCCCTTTGCGGTGTGGCGGTCGACCGCAGCGGTGAACCAGTTCATCCAAGAGTCGTGGCGGTCGTTGAGCCAAGCGGCGACGAGATCCTTCTTCGTCGGATAGAGGGAGTACAGGCGACGTAAGGAGACACCGGCACTATCGCGCACATCGGCCATGGTGACGGCGGCGATCCCTCGGCCGTAGAACAGCTCATCGGCTGCGGCTAGGACGCGTTGCTGCGCGTCGTCGACCGAAATGGTGGCGGCCGGGCTCATTGTTCCCGGCTCATTGCAGCGGGATTCCGCTGGTGTCGCCTTCGGCTCGCGGCCCGTGGATTCGGCGGTCCGACTCGTTGATCCTCACGTCGTTGATGCTGGCCTCGCGTCGGCTCATGTAGCCGTTCGCGTCGAACTCCCAGTTCTCGTTGCCGTACGACCGGAACCACTGCCCCGAGGTGTCGTGCCATTCGTACTGGAAACGAACTGCGATGCGGTGGCCTTGAAATGCCCACAGATCTTTTCGAAGGACGTAGTCAAGCTCGCGCTCCCACTTCGCCTTCAGAAACTCAACGATCTGGTCGCTGTCCGACGATGAACTGGTCGCGGTTCCGCCACACCGAATCAGCGGTGTAGGCGCCGGCGACGCGTTCGGGGTCACGACTGTTCCACGCCGCCTCAGCGGCCAGGACCTTCTGCAGTGCTGATTCGGCGTCGAACGGGGGTAGTGGCGGGCGGGCCGGGTCTGACACGGTGAATCTCCATGCGTGAGAAGGAACATTCTCACTCTATGAGAATTAGTATTCTCATGTCAAGGGTAAAGCATCCGTTCTACCTTCGCAGGGCGTCGCGCAGGCTGTCGATAGAGCTGTAGAGATGGGTGTTCCAGCCGTGAGCCTGTGCGGCTCGAGTATTGCGAATGTCGTCGTCGATCAACAGCAGTTCCGACGGCGTCACTCCCAGTTCTGCCTCGACGTAGGCGAATGCTTCCGGCGTGGGCTTCGCGGCACGAACGTGCCACGAGCACGCAATTCGAGCGAATGGCTTGGCGATTTCGGACAGAGGCCCCTTGAGACAAAGATCGAGAAGCGGCCCGTTGTTCGTGAACAGGCAGCAATGAATGGCGTGTTCGCTGAGCTGTTCGTTGAGCAGATGGAGGAGTTCATGGTTGGCCTCGAACGCGAGCGCCCACGCCGATACCAACTGATCGAGCGTGATGCTGTTCCCGAGTGCGCTGAGGACAGCGTCGGAAATTGACGCCGTTGTGTGAAATCCCAGTTCCGCCGCCCGGTCGAGGCCGGAGTCGAAAAGCAGAAGTTGGATTTCCATGGTGGTCATGCCGGTGAGATCGGCCAGTGCCTCGAGTCTTCGATCCGGTCGGAAGTGTGCAGCTACCCCGCCGAGGTCAACCACCAGCCAGGAACTCACGAACTCCGTCAGCGATCCGTTTTCAGAATGCGTTGCATGAGCACGAGGTCGAGCCAGCGGTCGAACTTGCGACCGACCTCGGGCATCCTCGCGACGGTGACGAACCCGTTCTTCTCGTGGAAGCGAACTGACGAGACGTTGTCGCTGTCGATGGCTGCGACCATAACGTGGATGTTCGCCGCAACGGCTCTGTCGATAAGCGCGCTCAGCAACTCGCGGGCTGCGCCCGATCCCCAGTGTGACCGAGCGACGTGGATCGTGTGCTCAACGGTGAAGCGGTAACCCGGCCATCGACCGGCCCCGCGGAAGCTCCCGTAGGAGCAGAAGCCGACGACGGTGCCGTCGACCTCCGCCACCAGTACCGGATTGCCAGCACGTTGCTGGTGCCGAAACCAGGTCTGGCGTTGGCGCAGCGTTTCGGCCTTCTCACTCCACGCGATGGTCGTGGTGGGAATGAGCGAGTTGTAGATCTCTCGGATCGTTGGAAGGTCCTGATGGACAGCGTCTCGGACGATCATCGCTTCTTCCCCTTCGGAAGTCTCATGCCTCGAACCAGCGCAGCGAGGCCGAACTCGAAGTGCGCATCGAACTCCGCTGTTGTGTAGTGGCCGGCGAGAGTCGTCAGACGCGGCAGGGGACGGGTGGTCTGGGCGAGACGAAGCTGACGTTTGACAACTCCGGCGGAGCGCACATGTTGTTCGGCCTCGCAGCGCATCAGCACATACGTGAACACGGCATTTGTGGTCGCGACAGCATCGAAGCCGTCGAGGCCCTGCCGTGCTGCGAGCTCGAGCAGCTCTTCCATCCTTTCGAGCATGGCCGGCGATTCGAACCAATGCGTGAGCAGCCACCCGGCCACGCCCGGGAACTTGGCGAGTTCCGTGTGAAAGGAGCGGGCCCACTCGACAAGGATCAGCGTGGCGTGACCCGAATCGGGGATCCGTGGGCAGCGGTCGATGATCGATTCCAGAACCAGCGCCGAAAGCGCCTCGCTGTTCGCGACGTGCCGGTAGAGCGCCATCGGTGTGACTTCGAGCGAGGCGGCGACTGCCCGCAGTGAGAGGCTTGACCAGTGTGACTGGGAAACGAGCTGCCTACCCGCTTCCGCGATGGCGTCGGGGCTTAGCGGCGACATGCGTTCAGTATACGCACGTATACAAAACCGTCAACTGCATGTTCTCCGTTGGTCAGTCATCCACGGGCCAACGTAACTCGATGGCCTGATCGTTTCCGACGGACGTCGGGTCGAGGCGATGGTAAACCTCGCAAATCGAACGTCCTTCGGCCGCGTTGGTGTTGCGACCCATCCATGCGCCCAGGACCCGGTACGTTTCGCCGATGGTTTCGAACCCGCCTGCGTGCACGAGCGCCACCCAGCGCGTAGGAGGAATTTCCCCGATGGTGATTCCTCGGGCAACGGTGTCGGCGTCAAGAAGAAATGGACCCGAAAGCGGGACCAACGCCGTCACCGTTTCCGATTCCTCGTCGAGAAGCGCATCGGTATATAGCGAGCTGAAGTAGCTCCCTTCCAGTCGATGGTCCCGAGCAAGCGTGCACAGGGTCTCAGCGGCCGCCTCGAGCCAGGGCCAAAGCCGGTCGGAAGGGACGGTCGCCGAGAACTGCAGCGTCGTGGTGGCAGGAGTGTTGACGGCATGCGGCGGTGTGATCGTCGACGGGAGTCCCAGTTGAAGCGCGTCAACGATCCGCTGGGTCTCCGCCAATCGCTCCCGCATGACCGCTTCGTGGCCGGCCAGCACGGTGCGGGTCACGACGGGGTCGCGGGCCTCGACGATCTGCTGCACGAGCGGAAGCGGCACGTCGAGTGCCCGCAGCCGAACGATCGCCATGGCGTCGGCCAATTGATCGACGGTGTAGGAACGGTAGCCCGTCGACGGGTCGATGGCCGCAGGCACCAGGAGGCCGGACTCGTGATAGTTGCGGAGCGTCCGAACCGAGATCGAACTGGCCCGGGAGAAGGAACCGATTGAAAGACGACCATCCATGGTTGAAGTCTTGTCGCGTCACGATCCGACGACGCAAAACTCGTTTCCATCGGGGTCCAGCAACGTGCTCCATCGCGACCCGGTGTCGTACGACGCGAACACGGTCGCCCCCAGTCCCACGAGACGACTGATTTCACCCTCGAGGTCGCTGGTCGTGAGATCGAGATGCAGTCGGTTCTTCGCCGTCTTCGGTTCCTCGACGCGCTGGAAGTACAAGGTCGGAGAGTCGGCCCGCTCAACGGAACCGAACTCGACGGAGTTGTCGGCCCCGACCGTACCGCTTAGCGCCGCCGCCCAGAAGGACGCTGCGGCGAGGGCATCGGACGTGTCGAAGGTAAGCGCGCTGATGTTGATGGGCATGGTGGAGCCTTTCTGAGGAATGGACCCGATCGGGTCGGCCCCACGATGGACCCTCCTGCCGCTGGAGAGTCAAGCGGCAAAACGTCGGTCTTTCCCGCGCTTGACCCTCCAGCCGTTGGAGGCCTGAACATTGGTTGAGACCCATCTACGAGAGGACTTCTCATGGCCACGATCCGTACCAGCTTCATCACCCCGGCAGACCTGCCCGCCGTTTGGGACGCCATGCGTGATGTCGGGGCGCTGCACAGCCGACTCGTGGTCGGCTTTGTCGCCGACACGGCGATGGACGGGGCGACGCGTATTGTCACGTTCGCGAACGGCTCCGTGGTGCGTGAGCCGATCATCTCGGTCGACGAGGATCTCCATCGCGTGGCCTGGACCGCGGAGCGAGGGATGTCGTCGCATTACAACGGGGCCGTTCGGGCAACGGCCGCGCCCGGCGGTGGAACACACGTGGAGTGGATCGCCGATGTACTGCCCAACGAACTCGAACCGACGATCCGTGCCGCAATGGATGCTGGCACCGTGGCCATGCAGCAGACGCTCGATGGTCTGGCGTAGCGATGCCTGCATCGCGTGGATGTCGACGAGTTCCTGACCACCCTCCGTTCGCCAGCGACCTTTTCGTCGCGGCTGATGGTCAGTGCCCGACGAGTCGCTCGGGCTCCGGGCGTGGGTTCGCGTTGCGAACGATCTTCAGCGGTTGCCGGTAGGTTGTGTCCATGGAATTTCGCTTTCTCGGACGCAGTGGACTCAAAGTGTCAGCGGTCAGCTACGGCAACTGGATCACGCATGGAAGTCAGGTGGAGGAAGACGCCGCGAAGGCGTGTGTGAAGAAGGCGCTTGAGCTCGGCATCACCACGTTCGACACGGCCGATGTCTACGCCGGAACGAAAGCCGAAGGCGTCCTGGGGCGAGCGTTGGAGGGTGTGCGCCGCGAAAGCATCGAAATCGCAACCAAGGTGTACTGGCCGACCGGAAAAGGGCCGAACGCCCGAGGCCTGTCGCGTAAGCACATCATGGAATCGATCAACGGATCGTTGAAGAGGATTGGTACCGACTACGTCGATCTGTACCAGGCGCACCGCTACGACTACGAGACTCCGCTCGAAGAAACGATGGTGGCCTTCGCCGATATCGTTCGCCAGGGTAAGGCCCTGTACATCGGCGTGTCGGAGTGGACGGCGTCGCAGATTGCTGAGGGTGCCGCGCTCGCACGTGAACTGCGCATCCCGTTTGTCTCGAACCAGCCGCAGTACTCGATGCTGTGGCGAGTCATCGAGCCCGAGATTGTTCCGACCTGCGTCACCGAAGGGCTGTCACAGATTGTCTTCTCACCGATGGCCCAGGGGATCCTGAGCGGCAAATATCTGCCGGGGTCAGCGTTGCCCGACGGCTCCCGGGCGACCGACGACCAGGGCGGCAAAGACATGATTGCCCGCTGGCTGAAGGACCCGGTGCTCGAGAAAGTGCAAAAGCTCAAGCCGATCGCCGCCGACCTCGGTGTGTCGATGCCGCAGTTGGCCGTGGCCTGGGTGCTGCAGAATCCGAACATCGCTTCGGCGATTGTTGGAGCTTCACGGCCGGAGCAACTCGAAGACTCGGTCAAGGGTGTCGGTCTCGTGCTGGAGTCGGCGGTGATGGCGGCGATCGATGAAGCACTCGAGGGGATCATCGAACGCGATCCGTCGAAGACCGCGTCACCCGCCAAGCGCCCGTAACCGGCGTTCGCGAGAACTCGCGCACCCGACGAGTCGACAGTCATGTACGTCCCCGCGCATTTCGGGCTCGATCTCGCTGAGGCCAAGGCGCACCTTCGCTCATGCGATGTCGTGAACCTGGTGACCGTCAACGCCGGTGTGATCACCGCAAATCTCGTTCCGGTGCTGTTCGCCGATGACGGTGATCTTGACGTTGGCGTACTTATCGGGCACGTGGCGAAAGCCAACCCGCAATGGACCAACGTCGACCCGTCGGTCGAGGCGATGGCGATCGCGGCGGGTCCCGACGCGTACGTGAGTCCGTCGGCGTATGAGTCCAAACGGCAACATGGGCGCGTGGTCCCGACCTGGAACTACGTCACGGTGCACGTCTACGGGCCGCTGTCGTGGGTCCACGACCGGGAACGCAAGCGGGCGATCGTCACCGCGTTGACCAACCGGCATGAGGTCCAACGGAGCGATCCGTGGCAGGTCACCGACGCTCCGGCAACCTACATCGACGGTCTTCTGGAAGCGATTGTCGGGTTCGAACTCGCGATCACCCGGGTCGAGGGCAAAGCCAAGTTGTCGCAAAATCGGAGCCGAGCGGATCAGGAGGGAGTCGCGGCCGACCTCGCCCGCGGTGCCGGCGACAAGCGAGTGACACTAAGTAGCACAATGACTGCAAAGTTCCGAAACGATTGAGTCAAATTCCGTCGTTTTCGGGGCGAATCACCACCACGGAGTGCGCTGGTCCGGTAGGTTAAGCGGGTCTGCAGAGCTTCTTGGGTCCGACACCTAGGAGTTCTGCAGACACTTTCATTTCCGAGAGAGGTGCTTGCGTGAGTTTTGGAACGTCGTCGGGTGCGCCGTCGGGGCCGCCCGCTTCCCCCAAACAACTGTCGTATCTGCTTGACCTGGTGCGAAAGGCCGGGTTTGAGGGCTTCACCGATGCCCGTCGACCGTTGGGCCTCACGCAAAAGCAGTCCAAGGGCAAGTTCACCGGCAAAGAAGCAAGTGCGCTTATCGACGCGCTGATCTCCGCCCAAGGGCTCGAACGCAGCGGTGAGCTTCCCGAGGGAAGCGACGTCACCGACGTGGTCCGGGCCGAAGCCCAGTCGAAGCGTGAACTGGCCGCCGAAGCCAAGCGCATCGAAATGCAGGCCGCGGTTGTACGGGGGATTCCGGCGGACCTGTTGGCCGACGAGCTTCGCCGCCGCGGCTGGTCCGTCGAGGAGCCCGCCGCCAAGTAGTGCCCCGCCGCCAAGTAGAGCCCGCCGCCAAGTAGTGCGCGACTCAACGAGAGGCACGGTCCCCAGCCAACGAAAAGGGAGCCACACCTCCCACCAACGGGCGAGGGTATGGCTCCCGAATTCAAGGGGCTAACGCCCCGCCGATCGAACCGACTGGCTAAGCGCTCAGTCGGTCCTCAAGGCGCTGCAGTTGCGCAGTCATATCAGCCGGAACGTGATCGCCCAGGTGAGCGAAGTGCTGGGCGATCTTCGGAAGTTCGCCCTTCCACTCGTCGGGGTTCACGGCGAGAGCGGCGGCAACCTGCTCGGCCGAAAGGCCGAGTCCGTCGGTGTCGAGAGCTCCCGGAGCAGGGAGGTAGCCGATCGGGGTCTCGATGGCGGCACCGGTGCCGGAAACGCGCTCGACGATCCACTTGAGCACCCGGCTGTTCTCACCGTAGCCCGGCCACAGGAACTTGCCTTCGGGGCTCTTGCGGAACCAGTTCACGTAGAAGATCTTCGGGAGCTTCGAGGTGTCGGTCGCCTTGCCGATGTCGAGCCAGTGCTGGATGTAGTCGGCCATGTTGTAACCGCAGAACGGCAGCATGGCAAACGGGTCGAACCGGAGGTTGCCGATCGCGCCGGCCGCAGCCGCGGTGGTTTCCGATGCGACCGTGGCACCCATGAACACACCGTGCTGCCAGTCGAATGACTCGGTGACGAGCGGAATGACCGAGGCGCGGCGTCCACCGAAGAGGATGGCCGAGATCGGCACGCCGGCCGGGTCTTCCCATTCGGGGGCGATCGACGGGCATTGCGACGCCGGAACGGTGAACCGGGCGTTGGGGTGCGCGGCCGGGGTCTCGGACTCCGGGGTCCAGGCGTTGCCCTTCCAGTCGGTCAGACGGGGTGGAACTTCCGAGGTCATGCCTTCCCACCACACGTCGCCGTCGGGGGTGAGACCCACGTTGGTGAAGATCGAGTTGCTGTGAAGGGAGGCCATCGCGTTGGCGTTGGTGTCGACGCCGGTGCCGGGGGCCACGCCGAAGAATCCAGCTTCGGGGTTGATCGCATAGAGGCGGCCGTCGGCGCCGAACTTCATCCAGCAGATGTCGTCGCCCACGGTCTCGACCTTCCAGCCCGGAATCGTCGGAACGAGCATGGCCAGGTTGGTCTTGCCACAGGCACTCGGGAACCCGGCGGCGATGTACTTCTTCTCGCCGTTGGGCGGGGTGAGACCGAGGATGAGCATGTGCTCAGCCATCCAGTTGTCATCGCGGGCCATCACCGAAGCGATGCGAAGGGCGAAGCACTTCTTTCCGAGCAGGGCGTTGCCGCCGTAGCCGGAACCGAACGACCAGATCTCCCGGGTCTCCGGGAAATGCACGATGTACTTGTTGTCGGCGTTGCACGGCCACGACACATCGGCCTGGCCATCGGTCAGGGGGGCACCCACCGAATGGAGGCACGGCACGAACTCGCCGTCGCCCAGGACATCGAGGACCTTCTTACCCATACGCGCCATGATGCGCATGCTGACGGCCACGTACGCCGAGTCGGTCAGTTCCACGCCGATGTGGGCGATCGGTGAACCGAGCGGGCCCATCGAGAACGGCACCACATACATCGTGCGGCCGCGCATGGCGCCGTCGAACAAGCCGTTGAGGGTGGTGCGCATCTCAGCTGGATCGCGCCAGTTGTTCGTAACACCTGCATCGTCGGCGTTGGCCGAGCAGATGAACGTGCGGTCCTCTACACGCGCGACGTCGCTGGGATCGCTCGATGCCAGGTAGCTGTTGGGGCGTTTGGCCTCATCGAGGCGTTTGAAGGTGCCGTTGTCGACGAGGAGCTGACACAGTCGGTCGTACTCTTCGGCGCTGCCATCGCACCATTCGACGCGGTCAGGCTTGGTGAGGGCCGCTACGTCGGCCACCCACGCGAGAAGCTTGGCGTTTGTCGTTGGTGCCGTTGTGGTCGTCATTCATGCACTCCTTTGTGCAGAACCATTCGAGAAGCCCGATGGTGAGGAAGGGACGACCTGCTTGGGAATTACTCCTCTGGAGCAAATCCCGGTGTGCCCATGTCGATTTCTGAACCGAGGCGAACGGTGGTGGCAAGACCGGCATCATTGACGGCGAAAACCACGCGTTGGCCCTGGCGAAGCATGCGAAAGATCGATCCGTGAAGAGCATCGTCGGCGAGGTCGTATTCGGACCTCTCCGGGTTGTCGCGGAGGAGCACGCCCTGGCGAGTGACCGGATCGTATGACTTGACGACGCCCTGCATTTCTTTGCTGCCTCCAAGAAGACGAATGTTGCACTGCAGGTTACCGGCTGGATGCCGGTCTGCAATTCTGATCCATTCTCGGCCGGTTATCAATTCGAACGGTGAATTTGGCCTATTGATCGTTTCGAGCGATAAGGAATCGGTTCGCCGGACCACGTCGGACACTGGGTCGAACGACCGTAGCTTCGTCCGTCTTCGCAGGTTTTGGACCCAGCGTCCGTATGGAACCACCGGACGAGTCCGCTCCTCCGCACCGGATGGGTCCGCCTGCCCGTGTTGTGGCGACCCGTTGCCGAGTCTGCGTGGAAGCGTCCCACAATTGCGATCGAACACCACCAACAACGAAGGGACTGGCCAGTGGAAGCGGTGAACACCCGAGTGTCGAACCCTTCGGGCGTGGTGAGCTTCTGCATTCCGGTCCCCACCTCGATCGACGATCCCGCGGCGTCTTGGCTCAGTTGGTTCACCACCTCGTGGGGCGATCCGATCCGTTTTGATCATCCGCTGGCCGATCTGTGCAGCGGATACTCCGATGCTCCGTTCGGCGAGGTTCTCTACACCGGAACCCAGGGCTGGTGGGTGCAGGCCAAGCGGGTCTTCGATCCGTCGGTCGGAATCGATGTGGTCGAACTGACCGGCTGGAAGGTGGGCCAGGCGGGCGCCGATGACGGTGTTTCATACGGCCGCGATGTGGTCGGCCGCTTGCTCGGATCCGAGGAACTCGAACGCGCCGACGTGCTGTTCCGGGCCACCGTCGAAAACCTCCATCAGGCGATCTACCTCTACCAGCCGATCTGGGAAGAGGCCAGGATCGTCGACCTGGAGATCGTGTACTGCAACCAGGCCGCGCTCGCCCTTCCGTTCACCGAACCGATAGTCAAGGGCGCGCTGGCGAGCAACGTGTTTAAAGACCCGGAGATCGCCATGCGCGAGGCCGAGCAGGTCTGGCGCGACGGTTCGGCCACGCCCTATTCGATCGAGCGGTCGGGGCTCATCGACGGGGCCGAACGCACCATTCGGTACGAGATCCACACGGTCCGGGTCGGCGATCACATTCTTCAGACGTCGACCGATCACACGATCGCTGACGAACTCACCCGCTCCGAAGCCCGGCAGCGCCTGATCCTCGAGGCCCTCACCGAGGGGGTGACCCTCCTCACCCCGCTCTTCGATGACGGACAGATCATCGGAACCCGGGAGCTCTACTCGAACGCGGCCGCCAAACAGTTTCGTGCTCGTGGGATATTCGACGGCGCCAACCGTCATGAACTCACCAAGCAGCTGGCGACTCGAACGTGGGAGTCAAGACTTCCGGCGATGACGTTTGTCGATTCGACGGAGTACGGAAAATCGGGAGGGGCCGAGACCCACACCGAGGTCGAGGCGGTCCGAGTCGGCGATGCCGTCGTGCAGGTGGTCCGTGACCGCTCCCGCGAGTTGCGCATTGAACGGGCGATGGCCTCGACGCAGGCGCGCTTCGCTCGGACCGTTGGCATGCTGGCACACGGGATCGGCGTCTGGGTCCCTATCCGCCATGAAAAGGGCCAGGTCGAAGACTTCATTCTCGACTATGCGAACACCTCGCTCGCTTCGATCCTCAAGCCCGGTGTGCGGGCCTCGATGGTTGCCTTCGACGCCGACCTGCTTCAGGCCGCTCGTCTGGCTCTGGTGCGCAACGGTCAACCGGTCGCGGTCGTCGCCACACAACTCGATGCCGACCCCGGTTTGAACGACCAAGGGTCGCTGGTCCACCGTTTCACCCTCACGTCGTACGACGACGAAGTTGTCATGGTGGCGGAGGACGTGAGCGACGTCGACCAGACGCTGTCCAGCCTTCGCAGTTCCGAGGCGGCTCTCGCCGCGGTCATCGCAGCGGTATCGGAGCGAGTTCGCGTTTAGCGGTAAGCGCCAAAGATCGTGCTCCTGGTTGGGGTACGTGTACGGGTCGAGTCACTTGTCGGGTGACTCGACCCGTTCTGTATCCGCTGCGAACCGCCCATTCGTGGCGCTCCGGGCAGTGTGCATAGGATCGGGGCGTGAGCCACCCAAATCCAGCGAACCGGGCGACGGTCCTGCGGTTGTTGGTGTTTCGACTCCGTTGGGTGCTGGCGGTCCAATGCGCAACGGTTCTGATCTCGACGTTCGGATTCGTGGTCCTCGCCCAGTTCAGTTGGTTCGATGCGCTGTACATGACGATCATCACGCTCGGAACAATCGGTTACGGGGAAGTCAACCCGCTCGACCACGTCGGGCGGCTGTGGGCCATGATCGTCATCGCGGCCGGCTTCGCCGTGCTCGTGTACTCCGGTTCCACGCTCACATCACTGCTGCTTTCGGGGGATCTCAAGGCCGCGCTCGCGCGGCAAAGGAGCGCAAGGATGAGTGAAGGTCTGAAGGCCCACGTCATCGTCGTTGGGTTCGGTCGGGTCGGACGGGCGGTGACGCTGGCGACGCTCAAACAGGGGCAGCGCTGCGTCGTCGTCGACGCCGATGAGGCGAAGGACCACGTCATCCGGGAGACAGGAGCAATCCCCGTCTTCGGCGACGGAATGCAGGAGGAGGTGTTGCTCGCCGCCGGAATCGCCAGGGCCCGGGCGCTGGTGGCGGCCGGGCCCGACGATCCGGCAAACCTCGTGGTGACGCTGACCGCTCGGGCGCTGTGCCCGGATCTCCGTATCGTGGCGCGGGTCAACGATCCCGACTGGCAGCAGCGGATCCTGCGCGCCGGGGCGTCGGAAGCCGTCTCGCCGTACGGTGACTTCGGCACCGGGCTCGCCTCCTCGGCCCTCGGAGCGGACCTGGTCGAGACAACCTCGCTGAGCGGCTACGGACTGCGTACCGAGGATGTCATCGTCAGCAGTGGTTCGCCCCTTGTCGGCCAACGGTCGGAGACGCTCGCCTCGGACCATGCCAACACCACGTTTGTCGTGATGCGACGCGTATCCGGCGACGCGGTCTGGGAACGGACCGACTCGGAAATCCAGGTCGGCGACGTTGTCGTGGTGCTCGGCCCCGACGAGACGGTGGCGCGCCTCGGCAGTCGATTCGGGGTGTAGCGGTCCATCGCCCATCTCGCATGGCGCCTTGCGGCCAGCTTCGCCCATGGCTGTGTCCTCGTCGGCCCTATTAGGGCAAGGCTAGTGGGGCCTTCTGCGTCCTTGCCCTGAACGAACCATGGCTCGCAATACGCCATACTCAATTCCGCGACGCACCGCCTAGCGGTCCGTCGCCCATCTCGCATGGCGCCTTGCGGCCAGCTTCGCCCATGGCTGTGTCCTCGTCGGCCCTATTAGGGCAAGGCTAGTGGGGCCTTCTGCGTCCTTGCCCTGAACGAACCATGGTTCGCAATACGTCATACTCAATTGCGCGACGCACCACTAGCGGTCCGTCGCCACGGTTGTCGCATACGAACGCTCGTTTCGCATCTCGCGTTCTCGGGTGCGTTAGGTTGGCCCGGTGGAAGCCCCCGTCGAGACCCCGTTGCTGCGTCGGATCAGAGAGTCGGTGATCGGCGACGATCAGGTGATGGAAGGGCCGTTCGGGCCGCATCGGATCACCTACGCCGACTACACCGCGTCAGGTCGGGCGCTCGGCTTCATCGAGGATTTCATCCGCGATGAGGTTCTGCCCCGGTATGCGAACACGCACACCGAGTCGTCGGGGACCGGCCTCCAGACGACGCGGCTACGTGAAGATGCCCGTCAGATCATTCATGACGCCGTCGGCGGCGATGCCGAGACGTGCGTGATCTTCTGCGGTTCCGGCTCGACCGGGGCCGTAGACAAGTTGATCGGCATCATGAACCTGCGAATTCCGGCCGACCTCGACGACCGGTACCAGCTTTCCTCGCTCATTCCGGCCGAGGAGCGCCCCGTGGTGTTCGTCGGCCCGTTCGAGCACCATTCCAACGAACTGCCCTGGCGCGAATCGATTGCCGATGTCGTCACCATCCCGGAAGACACCGACGGACATATCGACCTTGCCGCCCTCGAAGCCGAGCTGATCCGACACGCCGACCGCCCGATGAAGATCGGCTCGTTTTCCGCCGCCTCGAACGTGACCGGCATCGTTTCGAACACGTGTGACATCGCTGATCTCCTGCACCGTCACGGTGCACTGTCGTTCTGGGACTTCGCGTGCGCGGCACCGTATGTGGACATAGAAATGTATCCGCAGTGCGCCGACCATCCGCTTGCCTACAAAGACGCGATTTTCATAAGTCCCCATAAGTTTGTCGGTGGTCCGGGTACACCCGGCGTGCTTGTGGTGCGGCGAGCGCTGCTGACCAATCGGGTGCCCGATGTCGTGGGTGGCGGGACGGTCGCCTACGTCAACCCGGCCGAGCACCGTTATCTCGACGATCCGGTGCACCGTGAGGAAGGCGGCACCCCGGCGATCATCGAATCGATTCGAGCGGGACTCGTGTTCCAGCTGAAGTCAGCGGTCGGTGTGCCGGCCATCCGCGCTCACGAGGAGGCGTACTGGTCAAGGGCGATCGAGAAAGTGGTCCGCTAACCCCGACGTCATGGTCCTCGGAAACACCAAGGCCGAACGACTGTCGATCGTGTCGTTTGTCGTGCGGCGTCCGGGTGGTCGCTTTCTGCACCACAACTACGTCGTGGCCCTGCTGAACGATCTCTTCGGCATCCAATCACGGGGTGGGTGCTCCTGCGCCGGCCCCTACGGACACCGATTGCTCGGGATCAACCTCGAGCGATCGCATGAGTTCGAACACGAGATCACCCAGGGATGCGAGGGCATCAAACCGGGCTGGACACGGGTGAGCTTCAACTACTTCATCTCCGAGGCCGTCTTCCAGTATCTGGTCGACGCGGTGGACCTGGTGGCGACCGACGGATGGAAGCTGCTTCCGCAGTATCACTTTGACGCAGCCACCGGGTTGTGGCGTCATCGTCGGGGCCCGGTCGAACCTCCGTTGCGTCTGTCAATGCTGTCCTATGACCCGGCCACCGGGGACCTGATCCGTCCACTCATCGAACGGCCAACCGCACCCGAGACCGCACTCGCCGGCTATCTCGACGCGGCCCGGAAGGAATTCGCCGACGCAGCGGGGTGGGAGCAGCACGGTCCGCACACCGGTCTGTTGTCGGCCGAGTTCGAGCACCTCCGCTGGTTCGATCTCCCCACCGAATCACTTGTGACCTGATTCGCAAATACGGTGCGGAATTTATCGGCCAGCGTCGCCCGTCGCCGAACTGTTTAAGGTACCGGTGGGGGTATCATGTGTGGGTTGACTACGAAAGGTCACGACCGTGAACGATGTCGTTGTTTGTGTGGGTTGCGGCAAGCGCAACCGGGTTCCTGCAGCTGCCGGTGGAACACCCCGATGCGGCTCCTGTCACGCGCCGCTGCCGTGGCTGGTTGAAGCCGGCGAGTCGAACTTCGCGGCCACGGTGGACGCGCCCGGTGTGGTGCTCGTCGACCTGTGGGCGCCGTGGTGCGGCCCGTGCCGGGTCGTCGGACCGTTGGTCGAAAAGGCGGCCGCCGACTATGCCGGACGGTTGAAGGTCGTGAAGGTCAACGTCGACAACGCTCCCGGAATCTCCCAGGGATTCGGTGTCCAGGGAATCCCCACCATGCTGCTCCTGCGCAACGGCAAGGAAGTGGCGCGCCAAGTCGGCGCGTTGCCGGCCCCAGCGCTCCAGCGTTGGATCGAGGCGGAACTCTCCGCATAGGCGCCCCGACCGGGTTGGTACCCGACCGGGTCGGCATTCCCCCGGGTTGGTACCCGCTCGGGTCGGCGCCCGCTCGGGTTAGCCGACGGCCTCGATCGCAGCGCGGAGCTTCGCCGACACCTCGCCGCCGAGTTCGGCAAACGCGGGGTCGGCCATGAGTTCCATCGGGTCGATCGCGGCAACCTTCGTGCCGCCTTCCACGGCTTCCACCGTCACGTTGCACGGGAGGAGCAGACTCACGCTCGGGTCGAGCGCCAGCGCCCGGCTCGCGAAGCCTGGATTGCAGGCCCCGAGAATCTTGAGAAACGGGCGGTCGACACCGAGCTTCGCCTTGAACACCGCGGCGATATCGATCTCGGTGAGCACACCGAACCCGTTCGCCGCCAAGGTGGCCCGGACTGACGCTTCGGCTTGTTCTGGGGTGAGGCTGACGGTCTTTTCAATGGCGTTCATGGAAACTCCTTGGTTGTGTCTTAGATTACATAATGTCCGGACATTATGAGAACAGTTGTGCAGTACGCTTCGGATTGTGAGCTCAGGACATGGGTGTTCTCCGGATTGGGGTGCGGCAGCATGCCTGGGCTGGCCCACGGCGTTGTTCTACCCGCAGTCCGACGGTCCGAGTGCCCTGTCGGGAATCCGGCAGGCGAAGTTGATCTGCGCACGCTGCCCCCTCCAAGACGCTTGCCTTGCGTATGCCCTGCAAAGCCAGGAAACGTACGGGATCTGGGGTGGGCACACCGAGCGGGAGCGGCGGCGGCTCCTGCGGTACCGGCAGAATCGAATGATGCCGGAATTGTCGTGTGTCGTCGAGGCGGTCAATCAGTAAGTGTGCAGAACGGTAGGCCTGTTCGAGCAGTAGGCCTGTTCGAGGGCCCGGGTGTTGCCGCGGGGTCAACTGCGTGGCAGGGCGGTCGGTGCAAACGATGACGTTTCCCGGTTCAGCGGGCTTCGCCACTCGGTGACGAACGTGTACATGTCACCGCGAATCACGGTTCGGCGCCATTCGAGCGGTTTTCCGCCGAAAACCGTCGATCGTTCGACGAGAAAGCCTGGTTCCTGTCGCTTGAGCTGCAGCAGTTTCCGCTCGTCGGGCGACGGGATTACCGGGTGAATCCGTTCCCACCCGGACTCCGGCCGCGCTCCGCACAGCCGGTCGAGTTCCACGTACACGGCGGTGTGCCGGAAGTCGACAGTAAGCAGAGGAGCGGCGATCGACGCCGGCATCCAGATCTCGTCGGTGGCGATCGGCGTGTCGTCGGCGTTCCGAATCCGCCGTAGGTAGACAAACGAAGTCGATTCCGGCAGCTTGAGCTGGTCGGCGATGGACGGTGCCGTCCGCTCGTCGAGATCAAGCACCTCGCTCCGTTGCTCGAAACCCTGGTCTTCGATGGAGCGGAACAAGCTGTAGAGCGATCCGGCCGTCTGCTCGATCGGCTGCGTCCGGAGAAAAGTACCCCGTCCGCGTTCGCGATCGATGAGCCCCTCGGAATGGAGCCGACGCATGGCGTCGCGCATGGTGTGCCGACTGACCTCGTACTGCTCGATCAGTTCGCGCTCGGGCGGAAGTCCGTCGGTGAACTCGCCGGAGGTCAACCGACGCCGGAGGTCAGCCATGATCTGCGCCCACAGGGGAAGTGGGCTCGTCCGATCAGGCTTCCGGAACGCAACGTCGGTCATGTATTCAATCTAGTGGTGCCACCGCTATCGCTTGCGGCTCGTCGTGAGCCGGGAAGTGTGGTTCGCCGGGCCCGCGGCTTTGTCTGCTGCTTTGCGCGCGGCAGTGCGCTTGGTGCCGGCCGACGCTGCGGATGATGGTGCGGCCGACAACGGCTCGGCGAGCAACTTCAGGGCTGCGGTGAGCGCATTCGAGTGTCGGGATACGGAGCCTTTCATAAGCATACGTATCGATCGCTCGATGTCGCCTTCCCGTGCCACCTGCACGGCCTCGGCGGCGGCCCGGTGAAAGTTGGTGTGATGCGATCGGGCGGAACCAAGGTCGGCCGCTCGAGCGATCGGCGACGGTGGATCCATCAACCAACGCCCGAGCTCGCACTCGACGTCACTCCCGACCGCTGCCACGTCGATGTCGTCGCCAGCTGCAATCGCGGCCGCGAGATGCGAACGCCAGTGTCGGTGGGCCCGAATCGCGGCACCGGCGAGGTCGGTGAGCGTGTGTCCGGTGATCGGCTCGGCGTCGAGCACGACGGTGCGGGCTCGGTCGGCCCGCCACGTGGCTGACATTGAAAACCGAGCCGAAGGAATTCGGGTGACTCGCAGCGCGACAGCCCGATCCCGGTGCAACGCCACCCAACGGACAACGATGACCACGGGCATGTCCCGAACGTCGCCCAGTTCGAGCGAGTCGGCCAGAACCGGGTCAAGCGACTCCGCGGTGATCGTTTCGTTGGTGGCGTCAACGTGGGCCAACGCCTGACGAAGCACCGCTTCGACGTCGGTGGATTTGGAACGCTTCAGCCCTGATGCCGTGTCCGTCGTGTCGACCAACCAGATGCTGTCGTGCGCGATCGGGTGACCGTCTGCGAAATGGACCTGCGTGATGTGCTGAAACTTCGTGTCGGGGTCGACTCCCAACTCGACGGCAACTTCGCCGTCTTGAGCGGGCCGGGCACTCAAGACCTCGGTGTGTCGGGTCCGCCCGGGCGCAGAAGCCGAAGCGAGCAGCCGTTGGGCGGTGCTTGCGTAGTGAGGTGAACCGCTCGACGCGACGACAGCGAGCTGTCCACGTTCGCGTACCAGAACCCCTCGCTGGGTGAGCGAGCGAATCGCTTCGCGCACGGTCGGCCGGCTTACCCCGTAGTCGGCCATCAGTTGCGTATCGGTCGGAAACGCCTCGTCGAATTCGCCGGCCTGCAACCGGGTTTGCAGATCGCCCAGCAATTGCGCCCACAGGGGAAGCGGGTCGGTCCGGTCCAGAACGCGCGCCAGCGGGGAGGTTTCGGACACGAGGCGAATGTACACGCGCCGACGGGCAGGTCCCGAGCGGAAGGTTTCCTTGTCCTCTAGGTCGTTTGGCCCGGGATCCGTACCGTCGCAGGTGCCACACCGACGCTCGATGTGCAAAGGAGACTCATCATGGCCTTCGCCCGTTTCATGTCCAGTCCGACCGGTCGCGGTATTCGCGTCGTCGTGGGAATCGTGTTGCTGATTTGGGGTTCGACCCTCGGTTCAGCCTCCGGCGTGGTCTTGGCCGGTGTCGGCCTCGTGGCCCTGTTGGCTGGCGCGTTCAACGTATGTCTGATGGCCCCGCTTCTCGGCGCCCCCTTCAACGGCAAAGACATCGGCAAGGACGTCAAACCGCTTCACTGAGTCGTTGACGACTGGCCGGCCGGACCGAGCCGTCGTTCCGGCCCGGTCTCTGATTCGAAGGGTCCGGTCGGAGACCTCAGACTCGTTGACTGCGTCAGACTCGTGGAACTGTCTCAGACTCGTCGACTGCCTCAGACTCGGTGACCGCCTCAGGCGGGGAGGATCCGACCCGGTGTGTCTCCTCGCGGAATGAAACCGAACACGCCGCGTTCGGCCAGTATCTCGGAAAATGACGGGTCATACGCTCGTTCCGGACTGTTGCGGATCATCTCATCGAGAACGACCGCATCATCGCCGACGAGAATGCGCCACCGGTCGTTGCGAACGCCGTCGAGGATGATCGTCGCTGCCTGGTCGGCCGAGGTCGGCGCGTTGTCGCGGAACGACTCCGCCCGTTGCACGATGAGTGACTTGATGTCTTCATCGGACGCTCCCGCGGTGTCGATGCCCTGTTTCGTGAGTCGGGTGCGGAACTCGGCGATGTGGTCGCCGGTGAGTTCTTTGGGGTTGCGACCGAAGGCGGCGCCCGAGTTGAACACGATCGACGTACCGATGTGACCGGGCATGACCACCGACGCCTTGAGGTGCGGCGCGTTTACGCGGAAGTCGACCATCAGCGCTTCGGTGAAGCCCTTCACCGCGAATTTGGCTGCGCTGTAGGCCGTGTGGGGTCCCTGCGGTCCGAGACACGCCCAGAACCCGTTGACGCTGCTCGTGTTGACGACGTGGCCTTCCTTGGCCTCCATCAGCAACGGCAGGAACGTGCGGGTTCCGTTGTAGACCCCACCCCAGCAGACCCCGAAGACCTTCTCCCATTCATCGGGTCCGTCGGTGATCATGCTGCCACCTCCGCCAATTCCCGCATTGTTGAACAGCAGGTTCAGGTAGTTCACGCTGTGCGCTCGGACGACCTCATCGCGAAAGGCCGCCATCTGCGATGCGACCGACACGTCGGCCACGAACCCGGTCACCCGCGTTCCGAGAGGTGCCAACTCGACAGCCATCGCGGCCGTTTCGTCCATGGCCTCGCGTGACACATCGCACATTGCGACATGGCAGCCCTCCGACGCCAACTGCTTTGTCAGTTCGCGACCCATTCCGGTGCCGCCGCCCGTGACGACGGCCATCTTCCCCGAGAAATCCTTCACCGTTACCTCCGTGTGTCATCGCGTTTCGATACGCGTTGATCGTGCGTCGGTGAGTCTGTCGGAGATAGACACCGGTGTCGATTCATCGGCCGGATTGCGGGACCGATTCACCGGCCGAATCGCGCCGAGATCGGGAACGAATCTTGCGCGTCGGAAAGACGAATGGCCGAGCCTCGGGCTCGGCCAGTTCGAACGGAATTGTCGCTACAGCCTGTGGCGCCCGCTGGGTAGCGAAGCGTGAATGGCCGAAGACGGGTTAGCGGGAGACGTTCTTGACGACTTTGCCGGCGCGCAGGCAGCCGGTGCAGACGTTTACACGCTTGGGCGAGCCGTTGACGATCGCCCGGATGCGCTGGATATTTGGATTCCAGCGACGCTTGGTGCGGATATGCGAATGGCTCACGCTCATGCCAAACGACGGCTTCTTGCCGCACACTTCACAAACACTTGCCATGATCGCTACCTCAGAGAAACGTAGATTGGCGCACGTACGGATTTTCACCCGGACGAGGCCGCTTGGAACCCGAAGACGATAGCATCTCCGGTCCATGTTCTCTTCCAGTGAGTCCCGCACGGGCGAATCGACCCCTTCGGCTGTTCGTTCCGCGTTCGACGCGGGCGACCTGATCGCGTTGATCCGAGGCTTTCGCGACGCGCTTCGAGCCAACCAAGACGCCGTGAACCGGCTCAATGTCTACCCCGTCCCCGACGGCGATACCGGCACGAACATGGCACTCACGCTCGAATCAGTCGTGGCGGAGTTGGACGCAGCGGCCCAGAAGGCCGGCTGGACCCAACCGGCCGATGCCGAGATGGCCACCGTCTGCCAGGCCATCAGCCACGGCTCCCTGATGGGCGCCCGGGGAAATTCCGGTGTGATCCTCTCGCAGATCCTCCGGGGCCTCGCCGGGGGCTGCCGGGAGTTGCAGGCGGTCGGTGCGACCGATTTTGCGGCGGCGCTCACCGCCGCTTCGACCGCCGCCTACGGTGCGGTCATGAAGCCGATCGAAGGCACGATCCTCACGGTCGTGCGCAGCGCCGCTGAAGGTGCCGCCGACGCGGTGACGACCGGTTCCTCGTTGCTCGGTGTTCTGGAAGCCGCCCGAACTTCGGCCGGGGTGGCGCTGGCCCAAACCCCCGAGCTGCTGCCCGTCCTGAAGAACGCCGGTGTCGTCGATGCCGGCGGAGCCGGTTTCTGCCTGCTGCTCGACGCCGCGCTTGCGCTCCTCGACGGCCGATACATTCCGGCCGTAGAAGCTCCCGGCGGGACCATGGCCGACAGCCGGGTCGCTTCCCGGCGCAGTTCCGATGCGTCCGAACCCCGCGGTGGCGTGCCGGGTATCGCTGATCTCCGCTACGAGGTGATGTACTTCCTCGAGGCACCCGACACCTCGATCGCCGGCTTCAAAGACGCCTGGGCTTCGATCGGCGACTCGATCGTGGTCGTAGGTGGCGACGGCATCTGGAACTGTCACATCCACACCGACGACATCGGCGCCGCGATCGAGGCCGCGATCGACATCGGCAAGCCGCGCAAGATCCGGGTCACCGATCTTCTCGAAGAAGTCGAAGAAGAGCGGTGGGTCCGCGAGGCCACTGAGGCGGGCGGAGTCCTGGAAGAACCGCCGCATGTTCACACGCCCTGCGCCACGGCAGTGGTGGCGGTCGCGACCGGCGATGGCATTCGCCGCCTGTTCTATTCGCTCGGGGTGCAGCAGGTCGTCACCGGTGGGCAGTCGATGAACCCGTCCACGGCGCAATTGCTCGAGGCGGTCGAAGCCGCCCCGGCCTCGTCGGTGATGATCCTGCCGAACAACAAGAACATCATCCCGGTGGCCGAGCAGGTTGCTCCGCTGACGTCGAAGACGGTGCGGGTCATCGGCACCCGTGGAGTCGCTGAAGGGCTGGCCGCAGCAATGCAGTACGACCCCGAGGGAAGCGCCGACGTGAATGCCGCTGCGATGCGGACAGCTTCGGCGGCGATCGTCTCGGGTGAGATCACGAAGGCCGTCCGCGACTCGTCGTCCGACGCCGGTGCGATCAACGAAGGTGACCACCTGGGGATCGCGCAAAGCGGCGGCATCGTCGTCGTGCAACGACAGCTGGCCGACGCGTGCATCGGTCTGCTCGACGTTCTCGTGACGCCAACGCACGAAATCGTGACCGTGATCGAAGGGGAGGGCGCATCGGCATCGGTCACCCGCACGATCACCGAGTGGCTGGCCGACAACCGGCCCGACTCGGTCGCCGAGGTGCACCACGGCGGGCAGCCGCTCTACCCGTACCTCTTCGGCATCGAATAGGCGATTTCTGTCATGGCTTCGGCCGACGTCACCATCGCGCCGAGTTCCGACGCCGTCCTGGTCACCGAACTCACCCTGGCGGCATGGCGGGGCACCGTCGACGCCAGGTCGAGCGGCCAGCGCTTCTCCATCTCCGACGCTGAGGCGCTGTTCGCCGAAGGAGCGGTTGCGCTGGTAGCGCGAAACGGTTCGGGTGTCCCTGTCGGGTCGGTCATTGTCGTACCCGGAGCGAGCGAGGAGACGGCGGAACTGACGAAGTTGGCGGTTCCCTCGCGGGCGGACCGGGGGCACGGCCTGGCGTCGCAACTCATCGATGCTGCGGTCGACGTCGTCCGTTCCTGGGGGGTGCGTGAGTTGGTGCTGGCGGTATCGCTCTACCAACCCCAACTCTGCCGCTACTACGCTCGTCGCGGCTTCGTCGTTGACCCTAAGCGTACATATGGTCATGCGTCGCCGCATTCACCCAAGCCCATCGTGATGGTGCGCGCACTTATCAGTGGGGCGACGGATGGAGCGACCGGTGGAGCGACCGGTGGGTCAGATTGGGCCGTTCGCTCGGGGCACCCCGATCCGATCGGCGACGCCGCCCGGGCGCTGGCCGATGGCCACCTCGTCATCCTCCCGACCGAGACCGTGTATGGGCTCGGGGCGTTGGCGTCAGATCCTGTCGCGGTGCGCCGCGTCTTTGCCACGAAGGGGCGCCCGGTTGACCACCCGTTGATCGTTCACGTGGCGAACCGCGAGGCGCTCAACCACTGGGCGATCGACGTACCCGAGTCAGCGTGGAAGCTGGCTGAGCGGCTCTGGCCGGGACCCCTTACCCTCGTGCTTCGAAAGGCTCCGTGGGTGCCCTATGAGGTGACCGGCGGCTTGGAGACGGTGGCGATGCGCGTACCCCGTCATGCCGATACCTTGGCCGTTCTCGGGCTATTGCCGGCCAACGCCGGCATCGCGGCACCGTCGGCGAACCGCTTCGGTCGGGTCAGCCCGACCACGGCCTCCGACGCCTATGGTGACCTCGCGGCCTATCTCGCCGTGGGCGATCTCGTGGTCGACGGTGGGCCATGTTCGGTTGGGGTTGAGTCCACGATTCTCGACCTGACCACTGCGGTGCCGACGATCCTGCGTCCGGGGGGCTGTCCCGTCGTCGACATCGAGGCCGTTCTGGGAGAGCCGGTCGAGCGGGTGGCGACCGGTCCAGCTCGGGCGCCTGGAATGCTCGCGGCCCACTACGCCCCGATGGCGGGGGTTCTGGTCGTCTCAGCCGATGCGGCTTCGGCCCGGGTCGGTGAACTTTCGGAGAGCGGCCAGCGGGTCGGCTACCTCGGACCCGACCCGCTTCTCCCGGCCGAGGCAGACGTTGTCCGGTTGGACGCGCCCGATCCCTACGTCGGTGAGACCCTCGCCCCAATTTTGTACGCGCGCTTACGGGAGGCGGATCGGCGGGAGCTCGACGTCCTCGTCGTGGTCACCCCGTCCGACGATGGTTTGGGCCACGCGGTGAACGACCGGCTCCGTCGTCGCGCAGCAGGGTTCGGGCCGCTGAGCCCATGTTTCGCCAACTGCTCGCTGGGTCTGCCAAAATTGGACGGTGAATTCTCCTGTTGCGAAACATCTCCTCCATACGCGCGCTTATGAAATTGAATCGGTGTTCGAAGACGACAAGCATTTCCGTCTGATTGGACACCTCCGGGATGTGAACCCCCATGGGCTTTGGGGGATCGATGAAAACGACCCGATGACGGTCCACCACATGCAGGTCGATCTGCTCGTCGAAGCGGCCACGATGACGATCAAAGAGGTCACGACGCAGATGCACGTGCGTCCGAATGTCGAATGCCGCGACACCCTTCCGCGCTATGACCAGCTGATCGGACTGTCCATCACCCGTGGCTTTACGCACAAGGTCCGAGAGATGTTCGGTGGGCCGCGGGCGTGCACCCATATCGGCGCCCTGCTGAACGCTATGGCCCCGGTCGCCATTCAGAGCATGTGGCCGTTCAGCGCGAGGGTCCAGGAGGCCAAGGGCGTCGACGCGAACAATGAAATATCACCGGAAGAGGCGCGTCGGGTCCGAGCCGAACGTGCCCTGACGTGGAATCGCAACACCTGCCACGTTTGGGCCGAAGACGGGCCGATGTTCAAGCTGCTCAGCGCCGGCGGCGAACTCCCTCCGCCGCTGTGGGCCATCGACCGCCTCGAAGCGGCCGGCATCCCCCTCGAGACCTGGAGCGAACGTGGCGTTTGACCGCGGCGCTTTTTGCGGGGAGTGTGTGCGTTTTCTTAGACCGGGTCTAAGCGGTTGCACACACTGTGCTTGATGGCGGTGGGGCCCGCCTCCGCTGCGCTTCGGCACCCTTCCGCTGGCGGCCTTCATCCGGTCTCGGTGGCTCGCTCGCTTTGGTCGCTTCGCTCCCTCCGCTCTCTGCGCCCTCGCCGGGGCCGCGTGTTACTGCGGGGAGTGTGTGCGTTTTCTTAGTTCGGGTCTAGGCGGTTGCACACACTCTGCTTATTGGCGGTGGGGCCCGCCTCCGCTGCGCTTCGGCACCCTTCCGCTGGCGGCCTTTATCCGGTCTCGGTGGCTCGCTCGCTTTGGTCGCTTCGCTCCCTCCGCTCTCTGCGCCCTCGCCGGGGCCGCTTTTGGCGGGGAGTGTGTGCGTTTTCTTAGTCGGGTCTAAGCGGTTGCACACACTGTGCTTGATGGCGGTGGGGCCCGCCTCCGCTGCGCTTCGGCACCCTTCCGCTGGCGGCCTTGATCCGGTCTCGGTGGCTCGCTCGCTTTGGTCGCTTCGCTCCCTCCGCTCTCTGCGCCCTCGCCGGGGCCGCACTCTGTCCTTGATGGCGGTGGGGCCCGCCTCCGCTGCGCTTCGGCACCCTTCCGCTGGCGGCCTTGATCCGGTCTCGGTGGCTCGCTCGCTTTGGTCGCTTCGCTCCCTCCGCTCTCTGCGCCCTCGCCGGGGCCGCACTGTGCTTGATGGCGGTGGGGCCCGCCTCCGCTGCGCTTCGGCACCCTTCCGCTGGCGGCCTTGATCCGGTCTCGGTGGCTCGCTCGCTTTGGTCGCTTCGCTCCCTCCGCTCTCTGCGCCCTCGCCGGGGCCGCACTGTGTCCGATGGCGGTGGGCCCGGCTCAATCGCGTCTGATCGAGAGGTGCGCTGTCATACTCCTTCGCTAAGGTTGTCGATCTCTTCCCCCATGTGTGCTGCTCCGAACTTTTTGGAGAACCCATGGAAACTCCACACCAACGCCGCGCCGGCATGCCTCACCCGAAGTCGGCCCGGTCCAGCACATTGGGTCTCGAGGGTCGCTTGATTGCCTGTGCGTCGGGACAACTCGGCGTCTTCACAGTGCAACAGGCTGCTGAAGTCGGCCTTTCCGAAAACGCGCTCCATTGGCGTAAGCGGGCCGGACTGATCGTGCCGATCTTTCCCGGCGTTTATCGGCTGGCAGCGGTTGAGGAATCGCGGGAACAGCAAATGCTGGCCGGGTGCCTCGCTGTTCGGAACTCGGTTGTCGGCGGGGTCTCCGCAGCTCTGTTGCACGGACTACCCGTTGGCTTCGCCTATGCAGGAAAGCCAACCTTGATTGTTCCCAATCAAACGACTGTGCGTTTGTCCGGCGTCGATGTCCACCGAACCCGGCATCCGTACCGGACCCAACCATGGCTCACCGTTCGGATGACTCAAGTGTCGTCGACGCTGATCTCGCTGGCGAGCGTGTTGTCGCAGACCGATCTGGCCCGTTGCCTCGACTATGCGATCGCCCAAGGCAGCGTCTCGGTTGCCCGGGTTCTTCGGGAAGCGGAGGCACGTCCGGTGTCTCGCTTCGTTGGACGGGCACCCCTTTTCGCTGAACTTCACGCGTGGGTCGGCCAACAGATCGTCCATCGAAGCCGTTACGAGCAGAAAGTCGATCGATGGATCCGAGAATCATCCCTGCCCCATTCCACGCCGAATTTCAAGGTTCAAATCCTCGGTCGAAATACCTCCGTCGAAGTGGACAGGGCGTGGCCCGCGGCGCGTGTTGCCCTCGAAATCAGCCCGTTCTTCACCCACGGATCCGCATCGACGCAGCGTCGGGACATGCAGCGTCGGGTTTGGTTGCAGGAATCCCGATGGCGGATCGTCGAAGCAACCGACGAACACCTGATAAACCGGCAATCGTTTGCTCCCGTCATCGAAAGCCTCGAACGCCTCATGGGAGTGTGTGCGTTTTCTTAGACCAGGTCTAAGTGGTTGCACACAGTGCTTAATGGCGGTGGGGCCCGCCTCCGCTGCGCTTCGGCACCCTTCCGCTGGCGGCCTTGATCCGGTCTCGGTGGCTCGCTCGCTTTGGTCGCTTCGCTCCCTCCGCTCTCTGTGCCCTCGCCGGGGCCGCGTGTTACTGCTGGGAGTGTGTGCGTTTTCTTAGTTCGGGTCTGGCGATTGCACACACTGTGCTTATTGGCGGTGGGGCCCGCCTCCGCTGCGCTTCGGCACCCTTCCGCTGGCGGCCTTTATCCGGTCTGTGCCTAATGGCGGTGGGGCCCGCCTCCGCTGCGCTTTGGCACCCTTCCGCTGGCGGCCTTGATCCGGTCTCGGTGGCTCGCTGCATTCTCTCGCTGGCGCTCGTTCATTTCTCTGCGCCCTCGCCGGGGCCGCACTGTGTCCGATGGTGGTGGGGCCCGCCTCCGCTGCGCTTCGGCACCCTTCCGCTGGCGGCCTTTATCCGGTCTCGGTGGCTCGCTCGCTTTGGTCGCTTCGCTCCCTCCGCTCTCTGTGCCCTCGCCGGGGCCGCGTGTTACTGCTGGAGTGTGTGCGTTTTCTTAGGCCAGGTCTAAGTGGTTGCACACACTGTGCCTGGCGGTGGGGCCCGCCCCGCTGCGCTTCGGCACCCTTCCGCTGGCGGCCTTGATCCGGTCTCGGTGGCTCGCTCGCTTTGGTCGCTTCGCTCCCTCCGCTCTCTGTGCCCTCGCCGGGGCCGCAGTGTGCCGATGGCGGTGGGGCCCGCCTCCGCTGCGCTTCGGCACCCTTCCGCTGGCGGCCTTGATCCGGTCTCGGTGGCTCGCTCGCTTTAGTCGCTTCGCTCCTCCACTCTCTGCGCCCTCGCCGGGGCCGCAGTGTGCTTCTTGGCGGTGGGGCCCGCCTGGCCCCGACTGTCGACGTGCGTGCCGACGCCGCTCTGGTAGCTGGCAGCGCGGTTGCCGAAGTCCGGCGAAGCATTGCTCGCCGCTACATCGGCAACGAGCCCGGTGACCGCTTCGCGGATAAGCGAATGGCGGTCCCCAGCGTCGTCGTCCGGCTCCCGGCGGACCAGGCTCGGGTCTGGGATCTCACCGCCATTCTGCCGTGCTGAGACCAGAACCGGATGGTCGCGGCGGCCGGTCAGTTGAGTTCGGTGACGTGAACCACGCGCATCACGTCGGTCGCTCCGGCGGTGGACTTGGGGATCCCCGGCCAGAACGAGCACATGGTCGCCCGTCCTGGCGATGCCGTGCTGGACGACTGATTCGACGGCATGCCACACGAGAGCGTCGGTCGACGGATGCACGCCGAGCAGGAGCGGTTCCACGCCCCACGACAGGGCGAGGCGACGCACGACCGCATGATCGGGGCTGGCCCCGACCAGTCGGGCCATCGGACGGAACCGGGCCATGGCCCGCGCTGTACGGCCGGTGCGCGTGCAGCAGATGATGACCGAAACGCCAATCTCGTCGGCGGCCTGCCAGCCGGCGAGCGTCACCGCCTGGGTTATCCGCAGTTCGCCGGCCGTGTCGCGCCGGCGCTGCACGCGCCCCAAGCGGGCACCCCAACCCCGGTAGTCGGCGCCCTGTTCAGCGCGCTCGACGATGCGGGCCATGGTCCGGATCACTTCGACCGGGTGATCACCGATTGCCGTTTCCCCGGAAAGCATGACGGCGTCGGTTCCGTCGAACACGGCGTTGGCCACGTCGCTCACTTCGGCGCGCGTCGGCTGGGGCGCCCGAATCATCGACTCCAGCATCTGGGTCGTGGTGATCACCGGAACGCCAGCTTCGACACAGGCCCGAATGATGGACTTCTGAAGGTGGGGAACGCTCTCCAACGGGCATTCAATGCCCAGATCCCCACGGGCCACCATGACCGCATCGGTCACTTCGAGGATGGCGGCGAGATCGTCGACGGCCGCCTGGGTCTCGATCTTCGCGATGAGCGACGGTCCGTTCGGCCCGGAAACCTCGCGGGCCCGCAGAATGTCAGATGCGTTGCGCACGAACGAAATCGCCGCGAAATCGACACCGGCCTTCGTCATGGTTTCGAGCATGACGAGGTCCTCTTCGGTAGGCGCCTGCAGCCGCGACCGCTCGCTCGGAATGTGCACACCGGGTCGGCCGCGCACCCGGCCCGCCGTGAGGACCTGAGCGGTGATGTAACCCGGCCCGGCGTCGACGACCGCCATGGTGATTTCGCCGTCGCCCAGGATCAGCCGGTCACCGACGCCGACGTCCTGCAGAAGCGTGTCGTAATCAACGTGAAGCACATCGGCCGAACTCGGGTCGTTGCCGGGCTTCAGGTTGATTCGCATCCCAACCGTGAGATCGAGCCCCTCCGGCCCGAAGTCACCCGATCGGATCTTCGGACCGGGTAGGTCGGCGAGCACCGCGAGAACCCGTCCGGCCTTGGACGCCGCAGCCCGGATGTCAGTTAGCCGGGTCAGGTGTTCTTCGACATGCCCGTGGGAGAGGTTCAGGCGGAACATGTCGACACCCGCCTCGATCATGGCCACGAGCGTCTCGGGCGCCTGCGATGCCGGTCCCACCGTCGCTACGATCTTCGTCCGCTTCATGGGAGAAACAGTAGGCCCCGGCGGTTTCGTCGGCGCGCAACCGACGCGAGCCCAAACTCCGGGCGGGGCCCGCTTGGTCAGTCGGTCAGGAAACCGCTAGCCGGATGGTGCGCGCTGCGTTGTCGGACTGTGTGATCGTGAGGTCCGGTCGTGCGGTGGAAAAGTATGTGCGCAGAGTAATGAAGTCGTGCTCACTGAGCAGGATATGGTCAGCGGTGCCGTCGACATGACGAAGCGCGATCGCATAGCGATCCTTCATCTTGGGCTTCGACTCGACGTGGATGGCCGATAGCAACATGGGGTCGTCGATGGCGGCGAGAACCTTCGAGTCCTGCTGGTGCGAGTCGCTTGCCCATGATCGTGAACGGGATGGCCGCGAGAAGCGCAAGACCGCCGGCCAGGAATGCGAGCAACTGCGGGGTTCCATGGTTTGCGAGGCCCACGCCCAGACCGGCGACCGCCACGATGAAGATGACGCCGGCCCGTTGACCGAGCCGGAGTCCGTGCTGGATGACGAGCTTCCGGCAGGCCTTCTGTTCATCAGTGCGGTTGGGGTTGGCAACGGCGGTCATGCCCGAGATATCGGCAGGCGAACAGGTCGACTGAAGTTCCCTCCGGAAGGCCCGACGTAGTCGGAGTGGTGCTCCTGCGGTCGCACGGTTTGGAGTTCCGTCGAAGCGAGGCGGCTTCGCTCGCCGCTTGGACGGCATCGTCTCGGCTGGCGCCTCGTCGATGGTGGAAGTCGTTTATCGTCGAAGGCTATGACGAAGACGGTTCACGGTGTCTGCCATCACGATTGCCCCGATTCCTGCGGTTGGACGGTGACGGTCGAGGGGACCGTGAGCGGGTACGTTGCGACGAAGTTGCGTGGAAATCCGGCCCACCCGTTCTCCCAGGGCGAGCTGTGTCCGAAGGTCAACCGTTTCCTGGAGCGGGTCTATTCTCCCGATCGGGTGCTCACCCCGCTGCAGCGCACGGGTCCCAAGGGAGCCGGAGCGTTTGCGCCGATATCGTGGAACGCCGCCCTCGATGTGATTTCGGAGCGACTGACGCGGATCGTGGGCACCTATGGGGGAGAGGCGGTGGCACCGTTCTCCTCGGCGGGGAACCAGAGCGTGTTGGCGCTCAACGCTCACCAGCGGTTCATGGCCCGAATCGGCGCCAGTCGCCAGGTCGACTCGGTCTGCGGTGCAACGGCCGGGGCCGGACTCGCGATCACCTTCGGATCACCGAAGGGCGCGGAACCCGTCGAACTACGGCACGCGAAGTGCGTTGTGCTCTGGGGCACCAACACCCGGCTGACCAACCGGCACCTCTGGCCGTTCGTCGAGGAGGCCCGGGCCAAGGGCGCCATGATCATCTGCATCGATCCGTTGAAGACGATGACCGTGGAATCGGCCGACTGGCACATTCAACCCCGACCCGGCACCGATGTTGCCCTCATGCTCGGCCTGGTGAACCTGTTCATCCGCAACGGACACGTCGACCGAGATTACGTCGACCGCTACAGCGTCGGCTTCGATGAACTCGCTGCGGAAGCCGCCGGATGGGATGTGGCGCGGACCGCCGACGTGTGCGGACTTCCGGTTGAAGACGTCGAACGACTGGCCACGACGCTGGGAACCACACCACCTGTGCACTTTCGTACGCTGATCGGAGCAGAGCACCGCGAACAGGGTGCCACGTTCTTTCGGATGATCGTGTGTCTGCCGGTCGTGCTCGGATCGTGGCGCCATCGCGGTGGTGGCGTATCACGGTCGGTCGGCACCTATACGGAGTCCACGATGAGTTCGATCGCACCGGTGTCGTGGCCTGAAGGCCCGAGATCCAGGTCACTGTCGATGAACCAGATCGGCCGCTGGCTCAACGACCCCGAACTCGATCCGCCGGTGAAGGCGCTCATCGTATGGAGCGCGAACCCGGTCGTCACCATCCCCAACGCCGAGGCCACCCGCCGCGGGCTCGAGCGCGAGGACCTGTTCATGGTCTCCCATGAGCAGTTCATCACCGACACCGCCCGCTACGCCGACATCATTCTTCCGGCCACCACGCAGATCGAGGCCTCCGACGTCGTTCCGTCCTGGGGTTCGATGCACCTGAACTGGAATCAAGCCGCCATCGAGCCGCTCGGAGAAGCGGTGTCGAACACCGAACTGTTTCGTCGGCTCAGTCGAGCCATGGGATTCAGCGAACCCGAGCACTACCTGACCGACGAGGATCTTTTGGCCAACGCATTTTCCGACACCGCAGCACTGGGGCCGATCACCCTCGACGCATTGCGCGACGCCGGGACACTCCGGATCGATCTTCCCGAAGACTTCCGGCCCTATGCGCACGGAGGTTTTGCGACCGGTTCGGGCAAGGCGGAGTTGGCGTCGTCGCGGTTGGAAAGCCTTGGTCTCGGTCGGGTGCCGACGTTTCAGGAGCCCGAACCCGATGCTCTTCATCCGTTGGTGCTCATGACGCCGAAGATCCACACGCGCTTCCTGAACTCTTCGTATGCGCACTTACCAAACCATGGCGGTCGGGAGGGTGAGCCCTTTGTCGAGTTGTCGGAGTCCGACGCGTTGGCCCGTGGCGTGACCGACGGTGATCTCGTTGACGTGTTCAACGCCCGGGCCACGGTGCGACTGCCGGTGCGCATCGGCACCACCGTTCGGCCCGGCCTCGTAATCATCCCCTACGGATGGCACACGGCCGCCCATCCCGACGGCAAGTCGGCCAACGCGCTCGACGAGCGACACGCTGGTGAACTGGGGCGGTGGCGTGGCGTTCAGCGACACGAGGGTCGAAGTCAGACGCGTCGACGCCGCTGTCGGTGCCCCTGTCGATGCTGCGGTCAGCCCCTGTGTAAGCCCGGCCACCAAGGCCTTCAGCGCCGCGTTCGAAAGCTCGTGTGTCGGCGCCGCTGCTGTCGGTAACTCCCTCAGGCCCGGAGTTGGTGAGTCGCAGTGCGACGAGGCCGTGACCGTCGCCCACAGACATGGGCGACGGTGCCCACATCCGAGTTTCTCAACTCGCCGTTTGATTTGGAGTGTTCGATCGCTGCCAACAGTGAGGCGTACGCGCCCGTGGCCGCATCGGCCGCTTCGGTGCTTGGCGTGTGGTCCGGGATCACGTTGAAGAACATCAGCTGGTAGTGGGCCGGATGGGCGAGCGCCCACTTCCGGTACGCCCGAGCCTGGCCCACCAACTGACCAAGTGGCCCCTTGGCCGGACGGGACCGCTTCAGCGAGGTGCCGAAGCTCTCGAACGCCTCGATCCACAACGCGTCGACCAAGCCGTCCTTGCCGCCGAACCAGGTGTAGACGCCGATGGTCGAACATCCGGCCGCCGCGGCCACGCGCCGCACCGTCAGGGCGTGGTGACCCTGTCTCGGTGAGGATCGTCAGTGCCGCGTCGAGAATGGCGCGGCGGAACGGTCGTCGCCATTCCGTTCATTGCGGACATTCTGCTTGACGATCGGACGGGTGTGATGCACCATGTTGCATAACAGTGTTATGGCAACACTGTTACCCGTATCGCCGTCCACGTCATTGCATCGACGACCCGCTCCGAGGACTTCATGAGCATCTATCTTGAGACAAACTTCGCCCCCGTTTCCGGTGAAGTGACGGCACTTGATCTTCCGGTGATCGGCGCGATCCCGAAGGAACTCGAGGGCCGCTTGCTTCGGAACGGACCGAACCCGATGGCCGTGTTGACCCGCTTGAACACCACTGGTTCCTGGGCGACGGAATGGTGCACGGCCTGCGGCTCCGAACGGAAAGGTCGAGTGGTACCGCAACCGGTATGTCGGCTCCGACGCCGTCGCCGAGCACTTCGGCGGCCGATCAGCGGACCGAACTGGGCCGGTAACCCGAGGGCCGGAACACCAACGTCGGCGGGTCGCTGGCACCACGTGGGCGATGGTCGAGGCCGGCGGAACGCCGGTCGAGTTGACCTACGGAGCCGGAACGGTGGCCCGGAACGACTTCTACGGAACGCTCCCGGGCGCGTTCACCGCTCATCCGAAAATCGACCCATGCACACCGGCGAGATGCACGCGGTCGCCTACGCGGCCCGGAAAGTGGCTCGACCATGTGCAATACATCGTGGTGGGCACCGATGGCCGGGTCCGCAAGACCGTCGATGTCCCGATGGGAATGTCGATGGTGCACGACATGTCGCTCACGCAGAAGTACGCGGTGGCTACGACCTTCCGGTCACCGTGGACCTCAACGAGGCATTTGCCGGGAAGCGCTTTCCGTTCCGCTGGACGCCGGAGTACGGTGCCCGCGTCGGTCGGCTGCCCCGTGAAGGAACGGCCGCCGACATTGTCTGGGTCGACGTTCCGATCAGCGACGAGATGGGCACCCCCTCAACGTGTCGACCGGCCCGACGGATCTGTCGTGATCGACCGTGCGTCTACGACAAGATGTTTGACCAGGATCGCAACGGACCCTTCGGTGACTGTCTCGCCCGGCTGGAGCGCTGGGAGGTCAATCCCGCTGTGGCGCAAGACCAGCGTGACGGTCATAGACGCCACCGGCCAGGAGTTCCCGCTACACGCCCATCGGGTCGGCACGAAGGAGCATCGCTACGGGTACTGCTCCGAAGTGCTCACCGACCGCGCCGGGTCCTGTACGCACATCCGGAGCCACCCTGAAGCACGACCTCGCGATGGGCCAGCGCACATCCTTCAGCTACGGGCCGGGTCGCGGCGGCGGCCGAGCCCGTCTTCGTGGCCCGTAGGATCGACGGCCGAAGACGACGGTCGGCTCATGGGCTTCTCCTACGCAAACGACGGCTCCGAGGCGAGTTTCGTTGTGCTCGACGCCCAGGATGTGACCCGAGGCCCGATCGCCGAAGTGAAACTTCCCCAACGTGTGCCGTACGGCTTCCATGGAAACTGGGTGTCGGACCGGTCGGTGCCGCCGGGGGCTTAGCGCCCACAGCCGCGTTGCGTGCCGGGATTGTGTGCGTTTCCTTAGACCGGGTCCCGGCCATCCCCACACACTTCGACCTACCTTCGAACCTTCGACCTACTTCGTGATGATGTCGTAGGCGAGCTTGATAATCAGCGCGGCATACGATCACGAGGAAGACTTTGCGAACCCAGATGGCGCCCTTGCCGATCGTGGCACGGGCGCCTATCTGCGCTCCCGTCGCGTTTGCCGCACCCATCGTGAGGCCGACGCCGAGGAGCATGTGGCCGTGCGATGCGAACCAGGCGATAGCGGCGAGGTTCGTGGCGGCGTTCACGATCTTGGCCGTGGCGCTTGCTCGAACAGGAAGTCGAGCCCGACCATGCCGACGAGCAGGAACACGAGGAAGGTTCCCCGTTCCGGGTCCGATGAACCCGTCGTAGAAGCCGATGGTTGCACCCGCTATGGCCGTGATGCTCGACGTGTCTGCGGTGAAAGCTTCTCGGCCGAGTGGGCCCCAAGGGCCGGTCGCCGGAGGACATACAGGAACACGAGCACGAGCGCAACAAGCACGATCGGCTTCAACTGCGCGTCGCTCACCCGCGACGCGAGCCGTTATCCGAATGATCCGACGGCCGCCAGGGCCGCCATGATCAGTGCCTCGCGCCGGTCGATCCGGACCTTGCGGTTGTAGATCACGGCGGCCGAGCCGGTTCCCCACACCGACGCGATCTTGTTCGTGCCGAGCAGCGCCACGGTGGGCTGGAGGGGGAGGATGATCAGCAGGCCCGGGAGCTGGATAAGACCTCCGCCCCCGACGATGGAGTCGACGGCACCGGCGACGAAGGCCGTGGCGTATGAGCGTGACCCATTGCGCGATTGAGACCGTCGCCGCGGAACGTTCGCGGCCTGGCCAGATCGACGTTGGCCAGGTGGGCGACCGTCACGATTTGGCCAGGCGCAGCACCATGTTGTTGCGATCGTCGGTGATCCAGAGCGCACCGTCGATTCCAACGCTGGTGCCGACGGGACCACCCATCTGCTGAGTGTCGGTTTCATCCCAGCCACTGATCAGTTCCCGGCCCTCGCCGTTGACCTTCCCGGACGCATCGACCGGAAACGCCACGAGTCGATGGCCGACGTCGCGGTAGCCGTGGTAGCTGACGATCACGTCATTGCCCCAGTACGTAAGGCCGAGCGGAGCGGAGTGCGCAGGAAGAAGAACCGACGGGGCGATGGTCGAAGCGCACTTGTACTTCTTGAACTCCGGAGCGTTCTTCTGGTTGTCGTAGCAGTAGGGCCATCCGTAGTTGGAACCCGGCACAATGACGTTGATTTCGTCGTGTGGAAGAGCTTCATCCGACAGTCGGGGGTCGCCTTCGTCGATGGCGTCGCGAACCGTTTTCGGCCTGCAGGATGGTGCCCGACGGGTGGATGGCGAGACCCATCGAATTACGCAGGCCGCGGGCGATCACCGAAATTTCTTCGCCTTGCCGGTCGACCAGTCGAAGTCGTAGCGACGCAACGACGCGAGCCAGTTGGTTCCGCTGGCCACGGCGCAGGTCCCGTACTTCTTCGACGCTTCACAGTTGTTGGTCGACGAACCGACGTTGACGACGAGAAACGGCGATGCATCGTTGGAGAATGCCATTGTCGTGAGCGGATGAAGTCCCTTGCCCGGAAGATCGGTGATCACGCGGTTCGAGCCAAATGGTCGACGTGGTCGGGTCGAAAGCGGGCCGATTCGCGTGACCTCACCGAGGTACAGCTTCTTGTCGGGTCCCATGACGAGACCCACCGGCCGGTCGAGTTTCGTAAGCACGCGTTGGGTTTCGATGCTCCGCCTGACTGCGTGAGCTTGACCAACGATCCGGTGCTTCTCTGTTCCAACCGCCCAACTCCACGACAAACGTGGTGTTCGCGTCGGTCTGCACGACGGCGCGCGCACGTGAAGGTCGGTGGCGATCGTGGAAAGCGAGTAGCCCGAGGCGACCTTCACCGTAAGTTCGCCCTGTGCCCGCGAAGGCCCTCCAACGGACGTGGCCAACCCGATCGCCAGAACGCCTCCCAAAACCATCGACACCAGTCGTTTTCTCATACGAAGAACGTAATCTGGCCAACATGGGTTTGCGGGTTATCGGCAGTTGGGGGAGGGGGCGGCGAATTGTTGCCGGATTGACCTTGACCGGGTTGTCCGGACTGATCGGGCTGTCCGCGGTGCCCGTTGGACAGCGGGTTGGCGCCAGACGGTTCCGCCTACGCCCGGCGTGCCGTCGATCAGTGCGTACGTCGGCGGATACGGAGCCGATGGAGTGGCGATCACCTCGTGGCCTTCGGTGCACGCTCCGACCGTGCTTCCCAAGAGCCGAAAGCTCCTCGATGTTTCATCACCGACCTTTGTGCGCTCGCACCCGAAGCTGCCGGTGATCTACGTGACGTCGGAAATGGGCGCGGACCGGCGAAACCTCCGATCGGTGACCGCCGCCGGCGTTGTGCTGTCGGTGGTGAACAGCGGCGGCACCGCTCCCGTACGCTCCGACGTCAACGCGGTGGGCGACCGGCTCGCCGTCGCGAACTATGACGGTTCGGTCGCCTTGTTCGCGTTGACAAGAAACGGCGCCATCGGGAATCGACTGGCTCTGGTTTCCCTCGGAAACGGATCCGGTACCCAGGGCGCGGCCGTCACAACAGGTTCGTCGGGCGAGCCCGACGGTGCCCGCCTGTCGCATCCTCACAGCGTCACGTTCAATCCCTCCGGCACTGAGCTGTGGGTGGCCGACATCGGCACCGACCTGGTGATGCGCTTCGATCTCGGCCCCGAAGCGTTCGACTCTCGCGGAAGCGGAACGGTTGCCCATGACCCCCGGTTCGGGGCCGTGTCAGGTCGTTTTCGGCTCGGGCGGGGTTACGTATGTCGCGGGCAGAACTCGACGGTCATATCGATGTTCTTGCTCGGGCGACGGCGTCGACGCGGCTCGTCCGACGCGTTGCTATCGACCTGCGGCCCGCACCGCCGAACTGACGCTGCACCCCTCCGGTCGATGGCTGATTGCGTTGAGTCGTGGCACGGGCCAGTGCATCGTGTATCTCGTGCGCGGTGACACCCTGACCGAAACCAGTGCAGCGGCGTGTGGCAACTGGCCCCGGTACTCCGTGTTTGATCGAAGCGGGTCGCTGCTGCTCGTCGCGGACAACGCGGCGATCAGGTCTTGGAGTTCAGCTTCGACGCGAACGAGGTGCACTTGACCAAGGTCAACTCGGTGCACTTCTCGAAGCCGGCCGTGGTGGTTCCCTTCACGGGAAAATAGCGCAACCCTTTGTCGTTCCGTTTCGGTCAAAGTGGGCGAACATGGGAACATGTCACCGACCGCTGCATATCCCTGGAAAACCGCACTCGTGACGGGTGCCTCGAGCGGGATCGGTAGCGATACCGCCCGCCTGCTGGGTGCGGCGGCTGTGCCCACGATTATCGTCGCCCGCCGCGGTGAACGTCTGAACGAACTGGCCAGACAGTTTCCGTCATTGAGCCCGATGGTTGCCGACCTCGGCACGGCCGAAGGCGTTGCCCGCGTTGCGGGAATAAAGGCCCGTGAGGTTGACCTTCTCGTGAACAACGCCGGGTTCGGTTTGGCGGGCACGTTCGCCGACGTGAGCGCGGCCGGTCATCAGTCGATGATCGACCTCAACGTGTCGGCCCTTGTGGCGCTTACCGTGCCGCTATGGAACCGATGAAGGAGCGCGGCCCGTGGGTGGATCGTGCAGGTGTCGTCGGTCGCCAGTTTTCAACCGGGCCCGACCGCAGCCACGTACTCGGCCACGAAAGCGTTCGTCACCAGCCTGACCGAGGCCCTACACGAGGAGTTGCGCGGAACCGGTGTGCACATCACGGCGCTGTGCCCCGGCTACACCCGAACGGAGTTCCACCTGGCCAGCGGTTCACCGGATGCGGTGAGACGTTCGGCGTTCGCCTGGCTCACTTCTACGCTGTTCCGGGGCTGACGCGGTGGCTGCTGGTTGGGGCGCTCGAGGTACCGGGCATCGCGTACAAGGCCGCAGCAGCGGTCTCGGGCTCGCTTCCCCGTGGCGTCGTCCGACGACTGATGG
>CAVXNJ010000011.1:0-197841 GCA_963763135.1 uncultured Acidimicrobiales bacterium | reverse complement strand
CTATCCGGTGGAAATATTAAGGGCAGAGGGACTGAATGAATTTGCTGCCATGGATATTGCTGCAGTTACGCCGGCTATCATCAACACGTATGATGTAGTTATACTGGGTGAAATACCTGTATCCGGTGCCAATGTAACCATGCTGACGGACTGGGTAAATGCAGGCGGAACCCTGATCGCATTCAAGCCCGATGCCCAGCTTGCATCTTTACTGGGCATAAGTCCGGCTGCCGGAAGCCTTGCAGACAAATACCTGTTGTTTAATACGGCCGGCGGACCAGGGGCCGGGCTGGTTAATCAAACCATCCAGTTTCATGGTACGGCCGACTATTATACGTTAAATGGTGCTGCTGCTTTAGCCACCCTGTATTCCACTGCATCTACCCCCACCAGCTATCCGGCTATTACTACAAAAACGGTTGGCGCCAACGGTGGTAAAGCCATTGCTTTTACGTACGACCTGCCAGGTCTGTTGTGTATACCAGGCAGGGTAACCCATTGTGGGCCGGCCAGAACCGCGACGGACAGTCGGGGCCGATACGCTCTGATAATTTATATTTTGGAAATAAACCCGGTGACCCGCAACCGGATTATATTGATTTTGATAAGGTAGCCATACCGCAGGCCGATGAACAGCAGCGCCTGTTAACCAATATTATTATACAGGGTAACCTGCACCGGAAGCCCTTGCCCAGGTTTTGGTTTTTGCCCCGGAAACTGAAAGCTGCCGTGGTGATGACAGGTGATGACCATGCCAATGGAGCCACGGTAGGAAGATTTAACCAATACCTGACCATGGGACCCAATACCGCCCAGCGCAGAATGATGAATTTTAGCTTCTTCATTTTCGGAACGTCTTACGATGATCGTGTAGATGTTCGCCACCAGAACGGCTTCATTAGATCCCTCGATTGCAGCGTCGCTGACAACCCAGTCGAGGCGGAAGTCGGCGCCGACCTGCAACAAGAGAACTCGCACCTGTGAGGTTCGGGCGGCATTGTCGTCAGGCTTACCAGCCTTAAGCCGATTGCCGATGGTCTTCGTCCAGATCGACAACGACAAAAGGATCGACTGGCGGAAATTGCAGATTCTGAGACCGAATTCTTCGTCGGCAGGTCGGCCATTGGAGAGCGGCTCTGTTGGCCGATTGGTGATGTGTTGATCGGCTTGGAGTGCCCGGCCGATGCGACAATCCTGACGACTGACGCTGATTTCGAGACTGTCGGTGCCGTGTTGGGCCGAACGGTGTCGGTCTATCGTCGTTAGAACCGTGACGGGCTATCTCGTCCGACTAAACTGGAACCATGGTGGGACTTAGCGGCGAAGAACTTGTCAGGCTAGAGGCGGTCATCGCTCGGCGTGTAGGCGTGAGGTGTGACCCCAAGAAGCTCGTGGAGGCGTACTTGGCAGCCCTGGCTGCCTCCGGTTTCCGTCGAACCGTTGGCGACGGACCGGTTCCTACGAGCCTCACGGCAGAACGCTCGCTCGTGCTGATAGAGGTCAGCCGTCAGTTAGGGCGTGTGATCGAAGACTTCGAGATTCAGGCGTTGTTCCGAGTAAGTCAGTCGACAGCCCGCTCCATGCGGACGACGCTCCTTGCTACATATAGTGACGACACTGATGCTCTGACGCTTGACTGGTCGCTCCGTGGCGCACGGCAGGACGGCCGAGAGAAGACTGCTGAATTTACGGGCACCGCAATCGTCCTTACCTCCGAAGATCGACGAGACGCTCTGTCGCATACCTCGAACGTGTAGGGATACCTGTTTCCGTTTTGCTCGGTGACACTTCCAAGCCATGGCGGGTGGCCGTTTCAGACGACTTTCCAAAGGACCTTCTACCTAAGAAGTAGATCATGGCTACAGCTACTGATACCGCTGAGCAACTTCTGAAGTTGGCTGGGGGCCCGTCGATTCTGAGTCTGAGTGCAATTCTCGGGTACTCGCAGGGGGTGCTAAAGAGCAGCAGCCGTTCTGCCCGGAAGGGCTGGCTGGCCTTCGGGGCAGGATTGTTGCTCCTTGCTTGGGTTGGTTTATTCGTCGTCTGGTCAGTCTCGCTACCGTGTTGCGATCGTGGACTTCGAATGGCTCAGCTAGCGTCACGCTCGTTTTGCTGAATGCGACCTGGGTGGTAGCAATAGTTTTGTTTGTACTCGCTCTCATTCGGTCGAAATCGGTAGCTAAGTACATTTCAGAGTCCTACCGAAGTGACGAAGGTCCTTGGCCGGTCAAGGTCTTGCGGAAGTGGTTGATTCGCTAGTGACGAGCCGGGCACCTGAACAAGCACCATCCGAATCCAAACCCTCACACCCGACGGGAACGCTGACCGTGCTCGTGCGGGAGCCTTCTCTTGCCCGACCGCAGGGGCGAGGCGCGAGGGCGCGCGAAGGGCGCGTATTTCCGGTCAACAACGGTCGCGAAACGCGAATAACGGCGAACGAAAAAGTGCCCTGACCTGGTCAAACATGCTCTGACCAGCCACGACGCCGACCACACAGAGCGGGTTCGATTCCCCCCACCTCCACAAAATAGTGCCTCTGACCAGGCACAATGCATTGAAATTGTTCCGTCCTTATTCCCCCTCCACCCCACGGGCGCGGCACGTGCCCTGAGCTGGGCAAACGTGAAGCCGCGGACGGGGGCACGATTCCCGCCACTTCACCGCCATGCCGCCGAAGGTGCGGAGACAAACCGGACCGCAACTCCAAGATGGCCACCCGTGTCCGGTGGCCTCAAGGTTGCTGATCATGACGGGCTGCAGCACGGCATCACGGAGGACGACCTCGATATGCACCTCCTTCCGTGCATGCAGCCTTTAAGGACTCACCAACGCCGATGTGGTGCGGTTCGACCCTGCAGAGCGAACCTCGACCTCCACAAACCCCGGGGTCGCTCCCTTCTCGTCGCCCGGCTCGACCTAGCCGACCGCGGTGACAGGGCTGAGCGACTCGTCCAAGAACGACTCGTCCGGACCACCCATGGCAGCACTGAATGAATTCGTAGCCAGATAGCCAATCAGTGGCTACACTTTCATACATGGCAGTCACGGTTGAGGAGCTCCCGCTCGTGTTCACGCACGCAGACGCGTGTGCCCAAGGCATCTCCGACCGTCAGCTATACGAGTGGCGCGACGCCGCACGCATTGAGACTCTCGGCCGCGGGATCTTCATCCGACCCGGCCTCGACGCCGACCACGACCTCCTTGAGATCGCCATCCGAGCACCCCAGGCCACCCTGTGTCTCACGTCAGCGCTGGCCCGACAACGACTCACCGACGAGATCCCCGCCGTCCTCGACATCGCCCTGCCACGCGAACTCCGACAACCCCGAACCACCGCCCCGGTCCGCTGGCACCGATTCGACGCCACGACCTTCGACATCGACCGCACGGAACTCGACATCGGCGCCGGCCTACACATCCACCTCTACGGACCCCGCCGATGCATCATCGACGCCTTCCGGCTCCGCCACATCTACGGGACCGAGCAAGCAGTCGGCGCCCTCCGAAAGTGGCTCGCCCAGCGAGGATCGCAACCCTCCGACCTCCTTCGACTCGCATCCTCGTTCCCCGCCGCGAAACGACCCATACGAGAAGCACTCGAGATCCTCCTGTGACACCGCCAGACAGACAGACGACCGCTGGGCGCATGTTCCTCGACCTTCGCCGCCTCGCCCAGACAAACAGCCGCCCAACCGACGAACTCCTCCAGCTCTACGCGCTCGAAGGCTTCCTCGACCGCCTCACCCAATCCGATCAACGCGACCACTTCGTCCTCAAAGGCGGCGTACTCCTCGCCGCCTACGAAGCCCGCCGTGCAACCCGAGACATCGACTTCGCCGCCCGACAGATCGCCAACGACATCGACACCATGCTCGAAGCGGTCCGGACCGTCTTCGCCGTTCACCTCGACGACGGACTCACCTACGACCTCGAATCCCTACGCGCGCAGATCATTCGCGAAGACGACGACTACTCCGGCGTGCGTATCACCGCCACCGCACAACTCGCCACCGCCAGACTCCACTTCCACCTTGACATCAACGTCGGCGACCCCATCTGGCCCGAACCGACCATGGTTTCCCTTCCACGACTCCTCGGCAGCGAACCCATACGACTCATCGGCTACCCGATCGCCATGGTCCTCGCCGAGAAGATCGTCACCGCCATACAACGCGGTACCGCCAACACACGCTGGCGCGACTTCGTCGACATCAACACCCTGATCGCCAATCCGCCAGACCCCGACGAGCTGCGCACGGCCATCCAACGAGTCGCCGAACACCGCGAGTCGACCATCCGTCCCCTCGCTCAAGTCCTCGGCGGTTACGCCGCTATCGCACAGCCACGGTGGACGGCTTGGCGGCGCAACCAACGACTCGAATCAACAACCCCGGCCAACTTCGCCGACCTCCTCCAAACAGTGATCGACTACGTCGATACCCTGCTCTCCTGAACTAGGCGGAGACAATTCGATCAGACGCGAGGCGGCGGCCGGAAAGCGTGCGGTCGCTTGGCTATGCCCCGGGCACCCAGTAGCGAAAGGTGGATGCGGCCACGTTCTTCCATCTCGCTGAAGTGCGTCACCCGAACCTCGTCATCGGTCTCGATGGGTTCAACGATTGCCAGCCGCTCAAGCAACTCTGCGGCAGTCCACTCGGTCTTTGCCGACGGATCGTCAAACGGAAGGGTCTTTCCTGTCCGCAGAAGTGCGGACTTCCCATCAGCTGCGATCTCGATCCCGGTGACCAACGAATCCGACTTCACCGACGACACCTGAGCATCACCACATTGTCGTGCTGGCGTGCGGGCGACTGTTGCTACCCGCAGCCCACTCCGGTGTGCAGGGAAGCGTCGCCGTGAAGTTTAGTGTCGGTCTTCAAGCGTCCGGGCCGGCGAGGAGGCGGATGCTGCGAAGGGCGTGGTCGTCGGCGAGGCCACCGAACCCGTGGAGGAAGGCGACGTGCCGCACGCCGAGGTTCTCGAGGCGACCGAGGAACCCTTCGATGTAGTCCGGTGAGCCGATCGCAGCGAGGTCCGCGTCGCGCAGCATGGCGAAAGCCGTGTCCGGTTCGAGATCGACACCGGCCATCGAGTGCAGCACGCGCGCGAGGGCGGGACCGGCGAGCTCTCGGGCCTCCTGATCTGTGGGTGCCGCGAGCCCGAACACCACGACGATCGCATCACACGTGGCACTGTCGTGGCCGCCCTCGGCCAGGCCGTTCTCGTAGGCGCTCAACTGCTCACTAATTTCCGTGTGGCCAGCGGTCAATGGCGTCACCAACATCAGGACGTGATGACCGCTCCGGCCAACGTCGGCCGCAGCAGCAGCACTACGCGCCACGATGTAGACCGGCGGGTGCGGGCCTTGACACACAGGAACATTCAGCGTGTCGTAGCCCTCGTTGCGCTCACTCGACACACGGAAGCGGTTCAGGATTTCGTTGAGACCTTCCTGAAGCAGTTGGCGGCGGTCGTCGTAGGCGACACCTACGCCCGCCAACTCGAACTCGTTGCCAGAGCCGACACCGAAATTGAGGCGGCCACCCGAGATGGCATCGACCAGCGCGTAGTCCTCGGCCGTGAGCACGGGCGATCTCATGGGAATGACCGCGACCGCCGGACCCAGGCGGATCGAACGGGTTTGCGTTGCCATCGCTGCCAGCAGGACCGCGGGGTTGGGGACGAGCCCGAGCTGGCGGAAGTGGTGCTCGGCCACCCAGATGCACGAGTACCCGAGCCGCTCGGCTTCGCTCGCATGGGCGATCGCAGCTCGCAACCGAGCATCGGCGCGGATCCCGAGCTTCGGGTGGTGATCCAGGAGGAAGAACAGAGAACGTCGCATACAAGAGCGTACCTTGGTACCTAGGTACAAACCAACCAGGCGAGAGCAGTCCGGTAGGATCGGCGTCGTGTCGGACAAGAAGATCGCGGTCGAACGGGTTCAGACCGGTGTCCGGCTTGAGAAGCGAATGCTCAAAGTGCTCCGTGCACTCGCGGACTACTTCGACATCTCGATGAGCGAGTTGCTCGAGTCAATCGTGCTGCACGCCCTAGACCACAAGCTGCTCCCGATCGGAGAACACGAACGCCAAGTGATCGCAGACCTGAAGCAGGTCTACGGGCTGGATCTCGATTCGAGCGCGAGTCACAACATGATCGAGATGCCGACTGGCAGGCGGCGTCGCCCGATCGCTCTGAGCCCTGACTCCACTCGCCTGAGCGTCGCCGTTCGCAAAGCCGCAAGACGGCCATCCGAACGATGACCACGCTTCGCGTCCAGCCCAGCACTCCGAAAGAGCCCCCGTTCCAGGGCACGAAAAGGGCGCGCGGGGCGCGTAGTTCCAGTCAATAACGGTCGTGGGGCCTCGCCACGTGAAGGTGTGCCAAGAGAGTCATTCGACCGGGGTCCATCCACTCACCGAGTGGAGGCTAGCGAGCGTGGTCTGCATTACCTCGACGAAGGACAGCGACGCGGCTTCTTGCCGGAGCTTGTCGAGTCGGGGTCCGAGGTTTTCTTCGAGTATGGCGAGCGCGGGGACGAAGACTTCGCGAGCGCCGGGCAGGATCGCGTTTTGGCGAACGTTCATCGACGGCACCACCGCCTGCTCGAATGCCCCGAACCGCGTGAGTATCGCGGTTGCGTGGGCACACGGATTTTGCAGGGCCCGCTCGTCACCGGTCTCTAGTGCGAATTCGATGACGTCGATGGCCGCCACACGGGCGCGTTCAACGGAAAGAACCTGCAACACGCGCAAACGGTTGAACTCGGCAATGTAGTGGCGAAAACCTGTGGCTCGGGCCAGTCGTATGCCCTCCTCGAGGTCGACGATCGCTGCGGCAGCATCTCCCTGAAGGAATTGGACGACGCCGCTCATTGAAAACGAAAACGCACGCGCCACGTCGGAGGCTATGCGATTCGCCCAGGCCAATTGGTCACGCGCGATCGACAGCGCTTCCTCAAGGTGACCCGCGCTTAGCAATCCGACAGCAAGCGACTGGTAACACCCAAGACGCTCCGGGCGATTGTCACCGCAGAGCGACAAGGCCCGACGCGCCATCTCCATGTTGCCACCGGTCTCCCCTTGGAGATACCCCCATGTAACGCGCATCTGCATGGAGGGCACATCGTCAGGGTTTAGCGCCAGCGCCCGGTCGACAAGTGCAATGGCGGTCGTGAAATCGAACCAGCCGAGCACGTTTGAGGCGAGGCTCAACGCCCGGACGCGATGGGCGCTGTCGACACTCGCGGGCCAACCGAGGTCAGGCAGGCGCCACATCTCCGTGCGGAACCACGGTGTCGATCCGAGCACCGATCGAAACACGAGATCGTTCGTAAACCCGAAGGCTCCGATGTGGTCTGCGAGGATATCGATCGCCAACTCCGGCACGTCGTGATCTAACGCCCACGTCACCGCGGCGTTGGTAGTCCGGGAGTTGCGGGGGCAGCCGCCGCAGGATCAAAGCGTCGGCGGGCCCGATCGACCTGGCTCGATCGGCTGCCGCCCGGTTGCGGATCTGCTCGGCATGGGCGCGTCTGGCGTCGTCTACGGCACCGGTCAAGTCCAGCCGCTCGATGCCATAGGCCCGGAGTGTCTCGAGCATTCGATACGGAAGGTCACCGGCTCGCATCGTGACGAGCGACCGATCGACGAGCGATCCGAGAAGGTCGATGATCTCGTACTCATCGAGGCCCTCAAGATCGGTCCCCGTGCATGCGCCACGAGCGTCGTCGATATCGAACGGGCCGGCGAACACGGACATCCGCTGAAACAGAATCCTTTGACGCTCGTCGAGCAGGTCATAGGACCAGTCCACCGTCGCCCGCAGCGTCTTGTGCCGCTCAACGACCGAACGCCGCCCGCCAGTTAACAGGCGAAACCGCTCGTGCAACCGGTCGGCTACTTCGCGCGGCGACAGCGTCCGCATCCGCGCAGCGGCGAGCTCAATCGCGAGCGGGATGCCATCGAGCCGCCGGCAAATTTCGGCTATCGCATCGCGGTCGCTTGCATCAAAATCCGGAGACTCGTCACGAGCGCGTCGCCAAGAACAACGTGACCGCATCATCGTCAGCGGAACCGGAGTCAGAAGCATCGTTACCGGCCGATAGCCCGAGCGACCCAAGCCCGATTACATGCTCACCGCTCACAAGCAGCGGCTCCCGGCTGGTCACCAGAAGCACGCAATGCGAAGCCCGGCCGTTGATGTCCGCGACTAAGGATGCGATGCTCGCCAGGACGTGCTCACAGTTGTCGAGGATGATGAGGGCACGGTGCGCTTCACACCAATTCGTGATTCCTTGCATAGCGGCATTGGGCTGGTCGGCGTTGATCCCGACGCGGCGGCCACGGTCACGGTGACCTGGTCCGGGTCGTTGACCCCGCCCAACTCAACCAACCAGGCACCATCGGGACAATCGTCGAACACGGCCGCCACCTCGACCGCGAGGCGGGTCTTGCCCATGCCGCCGACTCCAATGATCGTCACGAGGCGATGCTCGCCGAGTGCTTCACGAACCACCGCAAGCTCCCGCACACGACCGACGAAGCTCGAAGCCGCGACCGGAAGATTCCCACGGCGTCTCGCCGTCCGCAATGCAGGAAACTCCGACGCCAGCCCTTCGGCGTGAAGTTGGAACAGGTGCACCGGATCCACCAGATCACGCAAGCGATGCAAACCGAGATCCACAAGCTCAACACCGGAGACCAACTCCGCGGTCGACGACGCAACGAGCACCTGACCGCCGTGACCCGCCCCCATTATCCGCGCCACACGGTTCAACGACGGCCCGAAGAAGTCGCCGTCACGCCGCTCGGCCTCCCCCGTCGCAACGCCCATACGCACCGGCAATCCGAGAGCACGCTGTGCCTCGATCGCAGCGAGGAGCGCGCTCGCGCGGAGCCGAGAACACCGCGCACACACCATCGCCGGTGTGTTTGAAGATCGATCCCCCGTTACGTCCGACGACGTCGTGGAAGACACGGTCATGGTCGGCCAGCGCTTGACGCATGGTGTCAGGTTCGTGTTCCCACCGGCTCGTTGATCCCTCGATGTCGGTGAACAGAAACGTGACAACCCCCGACGCCGACGACGAAGCAGAGTCCTGATCCGCGATGTCGCCACGGCCCGGAATCGGCCGCTGCATCTCGGCCTGGCGGCCCGGCCCGGCGACGGATCGCAGGAGCGACACCGCATCGGCGCGCATCTCGTTCAGGCGCGCCGCCTCAGCACGTGCCCAATCCTCCGATGCAAACTCGCCAAACGCGTCGCCACGCCACAACGAAAGTGCCTCGTTCAGCACAGCTTCACCATTCGTTCCGAGGCCACGAGCCTGCGAATACATTGCCTCGAAACGCCAAGCGTCCACGTCAACCGAAGCCAACGCGTAACCGTCGGCCGACGTTGCAATCACCCGCTCCCCCACTGCTTGCCGCAGACGAGAAACCAAGCTCCGCACGGCACCGACACTCACGCCCAGGACTTCCGCCAACCGATCAACCGAAACCGCTGCGCCACGATGCACCGTGAGCACAGCAAGACACACGACGCAAACTCGGACTTCGAAACTTGACCGGCGTGCCGTCATCGTCCAGCAACTCAACCGAGCCCAAAAGCCGGATCGTCATTATGCGCTCCCGTCGTCGCCGAAAGCATGACACTTTTTCCCAACGCACGCCCACGCTCGCCTTCCGCCTTGTCGTTACACAACGACGACGAAAAATCGAACGCAACGACAGGCCAGCTAAACCAACCGTCTCCTCTAGGTCGAAGCTATCGGCGGGTGACGATGTGCGTTGGCTTCCTACTCTGACCAGAGCATCGACACCGGAAGCGCCCACAACCCGTCACCAAGCGGAACGACGTATTCGCCCAAGTACAAGACCACGCCGGCAGCGAACCGATCTCCGAGCTTGTCCTGCAAAGCCGCAGGTTCTTCACATCCGATGGCGCCACGGTCGATGACGCTTTCACCTCAATACCGGCGACGATCCCGTCGTCGCCCTCCAGCACAAGATCGACCTCCGCCCCGTTGCGATCACGCCAGTGCCGAATCGCCGGCTGCCGATTCGACCACCCACGTTGTTTCACCAACTCCATGGTTACGAACGACTCCAACATCGGACCCGTCAACGCGTTCGTCGGCGAACCCAACCCCTCCATGTTCCGACCTAACAACGCACACGCCAAGCCGGTGTCAGACAACACCACCTTTGCATGACGTTTCTCCCGACTCGTCAAACTCGGTGTCCACGCCCGAACACGAAAAATGAAACCAACCAACTCCAGCAACGCTAGATACCGACCCCACCGTATCCACGCTCATCCGAGCATCACCGGCCAAACGCGAAGCAACCAACTCACCAGAGGTGTTTGCCGCGATCAACCGCAACAACGTCGGCAACTCGTCGGCCTGCGTAATCGCCGACGCGCTCACCACGTCACGTGCCACCACCGTGCGCACGTAACTGCGATACCAACGCCTCGCCATCACCGGTTCCACATCGATCAACTCAGGAAAACCCCCGCGTACGACCCGACCAAACAACTCTGCCCGCTCAACCCCTTCGAACCGTCGACGCACCAACTCGTTCGGATCGTCAAGCAACCCATCGATGAACGACTCGCGCACCCCAAAAGCTCGCCCTGCGACAACGGCCACAAATCAAGAATCTCAGCGCGACCAGCCAACGATTCCGACAACTGCGGCACCGACACAAATCGTGTCGAACCCGCCAATACAAACTGACCCTTGTCCGCCCGACGATCAACCACCGACTTCACCGCCAGAACGACCGCATCACCACCGCGCGGCACTTCGTCAAGCACCACAGGAAACGGACCCCGCTCAACAAAACCATGCGGATCCAACAACGCCGCCGAGCGAACCAACTCATCATCAAAACTCCAATACGACCCAGCCCCGTCGACAAGCTGCCTCACCAACGTTGTCTTACCCGACTGACCGCGGCCCATTGATCACCGTTACACGAAACGAAGCCAACGATTCCTGGGCCACTCGCAACAAATTGCGCTCCAACACGAAGTCACTGCTAGCGGAAAACGCTGAACCAGCATGCGTAAAACGCTGAAACGGCATGCGGAAACCGCTTCACATCCCGCCAGCAAACGGTTCCTCTTCCGACGACTCCAGAAAGGAACGTCCGAGACCGATCAAACGGTGCGTCACAAGGGCGTCAGAGCGCCGGTGGGGCGTCGTTCTCCGGTAATCGGCAGGGCCGAGCGGCAGCGGGCAGTAGATCGAAAACCTGCCGTTAGCTGGGCCGTGCTTCCGATCCGGACTCTGAGGCTGTTTCGGTGGCCATCTCAGCCTGACGTTCAGTCGCTGTCTCCCCACTGTGGAGCGTTGCGGCTCTGCGACTGATTCCGTGACCGACTCCGCTCGGCGCGGGACTCAGCCGACTCTTCCTGGCCGGCTTCGCGTTCACCCGGTCCTTCATCCGATGAAGGGCATAGTGTGAGGACCAACGCAGGCGGGTTCTCACATGGCCTCACCCAGCATGGCCCATCGCTGCTCGATCCTCGGCCAGAGTGAGCCCAGAATGTGTTCGTTCAATGCTTCGCCGGTCCCCAGTCCCAGGAAGAACCGACCATTCATCAACAACGACGAGGTCGCCGCCGCTTGGGCGACGATAGCGGATGAATACGCAGAATCGGACACGTGACTCCGGTTCCGATCGACACCGGTTCCTACGCTGCGACACCGGTTCCTACGCTCGCCACCGCTCCGATCGTCGACCACACGAACGGACTTTGACCCTAGGTCTCGGTCCACGGATGGTAACGATCCGATACGGTCAGAAACTGAACCCGGTGGCTTCGGCCTGCTCAGCCAAATCGGGCAATTCTCGCTGACCGAATTCTTCGCTCGACAGCGTGTAACCAATTTCGAGCACGGCATTTCTCCTCGTCGTCGTCGATGAATTGAGCTTCGACTCTTATGTGGTGAAGCTGTTGGTCAGTGCATCAGCACTCGTCGTCGGTTACTTCCCAGGCGCCGTCCTGGCTCTGCACGCAAGCCTTGTCGTCACCTGACTCCGATTCGATGGTGAATTTCGCGTCATCGTCCTTGCCGTCGCTGTCGGTATCCTCAAGGCCCGTGACTTTGTTCGGCGCTACAACAACGGTGATGGCGTCGTTGATGGAGGTCATCTCAGGTTCGCCGGCGGTGGGCGATGTCCGCAACCGCTCGGCCACCTGCTCCCCCAGGTCCTTGGCCACGCCTTCGTCGTTCGTTCCGTCGGTGACGGAGTCGACCGCCCCACTGACGTCACTGACGGCATCGGATACTGCCGCACCTACATCGGAGCCACTCGTGTCGTCGTCTGAAGAGCATCCGGCCACCAGCAGCGAACCGAGACACAGAGCGGACACCAGGCCCGCACGACGAATGCGTCTGATCGCCCTCGTCGAGGCCTCACCGTCGGACTTGAGCGTAGGGGTGTGAATGTTTTGATGGAGCATTGTGGGTTCTCCTATTATCATGATCATGGGTTGATCGCCAGGAAGTCACCCCCACAATTCGGCCTTGAAGGATGTAGCTATTGGCCGGAATGCGGCAGCAACTTTACGCTGTTACCCGGGTTTGGTTGAATCAATACGTCCACCCTTCCGACTCGGCCACTTGTGCACTCCCACGTCCACTCAGACGGTCATACCCATCCGTCCAATGGAAGTCGCCGTGCGTGTGCGCGAGCATCTTGAACGGAGGCGTATCAGGCAAAGATTGTCCGGTACCCGGAGGGCATGAGCACTACCGTGCTAGGCAGGCTGCTGGGTACAAGACACCGGCAGATAGTCTGACCATTTACTTTTGGCGCCGTATTGGAAAAGTTGTGTCACGGCAAAGCAAGTAAAGAATACGACCGGCGATATCAGGATTCCGTATACAAATCCCGGAATGCCACTTTTGCCATTGGCGTCAGATGTCGTTGTTTGGTTGGCCACGAATGATCTCCAGGGTTGCGAGTTGCCCGGCGTCCCGGCGGGTTCCCGAACTCATGTCAGCTTCCCGAACTGATGTGCAGCTACCCCGGTACTTGCGCGTCAAACCCGTGGGCATCGAGACGTCAAACATGCGGTCATCGACCCTTCGCTGCCGACGTTCCGCCGAGGGCCCAGCCGCCGTTGGAGCGACGACATCCTCACGCTCCTTCGACAAGGACGAAGACGTGCTGGGGGTCGAGGCGTTCGCCACGCATCACCTTCCCGTTGAGCGACGCATCCGCCGCAGACGACATGTTCCCGAACCGGGCGGACGGCGCCATCAAGGTGGTCTTCCAACCGTAGCGTGCCCATCGCGGTCGGGCCCCTGTACACGGCGCCCGACCCCTCGGAAACCCGAGCGCTCGCCGCGACCAAGCCAGCCGCGACCGCGCTCGCCGCGACTAGGCCAGTGGGTTGTCCCCGGGGCCCACGGTCCGGAGCAGATGCAAGGTGCGACGCTCGTCGACGGTCAACCCGGCGGTCGGGCGGCGCGGGCCGGTGGACCACGCAACGCGCAGGGAGCCTTCGTAAAACGATGACTCGACGAGCGGATGAATGTAACTGGTTCGACACACCGTGCGGGTGTTTCCCAGCAGTTGTGCGGCGCGATCGACAGCCGACAAGAACGCGGATTTCGTCGGCGCTCCGGGCAACGGGCCGAGCTCCGCGGCTACCTGGGTTGTGGCTGTCCAGGTTCGAAACGTCTTCGCCGTGAAATCGCCTCCTGTCCATCGGCGCAGATACGCATTCACATCCGTCGACTCCACATTCTTCGGGCGACCGTCATCGTCTATGTAGGTGAACAGCCTTTGACCGGGCAGTTCGTGACATTGCCGCACCAGCCGGGCGACCCGCCGGTCGTAGGTGGTCACCCGGTGCGCCTTGCCGCTTTTACCGACGAACGAAAACGTGATCTCGGCGCCGTGAACCTGTGCCTGGCGAGTGCGCAGGGTGGACAGCCCGTAGGTGTTGTTCCGGCGAACGTACGCCTCGTTTCCCACACGTATGGCGGTGACGTCGAGCAGGTGGACCACCAGTGCCGTCTGCCGGTTCAACGAAGGCACCCTCTCGGCCATGTCGCGGGCGACCTGTGACCGGAGACGGCTGAGCGAGTCACCGAACGGGACAAGCAACGAGAACTTCTCCTCGTCCCGCTCAGCCCGGTAACTTGCGTGGTACCGCGATTGCTTGCGCCCTTTGGCATCGCGGCCGGTGGCCTGCAGGTAGCCGTTGGGCAACGGGGAAATCCATACGTTGGTCCACGCCGGCGGTATGGCAAGCGCAGTGATTCGAGCGAGCGTGGCTTCATCGCGCACGGGCTTGCCGTTCACATTGACGTAACGGAATCGGGTCGTCCCCTGCCGGCGTATGCCCGGATCACTGTCGCTGTTGTGTTGCAGTATGAGCGGGGCCAGACTTTCCGCTTCGATGATGCCTTCCGTATCGCCTCGATGGCTCCTACCCGGTGCCCCTTCAGTCATGCCAGCTCCTGCTCTCCGTCACAGCCGAGAGCTACCCCGCGATCCGGACGCCGATACATGCCGAACTCTCGCACCCGATCCGCTTGCCGCTTTCCCCAGCCGTTTACCCGGACCCGGTCGATCCAGACCGCTTGATTTGTCGATCCAGACCGCTTGATTTAAGGCCGTTTCATTCAGTCCGGTCGATTCAGACCGGTCGAGCGTCGTTTGATCCAGGTCGGGCACGGGTAGTGCCGCACGGGCACCAAGTGGGTGGCCGAAGGACTGAACCGGGAAGGACAGACACGATGCGCTTGAAAATCCGTGAAGAGGAACCCAGCGTCGACACCATGCTCCGCATCTACATCAACGACCACCGCGCCGGTGCAATCGCCGGGGTCGGTGTGTGTCGTCGCCTCGCCCGCCGTCACGAGAACACTCCGATGGGACAACGGCTCGAAGTGATGGCCGACGAGATTGCCGCCGATCGATTGCTGCTTGAGTCGTACGCGCAGTCTCACGCCATTCGACGCAACCCAGTCAAACAACTCGGCGCCGCGCTCGGCGAACGACTCGCGGCGTCAAGCTGAACGGCTCCATTCTGCGCCCGTCCCCGCTCTCCACGGTTGTCGAAATGGAAACCCTGCTCGCCGGCATTGACATGAAGCGTTCGCTCTGGCGATCGCTCCAGACCCACGATAGGGGCGAGGCCGGTCAAGGTGCTGGTGCGACGCTCGATTTCGAAGCCCTGATCGGCCGCGCGAAACGGCAGCGCACCGAACTGCGCAACTATCACGCAGACGCGATCGCGGCTGCGTTCGATCCCCTACGCGGTGACCAGCGGAAAGTTGACGGCGGTAATCCTGTTCACGCAGAGAACAATATGGATGCATCGGAGGTGAGCGGCCTCGGAGCTGAGGGCCCTCTTCTGGCTGGCGATGGGTCAAATCCCGACACTCCCGAGCGGGTTGGACACCCGGAGAACCCGTTCGGCGGCGGGCTTCCAATGGCCAACGCCGAGACCGATCGGGCGGCGAACCATCCGTCGACGAGCTGAACTGGGCGAAGCTGAACTTGGCTTCCCCAAACCGGGCCGACGTCCGTTTTCAACGACCAGGTGCCGGGGTACCGGCCGGCGCCTCACGTGAGAAGAGGGAAAATCCATGTATGCAACGCCCCCACTCGACGTATTCGTGACAATCCAAAAGCGCTCGATGGATCTGCCCTTTGGGCGAATGGACTCCGAGACCAACCACGATGTCGGGAAACTGTGGCAAACAGCAGTTGATTGCGCTGCGCCACCACACCACCGTTGGGACGGGTTAACGCGAACTGGGCGGCGAAATTCCCCGATCGCAACACCGCTCGCCGCCGCCGGCGCGGAACGCCAAAGTCGCGAAAGCCAGCGGACAACTCGGGGCGAGCGGAACCGTTACGTTCGTCCCATTACGTCTAACCATAAAGCGGAAGGGGGCGTTCCTGCCTTCAAAACGCTCAGTCGACCCGACGGTTCGAGGACCGCAGCTTCCACATCGGCCAAACGCTCGACCCCTGCAAGTCGCAGCATCTCAAACAGCTCGGTTGTGCTCACTGTTTCCCGCTTCAATGCGTCGTGAACAACCACTCCGCGAGACACGACCAACCGGGGTGAGGATTCGACGAGCGACTCAAACCGACGGTGCACTCGGGTCACGCGGGCCAGGAAAACGTTCAGCAGCACAACCACGGCAACGGCTGTTAACGCGGGAAGAATCGGAACGTCGTCGTAGAACATCGGGTCGCCGACGGCCGAACCCAGAGCGATGATGATCACGAGGTCAAAGGCAGACAGTTGGCTGAGATTTCGCTTGCCCAGGAAACGGATCAGCCATAGTGCGAACCCAAACACCAACGAAGATCGAAGGAGCACTTCTAGATAGAAAAGTGCCGGCAAATCTCCGAGGAATATCCTTTCGAGATCAAAACGGTACGCAGCAGCCAACATTAGATATTCTCCCTGAACGCAGTATTTGTCCGTCACTTGCACGCCGGATTGGCGTCGAGTCTGTTAGTTCTTCTTGGGATATTTTGGTGTAATGGTTGTAATACGTTGTCATTTTATAGGATGAGTAGTTCGACATGATGGATGGTCAGGAGATGAGGATTTATGTCCAATCCTTTGGTTTGAACGGTCAGACATAACCGGCTCTTTTCTTCGAAGGTTGGCCCCGCACTGCGGGTCCCGTCGCAGCGGTGCTGGCCGGCTCGGCCCTCATCACGAACGTAACCCCACAGATCGTCAGGCTCCGTGACGGCACGGTGCTCCCCCGCATGGTCTGACCGGTCCAGGCCGACCTCACGCTTGCCCGATTCATCATCTATCAGCTCTTGGGAACATCCGATCGGCCCATCCATCGCGTGAATAATGCAGGTTCTTTGCGTCGTGAACAATGTTCATCGAAGCCTCGCGTTTGGAGCGGCGCTGACCGGGGGTATCGATCTGGTAGCCCAAATGGGCAATCAACAACCGAAGGAGACAAGCAATGGGCATCACAGTGAGTATTCTCATGATCGCTGCGGGAGCGATCCTCCGCTGGGCAGTCAGCGCTACGGCGGACGGCTTCAACATCCAGACCATCGGCATGATCTTGTTCATCATCGGCATTGTCGGCGCTGTGCTCAGCGTTGCCTTCTGGTCGAGTTGGGGTGGATTTCGCCGCACTACAAAGGTTGTCGGTGACTCCACCACAGTTGTCGATGACCGTCGGATCGTTCGGTAAGGCCCCCGATGTATATCGGTGGAGGCTTGGGCCTAATTCTAATCATTCTGCTCATCATCTACTTCGCCCGCAGGGCGTAGATGGGCCTTCAGCGTCGGCAGATGAATCGCAGGTGAGCTACCGACGATTCCGCCGCTCGAGCGGTCAGGCAACACTCCACGTCGGTGTCCCAGACGCTCCGCGACCACCAACGCCGTAGCCATCCTTTCCGCGGCGCGCCTTCTCAATCTCCGAGCAATGTCCGCAACAGGGGCGAGCTGTGACCCTGGCGGGTCAGGTGCCGAGCAGTACCGGGGCGAGGATGCGCCACTCGGCGGCGGGGAACACGGTGGGATCCTGGGTAAGTACCTGGACACATACGTGGTCCGCCCCTGCGTCACGCTGCTCTTGAACTCGGGCCGCGATGGCAGCCTCGTCGCCCCACACCACCAGCGCGTCGACCAGGCGGTCGCTGCCGCCGTCGGCGATGTCGTCGTCGGTGAAACCCTGGCGCTTCCAGTTGTTGGAGTAGTTGGGCAGTCCGAGATACGTCTTCAGGTGCTGGCGGGCGATGGCCCTGGCCTTCGCCGGATCGGTCTCCAGCACCACGCCCTGTTCGCTGGCCACCAGGTGGTCGGGGCCGATGCCGGTGCGAGCGGCGTGGGTCAACTCGGGGGTCACCAGGTACGGGTGGGTGCCCGACGTGCGGGTGCGGGCCAGTTCCAGCATCTTGGGGCCGAGCGCCGCGATCACGCGGTCCTCGACGCGCAGGGGCGTGGGTGCCGCATCAAGGCCGTCGAGGTAGGTCGCCATGGTCTCCACGGGCCTGGTGTAGGTGCCGGGCTCCATGACGTGATCGATGAACGGGCGGTGGCCGATCCCCAGGCCGCACAGGAACCGCGGGCCGTGCTCCGCCACCAGACGGGCGTGCTCCGCGGCAGCCTCCTCGGCCGTATGCATCCATACGTTCAGGATGCCGGTGGCGATGGTGACCGTGGTGGTGGCTCCGAGGAGGTTGGCCAGCGGCGTGAAGAGGTCGCCACCCACGTCCGGGATCCACAATGCGGAGTAGCCCAGCTGCTCGAGCTCGGCGGCGAATGCTGCCGCCTGGGTCACATCGCCGAACCGCAGATGCGGGCTCCAGATTCCAGTGCCAGTGAGTCGCTTCGTCATGGGCCAAGTCTGCCAGCAGAGCGCGGTCGGAACGCAATGCGGCTGCGCTACGCGGGTGGGGCACTGTCTGCACGGCATAGCGCGGAGGTTTCGTGCTCGGGCGACCGCAGCGCTGCGCTGCGCTCTAACGCTGACGTGGTTCTACGGTGGTTGAGCTTTCTGCCGCTAACCGCATGGAGGTAGTTCCTTGACTGATCCACTACAGAAATTGACCGCAGTCCAAGTTCAAGATGCGGGCATTGAGGACTGGCGCCAGATCCTCGGCCGGATCAAAGCCCGATTCCGCGTGAGTGACTTTGCCAACGGCTTGGCGTTGGTGAACAAGATCGGTGAGGCCGCCGAGGCAGCCGCACACCATCCCCATGTCACGCTCACCAATACCGACGTGATCGTGACCCTGTCGAGCGATGAGGTGCGCGGCATAACCAAACGCGACGTCGACTTGGCACACCAAATCAGTCGCTACGCAGCGGAACTCGGTATCAGGGCGGACGTTGCGCGCCTGACACAAATAGAGCTTGGACTCAACACGACGGCCAGCGACCGTCTCGCCCCGTTCTACGCAGCCCTCTTCGGAGTAGAGATTGTCCGTGGTGAACCGGTTGACGCTAGCGGGCAGGTGCCGACGGTTTGGTGGCAGAACCCGACGGAAATCGACGAGACGTTGGCGCTTCCTGAGCAGCAATTCGAGCAGCGGTGGCACTTCGATGTGTGGGTGCCACATGACGAGGCTGAGCGTCGACTCCAGGCCGTGCTTGACGCCGGAGGACGGCTAATCGGTGACGCTGGCGCGCCGGCGTACTGGGTCGTTGAGGACGCCGATGGCAACCGCAGCTGCATCTGCACACCGTTTGGGCGCTGACCCGGCCAACTAGCACCTAGACCCCACACATCGAGACGACGCTCCCCCTGTGCGGCGAGGGCTCGACTGGGATCACCACGTAGCCCGACGGCAACCACGTCGCGGTTTTTGAAGTCCCCTCCGCTTGTGCTCCTTGCGACTCAGGGAACCTCAATCGTCGAGTGCCGGATACCAATCGGTGCCGCGCCCTTTGGGGGTGGTGTCGAGGAGTACCCAAAGCGGGTTCATGTCCGGTGCTGAATGCGGGTCCTGACCGGGATCGGCCATCTCGGAAGTGCCTTCGCCGCTGTAGAAGTGACGGACGGTGCCGTCGGGGTCCTTCTGGAACACCGTGTAGGCGGGTGAGTCTGCATCGCGTTCGCCGACGTAGTCGTTCGTATAGTCGCCGCTTGGATCCGAGTAGAACGACAAGCCGGTCCAGTCTCGTTTGGCGGCGTAGTCGACGATCCGTCCGATCGGTGAGCGGGCCACCACAGCCAGCGCTCCGCGTTTTTGGATGTGTCGGGCTTCCCCATCCCAGGCGTCGAGCATCGATGAACACATTGGACACCCCTCGTCGCGCTCAGGGCCATACATCATCGAGTAGACGATGAGTGTGTCGTGATCACCAAAGAGTTCGGACAGCGTCACGGCTCCGTTCTTGCCCTCGAACGAATAGTCCTGAGCGATCTGCCCGCCCGGTGGCAGATCACGTCGTTGCTCGGCGACGCGCCACAGGTGACGGCGAAGCTCGATCTCTTCAGCCAGTAGAGCATTGCGTGCCCTGCGATACGCGGTGCTCTCATTCGGAAAGGTCGTCGGGTTCTTCGCTGCCAGTTCGGAGGCAGCGACGAGAGTGTTGTCGGTCATCTGAGAATTCCTAATCGTGAGCCTGCGTCGGTCGGTCCTTTGAGCAGCAGCCATCGACCCCTCCACGCGGCCTTGGTTCGTGTTCGATGGGCCCGTACGGGACGATTCTGTCCCCGGGCCAGACACTCTCGAGTAACGCGAGCGGTGCGAGAGCTTTCTGAGCGGCCTCATTGGCTTGAGCGGTCCAAGCCATGCGTCTCCATGAGTTCGTTCCGAGGTCCTGGTACCCATCGCGGTCACCGGTGAAACTTGGCAACCTGTTCCGTCGACCAACGAGCGTCCGTAGCCGTCATGTTGCTCTTCCACCCAATTCTTCCCCGCGAACTCAACCGAGAGCAAACGCGCGGGCAGGGTCGGGGGAATCATTCCCCGAGCCTTTCGAAACGTGCAGTCCAGCTGACCTGGCTGCCACCAGGTGCACCCGCACAAAATGACTGTCCGCCTGCCAACAGCGGACGCCGGTCCAGCGTTGCCGAAGCTACGGTGATCCCACCAACTGCTAGGAGCAACGTCATGACGATCGAACTGCTAAATCCCGCCGGTGTCCCGAACCCTGATCGTTACCGCCAGGTCGCCATCGCCACCGGGTCGAAACTGGTGTTTCTTTCCGGCCAAGTCGCCAGAGACGCCGGAGGCACGCCGGTCGGAGCCAACGATCTGGCCGCGCAGGTCGAACAAGCCATCACGAACGTCAACACTTGCGTCGAGGCAGCCGGCGGGACGTTCGCTGACATCGCAAAGCTCACGGTCTACGTCGTCGACCTCAGCCCCGAGAAGCTACCGGCATATGGCGAAGGCGTCAGGCGGGCAGCGATCACACTCGGAATCGACACGACGAAGACCATCACCCTGATCGGCGTCTCCGCCCTGGCCGAGCCGGATCTGCTGGTGGAGATCGAGGCGATCGCAGTCCTCAACTCGTAGACCCTTGGCCGAGCGGCGCGTGAGACCAGTAAGGCCCGCTCCGGGCGCATAGCGAGGTCGATTGGCGCTCGCTGCACCCCGACGACGTCGGACTCAACTGGACGTCAGCGACGATGCCCGCTTCGATACACGTTGCGTGACGGACCGCGTGGCCGCGGATGCAGCCCGCTTCCCGGAATGCACGTGATCGCACTTGAGGCCGGCCAGCGCGAATTCGGCGTACGCGGCGCTGAACGTCTCGGTGTGGATGTTGGCCGACCACAGGGTGCTGCTGTTGAGAAGTGTCAGCACCGCGGTGGCCATCACGACGGGGTCGCGGTCCGGACAGAACGCGCCACCGGCCTGGCCTTGGCGGATGAGCTCCTGAACGAACGCCTCGTAGCGGCGCCGAACCGCGCCGATCTCCGTGCGCCGGGGACCGGTGAGGTGCTTGTACTCCGAGTAAAAGACCGAGATCCACGCCGCGCCGACCGGGGAGCGTCCGCATGTGGCCAAGTGCCAGCGCACGCAGTCGGTCCTCGGCGGAACCGGCGGTCCGTTCGGCGGCGTCCATATTGGCCGCGGCGCTCTCGTGGATGGCCCGCGAGATGGAGTAAAGCAGGTCTTCCTTCGACGCGAAGTAGTAGTACAGCGAGCCCTTGAACATGCCGACCGCCGTGGCGATGTCCTGCATGCTGGTGGCTCCGTACCCCTTGCGGAAGAAGATCTCTGCGGCGGCGTTGAGGATCTCCTCCTCGCGCTCGACCGCGTACGTTGAGGGCGCACGCTTGGCCGACTTGCGCGCCTTGCTCTTCGGAGCAGCGGCAGACGCCGCCTCAGCGGCGGTGCTCATCCGGGCAGTGCTCATCCGGGCGGTGCTCGTCCGGGCAGTGCTCTTCGAAGCCGTGCTCGTCGAGGTCCGAGGGCGGGGGGTACGTGGCCTATCGGTCATCGAACGTAATACTTTAGGGCCAAACGTGCCAGCACCGATGCGAACTCGTCGACGGTGGTCTGCACCACCACCGCGGCCTTCTCGACCGACGCGATCCGCCCCGCCACCTGTCCCAGTTGGGGAAGCGACGCATCGAGGTCTCCCCCTTCGTACAGCTCGGCTATCCGCTCCAGCAGCGCCATCGGATTGCCCTCCGTGGCCAACTCGAACGGTGCCGTGGAACCGGTGCGCAGCACCCGCACAGGACGGCCGTTGTGCTGGTTGATCAGCATGGTCGCCGTCTCGTCGGCCTCGACGACGGCCCGCTTCATATTGTCGTGCACGCCCGACTCGACGGTGGCCACCATTCGTGTGCCCATCTGGACCCCTTCGGCGCCGAGAGCGAACGCCGCGGCCATGGATGCACCGTCGGCCATGCCTCCGGCAGCGATGACCGGCACGTCGACGTTGGCGGTCACCTGCGGCAGCAGGACCATCGAGGCCACGTCCCGCGGGCTCTTGAACCCAGCACCCTCGCTGCCCTCCACGACCAGCCCGTGCACGCCGGCATCGACGGCCTTGCGGGCGGCCTTCAGGCTGGGCACCACATGGAACACGGTAAGTCCCGCGTCGCGCAGGCGGCTGGTGAACGCGTCGGGCGAGCCAGCGGACGTCGTCACGAAGCGGACCCCCTCGTTGACCAGAAGTTCGATGATCGACTGGTCCTTGAGGAATGCGATGGGCAGGTTGACCCCGAAGGGCTTCTCGGTGAGGTCGCGGACCTGACGGATGTGGTCGCGCACCACCGGGGTGCCCATGGAGCCCGGGATCATGCCCATGGCACCGCTGGCCGACACCGCCGCGACCAGGGCTGGCTGTGCGATCCATCCCATCGGCGCTGACAGGATGGGGATCTCCACCCCCAGCAGCTCGGTCACGCGGTTGTCGAAACGCACCTCAGACATTGGTGCTCCTGACGTTGTCGGTGCTGAAGACATTGGTGCTCCTGGTCGGGTCGAGGGGATGGAAACAGCGGACGGACCGGGCGCCGATAACGACTGCGGGGGGATCCTCGGCACCACATTGCCCGTCTGCCGCGGGGCAGCGGTTGCGGTATGCGCACCCTGCGCCGGCACCGAGCAGAGTGGGTGCCGTGTCGGCATCGTCCACCGGGGCCAGCGCTCGCAGCGCTGACGCCTCGGCGAGGGCGTCCGTGTAGTGGTGGGTGGGTGCGTCCAGCACCTCGTCGGCCGGACCCTGCTCCACGATTCGTCCGCGGTACATGACGGCCACGTCATGGCAGAGGTGACGCACCAGTCGCAGGTCGTGTCCGACGAACACATACGTGACACCGATGCGTTCCTGCAGGTCCAGCAGGAGGTTCACGATCTGAGCACTGACCGACACGTCGAGCGCGGACAGCGGCTCGTCCAGGATGATCACGTCGGGATCCTGGGATATCGCTCGGGCGATGGCGATCCGCTGCCGTTGGCCACCTGAGAGCTCGTGGGGATAGCGGGCGGCCAACTCGGACCTGATGCCGACGAGATCCAGCAGCTCCTCGGCCCGCGCCCGGCGTTCACGCTTGTTGGCGGTGCGGTCGATGGCCTGCTGTTCGGTGACGATGTCCCAGATGTGCATGCGGGGATCCAGCGAGCTGTACGGGTTCTGGAACACCGCCGCCACCCGCCGTCGATATGCGCGCATATCGTCGGCGCCGAGGTCGGCGATACTCTGCCCGTCGACGCTCACCGTTCCCGACGTCGGTTTCTCCAGAGCGAGCAGCATGCGCGTGAGGGTGGTCTTGCCGCTGCCCGATTCACCCACGAGACCGAGCGTGCGCCCACGGAGGACACTCACGTCCACGTCGGCGAGAGCGTGAACCGTGCCTCCGCCCGGCGCTGGATAGATCTTCGTCAGCTGCTTCGCGGAGAGAACGACCCGTTGATCAACCGGGGCCCCGTGGACCGCACTCATCGGACCACCGCTTCGGCCCGGGACTGCGACAGCATGGCGCCGGCGGCAGCCCCCGGCCGTATGCATCTCACATCGACGGACCCGTGCCGTTCAACCACCGGGACCACGGCTTCGCACTCGGGCGTTGCCACAGGACAACGCGGAGCGAACGGGCATCCTGGCGGCAGAGCGGTCAGTGGCGGCGGTGATCCGGGGATCGCCCTGAGGCGGGTGCGCGCCGGAGCACGGTCGGCCGCCGAGTCGAGGAGGGCCTGCGTGTAGGGATGCAGGGGCGTGCTGAGCACCGTGTCGATGGGACCTGACTCCACCACGATCCCTCCGTACATCACGGCGACGTTCTGGCACACCAGACGGGCCACGGCCAGGTCGTGGGTCACGAACAGCATGGCCAGACCGCGTTCGCGCCGGAGTTCGTCGAGGAGCCGAAGGATACCCAGCTGGGTGGTCACGTCGAGCGCCGTGGTGGGCTCGTCGGCGATCAGCAGTTTGGGGTTCTTCGACAAAGCGATGGCTATGGCCACGCGCTGGCGCATGCCACCCGAAAACTCATGCGGGTAGCTGGTGAGGCGATGCTGGGCATCGCCGACACCGAGTCGTTCCAGCAGGGCGACCGCCGCGCTGACGCGCTCGGCTCTGGTACCGGGCTCCGATGATTCCAGGATCTGCGAACGCACGGTGTAGAGCGGATCGAGCGCAGTGGTGGGGTCCTGGGGGACATAGCCGATGTCATGACGCAGCACCCGCCGCATCTGCTGCTGCCGCATGGCCAGGAGATCGGCCCCGTCGAGCAGCACCTGACCTTGCGTGACGTCACCGATAGGGTGGCGCACGAGCCGCATGATGGCGAGTGCAGCCGTGCTCTTGCCGCTGCCCGACTCGCCGACGAGCGCGAGTGCCGAGCCGGCGGCAATACTTAGGTCGATGCCGCGCACCGCGGGCACGGGAGCGTTCCGTTGGCCGTAGTACACGGCATGGAGGTTCTTGACGTCGAGCATGGCCTACCTCTTGCTCGTGGGGTCGTTGTGGACGCGCAACCAGTCGCCCATCAGGTTGGCGGCCAGCACCGTAAGGCTCAAGACGATGCCCGGCACAACCGGAAGCCACCAGGCCTGCTCGAGGAAACGTCGGCCGTCGGAGAGCATGCCGCCCCACGACGGCGCCGGTGGCGGCACACCGAGGCCGAGGAAGCTCAACGACCCCTCGGCGATGATCGCCGTGCCCACTTGAAGGCTGACGAGAACCAGCAGTGTGGGCGCGATGTTGGGAAGGACGTGCCGGACGACCGACCAGCGGTTGGACGCGCCCATGGTGCGGGCCATGGTGACGAAGTCCTGGGTACGCACCCGCAGCACCTCACTACGCAGTACGCGCGCATAGCTCGGCCATCCCGCCATCGCCAGGATGATCACCACGTTCAGCGTGCTCGGCCCGAACACGCCGACGATGACGATGGCCAGCAGGATCACCGGGAACGCCATGCTGGCGTCCGTGACTCTCATGAGGAACGCATCGAGGCGGCCACCACGGAAGCCCGCCACCACCGCCACGGTGAGACCGATGAAGCCCGCCACCAACACGACGGTGAGGGAGACGAGCAACGCGATGCGCGAGCCGTGCACCATGCGGGTGAAGACGTCGCGCCCCAGATCATCAGTACCCATAGGATGCGACCACGTGCCCCCGAAGCCCACCGGCGGCTGCAGCGACGCAACCAGGTCGATGTCCGACGGTTTGCGCGTCGTCAGCAACGGGCCGACGGTGCCGGCGAACCCGAAGACCGCGAGGATGGCCCCCGAGAACAGCGGATATCTCAGGATGGAAGGGCGACGACGACGGCGACGTGCCAGAGGCTTGGCCGTCGCGGGGAGAACCGGATCGTTGACGGAGGACACGTTCATCACGCACCCGCCACGCTGACGCTGCGGCGGCTGCCACGCACCCGCGGATCGAGGAACACGTACAGGATGTCGACCAGCAGCAGCATGGCCACGAAGATCGCCGTGTTCACGATCACGACCGCCTGGATGACGTTGTAGTCACGTGAGTTGATGGCCTGGATGGCCACCTGGCCCACCCCGGGCCAGGCGAACAGCGTCTCCACGATGACCGCCCCGGAGAACATGGTGCCCAACTGGATGCCGGCCAAGGTGACGATGGGCAGCGATGCGTTCCGCAGGATGTGCTGCAGCAGCCTTCCCGGCGTCACACCCTTGGACCTCTCGAAGAGGGTGTGGTCCTTCCGCAGCACTTCGATCACTGCGGATCGCGAGAGCCGGGTGAGCGATGCGAGCGGGTACGCACCGAGCGCGATGGCCGGGAGGATGAGATGGCGCCAGGTCCCGTGGCCGAACGGGGGGAACCACCGGAGTCGCACTGCGAAGCCGAGCACGAGGAGCATGCCCAGCCAGAACGAGGGAACGGACTGACCGATGAGGGCCAGCCCTTTCCCCACGCTGTCCACTGCGCTTCCCTGTCGCAGGGCGCCCAGTGAGCCGATTGTGATGCCGAAGGTCGCGGCGAACAGGAATGCCGCGGCACCGAGTTGGAGCGTCCTGGGCAGGGCCGTGGCCAGGAGCGTGCGGACGTCGGTTCGGTACGAGAACGACGTGCCGAGATCACCCCGCACGAGCTTGCCCATGTACCGCTGGTACTGCACCACCAGCGGCCGGTCCAGACCGAGGTTCTTCTCGATCTCCTTGACGACCTCCGCAGAGGCATCCGGCGGAGCCATGAGCGCAGCGGTGTTTCCGCTGGCCCGGCTCAGCAGGAATACCACCGTTGCCACTACGAACAGCACCAGGACCGCCTGCAGGAGGCGGCTCACAATGTATCGGCTCACTGGTTACCGGCTACTTCGCGACGACCCAGTAGAGAGGTCCGGCGTAGGAGTTGGACTCCATCGACTCGAACTTCGCCACGTTCGGACCCAGCGCTACGAGGCTCGACACGGTCACCAGCGGAAGACCCCACAGGTTCGTGTCGAGCAACTCCTGGAGCTGGCGCCCGAGGATGGCACGACCGCCCTGGTCCATCTCCTCGTTGATCTCGTTCACGAGATCATCGAGCTGCTTGCTGCTCGTGACGGTCGAGTACGCGGCTTTCGATGAGAAGAACGACGACGCAAGGCGCGACGGCTCGTCGTAGAAAAACATCGGGCCAGCGATGATGCCCGCTCCCTTGAGGGTCTTGTTGCGCCACTGCGGAAGGATCGTCGCCGAGTCGGCCACGTTGAGCTTCACCGTGACGCCCACCTGGCCCCAGTACGCGGCAATTGCCTCGGCCAGCTTCTGGATGTCGGGCAGCGTGGGAGTGGACGAATACAGGTTCAGGTCAACGGTGAACGACGGGAATCCTGCCTTGGCCAGGAGCTTCTTGGCCTCGTCCGGGTAGTACGGGACTGCCTGCGCCTTCTTGTTGAAGCCGAGCATGATCAACGGCACATTGCTGGTGGCGACGCGCGCGTAGCCCTTGTAGATGGCCTTGGCGATGGCTTCGCGGTCGATGGCCATGAGCAGCGCCCGGCGCACGTCGATGTTGGTGAGCGGCGAGTTGGAGCCCGGCGTGTAGTTGTCGAGCATCATGCAGTAGCCGATGCCCGTGTTGGGGATCTCCGCTATGGAAACGCCCTCCTGCTTGTCCAGACCCGCCGCGGTGTTCGCCGTGATGCCGTAGGCAATGTCCAGCGCACCCGTCTTGATACCGGCCACCCGGCTGGATTCGTCGGGCACGATGGCGTACACGAGCTTCTTCCAGTTGGGCTTGCGCTTCGGGTCGAAGTACTCCTCGAAGCGCTCGTACTTGACGTTGGCGTTCAATTCCTGGGAGACGAACTTCCACGCGCCGCATGACATGGGGTTCTTGCGGAACGCCGCGTCACCGACCTTGTTGTAGTAGCCGGTGGGGATGGGCGGCGGAGAGTCGGACACCAGGGTTGCGTACGGACGGTTTGTGGTGATTTTCACGGTGAGCGGATCGACCACGCTGGCACCGGTGACGTAGCTCTTGAACGTCGCCAGATGGGTGAAGTCCGCGCCCGCCAGGATCCGATCCACGGCTGTCTTCACGTCGGCGGCGGTGAAATCGGAGCCGTCGTGCATCTTCACGCCCGAGCGCAGCTTGAAGGTCCAAGCGAGCTTGTCCGGGCTGAGGGTGTAGCCGGTGGCAAGGTTCGGCACAAAGTTGCCACCCTGGTCCTGCGCGTAGAGGAACTCGCTGATGGCCCAGCGCAGCGGGAACACGAGACCGCCCACGGCGAAGTGGGGGTCGACGTAGGCCTCCTGCAGCGACGGCACGCCGATGGTCAGCGTGGTGGTCTTCGCTTCCGGCCGCGCCCCCGGAGTGGATGGCGCTGCCTTCGTGGTGGCCACGGTCGTGCTCGGTGCAGTCGCGGGCTTCGCCGTGGTGGTCGGCACCGCCTTCGCGACGGTCTTCTTCGTCTTCTTCGCGGTGGACGTGGCCGCATCGGCCCCCTCGCTCCGCCACAGCGACATGGCGAGAGCGCCGCCGCCGGCGAGAAAAGCCCGCCGCGAGAAACCGAAGGTACCCGGTGCTACGGGCCCGTCGCCTTCTCCATGTGCGAACAAAACCTGGTCTGACTCATCGTTCACGATATCCCCCTTGAGTGCGTGTGCATTGTCTCGAGCCGACGCGGAATGCAAGAGCGGCTCGATTGGAAATCTAACGAACGTTTGGTAAAGTTCCAAAAGCAAACTCAACGTGTGCGGAATCGATCTGGGAGACGAAAAATGGCACTAATGACCGGTGATCAGTACAAGGCCTCGCTCGACGACGGCCGGGCAACCTTCTTCGATGGGGAGCGTGTGCCGGACCTTCCGGGCCACCCACTTCTCGGAATCGCCGTCGGCCACTGCGCCGCCGGATACGACTGGATGCTCGCGAATTCCGTCGACGGCAAGAGCCCGCTCGCGGGCATCCCGACCACTCCGGAACAGTTGCGCCAGAAGGTGGACCTCGTCCACCAGTCCGGGATGATGAGCCACGTCAACTACACGTCGCTCATGACGCTGGCCACCGCCGCCGGACGCATCAAGGAGACGGCCCCCCAGTACATCGAGGGCATCCAGGAGTACATCACTGATGCGCAGAAGCGCGACATACGCATCACGCAGTGCATCACCGACGCCAAGGGCGACCGCTCGCTTCCCCCCGGTCGCCAGAAGGATCCCGACGCGTACGTCCGGGTGGTGTCACGTCAAAGCGACGGCGTGGTCCTGCGCGGGGCCAAGCTCCACATCACCGGCGCTTCGCTGGGACACGAACTGCTCACCATCCCCACGAAGGCCATGAAGCCGGGCGAAGAGGACTACGCCATCGCCGCGGTCATTCCGGTGAATGCGCCCGGGGTGAAGATCATCAACACCACCTATGCGCCCCGCCATGCCGACGTGCGCGATTTCCCCGTTTCGGGCGACAACAACTACCCCGAAGGCTTCGTGATCTTCGATGACGTCTTCGTTCCGAACGAACGCATCTTCCTCAACGGGGAAACCAGCCAGGCCGCCGTCTTCGCCCATTCGCTGGGACTGTGGGAGCGGCTCGGCGGACTCTCCTCGATGGCCGATGGCGCCGACCAGCTGGTAGGACTGGCCCATCTCATCGCAGAGGCCAACGGACTCGGCGGTGAGGCCCACGTCAAGGAGAAGATCTCCGAGATGATCATCCACGCCACGGTGATCCGCGCGTGCCTGGAAGCTTGCCTGATGCATGCCAAGACCGGCCCGTTCGGCGCGGTGTTCCCCGACGAGCTGTACACCAACGCCGGCAAGTACACCGGTGCGGCCAACTACAGCCTCATGGTGCGCCATCTCCACGACATCGCCGGTGGTGCCGTGGTGACCGCTCCGTCCATCTCCGATCTGGCGAACGAAGAAGTCGGCGGCCTCGCGAAGAAGTACATGACCGCGAACGTCGACAAAGGCGAAGGCGAGTACCGCACCCGCCTCTTCCATGCCATCCGTGACCTCACCGCGGACTCGTACGGCGGATGGAAGAACGTCACCAACGTTCAGGCGGGCGGCGGGCTCTATGCCCAGCGCATCGTCACCCGTCGGCACTATGACATCGAGCGGGCCCGCAACCTTGCGTTGCAGGCGGCACGCTTGGCCCCGACCGGCCACTGACGCACCTGCTCATGGCACCTCAGCCGTTCACTGCAGGACTTCCTCTGCACGGTGTGCGCGTCCTGGAGTGCGGTGATTCCACGGCGTCCGCGTACGCAGGACGGATCCTGGCCGACCTGGGCGCGGATGTCGTGGTGATCGAGACGAATGACGGTCATCCACTGCGGAGGACCGGTCCGCTCCTCGCTGATGGCGACCTCGGGGAGCGCAGCGCCGCCTTCGCCTGCTTTGCGGCCGGGAAGCGATCCGTGATGCTCGACCTCACGGACCCCGCCGCGGCGGCGAGGCTCACCGCTCTGGCCTCAGACGCCGACGTCGTGCTGCGCTCCACCGTCGACGGACGGGACTGGATCGACGACGCCGGCCTGGAGCGTGCGTGTGCGCACAATCCCGGACTGGTGGTCGCCGACATCTCCACCTTCGGGCGCGTCGGCCTGCAGCCGCCGCACCGCACCAGCGACCTAATGGCATTGGCGGCCGGCGGCCTGCTGTCCGTCAACGCCACGGCTCCCGGTGATCACGATGCCACGCCGCTGCGCTACCGGGGCGAACTGTCCATGGTGCATTCGGGAGCGGCCGCCGCACTGGGAGTCCTGGGTGCTCTGACGGAGCGCTTGCGCAGTGGAACAGGCCAGCGGATCGATGTATCGGCGCAAGCCGTGGCCATCTCCATCATGGCTACGGCGTTCCCCACGTATTCGTACACCGGCCTCGTCGCATCGCACGAGGGCCGTCGTGGCGTGGAGCCTTGGGGCTTCTTCCAGTGCCGTGACGGCATGGTGCTCCTCCAGGTCACCGAGGACCGCCAGTGGCTCGCATCGGGCAAGATCCTGGGCAACCCGGAATGGGCGCAGATGGAGATCTTCGCAACCACGGCCGAGCGCATCGAAGCAGCCGATGCGCTGGACCTGTTCCTCGAACCGGCTCTCGCGGAGTGGAACGTCGGCGACTTTCTCGCTGCTTGTCACGAAGGAGGGGTGGCGGCAGCCCGCATCCATACCGCCGCCGATCTGTTCACGTGGGATCACGCGCTGCAGCGCAACAGCTATCGCACGATCACCGTGGACCCGGGCGGCTCATCGCAGGACGTGCTCATTCCGGTTCCCGGCTGGCGCTACCAGCGGACCGAACCGCTCACCGGTCTTCACGCTCCGCGGCGTGGTTCCGCCGGAGACGGCAGTGCGCCGGTATGGCCCGTTCGCCCGGTCGAGCCGCCCCCACCGCACGATCCCCGTACGGCCGGTAGAGGTCCGCTCGCGGGGCTCCGGGTCGTCGACTTGACCTGGGTCTGGGCCGGACCGTGTGCGGCCATGCAACTGGCCCATCTCGGAGCAGAGGTGGTGAAGGTGGAGTCGTCGTCACGGCCGGACGTGACGCGCTTGCTGGGGCCGTGGCTGGATCAGCAGCCCGGGCCCAACCGCTCGGGTTACTTCAACCAGTACAACCTCGGCAAGAAGAGCATGCTCCTCGATCTGAAGAGCGCGCAGGGACGCCAGGTGCTACGAGAGATGCTGGAGCGGGCCGACGTGGTGATCGACAACATGAGCGTGGGAGCTCTGGCACGGCTCGGATTCTCCTATGAGGAGCTGCGTCGGCTGAACCCGCGCATCGTTGCGGTGTCCATGACGGGCTTCGGAGAAAGCGGACCGTATTCCGATCACATGGCCTACGGATCGCTCATCGACGCACTGTCGGGCGTGGCGTCGTCCAACGGTGCCCCCGGTGGAGGCCCCACGGACTTCGTGATGTCGTTGCCCGATCCCACCGCTGGGGTGCATGCCGCCATCGCCACGGTTGCTGCCGTGCTGCGGGCGCAGGTCACCGGAATCGGAGAGCGGGTGGAGTGTTCCATGCTCGAAGCCTCCGTGGCGGCGTTCCCGTGGCCCATCCTCTATCAGGGCGTCACCGGCGACGGTCCACCCGTCGAAGGCAACCGCGACGAACTGCGGGCGCCGCACGACGTGTACCGCTGCACCGGAGACTACGAATGGGTTGCCGTCGCGATCGAGTCCGACTGAGCAGTTCGCAGCGCTGTGCCGCGTGATCGGTCATCCGGAACTCGCGCACGACGCTCGATTCCGCACGCTCGGCTCGCGCCGGGACCATGCCGACGAGCTCGACGGATGGATCAGCAGCTGGAGCGCCCCGCTGGACCCCCGGACCGCCGCCACAGCCCTGCAACAGGCGGGAGTGCCGGCCGAAGCGGTCCTGCACATCGATGGAGCGTTCCACGACTCACGCCAGCTCGGACGTGGGTTGTTCGTGCACTTTCCCCATCCTGAGGTGGGAGACCGTCCGCTGTGCGGTCCACCGTGGCGGGCATCGCGCTCCCCCATGGTGACCGACACCGGCGCGCCATGTCTGGGGGCGGACACCCGTGCCGTGCTCACCGATTGGCTCGGGCTGAGCCCCGAGGCCATCGACGAGCTGGCGGCGGCCGGCGTCCTGCGCTGACCCTGCTGCTGGCCGGCAGCAACGATTCACCGTTGAGTACGCGAACGATCAGAAGGAGACCAATGGACACGAGTGGAAACAACAGGGCGGAGCTCAGCGATGAGGAGCGCCAGGCCTTCGTAGCGGAAGCAACGGCGTGGCTCAGTGCCAATGCAGAGGCGCGGCCGCCGAAGGAGGAGTTCACCTGGGGCAGAGGACCCGATGACATCCGCCTCCTTCGCGCCGAGCAAGGTGATGACGAGGACACCCGACTCGCCGAGGCCCGCTCGTGGCGCGCCAGGGTGTTCGATGCGGGGTTTGGTTGGCTCGGCGGGCCCACCGAGTACGGAGGGGGTGGTCGCCACCCCGAGCTCGATGCCATCTACCGCGGACTGGAAGCGGACTACGTCGTCCCGGACCAGAGCGCATGGCAGGTGGCGTGGGAGATGGTGGCGCCCGCGGTGCAGGCGCACGGCAGCGAGGACCTGAAGAAGCGGTACCTTCGGCGGATCTACCGCGGCGAACTGCTGTGCTCGCAACTCCTGAGCGAGCCGCAGGGCGGCAGCGACCTTGCGGGACTCAGCACCAAGGCCGTGCGCGACGGTGACGAGTGGGTGGTGAACGGCCAGAAGGTCTGGAACTCCTACGCACACAAGGCCGACATCGGCCAGCTCATGGCCCGCACCGACCCCGACGTTCCCAAGCATCAGGGCATCACCATGTTCCTGGTCCCCATGGACACCCCGGGCGTCGATGTGCGTCCGCTGAAGCAGATGAACGGCGGGGCCGAGTTCAACGAGGTGTTCCTCACCGATGTGCGGGTGGCCGACGACAACCGCGTGGGGGACCCAGGCGGGGGTTGGCGCGCCGTGCTGACCACGCTGATGTCGGAACGCGCTTCGGTGGGATCGGGCAAGTCGCGCACCAACGACCCGGTGCAGGTGCTCATCGAGATGGCCCGTCACTTCGGTGTCAGCGGCGAGGGAACGACTCGCCAACGCTTGGCCACGGCATACACCTACCAGCGGCTCATCGAGTTCCTCACCATGCGGGCTGAGGCCCAGGTGGCGGCCGGGAAGGAGCGGGGCGCCGAGGGTTCCATCGTGAAGCTCATCGGCTCACGCCAGAACGGGCGTCTCGCCGACCTGGCCGGTTCGATCATGGGTCCCCTGATGCAGGCCGACACCGGAGCCTGGGGCACCTACAGCTGGTCGCAGTTCCTGTGCTCGGCTCCCGGACTCCGGATCGCCGGTGGAACCGACGAGATCCAGCGCAACATCCTCGGCGAGCGCGTGCTGGGCCTGCCCAAGGAGCCGCCGGTGCGCTAACCGGGCGGGGCGCTCCACCGGGATACGGCTCGCAGTCTCGCGGCTTTCTGCAAAGGATGAGTACGCAGTTTCGTATGCATACATAGCTTCAAGGAATGGGACCACCGGGTGGTCCCGAATGGGTGTGCTAGACCGCTCGGGTGCGCTAGACCGATTGCGAAAGGGACTTAAGGAGCTGAGCGCCAGCGGCGGAAACAGCGGTGGACCGGTGGGAAGCACTCCACACGGTCGCTGCCTCGCCGAACTCACACACGGCCGACTGCACGCTGACGGCGTCGTGGGACCCGGACATCCGTTCGAAACCACAGCCGTGGCGATGCAACGGCGCCTTCGCCAGCTGACCGGCATCACGATCACACCGCCACTCCGGGCGACGGACGTCCCCGCCCCACCTGATGGTGGCCGGTAGGTTGCCGGCATGGAGTCTGTCGTCAACGTCACGTCCGATCAGCATTACGCCCTGGTGCGTCGCCTGTTCGGGGCCTACCAGCGAGCGGTGGCCGAGTTCGCGTCAGACGCCGAGATCTGCGCTTGATTCGATGATATCGCCGCGGAGCTCGTGCAGCTCCGTTCGTTCTACGCCGCACCGAGCAACATCGTGCTCGCCTTCGACGACACCGGCACCGCGATCGGGGTTGTCGCACTGCTCGCCACCGGGCCGGTCGGTGAGATCCGCCGCCTCTACGTAACGCCCGGGCAACGGACCAGCGGTCTCGGTCGACGTCTCACCGAAACGGTGATCGACCAAGCGCGAGGACTCGGGCTTGAGCGTGTCGTGTTGACGACGCTGCCGACCATGGTCCATGCCAAGGCCCTCTATCGATCGCTCGGCTTCAACGAAGTTGAGCCCTACGTCGACAAGCCCACCGACGGTGTCTTGTACTTCGCGTTAAACCTCTGCTGACCTACGTTGCGGCGACATGACTGGGGTCGGCGTGGACGGGGAGGCGAGCGTGGCGCCATTCCGGGAACCCGTCGGCGAGGCGGCGGGCGCTGCGTCCGCGGCGACGCAACAGGCGCACCGCATCGTCGGCCATGACGCAATATGGTCCGCGGCAATAGGCGACGACCTCAACATCGGCGGGCAACGAACGCAACTCCTTGGCCAGCCGTCCGACCGGGATCGAGCGGGCTCCGGCGATGTGACCGGCTGAGTACTCAGCAGCTGGCCGGACGTCGAGCACGATCACATCGCCGGCCGTGATTCGCTCGAGCAGCTCGGCTCGACTCACCTCGTCCAGGGCGTTGCGGGCGCCCAGGTATGCCGTCGTGAGGGCTTCGAGTTCGGCGTGATGAGCGGCGGCTACATCACGCAACGCTGTCCAGAGTTCCACCACCCGTTCCGACGCCAACCGGTAGTACACCCGATTCTTATCCCGTCGGGTCACGACCAGACCCGACGCCGCTAGGGCCCGGAGATGGAACGACGTGTTCGCCACGCTCTGGCTGATCTCCTCCGCGAGTTCTTCCACGTGCCGTTCTCCCTGGGCCAGCACGTCGATCAGCTCGGCCCGACGGCCGTTCGCCAACGACCTGGCCACCTCGGCAAACCCGTCGAACATCGCATCCTTTGCTTCCCGCTTCCCCATACCGACCCACCTTCTATTCAAAGAGTTACTTGACAAGATACGAGAGCGCGTCACACTATTCAAGGACTTCTTTGAAGAGAGTTGGACGGTATGCGAGTACATGAGTTCGTCGACGAGGGCCTCGGACACTCGTCCTACGTTGTAGACCCGGACGACTGGGCAACCACCACCGGCCGGGCGCTCGCGGTCCAGCCGTGAACGAACCTTCCACCCTGCGCCTCGGGCTCAAGGAAAACCTCGCACAGTTCTCGCTCCTCGTCGGCGTCAACGCACTCGTCGGCGGAATGATCGGCCAGGAACGAACCGTCCTCCCCCTGCTCGCCAAGCAGGAGTTCGGACTTACCGCGTTCACCGCCACACTCACGTTCATCGTCGCGTTCGGCGCCGTGAAGGCCGGCACCAACTTCTTCGCCGGCACCCTGTCAGACCGCTACGGCCGCAAACCCGTCCTCGTAACCGGATGGATCATCGGCGCACCAATCCCTCTCCTGCTCATGTGGGCACCGACCTGGGGGTGGATCGTGTTCGCCAACGTCCTGCTCGGCATCAACCAGGGACTCACCTGGTCCACGACCGTCATCATGAAAATCGACCTCGTCGGCCCCGCCCGCCGCGGGTTCGCCATGGGACTCAACGAAGCCGCCGGCTACGGCGCCGTCGCCGTCACCGCTCTCGCCACCGGCTACATCGCCGAACACGCCGGACTACGACCCGAACCGTTCTTCCTCGGCCTCGCCTACGCCGGCCTCGGCCTCACCCTCTCCACGCTCGTCGTCAAAGAAACCCGCGGCCACGCCCGCCACGAAGCCGCCAACCACACCCCCATCAGCGGTGCCCACCACGACGCACTCAGCACCGGACAGATCTTCAAACTCACCTCGTTCCACGACAAAGCACTGTCGTCATGCTCGCAAGCCGGGCTCGTCAACAACCTCAACGACGGCCTCGCCTGGGGCCTGTTCCCCATCTTCTTCGCCAACGCCGGCCTCTCCATCGGACGCATCGGCATCCTCGCCGCCCTCTACCCCGCCGTCTGGGGACTCGGCCAGCTCTACACCGGCGGCCTCTCGGACCGCATCGGCCGCAAACCCCTCATCGTCGGCGGCATGATCACCCAAGGCCTCGCCCTCGCCGCAATAGCAAGCACACATAGCTTCGCCGCCTGGGCCCTCGGCGCAATGGTCCTCGGCGCCGGAACCGCCATGGTCTACCCCACCCTCCTCGCCGCCATCGGCGACGTCGCCCACCCTGCTTGGCGGGCCCGGTCCGTTGGCGTCTACCGACTCTGGCGCGACGGCGGCTTCGCCATCGGCGCCCTCCTCGCCGGCATTCTCGCCGACCTCATCTCCATCCCTGCCGCCATCTACGCCGTCGCCGCACTCACCGCCGCCTCCGGCCTCCTCACCGCAATCCGCATGTACGAAACCCACCCAAGACATTCACGCGAGGACAGCACCGTCGCATACGCAAGCGTGTGACCCCGTCAGCTTTCGTGCACGGAATCAAGTGGCGCGCCCAACCACGGTTCCGGCGGCCCGTCGCCGTCACGAACACCTGAAGGAAGCGGGGCAGGGGCAACCAGCGGGAGCCCGGCGAGCTCCCAACCGCGTATGCCATCGATGATGTCGGTCGCGGTCACGAAGCCGATCTCATGCAACGCAACCGCGGCAAGACTCGACGAATAGCCCTCGTTGCACACCAGCACCAGGTCTCGCTCGTAGCCACCGACAGCCGGATGGGCCCGAGCGCTGGTCGGATCAACCCGCCACTCCAACACCGTGCGCGGCAAATGCAGCGAACCAGGAATGACACCATCACGTGCCCGATCCGTGGGCGTACGGACATCGACAATCAGCACCGCCCGATGCTGAGCCGCTATCCAAGCGTCGGTGGCCGACAGCCTCCGCAATCGAGCACGGGCCTCAGCCAAGACCATGTCGATGCTGCGTCGGGTTTCGGCGCACTGCTTTACGTCCATCGGTCCCCCTATGGGTCCCCCGTGAACCGCTAAGAGCGGCTCACAACCCATCGTGATCATCTGCAATTGCCGAGCGAGACGCAACCCATTCGGTGAGTTTGTGTGCAGTTGATTCTTCAAGACATCTTGCCGAGGCGAACCTCACCGCGCTCATCCGGAGCTTCGGCCTCCTCCAGGCCGACGAAACCCGCTGCGGACAACCACTACCCCCATCCCATGCGCACGCCTAACCGTGCTCGACACCACACCCGGGCTCAGCCAACAGGACCTCGCCTGGACCCTCGGACTTGCCCGAGCAACGATCAGCGAACTCGTCACCATCCTCGTCGATCGAGGCTGGGCCCAACGGACCCCAGACGACAACGACCGACGCGTTCAACGCCTACAACTCACCGACACCGGACACGACATGGCCGCGTCAATCAACACATCACGACACGCCCTCCTCCACCGGGTCCTTCACGAACTCGACCCCGCCGACCGCACAACCGCCATCCACATCATCGGCCGACTCGTCGACGCCGCAGCGCGAGCCCGGGCCACGACAGACGACGACACAGACACGACAGACACGACAGACACGACACAGCGAGTGTCATGAACGCACTGTTCCCGCCCTCACCATCGGCCACCACACGGACACCGACGACAGCTCTCAAGTTCACAGCAAGGGTCGGTGCCCCTCCGTCGTAGGGCACCGGCCCGCAGATGCGACGTCCGAAGGGTTGGCTACCAGAGAAGCTTGATGGTGCCCCCACTGACGGACACCGCAACGAACTTGCCGACGGCAGCCGAGGGCACGAACGAGTCATAGTAGGGAGCTGCCTGCTGGCGGGTGGTTGCGTCGGTCATCACCGTCTTGATGCGTTCCTCGATCACGGGTTTGAGCGTGCCGAAGATTCGATCGAGCACGTTGCAGATATTCGGCCCGCCGTTCTGGGGGAAGTAGACGCACGTGTTGCGAAGCCCCGAGAAGTTGGGTGAGCCGACGACTTTGAAGGTCAGTTGTCCAACACCGTCAACGACTGGCACGACATGCACCTTGACCGTGATGTTCGACAGGGCGACGTCGTAGTCGGGGGCGTGGATCAAAACCGGCGGCATCAACGAGTAAGCGGGGAACGCATCATGCGCGCCCTCGCTGAGCTTCAGCGTGAGGTCCACGCCGTCGCCCTGCCACGTGGCGTCTGCACCCGTGAGCTTCACGCCGTCGATGAAGGAGGTGAGACCGGTCGGAACGTCGACGCTCTGGGGCAGGTACCACTCGCGGGTCGGTTGGTTGTAGAAACCGAACCGGAGTCCGTCGGGCACGAACGGGCTGTTCCATGCGGCACCGGCGCCCGGGGCGTGGTTGTCAAGGGTCATGCGTGCACCGTTGAACATCACTTGAGTGGCGAAGGTGAACTGTGCCGTGGTCATCGTGGCGGATTTCGAATAGGTGAGCTGGCCGAGGAGTGGCGTCGGGTCGGATGCTCGCTCGGTGGCGTGGGCCGACCGACCAGCGCCGAGCGAAATGATCGCTGCCGCGGCGAGCGTTCCGGCCACCATGCGGACGCGACGGCTGGGTGATGTTTCGGTGTGGTTCGGGCCCTTGACGGTGGCGGTGTTGCTGATAGCTGAGGGGGTGGCGGACATCTCGATCTCCTTGAGTGGGTGGTTGGTGAGGTGTTCATGGAACCAGTCGTCGAAAGATTCGTGATGAGTAGGCCACTACTCATTTCGCGGGGCGCCGGTGCTCGTTTCATAGGTAGGCGTAGGCAAGCTTTGGTAGTCAACGGTATGCAGTCGACGCCGAACTCGATGTGAGCAAGAATTCGCTCGTGCACGTTCGTCCGATTCTGTGCGGTCGAGCCGAGGATCTGAAGGAGGCGGCAACCCGCTTCGCGGCGTCCTCGGGTGGCCTGGTGCTGACCGGTCCGGCCGGGATCGGCAAGACGATGCTGAGCACGGAAATGCTGGCGTCGCTCGAATCGTCGGGGCGCGGCTCGGTGAGGCTTCGGTGTGCTGCGGCTTCGAGCGATCTGCCGCTCGCGGTGCTCGCCCCGGTCTTGCCCATCGATCTGGACTCGACCGCTTCCGGACTGCCCAGTCTGATGGTGGCTCGCAGGGCGCTGATCGACGCAGGTCGCGGGCAGCCGGTCGTCATCGGCGTCGATGATCTCCATCTCCTCGACGAGGTCACGGCCCTTCTGCTGTCTCAGATGATCGACGGGGGCGAGGCGTGCCTGCTCGGTACGTACCGTTCCGGCGAGTTCGTGGCCCGACCGCTAGCCGATCTGTGGCACCGCGGTGTGGTCGACCGAATGACCGTCGGTCCAATGGATCGATCCGGCGTCGCACAGATGGCCGAGACCTTCGCTGGTCGTCCGCTCGACGACGCAAGCGCGGATCGCCTCATGAGGCTCTGCGCCGGAAACGCGTTGCACGCGGCCGTCATTCTGCGGGCAGCCAAGGAAACCGGCGCCTTACGTGTCTCGAATGCCGACAGCACTTGGTCGCTCGGCGAGATCGAGGGTTCTCCGTCGTTGGTCGATTTCGTCGAAGCCGAGCTCTCCAGCCTCGACGACGAGCGTCGTCGCGCCCTTGAACTGGTGGCGCTTGGCGAACCGTCCAGCCTCGCCGAGATCGAGACGCTCGCCGGCCATTCCGCCGTCGCCGAACTCGAAGAAGGCGGACTGGTAGTGGTGGTCCTGGACGGTCGGCGTCAATCCATCCGGCTCAGGCATCCGTTATACGGGGAGGTTGTTCGAGCTCGACTATCCAGGGCACGAGCGAGGTTCGTGTACCGCGACCTCGCCGCCATGTTGGCCAAGACGGACGGACGCCGCCGCGACGACGTGCTCCGCATGGCGTTCTGGTCCGTCGAGGGGGGAAACAAGCCCGACGATGGCGTCCTGATACCCGCCGCTCGCGCTGCCCTTTTCGCGCACGACAACGGTCTCGCAGAGCGCCTGGCCCGCCTCTCGTTCGAACGGTCCTCGTCATTTGCTGCTGCGCAAATCCTTTCGGATACCTACTGGAACATCGGGCGCGACCGTGAACTCGGCGACGCATTGGCCGCCCTACGTGCACAGGCCAAAACCGATGCCGAGATCGCCATGTCCTATGCCAGCTCCGCAATACGTGAGTTCTGGCGGCCGAAGGCGTCGGTCAGTGGGAAGTCCCCTGAAGCGTTGCTGAGTGAGGCGCAGGACCTGACGATGGACCCGGCCGCCCACGCCGAGTTCGCGGCCGCCCGCGCCACGATCCTGGCAAACCGGGCACGCGGCGCCGAGGCGATTGCGTTAGCGACCCCACTGCTTGACGGGCCGTTCCTCAGGGCACGACTGCAAGCCCTTCTTTCGGTCACCAACGGCATGCGCCACGTGGGTGACTCGAACGGCGCGGTCGCTCTGGTCGAAGCGGCGAATCAGGTGTTGCTCGCAATGCCGCCTCAGCTGTCGATCATCGGGGTGCCGGTGCTGCTCCTGGCCCGGGTCCATGCACTCGTGTGCCTGGGCAGATACGACGAGGCAGTAATCGACGCCGAAGCGCTCCGACGCAGGTCGCTTGACGAGCCCGACGCGAACTATCAGGCCATCGCCGACCTGCTGCTCGCGCTTGCCCTGCAGGGTCAGGGCCGCTTCGTCCGAGCGCTCAGCCTGCTCGACGAAGCCGACGTGCTCCTCCGTGAGATCCAATTCGACGGTCAACGCCGGTGGGTGCTCATCGCGCTTGCGATCGCCGCCGGCCAGTTGGGCGACGCTCCGCGATGTGCCCGAGCGCTCGCCGAACTCGACCGCCTCGGGCCCCACGAAGCGGTTCTGTACGACGCGAAAATCGGCATCGCCCGAGCGTGGCTCGCGAACGCTCAGCTGCAGCCAGCGACCGCCCGCGCCATCCTCATCGAGACAGTGGCGGAGGCGGACCGCCTCGGCGACGTTCCAACTCGGGCGGAGGCGTTCCATGACCTGGCCAGGTGCGGAGATCCTGTGACCGCTGCCTCTGGGCTTGCCTCCATGAAAGGAAATCACGGACCACTCGTCGACGCGTTCGTCGACCACGCGGCTGCGCTTTCGGTGCACGATGCGGCGGGCCTTGCCGACGTGACCGAGCAGTTCGCGGTGTTGAGCGCGAACTTGCTCGCCGCCGAAGCCGCCCGCGAGAGCGCAGATGCGTATGCGCGAATTGGTGAGCCGCGCAACGCTTCGCGCCTGCACGAGCGCGAACTGCGCTTGCGAGCACAGGTGGATTCAGGTACCCGTTTCGACGTTCCGCGCCCGTATTCGCCGACGCCACTCTCTCGACGTGAACGCGAAGTGGCAACGCTCGCTGCGAGCGGGCTCCCCAGCCGCGAGATCGCGGATCGGCTGTTTCTCTCGACCCGGACCGTGGACAACCACCTGGCTCGGGTATACGACAAGCTCGGCGTACGAACCCGAAAAGATCTCGCTGTGCTCGTCAACGACGCTGACACCTGATAATTCGGAGTGGTGCGATCGGTCTTGGAAAAACCACCTGACGCTCGGGATAGCTGTGCGCCCAGTCACTCAAGGAGCGACCGAGCACACGACGCATAACCAGCGTCCCGTATCAGAGATCCGCTGCCCTTTCTCTAAGACGGGACACTAGGCGCGCTTACAAATTAGCTTTGCGTGAAGTCGGGGCTGATGAAGTATTCGGAATCGGCATAGGACAGGTTCGGAACGGCTGGCACGACGGTGTAGCGGTAGTAGCCGTTGGGTTGCGCAGCCGTCGCCGCCGGGGAACTGAGGCACCCGGCGGTAACGGTCCGACCGGTGAAACCGTTGGGCCGGTATCCGTACGCACCGTTGGGGTGGTGTACACCGAGGAGCAACTGGTCCCCGATCGTCACGTTTACGGGAGTAGCGAAAGCCAGGTACACCCAACCCGTCGTGCTTGGCGTGCCGGATGCTTCACCGACCACAGCAGCACCACGCCAGGCGGTAACGGTGTTGACCCCCGTGTCGGAGGCCGTCCGATACCACCAGATCCCGTTCACCGCACCGGCACAACTGAAGTTGATCCGCTGCGCCGTTTCGACTGCATACTGCGAACCAATCGCCAGCGTCGACGTTGGCACGACGGTGTCCGCGTACAACCGCGCTGCTCCCGTCGGAACCGGAGGCGGTGGGGGTGGCGGAGGGGGTGGCGGGGGCGGCGGTGGTGGTGTACCGAGTGTGAACTCCGGTGAGATGAAGTACTCCGAGTCCAGGTAGGACACGTCAGGTTGAACCGGCGTCGGCGTGTACTTGTACAGGCCATTGCGCAACGACGGTGTCGCGGCAGGACTCGTCATACAACCCGTGGCCGACGATACCGATCGGCCGGTGAACCCGCTCGACCGGAACCCGTATGCACCATTCGGGTGATGCACACCAACCATCAACTGATCCCCAGCAGTAACACCGACAGGCGCATCAAAGGCCAGATACACCCAACCCGTCGCCCCGGGGTTGCCCTGCTTCTCCGCGACCAGGGTCGTTCCACGCCACGCACTTACGGTATTCGTGCCGGAATCGGACGCGGTCCGGTACCACCAGACACCTGACACGGAGCCAGTGCAGGTGAAGTTGATCCGCTGCGCAGTTTCCACCGCATACTGCGAGCCAATGGCAATCGACTCCGGCGGGGTCACCGTGGTTGCGTACAGCATCTCGGCTGGAGCGGACGCCTGGTTCGTGAACGTGCAATCCACCGTCTCACCCGCATCAAGGTCGATCGTTGCGGTGCGGGTACCTGACGACATCGTCGTACCGCTATCAGGATCAACACAAGAAACGGTCGTCGCTCCGCCACCGGATGGGGCGTCCTCGACGACCGCGTATGTACCGGTTGGTACGTTGTTGATTGTGCGGTTCTGCCCGTCGTTCAACGTGAACGTCGCCACACTCGCGATCGTCGACGTGAACCCGAACCCGGTACCACCGGGCGGAACTGACACCTTGCGGATGATCACCGTTCCCGTTGCTGGCGGGGTGGCGGTGTTCGAGAACGTGCAATCAATCGTTTCACCGGCGGCCACATTGATCGCAGCCGTACGTGTACTTACGTTTACCGTGGTGTTGTTTGTCGGATCCGTGCAAACAAGGCCGGTCAATGTGTACCCGATCGGGGAGTTCTCAAGCACCGTGTACGTGCCTGGCGTAAGACCGGACAACGTCTGAACCTGCCCGTCATTCAACGAGAACGAAGTCGAACCCGGAACATTCGTCGTGAACGCAAACCCCGTCCCACCCGCAGGCGAAGTGGACTTCCGAATAAAGATCGTGCCCGTCGGCGGAGGTGGAGGCGGAGCACCGGGAGTGAAGTCGGGACTTATGAAGTACTCGGAATCCGCATACGACAGATCCGGTACTGCCGGTGTCGGCGTGTACTTGTACAGCCCGTTCTTCGCACCGTTCGCCGACGCCGGTGACACCAGGCAACCCGACGCCGAATTCACCGTGCGGTTCGTGAACCCATTCAGGCGATACCCGTACGCACCATTCGGATGATGCACTCCAACCAGGAGTTGATCACCGGGACTGACCGCCAACGATGCCGTCAGGTTCACATGGACCCATCCCGTGGCACCCGGGTCTCCACTTCCCGAACCAACCGCAGTTCCACCGCGCCACACCGTGACCGTGTTCGTTCCGATGTCCGACGCCGTGCGATACCACCACACACCATTCACCGTTCCCGCACACGTCACGTTCACGCGCTGGGCGGTCTCGACCGCGTACCGCGAACCAAGCGCAATCGTCGTCGGCGGTGTCACCGATGGCGCATACAACAACTCCGGAGATGGTGCCGGCGTCTGCGTGTTCGTGAAGGTGCAGTCGACCGTTTCGCCGGCCACGAGATTTATCGAGGCAGTACGCGAACTTACATTCACCGTCGTGTTGCTGGTCGGATCCGTGCACACCAAATTCGTGAGCGTGGAACCGACCTTGGTCTGCTCCGTTACGGAATACGAACCAGCCGGCACAGTACTTGCGGTCCGGTTCTGCCCATCATCCAACGAGAACGACGCCGCACCGGGGACATCGCTCGTGAACCCGTAGCCAGTGCCCCCAGCGGGAGATGTCACCTTTCGGATAATGATGGTTCCCGTCGTGATCACCGACGCGGTGTGCGAACCCGAATTGTTCCCCGTGTTCACCTCACCGCCGCCCGACACCGTCGCCGTGTTGGTAACCGACGCCGGTGAATTCGCCGCGACGCTCACATTGAGCGTGATCACCGAAGTGCCACTTGCCGGGATGGGTGTTGTTCGTGTGCAGGACACGGTCGGGCCGACCGTGCACGACCAGTCTGGGCCCGACGCCGAAACCGCGGTCAGACCCGTTGGCATCGTGTCCTGCACCGTGATCGTGTCCGAGGTCGGAACTTTCCCGCCGTTCGTGACCGTTAGCGAGTACGAGGCCGAACCGCCCTGAACGAACGACGACGTCGATGTCTTCGCTACCGTCAAATCAGCCGGTTTCGGCGTGACGGTGATCGAGACCGTCGCCGTATTCGAATCCGCTGACCCATCGTTCGCCTTGTACGTGAACGAGTCCGGACCGTTGTAGCCCGCCTCTGGCGTGTAGTCGAATGACCCGTTGCCATTGAACGTGAGCGTGCCGTGTGACGGGTCAGTCACCTTCGCCGCCGTCAGCGCGTCGCTGTTCGCGTCGTTGTCGTTGCCGAGCACGCCCGGTGCGGCGACGGTGAGTGGAGCGTCCTCGCCCGTGGAGTAGCTGTCGTTGCTCGCGACGGGAGCGACGTTCTCGGCCACATCGGTGACGCTGATCGTGAAGGTGCGAGCGAACGTGGAGCCGAGCTCGTCGGTGACCTGCACACGGATGAACAAGCTGCTGTTCGCTTCGAAGTCGAGGCTTGCCGCCGTCCTCAGCGCATTGCCAGCGATCGAGAAGCTCGAGTTGTTCGTGCTGCCGGCGCCCGCGACCAGCGCATAGGTGAACGTGTCGCCGACATCGGCATCGGTAGCGGTGAAGTTGCCGACCAGTGTGCCCGCCGGCTGGTTCTCCGCCACCGTGGATCCACTCAGGTCGAGTGCGGTGGGGGCCGCGTTCTGCAGTTCGAACGCTCCGATGTCGCAACGGGCGCCCTGCGGCCGGGTCACCCCGCGCTGGTCGGTGCCGAACTGGCAGAACCCGGCATTGAGGGCGGCGCTGCCGCGTTGCAACGCCATGGTGTTCGTTGGGCCACCGTTGGCGGCCGGCGGGTCAAGCTTGGGATCGCCACTCGCCGGAGGTTGCAGGAAGTCACACGAGTCATCCGTCGAAAGGTTTCCGCCACCCAAGAGGAGGCCTGTGCTGGACCCACAGTTGCCTCCCGCCGGGCTGCTGGCCAGGATCGAGTTGCCGATCTCCACATCGAAGCTGAGGCCACCGAACGCGCCACCATCTCTCGCACTGTTGCCGGAGAACGTGCTGCTCGACACCTTGATCTTGCTGATGAGGTCACCTATAGCACCCCCCTCATCTGCGGTGTTGCCGGAGAACGTGCTGTTGGAGACGGTGAGCGTGGTGTTGTCGTCGAACGTACTGATCGCGCCACCCGAGCTGGCGGAACTGTTGCCGGTGAAGGTGCTGCCCGACACGGTGGCCGTGCCCCCGAAGACATCGATGGCACCTCCGTCCGCCGGGTCGGCGCTGTTGCCGTTGAACGTGCTGCCGGTCACCGTCAGGGTGCCTTCGTTGAAGTCTATGGCCCCTCCATAGCGGGCGTGGTTGTTGGAGAACGTCGAGTTGGACACCGTGATCGTCGTCGCTATCCCGGTCGCAATGCCGCCACCGTCGCTCAATCCTCCGGGGCGACCGTTGGCCACGGTGACCCCGCTCAAGGTGAATGAGACGCCGCCGGCAACTTGGAACACCCGTACGGCGTTGTTCCCGCTGATGGTCAGCTGACTCTGACCGGGACCGGTGATCGTGACGTTCTTGGTGATCGCCAACTGGCTGCCCAGCGTGATGGTGCTGGGGTTGGGTAGTCCGAACGTGATCGTGTCGCCGGGGGACGCATTAGCGAGAGTCTGGCGGAGCGAGCCGGCACCCCCGTCTGCTGTTGTGGTTACCGTGAGGGTGGCAGCCTGGGCGGGCCGTGGGCTGATCCCGACCAGCGCCAGCGCCAGTGCCGATGCCAGGATGACCGCCACGGCGGGGCGACTGCGGCGCAGGTGCGCGGGGTGGCGATAGTTCATGTGCGTGGACTCTCCGTCTAGAGCTCGTGTACTTGTCAGCGGCTCGAACTGTCGGGGCTCATACGGCGCCGCCGATCCCGGGCACACCGCTGGCACCCAGGATTTCGACCGTAGATGAACTGCCCAAACGATGCAAGCGATGTTCGTACAAGCAGCCCGGGTGGTCGATTCGACCGCATTGATACGACACGCGGACGGTCGAAGTATGTCACCTTCCAACCAGTAGGAGGGCACGACAAGGCGCTTCAACTTGCGCACCCAACCACAACACATATGCACACATACGATGTGACTTGGTCAGCTCATTGGTATTGGAAACGGGGTCCCACCACCCCTACTTCGCCTCCTGCCGCAACAACCAAATCGCATGCGGGCCGAAGTTGCGAGCCGCACTCGTGCCGAGATGAGGCGATCAACGCGACAACGAGCAGGCAGAGGCCGACCTCCGACCCTGTAAAGGGTCTCTAGAGGATCGGCATGCCCGCTCGGGTGTTGGCCGAAGGAGCCGGCCGCGGTCGCTATTCGCTAAAACTCGCAGTTCGACTTGGTTTCGGCGGCACAGAAGTCGACGCCGCTACTGCCGTGTGCAGTATCGACTCCGAGCTCTCCATCCAACCTGTCGCTGTCGCTGCCCCCGGTCATGGTGTCGTTCCCCGCACCCCCGAAGACATTGTCAATGCCCTCTCCCCCGGCGACGCCATCGTCTCCGTCTCCGGCGTACACCAAGTCATCGCCGGCTGCCGCAGCGATCTGGTCGTTGCCATCGCCGGCGTCACCGACGTCGTTACCGGCACCCATTTCAAGACGGTCGTTCCCGGCATTGCCCGCGAGACAGTCGTCGGAGGAACCGCTTTCGATGTTGTCATCACCGCCGTAGCCGATGATGATGTCCCGCTTGTTTGTACCCTTCAGATTGTCTTTGCCTGGCGTTCCGACAATGACGTTGTCGAAGACCATGGCGTCACACTCAGAAGGTGCGGGAAGCCGGTTCTTGACCGTGCAAACGAGGTCTTCACCGCCAGTGAGAACCAGGTCCATGCTCGAACCAAGGCCCGGGCTGGCACCGGCGGCCTGTGTGTGCACCGCGCCGCCATCGGACTGGACGCATGTGATCGAGATGTCGAAGAAGTTGAGGTCGCCGCCCGTCCCTGCCGTCTCCGAAATGACACGTGTTCCCGGCTGCACGACAACTCGTCCGGTGGTACCGCCGTCGCCAACGTTGGGCACGATCGTTTGACCATCGATGTTGAGGTTGAAGAGCCCTGGAGAGTTGGCAGGCACGACGTCCTTACGCATTTCAACAATCGGCCGCGGGACGAGATTGAAGGAGTCGAGCACCGGCGAGTTAAAACCGCCGATGGCAAAGGTGCCGTTGAAAATGTTCGCCCTGGTGGTGCCCACCGGGAAGTTCTCGCTGTAGACCGGGCCGAACCCGTCGTCGGAATCAACGTCGCCGTCCGCGTCATACGTGATGACATGGAAGGCCAGTGCTTCGAGCCTCGCTTCAGTCGTAGAGGCATTGCGGGTGTTGTTCGACATGGTTGCGCTGCCCATCAAGAGCGTGGGCGTGATCGGAATGACCTTGTTGTTCAGCGAGTTCGTCGTCAGGCGAAGTGTGTCGCCCACCTTGAATGTCGCACCGGTGCTGGTGCCACTCTGAAGCTGGCTGTCATCGACGCCGTTCAGCACTTCGAAGCCGAGGCTCTTGCCCCAGTTCAGGTTCACATCTACGCGCGGTGTGAATTTGAGGTCCTGCTCCATGGTCTCGATGGCGGTGATGATTGCCTTGAAGACCGTCCAGTTGACGGAGACCGCGCCAAGGAAAAAATCTGAGCCGCCGCCGGGAAGGACGTTCACGGGAAGAATCGCGTACTTGTCCTGCCCAGTTGCCGAGATCGTGCCGTCGGCGGGATTGAACGTGGAAGCAACCGCGACGTTCGGGTTGAAGAAGTAGCCATTCTCGCCACAGCGTGGGTTCGTGTAGGTGCTCAGGAGCCATGGGAAACCGAGCGGACCAGGTGTGAAACAGGTGCTGAGCTCGCTTGGATTGAACCCGAGAATCTCGCCTGAGTTTCCTATGGATGACGCCGGGAAAATGTCGCCTTTCGGTGTGCAGGCGATGAAACAAACCTGGCCGGTGAGCGACGCGTTGGCTTTGAGCACCCCATCCAAGGCGACTTTGTTGAGTTGGGGGAAGGATGCGACGATCTTGGCATTGGCCGAATCGACCACCATTGAGGTCCTGATGTCGACGGCAGCCCCCGGGTCGAATGAATTATCGGCCGGCGCGGTAAAGGTCACGGTTACGGGATAGGTGACGCTCAGGGTCCCGCCTTCGAGACCTTCGATGCGGATCGACATGCCGATCTCGCCGCTGACAGACCCGACAAACTCCGCGCCGTAGTAGGTGCAGAGGTCCTCAAGGCAGACTTTTTCGATACCGCCAAACGGGCCTGATTCGTTCCAGGTCTCGTTGAACAGGGTGAGTTTGGCGTTAGTGGGGCTGCCCGCTGCACCGCCCCACATGTTCTGGCCGGCCGTCGAAAGAATCGCGGATCGCACGATGGTCTTTGTTGAGGTGGCGGGCACAACGGCCGCGGATCCACTGAGGCCCGCACCGGTGGTCGGGGCCGTCAACCCGGCCTTCGCTGGAATTGCGAGGGCAGCCGTGCCGAGGGCGAGACATGCGACGGTGGCGCAGACCGCCGAGCGATAGCCCGAGAAGGAACTCGATCTCATGAACAAACTTCTTTCCGTGTAGGAGTCGTGCGTCCATGAAAGGCAGCCACCGGGAAAGGGCGGATGTCGATCGCGTTACGACGAGGTCAGCAGAGAACTCCGCATGCCACCACTCTATGTGGTTGAGTTCACAATTGACAAGGTTTTCAACAATTTCTTCGTACCGTCGACCTGGCGTCTGGAGCGGTCGCGTCGGTCATCACCGTCTTGATGCGTTCCTCGATCACGTTGTGAGCGTCCCGACGTTCGTACCGCTACGGCTCGAGCTCCGAACTGGCCAAAGCGCCGATATTGGCTGCCGACTGTCTCACGTTGACAGTCAGGCTCGCATCGTTGACGTCGGAACCGGCTTCTTCGGTGACGACCGGTTCTTCCGGATTTTCGACAAGGTGGATATTGATTCTGCGGATGGCGTCGTCGATTCCCTGCTTCGGAGCGTGGGTGTATTGCGTGTCGGACGAATCGGCAAGCCAGCAGCGGGGCATCTTGGCTGCGTCAAGAGCGGCGTCGACCATCGCTGAGACTTGCGCTGACGTTGCTGGCTTCGTTCCCAGCAGCTGACGTTCCGCTTCAGCGAATTTGTCGTCGGGATAGGAGTCGAGCCAGAACGTCGGATACGGCCGCCCGCCGTGGACGCCCTTCAGTTCGACTTGTCCGCCGTAGTAGATCTGGTTGGCGTCAGCCAGAGGGAAGTCGACCAGGATCTCTGCCACTTCCAACGAAACTTGGAACTGATTGGGGTTGGACCGTGCCGCCAGTCGAAAGCCCGTATCGATATTTGGCCCGATGAAGTCGAGGACGTGGTCATCGTGCTGTTCGAGAAATTCCTCGTTTGCGCTGATCGCTTGTGCCGGCATTCGCGCCGCATCCAACGCTTTCGGTACCGCAATCTCTCGGTTCGGGAAGGGGAACGACGCCGTCCACGCGGCAGCCTTCACGTCGAGGTTCGGGGCTTTGAGATCGCCCCTGAACTTGAGAATGGCGTCTCTCCACGCCAAGACAGCAAGACCGACGTGATCCTCAGATCTCACTTCCTGCCAGAAGACAATCTCGTCACCGATCGCCTTCCACAACACGGGCGCCGGTGCTCGCACCAAATCGGGATTTGCCAGTTCAAGCGTTCGTGATTCAAGCGAATCCTTGAAGTAGCCGGGCAGACCTTGGAAGAATTTGATGAATACCGATGGCCATGTTTCGAGCTCGGTTGTCATCATCCGCTGTTTGTATGCCGTGGAGCCGGCAATGTCTGCCGAAAGAAAGAGCCGAGTGATCGGTGGTTTCATTCCTTCGGGGAGATTCCGAGCGAGCGGGCCCGGACTGCGGCGGCCGATTCCGACACCCCAAACTTCGACGCGACTCGGAATAGCGGGAGCTCGTTGAGTGCGTCAGTAAATGCCTGCTTCGGCATGAGGAACGCCGCAGCAAACCAGTTCGCCTCGATCTCCGCTTGATCGGTACCGCTGCGGTTGTATCGCTCGGCCGGGCCGCCCTTTCGGTGATGCAGGACGAAGTGGCCGATCTCGTGTGCGACGGTGAAACAGTCACGGGCTTGCGACGTGTGGGTCGGGAGCACAATGTCCATGCGACCGTTCTCATCGATATGAAGCGACTCCGCGGGCACGTCTCCGTCTGCGACCCGGACCACATGGCCCCAGGTCTTTACCATTTCGATCAAGTTCGAACCTGGCGCATATTGAACCTCGCGAGCGAACTCCTCAGCGATCTGTTCAATCTTGGCTTTGGCCAATCGAGAAGGTGTTGTCGTTGACATGCCCACATTCTTTCTGAACGGTATGACAATCCTAGAGCCGAGGTGGAGACTGCGTGAACAGCGTCCGAGTTCCGTCATTTCTTCGCCAGTCACGGTCCAGGAGCCGTGTCCCAGGCGGATCAAAGAAGAAGCCGGTAGAGCGCTGCCCGTCTCGGAGTGTGCGAACGCGGCCGAACGCGAAACGTACAGGTGCAAGAGCGGCAAGGGATCCAACGCACTTGTGGCATTGGGACGCTACGGCTCCGGGTTCTTTACCTGCACGGCTTGTGGCACCAAAAAGGGCACGCCGCGACTCTGCCGTTCGTGTCGGTCACAAATGCGGGTCACGATTTCGGTGACGGGATCGGCTGCGAAACGGGCGGGAAGGCCCCCGCCGTTCGTACCACCACGGCACCCAGCACTACCGTTCGCACTGTTCCAGCAATCGATATCGGGTCCTAGTCGAAGAAGGTCATTGCACCTTCAGCTCAATACCCGCGGGGAACGCTACGCCCTAAGCGCGCATATCGTTGCTGCCAAGCGTGACGCTTGCGACTCAGATCTTCACGCTAAGTTCTTCCCGTGGAATGCAACTGTTGGCTCCGGAATCGCTGGCCTGAACGGCTGCCGTACCACGCTCGTGTACAGACGAATTTGTGAGCGCAATGGGTGAGATCCCCACCAGCCTGCGCGTCGTTCAGCTCAACATCGGATCGTTGTTCGAACCCGATTGGGCTCGACGAAAACACGAGATTGCCGCGTGGCTCCTACGGCTTCAGCCCGATGTGGTCTGCCTCGAAGAAGCGTCACAGACCGACCCCACGACGAACACCGCACAGGAGATCGTTGACCTGTGCGCCGTGGGTTCCGATGCACCGGGTTTCGACGGCTCGCCGATTCACTGGCACATGCGCTTCGAGGGCGAATTTCCTACCGGCACAACCGGCGACCCGTCCACCAAATTCGGAACGGCCGTGCTGTCGCGGTGGCCCATCGACTCATGGTCATATGTGCGCTTACCAGTTGATCAATCGTTACCCGATCCGTTCGGCATCGGCGCATTTCCGTGGGAGTTGGTGCACGCGTCGACCGCCGGGCTCGACATCTTCGTGGCCCATCTCGCCGCGGCACCCGTCGACGCTCGGCACCGGCGCACACAAGTCCGCTTCATTGATTCCTACGTGAAGGACATGCGTGGCCCACGCGATCACCTGGCCGCCACCCGCTCGCCCATGCCGCCAATTCTGTGTGGTGACTTCAATGCCGAGCCCGAGTCCGACGAGATCCGCTACCTGACGGGGTTCACCTCCCTCGACGGGCACGACACGTTTTGGCAAGACGCTTGGCGCGTCGCCGCCACCGGAGGTGCCGCATCGGGCCCGGGTCTGACCAACGACTGGACCCGAAACCCGATCGCGGCAGGCATGAACGTGCACCGCAAACGCATCGACTACGTGTTCGTCGGCGACCCCTTCTACCGACCCGGGAGGGGAGGACGCGTGCTCAACGCCGCAGTCGTGTTCGACGAGCCGATGACCGGCATCGTCGCCAGCGACCACTTCGGCGTTTGCGTCGACATCACCTGGCCCAACCGACCTGCCTAGTGGTGCGTCACGCACTTCTAGACACCAAGACGATCGCTGATCCACAGACCAACCCGATCGCTGACGCAGAGCCAAGCGCGCTTAGCAGTGCCTACACCTCAACTAAACCGCACAACGCACGGCCCCGGAGGCAGAGGTAATCAATGGCCTGGCGTGTCCACTCGTCCGGTGGCGTAGTTCCAGGTACCGCCGTCGATGAGTTCTCGTGCTGCGTCGAGGTGACCCGCGTGGCATGCCGTTTCTACGAGGAGGTGGAGGAGCACCTCCTCCAGGTTGTGCAGGCGCCATCCGCCCCATTCCCCCTCTGGCCACCAGGCGGGCGGCGTGCTCAGCGGAAGGTCCGCGACGCCGGTCAGGGCGGACCCGCTCGACTCCACGAAGCCCTTGAGCAGCAACGAAGCGTCCGCATCGACGGGGACATCGAAATCATCGCCGGGTGAGGTCTCTGGATGCAGTCCGAGCATGACTTCGCGCAGCCAGAACTGCGTTGTTACACCGACATGGTTGATCATGGCCAGTAGCGACCAGCCCGATCCGAGAGGGCGAGTGCGCAACTGGTCATCGGTGAGCTCATCGACTATTCCGATGATGCGTTGGTGTTGTGAGGCCAGCTGCGAAAGAATCGGGTTGCACGTCATGGTCGCTCCTTGAAGCATCGGTTGATGCCCGGAACGTCGAAGCCGCGGAGAAGATCTCGACAAAACTCGACGAAGAAATGTCGAACGATCCATGCCGGTTTCGACGTTCCGGTTGTCGATACTGCGGCCTGACCGCACTACACAGGGAGCATTGATGAAATTCGTCATCTTGATTCATTCCAACCCCCAGCCGTGGGGCCACCCAACGTCCGACTACCTTGCCGAGCACCAGGAGCTACCGGCGGAGACTCGTGCCCAGCTGAGCGCCGAGTGGGAGGCCGTGATGGCACAAGCCGGCGCCAACGGTGAGATCGTCTCCGCGGAAGCGTTGGCCGACCCGAGATCGGCGACGCTCTTCCGCTGGGATGCGGGCAAACCGCTGGCTACCGACGGCCCATACGCCGAGACTAAAGAGCAGTTCGCCGGCTACTTCCTGATCGACGTCGCCACCCGCGAGCGGGCCGAGGAGATTGCCCGCGCGTTCGCCGGCCCCGGTGAAACGATCGAGTTGCGTCCCGCTATGTGGCCGGGTGGCAACGATCAGTGAGCCGAACCGGCCTAGAAGAGCTGTGGCGGGAACAGGCGCCCCACGTCTTGGCCGCTTTGCTTCGGCGCCACGGCGACTTCACCGCGTGCGAGGACGCCCTGCAGGAGGCACTCCTCGCCGCGGCGCAGCAGTGGCCGGCCGAGGGGCTGCCCAGCTACCCACGGGGCTGGCTGATCCAGGTCGCGTCGCACAAGCTCGTCGACGCGCAACGCCGAGACGACACGCGCGAACACAGCGAGAACTCCGAGACGCGGAACAGCTCATGGCCGACGCTTTGGTCTCACCGTCGTCGGCCGACGACCCGCTCAAATCCAACTGTGACGACACCCTGCAGATGTTGCTGCTCTGCGCCGATCCCGACCTCAGCGACGCCTCCAGCGTGGCCCTCATGCTGCGTGCCGTCGCCGGCCTTACCACCTCACAAATCGCGGCAGCGTTTCTGGTCCCTGAGGCCACCATGGCGCAACGCATCAGTCGGGCCAAGGCGACGATCAGGGCTCACGACGCACGTCTTCCCACACCCACCACCGACGACCTACCCAAACGGCTCCACGCCGTCCGTCACGCGCTGTACATCGCCTTCACAGCGGGTCACACCCGATCCGCTGGCGCGAAGCTGATGGATATCGACGTGGCAACAGAAGCCATTCGGGTTACCGGCCTGTTGCACGACGCCGTGCCCGACGACACCGAAACGACCGGCCTACTCGCACTGATGTTGCTGAGCCACTCGCGTGCCGCAGCTCGGCAGGACCGCGATGGCAACCTCATTCCCCTCGACCGGCAAGACCGGGCGAGCTGGGATAAGTCGGCCATTGCACGAGGCACACAACTCATAGAGGAGGCGCTTTCCGCCGGCCCGATTGGTCCCTTTCAACTGCAGGCCGCAATCGCTGCCGTGCACGCCGGAGCCGCGACTGCTGCGGAAACTGACTGGTTACAAATCGTCATTCTGTACCGCATGCTCGAACGTATCGCCCCCTCTCCGACAGTAACGCTCAACCTCGCAGTCGCGATCGGCATGGCGCACGGGCCGCAGGCAGGCCTCCTCGCTCTGGCGCCCCTTCTCAACGCCAGCGACCAGCGGCACAACCATCGACTCCACTCGGCGAACGCTCACCTGCTCGAACTCGCCGGCCATCTCCCGGAAGCGCGTGCCGCCTTCCGGCTCGCCGCCAGCCTCACGTCAAGCATTCCCGAGCAGCGCTACCTGAACCAACGCGCCGCGGACTGATTTCCGTCCTCCACGCCTCAAGCCGCGGCTACTCGGCCGTGTTGATCGCCCTCGCGAGCTCAAGGCGGCCGGCGACTCCGCACTTCGCATAGACGCGACCGAGAAGGTTGTCGACGGTGCGCGTGGAGATAGTCAGCTCGGCTGCGATCTCCGGGGTGGAGCGTCCGAGACGGGCGCGTTGCGCGATCTGCAGACCACGAACGGGCGTTTGACACTGCATTTGGTGCAGTCTCGCTGCGGGACATTCGACTCTGGTTTGTGCCGCATGCTGGCGCGCATACTGGCCGGTGAGGAGGGAGTGATGTCGCGCCAACGTGTGAGGATGTGGAACGCCGTCGCGTGGGCCTTTGCGATGCTGGCCGATGCGGTCGTGCTCAAGGGCGTCGACGGGTCGGTGTTCGTCGCTGCGTTACTGGTGTTGATCGCCGGGGCCGCGGGTACGGATGCGCTGCTTGTCCGTGCGTTCCCGCCCGGCGGTGGCTATCCGCCTTCGGGGTCCGATCAAGTGCGCTTATGAGGATGTCGGTGTCCAACACACCAACGCCCAGACAGCCTTGGCATCCATCGAGCGCCCGTAGACCGGATGAGGCCGTGGGGCACTGCGTGTGCACCGACGTCGTCGTAACGACGATTCTGCATCCTCAGCTGGGCGGGCCGATCGACATCATCGAGTTACGAATTCGTCTGCGGGTTTGCCTTACTCAAGAGTTCCGCCAGGTGTGGCCGGAGATCGGGATACGCGGTATGTGCCCATCCACCATCGACGAACAAGTTGACTCCCGAAATGTACGTTGCGTCGTTGCTGGCGAGAAACGTGGCGACACCGGCGATGTCTTCCGGGCTGGCCATGCGCTTGAGGGGAATCTGTTTCATGAACGCCGCGTGCACGCTGGCGATCCCAGAGGTCAGCACCGAACTCCAGGCACACGTTGACCTGCTGCCGCTGACGTCAACCCAGATTGTGCGGTAGCGACGATGTCGCCCTCACCATGCCGACGGCCATACGGGCTGCTTCGATTTCGGTGAGATGACCGTCGGTCACGGCGTCGGCGAGGGCGAGCAGGGCGCTCGTGTTCGCCCACAGCACAGCACTTGCTCGTCGTGTACGACGAGCCGAGCGGGCGTGCTTTGCCGACCTTGAGAGCTCTTCGTCGCGGAAGCGTTCCCGGACCCGTTCGAGCGCGGTGAGACCCACATCGGCCACGAGCAGACGCACCACGCGTCGATCTTTCGGCGGAATCGTTACGAGGTGCGCGAAGAGTGCGGCTGTCGCCTCGTCAGGTTCCATCCCCGAGACGTCGGGCAGCCCGGCGCGGTAGACCGCAAGTCGGTCGGCCACGAACGCCTCGTAGAGCGCATCGAGGTCCGCGAAGTGGTCGTAGACGAGCTGGCGGCTGACACCTGCTTCCGTTGCTGTGCCGGCCATGGTGATCCCGCCGAACCCGAATCGGTCGAACAGGGATCCGGCGGCGTCGAGAAGCTGTCGGTGCCGGTCCTCGGCACGCAGATACGGGCGCTTGCTCATCACTGGCGCGTGGGTCGGGCGAGAAGATATCTACATAGTGTACATTTCTTGACCATGCAGGTCACCAACGCACTGACCCCGAGCCCATCGGCCATCGGACCGTTCTTCGCCGGGCCCGACGACGGCCCGTTCGTGATGGTCAACCTTCTTCGCTTCAGAACGAACGCCGAGTACCCCGACGGCAGCGACGCGCATCTGACCGGGCGTGAGGCCTACGACCGGTACGCCTCGGGGGTGCGATCCCTGATCGAAGCATTGGGTGGCCGAGTGGTGTACTCCGGAGCCGTAACCGGTCTGCTGATCGGCGAGGTCGAGGACCTCTGGGACGCTGTCGGACTCGTGGAGTACCCATCTCTCGACGCGTTCCAACGAATGATCCGGTCGCCCGAAATGCGAGAAATCGAGACACACCGATCAGCCGGGCTTGCCGGACAGCTCAACATCCGCACCAGGCCCCAGCGATGACCGCGATGAACAGCTCCACGCCGCCCTTCCTACGCACGCCCGACGCCAACTTCGACAATCTGGCCGACTTTCCCTTCGAGCCGCACTATCTCGACATCGACGGATTGCGTATGGCGTACGTCGACGAAGGCCCCGCCGATGGTCCGGTGGCATTGATGGTCCATGGCATGCCGACCTGGAGCTACCTGTATCGCAAAGTCATCGTGTCCATGCGCGATGCCGGCTTTCGCTGCATCGCTCCCGATCACATCGGCTTCGGTCGCAGCGACAAGGTCACCGAGCCGGGCTGGTACAACATCGCACGTCACAGCGCGAACCTCAGCGCGCTGATTCAACAGCTCGATCTTCGAAACATCACGATGTTCGTGCAGGACTGGGGCGGCCCCACCGGCCTGGCCCAGGCCGCCACCATGCCCGAACGGTTCTCGCGACTTGTGATCATGAACACCTGGCTGCACCACGACACCTTCGACTACACCCCCGCGATCCGGAACTGGATCACCCAGAACCAACCGGGGGGCATGTTCCGCGACAACGTCCCCGAGCGCTTCGGTTGGGGAACGATGATGACGGTCGCGACCCGACGCGCCACACCGCAAGACGCGCTGCTTCCGATCTTCCAAGGCCAGAGCCAGACGCTTACACCAGCAGCGGAGGAAATCCGCTCCGCCTACGACGCCCCATTCGCCGGGCTCGGAGACGCAGGTGTCACCGGACCCCGCCAGTTCCCGCTCTCGATCCCCATCCACGACCACGCACGTGGCAACGGCGACGTACAGGCAGCCCATTTCGCCACAATCAACGCCACCTCCCTACCCGTCCATTTCGTCTGGGGCCTCGCCGACGAGGTCTTCACCGGTGCCTGGGGACAGCAATGGCACCACCTCATCCCTCACTCCACCTGGGACGCCATCGACGACGCCGGCCACTTCCTCCAAGACACCCACGGAGACCTCGTCGCCCGCTACGTCCTCAACCACATCAAGACGTAGCGACTGCACCTGGATGTGCGTTGCGGCACCCTGCGTCCCTGCACCGACTCACCAACGACACTGCCGGGACACCCCGAACCGACTGAGAACGAGCGAAGCGGGGCATGCGCCAAAGAGCACGTAGGACCACTGGTTCACACCGACGAATGCCGTGAGAACCAGGAACCACGGGCTCACTATCGCACCCAGAAGTGCGCTGATCAGCGTCACAGTACCGGCCATAGCGAACAGGACCCGTTCGAGGGGCCATCCGCCGACGTTTCGACCACTGGCGATTGTTCCTTGTGTTTCCATGAGAGTTCCTTTCAACCTCAAAAGTATACCCCATAGGGTATACGTTCAAGACCGAAACTGTTCCGGCAAATTCATCGACGGTCTCCCGGCAGTCGTTGGCCGTCCACCGCACACGAGCACCTCGGGGCTCCCGATGGTGAAAGGCTTCACCCCCGACGCGTCAGTCGGCTCCGGGACCGATATAAGCCGTTGCAGGGCAGGTTCCCGTTTCCCCGTTCAGCGCCGGGGGCGCTTGGCTGCGATGCTCATCTTGCCCGGTGTCGTCAGGCGCGCGGTCTGCAGTGCTCGGATGTTCTCCTCCGTCGCATTGGTCTCGTTTCGGAACGTCCAGTTGGCGCCGCCAACGCCGCGCTGCAGCACGACGCCCGGACCGTCCGGCGCCGCGGTCCAGCGACCCACGATCTCCCGGCCGCCCAACGGCTTCCACCGGTACGTGCCATCGGCCGACACGCGAAGCGCGTCGGTGGCCGTGCCGTAGGAGAACTCGGTCTCCTCGACGTTGCCTTTCACCTGTGTGTTCACCGCCATGACCTCACCAAGCTTCCAGTCGCCGACGAAGAACCCGGTCCAGAACTGTTCGCGTGTGAGACCGGCAACGCTGCCCCAGTCGTACCAGTTCCCGGCGTCGGCGTAGCGATCGTCGACGATGCGGTACTTGCGCTCGTACACCTCCGCACGGTCAGTGGCCCCGGTACCCGGCACCCCGACTTCGCTGAGCGTGCCCGTGCGCCACCCGGTGGAGAGCAGGAACTGGACCTTCTCACCGACCACGTAGCGGCCGAATGCGGGCCACGGCACCGAACCGGTGGGCGCCTTCGACGCAGGCTTCGCCGTGGGCGTCGTCTTGGGGGCCTTCTTGGACGTCGCCTTGGTCGTGGTTGTCTTTGGCGTCACCTTGGCCGCCACTGTCGGCTTGACGGGAGGCGTGGTCGGTACCACGACCGCAGCCACCGCAGTCGTCGGTGCCGCCGGCTGGAGAACGTCCACGATGTTTCGCAGGCCGAGCGCTTTGGCGATGTCGAGCGCACTGCGCCCTTTGTCATCGCGGGCTGAAGGATCGGCGCCCTGGGCAAGCAGGAAGCGGACGACCTCAGCGTTCCCGCTCCCCGCCGCACCCATCAGCGGCGTCTCACCGTAGGACATCCGCCAATTCACGTTGCCGCCGCCCTGCACGATGCTGCGGACTGACTCGAGATCTCCGGCCGACGCATCTCGATAGAGCGCTTCGCCCTTCAGCCGTTCATCGAACTTCGCCCACGGCCCCGACGGCTCCTGTGGGGAAGCCGACTGGGCCTGCAGCGACGACGCCGGGGCTGGGATCGTGGCGAGCGCCGTCGAGGGCACGACGACGAAGAAAACGGCGAGCAGGTGCCGTGGGCGCATAGGAGTCCTGACGAGGGGGGAAGTGGCGACCGACCCAACAGCGGGTGTGCCGTCTCAGGAGGAGCACCTGATGGGCACATGCTTCCACACATCTCTCCGAAATCGCCACTCACAGAGTTTTTTGATGAAGCATCGTCCTCTCACACCTGCGATGCACGCGCCCACGTCCGACACAAGACGCCCGGCGCACCATCAAAATCGGAGGCCGGGTCACGGCGTACCCGGACGGAGGTCAACTCGCCGCAGTAGTTGCGCGTTGAGCGCGACCACGATCGTGGAAACGCTCATCAACAGCGCACCTACTGCCGGCGGCAGCGTGAAACCGGCCCACGCCATCGCGCCACCGGCCAGCGGGATGGCGACGATGTTGTACCCCGCAGCCCACGTGAGGTTCTGGATCATCTTGCGATAGCTCGCCCGGGACAGCTTGATGACCGAGACGACGCCACGAGGGTCGGAACCGGCGAGGATCACACCCGCTGATTCGATGGCGACGTCGGTTCCCGCTCCGATGGCGAGACCGACGTCGGCCCGAGCGAGTGCGGGAGCGTCATTGACCCCGTCACCAACCATGGCGACCGACAGACCTCGGGCCTGGAGTTCGGCGACTTTGGCGTCTTTGTCCTCCGGAAGAACTTCGGACATCACTTCGTCGACGCCGAGATCTGCCCCCACGGCTTCCGCCACCTGACTGGCGTCGCCCGTGATCATGATGACCCGGCGCCCCATGGCTTGCAGCACCCGCACGGCTTCGCGGGCTTCGGGTCGGATGTCGTCTTCAAGAGCGAGTGCGCCGACGACCCTGTCATGGTTGACGAGGTAAAGGATCGAAGCGCCACGACCCCGCCACATGTCGGTGTCGGTCGTAATCTCGGCCGGTTCGTTGAGGTCTCGTTCACGAAGAAGTGCGGGGCCACCGACCGCGTACGGCTGACCGTCAATGGTCGCCTCGACGCCTCGACCCGTCAGCGACCGGAAACCGGTTCCCGCGGCTAAATCGCCTCGTTCGTGTGCGGCGCGCACGATGGCCCTCGCGAGTGGATGTTCGGAGTCGCTCTCGACTCCGCCGGCGATACGAAGCAGTTCGTCCTCCGTCCAGTCCCGGACGGTCGTGATGCCAACAACGGCGTGCTCGCCCTTGGTGAGCGTGCCGGTCTTGTCGAACAGCACGGCATCAACAGTGCGCATGCGCTCCAACGCCAGACGATCCTTCACCAAGATCCCCGAACGTGCGGCCATTCCGGAAGACAGCGACGTGACCAACGGGATGGCCAGCCCGAGCGCGTGTGGGCAACTGATAACGAGCACGCCCACGGTCAACGTCACACCGCGGCTCACGTTGCCTGCCGCCCACCACCCGAGAAACGTCACGACCGCCGCGGCCACGGCCACGTAAAACAGCAGCGCCGCCGCCCGATCAGCGAGAGCCTGAGCTCGGGACCGAGACGCTTGCGCCTCGCTGACGAGGCGTTGGATACCGGCCAGAGTGGTATCAGCCCCGACCGCCTCGACACGTACTCGAATCGACGAATCCGTGGACACCGTCCCGGCTACCACCCGGTCCCCAACAGATTTCGCAACCGGACGCGACTCGCCGGTGATCATTGATTCGTCCAGCTCCACCGCCCCGTCGGTGATAGCCCCATCAGCGGGCACTCGGGCACCCGAGCGGACGAGCACGACATCGCCGATCGTCAGGTCGGCGATAGGAACGACTTGCACCGTGCCGTCCGCGTTCACGCGGTCCGCTTCGTCAGGGAGCAGCGCAGCCAGCGCAGCGAGAGCGTCCTGGGCCTGACCGAGCGCCTTCATCTCCTGCCAGTGGCCAAGCAGCATGATGCTGATCAGCGCCCCAAGCTCCCACCAGAACTCCTGGTCGAACCAATGGAGCGAGTTCGCCAGCGACGCCGAATACGACACCGTGATCGCCATGGTGATGAGCAGCATCATGCCCGGGCGGCGCCCCTTAAGCTCGGCCCACCCTCCGGCAAGGAACGGCCAGCCGCCCCAGAAGAACACCACGGTGCCGAACGTTGGGCCTACCCACGGGGTCCCGGGGAACGACAGGTTGTAGCCGAGCCAATCCATCACCATGTGGCTCGTGATGACGATCGGGAACGTCAGCAGAAGGCTGATCCAGAAACGGCGACGGAACACCTCCGCGTGACCACCATGTTCTTGATGACCACCATGTTCTTGATGACCACCATGTTCTTGATGACCACCATGTTCTTGATGACCACCATGTTCTTGATGACCGCCATGTTCTTGGTGACCGCCATGTTCTTGGTGACCGCCATGTTCTTGGTGACTGACCTGCCTGTCGGACCCGGCGTGGCGCACCGACGGTTCGGCAGCAACGGTCCGTGGAGGCTCTAGGGCGAGGCCACCGCTACCGCGATGTTGGCTGTGCTCGTGTTCCATCGGCTTTGCTCACTTTCCGGCCCCGTAGGGCCACTGCGTTGGTTCTGGGGGTCGTCTCTTGTGAGGTCTCTGGGGTTGTGGTTATCCAGCATCGGTGTCGGGCGACTGAGCATCCGTGGGCTCAACCACCTCCGGAGCTACCCGTAAGGCGGCACCGGTTGCTCTTTCCCTCAACCTTCCCCGAAGGACGGGTATAGGGTACCCCCCTAGGGTATCAACGAAGACTGATTGATGCAAGACCCGACCCCGACGAGCTGCGCATAGCCGTCCAACGCTTCGCCAACCCCCAGCTCCCCGCGATCGGATGGTCCTACGAACCGTCTAGTTCCATTACGTTAGGAACGGGGGAAGTCGTGCAGAAGGAGTCCGCAGGAATGTTCACGACCACCCGGCCTCGGCGGAACGCAACGTTGTTGCTCGTCGCAATCGCAGCGGTTTCGTTAATCGTCTACTTCACCCGGCCGAAAAGCGAACACTCGCGCGGCGAAATACCCGCGTATCCGGTCATCGACCTACGCTCCGGTGATCAACGAGACCTTGGCGAGTACACCTCAAGCAAAAAGCCGACCGTTCTATGGTTCTGGACACCCGGATGCACAGTCTGCGCCGACGAAATCGACGTCCTGCGAGAGTCGACTGAACTCGAGGCGAACGTGGTTGCGGTCGGCTCTTTCGCGACTAACACCGATGCGCGTCGTTTCTTCAAGGGTCGAAGCATTGGACGCATACAGGTAGCAACGACGGAATATGACCGACTCGTTGACTATTTTTCGATCGACATCATCCCGAGCATGATCATCTTCAACGACGAGGGACGAGAAACGGCCCGATTCGAAGGACACCTTGAAGCAACTGCCATCAGCACTGCGATGGCGGCTGTATGACGGATCGCTCAGAACCACGCGGGGAAGACAACCCCATGCTCAAGGCGTTCTCCGAGGCATCCGACGACGACGACAATGAGCGGAACAGAATCATTGCCGCATACGGCTTCGCCGTGCCCACGTCCGCCGCCCTCGATGCCATCAAACACCATGCACCTCACGGTGTTGTGGAGATCGGCGCCGGTACGGGCTATTGGGCCCGCCTGCTGCACGACCGCTCCGTGGATGTCGTTGCCTTCGATGTCGAACCGCCGCCATCGGCGAAGAACCCGTGGTTTGCCGGCAACCTGCCATGGCATCCAGTAGAGCGCGGCGACCACACTGCCGTCGCCGGGTATGGGCAACGTACGCTCCTCCTGGTTTGGCCAACCAAGAATGAAATGTGGGCAGCAGAGGCGTGTGAGCGTTTCCATTCGGCCGGGGGAACGCGCCTCGCCTACGTCGGGGAAGGGCCGGGCGGGCGCACCGGCGACGATGTTTTTCACGCTCGTCTTGGCGACTTGGCGCACTGCATGCAGTGCCAGTACGACGTAGACACCGCACCATGCATCTGTGACATCGAACCCCTATGGCGTCGAGTGCAAACCATCGAGTTGCCGCACTGGCGGGGCTTCAACGACGATCTCCACATCTACGTGCGCCGCGAGCCACTGCAGCGTCGACGTAGATGGTTGAGAAGTCACTCTCGCACCCGCCCGAGGGGCAGTTGAACCTCGGCTGTGGGGTCAATCCTCGTTGCGGCTGTGGCCGCTCGATCCAGTACGTTGCCAGGTGCCATCGCGGCGCGCGTAGGTCCAGATTCCTGTGGAGATGAAGTTTCGTTCGTGTTGTTCACCTGACACACTGGTTTGCGTTTTCCGAACCCGGATGTTGACTGCCATCCAGGCCATGGAACCATCTGTTGACGGGCGGATGATGGGCGGTTCGATATCGTCGAAGGCGAAGTATTCGGCGCCTTCGAACGCTTGAATGAAGATTGCCCGCATCTGTTCACCGGTCAGCCTGTGCACGTGGCCTTCGACTGTCGCGATGAACTCATCGGCCTGGTGAAGCATCATCGCCTCGACGTCAGTCGTGAGATGCGCTGTTCGTTCTTGATCGTGCACGGCAAGCAACTCCGCTATTGCTGATTGTTGGTCTGGGTTCATGGGCCAACAATGACCGGTTCATCGAATCGGCGCCACACCAACCACCACACCAGCCAGATGCGGCCGGGCTGGTCACGCGGAAGTTGTTCGACGCCTCCGAAGTTCGACTGAGCCCACAACATCCCACGAACACCAGCCTTTGTGCGGACCCGGGCTCGACGGGCCTGTCGAGCGACGCCGCGGCGGGAAGAACGCATCTTCATATCGTATGCGTACAGAACATCTAGCAACTCGATCTGCTCCCGGCCCCTATCGTGGGGTCATGGTTGAACCATCCGAACCGGTGCGGAAGCGATTAGCCGACCTCGGTGACGCCGGCCAGGAATGGCTCGAATCGCTCGAAGACCGCATCGCTGACTTGGAGCGAATCTGGGACTGTCACGTCAACGAAACCCTGCCAGGAGGTAGCGCTGCATTCGTCGCTTCCGCGGTTGACCGTGAGGGACGTCCAGCCGTTGTCAAGCTCGCCATTCCCGCCGGCGGCACCGGCTACTCCGGATACGAACGCGAGCTCAACGTACTCACAATCGTCGGACCCGAAGCGTACGTCGCCGTGTTCGACCATTCCAACAAGCACCGGGCCCTGTTGTTGGAGCGGCTCGGCCGACCACTCGCAGAATGCGGTTTCGACGTAGAGCGACAAATCGATACGCTCGCCGAAACAATCGCGGCCGGATGGCGTCAAGTGCGACCAGATATCGCTCTACCAACCGCCATCGATCAACTTGACTGGCTCAACGAGTTCATCAACACCGAATCGGCCCAAACCACGGCCAACGTGGAATACCACACGATCACAACAGCGCAGAAGTTCATCAACAAACGGCGCCAGGCATTCAACCCTTCGCAGGCCGTTCTGATCCATGGTGACGCCCATCCAACAAACGTACTTTCGAGCTCGACGACCGGATTCAAGCTGATCGACCCGGAAGGACTCCTCTCCGAACGAGCACATGATCTCGCAATCCCCCTTCGGGGTTGGGTCAACGAACTTCAAGCCGAGAACGCGCCAAGCCTCGCCGCGTCATGGTGCCAACGACTGGCTGACGTCGCAGGCGTAGCCGCTGACGCGATCTGGGAATGGGCCTTTATCGAACGGCTATCGACCGGACTGCTTCTTTCACGGCTCGCGTATCCAGACGCTGCCGGCTATATCGCTACCGCAAACGTACTTCGAGACGTCCGCTGGTGACACAACGGCATCCGGGCACTGTTCGGGTGGGCATTGCTGACTTGATCGGCCACGTTTCGCTTGGAGCGATGTGCAGGCGGCGTCACGTTCTTCGGTGGTTAGTCGCTGGCCTATGACGAGGCAACGGACACAGCGGCACGATTTCTGAATCAGAGATCTCGAGGCAACTACGCGCGCTGTGACTGTAGTGATCGCCGATCGTTGCGATGAACGTTCCCGGGAGCGCCCTCGTAAAGCCCATCGAAGTCCCACGAACCTCCAGATGGGGTTCCCAACCACGAGGAGCCGTCACATGCGTCGCATGCCCGCCATTCTTCTTGCTTCGATCCTCACCCTCACACCCGTCGCTGCCTCAGCACAGACGACTCGACCATCAGTCAAGGCATCAACGCAGACAGCCGAAAAGTCACTGGCCGGCCGAGCTTGGAAGGACCCGAGCGGCGCGTACCGATGCCGCCTGCCCAGCGGGACCGCCGGCTACGTGCGCTTCGGCGGCGACAGCACGATATTGCTCATACTGGCCGTCATCTTGATCGGTGCTGGCATCTTCATCGAGGCGCCAACTGCCGACGCCACCGAGGCGGGGTTGCCACAGCCAACCATCAATGGAGTGTGTGTCACCGAGTTTCAGCCGACGATACCGAAGAGCCGCTGAGTAGCTGGCACGGCACGGCTTCCTCGTCAGGGGTTCGACGTCAGAACTTTTCGTTCTCGGTCGTGACACGCCGCGACCCCTTCGACCTGTTGTCGATGAGTCAATCAGCGGCGCGACGCAACGCGGTGCTCTCGGTGCCGGGCACCGGGATGGACGCCGTCGCCACGCGATGGAATTCGACCGCGAAGGTCGCTGGCCGGTCAAGCTCAAGGTGATGTTGTCGGGCGGGTGGGATAGCCACAGATCCACCGGCCTCGACCGTGATCGGCGAATCAGGTTGGTCGTCGAAGATGAAGGTGACCGTGCCCGTGTGGACGACGAGCCGGCCCCACACCCCATCGGCGACCCGATGCGCCCGGAGCAAACCGGCCGGGACCGTGGTGTTATCGAACACCTCGGTGGTCCGGACGTACTCCAATCCATCCGGCCATCCGGGTTGATGTGAGTCGGCATCCACAGGTCTAGGGCTTCCAGGCCGGGTAGTAGTTCTCGGCACCCATGGCAGCGACGTCCGTAAGCCAATCGCCTTCATAGGGCCAATCCGATTCCTTGCCCGGAATGGGGCCTTGCCAGTACCGGGCCAGCGGACCGTCGGCAAGCTCCAGCGACCACGCCTGACGGCGATAGCTGAAGTTCTTCGGCTGCAACCGGTGAGCCTCTCTGAAGTGGGGCACCGCGAGCGCATGATCGCCGCGTTGTTCCAGGAAGGTTGCCATCTCGAAATGCGCCTGACCGAGCGCGACGTCGCGATCACGCGGCGTTGATCGCTCGATCACTTCTTCCGGCGTCAACGCGAACCGGCTTGCTGCGCCGTTCGCAACCCAGTCGCGAAGTGCGGCGTGGTAGCCCACAGCGTCGACCTGGATGTTCTGCGCATGCCCGAGGATCGCTTTCATACGGTCCGGCATCTCGGCCGGGATCTCGCTCCGACCAGCGCTCTGCTCCGGTGGCGGCGGTGGCGGTGCGGCCTCGGCCGGGCGCACGATCATGCCGGCCTCATCAATCCACACGCCGTTCGGGATGTTGATCACGCCGAACAATTCGGCGACTCGATGTTGAGTGTCGATCAACGATGGATGGGTGGGCGCAGCGGCTTCGATAAAGGGGCGACACGCATCGGCGCCGGCAGTGTCGATCCCGACCGTCACGATCTCGAGACCGAGCGGGAACAATTCGGTGCGCAAGGCCTGCCACACGGGCAGGTCACGGGCGCAACCTCAATAGGGGGCCCAGGCCAGGAGCAGCACCTTTTTGCCACGGAGCGAGGAGAGCTTGAATTCGTCGCCGTTCAGAGTCGGCAACACCAGTTCGGGAGCGATCGCCGATGCAAGCGTGCGGCCGCCGAGCGCTTCGGGACCGAGCGCCCAAACCCCAGCCGCCTGGTCGTGCACCAGAGGGAGCTGAAGCGCCTCGGCCAGCTTTGCCGCGTCGAAGCGGCCGGGTCCAGCACTGTCGCGCACACCCGGGGCTAGGGGAACGCAGACACTGCCCTTGCACGCACCCTCCGGTTTGAACTCCCAACCGCTCGCTGTCGAGTAGGCGTCGCTGTCGATGGAGGGCTCCTGAAGGATCATCCGTCCATCGTAGGGCCACCGGTTCGGAAGATGAAGTCCTGCGACGATCGCAATCGATTAACCGAGCACCAGCTACGTCGCTTCACATCCCGTGGTTACAAGTGGGTCGCCGTGGACAAGGCACACAGCAGCTGCGTTGATACTGTTGGTCCTTGGTCCCTGTTCGTGCCCTCGGCCTTAGGTGGCTTGGCCCGCTCCAACGTCGAGCGGGTCTGACCGCATGGTCGACGCGTTTCGTTTCGACTGTCGTAATGCTTGGCATGACGGTGTCCCTGTGGCCGAAACCCGTTGTTGCGGCAGGTTGTCCGCCGAGCCCTTTTCGAACCGCCAAACCACTCGTGATCGCCCACGCCAGCAGCACGTACTTCGGTCCGGCCAACACGATCACGATGATGCGAGCAGCGGTGAAGGCTGGTGCGGACGTCGTCGACGTGGATGTTCGGGTGAGCGCAGATGGTGTCTTGGTGGCCTCCCATGATGATGATCTTCGTGCTCAGACCGGCAAGCCTGGCTCATTGCGGAAGATGACGCTCACACAGCTACGAAAACTGGATATCGGATCGAGCTGGCCCGGACCCCATGGTGATCATCCGCTCCGGGGCAAGGGCATCACCATCTCGACGGTTGAGGAGATCCTGAACGCGTTTCCGACTCGGCGGGTATCACTGGAGTTCAAGACCATCGGCGGGGAGCGCTCGATGTGCACCCTGTTGCGCCGACTTCACCGAACAAGCGACGTGTACATCGGTTCGGCGGGCGACACGCCGGTCGACCGTTTCAAACCAATGTGTCCTGAGGTGGTAACCACGGTGACGGACGCGATGGTCATCGAAATGCAACGTGCACATACTACCGGCGGTGCATGGTGTTCGTCGTCCCCGATCGGCCAGCCGCCGTTCACTGTCGGCAAACGGGCGGTGGTCACCCGTGAATCGGTCGACTGGGATCACAGGCACGGCATGGCCGTGTACACGTGGACGCTCGATGACCCCAAGCAACTTGCGATGGCTGCCGAAGCCGGAGTTGACGGCGTGTACACCGGCCGCGCCGACGTCGCCCGAGCAGTCTTCGATCATCGCTGATCCACCAGATGCGCGTGATCTAGCGGCCGTTCATTGACCTCGAACGGAGCGTCGAATGGAGCATCGAGCGGCGCGTCGAATGAAGCTCAGTGCCCCGCGCAACCTTGCACACCGATCTCGTTATCTTTCGGTGGTTCGAGCGGCAGCCCATCCTCGCTCCAGGCCAACACCCCTCCGATGAGGTCAGTTGCCCGTCGGAACCCCAACTGTTGCAGGGACACGGCGGCGAGGCTCGAGGAGAAGCCTTCGTTGCACACGACCACCAGCAGCTGGTCGGTGCTGGTGATCACCGGCAACCGCAACGGAGCATCCATCGCCACACGCCATTCGAGGACGGTCCGTGGGGTGTGGACCGAACCGGGGATGCACCCGTAGAGGGTCGCGGTCCGTCGGCGTGCGCGTGTCGAGGATCACCGCTTCCGCCGCAAGCGTAGAAAGCTCACGGGGCGTAAGGCGAACCAACTTGGACCGAGCGTCGGCGAGCAGCTGATCGAGCGTGGAGGACCTGGTGGATGAGTTGGCTCGGACCGAGCCGGGAGCGATCATGCTCATCTGATGCCCAACTGCGCGTCAGCCCCGGGTGGTCTACCCGTTGCGAGACGGGCCATCGCTTGCGCGGGGACGCTCAACGGGTTGATGGTGCGGGTGATCAGGAGGTCGGTGTCCAATCGGCCATTTACCACCGTTGGGCCGAACGGACTCCAGAAAGCACCGTCGGCTGTGAGACACAGTTCGGCCGGAAGGTTTGACTGCTGCGCGTGTACGCCATGCTCATCGAGGTGTGCCCGCCCGCGCGAGATGATTGGCCGGACCACGTGGTCCTCGTCGGGCACGCCCCACGACCGATGCAACTCGCACAGACGCTCATGATCTTCCACGCTGAGCGCACCTTCTACGGTGGTTGTGGCCAACCGAACCCGGACGCCACGGGCCACCAACGCTGGGACCGCCTCGGCCACCGTGGCCCAGTTGTCTTCGCCGCGCTTGGTGTCGTTCGGGGCCGAGTCGGGAGCGTCCAACGACACCTGAACCTGAATCGGCCGCCCGGCGAAGTTGGCCACGCGTTCCAGACGGCTACCGGTGAACAGGGTCGCGTTGGACAGCACGATTACCGGCAGAACATCAGAGACTTTTTCGATGAGGTCGGGCATTGACGCCACCATGAACGGCTCGCCACCGGTGATACCGATGCTCGTGAAACCGAGCGCTTTCGCCTGCCGGACCAGATCGATCACCACATCAGGTTCGAGCAACCGTCGAGGAACTGATGGACCTGAGGCCGTGAGGCAATAGGTGCACTCAAGGTTGCAGTGGTAGTTCGTGTAAAACCACAAACGACCTCCCATGCTGCCGGCGTCGATGGCCTCGGCAACCGGTCCCGAAACTCGCTCCACAACGCTCACAACAGCACCATTCCTTCAGCTTCGAGGCGATCACTTGTCGATACGCCAACCGGTAATCGCAGCGCGGTCGCGTAGCGGTTCAACAGCAGTGTGCAACCGACGAGCAACGTCAGCTCCACGATCTCATGATCAGAAAACTCTGCGCACATATCAGTTGTCAATGGATCAGGCACCGGCAGGTTCCCCGCGACAGCATCGGTCCAGGCGATGAGGAGCCGATCCCGTCTGGTTGTGAATGCCTCATCGATGGACGCCTCGTTGCGCAACGCGTGTACCTCGGCATGCGTCAAGCCGGAGTCAAGCGCCACCGGGGTATGGCTGGCCACGCAGAACCGACAGCCGAGAAGTACCGACGTTCGCAGGATGACGATCTCTTTCGTACGGAACGCAATCGACGACGCGCCCAGCGTCCCACCAATGAACGGGAGCGCCAGCTCGAGCAGTTCCGGAACGTGCGCCATCGAGGCGACGATCGGGCCGGGGTCGCCGCCCGAATAAAAGCCCTGAGCCAACAGCGGTGCGTCGCTCGGACCCAGTAGTTCCACCACGGCCCCGTTCACGTTGGTTGCCTTCTGCATGGCTATACCTCCACCTCTCGTGCGGTTACGGCGAAGCCGACCATCAGCAGCAGCCACCTAGGGTTCCACCAGTGCCGCCCAGAATGCCACCGGTCTCCCCGCTCGTCGTAGTTCTCCAATGAACCAGCACCACCGACAATGGTTCGCTTGAATCGCTCGTTCAACGTCGGGTTGAGTGCCTCGTTCGGTTGCGTCACTTGGTTGCCTCAGTCTTGGAAGTCGGTAATTTCGGGGACGCCGAGGCGATCACCATGTGGGCCAGGGAACGCACAACATAACGGTCGCCGACCCTGAAGCGTTCGGCTTGAGCGAAGAACTCCAACCGAACCGCCTCTTCGATAGGTTGTCGTTCTTCCGCTGAGAGGAATGATCCGTCGACCATTCGCAACGGCAACGAACCCCACAGCCACCGCCACAACTCGTCGTCGGCGCAGTGACGCGCTGACGCGATCGGACGGATTGCTGACACTTCCCACCCGCAGACCGCTACCGAACGGCGGAGATCTTCGATATCGCCGAAGCGATGGTGCGCGTACGCGTCGGGCTGAGCCAGGCCCGGCAGCACGTCCGCTGCAGCTTGCCAGAACGTGTCAAACCCCTCCACAGTCCCCGCCGGTCCAAGCACCGTCAACCGCAGTTCGCCACCAACCCGGGTGACCGAACGCAACAATCAAAGCTCATCCAACGGATCGTCAACGAACATCAGCACCAGTTGGCTCGTCGTGAGTGCGAACTGCGCGTCAGGATTGTGGCAGATGAACTCTTTCAACCGGCCTTGAAAGAGTTCCGTTGCATGCGGCCCCTGCACGTTGACGCGAAGCCGTTCCATCATCGTGGTGTTAGGTTCCAAAGCGACGACGGATGCATCAAGCCCAGCCGCACGCAGCTGCGCAATGACCTCACCGGTACCCGACCCATGATCGAGAACCCGGTCGAGAGATGCAACATCCACGCTCGCAACCAGTTCATCCGTGAACGGCCGGACAAACGGAAGTACGTCGACCTCATAAGGACTTGGCCGATCGGTCACCCGCCCAACATACCGGTCGAGCGCCGACCCTGCCTCGCGAGCATTCTCAGGAGACAATCAGTCGCGAATTGACGCCAACGCGATTGCCGGTCAGGTTCATTGGTTAGCCGATGTGTCTCTGCACGGTTCGTCTGACGCTGCTCAGGTCGAGTCCTCGGCGGGTGCCAATTCATTGGTAAGGCGCGTGGCGCGACCTGTGAGTTTCTTCGAGGCCGGTCCGTCGGCATGATGACGGACGAAAAGCAATGCTTCCTCGACGAATGCAGTCCAGATGTCGTCGGCTGCGGGATTGATCGCGGCCCACTCGCGAAACCGCCGACCGGCGGGGGCGAACGATTCAGCTGCTTCGCTGCTCACTATTTCCTCGACCCGTGACGCCGGAAGTTTTACGAGTAGTCGTCCGGTGTTGCGATCCCAAGATGCGAAGAACGCGCCGTCGACACGAACGCAGGGAAGCCCCATCATCGTGGACCGGGTCACGCCGGCATGAGCATGCAGGAGCGGTTCGGTGACGTCATGGAACTGGTCCGGCATTGGCGTCGGATCGGTCATGGCTGTCGGAGTTCTTGCGGAGTTGGGACGCGGCAGGTCAGCCCATGGATCGGGACCCGGTGGGTTACCTTCGGATGCCTGACGCAGTCGGTCGAGGTAGTGGGCCCAGCCTCCGTGGTGGGCGTCGGCGGCGAGGTCGTCGAGACCACGGTGTACAAGTTTCAGCATCGTGGACTCTTCGGTGATCGGGTACAGATCGATCTCGACGGTTGTGGAACCGGGAGCGATTTCCACTTCGGCACGCTCCCACCCGTAGGTGAACACGACTCGGCGGTCGGGGACGATTTCGACATATCGGCCCGACACGATGTCGCCGTTGGGATGGGTCCATCGGATGACACCGTCGGGGACCGGGTCGAGGATGGCGGTATCGGCCATCCATTGCACGAACAGTTCGGGGTCGGTCAAGAATTCGAACACGACCTGCGCCGACGCGTGGATAGCGAGTTCCTGCGCGACGAGCTTCACGAAGCCGGCCGTTTCCGTCCAGCCGCCTTCTTAGCGGGTTGGTGTTGGGAACTTCGTTGACGTGCTTCGGCGGTCGCTTTGAGACGCTCGAGTGGCGCCGCCCAGAATGCGTCAAGGAATGCGGCGAGTTCAGCCACCCGTGCCATGTCGGCACGGTAGAGGCGCCGGTTCGCGTCAACGTGTACCGTCACCAGTCCGGCGTCACGCAGTGCCTTGAGGTGCTGACTGGCCGCGGACTTCGACAACCCTGCAGCCTCGGCCAGTTCGGTGGAAGCACGCTCCTCGTTCCATACGAGGCGCAGCATCGTGCGACGGCCGGGATGAGCAAGCGCACGGAGTGCCTCGTCGGAGATCTCCTCGCGTTCGGTCACGGGTGGCGCCCCATGGAGCCAAGCAACCGTGCCTGCGGGCCAGCGTCGTCGGCAACCTCGACGGCGGGGCCCACGAGCCCACCCGCGCGGCCTTGTTCGGGCATGTCAGGCAGGAACATCGCAATGCAGGCGTCGACGAGCGCCGGGTCGAGTGTCGACGGTTGGGCGGTTGCCGTCGCCAGGTCCCACGTGTGGATGAGCGTGTCCATGAACGTGCCAGCGGTTGCCTGAGCCAGCGGCCATTCGAACCCGAGAGGTGACATGCATACTCGGTCCAGGGTTCCGGGCTCCCGCAACCCATTCAGGGCCGCGGACACCGCCGCCACGTAGTCCTTCGCTGACGCTCCCGATCGTGGCTCTGGCGCAATCCCGGCTGCAGCGGCAACCAGATAGTCCGGCCCGCCGATCATGTGATCGATCAGTTGCTGCACCGTCCACTCGCTGCAGGGAGTCGCCCCGCCGAGTTGGTCGGCTCGGACGCCGTCAATGACGGCAGCCGCGTGCGTTGTCGCAAGTTCAAACAAGGTGATCGGGTCCATGGTTCCTCCTGGCTGATTTAGTAGAAGGGCAATTTAGCAGACTCTAAATTACGAACCTCATGCCACCGGCGTGCGACACGAGCACGCCGACGGACCGTGTCCTCACCTCATACCCGAAGCGTCGATTTCGGTGATCGCTCGATGGAAGTAGTCCCGGTCCGGTCCCGGCGGCGCAAGCGTGGCCGCCCGGTGATACGCGTCGCGTGCGTCGTGGTTTCGGTCGAGTCGTCGGAGCATCGAAGCTCGAGCGGCGTACCATGGCCAGTAGTGGCCAAGCTCGGTGCCAATCGCATCGAGTGCGGCAAGACCGGTTTCGGGACCGTCGAGCTCGGCGGCGGCGATTGCCCGGTTGAGCGCGACGACCGGGGTTGGCAGGAATTCGGAGAGGTGGTCGTAGAGGCTCACGATCTGGGACCAGTCAGTCGCGTCGAAGGTACGGGCGCTGCAGTGCACCGCCTGAATTGCAGCTTGCAGCTGATACGGGCCGGGGCGGGCGGTGTGGATGCAGGTTCGCACGATCGCGCTGCCCTCGGCGATCAATGTCGCATCCCAGGTGTTGCGGTCCTGGTCGCGCAATAGCACCACCATGCCGTCTCGTTGTCGGGCGTTCACGCGGGATTCGTTGAGGAGCAGGAGCGCGAGGAGCCCGGCGACTTCAGGTTGGTCCGGCAGCAACACACCAAGCCCTCTGGCCAATCGGATTGCTTCAGACGCGAAGCATCGCCTGCCCGTCGAGGTCTTCGGTTCCCGCCGTGTAGATGAGGTAGAGCACGGACAATACCGACCGGAGGCGCCCGGCGAGCTCCATGGGCGCCGGGACTCGATACGGGATGTTCGCAGCTTTGATCTTGAATTTCGCCCGGACGAGCCGTTTCGCCATCGCCGCATCACTCACCACAAACCCGCGGGCGATCTGTTCGACTGAAAGACCGCCCAGCAGTCGCAGCGTCAACGCGACCTGATGATCAGCCCGCAACGCTGGATGACAACAGGTAAAGATCAGCCGGAGCCGATCATCGTTCGCGAAAACGTCACTCGCTGTTGTCTCGATGGTTTCGTGCACCGTCACAAGAGCTGTTTGTTGACGAAGCTTCTCACCGAGGTTTGTCCGTCGAAGATGGTCGATGCCACGGTTCCGTGCGGTAGTCACGATCCAACCAGCGGGATTCGAAGGAATGCCGTCGATTGACCATCGCCTCATGGCAATGACGAAGGCGTCCTGTACGGCGTCTTCAGCGACCGTGATATCGCCAAAGGCGCGAACCAAGGTCGCGACAGCGTGGCCGTGAACCTCGCGGAACACGGACTCGACCACGCCGTCGCCGAGTTCGGTGGGCACGACGGCTCCTTACCCCGGCATCTGATCAATGACTCGGCCAGTCCCGGCAAAGGGTTGCACCTCGATCGGTTGACCGATACATGCCGACACCCGACCGGCCCACTCGAGTGCAGCATCGAGGTCTTCGGCAGCGATGATGTAGAACCCGGCGATATGTTCCTTCGACTCGACGAACGGTCCGTCGGTCATCAACACGTCGTCAACACCGGCACGCACGACCGTGGCCGCGTGGGGCCCGTGCAGTCGACCGCCAAACACGAAGGTGCCCGACGCGTCCATGTCTGCCTCCAACGCGATGATGCGCTCCATCATCGAGCGCATGTCCTCCGGCGAAGGCGGCTCCGGCGTCGCATCAGCATCAGCATCAGCATCAGCGGCGTAGGTGGACAACAGGTACTGACCCATGGGGACGCTCCTCGTCTAGAGATCGAAGCCGATGGCAGCGATCGGTGTCGCCGACGACATCTGCGGTGGGGCTGCCATCAACGGACCGAACGCCGCCACCGCGGCCTGCATCGCCGGACTCTGCCCGTGCTGCTGCATCGCCTCAGCGCTCGACATCAACGCGAAGAACGAAAACGAGTTTCCTTCGCCTCGGTGGTACGAGTAGATCTCTATTCCCGGTTCGTCATGAGCCGCTTCCACCATCTGACGGAGAACGTCGTCCATCGCATCAGCCTTACCGTCCTGACACGAAATCGTGCCCATCATCGAAACTTTCGCCATCTCGTCATTCTCCTTGATATTCGGAACCGCACTCGATTCCATGTTCCGCTGTTGGCATCGATCTGACGAACGAGTTTCACCCGATAGGACACTTCACCGAAAGTTTCAGTGTGATGCCAGTCACAAATCACAATGCGACTCTCCGCCGAGCGTATTGATAAGCATGCTGATCAACGGGCGCGCGTCCCGCTGAGGGTTTCATTGAACGCTCGTCCCGATGGATGCTACGTTCAGGGCAGACGCTCGGCACTGGCCGCCGTGGCCGCATCGGAGGAGAGTTCGTTCGCACGGCGATGACCATGGACACTTCTCTCGTTGATCGGCGTCGCAACTCCCGTGCGCGCATCGAGCCGATTGATCCGGCGTGCTCCGGTTGGAGTCAGAGTTTTTCGAGCTTCGGCCGCCGTTTTCTGATCCGCACGAATGACCCGGATCTGTTCGGACTCCTTCCGGATCTGCTACCACCTCTGGCCGTTCGGAGTTCGGCTGTCACGTTCGACCGGACGTACTCGCTGCGACGTTCAGGTCCGTGTCCGTGCGGGGCAACTCACGAAAGTGCCGCGCTTTTCGGCGGCCGCAAGGTCCTTTTTGTCGGCACCGACATCGCACTCGCGGGACCGTGGCTCCGCTCCGCCCTGAAGCTCGATGTGGCGGAATACGCCCGGGGGCGGGTCTTCCTGCACGCCGGAGCCGTTGCCTGGAACGGCGTGGGCATCGTGATCCCAGGGACGAGCATGAGCGGCAAGACCTCGCTCGTCAGTGAGCTGCTGCGAGCAGGGGCTACGTACTACTCCGACGAGTACGCCGTACTCGACCACCTCGGCCGCCTCCACCCGTACCCACAGCCGCTTGGCGTGCGGCTCGGAAAATCCGTAGTCCAGCAGGACCGAACGGCGGCGTCGCTTGGAGCGCCTACTGCCACAGGCCGAATATCGATCGGGCTTGTCGTGCTCACGAACTACGAACGCGACGGGCGATGGAACCCCGAGGTGCTGACCCAGGGGAACACGGTACTGGGGATGCTCGAACACGCCGTCGCCATCCGAAGGTACCCGCAGCGACTCCTGTCTGCCCTCCAACACGTCGCCCACGGCGCCGTCGGCTGGCGCGGCAAGCGTGGCGATGCGCGGGAAACGGTCCAGATGATCCTCGCCCGCCTTGCGAACCGCTGACTAGGTAAATCACCCGACCACTTCGATCAAATCAACACTTTCTGTGAGTAATTGGTCAAAATTACCTCTTGCGGTAGTCAAGAGATCGCCAATACGTTTGCTATCTCCGGACTATCCGTCCGGCCGATCGGACTTATTCGTCCGGCTGATCGATTGTCTCCGGAGGCACCTCTACCATGTCGGTTGTTTTGCTGGTCGCACGGTTGTTACTGCTAGCCACCTTTGCGGTGTCGGGAATTGCCAAGCTCGCGGATCTTTCGGGTACCCGCCAAGCGATCGTCGGCTTCGGCTTTCGCGAACGTTCAGCGAGAGTCGGCGCGTGGTTGCTGCCGGCCGTGGAGATCGGCGTGGCGACGGCGTTGCTCTGGAGAGCCACGGCATGGTTGGGCAGCCTCGGCGCCCTGGCGCTGCTCATTGTTTTTTGCACGGTCATCGGTGTGAACCTGTCCCGCGGCCAAGCGCCGGACTGTCACTGCTTCGGGCAGCTGCATTCCGAGCCGGTCAGTTCGAAGACCCTCGTCCGCAACGCCGTGCTTGCGGTGCCCGCCGCGCTCGTACTGGTCGCCGGCATCAAGAATCCCGGCCCGACTGCTGTTGCCTGGCTCGGCGATCTCCGGCCTGCTGAAGCGATTCTGTCGTGTGTCTGTGCCGTGCTCGCGGCAGCCGGGGTTGGCGTGGTCATCGTCCTGCGCCGGGTGCTGGTTCGTCAGCGTGAGCTTGCCGAGTCCGTCAGCGTCATGGAGCGGCTCTTCGACGCCCAAGACGAGGGGATGGTCGATCTGTCGGAAGCCGCAGAGATTCCCATGGGCCTCCCCCTGGGTGCTCCCGCGCCGGATGCCTGGCTCACAACCAGCGAAGGCGGCCAACTCACGCTGGGCAGTCTGATCGAGGATCACCCGGCAGTGGCTCTGGTGTTCGTAAGCGCAGGCTGCTCGCCGTGTAAAGAACTGCTGGCCAAGCTTGACCAGTGGAAGCGCGTTGGGTCCGAGCAGCTCGGCCTCATCGTGGTGGCCCCAGGATCGCGACAGACGAACGCCAAACTACTTGCCGACTATCCGGAACTCGGGCTGCTCCTCGCCGACGACGCGCCGGTTGCAGCGGCGTACCGTGCGCAGTGGACGCCCGCCGCCGTGATCGTTTCGAAAGGCAAGATCGTGAGCGCGACCAGCTTCGGCGTTCAGGCGATCGAATCACTGCTCGCTGCGGCCGCCAATGATCACTCGCGCCTGGCACCGCCTGATTCGAACATCGGGGCGCCAGTACCGGCGTTCGCCGCGGTCGACGACCGGGGAACGCAGGTCACCAACGAGGTGTTTGCCGACCGGGCCACGGCGCTGGTGTATTGGAACCCCGGATGTTCGTACTGCGCGGCAATGGAGGACGAGCTCACGGACTGGGCCGGCGAGCCGCCGACGCACAGGCCGAGGCTGATACTCGTCACCAATACGACCGAGCCGCTCCCGAATCGCTTCGGCGCAGAGACGGTCCTGGTCGATCCAGATGGGGAAGTAGTGCGCTCCATTGGGTTCATCGGCACGCCGTCGGCAGTCCTCATCGAGGCAGACGGCACGATCGGCTCGTCGACATGCGTCGGAGGAGACGACGTGAAGTCCCTCCTCGGCTTCGGTCAATGGACACGAGACGGGGCCGTCGACTTGCCCTTGCTCGTTAGTGCGAATGGAAGTGCAGTGTGAACTCCCCGATCCGTCGACTCGCCAGTAACCAATCTCATACCCTGAAGGAGCTGTGATGCGCCTACCGCTTGCGCGAACCGAGGAGATCCTTGTTCAGGACATCGCCGAGGAAACACTCGCCTACGACCTGAAGACCAACCAAGTTTACTGTCTGAACCAGGCTGCTGGTGTTGTGTACCGGGCCTGCGTCGCGAACGCTTCGTTCGAGGAGCTGAAGCTGGAGCACAAGTTCACGGACGAGATCATCTTTCTGGCTCTCGATCAGCTGAAAAGAGCGAACCTACTCGCGGTTGACAGCAACTACTCCTCACCTCTAATTGGAATGAGTCGGAGAGAAGTCATCAAGCGCTTCGGCCTTGTCTCGATAGCTGCTTTGCCGTTGATCACGTCCATAATCGCCCCAAGCTCAGCAGCAGCACAATCGGGCGGCCTGCCAGGACCAGGCGGTCCGGGTCCGGGCGGTCCGGGTCCGGGCGGTCCCACTTCCACGACAACGACGACAACTACAACGAGGCCGACAACTACAACGTCCACGACGACCACCTCGACTAGCACCACACTTCCAAAAAAGGAAAATTTCACCCGTTGCAGGACATCGGGAGAGTGTGCATCAGGGTATTGCGTGTCCACTCCCTTCTTGCCCGTTGGGAGTTTCTGCTGCCCGCCGGGCAACGGAGGGACCCAAAAGGGTCCGATTGGCACAGCGATTGGCCTCGAGTGCTTCAGTTCATGCTCTCAGGATGCTGCGAAGGTGTGCTGTAGCGGTAAGGCAGAGAGTACCTCTTGCGGCAATGATCCTTTCTGCGCTTCGCAGCAACAGTTCTGTTGCGCATGTGTGTAGGAAACTGCGCTCTCCTCCGAGTGGTTTTCGGAGGCGTAGACGTCCGTCTACGTCTCTGAGCGAAACCGCGGCAGGGTTGCTTGCAGGTTCGGCATGCCCGCAACTTGCCCATGGGTGGGTCGGCCGAATTCAGCAGGTTGGTGGTTCGTTGTAGCTGAGCTTCCATGTTCCGGAGCCGTTCTTCGACGAGGTCCATGGGCCGACGAGGGTCCGGGTGGAAGTGTTGAGTGTGAGCTTGGCGGTGCCGTGGGGCAGGCTCGCAGTCAGGCGCGGACCGGTGAACCAGCGGTTGATTCGAAGCGTTTTGCCGTTCCATTGCCCCGTCGCGGTGAGCGTGCCCGGATAGTCAATGACGCGCAGTTGCCAGTTCTTCGTCGTTCGAGCCTGTCCGATGGGCGTGATATGAACGGCGTACGACTGCTGTTGGATCTGCAGCAGTTCGGGTTGCGCGCGCCGGAGCGCGGCGCTGAAGCAGACACGGATCTTGACGACCGCGCCACTTTGGGGTGGGAAGAACGTCGCGCTCACGACCGGCGCCGGCGAACGGGCGATGGTCGTCGCGGTGGTCCTCGCGATGGTCGTCGTCGGGCTGACGGTGGAGGAGCGCGAGGCGTCGCCGATTGTCGTGGTCGTCTGCGTCGTAGTTGCCTTGCTCAGCGGGGCGACGGCCGGGCGGATTTGCGCGGACGCGACTGGCGGAGCGGGATCGTCGACGATCGGCAGCGTGCCATCAGCGATCGCGCCACGCGTGATCGGTGCGCCTGTTCCGTCGATATCGAGGGTCTGTCGCCCGGTGACAGTCATCGTCGACCCACCGGTCGCGCTGACGTTCAGCGCGCCTTCAAGCAGGGTGACGAACGTCCGGTTGCCGCTCGTGGCCACCACATAGTCGGTGTGCACGTCTTCGACCGATGCCGTCGGCGTGACGATCCTGATCGTCCAATTGCTAGGTGTACCGGAGGGCGATTCGACATGCACGCGCACGGCGCTGGTCTGAGCCGCGGTGAGCACGAGTGTGATTCGTCCGTTGGGCTCGATGCAGTACTTCGCGATGCGCACGGTGGATCCCGGAGCGATGCCGATCGCCGCGGTCACCGGCGACGGACTGCCGGCCGACGCGGCATCGGACGGCAACGGGAGGCCGAGAACGACCGCGCCCGTGGTATGCAGTTCGGAGCTGTCGGAAACTGAAGCGCCCGGCCGGAGTTGTGCGTTGAAGTCGACCAGTGTCCCACTCGTCGGCAGCGTCGCGTTGTCCGCGAAGACCGGGGTCATGGTGGCCGAACCCGACACGAGCGTGGCGGTGAGGGGTCGGCACTGGTCGAGGTCGCTTCGTATACGTGCGTAGACCATCGTCGACGAGTCGGAGAGCCCGATGCCGGAAGCCGCGACTTTGATCATCATGCGCGAGTTCGGGAACAGGTTCGGGAGCGGGGGCAGCCGCACGCTGAACGCACCGATTGAATCGGTGGCAACCGGCGCAACTCCTCGAACCGTCCCCGCGGCATCTGCGTAAATGACGTTGATGATGGCGGCCGCCGGCTTTCCGTCCGAGAACGCGGTGCCGTTGATGGTGATGACGTCTCCTGACCCGTAGATGTCACGGTCCCCGGCCGCCTCGAGGGCGATGTTCTTCCGATCGGCGACGTCCACCGCCAAACTGGCTTGGCTCGGGAGATACCGTCCTTCATCGTTCGGAACGGCCCTCACCGTGATCTCGGTTGCCACCGGAACTCTGACGGAGAATCGGCCGGCTGCGTCCGTTGGCGCCTCGATACCGCCAGCCCCGATGACCGTGACGGTGCTGGGGACACCGGCGTTCAGACGCAAGCCGCCGACAGCGGAGTACACCGTGCCACTCACGACGACAACCTCACCAGCCTTGTGTGTGCCGGGGATCGCACTGAGGACGATGACGGTGCCGAGCGCGTTCAACGTGAACTCCTGTTTCAACACCGTCGCACCATCGGTGAAACCGGGTTTCGATACACGGATGAGCAGCGCCACGGTGACGCGACCGGTCAAATTCGCCAGCTTCAGCTCCACGAGAGCCGTACCGTCTGCGCCGGTGGTCGTCTGCCCCACCACGTTGCCGTTGAACTCCATACTGACGAGCGCCCCTGCCAGCGGTAGGCCGCCGGCGCTGACCTGGATCCGGACCGGCAGCCGGCCGAGCATTTCCTGAACCCAGTCGGACGGAGCGAACGCCGCGGTCACCGTGATGGCTTTGGCAGGGGCGATAGTCGTGGTGGTGGTGGTCGCGGCCGCTGGTCCGACCTGGTCGGATTTGTAGAGGAAGTGCACGCTGAAATTGCTGAAGCACCCGACCTGCAGATCCGCCGTCGCGCCGGGTGCCACGCTGGTCGGCTTCAGCGTGATCGAAACGGTGACCGTGTTTTCCTTCCCCGGCGAAGGGCTGAACGCGCTGGCGTGCAACCCAGGTGTGGCTTGCGCGGTGAAGCCTGCGGTGTGGACCTCGCACTCGGTGGCCAGGTTCGACACCGTCGCGTTTGCCTTCAGCGTCATCGTGAACGTCGTGCCCGCCGCGGGGACGGACATGGGCGCCGGAAACTGGATCTCCTGGTGTCCCCACTGTCCGTCCTTGGACGCGGAACGGCCATCCGCGGAGTTCCAATCCATGGGTGTGTCGAATCTGATTTTGTCGAACACCAGCGAGCCCGTCTGACCACGGGCGGGGAATGGCGCCAGCACCCCCCATACCACGATGAGACTCAGCAATCCGCCGAGGAGTCGACGGGCACGCCCGAACCTTCGTGGGGCGCCGTGATACCGAGTCGTCGGGGCATCTGGTCCCGCGCTTGCATGCCGATTGAGTGGTCGGTGCCCAGAGTTCGTTGATGTCATCCCGTGAGGATGCAGGCGTCGCGCAAGCGACGCGTTAGCGGGCCCGGCCGTGAGTTCGCCCGGGGCGAATCAGCCTCGTGGTTTCTCGTTCGCTTCGACGGGACGGGATCGGACGGCGACGTCATGGCCGTCAGCATGGCAACTCATCACCCGGACCCCTCGAGTCACGCTCTCAGAGGGAGAGGAGGTGACGCGCTCCGGCAACGAGTGTGACGATGCGATCGGCGACGAACTGCATACGCGGATCCGTGCTGTCGCCCTTCACCCAGCGGTGGTGCAACTGCTGCACGACAACGCCGGTCTTCCACAGCGCGAACGCCTCGTACCACTGAATGTCAGCGAGCGACGCTCCCGTGCGCGATGCGTAGCGTTCGGCGATCTCGGCTCTCGTAGGCAGGCCGAGGTCGGCGATGCCGGGCGTGCCGCGGGCGGACTCCGGCGCGTCGGAGGGGTCGGGCCAGTAGCTGAGCAGCGTGCCCACGTCGACCAACGGCTCCCCCACCGTCGTCATGTCCCAGTCGAAGATCGCACCCACGTGATCGGGGTCCTCGGGCCGGAACTGACAGTTGTCAGGCTTGAGGTCGTTGTGCACGAAGCTCGCACGCGTTGGCGCCGGACGGGTGCGTTCGAGCTCGGCGTGGATCTCGTCCATCGCCGCGGCTGAGGCGATGACGTTGGCCGACATCCGGCCATCGGGCTGGTCAGGACGCACGAGGTCCCAACGTGTCTTCCACCCGCTGACCTGACGCGCGGTGAACCCCTCGGGCTTGCCCAGGTCGGCCATCTCACAGGCCACCGGATCGAGGAGGTGCAACTCGGCCATGGCGTCGGTCAGAGCCAGCCCGATGCGATGGCCCACTCGCTCGTGGTGACGCATCGACTCCGGGATGGCGAAGCGAACCACTTCACCGACCCGGCGCTCCATCACCACGAAGTCCGAGCCGACCACATCGTGATCGTCGCAGAATACGTAAGCACGCGGAGCTTTGTCGTAGAACTTCCACAGGCGCGAAAGCACGCGGAACTCGCGCTTCATGTCGTGCGCACCGGGAGCGATGGCACCGAACGGTGGGCGCCGCATCACCAGCTCGGTACCGCCGAAGCGCAGCAGGTAGGTGAGGTTCGCCGATCCGTTGGGGAACTGCAGGACCTCGAAGGCCCCGTCCAGTTCGGCGATGTGCTCGCGCAGATACGCCTCGAGCTTCACCCAGTCCAGGTTCTCACCGGGCCGCACCTCGGCAAGCTCGGGAGGGACCACGCCGGGAACCGGGGTCGGCTTCGTGACTTCGCTCATAGCTGCGACACCTCAGCCTCGAGATGCTCCGCGTACCGGGCCAGTGACGCGGCGCGGCGGGTGGGCAGATGGCCGGTGGGGAACATGCCTTCGGCCGGGTGGTACTGGCTCAGCAGCAGGCGCGCCAGCGTGGCCTTGTGCACCTCGGTGGGACCGTCGGCCAGGCCCATGTGGAACGACTCGATGACCATGGCCGAGAACGGCATCTCGTTGGACACGCCGAGCGAACCGTGGATCTGCAGGGCCCGCGAGGAGATGTCGTGGAACACCTTCGGCATGGCCGCCTTCACCGCCGAGATGTCGGTCCGGACGCGCTTGTAGTCCTTGTACTTGTCGATGCGCCAGGCCGTGCGCAGCACCAGCAGGCGGAACGGTTCCATCTCGATCCACGAATCGGCGATCATCTCCTGGACCATCTGCTTCTTGCCCAGCATCTCGCCCTGCGTGTGGCGCGACACCGCACGCTCGCACATCAGGTCGAACGCCGCGCTTGATCATGCCGCACGTGCGCATCGCGTGGTGGATGCGTCCGCCGCCGAGCCGCGTCTGGGCGACGAGGAAGGCCTCGCCGCGTCCGCCGAGCATGTGGTCCTTGGGGACCCGAACCTCGTTGTAGCGAATGTATGCGTGCGTACCATCTTCTTCACGGTGGTAGCCGAGGGCCACGTTGCGAATGATTTCGACGCCCGGCGTCTCGGTGGGGACGATGAACATCGACATCTGTTGGTAGGGCGGGTTGTCGGGGTCGGTCACCGCCATGACGATGAGGAACGCGGCGAAACGGGCGTTGGAGGAGAACCACTTCTCGCCGTTGATGACCCACTCGTCGCCGTCGGCCACCGCTTGCGTGGTGAACACTTTGGGGTCGGCGCCGCCCTGCGGCTCGGTCATCGAGAAGCACGACACGATCTCGTTATTCAGCAGCGGACGCAGATAGCGCTCTTTCTGCTCCGGTGTGCCGTAGTGAGCGAGGATCTCGGCATTGCCCGAGTCCGGCGCCTGACACCCGAAGACGATCGGCGCAGCGGCGGCCCGACCGAGGATCTCGTTCATCAGCGCCAGCTTCACCTGGCCGTACCCCTGACCGCCGAGCTCGGGTCCGAGGTGGCAGGCCCACAGGCCGCGCTCGCGCACCTTCGCCTGCAGCGGCGGGATGAGCTTCTGGCGGACCGGATCCTTGATGTCGTAGGGATGTCGGATCACGAAGCTCAGCGGCTCGATCTCGTCGGTGACGAACTCTTCGATCCAGTCGAGTTCCTTCTGGAACTCGGGATCGGTCTCGAAATCCCAAGACATGGTGGGCCTCGCTTCAGTGTCGGTGGTCGTCCCGCTGGCCGCAAGCGACCGGGACCGGGGTCGTAGAGTACGGCACGGACTCCCCGCGGGTCACATCGCGCCCGGGGCCAACACGCCGACATAGGTGTGCCGGTGTAGCGCTGGGTGGTCGAACCGATGATCGGCCGGCACTCTACCGGTGCTCTACCGGCGACGTGTTCACTCCTCTGAGGGCCGCACACGCGGGCCATCACGAGAGGGGGCAGCGATGGAACAGCAACGCACGAGGACAGAAGCACGATGGTGGATTCGAATTGGTGTCGTCGGAACCGCCTTTTTCATGGCCGCTGCGACTACCGCCGGACCGGTAGCGGCAAAGGCAAAGAAGAAGGTCACCGCGACGACGATCCGGGTGCCTCGCCATGGTGACCCGTGCACGACGCGTGGGGCGCAGTACCCCGGTACCGCACTCGACTGCGTCGAGATCGCCGGACGGGGCCTGCAGTGGCGCATCCGAGGGACAGTCCTCAACCCGTACCGCCTAAACGAGCCGGTCGAGCTCTACCAGTTGCAGAGCGGCCGCGTTCGCGTCGTGCTCACCCAGTGGGACACCGACGTGACGGCGAAGTCGACCTCCCTCGGCTACGACCCCACGCCGGCCAAGACGCCGGGCACATCGCTCCTCGCGTACCGCGCAGAGGTGACGATCCTGTCGAGTGGGCCCGGGGCGCTCAACCGGGCGTCGGACAGCGTTTCCAGCGTTCGTGTACGTGCTCGGCCCGAAGCCGCGCGAGAACCAGACGTTGAGTCTCGGCAGCCGGGTCGCCCCGGGCGCCATCGCCGACCAGCCGTCGTGCCCCGGACCCACCCTCTTCGGTTTTCCTGAGACCACGGCCAAGAATCGCCTCGAGTCGTTGCCGGTCGGCGGGACAGGATACGACGACCTCTGCAAGGAAGTCGCGGCGGATCGCACGGCTAACGCGGTGGTGGAACTGAACCTGTGGACGAAACCCGGTGGCCCAAACGCGAAGACCGCCATCTCGGTGTACTTCACCGGCACGCCGCGATGACGGATGCCGACCCCGTGGTATTCGCTTACGTGCAGGACGTCGCCGCCGGCTGGCACGAGTACGAGCGCATCGCAGCTGCTATCGGCGACGACCGACCCGACGGGATGATCCTGCACCTGGCTGGGCCGACGCCGGAGGGCTACCGCATCATCGACGTATGGCATAGCCGGGCGCACTGGGAGGCATACCGCGACGGGCGGCTTCGTCCGGCGCTGCGAGCACTCGCTGGTGACAGCGAGGCTCAGGGTTCGCGGTTCGAGCCGCTGTCCGTGCGCCACGTGATGGCGTCAGCGTCGTAGGCCGCCTCCCTCGCTCCCGGGAGCTACAAAGCGAAGAGCTCGCTCCACAATCTCGTCAACCGAAACGGCGCGTCCCTCGGCCGTCGCTCGCTCGAGAGCCGAGTTGTCGAGCGAGCTCCGCAGGGCGGTCATGGTGCGGTCGTGGAACGCCCGCTCGAATGGCTTCATCGAGCCGTCGATCCGCTCGAGGAGAGCGGTCGCAGCACCGATAAACGCCGCCGCCTCAAAGGCCCAGCCCGCCACAGCGATGGCACTGATCCCTATCAGACACCAAACGACGTCTTCCCAGTCGCCGAGCGCGTGGCTGATCTTGAGCGCTTTTGCGAACTGGGCGCCGGCACCGACGGCGTCACCGGTCCGTAGCAGCGTGGCCCCCAGGTTGTAGTGCGAGCGAGCGACGTTGGAGGTGTCGCCCAGTTCCTCGAGCAGGGCGAGACTCTCGGTAAAGCGATCGACGGCACGGTCCAGGGCATCCCTCGTAAGTGCGACGTCGCCCTGGTTGTTGAGGGCGAGCGCGAGGGCACGACGGTCCGGGAGAAGGCGTGCTAGCCGGATGCTCTCGTCGAGCGCGACATCGGCGCGATCCGGCTCACCGAGTGAAAGGAGGATTGCCCCCAGATTGCTGAGCGACCGCTGCTCGCCGACGCGGTCGCCGTAGGCCCGGTATGCGTCCAGCCCCCGCTGCGCGAGTTCGAGCGCACCGATGTAATCACCTTGGATCACGGCGATGGCAGACGCCGACCGCAGTGCCTTCGCCCGGGCCGCCGACTCCCCGGGGCTCGCCGCGAGCGCGCGTTCGATCGTCAGTCGGCCCTCCGCCAGGTGACCCCGGACATACCAGAAGCGAGCGAGCGACGCCGCCATCGCGAGCCACCGGTCGGCGTGCCCCACGCGCTCCCACCACCGGAGCGCAACACGCAGGTTGTCGAGGTCCGCTTCGAGCCGGTCGAACCAGGATGCCTGGTCGGGCCCGAGCAGCATTGGTTCCGCCCGCTCAGCCAGCTCCGCGAAATACGTGGCGTGCGCCTGCGCCGCCCTCGCCGCTTCGTCGCTTGTCTCAAGTTCCGCTGCGTGTTCGCGGACGGCCTCGAACATCGCGTAGCGGTGGCCAGCCCGCCCGTCCTCGCGCCGGACGAGGCTACTGTCGACAAGTGTGAAGAGCGTGTCCAACACGCGGTCTTCCCCAATGACCGAGGACGCCGCCTCGAACGTGAAGCCGCCGGCGAACGCACTGATCCGGCCGAGCGCAGCTCGAGCCTCGACAGGCAACAGGTCCACGCTCCACGCAATGGTGCTGCGCAACGTGCGCTGGCGAACCGGTAGATCCCATGCACCGTCGCCGAGCACGGCGAGACGCCGCGACAGGTGGGTCACGAGATCATCGACGGTGAGCGAGCGGAGGCGCGCCGCGGCGAGTTCGATAGCGAGCGGAATGCCTTCGAGCCGGACACACAGGTCGGCTACTGCACCCGCGTTTGCGCGGGTGATTGCGAAGGAATCGTCAACGGCCCGCGCCCGGTCGTAGAGCAGGCGCACCGCAGCGACGTCGAGAAGCGCTTCGACGTCGTGTCCCGTGTCTCCCTCCGGGAGGCCGAGCGGCGGGAGGTCGACGACGTGCTCTGCGCTGACCCTCAAACGGGTACGGCTCGTAGCGAGGACGACGAGCCGCGGCGCAGCGTTGAGCAAGTGCCCGACAACGTCGCCGAACGCGGGGATCTGCTCCAAGTTGTCAAGCACGAGCAGGAGGTCCCTCCCCGCGAGAAACCGGGCGAGGTCGTCGAGCGGACTCGCGGACGCGGTCCGCGAGTCCGGATTGAGCGCGGCGCGCACGGTGGACGTCGCTCCATCCGTGTCGGTGGTCGCGGCGAGGTCGACAAAGGCGACGCCGTCGGCGAACGCACTGGCGACGTGATGGGCGGCGGCGACCGCCACACGCGTCTTGCCGATCCCACCCGGCCCGAGGACGGTCACGAGTCTCGCCGAGCGCTCTCGCAGCCGAGCCGTCACGGCCGCGACGTGGCCGTCACGACCGATCAGCGAGGTCGCAGGGTTCGGCAGTGCCGCCCCGAGACGAACCGTGACCGCGACGTCGAGTCCCGGGTCCTGGCGCAGGATTGCGACCTCCACCTCTTGCAGGCGCGGACCGGGATCGAGCCCGAGCTCTTCGCGCAGCACACGTCGTCCCTCGGCGCAGACCGCCAGCGCATCCCCTTGGCGGTCCGACCGGTACAGCGCGACAGCGAGCTGCACGCGCAACGCTTCCCGCAGGGGATGTTCGGCGACGACCTTCGGCAGCTCAATCAGAATGTCGTCGTGCTGCCCCAGCTCGAGCCGCGCCGAGGTTCGCGCCTCAAGCGCATCAAGGCGCTGCTCGGCGAGGTGGGCCGACGCAACGGCAGCGAATGGCTCGTCGAGGAGGTCGGCGAACGCCTCGCCACGCCATAGCCCGAGGGCTCGGTCGAGCAGAGCGCAACCCAGCACGGGATCGCCGAGGTCGAGAGCGGCGCGGCCGTCGCGCAGCAGCCGTTCGAACTCAGCCGCGTCGAGAACGCCTTCGCTAACGGCCATGGCGTAGCCGCGCGGCCTGGTCTCGATCAGTCCGGGACCGATCTCGCGGCGTAGCTGTGAAATGTAGAGCTGGAGCACCTTGTGGGCGGTGGCCGGAGGGTGCTCGCCCCACAACGCGTCCCGGAGTTGGTCGATAGACACGAAGCGACCCTCTGCGAGAAGTAGCGCAGCCAACACCACGCGCACTTTGGCGGGGAGCGCCGGGCGCCGCACGCCATCGGCGTCCCGAACACAGACCTCAACGGGGCCGAGGACAGAGAACGTGACGAGCGTCATGAACGCCAGTTTGGTCCGTCGAGCATCTTATGGTTGTTTCGCTCTTGGACTTGTCGGTCGCCGCCGTTCTTCTTCGGCGAATCGAGGAGTGATCGGAGAAGGGGACGGCTGGCCAGGCGTGGATAGGACGTCGGCTGGGATCCGTCGGGCCGCGCACCTGAACCCCATCGCACGGATGCGCGGATAGCGGTGTTTTGCGGCGTACCCATGCGGGTACACCGATGGATGACGAAGGGAGTTGAGCTGCAATGAACACACCGTCACACCTGCGGACACCTCGACCGCTGGGGCTGCTCGAGAGCGCCAGCGCGGCCGTCTTCATAACCGGACCGCGGCAACCGATGAGCGGCGAGACCCTCAGTGTGACGAACGCCGGTGGGGTGGTCAGCGTAGACGGGGCCGAGGTCATCAAACCGGGAGCGGAAATGCTGCAAGATAGCTCCGGTCAGGAAGTCGTGGTTCTCGGTATCAACCGTGTTCTGCTGAAGCGCTGATGAAGCCGGCGGAACGAATCTTCCGAAAGACCGAGAGGGCGGCGGCGCTTCACGAAGAGGGAACACCACCCGAGAACGGGCGGCACTACGGAGGGAACCGACGATCGGCGACCACCGCTCGCCGGGTCGTCACGGACTTCGGTCCGATCGTTGTCGCCGAGGGACTATGCAAGTCTTTCGGCGATCAGGAAGCACTTCGCAACATCGATCTCAAGGTTGATCCTGGAACGATCGTCGGACTGATCGGACCGAGCGGTTGCGGCAAGACCACGCTCGTAAAGGTCCTCACCGGCATCCTGAGACCTACGTCGGGGAACGTGCGCGTCTTCGGGCGGGAACCCTTGCGCTTCACCACGCGAGAACGTGTGCGGTTCGGCTACATGCCGCAGTTGCCGGTCCTGTTTCCGAACCTCACTGTTTGGGGCAACCTTTCGTTTGTCGCGTCGGTGTACGGCGTGCCGTTGCGCCATCGCCGACGACGTCTCCTGCGTCTGCTCGACCTCGTTGATCTGGCTGAGCACCGGAAGAAGCGATTCGTCGATCTGTCCGGAGGCATGCAGAGGCGCCTCAGCCTCGCCGCCACGTTGGTACACGATCCCGACCTGGTCTACCTCGACGAGCCGACGGCCGGCGTGGATCCAATTCTACGCGAGCGGTTTTGGAGCCACTTCCGAGACCTTCGTGACGCCGGACGCACAATTGTGGTGCCGACCCAGTACGTGGGCGAGGCGGTGTCGTGCGACCTCGTCGTGATCATGTCGGGTGGTCGCGTGGTAGCGATCGAACCACCGGAGCGGTTGTGCGATCTTGCCTACGGCGGAGTTCCGCTGCGGGTCGACCTTAGGCATGGCTGGCTGTCCGGTCCAGATCTCGGGCGCCTGCGCTCCGAGCCATTCTCCCGATCGGTGTCGGTAGGCGAAGACCGTCTGATCGTCGCCGTCGACGAGGCTCAGACAGGCATCGATAAGGTTCACCGGTTCTTCGACACGGTCGGGGCTGACGTGGGTTCGGTCGAGCCGTTCGAGCCGACCCTGGACGAGATCTTCATGAGGATTATTGAAGACGATGAGCATTCTCAGCTGATGCAGGCGCGGGCGTGAATCGCACACCGGGTGCGACATGTCTCTCGTCGCTCGACACGGAGGTATCCGCGTGAAGGCAAGCCTCCTTCGACGACCGATGCAGATCACGTCCTTCCTTCGGAAGGAGGCCGTCGACGTCATACGTCAGCCCCGGCTCCTGCTGACGCTGGTGATCGGGCCCTTCCTGATCATGGCCGTCTTCGCTGTCGGCTACCGGGACAATCCCGCAAGACTGAACGCCCTTTTCGTAACTCCAGCCGGCAGCCCACTCCGTGATCAGGTGAAGACGTACGCGGGCAAGATCGGCGGATACGTTCATTATGTCGGAACATCCAGCGATATGGTAAGTGCACGTAAGAAGTTGGAGGACGGGAAGGTCGATGTACTGGTCGTCTTCCCCGACAAGGTGATGGAAACCCTCATGGGCGGCAAACGCGCCATGGTCACCGTCGTGCATACAAGACTCGATCCAATTGAGCAGACGGCGATCTTCTTCGCGTCAGAGCTCGGGATCGACCGAATGAACGCCACGATCCTCGCCAAAGTTGTTGCCTCCGGACAGCAGCAGAGCGAACCGGCCGGCCGCCTGCTGGCCCGGGCCGGTTCGGCAATCAAGACCCTTGATGAGGCGGTGGTCTCCGGCGACAACCAACGTGCCCAACATGCCGCGGACGAGGTGGACCGGCTAACAGCGCAAGTGGCACTCACCGTGCGCGCCCTGTCCGCCCTCGGCCAGTTCGACTCCGCCGGAAACACGGCATCGCTCGACCAGTCGGTCAACGACATGCGAGATGCCGCCGTCACAGTTCGGCAACGCGTCACCACGGGTGGAGCCGACAACGAGATCGCAAGACTTCGCAACTTGCTCGACACCGTCACGCACCGGTACCAACAGTTCAGCACGATTGACCCCGATGTAATGGTCAGGCCATTCGATGGCAAAACAGAACTCGACGTGAAGTCAGCGAACAAGGTCACCGATTGGTACGCGCCAGCGGCCATCGTGTTGATGCTTCAGCAATTCGGCGTCGCCTTCGGAGCTCTGTCGTTCGTGCGCGAGCGCCAGCTCGGCATCGCCGACGTACTCCGCGTGGCACCGGTGAACGCAACCGAGACGCTGATCGGTAAATACCTGGCCTATATGGCAATAGGCGGGTCTGTGGCCGCCGTGCTCACCGGCATGGTGGTGGGCCTGCTCGGCGTACCGCTCAGTTCCAACGTACGCAATGTGGCGATCGTAATGGCCCTCAGCCTGTTCGCGTCGATTGGTCTGGGCTTGGTAATATCACTCGCCTCATCGAGCGACGCCCAAGCCGTCCAATACACGATGATCCTCCTGCTGGCGAGTCTGTTCTTCAGTGGCTTCTTCCTCTCGATCGGACAGATGGAGGGACCCGCCAAGTACATGGGTTGGCTGCTTCCGGTCACTTATGGCATGCAACTGCTGCGCGACGTGATGCTGCGCGGCGCAGAACCGGACCGAATACTCCTTGTCGGCCTAGCCCTTTACGGGACGGCGGCCTTCCTCCTGGCGCTCCTTGGCACCCGTCGTCGCATGAGCAGCCTCCGCTGATGGCTGCTTGGGACTGGGCCCGGTTCGAACGGGTGCGGGCTTCACGTACAACCGTGGGTCGTGCCATGGTTGCCATCGGGTTGACCGGAATCCTCGTCAGCCTCATCGCCGTGTGGGTCGGGCAGAGTGTCCTCGGCCAGGTCGAGCACAGCATCGACGACAGCCTCGAACTGACAGGCGAAGCGATAGGCGCGGCGGTCGATTCGATCGAAGTCACCTCATCGATCGTTACAACCGTCCAGTCCGGGGTGCGCGGCGTGGCAGCGACGCTTACAACCGTGCAGCAGACCATCTCCGACTCGACGGGCGCCCTCGACGCAAGCACCGCCTTCATAGCCGGCCCGCTGCCGAAGGCTCTCAGCTCCGTGAACGCGGTGCTTCCCACGATCGAGAGCGTGGCCAACTCCATCGACGACGCGCTGCGCTTCGCCTCGCGTGCACCGTTCGGTCCGAACTACGACCCGGAGCAGCCGTTCGACCAGGCCATCCGCGGCCTCCGCTCGGCGCTACGGCCACTACCGGGCGAACTCCGCACGCTGTCCGGTCAGTTCGCCGGTCTCACTCGTTCGAGCGCACAGTTGACGTCGCAGCTCTCCACCCTAAGAACCAACCTCACGCAACTGGATGGGCAGCTCACGCAGGTGTCGCAACTCGTCGAGCGCTACAGAACCACGGCCACCGAGGCGAAGGATCTCGCCGAACGGTCGCGGAGCAATCTCCGCAGCGACACGGCCATCACACGCCTGCTGCTCGTGATGCTGGGGCTGGTGTTTGCATCGTCACAGATTGTGCCTATCTGGCTCGGAGCGATGCTGCTCAGAGACGAGCACTCCATGGCCATCCTCCACCGCACAGGAGCAGACAACCCCCCCCCCCGAAGATCGACATCTCTGATGCTGCGGTGACGACTTCCAACCCTGCCGTCGTTGCGGCACAGCACTTGGCCTCGGATGACGCCACCGACGGCGACAAGCCGGCGCCGTGATCCTGGAGAGTGCGGCGCAGACTCGCTGGGGTCACATCGCGCCGGACTCTCTAAGCGGACGTACGACCCTCAGGCGGACACCTTGGCGAAGAACGACCGCAGTGCGTCGGCCATCTGAGCGCGAATGGCCGCACCCGAGAGGATGACATCGACCGCAGTGACCGACGTGTGGATGTGCCCGCGAGCGGCCAGGTGCGTGGACGGCACACCGGCATCGGCCAGGGCCTGCGCGTAGGCCATGCCCTCGTCGCGCAGCGGGTCGAACTCGGCGGTGACGACGAACGCCGGAGGCAGGTTCGACAGATCGGTCGCCCGCAACGGCGAGGCCTTCGGGTGGGTGCGTTCGGCCGGATCGGCGTAATGGTCCCAAAACCACGTCATGAGCGAAGCGGTGAGGATGTGGCCCTCGCCGTTCGAGTGATACGAGCCGGTGCCCAGGTCGCAGTCGGTGACCGGTGTGAGGAGCAGCTGGCCCACGATGCGCGGCCCACCGGCTTCACGCGCCGTCTGGCAGACCACCGCAGCCACGTTTGCTCCGGCGCTCCACCCGGCAACGGCCAATTGTCCGGGGATGCCGCCGAGGGATTCAGCGTGGTCGGCGATCCACTGCACTGCGGCGAACCCGTCGTCGGGGGCCGCTGGGAACCGGGCCTCCGGAGCGTGGCGGTAGTCGCACGAGATGATGATCGAGTCGGAACGGTTGCAGAGGTCGCGGCAGAACGGATCGTCGGAGTCGTGGCTGCCCAGCACCCAGCCGCCACCGTGGAAGTAGGCCACGATGGGATGCGGTCCGGGAGTGGCCGGACGGTAGAGGCGGAAGTTCAGGTCACCGGCCGCACCGGGAAACACACCGTCGACCATCTCCCCCACTTCCGGTCCGGGCGGACGCACGGCGGCACCGGCATTGGAGAACGCCCGCGCATCATCTGCGCTCATAGATTCGAGCGGGGGCAGGCCCATGGCGCCCATAACTTCGAGGAGCATGGCCACGTCGGGCTGCAGCACCCGAATCAAACCGTCGGTGCGCAGCTGCTTGCTGTCACCCTTGAGCTCGAAGCCGAGGTAGTTACGCTCGCGCACTTCGTCGCACGCCTTGCGGTACCCGTCGACGCCACCCACGTAGGGCAGGAACATGCGCGGCTTGCCGGGCACGTTGGCGCCCATGTACCAAGAGTTCGCCTGCGGATAGAGGGTGATGTTGGCGCAGTCGTTGACGTGCAGCCCCCAGCCCTCCTCGGCCTGTTCCGTCGGTTCGATCGTCATGAAACCCTCAGCGCGCATATCACTTAGGCAATCGGCGATCCAGTCGACGTGCTGCTCGATGGACACCGCCATGTTCGACAGCACGGAGGGGCTGCCGGGACCGGTGACCATGAAGAAGTTGGGGAAGCCAACTGTCGTGAGACCAAGGTATGTGCGCGGACCATGGGCCCACTTGTCGGCCAGACGCTGGCCGTTTTTACCCGTGATGTCGACCGACACGATGGCCCCCGTCATCGCATCGAAGCCCGTTGCGAACACGATGGCGTCGAACTCGAACGAGCCTTGGGCCGTGTCGATGCCCGTCGCCGTGATGGCGGTGATGGGCTGCTTGCGGATGTCGACGAGCTTCACGTGCGGCAGGTTGAACGTCTCGTAGTAGCCCGTGTCGAGGCAGGGTCGCTTGGTTCCGAACGGATGGTCCTTCGGGCACAGCGCTTCGGCAGTATCAGGGTCCTTGACAATCGAGCGGATCTTCTCGCGGATGAACTCGGCGAGGGTTTCGTTGGCCGCGGGGTTCACGAGGAGGTCGTTGAAGGTTCCGAGGATGGCCAGTTCGCCAGCCTCCCATGCTTCCTCGTAACGGGCGCGGCGCTCCTCTTCCGACACCTGCAACGCGCTGAGTTCCACGGGCTTGGCCGGCACGCCACCGCGGCTCCACTTGGCCTCGTGACGGTATTCGGCGCGGCGACCGGCGATGGCTTCGAGCTTGGGGGCCGGGATCTCACCGTTTCGGGCCGGGATGGAGAAGTTCGGCGTGCGCTGGAACACCGTGAGCTGCGCGGCCTGGCGGGCCATGATCGGGATGGACTGGATGCCCGAAGAACCGGTGCCGATCACACCCACGCGCTTGCCGGTGAAGTCGACCCCCTCGTGCGGCCAGCGGCTGGTGAAGTACACCTCGCCCGTGAAGTTCCCCGCACCCGGGATGTCAGCGGCCTTGGGCAGCGAAAGACAGCCGGTGGCCATGACGTAGTAGCGGCAGGTGACGGTGTCGCCCTTGTCGGTGCGAACGTTCCACAGCGACGTCGTCTCATCCCACGATGCGGCCTCTACCTTCGTGGAGAACACGATGTCCTTGCGGAGGTCGAACCGCTCGGCCACGTGCTGCAGGTACTTCAGGATTTCGGGCTGGGTCGCGTACTTCTCGGACCAACGCCACTCCTCATCCAGATCCGCGTCGAAACTGTAGGAGTAGTCGATGGACTGGATGTCGCATCGGGCGCCCGGGTAGCGGTTCCAGTACCAGGTGCCCCCGACGTCGCTGCCGGTTTCCATCACCGTCGCCGAGAGCCCGAGGCCCCTCAACCGGTGAAGCAGGTACAGGCCGGAGAACCCGGCACCCACCACCACTACGTCCACATCTGGCATCGTGTCGACTGACATCGGGTCTCCTCCGTTCCGCCTTCGCGGGGGTTCTCGGCACGCTCCAGCGGCCCGTCACGTGTGAGTAACACACAGAACCACAGCACGACATGGAGCCGTTCGTCAAAGTCAGTTGGTGGAAAGCGACGCCAGCCAAGGGCGGTCGCGGTAGTACGAGGCCTCGTGCGCCTCGATGGTGGCAACGCGTCCGAGGGTGAGTTCGATCTCGTCGAGTCCGGCGAGGAGGGCTTCACGATGGTATGCACCGACCTCGAAGGTCACCACGGACGCGTCGGGTGCGGTGATCGTCAGGGACCGCAGATCGACCGTCAGCATGGGATCGCCGACCGTCTCGATCTGGCCCATCAACGACTCGATTTCAGCGGCAGCCAGCCGCACGGCGAGCAGGCCGTTCTGGAAGCAGTTTCCGTAGAAGATGTCGCCAAAGGACGGAGCGATCACGCATCGCACACCGAGCGCTTCCAAGCACCAGACCGCGGACTCGCGCGACGAGCCGCAGCCGAAGTTGCTACCCGCCACGAGGATCTGCGCACCGGCGTAGCGAGGGAGGTTGAGGACGAAGTCTTCGCGCGGAGTCCCGTCGTCGTTCCACCGGTACGCCGCGAACGCGTTGTCGCGGTACTGCTCCTGCTCGGTCCGCTTGGGCTGATCGCCGCGGTCGCCCCGATCTCCTCTACGGGCCAACGGGATCGATGCGAACGCCGGCGCGATGTCGTCGGTGTTCACGTCGTCCCATCGCAGTGGTGCCGTGCGGGCGCTCAGCACGGTGAAGGGCCGCCTCACGACGGCGCCCCATGCCGCTCAGGCGTAGGCACAGGCGTGAGCGCACGCACGTCCACGAAGTGTCCGGCGACGCCGGCGGCGGCCGCCATGGCCGGGCTCACCAGATGGGTACGGCCACCGAGACCCTGACGGTTCTCGAAGTTCCGGTTCGACGTCGATGCGCAGCGCTCACCAGCGGCCAAGGAATCGTGCGGGCTGGCGAAACACATCGAACAGCCGGCATCACGCCACTCGAAACCGGCGTCGACGAACACCCGGTCCAGGCCTTCGTCCTCGGCCGCTTGCTTGATGAGCCCCGATCCGGGAACGACCATGCCATGTACGCCCTCGGCGAGGTGCCGGCCCCGCACCACCGCGGCCGCGGCCTGGAGGTCGGACAACCGTGAGTTCGTGCACGACCCGATGAACACCCGGTCGATCCGGACGTCCTCCAGCGCCATGCCCGGTTGCAGGTCCATGTACTCACACGCCCGTCGCCAGCGAGTCGCCTCGGCTTCATCGCGCGCCTCGGACGGATCAGGCACCCGGCCACCGACACCAACGACCTGTTCCGGTGATGTCCCCCAAGTCACCTGCGGTTGCAGATCGGTGGCGTCGAAGCGCAACTCCTGGTCGAACACGGCCCCGGCATCACTGGACAGCGTGCGCCAGTACGCGACCGCGGCATCCCAGTCCTCACCCGACGGGGCCATCGGCCGGGCTCGCAACCAGTCGAAAGTGACATCGTCCGGCGCAACCAGCCCACTGCGCGCACCGGCCTCGACCGCCATGTTGCACAACGTGAGCCGACCCGCCATGTCCAGGGCTTCAACGCCGGAGCCGGCGAACTCGATCGCATAACCCACGCCGACGCGCACCCCGAACTGACCGATCAACGCCAACGCCAGGTCCTTCGCTCCGACACCAGCAGGCAACGGTCCGTCCACGCTGACCCGCATCGTCTTCGACGGCTTCTGCAGCAGGGTCTGCGTCGCCAGCACGTGCGCGAGTTCCGACGAACCCACGCCGAAGGCCAACGCGCCCAGCGCACCGTGGCTCGACGTGTGACTGTCCGCGCATGCCATCAACAGACCCGGCTGGGTGAAGCCCTGCTCAGGTCCGACCACATGAACGATCCCGTGACGGGGATCGTCGAGTTCGAGCAAGGTGATACCCGCATCCGTGCACTCGTCGCGGAACTCGCCGAGGAGACGCAGCATCCCCCCGCCGAGCCGATCGCGACCCTTGGTCGGCACCGAGTGATCGGCCATCGCCAGCGAAGACGACGGACGCCTCACGCGACGGCCCGACTCCCGCAACATCTTGAACGCTGGCGCGCTCGTGTACTCGTAGATCAGCTGACGGTCGACCGCCATGATGCACGTGCCGTCGGGCAACCGCTCGACCAGATGCGCATCCCAGATCTTCTCGTAGAGCGTGCGGGCGCTCATAGCGGTCCACGGGTAGTCGGACTCGTGCGGCGCATGCATTGCCATTTCCGGCTCCCACTCGATAACGTGAACCGTCAGCTTCCCCGAACACAACCCGGAAGTCCAGCCGCAGCGTCCGACGAACACAGGAGACACCATGGCAACTCCCGATCTCGTGATCCGAGGCGGCACCATCGCAGACGGCACCGGTGCCGCGCTGTTCGACGCCGACGTCGCCGTACACCAAGGCAAGATCGTCGACATCGGCCGAGATATCCCGGCGGGCGTCGAGGAGTTCGATGCCCGAGGCAAGCTCGTGACACCGGGCTTTGTAGACGTGCACACCCACTACGACGGGCAGGTCACGTGGGAGAGCCGGATGACGCCGTCGTCGGAGCATGGCGTAACCACCATCGTCACCGGCAACTGCGGGGTCGGTTTCGCCCCATGCCGCGTCGATGACCACGATCGGCTCATTGCGCTCATGGCCGGGGTGGAAGACATCCCCGAAGTCGTCATGACGGAAGGTCTGCCGTGGACGTGGGAGAGTTTCCCCGAGTACCTCGACGCCGTGGAGAGTCGCCCGCACGACATCGACATCGCCGCCATGCTCCCCCACTCGGCCCTTCGCGTGTATGTCATGGGCGAACGGGCCATCGCACGCGAAGAGGCCACGCCCGACGACATCGCACGCATGTCCGAGCTCGCGACCCAGGCCATCCGGGCCGGAGCGCTCGGGTTCGGTACCTCACGGGCCCTCCAGCAACGCAGCATCACCGGCGAGCCCATCCCCTCGGTGCGCGCCGCGGAGGCAGAGCTGCTCGGCATCCTCCAGGGCATGGGCAACGCCGGCGGTGGCGTGTTCCAGTTGCTGTCCGACTTCTTCGAGTTCACCGACATCGATGGTGAGTTCGAGATGATTCGTCGGTTGGTCGCCGAGACCCGCCTCCCCACGTCCTTCACCGTGAATCAGAAGCACAACAAGCCCGACGGTTGGCGTCGCCTGCTCGACCTCACCGAGCAGGCCAGCCGAGAAGGACTTCCCATCAAGGCCCAGGTGCTCGGCCGCCCGACCGGTCTCCTTCTCGGCCACGACCTGACCGCGAACCCGTTCTCCGCCTGTCCGTCCTACTTAGCGATCGCCACGCTCCCACTCGCTGCGAAGGTGGCCGAACTGCGCCGACCCGAGCTGCGCCAACGACTCCTCGACGAGTCCTCGAACGGTCCGATCGGCGCTTGGCAGTACCGATTCGAGCTCGGCGACCCGCCGTGCTACGAGCCGCGTCGCGAGGACAGCATTGCCGCTCGTGCATCACAGCTCGGCGTAGAGCCACACGAACTCGCCTACGACATCCTGCTCAAGCACGACGGTACCCAGCTGCTCTTCAACGCCTTCCAGAACTACGCCGCCTCGTCGCTCGACGCCTGCTACGACATGCTCCGCCACCCTGACACCATCCTCGGGCTCGGCGACGGCGGCGCGCACCTCGGGCTCATCTGTGATGCCAGCTACCCCACCACCATGCTGTCGTACTGGACCCGCGACCGCACCCGCGGCCCCCGCCTCACCATCCCCGAAGCCGTACGCGCGCTTACCTCATCCACCGCGGACGCCGTCGGACTCTGCGACCGGGGACGCGTCGCTACCGGCTACAAGGCGGACCTCAACGTCATCGACTACGACCGGCTGCAGGAGCGCATGCCAACCGTCGTACGCGATCTGCCCGCAGGCGGACGCCGTATCGTGCAACACGCCGACGGCTACGTGGCCACGATCGTAAGCGGACATATCACCCAACGCGACGGGCAATCCACGAGCGCACTCCCCGGCCGCCTCGTCCGCGGCGCACAACACAGACACAACTGAACCGCCATCGGGCCGAAGTTGCGGTCGTTATTGTTCGTCTGGTCGCTCGGCGGGCGACCAGGTGCACGAGTATCCAAACGCCTCCGCCCCCACCTCGAAGCCGCGCTGCCCCACATCGACTTCGGTGACGTCGCCTGGCGTATTCGATGGTGCGTGTTCGGCACCCTGGGCGCGCTCCTGAGCGACGAATCAGCACCCTTTCAGCTCCCGACCCACGTCCTCATCAACGAACTCGAACGCACACCGACGGCCGCTCTGAGCGCCTGACCTCGCCACGACCGCGTCCAGCTACTTGTTCTGTGATCCAAACCGTTCTCCGAGACGAACGGATGCAACGGAGAAGTACACCGACGATTGCGCGCAGGCCTCAACGCCACGTCCCCGCTGGGGTGCAACTGTGGATGTTTGGGTTCGTGTCCAATCGCGGTGTCATGAGAAGGAGGTCATTGCGCAATGAAATCTGAAGCTGAATATGTGATCGTCGGGGGCGGCATTGCCGGGCTCGCACTGGGCGTTGTCCTCGCCGGCGATGGCCACGATGTCGTCGTGTTGGAGGCGAGCCTCGAGTACGAGGACCGGGTGCGAGGCGAGAGCATACAGCCGTGGGGTGTGGCCGAAGCCGCTGAGCTCGGGGTGTTGCAGACGCTGTTGGATGCCGATGCGCGGATCACTCCGACCTGGGTGCATTATGACGCGCTCGTTCCGACCGAGGTGTCGTTGGCGAACCGCATCCCGACCGGAATGATGCATCCGGCGGCGCCGGGTTCGTTGAACCTTCGTCACCCCGAATCGTGTTCGACGCTGGCCCGAGCGGCCCGGGACCGCGGGGTTCGGCTCGAACGAGGGGTGAAGGATGTCGTCGTGAAGCTTGGCCGCTTGCCGAAGGTGACAGCGCGTCTCGCATCGGGTGAGACGGTCGAGTTCGGACCGCGCCTGGTGATCGGTGCCGATGGGCGGAATTCGACCGTTCGACGCCAGGCCGGGATCACGCTCGAGTGCCACGAGGCCACGCACATGATCGCGGGCCTGCTGGTCGACGGTCTCGACGACCTCGCGATCGACCACGACTTCCTCGCCACGAGCGACGACTTGTTCATGGCGAGCTTCCGTCAGCACGACGGGCAGCTGCGGATCTATCTGTGCCCGGGCCTGGAACAGAAGCACCGTTTCGCCGGACCCGAAGGACAGGCCGAGTTCCTTCGCAGCGCAAACTTCGCGTGCCTGCCCTTCGGGGAACGATTGACCTCGTCGAATCCGATAGGCCCGCTCGCCACATTCCCGGGCGACGACACCTGGACACCCGAGCCATTCGCCGACGGTTTGGTACTGATCGGTGACGCTGCCGGCTACAACAGCCCAATCATCGGTCAGGGCCTGTCGATTGCATTACGCGACGCCCGACTTGTGCGCGACGCGATCCGTGCCGCCGGTTCAAACACCCCCGATTTCAGCGCGTACGGCATAGAACGGTTCGAGCGGATGCGACGGCTGCGCGAAGCAGCCATGTTCATGGCTTCGATGGCCGTAGACGACTGTGACAACCGTGCCGCTCGGCGGGCGAAGTTCTTCGATCTGCAAATGAACGAACCGCTGATGATGGCCATGATGGGAGGCATGTTCGCCGGGCCAGAGAACGCCCCGCCCGAGGCATTCGACGGCCACCTCCGCGCCCTGCTCATCAACGCCTGAACAAGCTCGGATTTGGGCCAAAGTTGTCCCGTCCTCACTGTCGCAGACGATCTTCCCGACCACATTCAACTTCGCGGATCAGCGGTGTTGCGTGTTGCCGCGATCAAGGGATCGCTGTAGCCGGAAAGTGCACGATGTAGGTGTCGATGTCCTCGTCGCTGTTGCCGCCCCAGTTGCTGTTGAAGGCGATTCGCGTCAGGTCGCGGCCGACTGAGGCCTGCGGCTCGGACCAGTAGCCACCGACGGCCTCGTTGCGGTGCGTGAACGCGACTGGATAGACGCGCGGGTTAGCCGTGAGTTCCACCACTTGCACCTTGTTGGCGTACCAGGGCAGTGCGCCATCGCGGGAGGGCGTGGTGGCATAGGTGCTCATCACGATCCAGCCCGGCTTGGAGAACGACTTGCCGGAAATGTGCAACGCAGCGGTGGCGCCATTGATGTACATCGAGAACAACACCGTGCGCGGGCAGGGCTTGGTGACCTTCAGTGTTGCCGAGGCGGCAACGGCTGCACAGGTGTCCACGTCGACGTAGAACACGTCGCCGGCATTGCTCTGGTAGTCAACGCCCACATAGAGATCGTGCTTGTCCTTGCCAAACGCGAGGTCGGAGTGCTCAGATTTATGGTGCAGGAGTTTCTTGGTCTTGAAGTCCGGCGACCAGGCCCAGGTGCCACTGGTGTCGGAGGCAGTGATGAACCAGCGACCGGAGGCGGACATGCTGACGTGATCCGGACGCGAGCTCAGCGAGCGCGTACCAGCACGGTCTGTCTCAGGTCGTAGGTGAACACGCCGCGGGTGACAAAGTCGTCGGTCTCGGCCATGAAGCACCAGTAACGGCCGTCGGCGGAGGCGCTGCCTTCGGACTTGGTCCAGACCCGGGCGACGTCGGCCCACGGCAGCTTGCCGGCGAAGCTGGCGGCAGTGGTGCTGACATTGGTTTCGACGTTGAGCTTGTTGAGCACCATGCCGCCGTTGATGGGGATCCAGAACAGCGACTTGGGATCGGTGGGATCCCACTGCGGCTCGGCATCGCCGGCCGGGCCGTTGAGCACGCGCAGCGGCTGCAGGCTGTCCCGATGGCGTCGTACAGATGCCAGGCGCCGTTGAGCGCATACACCAGCACGCGGGTGTTATCGACATTGAAGGCCTGGCGGCGTGAGTAATCGTTGCGCGCAAAACCCGACGGCGGCTCGGTGAGGTGATCGGTGGCGCGCACCACGCAGGTGCCGAAGTTCGGCTCGGCGAACTGTTTTCCTTTCGCCGGCTTGGCAAGGTTCCTCACCGCGACAGCGGACTTGCCTTCCTTCACCCCATAGCCGTTTTTGTAGAAGCGGTCACACACGCCCAATGGCAGTGCGGCCCGAGCCGCCGTTGTGCCGAGCATCCCAGTAACGAGAAGGGTCAGCGAGAAGAAGGAGCGGCGGACTGCAGTGGATGCGCTGCGCTGAAACGGTTGCATGTGACCTTCGGTTCAGCTGGCGCCGCAGCGTCGCGGCGTGAGGTGGTCCTCCGCGACCCACGCTTGTCCTGCGGGGCCCAGTCGGTCGAGAAGGCACCAGCCGTCGGGATGCCGCGCGAGCACATTGGCGCTCATGCCGGCCGGCATCACGGCCACGACGTTGTAGGTCCCAGAGGGTCCGTTGTACACATCGACGTCCTCGATAGCGGTGACCCTGCCGGTGGCCGGGATCGCACCCAGGGTCGGTGCCGCAGCCGGCACGGCCGAGGACGACGTCGTCGTGGCCCGCACCACGAGCTTGATCGGGTTGGAGGAGTTGACGGGCTTGCTGGACGGCTTGGCGGTCGTCGTCGGCGGCGGAGTGATGGCCACGGGCTGGGGATAGCGCACGACGTCTGATTTCTCGCAGCGCATCGGCCAGTGGTACCTACCGTCCCCACCCCCGAATGGGCCGGTAAGTCCGTCGGCCTCCCATCGAGCCGATGATCCTGCGCCGCCCGGAGTCGTATCCACCGTCGTACCTCGCAATCCCGCAGTCAGTATCCCTGATTGAGTTTGCCGGACATTGACGACCGATCCGACGTACTGGGCCGTCTGCGCGGTGTCCCAGACGACGTTCATGACGACGCGCCCGTCGCCGTCGCTGTTCACTCCTCCTTTTAGGATCCGGCTCCCGATACCCTCGCCAGACCCACGGTCTGCGAGGACGTGCCCGTAGAACTGACCGTTGCCGGTAGCCCGGAGCGTGAACCGCAGCGTGTAGCCGTTGGTCTGGCCTGCGTACCAGGTCTCACCGGTCACGTTCCACGCACGACACCACGTCGGAACTGCGTGCGCTGGTTGCGCCCCCACCGACAGTGTGAGAGCAGTCGCTGCGACCACTGCGGCCACGGCCGCGCGTACCCGGCCCATCGGACACCTGGAAGCGGACGGTCGTTGCCCAGCGGACCGGTTGGCTGTGAGCTTGCTGGGGGACGGTATGCGTGTCATTGCCTTCATTTCGTCGTTCCTCGTTCAGATCGGGCGGTCTTACCCGACGTTTGGATTGTCGGGGTTGACGTCGACACGTACCACCGTGATTGCGGCGCTCGTAGTGCCGGATTTGCGGCAGAGCGCTCGAAAGTGCCGCTCGGTATGCTCCGCTCAATGCATGACGACCAGGTTCCGAGTATCTCTCCAAAGTGGTGGAACCGTCAGGACACGGACGCTTTCATGGCGATGGCCGTCGAGCGTCAGTACAAGAAGGGTGTCGCCATCATTCGTCAGGGAGACCCCACGGCGGTCCACCTGATCGTCCGCGGATGGGCGAAGGTAACGAACAACCGGCTATCGGGCCACGAAGTACTACTGATGCTGAACGGACCGGGTGACCTGGCCGGCCACTTCGAGGCGGTGAACGGGCCGCTATGGCCAGCAGACTCGAGTGTCACTTCGCTTGAGCCGACAGTCACGATGTCGGTACCTGCCGACCGTTTTCTCGAGTTTCTTCTGGCCCACCCGCACGCGTGCGTGGCTGAGTTGCGAAACCTCGTGAACGTGGTGGTGAACAGCGATCATCGCCGAATCGATCTCGCCCTCGTCAGTACCGGGCAACGGCTTGCCGCGCTGCTCGTCGATCTGGCGATCCGGCACGGACGACGCGACGACCGATGGGATCGAGATCGCGATCGCCCTCTCGCAGGAGGAGATCAGCGGCATGATCGGAGCGTCTCGTGACTCGGTGATCCGCGTGCTGACCTCGATGCGATCGCGGGGTTTACTGGCGACGGGTCGGCGGTCGATGACGGTGCGGGATCTCGGTGCCCTCAGGGCGTACGCAACCAGCGAGCGCTCCGCCGGGTGACGGCGCCGTTCGAGCCGTCACCACGCAGTCGTTCACTCCGGCGTGGGCGGCATCCCAGCCGCACGTTCGACAATGAGAATCGATGATCCCCGCCGGTGGCTTGACCCTGACCACGATCTACCCGCTGACTTCGAAGCGACGAAGACTACGAATCGTCGCGACAACCGACGGATCCAGCGGAGTTCTTCTCCATCGGTCGGGACCGAAAGTGAGCCGCGCTCAAACCTATCGATCGGGCGATCACCAACGATTCATGAGGTGGTGTTCGGATCGCGGCTCGCCACGGTGATCCGTGGATCACGTCGTGCTCGTGGAGCGCAGTGTCGCGAAACAGCGCAATCGGGCCGAGTCTGAGTCCTGCGGCGCCTGCGGCGCCGGAACGACTTGGGAACGCCAACGGGTTCTGACGGTGACGCGGATCTGTAACAACGCTTCCATCAGGCTCGACGGCGGGCCCGGAAGCTCCGGGCGGGAGGACATCCATGCGGACTCTGTCATCACAAGCATCGGCATCAGGACCATCGTCATCCAACCGGTCGTCAACCGGCATCGTCCGGCGGGTCACCGCAACCGTCGCCACGATCGCGGCGATGCTGCCAGCCGCGGTTGGTACCGTTGCGGTCCCCGTCGGCCTGGCGCTCGCCGCTTCCGGTCCAGCATCGGCGGTCAGCGGGCCATGCGGCACTGCGGGCGTCTTCAACGGCACCAACCAGTGCACGTACACCACGCCAGGCGAGGACACCTTTACGCGGCCGCCGGGCGTCAGCAACGTCACCATCACCGCGATCGGCGCGCCAGGCGGGCCAGGAGGCGGCGAGGGCAGCATCCCGGGCGGCGCCGGTGGCCGGGGCGCTCAGGTGGTGGCCAACATCATCGTGTCCACCTTTACGACGCTCTACGTGGAAGTCGGCGGCGCTGGTAACGCGGGAATTCCCGCGTTCGTAAGCCCCTCGTGCGGGTCCGGCGGCGGTGGCGTGAATGGTGGTGGCGCCGGTGGCAGTCCGCGCTGCTTCGCCAGCGGCGGGGGTGGCGGCGGTGGCGCGTCCGACGTGCGGACCGCGCCGGCCGCCAGTGGCGGTCTCACGGGAGCCCCCGGTGATCCCCGCCTGATCGTCGCCGGAGGCGGAGGCGGAGGGGCAGGCACGCTGTACGCCGGAGGCGACGCCGGCGTCTTCTCCGTCATCGGGGCCGGAGCCGGTGGTTCCATCACCAGCAACTACCCCCAGTGCATCTATTCGCCGGGTGGCATGGGTGGCCGTGCGGAGATCGGTCAGCCGGGCGGCGGGCTCCCTGGAATCGCCCAGTGTGACGCGCACACTGCCATCGCTGGAAACGCCGGCACGCCTGGCGTCGGCGGCATCGGCGCCAACGGTGACTTCGTCGGGAACGAGGGCTCCGGAGGAGGTGGGGGCGGGTACATCGGCGGTGGTGGCGGCGGCGTAGCCGCAGTGGCGTCGACGGGCGGTGGTGCCGGGTCGAGCTACGCAACCGGGCTGACTGCGATGGTGACCGAATCCTCGCCGGCCGCGGTCACCATCTCGTGGACCGTTCGCTGCCTGGCCGGGAGCTATTCGATCGACGGCAACCCGCCGTGCACGCCCGCGCCGGCCGGAACGTTCGTCAACACGAACGGTGCGACCTCCCCGACCCCATGTCTGGCGGGTTACTACAACTCCCAGATCGGCCAGTTCTCCTGCTACGCCACTCCTCCAGGAACGTACCTCCCGACCATCGGCTCGACGAGTGTCGGAGCGCCGTGCCCAATCGGCTACTTCACGGCAACCGCCGGACAGGTGGCTTGCACCCCGGCCCCGGCCGGAACGTTCGTCAACACGCAGGGGGCGACCTCTGCGACCCCGTGTGCGGTGGGCTACTACAACTCCCAGATCGCCCAGTTCTCCTGCATCGCGACCGCTCCGGGAACGTACCTCCCGACCACCGGCTCGGCAACTGGTGGGGCACCGTGCCCAGCCGGATCGTTTACGGCAACCGCCGCCCAGGTCGCATGCACACCGGCCCCGCCCGGATCGTTCGTCGCAACCACCGGCGCAACTGCCGCGTCCCTTTGCCCAGCGGGCTCGTACAGCGACGCCTCGGCCCAGGTCGCATGCACACCGGCCCCGCCCGGATCGTTCGTCGCAACCACCGGCGCAACTGCCGCGACCCTTTGCCCAGCGGGCTCGTACAGCGACGCCTCGGCCCAGGTCGCGTGCACACCGGCCCCGATCGGGTACTTGGTACCCACAGCTGGAGCGACGGCACCGACGCTGTGCCCTCCGGGCGCGACGACCACCACGACCGGGCAGACGTTCTGCGTCACCGTCACCGTCCCCTATCGCTTCGCGGGTTTCGGGCTACCGGTCTGGCCGAGTCGGCCGGGGTCGAAAGTGGTGGTCGGGTTCTGGCTCGTGAAGAGCGACGGCACGCTCCTGTCGAACTCGGGCGCAGCGGCACTTGCCGCCGGAGGGAACGTGAAAGCCACGCTGGAAGGACCGGGGATCAGCCCGACGTCGGACAACTGCTCATACGACTCCTTCTTCCGGCTCTTCCACTGTGAGATCCCGACGCCGAGCGGTGTGCGCACCGGGCGGTCCAACCCCTACACGATCACGGTGACCGAGAATGTCGGCTCCGGGTTTATCACTGCCCCACCGACGAACTGGTCGACCAACCCGTCGACGATCTGGTTCAGCGGCGGTTCCGGTGGACGCTGGGGCGGCTGGCACTGGCGCTGACCGGCTGATTGGGAGCCGACTGACCGGGGGCATCGCGCAACGCGGTGTCCCCGGTCAAGGTCGTGACGCGAGCGCGGCGTCCGCGATATGCACGACGCCGTGCAGCCCGTGCGCACGACCGAGTTCGAGCGCCTCGGCGAGCCAGCCATACGCAACATCGTCGTAGCAACCATCACGTCGCCGTCGCGATTGGGCCAGGGCGAGCAGACCCCGGGCACGGTGGTACGTCCAGCCGAAGGACGCCGCCACCTCGAGTGCTGCGTTCAGGTGGGTCTCGGCCAGCTCGTGCTGACCCAGGATCGAGGCGAGGTTGCCTACATAGGCGCCGATACATCCCTGACTCGTGGCACCGCTGAAGGAGATCTCGGCGGCGAGCGGTTCGAGGATCGGGAGAAGCTGCGTCGCCGCTGGAACGTCCTCCATCTCCACGGCCAGCACGGCGTATCCGAGGATCGCGGTCTTCCAGAGCGAATCGATGGGCAGGTGTTCGAAGCGGTCCGCGACGCCCTGGTCGAGCATCTCGCGGGCGACGTCGATCCGCCCGGTCGCTTGGCAGAGGATCGCTCGCATGAGCCGGAACAGCAGCGCCGACCGGTTGGTCTCCAACGCCTGTTCGACCATCGGAAGCACCTCGGCGTGGCGGCCGGAGAAGGTCCGGTTGACGAGGATCTGCGCGGCGTACAGCAGGAACGCATCGCTGTAGCCGAGCTGCGATCCGAGTTCGAACATCACACCGGAGAGCCGCTCCGACTCGTCGAGATCGCCGCGCATCATCGTCTCGAAGGTGTCGATCAGACTGATGACCCACCGCATCCGTGGCTCGCCGATCTCGTTCGCGATCGCCCGTAGACGTTCGATGTTTCGCTGGGCGGCCTCTGCGTCGGCCAACTCGATGGCGACGTTGTACACGGCATGGCGGGCGCGGAATTCGAGCACCGGATCCCCCACCCGCTCGACATCGGCTACCGCACGTTCAGCGATCTCGCGGCGCAACGCCGATGCACCCGGTGCCCACAGCGCTTCCAAGAGCGACCCTACGATCGAGGGAAGCAGGGTGGGATCGTCCTGCTTCAGCGCGAGATCGAGGGCCGTCGATGCCACGGCATAACGCTCGTCGGACCGACGGGTATAAACGAGCTCACGTCCGAGCTGAGCCAGCAGCCGACACCGTGTCACGGCATCGCTGTCGCCCACAGGTTCGAGCGCGTCGAGCGCCGATTCAATTACGGCAAGCAACTCGGGATCGGCGGATCCACTCACGAGGTTCCGATCGCCTGCGAGGGCGGCGCCGACGAGGACATCGGTCGCGCCACCGCTTTTCGCCAAACGTGCCGCATCGAGCAACGTCGAGCGAGCGGACGCGTCACCAGCTCGGACCTGCGCACGGCCGAGGCGCAGCAGAAGCGCAGACTCTTCACCTTCGGAGACGCCGACAGCCCGGGCGTGCTCAATCGCAATGGCATACCAGCGCGCGGCCTCGGCCGGCGCGAGGTGAGCGAAGTCGTGATCGCCTGCGGCAACCGCCCAACGCTGCGCGCGGACACGATTGCCGGCGGCCGTCCAGTGGTGGGCGAGGTCGATGACGGTGCGATGCGGATGCTCGTCTTCGCGCTTCTCAAGCGCCTCCGCGGTTCGCTCGTGGAGCCTTCGCAGCCGAAGCGGAGCAGGCTCGCCAATCAGCGCGTGTACGACGAGCCCGTGGGTGAAGCGGACCACCGTCGGGCGCTGACTATCGCCCTCGAGCAGACCGGCCCGCAACGCATCGTCGAGCGCGTCGTCGACCTCGCCTTCGCCGACGTCGACGATCTCCACGAGCAGGTCGCGGTCGACCTCCAGGCCGAGCACGGACGCGGCCACGAGCACCTCGGTAGCTATCGGACCGAGACTCTCGACTCTGCTCCACACCACGTCGCGCAGCCCCGGCGGGACCGGCAGCTGATCGACCGGCGCTCGAAAATGGACCATGTCGGACTCGACCGCGAGAAGGTCTGACTCCAACAGGTGGCGCACGAGCTGACTGGTGTAGAGCGGATTTCCTGACGTCTCCTCGACGAGCGTGCTTATGAGCGATGGTGCAGCCCGTGCGAAGCCCGGCGCCATCGCGGTCACGAGTTCCCCCATCTCTCCGGGGTCAAGGCCCGAGAGATGGATACGGCAGCACGTCCCACGTTCGAGGTCGGCAATCGTCCGCCGCAACTCGCGATTGTGATCAAGGTCGGTGTCGCGGAAACTCAGAACCACGAGCACCGGGCAGTTGTTAAGCGCGCGTATGAGGTGGCGTGTGAGCAGCAATGCCGTTGGCTCGGCCCAGTGGAGGTCGTCGAGCACGAGCACGAGGTGATCTCCAGCGGCGAGCCGGCGCACGAGATCCGCGATGGCGTTGAAGAGCATGTGCCGCTCGGTTGCATCATCGCTTGACGACGGCGAGGGAGCAGTCGGGACCCGCCATCCGAGCTGAGGGGCGATTCGGCGCAGCTCACCGCCGCAGGCCTTCACATGGTCGGCGAGGAGCTCGAGCGGCGCTCGATCGATCATCGACGCAACGATGTCTCGAAACGGCTGCAGCGGGACCGATGCTCCGTCAGCGCAACGGCCGATGAACGTGGGCACGGCGTGGGTCGCGATGCTCTCGGTGAAAGCCGCCATCAGCGTCGTTTTGCCGATGCCGGCCTCACCGGCGAGCATCACCGTCCGCAAAGCACCGGCGCGAACTGCCGCACGTTCCGCATCGAGCAATGCCCGCTCGGCCTTGCGTCCGACCAGGAGATGATCGGTCGGGCGCGGCCGGCGCACCGGGTCGTCACGGCCCCTGGACACGCCGGGTCCGGCATCGCCGACATCACCCCACGCCATCGGCGACACCATCGTCGCCATCATGGTTGCCATCATGGCCGTCACCCTCGCCGACAAGATCGTCGGCCCCGTTCCAGCCGGTCGCAATTCGGCGTTCGATCGTCCGGAGCTCCGGCGAAGGTTCGACTCCAACTACGTCAATGAGATGACGACGATGGTCCTGGTACTCGCGCAGCGCTTCCACCTGGCGTCCGTCGCCCGCTAGGGCGCGCATAAGTAGCCCGCGCAAGTTGTCGCGCAGCGGCCATCTCACGACGTGTCCTCGCAGGAGCGCTGTCGCCTCGCTGCCTCGCCCGGCCCGGAGCATCTCGGCAGCGCATTCCTCTATGGCAAGGGCGCGCAGCTCGTCGAGACGCAGGACTTCGGGCTGCGCCCAGGCCTCGGTCCGGAACTCCTCCAGCGCATCACCTCGCCAGAGCGCCAATCCCTCTTCGAGCTCCGCCAGCCGATCGCCACGAGGTCGGTCGCCATTCACCGCGGCCGTGAAGAGCACCGCGTCGACCGCGCATTCGAGCCGATAACCGCCGCCGAACGTCTGGAGCGCGCCAGGCACGAGGCGGCGACGCAGCCGCGAAATCCCCGTCCGCAGCGCCCCACCGGACAGCCCGAGCGCATCACCCAGGTAGTCGGCCCTCAAGGTCCGACCGGAGTCAGCTGCGAGCATCGCCAGCAGCCGCCTCTGGCTCACGCTTCCCAGGTCGTCCGACGTGCCGTCCTCACCGAGCACCTCCACCGCACCGAGGAGACGGACCAACGTGGACGCGCTCATCGGCTGGACGAGGTCGTTGCCGAAACGGGGACCATAAGGATCGGCGGGCGGATTTCATCGTGCCGGCGAAACGCGCCATACACCTCGGTGCTGTTGACCGGCGCGTGATCGGTCATCGAACCACCGGGAAGCATCGTCGTAAGACCTCGTCGGCGCGACCTCCAGGAATGCGCTCCAAACCTGGCGCGCACGTTTGATTCGCCGCTTCCTGGTGAGTTACCGAGAGCAGAAGCTTCCCCATCGGTCCATCGTAGTAGTGGCAGAGCGCGCATCACCCGTTGGACGGGTGAATCGATCAGGGCACCCACGACACGATCACCGATCTACAACGGCCGCCTAACCCTTGCATACTCTCCCGCCGGTGCTTGCTGGCATGCTGGCAATTGTATGTGGACATACTATTCTGATGTTCGTGTATGCCGTGGGGACCAGCGCGTCTATCGGTGCGGTTCGCTGCGTCGTTACCCAATGAGTGAACGTCAATTGTTCTGCGCCTGCGCTCGCCCGATCGCAACCTGACCGAGACTGATTCCTCCGTCGTTCGGTGGAACACGTCGGTGCGTGAGCACTCGCAAGCCGCACGCCTCCAGCCCCGAGCGGATCATGCCGAGAAGCAGATTGTTCTGAAAGACACCGCCGCTCAATGCGACGACACCAAGACCAGAACGCTCACAAATCATCTGGGCGGCCAGCACCGAAGCATCCGCGATCGTCTGATGCGTCAGTAGGGCAATCTCGTTCACGGCAACGCCCGAAGCTCGTGATCCGACGGTCTCGGCGACCGACCGAATGAAGGCAAACGGATCAAGGAGGACCGTCCCGTCGTTGTTGACAAGACGAATCGGCTGCACTTCCAGCGCACGCACGGCCCTCCCCGAACCCCTGATCCGGTCGTGTAGACGTCGAGCGACCCACGCCCGTTGCTCCAAAGCCATGGCGGCTTGGCCCTCGAACGAGTTTTGATCACAGATTCCAAGAATCGCCGACACGGTGTCGAAAAGCCGGCCGACGCTGCTCGTGGAGATTGTCGAGCTCAGGGTCGAGACGCGCTCGACATCGACCCACTGCTCATCGTGTCTCGATCTCACGGCGAGATCTCGCGGCACGTTTCCGTCGAAGGCAGCCAGGAGATACGAAACGGCCATTCGCCAGGCGTGACGTATCGCAGTCGTTCCTCCCGGGATTGCAACCGTCGCGAAATGACCGACACGCTCATAACCATGAAAATCAGCAATCAGAAACTCTCCGCCCCACAGTGTCCCGTCCGGTCCGTAACCATGCCCGTCGAAGGCCATCCCGAGAACGGTTTCGGCAAACCCGTTCTCCGCCATGCACGAGGCGATGTGTGCGTGATGGTGCTGTACAGCCAGCGTCTCGACGTCCTGCTCCAGAGCCCACTTCGTGGAAAGGTACTCGGGGTGGAGATCGTGAACCACCAGCGTCGGTCGAGTAGCCAGAAACTGCTGAAGGTCGGCGATCGACTCCCGAAAGCTCCGAAACGCTTCGGCGTGCTCAAGGTCTCCGAGGTGCGTCGACACGAACGCGTTCCGACCGCGGGCGATGCACACCGTGTTCTTGAGTTCCGCGCCGACCCCCAGAACAGTCGCACCTTCGGCGACCGACCCGTGAAGTCGAATCGGGTTCGGCACAAATCCACGGGCCCTCCGCTGTACGGCCATCGTCGATCCATGAACTCGAACCACCGAATCATCAGCGCGCCTATGAATCTGGCGATCGTGGGTGAGGAAGCCGTCTGCGATACCGGCCAAACGCTGAAGGGCTTGACCGTCGTCGATGATGATCGGCTCGTCAGACACGTTGCCGCTTGTAACCACCAGCGGCCCATCGAACGAGAGCGCAAGCAGATGGTGGAGCCCCGTCGACGGCAGCATCACACCCAGCTGATCGCTGTCGGGAGCGACTTTCGAGCTTACTGAGGCGTCTGCTCCAGCCGCCCGACGGGCCAGAACGATCGGCGCTTCCCTTCCCAGCAAGGCATCGGCCTCCGCGTCGGAAAGTTCCACCACGTTCCTCGCCATCGCCGCCGACGCAACCTGGATAGCAAAAGGCTTCTCGTCGCGGTGCTTACGAAGACGAAGCGTTTGCACCGCAAGGTCGTTGCCCGCGTCGACCACCAACGCGTAACCACCGGTCCCTTTCACCGCAACAATCAGACCGGCCCGGATCGCCGCGACAGCTTCGTCCACGGCGGTGTCATCTCCGTGCACCGATGACGAACCAACCAATGATGAACCAACTGGTTCAAACTTCGCCGACGCGTTGATCGAGATTCCGAGATCATTCAGCCGCAACAACCGGAATCGGAGACGAGGTCCGCACACCCGACAGCTGACCGGTTCGGCGTGGAAACGACGGCTCGTCGGATCGATATATTCGGCGTTGCAATCCGGGCAAAGAGCGAAGCCCGACATGGTCGTGTTCGCCCGGTCGTAGGGGATGGAGCGAACGATGGTGAACCGAGGGCCACAATCCGTACAGTTGATCAACGCGTGCCGGAAGCGACGATTGAATGGATCGCGCATCTCACCTAAACACGCGTCACAGGTCCGGGCATCCGCGGGAACCAACGTCGTCGGTTCGTTGTTCGTTGCGCTAGAGCGAATGAAGAATCCGGGTTCGACCGGATTCGGCGTCAACGGCCCGGCCGACCCGCACAATTCAGACGAGTCAAGCTTCTCGACCACCACCGACTCCACGTCGGCCAGCGGAGGCGCCGAAGAATAAAGCGCTCGGACAAACGCGTCGACGGACACCGTTGGTCCCCTAAGTTCAACGAGTACACCCTCGTCGTCGTTCGCGACCCACCCGTCGAAGCCAAGTTCCGTTGCGAGTCGGTAAACGAACGGTCGAAACCCCACGCCCTGGACGCGACCGGCAACCCGAATCCGCCAACGAAAGTGAACGTCGGGGTTCAGGCGGGCACCCGATCGTCGATGGTTCCCACGAGTCGGTTGATCTGTTCCCACAAGAGCGGCGCGTTGAACTCGTCGACTCGTTCACCGACGCGATCGGCGGTGGTAACTGCGGCCTCCATCGGGATCACCCCAACCAACGGAACACCCAGCTCGGCGCACTGCTCTTCGAAGAACACTGCGTCGCCCGGAAGGATCGCCTTGTTGCCGATCGCTACACAACGGGCGATTCCGAGTTCTTCGGCGAGCGCTATCGTGCGGGCGGCCGTGACGACAGACTTACGACTCGGGTCCATCACAATCACCAGGACGTCGGCATGGGCAAGCGTGCCTCCCGATCGACTCAGGTGTTCGATGCCGGCCTCCATGTCGACGATGGTCACGTCGGCCCGTGCGTCGAGCGCTTCACCGAGAAGGCTGCGCACCGTTGAATGCCCACCGCACGTGCAGCCTGCGCCCGCTTCCGTGACCCGAAGCGCCGACAGCACCGTGACACCGGACGGCGTGGTCACCCCGAACGAGTCGAGCAGTTCGTCGACGCCGTAGTCGCCGCGTCGGCCGACGACGAGGGACCGGGGCAGCACCGGAATCGCCTCCGTCGCCGCCAGGTCCAGACCGAGGGACATGGCGAGATTTGGGTTGGAATCGGTGTCGACCGCAACGACTCGGTAACCCAACCCCGCGTACGTCCGTGCGAGCAACGATGACACCGTGGTCTTACCGACCCCGCCTTTTCCGACCACACCGATCTTCAATCCAGCTTTCATGATTCTCCTTCGGGAGATGGTCCGGGACTACCTGTAACCAACATACAGAATCTGTTACCATCGTCACACCCGTTCTTGCATGTGAGGCCCTCATGATCCTTTGGTGGATTGGTAACGCTGTCGCACTGCTCATTGTCGTGCCCGTCGTAGTGCTCCTCGCCAACCGGGTCATCCGGCCGGCCGTCGAGATCGACCGTTATGCCTCCGACATCTTGGAACATGGTGTCGGCATCACCAAAAACCTGGAACCGGTACCGGCGCTCCTTGAGACCCAGGCGCTCGTCGAAACCGCCAAGGGCCACGCCGTTCGCTACGTCACCGCCCTGGGCCCGATCCTCTAACCGTCGGCCGATCCTCTAAGGAGCCCAAATGCCAGCTGCTGCGGTCGTCACGCTCATCATCACAGCGGTACTCGTCGTTGCGCTCGTCGGGTATCTACTGCAGGTCATCCGGGTCCTGAACTCCGTCAACGATACGCTGGGCAAGGTCACCTTCGGCGTCCGGGCTATCGCGCACCAGACCGAACCGGTGACGGCGATTGTCACGGCGATCAACACCGACCTCGGCGCTGTGGCTGGCGCACTCGAAGCGTCAGTAGCGTCGGTCACGTCCACCAAACAAGCCGCATAGAGGAGAACAACCATGCTCTCGTTTGCCTGTGCCAACGTCGGCGTTCTCGACTGCAAGTGCAAAGTGAGCGCCGCCTCCAAGGAAGAGCTTCTTGCGATCGTCGCCGACCACGCCCGCAAGGTGCACGGTGTCGAACTCAACAGCACGCTCATCAACTACGCCCTTACAACCGTCACCACGTCCTGACCGTAAACGGCAACCACGGTGCGAATCGCCTTTATCGGCAAAGGTGGGGCTGGTAAGTCCACGATTGCGTCGTCCTTCGCTCGCCTTCTCGCCCAACGCGGAAACGACGTCGTGGCCGTCGATTCAGATCCCATGCCGGGAATGTGTTTCGGTCTCCGACTACCGGTCAACGAACGGCCGATCCCCGACGACGCCGTCGTCGAGAAATCCGACGGCGAGCCCGGACCCCGGTACCGCCTGCGTCCAGGCCTCGATGCCACAACGGCACTCCTGCGTTACTCGGCGCTGGGTGCCGACAACGTGCGTCTCCTGTCGTTCGGAAAGACGCGTGGCGAGTGGGGCGATATCGCTCGCGGCCAGCACGCGTGGAGTCAAATTCTCGATGAACTCCCAGAGGACAGGTTCGATCTGGTCGGTGATTTGCCTGGAGGCACCCGTCAACCGATGACGGGCTGGGGGAAGTACGCCGATGCGCTGATCGTCGTCGTTGAGCCAACTGCGAAGTCGATCGCCACGGCCGTTCGACTGTCGTCGCTGCGAAGTTCGAAATGGGACTACCGCGAAATTGTTGCTGTGGTCAATCGGGTGTCGGAACCCGGCGACGCAGCGATGGTCGAGGTCCGCACCCGGCTGACAGTAATCGGCGCAGTCCCGCTCGACCCGGCTGTTGCAGCCGCCGACCGATTGGGCCTGTCCCCGCTCGACGCGGCTGCGCAGAGTCCGTTCGTGGAATCAGTGAATGCCCTCGTGAGCGCGTGCGTGCTCCGCTATTCCCCCGAGCAGTTCAGTTCCTCCGGGCCGAGTCTTAAGGAGTTCATCGCATGAAGACACTCATCGACGTCAACTTGGCCGACGGTCGGGTTGCGCCGAGCGATCCATCAATCAAGATCGCCGTTGTCGGAAAGGGCGGCTCGGGCAAGACCACGACATCCGGAATTCTCGCGCGGGCGCTGGCCCGACGCGGCTTGTCGGTGGTGGCCCTCGACTGCGACACCAACCCGAATCTCGGAATCTCACTCGGCGTCGGCGACGACGAGACCGAACGACTCGCAGCCATCCGTCAAGTTCTCGACGACGAGGGCACCGGTCATGCGCCGAGTTGGGATGAGCTCATCGAACGTTTCGGCAGCGACGCCCCCGACGGCGTGCGTCTAGCCGTAGTGAGCAGGATCGAGAACCCTGAACCGGGTTGACCTTGATGTGGCCTCTCGCCCGAGCAGTTGCTCGGCTCCGCCCAATTTGGTAGCACCGTCGTCATCGCCGACCTCGAAGCCGGGATCGGCACCCTGACTCGACTGCCGGTCCAAACCGTCGACGTGGTCGTGATCGTGGTCGAACCGACTCCGAGGTCGATCGATGTAGGGCAACGAGCCCTGGAACTTGCCGGAGAGCGAGGTCGCGGTCACGTGGTTGTTGTTGCGAACCGCGTCCTTGACACCGCCGACGCCGATAGGGTCGCTGCGGCATTTCCCGGTCATGAGCTCGTCCTCGTGCCCCTCGATCAAGCCATCGCGGATGCTGATCGGACGGGTCATTCACCACTCGACACCGCTCCCGACAGTCCGGCCGTTCAGGCGCTACTGACCGTCGCCGATCGCATCAACCTTTCAGCGACGTAAACCATTTCCCAACTCAGATCAGGACAAGGCTGAGCACCGTTGCCGGGTTGAGAAGTTCGATCATGCCGGTCGGTGACACGAGGGGGAGACTACCTGCTGCGCTCACCGGTCCAACCGTTCCACGCGTGTCGCCCTTCGGAAGCAAACGGACCCGAACCCGCCGGCCGACTAGCGCTGATCTTCTGTCGTATTCCGACAGCAGGTCAGCGCGGTTCGCTTCCATCTGACCGACGATGCGGTCCAATTCTCGAGCGAAGGTTTGGGCAAGAGGTCGCGTCGAATCCGGTTCGACTGGAAGCAGCTGGGTGTTGATCCGCATCGACACGACTGCGCTCTGAACCACGCCAGGTCCCAACTGGTGCTCGATGGCGACCGACCCCGCAGGGGTCCCGTCTACCGCAACAATGTCGGGCCACCCCAACGTGGGCGCCGCGAACCCGATCGACTCACACGACCGGGCGACCGCCACCAGCGCGGCGATCCACAACAACGCCTCATCTTCGATCCGAAGCGCACAGCGAAGAACCGTGGCACACGCAAAGCTCTGATCCGCAGGCACCTTCCATGGAACGCCAAGCCGTTGGCGTGGCACGATCTCGTGGCTCGCGACAACCACCGATCCGCTCGGGGCTCCTTCGGAGCGGAGCCATGCGAGGGCGAGCTGTTCAACGGAGACGGCGACCGGATAGTGGCGCAACTCCGGTGGAGGACCGTCGGTATCGGCTCCGTCTCCGGTCATGACGTGCGTTACTTCTCCGCTTGCGTAGCCGGACGCGCAATGAGACGTGTGACCTGCCACAGTGACGATCCGGCCGAGGTTATCCGGTCGACGACTACGGCACCGGCCGCCCAGTTCGCCCCACCGGTAAGGGTCGCGGGAAGGTCGGAAGGGCTTTCCAAATCAAAACGCAGCGAACCATCGTCCAACCGCACGGCCGACTCCGCAACGAGAATCCCGTCGAGGTCGACGCCTGACAAGTCGACGCGTAAGCCATGAAGCAGCGCTGTGAGAAACGCGTCGGCCTCGCCACGACTCCACGTGTCCTGACGAGCCCGCTCCGCCGCAACCGCATCAAGGCCCTTTCGTGACGCGGCACGAAGAACGTGTTCACGCGCCTCAGGACTGAACAACTCCCACACGCGGACGTGTTCACCCCACACGATCGCGTCGACGAACGCCTTGGCGACCGCGAACGCTTCGCGTTCATCACTCCGACTTGAGGTGTCATCGCCGGTCACGGACGTTCCCAACCGGCGTTGTACAGAATGTCGCGCATCCGCATGCGCTGCGGTCCCATGAGAAGCTCCTGGATGGCCCGGTCCAATCGACGATCAGCTGCTTCGCGGGTCTCCGGCGTGAGCGCGGCGTGCGCCTCCAGCAACCCCAGCAGTGCGCTTTCCAGCAACTCCTCGGGCAGTTCCATCAAGATTTCGATCGTTTGCCGCAGCAGCCCGTCGGCGACCTCGACATCGTGATCGCTGAAGCGCTGAACAGCCGAAAAGAACATGGCGAACTCCGACCGCTGTGGCATCGGCGCCACCCCGAGCAGTCGGGTCAGACGTTCCCTGAGAAAGTTGGAACGCTCGGTTGTGCTCGCTCCGACGATCGCAGCAACGACATGGTCATGGCGTAACGCCGTCGGCCTATCGATCCGCAGTTTGTTCTCGACCTCCGTGAGGCGCGACGCCGCTTCCAACCATTGACTGCGATGGAGCCGGGGATCAAAGACCTGCGCTGCAGCTTCGTAATCCAATACAGCCGGCCCGAGTTCTCCGAGGCTCTCCGCGGCCCGGGCCCGGTTGAAGCTGGCGATCGCATGTTGGAACGGAAAGGTGGAGCGGGTGAACACGTTGAGACACCGGCTGAACGAGCGCCACGCCTCAGCGAACTCCCGTTCCTCCATCCACAGCAGACCCTGGGTGTGTTCGAGCATGCCAACTTGCAGCGGCGCGGAGACCGAGTCGACGACGGACAATCCGTCGGCCACTGCGGCCAACGCCGGAGCCAGCGAGCGGGTCTCACCGGTTACGTCACCGCCGAGAACGGACTGGGTGTGAATGGCCAACAATGCCTGCGCCAAGTTCAACGCCGCTGCCGAGAACGCCCTTTGCCGTTCACCGTGGTTGTCATCAGAGGTGTCACCGGATCGACCATGCGAATCGATCGGTGGACGCAAAACCGCTTGTGCGCGTTCGAACGTCGCCACGGCAGTTTGTGGGTCACCGTTCTCCATCTGCGCAAGGCCAAGGTTCGAGAGGGCGGCACCCAACTCGACGTCGCGGGCACGACCTTCCATCAATTCTGCGGCACGTCGAAACGCATCGATGGCACGGGACCGATCACCGATCGACCGCCAGACCGCGCCGGCCGCATTCACGATACGCGCATGTTCCAGGGGCGCACGGCCGGGGTCGAGCAGACTCGACGCACGCATGAACAGTGTCAGCGCCCGTTGTGCGGTGGCCTGCGGGTTCTCGCTGGCTGATTCGCTCAGCGCAACGCCGAGTCGATAGGCAGCGATGGCCCACGCATCGGGCTGCTTGGCCGGGTCCAGCGTGCCAAGATGCGCTTCCAGGGCACCGGACCCGCTAAGACCGGGGACGCCGGTACGCACTGAGTCTGTGCTCACCGATCGTCCTTGGACGTCGCCGCCAATTGTGCTTCGAGGTTCCACTCGTCGATGCACCGTTCGATTTCGGCAATAGCGAAAGGGATGGCCGCAGCCACCGTCGCAGTGAGTCCGATGGCCAGTATCTCGATCTCTTCGGGTTGACATCCGACGATCACACAACGCTCGGGTAGACAACCGAGACCCTGGGCGACCATCAACGCTCTCGAAGGAGTGGCCAGGTGCATGTCAGCCAATTGGTCGTGTCGCTTGTCGGCGGTCATCGCGTGCACGTCAAGCACGTTCGGTTTGATCACCATCACGGTCCCGGGTGGCCGTCCGCGGTCAACAGCATCGACGATGATGCACCCGTCGTAACCACCCATGAGATCCTGGACCAGGGCTATTCCACCGATACCGGTCTCGGTGAGTACGACCCCGTCAGGCAGTGGCCAATTCTGAAGCGCGCGTAGTACTTCCACGCCGAATCCGTCATCTCCGTTGAGGATGTTGCCGACCCCTGCGACCAGAATTCTCATGATTCAGTCGCTCTGATCGCGTAGCCGTGGAGCGTCCACCATCCGATGAAGTCCTCGAATTGGCTCCACTGTCCGGACTCCACCTGCTCCTTCACATGCTCTGCACGCTTATCGATCTCTCGGCTGATGACGTCGTCAAGCGCCGCGAGGACCAACGGATGCGAAACGAGTGTGGAGCCCGGATGTTTCGGGAGATGGTTGACGAACGCGGCAGCCTCGCTGTCCCACGACGTGAACACGGTTGGAGCAGTTGTCGGCTCAGGAGCCGTGCGCAAAGGTTCTCCGGGTTCTTCGGCGGCGAAGGACTCTTCTACGCACCGCACGCAGTAACCCGTAAGAAACGCGGTGGCCGCCCAGGCCGAAAGCTCGGGAAACGGATGATCGGGGGCATCACGGCCCACACGCGCACGCGCGGTACTGAAGTGCAGCCTCGCTGAGGGGATGGGCCTGCGCCAGCGCCCGCGCCCGAAAAGCTACATCGTGGGCCGTGAAACGCTCATCAGATTGACCGCCATCCGTCGCGACAGGCGGTAAGCCGAAATCGGCAGCGGCACTCATGACGACGCGAGCGGATTCGGAGGCTTGCGCCCGATCTGCAGAACCACCGGCGACGACATTGGAGCCGATTCCGACGTGAACGGCGGGGGATGCGCCGCGGCGGTGGCGTCTTCGGTCTCGAGGCGTCGGAAGTCGTTCCAGTGCGTGCGCAGGGCCGTCTCGACGCGCCCGGCGAGGGTGGCGTCGGCGGCCGTGCAACCGTCGCAACTTCCGTGCAGTTTGAGCCGAACCACGCCGTCTTGGATGGAGACGACTTCCATGTCTCCTCCGTGACTCGAGAGATACGGTCGCACCTCGGCCAACGCAGCCTGCACGGCCCGCTGCGCCGTGGCGTCGTCGGACTGTGTGCCCAGGCCGTACGCCGTCAGCAACAAACCGGCCACGGGGTGGGAAGCGACGCTGTCAAGGAAGATCTCGCCACGCCATTCGCGGATCATCTCCACAAGGGTGCCGATCCCCTGCAGATGGAACGCATCGATCCAATCGAGTAGTTCACCGGAGGCGCTAACAACGGAAGGATCACTATGTGAACTTAGAAATTCCGCCAGCTCACCGATACGAGGGAGAATCTCGTCGAAGGCCAAGCGGTCAGGTACTTCGCCGGGGCTCACGGGTACTCCGTCGGCTTCGAAGGGAACAGGGCCATGTTCGGCATGGGAACAGGTAGGGGCATCGGTGACGTTGGAGGCATGTACATCAGCGCGTCGGACACAGTGCCTACCGCTCGGCGCGCTTCGAGTTGCACCAGCTTCGTGATCGTGGCGACCGTCGCTTCGATCCTGTCGGAGAATCCGAGTCCGAATTCGCAGTCTTCGGGCTCCACCTCAACAACTACCGTGTCGGACGGGAACGCGTTCCAATGCCGAACCACGACAAGTGTGTGGTCGAGGTCGACGATCCCCATGACCGCTTCGCTGATCCGATCATGTACTTCGTCGACCGGAGACTGTTCGAGGTTCAAACGGTACCGTCGTACCGTTCCCGGCGGATCGATCTGCCGGGGCATCGCGCCCACCAACACAATCCGAGTCGGATTGAGGTCCTGGATCGTGTGAAGTACGCGATGAGCGCCGTACGACAGGTCTTCGAGAAGAACGTTCTCCGGCCAGTCTTCCGGAACCTGGCGTTTGATCCACTGCGTTCCGAAGTCGAGATCGCGTAACCAGGGCAACCCGATTCCCCCAACCAGAATCACAGTCACCCCACTGGGCTGATGGAGTCGGTCGGACCCAGGTTACTCAAGGGTGCATCCACAGGAGTTGACTTCCCGCGTGATGACGCCGTAACCGGTATCCATGTGGGTCGTGCACGGCATGCAGGGGTCGAAACTGCGGATCGCCCGAAGAATGTCAATGCCCTTGATGTTGTCACCGGACATGCTCTCCAGAATCGGAGTTCCGACGATGGCTTCCTCGTACGGCCCCGGGTTGTCGAACGGATCTCGCGGCGCGGCGTTCCAGGTCGAAGGTGTATTGATCTGATAGTTGACGATGCGGCCCTTGTCGATGTGCATGTGATGCGTTAGGTACCCGCGTCCGGCCTCCCAGAACCCGACCGACATGCGCTCGTCTTTGGGAATGGTGAACTTCGTCGATACGGCGGTCTCACCCTTTCGCCAGTAGCCGAACGCCTGCTCCAGGCAGATCATGCCGACCGCCGCGGTAAATGCAACTGCGTACGCCCGGCCACGGTTGCGCTCGAACGCGTTCACCCGATCGGGAATTTTCCAGTGCAGTTCCATCTCCGGCATTTCGTGACGGGGCATGATCATCTTCAACCCGTCACCCGTAGCGGTGATGAACGGATTGTCGGGGAGGTTGCCGGCGAGAGCGGTGCTCCACAGGCGTCCGTAGGCCCCGGTTTCCATGGACAGACGGTCCCACCTCGGGGCGGTGTCCCAGGAGTACTTCTCTTTGAAGTTCTTACCCTCGGCTCGCGGGATCGTCTCCTTGTTCCACATGTGATACGGCGACAGCGGGTTGCCGAGCGGGTCGATCGGGAACCGTCCCTGCTTCGTACCGTTGGCGGCCCAGTCCTCGTAGAACGAGTGGGTGACGAACTCCTCGATGCCCATGTTGATACGGGTCAGGTCGGTCGTGACGAGCTTTCCGTCGATGATGATGCCGGGCGCTGAATAGCGCCGGTTACCCCAGGCGTCGCAGTTCTTAAAGGTGGCGTCGTAGACGGTGGGGTCATCCCAGATGCCCGTTTGGATCAGGTTCTTCGGACGGTCGCCCACCAGTGCGTATGCAGGATTCTGTTCAAGGAAGAAGTCGAGGATGTCGTCCCAGATTCCGCAGAGACGTTTTGCGTAATCGAACATTTTTCCTAAGTTGACATAGTATTCGTTGAACGTCGTCGTGGTCACCGTGGTGGACACACCTCCAGGCACCAGCGTCGACGGGTGAGGGTACTTGCCGTACATCAGCGAGCACATCACGCGGGCGGTACGCGTCTGCTCAATGGCTTCGAGGTAGATCTTTCCTTCGAGCGGGTTGAACCCGTCCATCAGGTCTTTGATGGTCTGAAATCCATGAACCCGAGCGTGAGGCGCCGGCGTTCGCTCAGCGATAGGAATCAACTCGGGATTCGTCACCGAAACGATGGCGGTCGAGTAGTCGGGTCCAGCGAGAAGGCCGAGGTGCAACGGATGGTCGTAAAACATCTCGGCGACCTCGCCAAGGTTTCGGACCGTGACACCGAGTGGCGGCGGCACAATGCCGAACGCCTGCTCCAGGGCCATCGAGGAAACCGTCGAATGAACACCGCCGCAGACACCGCAGGCTCGTGACGAAATGTCGATCGCGTCGCGTGGATCGCGTCCCTTCAGGATGATTTCGTAACCACGAAAAAGCATGGCCAAGGAATGCGCCTCGACCGCCTCGCGCTTTTCCAAATCGAGCACGGTGTGGATCGCCAGGGCACCTGCGACGCGTGTGACCGGGTCGATGCTCCAGTCACGCAGCCTCGGTGCGCCGTCGGCATGATTATGGCCGGCGTGCGCGTCGCCACCCGACGCGAGCTTTTCGAGGTAACTCCGCGATGGCGTCGGTTCGAAGGAGAACGGGTTCTTCCAACCCTCTTTCAGTTTGGCCGTTCCGGCACTGTCGAACTCGATCGGAAGGTTTTTGAAGCACATGTTCGGCGCTCTTCTACTGCGGTGCAGTGCTGGTGGAAGTTGAAATCGGAGACAGGTCCAGGATCAAGAAGTTCATGAGCACAAGGAGTCCGGACGACAGGGTCAGGAATGTCGGTGTTCCTGCACGCGCTCATAAATCCGATGAGCGAGCTTCTCGGCACCTCTCGGTTGCGAGTGATAGCGGGCCCATCCGCTCGGAAGTTCGCGGTCGTGTTCCCAGCGGGGCGAAACGAGTTTGTCGCTCTGCGACAGCGCCCGCAACCGCCGGATGAAGCTTCCCATCGTCTTGGACGTTCTCGACGATACGAACGATCCGGGTGCGTGGGCATAGAACGGCGCAAACTTGTCGGGAAAGCCGGGCATCGTGCAACCGATACAGATCCCGCCCATGTTCATACAGCCGCCATGACCATCGAGTGCACCGCGCTCGGAAATGTTGCATTGCACGATCGGGCCCCAGCAGCCGAGTTCGACGAGGCACTCCTTGTCGCCGTAGTTTTCCGCGAACACACCCTCCTCGTAGTAGCCGGCACGTGGACAGTGGCGATGAACGGTCTCGGTGAACAACCATGCCGGACGACCCAGCTCATCGAACTCCGGCAACGGAGCCAAGCCGTTCAGAAACAGCAATGCTGCCGCTGCGGTCTCAAGCACGTTGTCGCCCACCGGGGAGCATCCCGGAATGTTCACAACCGGAAGCCCGAGGGTGGAGCGGTAGTCCTTGCCAAGGTGGTCCATGACGCCTTTGGCTCCGGTGACGTTGCCGGCCGCCGCTGGAATGCCGCCCCACGTTGCGCAGGTGCCGACGGCGAGTACGGCGGCAGCCCGTGGGGCCAACCGATCGAGCCATTCGAGGCTGGTTATCTGGCGACCGGTGGCCAGATCCTCGCCGAGGCCCATCCAGTAGCCATTGCCGGAGAGCGTCTCATCCATGATCGAGCCTTCCCAGCACACGATGAACGGCGCATCAAGCTCCCCGTCGGCGGCCATCCGGAGGTTCTCGACCCACTCGGGACCGGACTCCACCGAAACCACGCAGTGCACCAATTCGACCCGTGGCAACCCGGGAATGATGCCGTTCAGCAGATCTTCGAGACGGGGGTGGGTGGCACCGGTGACTGCTACCGAACACCCGTCGCACGACGCGCCCACGATCCACAGCAGGTAGACCTTTTCCAGCGGGCCGATGTTGAGAATGTCAGTTCGAGGCTCCCGTAGACGACTGCGAATCCCGATCGGCGCGAACGGATCGTGAGGATCCGTGCTGAGGACCTTGTGCGGTATCTCGGCGACGTAGTTCGGATCGGCGACGGTGTATTGGGCCATGGTTTGCCTCGGTCGACCTTCGTGTTGGACGGTACCTGTACAGTACACATAGCATGTGACGTGCGCCACCACCGGCCAAGCGCGCATAGGGTTCGGCAACGGATCAAGCAGTTCATCAAGCACCAGATCAGGACCGACTCGGCACTCGAAAAAGGAGAATGCAATGGGAGGATGGATCGTCGGATGGTCGATCGGGGCCGTCGTGGTTTTGGCCCTTGTTGCCCTTCTACTCACCATGATCCGGGGCGCGACCCGGGCCGGGGTCAAAGCCGGCAACATCCTGGCGGCTTTGGAGCAGAGCCGAGACAACACCGATGGCCTGTGGGCCGTCGACACCACAAACAAAACCGTTCGCCGCATCACCAATGCCGCCACTTCCGCCCGTTTGCATGTTGAATCGAAGGGAAGCTGATGAGTACAAACTCCGCTTGGTGGCTGACGCTCGGACTCGGGCTCGTTGTTGCCGTCGTCGCCGTAGGTTTGCTCGAGACGTTCTACCGAAAAGTCCGTGCCATTGAAGCCGGCACGCTTGCGATCTGGAACATGGGCAAAGAAGTCGCCCGGAATACCGCGACCACCTGGATGCTCGCGCAGACACCGGAACGACTCGATCGCCTCACCGAAGAAGCACTCCGCCACGACGCCCTTCTCACGCAGGCGTTGGCCGCGTCCGGCGCCCCAGCGGGAGGTCAATGACCGTGCGCGCATTACTGATCGTTCTGACGGTTGTTGAGATCGCGCTCGTAATCGGCGCGCTTGCGTTCTACCTCGTTCGGATCGCTCGTTCCCTGCGGGCATCATCGGCCAACTTGGCCAAGGTCACGTTCGGCGTGCGTGCGATCGAGACGCAGTGCTCATCGATCGGGCCGTCAGTCCTGAAGGTCAACGCGCAGCTGGCGACAATCGCGGGGGCGTTGGACGCGATCGCCACAAAGGCCGAGACGCTCGGCAAGAGTTCCGCGTCATAAGCCCATGATCGAACCCTACGGTGAACCTGTTACCGCCCCGAAGTCTCCGGCCCTTGCCGCAATGTACTGGCGCAGCGAAATTCTGCAGGTCATGTACTGGCTACGGGGCGAAGGGTTCGGTGACATCGTCGACGCCGGTCTCGTTGAACGCTTTCTCGGCGTAGACGCCGCCATCGGGGTCACGTACCTCGATCGCCTCGTCGATGAGGACTACCTCATCGCCGATGGACCGTTCTATTCGCTCTCGGAAAAGGGGCGGACCGAAGGTGCCGCGGAGTTTGCGTCATCGTTTGCCGATCTGATGCGGCCAACCCACGGCGAATGCGACGCCGACTGTTGGTGCCACCAGTCCGCCGACGAGGCTGAAGCATGCTCAGCGTCGCGTCGCCACCGCGACCCCGAGCACGACCACCACGACCACGACGACCACCACACCAATCACGACATACCCGGAAGCGACTCTTGAGCACCAACGACCCGAACACATTCGCCGAATCGGGAGCAGACGGTTCGCTCCCCCGCCATTATCTCCGCGCGGCCTTGCACATCGCACTTATCCCCGGCCGGTCCCATGGGTACGACCTGGTGGAACAGGTGAAGCTTTTCGGTCTCGCCACCGTTGACCTGGCGGGGATATACCGGTCACTTAAGGCAATGGAACACGAAGGGCTCGTTTGGTCGGAGTGGGAGAGTTCCGAACTCGGACCACCGCGACGTGTTTACGAACTTACGCTCCTCGGTCTAGCTGCGGCGGACGATCACCGCTCCGCTCTCAAAACAGCGCGCCAACACCTCGACGTCATGCTCAGTTTCGCCACAGCCGACGAGGACCCGATCGCTGCGCAGTTTGCCGACCGGGACATCCGATGAGAATCGCGATAGCGGGCAAGGGTGGAGCGGGAAAAACCACGTTCTCCGCCGCGTTAGCGCGGCTTCTCGCCTATGACGGTAGGAGTGTTGTCGCAATCGACGCCGACACCAATCCGAACCTTGCCGCGGCGATGGGTTTCGATCTGGACTCCGTGACCCGAACCCCGATACTGCCAACAAACATCGTGTCCCGACGCCTCGACGGTTCCGCTTCCTTACGGATACCCCTGGCCGACGTGCTTGACGCCCATGCCGTTCGGGGCCCCGACGGAGTGCGCCTCGTGCGTATGGGAATGCCGGACCACGCGCAGGAAGGTTGCCTTTGCTCCGCTCATGCCGCCGGATCCGCACTTCTCGCCGACCTCGGCGCGGAACCTGAGACCTGGACGATCATGGATCTCGAGGCCTCCCCGGAACACCTGAGTCGCGGAACCGCGCGCCATGCCGATGTTCTGATCCTGGTCGCCGAACCGTACTTCCGGTCCTTGGAAGCGGTCCGGTTGCAGTCTCGGCTCGCCGCTGAACTTCCCAACGTCACGATCGGAGCGGTTGCCAACAAACTCCGTTCCCCCGAAGATGGGCAGGCCGTTGCCGAGTTTGTCGACGGTCTCGGGATACCGCTGTGGGGTTGCGTTCCCTGGTCCGACGACGTGACCCGTGCTGATCGGGAACGGTCATCACTGCTCGATGCCGCCCCGAACAGTCCGGCGGTTGAAGGGATCCGGGATATACTACGTACACTTATGGTATTGAAAGCCGAACGAACATGTGTGTAGGAGTTCCCGCTCAGGTGATCGGCCCGGTCGACATGACCACCCACGAGGCGATGGTCGAATGCAACGGCGTTCGACGCAGCGTCAACGTCTCCCTGGTTGTCGAAGCTGACGGTAGCGGGCTCAACAAAGGCGACTGGGTTCTGTTGCATGTCGGCTTTGCGATGAGCATCCTCGATGAGGAAGAAGCCCGCCGCACGTTGGAGCTACTCACGCTTCTCGGAGGCGACAACGAAGATTTCGAAGCGTTCGCCGCACCACGAGAGCAATGACAAGAGAGACATGACCCAGGTCGATGCTTGTGATGCTCTGGCCATCGGGGCCCGCGTAATTGCTTGCCGCGCTGCCCAGGGTTCGACGCTGTGGACGGTTGCGCCCGGGCTCGAGGACCACGCCCGACACCTCGCCGTCGAGTACGTCCACCCGGCGTCGGTCGGAGCCATGGCCGTCCCCGCTGTAGCGGTCATCGCCGAATGGGACGTCGCCGTCCGTACCCTTCGAGAGCAGGCCCAACCCGGTGACGTGATTGTTTCGATGGGATCGACCGGGTCAATGCCAATCGCTGATCTGTCACTTCGAAGCGCGGCGTGGGGCACCACGCACGTGCACATCGGCTGGCCGGACCCAACGTCAACGGTTTCCCCCGACCCACGAACGTTCATTGTCACCCTCGGCCCCGACAGTTCGGCGGAACGGTTCCTTACGCGCGCTTATCATCTGCTTTGGGAACTCACGTTCATCTGTCTTCAGAACAACCGGATGACTACGGGCGCTTCGGACACCACGTCGGTGCCCACGTCGCCCTCCGCAAGCTGTTCCGTCTGCGCCGACGATGCGACCACTACCGAAGTAATCGAGGTGCTAGCCGACCAGCTGGCCCGTGTTCGCACGGCTTGCGGTCCTGAGGTGGTCGACATCAGCCTGATCGCCGATGTTCAGGCAAACGATCTCATCCTCGTGCACGCCGGGATAGCACTTCGTCGCTGGGACCTCGCATGTCAATGACACGGCACCGACGATTTGGGCGACGAGCGATGTCATGAGTGAACCGTCGTTTCTCTATCCGTTCCTCGAAAGCAGCTCGCCGGCGAATCTTTTGCGTTCAGGAGCTCTCGCCCCGAGCTATCCCGACGACGGCATACTCACGGAATTGGCCGACGCGGCCCGATCCGCGTGGATCGCTGGTGACATCCTCGATCACGAGACAGTGACGGCGAACTGCGAGCAGATCCACCGGGCAGCGGAGCTGATCATGTCATCCGCCACAACATCTCGACGGACATTCGTGATCGGCAACGGCGGCAGCGCCTGCGACGCGGAACGGTTCGAGCGCTTACTAAACCCTTCGCTCAAGGTTCGGCCGCTTCTGGATTCGGCGGTTATCACCGCGCTCGCCAACGATGTCGGCGCCGATCGTATATTTGACCGTCAGATCGAAACGTTCGTGCAGCAAACCGACGTCGTCGTAGCCTTCAGTACCAGCGGCACATCCACCAACATCCTCGGGGCTCTCGCCCGCTCTCGTCGACAGGGAGCCCACACCATCGTCTTTGCCGGATACGGCGGAGCGGGACTTCCCACCAATCCGAACGTCGACGTCTGCCTCTCGGTGAACTCCTCGAGCGTTCACCGGATACAGGAAGCCCAGGGTGCACTCTCGTTGGCCGTTGCCGAACTCGTGCGCCGTGAACTCATGGCTCGCCGGTCAGATGACAAAAGGGCAGAGCCATGAAATTCGTCGACGAATACCGAGATCCGCAAACGGCTGCGCTCGTGCTGAAGCAGATCGAATCGTTGTCGGGCGAGCAACCGGTCAAGTTCATGGAAGTCTGCGGTGGGCACACCCACACGATCTATCGCCACGGTATCGAGCAGATTCTCCCGGCAAACATCGAACTCGTGCACGGTCCGGGTTGTCCGGTGTGCGTGATACCCATGGGTCGCGTCGACGACGCAATCGCGGTAGCGCAAACTCCCGGCGTGATCTTTACCACCTTCGGCGACATGATGCGCGTGCCCGGATCGACGTCCACGTTGCTCGAAGCAAAAGCGCGTGGAGCCGATGTCCGAATGGTGTATTCCCCTCTCGACGCTCTGGAGTTGGCTCGCCGTAACCCCGATCGGCAGGTCGTGTTCTTTGCCGTCGGGTTTGAGACGACGGCACCATCGACGGCAATCACACTTCGTAACGCCAAGCGCGATGGCATTCGGAACTTCACCGTGTTCTGCAATCACGTCACGATCGTTCCGCCACTTCTTGCGATCCTGGACAGCCCTGGCCTGGAACTCCAGGGATTCTTGGGCCCCGGTCATGTGGCGACTGTCGTAGGGCTCGGCCCGTTCCAATTCGTAAGTACGCGTTACGAAAAGCCGATCGTGGTCGCCGGGTTCGAGCCGCTCGACATTCTCCAAGGTGTTTCGATGCTTCTCCAACAACGTGACCAGGGGCGCTGCGAAGTCGAGAACCAGTACGGTCGAGCGGTCCCGATCGGGGGTAATCCACGCGCTCTCGAGGTCATGTCTGAGGTCTTTGAGCTTCGGCCGCATTTCGAATGGCGCGGACTCGGGTTCATTCCGCAATCAGGTCTGAAACTGAACGCGAACTACGAGGAATTCGACAGCGAGCGGCGTTTCACGGTTCCCGGAATCCGAATCGCCGATCCGAAGGCGTGTCAGTGTGGCGAGGTACTGAAGGGAGCGATCAGACCCTGGGAATGCAAGGTGTTCGGCACGGCCTGTACGCCGCAAACCCCTATCGGTACCTGCATGGTCTCCTCGGAAGGGGCATGCGCCGCCTACTACAACTACGGACGCCTCTCGCAGCGCCGCACCATCGCGGTCCGTTCAGTATGACCGGACCGAGCCCCCACGACGCCGCCGGACGACGGCGGACCGGGCCCCGGTTCACCGATCAGGTCATCACCATGGCCCACGGAGCCGGCGGTTCTGCAAGCGAAGCGCTCGTTGATTCGGTTTTTCGTTCCGCGTTCACCGATGGCGAATTGTTGAAGGCCGATGACGGCGCCGTTCTCGAACTCGCTCAGCCGGGCGCAGACACTGTCGATCTCGTGATGACCACCGACTCCTTCGTGGTACGCCCGCGACGATTCCCCGGCGGGTCGATTGGTACGCTCGCCATTTGCGGGACGGTGAACGATCTCGCCGTCATGGGCGCGGAGCCACGATGGATATCGGTCGCGTTCGTGCTCGAAGAAGGCTTTGCCATCGAGGAGTTGCGGGAAATCGTCGCCGATATGGCCACGATGGCTACTCGAAGCGGTGTTCGAATCGTCACCGGTGACACCAAAGTGGTCGAACGCGGTGCTGCCGACGGTTGCTACGTGACAACGACTGGTATCGGCACCCGGGCGAGGAACCGGGTACTCGGGGCTAAACACGTGAAGGTCGGCGACCGGGTGATCGTGTCGGGCCGACTAGGTGATCACGGCATGGCGGTGTTGCTCGCCCGGGGCGACCTTGCGCTCTCGGCCGACATCGAATCCGACTGCGCGCCGCTGAACGACCTCGTCAATTCGGTTGTGCATGCGGCACCAACTGTCCGCTGGATGCGCGATGCGACCCGCGGCGGCCTCGCGAGTGCCGTCAACGAACTCGTCCGTGCCAACAACCTTTCGGTGACCCTTCAGGAAACATCGCTGCCAGTTGCACCAGCCGTTGCCGGCGCATGTGAACTGCTTGGCATCGATCCCCTCTACGTCGCGAACGAAGGCAAGATCGTGATCGTGGTTCCTGAGGATGAAGCAACCGCCGCGCTTGACGCGTTACGGTCACATCCACTCGGCCGTGACGCCGCAATCATTGGGATCGTCACCGCAGAACCGGCGCGCATCGTAATGGTGCAAACCGCGTTCGGCGGCGAGCGCATCGTTGATCTTCTGGTCGGGGATCCCCTTCCCCGAATCTGCTGACCTCCAGGAAGTGACCGATGGCAAACGACAGGATGCTCAAGAACCTCTACTCGGCGGTGGACCAACGGCAGATGGGCAGTGCGGCGAATGCGATTACTCAGCGTTTGCGTGCTGAATTCGACATCGCCACCGGTGAAGGCATGGTCGGAACACGCGAGCTGGCCGATTCAATACGCGCACTTAGGATTGCCGCCGATACCCGGCTTGTCGACCTCGGCTCCGGAACCGCCGAACCATCCCGGTGGATTTCCGGCACTACCGGCTGTCGCCTCGTCGCAGTCGACGTTTCTAGCGAACGCCTGGCCCGGATCCCCGGCGCTGAGGTGCACACAACGTGCACTGATCTGAACGCTGGGCTGCCCTTCCGCGACTCGGCATTCACCGCATGCGTTCAGTACGACAGCATTGTTCACATCGCCGACCGTGACACGTACCTCGAAGAGCTTCGACGGATCGTCGAGCCCGGATCGGGCCTCGCCCTCACATCATCCACCAATGAGGCCCTTACCGACACCGAACAGCTTGGCTTGGGCGACGTTCCCGGAACCATATGGAGACTTACGACCGGCGAGCTAGAGGCTGTGCTCGAACGCAACGGTTGGACCGTGACCTCGGTCCGCTCCAGACGTCCTGAAATGCTCGCATTTCACACTGCTCGCCGTGACGCACTTCTGGCGGCCCGGACGGAGCTACTGGCTGAGCTCCCCGGGGAAGGGTTCGAACGACTTGTGGCGCGAGCGTCGACGGTTGCATCACTCCTAGACAGTCAACGACTCGACATGGTTTTCATCACGGCTGAATGCCGGTCGTGAGCCGGGACCGGCCGGGTCGTGAGTCGGACCTACCCAATCATTTCACTGACGCCGCATGACCACGTCGGCGATGCGATCACCGAGAAGGTTCAGCGAAAGCACCGTGAACGCAATACACGCGCCCGGGAAGGCCGGAAGCCACCACGCGACGCGGAGATAGCGTTGCGCATCGCCGGCGAGCTGGCCCCAACTCACGCGGTTGGGGTCGCCGAGTCCGAGAAATCCGATCCCGGCCTCGATCAGCAGGGCCTGGGCGACAACCAGACCAAGGTACGCGAAGGTCGTCGGAACCAGGTTGGGCACAACCTCCCGCCACAACACTCTCCGGCGAGTCGCTCCGACCGACCGAGCAGCGAGCACAAAGTCACGTTCGACCAACGACTGTGTCTCCGCCCGCACCATACGCGCGAGCATCGGCCAACCGGTAAGCCCGAGCAGCAGTGCCAGTCGTCCAAGACCCGCACCGAATATCGAGCTGACAACCAACGCAAGGAAGAACCGCGGAATGATCTGGACGATCTCGGCCACCCGCATGATCGAATCGTCGATCCATCGCCGCGATGAGCCGGCGATAAGGCCGACCCCGGTTCCGATGAACAGGACCAGAACCGCGACAACGACAAGGACGAACAACGAACTACGAGTGCCGTGCACGATCTGGGAAAACAGGTCGTGCCCGAGGGCGTCACTTCCCATCAGGAACTTTGTGTTCGGCGGTTCCAACGGCGGGGCCACGATGGCAAACGGTTTGTTCGGAGCGAGGACTGGAGCCGCCAACCCAACGAGCAAGACGACTCCGCAGCCCACGAGTCCGAAGGCCCCGGCGGGGGCGCTGATGATTCGCGAGAACACCCCACGTTCACTCACCGGAACCACGATCGGTGTCGACCGGCTCACGTCGGTGATCACGGCGAAATCCGCACTTGCCGTCTCGTCTTCGAGTCATCGCGGTTTGATCGAGAAACACGGGACTGACCGATTCGCGGGTCAACCCACAGGCTCACCAGATCAATCAGCAGATTCGCCACCACCACCGTCACCGAGGTCATAAGAAACACACCGAGCACGACCGGAATGTCCCGGTTCTGCATCGCCGAAAGGAGGAGTCGTCCGACACCTGGCCAGCCGAACAGGATCTCGACAATGACGGTTCCCGACAAGAGCTGACCGAGGCGTCCGCCGATCACGGCAAGAACCGGAAGCAGCGGGCGTTTCAGGGCATGTCGGATCAAGACCGTTCGCTCGGACAGGCCTTTCGACCGCGCCATCACGATGTGCGGGCTCTCCAATTCGGCGATCAGACCCGACCTCAGGATGCGCGTGACCGAGCCGATCTCCTGGGCCGCAAGAATCACGGCCGGCAACGCCAGGTGATGCGTCACGTCGAGAAGTGCTGCGAGGCCCGTCTTCACCTCGCGGGCGTCAGTCATTCCCTGTACCGGAAACAACCCGAAGTGCAGCGAAAGCCAGAGGATCGCAATCTGCCCGATCCAGAACGTCGGTGTGGCCACCACGAGGACGCTGAGTGTGTTCACGAGAACGTCGCCCGGCCGATTCCGACGGCTCGCCGAATATGCTGCCGCCACAATTCCAATCAGCGTCGACAGGAGCAGAGCGGTTCCGGTCAACAGGAGGGTCGCCGGCACGCGTTCAGCGATCAATGAGCGCACCGGCCGACCCTGCAAATACGAGGTGCCGAGATCACCTCGGATTACCCGTCTGACATAGGAAGCAAACTGGGTGAGGATCGGCCGGTCGAGCCCAAAGCGGGCTCGGGTCTCGGCGTAGTAGGCCGCGTCGCCACCGTCGCCGGCAAGCGCTACCACCGGATCGCCCGGAGCAAGATGAATCAACGAAAACGCCAGCGTGACGACGGCTGCGGCGGTCGGAACAGCAAAACCCAGCCGCCGCGCCGCGTAACGGAGACCTCCGTTCACCGTTCGCTTTTCGCCGATCTCATTTCTTGCAGCTGGCGGCTTCGGCGAAATGACCTGATTCACTGAAGCCTGAGCATGACGCCCGAAACACCCGGGTGCCGGCAGTCTCCACCAGCCAGACGTAGGGGAGATCTTCGACCAGGATCTCCTGGATCTTCCGGTAGATAGAACTGCGCACCGACACGGCATCCCTGGTCGCCGCGTCTTCGAACAACTTCGTCACTGTTGCGTTGCGATAGGCCGAGGAGTTCGAGAACGCCACGGGTCCGATCTGCGCAGCGTCGTACATGCGTCGAACACCGATCTCGGGATCGGTTCCGTTGCAGTAGCTGATGACGTTCGTGTCGAAGTCGCGTCGAACGAACACTCGATCGGCGAACGGTGCGTTGTCCGCGGTTTCAAGCTGTACATCGATTCCAATTTCGCCGAGCTGCGCTTTGATCAGCTGGCCGTAGAGGGCGAAGGTCGGGAAGCTCAAGAACCGGAAGCGAAGCGGAGTACCGTCCCTGACTCCGGTGACACCAAGAGCGGTTCGGGTACCGGACCCGGCCTGCTTCCACCCGGCATCATCGAGAAGCTTGGCCGCGGCAGCTTTGTCGAATCCAGGGATCTTGAGATCCTTCGCGTAAGCGAAGGGAATACCACTGGCGATCGGCGCGGTCGCGACCTTGCCCTGACCGAACAGGATTCGGTCGAGAAACTGCTTCCGATCAAGACCCTGAAGAATCGCCTGACGCGTGCGCTGATCGGCGAAGATCGGCTTGTCGAGATTGAAGCTCATCGACATTATGCAGTTCGAGCCACCCGGGTTTGAGAGCGTCTCCAACGTCGACAACGACTTGTTTGCCTTGACCCGGGCCAGATCGGCTCCGTTCACGCCGTACAGGAAGTCAACCTCACCCGCCTCGAGCGCGATCAACTGATTGCCGGCATCCGGAATGACCCGCAGCACGACGCCATCAAGGTAGGGCAATCCCTTCTTGAAGTAGTTTTTGTTCGCCTTCAGCCGGAGCTCGGCTCCCGGCTTGTACGACTCGAATTGAAACGGGCCGGTGCCGACGGGCTTCAAATTGTACGGATTTCTGGTTGCGTCCGTCCCGCTGTACAGATGGGCCGGCAGAATCGGCGCTTCGGTTACGTTCAGCTGTTGGAGAAACGCCGAGTACGGCTTGTAGAAGCGGAAGATCACGGTTTGCGGATCGGGTGTTTCGATCCGGTTGACCGCATCGAGCAACGACGCTCGCGCTCGGGAATGGTACTTCGGCAGTGGGTCTTCGAATGTGTACTTAACATCTGCGGAGGTAAACGGTTGACCGTCATGCCAGGTCACTCCCTTGCGCAGTTTGAACGTGTAATCGCCGCTCTTCACTGTCCAACTCTCGGCGAGTTCGGGAACCAACTTGCCGTTCTCATCGATCTCGACCAGACCGTTGTACATCAGCTCCGCGGCCGAGTGAACTGCTCCTGCTGTGGTGATCGCCGGGTTCAATTGACCGGGATCCTGCGAGATCGCCGCAACGAGAGTTCCTCCCCGAGGCGGTGATGCGACCGTGGTGGTTGGTGCAACCGTAGTCGGAGCAAGTGTTGTCGGAGCAGCCGTGGTCGTGGTGGCTTTGGTCGCAACCGGCTTTTTTGTTGTCGTCTTCTTGGCCGCCGCCCAGGTCGGCGAAGACGCTGACGTCACGGCGAGCAGTGCTACGAGGGCAACCGGTAAGGATTTGCGAGTCGCAGTACGCACCGACTCAGCAAGGTTTGATGACATATATGTCCTCCATGCTCCGACGAACAGTAGGTGTGAACCTACCGTTCGTCCACGAGCACTATATGTCGTTTGCATACACCCGAGGTTTGGGTGTTTGGCATCACACTGCGACAGTGATCCACGTACCGCTGCGGGTTCTGGCGCGCTTGACGAAATTCAAATTCATGTTCATGCTACGAACATGAATATGCCCGGACACCTCGGCACCGTGCTCACTGTGTCAACCGCCTGCCTGCTGCTCCTGCACGGGTCTGACATCCCGACGTCGGCCGCTTCAGTCATGCCAGCGCAACTCCTTCGAGGAACCGCAACTGTCGATATGCCGGCCTCTGAGATCTGCGTCGCCTCCCCGCACGGAAGTGGCTTGGAGCAGATCGTTGGGACCATGACAACCTGCGCAACAATCCACGGCTCCGGGCGGAGCCAGTTCCGAACCAAGACATCCGACCGCCTCGTTCCCACCGAGCCCGCGACCATCGATTTCAACGGCGAGATTCGAAGGGTCGACCCGTCCACACGGCGGGTCACGAGCGAACGCTTCACCCTCACCTTCATTGGCGGCCAATCAGCCGGCACGGGCATTTCCGGGGACGGTATCGAGGTCAGGTTCCTCGAGGGTGGACTCGACGGGACCGGCATCTGATGAGGGAGCACTCAAAGCCATCTGGATCGAAACGGCCGTACCGGCAGTCGACTCGGGCCGTCAAAGCCGCCGAGACCGCCGAACGGATGCTGAGCCATGCCGAGCAACTTTTCGCAATCCACACGTTCGATCGGGTCACCCTTGCTGCCGTGGCCGAGGCCGCCCAGGTCACCCTACCGACGGTCCAACGAGCCTTCGGTACCAAACTCGGCCTGTTCGATGCGGTCGCCGCTCGGGTGCGTGAGCGGGTTCTGCAACAACGCACCTCAAACGGGTTGAGCGTCGACGAGTCGCTTGATGCACTGCTCGATCACTACGAACGCGAGGGTGCACTTATGTGGCACCTCCTACGTCAGGAAAGCGAAGTACCGGCACTGCAGATTGGCTTGGCCGAAGCCCGCCAGATCCACCGGACCTGGGTGGAGGAGGTATTTCGCTCATCGTTGAGTGGCCTGCGAGCGAGCAACCGGCGACGAAGGGTCGACACGTTGGTCGCGGCCACCGACCTCTACCTCTGGAAGTTGCTTCGCATCGACCTCGGCCGGGGCCGGGCCGAGACGCGAGCAGCCATCGGGGAACTCGTGGTCGCGGTTTCGACCCGCTCGTCAGCAGCGTCGTCGATGCGGCAGATGACGAAAACTGAGGCCTGACGTGGCAACGATCCTCGTGTACACCACGCCGGCGGCTGGCCACCTGTTCCCGATCATGGACACACTCCTCGATCTACGCAGGCGCGGCCACAACGTGACGGTCCGAACGCTCTCGACGCACGTGTCCACTGTGCTCGATGCCGGTCTCGCCGCAAAGTCAATCGCCGCGGCCATCGAGGAGCGCCGAATGGACGACTGGAGAGCGACGACCATCGTGGGCAGCGTCTCGAAATCGATGCGCACCTTCTTGGATCGTGCTCGCATCGAAATCGACGACGTCACCGAAGCGATCAAAACTGAGCGACCCGACCTGCTTCTCATCGACACGAACGCCTGGGGCGCTCGGGCGGCGGCCGAACGGAGCGGACTGCCATGGGCGGTATGGCACCCATTCCCAATGCCGCTGAGCTCACCGCACACCCCGCCGTTCGGACCCGGACTCACCCCTGCGAACGGTCGGACCGGTCGCATTCGCGACCAAGCCCTTCGCCCGCTCGTGGCCCGCCTTCTGAACCGGCCGCTGGACCCGCTGAACCGCATCCGAACTAGCGCCGGAGCACCGCCCCTGACGCACATCGACGAGCTCTACACCCGCCCACCCCTTACGTTGTACCTCACCGCGGAACCGTTCGAATATCAGCGGCCGGACTGGCCCGAGACCGTTCAGCTCGTCGGCCCCGGACTCTGGTCACCACCATCCCCGAAGTGGCCGGCGTGGCGGCAGGACGATCGCCCGATCGTCCTGGTCACCTGCTCTACCGAGTTCCAGAACGACCGCCGTCTGCTCGCCTCGGCGCTCGCAGCATTCGGCGACGACCCAAACGTCCAACTCGTCTGTTCCACCGGTGGGATCGACCCGTCGTCACTACCCCTCCCCGACTGCGCAGCCAGCGGCGTAGTGATGGAACGATTCCTACCGCACGACCTGGTGCTCACGCAGACTGCGGTCGTGATCTGCCACGGAGGCATGGGCATCACCCAACGGTCGCTCGCAGCGGGCGTTCCCGTCGTCGCCGTGCCGTTCGGCCGCGATCAACATGAGGTGGCGCGGCGGGTGGTCGAATCCGGCGCCGGGGTCCGGTTGCCGCCGCGACGCCTCTCGGCCAAGCGGCTTCGCGACGCAAGCGAAACCGCGCGTTCCTGCAGTAACGGGGTCGCTCAGGTACAGGCAGGATTCGAGGCTGCCGGGGGGCATCAACGCGCCGCAGATCTGGTCGAACACCTCCTCACCGCGACCACGTGACACCCGAACGGATCGATGTGAACCAAAGCGGTACGGTCACTTGCGTGCCCATGCGGGAGAACTGTGCCGGTCACCGTCGTGACGAGGAGGGTGATGCAGCCGTTCGTTCAGCGACCGGCATGACGGGCGCGGGCATCCCCCCACAGATCCGACGGCGGCGCGGCCACGATCGGATCGTCGGCGATCGCGGCACCCCGGTAGACCGCATCGTTGGGCATGCGCTGGGCCACCGACGGATGGCCGGCAGGTCGGCCGCGGGAGTAGTTTGGGACCACGTGTTCGCGTAGCGCTTCGAGCGCCGTCTGACGGTGGAGGATCCGCCATTCGCCGTTGCGCCGCTCGAACACATCGAGGTAGCGACCCTCGGCCTGCTGGTCGATGAACCGGTCGACATCGAGGCCGATGTGATGGATGACGTACCACTGGCACTCGACGAAGGCACGATCTCCGTCGAGTTCGATGATCGGATTGGTGATCGAGTGCTGCGAGTTGGGGATCTCACGCAGCAGCGCGATCACCCAATCAGCAAACTCGTGGGCGTTACCGTTCCAGAACCAGTGACAATCAACCGCGTCGGGCCAGTAGCAGGACTTGAACAGCTCCACATCGCCCCGATCTGCGCCGCGTGCGTAGCGATACAGCACGTCTCGGATCGCTTCTCGCGCCTCCAAAACCTCGAGCCGCGTAACCAGCGCTCTGATGTCCGACGGAGACAATTCGTTCGTATCGTTCATTTCGTTCGTATCGTTCATGTTTCCCCCTGAGCGGTGTCCTGGATCACAGTACGCGAGTTACGCTCCGTGCCACGTCTCGTCGGATTGAGATATTCCACATCGTCAGGAAGATCGTCACGTACATATGTGCACATAGCATTCTTGAAACGTGCCATACCTGTTAGACGCGGGAACCACGTCGTTGAACGATTCACGCAACGTTATGACTTCCCAGGCACCCAAGTCAAATGATCGTATGCGTGCTTATGTATCGAGGCGGCGATCTCGTCCCTCTCCAAGGCAACACCGATGATAGGGTGAACCCCCGAGACGATGGGTCGTCTCGCCACCCACGGTCGGTTCGTCCATCTCGCCTTGCACAGTTTCGCGGCCTGATTTCCGAACCTCCGCCGTAAACGTTCATTCCTGCTCAGATACGCGTCTCGGGTTGCGACGGAGGCCGGCATGGAGCGCAGCAAAGTGTCCGGAACCGTCTGGGTCGATGAACCGCACGGTGAGCGGGAGCGCCACGCCCGGCATCCGGTACGCAAACGTCGACTCGTCGACAGGTCGGAGCGCAAACGGGCCGAGCGGCGGGAAGAGCCCTCGTGACCAAACCTCGTTGGGACAGGTGCGGAGGCTCAGCCCCGGTCCTTCGGCATCGATCTCGTACCTTGTCAGGCCGCGCTGAAACGTTCCGGTGTAGGCAGTGGTGTCAATCAAGCGGGCTGTGCCCTCGGGCGGCGCCGGCGGCGCTATGTGGGCGAGGTCCTCGAAGATGGCTGTCAACACGTGGTGGGCGAGGCCCTGCACGTCGCCGCCATTGGTGAGCAGAGCAGCGACGATGCCGTTCTGGTGGATTCGTAGGAATGCGTTCTGCCCGACGGTGGCTCCGTCGTGACCGTAGAGCTGCGTTCCGGCCCAGTCGAACAGCATGAAACCGAGGCCGAAGTCCTGCACTGCGCCCGCATTTACCGCGCTGGTGTTCGGTGAGCGCATCGACTCGGCCGCCGAGTGGCTCACGAGCGAACCGCCCCCGGCCAGGAACGATTGAGCGAAGGCGACGAGGTCGCGCGCCCGACACGTGGCCGTGGCCCCTGCGGGCCCCATGCCGAACGACAAATAGGGCGCCGGGCTCGGCGCGAGTGACCCGGTCGGCCCGCTCGCGATATGGCCGATCGCAGCGCGCCAACGTAGGAGTTGCTCTGGCCGCGTGGTGAGGTACTCGGTCTGCAGTCGCCCGGCGACCCGTCGCCGGAGAGCGGTGTCCCACTCCATGCCGTCGAGCACCTCGATGATCCGTCCGAGCAAAGCGAAGCCGAAATTGCAGTACGAGAACCCTTCTCCCATCGTGTGGAGCTGCGGCAGGGACCGGCCCATCTCGACGAGTCTTGCGACCACGCCGTCACCGCGCCCGGCATCAACGAAGAAGTCACCGTCTATGCCGCTCGAGTGGTTGAGTAGGTGACGCGGCGTTACCTCCGTCGATACCTCCACGTCGCCTACTGCGAAGTCCGGGAGGACCTTGCGTACCGGGGTGTCGATGTCGAGCCGCCCTTCATCGACGAGCTGCATGATCATCGCCGCGGTCATGAGCTTGGTGATCGAGCCGATCTGGAACACGGCGTCCGGCGTCGCCTCGACGAGCGTTTCATTGTTCACGACACCCGCAGCGGCCTCGTAGATCACGCCGTCCGAGAGCACGGCCAGCGACGCGCCCGGGACGCCGAAGCGGACGATCGCCTCGGTCAGGAACGGACGGAGGTCGCTGAGAATCGTCACGACCCAAGTCTGGCGCAGCACAGCGTCGGCCGCCACATGCGTCCGACGCTCCTCATGTCGAGTGTCGGGGAATCACTCGTTTACGGAAGCGATGAACCGGAACGACGAAGCGAACGAGAACGCCGTAATGAACGCGCACGCCGCGAGTTCCGCGAATCGTCCCGGTATCCAAAAGCCAGAAGCGGCGGGGCTAGTGCCATCAACGCTGCAGTGATCGCGAACGCGAGCGAAAAGGCTGTGTTGCGTGAACTGCCGCTCGTGGCCCCGAGTACTGCGGCGGCCATGGCAACGCCGAGCGCGCTACCAAGGGACTTGATCGTGTTGAACGCACCATTTGCAGCGCCGAGCATCTCCGGCGTCACTGCACCCAAAGCGGCTGCGTTGAGTTGACCGGCGGTCAATCCCATGCCGGTCCCCAGCGTCACTGTGGCCGGAACAAACGACGACCAGTAATTGCCACCCGGTCGCATGAACAACGCGAGCCATACGACACCGAACACGGCAATCGACGCTCCGGCTGTCAACGAGCGTCGGTACCCGAAACGGTTGGCCGCTGGAACGCTGGCGAGTGTCACGAACACCATGACGATCGCACCCGGGCTCATCGCCAGACCGGTTCGGAGAATGGAGAATCCCCATACCTGCCGCATGAACAGCGGGTACAGAAACCACGTCGCCCCACCTGCGATGCCGAAGATCGAAGCCGTTGCGGAGGTGACGACAAACGACCGAACGCCAAGCACCCGAAGATCAACAAGGGGTTCCGGGTGACTGAGCGAACGACGGACGAACACCACACCACCAATCGCCGCCATACCCGCGGCCACAAGCACCGCAGGGGAGGACCAGCCCCAGACCCGGCCCTGCACAAGTGCAACGGCAAAGCCGCCGATGGCCGTCGTGCCAGCGATCGCTCCGACGACATCAAGTGGGCCGGGTTCGTTTTCGGGAAGGCTCTCCGGGATGTGTCGATACGCCAGGACGACCGCAACCAAGGCGATGGGAATCGCAATAGCGAAGACCGCCCGCCATCCCGCAGCAGAAAGCACCACCGATGCCAACGTCGGCCCCACCGCTGATCCGGCCATACCAACCGACGACCAAAGCGACACGATCGACGCGTGACGTTCCCGTGGGTAGGTGGGCAGCACGGCCACGAGCGACGCTGGCAGCACCATCGCTGCACCGATGGCCTGAAGCACGCGAGCGGCGATCAGCAACCCCAGATTCGGGGCGATGACAGAAGCAGCGGCCGCAACCGCGAACACCATCAAGCCGCTCACGAATATGCGTTTTCGACCAAGCCGGTCGGCGAGTCGCCCACCGACAAGCATGAGCGTGACATGACACACGTTGTACGCCGTAACGACCCAGGAAACTGACGACAACGGAGCGTCGAAGGATCTTTCGAGCGTCGGAACGGCGATGTTCGTGGCCGTCGCCACGAAGCTGATCATCAGCATGGCCGCGGTCGCCGCGACCAGCGCCAAGTTCGCGCCTCGGTCAAGCGCTGCGGGTGCGTTCGGCTGTGCCGAACGCTCGACGATCACTGGGTGAACTTCCGGGGTGGCAACCCCTGACGCGAGTCTGCAGGCACAGACGGGAGCGTATCGCCTGACGCTCACGCTCTCGAATCCGTGGACCAAGCGACCACCGCAACCGACGGTGCAGCAGCAGATAAGCGCGCATATCCTTCAGCTCCAGCGACAGCCTCCCATCTCGTAGGTACACATCCTGCCCGGAGCTGACGCTGATTACGTGCGCCATCGAATGAACATGAACAGGGCGACGGCGTCAGGGCGAATGTTCATCCCATCCCGACGGCGACGTGCGCCGTGACGGTGAGGATCGAACCTCGTGTCGTGTTGTCGCTCGAAGTCGTGACGTCCACGAGACCGTGCGCTACACAACGAGCCGCGAAAGAATCGGCTTGCGCGTCGGTCCATCCGTGGCTGGCATGTCCAGTCGCGTCCTGGCTGATGCGACGTTCGAGCACAGTGAAGCGGCCCCCGGGAGCGAGGATCCGAGCGACTTCGTCGAGACCGGCTTCGATATTCTTCCAGTGATGGACGGTGGCCAACGACCACGCCACCGTCGCCCAACGGTCGTCGACCGGCAAGTCCTCCGCTGCTCCGATCCGCCAGGTGACACCCTTCGTTCGGCGCCACCGGGCGACTCGTAGCATCACCGCCGCCGGATCGACGCCAATGACCTTGGCTCCGATGCTTGCGGCATGACGTGCGGCAACACCGGGCCCGCAACCGATGTCGACGACACGATCGGCGGGAGCAAGACCGACAAGTCGGGCGGCAAGGTGGGCGTCGCTGTCTCGTCCGCCAAGGAAGCTGACCGCAGCGGCAAGCCCGGAAAGGCCCCGGAAGCCAGCGTGGTCGGCGTGATGGTTCGGTATGGGAAGGTGTTCGGTTGGCATGGAACGACCTTGACAGTTGAACCCAACTTCAAGTCAAGTACTGTCGTGACTACTCTCCCGGAATTCCTGACATCGATCGGCGAGGTCGCTGAACGCGGCGAACGTCGCCACCTCGACACTTCGGTACTACGAACGACGCGGCCTCGTGATCGCCGACGGACGGCGTTCGGGCCACCGTCAGTACTCGCCTGAGACGATACGCAGACTCGTTTTCGTGCAGATGCTCCAAGAGGCCGGGCTAACGCTCGACGAGATCCAGGCGATCCTCGAGTCCGGTGACAACGCCGCGTGGAAGGCCGTCGCCCAGCATCGCCTCACCGCGCTCGACGCGGACATCGCCCGCCTCATTCACGCACGCGAACTCCTGGCCGCATCCCTGCTGTGCCGTTACAACCACCCGCTCGAGGAGTGCAAGATCATGAACAGCGAGATCGATCGTCGACTCACCCACGCCTCGCCATGAGCGCAACCAGCAGGCGCGTCGCGTACTCGATCTGTTTCGTCCGGGTTCCGTGAAGTACGCCAACTTCGAAAGTTCCTCCGCTCCTTTGGCGACGCCGCCCGCACACACCACCGAGACGTATAACCACCGCTCTGCTTCCAACCTCCGCTCTGCTTCCTCTCACACTGTCGCGTTCAACCCGTCAGGTGATTCGTGAAACCGCAGTTCGCTTGCGACGTGTGACGACGGCAGACGAGGTCGCCCGAAGAGCTTCGTCCGCAACGTGCCCACCGTATAGGCCTGCTTCATCCGACTGCGCCGTTGCAGCTCCGGAACGACCAGGTCGACGAAGTCCGTGAACGTCTCGGGCATCACCACAGACGCAAGGTTGCCGTCTCCGATCAACTGCGACGTGCGACAAGCGGCGACGCAGCAGAGGTTGAGGTGGAACGGGAGGAGCCCAGGGGTGCCTCGAGGAGGCTCACGCCTGTCGAGATGAGTTCCGCTACGAGAAGATCCACAGGCAGACGCCGGGCGCCACGATCACGGGCCCATTCCCAACCAGCGACCGAGCCGAACAACAGCGTGACCAGTTGGTCGGTTCGACTGTGCCGCACCGCCACCGGAAGATGACCGAGGCATCGCTGCAAACGGCGCACCGTCACACGCGCACTCGCCAGCGAAGGGAGGCCGGCGAGGACGTCAGCACCGAACGCGGTCCCAGCGCAACTGAGCGACGAAGCGCCCGTACCAACCCGCGGTCTCCGCTACAACCTCGACCATCGGCACGACCAACACCTCCACCAACGCCGCCAGGTCATCGTCGCGACCACTCGCATCCAGCTCCTGCAACATGCGCACTCGCCGTTCGTTCACCACGCTCATCCGTGACTCATACACCGCCGCGATCAGGCCGGCCCGATCACCGAAGTGATACTGGGCCGCCGAATGATTCCGCTGACCCGCTGCCGTGTTCACATCCCGCAGAGACACCGCCTCGACACCACGTTCAGCAAACATCCGCTCCGCGTGCGCGATCAGCGCCATCCGAGAGTCATCACCTCGTCTTCCCATTGGGTCAATCTAAGACGAATTACTTACTAAATCAATTGTCTCATTTAGTTGCTTCTCGACCACGGGTGCTCTGACGATGGTCGTGATCGCCTTGACACGTATCGTTTCGTGACCTCGAGTTCCGACCGCTCTGACCACCGATGCGCCCACGGATTTCTACGAGCGTTTTGGCCGACCGTTGAGCGGGTATTGACCACCTGCTTATGGTCACCGAAAAGAACGCGCTCGGACGAGCGTTCGACAAACCCTTGCCGGCGGTGCCGTCGGCAAGAACCTCGCGTGTTCGAATTCCCAGGAAAGTACAAGCCTGAGCCCATCCGCAGTTCCGTTGTGCCACACCGCTGCGACCGGTAAAAGCACCACAACAAGTCACGCATTAGACGCCCGAATTGCGCAAAGCCCAAACACACCAAGGAGAAGGCCGATGTCGACAACCTCTATCAACGTCGCAGTTTCTGCCGACCTACTATTCGCCGTTGTCACCGATCCGACCACGTACCCGTACTGGCTCGCGGGTGCCAAGGCCACCCTGTCCGTGGATGAACACTGGCCCGAGCCGGGTTCCGAGTTTCGTCATGAGGTCGGAATCGGACCCTTTCGTGTCGGCGACAAGACACAATCGCTCGCCTTCGTAATGCGCGACCGCACGCTCGAGCTGAAGGTGCGGGTCCGTCCGTTCGGCAGGGGAAAGGTTCGCTTCCGCGTCGAACCCCAAGGTTTGAACCACTCCACCGTTCAGTTTTTCGAAGAACCGCTGAGCCTGGGGTTACGTGTGGCGCGCCCTTTCATTGAGACGTTGACAGAAGCCCGCAACCGTCGATCGCTGCGGGCCCTGCGCTCCTTTGTGCAGGCCTCGGCCCGCCCGAACGACAGGGCGGCCAACGAGCGTCCCTTGCGCGCGATCGGTTCGTTCCGCGTTCCCTACGTGACAGCGGGTGCACGGGCGGCCGGGCGGAGCCCGTCCTAATCCAACATCACAGACGATCCAACATCACGGAAGCATTACGCATGGAAGCTGACGTTCCTCCCATTGCGGAGCAGAACTTGGAAAGTGGGCAGCTCAGGCGAGCCCACGTCACGGCACTGGCCGGGTTCGTAGGTTTGGTATTTCTGGTCGTGGCGCTGGTACGCACCACGATGCACCTCACTCATGTGCTCGGTCTGGTCATGCTTGCCGTTGCGCTGGCCTATCTCACCGCACCGCTGCGGCGGAGGTTTGGGCGGAGCCTCGGCCACGGGCTCGCGGCAGCAATCGTCTCGCTGCTCACGTTTGCGGTGATCGTCGGTATCGGGCTGGCGGTGACCCGGGACATCACGCATCAAGCCGAACGCTTGGGCGAAGTGCTATCGAGCTTTGTGAAGGATCTCGGCTCGACGAGCATGCCCGCGAGGGTCGCTAAAAGCATGCGGATCGAAGCAGGTATCCGCTCATCACTCGCTCGGGCCGGAACGACGGTCGTCGCAGGGCAACCCACTACGAGCGGACTCAGTTCGTCGATCGGCGATCTGGTGGTGGTCATCGTCCTCGGCGCATTCCTGCAGGGAACGGGAACGGCAGCCGTGGATCGGGTCATCTCGCGATGGCCGCGACCGCGGCGAAAGGCCATCCGGGACCGCTGGAAGCTCATTGATGACCGAGCCGGAACGCTCTACCGCTGGTCGATCGTTCTCGCCGTCGGCACCGGGGCGGTGGTGGGCTTCGCATGCTGGGCCATGGGTATCCCGGGCGGTCTAGTGCTAGGGACGTGGGCTGGCCTCTGGGCGCCGGTCGCCACCCTGGGGTGTGTGGTGGGGTTCACACCGCTTCTGATCGTGGCGCTCGTGCAAAGCGATGTGGCGAACGTGGTCGCTCTGGGTATCGCCCTGCTACTTGCCGCCGGGGCTCTCGCGGCGCGTCAAAAACTCGGTTCACGATCGGAACTTCGACCGGGCGCAGCGACGTGGGTGCTGTCCTTCGCCGTTGGTTATGCCGCGGCGGGCACGGCCGGGCTCATCCTCGCAACAGCGGCTGTAGCGTTCGTTGCGGCGTTCAGTGCGACACAGCTGACCGAGGGAGATCGCGCCTCGGCCGTCGATGCCGATGCCGTGGACGGCCTCCAGGGCACCGGTCGGCGGCCCCCATCCGAGTCGCAGGCTGGGCCGGTACCGAGCGAACCGCTGTTCCGATCATCGGGCGTGGCGTGGTGGAGCCCGCTGCTTTCGGCGCGCGGCTTGTCCGTGGTCGCGGGCACGACCATCGCCGGTTCACTGGTATGGATGCTTCTGGGTCACCTCCGCGGATTCACTGCGTGGTTCGCAATCGCCGTGCTGCTGTCCGTCGGGCTGGATCGAGCCGTCGCATCCATCAGGCGCCGAGTGCCGCACATCAGTCGCGGTGTTGCGGCATCGATCGTGATGGTGTTGGCGATCGTCGTGTTCTTGGGCGTGGCAGTTCTAGCCGCACAGGCCCGTACCAAGGGCTCGGCGTCGCTCTCCACCGAATTGACCCGCGCCGTGAGCCGTTACGAAACGGCGCCAGTGATCGGTCCGACATTGCGCGCCCACCATGCCGCCGAATGGGTCAAGACTCAGCTCGACGATCTTCCCAATACCTTCAAACCAACGAGCAGCGAGAAGATCCTCCCGACCATCGGCGCTCGAATGGCAGACGTGTTCTGGACCCTTCTATTAGCCGTTGCTCTCCTTCTCGATGGACCTCGTCTCATTGGCGATGTCCGCCGTCGAGTGCCGGTTCGCTATCGCCGCCAATACGGAAAAGTGATCGACGTCGCCCGCGTTGCGATCGGCGGCTACCTCGCCGGTTCGGCCGTCATCGCTGCCCTTGACGGGTTGTTCGTTCTCATCACGGCAGTGGTCCTGCCGCGTCCCGCTCGCGCCGGCACTCGCATTGTGGGCGTTCGTCACCAACTTCGTGCCGCAGATCGGCGGGCTGCTCGGCGGCACGCCGCTCGTCATACTTGCGTTCACCGTCGGGCCAGTGCAGGCCGCCATCGCATTGGTCGCGTTCGTGACGTATCAGTTCTTCGAAAATCACGTGATGGGACCTTCGATCATCTCCAAGGCCATCGACGTGTCCGCGGTCGCCTCGCTACTTGCCGCGCTGGTCGGCGGAGCCGCTGCGGGCATGCTCGGGGCGCTGCTGCTTACCCCTCTCGTCGGCGTGGTGAAGGTGATCACGCAATTGTGGCGTTCGGGTGAGATTCCCGGCGAACAGATCAACTTGCCGATGGAACAGAACCCGGTCCCCGTCTGATTTCCGTGAACAGCGACGCCCACGACGCTCGGATACGGATCCTGCGATTCAACGTCGCGCACCGAAGAACAGCATCGATAGAATAATATGTTTACCTAGCATTGTTCCTCGCTCGTGCGTGCGAGTCGTGGAGGGTTCGAGGAAGTAGTGCGTGTCAACGGTCAAGGGCTGGTGAAGTCAACTTGCCCCTCGTACAGACCACGGGACCCGGACTCCTGCCATTCAGGGTGTGGTGGCCGACAACCAGGTGAGGTAGCCGCCGTCGAGGTTCACCGCGTCGTAGCCTTCGCCTGCCATCAGCATCGCGGCGGTGTGGCCCCGCATGCCAACCTGACAGTAGACCAGCACTTGTCGGCCCTCGAACTCGTGGAGGTGGTCGCGCAGATCGGGCAGGGGGATGTTGATGGCGCCGGGAATGGCACCGGCGTCGAACTCCGTCTTCTCACGGACGTCGACGAGCATCCGAGGGTCGGTGGCGACCTCGTGCCATTGCACGGTGTGGGCGAGGCCGTCCATGAGGTTCTCGGCGATATAGCCGAGCATGTTGACGGGGTCTTTGGCACTGCCGAACGGCGGCGCATAAGCGAGCGGGATGTCGGCCAGTTGATCGGCCCGCAGCCCTGCGTGCATCGCGGTGGCGAGCACGTCGATGCGCTTGTCGGTACCTTCGCCGCCAACGGCTTGCGCGCCGTAGATCCTCCCAGTGGCAGCCTCGAACAGCAGCTTGAGGTGGATGGTCTCAGCACCCGGGTAGTAGCCGGCGTGTGACCCCGGGTGGGTGTGCACCACCGTCGGGTCGATGCCCTGCGCTCGCAACTGGCGCTCGCTCAGCCCGGTCGACGCCACGGCAAGGTCGAACACCTTGGCAATGGCGGTGGCCGGATGGCTCCCGAAGTTGACCGGGTGGCCCATGATGTGGTCGGCGACCAGACGGCCCTGCCGGTTGGCACCCCAGGCCAGGGCCACGAAGGCGGCGTTGCCAAGTGGGTCGGTCACGAGGGCGGCGTCACCGACGGCGTAGATGTCGGGATCGTTGGTCTGCAATGTCTCACTCACGACGATGCCGCCGCGCTCGTGCACATCAAGGCCCGCAGTCCGGGCAAGGCCGTCTTCAGGGCGGACCCCAACGGCGAGCACGACGAGGTCGGCGGGCACGACACGACCGTCGGTAAGCGTGACGGAAGCATCGTCGATGGAGGTCACACCGGTGCCGAGATGCAGGGTGACGTCGTGGCGGCGTAGCTCCTGGGCGACGATCGCCGCCATCTCCGCGTCGAGTGGGGGCAGCACCTGGGGGGCCGCCTCGATGATGGTGACCCGCTTGCCGGCACCAGCAAGGTTCTCGGCCACCTCGACGCCGATGAACCCGGCGCCCACGACTACGACGTCGTCGCCGCGGCTGACGACGGCGTGCTTGAGATGGTCGAGGTCGGTGACGCTGCGCAGCACGAATGCCTTGTCGACGCCGGGAAGCGGCGGCCGCACGGCAGCGGCACCGGGGCTGAGGATCAACTTGTCGTAGACGATGTCCTCAGTGGTACCGGCATCGAGGTCGCGTACCGACACCGTGTGGGCGGCCCGGTCGATGCCGAGGACCTCGTGACGCGTCCGCACATCGAGCCGGAAACGCGCTGCCAGCGTCTCCGGCGTGTGCAACAACAGGCTGGCCCGATCCGCGATCGTGTCGCTGAGGTGGTACGGCAAACCGCAATTGGCGAAGCTCACATGTTCCCCCCGCTCCAAGACCGTGATCGATGCATGCTCGTTGAGCCGACGCAGCCGTGTCGCAGCACTCATGCCGCCGGCCACGCCACCGATGATGATGATCCGAAGTGGAGTTTCCATACCGTCAGTTTATACCCCCCTAGGTATCGTCGGAAAGGGTCGAAGGTCACCAGCTCCGTCGCACCCTCGCCATCCAAGCCAGGGCGGGATCGCCGGTCAACGCTCGTGGCCGCGGGCGTTGTCGATGTGATGGTGGGCGAAACGTGCTGCCTCGAACGTCACCGTGCCGCTCAGCCGCACCCGCTCGGAAACCGATCCATGGCTCATTGTGTAACGCCACCCAATCGGCGGCCCATGTCGAGCACCCCATCCCTGAGCTCTGGGCGCAGAAACATCCAGCACCACGATTTCATTCGCGCGCTTATCTTCACAAGTCGAGGATGAGCGACTTGCGACCCGGCCCGGCGATCCGAGACAGTCCAGTCGACGAGCAGGTTTGGGGCCCTTCGGCCCTGACCAAACGGTGCCAGCAGAAGCATGATCGTCGCAAGGACGCCACCTCCCGGGAAACGAGGTCCTGCCCGAAACGAACGACCCGAAACGGGCCACCCGAAACGAACCACCCGAAACGAACGACCCGAAAGCCGCACGAAGGGGCTGATCTCATGGACCCATTCACCATTTCCACCGAGTATTGGCATGCCCTCGATGACGGGCGGGTCCAATGCGACGTGTGCCCGCGCGCTTGCAAGCTGCGCGACGGCCAGCAGGGCGTCTGCTTCGTGCGGGCTCGCCAGGGTGAGGGCATTGTGCTCACGACATACGGGCGTTCTAGCGGGTTCTGCGTGGATCCGATCGAGAAGAAGCCACTCAATCACTTCATGCCTGGATCATCGATTTTCAGCTTCGGCACGGCCGGCTGCAACCTGGCCTGCCGCTTCTGCCAGAACTGGGACATCTCGAAGTCCAAAGAGATCGACACCTTGGCCGATGAGGCGTCACCCGAAGCGATCGCCCGGGCTGCGACCGACCAGGGTTGTCGGAGTGTGGCCTTCACCTACAACGATCCCACCATCTTCTTCGAGTACGCGATAGACGTGGCCGACGCTTGTCACGAACTGGGTCTCTCCGCAGTGGCGGTCACGGCCGGCTACATGTGCCCCGAGCCACGGGCGCGCTTCTACCGCCATCTCGACGCGGCCAACGTCGACCTGAAGGGGTTCACCGAGGACTTCTACCGCCACACGTGCGGTGCCGAGTTGGGTGCCGTGCTCGACACGCTCAAGTATCTGAAACACGAGACCGACGTGTGGTTTGAACTCACGACGCTGCTCATCCCTGGCATGAACGACAGCGACCGGGAACTGCACGAGATGACGACATGGGTGGTCGAGCATCTCGGACCCGACGTGCCGATGCACTTCACCGCGTTTCACCCCGACTACCGGATGATGGACCGACCGGCCACACCACCGGCGACACTGACCCGGGCCCGGGCGATCGCCTCCGCGAACGGCATCCGCTACGCGTACACCGGCAACGTCCACGACCTCGACGGCCAGAGCACCTATTGCCACGGCTGCGCACAGCGAGTCATCGCACGCGACGGCTACACCATCGGCGACTACCGGCTCGACGACACCGGACACTGCACGGGATGCGGCACAAAGATCCCCGGTCGCTTCGACGGGCCCGCCGGACATTGGGGCGCCCGACGACGGCCGGTCGTCCTCAGGCCGCAGGGCCGGAAGGGAACGCCATGACAAACCCATCAGCGACGGAGGGGCCACCGGCGGAGCGGCCACCGGCGGTGCGGCCGCCAGCGGTGGCAGGTTCGTTCTACCCCGCCCAAGCTGCCTCGCTTCGAGCGGTACTTGACCGGTCGTTCCTTGACGCTGTCCGTCCGGATCCGGTCGCGCCGGTCCCGAAAGCGCTTGTCGTCCCGCATGCCGGCTTCGTCTACTCAGGGCCGATCGCGGCCAGTGCCTACTTGCGCGTCCAACCGGCCCACGACACGATCCGCCGAGTCGTGCTCCTCGGTCCCAGCCATCGCGTGCCGCTCCGAGGGCTCGCCCTCAGTTCAGCCGACGCGTGGGAGAGCCCGCTCGGAGTTGTCCCCGTCGACGGCACGGCGGCGGCCGCGGTGCGGCGGTTCCCGTGGGTGGGCTTCAATGACGCCGCCCACGCTCCCGAGCACAGCCTCGAGGTCCAGCTTCCGTTTCTCCAGACGGTTCTCGACGACTTCTGCCTGGTCCCGGTGATTGTTGGCGACGCCACCGACGACGAGGTGGCGTCGGTCCTCGAGGCGCTGTGGGCCGGGCCCGAGACCCTCGTGGTCATCAGCACCGACCTGTCGCACTACCACCGTTACGCTGACGCCGTCAGCCTCGATTCCCGCACCGCGGCCGCCATCGCCGGGCTGCGATCCGATGACGTCGCCGACCGCGACGCCTGCGGGGCCCGACCGTTGCGCGGCCTACTCCGCTTGGCACATCGAAAACATCTCCAGGTCGAATCCATCGACCTGCGCAACTCCGGCGACACCGCCGGCGACAAGGAACGGGTGGTGGGCTATGGAGCCTTCGCCATCGCTTGAACCAATCCTCGATCAGCACGACATCGAGGCGCTGCTCGACATTGCCGAAAACGCCATCGCCACCGCGCTCGCCGGCCATTCCGCCGTGCCGCCGCCGCTCGAATCGCTGCCGCCGGCGCTGCACCGTCGGGTCGGAGCGTTCGTCACCCTCAAGGTCCACGGGCGCTTGAATGGTTGCGTCGGCACCATCGAAGGCGTCGAGCCGTTGGGCTGTGCCGTTGCGCGCTTGGCGCTTTCCGCCGCGTTCGCGGATCCCCGACTTCCAGCGCTGCAGCCATCCGACTACGCGCACCTCGAGATCACCCTCTCGCTGCTATCACCGCTGTCACCGATCGAGGTCCGCTCGCGCTCCGAACTGAAAGGGGCACTGCGGCCCGGCCTCGACGGGCTGATGATCAGCGCCGGAGAACGACAGGCGGTGTTTCTCCCCAGCGTGTGGGAGCAGCTTCCCGATCCCGAAGACTTCCTGGACCACCTATGGCGCAAGGCCGGTCTGCGACCGGGAATCTGGCCGGCCAACCTGCGCGCCTTCCGCTTCACCGCGCAACATCACGAGCGACGAGCGGGTGGGACTGCCCGCGTGGCTTAGGTGACCTCGCATGGGCGTGGGTTCTGCTGGGCGACGGGCATCAAACTAGAATTGCATTCTAGAACATTTCGTCTAATAATTCTCCGAAACTTCGACGAAGCGAGATTCGGATGACCACAACTGACGAGGAAGCAACCACGGCGCAATCCGCCACGACCCTGGACCGCAGCGGCGACAGCCTGGCTGGTTCGAACCGCATCGAGGAGCTGGCGCCCGGAATCTACGGTCAGCCGCAAGCCGGTTGGCTGGTCACGATCACGACCGCTCACGGTCTGGTGCAGATCGACACGGGCGACTCCCCCGCCGCGTCTCTGGCCTCGATTCGCAGTCATCTCGACGCACCGTTTCTCGCCATCATCTTCAGCCACGGACATCAGCGCTACAACCTGTCGGCCCGGGAGTGGGTGCTCGATTCCGTCAAGCGCGACGGCCGGATTCCCCGGGTGATCGGCCACCAGAACGTGCCCCGCCGACAGAAGCGTTACCGTGACTCAAACGGTCTGCAGAACCGCATCATCGAGCGGCAGTTCCGTTATCCACGGGGAACCTTCGCCGGCCGCCAATTCGAGTTCCTCGCACCCTCAGAGACCTTCGCCGACACGCTCACGATCGAAACCCCCGATCGAACCCTCGACGTCATCTGGACGCCGTCGGAAACCGACGACGCGATCTCGGTGTGGATGCGAGAGGACCGGATCCTCTACGGCGGTCCGGCCTGCATTCCGTTCCTCCCGAACATCGGAAGCCCGCAACGCCCGTTCCGAGACGCCGAGCGCTGGGCCAACTCGCTCGACCGGCTTGCGAGCTATCCCGCCGAGATGTTGATCCGCGAGTTCGGCCCACCGTTGCACGGCAGCCGCAGAAGTCCAGGAGTACCTGCGCTCAACCGCTACCGCGTTGCGCTGGTGTCACAACACGGTGGTCGAACTGATGAACCAGGGCTACAACAGTCACGAGATCGTCAACATGGTCGAGTTCCCACCCGAGATCTTCGACAAACCCTGGTTGGCCGAGGGCTACACGTCGCGGGCGCACGTGCTGCGCGACATCTACCGCGGTCAGTTCGGCTGGTGGGAAGACCAGAACCCGACCTCACTCAACCCGGCCCATCCGGCCGACGTCGCCCGCGAGATCCGCTCCGCGATCGGCGACCCGGCCGCTGTTGTCGCCAGCGCTCGGGCCATCGCCGACCGCGGCGACCTGCAGTTGGCGCTCCACGTTGTCGATCTGATCGCGCTCGATGCCGGAGCCGATCCGGTGACGATCGAGGCCCGGACATTGAAGGCCGAGTTGTGCCGGATGATCGCAGGAACGACTACCTCGTATGTGTCGCAGAGCCTGTACCAAAACGCGGCCGACGAGTTGGAGCGAGCGAACAAGGCAGCACTCACGGCTCCGGCATGAGCTCCAGGCATGAGCACGCAGACCCACTTCCGCACATGCCCGCTGTGCGAAGCGACGTGCGGGTTGTCCATCGAAGTCAACGACGGCGAGGTCGGCCGCATCCGCGGTGATGTCGACGACGTCTTCTCGAAGGGCTTCATCTGCCCGAAGGGATCGTCGCTCAAGGGTCTACACGACGATCCCGATCGACTGCGCAAGCCGCTCGTACGCCGAGGCGACACCTTTGAAGAAACCGATTGGGTCACCGCGTTTGCATACATCAACGAGCGGCTGCCGCCGATTCTGGCCGAACACGGCAAAGACGCGGTCGCCGTCTACAACGGCAATCCGTGGTCGCACAATCTCGGCGGCATTGTCTACCTCCCGATGATTTACGGCGCGATCGGAAAGAACCGGTTCGCTGCAGCCAGCATCGACCAACGACCACGCGAGATCGTGTCGAGCGTGCTCTACGGCGCCCGCACGGCGTTTCCGGTGCCCGACCTCGACCGCACCGAACTGCTGCTGCTGATCGGATCCGATCCGTTCGAATCGAACGGCAGCATCGCGTCGGCACCGGATTGGCCCGGCCGCCTTCGTGACATCCAGAAGCGGGGCGGCCGCTTTATCGTGGTCGATCCACGCCGCTCCAAGACGGCTGAGGCGGCCGACGAGCACCTCGCCATCGTGCCGGGCACCGACGCTGCGTTCATGGCGGCCATCGCCAACGTCTGCTTTGCCGAAGGACTGGTTGCACCGGGAACCCTAGGTGAACATATCGATGGCCTGGAAGACGTCGGGCGTGCTCTCGCCGCATTCACCCCTGAGGTCGTCGCCCCAGTGTGTGGAATCAGCGCGGATCGCATTCGTAAGCTCGCGTATGAACTGTCCGCGGCGAAAGCATCGATCCACGGTCGCCTTGGCACGTGTCTCCAGGAATTCGCCACGTTGTCGAGTTGGCTCATCGACGTCGTAAGCATCTGCACCGGCAATCTCGACGTGCCAGGTGGAGCCATGTTCGCCGAAGCGGCCGCCATGGGCGCCAACACCACCGGCCCGTCCCGGTTTGGCCGACCGAGCGACTACGACACGTTCCACAGTCGCGTGCGCGGCGTACCCGGAGCATTTCATGCAGCTGCCTGCATCTGTGATGATCGAGGAGATGGAAACCCCTGGCGTTGGCCAGATCAAGGCGCTGATCACGATCGCCGGAAACCCTGTCTTATCCACCCCGGACAGCAACCGGCTCGATCGAGCGTTGGCGTCGTTGGACTTCATGGTCTGCATCGACCCGTACCTCAACGAGACCACCCGTCATGCCGACGTGATTCTGCCGCCACCATCCGCACTGCAACGAAGCCACTACGACATTTCCTACTACCAGTTCACGATGCGCAACATCGCCAACTACTCGCCCGCCATCCTCCCTCGTGACCCCGACATGCCGGAAGAATGGGAGATCATGGTTCGACTTGCCGCAATCTGCCGGGGAATGGGCGCCACCGCGGATATCGCGGCGATGGACGACGGGTTTGCGTCGGCACTCGTACAGCGCGCCATCACCGAAGAACACAGCGTGATTCACGGACGCGAATTCAACGAGATCATGTCGGCCCTCGCTCCCTACACCGGGCCCGAGCGTGTCCTCGACTTCGCCCTTCGCACCGGCCCCTATGGCGACGGATTCGGGAAAAACCCCGAAGGACTCAGTCTTGACCACCTGGTAGCCAATCCCCACGGCATCGACCTCGGCTCACTTCGGCCACGGCTACCCGACATGCTCCGCACGCCAACCGGGCGCATCAACCTCGCGTACCCCGCCTTCGTCGCCGACCTCCCACGCCTGCAAGCCAGTCTCGCCCAGCCGCGCCCGCCGCTGGTGCTCATCGGCCGTCGCCACCTGCGTTCCAACAACTCGTGGCAGCACAACATACGCACACTTATGAAGGGCAAACCTCGCTGTCTCCTGCAGGTCCACCCGGATGACGCACAAACCCTGGGTCTCAGCGATGGTGGAAACGTCCGCGTAACGTCAACGACGGGTTCTCTCGTCGCTCCGGTTGAGATCACCGACTCCGTTATGCCGGGTGTCGTAAGCCTGCCGCACGGCTGGGGCCACGGTGTTGACGGGACCCGCATGGCAGTAGCGAATGAACGACCTGGCGTGAATGTCAATTTGCTCGGCGGAGCCGACCACATCGATCCCCTGTCCGGCAACCCGCAGCTCAACGGCATCACCGTCACGGTCCAGCCGGCGTGAAGGTCGCAGGCCCATGAAAACCACGGAATCAGCGGCAGGGGCCACCCCGGTCGCCCCGACCAGTGTCAACCGCCGTACCACCGCGGTCGCGACGGAGAAGCCGCGTCAGGCCCGGGCGATGCAGACACGCGCCAGACTCATCGACGCCGGACGATCCGCATTCGCCCAGTTCGGCGTGGACGGAGTCAACCTCACCGAAGACATTCTCAAACCCGCCGGCGTGAGCGTCGGCAGCTTCTATCACCAGTTCGCCGACAAGACCGAGCTACTCCTTGAGATCATCGCTGACGGGATCGCTGCCCGGCAGGCGCTCATCATCGACGACGGCCTCTCGGCAGACCATCGGAGCCTCGCCCAGATGCTCAAGGTCGGTGCCGAACACTTCTTTACGAGCCTCGATACGGATCGCTACGCGTGGCGAATTCAGATCGCCGAGCAGAATAACGCCGACCCTCGAATCCATGCGCTCATTCTCGAAGGCCGTCGACGATGGGTGGAACGCATCGCCGATGCACTCCGACAGTGGAGCGACGCCGACGCCGACGACGCCACGCTCCGCGCCGCGGCGACCTCGATCGTGAGCCTCGCCACCGGCACCGCGAACGTTTACCTCGGGCTGCCGGAGAAGGAACGTTCCGCTGCACGCGCCGAGTTGCTCAAGGGCTTCACCCAATTCGCCATCGGAGGCACCACGGCATCGCTCCAATGATCCGCCGTTTCTGCGACAGCTGCGAGCGCAACATGGCCGGGCGGCCTTTCGAGGGCAGCGCACTAGCCCCTGGGTGAGTCTGAATGACCGGGGACGCGGGGATGTATACGGACGCTGGTGATCGCGTGCTGGTCGACGCTGAGGGTCTCGAACTTCCACCCGTGCACATCGGTGATGTCGCCGACCTCGGGGACGTTACCGGCGGCTTCGAGCACGATCCCGGCGACAGTTGCTGCGTCGCCAGCGTCGACGGACACTCGCAGGTGCGCGAGTCCATGGGCCGGAAAGTCACCGGGGAGGACGATGGCGCCGTCTGCTTCTCGCGAACTCGGGCGGACGTCGAGATCGAACTCGTCGTAAATGTCGCCAACGATTTCCTCGAGCACGTCTTCCATCGTGACGATGCCGACGAACCCACCGTACTCATCGACAACGACCGCCATGTGGGTGCGTTCCGATCGCATTCGCTGCAAAGCGTTCAACACGGTCAACGACTCAGGGACGATCAACGGCGGGCGCATCACCTCGGCAACCGTCCCGCCCGCACCGATAAGTTCTCGGATGTGCACGACACCGACGACGTCGTCATGATCGGTTCCGAACACCGGAGCGCGTGACAGCCGCGTGGCGACAAGCAGTGCCATCGCGTCGGACGCAGCCATGTCCGCGGAAACCATCACCACCTTCACACGCGGCACCAGCATGTTCCACACGACGCGGTGTTGCACGGCGAACGCACCATCGATGATCTCGCGCTGATCGGCGGTGATGTCGGCTTGTGTGTCGATCATGCTGCGAAGCTCCTCGGTCGAGATCTCCTCGCGTTGGCGCAGCGGATCGGCTCCGGCCAAGCGCACCACAAGATCCGTCGACTTCCCAAGGATCCAGAGCGCCGGGCGGCTCACCTTCGCGAGTGCGGCAACGGGCCCGCACATCCGTAACGCCCACCCCTCGGCTCGTTGCATGGCGATGCGCTTGGGGGCCAACTCACCCAACACCAACGTCACGAAGGTGAGCGCCAGCGTCACGACAACGATGGCCACCGGCTCTGCGGCCTCACCCAAGAACCCGAGCGGCTTGACCAACGGCTCAGCCAACGCGACGGCCGCGACCGCCGAGGCGAGGAAGCCACCGAGCGTCAGGCCGATCTGCACCGTAGACAGGAACCGGTTCGGATCCTGGGCGAGGCGCACCACCCGATCGCCTTTCGGACCCAGCGCCTTGAGACGGACGAGTTGGCTGTCGCGCAACGACACCAACGCCATCTCGGTCCCGGCCAGCGCCGCGTTCACCGCTACGAGCATGACCAGCAGACCGACCTCAAAAATCACAGACGTTCACCACCCACCGGACGAACGAGGCAAGCGGCACGTTTCCAACCTAGCGCCCTACGGGCTCTCACTGATCCGGTGGCCGCGATTCAACTCGGTCAGTGGTCATGACGGTGGTGCACGTCGGGAGTGTGCCCGTGCTCGTGTTCAACCGGCTCATGGGTGTGATCGAGTGCATTCGGGCTGGCATCGTGCGCACCGCTGTGGCTGTGGTGCGGATCGTCATGAGTGTGAGCGTGGGCATGGGTGAGCGCAACGTGGACATGGTCGTGCCCGTGATGTTCGGTGACGTGTAGCGTCAGGCCGACCGCCATCAACCCAAGCGCCGGAAAGAACCAGGGACCAACCGGTTCCCGGAGCCACACCAGCGCTATAGCGGCGCCGATGAACGGGGCGGCCGAGTAGTACGCGCCGGTGCGGGCCGTACCGAGGAACCGAACCGCGCGCAGGTACAGCACGAAGCTGATCCCGTAGCCGATCAGACCGGTCGCCATCGTCGCCGCGATTCGTCCTGGTGCGGGCAGCGACCCTCCGACCGCTAGACCGAGGCTGACGTTGACCGTTCCGGCGACAATGCCCTTCACCGCGGCAACCTGGCGTGGCTCGCGCACCGCCAACGGACGGGTGGCGACGTTGTCAACGCCCCAGCACGCGCACGCCGCGGCGATCGCCAACGAGCCGGCCGTGAACGCGAACCTGCCCTCGGGCTGGATCGACAGCAACGCACCACCGGCGACGATCACGACCATCCCAGCCACAAGTCGGCGATCGGCGTGCTCGCGCACGACCAGCCACGCACCCAACGCAGTGAACACCGCCTCCAGGTTCAACAGCAGCGACGCACTGGCCGCCGGCGTGGTGCGAAGACCGAGGAGGAGCAGCGCCGGAGCGAGCATGCCACCGAACACGAGCACCACTGCCAACGCACGAGCATCGCTTCGTTCCAACGCCGATTCCCGCCCGGTCGAGCGGACCACGCCGAGACTGATCGACAGGCCGAGCCCGCTGCCGAAGTACAGCAGCCCGGCCACGATCAGCGGATTGACGCCTTCACCCAGTTGCTTGGCGAATGGCGTCGATGCTCCGAACACCATGGCCGCCCCGAGCGTGGTTCCGATCCCGGGCGCGAAGCTCCCAAGTCGCCCGGTTCGTTCTGCTGCACCCGACATCTTCCGAACTCACCCCCGTTGCGTTCCGGTGGACGTTGACGAATGGCCAGCCTTACACGCCCAACCGAAGACGACCGACAAGACACATCCCGGGGGAGGTCAGCAGTCGAATGCCGACAACAATGTTGTCAACGTGCCGATTCGTGCCCACCGTGACGCCTTCTGGCAACGACGTGGCACCCTGACCACGTTCGCGACCCGAAAGCCGGGCTGGGGCCGCGCCGCTGCCGCTCTGGGCGCACTCTCCCATAGCGTTTTCGATCTGGGACAATGGCCACGTGGCACTTCAGCGAATGGACAACGTCGGCATCGTGGTGGAATCGCTCGACGCTGCCATCGCCTTCTTCGTCGAACTCGGGCTCGTCCTCGAGGGGAGAGCAACGATCGAGGGAGATTGGTCAGGGCGCGTGACCGGGTTGCGCGACCAGCGCGTCGAGATCGCGATGATGCGCACGCCCGACGGCCACGGAGCCATCGAGCTCTCACGTTTTCTCACGCCACCTGTGATCGCCGATCACCGCAACGCCCCGGTAAACGCACTTGGCTACCTTCGCGTCATGTTTGCCGTGGACGATCTCGACGATACGCTCGCCCGGCTCAGCAACCACGGAGCGCAAGTCGTCGACGAAGTGGTTCAGTACGAAAACGTCTACCGGCTCTGTTATGTCAGAGGACCCGAGGGTATTCTCATCGGGCTGGCCGAGCAGATCGGCTGACGGGTCGACACGACGCTCCCTTTCGTGATCGGGCCTGCGGCGTACAGTGAGCCGTGGACGAAACGGTCATCTGGAGCGAAGGATCCTGCGACACGAACGGCGTTCAGATCCGCTACGTCCGCACTGGTGGTGCGAACGCCCCGGTGGTTCTGCTTCATGGGCTGATGGGAAGTGGCGCGTGCTGGACGGCACTGGCTAAAGGACTTGAGCACGAGTTCGACGTCGTGATGCCCGACGCTCGGGGTCACGGCGGTTCGAGCGCTCCGGACGACGAATACCACTACGACGCGCTCGCCAGCGATGTGCTCGGACTCATTGGATGTCTAGAACTGTCGCATCCGATCCTCATCGGTCACTCCATGGGCGGCATGACCGCAGCGGTCGCCGCACAGCGCAGCTCAACCAGCTTCCGTGGGCTCGTGCTCGTCGACCCGACGTTCATCAGCCCCCAGCGTCAACACGAGGTGTGGGCGAGCGACGTGGTCGATCAACATCGGCGAGCGCTGGAGACGTCGCGGTCCGAACTGCTGGCCGATGCCCGCGCGAGGCATCCGCAGCGATCACCGGAGACCATCGAGATTCAGGTCGACGCCCGATTGAAAACTCGGATGAGCGCTCTCAATGTGCTTGCCCCACCGAACCCCGACTTCCGCGACGTCGTGCGTGGGATCCACGTTCCGACATTGATCGTTATCGGCGACTCACCCGTTGTCTCACGTGAAGTGGCATTAGAGCTCAGCGCCATGAACGCACTCCTTCGAGTCGAGCAGATCACCAACGCCGGCCACGGCCTTCCGTTCGATCAGCCCGAAGCCCTGCAAAGAACCGTAACGGCCTTCGCGCACGAACTGAACTAATATGTGTGCATATGGATTGCGTGCGAGAACGCGTGCCAGCAGGGGTCGTTCTCGTACACTGCGTCGCTCCCCGAGCGACTGGGTGCACAAGTATTCGAGCTTCAGGTCAAACTCAACTTCAACCCTCGCTCATACCGAGGTCGCGGCTGCGAACACACCGCCTCCACGACACTGTCCACCCGCTGCAGCACCCCCGACGGGAAGCCGTCACTAGTCGCACGTTGGCCGCTCAACTCGTCAGGACCCCTTCTGCGTCGCTCCATCGGTCGCTCCGAACGTTCCTGGCTGCGCAACGTAGGGCTGGAAGAAGTTGTTCGCCGGCATTCCCTCCAGGCTGAGTTGGATCTGCGGGACGGCCACACCGTCGATCTGTTCGCGGATGATGTCGGCATGGCCTGCGTGACGAGCCATCTCCTCCACCTGATGGACGAGGTAGTACCTGAGGTTCGCCGGTCGCGATCGTGTGAAACTCGAATGCCATCCTCCACTGTGGCCGCTGGAGAAACACGAGCGATCCGACGATCGTGGTCGGCGTGTCACTTCGTTGCCACAGCGCGTATCAGTGAGCACGAAGAGGCACGGTGACAACGATTGTGAGTGTTGACGGACGCTGGCCTACAACATGCGCCAAAATGTCAAGCTTGTGGAGTGCTCGCAGAAGAGGATGAACGATGAGCTCGATGGCACGCCGAATGTTCGATCTGATCGAGCCGATCGGTATGATTCCGTACTCGGCCGACGAGCCCAACGACGCGATGTTCGCCCTGGGCTTCACCAACTACTGGGACGTCTACTTCGCCTGCAGGGCGGCGCCGTTGGGAATAGTCCCGGCTGAAGTGGTCGACGCGCTCTTCTACAATTTCGCGCCCGGTGAAGTGGCCCGGCACATCCCCAAGGTCTGGCGCACCACCACCCCGGAAGCGGCGATAGAGGCCCGCCAGATGGGTTGTGTGGAGGCGTTGCGTCGGATCCTGAGCGATCACGTCGACTCGTCAACTTTCGAGCGAGCAGCCGACCTGTTGCTCAAGGCTGCGATCAGTGCGCCGGTCGAAGGCCGACCGATGTACGCCGCGCTGCGCTCGCTTCCAATCCCCGACGAGGTTGTGGCCCGGCTCTTTCACGCAGCTGCGTTGTTGCGCGAGCACCGTGGCGACGGACACATCGCAGCTCTGATGGTCGAAGGCGTTGGCGGCCTTGAGGCACATGTACTTCTCGCCCTCGCCATGGACATGCCGGCGGAGAACTTCGGACGCATCCATCACCTCCCCGAAGCGCAGCTTGCCTCAGTGATCGGGGGAATGCGCGATCGTGGCCTGATCGGCGACGACGGATGGCTTAGCGAAGCGGGTCGCTCCGTCAAACAGCGGGTCGAGGCGCTCACCGACGATCTCGCGACGAAGCCCTACGAGATCCTCGATGCCAACGAACTCTACGAGCTCATCGCAGCCCTCGAGCCGCTGGCCGCCCAGCTCCTCACCGCCCGAAACAGGTAGCTGCGCAAGCAAGGCGGCAAACGGATCGCGACTTCTGTCGGATCAGTCCAACCCGCCGGTAGCCGCTTTGTACGCTGCGGACAGTCGTTCGAGTGGACCCGGACCTCGTCGTTTCACGGGTCCTGCGCCGAGGTGCCGGACGCGCAGTTCGGCCATGAACGCTTCAATGAAGCGGGGTCCTTCGTTGCGCATGAGTTCTTGTCGGATGCGGAGTTCGGGCGTGCCCTCGCACCAGTCGAGGCCCCAGTTTCCGAGCGCGAAGATGATCGGCAGTGTCTGGATGCCGGCCTCGGTGAGGCTGTAGCGAGCCCGTGCGCCTCGCGCAGCTTCTTCTCGATTCAGGATCCCGGCCGCGACGAGCTTCCTGAGCCGGTCGGCCAGAATATTTGACGCGATACCTTCGATCGATCCGGCCTGGAGCTCGCGAAAGTAGCGCCGATCCCCGAAGATGACGTCGCGCAGTACGAGCACCGACCAGCGGTCGCCGAGCGCTTCGACTGCAGCATTGATCGGGCACCCCGAGCGAGGTTCTTCCACGGTTGCCTCCTTGACGATCTCGCCTCACCAACATACCTTAGTGCTTGCAAATTACAATCACTCTTGGAGGAAATGGTTATGGCGGTTCGCGTCGATCTCAACATCTCACTGGACGGCTACGCCACGACCGAAGGTGGCACGCCGGACAACCCCATGGGCGAGGACTGGAACAAACTCACCGCTGCCTATGCCGCCACACGCACCTTTCGCGAACGGGTCTTCCACGACACCTCAGGCGCGGGAACGACCGGTGTCGACGATCGCTACGGCGCCGCCTACTTCGAAGGGATCGGCGCTGAGATCATGGGCGCCGGCATGTTCGGCTTCCACACGTTCCCCGATGACGCGGACTGGAAGGGTTGGTGGGGCGACGAGCCACCATTTCAGGTGCCGGTCTTCGTGTTGACCCACCGCAAGCGCGACTCGCTCGAGATGCTCGGTGGCACCACGTTCCACTTCCTTGAGGCAACAGCACAGGAGGTTCTCACGCAGGCCACCGCTGTCGCCAACGGGAAAGACGTACGCGTCGGCGGCGGCATCAGCACAGTGCGAGAGTTCCTCAAAGCCGGACTCGTTGACCAGTTGCACGTCGGCATCGCACCCATCATTCTCGGACGCGGCATCAACTTGTGGAGCGACCTTCGAGGCTTCGAAGACGGTTACGAGGTCCGGACCGAAACGGCCGAAAGCGGCACGTTGCACGTCACCTTCACCAGGTCTTCCTGACGGGCGGTTGACGCGGCTCGTGAAACACCGGGCCACATGCACATCAGTGGAGGATTTTCGCCAGAGTGGAAGGTTTCCGACGTCGGAAAAGCTCCATCGTGGCGCCGATCCTCCAACAGTCGCCCTCTTGGCCGGGACTTTCACGTGTGATCCTCCATTCGTTGCGCAGCAGGAGTGCGGATGAATTCCGATCTTGACAATTTTTATTGTCAAGGTTTACATTGGGTTCGTGGACGACGTTCGAGTGCTCGCTGATGCTGCCGCCGTAGAGGTGGCGTTGGATCCGATCCGGGCCAGGGTGCTCGAAGCGTTGACGGAACCGGGCTCGGCCGCCACCATCGCTGCAGCAGTCGGGTTGACCCGACAGAAGGTGAACTATCACCTGAAAGCACTGGAAGCCCACGGGCTGGTCGAGTTGGCCGAAGAACGCGTGTGGGGCGGAATCACCGAACGATTCGTGCGTCGCTCGGCGCGTCGGCTCGTCGTCGCTCCCGACGTGCTGCAGGGCACCGCCATCGATCCGAACGAAATCGGCGATCGTCTCTCGGCGGCGTATCTGATAGCGGTAAACGCCAGGACCGTGTCGGAGGTAGGCGCGATCGCCTCCACATCTACAGCCCGAACTCGCTTACCGACCCTCACCGTAGACACCGTGATCGGGTTCAAGTCGCCCGAAGATCGCGCCGCATTCGCCAACGACCTGCAAGCGGCCGTCGCCGCACTGGTTGTCAAGTATCACCACGATGACGGGCGGCCGCACCGTCTGACCCTCTCGTCCTACCCCAAGCCCAAGGAGATCTCGTGACCAATCCCGAACACGCCAAGCAATCCAACCGAGTCGAACATCGCTCGGAACGCACCTACGAGGTGTCGGCCACTCCGTCCCAGGTCTGGGACGCGATCGCGACTGCCGATGGGATCTCAGCCTGGATGGTACCGACCCAGCTCGACCCGAAGATCGGTGGCGCGGTGTCGTTCGATCTCGGCGACTTCACGTCGACCGGGGTCGTCACCGGCTACACACCGGACCAGCGTTTCGCCTACGAAGAACCGTGGCCGATCGCGGAACGAGTCGAGGATGTCCCGCCCAAAATGATCGAGTGGTTCAACACGATCGGCGTACCGCTGTCGGAGGTGTACAACGACCTCCCGTCGGTCTCCCCGATCGCTACTGAGTTCCTGATTGAGTCGACGTCCGGCGGCAGTTGCGTAATCCGCGTCGTCACGAGCGCCTACGGAAGTGGGGCGGACTGGGAGAACGAGTTCTTCGCCGAAATGGTAGACGGATGGTCCGAAATCCTCGACAACCTCGCTTCGTACCTCAACAACGCGACCCAGCCCACGACGCAATGACCACCACCCCATACCCGACCCACCAGGACGCGGGCGCGGCGTCGACCCAACCAAGCACGCGGCAAACTGGTTCAAACCGGGGCCCTCGCCGGTGCAATCGCGGCAGTGTGCACAACCGTCGTCGCGACTATCGCAAGTGCCGCCGACGTCAGCCTCGAGGTCGACACCAAGGCCATTCCGATCCCCGCGTTTGCGTGGTGGACGATCATCGGTGCCGGTTTGGGCATCGTGTTCGCCCGACTCCTTCGCGAGCGCCGACGGTTCCTTGTCGCCACCGGCGTCGCCACCGCGCTATCGCTTATCCCCGCAATCGTCGCTCCCGACCACACCGCCACCAAAGCGGTTCTTGTGGGAACCCACCTCCTCGCTGCTGCCATCATCGTCTCGGCGCTCAGCAAGCAGCTCTCCGCGACAGACAAACGCCGCTGACGCCCGAGACCACGTCGTGCAACGGGATCTTGGTCGCCGCCGGCTGCTGCTCCTTCTCGAGGAGCGGGGATGGTCGGGTTGGACCAAGCTCCAACGTATTTGAACATCGGCCAAGCCTTCGTCCGAAGTCGCATCCTGCGAAACGCGAGAGCGCGTAGCAACGGCATTACTACGCGCACCTATGGTTTTCGTCGACGTCCAATCGACCGGTACGGGTGGCCACCCTCGGTGGGTCGTTGTTCAAAGTCACGGTTGGGCCGCAGCGATGCGGCTTGTTGTTGTCATCGCTTCGACAATGAAATCAGCAGCTATAGCGTTCATCGGTCTCCCGAGGAAGAATCCCTGGGCCAGTTGACAGTCCAGCGATTCCAGAGCGTCCAACTGGTCCTGGGTCTCGACTCCCTCGGCAACCGTTTGCAGCGAGAGCGCCGACGCGATGGCCACGATGCTGCGAACGAGGCTGTGGTCTCCGAGAAGCGTCAATTCTTTAATGAACGAGCGGTCGATCTTGATGATCGAGACCGGGAAACGCTTGAGATACGACAGCGACGAGTAGCCAGTTCCGAAGTCGTCGATGGCGATGCCGACCCCAAGGGCGCGGATCTGTCGGAGGAGGGGTTCCACGGATTCGTGCTCGATCAACACCGACTCAGTGAGTTCGACGGTCAGCAGGTTCGGCGAAAGACCGGTAGTTCCGAGGACGAGCTTGAGTTCATCGACGAAGCTGGGCCGGCGTAGTTGCACCCCGGAAACATTGACGCTCATGGTGACGGGCCAAGCACTGGACTTGTTCCAGAAAACCGCCTGGCGACAGGCTTGTTCAAGTACCCACAGACCGAGTTCGACAATGACACCTGACTCTTCGGCGGCAGGAATGAATTCGTCCGGTCCGACCTCGCCGCGTTGGGGATGATCCCATCGCACCAATGCCTCGAAACCCGAGAGATTGCCGTCCTGGATCCGGTGGATCGGTTGGTAGACCACCCGGAACTGACTGTCGCGAAGCGCCGACGGAAGCTCGATCTTCAGGCTGAGCCGTTGCTGAGCCACCTCCCGGAGGGAGTCGTCGAAGACATCAACGCGGCTCTTCCCGTTGGATTTGGCGCAGTACATCGCGATGTCGGCATCTCGTAGCAACGACTCCACATCCGTGTCCGCCGTCGCTGATGCGACCCCGATGCTGGCAGAAACAATGATGTCGCGACCCTGAACCTCAACGGGCTCGCGGATCGTCTGAAGAATTCGTTCGGACAGGTTGAGGACCTGGCCCGCCGACGACACATCCTCGACCAGCACCGCGAACTCGTCGCCGCCAAGTCTGGCGACGGTGTCAGCCGGTCGAATTGCGGTGCGTATGCGATCAGCGACCTCTCGTAGCAGTTCGTCGCCGGCTCCATGGCCCATGCCGTCGTTGATCGCCTTGAAATCGTCCAAATCGATGAAGAGCACGGCGACGGAGCCGGTGTGACTCGTCACCCGTTGCAGCGCATGTTCGACACGGTCCAGAAACAACGCGCGGTTGGCCAATCCCGTCAGATCGTCGTGGAATGCCTTTCGTTCCAGTTGCTCCTCAAGGGCTCGCCTGGTGGTCACGTCACGTACGGTAAGGACGATCGCGTTGACGTTGTCGTCACCGAGAAGATTGCACGCCGTTCCCTCAAGACGAAGTTGCAGGCCCGAACGCGAGACTCCACGTCCCTCCAACGGCACCAGGGTCTGCCCCGGCGAGTTCGTGACGTCGGCGAGCTGGCGGAACAAACCGACTCGGTCCTCCTCACTGAGCCAGTCTGCGAAACAGGTGCCCAGCGCCGACTCGGTGTCACGACCGAAGAGCGTTTGCACTGAAGGGCTCGCGAACTGAATCACGGCGTCGGGATCGACGAGCAGGATCGCATCCGACGAATGAAGAATGAGCGCGGAAAGCCGCTCGGAGCCACGCCTCGCTTCCAGTTCCCGCTCTACGCCTGCAAGCCGTTCGAGTTGCTTGAGCGTCGCCACCATGCGAACGCCGGCGCACACCAGTGCTGCACCCAACGCCAACGCGCCCACGACCGACACCTGGCTGACGACCAACGGTGCGAAGGCACCCAACGCAATCCCCACAAACGCGACAGGCACCCATACCGCCCGTCCGTGCACCGGACGTTTGGGGTCTCTTACCCCGACAGAAATCTGCTGGCTCCACGCCAACCCGACGATCGCCACGATCCAACCGGTGTCCAGCACGGTGGGGAGATTGTCGGTGCCGTTCGCGACCCGGAGCAGGTATCCCGAATCTGCAACTGCCCAAATGCAAAGGGACGCCAGAATGATCCACTGATCCGTGCGGAGATGCCAGCCGGAGAGGCCGGCCGACGTCAACGCCAACGCCAGAAGGAGAAGATCCAGAATTGGGTAGGCCATGTTGGTGATGATTGCCGCACGGGTGCCGGTGGTGGCCCGGGCGATGGGATCGATAAACACGACAGCACCGATCGACGTCACCGCCAATCCCGCGATGAGGCCATCGAGCAGGACAACGGGGTTGCGCCACTCGGCCCGTTTGCTACCAGCTGCCAGCACGCCAGCGATGGCCGGTGGATAAAACAGCAGGTAGCCGATGTCAGCGATCGAAGGATACGGAGCGTTCTCCGCTGTTCGAACGAGCAGCCACCACGCAACGTTCCCTGCTCCCCAAAAAAGTATCGACGCGCTGATGCACAGCGCCGGGATACGAGTTGCTTGATTCGTGAGGCCGCGGGCCAAGGCCGTCAGCCCGGCCACCAGCACAATTGTGTTGAACAGCCAGAATTCCCAGAACCACTCCCCTCCCTCGGTAGGGTCCAGTAACGAAGTCGACCCGATATACAGAAGGCAGCCGACAGTCGCCGCGCTGAGCGCAACTGTCGCAGACCGCGATCTTCGGAAGTCCATAGAAGTCTCTTACGGCACACGACCCCGCAACATGATTTGTTCGATTCGCAGATGCACCGACCGCGGCGATGTCAGCGGCCAGCCCACCGTGCGTTTGTGCGGAATCTATGTCGGTGGGCGCTTGCGATCCCGCACATTCGACTACGCGACGCTGACGGCGACCGTCACCCTGGACAGCCCCGGCTTTGTCGCACCTGCTTGCTCGGCGATTGCCCGCAACGGAGCTTCACCCGACCGCCAGATCACCGCGTCCATGGCGTAGTGATGAAGGTTGAGAAATGTGAAGACCAGGGCCGTCGCGGTGTTCGGGACGGCGATCCCGATGGTGGCGTGCTCGAGAAAGTCGGGAAGCCAGTGGGCGAGAAGTAACCCGAGTGCTGCGGCTATTCCGAAGACCGCCACCCATCGGGCGGCGAGGCTGGACTCGCGTTCCTGGCGGGCCAGCGACATCTCCGCTCGGTGGACGCAGGGAAGATACTGCAGCGAGTGTGACGCCAACGAGACCGGCACGATGCCTACGGCCATCGGTGGCCACACGAACCACAATACGGCGGCGGCGTACGGAACCCACAACGCCGCCCGCACATGGCGCCCGTGGCGACGAGCGATCCGGTACAACGTTATGCACGCACACGATGCGGTCAGAACCGACAGCACTCTCGTTGCGTCGTAGGTCCACGCAGGAAAGACGGCGAACCCGACCCGGTATCCGGCGATCGTGAACCGTCCGCCCGAATGCCACACCGCGAGGAGCCCGGCGAACCACACCGGGTACAGGCCATATCGAAGGACCGCGACCTCAGCCTTCGTGGCCCGCATCCCATCGAGTCGCAGCAGGATCATGACGACGCCAAACGCCTGCTTGATGAAGTGCCACGCGGTGAGTGAGAACACGATGTCGATCAGCAGTTTCACCACGGTATCGGCGACTCCGGTGGCTCCGGCCAACTGCAGCAACACCACACCGCCCGACACGCCGAGCAGGAGCAGCGGGATGGCCAGCAGTGCGACGGGATGACACCGCAGAGCTTCGAGACCGTTCCGGTAGGCGAGGTGGTACGACGCACCGAAGTGGGTCGCTGACAGCACGACCAACGCAACGCTGAGCAACGGACCTACCGAGTGAAGAACCGGTCCATCAAACCCGGGAAGCGTGCCGTAGAGCATCCACAACCCGATGGCCACGCCCCCGACCAGCAGCGCGTCGACGCGTGGGTGCACGAGCGATCGGATTGATGTGGTTGGGGTGTGGTCCATGGGAGTTGCCACCGAACGACGCAGCTGTCGCCGGCGGACCCACGCGCTATCGTCCCCCGTCCGTCCTTACTGAAGCCTCGAACACGGGAACTGAAGTACTTATCCGGGAACTATCCCTAAAGGTTCCCGGGTGCAGGCCGATGGGAGTGGTCTTCCGCTTCGAATCGCTCGTCGCGACGGACCGAGGTGTGAATCCACATGAAGTTTCTTTCTATCGCCCCTATTGCCCTTATGGCGGCCGGGGCGCTCCTGGCGATCGCCCCGCAGTCATCGACGTTCCTCAACGTCGGCTACCTCTCCACTCCAGCCGACGTGTCGATCACGAAGACCGACGGTCGAACGAACGTAGACCCGGGCGATCTGGTGACCTACACAATCACCCTGACAAACCTGACGCCCGGTGGTGGATACTCGACTGTCACCGTTGTCGACACGATGCCAAGCGCGCTTACGAATGTCTCATGGACGTGTGCGCACTCGGCGATCGGATACTGCTTGGCTCCGAGCGGAACCGGAGATATCAACAGCCTTTCGCTCCTGATCTTTGGTGAGACCACGACCTACACCGTGAGCGGCACGCTGAGCATGGCTCCGGGCGGGACGATTGCCAACACGGCCACGGTTACCCCGATGGGCTTCGTCGACCCGTTCACCGGCAACAATTCGGCCACCGACACCAACTACATCTCCGGCGAAGTGACCACAACCACGACCGTGGAGTCGACCACCACTGCGGCACCGACCACGACAGAAGCGGCACCGACCACGACCGAAGCGGCACCGACCACGACAGTCGTCGTTGAGTCGGCGATCGCTCCCACGACCGTACCCGCGGCCATCGCCCTTCAAGCACCGACGAGCACAACGGCTGCATCGACGACCACCGTTGCCACGACCACAACCACGACCACAACCAGCGCACCCGCCGCACTGGCTCTCGCCACCCTGCAACCGGTTCCGGCCTCGGTCGTCGCAGCGCTCCCCACGTCAGTCCCCGCCGCGTTGGCGGCGAAGCCGACGAAGGACCGCAACGGTTCGGTGCTCGGCAATGGCCTGAGCGGTGCCGGCGACCTTTCGTACACGGGATCGAACACGATCCCGACCACGGCCATCGGCTTCGCCATGATCGCATTGGGCGCCGCCCTGGCCATGTTCTCCCGGCAGAAGCGAAACACTACGTCCGCATAGTAATTCCTGCAGACCCCGCCTGACGTCCGCCGACCGCCGCGGTACCTGGCGCTTTGAGGCCGCGGTGATCGAGCACGGGACACATCGGTCGGCCTCGATGATCGTGCACTATCAGGGGGTATACCGGCACGGCTCACAGCCCCTCGTATGGCTGACAATGGAGGGACTCCACCCGTTTGGTACCGGACAAGGGCCGATCACGTCGGTCCGAGGCGACCTGAACCTGTTCCTCGGGGCGCAATAGCCACGTAATCACCCCGAAGGGCGGAAAACCAGAGCGCGTTGTGCATGGTTTAGCTTTTGTTTTTCGCGGGCAGAGAACGAAGTATCGCGACAGTCCTGTCGTGCGGCCAGGAATCTTCTGGCCCGACGCGATACCCCAGACCTTGGTAGCGCACCTCAAAGAACCCATTCTGGAGATGCAATGCCCGCTACTGGTTTCACGCCTGTGTCAACTCGCCGGCTCCCTCTCTACCCACTCAAGCCTGCGCGTTTTGCGTCGGAGGCCGCGGTCCGCATCTGCGAAGGAGACGCTCTCGCGGCGTCGTACCACGACCACGCCAGCGTCGTCTTCGGAGTTGCGCGGCGCGTCACCTTCGATGCTGGTTTGGCGGAAGACGTAACTCAGGAAGTGTTCCTGTCTCTATGGGGGAACCCCCACAACTTCGATCCCTCGAAGGGCTCGCTCCGAACATTTCTGTGCACGCTTGCGCATCGACGTGCTGTCGATCTGGTTCGCAAGGAAGACGGCCGCCGATGCCGTGAGCGCCGAACGGCGGAACACGTCGAGCGCGTTGTCCCGTCGAGTAACGCCGATCCCGCCGAAGTTCTCGTCGACCTCGATCTCCGCGACCGAGCCCGTAGAGCGTTAGCGACTTTGGCGCCACGCGAACGTCAAGTGATCGAGCTGGCATATTTCGAAGGCCACACGTATCGGGAGGTCGCTCTGATCCTCGATTTGCCCGAGGGCACGGCGAAAACGTGGATCCGGAACGCCTTAAAGAACCTCTCGCTAGTACTCAAATCGGGTGGAGTTACTCAATAAAGGCAACAGTTGCCACGGTGACAAACGGTTCACGGTGATATCCGCACACGCCGGGGCGAACTTCACCGCCCGTCGACGGGCGCGTTCGGGCTGACGAGGTGGTCAACTTCATCGAGACCATCAAGTTTTGCGGTCGGTAGTGTGCCAAGGATTATTTCCTTGGCGACATCGACCAGCCGAAGGTTGTGGTGTCGTGCGTGGTTCCGGAGCGTGCGAAAGGACTGTTCCATATTGAGGTTTCGTCGTTCCGCGATCATCCCCTTCGCCTGTTCAATGACGACCCGGCTGGTAAGCGCGAGCGTGAGCTGTTGGTTCACCTGTTGGGCCTCGAACGTCGCTCGCTGCTGCAGGATTGCAATCGTGGCCAGATCGGCGAAGGCCTGGGCCGCGGCTATGTCTGCAGCGGACATCTCGCCGACCGAAACGTTGAACAGATTCAACGCACCGATGATCGACCCGCGGAGCCGCATGGGTAACGCGTGGACCGAGTGAAATCCCGCCGTCAGCGCTTCGGTGGAAAACCGGGGCCATCGCTGATCGGCGGAAGCGAGATCTTGGTTTACCACCGGCTTCCCTGAGCGGAAGGCGTCAAAGCACGGCCCCTCCTGCGACTGCACTTCAAAAAGCTCCAGAACCCTCATTTCTTCGCTCGACGACGCGATCACGCGAAGGTTGCCTTGAAGGCTGGCCAACATGATGCCCGCAGCGTCAACGCCAAGCACCTCCACGCAACGCGCTGCGAGCAGGGTCAGGATTTCGACGACGTCGAAATCGTCAACCAGCGTGTCAGCGAGTTCGACCATTGTCCGGGCGAGCATCGTCTCCCGTGGAATTGGTCCGCTCATCTTTCGGCTCCGATCATGTGGGCCAGACGACATGACGACACGTTGTATGTCGCAACGGCGAATATGTCCCACTATAGGTGGTTCGGGTTAGCTGTTTCCGGTGCCAGGGCGGTGCAATGCTGGAAGCTTTCATGGAATCGGATTCTCGGGGTCAGGATGGAATCGAAGGGTTCGTGCGACAACGGCGTTCGCGACAGCCGTCAACGGTTGATCGCTTCCGAACGCGTGGGCTCGGAGTCGGATCAGCGCTTGGCCCACGCTGACGTCCAGTTGCGCAGCGACCATCCCCGACGCCTGATGGACTACGTAATTGAAGTTCGAATTAGCCTCCAACGCCGAAGCCAAAGTGCCCGGGGACGCGTCGGCCTGGACAACGAGCACGGCCTGGGCGGTTATGTCCGCCACAATCAGCGCGTCGCCGTATTGCGTATCGCTGAGCGGTCCCGGGTGATCGCGGTACAGATTGAGCGCTCCCAGACGAACTGCTCCGACCTGTAGCGGAAATCCGAACACGGCCCTCACGCCGGCCTCAACCGCCGGACCGGTGAACGCGACCCAACGCCGAACAGCGGGATGCGAGAGATCGGATTCCAACACCGGTCGATCCTCCCGGTAGGCATCCACACAAGGACCCTCGCCGAGAGTGAACTGCAGCTCTTCGATAATCGCGCTTACCTTGTTTGTCGTGCACAACGTGCCCGAAGGGGTGTCGCCCGACATCAACATGATGCCGGCCCCGCTCATCTCGATGACCTCGACGGTCCTTTCGCACAATCGTTTCAGATCCAGGGCCGCGGAGTCAGGCCCAACCAGACGTTCGAGGATTTCAAGGCGCCGATCACCCCCGAACGGGGTCACGTGACAAAACCGTCGCCGACGCTGGCCTGCTCACGCGTTTCGACCGGAGCGCCAGTGGTCGTTTCGACCGGAGCGCCAGTGGTCGGCTCGGTCGGGGCGGGCCGCGAGGCTTCAGCACGGGGAAGCGACGGAACGGAGACCCAGGAACCAAGAGCGCTTTGAGGGCGAGGGCCCTCAGCCGGGAGTTCGGTTGAGTCCACACAGGGAATCGCGCACAGGTCGAGCAATCGGGCGGCGCAACGAGATGGAGCGCGCAGGGTCAACGAGCGGCCGGCCAGCCGGAGCCCGTTCCGGCTGCCAACGATGGCCCCGATCGTCGCCGCCGACATGAACGTGACCCGACTGAGATCAACGACAACCTCGCCTCGGCTCAGATCCGCTGCGGAGGCAAGCACAGCCGACAGATCCGGGGCATCCGCTGCATCGTGTTCGCCCACAACCCACAACACGACGCCGCTGCCTTCGTTTTCTGCCCGATCCTCGAGAAGGAAGGACCCGTTAATGACAAATGGCGTATCGGAAGCGGACATAGCAAGTTCCTCAGGAAGCCTACGAAATCTTCGCGCTACCAAGGTCCGGAGCATCGCTCCCCACCGGTCCTGACGACCGATCACACGTGCGGGATCTGTCGTGCACAGACGACCCTACACCAACCTGTCGAATTGGGCACACAGCGCTGATTCGCCGGTCGTGCGCAGGTTTGCGGGGGAAGAACCCGCTATATCAAGGCACTTGAGATACTTCGATCAAAGGCTCGGATACAGCTACTTCTTTTGCTTCTTCGAAAGCGGAATGTTCACCGATACCGTGGTGGTCCGATCGTCGTGCCTGATCTTCAGCTCACCAATCGCGCTCACGATCGCCAAGCCTCTGCCGCGAAGGTCATCTGCACCCGACACTGCCTCGTTGGGTTCGAAACGGTCTCCCTGATTCGCCACGCTCACGCAGACATCGTCTTCTGAGAGCTCCATGAAAACAGACACGACATCGAGCCCGTGACTCGCCTCGACCGCGTTGGTCACGAGTTCCGAAGTGGCGAGTTCAACATCGGCAACCTCCGCAGCGTTGGCATGATCGTTTTGCATTGCGGCCACGATGATGCGTCTGGCCACGGCGCCTTCACGGACGTTCGGCTCGACTTCAAGCTTGATCACTCTTCGCATCGGCATCTCACTCGCTCTTGATTGGCAGCGGCCACTTCAATGAAGCAGGTCACTTGAGGGGAGTACCCAACGTTGACAGCGACTAACCGCCCGAATTCGCCCGCGGATCTTCGAGGCCGCTTGTATAAATCAGTTCGGCATCAGGTCACGGACCAATGGTGCCAACAGGTCGGCGATCGCTTCGTGGCCGGCCTCCGACAGATGGCCGTACGCCGCCGACCAGCACGGCGACGGCTGCCCGTCACCCGAGGCCAAGTGGGGCATCGCATCCACGACGCGGCAACCCGTATCCCTCGACAGCTCAGCCAATCGTTGGCGGTAGTTCGACGGATCGCTGATGCCGGTCAACGCGGTCTCGTGCGGAAGTAGAAGCACCATGACCGGCACCTCGCTCTGTGCGACCCACGTGGCGAGGATCGCCCGTAGCAGCCGCCAGTCAGCGCCGTCCGGGCGGTCGTATTCGGGAAGCGGGTGCAGGCGGTTACCCGACCAACGCTGGCGCACCGCTTTCGCCAATCGTCGTGTCGGTCCGTCGGGTGAGAGACGCCCGACGAGTCCGGTCAGCCATTGCGGCGCTCCGTTGAGGGCGGAGTATTCGTCGCCGAACCGAAGGACGTGGGCGCGTTCTTCGTCGCCGAGCGATTCCTCGGACCATGTCTGCTTCGGTACCGGCACGTTCCCCAAGACCAGGGATTCACCTTGGAGCGTGAAGTAGGGCTTGGCCCGGAAGGTCACTTCGCCATCGGCATCGTTGGACATGAGGATCCTTCGGCTCACCCGGCGGATGTTCTCCGCGTAGAGCGCGATGACCACGAGGTCGTGTTCGACCGACCGGTTCTCCAGGTACGTGAGGTACTGCTGGTCAGTCCCCGTTCCCGAGACCGAATAGTTGTTGACTTCCAAGCCGGGAACCGCGTGCTCAAGCAGGTCGCTGTACCGGAGCGCGTTGACGATCCCGTCGCCCGCCGACTGCGAGTCACCAAACAGCAGCGCCCGGAACGTGCCGGGATCGCGGACCTGACTGAATTCACGGTCGGAGCGAAAACCTGCGGCATTCGTACGGACCAGGTACGCCCCTCCGAGTCCTTGCACGCGGATCTTGGTGCTCGGCATGTAGGTGAAGCCCACGTTCGGGTGATACCGCATGAGCGATCTAGCCATCGGCACCCTCGGCCCTGTCGGCATAGAGCGCAGCCATGCGAGCGCGGCGTCCGACAACAATGTCGACCTGCGTCGAGGGCCAGTCCTGGTAGTAGTCGGTCCGCTGCAACTGCTCGGCGCCTTGCAGAACGGCCTCGAGCCCGTTGGCCACCACCATGAAATACGGTTTCCCGGCCGAACCCGGGTAGCGGCTCTTCGTCGTTTTCGCGACGCCCGTGTTCAGGAACACGTTGTGCGGAATCAGTTCGGCGTTGAGCGACTCCACGAAGTCGGTGAAACCCCAGGCGTCCTGGGCTCGGGGCGGGAGCGCGATGACCCGGGTCGTGAGATGGCGCTGATCCCGCATGGCCCGCGCCGCCGCTCCGACGAACTCCCGAAAATTGCCCGACTCCCACACCATCACGTCGACCGTCTTCAAGGTGAGTGCTCGCTGAGCGTAGGGGCAGGGAGCGAACTTGGAGCCGTAGAACTCGTTCCGTACAGAGACGAACTCACGCATCCACATCCAGATGTCGGCCTCGATGCCAGCCGTGTCAATTGCCATCACTTCACCGTCTCAGAAAAGCGTGTAACAGAAGATGTCGACCGTGGCATCCTGCGATTCGGCCTCCTCACGCAACGCCGCCACTATCGCTCGCAGATGGGGGCCGGTTGCTCCGAGGGCCTCCTCCCCCTCACGGACCCACCAGTCGGTGAGCGCATCCGCCAATCGCTCGGCGTCGCCACCGCCTGGATACTCGAAGGAGTCCGCTGTCATCCTGCCCACATCGGGAACGCTGAAGTAGCTCGAAGCGCTGTCGTCTCGCCAGATGGGGAAATAGGGCGGGACGCCATTTGCCCGGCGGGCCGCAGCCAAAGGACAGAGCACTTCATCGAACAGCTTTCCCGATAGCCGTGTCGAGCGCTCCGCGGCCGCTGCCACGTTTGCGCCCACTTCGCTTGTTTCAGTCGAGTGCATTTTGCGCCATCCAATTCTCGTCGTCGGCAAATGCCGGTTGCTCGTTCTTCCACAGCAGTCGGTCCTCCAGCACCAGGAGATCGATGCCCGTGCGCATGAAGCAACGATATGCGTCCTTAGGAGTGCAGACGATAGGTTCGCTGCGCACGTTGAACGAAGTGTTCACGATCACGGCCGACCCGGTTTTTGCATGGAACGCCTTCAGGAGGCGACGGAACTCGGGGTTGGAGTCGGGCCCGACCGTCTGGACCCGGGCGCTGTAGTCGACATGCGTGACGGCAGGGATGTCACTCCTCGCCTGGTTGACCACGGACAACATGTCGTCGTCGTCATCGGACCAACCTGATGTCGCCAGTCGTCGGGCCGGCTGTACCGGCGCAGTCACCAGCATGTACGGGCTTTCGCCATCAAGTTCGAAGTATTCCGGCGCATGTTCCAACAGAACCGCCGGTGCAAACGGTCGGAAGCTTTCCCGGAACTTGATCTTGAGGTTCATACGGCTCTGCATGGTGGCTTGCGAGGGATCACCGAGAATCGATCGGGCGCCGAGCGATCGGGGACCGAACTCCATGCGTCCGCTGAAGAAGCCGACGATCTGCCCGTCGGCCAACGCCCCGGCAATGACTTCGGCGCGTTCGTCCGGGTCAGCGATGTGGTGATTAGGCGCTTCCTCTCGTTCGAGGAAGTCCTCGATTTCATGCGTTGAAAATGCCGGGCCGAGATAGCTCCCCTTCATCGAGTCGCGGCCCGGCTTTACTTTGCGTGGTGACCCGTGAAGCTCGTGCGACACAAGGAGCGCGGCGCCGAGCGCGCCTCCGGCGTCACCGGCCGCCGGCTGCACGAAGAGCCCGTCGACACCGCTTTCGCGCAGCACCCGGCCGTTGGCCACACAGTTCAGCGCCACTCCCCCGGCCATCGCCACCGACCGCTCGCCCGTGAGTTCGATCGCGTGTGAAACAAGCTTGAGTACGACCTCTTCGGCCACCGCCTGAACCGACGCCGCGAGGTCCATGTCGCGTCGCGTGATCAATGACTCGGCGATGCGGGGTGGGCCACCGAAGAGTTCTTCGAAGCGAGCGTTCGTCATCACCGCGGAATCAAGGTAACCGAAGGCTTCGGTATTGAGCCGGAACGATCCATCGTCTTTGATGTCTACGAGGTACTCCCTGATGAGCGAGGCGTAGCGCGGCTGCCCGTAGGGCGCGAGCCCCATGAGCTTGTACTCGCCGGAGTTCACCTTGAACCCGCAATACGCAGTGAACGCGCTGTAGAGCAGGCCGAGCGAGTGTGGATACTTCAGCTCCTTGAGGAGTTCGATGCCGGTGCTGGTTCCGACCCCCACCGAACACGTGGCCCACTCGCCGACGCCGTCGATAGTGAGCAACGCTGCACGTTCGAACGGCGAGGGGTAGAACGCGCTTGCCGCGTGGGACATGTGGTGCGGTGTGACCAGCAGGGGCGGAACCATCCCCAAGCAACTCTCGAGTTGCCGTTCGAGATCGGCCCTCGTGCCGAGCACATTTCGGCAGGCTGCGATGAACTGACTGCGTCCGGCCGGTGCGACATCCAACGCATTCTTCGTGATTCGATCGAACGTCAGCATTGGATTGTCGTAGAACACGACGGCATCCAACTCCGACGGATCAATGAACGCCTCTTCGAGGCAGTAGTTGATCGCTTTCTGAGGGAACCGGGGATCGGCCTTCATGCGCGTGAAGCGCTCCTCCTGGGCCGCGGCAACAATGTCGTCGTCGTGGACCAGAACGGCCGCTGAGTCGTGGTAAAACGCGGACACACCCAGAACTAGGGACATTTCGCACCATGATGATCGTCGATACCAGCCCCCACGGCGGGGAGAACCGGCTGGCCTTGGGCAGGCATCCAACTATCCGCTGAAGTCGAGAACATGATCAAGTATTGCTTTCAATCACCCTCCGCGTCTAGAACCACTCGAATTACCGCTCTCCGTTGTTGTTTCAGCCATTCAGCCATTCAGCCACTCAGCCATTCAGCCGTTCAGCCGTTCATGGAGGCGGGCCACCTCGGCTCGGACACCGTCGAGCTCCATCTCGATTGCCTCGCTGCGACGGGCGGCGTGCAGGTCTGTCCTTGCTTTGACGAGACGAAGTTCGTCCTCAATTTGCGATGTTTGACTCGCCGGAGCGAGCTTTCCGTGCGCTTCAGCGATGAGCACCTCCTGCTGAAGGCGCTTCAACTCGGCGAAGTCCTGCTCGGTCGCCGCGAGACCCTTGAGGTCGAGATCGGCCTGTGCCGATTCGAGCCTGCGCTTCAAACCGGCCAGGAGTCGGACTTCTCCAGCGTCAACCAGACCGGTGAAGAGCGTCTGGATCTTGCTCGCGGAGTCGAGGCCTCCCGACACCGCCTCAGGAACGCCCGAGAGCGCGTCGGCGATCTGCCCGGCAGCGTTCTTCGTCGTACTTGAGATTTTTGTTGGCGTTCCGAGCCCGTCGAAGATCATCTCGGCGGTCTCCTCGCCGAACAGCGACGCGCGAAGCGAAAATGCCGACGTGTCGCAATGCTCGTCGACGATCAGCGTCGGAAAGCTGCGTTCGAGGGTCGGCTTGCCGCCGGAGTTGGCGCGCCAAACGGTAATTCGCACCGGACGCGGTATGCGCCACCGGACCCGGCTCTCCTCCTCGTCGTCGCGCTCCGGTGAGTCGCGTCGGGGGACCAGCCTGCGTCCGGTCGCAGGTTCGACCTGCGCGATGACACCGAGCTCCTTCCAGACCTTCGCGGCCACTAAACCGAGGAGACTCGGATCAGGTACCGCACCGGCTTCGCCCTTGGGGAGGGACGCGATCGAGACGTCGTGGACGCGCGCCTCCTCACGGGTTTTGATCGTGCTCGCACGCCACGCGTGATAGAGCGTGTCGATACGGTCAACCTCACGCCTCGCGTCCTCAAGGAGTTGCTGGCACCGCCGGGCCTTCGCAATCGCGTCGAGCTGCATCGAGGCGGTGGTTGCGCTCGCCGCGTCCTTACGCGAGGCCAGAACGTCGGCAGCCAGCTTCGTGATCAGCGTCGCGTAGTCGTCGCGCTGGGCCGCGAGAGCCTCGTTGTTCGCGGCCCACGTCAACGTCGCGAGTTCTTCAGGCGTCGGCATCGGCACGGCCGACTTCGGTCCCGTCGATTTGCTGATCGCATCAGACGGCGAGCGCAACGCGGCGCTGACCGCCAATCCACCGACGAAAGCGACGACTTTCGCTGCTGCACCGAGAACCCGTCCGCCAACACCTGTGGCTTTGTAGGAGATGCTCACTAGCCGGCCGTCCGGGGAGAGCGCCACGGTGAAATCCTCGTCGACACCACCTCGGCCGAACGCGAGCGTTTGAAGGCCGGCCCCATCGTCGCCGCGGACACCCATGGTCACGGTTACATCCGTGCCGATCTGTCGCACCTCGCCGCCCGAACCGAACTGGTCTCGGGTGTATTTCACGACACCGCTGAACGTGAACACGCTTTCGGACAGGAAATAATCGATGGTCATTCGCGCCTCCATGGTCCGAGGCCCGACGAAATCCGACCTCCAGCGTCCTCCACCGTGCCCGCATTTTGGAGGGCACGCAAATACCGATCTTCAGCCGGGATCGGAAGGGAGGTAAGGGACGTGCCAACCTGCTCGCGCTGACGGTTCATACGACGGCTCGCTCCGAGGACCTACGGCACTACTCGCCCGTCGACAGCGGCCTGACAATGCGTGCAGGAGGTCTTTGCCATGCTCAAACACCGGAACGTATATCGGTCGGTCGTCGTCCTCACGGCTCTGTCATTCGCACTTACGGGATGCGGCAGCGGGCATGGTGATGGCGATACCGCCGCAACAAGTTCCGAGTCGAGTGCGGCATCACCGAAAACCGAATCTCCCAACACCGAATCGACAAGCCAGGCAGAAACCAGCACGGCAGAAACCAGCACGGTCGAAACCAGCACGGTCGAAACCAGCACGGTCGAAACCAGCACGGTCGAAACCAGCATCGATTCGGCCACCGCTTCTGTGGCCAGCGCCGAGCCGGCACCACTGTGGGCTCCGCCGGGCGTTGCGGCACTGAATCCGACGTCGGCCAGCGCGCTCCAGGCAGCACTCGATACCTGGGTCGCGCAGGGAAAACTGAAGGGGCTCACCGCGGCGGTCGTCACGTCCCAGGGGGTGTGGTCGGGCGCGGCCGGTGTTGACGGGGCCGGCAAGAAGCTGCAGGCCAATTCCACCCAGTCGATCATGAGCGTCTCAAAAACCTTCACGTCGGCCGAGGTGGTCCTGCTGTCGTCTCGCGGCCTGATCGACCTCGACAAACCGCTCGCGAACTACATCGACGTACCCTTCGAAACGAACGGTGCCACGGTCCGCCAGGTGCTGGCCATGCGAAGTGGTTTTCCGGATTTTGATGAAGCCGCATACCAAAAGACAATCGCCACCGACCTGACCCGTGAATGGACTCTCAGCGAAGCACTTGGCACGCTCCCCAAGGATGCAGCCCGCATCGGCACACTGGGCGGTGAGCCACGCTACAACAGCGTCAACTATCAGTTGCTTGCGGAGTTGGTCGCCAAAATCACCGGGCAGTCATTCGCTCAGGCGATCCGTGCCGACCTTCTCAAACCCGCCGGCCTCGAACGCACCTGGGTGCAGAGCGCCGAGACTCCGTCAGGTCCCCTGACCGTGGGTGTGCCAGCAACTTCCGCATCGGCGTCCGACCTGGTCGACCCGGCCGGTCCGATCATGCCGTCGCGCTCCTTCACCTCGTTTGCACTCGGGGCCGGATCAATGGCCGCTGACGCAGCCGACACCGCCCGCTGGACGTACCTGTTGTACGGCGGGCAGGTCATCGACTCGACCCTTGTGAAGGTGATGGAGGCCGACCCGCAGCCGGATCCGGTCATGGGACCATACGCGCTCGGCACCATGGTCGGCGATTACAACGGCATCATGATGGTGGGTCATGCCGGCGGCGGCCTCGACTATCCGTACAGCGGCGTCGTACAGGTATTCGCAGGCGATTCACCGATCGCCATCGCAGTTCTGACACCGCAGCCGGCCGACCACGGTACCCAGATCTTCGAGGTCTTCATGCAGCTGCACGACATCGTCGTCGGTTGACCTCCCCAACCCGATCAAAACCGAGGGTGCCACTCTAAGGAGCAAATCTTCGGCAGGCTGGGCGGGTGATACATGTTCGAGTTGTTATCCCGCCCGTCACCTGCCAGGTTCTGTTGGCGGAATTGGAAACACGCCCAGCGGTGCACAACGTGGTCGTACTCCGAGGTGTCGCGAATCGACCCTACGGGGACCTGGTGCAATTTGATGTTGCGAGCGAAGCGACGAATGAAGTGCTTGGTCTGTTGCGAAGGCTCGACGTGCACCGCAACGGATCGATAACCATCGACCGGATCGACATGGCGCTCAGCGACAGCGCAGCGCTGGCCGAGGCGGTGGCTCCCGGCGATCCCAATGAAGCCGTGGTGTGGGAAGAAGTGGAGGCAAGGGTCCGGGGCGACTCGGGACTCACGACGAGCTACGTGGCTTTGATGACCGTCGCAATCATGATCGCCGCGGTTGGGATCCTGCTGGATTCGACAGTGCTGATCGTTGGTTCCATGGTGGTCGGGCCCGACTTCGGCCCGCTTTCCGGTGTCATTCTCGGGTTGCACCGGCGGCGCCCGCAACGAGCGGCCGGGGCCGCACGCACTTTAGCCGTCGGGTTCGCAGCCGGGTTCGTGGCAACGGTCGCATTGGTCCTGTGTGTCCGGGTGCTGGACAGCATCCCCTCCACGTACGCCGCTGGGCTCCGGCCCTTGACCTCGTTCATTTCTCGACCTGACGGATGGTCCGTGGTGGTGGCGGCGCTGGCAGCGATCGCCGGCACGCTCTCGTTGATCGAGGCGAAGGCCGGCCCAATGGTAGGTGTACTTATCTCTGTCACCACCGTTCCGGCAGCAGCCAACGTGGCGGTCGCCCTCAGCCTCGGCGATGTGAGTGAATCACTCGGCGCCTTCACTCAACTGGCGTTGAATCTCGTCGTGATGGTGATTGTCGGTGTAGCAACGCTTCGACTGTCGCATCGGTTCCTACATCCCCACGAGCGTCTATAGCTCGGATGGCGCCACTCGAACGGAGCGTCCGCCGAAGGAGAGGGGCCAAAGTCGGCGCTCGGTCACAATCTCCTCATCGACTCGATGGGTTCGTTGTCGACCTGTCTCGAGTTCGCTTCAACCGCCGTTCATCGACCGGTTTGCGTGAACGACAAGATAGTTTCGGTCCATGGACAATTCCGAGGCCCTCTCCGACATCCCGCTCGGCTCCGCCAGCAGCTGGGGAAACGACGAAGCATCGCGTGCAGCTGGCATGTCGCTAGACGAAGTTGAGCCGGGTCGGTCCGTTCTCTCGATGACCGTCCGACCCGACATGGTCAACGGGCTCGATGTCTGCCACGGGGGTTACGTGTTCCTTCTCGCCGATTCGGCGATGGCGTTTGCATCGAACATCGGCGGACCCGCTGCCGTCGCCGCCGGAGCGCATATCGATTTCATCGCCCCGGCACGACTCGGCGACCGTCTGACAGCACGCGCCGCCACTCAGTGGTCCAGTGGGCGGACGGCGCTGCATGACGTCGAAGTCACCGACCAGGCTGGCCGGCTGATAGCGCGCTTCCACGGACGCACAACCCAGGTCAGGCTCCCGGAGGCCCGCTGAGGTCGGTGACCAACGACCCGGACAAGGTGAAACAGCCCGGGCTGAGGCCGCTCGGGACAGGAGAGCTGGGTCGGCAATGATCATGCATCAACGGCCAATAGCTCCGGCAAGGTACGTTCGCATATCAACGCGCGTACTGTGTAGTAGTTCGATCAGTACGAGATACTCAGTGCGCATGAATGGCTCGCCGTCGACGCGGTGCTGGCGGGCACCGGTGACGCCGCGAGCAATTAGGTTAGCTGTCGGATAACGAACCATCGGGCAAACACGAAGAACACGATTTCGCAAGGAGAAACACATGAGTGGTGGCCTGGTCGGGCTGTTGGATGACATCGCTGCGCTGGCCAAGTTGGCTGCCGCGTCGATCGATGACGTGGGCGCCGCGGCGGGCCGAGCCAGTGTGAAAGCCGCTGGTGTCGTGATCGACGACACGGCGGTGACGCCGGCTTACGTGCACGGGCTCAACGCCAACCGCGAGCTTCCGATAATTCGCAAAATTGCTACCGGGTCGCTGAAGAACAAGGTTCTGTTCATTCTTCCGGCCGCGTTGGTGCTCAGCGAGTTTGTACCCGTACTCGTCGAGATCATCTTGATGATGGGCGGCGCATATCTGTGTTTCGAAGGAGCCGAGAAGGTTCACCACCGCTTCGCCGCTGAGCATAAGCATGAAGCCGACCACGCGTTGCCGTCGGCCGCGAGCGGTCCCGACGAAGAAGCCAAAACGATTTCAGGCGCGATTCGAACCGACTTCATTCTCTCAGCCGAGATCATGGTGATCGCACTCAAAGAGGTTCTCGACGAAGGCTTCGTTTCGCGAGCGGCGATTCTCGTCGTGGTCGCCGTGGTAATCACACTAATTGTTTACGGACTCGTCGCGGTAATTGTGAAGATGGACGACGTTGGTCTGCATATGGCCGAAACAGGTACCGCCTCAGCGCAGAAGATCGGACGCGGCCTCGTAGTCGGTATGCCAAAGCTGCTGAGTGTGCTTTCGACAGTTGGAACAGCTGCGATGATCTGGGTTGGCGGGCACATCCTGCTGGTCGGAGCAGATGAGCTCGGATGGCATTGGCCATACAAGCTGGTGCATTCGCTTGAGGACTCGGTGCACGGCGTTTCAGGAGTAGGCGGAATCCTGGCGTGGTTCGCCAATACGCTGGCTTCCGCCGTTGTGGGTCTCGGCGTCGGGTTCGCGGTCATGACGGGCGTTGAACATATTCCGTTTGGGAATATGTTCGGGAAAGCCACTACCAACCCGCTCGCGCCAACCCCGACGACCGACTCGAAATCTCCAAAGCACTGAGCGTGGGCTGACGACCCGCCGGCGTCGGGACGGCTGCCGTCGATGCGATCCACTCCCGCCTCGGCGGCCCGAACCCGTAGCGGAGGGACGGCACCGCGCAGTGCTCGCCCTGAACACGGTCCGCACGATCGAGCCGAATGGAATCCCGCTGTTGTGACACATAGTGTGACACTTCATAGCCAACTACAGCGAAGGAACTGCCATGCGCACGAACGCGGTCCATCCCCTGAAACTCGGAGGAGCGTACGGTTCGCCGTACTCGCTGAAGATGCGGGCCGTCCTTCGGTACCGCCAGATCCCGTTCACCTGGGTGTTACGTGGGTCGCGTTGGGATGACCTGCCACCGGTACCCGTCCGCCTAATCCCCGTGATCGCGTTCCCCGACGCCGAGGGCAACTACACCGAGGCGGAGATCGACTCCAGTCCGCTGATTGCCCGGTTGGAGACGATGTTCAGCGGACGCAGCCTCGTCCCGACCGACCCGGTGGTCGCGTTCATCGACTACCTGTTCGAGGATTACGGCGACGAGTGGGTGACCAAGCAGATGTACCACTACCGCTGGTACTACGACGACGCGATTGCCAAAGCGGGGTCGTTGCTTCCGCTTGATCAGAACCAGCAGATGTCGGATGAACAGTGGGCGAAGGCCAAAGAATTCATTACGAATCGACAGATCGGGCGACGGGCGCTCGTCGGTTCAACCGAGCAGAACCGCCCGGTCATCGAGCAGTCCTACGAACGGCTACTCGACCTGCTGCAGCGCCACTTCACGACGCGTCAGTTCCTGGTCGGGGACCGTCCCGGTCGGGGTGACTTCGGCATCTTCGGCCAACTCCGCCAACTCGTCGGCTGGGACCCGGAGTCGGCCCGGGTCGCAGTGGCGCGAGCACCGCGGGTTGTCAACTGGGTAGAGCGTACCGACGATCTGTCCTGGTGGACCGTCGACGGCGACGCAGGATGGCAGGATCGCGACTCGATTGCCGAATCAACTCGTGACCTGCTCGTGGAGATCGGTCGCACGTATGCGCCGTTCATGGTGGCCAACGCCAAGGCGATGGACTCCGGCGCCGAGGAGGTGGTGTGCACGATCGATGACCAGGAGTACCGACAAGGCACGTTCGCATATCAACGCAAATGCCTCACCTGGCTACGCGAACAATACGAGTCACTTGGCGCCGACGATACACGGGCTGTGAACACGTTGATCGCCGGAACCGGATGCGAGACACTGTTCGCATGATGGGAACGGAAGACGTTGCCCTGTTCGGGCACTGGATCTGCCCGTTCTCGGTGCGCGTCGAGTTCGCCCTGGCCCAACGGGGAATCCCGTATCACGTGGTTGACGTGCCGCCCTCGGCGGTGCGTCCCCGCGGCTTCGTCGTGCCGCGGGAATTCGAACTGCACAGCCCGAAGCGCGAGATTCCACTCGTTCGCATCGGCGACGAGTATCTGGCCGACTCGATTCCGATCCTGAACTGGTTGGAACTTCAGTTCGCCGAGAGACCGCTCTTGCCGCAAAACGATGCCATCGGCTGACTTGGTACGCGCGCAGATGACGTGGATCGACCGCTACGTATACCGACCGATGATCGGCGTGTACTACGGAACGGATCCGTCAGACATCGCGCAATCAAGCGAACGATTGGGTTCGGCGCTGGAGGTCGTGGCGGAGCGACTCGTAGAAAACGGTGGCCGCTGGCTCGTTGGCGACGAACCGACTCTCGCCGAGGCGCTCATGGTTGCCGTGTACGTTCGGCTCGACGGGCTTCGACAACTCGGGCTGACAGCGACCATCCCACCGGCAGTCACGGAACACATCGAACGTTGCCGGACGCTCGAGGGCTGGGCGGCCGTCGAATGGTCACCGGACCAGATCGAGGAATTCGTGGGCCGGTTCGAAACGTACCGGTCACGGCGTCGCGATGAACATCGCGCTCTGCTGAAGTAATGGACGTTCATCCTGGTGATGTGTCGGGATCGATGATTTGCCGGATGAACTGCGCACGATGACGTCGAGTTCGAAGGTCATTGATCTCGACGAAGCGAAGCGCGTAGCTGCACAAGCGTTCGAGTCGGTCGGTTCGGGAGGGTTCGGCCTCGAGATGGAATGGCTCGTGTTCGATCGAACCGATCCGCGGCGGACCGTGCCCGTCGACGAGGTGCGTTCGGCGATCTCCGATGAAGCACTGCCAGCCAACGGATCGATCACCCACGAACCGGGCGGCCAGCTCGAACTGAGTACGAAACGCTGCGAAGGGCCCGAGGCGGCACTCAGCGCACTTGAGCAAGACACAGCGGTGTTGGGTCAACGCGCCGAGACCGCCGGCCTCACGCTCGTGGAACGCGGGTTCGATTCCTATCGGTCACCTGTTCGCAGCCTTGATCTTCCGCGCTATCGAGCGATGGAAATCGCGTTCGACACGCGAAACCCGGCTGGTCGTCAAATGATGTGCTCCACCGCATCGCTCCAGATCAACATTGACTTTGGCACCGACCCGTGGCGCACGTGGACAACCATAAGCGCGCTTAGTCCGGTACTGGCAGGGGTGTTCGCCAACTCTCCAGTTGGAGCGGGAACCGACCGCCTCGCGTCGAGGCGCTCGCTCATCTGGTCGCAAATCGACCCGACCCGTACCCGCCCGGTGCCTACCGGAAGCATCGACGACTGGATCGATTACGTGCTCGACGCACACGTTCTTCTGATACGAACCGATGACGGTGCGATTCCGCTCACCGACGGTACGACCCTTCGCACCTGGATCACCAGCGGGCACGCGGGCTGTTTTCCCGACGAATCCGACATCAGGTACCACTTGACGACCTTGTTCCCACCTGTGCGCCCAAGAGGATGGCTGGAGCTGCGCATGATCGACGCGGTGCCAAGCGACGCCCGACGCGTTGCCGTTGCGCTCACATCGATTCTCGCCGAGCCCAGTGACGCTGTCTGCGACATCGCGGGCCGGAGCGGTGCATTGCCCGACTTGTGGCTCGCCGCCCAGTGTGGCTTGGCCGACCCCGTTCTTCACGGCGTCGCGATCGAGCTGTTCGATGCGGCGGCGCACGAACTCAGCGAAGGCCGATCGCCACTGACAAACGACGTGATCCGTTGGCTCGACTCGATGGTCCGGTACGGTCGTACACCAGCTGACACGTAGTGGTTCGGCTCTTCAGCGCCAATTCGACCTGATCGACGAACGGGTCGCCACGGTCAAGCACCTCCTTCCACGGGAGGGATGTGAACTTGAATTCGTCTACGACTTCGGTGACGAGTGGCGCCATCGGGTGCACCTCGAAGAAGTCACCGAACGTACGCCGCCCGCTGCTTTCTCATTTACGTTGCTCGGCGGAGGACACCCGTGCCCACCCGAAGACTCCGGCGGACCGTTCGGGTACAACGCGCGCCGCTTGGCGCTGGACGATCCCACTCACCCGGAGCACGAACAACTCCGGGCGTGGGCCGGCAAGAAGTTCGAAAGCTCGGTCTTCGACACCACCGCGATACAACGTGCGCTTACGAAGTTTGTACCGACCACCCGATCGAAGATGTCTGTCGAGCCGCAGTCGAAACTCAAACAGCACTGAGTCGCTGCCGATTCGGTTTCGGCTCGATGGCGTATCGGTCGTTCGACGACCGAACGTATGTTCTAGTAACGTAGGCGTATGGAGCAGTCACCGATTCTGCAACCGCACGAGCTTGAAACCCTTCGCCGTTCGCTCGCTATCGGCAACGGGCTCCCACCCGAGCAAATCAAGCGACTTCTTCAGACCTGCGACACCCTTTACACCCAAGCCAGCAACAGCGATACCGCTCTGAGCGAAGAACTCGAAGCGCTTCGCCCGATCATCGCCGAACTCCGAACCCGCCTAACCAATCTTCACGGCCTCACCAACAAACGTCGAGGCCGTCGGGCGAGGTGATGCGCCTGGCATGGCGGCAACCAACAACATAGGCTTCAGCGATGGAGCCCGTTAAGTACGTCGACCTACTGAATCAGCGCTATCAGCAACAGGGTTTCCCGCCCTACCGCTGGACCATCAACACCGAAACGCCGTTCACGGCGCTGCACAAGCCGCTTCGCGAGTGCAAGGTGTCAATGCTGACTTCAGGAGGCGTGTCGCATTGCTCGATGCCCCGCTGGGACGCGTTCGCGAAGAACGACTTCCGTCTCGACGTCGTGGACCCTGGCTCGAACGCCGCCGACTTTGAGGTGAATGACAGCTACTACGACACTGACGACGCGTCGATCGACATCAACTGCGTCTTCCCGATCGATCGCCTCCGCGAGCTTGCCGCCAACGGGGTAATCGGGTCCGTCGCCGATCGACTCTGGAGTGGCTTCATGGGCCGCATCTACAGCCGCACGAAAGTCTCGGAAGAGTCGGCTCCTGCACTGGCAGCCGAACTCCACAACGACGAAGTCGACCTCTTCCTCCTAGTACCCGCTTGACCTCTCGACCACCAGACCGTGGGTCTGGTCGCGAGGGTTGTAGAAGCATCCGGCATTCCCACCATGCTCGTGTCGACAGGTCTCGACCTCACCGCATACGTGAAGCCACCACGATCGCTGTTCGTCAACTTCCCTATGGGCAACCCCTTCGGCGCTCCGCGGGCAATCGAGCAACAACGACGCATCTTGCGACGAGCGCTCGAGCTGACTGGCGAAGTCACCGAGCCCGGGGCAATCGTGCACCTGGCCGAGGAATGGCCGGTTTCGTTCAGCGAAAAGGTGGAGAAGTCTCTCCTGGCAATGTGACCGTCCACCACTCGCGCAGTCCGGTCGGCCAGTTCGGACGAGCCGATAGATGATGGTCATTTTCAGGTAGCCCTTGCGGTGGTCGCCGCGGAGACGTCGGGCCGCCACGCACCACTGCTACGTAGGGTTGCGTCCCTCTTCCCAACTTCGTGCGCATCTCGTCCCGACCCCAAACCGCAGGTACCCAACCAACGAGAGAGACGTACGCTGCACCGCCGGGAACTCCTAAGTTGGGTACAACCTCCCACCTAGCTGGATACCGGTCGGCTGGCGCGATCCAACGGTATGCGCGCGTAGCAGTGCCGGGTTTCATGCCGCGCCTCCCTTTCGCGGAATCAGCGAAGCGTCACTGAGGCGGACTGGCAACCGTCCTGGGAACGTGGCAGGTCCCGCATGCGGATCGTTGGCCCAACACAGGGCGGGAGCAGTGTTTCGCCCGGAATCGACATCCGTGCCGTGAGGCTGACCTCACGGCACGGCCATTCACGGACCAAGCCGCCCTGGCCGTATGTGAATTCGAAGGGTGTCGAATGCCATTTCGAACAACGAACGTATGTACGTTTCTGTGTGGTAGAGTAGATGCGTGGATAGCTGTCTCGCCGATCAGATTGCCGTGGCACGTGCCGCGATCGATCACGTGCTATCCGGCCTCACAACCGCCCAAATCAGCGGCCCCACAGTGAAAGACCTCCGCTCACTACTAGACCGTGTAGATCTTGGAATTACGTTCGCGTACGACCGGTTCCAAAAGTCCGGAGACCATTTGCTTGACGGGTACGCCAACGGGCCGGCGTGGCTCGCTGCGAACACCCGGGCACTACGACACGAAGGTCACGCCCGAAAAGAACACGCTGAACTACTCGATCTGCTCGCGTCGTTCGGTGACTCGTTCCATGCCAGCCGGATCGGGTACGCCCACATCCGCATCCTGGCCCCCGCCGTCACCGAGGAACGACGACCCTTGGCCATTCGCGACGAACAGGTGTTGTTGGAAGCAGCGGAAGCGCTCACGCCATCAGAGTTCAAAATGGCCATCCGCAAGTGGGTGTCGTTATGTGACGACGAACTGTCCGACCCCACCCGCCCCGATACCCACGCTGCCCGACGCCGCGTCACACTCACCGTGCTACCCGATGGGTCATGGAAACTCGACGGCATCCTGGAACCGTTAGCCGGTGAAACACTCGCGGCGGCGTTGACTGCGGTGATGCCATCGAAGCGGCTGCCAGATGATGACCGCACCATCGTGCAGAAACGCCATGACGCGCTGCACGACATCGCGAACGAGATACTCGGCAACGAGGACCTGTCAGAAGTGCACGGCTCTCGGCCCAACGTCACCGTCATCGTGAACGGCGAAAACGGCAGCACCACCACTTCGTCGGGAACGGTTCTCCCGCGGTGGGTCCGCGATGCGATGTGTTGCGACGCGACGTTCACCGCCGTGTTCCTATCGGGCAAAGGTGTCCCGTTCGATGTGGGAACCCCGATTACCGGTATACCGATACGGAACCGTCGGGCGGTTCTGGCTCGGGACCGGCACTGTCGCTACCCCGGGTGCGACCACCCACCGAGGTGGTGCGACATCCACCATCTACAACCCCGTGAAGTCGGCGGAACCCACGAACTCAGCAATCTCGCGCTCCTGTGCCGATTCCATCACCGACTCGCCCACAACCACGGCCTCAAACTCACCATGGCCACAGACGAAGTCACCCTCCTCATCCACTGGCCCAACGGCATCACCCTCCACAGCCCACCAACATCACTGCTCGCCCTCGCCGGGTGAACCGGAAACCAAGCGCACACCGTACCCCCGCCAAAAGCGGGGGTACTGGCGCGCGTCGGTTCAGTCGCCGGAGAGCCCCACCGACTCGAACCGGCACGAAACAAATGAGGCCCGGGTTCCGCCGCCGACCTAGAATTCCAGGACTCAGTGGGAGGCGAAGTGGGAGCGGTACAGCACGCGACTATGACCGCTCAGCACCCGATCTGTCCTTCGTCCCATCGACCCCCGACGTCCGCTCGAATGTTTTCGCCAACGTTGTGGACATCAAATCGACAGTCAGCAAACTCGAACTGCAGATCGAGTGGACGGCCTACGAACCCCAACTCGGGCTGAGAATATCCGGGGTATCGCCGATCGTTCTCAAACCGGAACTCGGCATGGTTGGCCGCGACCTCACCGTGAACGTTCTCCACGCCGACGGGTTGCGTCCCGACATCGCCTTGGTGGGAAACCAGGTCTCCATCGAGATTCCGGGCAACTTGCGGCCAACGACTCCAAAGTGACATCGCGGTTCGCGACCGAATCGGCATCGCACCGACCCGCCTGGGAGATACGCCAACGCAGGAGTACGCTCTCGCAGTCCGATGCCCGGGCGGGGAAGGACAACAACATGCCGGCAACCCGATGGACCGCGATGCTCGTCGCTGCGGGGCTCATGCTGTCTGCTTGTGGTGGCTCGACGAAGACCGACAGCACCGAGGCCGTGCCGACTGCCATCTCCTCGGCAGCGACAAGCTCCGTGGCGGTCGCTGATACGGCCTCCGGCGCACCTACCCAAACAGACTCTTCAGCACCGACCACGACCGGCGCAACGGACACAGTCGCGCCGGCTCCGGTGGGTCCGCTTACGTTCACCGCCGATGAGGCAGCGGCTGGACAGGCCACGATCACCTTGGCTGCGGGCGGGACCGTCACCGCTAAAGCCGGCGACGGGTCGACGTTCACGCTCACGGTACCTCCGGGCGCGGTCGACGCCGACACCGTCGTGAAAATGACCCCGTTGACCGACGTCAAAGGCTTCGCCACGACCGCACCGTTCGTTGCCGTCCGGCTCGATCCCGACGGGACCCAGTTCGCTCAACCCGCGAAGCTTGAGATCACCTCACCTTCCGCAGCCCCGATCAAGGAACAGTTCCTGTTCCAGGCCGCCCACGACGGTACCGGCGTCGCATCCGCCGCAGTCGATCCAAGCAGCACGGCCATCGTGATGTACCTTTCGCACTTCAGCATCGCCGGTGAAACGGGCGTCAACGATTCGACGATGGATCAACTCGTAGGCGTCAAGCTGGCAGACGTGCTCGGCGACCTGCAAAAGCGGGAGCAGGACACCCTCCAACGGGCTCGGCAGCAACAACTGCTGGGCACAGCCGAAAGCGGCGGGATACCACCTCAGATCCTCGAAGCCCGGCAGGCCGTAGACGTGGTCATCGCGTTGGCGGTGTCGAACTTCCCGACGCGCTGCAGCACCGCAGGTGATCTGATCAAGTTCGTGATCGGGCACGAGCGCCAGGGACAGATGCTCGGACAGACCGATGACAACGCCGGCTTCTGGGATGCTGCGCAAAAGGCATTCCCGGTGTGCGAGAAGGAAGCGATCCGCTCCTGCAAGAACAAGCACGATCCCGGCATCCTCCTCAAGTTCTGGATCGGCTGGGAACGCCAGCGTCAACTCGTCGGCGCCGGTGCCGGTCTCGACGTTGCGGGCTTGCAGAAGAAGGCCGAGACGATCTGCTTGCCGCAGCGCTACATCGCAAACGGCGGCGGGCACGGCATCAGCGTGACCGGAAAGATCCGGGACCTGGCGCTTCCCTTCAAGCTTGTCGGCGTCGGCAACGGGTTCACCGTGAACTTCCTGTACCTTCCAGCGGAATCGGCACCCGAAGATCCGAGTGCGTCGGGCACTGATGCTGGGCTGGGCGATGCGGCCGCCGCGAACAACGACGCCGCGGGCCGTTCAGGAACAGTGACCTACGAGGGCAGTGGAGGCGGCATGATGATGACGGGGAAGGGAACGTACACGATCACCGGCGACGAGGGCGGGCCCCTGACAATGAACGTGGAGACGTCGGGCTGCGTCGACCAAGGCGGCTGTAAGGACAACACCGAGACGATCACGCTAACGCCGACACGCGTCCGCGTTCTAAGCACCAGACCACAGTTCACCGACCCCGCCCGGAACTGCGAACGGGCTTTGCAGCAGCCGACGGGATAGTGTCCCTGCACCCGACCGTCCGGAGCGATACATGCCAACCACCGAAGCCGCGCACGATAACGATGAGGCTCGGTTCGCCGACGCGATCGCAGTCGCGAACATCCCCACGCTTTTGATGGTGCTCGTCCAACTCACCGGCGAAACACACTGGCTCGATGCCCCCTATCGGCCCACACGACAAACCGGAATGGGTGACAACGACAGCGGTGGCCTCCAGCCGCAGCACGAGGCCGAAGTACGCGAAGCAACGCTGGAGGCGGTTCTCGCCTGGCGGGCCGGGAGACCGGTGGCTCTAGCCGAACCATCGGAGGAGATGCTCGTCGACATGCTGAGTGTCGCGATGGCTGAACGCATTCCGCCGGAATACGGCGCTTTCGTAAGCGCGCTTTTGGGTCAGACTCCGTTTCTCGAACAGGCGCAGATCAATGTTCCCGAGGGATTCAATGTGCTGGTCATCGGAGCCGGTGTCTCCGGACTGTGCGCCGCAGTGAATCTGAAGGCGGCCGGGGTTCCGTTCGAGATCATCGAACGCAACCCGACGGTCGGCGGTGTGTGGCTGGAGAACAAGTATCCCGGCGCAGGGGTCGACACGCCGAACCACCTGTACTCGTATTCGTTTGCGCCATACGACTGGAAGAACTTCTTCTGTCTCCGCGACGAACTGTACGGCTACCTCGAACATGTCTGTGATGAGTTCGACATTCGCAAGTCGATCCGCTTCAACACCAGTGTCACCCGCATCGAGTACCAGCAAGCGCGGCAAACCTGGATGGTCGAAACACGAAGCCCGAACGGAACTCTGGAGACTCGCGAAGCGAACATCGTCATCAGTGCGGCCGGTTTGTTCAATCCGCCCTCCGAGCCGAAGATCGATGGTCTCGACACCTGGACGGGCGAGAAGTGGCACACCGCCCGCTGGCCCGACAACGCCACCGTGAAAGACAAGCGGGTGGCGATCATCGGCAACGGGGCCAGCTGCATGCAGACCGCACCCGAAATCCAGAACGATGTTGCGTCGCTCACGATCTTCCAGCGGTCGAACCACTGGGCCGCGCCGTTCGAGCAGTTCCGCAAGGAGGTGCCCGACCCTCTTCGATTTCTTCTCAACGAGTGCCCGCTCTACCGTTCGTGGTACCGGGTCCGACTCGGCTGGACCTTCAACGACCGCACGTACCAGTCGTTGTTCAAAGACCCCAACTGGACCGATCCGGACCGCTCGCTCAATGCACAGAACGATGCTCACCGAGCGTTCTTCACCAATTATGTGAAAGCGGAGCTCGGTGATCGGGTCGACGATCTCCTCGAGAAGGTGTTGCCGAAGTATCCGCCGTTCGGCAAGCGGATGTTGATGGACAACGGGTGGTATCGGATGCTGCGCAATCCGAAGGTCACGCTTGTCGACGATCGGATCGACCACATCGAAGGCAACCGAATTGTCACGGTCGACGGCTCAACGACCGAAGCTGACGTACTCGTGATGGCCACCGGGTTCGACGTGCTGCGTTTGATCACCACCTACGAAGCGGTCGGACGTTCGGGTCAGACGCTTCGCCAGGCATGGGACGACGACAACGCCAAAGCGTATCTAGGTACCGTCGTGCCCGACTTTCCCAACCTCTTCATCCTTTACGGACCGAACCTGCAACCGGGTCACGGAGGCAGCCTGTTGTTCGTAGCCGAGATGCAGGTGCGCTATATCCTCGACATGATCGCGCAGATGACCGAACGGGGAATCGGAGCCGTAGAGGTTCGCCCCGACGTGCACGAGCGCTACAACACGGCGGTCGACTCCATTCACGAGAACATGGTGTGGACCCATCCCGGCATGTCGACGTACTACCGCAACGATCGCGGTCGGATTGTCATCAACTCGCCCTATCGCAACGTCGACTTCTTCGACATGACCCGACACGTGAACATCGACGACTACGTGACCGAACCCCGGGCGGTGCCAGTCAGCTGAGCGGCTGCGTCCAAGTTGGTGAACCCAACTTGGACGGTTGAGCAACCCAACTCGGCGTTTTCGTGCCGTAGCAGCGAGCGTTTTCGCCGAAGTTGGGTACCCCGAAGCCAGGAGTTGGAGCTACGCCAGCACCAAGTTGGGTACCGGTCTGGAGCCAATCAGTCGAGCGGGGGCAGCGACTGGTAGGCGTCGAGCATTTTGGCCATGCCTGCTCGCATCTTGGCCTCACGCTCATCGGGGCTGACGTCGGCGCCGGCGTAGACGGCGCTGGTCTTTGGAACCTCGTTGCGATGTTCAAGCGCGTAGGCCACGGCATCCGCGAGATCGGCGGTGAATGCTTCGACGACACCGGCCTGGGTCTGTGGTCCGGTGACCGCCATGTGAATCGAGTTCGGGTTCTGCTGACCGTTGAACCGCCAGCCCCGCGTGCGCATGAAATCGTTGACGTGGTAGACGTCGTAGTCGTTCGACCGGAATGAGAAACAGTAGGTGGGCGAACCGTTCATGATGAGCGACGGATGCGACTTCACCGCTTCTTGCATGGCGAACGCCGTCTCGAAAATCTTCTTCGCCTTCTCGAGGTACCCACCCCGGCCGTTCGCGACCATCGAAGCCCACGTGGCGGCGAGGAGGCCGCTGGAGCGCGAACCGTCCATACCCGGTGAGGTGTACCGACCGCCCGACCAGTTCGTCATGTAGAAGTACTGGCCGTTGCGCAGCGCCCGGTCGCGGAACATCAGGATCGACGTGCCCTTGAATCCGTAGCCGTATTTGTGGGTGTCGGCCGAAATGGTGGTGACCCCGGGGTGGCGGAAATCGAACGGCGGAATGTCGTAGCCGAGCATCTCGCCGAAGGGAAGGATGAAGCCACCGAGGCATCCGTCGACGTGGAGGCCGATCTCCTTGCGGATCGCCAACTCCGACAACCGCTCGATCGGATCGATGGTCCCGTAGCCGTAGTTCGAAGCCGAGCCAATGAGCGCAACGGTGTTCGCATCGATCATCGCCTCCATAGCGTCGACGTCGAC
>CAVXNJ010000010.1:0-768123 GCA_963763135.1 uncultured Acidimicrobiales bacterium | reverse complement strand
AGTCGCTCGCCCCGGTCATCGGCAACCGGAACCTGGCCAACCTGTTCCGGTCTGATCCGACCCAGTCGCAACGAAGCGTCCAGCGCGTCCCGATTACTGCGCCGGGAACCAGGGAGACCCTCTACGAGGATCCCAGCCTGAAAGATGCCAAGGGCAATCCGATCGCCGCACCGACGGCGGCCGACAAACAGTTCACGGCCACGCCGTATTCGACCGGACCCGCAACGAAGTACGAGATGAACCGTTCGGCCAAAGAAGTCGTGGTCGAAGTGCGAATCCAATTCCGCGACCAGTCGCGTGACGAACGGGAGTTCATCTTTCCGGGCGGTGTCAAAACCCTGAATCCGAACTTCAGCCGCGACATCGGAAAGGTACGGCCGATTCGCCCGGGCGACCCTCGCCGTTCGTTTGCGACGGCGAAGTGCAAGACAATCACGACGTCGTGGAACCATTACGACTTTGTCGGGAAGGAAAAGACCGCGGTCGCACCCGGTCCGACTCCCGCACCCGGTCCGACGCCGGCGCCCGCGCCCGCTCCCGCCGTTACCCCGGCCCCCAAGCCCGGTGGGGCCCCCACGCCCCCGACCCCGGCGGCCCCCGCGACCCCGGGGGAAATCCGTCTTCCGGTCCGCTTCGTCGCTACTCCGGTGTTCGATCTCAAAGCGCCGTCACACACGTCGATTTCGTTGTTCGGCTCGAAGACCGATGCCAAGCGTGATGGCGCTCATCCGGTCGACTCGGGCCACTGGTACATGAACACCAAGAAGAACTACGGCGACATGAACATGGACCAGATCGTCGCCCACGAATACGGGCACCTGCTGGGCATCCCCGACGAGTACTCCCGCAGCGACGATCAGACCCACCAGATGCTGCACCGCATGGGCGGCGGCGCCAAGACGGCGGACAAGGCACTTGATCAGTCGACGGTGCGCCAGATGGTCGCTTCCGCGCTGATCGGGCCGGTGCTCGATCGGCTCAACGCCAAACTGGGAACGGTGTTTTCCAAGTTCACGGCCGAGAAGGCGAACCTCACGAAGCAACTTCAGTCGGCGGTCACGACCACCTGGAGCGACGCGACGCTCCGGGCCGATCTGTCCAAGCAGCTGGAGGGAGGCGTGAACCGGGGCCTGCGGCCGTCGGTGCCTGGTGCAGTCGCGTTCCAGTCAGGCAGCCACCTTCCCGCGAAGACCGTCGGGAGCGATGCCATGAACGGCTTCACCTCGACAGCCATGTTCGACGCCTTCAATCGGGAGTGGGAATCCTGGCGCAAGACGGCGTTCAAGGCGTTCACCGCGACCGGCGCCGATGGCACGAGCACCACGATCTCCGCGGATTTCTCGGCCAACGTTACGGATGCTGCGACCGGTGGTGCGGTGAAGACCAGTGGCGCCTCGGTGGTCGACAACATGATCGGCGGCGTTCCGAAGGTCAGCCCCTCGACCAGTTTGCTCAGCCAGTTGGACGCCGTACCTGCGGAATGGTCCAATCCGGGCAAGGGTCTCGATGCGAAGTACACGGCGGCCATTGTCAGCCCCCAGGTGATCGCGGCAGCCGAGGCGGCGGTGAAGGGTGGGGCAACGAAGCGCATGAAGTCGGTGCACGATTTGTATGTGGGTGTGCTCGGGCTTGTTCGCAGCACGGCTCGCGCCAGTGGGCGCAAGGCGGTTGAGACGTTCGTATCGGATGCCATCCAACCGCGGGCCAAGGCGCAGTTTGAGACCCTCCAGGGCGCGATCGAGAACGAGGTCAACGCCGCCATGTCGATCCCGGCTGGAGCTCTGGCGGCCAAGTCGGCGCCGGACCCGGAAATTCGAAAGGTCGCCGACCACATGTACAACCTGCTCAAGTCGCAGCAGAACACCAAGAGCTACGACGGTCCGAGTTCCGAGCCGAAGCGGGGTTCACCCGGCGTCGACGTTCGCTTGTCATCGAGCTCGGTCATGTCGAGCAATGACACGTCGAAGGCTGGATTCCGGTCCGATTTCATGGCCCCCGTCCTCGATCAGTTCAACACGAACCTGAAGCTGCCGACCGAAGAGAGTTTCAAGGCCGAGGTGACCCGGTGATCGACGCTGATACCGATCCGATGGCCCACCCCATCGCTGCTGATCGACTGACCTGTCGTAGGGCGCTTCATGGCTGAGTTGATTCGATTCGAGTTTCGTCGGGCCTCCGACGAGGCTGTGGAAACCGTTTCGGTCACCGATGACGGTCAGGTTCAACGCGCCGTAAGCGGAGGTTCCGCTGCTGCTCCTTCCGGAGCGAGGGAGATCGGTTGGTGGCGCGGTGAAGTCGAAACGAGCGTGGTCGACATGATCCGGGCGCTCCCGGGCGCATCAACCGCGAACGACAACCAACTCGTGCCTTCGGCGGTGGGCGAATGGTGGGCGATCATTGACGACGTTCAACGGAGAACGGCCGACGACGGTGCGTTGGCTGCGATCCTGTCGGTGTCGAGTTCAGCGGCGACCACGCCCGAGACCGTGGTCTCGGCTTCGGCCTGGACCGAGGAGTGGGAGGGGGAACCGGCCCCGATCGTCATGATGCGTGTGCAGGCTGAGGGCGATGTCGCGGGCGATGTGCGCTTCGACGACGCTCCCGATGCTCCGGTTGCGGCGTTCGTGACCGATGAAATGGAGACGTTGGGATTTCTCGGATCCACCTTCACCGTCGCACCTCCGGTCGCGGCGATCGCGGTGTTGCGTGAGCGGCCGCCCAAAGACGGGCACATCACGTTCTCGGGCGTCTTGCATTCACTGTCGAGCGCTGCCGGCCAATCGGCTGTGGGAGTTGCAGAGTCTCCCGCATCGGCCGCATCGCCCGCGCCTGCCACGGAAACAGGTTCGGCCAAGACTATGAATTTCCGACTTCTCGTCGCCGTAGCGAACGAAGCGCCTGCGGAATGACTCCCCGGGACTCTGAAGAAGTCCCGGGGAACGAAGGATCCGCGGTTAGGAAACCCGGATGATCATGCCGTCGCCCTGGCCGCCACCGCCGCAGAGAGCCGCAGCGCCGATGCCACCACCGCGGCGGCGGAGTTCCATCGCGAGGGAGAGCACGATCCGGTTGCCGGAAGCACCGATTGGGTGACCGAGGGCGATGGCGCCGCCGTTCACGTTGACGATGTCGTCGCTCACCGCGAGGTCCGCGGTGGACGCGAGAGCGACCGAGGCGAACGCCTCGTTCATCTCGAAGAGGTTCACGTCGCTGACCGACAGCGACGCCTTCGACAGCGCCTTGCGAATGGCGTTGGCCGGCTGAAGCAGCAGCGACGCGTCGGGGCCGGCGACCATGCCGAACGACACGATCTCGGCCAGCACGGTGCAACCGAGCTCCTTGGCCTTCGCGGCTGACATCACGATGACGGCTGAGCCGCCGTCGGAGATCTGGGATGCGTTGCCGGCGGTGATTGTGCCCTGTGGGTCGAAGCTCGGCTTCAGGCTGGCGAGGGACTCGACGGTGGTGCCGGGACGCACGCCTTCGTCGGTGTCGATCATGATCGGGTCACCTTTGCGCTGCGGCACGGCGACCGGAACGATCTCCTCTGCGAACTTGCCGTCTTTGATTGCGGCGGCCGCGCGCTCATGGGACCGGGCGGACAGCTCGTCTTGGGCTGCCCGGGCGATACCGGCCTTCTGCCCGTAACGCTCGGTGCCGAGGCCCATCGCCACCTTGTCGAAGGCACAGGTGAGGCCGTCGTACATCATCGAGTCGATGACCTTCTTGTCGCCGAGCCGCATGCCGCTGCGGGCGTCGGGAAGCAGGTATGGCGCATTGGTCATGGACTCCATGCCACCGGCCACGACGATGTCGGCTTCACCCGAGCGGATCAGCAGGTCAGCCTGGTAGATGGAGTTGATGCCCGAAAGGCAGACCTTGTTTACGACGGCCGACGGGACGGACATCGGAATGCCACCGGACACCGCCGCCTGCCGAGCGGTCATCTGGCCGCCACCGGCGAGCAGCACCTGACCCATCAACACGTAATCGACAGTCTCCGGGGCGACACCGGCTCGTTTGAGCGCCTCCCTGATAGCGAATCCGCCCAGGTCAGAAGCGCTGAAACCAGCGAGTCCGCCGGCCAGTTTGCCGATTGGTGTACGTGCTCCAGCAACGATGACTGAACCGGACATTGGGGCCTCCAGAAAGGTTGGTAGTGCATCCACGGTAAGTGCACCATCTTGCCAGCTCAAACCGGGACCGTCCGGATTGAATAGAAACCGTGCATATGCACTAGACATCATGAGAATATGCAAGAGATTCTCGCCGCCATAAACGCCGGTGCTTCCGGCGCCGACATTGCCGCGCTCCCGCTTCCGGAGTCCTATCGCGCTGCAGTCGTGCTCAAGGATGAGCAGTCAATGTTCGAAGGCATGGCCTCGAACGAGAAGGATCCACGCAAGAGCCTGCACGTTCAAGATGTCGCCCTCCCCGAGCTCGCGCCCGATGAGGCCTACGTGGCCATTATGGCCAGTTCGATCAACTTCAACTCAGTGTGGACGTCGATCTTCGAACCGCTGCCGACGTTCGGTTTCCTCAGCCGCCTCGGTCGCGAAGGCCAGTGGGGCAAGCGCCACGACCTGCCGTACCACGTGATCGGCTCCGACGGCTCGGGCGTCGTTCTGCGCGTCGGTTCGGCCGTGCGTAACTGGAAGCCGGGGGACCGCGTCACGATCCACTGCAACCACGTCGACGACCAGGACCCGAGCGCCCACGACGACTCGATGCTCGCCGCCAACCAGCGCATCTGGGGCTTCGAAACGAACTTCGGCGGGCTCGCCGACATCGCCGTCGTGAAGGCCAACCAGCTGATGCCCAAACCCAAGCACCTGAGCTGGGAGGAAGCGGCCAGCAACGCGCTGTGCAACTCGACCAGCTATCGCATGCTCGTCGGCCACAACGGTGCCCGCATGAAGCAGGGCGACGTCGTGTTCATCTGGGGTGCCACGGGTGGCATTGGCGGTTATGCCGTGCAGTACGTGCTCAACGGAGGCGGCATCCCCGTTGGCGTCGTCTCGAGTGCCGACAAGGTCGACCTACTCCACGGCATGGGTTGCGAGCATGTAATCGACCGAAAGGCCGCCGGCTACAAGTTCTGGTCGAACGAAACGACGCAGGACGAAAAGGAATGGCGGCGCCTTGGTGCCGACGTTCGCGCTCTCGTCGGTGAAGATCCCGACATCGTCTTCGAACATCCCGGCCGATCCACGATGGGCGCTTCGGTGTTCATCGCGAAGCGTGCCGGCACGATCATCACGTGTGCGGCAACGAGCGGCTACATGATCGAATACGACAACCGCCACCTCTGGATGAAGCTGAAGCGGATCCTGTCCTCGCACTTCGCGAACTACTCCGAGGCCTACGCCGCGAACAAGCTCATTTCGCAGGGCAAGATTCAGCCGATGGTCTCCGCCGTGTACGGCCTCGATCAGGTCGGCGACGCTGCGTACCAGGTGCACCACAACCTGCACGAAGGCAAGATCGGCGTGCTGTGTCTCGCTCCCGAAGAAGGCATGGGCATCGACGATCCCGAGTTCCGGGCCAAGGTCGGCGAAGACAAGATCAACCACTTCCGCCGTCACGCGAGTCACTAAGCGCGCTTAGCGTCGCCGATTCGTCGGCGACTCGTCGTCGACGGTCGAATCGCGTCACCAAAGGCGGTCAATCTCACCGGGGAACAGTTCGATTCGGCTTCCGACGAAGTCCGCGGCGTTGGAGCGTGCCTTCGTCGAGAAGAACGATCCCATCGTCACCTTGCCCAACTCATCGCTCGGGAACGGCCGAGCGGGCGAGCCACCGACGATCACGGTTCCGGTCAGCACGGTCCAGCCGGCGCGCTCGTAGAAGCCGGCCAGGGGTGGGTCGCAGGTGAAGATCCCGATGTCAGCGCCGCTCGACCCGATGTACTCGCGGGCGGCAACGACCAGGCGGTGCCCGTAGCCGCGTGACCGGTGCGCCGGGGCGGTGACCACCGTGCTGAGCCCGCTCGCCGTGTACCTTGCGCCGGAGTGGAAGATTGTCTTCGTCAGCACGTCGAGCGCGGCGACCACGGTGTCGTCTTCGTGCAATAGCAGGAGCGACACTGGTTGGAGCAGCGGATCGTGCGTTTGCGACGACTCAGGCCCGGGGTCCCCGGGCCAAGCTTGGTCTTGCAGCGTGAGGACCTGAGCGCGCAACGCGGGTGCGAGCTCGGCCTCCGGGCCCCGAACGATTCTCATATCACCGGCTAGTCTCGCCGACAGGTGGCTCATGCATCCAGGGACCAAGTGCTCTAGGGTTCGATACCCTAAGCGCGCATACTCGATGGCGCCGGAACCTTTTGGTTTCGCACCCAACCATCAACGTCTGTTGAGAGGCCACCATGGACTATCCAGCATCAATCGACGTAGAAACCCCGGAACGGCTTGAGAACTGGCGACCACTGGTGCAGTGGATTCTTGCGATCCCGCACCTGATCATCGCTGGCGCACTCGGTTACGTCTCGGGCGCGATCTCTGTCATCACGTGGTTCGCCATCGTATTCACCGGGAAACTTCCGGCGAGCCTGGCGAACTTCCAGGTCTTCATCCTTCGCTACTCGACGAGGGCCCAGCTGTACGCCGGGTTCCTCTACTCGAGCTATCCGCCCTTCACCTTCGACATGACATCGGATGAACCGGGCGGATCTCCGGTCAGTCTTACGGTCCGCCCGGTACTCACCGACCGGAACCGGCTGACGGTCGGCCTGCGCTTTATCTGGGCCATCCCAGCCGCGCTCTATCTCATGGTCATCGGTTTCGTCGGAGCCCTCGCCTGGTTTGCTGCGTTCTTCGCCGTGCTCTTCACCGGCAAGTGGCCCGAATCACTACGCGCGTGGGTCATGAAGTCGCAGCGGGTCAGCGTTCGCTTCAGTGCGTACGCCTACATGTTGACCGACGAGTACCCGCCATTCGCAACTGACTGAATCTTCACCGCTTGAAAGGACTTCGACATGGCTGTTCTCAGTGACAGATCACGACGTGCTGAACGCAACGTCCAGCAGTCGAATGGGTATCGGGGCCTCGGTGTCGGGGCCGCATTGGTAGCACTCAGTGCCTTTGGTGGTGCGGTCGGCCTGATCGGCGGAGGCTTGTCGATCGGTGACAAGTTGAACCGTCGGCTTCCGTTCGACAGTCCGGTGCTCGGTGGGCTGGCCCTCGCGATGCTCGTCGGTGTGCCGTTCTCGGTGCTGGCCCGGCGGGCCTGGAGCCACCATCCGAAGACGGGCTTCGACGCGCAACTCGCCGGCGTCATGCTCGTTGGGTGGCTGCTCGTTGAGCTGCTGTTCATCCGCGAGTTCAGCTTCTTCCATCCGCTGTACTCCGTCATCGGGGTGGCGTTCGTCGTGGCCGGTTGGCTCATGGTGAAAGGTCTCGTTTCGCAACATGCCCCGACGACCGTCGAAGCAGATGCTGTGCAACGTTTCCTGGCCTTGAAGCGCATTGCGTTGGTCGGCGCGTCGGCTGACCCGAAGAAGTTCGGCAACACCATCTTCCGCGAGTTGGTGACGCACGGCTACGACGTAGTACCGGCCAATCCGCAAGCCAAGGCGATCAACGGTGTTGCCTGCGTCAGCCGTGTTGCCGAAGCCAACCCTCCGGTCGAAGGCGTGATGATCATGGTGAGCGGTCCCGCGGCGCTGGCGGCGGTTCAGGAATGCGTGGCGCTGGGCATCAAGCAGGTCTGGCTGTTTCGCGGAGCGGGGAGCCCTGGGGCGATGTCGGATGCTACCTACGGGGCCTGCAAGGACGCCGGCATCGATGTCGTTGCGGGTGCATGCCCGTTGATGTTCCTCAAGCCCGTCGCCAAGTTCCACCAGGCCCACCTCGTCCTACGGCGGCTCGACGGTTCCCTGGTCGGCGCCGCGTAAGCGCGACGCTGTTCGCAGCGACCAGAAGGTCCGTTCTTCCGTTGCCTCGCAAGAGGCCGGACCGTTTCTGGTCGCATTCGCGCGTCGCCTGAACGTATCCGTCACCCGGACCGGTGATACGGGCTGAACCACGCTTGATGGCACGCGGCTCAGCAACGTTGAGTGCCATGAACGGAGCAGGCGTTGAAGCTCCGAGCGTCGTACAACGGCCTCATTCGCTGGCGCGTGGACGTTCGCTCTTGCACTCATTGCAAGATGGAATCGGATGCGCCGAGAAGGGTCGAACCGTTTCACAAAATCCGTACAGTTACGCCGCCAACGCGACGAACAGTTGGTCCTTACCGTCGACTCGCACGGCTGGAACGGTCAATCAACTTCTGATCGGGAAGCCCAACTCCGCCACCATCGGCGGCGTCGACGTTCTCATCCAACAACGCGACCACACGACTGTCGTGGAGTCACGGTGAGGGACTGAAGAACCGGACAGCAGACCTCAAAGAACAGACCTCAACCCTACGACAACGTGAGTTTTCTTGAATTCAGAACTGTCGCTTTTTGGCCGAAAGAAATAGAGCGACAAATGACAGATCCGCTCGCTGCGGAAGAGTCAGGTCAAAGACTTTCAGGGTCCACAAGAACTCAACGATGACGGTCAAGAAAGGATTCGTGAACGCAGGGCGCTTCGTAAGCGTGTCCTTCGACCGGGTTCCCAAAACCCAAAGAAATCAAACGCCCCTCCTTGCAGGGAGGGGCGAATGACAGTTCCAACCAGATCAACCGCAAGCGATCGATAAGCGTTACTAACCACTCGTGACTCTATCGCTTGCCCCACCCAAGGAACAAGTGATGAACGACGTAACCCGGCCCGCCCAAAAGGACGCGCCATCTAGGAAACTCGACAATCGAGATGTCCACGACTGGTTCCTCGGAACCTCGCGCGGCGGCGTCGTCCGCAGCCGAGCCACGAAGGCCCAACTCAGCGTCATGCTGGTTGTGCTTGTGACCGTCGGAGGTCTTCTTTCGAGCATTGGATTTCCATCCCGGGCGACTTCCCAGACTAGGACGCCGGCGACAAGCGACGCCGTCCTAGCCACGGGAACCGGAACCGTAACCGTGACGCCGTTCCCAGCATGCGTAACCGCCACGTCGTTTCGATGGGAGGTAGTCACGAGCGTCCCAGCCACTTCCGTGTCTACGACGTCGACAGGCACCGGGGCCGCCGGCGGGCCGTACCGCGCAGCGCTGAGTGGCGGACCCACCGTTTGGTCCCTCGACACAGGCATCCTTCCCGACACCTGGACGATCGTGGCCACGGCCACCTTCCCCGGTGGGGAGGTTCGGACGTCCGACCCGGTGTCGTTCGTGATGGCAGCCACCTGCCCGCCAACGACAACAGCCCTTCGACCGACGTCGACGATCGCAGCGCCGACCACGCCGACCATTGCCGTGGCGCCGACCACGTCTACGATTGCCGTGGCGCCGACCACGCCAACCGCGCCGACAACGCCAACCACGGTTGTTGCTCCAACGACCCCGACGATTGCGGTGTTGCCACCAGCCCCGGTCGTTCCGAAAACTTCGGGGACAAGTGAAGGCGTCCTCGGTGTGCCGTGGTCCAGCGAAGGACTCGGACGCATGGTCGTGACGTCTCATTCCGCGGTCGACATTGTGTTCGGAGCCAAGGATACGACGAGCATTTCCAGCGTCCAGCCAAGCTTCATCGGTTGCCCTACTCCACTCCCCCCTTCCTCTGACGAGGACCAGTGCTACTCGGCCGGTAACGGTGGAACTATCAGGCTCGACTTCTACGCCGACGACAACACCGCAGCCCACAACCCAACAGGCCCTTCCCTCGCCTGGTTTCAATGGGTCGCTCCGCTATCGCGCAACCAGGGCCAATGGATCGGCATCCCCGGAAGCAACAATTACGGCTACTTCAGTGCCCTGTCGTTGACTTCCTGCGTTGCCCCGCAGTCGTGCTCGGGCTCGGCGCTGCCAATAACGAAGGACGCCGTCTATCACCTGGTGTGGACGAACCCGAACGTTGCCGGCGACAAGAACTGGTACGGAATCAACTTCAATACGACGCGAGGAAAACAGTTCGGTCAGATGCAGTCGCAACAAACGAAGGTGCTGCCGTTCCCGAAGTGGGGAGTTCAATACAAATCCACGGGCGGGCAGTATCCGACTGGTGGTGCCTGGAAGAACTGTACGAATCAGGTCAACAACAACTGGTGCTACCACCCGGCGTTCAGCTTCACTCCCGAAGTCGCGTTCAACTTCACGAACGGTGGAAGTCAGGGCAACGGATATGACATCTTCTCGAGCAACCTCGATGACGTCACGCCGACCGTTGCTGTCGTCGGTGGCGTTCCCCGCAAGCAACGGCAGCATGTCACTGCTGCAGTGGCTACGCAGGTAAGTGGTGTCTCTGTCTCGATTGGACCGAAGGTCGCTGGAGTAATGACGGCCGTCGTTACCGATATGAACGGCACCGCGATGAGTCCGGTGGTCCAGCAGGCGTTCGCGATGGCTCCCGCGATGCGTACGGACATCGGTCTGACTTCCTGCAACCCGTATCCGTTGGCAGCACCCAATACGTGCGCATCGAACACGGTCCGCCGCGAGCTGATGTTTCCGAGTCCGATCACGCTTCCCGCCGGTGCGTACTACATCGAGTTCTCCGTGATCTCGGGTGAATACGGCATCCTCGGCGCTCAGCCGAACTCGCAGATGCCCGCCGGGTCGTACTACGCCGCTGGCTCTGCGCAGAACCAGGTAGGCGGCTACTGGAGCGGGCTGGGTAACTACGATCTGTTCACCTTCCTCATCCCGACGTCGGCAGTAAACCCGACTGACCTCACTACGGTCACCACGACCACCGTCCCGACGGCCACAACGACCACCACGACCATCGCCCCGACACCCAACACCGGTGCGATCGGAACCGTAGTGGTCACGCCGTTCCGCACCTGCGAGAGCGCTGTGTCGTTTCGTTGGGAAGCAGTCACCAGCATTCCGGCCAGCTCGGTGAGACTCACCGTTACGGGCACGGGCGCAGGCGGAGGTCCATACGCGCCGACGCTGAGCGGGGGTCCAACCGTATGGTCCCTTGATACCGGGATTCTGAATGACACCTGGAAGGTGGTTGCCACGGCAACCTTCCCTGGTGGTGTTCGGACGTCGACTCCAGTTCCGCTCGTGAAGATGGTCACCTGCCCGACTCAGCCAACGATTGCCGTTGCTCCGACCACGACCGTTGCTCCGACGACGACCGTTGCTCCGACGACGACCGTTGCGCCGACCACGACAATCCCGTTGACCTTGACCGTTACGCCGTTCTGTCTCACCGGGTCCTTTGACTGGAAGGCAAGTACCAGTGCCGGCGCAACGACCGTTCAGATATCGGCAACGAATGGGGTCGACACCGTCTTGCGCACGTTGTCACCCGTGTCTGGATCGGGGAACACCCTATGGAAGCTTACGACTGGCATCTACCCGTCGACCTGGGTGGTGACGATGACAGCCACGTTCCCGTCAGGGGCAGTGAAGGTGAGTCCACCCGTGACCATCGTCGTTTGCTAGTCCGCAGTTTTCGACGCTGATTGCAAAGAAGCCCGCCCTCCCAGGCGGGCTTCTTTTGCGTTCCGAACAACGCGTGGGACCTTTAGGCCGCAGTGGCTGGTGCGCTCGGCGTGAACGTGACGGGAAGGTGCTGTGGTCCGCTGATGAAGGTCGACGCCAGCCATTTGGTCGGACCGGCGGGTGCGATGTCGGGCAGTCGGATGAGAAGCTCGCGCAGCAGGGCGTGCGCTTCGGCCCGCGCCAGGTGCGCGCCGAGGCAGAAGTGCGGGCCACCGCCTCCGAAAGCCTGGTGGTCGTTTGGGGTGCGCGTCAGGTCGAGGCGGTAAGGGTCGGTGAACACGGACTCGTCACGGTTCGCGGAGCCGTAGTACATGACCACCTTGTCGCCTTCTTCGATGCGGGTGTCTCCGATTGTCGTCGCCTTCGTGGCGGTGCGACGCATGTAGGTAACCGGCGACACCCAGCGCAGCAACTCCTCCATAGCCGTGGGAATGAGTTCATCGAAGTTGTTCTTCAGCGCGTCGAACTCGGCCGGGTGGGCGAACAGAGCGTCGAGCCCGCCGGCCACCAGGTTGCGGGTGGTGTCGCCGCCGGCATCGACCAGTAGGAGGAACATCAGCGCGAAGTCGATTTCGTCGAAGGCCCGACCCTCGACCTGGGCATGAACCAGCCGGCTCGAGAGATCCTCCCGAGGATTGGCCTTGCGGTCGGCCCACACGCCCTGTGCATAGCCGAACATACTCATGACCGCGTTGGCGCCGGCCCCCTCGGGCAGCGTCTCCGGTGCGGAGTGGATGATTTCCGTGAGCTTGTACAGCTCGCGCCCATCGTCCAGCGGCAAGCCCAGCATGTCCGCCACCACGAACGACGGCATCTCGCCGGCGATGTCGGTCACGAGATCGCACGACCCGCGCTCGCAGACGTTGTCGATGATTCGGGTTGCGAGCTCCCCGACCCGGTCCTTCATCCGGGTCACGGCGACCGGGACAAAGTCAGGGATCATCAGGCGACGGAACGCACTGTGACGGGGCGGGTCCATCATCAGCATCATCTGGTGATCACCTAGTTCGGGGCCTTGACTGTCGGGGATCATGATCGTCGGCGACGACGAGAAGTCCTCTGCGTTACGCCCCACGGCGCGAACGTCGGCGTGTCGGGTCAGCGCCCAGAACCCCGGACCGTTGGGTTCAGCATGCCGGTGCACCGGGTCGTTCTGTCGCAACCACGCGTACTGATCGTGCGGATGACCGTTGGCGAACGAAGCGGCATCGAACAGGTCGATGTGAACCTGGGTGGGTGCGGACATGCCCCAGTCTGACCCGAATGGCGGAAATCGTCTAACTACCGGGCCTCGGTTTCCCATCGCTTCTTGAAGACCCGATGTGCGCTGACCCGAGTCGCGCAGGTACGGTGGCCGTATGGCCATCGCACTCACCAAAGACTCGATCGATCTCGGCATTGTCATCAGTGACCCGGAGGCGTCGTTGAAGTTCTACCGCGACACACTTGGCTTTACTGAAGCAGGAACGATGGACATGCCCGGTGGCGCCAAGATGTATCGCCTCATGTGCGGCACGAGCATGATCAAGCTCGTCGATCCGGGCAAGCCCCTCGAGACCAAGGCCCCGCGTGGCGGAATCCAGGGAGCGTACGGCTATCGCTACTGGACCATCAGCGTGTCGAACATCGAGGACATCACCGCTGCCGTTGCCGAGGCCGGCTACAAAGTGGCCGTTCCCGTAACCGCTCTTCGACCCGGGATCACCATCTCGATCGTCGTCGACCCCGACGGCAACTGGGTCGAGTTTCTCCAGGCGTAGCGAAGTCCGTCGTTCGTTCAGTGACCGGGTCACCGTTCGTCCTTTGACCGCACCGCAGAATGTGCCCGCTCCGGCGGGACCGGGTCGACGAACCGCTCGGCCTCCTCGCGGCCCTAGCATCTGCGTCACGGTTCGCGGTGGACGCGCGGGCACGTGCATGCTGAACTTTGAACATGAACGTGATCCCGTCGCCTCACTGCCGTCGCCGAAACAACGCGCTCACAGGCGTTCTCGCCGCAGTGCTCAGTGCAGTGCTGGCAGTCCTGGTGCTCACATCACAGCCGACAGTTGCCACCACCAAGGCAAAACGCGTCAAGTACACCGCAACCATCGACATCCAGATCACACTCACCCGTGTCGCCGCGAAGACCGCCAGCGGTAACGCCACGTTCACTGGACAGCTGAGCAGTGGGGCTCCGATCAACGGAACCGGCACCGTCATCCTCGACGGCACCCGCACCGCCACGGGATTTCGAGCCACGGGGAAAGGAACGATCCGCTTCAGCGCGACAGTTACCCGCTCTGACGGAACCACCGCACGCATGAGAAACCTCAGCGGCACACTCGCATTCCTCGGCAGCACCTCCGACGGCACCGGCATCTTCTGGGACAACACCACACTGACCTTCCTGGGTGGTTCCACCGAAGGCACCGGCATCTGACGGGGTCGATGATGCTCGGCGGTGATCGCCCGTGTACGAACTGTGCGAAACGGTCGACAACCTGGTTTCGGACCGGTCGCTACGGACGGCTAATCGATCTGAGCCGGCCTTTGCTTGGTTGGATGGATGGAGCGGGTGACGGGAATCGAACCCGCGTTCTCAGCTTGGGAAGCTGATGTTCTACCTCTGAACTACACCCGCAGAACTGTCACAGATTAGCGCCCGAATGGTCATGCCTTCCACGGGACGCGAGAATGGATGTATGACCACGCCGTTCCTCACTGAAATCGATCACGTTGCCATCGCCGTCAACGACCTCGAAGCTGCCATTGCGTACTACCGAGACGTCTACGGCGCCGAAGTCGACCATCGTGAAGTCGTGGAGTCCGACGGTGTGGAGGAGGCGCTTCTGAAAGTGGCGGAAAGCTACATCCAGTTGCTCACGCCGACGCGCCCCGACTCGCCCGTGGCGAAGTACCTGGAAAAGAAGGGCGAAGGCATCCACCACGTGGGCTACCGGGTCGCCGATTGCGCAGCCGCGCTCGAATCGGTGAAGGCATCCGGTGGAAAGGTGCTCGACGAGCATCCGCGTCCCGGATCACGCGGCACGACCGTCGCGTTCATTCACCCGAAGACCACGTTTGGCACGCTCGTCGAACTCGTACAGGAGTAGAGGCACGCCATGAAGGGACCGACGGCACCCCGACGTCGGATGGTCATTCTCGCCGTCACGCTGGTTCAATTCCTTCTCGGTACGGTGCCACGTGCTGAGGCCACTGCGTTGCCGAAGGTGACGAAGACGTCGGAAATCGACATGAGCTTCTCCGACAGCTCGACTCCGCCGCAATACCATCGGAGTTGGACCGGCCGCGTCCGCAACGGCGTCTTCACTGTCACCGTCGATGCATATGGCACGGTGGTGGCCAAGGGTTCGTTCAAGGTTCCCGTCACGACCTGGGCCCGTGTCAATGTGTTGCTCCCCAAGGTCAAGGCGGCCAAGCCAGGAGGTAGCACGTCCGGCTGCACCGGCGGAACGGGCCGAACGCTGGAAGTTCGAGTCGACAAGAAGACCATCGTCTCGGCCGATGAGGAACACTGCGGTGGTCCCAACCCCAAAGCATCAGCGATCGACGCCGTGAACGCCGAGTTCCTCAAGCTCGTCGGCGACTTCGACAAGTTCTCCAAGCGCGGCGACACCACCTCGCTAAACGAGCAAGGTGGGGCCTAGGATCTTTCAGCAGGTTGGGTCGGTCCCATCACCGCATGAGGGTGAGCTGGTTGGTTGGTGGGCTGTGGAGGATTATGCCGTTGGGCCAGTGGATCAAAAGCGTGATGTTGTCGGTGTCGAGGGTGAGTCGGAGGCCCAATCGATGCACGAGTCGGTGGTGGAAGCTGCACAGCAGAACCAAGTTTTCGGGTTCGTTGGTTCCGCCGTCTTCGCGGGGTTTGAGGTGGTGGATGTGGGACCAGCGGGCTGGGCGGCAGCATCCGGGATAGCGGCAGTGGCAGTCGCGGGCGAGGATGGCTTTGCGGGTGCGTTGGGGTATGCCGGTGATGGGGGTTCCGACGTCGAACGGTACGCCTTTGCCTGACATGAACACGGCGGTGAAGGTGGCGTCGCAGCACATGGCATCTCGCACCCATCGCGGGAGCACGGTGCCTGATGCTGTGGTGGTGTTGCCGTTCTCACCGTTGACGACGACCGTGACATGGGGAGTCGAGCCGTGTACTTCGGAGAGGTCGTCGTTGCCGAGGATTTCGTTCGCGATGTCATGGAGCGCGTCGTGACGTTTCTGCACGACCGAACGGTCATCGTCGGGTAACCGTTTCGATGGCATGACCGCCGCAAACGCAGCAGCGAGTGTTTCCCCGGCTAACGGTTCGAGGATCCCGTCGAGTTTCCACGTTCCGTCGGGAAGCACGGTGAGCGTAACTCGGCGCCGGGCGGCGTGGGTGTCGGGCCGGGTTGGGTCCGACAGTTCGTCGTCGCATAGTGATATCCATTTGCGTACGGCCACTTTGAACTCCGACGCCGACAACGCTTCGGCGGCCTCGAGTAGTACAGCCTCATCGCGGACGGCCAAGTCGCGTCGTTCCTCGGTCACCGCCGGGGCGAGGATGCGGATGTGGTTGTAGCCGATTCGCTTGGCGTGGAACGCGTCACCGAACGAGCCCAACAAATCAAGAAGCTCAGCGTGTTCTTTGCGGGCGTACCCTTCGCTACGTAGCGCGTTGGTGTTCGCGGCGAGCCAAGCGGGACCGTTCGGGTGACCGTCGAGGAAGTAGTCACCCGAGTTCCGGTACTGGTTGTACGCGAACGTAATTCCAAGATCTACACGGTCCAACAAGCCCCGGAGCTGCTTGACGGTTTGACCAGTGATTTCAGTGGTTGTGAGGTTGGACAACACGCGATCGATTGCGGCGTGTGCCACGGCAATCTGATCGGCGATACAGGTATCCACACACATACTGTAGCACACGGAAACGTACATATGTTCGCTCAATCTATAACAGTCGCCACAGAAGGAATGTCACGGGTGTCGTGGCTGCGGGACCAGGCGCAGTGCCGACAGCAACCGCACGAGCACGTACCCGGGGCCGAGGATCCAGATCGGCCGGGTGATAAGCCATCCGAGGGTGGGTGTGTTCGACAGCCCGAGAAGCGTCGACCGCAGCATGACGAGCTGAAGCACCCACAGTGGAAGGTGCACGACGTAGATCGCCATCTGGTTCCGATCAACCCAGGTAATAAGTGTGCCTAGTTGTTTCGAATCGGCGGCCCGCCCGAAGAAGTTGACAAGGTACGTCACCAGGCCCGCTTGAAACAGCCCGAGTGCGGCGATCGCAGCCGTTGGCGGTCCCATGTTGGAAATGGCCTCACCCTTCACCGCCACCATTGATGCCGGGTAACCCAAGGCGACACAGACACCGATGCCGATCAACCCAACGAGGCCGAGACCCAGCGCTTCGCGTCGGTGATTCCGCAGCCGCTCGAGATGGAAGCCGACCTGGTAGAGCAATCCCCAAACGGCGACGAACGTGACCAGGGTGAGTGCACCAGACTCCAGGTGATATGCGAACCTAGCAATCTGTGTGGCGATGACCACTGTCGTGGTTGTTGCGAACGCCAACCGAGTGGAGCGGCGATGCGCTCGAACCAGCAGCGGTGTGAGAAGCGTAAGCGGCAGGTAGACACCGAGAAACCAAAGCGGTGATGCGGCCAGCAGCACAACGCCAAAAGCCCACGGGCTCAGCAGGAGCTTCGCGGTGATCAAACCAACCGCCAAGGGCACGGCCGGCTGGGCGAGGCGACCGGCTCGGGCACGCAACCAGGTCCGGTCCGAACCACCCCGCTGCTGATGCCGGGTGAGCGAGCTCCACGATGCCCAGCCGCCGATGAGAAAGAACAGTGGCATCACCTGCAGGAACCAGGTGAGCACAAACCCGCCGGGCACGACGTGCAGCGGATTGCCCGCATGCGGCCCCTTGGCATCCCAACGCACGGTCGCAAAGACCCAGTGCCACAGCACGACGACAACCAGAGCCAGCGATCGGACGGCGGTGAACGCCTCATCCCGCCCGTCACGTCCCTTGCCGCCTTTAGATCCGTATGTTCCGTTGCGTCGTTTGTCGTGCCCGACTTCGGTGCCCGGATCGCCCAACGACGTGACGGTGCGCTCCGCCCGGACGCGAAACGACCCGGTCTGGTGAGTTACCGGGTCGAGTGGGGTACAGGTAGAGGGAGATAGTCGTGCGTTCGTTGAGAGACCGGAGGAAGCGGGTTCGATACGGAACAAGGAGCGACTCATGCACTCGATCGTGCGGGACGCCGCCTGCGTCAACCATCGGCGAGATCCCCCAGATCAGCCTGGGGTGAACACGATGTGCCGAGTCCGGTGTGTTCGTGTCGGGGTGGTCAGTCCTTCGTGGCGACGGCGTTGGGCGTGACGTTCATTTTTGGAACGTAATCCTCCACTACCGCATCCTGCTTGTTCAGGGTCTGCGTGGCCTTCAGGGCTTCGACGCAGCTGTCGCACGGCCCGTAATGACGCTGGCTCGCGGGCAGGTGGCAGCGGGGGCACGTGAAGTCGAGGACCTCGGGAACATCATCGGTCAGAACACTTCCCATGTCGCCAGGCTACCGGCCCGGTTGGATAGTGTCAGGAAGGTTGGTGCATGTCGTTCGAATGTCTCAAGTTTGGAGAATGCCGATGTCGAACCCCGAAGATCCCGATTCCGGCGGGGTAGACGACCCGACTGTCGAGTGGAACGAGCCCGGCCGGTCATCGCATCAGGAGCCACCCGCCTACCAACCACCGTCGGACCCTCACCTTCAGCACCCTGAGACACCCCATCCGGAGCAGCCCCAACTGCAACCGCCGTATCCCGAGCCGCCGTATCAACAGGTCCCCTATCAGCAGCCGCAGTACGCGCAACCCCCGTATCAGCAGCCCCCGTACCCGCAGCAGTCACAACCCCCATACCAGCAACCTCCGTACCCGCAGCCGCCCTACCCGCAACCTCCGTATCAGCAGCCCCCATATCAGCAGGGTGGCCCAGCGTATCCACCTCCGCCGCAGTACCAACAGCCGTACGCGCCGCCACCACCTCCCCAAAAACCGGGGATGTCGAAGGCGAAGCTGGCCGGGATCGGGGTCGGCATCGTCGCGCTGCTGGGCGCCGCGGTTGGCGTGGGCTTCGTGGCCGGCAAAGACAAAGGATCGACCAAGACCGTAACGGCATCCCCTGCGCCTGATACGTCGGTCGCCGGCTCAGACTCCACGTTCGGCGGCACCGACACGACGGTCGCCGGCCAGACGTCGGACTCCACCGATGCGGGCTCGTCATCGCCCACCGGCGAGTTCTCCATCGCCAAGATCCAGCCGGCCATGGTGCAGATCCGAACGCAGGGCACGTACCGGGATTATGGCCAGCAGTCGAGTTCCTCACCCGGAGCCGGGTCGGGTTTCATCATTTCGTCCGACGGCCTGGCGGTAACGAACAACCACGTTGTCGCCGGTGCCGCCACGATCGAAGTGTTCATCGGCGGTGACCAGACCTCCCATCCGGCTCGGGTTCTGGGTCGATCGGAATGCAATGACCTGGCACTCATCGACATCGACGGCGACGGCTACCAGTCGTTGCAATGGAGCGACCGGGCGACCACGCCCGGTATCGACGTGTACGCAGCTGGATTCCCGCTCGGAGAGAGCGAGCCGACGATCACGAAGGGCATCGTGTCGAAGGCCAAGGCCGACGGCAACATGGCCTGGGCGTCGATCGATCACATCATCGAGCACGACGCCAACATTCAGCCCGGTAACAGCGGTGGAGCACTCGTCACCTCCGATGGCAAGGTGCTCGGCGTCAACTTCGCCGGTGGCGACTCATTCGGGTCGGGTACCGCCCAGTTCTTCGCCATAGCGAACGACCTGGCCCGTCCGGTGATCGAGAATCTCAAAGACGGCGACTTCGAGACGCTCGGCGTGAACGGCAAGGCATTTCGTGATGAGGAGAAGAAGGCGTCGGGCGTGTGGGTGGTCGCGGTGCAAGACGGCAGCCCCGCCGCACAGGTCGGCATGCAACCCGGCGACATCATCACCACGATGAAGGGCTTCCCGGTCGGACTCGACGGGACCATGCGCGACTACTGCAAGGTGCTTCGGAGCTCGACCGCGACCGAGCCCATCGGTGTCGAGGTCTATCGGCCCGACACCCAAAAAACGTTGAGCGGTGAGTTCCGCGGCAGCCCGCTCGCGGAGAGCTTCTCGTTCGCCGAGCCGCAGACCGCGGGCGCCGTCGCCGCCCAGGCCCCCGAGCAGGTGGCCGACGGGGATCCGTACACCTATATCCGGGTCCAGGACGATTCGGGAACCGTGAGCGTTGAGGTGCCCACCGCCTATAACGAGGTCGACGGGGCCCAGTTCAGCTTCGACGGGGGGACGAGCCCCGCGGTCATCGCGACAACCAGCCTGGCCGACTTCAAAGACGCTGACATTCCATCGGCGCCCGGCGTGTTCGTGACTTCGGTTGATCTGGGCCAGTTCGGGGTTCCCGCCGGTACGCAGATCCCTGCGGAGAGCTATGAACAGCTTCTCGACACGCTTTCGAAGACCGTCTCGTCGTCGTGCACGATCGGTGAGCGCAACGACTTCGACCGAAACGGTGTTCTTGGCCGATTCCAGACGTACACCGATTGCGGACCGGCCAAGACCGCGACGTTTGTCGTCGTGGCTGCGCCTCCCGACTCCAGTTACCTGCTGCTGATCCTGTTCGTGGCCAAGGACAAAGAGGACCTGTTCGCGCTCGACCGGGCGGTGTCAACCTTCCAGGTGCAGTAGGTCCCCTAACGCACCGGGGTCGTAGTTCGCACCGCGGTGAAGTCGAAAATCGACCGACCCTCCCGGATGCCGCGACGTTCGTACTTGGTGAGCGGCCGATTGACGTCGCGGGCACCAAAGGCGTCGCCTTGCACGAGCAGGTGGTCGCAGGCCATCGCGACCCGCAGGGCCTGCCTCGCGTAGTCGGCCGCATCGGTGGCGACCAGCCAACGGCCGCCCGGCGCGAGCCGAGCGGCGACCAGATCGGCAAACGACTCGTTGATCAGACGGCGCCACTGTTGGCTCGGTTTCGGCCACGGATCGGGAAAATATGTGGCCAGACCATCCACGGTCCCCGGAGCGATCATCCAGGTGAGTACGTCGAGGGCATCGGCTTCGATCACCCTCACGTTGACCGATCCCTGAGCGTTCAGCAGCATGCTCAAGTTGACGACCCCCGGGCGATGGACTTCGATCCCGATGATGTTGTGTTCGGGGTGGAGACGAGCAAACGCCGCCGTGGAGTCGCCCAGGCCGAACCCGATGTCGATGATCAGGGGAGCGATGCGTCCGAATACGGCCATCTGATCCAGCACCTGAGGTGTCGGCGTCAACGTTATGGCCGGCAGCAGCGTCTCCGCGGCCTTCAGCTGTTGGGTGCCGAGCTTGCGTTGCCGGGTCTGGAACGAGCGTCCGGCTCGACCGGACGGTGGTCGACCGCTTCGGGCAAACGGTGCCGCGGGCAGTCCCCGAACGGTCGACGCCGACAACCCGTCTGGGCTGTCGGCGTTCGTCGTTGAAGTCATGGGTCAATCCTACGGGTAGAGACCCGCCCCGCCCCGCCCCCGCCTTGGCTGACAGCTCAGGCCTGGTGGACCGGATCTGTGCCCGGAGCTGAACTGTGCTCGATTGTGGTTCAGCTCAGGCCTGGTTGGACCGGATCTGTGCTCGGAGCTGAACTGTGCTCGATTGTGGTTCAGCTCAGGCCTGGTTGGACCGGATCTGTGCCCGGAGCTGAACCAGATCGGGGAGGCCCCAGAAGAAGTTCACCTTCGCATCGGCAATCCGGTTCCTGGTCGGTTTGCCGTTCATGACGAAGGTGGCAAACGTCTCGGCCAGATCCTCCGCCGGGTTCGTCGCGGCATAGTCGGTGACGAACGAACCCGGGTAGTCGTCGGCGAGATAGTTGTCGTCGGAGTCCGCGATCCGGCGCATGTCATTCGACCAGAACTGGGCGAGGAACCGAGCGCCGATGCTCTCGGGCTTCGCACACCCTTCACCGAAGTAGTACGTCACGCACTTTCGCGGCGAACTTCCCAGCTGAATCTGCCCGGAGTTGAGGGTGAGAAGGTGACCGAACTCGTGGACCAACATGGAATCGAGCTCGTAACCGTCGTTCAAACCAACCTGCACCCCCAACACCCAGGCGTTGCTGCTCGGATCGTCGAGGTACACGTACGCCCCGTTGTACTTGCGACTCCGAAGCTCGAAGGCCGTCACCATCGACCGCCGGTCGGCCGGAATGAGCTTCGTAAAACGTGACCATATGGCCTTTGCGGCTCGCGTCTCGGTTGCCGAAGCGCCGCGTGCGTCGATAGCGCCGCTAACGACGTTGAACGTGTGCAGCAGGGTTGATCCACCGGCGGTGGAATCAGGTAGGCCGTCGTAGGGAGCGTCGCTCGGTCCACTCGCCGAGGTGTCATCGGGGACCTCGCACGCCCCGTACCCGTCGTCGTACGTGCCGTACCTGTCGTCATAGGTCCCGTATCTGTCGTCGTAGTAACCGTCTTCGTTGTATCCGTCTTCGTTGTATCCGTCGTCGTAGTAGTCGCAGTCGGAATACTCATCGCTGCTGTCGTACCTGTCGCTCGCCGGGTCGTTGCGACCGGCGTTCGAGCCGGCTCCGCTGGTGTGTTTGGCGTGATGTAGCGCCACGGGTCGTTGCGGAATGACGCTTCCGGTGTTGCCACCGAGCGGAGAGCTGAACAGCGCACCAGCACTGAACACCGACACGCTGAGGACCGCAAGCCTGACTTTCACGGAAGCGAAGATCGAAGGGGAAATGAGCATGGGTGAACGATGCCAAGTGCTTCCTCAGAAACTCCCAAGCGATTCCAAGAATTCGCGAAGAGCCGTGCCGTCCCTACGTCGTCGTCAACTGCGAGGATGGTTGGCGATGAGAGTGCTCGTGGTTGAGGATGAGGTGTTGATTGCCAAGGCTCTTCGCCTGGCCCTGGAAGGTGAGGGCTACATCGTGGAGGTTGCCGACCGCGGCGATGACGGCCTGTGGCGAGCGACCGAAACGAGCTTCGATGCGATCATCCTCGACGTGATGCTCCCCGGGATGAACGGTTTCGCTGTCTGCCGCGAGTTGCGGGCCAAGGGGAGCGAGACGCCGATCATGATGCTCACTGCCAAAGACGGCGAGTTCGATCACGCTGAGGGTCTCGACACCGGTGCCGACGACTATCTGACGAAACCGTTCTCCATCGTCGTCCTGCTCGCTCGACTTCGGGCGCTCCTGCGGCGGGGGCCAACCCGTCGCCCCACGGTGCTGCGGGCGGGGGATCTCGAACTCGATCCGGCCAGCCGATCGTGCCGGCGCGGTGACACCCCGATCGAGTTGACCCCACGGGAGTTCGCGTTGCTGCACTATCTCATGCATCGTCGCGGGGAAACGGTTTCGAAAGAGGAACTCGTGCGCCACGTGTGGGCCGATGAAGTCCTGGAGGCCCACGTGTTGCAGGTCTACGTGGGTTATCTCCGTCGAAAGATCGACGAACCGTTCAACCGTTCCGCCATCGAGACGGTGCGGGGTGTCGGGTACCGGCTCGGAGCTGATGGCGGGTGAGTAGTCGGCGCCGATTGATGAGATCGCTTCGTACCAAGATCGCCACGACGGTGGCGCTCTTCGCGATCGTTCTCGGCCTGGCTGCCAGTACCGCAGCCGCCGTCGCGCTCTGGCAGAAGGATCGTTCTGACACCTCGGATGCCGCGGCGAGCCTGGTGTTCGACGTGATTGACTTCGACCCGGCCAACGTGGAACGCCTGCCGGTGTCTGATCGCGAAATTGCCATGGTGCTCGACGAGGAAGGGAACTACAAACACGCGGACACCGGCGTGAGCGACGACGTCATCGATGCGGCGTTCGACAGTGCGGTACTCGATGCAATCGACACGGAGTTCGTGTCGTTCGACAGCGCCAAGGTCGGTTCGACCGAGTGGTCCTTCGCCGGACTGGCCTGCCCAGACGAGAAGGTCTGCAGCTCGGTGGTTACCGGGGTCTCGTCGCCATCGCTTCAGCGGTACCTGCTGGACCGCTGGTACTTCCTGACCGCCGTGGCGCTTGCAAGCGGTATGTGTGCATACGGTTGCGCCCGATGGTTGGTAGGCCGCTCGCTGCGCCCCGTTGAGGCCATGCGAAAGGAACTCGCGTCGATAACCGCGTCGCGACTCGATCGACGCGTCGTGGTGCCTCAGACCCGCGATGAGGTGCAGCATGTCGGGAGCACCCTGAACGACACGCTCGACCGTTTGGAACGCGCGGTCCGGTCGAACGAGCGCTTTGTGGCCGACGCGGCACACGAACTTCGCAGTCCGCTCACCGGTGTGCGTCTGGCTCTCGAGATGGAGGTGGCGAAGGGATCGCAACCCTTGTTGGCCGACGCACTGATTGAGGTCGACCGCGCCACACGTTTGGTCGATGACCTACTGATTCTGGCCAAGCGTCCGAGTAACTCGCGCCACGTCGACGTCGACCTCGATGATGTCTTGAACGAAGAGTTGAATGCGTTCCGGATGCGCTTCCCGGACACGCGGATCGAAGCCTCAGCGAGCCCCGCCCGAATGAAGGGCGATCCAGACTCGCTTCGTAGAGTGATCCGGAATCTGATCGATAATGCCGCCTTCTACGGCCGCGGCCGTATCGCTGTCTCCACCGCCGTAGACCCCGATACCAAGGCCGTTACGTTGCGCGTTGACGATGACGGCCCCGGAATTGCGCCTGCCGACCGTGAGCGTGTCTTTGAGCGCTTCACCCGTCTTGATTCGTCACGCTCTCGCACGACGGGGGGCTCCGGACTCGGCCTGGCGATCGTGAAGGAGATCGTCGACGACCACCACGGTCAGATAGTCGTGACCGACGCGCCTTTGGGTGGGGCCCGCATGACTTTGACGTTCGGCGGCCCCGCGATACCAGCGTGATTCACGGAAGCGAGACGACAACCTCTTCGCGCAGGACCTGCTCTCCTTCCACCATGCGAGCAGTTTCGATACGAAGAGTCCCGTTATCACCGTCGAACTCCAACGTCCCGATGTTGTTTTGAAATATCGGCTCGCTGCTGAGCTCCCACGACAACTGCGAGGTGCTGCGTCGAGCGGCCAGCAGAAGGCGTTGCCCGAGGCGGCGACCGATCCGGCTCACTCCGAGCTTCATCACGAGTCGCTCCCGACGGCCGAGCGTGTTCCGCAACGGCGAGCAGATGGCCTGCCGGACGATCGAGGTACATTCGGGCGGCATGTTGACATCGACAACGAACGCGAAGTGGATGTCACCGGAAATGATCGTGACCGTTCGCGGCGGCGTGTGATCGGGAGTCGGGGTTGCGACCTCAATCAGCAACGACTCAAGCCGACGGAATGACCGGTCAAACGCGGCCCAGTGCTCCAGGTCCAGCGCTCGACGCAGGGCCTCACTCGGCCGTCGAAGGAACCGTCCACGGTCACCGTCGGCCAGCGCTTCGTTCCACTGCTGCAACCCATGGAGCCCCCCGGGCGCGAACGCCGGGAGCGACGTGGCAAGAATGAGATGGGTCGACGGTTCAAGCGCCCGATCTCGAATCCATTCCCATTCGTCTTCATCGACAATCTCGCGTTCGCCGGACTTGAGCACCCGGCCGTTGCGGACATCGATCACGACCGCGTGAGCATCGCTCAGATGACGGTCGTAACTGAACTGGTAGCCGCCGCGGACCGGTGTGAATTCCTCGGATTTCAACGCCCAGCGTCGGAGATAGTCGGTGGCGTCTCCCAGCCGTACGATCTCGTCAAGCATTCCTTCGTGCGCGATGCGCTCCGGTGACAGGTTCCCCAGGTGTTGGTAGATCCAGTACGACACCATTCCACCGATGATGTGGTCGGACCACCATCGCTTCTTGCGTATGTCATCCAGCCACCCTTCAGAGATGTTCCAATCATCGATCACCTCGTGATCGTCGAAGATCATCGTCGTGGGTGTCACCGAAAGCACCCACCGTTCAATCTCGGGTCCCCACGCGTCGCGATACAGCGCCGTGTACTCCTCGAAGTCGGTCACGATCCCCGGTGGTGGGAGTTCACTGTTCGGACGGCGGACCCGGGCGAAGTGCCGAGCCGGAAGGTCTTCCGATTCGTCTGCGTAGACCTGGTCGCCCAGGAACATGATCACGTCAGGCCAGAGCTCGTGCGGCTGCTGAAGCATGACCAGACCGGTGGCCCGGAGCGCATCGACGCCTTTGCCGGCAGCATGATCGTCGGGCTCGAGTATCTCGGGCTCGACATGGGGCGCCGCTGAGCGGCAACTCCCGAACTTCACGGAGACGACGTCGTCGGTGACGAGCGTTCGAATGGTTGCGGGTCGATCGGTATCGGGAGGCGGCCAGACCACGTTGCCATCGAGTCGAACATCGTACGGAAGCACTGAACCGGGCTGGAGGTGCTCGATCACGACCAGCGCATAGCTGTGGAGTTCATAGGTGAACGTACGTGTTCGGACTCCGAGCACCTCGACGTCACATGGCTGATCCGTCTCGACCCAGACGGTCGCCGCGGTGGCGCTCACGTAACGCAGGAGCGGACCGAGAACGAGTTGAGCCATACGGTTTCCGATCTGCTCCTCGGAGAACCCGGCGAGCAGACCAACACTACAGACGCGGGGAAATGCGAGATGTGCGATCGACGATCGAACCTGAAATCGACGGCGGGAGTATGGGTGGTAAGGGTGCTGGGTATAGCTGGAGTCGACGTGCCGTTCGGCGAACCCGCCACTTCCCTGGCACCCCCCACCCAGAAGGAAATGATCTATGTCAACCGATGCAAAAGTCACAGCCGACATCATGAAGACACTCGAGAACGGGCGACTCGGATACGAGCGCGCTGCCGACCGGGTTCAGAAGGACCATCCGGAGATCGCCTCCAAGTTGAACTCCGCGGCCTCCGACCGCGGTCAGCTCTACGAGGAGCTTCAGAAGATCGCCTCCTCCTACGGTGACCAGATCGACGAGAACGGGTCGGTTGCCGGAGCGCTGCACCGTGGTTGGATAACGGTGAGGGATGCGCTCAGCTCGTCTGATCCGAAGGCCGTCCTCGAAGCAGCAAAGACCGGAGAGGACCACGCCATCGAAGAATACGAAGAGGCACTGAAGTCTGATCTGTCGCCCGAGTTCCGACCGGTGCTCCTGCGGCAGATGGCGTCGGTGGAGAAGGCGCGAACAAACATCGCAACGATGCTAAGCGCACTTAACTAAGTTCCACATACTCTAAGTTCCATATGAAGGAGGCGACATCGTGGAGATGTCGCCTCCTTTGTTGTCCCTGCACACATTTGTGCGCAGCTGCCTGCAGACTGTGTGATGACTGAGCCGGTCCCACCCTGGCTATTGAGCCAGAACGGCGGCGCCGTAAGGGGGCAGGTCGACGGAAATGACGTACGACCCGTCCTGTTGCTGCTCTGCGCTCGCTTCGGCCTCGGGCGAAACGGCGTCGGATCCCGACTCGTCGTAGCCGCTCCAATCGGTGGCGAGCACGGTGTGCCAAGTTCCTGGTGCGGGTACAGGTACGGCAATCGAACGGTCGCTGGCCGTGAAGTTGGTTATCACCACGGTCGCTGCCTCGGCGCCGCCGATTCCCCATCGCCAGTTCACGAGTACTTCGTCTTCGACAACAATCGTTCGGGTCTGATCTCCCCGGAGCCCGGGCGCCCGGCCGTCGGCGCCGGTCCGCAATCTGATCAGATCGCGCCACATGGCGACGGTTCCAGGTCGTTGGTCGCGCCGGGACCATTGAAGCGCCTCGTTGTCGTCGAACCAGTCTTCGTCACCCCATTCCTGCCCCTGGAAAATCATAGGTGTACCTATGGATGTCATCGTTAGTACTGCACCGAGCGCCGCTCGACGGAAGGCCCACACGGACCGGGGGGCTTCGGGGTCGACTTCGGCTGGTACCCGGGTTCGTCCGTTCGCCACTTCATCGTGGCTCTCCGTGTAGACGACGCGCCGGTCGCCTTCCGATTTGCCGCGCACGGCATCAGCAACGGCTTGCAGATCCCGGGCCTCATCGTCGACCTGCTCCAGAGCGTGTCGGACCGGATGTACGAAGCCCGATGACCATTGGAGGTCAAATCCCAAGCCACCCTTTTCCACTGAGGTCGTGATTGCGGGCTCGCGCTGCAGGTCCTCGGCTATCAGCACGGCCGCGGGGAACTCATCGTGGATGCGACTCGACAGCTCCCGGAGAAAGTCGGCGCCCTCCGGGAGCTCTCCGTAGGAGCCGTTTTGACCGTGTCCGTTGCGAATGTTGATCGTCGAATCCAGGCGTAGACCGTCGCAGTGGTACTCGCCTATCCACATCCTGGCGTTGTCGACCAGGTAGTTGCGCACCTCTTCACGGCCGTAGTCGGGTCGCGTCGCACCCCACGGTGTTTCGGCCCGCCAGTCGTTGTAGAAGTAGATGCCCCCACCGTCGTTTTCATACCATCCGTCGAATCGCCACAGGTCGAGATCACTTGGCCCAAGATGGTTGTACACCACGTCGACCACGACCGCGATCCCACGTGCGTGGGCCGCGTCGACCAATCGCCGCATGCCGTCCGGACCACCGTAACTGGACTCCACCGCGAACGGGAGGGCGGGGTTGTAGCCCCATGACGTGTCACCGGCAAACTCGGCCACCGGCATGATTTCGATGACGTTGATTCCAAGGTCGACGAGGTGGTCAAGCCGCTCAACGACTGCGTGAAGGTCTCCGCCGAAGGTGCCCGGATGCAGCTCGTAGATCACCCACTCGTGGCGGGGCGCAGCCACAAAGTTCTCGTCGGTCCAGTTGAAGCGCTCGTCGAGCACCACACTGCGTCCCACGGAATTTGTGACCTGACGCGCTCGGGGATCGATGCGTTCAACGATCGACCCGTCGGCCAGCTCGAGCCGGAACAGGTACTCGGTCCCGTACGCCACGGCACTGATCTCGCAGCGCCACCATCCCCCGTCGACCGGGAGCATCGATACCGACCGGTTGACTCCTTCGGTTTCGTCGTCTGCATTCGTGTCTGGGCTGTTGGTGCTGTCTGGGCTGTTGGTGCTGTCTGGGCTTTTGGCGTTGTTCACCTGCGTGCCCGTATTGCCATCGAGCAGATGGCTCTCAAACAGGACGACCGAGACGGCCCGTGCGTTCGGGGCCCAGACACTGAAAAGCTGCGGTACGGAGGACGCTGCGAAACCCGACAGCGGCTGGCTTGCGGCGGCCGATGAAAGGTCCACCACCGAAGGGCCATCGCGCCGTGACACTTGTTCGACACGTGGCAGCGAGTCGGTACCTGAAGTGGGGAGCGGTTCATCGACCGGTACTTCTGTCGCGAGTGAGTGCGGAGCCATGGGATCAGCCATACCCAACAAGTCGGCAACCGATACGGCGAATCAGGTCATGTCACATGAGTCAGTGGGATGAGTCATAGATCGGCTGAGATCGGGCGCTGGATCCGGAGTGTCCGGCTCGACAGTGACCGGCTCGACGTTTTGCCGGTGGCTACGATGGGTATCACGCATAGTGCCACCTGCCTCCGAACGTCCGCCGGGTCTGATTCTTCCCTACGCTCCGGCGCACGTGGGACCGACGCACTCGGGACCGGCGGCCGAATCGGGCGTTTCGGGAACCGGTCCGTCGGCGGGCAACGGTCCGGGGGAGAACGCGCCGAGAAGCAAACCCGACCTCCACCCCTGGAGTTCGGTCCCTTGGCGGACCATTATCGGTTCGGTTGCCGTGGTTGCGGTGGCCACATTGCTGCTTCTCGTGCTGTACATGGCATCTCGCATCGTCATTCTGGTCGTGGTGGCCGGCTTCTTCGCTGTCGTGCTGGCCCGTCCGGTGGGGTGGGTCCAGCGGAGGTTCAAGTTCCGCCGGGGAGCGGCCATCGGCGCAGTGATGATCTTTGTACTGGCGTTGCTGGCGGGCCTGGTTGCACTGTTCGTGTTGCCGGTCCGCACGCAACTGGTCGCCGTTCTCACCGACCTCCCGGGAACCGTCAAGCAGGCGGCGGAAGGGCGTGGCCCGGTGGGTCACATCGTGACCAAGCTCAACGTCGAGAACCTCGTTCGGGACAATCAGACCACCCTCACCAAGACGGCAAAGTCGGTCCAGGACTCGCTTCCCGCGATGTTGGGTTCCGCCATCCAGATCACGCTGTCCGTGGTGACCGTCGCCTTGATGACCTGTCTCATGCTTTCGCAGTCGGCTTCGCTCGGCCGCACGGCGATGAAAGCGGTTCCGATCCGCCACCGCGAATGGGTCGGAACGGTCAGTGCCGATGCGGCAAAGGCCGTGAGCGGCTACATGATCGGCAATCTGATCATCAGCCTGTGCGCCGGCGTGGCCGCGTTTGTCTGCCTCTTTGCGCTCGGGGTGGAGAGCGCTGCGGTGATAGCGCTGTGGGTGGCCTTTGCTGATCTCATTCCCTTGGTGGGGGCGACGATTGGCGCAGTCGTAGCCGTGGTCGCGGCGTTCTTCGTTTCGTCGACCGCCGGCATCGTGGCGCTCGTGTATTTCGTTCTCTATCAGCAGTTTGAGAACTCCGTGCTGCAGATTCAGATCATGGCTCGCACCGTGCAGGTCAACCCGCTGGTCGTGCTGTTGAGCGTGTTGCTCGGTGTGGAGCTGTTCGATGTTGTCGGAGCACTACTGGCAGTGCCGCTCGCGGGAGCGTTGAGTGTCGTTGCGAAGGAACTGTGGCAGCACCGGCCCGACAACGGCGACGAGCTGATCGTGATCACCCACGAGCGATACGACGAGATCATCGAACGCCCGAAACGTCGGTGGTATCTCCGTCTGAAGCGCACCCCCGAATCGGCCGAGTCGACCGAGACGTGACCGCATCCGACTCCAGATTTTCCGGGCGTCCCCGAACCTTCCTTCGCCCGTGCCGACCGAAATCCCCCAATAGAGGTAGATAATCGCGAAGGGTTGGGTACCGGCTTCCATGTCGTTAAGTGCTGAAGCCTCTTCCAATCTCTCCACCGGGCACGGCGCTACGACGCCACTGAGCGAACCAACGCCACCCGGCCAGTCTTCACCCGTCGGCCACCTGTCACCCGTGGACCAACCATCGTCCGTCGAGCAACGTTCGGCTCTCGGTCAACGTTTGCAGAGCGCACCCGACGATGTCGTGCGGAAGGTCGCTCTACTGTGCGTATCCCAGTGCGGGATCCGCGATTGGTCTGCGGTCCGTGTCGATGTGCTGCCGGTCGAGGGAATACGCCAAAGCATCCACATCACGTTGCTGGGAGCCCAAGTTGATGATGAGTTGGCTGCCGGAGCGGCGATGACGTCCCTGGTGCACGAGACACTTCGGCCGACCGGTTCGGTGAGTTCCGTCAGAGTCACCTTCTGCTGATCAGTCACCTCCTGCTGATCAGCTCAACGGGTCGTCATCGGGCCTGCTGGCATGTCGTCTCCCGCGACTGCGTTGGCGGTGAGTTCGGTCGCGACAGCTTCTTTGACTGCGAGCGGTTCGCCGAAGCGGAGAACCCGGCCACCGAACGCGATCGAAACCAGAGAAAACCAGGCCCAACCGACGAACAGCCCTGCCAATACGTCGGTGAACCAGTGAACGCCGAGCAGCACCCGCGTGGATGCAACTGCGGCCGCCAGCCCGACGGCTATCCCGCCGAAGATGGATTTGGCCCGAACGGATCGACGGCGACCGAGGAGAAAGGCGAACACGGCATAGCTGGCTGCTGCTGCAGCGGCGTGGCCGGAGGGGAACGACGACCCGGAGAATCCGGTGAGCTGTCCGATATTCGGGCGCGCCCGGTCGACGAGAAACTTGATGACGTTGGTAACGGCGAACTGGCCGCCGACAACGGTGATCAGTAGGGCGGGAACCGACCTAAACAGGCCTCGCCGGAATTCAAGCAGCGCAACGAGCGCCGCCACCAACGTGACGCCGGGGTAGCCACCCAGAAGACTGATCAGCTTCAAACCCTCGGTCGAGGCTGAGGAAGCGTGACCCGCTCCCCAACGCGAGAACACCAGGTCGTAGTTGGCGAGCCCCCGGTTGGTTCGAATCATCTCGGCGAGCGTGCCGATCGCTGACACGGCTGCGATGATCCCGCCAACCGACGCGGTCAGAAGAAGTCCGGTTTCGGTGGTCGGATCGAGTCGCGAATTAATAAGCGCGCGTAGAGCTGGATGCCGTACTGCTTCGGCCGCCACGGTGGTCGGCGCAATGCGCGGTGCCAGAGGGTCGTGGTGAGGCCATTTCCTGACGGCAGCCGCGGTGAGAAGACCGAAAGGCAGCGCGACGATCGGCACGGTCAGAAGTGGAGCCACGTGATCAAACGGTTGCATTGTTCTCGTTTACCCCCCTTTCCATCCGGGTACACCTGACCATGGCCACGACCCCCAGTTGGAGCATCATCTGCCCGGCGGACACGGTTGAGTATCAGTTGGATCTTCACTGTTATTCAGTAGCTGACAAACCCAGGTTTGTCGCTGACGATGGCGGCATTTCTTCCCGGACTCGGGAGCGCGGCCCCCTACTGTTCGGCAGACGATTGGCAATATCGTATGTGCTTATAGTGGTTTTCGAAATCGCGGTGGGCCGGATGCTGACCGGTCCGCTGAGATCGAGCGGTCTGGCCCACTGGGACGATCGAGTTGTCGCTTCAGTCGCGAACGGACGTTCCGTGAGCATGAATTCGTTTACGAAGTTCTTCTCCAAATTGGCCGATGCCCCGACGATCGTCGCAGTTGGCGCAGTCGTTGCGATCGCACTTCTTCTCCAGCGTAGGGTTCGAACCGCGGCACTGGTACCGATCCTCCTGGCATTCGAGCTCATCACGTTCCTTTCGATTTCCTACCCGGTGAATCGCACCCGTCCGGATGTGGTGCACCTGGGATCGGTCCCCAGCACCGGTAGCTTCCCGTCGGGCCACATCGCCGCGACGATCGTGCTCTATGGAGCGGTTGCCCTCATTATTCGCTATGCGCGACTGCCCGGGGTGCTTGTGGCTGTGGCGGCCGGGTGGACCGTGATCGCCGCACTCGCTGTCGGTTGGTCCCGGGTGTATCGGGGAATGCACCATCCACTCGATGTTGTCGCGGGCGCCGTCCTCGGAATAGCGGTCTTGGTGGCAGCTCGACCGGCCCTTGAGGCGACGGTGTCCAGCGAGACCCGAAACACAGGTAGGGGAGTCCAGAGATGAAGGTTGCCGTGATCGCACACACCGGGAAGACACTCGGAGGTGGACTCAATGAATTACGAACGGTCCTTCGGGACTACGCCTGCAAGGACCCCATCTGGTGTGAGGTTTCCAAAAGCAGTAAGGCCCCCAAGCGGGTGGAGGAAGCCCTCGGCAAAGGAGCAGAGCTCATCCTCGTATGGGGAGGCGACGGGATGGTGCAGCAGTGCGTCACCGTGTTGGCCGGCACCGCCATCGCGATGGCGATCATTCCGGCCGGCACCGCCAACCTGCTGGCGTCCAACCTCGGCATTCCACAGTCGATTCCCGAAGCTGTTGAGATCGCGTTTCGCGGTGCACGGATCCCACTCGACGTCGGAACGATGAACGGCGAATGCTTTGCGGTGATGGGCGGCGCGGGATTCGACGCCATGATGATCAACGAGGTCAACGGAGCCGCCAAGGACCGATTCGGTCGACTCGCGTACGTCCGCAGCAGCATGAAGGCCTTGTCCGGTGGCCGCACATCGGCGCGCATAGCGGTCGACGGCGAAACGTGGTTCGACGGTCCGGCGAGCTGTGTCCTGGTGGGCAACGTGGGTACCGTGATCGGTGGACTAAAGGTCTTTGACATCGCGAGCCCGACCGACGGACGTCTTGATCTGGGTGTCGTGAGCGCCGAAGGTGCCCTTCAGTGGCTGCGCGTGCTCGGGCGGGTAGTAGCGCATGGCGATGTCCAGAAGTCACCGCTCGTCCAATCAACGCAGGCGAAGAAGATTGACGTGCGCTTTTCCGAGAAGATGAGATACGAGATTGATGGAGGGGCGCGGGCCAAGACCAGACGACTGAAGATCCGCGTCAAGCCCCAATCGCTGATCGTTTGCGTTCCCGAGCTCCACGGGAGAATCGACTCGAATCCCGGCTCGCCTCGGACGGCTACGCATGACTGAACTGCGCAACCTCGGAGCCCGACGTCATTCGGTTGGCCTCCGCGCCGTCGTGAACACTCGTGAAGGCGTGGCGTTCATAGGGCGGATCGGGTGGTTGGCCAAGGGTTTCGTATACGTGCTCGCCGGAGTGCTTTCGCTGTTCGTCGCAGGTCGGGCGTTCTCAACCCCGCTGGTACCCCGCGCCTCGAACGAAGCGAGTCCGACCGGAGCGATAGTTGAGGTCCGGGGTATGACCGGAGGTCGACCCCTTCTTTTTACCCTGGCGATCGGGCTGTCGTTCTACTGTGCCTGGAGGCTGCTTACAGCGTTCCTTCCGGGTGACACCGATCTCGAAGCAATTGCTATGCGCGCTGGATATCTGGTCAGCGCAGTCATCTACGGAACCTTTGCGTTCACCGCGCTCAGCCTCGCCCTGCATCCCGCCCAGTCGGTGGATGGAAATCGCAACGTACGGGACATGACGTCGCAAGTGCTCCTCCGGCCGTTCGGGCGGGTGATCATCGGACTGGCCGGCGTAGTGGCGTTTGGCGCCGGACTCTTTCGGCTCGTGAAGGCGGCGCGTCACGAGGTGGTGGATGAACTGAAACTCCACGGTCTCACGCCGCGTCGGCTGCGTTGGACAAAACGGTTGGCCGTGATCGGCGAGGCGGGCCGCGGCGTTGCGGTGGTTCTCATCGGGTTCTTCCTCTTCCGGTCGGCCCTGAAGGCGAATGCATCCGAAGCTACGGGCCTTGACGGTGCCCTGCGGCGGTTGTCGGCCAACCCCGCGGGCCGTTTTGTCGTGACCGGTGTCGGAATCGGGTTTCTCCTGTACGGCCTGATGTGTTTGGAAACGGTCACCCGCAGGAAGTTGCCGCTACACGAGTCGGTGGGCCCGAACATCGGTTGACGCTTCCACGACGGCTGACACTTCTACGACGGCCGCACGAGAGGCCGTTCGAGATCGAAGATCTGCTGCGCGAACGAGGCTCCCCTGCCCTGGACCCGATCGGCGAGGTACTGGGCCGCGACCGCGCTGTAGGTGATGCCGTTGCCACCGAAGCCGAGCGCAAACGAGCAACGTGGGAACTTGGAATGCCCACCGATGTAGGCGAGCCCATCAGGTGTTTCGGAGAACGTTCCGCACCAGGAGAACGCCACCTCGGTGTTGGGCAATTTCGGGAAGCGCTTCGGCAGGGTCTGGGCCAGCGCCCGGATTTTGGCGGGAAGCGCGCGTCGGCGGCGGACCGGGTCGCGGTAGTCCTCATCCTTCCCGCCGATCAGGATCCGACGGTCGTCGGTCGTTCGGCCGTAGATGTACGGATCGTCGTAGTCCCAGAACAGCAGCCCATCGGGAAGCAGGCGTTCCAGGTTCGCAATGGGCTCGGTCACGAGCGCGAAAGAACTGTGCAACACGAACGGAAGGTCCGGGAGAAGAAGTTTCGTCTCATAACCGGTCGCCATGATCACGTGACCCGCGTGGATTGTCGATCCACGGTTCGTTGTGATGAGCGCTCGCCGCTTGCTGAACTCGTACTGCACAGCCTCGGTTCGGTCGTAGACGCGGGCTCCACGACCCTCAACCGTCGCGAGGGCGTGATGGCACAGGGCGTACGGGTCGACCGACGCCGCATCAGCGGATTCGATCGCGGCCACGCCCACCAGTCCCCAGTCCGCCATCAGTCGGTCGGCATCGAGCCATTTGACGCTGAACCCGGCGCGTATCCGTGCCTCGAATTCCCGCTGAAGCACCGCCACGTCCCGCTTCTTCAGCGCCATGAAGACACTTGGTGAGCGTCGAAACCCGCAGTTTTCACCCGTGGCCTGTGTCGCCCGCTCGACCAGCGAAATGCCGCGGGAGCATTCCTGATAGGCCGTCGATGCGATCTCCCATCCGTAGGCGGACTCGAGGTCTATCAGCAGTTCGTCGATTTCGTACTGCAGCATTGATGTGCTCGCCGACGTGCTCCCACCACCCGCATCGCGGCGATCGATGACGACGGTGTCAATACCGCGTCGGGTCAACTCCAATGCGATGAGCGAACCCGTGATGCCTGCTCCGATAACAGCGACATCGCACGTTTCGTTGTGCTCCAAGGGAGGGTGCACCGTAAGGAGGCCGTCCCGGCGTGGCCAGAACGGCGTTCCATCGTGTAAATCCATTTATCGTCTTTCGGCTTGGGGTCGTTCGGGCGTCGGAGGGCTTTGCAAAAGTTGTGTAGCGGGCGCCGTCCGATTGCCCGTCCCCGCTTTATCCTCCGAGCTTGTCCGTGGTGAACACCTCGGTGCCGTCGACGGCTCCGCTGAACTTCCCCTCGAGTTCGGTGACCGAAGCCCCGGGAACTTCCGACGTCTCACCCGTCAACGTGGCGGCCTTGCCGTCCTTCGTCGCCCCGGTGCACGACACGGTCACGTGGGCCACCCCGTCGGCCATTTTCGCTTCGCACGTCAGCCCGCTGTCGTCGAGCGGGTTCTGGGCGTTCGCGAACTGCTCCTCACCCTGCTGGGTGGCGATGTTTCGGACGGCGGTCTCGGTGGCATTGTCGAGCACGTTTGATGCCGCGTCCTGTGCATCGGACACCGCGCTCTCGACGTCGCTGCTCGCACTGTCTCGGGTTTCGCTGCTGCATGCGCTTGCGGCGATTGGTAACGCGAGCGCTGCAACAATGGTGGCGAAACGGCGGACGACAAGGACTTTTCGTGATTTGGCGTTGTTGCGTACTTGTTCCATACGCGTCTCATACCCATCGTTGCGACGAGCCAAACGACGGGGCGCGGCTGTAACGGCTGCGTCGACCGTTGCCGCATCGGTTCGTGCCGGTGCGTCGGGGCAGCGCGACGTAACACCCATTAGTCTCGAACGAATGAAGGTCCACCTGCTCGACGGAACCTATGAGTTGTTCCGCCACTATTTCGCGGTACCCCCACGAAGCGGAAGTGATGGCCGCGAGGTCGGCGCCATCCGGGGTGTGATCGAATCGGTCCTGCAGTTGCTGGGCGAACGTGACGTTACCCATCTGGGAGTTGCCACCGACCACATCATCGAGTCGTTCCGCAACGATCTGTATGCGGGCTACAAGACCGGTGCCGGAATCGATCCGATTCTGTGGGCGCAGTTTCATCCGCTCGAAGAAGCGCTGCAGGCCATGGGGGTGCTGGTGTGGCCGATGGTGGAATTCGAGGCCGACGACGCAATGGCCGCAGCCGCGTATCTCGCGGCACAGGATCCCGAGGTCACCCAGGTCCTGCTGCTCACACCCGACAAGGATCTCGGACAGTGCGTCGTGGGGAAGCACGTCGTGCAGTTCGACCGTCGAGCGCGAAAGATGATCGATCACGACGGTGTGATCGAGAAGTTCGGGGTGGAGCCGGCTTCGATACCCGACTACCTTGCATTGGTCGGTGACACCGCTGACGGCTATCCGGGTCTCGCCGGCTGGGGGGCGAAGTCCACGAGTTCCGTACTGGCCCGCTACAAGAAGCTCGAGGAGATACCGCTCAATCCGGGCCAGTGGGACGTGTCGGGTCTGCGTGGTGCACCGAAGCTTGCCGCGACGTTGGTCGCCAACCTGCAAGACGCCCTGCTGTTTCGAACCATCGCCACCGTTCGCACCGACGCGATCACGCTTGCGGGCGGTGTCGAAGACATGCGCTGGCGCGGCCCCACGCCGGAGTTCGCCGCAATCGCTGAATGGTTGGGTTCAACCGAGCTGATGACCCGAGCCCAGAAGCTCGCAGCTTCCAAGGAATAGCGTCTACGCCGTCGATGCGAACGGGGTTCTGCTCCGGATGTAGGACCACGGGCTGCTGGTGTGATTCTCATCACGGACGGCTCGTTCAAAGTGTGTTGTGATCTGCTTCTATCAGCGACTGCCTGAAGCTCAGTGCCGTCGGACCCTTCCAGAGGCCAATGGATACATCAAGCTTTTTCCAATACGACGAAGCATCGAGCGAACCACCTGCCGCGGTTTTTCTCGAGGGCTGCGGAGAAGACGACTGGGCGGTGCTACTCGAGTACACCTCACGATCGCGATTCCACAAAGGTGATCTGGTTATTGAGCAGGGTCAACGCGATCGCGTGATGTTGATCATCTTGGAAGGCCGGCTCGAAACTGTTGTCGGAAGTGGGCGGCGTCGCCGTCGGCTGGGCTCCGATGACAGCGGCTCGGTGATTGGCGAGCTCGGTTTCTTGGACGGGGGCACACGCACCGCCAATGTGGTGGCGGAGACTGATGGGGAATTGCTGCTGCTCACGTTCACCGCGTTCGAGGCGATGGCTGAGCATCACCCGGCGCTAGCGCATCGTCTGCTTCTCGACCTGGCGAGGATTCTGGCGCAGCGCCTTCGTCGAACGACCGCTCGCTTGGAGAGATCGAACTGAAATGGCACGGGCCCTCACATTTCGATCGCTCGTCGCGCCAGATCATGAGCCCAGTTTTCCCAATTATCTTGAGATGCCCGCACGCGTCCCGCTCACGTTCTGGCGGAACGTGCGGTATCTCGCTCTCGCGGTGTTCCTGGCCCTCGTTGTCGGACTCGTCGTTCGACCGAAGACGAGTCTGGCGCTGTTCTGGGGGCTGGGTGTTCCCGTGCTCCCGCTGGTGTTTCTCGTTGCTCCGGGGGCATGGAGGAATGTCTGTCCGCTCGCAGCTGCGAACCAGGCATCGCGGGTCAGGGGTGTGTCGAAGGCCGCGACCGCGCCGGCGTGGCTCCGTGATTACGGCTTTGTGGTCTCGACCGGGTTGTTCTTCGGGTTCGTGTTCGCTCGCAAACTCCTGCTGAATCGCAGCGGTCCCGCCACCGCGGTTGGCCTGGTCGTCGTGCTGACGGGAGCCGCAGCGGGCGGCTATTTCCTGAAGGGCAAGAGCGGTTGGTGTTCGAGCATCTGTCCGCTACTTCCGGTGCAGCGCGTATACGGCCAAGCCCCCTTTGTCGGTGTGGCCAACGCCCATTGCCGACCGTGCCTCGGGTGCACGAAGAACTGTTACGACTTCAATCCCCGGGTCGGTTACCTGGCCGACATGAACGACAGCGACCTGCAGTTTCGTGGATACCGTCGGCTGTTCGTGGCCGCGTTTCCCGGACTCGTGCTTGGGTACTTCCTCGTTCCTGACGCCGGAGCGTTGGCCTCGTATGAAGTAATCGGACGCGTATTGCTCTGGATGGCGGCTTCGGTAGCGGTGTTTGTCGTGATCGATACGTATGCGCGCTTAGAGAAGAACACCCTACCGCCGCTCTTCGGTGCCGTGGCCTTCGGCGCGTTCTACTGGAACGGCAGCGTGCGGGTGTCGTCGGCGCTGACCAAGGTCTTCGGCGGATCGTTCATATTCATTATCTGGCCGGTGCGGGTCGCCGCGTTGGTTCTCGTGGCGATCTGGATACTTCGGTCGAGATCGGTCCAGAAGACGTTCCTCGAAGAGATTGCCGCCCCGGCGCCGGTTCGGGTCGACATCAGCGGAGCCCGTCGGGCGAGAACCGTCAATCAGGGTGAGATCGAGATCAGCTTCACCAGCGGCGAATCAATCGGTGCAGCCGCCGGAACCTCCCTGCTTGAAGTGGCGGAAAAGGCCTCCCTGTCAATCCCGTCCGGGTGCCGCATGGGCGTGTGCGGTGCCGACCCGGTGTGCGTGGTCGAAGGCTTCGACAACCTCTCACCGATCCGTCGTGAGGAGGCCGACACCTTGGAGCGACTCGGCCTGGGTGGCAACAATCGCATGGCCTGTGTCGCTCGGGTCGAGGGATCGTGCCTGGTTTCCCTGGAGCCCGACCGGTCGACGGCAGCGGTCCAGTCCACCCCTCAATTCACCCCTGATCCGGATGTGCGATCAGTCGTGATCATCGGCAATGGCATTGCCGGGGTGACCGTCGCCGACTTCGTCCGACGTGCCCACCCGGACTGCCACATTGACATCATCGGCGACGAACCTCACCAGCTCTACAACCGGATGGCGATTGCCCGCCTGATCCACTCGCGCCTTGGGATGCAGGGTCTGTACCTGCTCCCCGAGGATTGGTACGACTCGCATAAGGTCACGAGTTGGCTCAACACGCGTGCGGTGGCGGTCAACCGTGACGACCGAACGGTTCGTCTCGGCACCGGCGACATTCTCAACTATGACCGGCTCGTGTTCGCCACGGGCGGCCGCGGCACGGTTCCTCCCATCGAGGGCTTTGGTCTTGAGGGAACCTTCGTGCTCCGCGACGCGGGCGACGGCATGCGGCTCCGTCGACACGTGCAGCAACTGGAGCGACGTGTTGCGTTCGTCGCCGGTGGCGGTCTGCTCGGGCTCGAAGCCGCTCATGCACTGCACCAACTCGGGTTGAAGGTCACGGTGGCCGAGCGGTCGGACCGGTTGCTTCGTCGTCCCCTCGATCCTGCGGCGTCGGATATTCTGCGCGCATATTTCGAGGACCACGGAATAGGCATCGCCACGAACATCGAGATCAAAGCGGTTCGCGGACAGACCCAGTTGGAGGAGATCGTCACCGTCGACGATCAAGTGCTTCCGTGTGATGTCCTGCTCGTCGCAGCCGGGGTGACCCCCAACAGTGGTATCGCACAGAACTCCGGAGTCAAGGTCGGGAAAGGCATACTGGTCGATGCACATCTCCGCACGGACGACCCGTCGATTTACGCGGTTGGCGACGTCGCCGAGTTCGACGGCCAGATCTGGGGGCTGTGGCCGGTTGCAGTTCAACAGGCCCGGATTGCCGCCACGAACATTGCCGGAGGCGAAGCGTCGTACGACGGCGAAATCCCGGTCACGCTCCTGAAGGGGGTCGGTCTCGACATGCTGTCGTTCGGTCGAGTCGAACCCCGCGACGGAGACATTGAAGTGATTGAGCGAGCAAATGAGAACTACCGGTACCGAAAGATCGTCGTCGCCGATCGTCGGATCGTTGGCGGCGTGTTCCTCGGGGAAGCTGACGTTTCCGTATCTGCGCAGGCCTGGTACGACGAAGGTCGGGAGATTGATTCTGCGGCGATGGCGCGGTTGACCGAGGGCGATTGGTCGCCGCTGACCGGCACCTGAGTTCCGGGATGGCGAGTTCGTGACGCGACGCCAACCTTCGGCGTTTTGTTTCGAACGTCAGGCGGTTGGGAACCAGGTGCGGTTCACCCGTCGTCTGAAGGACCATGAGTATGAACACTTCCTCCAATATCCCATCCACCACCTCCCCCATCCGATTCGACTGGCGGTACTTCGGTGCTTCGGCGTTTTCGCCGGCCGCTGGCCCTGGCCGGGGCAACCCTCCTCGGGGTTGTCGGTTTCAGCGTCACTCGGGCATCTGACCCGGTCGCCGCCCAGTCCGCGACCAGTACGACGGCCACCCCCGCTCGCAGCATCATCGTCAACGGCACCGGTCGTGTAAGTGTCACCCCGGATCGACTGTTTCTCAACCTTGGCGTGGAAACCCGGGCGCCGAAGGTCGCCGATGCGTTGCGGGCCAACAACAGGGCCGCTCAGGACCTCATCAAGGTCCTCAAAGACAAAGGCGTGGCCGACAAGGACATCAAGACCAGTCAGCTGTCGATCTATCCGCAGTTCGACACCACAGGTCGCAAGATCACCTCGTACCAGGTGACGAACTCTGTCACCGCAACGATTCGCGACATTACGACTTCGGGTGATCTCATCGACGCTGCCGCGACCGTCGCCGGCGATGCAATCCGCATCAACGGACTGGTTTTCTCGGTCGCCGATCCGTCAGTGCCGTTGGCTTCCGCCCGCGATCTCGCAGTGAAAGACGCCAAGACGCAAGCCGAGCAACTGGCCGCATCAGCGGGGGTCAAGCTCGGGAAGCTCCGGACCATCTCCAGTGGCAACGACACCACCGATCCGACGGTGTTCAGGCAGGCCGTCGCCGTTGCCGACGTCGCCGGGGCGGCGCCGATCTCGGCTGGGAGCCAAGATGTGACGGCCACCGTGCAGCTCATCTTCGACATCGCCGACTGACAATCCCTTCCGAGGCCACCCTTCACATGACGACCGGCTTATGGGCCGGTCGTCTGTCGCGTTGAAGCGGAGGTTCCGGACCCGGGGCCTAGCGGTGAGGTTTGGCGTCGTGACGTCGGCCGGGCCGCTCGAGTTCGCCCATGCGGACAGCCGAGGCGTGCGCGAAGGTCTGAATCGCTTCGATCACCGGGATCAGTTCGCGCCCGAAGGGCGTGAGTTGGTACAGCGGTGATCCGACCGGATTGGTGCGGTCAACAATTCCTTCGGCTTCGAGTTCCGTCAAACGCTCCGTCAAGAGGCGATCCGAGAGTCCGGGAATCTGGCCCCGAAGATGGGAGTACCTCATCGGCGAGTGCGAAAGTGCCGCAAGAACAACACCGGTCCAGCGTCGACCGATCAGCTCGACGGCATGATGGAAGTACGGGCAGTAGATCTCGTCGTGGATCGTCACGTCGCAGTGTCGGTCGGCCCCGGTGTGTCGGTCGGCCTCCGCGTGGCAATCCGATTCGGTGTGGCGCTCCGATTCGTCGGGCAGGGAGGCGTTGTGGGCCTCGGACGTGTCGGTACCCCGGTCTGCTTTGCTCCGGGGTTGTTCGACGTGTCGGTCGGGGTCGACTCCCGTAGTGCCCTCCGCGGCGGTCACGGACGACGCAACCCGGTGCTCTGATGCATTCGCTGACATACAACCTCACGGTCTGGGCACGTTTGCTCGGGGGTGGTTTCGCTCCGAACGTCGATGTCCATCGACAAAAGCCTGCCACAACTGGTGAAATTCGGTCAGAAACCGACCTGGAAGGTGACATTTGGCATTGTGAGCCGTCCAGGTGGTCGATGGCTTGGCCGTCGCCCGTAGAACAGCCCTATCCTTAACGACGCTATGGACCGACCTCTTGCCAGCCGTTTGACCGAACTCGACGAACGAAAGCAGCAGGCGTACAACGCGGGGTCTGAACGTTCTGTCGAGCGCCAACATGCGAAAGGGAAGATGACGGCCCGCGAGCGCATCGAGCTGCTCGTCGATCCGGGCAGCTTCGTGGAGCTCGACCTCCTCGCCCGGCACCGGGCGTACGGCATGGGTATCGAAGCCGAGCGCCCCTACACCGACGGGGTTGTAACCGGCTGGGGCACCGTCGACGGCCGCAAGATCATGTTGTTCGCCCAGGACTTCACCGTCTTCGGCGGAGCGCTCGGCGAGGTCTTCGCCGAGAAGATCACCAAGGTCATGGACATGGCCGTCTCCGTCGGCGTCCCGTTCGTCGGACTCAACGACTCCGGTGGCGCCCGCATCCAGGAAGGCGTGGTTTCCCTGGCCAGTTACGGTGCGATCTTCAAGCGCAACGTGAAGTCCTCGGGGGTCATTCCCCAGATCAGCGTCATCATGGGCCCGTGCGCCGGTGGTGCGGTGTACTCACCGGCCATGACCGACTTCATCTTCATGGTCGATCAGACCAGCCACATGTTCATCACCGGCCCCGATGTGGTCAAGACCGTGACCGGCGAAGACGTCACGCTCGAAGAACTCGGCGGTGCGTCGACCCACGCCTCGAAGTCGGGCGTTGCGACGTTCGTGGCCCCCGACGAGAAGGCTTGCATCGAAGACGTGCGCTTCCTGCTCAGCTTCCTCCCGTCGAACAACCTCGAAGAGACGCCCCGCATGGACGGTGGCGATGATCCCGAGCGCTCCTGCGACACCCTCGGCTCGATCATGCCCGACAGCCCCAACCGGCCGTACGACATGAAGAAGGTCATCCGCGAGGTTGTCGACGACGGCGAGTACTTCGAATACTTCCCGAAGTGGGCCGGCAACATCACGTGTGGCTTCGCCCGCATCGACGGCTACGCCGTCGGCGTGGTCGGCAATCAGCCCCTGGTGATGGCAGGTGTTCTCGACATCGACTCCTCGGAAAAGGCCGCCCGCTTTGTGCGGACCTGCGATGCGTTCAACATCCCGCTCGTGACGTTCGTCGATGTGCCCGGCTTCATGCCCGGCACCGACCAGGAGTACGGCGGCATCATCCGCCACGGCGCCAAGCTGCTCTACGCCTACTGCGAAGCCACGGTGCCGCGCATCTCCATCATCACCCGCAAGGCCTACGGTGGCGCCTACGTGGTTATGGACTCCAAGTCGATCGGCTCCGACCTCTGCTTCGCCTGGCCGACCGCAGAACTCGCCGTGATGGGTCCGCAGGGTGCCGTCGGCATCGTCTACAAGCGTGAGCTCGACGCTGCTCCCGATCCCACCGCTCGACGCGCCGAGCTCGTCGAGGAGTACACGGAGCGCTACGCCAACCCTTACGTGGCGGCCGAGCGCGGTTACGTCGACGACGTGATCGACCCGAAAGACACCCGCAAGATGCTGTCGCGGGGTCTGTCGCTGCTGCGCACGAAGAAGGAAGATCTGCCGAAGCGCAAGCACGGAAACGTGCCGCTGTGAGCCAGGCCGAACCCACCCCGGTGTCGTCGGTCGACGTTTCGCCGACCCCGACCGACGAGGAATTCGCAGCGATCTTCACCGCGCTCGAACTGGCCTGGCCCCGTCCGGTTCTCGTTGCGCCGGCGCCGGCACCCCGGTCCGGAGGCTCCTGGAAGTGGTCCGGCCGCTGGTGGAGTCAAAACCAGCGGTAGCGGTTCCGTTGCTGAACGCGACGTTCGGTCAAATGTTCCCGCTGAGCGGGAAGTTTCGTCCGAACGTCGGGTCCGGACCGGTGGGTGGTGCCCGAACGGGCACTCCGGCGTTCCCCGGCGTACGCCCGCACGCTCGGGTGAATTCGGGTCACGACGGTCGACACTGGAGGCTGTGCTCTACGACGCCGGAGAATCCGTCCGGGAGATGATCCGCCAACGCGGAGGTGTCCCCGCGAACATCGAGATTCTCTTCGACGCGCCGACCAAGGATTGGGCGGCCCGACGCAGTGGCCCCGCGATCGACGTGTTCCTGTACGACATCCGGGAAAACCTCGACCGTCGACAGGCGCTTCTCGAAGACGTCCGCGCTGACGACCTCGTGACCGGTCGCAAGGCACCCACGCGGTGGTTCAACTGTTCCTATCTGATCACGGCGTGGACCCAGCGTCCCGACGACGAGCACCGGCTCCTCGGTGGGATTCTCTCGGGCCTCGTAACGGTGCACTCAATACCTCCCGAGTGTTTGAAGGGGTCGTTGGTCAACACCGAACACGATCTGTTCCTCACCATGTGTCGGCCGCCCGGGCAGGAACGGTCCATCTCCGATATCTGGTCCGCGCTCGGTGGCGAGTTGAAACCGTCGCTCGACCTGGTCGTGGTCGTCCCCGTTGATCCGTCGGCCCTCATTGCCGTCGGTCCGCCGGTGCTCGAGGCGCCGTCGCTGTTCGTGAGCGATGGGCACGTCCGCGAGCCTGCCGCGACGACCACCAAGGGGAAGGGCAAGGGTGCGAAAGGCACAGAGGACACCGAGCGCAAGCCGGGGTATCGACGGGCCAAGGCACCGGCATCTGACGGAAACGAGACGACCACCCTCACGCCGATCGACCATGGCGTGGAAGAACTGGCCGGTGGCACCGAAGCCCAGCCGGGTCGAAGGTTCCGGTTCTCGGTTCACGAGCCACCGGGCTCTTCGAAGTGAGCGGTGCGGCACTGATCGATGCCGGTACGCGGGAGCGGCTGACGCTGCTGTCAGAGCACGTTCGCCAACTCGTCGAAGCCCGTCGTTCGGTCGACACCGATCCCGACAACCCCTACCGGGGCCTCTACGTCAGCGACGAGGAAGCCGATGTGCTCGCGGCGGAGTCCGGCGAACGAGCGGTTGCATCGGCGATGAAGGGATGGAAATCGTCGGAGGTCCCGAAACCTGACTCGCGTCTGGGCCGCTTGGCGGCTTCGTTTGCGCTTGACGCCCTCGACCTTGACCTGTTGGTCATCGCCCTGGCACCCGACATCGAGCCACGGTTCGAAAAGCTCTACGGCTATCTGCACGATGACCTGACGAGACGACGGGCGAGCGTCGGGCTGGCTCTCGAGCTGGTTGGCTTCGGGTTCGGCGACCCGATCGGTCGGACCCGGTTTGCCCCTACGTCGGCGTTGGTGGGTAAGGGTCTCATCGAAGTCGAGGAGCCGAACCGGGCCGTGCTGACCCGTCCGCTTCGGGTGCCTGATCGCGTGGTCGATTTCCTCCTCGGCGTCGACCACGAAGACCAACAGCTACGTGCACTTATGATTCCCTCCGTCACCCTTGACGGTCCGGATGTCGAGCGCTTCTCGGTGGTCTTTCAAAACGGCGCGCGGTTCGTGTACTTCCAGGACGGAACCTCAGGGATCGGTGCGGCCATCGGGGCCAGTGCTCTGGCTGCCGCCGGTTGGGAGCCGATGACTCTCGACCTGACGCGCTTGATCCGTCGAGACGACGCAGACCTCGTGGTGCGGGCAGCAATCCGCGAGGCCCGGATGCGCAGCTGCGGTCTGGTCGTCGTTACCCACGACTCCGTCACGGATGTCGTTCCCGAAGTCATGGCGCTGCTGGTCGACGGTGGCTGGCCGACGGTCGTGGTCGGGCCGGAGCCCTGGAATCCGGTGTGGTCCCCGGAGGCCATCTTCGGGGAGGTGGCACCCCGCGCACATGCCGCGACCGTCGCGGGAATCTGGTCACGCGAGCTGCCCGAGATCAGCGCACCGGTGCTCGATGAGGCGACATGTCAACTGCGGCTCCGGCCTGACCAGATAGTGAAGGCGGCCGAACTGGCGCGTCATCACGCCGCGATGTTCGGACAGGGCGTCGACGTCGGACACGTGGCCGCCGCAGCGCGGTCGCAAAACTCAGCGCGCTTAGAACGGCTGGCCCGGCGCATTCGACCCGCGGTTTCGTGGAACGAGCTGGTTGTTCCCCCGGATGTCGAACGTCTCCTCCATGAGATCGAGATCCGGTACAGACGGCGGGATGTGGTCCATGGGGAGTGGGGTCTCGGCGGCAAGAACAACCGGCGGCTTGGTGTTGTTGCGCTGTTCGCCGGGCCGAGCGGGGTCGGGAAGACAATGGGAGCCGAAGCCCTCGCTTCGTCGCTGGGCCTCGACCTTTACCAGGTGAACCTTGCCACCGTCGTCGACAAGTACATCGGCGAAACCGAAAAGAACCTCGAACGGATCTTCGCCGCCGCCGAAGGTGTCAACGGTGTCATTCTGTTCGACGAGGCCGACGCCCTCTTCGGCAAGCGGTCCGAAGTCAGCGATGCCAAGGACCGGTACGCGAACGTCGAAGTCGCATACCTGCTTCAACGGCTCGAGTCCTACGAGGGGGTTGCGGTACTGGCCACCAATCTCCGCACGAACATCGACGACGCGTTCACCCGCCGACTCGACGCGGTGATCGATTTTCCCGAACCCAGTGAGGACTATCGGCGAATCCTCTGGGACCGATCACTCGGCAAGATCGTTACGCGCGCAGATGATGTCGATCTCGACTTTCTGGCGGATCGTTTTCAGCTCTCCGGAGGCAACATTCGCAACATCGTCGTTGCCGCTGCATTCTTGGCCGTGGCACGTGATCACACCGTTTGCATGGAGGATCTCATTCGCGCGACGGCGCAGGAATACCGCAAGCTCGGCCGGCTTTGCACCATGGGCGAGTTCGGCCCCTGGTTCGACCGTCTCGACGACTGACGGCCCGGGCCGGGGCCGACCCATCAGGCCTGAGGTACCGGGCCGGTTTACACATTTCGCCGGCCGCCATCAGGTTGGTTGAACCGCGAATGCCCGATCGGGCATGGGATGCTGCCCGTAGAGCAGGTCCGGTGGGAACCCTTCGTCTTTCGCGGTCGTAGAGAGTGGAGGAGTTCTGACGCTGTTGCAAGGAGTCCACCATGGCTGAGTTCGATACCGTCGCCCCTGAGTCGTTGCGCCTGCGTCGTCCGATGAATCCGTTGGAGACGGGCGGTGCCGAAGCAGGCGTCTCGTCGTTGCAGTCAACCATCGGCAACGCAGCGGTGGCCCGGTTGCTCCAACGCGAAGCGGGTCCGGAAGAAGAAGAGCTTCAGGCGAAGCACGACACCTCTTTGGCCCAGCGGGAAGGTGAAGAAGAGGAAGAGGTCATGGCGAAGCACGACACCTCTTTGGCCCAGCGGGAGGGTGAAGAAGAGGAAGAGGTCATGGCGAAGCACGATGGTCTGGCGCAGCGCGAGGGCGCTCCGGAGGTCGGGCTGGCCGGCGGCGGCCTTTCAGACGGGTTGGCCGGAAGGATCGACTCCGCTCGTGGCTCGGGTTCGCCGCTCGATGATGGGACCAGGTCGACGATGGAGGGAGCGCTCGGTACGCCGCTCGATGGCGTACGTGTTCACGTCGGAAGCGAGAGCGATCAACTGAACCAAGCCATCACCGCCAAGGCCTTCACCACCGGAAACGACGTCTTTGTCCGGTCCGACCAGTGGGCGCCGGGCAGTTCGTCGACGCAGCGTCTCATGGCCCATGAACTGACCCACGTGGCCCAGCAACGGGAGGGTGTCGGTGGCGGCGGCTCGGGAATGTCTGTTGGCGCGGCCGACACCGCTGAGGAGCACGAAGCAGACGGCGTCGCCGAAGCGGTGATGCAACGCGTGGCGCAGCGACACGAAGACGATGACCATGCGTAGACAACCGGGTCGATCGCGGACGCTAGGTCGCGTCACGTTTGCGCGTGATCATTCAGGCTGATCGATGGCGAAGAGGACAAGATCAACGCACCGGCTAACAACGCGGCTGTTGTGGGCGGCTGTGGCTGCCGTGTTACTGGGGCTCGGAGGAGAGTCACCGGTCATGGCACAATCCGCAGCGGTCCCCACCACGAAACCACCAGCCTTTACCGCGGTGATTACCGTAATCGGCGAGGCCCCTCCCAACCTGTTGTATTCGCTCGATGTGCAGTGCTTTCAGTACAGCAAGATCGTTGCGTTACCGAGTTCGGGATCGGAGACCCTTAACCAGTCGCAATGCCAGATCTTCCGGTGGTACATCGTCGGCCCGGTCGTCCCCGGCTATCAGGTGACGTCGGCCTACAACGCCATCTCGGCAAACTCGGCGGGAGTGACGTGGACGTGGACCAGAACCGGTCGCACCACGACGCCATCAACGCCATCCACCTCGACGACCAGCACGACCGCCCCGCCGATTGCGCCGAAGATCTCCGTCGACCCGGTCGATTTCGGAAACGTCCTGATCGGGAAGTCCGCGACCCGACAGACTGTAATCCGCAACACCGGCACGGTTCCGGTTTCAGTCCGGACCGCCGTCGTGGCCCCGCCCTTCGCCGCCTCACTGCCGAGTTGCGAGCTTCCCGTTGGCGGATCGTGCACGGCCGACGTGACGTACTCACCCACGGCCCCCCGACAGGATCAAGCGCTGCTCACCGTATCGGGTCTCAGCGGCAACCTCGGGGCCGTCGCTCAGGCCCCGGTAACCGGCAACAGCGAAGACCGAGGGGATGTGTTGTTGGGTACGCCGCAGTTTCAGCCGACTGCGGTCGGTCAGTCCAGTCCGGTAGCGGATGCGACCTTGACGAATGTTGGTTCGCTGCCGTTCAACGTGAAGACGGTTTCGGTTACGGCGCCGTTCGTCGTTCTCGGGAACAAGTGCCCGGTGCTCCTCCAGCCCGCACAGGTGTGCACGGTTCAGCTGGCATTTCGCCCCACGGCACCCGGACCGGCGACCGGTACCATCACGGTCTCGCTGGTGGGGGCCACGTTGTTGGAGTTGAAGGGTTCGTTGAGTGCGGTCGCGCCGGCACCGGCGAAGGAGTCGATTGCGTTTGATCCGCCGACGGGTTCGCTGGGCAATGTTGCGCAGGGAACGCCGCCGACGAAATTAAATGTGCGCTTAGTAAACAACGGTTCCGTTCCGGTCACGGTCACCGCGGTCGGGATTCCGGTGACGACGGGTAAGGGTGCGAAGAAGAAAACGAGTTACGTCGCAACCAGCGGGGGTGTCACGGTGACCGGAGCCTGCAAGGGCAAGGTGCTGCAGCCGCGCGAAGCATGCAACCTCGTCGTCACGTCGGTGAATACGCCGGTGCGGTGCCGCGTGTGGTGAATCTCACAGCCCTGACGGCGATCGGTACGTCGGCCACGTTTTCTGCGAAGGGTCGGGTGTTGCGTCGTGGTTTGTCGGTGTCGGGGCCGGTGCAGCTTGGTTTGTTGGATTCGGTGACGCCGAGGGTGGCGAAGGTGACGGTGTCGAATAGTGGTGAGTTACCGGTGGTGGTGTCGTCGGTGGCGTTGACGAACGGAGCAAAGAGCGGGTTCAGCGTTACGGGCGACCTGTGTTCGAAGGCGCAGTTGGCGCCGGGGGCGAAGTGCACCCTCAATGTGCAGGGTCTGCTCGGGGTGCAGCCGTCGGGTGCGGTGCGCGACAAGCTTGTGGTGAAGGGAACGTCGGGGGAAGTGGGTCAGGGCGATGTGGTCGGTCGGTCACCCTTGCGAGCGATCGTGCTCGCGCCGAAAGCCTTCGATTTCGGTCGGGTGGCTCCCGGAACACCGGTGGCCCGCAAGACCACAATTCGCAACGTGGGCGACCTTCCCGTCACGATCTCGGCAGTGGTTATCGGCGGACCCGGGGCCGCCACGTTCACGACGGCGGCCGGCACGGACTGTGTGGGTGCGGTGATTGCGGTGAAGGGGACGTGTGTGGTGACGATCACGGGGTCTTCCCCTACGGCCGGGTCCTATGCGGGCACGATCACGGTGAGCGGTTCGCTCAAGGAGATTGGTACGGCCGCGCTTCGTATGGGTGTTGGAACGGCACCGACGACGGGTGCTCCGGTGCAGTTGACCACTACGGTGCCTTCGTCGACGGTTCCTCCGTGTGGTTCGGTGGTGCTTCGGGCGGAGTCGGTTGGTCCTCGGGGTCGGCCGGTGGCGTTTACGGGTGAGGGGTTCGTGGCGGGCAGTGTGGTGTTGGTCGGTTGGGAGTCGCGGTCGCCGGTTTCGGTGACTGCTGATGGTTCGGGGCGGATCAGTGGTTCGGTGATGGTGCTTGGTGGTGATCCGCTCGGTGAGCGGACGCTGACGGCGACCCCGGCGGATTCGCCGGACTGTCCGCCGGCGAGTGTCAAGGTCCTGATCGTGCTTGACAGTGCATCACCACGGCGGCCGGTCACACGAGGCCGTCCCGTCGTCCGTTAGCAACACCCCTCGTAGTTGCCCGATCGGGCGGGAGTGGCTACCCGTAGGTCGGGTACGTTGGTAGCCCAACAACTTCACCGGTCGTACAAAGTGGTGGCGTTCTGACGTTGTCGTAAGGAGTCCACATGGCTGAGTTCGACACCGTCGTCGAGCGTCGACGCGGCTGTGCCAGGGGATGAACTCTTCCGTACGAAGAACACGGACCCGTCTAAGCCTTCTCCGGAGTGCGGTTGCGTTAGTCGTGGTGATCGTTGGCCTTCTCGGCGGGTCATCCGTGGAGCCGGCTGCTGCCGGTTCGGTGGACCGCACCCAGGTTGGCGGTTCGATTTTCTTCACGTTCGCCAACATCGTCCAGGGCGACCCCCCACCAAGCGTTGTCTACAACCTGCAGGTCTCATGCGGAGGTGCGAGCAAGAATTACAAGTTCACCGGTCCGGACTCGGCCGCCATTCAGATTGAAGCGGGAACCTGTGACATACAGGAGTGGTTCACGAGCGGTGTCACCCCCGGCTACACGCTCGTCTCATCCACCAAGAATCAGATCACGGACCGGGCCCAGTCCATCGTATGGGTCTGGCAGACGCGAACCACCCGGGCCACGTCGTCCACGTCAACGACCACCACGCAACCCGTCCGGGTTCCGCCGAAGATCAGCGTCGATCCCGTCGATTTCGGAAACCTACTCATCGGGAAGACCGCGACCAGGCAGACCACCATCCGGAATATCGGCACGATCGCAGTGGCGGTTCGAACCGCGACGGTCCCGCAGCCATTCACTGTCAGTCAGCCGAATTGCGACCTTGCGCCGGGTGCCACGTGCACCCTCGACGTGACGTACTCTCCGACAGCTCCGCGTGCGGATCAGGCGCTGCTGACGGTCTCCGCAATCGGCGCGAACGCACTTGGCGCGGCGGCGCAGGCGCCGGTGACCGGCAATAGCGAGGATCGCGGCGATGTGTTGTTGAGTACGCCGCAGTTTCAGCCGACCGCGGTGGGTCAGACGAGTCCGGTGGTGGATGCGACGTTGACGAATGTTGGTTCGTTGCCGTTCAACGTGAAGACGGTGGCGGTCACGCCGCCGTTCCTAACCGTCGGCAACAAGTGTCCGGTGCTCTTGCAGCCCGGTCAGACCTGTGCAATTCAGTTGGCGTTTCGCCCGACGGTGCCAGGGCCGGCCAGCGGCACCCTGTCGGTCTCGCTCGCTGGGGCGACGTTGTTGGATTTGAAGGGTTCGTTGAGTGCGGTGGCGCCGGTGCCGCCGAAGGAGTCGATTGTGTTTGATCCGACGTCGGGTTCGTTGGGGAATGTTCCGCAGGGATCTCCCCCGACGAAGCTGAATGTGCGCTTAGTAAATTCTGGGTCGATTCCTGTGACTGTTTCGGCGGTTGGGATTCCGGTGACGACGGGTAAGGGTGCGAAGAAGAAGACGAGTTATGTGGCGTCTGGTGGTGGTGTCACTGTCGCGGGTGCGTGTAAGGGCAAGGTGTTGCAACCACGCGAAGCTTGCAACCTCGTGGTCACGTCGGTGAATACGCCGGCCGGGCCGCGTGTGGTGAATCTCACAGCCCTGACGACGATCGGTACGTCGGCCACGTTTTCTGCGAAGGGTCGGGTGTTGCGTCGTGGTTTGTCGGTGTCGGGGCCGGTGCAGCTTGGTTTGTTGGATTCGGTGACGCCGAGGGTGGCGAAGGTGACGGTGTCGAATAGTGGTGAGTTACCGGTGGTGGTGTCGTCGGTGGCGTTGACGAACGGAGCAAAGAGCGGGTTCAGCGTCACGGGCGACCTGTGTTCGAAGGCGCAGTTGGCGCCGGGGGCGAAGTGCACCCTCAATGTGCAGGGTCTGCTCGGGGTGCAGCCGTCGGGTGCGGTGCGCGACAAGCTTGTGGTGAAGGGAACGTCGGGGGAAGTGGGTCAGGGCTGATGTGATTGGTCGGTCACCCTTGCGAGCGATTGTGGTCGTGCCGAAGGCCGTTGATTTCGGTCGGGTGGCTCCCGGAACCCGGTTGCTCGCAAGATCACGATTCGCAACGTCGGCGACCTTCCCGTCACGATCTCAGCAGTGGTTATTGGTGGATCCGGGCGCCGCCACGTTCACGACGGCGGCCGGCACGGACTGTGTGGGTGCGGTGATTGCGGTGAAGGGGACGTGCGTGGTGACGATCACGGGGTCCTCCCCTACGGCCGGGTCCGTACGCCGGCAACATCACGGTGAGCGGTTCGCTCAAGGAGATTGGTACGGCCGCGCTTCGTATGGGTGTTGGAACGGCACCGACGACGGGTGCTCCGGTGCAGTTGACCACTACGGTGCCTTCGTCGACGGTTCCTCCGTGTGGTTCGGTGGTGCTTCGGGCGGAGTCGGTTGGTCCTCGGGGTCGGCCGGTGGCGTTTACGGGTGAGGGGTTCGTGGCGGGCAGTGTGGTGTTGGTCGGTTGGGAGTCGCGGTCGCCGGTTTCGGTGACTGCTGATGGTTCGGGGCGGATCAGTGGTTCGGTGATGGTGCTTGGTGGTGATCCGCTCGGTGAGCGGACGCTGACGGCGACCCCGGCGGATTCGCCGGACTGTCCGCCGGCGAGTGTCAAGGTCCTGATCGTGCTTGACAGTGCATCACCACGGCGGCCGGTCACACGAGGCCGTCCCGTCGTCCGCTGACCGGGCGTGGCCCCCCGAACACCCATAGAGCCACTGAGCCACTGAGCCACTGAGTCGCTGAGCCGCTGAGCCGCTGAGCCGCTGAGCCGCTGAGCCGCTGAGCCGCTGAGCCGGGGAGGTCTTACCCGTTCGGGCAGAACGGTTCTGAGAAGCTGCAGGAATGGGTCGGTCCGGTCGCTCGTTCGCGTCATCGTCAAAGTCGACGTCGACGTAGGGAGCAATCGAGGACGGTCGAAGAAGGGCGCGTCTGCGCCGTCCGGACATATCGAGCTCACGACCGGTCGGTCGACCGAGGATCTTCAGCAGGCCGTGGGGAACGCTTCCGTTGGTCGAATGCTGCAGCGCCGGGGTGATCACGCAGGTTCCGCCAAAGACCGCAAAGCCGCAGCCGCGGCGAAGGCCGACGCCAAGGGCGAGGCCGAGTTGCTCGCGATGACGATCGACGTCGTACTCAAATCACCCGCCGTCGGCCCGGATGACATTGCCGGCCTCTCGGCTGCCCATCAAAGCTTCATGGTGCGTCTGTACCAGGTGGTTCACAATCGTCCGTTCGACAAATCCAAGGAAGGCGAGTTCACGGCGGCCAGTCGCGAGGCCGATCTGAACCTGGTCGAATCGTCGTTGGCCAATGTCGCCAACGACCTCAAGCAGACGCCTTCGGGCAAGGTGCTGAGCGAGCGTCTCCAAGCCGGCATCCGAAACGCGACGTCCGACATTGTGCGCAACGCCGTTTGGGTGCAGTCGCGTGAAGATGGCGTTCTGGCAGCACAGTTGGTGTCCCGTCCCGCCCAGGAAGCGCGGGAGTCTGCACTTGCCGTTCTTCGGCAGACCTACGACATGGCGAACAAGCTCCTGGTGGCACCTGCCGATGCGGCGAAGGGCGACTTGTTGGGACCCACGGCGAAGGAGGTCAACGATGGTGTCGGACTTCTGGTCAAAGTTCTCAAGAGCGTCGACCCGAACGAGTATCGCAAGTCGATCGATGAAGCACGTGTGTACTGCCAGAAGCACGGTGTTGCGCTCGGAATAACCAAAGGCGTGCAGGTGGTCGCCGAGCTGACCGACCTGACGGCCGGAACCGTGGTGAGCGTCGGCTCATCGGTTTCGAAATATGTCGTGAAGGCATTTGGAGCGGGCGCGGATCTCAAAGCACTTGAGGCACTGAAGGAAAGCGGGGAGTTGCTCAGTTCCGGCAACAAGGTGGCGCTGAAGTTTGCGCAGATCGGCGAGTTTCTGGAAAAGGCCGACAAGGTCCTGTCGGCGGTCGCCGTGATTGGTGGTTACGCGAAGTTGGCCACCGCCGAATCCACGTTTGACCGACTCGACGGAGTGGTGGAAGTCGGGTCTGGAGTGCTCGGGCTGGCCGGAAAACTCGCGGGTGAGGAACTCGTCTTCGGCGTGGCCGGCGGAACGCTCGCAGCGGCGGCCACCGCAGTCACGCTGCCGTGGATGGGTGTCAAGTTCGTGAAGTACCTGGGGGAACTCGGCGGAGGCGCGATCGAAGGCTCGCTCTACGGCGGGCTGTACGAGGAATTGCGCGACATCCAGCCTTACGGAGACGAGGTGTCTCGCGACATGCTGGTTCTCGCAGCCGCCATCGACGATCGTGATCGCCGGGCCGGGGCCGGAGCGCAGGGTGAACGGGCGGCCGGCGCGGATGAAGCCGTCGAAGATGCGGTGCGCAAACTCCGTAGGTCGTTGCAGGCCGCAGTGAACCGGATGCTCCGAAGCCAGATCGATGCGCTCGGCCGGACCATTCCCGAAAGTGTCATCACGTCGATGCAGATTGCGGCCCAGCCCGGGTATCCGCCGGAGGCGATGGTTTCATCGGCTGGCGAGTTTCTCGGAATTCTCACCGGTTGCTACGACAATGCGGCTGATGTCGTGCTGGAGATGGCGGTTGATCAGGGATACATCGATCGAGCCGATGTCGCTGAGCGCCGTGCGGCGATGCACAAAGCCATGGGGAAGTAAGCGCACATACGTCGGTTGATCGGGCCCGCCCACGCCGTGCGTCTGGGAATTGCACTTTCGGGCAGCTGATTAGGTCCTTCCGGCGACCCACGACGTGTGTCCAAGCAGTTGACATCGACCGTACGGTCGATCCATGTCACTAGTCACGTCACTGTCAACGTCGAGTGTGGTTGTTGCACCGGGCGGAACCGCCACGGTTGAAGTGATGGTTCGCAACACCGGAACGGTCGTTGACGAGTTTCGCGTTGAGATTCTGGGTGCCGCCGCACCCTGGGCCACCGCCGCTCCTGAGGTCGTTCCGCTGTTCCCGGGTGCCAGCGCGCCCGTCGTGGTGACCTTCGCTCCGCCGAAGAGCACTGAGCTTCTGGCCGGCAACATCGACGTCCCCATCAAGGTGGTCTCGAGGGAAGACCCGTCTGGATCAAGTGTCGAGGAACTCGTCATCACCCTCGGAGCGTTTGTGGCGGTCGAGGGCGAGTTGATCCCTCGAACGGTGCGTGGTGCCCGGTCGGGCAAGGTGCGGATTGCCGTCGACAATCACGGCAATGACCGGGCGCGCCGGGAGATATCGGTTACCCAGGTCGACCGCCTGTTGCGGTTCGACCACGACAAAGAAGTGACGCTCGAAGCGGGACGCGCCGCGTTCATCGATCTGAAGATCCGCCCGCAGAAGACGTTCCTCACCGGGATGGACCGCAGCATTCCGTACCGTGTAACCATCACTGACGGCGCAAACCCGTTCGTGCTCGATGGCACGTTTCTTCAGGGCGCGTTGATCCCGAAATGGTTGAAGCGACTCCTTCTGCTGCTCCTGCTGGGCCTTCTCGCTCTCGCTCTGCTGTGGCAGGTGGCGCTGAAGCCGGCCATCCGCTCGGAGTCGCAGAACGCGGTCCAGGAGAAGGTCGACGAAGCGGCCCAAAAGGCCGCGACCCAAACCGCTGAGGCACTCGGTGTCAAAGCGCCGACACCGGGAGCACCCACCACAACGGTGGTGGGTGGGAAGACCGATCCCAAGACGACCACCAAGCCAACCGACACGGTACCGGCGACCACAGCCGGCGGGGGCGGCGCGGGCGGTGACGACGGCAAGGGCGGGACGTCGACAGACAAGCGTCTCCAAGTTGAAGCCGCGATCGGTGAGACGAAGTCCGTCGAATGGGACCCGGCCGACGGCAAGCCCGGTCGGTTCTCGCTGACCGACGTCGTGTTCCAGAACCCCCGAGGGGATTCGGGGCTGATCCGCCTCAAGCGGGGCGACGACGTCCTCTTTGAGTCGGCGCTCGAGAACTTCCGCGACCTCGACTTCCACTTCATTGCCCCGTACATCGTCGAAGGCAAGAAGCTGGTCCTTGAGGTCGAGTGCAAGAATCCTGACGGTGGTCAGCCGTGCAAGGACGCGGCGACTCTCAGCGGGTATCTGGCGGCGGCTGCGGCCAAGTAGCGGGTATCTGGCGGCGGCTGCGGCCAAGTAGCGGATTCTGGCTGCTTCAACGTCGATGACGCTCGTTCTTTCCTAAGCGGAGTCTCCCTCCTGGATCGCCCCATCGGGCAATCGCGAGTGCACGCAACGTCCGCCCTTGCGGACCATCGATGTCGGCGACGTTGTGTGCACACTCGTCGGGTTCCTGTTGCCGATGGAGGTCGCACATGCCGCAGTACTTGTCTCCCGGTGTCTACGTTGAAGAAGTCCCATCCGGGAGTATGCCAATCGAAGGAGTGGGGACTGCGGTCGCCGCCTTCGTGGGTCTCTCCGAGAAGGGGCCCTTCAACGAACCGACACTGGTGACCAATTGGACCCAGTTCACCAATAATTTCGGGAGTTTCCTCGAAGGCACGTATCTCGCGCAGTCGGTGTACGGCTTCTTCCAGAACGGTGGGGGCAAGGCCTACATCGTTCGGATCGGTCAGCCGTCGGGCGGAGCGCAGCCACGGGCCCGAGCCGAGCTCACCGGTGGTGCAGCAACGCTACCGGGACTCCGCGTGCAGGCGGTGGCCGAAGGCACCGCGGGCAATGGTCTGTCGGTCGAAGTGGCCGACGCTTCCGAGCCGGCCGAAGACACGTTCAAACTGATCGTCAAGCGAGGTCCCTCGGTCGAAGAAACCTGGGACAACCTTTCGACCAAGAAGGGCAAGACCCACGTTGCGACGCAGGTCAACACCCAGTCGAAGCTCATTCAGATCGAAGACACCAAGGGCGGCGAAGTCGCCCGCCCGGCCAACGGCTCCTACAACCTGGCCGGCGGTGCGGTTGCTGCGCCGGTCCGCGTCGACGCCGCCGACTATGTCGGTGACTCGGCCAAGCGCACCGGCTTCGGCGGCCTGGAAGCCGTTGATCCGATCACCATGGTCGCCTGCCCCGACCTGATGGCGCTCTACGAGCGAAACATGATCGACCTCGATGGCGTTCAAGCGGTGCAGACCGCCATGATGAACCACTGCGAGCTCATGGGCGACCGTGTTGCGATCCTCGACACGCCGCCGGGAATGAACGCTCAGCAGGTGCGTGAATGGCGTCAGGACAAGGCGCGCTACGACTCCAAGTACGCCACGCTGTACTGGCCGTGGATCAAGGTGCTCGACCCGCTTACCGGGCGCAACATCTCGGTGCCGCCGAGCGGACACCTGGCTGGTCTGTGGAGCCGCAACGACGACGAGCGGGGCGTGCACAAAGCGCCGGCCAACGAAGTCATCCGCGGCGCCCTCGGCCTTGAGCTCGTCATGACAAAGGGCGAGAACGATCTTCTCAACCCGCTCGGCGTGAACTGCATCCGGGCGTTCCCGGGTCGTGGCATCCGCGTATGGGGCGCCCGCACGCTGTCGAGCGATCCCGAATGGCGTTACCTCAACGTCCGCCGACTCTTCAACTTCGTCGAGGAATCGATCTTCGAGGGAACCCAGTGGGTTGTGTTCGAACCGAATGACCAGATGCTGTGGGCCCGGGTGACCCGCACGATCAGCTCGTTCCTGTTCAACGTGTGGAACTCCGGCGCGTTGTTCGGCGACACCGCCGATCAGGCCTTCTACGTGAAGTGCGACGAGGAAACGAATCCGCCCGAGCTTCGCGATGTCGGCCAGCTTGTGGTGGAGGTGGGTATCGCTCCGGTGAAGCCCGCTGAATTCGTGATCTTCCGTATCTCGCAGTTCTCCGGCGCCCCGGCCAACGCCTGATCCGCCGAAGCAACCGAACCGTAAGCACGCTTACCTCACGTAACCAGCCCGCCTAACCGCATCAAACGACTGAAGGAGAAACATCATGGCCATAGGAGAAGACCCACTAGTTGGCATTAACTTCTTCCTCGAACTTGACGGCACCACCATTGCGTCATTCCGGGAGTGCTCCGGCATCGAGGTTGAAGTCGAAGTCATCGAGTCCAAAGAGACCGACAAGACCGGCAAAATGGTCATCCGCAAGATTCCCGGTGCGAACAAGTTCTCGCCGATCGTGCTGAAGAAGGGCCAGACCAGCGACAAGGCACTGTGGGACAAGTTCGCTGAGAGCCTGTCGCCGCAGAGCATCGCAGGCAAGCGCCCCGGCGCCTTCAAGCGAGGAACCGGATCGATCGTGATCAAAGACGTCACCGGCCAATCCGAAGTTGCCCGTTACTCGTTCGACCAGTGTTGGATCTCGAAGTACAAGGGTGGCGAACTGAACGCCACCTCGAACAACCTGGCCGTTGAAGAAGTCACCATCGTGCACGAAGGTCTGCACCGGAAGAAGTAATGGCTACGTTGACCGCCCCCATGGTGACCACGTTCGACTTCGAACTCCCGCGCGGGTTCGTTGACGACGACGGTGTCGTGCACAAGCGCGGAACCATGCGGTTGGCAACAGCCCGCGACGAGCTGCTTCCGCTCTCAGATATGCGGGTGAAGAACAACCCCGCATATCTGAGCGTGGTGCTCCTCAGTCGGGTCGTGACCAAACTCGGCACGCTCGACAGCATCTACGGCGACATCATCGAAAGTCTTTTCGCCTCCGATCTCGCCTTCCTGCAGGACCTGTATCGCCGCATCAACCAAGAAGGTCATACGCACGCCAGCGTGCAGTGCCCTTCGTGCGAACACACCTTCACGGTGGACGTGGCAGGTGGTGCGGCGGGGGGATTCTGACGTACGCGGCTGACCGTCTGTATGAGGAGGTCGCGTACGTTGCGTTTCATTTTCACTGGCCACTCGATCAGCTGCTTGATCTTGACCATCCAACCCGACAGCGTTTCGTGAAGGAGATCGCCGCCATCAACGACCGGGCGAACAACGCCGGCGAATGACGCAGACCCTCGACGAGACGAATCACCTACTACGACCACCGTTGATCGATCATGGGACTCCTCGACTTCATTCGCCGCCGCTTCGAAGACTCACCGCCACCGGCTGATGTCGCGAGCGGTGCTGCTGAGTCCGATGCTGCAGAGGCAACTCCATCGGAGCCGGTCGCGTCCGAGCCCATTGCGTCCGAACCGGGTCCTGTTGCCGATACCACCGAAGCGCCGAGCGGGGCATCCAACGGCCCGACATCGCCTCCCGCATGGTCGATGCTGCCCGTCATTCGGACCGTGTCGAGCCCCACCATTGCCCGGTCATTCGATGTCGAGATCGGGCAGCGGCTCCGGGCTCATCGAAGTGCCGATCAGCTTCTCGCCTCCCATTCACTCGGCCACACCGTAAATCCGTCGTCGATCGGCGTGGTGGGAGGACTTGCGCAGGTGGTCTCCCGATCGAGCGCAGTGCCCACCCACGCCGCAACGGGCGATCAGGTACTCCGACGTCGGGTCCTTCGCCGCACCGAGTTGGCCGAGGCCGACCATGCTCATCCGCGATGGCCCGTGCTGGCCCGGTCGTTTCAAGCGTCATCGGAATCGTCCGTCGGGCACTCACCCGTGGCGCCGTCGAACCCGAGTGCCGCGTCCGGGGACTGGGAGCCTTCGACGCAGTCCGCATTGGTCGAGCGGTCGGTTGCGCGGTCAGACGGCGATGCCGCGCTCTCAGCCGACGAGCTCACCGCAGGTGGTCCCGTCGCCGGACCGGAACGAACGTTGCCACTCGCTCCTCCGTTGGGACTTGTGGCCCCGATCCGTCGGCTCACCGAGGGCCATGCGTCGTCGTTGTCCGCGTCCATCGCCCGCGCCGTGGCGTCCCCGGTCGACGCCGGCCGCGCTTCCCTGCCAACGGCGCTCACACTTCGTGCAACTGACAGCCCGGGGACCGTCGGCACAGAACCTCTGTCCCAGTCCGTTCCCCTGGCCCCCCTGGGTGGGCCGGGACTGTCCCAGACCACTGCGTTCACACCATCGGCCAACCCGGCGCCGACGATTGCCCGAAGCGCTGACCTCCAGGCGGTCGCCCGGACCCTGCGTCGCCGGTCGATCGTGGAGATGCCTTCGTCCAGCGGGCCCCCGTCGAGCGTCCCGAGTTCGGGCGGCCCATCGGTTGCCGGCCCCTCAACTCCGGCGTCGCCCATCGTTGATCGGTCGAGCGATCCCTCGGGTGAGAATCCTCCGTTTGCGCCCGGAACGTCTGAGGGCGTCGAGGCGTCGGCGCCGAGGCTGGTTGCGCGTTCCGCCGACGATGACGGTTCGGCCGACGGATCTTCGGATGCGCAGGCGACGTCGTCTACGAGCGCGGGCGCGTCGCCGTCGGCTGTTCCGACGCTCGGCCGACGCGTTGGCGTGGGAGCGCCGCTCTCCGCACTTCCTCCGACCGCGGTGGCACGCACAGCACCCGATGATGACGACGGCCCCCGCCCGCCGTGGGAGCGTTCGTCAACGGCGGACCTGCCGCTCGGACCGGGTGCCGCGGTAGGCGCTTCGACCCGGTCGTTGACCGGCTCGGGTCCGTTGACCGGCTCGGGTGCGTCGACCGGTTCCTCGCTGCAGCGGTCGCCGGAACCGGATCGCACCGGCGCCTCATCGAGCGGCCCGTCGAGCGGACCGTCGGCCGGTACCTCACCGTTTATGACCACGAACTCGGGCGTCGTTCTCCCGACTCTTACGGTGCTCTCGCGAATGCCTGCCGACTCGTCGTCGCACGCCGTCGGCCCGGCTGCCGATGTGATTTCGTTCGACGATCCGACCGGGGTGAGCGGAACTGGTTCGCCCGATCATGGTGACGGGTCGAGACCGTTGCTAGGCGACAACGGATCGATGGTGGGGGCCGACGGCGGAACGCCCATCGGCGTGATTCCCACACCTGAGGACATTGCGCCCTCGCCGACAAGCGCGCTGCCGGTTCTTCGAGCGGTCGATCCTTCGCCCGCATCCCCATTCTTGTCATCACCGTCGAGAAGCCACTTCGCCGCGAGCTCAACCGACTCGATCTCCGCAAGTGTCGGTCGGCAAACCGAAGTGCTCCACCGGTCAGTTGCGCCTTCGTCCACCGACCGCTCATCAAACAGCGGACCTGGGAGTGGGCCGACCGGCGGTTCCACCCCAACGGTGATGCGGACCCTGGCTCCAGCGGGGACGAACCGCTCGGCCGCGACCGACACGGCGCGAAGCGGCGAACGTGCGCAGCTCGCCGATTCCGCCTCCATTGCTGACCACGCAGGAAAGGACATCATGCAACGACTGACCTCCACGCCCAATACGCTGACGATCGCGCGGACTGCAGAATCCGCTTCGATGCCGTTGGTCTTGCGTTCCCCCTCCTCGCCATCACCGGCGACGAGCGGCGCCGCGGCGTTTGGGGGTCCGAGTTCCAACGCAGCTGGTGCGGGCGCCGGGACCGGGGCGGGTGGGTCCGACGGTGGCGCGGCTTTCACGTGGACGACCGACGCCTACGACCTTCTGCAGCGAGAGGCAGACGGCGACGGTGGTGGTGCACCGCCACCGTCGGCGCCGCCCCCGGCCGCGGACACGGCCGGAGCTGCTTCCGCTGCTGCGGGAGCACCCGCGGGTGGATCGTCAACTCAGTCAGAAGCGGACCTCGAACTGCTGGCCGGCAGATTATATGAACGCTTACGTTCGCGCATTCGGCGCGAACTGCTCGATGACCGCGAACGTGCGGGTCTCGTCCTGGATCGGGTGCGCTGATGGCTTCGAACTCGCTGTATCCCGTTGCTCTCGCCCAGTTCTCCGTTCTGCTCGAAGGTCCGAAACTAGAATTCAAACTCGGACTCTTCTCGGGCTGCGAAGGTCTGTCGGCCGAGTACGCGTTCGACGAGGTCATGGAGGGCGGTAACAACGCCTTCGTCTACAAGCTCCCGGGTCGGGTGAAGTACCAGAACGTCAAGCTCACCCGCATGATCAACGCCGACTCGATGAACATCGCGGCATGGTTCTCGGCGTACCAGTCGCGTGGGCTCGAGCGCAGCACCGCGACAATCACGATGTACGACTCGCACAACGAGTCGGGCAGCAACATTCTCTGCAAGTGGACCCTTCGCGATGTGCACCCGCTGAAGTGGACCGGTCCGTCGTTTGCCGCCGATGGCAGCGGCGTGGCGAAAGAGACCTTGGAACTCGCGCATCACGGATTTGAGTGGACCACCTGACATGGCAATGCGTCCTGAGAAACTGAAGATGGCGAGAGGCTCGCTGAAGGTGGTGAAGAACCCCCACACGGGCGGTGCCAGCACCGTGTGGTTCGACTTCAACCCGGCCAAGATTCAGACCACCGCGCAGGCGAAATGGGAGGCCAAGGCCAAGCCGGGCAGCAAGGCGGCCCCGGTTCCGACGTTCACCGGCAGTGAGCCCCAGACCATGGAGCTCGAGCTGACTCTCGACGAGTGGTCGCCGAACCGGCTCGACACCACCGTTGAGGAAGACATTGCGACGCTGATTTCGTGGACGCGCCCGGCCGGCCCGACGCGTGCGAACACCAAGCCGAGCCCGCCACTCGTGGAGCTCAAGTGGGGACCCACGTGGTTCGTGTCGTATGTGACGTCGGTGAAGACGACGATCAACATGTTCGATGAGGACGGCCATGCCCTCCGAGCGACAGTGAATCTGTCGTTGAAGGAGTTGCCGAAGGACGACAAGGGTCCCAACCCCACGAGCGGTTCACGGGTGGGGCACCAGAGCCACAGTGTCCTCGCCGGGGATTCGCTCGCATCGGTCGCGCAGAGTTACTACGACAAGCCTGCGTACTGGCGTGGGATTGCCGTCGCGAACGACATCGATGACCCCCGGCAGCTCCGGCCCGGGACCCGGCTGTACCTGCCGCCGATTACGGACGTGGCGGCACTCTCGTGATTGGCGCCGCCCGCGGTCGTGGTTGTTGCACGGGGCTCAGCCGCGTCCTGAGTGGCATGGCCGACGAATGCCGTTACGGAAGGGTGGGCTATGCCTCCCCAGACGTTTAGCGGTCGACCGAAGGTCAAAATTGAGGGGCAGGATGTGATCGATGCTGTGGCGTCGCTCATGGACGTGCTCGTCATCGACGATCATCTGCAGCTGCCTGATCAGCTCACGATCGTGTGGAACGATCCGGGCCGCGATGTGTTCGAGAAGTGCAAAGCCAAGATCGGGGCGAAGATCGAAGTCGGTGTCGTATCCACCGGCCGAGGGGCCTCGGAGGGTGAAGCACTGTTTCGCGGGGAGATCACGGGCCTCGAAGGTTCCTACGGGATCGGTGGTCAGCAGGTTAGTCTGCGCGCATATGATCTGTCGCATCGTCTTCATCGGGGTCGTCGGACTGAGGCGTATCCCGAAAAGAAAGACAGTGACATCGCCCGTCGGCTGGCCTCGGAAGCCCAACTCGAGATCGGCACGATCACCGATTCGGGCGTTGTCCACCCGTACGTCTCCCAGATCAACCTCACGGACTGGGAGTTCCTGAAGGCGAGAGCGCGGGAGATCGGATTCGAAGTCGGTGTCAACGATGGCAAGTTCGAGTTCCGCAAAGCGACGGTCAATCAGAACCCACCCGGCGAAGGCGGCCTCGACGCTCAGGGAGCGCTGCAGATGACGTTCGGGAGCGACCTCGTGGAGTTCCATCCCCGACTATCGGCCGCCGCGCAGGTGAAAGATGTCTACGCGCGGGGCTGGTCCTACCTCGACAAGCGCGAGGTGGTTGGGCACTCGACGACCGACGCCTGCAACAGCGCGCCGCAACTGCCGGTCACCCCGGCGTCGGTGAACGCGAAGTTCCCGAGCACCAAGCCCTACGTGGTCACCGATCGATCCCTGCGGACCCAGGCCGAAGCCGATGCCGCCGCCCAGGGCACGGCACACCAGGCGTCCGCCGCGCTCGGCGAAGCAGATGGGATAGCCCAGGGAAACGCCAAGATCCGCGCGGGTGCCGTAATGAGCATCTCGGCGGTGGCGCCGGAATTCAGTGGCACGTGGACCGTGACCAGCAGTCGGCACGTGTTCGACAAGGCCGGTTACAAAACGACGTTCTCGGTCACGGGTCGCCAGGAACGCTCCCTGCTGGGTTTGGCCTCGATCGGAGCGACGAGCGGCGTGGGGTCGGCGGGCGGACCCCCGATCTACGGTGTGGTCGTCGGCTTGATCACGAACATCAAAGATCCGCTGGGCCTCAGCCGGGTTCGTATGAAGTTCCCGTGGCTGTCCGACAACTACGAGACCGACTGGGTTCGGATGGTCATGCCCGGCGCCGGTGAATCCCGTGGGTTTCTCTGGCTGCCCGCCGTGAATGACGAAGTGCTCGTGGCGTTCGAGCAGGGTGACGTCCGCCAGCCCTACGTCCTCGGTGCCCTATTCAACGGCAAGGACAAATGGGAGATCGGGAAGTCGCAGTACGACGACTCGGGCCGGGTGACCAAGCGGGGCATGCGCAGCGGCGCCGGCCATGTGCTCGGTTTCGTGGAGGGACCTTCGAAGAAGGGCATTTACCTGAAGACCGGTGACGGGAAGCTGAAGATCAAGCTCGACGAGACCGAAACCACGATCACCGTCCACAGCGACGGAAAGATCGACATCACCGGGAAAGACATAACCGTCGACGCATCGAACTCTCTGGAACTGAAGGCCGGGCAGACCATGAAACTAAGTGCGCTGAATATTTCGATCAAAGCCGATGCGAACGTCGATGTCGACGGCGCCATGATCACGCTGAACTGAGGATGACGATGCGGAATGTGTTTGTAGGACGAGGGTGGGGGTTCCCGATGCGGGTCGACCCGAACGGTGGAATTGCGTTGGTATCAGACGAGCGGGAGATCGAAGAGGCGATCCGAGTGGTCCTGGCCACGTCGCCCGGAGAACGGATGATGCGACCCGAGTTCGGGTGCGCCATCCACGAGCACATCTTTGACGTCGTGACCTCGTCGTTGTTCGGCGAGATCCGGGCGAAGGTCATTGAGTCGCTCGAACTGTGGGAGCCGAGGATCACCGTTACCTCCGTCAACGTCACCCCGGACCGCGACGACACGTCTGTGCTCTACATCGACATCCAGTACCGCATCAACGACACGAACAGCACCCGCAACCTCGTGTTTCCCTTCTACATGATTCCGGGGGAGTGACATGGTTCTTCCCGCGCCAAATCTCGACGATCGCCGTTTCCAGGATCTCGTCGACGAAGCCAAACGGTTCGTGCAGCAACGCTGCCCGGAATGGTCCGATCACAACCTGAGCGACCCCGGCGTGACGCTCATCGAGGTCTTTGCCCAGATGGTGGACCAGGTGGTCTACCGCCTCAACCGCGTCCCCGAGCGCAACTATCTCAAGTTCCTTGATCTCATTGGCCTGCGCCGCTTTCCGCCGGCGTCGGCCACGGTTGGTGTCACGTTCTGGCTCGCCGCGATCCCGACTGAAATCCGGCCGTTTCCCGCCGGGGTCGTCGTGAGTACCCGACGCACCGAGGTGGATGACGCCATCGAGTTCACGACGTCCGAGGCCGGAGCCGTCTATCCCGTTGCGTTCCAGTCGGTACGTGCGTCCATCGAACCGGACCGTACGCGCGCATATGATGAGGAACTGACGAAGGGCCAGGGCTTTTCGTGCTTCGCCTCCCCGCCGGTTCCCGGCAACGCTCTGTACATCGGCCTCACCGACGCGGCGCCGGCGAACGTGCTGGTGCTGGACCTGAAATGCACGATCGAGGGAATCGGTGTCGATCCGCTGTTTCCGCCGCTCGTCTGGGAAGCCTGGAACGGTGAAGACTGGCAGGCGTGTGAGGTCGATCGCGACTCGACAGGCGGAATCAACCGCGACGGCGAAGTGATCCTGCACCTCCCGAAGAAGCACGAAGCGTCGGTACTGGCGCGGGTCCGGGCCGGTTGGGTGCGAGCCCGGGTGCTCGAAGCCGTCGAGAATCAACCGATCTATTCATCCAGTCCCATGATCCATGCCATAAGTGCACATACCATCGGGGTCACAATCGATGCCCTTCACGCTCGGATGGTCGTAGAAGAGGAACTGGGTGTGTCCGATGGCAGCCCGGGTCAGCAGTTCCCTATCCAGCAGACCCCGATCGTCCGCTTCGAAGGCGCTCGGCTCGAGGTGTCCGGCGAGAACGGCTGGGAGACCTGGACCGAGGTGCTCCAGTTCGCCGACAGTGGACCCGCTGACCGTCATTACGTCCTCGATGGCGTCGACGGTGTCGTGGTCTTCGGCCCGGCGGTTCGCGAGATGGACGGCTCACTGCGTCGCCACGGTGCCAGCCCGGTCAAGGGCTCGACCATCCGACTCTCGCAGTTCGCCGTGGGTGGCGGGCTTGCCGGCAACGTGAACCGTGGTTCGGTCCAGGTGCTCGTTTCGTCCTTCCCCGGTATCGACCGGGTGGAGAACCGCAAGCCCGGCGTGGGCGGGCGCAACGCCGAGACCGTCGACGAGGCGAAGATTCGTGGACCGCTGCTGCTGCGCTCCCGAGGTCGCGCGGTGACCGCGGAAGACTTCGAGGAGATCGCGAAAGAAGCGGCCCCCGAAGCAGCCCGGATCCGATGCGTGGCGGCTGGTGGCGACGGCCCCCAGGCCGGTGCGGTGCGGGTGCTCGTCGTGCCGCAGGTGGCATCCGACGCGGGTCGCTTGCCGTTCGAGCGGCTCGTTCCTCCCGAGTCGCTTCTGACCTCAATCGCCACCAGCCTTGACCGGAAGCGTCTCGTCGGCACCCGGATCAGCGTGGAGCCCCCGGTGTATCAGGGCATTACGGTCGTGGCGCGCCTGCGTGGACGCGCCGGCGTGAGTCCGGTGCGGCTGCAGGAACTGGCGACTACGGCGTTGTTCCGGTACTTCCACCCGATTGAAGGTGGCCCCGACGGTGCAGGGTGGCCGTTTGGGCGACCGGTGCTGGTCGGCGAGGTGAGTTCGGTTCTGCAGCGGGTACCGGGCGTCGAACTCGTGGAGGATGCGATGTTGTTCGGCACGAACCCCATCACCGGTCGCCGTGAGCAGAACGTGCCCCGCATCGACCTTCCGCCGAACGCGCTGGTCTTCAGCTACGACCACCAGGTACTGGCAGAAGTCTCATGACGATGACGGATTCTCCGACGCAGCGCTACGCCGTGGAAGATCTGGTTTCGGCGCGTCCGATGATCACCATGCTTCCGGCGATCTTTCAGGAAGACGATTTCACGGTCCGCTGGTTGGCGGCATTCGATGAGATCACCGCGATCATCGACACCACCGTTGACTGCTTTCCGTCGTACCTCGACCCCGATCTTTCGCCGGAGGATTTCCTCGTCTGGGTGGGCTCGTGGCTCGGGGCCGAACCCGATGAGGAACTGCCGTTGCCATTGCGTCGCAAGCTCGTGGCGTCGCTGGTCGACCTGTACGGCCGCCGGGGCACGGCGTTGGCGATCCAGGAGCTTTTGGAGCTGCAGCTTCCTGTCCGGTGTGAGGTCATCGAGGGCGGTGGGTCTCAGGCTTCGTCGACTCCGGGAGCCGAGCTGCCAGGTAGTGCGGTGGGCGTGTTTGTGGTGCGCATCACGGCTGTAAGTGGAATACTCAACGATCATCAACGCCGTCGGGCGCAGCTCGTGGTCGATGCCGCTCGTCCGGCGCACCTTCCGGTGTCGGTCGAGTTCATCGACGGTCCAGCCTCCGCGGCGACCACCTAATCGAGTACGTAGACCCCACCACAAACCGATGAACTTTCCCGACGACAAGGAGCGGCCATGACCGTCCAAATCTGTGAAGCGGCGAACGCTTCTGATGGCGTGCGCGGCCGAGCAAGCCAAGCTGCTGCGACCTCGATCCGCAGCCTGCCCGTCCTCGCAGCAGCGCGGGGTTTCCGCCGATGATGGTTTGTGAGGAGTGCGGATTTCAGAACGACGATGGTGATCAGTTCTGCGGTTCGTGTCAGAAGTTCCTTGGGTACTGGGGGGCAAAGGTCGAAACGGCGGCCGCGGTCACGCCGACGGCGGAGTCCGACGATGATGAGTCGGAGCGGTTCAAGACGGTGAAGCAGGCCATGGCGGTGGATGCGGCAACCCTGGCCCACCAGGATGCCGAAACGGCCCGTGTCGCCGACGACGACGCCAAGATGGCAGCCGCGGTGGTAGCCAGGAAACTGGCCGACGACGCAGCCGCCGCGCAGCTGAAGGCCGACCGTGAAGCGGCGGCTCGGTTGGCCGATGTGGAGCGTCAGCAGGCGGAGGCCAAGAAGGCGGCCGCGCAGGCCGAACTTGAGTTGGAGCAGCTTCAGGCGGCGAAGGAGCTGGAGGCCGAGCGACAGAAGCTGGCGGCCGAGCGCGCTGAAGCCGAAGCGAAGCGACTCCTCGATCAGCAGGTCCAAGCGGCCGAGGCGAAGGCCCGGGCCGACGCGGCCGCCGCGCAGGAAGCGGCCGAGGCCCAGTTCGCGGAGCAGCAGCGGGCCGCCGAAGCCGCCCGGGTGGACGCCGCCGCGGTCGCGGAACGTGCGCGTCTGGCTGAAGAGGCCGCGCAACGGGAGTCCGAGGAGTCCCAGCGTCGGCTGGAAGAGGCGGCGGCCGCGGCCGCTGCTGCTGCACTTCGGGCGTCGCAGGAGCATGATGCCCTCGCTTCGGCCGCCGCGGCGAAGGAGGCCAGCGAGGCCGAAGCAGCCCGCGCCCGGGCCGAGATCGCCGCTGCCGGAGCGAAAGCGGCCGAAGAAATCGCGCGGGCCAAAGCCGAACTGGAGAAGGCCCGGGCGGAAACCGCGGAGTTGCGAAGCCGGGCGGAGTCGGAAGCGGCACGCTCCGAACTCGACAAACAGCGAGCTCAGGCGGAGCAGGCCGCAGCCGACGACGCGGCGAGAGCGCGACGCCTGGCCGAAGAAGAGGCAGCTGCCAAGCGTCAACGTGATCTGGCTGCGGCGGATGCGGCGGCGACTCGCAAAGCGGCTGAAGCCGAAGCAGCGGAGAAGCGGGCTCAGGCCGAGCTCATGACGCGCCAAGCCGAAGAGAAGGCGGCAGCGGCTCGGGCCGAAGCCGAACGGGCTCGTGCGGCAGCCGAGGCCGAAGAGAACAAGCGGAAGAAGGCAGCGGCGCTGGCCGAGGCGGAACGCCTGTTGGCCCCTCCGACGAAACCGGTCACCGTTGCCGAAACGCCGATCGCTCCGGTGTCTGACAGCGGAAAGAAGAAGGGCGGGAAGGTCTCGTCGACCGCGGAAAGTCCGAAGCCCGGCCCGACCTCAACGGGAGATACCGGGCCGGTCCGGCCCAAGGGCGGCGATCGTATAGTGCCGCCGCGGAATCCCGTAAACACCTCCGAGCCGCTGAACCCCGGCGACCTCGTATGCCCCAAGTGCGGAAAGGGCAACTCCCCGACGCGGAAATTCTGTCGTTCGTGCGCTGAGCCGTTGAAGGAAGCCGTCCCGGTCAAGTTGGGATTCTTCGCTCGCATCAAAGCGAAGCGGCGGTTGAAGCGCGAGCTGAAGGCCGGTACCCGGCCGGGTGGCGGAGGAAGCGGCGGTCGTGGCGATTCGATGCGCGACAAAGGCCGCGAGGGTTGGTGGCGTCTGAATGCCATACTCATGCGCGTTGGGGCGCTGCTCGGCATCGTTGCGCTTCTCGGCTTCGGCGTCGAACCGATCCGAGCGAAGCTGCAACTTCCGAATGTCCGCCAAACGATCTTCGACAAGATCAAGGGACTCAAGCCGGTCTACGACCCGGTGCGCGCCGTGCAACCGACGGCCAGCTCCTCGGTGAAAGGCAGCGAGGCCGACCATCTCATCGATCTGACGACGGCCTCATGGATGGCCGCTCCTGCGCCCAACTCCGGAGTCGGCCAGTGGGTCAGCGTGGTCTTTGAGAAGCCGATCGATCTCAGCCGGGTGTTGCTGACCTCGGGTCTCAAGAGCGACCAACCGGGTGAGACCTTCACATCACAACCTCGACCCCGGGAATTGCGCGCGATCTTCAACGACGACCAGTCGACCGCGATGACGGTTGGCGTGAAGGACATCGCCGATGCGCAGACCCTGAAGATCAACCATAAGGACGTCACAACGCTGCGTCTCGAAATCACCGGGGTGTACTCCGCGTCTGATGGGAAGGGCAAGAGCGTCTCGATCAGCGAGATCGAGTTCTTCCAGCGCCGCAAGCTCGGCGACGACTACGAGACACTTCAGCCTCCGACGTTTGCGGGCGATTCGGCCGCCGGCGGTCAGGGTGTTGGCGCGGTGACCGACGACGACCTGAACACACCGTGGATTCTCGCGGCGCCAGCCGATGGCTCACCTCCGCGGTTCACCGTCACCTTTGCGACGCCAACGGACATCGATCGCATTCGCATCGCTCCCGGCCAGGCCGAGGCGACGTTCCAGAGCAACCCCCGACCCCGCGAGGTTCAGTTTGCGTTCACCTGCGAAGGTCGCTGCGATGCCGCCAAGCACGCATCACTGAAAGACGAGCCCGGCTTCCACAACATAGGGGTCAAGGCCACCGGCGTCACGAAGATCGACGTGGTGATCGAGAGCTCCTTCGGCGATGGACCTGGAGGCCCGGCGATCGCCGAGATCCAGTTCCAACGCAAGCGCCCCAAGGTCGAGTAGCGCCGGTCCGTCGAAAGCCTTCGGTGAGGCCGTTTGCCTGATCAGGGGATCGTGGTGCCTGCCGGTCGGGTCGTCGGTGCCGCAGTTGTTGTGACGAGTGTTGTTGTGGGCACAACGGTCGTTGCTCGTGTTGTCGGAGCCGATGACGCGGGCGCGACCGTGGTAGCCGGCGCGGCTGTCGTTGCTGCGCTGGTGGGCGCAGGGGTAGCGGGTACCACGGTGGCGGGCGTACTTGCCGGTGTTGTCGGTGGTGGCGCAGTCGGCGGGGCCGCCGTGGTCTGGGGGGCGACAGGGGTTGTCGGTGCTGCGGTCGGCGTGCCTGACTTGGGGACCAGTGAGTTGAGGTCGACGGTCGGTGGAATGAGCAGGCGGTCGACGGCATGAAGAACCCCGTTGGACACCTTGATATCGGGGCCGGTGACCGTGGCGTCGTTGATGCGGATGCCACCGTTTACGGTTTGGATTCCGATCGGTGAACCCTCGACGGTTGGATAGGTCCCCGGTGTCAGCTGAGCGGCCATGCGGGCTTGGTTGAGGATGGAGTAGCGGACTATCCGGGCGAGCACGGTCCGGTTCGACGGTGACCGCAGCGCGATCTGCAGGTCGGGCGCAAGCGCGGTGAAGGCACTCTCGGTCGGAGCGAGGATGGTCACATTCTTCATGGTCATGAATTCACCGGTCAGCCCGGCCGCTTCGATCATCGTGAGATACGGACCGAACGTGGACGACCGCTGGGCTGTAGCGATGACGTCCGCCAACGGGGCCGCGGCCGCGGGCACCGTCGCCGGAATGTTCGACGGCGACGTCGCTGGGCTCACCGTTCCCGATGCGCCCGCCGGCGCGGCCGTCACCGTCGGAACCGGCGCGCTTGAGGGAACCGGAGATGCCGGTGGCAGGGAGGCTGATGGCAGGGTTTCGGCCACCGCGATCGTTTCGACCGCCGCGGCCGTCGTTGACTCGGAGGCGATGGTCGCCGGGACCGAGGTATCCGGTGCCACAACCACGGTGTCGACGTTGTCGTCGTTGTTGCGCAGAAGGAGAAACGCAACGATGGCTGCTGCCACCACCGCGATCAGGATGCCGACGATCACAAGTGTGTTTCGTTCTCGTCGGACTGCACTCGCCGGCAGAACCGCGCCACCACGAGAGACGAGCAGGGTTGGATCATCGAGGTCGTTCGTGAGCGGGTCGCCGGTGACGCGCGAGAGCGGTACGGTCGGGTCGAGCGGCGACCCCACCGTCGTGATCCGGGTGACCGGTTCGCTGATGACGGTCGTGCCGTCGCCGAGAACTGCGAGTCGGCGATCGACCAGATCCATATCGCCCGAGTCGATGGCTCGACCGAGATCTCGATAGTCCGCTTCCCCGATGTGGGGCATCAGCCACGAGAGCTCACCAGCGGCACGGCGGTCGCGTAGCCAGGTGATATCGCGCTCCCGAACATGCTGATGGAGTTCGGCCAGGCGTAACTCGAGGGGTGGAACCATGTCGTCGCTCACAGCGGGACCTCATGATGTGATGGCAGTCGACACGACGTCAGACGCCGCATACGTGAACGATTGAGTTCACTTGCGAAACGCGGACAGGCTCAACATCTGGGAGATGCGAGTCCGTTCGGTTTGTCCTTCGCAGCGAAGACTACGGTGGGTAGTCATGGGTACCCGCGAGGTTGCGCGTTCAAACCCCGAGGTCAGTCGCGGAGCCCTGGACCGGTCGCTGACGCTGAGAACCGCTAAACAACTGGTGGATCGCCGTCAGACGCGAACCTTCCGGAACGGTCGGTACCTGTGACCGACCGATCCGTTTTCGATGTAGGTCGTTACATCAGCTGAGTAGCGGGTCAAGACGGCGGGCCCGGCGTGCAGAATTGGACTCGCTAGCGGCCGGGATGCTCATCTCAAAAAGAAGTGCGTCGTAGTCGAGGCGGGCCCGCTCCAGATCGACCGAGCGCCCGGCTGATTCAAGCGCGGCCAACAGCAACCGCCACAGTTCATCCTGGTACCGGTCAACCCGGAGACCCTGCCGACACAGCGAAACCGCGACATCCCAATCGGCCTGCGTGCTGCGAACCGACGCCAAATAGCGAACCGCTGAGAGATAGGCCTGCTGGCGGTCTTCGCGCTCGCGAACGGCCCACGTTGCCGGCCCTTCTTCAAGCAGCAGTTCACCGGCGTAGAGCGACAGCACCAGTTGCGCCGCCGTGATGCGCTCCGTCGACGTCTCGCTGCCGATCGTGCGCGTGAGGTCGCTGACCGCGCGATCGAACACTTCGAGGTCGGTCGATACCGGCCAGCTCGGTCCACCGAGTTGGTAGGCCTCAGCGGTGCGAATGAGTGAGGCACCGGCATCGTTGAGTTGGTGACGGATCGCCGATATCGCGACGTGGAGGCGCTTGCCGGCAGTGACCGGATCGGTATCGGGCCACATCGCCTCGAGGATCGATTCGCGGTGGACGGGTGAGCCTGCGTGCAATGCGAGATAACGAAGCACCGAACGCGCCCGGGGGCGTAGGTCATGAAGCGAAAGCGGAACTCCACCCACAACGATTTCGAAGGCCCCGAACAGTCGGATCGACATCGATGGCGGCGAACTGAAAGGCAACACCGGCTGATGGTTGGATGAATCGTCGCGCAACGTACGCATGAACGGATGAACAGACTCGTCGGTCTCCGGGCCGTTTGAACCGATCGACGCGACTAAACGTATGCGCGCAGATAATCTGCCCGGTACATTCGCAGTCCATACAAGCTCTTCCTTCGAAGGTGCATTCGTCAGAAGTACCCGGGCCATGGCAGCCCAGACGGCCAGGCCGTCTGCGCCCAGAGCCCGAAGGCGCGGGACCGCCGAATCCGCCTCGTGCATCAACGACGTGGTGTTTCGGAGGTTTTCGTTGGCGGTGGAGCCGATCAGGAGCGCGAGTCGGGCGATGGTCGGCGACCACAGATCGTCGGCTCGACCCGCCTCGTCGTCGAGCCGCTTGAGTTCGTCGACTCCCGTGGCGTCGTTCGTCAACGGAAACCCGATCATCAGTGCACGAAGTAAACGCGTCACCCATCCGAGCTGGTTGCGGTCGGCCTCATCGCGGAGATGGCTGAGCGCCTCGGCCGGGTCGATCCCGTCGACGAGCCACCAGTTCAGTGCGGTGAACGTCGCAGCGACGAACGCCTCGTTCTGTCCGAGGCGGGCATGGTCGAGCGCATCAAACAGCCGAGCGGCCTCGAGGGGCTCACCGCGCACGAATGCGGTCACCGCGGCGATGAGTGTTCCGGAACCCGTCTCGAACGTGACTCCGTTCGGCTCATCTGCGCGGGCCGACAGCGAAGCATCCTGACGACCCGCGATGGACGAGTGCATGACCGCTGTCCAGTCGGTCGGATCATACTGTCGGCGCTGAGGATCGAGCCATCGCCGGAGCCGGTTCGCGTCGAGAAGCGCGGCCTGCTGCACCTCGGTGAAACGGGAGCTCTCGGCCAACGTGGTCAGTTCTGTCATGGCCTCGGACGGTCGACCGGCCCGCACCAGCATGCGTGCGCGGGCGAGACGCAGGCGGGGGTCGGCCAGGAGCCCGTCGGGAATCGCGTCAACCCACGGTCGGGTGGGCCATGACTGAAGCTTCGACAGGAGGCGCGCTACCGCTTCGTTGCTCCCGGCCATCGTGTAGGCGCGGATCGCGTCGGCGGTGGCGTTGCTCTCCTCGAGCAGCTGTCCGGCCAATTGGTACAGCTCGGTCAGCTTCTCCGGATCCGTCGATGCGATGAGCTCCCCTTCGAGAAAGGAGCGGAACACTTCGTGGTAGCGGTACACGCCATCGTCATTGCGTGTGGTGAACAACTGCATCTCCGCCAGGCGCTCCAGGCAACGCTCACTGTCGACCCGGCCGAGGAAGCGATTACACGCCTTGGGCTGCATGTGTCCGAGAACGCTTGACTGCACGGCGAATGTCCGAAGCGATTCCTCGAGGCCGTCGAGGACGTTCATGCTCAGATACGTGCGTACGGTGGCCAGCCGACTCTGGCTCAGCAACTTGAGTTGGTGCAGACGGGCTGAGGGTGACGACCGTTTAATGGCGTGTCGGTAGAGCTGGAGCCCGGCGGCCCATCCCTCGGTGGCGGCGGCCAGGACTGTGAGTTCACTCGGTGGAAGCCGAACTCCGTACACCGTAGAGAACAACTCTTCGACTTCCCAGGAGCGGAAGCGCAGGTCCTCAGCATCGAGCTCGCACAGTTGGTTGTCGAGCCTGAACGGCTGCAGGTCGACGGGTGGAGCGAGACGGCCGGCGAGGATCACACGGACCATCGGACCCACCCGCTTCAGGACTGCAGCGAGGTCGGCCACCGCAGGGCTTCCCTCTAGGAGGTGCGCATCGTCTATCGCGATGAGCACCGGTTGACCGACTGGATCTCCACCGGGGGCGCCGGTGACCGCCAAGATCTCCGCACCGAGGTTTGCGTCAGGAAACAACTGGGCATCAATCTGGGCGAGCAGTGACCCTGACGTCAGATGTGAGCCAGCCGTGACGCTCGCTACCGGACCGACGTGCTGGGCAAGGAGTTGACGACACAGTGTTGATTTACCGAAACCGGCGGGCGCAACGATCGAACACACCATCGTGCCAGGACCCTCAACGGCGGCGTAGCGCAGCCGTTGTCTCGACAGTCCTTCCATTGGATGCTGCGCGTTCATCGGCCTGCACGTCCTTGCCTGTTCCGTCAACTGGCAGAGAAAGAGATCGTGCTGGATCGACTCTGATACAAGGTATCTCGGGCGACCTCGTCGGCGTGTGGGCGAAGACGTGTAGCGATCTCGTTCTCTTGGTGCCTCATTGCCAGTTACGGCGAGATGTTCGACATCTCGCATACCAGGCGATGCTGCACAAAGTGCCCGTTTTGTGATCCTCGGAAGTCTGTTGGTTCCAGAGGTATCCAGGGACCTACAAACGACTTCAGCACAACGCGTGCATTCAAGCTGCGACCCTACAGAACAGCCCTCTCGACGGACATCAGGAATTTCCCGTTTTCTTGTCGGGGCACCGTTGCTGGGTCGGTGTCTCACGACGTTCTTCAACGACGCGACCCCACTTTACAAGGCGCAAGGGTCGGGCGACTAGTGCGTCTTCGGATAGGGCACCTATCCGAAGACGCCCGTCGTGCGAATGCGTTGCGATGCGTGCGGTCAGCGATGCGCGCAGTCAGCGGATTCGGCTCAGATGAGCCCCTGGCGGACAGCGAATGCAACGGCATGGCTGCGGTTCCGGAGGTGATAGCGGACGGTCACGTCGTGCAGGACGTTCTTTACGGTTCGCGGCGAGTAGCTGAGCATGACGGCGATTTCATCGGTGTCGTAGCCGTCAGCTACCAGCCGAAGCACTTCCACCTCGCGCTCGTTCAACCCGTTGAACGAGAGCCCAAGCGGACGCAACACGTCCTTCTGGAAATGGCCGAGTCGGGCGAGGAGCCCACCGAGGAGATCAGGTGAGAGCGTCCCGTCGCCGTTCGCTGCCGCTTTCACTGCGTCAATGAGGCGCGCGGTGGTGGCTTCGGACCGGCGGATCATTCCACAGGCGCCGGCTTCGACTCCGGCCAGCACCCCGGCGCTGTCGAGCACGCTCAGCACGACCACTACACGGGGTACACCATTGCGTTGAATGCCGCGGATGATGGTCAGGGTTGCCTCATCTGCCGCATCGGCCACCACGATGGCCACGACGGCATCGTCGGGTCGATCGTCCTGAACGACTTCGGCGTCGGGGTGACCTCGCAATTGGCTGGCCACACCGGCTTGAAGCACCGGGTCGTGTGCGTAGACGAAAACCGGAATGCGTCGGGTAATGGTGTCGGTCATGGTGAATCCCGTCTGGAGGTGAGTGCCTGCAGGGTTGAACATGCAGGCGATGAAGTTTTTCTGACGATGAAGTTTCAGGCGATGAAGCGAAATGTCGTTGCCTACTTGGCAGACGCGGAGTTTTCTTCGTGTATCTCTCGTCGGTTTGGCGAAGGCCGTTTGGCGTGTCGGTGGCCTTTCAGGCGACGAGGTGCATAGACCCCGGTGAAGCCCGACGGAAGCATCTATGGGCAAACTACACAAGAACTAAACAAGCACTGAACGGGCAGGAATTCGAGCTCAACTCTGCCCGTTCGGGCAGCGGACGTTGCACCGGTTCGCCAGGTTCACGCGTGGTTTGTCGAATGGGTTTCGCGACGCTCACATTCAGCAATGACTGCCCGTTCGGGCAACGAGGCTTCGGTACGTTTCGTCGCAGGTTTGGACTCGCACCGATCGCGGTGCCGGCAGAGGAACGTGAGATGAGCGAACCAACAGAAGCCGAACACGTTCAACATGCGCTGATCGATGCCGTTCGACAGATCGGCGCCGACGTGGGCAACGATGGCCCGAGACTGCGGAGTTTGCTGACGCAGGCCCTGGGCGACAACGGCGGTTCGAGCGCGGGCGCGTCGCCGTACGTTGATGCACTCGTGGCGACCGCGGACATGCAGCTGTCAAAGGCTATGGCCCGTGGGCTTTCTTCGGCGGACGCAGCCAGGGGGCTGGAAGGAACCGGGATGGCCGCGTCGATGGCAACTTGGGTGATCGACACCTGGTCGACGGCCTTGGCGGCGCCACCGGCCTCACCATCGGCACCGGCCTCGCCATCGGCGCCGTCGGAACCACTGCCGTCATCGGCAGAACGAGTACCGTCACCGTCGGAACCCATATCGACACCGTCGGAACCAATATCGACACCGGCAGAACCGTTATTGGCGCGGGGCGAACCTGAACCGACACCCGCAAAGGCTGAACCGGCACCGACCCCATCGGCTCCGGAGATCTCGGTGCCGTCGCCCCCGTTACCGCCGCCGCGCCCGCCGATCAGTTCGCCGACGCCGGACATGCACCGCAAATCCGCGCGCTGAAGCCTGGCCGGGTGCCGATGCCGGACAGTCATCTGCCGTCGCTTCCGACTGAAGCTGAGATGATCGCTGAACCGGAGGCTCTATCGGAGTCGCCCGATGTCGGCGTTGACGAGCCCGTCGAGGGCCGTAGCCCGGAGCCGGCATCGGCGAAGCCGGAGAATGTCGTGGCATCGAGCGGAGAGCGCAACGGGCGCAAAACGGCGCGCAAACAAGCCGCCGTCAGTCCCCCAGTGGCGCGGACGGGCGAGACCGTTTCGGCGGACCCACCTGGAGAGGCCAAGAGCCGACCGGCCTGGCTGGTGCCCGTCGCCGTAGTGGCGATCCTCGGGGTGGCGGTCGGGGCCTTTGTCATGAGCCGGTCGGGTGACGACGGATTGAAATCGCGAACGACCTCGGTAACGACGAAGTCCGCTGATAGCGCTCCGGCCGATACATCGAGCGCCTCGACGGAGTCGAGTGCAGCTGCCGAGTTGACTACAGCCACCGAGTCGAGCGCCGCAACCACCGAAACTGTGGCGACCTCCCACGACCATACCGAAACCACCGTGGCCAACGCTGCGCCGAGCGTGACCTCGGCGATCGCTGCGGCCGGGGGCCGGGCCTCGTCATCGGGGATGGTGGCGATTCCGGCGGGCACGTATCCGGTCGGTTCGGAGAAACCCGACCTTCTCGCTGAGTCGACGCGTCGAAACATCGATATGTCCGCATACTTTATCGATCTGCACGAAGCGACGAACGCCCAGTACAAGGCGTTTGTCGACAAGACCGCGGCAGCTCCGCCGTTGGCGGGCTGGACGAAACAAGGTCCACCGGATGATCAACTTGATCATCCGGTGCGAGCCATCACCTTCGAGTGGGCGACTGCGTACTGCGCCTCGCTGGGCAAGCGACTTCCCACCGAAGCCGAGTGGGAAATCGCCGCCGGCGGCAAAGACGGAACCAAGTTCGCGTGGGGTAACGACATAGCCACGGTGCAGCTGCCGGCAAACGGCAGTTATGCGGTGATGTCCGTCGCCGCGAACAAGAGCTCCATGGGGGTATTCGACCTCACCGGAAGCGTGTGGGAGTGGGTCAGCGATCCGTACGATGCGAACAAAGTAGGGTCCGGTAAGCACGTGTTGCGCGGCGGGCAGAACGGGTACATCCGCAACAACTGGAGCCGCCTGCCGGTCGACGAAACGGCGTCGAATGCCGTGCTCGCAGCGGGTGTGCGGTGTGCGGCGAGCGCAGTTTCAGACGATATCGCCGAGGGCACCTTCGGCGATTACGAGCGTCCGGCCGACCCCGTCGCTCCGGCCGTGACCGTTCCCGCCGGGTTCAAGTCCTTTGACGATTTCAGCGGAGCCAAGCTCGAATGGGTCGAGATCAACCGGCCGAATGCCCGGTTCGGCTATCACCCCAACAAGTTCTTCCACCTGGAAACCAAAGAGAAGTCGACGAACATCGTTGCCCTGTGTCCCTGCGTGACTCCGGGCGCCCCGATCGGGGTGGTCGGCACCGGCGAGGTTGAGTCGACGCTGACGGATGCCGCTGGCACCTTCGAATGGGGCATCGTGATCCGGTCCGACGAGAGCACGTCGCCTCCGGACGCCCCGACGAACTACGTGGCGCTTGTCGTCGATCCCCGCAACCATCGCTGGCGGGCCTACGTTCACCGCCCGGACGGCTCGGCCGTCGATATTGGTCGAGCGCAGTTCAACAGCGATGAAACCGAGAACATCAAGCTGGAACTTCGGGACCTCGGAACCAAGATCGAGTACTACATAAACGACACCTACCGAGGTGAGTCGCCTCCCGGAACGGCGCTTCCGTCGGGTAACCACGCCGGGTTCGTGCTCACGAGCGACGCCGCGTCAACGAAGGTGCACATCCATTACGGAAGCTTCGGCATCAGGAGCGTGTCATGACCCGCAAACGCCTATCGATGAGTGCCACCGTTGCGGTACTCGGGGCGATGCTTATGGCTGGTGGCGTGGCCGGCTCACCGGTGTTCGGCCAGACGGCAGGGGCGACGTTACCTTCGGGGATCGGCATGGTCTCGATCCCTGCCGGGGTCTACACGGTGGGGAGCGACAAACCCTCGGAGGAAGCGGCGCGCAAGCGAACCGTGACGCTTCCCGCATCGTTCATCGACATCTACGAAGCCAGCAACGCGGACTACGCGAAGTTCGTCGATGCCCTCGCGGCACCCCCACCCGGAAGTTGGGTTCGCGGGTCGGTTCCGACCGGTAAAGAGAAGCAGCCGGTGACCGGGGTGGCCTTCGAGTGGGCCTCGGCCTACTGCGCTGCACTCGGCAAACGCCTTCCGGGCGAAGCGGAATGGGAGGCGGCGGCCCGCGGCAAGGATGGTCGCTTGTACCCCTGGGGCACAAATGTGGCGGCGGTCGACCTCGACACTCCAGGCCGTCGCGATGTAGGGGGTGTGGCAGCGAACGTCAGCCCGCTCGGTGTCCACGACACCGTCGGGAGCGTATGGGAATGGGTCGACACGCCGTACGAGGCGGTGGTGGCCGGAAACCGCGTTCGGCGCGGAGGCGAATACGGTCGAGTGCGCGAAGGCGCGGCGATGCGGCAATCAGTGTCGCCGGCAAACCAGTCGGTGGTCGCCGAGACCGGATTCCGATGTGCCGCGAACGCAGTTGATCCGAAACGGCCTGCAGGTCAGTTCTCGGAGTCACACAGCGCCCTGCCGACGGTGACCACGGTAGCGACGGGACCGACCACCACGGTCGCGCCCGGCGTGCTGCTTCGTGACAACTTCGAGAACCCCAAATCGGGCTGGCCGACGATCAAAGACACCACCTTCTTCGTTGGCTATCACGCCCCGTCGAACTACCACGTCGACGCGTCGCAGGCGCACGTGCAGGCGTTGTCGTTGATCGGCGTGGAGTACACCGACACGGAAATCGAAGCCCACGTGTATATCGACAAAACGGGGTCACCAACCGGTCGATTCCGATACGGGTTGGTGTTCCGAGCGTCGGGGCCGGCGACGAAGCCACCAGCCGGGATCCTCGGGCCGATCCGGCCCGAGGACTTCTACGCATTTGTGATCGAACCGCGGACCGGCCACTGGGGTCTCCTGCATGCCGACACCCTTCCGTTTCGCCAACTCGTTGGCGGGCGCGTCCGTGGGCTCACCGGGTTCGACCCCACCAAGCCCGACACGTTGAAGGTCCGGGCCGTCGGGCGCCGAATCTCGTTGTTCATCAACGGCGCGCAGGTCGGGAAATGGGATACCCATGGGTTTCATCCGTCGGGCGACATCGGGTTCTACGTGGAGAATCTCACCGAGACCCGCACCCATGCTCACTTCACCGACATTGAGGTGCGGCGCGTCGGCACCTGACGGTTGTTACACACGTTCGTCACGACGACTCCAAAAGTGACAATTGGCTCCTCAGATTCCTGGTCCGGTCGTAATAGGTTTGGCAGGCCCTATGTCCTGGAGGACTCTGTGATCATTCGTCTCGCACGCTTTTGCTTTCAAAAACGTCGGATCGTGCTGGCCATCTGGCTGTTCCTGTTCGTCGGAATAGGCGCGCTCTCTCAGAGCGCAGGTGAGAACTACAAGACCGAGTTCAAACTCCCAGCCAGTGAGAGCCGCAAAGGCTTCGACGTGCTCACAGAGTCGTTCGGAGCCGGATCGAGCGGGATCGACGCGCAGATCGTGTTCGAAGCGGACCAGGGCGTCAACGACACCGAAGTGAAAACCGCGATGACAGCCCTCTTCGATCAGATCGGCAAGATCCGCGACGTGACTGTCGTTTCGCCGTACAGCCCAGCCGGTGCTCAGCAAATCTCGGCGGCAGGACCGAAAGCCGGGAAACTGGCGTTCGCGCAGGTGACCATGCAGGAGTCCCTCGATCAAAAAGCCCAGCAGGCGGTCGGCAAGCAGGTTCGCGATTCGGCTCCGAAGATCAAGGGGCTCACGGTTCTTGCGGGCGGTCGACCGTTCGCCGATTTCAAGCCACCGGAGTCCGAAGCGATCGGCATCGCCTTCGCCGTCCTTATCCTGATCGCCGCCTTCGGATCAGTGCTCGCGATGGGCCTACCGATCGGCACGGCGCTGTTCGGGATCAGCCTCGGCTCCGGACTTGTGGTGCTGCTGTCGCACGCCATGAACCTGCCCGACTTCACGAGCGTCATCGGCGTGATGATCGGCCTCGGTGTCGGAATCGACTACTCGCTGTTCATCATTACCCGGTACCGCGAAAACCTCGACGACGGCATGGAGCAGGAAGCCGGAGTTATTGAAGCGATGGATACCGCCGGTCGAGCCGTGCTGTTCGCCGGCGTCACGGTGGTCATCTCGGTGCTCGGCATGTACGCGATGGGGCTGGCCTTCATCCGTGGGCTCGCCACCGGCGCCGCCATCACCGTGCTTGCGGTTCTGGCCGCCACGATGACCCTGCTCCCGGCCCTGCTGGGCTTTGCCGGCAAGCGCATCAACGTGACGCGGTGGCGGGGCGTTCTGGCCGCTGGCGCATTCGCCATCGGGTTTCTCGGCTTCGGCATCAAGATCAAGGCCCTCGGCCTGGCCGGTGTGGCCGCCGGAGCGTTCATCCTCGCCGCCGGCATGGTGGTCCCTGCGTTGAAGAAGGAACTCCCGCACCGCAAACCCAAGCCGTTGCGCGAGACCATCTGGTACCGCTGGAGTCGGGTGATCCAGCATCACGCATGGCTCACCGCGGCGGTCAGCCTCGGTGTGTTGGTGCTGCTGGCGTTCCCGGTGCTGTCGCTTCGCCTCGGCTTTTCCGATGAAGGCAACGCACCCGAGAAGTCGCAGACCCGCCTGGCCTACGACGCCATCGCCGATGGGTTCGGCCCCGGCTTCTCGAGCCCTGTCGTCGTCGTGACCCGGGTCAAGGGAGCCGAGGATCTGGCCACCCTGGGTGCGCTGCAAAAGGCGATCGCCGCAGATCCCGGCGTTGCCTTTGCCACCCCGCCGATTCCCAATAATCCGCAGAAGCCGACCGCGGTGCTTATCCGGCTGATCGCCAAGACCTCGCCGCAGGACGTCAAAACCGACGACCTCGTGCGCCGCCTGCGAACCAACGTGGTTCCGAACGCGGTGAAGGGCACGTCCCTCACGCCCTACGTGGCGGGCCAGGGCCCGGCCAACCTCGACTTCTCGACGTACCTCGCCGGCCGCACACCGATCTTCTTCGCGGCGGTGCTCGGGCTGTCGTTCCTGTTGTTGATGCTCGTGTTCCGGTCGCTGCTCGTGCCGCTGAAGGCCGTGATCATGAACCTGCTTTCGATCGGCGCGGCATACGGCGTCGTGGTGGCGATCTTCCAGTGGGGTTGGCTGAAGACCATCGTCGGCATCGGCAAGGGTGGTCCCATCGAGCCGTTCCTCCCGATGATGCTCTTCGCCATCGTGTTCGGCCTGTCCATGGACTACGAGGTCTTCCTGCTGTCGCGGATGAAGGAAGAGTTCGACCGCACCGGCGACAACGCGTCGGCGGTGGCCGACGGTCTGGCCATGACCGCCCGCGTCATCACCGCAGCCGCGGCGATCATGGTTGTCGTCTTCGGCTCGTTTCTTCTCGAAGACGATCGCATCGTGAAGATGTTCGGTACCGGCCTCGCTATGGCGGTGCTCCTCGACGCCACGATCGTCCGCATGGTCCTTGTTCCCGCAACGATGGAGTTGCTCGGAGCGAGGAACTGGTGGATGCCGCAGTGGCTCGCCAAGGTCCTTCCCGAGGTGCACATTGAAGGCCAGCGCCACGAGTTCGCCGGCCTCGACGGCAGCCACGAAAGCCTCGACCGCGTCGGCGTCTGACCGATTCTTCTACGACGTTTGGATGAATTTGCTCGCTGTGCGAACACAAACATCCAAACGTTGGTGGTGGGTGGCGAGGTTTGGATGAATTTGCTCGCTGTGCGAACAGAAACATCCAAACGTCGCAGTGGTCGGCCGGCATTCGCACGGTCAGGCTCCCGCTAACCTTCGGCATGGCCGAGACCACGTCGCAGACCACCGCCGAAACCGTTGAGCTGCTGCAGCAACTGATCCGCAACGAGTGCGTGAACGACGGCACGGAAACGTCGGGGTTCGAACGGCGCAACGCCGACCTGCTGCAGACCTATCTGGAGGGGGCTGGGCTCGATGTCGAGCGGCTCACCTCGACCGGTGACCGGACCTCGATCGTCGCCCGCATTGAAGGGAGCGATCCAACGGCGCCGAAGCTGTGCATGATGGGCCACACCGACGTGGTGCCGGTCAACCCTTCGGGCTGGTCGCGTGATCCGTTCGGCGGCGAACTGATCGACGGCGAAGTTTGGGGCCGCGGTGCGCTCGACATGCTGTGCCTCACGTCGTCGATGGCCGTTGCGTTCAAAGAGTTGGCGCGTCGAGGGTTTCGGCCGAAGGGTGATCTGATCTACTTCGGAGTCGCCGACGAAGAAGCCGGTGGCCAGCTCGGGGCGGAGTGGATCGTGAACAACCACTGGGATGCCGTGAAGTGCGACTACATGGTCACCGAAATGGGCGGATTCTGGGCCGGCGACGGCAAGTCACTGCTCATCACGACCGAGGAGAAGGGCGTGGCCTGGCGTCGGCTCACGATCACCGGCACACCGAGCCATGGCTCGATGCCCTATGCGACCGACAACGCGCTGGTCAAGACCGCCGAGATCATCCGCCGCATCACGAACTACACCGGCCAGCCGCGCCTCGACGAATTGTGGACCGGCCTGATTCGCACCAGTGGACTGCCCGCCGATCTGGAGAAGGCCCTTCTTGATCCGGCGCGGCTCGACGATGCGCTCGCGCAGCTTCCACCGCTTGCGGCCCGACGTCTTCACGCCTGTGCGCACACGACCATGTCGTGCAACGTGGTCCACGGCGGGCAGAAGACGAACATCGTTCCCGACCGCATCGAACTCGACGTCGACGTACGCACGCTTCCCGGCGTCGACAACGACGACGTCGATGCGCTGCTCGTTTCGCTCTTCGGTGAACTGGCTCCTTCGGTGACCATCGCCCGTCTGCAGAACGGTATGGCTACGGCGTCGACAACCGCGTCGCCGCTGTGGGACTCGCTCGCAGGCCAGGTGCGCGGCATGTATCCCGAAGCCGAACTCATGCCGGCGCTGATGACCGGCGGAACCGACGGACGGTACTTCCGCGAGAAGGGCACCGTTGTCTACGGAGCCGGCCTGTTCAGCCCGTCGATCGACCGCAGCGCCGTCGCCGACCGCTTCCACGGCCACGACGAGCGCATCGACGTCGAGTCGCTGCAACTCTGCACCGACCTCTGGCTCAACCTCGCCACCGATGTAGTCGGCTAATTCCGGGCGACCGCGAAGGTACCGGTAGTGGTCTGGGCGGGCGTCCCGCCACACCTTGAGCCACGGGCAGCAAAACTTCGGGCTGACTACCCTGTTGTGCCGTGACGAACCCGTTGAATGCGACCGGTGTTTCAGAGCCCGAGGTTCTGGTGCTCGAAGGCGATGTGACCGCAGTCGAAAACCATGAGCCGAACGTGCTCATCGACGAACTGAGTGATCGCCTTCGGGCACTTCGAAGCCTGAGCTCCTCCGACGACGAGGCCGGCACGACGGCCGTGCTCGACGAGTTCGGGGCGAGGGGCAAAGTCGAACAGGACATCATCAAAGAACTGGCCGCGCTGAACCCGTTGTTCATGCCACACCGTTTCGCGGCGGCTCATCACATGGTTATGCGTTCGCTCGAAGTTCTCGACCGCAACGGTGCTCGCCCGGCCAAGATGCCGAGGATGGGTCCGCTTGCGCCGGTCGGTGCGTTTCTGGTGCAGCTCATCGCCCGCTTCATCGTCCGAAACCACCAGGCCGAAGTCATCACGCAGATCAAGAACCTGTACATCCGCCGCGAAGCCAACTCGCCTCGAGATTCCGCGGAACGGCGCATGCTCCGCTGGGCCCGCATGGACGCTGAGCGCATGCTGCCGACGTTGAAGAAGAACCCACTCGGTGTGCCGACGTTTCTCCTCGGCGGCGCCGCGATCTCGTGGATCTCGTCGGCCCTCGGGAGCGCCATCGAAGGGGCGAAGTCCAAAGTCGGTCTGCTGATACTGCTTGGGGTGCTGTTCCTGTTTCTTGTCGGTATCACCTGGGCGGTGCTTCGCGGTTCGGCCGTCGCCCGTAACCGAATTCGCATGTCACTCGACGAACCACTGAAGGCGCTCTGGGAGACGATCGGCAAAGCCGGCAACCCGCCTAAAGACTCGGCACGCCAATTCGCGCTGATCGCGATCATCTTGACCGGAGTGTTGTTCATCCTCCTCCCGGTCGGCCTGGCGGTCGCCGTCTTCCGCTGAGCCACCTGGAACCTGCCCCCAACCGGCCCTGCGGGACCAACCTTCGCCCGGCCGGGACCGAACTCGGGGGTTCCGGGTACCCAACTAGGGGGTGTGGGCCGGTGAAACGCAGATTTGGAGCGGGGTTGGGTTCCTCCAGCCGGATGGTTGGGTCTCCAAGTTGGTCGGTCGCGCCGCGTTTGAATCGTCAGGTTCGGGCAGTTTTGGCCGATCGGTGCTGGATGCTGGGCCAGGTTGGCCGGTGGAGCACGTACGAGGATCGATCAACAAACGATGGCCCAACGCCGCAAACGTCTCAATCAGCGGGCCGCTTCGGCCGTCGTCGCTGGTCTCACGGTCGCGACGTGGCTGGCCGGTGGGCAATCGCCGACGTCGTCGGCCACCACGCCCAACTTTCTTACCCCAACGTCCACGACGGCACCGAAGACGGCGGTCACCACGACTGCGCTGAAGGCCGTCACCACCACCAAAGTCGGCTCCGCAACGACCCTGGCCTCCGCTACCACTGTGGCGGGCTCGGCCACCACGACGACCGCCAAGGCATCGGCCAAGTCGGCCACACCCGCAACGACGCGTCCGAAGTCGAAGCGGCCGACGCCGATGCACACCGTTCCCCGAAAGCTGGCACTCGTCGACTCGGCTCGTGCGCTCGCGCCCAACGAACTGCCCGACGGGTGGCTGAGTCGACCGATCACACCGGCTGAAGCACCCTTCGACTGTCGACACGTCCAACCTGCCCTCACCGGGGCCCAACGCACTGAACGCGTCGGTTACGTCGGTCCGGCCGGTCAGTCGATCACCGAACGCCTCGATGTCTTCACCGACGAGCTCAGCGCACTCGCGGCCCGTAACCGGCTCGTTGACCGCCTGACCACCTGCACGACCGCCGATGTCGTTGTTGGCTCGGAGCGGTTCGGCTTCAAGCGTGAGGGTGTCAGCTTCCAGTCGGAGTCGGGACCGGCTGCGATTCGCGCGTGGAGGGAACTCACGTGGGGTGCCTCGCCGATCACGGAAACCGAGTACCTCTACGTCTTCGCAACCGGGGCCAGCGTCGTGAGTCTGTGGACATCGACCGAAGGTCAGATCGGCGACGGCCGCGATCTGATAGCCCGGGTTGCGGCTGCGGCATCCGCGGTTCCTGACTGTGTCACGAGTTGGGAAACGAAGGGACTGCGGCGGTGCACCGACGGTCGTCTGCTGCTGGACGGTCGACGTGTGTACGGGGTTTCGCCCAAGGGATCGGCCGAGTACTCGCTGTACCCGGGCCGTTTCGTCACCGCCGCACCTCGGAGTGTTCGCAACGTCGCGCCCGTCGCGGGTGAAACAACGCGGGCGATCTTCTCGTTCCGATCCGGTCTGAGTTTTTCGGTGGTGTGTACCGCCGGAGGGTGTCGCGGGGACCTTTCACCGCTTCCCGCATCGGCTCGCCCTACAACAACCAAGGTGCCAACGACGAAAGCGGCAGCGACGAAAGCGGCCGTGACCACCTCGACCACGTCCTCGGTGGTTCCGACATCGACCACCACGACCACGACGACCAAGCCCACCACGACGACGTCCACCTCGACGTCGACGACCACGACGAGCAAGCCCACCACGACGACGTCCACCTCGACGTCGACGACCACGACGACCAAGGCCACCACGACCACGTCGACATCGACCACCACAACGTCGACGTCAACCACGACGACCACGCGTCCGGCGACGACCACCACGACGACAACCGCGGCACCCACTACAACCACGGCGGCCACAACTACGACCACGACCGCCACGACCACCACGGCGGCGCCGACCACCACCACTACGACGACCGCAGCTCCTACGACGACAACAACGGCCCCGTAGCGCTCAGCCGACGGCGAAGAACTTGTGGCCGATGCTCAACGCAACGTAGAGCGCGAGCACGGCCCAGCAACTCATCGCCGTCGTGCGAACCGCTGATGAGAGGCGGGCGGCCCGCTTCTCGATGAAGTCGGCCACCTCGTAGTGAAACGGAATCAGCGGCAGAAGGTAACGGGCGGCGCCGTTTGCGTGGGGAACGTTGAGCGTGGGAAACGACAGATGCATCGTAAGTACACCTATGATCAGCAAGCCACCGAAGACCCGACCGTTGCGTAGTGCCCGTATCGCAAACGCGAGCCCCGCGGCCACTGCAGCCAGATTGAGCGCAGCGACAAACCCGGGGTGCCGCAACGACTGAAGGTCTTTGACGATCGGCCAGATCGGCCAGTGCAGCTGCCGGGAGAAGAGTTCTTGGGCATGCCGCGGCGCCTGAGCCCCGAAACGGCTGATCACCCAGGCCTCAAACACTACGAAGGACATCAGCGGCGCCAGACTGGCAACAACCCGCTGCCACCTGACCCTCGTGCGTTCGCCATTACGCCGCGCGAGTAGCTCCTTGATGAACAGTTCGGCGATCAGGGCTCCGCTTATGACGAGGCCGGTGTTGCGGGTCGCTCCGGTGAGCAGGCCAAGCACGACAGCCAGAGCGAACCGCTCCGACTGCAACGACCACAGGAAACCCGCGAACAGCAGGAGGAACAGTCCCTCGCTGTACATCGACGTCCACACGACGGTCATCGGAAAGAACGCCATGAGCCACACGGTGCGGCGGGCCATCCGCTCAGTGCTCTGCGTCAGTACCCACTGGAACACGAACCACAGCCCGAGCACGAATGACACCACGGAGATGGCAATGCCCACCGCGGCCATCGCCACGTCGGAGTGACCGCCCAGGCGGAGCAGTGTCGGATACAGCGGAAAGAAGGCGATTCGAACTTCGTCGTAGCCGAAATGCGCGAGATCGAGAAACTGCTGGGAGTCGAAGTACGTCCAGGGATTGATCCACCAGTTGTGTACGCCTACGTAACTGTTGCCCTCAGATACTAAGTACGCATGTGATACGTGGCCCCGGTACAGGCCGATCGCCGCGACGATGCGGGAGAGCACGAACATACGGAGAATGAACGGCCATGGCGACTCGGCCGAGACCCGTGCGAACCGGGTCATTCGGCTGCTTCTTGGATCCACTGGCGCAAGTTTGGTCGCGTCTGGGTCCACTGCGGTGGATTCGATTCCCGCCGGATGATAACGATGACCGTATGGCCTTACGTGGGCGCATGGAGCGTCATCGTTTCCGAAACAATCACGCAGGTGTTCGACGGGTTCCCGGGTTTGTTGGTCTACCACTGACGATTTGTGGTTTCGTCGACGTTGATCGTGAACGCGGTGTTCTGGTTCGACAGCGTCTTGGTGATGACCCGATTGGTGAGCAGACGATTGGCCACGTTGTTGTCAAACCGGAGTTGTCCCGTCGGGAGGTAGAACGTGCCCTTGGGATTCCCGGCACTCGCTCGCATGGCAAAGACCGCATCCTGGAAGTGACGGCTGTAGTAGACCAGCACACCCTGGTAAACGCCGTTTACCGGTGCCGTCAGGTTGAGTTGGCCCGCGTTGCGCATGATGAGCCGCTCTCCGGAACCGTAGAACGCGAGGGTCACGTTGCTGCCGACCCAGTTTCCGCCTGCATTCACCGGCTGGCCGTCGTTGATGAAGTAGTACACACCCGGATTGAAGTTGATCTGGGCCCGGTTGTTTCCCTCGTTGTACGGGCCGCGGTACCAACCCGGGCTGATCGTGCCATTTCCGGCCACAACGGCCGTGTCGAACGGAACGGCGGCGGAGGCATTCTCTGCGGGTAGGTCGGGCACCACAGTTGCAAGTGGATCGTTTGCCCAGGGGCTTCCCGGGTACAAACCGCCCTGGGTATGGGGCGCTGCGCATACCTGGGTAGTAGTGGCGGTGCAGCGAATATTCGACACCGCCTGGATACGCTGTGAGATCAGTTGCGACGGGTTCTGGACAACGAGGTTTCCGTTGGTGTGGACACACCCGGAGATGTTCCAGATTCCGTTGCCGTTCAAGTCGATGGTCTCGATACCCTGGCCACGATCATTCACCCCACCGAGCACGTAGAACCCGCATTTTTGCAGGGGAGGACGCGTGGTGGTTGGCGCGAGTGTGGTCGGTGTCGTTGTCACCGGAGCACGGGACGTGGTTGGTGCGGGTGTGGTGGTTGGTGCTGGTGTGGTGGTTGGTGCGGGTGAGGTGGTTGGTGCGGGCGAGGTGGTTGGAGGTGGGGAAGTGGATGGGGGAGACGCGGTGGTTACCGGAGGCGTGGTGGTCGGTGCGGGCGCCGTTGTTGAGACAAACCCGAGCGTGGTGGTCGTTGGGGGCACGGTCGTCGGCGGTGCGGCGAAGTCGGTCTGGCCCCGGGCAGTGGCGACTCCGTCGGCCGCCATGGATTCGAACCCGAGTACCCTTCCGAAGGTCGTTTGGACGTGGGCGGGAATCTTCACCCGGACCTTCACCGTCGAGTTGAACCACACCGAAATGCATGGGGTCTTTCCGCTCACGACCTCGAATCCGGCCGGTCGGTTGCCGTCCGTGCATGCACTCCAGTCTGCTTGCGTAAGGGAGAAATTGCGCGTCGCATAGCCCTGAGCGTTATCCACGGCAGCGGCCCGTGCCACGGAGGCGGCACTCTCGGCCGTCATACCTCCCGACCTTTGCATGACGTAAACGTTCTCGAACGTCGCCACCCCCGCAAACGAGGCGGCGTCAGCGGCGTTTTGGGCTTTGCGTTGCGTTTGAAGTGCGTTTCCGATGTCAACCGTCATCGCGACCACGCCGAAGATGAGTGTGGCGAGCAATGCCAAAAAAATCGCGGTTGCACCCGCTTCGCTCTCGGCCGCTGCTGCCACGATCTCCGAGCCGTCGGTTGGCGAGTTACGTCTCCCCAGCCTGCGTCGGGAACGTACAGGATTCACCTGTAGAAATTCGTCCGAATCGTTCGAATGATTTAGGTCTTGCCCGAAACTTCTCGACGCACTTGGGAAATATCCCTAATTGGGTTCGGGGCCAACCCAAGCGAATGGCGGTGGTTACAACCGCTTCGCTCCAGCGCGACGCAACGGCTAAAGGCGCACCAGCTGGGCGTCAGCGAGGTCGCTGATCTCGGTCATGATCCGGGTCAGGTCGAAATCCTTCGGCGTGTATACGGCAGCGACGCCCGAAGCCAATAGCGTGGCCCGGTCCTCCTCGGGAATGATGCCGCCCACGACCACCGGAGCCTCGACGCCGAGGGCCCGGAGATTCCGGATCACGTCGGGGACCAGTTGCATGTGCGAGCCGGACAGGATCGACAGACCGATGACATCGGGATCCTCATCCCGAGCGGCGGCCGCGATCTGCTCGGGCGACAGGCGGATGCCCTGGTAGATGACCTCCATGCCCGCATCGCGAGCGGCGACCGCGATTTGCTCCGCCCCGTTCGAGTGGCCATCGAGGCCGGGCTTGGCGACGAGCAGCTTCGGAGGTCCACCGGCGCGGGCCCGGTTGCGGGCGGCGAGCCCGGCTAGGCCGTCGCTGCGGGTGCCAACCGCTCCGGACACGCCCGTGGGTGCCCGGAACTCGCCGAAGATCTCGCGCAGTGCACCCGACCACTCGCCGGTCGTCACGCCCGCATGAGCCGCGGCAATCGTCGACTCCATGATGTTCTCGCCCGATTCGGCGGCCCGACGCACGGCATCGAGTGCCTTCGTCGCCGCGGCTTCGTCACGCGAGGCCCGCCACTGCTTCACATCGTCGATCATGCTCTGCTCGACCCGGTGGTCGACCTTCAAGATGTTGTCGGCTCCGCCGAGCGGCGACTCTTCGCTCTCGGTGTAGCAGTTCACGCCGACGACCTGCAGGTCGCCACTCTCGATGCGACGCGTGCGCTCGGTATGCGAACGTACCAATCGATTCTTAAGTTCACTTATTGCTTCGAACGCGCCGCCCATGGAGATGACGTCGTCGAGCTCGGCCTGCGCGGCTTCCATCATCTCGTTGACCTTGCGTTCCACCACGACCGAGCCGGTGAAGAGATCGTCGTACTCGAGGAGGTCGGTCTCGAAGGCGAGGACCTGCTGCATACGCAGCGACCACTGCTGATCCCACGGACGCGGCAGGCCGAGTGCCTCGTTCCACGCGGGAAGCTGCAGGGCCCGGGCGCGGGCGTCTTTCGACAGCGTGACGCCAAGCATTTCCAGCACGATGCGCTGAACGTTGTTCTCGGGCTGGGCCTCGGTGAGCCCGAGCGAGTTGACCTGCAGGCCGTAACGGAAGCGGCGCAGCTTGGGGTCCTGCACGTTGTAGCGCTCGAGGCAGATCTTGTCCCACAGCTGTGTGAACGCGCGCATCTTGCACATTTCCTCGACGAACCGGATACCCGCGTTGACGAAGAACGAGATGCGGCCGACCACTTCAGGGAATTCGGCTTCGGTGAGCTGCCCGCTGGCTTTTACCGCGTCGAGCACGTCGACGGCGGTCGCCAGGGCGTACGCAAGTTCCTGGGTCGGCGTGGCTCCGGCTTCCTGCAGGTGGTACGAGCACACGTTGATCGGATTCCACTTCGGCACGTGGCGGACGGTGTAGGCCACCATGTCGACGATCAACCGACGGGAGGGCGCCGGCGGGAAGATGTAGGTACCGCGCGACAGGTACTCCTTCACGATGTCGTTCTGTGTGGTGCCAGCGAGAACCGACTGGTCGACACCCTGGGTCTGCGCATTCGCGATGTACAGACCGAGCATCCACGCCGCAGGCGCGTTGATCGTCATCGACGTGTTCATCTTCTCAACCGGAATCTGGTCGAGCAGCTGCTTCATGTGGCCGAGGTGGGCGACGGGAACGCCGACCTTGCCCACTTCACCTGAGGCCTGGGGTGAATCGGGGTCGTAGCCGGTCTGGGTCGGAAGGTCGAACGCAATCGACAGGCCCGTTTGCCCCTTCGTCAGGTTCTTGCGGTAGAGCTCATTGGAAGCCGTGGCGCTGGAGTGTCCGGAGTACGTGCGCATGACCCATGGCGCTTCACGTTTCGTAGTGCTCATTTCCCTATTCTCTCGCGTCGCGACGGGGGGCGGCCAAACGCCCCGGCCAACCCATGCCTACTCGCCGTTTATGTCCATGTTTTGCACGGCATACATGTCGAAGTGTGGACATCAACGTGAGCCGTTCGTTTATGTCCATGTTTTGCACGGCATACATGTCGAAGTGTGGACATAAACGTGGGGCCGTTCGTGCGGAAGGCCTCAGCGCTTGGCGATCGGGGCGAAAATCCCGTTGGTTAGAGCGCGTAAATCTTCAGCCGCGAGTTCGATCTCCAGGCCACGGCGTCCGGCGCTGACGTGAATCGTGTCGTAGAGGATGGCCTCCTCGTCGATCACGGTGAAGAGTGGCTTGCGTTGACCCAACGGGCTGATACCGCCGACGACGTACCCGCTGCTGCGTTCTGCGGCGGCCGGGTTCGCCATTTCGGCCCGTTTGCCGTCGACGGCGGTGGCCAGCGCCTTCAGGTCGAGTTGCGTGTTGACCGGGACCACAGCCACCACGAGTTCACGCTTGCCGTTTCGTTCGACGTCGACCATCAGCGTCTTATGAATGAGTGCCGGGTCGAAGCCCAGCGCGGCAGCGGCTTCTGCGCCGTACGACGTGACCGAAGGGTCGTGTTCGTATTCATGAACCACATGTGCGACCCCCGCTGCGACTGCGGCCTGAATTGCCGGTGTACTTCCAACGGGCAAGACCGCTCCTAGCTTCAGGGCCGATGGGCCCGAACAAAACCTGACCCTCCACGGTATCTAGATCGTCGCGGCCTGGTGCAAACTCGTCATATGACTTCGTACACCGACGTGATCGCCGCAATGCTGGGCGATGGCCCCCATCCGGGGTTGCTTGCGTTGGTAGGTGGAAATGAGTGGCGGGTCGGCTGCACGTTTGACCGGGAGATCGTCGACTCCAAGCCAGGGGCACCCGTGGTCGTCGTTCCCACCGCAGCAGCGTTCGAGGGTCCGAACGGTGCAATTGCCACGGCGACGAAATGGTTCACATCGCTCGGGGCCACTGTTGAGACGTGCCCGCTCTTCAACCGGCCCGATGCGTCTGATCCCGGAATCGTCGAACAGCTCGCGAACGCCCAGATCCTCTACTTCTCGGGGGGTTCGGCCATGCACCTGGTGTCGGTGCTGCAGGATTCGCCGGCCTGGGAAGCCGTGAAAGCGGCCTGGAAAGGCGGGGCGACACTGGCGGCATCGTCGGCAGGCGCCATGGTGTTGGCCGACCCGATGATCGATCAGCGCGGTGGGGCGTTCACGCTGGGCCTCGGTTTGCTGCCCGGTGTCGCAGTGCTTCCGCACGCCAACAACTGGAGCGCCGACCGGATGCGCCGAACGGAGAAGCTTGCCGGAGCGGGCGTTTCGTTGCTTGCCATCGACGAGGAGACCGCAGCGCTTCGCGAACCCAACGGGGTGTGGAAGGCCGTCGGTAAGGGCGGCGTGCTGTTGCGCCGGATGAGTGACGCAGCGCCCCACCTACCCGGCCTGCTGGTCCACGAGTAGCCGAGGCCGTGTGCGGCGATCGTTCGTTCAGTCGCTCAGGGAGCGACCGAACGAACAAAAACCGGTACTTCGTTTCGTACTTGTCTTCTTACTTCTCTTCGATGGTGACGGACTCGATAACGACGGGCGTCTTCGGACGGTCGCGGCCGTCGGTGTCAACGTGCTGCATGGCCTCGAGAACCTCGACACCCTTCACGATCTTGCCGAACAGCGAGTAGGCGGGGGGAAGGCCCACGCCACTGCGGCCGCTGACGAGGAAGAACTGGCTTCCGTTCGTGTTGGGACCGGCGTTGGCCATGGCGATTGAGCCGATTTCGTAGCGGCCGGGCTTGGGGAGTTCGTCTTCGAACTTGTAACCGGGGCCGCCCATGCCAGTGCCGTCAGGGTCGCCGCCCTGGCACATGAAGCCGCTGATGATGCGGTGGAAAATTATGCCGTCGTAGTAGTGATAGCGGCTCAGGAACACGAAGTTGTTCACGGTCTTAGGCGCAGCGATCGGGTCGAGGGCGATAACCATGGTGCCCATCGACGTCACCATGGTGGCGGTGTAGGTCTTCTCCGGGTCGATGACCATCGGCGGCTTCTCACTGAAGCGCTGCGTCTTGGGGCTCGAGCCGTCGGCGGCGGGAGGGGTAAGGGGCATGGGATTGACCTCGAAGTGATGAGTTGGACGGAACTGCCGGTCGGGCGGCGGTGAGCCGATGACCCGGTCGAACCGGATCACGCGGATCGATGCCGAAGTCAGCCGACAGTAGTAGTTGTGCTCGACACGCTACCCGTCGATGCGTAACCCGGAATCCTCGACTCCCGTTCGCCGACTGCGGTGATGGTCATTGACAGGATCGTGATGGTCTTCGTCGGGGGGAACTCCACGCCGTTGGGGCCGGGATCGACGCCGAGCGCATCGATCGCCTTCATCACGCTGACACCAACTTTGACCTTGCCGAATGTCGAGTACGTGCCGGCGAGTTCCTTGCCGGTCGATCCGGTGACGATGAAGAACTGGCTTCCGTTGCTGTCGACCCCGGAGTTCGCCATCGCGACAGCGCCGATGTCGTAGCCCTTCTTGCCGGGCAGTTCGTCGGCAAACTTGTAGCCGGGTCCGCCGTTGCTGTTGGCCAGCGGATCGCCGCCCTGCATGATGAAGCCGGGTACGACGCGATGGATCGTGAGGCCGTCGTAGAAGTGGTAGCGGCTGAGGAACACGAAGTTGTTCACCGTCAGGGGTGCGTTCTTCGAGTCGAGCAGGATCTTGATGGTTCCTTCCGACGTCTCCATGACGGCGGTGTAGGTCGCCCGGGAGTCGATGCAAACCGGAGGCGGCGATTTGAAGCTCATCGTTCGCGGCGACGAACCGTCGATAGCCGGACACAGCGGTTCGCCGGTGGCAGACTCGGTGGTGGCGATCGTCGTCGTCGAGGTCGTGGACCCGCTCAACGTGGTGGAGGTGGTTGTTGACGCGTCGGTGGCCACGGTGGTGTCGGCCGACAACGTGGTATCGGCGACGGCCGGTTGTGTGGTCGTCGGCTCAGGCGTAGAAGCGGGCAACGCCGCGGATGTGTCGGATCCCGATGCAGTCGGGACCGTCGAATCAGCGGTCGCAGCATCGACAGTTGTGGTTGCGTTGGGGTCGTTCACCGCAACCGTGACGCTGTCGTTTCGCTGGCTGTACGCGCCGACGCCGACCGCTCCGGCGATCACCGCGAAGGCAAAGCACGTTACGAATGCCGTTCGTTTGATGGGGTTCGGGGAAGCCACGGCGTAAACGCTACCGCCCACGCAGCTTCGCTTCGGGTACCGCCCGCAGATCGTGGTGGCGGCACGGTAGTGGCGTGGCGACGTCGGCGTGGGGTGGCGCGATTGCGGCCTCCGGGTGGAATGAAGGGGTCGGGCGCAGTAATCTCAGGTTTTCATCCTTCACTTTCGTGGCGGCGGGCTTTCCCCCGGGTCCTTTCTCCCGGGTCGCCGTGTTCTGAAGCCTTGGGGCCTAAACTCAGTGGTTCTTCCCGAGGACCCTGTGATTGCTCCTGTTCGCGCCTTTGCCATGTTCGTCGCTGCTGCGACCGTTGCTATCGGCGCGTCCGCAGGCATAACCCGGGCGCAAGACGAACCTCTGACGATTCCGCCTCCCACCGAAGCGACGACGATCCCGAGCACAACTGCGACAACCACGACCGTCGCCCCCGTAGCAACGTCGACGACCGCTGCTCCGATTTCACTGGTCCCGACGACCGTTTCACCATCGACGGTCCCGAGCCCGGTGGTGACGAACCCGCCCGATCAGGGCGTCGTGCAGCTGAACAACACGACCACGACCTCGACCACCTCGACCACCACGACCGTTGATCCGGCGGCGAGCTCCACCACAACGACGCTTGATCCGAACGCCTCGACAACCACGACGTCGACGACATTGGATCCGAACGCCACGACGACCATTCCCGCCGTCAGCGACGTGCAGGACGACGACGCAACTCCTGAACCGATCCCCAACCCCGGATTCAAGCCGACTCTTCCGGCGACGAACATTGCGCCGATCCGCAACATCACCCTCGAGAACCTGCTTTTCAAACTGACGGCCCAACAACGGGTGGAGGTCGACAAGGCTCAGAAGGCGGCCGACGCGGCGCAGGCGCAGGTCGGAGCGGCGACCGCCGAACTAGACGAGTTGGCGACACGGCAGAGCGACCTGAAGAACGAGCTGGTTTCGTTGTCGGGAAAAGCCGACAGGTCGCGGGCGCTGATTAGAGCCCGGGGTCTGCGCGTCTACTCAGGATCGAATTTCGGCGAACTCGACGCCGTGCTGCGTTCCGAGGACTCCTCGGTGCTGGCCCGGCGCGTGGAGTTGCTCCGACAGGCCCAGCAACTCGAAGCCAAGCTGATGGAAAGCTACGAGGCCGACCAGGAGGAAGTGACGAAGACCCTGGCCGAACTGGAAGCGTTGACCGAGGCGAAGAAGGTTGAACTCCAGAAGGTGCTCGAGAACGAGCGGATCCTCAACGAGAACCTGATCAAGATTCAGGCCAACTTCGAATCGGCCGCCCGCGGTCTCGCCATCGCCGTCAACGGATGGGTATTCCCGGTCCAACCGCCGTTCAGTTTCGTGGATACCTTCGGTGCTCCCCGGATGTTCGGTACCAAATACGCGCACTCGCACCAGGGCATTGACATCTTCGCCCCGTCGGGCACTCCGCTACGAGCGACATCACGAGGCGTGATCGCCCGAAAGGGCCAGGCGGTACTTGGCGGCAACAAGCTGTGGCTGGTTGGCGCCGACGGCACGCAGTACTACTACGCCCACCTCTCGGCGTTTGTCGAAGGCGTGGAAGACGGCACCGTGGTGGAGGCCGGGCAGATCATCGGATTTGTCGGCAACACGGGCAACGCGCTGACCACCCCGGCTCACCTTCACTTCGAGATCCATCCGGGCGGTGGTCCGGCGATCAACCCGTTCCCGACGCTCGATGCCGTCCGCCGGTCCGACGCCAATGCGCTCGCCCAGGCCCAGAAACTGCAGATTGTGCTCGGCAACGTCGATCCCAACGCGAACACTCCTGGCACCTACCGCGCCGGTATCGGTGTGACCCGGGAGTTCGCGATCGGAGCGGTCGATGCGTCGGCCGCCGGGTCGAAGTCAACGCTTCCACCCGGGGTCACGATCCCGGCGCCGGTACGCAGCGCCGACGACATTCCCACCACAACGCGAAAACGCTGAACCGGTCCGAGTCTCGGTTGATTCCCGCTAGCCTTTCCTCCCCGTGGCTTTGATCGTTCAGAAATTCGGTGGCAGTTCAGTAGCTGACCCCGAACGTATCCGTGCCGTTGCCGATCACGTGGCTCGCACCGTGAAGCGGGGCAACCAGGTTGTCGTTGTGGTGTCAGCGATGGGCAAGACCACCGATGATTTCATTCGCCTGGCCAATGCCGTGCTGACGAACCAGCAGGGGCCGATCGAAAAGGCCACGAAGAAGGGCGAGTTGCCGGTGAGGGGCGACACCCGTGAAATGGACATGCTCCTCACGGCCGGGGAACGCATCTCGGCCGCACTCACTGCGATGGCCATCGATGACCTCGGCGTCCGGGCGGCCAGTTTCACCGGAAGTCAAGCGGGTATCCTGACCGACACGTCACACGGCCGGGCGAAGATTCTTTCGGTCTCCGGCGACCGACTCCGCGAAGCCCTCAGTGAGGGCATTGTGCCGGTTGTGGCCGGGTTCCAGGGCGTGTCGACCGACAAAGACATCACGACGCTCGGCCGGGGCGGTTCCGACACGACGGCCGTTGCCGTGGCTGCGGCGCTCGACGCTGACTCCTGCGAGATCTACACCGACGTCACCGGTGTGTTCACCGCCGACCCCCGTATTGCACCGATGGCCCACCGCATGAACCGGGTGTCCTACGAGGAAATGCTCGAAATGGCCGCGTCGGGCTCCGGAGTCGTAGCGCTCCGCGCTGTGGAGTTCGCCGCCAACCATCACGTTCAGTTGCACGTCCGGTCCAGTTTCACCTGGGAGACCGGCACCATCATCGATGAGGAGAATCCCGACATGGAAGCCGCCATTGTTTCCGGCATCACCCACGACACCAGCGAAGCGAAGGTCACGATCTCGTCGGTGCCCGACCGCCCGGGAATCTCTGCGTTGATCTTCCGCCCGCTCGCCGATCGTCGGATCAACGTCGACATGATCGTGCAGAACACCGGAAATGACGGCAAAACCGACATCTCCTTCACCGTCCCCAAAGCCGACCTCGCCGCGGCCCTCGAGGTGTGCGAACCGGTGTCCAAAGTCATCGGTGCTGCTGCTGTCACGGCAGACTCCGACGTGGCCCGCGTATCCATCGTCGGGGCAGGCATGCGCACGAACCCGGGTGTCTCGGCCACGATGTTCGAGACGTTGGCAAATGCGAACGTCAACATCGAAATGATCTCGACGTCGACCATTCGCCTCAGTTGCGTGGTGAAGTCCGGCTCGGTCGAAACCGCCGTCCAGGCGCTCCACACGGCATTCGGCCTCGACCGCTCATAACACCCGTCCGCCGCTGTGTCGGGCGCCTCAGGGAAATCGACCGTGTTCGAGCCGCAGAGGTGAGAGAATTGACGCCACTTCTGTCCGGCAACAGTTGCCGGGTCTTGGTTTGAGGAGTCTCTCGCTATGCGAATCGGAATTGTCGGAGCAACCGGAATGGTCGGCGAGGCCATGCGAGCAATTCTCGAAGAGCGAAAGTTCCCGGCTGATGAAGTCCGCTTTTTCGCTTCGGCCCGATCGGCCGGTCGCAAGCTTCCCTACGCAGGCAAAGACATCGTCGTCGAAGACGCCGAAACCGCCGACTACACCGGCGTAGACATTGCGATCTTCTCCGCCGGAGCCACGACCTCACGGGCTCTCGCCCCGAAGGTGGCGGCGGCTGGGGCAATCGTCGTCGACAACTCCTCGGCTTGGCGCATGGACCCGACGGTCCCGCTGGTGGTGAGTGAAGTAAACCCTGAGGCGATCGAACTGGCCATGAAGACGGGTGGTTCCGGCATCATCGCCAACCCGAACTGCACCACGATGGCCGCCATGCCGGTCCTCAAACCGTTGCACGACGAAGCTGGCCTCATCAAGTTGATCACCGCCACGTACCAGGCCGTCTCGGGCGGCGGCGTCGCCGGCGTGAGCGAACTCGAAACCCAGGTCCGCAAAGTGGCCGATGAGTCCGCGAAGTTGGCCGTGAGCGGCGATGCGGTGGAGATTCCGGCGCCGCAGAAGTTCGTTGAACCGATTGCGTTCAATGTGTTGCCCTACGCCGGTGCCTACGCCGAAGACAAATACGACGGCGAAGAAGGTTGGACCGACGAGGAGCTCAAACTCCGCAACGAGAGTCGCAAGATCCTCAATATCGCCGACCTCAAGGTGGCCGGCACCTGCGTGAGGGTTCCGGTGTACACCGGCCACTCGCTCAGCATCCACGCCGAGTTCGCCCGAGACATCAGCGTCGCTCGGGCCAAGGAACTTCTCGCCACCGCTCCCGGAGTTGAACTCCTCGACATTCCTACGCCATTGCATGCCGCTGGCAAGGATCCGAGCTACGTCGGACGCATCCGAAAGGACCCGACCGCCGACCATGGTTTGGTGATGTTCGTAAGCAACGACAATCTCCGAAAAGGTGCTGCGCTGAACGCGGTTCAGATTGCTGAACTCGTCGCCGCGAAGTTAACGCAACGTTAAAAACCGCTCACAGTTCACATTTTCCCTGGCCACCAACCCGCTCGGCTGCGCAAGTCGTGCGGGCGAGTCTTGTTCCCACGTGGCGTTGCGATAGCTTTACCCGCTAATTTCTCGTAACGCCGGTGGTTCGTCCGACCGGCGTCTTTCGGAGCGTGTGTGCACTATGAACGACTCGTCGGTGGCTGACCAATCGGGTAAAAGTGCGTCTGGAAACGCAGCACCTCCCGCCGAGGGTGGCGCAAGCGACGCTGGTCATGGTGGAAGTGGGCATGACGGAGGCGGGCACGGTGGCGGCGGGCACGGGTCTGGTGGGCATGGTGGGAGCCAACACAGCGCCGGGGATCATGGCGGCGGACACGGCGTTGCCGCCCACGGTGGCATGGCGGCGCTTGCCCTCGGGGCCTTGGGCGTCGTATACGGCGACATCGGTACCAGCCCCCTGTACGCCTTTCGTGAGGCCCTCGAAGGTCATCACCTCGATCCGAACCGCACAACGGTCTACGGCGCCTGCTCCCTCGTGTTTTGGGCTCTGATCTTGATCATCACGATCAAGTACCTGTTTCTCGTGATGCGGGCCGACAATCAGGGCGAAGGTGGCATTCTCGCCCTCACAGCCCTGATCTCGCCGATCAAGGGTTATCGGCCGGGCAAAGTACGCAGCACTTTGCTACTCCTCGGACTGTTCGGCTGTGCGCTTCTCTACGGCGACGGGGTCATCACACCAGCGGTGTCGGTGCTCTCAGCCGTCGAGGGTTTCGAGGTCGCGAGCCCCGTGTTCAAGGACTGGATCCTGCCGATTGCGATCATCATCCTGGTTGTCCTCTTCACTGCGCAAAAACGCGGCACAGAAGCCGTGGCCAGGATCTTCGGGCCGATCATGGTCGTTTGGTTCACGCTTCTTGCCGTGCTCGGCATAAGCCAGATCATCAACGAACCGCAGATTCTCCAGGCAATAAACCCGATCTACGGGGTGCGCTACTTCTCCTCGAACGGGCTTGAGGGATTTTGGTCGCTGGGCTCGATCTTTCTCGTCGTGACCGGCGGCGAAGCGCTGTATGCCGACATGGGCCACTTCGGCCGAAAGCCCATCGCCTTCGGTTGGTTCACCATGGTGCTGCCATGTCTTTTGCTGAACTACTTCGGGCAGGGCGCGCTGCTTCTTGATGAACCCGAAGCGATCCGCAACCCGCTGTTCTTGATGGGCCCGAAATGGTCGATCTATCCGATTGCGATCCTGGCCACCGCAGCCACGGTGATTGCGTCGCAGGCGCTCATCTCCGGCGCGTACTCGTTGACCGCTCAGGCCGTGCAGCTCGACTACCTGCCCCGAATCCAGATTCACCACACCTCCGCCAAGCACTCCGGTCAGATCTACGTGCCGATCGTGAACTGGTTGATCATGGCCGGGTGCATCATCGCCGTCGTGTTCTTCAGAAGTTCGAAGAACCTGGCTGCCGCGTACGGGATCGCCGTAACCTCGACGATGGCGATCACCACGGTGCTGTTCGCCGCGATGGCCGTCGAGCGGTGGAAATGGTCTCGGGCGAAGGCGTTCGCGATCTGCATTCCTCTCCTTATCGTCGACATGGCGTTCTTCATCGCCAACATCGTCAAGATTCCCCACGGCGGTTGGTTCACCCTCCTCATCGCCGGCTCTCAGTTCTTCTTGATGTGGACGTGGCGGAAGGGACGCGCTCTCGTCGCCATGCGCCTCAAGCGGGGGGAGAAACCAATTCAGAACTACATCGCAGAATTGCAGAAGCTCCAAGTCGCCCGCCTGCCTGGAACGGCCGTGTTCCTGTTCAAGGATGAAGGCGTCGCTCCGCCGGCGTTGATCAGCACGATCGAACATTTCGGTGCGGTGCACGAAACCGCCGTGATGCTCTCCATTCATAGTGCCGACCAGCCGACGGTCGAACCGAGGGAGCGCGCCAAAGTCACCGAACTCGGTTACGGGATGTTTCAGGTTGAGTTGACGTTCGGATTCATGGACACGGTGGATGTTGGCGCCACCCTCACCTCGATGACGCATCCGGGTCTCAACTTCGACGAGACGTCGACCACGTACTTCATCGGTCGTGAGACCGTGGTGGTGACCGATCTCGAAGGGATGCCGCTGTGGCAGGAGCGAGTGTTCGATATGCAGAACCGCACGGCCGCGAGTGCGGCCCGCTTCTTCAACCTTCCGTCGAAGCAGGTCTTCGAAGTCGGTACCCAGGTCAAGATCTAGCGCCGGTCGCCCAGCCCGGAGTGTGGCTACGGGCAGCCGCAGGGGATGGCTGAGCAGCGCGGGCATCCGTTGTTGTATCGCTCCAGGGCCTCGTCGATCGACAGACCGAGCTGGTTGGCCAGTGACGCTACCCACGCGACAACATCGCTCAGTTCGTGGAGCTGTTCGGCTCGCGTGCCTTTGCGGGCGGCCTTCGCCAGTTCGCCGACTTCTTCGCAGAGCCATGCCACCGTTGCCGCTTGACCTCGCACCCGGTCGCGCACGCCGTAGGTTGCTTCGATGAGTTCCTGAAATTCGGCGAAGGTACTCATTGCGGCGTTGCCTCCACGTGTTCGGGTCGGAAAAGAAACCGGAAAGAACCGGAAAAAGAAATCAGCCGCCCCACTCGAAAGTGAGGCGGCTGGGCAGTCGGGATGGGGGGACTTGAACCCCCGGCCTCCTCGTCCCGAACGAGGCGCGCTACCAAGCTGCGCTACATCCCGTAGCGGAGAGACACTCTAGCAGGGTGCTGAGGAACGCTGGCGTGCGGATCTGCGAGTCAGATCCGTCGCTCGTAAGGACACAGAAGACCCCACTAGCGCTCTCCTAATAGGGTCGCCGAGGACGCAACGAGCGGCGAATATGGCCGCAGAGGCGCCGACATTGGTTCCTCAACACGCTGCTGGTGCATCTCGTCACCGGTGCCGGTGAGATCTTTATGGCCGTTGGGTTACCTGGCGGTGGCGTCGGGGGTGGGGAGGTAGTTCGTGGTGGCGTCGCCGGTTTGGGCGCGATCTTCGTAGGTTCCGCCGGCGATGAGTGCGGTCATGGCCTTGCGTAGACGCATCGGATCGAGCGGCTTCACCAGCCAACCGGCCACGTGGGCGTCGCGGGCCAAGAACACGTCGGCTTGGCGATCGAGAAGGACCAGAACGGGGACGGCGGGCAGGCGTCCACCGGTGTGTTCGTTGTGTAGGTCGTACGCAACGGCGAAGGCACCCATGCTGGAGATCTGCGAATCGAGGACGACGAGATCGGGCGTCTTCTCTTCGACAGCGGCCCGGACGGCGCGCCCCGCAATCAGGCTGCGGACCGTGGCTCCTCGGGGAACCGATGCGGTTACTTCTTCGTGCACCCAAGGTGCGTCGCTGGCAATGAGTACGTGCGGCACGGGACAACCCTAGTCGAGACCGCATATTCAGGTCCTCATCAGGTCAGCCGGTCCCGTCGATCAGGTTTTCATCAGCTCTCGGGCGAAGTTCAGCAGTTCGCCGAGGTCGTGAAGATCGTGGTCGGCGAGTGGAACGACGGCCCAGGGAGCGGCGCCCACGATGGCTCGCAACGGCTCCAGCGCATCCCGATGGGCGGCAGCCAGGGTGGCGCCTCGCTGCGCGCGTTCGAGCGCAGGACTCGACGTCGGCCCCTCCGGTCCGGCCGTTCCGGTGAGGTCGGGCAGCGGGCTGAACACGGGGTACATCCGGTTCGCCACGAGTCCGGCCACCTGCAGGTCATGGTTGCGCAGTTCGGTGCCGAAGAACATGGCTTCGTCGACCGCCTCCTGCCGAGGCGTGGTGATCAGAATCCATGCCGTCGAAGGTTCCTTCAGCATCGCCAGCACGGCCTGGGCCCGTTCCCGGAACCCCGCCTCCATCCCTTCGAAGGATTGGAAGAACGCAACCGCGTCAGCCAGGACGTCTCCGCCGATGACCTTGCCGATCCCTCGGAGCACGAGCTGCGAGGCCGCCCCGAAGACCCGGAGTCCGCTGCGGGCCGGTGCCATGAGCGCCCGGAACACGCGGTTGTCAAGCAGGCGTGTCAGGCGGGTCGGGGCCGAGATGAAGTCGAGCGCGTTGCGAGTCGGCGGGGTGTCGACGACGATCAGGTCGAACCGAGGGATGCTCGCTCCCTCGCCGTCGACTGGTTCGTTCACCAGCTCGTAGAGCTTCTCGGTGGCCATGTACTCCTGCGTGCCTCCGAGTGCTCCGGAGATGTTCTTGTAGAACGCGTTGACGAGAATCCGATCGGCCTGTTCCGCTGAGGGCGCGTGTCGGCGGACCAGATCGTCGAACGTCGCTTTGGTGTCGAGCATCAGAGCCCACACTTCACCGGGAACGTCGGGCAGGTCGACCTTCACCGGATGATTGGTCAGTCCCTCGAGACCGAGGGCGTCAGCCAGGCGCTTGGCGGGATCGATTGTTACGACGACGCAACGGCGTCCGTCGTGCGCTCCCGCCAGGGCGAGCGCCGCAGCTGTGGTGGTCTTACCGACGCCGCCGGTGCCGCAACACAGGATGATGTGCGAGCGCCGAATGACCGTGCCGAAGTCGCCAGGCTCGAGGGATGGCAGGGCCGGACGGGTTGGTCGCACCGGTCGGGTCGGTCGGTCGGTTTTTCGGGCCATCAGGCGGCTTCGAGGTGTGCGATTCCTTCGGCCAGAACCTCGGCGAAGGAGATGATGGCGGCACGGTCGATCGTGGTTCCGACCTGCTCGGGGAGGTGGAGCTGTGGGAGCGGCAGCATTTTGGCCAGCCGTTCCCGTTGGGATGTCTGGAAGTCGTAGCGGGCCGATTCGAACGCGAGTGCCTGCTCGACCGCGGTGCCCTCGTCGGCGGAAAGTCCTCTCCGGATGGCCGGGGTCAGGACAGGAACCGGATCGACCAGGGCGTTCACCACGATCGGCCCGAGGGCGACGCCAACGGTTTCTTCGAGTTGGTACGCGGTCTCCACCAACTCGTTCACCGGGGTCTCTTCGGCGAGAGTGACGAGCATCACCTGGGTCCGTTCGGCATCGTGCAACATAGCGAGCACTTCGTCGGCCTGGCGTCGGATCGGACCCGACCGCACGGCTTCGGCCAGCCCGAGCGGGCTTCGAAGAAACGAGACGGCGTGACCGCTGGCCGGCGTGTCGAGAACGACGAGGTCGTAGGCACCTCCGGACACCAGCTGCTTCACTTTTCCAAGAACGAGCAGGTCACGGATACCGGGGGTAGCAGTGGCGATGATGTCGACGAGCCCAGTTGACACCATTCGGTCGCCCAGTCGGCGCAAACCGTGGTCGGCCAGCCATTCCACGAGGGCATCGTCGGGCGTGATCGTGCGACCCAGCAGCTCGGCGTGTCCGGCGGCCGGATCAGCCGCGATCAGGGTGCGTTCGTCGTAGGTGAGCTCGCCGATTCCGAAGGCGGCAGCGATACCTCGCTTGCGTTCCACGTCCACGAGGAGCGTCCGGAGTCCGCATGTGGTCGCCAACCGTGCGAGGCTTGCGGCCACAGTTGTTTTTCCGACGCCACCTTTTCCGGCCACGATGAACAGCTTTGAGCTCGCGAAGAACTCGCCGAGTTGCGCTGACACCTACTGTTCACCCCCCATAACGATGTCTTTCACTATGCATGAATTCTCGACCCTGATCGCCCGGCATGCCCACCTGCGGAGCCGATTCCGCATTTCGGCGGCCACTACCTGGCGGCGACGGGTCCGTCGGCTCGTTGCCGCTGTGCTGCTGGCGGTCGGCGCATTTGGTGCCCTCACCAACCTTTCGGTGACCCCGGCGATGGCGGCTCCGGCGACGGCCGTTCGCTTCCAAGAGGCCGATGACCTGGCCAACTTCGTCGACGTGATCGACGTCAACGGCTACATCGACCGGGTCATGCGCGACTTCATCACCGATTCGATCGAGAGTGCGGTCGCCAACAAGTCGCAGGCACTCATCATCCAGTTGAACTCGCCCGGCTCGCTGCTGAGCGACGATGAGCTGGCCAAACTCGAGGCGAAAATCCGCGATGACCACCGGATCCCGATCACCGTGTGGGTCGGCGGCTACAAAGCCCGGGCCAAAGGGGGCGCAGCCCGGCTGGTCGCAGCGGCCGACCTCGTGGGCGTGGCCGACAACACCAAGATCGGCAACGCGCCCTCGCGCGGCGACGCCACCGACCCGCTCGTCGGGCACGTGTACAACTCGAAGGAAGCCCTGAAGGCGAAGATCGCCACGATCGATGCACCGGTTCTCGTGCAGTTCGTAGGTCAACTCGACGGCAAGACGGTTGACGGGAAGCTTCTCGAGACCGCACGCCAGGAGAAGTTGAAGGACAACAAGGGTAACGACGTCACCGTCAACCGCCCCTACGGCGTTCGCTTCGCCAAGATCGGTCTGGTCCAGCGTCTCCTGCACCTGGCGACCAACCCGTCGATCGCCTACCTGTTCGTGCTGATTGGGCTCTCGTTGTTCGTGTTCGAGTTCTTCACCGGTGGAATCGGCATCGCCGCCATCGTCGGTTTGATGGCGTTCGTGCTCGGCGTGTCGGGTCTCGGCAACCTGCCGACCCGTCCGATCGGCGTCCTGCTGCTTCTACTGGCGATGCTCGGGTTCTCGATCGACATTCAAGCCGGCACGCCGCGCTTTTGGACCGCGGTCGGCTCCGCGTCGCTCGTGCTCGGATCACTGCTGCTGTACAACGGCCCCCGGGTCCCGATCTACTGGGTCGCAATCATGACCGTGCTGGTGGTGCTCTTCATGGTCAACGGCATGCCGACCATGGTGCGAACGCGGTTCGCCACCCCGACCATCGGCCGCGAATCAATGATCGGCGAACTCGGTCAGGCCAAGGACTTCGTCAACCCGGAAGGCGTCGTGACCATCAACGGCGCTCCTTGGCGGGCTCGCACCAACCGGGCGACCCCGATCGCCGCCGGCGACCCGGTTCGCGTTGTAGCCATCGACGGCCTGCTCCTCGAGGTCGAACCGCTCGAAGGCGCCGCAAAGGAACACCGCGGCTGATCCGCTGCGCTTTCGGTCGTTCGCAACTGAGGCCGCTTGGGTTCCCAACTCGGCCGTAGAGGTACCCAACTTGACGTTTTCACACCGTCGTCGACGGATTTTGCCCGGGGTTGGGTATCGCCGACCGTGTTGTTGGGAATGGTCGTAGGACCGGATCGCGCCGTCACTGCGGCACCTCGTCGCAACTTCGGCGAGTTCATGCCGATAGTTGATAAACAAGCCCATGCGGTGGATTTCCCAAAGTTTTTTGGATTCCACTCTTGTGTCGTCGGTCACAGGTAGCTTAGGGTTCGAGCCATACACCTTCGGGGGGAGGCTCATTATGGGAGTACTGGCTGAAGAGCTATGGCAGAAGAAGGCCGCATGCAGGGGCCCGCAATCTGCCATGTTTTTTCCACCATCGACGTTTGAACGAAAGGATGAGAAGGAAGACCGAGAGGCAAACGCCAAACGAATCTGCGCCGGTTGTTCTGTTCGCACTGCGTGTCTTGATTACGCAGTCCGGATCCGTGAGTCCCACGGAATCTGGGGTGGACTGAACGAAGTAGAGCGTCGCCATTTGAGCGCACGCGCGGCTGTCTAATCGCAATCGGCAGGCTTTGGCCAGCTGAACCCACCTCGGGTCCAGCCTGTCGGAATACACGCATTCTTCGTTCGCACGATCCCTGATCGTCGATCGCTGCGATGTGCTGTGTCACCTTCGCAACACATCATGTCCGGTCCGCGTTCGTATCCGTCGCCCAATCCACCGCCAGCACCAGCGCCGACATTGTCGCCAGATGCAGCACGGGGCGTCACCTTCGATCGACATCGCCCAGCCGACGTTCGCATCCTCACGACCATCGTCGATGGTCACCGGGTTCGATACACGGCCGGTGGCCAAGGTCAGACGATCATCCTTCTCCATGGCTGGGGACTCGGTCACAACGCGTACCGACGCGGCCTACGGCGCCTCGCGCAGGCCGGATTCAGTGTTGTCGCGCCGGCGCTTCCGGGTTTCGGTGGCACGCCCGACCTCCGGCCGGAAGAACGGAACTTCGAGGGCTACGCCGGCTGGGTCACCCGCTTCGCGCAAGCACTGAAGATTCGCCGCGCCGTGCTGGTCGGTCACTCCTTCGGCGGTGGTGTGTCCATCCAGACCACTCAGCTGCAACCCGGTCTGGTTCGGTCGCTCGTGCTCCTCAACTCGGTCGGAGCGCCGTGGCGCAACGGTCGGGAAGGCAACGAGCCGATGGCCGATCGTCCAATGTGGAGCTGGGGGCTCCATATTCCCTCCGACGTGGTGTCGCTCCTCGGTCATGCCGGCTCGGCCATGCCGAGCGTGCTGGAAGACCTCGTCCCCAACGTTCTTCGCAACCCGTTCGGGGTGGCCCGCGTCGGCAAGATTGCCCGCACCGCGGATCTGCTTGAAGCGCTGGCCGACGTGAAACGGCGCCATATTCCGATCACGATCGTGCACTCCGAGAACGACGGGATCATCCCGGCATCGAGTTTTGACGTTCTGTGCCGAACGGCCGGGGTCGCTGGAATCACCGTTTCGGGCAACCACTCGTGGCCACTCACCGATCCCGATGTCTTCCGCGACATCGTGGTGAGAGCGGCCTACGCACAACGGTCGTCGGTCGCGTAGACGCCGCGGGCCGGGCAGTTCCCCGTGGAAGGAGCGCCGGGCCGGTAGCCTAATCAAATGCCCGGTTTCACCCTCGATGTTGTCGTTGTGGGCGGATGTGGTCACGTTGGCCTCCCGCTCGGTATCGCGTTCGCCGATCGGGGACTCAAAACCGTTGTGTACGACATCAACGACGCGGCCGTAGCGAAGGTCAACGCCGCGGAACTGCCATTCGATGAGCCGAACGCCGACGAGGTGCTCGCCCGGGTGATTGCCAACGGAAAGCTGCTGGCATCGAGCGACGCCGCACTCATTGCCACCGCGGAACATGTCGTCGTGGTTATCGGCACTCCGGTTGACGAGCACCTGAACCCGGATGCTCGGGCCGTGCCCAACGCCGTCAAGGCGCTGATTCCGCATCTGCGCGAAGGTCAGCTTCTCGTGCTCCGGTCCACGGTGTTTCCGGGGGTGACGGCCCTGGTCGAACGGGACCTGGTTGCGGCGAACATCTCGATCGATGTGGCGTTCTGTCCGGAACGCATTGCCGAAGGCAAGGCGATGACCGAACTCTTCACCCTTCCCCAGATCGTGTCGGGACGCACCGACGCGGTGCTCGCCCGGGCCGACAAGTTGTTCTCCTACCTCACGCCGCAAACGGTGCACCTCGAACCTGAGGAAGCGGAACTCGCCAAGCTGTTCACGAACACCTGGCGCTACATCAAGTTCGCCGCCTCGAACCAGCTGTTCATGATGGCCAACGACTTTGGTCTCGACTTCGAGCGCATTCGCAGCGCGCTGGCCTTCGATTATCCCCGGGCCGCCGATATTCCCCGAGCCGGCTTTCGCCGCCGGTCCGTGTCTGTTCAAAGACACGATGCAACTCGCAGCGTTCAACGACAACAAGTTCCTTCTCGGACACTCGGCCATGTTGGTGAACGAGGGCCTTCCGCTCTACGTCGTGTCGAAGATGGAAGAGCGTCTCGGCGGCCTGGGCGACAAGACTGTCGGCATCCTCGGGATGGCCTTCAAGGCCGAGTCAGACGACACCCGCTCGAGCCTGTCGTACAAACTTCGTCGAATCCTCCGGTTCAAGGCCAACGATGTGTTGTGTGCCGACCCGTACGTGACGACCGATACCGACCTGCTCCCGCAGGACGACGTGATGAACCGATGCGACGCCCTCGTGATCGGCGCGCCCCACGAGCGGTACCGGGACCTGGTCACCGACAAGCCGGTGTTTGACATCTGGGGGATCACGGGTCGGGGAGTCCGGGTCTAGCCCGCAGACCGTCATGGCCATGCATCAACGCCGGACCGATCCGGTAACCAACCGACTCAACGCAGACGGGTACGAGGCCGCCCGGGTTTCGATCGTTGTCACGGTGTACAACGAAGGCGACACCATCGTCGAGTGTCTCGACCGCATCTTCGAGTCGGTCCGTCTGCCCTGCGAAGTGCTGGTGGTCTACGACTCGCCCGATGACACGACCGCACCGTTCGTCGAGAGTTACGCGAAGCTCGACCCGCGCGTCCGACCGACGCTCAACACGTACGGCCGCGGACCGGCCCGCGCGATCCGCTTTGGCATCGACACCGCGTCGGCGCCGGTCGTCGTGGTGACCATGGCTGACGGCTGCGACGATCCCGCGCAGATCGATCCACTGACCAAGCTTGTGGAGCGCGGCGTGGTGGTCGCTGCCGCTTCGCGTTACATGCGCGGTGGGCAGCAGGTCGGTGGACCGTGGTTCAAATCGACGCTCTCGCGTCTCGCCGGCCGCTCGTTGGCGATCTTCGGCCGGGTCGGCACCAACGACGCGACGAACTCGTTCAAGGCCTACGACGCCGATTTTGTGCGGGCGGTCGGTATCGAGTCCGACGCCGGCTTTGAGGTGGGGCTCGAACTTGTCGCCAAAGCCCGGCGCTACCGGCAACCCGTGGCCGAGCTTCCGACGATCTGGCTGGATCGCGCCTTCGGCGTGTCGAACTTCAAGTTGGCCAAATGGTTGCCGAAGTATCTCCGCTGGTACGCGTATGCCTACGGCCCCAAACTTGAACTACCGAAGGTCACCAAGCCCGCTAGTCAGATCGCTGCCTCGTAACAGCTTCGCAGCACCCCTTGCAGTACCTCTTCGTAGTACCGCTTCAATACAGAAAGTAAGTGCGCATGTCATCGTCTTCCCCCCAGAAAGTCTTCGTCTCCGGCTCAGCCGGTTTCATTGGCGGTTACATCGTTGAGGAGCTGCTCGGCAAGGGCTACCACGTCGTCGGCATCGACAACTACTCCAAGTACGGCAAGGTCACGAAGAGCTACGACGACCATCCGCACTACACGTTCGTCGAAGGCGACTGCACCAACGTTCCGCTCATGACCGAACTCATCAGCGACTGCGACCACTTCATCGCCGGCGCAGCACTCATCGGTGGGATCTCATATTTTCATGCGTACGCATACGATTTGCTCGCCACCAACGAGCGCATCATGGCCGCCTCGTGCGACGCTGCCCTGAAGGCCCATGCCAGCGGTAAAGGCCGGCTGAAGAAGGTCACGTACATGTCGAGTTCGATGGTGTTCGAGTCGACCGAGCACTGGCCGAGCGTGGAAGGCGACGAGCGCCGCATCGCACCGCCGCTTTCGAGCTACGGCTTCCAGAAGCTCGCGGTCGAGTACTTCGCCAAGGCCGCGTGGGACCAGTACAAGCTGCCGTACACGATCGTGCGTCCGTTCAACTGTGTCGGCATAGGCGAGTCGCGTGCCCTCGGTGAACATGAGGTGCTGTCGGGCAACGTGAAGCTGGCCATGAGTCACGTCGTCCCCGACCTCGTGCAGAAGATCGTGAAGGGTCAGGACCCGGTCCACATCCTCGGTGAAGGCAACCAGGTGCGTCACTACACCTACGGGCTCGACCTGGCGCGCGGCATTGTGATGGCCATGGAGTCGGAGGCCGCGCTCAACCAGGACTTCAACCTCTCAACGCCCGAAGGCACGACTGTTTTGAAGCTCGCGGAGATGATCTGGGACAAGATCCACAAAGGCGCCAAGCCCTTTGCGTACATCTCCGACGAAGCCTACGAATACGACGTGCAGAAGCGGGTTCCGTCAACGACCAAGGCCAAAGACGTTCTGGGATTCGAAGCTACGACGACGCTGTCCGACATGCTCGACATCGTGATTCCGTGGATCGTCAAAGCTGTCGAAGAGGGCACGATCTAGTGTCCTAACGTTGCTCGCATGGACCTCAGTGAGCACGACCGTTCTCGGGTGGCGGTGTGGATCGAAAACGGGTTGTACGACCCGGCGGCCACGGACGCGGCCGATCGTCTTGAACTGTTGTCGTGGATCGAAGCGCACGGTGCCACGGTCCCGCAGATGGTTGCCGCGTGCGAAACCCGACAGCTCAACGCTCTCGTAGGCGACCTGCGGCTGCGACCCGGGGTTCGGTTCACCCTGACTGAGACCGCGACCCGGACCGGACTCGACGCCGAGCTCGTGCGAAAACTCCGTCGCGCCGGTGGACTTCCGGACGTGGCAGACGACGAGCCGGTCTACAACGACGGTGACGTTGAGATGTTCAAGTTGTTCGCGATGGCCCGTGAGCTGTTCAGCACGGGCGAACTCGTGCATTTCGTGCGTGTGGTCGGTGGTTCGTTGCGCCGGGTCGCAGAGGCGGCCAGCGAGATGTTTATGCGTGACGTTGAGGCCGGACTCAGTGAAAAAGGGACCGAACTCGATCAGGCGAAAGCCAATTTGGTGGCCATCGAACTCGTGCAGTCAGCGGTCGGCCTGTTCGATCCGATGTTCAGGGCTCATCTCGAGAGCGGCACGGCCAACACCCGCCGAGCCCGTTCCGGATCCGCCGACTATTCGACCACGCCGCTGACGGTGGGGTTTGTTGATCTGAACGGGTTCACGGCGCGCTCGGGAGCGATGAGCGCGACGGAGTTGTTGGAACTCGTGGTCGAATTTGAAGCGGCCGCAGTTGATCTGGTGGCCGAGAACGGTGGTCGCCTTATAAAACTGATCGGCGACGAAGTGATGTTCAGCACGGTCGACAGCGACGCGGCATGTCGAATCGGATCGAAGCTGATCGAGCGGGCCGGCAGTTGGGGGTCCAACGCTCGCGGCGGGGTGGCGCAGGGACTCGTCATCACGAGCGGCGGAGACATCTACGGCGAAACGGTCAATCTCGCGTCTCGGATCGCCGACCTTGCGGTCCCGGGCGAACTGCTCGTGAACTCGGCCGTGACAACCAGCGCCTCGGGGATGGTGTTTGAACCGGCCGGCCGCCGCCAACTCAAGGGCTTCGCCGACCCAGTTCAGCTGTGGAGCCTGAAGGCCACGTGAGCTTCGTGGCGTCCTCCCCCTACCGAGTCGAGGCGCTCACCGAGGCGACCTGGCCGGCGTTCGCTGAACTGGTCGACTGCAACAACGGTGTCTTCGGTGGTTGCTGGTGCATGGGGTTTCATCCGGAAGGACTCGACAGAACGAGTCCGGGCGTAAACCGTGAACGCAAGCGGGAGCGGGTGTTCTCCGGGACGGCCCACGCGGCGCTGGTGTTCGAGGGCGACGACTGCGTCGGTTGGTGCCAGTTCGGCCCACCCGACGAACTGCCGCGGATCAAGAGCAAGGCCGCGTACGAAAAGGAACGAATCTCCACACCGGACTGGCGTATCGCATGTTGCTTCGTCGGCAAGGGTCATCGGCGACAGGGCGTCGCAGCGGCCGGACTCGCCGGGGCGGTCGACCTCATCGCTCAACTCGGCGGCGGGGTCGTCGAGGGCTATCCGGAGGATGCCGAATCGGTCCCGGCCGGCTTCCTGTACAACGGAGCGCTGTCGACCTACGAGCGGCTGGGCTTCGTGCGGGACCGCAAGATCGGAAAGCACCGCTGGGTCGTCAGGAAATTGATTCAGCCCGCGTGACGCGCTGCCGGGATCGATCGAAGGAGTCGGAGTCCGGCGACGGCAACCATAAGTGCACCTATGATCTCGCCGGCCGACGCAAACGCCGTCAACCATCGAAGGTGGTTGAGGTCCATGATCGGATCGCTCAACACGCTCCAGTGGGGCAGCCAGTGGGCGGCGCCGAAACCGATCGCGAGCGCGAAGCCGAGAAGACTCGCTCGCGGTGCGACGGGATGACTCGTGAAGATCAGCGTGAGGATCACGACCTGCAGGATCAAGCCGACGGTGCCAAGGGCGTTCAGTTCGGCGGAGATGCTGGTCTGACCGCGGCGAAGGTGATCAGCAATATGCACGGCTGTACCGACGGCAAATACCAGACCAGCAATACGCAGACTTCGGTCGTTCATGTCGCTCCCGGTCACTTCGGCTTCTAGAACGACCGTTCTAGTAGAGCGATCGTTCTAGAGTCAAGTCGTGGAGAACGACACCAGGGCCCGGCTACTGGCTGCTGCGAACGAGTCGTTTCGCCGCAGCGGCTATCACGGCACGTCGCTCAAGGAGGTTGTCGCCAGCGCGAACGCGACGGTGGGTTCGCTCTATCACTTCTTTCCCGGCGGAAAAGAGGAGCTCACGGCTGCGGTCCTTCGTGAGTCCGGCGCGGCCTACGGTGAGCTGTTCGAGCTCATCGCCAACACGTCGGCCGATCCAGCGACGGCGATAGGCGACTTCTTCGACGGAGCAGCGGCCGTGATCGAAGCGTCGGACTACATCGATCCGTGTCCGATCGGCACGGTCGCCCGCGAGATTGCAAACACCAACGACAACCTTCGAGTGGTGGCCAACGACGTGTTCCGGGCGTGGTCCAGCGCGGCCTCTGAGCGGTTTCGTGCGGCGGGCATGGAGTCAACGCAGGCGGACGAACTCGCCACCACGGTGGTCGCCGCGCTTGAAGGTGGCTTCGTCCTGGCTCGCACAGCCCGCGATGGTGACATCCTGAGGCGCATGGGCCGTCAGATGCAACGCCTCGCCGAACACGCCCTGGCCGCAATCTCCTGAGCCGCCGCCCGCAAGAGAGTGTGTGCATTGGCTTAGTGCAGGACTAAGCCAACGCACACACTCTAGGGAGACCTCAGCCGAGCAGTGGCATCACCGCGGCGCCGATTTCGCTGACCTGCCAACGGTCGCCCTTGTCGACCTTGTCCTTGATCTTCCACGACTGGAACACGCCGATCTCGCCGCCCTGTACGAGGAACGTCTGGCCGGTAGCCGTGCAGTCCTCGGTCGCGAGCCACGCTACGAGTGGGCTGATGTTGGCCGGATCCCAGACGTCGAACTTCGCGGCATCTTCGGGGGCGCCGATGCGCTCGCCGAGGCCTGGCGTCTGAAGGGTCAGGCGGGTACGGGCGCCCGGGGCGATATCGTTGCAACGAACCCCGTAGCGGGCGAGCTCCTTCGCGGTGATCTGCGTGAACGTGGCAATGCCGGACTTTGCGGCGCCGTAGTTTGACTGACCGGGGTTCGAGAAGAGGCCCGAGGTCGACGAGGTGTTGATGACCGACGCCTTGACCTCATGACCGGCCTTGGTGCGCTCACGCCAGTACGTTGCCGCGAAGCGCGTAGGTACGAAGTGACCCTTGAGGTGAACCTTGATCACGGCGTCCCACTCGGCCTCGGTCATGTTGACGAGCACCCGGTCCCGAAGAATGCCGGCGTTGTTCACCAGCACATGAAGATCGCCGAAGGCCTCGATGGCCGAGTTGATGAGGCGCTGGCCACCCTCCCAGTCGGACACGTCGTCGGCGTTGGTGATGGCTTCACCGCCCATGGCCTTGATCTCTTCGACGACCTGCTCGGCGGGGGTCCGGTCGTCGCCGGTCCCGTCGATGGCGCCGCCGAGGTCGTTCACGACGACCTTGGCTCCTTCAGCGGCGAAGAGGAGCGCATGTTCGCGCCCGATCCCGCGTCCGGCTCCGGTGATGATTGCTACACGTCCTGTAAGTGCTCCCATAGGTACGTAGTAGATCGGACTTCGGTCACCGCGTGCAAGCCGGACCCAACTCGGGTCGGTCCCTGCCGTCGGACTACAGCGCTGGAAGGCGGTTGCCGCCGATACGGAGATCGCCGCGCCGCCGGGTAATGCCGTTGGCATCGAGGTACGCGAGCAGTGGCACCACGTGTTTGCGGGTCGCCCCCGTGGCATCTCGCATCTGCCCGACGGTAAAACCGTCCGGACTCTCCGCCAGTAGTCGGGCCGCCACCGCTGCAGCATCTGCGATGGCCTTCGGCGAAAAGTAGATGCCCTCGTGTTCGACGACAAGCTTGCGTTTAATAAGTTCGCGTAGTTCTGCGCGGTCCACTCCGGTCGCGTCGGGCGGTTGGAACCCTGCTGACTCCAACGCCGCAACAAACGGGTGGTCGGCTAGGGGGTCGCGAACCTCGCCCTGCCGTAGCCGGCCGTTCTCGATCGCAATCCCTTCGACGGCCAACCGATCGAGCACGAGCCGTTCCCGCTCGTTGAGGCTCGCCAGATCGAGCCCGAGTCCGCCCGCCTCGCCGACCTTCGTGCGGATAGCGGCAAGCGTGTTCTCGAGTGCGGCGTCGCTCACAGCCCACTTCGCCTGCACTACCGTCCCCGCCCACGCGGTTTCTCCTGTGAGTCGGGTGAGTTCGTCGAGGCCGATCCATCCGCGCTCTTCTACGGTCCGGGCCGGATCCTTCGACGGCTTGGCTTTTGACGCAGCTCGCACCGGTGCGACGTCGAGAATCTCCCCACCGCCGATCGTTGCGGACCGACCGTGGTCGCGCAGAATGAACCGGTCGCCGGGCATCAGGGGAAGTGGGGTTGGAAGATGGATGCGGACGAAACCGGTTTCGCCAGGTGCCACCGTTGTCGTGCCCAGCACCCGCACGTTCACGGTGTGCTCGCCCGAACCGAGATACACGGCGAACGCACCCCGCCGGGTCAGGTCGTGGTCGAGCGACGAAAGTACGGTGATGCTCGCGTCGAACCTTGTGCAGCGGTGCCAGTCGCGGGCAAGCACGAGCGCGTCGCCGCGTCCGGTCTCCTCGTGGTTTACGCCGCTGAGGTTGACCGCTACCCGGTTGCCCGGTCCGACCTCGTCCAACGACTTGCCGTGCGACTGAAGAGATCGTATGCGCGCTGATTGTCCTTTGGTTGCGGTCGGACCGAAGAGCAATACGTCGTCGTCGAGCTTGAACGTACCGGAGGCCAGCGTCCCGGTGATCACGGTGCCAGCACCTTTCGCGGCGAACACCCGGTCGACCCAGATGCGGGGACGACCACGGTCGAGCGCATGCGGGGTCCGGGCCACGAGTTCATCGAGCGCAGCGCAAAGCTCTTCTATGCCGATACCGGTATGCGCGCTTACGGAAAGGATCGGCGCATCTTCCAGGAACGTTCCGGCGACATGGTCGGCGACATCGAGCCGGGCGAGTTCGGCCCACTCCTCGTCGACCGCATCGACCTTGGTGAGTGCGACGATGCCGTTCTTCATGCCGAGCAGTTGCAGGATCCGTAGGTGCTCCTCCGACTGAGGCTTCCACCCTTCGGTGGCGGCGACGACGAAGATGCAGGCATCGACAGCTCCGACGCCAGCGAGCATGTTCTTGAGAAACTTGACGTGGCCGGGTACGTCGACGAAGCCGACTCCGGCGCCAGATGGGAGCGTGGTGTGGGCGAAGCCCAGGTCGATCGTGAGTCCCCGCTTCTTCTCCTCGGCCCACCGGTCAGGATCGGTGCCCGTGAGCGCGAGCACCAGGGACGACTTGCCGTGGTCGACGTGACCGGCCGTCGCAACCACGTGGGTTGACCCGACGTGCTTTTCACCGGGGCCCCGGACAGCGGAACTCGATGCCACCTCAGACCTGCCCGGAAGTGTTGGTTGTAAGTGCGCGTACTATTGCCGACGTGACTATGTCGTCGTCGAAGGCGTCTACCGTGCGGAGATCAATCATCGTGGAACCGCTCTCCGTTCGACAAACGATCGTAGGTTCGCCGCTGCGAAATGACTCGGCGTGCTCACCGGCGATGGAAACACCGAACGACGCAATGACCCGGTCCGGCAACGTGCCACCCCCGGGAACGGAATCCATCTCGACCGCCTGAACGACCTCGGGTCGCTGAACGCTTTCGACTATCCGCTCAGCTCGCGCTCGCAACGCGTCGACCGGCGTCGTTGCCATGTGCCAGAACGGGATCGACGCCGCATCGTTGCGCGCGTACGCCAAGAGCGTCTCCTGAAGCGCGGTGATCACGAGCGATCCCGGCCGAAGGGCGCGGGCCAGCGGATGGGCCGCGCAACGGTCGACGAATGCCTTCGACCCGACGATGATTCCGGCCTGCGGGCCGCCGAGCAGCTTGTCGCCGCTGAAAATCACGAGTTCAGCGCCAGCGGCAATGCTCTGGCGGGCGCCCGGTTCGTCGCTCAGCCAGGGAAGACGGGGAATCTCTCCCGACTTGGCCGCGAGCCACGGCATGTTCGAATCAAGCAGTCCGGAACCGATGTCGGCGATCACCGGAAGGCCGAGGGTGACGAGTTCCGCGAGCGACGTTTCCTCGGTGAAGCCGACCATCCGGTAGTTCGACTGGTGAACTTTCAGCACTGCCGCAACAGGCACCGAACCCGCAGATGCGGCGTTCGCGTAGTCGCGCAGGCGGGTTCGGTTGGTGGTGCCGACTTCGACGAGCAGGGCCCCGGAAGCCTGCAACACGTCGGGTATTCGGAATCCTCCGCCGATTTCGACCAGTTCGCCCCGGCTGACCGCGACGCCGCGACCGACTGCGTTGGCCGCGAGCGCCAGCATCACCGCCGCAGCGCAGTTGTTCACGACCAGCGAAGCTTCTGCCCCGGTCAGCGACGTGAGAAGGGCCTCCGTGAGCGTCCGTCGCGAGCCCCGTACTCCCCGGACGACATCGAACTCCAGATTGGAGTACCGCACGGGGTGGGAGTCGGAGCCCGGCCGATCTGCATGCGAGGCGATCATCGGGGCCCGCCCGAGGTTGGTGTGCAACAGCACGCCGGTGCCGTTGATGACCGGGCGTGACAGGGATTGCGCCAGGCGTCCGGCCTGTCGGAGCGCCTCGGCCTCCGCGTCTTCAGGGTTTTCCCTGACCGCTCTGCGCGCACACGCCACCAACGACGCATGCCCCAGACGGGCCAGATCCTGGCGTTTCGCCAAAGTCCGGGCGAGTGAGTCGACGGAGGGAGGGCGCATGATCCGCCCACGCTATCGGAGGCGCTCGGTTCTGCACCGAGGATCCGCGTTGCCGGGATCGCCTGACAGCCGGGATCGCCTGACAGCGAGCAAAGCTGAGAGCGAACTTTGAATTAACCCTGTTCCGCCGAAAGCCTCCCCGGCTCTGGGAGACTGAACAGCGTGTTACGGGCCATCGGGCGGTTTCTTCGCCGACTCATCAAGACGACGACGGTGCTCGTCTTTACTGCCACGGTCGTGCCCGTGGCGATGATCGGGACGGCGCTGGGCATCGTGTTGTTCACGCCGGTTCCGGTGACGATTCCCGACAAGAAGACCCAGGCTCCGATCCAGCCGAGCTACGTCTACGACGCGAACGGCGATCTGCTCACCGTGTTCCGTCGGGTGGAGACGAACATTCCGATCGAGAAGAAGGACATTCCGAAGGTTCTGCGGCTCGCGGTCGTGGCCTCGGAGGACCGGCGTTTCTATACGCACAACGGTGTCGACGCGGTCGGTCTCGTCCGTGCGGTACGGCGCGACCTGCAAAAGGGCGAGGCCGAGCAGGGCGCATCGACGATCACCCAGCAGCTCGTCAAAGCCGTGTACTACCCCGACGACACCACTGGTGCGATCAACGACCAGGATGCAACGGCGGCGAAACGCAACTTCAACAAGGTCTGGCGCAAGCTTCGAATCGCAGTGATCGCGAACCGGCTTGACCGGCAGATGACGAAAGAGGATGTTCTGTTCGAATACCTCTCGAACATCTTCCTCGGAAACGGCGCGTACGGGGTCGGGGCCGCATCGCAGGTGTACTTCCGGAAGCCGGTGAGCCAGCTCACGCTGTCTGAAGCCGCGACGCTCGTTGGCATCATTCCGGCACCGAGCAAATACGAGCCTCGGGGCAATCGCAGCAACGCCGAGTTCAAGCGGAAAACGACGCTCAAGCAGATGCTCGATCTGGAGTTCATCAACGAAGCCCAGTACGAAGAAGCGTTGGCCGAAGAACTTTGGGTCGATACCGACGGTGCACCGCCTCCGGGCAAGCCGGTGACACTCGTTTTCGGGCCGCAGGAAGTCAAAACTAAGTATCCGTACTTTGTTGACTATGTGCGTCGGTATCTCGTGTCGCGGTACGGCGAAGCGCTGCTCTACGGAGGTGGCCTCCAGATTCGTACGACGATCGACCCGATCCTCCAGGACCAAGCCGAGAAGACTGCAGCGAAAGCGCTCGGCAAAACGAACGCGCAGCTGGAGATGTCGATCGTTTCGGTTGAACCGCTGACGGGATTCGTGAAGGCGCTCGTCGGTGGACGCGATTTCTACGCTGCAGGCGGTCAGGTGAACCTCGCGCTCGGCGACTGCCCCACGCCCGAGAAGCTCAAGAAGCTGCTCAACGGACGCGATCCCAAGCTCGCACCGACATGCACGGGTAGGAACTACGTCGACGGAGGCGGCTCCGGTCGGTCGCCCGGCTCATCGATCAAGCCGATTGTGCTGTCGGCCGCGTTCGACCAGGGCATCCCGCCGACCCAGGTGATCAGCGGAGCGCAGTACGTCGATCCACGCTGCAAGAAGCCGATCAAGGGCTGCGTCATCAACAACTACGAGGGCGCGTCGTATGGCAACGTCGACCTTCGTCAGGCCACGGTGCGGTCGGTCAACACTGCATATGCGCGCTTAGGTTACGACATCGTCGGTATCGAGAACGTGGCGAAGATGGCTCAGAACCTCGGTATCACAAGTGCCTGGTACGACCCAGCCCGACACGGTCCGAGCTATGCCCTTGGCGGTATCGACGTCTCACCGCTGGAAATGGCCGCCGCCTATTCAGTCTTCGCCGGTCGGGGTAAGCGGGCCCCGGCCACGCCGATTCTCACGGTCGTCGACGGCAGCGGCAAAGAGCTGGAGAACAACATCACGCGCACGCCGAAGCAGGTGCTGAAGCAATCGGTGGCAGACAACGTCACGAACGTTCTTCAAGACGTGGTGAGCAGTGGCACCGGTAAACGTGCCGCACTCGGTGACCGCCCGGTGGCGGGAAAGACCGGAACCTCACAGGGCTACGGAAACGCCTGGTTCGTGGGCTACACGCCGACGCTCTCCACCGCGGTGTGGATGGGCTACAAAGACAGTCCCCGGCCGCTTCGAAACATTCTGGGTGTCGGCAGCGTGGCCGGTGGCACCATCCCGGCGGCGACGTGGGGTGCGTACATGAAGCAGGCCATGAACGGCATCGCGCCCACCAATTTCGACGAACCGGCGCCGATCAAGCGTCCTGTGGTCATCAGCACGAAGGAACTGATCAAGAAGAAGCAACGTGAAGGCTTCGATCTCGGCGTGCGCAAGAAGATCGGATCGACCGATGCAACGAGCGCGGTCGTCTCACTCGGCGGGGGCGCGATCATGCCGCCACCGGCACCGCTGCAGGACACGCCCGTTGTCAATCCGGAGCCGACGCCCGTGACTCCGGCGGCGCCGCTGCCGACCGCACCTACACAGCCCGATCCCGGGGTCCCGACCGAGACCGTGGTTACCCCGATTCCCCTGAACATCGCCTCGCCCTGAACATCGCCTCGCCCCGACGAGCGTCGCGCGCTCATCCGACGCGACCCGAAGGTGTGTGGATTTGAGCTCTGTGTGAGATTTAGCTCTGTGTGAGGTTTTGGCGTTGTGTGAGTTCTAGCGCTGGGTGCCTGCGCCGGTGACCTGGCCGGAGGGGCACTTCAACAGCTGTTCACATGCAGCACGGATCGATGGAGCAAACCACACACCGGTCGACGTGAATCCTAGGGGTGCATAGTTCTGTGAACCGATCGCCACGACACGGCCCCGGTCGTTGACGATCGGACCACCTTGGAAAGCCGTTCCGATCGGGGCGTAGTGCTGAATGCCCGATGATGAGACGTCGGCGACGAACCCGCTCGTGACGGCGCCACCATCGGTACCCAACGCGGAGATGGCGAAGACCTGCGAGCCCATCTTGGTGTCGGCCGGAGCGGCCCACTCAAGCTTCGGCAACGCCCCCTTGTTCACGATGAGCAGCGCGAGGTCACGTTCTTCCTGCCAGGTCCACAGTGTGGCGGGCAGGTCGGTCCCATCAATGCGGACCGTGATGGCGGGCCCGGGTTTCACGACCGAAGCCTTCACAACCGAGTACGACGTGATGAGGAACGACTTCTCGGCGTCGGACGCTGCTACAAACGCGGTACCGACGACGGGTACTCCGGCCTCGTTGAAGGTCTGCACCGTCATGATCGAAGCCTTGGCCTCGGTGAGGATCCGGACCAACGTGTCGCCGGTTGCGGCCTGCTTCAGCAGCGGCCCGAGTTCGGTCTGGATCCGAGCCTGCGCGTTCTGACCTTCTGCAATAACGGCGTCGGTACTCAACTTCACCCGTTGGTCGAACCCCTTGATATAGGCATCGGAAAGGTCGCGTCGGTATTCGTAGCGCATGAACAACACCGTGCCGCTGACGGCGGCGCCGAGACCGGCCGCGAGGATCATCAGCGAAATCCCGAGTACCGATCGTGGAAGTATGCGCATGCGGCGACGACGGCGTCGGCGACGTGGAGGTTTTCCCGAACCGGTTGGCCGTGACCCCGGACCTGGACCCGCGGGCCGCTGAGCGGGGCCCGCCTTGGCCGGTGCCGCGACGCGTTGGCCTTTGATCTTCTTGCGATCTTTGCGGCTTGCGGGAGCAACCGGGGCGCCCGTCGTGGCGGTCGACGCACCGGGTGACCGACCGGCAGGAACTGAACCAGAGACCGGGACGGATTCTTCGAGTGGATCATCGAAGATCTGGGGGCCGGTGAGACCGGGATCGGCAGCACTCACCGAGTTGGCGGCCAGGTCTACCCCCGGCCGTCGCCAGGCCGCACCGTTGCCATTGGCCTCGAACGGGCCCGACTCCACGCTCTCCGACAACCAGTCGGCAGCGTCTGGCGTCCAGTTGTCGGAATCGGTGGCCACCCCTCAACGGTAGTTCGCCCTCCGCGTCAAATCGCGCTGCCCATCGGTTGCCGTGGCTGGGCTGTTGTGGTCGGCTCGACTGTTTGGGTTGTGGCTCATGTGGTGGGTCGTGGCTGTGCTGTTGTGGTCGGCTCGACTGTTTGGGTTGTGGCTCATGTGGTGGGCCGTGGCAATGTTGAAGGAGTGTCAACGTCCCCCGCCCCCGAATCCGTTCCCATTCGACCTGCAGCAACGGTCGTTCTCCAACGGGTCGGGCCGAGGGGGCGCGAGGTACTGATGATGCGGCGGAGCCCGAATGCCGTATTCGTCGGGGGCCACTACGTGTTCCCAGGCGGCGCGGTCGATCCCGCTGACGCCGAAGTGGTGGCGAACACGACTCGCTTTGTTCGCCATGATGGAGTCCCGTCCGCAGCGGTCTTTGCCGGTGCCGACCCGTCGGTGCCCGTGGACTCGCCCGACGCCGCCGACGACCCGACCGGACACGATGCCTACGTCGTTGCCGCCATTCGGGAGGCGTTCGAGGAAGCCGGGTTGCTCCTGGCCAGACACCGCGAGGGCTCCTGGGTCGACTTCGACGACACCGCCACCCGGGAGCGTTTCAGCGAACATCGGATGGAACTGAACAGTGGCTCAGCGTCGTTTCTCGATTTGTTGGACCGCGAGGACCTTGTCGTTCACGCTCGGGATCTCACGTACTGGAGTCGCTGGATCACGCCGATCGGTCCGCCGCGGCGCTTCGACGCCCGCTTCTTCGTAGCCGAGGTCCCCTCATCGCATGATGCGACCCCCGACGATGGCGAACTCGTTCATGCCGAGTGGGTCCGCCCGGCCGATGCGTTGGAGCGGTTCGAAGCGGGATCCTTTCCGATCATCTTCCCGACGATCAAGACGCTGCAGTCGATGCTCGAGCCGCCGAACCGGCTGCATGGGTGAGCGGTCGCGGACGGTGGTCGACTCCGGAAGGTGCCCGGTGGGTGACGGAAGACCGGCCTCGCGCGCTACGTGACTGACTTGCTGGATGGATGAACATCTTTACAGTGATGTGATCAAGCACCAATGGTCAGCGACCGATGAGACACTCGTGCCATCGTCTGAAGTTCCCCCTCCCTGGTTCGCTGACGCGGCCATCGTGGAGGCAAAACCGGCTGATCGCGTCGACGATCAACCGGTGGGTTTCAGCGCGTTTTTTGCCAGCTCAGAATTATCATCGTCGGATGGAAACGGGTTTTTTGGAGAACCAGCGGAACCGGTCGAGCCTGCGTGGCAAGACGATCCTGCGGTCCGCGCCCTAGTACCTGGCCCCGACGCTGAACCAGCCAGTCTTCCGCCCGTGACCGACGCTGTGTCTCCCGAACCACCGACTGATGAGCCGGGACCTCGCACGTTCGTCTTCGTGAACGGCGTGGCCACCGTCGTTCCCTATTCGCGCGCCGAGGCACTGGCTCGCGGCTATGCGGTCGTTGACTACGAAGACGAGGCACCGGCCGACACGGATTCGACCGATACGGATTCGACCGACACGGATACTGCCGACACGGATGCGGCGACGATGGATGGGGTCGAGCCCGAACCACGGCCTGAACCCGAGGCGCAGTTCGAACCCGAACCCGCCGAGGCCCCCGAGTCACTGGCAGTTGGATACGCGGAAACCGATGGCGCGCTGCTCAAGACCGATAGCGTTGAGCCGGCGGTACGTAGTGCCGACTGGCCCGCCGCGTCGGCACCCCCCGAGGCCGAGCCGGTTGCATGGACCCCGCCGAGCGAGGAATCGCTGCCACCGTGGTTGGTGTCGATGGGAGTGCAGTCGATCCCCAAGGTGTCAGAGCCCCCGATCGTTGCCCAACCGGTTTCCCCAGCGGAAACCAAACCCTTCCCGCCCGACCCTGTTGAAACTGTCGACGCCGTCGAATCTGTCGGTACCGTCGACGCTGTTGAATCTGTCGAACCCGTCGCCGTCGAATCTGTCGACCCTGTTGAAACTGTCGACGCCGTCGAATCTGTCGGTACCGTCGACCCTGTTGAAACTGTCGAACCCGTCGCCGTCGAAACGGTCGACCCTGTTGAAACTGTCGACGCCGTCGAATCTGTCGGTACCGTCGACCCTGTTGAAACTGTCGACGCCGTCGAATCTGTCGAATCTGTCGACGCCTTCGAGTCTGACGACGCCGACGAGACGGTCGCGACGGACTTTGATGACTCGGTCGTCGAACATCCGGTGTTTGCCGAACCAGCGATCGCTGAACAACTCGTGCAGGTTGCCGTCGCCGGACACGCGACAACGCTCAGCGCCTCGGCTCCCGAGGCCTCCGACCCCGACTCGGTGCTGTCGTGGCTGCGTGGTCTGGCTGGAGTCGGGTCGTCAAGCGGTGAGTTCCGAGAGTGGAGCTGCGGCGTTCGTCCCGGCCGCTTCCGAGACCGTCGTTGATGACGGCTCCGCCCCGGATGCTGTAACCCCGGTAACACCGGCCACATTTGATACTCCCGAGGCCCCGGTCGTGCCGACCGCTGAAGCGGTCCCGTCGGCTCAACCGTTTGAACCGGTGGCGAGTCCCACCACCGGTGCGGGAATCGTCACTTACGGAACGGTTCTCGAAGCGGAGCCGGTTGCGCAACCAGCGGCTCCCAAACAGGTAGCAGAAGAAGACCTCCGCTTCGCCACGGGACCCTGGGCTGCTCCAGCGGCGACCGTGGAACCCGATGCGCCTGTCATCATCGAGGCAACGGGGCTGGGTCGTACGTTCCGTAAGGGCAACCGTGATGTGGTCGTCCTCCACGACATCGACCTCGTCATTCGTCAGGGCGAATTCGTGGCGATCACCGGACCGAGCGGTTCCGGCAAAACGACGCTGCTCCACTGCCTCGCCGGACTCGACGATCTCTCAGCGGGAACCGTGATCGTCGACGGGTTTGAACTGCACAACCTGACCGACGGTGAACGAAGCCGTCATCGGTCAGCAGCTATGGGCTTTGCCTTCCAGAGCTACAACCTCGTTCCTTCGCTGACGGCGCTGGAGAACGTCGAATTGCCGCTCATGCTGAACAATTGGCCGCAAGATCAGTCGCTCGAAGAAGCTCGCTCGGCCCTCGAACTTGTCGGCTTGAGCAATCGGGCCGATTTCCTCCCCGACGAACTGTCCGGCGGCGAGCAGCAGCGGATCGCGATAGCCAGAGCGTTTGTCGGTGAACCGAAGGTTCTGTGGGCCGACGAACCAACGGGAAATCTCGACGACGACACTGCGGACCAGGTCCTTCAGGTCTTTCGCGAGCTCAACCATTCCGGCCTCACGATTGTCATGGTTACCCATGACCCCGCCGTCGCTCGACTGGCTCACCGGGTGATCGAACTGTCGGCCGGTGAAATCCGCCGCGTGAGCAACCAGGGGGCGTCCTCATGATCAACCCCTGCAATGCAATCCGATGCGGCCGCCGTACGAGTGTCCGCGCCGAGGCGCCACCTGACGTGGCCCGCGTCTACCCGGGATCCGGTCGGTAGTGTCGGAGCAGATTTCTGCCAAAGGCGCTGAAGAACCCGAAGACTTTCTCGACGAATCGCCGTTCCGTTCCAGTCTGCGAACCGTTCTTCTGGTTGACCTGGCGCTTCTAAGCGTTTGGGCCGCGTGGTCGCACCCCGGACCCCGGGGGGTCGGCCGACTGTTGCTCGTTACGGTCTGGTCGCTTCCGGCCCTGTGGACCCTCATCACGAATCCGGTATTGCGGAAACTGGCGGTTCGCCGCATGAAGCGCCAGCCTCGGGAATCGCTGTTCATCCTGAGCTGCGTCCTGGTGATCACCACCCTGCTGACCCTGACCATCTCGTTGTCCGATTCGATCGTCCGCTCGGCCCGCGACGCGGTCGATACGACCTTCGGTTCCGTCGACGAACTCGTCACGGCGCCAACCCCGGATGTCCGTCTGGATGCGCAGGCCCGGCTCAATGATGCGTTGGCGGAAAAGTCCGAAACCGTCAACGATCTGTCACTCCTCGTACGCGGCCAGCTCGGACTCGTCTCAGCCGACATGGTGTTCCGTTACGACGGCGCCGAATCCGATGCGGCCCACCCCGCGATATCGCGAAGCGTCCACGTCATCGAGATGGACGTCGACGCGGCGCAGAACTTCGGTCTCGACCCGAAAGCGACGGGCCTTGCGGGTCGCACCAATCCGGGACCCGGACGGGTGTTCGTTGGCCCGTACGCCGCCGATGCGTTGGGTGTTCGCGCCGGCTCAATCGTCGCCATGGTGAGCCCGTCCGGCGAAGAACTGAAACTGCAGGTTGAGGCGATACTTCCCCGCAAGGGCTTTGGTGTTCTGCCACTCGACGGGGTCGATGCGTCCCGCGTGGCCATCGTTCCGATCGGTACGTTGACGACGCTCGGTTCCCCGCCCCCACTTCAGTACGTGATCGCGATCTCCAATCGTGAAGGATCGAAGTCCGCCGACGCTGTCGTAGAGCATCTGGAGCGAACGTTCGCCGCTGTCGCTGCCAGCGATGCACCCGACGGGCAGTCCCGCCCCGCGGTCAATGTGTCGATCGACAACGTGAAGACGCAGATCCTGGCGAAGGCCGCGGCCCGAACGGAACCACTCGGTCGGATACTGCGCACGATGGTCTGGTTGCTCGGGCTCGGATCGGGAGTGCTGCTTCTGGCGTTGTTCTTCGGCCTCGCCGTTGTGCGCAACGCGGAGATTGGCGCACTTCGATCGGTGGGGCTGCGTAGACGTGACGCCGTTTCCGCGTTCGGGCTGGAAGGTTGGTTCTACGCCATTCTCGGGTCAATAGCGGGAGCGCTGGTCGGATTCGTATCGGCCACGTTGGTTCTCCGCCGGTCATTCGGAACATCGGGAGTTGCGGCTGCTGCGACGGCACCGAAGGTGGAATCGGTGCTCATTGGCATGTCGAGTGGGTTCACACTCACCTGTTTCGCGCTGGCACTTTCGCTATTCGTCACCACGCACGGCACGGTCCGCGGGTCGGTCCGTAACTTGCGACGGTCCGCCGACCGATCACAGCAACTTTCGCAGACCGGATTGACGCTTGCCGCGGCGGCCGTCGTGAGTGGGTTTCTCTGCATACGCAGCATTCATGACCGGGGCTCGTTCACCTTTCTCATGGCGCTGTTGATCTTCACAACGACCGTCGGGCTCGGATGGCGAGAAGTTGTGCTGTCGGGTCGAACCCTTCCCGTTCGCGTGAATCGCCCCGTGAAGATCGCGGTGGCGGGCGTTGGATTGCTGATCCTCGGCGTTCTGCCCTCCCTGTCGGCGAGATGGTTCCGACATACCGGGACGGGTACATGGGTCACCTACGCGATGTGTCTCATCGGGCTCGGTACGGCGCTGCAGATGCTCCTGCCGCTGCACCTCAGACTCTCGGCTGACAAGAAGGCCACCGACGGTGCGAGGCGGGCGGTGAAGACGATTACCGACGCCCGACCCGGCTCGGGTCCGTCCAGTGACATTCTCGGCCGCGCTGCTGCGACGTCGTTGGTTATGGCGCTGACCGTTGTGAGCTTTCTCAACGCCGGTCTGGCGTCGGAAGCCGCGACCCGCGCCCGGGCGTCCACCGGCGGATGGGAACTGGTGGCTGAAGCTGCCCAACCCGCTGACCTTCCGAAGCTCATCGAGTCGCTCGGATCCGCCGCGATCGCCGCACCGGTTGGGGCGTTCAACATGGATGCTCGCAACGCCGAAGGCCGCACGGTGCGCGTCGAAGGACTTCGCATCACGAGCGAATACCTGGATCGAACCCCGATGACGCTGTCGGCTCGAACCGAGGGTCTCGCTACCGATGCCGACGTCTACCAGCGCGTGATCAATGAATCGGGAACGGCCGTTGTCGATCAGAACCTGTTTACCGACGGATCGACGCGCAACCATCACGTTCGGGTCGGTGAAACGCTGTTCTTGCGGGAGTTGCGTACCGGTCGGACCTTGACCGTCACCGTTGTCGGACTCGCCCGCAGCACCGGAACCTTGGCGCGGGTGCTGGTCGGACCATCCACGGCCACTGCGCTCCGCGGCGGTGAATGGGTGGCCGAACGGGTGCTTCTCGCCCCGACCGACCCGAAGTCGGTGTCCGACCGCTCAACCATCGACAAAGTCCTGAGCGGCCCCGATGTCACCTATCGGCCAATCGATGACCCGGTCAACGAGCGCAACCTCGATGCGACCCTCGTGCGTCGGTCCTTACGGTCACTGTCGTGGCTCGGTGGACTTCTGGTCGTGAGCGTCCTCAGCGTCCTCTTCGTACACGGCGTGTCAGAACGACGCAAAGACTGGTCGGTGCTCCGTTCGCTCGGCATGTCATCGCCCGGGATACGACGTCTTGCGGTCTCCGAAGCACTGCATCGGCTCGTTCCGGCAGTCCTCGTGGGATGGCTTGCCGGAGTGGCGGTGGCGTGGCGCCTGGTGTGGGCCGGTGCGCTCGGAATCGGAGCGAGCTACCCGTTCAGCATCCTGTCGATAATCGGCGCACTTACGGTCATTGCCGTGCCCGCAATCTTCGTGAGCCTGTACATGCGCCGATCACTGTCGAGCGACGCCCCGCTACGCCGATAGAACCATCGTGCTCGCATACTCCTGACGCAACCAGGAGTATGCGTTGCTACACGTTTTCGAGGGCTTTGAGCAACCGGGCCGAGCAGCCCGCCATATCGATCGGCGGGAACAGTTCGGTGACAATCCGTTCGGCCAGATCGCCAAAGGCCCGGCCGGCGGGGCCTTCGGGAGCGACCAACGATATCGGGTCGCCCTGATCGCCGCCGGTCGAAACAGAAGCCTCGATCGGAATCTTTGCCACCAGCGGGATTTCGGCGTCGTCGGCCAAGCGTTGACCGCCGCCGACGCCAAACAGCGCGTGCGACTCGCCGCTCGGATCGATGAAGGCGGACATGTTCTCCACCACGCCACCGACCCGGAGGTAACTTCGCCGAGCCATGTCGACAACGCGCATGGCGACCTTCTGGGCCGCAAGCGCCGGGGTGGTGACAATCAGCAGTTCGGCGCGGGGAAGTAGACGGGCCAACGCCATTTGCACGTCACCAGTTCCCGGTGGCATGTCGATCATCAGGTAGTCGAGGTCGCCCCACCGCACCTTGGTGAGGAATTCTTCGACGGCTTTGGCGAGCATCAGCCCTCGCCACATGATGGCCTTGTCTTCGTCGTCGACCACGAGACCCATCGAGACGATCTTGAGCAGCCCGGCCGGACCGCCGTTTTGGCCCGGAATGAGGCGCTCAGCCGGGGATATCTTCCCTTCGGAGCCGCCGAGGCGGTCTTCGACCCCGAGCATGCGCGGAACGCTGAAGCCCCAGATGTCTGCATCGAGCACGCCGACCGTAAAGCCCCGAGCGGCCAGCGCCGCCGCAAGGTTGCACGTGACTGACGACTTGCCGACGCCACCTTTTCCCGAGGCGACGGCGATGATCCGGGTGGTCGTGGAGATTTCCGTGTCGGGCGCATTCTCCCGGGCCTTCCAACGCGCCCGCTGCATGACCTGGCTGCGTTGCTCGGCGTTGAGCTCACCGAAGCTGACGTGGACATCGGTGACTCCGGGGAGTGACCGGATACGGGCCACGGCGTCGTCGCGGATCTGCACCCGCAGCGGACAGCCGGCGATGGTAAGAGCGATGACGACGTCGACGAAGCCGCCATCGGTCACGTCGACCCGTTGCACCATGCCAAGCTCAACGATGTCGACATTGAGTTCGGGGTCGATAACACCGCGCAACATGCCAGTGACCTGTTCGGCGGTTGGACTCATGAAAATGAGTTTACGATGGTGAACCCCGCTAAAAGCTGAGAACTTCGGCCGATGTCGGGAATGTTGACAGCCCAGGTAGTGTTTATATCTAACGTCGCCTTAGCAGGACCCACGCCGGGGACCGGCGCCAGAACAATGAGACGGTCCGCACGACGGACCATCGTGACAGGAGTACATACGATGAGCCTTTCCGAAGCCCCCACCGCCGTCAAGATTGGTCTTGGCCGCAAGTCCGACACGATCGTCCTCACCGCTGCTGCTGCCACCAAGGTTGCCGCCCTGATTGAAGCTGAAGGCGACACGTCGCTTGCGTTGCGCGTCGCCGTTCGTCCCGGCGGTTGCTCGGGCTTCTCCTACGAGATGTTCTTCGACGGCGATATCGCGGAAGACGACATCACCAAGGAATACGGATCGATCAAGGTCGTCACCGATCCCGCATCGGCTGGCATGCTCAAGGGCGCCACGCTCGACTACAAAGACGCTCTCCAGGGTGGTGGCTTTGCGATCGACAACCCCAACGCGCAGCGCACCTGCGGCTGCGGCAACTCCTTCAGCTAGCTAAAGCGGCCCGAGAGGGCCGAAACTAGCTAAAGCGGCCCGAGAGGGCCGAAACTAGCTAAAGCGGCCCGAGAGGGCCGAAACTAGCTAAAGCGGCCCGAGAGGGCCGAAACTAGCTAAAGCGGCCCGAGAGGGCCGAAACTAGCTAAAGCGGCCCGAGAGGGCCGAAACTAGCTAAAGCGGCCCGAGAGGGCCGAAACTAGCTAAAGCGGCCCGAGAGGGCCGAAACTCCAGATCTCGCACGTGGAACCCCGGTTGGCCGCCAACCGGGGTTCTGTGCTGTCTGGGCGCCTGCCAACCGAGCCGGGTTCGCTGCTTCGATTCCTGGGGCAGCGGCGAGTAAGGTTTTGCCCATGTCGAAACCTGTTGGTCCCTATTCAGCAGTCCTGCGTGCCGGAGACTGGGTTTACACGGCTGGCCAGCTTGGCCTGGTCGATGGAGCCTTGGTCGAAGGTGGCGTCGACGGCCAGGTGCGTCAGATCTTCGAAAACGCGAAGGCGCTGCTCGAAAAGGCCGGTGCGTCGCTTACCGACGTCGTGAAGTGCACCTGTTTCCTCACCGACATGGCGAACTTCGCCGAGATGAACGCCGCCTACACCGAGTGCTTCGCCGGTCACCGTCCCACCCGGTCAACGGTGGGCAACGTCACGATGGCGCTCGGCGCCCTCGTCGAGATCGAGTTCACCGCCTACACCGGCCCGGGTGGAGTGGTCGAGCCGTGATCGGGCCGATTGTCCTCATCGTCTTGATGGTCACCGTCTTCCCGATCGGTCTGTTCCTCACGGGCGCTGTGGTCTCCGGGTTGCACGGCTGGTGGTACACCGACCAGGCCGAAAAGATTCACGCTGGAAGCGAAATGCTCGAGGCGAGCCGCAAGCTCTGAGAAGCCGAGGGCGCGGCTCCGGCTGCCCTAACTGAACGGTGACTTCTTCCGGGCGACGCGTCGGGCGATTCGTACCAGGCGAGGAGGGTTGCGCTGGACGAAGAACTTGTGCACGTGATCGTCGATGTGCCAGGTCGTCGTGAGGCCCCGTGGAAAGAACGCCACCGACCCCGCTCGAAGCTCCTGGGAGTACGGGCCGGCTTCGATCACGACGGAGCCACTGACGAGGTGGACCCACTCGTCGAAGTCGTAGATGAACGTGAACACTCCGGGGTTGCAGGTCCAGATTCCCGAGGCGGTTGAACCGTCGGCCGCCATGGCGGTGAACCGCATCTGCGGCGATGGTGTGCCGGACTTGATCCAGCCGGCGGGCAACGGGGCCGGGGTGAGGCCTTCGTTGAAATCACGCGACACCACAAACGGTGCGGCGGAATCGGGAATGATTGCGCTTTCGGGCGTGCTTGACTTCGGTTTCGCTATCGCACCGGGTACGGCTCGCGGTGCACGCGACTCGATCGGGGGTGCCGACGGGCCGAGAACGGCCTGAGCGACGTCAGCTGCCGTGGGCGCGGGTGAGGTAGATCGTTCGGCGTCGGATCGAGGGGCATCCATTCCCAACAGATCGACAAAAGATGTACGTCCCTAAAGGCTGGTCGTGGATCTCGGCCCGGACGGTGTCACATGGATGGACACTGTCACGTTGGAATGATTCAGCTGCCCCACCGGCTGGTTCCGAAGCGGTAACCGACAGACCGGACCGTATGAATCAAATTGTGCTCTTCGCCAAGCTTGGCCCGGAGGCGTCGGATGTGTACGTCGACGGTTCGCGCTCCGCCGTAATACTCATACCCCCAGACCCGAGAAAGCAGCGTTTCCCGGGTGAACACCTTGCCGGGGTGCGTGGCCAGGAACTTGAGGAGCTCGTACTCCATGTACGTGAGATCGAGCGGCTTGCGGTCAACGACTGCCTGGTACGTCTCCAAATTGAGCACGAGCGGACCGTACTCGAGCACGTCGGCGGTGCCGCCCTTCCCGGAACGCCAAAGCAGGTGCTTCAGACGCGCTTCGAGTTCGCGGGGGTGAAACGGCGAGAGGCAGAAGTCGTCGTAGAGATCCTCACGGAGTTCCAACTCGGTGAGCTGGCTTCCGGACACCAGGAGCAGAAGCGGGTCGAGCGGGACATCTCGCTTGCGAAGCGCACGGCAGATCGCCCAGGCGCCGTCGGCGTCGAGGTCGGCGCACACTATGGCCCCGCCCCAACCAGCATCGGGCTCGATGCGCTCAGCGGCCGAGGCGGTGGGAACTGCCTGCCAGGTGTAGCCGGCGAGGTCGAGGGTCTGCACCAGCGTCGGGTGCGGCGGATCAGGAAATATAAGAAGAGGTCCGATCATGGTTGCCTAAAGCGACGGAAGGTAGCGCTCAAGTTCGAACTGGCTGACGTGCGTTTTGTACGCCGACCACTCCGCCCGCTTGTTCTTGATGAACCACTCAAAGACGTGTTCGCCGAGGGCTTCGCGAACCAGTTCGCTCTGCTCCATCACGTTCACGGCGTCGGAAAGCGATCCGGGAAGTTGCTCGATTCCTGCGGCTGCGAGTTGCGACGGGGTCATGTCGTGCAGGTTCTCCGTCAGTTCGGGCGGAAGCTCGTAGCCCTGCTCGATTCCCCGGAGACCGGCCGCCAGCAAGACGGCGTAGGCCAGGTAGGGATTGCACGCCGGGTCGGGAGCTCGGTACTCGATGCGAGTCGACGAGGCTTTGCCCTTCTTCGGCGTCGGAACCCGCACCAGGGCCGAACGGTTGTATCTCGCCCAGCTCACATACACCGGGGCTTCGTAGCCGACGACCAGGCGCTTATACGAGTTGACCCACTGGTTCGTAAGTGCGGTTATTTCCCGCGAGTGCCGCAAAATGCCGGCGAGGAAACATTTCGCAACGGGTGACAACGAATACGGATCGTCGCCGTCGAAGAACGCGTTCTCCTCGTTTTTGAACAGCGAAAGGTGGGTGTGCATGCCCGAACCTTGCTGACCCGAGATCGGCTTCGGCATGAACGTTGCATACACACCGCGTTCGGTTGCGACTTCTTTGATGACGAGCCGAGCCGTCATGATCGAGTCGGCCATCGTGAGCGCATCGGTGTAGCGAAGGTCGATTTCCTGCTGGCTCGGAGCTTCTTCGTGATGGCTGTAGCGCACCGGAATGCCGAGCGCTTCAAGGTGACCGATCGTACGGCGACGCAGATCACCTGCAGCATCGGCCGCCGAGAAGTCAAAGAACGACGACGTGTCGAGTGGGATCGGAGGCCGTGAGGTCTCGCTGTCGGTGAAGTAGAAATACTCCAGGTCGGCGCTCGCGTAGTACGTGTAGCCCAGCTTGCGGGCCCGCTCCAGACCGCGTCGAAGGACCTGGCGGGAGTCGCCGAGGAACGGTGTGTCATCGAGTTTGTTGATGTTGCAGAACATGCGCGCAACCGGTTCGTCGGCTCGCCACGGGAGGATCTCAAACGTGTCGGGGTCGGGGCTGGCCAGCATGTCGGACTCGACGTGGCGGCTGAAGCCGTCGATCGCCGAACCGTCGAAGGTCATGCCCTCTTCGAAAGCGTTTTCGAGTTCCGCCGGGGTGATGGCGAAGCTCTTGAGGGAGCCGAGAACGTCGGAGAACCAGAGGTGAATAAAACGCACACCGCGTTCTTCCACCGTTCGCAGCACGTAGTCGACCTGGGATTGTGTTCGAGCGGAAGCCATAGCTCCATGATGCTTGTTCTCTTTTCCCGTCTTGCCAAGGCTGAGACGACTTGTTCACACGCGGTTCACAAACGAGGGTCGACAGTCACCTACGCTTTGGCGCTCTCTTAATGCGGTGTAGTTGGAACGAGGTCAGTTCACACAGCCGTTACAAACGGGCAACCAAGGAGAAACGGGAATCGCTGATCCTTGGCTCACTCCATTTCTTCCAACAGAATCATCCAGAACCGAGAGGAACTCACGTGGCCTACCAAGCCGAATACATTTGGATCGACGGTGTCTCCCCCACACCAACGCTCCGTAACAAGACCAAGATCATGGCTGACGGTGCCACGTTGCCGATCTGGGGCTTCGACGGTTCGTCGACCGAGCAGGCGCCTGGCGACAAGAGCGACTGTGTCCTGCGTCCGGTGTGGAGCTGTCCGGACCCCATCCGCGGCGGCGACAACATCCTTGTCATGTGCGAAGTACTTCTGAACGACATGACACCGCACCCCACCAACACGCGTGCTGCTGCCGCGAAGGTGGCCAAGAAGTTTGCCAAGCACGAGCCCTGGTTCGGTATCGAGCAGGAATACACCATGCTCACCCCGACCGGCCGTCCGCTCGGCTTCCCGAAGGAAGGCTTCCCGGCCGCCCAGGGTCCGTACTACTGCGGCGTCGGTACCGGTCGCGTTGTTGGTCGCGACATTGTCGAAGCTCACACCCAGGCCTGCCTCGACGCTGGCATTTCGATCTCGGGTACCAACGCCGAAGTTATGCCCGGCCAGTGGGAATTCCAGGTTGGCCCGCTCGGTACCCTCGAAGTTGCCGACCAGTTGTGGATGGCCCGTTGGTTGCTCCACCGCATCGCCGAAGACTTCGATGTTGTGATCTCGTTCGACGCCAAGCCGATGAAGGGTGACTGGAACGGCGCTGGCGCTCACACCAACTTCTCAACCAAGGCCATGCGCGAAGACGGTGGCTACAAGGTCATCGAGAAGGCCTGCATCGCCATCGGCAAGAAGATCGAGCTGCACGTTTCGAACTACGGCGTCGGCATCGAAGAGCGCCTCACCGGCAAGCACGAGACCGCTCCGTACAACAAGTTCAGCTACGGCGTCTCCAACCGCGGCGCATCGATTCGTATCCCGTGGCAGGTGCCGATCGAAGGCAAGGGCTACCTCGAAGACCGTCGTCCCAACGCCAACATGGACCCCTACACCGTCGCTCGCCTCCTGACCGACACGGTGTGTTCGGCCCTCTGAGAGTCGTACGCAACGACGTAACGTCGCCGAACGCGGTTTGAGCTCCGCGATTCGTCCCTGACAGAGCCCGGGCCCCCAGCCCGGGCTCTGTCGCGTCCGACGGCGAATCGATCTCCAGTGTTGGTGCCAACGCATGTAGGCACACAGGCACGCGAAGCTGTGTGGGTGAGTAACAAACTTCCCTACGATGCAATCTTCTTCGTTTCGTTCGGCGGCCCCGAGGGGCCCGACGACGTTGTGCCGTTCATGGAGAACGTGACCCGCGGCCGCGGCATCCCCCGCGAGCGGCTCGTAGAAGTAAGCGCGCATTACAGTTTGTTCGGTGGCGTAAGTCCGATCAACGGGCAGAACCGTGCCCTGATCGCCGCGTTGGAGACCGAGTTGAAGCGGCAGGGACTCGACCTCCCGGTCTACTGGGGTAATCGGAACTGGGCACCCTTTCTCACTGACGCACTCGAAAGCATGCGCACTGACGGTGTGAAGCGGGCGCTGGCGTTCGTGACGAGTGCGTTCAGTTCGTACTCGGGTTGCCGCCAGTACCGCGAAGGAATCGAGGCGGCGCGGGCTGTCGTGGGTGACGGCGCTCCGGTCGTCGACAAGATCCGGGTGTACTACAACCATCCCGGGTTCCTCGAGCCGATGATCGACAACACGATGGAGGCGCTCGACGCGATGCGAAACCGCGGAATCACCAATCCGGAGATCGCGTTCACGGCGCACAGTGTTCCGACTTCGATGGCGGTGTCGAGCGACTACGTGGTTCAGTTACGGGAGGCGTGCCGTCTGGTGGAAGACGCCGTCGTTCGTCGGACCGGACACCGGTTCCGCACGGATCTGGTCTTTCAAAGCCGGAGTGGCACCCCCGGGGTGCCGTGGCTCGAGCCCGACATCTGCGATCACCTTGAGGCCCGTCGCGCCGACCGCGCGGCAGGTGTCGTGATGGTGCCGATCGGCTTCATCAGTGACCACATGGAGGTCGTGTACGACCTCGACACCCAGGCGCGCGCCAAGGCCGAAGACATCGGTCTGCCGATCGAGCGAGCGAAGACGGTTGGCACCGACGCTCGGTTCGTCGCGATGATACGCGCGCTTATCGAAGAACGTATCGCGACAGAGCAGGGGCTCAATCCGAAGCGTGTGTGTGTCGGTACCCGACCGGCGAACCACGATGTCTGCCCACTCGATTGCTGTCCCGCCCCGCAGCGCCCCACGTCGGGCCCTGGCGCGGCACGGGGCTCCGCCGGCGGTCGACCGGGTCGCCCAACGTCCGACGGCGTTCCCAGCGGTGGAACTCCGGTTTCGTGAGTTTGAGCTGCCACGAGACCTCTGGAACGAGGACGGATAGACTTTTGTGATGATGCTCGACGGTGTGAACCACGTGGCTGTGCTGACCCGAGACACGCTGCGCCTGTCTCGTTTCTACAGTGCGGTCTTCGATGCGCCGCCGGCACGTACGATCGAACAACAGCCGGGCTTCATGCTGTCGCTGATCGACATAGGCGCCGGGCGCGAACTCAACGTGTTCGAAATCGCCGACAACGCCGAGGTTGACCGTCAGACGCCGATGTTCGGCAGGGGCCGTCTTGACCATGTAGGCCTCCAGGCCGCTTCGCTTGAGGCATTCGAAGAGATCCGTCGGCGCCTGATGGCCTGTGGCGCCGCCGACGACTTCGTGACCGACTTCGGTCCGGCGCTGTCATTGTTCTTCGTCGACCCCGATGGTCTCGAAGGCGAGGTCCTCGTCCCGAATCCCGACGCCGAACCGGGCGTCTTCAATCCGCCCGGCACTCGGGCCGCCCGCTTCCCAAAAGCGACGTAGCGGGCAATCGCGTAGGGTCAAACGTGGTTGAGGAGGGAAGGATTGGACGAACGACCAGTGTTTGATCCTCTGGATGGCACGGACGTGACACGCTGCTTGCTGGATCAACTCCGGCAACCTGACGAACCCGACGATGCCTGGGCACGGGTCGAGTACGTCCCTGCGGCAACGAGTACCTGGGTGTGGTTCGTCGAACTCGGAGGAACCGCCCTTCCGTCGTCGTTTCATGGGTCGCATGTTCTTCGGATCTTTCGACCCGACCAGGAGCAACAAACGGTCACGGAGGTGCAACTGGGCGCAACGCTCGCAGCGCTCGACTACCCGGTCGCGCGAGTGCTGTGGAACGGGACGCTGTCGCAAAGCCACCCGGCCATCCTGCAGGCGCGTTTGCCCGGAAGCACGGCCATGCGAGCGTTGGCGACACCCAGGATCAAGTCGCTCATCGGCGGGCTCGCGACCCTTCAGGCTCGACTCCACCAACTCCCGGTTGAGTCGTTTGCGCTTCGGGAACTTTCCGCCTCCGACTACCTGGATCACGACCTCGCCCGCCGCCGAGCGAACGTGTCAGCGGTCGATTCCACCGGGACGTGGGAATGGCTGCTCCGTACCGCTCCTCGTACCGCGGGTGCCGAACCCGTGGTCTGTCACGGGGACTTCCACCCCATGAACGTCCTCGTCGCAGAAGACGGTTCGATGGGTGTGATCGACTGGACCGACGCGTGCATCGCCGATCGTCACCACGACGTCGGCCGGACAACCTCGCTGTATGGCCTCGCGTACGTTCTGGCCGGTTCTCCGGTCGAACGGGTCGCTCTTCGGGTGTTACGCAAGCGACTCGTCGCGTGGCACCTGAGGTCGTATGAGGCGACTGCACAGGTGATGGTGGACCGGCAGCGTCTGGCATGGTGGCAAGTCGTGCATGCCTTCCGGGGCTGGCTTCAGCTGAGCGAATTGGCCGAAGGCGCGGTCGAGAATCGAAACAGTTCAACCGTCGCCGCCATCCCCGACTCGGTTCGCCAGACTCTTCTTGAGCAGTGCGTGTCGCTTCGACTTCTGTCGGGCTACTGACCCATGACGACCGGTGAAGTTGCCCGTCGTGCAGACCAAATCGCGACAGACTGACGGGCATGGACTTCGCCACGCTTGGGTTTGTTCGAGTTGCTGCCGTGTCGCCACCCGTGGCGATCGGCGATGTGATCACGAACACGGCCACCATCGCGGCGTGGGCGCTGGAGGCGAGCGAGGCGGGAGCGGGTGTTGTCGTCTTTCCGGAGCTGGCGCTCACGGGGTACACGTGCGAAGACCTGTTCCTCACGGCGCTCGTGCTGCGAGCGCACGCCGCGCTCGCTGAGCTCGCTCGCCAGACCGCCGATCTGGCTGCGGTTCTGGTCGTGGGCATGCCGATGCAGGCCCCGAACGGCCGACGGTACAACGCGGCAGCCGTGATCCACCGCGGAGTCGTGTTCGGGGCCGTACCGAAACAGCATTTACCGAACTACGGCGAGTTCTACGAACGTCGGTGGTTCACGAGCGCTAACGGTGTCGACGAGATCATCACGATCGACGGACTCGACCCGTTCCGGCTGTGCGCCGAGCAGGTCTTCGATCTGGGTCAGGTCGCCGGTGTCACCGTTCGGCTCGGCATCGAGATCTGTGAGGACCTGTGGGCTCCGCTGCCTCCGAGCACGTCACTGGCACTAGCCGGTGCAAACATCATCGTGAATCCTTCGGCCAGCAACGAGCTGGTGGCCAAAGGCGACTACCGGTGCGACCTGGTCCGCATCCAGTCGGCCCGTCTCGGATGCGGTTACGTCTACGCCGGATCGGGGCCGACCGAGTCGACCAAAGACGTGGTCTTCGGTGGCCACACCTTTGTCATGGAGAACGGCACGTTGCTCGTCGAGAGCGACCGCTTCAACTTCAACGGCTCGATGGTGATCACCGAGATCGACATCGAACGCCTGGCCAACGAGCGGGCGCAGAACATGTCCTTCGGCACGTCGGCCGAACCGTTTCCACCGATCTCATCAGTCACCGTGTCCGACTTGCTCCCATCGCTCACCGATCTTCGCCGAACGTACCCGCGTACGCCGTTCGTTCCCGACAACCCCGAGAACGTCCACGAGCGGGCCCGGGAGATCCTGGCCATCCAGTCGACGGGCCTGGCCCGCCGCATGCTGGCCGCCCGGGCTGACAACGCGGTCCTCGGTCTGTCCGGCGGGCTCGACTCCACCCTTGCGCTACTGGTCGTGATCGAGACGATGAAGAAGCTCAACCGCCCGATGGAAAACATCGTGTGCATATCAATGCCGGGGCTTGGCACGACCGATCACACGAAGTCGTCGGCCGAGCAGTTGGCGGCCGCCACCGGCGTGACATTCCGCGAGATTCCGATCGGAAAAGCGGTCGCTCAGCACTTCCGCGACATCGGGCACAACCCCAAGAACTTCGACGTCGTCTACGAGAACTCCCAGGCCCGGGAGCGCACGCAGATCCTTTTCGACCTCGCGAACCAGGTGAAGGGAATCGTGGTCGGCACCGGCGATCTCTCGGAGCTGGCCCTTGGGTGGTGCACGTACAACGCCGACCACATGGCCAACTACGGCGTCAACGTGTCGATACCCAAGACGCTCGTGAAGCACCTCGTCCGTTGGTACGGCGAGAATCTGACCGACCGCAAGACGCAGGCGATCCTGACGAAGATCCTCGAAACGGTCATCAGCCCCGAACTCCTTCCGGCTGGCAAGAACGGGGAGATCCAACAGGCCACCGAGGAACTGGTCGGCCCTTACGAGCTCCACGACTTCTTCCTGTTCCATTGGCAGCGAAACGGCTTCGGGCCCCGCAAGATACGGGCGCTCGCCTTGAAGACCTTCGACGGTGCTTACGACGAGCCCGTGATCACCAAGTGGCTGATCATGTTCGTGGAGCGCTTTGCCCGACAGCAGTTCAAGCGGACCACGCTGCCCCCGGGGCCGAAGGTGGGATCGGTCAGCCTCTCGCCCCGCGGCGATCTCCGCCTCCCCGACGAACTCGACCCGGCCAGCTTCCTTGTCGATCTGCTCGACGACTGACAATCGACTGACAAAGGGGTGGTAAGCGCCTTGAAGTACGGTCGTACCGCGTGGGCCTCTATCTGATCACTTACGACGGCGAACAACTCACTGAGCTATTCGACGATGAAGACGGAGGCTTCGACTCCGTCAATGAGGTGTTGCATGATTTGGGCATTCCACCGCTCGAATTCTTCGAGATGGAGGCCGGCATTTTCGAAGAGAAGCTCTCCTACCCGTCGGACAGCTTCGACGAGCTGGTGAAGACAGTGCTGCCAACGCTCGACGTTCAACAGTTCCCGCTGCTGAAAGGATCTGCTCGAGTTGCGTTCCCGGCCCAGTTCGCTGATCTCTGGCTTCCGGTCCCGTTCAGCGGTCTCGCTACCCTTCCGGGAGTGCCGGGCATATACAACGACAACATGACCATTGCGTCGTCCGTGCAACTTGTAGCGCAGTGTGACGCACTTGTGTCGGCGATCGGTATGCCGGTCGACGACCTGCCCGAACTTGGGTGTCTGGCGTTCAACCAGTGGCACGACAACCTGGAAGTCACCGGTGATCGGAAGGCGCCAATTTGGCGGCGAGATCGCGATCTCCGGTTCCATCTGGCGCTCTATCGGGAGGTGGCGCATTTTTCGGTCAATACCAACGCCGTCGTCGGATACTGCTGAACGCAGCCAACTCTGCGATCGTTCTCCGGTGAGGCCTTGGCGGAAAGGCTGATCCGGGAATGGTTCTGGCTGGAACCGGTTCGCTAGTGTGATCCACGTCACGTCGATCAATGACGCGCGCCCAAGAAGCTGGAAGAGACTGAGGAACCATGGCCGATTCACGTACGCCCCGCAACGCATTCACTCCCTGGGACCGTCGGGAGTTGCCGGGTTCGTTCACGGTCGAGGAGTCGGCCCGTCGGGTCGGCAACTACAAGTGGATCGAAATGCGTCTGTTCGAGGCCCTGGGTGGCTGGGTGGCCACCGTGCCGGAACTCGACGTGAAGCTTCGCCTCGGGACCCACTGTTACAAACACGCGTGGCACGCGGAACTGTGGCACAAGCGTCTTCCCGAACTTCGCGAGATGAACCAGGAGCGACTGACCGTTCCGGCCAACGAGCAGGTCGCCGCATTCATGGAAGCTGTGGCCGAACCGGGTGATCCGGAGATGACGATCGAGAAACTCGTCGGCGTGTACCGGGTGCTGATCCCGCACAAGATCGCGGCCTACACCTATCACATGAACAACACGTCGACCATTACCGATGCACCAACGATCCGGTCGCTCCGCCTCGCCCTCGACGACGAGTTCGAGGACTGGCGCGACGGTGAGATGCTCCTGCAGTCGATGTTGCTCAGTCCGGCCGACGTCGCCCGAGCCGCGACCCGCCAGCAGCAGTTGGAGACGCTGATCGTCGCGGCCGGGGGCATTTGCGGTCCGGGCACCATCGGCGATGCCTACGACCTGACGCCGAGGTAGTCGTCGTGGCCAACATCACGATTGATCCGTCGGAGTTCATCCTGGTCGGCTACGTGGCCGACGAGATTGCCGCGATTGCCGAACGCATCGCCACCGACGTCGGCTTTCCAGCTGATCAGAAGATCGAAATCAACGTCGAGGAGTCCACGCCGCTGTTCCGCGTTCTTCTGACGTCGGTCAGCCCCGTTACGATCGACGTGGAAGGAGGAGCGTTCGAGGATCCGAAGCGACCGCGGCAGCTGTCTGCGGCGAAAACCGAAGCGGCCCTGGCACGCGTGCTCTTCCAGGCCCATGACCGGGTGCACGGCGGCTGTGCCGACGCTCCGTTGCAGGGTCTGACGCTCGCCCAGCAGATCGCGTGGGACACCAACTCCTACGGTCGAGCCGAACGCCTCGGCGTGAAGTTCGCCAAGCAACCGCACCTCTACGCCTTCCGGAACCGCCACGGTTTCAGCGACGCATCCGATGCCGTCTTCGAACGGCTGTGGAACGCCGACGCCCTGACCTGGGCCGATATCCTCGCGGCGTGTGCTGAAACCGAATCCGCGGGAGCCAAGCAGTAGTCCGCTCGCGGCCCTAGCTCGGGAGCCCTCCCCCCGAGCCGTCCCCGAACGTTTGGATGAATCTGCCCGCTGAGCGGTAACAAACATCCAAACCTCGCGATTGGACCGGTGCGGCTCCACACGTTTGGATGAATTTGCCCGCTGAGCGGTAACAAACATCCAAACCTCGGAGGACGTTTAGGCGAGGTCGTGGGCGGAAATTGCCTCGAGGAGTTCGATCTCGGGGGCCTTGGTGAGGAGTCCGTTGCAGGCCTTGGCCATGGCGACCATCGTTTCGCCGTCGAAGTGACGCTGCTGGGCGCCGGGGCTGTCCCACTTTTCCACAACCACGAAACGGGCGGTGTTCGATGCGGAAACGCACAAGTCGATGTTGCGACACCCCGGTTCATGCCGAGAGAGCACCACGTACTGTGAAAGTACAGCACCCAGCGTGGCCGGATCGGCCGCGTCGAACGCCATAGTGACCATGGTCAATTCGACCTCTTGTGCCTCGTTCGTTTGGCCCACTGCGGCCGTTTCATTTGACATGCAGTCCTAAATCGTGCTTTATCCCACCAAAAGTGGTGATTTTTCTTCAGTTCGTTCCCAAGAGTGGCGATTATTTGGGTATCAGCGAAATGTCCGGTTCCAAACCCCTTGACAGACCGGTATCCTTAATACTCACCTGAAACAAGTGTCAGACATGAACCCGTGTTCTGACAACGCCAACGTTGTCCACCCTCCCACGGTTTGGGGTGGGTGAGCCGACCAAGAATGGCAAGAAAGAAGCAAAAGTGGCGAAGGAACGTATAGAGCGCGATGAAGAAGACCTCGTCCGGCTCTATCTCACTGATATCGGTCAGTACCCCCTTCTTACCAAAGACGACGAAGTCCGCTTGGCGCAGGCTATCGAAGAAGGTAAGAAAGCGGTAGCGCTGGTTGAAGCAGGAGGAAAAGACCATTCAGCCACGCGTAAACGCGAGCTTCGCAAGGCCGTCAAGGCTGGCGAAGACGCTGAGCGCACCTTCGTGCAGTCCAATCTCCGGCTCGTGGTATCGATAGCAAAGAAGTACCAGGCCTCGGGTCTGCCGCTTCTCGACCTGATCCAAGAGGGCAACCTCGGTCTCATGCATGCCGTCGAGAAGTTCGACTGGCGCAAGGGCTTCAAGTTCTCGACCTACGCGACGTGGTGGATCCGCCAAGCGATCACCCGCGGTATTGCGAACACCGGTCGTACCATCCGCCTCCCAGTGCACGCCGGCGACACGCTCGCCCGTTTGCAGAAGGCCCGTGCCCGACTCGAGCTGAAGCTTGGTCGTCCGGCGACACTGTCGGAACTCTCGGCTGAGGTCGAGATGCCCGAAGACAAGGTCACCGAAGCACTGCGCTTCGCGGCCGAGCCGCTGTCGCTGTCGGAACCGCTTCGTGAAGACGGCGATGCCGAACTCGGCGACGTGGTCGAAGACCGATCGGCCGAGTCGCCGTTCGAAATGGCTGCTACGTCGTTGCTGCCCGAAGAGATCGCCAAGCTCCTCGGCCCGCTTGATGAGCGTGAGCGAGAGATCCTGCGCCTTCGCTTCGGTCTCGACCGGGGCGAGCCCCGCACCCTCGAAGAGGTCGGCGAACACTTCAACCTCACCCGTGAGCGGATCCGCCAGATCGAAGCCCGTGCGATGTCGAAGCTGCGTCACCCGTCGTCCGACACCGGCGCCCGCGACCTGCTCGCTGTCTGAGTTCACCGTTCTGTGAAGGCCCTCGCTTCGGCGGGGGCCTTTTCGCGTCGCGTCGCCTGGTCCAGCCGGCGTTTCCCGACTCGTTGACAGTCGCCCGAGTCCGCTAACGTGCGAGGCGGAGGTGTCTGGGTACCTGGTGGGCTCCCCCGCCTTCAAAGCGGGCGTAGCGAGCGATCCTCGCTAGGCGGGTTCGATTCCCGTCCACCTCCGCCAATCCCACGTTGACGCTAGGCGGTGCCTCCATGCTCGGACGGCGTCAACACGTCGCGGATGTGACCTCAGCGCCGGTGCTGTGTGCGTGTGTCGGTGTCGCGTCAGTTGGGCGTGGTGCGCGCACAATCGGTGTTCCCGGCTCGGGCTAGGAGCCGTTCGACGTGAAGACGGGCTGTTTGAGCAGCGCGTCGATATCGACGTCCCCGTTGGTGTCCACCGTCAGCTGGGCCCGGTCGTCGGGTCGTTGGATCGGCCGTTGATGAATCGGCGTGGCGTCGGCAGGCGCCTCGGCTGCTGCCTGGCCGAGAACCGGGATCTGGCTGCGTCGCGTCGGTCGGGTCCGGAGTCGTTCGGCCCGTATTGATTCATCAGCTTCGCACTCGAGGAAGAGGTAGTCGGCGTTGTGGCGATCGGCGGTAGCCGTGAGTCGTTCGTGAATCTCGGCCCAATACGACGGCGTGTCGACGATGACCGTTGCATTCGCCGTAGCAAGCATGTCGTCAGCCAGCGCATGGATCGTTTCGTAGCTGGCGCGTGATGCCTCATCCCAGGTGAGCCCGGCGTCGAGTAGCGCGGTCTTTATCGTGTCGAGATCAATCACGACACCACCGGTCCGGTCAGCGATCCGGCGGGCCAGCGTTGACTTCCCTGACCCGCCGTGACCGGCCATCTGGATCAGCATGCGATTCGCCATTGGCGGACACTACCGCTCTCGATCGTAAGATCACGTCGTCGGTTACTGGAGGACGCATTACACGGGCGCGGTGCGTTTCGGCGGTTTCGTGACACGCTCAGCCGATATCCGGAACACTTCACGGCGTGGCACCGCTTCAGCGACGATGCTCAACTCGGTCGGGCCCGGGCCTGGTTGGCCAACGAGGGCTACCGACCGGTCCACGACGAGCGCTAGTCGCTGTCGTACCCGTTTCGTAGACTTCGGCCATGAAGACCGTGGTGCTTGGAGACCCGCCAGAAGTTCTGGTCGCCCTCATTGCTGAACGCAAACGCCTCGGGCTCGATGTCTACGACGAGCTCTGGCAGGGGGAGTACCACATGGCACCCGCAGCCAGCTTCGAACACGCACGCGCCTGCAGCGTCATCGACCAGCTTGTCGGATCGAAAACGGAGGAACGCGGATTCTGCGGATCCACCGCGTTCAACCTCGGCTCGCTCGATGACTTCCGGGTGCCCGACCTCGGCGTCCACCGCGGCGAACCTTCCGGGGTTTGGATCCCAACCGCCGCGATCGTTGCCGAAGTCCGATCACCCGACGACGAGACCTACGACAAATTCGGTTTCTACTTCGAGCACGGCGTCGAGGAGATTCTGGTGGCGGATCTGAAGACGAAGTCGGTCACCTGGTTTGTCCGAGGTGAGTCGGCGTTCGAGCCGACCGATCGAAGTGCACTGCTCGACATAACGGTGAACGATGTGGCAGTTGCCCTCAAATGGGCACCGGCTGACCGGAGCTTGTAACCCCGCTCGGTCCACGAACGACCTATGCCAGCGCTCCATGCGCGACTCGGTAAGGTTCCTGCTCGGTCCGAACCCTTTAGCACCCTGACGCGCCGGTGGGGGTATGAAACCGAGCGTAAGGTCAGGTGGTGTGGCGCCCGATCGTGGCGTCGACGCCGGTGACGGTCGAGAGTAGGTAGGTAATGAACCGTTAGTGTCGCGACCATGCGTGTGAGCGATGAAGCGTTGCAGCAATTGGACTCCGAGGGATTCGCGATCGTCCCCGGATTTCTGAACGCCGACGAAATCGCCGCGGCGCAAGCGGGCCTATGGAAGGTGTATCCACGACCGGAGGACTATCACGCTGACCCTTCGAAGTACGCGTCCTTCGGCGCCAGTCAGTTCGCCGGGCTGCGGAACTTTCCCGTTGGGTCCTACGACATCAACCGGCTTGCTCATCACCCCGATATGGTCGACGCCGCGGAGCGCTTTCTTGGCACAGCCGATCTTGCGCTCTACAAGATCGAACTTTGGGCGAAGTATTCCGGGGCCATCGACTACGACCAGAAGCACCACCGCGATTTCGGCAACCATTCGCTTGTCGTACCGAAGGCCGATGCATCCGACCGTCAGGTCACCACGTTCACGTTGTTGTCCGACGTCACCGTCGACGATGGCCCAACGGCCGTGGTCCCGTTGAAATACACGCAGACGCTCTCGCTCGTACCCGAGGATCGTGATCCGAAGTTCGGGATGGCTCCGCGAGATGACGCGGCCATGCGAGATGTCGAAGTTCCTGTGGTTGGCCGGGCCGGCACGCTGTTCATGTACCGCACCGACATCTATCACCGGGCTACGGCGATTAAGGGTGACAAGCGATCACGGTTCGTGCTTCTCGCCGACTACATGGCGCGGGGTCCGGCGTGGACCGGGCGGATTCACTGGGCCGACCGGGCGTTGTCGCCGTACTGGTCTGAGGTCATGGAGAATGCGACGGTGCGCGAGCGCGATCTTTTCGGATTCCCGCGACCGGGCGATCCGTACTGGGACGCGCAGACGATACGTGACGTCGGCCGTCGCTATCCGAACATGGACATGACCCCCTACGCCGAAGCCGCCACCCAGCTTCGGGGTTAGCCTGACGCGATGGACGCTGCCGAGTACGACGGGTTCACAAGTTCGCTGATCGCATGGGCGGCGCATGATGAGCGCGTTCTCGGTCTCGTTGCACTGGGTTCGATGGCGGGCGGAGAACGGCCTCCGGACCAGTGGTCCGATCACGACTTCTGGGTGATCGTTCGCGATGGCGAAGCAGCGCCCGTTCGGGCGGAGCGCACGTGGCTGCCTTCCGCTGAGCGCGTCGTCGTGCATTTCGCGGAGACCGAGCACGGTCGCAGCGCGATCTACGACGATGGCCATCTTGTCGAATACGCCGTCTTTGACAACCACGAACTGGAGATCGCGCGGGCTAACGCCTACTGGGTTCTCGTCGACCGATGCGATCTTGCCGAGCGCATGGCGGCGATGGCGGAGCGAACCGCCGTGTCGGCGCACGGCAACGATCCGTCAGGGGAAGCCCGGGTCGGGAAGTTTCTTTCGCAGATGGTCATAGGTGCGAACCGGTTCGGTCGTGGTGAGGTCCTGTCGGCGAACAGCCTCATTCGTGGCTATGCCACCAGTTCGCTGATCAGTCTGCTCGCGGCGTTCGCAGTCGCCGAAGTTTCCGAAAATATCAGGAAACTTGACAATCTCGACGCGCATCGGCGCTTCGAATCCGTGTATCCGACGCTTGCGACCCATTTGTCAGCGGTGATGGAGCGACCGCTGCCCGGGGTGATGGCTGACCTGCTCGCCATTGCCCGGGAACAATTGCTTGGCCGGGTCGAAGCACTTACCCCGTCGGCCCTTGATGCTGTCGCTGGTGTAGTAGCTCGAGCCTCGCGTTAAACCATTTGTGTACTTAGCAATTCGTGGTGCTGCAGGCTGCGTGCTGATTGGCCCGACCGATGTAACCGCCGAGGCCTAGTGTTCCAGTCGCTCCAGCAGTTGAACGGTGACGGTTTCGCCTTCGGACTTACCGACCAAAGCACGGAGCTCGGCTTTGATCGGGAGTTTGTGCGTGCCGTCGCCCAGTGCCATGAACGAACTTTGGAACGGGTGACCGTCGACGGTGGCCCGAACCTTCACCAGGCCTCGCGTGCCGAAGAAGTCCGCTGAGCCGGGCATGACAACATAGGTCCAGCCACCCTTGCTCGGGCTCTTCAGCAAGGGAGCTTGGAACGTGGCGTCGAGCGAACTCATCACGCGCCGACGTAGAGCAGTGAACCCGGCGTGGTGAGGAGTTGGCCAGTTTCCAACCAGGTCTTGAGGCCGGAAAGAATCATCGGCCAACCGCCGTAAAGCTGGTCGTTGGCGCCTTCGCGCAGCTGGTCGTGCGTGACACTCAAGCGGCAGGAGTCGCCAACCTGCTCGATTTCCCACGTGACCCGACTTGTTCCTTCGGCGTCGACATCGGCACCCCACTTGGCATGCATGGTCTGCACGAGTCGACGGGGTGGATCAACTTCAAGGTTCACGCCTTCGCTCAGCAGGTCAGCCTTGGGCGTACGCATTTCGTAACGGGAACCCGTCGTGAAGTCTGACTCGATCACCGCGCCGAACGTGTACTTCGATCGGATCTCCGGGGTGGTGATCGCCTCCCACAACCGTTCCGGGGTTGTGCGGATGTAGAGCTCGTAGTTCTTTTCCATGGTGTTCTCCTTGTCGTTTTCGAGGTCGTGTTTGAGGTTCGCCAGCCCGGCGACCCATCCTTCGGTGTACTTGTTCACCCATCGGTCGTGGACCAACCGGATCGGCATGGGGTTGAGGAAGTGCAACTTCTCTCTACCTCGTCGCTTCGTGATCACGAGGCCAGCGTCTTCGAGAAGACGGAGGTGCTTGGCGACTGCGATCCGCGTCATGGGGAAACGCTCGTGAAGGGCCGTGAGCGTTTGACCGTCGTCATCGTGCAGCACGTCGAGCAACTCTCGTCGAGTTGCATCAGCCAGTGCTTTGAAGACCAGTTCCACGCCTCGAACAATAGGAAACCAAATGGTTACCTGTCAAGAAGAACTACGCGACTACGGGAAGGGGAAAACTTTCATTCCGTCAGAGCCTTCGACTTCCGAGGTCAGCCAACCAGTTCCGGGTCAGCCAGCAGGTCCTTGGTCGCTAGACAGTACGTCTTATGACCACGAACCTGCCTCATGACCACGAACCTGCCTCATGACCACGAACCTGCCTCATGACCCACGCACCCGAGGCACGAACCTCGGGTCTTGCGTTGGTCAGCCCATCAGCTTCGCGAAGTCCATCGTCGACCATGACTCCGGAACGAGTTGCGCGACGACGGACTCCGAGGTGCTCGGGTTGTTGTCGGCGTACCAGCGCCCCATCTCAGGTCCGAGATAGCGGCTGGCCATCTCGAAGTCGTCGCGCTGCTCCGCGAGGATCGTGACGGGACCCTCGACGCAGACGTACTTGTAGGGCGGTGTCTCGGTCTGCACGGTCATCGTCGCTCGACCGGCTTCGCGCAGGAGCTTGGCCTTCAACGAACCACCGCTCATTCCAATCTCAACGACCCCGTTGGCGAAGCGGTACCAGATCGGAAGGGCGAGCGGCCCGCGTCCGGGTCGTTCGACGGCGAGAACACCGACGTGTACCTCAGCAATAAACGCTTCTCGCTCTTCACGGGTCATCGAACCTCGGGCCATGGTTATCTCCTTGGAGTTGGTGGTCGTCCCGAAGGTAGACGACGGGTGGTCCTACGAGAACTCAGAGTCGTTTCGGCAACAGCGTCGACGCAATCCCGGTCATAGTTGCGAGCAACGCAACCACGACGTAGAACAACCGAAACGAACCGATGGCGAGACAGACGGCGGCGATCCCCGGCGCCAGAAGCGATGACACTTCGCGCCAGGTGGAGAACACGCCGGTCATCGGGATCCGTTCCCGTGGACGGACCATCCTCATGAACGGGATGTTGCCCACCACGTCGAGGGAGGCGCCGCCCACCGCGGCGAAACCCCAGGCCGCCAGTCCGATCGGGTGGGCGTCGCCGATTATCGCAAGGGTTCCCAGGCCGATCGCGATCGCGATGAAGCCTCGGGTGACAACCCAACGAACGCCCTTTCGCTCCGCAACCCGATTGACGAATGGTGCAAGAAGGAGCAGAGCGCTGACACTGGAAAGCATCGCTCCACCGACCCACGCGGGAAGTCCCGCTTCGATGACATAGATCGGTCCGTAGACGAACACCGCCATCCAGAAAATGGAACGCGTCGTTGTGATGGCATATGCGAGACGTAGTCGTGGTTGGCTGAAGAATCTCGGGACGGTTCGCAACGGGCTCGTGGTCTGTGCTCCTACCGGTGCCATACCCGCAGCGCCGAGGCGAAGGTGCCAAAAGTATGCGAGCGCAGCCATCGCGACCACGCCCGAGAACGCGAACGGCAGCCGGTGGTCAACCTTTTCCCAAAGCCACAGTCCCAAGCTGGGCCCAATGAGCCAGGCGATCCCGTGGTAACCCATCCGCCTCGATTCGTTGCGCGCGAGGTCGCGCTTGTCAACGGCGTCCATGATGAAAAGAGCTATGCACACAGAGAACATTGAGGCGGCGGTGGAAGTGAGTCCTATGCCCAGCGCCAACAGCGAACCGTGGACAACGGCGTACACACATGCGGCCGCCACCACGAACGTCAGTGCCAGCGACAACACCCATCGCCTTGATAGCCGACGTTCGAGCGTGCCGAGGTTGAGCGTCGTGGCCAACGTGAGAATTGCGCCGACCAGGTACGCGTACGACACCGCCGCTTTGGTTCCGAGGGCTTCAAGGGCAATGACCGGAACGACACCGGTCAGCACCGAGCGAGACAGACCTTCCATGCCGCTCAGACGGGCGAGTGCCGGGCCTCGGCTGGTTGCGGACACTCCGATTGTCTGTAGGCGCTGCTGCAACTCCGCATCCAATCCGAGAAGGGTGGTGGACATGATCGCACCCAATGGTCCTCCGGAACGGAATCTGCGTGAGCGGGTGTCGGGCGGACCCGTGCCGCGCGGTTGAACGTCAGAACGCCGCGTGTTGGTTCCTCGCCTATCCGCCTGCTGTCACCAGAGGTCGTCGCGGAACGTGAAGAGTTTCTCGGGTGTCGGCGGTAGGTCGGCCCGTTCGACGAGGAATTCCGATCCGACCGCAAAACGGCCGATTCCCTCCGACACGAATTCGATCGGACGGCAACCGATGGCATCGAACCATTCGCGAATCTTCGGTGTGAGATCGGGTTCTCGGCGGTGTCGGGTCCACAGGATCGTAGCGCCGGGCCGACACAGATTTGGAACAGCGTTGATGGTGTTGTGAACGTCGTCGTCGGAGATGTTGCCGAAGATGCCGACCAGCAGGAGAAGGTCGACGGGAAGCACGTCGCGGAAGTTTTCCGTGACACCCGCGTCGGCCTTACGAACCTCGAGATCCAAACCTGCGGCGCGAAGGTTGGCCGCTGCCCGCTCGACCAGCGTGTGGTCGTATTCGACGAGGGCTCCAGCGAGATCGGTTGCCCGGCGATGACCGTGCGCGGCCGCAGCGAGATCACGCCCCTCCCCGGCACAGAGTGACAACACGCGGATGGGTCCCGGCGCGGCCTGGTCGAGATGGTTACGGATCATTCCGGTGACGATGTGCAAGCGTTTGGACAACGCGCTGTCGGGGTCGTCGTAGGCCCGATGCCATTCAGGCCAATCGCGTCGATCGCGTGTCATGGGATCGACGTTAGCTCCGGACCTCGGTTCGCAGCGGTCCCCGTAACGCGCGTTTTCCTACCGCAGTTGGCACCGGGTTCTGTCAAGGTGGACCTCTTCCCTCCAGCTACATCGGCGTCAATGGCAAAGCTCAGACGCTGAACCCGTGTGTGCCCCGCTGCATGTCGACCTCGACCTGCTGAACGGGGTGTGTTGCTCTGGAGGTCGCGGATATGACCATTGTCTGTTGGTCGGTGAAAGGTGGGAGCGGGGTCACTGTTACCGCTGTGTCTCTAGCCCGGGTGTTGGCCGACCGGAGCGATGCGGGTGCGCTGCTTGTCGACACCGAAGGCGATGCCCTCGTAGTGCTCGGGCACGAACAGTCAAACCCTCGGGGTGTGCGAACGTGGTTGGCCTCGGCCGATGACGTAGGGCCCGAAGCGCTTGATCTTCTGACACTCGATCTCGGACGCAACCTGCGAGTGCTTCCTGCCGGTGAGGTCCCGGGCGCCGTACCTACAGCGCAACGCTGGGATGAGTTGGCCGAGTACCTCGACCACCGAGACGAAGCGGTGGTCGTTGATCTGGGCACGTTGTCAACATCGCCCAGGTCGGGGCGGAAGATCCTCCTCGAGTCAGCGTCGTTGTCCTTGCTGGTCATCCGGCCTTGTTACATGGCCGTTCGCCGTGCCATCGAGTTTCCTCTGCGTCCGAACGGTGTCATCGTGATCCGTGAAGACGACCGCTCCATCACTGCCGATGATATTTCCGCGGCGCTCGGCGTTCCGGTTGTTGCGTCGGTGTTGGTCGACGCTCGGATAGCGCGCGTGGTCGACGCCGGTCTCCTGGGCAGCCGACTCCCACGACCACTCATGAGGGCATACCGTCATGTCGCAGCGTGAACTTACGCGGGTCACCCGACCCATCCTCACCGATCAGCTCGACGGGCGTGCCGTCCTGGTCGCTCGAATCCGAGATCGCTACCTGACCGAACGACGCGATGCGACCGATACGACCGTTGCATCGCGCACTGAGGTGGCCCAGCGGCTGCGGTTGATGGTCAACGACTACGAGCCGCTTCTCGGTGCTCGGGAGATCGAGCGATTGGTCGAAGAGATCACCGCCGAGATAGCGGGTCTCGGACCCCTGGAGCCCTATCTGGCCGACCCGTCCATCTCCGAAATCATGGTGAACCGCCCTGATGTGGTGTGGATTGAATCGGATGGTCGGATGCGCTCGGTCGAGTGCCGGATCAGCGACGAGCAGATCGAACGCTGCATCCAGCGCATCATCGCTCCCCTTGGTTTGCGGATAGACCGCAATGCTCCCTATGTCGATGCGCGTCTGGTCGATGGCTCGCGCATCCACGCGGTGATCCCACCGCTGGCCGTGGATGGACCGAGCTTCACCATTCGGAAGTTCTCAAGCCAGGAGGTTCCACTTGTGCGCTTTACCGACGCCGCCACGGCCCGGTTTCTGCAAGACGCCGTTCATCGACGCCAGACGATCCTGATCTCGGGCGCGACCGGTTCGGGCAAAACCACACTGCTAGGTGCACTTAGTACCTTCATCGGCGACGGTGAACGAGTCGTGACGATTGAGGAAACCGCCGAGCTCAGGCTGTCGAATGCCAACCTGGTGAGGTTGGAGGCCCGGTTGCCAACGGTCGAGGGGCGGGGTGAGGTCACCGTGCGAACACTGGTCCGCAACGCATTGCGCATGCGGCCCGACCGCATAATCGTGGGTGAAGTTCGCGGCGCCGAGGCCTTCGACATGTTGCAGGCCATGGGCACGGGTCACGAAGGATCGCTCTGTACATTGCACGCGAACTCGGCGTCAGACGCGCTTTCCCGGGTTGTCTCGCTGACCCTTCTTGCCGGCGTTGGCCTCCCCGTGACTGCGATTGAGGGTCAAGTGGCACGGTCCGTTGATCTCGTCGTCCACGTCCAACGCCGGGCTGGTCAACGCCGAATTGTGGAGGTTGCGCGTGTGGTCAATGACCGCGCCGGAATCCGAGCGGAACCGGTCCGCATCCCGGCATTTGAAGGCACCTGCGAATGAGCGCCCCGTGGCTGGTTCCGATTGCCGTGGTCATCTGCGCGCTTAGTAGTCGACGAGTTCTGATGATCGCGGACGGGAGTCTGCCGGTTTCCGGCTGCGAACGTCGACTCGAATCTGATGGTCGCTCGGCCGCTCCCGGTGTCTGGTTCCCGACTCTGGTCGCAACGCTGGTGATGGGTGTGTTGTTTGGGGCGTGGATTGCAGCGGTGGTTGGCGGTTTGGTCACCGCCGTCATGATTTCTCCCGCTCGTCAGGCGTTAGCCCGGCGTCGAGACGTGGAGCGCTTTCGAGGAGCGCTGCCGCAGTACATCGAGGAGTTGGCACGCGGTCTTCGTGGCGGGCTGTCGCCGTCCCAGGCTCTGATCGAAGGTGCCGCGGTAGCACCAGCACCGTTTCCTGAAGCCTTTCAACCGGTGGCCACACTGCTGGCCTCCGGGTCTACCGCAGGTGATGCCGTAAAGGCGTGGGCCGACCGACGCAACGATCTCGGAATCCGATTTCTCGCGACGGCCATGGCTGTCGGCACGGCCGTTGGAGGAATCGACGCTCGGTCGGCCGACGCGGTCGCCGTCGCACTACGCGAACGAAACAGCACCGAAGCGATTGTTCGGGTGCAGGCGACGCAGGCGTTTTACTCGGCCGGTGTGCTGTGTGGCGCGCCGGTTCTGTTCTGTGCCCTGGTCGTGCTTACCGACCAACGATCTTCGACGTTTCTGCTTCGCAGTCCGGCTGGTCGACTTGTCGGGTTCGCCGGAATCGCGTTGGATTTGGTCGGGGCGCTTTGGATGAGGCGAATGGTCCGCCGGGTCGTGCGGTGAGTTCCGTGCCTGCTCCACCACCGCCGTCTCTCGTGCAATCGGCAACGCCTGCGATCGTCATCGTGTTGGTGATGGCCCTCCGCCGGGTTATCCAGATGCGTCCGATCCGCGTAGCTGCAACTGACGACATCGACGGTGCCGCATCACGAACGGCTCGTATCTTCACCGTTCGGATCGGTACCATGTCCTTTCCGGTCCCTCGTTGGCACCTCGTTGGTGTCGCCGGTGCCACGTTGGTCGCGCCAATGTTGGGGTTGGCTGCGTCCCTGCTCGTGGCGGCGGGGGCGGTCGCCGCCCCTCGCAGGCTGGCCCGTCGGCTCGGGCGCGAGTGGGCCGCGAATGTTCCTGATCTTGTCGAGTTGGTCCGGCTCGCGTTGGGAAGCGGATGCACGACCCACCTAAGTCTGTTGTTGATAGCGGACCACGCCGGTGGCCCAACCGGTGCAATGCTTCAGCGAACCGCACTCGCACTTCGGGAAGGGGCGTCCACCGCAGACGCTCTGGCGGAACTGCAGGAGCGGGTCGGCACGCCGATCCGCCCACTGTGCTCGGCGCTGCTCGGAAGCGAACGCTACGGCCTACCACTCTCCGCCACGCTCGAGGCTCTGGCCGTTGAGGCGCGACTTGCTCGACGCCGCGATGCCGAACTTCGTTCCCGTCGTCTACCGGTACTTCTCATCTTCCCCCTTGTTGTCTGCATCCTTCCAGCGTTCGCCTTGCTCACCGTCGTGCCACTTCTCGGCGGCGGTCTGTCATCGCTCAGCTGGTGATCGGAGAAACCATGAACACCTCGCTACGTATCCGTCGAACATCCCACTGTGATCGCTCGATCGCCGATGCCAGGGCCGTGTTAGCCCAGGCCGCCGTCGCCCGGAAACGACTGCCCCGTCCACGCTCCCGCAATGAATCCGGTCAGGCCTCCGTCGAATACGCCCTGGTGCTTCTCGGAGCGGCGCTCGTGGCCACCTTGCTGATCGGCTGGGCGACCAAGACTCAGTTGCTCGGTGACCTGTTTGATCACGTTCTTTCATTGATCCGTGGGAAGGCCCAGTAGTCCGTCAAGTCACGAGTCGGCCCAGGCGACCGTCGAGTTCGCGCTGGTTCTACCTGTTCTCGTCCTGGTGATGTGGCTCGGGGTGGAATCGGTGTTGCTCGTGCGCGATCAGGTCCTGGTCACGCACGCAGCACGTGAGGCGGCACGTGTTGCGGCGGTCGGCGGATCAGCTGCCGAGGCGGCGAGTGCCGCCGCTCGGCGAAGCGGCCTTTCGGGCGAGGCGGCGCTCAACGTACGTGTGGGGGTGAATGGCCAAGTCGCCGAGGTCACCGTTCGATTGGAGGAACGTGCACGTCTCCCGATCCTGGGTCGACTCGTTCCAAGCCTCGACGTGTCTGCGTCCGTCGCAATGCGCCTGGAGACACCCGGATGAGAAGGCCCGCACACCGCGGACCATGAAGGTCATGATGGATACCCGGCTCCACCCACTCGCGTTTCCGCACTACCGTGTCCCGCCGTGACCCAGCCCAACGAGACCCGTCGCCGCGGCCAGCTCTACATCGCCTCCGCGGCCTTGGCGTGGTCCATCGCCGGTGCCATGCAACGCGGTCTGAAGATCGACACGGCGACCCAGGCCTCGGGGCGGGCCTTCTTCGCCTTCCTGGCCCTGTCGGCTGTGGTCAGCTACGAATCGCGGCGAGACGGAAAGTCGCCCCTGGCCGCGACCCGGGCTATCGGTCGAATCGGGGTCGCCATGGCCCTCTGCCTGGCTGCGGCCTCGGCGAGTTTCATAATCGCGCTTAACAATGCCAGTGTCGCCAGCGTTCTGTTCATCCAAGCGCTGGCACCGCTCGTTGCGGTTGTCCTGTCCCAGGTCTTTCTCGGAGAACGTGCGACGGCCCGGACCTGGATGGCGATGTTCATTGCGGTCGCCGGTGTCGGGATCATGGTCGGAGGTCCCCACCTCGGATCGGTAACCGGCCTGGTCTTCGCGGGGATCATGTCGTTTCTGTTTGCGGTCTCGATCGTGCTCACCCGCTATGCCCGCCACGTGTCGCTGGCTCCGGGTTCGGCACTTTCACAGTTCATCGTGTTCGCGGTGGCGCTGCCGTTCGCGAGTTTGAGTTCGATTCACCGAGGTGATCTCGTGCGGCTCGTCATCCTCGGCGTGTTCCAGATGGGGCTCGGGCAGCTCTGCTTCGTCATCGGCGCCCGTCTGATCTCGGCGTCGGAGACCGCACTGCTCACCCTCCTCGAAGTAGTGCTTGGACCGGTCTGGGTCTTCCTGTTCTACCGGGAGAACCCCGGCGTGGCAACGCTCATCGGGGGAGCGGTGGTGTTGGCCGCCGTCGTGTACCAAACGACGGAGCGCACCGTGCCGAACCCGGCCGCGGTCGCCTGAATCCGCGTTGGCGATAACGGGCGGCGACCCGTAGTGTCGAGGTCATGCCCATCGACGACTCCACCGACGACTCCACCGAAGCTCCCGTCGTTCCTTTTCGGATCCACGTCACTGATGAAGTGCTCGCAGATCTCAAGAGCCGACTCGCGCTGACCCGCTGGCCCGAGAAGGAACTCGTCCATGACTGGAGCCAGGGTGCACCGCTGTCGTGGATCAAAGATATGTGCGCATATTGGGCTGATCGGTACGACTGGCGCGAGCGTGAGGCCAAGCTCAACCGGTTCGACCAGTTCACAACGAACATCGACGAGCTCGAGGTGCACTTCATCCACCAGCGCTCGCCGCACGCCGACGCACGCCCGCTGATCATCACCCATGGATGGCCGGGATCAATCGTTGAGTTCCACAAGGTGATCGAGCCACTGACCAATCCAACCGCATTCGGAGGCGATGCCGCCGACGCATTCCATGTCGTGTGCCCGTCGCTTCCCGGATTCGGCTTCTCCGGCAAGCCGACTACGACCGGATGGGGAGTCGAACGAATTGCCGCCACGTGGGCCACGTTGATGGCGCGTCTGGGGTACGACCACTATTTCGCTCAGGGCGGCGACTGGGGCTCCGCAGTGACCTCGGCCATCGGTGCGCATGATCCTGGGCATTGCGATGCCATTCACATCACGCTCGCCATGGGTTCGCGGCCCCGCAACGGCGGAGAACCGAGCGAGCAGGCCCAACGGGCCCTGAAGGGAGCCGAGTTCTACGCGACATGGGACTCGGGGTACTCGAAGCAGCAATCCACTCGACCGCAGACACTCGGCTACGGCCTCGCCGACTCTCCCTCCGGCCAGGCCGCCTGGATCCTCGAGAAGTTCTACGCGTGGACCGACTGCGACGGGCATCCCGAGAACGTGCTCGATCGCGATGAGCTGCTCGACAACGTGATGCTCTACTGGGCGACCAACAGCGCCGCCAGTTCGGCTCGTCTGTACTGGGAGAGTTTTGGCAAAGCCCGACCCTCGGTTGTTACGGTTCCGGTTGGCGTGGCGGCGTATCCGAAGGAAATCGTGGCACCTGTGCGGGAATGGATGGGCGACAACTTTCCCAACATCGTCCACTGGTCGGAGCAGCCGAAGGGCGGACACTTCGCCGCCTTCGAACAACCCGAACTGTTCGTCGCCGACATCCGCACCTGCTTCCGGCAGTTCCGCTGACCGGCCGTCAGTACCGCTGAACCGTTACGGCTGACCGCGGACCGAGCTCCTCGAAAAACCGTATGCCTACAGCGCAGCACGGAGAAGCGATATCGCGCCGTGCTTGTCGAGCGGCTCGTTGCCGTTGCCGCATTTCGGTGACTGAACGCACGACGGGCATCCGTCGGTGCATGCACATCGCTTCAACGCTTCGAGGGTCGCAATGAGATGCTGGCGGCCGGCCGCGTAGCCAAGCTCGGCGATTCCGGCACCACCGGGGTAGCCGTCGTAGATGACGATCGTGGCTTCACCGGTCTGCGGATGAACGGCAATCGACACGCCACCGACGTCCCATCGGTCGCAAATGGTGAACAGCGGGAGCATGGCGATCGCGGTGTGTTCGACGGCGTGAAGGGTTCCCGGTGTGCGTGGACCGAGCGCGCCGTCGAGCCCGGCACGAATCAGGAGGTCTTCAGGAACCGTGTACCAGAACGCCCGGGTCACGAGGGTCGACGGAGGCAGGTCGAGCATCTCGTTGCTCATCAACGCACCGGTGCTGATCTTCTTCCGCTGGTAGCCGATCACCTGCTCATGGATCTCGACCGTTCCGAGTCGAAGTGTCAGCGGCCCAACGGTGGTACTTGTATGTACACCTACGAAACTCACATCGGTGGTGGATCGTGACTGAGTGTATTCGTCGAGGTTCACGGCATCGACCCATGCGGCACGATCGTCGGTGTCGAGACGCGTTACGCGGTACTGCTGACCCTGGTGCAGGTACAGCGCACCTTCATGAAGGGTTGGGAACACCCGAGAGCCATCGACCGTGCCGATCAAGCGTGCACGTTGGTCGACGATGCGGAACTCGCTTCCCCCACCGCTACGCAGCGACACCCGGTTCGACGGCGAACCGCGCCCGGCGTATACCGCTCGCCCGTTGACGATCACGAGCTGATCGTTGTGCACGAGTGCACGAACGCCGTCGATGAACGCCTCACTCACGTCGTCGGTCCCGAGCCTCGGAGCCACTGCGTCGTCGAGGGTGAGATTGACGACGGGGTCAGCTGACTCCGGCCGCGGTGACGACTCGTTTGCCGCCGTCGCTGACGAGGTGTCCCAGTCGTCGGCTTCTTCGGGCCGCAAAGGCAACTCGTGCGCGGCGCAGGCGAGATGCGGCACCAGGACGAAGGGATTGGCGACATTGATGACGACCGGCTCCGGAGATCTGCGGAAGAGCTCCCGGGGGTTCTGGGCGTACCACTGGTCGAGCGCATCGTCGCCCGCAACGAGGACGGCCAGACTCGACTGGGCCGAACGCCCGGCTCTACCGATCTGCTGACGAAACGACGAGATGGTGCCGGGAAACCCGTTGCAGATGCACGCGTCGAGACCCCCAATGTCAACACCAAGTTCCAATGCGTTCGTGGCCGCCACGCCGCGGAGGGAACCATCGAACAGCCGACGCTCGATCGCTCGGCGCTCTTCCGCCAGGAATCCCCCGCGGTAGGGCTGGATAGCGTCGAACAGTTCGTCGTCGACGAGGTGTTTCGCTCGTGACGCCACAAGTTCGGCTCCCCGCCGCCCGCGGCAGAACGCAATCGCACGATGACCATCGTTTACCAGGGCGGCCAACAGCGTTGCGGTGGCCGAGTTTCCGGATACCGGCACACCATCGGGTTCGGGAGGCGGATTCCACACCGCTATGTGGCGCTCGCCCAGCGGCGAGCCGTCGTTGCTGATGCAGGTGACCGGTTTCCCGCACAGTTCCGTGGCCAAGGCGGCGGGTTCACCAATGGTTGCGCTCGCGAAGACGAACGTCGGGTTGCTCCCATAGTACGTACACATACGAACTAGGCGTCGGATGATCTGGGCCAGATGTGATCCGAAGATGCCTCGGTAGACGTGCAACTCGTCGATCACGACGAACTGCAGGCGTTTGAGAAAGTTCGCCCAGCGGCCGTGGTACGGCAGGATCCCGGTGTGAAGCATGTCGGGGTTCGTGAGCACGGCGGTGGCATGACGACGCGCCCACTGGCGAGCGTCGGGGCTGGTGTCGCCGTCGTAGGTGACCGCTGTCAGTCCCTTTATGCCAAGCGAGGCCAGCGACCGAAGCTGATCCTGCGCAAGGGCCTTCGTCGGAAACAGGAGAAGTGAGGTGGCCTGTCCCTTGGTTTGCAAAGCGGCCGAAGCGAGGGGAATCTGATAACACAGCGATTTACCCGACGCCGTGCCGGTCGCGACCACGATCGACTGACCGGAACGTACGGCTTCGATCGCCGAAGCCTGGTGCGACCACAGCCCAGAGGTAACCGACGGGAAATACGCGTCGACCACTGCGTTGATGTTCGGGTCGAGCGCGACCACTCGAGCCGGGCGAGGCGCAATCCGCTCAACGTGAGCGAGTTCGCCGTTGGTCGCGAGTTCCTGTAACAACGATGTAAAGGATCGCTGCTGGAGGGAAGTGCTCACCCAACGACCTTATCGGTGACCTGTGACAAAAACGGGGGATCGCGTGTCGGAACGCCGTCGACCGCAACGTTTTCCGGTCAATGATCCCCACTAGCTCTGTGCTTGTGGTCGTTCGGGTGTCAGTAGCCGAACGTTTTCCGGTCAATGATCCCCACTAGCTCTGTGCTTGTGGTCGTTCGGGTGTCAATATGCGAACGTTTTCCGGTCAATGATCCCCACTATCTCCTTTTATGGCGCGAATTCGGTCACAATCAACGACATGGATTCCGATGGGGCAGAAGTACTTCCAAAGCCGAACGAGCTTCTGGCGCTCCACGGAGTCACGGCTGAACTCTTCGACACGCTCCGGCGTTGGTTCGGTGTGCCGAAGACAATCTCGCTGAACCTCGAGTCGATCGATTCGGCCGTCCACGAGCTCGGTGACCCGATGCTCGTGATGGCCATGGCCATGCGGAAGCTCCAGGCGCTCAACCTGCTTTCGACGCCCGGGGTTCGTACCACTACCGATGTTGTCATCACGATCGTGCAGGATCTTGACCGCGCCCTCGTCCAGGCGCCGAACATGCGCCTCAACATCGCCGCCGCCTCGACCGACTGGGACGCCGCGTTCGCCTCAATCGAGGAAGACCTTCCGCTGACCGAGGGCGGACCGTCGATTTCCCCCGAGGTCGACGACGAGGATCTCGAAGCCAGCCGTTTTCAGGAACTCCACGCCACCCTTCATGCGGCGGTGTATGCCGTCATGGCGGCAAGCGACGGCGAGATCCGCTACTTCGTCTGATTCTGCGAGCGCCCGGTATTTGTGTGGTTTTCTTCTGAGACCCCCTTCTGGGAGGGGTGAATCAGACACGTACGCTCGGCCGCCACGTGGGTGCCGCCGCACTAACCTGCAAGCCCATGGCCCTGCACGTCGTCGATCATCCGCTCGTTGCCCATCGCATCACCGTTCTGCGGGATGAGAACACTCCATCACCGGTGTTTCGCAAGGCGGTTTCCGAGATTGCTGCGCTGCTTGCCTACGAGGCCACCCGCTCAATCAATGTCGACGCAGTGACAGTTCGTACCCCGACGGGCCTTGACTCTCCCGGTGTCAGGCTCGCGGCCCCCGGCCCGCTGCTCGTGCCGATTCTGCGCGCCGGCCTGGGTCTGCTCGACGGGTTTCTCTCGGTGCTTCCCGAGGCTGAAGTCGGCATGATCGGCCTTCGCCGCAACGAAGAGACATTCGAACCCGAACAGTACGCCCAGAAGCTTCCCGCCAATCTCGCCGGACGCGATGTGTTTGTGCTCGACCCCATGCTGGCCACGGGTGGCTCGCTTGCCTTCACCTGCCAGCTGTTGCTCAACCGAGGCGCCGAGAACGTCACCGCTGTTTCAGTCATCTCGGCCCCCGAAGGCGTGAAGCGTGTGGAGGAGGCCTGCCCGACGGTCCGTATCGTCACCGCTGCCCTCGATCCGGGCCTCAACGAGCGGGCCTTCATCGTTCCCGGTCTGGGCGACGCGGGCGACCGATTGTTCGGTCAGTCCACCTCGGCGTAGTCGCTCCGATCCACGAGTGGCCGATCGGGGCTACGAGCCCGCCGCCTGCCATCCCGGATTCTCCCGCAGGATCTTCCGCAGCGGTCGAGCGACCGTAAGGCCCATCAGCACAAACGCCCCGCCTGCGATTCCAAAAACCCAGTCCGTACCGAGCTGTCGGGCGATCACACCTGCAGTCAAAGCTCCAGGAACCTGAGCGCCATAGATAAAGGCACGGCTTAGTCCCACCACGCGTCCGCGGAGATGGGGCGGCGTAAGGCGAGTCCTCGCTACCCCGTTGTAGACATTCGCTACGACGATTCCAACGCCTTCGACGGCGAGCGCCACCGCAACGAATGTTGCCGATCTGACCCCGATGCACGCGAGGTAGCAGAGCCCAAGAACCACCATGATCAGGGGAATGGTTGCCGACGCCAGTTGCTCGACCATTTTTGGAGCGACCAAACCTCCGACGATGCTTCCGAGGGCAATTGTTGTAAGAAAGAGACCAAATGCTCCGTCGCCCAGGTGAAACGTAATTTTGCCCATGATGACCAAGGTTGACAACGTGTACGCCTGAAGGAATGCGGCGACGGAGATGGTGGCAGTCAAAGAGCGAATCACTGGTGAAGCAGCAAAATGCGCTCGCCCGGCCTTGATGTCCTGCCAAGCGCCGGCCGAGGTCTCGGTCGGAGGCATCGATGGAAGTGTCGCCAACAGTGCGGCTGAACCTGCGAAGCTCAGCGCATCTCCCACCACAGGACCTTTTCCGGCGAGGAACAAAACTCCGCCGAGCGACGGGCCGAGGAGCATCTCGCCACCTGTAAGTGCGACTTCTTGGTATCCGCTCGCACGTTCAAGATCTCGATCTTCGACAACCATCGGAAAAGCGCGCTGCATCCCACAAAAAAAGCAAACGCTGGCGGCGTTCAAGGACAAGATCGCGACCATCAATAGTGGGAGCGTGACCGTTGAAGGGCTCACGAACAGTAGAAGACCCAAGGCACTAAGAATGGTTGCTCGAAAAATGTCGGAGCCAACCAGGACAGAGCGGGCATTTCTTCGATCTGTCCAGGCTCCGAACAGAAGCGCAGCCGCCCAAGGGATTCGGCCGATCGCAAACACAGAGGCGATCTGAAACTCGTTGGCGGTCTTCCTCTCCGCCAAAAGCTGAAATCCGCTGATCAACATCCCGTCGCCGACTGCTGACACTGCGGTAGCAAGCCAAAGCCGCTGGAAGTTGCGGCCGACTTTCAACATGCGGAGGACTTTAGTTCAACGTGTTGTTTGAGTTGATGACCAACTGGGTATGTCTTCTCGGGTGGACCCACAAAAGTTCACTCCAAGAGACCGTTTTTGACACTTTTGTGAATCTCAGTTCGTTTCCGAGGGAATGACTTTAGTTCCTACGAACTGTCGCCGAAAAGGGAAAGACCACCCCCAAAAAGAGGGTGGTCCTTCCGATAATGAAAAGAACGTCGCAATCAGCCGAACGATCCACGCATGATGACCTCCATACTCCTGTGTGGTGGGTAAGGAACGCCATCGCCGACATCGATGACGTGGGCATCCGACTGCCTGTCGTCGACTCTTTCTCAGTGTTAGAAGCCGAGCAACTTGGCGGCCACTTTGAGTGAATCTCCGATTGAGATCCCCTTGATGGCCCGGCTTCGGCGGACAGCGGCCTTCACCTGTGGCACATTTGCTCTCGTATGGCTCGTCGCTCCCCCGGTAGCGACGGAAGACAAGGGTCCGTTAGGGCGGCTTGTGGTTTTCGCCTGCCTGATGACCTTCGTGTACTTTCTCGCTGAATCGACCGCGGTGACCTTTCGGTTCGGCCGAGTTTCACACTCCGTGACGATTGCCGAGATGCTGCTCGTTGCTGGTGCGCTGCTGCTTCCGCCGTGGGTCCATGTCGTTGTGCGCGCGGTGGCTCAAGGCGCCGGCTCGTATCGGCGATTGTCGCCTTCAAAACGGAAGGGTCTGCCCTGGCTCGTTCTGATCAACTTCGCCCAGGGTGGGTTGGAAGTCAGCCTCTTTAGTTCGGTAATTACACGGCTGTCATTTAGTAGCTCACTGGGCGATCGCGACCTCCTCATTCTCGGAGCGGGCTTCCTTTCGGTGCTCGTTATCAGCCCTGCTGTTTGGACGGTGTTCCAATCGAACGTTGGTGATCGTTTTCCCCTATGGCGAGTGATTCAGACCGACTACCGGCTGTATGAACTGTCATTTGTGCTCTTTTCGACGTCAGTTCTGGTCTTTTCGATCCTTGCCTCCAACGTTGTTGGTGGCGTGCTCTTCATCGTGCTCGTTCTTGCGCTTGCGCATCCGCTCCGGCAATACGCGAGGCTGTCGACGCGGGCCGAGGAGTCAGCCAACTTGTTTCACTTTTCTGATCTTCTGTCGCAGTCGCGGGACGCGACCGAATTTTCTAAGATCCTTGAGCACGCGGCTCAAACGGCTCGGGGTGGCGAAAGTGAGGTTGTCCTACTCAACGTGCGAAATCTTGTTCCTGGGTCCGCTCTAGTAATTCAAGGGGATGCTCGCACGCCGACTCCGTTGAACGAACTACCACCGGAATGGCTCGAGATCATGACCGAGACAAAAAGTCGGCTGATGTCGGTCGATGCACCTTGGCGGGCAGCAAAAACTGCGATGGCTGCGCCGCTCCTCGCTAACGGAGAGTCGATCGGCTTGCTTGTCGTCTCGAGTCATAGCGATGAATTCCACAATTTCTCGGCGGAAGACGTTGTCATCCTCGAGACGCTGGCTCGCCACCTTGCGTTGTGGCTTGAGCAGGATCGATTGATGGATGCGCTGGAGATCGAGATCGAAGAGCGGGTCCACGATGCGCTTCGAGATCCGGTGACCGACCTGGCCAACCGGGCGGCGTTCACGAATGCCCTTGTCCAGCACATGGAGGACAAGACGGACACCTCGGTGCTCCTCATCAACCTGACCCACTTCAAGGTGGTGAACGAGCATTACGGTCACGATGCGGGCGATGCGCTACTTGCCGAAATCGGGCAGCGGATCGTCCGGATCGCCCCGCGCGACGTGTTGGTGGCCCGCCTCGGTGGCGACGAGTTCACGGTAACGCTTCCAAAAGTCTCGATCTCCGAAGCGGAGGCAATCGCCTCCAATCTGATCCGAGGCTTTCGGAAGCCGTACCGTGTCGGAACCGACGAAGTCGAAGTGGGTGCGGCGATCGGGATCGTGCAGTACCCGACGCACGGCCTCGACGTCACGTTGCTCATGCGCAGTGCCGACAATGCGATGCATCGGGCGAAGTCGGTGACCGAGAGCATCTACACGCCGGAGCAGACCAGGCAGTCCGTCGGAGCCAATACCCTCGCCCGAACCGTAGAACTTCGCCGGGCCATCGAAGGCTTCCAGATCCTCCCGTACTACCAACCTGTGGTCGACATCCGGACGGGAACCGTCACGGCATTCGAGGCGCTCGCCCGATGGCAGACGTCGCCGGGTGTGTTCGCCCGCCCCGACGAGTTCATCGCCCTCGCCGAAGAAACGCATCTCATCCACGAACTCACGGTGCAGATGGCTTCGCAGGCCCTGACCGATCTGGCGAACTGGCGGGCGTTTCCCGGCAATACCGATCTCACCGTTTCGGTCAACATCTCACCGGTGTCGTTGGGTCGTACCGACGTCACCGAGGAACTTCTGTCTGCGCTTCGCCAACTCGGTTTGCCCACGTCGGCGCTCACCCTTGAGATCACCGAATCCCGCGTGATGGAAGACCCGGAACGTTCCATCCGGCATTTGAAGGACCTTGCGAGCGAAGGCCTCAAACTGGCCATCGACGACTTCGGTGCGGGTCAAACCTCGCTGTCGTACCTTGCTGACCTGCCGGTTCACCATTTGAAGATCGACCGCAGCTTCCTCCTCGAAGCCCTGGAGAAGCCGACGGCCCGCCGCTTGCTCGCGACGATGATCGCGCTCGGCAAGGACCTGAACCAGAAGGTGACCGTCGAAGGCGTCGAAACGGCCGAACACTGGAAGATGGTCCGGGAACTCGGTGTCGACAAGGTGCAGGGCTTCTTTGTCTCCCGGCCGATGCCGGCCGCGGCGGCGAGTGACTTCCTTCGCAAGGACGCGCTCACGTTGCTGGAAGACCTGGGTGTGGCCCAGGTCGGCGCCCGGACGTTACTCAATCGCTGAAAATGCGTCGTTGAGCGGCTCCTCGCCGCAAAAAAACCTGCCTCATCCCATATTGGGGCTTGCGTACCCGTGCCTGAAACAGTCACGGAGAGTCGTAATCAATTCGCGAATCTCACGTTGGGTAATCGTCACAAGTGAGCCGAGTCTCAATCTCGATTTGAAATTTTGGGTGGGAAAAATCTAGATTTCGTGACTCATCGCCATGGATCTCTACATCTCAAAGTCCGACCGCGAAATGCTGAAAGCGGTGTACCGCCTGACCAAGGGTGGCTCCGACGCTCATACGGGCGCGCTCGCCGAGCACCTCAGCATTTCCCCCGGCACCGTCACGGCCACAGTCAAGCGTTTGGCGGAGCGCGACCTGGTTGATCATCGCCCGTACAAGGGCGTGGAACTCACTCGCAACGGGCGCCGCCTGGCCATCGCGGCAATCCGCCGGCACCGCATCGTTGAGCGCTTTCTGTCCGACATGCTCGGCTACGCCTGGAACGAAGCCGACGAACTGGCCGGGGCCTTCGAGCACGAACTCCCCCAAGAGATTGAAGACCGACTGTTCGACAAGTTGGGGCGGCCGACGACCTGTCCACACGGATTTCCCATCCCCGGTCCTGAAACCGACCGCATCCAGCAGGTCCCGTCGCTCGATGAGCTCCAGCCCGGCGACTCCGGAGTGATCGCGCTCTCCGGTGCCACCACTCCCGAGATCGTCGAGTTCCTCGACACGCTGGGGATTCGTCCGGGCGCGCTCGTTGAAGTCATTGAAAAGCATCCCTTCGACGGCCCGGTCGTGGTCCGTGTCGAAGGCGTAGATCGAACTGTTGGCGAACGACTCGCCGGACAGATTTTCGTAAAGGCCCGCCACCTGGTGTCTACCGACAACCCAGGTCGGCCTGAACGTGAACCCGTAGACGCTCGAAAGCTCGGCGAGCGAAGCAGTACGGAGTCGAAATCCGAGCATGGACCCACAGATGCACGACAGGGCAAAAAAGCTCCGTCTGGTGGAAAACGAAAGGACATTTCCGCATGATCAGCTCGATCCTCGCAGGTGAGGGGGGGTACCAGGAATTCACGCTCGGAGGCGGCGAGAAGCTGGTTCTTCTTCTCTCTGGGCTAGCCGCCCTTCTGGCCATCGCCGTCGGCTTCTACCTGATGAAACAGGTGTTGGCCATGGACACCGGTACCCCGAAAATGCAGGCAATCGCCCAGCAGATCTTTGATGGCGCCCAGGCCTATTTGAAGCGGCAGTTCCGCACGATCGGCATGATCGTTATTCCGTTGGCCGTTGTCGTGTTCGCGACGTCTGCGGCAATCGACAAGCCCGACGGAAAACAAGCCCTTGGCTTCGCCGCTGCAGGTATCTCCCGCACGGTGGCGTTCCTCCTCGGATGTCTCGCCTCGGGTCTCACCGGCTACATCGGTATGACCCTCGCGACCAGGGGCAACGTCCGCACGGCGGCCGCTGCGCTGAGCAAAGACCGCCCGATGCCCAAAGCCCTTGACGCCGCGTTCAAGACCGGCGGCGTGGCCGGTATGTTCACCGTCGGCCTCGGCCTGCTCGGTGCGACGCTCATCATCTGGGTCTTCCAGAACACCAGCTCCGTGATCCTCGTCGGATTCGGATTCGGCGGCTCGCTCCTCGCCCTCTTCCTTCGTGTCGGTGGCGGCATCTTCACCAAGGCGGCCGACGTCGGTGCCGACCTCGTCGGTAAGGTCGAAGCCGGAATCCCCGAAGACGATCCCCGCAACCCGGCCACGATTGCCGACAACGTCGGCGACAACGTTGGTGACTGTGCCGGTATGGCCGCCGACCTCTTCGAGTCCTACGAAGTGACCCTGGTGGCCTCGATCATTCTCGGTGTTGCGGCGTTCAAGTCGGTGTTCCCCGACGATCCGAAGAAGTGGGCGCTCGGCCTCGTGTTCCCGCTTGCGGCCCGTGCGGTCGGCGTTATCGCTTCCATCGCCGGCATCTTTGCCGTGAAGGCCAAAGACGACGAGACCGACGCACTTAAGCCGATCAACCGCGGCTTTCTTGTATCGGGTCTCCTCACCGTTGTCGGTGTCGGTATCGTCGCAATCGGCTACGTGGGAAACAAGCAGGGCACCCGCAAGCTCGACGACGGCACGATCACCAAGACGATCAGCAACATCGGCCTGCGCTGCTGGTTGGCCGTTGTCGTCGGCTTGGTCCTGGCCCAGTTGGTCAGCCGATTGACCGAGTACTACACCGCCACCCATTACAAGCCGGTCAAGGACATCGCCGAGTCCGCCCGCACCGGCCCGGCCACCGTCGTTCTCTCAGGTACGGCTTCCGGCCTCGAGTCCTCGGTGTACGCCGTTCTCGCGATCGCCATCGCCATCGGCACGGCGCTTGCTCTCGGCGGCGGAAACCTGCAGCTGAGCTTCTACCTCGTTGCACTCTGCGGCATGGGCATGTTGGCCACGACCGGCGTCATCGTGTCGGAAGACACCTTCGGCCCGGTGTCTGACAACGCCGCCGGTATCGCTGAGATGTCGGGTGAGTTCCACGGTGATGCCGAGCGCATCATGGTGAGCCTCGACGCCGTGGGCAACACGACGAAGGCCGTGACCAAGGGCTTCGCCATCGGTTCGGCCGTCATCGGCGCCGTGGCGATTTTCGCCTCGTTCATCGAAGGTGCGGTCAAGGGTGGAGCCGGTGTTCTGTCGAAGCTGACCGACGCCGAGCTGAAGAGCACGATCGAGGCCGCTGAGAAGTTGCCCCGTGGCGTGTTCGACCTGCTCCCGATCAACGTGGCCGACCCGAAGGTCTTCATCGGCCTCCTCATCGGCGGATCGGTTCCGTTCCTCTTCTCGTCGCTTGCCATCCGCGCTGTAAGCCGTACTGCGGGCGTCGTCGTGCAGGAAGTGCGCAAGCAGTTCGCCGACGGCAAGATCATGGCCGGAACCAAGGACCCCGATTCGAGTGCGGTCATCGACATCTGCACGACCGCCTCGCTGCGGGAACTGGCGACGCCGGCTCTGCTGGCGGTGCTCACCCCCGTCGTCGTCGGATTCGGTCTCGGCTTCGCCGCACTCGGTGCCTTCTCCGCAGCTGTCATCCTCACCGGTCAGCTCATGGCCAACTACCTGAGCAATGCCGGTGGCGCCTGGGACAATGCGAAGAAGTACATCGAAGACGGCCACGAAGGCGGCAAGGGCTCCGACGCCCACAAGGCCGCCGTCATCGGCGACACGGTCGGCGACCCGTTCAAAGACACCGCCGGCCCGGCCCTCAACCCGCTTATCAAGGTGATGAACCTTGTTTCGCTGCTCGTCCTCCCGGCCATCATCTCGACCCAGGACAAAGACGGAATCCGACTGGCTGTGGCTGCTGCTGCGCTCGTCGTGCTGGCTGCGTCGATCGTCAAGACGACCCGCCAGAAGTCGGTCATCGAGCTGTAAACCCCAATCCGGGAGGTGCCGCACAGCGCCTGCCGCGGTTAGAAAATCACGAGAATCGGCCCGGAGTTCAGCTCCGGGCCTTTTCGCGCCGATAGCCTTGCACGTCATGTCTCAGCTCGCTGCCCTAGCCGCTCTCGGCCTCGACCCCGAAAAACTGATCAACAAGTACGGGTTGATCGGTCTCGCGCTGATCATCTTCGCCGAGTCGGGATTGCTGGTCGGGTTCTTCCTTCCGGGCGACTCGTTGCTGTTCACCGCCGGGTTGCTCTGCGCGACAGACATCTTTGACCAGCCGATTGTTCTGATTTGCCTGGTTACCTTCGTCGCCGCGGTGCTGGGCGATCAAGTCGGCTATCAATTCGGGCGGCGAGTGGGGCCGGCGCTCTTTGCCCGCCCGGAATCAAAACTGTTCAAGCCCGCGCACGTTTTGAAAGCGCAGAGCTTCTTCGAAAAACATGGATCGAAGACGATCATCCTCGCTCGCTTCGTGCCAATCGTCCGTACGTTTGCCCCGATTGTCGCCGGCGTGGGCCACATGAAATATCGCACGTTCGCCGTCTACAACTTGATTGGCGGCGCGCTCTGGGGAATCGGTGTCACCGTGGCCGGATTCCTGCTCGGGAAGCGTTTCCCCGGACTCAAGGATCGCATCGACCTGCTGGCCATCGTGATCGTCGCCGTGTCGGTGATCCCGGTCGGGATCGAGTTTCTGCGCCACCGAAAGAACAACGGCACGCACTGATTGCGGCGATGGACCTACTGGGACCCGGAGCCCGTGTCGGCGACAAGTTTCGCGTACACGACAGTGTTTCCGGCGTAGGAATGCGCGCTCTTGTTGAAGGTGCCACCGCACGTGATCAGTCGAAGTTCGGGTTCGGCGGTCGACCCGTAGACCATGTCTGAGGGGAAGTAGTCCTTCAGGTAGTTGTCGATGCGCGTTACGGAGAACGTGAGGACCACCGAATCTCGCCGGAGCACCTTGATGATGTCACCGGGCTTGAGCTCGGAAAGGCGGGAGAAGATGGCCGGCCCAAGGATGCTGTCGAGATGGCCCGCGATCACGGCGGGACCGACCTCGCCCGGGATGGCGCCGCCTCGGAACCAACCGGCCTGGTTGAAGTCGGCCGGCACTTCGAGAGATCCGTCTTCTTCGAGGCCCAGGCTCATGAGTTCACTGCCCACCCCGATGGCGGGAATATTGACGTAAAGCGGCAGCGACGCCGTCGAAATGTCGACTGCCGGAGCGACCGGTGGGACCTCAACCGGCGTGAGTGTCTGCTGGATGGTGCCAGTCGGATTCGACTGCATGGCCGCGACCTGCTCGGCCAGCGGTTTCGAGGGGTCAACGGCAAGCGCACCCGGGGTGTACCCAAACGTCCCGCTCAGGCTGGCAATGCCGGCGATCACAACCGCCGCGATACCCATCGGGCGACGACGCTCACGCAACTTCCGCTTGCGCATGTGCTTTGGGACATAGCGGGCCATGGGATTGCCATACTACCCGAGCATTCCCGCCGAACACCACGCCAAGGGCAGATTGACCTACCACAAGAATTTCCGTAAGTGGTGGACGGTCGACCCTGGCGGCGGCAAGGCGAAGGGCCGGCCCTGAGGCCGACCCTTCGTTCGTTGGTTGAATCTGATGGTTACCGAGTGATCTGTTTCGGGGGTGACCCTCGACGAGTTCGACGTGTTGTTTGGCCAGAAGGCGCGCAACCGAGGTCGGTTACAGGATCAGTTGTGGAAGCGGCGACGTGACCGGCCGGTCACAATTGCGCCGACGGCGACAACGCCGAGCAGCACGAGTGCTGCCGAGGACTGCGAGTCGGAGAGGCCGCCGAATCCGGTGCCGACGCCACCCGTGGGGGTCGGGGCGACCGTATCCTCAGCGGCGACCGTGGTCTCGACTGCGGCGGCAACAGTGGTCTCGGTCGTTTCCGCAACGGTGGTCTCGGTTGCTGCAATCGTGGTCTCGGTCGCAGCAGTCGTTTCAACGGCAGCGGCCGTGGTCTCGACAGGGGCGGCGGTGGTCTCGACTGCGGCGGCAACGGTGGTGGCGGGTGCTTTGGTGGTCGTCGCCGCAGCAGCCGTGGTTGTTGGAGCGGCGGTCGGCGCCGCAGTCGTAGCGGCCTTCGTGGTCGGCGCCGTTCCGGGGGCGGCGGTGGGCACGGCTGCACCCGGGGTCAGGTCGACGAACCCGCGAAGCGTCGGTGGCTTGTCGGCGCCGCCGATTGCAGCGATCGTGTAGACGCCACCGCTTTGGAGTGTCACGTTCTTGGCGAGGATGGGAGTCTGGGTACCGGCGCCAAAGATCTGCAGGTCGTAGGAGCCGGCATCGATCTCGGCGTACTCGGTTGCCGTGCCGAAGGGAACCTTCGGGAACGCAACTGCTCCGGCTTTGAGAGAAACGTCGACTTCAGCGGTTCCGTCGGCAGCATGGATCACGCGAACCTTGGACTTCCCGGCCGCAGGCGTCGAAATCTTGTCGTTGAAAATACCGGCCTTGATGGTTGCCAACGGGCCGATTGCGGCGACCGTGGTGAACGAACCAGCGGCGACACTCTGTTCGGCGGTGAGAACGGCTGGACCGGTCGCTGGGGTTCCGGCACCGCGGACCTCAAAGGTGTGCTTCCCGGCTGGAAGACTCACGTATTCAGACATTGCCAAGTACGGAACGCTGTTCATCTTCTTCTTGCCGTCGATATAAATATCGACTGCGTCAGCGTCGGGTGAGAAGTGCGCGACACGCACTTTCGCGTCGGTCTGTGCCACTGCGGTTGTGGCGGTTACGGATGGAACGAGACCAATACCCAACAAGGCAGCAGCAAAGAGTGATCGAATCCTCACGTGGGAGGTCCTTTCCAGCAAAAAGTTAACGAAGCAAAAGCGACAAAAGTGTACCGATTCTCAGATATGAGTGGCCACTCAGTCGTGTTTACACCGTGAAGGCGGAGATTTAGCGCATTCCCACGCTACCAGCGGCCGTCGCTCGGTGAGGGTTCGACGTGGCCGACCGTGCTCCGTGAGGGTCTAACACTCACGATTTGCTGGCAAAACGCCGAAGAAGACATCGCGGAGCCGGACGAATCCCCCCTCCGACCCGAAAAACAACTCAGGAAACCACACGCAACCATGACGAAGTCTCAATTTCCCTCGATGGGCACATGCCCAAGTGCGCAGCGCGTGGAAGCGTTGTCCGCCCAGGTCCGGCCGACGAGCCGCCCCACTTCGTCGATCACCGAAATAGACACGAACGACGAACATTTCTTCCGGTCCTTGACAACGGCGGGGGAAAACGTGGAACAGTGGCCGTACTGTGGCTAGCTCAACTTCCTCCGCCAAGACTGGTTCGGCTCGCGCCGGCAAGCCGTTGGTCATCGTCGAATCCCCTGCAAAAGCGAAGACGATCGCGGGGTTTCTCGGGAGCGATTTCGTCGTCGAGTCCTCGATCGGGCACATCCGCGACCTTCCCCGGAGCGCCGCTGACATCCCGGAGTCGATGCGCGGACAGGCATGGGCGAAACTTGGCGTCGACGTCGACAACGGATTCACACCTCTTTATATCGTCGCCAACGAAAAGAAGGCGCACGTTGCGAAACTGAAGGCGCTCGTGAAAGACGCCGGCGAGTTGTATCTCGCAACCGACGAGGATCGCGAAGGTGAATCGATCGCGTGGCATCTCCTTGAGGTGCTGAAGCCCAAGGTTCCGGTGAAGCGGATGGTGTTCCACGAGATCACCAAGTCAGCAATCCAGCGGGCGGTCGACGAATCTCGTGACCTCGACCGCGATCTCGTCGACGCCCAGGAGTGCCGGCGAATCCTCGACCGGCTCTACGGCTACGAAGTGTCGCCCGTTCTTTGGAAAAAGATCATGCCGGGCCTGTCGGCCGGTCGTGTCCAGAGTGTGGCGACCCGCTTGATCGTCGAACGCGAACGTGCCCGCATGCGGTTCCGTTCCGCGAGCTACTGGGACCTCACCGGCGTGTTCGCCACCCCCGCGGAAGAAACGTTTTCGGCCACCATGGTCGGGCTCAACGGCACGCGTCTCGCTACCGGAAAAGACTTCGGCGCCGACGGCATGCTCGCAGCCAACTCGACCGTCATCGCGCTCGATCAACCCCGGGCTGAGGCGTTGGTGGAGGCGCTGACCGGTGTTCCGTTCGCGGTCCGTTCGATGGAGGAAAAGCCGTATAGGCGTTCTCCGTATGCACCGTTCATGACGTCGACGCTGCAGCAGGAGGCCGGGCGCAAGCTGCGTTTCTCGTCGCAACGCACCATGAGCATTGCGCAGCGGCTCTACGAAAACGGCTACATCACGTACATGCGTACCGACTCGACGAACCTGTCGGATACGGCAATCGCCGCCGCGCGGGCTCAGGTCGTGCAGCTGTACGGGAAGGACTACCTCCCCGACTCCCCACGCCTCTACGCGAAGAAGGTCAAGAACGCACAGGAGGCCCACGAAGCCATTCGCCCGGCCGGCGAGTCGTTCCGTACTCCGGCGGAAGTGGAGAAGGAACTCAACAACGACGAGTTCAAGCTTTACGAGTTGATTTGGATGCGCACGATTGCGTCGCAGATGAACGACGCCCGCGGTACGTCAGCTCAGGTCCGTTTGGGTGCGACTACCCGAAACGGCGACGACGTCGAGTTCTCGGCATCAGGCAAAGTCATCACGTTCCCCGGCTTCCTCCGGGCCTACGTGGAGGGGGCCGACGATCCCGACGCCGAACTCGAAGACCGAGAGATCCGTCTCCCGATGTTGGCGGTGGGCGATCCGCTTCGCGCAAATGATATGCGCGCTGATGGTCACACGACTCAGCCCCCGGCCCGCTACACCGAAGCTTCGCTCGTGAAGGCGCTCGAAGACCTCGGGGTCGGACGCCCATCGACGTACGCCTCGATCATCAGCACCGTGCAGAACCGTGGGTATGTCTGGAAAAAGGGAACTGCACTCATCCCGTCCTACACAGCCTTTGCGGTGATCGGCCTCTTGGAGCAGCACTTCGGCGACCTGGTCGACTACGCGTTCACGGCGCGCATGGAAGACGACCTCGACGCGATCCGCGAACGGCGACGCGCAGGCCACACCGTGGCTGACCCGCTTCTACTTTGGTGGCGGCGAAGACGGTCCGGCCGGTGCCTCCATTCCGGCCAAGCCGTTGGTGGGCGGTCCCCGACCCGGTCTGAAGAGCATGGTCAACGACCGACTCGGCGACATCGACGCGGCTGAGATCAACACGATTTCTCTCGGCACCGACGACGAAGGGCGCGAGATCGTCGTTCGTCCGGGTCGCTACGGGCCGTACGTCAAGCGCGGCGAAGACACCGCGTCGATACCCGAGGATCTTCCCCCTGACGAGCTCACCGTGGAACGGGCGACGCAGTATCTCGCCGCCCCCAAGGGTGACCGTGTGGTCGGCACCGATCCAACCACGAACCTTCCGATCTTCGCCAAGGCCGGTCGTTTCGGTCCGTATGTCCAGCTCGGCAACATCGAGTTGCTGACCGCGCAGATGCCCGACCCGGTGCAGGAGTTCACCGTGAAAGGGCTGCCGAAGAAGCCGAAGAAGGTCGAGGCCCCCAAGCCCCGGACCGCGTCGTTGTTCCAGACGATGACCGTTGAAGACGTGACGCTGGAGCAGGCGCTGCAGTTGCTTACGCTGCCCCGCGTCGTCGGTGTCGATCCGGCGACGGGCGACGAAGTGGTTGCGTCAAACGGGAAATTCGGACCGTATCTTCGCAAGGGCGCAGACTCCCGGAGCCTCACGACCGAAGACCAGCTGCTCACGGTCACACTCGACGAAGCGCTTGCCATCTATGCCCAGCCGAAGACCTTCGGTCGTCGGTCGGCGGCCCCGAAGCCACCGCTCGCAACCTTCGGCGATGACCCCGTGTCGGGTAAACCGATCGTAATGAAGGAAGGCCGCTTCGGTCTCTATGTCACCGACGGCACGACGAACGCATCACTTCGACGCGGCGACGATCCCGAAACGGTCACAGCCGAACGCGTGCAGGAACTTCTGGCCGAGCGCCGGATCAAAGACGCAACCGATCCGGGCAAGACCGTGAAGCGAGGCGCGGCGAAAGCTCCCGCAAAGAAGAAGGCCGCGGCCAAGAAAGCCCCGGCGGCGAAGAAGGCGCCGAGCACGACGTCTCGCACCGTCGCGAAGGGTGCGGCAAAACCCAAGTCGACGAAGGCCACCAGCCCGAAGATGTCGGCGAAGTAACACTTCCCCTCGACATCCGCCGAACAGACCCTCATGCCCGACTCCGCCGAACTGAGAAACGTCGCGACCGCAACCCCGCGATTCGTCGTCTTTGAAGGCTGCGACGGGTCGGGCAAGAGCACGCAGGCTGCTCGCCTGGCGGCCCGTATCAATGCCGTAATGACCCGCGAACCCGGTGGAACCCCGGCAGGAATTCGTATTCGAGCGCTGCTGTTGGACCACTCCCCCGAAGGGGCATCGTTGACGACTCGAGCGGAGGCCCTTCTCATGGCTGCCGATCGAGCGCAACACACCGCCGAGGTCGTGCTCCCCAGCCTCGAGTCCGGCCGCCATGTCGTCAGCGATCGGTCCTACGGATCGTCACTCGCGTACCAGGGATACGGCCGCGGGCTCAGCGTCACCGAGGTTATGGATGTGTCGCGCTGGGCGATGCAGGACCGGTTGCCTGACCGCGTCGTGCTGCTTCGGGTGCCGTTGGCGACGGTCATGGAGCGAATGGCCCGCCTGGGGACCCCCGATCGGTTGGAGTCGGAGGGACCCGGATTTCTTGAGCGGGTCATCGACGGCTTCGACGCGCTGGCGGCCAGCGACGCCGATCGTTGGCGCGTGGTCGACGGCGTCGGGGAGATCGACGCCATCGAGCGTCGGGTCTGGGACGCCGTTTCCGATCTGTTCTAGCGGCCGGGGTCGTTCAGGCGGTGAGGTCCAACCGGCCGGAAATCTGGCGGTCGGGCGAAGTGCCAGGATAGGAGCGCTATGGACAGTCTCTTCGATGCATCACTGTTCGACGCGCCGAAACCGGCGGTCGTGGTCGATCCGCCTGAACCGGAGCCGGCTCCCAGCTTGTTTGATCTTCTTGCGGAGCCCGGTTCGTCTGATGTTGCGCCGGCACCCGATGATGCTCCCACGGTCGCCGGCAATGCGTTGTTACCGGAACCGGTCGCCGACGAAGCCGGCGCCCCCGCGGTCGAACTGGAATTGCCCGCCGACGGTGATGTCACTGAGGTTCTGAACGACCCGGACTGGGAGCCTCCAGTCGACGACATCGGCGAAATCGCCGAACTGATTGCGGACGACGTTCTTGAGACGGGTGACGTTGACGGGATCTCCATTGATGAGCCTGTTATTGATGAGCCTCCAGCGGTAGAGGCTGTCGTTGAGGAGCCTCCAGCGGTCGAGCCCCACTCCGTTGAGGTCGGCGAGGAGCTTTCGCCGGACGAGATCGAGGACGGGCGCTCGGGTTTCTGGTCGGAGATTGTCGGACAGACCTCGGCGGTATCGCTGCTCCAGGCCTCCGTGCCGAACCCCGTTCATGCCTACCTGTTCGTCGGAGCTCCGGGATCGGGAAAGCAGGCGGCCGCCCTGCGTTTCGGGGCGGCACTGGTGTGTCCGTACGGTGGTTGTGGTCGATGCAACTCCTGCGCGCGGGCGCTCATTCAGGCGCACCCCGACGTGCTGGTGGTCGAACGCGAAGGCGCGTCAATTTCGGTCGACCAGGCGCGCGAGATCATCAGGCTGGCCGCGAGGTCGCCGCTCGAAGGCGACCGTAAGGTCCTGATTCTCGTCGACTTCCACCTGGTGACCCAGGCCGCGCCCACCTTGCTGAAGATCATTGAGGAGCCGCCCCCCTCGACGGTGTTCATCGTGCTCGCGGAGCAGATCACGTCCGAGCTCGTCACCATCGCATCGCGTTGTGTGACGGTCGGGTTTGCTCCGCTCAGCGTCGAGGCGATCACGCGTGCCCTCGTGGCCGAAGGGGCTGAGCTTGACGTAGCGGAGAAGTCCGCCGCAGCATCGGGTGGTCGGTTGGATCGAGCCCGTCTCCTCGCAACCGATCCGGCCCTCGGACAGCGCGTGTCGTTCTGGCAGATGGTGCCGCAGCGGCTCAACGGCACTGGTGCTGCGGTGTCCGTACTCGCCGACGAGGCGGTCGGCTTGCTCGATGCTGCTGCGGTCGCACCACTCGAAGCGCGTCAGGCAGCCGAACTGGCCCATCTGGAGGCCCGCTTGGAGGCGACAGGTGGACGCGGGGGCATTGGACAGCGAAAAGAGCTGATGGAGCGCCACAAGCGCGAGCTGAAGCGGCTCCGAGACGACGAAGTCCGTCTCGGGCTCGGGGTTATCCAACAGATCTACCGACAGACGCTGGTGCAGCCCGACACCTCGGCCTTGGATGTGAAGGCCGCCCTCGGCGCCATTCAACGGATAAGCAGCGCAAACGAGCAATTGGTCCGAAACCCGAACCTCGCCCTGTGGTTCCGGGCGCTGTTTTTGGATCTTCCGGCTCGCTGACGCAACGTCGTCGGGTGGCCGGACGGTTCCGCCACATGTTTTTGGATCTTCCACCCCGCTAAAGGCGCAAACCGCGTCTGCCGACGAATTTCGTCAGCTACGATTTTCCCCGCCCAGCCCGGGTAGCTCAGTCGGTAGAGCAGCTCACTCGTAATGAGCAGGTCAGCGGTTCGAATCCGCTCTCGGGCTCCATGTTCTTGGCCGTTGATCGGTTTCGCGTGCCGCAAGCGACGAAGAACTTCCGGCCGAAATCGGTCCTCGCAGCGGTGTGTGGTCGCTTCCGCCGATGAGGTCGGCTGCGAATCCGAGCGGGAGCACTGGCGCACCCCAGCCCGGTGTTGGTCTTGGGGTGCCCGCCTATTTCGGCCCGTGGGAGCAGGAACACTGGAAGCACCTCTTGTCGGATGTTCCGTCGGTGGTCGTGTTGAACCCGGCGAATGGTCCGGGCGATGCCCCGTCCGGAGACTATCGGGTGTTGCGCGAGGCGATGCGTGAACTCCGAATCCGGGTATTGATCTATGTGCACACCGGCTATCTCACCCGTAGTCCCGAGGACACGGCGGTGGACGTCGAGCGATCCCGATCCTGGTTTGATGCTGACGGGGTGTTCTTCGACGAAGTCCCGGTCGACGACACGCGCTCGGTCCGATCAAAGCTCGACCACTTGTCGGATCTCAGCCCGGTCGCCTGCGCGTTCAATGCGGGTCGCGTCGTGCCGGAAGCCTGGTACTCGCGCTATCCAATCGCATCGTTCGTGACGTTCGAGGGAACCCCCGGCCAGCTGGCCGAGCGCTCCTTGCCTGATGGATCGCCGGTGCTGCGGGGTCCGGCCAATCGGCAGTGGTGGTTGGTGCATTCAGCACCGGTGCGGACACACCGGGAGACCTGGAACTCGTTTCGGAACCTGGGGCTCGGGCTCGGTTACGTGACCAACGATCGGCTCCCGAATCCGTGGGATGTCTACGTGTCCCCCCGGCAACGCTGACGCTTACCTTCGAGTGCCGATCGCCGGTCCCAACCGACCGGGTCCAACGCGTTCAGCGAAAGTGACCTGGTGGACTTCGCAAACCGTGAACTTGGGCGTAGCCTTCGTTCATGCTTGCCGTTGCGTCCCTAGCTGATCTCGACCGCCACGTAACCCACGCGCGTCACCCGGAGACGCAGGCCCGCCTGTCTGCCGCCGTCGGTGGCGTTCTCGACGCCGGCTTAGAAGATGCCATCGTTCCGGTGGACGTCGTGGCTGCGACTGTCGACGACGCCGCTCGGGTGCACAACCGGGCCTATCTCGATCATCTGCACGACTTCTGCAAGGCGGGCGGGGGACCGATCGATCCCGACACCGATGCCTCGATCGGCTCATGGGACACCGCTGTGCTGGCTGCGGGTGCGGGTCTTTCGACGCTCGCGGCTCTGGATCGCGGAGAAGCGCTGGCCGGTCTCGTTCTCGTGCGCCCTCCCGGGCACCATGCCCTCGTTGATCGTTCGATGGGCTTTTGCCTGCTGAACAACATCGCGATTTCGGCCGCTGCGCTCACTGCCCGGGGGGAACGGGTGTTGATCGTCGATTGGGACGTGCACCACGGAAACGGTACCCAGGCCATGTTTTGGAACGATCCGAACGTGCTGTTCGTCTCCAGCCAACTCGACGACCACTGGCCGTTCTCGGGGCGGGTGAACGAGACCGGCGGTCCGGGTGCTCCAGGGCGGACCATCAATTTTCCGCTCCCTCACGGAGCCACCGGCGACGTGTTGCTGCGGGCCTTTGATGAGGTCGTCGCACCTGTTGTGCAGGACTTCAGCCCGACCTGGGTACTGATTTCGGCAGGGTTCGACAGCCACCGCGACGATCCGCTCGGCGGCTTGGGGTTCTCGGCCGGCGACTTCGCCCGCTTTGCGACCCGCCTCCGCCAATTCGCACCCCAGGATTCCCGAACCGTGTTGTTTCTCGAGGGCGGCTATGACCTGAACGCACTGCGCCACAGCGTCGGTGCGACCGTGAACGCCCTGCTCGGCGGCACCAAGACGTTTGAAGCGCCGACGCACGGCGGCCCGGGTGACCACGTAGTCCGCGCCGCACTGTCCGCAAACCAGGCCGCCCGTTTGGGCTGACCCGTTGGCCCGCAAACCCAGTCGCCCAACTGGAGTGTGTGCGTTTGCCTAGACCCGGGCTAAGCCACTGCACACACTCACTGGTTGCGCCGAGGAGTAAGCGGCCCCGGCGAGGGCGCAGGGAGCGGAAGGAGCGGAGCGACTGGAGTGAGCGAGCCACCGAGTCCGGATGAGGGCCGCCTAGCGGAAGGGTGCCGAAGCGAAGCGGAGGCGGGGCCCACCGCCATAGTGAGCGGAGGAGAGTAGTTGCTGCGCCGAACCAGGGGAAGCCCTGCGCAGCAACTACTCGACACCTCGAGAGGTGCCGCTCTGTCGGTACCCACGAACCGACATCTACGAAGGTAATCGGGCCAGGTTTCATGCGTGTGAACGAACTGCGACAGTTCTGCGTCGGTTTGCTCGCGAGTTCCCGGGCGTCCGCCCGAGGCCGGGATTCCACAATTTCGGGCTCTTTCGCGGCCGTATCGACCTCCTGTGCGAGAGGTCGATACGTCAGGTCACACGAATTTGCCGTTGGTCTACAACCGGGCGCTGCCGGTGTCGTTTCGGATCATTGACTTCCGACTGCGTTTCCGACCTTTTGGAATGTGGTCGCAACCTTGTTTTTCAGGGCAACTACGGCGGTGATTATGCCTACGGCGATAAGCCCGACCATCAGTGCATATTCCACGGCGGTGGCACCACGCTCGTCGATTTCTTGTCGACGCTGGTCCACGTAGTTTTGCAATTTTACTATGAGGTTTGTCATGGTTTCCTTCACGGGGGGTTCGAGGCGTGAAGTAATCATCGAGACGAATTCTTGACGATCCGTCATCAAGATTGATGAATCGCTGACGCCCGACTCAGGAATTAAGCCTGTCGGACCACGGGTTTTACCGATCGTTGGGTCTTTCGGGCGATCAACTTTCGGCCGCAACGGTCGACAGATTTCGTTCTCAACAACTGTCGGTGCCTCAAGAGTGCGACCTTTGGCCCGAGGTCCCCGACTTCTCGGCAGATCCGCTCGAACGCTTAACCGCGATAACGCCGTCGTCGGGTTCGGCGGAGTTCCCGAAGGTCCGACCGTCGCTTGTCGCGTTCGGCTTTCGCTCTCGTCCTTGCGACCACCAGCACGCTCCTGGCCGCCCCCGTCTCAGGTTCTGCTGCGGTAGCACCGGGGGAGCGGGGTCCGAACGCTCGCCGGTCGAGGCTCGCTCCAACGCGGGCAAGCTCGCCACCCATACTGAGCGTCTCATCGAGTTCTTCCGCGTAGCCGCGATAGCTGACGGGGACGGCCGGTCGTAGATCGATGACCCGTCCGACTGCAAGGAGTTCGTCCCAGATCTGCGCGTCGGCTGATTGTTCCGAACGGAGTCGACGGCGGTGGCGGAAGGCAAACACCGCGATGATGACGATCAACGCCGCCATCACCCCGAGCACACCACGAGACGGCAGTTTCGTAGGGGTGGGAGTCACTTCGGTAGCTCCGAGGGTGGTGTCGGTCACCTTCCATCCTCCACCGGCCAGCGGTATCTCGGCCCACGCATGAGCATCCTTGGCCTGGACCGAAATCTGGTTCGGAGCGACCAGGGTCTGGCCGACAAACCCTGTCGCCACCCTCGCCGGGATCCCGACGGCTCGGAGAAGTGCCGCGGTTGCCGTGGCGAAATGGGTGCACGATCCCGCCTTCGCCCGGAAGAGCAGTTCGTCGATGGGGTCGGCGCCGGCGTTCGGGGCCTCGACCGAAAGGTCGTACCTGATGTTCGCTGTCACCCAGGCACTGATGGCCTGCGCCTTGGCCTCGTTACTCGACAACCCGGTCACGATCTCGTTGGCCAGCGCCTTCGTCTTGGCCGAAATATTCGAGGTATCGAGGAGATCCGTTCTCGACATTTCGAATGCGGTCGCCCTACTCGGCACGTTGACGACCACGTAAACGTTCGGGCCGGCGCCGTCGGAGACGATCGTCCCGTCGGATTGCCATCGACTGGTCGGCCGGTCAGTGTCTGCGGCCATGGCGACCGGTTCAATGGGGACCGGGGTGTATCCGTTGAAGAGCACCTTGGCCTGGATGACCATCTGTCGAACGCCATCGGGACCCACCGGAGGCTCAGTCACCGAGTTGCGGTTGCGCCGTTGCGCTATGAACTCGGCAAGCTCATCTTGAAAGGAGGGTCGCACGAGCCAGATACCGGCTTGGACCGGTACTTCATCGGTTGTGGAGCCGCCGGCCTTCCATGTCTTTCCTGTCCACTGGTCAAAGGTCTGCGCGCGTAGGAACGCGGGAGTCGGCTGATTGGTGAACAGGGTCATGATCTCCTGTGTGCTCCGAGTGGGCTTGTATGCCAGGTCAAGCTGTGAGTCAGCGTTGAGGGCCCGGAAACGCTCCCGTGGGATGCTCTGGTCGTCGGTCCCACCGAGTCCCCCACCGCTGCGACTCGACCCGTTTGGGGTCCAGGCCAACTGCCTTGCCTGATCTCGAAGAAGGGTGGCGGTGAGTAGCGACAGCACTATTGCCCCGACGATTTGCGATGTCGAGCGAAAGCCCCGGGAGGGGGTGGGGCGGAGCGAGCCGCCCGGGTGCTCCCCGGCACTAACAGGGTTCATGGCTGACGGTGCGCCTGCAAGCCCTGATCCGGCAGTCGATTGGTGACGCTCGGCCGGTGAGAGGGGCGACTCGATGTCTGCTCGTGTTCGCAGGGCGATCCCGAGCATGATCAGCCCGACAAACACCACAGTCACGGTGGTTGGGTGGTTCCAGGGGTGAAGCACGATCGTCAGGGCCGCCACTCCGAGAAGCCAACGGTCAGCCTGATCAGCCACCACGGCAATCACGGCTGCGCCGAGCATCAATCGAGATGCCATTCCGAACCCGTTGAGGCGTCCGGCCTCCAGGTGTGGAATGAGGGCGAAGACAATGCTGGCCAGCAGCAGCGTTGGCTTCTTCACGCGCGGCGCATTTGTCAGGAACCTCGCTAACCACGAACGAATACCCGCATCGTGGGCGGCATACGTATTGGGCGAATTCTGAGCGGCGATGAGGATGGTACTGAGAACAACAAATGCAACAAATCCCAGAAGAATTTCCTGGATACCTAGTGAGCCGGTGGTCAATCGACTGAGAATCTGTGAGCCCGTGAATACGGAAAGTGTGAGCGCGTTGATAGCCATCACCGAGTTGCGCTCTGTGGAGAACCCTTCGGCGTTCATCGTGTCACCGCTATCCGCGCCACATTTCGATGTACGTGTCGCGCCCGGCTACTCACGGTCGCCCGCCATCATCTCGGTTGGGATCAGGCGGTTCGTGCCAGGTGGAAAGCGGTCGTCGCTTACGATGACGACGCCCTTGCGTTCGGCCTCAACCAGGTCGTTTCGCCATGCGCCAACATACGCGGCGACATCGTCGATCGGCACCGGCTCCCCGGGGATCGCCGCGGCCAGCGAGGCGCTGACGTCCGCCGGGTTTGCGATATCGATCAGGGCCACGCCCTGGCTGTCGCGTACCACGAGAGCTATCGGGCCTTTTTGTAGCTCCCGATCCAGAAACGTTGCCGCAATTTGTGCCCAGTACTCGGCTTTGAGACCTTCCACCGGACCCAAATCAACGGCGATCTTTGTGGTGGTAATAGGGGATACCGTGGTCGTGATCATTGGTCGGCCCTCTCGTGCGCTGAGGCGCCAGTGGATTGCCCGCACGTCATCGCCGGGGGTGTAAAGCCTGATGCCGTGCAGCTCCTCGGGTTCCTCGTCGGAGCGTCCGAATGTTGCGGACCATGCGGCGAACGCGCTGGAGTCGAGCGGTAGCCGGCTCGGCCCGACGCATACGACACCGTGGCCGTTGGGTGCCAGTTCCTTCGTGCGTTCGAGCAGGCCGAACGGACCGCCGATACACAGGCGCACGTCGCGCAAACGGAAGATCCCGCGTCGTTTGGGGCTCCAGTGAAGTGTGGCGCGCCCGTCGGAATCGACAGTGGCGACGGAGAAGTGCCGTACCCGCAGCACTCCCGCAACAACGCCATACGCCTGAATTTCGATCGGGTCATCGCGACCCACCTCGAGGATCGGCGCAATCGTCGCCGTTCCGCTGACGGCCGCATCGCGGGACTTCAACAGGATGGCCTCGATGAAGAACAGCACGAGAAACGCGATCCCGACGATCGGGCGCGGGTCTTCGCGACCGAATACCCGACGCGGTAGCAGCAGCGCTCCGAGTCCGAGCGTCAGCATGCACCAGCCAAACGGGGTCACCAGCCACCGTTTCCGGCGGTCTGGTCCACCGTTGGGTTCAGGGGTCTTCCGACCGATCATGCGATCTACACCCTCGGGGTCGGCACCGCAGCGAGGTAGCTCGCGATGAGTCGCCGCGCCGCCTGTTCGGTCTGGTCGCGATGGAGGCGCATGCCCCAGGCCGGGAATACGGCGTTCTGAATGTCGTCGGGGCTTACGTAGTCACGGCCGTCGAGCACGGCGAGAGCCTTGGCCAGTGCGAGCGCCATCAGGCTGGCGCGCGGCGACGCTCCGGCAGACGGCCCGAGTTGCGCTCGGGTGAACGTTGCGAGACCCACGAGGTAGTCGGCAATTCGCGGGTCGACGTAAAGCGCTGCGGTTTCCTTCTGCGCGCGTACTAGTTCATCCTGAGTCGTCACGGGATTGAGATCGTGCAGCTTGGCGGTTCCCCGCTGACCCAACAGCAACGATGATTCCTGCTCCGGTGAGGGCATGCCCATGGTGACGCCGATCATGAACCTGTCGATCTGACCCTGCAGCAGCGGGTACGTACCGGTCGACGACGAGTGGTTCTGCGATGCGAACACCGTGAACGGCACGGGCAGCGCCCGCTGAGCCCCGTTGATCGTGACACTGCGTTCTTCCATCGCTTCAAGTAGGGCGGCCTGAGCCCGCGGCGAGATGCGGTTCAGTTCGTCTATCAACAGCACGTTGTGAAAGACCGGTCCCTCGAGGAAGCGAAACGGGTCAGCCTCTCCGGGGGTGAGAATCAGCGAACCGGTGATATCGCTTGGGAGGATGTCGATGCTGCCCTGAACTCGCGCGCTGGTTCCGCCAATCGATGCCGCAACGGCCTTCGCGAGGAGCGTCTTACCGACACCCGGCCGGTCCTCGAGCAGCACGTGCCCACCAGCAAGCAATGTGGCGACCACGAGGTGCAACGTGTATTCGGCGCCGAAGATGACCTCGCGGAGCTGGGCCTCCAGTTGGCGTCCGAGCTCAGTGGCGGTGATGTGGTTCGACGGGCCTACGTTCATCACACTTCATCCTGTCATCAGCTGACGACCTACCGTGCACGGCCGCTCGAACGGGGGCCGCCCCCTCAGTGGTCTGCAAATCAGTCAGCGTTCATACCAGCGGTATCAGCCGGTTATCAGTCGGCCCACAGATCCGGCCGTTCGAGGGCCTGTGCCGCGGTGAACCGTAGGTTTGTGGTGTTCACCGACTTTTCAATCTCCTCCCAGCTCACCGGTGTCGATACCGTCGGCTCCTCCCGGGCTCGTAATGACCACACGCAGACCGTCGTTTTGGCTCGAACGTTCTGACTCCAGTCGATCAATACCTTGCCGGTGCGGAGTTCTTTGGTCATCTTCGACACGATCAGATTGGGATGGGCGATTTCCATGCCTTCGGCGAGCCGCTTGGCGAACTCGGTGGTTCCTCCGGGCCCGCCGTATCCCATGTTGGGTGGTACGCGTGCATATATTTGCATCCCTTTTGACCCGCTGGTCTTTGCTCTCGTATCAAGACCGAGCGGTTGGAGGAATTCCCGAATCAGCAGGGCAACTTCGCAGCACGTGCCGATGTCGGTTCCGGGTCCGGGGTCAAGGTCAAAAACCAGGTCGTCGGGGTTCTCGTTGCCGTCAGCAATTCGATGCATCGGAACGTGGAGCTCCAGCGCCGCGAGGTTGGCCATGAACACCAGTGTGGGAAGGTCTCGACAGACGATGTAGGTGTTGTCTTTCAGCTTGACCCGTTCGATCCATTCAGGAGCGTGGCTTGGGACGGACTTTGCGAAAAAGTGCTCGCCGTTGACTCCGTCGGGCCATCGGACCATGGTGACGTTTCGACCGCTCAAATGCGGCAACATCCGAGGTGCTACGCGCACGTAGTAATCGATCATCTGGCCTTTGGTAAAACCATTCGGAAAGAGGATCTTGTCGAGATTCGTGAGCTTCAGTGTGCGGCCTTCGATTTCCACAAAGGTCTCGCTCATGGGCAAGCTGGCTTTCGGTGGTGGCTGGTTGGAACGTCGGCCGGCTCAGCCCTACGACGCCTTCTTGGCCTTCGCCGCCGCGAGACTTGCTTCCAGGGCAGCCATGAGATCGACAACTTTGGTGGGCTCTTCGAGCTTCGGCGTTTCGAAGGTGTGCCCCGATGCCTTGGCCTCGATCATCGCCATGACTTTGTCGCGGTACTCGTCGCGGTATTTGTCGGGCTCGAACTCTCCCGACGAGGTTTCGACGAGCATCTTCGCCATTTCCAGTTCCTTGTCGGCAATGTCGATGGCCTTGTCGGGAATGCCGTCGATTTCCGTGGTCGACACGACTTCGTCGCCGAAGAGCATGGTTTCCATGCAGAGTGCGTTGCCGACCGTACGAATCGCGGTGAGGTACTCGCGGTTGTGCATGACCACCTTGGCGATAGCGACCTTGCCGGTCTCCTGCATGGCCTTCGCCAGCAGTGCATACGGCCGCAACCCACCCTTCTCAGGAGCGATGTAATACGCCTTCTCGAAGTAGACGGGGTCGATGTCGTCGAGCTTTACAAAGTCGAGGATCCGAATGGTCTTCTCGTTGGCTGCGTCCCTCGGTGCGAGCGCCTCGAGCTCTTCGGATTCGATGAGCACATACGAATCGCCGCCCAGTTTGTAACCCTTGACGATGTCGTCGCTTGCCACTTCCTCGCCGGTTACCGACGACACCTTCTTCTGCTTGATGCGGGCCCCGGTCGACTTCTCGATCTGGTTGAAGCTGATGTCTTTGGAGCGGGTCGCCGTGTAGAGCTTCACGGGCACACTGAGCAGAGCGAAGCTGATGGTGCCGGTCCATATCGGGCGAGGGGCCATGGGTGTACTCCGATTCGTGCGCTCGTAAAGAGGGTCGGGCAGGTGATGCTTCTGGCGATGGTACTAAGCCCCGGTCACTCGGGAGCCAAAAAGGTTTCCTACGGTTACCTTTTCGACTCCGGAGCAGGATCGCTCGGACGTAGAACTGCGCCTTCTGGGTTGCTACCCAAGGTGGGCCGGATCGAGACCGTAGCCGTTCACGATTGGAGCGACCCGGCTGTGCGTCTCGGCCGCTGACAGCGTAGGTGCCTCACGAACCTGCTCGGCCCAGCGTTGAATTTCGGAGATTGTCGCCGGATCAGTGAAACTGCCCGCCTCGTCCATTTTCGTTCGGGGCGCGGCGATCCCCAGGGTGGCCAGCACCAGTGCTCCCTGCCAGGTCAGCGTTCGGACCAGTTGCTCTATGGCGTTGCTGCCACCGGAGGTTCCGGCACTGAGAACGCCGATCGGCTTGCGATAGAGCGATCCCGCCCCGACCATCCAGTCGGTTGCGTTCTTGACCATTCCCGCCACACCGCCCGCGTATTCGGGCGCCGCGAGCAGGACGCCATCGGAGCGCTCGAACAGGGACCGTAATGTGATGACCGCTTCGGGTGCGTCGTCGACGAGCTCCGGCCGAAACGCCGGAATCCGGTCAAGCCCGGAAGCTGTTTCGACGTCCGTGCCGCGTTCGACCAGGTAGGAGGCCGCCACGTCGAGGGCCGCTCGGTTGGCTGAAGCGGCACCAAGGCTTCCGCAGAACAGGGCAATGCGCATGACCCGAGCGTACCGGGATGGCGAACGCTTACGTCCGACCGGGGCAACTCGGCGAAGACAACCCCGGTTAGGACAACCGGTTAGGACAACCGGTTCGGTCAGCCGTAGGTCTCCTCGTGATGTGTGTCCATGTCGGGAGCGCTCACGCCAGGTGGGAGTGGGGCCTGGAGGCTCACAGCTCGCCCGTCGGGGTCGGCAATCAATGCCTCGGTCATGTCCCAGTGCTGCGGCTCGAACTCCCGGATGAACTCGGGCGGACGCGAGGGTCGGAATGCCGTCGCGTCGGCGACCCCGAGAACCGGGTGCGTCGTGAGGGGAACGTCGAGGTCACCTCGCTCGGCAATGAAGATGTAGGGCCCACCGCTCGGGTGAACCCACTGTCCGGAGCCGTGACCGGTTTCGAACTGGTTTTCAAACCCGAGCGATTTCCAGAAGGCCGCGGTGGCCCCGTAATTTCGGGTTTCGATGTAGAAACCGACGAAGCCTTCGGTGGCCATATCAGTCCTTTCCCTTGCGTCGCTTCTGTTCTTTGAGGTACCGCTCGAGGGCGGTGGTGACGATGGCCGACAGCGACTGCTCGGTATCGACCGCATGATGTTTGAGCTCGCGGATGAGCTCAGAAGGTAGGTAGACGTTGAATTGCTTCACGTCTCGGTCTCCGGTGTCGCCCATGGGTGTCAACGTAGCTTGCTGAGGTGCGGGTGGCTATGTCGTGGCAACGAGAATCTGCTCGGAGCTCGAAGGCCGCAGGCCATCGGTCCGTTCACCGAAATAGCGACTGGCAAGGTCAGCATCCGACACATGCCTCGTCTCACGAAAGCCGCACTCACGGGCAAACTCGAGGATCTCCCCGGGCGCGAACAGGCTGATGAACGGCGTTCCTCCGAGCTGGGCAAATCGGTGTGTCGCCTCGATTCCGGGCCGCTCATCGGCCTCGACGAGATCAAGCGGGAGCATGAACGTGGCGACAAACGTTGATCCCGCAGCCAAGGAGGCAATGTGTCGAAACGTTGCTGCGTTCGCCTCTCGGGTGAGGTACATGATGACCCCGGTCGAGACGACGATCGCCGGCTGGTCGGACTCGAATCCTGCGCTGGCGAGTTTCTCCCACCACGATTCGTCGGCCTCGAAGTCGACCGGCACGAACCGCAACCACTCGGGCACTTCGTAACCGAGTTCGACCAGGCGTTGGCGCTTCCAGGACTGTGGTCCGGGCTGGTCAATTTCGAATACCCGCATCCGAGACGCAATCTCCGGCCGACGCTGGGCGAATGTATCGAGTCCGGCACCGAGGATGACGTATTGCGCCACCCCTTGTTCGATCTGCTCCGCGACGGTGTCTTCGATGAAGCGGGCGCGGCCGACAATCGACGCCCGAGAACGCGCGGTCGACGCCGGGTCCATGTCTCGACGACTCCGCCACTCATCGTCGGATGTGACCAGTTTGAGGCCGACCACGTCGTCGATGACATGGGGGAGTGGATCGACCTGCACATGCAACGCGCGCCACAGGGCCACTCGCACGGCGGTGCTCTCGGGTGCTATCTGGTTTGTGTCTGCGGCCATGTCGTCTCCCAAGCTGCTTGCATTCTAGAATGCTAGCAAGTTCTCCTGAGGACTGTCCACCGTTACACGAGGGCCTATTCAAACGTTCCGTCTTCGACGTGCTTCTCCACCATGCCCTTGTACGATGGGAACCGTATGGTCCCGGTGTGGGTCCACTCGCGGAACTCAACGCGACAGGATTCGGTCGGTTCAACCCATACCGCCGTTCGCTCCGCCGGGTCTTCGATGAATGGGCGAGTGGGCCGCCGGAGTGGCGACAGTCGGTCGTGGATCCGGTCCAGTTCCGCGGCGGTGAAGCCGGTTCCAACCTTGCCGACGAATGTCAGGGGCGAGTGCGGATCGTTGCCGGAACGAATCCCTAAGATAAGCGCACCTATCGTCTGCTCGCGGCGACCTTCTCCCGGAACCCATCCACCGATGACGAACTCGTCGACGGTGTTGTGCTTGATCTTGACCCACGCCGGTGAGCGCACCCCCGCCCGATACGGTGCGTCGGGTCGCTTCGCAACTATTCCCTCGAGACCGGCCGCCTTGGTCGACTCGAAGAGCATTTCGCCGTCGTCGTAGACGCTCGAAAGTCGCCATGAGGTGCCGGCGTCGAGCGGGAGTTGTTCGAGCAGTGCTCGCCGATTCCGCTGCGGCAATGAGCGCGTCGAATGCCCGTTGAGATGAAGGATGTCGAAGACCACAAACACCACGGGATTGGTAAGCGCGCGTGCTTCCGCATCGCGACCGCGAACGGCGATTCGTTCCTGAATCTTGTTGAAGGACGGCTTCCCCTGATCGAAGGCCACTATCTCGCCATCGAGCAGAACCGCCGTGTCGCCCATCATCTCGGGAAGCGTACGGAACTCGGGGTACGCACCGGTCGCATCGTTTCCGAGTCGCGTGGTGATGCGGATTGGGTTGGGCGACGCAGAGTCGAGGGCGACCAGGCCACGCACACCATCCCACTTCACCTCATACAACCAGTCTCCGCCGGTCGGAAGCACGCCGGGCGTGGCCAGCATGGGGGCGATGTCGTAGGGCATCGCCTCGGTGCTCATGAGACTGACACCATCCAGACTGCGTTGAAGCTACGCCGAGACGCTGGTGGCCGGAGTCTCCGGCGCTGACAGCGAACCCACGACCTTTTGTGCGGTGGCCTTCGCGGAACGGATGCAGGCCGGAATGCCGATTCCCCGGTATGACGCCCCGGTGAGGTGGAGCCCGGGTGCGTCGGCGGCGATCGCCGCTTCGATCGCATCGACCCGCTTGCTGTGCCCGCTGTCGTATTGCGGGAATGCGCCGATCCATCGTTGAACGTGGGCATCACTCGGAGGTGCCGAGATGGGAAGCATCTCGCTGAGTTCGCGGTGGAGGCGCTCCACGAGTTGGGTGTCGGTGAGTTCCATGAACCGGACGTCGCCATCCCGACCCGCTGACGCTCGCATGAGCACCTGTCCTTTGGTGTCGAGGTGTGGCCACTTCTGATTCCACCAGCTCGAAGCCGTCAACATTTTTCCTTCCGAGCGGGGCACGAGAATGCCACTGCCGGGCGGGAGGTTGACCGCCTCTTTCGGGTAGGCGAGAAGTGCGATGGCCACCGACGATGTGCGGATCTGACCGAGGAGATCAGCTGTCCGGGAACTTACGCCTGCGATGAGCTTCGCTGTAGCGGCAGCGGGCGAGGCGAGCACCACCTGCCTGGCGTGCCACTCCGTCGACGGGGTGGTCACGATCCATGACTCGTCGGTCGATCGGCTGAGGGAGGTGGCGCTCTGGCCGGTGACCACGACCGAACCGAGGCGGTCGGCGAGTCGTTGAATCATCGTGTTGATGCCGGTGCGCGGTGTAAGGAACACCGGCTTCTCGGCGGCGTTGGTCTCGCTGCCGATCGCACCGCGCTGAGCCGCAGCATTGCTCTTGCGAAGGGCGCGCATGAAGTACGGCTGCTTCACCGCATCCATGAGGTTCGGGGCGGCCATGGCCAGGCTCAGCCGATTGGAGTCGGACGCGTTGATGCCCCCGAGGAGTGGATCGACGAGGCGCTCGACGACCTCTCGGCCGAGATGCTTTCCGATCGCGGAAGCTACCGTGGGGTCCTCGGTATCGGTGAGTTTGGTCGGAATCACTTCGCTGAGCGCCGCCCGGAGCAGGCCCTTGGGGCTGAGTATGCCCGAGCGCGCCACGGCAAGCGGTTTCGAGGGCGCACCGAGCACCAGCCCGTCAGGAAAAGCTCGCAGTTTCTTGCGGGCCCACAGCCACGCCTTGCCGGTCCCCGGTGCGATCAGCTCGTCTTTGAGGCCGAGTTCGGCCGCTAGTTCCACGGCGCCAGGAACGCGGGCAAGGAACGCGTCGGGTCCGCAGTCGACAGTGAGCCCAGCGATATGCGCGCTTGCTATCTTCCCGCCGACCTTGTCGGAAGACTCCAGGACCACGATGCGAGCCTCGGGTCGAGCCTGCCTGATATAGAACGCAGCGGAGAGGCCGGAGATGCCTCCACCGACGACAACAACGTCGACGTCGACCGGTTGGGTGGTTTCAGGCATATCAGGCTCCCTGATGTGTAGCTGTGAGCTCGTGCACGAGTTGTACAACCCGTGTCAGCACCGTCGGTTCGACTTCCGGCAGCACGCCGTGGCCGAGGTTGAAAATGTGGGTTTGCTCAAGCGCGCCAGCTTCGTCGATGATTCGGCGCACTTCGGATTCGAGCACCGGCCACGGAGCCAGGAGCGTCACCGGGTCGAGATTGCCCTGAAGCGGAGTGCCGGGCTTCACGCGTTGAGCAGCATCTCGCAGCGCAACGCGCCAGTCGACGCCAACGACCGTGGCACCGGCGTCGTGCATGGCGCCGAGCAGCTCCCCGGTCCCGACCCCGAAGTGGATCATCGGAACGTCAAGCGAGCGAAGGCCGTCGAAGACCTTCTTCGAAGCGGGAAGCACGTAATGCCGGTAGTCGGCGTCGGAAAGAATGCCCGCCCATGAATCGAAAAGCTGGATCGCCGATGCTCCCGCGCCAAGCTGGGCGGTCAATGTCGCCAAGGCCATGTCGGCCAGCGCGTCGAGCAGAGCGAACCAGGTGGTCGGGTCACTTCGCATCAACGTCTTGGTGTGCACAAACTCTTTCGACTTGCCACCTTCGATGAGATACGTGGCCACGGTGAAAGGGGCACCGGCGAAGCCGATGAGGGGCACTCCCATCGGATCGAGTTCGGCCACGCACTTCTGCACGGCCTCGATCACATACGGAACATCACGCTCGGGCTGGAAGTCGCGGAGTCGTTCGACATCCGCCGCCGTGCGGAACGGTTGCTCGATGACCGGACCGCGACCCGCTTCGATGGTTATCCCGGGAACGATCGCCTGGGGTGAGGTGATGATGTCGGAAAAGAAGATCGCAGCGTCGACGCCGTGGCGACGCACCGGCTGCAGGGTGACCTCAGCGGCAAGCGCCGGGTCGGTGATCATCTGATCGAACGTCTTGCCCGTTCGCAACGCGCGGTACTCGGGTAGCGAGCGGCCGGCCTGGCGCATGAACCACACCGGGGTGTGACCTCCCCGCTCGCCTCGACAGGCGGCCAGAAACGGTGACGAACTGAGTGACGGGCGCATAACGCCCTCCACGGTAGCCCCGGTCGGCCACGTTCCACGAAGGCCAGCCGAGGGGATGCGACGAATTCAGGACCAAGGTCCCAGGCCAGTCCAGGTTTATGTCCACGTTTTGCACGAACTACGTGTCGAACTGTGGACATAAACCCGCGTGGCGACCGCTAGACCGTGGCGGAGCGGAGGAACTGGGTTTCGTAGAGGTCGGCGTACACGCCACCGGCGCCGGCCAGGTCTTCATGACGTCCTCGCTCCACGATCCGACCGTCTTGGATCACGAGAATCTGGTCAGCGGCCTGGATGGTGGAAAGCCGGTGGGCGATAACGACCGAGGTCCGGCCCTTCAACGCCACTTCGAGTGCCCGCTGAATCTGGGCTTCGGTTTCGGAGTCGAGGTGGGCGGTGGCTTCGTCGAGGATCACGATGGCCGGGTTCTTCAGCAGCACGCGCGCCAGAGCGACACGGGCTTTTTCGCCACCGGAGAGCCGGTAGCCGCGTTCGCCGACGGTCGTGTTGTAGCCATCGGGCATCGACGTGATCATCTCGTGGATCTGGGCTGCCTGGCATGCGGCCATGACGTCTTCGATCGACGCGTCGGGTCGGGCGTAGCGCAGGTTGTTCACGATCGAGTCGTGGAACATGTGTGCGTCCTGGGTCACGACGCCGATGCAATCGCGGAGGCTGTCGAGGGTGATGTCGCGGATGTCGTGGCCCTCGATCTCCAGTTGGCCTTCGGTCACCTCATAGAGCCGGGCGATGAGCGACGACAGTGTCGTCTTTCCTCCGCCGCTCGGTCCGACAATCGCCGTCATGGTGCCGGGCTCGACGACGAACGAGATGTCGTCGAGGATCCAGGCAGACGGGTCCGACGGCAGGATCGTGTTGCTGTTTTCGAGTGACGCCACCGAGACTTCCGAGGGTGCGGGGTACCGGAACCGCAGGTGTTTGGCCTCGATGCGGGCGCCGCCGGCCGGCTTGGCGAGCGAAATGGCGGTGGGCCTGTCGGCAATGACCGGCTTGGCATCGAGCACCTCGAAAATGCGCTCAAAACTCACGAACGCCGTCACGAAATCGATGCGGGCGCTGGTGAGATCGGTCAACGGCCCGTAGAGGCGGGAGAGCAGGGTCGCCATGGCGACGACGGTGCCAACCTTCATGCCACCGTCGATGACGCGTCGGGCGCCCCACCAGTAGATCCCAGCAGTACCAAGCGCGCTTACCAACGGGAGAGTGAGCATAAGCAGGGTTCCTGACACGGCCCGCTTGACCCCGATGGCGGCCACCCGGTCGGCGTTGGTGCCGTATTCCTTGGATTCTTCCTTCTGGCGGCCGAACAACTTCACGAGCAGGGCGCCGGCGACGTTGAAACGTTCCGTCATGAACGTGTTCATCGCCGAGTTGCGTGTCATTTGCTCGCGGGCCGCGCCCTCCTGCAACTTGCCGACCCGCTTCGACACGTAGACCAGCAGCGGCACGATCGTGAGGGACAGGAGAGTGACCTGCCAGGAGAGGCTGATCATTGCTGCAAGCGAAAACAGGACGAACAGAGCGTCGGTGACGACGGTACGCAGTGTCGACGTGAACGCCGACTGTGCGCCGATCACATCGTTGTTCAAGCGGCTCATCAGGGAGCCGGTCTGCGTCCGGGCGAAGAACGCGATCGGAAGGCGCTGAACATGGTCGAACAGCGCCTTGCGGGTCTCCGCGATGAGTCCTTCGCCGAGTCGGGCGCCGAGCCAGCGGATCAACACCCCGAAGACGGCCGAGGACATGGCGAGAGCGATGCTGACGATCGTGAGAAGGTTGATCGAGGAGCGGTCACCCTTCGGAATCGCGTCGTCGAGGAGTTTTCGAATCACGAGGGCCGGGAGCACCGCGACCAGGGCGTTCAAAACGGCAAGGGCGAGGTAACCGAACAGTTCGCGTCGGAAGGGGTGGGCAAATCCCCAGGCCCGCTTCAGGGTGGCACGGTCGATGGGTTTGGACTTGACCGACGGGTCGATCATCTCAGGGTGAAAACGATGCATGGGTTCTTTCGTTGGTACTGCTGCGGCAAACAACCGCACCGGGTCATCTGAACGTGACTAAGCGAGGTTGTGGCAACAACACTGACACGTGTTGCAACATTCCCCGAGCGGAAGTGCGCGTCGGCTCCCGGAGATCGCCGGCATCAGGAGTCAAGATCAGCAGTTGAACAGGGCCGTGATGTCGAGAGCGAACCCGTCCAACATCGGCGTCGTGAGAACGTCGCCGGCGCCCAACTCCAGCGCAATGTCGAACGTCAGTTGTTGGGGTGAGGAGCGGCGGTACACCAACACGGTGTTTGACGCGGTGTCGACCATCCACGCCTCGTGCACCCCGAAGCTTCGTAAATCCGAAACTCCTTCACAGTCGTGTCGTAGCGCCACGTGGAGGGCGATCGGACTTCAACGACCAACTCGGGGACGATGTCGAGATGAGTGCCGTCGGCGGGGAGGCGACCCTCGGACACCCAAATCACGTCGGGGGCCAGCACAGCCTACCGCCGTCTCGAGGTTGGGCCCCTTGAGCACGCACCGAGTCCTGTTTCAGGGCTTCCCCGAAACAGTCGGACGGCTAGGCGACGAGTGCTTTGAGGGCCGAGATACCCGCCGGGTCGGTGAGGCGCAGCGTGAACGTATCGAGGGCCACCCCGTTGTTCGACGTGACCTCGGCCGAGAGGATGTCGGCTCCGAGAGCCGTGAGCGTTCGCGTGATCGAGGCCAGGAGCCCAATCGTGTCAGGTCCGGTGATCTCGGCGGTCCAGATGTCGCTTCCGGTTCCGGTCGACTGGATGACGGAGGACACGACACAACCGTCAATGAGCGTGTTGGCGCCCTCAACGGTGAGCACGGGCTTCACGAGAGCCGCCCGCAGGCCGAGACCGATCGTCGGCCAGTCCGGCTCGCCGCTGAGCGGCTTCTCAACCGGCACGACCGTGAGGTGCTGCAGGGCGAGCCCGTGAGCGGTCCATGAGGCGGCTCGGGCTTCGAGAATGGAGAGGCCGTACTCGGCGAGCGTCGCGCACGTCGTTGCGAACGCGCCGATGCGGTCAACGGTCACAATCGTGAGCTGCCATAGCGGGTCATCGGCCGCCATGATCCGAAACCGGACCCCTTCGGCGCCGATGCCCGGGCTGAGTAGCGCCAGGTCAGCGGCCAAAATGGGTCCGTCTCCCTGTCTCCACCACGACGAAGGGGCGTCGTCAATCAGACTCTGTACAGTCTGGGCTTCTATCCCGCGGGCCTGACACAGCTGCGCGACCTCTCCCGCGAGGGTTGAGTGATCGGGGGCAAGCTCGCTGGACAACATGACTCCAAGTTTTGTCGACGCCGGTTTCGGGTTTATTTCGACATCGTGACGATTGCTCAAACGGGCCGATCGTGAAGAACCGGATGAGTACCCGAAAGAACGAGTGTGAAACTTCCGAAAGGAAACGGTACTAGCGTCTACTAGCCCCTCGCGGAGGTTCACCGTTTGTCATCACACCCCGAATTCGAAGTCGAGCAGCGCTACATCGAACACGCGTACGCGTGTCTCGAACGAATGCGTGCGTCAGCCCGGAGGCTGCAGTATTCGATTGAGACCGGAGCCGGTGGAACCCACCAGGCGCGTTTCGAGCGCGACGTTGTAGAAGACCAGGCCATGGGCCGCTTGGCCCGGCTGCAACTGGGTGCAGAGTCGCTCGTGTTCGGACGCGTTGACCACCGGGCGGGTGCCGACGGCGAACCCGGGGAGAAGTTCTACATCGGGCGGCTTCCGATTTCCGATGAAGATCAGGAGCCGGTGGTCGTCGACTGGCGTGCACCGATGGCCGAATCGTTCTATCGGGCGACCGGCCGCAATCCGCTCGGGTTGGAGCGCCGACGCCACTTCGCGACCGAAGCCGAGGTTCTTCTCGGCATCGACGACGAAGTGTTCACCGTTGAACGACTTGAACGTGATGGTGGATCCGACCTCGTTGGCAGTGGTGCCCTGCTCGCCGCACTCGGGCGTGCCCGTAGCGGTCACATGCGCGACATCGTCGCGACCATTCAGTCCGAGCAGGACGAGATCATTCGCTCTGAACTCCCGGGTGTTCTCGTCGTGCAGGGCGGCCCGGGGACGGGGAAGACCGCCGTTGCGCTCCACCGGGCCTCGTATCTGCTCTACACCCACCGGTTTCCGCTGGAGCGCCAGGGCGTGCTCGTCGTCGGTCCGAACCGGATGTTCATCCGCTACATCTCGCGGGTGCTTCCCGGCCTCGGCGAGACCGGCGTCGATCTCTACGGGGTAGACGATTTCCGCCCCGACGTTCGCCCCAACGCTCGAGAACCGTTTGCGTCGGCGAAGGTGAAGGGCGACCTTCGTATGGCCAAGATCGTCAAGCGGGCCGTGCTGACGCGCCAACGTGGGCTTCGTGAGGGGTTCAAACTCGGCTTTGGCGCCAACGAACTTTCGGTGACCGCCGCCGAATCAGCCGAAATGATCGCTGTCGTGAAGCGCAGCCACCGGCCGCACAACGCGTCGCGCAAGCATCTCCAGTCGTTGCTGGTGGAGCGGCTCTACCTCCGCTACCGCGAGGCAATGCTTCGGGCGGGCCGTGACCCCGATGCGATCATCGCATTCGCCGACTTTTCGGCGCAGCTCAAACGCAACGAGGATATTCGTCTGGCCCTCGACCGCATGTGGCCGCTGCTTTCGCCGCAAATGCTCCTGCGCGACCTGTTCGGGGCACCGGCGTTGATCAAGGCGGCCGGCCGCGACGTGCTTTCCGACGCCGAGATGGAGCTGTTGTACCGGGCGCGGGGCGAATCGATCGACACCGCCGTCTGGACGTCGTCCGACATTCCGCTCCTGGATGAGGCTGCGCAGTTGCTCGGACCCCTTCCATCCAGTCATCCAACCGGAGATGGCCTCCACGGCGAAGATGGTATGCGCACCTACGGTCATATCATCATTGATGAAGCCCAGGACATGTCACCAATGCAGTTGCGGATGGTCGCCCGACGCTCGCTTTCGGGTTCGATGACCGTAGTCGGCGATATCGGCCAGGCGACCGGCATGTGGGCCCCGAAAGACTGGAACCAGGTGCTTTCGTATCTGCCGAACAAACGGCCACCCCGTCTTGTCACCCTGTCGGTCGGTTACCGCACACCCGCAGAGATCATGGCCCTTGCGGCGCGGGTGCTCGCCGTTGCGGCACCGGGTCTGATCGTTCCCCGGTCGGTTCGATCGAACGGCTACGAGCCCGACGTTGTCCGTTTCGCGTCCGAAGCTGAGCTGGTCTCGCGAATCGACAACGTGGTCGCGGACCTTCGCACGAAGATCGGTCTCGGCACCATTGCGGTGTTGTGCCCCGACCATTTGGTCGACGCCCTGTCAGACCAATTGGAGAAGGCCCACGTGGCGATAGACCCGACCGGTCTGACCGGCGAAGGCGTCACGGTTCTGCCGGTCCGTATGGCGAAGGGTCTGGAGTTCGATGGCGTGGTGGTCGTTGAGCCCGCCGAAGTGGCCAGTGATTCCGCTCAGGGACTGCGGGCACTGTTTGTCGCACTCACCCGTGCCACGCGCGAGCTGGTGGTTGTTCACTCCGAAGAACTTCCCGAGTGCATGCGGGAACCGGTGTCGGTGGGCAACTGATGCCTTCGCATCAGGTTCCCGACCTTTCTCCCGACGTCCTCGCGTTCCTCGCGGAACGCCATCTCGCCACGCTCACCACGATCCGGCCCGACGGCACCCCTCACGTCGTTCCGGTCGGCTTCTCGTTCGACGCGGCTACCTCGACGGTCCGCGTGATCTGTTCCGAAGGCGGGCAGAAGGTTCGCAACGTGGATGCCGGATCCCGGGCGGTCGTCAGTCAGGTCGACGGGGCCCGTTGGCTATCGCTCGAGGGAACCGCGGTGGTGTCGAGGGATCCGTTGGTGATCGCGGATGCCGAGCATCGCTACGCCGACCGCTACCAGGCACCCCGCGCCAACCCTGACCGTGTTGTGATGGTGATTACGGTTGACCGGGTGCTCGGTCGGGCCTCGAGGCGGTCGTCATGACGACTGCCGCCGACGACGCCAAGCCCCGACCAGCCATGCGCAAGGCGAGCGTTGACCGCACGATCGTGCAACTCCGTGCTGATGGGTCGCGAAAGTCGAAACGTGACCGTGTGGCCGGCGAGGAGCCGCTCGAAATCCGCGTCGTGAGCCCCGGCGTCGATCCGGCGACGATCGCCATCACCATGCGAACCCCCGGCCACGACTTCGCCCTGGCCGTCGGTTTTCTCATGACCGAGGGAATTCTCCGCGGCCCGGAGGACCTGCGCATCGTTGAGTACTGCACCAAAGGGGTCGGGGTCGACCAGATGTACAACATCGTGACCGTCCGCACCGCCCGGGAGGTGGCAGACGGCTTGTCGCGTCGGGCATTGATCACGAGCGCGAGTTGCGGGATCTGCGGCACATCAACGCTCGATGATCTCGAAGCGTCGATCCCGGAGCCGCGCCCGAGCGACGCTCTCCACGTTGACGCTGCTCTGCTGGTGTCGTTGCCGGAACGGCTTCGGAGTGAGCAAACACTGTTCGACCGAACCGGTGGGCTGCATGGTGTCGGGCTTTTTAATGCGGCCGGTCAGGCGCTGTTCGTGCGCGAAGACATCGGCCGGCACAACGCGGTTGACAAGGTCATCGGCGAAGTGGTTCTGGCGAAAGGCATCGGGTTCGCAGATACGGTGCTGGTCGTATCGGGTCGGGTCAGTTTCGAAATCGTGCAGAAGGCAGCGATGGTCGGGATCTCGATGATTGTCGCGGTGTCGGCCGCTTCCAGCCTGGCGATCGAAGCGGCGGACCGGTTGGGAATCACCCTCGCCGGGTTCGTACGCAACGGCGGAGGGAACCTCTACACCCACGCTCATCGGGTGAGCTAGCAACGGATGCCTGCGGTGCCTGCGGTGCCTGCATGGGCCAAGGGGTGCCCGCATGGCCAAGAGGTGCCTTACTTGGCACGGAATGCAAGACGCCCGCCGGTTGAAGCCGACGGACGTCTGTTCGTTCTCTAGGAACGCGGGCGGTTACTTAACGGTGATCTGTCCGGCCATGCCCGGGTGAAGCGTGCACTTGTACTTGTACGTGCCGGCCTTGGCGATGCCCTTGAGGGCCCATGTGCCCTTGTTCTGCGTCTTTGACTTGGGCAGGGACTTGTCGTCGAACACGATGTTGTGGGCGACGGTTTGACGCCAGACGAACGTGATCGGTTCGTTGACTTTCACCGTCACCTTGGTCGGGTCGAATGTCAGGCCCTTGACCCCGATGGTGACGGACTTCTTGCCACCTATCTGGGCATTGGCCGGGGTTGAGGTGGAAATTGCGGCGACGCCGGCCCCGGCGAGGGCCACGATGCCGCCGACGAGAATGGTGGCCAGACGGCGGCGGCCACGGGTCTTGCGACCAACTAGAGAAGTGTTTTCCATAGAACGATGTTGCCAGTCTTATCAAAGCTAAAGAGAATGAAACTGTGAGCAAACCAAGCGAAACAGCGTGACCTTGGCCACTTGGGCCGCGGTCACGCTGTTGTTCGAAGCGGTTTCTTACGCCGAAGCGACTTGTTTCCGGAGCGTCCTACAGGATGAGGAACACAATGAGAAGCACGATCGCCATCGGTACGCCGATGTGGGCGACCTGGCGGGGATGGCCGGCGATCTGCTTGGTGAGCGGACCTTCAAAGCCGCCAACCATTCCGAGGGCACTTGCCTCGAGCACGGCGACAATGGCGAGGAAGATGATCCAGTAGACGATCGACGGCGAAACCGGATCGGCGCCTCCGAAGAAGTGCTGCGTGCCGGTCATGAACATCAGCATCGGGATGCTGAAGATGGCGTTCGTGCGGCTGGCGAGCAACGCCTTGCGACCGGCGGCGGCCGCTTCGGGCTTGGCGGCTTCACCGGCCAATAGGCCACGGGCGTTGGCGATGACGGTCTGCTGGTTCGGCCAGATTATGAGCCAGACGTTGGCGAGCATCACGAGGCCGAGCAGGGCGCCCGAGTAGATCGCGATCCCGGCGTTGTACTTGTAGATCGAAGACGCGTACATACCGAGCATGATGATTCCGGTACCGGCGGTCGCCATGGCGGCCCAGCGGAAGTACCACAGGGCACGCGGAACGAGCTTGTCGATGGCACCGTTACGGTGCGGCGCTTCCATCGTCGGGAACGACGGAACCTGCACGAAGTTGAAGTAGTAGAGAAGGCCAATCCAGGCCACTCCGAAGACGACGTGCCACCAACGCAGAATCCAGAAGATTCCGTCTTTTTCCAACAGACTTACTGCGAGCATGGCTCTCCTTGAGGCGATGAAACGGTGTGTTGTGGCGGGACATCAGTTTGGTCACATCACGATTTCGTGATTAGTTCGTGTGACCCATGCAACTACGAGCAAAACCTACCACTGGTCTTAACGAAGTTCATCTCGGGTCAACAAGTTCCCGCTATGCCATCCGAGGTTTGGTTCTCGGTTCGAATTACACCGGGAAAAACCGTCTTCACTCAGGACTGACGGGCCCCTGTAAACGGCATGGCCCCCATCGGCGTGGTGACCTGGCCGGTCAGAGTGTCTCCGGTTGCCGTGGCCGAGAAGGCCAGATTCATGGCGCCCATCGGTCCGTTCACGTCTGCCTTCCAGGTGACGCTGTCGCCGTCGACGACGACCGTTCCAGCCTCGCCGGACTCACCCGTTGGTGCCGTCATGATTCCCTTGACGGTGCCGCCTTCGTCGACAAAGGCGATGATCGGATTCTGCGTGCCCATCGGCGTAGTGATGGTGAGCTTCCAAGTGCCGAGTACAGACATGAACGACCTCGTGTTCGTTTGCGTGCCCACCCGATGTGGGGCGAAGAGGTGGCTAACGTAGGTTTTGTCAGAGCACATGTCAAAAGACGCCCGGCTGTCCGGGAGCGCGGTTATGCAAGCGTGTCGAGGATGCCGGTCATGTCGGTCATGGTCGTCCGCGGATGGGTCAGACAAAAACGCAACACGGTCTCCGGATTCCCGTCTGCACCAGGCACGGTGGTGGGCACGCAGAATGTCCGCTGCTCGTCGAGCATTCGGGTCGACCAGGCGTGGTATTCCTCGGGTGTCCACCCCTTGCGGCGAAACAGGAGCACCGACAACTGCGGCTCCATCAGCAACTCAAGGTGTGGCGTGGCCTTGATTGCTTCGGCAACCTGCAATGTCAGGGCCAGGCTGGTCTCGATGGCATCACGGTACGCATCGGTTCCGTGGGTGGCGAGCGAATACCAAAACGGCAGACCTCGGGCCCGGCGGGTGAGGTGGTAGGCGTAGTCGGAGGGGTTCCACTCGCCCGTGTCGTGGAGCACGTCGAGGTAACCCGCGTGCTGAGCGAAGGCTCGGCGGGCAATCGACGGGTCGCGGTACAGCAGGGCCGCGCAGTCGTACGGAGCGAAGAGCCACTTGTGCGGATCGACGACGAACGAGTCCGCATGTTCGATGCCGTGAAAGCGGTGGCGCACACTCGGCGCAGCGAGCGCTGCGCCGCCGTACGCGCCGTCAACGTGCATCCACAGCCCCTCCGCCCGGCAGACCTCGGCAATGCCTTCAAGGTCATCGATGGTGCCGGCGTTGGTGGCACCGCTGGTCGCGACGACAGCGAAAACGATCGCATCGGGAAGCGGCGAGTCGGGCGCGGCGGACGCTTTGTCGGCGTCACCGACCGACATGCCCGACGCGCGGGCTTCGTCGAGGGCGCGGCGGAGGTCATCGCCTCTCATCCGACCCTCGGAGTCGGTATGGACCCGCAACAACTCGATGTCCATGACCGATGCCGCCGTGGCAATTGAGCTGTGGGCCGTGTCGGACACCGCGACAAACCAGCGGGGCTTCTTCGATCCCCATGTCTGGCGGGCCCGGTAACGGGCGGCGACCAGAGCGCTGAGGTTGCCGGCCGAACCGCCGGTGACGAACACGCCGCCCGCACTCTCGGGCATTCCAACGAGGTCGGCGATCCATCGGAGTGCCTGGTTTTCGGCCCACACCGCTCCGGCTCCCTCCATCCAGGAACCGCCGTAGATCGACGACGCGCCCACGACGAGGTCGAACAACACCGCGGCCTCGGTCGGTGCTCCGGGTACGAACGCAACGTTGCGGGGATGGTCCTGGCTGATGGTCGCCGGGGCCAACTGCTCACAGAACAGCCGGAGCGCTTCCATGCCACCCAAACCTTCGGGGGTGACGGTCGGGCCGTACTGGTTGAGATCCTCGGGGGTGCGAGGCCGATCGATCGGTGGTGGATCGAGACGGACGCGTTCAAGCGCGTAGAGCACGATTGTCGCGGCGACGCCTTCCATTTCCGGGTCGAAGCGGTGCATCCGGGCACCGTCGAGACCTTCGGACTCTTCGGGGTGAAGTGCGGCCGCGCCGTTCGCTGGTTGCTCAGTCATGGAGGCCCAGTCTGGCCGACGTGAGCTGCTACGGAGTCGTTTTGTCGCCCGGTAGCCGACTTTTGGGCTCCGGAGCGCTAGTGGACCTATTGGTCCGCTAGCGGCCCTTCCAGACCGGAGGGCGCTTCTCAAGGAAGCTGGCGATGCCCTCCTGACCGTCTTCGGTCATGGCGCTGGCAGCCATGACCTCGATGGCGTACGTGTAGGCCTTGGGCTGATCGAGGTCGATCTGCGCGTAGTAGGCCGCCTTTCCGATGCTCTTGGCGAAGGCCGAGCCCCGGGTGGATCGACGCACCAGTTCGAGGACCGCGGCGTGGAGATCCTCGGCCGGCACCGAGCGGTTGATGAGACCCCACTCGGCCGCAGTGGACGCGCTGATCGGATCGCCAGTCATCGACATTTCAAGCGCCCGCTTGCGACCGATCGAGCGGGCGACGGCCACTAGCGGTGTTGTGCAGAACAGGCCGCCCTTGCCGCCTGGGAGGGCGAACGATGCGGTATCGGCGGCGATGGCCATGTCGCAGGTGGCCACCAGCTGACATCCGGCAGCCGTGGCCAGCGCATGCACTTCGGCGACGACGGGCTGGGGGATCTCCTGAACCAGGTTCATCATCGTCGTGCAGCGCTGAAGCAGCTTCCGGAGGTAGGGAAGGTTCTGGCCGGCCATGTCGGAGAAGTCATGTCCGGCGGAAAACACCGGTCCGTTCGCTTTGAGGATCACGCCCCGCGCATCGCTGTCTCCGACCTGGCGAAGAGCATCAGTGAGCGCGCCCATCAAGTCGAACGACAGTGCGTTGCGCTTCGACGGATTGTTCAGGGTGATCGTGGCGAATGATGAGTCTGCCGAGGTTTCGACGAGAACGAGCGGACCGGTTTCCATGCCTGCACTATGGGCTCGCGAGCCTCTCGGGGTCAATCCGGACAGAAGATCTCGCGGCAGTGGGAGCCGTGGTTAAGCCTGGTTGGCCAGGTGCCGATGGATCAGCGATGTTTCGTGCTCGAAGTCGGCAAGTGTCTACAAACGCGTCACCCACCGAAGCTGCTTCGACCGTTGCGGGCGTGATCACGCCCGATCCCGGGGCCGCCGTGCAGGCGATTGGACTTCGCAAGGTGTACGGCGAGCATGTTGCGGTCGATCATGTCGACCTTTATGTCCCCCGTGGTGCGTTCTTCGGGGTGGTCGGCCCAAACGGTGCCGGCAAGACGACCACACTCCGCATGATCACCTGCCTGTTGAAGCCCGATCGGGGCACGATCTTCGTCGACGGTCTCGATGTGTGGTCCGATCCGGTTGCGGCGAAATCGCGCTTCGGTGTGTTGCCCGACGATCTTCGCCTCTTTGAACGGCTGACCGGCCGCGAGTTCCTCACGTATATCGGTCTGCTGCGCCGATTACCGGAGGATCTCGCCCGGCAACGCTGCGAGGAAGTGCTCGACGTCCTCGGCCTCATGGGTTCGGCCAACGAACTAGTTACCGACTACAGCCAAGGCATGCGGAAGAAGGTGGCCCTCGGAGCGGCGATTCTGCACGTGCCGAGTGTGCTGTTCCTTGATGAACCGTTTGAGTCCGTCGATCCGGTGTCGGCCCGCGTTGTGCAGGACGTTCTCGGTCACTACCGACAGTCTGGCGGAACGGTCGTGTTCTCCAGTCACGTCATGGAGACCGTCGAGAAGCTCTGCGATCACGTCGCCATCGTGCACGGTGGGCGAGTCGTGGCGGCCGGGCCGACCGATGAGGTTCGCAACGGCCGGACCCTCGAGCAGACGTTCATCGATTCGGTGGGAGCCGGTGTCGTTCGCCTCGATCACCTTGATTGGTTGCGCTCCGGTCTGCAGTGGTCGGAGCCCACCGGTGTCACAACCTGATCCGAGACTCACGGGACCGGTGCGCACCGTTGTCCGAATAAAGGCGCGCATACTGACAAACAGTTTCCGGAGCCGCTCGCTCCGGCAACGTACCCTGATCTCGCTTGCACTCACGATCCTGGCGAGCGGCCTGGGGGCCAGAGCGGTCCTGACCAGTGCCGGGGCCGGGTCGAGCGGCTGGGACAAGACACTCGTCACGCTGTTCACGGTCATGCTGGCGGCCTGGTTGTTTGCCCCGCTCGCTTTCGGCGGCCAGGACGATACCGTCGACCCCAGTCGACTCTCTCTGCTCCCGCTGACCGACCGCGAGTTGCAGGTGTCCGTACTGGCCGCCGCGCTGGTCGGGTTCCTTCCGCTCGCGATGGTCGCCGTGCTCGCCTCGGTCGCGGTCGGTTACAGCCGCGGATGGGCGACTCCTCTGATTCTGCTGGCGGTTGTTCTCCAGTTCGGCGTCTGCCTGCTCGCTGGCCGCACACTGAGCGCGGCTCTTGCGTTTGCGGCGAAGTCGCGTCGGGGACGTGATGTTGCACTCATGGTGGCGTCACTTGGTGCGGTGGGGCTCTGGGGAGCGACCCAGAGTCTGGCATTTGTAAGTACGCGTACTTATGTTCGAATCCTCCGGGTGCTCGAGCTGATCCCTGCCGGCATGGGAGCCCGGGCCATCGTCGACGCCCGGACCGGGCACCCTGGGGCATCGGTGGCCCGACTGGTGGGTGTTGCCACCGCCACCGGTGCGCTCTACGCGATCTGGGCGTGGCTGTTTCGAAAGAACCTGCTGCCGAGGACGGTCCCGCGACGCCGTCGAAAAGGCCCCTCTGCCGCAGTTCTCGCCCGTCGGGGCGCGGCGTCGGCCAGTCCGCAATCACTGTGGCGGGTGCTGCTGACCAAGGAGCTTCGCTACCTGGCCCGATCGCCGCAGCGACGCGCATCGCTCGTGGTTGGCATGGTCCTCGGCGGTCCGTTTCTCCTGGTGCAGTTCTTCTCCAAGACGGTCTTCCCCGAGTCGGTGTACCTAGCGCCCCTGGCCGTCGTGTTCTCGCTCGGAGCGGTCAACAACCTGCTCGGGTTCGATGCGCCTTCGCTCTGGTTGGAGGTCACGTCGGGGGCGCGCTTTCGCACCATCGTGATGTGTCGAAGCCTGGCAACCGCCCCGTTCGTGATTCTCCCGATTGCGACATCCGCGACGGTAATGGGCGTTGTCGCCGGGTTCGGCCGACACTACATCGTCGTCCTGATCCTGACCGTGGTGGGTTGCGGTGTCCCGCTCGGCGTTGGGTGTCTAGCTTCGGTATTGGTTCCGTTCCCCCAACAGGACGCTGACGATCCCTTCTCCAACAAGCGGCCGACGACCGGTGAGGGTTGTCTGGTCGGGCTCGTGACAGGCACGACCCTGGCGATCACGTTCATCGCTCTCGCCCCGATCGTTTTGGTGGCCATCCGGCTCGGCGGCTCGTTGGAGAGTCTGGTGGCCCTATGTGTACTTACGGGTACGTACAGCTGGGTGGTGTGGTTTCTTTGCGCGGACTTCAGTGGTCGACGCGCTGAGCGTCGATCGTCGGAACTGCTATGCGCGCTGATGGAACGCGGTATCGCCGCCTAGCCGAACAAACAGTGTGTCGAGGTCAGGGTCGGATCACGATCAACGGGGTCGTCGTCATGAGCGAATCGCTCCACAGTCGTTTGTAGGGCATGTCCATGCCCAGGTCGTAACGTTCGACGCGGGCCTCGGCTAGACGCGTGATCTCGTGGAACTGCAGAAGGTTTCCGATTGACAACGGTCTCGCTTCTTCGACGAACGACAGTTGGAGTCCTCGGTACGCGCCTCCGAGGACGCCGCCGAGGATGAAGCCGATGTCTTTGCCGTCGCGCCGCGCGAAAGCCACCCGCAGACCCTGCGCGGTGTGGAGTTCGGCAACGAGAAGCGCGTACAGGTGGGCCATGTCGGGGGCGACGATTCCGGAGCCTTCGAGGCCCTTCCAACTTCGCCGCTCAACGTCTTGCAATCGCTCGATGGTGTCGTTCACCCGTTGCGTATCGCCGATCTCAAACTCGACGCCGGCCTCTTCTGCGTGACGCCCGGCCTGGCGAAGGTTGCGGCGGAACGTTCGGGGGCGACGGCTCAAGAAACCCTCAACCCCTCCCTCGAGCGATGCCACGCACCGGACCGTCGACTCGCCCTCGACCACGCGCGCCGAGTTCGAGAACTCGTAGGCCAACGACCGGCACATGGCGCTCTCGGCTTCCATGCCGGTGAGAAATGCCACCCGCCACGTCGGGTCCGAGAGGAGCGACGCGGCAATATCGGTTGCCGATGCCGACAGGTTCAGCCAGTTTTCACCGGTTTGGTTCATCACGATCGGGCTGGCGAAGGCCCACACGGAGTCGAGAGGCAGTAACGCTCTCGTGCCGTCGTTCAGTGCCCTCACCCGAAACGCATAGGCCCATGCTTCTTCGACGGCGACGACATCATCGTCGCGTCGGTCGCGTTGATCGCGTTCATTGAGCCTCGCCCGAACGTGTTCCCCCCAGTCATCGTCGTCGTCGCCGGAGCCGCATTCGTCAGCCTCGTCGTCGCGGTGAAGCGGTGGCCGAACGCGGAATCAACGCTTCGTTGCCACGGCAGCCGGGTGCACCACGGGTCGATGCCGCGCGTCGTGTCGACCAAATGGTCCCACTGTCGTCCGAGCGCGCTCACACGAGAAAGATCGGCAACGGTTGGGGACACCCCCACAGCTTGGCCCAGCCGGAGCCCATTGTGCGAAGGGACGCTCGTCGATGGGAGCAGACCCCACCTCCCGGCTGTCCGGACTCCCAACTCAGCGGGATTTGGTACCCAACCGGGCGTTTCCGGCGCCGGTGACGACCGATGTCATGCTGGGTTGTGTACCGGAATCAACCGAGTCGGGTCAGCCGGGGTTCCCAGTGCTCAGCCGTGCGAGTGTGGATGCTCGTCGTGTTTCTTGCGAAAGCCGTTGCACACCGAGCCAACGCCGAACGCGATCAGGAGCAGAGGACCGACGAAGGCGAGGTCGAGATCGACCCACCCGGCCTGGTCAGCCATGAAGAACAGCGACAGAAGCATGAACGTGCTTCCCAGGACGAGGGAAAACCAATCGACTTGACGTTTCATCGTCAGTTTCCTGTCTGCGGAAGGTCGGTGAGCTTCTGGAGTTGCCCGATCTCGGCGACTTCAAGTGCGCCGAGACCGACCCGGGCGTCGATGGTCAGCGTCGGCCCGGGCTTTTCCGATGCTGGGAGGACTGACTGGCTCTTCACGTCGGCCCCGTCAGAGGTTTTGCCGAACAGGGTGATCTGACCGAGGCCGGCCTTGCCGAGAACCTTGACCTTCATGCCGGCTGGCACTTCAATGGCGACGGCACCCATCGATACGTCGACGGCGACCGTGCGGTTCCGTCCGCCAAGCTCGGCGGGCGTGAGCCTTGACAGGTCGATGTACATGGCCCCGCCGATGAGGTGGTACTCGTCTTTCAACTGCGAGATGTTTGCCGGGGCGATGTTCCGTTCGCCGAAGCCACCCCGCCACGACGTACCCGTCAGCGAGAGCACGCCGAGCGCCAGCGTCAGAAGGACACCAATCGGGACGAAGCCCCGAGGTCGTCCGAGCCACGCACCGGCGACGAGAAAGCCACCGACGGTGAAAAGCGCGAGGGCCAGGGCGCCATCGACCCCGCCGGTCATGAGTCCGGTGTGCGCGGTGACGAAGATGATGCCGACCGCGACCAGGAGCATGCCGAAGGAGCTCCGAGCGAAGGGGCTGCGCTTGCGAAGTCGCACTGTCGAAGTGACGGGTGCAACAGGCGCCTGCGGTTTGGGAGGAAGCGGGGTGGCCAGCAGGTAGCCGGCTTCAAACTCGTGAGCTCTCGGCGCGCGTAGCCGATCGAACTCGTCGAGGGCAGTGCGGGGCTCCTCGGGGTCGACGATGGTGGCGGAATCGGGTTGGGTCGCGTTGGGCGGCTGGATCACGGTCGTGTTCGTAGACGCCGGTTCCGGGAATGGGCCATGGGCAACGACCTTGCCGACCCGAACGGTCTCCGTCGGACCTCCGGTTCCGGCTCCGGATCCGCTGGGGACCGAACTCCTGGAATGCGCGTTCTTGGAACTCATGAGCACGGCGGCGCCGATGCCGATCAGGACGAACGGGAGGAGCATGTCGCCGTCGAAGCCGATACCAAGTCGGTCAAACAAGGCGATGGCACCGATCCCCACCAGGGCGATGGCCAGGAGTTGGTGGCCGTCGAGGTTGCCCAGGCGGGTCTGGTGTGCGGAGACGAGGCCCTGGTTCTTCGGGGCTTTCGGCAGAATCACCCAGGCCGCAATATAGGCGAGTACGCCACTTCCAGCCATCGAGGCGAGGACGACGAACGCAATGCGGATGAGCACAACGTCGACACCGAGGTACTCGCTCACGCCGCCGGCTACGCCGCCGAGCACCTTGTGCTGACGGCTTCGGCGAAGCGTCCGGCGCTGGGGAGAGGGCGGGCCGGACGGTGCCGCCGCTTCGTGGTCGTTCGACATGGTGGTGCTCACGGAGTCATCTTGGGTTACGTACGGTCGGAAACCTATACGGATTAACCCTGGGCATACCCTGACGGCCTGAGGGTCGTGCAGGGGCCAAGGTGTTCCCTTCTCTCGAATGGGATGGCACGATGGCAACGTGTCTGATGTCCAATCACCGCCTCTCGACCAGCCAACGGGCTCGCGCCCGCCGCTTCGTCGTCGGCGGGAAGGCCATTACGTAGCGGGTGTGGCGCGGGGCCTGGCCGACACGCTGGCTGTCGACGTTACGTATGTGCGCTTGGCTTTCGTAGTGTTGAGCTTGGCGAGCGGAGCCGGGCTCGTCCTGTATGCGGCGATGTGGCTTTTCATCCCGGAAGCCGACGCCGCGGCACCGATCGCGCAGTTGAGCGCTATGGCGGGCCACGACGACATGAGCGCACGGCACGGCATCGCGCTCGGTTCGATCGTTCTGGGTGTCGCCCTGTTGCTGAAGCGCAGCGGCCTGTGGTTTCCCGATCGCCTCTTGTGGCCGGGCGTGATGGTGGCCACCGGTGCCGCGATGGTGTGGCGCAACGACCGGGCCTCTGCGGAGAAGGAAGGACGCGACCCGTGGACCGTAAACGTGCGCGATCCGCGAAGCGTCGCGCGCATGGTCGGTGAGCTCCTCGCCGGTTCCGGTCGCACGACCTTTGCCCGCATCGCGCTCGGCGCGCTCCTCGTGCTGTCGGGCTTTGGTGCCTTCGTCGCCACGAGCAGTTCATTCGCCGTGCTGCGGCAAAGCCTCACGGCCGGACTCGCTCTTGCGCTCGGGTTCGTTCTGCTCGCCGGACCGTGGCTCCTGCGGATGGGACGCGATCTCTCGGCAGAACGTACTGCGCGCATACGATCCGATGCCCGCGCTGAAATGGCCGAACATCTCCACGACTCGGTACTGCAGACCCTCGCGATCATTCAGAAGCAGGCGAACCATCCGCGTGAGGTGATCACGTTGGCAAGGCGTCAGGAGCGTGAGCTTCGGGCGTGGCTCTTCGGCGGCACAGACACCAAAGGTGGCGAAACCGCGGCCGTGCTATCCGAGGCTCTCGAAGCGATGGCTGAACAGGTCGAGCAGGACCACCACGTTCAGGTCGACGTGGTGAAGGTAGGCGACGGACCTTCCGACGCTCGCACCCATGCCCTGCTCCAAGCTGCTCGCGAAGCCATGGTCAACGCGGCCAAGCATTCCGGCTGCGACCGGATCTCGGTGTTTCTCGAGGTGTCCGAACGTGACCGCAACGAGCAGGTGATCGAAGTCTTCGTACGCGATCGCGGCAAGGGCTTCGATCAAGACCTCGTCCCCGACGATCGCCGCGGCCTACGCGACTCGGTGATGTCCCGCGTTGAACGCATCGGTGGAACAGTAAGTGTGCATAGTGAGATCGGCGAAGGAACCGAAGTGGCCCTTTCGCTGCACCGCCCGATCCCGCAGGGAGATCAAGCCTCGGACCGCACCGAAACCGCCGAACCCACCGAACCCACCGAACCCACCGAATCGACCGATCCTGTCGAACCTCATCATCTGGCCCAGACACCGGCCACTTCCCCAGTCTCTTCAGTTTCCCAACAAAGGCAGCAATCGTGAATTCTTCGACCCCCACTACTCCGACCGGCACGTCCACGTCGGGTGATTCGCCCGCCACAGCGAATCCGGCTCGCAAACCGCGCGTCTTTCTCGTCGACGACCACCATCTGTTTCGCGTTGGTGTGAAGTCGGAAATTCGCGAACTCGTCGATGTCATCGGGGATGCGTCAGAGGTGGAGCCTGCGATCGAGATGATCGGCGAGCGTCTTCCCGACGTGGTTCTCGTCGACGTTCATATGCCGGGGGGTGGTGGAGAAGCGGTGATCCGTGCGGTCCTCAAGGATCATCCCGGGGTACGGTTCCTCGCCCTGTCGGTGTCCGATGCCCCGGAAGACGTGATTGCGATTATCCGGGCCGGTGCACGTGGCTACGTGACGAAGACTATCGGCGGACCTGAACTGGTCGATGCCGTCAAGCGGGTCGCCGCGGGAGATGCCGTGTTCTCGCCGCTCCTGGCCGGCTTCGTGCTCGACGCGTTCTCGACCGCACCGATGGGTATGAAGGTCGACAGCGACCTCGATCAGATCACACCGCGCGAACGTGAAGTGCTGCGACTCATCGCCCGTGGCTACGCCTACAAAGAAATCGCCCGCCAGCTCACGCTGTCGGTCAAAACCGTCGAGACCCACGTATCGTCGGTCCTGCGCAAGCTGCAACTGTCCAACCGGCACGAACTAACCCGCTGGGCCACCGACCGCCGCATCGTCTGAGGACTTCGCTTTGCGCGGTGTAAAGCGCGCCGTCTGAGGTGACGCGAGGTACCTTCTCGCGGTGATCACGCAGGGGCTGGCGACATCGAAACGGGCAACAGCCTGCGCTGCCGGCGTGGGACTGTCGTTGCTCGGTGGTGTCGGCGTAATCGTGGGCTCGGCCCTTCCTTGGGTCGGGATCGGTGGCGTCAACCGGTCGGCGTTCACCCTGGCCCGGGTAGCCAATGAAATGAATGTGTTTGAACGACGATCCCAACGCTTCGCGGTCTACACGTTGTTGATGACCCCCGTTCTCGTGCCACTTGGCCTGTTTCTCGTGTCTATCGGTTGGCGCCGCTCGAGTGCGTTTGCCCTGTTCATCGTCGGTCTTATCGGCCTGGCGTCGGGCGGGGTGGGCGTTTGGGCCTCAATCGGACACGGTCGCGGACCGATAGTTACTGCCACCGGCGGAGCGCTCGCGCTCGTCGGCAGTTGCCTCGTTGCGCTCTTCGCGGGTGCGACGAAGCCAGCAATCCAGTCAGCACAAACCTAAAAGACCACTACAACACCACCACACCGACAGACCAGCCCGAGAATCAGTTGGTCGGCGAACAACCAAGGAGCAGGTCGTGACATCAGAAGGTTTCGAACCCCAGGACAGCGGTCCGGGGGTCCCACAGTGGCCCTCACCCAACACGCCGGAAGCGGTCGAATCGAGCACGCCGACACCGTCGGTTGACCCGACAGTTCCGCTCAGCGTTCCGAGTCAGTTCCCGGCATCGGAGTCATCGGGCAGCGACGCACCCGCCGATGTCACGACGCAGTGGGCCACGCCACTTCCGGGCGGCGATGGAGCTGTGCCTCCCGTTGGCCCGCCGCCCGACAATCCCGGTGGAGGCTCCGCCGGAGGGCCGCCCCCGAAGAAGCGCAGCCTCGGGAAGATCCTCGGCCTCGGTGTCGGGATCGTTGGGCTCGTTGCGGGCGGTGCGTTCGCGTACACGCAGATCACCGGGGGAGAGAAGGCCAACACGCCCGAAGAGGCCATCGAGTCGTTCTACAAATCGCTGGAAACGGGCGACGCGATCGGAATGGCCAAGGTCCTTGCGCCGGGTGAGCGCGACATCATGCTCGATTCCATGGTGCCGATGGCGACCGAGCTCAGCCGCTTGGAGATCCTCGACAAGAACCTCGACCTCAACAAGGTCGAGGGCTACAGCGCGAAGGTTTCGAACTTCAAGGCCACATCGAAAACCATCCGTGCCGACCTTGCCGAGGTCCGCGTGACGGGCGGGAACATCAAGGGCTCAATCGACCCGAAGAAGCTCCCCATCGGATCGTTCCTGCGCGATCTGATCGGTGACGAACTCGACAAGGCAGAAGTGGCGAACACCGACGAGCCGCTCCGCGTCGGTGATCAGAACGATCCGCTGATCATGCAGAAGGTCGGCAAGCGCTGGTACCTCTCGCTCAACTACACCGTGGCCGAAGCCGCACGCCGCGGGAGCGGTGATTCGTTCGCCGTTCCGCCGATCGGTGGCGGTGTACCGGCCAAGGGTGCTGATTCCCCGGAAGCTGCTGTCTCGGAAATGATGACGGCTGCCGGACACCTCGATGTCCGCCGGATGATCGAACTCCTCCCGCCCGATGAACTTGCCGCCCTTCACGACTATGCCGGTCAGTTCATCGGTGAGGCCGAAGACGCGGTGGTCGAAGCCCGCAAAGTGGCGAAGGTCGAGATCACCTCGAAGCTCCGGTCCACGAAGATCTCCGATGACCGCGTGCTCGTCTCGATCATCGACCTTCCGACCACGCTCAAGGTCGACAGCGACGGCACCGTCGTCGAAGCGAAGTACGCCAACAAGGCGCTCTCCGGGCAGATGACCGCCGATACGGGTGAGGTGGTCAAGGCCGATTTCAAGGGGGACTGTCTCACGCTCGTTGTCGATGACGAGACCAAGAAGGGCTGCGGCCAAAAGGGTATCGCCGACCTCTTCTCAGAACTCTCGGGTCAGGAAATCGACACGACCGAGCTGTCGGCCGGCGGTCTGGATTACGGCCAGAAATGTGTCACTTCCAAGAAGCGTCCGGAGCTCGGTCTCGTAACGGTGAAGCGCAACGGCAAGTGGTTCATCAGCCCGACCCGAACGATGCTCGATTCGATGACTGCGCTCATGAAGACACTCGACCGCAAGGACCTCGACTGCATCAAGGATGAGATCGAGAAGTCGGTGAACTCCTTCCAGGGCACGTTCCTTCCCTCGGCGTCCGACTCAACCTTCGACGCCCCGCTCGACTCCGACAGCGATCCCTTCACCACCGATGAGACCACGAGCCTCGACACGGAGGCCGCGTTCGACACGTCGGCGGATGATCCCGCTGTTGCTGATTCCCAGTTCGCCAGCCCGGAACTGACGGTAAAACCCTTGGTCGAGATTCCCGACGGAACTCCACCGACCGATCTGCAGATCGAAGACCTCGTCGAGGGCGACGGCGCGACCGTCGAGGCGGGCGACACCGTCTACGTGCAATACGTGGGAAGCAGTTGGTCGACGAAGAAAGAGTTCGACTCGTCGTGGGACCGAGGCGCTGAGCCGTTCGAGGTCTTCGACGTGGGCCAGGCCTCGGTTATCGACGGCTGGAACCAGGGCCTCATCGGAATGAAGGTTGGGGGCCGTCGCCAAATTACGATCCCACCTGCTCTCGGATACGGCGAGCAGGGTGCCGGTGAAGACATCAAGCCCAACGAAACCCTCGTGTTCGTTGTCGACGCGGTTCGAGTGGTGAAATCCGGTGCTTCCGCAGATACCCTTCCACCCATCAACACCCGAGGTTCCGACGACACTGCGGCCGACGACGGCCTGTCCTTCGATACCGCCGTTCCGGCTACCTGACCCGCAGGGAGTTTGTTCCGGCGGCACGGCAACGTGACGCCGGAAAGCTAACCTGCTCGAATGAGCACGAACGAAAAGCCAGTTGTCGTCATCCCCGAAGGCCCCGCCCCCGCCGGGCTCGTCATCGAGGATCTGGTTGTCGGCGACGGCAACGAGGCCGTGGCCGGCCGCAATGTCGAAGTCCACTACGTCGGCGTGGCCTGGTCCACCAAGCAACAGTTCGATGCATCGTGGGACCGCGGCGACACGTTCCAGTTCCGCCTCGGTGCCGGCCAAGTAATCCAAGGTTGGGACCAGGGCGTTCAGGGCATGAAGATCGGCGGCCGCCGTCGCCTCACCATCCCGTCGGAAATGGGCTACGGCAGCCGTGGTGCCGGTGGCGTCATCAAGCCCAACGAAACCCTCGTCTTCGTCGTCGACCTCTTCGGCGTCGGCTAAATCTGATTGTTGCGGGCCCCGGCTCCACTGCGCCCCCACAACTCTGCGGCCTTCATCCGGTCTCGGTGGCTCGCTCGCTAACGAGGGTTTGTGCGGATTTTTGATCGACTGGGGCTCGGATTTCCGCGCAATCGGGTGACGGAGGGTTAGGTGGCGAGGCCGCCAAGGAGCATTTCGGCGAAGCCGGTGCCGATTTCTTGGGCCGAGACGTCGGACTTGTTCGGGTCGAACCAGCGGTTCGTCCAGCCTATGGTGCCGATGATGCCGAACGCGATCACCCTGGCCGTCGCGACCGGTCGGATAGTGCCCTGGTCGATCCCTTCCTGGACAATAGAGATGATGGCCTCGTCGTAGCGACGGTTCAGGCTGCGCATGTGCTTCGACCATGCCGTGCGTGGGCCAGCGACGTGTGCAAGGTTCTCTCGTATGTACACATATAGAATTGGATAGTGCTCGCCGTATGACGTCATGAGGGCTTCAATAAGTTCGCGTAGCTTCTCCGGGGCTGAAGCGCCGGAGTTGCGAATTCGCTCGGCTGTGGCCACGTTCGCCTCCGACACCTCGCGAACGACCTCGTCGAACAATTCCTCCTTCGACGAGATGTAGTAGTACAACGAGGCCCGGTCGGTACCCATCTCCTCCGCTACCGCGCCAATCGTCGTGCCTTGGTAGCCCTTGCGGTAGAAGACGCGGGCGGCCGCCGCCGCGATCTCCTGCCTGCGCTCCTGATAGGCCCCCGTTGCGTCTTTACGGGCGGAGTCTCGACGACGCTCGACCGAACCAGTTCGACCGTCCGCGGCGCTCTTGTTGTTTCGCGCCACGGACTTTGCCGCCACGGACTTTGCCGCCACGGACTTTGCCGCCACGGACTTTGCTGCCACGGACTTCGCAGGCCCGCTCTTCGGGCGGCTGGTCGCTGACGCTGTGGTGGCCGAGGGGCTTTCGGTTCCAGCGCGCTCTTGGGGTTTGGGCTTCACCATCTACCTACCTTTTCATGCTGAATCCGGGTCCTGAACGTGCTTCGTCGAAATCCGCGCTAGACGAATATCACGTTCCACACTAGTGTGGAACGTGACCGCAAGCACGGGTTGAATCCGAAACGCAATCGACAGGCAGCACAGGTCCAATGTGAGGAGCAGTGAGATGAGCGAACACGCGGCAGCAATCGTCGGTGGAGGCACCATGGGCACCGGCATCGCCTACGTGTTCGCGCTTGCAGGCTGGACGTCGACGGTCGTGGAACCCAGCGAAACCCGCGTCGAAGCAATGTTCGGTGAGCTGGCCGCCGCAGCCAACGGCGCGGTGAAACGGAAGAAGCTGAGCGAAGTCGAAGCATCCTCTCTCTTGCAGAGAGTGCAACGGGTGGCCGCGATCGACGAATTAGCCCAGGGTCTCGACCTCATCGTGGAGACGGTGCCGGAAACCCTCGCACTGAAACGCTCGGTGTTGGAGAGTGCCGAGCGACTGGCCCCGAAGCTCTTGGCGTCGAACACGTCGTCGATATCCATCGATCGCCTCGCCGAGGTCCTGCAGCATCCCGATCGGTTTGTCGGAATGCACTTCTTCAACCCGGTGTGGTCGCTTCCGCTGGTGGAGATAGTGCGTGGATCGGCGTCGTCCGATGCGACAGTGGAAGCGGTCCGTTCCGTCGTTGAAATGATTGGAAAGCAGAGCATTGTCGTGGCGGACGTGCCGGGGTTTGCCACCAGTCGACTCGATCTCATCGCGTCGCTCGAGGCGATGCGGATGCTCGAAGACGGGGTCGCATCGGCTGAGGACATAGACCGGGCGGCCGAACTCGCTTACCGTCACCCGGTGGGGCCGCTGCGCCTGAGCGACATCGTCGGCCTTGACGTTCGGCTCGACATTGCCCGATCGCTCGAGCAGACCTACGGCGCGAGGTTTAGCCCACCACGACTGCTGATCGACATGGTGGCGGCGGGTCGACTGGGTCGGAAATCCGGTCGCGGATTTTACGAATGGCCCGAGTCGTAGCCACGAATCCTCGCGTATTGACTAGCCCGCACACCACTGCCGAAAACCTTTGAAGTCCTGAACGGAGAACCCACATGTCTCGTACCGCAATCATCGGATCCGCGCTGATCGACACCGCGCCCCACCATGCTGAACTTCGCGAGAGCGTGTCGAAGCTGGCCGGATCCTTCGGCCGCAAATACTTCCAGGACTGTGTCCGCAACGATGTCAAACCGGTCGAATTGTGGGCCGCGCTCGGCGAGTCGGGCTTTCTCGGTGTGCATGTCCCGGAGCAGTTCGGTGGTGGAGGTGGCGGCCTGGCCGACTACAACATCGTCATCGAAGAAACCGCCGCGCAGGGATGTCCGCTGCTGTCGATGGTCATCAACTCCATCACTGCACCGATCATAAGCGCACATGGTTCCGAGGGGCTGAAGACTGAGTGGCTCGCTGGCATAGCGTCGGGGACGAAGCGGATGTCCTTCGCTATCACCGAGCCGGATGCCGGGACGAACACCCATCGCATCACCACCACGGCCCGGCGTGATGGTGATGTGTGGCGGATCAACGGAACGAAGTACTACACGTCCGCCATCGACGAGGCGGATGCGATTCTGGTCGTCGCTCGTTCCGGAGAAGCCGGCGCCGACGGGCGGGCGCCGCTGTCGCTGTTTGTCGTACCGGCGAACGCTCCGGGAATTACCTCGCAGCCAATCGACTGCGCGCTTATGAACACTGACAAGCAGTTCACCGTGTTCTTCGACAATGTCACGGTCGGGGCCGACGCCATCATCGGTGAGGAGGGGGCCGGGCTCAAGCAGGTCTTCGTGGGCCTCAATCCAGAGCGGGTCTCGGCCGCCGCCATCAACAACGGCATTGCCCGCTACGCGCTTCAGAAGGCATCTGACTATGCAATTGACCGAAAGGTGTGGTCCGTCCCGATCGGAGCGCATCAGGGAATTTCGCACCCGCTGGCGAAGTCCTACGTCAACGTTCAACTCGCTCGGCTCATGAACGCTCGAGCAGCGCAGATGTACGACGCGGGTCTCGATGCCGCCGAAGCTGCGAACATGGCGAAGTTCGCGGCCGCCGACGCCTCTCTCGAAGCACTCGACGAGGCGATTCAGGTGCACGGAGGCAACGGACTCTCGAACGAGTACGGCCTCGCCGATCTCTGGTTCATCGCCCGTCTGCACAAGACCGCGCCGGTCAGCCGCGAGATGATCCTGAACTACGTTGCTCAGCACAGCCTCGGTCTCCCGAAAAGCTACTGATCACACGAACGTCGATCAGGGGAGGGGATCTCGATGACCACCAGCCAGAGCACCACTAACAGCAACAACGCCGCCGGCAATAACGGCACAACCGGTTTCAGTTATGCCGCGGTGATCCGGTCGCATGCCGCCGAACGGCCCGACGCTCCGGCCATAAGCTTTGGGAACGGAACGCTGACCTTCGGCCAACTCCATCACCGAAGCACTCTGGCCGCCAACGCGCTTCTTGCGGCCGGGGTCGGGCGCGGTAGCCGGGTCGCAGTGCTTTCGAAGAACCACCCGGTGTTCTTTGAACTCGCCTTCGCGTGCAGCAAGATCGGGGCAGTTCTCGTCGGTTTGAATTGGCGGCTGGCCGCTGCGGAGATCGAGGCGATTGTCGCCGACGCCGACCCTTCCGTGGTCATTGTGGCCGATGAGCAACGCCCACTCCTTGGTCCTGGCACAATCGCCACGCTCACCGCAGCGACGGCGATGGTCGTGAGCCTCGAGACAGAATACGAATCCTGGATTGGCAGTGCTTCTGCGGCCGACCCGATGGTGCCGACCGATCCGAGCGACACGATCCTCCTGCTCTACACGTCAGGCACCACCGGGGTACCGAAGGGCGTTGAACTGACCAACCACAACGTGTCCTTCACCGGCCGTTTGGCCAACGAGGTGTGGGGCTTCACCGAGATCAGTGTGAACCTCGTCGGGATGCCGATGTTCCACATAGGTGGGATCGGTTACGGCATGGGCGCCGTGCTCGTAGGTGGACACACGGTCCTGATCAGAGACAACGACGCGGCCACGATCATCAGCTCAATCCAGCGTCATCGCGTCACCCACGGCTTTTTCGTGCCCGCCGTCATCCAGACCATCATCTCGGCCCCCGACGTCGAATCGGCCGACCTGTCGAGCCTCGAACTCGTCGTGTACGGGGCTGCTCCCATCGGCGACGCGGTGCTCCGCCGAGCGATCTCCGTGCTCCGCTGCTCCTTCATGCAGAACTACGGGATGACGGAGACGGCCGGAACCGTGGTGGCTTTACCGTCGTCGGATCACAACCCGGATGATCCCACCCGCTCGGCGCTGCTTCGCTCGTGTGGTCGCGCCGTCAGTTGGGTGGAACTCGGCTTGTTCGATCCAAGCACGGGCACGCAGGTCCCCACCGGCTCGGTCGGTGAGATCTGGGTTCGCACGGAAATGTCGATGAAGGGTTATCGCAACAAGCCCGACGAGACCTCCAGAACCATCACCCCGGAAGGTTGGCTCCGCACGGGCGACGCGGCCTACGCCGATGCCCAGGGTTACGTGTTTCTGTTCGACCGGTTCAAAGACATGATCGTCTCGGGCGCGGAGAACATCTATCCGGCCGAGATCGAGAACGTGCTCTACGACCACCCGGAAATCGCCGAGGTAGCCGTGATCGGCGTACCTAGCGAACGTTGGGGCGAAACCCCGCGAGCAATCGTCGTGCTGCGACCCGGAGCGAGCCTCGATGCCGATGCCGTGATCGAGTTCGCGCGAAACGCGCCTCGCTCGCTACAAGTGCCCGTCGTCGGTCGAGTTCGTGGATGTGCTCCCGCGGAACGCGTCGGGGAAGATACTCAAGAAGGATCTTCGGGCGCCTTACTGGGTCGGCCACGACCGGGCCATCTCATGAGCGTCAGCTCGCACCCGTTCGTGGCGCTCATGCGTCGTTACGTAATCGACTATCTGCTGTGTCAAGACGCCACCGTATGCGCGCAGATCATGGAACCCGACTACATCCTCCACATGGGCGGAACCGAGCTCGGACCGCGCGACGACGTGTACGTGCCGGCGGTCGTGCGCCAGCTTGAGCAGTTCCCCGGACTGGGAATGACCGTTCACGAGATCGCATTCACCGAGGACCGCCTGGCGATGCGGTTTTCCCAGCATGGTGCCTCGGCCCGTCACAACGGTCGCATGGCATCGTGGGGCGGGATCGGGCTGTACCGCTGGAACGGCACCAAGCTGACATCGAACTACGCGATCGAGGACTATTACAGCCGTAAGCGGCAGCTCGGTGACGGGATCGCCGAGCCGGTCGAACGTCCCGCCATCGCCCCATGGGACACGCCAATCGGGACGGCCAACCCACTGGCCGAGGCCGACGTGCGTTCGTGGTTGAACGCGGGCGCAGCGCTCCAGCCCGGCGACCGACTTCTCGTCGACGATCACCCGTTGGGCACCGCTGCCCCGTTGCTCGATGTGGAGTCGACGATCATCGATGAATTGTTCTCCGTGGGCGCTCGAGTGGCCTTTCACGTCACCCAGCACGGTCGCTACTGCGGTGGCGTCGACGCTCCGGCCGCGTGCATCGGTCAACCGGTCACGCTGTACAGCGTTGGCGTCGTATCCCGGTCAAACGACGGCCGGCTGGAGGGTCGCATCATTCGCGAGCGGGCTGCGCTTCAACGATCGCTGAAATCCCCGGCATGAGAGGTCGCTGGGATTTCGCAGCGAAGGCGGCGATCCCGGCATCAGTGTTCAAACCTGGTGAAATGGGTTTCGGATACTAGAACCTGTTCTTCAACGCATGAACTGCCGATACTTCACATGATGTGGCGAGATGACCATCGAGGCGGAGTGGCGGTAGGTTCGCGCTTGCGCCGTGGCCTGGTGTTCGCGGTGCTGGCGCTGAGCGTGATCGCCACCGGTTGCCAGACCTCCACAAAGCCGCAGGCCGGGCCCGTCGCATCGACTTCTTCGTCCACCACCAGCACCCCTGCGGACTCAACGTCAACGTCAACCTCCATCGGGAGCGCCTCCAGCACGAGGGTGCCGCGGTCCAAAAAGCCGTACGACTCGGTGCTGCGGGCCACACTGAAAAGCGTCGCTGGGTACTGGGGCAGGACCATGCCTCGGGTCTACGGTCGAGCGTTCCGGCCCATCAAAGGGGGCATCTACGCATACAGCCAGGATTCGACAATCCCACCCTGTGGTGGCGTCGGGATGCCGTATCTGCTCGTACAGCAGAACGCGTTCTACTGTCCGGAGTCCGACTTCATTGCCTGGGATGACCAGGGGCTGTTTCCCCGTCTGGAGAAGCGTTACGGGCCGTTTCTGCTTGCGATCGTGCTCGCCCACGAATGGGGCCACTCGATCCAACATCGCCAGGACCTCACCTACCTCGACGGCGTGACACTCGAACAACAGGCCGACTGCTTCGCCGGATCCTGGGCGGCCAGCCTGAACCCATCCACCGACCCCGTTCTCGCCAAGCTTCGCGATAAGGACCTCGACCGGTCGCTGTCAGGTTTCGTGGAATTTCGTGACAGCCTCGGAATGACCGGCGACGATCTCGGCGCGCACGGCACCGCGTTCGACCGCATCCGCGCCTTTCAGGAGGGCTTCGACGGTGGGGCCAAGGTCTGCGCAGATTACGAAGATGAGCTTCCAACACTCGTGGCCGTGCCCTACCGGTCGTTCAAGGAGCGGTTCCGGGGCGGCAACCTTCCCTTCGATCAGGTCGTGTCAACCCTCCGACCCCGCATCGACAAGTTCTGGCGGGAGGAACTCGGAGCGGGTCCCACCCCGGAGATGAAGCCGGCCGACGGTCTGGCGTTCTGCTCGTCGCCCCCCAGGTCGCCTGAAGGATTCAACGACGAGCAGTTGGCCTGGTGCTCCGACACCAACACGCTGCTCTATTCCGAAGCGACGTTGAGGACGCTTTACGACACCATCGGTGACATGGGGGCCGGAACCGAATTGGCCCTGGCTCAGGCCATCGTCCACGAGACCGTGACCGGCGCCGATCCCACCTCAAAGCCGGTATGGCTGAGGGCCATCTGCACCGTAGGGGCATGGACCGGATCGATGTACCAACCAGACGATCCCGAGTCATCGCTTCTCAGCCCGGGTGACGTCGACGAAGGTGTCCGAACCCTCCTCGAATACGCGGCCAAGGGATCAGCGAAGGACTTCGGCACGGGCTTCGAGCAAGTGGCTGCGTACCGCAAAGGGGTACTTGGGTCGGTCCAGGATTGTGGATCCCCCGTGTCATCATGAGTGACTGATGAACCCAATTCCCGCGGTTGTGCTCGGTTCGGGACCGGCCGCGTGGTCGCTGACCGCCGCACTGACGGGGCACGGGGTCGATGCCGTTGTGGTTGCCCCCGATCCTGATGCGGGTTGGCACCAGACATACGGTATGTGGACCTATCAATGGACCACGGCCATGGCCGAGGTATCGGGGGTCTCGGATCCGTTTGCGACCCGATGGGATTCCGTTGCCGTTGTGGGTGACCGGGAGCATTCGGTGGGCCGGCCGTACGGAGTGCTCGATAACGAACGCGTTCGCCTTGGCTTTCGTCGAGCGGCCGAGGCCACTGGCCACGTCGCGGTTCGGGTTGGGACCGCTGTTGCGATTCGTGATGCGGGTGAGACCTGTGCCGTCACCCTCGCAGACGGGGAAACACTTGAGGCCCGCTTGGTTTTCGATGGCACCGGGTCCGGATCGGCCTTCGTCGCCCGAGAAACCGCTTCCGTCCCAACGCCTCCGGTGCTGCAGACCGCGTACGGGTTAAAGGTACGCGCGCGTAGTACCCCTTTCAAGGAGGACACGTGCGTGCTGATGGACTGGCGCGGTCCCAATCGAGGCGACGCCTCATTTCTGTATGCGCTGTCCTTCGGTGGGGGCCGGTGGCTGTTCGAAGAAACGTCGCTTGCTCGAAGGGGTGGGCTCGATCCAACGGAGTTGGAGAAGCGGTTGCGTCAGCGGCTCGACGATCTTGGCGTCGTAATCGAGAGCGAAGAGAGCACCGAATCGGTCTCGTTTCCCATGGATGTCGCACTGCCTCGTCATGGCCAACGGGTCGTCCCGATCGGTGCTGCCGCGGCCCTGGTGCACCCGGCTACGGGATACTCCATCGCATCGTCGTTTCGGTCGGCTCTGGCTCTGGCGACGGTTGTGGGCGACTCCGGTCCGCTGCCCGGACGCGAGATCACGGACAGGTGTTGGAGTGTGCTGTGGAGCCCTGATCGTCGCAAGGCCCGTCGGCTGGAGACCTATGGGCTCGAGCGGTTGCTGACCATGAACCAGACCGACACCCGGCTTTTTTTCGACACGTTCTTCAAACTCGATCCAGCACAAACCGCGATCTACTTGAGTGGCGATGCCGGAGCGGCCCAACTGAGCGGTGTGATGTGGACGCTGTTCCGCAAGGCACCCGTTCGCCTCCAACGTCGTCTGGCCACGGGTAACCCGTTAATGCTCGTCCGTTCGCTTCTCGGGTGAGCAACAATCAGCGTTCATGATCCGACGCTTCCAGCAAGTTGATGTGTTCACCGCAGTTCCGTATCTCGGAAACCCGCTAGCCGTGGTGATCGATGGTGAGGGACTGTCAGACGCAGACATGCAGCGGTTCGCCAACTGGACCAACCTGTCTGAAACCACCTTCCTCGTACCACCGACTGATCCCGAGGCCGACTACCGGGTCCGCATCTTCACGGCAACGTCAGAGCTTCCGTTCGCCGGTCACCCGACCCTCGGTTCCTGCCATGTCTGGCTGGCGAGTGGAGGAAAGGCAAAGCAGTCTGATCGCATCGTCCAGGAGTGCGGCGTGGGGCTGGTGACGATTCGTCGGGTTGGGGAACGATTGGCGTTCGCGGCGCCGCCGCTGTTGAGGTCGGGCGACGTCGACGACGCAACGCAGACCGAAGTGCTCGCGCAACTGCAGATCGATGCCGACCAGGTGATCGCCATGCAGTGGGCCGACAATGGCCCCGGCTGGATCGGCGTGTTGCTGCGAGATGCCGACACCGTGCTCGCCGTGAAGCCGCGACCCAACGGAGAACTGAAGCTTGGTGTTATCGGCTTCTACCCGCCCGGGTCGCCCTTCGCCTACGAGGTTCGTGGCTTGTATCCGTCGAACGGGGTGGTGTTCGAAGACCCGGTCACGGGCAGCCTCAATGCATCGGTGGCCCAGTGGTTGATCGGCACGGAGAAGGTGAGCGGCCCCTACGTCGCAAGTCAGGGCACGGTGATCGGCCGGGCCGGACGCGTATACGTCGATCATGAAGACGGCGGACCGATCTGGATCGGTGGCGACACGGTCACCTGCATCGACGGCACCGTCACCATCGCCAACTCGTAGGTTCTTGGTTGGTACCCACCCGGGTGGCGTTGGTCGCCCAACTCGGGGTGGCTTGGTACCTGACTGCGGGGAATGTGATGGTTGTATTGGCCGGTTTTCGCCGGGTTGGGAGACCGGAACCACAGGGGTCGGGTCGCCCCCGTCGAGATTGTCACACCGGTTGCGTAGCCTCTAGGGGTGGCCACTCGCACGAAAGCACCGAAGACTCCTCTGGGTGAGTCGGCTGCGCCCGGTACCGACCCGTTGGGTCAGTTCTCCACGATCACCAAAGCGTGGTTTGAGCGCACCTTCGATGCCCCCACTCCGGCTCAGAAGCTCGGGTGGGCGGCCATCGCGTCAGGCAGCCACACGCTGGTGCTGGCTCCGACCGGCTCCGGGAAAACCCTGGCGGCGTTTCTCTGGGCTCTCGACCGACTGCACGCCAACCCGACGAAGAAGGCCGGTGTGCGGGTCCTCTACGTGTCACCCCTCAAGGCACTGATCTACGACGTCGAGCGCAATCTCCGAGCGCCACTCGTCGGCATTGCCCGCGAAGCCGGCCGGCAGGGGCTCCCCGTGCCTGATGTGCGCGTCGCCAGTCGGACCGGCGACACCCCGGCAGCCGAGCGCCGGCAGTTGGCGAAGAACCCGCCCGACATCCTGGTCACCACCCCGGAATCGCTGTACCTGCTGCTCACCTCGCAGGCCCGCAGCATCCTGGCCAACGTCGAAGCAATCATCATCGACGAGATCCATGCGCTCGCGCCGACCAAGCGCGGCGCGCACCTTGCCCTGTCGCTGGAGCGGCTCGAAGCCGTGGTCGCCGCAGGAGGTAATCCATCACCGCAACGTATCGGGCTCTCAGCGACCCAGCGGCCACTCGACGAAGTGGCCCGCTATCTCGGTGGTCGCGAAGTCGATGCCGCGACCGGCCAGTGGCGGGCCCGTCCCGTAGCCGTGGTCGACACGGGAGTCCGCAAGACCCTCGACATCCAGATCATCGTGCCGGTCGACGACATGGCCGAGTTAGGAAAGCCGGTCCTCGATGCCGACGGCGAACCGGTCATGCTCGGGGCGGCCGCCGGTTCGCCGGAGCAGCGCACGTCGATCTGGCCGGCCATCTACCCGCGCCTGCTCGAATTAATTCGCGCGCATACGAGCACGTTGATCTTCGTCAACTCCCGCCGCCTGTCGGAGCGTCTCGCCGCGCAACTCAACGAGCTGGCCGGTGAGGAACTGGTCCGCTCGCACCACGGCTCGATCGCCCGGGAGCAGCGGCTGGAAATCGAAGAGTCGCTGAAGGCTGGCCGGCTTCCCGCACTCGTCGCCACGAGCAGTCTGGAACTCGGCATCGACATGGGTGCGATCGATCTGGTGATCCAGGTCGAAGCGCCGTCGAGCGTGGCCAGTGGTCTCCAGCGGATCGGTCGGGCCGGTCACCAGGTCGGCGAGCCGAGCCGGGGCCGTATGTTCCCGAAGTTCCGGGGCGACCTCGTGAGCACCGCGGTCGTGGCCCGGCGGATGGTCGAAGGACTCGTTGAAGAGACCCGGGTGCCACGCAATCCGATCGACGTGCTTTGCCAACAGATCGTCGCGCTCGTCGCCTCGAACGACAACGGTTCCTCGGTCGCCGAAGTCACGGCAATGGCGCTCGGTGCATACCCGTTCTCCGACATCTCCGACGACGTGATCGCCGGTCTTCTCGACCTTCTCAGCGGTCGCTACCCGAGTGATGAGTTCGCCGAGCTTCGTCCCCGCGTCACCTGGGACCGCATCACCGGTCAGCTCACGGCCCGCCCCGGCGCGCGGTTGTTGGCCGTAACGAGCGGCGGCACGATTCCCGACCGTGGTCTCTACAGCGTCACCACGCCCGAGGGAACCAAGGTCGGCGAACTCGACGAGGAGATGGTCTTCGAAAGCCGCGTCGGGGAGACGTTCCTCCTCGGCGCGTCGACCTGGCGCATCGAAGACATCACGCCAGACCGGGTCGTGGTGACCCCGGCCCCCGGCGTGCCCGGCAAGATGCCGTTCTGGCACGGCGACAAGATCGGCCGGCCCTACGAACTCGGCGTGGCCATCGGCGAGTTCGTTCGCACCGTCGACACCATGTCGGAAGACACGCTGGAGAACACGTACTCGCTCGATGTGCTCGCCCGGAAAAATCTGCGCGCATACATTGAGGAAGAGAAGGAAGCGACCGGTGGAGCGCTGCCGACCGACCGCCAGATCGTGATCCAGCGGTTCCGCGATGAACTCGGCGACTGGCAACTCTGCCTGCTGTCGCCGTTCGGCGCGCAGGTCCATGCCCCGTGGGCCATGGCGATCGAGTCGAAGATCCGCAATCGACTCGACATGGACGCCCGGGCGATCTGGAGCGACGACGGCATCATCGTGCGACTTCCCGAAGCCGACGAAGCACCGCCATCCGACTACGTACTCATCGACCCGGAGGAACTCGACGAGCTCGTGATGAGCGAGGTCGGCAACTCGGCGCTGTTCGCCGCCCGCTTCCGGGAGAACGCGGCGCGCTCGCTGCTGCTGCCCCGTCGCAAGCCCGGTTCGCGCACGCCGCTGTGGAAGCAGCGGCAAAAGTCTGCGAACTTACTAACTGTCGCGAGTCGCTACGGCAGCTTCCCGATCCTGCTCGAAACGTACCGTGAGTGCCTGCGCGATTCGTTCGATGTGTCCTCGCTCAAGACCCTCCTTCGCGGCGTGCAGTCGCGGAAGGTGCGGGTGGTCAGCCTCGACATGGCCCACCCCTCGCCGTTCGCCTCGTCGCTGGCCTTCGGCTACATCGCGAACTTCATGTACGACGGCGATGCGCCGCTCGCCGAACGCCGAGCGGCCGCACTGGCCTTGGATCGCGACATGCTCGCCGAGCTGCTCGGCTCGGAGGAACTGCGTGAGCTGCTCGATCCACGAGCTATCGCCGCGGTCGAAGCGGAACTGCAGTGCCTCGATCCTCGGCGTCACGCCCGCAGCGTCGACTCCGTTCACGATCTTCTCCGGCGGCTTGGTGATCTCACGCTCGACGAGGTGCAGGAGCGAACCGACGCAGCTGAGGTGAAGGCCATCGACGCGCTCGAACAGCTCATTCGTGAACGCCGGGTCGCGCTGGTGCGGGTGGCGAACCAGGACCGGTACATCGCGGCCGAAGACGCCGGTCGGTACCGGGAAGCGCTTGGTGTGCACATTCCCCCGGGCCTTCCGTCGACGTTCCTCGAATGGACGGCCGGCGATCCGAAGGATCCCTTCGATCCGGCTGGCCCGCTCGGCTCGCTCGTGGTGCGTTACTCACGTACCCGGGGTCCGTTCACCGCCGAGGAGATGGCATCGCGTTTCGGTGTCGCCGAAGATGAGGCGGAGGGTTGTCTTAAACGGCGAGTGGAAACCGGCGCGCTGCTCAGTGGCGCGTTCCGACCCGACGGCGCGCATCGCGAGTGGTGCGATGTCGAGGTCATGCGGTCGTTGCGTCAGCGATCGCTGGCGTTCATGCGAAAGGAGATCGAGCCGACCTCCACCGAGGCCCTCGCCCGGTTCCTGCCCGACTGGCACGGTGTCGGCAGCGCGGTGATCGGCGGTGGCGTCGACCGGCTCTACGAGATCATCGGACAACTCCAGGGCTATCCGATGGCGGCCAGCGTTCTCGAGCGCGACATCCTTCCGGCCCGCTTGCCGCGCTACTCGCCCCGTATGTTCGATGAGCTGCTGTCGTCGGGCGACATCGTGTGGCTCGGCGCCGGCTCACTCAGCAACGACGACGGCAAGGTCATGCTGTTCCACCGCGATGCCGCCGCACTCCTCGCCCCGAGACCCCGTGAGATGGGCCACGCCGACCGCCCAGCGGAACCCGAGCACGAACGTATCCGGGAGATTCTGGCCGGACGTGGCGCGTGCTTCTTCCGGGAACTGCAAGGAGCCAACGACACGGCGACGATCGCCGCGCTATGGGATCTCGTGTGGGCCGGTGAGGTCACGAACGACTCGTTCAACGCCGTGCGGGCCCTGTCACCGAAGCGCCGAACCACTGCACCGACTTCGGCCACCCGGCGCATGGGTCGGCCGCGACTCTCCAGCCTCACCGCGCTCGGTCCCCCGAAGGCCCAGGGCCGCTGGTCGCTGGTCTCGCGTGAACTCGGCCTCGATATTGATCTGACCGACGTGTCGAAACGCGACCGGATGGCGGCCGAACGCACGGAAGCAACCGCCCGAGCTCACGCCGTTGCGGTCACGTTGCTGGAACGCCACGGCGTTCTTACCCGTGAAGCCATCAAGGCCGAGGGCATCCCGGGTGGCTTTTCCGGCATGTACCCGATCCTCAAAGCGCTGGAAGAAGGCGGCCAGGTCCGCCGGGGCTACTTCGTGGCCGGGCTCGGTGGCGCGCAGTTCGCCGTCCCGGGAGCGGTCGATCGACTGCGGGCGTTTCGGGAAGCGCCGCAGGAACCCGATGTCGTCGTGGTCGCGGCAACCGATCCGGCGAATGCCTATGGCGTGGCAATTCCCTGGCCGGTGAAGGGTCCGCAACGAGCGGCGGGGGCCTACGTGCTACTGGCCGACGGCCTCCCGAGCCTCTACATCGAGAAGGGCGGCAAGAGCCTTGTTGCGCTTCGCGACTTCGACGGCACCTGGGAATCGGCCGTCGTCAAGGCCCTCACCGCGATGGTCGGCACCGGTGAGGAACGAGACGGCCACAGCCGCTTCAAGCGCCTCGTGCTCGAAACCCTGCCCGAAGAACTCATGCCGCTGCTGAAGCAACACGGCTTCGTCCCAACGCCGAAAGGTCTTGCTAAGTATGCATAGCGTTGTGGTGACGGGTTCGTTCTTGTACCCACAAACCGATCTCCTAGGCGACAAGCCCGACCGCAGGGCCGACAACCTTGCGATGGTTCGGTTCGCCCGTGGAGCGCAGCCCGCCAGCCGACCGTCGAGTGGTGTTCCACGCCAGGACCGTAATTTCAGGGTTGCGACGCCCCGGGTGTCACATTTCGGAGCGATCGGACGTCGTATTCGTAGCACCACTATGTAAGCGAGGCACGAGTTGAGCGTCGGAATCATCATTGAACATCACGTGAAAGAAGGCATGCGCGAGTCCGTGCACGCGATCTGGGACGAGTATCTTCGCCCGGCGATCGAAGCGAACTCGGCGCACGAGTCCTACGCATATATGTACGACACCGACGATCCCAACGTGATCCGCGCCTTTCAGCAATACACGGATGTCGAGCGCGGCCGCGGCGTTTCTCACGACCCCGACCTACGCCGCGTATGTCGCTGCGGTCGAGCACCTGCTCGACGGTCCACCCAAGGTGACTCGAACCGACATCATCTGGACCAAGTAGCGGTGTTAGTCGGTCGGGGAATCGGCGAGTGCTTCGACTCCGACGTCGTCGGACGCGGCCGGAAACTGCAGAGCCAGCGCCTGTTGGATCTCGATGTGGCGGATCAGAAACGTGCGTTCGTCGAGGCGTTTACGGCGGAGCCAGCCAGTGACTTCGTCGTTGCATTTACTGGCATTGCAGGATCGACACGCCGGAGCGATGTTGTCGAGTGTGTACCGGCCCCCTCGCGACAGGGCCTGAACGCAGTCCTTCTGCAGCGGCTTGTCTGCGACGCCGCAATACGCGCAACCACCCCACGCCGTTTTGAGTGCCGTCCACTGCGCCCTACTGAGGTCGTGCTCCACCGCGTCCATGCGCCGCTTCCGCTTTCTTGCCGCCTTGGCTTTGCGGGTTCGGGGAACGGCCATCCAGCCAGCGTACGCGTCAGCACCGCTTCGGCCGCGTACCTGCCCACCGCTCGATGAGGTGCGACGTGCCGGGTGTCTGGTGGTGGGACCGTCGAAGTGCGACGGCGTCTGGTAGAAGTGGCTTGTGAACGAGAACGAGCTTGCCGCCGGTCTGGCGCCCACACCGAACTATCGCTACGCCGACCGGGTCGGCGACCGGCTGTTCCTGGCCGGGCAGGTTCCGCTCGACAGCCAAGGAACCCTCCATGGGCCCGACGACATCGCGGCGCAGACCACGCAGTGTCTGAACAACCTGCAATCCGTCGTAAACGCGAACGGGTTCTCGATGACCGACGTGCATCACCTCACGATTCATGTGGTCGGCGAACGCTCGGCGTTGAGCGAAGCGTGGGCCGCAGTGACAACGTTCTTCAACGGCAATGTCCCACCCGCGACGTTGCTTGGCACGACAGTGCTCGGATACACCGACCAGCTTGTCGAAATCGACGCGCACGTTGAACGAGGGTGAAGGAAGATGTCGCAATGAGTGAACCCAATATCGTTGTCCGGCCCGTCGAACGAACCGACTACGAGGCGTGGAAGCCGTTATGGGACGGGTACAACGAGTTCTACGGACGGCACGGGGCTACGGCGTTGCCCGACGCCGTGACGCTCTCGACCTGGTCCCGCTTCTTCGACTCCGACGAACCGGTCCACGCGTTCGTCGCCGAGCGAGACGGCCAAATACTTGGGATCGTCCACTACCTCTATCACCGCACCACCGTTGATATCGCACCCACGTGCTACCTACAGGATCTCTTCACCTCGGCGTCGGCACGCGGATCAGGCGTCGGTAGGGCTCTCATCGAAGCGGTGCACGAGCGAGCGAAGGCTGCCGGTTGCGCCCGCGTGTACTGGCAGACCCACGAAACCAATCAGACGGCCATGCGTTTGTATGACCAGGTCGCCGAGAAGTCCGGCTTCCTCGTCTACCGCATGCCCTGCTGACGAGATGACGAGTTGCCCGTTGAGCGGGGAAGGATCAGGATGCGTACATGACCGATGTCGAAACCCTCGACCGAGCCTTTGCTGCAGTCATGTCGCAAATGGTTGCTACCGGACAGTCTCCGCACTATGTGGAGCTAGCGGCCGAATTGGGGGTTGAACCTGAGGCCGGGCGCGAAGTGCTCCGCGATCTCATCGCGTCGGGAATCCCAGCATGGCTGCATCCCGGCACCGATCTGGTCGCCTCGTTCCCGCCGTTCAACAACCAACCGACGCAGTACCGCATCAGCGTCGACGGTGAACAGAAGTGGTTTGCCCAATGCGGCTTCGAAGCACTCGCCATACGGTGGCTCTTCCCCGGCCAGCTCGTGCGGGTCGATGCCCCTTGTCTCGACTGCGGTGAGTCGCTGTCGATCGAGATGCGTGACGAGGAGATTCTTTCCGTGGAGCCTCCCACCATGGTCGGTTACAGCCGCAGCGCCGTGGGTGGTGATGCTGAAACCAGAGCGTTTCGTTGAGCGGGTATGAACCTCTTCCGGTCGGAAGAACACGCTCGCCGCTCTGCGGATTTTGATGCCGATTGGGTCCACATGCTGATGCCGGTTGCCGCTTGGGCCGACATTTTCTCCAGCCCGATGTTTCGCGAGCGCGGCCGGAGCGACTACATCTCCTGGCTTCGCAGCGCTGAAGGCCAGACCGCCGTCGCCTCGATGCGGGCCAAAATGCCAACAGCGAAACCGGCCTAACTGGGCGACTTAGCTCAGGCGATAGAGATCCTCGATGGAGCCGGCCATACGCTCGACAAAGCGAGTCCGCTCGTCGGCCGTCAGCAGATCGAGCGAGAGGAAGGGGTTGAGGTCTTCCACCTCGACCAGCAGCAGTTCTCCCGTGTCGGTCACTCGGCACGCGTCGATGCGCTGAATACCGTGCGAGAGCTTGTTCCACTCAACGAATCTCCGGGCGAAGGCCAGATCCCCATCGGTTGGCTCGTAGCGCACGAGCTCCCAGCGTCGGTCGACGTTCGGGGCATAGAGCGCGTACTGGAAGTCGTGGTCGATGAAGTAGAACGAGACCTCGTAGTCGAACGTGATGAGCGGTTGAATCAGGACCTCGGCGAGTGATTTCCCAGCGAGTCCGGAGCGATCATCTGTGGACATATCGATTGAGTCGCCGCCCAACTTCGGCTTGACCACGTAGCGGTCGGCCTCCCCGAGCCGATCGAGGTGCTCGACCCGCTCGACGGTCGGGATCACGGGATACCCGGCCGCGAACAGATCCAGGAGGTACTGCTTGCCCACCATGTCGGCCAGTCCGCTCAACGGGTTGTACACACACGAGCCGGCCGCGAGCGCAGCTTGCCGGAACTGGGCATATGCCTCGGCGTAGTACATGACCGGTCCGGTGTTGCGGGAAACGATCACGTCTGCAGCTTCGAGAAATGAACTGGCCTGGGTCGGGTGGCAGATCGCAATGTCGTAGCGATGACGCAGATCGTCGATGATCCCGAGGTCCTCGTCTCGGTACACCCGACCCTTGGCCGGGTAGTAGAGATCGGTGAGGTAGAGCAGCTTCAAACGGGGCACCCGGGGAGTCAACCACAATCGGTTAGGGAGCTGATTCATAAACGTGTGGCGGAACGATTGACCGGGTGTTGTGACGGGCACCGACGCCGATGGCGGCGATGTCCTCGTCCGCACTTGAGCGGTGGCGCGCCTGTGCGCTGGCCGGAGTGTCCGGCCAGCGTGGGTTGACGTGTGTTTCGTTTATCGCATGAGGGTGAGCTGTGATGTTGGTGGGCTATGAAGGATGATGCCGTTGGGCCAGTGGATGAGGAGGGTGATGTTGTCGGTGTCCATCGTGGGTTTTAGGCCTAGGCGGTGGACGAGTCGGTGGTGGAAGCTGCAGAGGAGTACGAGGTTTTCGGGTTCGTTGGTTCCGCCGTCTTCGCGGTGTTTGAGGTGGTGGATGTGTGACCAGCGGGGTGGGCGGCAGCATCCGGGGTAGCGGCAGTGGCAGTCGCGCGCGATTACGGCTTTGCGGGTACCGGCCGGTATGCCGGTGATCGGGGTTCCAACATCGAACGGTACGCCCTTGCCGGACAGGAACACGGCCGTGAATGTGGCGTCGCAGCACATGGCGTCGCGTACCCAGCGTGGGAGGACAGTGCCCGACGGTGTGGTGGTGTTTCCGTTCTCACCGTTCACGACCACGGTGACGTTGGGCGAGGAACCGTGTACGTCGGCGAGGTCCTCGTTGCCGAGGATCTCGTTGGCCATGTCATGCAGCGCGTCATGACGTTTCTGTACGACCGTACGGCCATCTTCGGGTAGCCGTTTCGATGGCATGACGGCTGCGAACGCCGCGGCGAGTGTTTCACCGGCTAATGGTTCGAGGATCCCGTCGAGTTTCCATGTTCCGTCGGGCAGCACGGTCAAGGTGACACGGCGTCGGGCAGCGTGGGTGTCGGGTCGGGTGGGGTCGGAGAGTTCGTCGTCGCACAGTGATATCCATTTTCGGACGGCGACTTTGAACTCGGATGCCGATAATGCTTCGGCTGCTTCGAGCAGTACTGCTTCGTCACGGATCGCCAATGAGCGGCGTTCTTCGGTGACTGCCGGGGCGAGGATGCGGATGTGGTTGTAACCGATCCGTTTGTGGTGGAACGCATCACCGAACGAGCCCAACAAATCAAGAAGCTCAGCGTGTTCTTTGCGCGTATATCCTTCGCTTCGCAACGCGTTGGTGTTCGCGGCAAGCCAGGCGGGACCGTTCGGGTGACCGTCAAGGAGGTAGTCGCCGGTGTTGCTGTACTGGTTGTACGCGAACGTAATTCCGATATCCACACGGTCCAATAAACCGCGGAGTTCTTTGACGGTTTGACCAGTGATTTCAGTAGTCGTGAGGTTGGACAGCACGCGATCGATTGCGGCGTGAGCCACGGCAATCTGATCGGCGATGCAAGTATCCATGCATCTACCGTACCACATATAAACGTACATATGTTCGTATCCCAAATGACTTCCGACACAGACCGGGCCACTAGGGCAAACGCACGGTTTCGGCGAGGTGAACGGCGCACGTCTACAGTTCCCGCTGTGCCCAGTGATTCCGAAAATCTCTCTGCCCCGCCCTCCCTCACCCTGGAGGAAATTCGGGCGGCTCAGGCACTGATCGCCGAGCACGTCCTCGTCACCCCTGCCGTGCGCTGGCCGGGTACCGGGCTTGCCGGGCTGCTGGCCGAGGGCACAACCGTGTCGGCCAAGCTGGAGCTTCTGCAGCGCACTGGCAGTTTCAAGGCCCGCGGAGCGCTCGTCAACGTACTGCGCCTCACGCCCGAGCAACGCGAGCGGGGCATCACGGCGGTGAGCGCCGGCAACCATGCGATCGCGGCGGCCTGGGCCGCGCAGATGGTTGGCGTTCCAGCGAAAATCATGATGATCAACACCGCCAATCCACGGCGGGTCGAGCTGGCGAACAGCTTCGGAGCGGAAATCATCATGTCGGGCTCGGCGCACGAGGCCTTTGCCATGGCCGACGAGCTGGTGGCGAAGGAAGGTCGAACGCTCGTTCACCCGTTCGAAGGCCGCCAAACCGCGCTGGGTACGGCCACCGTGGGTCTGGAGTTCATGGAGCAGGTGCCGTCGCTCGATGCGGTGATAGTGCCGATCGGCGGTGGGGGGTTGATCGGGGGGATCAGTGCCGCGGTGAAGTTGGTGAACCCGAAGTGCCAGGTGTTCGGCGTCGAGCCCGAGGGGGCGGACTCCATGCACCGCAGTTTTGCGGCGGGCGAGCCCCGCTCAATCGAGAAAGTGGCAACCATCGCCGACAGCCTCGGTGCGCCGTACGCGATGCCGTTTACGTTTGGCCTGACAAGAGCCAACGTCGACGACCTCGTGCTCGTCAACGACGCGCAGTTGCGCGCGGCGATGCGCCTGACATTTCTCGACGCCAAACTTGCGGTCGAGCCTGCGGGTGCTGCTGCGCTGGCGGCGTTGGTTGGTCCGTTGCGAGATCGACTCGCGGGTCAGCACGTCGGTCTCATCGTGTGCGGATCCAACATTGATATGCACACGTATTACAGGTATCTGTCGGAAGAGTAGAAGGGGATCACGACATGGAATTCTGGCAGCCAGTGGGGAGTGGGAAGTATCTCGGGGTCAAGCCCTCGATCCGGTTTCCGATCTACACGCGGGGGAACGCCGGCGAAGTGTTTCCTGAGGTGCAGTATCCGCTCAGCTTCACCCTCACGTGGCCGAATGCGACGCAGGCCTTCAACAACAGCGTGCGCAAGACCGGGCTGATCCTCGACTCCGAACTGGAGAACGATCCGTCGGCCATGGCCGCATGCTTCGCCGGGTACACGTATCTGAACCTTTCCGCGATGCGCACGCTCACGCTTCGAATCCCTGGTTCAAAACTGGAAGACGTCGACAGTCAGTACATGGGGAACTCCGAGGCGCCGCCGTACGTGAGGCAAAAGGGTGACCGCAACTTTCGCGCTGCGCTGAACGGAATCCTCTACGGCATCAAGGTGATACGGGCCAAGGATCTCCCGATCCAACGAGCCGATGCGGAACGGGTGGTGGCGTGGAAGAAGACGCTCCCCGACGTCAACACCGCAAGTGATGTCGAGTTGGTGGCGGCCATGCGCTCGGCGATGCCCTTCATGATGGAGCTTTTCGAACACCACCTGTCGGTGTCCTCGGCCGCCGGCGCTCCCGTGTCGTTCCTTGCAAAGATGTGCGAGAAGAATTTGAAGGATCCGTCGTTGCTACCCAGCCTGCTCGGTGGGGCGGGCAACGTCGCCAGTGCCGCACCTTCCGATCGGTTGTGGGAGCTCGGCCGAATGGTGAAGCTTTCGCCGACGTTGACTGCACTCTTCGCCCCCGGCGTCGGCGGCCTCCAGGAGCGGCTCCGCGGCGACCCTTCCGACGACGTGAAGAACTTCAACGCCGCATTCGCGAGTTTTCTCGACGAGCACGGTTGCCGAGGGCCGAACGAATGGGAGACCGCCTGCCCGACCTGGGGGACCGACCCCGATCTCGCTCTGGTTCTCGTGGACCGCATGCGTGGAGCGGACTCCGATCATGCACCTGCTGACCGTCACCTGACCCTCGTAGCCGACCGTGAGCGGGCTCTCGCTGCGGCCGACGCCAAGCTGTCCAAGTTCAACCGGAAAATGCTGCATCGTATGGTTGATTCCGCGTCGATGTACGCGCAGGGCCGCGAACAGGCCAAGACCACCGTGGTGCGGGCCATCCATGAGGCGCGGTTGCTGTCACGTGAGCTGGGTCGTCGTTGTGCCGCAAGGTCCGGTGGTCAGCCCGATGATCTGTGGTTCGTAACCGGCGATGAGCTCGACGAGTACATAGCGGAGCCGACGAAGTTCACCGATGTGATCGCTGAACGACGTGCTATGCGCACATATCTTGCCTCGCTCGAGCCGCCGTTCATCATCAACGGCACGATGCCTCCGATCGAGACGTGGCAGCGTCGTGCCGACATCGTGTCGACCAATGTCACCGTGGGCCAAAAGCTCACCGGGATCGCCGGATGTCCCGGTGTTGCCCGCGGCCGGGCCCGGGTCGTGCTCGACCCGGCTGACCCCCGTGACATCGGCCCCGGCGACGTCTTGGTGGCCCCGATTACCGACCCCTCGTGGACACCGCTGTTCGTGCCGGTTGAAGCCGTTATCGTCGACGTTGGCGCCATGTTGAGTCACGCGGTCATCGTGAGCCGAGAACTCGGCATCCCCTCGGTCGTCAGCATCACCGACGCCACGCGGATCATCCCCGACGGCTCGCTCATCGAAGTCGACGGCAACAACGGCACCGTCACCATCCTCGAACTCCCGGCCACCACCTGACCTCCATACCAGCCATCGGTAATCCGGGTGTTGCAGGAACAGCGTTCGTCAGCCTTTCCTGTTGACCCGCAAACGTCACCTCTCAGCGTCGGTCGACGCTGAACTCCTGGCCATCGCCGAGAAGGCCGTCGCTTCGGGGTGAAGCGCGGAGTCTAAGCGCATGGGCGAATGACGCCTTTCGACGAAAGATCGACACCGACCGTCGACTTATAGCGATGGATATGTTCCTTGCCGGATTCGAAACCGAGTTTGGTGAGATCACCGACGTTGAAATCGCGTCGGCAACCAATCGGTCTCGTTCAACCGGCAACGGTCTTCGAACTGGTGGAACGCGTCAAGTCTGACTCGACAGCCGAGCTAGCTGCACGCATCGCGGTTGTCGACGCGGCACACGAGGTCGTCGGAATACGTGCGGTCGATTCGTTTGCTGGTCCAGTTGCCGTGCGGGCCGTCGTGGCTCATAACGTATGCGTTCATACGATTGGGGTCACCGGCCACGGCGATGAGGAATTTGTCGGGTGACGTCACGATCGGCACGAGCCGGTTGGGATCGTTGGACTCGGCGAAGGCGGGAGGCACCAGACCTTCCGAGGCAAGTTCGAAGAGCGTCCGGCGACCGGTTGTCAGGTTCGTCCATTTACCGATGAGGCTCTCGAACCTCCACGCGGGGATCCGAGCGTGCGCGAACAACGCTTCGCGCACCTGCTCCTTCGACCAGCCGGCGCGGCCGAATACCCGGGCGATGATGGGCGACATGATGAGAATCGGTCGGTAGTGACCCTGACCCAACCCGTACACGTGGGTGAGATCCCAGCCCGTGACCCGGGCCAGACCGTCGGCCAGATAGGGAATGATCTCCTCGGGGCTCGACCCGTAGACACTGCCGACGATGATGCCGCTGTTCATGCGGGCCATGGTCACGGCATCGGTTCCAGCGGCGAAGCCGAAATCCGCGCACAGCGGCTCCCACCCGATCTCCGCCAACGCGGCTTCGTCTTCGGCCAGTACGACTTTTGAACTGTTGCCGAACGTCGCCTTGTCGTGCTCCTCAACCGTGAACCCACAGACGTTGCGCAGATACAGCCGAAGCCAGCGCGCCACCGTCGTGTTCGCGGGCGATCCATCTCGCAACGCACCGGGCCCGTGGTTGAACCCGAGGTCGTTGATGACCGGACCGTTCAGCACGATGAGGGCATCGGCGCCGGTGGTGTTACCCGAATGCTCGACGCCGTAGTGCGGGTCGGCCAGGATCTCGGCGATGCCGAGCAGTACCGGGAGATCCTCCGGACGACATCCGGCCATCACCCCATTGACCGCCACCGACCAGACCGTGATGTCACGGCCGGACGGACGCGCCGGTCCGATGATCCGCCACGGGTCATGGCCGGACGGGAGAATGAACGCCTCGACCCGCTCGCGTGTCGGAGGAACGATCGGCAACCCGTCGGACCAGCCTTTCTCCCGGAACACCCGGTTCACCTCGTCGATGCTTCCGCTTACGGCGACCTCAAGCGCGGTGGGCTCGATCGCGCCGCTCTCGTCATCGGCGACGTCGGCGGTGAGTCCTTCTACGATCTGATCGATCGTCGAACCAATAAGCGCGCTGATCATGTCGTCGTACGATTGCGAATCGACATGACCGCGAAGAACGGCCAGGGCGAGACCATCAAACCCGAGGCCCCGACCGGTGGCGGCGGACTGACGCTCGAATCCTTCACATACCAACGAGACGGTCGGAACACCGACGGCTTCACACGCAACGGATGCCCGCAACACGGCGGGCGCACAGCTACCTCAACAGCCGTTGCCGGATATCACCGCGTCGACGCGGTACCGGCTCAGCGTGCTCGGCAGTGCATCGACCAACTCGTGTTCCTGCGGGCCGTGGATATTGCCGAACGTGTCGTAGCCCACCACTTCGAGGCCTTCGTAGCGGCGCTTCAGTTCCTTCTCGATGGCGGGAAAGATCTCCTCGCCCCGGAACAGGTAGTCCCACACGAACCCGATGCGTTTGCCGACGAGCGTGTCGAGCCGGGGCGCCCGGTTGCGGCGCTGTACGCCAAGGGCAGACTTCGGCCAAACAACGTCGTATGTCGGTTCCATGGGAGAGAGTTTACGTGCGTGAAGTTCGCGTTCGATTGCGAAATCTGACAAGCATTGACCCGTTGTTAGCATTGTCTGCCGTGGATGACATTGATCGCGCCATAATCAACCAACTCCTCGAAAACGGTCGTCTGGCCAACCAGGAGTTAGCCGATCGGGTGGGCCTCAGCCCGTCGCCATGCCTGCGTCGGGTGAAGAACCTTGAATCCGCCGGGGTGATCCGGGGCTACACGGCCCTGGTCGATCAAAAGGCAATCGGTCGAGCCTACGAACCGTTGGTGTGGGTGACCCTTTCGGAGGTGACCCGAGAATCGATGCTCGCGTTCGAGACGGCGATACAGGAGATCGACGACGTCGTGGAAGTGATGCGGATGATGGGCCAACCCGATTACCTGCTGCGGATTGCCACGGCCGATGCCGAGTCGTTCGAAGCGCTCTACATGGACCACCTGGCGCGTCTGCCACACGTGCAGACGCTCACCTCGCAATTAGCGATGAAGACCATCAAGCGTCGCCCGGCCCCGGTGCTCGGTCGGCCTATGTGACAGTTCCCTGCCGGCGAAGAATGCGTCAGCGGCGCCGGGTTCGCTCTATACGACCGTTCGTCGGTCAGTCGCCGTATTCCCGGGCTCCGGAGTCATCCGAGACGCGGCCCAGCGCATCGACGTAGTGAATCGAGACCCGGACCTTGGACAGGTTGTTTCCGGCGCAGATGAACGAGGCGTCCTTGCTCTGAGGGAGAAGCCCGAAGGTCGTCGCAATGGTTACGGACCTGGTCGTGTCGATGCTCCCGTCGCTGTTCACGCACTGGATCCTCATCGTCGCCGTGCCCGTGTACCCGAGCAACAACCGAAGGTCGCCGCGGATCTTGGCCAGCTTGGCGTTCGCCTGGTTGGCGTACCAGTCGATGTCGAGCTCGTCGCTGAAGGGGCCGTTGTCGGTGAGTGCGGCGCCCGCCTGGACTTTGAGATCGTCGGAGTCGTTGCAGGTGAAACCGGCGATTGCCGGCGCGCCGAAGTCGCACTGTCCGAACTGGGTCGTGGCGGCGTTCGCCTGCTGGGCACCAACGAAGGTTGCGCCAAGGAACGTTGCGGCGGCGAAAACGGCGACGGCAGCGATCGTGCGGACGGAGCGGAGCGTGCGGTGAGCTTTCATGTCGGTTCCTTGGGCTTCGAACCGCCGGGTTGCGGTTCGGTACCAACCACTACGAACCACCGAAGAAAAGGGTTTGCGAAAAATCAAAAGATTCGGGACGCTCTTCTGCCCGATAAGAGCTACTCGACCCGGAGCACCAACAGCGTTTCCAAACGATCCGGCGTCAACGCGAGGTGCTCGATCGCAAAGTGCCGACCCGTTGTCTCGATCATGGCGTTGACCAGCAGCGCACAACCGAGTTCGTTCCAGACATGGAAGTGGATCGGATAGTCGGCCGCGAGCAACTGCGACGTTCGTGCGTCGATCTCGTTCGCGGGACGGTGCTCGACATCGCGAACCCACTCCCGGTAGTGCTCAAGTCGGCTCGTGTGGACGCCCTCGCGGTGATCTCGAACGACATGGTCGGGTGAGGTGAGTGACCGAGAACAGTCCGCCGATTCTCTCGGGTTGGGTATCGCCAGAAACACGATCCCGTAGGGCCGGACGACCCTATGCCAGTTGCCCAGCGCGGCAATCGGATCTTCGACGTGTTCGATCACGTTGTTGGCGATCACGAAGTCGACTGACGCGTCGGGCACCGTTGCGAGCGTTGCTCCGTTGTCGACGATCTCGACATTGACGATGGACTCGGAGGGCACCTCGGGATACCGGCTCCGCAGTTCGGAGCTGGACAACAGATCTACGTGCTGGACCCGTGCTCCCGACGGGAGTGTCTGAGGGCGGTCAAGTGCCCCAATTTCCAGCCCGTGGCCCATGAGGTACCGCGCCGCCAACACGTCGATGAGCGGCGCGCCCTCCAGGCTCCCCGCCGCCCATCGAGTCAGGCGAATGTGCGGAAGCGACGTGTGGGTTTCGGTGTCGCGAACCTGTACGTCGTGGATGTCGCCAACCCGGAGCGCTTCGAGTGATCCAAGCTCGAACGCAAAGCGGAAGCATCCGTTCCCTATGCCGGCTCGTTCCAGATCTTCTCCGTAAAGATCTGCGCGCTTAGTGCTTACTACCTCTCCGTCGATCATGAGGTCGAGTGTCACCGGCTCGTCGGGTCGGTCAGGCCGCCGGGCCCATCCCCGGATCACTTCCCACGTGCAGACGTCGACGTGGCCGGCAATTTGTGAGGGGTGTTCGCCCATTACGAGTTCAACGAGGTTGGGTACGGCCGTCAAGCGTGCGGATCGGACCGTAGAGATCGGGACGGCGGTCTCGGAACAGTCCCCAACTGGCTCGCAACGATGCCAGCGCGTCTCGATCGAAGGTCGCGTGGATGACGGCTTCCGGTCGGCGTTCGGCGTCGGCGACCACCGCTCCGGTGTTGTCGGCGATGAAGGACGTGCCGTAGAAGTCGATGCCGAAGCGTTGCCCTTCCTCGCGTCCGGTCCGGTTGGCGGCGACCAGCGGCATGAGGTTCGCGCCGGCGTGACCGCACATCACCCGTCGCCAGTGTCCGGAGGAGTCCCACGACGGGTCGGGCGGCTCCGAACCGATCGCCGTCGGATACATCAACAGTTCGGCACCCTGCACCGCCATCGACCGGGCCGACTCCGGAAACCACTGGTCCCAGCAAATGGCCACGCCCACTCGGCCGTAGCGCGTGTCCCAGACTCGGAACCCGGTATCGCCGGGTGAGAAGTAGTACTTCTCCGTATAACCCGGTCCGTCGGGGATATGGCTTTTCCGGTAGATACCGAGCATCGACCCGTCGGCATCGATCATGGCCACCGTGTTGAAACGGGCCTGACCGGCCAGTTCGTAGACCGATAGCGGCAGCACGACCTGTAGTTCAGCAGCGACCGCCGAAAGTCGTTCGATGGTCGGATGGCCCTCGATCGGTACCGCTCGAGCGAGATGGACCGGAAGCTGATCAATGCAGAAGTAGGGACCCTCGAAGAGTTCCGGCAGCAAGATGATCCGGGCTCCTTCGCCCGCCGCCTGCCGGACCAGACGCTCTGCGGTGGCAACGTTCGTGGCCAAATCCTCGACCATCGACATCTGGATCGCCGCCACCGCCATCGTCGATCCTGCCGTTGGACTGGTGGAGGGGATCGGTGCGGGGCCTGCGGCGGGCGACATCTCCCGAGTCTTTCGCATCTCCGCGAGTGCTGCTAGCGTTTCAAGTGCCCGTGAACCACGTGTCACGAGCCGCCAGACATAGCTCTGAGCGTTTGTCGTTCGGCGATTCCGCCAAGCCGCATCCGGATTTCCATCCGAGAAGCGAGCGCCGGGATCGGTCGGACCGGGCCAGTGTCGGCCCCCTCTTCAAACGCGACTACACTTGCTAAGCCCGCACCGAGCACTCAGGTCAGGGCTTGACCCAAGGAACGTTCATGAGCACCCCAAACTCGAGCACTTTTCATCCAAAAGCTGCTGATATCCACCACGCATGGCTGGAAATCGATGCCACCGACATGACGCTCGGCCGTCTCGCCACCGAAGTCGCCTCGCGACTCCGCGGCAAGCACAAGCCGACGTTCGCACCCAACGTTGACACCGGTGACCACATCATCATCGTCAACGCTGACAAGGTGTACCTCAACGGCAAGAAGGCCGCGGAGAAGCAGTACCAGCGCTACTCGGGTTTCCCGGGTGGTCTCAAGTCCCGGTCCTACACCGAGATGCTCGCGAACAAGCCTGAGGAACTGATCCGCATCACCGTGCGCGGCATGCTTCCCAAGAATTCGCTCGGTCGCCAGATGCTCTTGAAGCTCAAGGTCTACAGCGGTCCCACCCATCCCCACGAGGCCCAAAAGCCCGTCAAGCTCGATCTGCCCCAGGCCCGCCGGGCCGTCTGATCGTCGAAACCAGGAGCAATTACGTGTCCAAGCCCCTCGTTCAGGCCACCGGTCGTCGCAAGCGTGCAGTTGCACGTGTATGCCTTCGCCCCGGAACCGGCAAGATCACCATCAACGACCGCACCCTCGAGGAATACATCCCCTCCGAGCTGTTGCGCATGATCGCCGTTGAGCCGCTGAAGCTCACGGAGACCACCGAAACCTACGACATCAGCGTCACCATGGACGGCGGTGGCATCTCCGGTCAGGCCGGCGCCCTGCGCCTCGGTATCGCTCGTGCCCTCGTCGAGCTAGACCTTGAGCGTCGTCCCGTGCTCAAGAAGGGTGGATTCCTCACCCGCGACGATCGCAAGAAGGAATCGAAGAAGTACGGCCTCAAGAAGGCTCGTAAGGCTCCTCAGTACTCCAAGCGCTAACGCAGTGGCCCCGGTCGGAAACGGCCGGGGCTCTGTTCAAGCGGGCTGTGTAAACGGCCGAACTTGTTGCCATGACTTCTCGATCTGCCGCCCTCCGGTTCGGAACCGACGGAATGCGCGGCATAGCCAATGTCGAACTCACCCCCGAACTTACGCTGGCGTTAGGACGCGCCGCAGCGAGAGTCCTCGGGGGCGAATCGCGTTACGGACAGCCCCTCCTCATTGGGCGCGACACCCGCCGATCGGGTGACCTCCTTCTTGCCGCTCTTGTCGCGGGGATCACGGCCGAAGGTATGGACGCGGTGGATCTCGGTGTGCTTCCAACCCCGGCGGTGGCGCACGCATCAGCGCGGGCCAATATCGCTGCGGCCATGATCTCGGCGTCGCACAATTCGTTCCCCGACAACGGGATCAAGTTCTTCTCGGCGGGCGGGCGGAAACTTCCCGACGAGGTCGAGGCGAAAATCGAGTTGGAGCTGGAGAAGCTTCTCAACGGCGACGTCGGTGCGGTTCCGGTAGGCGAGCAGATCGGTGTGTTCCGCCGTTCCGACGCCGAGCACGCGGCCTACGAACGAGCGCTGATCGAAGCCCTTGAAGGCCGTCGACTCGATGGTCTGGTGGTCGTCCTCGACTGCGCCAACGGCGCCACGTCGTCGAGCGCCCCCGACGTGTTTCGACGCCTCGGTGCGACGGTTATCGCCATGCACGACCAACCCGACGGCGTGAACATCAACGAATCGTGTGGCTCAACCCACCCGCAGTCGCTCCAGGAGGCGGTCCTTCACCATCGGGCCGACGCCGGGTTTGCCTTCGACGGCGATGCCGATCGCATGCTGGCCGTTGACCACACCGGCGAACTCGTCGACGGCGACCAGTTGATGGCGATGACAGCGATCGACATGCGTGATCGCGGACTTTTGAAGCACAACACCGTGGTCGTGACGGTCATGACCAATCTCGGGTTCAAGATCGCCATGCGCGAGCACAACGTCAACGTTGTGGAAACCAAGGTCGGCGACCGGTATGTGCTGGAAGCGATCGAGGCCGGAGGGTTCTCGCTCGGCGGCGAGCAGTCCGGCCACATCATCTTGCGCGACCGCGCCTCAACTGGCGACGGCACGTTGAGCGCTTTGGTTGTCGCCGACCTGCTGGTCCGCAAGGGCACCACGCTGCAAGCCGAAGGTGCCGTCATGCGACGGCTCCCGCAGGTCCTGCGCAACGTCAAAGGCGTCGACCGTTCCCGTCTCGATTCGGCCGCCGGACTCTGGGCCGACGTGGAAGCCGCTGAACACGAGTTGGGCGATACCGGACGCGTGCTCCTTCGCCCGAGTGGAACCGAAGCGCTGGTGCGGGTCATGGTTGAAGCAGCGACCGCCGAATTGGCCGAGTCGATTTGCGCTCGCCTTTGCGATTCAGTCGTTCGCGAACTCGGCTGATCCCCGAGTTTTCGCCCGCCTGGCGGGTATTGGAGCCTGACTGCCCATAAAGTTTTCGGGCCGATAGGTCGACGAATAACGAGTCATGGATGAACAGATTCATATCCCAGAGATCCTCCGGCCGCCGAATGACCGCACTGATCTCGACATCGATACCGGCGTAGTCGAGGATCTGATTCTGCGCCGAGCGCTCGTCACCGATCGCACCTCAACGGCTCGACTCGCCCACGAAATCGGGCTTTCCGGCAAGATCATCCTGGATGCGTTCGAGGACCTTCGCCGACGTCAGTACCTCGACGTCACCAAGCTTGACGGCAACGACTACCACTTCTCCCTGACCTCGCTAGGCGCCGAACGGGCCCGCTACAGCTACGAGCGTTGTTCGTACGCGAGCCTCGCTCCGATCTCGCTCGAGCGGTACACGAAGGTCGTCAACCTGTTGAAGTCGGAGTCCCGGGTGACTCAGGCCGAGGTGGAAGAGGGCTACAGCGATCTGGTCATCAACCAGAAGATCGTCGAGCGCATCGGACCGGCGTTCTCAGCTCAACAGTCGATCTTCTTCTACGGACCGTCGGGCACCGGCAAGACGTCGATCGCCGAGCGCCTGGTTCGCTTGTACGACGACTGGATCGTCGTCCCCCACGCCGTGTACATCGACGGACAGATGATCAGCGTCTACGACCCGACCATCCACAAAGCGGTCGAACCGCAACCGGCCGGGTTCGACCGGCGTTTCGTCGTCTGCGAACGTCCCTTCGTCCTCGCTGGTGGTGAACTCGAACTCTCGATGCTGCAGCTGAAACGAGATCCGATCTCCAAGGTTTACGCGGCTCCTCTTCAGATGAAGGCCAACGGCGGTATCTTCCTGATCGACGACTTCGGCCGTCAGCTCGTTCCTCCGGGCGCCCTTCTCAACCGTTGGATCGTTCCGCTTGAACGTCGAATCGACTTCCTCTCCCTCGACTCCGGGCTCAAGTTTCCGATTCCGTTCGAAGTGCTCGTGGTGTTCTCGACCAACCTCGATCCACAGAAACTCGGCGACGAAGCGTTCTTCCGCCGCATCCAGAACAAGATCTACATCGGTGCAACCACGATGGACGAGTTCGACCTCATCCTCGAGCGCTCCGCCAATCGCTTCGGCGTGGGAACATCACCCGACTCGAAGCAGTTGGTTCGCATGGTGTGTCGCGAGTTCGGCCGCGGCCGCCTCTACCCCTGCTACCCGGTCGACCTGGTGAAGCTCGTCAAGTCGATCTGCGACTACGAAGAGATTCCCCGAATGCTGGAACGCGACGTACTCTGGCGAGCGGCGGAGCTCTACTTCACGACCGGCACCGGGGGCGAATGGGTCGACGGCCACTCCAGCGAAGGCGTCTTCACCAACGACCTCGCGCTGCGCTGAATCCGATTGTTGCGGGCCCCGGCGCCGCTTCGCTTTGCCACCCGCAACGGCGGCCTTCATCCGGTCTCGGTGGTCTCGCTGCGTTCTCTCGCTGCGCTCGTTCACTACTCTCGACCCTCGCCGGGGCCGCGCTGAATCCGATTGTTGCGGGCCCCGGCGCCGCTTCGCTTTGCCACCCGCAACGGCGGCCTTCATCCGGTCTCGGTGGTCTCGCTGCGTTCTCTCGCTGCGCTCGTTCACTACTCTCGACCCTCGCCGGGGCCGCGCTGAATCCGATTGTTGCGGGCCCCGGCGCCGCTTCGCTTTGCCACCCGCAACGGCGGCCTTCATCCGGTCTCGGTGGTCTCGCTGCGTTCTCTCGCTGCGCTCGTTCACTACTCTCGACCCTCGCCGGGGCCGCGCTGAATCCGATTGTTGCGGGCCCCGGCGCCGCTTCGCTTTGCCACCCGCAACGGCGGCCTTCATCCGGTCTCGGTGGCTTCACTCACTACTTTCAGCCCTCGCCGGGGCCGCTTCGGGTCCGTAATAGTTGTCCGGGTCGCTCTGGGAGCGACCAGACGTACAAGAACGGCGCTGGTGGAGTGGGAACGGTTGGCCCTGACTACCGGGGGTGGGGTTGGCGACACTAGAGTAAATGGTCATGGCTACAGCTGCTGTTGCGTCCCCGGCTCTCAAAGAAAACGATCGCGTTATTGCGACTGTCGACCTCAAGCGGGTCCCACGGGGAACGACCGGCAAGGTGATCATGGTGTCAGGCCTGAACTGGATCCGGTACTGGGTGTGGTTCGACAACGGCGAGCGCATCGGCACGTTGCACCGCAACAAGTTGGCCACCCTGGCCGAGTGGGAAAACAAAGCAACGAACGCGCCCACCGGTAAGGGCGCGGTCGCCGCAACGGCCGAGGCCGCGTCGAGCGGCGGTGCTGCGGAAACCATCGGTGGCGTCCCGGTTCATCTGCTGGAGAAGTCAAAGGCTGCACGCGAGCGCTGGGCTGCGAAAAAAGGCTGAGAGGCCGAACGTCACCCCGGCCGAGGTCGGGTGACGAAATACCCACGTCACGCCCACTAGACGTGGTGCATTCCCCCGCACCTCGTGGTGGGGCTCAACTCCGAGGCACTAACCCGCCGATAGGTTGGGAACTATGTGTGGAATCGTCGCTGTCACCGGTGCAAAACCGGCCCTACCCATCCTTATCGCCGGACTCAGCCGGTTGGAATACCGAGGGTACGACTCAGCCGGCGTCGTATTGCAGCAAGACGGATTGTGGCTGGAGAAGCGGGCAGGAAAGCTTTCGGCGCTGACCGATGTTCTCGGCGATGCTCCGCACGGTCCGGTAGCCGGCATCGGCCATACCCGCTGGGCGACTCACGGCAAGCCGGTTGACCACAATGCGCATCCCCACGTTGACCGTACGGGTGATCTTGCCATCGTCCACAACGGGATCATCGAGAACTACGTCGAGTTGAAGGCCGCTCTGATGGATCAGGGGCACGTGTTCTTGAGCGAGACCGACACCGAGGTGCTGGCCCACGTGATCGGCGAAGAAATGACCACCGGGGTCGGACTCGTCGAAGCGGTACGTTCCGCTCTCAAAAAGGTCGACGGCAGCTTCGCGATCGCCGTGCTTCACGCGGCCTACCCTGACCTCATCGTCGGAGCCCGACGAGGATCACCGCTCATTTGCGGTCGCACCGACGATGCCGGCCTGCTCGCCTCCGACATCCCGGCCATTCTCTCCGAGACCCGCGAGATCTACGTGATCGAGGACGACAACATCGTCGAGGTCCGTCCGGGTTCGATCGTCGTGACGACGCTCGATGGCACGGTCGTCACCCCGCAGGCCCGCCACATCAGTTGGGACCTCGAAGCGGCGGAAAAGGGTGGCTACCCCGACTTCATGCTGAAGGAGATCCACGAGCAGCCCACGGCGATCACCGAAACCCTCCGTGGTCGCACGCTCCCCGATGGTCGGCTCCATCTCGACGAGATGCGCCTGACCCAGGCCCAGCTGAGTGAGATCGACCGGGTGTCCATCGTCGGCTGTGGAACGAGCTTCTACGCCGGTCTTGTCGCGAAATACGCCCTCGAGCACTGGACCCGCATGCCGTGTGAGGTCGATGTCGCGAGTGAGTTCCGCTACCGCGACCCGGTGCTCGGCCCGAACACGCTCGTGGTGGGTATCAGCCAGTCCGGCGAATCGCTCGACACTATGGAGGCCATCCGCTTCGCCAAGCGCAGCGTCAACAAGGCCAAGGTTCTGACCGTCTCGAACGTGGTCGACTCGTCGATGGCCCGCGAGGCCGACGCCGTGCTCTACACGCATGCGGGTCCGGAAATCGGTGTTGCCGCGACGAAGACCCACCTTGCGCAAATTGTCGCCATGCAGGTCCTCGCGCTCTACATGGCGCAGCTGCGAGGAACGCTTCACCCCGGCGAGATCTCGAAGCTCATGGAAATTCTCGAAATGCTCCCGGTGAAGGTCCAGGCTGCTCTCGATCACACCGATCACATCACGAAACTCGCCACGGAGTTCTCAAACACACGCGACTTCTTCTTCCTCGGTCGTGGCGTCGGGTACCCGACCGCGCTCGAAGGTGCGCTGAAGCTCAAGGAGATCAGCTACGTGCGGGCCGAGGCGTATCCAGCCGGCGAGATGAAGCACGGCCCCATTGCGCTCATCGAACCCGGCAGCGTGGTGATCGGTGTCGCTACCCGCGGTCGCCTGCACGCCAAGCTGCTGTCGAACATGCAGGAAATGCGGGCCCGCGGCGCGACGATCGTCCTCGTGGCCAACGAGGGCGACGAGGAAACCGCCAAACAGGCCGACTTCATCCTGCCCGTGCCCGAACTCCCCCTCGAGGCGGAGCTCTTCACGCCCGCTGTGAACATCGTCCCGCTGCAGATCTTCGCGTATGCGCTCGCTCGGGCGAAGGGCTTCGATGTCGACAAACCCCGCAACCTGGCCAAGACCGTTACCGTCGAGTAACCGACAGGCAGACGCAGCGTTCGTCGTGGTCACCCAACCCGTGACCTCGCCGTAGGAGACTACTCAGATGACCATTGTCGGAATCGGCGTTGACGCGGTCGACGTCGCTGATATGCGCACGACCCTCGGCCGCACGCCGTCCTTCCGGGAGCGCTGTTTCACTCCCGGCGAGCGGACGTATGCGGAGAAGCAGCGTGATCCGTCGGAACGCTATGCCGTTCGCTTCGCCGCGAAAGAAGCAGTGATGAAGGCCATGGGGCTCGGCCTCGGTGCCTTTGGGTTCTACGACGTGGAGACTGTTGTCGCGGAGTCGGGCGCGCCATCGCTGGTGATCGTCGGACAGGCGCGGATCGAGAGCGACGCACGAAACATCACGCATTGGCACGTTACGCTTACGCACACCAAGACCACGGCCATAGCTCAGGTGGTGGCCGAATCCAGAACGTCCTGAGCATCACCAACGTTCGTTAGATCGAAGGCCGTCACCATGCACGCTGTCGTCACGCCAGAGGAAATGCGGGTGATCGATGCTTCGGCGAAGACCGACGTGAACGTGTTGATCGGGCGAGCCGGGTGGGCCGTCGCTCGCCGGGCCCGTGCGATGCTGGGGCGGACCTACGGCAAGCGGGTCACGGTGCTGGCCGGAAGCGGCAACAACGGCGCGGACGGCCTCGTGGCGGCGGATGTCCTCAAACGGTGGGGAATTCGGGTTCGGGTTGTACGCGTTGACCGAGCCACACCACCTCCGGCCGTGATTGATCACTGTGACCTGGTCATCGACGCCGCGTTTGGAACCGGTTTTTCGGGCTCGTTCATAGCACCTGTCGTCGGGTCGATCCCGGTGCTGGCGGTCGACATTCCGTCAGGAGTCGACGGGCTCACGGGTGTGGTCAAACCTGACTCGCGACCATTTATATGTGTGCATACGGTGACCTTCGCGGCGCTTAAGCCCGGGCTCTTGTTCGCTGACGGACCCGACTACTGCGGGGAGGTCGAAGTGGTCGACATCGGTTTGGCGACACCCTCCGACGTGCACGTCGTCGATGAAGCTACGACGCGGAGCCGCATCCCGATTCGGTCCAGATCAGCCCACAAGTGGAACGCCGCAGTCCTGGTGGTCGGAGGATCCGAGGGCATGGCGGGAGCGCCTTCGTTGGCCTCTCGGGCGGCGATGCGCTCCGGGTCGGGGATGGTGCGCCTCGGAATTCCCGGCGTGCGTCACCCGTCGGCCGGGCCTCAAGGCGCCGAAGTGGTGGGCATCGTGCTGCCTGCCGCGGCGTGGGGGGATGCCGCTGTGTCGGCCAGTCGGAAATGTGGAGCCATCGTGATCGGCCCCGGCCTGGGTCGAAGCCCCGAGGCCGCAGATGGTGTGCGCGTGGTCCTGGATTCGACCGGAGGGCTTCCTACGGTGGTTGATGCCGATGCCCTCGCCGTGTTCTCCGACTTCCGCCTCGGTGATCGCGACGCATCGGCCGGTGTCGTCCTAACACCGCACGACGGCGAGTTTCAGTCGATCGTGGGCCACCCGGTGGGCTCAGACCGCATCGCCGCGGCCCGTGAACTGGCGGAGCGCACGAACACCGTCGTTCTGCTGAAGGGACCGGTGACGGTGATCGCGGATCAGAACAATCGGGTGGAACTCGTGACCAACGGTGATTCCCGCTTGGCCACCGCAGGTTCTGGCGATGTTCTCAGCGGAATACTAGGTGCACTTATGGCTCAGGGGCTTCCGGCTTTTGAGGCGGCCGCGACGGCAGCTTTTGTCCACGCGGCGGCCGCGTCGCTCGGGCCTTCCCGCGGTTTCGTGGCCGGCGACATCATCGACCATCTGCCTGCCTGGCTCAGCCGCTGACCGTATCGGCAGACCGGCTCCGTTCTCGTGACTAACTTGGGTGAGGTGAGCAGCTTGTGGCGTCCAACCGTCGCTGAAGTCGACCTCGACGCGTTCCGCCGCAACGTCGCCGCGTTCGTCGACTTCGCGAGTCCCTCGTTCGTGTGCGCCGTGGTGAAGGCGGATGGTTACGGTCATGGTGCGGTTCCGTGTGCGAAAGCGGCGGTTCACGCTGGAGCCTCTTGGCTCGGCGTAGCTCTGGTCGAGGAAGCCGTCGAGTTACGTAATGCCGGCATCACCGCCCCGATCCTGCTCCTCTCGGAATTCCCCGATGGGGCAGAGACCGACGTCGTGACGTTCGACATCACGCCGACGGTCTACTCCATAGACAAGGTCCGTCGGTTGAGTGCCGCGGCCGCCGGCCGCTCAGTAATAGGTGTACATATTAAAGTCGACACGGGAATGCACCGGGTCGGCGTTCAACCTACCGATGCTCTCGCACTGGCTCGCGAGGTGGCAACCCTTCCGTCGGTGGAATTGAGCGGTGTGTTCACCCATTTCGCCGTGGCCGACGATCCCGAACACCCGTACACCGCTCGCCAGATCAAACTCTTCGATGTCGTGCTCAACGAACTTCGTGCGGCCGGGGTGAGTCCGGGGATTGTTCATGCGGCCAATTCCGCCGGGACGCTGGCGCACCCAGCGGCCCACTTCGACATGGTCCGCGTCGGCGTGTCGCTGTACGGCAATGATCCCGATTCGGGCATGGCCGCGGCGACCTCCGGAGTAGCGCTGCAACCGATCCTTCGACTCGTCAGCCGTGTGAGCCATGTCAAGGTGCTCCCCGCCGGCGAGAGCGTCTCGTATGGGCTGCGATACACGTTGCAGCGTGAATCGGTCGTCGCCACGGTACCGATCGGATACGCCGATGGACTGTCGCGGCGCTACTCGTCGGTTGGCGGTGAGGTGTTGATCAACGGAAGGCGATATCCCATCGCCGGTCGTGTGACCATGGATCAGATCATCATCGATTGCGGCGCACCCGACTCCTCCCACCCCATCAATCCCGGTGATGAAGTCGTGCTTTTGGGAGCCCAGGTCGAGGAACGGATCACCCCGTGGGAGATGGCGTCCAAGCTCGATACCATCGCCTACGAGATCACCTGCGCGCTTACTAAACGCGTGCCGCGTCGGTACATCGACGCGTCGAGCGAACCGTCAGCCCAGGTTTGACGATCGCGGGTAGACGTCGGCCGGGTCGGTCATAACGTTCACCAGGTACGGCACGTTGGATGCGAACGCCCGGTCCAGAGCCGGGCCGATCTCGGTCGGGTCGTCGACCGTTTCCCCCGCACCTCCGAGGGCTCGCACCACTTCGTCGTAGCGACAGCGGGGTTGGAGATCACACGCGAGGTCCCATCCGTAGATCGCCTGCATGGGGTGCTTCTCAAGGCCCCACATGCCATTGTTCCCGACCACCATCACGACGGGTAGGTTGTGCCGAACCAGCGAGTCAACATCCATGAGGCTGAAGCCGGCGGCGCCGTCGCCGAGCAGTGTGACAACCTGGCTTGCCGGCCGAGCGACACGTGCTGCGATCGAATATCCCATGCCGCTGCCGAGGCATCCGTAGGGGCCGGTATCGAGCCAGCAACCCGGTTGGTAGACCTCGACGAACTTCCCGGCGTAACTGGCGAAATCACCGCCGTCGCAGATGACGACCGCATCACGCTCCAGCCGCTTTGAAAGCTCGCCGTAGATCCGGCTCGGTTTTATCGGCGACGACTCCGCTTCAAGCAGAAGTGAATCGGACGCCGCGGCGTGCCTTTCGGCCTCTCGGAGCTGAACGATCCAGCCTTCGTGGTCGACCCGGTCACCGGTCCAATTCGCAAGTGCACTCAGGGTTTCGGTGATGTCGCCCGAGACGCGGAGCACACCGTCTTGTGCCGCATCGGCGGTCTCGCCTGCCGCATCGGTGACGTGGGCCACCCTTGCGTTGCCGAAGCGGCCGAAGCCCAGACGAAAGTCGAGCGGCGTCCCGAGCACCACGACCAGGTCGGCCTCGCCCTTCAGCTTGCCTCGGGTACGAAGAAACGCGAGGGGATGGTCAGCTGGCAGCGTCCCGCGGCCGAGACCGTTGAAGAAGCACGGGACCCGAAGCGACTCCACCGCTGCTAGCAGCGCCTGCCAGGCCCCGTCCCAGTAGACGTCGCTGCCGACGATGAATGCCGGTCGCTCAGCACGTGCAATCGCATCCGCCAACTTACCCACGGCGTCCGCATCCGGCGTTGCACCCCGGGGCCTGACGTAGTCGGGAAGCTCGCCCGACGAGGGACCGAAGACGTCGAGAGGGAAGTCGAGGAACACGGGGCCCCGATGGGGCGTGGTGGCCGTTGCGATTGCCTGGTGGACCAGGCGGGCCGCAGCAGTTGCATCTTTGACTGTTGCTGCCGATTTCGTGATCGAGGACACGATCGGCACGTGGTCGATCTCCTGCAGAGAACCTGCTCCCCACCTTCCTTCGGGGGCGCGGCCGCCAAGCACGACGACGGGTGAGCCGTTGAAGTGCGCTGCGGCGATGGCGGACACCCCGTTCGTAACGCCCGGCCCGGCCGTGAGAACGGCCAACCCGGCTTGGCGCGTCAACTTGGCGTAGGCCTCAGCCGCGAACGTCGCGGACTGCTCATGTCGGGTATCGACGACCCGCATGCCTTGGTTGCGAGCCGCTTCGTACAGTGGCCAGACGTGTCCGCCGTTGAGCGTGAACATCGCATCCACGCCAGCCTGGCGGAGCGCCGCAACTGCCTGCTCGCCGGCGTGGCCGGGAACGGTGGTGGGCATGGTGCACTCCTCACGTAGGTCGCACAAGCGCAGCGCCTGCGCGCGTCTGAAATGTACACGTCTGCTCGGCGAGGCACCTAAAAGGGGCCGTGGGCCCGGTCGGTTCAGGACTCCAGATCGAAGATGGCGCGGCCCCGGATGCGACCGTTCGCGAGGGCATCGCACGCTTCGTTGACGGCTTCGAGCGGAAAGCGTTCCGTGACCATCTCGTCGAGCGGGAGCCGGCCGTCTGCATGCCATTGTGTGAAGGTCGAGAAGTCGCGGTCAGGTGAACAGGACCCGCCGATCGATCCGATGAACGACTTCTCGGTCATCAGGAGACTTGAGACATCGAGATCAAGACCGGTTGTCGGCACCCCGACCAGCACGGCGGTGCCGCCGCGCCCCACGCCGAACCGCCCGGGTCGGGCGGCAGCAAGTATCTGTCCCATGGTCGAGCGGTGTCCGATGCAGTCGAACGCGTAGTCGACACCTTCGATGGCGAGGCCGCGGAAACCCACTCCCTCAAAATGTCCGCGGGTGATGTCTCGGATTTGCTCGACCGCATCGCCGCCAGTGCCGTTGACAGCATGGGTCGCTCCGAATCGTTTCGCGAATTCCAGTTTCTCATCGTCGAGATCAACGGCGATGATCGGATTCGCACCGATCGCTGCGGCCGCGGCGACGGCCGAAAGCCCGACGCCACCCACACCGAAGATGGCCACGGATTCACCGGCGCGCACCGATGCGGTGTGCATCACCGCGCCGGCGCCGGTCATGACGGCGCATCCGATGATTGCACTGACGTCGCGGGCCGCGCCAGCGGATGCTTTCACGACAAGCGACTCGTCGGCGATCGTGTGTGAGGCCCAGGTGAACACGTCGGCGGTTGACGCTTTCGAACCGTTCGGCAACGCAAGGGAGAATCCACCCCGCCAGTTGGCGGCCGCTTCGGGGCTACGTGGCACCCACGTGACAAAGACGAGGTCACCGACTGCGACGTGCGTAACTTCGTTCCCGACCGCGAGCACCTCGCCCGTCGATTCGTGGCCGAGGAGTATGGGAGCGGAACGGCTGCGATGGAGTTGGTGAAGTTGTGAGTGGCAGATCCCCGAGGCGCTCTGGCGGATGAGAACCTGAGTGGGACCGGGGTCGGGCAGTTCAACGTCTTCGACGACCAGGGGCCCCTCGACGGGGGCAACGACAACGCGTGCAGGAGTGGGCATGGGCGGGTCCGATCACGAGTGGGCTGATGTTTTGGACAATACGACGCGAACGCCCGCGATCCGAATCGACCTCGGGCCCGCATCGACCGCCATCCGTATCGACCTTGGCCCGCATCGACCTTGGCCCGCATCGACCTGCCGGACTCAGGCGGCGAGCGGATCACCCCATGTCGTCCCGGCGTTAAGCTCGGTACCATCGCTTACGAATCACATGCGCGCGTAACAAAACAACCGCAGCGAAAGTTCGTCGACCCGATGGGATCTGGCTATGAGTAAAGCGCGAAACGCCTCGCTGACCGCCGCTGCGATAGCGGGTTTGGCCTCCGGTGCCGTGGGACTCGGCTATCTCGGCGCGAAGCTGACGGTGGCCGGTGACCGTAAGCGCCATGGCGTTGTCGGCAACCTCGAAGATCTGGCTCGAGATGAGCTGGCTGATCCCGTCGGAACCACGACCGAGACCGTCCGGACCGCCGACGGGGGAAGCATGTTTCTGCGACGCGCCGGGTCGACCGACGCGCCGCCGTTGGTACTTCTGCACGGTGTGACGCTTGCCGGGTCGATCTGGCACAACCAACTTCGGGATCTCCAAAACGACTTCCATGTAATCGCGCCCGACTGGCGCGGTCACGGCAGGTCGACTCCGGGACGCAACGGGTTCGGACTTGGCGAGTTGGCGGCGGACCTGAACACGCTCCTCGGCGCACTCGACCTGCGGGACGCGCTGTTGGTCGGCCACTCGATGGGTGGCATGGCGATCATGCGATTCTGCGCTGCGTTCCCTGACCAGCTTGAGTCACGCGTGGCCGGTGTCGCCTTTCTATCGACGGCGGCGTTTGATGTCGGGGCCGGCCCGCTTGCCTTGCCGATTCGACTCGGTTCCTCGCTCGCCCAGAGGTTCCCTGGGGTTTCCAGTCGGATCGTGAATCAGCCGGCCGCGATCGCGTACGCCGGAGCCCGACTCGGTTTCGGCACCAATCCCTCACCGGTTTGGGTGGAACAGACCCGGATCCTCCTCGATCAGATGAACCCTGAGTCGCTCACCGGGTCCGTGCTTCCCTTGCTTCAACACGATGAACGGACCTTGCTGCCGAAGGTCGACAAGCCGGCACTGGTGTTGGTCGGAACCGCTGACCGCGTGACACCTCTCGCGCAGGCCGAGGCGATTGCCCGGCTGCTGCCGAACTCCCGACTGCTGAGCTTTGGTGGAGCCGGCCACACGCTGATGCTCGAACGGAGCCGTGAACTTTCAGAGGCGTTGCGGGACTTTGCCGGCGAGCTCCAGCGCGTCTGATTCGTCAGCGTCGGCGTTTATGTCCTTGGGTGGCTTAGCGTCCGCCTGAGGGACGGGATTCGACGGTGTCTCGAAGGAAAAGCCGTCACGCCACGGACTCGCCCAGTTGTAGCGCTGCCGCAGGTACCAACCCCCGGTCATGACCAGCGCAACGAGACCCCAACCGGTGAGAATGTCGATCAGGTAGTGCTCACCTGAATACACAAGGGCAAAGCCCATGGTGAGCGGGAACGCGACGAGCAACGGCCGCAACCATTTCCACACGCACTTCCAAAGGAAGATGCTCACGATGAGGGCCTGGGCGCTGTGAAGCGATGGTATGGCCGCGTAGGGATTGACGATGCCCTGGCCCTTTTCGATAAGACGGCTGGCGAGGCTGAGGCCGATTCGACTCCAACCACGGCTTGCCAAAACGCGCGGGAACGGCCGGATGAGCCCGTGATTGGCGGCGTACCAGGGCGGGGCGGTAGCCCAGAGCGTGAAGATGGCACAAGCGAGGAAGTTCACCGTGACGAACGTGCCGGCGTACCAGCGCCACAAGCGCTGACCTCGGCTCCACAGGTACCCGGCCGTGAGGTAGGGGACCAGGAAATGCGAGTTGTAGACCGCGGCTACGACGACGTCGTACCAGCGGATCGTCGACTGATCGGTGCGAAGGGTGCGTGCGACGTCTTCGACGGGTCGGATCCCGAGTCCGGCCTTGGGGTCGATCAACCACCCCTGAAGCCGTTCGGTCCAGAGCTTTCCACCGCCCAGGAAGCGGTCGATAGCGATCTGGCTTTTGACCTCGATGGGTCGGTTGAGGGCGTGCCCGAGCGCTCGGGCAAAGTCGTACAGGGAAATCGCCAGGAGGAACGGAAGCCAGCTGAGCAGGACGACCACGGCCTCACGGCGCGTGCGACCGATTGTGGCGAGTAGCGCAAGACCCACGAACCAGCCGGAGATGATCTCGCGGTCCGACGGGATCGATCCCTTTCGGTGGAGATACCAGAGCGTCGCGATCACATAGCTGGCCATCAGCCCGATCCGAAGGATTTGGCGCTCTCGGCCGTATGACGCAGCGGCCTGTGCCGTCGGCTCTCGACACGCTGTCGGATCGATCTCCATCGTGAACCAAGGGTAAACGATCGGGGGATTTGGCGGGACGCCGAGCTGAACGACGAATTCAGGCAACGTTCAGGAATGGCGGGTGTTCGGTCGCCGGCTTCGAAGCTTGGACGGGTGAGGAGTCCCGGCGCGCGAAGATGGTGGAGTGTCTGTGACCCGAGTTTCGCTTCGCAGTGCGTCGCTGGCGGAAACGCACGATCTGGCCCGGCGCCTCGCTTCTGTTCTTCGACCGGGGGATGTCGTGCTGCTGATTGGCGACCTCGGGGCTGGAAAAACGGCGTTCACCAAGGGGCTGGGGGCAGCCCTGGGCGTTACGGAAGACATCACGAGTCCGACCTTCACGATCATGCGCGACTATCCGGTTGTCCTACCGTCGGGCGAAACCACGACGTTTCTGCACCTCGACGCGTACCGACTTGAGGGACCGGCAGCGGTCGAAGACATCGGGCTGTTCGAGCTTCTCGACTCGGGTGCTTTCGCGGTGATCGAATGGGGTGACATCGTCTCTGGAGCGTTCGGACGCGACCCACTAGTGATCGAGTTCTTCTGGGAGTCCGACGACGAGCGCGAGATAGTCGTAAGTGTGGATACGGATGGTCCGTGGGCCGAACGCTTCGCATCCTGGTCGACCACTAGCTCCGTTGCGGGCACCCATGAGGTCGTGTCGTGATCATCGGCATCGATACATCGACGCTGGCCGTGAGTGTTGCGCTGGCCGACGACTCAGGCCTGGTCGCGTCGCTCAGGTTGCTGCGCGGGCGTCGACACGTGGAGACGGTGATCCCAGCCATCGAACAGCTGCTCGTTCACGCCGATTCGTCGTACGCCGATGTGACCGGCATCGCCGTGGATCTCGGTCCCGGGTTGTTCACGGGGCTTCGAGTCGGTGTTGCCACGGCGAAGGCATTGGCGCTGGCCCTCAGCGTTCCCGTCTACGCGGCATCGAGTCTTGAGATCATCGCCCACCAATGGATGGCATCATGCGGATATGCCGACGCGCTGGCCGACTCCTGGGCCACGGGTGAGACCGAGGTTCTCGCGGTCATCGACGCCCGACGGAAGGAACTCTACGCACAGCGTTTTACGGTACGCAGTGGACACGTGATCCACACCGAAGGCCCGATCTGCGCAGCACCTGGCGAAGCGCTGGCGCTGCTCGACGGTTTCTCGGGAGTCCGTGTGGTCGGCGACGTCGCGGTTGGTTCACCCGACTTCGCAGGTCGAACGGTCAGCCCAGGCTCGCCCGATGCGTCAACGCTGGTGACGATGGTGGCCGACATCAAGCCAACCCATCCCGACGACCTCGAGTTGCTGTACCTTCGGGCTCCCGACGCTGAGATCAACTGGACGTCACGACCATGACGTGGTCATCACCACCGGCCATGTCGATTCGCGACATGACCCATGACGACATCGAGACCGCACTCGAGATAGAAGCCGCATCGTCACTGCAACCGTGGACGCGCGGCATCTTCAACGACGAGCTCGCTGATCCCGTGTCGCGTTCCTATCGAGTCGGTTCCATCGGCAACACCGTTGTCGGCTTCTGTGGGCTCATGGTCCAACTCGACGAAGGGCACATAACAAACATCGCTGTCACCCCGGCGCGGCGCGGCGAGGGGCTCGGGGCCGAGTTGCTGCTCGATGCGATCCGCAATGCGATTTCCAAGAAAGTACGTGCACTTACCTTGGAGGTGCGGGTTTCGAACGTCGCTGCCCGCGTTCTCTATCAACGGTTCGGTTTCGCTCCGGTCGGCGTTCGACCGAAGTATTACCGGGTCAACAACGAAGATGCATTAATTATGTGGGCCTACGATATCGACGCCGCGCCCTATCAGGTTCGGCTCGCTGGCATCGCCAGTTCGCTTGCCGCCCGCCCGTCGGCCGCAAATCGGGATTCGGTGAGTTGATGCGCATTCTTGGAATTGAGACGTCGTGCGACGAGACGGCGGCCTCGGTGGTGACCGATGGTCGCATCGTCCACTCGTCGATCGTTTCGAGTCAGATCGATCTGCACATTCCCTACGGCGGTGTTGTCCCGGAAATTGCCGGACGGGCCCATGTGCAACGCATGAACCAGGTGATCCGCGAGGCGCTCCTGGCCGCTGGATCCAACGAGAGCGGCGACGGCATCGATGCGGTGGCCTGCACCATCGGCCCCGGCCTCATCGGCGCGCTTCTGATCGGCGTCAGCGCCGCAAAGGCTCTCGCTTCAGTGTGGAACGTTCCCTTCATCGGTGTGAACCACCTCGAGGCGCACCTTCTCTCGCCGTTCCTCGAGCACCCTGAACTGGAACTCCCGATGATCACGCTGCTGGTGTCGGGCGGCCATACCTTGCTCGTGCTGGTGGAGTCACCGACGTCGTACCGGGTACTCGGCAGCACGATCGACGACGCGGCTGGCGAGGCGTTCGACAAAGTGTCCCGCTACCTGAACCTCGGTTACCCCGGGGGCCCGGCGATTGAGCGGGTAGCGCAAGACGGCGATCCCGCCGCAATCGCGTTTCCGCGAGGTATGCGGGGCGACGGGCTGAACTTCTCGTTCAGCGGCCTCAAGACTTCGGTCGTGAACTACGTGCGGAAGAACCCCGGCGTCAAGACCGAAGATGTAGCCGCCTCGTTCCAGGAAGCGGTGGTCGATGTGCTGGCCGAAAAGACCCTGACGGCCGCCAAACTGCATGGGGCACGCGGCGTCTGTCTCGGTGGCGGCGTCGCCGCGAATACGGCCCTGCGCACGCGGATCGCTGACCGCTGCGCTGCGACCGGTCTCCAGGTATCGCTCCCGCCAAAACATATGTGCACAGACAATGCCGCGATGGTCGCATCGGCGGCATGGTGGCGCTGGTCGGTCGACGGGGCTATGCCCATGACAACCGGCGCCAACCCGAACCTCCGTCTGCGGACCTAGAACGTTCGGGTTGGGTTCGAGCCCAACGGTCTACCCGTTTCGCTGATCCGGAGAACTACCGGTTTCTCGACGCGACCGTCGAGCGTTGCGAATCCTTTCGACGTCGAGCATCGGGTGGTCGGCTGAGTACTCCCACGCTATGAACGCGAAAGCAGTGAACCACGAGATCGAGAAACCGTAGACCGTTCGGTTCGACAGCCACCCGACCTGGGGGGCTTTGATGAGGGTGTATACGAGGCTGCCGACGGCGAGCACGGAAAGCAACAACCCGCCGACATCCGGTCGCGGGGACCGGTCGGCCTTTGTTGCTTGATTCGTCGATGTGGCTTTGTTCATCGGGGCGGGCATGGCCATCCTGTCGTTTGTGCCGAGGTTTCGGCGGGGTCGTTGTCCACCGTGACCGTGAGGGGCTGCCGGGCGCATGAGGAGAACCCCCTCAAATGCACGGCTACGACCCTTAGAGCCGACTTCGTCGTCATGCCGTGAGCCGGGCGCCTCCGCGGAATCTAAGGGGGTACGCCCGATGTGGAAGCGGCGCACTTACGAGCAGCGTGGTCACATCCGCTATCTCGACCACGGAGGAGACCATGTCGAAGTTGTTGTACCGAGTGGGGCGCTACGCCGCCCGTTATCCATGGCGCACGGTTTGTGCCTGGATCGCCATTTCGTTCATCGCCGTGGCCCTGAACTCCACCGTCGGAGGCCGGGTAAAAGACGACTTCCGTGTCCCCGGAACAGAGTCGCTGAAGGCGGTCGACCTACTCGAAGCCAAGTTCCCCAGTCGGGGTGGATCAAGCGGGCAAATCGTATTTGCCGCCCAGCATGGTCGATTAACCGACCCTCCCAACCGACGCACCATCAACGCAACGCTGGAAACGCTCCGGCGAACCCCAACCGTGACCGCGGTGACTGATCCGTTCGACCCGACCGCTCCCGCGGTAAACGACCGAGGGACCACGGCCTACGCGACGATTCGCTACAACGTCGACCACACGGGTCGTCGTGAGGCCGAAGACGCACTCGGCGCCGTCAAGATCGCCCGGTCCGCCGGTCTCGACGCTGAACTGTCTCGGACCATCGTCGACTCGGTTGAACACGAGGACAGCAACGAAGCGATCGGCTTGCTCATCGCCACCATCGTGTTGCTGATTGCGTTCGGATCGGTGATCGCCGCTGGCATTCCGATTGGGACCGCGATATTCGGCATCTTCATCGGCATCAGCCTGATCGGGACGATGGCCGGGCTCACCGACGTTCCCTCTGTTTCACTCATGTTGGCCACGATGATCGGCCTCGGCGTAGGCATCGACTACGCGTTGTTCGTCGTGACCCGCCACCGCGGCTTCCTTTCCGACGGGTACACGCCGATCGAAGCGGCGGGCCTGGCCAACGCCACGTCAGGTTCCGCGGTTCTGTTTGCGGGCGGCACCGTCGTCATCGCGCTGGCCGGGCTGCGCGTCGCCGGCATCCCGTCGATCGCCACGATGGGACTTGCGTCAGCCGTCGCCGTGGCCGTCGCCATGGCGGCCGCCGTGACACTGCTTCCGGCGTTGCTGGGCTTGGTGGGAAACCACATCGACCGGCTTCACATCGGCCGGTTGCACATCGGCCGTCTTCATGTCGGCCGGTCTCAGAGGGGTCGTCGACGCAACGCTCAGGCTCCCCTCCATCAAGCTCGTTCGCCGCAGCAGCCCCTCGCGGCCCGTTGGGCCCGCACGGTGTGCGAGCGCCCGTGGCGATTCCTTCTCGCGAGCCTCGCCGTTCTGCTGATCGTTGCCGCTCCCGTTCTGTCGATGCGAACCGGCGTCGCCGACGATGGAAATGCCGATCCCGCCCTGACGTACCGCAAAGCCTACGACTTGCTGGCCGAAGGGTTCGGACCGGGGTTCGCCGGACCTCTCACGATCGTCGTCAGCAGCGACCGGCTGAATCACGACGCGGTGGCCGTGCACGACGCGATAGCCAACGCCAGCGGAATCGCGCTGGTGACGCAACCAGCCGCCAACCCTGGCGGCGACACCGCTGTGATCACCGCGATACCGACTACCTCACCGCAGGATGCCGCAACAACACGCCTTGTTCACCGTCTCCGCAACGACCTTCTTCCCGAAGCATTGCAGGGCACCGGGGCTCAGGCGTACGTCACCGGTCGCACCGCGGGGTCGATCGACATCAGTGACCGTCTCGGGAGCCGCCTCCCGCTGTTCATTGCCACCGTGATCGGCCTCTCGTTCCTTCTACTGATGCTCGTTTTCCGTTCCGTCGTCGTACCGCTCAAAGCCGCGGTGATGAACGTGTTGAGCATTGGGGCCGCGTACGGGGCCGTGGTCGCCGTATTCCAATGGGGGTGGGCGAGGGGCCTCGTTGGTCTGAAGGAGTCGGTTCCGATCAGCCCATTCCTTCCCATGATCATGTTCGCCGTGCTGTTCGGCCTCTCGATGGACTACGAGGTGTTCCTCCTTTCGAGGATCCGAGAAGAGTTTCTCGAGACCGGCGACAGCCGCCGGAGCGTGGTCGACGGACTCGCCGGCACTGCGAAGGTGATCACCTCCGCCGCTCTGATCATGATCAGCGTGTTCGCGTCGTTCCTGCTGGTCGACGACCTTGAGATCAAGATGTTCGCGGTGGGCCTCACCGTAGCGGTACTGGTCGACGCCACGATCGTCCGGATGATGCTGGTCCCCGCCACGATGGAGTTGATGGGCGACCTCAACTGGTGGCTGCCCGGCTGGCTCGACCGGATTCTTCCCAACATCGACCTCGAAGGCACACGGACGGTCGCTGTCCACCGTCCCGCCTCCCCGCTTGCTGCGGTGAGCGCATGAACACGCGCGTTCGTCTCGGCGCATTCGCCGTCGTCGTTGCCATGGCTTTCGGTGTCGGCACGACTGCCGGAGCGTTCCTCGGGCCCACTCCCCCGGTACGCGAACAGATGCCACCTGCGCCGAAGGGTGGTGGTGTCGTGTCGTACACCGCCGGCTACCGGTTCGTACCTCGCAGCGTGTCGCTGTCACCGAGCGGCGGGCCGTTTCGGTTCATCGTCGAAGGCCCCACGGGTGACGCGGTCAAACGGTTCACCCGAACCCACGAGAAGCTCCTCCACTTCATCCTCGTCAACCGCGAACTCACGTCCTTTCACCACGTTCATCCCGCGCTGGACGAAGACGGCACGTGGTCCATCGACCTACCCGCGCTGTCGCCCGGGTCGTACCGAGCCATCGTCGATTTCCAGGTCTCCCACGGACCGCATCTGGCCCTGGGTACCGATCTCGCCGTGGCCGGCCCGTACCGTCCAACGCAGCTCAAAGAACCCCAATCGACAACGACCGTTGACGGATACGAGGTAGCTATCGCGTCCGAATCGACGAGCGCCGGTGAGGTCGAAATCGCCTTGACTGTCCGCAAGGACGGCCGCCTGGTGACCGATCTGCAGCCGTACCTCGGAGCATTCGGCCACCTTGTCGCCATGCGGGCCGGCGACCTCGCATACGCCCACGTCCACCCCGTGGCATTTACCAACGGCGTCTTGCACTTCGACGCCGAACTGCCCTCCGAAGGCCGCTACGGACTGTTCCTCGACTTCCGACACGGAGGTTCGGTCCACACGGCCACGTTTGCACTCGACCAGTCCCTGGTTTCCGGGACCCCATCCATGGAGCACTGAGCGGAATGAACATGACCAAACCAACGACCGTTCCGAACACGACTGAAACCGCTGCAAGCGATCACGCGGTCGTATTGAAGATCTCCGGAATGACGTGCGCATCATGCGCTGCTCGCATCGGCAAACACCTGAACAAGCTCGACGGCGTCTTGGCCACCGTCAACTACGCAACCGAGAACGCCTCGATCACGTTCTCCGACGCGACTTCGGTTGCCGAGCTGGTCGAGCAGATCGAGGCGATCGGCTATAGCGCCGAGCCGCCCCGGACCGCTGCGTCGGAGACACCTGGTTCCCCGGCGCATGAGAAAGTCGACGAGCCCGACCCGGCCGATCACCGGTGGCCCGTTCGGCTGATCGTGTCGACCCTGCTGACGGCACCGGTGCTCGCCCTGTCGATGATCACGCCGTTGCAGTTCAGGAACTGGCAGTGGCTCGCGTTTGCGCTCGCCTGGCCGGTCATCCTGTGGGGCGCGTGGCCGATGCACCGTTCCGCGTGGAAGAACCTCCGACACGGCGCTGCGACGATGGACACCCTCATCTCGATCGGCACGCTCAGCGCGTTTGCGTGGAGCGTCTACGCGCTCTTCTGGGGTTCAGCGGGCATGACCGGAATGAAGATGTCGTTCAGCTTCACGACGGAACGGGGAGCCGGCCAGGGCGACATCTACCTCGAAGTCGCCTCCGCTGTCACCGTGTTCATCCTGGCCGGGCGCCACTTCGAATCACGCGCCAAGCACCGCGCCGGCGCAGCGTTGCGCGCGCTGCTCGACCTCGGCGCAAAGGACGCCGCCGTTCTCCGAAACGGAATCGAGGTACGCGTTCCCGTGTCCGAACTCGTTGTGGGAGATCGTTTCATCGTCCGCCCCGGGGAGAAGGTCGCAACAGACGGTGTCATCGAGGAGGGATCCTCGGCTATCGACGCCTCGCTGCTGACCGGGGAATCCATGCCGATAGATGTGGCCCCCGGCGACTCGGTCACCGGTGCGACGATCAACACGAGTGGTCGGCTGATCGTCCGAGCGACCCGGGTCGGCGCCGACACCGCGCTGGCCCAGATCGCCCGCTTGGTCACCGATGCCCAGAACGGGAAGGCCACGGTGCAACGACTCGCCGACCAGGTTTCGGGAATCTTCGTTCCGGTGGTGATCGCCCTGGCGGCCGCCACGCTCGGCTTCTGGTTGGGAACCGGCGAGACCGGCCCGGCGTCGTTCACTGCTGCGGTCGCCGTGCTGATCATCGCGTGTCCGTGTGCACTCGGGCTCGCCACTCCCACTGCGCTTCTCGTCGGCACGGGCCGCGGCGCCCAAATGGGCATCCTGATCAAAGGTCCACAGGTTCTCGAATCAACCCGCCGGATCGACACGGTGGTGTTCGACAAAACGGGCACCATCACGACCGGACACATGGCGCTGACCGAGATCATCTGTGTCGACGGTACCGACGTCGACGAGCTCCTGCGGTACGCCGGTGCCCTCGAGAGCGCATCCGAGCACCCTGTCGCCCGGGCCATCGCCCAAGGAGCGCGCGACCGCGTCGGCCTACTCGGGTCGGTCGAAAATTTCTCGAGCCTCGCCGGACTCGGCGTCGAGGGCAATGTCGACGGTCACTTCGTCGTCGCCGGCCGAGAGCACCTGTTGGCTGAGCGCCACATGCCGCTCAACGACCACCTTCGCACCGCCAAGGACGCTGCCGAAGCCCAGGGGCGCACCGCGATTCTCGTCGGATGGGACGGGCGAATCCGTGGGCTGCTCGTCGTCACCGACACGGTCAAAGCCACCAGTGCCGCGGCCGTCGACCAACTCCGCAAACTGGGTATCAAACCGATACTGCTCACCGGAGACAACCAACGAGCCGCGCGGTCGGTCGCCACCAGCGTGGGCATCGAATCCGTCATCGCCGAAGTCCTTCCCGCCGACAAGGTTGAAACCATCAAAGCCCTCCAAGCGAGCGGCAGCGTGGTGGCAATGATCGGCGACGGTGTCAACGATGCAGCCGCGCTGGCCCAAGCCGATCTTGGCATCGCTATGGGCACCGGAAGCGACGTCGCGATCGAAGCGGGCGACCTCACACTGATTGCTGGCGACCTGCTCTCCGTCGTGGACGCCATCTGTCTGTCACGACGAACGCTGAAAACCATCAGAACCAATCTGTTCTGGGCCTTCGCCTACAACACTGCCGCTATTCCGCTCGCCGCCGCAGGCTTGCTCAACCCCCTGATCGCCGGAGCATCGATGGGTCTCTCCAGCATCTTCGTCGTGGCCAATAGCCTACGGCTTCGACGTTTTCGAAGTGTCACTTCAGCCGAAGGAATCGGATCGGCGCTCCCGGTAGCGGAGTCGCACCGGTGAAGGGTTTCCGACGGGTTGAGGAGTCGTTGCGACGCGGCATCGCCATCGCTCGAAGTCGAGCTACCACGGTGGTAGCCACGCTCGTCGGCGTGGTTGCGCTTGGAGTCGTGGGCATATCGTCGCTCGCGTCACCAGCGCCCCGACCAGCCACCGACCAGCTCATCGACAGGTACGAACACGCTCTCGTCCGCCACGACGTCGACGGTTTGAAGCGACTGCTGGCCGGTGACTTCGAGTTCCACAACCTGCAGCTCGGGTTGGTCCAGAATCGGCGCGGCTTCCTCGCATGGTCGAAGGCGATCGCCGACTCGTACCCGGACTTCGCCGTCGTCATCGACGACGTAACTTCGCGGGGCAACACCGTCACCGTGCATTTTCACGGGCAGCCCTCAACTGCAGCAGAATCGGCCCACGGACCTACAGGTGTCGTCGTCGTCGAACGGCGCGGCAACGTGATCACGGCGATGTGGTCGAACTACTCGGAATTCGGGCTGGTTGCCGAAATGTGACGGCAGAGCGCCGGTTCGCGGCGCCCGCTTCCGCAAGATGTTTCGCGGTTGGTCAACCCTGGCAGAAGGCCGCTAGGTCGCGCGCCGTGTCGTGGCTGATGTCGGGGCAGGCGAGCACGAAGATCTCGGTGCCGTGCATCGTGCCCATCACCTGGCGGCAACGGGCATCGACGCCATTGGCCATCAGCAGGCGGTAGAAGCCGATGCCTTCGTCGCGCAGCGGATCGCACTCGTTCACGCTGATCATGGTTCGCGGCAGACCCTTCACGTCGTTGCCGCTAGCGAACCCTGGCCAGGCCAGCGGGTTGCGGGTCTCGAACTGCTCGATTCCGTAGCCCATGCGTCCTCGGTTGTTGTGCAGTTCCAAGAGGATGCCGTTGTTCTCGGTCGACGAGGGATTCTGCGGCAGCGGCCACTCGCCGGCAATGTAAGGGCACAGGGCGTAGAGACCGGAGATGAGCCCGAGTTCGCCGTCCTGCTTGAGCTTGAGCCCGGTCGCCAATGTGAGATTTCCGCCGCCGCTCTCGCCCGCGACGATGACCCTTGCGGTGTCGATGTTGAGGGTGGTCGCATTCGCGTGAACCCATTTCAGACCCGAGACGCAGTCATTGAGTCCGGCCGGGAACGGGGCCACTTCGGGGACCGACGACGGGTTCACCGAATTGCGGAAGTCAACCATCACCACGGCGACCCCCTTCGCGGCGATGATCTTTCCCCATGCCCGGTAATTGCCGTCGAAGCACGACAGCGCCTCCATGCCGCCTCCATGGATGTAATACACGCACGGCAGCGTCTCGTCGGTGTCGGGTCGGATGATCTGCATGTTGATCGTGTTGCCGTCGGGCTGGGACACGACCTTCTCGGTATGGATGCGTAGACCGGCCGCCGGTGCGATCGCCTCGACATCGCACGATTCCATGAACGCCTGAAACCCTGCGCGCATGGCGATCGCAGCGTCGGAGTTCGCCTCGGCCAGGAGCTCATCTCTCGATGCGACGTCCGCACGGGGAAGCGAAGGAAGCAATCCAAGGATGGCTTTGATCCGCGGATCGAGGCGGTGGTCAGCGGCGGCGTTATAGGTCATGTTCGCTCCTGGGGTGGTGGTCGACGGTGGAGCGTACTCATTGCTGCCGGGCTTCACCCACCCGGCGTCGAAATCGGCCATTTAGAACCGGGTTGGGTTCCAGGGAGCCCGATCAGCGCGGAAGAGACGGTCCATTCGCGCAGATGAACCGGACCGGTGCTCAGCGATGCGGCCCACGCGATGCAGTGCCGTTGCCGAGGTTCCACCAAATGTAAGTGCGCTTAGTTCGTTGACCGCCATCGTCACGTCTGGGGCAGCGGTGGATGGCACACACGTCGACCCCTCGGGTGAGGCGTCGAGACGGACGGTGCCGTTTGCGAAGCCCATCGCGTCGAGTACTTCGATGGTGACCGCGTCGGCGACCTCGTAAGTCCGTCCGGTGAGCAGTTTCGACACGTCGAGCGCACGCGCCCAGGTGTGATCCAACCTTGACGCTTGATGGATCATCCGCTGATCGGCAACGCAAAGACGGATGTCGTCGTCGACGGCAGACTCGGTGGTCTTCACCTTCGCGACCCACGCCATCGTGCAGAGGTAGTGCCACAGGCGGAGGTGCGCTTCGTTCGTCGCCGCCACGAATTCGTCGACTTCGAGTTGCACTTGCGGTCGATCGTTGACCCACTGGTCGCCGCCCGTGTAGCGAAGATAGCCGTCGGGTTCGCCAGCCACATTGCGCGTCACGGCGATGAACCCCTTGAACTTCCACTCGGCCCGGTCATCCATGAGCCCTAGCGTTCGTCGCCAGATGACGTCGTGCCGATCGATCGCTCCCGCTGCGCTGAGCCGTGCCCGGGCAAAGACCTGCTTGCACAACGGCAGAGCTTCGCTCGCTGACATGATCTCGACCGATCCACCATCGGGCTCCCGAAGAAAGGTGATTCCTCGGGTTTCGATCTCGAATTGCGAGTATTCGCTAGCCACGCCGAATCCGAATCGTCCGTATATCGGGAACTCCGAGGCAAGAAGCAGTGCCACGGGCTCCCCCCGCTCTTTTGCACTCGACAGATCGGCGGTGATGGCGGTGCGAAGAATTCCCTGTTTGCGGTGGGTTGGCATGACGGTCACGCCGCTGATCGCGTTGGCATCGATGACCCCTCCGCCGGGCATTGAGACGGTCGTGGGAAAGCTCACATAGGTGCCAACCATCTTCCCGGTTTCGAAGGTCGCCAGGGTTCGACGGTGATCGAAGATGGCCTCGGCAATTTCGTGTGTAGCCGGATCGGGAAGGCTCATGAAGCCGATGGCCACAGCGCTTTGCCATGCGACGATTTCATCCCGGGTTATCTGGCGAAGTTCGAGCGTCATGGCTCGCAACGCTATGCCCGGGCCTTCCTCCGTCGTGCGGAATTACGGCAGAGCGCGTTGTACCGGGTCCTCGGATGCAGCTCCTCCGGGGGTCTGCGACTCAGCGCGCTTGGTGAAGGCCCTGACGGCGTCCATGATCTCGACCGGAATGGGGAAGATCAGCGTCGAGTTCTTCTCGACCGCGACTTCGGCGAGGGTCTGCAGGGTGCGCAGTTGCATGGCTCCCGGCGCATTGGTCATCAGCTCCGCCGCTTCGGCGAGTTTGTGGGACGCCTGAAGCTCGCCCTCGGCAGCAATTACTTTGGCGCGTCGTTCGCGCTCCGCCTCAGCCTGCTTCGCCATGGCCCGTTGCATCGATTCGGGCAGTTGGACATCGCGGATCTCGACCCGAACCACCATCACGCCCCAGGGCTCGGTCTGGGAATCCAGCGTTTCCCGGAGTTCGGCGTTGACGCGATCGCGCTCCGACAGCAGCTGATCGAGTTCGTGGCGTCCGATGATCGCCCGGAGAGTGGTCTGGGCGACGAGTTGCGATGCGGCGAACCAGTTCTGCACCTTGACAACAGATGCTTCTGCATCGATGACCTGAAAGTAGGCCACCGCATCAACGACGACACTCACGTTGTCCTTGGTGATGACCTGCTGGGGCTGTACGGGTACCGCCATCTGTTGCAGGTTCGTTCGGACGATCTTGTCGATGATCGGAATGACGAAGAACAGTCCCGGGCCTTTGGCTCCCTTGGAACGGCCTAGACGAAAGATCACGCCGCGTTCATATTCCTGCACGATCTTGATCGAGGCCGCGAGAAACGCAATGACCAGGAAAATGATGACCAGAAGCCCAGTACCGACCGTTTGCATGTGGCCCTCCTATTTCACGGGCGGTCTGCCCATGACCCGAAACGCTACGACGCAAGGTGGCAAATGGTGGGGACGGTGCCCTTGGGGGAGACCCGGTGCGTGACCGGAGGTCTTTGGCACTCTCGGAGGGAGTTTGCTAATTAGGTCGCTGAGGCGTGTACAGTTGGCACTCACACCTTCCGAGTGCTAACCGGTTTCTGTCTTGGTTCTGTCTAGGCAGCAGGTCGATTGGTAGTCGGAAATTTCCGATTAATCCGCTAGATGTACCCCCGCATGGAGGACTGCAATGAACGTTAAGCCCCTTGAGGACCGCATTGTCGTGTTGCCCAACGAAGCTGAGACCACCACGGTTTCCGGCCTCGTTATCCCCGACACCGCCAAAGAAAAGCCGCAGCAGGGCACCGTCCAGGCCGTTGGCCCCGGTCGCACCCTCGACAACGGCACCGTTGCCCCCTTGTCCATCAAGGTCGGCGACACCGTTCTGTACTCGAAGTACGGCGGAACCGAAGTCTCCATCGGCGGCAAGGATCTCCTGATCCTCGCGAGCCGCGACGTACTCGCCGTTATCGAGAAGTGAACTGAGTAACCCACATGGCCAAGATTCTTAAATTCGACGAGGCCGCCCGCCGCGGTCTCGAGGCGGGCGTAAACAAGCTCGCCGACGCAGTAAAGGTCACGCTCGGCCCGAAAGGCCGCAACGTTGTCATCGAGAAGAAGTTCGGCGCTCCCACGATCACCAAAGACGGCGTCACCGTCGCCAAGGAGATCGAGCTTGAGGATCACTTCGAGAACATGGGCGCTCAGCTCGTAAAAGAAGTCGCCACCAAGACCAACGATGTCGCCGGCGACGGAACCACCACCGCCACCGTGCTGGCCCAGGCTCTCGTGAAGGAAGGCCTCCGCAACGTTGCGGCCGGCGCCAACCCGATGGGTCTCAAGAAGGGCATGGACAAGGCCGTTGCGGCATGCGTCGAAGCCATCAAGGGCCTCGCCAAAGAAGTTGGCGGCAAGGACGAGATCTCGCAGGTCGCTTCCATCTCGGCTGCCGACGAGACCATCGGTTCCGTCATCGCCGACGCGATCGACAAGGTCGGCAAAGACGGCGTTGTGACCGTCGAAGAGTCGAACACGTTCGGCATGGAGCTTGAGTTCACCGAAGGTATGCAGTTCGACAAGGGTTACCTGTCGCCGTACTTCGTGACCGACCAGGAACGCCAGGAAGCCGTCCTCGACGACCCCTACATCCTGTTCATGAACTCGAAGGTCTCCTCGGTTCACGAGCTCCTTCCCGTCCTCGAGAAGGTCATGCAGACCGGTAAGGCCCTGCTGATCGTCGCCGAAGACATCGAAGGCGAAGCCCTCGCGACTCTCGTCGTCAACAAGATCCGTGGCACGTTCAACTCGGTCGCCGTCAAGGCTCCGGGCTTCGGCGAGCGCCGCAAGGCGATGCTCCAGGACATGGCGATCCTCACCGGTGGCACTGTCATCGCTGAAGAAGTCGGCCTGAAGCTCGACACCGTGACCCTCGACCTTCTCGGTCGGGCCCGCAAGGTGCAGATCACCAAGGACAACACGACCATCGTCGACGGTGCCGGTTCGGCCGACGACGTAAAGGGCCGCGTTGCTCAGCTCAAGCGAGAGATCGACGACACCGATTCCGACTGGGATCGCGAGAAGCTGCAGGAGCGTCTGGCCAAGATGGCCGGTGGCGTTGCTGTCGTCAAGGTTGGCGCTGCCACCGAAGTCGAACTCAAAGAGAAGAAGCACCGCATCGAAGACGCACTGTCGGCCACCCGCGCCGCCATCGAAGAGGGCGTTGTCCCCGGCGGCGGAACGGCTCTGCTCCGTACCCGTCCGGCCATCGACGCCCTGAAGCTCGAAGGCGACGAGGCCACCGGTGCCGCTCTGGTCCGCAAGGCTCTCGAGGCCCCGCTGTTCTGGATCGCCGCCAACGCCGGTCTCGAAGGTTCGGTCGTTGTCCGCGAAGTCGAGAATGCCAAGGGCAACATCGGCATGAACGCTGCCACTGGCGTCCTCGAAGACCTTGTCAAGGCCGGCGTCATCGACCCGGCCAAGGTCACCCGCTCGGCGCTGCAGAATGCAGCTTCGATCGCTTCCCTCCTCCTCACCACCGAGGCCATCGTGGCCGACAAGCCGGAGCCTGCTGGCGCCGGCGGCGGTGGCGGCATGCCTGGTGGCATGGGCGGAATGGGTGGCATGGGCGGCATGATGTAACCACTGCCCAACGGCAGTAGTTCCTCAGCTTTTAGCAGCTCGCTAAACGAGTCGGGTCCCGAAAGGGCCCGGCTCGTTTGCTTTCCCGTCTTACGGAGAGCACTCCACGGCGAATAGCCTGATGCGATGCCGTACATGCCGATAATCGGGACGCTGGGTTATGTGTTGTCACCGGATGGGGCGAACGTACTGCTCGTGCACCGCAACGCCCGACCCGACGACGAGTCCTTCGGCAAGTGGAACGGGCTCGGCGGCAAGCTCGAACGCAACGAAGACGTGGCCACCGGCATGGTGCGGGAGCTGCTCGAGGAAGCCTCGATAGAGGTCACGGCCATGCGTTTGCGGGGCACGGTGTCGTGGCCCGGCTTCGGCCGCAACGGTGAAGACTGGCTGGGCTTCATCTTCGTCATCGATTCCTTCACCGGCGCCGTACCCTCGCACAACGATGAAGGCGAACTGCAATGGCACCCGCTGCCCCGCCTGTTCGACGGCACCCTCGACTTCTGGGAGGGCGACAAGTACTTCCTCCCCCTCCTCTTCGACGACGACCCGCGCACGTTCCACGGCGTGATGCCCTACGAACACGGCCGCCCAACCGGCTGGTCCTACTCCCGCTAGTCCCGTCCCGTGCCGGACTTCGCGAGGTTTGGATGTTTGTGCCCGCCACGCGACGGCGGGTTCAGGTGGTGGTTGCAAGTATTTGGGTGAGTGCTTCGTTTGGGGTTTTCCAGCCTAGGGTTTTTCGTGGTCGGTTGTTGAGGCTGTCGGCTGCTGCTTGAAGATCGGCTTGGGTGTGGATCGAGAGGTCGGTGCCTTTGGGGAAGTATTGGCGTAGAAGACCGTTGGTGTTCTCGTTCGTGCCTCGTTGCCAGGGCGAGTGCGGGTCACAGAAGTACACGTCGATGTTGGTATCGACAGTGAACTGGGTGTGTTGACTCATCTCGGTTCCTTGGTCCCAGGTCACTGTTTTCGTCAGCTGGGCGGGAAGTTGACGCAATCCTGCGATCATCGCTTCGCGAACCTCGAGGGCACCGTGTCGGCCGGGAAGATGGAGCAAGATCACGTATCGCGTGGTCCGCTCGACCAGGGTTCCCATCGCTGATTTCCCGCCGGCACCGATGATCAGATCACCTTCCCAGTGGCCCGGTATGGCACGGTCGGCGACTTCGGCTGGGCGTAGCGATATCGACACCATGTCCGGGATCCGGCCTCGTTCCATGCGGTGACGGGGTTGTCGTTTCGCTCGGCCGGTGCGTAAACAACGAGCAAGTTCACGGCGGAGTTCACCGCGTCCTTGCACGTAGATCGACTGGTAGATCGTTTCGTGAGACACCCGCATAGTCTCATCGTCGGGGCAATCGATACGAAGCCGGGCCGAGACCTGTTCCGGTGACAGCAATGCTTCAAGACCACCAATCACCCGATCACATAAGGTCTGATTCGATGCGAGTTTCGTGGCCTTAGGCCGGCGAGCAGCGTCACGGGCACACGTATGGGCGGTCACAGGCTGATAGGAGTCCCGGCCCGTTTTACCGCCAACTTCTCGTGACACGGTCGAGACCGAGAACCCAATCTTTGCTGCGATCTCGGTGAACGAATGACCTTGAACAAGCCCTGCGTAAATCTCGGTTCGCTGGGTCAGCGATAGCCGGTGACCGACAGGATCTGGTGCCGCAACACGTTTCAACACCCCACCAAGCGGGGCTAACACGTACGACACCGACCCCAGCGATCGACCAACCTGCTTCCCGATCGCTGCATAACTCAAGCCCGACGCCGCTAACGAGTAGATCAACTTCCGATCCTCAATCGTCAACCGACGCCACGCACGCTTAGCCACGACAAGCCTCCAAAAAGAAACCCAACCACCCACACCACCACGCTTTTGCATCGACCGCTCGAATCCGCCGACCACATTCATCCAAACGTGTGCCTGAATTTGCGGAGGGTCGCGAGGTTTGGATGTTTGTGCCCGCTACGCGACCAAATTCATCCAAACGTCGCGGATACACCGGCCGCCGGTAGCATCGTCCGCCATGCGACGGATACGCGTTCTTGCCCTGCTTCTTGCTCTTGTGGCTGCGGGCCAGCTTCTCGACGCCCGGCCAGTAGCCGCAGCAACTGTGAAGCGCCAGGCGATCATCACCGAAATCCTCCGAACCGGAACCACGGCGCGGCTCAAGCTCGACTACGTCGAGATCAAAGACTGCGACTGTGATGGAGGTTTCGAGATCGTCAACAACAACCCGCTCATTCGCACATTCACGACGACGTCGAAGACGAAGATCTACCTGTTGAAGAACTCCACCCAGTTCTTCCGAGCCACGATGATCGAGCTGATCGACGGTCGTAAAGGTCAGGACCTTGGCTGGTACTTCGACAAGACCACACCGTTCCAACTGACGGTCGACGAAGGAAAGAAGCAGATCCTGGAGATCCGCCAGATCTACTTTCCCTGACCTCTCTACTTCCTGGGACCTACCGGCGACTCACATCATCTTTCCGTGATGGTCGAGTCCGTGCTGGTGCATCTCGTACAGCGCCCGCACCCGCCGGTGACCCTGCGGATGGGTTGAGATGATGTTCGAAAGCCGCGCCCAGAACCCGATCCTGTGGTTGTCGAACGAGTTGAAGTACTCCTCGAGGTTCACGCGCCGGTAGAGACGCTTGCCAGCGAACAGCGCCATGATCGATGGCGCACCTTCGGGGGCGTATTGCATGGCCACACGATCGGCGGTGTACTCCTGCGCCCGGGTCACCGAGCGTCCGATCCATAGGTAGTTCGGGATCACATTCAGCACGTTGCGCCAAATCGCGACATGCTTCATCTTCACGTGGCCGAGTTCGTGGGCGAGCACGAATCGAACGCCGTTCATATCGCCATGCTCGTACAGCAGGTCGACGATGTCGCTGTAGATGACGACGAACGCCTTCCTCAGCGTGCACTTCGACGCAAACGCATTCAGTGTGCCGTTACCGTTCACGAGGTACAGGCGAGGAAGCTTCTCGAGGCCCATCTCCCGCCCGAGATCGGCGTACTGGGCGTAGATCTCGCCGAACTGTTTGGGGGTGATCTCGACGCCGTCGCCGATGGTCTGCCAGTACTGCAGCCGAATCAACAGGGCGAAAATGAACGGAAAGACCATCAGGAGGGGAACAAGTGCGGCCGGTCCTGTTGCTTCCTTCTTGGCCGTGACGAGAGCGAGCCAGTACAGGAACGACCCGGCCGTGACGAGAAACGCGACGACCAGCATGGGAATCTCCCGACGGTGCCGCAACCGCCTGCGAGCCAACTTCTGTGCATTGCGCTCCAAGGGCCGTTCGGTGGCGAGCGGCTGAAGCGACGTACGCGACGGAGCGTTGGATCCGGGGCTGGGTTGTCCTGGCTGATCGGTGGGCCCTGAGCCGTCCACGTGGTTCTCCGAATTCGGTTGGATGGTGGTGAAAGTGACGCGAAAAACTGATGTGCGAAGTGAGGGAGCGTACGCGCGTGGTGCAACGGGCGTTCGTTCACGCTGAAGCAACGGTAGTCTCGGTGCATGCCGATTGAACGTCCACGTCCCGACGCCGCGAAGCTCCTGAGTATCTGGATGCAGTGGGAGAAGGGTGAGTCGACCCCCGGTCGCGTCATGGCCGATCTGAAGACGGCCGGCCTTCGTGACCTTCTCGAAGTGGCGGTCGAAGCAGCACAGGACCAGCCCTAACCCGTGGCTCGTGGTGGAAAGCAGGTCATTCCGCGCCCGACGAACTTTCGCCACGGCGCGCCGAACCCGTGGCACGGGGTGGTTGACCCTCATCGGTTCTCGATAGAGCGCGTCACCGATGTTCTGACCCAGCACGCGGGTCGTCTGCATCCGGAGGACATGCCCACGACGCCCATGCGTCCTCCGTTCGTGGCGGCGACGAAAGACGCGGCCGTTCTGGTGCCGTTGTTTCTCGGCGAGGCGGGTGACGTCCGCGTGTTGTTGACGCGTCGGTCCGGACGCATGAACAGCCATAGCGGTGAGGTGGCGTTCCCCGGCGGACGCCTCGACGAAGGTGAAACACCGGTCGACGCTGCGCTCCGCGAGGCCGAGGAGGAGGTTTCACTTCCTCGGAATGCGGTGCGCATCGTCGGAACACTGGAGCCGCTCACCACCATGGTCAGCAGTTCCCGGATTACGCCGTTCGTCGGTGTCATCGACGAGATGAGCGCGCTGCGAGCCCTCCTGCATCCGAGCGCCCGTGAGGTCGATCGCATCTTCGACGTCTCTCTCCAGGAACTCATCGATCCCGAGTGCTACCGCGAGGAGATCTGGGATTTCCCAGACGGAACGTTTCCGGTCTGGTTCTTCGAGGTGGAAGACGACACGATCTGGGGCGCGACGGGTCGGATGCTTCGCCGCCTCTTGGACCTCACGCTCCTCGATTGAGGCTGGTGATACCGGTGCATGGCCGTTCACGGCGGCCCGACCCGGTCGACGATCTCAGCCGGCACTCACCGGACTAACCTGATCAACCTATGGTTTCAGCGTCTACCGGATCAGCCCACGAGACGGTTCTGGTCGTCGATTTTGGAGCGCAGTACGCGCAGCTGATCGCTCGCCGGGTGCGGGAGGCCAAGGTGCACTCCGAGATCGTGCCGGCGTCGATCAGTGCCGACGAGCTCCGCCGTCGGGCACCGAAGGCGATCATCTTCTCGGGTGGCCCGGCAAGTGTTCATGTGGCCGGCGCGCCGAGCATCGACGCCGGCGTCTATGACCTCGGTGTGCCGATCTTCGGCATCTGTTACGGGATGCAGTTGATCGCCCAGCAACTTGGCGGCACGGTCGCCAACACCGGCCGGGGCGAATACGGTCGAACCGCGCTGCAGCTCACGGGTGACACGCAGCAGACGTTGCGGTCGTTGCCCGGCCAGTTCAACGTCTGGATGAGCCATTTCGATTCGGTGACCGGCCTCCCGGAAGGATTCGTCGGAACGGCTAAGACCGAGGAGATCACCAACGCTGCGATGCACAACGACGCGCGTCGGATCCACGCCGTGCAGTTTCATCCCGAGGTGATGCACACTGAACATGGCCAGGCGGTGCTCAAGGCGTTCCTGTTCGACGTTGCCGGCTGCAAGGGCGACTGGACGAACTCGTCGATCATCGATGACCAGGTCGCGCTGATTCGGGCCCAGGTCGGCTCAGAAAAAGTGATGTGTGCACTTAGTGGTGGTGTCGACTCCGCCGTGGCGGCTGCCATGGTCTACAAAGCCGTTGGCGACCAGTTGACCTGTGTGTACGTCGACACCGGTCTTATGCGCGCAAACGAAAGTGTGCAGATCGAGGAGACCTTCGTTCGCAACTTCGGTGTACCGCTGATCCACGTGCAGGCCGCTGACCGATTCCTAGGTGCACTTAACGATATTGCCGATCCCGAGCGCAAGCGCAAGATCATCGGCGAGACGTTCATCCGCATCTTCGAAGAGGAAGCCCGCAAACTCTCCGCCGACGGCGCCAAGTTCCTCGTGCAGGGCACGTTGTATCCCGATGTCATCGAATCCGGCGGTGGTCACGCGAGCACGATCAAGAGCCATCACAACGTCGGCGGCCTCCCCGACGACATGGACTTCGAGTTGTGCGAGCCGTTGCGCGATCTCTTCAAAGACGAGGTGCGAGCGGTCGGCTCAGCACTCGGTCTGCCCGACGAGATTGTGTGGCGCCAGCCGTTTCCGGGCCCCGGACTCGGTGTGCGCATCGTCGGACCGATCACGCCGGAGCGCGTCGAGATCGTCCGAGCTGCCGACCAGGTGGTGCGGGAGGAAATCGCCGCCGCCGGCTTGGAACGAGAACTGTGGCAGGCCTTCGCCGTGCTGCCGGTCGTGCGGAGCGTCGGCGTGATGGGCGACGAACGCACCTACGCGTATCCGATCATCATCCGAGCGGTTACCAGCGAAGACGCAATGACGGCCGACTGGGCTCGTCTTCCCTACGACGTGCTCGAGCGAATCTCCACGCGCATCATCAACGAAGTGAAGGGCGTCAACCGAGTCGCCCTCGACATCACGTCGAAGCCACCCGGCACCATCGAATGGGAGTAGCAGGAGCGGAGCGCGACCGTTGGGTCGAAAAGTTCTGTCGTCAGCCGATGTAGTCGCCGATGTAGAGCGTCGCCATTTTATTTATGGCGTCGTAGGAATGTCGACTGCCTCGCCCGCCCTGGGTCAGGAAGGCTTCGGTGGCTTCCTTGCCGCAAACTTTCAGCACCGGCAGTTGCGATCCCGGGTGGCGTCGAAGGAACGGCGTCATGTCGTAGACCCGACCCTGGATGAGCAGCCAACAGTCCTGTTCGGTGGAGTGCTGGGCCAGTTGCTGGGCGGTGATGCCCGATCCAGCCGCGCGTGGTACCGGAGCCGCGGTGGTGGGCGGCGGAGCGGCCCCGACCGCGACGGCGATAGACGCAAACGACACTCCAGTACGCAGATCAACGGATGTCTTCCCCGAGCCGCCCTGTGCGTCGGCCTTCACGTAGAGAAACGCCTGCAGTTCAACCGGCTTGTCGGACACGGTGACAGAGACCTCGGCTGAAGCCGACTTACCGTTGGAAGCAAACGAGCGTGTACCGGTGCTGGACTGGGTCGCCTGATCGAGCAACACATTGGCGAGTTCGACGCCCTTGGCGTCCTGGATCTGGAGACGGACCTCGGCCGCAGCGGTTCCTCCATCGCTTACGAGAGTGCCGTTCCAGGCCACGCCATCGATGCGGACAGCCACCTTGGCCGTGGGCTGTGAACCCTTGGTCAGGGTGATTTTGGAGCCGAGCAACGCAAACCAGATGGCCCGCCCATCCGAGCCATTGCTATGCGCGCTTACGAGAATTTGACGCTTGTCGGCGACAGTCTGCGCCGAACCGTCGCCGTTCGTCACAACCAACTTCCCGGATGTCGCCCGACCGTCGGCGACATTCGAATTTGATGTGGTTCCCTGCGTCAGCTCCAGTCGAGCGGTGTGCGGAAGTTCGGCCGCCACCGTCGTCGCTGGTGCACCTGTCGTCGCTGGTGCACCTGTCGTTGCTGGCGCACTGGTTGCTCCGAGGGAAGTGGCAGCCACGGTGGTGGTGGTAGCTGTACTCGGGACGGACCCGCTCGTGACCGGTGTGGGCGACGTAACGGTGGGCGGCACAGTGATGGTGGGCGGCACAGTGATGGTGGACGACGGCGCCGCGACCTGAGTCGGTTGCGTGTTGATCGGGGGGAGGCCGGGCAGTGTGGCGACCGGCTCATCTTCATGGTGAACGACGTTGTGCACGGTGACGAACCCGAAGGTCGACAGGAAGAAGGTGAGGGCGAGGGCGACGAGAAACTTCATGCGTAACCGAACTCCTCGGAATGTATGCGACCCGATTCAACGCCGATCCCGATCAGCTGCGATCTCAAGGCGCTGCGCATGGCCTCCGGTCCACACATCAGTACTTCCCGTGATGCGAGCGGAGTCCCGGGGGACTCGGCGCACAAGTCAGCAAGCGTCTGCGCGGTCGGTAGCGGGTGCTCAAGATCGCATCGGGCGTGCACTCGGAGGTGGGGCCGGGTCGCGCTGAGCTCGTACAGTTCATCGAGGAACGGCGCGGCGTCGGGTGTCGGATAGCACCACACGAGGTCGACGTCATACGGACAGCCCTTCGGAGCCAGCGAGGCAGCCATGGAAAGAAACGGTGTTATCCCGATACCACCGGCGATCCATAGTTGGGAGCGGCCCTTGACGAACCGGTGCGAGAACCGACCATACGGCCCTTCCACCACGGCCACGGTTCCCGAAGGCACGGTCTCGATCGTCTTGGTCCAGTCGCCAAGTTCCTTGACCACGAAGCGGATGCGCTTCTGGTTGGGCGGGCCGGCCAGCGAGAAGGGGTGAGATTCACCGGCCACCGTGGCGTTTGGGAACCGGAGGTACGCGAACTGTCCGGGAACGAAACGCAGGGCCTGGCCCTCCGGCTGCAGCCAGAGTTCGGCGTAGTCGGATCCCCGATGGGTCACCGACTCGACGGTGAACGGCTGGTGCGCGTCGAGGCGACGGCCGAACAACGAGTGTTTCAGTAGAGCGGCGACTGCAGCAGCGCAAAGCAGCGCCAGGTAGATCCGAAGAGGTGCGTAGCGATATGCGTCTCCGCCCGTAAAGAGTGCGTGGTAGGCGGCCGGAAGGAACATGAGGCCCAGCAGCCGTTGCAAGGCGATGAGCGTCTGATGCCTGACCGTAACGTAGATGGTCGCGGTCAACGCCGGGATCATGACGTAGAGGGCGATCTGACCGGCTAGAAGCGGCCAACGGGTCGACGGGCCGAAGAGGTGAGCGGAGCGCTCCAGTGATATGCGTGCATACTTCCAAGCGAGCAGGCTCGGGTGTGCGACGAGGAAAATGAGCGACAGGCAACCAATCAGGTGGTGCTGTCGGTAGACCTTGTCGAGACCACCGATGTACGACTCGATCACGCTAAACCGCGCCGAGAGCACGATCGTGACCGTGTACAGCAGGAGGCCGGTGAGGCCGGCGAGTGCTGACAATGTACCGAACCACTGGGCGGAATCCGTTGTGCGGCCGGACCACGGGTCTGCCAGGAACCAAAGCGCGAGCAATACGATTTCCAACCCGATCACCGCCGGCGGAACGAGCGTCGGGCGGCCGACGAAGACGTCGGTGACCGGCTGGGGAGTTGGAACCTGATCCATCACGTCGTTGAGCGTAACGATTGGCTCACTGAAACGCCTGGCCGAACGACCGGACCCGAGAGGACCTTGGTCCTGTTCCCTATCCCGTTGGCGTGCCCGTGGTCACGTCCCGTGAGACGGTTTGGGCGCGAATTGTCACTCCTCGCCGGTAGCCTGTCAGGGCCATGGCTTCCGATACCCCTTCGCTCTTCGACGAACCTGCCGGGTCGAAGCGCGTGCCCAACACCGATTCGGGTGCCGGGGAAGTCCGGGGAACCTCGGCAACGTCCAGTGTGTTTGCCCGGGCCGCGGCTCTGGCCGAGCGAGCCATGAACGATGAGAAGGAGAAACGGTTCCGCCGGGCTTCGCCCGACGAACTGCTCGAAGGGCTCAATCCCAACCAGCGTGATGCCGTGATGCACGAGAGCGGTCCGCTGCTGGTCGTCGCCGGTGCCGGTTCCGGCAAGACCCGAGTACTTACGAGTCGTATCGCCTACTTGATCGCGGTCGCCAACGTCTCGCCGTTTGAGATCCTCGCCATCACCTTTACCAACAAGGCAGCCGGAGAGATGCGTTCCCGGGTGGCCAAGCTGATCGGTCCGGTGGCCGAGAAGATGTGGGTGTCGACGTTCCACTCGGCCTGCGTGCGCATCTTGCGTCGTGACGCGCACCGTCTGGGATACGGACCGAGTTTCACGATCTACGACCAGCAAGACGCCGTTCGCCTCGCCACGTACGTGCTGAAGGATCTCAACGTAGATCCGAAGAAATTTCCGCCGCGCAGTGTGCACGCCACGATCAGCGCGGCGAAGAACGATCTCGTCGATGTCGCCACGTACCAGGCCCGGGCCTCGAACATCTACGAGCGCAAAATCGGCGAAATATACGCCGAGTACCAGAAACGCCTTCTCGCGGCGAGCGCTATGGACTTCGACGACCTGCTCCTGCAGACCGTTCATCTACTCCAGACCGAGCCCGAAGTTCTCCAGCACTACCAGCGCCGCTTCAAGCACATCCTCGTCGACGAATACCAAGACACCAACCGGGCCCAGAACGAGATCGTCTTACTCCTTGGTTCGCAACACGGCAACGTCACGGTGGTTGGTGATAGCGACCAGTGCCTGCTTCCCGGAACGAACGTCCACTTGGCTCGCGCGACCGCCGACCCGGTCAACCCGGTCGCGGCGATCGAGTCACTGAAGCCTGGTGACATGGTCGTCGGATCCCGGGGCGGGTCAGAAATGCAAGCAGCCGACGTGGCCGTGCGATCGAACTTCACCTACACCGGTCCAATGGTGTCCATTACGGCGGGTGGCCGAACGTTGTCCGGTACTCCGTATCATGAGGTTCCGGCGCTTGTGGGCCTGCCGGAAGACATGCATCTGGTGTATCTGATGTACCGGGCTGATCGGGGCTGGCGGGTCGGCCGAACGTCGGCCGTTCGAAGCAACAGCACCGGAGCTCGGGTCAACGGCCTCAAGGTTCGGGTCGGACAGGAACACGCCGACGCCGCCTGGGTGCTCAAGACGTGTGCGAACTTGAGCGAGGCCGCTTACTGGGAATCGCGAATAGCGGCTGACTATGGCCTTCCGACTTCCTGTTTCCATGCTGTCGGTCGCGAGGGACTGGCGATGGACGAGTCGTGGCTCGTTCGGCTCTACGGCGATCTCGACACCTCGACTCGAGCGAAGGAACTTCTGAGCGAGTTCTTGCTGAGCGAACAGCATCCCCACTACCGACCTCAGAATGGGGCTCGTCGACAGACGCTCAACCTCACGATGTTCTCCGACATAAGAGCTAAGCGTGCATATCATCGTGTTCAGTGGTCCTCCAACCGCGATGATGTTGCCAGCCGAATCCGATCCGCCGGGTTCGCCGTTCGCGAGGGGCGCACGCCCGGAAAGTGGCGGTTTGAAACGAGTCGGGTTTCGTACCGAGAGGCGCTCGACCTGGCTCGCGATGTGGCCGACGCCGCCGAACTCGAGATTCGTCGGCGGATAAGTATCGACGGTGTCATCTACGAACTGATGCCTCTCGGCAGCCTTCACGTTGGTATGCAGGTTCTGATCGACGACGGGTCTGGACGCGTCTTGCCAACGCGGATTTCTGCCGTCGAACGCGATCACTACTGCGGGCCGGTGCACGACATCGAAGTGAACGACGCGCACACCTATGTCGCCAACGGATTCCTCGTCCACAACTCGGTGTACCGCTTCAGAGGCGCTGACATTCGCAACATTCTGGAGTTTGAGGAAGCATTTCCCGATACTCGGGTGGTTGTCCTCGATCAGAACTACCGCTCGACGCAGAACATCCTCGATGCGGCCAACGCGGTAATCGGTAACAACATCGGTCGCAAGCCGAAGCAACTTTGGACGGCCGAAGGCGCGGGGTTTCCGATCACCCGGTACCACGCGGAAGACGAACGCGACGAAGCAAGCTGGATCACCCGTGAAATGAGTCGGCTGAAGTCGACCGACGGCCTGCGATGGGGCGACATGGCGGTGTTCTACCGAACGAACGCTTCGAGCCGTGTCATCGAGGAACAACTGGTTCGCGTCGGCATTCCCTACAAGGTGGTCGGTGGCACCAAGTTCTACGATCGTCGGGAAGTCAAAGACATCATCGCGTATGTACGCGTACTTACGAATCTCTCCGACGAAGTTTCGATCAAACGGATCATCAATGTCCCGAAGCGCGGAGTGGGTGACACGAGCGTCGGACGCATCGACGCATGGGCCCGTTCGCACGGTCGAAGCTTCGCCGAGGGGCTGCCGCACGCCGAGGAAGCCGGGCTCACCGGCAAGGCGCTCGGCGGTGTTCGCAATTTCCTTTCGCTGATGGATGAACTGCGTCTGGTCGAAGGCGGGCCGGGCGACGTACTTCAGGCCGTGCTCGACAAGACCGGCTACGCCGACGAGCTGGAAGCGGAGAACACGATTGAGTCCACGGGTCGGCTCGAGAACCTCAGCGAACTCGTAGGGCAGGCCAAAGACTTCGACAGCCTGGAGGAGTTCCTCGAGACGGTGTCACTGGTCGCCGACTCCGACGAGTTGACCGACGACGACAGCCAGGTCATCTTGATGACCCTGCACACGGCCAAGGGCCTCGAGTTCCCGGCCGTGTTCGTTACCGGTCTCGAAGACGGCGTATTTCCCCACATCCGCTCCCTGGGCGAGCCGGAGGAACTGGAAGAGGAACGACGCCTCGCGTACGTCGGAATCACCCGCGCCCGCCAACGCCTGTACATCACCCACGCCTGGTGTCGGAGCCTGTTCGGCTCAACCCAGTACAACCCGGTAAGCCGATTCGTAAACGAGATCCCGGTCGAACTGGTCACCAATGTGGGGGAGCGCACCCGCTCGTCGAGCAGCCCCTCGTGGTCGGGCAGCGACGGCGGAAGCAGTTGGGGTGGATCGGGTCGAAGCTGGGGAAGCCGGCGCGACCGCGACGCCGAAGACGACGGCATTCCTGCCGGTCGAACGTTCGGTGGACGCGGAAGCTCCGCTCACAAGGATGCCGTCGTGGAGTCGGCCATGCGTTCAAAAGACTCGGCACCGGTGGCCACCACGGGCGCCGAGAGCCTCGGGCTCAGCGCCGGCGACGACATCGTGCACACCCGCTACGGCGAAGGCCGGATCGTGGAACTGCTTGGCTCAGGTGACAAGACCGAAGCCGTCGTGCGGTTCCCTGGCGTGGGCGAGAAGCGGTTTCTTCTGGCCTTTACCCCGTTGAAACGAGCGAAGGGCTAGCGCCACCCATCTGAGCGCACCAAGGGTTACCAGTACGCCAGGTCAGTGTATGGGCGATGCATCGCCGCATCGATCCGAGTGCCACACGAGGCGGTGGCGAGCGCTTCCAGCAGGCGGACCTCCGGTTCGGGCTTTGCCCAGCCGAGCGCGGCCAGAATGTCGGGGTGGTGCTGAAAAGGAACAGCCAACGAAGTTCGACCGAGCTGTTTGGCCCTCCTCAGATGATGGGCGGCCACGGCGACCATCGCCCGATTGTGCCCCACTTCGTAGCCCCAGTCCATGAGGCACACGTTGTCGATGGTTCGCTGCTCGCCGGTGATGCGATGCCGCCACCGTTCACGAACGTCGCGCCCACGGTCCCATCCCCCTCCGCACGCGACAATCCGCCCGGATTGTTCGACGACGACCATGTCGTCCCATCCGTAGACCGGTGGTGACCCTTGGGGTCTGGGGCCCCAGTACCCATCCTGCATACGACTCTCGAGGAATTCGGCGGTGTAGGGGCGGAACAGATCGAAGCCGCGATGGGTTCGGTTGATGAGATCTACGCAACGGTTGACGTCGTTAGGACGTATTCGCCGTACGCACGCGGGCTGGTCGACGGGGCCGGCAATCGCGTCATCAGATCCCAACGCCTGGCTCGAGTCCAAGTGGTAAACCGTGACCGAGCAACGCTCCGATGCGCACGTCGCCTCCCGTTCGGCGGTGACGGCGTTGGAGATCCACGACTGCGCTGCCTCATTTGCTACGCGTACATACCAATATGTCACGACGCCGAGAACGCCCGAAGCGGATCCCGGACTGTTCAGCAACAGGGTCGAGTAACGGTTGCGTCGTAACCCGTCGCGGATTCTCCACCCGCCGATCCATACAACCGAAACCCTCCGATCCGCCAGGATGGTGTTGCGACCCGACTGAACGGCGACTCCCAATGCGGTGCCTTGATCGACCAGCAACTTGACCTGAGCGTTTTCCTGCAGCCGCTGTTGAGCGAAGGGGTTCGGGCTTCGATCGACGACCACATCCCAGTCGTCCAGTCGCTCGGTCGAGTTGCCGAACAGTGCGATCAGGCGCTCGTCGTCTTCCCACGTGGCTTCGCGCACAACGAGGCCGGTACTCAGACGCTCCCGGTCGGATACGTTCGCCTCGAGCAACTCGACGGCATTCGCGTAGGTGTCGGACAGCGCTTCAGCGATCAACCACGATGGGAGACGCAGCGCCACCATTCGCTCAAGTAGACCGTCCGGCCACCGCCGAAAGTGCGCCATCTCGACAAAGTCGTCGTGTGGTGGGACGGTGCCCGAGATCGTGTCGTGATAGTGGTGGTTCATTGAAGCTCCTTACGCAGGTGCGAACGGGGTTCGCAGTTCGGCCTGCTGTAAGGGTTCCCTTGGCGCAACCGGCTGGCAACGGGGAGCGGTCCCCCTTTGCCGCGCTCGATCGAGCGCACCAAGGGTTACAGTTCGGCCAGCTTGGCCATCACACCTTCGCGTTCGGCGCCGATGGTCGTGGAGTCGCCGTGGCCCGTGTGGACGACCGTGTGATCCGGGAGGGCGAGCAACTGCGAACGGATCGACGCGAGTATCAGCGGGTAGTCGGAGAAGCTGCGGCCGGTTGCACCGGGTCCTCCGCAAAACAGCGTGTCGCCGCTGAGTAAGACCCCGTTTGCCGAATCGTGGAAACAGCAGCAGCCCGGCGAATGCCCAGGGGTGTGCAACACACCGAGTTCGTGGCCGGCGATCTTCACGACCGAGCCCGGCTGTAGGTCGTGGTCAGGCGTTCGGGTTGGATACACGACATCCCACAGCATCCGATCAGCTGGGTGGATGGTGATCGGCGCGTCGACAGCATCCGCGAGTGCCGCCGCGGCGTTTATGTGGTCGTTGTGCCCATGCGTGCAAATGATCGACACAACCCGCCGACCGTTGACTGCCGCAAGGATCGGACGGTGATCATGGGCCGGGTCGAACACCACGACGTCTTTGTCATCACCGACGATCCAGATGTTGTTCGTGACATCGAAATCGTCGCCGTCCAGCGAAAAGATTCCCTCGGTCGTAATGAGCTCAAATCCCATGGACCCAGACTAATCGTCGGGTTTGGGGCCACAGTTTGCGCGTCGGGATGTCGAAGTACTGGCCTGCGAGAAGCTGCCAAAGGCCGGCTGCGCACACTCAGAGTGGCATTTTCCGGTTGCGCAACCATCTCTGAACGTGCCCCCAACTAAGCACTCGATCGGCTCCAAAACCGGGAACCTGCGCGGTTCGAAAAAGAAAGTTCGTGACCGACGAAAACCCTCACGAGCCACTAAAGACGAGGGTCGTGGCTGTCGAAACTCGCCAGATGGACATCGCCGAATTGGTTCGAATTCCGACCCTACAACGCGCCTGTCCAACATCTGAGGAATCGTCATGCTGAAGCGCCGCCGTGAACGAATTGAAGAGCTCGAGAAGATCGTCGGATCCGCCGAGGTCGATGAACGTCTCGGTATGGTGGGCCAGGCGCCGACCCCGATCGGCGAACTGCTGCTGTCCACCGGAGCGATCGACTCGGGGGCTCTCGCGAACGCGCTCGCGGCCCAAACCGGGCAGGGGCGACGCCTCGGTGCCGTACTTCTCGACAGTGGGCTGATCACGCAGAAGCAACTCGACGAGGCGTTGTCGTTGCAGTCGAAGATTCCCCTCTTCGACATCCGTCGTGCGACTCCCGCCCCCGAAGCGTTGGCGCTTGTCGCGGAGTCGGTCGCTCGCAGCCACGACATTCTTCCCGTGAGCCTGATCGACGGAGTCCTGTCGATCGTCATCTGTGATCCGCATGACAAACGTCTGCCGGATCTGTTTCGGGTGATTCCGGTTGAGAAAGTTGATGTCTTTCTCGCTTCACAGACAGCTATCCGCGAAGCGATCAACTCGGCGTACACGGCGTTGGCCGGAATCGGCGAGTTTGTCAGGGACTACACGCCGGGTCGTGCGCAGATCCGTTTGAACGAGGACGGTAACCCGATCGGGGGCGATGCTCCGGTCGTCGAAGTCGTTGATCGCATCGTTGCGCAGGCAATGCGCGACCGCGCCTCGGACATCCACCTGGAGCCGACACCCGACTACCTCCGAGTTCGTTATCGCATCGACGGCTCGCTGAACGAGGTGCTGCAGCTTCCCGCGGCCGTCGGTCCTGCGGTCATCAGCCGTCTGAAGATCATGGCGAGCATGAACATCGTGGAGAAGCGCCGTCCTCAAGACGGTCAGTTCCGGACGATGGTCGACGGGCACGAACTCGACGTCCGCGTCGCAACGACCACCACGATCTTTGGCGAAAAAGCGGTCCTGCGACTGCTCGACAAGAGCCGGTCGATGATCGATCTCGTGGACCTCGGTATGCCGGTCGAGCTGAAACAGCGCTTCGACGACATCGTGCGCTCGCCGTTTGGCATGGTGATGGTCACGGGGCCGACCGGTTCGGGAAAGACCACGACGCTCTACGCGACGCTGTCTCGCATTGCCCGCCCGGAACTGAACGTCACCACGATTGAAGATCCGGTGGAGTACGTCTTCCCCGAAATCAACCAGATCGAAATCAACACCCAGGCCGGCGTCACCTTCGCCGGTGGTCTGCGCTCGATCTTGCGCCAGGATCCCGACATCATCCTCGTTGGTGAAGTCCGTGACGCCGAAACTGCAGGCATCGCGGTGCAGGCGGCGCTCACCGGTCACCTCGTGCTTTCCTCGCTGCACGCCACCGATTCCGTGTCGGCCCTGTTCCGCCTCCTCGATATGGGCATCGAACGGTTCCTGGTTGCGTCATCGCTTACCGGTGTGGTCGCCCAGCGTCTGTTGCGTCGGACATGCACGGCCTGTGCTGCGCCGTACGAACCGCCGTCGCAGGAACTCGCGTACTACCGCCAAAGTGGTGGCCCTGAGAAGACGACATTCCTCCGCGGAACCGGATGCCACTACTGCTCCGATACCGGTTACCGCGACCGCATCGGCGTGTACGAGATCCTCACGATGAACGACGACATCCGTCAAGGTCTCATGGCCGGAGCGTCGCCGGCCGAACTGCGGGCGATCTGCACGGCGGCCGGAATGCGGACACTGCGCGATGAGGCCATCCGGCTCATCGCCGACGATGTGACCACGATCGACGAAGTAACCCAAACCATCTACACCTTGTGATTGATCCGGTATGAAGATTCCCTTCAAAAGATCGAAAGGACCGGACTCGGGCGCAGACACACGCATCGACGCGGGCTCCGGCGACGCCCCGAGGTCTATCCAGCAAGCATGGCCGAGCGCCACCCCGACTCCGGCTATAGCGGAGGAAGTTGCTCCAACCAGGCGGCATGCCATCCGGCGAAAAATCAAACTTCTCCGGGCGAAACTGCAGCCGGCGACCGGCGATCCCAATCGGCCGAGGCGGCGCTGGCAGGACATCGAGATCACCCCGGAGAAGGTGAAGCGCGAAGAGGTCATGAACTTCGCCCGTCAGATGTCGTCGTTCGTGAAAGCCGGTATTCCGGTCATCGACGCGCTGTCGATCATCGCGGAAGACAACAGCGACCGAAAGCTCCGTGAGATCCTGGCCGAGGTGGCCGGGGATCTCGGCGCCGGATCGAGCCTGGCCGATGCACTGGCGAGACACTCCGTGGCGTTTCCCCGCTATTTCATCAGCATGGTGCAGGCCGCGGAATTGACGGGCCGACTCGATGAGGTGCTCGATCAACTCGCGGGCTACATCGACCGCGATCTGGAAACACGTCGCAAGGTGAAGTCAGCCATGACGTACCCGACCGTGATTCTTCTCATGGCTATAGGGACCATCGGCGGCCTGGCGATCTTCGTGCTCCCCAAGTTCCAAACCTTCTTCGACTCCTTCGACGCGAAACTACCGTGGGCCACCCGGTACCTCGTGGCGACCACGCACTTCATCGGTACGTGGGGATTGGTTGTCGTGCTCGTGGGAACCTGGCTGTCGATGTTGGTGGCTCTCGTGGTCCAACCGGAGAACGGGAAACTGATCCGTGATCGCTTCTACTTACGCGTTCCAAAGGTCGGCGAGCTTTTGCGTACTGCGAGTATCGAAAGGTTCTGTCGCATTCTTTCCGTCATGGTGAGCGCCGGGGTCCCGTTACCCGACGCGCTTACGATCGCGTCGGAAACGACCGGCAACCGGGTGTACAAGAACGGGATCTCGCGTATTCGAAGCGCAATCGTTCGTGGTGCCGGTTTGGCCGGCCCGGTCAACGACACCAATCTGTTCCCGGCGGCGGCGCGGCAGATGATCCGCGTCGGTGAGGCCACGGGAACCCTGGAACAGCAGCTGGGTTCCTCAGCTGAGTTCTACGGGCGTGAACTGGAGTACAAGCTGAAGCGCTTCACCGACCTGTTCGAGCCGGCGATCATCTCGTTCATGGGGCTTGTGGTGGGTTTCACCGCCTACGCGCTCGTCTCCGCCATGTACGGCGTGTTCAAGCAGGTCAATGTCTGATGGACCTACGGTCCCTCTGCCGATGGCGGATCAGCAGAAGCGCCCAGCGCGGCGACACGCTCCTGGAACTCATGATCGCAATTGCCATCCTGTCGGTCGGAGTCCTCGGGATATACAGCACGCTTAGTAGTTCGATCATCGCTTCCGATGCGGTTAAGGGGCGGGCCGACGCCAGCCAACTCGTTACCCAGGTCGGTGATGTGATCCAACGGGCCGAGTGGGAGTGCGTTGATCCACCCGGGGAGATGTTCCGCAAGGCGCTCGACAACCTGAAGCCCAGCACTTCGTGGACCATCGAGGTCATGAGCATCACCCACTGGGCGAACTCGCGATCTTTCGATGAGGGCTGCCCGGCCCCTGACGCTGATCCGGTGTTTCGCACCCTGAAGCTCACGGTTCTGGTGAAGGCCCCCGGGGTACGCGGGCAGCAGTCGGTCGAGATCATTAAACGACCCTAAAAGCAGCGACGGCGACGTAGCCGCGTCGGCGAGTTGTCGTGTCGGCGATGGCCGGGTCGAAACCTGGTACGGGTGATGACGGTCTGTTCACCGATGAATGCGAGCCCACGAATGGGCCGGTAGCCCCATCTTTGTCAGAAAGTGTTGGTCGCTGCCGATCGGATTGTCATCGAGCACCCAAGGGCCTCCGCAAATGACCACAACTAGAGCGACTTCTGGACGAACGCGTGGCCACGAACTCGATTCGGCGCGGGATCCGAGCGGTTTTCCCCTGATACAACGGCTTCGCCGTCGCGCTGTGTCTCGCGATCGGGAGTCCGGCTTCACGCTGCTTGAGATGCTCGTCTCCATCATGATCCTCGGAGGAATCGCCGGGGCGGTCGGACTTGTTTTCACGGTGAGCCTGCAGAACGCCCAGCGTATCCAGGGCCGCATGCCGGGCCCCCGAGCGGCGAACAACCTGTCGCTCTTTTTGGCATCCGACATCACATCGGCAACTCCAGTTGACCCCAATTCGTGGCTCGACACCGATCCCAACAGCCAACCGAAGTGTTCCGGCGTCGATTTCAGCAAATCGATCAACGTCATAACCATCGAAACCCGGAGCCCGACCGACCCGAGCAGCACCTACGTCGCCTCGTACCGCTACACCGCTGCGCCGGATGATTCCGGAAAGGGTCGGCTCACCCGCATCTTCTGTCGGACCGGCGAAGCACCCAGTTCGAATTCGATCATCGCCGACGGAATCAGCCCGACCGCCATTCCGGCGGTGAAGATCAACGAGGCCGGTGACTCGGTCGAAGTTGTCTTCTCGGTGGTCAGTCGGCAGACGGTCTATCCGGTGGCGGTGTCGGCGGCGATCCGTACCGTGCGCGTCGCCCCTTCGGCGATTCCGAAAACGACGGTGCCGACCAACGACAAACCATCCTGTGCGTACACCGAAGCCAAGATCGGGCAGGGAAGCAAGTCGCAGACGGGCGAGGGGCCGCTCGATGAGCCGGTCAGCGTCGTCGTCCTGACAAACGCATCATCCGGTGGGAACTGCGTACAGCTCGTAGCGAAAATCCAAGGCGTTGACGGATCGGACTGCCTCCTTTCCCGCAAGGGTGACAGCGACTACTGGTACGGCGATTGCTTCGGCACCGCGGCATTCCGGGCAGCTTCGGCGTCGTACCCGATCAACCTCTTTGATCGCAAAGACCCGGGCAACCCCAAAGCGGAACCGGCTGAAGCTCCCGTCGATATCGAAATTGGCGGCCCTGAAGTGGGCATGTACGTCCAGGCCTATGTAGTTCCGACCGCGCCGACCGGCGTCACGGTCGAGGCCGGCGACAAGCAGCTCGTCGTCAGATGGACCGCACCGGGGCTAACGCCCGAGACACCAGCAATCACCTCGTACACCGTCACCGCTATGCCTGGCGGTATCACCTGCACGGGCACGACAACAATATGTACGCTTACGGGTCTGACGAACGGCACGACGTACACCGTAACGGTGACGGCAACGAACCGAGTCGGAACAGGACCGGCCTCGTCGCCGGTGACCGGCAAGCCGCTCTCGCCACTCACGATCTCCGGCAACGTCTTCGAAGACGTCAACTACGGCGGAGGGGCAGGACGCAACCGCTCCACGGCGGTGACCCTGAAGACGGCTGGACGGCCGAAGGTTCGAGTTGAGATCTACGAGTCCAAAGATGGAGCAGCTTCGTTCCTCGAAGCTACGTACACAGATGATCTCGGCAACTATTCGTTCAGCAGCCCGAACTGCACGACATGCGTTGTACGCGTGGTGGGAGCGTCGGTCACTTCGGGCCGGAAGGGCACCAACTCGGAACTGCGCGGCGTGCCGACCTTCATGACAGACGTGTCGAAGGGCGTCGTGACCGAGCGCACCGACATGGTTGGCGGCGTCGATCCCGCTGCAGCGGAAGCAAACGAGGCCGGTCCCGGATCGGCCTTCAACCTCGCCACCGGCGTGTTCACGGCTGGCATGAAGGGAACGGCGGAAGCGTATGCCGTCGTCGGAAGCGTGACCGGCGAAGTCAAGGACGTCGACTTCGGTTACAACTTCGACACCGTCACGAACACGAACGACAGCGGTGCCGGTTCTCTGCGCCAGGTCATTGTGAACGCGAACACTCTGACGGGTGATTCGGAACTGGCCCAGTCCAACCGCCGAAGCCGCGATGGAGAACGTCGTGTTCATGATCAGCAACGGCGGAACCGGAAATGGTGGAACGGCTGACGTCGTTGGCGGTCTTCGGTCGACGAACAACTATTTCAAGACCAAGGGCAGCACCGAGATGGTGGCTACGATCAGCCCGCTCTCGGAGCTTCAGCCGATAACAAGTGCACTTATCGTCGACGCGCAGACCCAACCCGGATGGGGCGCGCAGCCGGTCGTCGAAGTTCGAGGTGACCTGGCGGGCGCGGCGAGCGGCTTCACGCTCAACGCTGCGTCAGTGACGCTGCGGGGGTTCATCGTGAACCGCTTCAAGAACGAAGGTGTGACCACGACCGCTGGTGACAGCATCACCATTCAGGGAAACTGGATCGGACCCGACGCGACCGGTGCCTCCAAAGCCGGAAACGGCACCGTTGGCATCTACTTCAACAGCCTCGCCGGGGGTCTGACGATCGGCAGCACCGACGCAAATCTTCGAAACGTCATCAGCGGTAACGCCGGGACTGACGGAATAGCGATTCGCGGTGGTACGGGTCATGTGATCAAGGGGAACTACATCGGAACCGATCCGTCGGGCACCAGCGCGGTCGGAAATGGTCGTTACGGAATCCAGTTGTACAGCGCGACCACCGGAGTGACGATCGGCGGAGCCGAAGCCGGCGCAGGCAACGTGATTGCCGGAAACGGCGACGCCGGAATCTACATCTCGGGAATCAAGAACACGGTGCAGGGCAACATCATCGGCGCGAATCTGACCGCGTCCGCAGTCCTGGCCAACCGTTCAGGAATCGTGCTTGGCGCCGGTGCTGCGAGCAACGCCATCGGCGGCGTGAACTCGGGTGAGTCGAATGTGATCACCGGCTCTTCAACCGGGCCCGGTGTCAGCGTCGTCGGCGGAGCGAACAACCCGATCCGACGAAATCACATCTACAGCAATGCCGGGTTGGGAATCGACCTGGCGGGCGATGGTGTGACGAAGAACGACGGGGTTCAGACGACTTCGCAACCGAACCTTCTGACGGATTACCCCATCTTCATCTCGGCCGGCGCCAGCACGACCAAGGTCGGTCCGGCGACGCTTAAGATCGCCGGATACGTTGGAAGCAATCCGGGACAGAGTGCGTTCGCACTCAACTCCGTTGATGTATTCCTGTCCGATGGCGATTCGACGGGCTTCGGTGAAGGCTCGACGTACCTCGGCTCGACCACCACCGATGCCAACGGCAATTTCGCTGACACGCTGACGCTCCCGACCGGGGTCACGATCGGGTCGTCGAAGATCTCTGCCACGGCAACCGACGCCTCCGGAAACACCTCCGAGTTCGGACCCGCGCTGACGCCGTCCGCGTCGACTTTCTCCATCTCCGGAACGATCTTCGATGACATCAATTACGGAGGTGGAGCTGGTCGCGCCAAGGCGAGCGCCACCGGTTGGCTCGCCGCCAGCAACGGGACGAGCCGAGCGACGGTTGAACTCTATGACTCGACCGGGTCGATCCGTGCCACCACCTCAGCCGCCGCCGACGGGACCTACTCGTTCACCGGCCTTTCCGCCGACACGTACCGGGTGCGATTGGTAACGGGATCCACGCCGAGCGGGCGCACGGGCTGGAACTCCGGACTGGCACCGGTCCTGACATTCCGCACCGATGTCGCCAACGGAGCGGTTGCTGCGGTCACCGATCGAGTCGGTGGCGAATCCCCACTGTTGGCCGAAGCTCCGGCCAATTCCGGGTCACAGTTGTTAAGTGCACTGACTACATCGTCGGCCGCGCCTCAGGCGGTTTCCACGGTCGTGGTTTCGAGCACCGTGGTTGGCGTCGACTTCGGGGTCAACTTCGACACCGTTACGAACGCCGCCAACACCGGCGCCGGGACGCTGCGTCAGGTCATCACCAATGCAAATGCGCTGACGGGTGATTCGACGCTGTCGGTGTCGGGCCGAACCACAGCGGTAGAACACGCAGTCTTCATGCTTTCGAACGGCACGAGTTCGTCTGGGCTTCGGTCGGCCTTCAACGCGTTCACCACGGCCGGCGGCGCCACGAATGTCGCCACGATCACGCCCACGAGCGCTATGACCACGGTGACAGCGACGCTGGTCATGGACGCGCAAACCCAACCGGGCTGGGTCGACCGTCCGATCATCGAGCTGCGCGGGTCCAGCGCCGGTTCCTCGAGTGGACTCACGGTCAACGCCAGCAATACCGTCCTGCGTGGCTTTGTCGTCAACCGGTTCGCCTACGAGGGCATCACGTCGACGGCTGGCGACAGCATCACCATCCAAGGCAACTGGTCAGGTCTCGACGCTACAGGTACGACGGGAGCCGGAAACGGCTACTCAGGCGTCTGGATGAACAGCACCGGCAATGGTCACGTGATCGGTGGCACCACGGCAGCACAACGCAACGTGCTCAGCGGAAACACGACCTACGAAGGTGTCGCCATCGGTGGCGGCAGTGGTCACACGATCAGCGGCAACTACATCGGCACTGATGCGGGGGGCGCCACCGCGATTCGCAATGGCGGCCAGGGCATCAAGCTCTACAGCCCGGTGTCGTCGTCAACGATCGGCGGCACGAGCACCGGAGCGGGCAACGTAATCGCCGGAAGTGGCGGCAACGGCATCCTGTTGTACGGGCCGAGCACGATCACGATCCAGGGAAACCTGATCGGCACCAACGCGGCAGGCACCGGAGCGCTAGCCAACACCGGCCGTGGCATCCTGGTGAGCGGCGCCGGAACAACGATCATCGGGGGCACGACCACCACTGCGCGCAACATCATCAGTGGCAACACCAACGAGGGTGTCTACGTTGAAACGGCGACCTCCACTGGAACCGTGATCCAGGGTAACTACATCGGCCTCGACCGAGCCGGCACCACCGCGCTTGGAAATGGTGGTCTCGCCGGCGTCTATGTGTTGAACGGCGCGACCGGTGTGACCATCGGTGGTTCGACCAGTGGCGCAGGCAATGTGATTTCGGGCAATACCGGCCGGGGTGTGTTGATCGGCTCCGGCGCGAACACGATGCGCGGAAACATCATCGGGCTGAACGCAGCCGGAACTTCGGCTCTGAAGAACAATGAGGTCGGCCTCGTCATCGATGCCGGCATCCAAACCATCGGCGGCACCACAACCGCAGATCGAAACGTGATCTCGGGCAACCTGTATGAAGGCATACTCATCGATTCGACGACATCGTCGGGCACGATCATCCAGGGCAACTTCATCGGTACGGACCTAACCGGAACAACGCCGATCGGAAACGGTCGTAACGGGGGTGTCTGGTTGCGGGGCACCACGGCCGGCGTGAAGCTCGGCGGCACGATCGCCGGAACCGGGAACGTCATCACGGGTGGAGCCGCAGGCGTTGCGATTTCGTCGACGGGGAACGGCAACTCCGTGCAGGGCAACAGCATTTACGGCAATACCGCCCTTGGCATCGACCTGGGGGTCAACGGTGTGACTGCGAACGACGGTGTTGTCACAGCGGGCCAGCCGAACCAGTACACCGACTCACCGGTCATCACGACCGCGGCCTCTGACGGGTCGACCCTAACGCTGGCTGGATACGTGGGCAGTGCCGCCGGCCAGGCCGGCTTTGCCAACAACCGGGTCGAGTTCTTCGTGTCCGACGGCGACTCCACCGGCTTTGGCGAAGGTCGTACCTACCTTGGCTTCCTCACAACCGGATCAACGAATGGCAACTTCAGCGGAACGATCTCGATTCCCACCGGGGTGAGCATTGTTGCGAATACCAGCAAGCTGACCGCAACTGCTACCGACATCGCGAACAACACATCCGAGTTCGGTGCGAACGTGACAGTCGCTAGCAATCTGAGTATCTCCGGCACCGTCTTCGATGACGTGAACTACGGGGGTGGCGCGGGTCGCGCCAAGGCCTCCGCCACGGGCTGGCTGGCGGCCAGCAACGGAATCAGCCGGGCCACGGTGGAGCTCTACAGCAGCACCGGGACTCGCCTCGCTTCGACCACGGCCGCGGCCGACGGAACGTATTCGTTCTCGATGTTGACAGAGGCTAGCTACCAGGTCCGGCTTGTGGTGGGAACTACGCCGTCGGGGCGCGCCGGATGGACGAGCGCGCTGTCCCCCGTGCTGACCTACCGGGTTGACGCGTCTACAGGAACCGCGATCGCCGTAACGGATCGGGTGGGCGGCGAGTCGCCCAGCCTGATCGATGCTGCGGCCAACTCCGGTACGCAAGCCTTAAGTGCGCTTACGAGTGCAACTGCGGTGCCGCAGGCGATCGCGCCGGTGACACTTTCGAGCGGTTCGGTTTCGCTCGTCGACTTTGGTGTCAATTTCGACGCCGTAACCACGACGCGTAACTCAGGCGCAGGTTCGCTGCGGCAGGCCATCACGAATGCCAACGCGTTGACCGGGGATGCCACCCTCGCCGTAAGCGGTCGCACTGCTGCGGTAGAGCATGCCATCTTCATGGTGTCGAACGGCACGACCGGCTCCGGTGGAGCGCTGAACCTCACGGGCGGTCTCCGGACGGCGAACAACTACTTCACGACCACCTCCGTTTCGGCCAACGCGGCAACTATCACACCGACAAGTGCAATCCCGACGGTTACGTCGGCACTCGTCATCGACGCACAGACCCAGCCGGGCTGGACGCTCAATCCCGTGATCGAGATCCGTGGATCCAGTGCTCCCGCCGGAGCCAGCGGCCTGACGGTCAACGCCAGCAACTCGATCGTTCGTGGCTTCATCGTGAACCGCTTCCCGGCCGAAGGAATCCTGTCGACCACGGGCAACAACATCACCGTGCAGGGATGTTGGGTCGGTATCGACGCAACTGGAACCGTCAGAGCCGGCGACGGCAACGGCGGCGTGTACTTCTCGGGCACCGGCAGCAACGGAGTTGTGGGCGGCACGACCGCCGCATATCGAAACGTCCTGTCCGGAAGCACAACCTATGAAGGCGTCGCGTTCGAAGGCGGCTCGGGACACCTCGTTCAGGGCAACTACATCGGTACCGACTACACCGGCAACGTTGCGATTCCGAACGGACAGTACGGCGTCGCCTTCTACGCGGGCGTTTCCACCAGCACCATCGGGGGTTCGGCGGCCGGCGCCGGCAACCTCATCTCCGGTAACACCGTCGCTGGTGTCGCCATGCAGACGAACACTGGCACCGTTGTCCAGGGCAACAAGATCGGCACCAACGCCGCTGGCACTGGCGCTCTCAAGAATCTCCGCGGTTTCTGGGTCAGCGGCGGAACCAACATCACGATCGGCGGAACATCAGCCGGTCAGGGCAATCTGATCTCGGGCAACGGAACCGTGGGTTCGACGGTCGACGATCAGTCGGGCATTTACGTCGTCGGATCGAGCAACTTGACCATTGCCGGCAACACGATAGGTCTCGGTTCCGACGGTACGTCACTCGCCAACGTCCGCAACGGCATCTACATCACCGCCAGCACGACAGGCCCATCGACCGTGACGGTCGGTGGAGCCACGTCGGCCTCCCGCAACATCATCTCGGGCAACACATCCTCCGGTGTTTCCATCGCCAACAACAGCACCGGATCCGTAAGTGTGCAGAACAACTGGATCGGTCTCGGCACCGATGGAACAACGGCACGAGGCAACGGCTCCGACGGCGTCGTGTGCAACATCGCGACCGTCAACAACTGCACCATAACGAACAACGTCATCGCCGCATCGGGTCGCTACGGCATCAGCCTCGCCACCGGTACGGGTCACGTCGTCAAGGCCAACTACATCGGCACGGATTCCACGGGAACGGTGGCGCGACCGAACTCCTCCGGTGGTGTCTATGTTGTGGGCTCGGGCGTTACGGCCACCATCGGCAGCGCCACCGCCTCCGATCGAAACGTGATCAGCGGCAACGGTGGCTGGGGCGTTCGCGTGGAAACTGCAGGCGCCGTCACCATCCAGGGCAACTACATCGGCACCGCCGCCAACGGAACATCTGCGCTCGGCAACTCCGGTCCTGGTGTGACCCTCGTGTCGACCAGTGGATCAAGCGTCGGCGGAACCGTAACCGGAGCCGGCAACGTCATTGCGAACAACACCGGTGTCGGCGTGAGCGTTGGGCCATCCAGCGGAAGCGGCAACGCGATCCTCGGCAACAGCATGTACGCGAACTCCTCGACCGGCATCGATCTCGGCACCAGCGGCGTGCGTACCAACGACGGCGCGAAGACCACGGGTGCCCCGAACCTCTACATGGACTCGCCGGTGTTCACCTCCGCATCGTTGACCGGTTCGAATCTGACTGTGGCGGGTTATGTGGGAAGCGCGGCGAACCAAGCTGCGTTTGCCAACTCCCGGGTCGAGGTGTTCGTGTCCGACGGTGATTCTTCGGGATACGGCGAAGGCAAGATCTACATCGGCACGCTCACAACGGGTACGACGAACGGCAACTTCAGCGGGTCGCTGACGGTGCCGACCGGCGTCTCCGCGACCAGCATCACCGGGACCGCAACGGATTCGTCGAACAACACGTCAGAGTTTGGGGCGAACGTCAATGTCACGTACGTGTTGCCGGTGACGTCGGGCCTCGTGGTGTCGTTGGACGCCAACCGGATGTCGACGATGTATCAGAACTCAACCGGTACAACCGCCGTAACCACCACCGGCCAGTCAGTATGTCGATGGGCCGACCAATCAGGTGTCGCCAACCATGCGACCCAGGCGACCACAAGTCAGTGTCCGAAGTACGGCTCCGACTCTCTCGGTGGATTCCTGGAGTTCACCGCGAACGGCTGGGTCACGACCTCACCGCGGCTGTCGCCCGATGCCAGCGTGTTCGTCGTGGCTGAGAGCTCGACTGATCCGTGGAACAACTACGGGTGGTTAGCATCAGCCCGAGGCGCCAACGGATTCATCATTCACCCGTGGGTTGGCAATCAGCTGGTCGGCTGGTTCGTTGTGAACTCGTCGGCGGCCTACACAAGTACGAGTTCACAAAACGTTCCTACGTTGCGCAACACGAACCTCTACGAGATGACCATCAGCGGCACCGGGACGGTGACCGGGGTGAGTGGGATGAATGGCGCGGCCACAAGCTATTCGGTGACCGGAGTGAACCGAGTTGCCGGCAACGTCAACGTGGCGCTCGGCGCCGACGACGGTCTGCCCGGCCGTCTCGGTTCGGGGAAGTTCCGTGAAGTGATCATTTACAACCGTGCTCTGACATCAGCCGAGCTTCTCCAGATGGACAACTATCTCAAAGCCAAGTGGTCGATCGGCGTGACTCCCACGTCTGTCGCCGGAGCGCAGTTCGCCGGCCTTTGGGGTCTGAGCTCCCCGGTTGCCGTCTCCGAATTCGCCAAGACCTTCACCACAATCGTGAAGGGTATCGATGGCGTTGCCAGCAAGGGTCCTGAGGTTGCTTTGCGGAACCCGGCCCCCCTTACTCCCGTCCCCAGTGTGATCCGGCCTTTCGTGCCGTACGTGAAGGTCGCGAAGACGATCGTCAAGGTCGTGAAAGCTCCGGCTCACTATGCGCACCTGAATCGGTCGAAAGCCGCATGCGTAACGAATTGTCACAGCGGAGCGGTTATCAGGAAACCTGAGAAGGCCTCGGTCCGATGAACATCAACGTGCTAAAAGCCCGCACCAGGAGAACGGATGAGTCGGGCGCGTCGCTGATTTTCATCCTGGTGTTCATTTCGACGGTCGGAATGCTCGGTGCGTCGCTCGTGTCGTTTCAGTTGACGCTGAACAAGCAGTCGTTCGCCACCCGGAAGTCGCAAACCCGTGAGTTCGGCGCGAACTCCGGAGTCGAATGGGCCGTCAACGCCTTGAAGCAGGGAAAGGACGCCTACTGCCAGGGTGCGCTCAACACCCAGGTGTTGACGATCGGGGGACGCGAGGTCGAGGTGTTCTGCCGAGGTGCCGAGGAAGCTGACAACGGGGTGAACAGCGTCGCGCTCTATCTGAATCGGGCTGAGCCGGTCGACCTGAACCATGTGAGTGTGACGGGTTCGTTCGACAAGGAAACGAACACGATTGTGGGGCCGATCTACAACGCGAACTACGAGTCGGGCTTTGCGCTGCAACAGCCGCTAGTCGTCGATGGCGACGTGGTGATCGGAGACAAGGGCGGGGAGTGCCGGCCCGGTGCAGTATCTGATCTGCCCGGTCGGATCATCAGCACGTACCGAGACGCGAAGTCATGCTCGCTCGATATCGCTGCAGTTACTCCTCGCCCGGTTCCCGTCCCCTGTGAAGCTCTCGACAAGTGTCCCAACCCGACGCCGTTGCTTCTCGATGCGAGTGGCAAGGAAACGAAGATCGCTCCGGCGTGCAAGGTGTTCTCGCCCGGGTACTACACGGTCGCTCCCGACCTGGCGTCCGACAACTACTTCCAGCCCGGCGTGTACTACTTCGAGTTGAAGGAGGCGTGGAAGATCGCGTCATCGTTGCGAGGAGGGGACCCGGCTCCCGACACCCCGACGGTCATCGCCGATCCCAGGTTGTCGTCGGCTCCGAGGTGCGTCGGCGCCCCCGATCCGACCGAGCCGTACGGAGTGGTGTTCGTGCTCGGTGGAGCGACGCAGATATCGGTGCTTTCATCGGCGCGGGTCGAGCTCTTCGGTTACACGACGAAGGACTTTTCACTGCCCGGCTTTGTCGCGGGTGGCCAGAAGGGTGTCACCGAGTGGGCCCAACCGCCGCAGCTCAAACTCGACCAGGACTTGTTGAAGGTCGGCGGCGGCGAACCCGAGTTCATCGTCCACTCCGGTATCTTCACTCCGGACTCCGGGATCACCCTCCACGGGTCAGGCCAGGCCTATGAGGTGATTCGCAACACCGTCGTCGCCGCCCGCCTCGACCTGATCGCCGACTCACCCCTCCAACCGGACCACTTCGGCATAACCGGCCGTACCGGTACCGCCCGCCGCTACCTCGTAATGGCCCGAAGCTGCTCAGGCGACCGCGACCACATAACCCACGACGCCTGCACCACCCCACCCCCCACCGCCCTCGAACCCGAACTCTGCTCCAGCGCCACAGTCGTCGTCTACGACGACGAAAAACGCACCGTCTACATAGACAACTGGCGAGTAGACCGCGACCCCACCCGCCTAGACCCCTCCACCTGCGCGTTTCCTAGCTAACCAACCAGCCAAGCGAGTGCGAAGCACAAGCGAAGGCGCCAGCCGAACCAATCGAGGGCGAAGCCCAAGCCCTAGACCAAGCGAGTGCGCAGCACGAGCGCCGGCGACAGCCGAGACCCCATAAGAAGGAAACGCCCAGGAGTGTTGAGCGACAGGGCGCGTTTCCGGGATCAGACAAAGGAGGTTTGGGTTTGGGGGTGACCCGGTGGGGAGGGGCCCGGCCCCCGGAGCGAAGCGGAGTGGGGCTGGGAGGGGTCCAGCTGAGGGGCAGGACCCGCAAACCCAAACCGTGAAGTAGAACAGCCGGAAGCGCGCGCCCTACAGCTCGACGACGGAGCGAAGAACTTCGCCCCGCTCCATTTTGTGAAACGCTTCTTCCACGTCGCCGAGGCCGATGGTCTCACTGACGAACCCGTCGAGGGGCAGGCGGCCCTGGAGATACAGCTCGATGAGCATCGGGAAGTCGCGTGACGGCAGGCAGTCGCCGTACCAGCTCGACTTGAGCGACCCACCGCGGCCGAAGACCTCGATGAACGGAAGCTCGAGGGTCATGTCGGGGCGGGGCACACCGACGAGGACGACGGTGCCGGCCAGGTCACGGGCTTCGAAAGCCTGCTTGTACACGGCCGGGTTGCCAACCGCTTCGATGCACACGTCGGCACCGTTACCGTCGGTCAGGTCCTGAATGGCCTTCACCGCATCGACGTTCTTCGAGTTGACCGTGTGGGTGGCCCCGAAGTCCTTGGCCCAGGCCAGCTTCCGGTCGTCGATGTCGACGGCGATGATCTTCGCCGCACCGGCGAGCCGAGCCCCAGCGATCGCGGCGTTGCCAACGCCGCCGCAACCGAATACCGCGACCGAGTCACCCCGTTGCACGTTGCCGGTGTACATGGCGGCACCGAGGCCCGCCATCACGCCGCAGCCGAGGAGACCGGCCGCGGCCGGACGGGCTTCAGGGTTGACCTTGGTCGCCTGTCCGGCGGCAACGAGTGTCTTCTCGGCGAACGCGCCGATGCCGAGAGCCGGCGACAGCACGGTACCGTCGAGAAGCGTCATCTTCTGCTTGGCGTTGTGGGTGTTGAAGCAGATCCAGGGCTTGCCCTTGAGGCACGAGCGGCAGTTGCCGCAAACGGCTCGCCAGTTCAAAACGACGTAGTCGCCCACCGCGACGTTGGTGACGTTGTCACCGATCGATTCGACGATGCCGGCCGCTTCGTGTCCGAGAAGGAACGGGAACTCATCGTTGATTCCACCTTCGCGGTAGTGAAGGTCGGTGTGGCAAACCCCGCAGGCCTGAATCGCGACGACGACTTCGCCGGGACCCGGATCGGGAACGATGATGGTTTCGATGCTCACGGGAGCACCCTTGGACATGGCGACGACGGCCTTCACTTGCTGTGGCATGTCCGAAGGTTAATGGTTGACCGTGGGTGTCATGCAACCATGTCGAGGTGGTAGCGGGCTTGACGGGTCGTCAGGGGAGCCTGCTGGAACGCGAGGTGAGCGTGGCGCCGATCAGCGTCGTTTCGGTGCCGTTCACCGAGAGCCGTAGCGCAAGAGCTCCCTTGACCTTGAGGAGTTCCGGGGCCGGATCGTCGGCGCCGGGTCCGGGAATGCCGTTGAGGGCACCGAAGCCACCGCCTCCCCCGAGTCCGAAGCCACCGCCGAACGTGCAGTTGTTGATCCCGAACTGCGGGAAGCACGGTCGGCCGAACCCGCCACCGAAGCCACCGCCGAACCCGAAGCCGCTCAGCTTGCCGTTGAGCACGATCCATCCGACCACCGCCGTCCCGTCGCCGACCGCTCCCGTCGCCCGCCACAGGCCGCTGCCCTTGGCGGCACCCTTGACGGCGAACGGCTTCACTGTTCCATCGGCCAACGTTACGGTTCCTTTCGCCCCAGAGGCCGAGAGGACAGCGACGAGACGGATCCCACCCGACTCGAGCCGCACGGAGTTCTTCACGGCCCGGCCCCGGAACCACTCCGATATGCCTGTCGCGTCGCACAGATAGACGACGGTCTCCCGGTCCGGGCGCGTCACTATCGCGATGGCTATGTCCGAACCGTCGAGTCGTCCGAGAAAGGTACCGGCATAGCCTCGGCTCGTCGCGCGGATCGGGTCGGCCGGGTTGGCCAGGTTCAGACTGGTGTCGGCTGTCGCCGTTGTGGCGGCGATCGCTCGCGATGTCGGGAGCACTGCTCCGCCCGCGACCGAGGCCACGAAGCCGCCGATCGCAACTGCCACGGCGAGGAATTGGATGGGGAAAGACAAGCGGAAGCGTCGGTTCATGGAGCCATTGTGAGCGGACATGCTGAAACACGCACCCGTGCGCGCACGGAATCCACCGGGTTCTGCGCGTGTTCCTGCACTGTGCGGCGGCCGCGCCTACCATCGAGGTGATGGGCATAGTTGATCGGGCCAGGTTGGCTTTCGGTGAAGAGCTGAGTATCGGTGAACTGCCCAGCCGCCTTCGAGCGGTCCACGGCAACCGGGTGCTGGCAACCAACGCCGCCAAAGACACCTGGCGAGCAGTTGACCTTGATACCCGCACGCAGGTGTGGGCGTCGGCGTTGGCGACCCGCATCCAAGCCGGTGACCGAGTCGTCGTCCAGCTGCCTAACGGATTTGCGTTCTTTGCGGCGTGCCTCGCCGTTTGCCGGGCCGGTGGCGTTGCCGTGCCGGTCAACGAGAAAATGACGAAACGGGAGATCGATCACGTCATATCGGCATCGGAAGCCAAGGTCGTGGTTCGTTCGGTCGCGGACCTCGAAAAGCGTGGGCGGCGAAGTGTCGCTTCGGTGCGGGCGCACAGCGATCCGGCGGGGGTCGCCGCGATCTTCTTCACGTCGGGTACCACCGGACTTCCGAAGGGTGCGGAGCTGACACACCGGGGACTGCTGGCCGGAACCCGGCGGATGGCGGCGCTGCCGATCGGGTTTCGCGACGACGAAGCGGTCGTCGGTCTTCCGGTTGCCCACATCATGGGATTCACGGCGTATCTGGGAGCGGTTCTCAGCGGGATGCGGCTCTTCGTCCTGGAGCGATTCAAAGCTGTGGAAGCACTCGACGCGATAGAGACCCGGCGCAGTTCGGGATTCATAGGTGTACCTACGATGTACCGGATGCTCGACGAGGCGGGCGCGTCGGAGCGTGACCTTTCATCTGTTCGCATATGGATGTCGGGGGCCGATGCCATGCCGCCCGAGTTGGTGCGCAAGTTTCAGAAGATGGGTGCGTCTGCGACCCTTCCGCTGATCAACAAGCCGATCGGCGAAGCGTTGTTCGTCGAAGGTTACGGAATGGTGGAACTCTCGGGTGGCGCCGCGGTGAAGGTGACGCCGCCCTTCGCCGGAGGGCTCTTCACCAAGGCAATCGGGATTCCGTTACCCAACAATCAGCTGCGAGTGGTCGACCCGTTGGGCAAGCAAGTCGGCATCGGCGAGGTGGGGGAACTCCAGGTCAAAAGTCCGGGTGTTTTGCGGCGCTACCGCAACGATCCCGAAGCGACGGCCGCGACGGTGACGGCCGACGGCTGGCTCAACACCGGCGACCTGGCCCGTCGCCAACCCTTCGGAGCGGTGGAGTTCGCAGGTCGGGCCAAGGACGTGATCAAAGTCGGTGGTTACTCAGTGTTTGCCGCCGAGGTGCAGGCTGTCCTCGAGACCGTTCCCGGCGTCGCCGAGGCCTCCGTCGTCGGTCTGGTCGATGCCAAGATGGGAGAAGTGCCCGGAGCGGTTCTTCGGCGGGCTATGGGCGAGACCGTGGATTTGGCTCTAGCCCAGAAGATCGCCGAGACCAACCTGTCGCCGTACAAGATCCCGCGCCGTTGGCTCGTCGTCGACGAGCTTCCCCGCACCGGAACGGAGAAGGTCCAACGCGAAGCCGTCCGCATGCTTTTCTCCGAAGTCGAGTAACCGGCACGACGTCAGCAACGTTGGCAAACTACTCGGATGGACCTGAACGGATCACGAGTAGTTCTAACCGGTGGATCACGAGGGATTGGTGAAGCGATAGCTCGTGAGCTTGCGGCCCGGGGCGCGCATGTGGCCTTGGTAGCTCGCAACGCGGACCTGCTTGCGACCGTGGCGGCGTCGCTCCCGAATGCCGTCGCCGTGCCGGCTGACCTCGGTGACCGGAGTGCGATCGAAGGGCTGATCGCCCGCTGCGAGGATGCGCTCGGCGGACCGATCGATGTGCTCGTGAACAACGCCGGCATCGACGATGTCGGCTTCTTTGCTGACGTGACCGCCGACGACATTGTCCAGATCCATCAGATCAATCTGGTCGCACCGATCGAACTCTGCCGACAGGCCGTGGCGGGCATGACGGAGCGGGGGAAGGGCCACATCGTGAACGTGTCATCGATGGCAGGCAGCGGCGGATTCACCGGCATGTCGCTCTACTGCTCGACGAAGGCCGGCCTCTCGAACTTCACCGGGATTCTCCGCCGCGAACTCCGGGGGACGGGCGTGGGGACCACGATCGTCGAACTGGGTCCGATCCCGACCGACATGCTGACGCACGTGAACGAGTGCCCTCCGACCGGAAAGTCCTTCACCCGCTTCCGACGCCTCCAGCTGCTTCCGAACGTTCCCCGCGAACGGGTGGCGAAGGAAGTCGTCGCCGCGATAACTGCAGGTCGCCAGTGTGTCCGCCTCCCGAAACGGGCCATGATCTTCCCGATCGCCCGCGCGTTCCCGCAGCGGACGATCGACCTGGTGCTCCGCGGCATCGGCTGACCGCGACGTTTGGATGTTTGTGGTCGGCGGATTCGAGCGGTCGATGCAAAAGCGTGGTGGTGTGGGTGGTTGGGTTTCTTTTTGGAGGCTTGTCGTGGCTAAGCGTGCGTGGCGTCGGTTGACGATTGAGGATCGGAAGTTGATCTACTCGTTAGCGGCGTCGGGCTTGAGTTATGCAGCGATCGGGAAGCAGGTTGGTCGATCGCTGGGGTCGGTGTCGTACGTGTTAGCCCCGCTTGGTGGGGTGTTGAAACGTGTTGCGGCACCAGATCCTGTCGGTCACCGGCTATCGCTGACCCAGCGAACCGAGATTTACGCAGGGCTTGTTCAAGGTCATTCGTTCACCGAGATCGCAGCAAAGATTGGGTTCTCGGTCTCGACCGTGTCACGAGAAGTTGGCGGTAAAACGGGCCGGGACTCCTATCAGCCTGTGACCGCCCATACGTGTGCCCGTGACGCTGCTCGCCGGCCTAAGGCCACGAAACTCGCATCGAATCAGACCTTATGTGATCGGGTGATTGGTGGTCTTGAAGCATTGCTGTCACCGGAACAGGTCTCGGCCCGGCTTCGTATCGATTGCCCCGACGATGAGACTATGCGGGTGTCTCACGAAACGATCTACCAGTCGATCTACGTGCAAGGACGCGGTGAACTCCGCCGTGAACTTGCTCGTTGTTTACGCACCGGCCGAGCGAAACGACAACCCCGTCACCGCATGGAACGAGGCCGGATCCCGGACATGGTGTCGATATCGCTACGCCCAGCCGAAGTCGCCGACCGTGCCATACCGGGCCACTGGGAAGGTGATCTGATCATCGGTGCCGGCGGGAAATCAGCGATGGGAACCCTGGTCGAGCGGACCACGCGATACGTGATCTTGCTCCATCTTCCCGGCCGACACGGTGCCCTCGAGGTTCGCGAAGCGATGATCGCAGGATTGCGTCAACTTCCCGCCCAGCTGACGAAAACAGTGACCTGGGACCAAGGAACCGAGATGAGTCAACACACCCAGTTCACTGTCGATACCAACATCGACGTGTACTTCTGTGACCCGCACTCGCCCTGGCAACGAGGCACGAACGAGAACACCAACGGTCTTCTACGCCAATACTTCCCCAAAGGCACCGACCTCTCGATCCACACCCAAGCCGATCTTCAAGCAGCAGCCGACAGCCTCAACAACCGACCACGAAAAACCCTAGGCTGGAAAACCCCAAACGAAGCACTCACCCAAATACTTGCAACCACCACCTGAACCCGCCTTCGCTGGGCGGGCAGATTCATCCAAACGTGCGGGAGGGTTCGCGACGTTTGGATGTTTGTGTTCGCAGGGCGGGTGGATGTATCCAAACGTGCGGGAGCTAGGGCAACGTCGATGTTGTAGCGGCCGTCGTTGTGCCGGCGCCGAGTTCGTTGGAGATGGTCTTGTTGAGGTCGACGATGAGTCGGCCCCTGGCGTCGACGACGGCCGAGTAGCGGGTGAGGGGCTCGCCGCCGTCGCGGACACCGTTGGGTCCGTAGAGGACCTTGGTGCACGGATCGATCAGGGTTTTGGTGGGATCGTCCCACTTCACGATGCATTTCTCGGTCGAGCCGGGTGGGATCGGGTTGAGGGCGGCCCACTCCTTGTCGCCGATGAAGGCCACGACGAGGGGAAGCGGACGCCCGTCGGACACGAGGTCGTTGAAGAACAGCGGCGAGATCTTGGCCTGCTTGACCCGGCTCTCGGCGTTTCCGAGGGAAAATACCCGGCTGCCGAGGTTGATCGACTCGGCGTGATTGCTGGCGATGCGGGCAAAAGTCCACAAAGCGCTAGCGCTGACCACCAAAGCGATCGCCACTGCGGTGAACATCTGGCGGTTGTGGCTGGCCTGACTCTTGCGAGGCGGTGGCCTCCAGGGCTTCTGTGGCTTGAGGGGACCACCGGGGAACGGGCCGGCGGGCCCGGAATTTTGGCCGGATGAAGGTGTCGACTGGGTGTCCTGGGGTACCACTTCACTAGTATCGCCTGGTCGGTGCACATCCCGTGTCGTCCGGACGCTTTTCGGCGTCTGTAAAGATCTTGATCCCCAGTTGTTTTTGAGGAAGGACCCTCCGTTGGACCTGTTCGAATATCAAGGCCGGGCCGAGTTTGCTCGCTTTGGCCTACCCGTCCCCTCCGGCGGAACCGCTGACGACGTCGACACAGCTGTTGCTGTGGCCGAGGCCTCCGGTTACCCCGTCGTGATCAAAGCCCAGGTCCAAGTTGGTGGACGCGGCAAAGCCGGCGGCGTGAAGATCGCCGAAAACGCCGACGAAGTCCGCTTCCATGCCGGAAACATCCTGGGCATGGACATCAAGGGTCACGTCGTGCACCGCCTGTTCGTTGCGAACGCGGCCGACATCGCCGAGGAGTACTACGCGAGCTACACGCTCGACCGCTCGGCCAAGAAGCACCTTCTGATGCTCAGCGCCGAAGGTGGCGTCGAGATCGAAGAGGTCGCGGTCAACAACCCGAGCGCACTCATCAAGCTGCACATCGACCCGGTCGACGGCATCTCACTCGAGACCGCCCGCCAGGCCTGCGTCGACGCCAAGCTCAACCCGATCGCCGTCGATCAGGCCGCCGCGATCCTTCTGCAGCTCTACACGTGCTTCACCGAAGGCGACTGCGACCTGGCCGAGATCAACCCGCTGGTGCTCACGCCCGACGGCAAGGTGCTCGCCCTCGACGCCAAGGTGTCGCTCGATGAGAACGCCATGTTCCGTCACGACTGGGCCGAATACGAAGCCACCGTGCTTCGCGACTCGCGTGAAACCCTCGCCCACGAAAAGGGTCTTCAGTACATCGGTCTCGATGGCACGGTCGGCATCATCGCCAACGGAGCCGGTCTGGCCATGAGCACGCTCGACGTCGTGAACCAGGTCGGTGGCTCGGCCGCCAACTTCCTCGACATCGGTGGCGGTGCAAACGCCGACGTCATGTCGGGAGCGCTCGAAGTGATCAACACCGACCCGAAGGTGAAGTCGATCTTCATCAACATTTTCGGTGGCATCACGCGTGGCGAAGAAGTCGCCAAGGGCATCGTGGAAGCTCTCAAGCGGGTTGCCCTCAACGCCCCGATCGTGATCCGGCTCGACGGCACCAACGCCGAAGAGGGCCGTCAGATCCTGCTCGACGCCGGTATCCCGGCCGACAAGCTGATTTCCAAGCCGACCATGCTCGAAGCGGCTCGCGCTGCAGTCGAACTGGCTAAGTAAGCGCACATACGAACGTTAAGACGAAGAAGAGAATCGAATCATGAGCATTTTTGTCGACGAAAACACCAAGGTCATCGTCCAGGGTCTTACGGGTGGCCAGGGCAAGTACCACGGTCTGCGCAACAAGGCATACGGCACGCAGGTTGTAGCCGGCGTCACCCCCGGTAAGGGCGGCACCGACGTTGAAGGCATCCCCGTGTACAACACGGTTGCCGAAGCAGTAGCGGCCACTGGCGCCAACGCGAGCTTTGTCACGGTCCCGCCGAAGGCCGCCTCGGCCGCCATCCTCGAAGCCGCCGCAGCCGGCATCAGCTTCATCGTGTGCATCACCGAAGGCATCCCGGCCCAAGACGAGGCCAAGACGTACAACCTCCTCAAGCGCAACCACCCGAACACCCGCCTCCTCGGCCCGAACTGCCCGGGCATCATTAGCCCCGGAAAGTGCAACATCGGCATTACCGCCGGCGAGATCGCGCTTCCCCCGGTTCCGGGCAAGCCCAACGTCGGTATCGTGAGCCGCTCCGGCACCCTCACGTACCAGGCGCTGTATGAGCTCAAGCAGCTCGGTATCGGCGTCACCACGTGCGTCGGCATTGGTGGCGACCCGGTTCCCGGTACCGCCTTCATTGATGTGCTCGAAGCGTTCGAGAAGGACCCGGAGACGAAGGCGATCATCATGATCGGCGAAATCGGTGGAACCGGCGAAGAAGAAGCAGCCGAGTTCATCAAGACGTCGGTCACAAAACCTATGTCCGCATACATTGCTGGCGTTACCGCTCCGGCCGGCAAGAAGATGGGCCACGCCGGTGCCATCGTCTCGGGCGGCAAGGGTACGGCTCAGGGCAAGATGGACGCCCTCGCAGCCGCTGGTGTGAAGGTCGGCCTCAACCCGACCGAAGCCGGCGAGTTGATGGCTGAGATCGTGAAGGGTCTGGCCGGCTGATATGGCCAACGCGGCTGATCGCACTTTGGTGAAGTGGGCCGCGTGTGTTGTGGTCGGCGCAGTGGGCTTGGTCGGCGTGGCCAAGCTCGCTGACGTCGACAAATCGGAGATCCCTCGGGGTGCCGACCTCGAGAACAACCACGCCCTCTGCACGCTGCCCGATGGCACCGAAGGGCTCACCTACGAAAACGGCACATTGTGCCTGCCGAACCCGCCGTTGGTGGGAACCCCCGACACGGTGGCCAAATAAGCGCACCGAAGTTCGCAGAAACGCCGCCCAACCGGGCGGCGTTTCTGCGTTTGGGCGGTACATCGCCCGTTCCTGTTGCTCCGGAGTCGTTTTGTCGTTTGGGGGCGTACGTTGTGGCTCCGGAGTGGTGGAGTTTCGGGGGAGTGACGCCACTTCTTGTTGCTCCGGAGTCGTTTTGTCGTTTGGGGGCGTACGTTGTGGCTCCGGAGTGGTGGAGTTTCGGGGGAGTGACGCCACTTCTTGTTGCTCCGGAGTCGTTTTGTCGTTTGGGGGCGTACGTTGTGGCTCCGGAGTGGTGGAGTTTCGGGGGAGTGACGCCACTTCTTGTTGCTCCGGAGTCGTCCAGTGGTGGAGTTTCGGGGGAGTGACGCTACCTCTTGTTGCTCCGGAGTCGTTTTGTCGTTCGGGGGCCTACTTTGTTGCTCCGGAGTCGTTTTGTCGTTTGGGGGCGTACGTTGTGGCTCCGGAGTGGTGGAGCAATAAGGCAGGAAGCGTCCCCGTGGGTCGGCGCAGTCAGGCGGTCACGGCCACCGGCATGCGCGACGCTTCGATTTCCGCCGACGTCGGCTTGCGGAACAGGCCGACCATCGCGACCAGGGCCAGCATCGCCATGATGATCGCGAAGAGCCAGGAGTTCCGGTAGCCGCCGATCAGGTCGTTGGGTGAGGCCAGGCGAATCGCACTCACTGCCGCGATACCCATGCCGGCACCGATCTGGCGTCCGGTCGAGTTGACCGCTGAACCCATCCCGAAGCGCTGCGGCGGAAGAAACGCGTTCGAGGCGCTTCCGAGGGTCGAGATCGTGAGTCCGACCCCGAACCCGGTGATCGTCATAGCGGGGAAGAACGTGGTCCAGTAGTTCGAACCGAAGTCGGCGAACTTCCAGGTGAGGGCTACGCCGAAGGCGAACGCCGCTAGCCCGATGCCTATCACCAGCTTGTGACCTCGTTGCGCCGCGGCGGCGCCCGCGGGAGCCGCAACGATGGCCGCCATGAGCGGACCGCAGGCCGAGGCAAACCCGGACCGGGTCGGGCCGTACTTGAACACGGTCTGCAGAAACGACACGTTGGTGAAGAACATCGCGAAGAATCCGGCCGAGAACAGAAACGCCGACAGGTTCGCTGCCGTGAAGAAGCGGAGCTTGAAGAGACTCAAATCGACCACCGGGACGGGGTGAGTCCGGCTGCGCATTACAAAGAACGCCAGCAGCGCGAACGACAGCGCCACGGCGCCGATGGTGCGGGCGGAGCCCCAGCCCCAAGCGTCGCCTTCGACGATCGTCGCGGTGAGAAGACCGAAGCCGACGATGGCCAGGATGCCGCCGAGTGGGTCGGGGATGGTGGTGGCGCTCTCGTCTTTCGTCTCCCGAAGAATGCGCCAGCCGACGACAACGGCCAGGATGCTGATCGGCACGTTGATGTAGAACACCGACCGCCAGCCGAAGGAGTCGACCAGCACGCCTCCGACCACGGGTCCGAACACTGCTGACAGACCACCGACGGCGCCCGAGACGCCGATCGCGGTGGACCGTTTCTCCGGCGAAAACTCAGGCAGAACCAGGGCCAGAGCGCTCGGAACGACGAATGCTCCGGCGAAGGCCTGCAGTACGCGGGCCGCGATAAGAAGCTCGACCGTGTTGGATACTGCGCAAAGTACCGAGGCCGAGGCAAACCCCACGACTCCGCCGAGGAAAGCACGTTTGCGGCCGAACCGGTCGCCGATGCGCCCGGCTGTGAGCAGGGCCGCTGCGAACGCGATGCTGTAGGCACTGAACACCCACGTAAGTTGGCGCTGTTTGCTGACTCCGTAGTCGGCGACCAGATCGCGGAAGGCGACGTTGAGGATCGACGAGTCGATGAACACCATGATCGAACCGATCGATGTCGTAGCCAGTACTTTCCAACCTCGGTCCATGCAACTGCCCCCTGGCGTGCACCTTAACCGTCGTACGTTTTCAAGGTTCAGTCGACGTTCGACCGATGCTACGGAGGTTGTGCGAGGTCCTACAACACTCTGCGGAAGAGTCGGTGCTCGTCATCGCTCACGTCTTCGACGAACCCGGCTTTGAGCAGAAGGTCGATAGACGCCTGGTTGTCGGGCAGCGTTCGGGCCCGGGCCGATTGCACACCGAATTGCTTGGCTTTGCCCAGCAGCCCTTCGACGGCTTCAGTCGCAACGCCCTGTCGACGGTGCGTGGTGCAGATGGAGTACCCGATCTCCACTTCGCCATCGGCCGGAGGTCCGAAGTACCCGGCACTACCTACCAGATGTTTTCCTAGGCACACGTAGTATGCCGACCACTCCTCACTGAACGGCGACCTCACGATCTGAGCTCGGAAGAACTCCAATGCATTGATGTCGTGCTCTCCACCGATCGGCGGCCACTCCGCGACTTCGCTGATGTTAAGGAGGAACCTGAGGGCGGCGTCGTTGCCGGTCAGCTGCCAGGCCATATCAGCATCGAGGAGATCCGCGGAACCTGGAATGAGGCGAAGACGGGCAGTGGTGATGGGATACACAGCCCAGAGTGTGGCACCTCGTCGGCCCCCAGCCAAGCAAACTTCGCTGGACCACTTCCGTGTGCAGGTGGGATACGTTGAGTCGGTGACGGTCCTCGAAACGACGATGCCTTCAGTGCCTCGCTCGGCGAGACCGCAGCGTCGCCGACTTCCGGAGTTCGATGTCGTACGCGCGCTGGTGTTGGTCGGGGTGTTCACGATGAACTACATCGTGTACTGGCGAACCGATCGGTTACGGGGTGGGTGGCCGGGTGAGGATGCGCCGGGCTGGCTGGCGACGTTCATCCACCCCTGGTCGGGCCCGCTCAGCACGCGATTCGCCGCGACGTTGGTAACGCTCGTGGGGATCGGTGTGGAATTGGGCGCGAGGCCGGCCGTAGCGAGCGGTGGTGCGGTGACCGTTGATCAGCACCGTTGGCGACTCAGACGACGCGGTGTGTTGTTCATTCTCGTCGGGGTGATGTTCGATGCCGCGTGGGCAGGTGGAGTGCTCCACTACGTTGGCACCTATCTCATCGTGATCTCGTTCATGATCACGTGGAAGACGCGTCGACTCATCCTTGCCGCGCTGGTAGTAATTGCACTTACGATTGCCGAACGCGTTGCCGTCTTCCTGATCGTCGACCCGGCGAAAGCGTCGTGGTGGAACGGCATCGACTCGCGTTCCTTCCGACGGTTCTCCGTGGGAACGCCCCAGGGGTATCTGTCGAGCGTTCTGTCGTGGGGAGGTCATCCCGTCCTGCCGTGGCTGGCGTTCGTGCTTGCCGGTATGGTGCTCGCTCGGGTGTTGGTGCGCGACCAGGATTCCTTCGGCGTGCCGCAGCGTCGGCTTCGTCTGCTTCGCCTCCAAGTGGTCGGGTGCGGCCTCGGGCTGATGGCGACGGGGTTCGGCTTTGCGATGGTGGCGAACTCACTCGTCACCTCCCGGTGGCGATGGATCTCGTCGCTCGATCCGGTCGGAGGCGGAGCTTCACCGTTCGGACTTGCAATGCCGGCATATGTTTTCTCCGCGATGGGTTCATCGATCATCTCCATCACCGTGATCACCTGGATTGCCCAGAAGACGGCGACCTGGCTGCCCACACGCGTTCTGGCCCGCGCCGGTCGTGTCACCTTCTCGCTGTACGTGCTTCACGGTCTGATCCCATGGGTCCTTACGGTCCACGGGATCGTGAAGCCTGACTTCACTCTCTACCAGTCGCTTGGCATCGCAATTGGAGGCTGGGCCTTAGCGGTGGTCCTCGGAGCGCTCTACCAACGCTGGCGAGGCATCGGACCGATGGAGTGGCTGCTCCGCAAGATCGGCGGCTGACCTTTGGACGGGGACCGCGGTCGACGACTGCCCGGCGCCTGTGGTCGCTCCGGAGTCGTTTACCATCCCGGCGGTAACCTTTTCGGCTCCGGAGCGGAGTATTGCTTGGGTTTGGCGACCTAGCGGCCGTGGGTGCGGTCGTAGCCGTTGACCGGCGGGCTGGTCCAGCCGTGAGGAGCGACGGCGGGCGCGAATGTTTCGACGAGGAGCGGGTGACACGCTGCGGTGTCGGAAGAGTGTTCGGTCGAGCAGTCGCCGCCGGGGCAGGCCGAGAGTCCACCGATCAGATCGATCTCGGCGAAGAACTCGATGTAGTCACCGGGCCGTACCGGGCTCGCCTTCATGAAGTACTGACCGGTGTCTCGGGTGAAACCGGTGCACATGAAGACGTTCAGCACGTCGTGGACGAGTGGTTCCGCGTCCCGCAGCGACAGACCGGAGTGATCCGACAACGCTCGTGTCAGGTTGGAGTGGCAGCAGTAGTGGTACTGCCCGCCTTCGGTCAGCAGGTTGTTGGTGTACGGATCACAACGGGTGCCGATGACGTCGTGGACCGATCCTCCGAAGGAGTCGAAGCCGTACCAGTCGAGAGAGTCGTCGATGACGGTTGCCAGGGGTCGGAGCGTTGGAAACGTGCTCCACATCCGATCGTTGGTCGAGAGATGGGTGCCGTGCAGTGCCCTGGTCTTGCCGGAGTAGAACCGTTCGGTCAGGTCGTGGGCGTTCCATAGGTTCAGGTCGCCGACCTGAGGTCCTTCGACCGAACTGATGCGGAAGTAGTGACCGGCGGGCACGTTGAAGCAGCGTGCGTCGCGCGCCGGGACCAACGTTTCCGAGGTCTTCACCGCGCCGACGCGAGCTGTCACGTACGAGTTGAGGTCGGGCTGGCGGAGTCCGTCGACGGGGTAACAAATGACCGGCACCACGGCTTGGCGGGCTTCGCCGTCTGCGGGCGCGGCGTGCAACGGCGAAGTGAGTTTCATCGGCGAGGGTGTCCTTGTGTGTGTGCGTGTGGCTTGGGCGAACGAGCGCTAGCTGGCCAGCAGGTGCTGGTACTTCGGGTGCGCGTGGATGTAGTCGGCGACGAAGTGACACGACGGAAGAACCCGTTGGCTTTCCGTCGCCGCGATCCGGTCGAGGATGCTGCGGGTCAGAAACGACGCCATGCCCTGGCCGCCGTTGGGGCGCTCGGTGACGGTGTGCGGCAGCTCGACGACCGAGAGGTCGCCGACGGATTCGACGATGTAGTTCGAGTAACCGGTGACGATCCCGTCGATGTGGAGTTCGTAACGCTCTTTGGCCACGTTGTCGAAGACCTCGGCGCCGCGGGCTGAAAGCACCAAGGCTTGGGCGACCTCGTTGACCAGTGCAGTGACTGCGTCGTTAGGTACTGAGGCTTCGTCGAGCGTCGTCTGAACCGAAGGAACGGACAGGATGGGCGAGACCACGTTGGCCTTGAACGCCCGGCCGATTCGCTCCAGGTACTCCGCGGCCTGACTTCCGCCGTTCGGCCCGATGGAGGCCGTGATGATGCCGATGTGTTTCGTCGCCAGAACCCCTTTCCCGATCGGTCGACTCGACCAGTCGATCCAGTCCTTCAACACGCCGGTCACGGCGCCGTTGTACGCGGGCGTCACGAAGAGGACGCCGTCGGCGGCGGTGACCTTCTCGCGCAGCTCGGTGACTACAGCCGGAGGTTCACTCTCCAGGTCCTGGTCGAAGTGCGGGATGTCACGGATTGCGTCGTGACGTTCGAAGCTGATCCCGAGCCGGGTGAATTCGGCCTCTGCGGTTCGTAGCAGGGCGGCGTTGTACGACCCGGATCGGAGGCTGCCGCAAACGGTGAGGAAATGGGGCGTCGACATGCGGCCATTCTTGCCCATCGCAGGAGCGGTGACGTAGCCCGCACCCGCTGGTCGCGGCGTGACCTGTTTGTCGCCGACACGTTTCTCACCCGCGCCGGTTTGTCGCTCGGCTAAGGTGGGCCACCGCATTGGAAGGGTGGCAGAGCGGCCGAATGCGACGGTCTTGAAAACCGTTGACCTGCAAGGGTCCGAGGGTTCAAATCCCTCCTCTTCCGCCAATGTGATGTCGCGAGACATCGGTAACTGTTGAACCCCCGTTTTGGGGGTTCATTTGTTTTTGGGGTGTGGGTTTTTGTGTGGGCCGTAGGGTCGTTTGGGTCCGCCTTGTTTGTGGCCGGTGGGTTGGTAGGTGCGGGTGGGGTCGAGTGTGAGATGTCGGAGGAGTTCGCCGGTGGCAGCGTGAACTACTCGAATGTCGAGTTGGTTGATGAGGAGGAGGACGGGGGTTCCGGTGTGGGGTCGCCCTACACCGATTTTGTAGAGGTGGCCGTTGTAGCGGAGCGTGATTTTGCCGGCGTTGTCGATGCGGTCGTGGCGTAGTCGGGACTGATCGGTGGCGGGTTTGTTTGTGTTCGCGGGTGTTGCTTTTGGTCGGGCTTGGTACGCGGTGGCGGGCGTTTGTTGGTGTGGCAGTGAGCGGTGGGGTGGTTGGTGGTTGTAGATCTGCACGAAGGTATCGAGCAGTGTTTGGAGTTCGTTGATGGTCGTGGGTCGGGGTTGTGCGTTGAGCCAGCGTTTGAGGGTTTGTTGGAATCGTTCGACTTTTCCGCAGGTGGTCGGATGGTTGGGTTTCGAGTTCTTTTGCAGTACTGCGAGGCGGATGAGGGTGGTTTCGAAACTGTTGCGTCCCCCTCGCCCTCCGGCGTGTCGGGTGGTGTAGATGAGGCCGTTATCGGTGAGTGTGGAGGCGGGAATGCCATATGTTTCGGTGGTTGTGAGGAAGGTGGTGGTGACGGTTTGGCCGGTAACGACCTTGTGAGCGGTGACGGAGAGGGCCATGCGGGAGTGGTCATCGAGCCAGGTGATGATTTCCACGTCACGGTTGGCGGTGAGTCGGTAGTGGGTCATGTCTGATTGCCAGGTTTCGTTTGGTTGTTCCGCGGCGAACCGGATGTAGGACGTTTTCGGGCGTTTCTTCGGTTGCGGTTCAACGAGTCCGTGGTGTCTGATCGCCCGGTAGATCGTGGCTCGTGACACGGTGAGGTGGTGGTGGTGTTGGAGGTGCCAGGCGATCGTGTCAGCGCCCGCGTCGAGTCCGGCAGTGGTCAGCTCGTTTCGTAGGGAAACGATGAGTTCAACGGTTGATGGTGGTGTCGCCGTGGGTCGAGTTCGGGGTGCGCGTGAGCGTGGTTCGAACGCGGCATCGCCTTCGGTCCGGTACCGGGTGAGAAGCTTGGAGACCCAGCCTTTCGACACGCCATAGGTGCGGGCGACCTCGGTGGCGGAGCGGTTTCGATAGTGACAGCGGTGATGATCAGTCGGGCTTTAGACACCCATCCGAGTGTTTCCTATGACCCGCGACATCAGTTTCCAGTGTCTCGCGACAGCTGTTTCCTATGACTCGCGACATGGGTTTCCTATGTGCTGAGACAACACACCTCCTCTTCCGCCAAAGCAGCACGCAGTGTTCGGGCCGATCGCCAAGAGCGACCGGCCCGTTGCATTGTGCCGGGATCGTACCTGTCAGCTGAACTCCAACGGCCGGGTGCGTGAGCGCTTCAACTCGAAGAAGTCACCGCAGCTGCTGACGGCCAGCACGCCGTCCCAAAGTGCGCCCGCTGCCTCACGGCGTGGTGCTGGTGTGACAACCGGACCGAAGATCGTTATCGGCTCGCTTGCACCCGGTAGATGAATGTGCAGAATCGGTGTGCCGACATCCGTGCCGACCGGGTCCATTCCCCGGTGATGGGTGGCACGGAGAGCGTCGTCGAGGTCCGTGCGGTTCGCGGCGTCTGCGTGGCGGGTCGGCAGCCCGGCCGTGATCAGCGACTCGGTCAGGAGTTGCGGACCGAGTGCCGTTCGTTGAACGTGGTGGAGGGTGCCGAATGCGTCGTAGAAACGGCTGAGCCCCTCCGAGCCGTGCTCGTTCTCGACGGCTACGGCGACGCGTGCGGGTCCCCAGCCCTGGGTGATCAGGTCGCGGTAGAAGTCGGAGAGTCCCTCCCGCCCGTCGTTGAGCACTGACAGGCTCATGATCCGGATTGTGGCCGTGACGGGTCGGACCCGTTCGACCTCGCGCAGCCACCGCGAGGTGAGCCAGGCGAACGGACAGATCGGGTCGACGTAGATGTCGACGGGGATGTTGTCGAGGATGTCGACGGGGCTATCGACGGGGATCATGCGGAGGCTCCCAGCGCTTCGCCGGCCAGGTGCGGGTCGGGCGCTCCGTGGTTTCGGCACCAGTCGAGGTAAGCGGCGCGCGCCGTGCCAGCGTCGGTGTAGCGGGTGACGTTGCCGTCGTCGTCGAGGTACTCGACGCGTCCATTCGCCTCGATGTGGACGACGCACGGTTCGTCGCCGACCGCCTCCCAGGAGTCGACGTTGTCGACGGGTTCGTACACATACGACCCGGCTCGGATGAGCTCCTCACATCCTGAGATCCGCCGCTGGCCGGAGATGACGAACGCGTGGATCTCGCCTGTGTGGTGGTGGCGGGGGACGACGCGACCGGGTTCAACCCGCAACAGGAGCTGGTAACCCGAATCGTTGTCGAGGAACGTGATCGGTTTGAAAGAGATCCCGTCGGAGAGGGGGATCCATGGGAAGTCAGCGGTGTGATTGACGATGTGAGGTGCCTGCATGGCATCAGTTTCACCGGTTCAATAGTCCGCAAGAAGCTCCAATTCGACGCTATTTTGTCAGACCAATGCCCATCGATCTGTTCCTCGACCCGACAGCCAAACGTCGAACATCGGCGATGCTGTTCGAGCAGATCCGCGAGTCGATCACCAGCGGGCGACTCCACCCCGGCGATCGGCTTCCGACCAGTCGCGAACTCGCCACCGAACTCGGTGTCGCTCGCTCAACGGTGACCGCGGTGTACGCACGCCTTGTTGGTGAGGGAGTCCTCGAAGCTCGGACCGGCGACGGCACCTTTGTGGCGCTCGACAGCACTCGGTCGATGCGGGCGGGGGTCAACGCACTCGTGCCCCGCCGAAGCGCTCCGCTTGACTCGATCCTTTCACCGGCGCCGGGGCTGGCGATCGACCTGCGCGTCGGGCGTCCCGATCCACTGTTGTTCCCGCTCGTGGACTGGCGGCGCGCCGTTACCGACACACTCCGAGTTCCGCCGTCCGGCTACAGCGATCCAGCGGGTCTGGCGTCACTCCGCCATGCGTTGGCGGTGTGGATCCACCGGTCGCGGGGTGTGAACGCGACACCCGATCAGGTGGTGGTGACCTCGGGTGCGCAAGGCGCGTTCGATCTGATTCCGCGCGTCATGCTCGCCCCGGGGGACATCGTCGCCATGGAGGACCCGGGCTACGTGATGGCCCGGCTTGCCTTTGAGCACCACGGTCTGCGGGTCGTGCCGGTCCCGGTCGATGGCGAAGGGATCGTCGTCGACGCGATTCCGCGGAATGCCCGTGCGGTTTTCGTCACGCCGTCGCATCAGCTGCCGACCGGTGTCACGATGAGCCCGGCACGCCGGCGGGCGCTGCTCGCGCATGCGCAACGCAACGCGATGGCGATCATCGAGGACGACTACGACACTGAGTTTCGACACGTCGACCGTCCACTTGAGCCGATCCAACGACTCGACACTTCCGGGCGGGTCCTCTACGTCGGCACGTTCTCCAAGACGCTTTCGCCGTCGCTTCGGCTCGGTTTCGTCGTGGCCCCGGAACCCATCGCAGCAGCGTTCGTCGCCGCTCGCCGTTTGATCGATACCCAACCGCCCCACCTAACCCAGGCGGCCCTGACAACGCTGATTACCAACGGGCGCCTCGATCGTCACCTTCGGCGGGTCCGTCGGGTGTACACCGCCCGCCACGAGGTCGTCCGACAGCAGCTTGCCGCGCTCCACGAAGCCGGGTTCATCGAACGACCGGCGGTTGCGAACGCCGGACTCCATGCGATGATGACGTTGCGGGGCGACATCGCTGCGGACCAGGTGGCGACCCGTATGGCCGGCGAGGGCGTCGGTCTGCAGACTACGGCCGAGTGGTGGGTCACACCGCTGCCACCGCCGGAGCTCACGGTCGGTTTCGGCACGGCGAACGTCGAGCAGCTCAACCGGGCGTTCGCGTCGCTGCGGACCGTTCTGGAGAGCGAGCAACCTATCCGGTTCTGACCGCTGAGCACGGCAGCGTCGTTCAGGCATGGACCGGACGAGTGGCAGGGTTGAAGTGCGTCATAATTCCAGGAAGTGGGAAGGTCACATGCTGAACCAAACTAATGAACTGCAACGATTGCGGAAGGGGACGGTGGGGCTCGACGTGCCGACGGCAGTCGAACGGCTCATCGCCCGCACCGAGCCCGAGCGAGCTCGAACGGCGTTCAACCGAATTCGCGAGGTGCTTGACGTGGTTCTTTCCGTTGGTGAGTGGCCAGCCGAATCGGCGTGGCCGGCGCTGCTCCCGTCGTGGTTCGTCGCGAAGTGCGCCGAGCCCGAGAGCGCTGCCGGCGCTGAAGAGCAGGAGACGGCGGAAGCGGCGAAGTCCTGGACTGTCGCGAACTGGACGTACCGGATGCACCCTGACCAGCGGCGATGGGCGTGGTGGGACGGCGAGGTCGTGAGCGATCACGAGATCCTCGTTCTGGTCGGCGCTCCCGAGTGGCCGACCCCAACCGGCGACTTGGAATGGCTGTTGCGCTCCGCCGGTTGCGTCGACGTCAAGTTTGCCTAGACCGTCGGTGATAGTTCGCTACGGGGGTGGCGCGGTTGTGAAAGACTGTCTGACTGTTGGGTTCGCCCAATGTGGAGAAGTGCGAGAGCGGCCGAATCGGACTCACTGCTAATGAGTTGACTTGGGAAACCGGGTCCGAGGGTTCAAATCCCTCCTTCTCCGCCACGCAGGACTGTTTGACAAAACGTGGGATTCTGTTCGGAAGCCCATGTCGCGTCCGGTAGACTTTGCGCCTCAGTTTCATACGCGTTCGTAGCTCAACGGATAGAGCATCTGACTACGGATCAGAAGGTTGGGGGTTCGAATCCCTCCGAACGCGCGAACAGAATATGGCCGCTGACTTGTGGTGATGCGAACAGGAAGCCTTTGAGTTCTCGGAGCGGGTCCGTGGCGAGGTCCTCGTTCCCCGCGGCGAGTTGTTGGTCCTTGAGGCCGACGAGCCGTGTGAGACGGCATTGCGGGCACTGGCGGACTCCGGGTACACGCGGGCGCCCGTGGCAGCGCAGTGCGACCTCGACGAATTGGGTTGGAGTTGTCCATGTGCGCGATCTGCTCGACGGCGGCACTCGCCCGCCCGCTCAGTGGCTTTACACGTCCCGGTCCTGCCGATGAGCGCCAACGATTTGGTGACCCTACGCGAACTCCAAGCGAAGCGCATTCAAATGGCGTTCGTGGCCGACGAATACGGCGGCATCGAGGGTCTGATGACCGTCGAAGACCTTGCTGAGGAACTGGTCGGCGAGAAACGGGACGAGACCGACCGCGGCGTGACCTCGGTAAGACGCCACGCCGACGGCTCGCTTCCCTTACCGGGCCATTTCCCGATCCACGATCTTCCCGACGTCGGAATCGAACTCCCCGAGGGTGACTATGCCACCATCGCCGGACGCGAGCTGCAGGTGCTTGGCTCGATCCCCGAGACGCCCGTTGCTGTGCTGGTCGTGAACGGCTGGCGAATCACGATTACCGGGGTACATCACCGCAGGATCGCCGGGTTCACGGTAAGTGCGCATACGAAAAGTGATGAGACCAGCCGGGATGGCACGGCGGACTGAGCGACGAGCTTCGGCTCACGCACGTCGACCATCGAATCCGACAGCCTCGTGCGTGAGTCAGCGGAAAACCCTAGAGCACGCGACCCGTGAACGCGACGAGACGAAGCATCGTGTTGGCATTCGCCGGTGGCCGCTGTTCGGGGCCGAAGGCCTCGCCGTTGCGCATCTCGTTGGTGATGGCCTCCCGGGCGAACGCGTCGACTTCCGACACGAGATGTTCGGGGGGCTGCCACTCTTGTTGGGTTGCGCTGGCAAGGTCCCAACCGTGAACAAGGCCATCAAAGGCGACGAGACGTGCGAACACAGCGCCGGGCATCGGCCCGCCCGGGGTCTGGATCGTACGGTCGAGTGCGCCTGGGCTCAGAACTGCTGCCAGCAACTCGTCCATCGCGTGGTTGAAGTGGTCGATCGCGCCGGTGCCGACCGGCGACGCGCTGTCCTGCGCAGGTTCTTCGCCGCGAAACATCGGCGCGAAGCCCAATGCCAACCCGGTCATGTGGCCGAGTATCCCGGTTACGTCGAACTCTGCACAGGGGGTGACGGATCCGAGCTGATCGTCGCGGATGCGGCCACCGACTGCTTTCAGCATCGGGATGATGATCGACAGTTGCTCAGTGCCTTCCATGGGTAGCTCCTTTGATCGTGGATATCGGGTTACGGTGACCGTTCATCCGGCCATACGGGCGAGCATGTGGTCCATGACCGCACCGTGTTCGGCCTGCGGGCTGAACAGAATCACTTCTGAGTCGTCGACAACGCGCACGCTGTGGCCGGGGGGCCAGTAGAACAGGTCGTCGCCGACGCAGGACTCGGTGCTGCCGTCGGTATAGGTGACGACCAACGCGCCCGACAGCATGAAGCCCCAGTGGGGTGCGTGGCAGGCGTCGTCGTGGAGGCCTTGCAGAAGCGGCGCTATGTCGGTGCCGGCGCCAAGCGTGAAGTACTCAGCGCCGAGCATCGAGTAGCCGGCAGCGTCGCCGAAGCTAGTGGCCTGGCGGGCGAGAGCTCCCGGTACATCGATCTTGGCCGGGATGTCGTTCTTGGTGATGCGCATCGGTTCTCCATTCATTGGTTGATCCACGGATTGCGGCTGAGGCATGCATTGAGCTGCATCAGCATTTGGTTGGCAATCTCAGTCAACACACTCTGATCGGAGTCGCATAGTTCCAATTCTGAACTGTGACATGCTGGCGGAATGAAGCCGTACGGCCAGTACTGCCCTATTTCGCGGTCGGCTGAGGTGCTCGGTGACCGTTGGACGATTCACATCATCCGCGACCTGCTCACCGGCACGACCAGATTCAACGAGCTGATCAGAGGCAACCCGGGACTGTCGAGAGCATTGCTGGCTCAACGGCTCCGCAAGCTGCAAGCGGCGGGAGTGGTCGCGCAGGAAGACGATGGGACCTACGTTCTCACCGACGCCGGCCGTGACCTGCAACCTGTCGTTTTCGGTCTCGCCACGTGGGCGGCGCGTTGGACGTTCGGCGAGCCCGCCATCGACGAACTGGACCCGGATTTGCTGTTGTGGTGGTTGCACCGGCAGCTGGACACGACAAAACTTCCGCGTCCCCGTTTCACCGTGTACGTGCCGTTCACCGATCACCCCAAGCGGTACTGGATCGTGGCCGAAGAAGAAGCGTCGCTATGTCTGGCCGATCCGGGTTTCGACGTCGATGTCACCCTCCGAACCGATCGAGTCGCGCTCTACCGGACCTACCTCGGACACTCGTCGCTTGCTGACGCTCAACGCAACGGTCGCCTGGAGTTGGCAGGTTCACGAAAGGCGGTCCATAGCTTCTTCGAAGCGTTCCGCCCGTCGCCCGTCGCGTCGATCGTTGCTACCGAGTCACCCGACTGAGCCTGCACCGGTCGCCATCCAGAATTCATTACCTGGTAGCCCTTTCCAACTTGGAAAGGGCCTTCGCCGTTTGGCAGAGCGATCGGGACGGCCCGACCCTGGGACTCGGGTTGTCAGCGCCGTCGGGTCATCGCGAAACGTCTCCGGACGCTCGCAAATCTCGACATCAGAGAGTCACCCGAGCCACGGGTCTGACTACTTCGCGTTCGACGTGCAGTTGAGGCGCATCGAACCTTCGCCGGTGTCAAGGCTGATGCTGAATCCATCACTGTCGTCCTGCAGATCGACATCGAACTTGGCCAGATCCAACTCACTAATGGTGACGGTCTTTCCGACTTGAGCGAGGAGTGATGTGAAATCACACGCGTTGTCGACGTCGGCGAATGCGAGCGAGATGTCGCTGTTGAGAACGTCGTCGATCGTGACACGCTGATCCGACCCAAGGTGCTCCGAATCGCATAGTCGCCCGCCGAGTTTGAAGACGATGTCTGCATCCTCTGCCTCGAAGTGTTCCGCATAGTGGAGACGACACGCTTCGCGGAGTTTCGCGGTGTCGTTCGCTGTTCTCGCCGTGTCGACCGAGTTGGTCGGTGTCGTTTTTGGTGTGGCTGTCCGCGTTGTGTGTGATTCGACCGCTGTCGTGGATGGAAGGGCGCTCGACGCAGCTGACGCGACTGAGGCAGTCGACACCTGGATCGGCGCCCCGGCTTCGCCGCTGTTGGCGAGAGCGGTGGAAGCCAGGCCGGTCAGCACCGCAGAGCTGATGCCGATGATCGCAATCATGCGCCAGTTCATTCGGTTCGTTTTCGTTGGATCGGTTGTTTTCAGATTCTGAGTGCTCATGATTGACGTGCCTTCTGTTGGTGAACCAATTGGTTCATGCATTGATATGTAGACATATGGAAATGGAAATTGAATGGAAATGGCGATGACGAGGACGATGAACCAGAGGATGAGGGAGCGCTGGCGTTGTCATGGCTCAACCATGCGGCCCGCAGGGTCCGATCGGAATCGGACCAGGGGATGCGGCTGGCCTCCACGAGGTTGAAGGATCTGGCCGCCCGTCAACCTCGGGATCTAGGGGAACCTCATCCTCCGGACCGATTCGGCCGTCCTTGTTGATCAGGTGTCCGGGTGTGTTCCCGTGGTCGCGGCGGGTCCGTGGTGTAGGTGACGTGGGGAAGCCGGCGAGAGGGTTGCCGGGCGCCAATCGTCGGGACTTTGGGCTCTGGATTTCAGCAGCGGCGCAGCGAGATGCTCACCTCAGGGGCTCAACGGGTGGGCTCTGAGTTCGAGGTGCGTCGTGCGTGTTCTCCGTCGTTGCAAGTTCCTTACCTGCGGCGTTGTCGTCGCCGTAGCAGTTCTGTTCGCTCCAGCGGTCCCCGCAGCGACAGCGAGTCGAGGAGACGCGTTCACCTGCGGAACTCTCCTCGCATTCATCCAGCAGGAACAAGCGCATCGCGAGCAGGCCGAATGGGACTTCAACGACCTCGTGGCGTCGCGACCCCAGTCCGACAATGCGCTGCAGCGGACGCACGCAGATCGCCTTGTGCAACTCGCGTTGGACACGGACCGGGCGTACCGCTCGATGTACGCGTTCATGGCCGCTTTGCGGTGCGATCCCCTGACCGGACAAAAGGCGGCACGGACCGTTCCCGCGCTCTCGACGCCGCCCTCGGCAACGAAACGGCCTGCGCCAACTGAGCCGAATGGGACCTGTGTCGAGACCGTGGTCACGCTCCACCTTCTCCACAAGACACTGGACACGGCGATGCGCTCCGTCGAGTTGTTGAAGCTGTTCGAACCCGAGGAACGCCAACTTGCCGCGGCCGTCAAGAAATACGGCAATCTGGCCGCGGCCCGTTCGGCCGCAAACGAACTCCGGGCATCGATCGATCGACGAAAGGCTGACATCGTGGCGCAAACGGCGGCGCGGTCCACGATTGAGGCCCAGATCGCCGAGATGTACGAACGTCAGGGTGCATCCGGCTGCAACGTCGAGATCCCGGTCGTCCCCACCACACTGTCACCCACCACGGCAAAGTCGATCGCTGCCGCGGCGGCCTCGCGAGCGACGACCACGGTCAAGACGCCAACAACGGTCGCGAAGCGTGATTCCAAGCGCTTTCCAGGTGCGAGCAGAGCCATCCTTGCGATCGGCACGCCGTCGCTGTCGCTGTCCAGCAAGACGATCGATCCGGCGCCGCTGTTGCGCGAGGTCGCCTGTTCCGCCGGTGATCTCGAGTTCACGGTCGCACCCGATGGGAGTCTCCATGGCGACTGCACTCGTTCGACCCGGTTCGATGCGGGCGGTCGGCAGGTTGGCCCGAACGAACCGTATGCCTCAGAGAGCACGTGGCGGCGGACAATTACGGGGAACATCGATTTCATCAATTCCCGGGTAGCGATAGTCATGGACGAGACGCTCACGAAGACCCCCGCTTCAGACGAACCGGTCAGGTTCATTGCCCACTACGACGGAGGGGCCAATTGGGCTCGCGTGACCGGTGCGACCGCCGAACTCCAAGGCCATGTCATGGTGCTCTACCACTGCGAGCAGGGCCCGACATCGGATCCGATCCCGTGCAGCACGCCGGGGTTCGGAGGCACGGCCCCGTTTACGATGAAGGTGTCGTGATCCGGCCCCGGTTGCGTGTCATCGAGATTTGTGTCGACGTTTCTGTCGGAAACCACCTGAGCCCCTGACCCGGGGGCCTCTCGAGTTTCCGAGCCGGGGGTGTCGCAGAACTCCGAGCGGGTGTGTCGCAGAACTGTTCACCTGAGACCTGACCTGTGAAGCCGAAGTGGTGGAGGCTGGCTTGGTTGGCTAACTCGGGCGGAGGCGTTACCCCGCCCGGAGGAGGAACGTCAGGTCCCAGCACATCTGCGCAGTCTCGCCAGCTACGCGCTTGGGCACGCCCACTTCGAGCACAAGGCCCGTCGCCTTCGCGTCCAGACCGCCGGTGGGAAATGTCGGCGAGGCCCCGTGTGCGATGGCCGGGTTTATCTCGGTCGCATCTGTTGGCGATCCCTCGCACGTAATTCGAGACCTGTCGGCCTGTGATCGCGCCGCGCACTGAGGTAGGTTGCGACATGGCGCATTCACCGCATTGGCACCAGCTCCACGAACACGATGCGCTCCCGTGCTGGGAGGACGCTGCGCTCGATGCGTACATGCGCGCCGGCGATGCACGAGCTCGGGGCCTGCAGAACCGAGGGCCGGTTCGCTACGACGCATCCGGCCGTGTCCATGCCGACATCCTCGACGCCTACTGGGAGCACGGGTTCTACGTGTTCGAGGGCATTATCGGTGTGGAAGAACTCGCCGAGCTCCGAGCCGATTTCGACGACGTGCTCGACCGGGCGCCGGTCACCAAAGATGCCTACGTCGACCACCTGGGTCGGGCGGCACTCGGTCGCGAGTTTCGTGTCCCGACCTACTACTTCGTCGAGCCGCTGTCGGACCCGGTCGGCGGGACATCGAGGAACCACGGGCGCCATCCGGTGAAGATGGACGAGCCGACCCGTCCCGACGATGCTCCGTCGCACGTGCTGCACATGACCTTCGGGCTGTTACAGACGATGGACTCGGCACTTCGCCTGTACGGCCATCCCGATCTGTTGGCTATTGCCGCAGCGGTCAACGGTGAAGACTTCGTGCCTTACAACGACGCGACGTTTGTCAAGCAGCCCGGGCTTGGGGCCTCCGTTGCCTGGCACCAGGACGGGATCGTTCATTGGGGCGCGCCCGACTGGGACGTGGGCACGCATGGCTTCAACTTCATGGTGCAGCTCTACGGCAGCACGGCCGGTAACGGTGTCTGGGTGGTGCCGGGCACGCACCGGCTCGGCAAGGTTGACATTGCCGCCATGGTCGCCGAGAACGGCGGCAGCGATCACTTCACCGACGCTGTGCCTCTCGTGTGCGAGCCAGGGGATATGTTCATCTGCAATCGCCAGCTCGTGCATGGCAGCTTCGCCAACGTATCGCCCGATCCACGGGTCACGATCAACTTCGGGTTTCACCGGCGGCGATCGGTGCTCGGCGCGCCGGCGGCGCTCACCGGAAAGCCCGGCACGATCTACGACGAGGCGCACATTCATCAACGGTCGCGGATGATCGCGCTGGCGATCGATGCGAGGGCGCAACGTCACCCGAGCGAGCCACGCTTCGCCTACCAGCCACTGCTCGGCCAGGAAGGCGAGAACCGCTGGAGCGAGTTGGCGCGAGACGGCCTGCTCCGGGACTACAACCTTCTCGACATGGGCATCTGAGCGGACATTGTCCAGAGTTCGCAGGATTCGTAGCGCTGAGAGCCACCAGAACCCCGAACTCCGTCACTGGAATCTCTGTCGGAGCGTCCGGGTCGTTTATCGAATCGCTGACGATGTTGGCTAAACGGGCCACGGGCACCCGCCGACCTGACCAGCGACTCGGACTCGACCTGTCCGGCCCCGAAGGCCTCGAGGCTGTCGGGGCCGGTTTGGAAAGAGCCGGCTTTCCGGGTTAGTACAGGTTCAACACCAACGAACCACGGGAGGCCGGACATGGCGCTGGAAATCGAACTCGGGCCGCAGGCACAGGCTTTTCGCGACGAGGTTCGTGAGTGGCTTGAGGCGAACCGCCCCGAGGAGCTCATCGGCGTGGACTCCGAGGTCGCCAACGCCGGTGGCGTTGCCGGGGTGGCCGAGTGGACCCAGAAGCTGAAGGACGCCGGACTCCTCTGCGTGTCGTGGCCGAAAGCGTACGGCGGTCGGGGATTGACCGGAATCGAAGTGGCCGTGCTGAACGAGGAGTTCGCCCGGGCGAACCTCCCGCGAGTGACCCGTGGCATGGGCGAGTGGCTCGTGGGCCCGTCGATCATCGTGTGGGGCACCGACGAGCAGAAGTCGTATTTTCTTCCCCGAATCATCGACGGGACGGATCGTTACTGCCAGGGCTTCAGCGAGCCCGATGCCGGCTCCGATCTCGCTGGCCTCAAGACCCGCGGGGTGGTCGACGGCGACGAGATGGTGATCACGGGACAGAAGGTGTGGACCTCCGGCGCTCAGGCCGCGAACATGATGTTCTGTCTGTGCCGCACCGACCCCGATGCGCCAAAGCACCGTGGTATCTCCTACGTGCTCACGCCGATGAAACGACCCGACGGAACGAGTAACGGCATCGAACTGCGACCGATCAAGCAGATCACCGGATCGGCGCACTTCACCGAGACATTCATCACCGAGGCACGCGCCCCGCTCTTCAACGTGATCGGTGGCCTCAACAACGGCTGGCGCGTGACCATGACGACACTGGGCAACGAGCGAGGCGGCAACGCGACCACCCAGCACGTGCAGTTCACCAAGCAGTTCTGGAACGCCGTCGAGCTCGCCCGCGCCGCAGGCAAAACGAGCGACCCGATCGTGCGGCAGCAACTGGCGTGGGCCTTCAGTCACGTCGAGATCATGCGCTTCACTGGGCTAAAAGTGTTGAGCGAGGTCCTGGCCAAGAAGGAACCGGGCCCGGCCAGTTCGATCAACAAGATGTTCTGGAGCGAGTACGCGCAGCGCTTCGCCGAGATCATCATGAACATCCGAGGCGCCGACTCGATGCTTGTTGGCGACGGCGACGAGTACAACCCCGATCGCTGGACCACGAATTTCCTCTCCACGAGGTCCGTGACAATCTGGGGCGGAACGGCCCAGGTGCAGCGCAACATCGTGGGTGAACGGGTGCTGGGCCTGCCCAAGGAGCCGGGCGCGCCAACGTGAGATAGCGGACAGCGCTCCCGTATCAAGCGCTGTCGCGTCTGTTCGATGTCTTGGAGTCTCCGGGTCCCGAAGCCGGGCCGTGGGAATAGGGGTCGGCATCGGTGGGTCGTAGGTTTAACCGACCGGGTGCAGCTTTCGTGGTTGGGTTGGTCCTGGATGGCCGCTTGCGAAGGCCGCGGCCGAGCTGTTGCCGGAGGGTTGAACAGATCAACCGCAAAGGGATCAGGAATCCGCTCGGCGCGGCCTCGGGGGACCGACCTCGCCGCCGTCACTCACACGTGACAGCGGCGAGGGTTTCCGGTGGCCGGTATCAGCTCAGGCGGCGCTCACGAGTGCTTTGCCGAGGGCGATGCAGGCGTCGTTGTCAGAAGCGGCGCATTTGCGGGCGTTGTCGGCCGCGCCGATGACACCACCGAGTGGTAGCCCGGTTCCGGCGGCGACTGCCCGTTCACCCAGCGAGGCGCAGGCAGCGGTGTCACCGGAAGCGCAATCGAGCGCGTCGGCTATCTCGCCCCGGCCAAGGCCTACTGGCACGCCAGCCGCATCAGCAGCCTTCAGACCGAGCGCAACACAAGCCGCAAAGTCCCGTTGCGTGCACTTCTGGGTGTTTACGGCCACTTCGGCGGCGTCTTTCCCGGGAATCTCGAGTCCGGCCAGCCGGGCGCCGCGTACGCCGAGCTGTGCGCAGGCGACGATGTTTCCATCTGCACACTTTCCTGCTTCGTCTGCCCCGTCAACGGCGTCGCGAGCGATCCCCGGCGGCGTCGCACCGGCGAGCTGCGCGATATCGAGCACCAACGTCGCACAGGCAAAAATGACCCCGTCGGCGCATGCAATTGCTGACACGGCGATGCTCACGAACGGAGCGGCCGCGTTCGCGGCGGCGACGAACTGTTCGGCTGTGCCGAGCGCCAGCTGCTCGAACTCCTCCAGGTATGAGCTCTCCCGCCAGTTCTGCTGGCACGCCAGGTACCGGCGATTCCCTTCCCACGACACCATCGGCCGGGCGTCCCGGCGCTCACAGTACTGGTTGAGGCCCATCACCCAGCCGCAGACGTTCATCAGATCGTCGTTGTCGATGCCGGTGCGCCAACGACGGAAGAAGGCCGTGCAGTCGCCGGGGGCCACAAACTGCGGCGGACGCTCCGAGAACGACGCGTCCTTACGGAACAGGTCACTGTTGTCGCGTCGGGAGATCCAGAACTGGAAGTTCTGATGGCGGATGAAAAACCCCGGTGCGTTCACCGCCTCGAACGACTTCGTCGCAGCCCCCACCAACCCCGGCCGTTCGAAGAACGATGCGTCGAGCCGGAAGAGGTTGCTGTTCGAACCGTCGTCGGCATGCTGCTTAACCCGGAATGCCTGGTGACGCAGGAATGTCCCCGGGTAGTTCTTCGACTCGAAGCTGACTGCACCCACATGACCGCTGAGCGCGGGCCGCACGATCCAGGTCGCGTCGGCGCGATCGAGGTTGCTGCGCGGATTGACGGCCGTCAGCTCTCCGAGTGCAAGACGGTGACGGAGGAAGTGCCCCCCGACATTGGACGCTTCCAACGAGATCTCCCGGTCCGTCGTCCGGAACCCTGAACCGCTCGACTGCCGGAACGTCGCGTCGTTGGCGAACAATGCCGAGTTGCCCGCAGTGCGATTGGCGATCCACAGCTGCCCGTTCTGGTGGCGGAGGAAATGACCGGGCACGTTCGTCGCTTCGAAGCTGAACGTCCGTGCCTGACCTGTCAGTCCGCCCCGCACCTGGAACGACGCGTCGTTCCGGAACAGTTCGGAGCCGTCGTTCTCATGCTGCTTGACCCGAAATGATTGATGACGCAGGTAGGTGTTCGGATAGTTGGTCGACCGAAAGCTCACGGCCCCGCGTGAGCCGTTGAGCGCGGGCACCACAATCCACGTCGCGTCAGCCTGGTCGAGAGCGCTCGACACCGTCGTCAGCTCCCCCACTGCGAACCGGTGGCGTACGAATCGACCCGGCAGGTTCACCGATTCCCACGAGCGGGGGACGTTCATGGCCAACGCTTTGCTCGGATCACTCACCGTCAGTCTTCTTTCGACGAACGGGGCGGAGGGCCCCGCGAGCGTCGCGAGTGCCGGACGCAGTGGTATCGCGGCCGCTACCGCGTCAGCAGCAATCACCACCGCCAAAGCAATAGTACCGACGGCCAAAAGGGTTCGTTTGATCATTGGAGGTTCCTCCTCGGAGCGGTGGTGGTCTGCATTCGGTGCGACGCCCGACTGGGATTCATGGTCGGGAACCGGCGTCAGCGGGCCGTCAGCGGCTGACGCGCGATTGCGAAAACAGCGTGGGAAGGGTTATCCGCAGTGGCGATGGAGAGCGTTGTTTCCTGGTCGTGCCCGATGCCTGCCGAGGTGTATACTACGTATGCTATTCGGTATGATTTGAATCGAGGCTTGTGATGAGTGTGCGTCACGCGCTGTTGGCATTGTTGAGCGAAGGTTCGAAGTACGGCCTGCAGCTACGTCAGGAGTTCGAGGCGCGAACGGGGGAGGTGTGGCCGCTAAACGTCGGTCAGGTGTACACGACCCTGCAGCGCCTGGAGCGTGACGGCCTGGTGGAATCCGATGGCGACGAGGATGGCCCGCAAAGGGGCTACTCGATCACGAGCGAGGGATTGCAGGATCTGAACAGATGGCTGTTGCATGCCGACGACATCGCCCAGCCGCCTCGCGACGAGTTGGTGATCAAGGTGTTGATCGCCGGTCAGATGCCCGCCACCGACGTTCACGCGGTCATCCAGGTGCATCGTCGGCACCTGATCTCGGTGATGCAGCGTTACACGAAGGTGAAAGCCGATGCGGCCGAAGGTGACATGGCGCTGGCGTTGATCGTCGACGCGGAACTGTTCCGGTTGGAGGCGGCGGTGCGTTGGCTCGACGCCGCGGACACCCGGTTCCGGCGCGCGCCCGTGAAGGCCGCCTCCCAGGGTACTTCCCCGGAGGCGAAACGCAGGTCAGCGCCCGGTCGTCTGGCGATGCGGTCATGACCGCGGTGCTCGAGTTGCGCCACGTGTCGAAGCGGTACGGGGAAGGTCCCTCGTCGTTCTTCGCGCTTCGTGATGTCGACCTCTCGGTCGAAGTGGGCGAGATGGTGGCGGTGATGGGTCCGAGCGGTTCGGGCAAGAGCACACTGCTGACGATCGCCGGGAGCCTCGAAGAGGCAACGAGCGGCGAGGTTGTCGTGGCCGGTATGGCGCTGGAGGCGCTGTCACGGCTGGAGAAGGCCCGTCTGCGGCGCCGTTCGATCGGATTCGTGTTCCAGGACTTCAACTTGCTGTCGGGATTGACCGCCGTGGAGAACGTAGCGATGCCATTGGAGCTTGACGGCGTAAAAGCGCGCGAGGCACGGCGGGCTGCGTTGGCCGGACTCGAGGAGCTCGGGTTGGCCGCGCGGGCCGGGCACTTTCCCGACGAGCTCTCCGGCGGTGAACGACAACGGGTAGCAATTGCCCGGGCGGTCGTCGGGGACCGGAAGCTGTTGTTAGCCGACGAACCGACCGGGGCCCTCGACTCGGTCAACGGCGAGGCCGTGATGAGGATGTTGCGCGGAGTCACCCGTCGAGGCGTGGCCGCGGTCGTCGTGACCCACGATGCACAACTGGCATCGTGGGCCGATCGGGTGGTGTTCCTGCGCGATGGACAGGTCGTCGACCAGACCCTCCCGATCGATGGCCCCGAAACGTTGCTGGTGTCCGACCAGTGAGCACCGTCGTGACCCGCCATCACGCACGGTCGGGACCGGGACGCCGGGCCGTGTTGCGATGGGCATGGCGGCTCTTCCACAAGGAATGGCGCCAGCAATCCCTGATCCTGGCGCTCATGACTACGGCCGTGGCTGGTGCGGTCGCAGGAGCGTCAATCACGGTCAACGCGGCGTCGGGAACGATCAGCGAGTTCGGCAATGCCGGCGCGATGATCCGGCTCGATGCGACCGATCCGGCCGCGGCTCAGGCAGCTATCGCCGAGGCGAAGCGGCGGTACGGAACCGTCGAAGTGATCGGGCATCGAAGGCTCGCGGTCCCGGGCTCGGTCGAGTCGCTCGACGTACGCACCCAGGACCCCAACGGCGTGTTCGGCCACCCGTTGCTCGCGCTCCGCACAGGCCGTTACCCGACCGCGCCCGGCGAGGTGGGACTGAGCGATGGTGCCGCCGACCGACTCGACGTGGGGATCGGCAGCCACCTCGCGATCGGGGATGTCCAGCGGACCGTTGTCGGGCTCGTCGAGAACCCGCTCGACCTCAACGATGAGTTCGCGCTGCTCGCCCCCACCGACCCGACCTCCGCCGAGTCACTGACGCTCCTGCTCGGCTCCTCGAATCGCCTCAGCGTTTCGAACTCCGCACCCACGGCCGCACCCACAGCCGATGGCCCGGCCGGCCCGACGGCGCCGCAACCGGGGCCGCAACCGGGTGACGCGCCCGTTGGGGGGTTCGACGTCATGGTCGCCGGCTCGGTCGGTGGCGTCGTGAACGTCGTGGTGTTGGCGGCTACGACGCTCGCTATGGCACTGGTCTGTCTCATCGCCACGGCGGGGTTTCTGGTCGTCGCCCAGCACCGGCAACGCCAACTGGGCATGCTGGCCGCACTCGGAGCCACTGAAGGACACCTACGACTCGTCATGCTGGCCGACGGGATGATCGTCGGGGGCATCGCAGCGGTCATCGGTGCCGCATTGGGCGTCCTCGGCTGGACCGCCGTCGCTCCTGCGGTGGAGACCGCGGCCGCGCATCGGATCGGTCGCTTCGACCTGCCCTGGCACCTGATCGCCGGGTGCATGGGTATCGCAGTGGTGGCCGCCATTGCGGCGGCGTGGTGGCCCGCTCGCACGGTGGCAAGGATGCCCGTGATGGCCGCATTGTCGACTCGGCCTGGCCACCCGGCGCCGGCCCGCCGCTCATTGGTGGTTGCGATGGCGCTCACCGCGCTCGGCATGGTCGCCATCGTCGTGGCCGACCCGGTCAGCACCCACGTGCGGCCGGTGATCCTCGTTGTCGGTCTCCTGGCCGTCGTGGTGGGCGTGGTGCTCGGCGCACCGGCGGCGATCGGTTCGCTCCGCGTTCCCGCACGGCGGTGCCGGCTCGCGCCACGGCTCGCGCTGCGGGACCTGGTCCGCTACCAGGCACGTGCCGCGGCAGCACTCGCCGCCATCACCCTCGGCCTGGGACTGTCGGTCGTGGCGGTCGTCGTGGCCACGGCCAACGTCTACGGCACCGACGAGGGGAACCTGTCCGACCGCCAGATCCTGATCCACGCCGGAGCCGAGAGCGGGACTCCACACCGCGATGACACCACGCCCGCACCGCACCAGCTCGACACCGGAGCCAGACGCATCGCTGCTGCGGTTGGGCACCCGTCGCTGTTCGCACTCGATATGGCCTTGCGAGCATCAACCGCAGGAGGCGCCACGGTGCAACTCCCGGTGTCCGTCGCGCGGGCGACAGCCGACCGCCGCTACGAGGGTGTCAGTCCGGCGTTTGTCGCAACCCCGGAACTGCTTAGCCGCTACGGGATCGACCTGAACGACGTCGATGCTGACGCCGAGCTGCTCACGTCGATCACCGGCGATCTGGTGCTCCTCGATCCGACGGCCCGACCGGGTCCCACCCATGTCGAGCAGCACGCGTTCCCGAGCTATGGCTCGGCACCCCACGCGCTGATTACGCAACACGCGATGGACGTGCGCGGTTGGGTCGCCGCCCGACACGGTTGGCTCATCGAAACGTCAAAACCGCTTACTTCGACCCAGGTGAAGGCCGCTCGTGCGGCAGCCGCGCAAGCCGGCCTGACGATCGAAACCCGCTCCAGCCAGGATGGGCTCGCCGCGTTGCGACGCGTCGCCACCATCGTCGGGACCCTCCTCGCACTGGCCGTCGTTGCGATGACCGTCGGACTCATCCGAGGCGAATCGGCCGGCGATCTCCGCACACTCACCGCCACCGGCGCCGACCCACGCACCCGAAGAGCACTCACCGCAACCACCGCCGGCGCACTCGCGCTCCTCGGTGCGTTGCTCGGCACTGCGGGCGCGTACGCCGGCCTCGTTGCCGCCTACCATGGCGACCTCGCCCAGCTCGCGCCGCCGCCGATCGTCAACCTGATCGCGCTGATCGTCGGCCTTCCGATGGCCGCCACTGCGGCAGGCTGGTTGCTCGCCGGACGCGAACCCCGAACCTTCGCCCGCCAAATACTCGACTGACATGCAACGCTCTTGACAACTTCGGTCGAATGGGCGCCGCGCGTTACTGGTCAAACCGTTCTCGTGTCCCTCACCCTCCCGCGTCTCGAACCTGGTCGGGCGCTCGGTGCATGGCGCTGTTGGTTCGCACCAACGTTGCCATGAACATTCCCGTTGTCGACGTATGAACTGAGGGCCGCTCAGTTTGGCGGTTTCGGTTCTCCGCTCGCTGGGAATCGTTACTCTATGGTTAAGGAAACCGTTCATGTCGGCACGACGATCGATCGGTCGGCGCGGAAGGTTTATGAATACATCTCCGATCCGCGCCATCTCTCGGATTGGGCGGCCGGTCTCGCAAACCGACCGGTCGAGCGGATCGAAGACCAATGGATCGTCGACTCACCTCTCGGGCGGATCGTCGTCGAGTTCGCACCAGAAAACGACAACGGCATCGCCGACCATGTCGTGACGCTGCCCGACGGCGCAACCATGAATAACCCCCTACGGGTGATTCCCAACTCCGACGGCTGCGATGTCGTGTTCAGTGTTCGGCGACAGGAGAACATGAGCGACTCCGACTTCGCGGAAGACGTCGACGCCGTTCGCAGGGATCTCGACACGCTTCGGTCCATCCTCGAGAGCTGACGTGTCGGGTGGGAACTCCCGGGTTGAGGGTTGCCCGGCGACTTGGGCGGTTGGAAACCCTGTCGTCCGCGACCGAGCGATCGCTTGGCGTTCTAGAGGTGGCTGAGTATCCGTCGAGCCACGGCTTCAACCTCGTCGGGCGAAGTGGCGAAGCGAAAGCGGAACAGCTTCTCGCGGGTGGTCCGGCCGCCGGGATGACCGTCGATCTGTTCGGCGAGGAGCGCAATCGACGATCCGCTCGAAAACACGACCACCTGCCACTTGTTCACAAGGTCGTCGTCGGGGGAGAGGCACCCGTGCTTTACGCCGCTGGCCACGCCGCCGGGAATACCTGCACCGACAACGCCAACGAGGCCGAACCGGCGCGCCAGCGCCGCATACTGTCGTCGTGTCCGCGGGGTGTAGTTCTCGACGTGCTGGAGTGCGGCCAGGACCACCGTGTCGGCGGCTGATCCGATCGATTCAAGATGCCGGCTAAACGAAAGAAGTTGTTCCTTGGTGGCGACACGTTCCGGTTGAACACCGCTGCTGGGCATGCGCGGCATGAACGCCGTGGCCGAATGGAGCCCAACGTGTCCGCTGCGCACCGGCGCAATGGGATGGCGGAGAACGAGGTTCTCGAACGAGGTCGGCGCGTAGAACTTGAAGCCCTGCAACAGCGTCGCTCCGAGCAGTTCAGCGGTGAACTCGTTGGCGTCGGTCTCCACGCCTTCCGCTACCACCTCAACTTGGTACCGCTCGCAGTAGGTTGCGAGCGAGGCAACCAGTGAAGCGGCCTGCGCCCGGCTCGAATTCTTCATGAGTTGCATGTCCAACTTCACGATGTCGGGTTTGGCGATGCGCAGCGCGGCCAGCGACTCGGCCTTTGCGCCCATGTCGTCGAGCGCAATACTCCAACCAACCGCGCGGCAGCGTTCGATCGCCCGAAGAAGCGGGCCGGGCGCCGCCATTAGCGAGCGTTCCGTCAATTCGACCACCACAAGGCCCCGGCGACCCGAATCCCTCCACGCGTCGATGATGAGACTGAGCGCCTTGTCGTTGACGATCACATTCGGGTCGATGTTTATGAACAACGTGACGTCATCGGGGACCGGGTGATTGAAGGCCGCCCGTTTTGTCGCCACTTCGAGATCAGCAAGTCGGCCGAAGGTCTCCGCCACACCGAAGAGACGGTCAGGCGACATGAGTGGCGAACCTTCAGGCCCCCGGGCGAGTGCCTCAATCCCGACGATCTCGTGCGTACTCGTTCGAACGATCGGTTGAAACAGCACCCGAACGCCGGCGATCGCCGCGTCGACCGCCGCCAGATCCAGACCCGACGGGCTCGTCGCCGATTGAGCCGGGCGACCGTTAGTGCGCCCAGGCGAGCCGCCACAGCGGGAGCGTGCGACCCGACCGCGTCCATCTGACTTGGCCTCGTACATCGCCCGATCCGAAGCCTGAAGAACGGACGTGACCGACTGCTGATCGCGTATCGCGGCAATGCCGATGGCCGCCGACAACTCGATCGTGACGGTGCCGATGACCATCACCTGTTCGATCGCCCCGACGATCCGTTCTGCCATGCGAAACACTTCGTCGTCATCACGTTGGTGAAGAAGCACCAGGAACTCATCGCCGCCCAGGCGACCAACCAGGTCGTCGCTGCCAACCGTCTGGCTTATCTTTTGGGCGATCAGTCGAAGCGCCTCGTCTCCAACGTGATGCCCGTGTTCGTCGTTGACCTTCTTGAAGCCGTCGAGGTCAATCATCAGTGCGCATATGAATCCGTTGGGGCCACCCTTGGTCATCATCCGAGATTCCAGAGCGGCGAGTATCGACGCCCGATTTGCGATACCGGTGAGTTCGTCGACGTACGCGCGCCGTTCGAGAAGTCGTGTCTTTCTGACATGCAGGAGTCCGAACTCGAGCCCGGCGGCAAGGATCCGCAGTGTCTCCGCATCGTCGGGCCCGAAGAAGCCAGGAAATTTGCTGAAGGCGCCGATAACTCCGAGAGTCTTCGAACTGGTTCCGAGCCGCCACGAAACCGAACTCCGCATGCCGAGGTTGACCATCATTGATCCGGCGGTGAACCGCGTTTCCGAAGAGAGATCCCTGACGGTTAGTGGCCCATCGGACCGGTAGACAAAGGCAGCCTGTGAGTCTGGAGCGATGGGAATCGGAACCGACGTGATCAGCTCGGGTGCCCCGGACGCAGCGCGCACCAACGAGCGCTCCGACCCAAGGCGCTCAAAACAGACAACCACATCGGCCCCCAACAGCGTCTTCGCCAGTTCGGCGGCCAGTGGCCACAGATGATCCGAAGATTCGCTCACCAATGCAGCCTCGGTCAGGCGGCGTATGCCGTCACCGAGGGTCGGCTCCCTCAGTTCGGATCCTACGGGTACTGGCATCCACGCCCTATCGGGTGTGCCGCCCGACCGCTGAACCCGTCGTGATCAACTCATGAAGATCGACTCTAGGTGTTTCGAGTTTCGAGTATTCAGACTGATACCGCAATAGCGTTGAGGTCATGTTCGTCGGGACCGACACCCTCAGCCGTTATGGTGAACGACCGCCTGTTCACCTCCTACGAGGAGGTCGTGTCCGTTACGGAGTCGCGTCTGATCGAGGCTCAGAGGTCCTCGGGAATCCGAACGAACGGTGGGACGTCCGCTGCCAGACCGCGACGCGCGAAGTCTGCCCACTTCGCTCGCATGGCGGGTGCGAACGATGACATCTCCTCCCATCCGTCGGCGAGCATCAACGCTCCCTCCCACGATGCCTTCGAGCCGAGCAGCGGTGGGATGTCGAGGACATGGCACGCGCCGAGGGCCGAACGACGCGGGTGCCATCCGTAGACATAGCACTGAACCCGCCCGCCCCCCGCTGCGTAGCTTTCCGCGAATTGTTCCGCACCCCTCGCGAACGACGACGTGACCGTTGCGCCGAAGTTGTCGTTGGTGAAGTTCTCGACGAACTCGAACGGGGGCGTTGTCGCACCTTTCGCCATGAGGGAGTACGGGGAGCCGTCGTGGGCCGTCGAACCGACGAGCACTTCGACACCACGTGCGGCGCAACGCATGATGCGGTCATGAACCTCCGCTTCCGGCGGTAGAGGCGCGCGACCGAGTTGCGGGGCGAACGGCATGCCCGAGGCCACGCCGTGACCCTGCGCCGCAGCCAAAACAGCCACTTCGCATTCAAGGATTCGCGATAGGTCGACGGTGCCTGCCCCGTCGCCCAAGCACTCCCGTGCTGTAACACCCATCGCCGCGACCATGTCATCGCGGCCGGTCGCGAGAAGGATCGGAGCGCTCTGCATAATGGCCCGTCGGAATAATCCCTCGGTGCCATCAGCGAGTAACAGGCAGTAGACGGCGTATCCACCGGCTGACTGTCCGAAGATCGTCACGTTCCCCGGGTCGCCACCGAACGCCGCAATGTTGTCGTGAACCCACTGCAGCGCAGCGATCGAATCCATCAGGCTGAGATTGGCCGGAGCGATCCCGTCGATCGCCAGGTTGCCGAGGAGTCCAAGGCGATAGGTCACTGTAACGACAATGATGGCTTGCTCCTCGACCAGCGTCGTCGGGTCGTACGCCGGGCACTCTCCGCTGCCCGAAACATACGCCCCGCCGTGGAAGAACACCATCACCGGCGCATCGGTTGCGACCGGAGACGGTGCGGTGACCGTAACCGTCAGGCAGTCTTCGCTCTGCTCGAGCATGGACGTCACCGGGCCCGTAACCCAGTCGAGGCGCGACGGCCGCTGTGGACATGCGGGCCCTGGCGTCGTGGCATCGAGCGGGGAGGGCCAGGGCTGCACCGGCTCGGGCGGAGCGAATCGATCGGCCGACGCATAGCGGACACCGGTCGCACGAATCGAGCTTCCGGTGTCACGCACGACGATGTCGCCGAGTCGGGTGGTGATGGTGGCTGTACCGATGGTGCTCATGCCGCCGAACCTACTATCCGGCGTTGCGCGAATAGCGGCTCAGAGACAGTCGCCGAGCCCCGGAATTGGTTGGCGTCGACGGAACGACGCGGACGTTCATCGGGCTACCTGCGGCGGGGTCGTCGAGATGATGGACTGGGACCATGTCAAACGAGGATGTCATGCAGATAGGCGTACCGGGTGTTCCGTGGGGTCCAACGGAGCGAGCACAGTGGAAGGCGCAGCAACTCGCCAAGCGCAGTTACGCCGATGACGTGCTTCGTCGCATCGATGGCCTGCGCGCCTCGTGGGACGTGCTCGACTACGGCAATCTCGATCCGGAAAACGGTGGACATCCACTTGTGGCTCTTCGCAGCCGTCAGTGGTCAGGCAACCGCCCGATCGCGCTCATCACCGGGGGCGTGCACGGCTATGAAACGAGTGGGGTAGTAGGTGCGCTTAGCTTCGCGGAAGACCACGCGAACCGGTTCTTTGATGACGTCGACGTGCTGATAGCGCCGTGCGTCAGCCCATGGGCCTATGAGCGAATCCACCGCTGGAACCCAGATACCCTCGACCCCAACCGGTCCTTTCAGGCGAATACGTCGGTAGCCGAAGCAGCCGCACTCATGCGCCTCGTTGCTCCGTTTGGGGACCGCGTCCTCGTGCACCTCGACCTCCACGAGACAACCGACTCCGACGAAACCGAGTTCCGACCGGCACTCGCGGCACGCGACGGCGTTAACTACGAACCCGGCGAGATACCCGACGGTTTCTACTTGTGCGGTGACACCGAAAACCCGCAGCTCGAGTTTCAAGCGGCCGTGATCCGTGGCGTCGCGGAGGTGACCCACATCGCTCCCGCCGACCCACGTGGAGAGATCATCGGAACGCCGATCTCGGCTCCCGGCGTCATCTTGTACGCGGTGCGTGAACTCGGGCTCTGCGTAGGAATCACCAACGCCAGGTTCACCACCACAACCGAGGTGTACCCGGACAGCCCTCGCACATCACCCGAGGAATGTGCCGCGGCCCAAGTGGCCGCGGCGTGCGCGGGCATCGAGTTCGCCCTCGGAACGGCACGTTAGATAGACAAGCGGCCGAAAGCCCGGCGATGAATCGGAGGACAGCAGCGGCCGACCGGCTCACCTGTGTCGGTTGCTGAGGATGTCCTCGGGAGAGTGACCGTCTGGAAATCAGCGGGACATCAGAGCGAGTTAAGACCGATGACGCAAGGTCCCTGGTGAAAGGACCAATCAACAAGGAGCGTCACCATGAACACCAAAACCCGAACCCACACTGCCTCGATGAACCCCGATCGCAAGGCCACGCTCGCGGCCGGCCTCTTCTACATCGGCACGTTCATCTTCTCGATTCCGGCGCTGTCGCTCTACGACGGCGTCGTCAACGATGCGAAGTTCGTCCTCGGCTCCGGCAGCGACCAGGGCGTGCTGTGGGGCGGCCTCATCGAGATCCTTACGGGCCTCACGGGTATCGGCACCGCAGTCGCTCTCTACCCCATACTCAAGCGCTGGGGACCGGGCCGTGCGGTTGGTTTCGTCGCCAGCCGCACCCTCGAAGCGGCGATGATCTTCACCGGCGTCCTTGCCGTACTCGCCATCTTTACCCTGCGCCAGGATTCGACCGCAGTCACCGACACCAATGCCCTCACGACCATCGCCAACGCGCTCGTGGCGGTCAAGAACTGGTCGTTCCTCCTCGGCCCGGGCCTGATGCCGGCCATCAACGCCGTGTGCTTTGCCACGATCATGTATCGATCCCGCCTCGTTCCCCGCTGGATGCCGACGATCGGCCTTATCGGCGCCCCCTTGCTGATCGTGTCCTCGACAGCGTCGCTCTTCGGTGCCTGGGAGCAGGTATCGACCCCTGCGTTGCTCATGGCTATACCGATCGCCATTTGGGAGTTCAGCGTCGGTGTCTACATGACGGTCAAGGGCTTCCGCGCCCCGGCCGCCGCGCAGGTCACCACCGGTCCCGTCGCCTCCGCCTCCCTCGCCCACGCCTGAGCCATGATCGAGCTCAGAGATGTCACAAAGCGCTACGGATCTACCGTGGCGGTCGACCACCTCAGCTTCGATGTACGACCCGGTGAAGTGACCGGCTTCCTCGGCCCGAACGGGGCGGGGAAGTCGACAACCATGCGAATGATGGTCGGCCTCGATGCGCCAACTTCGGGGCGCGGTGATCATCGACGGTCAGGCGTACCGCGATCTGCGGTTCCCGTTGCGACACGTCGGCGCCCTTCTCGAAGCTCGGGCCATCCACCCGGGACGCAGTGCCCGGGATCACCTTCTCTGGCTGGCGCAGACCAACGCCATCGGCCGTCAACGAGTCGATGACGTACTCGAACAAGTCGGGCTCGCCGAAGTGGCCGACCGGCGTTCCGGTGGGTTCTCGTTGGGCATGGGACAACGACTTGGCATCGCCGCAGCGCTGCTGGGCGACCCGGGCACCTTGCTCCTTGACGAACCAGTCAACGGTCTCGATCCCGAGGGTATCCAGTGGATTCGACAATTGTTGCGGTCACTCGCCGCTGAGGGTCGTTCCGTTCTGGTCTCCAGCCATTTGATGAGCGAGATGGCCGTCACGGCCGATCGGCTGGTCGTTGTCGGTCGCGGCCAACTCATTGCCGAAGGCACCGTCGAAGAGGTCACCGGTCGGAGCTCGGTTGGCCATGTGAGGGTCGACTGCGCCGACCCCGACCGTCTCCGCCGGATACTGCAGGTCACCGGCGCCGAGATTACCAACCAATCCGACGGGACCCTTTTCGTCACGGGCGTGGAAGCGCGCGAGGTCGGCATCCTTGCCGGCAACGCCGGGATCACGCTTTACGAGCTCGCCTGGCACTCGGCCTCGCTTGAGGAAGCGTTCATGGAGCTCACGCGCGACGCCGCCCAATTCACTGCCACGCAAGGAGCCGCAGCATGAACACCACCTCCATCGCAACCGAGTCGACCCCCACCGTCCTCCAGGTGATTGGCGCCAACATCCGTGCCGAGTGGACCAAGCTGCGATCGGTGCGGTCGACGGTCTGGACCCTCCTCGCCACGGTCGGCCTCGCCATCGGGTTCGGCGCGCTCATCGCGGCCTCCCAGATGAGCAGCTGGGAACGCCTGGATGCCAACGAACGGCTTCGGTTCGATCCGACCTCGTTCAGCCTCAGTGGGCTCTTCCTCGCCCAGTTGGCGATCGGTGTCCTAGGTGTATTGATGATCACGTCCGAATACGCCACCGGCCAGATCCGAGCGACCCTCGGAGCAACGCCTCAACGTCTGACGGTCCTCTGCGCCAAGGCGGCGACGTTCGCTGGAGTAACCCTGGCCGCAGGGCTTGCGGCGTCCTTCGGCGCTTTTTGGACCGGCCAGGCGATCTTCGCGTCGAAGGGCCTCGAGGCCTCGATCACCGACCCGGGCGTTGTCCGGGCGGTCGCCGGTGGCGCTCTCTACCTCGGCGCCGTAGGACTCCTGGGCCTTGGCATCGGTACCATCCTGCGTCGCAGCGCCGGTGCCGTTGCCGCCCTGGTTTCGCTTCTCTTCATCGTCCCGATCGTCACCGGCTTCCTGCCGTCCTCGTTCCAAAACACGATCGGCAAGTTCCTGCCGGCCCAAGCGGGAATGGCGATCTTCAACGTCGTGCCCGACCATCGATCCTTGTCGCCCTGGGCCGGTCTCGCCGTGCTCCTCGCCTACGGCATCTCGGCGCTAGCGGTCGGTGGCGTGCTGCTCCTGCGGCGCGATGCGTAAACCTCAGCGGAACCGTAGGCCATAGAGACCCGCCGAACTGTTGCCGTTCACGGGTCGCTCGTGGAGCGATCTTGCGTCAATGATCATAGGATCCTGCGGTGTGGATCGCTTCGCCTCGCCAGTGCTGTTTGGCTTCGGAGGTGTGTCCGCTGCGGGTCCCGGCGGTCGGGTCGATCTCGGCGGGCCGAAGCCCCGTGGTCTCCTCGGATTGTTGCTCGTGCAGCCTGGAGTCGTTGTTTCGGTAGATCGGATCGTCGAGCGGATCTGGGCCGGTGCGGCTCCACCGAAAGCGGACGTGTCGGTCCGAGGATACGTTTCAAACCTGCGCAAGGCTCTCGCCGCCGCCGGGCTTGACGGCGGTCAGGTCATCGCATCCCGCGGACATGGCTACTCCTTGGAGGTACGGCCGGAGGTAATCGACCTGCATCTGTTCGACGCTCTCGTCGACGATGGTGTGCAGTTCTCGAAGGTCAACGAGCATGAGCGTGTGCGTCAGCTGTTGGTACGGGCGCTCGAATTGTGGGCGGGTCCACCGCTCGGTGCCACTGGTGAGGAACTCGGTCTCACCGATGTGATCGCGTGGTACACAGAGCGACGTGGGCAGGCGGTCGAGCTTTTGGCCGATGCGCGTCTGGCCCTCGGTGAGCACGCCCAGATGCCTGCGTGGCTCGCTACCGAGATTTCACGGGAGCCGTACCGGGAGGGGTTGCGTGCCCGACTCGCACTCGCGTTGTACCGCGCCGGTCGACCCGTTGATGCGCTCCGGTCTCTGGAGGAGGCCCGCCGCCGCCTCGGCGACGATGTCGGGGTGGAACCGGGACCGGAGTTGCGGAAGCTCGAGTCGGCCATCCTTTCCCACGACGACGCCACGCTCAGCTGGACACCGCCCGCTGCCGGTCAAGGCGTCGACGGCACACCGGACGCGATCGCGAGCACCGTTACCTCACTTGCGACACCGCCCATGCTCAACCTCGATGACGAGATCCGATTCGGCCGACGTGACGAGGAGGAACAGATAGCTGTGGTACTCGATCGCCTCCCGGTGCGGGGAGGAGTGCTCATCATCAGCGGTGAGGCGGGTATCGGGAAGTCATCGTTGCTGCGCGGCCTTTGTGTGGAGGCCGAGCGCCGTGGGATCGTCGTCGGTCGAGATCGCTGCCCGGAGTCGGCCGCCGGCGCGCCCTACCGGTCGTGGTGGTCAGCTATCGGCGCTCTGCAATACCCGGGTGGCATTGTCACGGATGCAGACGGTCCGGAGCAGGAGGCTGCGACAGCACTCCTGAGGACGCACCTCAGCGAACTTGACCGGCTCCGTTCGAGGAGAGCGCCGGCGGTTGTCGTGATCGACGATCTGCAGTGGGCCGATGACGCGACCCTCTCGCTGTTGAAGTTCCTTGGACCGGAGTTCGAGCGGCTGCGGATCCTCCTAGCGGTTGGCGTCCGTCGCTCGGGCCTCGGTGAGCTGCCTCCGCCCGTTCTCGACTGTGTTGTCGAACTTGCCCGCAGCTCGGATGCGGTCGATCTACGGCTCGGGCTACTCGGCCGTGGAGCGATCGCTAAGTGGGTCGAGACCCGCACCGGGCAGACGGGATCGCCGGCCTTGGTGGACTACCTGCTCGACACGACATCGGGCAACCCGTTCTACCTTGGTGAACTGTTGGCGCTCCTTGAAAGCGATGGGCACCTGACCGCTGCGTTCACGCTCCCGGCGAAGCGTGCCGTGCCCGGCGCTGTACAAGACGTTGTGCGCCGACGAACATCGCGCCTACCTCCGTCCACCCAGGCACTCCTTACTAGCGCCGCCGTAATCGGTCGCCGGTTCGATCTTGATGTGCTCGCCTACGTGCTCGAAATCGACACCGCGGATGCGCTGACCAGACTCGAACCGGCCCTCAACGACGCGATCATTTTCGCCGACCCGGAGCCCGGCCGATTCTCGTTCTCGCACGCGCTCGTATCGGAGGCGTTGATGAATGAGCTGAACCCCGCTCGCCTTGCGGAGCGTCACGCCCGGGTCACCGACGCACTGGAAGCGCTGCATGCCGACGACCTGGAACCGTGGGTGGAGGACCTAGCGCACCATGCCGCCGAAGGGCTCCTCGCCGGTACGGCACCGAAGTCGCTGACCTACGCGTTGCGGGCAGCGGCGACGGCCGAGACGAAGCAGTCGGCTGCGGACCTCGCCGTGCAGCTCCGACGGGCGCTCGCCGCATCCGAACGCGTGCCGGGCTTCCCCCGCGAGCAGCGTCGAGGCCTGCTCCTGCGGCTCGGCATGTCCCTGCCGCGAAGCCGGTAATACCGAAGGACGCGCCATGTTGATCGAAGCAGCACGACTGGCTGAGGCGCAGGGCGACCATCATGCGCTCGCGGAAATATTGGGCAACCTCGACGCCGACAGTCTTTGGGCAGGATACGACTGGAGCCTGCACGATCCGCGAGTCGTCTCCGCCATCGAGCGCGCCCGATTGAATCCCGGGCTGGCCGAGCGTGATCGAGTATTGCTTACGATGGCACTGGCGGCTGAGCTGACCTACGTCGACAATGCGCGATCGATCGAGCTGTTCGCGGAGGCCGAGGCACTCGCGGCACCGCTCGATGACGCTGTCCTGATCGCTCGGATTCTGCTGCGTTGGTTCTGGTCCGTGTCGGGCGCCTCAGGACAGCCGCATCGAGCCGCTATCGGCGACCGCCTGATCGCCCTCGACGAAGACGGTGTGCTGCCTGCGCGTCTACGCCCTCTCGTTCACCTCGCACGCGTTTCGGCGGCCCTTGAGTCCGGCGACGGTGACTTGGCGCGCCGGTGCGTGTCGATGGCCCGTTCACTCGCCCATCCGGTCCGGACGCCGACCGGCTGGGCGCATCTGCAGTTCGCGGAGGCCGGCCTCGCCCTTCTCGATGGTGAACTTGAGCGCGCCCGCTGGCATGTCGCCACGCTCCGCCCGGCGCTCCAGCGAGTGCGGCGCTACAACGTCGACAGCAGCCCGGCGAGCATCCTCGCCGTTGTGGAGACGGAGGCCGGCGATACCGACGCGGCGTTGGCCCGGTTGGCGCCGCTGCTGGCATCACCCTACGCCGCGCCTGTGGCTTGGCTCGAGGCGTGGATCCTCTCGGAGGGCGGACGAATCGCCGAAACGAAGGCCGCCTTGGCACGATTCGACGGTCCGCTTCCAGACGACTGGCTACGCGTGCCGCTGACCACCGCGGCGGTCCACGCGGCTTCCTCGGTTGATGATCTCCACTTTCTGCGCCGTCATCTTTCCGAACTGAAGCCGGTGGCGGGCCGCTTCGTGTTCATGGGTGAAGGGGGGCTTTGTCTCGGTCCGACCAGTCTTGCCCTCGCCGTGGCCCACTTCGCGCTCGGTGAATTCGAACTCGCCCGCTCGCATGCTGAAGACGCCCTCTCGCTTTGCGAGCGGATGGGCGCCGTGCTGTGGACTCCACGCGCCCGTCGACTCCTCGATCGACTTCGAACGAGCTGACTCCTCCAAAGTCTGGATCAACAAAGCTTCAACGATTTTCCAACAACGGTTGCGCATCATCGTGGACATGAACAACCAACCAGACCTCAGCTTCTACTTCGCAGTCCATCAGGCTCAGCGAGACGCACTTGCCCGCTACTCGCTCGCCGTCAACAAGATCACGCCACAGGAACGGAGCACCCGTGGAAAGGCCCTCTCCTCCTGGGTGAGGGGCTTCATCCTCGAGTTGGAAGAGCACCACTACGTGGAAGACAAGTTCTTCTTCCCGAGTCTGCGAGCCAAGGTGTCCACTGCTGCAGCGACCTTGGACCGACTCCACGCCGACCATCGTCACCTTGACGAGCTACTGGAAGCGTGGCCCCTCGTATCGGCCAAACTGGCAGACCCGACGTCACCCTTCGAAACCGCCCGTGCCGATGCGATCTCGTTCGCGAATGAAATCAGCGAATTTCTCGGCGATCACCTCGCCGTCGAGGACCAGGATGTGCTGCCCCTCTACTGGCGCCATTTCACGGTCGAGGAATACGACGTTGTGTTCCAACAGGCCGTGAAGAAGGGAAAGAAGGCGGGGTTGTGGTTCGTCGCACCGTTCGCCGTGGACTGTTACCCGGTAGGTCCCGAACGCGACGCGTTCCTCGCCTCGGCGCCAGGAGCCCTTCGCTTGCTTCATCGCCTCGTGCGACCGCGGTATGACCGTCTCGTCACCGCGGCGTTCGGCAGCGCGACGACGACCATCAATGCAGCTGAGGCTGCTTGACGGCAGTTGTCTTCCGATGGCGCGCTTCGTCGGCGGCGAGGCGAGCCAGGGTCTGCCGCTCAATCCTCCGCGTCGTTTGGCGGAAGACCCGTGACCAACACGACTCCGTGCCTTCGCGATAGCGGCAACCCGCTGTATCCGTCGATCAATCCAACAAACCCGTCAACCGTCAATCCAACAAATCGTCAACCGTCAACTAGCGAACCGTAGCGAAGGAAGCTGCCATGTTTATCGATGCCGTAACCGCCCTGATGATCGCCAACGGCGAACATCAGGAACGGATCCGTGCCGCCACGCTCCACCGTCTCGCGGCCGAAGCCGCTACCCACCACCGTCGGTCGTCGGAACCGAGTCGACCGACTCGCTGGCAGCGTGGTCGCAAAGGCCAATTCCAGACCAATCAACTTGCCCTCATTCATCATCGCCCCAAACCCAACAAGCGAGACCACCCATGAAAATGAAGAAGCGTCCTCGGCCATCCATAAGTGCGCTGATCATTGCGTCGAGCATCGCAGCGGTTTGTGTCGTCGGTTCACCACCTGGCAACACGGCCACCGCAAAGCGTCCAGCCAAGACCAAAGCCGCCAGAAAGACCTCATCGGTCACAGCAACAACGGCAATTCCCAAGAGGACCGCAACGACAACACCGCCCGCAGTTTCAAAGAAGGTAACTACGAACTCTGCAATCGATCTCAGCCGCTGCAGCTATGCCAGCACAGCCGAACTGGCTGCGATCGTTGATTCACCCCTCGTGCTCGACACGTCGACCGGTGACGCCGGATCGAACACCCACATCGTGAATGACACGTTTGAGCAGTGTGTCTTCAACCTTCAGGAGCCGATGGACAACCGCAGCCGTGTGCAGATTGTCCTGCATGTCAAGCGTAACGGTCGACAGATCCACGAGGAACTGTTGAGTGGCTTGTACTCGAGCCCTTGCCCCGCCGAGTGCTTCAAAATTGAAGGCCTTGGTGACAGTGCGGTGGTGTCTCCGCGGTTCGGTGACGGAGGAGGTTTCACCGCTGGGGCGTGGGCCCACCTTCACGTGCTTCAGGGCAGCACTCGCGTCTACGTCGCGATTGCCCCGGCTGACACTTCGGTGAACAACGGGACCGAGTACACCCACGCCAGCGAACTCGACCCGGCACAGGTCAACCGAGCCGTCAAAATAGCCAAACTTGTTCTCCTGGTGATCTAGCTTCCTCGGCCCGCCGAACGTGCATCGTTCTCGTTCGTTCAGTCGCTCGTGGAGCGACACGGTGAACAAGAACGATGCAAGTTTGCGGCTACCGACGCTAACGGCTACACCTTCGGACATGACTCCCCCCAATCCTGCTGACGAACTGTTCCATCCGGTCGGCGATCACGCGTCGTGGAGCGAGAGCTACTACTTCAACTTCATCGATCCCGACACCGGCGTGGGAGCATTTACCCGCATGGGGTTTCGGCCGAACGACGGCTGGGCTGATGCGTTGCATGCGGTCTACCTCCCCGGCGGACGGGTGGCATTCACCTACGGTCGTCGCACCGACCTCAGCCCGTCCGTCGTCGATGCGTTCGGGACGAGCGATCCGACAGTAGGGAACCTCACGCTTCGCCGCGGGGAACCCTTCGAGAAGTGGGGGATCGCCTACACCGGTGATGCCCAGGACATGGACGATCCGTCGGTCATGCTCGCCGCGACGAAGGACCGTCCTGAGGGTTGGAACCGGGCGGCGCATCTCGATATGGACGTCACGTTCGACGCCATCGCCGGCCCGCACTACGCAGTGGGTGGAGCACAGGGTCACTTCGAACAGACCGGTCGGGTCACCGGCACGATCCGGCTGGGCGATGAGCAGTGGGATGTCAACGCGTTCGGTGTGCGCGACAAGTCGTGGGGCCCGCGGACCTGGCAGGCGCCCAGCGGAACCGCAGCGAAGGAAGGCGGCCCGGCGGCCGTAGAAGAAGGCTGCTTCCTGAACTGGTTCTCGATGAACTTCGGGGCCGATCTGGCACTCGGCGGCGCGTGTGGCCGCGCCGCCGACGGCACGTTTCGGGGAAAGGGCTGGATCCAACGCGACGGAGTGACCCTCGACCTGACCGACGTCACGATGACCACGGTCTTCGATCCGACCAACCCGCTCCTCCACGAGACCGTCCAGCTGCGAGCCACTGACGGCAACGGTCAGGACATCGTGGTCGACGGCACCGTGCTCAGCATCTGCCCGACGAAGATCCCACGGCGCGACGGTGTCACGTTCGTGAACGAAGGACTCGCCCGGTTTGAGACCGAGGGCCGCGTGGGCTTCGGGATCTCCGAGCACTGGCATGCCGTCCTCCGCTGATTCGCTCCGAGCCCGGTGTCCGAGTTCTGGCCCCCTGTGGGCAGCGGTCGATCTCGTGACGAGCGGCTATCAGCGGATCATGGTCGATCTGAAGTCGGCGGTGCCGACGTCGTTGGGTCGAGGGTTAACGACGTCGTTGGGCCCGGCCCGACGCGATCGGTGAGCCAGTAGCGGGTCTTCGGGAGAAGCAACGAGAGCGTGGCGATTCCGGAGACCGTAATGCCAACGCCAAGGGCCCGATAGTCCTCCGACAGCGAGGCCGCTGCGGCGCCGCCGGTGATCAATCCGATCGCCGAAGCACCGAGAGCTATCCGACTTGCTCTGCTTGCCGCCATCTTGTTTGTGGCGTCGATGGCCTTGGCTTTCGAGCGATCGAGGACTCGTTCGGCCCACACGAATTCTGTTGAGAGCACCACAAGCCCGGCAATGGAAACGATGATGCCCGGTCCGGGAAGAACGAGCATGGCCAGACCGGCACCCACCAGTGTCATGCCCACGACGAGGACCAAAAGTCGTTTGGTGTTCGATGCGATCCAGCGCAACAGCAGGACGGGGGAATGCAGACGGTTCAATGTGACCCTTTCGATAGACGTGTGTCTGATCGAAGGTCTCTCCCACTCGAAAGCCGGGTTGCCGAGATCACGTTCGTGATCCGTGTTGACGGCAACGTCGTATCGGGATACTCCCCTTCTGTACTGCACAGGCTAACACGCGAGTTCCATCGCGGCGAGGGTCGCCCGTACTATTGAGGGGGTGAGCCTAAGTGAAATCGTTGACCTTGATCGCTACCCGATTGACGGTTCGAATCCTGACACGCGCACCGCACTGATTGCGACGTGCCGCGAGCAGCTCACCGCAGTCGGAGCGGCGGTGCTGGAAGGCTTCGTGCTTCCTAAGGCACTGGCCCGGATCGTCGGCCATGTCGATCCGCTTGCCCCACTCGCATTCCATAAGGTCAAGCGTCACAACGTGTATCTGGACGCCGACGATCCGGATTACCCCGATGATCATCCGCGGAATGCAAAGGAGACCACTACGTCGGCCACGCTCGGGAATCACCACCTCCAGCGATGTGCGGATCTTCAGGCCCTCTACGCCTCCGATGCTTTCAAGGCATTCGTAGCTGAGGCACTCGGCTACGAGCACCTGTTCCCGTACCAGGATGCGGTGTCGGGGGTGAACGTGCTTTTCTATCCGCCCGGCACAACGCTCGGCTGGCACTTTGATAATGCTGCGTTCACCACGACACTGATGATCCGTGAAGCCGCTTCCGGCGCAGCGTTCGAGTTCGTCCCGTTTCTTCGGACGGACACCGATCGCGCCTTCGACGCGATCGCTGCGTTGCGATCGGGTGAACGAACGGGTGTGAAGGAACTACGCCAAACCGACGGGACTCTGGTTCTGTTCAAGGGTTCGAGAACGGTTCACCGCGTCACAGCCGTCGAAGGATCCACGACCCGGTTGCTGGCGACGATGACGTTCTCACCGATCGAAGGAGCACGGCTCGCGCCGATCAACCAAAAGACCTTCTACGACTATGACGAGTCCGAGATTTAACAGCTGACACGGCCGGTTTCGTTTGACCTGGTCAACAAAGGCCCACCGAGCTCCGCTGAAGCGCCTTCAGCGGAGGCCGAGGTCGTAGCGAGAGTGTTCGGTGTCCCAGATCAGAATGTTCGAAGCGCGGCGAGTCGTTCGATTTCGCCCCAGAACTCCTGCACCGTCTCTTCGATGATTTCGCCGGCTGTCATTACGCGATCAATCAGCACGGCGCTCTCGCCGCAGCCAACCAACGCCAGATCGGTGTTGCCCTCGTAGAAGAGTTTCATCGCCGATCCGGCATAGGGATTGCGTTTGTGCCCCGCATCACCGCGCGAAACCGCCTCGGCGAACGCGTTGCGCACGGCGCGCATCGACGGGATCACGGGAAGGTTCATGTCGATGGCTATCACGCGCTCGGCGTCGACGATCTCCTGTTTGTAGTTCTCGTGCCACGGGCACTCCTGTGACGCGATGAAGCGCGTGCCCATCCAGACGCCCTCGGCGCCGAGCGCGAACGCACCTGCCATCCCGTAACCATCGGTGATACCACCGGATGCGACGATGGGAATCTCGATGCAACGACGCGCCTTCTGGAGCAATGCGAAGGTATGGAAACTGTCGGGTTGATGTCCGCCGCCCTTCTCGGCGCCGGCGAGAACCACACCATCGACGCCGGCGTCCTGCGCTCGCAGTGCCTCGTCGAGCGAATCGGTCGCGTGATAGGTCAGTACCCCGGCGTCTTTCAAACGCTTGATGTACCGCGTCGGGTCGCCGTAACCGGTGGTGACGAAGTGCACCTTGCCGTCGAGTGCCCAGTCAAGAACCTGTCGCTCGGTCTCGGGTCGCGCCGCCAGTATGGGAATCATGAGATGCAGACCGAATGGGTTAGGTGTTCGGGCGCGTATGAGGTCGAACTCATCTTGCAATTCGGGGATCGGGAGCGACGCTGTCTCCATCAGCCCGACTCCGCCCGCTTCGGCGACCGCACCGACCAGGGGGGCACGCGAGATCAGTCCGATCGGCGCCTGAAAGATCGGGTACCGGGCACCGGTGTGCTGGACGACACGATTGCCTTGAAAGGACGGGGTCTTCACGCGGTCATGCTACCGATCGACTGGTTCCGGCATGCATTCGGCGTTCCGGACGTTCAGTCCGATCCGGTCGTGCCCTGTGTGTACCGATACGGAGATTATGAAAGGCTGATCGCTGATGAAGCCGACTCTTCACATCCCACGCCGACTCCGGCGGTGCCTGGTGGTCTCCGTCCTCACGGTTCTCCTTGCGCCACCGATACTAGGTACACATAGTTCGTTTGCGCAGACCACCCCTTCCACCACGTCCGCGGCTGCGCCCCTGAAGCGGCTCGCATTTCAGAAGCTGGTCACGGGACTCGTGGAACCGGTCGACGTAGCTGCACCACTCGACGATGGACTGATGTACATCCTGCAGCGATCCGGACAAGCGCGCGTGGCCGAGAACGGAAAGCTGGTGAAGGAGCCGTTTCTCAACCTCAAAGGGTTCGTGAAATCGAACAGCATCGAACAGGGCTTGCTCGGAATCGCGTTTCATCCGAAGTATCCGGTTGATCGGCGCGTGTTCGTCTTTCACACTCGCAAGGACAACGACAACCTCCTGGTGTCCTACACCGTCGCCCCCGACGGTCGACGCGTTGACCCGAGCAGCCGAACCGAACTGCTCCGCATCGACAAGGCGCCCGACGCCATTCGACACAACGCTGGGGCGCTGCGTTTCGGGCCTGATGGGTTTCTCTACATTTCCGTCGGCGACGGAGCCCGGGCCCAAGACAACGGGCAGAATCCGAAAACGCTGCTCGCATCCATTCTCCGGATCGACATCAACACAGCACCGTACGCGATCCCCAACGGAAACCCCTTTGCCGACGGGAAGAACGGGCGACCCGAAGTGTATTGGTACGGGTTTCGGAACCCGTGGCGCTTCAGCATCGACGCCAAGTCGGGTACGGCCTACATCGGCGATGTCGGGCAGGAGACGATCGAGGAGATCGACGTGGCGAAACTCGATGCTCCGGGGTTGAACTTCGGATGGCCGATCATGCAGGGTTCGAAGCCCTACCTCAAAGGCACCGCAACGACACCGCTCGTCGCTCCGATTCTTGAAGTGCGACACGACGATGACGGCTGCTCGATCGTCGGCGGCGAGGTGTATCGCGGCGCAGCAATACCTGAACTCGACGGCCACTACTTCTATGCCGACTGGTGTTTGGGATGGATCAAGAGTTTCCGCTACGACGGCACGACTGCCGTCGATCGCAAGGACTGGAGCAAGCAGCTTCCCGCCGACATGGTGTCGGCGTTCGGGCATGACGCGAAGGGTGAACTCCTCGTCGTCGACTACGACGCAGGCAGTATTTCCCGAGTTGTTCCGGTTCGCTGACCGCCCTCGGAGCTCGAACTCACCTAAGGCCGGAATTGCAGAGCGCGGGGCGAGAGTTTGTCGGGATGCGACGCGACCCGGTAGGCGGTGGGAAGCCACTCGCATATCAGGCGGCGCGTGTCGCGAGGGTCGATCATCTCTTCGATCTGGAACCGGTTCAGTGGTCCGATCGGACCGCGCGCACTTTCTATGCGCGCATTTAATTCCGCCCGCAGGGCAGCCGGATCGGCGGCTTCGGCCAGCTGTCGTTTGTACGCCGCTTCGATCCCTCCTTCCGGCGGAATGCCACCCACGTCAGCCGCGGGCCACACGACGCGCGTCGAGGCTCGCGCTCGAGGCGTTGCGAAGTTGTTGCCCGCCACGCCGAAGCTTCGCCGGATCACGACGGTGAAGATCGGAACCTGTACCTGTGCGAACGCCACCATCCACTCTCCGCCTTTGCGGATCGTGCTGGCGATCTCATGCTCGAGCCCGACCGCGAAACCCGGATTATCAACCAGGTTGAGAATCGGGATGTGGAACAGATCGCAAAGATCGAGGTGACGCTTCAGCTTGTCGCAGCCGTCTGCCGTAAGCGCCCCGCCGTTCAGGTGGCGACTGTCGGACGCAAGCACCCCGACGGGGTAGCCGTTCAACCGAACGAAGCCGACGACCTGATCGGTGCCCCACAACGAACCGATCTCGAAGAACGAATCCTTATCGGCCATGAGTCGAATCAGCTGGCGAATGTCGAACGTGGTGGTGCGTTTGCGCGGGATGAAATCCAGTAGTGCGTCGTCGCGTCGATCGGCGGGATCATCCTCCCTCGGAAGCAGGACGGGCGGCGCCTCGTAGACGCTCGACGGGAGGTAGGAGAGGAAGCGTCGCGCCATGTCGGCGGCCTCCTCTTCGGTGTTGGCCAGATTGTCGACCGACCCATTCTTGCAATGGATGTGCCAACCACCGAGATCCTCCTTCGTGATCTCATAGCCCATCGCGTGCGCGACCACCGGGGGCCCGGCGACGAACAGCTGAGCAGTGTCGCGAAGCATCACCGAGAAGTGCCCGAGGACAGCCTTGGCCGCACCGAGCCCGACGACGCTGCCGAGAAGCATGTTGACCACGGGGACCGTGTACAGCTGTTCGGTGTAGTCGCTGCTGCCGAGGTGGCCCGGAAGAAACGAGCCGCCTCCTCCACTGACCCGCGGTCGACCTGCCGTGATCGCGCCGGAGCTTTCTTTGGCGTTGCTCTGCCCTTCGGCCTTTTGCTGCGGCACCATCGAAGCAACACTGCCTCCACCCGATGAACCATCGAGCATGCGGACCGACGGAACCCGAAGCTCAACGGAGAGTCGGTCGAGATACAGACTCTTGGCACCGATCGCACCGTCGGAGTGACCGCCTCGGGACGTGAAGTCGTCGGCGCATACGATCGCCGGCCGCTGCTCGATCGTGCCCGAACCCCCCACGTGGTTCGCTGGCGTGAACGCATCGATCGATCCGTCTTCGTTGTACGACACGAAGCCGGCGAGGCTGCCGACTTCGCGAAACGAACCGGCATCGAGGATCAGAGCGATTCGTTCGCGACACGTGAGCTTGTTGCGGTTCCGCTGTCGAACCACTCCGGGATCGGTCGAACCCGGAGCGAGTCGGGCGGCAGCGAGATCACGAAGCGAATGAACGTCGTCGAGTAACCCGGCCCACGACTCCGCCGCCGGGGTGGCGTTCGCCGTCGACGGTGCAGTGCTGTCGGAACTTCCGGCGCCTTCGGTGACCACGACGAGAACTGTGTCGGTTTGAACGACGTCGCCCGGCTGCAAACCGGCCACGGCGGCGACAACCCCTGAGCACGGTGCAGTAAGGACGGTCTCCATCTTCATCGCGCTGAGGACGAACAGCGCCTGACCCTCGGTGACGTGGTCACCCACCACACATCGGCATTCGAGAACCGTGCTTTGCAGCGGGCTGATCAGTGCCCGTTGCCCCTCGCCAACGACCAGCGCCGGTGTCGAGGGTTGCGCTGCTGCACCCCTCAGCCCGTTGGCACCTGTCGTGTCGCCTCGTACGCCGGCCGCTTGCGCAGCAAGGAAGTTGAGTGAGTTGCCTGTCGCGGCCGCCGCGACGGAAGTGGAAACGCCGCCTCCGCCGGGCACGAGAAGCTCTGGCTGTTCAGCGAGAAGCGTTGTCCGAGCGTTGCCGGCGCGCACTTCGGGGTTGGCGAGGATGGCGCACAACGCCTCGATGTTGGTGGCGATCCCTTCTATGTGGAAATGCTGCAGCGCTCGGCTTGTCCGATCGAGGGCCGAGGCTAAAGACAACGAAGAGTTCGATGACCCGATCACCTTGGCGAACAGCGGATCGAATTGGGGCGGCGGCGCGTATCCGACATACCCGCAGGCGTCGACGCGAAGCCCCGGTCCGGAGGGTTCTTTGTAGGCCGTGATGGTTCCCATGCCTTGAGCGACGACCCGTGCCTGCACCGCGAACCCACGCGGCTCCCCGACGGCTCGTTGGTCACCGAGTTCAAGCGACTCCAGGGTCGCCCCGGCCGCAATACGGAACTGGGCCTCGACGAGATCGACTCCCGTAACCTGCTCGGTGACCGTGTGCTCGACCTGAATGCGAGGGTTGCATTCGATGAAGAAGTACTCGCCGGATTCGGGGGACACCAGAAACTCGACGGTGCCGGCGTTGACGTAGTTCGCGGCCTTCACGAGTCGCACGGCGTCGGTGAGGATCCGATCACGGAGGGCCGGATCAAGCGCTGGAGCCGGGGCAATCTCGACGACCTTCTGATTGCGAATCTGCACCGAACAATCGCGGTCGTGCAGATGCACGGTGTTTCCAAACGAGTCGGCGAGGACCTGCACTTCTATGTGTCGAGGGCGGGCCACCAATTTTTCAAGGAACAGTGCACCGTTTCCGAATGCCGCTTGTGCCTCGCTCCGGCAGCGTTCGAACGCGTCGGGAAGTTCGTCGGCGTTGTTCACCGCTCGCATGCCTCGACCCCCACCGCCAGCCGACGCCTTGATCATCACCGGGTAAGCCAGGGTTGTGGCCATGGCGCTTGCCGCCGCTGTCGACTCGAGCGGTTCCATGCTGCCGGGAACCACCGGTATCGACAACGACTTAGCGAGGGCACGGGCCCGGACCTTGTCGCCGAACAGGGCGAGCGCCTCGGGCGACGGGCCGATAAACGTGATTCCTGCGGCCGCGCACTGCTCGGCCAGAGCGCTGCTTTCGGAAAGGAACCCGTAGCCCGGGTGGAGACAGTCGCAGCCGTGTTCGAGCGCCGCGGCCACCAACATCTCGGCGTTCAGATACGCGGCGACCGGATCGTCTGATCCCTTGAGCTGGTGAGCCACGGTCGCGTAATGGAGGTGGAGCACGAGTGCATCCGCCGGTGGATAGACAGCGACCGACTCCATCCCAAGTGCATCGGCGGCTCTCGCAATGCGTATTGCGATTTCGCCACGGTTGGCGATCAAGACTCGGCGGTGCGCGTTCATCGGCAAGGCAATCTCCTGGTACTTCGAATGACCGGTTCCGAAGCCGTTCCGGACCTCGAATCGCGGCGCTGCGAACGGGCCGCTGAACAATCATCGTAAGCGGAAGCTTCGACGCGTCCCTCATCGAGGTCCAAGTGGTTCTGAAGGTTGACAGCCACGTGCGGTTCGTTCAGAGTGGCTCGATGGCCCCGAAGACTCGGCGGACTGCTTCTCCCGTGTCTAAAGAGCGGCCGCGTAAGAACAGTGTGAGCAGCGGCGACCGGGCGGCCGACCGCAGCGGCGGGTTGGACGACCTGCAGGCCACCATCGGCAACCGCGCCGTGGGGGCGATGGTGCGCCGAGCACCAGCAGAGCCCAACGCCGGACCCGGCGCGTCACCGGGGTCCACCGCCACGACGAACGGCGCGAGCGGTCCGAAGACCGGCGCAACGGAACCGGCAGCACAGACGTTTGTGATCTGGGACGGCGTCAACAAGCGCGAGGTTCAAGTCGACATGGCGGGTGCCCGCGAGGAGTTCGAGAACCTGAAACGGCTTCTGCGCTATCTCGCTAAGGAGATCCCGGCCGACGCACAACGGGTCCTTGAGGAGTACCCGTACGAAGAACCCAAAGAGATGTTCGCGGCATGCATCGACGCGTTGAAGAGTTCGGCCACGGCGCTGGCACGCGGTGATCTCCTCAACGCAGGGGTCTGGGCAAATGCAGCGAAGAAGTTTTCCGATATCGAACCGAAAGCTCACAAGAGATTTCAGGAAGAAAGCGCCTTGTCCTACGTCGGCAAGCGCGTCGGACTCGGAATCATCGGGTTCTTCCAAGGGGCTGCCGACACCGTGCTCGGAATTGTGGACTCCGCAGCGGGTCTGTTCGGGGCTGATACCGGCCTCGTCAAGTGGAACGAGGGCCGGTACAACACGATCAAGGAGGCCTACGGTGGAGCCGCCGGTATCGAGCACCAGTACGTCAATGCCGACGAGATAGGGCGCTTCGGAGGGAAGGTCGCCACCGGGCTGGCGACGGGCAAGGCCCTGACCGGTGCCGGTACTGCGGGACAGGTGGTGATGGGCGTCCAGGCGGTTGCCGGTGTGAAAGGCGCGATCGACACGATCACTGAATTGCGTTCCAAGGGCCAGTCATGGGCCGACATTGCAACGGACCCGGTGGCACTGTCTCAGGTCGCGGGTGCGATCGCCGGTGTGGCCGGCGTCGGAAGTATCCGGTCGGGGGAGCTGAAGCAGCTCTTCGACCAGATCAACCTCTATGCGTCCGGTGCGCAGTTCGCCGCACTCACCGGAGCGATCATCTCCATCGAGTACGACACGACCCTGTCGGACCAGGCGAAGTTCCAGAAACGGCTGGACCTGATGGCCGACGCCATAGTCGTCGCGGGGTCGACGGCCGACACCGTGCACGGGCAGACCTTCGAGCAAGGAACCACCGGTGGCGGCTCGGGGGGTTCCAACGGCGGTGAATCCGGCGTTGGCGGTGGCGGCGGTGGAGAGGGCCACGGGTCGGGCGGGGACAGCAGCGGACCCGTTCCAGATGGCGTGCCGCAACACATCGGTCCCGAGGGTGATGCGAATCTCTCGCCAGACGTCTCGACCGGAGTGCCGGAGCACATCGGTCCCGACGGTGATGTGAATGTGGGTACTTCGGACGGCATACCGGAGCACATTGGTCCCGACGGTGTGAACGTTGATCCACAGGGGGGCACGCAGCCGGTACCGGTGGACCCGCACGGGAACACCCAGCCCGTGCCGCTCCCAGTTCTCCCCCACGATGCGTCGTTTCCGAAACCGGTCGAGATCGCTAATGGCGAGGCGACGGTGCCACGCGGGGCAACGACCGCGGTGGGCGAGGAGGTCGTGCCCCGTGGCGCAACGACCGGGGTGGGCGAGTCTTTGGCGCCGGTTCCCGAGGCCGCCCAACCGGCGGTGGAGGTGGTGGGCCCGAGTCGCGAGGCCATGCATCAGGACCTCGTCGAGGCCTTGGCCCGGTATCAGGAACTGAACGCGCTCGATCCGAGTGATCCCCGGTACAAAGATCTGTTCGAGGCCTACCGCGACTTCCAGGACGCGTATGCAGAGCTGCTCTCGTCGCACGGCTACAAGCCTTTCGAAATGATCGTCCCCCGCACGGGCTCGCCGTCGTTTCCGAAAACGGCGAAGCCCGTCAAGTCTGAGCCCGTGACGATGGCGCCCGATCCGCACGCGGCCGCCCGCGCCGGTGCCAACGAAGCTGTCAACGCGTTACTCGATCAGCTCCGGTCTGTGCAGGAAGGGCGACGACTCGCGCCGGAAGACCCGATTCTGCAGGCCGAGGAACAACGCCTCCTCAGCGACTTCTACGGAGCGTATGCCGAGCTCGTGCGCCTCAACGGCATCGATCCGTCGGCGGTGCTGGACCCGGGCCAAACGCTGATGCCGAAGTGAGCCTTCGTCAGTTGCCAAGGCGTTGTTATTCGGTAAAGGTAAAAGCATCGCGAACCCCCGGCCGCCCTCGGCCGAACTTGAAACGAGAGAGAGAACCATGTCAAAAGCACCGCTCGCCCTGCGTCTCCACCACACGGCGTTTCTCACCAAGGATCAGGAAGCGACGCGCGCTTTCTACGAAGACGTGTTGGGATTCCCCCTTTTGGCGACCTGGGCGGAAGCCGATGAACTCTTCGGCGCGTTGCGGGTTTACTGCCACACCTTCTTCGGCTTGGCCGACGGTGGGGCGTTGGCCTTTTTCCAGTTTGCGAACAAGGAAGATCAGGACCTGTTCGATCCCGAACTAACGCCTTCGCCCTTCCGCCATATCGCGTTGAAGGTAGAACCCGAAGGGCAAGCTGAACTTCACCGTCGTCTGAAGGAGGCCAACTGGAAGCCCGAGGGCACCTACGTGCTGGAGCACGGTTATTGCCGTTCGCTGTACACCGAGGACCCCAACGGGATGCTGATCGAGTTCACCGCCGACGTGCCGGAGGTCGACGACATCGCCAAACTTCGATCATCTGACGCTCACGAGACGCTGAAGCGGTGGCTTGCCGGAGATCACACCAGCAACAACATGTACCGGTGAGTTACGAACTGCACCGGTTGCGTTTACGACGTTGTCTTTAACGCAACCGGCAGTTTCGGAAGTCGGCGCCTCGCCGCATCACCTTGAAGGGCAAGCTTCTCGTGTGGCGTTTCGTCGTGCCACGCAGGGGCTTGCGACTTCGGCCCGGTGGATCAGGCGTCGGCCTTCGGAAGGATGAACTGGACATCGAGCGTCAACTTCACTTCGTCGCTGACCATCGGTACGCCGTAGCTCACGCCGAAGGCACTTCGACTTATCGAACCTGATGCCGAGAACCCGTAGTGCGTCGACTGGTCCATCGGAAAGATGTTGGCACCATTGAAGCTCGTGGTGAACGTCACGGGATGGGTGACTCCTTTGATCGAGAGATCGCCGGTCATGGCGTAGCCGTGGGCGGAGTCGACGATCGAAGTGGAGCGGAACGTCATCTGCGGATGGTTGGCGGTGTCGAAGAAGTCGGGTCCGAACATATGCTCATCGCGGTAGCGGTTTCCGCTGTTGATCGATTCCATCTCGGCATCTACCGTCACCACAGTGCTGGCCAGGTCTTCGCCAACATGAAGTGCGCCGCTGTATCGGTCGAAGGTACCCCGGATGGTGGAGATTCCGAGGTGGGTTACCGCAAACCCAAGTTGAGAGTGGTTGGTGTCGATTCCGTAAGTACCGGGGGCGATGGGCAAGGCCATGATGTGAGAGTCTCCAAAGTTGGGCGGGTGCGTAGCGGCGTATACGAATTGCCAACCTAACGCCTTTTCAGGATTTGAAACGCGCGATGATCGCGTCGAACTCGTGGTTCAAATTCGTGCCGGATGGACCTCGGTGCCACGCACACCTGGGTGCAGCGTGAACACCGTCCCCTTTCGTGAGGGGTCATCGGTGTTGTCCGCAGTGACGACGAACATCTCGGCACGGTCCGGTCCGCCAAAGCAGAGTGACGTCACCATCGTCGCCGGGATGTCAATCACGGTGTCGAGCGCGCCCTCGGGTGTGACTCGGCGGACAGTGCCAGCGCCGACCACGGCGACCCAGACACCACCCTGCTCGTCGACCGCCAGTCCGTCGGGCGTCTCGCCGCGGGGCAGGCGTACGAGCACGTTACGGTCACTGACCGTTCCAGCGGACGTGAGCGCGTGCACGATCACCTCACGAGCGGCCGAGTCGACGTGGTACAACCGATCGCCGGCAGGCGAGATACCGATGCCATTCGACAGCCCCACCCCGTCATACAACTGACGGGCCGAACCGGCGCCGTCGACAACGTACGCTTCGCCGGCACTCCGCTCGCCCGTTGCGAATGGATCCGAACGCAACGAACCGGTGTAAACGCGACCAGTGGCATCGCAGAAGAGATCGTTGAAGCCACCGACCCCTTCGGGACGCTCGAAGAGGATGCGCGACACTCCGTCGTGCACGTGGCAAATGTCGCGCCCGGAAATGACGATGCCCCCGTCGGCATGGAAGGCGATTCCACCGACGGTCTTGCGTTTCGGCACCACCGTCGATATCGAGCCGTCGATCAGCGCGACGAAAAACGCCACCGTTGGGCACGTCGCTGAACCACAGGTTGCCTTCAGCGTCTGCCGCGTGGTCCTTCGATCAGGCCGTAGCCACAAGCGAGCATCTCCATCGCGTCACTATGCCACGCAAGCAACGTGCGTGCCTGTGCTCTCGGTCTTGGTGGGAGGTTGCGAGTGTGGCAAAGGTCATTGAATGATCGAACGTATGTACGGTTCTGTGTGATAGGTTGGAGATGTGGATAGCTGCATCACTGATCAGATCGCCGTGGCACGAGCCGCGGTCGATCGTCTGCTGTCCAGCCTTACAGGTGCCGATATCACTGGCTCCACGGTCAAAGAACTCCGGTCTTTGCTCGACCGGGTAGATGTCGGGATTACGTTCGCCTACAACCGGTTCCAGAAGTCCGGGGACCTCTCCTCGACGGCTACGCGAACGGGCCGGCGTGGCTCGCCGCGAACACCCGGGCGTTACGACATGAAGGCCATGCCCGTAAAGAACATGCCGAGTTGCTGGACCTGCTCGCCACCTTCGGTGACTCGTTTCACGAGAACCGGATCGGGTACACCCACATCCGGATCCTTGCTCCCGCGGTAACTGAGGAACGACGGGCCCTGGCGGTCCGCGACGAGCACGTGTTGTTGGAAGCGGCGGAGGCGTTGACACCGTCAGAGTTCAAAATGGCAGTCCGTAAATGGGTGTCGTTATGCGATGACGAACTGTCCGACCCCACCCGGCCAGACACCCACGCTGCACGCCGCCGGGTCACGTTGACCGTGCTGCCTGATGGGTCGTGGAAGTTAGACGGGATTCTTGAACCAATAGCCGGTGAAACGCTCGCAGCGGCGTTAACCGCGGTCATGCCGTCGAAGCGGTTACCTGATGATGACCGTACGATCGTGCAGAAACGCCATGATGCGCTGCACGACATAGCGAACGAGATACTCGGCAACGAGGACCTCTCGGAGGTGCACGGTTCGCGTCCGAACGTCACTGTCATCGTGAATGGTGAGAACGGCAACACCGCCACGAGTTCAGGGACCGTGCTGCCTCGGTGGGTGCGTGATGCGATGTGTTGTGATGCGACGTTCACCGCCGTCTTCTTGTCGGGTAAGGGTGTCCCATTCGACGTCGGAACCCCGATCACCGGCATACCGATCCGGAACCGTCGGGCCACGTTGGCTCGTGACCGGCACTGTCGCTACCCCGGTTGCGAGCACCCGCCACGATGGTGCGACATCCACCACCTCAAACCCCGCGAAGACGGTGGCACTCATGAACTGAGCAACCTCGCGCTCCTGTGCCGATTCCACCACCGACTCGCCCACAACCACGGCCTCAAACTCACCATGGCCACAGACGAAGTCACCCTCCTCATCCACTGGCCCAACGGCATCACCCTCCACAGCCCACCAACAACACACCTCGCCCTGGCCGCATGAGCAACGTCAACGCCCTCAAGGAACTATCGGGAGAAACCCGCTGTTGCGTCGCGTTCGCCTTGTTCAGCGGACAACCCCGCACATCTCGTTCAATCGACGCGCTCTACGGTGCCACCCCGACGGGGTGCCAAATCGTCCAGTTGCGCTTTGACCGGCCGCCTGGAGTCGAAGGCCAACAGCGGCGTGAAGTCATTGTCGGCTTGACCGACGAATATCCAGGGGCCGATCGATCGGATTCCGCCGAGTTCGACATCCTTAAGTCGCCAGCGACCGGTTTGGTCCCCGCCACCACTGTTCGCCGCACCCGCGAATCTTAGGAGACCCGTGAGTTCCGACGGACCCACGCCGGAGTCGAGTCCACGAACATGTCGGGCCGGTTAGCAGCCGTGGAGCACGATCGATGTCGCCGTTAACAAGCGGCGAACGGCTGCTCCGTAGGGTCAGGTCGTGGCTGTGCGTCGGAGTGTTTCCTTTTTCGGGTCGGATCGTGAGGGAACCCGACGAGCGCGGTCACGGCGACGGGTGCCGCGTCGGCGGCTGATCGTCGCCAAACTCCGGTTCCTCGAGCAGCCACTGCTCATCATGGTCGGTGTTGTTGCGTTCGTACTGGGTTTCGTCGGCTACCAGCGCTACTTCCGCGGAGCGGGTGAGTCGTCGAGCCTTATCGATACGATCTACGCCGATATCGATCTCTTCAAAGGATCGAGTCGCATCGAGTCGGGCGAGGTTCCGATCGCGCTCACGATCGGCCGACTCCTGGCCCCGTTGGTCGGCGGCTACACGGCGTTTCGTGGCGTGGCCGCGCTGTACCGCGACCGCTTTGATCGGTTGCGAGTGCAGATCGCCCGAGACCATGTCGTGGTCGTAGGTGGCACCGAGGCCGCGGCGGCGGTGGCCCGCACGCTCGCCCACGCCGGACGCCGCGTGATCCTCCTCGACAATGGCGCCAACGCGGAGCAGGCGGCCTCGTTCAGGTCGGTCGGGGTCTTGACGGTCTTCGGCGACGGAACCCGGCCCGATGCCTTGCATCTCGTGAGAGTGCACAAGGCGAGCGATGTACTGGCGCTCACCGACGACGACGCGAGCAACGTCGATATCGCACTGCGAGCCCGCGAACTCGCAACGGCCAACGGGGGCGGGGCTCGAGTACTCGCCTCGGTCGGTAGCGCGGAGCTCTGTGAGTTGTTGCGAATCGAAACGGTCGCTGACCGAGGGACATCCACGATCGACTTCTTCAATCCGACGGAGCTGACGGCGCGCGATGTCGAACATGTGCTCCGCTCCCATGGGCTTGATCGCGACCTGCTTGTCATGGCGCCGAGTGCCCATGCGGTGCAACTCGTGACCCGTCTGGCCCGATCGGGCTACTCGGCCACGGTCCACCTCGCTGGTACGGATGCGGGACCCGCCGCAGAAGAACTCATCAGCCGATTCGGCGACGAGTCCGAAGAGTCGTCGGCCGTGCGATGGGTTGTCGATCAGCCCGACCAACTCGCCGATGCGGGCAACGCATCACATGCGGGCGCTGCCGTTGTGGTCGGGACTGGCAGTGCAGCGATGAGCACGGCGTTGCGTCTTGCCCGCCGACTCCCCGACGACGCGGTCGTCGTAGCGGTCCTCCCCGACCCAAAACACCTCGCCGCCCTCGTTGACGGTTCAGGATCTTCTCGTCAGGTACCGATCGTGCTCGTGGACTCACTCGGCTGGTCGGTCGACGCCGACCTGGTCCTCGGTGGATCGATGGAGATCATCGCTCGCGCCACGCACGACAACTACCGCGCCACCCGGCTGGCCGCCGGGTTCGACGCGAACGATCCGGCCCTGGTCCCGTGGGACAAGCTTGCCGCGCCGCTGAAGGCATCGAACCGATCGCAGGCTCATCACCTCTGGACCAAGCTCGAAGCCATCGGCTGCTCGCTTGCTCCGGCTGGTGCGTGCCAGGTCCCGTTCCGGTTCGAGCACGACGAGGCCGAGCTTCTGGCCCGCATGGAGCACGACCGTTGGACGGCCGAACGGATTGCGGCGGGATGGCGGCCGGGTCCCCGTGACACTGAAGCGAAGACGTCCCCGTACCTCGTGCCGTGGGCGGAATTGAGCGAGGAAATTCGAGACCTTGACCGCGCTGCAGTGTTCGGAATGCCTACCTTCGTCGGCGATCTCGGATACCGAATCTCCCGGCCACGACAGCTCACCGCCCCGAACGTGGCGCCGAGGGTGTCGCCGGCGCGGGCCACTGAATCGGAGCAGGGGAAGCGGTCCCCGGAGCAAGACGCGCCACGAATCGAGGACCGGCCATGATCCGCCGCAGAAACGCATCCGTTGCCGACGCTCGAACCGGTTACGACGCGTTCATCTCCTACAGCCACCACGCCGACGACGATCTCGCCCCGAACCTGCGATCAGCCCTCCATCGCTTGGCGAAACCCTGGTACCGGACTCGTGCCGTGCGCGTGTTTCTCGACGAAGCGGCCATGTCAGCGGAACCCGGTCTGTGGCCCGGGATCGTGCGCGCTCTTGACACGTCGAGCACCTTCCTGCTTCTGCTGTCACCGGAAGCGTCCCAGTCGGTCTGGGTCAATCGTGAGATCCGGCACTGGGTTGAGCGAAACGGCGTATCCGCCCTGCTTCTGGTGCTCACTGCGGGCGAGTTGGTTTGGGACGGCGACCTCAACGACTTCAATCGTGAGGAGTCGACCGCGTTGCCCGAGGCGCTCCACGGCGTCTTTGACAGCGAACCGCGCTATGTCGATCTCCGGTGGGCGGACGGACGCACCGACCTGACGCTGCGCAATCCACGTTTTCTCGATGCGGTGGCCGAACTTGCTGCTCCGTTGCGTGGCATGTCGAAGGACGACCTCGTCGGCTCTGACCTCAATGAGCATCGGCGGACGCTGCGGATCACGCGTGCCGCCGTGGCATTGCTAAGCGCGCTTCTTATTGTGTCGGTTCTCGCTGGGATCTCGGCCCGTCGCAACGCGACTCGAGCGGAACAGCGTCGGATCGACGCGCAGGCTGTCCGACTCCGAGGTGAGTCCGCGTCCACCCGTCTGCCGACGGATCTCGGCTTCCTGCTTGCGGCCCAGGCGTATCGGATGCGACCCACCGACGACAACCGTCAGGCCGTCGTCCGGGCGCTGCAGCGTACGCCCGACCTTCGGCGTTACATCCGGGCGCACGGGTCCCGGGTCGTATCGGTGAGCGTGAGTGACGACGGGGCCACCGTGGTCTCGCTCGACACCGAAGGACAACTGATCTCTTCGGATGTAGCTACCGGCGAGACTCTTGCGACTGCGAAGGTCGAGCGACGAGGCGCCGGTGTGAGCGCGGACGCCGACAGTGTGTTCGTGGCCGGCCTTGCTGCGGTCGAGCAGCGCGACTGGCGAACCCTCACAGTTCGTAACCGCTGGACCACCGCTCCATCCGTACTCGCCGGTGCGTGCCGCTGCGCGATGGACGCTTGGTCCTCGCAACGATCGACGGTTCGGTTGCCGTGACGTCCGTTGATCGCACCGAGACACTGCAGTGGACCAAGTTGGACAAGAGCATCACGTCCATCGCAAACGCGGGTTCGACCGTCCTGTTGGTCGCCGCGGATACGTCGGGGACCGGCGAACTCGTGTCGGTGTCAACATCGACCGCGACGCCCAGCGTGCAGTGGCGAACGCCGGTGAAGTACGCCACGACAGCGGCATCGTTCGATGGAGGATCCACGGTCGCAGTGGCAACGACCCGGGGCGAGGTCGTGCTCCTGGCCTCAGCCGACGGGAAGGTCAAAGACGACATCGGTGTGACGTTGAATCCGATCAACGCCATCGCCACGTCAACGTCGAGCGCTCAGTACATCCTCGTCGCGACCGATGGTGGTGACTACCGGTACCTCGAACCGTCCAGGCGGCTCGCCTACACCGGCGAGTTGCTGCACACCGGACCGGTGAATGCGATCGCGTGGTCGCCGAGTGGCATCGCGGCCACGGGTGGAGCGGATGGTCTCGTAACAGTTCTCGATACACGACGGAACCGGGTCGATGGTGGTCGGGCCCTTGAGGTGAGCCCGATCTCGACGGAGCTGTCAACGGATGGCCACACGCTCACCTGGGCTCAGGCCGACGGACAGATTGTCACGGCACCGCTGGGAGCCGATGGCATGCTAGGCACACGTACGACCCGGGGCCGTGTCGCGACCCCACTTGCGATCACGAACCTTGACGGACTCGGGATTGCGGTGTCCGACGAGAAGGGTGCGTTGGCAGTACTTCGCGACGGCCAACCCACACTCCACGCGTCCTCGATCAGCGGGTCGCCGATCGTTACGTTGCGTGCCCTGGCCGGCAACCGGGTCGCGGGGCTCCGAGCGAATGGATTGCTCCACGTATGGCGCATAACCGCGACATCGGTCGAAGTCGAGCGGACAATCTCCGACCGAGCGGCCGCACTCGCGGTGCAGGGCCGCCAAGCGAACCGGCTCGCCTACTACGAGATCGGCGCGGGGATTGTGGTCGTCAACGCACTCGATGCCACGGAAGTATTTCGTTCAGCGCTCACCCGCCCGCCGAGTCGATCGATCGCGTTGCATCCCGATGGCACGTCGGTCGCGGTGGCCGATGCATCTGAGGTCGATGTGTTCACGATCGACGGCGGCGGTTCGTCAGTGCGCCTCGACACCGACGGCGATATTGCCGCGTTGAGCTTCGTCGACGGCGGAACAAACCTGCTAACCGCAGATGCCCTCGGCGGCCTGACGCTTTTACACGTTTCCACGAGGACCTCACTCGGACGGTTCGCCGACGAAGACGGCCTCACGTTCCGATCACTTGCCGTAGGAGCGAACAGCCACCAGGTCGTTCTCGGCTACGTCGGGCCTACAAAACTGGAGGCGCAGGTCCGCAGTTTCGATCCAAGCCGTGCACTGGCTGACGGGTGTGCACTGTTCGGACGCGACTTCACGGATACCGAGCGGGCACGGTTCGATCTCGACCCCGGTGACGCACCGTGCGCCAAGCGGTGGACGACATCGAACGGATCACCATCGAACGGATCACCATCGTCGACGTCCGTCGCCCGAACCGACGAGATCGCGAAAGCGAATGCCACCGCTGCAACACCGTCTCAGGAAGCACTCGCACACCGCATCGCCGAGTCGATTTCAACGTCCAACACCGCCGCGGCCGCCAATCACGCGGTGACCATCGAGTGTCTCGAAGCAGTGATGGAACGTACGCCGTGGGCGGCCTTCACGGATGCTGTCAGCGCCTTCGAACGGAAGGGCACCGTCACGGGTGACACGGCGTTTCTCTCGCGCACCGCGCCCTACACCCGGTGGTGTGCGACCCCGGCCGGTATCGCGTCGCGAACCACCGACGAGTTCGACGACGTAACGCTCGCGCTTTCGGAAGTTGCCGCTCGTTGGAACACTGCGGTCACCTCGAGCAGCTCGAACGCGGCTCGAGCGCCTCCACTGCCTTCAAGCGTGATGTCAGGGGACTGGTCGCCGCTCAACGGCAACTTCACACGGCCCGTCGGACCGCAGGCCACTCTCCTCGCCTTCGTCGCATCCGATGGCAGCGGGCGGGTCACCAACCTCACGATCACCGTTCGACCGCTTCCCGATAGGGCCACCGCAGAAGCTGGCATAGCTCTGCTGGCTGAGGTGGTCGACGGCCGCATGCGCGCTCCGGTCGTCGTCAGCGCACTCGACTTCGACCGGGTGTTGCGCTCACCGTCGTCGCACGTGGTGAATGTTGGCCGAGCTACGTACGGACTCACGTCGACCGCCGGTGGAGCGACTCCCGCTGCCCTTCACCTCATCGCGTCGCTGTAACCGACGGCGGTTCGAGGCGACGAGCCGATCCGGTAACACGGGGTAAGCACACCGGTGAGCTCGTGTCAGAGCCGTTAGCGGGGAGCGAGCGGGAGCTTCGTACGGTCGACCTGTCCAACCCCGACGGACGCAGCACGAACCCGACGGACCCACACGGAAAGGAAGGCTCATGACCACTGATGCCCTCACCTCGAGCGAAAGGCTCACCATCACACCACACGACCGGCGGAGCATGTGGCGCACCGCAGGTGCGGAGATCGCAGCATTGCTCGGCTACGTCGTGTTCATCGAGATCCTGTTGCGGATCGTTGACATCGAACCGCACGGTGGTGCCGCGATCGCCGTCAGCTTGGTGCTCGCCGGCATCCCGGCCGTGATCTGGATGGCTTTGTTCTACCTGCAGGACCGAGTCGAGCCTGAGCCGCTACGGCAGGTCGGTCTGGTCGCCGGCGCGTCGGGCCTGTTGGCCGTTGGAGTCGGCCAACCGCTCATCACGAAGGCGTACGGCGTGAACGAGTGGCTCACTCGTTCAACGTGGACGCAGATCATCGGAGCAATCCTCGTCATCGGCTTCACGCAGGAATTCTGTAAGTACATCGCCGTTCGTTCGACCGTCTACGAGTCGGGCGTTATCAACCAGCGCGTTGACGGTGTCGTCTACGGAGCCGCGGCCGGTGTCGGGTACGCCACAGCGTTGAACGTGAGCACCGTCCTCGCAGCGGGCGGGTTCGTCGACCTGCGCGCCGGTGTGATCCGCATCGTGGCCACCGCCTTGACGCACGGGGCACTCGGCGCTCTCGTCGGCTACACGATCGGACGAAACCGCCTTGAACTCCGACCGGTGTGGACGCTTCCTGCGGTCTTGACCGGTGCCGCCGTCGTCAACGGTGTCTCGTACTGGCTCCGCCACAAGGTAAGCGAACGTACAATATCGATATCCGGTCAGAGTGGAGCGCAACCGGCCCGTGGCCTGTTGCTGCAGTGCGCCATCGCACTTGCGCTCCTCGCACTCGTGCTCTTCCTCGTACGACGCGCCGACGCGAAAGTAATCCCGGTAGATGAGCGAGCGAAAGGAAACGGAGGACCGCTTCTCGCTGCGATCGGCGTGACAGCGCTTGCCCTGATGCTGGGTCTCGTTCAACGCAACGCAGTGCTGGGCGAGACGGTTTCCGCAACCAACGCCGGCGCCACGGTGTCGTATCCCGCGACCTGGTCGCTCTCGCGTTCGACGACCGAGCTGCAGGCCCGAACACGCGGAGGCGGCGGCTACGAAACGACGTTGACGCTCCACTCGATCAAAGTTGATGCCAATCTCGATGACGTCGCAGCGATCGCCATTGCGTCAAACCAAATGAATATCGATCGCGGCACCCAACGCAGTGGATACAAGGTTTTTGATCTTGAGACCGGGAAGAAGCTGAAGGGACATGGGTCGGCGACCGCTCGTTACGCCTTCACCGTAGATCGAAGCTCGTTTGTTCAGGAGAGCCTTCCGGTCGTAATGACCGGCGATGACACCTATGTCCGCAACGGCGACACCGTCTACGTGCTGACGATTGAGACACCTGTCGCCAACCGTGGAAGCGCGATGCCGCGCTACCACCGCTTTGTTTCCTCGATCTCCTTCCCGAAAGCCTAGGTGAACGCCATGTTCCGAAACCTTCGCCCCCTTACCCTCCGACGGGCCGCTGTCGGTGGGCTCACGGCCCTCGCTGCCGTTGCCCTCGCCGCTTCCGTACTTCCGGCTCCGGCGATCGACCGGGCAACGAGCCGCAAAGTTCAACCCGCGGCGGTGCAACTTGGTCCCCTCTACTCGATCACCGATCCGAAGACCGGTGAGAAGAAGTACGGCAGCTTCGGCTGGGGCAGTGGCAGTCTCATCAGTGCCGACGGCTTCATCCTCACGAATGCACACGTAACGGATCTGGAAAGCTCGAAGAAAGAAGCCGCCGACAACGGTGCCGAGATCGTCGACAACATCATGGTCGTGTACCTCACGAAGCAGGCCGACGAACCACCGGTGGCGTCGTACATCGCGGACATCGTGGCCGTCGACAAAACCCTCGACGTGGCGGTGATCAAGATCTCCACGAACCTCAACGGTGACAAAGTCAATTCGGCCAACACGTCGTTTCCTTGGGTGGCCCTCGGAGATTCCGACACCGTTGAACTCGGTGACACACTGAACATCTACGGCTACCCGCTTATCGGCGGGGAGACGATCACGTTCACCAGCGGCCCGGTAAGTGGATTCGCGACTGATCCGAACTACAAGGGACGTGCCTGGATCAAGACCAGCGCATCGGTGTCGGGCGGCAACAGCGGCGGCACCGCGGTTGATGACGACGGCAAGCTCGTCGGCATCCCGACCCGCGAGGGTGTGCAGGGCGCGAGCGGATTCGTCGACTGCCGGCCGGTGGCTGATACGAACAACGATGGCAAGCTGGATGACAAGGACACCTGCGTAGCCCTCGGCGGGTTCATCAACTCCCTCCGGGCGGTGAACGTGGCAAAGGCCATCGTGGCCAAAGCGACCAAAGGGAAGGTCGCCAAGGCCGGAACGGTGACGACGACCACCACGAAACCTACGAGAACCACGACCACGACGACGATCCCCGAGGCCGTTGTCGATGACACGGAAACACTTGACACCGAGGCGAGTGACGTCTCGCTCGAAGATGTCTTCGCGACCGACGCGCCGGCGACAGCACCTTCCACGACGAGAGCCCGGTCCTCCGGCCGCACCACCACCACGACACGACCGCCCGAGAACACCGAAGATGTCGCGATCACGGGTTACCTGATCGACGCGTCAACGGGACGGCCAATTGTGAACGGCTGGTTCTTCGTGCTGCAGCCCGGTGTGGAATGGAGCAACAACATCAGCGACGATCAGGTCGTCGCCGCGCTGAAGACCGACAAGAACGGGTACTTCCAGCATCCGCAGCTCCGACTGCTCCGGGGAGAGTCCTACCCGATGGGCGCAGCGGCTGACGGCTACGAGGGCATCTCGTCGAACGGTGTGGAGATCCCGAATGAGAGCGACGATCCGATAGTGCTCACCATCCGGTTGGAGCAGAAGTGAAGACGACAAACGACAACGGGCGCATTACCCAAAGGCGCCTTGCCGGACGGCGCAAGTCAGCGCTTTGGTGGCCGACCGCGACGGCACTCGCTCTTGCCGCAACGACGCTCACAACGGCCCCGGCGCCGGCCCTCAGTGTGCACACGACGCGTGGGGCCACAACAGGTCCCGCCGGAGCGGCAGCGACGGAAACAACGGTCAGCCCGTTCGACGGGACCTTCACCGGAGGCGGGCTCACGCTGCATCTTCAGTCCGATGCGTTCGACCCCAGCGGTAAGCGCTTCATCGGGTCGCTGGTCGACACGGGGCACAGTTATCCCGTGGAGCTTCGGATGCGAAGCTCCACGGTGCTCGCCGGTTCCTACCTGGCGCAAGCGGTCGAGCATCTGCTCGTGGTGACCCGGTCCGGCCGCGACCTCACCGTGATCCGAAGTGGGGTGCGCCTTACGCTGCGACGCATTGACGCGGCCGATGACAGCGCGGTTCGGGAGAGGCTCGCGTCATCGTTCGAATCGACCGCTCCACTCGGTGGTGGAGTGGCCGCCCCGCTGATCAACACCGGACTGTCCGGATCGCTGATGGCCGGCGGCATCACCCTCCCCGGCTCGACAATCGGAGGCCTGGGTGGAGACGCCGATACGGCCACGACGGCGAACGGCGCAGTGCCTGCTTTCGTGCGTCTCGGCGTTCGCATGACATACGAAACTTCGAGTTCCTCAACTCCGCCCGATGGATCAGACAACGACCCGACCGGAAGCGTCGGCTACGAACAGCTGACGATCACGGGGATTCAGTCGGGTATCGCCGCGGTCGAGTCGCGTCTGCTGGCGATAGACCTCTCGGCGAGAGCGGTGTGGAATGTCTCGTCTGACACCATCCTCCTGCCGCTTACCGCAGGTGGCGAGTATTGGGCGTCGCCGCGCAAGCTCGCCACGATGAAAGACGGCACGGTTTCTGACGTCACTACTGTCCACGGTCCCTACACGCTCAACGGGAAGACGTACAGTGCGGTGCGGATCACGACACCGACCGACGGGGGCTTCACGCAGTACACCTTCGATGTCGATTCCGGGATGCTTCTGATTTGGGGATTGGAAACCAAAGGCAACGACGGCACGAAGATCATCGCCCAAAAGCGCTTCGTTGCGATGCGTCAGACGGCGTATCCCTGGGCGAATCAGAAACCCGGCGCGGCGGTTCTCGGGATGCGGTCCGCTGACTGGTCCGGCACATACGGGATATCCATCCAGGACACCTACGACGGAACGTACCCGCTCGCACAACACTGGGCAGTGACACGTACCGACGGTATGACGGTTCAAATGAACGAGACCACCACTCTCGATATGCGTGATGGACGTGGGCCTCAGGCGACCACCGTGCTGAAGACCCGGCCGATTCCATCGCTGTGGATCGACCCGAATGTCCTCGCAAAACTTCGCAAGGGACAGGTCATCGACGATGATCGGGTGACCGGTCTGCGCACTACGGTTTCGGGTGTCTCAAACGGGATGCTCGTCATGACCGAGACAGGCGCAATTCAGGTGACGTCGAGCGGCTTCGACCTCCGCACCGGGATGCTGGTTGCGGTGCAGTCGCAACATCGCAACGGGTTGACCACCACCACGGCGTATCTGAAGCGAAGGATGTGAGTGCGGTGTGTGTACCGCACCCCCGCGTCCCCGGGACCAACCGGGACGGGCCAGGTTCCGACTCAGGTCAGTCGTCGGGTTCCGAGTTCGCATCCGACATCGATGCCGAGCCGGGTGGCGACCACAACCGTCTCCGGTTCCGGTTCGACGCCCAGCTCGGCACAGCGGGCGAGGCAGCCTCGCATGACCTCGGTGGCCGCACTGCGATCACCGGCCGCGAGGAGGCAGACGGCTCGGAGCCGTCCGGCCCGTTCGTGCGAAGGATCCCGGGCGAGCACGAGCGACGTGAACGCGAGGGCCTGCTCGAGTTCACCCTGCCCGAGAGCGATCTCGCCAGCCCGACTGGCCATGGCGACGAACTCGGCCCCGCGTTGGCGTCGGATGGGTTCGAGCCATTCGGCATCGAGGTCGGCGGCGACCTCACCGCGCCACAGGGCGACGCCATCGCTGAGCGCGACCAGCGCCGTCGCCGGATCGTTGTCCTGCTCCGCAGCCCTCGCTCGACGCCGACACTCGTCGAACGCCACGAGGTCGACCTGCACACGGGCATCGGCGATCGCGAGCGAGGTCCCCTGAGCCACGAGAAGTGACGATGGCATGCCTCGTGGCCTGTCGGGATCAACCGCGTCGGCCAGATACGTGAGGTTCACGCGGAGGTTTCTGTCAGCGACGCCAGCACTCTGATCGGGCCACAGCATCTCGGCCAGGGTCTCGCGGCGACACGGACCGAGCAGCGCGATCGCAGCGGCGAGCTCGCGCACGCGGCCACGCCGCCACGGCACCGGATCAGCGAGTGGTTGCAGGCGCACCGTTCCCAGAACGTCGAGATGCAACTGATCCGAATGCACAACCGGCTGCCTTGTCGTGGCTGGGGCCAGAGCGGCCGGTACCAGCGCCCTACGAAACGAGAGCGATTCGGGATACGCGGCTCCATCGGCTGCTTCGGTCGCATCGGTCGGATCGGTCGGATCGGCGAGCCTCCGACCCGATTCTGCCGCGGCCTGGATCAGGCGGGCGGGAATCGCGTTCCAAGCCGCACGCCGCTCCGGCAGAAGTGCGACGATCGTCGCCGCCGGCATGAACGAGGCGCGCTGAAGGTGGCCATCCGGCTCGGGGATGCGGGTGAGTGTTTCGACGGCACCTGCTCGATCGCCGGCAGCGAGATCGAAAAGCGCGAGGGTGAACTGGCTGAGGGTGCGGGTCTCCATGTCGGCGGAGTGACTGCCAAGTTGAACCGGCAACGCGTCGAACACCGCTTGCGACTCCTCGAGCCTCCCGGCCATCGCGAGCATGGCGGCCAGCATCGCCCGGAACTGCGCCGCACGCGAGGCGAATCCAAATCGTTCGGCGGCGTCGAGACAGCGACGCTCCTCCTCGATCGCTTCATCGATATGCCCGGCGACCCATGTTGCCGTGGCATGCAGTTCGTCAGCGAGGACACGGACCGAAGCGTTGGCCTCGTCCGAGGCCTCCCGGTAACATGCGGACGCGAGATCGGGGCGGTCGTCCAGCAGGTGAAGGTTGCCCGCCATCAGCAGAACATGTGCAGACTGTTCACGCGAGATCGATCCGTGGTCGACGTCTTCGAGTGCCTCCAGCCCTTCAGCGCAGCGTCCGTGTATTTGCGCCATGAAGCATTTCACCGACGCGCTCACGGCAGTCGCACGCGCGTGTCGCTGTTGTACGAACGGACCAAGCTGTTCCGTCACCGATGCGAGCAGATCTTCATCGGCCATTCGACGCCCGATGGTGGCCAGGTGGAAAAGTGCGCTCACGAGCGCGTCGTCGCGCTCCTGTGGACTCAGTTCATAGGCCGATGGCCCTCCGGGGCTGAGGTGCTCGACCAGCCGCTCAAGGGCGGTCCGCGCTGCGCCAAGGGAACGCTCGTAGGTCAGCAGCGCTCCGGCGAGCTGCCAACCGGGATGTCCGCGCTCCTCCATCGGGACCAGGTCGAGTAGACGAGCCAGCGCTGCAGGGTCGATTGCCGGCGGCTGCATGCCGAGTGCCGATAGCGCGACGCGACCCGCCGCGGTCCAGTTCCCAGCAGCTGTGTAGAGCCGGATCGCAGACACATAGCGACCTCGACCGGCAAGCATGGCTGCAGCGATGTTCAGCGATCGAAGCTGATCATCCGGGGACAGAAGATCGGCCAACGCGTTTCGCCAGAGTTCGTGGGGCTGCACCCAGCCGTCGCTGTCGGGATGAACGAGCGGCACGCCGTGAAGCTCGTGTTCCACGTTCACCGGACGGCCGATCATGGCCGAAGCGAGCGCATCGTCGGCACCTTCCGCAACGACCACGGCGCCAAGCAATTGGCGCACCGAAGGGCTCAGCGTCTCGACGACTTCTTGCACCAGATAGGCACGTTGCAGGCGCGGTCCTGACGAGCGGGCGGCGAGTTCGGCGAGGGCCGGCCATGCGATCGGGTTGTTGGTGAAGTCGACGCCGCGGCGGCGACCGAACTCCATACACTCCTCGACCGTGAACGACAGTTCCTCTTCGTCGATCAACAGCGCATGGCCCCGAGCCGCCAGCCGGGCGAGTGGCAGATCAGGGTCGGTGCGCACCGCAATGAGCAGGTGTCCGTTCGGCGGAAGGCGATCAGCGATCTCGCGAACGAGCGTCCACGAATGTGAGCCCGTCAACAGATGAGCGTCGTCAATGATCAGACAAACGTCGATGGGGGATCGGAGCGCTACTGCGTCGGCAACCGCCGCAGCCAACCGTTCGGGATCGTTCGACGTCGTGGAGTCGAGTTCGAACAGTGTGCGGATCCGCGCGGCGAACTCCGAGAGATGGGCGTCGTCTGCGGTGCACTCGATGCACACGTCAAGTCCGCTCGGCTCCGACACGTTGTCGGCTATCGCCTGACGCACCAGCGTCGACTTTCCGAACCCGGCACCCGCCACGAGCGCCACGACACGAAAGTCGTAACGACGCCGAACCAAGCGAAGCAGACGCCTTCGCTCAATCGGTTCCAATGACCGCTTGGGCTCTCGACTCATTTGTCTCCTCTGGACTGCCGTCCAGGTCGGCTGGACAACAGGCGCCGGACAAATAGCAATTTAGTGATTTCGGTGCGAGCGGCCCATGGTCGAAGGTCCTACTTTCGGCTCGCGAGGTCAGAGCTTTCGGATCGGCGTTCGCCCCACAAATGCTCAAAACGGGCCTAATTCCATTGCCCGCGGGGACGACCGACCCTGCCCGCTTGCGGCGGCGAATTCTACGATTGGGTTGATCGAGTCGGGCAGGTTGGCCCGTGCCGTCAGGAGTTCTCATGCGATCCCGCAATCACACGTTGGTCGGGGTAACAGCATCCCTGTTTCTCATTGCGCTGATGCCTGGCAATACAAGTTTGGGTTCCGCTCCGGCACACGCGTCAGCTGTCGCGTACTCCTCAGCGGTGACAAGCACCGATACCCTTGCCTTCGACGATCCCGATGGCTTCTGGGCGGTGCGCTATCCGAAGACCTGGATCCTCGACACCGCCGGCTCCGAGCAGCAATTCCTGCGTGATCGGAGCGGGGCTGCCGGATTTGCCGTGTCGGTTCAGATCAAGGCCCTGACGCCCGCGGCGATGGTTCAGCAGGTGTCGACCCTTCTTGAGGCGAAACGTGATGGCTATGAGGAGACCGATCGCGGTGACGCCGAGATCGATGGACTACCCGCGGCTTGGATAGAACACGCCTACACCGTCGAAGGCGAACCGTATGTGGGCATATTGGTAGGCGTGGTGCGCAACCGTGTCGGAGTCCTCGTGGTTGGTTGGGCTCCGAAGAACGACGCAGAAGCTGTGCAGCAGTCGTTCACCGCGTTCGTCGACTCACTGACCGTCCCGCGCTTCGACGAGGCGCCGGACTACAGCCAGTGGACCGCTAAGCGCTCGACGCACTTCACGTACCGGTACCTCCCCGGCACGTATGTCGCCAGCAACATCCTTACGGTGGCCAAGCAGCACGAAGCGGCATACACGTCAATCGTGAAGTCGCTGAGCCTGAAGCCGACCGGTCGGGTGAACATGTATTTCTATCCGTCGGACACATCGCTCTACCGAGCGACCGCCCGTGATGCCGGCTTCGCGATCAGCCCGGCCCAGGAAGTCCATACGGTCTGGGTGTCCGCCGGCAACCACCAGTCACTCGGACACGAAATGACGCACGTGATCACCGCGTCGACGATGGGAGAGCCTGCCGAAGCGCTGCTCGGCGAGGGAATTGCGGTGTGTTTCGATCAGGCGACACCATCTCCGCACGCCAGGGCCGCCGCGCTTCGGCGCAGCGGGAAACTGGTCTCAGTCTCCCGACGGCTCGGAGACTCGTTCTTCGACGTCGACGCTGCGGTGCGGTACCCACAGTCAGGATCGATAGCGTGTTGGCTCGTCGAGCAGTACGGCGTGACGAAGTTCAAGCAGCTTTACGCGGCCAAAGACTTCACCACGACCTTGCGAAATGCGTACGGCCTCGACGTCAATTCGCTGGAACGGCGTTGGCTGGCGAGTCTCGGCTCGGCGTGAGCGCTTGCACTAAGAGGTCCCGAGGTTGTCTCGCCGGGCCTCAGCGTCACTGAGCAGGGTCATCAGCGTCATTGAAGTGGCGTATTCGGGTTTTTCCTATTTCTTGCGTCGACCGATCTGGATCGCGAGATCCGTTAGTAGGGTGATCGGGTGGAGTCGAAGGCCCGAAGCGCTGAGCAGCCAGGCTGGACGAGCGCGAATGGTCGCTGCCCGTGGAAGGGCTTGGATGCCTATGCCGCAAGCGACGGGGCACTGTTTGTCGGGCGGGAACGAGCGGTTCGTAAGGTCCGGGCGACCATGGAGAGCTCGACGTTGGCCGGCGTGGTCGGAGCATCGGGGAGCGGAAAGTCCTCGCTTCTCCTGGCTGGATTGAGCCAGTACTCGGTCGTCTCAGCGGTAATCCGCCCGGGGGCCGAGCCGATGAAGCGCCTCCGGGAAACCATGGCACGGTTGGCGGGACGCAACGACGACGGAACATGTCCGATCGTGGCCGCCGATCAGCTCGAGGAGATCTTCACGCTTTGCGACGACGAAGCGGAGCGTGCCGCATACCTCGACGAGCTGTGCGATATCGCCGAGTCGGGCCGGGCCAGGGTGGTCGTGGCCCTTCGCTCGGATCATTATGGGTCGTGCGCGCCGTACCGCCGGTTCGCTGAAGCACTGTCGCAGTCGCACGTTCTGCTCGGCGCACCGACCGAGGAAGAGTTGCGCCGAATCATCACCGTACCGGCGATCGCCGCCGGTCTCGTCATCGAGCGGGGCCTCGACGACGAGATCATTGATGATGTCGTGGGTGAGTCCGGCGCGCTTCCGCTGCTCTCGCATGCGCTCAGCGAGACCTGGTTGCGACGCGAGGGCGACACGCTCACGCGAGATGCGTACCGCCAGGCCGGAGGCGTGCGGGGCGCCATCGCCCGAACCGCGGAAGCATTGTGGGTCTCGCTTCCCCCCGCCCACCAACAGGCGACGAGAACGATCTTCATCCGGTTGGCGGCGCCCGGGTCGAGGAGCGCCGACTCCGCTCGTCGCGTCGCCACGACCGAGTTGGTGCCTTCCGGTGACGTTGACGCCGAGGCGGCATTGCGGGCGTTGATCGACGCTCGTCTCGTCACGGCCGACAGTGGAACGGCCGAGATCGCCCACGAAGCGGTGTTCCGCGAGTGGCCGCGACTTCGTGAGTGGATCGAAGAGGATCGCGACGCGTTTCGGGTTCTGGGGCAGTTGCGGGCCAGCGCCAAGCTTTGGAGTGAGCAAAACGATGACACCGTGTTGTTTCGCGGGGCTCGTCTGCAGGCGGTTGTCGATGCTCTCGGCGTCTTCGAAGAGTCGAGATCGGCGGCCCTGCCACTCGATGAGACATCCAGGGCGTTCGTCGATGCCAGCGTCGCCGCGGCGAAGAGCGAAGAGGTGCGGCGCGCCTCGCAAGTTGTGCAGGAGCGCCGGGCTAACCGTCGGCTCCGCATGCTTCTGGCCGCCGCGATTGCGCTTCTACTCGTGGCCGTGGCGGCTGGCGCGTTCGCCGTGCGGCAGGGCGACCGCGCGGATGGCGAGCGGCGCACGGCTGATGCTCGGCGCCTTGCCGCGGTGGCCGCGGATGTGCGGTCGGATCGACTCGATCTGGCTGCGCTCCTGTCGGTCGAGGCGCACGACCTCCACGACGATCTCGAGACTCAAGGAGCGCTCTTCTCGGCGCTGACGGGTCAGCCAGGACTCCTCCGGTACATCTACGTGAACGACTCGATTGTCGACATCGCCGTTGATCCCATGGGTCGACGGATCGCGTTCGCCGGCGACGACGCGAGCCTCCAGATCTGGGACATCGGAAACGGGGAGCCGTCGCTACTGCGGTCTGTAGGCCTGGGCGAGGATATCGCTCCGCAGCGCATACGTTTCCTGCCCGACGGCCGAATCCTCACCGGCGACTCGGGAGGTGGCGTCCACATCGTGAACGTCGACACCGGCACCGCGACGGTGAACGTCGCGGACCACAGCGACGCCCCCATGTGGGCGGTGGCCATGGATCCCGGCGGCAACGTGATTGCCAGTGGCGGCGAGGACACCCTGGTCCGTCTGACGGATGCGCATACCGGCAAAGCTGTGCACGCACCGCTGACCGGTCACGAGGACACTGTCCTCTTCGTCCAGTTCAGCCCTGACGGCCGGGAACTTGCCACCGGAGCTGCCGACGGCAGCCTTCGGTTCTGGAACACCCGGACATGGGCCCCCATCGGTGAACCGATGAAGTTCGAGGAATCGCTGTGGGACATGCGGTGGCTACCGAATCAGAAGACCTTTGTGGTGGCCACGGACCTCAGCGTGCAGTTCTTCGATGCGACCACCCGCAAGCCGTTGAGCCCAGCGTTTGAGGCCCACGACGGCATCACCTACCGGTTGCAACTGATCGACGACGGTCAGACGCTCGTGACCTCGGGCGAAGACGGCTACATACGGTTCTGGGATACGGCCACGTTCCGCCCCGTTCGACTAGCCCTGCGCGGTCATGCGGCCGGCGTGCGGATCGACATCGCCGAGCAGGCCAACCGGATGGTGAGCGCCAGCGATGACGGCACCATTGCCGTGTGGGACCTCCGCGGTTCGTCGTCGGTCGCGACCCCGATCGCCGAAAAGACCGACGGACGCACGCAGGTCGTCACCACACCGACCGGCCGAGTCTTCACGGCCGATCGATCGGGACGAGTGCGGGAATGGGACGCCACCGGACAAGCGGTCGGTCGCTCGCTTCAGCTGGCCGACGCACCCCTCACCGGTCTGTCAGTGTCGGCCTCCGGTACGAAAGCGGCGGTCGCGCGGAGCGACGGCAAAGCGCAGGTATTCGACCTGCCATCGGGCCATCCGCTGACACCGTTGCTCACTGTCGGCAGTAGCGAGATCGGTGTGGCTTTGAGCCCTGATGGCAACGGGCTGGTCACAAGCCAAACCGACCGCGATTGTGACGCGTGCTTCAAGCTGTACAACTTGTCGGACCCCACCCTCAACGGTCGACCGCTTCGTCCGCCGGGTATGCGGGAGGGCGAGCGTGCCGCCGGGATCACCGCCGCGTTCGACGCGTCGGGTGCGCGATTTGCCACCGGAACACGGAACGGGTGGGTCGATGTTTGGGACACGAAAACGGGTGGACACCTCTGGTCGACCGGTCTGCCGCGGGGCATCCGCTCCATCGCCTACTCGCCGGACGGCACACGTCTCGCCGTAGGCGCGAACAGTGGACTGCTGGTGTTGCTCGACGGGTCGACGGGCCAACGGGTCCAGCAACTCCGTGGACACCGAGGGCCGATCAGCACCATCGCGTTCTCGCCCGATGGACGGCTGCTGGCCTCGGAGAGCTCGCAGGATTACACGCTGCGCATCTGGCGTTTGGACCTTGGGTTGACAGTGGGGCGTCCTGCTTGGGTCGGCGTCGACGGTGTGGCGTCGCTCGGGTGGACCGACGGCGGGCGGAAGGTGGCGAGCCCGCACCGGCTCACGGGTGCGATGTTCTTCGACATCGATTCGGGTCGTCTCAGCCAGCGCGGCGTGTGGGCTCGCGCGCCGCAACCTGACACTCGAGGAATGGCGGCAGTACTTCGGAACCAAGCCGTACAAACCGACTTGTCCGTCGTATCCGCAGGGCACGTGATGACCTGCAGTACGGGATGAGGACCATGGACGAAATTCACCTCAGTCCGATCACTAGCGCTCCCGCTCGGACCGCAGACGACATCGTGACCGAGCGCCGGCAGGTGTTCGATCGTTCCCGCCGCGATCTGACTGTCGCGCTCGAACGGCGCCGTCGCGAGCTCGAACGTGCCCTGCACGACGGCGCACAGCAGCAACTGTTGGCGTTGCGGATGGAGATCCTTCGCGTTGTCGAAGAGTCCGATGTCGTCGACGACAGTGACGACTCGTGGAAGGTGGCAATCGCCAGCGTCGTCGCTCGTCTCGACGGGGCTTTGGAAGACCTCGGTCGACTGGCATCTGGCCAACTCCCACGGGCCCTCGATGCCGGCAACCTGGTTGACTCGCTGCGGCAGCTCGCCGCGATCTCGGGCGCTACTGCTGATGTCCACGTTTCCCCCGCGACCGTTGTCGACGAAGCGAGCGCGGAGGTCATCGCGTATGTGGTGAGCGAGGCACTCGCCAACGCGCAACAACACAGCAACGCCGCGCATTGCACGGTGAAGGTCGCGTCGAACCTCGGCGGTCTGCTCGTTGATGTCGTCGACGACGGGCAAGGTGGCGCAAGCATCGTGCCAGGACGTGGAATCGACGGGCTGCGTCGGCGCGCTGAAGCGCTCGGTGGGACCCTTGAGGTGTTCTCCGACAGCGCCGGCACCGTCGTTCGACTGCAATTGCCTCAACCGCAGAGCATGCCCGGATCGGTGGGCACCTCGTCACCCGAACCCGTCGAGGAAGACGGGCCGGCCGTCAGCATGGTGCGTCGCACGCTTGGCGACGTCACCGCGGACCTGTGGTTCTGGTGCGCAACGGCAGGGCTGGACGACGACCGCGAAAGCGGAACGTGGCGAGGCGAAGACGGTGAGCTTGTTGACCTGGTCTCGTTCGACCGTGAACCATCGGACCGGGCCCAGCTCGGTTCGTCGCGTCCGGTGCGGGTGTTCGTCGGTGACCAGGCGTTGGCGCTTATTTCATCGAGCGCAGAGATCGAGCGGCTCGAACAAATGTGCCGGGAGAACGTTCCTGTACTCCTCGACGGACGGGAAACGGCGCGCGCTGCGACCACGCTGCGGCGACTACGCGAGGAACACGAACGGATCGCCCGCCGGTCGCAGAGTTTTGAAGATGCGCTACGGCGTCGGCTCACAGACCGACCGCGAGAGGAGTTGCTGGCGGCGCGAGGATGTCTGACGGGTCAGGATCAGCTTCGTCGTCATCTTGCCGCCGAACACGTCGCCAACGCGACCGAGCTTCTTCGGGAAATCGTGCGGAGACTGCGGGTACCCGACAGCGACTGGACCAGCGCTACCGGGACTCTCACGACCGCGCTCGAGCGCATCGCCCGTCGGGCCCGGGTCCGCATCGACCTCGACGCCGACGATCTCGACGACGAGAACGCGAGTACTGTCATCGAGCGGGTAGCGGAAGAGGTCATGCTCGACTCCCCGCCCCGGGCGGATGTGATGGTGCGTGTGCGAGCGCGTAACCGGTACGCCACGCTGTCGGTCGGACTTCAGCGATTGCCGTCTCCGGTGGCCATAGCGCTGCTCGAAGAGTTGGCCCTGTCCTCCGGGTCGACGCTCGTGTTCCGTCCCGGACCTGATGGCGTGCGCCTTATGGTGGAGGTCCCATGCGAGTCGTAATCGCCGACGATGCCCCGCTCGTTCGCAGAGGCATTGCCGCCCTGCTCGAGAAAGCCGGTGTCGAGGTCGTGGCTGAAGTTGGCAACCCCGCCGAGTTGCACGCCGCGGTGCTGAGCCTCCGACCCGACGTGGCCATCGTCGACATTCGCATGCCGCCCACGCATACCGACGAAGGTGTGCGCGCCGCCCAACGTATTCGACGTGAGGCTGCCGGAATCGGGGTGCTGCTTCTCAGCCAGTACGTCGACATCGCCCTTGCGTTGCGACTCCTGGAGTCGAACGAGGGCGGTACGGGCTACCTACTGAAGGAACGCGTCACCGACGAAGGCGAACTCATTGATGCTCTCGAGCGCATAGCGGCGGGCGGGACGGTCATCGACCCTGGGCTCATCGGCGACCTTGTCGCGGATCAGCCGCTGCGGGACGGGCTGGCCCAACTCACCACACGGGAACTCGCAGTTATGGAGCTCGTGGCCGCCGGGCTGAAGGATCGGGCAATCGCAGATCGACTGCTCGTTGGAACCAAGACGGTGGAAGCGCACGTCGCGTCCATCTTTCGCAAACTCGGTCTCATGTCCAACCTGGAAGACAACCGGCGGGTTCACGCCGTGCTCCTCTACCTTCGAGAGCGCAGCGTAGGACCCCTGACCTGACCGCTTGCCCGGCCAACATCTCATCGCTCGATCGCGCCGGAGTCGACGAAGTCGAACAATGACGTGTCGATCGACTTCAGTTGGCGAAGATCGCTGTCGTTCCATTTCGGATCGGGCGCACCGCTGATGAACCACCCGCTGCCGTTGTCAGCGACGATAAGCCCATAGGTCTTCATCGCTTCGAGGATGACTCGAGCCTGCCCTTTGTATGTGGACAGATCAACGTCGGCGCGAAGGCGTAACCGAGCGCCCATCGGCGGCAGAGAAGCGTCGTCGGATCCTGCTTGGTGACGGGCCGGAAAGATGAACCCCTTCTGCGTAGCGGGGAACGTTACGCGCAGGGCGTGCCGTATCGCCCCGGCCCGCACCTCGTCGTAACGGACCAGGCCCGGGAGGATCGGGAGCCCGGCGGCATCGGCAGAGGTCCAGCTCTTCGGCCGCACACTGTTCGACCGGAGATTGAAGATCGCTCCGCTACCTGCGACCCATCCGTTCCCGACGCGACGAGCGCCGAACAGTTCGTAGAGTCGACACGTCGAGCGTTGGACGACAAGCACGTGACGGTCGGTCCCCGCTTCAACCGGTACTCCGGACGGGATTGGATATGGGCCGCGGTCGCTCTCTTCCGGAGCCTCGTCGAATTGCACCTTCACGCCGGCCTGTCCGGCCGGTACCACCGTGTAGGGGATACCTATCGTCGGGTCCGAGCCGAAGTCGGGATGCATCGTGGCCGAACCTGCTTCGACCGAACTAAGCCACGAATCGGACTTCGCATGGACCGACAACGCCGCGATCGATCGGTTCCACGGGTTGTCGGCCGGGAACACCGGGCAACCTCCGACCGTCGGACCGGCGGGGGCCGCAGCCGACCGAGGAGAATGGACCCCTGCTGTCAGAATCGTCAACGCTGCTGTCGCAAGAACGAGGACCCGCGCGCCCGTTGTTCGAAGGTGCCTCGATGGCCTACGCAATCCCGCTCCATTCGTTGAAGCGGGTCCGGTGGTGGATGACAGGCTCATTCCCCGACCGTACAGACCGACAGACAACAGCGAAATCAGGGATCTCCTAATTCGTCGCGTCGTATTCGACCCTGGCCGCACGAACATCGGGTGCCCAGGGGCTCCAGAGAAACCATCGTGGGAGCGCTCGGAGCACCGCGTTGTCGCCGTTGAGCTCGATGGCAGACGAGTCGATCGCGTCATCCCAGTTGAGTTCGCCGCTGAAGACCTGAGCCAGGGCGGGGGTCTGACAACGAACGATTCCGTCTACTGCAAACCCGGGATCCGAAAGACAGATCGACACTTCGCCGCGTTCGGCCAACATCCAGAAGTAACTCAATTTGGGGGCGGTGTGCTCGAACAATACGACCGTCCTTCGTGATGGCAGGTGCTCGGTGTCTACCCGGCGGTGCATCCACCACATCAGCGTCTCCGCGCTGACGTCGTTGTGATCCACGCGTTCATACAGCCACTGGACCGACCAACGTCCGAGCGCGATCAGTACCGGTTCAAGGTCCTTTCCTGCGGGGGTGAGGCGGTACTCCCGACCGCGACCGTTCGGTAGGGGCCACGCCTCGACGATGTCCTTGCGCTCGAGATGCCTGAGGCGCTGAACGAGCAGAGACCGCGAGATGCCAGGCATCCCTCGGGCGATGTCGTTGAATCGCGTGTTGCCGATGATCAGCTCGCGCAGTATCAGCGGCGTCCAGCGATCGGCGATTACATCGCTGGCCAGCGCCACCGGACAGAAGGTGCCGTAGTCGGGCATGCCGTCGATCCTCGCGCCGGACGGGATATCTGTGAAGTCCGGAATCAGAACCGGTCAAGTCACGAATGTGGACTAGTCGTGGCTCGTGTCCAATGTGATCGTCGTGCCATGACTTCGACAGCGACGCTCCATGCCGAATTGACTGCGAACACGATGACGTTTCTGGAACGGGCCCGCGCGTGCGGCCCGGTCCTGGCTCGGCACACGGCCGAGCACGACCGTGACGGAACCTGGGTCTCAGAATCCTTCGAACACATTCGACGGAGCGGGTTACTGGCGATCGGCGTTCCCGTCGAATTCGGCGGGGAAGGAGCGACCATCGCCGATCTTGCGATCGTCCAACGAGAACTCGCTCGGTACTGCGGTTCTACTGCACTGGCGTCGGCCATGCATCAGCACGTCTGCGCGTTCACGACGTGGCGCTATCGTCGTGGGCTTCCTGGAGCGGAGGCGACGCTGCGAAGGATCGCCGCCGATGGCGTGGTTGCCGTGTCGACTGGTGGCGGAGATCTGACCCGGCCGCGAGGCACCGCCGTGAAAGTCGATGGCGGCTATCGCGTGAACGGACGCAAGCCCTTCGCAAGCCAGGCTCCCGTCGGCACCGTGCTGTCGACAATGTTTACCTTTGACGACCCCGAGCAGGGCCGGCGCGTTCTCAACATGGCCGTGCCGTTCGCTAGCGAAGGCGTCGGTATCGACGCGAATTGGGACGCGCTCGGAATGCGCGGAACGGGCAGTCATGACGTGACGTTCGATGACGTGTTCGTTGCCGATGAGCGGGTACTGGCGAATCGACCCTTTGACGTGCTCGACCCTCCGTTGCAGGTGATCGTCAGCATCGCAATGCCCATCATTTCGGCGGTGTACCTGGGTGTGGCGGAGAGCGCCCGTGATCACGCGATCGCATCCGTCACCCACCCGTCAGATCCGGTGGTGCAGCGCCAAGTCGGGCTTATGGACAACCGACTCCGAATCGCGTCGTGGGCCCTCGACGGCGCGCTGAAGGTCGTGGGAGACGATCCGTCGCCATCTATGGAAACCGTCGCTGGAGTAATGGCGGCCAAGCGGGAAATCGCTCTGGCTGCCGTCGAGGTCTGCGATCTGGCGATCGACGTCGGTGGCGGGGCAGCGTTTCGTCGTGGTTCGCCAATCGAGCGCGCTTACCGCGACGTGCGTGCGGCAAAGTTTCACCCGCTCACGCTTGAAGCGACTCTGCTGCATGCCGGCCGCCTGGCTTTGGGCGTCGCTGCTGAACACATCTGAATTTCGTTCCGTCTCGACTCACGGAGGAGGCTCACGCACCGAACGTGTGAGACTGACGATGTGCAATTGCGGCGCCCGTTCGTTTCACCCGTGTCGCTCGGTCATTGCCTGGGTACCGCCGCGATGGCCGTGGTCGGTTCGTTGGCCGTCTCGGCGTGCACATCGGGGTCGGTGCCATCGACGACGGCGACCGCCACCGCCACCTCAGCGGTCACCTTCACCGGCACCTCAGCGGTCATCGAAGAATCCACGGGAGTGTCCGTTTCGACCCCGGTCGACGTCACGGTCCGTTACGGCGATGAGCCCTCCCAGTTCGGCCGGCTCCGCGTACCCGCTGCGCGCTCGTCAGCAGTGCCGGTCGTGGTGCTGATCCACGGGGGGTTTTGGCGGGATGAGTACGGGCTCGATCTTATGGACCCTCTCGCGGATGATCTCGACCGCAGAGGGTATGCAACCTGGAATATCGAGTACCGGCGCGTCGGTGAGCCGGGCGGTGGATACCCGGGCACGCTGGTCGACGTCGCAACGGCAGTCGACAGACTTGTCAGGTTGGCTGATACGTACGCGTTGGATCTTGCCAACGTGGTGCTCGTCGGCCATTCGTCAGGTGGACATCTCGCACTCTGGGCTGCGGGGAGAGGATCCTTGACGGCTGGGCAACCCGGTGCTTCTCCCAGCGTGGTTCCTCGACTGAGCATTGGTCTGGGGCCTGTGGTTGATCTGCGTGGTGCTGACGGGGAAGCGCTCGGCGGCGATGCCGTCGCTCAGTTCATCGGCGGTCACGCCGACGCGTACCCCGACCGCTACGCGATCGCCGCGCCAGCAGCGGTCACCGGAGTGAAGCTCGCGGTCGTGCGGGGATCCGATGACGACATCGTGCCGGCTCGATTCACTGAATTCGCATCCGCCGCCGACGTCGAGACCATTGAGGTGGCCGGCGACCATTTCGCGCTGATCGACCCGACGAGCAGCGCCTGGTCGGAAGTGATCACGTTGTTGGCCCGTGACCTGCCGGTGGTGGGCCCGGAAACAACACTGCCGCGGTAGCTTTCGTTCGCCTAGGCGAGTTCAGCGCAAGTTCAGTCGCGTTCAGGCGCCGTTCAGTCGAGGTCCCGTCAGGATCGATCCGTCATGTCAGCGGAGAGAACCACGGAGTACCGATGAACAGCAATCGTCTCAGAATGTCCCGGACCACCGACCGAAGTCATCCGGGACGCGCCGTTTCGTCGCTGACGCTATCGACGCTGCTGGCTGGTGCAATGGCCCTTTCGGTCACATCTGCGGCGATGGGCGCGTCCAAGTCACCCTCGGCCACCACAACCACCAAGGCAACGGCGACAACGAAGAGCGGATCTACCAACAAGCCCGCCGCAAACCGAACCACTACAACTAAGGCGAAGTCGAACAAGAAGGCAACCCCGAAGACCCTCGACGACTACCTCGGCTTGAACGCCGACTCCGACGCGAACCGTCGCAAGGCGGAGGAGCAGATCGCGACCTGCATGCGCAAGGAAGGGTTCACGTACATCCCCAATACCGGCAGTGGCACGCGGAACGCGGTGCGCCTCGGCGGCAACGTCCCGGCGGGGGAGGATCCACGGGCCTGGAAGCGTAAGCACGGGTACGGGATGGCCGAAGGAATGGGCTCGATCACCCGGCCCGATCCGGCGAAGGATCCGAACCAGGCCATCGTGCAGAAGCTGTCAGCGTCGGAGCGCCGCGCGTACGAGAAGGCGTTGTTCGGTCAGGTGATGGCGGCCCAGCCTTCGGGATCCGGTGGAGGGCAGGTCGTGATCTCGATCGACGGCGACAGCCAACCGCAGGGCTGCATGGGGAAGGCCTACAACAAGACCAACCCGGTACTCGACAAGTTCAAGTCCGAGCTCGAAGACGCTCAGCGTCGCTTCGAGTCCGACCCTCGTGTCGTAAAAGCCGATGCCACCTGGTCTGCGTGCATGCGCAGGAGTGGATACGACGTGCGCAAGCCCGACGACGTCATCGACAAACTCCTGTTCCCGGCCCAGATGAAGATCTTCGGTGCGCCCGGCCAGAACACCAAACCCAAAGCTGGTGATGGTCCGGTCCGCATCGAGATGGTCGCGCCGACACCGGCCAAGATCGAGGAGTTCCGAAAGGTCGAGTTGGCCATCGCCCGGGCCGATGCCGACTGCAGTCCGGCGACCGACGTCAGGGCGACGGTGCGGGCCGAGTACGAGCAGGACTTCATCGACAAGCATCGCGATGAGCTGGACAAGGCGCTGGCCGAATCGTGAAACGCCGAAGCATCGGAGTCGGGCTCACGGTCCTCGTGATCGGCGCCGGGTCGGGCGGTTGGGTCGCGGCGCGAAACATACGCTCGCCTGAAGAAGTTGCCGCGCAGCAGGGCCCACCGGCTGCCTCTCGGATCACGGTGCCGGTCATCAAGACCGTCCTTTCATCGACCCTCATCACCCGCGGCACGGTGAGGTTCGGAGAACCCAAGGAGGTGTTGCTTGCCAGCTCGGGCATCAAGGCCGGAACCAGTCAGGTTGTGACCTCGCCGGCAACGACCGGAGCCGAAGTGGCCGAGGGCGGCAAGCTGATGGAGATCGGCGGTCGGCCGGTGTTCGCGTTGACCGGCGACACGCCCATGTACCGCGACCTCCGTCCGGGTGACACCGGAACCGACGTGCGGCAGCTGGAGAACGCACTGGTGAGGCTCGGATTCAAGCCGGGAACCGTTGACGATACGTTCGACGCCAACACCGAGTCCGCCGTTGAGGCATGGTACCGATCGACCGGCTTCGAGGCTTTCGGGCCCACCGATGCACAGCGCACCGCCCTCGGCAACGCCCGCGAGTCGGCCAGCAAGGCGGCCGAAGCGCTTCGTCAGGCCCAGCAGACACTCGCTGATGTGCGCAAGCCGCCCACGCCCGACAAAGCGCTCCAAGCGGATGAGCAGGTCGCCACCGCCCGGGCCAAGCTCGACGGTCTGAACGACGACGCGGCCAAGCAACTGAGCGCGGCACAGACGGCTGTCGATGCCAAAGCGGTCGCGGTCCAGGTTGCTCAGCGGAGCCTCGATGATGCCCGCACCGCGTTGGACCGGGCGCGTTCCGATGCCACTGACTCATCACCGATCGACGACGCTCAGGCTGGAGTGGCGAAGGCGCAGGCGGCCGTCGCTCAGGCCGAGCGGGGTGTGGTCAAAGCTCGCCAAGGTGTTCCCGATGCGCAGACCGCGATCGATGACGCCGAACGGGCCCTCGCTGACACGCAGCTCTCGGAGCAGGACGCGAACGACGCGGTGGCCCGAGCACAGCAGGCCCTCGACACCGCAAACAACACGCCTGCGAAACTCGTTCCGCAGGGGAACAACACTTTTACGGTCGACGAGGAGGGTCGCAAAGCGAACATCGCCTCGGCCGAAGCCGGTGTGCGTCAGGCCAAGAGCGGATTGCGCTCGGCCCAGAGCGCCACGCGTCAGGCACAGCGAAACCTCGATACCCGCAAAAATGCCGTGGACGATGCGGCCAACGCGGTAGCCGTTGCTCAACAGGCGTTGGCTGATGCGCACTTGGCGGTTGAACGGGCAGAACGCGACGTCGTCAAAGCGCAACGGTCGATGGCTGACCGGGAGCAGGCGGTCGCCGACGCCACCACGAAACTCGCCCAGTCCGATCAGGCCGCCCGTCAAGCACAATCGGATCTCAATCAAGCCACCGCGGGCGTGCCCGTCGCGCAACGTCAGATCGCAGAAACCCGACGCGCGGCGCAAGCGCAGCTGGCTATCGCGGAGGCGGCCCGAAAGACGTCAACCAACCCCGCTGACACCACCTCTGCTTCAGCTCAGGTCCGTTCGGCCGAGCAGGCGAAACTTCGTGCCGATGCGGAGCTCGCTGATTTGGAGGCGGAGGTCGGAATCGTTGTGCCGGCGAACGAGGTGGTGTTCTTCCCGACGCTTCCGTTGCGAATCGACACCACGAAGCTGGCACGCGGCGAGATCGCAACGGGTGCCGTCATGACCGTCACCACCTCGCGCCTGGCGGTCGACTCGTCGCTCGATCTGGCTGACGCTCAGCTCGCCCACGTGGGCGACAAGGTTCAAATCGACGCAAGCGACTTCGACATCTCGTTGGCCGGGTACATCTCCGAACTCGCCACCACGCCCGGCACGGACGGCGTCGACGCCACAAAGGTCTACATGGAGATCACCCCGGACGAGGGAGCATCCGACGCGAACGGGTCCGACGACGCAAATTCCAAGTCAGCTTCAGGTACCGACGATCAGACGAGTGCAGACGACGAGAACGGTCCGCGTCTCGGTGTGCTTCGCCGGCCCGGCCTCAGTTCGCTGAACGGGCAGTCAGTGAAGATCACGGTGCCGGTCCGGTCCACTGGCGGCCCCGTGCTAGCGGTCCCAACGCCCGCTGTCTCGGCGGCCGCTGACGGCACCAGCCGGGTTGAGGTTGAAGACACACCCGGCGCCCCGACCCGCTTCGTCACCGTGCGGGTGGGCTTGGCGGCGGAAGGACTTGTCGCCGTTACGCCGGTGAACGGGAAACTGGAGGAGGGTTCGCAGGTGGTGGTCGGCACCGCCACACCCACTGACGTCGAGGCGGTGACGGAGCCGCAGGATGAAGGAGGGGCGGGTTCGTCGTCTGACACGGTTGCTGGCACCGACCCGGATACGGTCGCGGATTCGGCGGCGTCGTGAACGGGATGCCGCGGGATCGTGGCGTACCGGTCGTCGATCTGACCGATGTCTCCAAGGTTTACGTGTCCGGGCAGACCGAAGTCCATGCGCTTCGTCATGTGGACCTCACGATCGAGCGAGGCGAGTCGCTTGCCATTGTCGGTCCGTCCGGCTCAGGCAAATCGACCCTCCTGAATGTGGTGGGTTGCCTTGATGTCGCGACAACCGGCACGTATCTGCTGAACGGCGTGGACGTGGCCAAACTCAGCGATGCCGGACGCACCGCAGTTCGCGGCAGCGAGATCGGGTTCGTCTTCCAGTCGTTTCACCTGCTGTCGCACCGCAGTGTGCGGGAGAACGTCGAACTGTGCGACGTGTACCGCACCACACTGTCAGGCCGCGCCGATCGGCGGGGTCGTCGGGAACAGGCCGAGGAAGCACTTGAGCGTGTCGGGCTCCAGCATCGGATGGAGTTCCGGCCGACGGAATTGTCGGGTGGTGAGCGTCAGCGCGTTGCGATCGCGAGGGCGATCGCCTCCAGACCGTCACTGTTGCTCTGCGACGAGCCAACGGGAAACCTCGACACGGCGACCACCGCCACGGTTCTTGATGTGTTCGCCGGCCTCCACGAGGCCGGCCTCACGATTGTCGTCATCACCCACGAACCGGAAGTCGCTTCTCACTTTCAGCGCAGCGTCACCATACGCGACGGCCTGCTTACCGCGACCCCGGTGCCGGCATGAACACGATCACCCGGAGCACGCCCACTGACCAGACCACAGACAGAACCGCTGGTCCATCGATGGGCCAGGCACGTCCGCGGATGAGTGCGCGTGACCTCGCGCATGAGGCCGCGGCCGGATTGATGGAACGACCGGTGCGGACGTTCCTCACGTCGCTCGGGACCATTCTCGGGACGGCAGCCTTGGTGGCCACGCTTGGAATCTCGAAGACCGCGTCGAACCAGATCGTCACCCGGTTCGACGCCCTGAGCGCGACCGAGGTGGTTGTGGTTCCGCACCAGAGCGGGTTCGGTTCGCAGTCGGTGGCGTCAACGCTGCCCTGGGACGCTCAAGCGCGCATCGAACGCCTCAACGGCGTGACGGCGGCCGGGACGCTCTCAGACGTCGACGTCCAGGGAGCACTTACAAGAGCCGTTGCCGTACGTGACCCGTTGGCCAACACCGAGTTTGCGATGAGCGTGCAAGCCGCGTCGCCAGGGTTGTTTCCAGCGATACGAACCCGGTTGCGGACCGGACGGGTCTTTGATCAGGGTCACTCCGACCGGGCCGATCAGGTTGCGGTGATCGGCGCTTCCGTGGCAGCGCGCCTGCAGATCGACCGGGTCGATCAACGACCGGTCCTGTTCATCGGCAATCGACCATTTGAGGTCATCGGCATCATCGACGACGTCGCTCGGGCCCCGGGCGTTCTCGACGCGATTGTCATACCGGACGGAACCGCGGAACGTCTCTACCAACTCGATGCGCCGACATCGGTGCACATCGAGACCGCAGTCGGAGCATCTTCGCTGATCGCAAAACAGGCCAGGCTCGCACTCGACCCGTCCGGCCCATCACGGCTTGATGTGCAGTGGGCCGGTGAACCGAAACGCGTCAAGTCCGCCGTGAAGAACGATCTCGACGGCCTCTTCCTCATCCTGGGGTTCGTCACCCTCGCCGTCGGTGCCGTCGGCATAGCGAACATCACGTTGGTCTCGGTTGTCGAGCGCACCGGCGAGATCGGACTCCGCAGATCGTTGGGCTCGGCCCGCCGGCACATCGCCTACCAGTTCCTGGCCGAGTCCACTCTGGTCGGATTGGCGGGAGGTCTTCTTGGGGCAACCATAGGTATACTTACGATTGTCGGTGTGTCGACAACGAAACGATGGACTCCCGTTCTCGACCCGCTCGTTCCCATCCTCACCCCGGTGCTCGGCGCATTCGTCGGTCTCCTGGCTGGAGCGCTGCCGGCCCGACGCGCCGCCAATCAACAACCCGTCGACGCGCTTCGGTCGGGTACGTGAACGGAAAACAGGTCAGCGTCCGCTAAGTTCGCGCCCGGAGGTGGTCCCATGAACGAGCAGACGATGGTTGATTCGCACGGGATTGAGGTGTTCAGCCGATCTTGGCCGGTCGAGTCGCCCAGGGGGCTCGTGCTCATCGCTCACGGCACGTCGGAGCATTCGGGTCGCTACGAACGGTTCGCCGCGGCGCTCAACAAGGCCGGGTTCGCCGCTGTCGCGATTGATCATCGGGGTCACGGCCATACCGGGAAATCCACCGGTCCCGGTGTGATGGGATCCGGTGGTGGCCAAGCCGTCGTCGACGACCTGCATGAGCTACGAGCCGACTCGGTGGCGCGTGTACCGGCTGGTACACCTGTTTTTCTGTTTGGTCACTCGATGGGTTCGCTGATCGCCCTGGCGTACCTGGCCCAACACGCCGAAGGCCTTGCGGGCGCTGTGCTGTGCGGGTTCGCTGCTGATGTGAACGATGTGGCCACAACCGCCGAACTCATGCAGGGGTTTGCCGACGCCGGAATGCGGGACCAGGCCGCAGTCGACCTGCTTGCCAACAACAACGCACCGTTCGAACCGGCCCGCACGAAGTTCGATTGGCTCAGCCCCGACCCCGACGAGGTTGACCGGTACGTTGCCGACCCGTTCTGTGGTGATTCGAACCCACTGACGTTCGGGTATCTCATCGATCTCTTCAGTGTCATTGCTCCCGCCGCTGCCCAGCTTGGCGCGATCTCGTGTCCGGTGTTGGTCATCGCCGGTGATCAGGACCCGGCTGCAGCGATGGGGGCCCACGCAACGTCGGTGGCGAACGCCCTCACTGCCAATGGCGTGACGGTTGACGTCACGATTTACAAAGACGCCCGGCACGAGTTGCTCAACGAGACCAACCGCGAAGCGGTTACCCAGGATCTCATCAACTGGTTTGAGTCACACACGGCATAACCGGGCGATCGGTGCTGGTGCAGTCGCCGGCCACAGTGCGTGACCCACGTAGCGAGGTTCAAAGGTGCCGATCCTCGCGTTCTAGCGTTTGTCCTCCCGCCTGTGGATTATTGTGCGTCGCGTGAGTTCGCCGGTCGACGTCAGCATTGTCCTTCCTGTTTACAACGAGACGGGGCATATCGAAGAAGAAGTCAACCGGATCAAGGCGTCCATGGAGGCGTCTCGATTCTCCTACGAGATTGTGCTGGTCGACGACGGTTCGACCGACGACACCCCGAAAAAACTTGCCCAGCTCGAGGGTGGCCCGGTGCGGGTCATCACGCTTCCGCAGAACAAAGGTGCCGGTAACGGGCGGCGGGTCGGTACCAGGGCAGCGGTGGGCGAATACGTTGTCTGGTCCGACGCCGACATGAGCTACCCCAACGACAAGGTCCCACAGCTGATCGAAGACCTTCAGGGTTACGACCAGGTTGTCGGGGCCCGAACCACCGAGGAAGGCACGCTGAAAGCCCTCCGGGTGCCCGCGAAGTGGTTCATCCGTAAGCTCGCGTGCTATCTCACGCAAACGAAGATTCCCGATCTCAACTCCGGATTCCGGGCTTTCCGTCGCCAGACCGTTCTGCCGTTTCTCTACCTGCTGCCCAACGGGTTCTCCTGCGTGACCACGATCACCCTCTGCTATCTGTCGAACGGTCTTAACGTTCGCTACGTGCCCATCGAATACAAGACCCGGGCCGGCACGTCGAAATTCCACTGGCGCAAAGACACCTACCGCTACGGCCTGCAGGTCGTTCGCATGGTGATGTCCTACAACCCCCTTCGTGTGTTCATGCCGCTCGGCCTCACGGTGCTGTTCGTGGCTCTTGGAAAAGGCGTCTACGACCTCTTCGCCCACGACCTCCGGATAACCGCCAACACGATCGTCGCCACGTTCACGGCGTTTCAGCTTCTGGCTATCGGCCTCCTCGCCGACCTCGTGGTCCGAGTGACTGCGCCTCGCGGCGATGTCGGCTGACGCGCCTGCACTTCCCGGTCTGCAGGCACCCGAACGCACACCGTCGAGAGTCGAGCGCTGGTGTGCCGGCCGCTACTCTTCGCATTACGTAAGCGCGCTTTGTTTTCTGATCTTCGGGTCGTGGTGGCTCGCGTTCTACCCTGCAATCAGCACCGTCGACTCCGACCAGTCGTGGAGCCAGGCCCACATGTGGCTGTTTCAGGACTGGCATCCGGTCTTCTACACCTGGACGATCGCGGTCCTGGTCCGCACCTGGAACAGCCCGGCCATCGTGACGGCGACGCAGCTTCTGTGCTTTGTGGCTGTGCTCGGTGGCCTGCATCGACGTTTGCTCAGATTGGGCGTTCCCGCTCTGCTGGCGTTCATTACGCCGGTCCTGATTGCGCTCTCGCCGCAAACCGGGCTCACGTCGATGACAATGTGGAAAGACGTTCCCTTTGCCATTGCGGTGCTGTGGATGTTCACCGAGGTGCTAGACGTCGTCGCCGATTCCAAGCGGTACTTCGCCTCCTGGGGGCGCTGCCTTCGACTGGCCGGATCGCTCACCGCCGTGATCCTTTACCGTCACAACGGCAAACTGCTCGTGGCCGGTGTGGGTTTGGCTCTGCTGATCTGTTGCCGGGCGTATTGGCGTCGGGTCGCCGTTGCCGGCGCGGCAACGCTCGTCGTCTACGGGCTGGTGACCGGCCCGATGTATTCCTATCTGAACGTCTGGCCGTCGCCGGCGATGTTCACCTACACGGTGTTCCTCCACGACATGGCTGCCGTGGTGAACGAACACGAAGCCGACCTTCCGGCAGCGGATCGCGCATTCCTCAATTCCATCCTGCCGATCAACCGGTGGAAGGCCAAGACGGCAGACAACCCCGACGGGTTGTTCTTCTGTCGACAAGCCACTCCCCTCATCTTTCCGCCGGAGTTCTACCCGAAGATGCGCCTCGACCGCGACGGCAAGTTGGTGCCGGCGGCCAGCCTGCCGTTGGTCTTTCGACAGAATTCTGAATCGGTGTTCCTTGAACAGCACAAGTCGGAATTTCGTGCTCTGTGGATCCGGTCATTGAAACGGTGGCCGGGCACAATCTTCCGCCAGCGGCGTTGTGTGGGCTCACTGGCCTGGAATCCCGGTTACCACGGCAAGATCCAGGTGCTTCGGCCTCCATTCGAAAGTACGGTCACGACTCCGCAGTTGGTGATGAAACCCAAATCGATGGCACTTCGCCGTTTCTGGCTCGAGCCGCTTCGTTGGTGGGACTTTCCGAACATCCGCTTTCTCACATGGCATGCGGCGACGTGGTGTTACCTGGGCTTCATCTCGGTGGCCGCTGTCGCTTGGCGCCGACGCAACTGGCGGTTTCTGCTCGCCGGAGCGTCCGGGTTCGCGGCATGGTTCTCCGTCCTCACCTTCACGCCGGGCCAATCCTCTCGCTACATGTTCCCGGCCTACCTTTGCGGGTTGGCGACGCTTCCCGTGATTGCCCTTGCGTTTCGAGGCAGACCTGCCCTCGACACGGACGGTGGGGCGACAACACCCGGCGCCGATGAGCCGACGGCGGCATCGGAGCCGACCGGGGGATCGGACCCGACCGACGCGATCGTGGCGGATGAACTCGAACCGGCGCTCGCCGGTGATCCCGAAAACTCGACAGCGCCCATACCCGGCCCGGTGTCGTGAAGCAGCTTCGGCGAATCGCAGTTGGTGCACTCGCTGTTCTGGCTGTCGTTCTGCTTCTTCGCACCGGGGCCAACGGATGGCGTGAACTCCGGCGAAGCGACATCGATGTGGGGCTCGCGTGGCTGGCTCTGGCCGCCCTGTTCGCCGGATTGGCCATGGCCTGGATCGCATGGTGTTGGCATGCGGTCATGTGTGCACTTACTATCCCGCTGGATCGTGGAACGACAATCGCCGCGTACTTCGTAGGTGAAATCGGCAAGTACGTGCCCGGTGGAATTTGGCCGGTTGTCGGGCGGGGCGAAGTCGCACGGCGTGAATTCGAGCGTGATCGCGGAGCGACAGCGGCGTCAGACGAAAAGTCGGTCGGACGCTCGGTGATCTACCGAAGCGTGATTCTGTCGCTTGCGTACCTGTTCCTGGGCGGGCTCACCCTCGGAGCAGTCGCGGTGTTGGCCGGCTGGTCCGACGTGAGCCACGGCTGGTGGTTGGCCGGTCTCGTCATCCTGCCGATCGGTTTTGTCGCCATCACCCCGCAAGGCACCCGAACACTGCACCGGTTGGGGTCGAGCATCCTTCGACCGTTCGGGGTGGCCCTTCCCCAGATCGAGATGCCGTCGGCATCAATAAGCGCGGCAGATGTTTGTTCGCTACGTGCCGGCGTGGTGTGCGATAGGCGTCGCAACCTGGTGTGCCGCGCAAGCGCTCCATCTTTCGATCGGCGTAGCGGCCCTGCTGGCGGCAACCTGTCTCGCGTGGGTCGGTGGGTTCCTGTTTCTTCCCGCACCGGGTGGTCTGGGCGCCCGCGAGGCGGTCTTTGCGCTCGTCCTGTCGGAATCACTGCGGCCGGGACAGGCGGCTCTCCTGGCTATCGTGAGTCGTCTGGCATTCGTTCTGGTTGACGCGTTGGGCGCCGTTTGGGGCGCTGCGTACCTCCGCCGCCTCCGGCTCCGCCGCTTCCGCAACTTTTCGTCGCCTTCGTCGTGATTAGAACGGCCGGCAACGGCACCGCTGACCGCGCATCCGGGGGCTCAACGTTTCTGGGCCTCGACGAGCGTCCACGGAAACGCAACTGTGCTCGACCTGACCGCGAAATGTTGTCCGACCAGGTTGCGAAATCCTCGGTGGGTCCAGTGATTGATATGTCCCGGTGTGTTGCCGAGGTCTTTGAGGTACGAGCCGCGGGCCATGTTGGCAACTCGCCACCATGGTTCCCACGGCACGGTGAGAATGGCCGGACCGCTGGCCACGCGGGCCAGGTCACGCAGTACCGCATCGGGGTGGCTGACGTGCTCCAACATCTCCACGCCGAGTACAAGATCGAAGGAGTTGTCAGGAAACGGAATCTGGTCGGCGGAAGCGAACACGGCCGTTAACCCGTCGGCGCGCCAGTGCGACGACAGTTCCTCATCAGGAAGATCCAGGCCGATGATCGTCGCGTCTGGATAGCGATCCCGCAGACGTGCGGCGACCTTTCCCTCTCCCACTCCGATCTCGAGTATCCGGTTCGCCCCGGGCGGAAGCAGCGCATCGAGCTTTCGAAAGAATCCGTCCATCAAACGACGCTCGATGGGATTTTGGCTCGCGTATTTGTCGTAGGTGTTCCCGGTGGGAACCGTCCGGGTCGTCACGGATTGATTGTTGCACGACTTTTGGGCTGCCTGAACGTGACCGGCGGGTGAACGGCTTCTCGGCGATGGACAGAGTTCATTCGGGAGGAACGAATGTCGTGACCTAGCGGCTACACCTTGGTCACAGATACGTTGTCGATGAGCAACTCGGCGGCGTCGCGAAAGCCGGTGGTGAACGTTGACATATCGAACGTGAAACTGTCGCCGGCCTGGGTGAGTGCCGGAGTCGTGGTGTCCATCACGACTTTTCCGTCGAGTGACAGCGTGACCTGGACGCTCTGACCGTCGCGGATGCATTTGAGCGCAACCCGGGTTCGGGCATGTATCAACGCCGGGTCAAATCGGTCCTGATTGCTGAATCCACGGTCGAAGAATGTCTTGGGTTGCTGGTCCGCGGACGCGTTGTCGTAGCGAACCGCAATCAGTCGACCGTCGGGGCGGATGTCGATCAGCAGAAAGTTGAATGGCCCGTTGACTCCGGTGTCCTGGCAGGTCAGGTTCGGTGATGCTTTGGACAGTGCCCCCGGTGTGATGGTCATGTCGAACGCCACCTCCACACGACCGGGGTAGGTAAGGATCGATCCCGTGGAGACCCGGCCCGGTGCCGGGGGAGCGGCGGCCAGGCGGAACTGTCCGTCGCGAACGTCGGCCGTCCATCCCGACCCTGAACCGCTCGTCCAGGTTGACTTGGCCGCGTCGTCGAACGTCTCGGAGTACAGCACCGTGCCGGCCGGGGCCTTCGCCATGTCGAACACCGTCGTGGTCGGTGCCAGTGCCGTGGTCGGCACCGCGGTCGTCGTCGGAGCCTTTCGCCAAACACCTGCTTTACCGGATTTGGTGCAAACGAGCGCGCCGCTGGTCGTGCCTACCTGCGAAGCCTTACAGGCTTTGCCGGCCGCGGGTTTCGCGGACGTGGCCGCGACGACCCGTCCGTTGACGCTGGACAGAAGCGTCAACGCGACGAAGGCAACGACCATCGGACGGGCTCGCAATACTCCACTCCGGTTCATACAGGTCCAAGACGGTGAACCCGGCACGCGGTTACAGCTACGAGGCCGAAACCTTCTCGAACACGTAGGGCTTCAGCGTGTCCTGGGCGTCACGGCGCCAACGGTGCCAGGCCCTTCCGCCGTAGTAGGCCAGACTTCCGGGCTCGGCATCGCCGTGCCCGTTGTAATAGGACAGGCAATCCCGCAGCGGTGCGCTCGCTGCGTCGGCTTCGCGGCAGTGCAGCGAGTAGGCCTCTTCCGGTTCCTTCTCGACATCAACCACGTTGTCGCCGCGGTCACGCATCAAACTAAGCATCCATACGATGTAGTCGGCGTGCTGTTCGATGGCCTCCGTGAAGTTGAAGCTTCCGCCGCCTCCCTGGGGGCCGGTGACGACGAACAGGTTGGGGAAACCATGGCTGTGGAGACCGAGGAATGTCCTCGTTCCTTCGGATTTCCATTTCTCGCTCAGGGTGCGCCCGCCGCGTCCTTTGATCATGTTGAACGTGGACGTCGCCATCCATTGGAAGCCCGTTGCATAGATCAGCACATCGAGCGGATATTCCACCCCGTCGTGCACGACACCACGCTCATTGATGTGGCTCACACCCATCGGGGCGGTGTCGACGAGGACCACGTTCGGCCGATTGAACGTGGGGAGATACTCATCGTGGAACGTCGGCCGCTTGCAGCCGTATGGGTAGTAGGGCTTGAGCGCTTCAGCGGTCTTCGGGTCCTTTACGATCGCGTCGACCCTGGCCCGGACCTGCTCCATGATCCGGAAGTTCGATTCAAGCTGAGCGTCGACCATCTCGGCTGGGCTCAGCTGCCGCTCGTGTTCCTTGCGTTCCTTGAAGTCCGCGACCTTGCCCGCCAAGTAATCGTCGTTGGCCTGGATCGCGGTGCGGCCGGCCGAGATCCGCGAGAATCGGGCACGTCGGGCTCGGGCCCACCCCGGTTCGTTGACCCATGTCTCCATCTCTTCCTCGGTGGTTGCCCGCTGGTCCCGGACATCGATGGTCGACGGCGTGCGCTGGAAGACAATCAGCTTCTCGACGACCTTGGCCAGTTCCGGAATGACCTGTACAGCGGTGGCCCCGGTCCCGATGATCCCCACGTTCTTTCCGGCGAGGTCGATGTTGTAGTTCCAGCGCGACGTGTGGAACGCCTCGCCCTTGAACGTCTCCATACCTTCGATCCGGGCCAACTTCGGGCTCGTCAGAATGCCGTTCGCCAGGATCACGTATCGGGCGCGCATTGCGTCACCCCGATCGGTGTAAACCGACCACAGTCCGGTGGTCTCGTCCCACTCGGTTCGTTCGACGGTCGTGTGGAACAGACAGTGGTCGTAGAAGCCGAACTTGTCGGCCATGCTCTGGCAGTACTCCAGGATCTCGAAGCCCGAGGCGAACTTCATCGACGGTATGTAACCCATTTCCTCGAGGAGGGGGAGGTAGCTGTAGGCCTCGACGTCGCAGGCCACACCGGGGTAGCGGTTCCAGTACCAGGTGCCGCCTACGTCGCCTCCCTTTTCACAGAACCGGACGTCGATGAATCCGGCCTCGCGGAGCTTGAACCACAGGAGGAGCCCGGCGAATCCGGCGCCGACCACGAGCACCTCACACTGGTCGGTGAGCGCTTCACGCGGGACGGGGTCGGCGGAGTACACGTCCTTCAGATAGGTGCTGAACTCCCCCTCCATCGCCATGTAGTCGGCGGCGCCCCGTCGTTGTTCTTTGTAGTTGCGGTACTTCGCCTGCTCCTCGGCATTGAACACCGCACCGGCCGGCGGCTCGGGCAGGGTCTTCAGCGACTGATCACTGAGGACGGCGTAGCCCTTCCCCGCGATCTTGTCGTTCGCTTTGGCGGCTCGGGTCGCGAAGACCTTCAGACCAGTCTGGGGATCGATCTTTATCGACACAAGCGGCTCCCTTTCAAACGCACCCGGATGTGCGAAACCGAAAATAGCGGAGTCGAAAGAAAAAACTCCTACCGACGGCCGATCCGATCCGCCAGCCGTTCTCTCAGGCCTGAAGTACGCCGTCGTTGATGTGCACGACCCGGTCCGCGTAGTGGAGAACCCGTTCGTCGTGGGTCACGATGATCGCCGACGTGCCGCGAGCTTTCATTTCGCTGCGGATCACCTGCATTACCTGATCTCCAAGTTTTGAGTCGAGGGCCGACGTGGGCTCGTCGAACAGCACGAGAGATGGTTCGTTCATCAGCGCCCGTCCGATCGCCACCCGCTGGCGCTGGCCACCGGAGAGCTGCGACGGCAGGTTCTTCGCCCGGTCACTGAGTCCGAGCTCCTCGAGCAGTTGGTCAGCCCGCTGCTTCGCTGCGGCCCCCGTGCGACGGCCGAGTTCATCAACGACCAACAGGTTTTCCCGAGCGGTCAGGAACGGCACCAGGTTGACACTCTGGAACACGAAGCCGACCGTAGTGCGGCGAAACTCCGTGAGTTCCTTCTTGTTGAAGCCGCTGATGTCCTGCCCGCCGACGATCACGGTCCCCGACGTCGGCGACAGGATGCCGCCGGCGATCGTGCACAGTGTGGTCTTGCCGGAACCCGACGGCCCGACCAACGCAACGATCTCGTTGTCGGCGACGGTGAGGGACGCATTGTCGAGCGCGACCACCTGGGTGTCGGCCACGTCGTAGACCTTGCGCACGTTGATCATTCGCAGAGCAGCCGTGTCTTCGGCCACGCCTCCACCGGAGGCCCTTGCCGCCGGAGCTTCACGGTCGTTGGGACTGGTGGTGCTCACAGGGAACCTCCGATGGCTTGGGCCGGGTCGATGCGCAACACCCGACGAAGCGAGAACGCACAGCCGACGACGGCGGCGAACAGCAACGAGATGACGCTGGAGCCCAGTCGCTGGACTCCGAAGGTGAACGGGATGGAGTTGGCAGGAATCACGGCATCGAGCAGAAACGCGAGCACGCCGGCGAGGATCGACGCGATGAGTGTCACGATCACGGCCTGCAGCACGACTCCGCCAAAGAGGGTTCGGGAGCTCGCTCCGAGTGCTTTCAGAACGCCGTAGAGGCCGGTTCGTTCGACGGTGAGCAAGGCGAAGAACAAGGCGATGACAACGACCGCGATGGCCAGCGTCACGCCGATGATCTGACCGAAGGTTCCCTGCTGTTCCTTCACGCCGGGTATCGCAAAGGCGGCGGCTTTTACCGAAAGGGTCTTCGTCTTGCCGGCGGTGGTCTTGTCGATAAGGGCGCGCAGTGCTGCCGGGTCTGGGCCGTTTCCCACCACCACCAACGACTGGAACACCCCGTCGACCAGAATCTCGCCGGGTCGGTTGGCCGAGAGCACGGAGCGCCACGTATCGGGGGCGGCCCAGAGCGCTCCCTGCCCGAGGTAGTTGGTGTCGTTGACGAAGCCAATGACCTTCACCGGTGATCGTGCGGGCCCGAGGAGGATGGTCATCCCGGTCGTAACACCCTGTTCCCGGAGGACGACGTCGGCGTATGCGCTGCCGTTGGCCGGAATGCCCGGAACCCCTCTCGGTGGAAGCTCGGTGCCGAACAGGGCCACGTCGATCAGGTCGCGCGGCCCGTTCCCGGGAATGCGTGCACCGAGCTGGACTATGCCGATCCCACCGGTCTTGGCGACGCCCGGTACGGCTTCGATCTGAGCGCGCAGGCTCGGGTCAATGCGGGACCGGAGGAACGAGTCGCGGGCGGTGCTGGAGAACACGATGCCGTCGCCCTGCTGTGAACGGACCGCCCCGGTCGAGTTGTCGATCAGCCCGTCGACGAGACCGCCGAGGAACATCAGAAGCAGCGCTATGAGTAGAAGAATCAACGTGGCGGTCACAAATCGTCCGGGTCGGCGACGGAGTTCCCGAAGGGCAAGCTTCATCCGCCCACCTGAGCCCCGGTCGTCGCGCCGATCGGATCGATCTTCAGAACGCGGTTCGCGCTGACAAGCGCGCTTAGTAAACCGAACAGCATGAGCGTGATGCTCCAGAAGACGACAGCTCCCGTTTCGAACCGCAGCGAGATACCGCCAAGACGCTGGACCGAGATCGGTGCGTAGGCCCCGATCCCGATGAGCAACCCGACCCCGATCACGACCACCACTTGGAGGAGTAAGGCGGAGACCAGCTTCCTCGACGGTGCGCCTATCGCCCGAAGCAGGGTCAGGGAGCCGGCCTTTTGGAACGTGATGATCAGGAAGAACAGACCGGTGACGAAGGGCACGACCAGGCCGTAAAGGAGAAAGATCACCTGGAACGATTGACGCACCTGCGATACACCCGGTGCTTTGTTGGCGGCGTCGGAGCGAACGAGAGCATCTGCTTCGGGGTTCGCCGTGTTCACCGCCCGCACGAGATCGGCTGCGCTCACGCCCGCCGCAGGAGCAAGCGCGATCACGTTGGGAAGCGGGGTGAGGGCATCGGGATTGCGGGCCTTGACGGCGGCGACGTACGTGTCATAGATGCCATAGAGGGTCGGGGTGACGTTGAGTTGCACGTCGCGGGCGAGGCCCACCACCGTGATGGTCCGATCGCCGGGAGTGAGAACGACCCGGTCTCCAACATCGAATCCGTTCGCCGCGTCGGACTCGGGTGCGACGGCTTCGTCGAGGGACTTCGCATAGCGACCCTTCACCAGTGTCCGCGGTGCGCCGAGCGCAGCGTCGTCGTAGCCAATGATCGATGCGTCACGTAGTTCCCCGCCTGCGGTGACCGTGAAGGTGCCCTGTCCGATGCGACCGGCGCTTCCGATTCCTTTCGTCGCTCGGATCGCCTGTTCCAGCGGGGGAGTGATCACGCTGCCTTGGATGTTGCGCCGTCCGTCGACACTGAACACCAGGACCGGAGCGCTTTGATTTCGGATACCTCCGACAAAACCCGTGAGCAGACCGTTCTGGAGGGACTGCTGGAACAGGATCAAAAAGACCAGTAGCCCGATCGCTCCCATGAGGAGCCCAAAGCGCGCCTTCGCCCGGCGCATCTCCTTGAACGCTAAAAACATGGTGCGTCCATATTCTCTCGTCCGGCGGGCCAATCGGAAATGCCGAACCTCCCAACGCCGGAGGTCATTCGGTCCTTTCGACACCCTCGTTCATGTAGCCGTTGGAACCAAATACTGCCCACTCCGGCTACGTAAACGCGACGCCCTCGTTCATGTAGCCGTTGGAACCAAATACTGCCCACTCCGGCTACATAAACAAGAAGTTCGGCGGTCCTTCGTCGAGCTACGCGTTGAGGACGTCGCTCACCAGGGCCTTGGCCGCGGCCTGCACTTCGGCCAGGTGCTCAGGACCTCGGAACGATTCGGCGTAAATCTTGTAGACGTCTTCGGTGCCGCTCGGTCGGGCCGCGAACCAGGCGTTTTCCGTCGTGACCTTGAGCCCTCCGATCGAAGCGCCGTTGCCCGGTGCAGCGGTGAGCTTGGCCGTGATGGCTTCGCCCGCCAACGTTGTTGCGGTCACCTGCTCCGGGGACAACTTGCCGAGCACGGCCTTCTGCTCGCGGGTCGTGGGAGCATCCACCCGGGCATACGACGGGTCGCCGAACGAGTCGGTCAGCCGGCGATAGTGCTCACTGGGCGACGTGCCCGTGACGGCAAGGATCTCGGCCGCGAGGAGACACAGGATGATGCCGTCTTTGTCGGTGGTCCATACGCTGCCGTCGCGGCGGAGAAACGACGCCCCCGCCGACTCTTCGCCGCCGAAGCCGACCGAGCCGTCGGAGAGTCCGGGCACGAACCACTTGAATCCGACCGGAACCTCGATCAGCCGGCGGCCCAACGCTCCGGCCACCCGGTCGATCATCGTCGACGACACGAGGGTCTTGCCGATGGCGCAGTCGGCCCGCCAACCCGTGCGGTGGGCGAAGAGGTAGTCGATCGCCACGGCGAGATAGTGGTTCGGGTTCATGAGGCCGCCGTCGGGCGTCACGATGCCGTGGCGATCGGAGTCGGCGTCGTTGCCGGTGGAAATCTGGAACGCGTTGCGGTTGGCGATGAGAGACGCCATGGCGTTCGGTGACGAGCAGTCCATGCGGATCTTGCCATCCCAATCGAGCGTCATGAAGCGCCATGTGGGGTCGACAACCGGGTTGATCACGGTGAGGTCGAGCCGGTGGCGTTCAGCGATGGCACCCCAGTAATCGACACTCGCGCCACCGAGGGGGTCGGCACCGATGCGTACTCCGGCGGCCCGGATGGCGTCGATGTCGACGACGTTCGGCAGATCGTCGACATACCTGCCGAGATAGTCGTACGTGTGCGTAGTATCGGCGGCGCGTGCGCTCGCGAACGAAACCCGCCGAACGTCCTTGCTCCCCGCTTCGAGGATCTGGTTCGCCCGTGCGGCGATCCAACCGGTCGCGTCGGTATCGGCCGGACCGCCGTGGGGAGGGTTGTACTTGAACCCGCCGTCTCGAGGCGGATTGTGCGACGGGGTGACAACGATTCCGTCGGCCCGTGCCGTGTCGGTGACGGCCCGGCCGCGGTTGGCCACCACGATCGCATGCGAGACCGCAGGTGTCGGCGCGTAACGGTCAGCGGCGTCGATCATCACGGTGACGCCGTTCGCCGCGAGGACCTCCAACGCTGTGGTGTGAGCGGGAACACTCAGCGCATGGGTGTCGCGGCCAAGGAACAGTGGACCCGCAATCGCCTGCGTGGTGCGGTACTCACAGATCGCCTGGGTCGTGGCCGCGATGTGCGCTTCGTTGAACGCCCCATCGAGGCTGGACCCACGATGGCCCGACGTGCCGAACGCGACGCGCTGCGCTGGATCGGTCAGGTCGGGGGTCAGCGCGTAATACGCAGTGACGAGCTGCGCGATGTCCTCCAGGTCGTTGATCTGGGCGGGTTGGCCGGCACGTGGTGAACTCACACCGACCAGCGTAGGAGCCAAACGTGGCCGATGTCATGATGTGTGTCCGACGGATACGAACCCGGGAGAACGATGACGGAAGCTCGATGGTGGGAGGCGACAATTGGGTTGTGCTCCGACCTGATCCGGCACGACACACGGCTCGGCGGACCGGGTGAGCGGGGTGCTGCGGAGTTTGTCGCCGAGTTGTTGAGTGATGTAGGTCTGGAAAGCACGATCGTCGAAAGCGAACGCGGACGCGCGAATCTCATCTGCCGGGTGCCCGGCCAGAACAACGATCTCGATCCGTTGCTCATCCACATGCACCTCGATGTCGTGCCGGCGGAAGCCGACGATTGGACCTTCCATCCGCTGTCGGGCGAAGTGGTCGACGGCTTCGTCTGGGGCCGTGGCGCCGTCGACATGAAGAACATGGCGGCAAGTGTGATCACGATCGTGCGCGACCGGGTTCGCGGCGGTCGTCTGCCCCGGCGTCCATTGGTGTTGGCCTTTCTGGCCGACGAGGAGAACGCCGGGGTGCTCGGAGCAGAGTGGCTGGTAGCGAACCGTGCCGATCTATTCGAAGGCTGCCGCACCGCGATCGGCGAGGGCGGCGGGTGGAGTATCACCGTCGCCAGGGATCAACGGCTTTACCCGGTGCATTCGGCGGAAAAGGGTTGGGCAGCGTTGCAGGTGACGGCATCGGGCCGGCCGGCGCACGCTTCACGCATCTACGACGAGAACCCGGTGCGAGTTCTCGGCGAGGCGATCGGACGCCTGACCGCCGATCGCTTCCCGATCCACCTCACGCCACAGGTTGAGGTCCTACTGCGGGCGCTGTGCGAAGTGAACGGGGTCGGCTTCGACCCCGACGACCCCGAAGCTGCGCTGCGTTTTGCCGGCACCGAGGCCGCGAACCTGGCCTCGGGTCTGCGCAACACGGCACACGCCACCCGGTTGTGGGCGGGCTACCAGAGCAACGTCATACCGGGTCGGGCCCACGCGGAACTCGACGTACGTTACTTACCCGGTCGCTGGGAGGAGTTCTGGGGTGAGCTCACCGCGGTGCTCGGGGATCAGGTTGAGATCGTCGAGTTGGCCCGCACCGCGGGTCTGACTCCCACCCCCGACACGGCGGCCTCGCGGGTGTGGCAAGCCACGCTCGACGCGGTCCAGTCGCAGGACCCCACGGCAATGTCGTCGCCGTTCATGCTGTCCGGGGGCACTGACGCAACCCATCTTCAACGACTCGGAATTGAGTGCTTCGGGTTCAACCCGCTCCTGCTCCCATCCGATCTCGATTTTTGGAGTCTTTTTCACAGCATCGACGAGCGGGTGCCGATCGAAAGTCTGCACTTCAACACAAAAGTGATCGACCGTTTCCTCGATTTGTTCTGATGTTCTCTTCAGCTGTTTCTGTTCGTACGTTCTCTTTTGCCGTTCTTCTGATGTTCTTCAGCCTGGTCATAGGGTGAGTTCACGCGTCGGAAACGTCGCAGGGCGCGCCGTGCATCGACGGGGGTTTGGACTGTGAGAACCTGTCATTGGGAACCGGTGCAATATGCGCCATTTTGGAAGGAACGAGCATGACCCTGACTGACCTCCAACACAATTCCTCTGATCTACCGCAGGAAATTGCATTCCGGCTGTGGGTGGCCAAGGCGGCCAGAGCGCACGGGCTTTGTCCGGTAGACAGCCGAATCCAGGCCTACCTTGACCAGACGTTCGCGGAGTACGGAGACGTGCCGCACCTCCCGAGCAGCACGTTTGCGCTTGATCGAGCGGGCATGGCCCGAGAACTGTCACTGCCGAAGCTCGGTGACAGCTACTCGTCACCCTTGGTCAAGAGTTACCGCCTGCGCAACGGGGTCCTGCACAATCCCGTCAATGATCGTCGTACGACCAAAGGTGTGTTCCATATCGTCGAAGGCGAGATCGCGGTGCCCGACGACAAATTCGCCGTGCCACCTGTCACATTTCTACGACTCCTGGAGCGGGCGCTTCGGCCGCCACTCGATATTTCACGCCTTCCTTACACCGATGGTGAACCCGACGCACCGGCGTGCCTGGTGTCACTTCTGATGCGTCCCCTCGTGGTTCCGGCGGTGGAAGGCTTCATCACGGAGAAACGTATGGAGGTGCGGTTCTTCGCCCCCGGTTCGCTGGTCTCCAATCTCGACTTCGTCGAGAGCATCTTCGGCAACGGCGGTGACCCATTCCTTCCGGCCAACGACGCGGCGCTCGACCCCGACGGCTGGACCGGCCACAGCGGATGCGTGATTTTGGCCCCCCACCTGACGGCGTGTACGAAACAGGAACTCGGGCTTCCGCATGTCGATGACGCGACTGCTCGCCAACGCCGCGACGGAATGTGCTGGACGAAACCTGATGAACGCTACAACGGAGGGTCGGCCTTCAAGGTTTGTTCACGCGATTCATCGGGAGTTATATTCACGATAATTGCCGACAACTACTTTGGTTACTGCAAAAAAGAAGTTAAAACGCAGATCAGTTATTCAGCCAATCTCTACGGTTTGGCGGAAGAGGAACACGCTGGCGGGGCAATCGTGTATCCCTCCTACGACTTGGGGGAGGAGTTCTTCGGCGACCGGCACGTGCAACAGCGTGGTCACTCCTTCGAGGACATGGTTGAACGCTACGCGTCGGTCATGGAGCTGAAGCCCGAAGGCTATGCCGTCGATCGGGCCTACCCCGACATCATCTACGTACCCGAAGACGTTGCGTTCGATCTCACTGCACAGACCGTGACGTGGGAGGGTGAGGAGGAGGATCAGACCCACACGCTCCCGCTTCTCGCGCGTCGTACTTACGTGCGACCGTCCGGTTACAAGGTGCGCATTGAGCAACCGCCGGGTCATTCCGCCTGGCATCTGATCGGAACCGCAGCCGAGGGATTGTTCTGCCATAAACCGTGCACGGTTTCGGGCGGGGGAAAGTCGGAAATCTCCAAGGCGATCTCCGACGCCATTCTTCCGGGTCCGGTGTTCGTGGCCGACTTTGATCGCGACATGGACCGCGTGGCGGAATTGATCGACCACGATTACTCGGATCGGTACCTGCCCACGGCAAATCGTCGTCCGGATCATCGACCGATCCTCAGTTCCGAGCGGTCGTTGGGTTCAGTGATCAAACTGTTGACTCCCAATGATCTGGAGTACACACCGGATTTCAATGGTTGGCTTCGCTCCACACCTCAGTATTTGAAGGAAATAGTGTTTGTAGTGAAGCGGCACTACATTCAAGAATGGGGCGAGAATTGGCGGTCCCATTTCTCGGTTGACATCGTGAACGGCAGTGCGGGCAACGAACTGAAATGCGACAACCGCAAGCTCGACTCAAGTTACCTTCGGATGGGTTTCGACAGCGACGGTGCCTGGCGCGTTTTCGGCCTGCGCGAGGACTACCACCCCGCGGCCAAAGTTCAAATGGAAGACGACATCACGGCCTCGGTGATCGTGCCCGGCGAGAACGGCGAGCCCTCACGCAAGTTCGTACAGAACTGCGAACAGAAGTTGTTCCAACGGCCCGATGAAGCGATTCATCGTGGTTACGACAAACTCACGGAACTCGAACTCGCCCAGCCCGACAACTTCATTTCGAATTTCGAGCCGTTGGGTCAGGCTGATGCGATTGCGCTGACCGACGAGGCAATCGGGTTTTCAAAATTCACCGGACCCATGCAGCAACTCGTTCGTTCGGTCGCTGTAGGCGAACCCGGGCCCACATTCTTCGTCTCGTCGGCACATCCTCGAATGGTCGACGGGAAGCCGTCGAAGAACCCGCGGTATCTCCAGATTCGACCCGATGTTGTCGACGCCCGTGGCGTGCATCTGGCCCGCATGGCGACCCGACTGCACCGCCGGCTCACCGCCGACGCACCGTTGTTCATCCCCGTCGACGCCATCGTTCCCGGTCGGCGGAACAACCCTCCCGAACCGAAGGACAACATCCGATCGCTGGCGGTGTACAACCCGGTGCACTACATGGAACTGCCCGAGTTGTTCATGGAGTTCATCAGCTCGATGACGGGCAAGTCACCGTCGACCACGGGGGCAGGTTCTGAAGGAGCCCTCACCAAGGGGCCGTTCAACGCGCTGCCCGCGATCATCGACCTCAACGCGGCGTTGGTCGGTCACATCCTTGGCGGCCATCCCTCGTTCCTCTCGGCGGCAGGTCATGTCGGGCCAAAGGTTCGATTCGACCACGACGTCAGCCTGCTGGTGCCTGAGGTCTGGACCCGAATGACCGCAGAGGAACGCCAACCCGCGTTTCTTCTCGAGCACGGATACCTCGAGAAGTGTGAGGACTTCGAATGGAACGGCCGGACAGTTGAAGCGAGCCGGCTCGGTTACCGAATCACCGCAAAGTTCGGCCGCGTGTTCTTCGGCCGCGTGTTCACCCATCCCCATTCGATTTTCACCGACGAGATGTTGCGGCCCGAAATTCAAGACATGGACGTGTTTGTCGACGGGATGGACAATGTCTGTTCAACGCACGAGCGCGTCGCCCAGAGCTACTTCGACGACGGCACCATCGACATGGCATGCCCGCCGTTGCGAGCTCTTCTCTACGTGATGGCCTACGGCGAATACGAAGGAATGGATCGTGCCGACCCTAAGCTTCGGGCGTTGTTCACACGTGAGCACCTTTTGGGAAGCGATTGGTACGCGGCCCGGCTGCGTTCCAAGCAGGAGTTCGATCAGGCTCTTTGGTCGAAGCACGTATCCACCCTTCAGGCGTTCATCGCCGACGCCAACAATGAATCGGCCGTGAAAGAACTCGGACTCCGAGACCGGCTGGCCGGGGCCGCTGCCGAATCGAGTCGCGTCGCCAGCCCCGACTACCTGCTGTCGCTCGTCGGAACCCTGGGGCGTCAGCCGAATCTCTGAGGACCGCGGGTGTCGGGGATGCCGGCCGTGCATTTCGGACCGGTAAACCCGACATAACCGGCATCTGCCGACATACGCCGACGTGGGCAGGTGCGTCTGTCAGGCTGTCAGCATGGATATGGAACGGTCGGCGATCGGAACCTGCCCGAAACGCATGGTCTATGGCCCCTGTGCCGACGTCAATCCCGATAGGTCATGTGAGGTGCCAGTATCGGCCGGCGGGCCCATCGAATGCCCCTTCGTCGGCGAGTGGGCGCAGGGCAACATTCGTCGGTTCGATGAGCGACCCGTAAGGTCGATGCCATTGTCGGACGGATCCGTGCGCGTCGCTCCGTCGGTGATGACAGAACTACCCGATGTCGGCCGCAACGGCCGGGCGATCAGTTCCATGGCGCGACAACTGGCGGGGCACGTGGATGCGGTTCTTTTCGGTGACAGCAATTGGGAACGAGTGCAGTTTCCGCCGTCGTATAGGGCGGCGCTGGTCGAACACGAAGGACTCAAAGCGTGGCCGGGAATCAATGCCCGGGATCGCAACCGTGTCGCCATAGAGGGGGAATTCCTGGCGCTCCGGGACGCCGGGGTGGCGGGTGTCCACTGTGTGACCGGAAATCATACGTACGCCGGTCATCGCCCGGATGCGGCACCGGTGTTCGATCTTGACTCGACCCGTCTTACGAAGTTGGCCACGGAAGTCGGACTCGTGGCGTCGGTCGCGGCGTCTCCGCATTCCATTCCGGTCGACCTGCGACCTTGGCGAACCTATGACAAGGCGAAGGCGGGAGCGTCTATCTGCTTCATTGACCAGCCCGTGAGCGCCGAAGGTATGGCAACGTTCATAGCGGACGTCCGGGCCTGTGGTCCGACCGCCCTCACGTTCAGACCCGTAATCACCATCGTCACATCACTCGAGGATTTCGATCGGTGGCGTCAGTACTCCAACGCGCGGATCCCCGATGGTTGGATCGACGCGCTGAACTCCTCGGCGAGCCGGGTTGCTGACACCGGCCTCGCTCTCGCCGTCGATCTCGCTCGGTCAGCGCTTGCGATCGACGGTATCTCGGGGGTGTTGTTCTCCAGCACGAGCACCCCCGCCAATGCCTCGGAAGTCGCCGCGGTCTTTCGCGACGCATCGCAAGCACTGCGTTCCGGAATTTCGACCTGACGCTCGGATACTCACGCGCTGAGCCAGTTCCCTGACCGCGTTTGTCCTGGCCGCGTTTGTCCTGGCCGAGGTTTGGCCCTACCCGAGGTTTGGTCTGCCAAAAGTTGGGGTACCACGCAGGTATGCGTCGGTACTGTGGAACATGATCGCGAGCCTTCTCCGGCCTGATGCCCTTATCCTCGCGCTTGCCGGAGTCCTGGTGCTGATTGCCGCCTGGATCCCGCGGCATCTGGAACACCGGCCGATGTCGTTGCCGATCGTGCTCGTCGGCATCGGCGCCACGGTGTTTGCCATCCCAGCGCTGCATCCGCCCGATCCGCGCGTGCATGCCGAACTCGTTGAGCACCTGACCGAGGCCGGCGTTCTGGTGGCGCTGATGGGGGCAGGCCTCAAACTCGATCGCCCAATCGGTTTGCGGTCCTGGGGTACCACCTGGCGGTTGCTCGGGATTGCCATGCCTCTTACGATCGCCGGGATCGCCTTCGTCGGATGGCGCGTGCTCGGCTTGGGGGCCGCCGGTTCCCTGCTGCTCGGCTCGGTTCTCGCTCCGACGGACCCGGTGCTGGCGGCCGATGTCCAGGTGGGTGAGCCCACGATCGATGGCGCGACGAGCCTGCACTCCGAAGACGAGGTGCGGTTCTCGTTGACCAGTGAGGCCGGGCTCAACGACGGTCTGGCCTTTCCGTTCGTGTACGGCGCCGTGCTGCTGGCATTGAACGACGCCGGCAAAGACCACCGGTCCTTGGCCGAATGGGCGATCGTCGATGTGTTCTACCGGCTGGCTGTCGGTGTCTTCGTCGGGGTTGTCGTCGGGCGCTTTCTCGGCCGCTTCATGTTCCGTTCGATTGGGCGCATGGCGGCGCTCGCTGAGTCCGCCGACGGGTTTGTGGCCGTCGGTGCCACACTTCTCGCCTACGGCGCAACCGAACTCGCCCACGGCTACGGATTCGTCGCGGTGTTCGTCGCCGCCGTGGCTCTTCGAAACGCCGAACGCCGTCATGTCGTGCACCAGGTTCTCCACGACTTCGCACGACAGCTCGAGGAGCTACTCGTTGTCGGGCTGCTCGTGCTGTTCGGCGGAGCACTGGTCAACGGCCTTCTGCAGGACCTTTCGTGGGCCGGCGCAGCCACGGCCTTCATCGCCGTCTTTGTGGTGCGACCCGTCACCGGGCGACTTGCCCTTGTCCGTTCCACGGTCCGAAGCCCGGAACGACGGGCCATAGCGTTCTTCGGAGTGCGCGGCATCGGTTCGCTGTACTACCTGACGTTTGCCTTCCTCGCCGCGCCGTTTCAGGACCGTGACGTTCTATGGTCGACGGTGTCGTTTGCCATCCTGTTGTCAATCATCGTGCACGGCGTCGCCGCTACGCCGGTGATGCGCCGACTCGACCTTCTCCGGGAGGCCCGCCACCGCAAGCCGAAAGAGCGTGTGCCCGAACAAGAACTTGAGCCGGTATAGGTCCGTCGAACGGCCGGAATCTGCGACTGCAGGTCACTGCCTCTCGCGACTCAGTCGGGCGCGCTTGTCGCGGAACATCTCGGCGTCGCGAAGCTCGCCCGGGTAGCGGTTGCCGCATGTCTGGCAGTCGACGAATGTCTTCAAAATGTCGCCCGAGTTCGGCATGAAGGCGTCGATGAAACCTCGCACTTCCCGCATGGCGATCAACGAATACGTCCGATCTTCCTGGCAGTGCGGGCACGGAAACTCGCCCGTTTCGGTGATCTTCTGGGCTTTGCTCCTGAACAGGAACCGTACGTACCTCAGCATGGCTCAACCGTAGCCCGCTGAACCGCGGCGGCTTCCGTCAGGGGGTGAGCACCATCGCACGAACGGCCTTTGCTATGTCGTCGTCGCAACTCTTCAGGACATCGGCCAGTGACCACGGCCCGAGGAGGCGGCTGTCGGACTTGAGCATGACCGACGTCTCGCGGTCGAATCGGTCTACCGCGAACACGAGTTCGCACGTCGGATCAAGCGTTACCGCTTCGCGCTGCATGGCTGACATCACGGCAACTTCGTACGGCACACGCCCCGGATCACACCGTTCCAGAGCAAACGAAAGTCGTTCGGGATCGATGTCCCACCATGTACTCAAGTTACTAAGCGCGCTGTGCAATCGCGGATCACCCAGCAATCCGGCACATTCCACAGCTAGTCGTGGCACGACACCACCGGTCAGCATGGCCAACACCTCGTGGACAATTCCCGGCTCACGACGGATGACGAGCCCGGCAAGGGCCTCGGATCGGGAGTTGTCGAACTGACCGTCAGCGTTGAGCGAAGCCCGCAGGGCGGCGCGAACGGTTGGACCATCCACCGTAAGTGCAGTTCCGATACCGAATGTCGCCCAGTCCCGAACGTCGCCATCGATGTCACCCATCAGCGTTAGGAGACTTTCGACCAGTGGGTCGTTCTCGGGTATGTCATCGTCGGCGAAGGCCGGGAGGGCTTGGGAGAGTCGCAATCGAACCGTCGCCGACGGATGAGTCACGAGGTCCAACAGACTCTGCCTGGCCCGTGGATCACCGGTCTTGCCCACGGCGGCGATGATGTTCTCCAGCTCCTCGACATCAGAGGTGGCAAGCGCGCTTATGAGCACAGGCGTGTATTCGTCTCGGAATGGGAATCCCCTGGTTGCTCCGAAGTCGTTGAGTACGTCGATAGCAACGAGCCGTTGACGCCGATCAGCCGAACCGATGAGCAACATCGCCCGGTCAACAATGGAGCGCGAACCCCGCTGGCGGAGCTCATCAACGAAGTGCCAGCGTTCGGACTCGTCGTCGGTGCCGATCGCTGCCGCGAAGAGTTCGTGGTCGGTCAGTTCACTTGGCGCGGACTCCAAATGGTGCACGGCACGACATTACCGACTCTCCGCCGTTTTTGCGTCAGCCACCCCGAACGACACGGGTGCGTTGTCCGGCGATAGCTATGCAGCAGGAACCACTCGCGTAACGGACGACGTTGTCGTCGCCGGTTATCCAAAGCCCGGGCGCCGTTCCGCCAAGCAGATCGATGATGACGTTGTTCTTGGAGCCGTGTACGAGGATTGGCCAACAGTGTTTGGTTGACACCCAACTGAGGGTGGTCTTGATGACGAGGGCCTTGGATTCACAGTCGATCTCGCGTGTTTGCGCCTCCCCTTCAACCAGGACCGGATTTCTGGCCATGAACACCTCGAGCATTTCGCGCTGCAGGCCCTCCTGGGTGGTCGGGAACGGGCGAGTCGTGCTCGTCGTGGGCTCGGTTGACGACGGCACGGCGACGGTCGTCGTTACTTCGGTGGTGGGAGGTACGGCAAGGGTCGTGGTGCTCGGCGGAACCGTGGTCGGAGGCACCGTGGTCACAACGGCGCTCGATGGAGCCGTCCGAGCCTTTGTTTGCGCGGGTTTCCTCGTTGTTGTGGGGGTGCACCGCCGCTTGGCACCGGTTCCCTTGCACGTGACCTTCGCCGCGGTCGAAGCACCCGTACCGGCGGCCCCCGAAGCCGGAAGCTGACCGTTCGCGACGATTGCGAGAAGAAGGACCGCTGCTGCGCCGGCAAGCCGCGAGAACCTCTTGTTGGACGTTGACGAAGTAGAGGTAGTTGTTGACGCATCCCGCATGACCTTCACCTTAGGTCCCCGAATCTGTGGCGAAGGAAGCTCCGGGACACCTACCCAAGCTGGTGCGCGTGCCGCTGATGAGCGGCCACTAATGGCGCGATCTCAGCTGTCGTGGAAGCATGCAGTATGGAACTTGGAGCGGTATACCCACAGATCGAACTCAAAGGTGATCCGAACGCCGTCAGGGCTATCGGTCGTGGAATCGAAGATATGGGGTTTGATTATCTGCTCGCTTATGATCATGTCCTCGGAGCTGAGCACTCAGGTCGTACGCCGGCGCTGACCGGTCCTTACACCGAACGAGATCCGTTCCACGATCCGCTGGTGATGTTTGCGTATCTGGCCGGACTCACCACCCGCCTGAAATTCGCCACGGGGGTCATAATTCTGCCGCAGCGCCAGACGGCACTCGTAGCCCGTCAGTGTGCCGACATCGACCTGCTCAGCGATGGACGTTTCCGTCTTGGCGTGGGAGTCGGCTGGAACCATGTGGAGTACGACGCACTCGGTCAGAACTTCCGCACCCGAGGGGCCCGGGAGGAAGAACAGATCGGGCTGCTCCGTCGCTTGTGGACCGAGCCGTTGATCGATTTCACCGGCCGGTTCGATCGAGTGGAACGCGCCGGCACGCTGCCCCTGCCGAGCCGGGTGATTCCGATCTGGCTCGGTGGATGGGGCGAGATCGCGTTTGAACGCGCCTCCCGCTTGGGCGACGGCTTCATATTCGGCGGCCGGTCCGCAGACGCGTCGGCAGCCTGGAACACGATGCGGGCACGAGCAGAGGTTCTCGGGCGTGACACCGCGGCGTTCGGGGGCGAGTTGTTGGCCGGTGGGAAGACCCCGAATGACGCCGCAGATCGATTGAAGCAGTGGCGCGACGCCGGTGGCACTCACGGAGCAGTGGTCACGATGGGGAACGGGTTCGACTCGCCGGGGGCGCACCTCGACTACCTCGGGAAAGTGCGCGCCGCTCTGATCTGAGTCCAGCTCACCACGTGGCCGTTCGCGCTGTCGCTCGGGGTCGGAACCTATCGGCCGAGCGTACCGATGAACCCCAGATAGTCGTCTCTGAACTGGTCGTCGACTTCGGGTTCGCGCGTAAGCCGGGCGATGTCAGTCGGCTGCGTTGACGAGAAACGCAGTCGAGCGGCATCGCTCAACCGGTGACCGAACGCGGCCGCGGTGGCCGCAACGGATTCGCGGGTGTCAAGGCGCAACAGGCGAGCGAGTCCTCGTTCCCTGGAGCATGCCTGCGGAGGATCGAACATGTCCGCTACTCGAAGAATCGCTGATCCCGGGTCGCGACGCGCCTGACGTAGCACCTCTGCCGGCACATCAGTCCCCACGATTGTCCTCGTACGCAGCAGTGCGTCGTTTACCAACGGACGGACCTGCCAATCCCGTGCCCGCCTGACGACCACGTCCCAATCGACGTCACCCGACCGAATGACGGAATCAAGGTCAACGAGCCATCCAAGTCGTTCGCCGCCGCTCCAGCCGGAATGACAGGCGGTGTGGAGGAGCATGTCTTCCAGACTCATGACCGGCAGCCGGCCCGATCCCAGGTCAAGCATGCGGCGGCGCTCCAGCAGAGCCGAGGCCTCATCGACCCGATAGGACTGCCGCATGTACGGACGCGAGCAGACATGGGCGTGGAGGTCGAGCGGAACCCCGAAGGAGAGGATCATCGGAATCTGCGCGTGTCGGGTCTCGAACGCAGACTGCCAGCTGCCGTAGGGGAAAAGGGTCGCACCGCTCGCCTGAAGGGCGAGATAGGCCTCCTCGAAGCGATCCGGCGCAACCAGAAGATCCAGGTCGCCGTAGGCGCGCACACTGGTGGTCCGGGAAAGTGACGCAAGCACGGGTCCCTTGAACGCCACAGTTTCAAGGTCCGGCGGCAGTGCTTCGAGCGCATTGCGAAGCGCTCCCAGCACCTTCAAATTGAACATGGCGGCATCGCGGTTGATCGACCTGAGCGTGGTGGCGGCCGGATGTTGCGGCGCCACCCGCAAGAGCCAGTCCAAAACAACATGGCTCACACCGTGGGCGCTTGCCGCGAGTTCGAGGGACTCCGGGTCGACCTCGCTCAACCCGGGGGAGACGTCGTCGTTCCGGACGGCGTGCTTCATCGCCGCCAGCGCCAGACGTTGTTGTTTGCGATCCATGCCTATCGTCCCGATCGCCATTGTCCCATTGTTTAGTTGAGCCAGGTGCCTTGCCGCATGAGCCCGACGACCCACCCACAGTGCTGGCTTGATGAAGGTGGGGAAACAATGCCGAACGTCTACCTCCGTCGATGGGTGTTACACGCGGGTGTTTCGCTACTGTTGCCACATGGAGAACGCACAGAAGTTTTATATCAACGGCCAATGGGTCGAACCGTCGACAAGCCAGCGCCTCGACGTCATCAACCCGGCCACCGAAGAGGTCATCGGCACCATTGCCATGGGAGCCCAGGCCGACGTCGACGCCGCAGTTGCTGCGGCTCGAGCCGCCTTCGACTCCTTCTCGCAAACCACTCGTGAAGAGCGCCTGGAGCTCTTCGGCCGGATTCTTACGGAATACAAAGCACGCATAGGAGATATCGCAGCCGCGGTCAGCTCGGAAATGGGAGCCCCCACCGTTCTGGCCCAGCGCGCTCAGGCACCGTCAGGTATCGGCCATTTCATGGCTACGCAGAAGGCACTCGAGACCTTCGAGTTCAGTGAAGATATCGGCACCAGCCGCATCGAATATGAAGGCATCGGCGTCTGCGCGTTCATTACGCCCTGGAACTGGCCGCTGAACCAGATCGCGGCAAAGGTGGCTCCGGCCCTGGCCGCCGGCTGCACGATGGTCTTGAAGCCGTCGGAAATCGCCCCGCTCAACGCGATCGTGTTCGCCGAAGTGATGCACGCCGCTGGCGTTCCGGCCGGCGTGTTCAACCTGGTGAACGGCGACGGCCCGACCGTGGGGGCGGCACTTTCGTCGCACCCAGACGTCGACATGGTGTCCTTCACCGGATCGACCCGGGCAGGCGTTGAAGTCGCCCGTAACGCGGCACCGACCGTAAAGCGTGTGGCTCAGGAACTCGGCGGCAAGTCGGCCAACATCATCCTCGACGACGCCGACTTCGCTGCCGTCATCGCCCGCGACGTGTCGCGCATGTGCGTGAACTCGGGCCAGTCCTGCAACGCCGGAACCCGGATGCTTGTGCCGGCCAGCCGGATGAAAGAGGCCGCCGGTATCGCGGCCGACGCCGCCGCCAAGATCGTGGTGGGCGACCCCACGGCCGAAGGAACGGTCATCGGCCCGGTCGTGTCGGAGCAGCAGTTCAACAAGATCCAGGGTCTCATCCAAAAGGGCATCGATGAGGGGGCAACGCTGGTCGCCGGTGGCACGGGTCGGCCGGACGGTCTCGAGCGTGGCTACTTCGTCAAGCCGACAGTATTCGCAGACGTCACCAACGACATGACCATCGCCCGTGAAGAGATTTTCGGTCCGGTTCTTTCGATCATCGGCTATCAAGACGAAGACGACGCCGTGAAGATCGCCAACGACACCGTCTACGGCCTCGCCGGCTATGTGTCGTCGGGCGATGTCGATCACGCTCGGTCGATCGCCCGACGGATCCGTTCGGGCAACGTCCACCTGAACGGAGCCGGCACCGACAGCAACGCCATTTTCGGTGGGTACAAGCAGTCCGGCAACGGCCGCGAATTCGGTAAGCACGGCATCATGGAGTTCCTGGAATCGAAGGCCATCCTCGGGTACTACGCGAAGGCGTAGGTTCCAAGGCGGTTTCGGCCGCCAAACGCATTAGACCGGGTCCGTTCCATGCTTATGGAACGGACCCGTTTCGTTTGAGAACGGACCCCGTTCGTTTTGCGTCACGCGGTGGGCGGCGGGTCGGGGGAGTCGCATAGCCAGCCGTTCAACCGAAGAAAGTCCGACGCCCAGTGGTAGTGGTCGAGCAGGCCGGCGGTCGGTCGATCGAGGATCCGGTGCGCCGCATACAGGGCTTCCACCGTCGCCAGACCCCCGTCGGGAAGTGCACCGTTCGCAACGCCCCGGGGATAGGCGGTGTGGACGTTGCGAATGGAGCGGGCCTCCAGCTGTCCGAAGGGAATGGCGAGATCCTCGACCCAGCGCCACGTGCCGTCGAGCAGCAACAGCCCGCGGTCGGCGTCGTCGGCGGTCAGAGGCTCGGCGTCGACATCGAGGCGGATGTACCCGTTCAGGGGGCCGGTCGCCTGCTCCCGGGTTGAGCGCGCGAATCTCAAACCTGGAGATCCTCGCAGCGGCAGGATCGTGCACTTTGAGCGTCGCTCTTTGGGATGCACGACGATCACCGTTTCGGGATGGTTTGACCGCACAATTCAAGCGTAGAACGTCAAATAACCCTACCGATCTGCTTGGATCGACGGATGAATCCAGACGCAGCGGTGTTGGAGGGTCATGGACCGGTCCCCGGTCCGATCGCCCTGGTCGGGAGCGGGGAATTCCTTCCGCAGATGGTTGAGACCGACCGATTTCTGCTCGACGGACGGTTGGCCCGAGCCGCGTTTTTGCCAACGGCGGCCGGTGAAGAAGGAACCGGCACCGTGCAACGTTGGCTGGACCTCGGACGCGCTCACTACGAGGCGATGGGCATCGAGGCGGTTCCCGTGCCCATCGTGAATGCCGCCGATGCCAACGATCCCGCGATGGTTGAGCTGCTGACCGACGTTGGCCTCATCTACCTTTCCGGGGGCAACCCCGGCTATTTGGCGGCGACCCTCCGCGATTCGCTTGCCTGGGACATGATCGTCTCGCAGTGGAAGACCGGTGTTGCACTAGCGGGATGCAGCGCCGGCGCTGCGGCGCTTACCGCCGTGGCGCCCGACGTGCGAGGCCGCAGGTTCACCGAGCCCGGACTCGGCTTGATCCCTCACCTTGCGGTGATCCCTCATTACGACAAGATGGTCGGGTGGGACCCGGGCTTTGCCACGCGCATGACGTCACACCTGCCCGCTGGTGTGCACATGGTGGGAATCGACGAAGACACGGCGCTGGTCGGAGGACCGACCCGATGGAAGGTGATGGGTCGTCAATCAGTGCACGTCCTGGCGGGAACGGCGGGGGACTTCCTGCACGGGGACGAGCTCGTGCTTTCCTAAGCCCACCTCGATCCGAGCTGGTCGATCCGAGCTGGTCGATCCGAGCTGGTCGATCCGAGCTTTTACTGCAACGTGGAAAGCAGGGCGGTGGCCGCCGCCAGATCTTCGATCAGTGCATGGTCTTCGGCGATGTCCGGCAGCGAGTCACATTGTGCCAACAGTCTGGCCAGTGGGTGGCCGTCGGGTGGGAGGCCCAGTTGGCGCACGGCCCGTGCCGCCGCTACCAGCTCACAGGCGAGGATCGTGCGGAGTGCCGTAAGCGATGCACGTGTCGCGATGGCCGACTGCCAGGCGAACGACGCGTGGTCTTCGAGTCCGAGGGAGATCACCGTCTGGGCCAGGGAGGCGGGCTGGGCCCACTGGCGAAGGTCGGCCATGGCCGAAGCCGCGGTGTATTCGAGCACCATGGTGCCCGAACTCCCCGCCGGTCCTTCGGCCAGAAACGGGCGAAGCCCGGTCATCGCCGGATCGTTGACCTTCGTGAGTCGCGACAGCGACAGTGAAGCGGCCTGAACCAACGCGAGTCGGAGCTGATCAAGCGCCAACGCGAGCCCGGCATGGTGAAACCCGCCGTGGTGCCAACTGGCGTCGTTGGCATAGAGGGGATTCTCCGCCGACGCGTTGATGTCGACCGTGAGCGTTTCTTCGGCCCGGCTCAGGGAGTCGAGCAGTGCCCCGTTGACCGACACGAGACAGCGCCAGGCGAATGGGTCCTGCAACCGACCGGGTGGCTCTATCGGTGAGCCGCTGAGCGCCCGCATCCGCTGTCCGGCCTCGATCATCCCGGGATGGGCCCGCGAGCTGGACCCGACCTCAGACCAGGCTTCGGGATTCGCACGAACGGCACGAGCGGCCAGGGCACCGGTCGCAAACAGCGCGTTGACCCACGACCGGACGTCGGCCAACGCCAACGCCGCGACGGCCAGCGTTGGTGCACTTGAGCTCATGAGGGGCAGCCCGCCTGAGGCATCGATGTCGTCGAGCACCGCGCGGGTCTCGCCGTTCGACCAGGGACGTTCGCCGAGCATCGACAACCCCAGCTCGGCCAACACGGTGATATCACCGGTGCCCAGACCCCCGTGGGTGCGCACGACCGGACTCAGCCCGTCGTTGAAGGCGGTCAGCACGGCTCGCAATATGTCGGGGACGATGCCGGAGCGTCCACCAGCGAGTTGGTTCGCGCGGACGACCAGCAGTGCGCGTCCGGTGTCTTCGGGAAGCGTGGGTCCGGATCCGGCGGCGTGCGAACGCAGGAGACGCCGCCCGTGTTGTCCGTCGGAGTCATCGGCTGAAACGTGCCGGTTCGCCCCGACCCCGGTGTTGCGCCCGTAGAGCCGTGATGCTTCAGCGCTGCGGACCGCTGCCGCGGCGTTCCCCGTAACGCGTGTTTCCACCCCGTGGGCGAGGGAAATTCTTGCGTCAGGCGTTCGGGCGAGGGAGACGAGCTCGGCGAGCGCGAGGGGCTCGTTTCCGAGTTGCGTCGGGAGGCTCATGTTGAACGGTGGTAAAAGGAGTTACGGGTTCCGTTCGGGAAAACCGCCACCCAGGTTTCGTACGGCCTGCATGACCATCGAGCGGAGTAGGTCCTGACGGTCCTTGCTCATCCCGGTGGTCATCGCTGCCTCGATCTGCGCGACCTTCTTGTCACATCGCTCCACGAGCCGGCGGCCCTTCGGCGTCAGGCGGGTGCGGAGGATTCGGCCATGGTTCGGATCGGGGGTGCGCTTCAGCAGCTCCTCCTTCTCCAAATTGAGCAGCGTCTCGTTCATGGACTGCGGCGAAACGTACGCTCGCCGGGCCAGCTGCGCGCTAGAGAGGTCGGGTTGCAGCGCCAAAACGCTGAGCAGCGTGTACTGGGTCACCGACAGCCCGAACTCGTTCACCGCCGTTTCGATAGCGCGACGCAACACCCTGTCGAGTCGGGCAACCACATAGGGAAGAGACGGCTCCGTACGTGCGGGACTGGCGGTCGGTGGGGTTCGAGGAGTGCGTCCCATACGAGAACGACTCTACTCACGCCCCGGCCCGCGTGGAACTCACTCTCTGGGATCGCTCTGTCACAAACTCGTCAAACCCCAAACTTCTTAGGCGTCGCGCTTTTTCCGGCCGGTCAGAAACTCCGTGGCCTCGACGACGTTTCGCGCGACGAATCGCTCCATCTTCGGCGTGCGGAGGAATCGTGCGGTCGCCAGCAAGGGAAGATCCGAACCGGCTCGGGCACCTTCGATTTCCGCAGCGACACTCAGCTTGACGGCGTGAGCTGCGACGATGAACGAGCCACTTCGATCCGTGAGGGCTTCCTCGGTCAGGTTCCCGGCAGGGCCGACTTCGTCGAAGTTGACTCGAGGCCCGATCGTCGTGTGCCACTCGTGCCGGCCGGTCCAGTGGGCCAACCAAAGCGCGAACAGCGCCTGTCGAAAGGTATCGGGACCGGGATGGTGGTGCCACTGCCATCGCGCGGCGTTGGCGAACGTGATGCCGTGAGTCATGTCGAGCCAGCCGAAGTCGTCGGCAAGCTCGAAATCTTCCGCAGTGTTGTAACGCAACATGCGTTCGCTCACCACCTCGACCGCGTGATCGAGCAGGGAGTCAACCGACACTCCGTCGCGCGCGAGGACCATCGCGCGTCGGAGAAAGGCGGTCCGGTCATGCGAATTGAGCAGGAGGTCGATCAATTCGCTGTCTCGCCCGACGCTGGTGTTCGTCAACACCTCGATGCTGTCCCGGTCGTAGCCCGCCACAGCGCGCATGAACGGCTTCATATACGGCAGCCGGTCCTCACGGGTTCCATACACGATGGCCGGGACGAGATGCCCGAGCACGGTGTCAGCCCGTTCCCATCCGAGATGGTCCAACAGTTCAAAGGCCTTCTGTACATAGATGGCGCCGTGGCCATACGAAAGCATGTGATCGGTCGAAGCGCTGATCAGCCATGCCCGGATCTCGTCCGTCGGGGCTCCGTCGAGCAAGGCTCCACGCAGGATCGCCTGAGCGTGCGATGTCTCTTCACGCTCCACGGCTTGGCGAAACTGTTCCGCTCGCAGGCGCGGATCGACGGCAATCGGATCGGGCAGCGTCATCACCTGCTCGCCCCGCTGTTCCTCGGCGATCCCGCTCAGTGCCTGCACCACCGGCAGGGCGCAGTCGATACCCTGCCGGCGGGTGGCAATCGTGAGGCAGTCTGTCGCCATGGCGATCGAGTGTCCCCAACCCCACTCAGAACGTGGGGCGCCCCATTCGACCGCCGACCACACGAGCTCGCCGGGATTCGCGCTGTTCTGGAGGAGACGAACCACGTCGCGTGCCATCTGGCCCGTGTAGTTCCTGTCGATCGCCGAACGGAGGCTGGTGTGGAGTCGGGGAAGTAGGTCGCTGACGCTCGCAGACTGCAGGCTCACGCTGACGGCGCCGTTCTCACCGATACGCACGTGATGACTGGTCACTGCTTCCTCGCCTACCTCGCAGGCCCCGGTGTCGACCTTGAATTTCCAGTTGTGCCACAGACACGTGACCGTCGATTCGGTGAGATCGCCGAGTGCAAGGCCATAGCCCTGATGCGGGCAGGCATTGTCAAGGGCGAACAGGCCTTTGGCGGTTCTGATCATCAACACCCGCCGCTCGCCGACCCGTACCACCTTCATCGCACCTTCGGGGAAGTCGTCGAGGTGCCCCACCACCGTCGTTCCAGCTGTGGTGGTCTGTTCATCTGCGCGTTCCGCGGTTTGAGAATTTGTCATGGGCGGAACCCTAAATCTTCAACCTTGCTTGAAGTCAAGAGCGGATCTCGGAGGGCCGACGTCCATCTCGTAGCATTTGCGCATGAGTTCGCCTGTCTCGTATCTGCCAGTGCTCAGCCACATCGAATCGAAGTGGGATGCCCTGATCCGGTCCAACCCCGACGAACACGGCACCCTCATTGGCCTTCCGTTTCGCTACGTCGTGCCGAGTGACGGCGCCATGTTTCAGGAGATGTACTACTGGGACAGCTTCTTCACCTCGCTCGGACTCGTGAACACCAAGTACGAGAATCTCGTGGTTGAGACTGCCGACAACTTTGCGTATCTCCTTGGTCGCTTCGGACTCATCCCCAACGCGTCCAGGTACTACTTTCTTTCGCGGAGTCAACCGCCGTTCTTCACCCAGCAGATGATGCTGGCCTGGGGAGTAAAAGTACGGCAGGGTGACCCGCAGCGGAAGGAGTGGCTGGCCCGCATGGTGCTGCTCGCCGAAGCCGAACACTTCACCGTTTGGCTGGGAACGAAACAGCCGCACCATCGCCAGATCCACCGGGGATTATCCCGCTACTTCGACATCAACTATCTCGACATGCTGGCGAGCTGCGAGAGCGGATGGGACCACTCCAACCGTTGCGACGATCGATGGCTTGAACATCTCCCGATCGATCTCAACTGTCTGCTGGCGTTACGTGAATCCGATATAGCAAGCGCACATACTATTCTCGGCAATGATGCTGCCGCCAGGGAATGGTCGGCCAGGCGAGACGCACGGGTCAAGACGATCCGATCGCTGATGTGGAACGCTGACGCCCAGTGCTACCTCGACTACGACGTGTCGAAGCGTGAAACGAATCCGACCGTGTCTGTGGCCATGTTCTCGGCGTTGTGGGCCGGAGTTGCCACCCCCGCCCAGGCGAAGAAGATGGTCGCTACGTGGTTCCCGAAATTCCTGAAGCGCGGCGGACTTGTCACCAGTCTGAAGGCTAAGGCCGGTCGGCAATGGGCATATCCCAACGGATGGGCGCCCCTGCAATGGATCGCGGTCGAAGGTCTCCTCCGGTACGGCTTCGCAACGGAAGCCTTCGAAGTAATGCGCCGGTGGTGTGACATGACCGCAAAAGTCTTTTCCGAGACCGGTGAGATGTGGGAAAAGCTCAACGTCGTCACTGCCAAGGAGCGGACCGAAGAGGGTCTCTACGGTGCCATCACGGGATTTGGCTGGAGCAACGCGGTATTCGTCGATTTCTCCCGGCGCCTCGAATCGCACGGTTAGGGGAAATCGGCCCGTTCCCTCCCGGTGTTTATCAGGGGATCCGAAAACGGCGATGATGTTCTGGTGCCAGCAAAGCGGACGAAGGATACGGCGAACCGAAGTGAGATCGATCGACGCCTCCTTGATGTCGTCGGCCGATCTGTCGACGAGGGAACGGCGTTGCCGGGCGAGCCGACGCTGGCGAGCCTGTTGGGTGTAAGCCGCCCCACCCTGCGTGAGGCGCTGGCCCGCCTGGAGCGCGATGGTGTCCTTCACCGGCGCCAGGGAAGTCAGACGTTCGTCAACCGGGCGGCCCTCGAGCTCGTTGGTCGCTTCGATCAGGTTGCCGACTTCTCCGAGGTGCTCCGTGATGCCGGGTTTGCACCGGAGGTTGAGGTCCTGGTGGAGGAGCGGATCCGGCTGAAGGCGGAGTCGGCTGCGGCCTTCGGCGTCGCCGTAGGAACTCCGGCGCTCCGAATCGTCAAGCGTTGGATGGCCGACGGTCGACCGGTCCGCCTCGCCATCGACGAGCTGCCCCTTCCGTCGGAGGCCATTGCGCTGAAATCCGGCCGTTCGGTTCTCGATCTCGTCCCGCAGCTGGCGGGCGAGCGGGTGGTCTGGGAGCTGGCCATGCCCGGGGCGGTGAATGCCACCAGGGAGATGTCGGCGTGGCTCGACGTCGTTCCGCGCACCGCTCTTTTGGTACTCGAATGTCTCGGAATCTCGCAGTCCGGCGCCCGCGTCTATCGGGCACTCGATCACTATGTTCCCTGGGCCGTCAGGCTCGGCCTGATCCGAACGATCCCCGACGTCTGACGTTGTGGGGATCTGAGGTTTGAAGCTGACCTGGGGCTCTGAGATCTGGGGCTCTGAGATCTGACGCTATGAGGCCGGCATTCGGCCGTTCTGATGCCGGGCGCGCGGCGGTTCGTCCATCTCAGTGGGGTCTTCGCATCGGGCGACGGGAGATGGTTCAGCGTTTATCGGGCTGACCCTGGTAGGAAACATGTCTGACATGTTGGTTCTCTAACTTGTCTGACATGCGCTCGGGGACACCACCTTCCGCCCCCTCCGTTTTCCGAAGTCGGATGGCCGCTATCGCCCCACCGGTTACTGCTGTCGTTGCGCTCATAGCTGTCTGGTACGGCTTCAGCGCCCGGTTGAAACCCAATCGGAAGTTTCTTCTGCCCCCGCCTCATCAGATCGTAAGCCGAGGCCTCTTCGACCGGAAGACGGCGAAGGAGATCTTCTCCAGCTTTCTGCTCACCTCTCGTTTGGCCCTGGTCGGGCTTCTGATTGCCATCGTGCTCGGTCTGGTTCTCGGGATCGCGATGTATCTGCTCGGCTGGCTGGAAAAGGCCAGCTATCCGGTCCTGGTTGCCCTTCAGGCGGTACCGATTCTGGCAATTTCGCCATTGATGGCGGTGGCCTTCGGTTACGGATTCTGGTCGAAGAGCATCGTGTGCGTGATCATCTCGTTCTTTCCGATTCCCACGAACCTTCTCCTTGGAATGAAGTCCGTGGATCCGTCGATGCATGATCTCCTCACGCTCCACGGCGCACGATGGTATGTGCGCGTATGGAAGCTTGCGCTTCCCGGGGCGCTTCCACATTTGTTCACCGCGTTTCGAATCTCTGCGGGTTTGTCAGTCATCGGGGCCATCGTCGGCGAGACGTTCTTCCAACAGGGCAAGCCGGGGCTGGGCCAGCGGCTCATCGAGTACCGCATCCTCTTCGAATACGAGCGCCTCTATGCCACCCTGCTGGTCTCGTCGCTTCTTGGCATTGCCGTGTATTTCGCGTTCACGTACGCGGGTAACCGAGCGGTCCGTCACTGGCACTCCTCCGCCTCGTAGGCCCCACTCACGCATCCGATCTTGCGATCTTGAAACAGCTCATAACCACCACCGGAAGGAACCCCAACATGCGACGCCGTACCCCTCTGCTCGCCGCCCTGATCGGCCTGTCATCCATCGTGAGCTCCTGTAGCTCCGATAAGGCAGCCGATACGACCGTCGCCGCCACCGAGGCCCCTGCCGATACCAGCGCGTCGGCGGAGACCACGGCATCGGCCGAGACCACCGCTCCAGCGGAAACGACGGCCGCTCCGGTCGAAACCACCGCCGCCGCGGCTGTGGAAACCACCGCCGCGGCCAGTGAGACCGCCGCTGCCGGTGCGCCAAGCGCATTTGCGAAGGCCCACTACACGACACCCTTGGCCGATGTGTGTCCGAACCCGCTCATCGTGCAAAAGGACTGGCTCGCCGAGGTTGAGCACCACGGTCTCTATCAACTGATCGGCGGGGGTGGAACGGCCGAACAGAACCTGTACTCCGGCCCGCTCGGGTCGACCGGCATCGATCTGAAAATCATCGACGGGGGTCCCGGCCTCGGAGACGGCGCAACGCCAAGCTCTGCGCTTTACGCGGGCAATCTCGTCAAGGGGCTCACTCCTCAGATGGCCTACGTATACACCGACGATGCCGTACTGCTGTCGAAGAAGTTCCCGACGGTTGCGGTCTTCGCTCCTTTTGAAAGCAACCCGCAAGGTCTGATGTACGACCCGGCGGTGTACGGCGATATCAAGACGGTTGATGACATGAAGGCGGTCGTGGCGAAGGGCGCCAAGATCTACGTCACGTCCAAGAAGTATTCATATGTGCGCTTTCTTATTGCCAAGGGTGTTCCGGAGGACGCGTTCGTTGAAGGCTACGCCGGCGACAAGGAGAAGTTCGTTATCAGCGGAGGCAAATGGCTCAACCAGGGCTACGAGTCCAGCGAGCCGTACACCTTCTCCAAAGAGACGCCGGAGTGGAACAAGCCGGTGAAGTTCGTGACGGTGAACGAACTCGGTCTCGGCATCTATCCACTCACCATGGGCGTGGCAAAAGGCAAGCTCGCTGAGTTGAGCCCGTGCCTCAAGAAGCTGGTGCCGATCATGCAACAGGCGGTCGTCGACTACCTGGCGGACCCGACCGAGGTCAACACGTTGGTCGAGAGCATCAACGCCAAAGACCTGGGTGCGCCGTTCTGGAAGACCTCGATCGGCCTCAACAACGCTGCCACCGAAGCATTCAAGACCCGGGGTTTCGTGAGCAACGGAACCAACACGACGATCGGTGACTTCGACGAAGCTCGAGTGCAGGGCGTCGTTGATCTCCTCAAGCCCTTCTTCACCGCAGACGGTTCGACCACCATGGATCCAGCGGTGAAGGCGAGTGATCTGTTCACGAACGAGTTCCTCGACCCATCCATCGCCCTTCCGTAAGCGCTCTTCTCTAACACGAAGCGCACACCTCTTCGAAGGCGGACTCCTCTCCCCGAGTCCGCCTTCGAAAACACCATGGACGCCTGCGAGCAGCCGCCTCAACGAAAGGCCGCTCCACGCTCCCGGGAACGAAACGATTCACACGACGAAAGCAGTCCTACCATGAGCGGCACAGAAAATCCGAAGAACGCGGCAAGGTCGTTGGGCCGGTCGTGACGGTCGAAAGGATGTGGTTCGGAACCGAGTCTGGACCGAACTCGAGGCCACGTCGGCCGCTATCGGGTCGGCCTTCAGTTCGATCCCGAACTTCGTGGGCGCCGACGCCGCTGCGCAACGATTGGCAGCACTTCCCTTTTGGAAGAATGCATCGATCGTCAAGTCAAACCCCGATGCCGCGCAGGGTCCGGTTCGCCTTCGGGCTCTGCAAGACGGTAAACGCGTGTACACGCCGGTGCCCGAGCTTCTCGCAGATTTTCCGTTCGTCGAACTCGACCCGGTCCGGTTGACTGCTTCAGGGATCGCCTTCGAAGACGTTATGTACGCGGATGGTTCTCTCAAGTACGGAAAACCCCTGCAGTTCGAGGACATGGAACCGATGGATGTGTTGGTCGTCGGTTGCGTCGCCGTGACCCGCAACGGCGGGCGTACCGGTAAGGGTGCGGGATTCGCGGACCTTGAGCTCGGTATCTTCCGGGAGCTCGGTCTGGTGCCAGCGCACGCGCCGTTGGTGACGACGGTCCACCAACTTCAGGTTGTCTCGAACGATGACGTCGTGATGGCCGGCCACGACTCGCCCCTCGACTGGATTGTTACACCCGATGAGGTCATCGAGACGATGACGGCGTACCCGACACCGACCGGCGTTGAATGGAGTGCCGTGCGCGACGACCAGTTCGCCGATATTCCCTTCCTGCGCGAAGTCATGCGAAAGGTCACGAAACGGGATTAGGTCAACTCGATCACGTGAACACCTGGGACGCGAACGTGGGCCGGATGCCAGGGGCATCCGGCCCACGTCGTTCGACTGGCGGTTTCCGCTGGGCGTTGCCGCCGGCTACAGCGGAAGGCGGTTGAACTGCGGCGGTCGCTTCTGCATGAAGGACTGCACGCCTTCGGCGAAGTCAGGTCGGCCGAAGCTTTCCTTCATGAGGCGCTCGGCGTCGGCGTCCGCTGCGCCAAGACCGCGGTGGAGGTGCTCGTAGACCTGACGCTTCATGACGGCCATCGACGATGGTGAGCACGTGTTCGCCAGGTTCACGATGTAGTTGCGGCAGAAGTCGAGCAGTTCGTCGGACGGCACGAGGTAGTTGGCCAGACCAAGCGCGTGAGCCTCCTCGCCGCGTACTTTGCGCGATGAGAGCAGCAGGTCCATCGCCACCGCCGGGCCGACCAGCTGCGGAAGCAGCCAGCTGAGGCCCCACTCGGCAATCAGCCCGCGTTGGGCGAAGGCGGTCAGAAACACCGCGTCGGGCGTGACGACCCGGAGATCGCAGCACAGCGTGAACGGAAAGGCCATGCCGGCGACCGCACCGTTGACGGCGGCGATGATCGGCTTGTCGATTCGCATCATGTAGGGGAACCGACCACTGAAATCATCATCGGCCGAGGTGCGGGTGTCATCGGTCGGTTCGGGAGTGCCGGATTCGGCCACCGCGTCGGCGCCCCTTCCGCTCGAAAGGCTGTTGAGGGTGTTCATGTCGGCTCCGGCGCAGAACGCCCGCCCGGCCCCGGTGATGATGATTCCGACGACGGAACGGTCGGCTGCGGCCTTGCCGAGCGCGTCGCGAATCTCGCGGTCCATGGTCGAGGTCCACGCGTTCAACGCGGCGGGCCGGTTGAGCGTGATCGTGGCGACCGGGTCGTTCACTTCATAGAGGATGTGCTCGTACATGCCGTTCACCATGACATAAAGCGGGCTGCGAAGAACAGTCGACCCCCGATCGACTCTCGATCGACTCTCGATCGACTCTCGATTGGTGTCAGTTTGCTAGGTGAAGCAGGAGCAGTGCCGCGAAGGTGATGAGGTTGATGCGGGCGGTCTCGTTCGTGGCCTTCCACTCGCTCGACTGCCAACTCGCGAACCACTCGTTGCCGATGACTTCGAACATGAAGAACCAGACGAACGCGGCCAAGCCGAGTGCAACGACCGCCCAGAATTTGGCGTCGTGCCATTGATCCGTCGATGAGTGGAGGTTGGTCGCCAGCTTTGCCACCCCGATCCATCCGGCTACGGCCACTGCTGATTCACAGATGACGATGAACACCAACGCCAAGCGGTGCAGGGTCCTCGAACGAATCGCCCGCCACATGAGTCTTGGACTCTGGTAGGTCGTGTCCATCGAGAAGATGCGCTCGATGAACTTCAGATTCGAACCGGGATCGGTGACGTTGCCGAGGACGACGATGGTCGCCATCAGCGACGTTCCGGCCAGGAGAAGTAGCGGTACGGCCCGGAAGGCAACGGTGGTTCGGTCAATCACAGGTTCGGTCAATCACGGTTCGGTGTGTCATCGGCTCTTCTCGGATTCCATGATGGCACGCGGCCCCAGCCGCAATAGTGAACCGCTGGTTAACAGGGCGTTGAAGACGCTCCTTGGCAGCTCGGGACAGGGCGTGAAGTTCATGTTCAGATCCTCATCGTCAAGACGGGGCTTCAGACACGCCAAGGCACGGCAGACTGTTCGGGTGACAAGTCTGCGATCAGAAGATGTGCTGCCGCTGCGAATGAAGAGTCTGCTGCTTGCGGCGAAGCGGCTCGCTACTCCGGGCGAGATCGTGACGTGGTTCGGAGCGATGCAGGCACAGGACCTCAATAGTGGGCAGTGGTCGTTTGGCGTGCGACTGCCCGGCTCCACGGTCGACGACATCGAGCGTGCCACCAGGGAGCGTCAGATCATGCGCACATGGCCGATGCGGGGCACCGTCCATTTCGTACCTCCGGAAGACGCGAAGTGGATGCTTGAACTCACCGGGGTTCGGGCATTGGCCGGCGCCGCGTCACGACGCGAAACGATTGGGCTGAGCGAAGCCGATGCGAACCTGGGCGTTGAGATACTGCTAGGCGCGCTTAGTGGTGGAAAACAGTTGACCCGTGCGGCCTGTGTAGAGGCCATGGAGGAAGGAGGCGTTGCCTCGGCGAAGGAGCACAGCTATCACCTTCTGTGGTTCGCCGCTCAACAGGGCGTGACGACCATCGGACCCCATATCGGCAAGGAGCAGACGTTCGTGTTGCTCGACGAGTGGGTTTCCCATCACCGAGAACTCACACGTGATGAGGCGTTGGCGACGCTGGCCACCCGCTATTTCCGCAGCCACGGCCCGACCACCCGTCAGGATTTCGCCGGATGGACGGGCCTCACGGCGGGCGACGCCAAGCGGGGTATCGAAGCAGCCGGTGACGCGCTCACCACGGTTGATATCGGTGGAGTTCCACACACGTTCGGAACGGAACTCCTTGACGACGCGAGCGATCTCGACAAGGAGAAGATCGGCCCGACGGTTCTGTTACTGCCCGGCTTCGATGAGTACATCCTCGGCTACAAGGACCGGTCACGCATAGTGCCTGACGCGTACAAAAAGCAGATCGTCCCCGGAAACAACGGGGTGTTTCTTCCGACGATCGTTTCCGACGGTCGAGTCATCGGGACCTGGAAACGAGACATCAAGAAGAGCCGGGTCGAGATCCGAGCGCTCCCGTTCGAGCCCCTGACCAAGAAGGAGTTCGCCGGATTCACCCGTGCTGCGGAGCAGTACGCGGCGTTCTTGGAGCTTCCGGCCGCGTTCCCGGAACGGTGACCGCCGGTCGACGCCGCACGAATGAAACGGTCTTTTCGCGGACGTTGTACCCACGACAACGGGACCATCTACCCGGAATCTGAGTTGGACGCAGAAGCCGTGGGGTGAAAGCCTGAGCAAAACGTCTCTGGAGGCTCACTTATGGCTATGAACTGCAAGCCGATCGCCACGATCGATGAACGCATCAACGATATTCGTATGCGCACAGCTGAAATCGTCAACAACGACATTTTGCCCAACGAAGGTCGACTCTGGGCGGCACGGCGCGAGGGCGAATCGTTCCACGATCGCACTGCGGTTCTCGAGCTTCGCGCCGACATCAAGAACAAGGTGAAGAAGGCCGGCCTCTGGGCCCCTCACCTTCCGACCGAATACGGCGGTATGGGTCTCGACTTCCTGGCGCACGCATACATGAACGAAGTGCTGGCTTACGCGATCGGTGCCGCGTCGCTCTTCGGAGTGGTCGCTCCGAACTCCGGCAACCAGTCGATCCTCGTGAAGTACGGAACTCCCGAGCAAAAAGAAAAGTGGCTCATGCCGCTGATCGAAGGAACGATGGAGTCGGGCTTCTCGATGACCGAACCGCACAACCCGGGTTCGGATCCGCGGTCGCTCGATACCTCGGCGTTCCGAGATGGCGACAGCTGGGTCATCAACGGCCACAAGTGGTTCACGTCGAACGGCATCGAAGCCGACTTCTTCATCGTCATGTGCCGTGTTACCGAAACTGCGGCGCCGTCGAAGTCGGGCCAGATGGTGCAGATCATCGTTCCGTCGAATGCGAAGGGCGTCAACATCGTTCGTGGTGTCGGTGTGTGGGGTCGCTCGGAGAGCGATCACTGCGAGATCAAGTACGAGAACGTGCGGGTTCCGATCGACAACGCGCTCGGCCGGGTCGGCGACGGTCACCAAGCTGCCCAGGACCGACTCGGAGCCGGTCGCATCTTCCACTGCATGAACTCCGTCGGACAGATGTGGCGTGCGTTCGACCTGATGGTGGAGCGGGCCACCAAGCGGGAAGTGCACGGCGGAAACCTGTCCGAGAAGCAGTTCGTCCAAGGCTTCATCGCTGACAGCTACATCGACATTCAGACCGCGCGGCTCTTTACGATTCATGCCGCCGAAAAGATCGACCAGGGTCTCCAGGCCGCGCGTACCGACATCTCTGCTATCAAGATCTACGTGCCCGCTGCGTACACGCGCGTTGTTGACCGGGCCATCCAGGTCTGGGGTGCTGCGGGTGTCTCGAATGACCTCCCGCTCGCCGGTATGTACCAGGGGGCCCGAACCCTCCGAATCGCCGACGGCCCCGACGAAGTACACAAGATCCTCATCGCGAAGAACGTGCTCGGCCAGTACGCCCACGGCGAAGGTTGGGACTTCGGCAACTGAGGTAACGGATATTCGCGAACACGGGATGCGTGCGCTGACGTAGACCAGCGCTGAGGAATCGCACACAATCCCGTGTTCTGCAACACTGCTGGGCGTGACAGGCAACGCCCACCCGACCAGCCGAACATCAGCCCAGATTGCGTCAACCCGGTGGGTCCGATGACGCCGCTCGACGGACTCCGGGTCGTTGATCTGACCGATGACAGCGGCCGTTTCTCGACCAAAGTCCTCGCCGAGATGGGCGCCTCGGTTGTTCGTGTCCACGACGGTGCGGGGGTTACGCACGGACCGTCGATGAGCAATCCCGCAGCGGCAGACCGTGGGAAACTGCTCGACTGGTGGTTCGACGCCGGCAAACTATCGGTCCCACTCGATCTGGCTTCAGACGAAGGGGCGAATACGTACCGCAAACTCGTGGCTGCGGCGGACCTCGTTATTGAGACCACGCGACCCGGTCGTCTCGCCGAACTTGGCCTCGACTACTCCGATGTAGCGCCGCTCAACCCGAGCCTGGTGCAGGTCAGTTTGACGCCGTTCGGTCGAACCGGGCCCCGGGCGAACTGGGTTGCCACCGATCTAGTCGCGGCGGCTCTGGGCGGCACCCTGTCGGTGTGTGGAACCCCCGACGATCCGATCGTTCCATGGGGGCGTCAGAGCTTCTCCGCCGGATCGTCGATCGCCGCGCTCAGCGGACTCGCGGCGGTTCGCGCCGCTCGGGCGAGCGGCCGGGGCGAGCACGTCGACGTGTCGCTGCAGGAGGCTGTCTCGTCGAGTCTTGAGCAGATCTGGTTCCAGTACCACTACGACGACGTGCTGCCGTACGACAAGATCGCGCCCAGGCAGGGAAGCATCCACTGGACCAGGTCCTACGTTGTCCTGCCTTGCAAACGTGGCTGGTGCATGATCACCGCCACTCCCGCGCCGATGGCGTTGCTCGAATGGTTGATCGAGGAGAAGGTGCCCGGCGCGGCCGAGTTCCTCAAGCCCGGCGAGGCGTTCACCACCGCGCACGGCGCCGGTCTCGTGGCCCTTGCGGGGAAGATGGCGTTGGAGCGCGATGCCAACGAATTGTTCTGGGAAGCGCAGTCGCGACACCTGGCGTGGGCCGAGGTCCAGACCACCGCGGACCTCGTGGCCAACGAGCAACTGGCATTCCGTGGTGCGTTCGTTCCCACCCCTGATCGTCCGGAGGTAACCCGTCCGAGGTTTCCGGTCGTGTTCACCTCAACCCCGCCGATTCCACCCACAGCGCCGGCCATGGTCACGGTGGAGGAAGCGCTGGCCACCTGGCCGCCTCGTGAGGCGCAGGCGGCTTCAGCCGAGCCGACGGCCGGAAGCGGGCGGCCGTTGGAAGGTATCAGGGTTCTTGATATGAGCTGGGTGCTCGCCGGACCGTTCGGCTGTCGCCTTCTCGGTGATCTCGGTGCCGACGTGTTGAAGATGCAGACGGCAGCACGTGCAACATCGGTGAACGATCCGGGCTTCGGCTTCTATCCGGTGTTCAACCGATCGAAGCGCTCCCTCTCCGTTGACATGAAGGCCCCGGGTTCGATCGACATCGTGCGCCGCGTCGTCGAACAGTCCGACGTGCTGATCGAGAACTACGCAGCCGGAGTCCTGGCCCGCTGGGGACTTACCTGGGAAACCCTCAAGTCCTGGAATCCCCGTCTCGTGTACGTATCCATGTCGGGGTGTGGTCACGAAGGTCCGTGGAGTTCGGTCGTGTCGTTCGGCCCGACCATCCACGCCCTCTCCGGACTCACCTCGCTGTCGAACCCTCCCGGGCGAGGCGACGTTGGCGCGGGTTACGCCTTGAACGACATGGCCGTGGGCTCGATGGCGGCAATAGCGGTGCTCGCTGCGCTCGAGGCCAGGGATCGTACGGGAGTGGGTCAACTCGTGGACATCGCGCAGCTGGAGGTCGGCTCCTACATGGTTGGTAGCGCAGTGCTCGACCTTCTCGCGAACGGCCGAGAGGCCGTGGCGGCTGGCAACCCCGACCCCTACGCGGGGTACCTCTTCGACGATGTGCTGAAGACCTCAGACGGCGAGGTGGCGGTGACCGTTCGCGATGAAACCGATAGGGAAGCACTGACCGGAGTGACCGGTGGCGGAGTGCCTGAACTGGCGACCTGGTGTGCGACGCGCACCGCTTCCGACGTACAGGATCGGTTGCAAGCGGCGGGGGTACCGGCCGGTCGGGTGCAGAACGCCGACCTCCTCTTCACCGATGATCCTCAATTGGCGGCTCGATCGTTCTTCTGTACAGCCGACTCGCCCGTCTTCGGCGAACGGCCCTTTGAGCGGTTCCCGGCCCTGTGGAGCAAGACGGTCCTAGAGCCCTACCTTCGTGCCCCCGCCTACGTCGGTGAACACAATTTCGAGATCCTGGCCGAGACCGCCGGCATGTCGGAAGATGAAGTGGCGCTCGCGATGGCCGAGGGCCAGTTGGCCTGATCGCCGACGGACCGGTACCTTGCTGCCATGGAAACCTCAACCGACTCCATCACGCAGGCTCACCTCGCCTCCATTCAGATTGACGGTTACACGATCGTTCGAGATGCCTTCGATCCGGCCTGGGCCGATGAGCTGCGCGAAGCACTCGAACGGATCGAGGCCGAAGAGCACATCACGCCGTTCGCGAATTCCTTCGAGGGGGCGGCAACGTGGCGTATCTACAACTTGTTGGCCCGCGGTCCGGTGTTCACGTCGATACCCATTCACCCGACGGTTCTCCCTGTGGTCGAGGGCGTGCTCGACAGCGGGTGTCTGATCAGCTCGCTTTCGTCGATCGCCATCGGTCCGGGCGAGAAGGCTCAACCGATCCACGCCGACGATCAGGCCATGCCCCTCGCCAAGCCGCACGTGCCGACGGTCTGCAACACGATGTGGGCGTTGACGGACTTCACCGAAGAGAACGGAGCGACCCGATTGATTCCCGGTTCGCACGTCGCAGATCACTCACCCACCTACGGACAACACTACGACTCGATTCCGGCGGAGATGACCAAAGGCAGCGTGCTGATCTGGCATGGATCGTTGTGGCACGGAGGCGGCGCGAACCACACGTCATCGCGTCGGTACGGCATCGCCATGAACTACTGCGCCGGCTGGATCCGACAGCAGGAAAATCAGCAACTGGGTCTGCCGTTGGATCTCGTGGCGACGTTTCCTGAACGCCTCCAAACGCTTTGTGGTTTCGGTACCTACAATTCGATCATCGGCCACATCGATCGGCAGACCCCGGCCCAGCGTTTCTTCGGGGCGGCCCCGACCAAGATGATCTGGGACTATAGGTAGCGCTCGCATGTTGGAGTTGTATGTACACATACAACCCCAACCTCACTCGAGGAACCGCTAGCTCACTTTGCGCTTCAGGACCGCGGCGATCCGTTCGGCGCCGAGATTGCCGGAAGGAACGAAGCAAACCTGGCCATCGTGCTGCTGGACCATCTCAATGATCTCGTCGACGGCATCGTCGATAACCTCGGGAGCATCCACCGTGAATGCACGGACGAGGCGCCGGCCGTCGAGCGTGGTCCAGGCCGGATAGCGAAAGGTCTCATCGACGATCAGTGTCTCGATCGAGTGCTGTTGGGCCGCGGTCCAAACGTGGTTGATGCCGACGGCCGATCTACGGGTCCGATGAGCATGTTTCAAGCGGGACTGGGCCGCTTCACGTAGTTCAGCCAGATGCGCTTCGATGCACGGGCGGGCGATGTCGACGAGGCGGTTCCGAGGTATGCGCTCATAGCTCCCGGTTACGACGCCGACTGGATTCAGGGCCTCGCAGTCCCGCAGCGCGGCTCCCATGGATGTCGACACAATCACGGCCAGGGGCAGTGCCACGCTTTCGCTCTCAGTCGGGATCGCGATGGCAGCGGCCACCCGGCGGACGAACACCGCATCCGCGTGCTGGTCCTTCCTGGTGCGCTTCGACTCCTCGCTTCGGTTGCCGCGGTCAACCACGTCTAACCGTTGCATCGGAAAGCTCCCGTCAATGATCTCCTCGAGACGGTTACCTGAACCGATGAAGACCCTGGCGAGATCGCTGTCCGAGAACCAGCAGGCGGTACTGCGGATTCAACGCCAACGACCGGGAGACATCTCGCGTAGCGAACGTCGGGTCGATGACGACACGATCCTCGACCCGACACGCGACCCGCCAGGCCGAACATCCTGCGGACGAACCAAACAGGGCCAGGCCCCAGCTACTGCGCTGTCCGATGAGTCGCGACGCGAATTCCTCCAACGGCGCAACGTGGTGGGCGGCCTCCTTCGGGCTCATCTCCTTGGACATACGGAGTTCGGCTTGGCGTAGCAGGGCCTTCATCCGGGCGACAACGGTGGCGTCGATCTCTTGATCAGGAGTCGTTGAGATCACGACAGAGATCATCGGGTAGCCGACCTGGCGTTGGAGTGCTCGGAGCTTGGCCGGTGTGGGGTCGTCGACGGTCGGCGTCAACCGATCGATACGACTCTGCTCGGGATTCAGACTGATCGCTCTGGCATCACCGGTCGCGAGATCGGCCGAGGTGGAGCTGGAATCAGCAACGAGGGTTTGCGTGGACGTGGACATTCGGGCCTCCAGTGAGGTTCCGAAGGTCTCTCCAACCCGCCGAGGCGGACCGCACACCCGGACTCCAACGCGGAGTCGTGCTGACGATTGTGCGACCAGCGCAAACTTGCTGCGCCGGTAGGGATACTCCCCTTCTGATGAAAGCAGAGTATGGAAATAAACTTCAGGTGTCAAGGAGAAGATCGTTGCCCCTAGGGTGGTGGTGTGCGAGCCCAGGTGTTTTCCGATCTCCATCTCGAGTTCGCTCCCGACTATTTTCCCGAACCGTCGGCATCGGCTGACATCGCCATCGTTCCGGGCGATCTCGGTCACTCTCCAGCGATCCTCCGACGCTTCGCCGGCTGGCCGGTGCCGCTTCTGTACGTGCCAGGAAATCATGAGTACGACCGGGCTGACTTCGAAGCAACCCGTAAACAGATTGCCGTTGAGTGTCGAGCCGCCGGGATTACGCTGCTTGATCGTTCCACCGAGGTGCTGACCGACGTTAATGGACGATCGATTCGCTTCGTCGGTACGACCCGGTGGTCAGATTTCGATCTTCTCGGCCGCAACGAGCGGCAACGTTGTGCCGACGCGGCCGAACGCTACCTTCGACACATGAAGTCGTCGCGCCGTGGCGGCCCGCTCGATGCTGCGGCCGTGCGCGATCTCGGGGTGTACGAGCGCGAGTGGCTTGAGGAAGAACTGCGCTCGCCGTTCCGGGGAACCACCGTGGCGGTGACGCACTTTGCTCCGTCCGGTCGAAGTGCCGATCCCCGCTACGGCTTGGTGCCCGGCACGGCCAGCTTCTGCAACGCCGACGATGACCTGTTCAAGTATGTGGACATATGGATTCACGGGCATCTCCATACGCCCCATGACTATGTGGTCGATGGGCAACGCAAGACCCGGGTCGTGTGCAATCCCCGCGGTTACGAGCGCCTCGGCGAACCCGCCGGCTACATCCCGGACCTGGTGATCGAGATCTGAGTCCGGTCTCGACATTGTCGTTTTGCGTATCGTCGTTTTCCGTATTTCGGTGACTGCGTGCGATACTGACCCGAAGTCACGCGGTCTGCTCGCAGCAACGGTTTGGGGAATAGAACATGACGCAATCAGTAGATTCAGCCGCTACCGGCAACGCCGGCACCAAAACGCGTGTCGAGCATCCGCCGGAGTACTACGAGGACATCAAGCGGAAGTTTGCCGAAGCACGCGACCTGCGTCTGTCATACCGCCCGGAAGGAACCGGCCAGTATCTGACCGATCTGTCCGGCGAGTTGGAGAAGTTCGAGACGGATCCGTACGGCGGGGAGATCATCGAGCGTGAGCCGATCGACGATACCGTCGAAGTGCTGTTCATCGGCGGTGGGTTCTCGGCGCTATTGACGTCCGCCCGTTTGCGGGAGGTCGGGGTCGAATCGATTCGCATCGTTGAACGCGGGGCCGACGTAGGTGGCACGTGGTACTGGAACCGGTATCCCGGCGTGGCCTGCGACGTGGTCGCCTACGACTACCTGCCGTTGCTCGATGAGATGAACTACGTCCCGACGCGCCATTACGCCCGAGGCGACGAGATCTTCGCCCACTGCCGAGCGATCGCCACCAAGTACAACCTCTACGAGTTGGCGGTCTTTCAAACGACGGTTACCTCGACGACGTGGCACGAAGACGACCAGATGTGGCATGTCACGACCGACCGCGGTGATCATATGCGCGCGAAGTTTGTCATCTGCGCGAACGGCACGCTCACCAAACCGAAGCTCGCACGCATCAAAGGAATGGAGACGTTCCAGGGTCACTCGTTCCATACGTCTCGTTGGGACTTTGACTACACCGGATCCGACCTTTCAAATCTCTCCGACAAGGTCGTTGGCATCATCGGAACCGGAGCGACCGCGGTGCAGGCCGTTCCGCATCTCGGTGCGAACGCGAAGGAGTTGTTCGTGTTCCAACGCACGCCCTCCTCGATCGACGTACGCGAGGACTGGGAGACCGATCCGGCGTGGGCCGCGACGCTGGAGGCCGGTTGGCAGGCCAAACGCCGGGCCAAGGCCATGACCAACCCGCCGCTGTCGGCCATGCAGATCGAGAAGCGGGCGAACATGACACCCGAGGAGAAGGTGCGCCGCCAGGAAGAGGCGAACATCGATTACATGATGCGCATCCACAAGCGCATCGATGAGATCGTCGAAGATCAGAAGACCGCCGATGCCCTGAAGCCCTGGTACATGTTCATGTGCAAGCGGCCGTGCTTCCATAACGAGTACCTCCCGACGTTCAATCGGCCGAACGTTCACCTGATCGATACGAACGGCCAGGGCATCACCGAGATCGGCCCGAACGGTCCGATTTTCGAGGGCAAGGAGTACAAGCTCGACCTCCTCATCTACGCGACCGGCTTCGAGGTGCAAAAGACCGGCACCTACAACCGCATAGTCGGGCAGGACGAACTCGACCTGCAGGACAAATATGCCGAGGGAATCCGGACGGTCCTCGGCATCCACACCCACGGTTACCCGAACATGTTCATCATGGGTGGGTATCAGGCCTCGTTCAACTTCAACCTGACCAACGTGCTGCAAGCCCAGGGTGACCACATCGCCGCGTGCATCGACTACGTGCGTACCAATGGGTACAACACCATCGACTGCACCGCCGACGCCGAGGAATGGTGGGTGCAGGAAGTCATCTCACACCGCGGCAAGACATCGCGCAACGCGGAATGCACGCCCGGCTACTACAACTTCGAAGGTGAGTTCAACCGTCGCCAGGACGGCAACTACAACGGTGGCTTCCCGGCCTACGGGGCGCACATGGCCGACGTACGCGCTGCATATCACTGAACGGTTCACGTTCTCCTAGCGATCTGACTGCCTAACGAAGTACGAGTCTCTCCCCGGCCGGGGTCTCGGCGGCCTGGCCGGGGACGTACGCTTCGGTGTGCAGCAGCGGGTCGACCGCTCCAACGGCTACGGCAGCGGCCGCGGTCGAGGTGACAAAGTCAGGGCTTCCGGCGATGAACACCGAGGTGGTCGAGAGATCACCGAACAGGTCCGCCAGCAGTGTGGGGATGCGCCCGTGAAGACCATCCGATGATGGGCCTGGGCCGGTTTGGGTAACGAGAAACCGGAACTTCGGATTGCGGGCGGCCCACCAGGCCATCAGACCGCGGCAGGCCACGTCGTCATCGGTACGAGCGCTGAACAGGATCGTCACCGGTTGTGAGAAGCCCCGCCGCAGGGCGGCATCCGTCAGGGCGAGGATCGGGGCGAGACCGGATCCGGCGGCGAGACACACGACCGGTGTCTCGACGCTCGGATCGCCGATGAAGGTCCCGTACGCTCCCGCGATGGTCACCGTCGTTCCGACCTCCAACTGGTCGCACAACCAGGGGCTCGTCGCGCCACCTTCGACCCGGCTGATCAGGAGCATGAGCTCACCGTCGGGTCTTGGCGCATTCGCTATGGAGTATGGCCGGGGTGGCCGTCCGTTGGCGGCGTCGCCCAGCATTACGTACTGGCCGGGCCAGTAGCGCAATGGTTCGCCGATCGGCCGAAGGTGCAGTTCAACCATTTTCGGCGTCCGGCGGATGCGGTCGACAACCACGAACGGCACGTTCTCCCGAGGGGGAAACAACCGTGGTTGAGCGTCAGGGGTTCCCCATTCGATCTCCAACGACTCAGAGAGCGGCTTGGCCATGCACATCAGGCCGAAGCCCGCTTCGCGGTCCTCCGAAGACAACGCCATGTCGAGCACCATCCCCTGGTCGAAGGTGCCCGATCGTACGCGCACTTTGCATTCGCCACAGGCTCCGGCCCGGCAGTTGTTGGGAAGTGCGTAACCACCCCGCTCCAACGCTCCCAACACGGTGTCGCCCGGACGACACTCGATATCGCGTCCGGACGGGTGAAGGCGCACGGTCGTCATGGCAGATGCCTCATTCGTCGGCTTTCGGGGTCAGAAGACCGGGATGATGTCGCCGAGGTCGGCGTCGCTGACCTCTTGCCCCGAGATACCGACCTCCGGAATGGCGGGGAACGGGATGTCGTAGCGGTCGAGCACGCCCTTCATGTTGAGCATGGCCTTCTTCCAGTTCTCCAGCTTCTCCTCGTAGGTCGGGATGAAGAAGCCAGCTCCACGGCAGACACCTTCGATCTCGCGCTGTACGTCGATGAAGTCGGCCGGCACGTCCCAGAAATCGGGTGGCGGTTCGAAGAGAACCCCCGACAGAAACAGGTATCCAGCTCGAATCTGCTTGGTGATGAGCGACTTCTCTTCCGCCGTCAGGTTCGGATAGTCGCGTTCCATCAGGGTCATGCAGATCGCCATGTGCCGGCCTTCGTCGCGTCCAACGTTGCGAAACGCCGTGGCAAACACTGGTTCCTTGGCGGCTTTGGCCATCTGGTGGAAGATTGTCGCTGCCGCAATCTCACCCATTAGGAACGAGCTGAACAGCACGGCCAGGCTGTATTTCGGGACCGCCTTCTGATAGCCGGCCCAGTAGCGCCCCCCGTTGAAATAGAGCCACTGAACATTTCGCTTCGCCCGCTTTCCGAGCTCGGTCTTCGGCTCGTAGTCCAGGTAGCCGGGTGCCTCAAGCAGTTTGGTGATCGCGATCCCGCAAAGCTGCTCGTGGTTCTGTTCGTCACGCGTGACGGAGAAGAAGCAGCGTCGAACGGCATCCTCTTCGTGGACCTCGTAGGTCTTTATGAGTGCGGCGGCGAAGACGGGCGGCGCCGACGCGTCGAAGACGGAAAGCAGCGACCACCAGTATGCGATTGCCTCGCGCTTCTTCCCAGGTGTAGCGCTCGACCGAGAACGTGTCCCACGGCAGAGCGGCCGGGTCCCAGTTCTCACGGAGTGCGGACTGCCAGACCTCCTCAGCCTTGGCTGCTTGAGCGGATGTTGCCTTCCAACTAAGGGGATAAACGTTGGGCTGCTCGGTGGCCGGTGGGAACTCCATCAGATGACCGAATTTCTCGTGCGACATGACGCCTCCTTGGGCTGTGTGGCGGTCACGTTAAATGATTCGACTTGATATGGTCAAATGTTTGATCATCAACCGAAGAACAAAGTGACTTAGGTCCTTCGCGGCGCAATCAACCTCCTCAGGAGGGAGTTCAGCTGCTGAAGTTCCTTAGCCGAGAGGCCGGCCAGTAGTTCGGCCTCGTTGCGGTTCTGATGAAGGTAGGCCTTGGTGAGCCGCCGGCGCCCGCTGGGTGTGAGTCGAACAGTCACAACTCTGCGGTCACTCGATTCCCGGGACCGCTCAACAAGACCGTCGCGCTCCAACGTGTTCAGCACGCTCGACACGGCGGCTCGACTGAGACCACTCAGTCGAGCGATATCGTTCGGGGCCAACTCGTCGGCCACCCAGACGACGAACATCGCTCGGAATCCGGCCATACTCCAGCCCGCCGGTCCGTGAACGTCTGCTTCCAGCGCTTGGCCCACGCGGGTCGCCATTCGCATGAGATTGAAGGTCACTCCAAACGTCAGCAGGTTGGTGTCGGGATCGAGGGCCCTGACCCGTTCCGCTGCGATGTCCTCAAAGTGGAGCGCGTCGATCGCTTGCTTGGCGCCCGCCAGTTCCGCTTTGGCGGTGTCGGTGTCGGCAGAGGGTTTGATCTTCGGTCGGGCCATGAGTTTGATCATACGAACTTTGATGATCAGGACTCGAATGAGTGCATTCCCGCTCGGTGGTCGGCTCGGGGTCCGTGTCGTGAACGGTTTGCCCCTGTTCGGCGTAGTCTTCAGCATGGGTCCACCCACACGACACACTCGGCGACTGCCCGCAGTAATCGGTAGCGCGCTGTTTGCCATGTCGATTGTTCCTTCCGCCGTGGCGCGCAGTTCACAAATGGCTGTGACGCCCAGCGCCAATCCGTTTCGTATCGGTCGTCCACTGGTCATTCCTCATGGTGGAGGCGACGGAGAGTATCCGGAGAACACGATGTTGGCGTGGGAGCGCAGCATGGCCCAAGGTGGAGACGTCGTGGACATCGATGTCTCGATGACGGCTGACAACATCCCGATTGCATTTCACGATGGCACCTTGGAGCGCACGACCAACGGGCATGGTCGCGTCGCAACCTCGACCTATGCGGAGTTGGCCAAACTCGACGCCGGATGGAACTTCAAGCTGAAGGGCAAGTACCCCTATCGGGGAAAGAATGTGCACATACCAACCATCGAATCAGGTCCTGCGAAAATTCCCGGATTCACTGGTGACGCTGGACGTGAAAGATCAGCGCACCTCGGTGGCGACTTCGTTGTGCAAGTTGCTCACGAAGCTTGATCGTGGCTCCACGGTATACGTGGGACTCGACGTCACCGCGCAGGTGGCGGTCTTTCGAAAGAGCTGTCCAGCCATCCACACGTCAGGAACATCCGAGGACCGTCGAGTCGCCCGAGCTGCCCGCGATGCCGGTGACAAGAAGTTCCGGTCGAACCAGTTGGTAAGCCAGCCGCCGTTCCGAGGAAGCGATGGACGCAAACGGGTCACGAAGGAGTCGCTGGCGTTCGCCCACCAAAGCAACACCGCAGTCCTCACCTGGGTTGTCGACAATCCCAAGGACATGGCGGAACTGATCGACCTCGGTGTCGACGGGATCTACACGCGTCGCCCCAAAGTGCTCGTAAAGCTGCTCAAGGACCGAGGCATGCTCTAAGCCGAACGCTCGAAACCCCAATCCGAGGAGTCACATTTGGAGTTGTTAACCGAACCCGTTGGCCCTCGACCATTCGGAAGCGAGTCCATTCCGGACGTCGTGTTCAGGTGGGTGTTTGAGCCGTACATGTGGCTGGTTCGATGTCTGACTCGGGGCAGTTCTCTTCGTTGCGAAATCGCCGCGATGTTGCTTCAAAGGGATTCGATGAGATCGAAGTCGCCAACCCCGCAATGACTCGGTCAGGGCGTGCAGGGCCTGACCGATAGCAGGCGAATGATCGACCTCCGGGCCCAGCTAGAGAATGCTGGCGAATCTTGGCCCGGGGTGCTTGGGGTGGGTTCTGACGGTCGTCGCTACACCTGAACGAACCGGGGTGTTGCGATGGGTTGTGGTCGTGGGGTATCCCGTCGGTGGAGAAGCGGGCTTTCTGTGCTAGTTGACGAAGACAGGGTTAAGTAACGCGGAAGAGCGTCGTCGGGTTGGGGTTCATCGTAAAACTGGCGTTCGGTGGCAGCATGGCCGCAGTGCGAAGTATCAGGACCGCTCGTACGTGTACGCACCGGTGACAGCGGAGATCGCTGCGAAGACGCCTGAGTCGGGCCACTACCTGAGCCAGCAGAAGCGGATCGTGCTCGCTGACACCACTCGTGCCGCTTGTCTGGCCGAAAGATCGCCGCCTTCCTCCCGGGCCATGCCCTGTCGACGATCTGTCGTGAACTAGCTCGCAATGGTGAGACGAGCGGTGACTATCAGCCGTTCAACGCGCAGAACAAGATGATGGAAGGCAGACCCCGCCCCAAGGCCCAAAAGCTTGCTGACCCGGTCGTGAACGTTGAGGTCCAGAAACTGTTGGACAAGCAGTGGAGTCCCGAGCAGATCTGGCGCGAGCGACCCTTTCATCTTTCCGACGACGTTGCGACCGGCGTCGGTCGTAGTCGGGTGACGCGCCTGTTCGCTGGCCGGAGTGTTCCGGCCAGCGTGTGAAGGTGAGCGCGTTTCGTTACCGCATGAGGGCGAGCTGGTTGGTTGGGGGGCTGTGGAGGATGATGCCGTTGGGCCAGTGGATGAGGAGGGTGATGTTGTCGGTGTCCATCGTGAGGGTGAGGCCTAGGCGATGCGTGAGTCTGTGGTGGAAGCTGCAGAGGAGTACGAGGTTTTCGGGTTCGTTGGTTCCGCTGTCTTCGCGGTGTTTGAGGTGGTGGATGTGTGACCAGCGGGGTGGGCGGCAGCATCCGGGGTAGCGGCAGTGGCAGTCGCGGGCGATGATGGCGCGGCGGGTGCGGACTGGTATCCCGGTGATGGGGGTTCCAACGTCGAACGGTACGCCTTTGCCGGATAGGAACACTGCGGTGAACGTTGCTTCGCAGCACATGGCGTCGCGTACCCAGCGTGGGAGGACTGTGCCCGACGGTGTGGTGGTGTTTCCGTTCTCCCCGTTCACGATCACGGTGACATTCGGTGAGGAGCCGTGTACCTCCGACAGGTCCTCGTGGCCGAGGATTTCGTTGGCGATGTCGTGGAGGGCGTCGTGGCGTTTCTGGACGATGGTGCGATCATCGTCGGGTAATCGTTTCGATGGCATGACGGCGGTTAACGCGGCGGCGAGCGTTTCGCCGGCGAGGGGTTCGAGGATGCCGTCGAGTTTCCAGGATCCGTCGGGTAGCACGGTCAACGTGACCCGGCGACGGGCAGCGTGGGTGTCGGGGCGGGTGGGGTCGGACAGTTCGTCGTCGCATAACGACACCCATTTACGGACCGCCATTTTGAACTCCGATGGCGTGAGTGCTTCCGCCGCTTCGAGCAACACGCTCTCGTCGCGAACCGCCAACGGGCGTCGTTCCTCGGTTACGGCTGGGGCCAGGATACGAATGTGCGCGTACCCGATCCGGTTGGCGTGGAACGAGTCACCAAACGAGCCGAGCAGGTCCAGTAGGTCAGCGTGTTCTTTCCGGGCGTGCCCTTCGCTTCGTAACGCCCGCGTGTTCGCGGCGAGCCAGGCCGGCCCGTTCGGGTAGCCGTCGAGGAGGTGGTCGCCGGACTTCTGGAACCGGTTGTACGTGAACGTAATTCCGAGATCAAGGCGGTCCAGCAACGTCCGGAGTTCCTTGACCGTGGAGCCAGTGATATCAGTGGTTGTGAGGTCTGACAGCACGCGATCGATCGCGGCTCGTGCCACGGCAATCTGATCGGTGATGCAGCTGTCCACGCACACACTCTACTACACGAAAACGTACATATGTTCGATTCAACAATGACCTTTGCCACAGGCGAATCTATGGTCACAATTTGCAGATCAGTCCATCGGGCGCGGGCATCGCGTGAAAGAGTGCCGGGGTGTTGTCACCGTGTCGGCGGTGCGGCCTGCAGCGCCGGAGTGGTGTGTGGGTGCGTCGTGGTGACGGCAATCGGGCATGGTCGGGCACACTCGCGCAAACGCGCCCGTTCAGCGGTCGGTGAGCATCGCTCCGGTGGACGCGCGGGCTTCGGCTTCGCCGGGTGACAGCGAAAGCCAATCCATAAGTACACCTACGTTGTCTTCGCCGCGGTGACGAGGGGGGCCGGCCACGCCGGACTCCAACTCGGAGAACCGGTAGGGCGAGCGAAAGACCGGCCGTTCCCCACCGTCGCGATCATCAACCTTCACGACCGAGCCACGGGACTGAATGGTCGGGGATTCGAAGATGTCCCGGCCACCCTTCACATCACCCCACGCCAGGTTGGCCTTGTCGAGAGCCGCAATCAGGGCGGCGCGGTCGGGTTGGTTCATGAAGAAGTTCCGGGTCGCTTCGCGTCGGAGTTCGATCTTCGTCGGGAGGTCAGCATCGGGACCGGCAGGATCAGGTACGCCAACCACCCGACTGAGTTGCGACCAGACCCACTGGAAACCTCCAGCGAGAACGACCGGACCGCCGACCGCGTCCCACACCTCACCGTTCGTCGCTTGAGCGCGACGGCCATCCAAGTTGAAGATGATCGCGTCGTCGGAGAACCCGATCGCGTCAACCATGGCGATATCGAGATGCTGTCCCTTCCCGGTGGCGTCACGCGACCGGAGCGCAGCCATGATTCCGATGACCCCGTGCAGTCCCGATAACACGTCGGCCGCCGAGAAGGTCAGATCCTGCAGGTCCTGGCTTCCCAGTTCGGGCCCCCGGGCGATGAGGCCCATTTCGGCGTGGGCAATCGACGCGTAGGCGGCGCGCCGTGATTCCGGGCCGTTCTGGCCGAACCCCGATATCGACAGCATCAGCAGACGAGGATTGATCGCCGACAGGCCGGCCCAGTCGAGGCCGAATGCGGCCAACACGCCGGGGCGGAAATTCTCGATCACGATGTCGGCCTGCGCCGCCAGGTCTTTGATGATGGCCTGTCCGTCGGGGTGGTTGAGGTCGACACTGATGTTGCGCTTCCCGACGTTCTGCTGCACGAAGTAGGTGCTGAGCCCGGCGATCTTGCGACCCCAGTTGCGACTGACATCGCCGTCGGGGGGTTCGACCTTCACGACATCGGCACCGAGGTCGGCCAGCACCCGGCCGGCGACCGGCCCCGCGAACACGCGAGACAGGTCGAGGACCTTGATTCCAGCCAAGGGCTTTCCTGCGCCCGTCATCGCGTCACGTCCCGAACGGTCGAAAGTACAGCGGAGTCCAGCGGGTAGCTACGTGGCACGTACATCGGGGTCTCGTTTCTCCGTGGGCGAGTAACGCCGTGACCCTAACGGGCCAAGCGAGCTTCGCCAAGTCGCTTCGCGAACTTTGCTCGAACTTTGCTCGGAACGATGTCGGCGAAATGCTCCGGGTTCGTTCGAGGCGAAACCGTAACGTTTCACCATGGACCTGCTTCGCTATGCCGAACCACTCCGTTCGCTGGTTGCCGGTCGTCGAGTCATCTTCATCGGTGAAGTGGCGACGGGGTTTACGGCGATGGCTGAGCTGGTGAGGGAATTGGACGCCACCGACGTTCTCGTGGTCGCACTGGCACGACGTGGCATCGGCCCGCTCCCGTCGCCCGAGGTGGCCACAACATTGGTCTTTCACGCCGACGTGGGACCGGGCGCTATGGATGGAATCCGCGCCACCGAGGCCCGCATCGCGAATCCCTCCGCCGATCTGCTTGAGGCCGTACGGTCGTTCGACCCGGCTGGCACGGCGTTGGTGGTCGGAACATTCCTCAACACCCAGTCGCATTTGGATGGGCGACCGTTTCTGGCTCATCGCCGGCCCGAGTGGTTGGCCCTCGAGGACAAGACCGTGGTCGACGCGCTCTGGGACGCTGTTGGTCTCCCGCACGCTCCGTCGACTGTCGCCCCGGTTGACCATCGGGAATTGACCCGGGCATCGAACGAGCTCGACGCCGGCGAGGGCGTCGTGTGGTCAGGGGATACGAAGGAAGGTTTCAACGGAGGTGCGGAGTACGTCCGGTGGATTCGCAACCCTACGGAATTGCACGACGCCTTTGCGTTCTTCTCCGGTCGATGCGACTCGGTACGGGTGATGCCGTTTCTTGACGGAATCCCGTGCAGCATTCATGGCATCGTCTTTCCTGATTACGTCGCAACGCTGCGGCCCGTGGAGATGCTGACGCTCCGAAGAGTGGAACGCAACGCTTCCCAGGGCGCGTTCGCCTACGTCGGATGCGCGACCTTCTACGATCCTGACGCCGAAGTGCGCGACGCGATGCGGGCCGCGGCACGAACGGTGGGTGCCCATCTGCGCACCACGGTCGGGTACCGAGGGGCGTTCACGATCGATGGCGTGGCCACCGGAGGCGGGTTCCGTCCGACGGAGTTGAATCCACGATTCGGTGCGGGTCTGACGGCGATGTTCGGGTCGGTGCCATCATTGCCGATCGTGTTGTTGAACGACGCCATCGCCGGTGGCATTGATTTGGGACTCGACGCTCGAGCCTTCGAGGCCGACCTACTGGCGGTCGCTGATGCTCAACGCTGGGGTGGAACATGGAGGGCGGTCCCTTCGGCCAACGTCGTGACCGCAACGGATCGCCCACTGGTCTACGACGCAAGAGCGATGGAGTGGCGCTGGGCCGGGGAAGCAGAATCGGCGGATGCGACCGTGTCGTCAATTCAGGAAGCGAGCAACGGCCGCATACGTCTGACCCTGCGACCGGACCGTACCCGCGTCGGGGACTCGGTTGCGCCACTAGCGGCCGCCTTCTGGCGGTTTGCTGACGCGAACCTCGGCTCGGATCTGGGGCCGCTCATCAGCGCAGAACCTCGACCGTTTATCGACGATCGTTCAGGCTGAGGCCTTCATCGCTTGGACGGCCGCGACGTCGAACACACTGAAGCCGGGCGTGGTGTCCACCGAACCGTCAGCGCGCACGAACAGGCCTTCTGCGACGAGGTGCGGGAATATGAGGCGGGTTGCACTGGAGTCAACCATCGCGACTTTGCTCAGCGCCTCCGACCACCACGCCTGGCCGGTAATGACCGACGCCGCCACATAGCCGGTGACGGGACGTCCGGTTTTGGGATCCACGAGGTGGTTGAGTTCAACGTCTTCGCGGGTCCACCTACGCATGAGTCGGTTGCTGGTCGCGAGTCCGTGATCCTGCAACGTGATGGCCGTTATGAGATCGTCGTCGAGCAACGGATTGGCGATGCCGATAACCCAGCCGTCGCTCGGGAATTCCCCGGCGACGCGGATGTCGCCACCCATGCTGACGCACGCACCGGTTGCACCGGCGTCGAGCAGCGACTCGACGATGAGATCGGCGGCCAGACCCTTTCCTATTCCTCCCGGATCGAAGCCGACATCGCGTCCGAGCGTTACCTCGAGACTCGTCGGGTCGAGTGTGATCCCAGAGCAACCGGATGCGGGTTGGTGCGCCGGTCGGCGACTGGAGTTCCCGGAAACGGCTTCGAACGAACGGTCATAGCCGTTCGCGATCATCGCGTGAAGCACGGTCGGGTCGAATCGACCTGATGTCCACCGCCAGGCCGTCACTGCGTGGTCGATGAGAAGGAAAGTATCTGCACTTACCTTCCGTGTGATGGTTGGGTCCTCGTTCAACCGACTGATCTCGCTGGACGAAATGAACCGGCTCCAGCGTTGTTCGAGGGCCTGGGCGCGGCGTAAAGCCACATCAGCCAGTCGGCTCGAAGACCCTCCGATCACGGCCACCTCGCAGGTGGACCCCATCGCGGTGAATCGTGAAACGGAGGGTGTCGACATCGCTAGTCCGCTGCTTACGCGAGCACGGCGGTGGCGCCGGTTGCGATACCACCGGGGTTGACCACGATGCCCGCGATCAGCGTCTGTCCGGCGGTGCCAACGATCGAGCTCCCGCTTGAGACGGTGATCACACCCGATGTCTTTGCGGCAAGCGTCCCGGTGCAGGTGTACTTCTGGGGTGACACGGGCTTCGCCGCGTAGGCGGAACAGGCCCAGGTGCCGGTGAGCGCCTTCGCTTCGAGATATCCGGGAAGAGCACCGGTAGACGACATCGTGATGACGACGGTAACGGCGGCCGGAGAAGCGGCATCGTTGGTGACCGTGGTGTCCATCCGGACCGGTGCGCCAATCTTCGATGCGAGGAAGGTGGCCGATGCCCGGATCAGCGGGGCTGGTGCGGCTGTCGTGGTCGTGACAACCGGCGCCTTTGTGGTCGTGGTGGCCGCTGGTTTGGTGGTGGTCGGGGCGGCCGTTGTCGGAGGAGCCACTGTCGTGGGGGCAGCGGTTGGCGGGACCGTCGGTGGAGCCGTGGTCGGGGCTGCGGTAACGGGCGGGACCGTGGTCGGAGGCGTGAGAACAATCGGACCGTCGTCGTCCCCGTCGTCGTGCTCTTTCTCTTTCTCTTTCTCTTTCTCCTTTTCTTTGCGCTTGGCGTCTTCGCGCTGCTTCTCTTCGAGCTTCTTCGCCTGCTCCCGACGCTGTTCGTCCGGCTTGTTCTTGTCAGACGCTGAGGCCCCGCTCGCGGTAACGATCGTCGGTGCAACGGCCAGCACCGCGACGGCGGTCGCCGACATCATGGCCGCAGTCCGAGAGTTGTATCTACGCATAACTTCTCCTTGGTTGGGTTCGGTGTTGCGAGCGCGTGACGCGAAGCTTTCGCTCGGTGGCATGACGTGATCTCGGCAACTACCGGACATGCTGTGGGAGACGACTCAAAATGAGCCCTAAGTCAGTGACTTTTAGGAAGGAGTTGAGGTAGCGCGGTGCTAGTGGACCACTAGGTGCGGCGAAGAATCGGGAACTCGAGTGTCACTCGCGCTCCGCCGTTTGCCGAGCTTCCCAGAGTCAGCGAACCGCCGGCCGCTTCCGTCGTCGACTTGGCAATCGAGAGGCCCAACCCCGTCGATCCGGAGAAGCTGACACCGCGCGCCTCGGCACCGCTGCGGAAGCCGCACCCATCATCGGTAACGTCGATTCGAACTCTCGTGCGTGTCACACTTCCGCTCACCGCGAAGGCCACACCTTCATTCGTATGCGCGAATATGTTTCCGATCAACGCGTCGAGGGCGGCAGACAGCTGTTCGGCCGAAAGTCCGATCCAGACCGAGTCCAACGGGAATTCGGAATGCAAGGCCCGGCCCTGCTCTTCGGCGAGCGGGGACCAGAAGGCGGTTCGATCGCGCAGCACGCTCACGACTTCACACGATGTCGCCCGTTGCATTGGCTCGCGAGCCGACCTGATCAGACGATCAAGGGCTTTCGTCAGTTCGTCGATGTCGGTTGTGAGGCGGGCCGACTCGGCGGGATCGGAGAGTCCTTCGGCATTGAGACGCAGCGCCGTGATCGGAGTGCGAAGTCGATGGGAAAGGTCGGCGACCGCTTCGCGTTCAGTAACCAGCAACTCCTCGATTCGTTCCGCCAACAGATTGAGCGTGTCGCCCACCTCACGGACCTCGGGCGGGCCCGACGGCTCGACGCGTGCATCCAGATCGCCCTGAGCGAGAGCGCGGGTCGTCACTGCCAGGCCGTCAATAGACTTGACGATCGATCGAGCAAGGCGGTCGGCAACAGCGACCGCGACGACGATCAACATCAGACCCAGACCACCGAGTACAGCCAGGGCCGAGCGGACGCCACGGGTCAGGGACTCATCGCCGACCGCAACTCGAACAACGGCAGTCTGGCCATTTTCGACCACGGCCGGCGTCAGCACCTCGATCCCGCCTGCAATCTTGTTGGTCAGTGCCTGGCCGGATTGTGCCAGGGCGACACCGGTGCTCGGTTCGAAAGGTTCGCCCAACGTCTGCCCATCGGGCATGAGAACCGACACCGTCCGATTGTTCAGATCGCTCGTCTGTTCTATGAGCTTCTCCAGGCGAGTCCGATCCCGTACGGCAACGATCGTCTGGATCAGGGACTGCGAGACCATCTGGGCTTCCGAGATCGCTCGATCGCGGGGGATCGTGCTCACGGCTTTGCCGAGCGGGATAAGCAGAGAAAGAACGACAAGAGACGTCGTTGCGGTCATCACGAGCGCAAGTTGGCGTCTCACGGGTGTCTCATGACGGGGTCATTCCTCCGTTGGTACAAACTTCACTCCGACCCCTCGGACGGCCCTCAGGTACTTCGGTTCGGAAGCAGTCTCGCCCAACTTTCGTCGAAGCCACGAAAGATGAACATCGACTGTTTTATCGCTTCCTCCCCACGGTTGGCGCCATACCTCAGCGAGCAACTCCTGCTTGCTGACCACCACCCCCGGTCTCGCCGCCAGGTAGGCGAGGAGTTCAAATTCCTTCCTCGTAAGTTCGAGATACTCGTTGCCGAGTCGGACGGTGTGCTGCCGCGGGTCCATCGTGAGCGTACCGGATTCGATGATCGGATTGCCCTCGGGTGTCTGCGTCCGGCGTAGCAGCGCCGCGATCCGGGCATCGAGTTGTTCGACGCTGAACGGCTTGGTCACGTAGTCGTCGGCTCCCGCACGAAGCGTGCGGATGACCTCCTCGTCGTCGTCACGGGCCGTAACCACGATGACGGGAAGAGAGCTGACCTTGCGAAGTTCGACTAACAGTCGGTAGCCATCGATGTCGGGAAGACCAAGGTCGAGAATTAGGACGTCGGGCGGGCTGGTCACGACGGAATTCAGACCGGCAAAGCCGCCACCGAACCCACTTACCTCGTGACCCCGTGAAGTAAGTGCACGTACGAGAAGCTCCCTGATGCGGAAATCGTCTTCGATCAGGGTCACGGTAGCCATAGGTGAAGGGTAGGGCATCAAGAGCTTTCGGCAAGGTGCGCTGAAAGCTAAATCACCGGTCGAAAAGTTAAGTTTGAGTTAGCGCACAGCAATGTTGCCAACTGTCACTATTCCTAGGTGAAGAAGGCCCTGATCGTCGCATTGACGTGGGTTTTGGGAACGGTGCTCGCAACTTCTATGGGTTGGGCCGCCGTTTCTATTGTCGCGCAGCGGGTCGGAGAACCCACGGTGACGATGATCGTCCCGCCCGATGCGATCACCAATTCGGGCACCTCATCCGGGGAGCCGGTTACGGGGGTTACCGGCACGCTTCCGCTTGCTGCCGTGACGGTGGTGTCCACGCCGGATTCAGTTCAGCCACCGGAATCGGTCAGCTCGAGCACCCTGCTCGACTCGTTGCAGATCGCATCCCCTCTTCCGGTCGCCGAGGCTCAGAAGGTTCCACCTCTGGGTCGTCCGACGCCAGCAGAAGCGAGCACGTCAGTACCGTCGAGTGATCCTGAACGTACGGCGACGACGCAACCGCTCAGACCCACTCACGCAACTAGACCGACTCAGGTACCGTCGCCTTCGAGCACGAGTCAGCCGGTCCGTACCTCGGCCCCGCGTGGGCCAAGGACCGCGCTCCAACCAACAACAACGCGTGGGGCCGCGAGCGTCGCCACCACGTCGATTTCCGCACCGGTCCCGACTCGGACTTCGACGACAAAGGTGCGCCCGATTCCGACGATCCCGGCTCAGCTAGATGCTGCACCAACCACTCGCATCTCGAAGGTGACAGAGAAAAGTCCGATCCGAACCACGGTCGCTCCGATCGCGACGGTCGCACCGTCAACCAACCCGCCCGGTCCCGTCCCGGCGACCTCGGCCGTGCGCGTGGAGCAAGTTCCGGTGACAACCGCTGCTGCCCTGACGGCTCCACCGACCACGGTCCCCGCCCCACCTCCGCCGACGGTGCCGCCGCAGGCCGTAACCCTTCCGACGGTTCCGGCAACTGCCGCTCCGACTGCTCCGACTGCTCCGCCTGTGACATCGCTGATCCCGGCTACGACCGTCGCCATGCCCGCACCCACGACGGCCGCGCCTCGACCGGCGGCCTATTCGCTGGCGAACGGATCCGTGGGCGTCCACTGCACCGGGGATTCGACGATCGCTCTTGATTTCGCGACGCCGAGTCCGGGCTCGTCGGTAAAGGTCGGCAACGCCGGCCCCGAGGAGATCGAGGTTGCGTTCAAAGGGAACGGAAGAGAGTCTGAGTTCCACGCCCGATGTGTGGGTGGGAGCATTCGGGTGGAGAACGACTGAGACACCAGCGGGTCGCTCAGGCGAAAACGGAGTGTTCTAACGCTTCCCTAAAAGTCGCTGAATTAGGGCTCACTTCAGTTGTTCCGGGTCACGATCGCCTTGCTGTCTACGCAAGGGGATGCCCATGGAAGTGCGAAACGAAGTTGTGGCCTGGACTCTCGGGGTGTTGGCGCTCGGCGGTTCCGTTGTCGCCGCAAGCCAGTTCGGGGTGCTTGCAGCTCCTCCGTCGACGAAGGCCCTTGCCTCGCCCACGGTGGTCTTTGACGACTCGCTGTCGTTTGAGAACCCGCAGGCGTTCACTGCGGCTCCTGCAGGCGATCTTGCCCTCGTCCCGGGTGCAAGTGACGTGTCGGAACCCGCGGCACCAGCGGTCGCAGTTGCGACTGAACTCGTTGCTCCGGCGACCGCTCCCGCACCGGTCGCCGCTCCCGCACCGGTCGCCGCTCCCGCACCGGTCGCCGCTCCCGCACCGGTTGCCCCGGCTGCGGCGTCGGCACGCGGGGTGGCGCCGGCCCCAGCGCCTGTCGTAGCACCGGCCGCTCCGTACGGCGCACCGGCTGCTGCGGCGGCCACACGGACTCCCACGCAAAAGGCCCGGACCCGATCCGTATCGCCTGCGCCGGCAGCTACGTGGGCGCCGGCGAGCAAGCCAACCAAACCTGCGACCGCCCAACCGGAGGTGGCACCGGCGTCGGCGGATCTGGCACAAGCAGCGTCGGGCGGTGGGCAACCGCCTGCCTCACAACCGGCTCCAGCACAAGCGCCATCGGCGACGACGGTGGCGTCGACCGCTGTGGTGTCGGCGCAACCGCAGGCCGCGTTGGCGGTCAACCCGGTGCCGCCAACACCCCCTGCGCCTCGGGTGGTTTCAACGGTTCCTCCGGCCGCCGTCACCCTCCCCACGATCCCAACCCCGACGTTGCCGACAATCCCGCCGACGGCAGTCACGATTGCGACAGCCCCGGTGGTGGTGCCAGCGACCTCGGCCGCTCCGGTCACCACGATCGCGGTTCCGACGACGCCAGCGCCCACGGCTCCGGCTTCCACGGTTCCTCCACCCACCACGGTTGCGGGTTTCACCATCGTTGTCTCGCCGTCGCAGACATCAGCCGCCGCGACAGCTACTCCGATGACGTATCAGGTCGGCAACGCGGGCACCGTGATCGTGCAAGTGGTGAACGGACAACTCGAGTTGCTGGCCGTGGTTCCGTCGCCCGGAGTCATAGCGGCCGTCAGCGCAGTCAGCCCGTCGTCGCTCGCGATTGCATTCAGCGCTCCGGCGGGTGCGGGCACTGCGTCGATCACGTTCACGCTCATGGGAACTCAATTGAGCTCCACCATCAAAGGATGACCCAGTGTCCGACAACTCAGTGACGAACAACAACCGACCTCGTGGAGAACGCGTCGGTCCAGATGACCGGGCGGAGCGACTGGCTGCGCTTCGGGGCCGAACCGCCGCAGCGCGCCGACCGCTGCCCGAAGACGCTCCGTCCTTTGGTCCATCGACGGTGGACGCGGGCCAGTCCGGGCTGGCTGGCGAGCCTTTGATGCGATCAGCGGGCACAAAACGGTCAGGGCGAGCGACGCCACGAAAGAAACGGTCCCACGCGGCATCGGCGAGCCGAATCTTCGTTGGGGCATCGTCAGCGGCCTTGACGCTGTCGCTCGTGACCGCGATGTCAAATGCTGACCGGGTTATGGCGATGAAGGTCGTCAACCAAAACGCGGCGTCGCCGTTGTCGGGTGCGGCCGGCCCGTTGACGGCATCGCCGGTCGTGGCGCCCCAGACCGCGGCTCCGGTGCTCGCCGAGACCGGCCAGCTGGCGCTGGTGTCTCCGACTGCACCGATTGCCGGATCCGTGGCGTCAGCTGTGCCATTGGATCCGGCGGCTCCAGCGGCGGCTCCGACTTCGCCGCCGCCGGTACCGGCCGCTGGAGTCACCCAAACCGCTCCATCGGCGGTGGCCGCGGCGAGTCCCGCATCTCCGGTCGCCGCCACTGCGGCCGGAGCGGTGCCTGGCCCCGCGGCCCGAGGAGCGGTGCCCAGCAGCCCGGTGATTGCCGCGCCGGCGGCGACGAACGGGACCGCCGTAGCGAGGCCGGCCAATGTCGGTGCCGGCCCGGCTCCGGCCACTGCGCCGGTTGCCCCGGGTCCCGCCCAGGTCCGGACGGGCGGCGCTCCCCAGACCGCCGGTGTTTCGGCCGGAAACCCCGCAGTCGCGCCGAGTCCAACTGCCCCAGCGGCTGCCGTTGCGCCGGCTCCTACTCCAGCTCCCGTCGCGGCTCCCGCACCCGCCCCGGTGGTGGCGGCGCCGGCACCTGAGCCGGCCGCCGTGGTCGCCGAGCCCGCTCCGGCGCCCGCTCCAGTCCCCGCTCCTGCGCTTGTACTTGCCCCGGCCCCGGCCCCGGAGCCCGCGCCGGCCCCGGCTCCTGCTCCAGTCGCGGCTCCGGCTCCGGTTGCGCCGGCTCCGGCTCCGGTCGCTGCGCCCGCACCGGCACCGGCACCTGCGCCCGCTCCTGTAACGGTGGCCGGCCCGAGTAAGCCCGCATGAGTTTGATCGTGCAGTCTCGACACACGAGTCGGCTCAATTTTGTCGCCATGGGTTGTCATGCCGAAATCCTTGTGGTGGCCGGACCCCGCGTGCACGGAGGCGCATACGGTTTGGCCACGCGAGGCCGGGCCCGAATCCTTGAGCTTGAGCGTCTCTGGACCCGCTTTCAATCCGACAGCGATGTGTCACGCGTGAATGCTGAGGCGGGGAAGGGAGCGACACGCGTCGACTCACGAACCATCGATGCCGCGATGCGCGCCATTGAGGGCTGGCGTGCGACAGGTGGGACTTACGACCCGACCGTGCACAACGCGCTCGTCGCCCATGGGTACGACCGCACCTTCCGCGAAATGGGTTCGCGTGGCGGGCGATCGACCAGCGCTACATCTGCATCACGGTCGGATTGTTCATCGATCCGAGTGGACGAAGTAGCCCAGACCATTGCGCTGCCCTGGGACCTCGGACTCGACTTCGGCGGAATCGGCAAAGGTCTGGCCGGTGACTTGGTGACCGATGAGCTACTCGCACTTGGCGCGGCTGGCGTGATGGTGAACATAGGGGGCGACGTTCGTGTCGTCGGAGAAGCCCCGGATCGTCATTGGGTGATCGCGATCGATGAACCTTCTCCGGGGTGCCAGGTTCCGAACGTGTGCCTACAGTCCGGCGCGGTGGCGGTGAGCAGCACCGCCTGGCGACGCTGGTCCTACGGAGGTCAAGAAATGCACCACATCATCGACCCCAGGACGATGCGTCCAACGGCGGCCGACATTGTCGGTGCCGTGGTCGTAGCCGGTTCCGGGTGGTGGGCGGAGGTTCTCGCCAAAGCACTGATGGTCGATGGTCCATCGGCGGTGCACCGATACCTGGAACCCACGTCACTTGGCGACTGCACCGGTGTGGCTCACGGTCTGGTCGTCAACTCCTCCGGGACAGTCACACAGAGTTCGCGCTTCAGCGACTTCGGCCAACCAACTTCGGCAATTGAGGTGAACGCATGACAGGTCACGTTGTCTTCGCTCTTGCGGAGGTCCCACCGAAACTCAGCTGGTATGTGAGCCGAGCCAGCGGAATCGTCGCGTGGATGCTCCTCACCGCCAGCGTGATCTGGGGGCTTCTATTATCTGCGCGCATATTGAATCGATCAACCGCTCCAGGTTGGCTGCTTGACCTTCACCGATACCTCGGAGCTCTGAGCATCGTGCTTACCGGCGTCCACATCGCCGGGTTGGTGGGCGACAACTGGCTCCATGTGGGGTGGGGCGACGTTCTCGTGCCGATGTATTCCAAGTATCGGCCGGGTGCCGTAGCGCTCGGTGTCGTGTCCTTCTACCTGTTGGTCGCGATCGAGATCACGTCCCTGCTGAAGGCGCGCCTACCCCGACGTCTTTGGCGGATGACCCACTATCTGAGCTTCCCCCTGTTCGCAGCCTGCACCTTCCATGGGTTGCAGTCGGGGAAGGATGTTCATACGCGTGCATATGAATGGTTAACAGTCATTTCGGTCTGCACGACGATGGTGTTGCTGCTCCTGCGCATTGTCGCCACACGTGATTCCAGGTCGCGCAAAGCTGGCGCCACGAAATCGAAGCCGTCGGCGCGCTCGGCAACCGCTTCACTACGCGATGCGGGTCCGGACACAGCCCGAATGGCCGAACAACTCGAAGAGGACTCCCTTATCCAGGTGTAGCGCTGTCCTCGGCGAGGGTATGGGCGACAAGAGCATTGGCGTGACCGTGTCCCATTTCGTGTTCGGACTTGAGCCAATTGACGATCTCCATGTGTTTGGTGATTCCGCTGCTTCGGATCAGGGCCTTCCACTCGGCGATGGGTCGGCCGTACTTCTTCTCGATCGACGGAAAATACGAGGCCGGTCCCTGCACCTTCTCCGTTTTCGGATCGCTCGCGGCGGCAGTTGTCTTGGGGGCGGCCTTCTTCGTTGGTTTCTCAGCGGCCGGTGATGCGGCTTTCTTGGCGGGCATGGCATCAAGACTAAGACGTCCAACGCATACGTGTCAGGGGACGGGCGCGTAATGGTCGAAGTGGATAGAGTCGGCGCGGTGAACGATCAACAGTCCGTCGCCAAGTCCGTAGAACTCGCTGACCGCCTTGAACTCCACGAGTTGCCGGGTCGCTACGGCGATGCGATCGACGATCGGAACTGGCCGGCGCTCGCGAACATCTTCACCGAAGATGCGACGTTCGATCTCACCGACCTTGGCATACCGATGCTTGAGGGACTCGCACGAATCCAACAGTTCATGGACGTCGAAGCCCAGCACCCGCGGACCCACATGATGACCAACATCTACGTCGACGAGACCACCGATGGTGTGAAGATGTACTTCCGCATTGTCGCCCTCCGAGGAAAAGGTCTGGTCGACTCCGCTTCGTACTACGACGAAGTGGTGAAGACCGCGTCGGGATGGCGCGTGAAACATCGGGTCGTAACCCGGCGACGCCGAGCGCTGAATTCCGCTTCCGACTGACATCCGGAGGACGACGCTCCTTTTGGCAGCGACAGTGCCAGTTGTGGCACAGTCGCTGTGTCATCGCATCTCAGCGATCGCTGACGCCACCGCCCACGAACCCACCAGGGAGCCCTGCTGATGAGCACCGCCACCGAAATCCGCAACAACCTCCGCACCGTCTTCACCTCATTCGGTTCGGTCGTCGACCGCCTGACGCCGGAGCAGTGGATCGCGCAGTCGCTCTGCCCGGCGTGGACCGTGCAGGGTGTCGTTCTGCACGTGACGATGATCGAAACCGCCCTTCTCGGTTGGCGACCCGGACAGGATTCGCCGTTCAACGCCATGCCCCGCATCGCCGCCGAACTCGGAGATCTCGATCCAATGGCCCTGGCGGAGAAGTATCGAACCGTGACAAGCCAGCGAATAGCTGAGCTTGACGCGATGACCGACGAAGAATTCGCGGTTTCATCGCTGACTCCCGTCGGCCCCGGGACGTACGGCCGCTTCATGGCGATACGCGAATTCGACATGTGGGTTCACGAACGCGACATCCGGGTTCCGCTGCACATGCCCGGCGACGATGGCGGCCCCGCAGCCGAGATGGCCCTCGACGAAGTCCACGGTTCGATCGGGTTCATCGCTGGGAAGAAGATCGGTTTGTCCGATGGCCAGGGAATCGCGATCGAGGTGACCGGTCCGGTCACGCGTCGGATCATGGCGAAGGTGAACGGTCGCGCCGCCCGGGTCGAGGAACTGCCAACACCGGACGTCACGTTGAACACCGACCTCTTGACATTCATGCTGTTGGCCTGCGGTCGCATCGATCCCGAGCTGCCCATCGCCGACGGGCGAATTTCCTGGTCCGGCGATGCCGAGTTAGGTGCGCATGCCGCTCGGCATCTAGCGTTCACGATGTAGCAGGACACCTGGCAGAAGAGTTGTCGCAAGGTATCTGTTGCAGGACAGGTCGCCCATAGCGTCTGAGGGGAGACGCTATGAGCCCACTAGCGACGTGTCCGTGATCAAGGCGACGTGTCCGTGATCAAGGCGTGATGCGAGGCGGCACTACGCGCCGAACGCAATAACCCGAAGCTCTTCGTATCGGGGCCACGAAAGCGCGAGCAGGCTGGGATCGGTGACGATCCAGAACTCGTCGTGTCTGACCGCGTGCAGCACCATGGCGGCGACATCCGACGGGTCGAGGACCTTCGGTGGGGTGTCCATTGGCAGGTCCCATTTTCTTGTCCGCTTGGTCGTGTCAGCGTTGGCGAGCGAACTCGGGCGGTTCCGCTCGCTTCTTGCGATCCGGGTATTGACGAGCCCCGGACACAACACGCTGACACCGACACTCGTACCGGCCAGTTCGGTGCGGAGCGTCTCGGAAATCCCTACGACCGCATACTTTGTCGCCGTATAAGGACCGCTGACGACCGCGGTGAGGCCGGCGATAGATGCCGTGTTCACCATGTGGGCACCGCGCGGGTTGGCCCGAAGGATCGGCAGGAACGTGTGGAGCACGTGCACGACGCCGCGCAGGTTCACATCGAACACCCAGTTCCAATCGTTGAGCGTCTGCTCCGCAATTGTTCCGTGACCGCCCACACCCGCGTTGTTGCAGAGCAGGTCGCAGGTGCCGAAGCGTTCGACGACCGTCGCCGCCAAATGTTCGACCGACCCAGGATCGGTAACGTCGGTCACCACACCTTCAACGCGCAGCTCCTCGACGGTTCGAGCGAGTGCGTCGGCTTCGACATCCGCAATCACCACCGTCATGCCAGCTGCTTGGCACGCTACGGCGATAGCGCGTCCGATTCCACTAGCGCCACCAGTTATTACCGCAACGCGTCCGTTCAGGTCTTCAATCATCCGCGAACGTTACCCATCCTCGATCCGGCCGGCCATCCAGTGGTGGCTTTTCGCGGTGTGTTGGAAAATTCGGGGGTCGTCGTGCTCAACTACAGGACATGAGCGCAGACGCCACCCCCGGAACCACCGATGCCCCGGTTGAGAGCCCGGCCGGGTTCGACCTGGAACGCGTCGTTCCCTGGCTCCAATCGCAGATCGCATGGCTTGCCACACCTCTCACGTGGGTGAAACTCGCTGGGGGACACTCGAACCTCACGTACAAAGTCACCGACGCCAACGGCGAGTCCATCGTCGTGCGCCGACCACCGCAGGGTGAGTTGTTGCCGAGTGCCCACGACATGGGTCGTGAATTCAAAGTCATGACTGCGCTATGGCCGACCGCCGTCCCCGTCGCTGAGCCGCTGGCGTTCTGCGATGACAAGAGCGTCACCGGGTCCCTCTTCTACGCGATGCGTGCCGTTGAGGGCATTTCGCTGTACACCGCGGAGCAGGTCGAAGGTCAGATCCCCGAGGCGCTTCGACGGGACCACGGGTTCCACTTCATGGATGTACTCGCCGATCTCCACGCGCTCGATCCGGATGAGGTCGGGCTCAGCGATCTCGGACGACCCGACGCGTACGTCGGTCGCCAGCTGAAGCGTTGGCGTGCCTCGTGGGATGCGTCGAAGACCATCGAGGAACCCAACGTCGCGAAGCTTCACCAGTTCCTCGCCGATCGAACCCCGGAGCAAGGCCCGGCCCGCGTTGTTCACGGTGATTATGGCCTCCACAACTGCGTCTCGAACAAGCAGGGTCGCGTCGCCGCCGTAATCGACTGGGAGATCTCAACCCTGGGTGATCCTCTTGCCGACCTCGCCTACGCCATCAATGCCTGGGGTGTTCGCGGCGAAGTGAGCGGCCGCGGGGTGAAGCCGTCGCTGGCCCCCGGGTACCCGAGCGGTGAGGAGATGTTGGAGCGTTACGCGACCCGCACAGGTGTTGATCTGTCGAACATCGGCTTTTACGTGTCGTTCAACCATTGGAAGACGGTCTGCATCATCGACGGGGTGCTGGCCCGGTACTACCAGGGGCAGAAGAGCAGCGAAGGCGTCGATCTCGTCGGACTTGCCGCGGGACGCGACGAATCACTCAGCAAGGCAATCGCTGCCGCGGTGCCCCTCGGCTTCGTGCGCGACTAGCGCTTTGCCGGTTGGCGTTGGCGGTCAGTCGCGAGCGTGCAGGGCTTCGACGAACACGTCGAGCGCCTCGGGCGGTTCGGTCATGAGCGGAACCCAGATGATGGAGTCAGCACCTGCGTCGATCCAACGCTGGGCCTTGTCCAGCCACGTCGACGGGTCACCGGTGATCAGGATCTCGGAGTAGAGGTTGACGTCGGTCCCCTCGTAGATCTTCATCTGGCTGGCAAAGCGGCCCTGGGCGATTCGGGTGTCGACTTCGGCCCGCGCCGCCTCGACGTTCGGGGTCGCGTTCATGAAGACGGTGAGATGCGCATCGGGCCCGATTGTCCGGCGGGTCTCGGCCACGTACGCCGGACCTGAGCACTCAGCCAGGATGACGCCATCGGCCACGCGACCGGCCAGGGCCATCGACTTCGGCTGCCGGACCCCGAAGGAGATCGGCGGCTGCTCACCGGAAACCGGGTGGACCAGCTCTACGTCTTTGAGATGGACATGCTTACCGTCCATGGTGACGCGTTCACCGGCCACCAGGCGTTTCGCGGAAACCGTAATCTCCTCGAGCGACGCCATCCACGACGACGGGGTTTCGCCGACCTGATCGATCCAGAAGTCCACGCCATGGCCCAGGCCCATGTGGAACCGGCCCGGGAACATGCGCGCCGTCGTAGCCCACTCCATGGCAAGAAACGCCGCGTTACGCACGACGGCGGGAGCTATGCCGAGCCCGACCTTGAGCGTTTCGGTAACGGCCAGCGCTGCGGCGCACTGGCTGAACGCACCGTGGAAGCCAAGGTCCTCGACGACCCAGAGTTCGTCGAAGCCGGCTGCTTCGGTTTTGCGGGCGTAGTCGGCCAACAGTTCGGGTTCGTAGTTGCGGCGGAACATAACTCCAAATGAGGTCATGCTCTGAGCATGGCACGGCGGTGAACCGGCATCGGGACAACCGGGCGCCGCATTGGCTCGCACCGACGCTTCCCCTGTACGGTCAGAGTATGACTGCCCGCATGCCTTCGCTGTCCCTTGCCGCTTCGCCCGGAAAGCGGCAGATCGTTATCGACGCTGCCGTTGAAGCGGAACGGCTCGGGTTCAAAGGCGTCTACTGCCCGAGCTTCGGCGATGCGATGGGTCTGTCGCTGTCGATCGCGCACGCCACAACAACGCTCGAGATCGGTACCTCCATTCAGCCGATCTACTTCCAGCACCCGGTCCAGTTGGCGACCCAGGCGGCACATCTTCACGAGCTCAGCAAGGGCCGTTTTCGCATGGGAATCGGCGTGAGTCATGGTCCAGTGCTCGACCGCATGAAGGTGGAACGGGCCACACCGCTTAGCGATATGCGCGCATATGTTGCTGCGATGCGCGCCGCCGAGAAGCAGGTCGGGGCGTTGCCCCCGATCGTGCTTGCCACCATGCGTCAGAAGATGCTCGACCTGGCTATCGAAGTGGCCGACGGGGCAGTGTGGGCCAACGCCGCCCGCTCGGCGATGCCGTCGCAACTTCACACGATTCCGGCTGATCGCCGGGAGAAGTTCTTCGTCGGTGACATGGTTCCGACGGTTATCGACGATGACCGTGAGGCCGCGGCCGCTGTTTGCCGCAAGACACTCACGATGTATGTCAGCCTTCCCAACTATCGCAACTACTGGCACGACAACGGCTTCTCGGAGGAGATGGACGCCATCGGTGCGGCCATCGAGCGCGGTGACCGCGACGCGATCCCGGGTCTCATGACCGATCGCTGGCTGAGCCAGACCACGCTCTACGGTTCGGCATCCGATGTGCGCGATGGCGTTGAGCGCTGGTTCGACGCTGGTGTCACGACACCGATCGTTGTGCCCAGTTCGACGACCGGCGGGCAGGCCAAAGCCCTCACGGAGTTGTTCGCCGCCTTCAAATAATCGCGGGGCGGTCGCTGGTTTAGCTGAGGGGAGCTACAGGAAACAGACTGGGTTTGCGGGCCGCTAGCGTTTACGATCGATCCGATGGCCGCCACGACCCATGCGCCCGCCCCACCGGCGAGCATGTGGGTGCCGATGCGACACGTCAACTTCAGGCGCTTCTTTCTTGCGGCGATCGTGTCGAATGCCGGCTCGTGGATGCAGTCGATCGCAGTGCCGTTCGCCGTATTCGAGATCACCGACTCCAAAACCTGGCTGGGCATCTCGGCGTTCGTGGGCATGTTTGTCGCGATGCTCGCGAACACACCAGGCGGAATGTTGGCTGACCGCTACCCCCGACGGATCGTGTTGGCCGGCACGCAGGTCCTGCAGATGGTCTCCGCTCTCTCGCTCTGGGCTCTATGGACCTTCGGTAATCCGACGATCGCCAAGTTGTTGCCCCTGCTCGTCGTCGGATCGATCGGGTCCGGACTCAACATGCCGGTATGGCAGAGCTTCATCCCGAGCCTGGTCCCCAGAAGCGAGATGTCGGCGGCCATCCGCCTCAACTCGATGCAGTTCGCCACGGCCCGCGCGGTCGGGCCGATTCTGGGGGCCGTGACCTTGAAGACGGCCGGGGCATCGGCGTGCTTCATGGTGAACGCGATTTCGTATCTCGTGATCATCGCAGTGCTCGCGGTGGTATCCGACGGTGAATCGAAGCTGACCGTAAAGCGGGAGCCGCTTGGCCTCCGCAAAGCTCTCGGCGATGTGGCCGACGGTTGGAAGTACATCAGTGCGCACCCGGGCTTGAAGTACGCGCCAATCGCATCGTTTGTGAACGCGGCGTTCGGGTTCGGACTCACGACGCTTGCTCCGGCCATGGCGCGGGACCAGTTCCATCACCGCTCCAGTGACAACGGCACCTTGATCGGCGGCTTTGGGCTCGGAGGCGTCATCGGGGTGGTCCTACTCGGCACCCTCGCGCGAAACGCCAAGAACTCGATTCAGGTTCGTTCTGCGCTGGTGGCGTGGGTGGTGGCCGACCTGGTGCTGCTCCTTACCGGCAACTTCTGGATCGGCATACTCGCGTTTGCCATCGCTGGCGTAGCCAACAGCGTGGGGGGGACAGCTCTCAACACCTCGGTCCAGATGCAGGTTGACGAGAATTACCGCGGGCGGGTGATGGGCGTGTACATGCAGATGTTCTTCCTCGGTTCAGCGCTCGGATCGCTTCTGCTTGGCGTCGTGGCCGACCTCACGTCGATTCAAGCCTCGGCCGGGATCGCTGCAGCGGTGTTCTTGATGTTCCACATCTGGTCGGCGATTCGATTCGACCGGTTGCGGGTGTTGGATCCGAAACCGAAGCCAATCTGACCGCCGCTGACCGCGATCGCGCTACAAACGCAGTGCGGTCGCCGCAGTGACACCAATCCCGTGCGTGGAATTAGTAAGCGCGCGGTGTAGTTCGGGATCCAGTGTCGCTTCCGCATCGGCAACGGAGAACACCGCCTTGACGACCCCGGGCTCCGGGCGACTCCAGGTCGGGCTCGCTTTCTGGAACACCTTCCGCATCGGCATGTTGTCGTCGAGCACCTCGGCGGTAAAGGTGGTGATTCCCGCAGCATCGGCGGCAACGGCCAACGCGCCGAGCATGATCGTCCCGAGCCCCTGACCCTGCATGGCATCGATAACCGAGAACGCCACCTCAGCGCTGTGCGGGTTTTCGGAATTGCGGATGAACCGGGCGATACCGCAGCCGGAGTGCGGCGTGGTGGAGGTGTCGAGCACGACCCAGGCGAAGTGGTCGACGAAATCGATGTTCAGCAGGTACTCGATGAGCCGTTCGCTCGGCTGCGCGGCGCTGAAGAACCGCTTGCGACGCGATGCCGGGGATAGCTTTCCGAGGAGTTCGATATAGGCCTGACGGTCGGTGGGGAGCAACGGCCGTAGTTCGCCGTTGAAGCCGTTGCGACCGGCGAACGGGACGGGTTCTACGTTCTCCGCCAGACGCGACGCGGCGAGATGGGTGAAATGCTCGCGAACGGGGTCGTACTCGAGGAGGTCCATGAAGTCGTGCCCGTTGCCCCGGAAACTCACGAGCGGCGTGCGCGTAATCACGGTCGTCGACCGCATGTCTCCGGTCAGCAGGGCGAGTTCGCCAAGCACCGAGCCCGCACCGACCGTGGTGATGTGATTGCCATGGCGCTGCACGTCGGCCTCACCTTCCACCACCACCAGGAAGAAATCGCCCGGCTCCCCTTCGCGAAAGAGTTCCGTGCCCTTGGCAACCTCGAAGCGAGTAAGTCTGGCGGCAACGGGGGTCGCCCAGAGATGCTCCAGCCATTCGGTCATTTTTGCCGTGCCTTCTGATCCCATGGCTCCATTGTCCACCATGTCCGCCCCGTAGGCCATGGCGCCGCGTGTGACCGAGGCGACCTGTGACTGTCGCAACGTGTGACTTCGGGCCAATTAGCCGAGCATGCGGCGGAGCCAGTCGTCGGATGCCACCCGGGCGCGTCGGGAGAGGGCGGTTCCGGGAAGGAATGCGTCGAAACCGTGTGGGGCTCCGGGGTAGACGTGAAGCTCCGTTGGAACCCCGGCGTGGTTCAGCCGCATGGCGTAGTCGACGTCTTCGTCGTGGAACCCGTCGAGTGTCCCGACCAAGAGGTACGTCGGTGGGAGCCCACTGAGGTCGGTCGCCCGGGTCGGCGCGGCGTAGACCGGAATGGCGTCGGATCCGTGGAGCTCGCCGAGGTAGGCCTTCCACCCGAACGTATTCGACCTCGGTGGCCAGATCGGCACTTCCCACGAACTCGACACGGTGACCTGGCGGTCGTCGATCATCGGGTAGATCAGGTACTGAAACGCGACCTTGATCTCGTTGCGATCACGAGCGAACAGTCCGAGACCGGCTGCGAGTCCTCCACCCGCGCTGGCGCCCCCGATGCCAATCCGCCGTGGGTCGATGCCAAGTTCGCTGGCATGGGCAAACGTATACTGTAAGCCCGCATAGCAATCGTGAAGCCCGCCCGGATAGGGCGTCTCCGGCGACAGGCGATACTGCACGGAAACGCCGACGCAGCCGAGATTGCGGCACAGATGATCGAACATCGGATCGTTCTGCTCGGGTAGGCCGCTTACGTAGCCGCCGCCATGTACCCAGTAGAGACAGCCACGCGACTCGGTCGTGCTCGAACCGGCCGGACGGCTGATGCGGAGCCGCACTTCGGGGCCACCTTCGAAGCCGGGGACCGTGATGTCCGTGCGAGTGACCTCGTCTGACAGATTCGCCGCCTCAGCCTGGGCTTTACGCTGCGCTCGCATCACGGGAAGCGACTCATTCGTCAATGTCGGCATCGGCATGGCGTTGATCGCGTCGACAATTTCCGGATCGAGCAGGTTCTGGATGTCCATGCGAGCAGGATGTCACAAACGCACCGACCGGCGCAGATCGCGGGTGCTGAGGGGCTGAGCAGCGGCCGGTATGCTCCACGAATGCTCGACATTCATTGGTTCCTGCCCACTGGCGGGGATTCTCGCGACGTACTGCCGAGTGGTCCGGCTCCGCATCGCCGACCTCCCGATCTCGGGTATCTGGCTCAGATAGCGAAGGCGTGTGACGAGCTTGGTTACGGCGCCGTGCTGACCCCGTGTGGCACCGGGTGCGAAGACGCGTGGTTGGCCACCGCCGCACTTCTCGGGATCACGAAGCGACTGAAGTTCCTCGTCGCCTTCCGACCGGCCCTCCTTTCGCCGACGCTCGCCGCGCAGATGGCGTCGACCTATCAACGGATTTCGGGCGGCCGGTTGAAGGTCAACATTGTTACCGGCGCCGAGCAGGCCGAACTGGCGAAGTTCGGCGTGTGGGAAGACAAAGACACGCGATACGAACGCACCGGCGAGTTCCTGCAGATCATGAAATCCGCATGGTCCGGTGTGCCGTACGACTTCAACGGTACGCACTATCGCGTCGAAGGCGCGACGACGCGTGAGGTTCCAGATCCCATTCCCGAGATCTACTTCGGTGGCGCCTCCGATGCGGCGGAGAAGGTCGCCGCGGAGCAGGTCGACGTTTATCTGGCCTGGGGTGAACCGCCGGCGATGGTGGCGGAACGTCTGGCCCGGATGCGCTCGCTGGCCGAGGCAGCGGGGCGCACGCTGCGCTACGGCATCCGGTTTCACGTGATCGCCCGCCCGACCGCCGACGAGGCATGGGCCGAGGCCGATCGTCTGGTCGCGGGTATGGACGAAGCATCGGTGGCGGCGGCTCAGGCCGATTTTGCCAAGACCGCATCGGTCGGTCAGCGTCGACAGGCTGAGTTGGCGGCCAACGCCGTTGGCACCGAACGCATGGAGATCTACCCCAACGTGTGGGCCGGAATCGGAATGGTTCGTGGTGGTGTGGGCACGGCACTCGTCGGTTCGCATGACGAAGTGGCCGACCGGATCGCGGAGTACCACTCACTAGGTTTCGACGAGTTCATCCTGTCGGGCTACCCGCACCTCGAAGAGGCGTACTGGTTCGGTGAAGGCGTGATGCCGATCCTACGCGATCGTGGTTTGCTGCCAAACCTGGAGCGGGCTGCCGCTCCGGTCTTCTCGTTCCGCTGAGCCGCTGACGATACGGTGACGACGATGCGAATCGGTTTGATGATGGTGGGTCATGTCGACCCGAAGAGCCAGCACATCGGTGGCGACTATCCCGAGTTGTTCGGTTCTCTTCTCGCTCCGGTTGGCATTGAGCTCGTGCGTTACGACCTCGACGAAGGACGTTTCCCCGACAGCGTCAACGAATGCGACGGCTGGCTGTGCTCGCCAAGTCGTATGTCAACCTACGATCCTGTTCCCTGGTTGGCCGACGCCGAGCAGTTGCTCCGCGACATCGTGGCGACTGAAGCACCGTATGTGGGCATATGTTTCGGCCATCAGCTGTTGGCCCAGGCACTGGGCGGGTCGGTCGAGAAGTCTCCTGATGGTTGGGGAGTCGGCGTTCGCGACTACGACGTCGTGCAGCACCGACCGTGGATGGACCCGCTGGTGGACCGGTTCTCCTTGATCGGCAGCCATCAGGATCAGGTGATGCAGCTCCCCGACGGCGCGGAACTGCTCTTCAGCAGCGACTACTGCCCCAACGGTGGCTTCGCGATTGGTGAGCGGGCGTGGACGATCCAGGTTCACCCCGAGTTCATACCCGATCTGGCTGACCATCTGTTGGCCGGCCGCATCGAGTTGATCGGTGCCGAGAAGGTCGCGACCGCACGAGCGTCGTTGGACCGCTCCCTCGATCGCGAACTGATCGCCCGGTGGATCGCCCGCTTCTTCGAGACCGCGAACGCGAAGTAGCCCGGCCCTTACCTTTAGTGACCCTTGCCTTTAGTGGCCGTTGCTTTACTGGCCGTTGTCGAGAAGGTCGGTGACCAGTTCGGCAATCGGGGACCGTTCGGCACGGTGCAGGGTCACGTGACCGAACAGGGGATGGCCGCGTAGCGACTCGGCGACGGCGACGATGCCGTCATGACGACCGACCCGAAGATTGTCGCGTTGGGCGACATCGTGGGTGAGCACGACCCGGCTGCCCCGGCCGAGACGGGATAACGCGGTCAGAAGCACGCTCCGTTCGAGGTTCTGGGCTTCGTCGACGATGACCCAGGTATCCGCGAGGGTTCGGCCCCGGATGTGCGTGAGCGGAAGGATCTCGATGAGACCCCGCGCTTCGATTTCGTCGAGCACGTTGGGCGAGCAGAAGGCTTCGAGCGCATCGTTCACCGCGGCACTCCACGGTGACATCTTCTCCGACTCGGTACCCGGAAGGAATCCGATGTCCTGACCACCAACGGCGTAGAGCGGACGAAAGACCAACACCCGCTTGTGGGTGCGTCGTTCCACGACTGCTTCAAGACCCGCAGCGAGGGCGAGAACGCTCTTACCGGTGCCGGCTGGGCCGCCGAGCGACACGACCCCGACCTCTTCGTCGAGCAGAAGATCGATGGCGACGCGTTGTTCGGCTGACCGACCGCGTACGCCGAAGACCTCCTGGTCGTGACGGAGCAGGTGAATCTGCTTGTCGCGGCCGAAACGGGCGAGGGCTGACGCCGAACCACACGACAACACGAGACCGGCGTTGATGGGAATCTCGGGGACGTCGACGCCGAGGTCGTAGGGCGAGATCATGCGTTCGTGATGAAGTCGGTCGATGGCGTCGGCGCCGACTTCGAGTTCGATGATGCCCGTCCAGCCCGTGTCGTGAACGAGTTCGTTGCGGTACTCCTCAGCACCGAGGCCGACGATGCTCGCCTTCAGTCGAAGGGGAAGATCCTTCGACACGAGCACGACGTCTTTTCCTTCAGTGCGCAGATGATCGGCGACGGCCAGAATGCGGTGATCGTTCACGTCGGATTGGAACGCGAGCGGGAGGTTCGACATCGAGACGTGGTTGATCTCGACCCTCAACGTGCCACCGACTTCGTTCACCGGAAGGGCGGTTGTGAGCGACCCGTGCGTCGTCCGGAACTCCTCAAGGAGCCGCAGGGCGCGGCGCGCCAGCCAACCGAGCTCGGCGTGGTTGCGTTTCGCCTCGAGCTCGGTGATGACCACAAGCGGGATGACGATCTCGTGCTCGGCGAACTTGCGCAGGGCCTGAGGATCGGCCAAAAGCACGGAAGTGTCGAGTACGAACGTTCGGCGACCAGGCGGCGCCGATACCTCCAAGGAGGAGGTCAACCGGATGGGAAGTTCAAGAGCTCCGCTGACGGAACTCGAAGAGGTTGCGTCCATGTCCTTGCATCGTCCCACTAAGACATTGAGTTGAGGGGGATTTCGGCATGAACGGGAAGTTAAGACCTCATGCGTTCATGTGACCAACCCCGGTTTATGTCCACGTTTTGACAGCCATGTCGTGCAAAGTGTGGACAACCAACACTCACAAGGGACTACCAGACCACGGCCTGTCCGTCGGCGCGTGACTCCGACGCGGCGATCAGCGTGTCTCCTTCACGCCAGATGATCTGGCCGCGCCCGAAGGCCGAGGGCTCGCTGATGATTCGGATCTCGTGGCCGCGAGCCTTGAGGGCCTCGATGATCGCGGTTGGAGTGCGGTCTTCGATCCAGACCACCCGCCCGTGCTCCCAACGCCAACGGGGCGCGTCGAGGGCGGCTTGCGGGTGAAGGTGCTGATCGACGGTGCGCATGACGACCTGCATATGCCCCTGCGGCTGCATGAACCCTCCCATCACGCCGAACGGACCGACCGGCTCGCCCTGACAGGTCAGGAATCCGGGGATGATCGTGTGGTACGGACGCTTGCCGGGAGCCAAGGCGTTGGGATGCGACGCATCGAGCGAGAAGTTGGCACCGCGGTTCTGGAGGGCGATGCCGGTGTTCGGCACGACGATCGCCGAGCCGAACCCGAGGTAGTTGCTCTGGATGAAGCTGACCATGTTGCCGTCGCCATCGGCCGCGCAGAGATACACCGTGCCGCCCCGCGGCGGGTCGCCGGGCTCGGGCAACGACGCCGAATCGGAGATCAACGCGCGCCGGGTTGCGGCGTAGCCCTTGTCGAGAAGCCCCTTGGTCGGAACGTCGGCGAAGTCGGGATCGGCAATGTGCGTTCGTGCATCGGCGAACGCCAGCTTCATCGACTCGATCTGCAGATGCCAGGTGTACGGATCATCGGGATCCGCGACACTGACGTCGAACCCTTCCATGATGTTCAGCGCGTTGAGCGCGGTGATGCCGTGGCCGTTCGGTGGGATCTCCCAGACATCGAAGCCGCGATAGTTCGTGCCGATCGGATCGACCCAGGTCGGTGTGTGGGCGGCAAGGTCTTCGGCGCGCAGCAACCCGCCGGTCTCTCTGGAGAACGCGTCGATGGCTGCGGCGAGTTCACCCTCGTAGAACGCTTTGCCGTTTGAGTCGGCGATGGCGGCCAGCGTGGCGGCATGATCGGGCAGCCGAACGATCTCGCCAACCTTCGGCGTCTTGCCGTCGGGAGCGAAAGTGGTGAACCAGGCCGCGTGCTCGGGTCGTCCGCTCAGCGGAGCATATTCCTCGCTCGCCTTGCCCCAGTAGCGCGACACGACGGGACCAACCGGGAACCCCTGCTCCGCCAACGAAAGTGCCGGCTTGAACAGTTCGGCGAATGCAATGCGACCGAACTTCTCGTGCAGCTCGACCCACGCCGAGACGGCTCCGGGCACCGTTACGGCCAGCCACCCCAACTCCGGCACCTTCGCGTGGCCGAGGGCCCGGTATGCCTCAAGTGTGGCGGCCGCAGGAGCTCTTCCTGATGCGTTGAGACCGTGGAGTTTGCCTCCGGCCCACACCAGACAGAACGCATCGCTGCCGATACCGTTGGAAGTCGGCTCCACCACCGTCAACGCAATCGCCGTGGCGATCGCGGCGTCGATGGCATTGCCTCCGGCCTGCAGGATGCTCATCCCCGCTTGCGCGGCCAGCGGCTGCGATGTGCAGACTGCTCCGCGACGACCGAACATCGGGCTTCGCGAGAGCGAGTACGGCTTGGCCAGAAAGTCGGTGGGGCTCATGTGCCGATTCTGTCACCAACCCGTTCTCGGCGGTGTGGGTTGGGCGGCCTGAGCCGGTTACGGGTTTGTGAACATCTGCGTTGGGGTTGCGGTCGCCTACCAGTCGGTTGGCTTGTAGTCCTTGAGGAACTGACCCCAAACGTGCACACCGGTGTTGATGCCGGCGATGATCGGATCGACGATGCGCGCTGCGCCGTCGACGATGTCGAGTGGCGGATGGAAGTTCTGCTCGATCGCTTTGCGTTCGGCGATGTGCACCGGGTCTTCGTCGCTGACCCAGCCGGTGTCGACGCTGTTCATGTGAATGCCATCGGCATGGTAGTCGGCAGCTGAGGTGCGGGTCATCATGTTGAGCGCGGCCTTCGCCATGTTCGTGTGGGGATGGCGGGTGGTCTTCATCCGACGGTAGAACTGCCCTTCGACGGCAGATACGTTCACTATGTGCTTATCGCGTTCGGGCGTTCGAAGCATGAGCGGCTTGAGACGCGCGTTGAGGATGAAGGGGGCCACGGCATTGACCAGTTGCGTCTCGAGCAGCTCGACCGACGACACCTCGGCCAACGTGAGTCGCCACGAGTTGCGATCGCGCAGGTCGACCTGCTGCAGATCCTGGTCGAGTCGGCCTTCAGGGAAGAGCTGCTGGGCGAGGGATTCGTCTTCGGGCAGCAACGGAATCTGCGAGAGTTCAGCCGATCGCAGAAGCCCGGGGGTTGCGGTAGTTGGAGTCTGTGTCGCTGGAAGAAGATCGTAACCGCGCATACCTTCGAGGTCGGCGACGAGTTGCCGAGCGTGCTGCGGCATGGTCTCGGTGGCCGACGTTTCGAGTTCCAACATGTGCTGGTAGAAGCCCGGTGGACGACGCACCGTTTGGCACGCGTTGTTCACGATGAAGTCGAGCCGATCGGTGTGCGACGACAGATACGTGCAGAACGCTTCGACGCTCGGGGTGTGGCGAAGGTCGAGTCCGTAGATCTGGAGCCGGTGGCCCCACTCGGCGAAGTCGGCCTCCTGGGCGTAGCGGAGGGCCGAGTCGCGGGGGAAGCGTGTGGTGACGATGAGACGGGCCCCGGCCCTCAGCAGCTTGATGCCGGCCTGATAGCCGATCTTCACTCGACCGCCGGTGAGGAGCGCGACTCGACCGGTGAGGTTGGCGGTCTCGCTCCGCTTTGCGAAGTTGAGCTCGGCGCACGGCGGGCAGAGCTGGTCGTAGAACGGATGGATCAGCGAATACTTCTGTTTGCATACGTAGCAGTGCTGCAGATCGATCGACTCTCGGAAGTCGGGGTCGTCGACGGTGGTCGTGTCGTTGGAGTCGCTCGACGGGAACACGTTCGGCGTGGTGAACACCGGCTTGGCCCGGAGTGTTCGTATGCCGGTGTCGGCGAGGACCTCACGGTCCTTCAGTGCCTTCTCGGCGTCGCGACGCTTGCTCGCTTGCTTCGTGCGACGGCGACGCTCGATGGGATCGGGGTGGTACACGTCCCCCGCCGCTCGGGCGAAACGCTCGCGTTCCTCCTTCGACAGCGACTCGATGAGGTCGGGATTGCGCGCGATCGCTTCGAGCAACTCGGTCAATGCACGGAGACGTTCCGAGGTGAACGGGAGCAGCGGGTCGGCGTCAGGCACCCTGCAACGCTACTTGTCCGGCCGCCAGCCCGGTTTATGTCCACATTTCGACACGTATGCCGTGCGAAATGTGGACATAAACGCCGTTCTCCTAGGATGGCACGATGCACGTACGCCCGCTCGGTTCGACCGGCATCGAGGTTTCCCGGATCATTCTCGGTTGCGGCAACTTTGGCGGCGTCGGGTCGTCGCCGGCATTCTTCGGGCGGGGTACGTCCAAGGAGGATGCTTTTGTTTTGATGGACGCCGCGTGGGAAGCCGGCATTACGACGTTCGACACGGCCGATGCGTACGGTGGCGGACGGAGCGAGACGTACATCGGCGAATGGCTGGCCACGAAGCCGACATCGGTCCGTGACTCGCTGGTGCTCACGACGAAGACGTACAACCCGATGGACGACGGCCATGATCACGGCCTCGGTGCAGCCCGCATCGCCCGGCAGATCGACACCAGCCTCACCCGCCTCGGGGTGGAGCGGGTGGCCATGTACCTGGCACACGAGTTCGATGCAGAAGTTCCGATTGAAGAAACAATGACGGCATTCGACGCGTTGGTGAAGGCGGGCAAGATCGGTGCGGTCGGCGCGTCCAACTTCTCAGCGTCGCAACTGTCTGACTCGCTCGGGGTGTCGGCCGCGAACAACCTGGTCCGCTACGAGTGGGTGCAGAACTCGTTTTCGTTGCTCGAGCGCGGCGACGCCGACACCGTGCTGCCAGTCTGCGGGGCACACGGTCTGGGCTACACGCCGTTCAGCCCGCTGGCCGGTGGATGGCTTACCGGCAAGTACCGGCGCGACTCAGCCCCACCCGTTGGTTCGCGCATGACTCTTCGGCCGGAGCCCTACGCGGCGTACCGGACCGACAAGGTGTTCACGGCGCTGGAAACGTTGGAGGTGTTGGCGGGTGGGCGAGGCTGCTCGATGGCGGCGCTGGCTCTCGCGTGGACGATGGCCCAACCCGGCATCACCGCCATCGTCATCGGGCCGAACAATCTCGGCCAGCTCAGCCCGGCCCTCGAAGCGGCCGACCTCGCGGTCTCAGCTTCGGATCTTGCCCACCTCTCGGAGTTGTTCTCATGTCTATTCTGATCCTGTCCGACGCGCAGGTGCGCGAAGTCCTCGACATGGAGTCGTGCCTCGGCGCCATGCGCGAGGTGCTGGCTGAGCTGGCGAATGGCGGCATGACCAACCCGCTGCGGTTCGTGATGCGTCCACCGACCGACTCAATGATGGGCTTCATGCCGGCTCACCGTGGTGGCGACAACCCGGTCTACTCGCTCAAGGAAGTCGTGATTGCGCCGGCGAACCACGGCCGTGGCATGGATCCGCATCAGGGTGCCGTTCTGATCCACGACGGGGTGACCGGCGTGGTGAAGGCGATAATGAACGCTTCGACGATTACCGAGATCCGCACGGCGGCCGTGTCGGCGCTGGCTACGCAGCTGCTGGCCCGTCCGGAGTCTCGTCGCGTGGCGATCATCGGCTCAGGTGTTCAGGGTCGTTCGCACGTCGATGCGATGCGATGCGTAATTCCGGACGCCGACATCGTGATCTGGAGCCGGACGCGTGCTCATGCCGAGACCCTGGCGACCGCCACCGGATGCGCGGTGGCCGACACGATCGAAGACGCGATGCACGGCGCCGATGTCGTGTGCACCACCACGTCGTCGAAGGATCCGATCATCACCCGGGCGATGCTCGAACCCGGCATGCATCTGAATGTGGTCGGCTCGTCGATCGCTGCGGCCCGCGAGTTCACGGGGGAAGCGGTGGCTGCGTCGTCGTTGTTCGTCGACCGTCGCGAATCCACACTCAACGAATCAGGTGATTACCTCGACGCGGTTCGCGAGACGGGCATCGGTCCCGACCACATCCTCGCTGAACTCGGCGAGATACTCATAAGCGCGCATAAGGGTCGCACGTCGGCCGAGGAGATCACGATGTTCAAGTCACTCGGTATCGCGGTGGAGGATCTCGCCGCTGCCCAGTTGTGCATTGCCCGGGCTCAGGAACGCGGCGTCGGTTCGGAGGTGGCGTGGTGATCTCGATCGAGGAAATCGAAGCGGCTCGTGGTCGGATCGCCGATGTCGCGATCCGGACACCACTCGTGCGCTTTCAGGCGCCTGAGTCGCCGGCCGAGATCTGGCTGAAGCTCGAATGTCTACAGCCGATAGGTGCGTTCAAGATCCGTGGTGCGGCCAACGCCATGCGCAGCGCTCCGGCTGGTGCGCTCGACGCCGGTGTGTGGACGACCAGCGCCGGCAACATGGCACAGGGCGTGTGCTGGATGGCTCGCGAGCTAGGTATTCCTTCGACCGTTGTGGTGCCTGACCACGCGCCGGAAGCGAAGCTCGCGGCTATTGCCCGACTCGGTGGCCGCGTCATCAAGGTGACGTTCGATCGTTGGTGGGAAGCCATGGTGGCCGGTGCGTATCCCGAGGTCGAAGGCTTCTTCGTCCACCCGGTGCAGGACCGCTCGGTGATGGCCGGCAACGGCACGATCGCACTCGAACTGCTCGAAGACCTGGCCGACATCGACACCGTCCTGGTGCCGTGGGGCGGCGGTGGTCTCACGACCGGAATAGCAAGCGCGCTTAAGGTTCGCAGTCCTAAGACCAAGGTCTACTCGTGCGAGCCGGCCACCGGTGCGGCGATGCACGCCTCGTTCGCCGCGGGTACGCCGACGCCGGTCGAATACACTGCGTCCTTCGTCGACGGCGCCGGCAGCAAGTCCCTCCTGCCGGCCATGTGGGACATCGCGCACCCGCTGTTGAGCGGGACCTTTGCGCCAAACCTGGAGGAGACCGCCGCGGCAGTGCGTTTGCTGGCCACCCGATCGCATGTCGTCGCCGAGGGCGCCGGTGCGCTCCCGTTGGCCGCCGCGCTGTCAGGCGGCGCCGGTTCGGGCCGCATCGTGTGCATCATCTCGGGCGGCAACATCGACCCAGCGAAACTGGCCGAGATTCTGCAGGGCCCGTAGTGGCCGGGTCGGTACCCAACTTGGGCTGTTGTGGACCTGACGTTGCTGGTCGCCGAACCCAACTTCCGGCTTTTCGTGCCTGGGCGGCCGATTTTTTCGGGGGTTGGGTACCTTCGGCCGGGTAGTTGAGTTTGCGGTCGGGCGGTCGCAGCGTTTGGGTGGCGGTTGTTGTCATGCCAGAGGTCGGTACCCAACTGGGTTGTTGTGGACCTGACGTTGCTGGTCGGCGAACCCAACTTCCGGCTTTTCGTGTCTGGGCGGCCGATTTTCTCGGGGGTTGGGTACCTTCGGCCGGGTAGTTGGGTTTGCGGTGGTCGGCCGGGGCGAGGTCTGCGGCTGATCTGTGGCGCGATCAGCTAGCGGGGACGGACCAGGCGATCGCAGGAGGGTCGACCCTGGCGCATCGCGGTCCGCCGTCGGGGCCGGTGAGGTCGACCCGCGCTACGAGGTGACCAGACCTGCGCGCAGCGCCGAGGGTCTCGGGTTCGATTCGGTTGAGCATCAACTTGGCGCGACGGAACTGCTCAAACCGCGCACCCGGGTGAACCTCTCCCCACGTCAGGTAGATGAAGCGTTCCCCCAATTTGCCTTGAACGACAGGTCCCTTGAAGTCGAACCCACCGTCGCGTTCGATGACTTCGACTTCGGCGTACCAACGAGCTTCGATGCTGTCGGCCCTCACCAGTTCGGCCGGATCGCGCCGATGCTGCACCCCGACGTGGACGTTGACCATGGGCGATCCGTCGGGCCGACAGAACGTGCTTCCCGGCAGGTTGAAGCCGACGATCGCGACACGCATCAGCGGATGGTACTTCTCGGGCCGGATTTATCGGAATTGACACTTGAACGCGAGCCGTCAAATTCTTCGTTGCTGGATCGGGCTGATCGTCCGCCGGCGTGGTCAGCGGCGAACGAATTCGTAGCGAACGGGCAATTGGGTGGCGCCGCTAGTCGCAATGGACATCGCAAATTTCGGCGGTCCGGCCAGTTCGATCATGGCCACGCGGGTGGCCAACTCCCGCAGGAGAGCGCGCACCTGCATGCGGGCGAGCTGCGCGCCGAGGCAGTAGTGGGCGCCGAACCCGAAGGCGAGGTTGTCACTGGCATTCTCCCGCGTGATGTCGAATCGGTATGGATCGGCGAAGACCCGTTCGTCGCGGTTTGCCGACGCATATGACATGAATACCCGGTCGCCGACGTTGAAGTGATGGCCGCCGAGTTCGTACGGAGCTTTCGCAGTCCGGCAGAAGTGCTTCACCGCCGTGGCCCAGCGGATGACCTCGTCTGCTGCAGTGGCGATGAATGCGGCGTCGTGCACGTTTGCCCGCAGCAACGAGTACTGGTCGGGGTTCTCGCAGAATGCATGGACCCCAGTCGCCATGGACGCTGACGTCGTATCATGCCCGGCCACCGACAGGATGATGTAATACCCAATTGCATCAGGCATCGGCATGGGGCCGTTCTGGATTGATGCGTTTGCGATAACCGAGGCCAGGTCGTTTGTCGGGCGGGCCCGGCGTTCGACGGTGAGCGCAGTGAAGTAGTCCGCGAATGTTCGCATCATCGCGGCTTGATCGCTTTCGCTCATGCGCGCCGATGCCGAGTTCGGGTCGGAGTTCAGCAACTTCTGACTCAACTGCAACATGAAGGGGAAGTCGGTGTCGGGCAGCCCGAGTATCGACAGGATCGTCTCCAGCGGAAACGGCGCCGCAATCTCGTCGGCGAAATCGCAATTCTCTCCGGCTGCTTCCATCCGGTCGACTGCTCGGGTTGCGAGTTCATTGATCCGATGTTGGAGACCGGCCAGCGTGCGAGGGGTGAACCATTTCTGTGTGATCGATCGATACTCACGGTGCTCGTCGCCGTCATAGTCGATCAACATGCGAACCCGCTCAACCGCTCCGCTGCGGACGCGTCGAAGGTTCTCGGTCGTGCGAAGAAAGGGATGTCCACCCTGACCCCACTCGTGATGATGCGCCTCGACTTCACGAATGTGGTCGTACCGGGTCAGGACCCACAGCGGCCGGTACTCGGGATGCTCGACGTACTGGACGGGCGATTCGTTGCGCAGCAGACGGGCAGCGGCATCAACGAGGGCGGGGTCGCCGTAGGTTTCCGGCGTCAACAACGCTCGCCCGGCTTCCATATGGGGATCTCGTGACGTGAGCGGATCGAGCGACATGGTTAGACAACTCCGTCGGCGCGCAGCGTGGCAATCTGATCGGTCGAATAGCCGCTTTCGCGGAGTACCTCGTCGGTGTGCTCACCGAGTTCGGGAGCGAACGACGGTGCGTTCTGGCGTTCGCGGTTGAATCGGACCGGTGGACGGGCCTGGCGGAGTCCACCCGCTCGCGGATGGTTCCACGTGGCGAAGAAGTCGCTGCCGGTGAGCCGTTCGTCGGCGATGACGTCATCGGCCCCCATGACCACGGTGGCGGCGACGCCGTTGGCTGTCAAAGCGTCAACCGCGGGCCTCGACGGCATGGTCAACAGAGCGTTGGTGACGATGGTCTGGAAGTCTCGCTGATTGGCCATGCACGAACGCATCGTGGCGAAACGATCGTCGTCAACCAACTCCGGCCGCCCGATGGCCCGCAGCATGCCGTGGCGTTCCTTCAACGACACGACGAGAAAGACAATGTCGCCGTCTGCCGTCCTGGTTACCCCGGGGCCGCTCCACGTGTCAGCTACGCGGGTGTAGTCGGCGTCGGGGAAACTCTGCTCAGCGAGTACATCGCTCCACAGGTAGTACATGGTCGCGTCGAACATCGGCACGTCAATGACCTGACCGACCCCGGTACGTTCGCGTTGGAACAGCGCGGCCAGAATGGCCTGCGTGGCGAACATCCCGGAAAGCTTGTCAACCGGGTAACTACGGACTTTGTCGACGTTGCCTCGTGAGGAACTCTGCCTCGCAATCATGCCCGTTTGACCCTGAATCACGGTGTCATACGCCGGAGCGTTCGTCATCGCTCCGTCGCGGCCGTAGCCGTTGATCGAGAGATAGACGAGTCGTTCGTTTTCCGTACGGAGCGATTCGGCGTCGAGACCCATCGCGTCGGCGACACCCGGCCGAAAGTTCTCGACGAACACGTCAGCGGTGGCGGCCAGGCGTCGAACCGCATTCCGGCCGGCTTCCGAACCGAGATCAACGGCGATGCTGCGCTTTCCCCGGTTCAGCGCGAGAAACATCGCGGTCACCCCATTGCGCATGTGCCCGCCAGTGACGCGTGTGATGTCGCCGTCTTTGCCTTCCACCTTGATGACGTCGGCCCCGAGGTCGGCGAGCATCACCGTGCTGAAGGGCCCCGACATGACGCGGGTCATGTCGACAACGCGAATCCCGTCGAGCGGCAGGGTTCGGGAAACATCGTCGCCGACCATGGACAGTCCTATCCGCGGCCGGCGTCGGAGCCCATGAGCACACGACCCACGATGACCCGCTGGACCTGACCCGATCCTTCGAAGATGTCAAGGATCTTGATATCTCGGTACCACTTCTCGAGGAGAAGGTCTTCGCTGATCCCGTCGGGGCCGAGCAGTTCTATGCAGCGGCGGATGATTCGCTCGCAGGTCGGTGGACCGTACATTTTTGACATCGAGGCTTCGGTCTTGTTGTTCCGGTTCGTGTCTTGGAGCCACTGAGCCTGGTAGTTCACGCGTCTCGCCCGGTCGAGGGCTGCGGTCATTGTGGCCAGATCGTTCTCGATCACACCCCAACGATGCGCGGCGAAGCTCGCCCGCTGTTCGCGAAGCATCGGTGTTGCGATGTCGAGTGAGGCCTGGGCCATGGCGATCCCGAGGGCGGATATGTTCGGCTTGTTCTGAGCGAGAGCGCCGAGCGCTCCACCTCGACCGCTGGAGGTCTTCACCTCGCCACGCTCGGATCGAGCCGGCTCGGCGCGGTCTCCGGTCCATCCGAGTTGATGATCGAGCGGCACCGCGCAACCGTCGAATACGAGCTCGGAGGTGAGCCACGACCGAATGCCCATCTTGTCTTCGTTCATCTTGCCGACACGAAACCCCGGCGTTCCCTTCGGGACGACGAACGCCTTGATGGCACTCGGCCCGAGGGAGCGATCGGTCGAGGCAAACACGACGACGTAGTCGGCTTGCCCGCCGTACGTGCAGTACATCTTGGCCCCATTTATCACCCAGGTATCGCCGTCTCGGGTGGCCGTGGTGCTCACCATCGATGTGTCGGAACCGAATCCGGCTTCCGTCAGCCCGAACGCGGTCTGCCCACCATCGCGCACGATCGGACGGTACCAACGCTCAACTTGCTCGGGGGTCCCCATCATCCGAACGACGAGATGGCCAATCCCGGTTCCGGTGACATTGGAAATCCAGTGGTCGCCGTAGTTGAGGTTCTCGGTCATTACGAGGTCGCGGATCCACTTTCCCTCGGCGAAGTCGGGTTGTGGGGCCTGCCTTCCTGAGCTGTTGCGGCTGAGCGCAACGGGGCAACTGTCGACGATTTGCTGCCAGTTGGCCGGCGGAGCGTGCCGCTCGTCGGCTTCGCGTGCGTAAGGCCGGACTTCGGCCACTGACCATTCGCGGATGGTTTCCCCGAAGCGGCGAAGCGGTTCGCTGAGTTCAAACGAAAAAGTCATGGTGTCAGGTGTCCTGAGATCAGAGCGTGGCGGCGAACGGGGAACAAAGCGGGTCGTTGTCGAGAACGGCGAGTGCCTCGGCGGATCGATACCAGAGTTCCACCGGATGATCAGTGATGAACCCGTGGCCTCCGAGCACCTGCACGGCATCACGTGTGGACTGGGTGGCGACGGCCGTCGCGTAGTTCACGGCCCGGGTGACACCGAAGTGGTCGACGACGCCACCATCGAGTTGCGCCGCGGCATCGAATGTTTCGAGGCGGGCCGCCTCAATCCGGGTCAACGCTTCGGCCATCAGAAACGAGACTCCTTGAAACGCGGCGATCGGTTTTCCGAACGCCACCCGTTCTGTCGCGTACTTCGACGCGTAGTCGACGGCGCGCCGGGCGGTGCCGAGTACTGCCGCAGCCACGAACAGTCGAATCCGGGACACGCCGGATGCGAGAGCATCCGAATCCGCAGTACCTCCGCCGAGAAGTCGGTCCTCGGTGATCGTTGTATCGAACGTGACCGTTCCAAGTCGGGCCGCTCCGAGTGCGAGTTGTCGTGACACCGGCGCAACATGCACTCCCTCGTCGTCGGATCCGACAATTGCCGCCCGCAACTTGCCGCCTGCGTCTCGGCCGACCACGATCAGCGGGTCGGCGGCTACGGCGTTGGCCACCGCGACTTTGGTCCCCGATATGCGCCACGAGTCCCCTTCCGAGGCGATCGTCGTCTCGTACTCAGCAGGTGAGCGTCCAAAACCTTCGTACAGGGCAACAGCGCCGCCTCGACCCGGTGATGTTGCTTGTCCGCTGAGCCAGTCCTTCTGTTGTTGCGGTGTGCCGACCAGGCCAATCAGCAGAGCAGATGCTCCGGCCCAGACAGCGGCCATCGCGAGCCCTGGGTCCCCGTAGCCGAAGCCTTCTACGGCCAGCAGTTGGGTCAACGCCGCTGGAATCCCACCACCGCCGAAGCGCTCGTCAACGGGAGCGGTGAGCCCGGTGCCATGCATGATGCCAGCGACCTCGGTCGGTGTTGAGCCGGCAGCCTCGGAAGCTCTGGCAGCGGGAGCGAGAACTGACTCACCGATTCCTCGGGCCAACTCGATGACAGCCAGTTGTTCGTCGGTGAAGTCGAGATTGATCATTGGTCCTCCGGGGCCGAGCCGACCCACGATTGGTGGAAGAAGTTGTCCTGTGGACCGCCACTAAAGGCGAGACCGGACAACCCGACAACGATGTATTCCGCCCACCGGACAAAACGTTTCCGGGATGTGTATGCAATAGGGCCTCAGGTGGTTGAGACGCGCAGTTCCTGGAGGCCGCGGATGACGAAGGCGTCGTGGTATTGCGGCTCAGCGGTGAGGGTGATGGCTGGGAGTTCCCGGGCGAGCGCGGCCAAGGACGCTTCGATCTCCAAGCGCGCCAGCGGCGCGCCGACGCAGAAGTGGATGCCGCCGCCGAAGCCGACATGCAGGGTCTCGCCGCGGGAGGCGTCGAAGCGGTCCGGATTGTCGAAGCGGGCCGGGTCACGGTTGGCCGATCCGAACAGCATGGCAACCTCGTCGCCGACCTTCATTTCCTGACCCGCGATCACCACGCCTTCTTCCAACACCCAACGTTCAAACATCTGCAGCGGTGGATCCCATCGCAGCATCTCCTCGGCCGCGACACGGGGGGCCACTTCACCTGAGGTGACGCGGTTCCACTCGTCGGGATGACGGAAGAATGCGCGCATACCATTCCCGACGGTGTTCACGGTGGCCTCGTGTCCGGCGTTCAACAGCACGATGGTGGTGCAGATGATCTCGTCTTCGGTCAGGCGATCACCGGCTTCTTCGACCTGCACGAGCTGGCTGACCAGAGCATCGTCGGGGCGAGCACGCTTTGCTGCAATCAGCGAGCGCGTGTAGTCCATGAACTGCGCGGCGGCATCGTCGGCGGCCTGCTTCTGCGAATCGGGAGTGTTCAGCTCGTACATCTTCACGATCGCGTGCGACCAGTCGAGCAGCGCCGCTGCGTCCTCGACCGGAACGCCGAGCAGATGACAGATGACGGCAACGGAGTACAGCTGCGCGTAATCGGCGATGAGGTCGAACTCGCCACGCTCGATACAGGGCTTCAGATAGTCGGAGGCCGTCTGCTCGATGAACGGCCGAAGCGCCCCGATGGCCCGCACGGTGAACACCTTGGAGATCAGCTGGCGGATACGGGTGTGGTCCGGCGGTTCCAGCGACAGCAACGACCAGCGCTCGTGTTCGCGGAAGCGGGCCCACCTCGGATCCGGGTCGGGCTTGCCCAACTCCGCGTGGGTGTAGAGGTGCTCGTAGCTGCGGCCGAGTCGCTTGTCACGGAGGGTGTCGTGGACATCGGCGAATCGCGTGAGGATCCACTGGCTGCTGCTCTCGTTCCAGAAGATCGGGGTCTGCTCGCGCATCTCGGCCAACGCGGGATAGGGGTTCGCGATGAAGGCCGGGTCACTCGGGCGAAACAGTGAGGAGGGGTTTGAAGTACTCGTTGCATCCACGTCCCCTACCGTAGGCCGAGCGGAGACCTTGGACTGTCGCACGTGCCGATTCGCCAGGTACTTATTAGCATCGCCCGGATGAAGCCTCGCATCGGCATGTTTCTTCCCCGTACCACGCTCGACGAAGGCGCATCGGCCCATCGTGAGGTTCTCCGGGCCATGGCCGACGCCGGCATCGATCACGTCGGCGCCAGCGACCACGTCAGCTTTCACACCGGCTGGGGCATCGACGGCATCGTTCAGGCCACCGCCCTGGCTGCGGCCGAACCCCGGTTGGCCGTTGCACTCGGCGTGTATCTGCTCCCGCTTCGCCACCCGGTGACGGTGGCACGTCAGCTTTCGACGTTCTCGCAAATGACAGGTTCAACGCTCGAGTTCGGGGTCGGCGTCGGAGGTGAGGATCCCCACGAACTCGAAATCTGTGGTGTCGACCCGCACACTCGGGGCCGCCGCATGGACGAATGCATCACGGTCATACGCGCGCTTATGACTGGTAACGAGTTCAGCTTCGACGGTGAGTTCTTCCAGCTCGACTCGGCCAGCATCGTTCCGGCACCGTCGAAGATCTCGATGGTCGTCGGAGGCCGTGCCGATGCGGCACTTCGTCGGGCGGGCCGGTTGACCGACGGATGGATCTCGGCCTGGGTCACGCCCGACCGCTTCACTGAACGTCGCGGCGTGATTGAGAAGGCCGCGACCGAAGCGGGCCGCGACCCCTCCGAGCTTCACTACGGGTTTCAACCCTGGGTCGGCTTTGGCGCCGACGCCGCATCGGCCCGAGCTGCGGTGGCCGCGCCCGTCGAAGCCATGTACCGCATGCCGTTCGAGAAGTTCGAGCGCTACAGCCCGCACGGCACGCCCCAGCAGGTGGCTGACGCGTTGCGTCCGTACGTTGAAGCCGGCTGCTCCAGCTTCAACATCTCGGCCCAGGCCGATGATTGGCGCCGCTGCGTCGACGGCGTTGCCGCAGTACGTGAGCTGTTGCAGGCGTAAAACAAACCGAGCCCGTTGCTACACGCAACGGGCCGGCTCGTTGCGTTCGTTCTCACCGAACCAAATCGTTCGTGTGCTAAGCGTGCTTAGCGAATTGCTGCTAAGCCTCGGTGTGGGTGACGGGCTGCTCGCCCATCCACTCCCGCAAGGTGTTCTTCAGCTTGATCTGCTGAATGAAGATGTCGTGCTCGGGGCCGGCCGGGTTGTCGGACTGCGGAGCCTTGAAGTAGAAGCTCAGCCACTCCTGCAGGCCGCCCTTACCGGCGCGGTGGGCGAGGTCCATGAACAGTGCGAGGTCGAGCACGATCGGCGCGGCGAGGATGGAGTCGCGGCAGAGGAAGTTGACCTTGATCTGCATCTCGTAGCCCATCCAGCCAAAGATGTCGATGGCGTCCCAGCCCTCTTTGTTGTCACCACGCGGCGGGTAGTAGTTGATGCGGACGACGTGATCGACGTTGCCGTAGAGATCGGGGTAGACCTCGGGCTGGAAGATCGTGTCGAGCACGCCGAGCTTGGAGACTTCCTTCGACTTGAAGTTCTCGGGATCATCGAGCACCTCACCGTCGCGGTTGCCGAGGATGTTCGTGGAGTACCAGCCGCGCAGGCCGAGCATGCGGGCCTTGAAACCCGGAGCGAGGATCGTCTTCATCAGGGTCTGACCCGTCTTGAAGTCCTTGCCGCAGATCGGAACACCCTGGCGCTCGGCGAGGGCAACGATGCACGGAAGGTCGACCGTCAGGTTCGGCGCGCCGTTGGCATAGGGCACGCCGAGCGACAGTGCCGCGTAGGCGTAGATCTGCGACGGTGAGATGTTCGGGTCATTCGACTTCAGGCCGGCTTCGAACGACTCAATCGTGTCGTGAACGGCCGTTGGCTCCTGGTACGCCTCGGTCGATCCGCACCACACGATGACGAGGCGGTCGCAGTTGTTCTCGGCCTTGAAGCGCTCCATATCGGCCATCAGTTGCAGGGCCAGGTCGTACTTGGTGGCGGCGGTCTTCACACGCTTGCCGTCGAGGCGCGACACCCAACGCTTGTCGAAGACGGCGTCCATGGCGACAATGCCTTCGAGTTCACGAGAGAGCGGGGCGAGATCTTCGCTCGAGAGCACGCCAGCGGTACGGGCCGCTTCAAGGGCATTGGACGAGATGGGATCCCAACCGCCGAAGACGATGTCGTTGAGATCGGCGAGCGGCACGAAGTCTTTGATCATCGGGTTGCGGTTTTCCTCCCGCTTGCCGAGGCGGATGTGGGCCATCTGGGTCAACGAGCCGATCGGCTTGTTGAGTCCCTGGCGGGCCGCGAGCACGCCGGCGTACAGCGTGGTGGCGACCGCGCCCATGCCGGGCGTGAGGATTCCCAGCTTGCCGGTTGCGGGGGCGATGGTGGTGGAGTTCATGATCCAACAGTTACCCAAAGCAGTTACTAGGGCAAACGCAGTTAGTATAAGTATCTCTTTTATTGTTTGACCCGAAGCGAAAGTCGGCGCCCGTGCGCGAGCTTCCCAACCTGTCCGTCCATCAACTTCTGTACCTCCGGGAGGCCGCTCGCGCTGACACGTGGTCGGAAGCTGCTCGACGCCTGGGCGTCACCCAGCCGGCACTTTCGCAGGGCGTGGCCGAAGTCGAACGGCGCCTCGGCGTGAAGCTCTTCGACCGACGAGCGAGGCTACGGACCCCGACGCCGGAACTCCACGAGGTTCTGACCGTGGCCGAACAGATTCTGAGCGGGATCGATGATCTTGACCGTCGGCTTCACGAGATGCGGACGGGTCGCCGGGGAGCGGTCCGGCTGGGGATGATCGACACCGCCGCCCTCGGATCCCTTGCTCCGACTGTCGCGGCATTTCGCGCCGCATCGCCCGATGTTGCGCTGAAGATCGTCGTGGAAGCTTCCGTGTCGCTGTCGGAGAAGGTCGCTTCCGGTGAACTCGATCTCGCCGTGGTGGTCGGACCGAACCCGGTCACCGAGCGGCTGGGTCGCCGCCTCGAAGTTGCCCAGTTGTTCAACGAGAACATCTACATCTACCCCGCCGTCGAAGCGACCGGGGCGTCACGGCGTCGTGCCGCCCCGTCGACCTGGGGGCCGTGGGTGACCTACCCCGCGGGTTCGCAGAGTCGTCAACTGATAACGGATGCGTTGGCCCGGCGCGGCGTCACGATGGAAGTGGTCGCCGAGTCATCGAACCCCGACGTTCTGCGGCAGATGGTGCGACTCGGTGTCGGGTGGTGTGCCTTGCCCGAAGATGTGGCGGAAACGGGCACGAGCCCGCTGATCCGGCTCCCGGGTGCAGCCCTGGCTCAGCGGGGCATCGTCGCCATTCGTCGATCCGACGCGCTTCCCAACGCGAGCGCCGAGCAACTCTTCGACGACTTACGGGCCTAAGCCGAGGGCACGGTGCTCAGACGAACACCAGGAGGGTCGGCCGGAACGTCAGGAGGTGCGGACGCCCGCGACGTCGGCGATCGCGTCCACGACGGTCGGCCAGAGCTCTCGCGGCAGATCGTGAGCCATGTCGTCGAGCACCAGAAGGCGGGCGCCGGGGATCGCGGCGGCCGTCGCTTCACCACCGCTGAGGGGTACGAGTTGGTCGCCCTTGCCGTGCACCACCAGGGTGGGCACGTCGAGTGTGCGAAGTGCCGGTGTGCGATCGGGGCTGGCGAAGATGGCCGCAGTCTGGAAGGCCACACCGGCGGGATGAAAGCACCTCGATACCGAAAGCTCGGTCTTTGATCTCGAGCTCGCCTCGTCGTACAGCGGACCGCCGATCAGCTTCTGCAGCTTGAGGCCCATCTCGACCGCGTTCGACGCGTCAGTCGGCTGCACGGCCATGATCTGCCCGAGGAACTCCGGGGCAGCCTGGCCGACGGTGAGGTCGCCCGTCGTTGACATGATCGAGGTCATGCTCGCCACCCGGTGGGGCTGGGCGATGGCCATCGACTGGACGATCATGCCGCCCATCGAAGCGCCAACGAGGTGGCACCGTTCGATCCCGAGGTGGTCGAGCAGCCCCCAGGCGTCGGCCGCCATGTCTGCCAACAGGTACGGCACGTCCGGCACGCTTCCCGACAAGACCGACATCATCACCGCGTCCATCGCCGGCGGTGTGCCAGGTGTCTTCGACGACAGCCCGATGTCGCGGTTGTCGAAGCGGATGACATGGAAACCTCGGCCGACGAGCTCGGCGCAGAACTCGTCGTCCCACGACACCATCTGGGCTCCGAGGCCCATGACGAGGAGGAGCGGCGGTTTGGATGCATCCCCGAACGTCTCGTACTCGATCTCGACGGAACCGATTTGCGCGCGTGTCATGCGGCCAGTCTCGACCCTGCGGCCGGCCCTGTCCAACGCACCCACGCCGTCGATGCCCGGGACTCCGAGGCAAGGTAGGGAGCCGGCGGGAGGGGACCCCGTCCGAACAGACGCTGCCCCCCGCAGTTTTGAGGTGTCCGAGTCGATCCGAGACCGTGATGTTCCCATTGTGCGAAATCTGAGCTTAAGCTCGGGTTCTGCTGTTTCGATAGAAGTCGGTAGGAGGACTCTCACCGTGACACCCCAAACTTCGACCCCAACCACTGATGCGACACCGTCGACATCTCCGGTGGCCACGCCGCCGATTTCGACCGTGACCGATTGGGCCACCGACTTTGACCACACCGATCCGGCGTGGGTCTCGAACCCGTTCCCGATCTGGGACGACCTGCGTGGTCGCTGCCCGATAGCGCATTCCGACCGATACAACGGGGTGTACCTCCCGACCCGCCATGAGGACGTCTCGGCCATCGCGTACGACACCGACCACTTCACGTCGAAGTCGGTGATCGTCAGCTACGGAGAAGTAGTCGACCAGGCACCCGTCGGAGGCGCGCCGCCCATCACGTCCGATCCGCCGTTCCACCAACACGCCCGCCGGGCCCTGCTTCCGCCCTTCAGCCCGAAGGCCATCGATCCACTGTCTGGCCCCACCCGAGACCTGTGCGAAGGGCTGCTCGACCGGTTGGAGCGTGAGGTGAAAGCCGGACGCTCCGTCGTTGACGCGGCGACCGAATACGCCCAGCACATCCCGCCCGCCGTGATTGCGAAGATGCTCGGTCTTCCCATGGAAGACGGTGACAAGTTCCGTGAGTTCATCCACGATGTGATCGAAAACGTCGACGCGACACCCGAAGAGCGGATGGCCGGCTTCGAACGGCTCGACGCCTACATCGCAGCACACGTCGAAGACCACATCGCAACGCCACGCGAAGACCTCATCACGTATCTGCTGAACACCGAGATCATGGGCAACAAGCTGACGCCGGCCGATGTGTTCGGCCCGATCATCCTGCTGCTCATCGCTGGCATCGACACGACGTGGAGCGCCATCGGCGCCTCGCTGTTCCACCTGGCTGGAGCGCCCGAAGACCGACGCCGTCTCGTCGCTGAACCCGAGCTGATGCCCACCGCGATCGAGGAACTGCTGCGGGCCTACGCCCCGGTCACCATGGCACGCATCGTGAAGGAGCCCGTGGAGATAAACGGGGTCCAACTCGAGAAGGACCAGTGGGTGCTGCTTCCGTTCCCTGCGGCGAACCGCGATCCCGAGGTCTTCGAGCGGGCCGACGAAGTGGTCATCGACCGTGAAGTCAACCGTCACGCTGCCTTCGGTCTCGGTATCCACCGGTGCCTCGGATCGAACCTCGCCCGCATGGAACTGCGCACCGCCATCGAATGCTGGCTGGCCCGCTTCCCCGAGTTCGAGCTGGCTGATCCCTCGGCGGTGCGTTGGTCGGCCGGTCAGGTGCGCGGCCCCCGCTCGCTGCCGATCAGAATTCTGCAGTAGCAAGTCTTTGCCGGGAGTGTGTGCGTTTCCTTAGACCCGGTCTATGCAAACGCACACACTGTGTTGAATGCGGCGGGCCCCGTCTCCGCTCCGCTTCGACACCCTTCCGCTCGGCGGCCTTCATCCGGTCTCGGTGGCTGTGTCTGTGCAGGGCCCGCTTCGCGACCCTGCAGCTCGACTCCTGTCGCTAGCGCTCCCTGCGTTCTCTGCGCCCTCGCCGGGGCCGCGGTTGAATGCGGCGGGCCCCGCTTCTGCGCAGGGCCCGCTTCGCGACCCTGCGGCTCCTGCTCCGCTTCGACACCCTTCCGCTAGGCGGCCTTCATCCGGTCTCGGTGGCTGTGTCTGTGCAGGGCCCGCTTCGCGACCCTGCAGCTCGACTCCTGTCGCTAGCGCTCCCTGCGTTCTCTGCGCCCTCGCCGGGGCCGCGGTTGAATGCGGCGGGCCCCGCGCCCTCGCCGGGGCCGCGGTTGAATGCGGCTCGCCCTGCCTAACTCTCGGCGAACCACTCCCGCTGGTGGGCCGCGCCGGATGCGAAGAGGACATCGATCGCCGCTTCGTCGCGGCCGAGTTCGGCGAGGATGGCCCTCGTGTGTTCGCCGAGATCGGGGGCGACCCACCTCGGTTCCCAGGGCGTTCCGCTGAAGTCGGCCGGCGTCGCGATCATCGTCGAAGGACCGTCGGGTCCGGGTACCTCTACGAATCCGCCCGCGGCCTGAACCTGCGGGTCGGCCAGAAGATCGTCGACGTCGTTGATCGGTGACCAGAAGATCTCGGGATCCGCGGAAAAGATCTCGGTCCATTCGGCGAGCGTCTTCTTCGCAAACTCGGCGTCGAGAATGCGGGTCAACGCAGGTGCGTTGACGGCCCGGTCGTATGGGGTGAGGAAACGCGGGTCGGTCAGCAGGTCCTCTCGTCCCGCGGCCTTGGCGAGCGGTGGCCAGTGTCGTGATCCTTCGAGACCGACCATCCAAAAGCGCTTGCCGTCGCCCGCCGCGTAGTGGTTCACCGTCGGGCTGGCCATCGACTCCCGCGCCGCCTTGGCCGGGACACGGCCCCAACCGAGCGCGAGGTTGAGGTCAAAGCCGATCGTGTACAGACCCTGGCGCAGGAGCGACGTGCTTACCAGCTGTCCCTTTCCGGTGCGTTCCCGTGAGAACAGCGCGGCACTGATCGCCGCAGCCGTTGACATGCCCGTCGGGTGGTCCCCCATGCCGCCGCGTTGATAGGGGGGCATGCCATCCGGTGGGGTGAGCAATGAGGCGATACCCGACCGGGCCCAGTACGCGGCGATGTCGAACGCCGCCCGGTCCTGGTCTTCGCCGGCATTGCCGTAACCGGTGACCGATGCATAGACCAGCTTCGGATTCCGGGCCGACAGGGTTTCGTAGTCAAGCCCGAGGCGGGCGAGCGCGTTGGGTCGGACGTTGGAGAGAAACACATCGGCGGCGTCGATCAGTTCCAGAGCGACCGCGAGTGCTTCCGGTTTCGCGAGGTCGAGACCGATGCTGCGCTTGGAGCGGTTGTCGAGTTCGAACACCGGATTGACGGGAAGATCACCGCCGAGCATGGCGTGGAACAGTCGTGACGGATCTCCGGCGGGAGGTTCGATCTTGATGACGTCAGCGCCCCAGTCGGCGAGAATCCCGCCCGCAGCAGGACCGGCGATCCAGACACCGATCTCCACGATGCGCACTCCGGCCATAGGACCACTCACGCGACTTCCCCCTTGGTAGACATTCGCCATAGTCTGGCGGCACTCGCCACCGGTACCAAGTCCGAGGCGAACAGGAGGCTGCCATGTCAATCGTTGTTGAGCCGACCGGTGCACCGTGTGGCGCACTCATTCACGGTGTGAACTTCGCGGAAGAAGTTTCGCCCGAGACCGTGGCCGAGATCAGAGCAGCCTGGCTGAAGCATCTCGTGGTCGCGTTCCCCGATCAGCACCTCTCGCTCGATCGCTACGAAGAAGTTGCACAACTGTTCGGTGATTTCGGTCGCGATCCGTACTTCAAAGGACTGGCCGATCATCCGCATATCGCCGAAGTGAAGCGCGAAGCCGACGAAACGACGCCGCTCTTCGCCGAAGGTTGGCACTCCGACTGGAGCTTCCTTGATACGCCGCCATCGGCCACCATGCTCTACGGGCGCGTGATTCCACCGCACGGCGGCGACACGCTCTACGCGAATCAGATTGCTGCCTACGAGGCGCTCGACGACGACATGAAGCAGCGCCTCGACGGGCTGATGGGCGTGCACTCCGCCCGGCGCGGCTACTCCCCACAGGGCCAATACGGCGAGAAGGACAAGGGTCGCTCGATGGCGATCGTCTACTCCGAAGATGCCATGGCCACCCAGCTTCATCCTCTGGTGATGGTCCATCCCGAGACCGGTCTGAAGACGCTGTTTCTGAGCCCTGGCTACACGATCGACATCGATGGCATGGACTCCGCTGAGGCGCAGGAACTTTTGCTGAAGCTCTATGCGCACCAGGGGAAAGAGGAGTTCGTGTACCGCCACCGCTGGTCGGAGAACATGCTGACGATGTGGGACAACCGGTCCGTCGTCCATGCCGCGACCGGTGGCTACCAGGGACACCGTCGACTTCTTCAGCGGATCACACTGACCAGTCGGCGCTAAAACGACCTGCTCGAACGGGTCCACCGGCCCGTTCGATTGTGCCATTTGCCACACTTTGGCTACCTTCGGCAGACCACATCGTCGTAGGGGGCAGTCGTGAAGGGACCACTAGAGGGAATCAAGGTCGTCGATTTTTCGGCGGTCGTGTCGGGGCCGTTGGCGGCGATGTGGCTCGCCGATCAGGGCGCCGAGGTGATAAAGGTCGAGACGCTCGGCTCGGGCGACGTCACCCGGGGCACCCGGGCCGCTCCGGAATTTGAGGGTCTCGGCGGGCTGTACACCAACTGCAACCGTGGGAAACGGGCACTCAGCATCGACGTCACCAGCGACGCCGGGCGTGATGCGCTCCTCGATCTCTGTCGCACCGCCGATGTGTTCATCCAGAACTGGCGGCCCGGCGTCGTCGATCGGTTGGGCGTCGGCTACGAGGCCGTCTCGGCGATCAACCCGAACATCATCTACGTGTCGATCAGCGGCTTCGGTCCCGATGGTCCCTATGCGCAGCGACGCGTTTACGACCCGATCATCCAGGGTCTCACCGGCCACGTGGCGGTGCAGTTCAACCCCGACGTCCCGTTCCCGGACCTGGTCCGCACGATCGTCTGCGACAAGGCCACCGCACTTTCGACCGCTCAAGCCGTCTCGGCGGCGCTGTTCGCCCGTGAGCGCGGTGCCGGCGGTCAGCACCTCACTATCCCGATGCTCGATGTCGGTATGGCGTTCTTCTTCCCCGACGGCTACCAGGCGAAGGCCTGGATGGACGATCCGAAGGCCGATGACCGTCAGACCCTGGCCAAGGTTTACCGCGTCACACCGACGGCCGACGGCCACCTCATCTACTTCTGCGCAAGTGACTCGGAGTTCCACGGGCTCTACCGGGCCTTGGGTCGGGAGCAGTGGGTGACCGATCCGAAGTTCGCTGACCCTCGAGGTCGTGCGCTGAACGGACCCGAGCTTGGGTCATTGATCTCCGAGGCGTTCGAGACCTGGAACACCGCCGATCTCGCCCCGAGGCTGGAGGCCAACGAAGTCCCCTTTGCGCCGGTGCTGGACCTCGACGAAGTGCCGAGCAATGCCCAGATCGTGCACAACGACTCGCTCCGGGTGCGTGATCATCCGTCGCTCGGGCGACTGCTGGAGGCAAAGCATCCGGTCCAGTTCTCGAAGACACCCGTTGCGATCACGCCGATGGCACCGAAGATCGGTGTGGATACCGAAGCGATCCTGCGTGAACTCGGCCGCTCCGACGACGACATTGCGCAGCTTCGCTCGAGCGGGGTTATCGCGTAGCTGAGAGGCTCTCGGGATCGCCGGTGGCCGTTGCCTGGCCGAGCTCGGTGCGATCCCGACCGAGACGCTTGGCCACATAGAGATTGCGGTCGGCGGCGCCCAGAAGCTCATCCAATGCGGCCGTTGTCGCTTTACTAAGCGCGCCTGATATCGAAGCAACCCCGATGCTCACGGTCGGGCGAATTCCCGGCGTTCCGGGGTGGTCCGCCTGCAACTTCCCACGGATCCGGTCGATGACCTCGGCCGCTTCTTCACACGACGTGTCGGGAAGCACGACCACGAACTCGTCGCCACCGAAACGGGCCGCGAGGTCCGAATCCCGGGTGCACTGCTTGATTGCCTCGGTGACATTGCGCAGCACCTCGTCGCCGACCAGATGACCGTGGGTGTCGTTGACTTCCTTGAAGCGGTCGACGTCGATGATCGCGAGCGACACTGTTGAACCCTGCGTCAGTGCGGTCGCAAGGATGTTCTCGGCGATCTCAGTGAAGTGACGCCGGTTGGACAGCCCGGTGAGACTGTCGGACTGTGCGTGGAACGTGACGAGTTTGCGGGTCTGGGCCAGTTCGACCATCAGCTTCACGTAGGTCCAACTGACGACCGGTGCGATCAGCAGCGGAACGACCGCCGAGATGATGAGCGTGTTGCGATCGACGAACCCATAGAGGGCACGGCTCAAACCGGAAGTCGCGGCAATGGACATCACGAAGGACACCGCGGTGATGCTCAGCGAAACGCGGTAACGACCCTGTTCGGCCACTTGTTCGAGCATCTTCGACATCGCCATGGCATCGACACCATGGAGATCATGGTTGAGCTGAATGGTTCGCGAGGTTCACTTGGCGGAATCGGTACTAAGTCATTTAGGGTTCGCGATCCGACCCACCGAAACTCATCAAATCCAGCGCACCGGAGGCAATGTCCATGTACGACTATCTGATCAAGGGTGGAACCATCGTCGATGGAACCGGCACGAAGGCTGTCGGCGGCGACGTGGCGGTGAAGGATGGCCGGATCGTCGAGGTCGGCGGCTCCATCACCGGCGCCGCCCGGGAGACGATCGATGCCAACGGTGCGATTGTGACCCCCGGCTGGGTCGACGTCCACACCCACTACGACGGTCAGGTCTGCTGGGACTCGGCCATGGCTCCCTCGGCCGATAACGGCGTGACCACGGTCGTGATGGGGAACTGCGGCGTTGGTTTCGCTCCGGTGCCTCCAGGGCGGGAGCAGGACCTGATCGAGCTCATGGAAGGGGTCGAAGACATCCCCGGCTCGGCCCTGTACGAAGGCATGGAATGGGGCGCGTGGGAGACCTTCCCCGAATACATGGACTACCTCGCCAAGCGCGAGTACGCCCTCGACATCGGCACACAGATTCCTCACGGCTCGGTGCGCTTCTACGCAATGGGGGAGCGCGGCCGCAACAACGAGGATGCGACGGCAGACGACATGGCGGCGATGGCGCGCATCGTGGAGGAAGCGGTGTCGGCCGGTGCACTCGGTTTCAGCACGTCTCGAACGATCGGTCATCGTTCGCTCTGGGGTAGCCCGGTTCCTGGCACATTCGCCGCCGACGAGGAACTGCTCGCGATCGGTGAAGCAATGGGTCGCGTGGGCAAGGGAGTGTTTGAGATGATCCCGGCCGGTACGGTGGGCAAACTCGAGAACCTCGGTGGCGAGAGGACCACCCAGCAACTTGAGAACGATCTCATGCGCAGGGTCTCGCTCGCCAGCGGCCGACCGGTCACGTTCACGCTTGTCCAATCGCCCGATTACGACCCCAACCTGTGGCGGGAAATCCTTCGGATGACCGATGAAGCCAATGCCGGTGGCGCCCAACTGCGCCCTCAGGTCGCCTCGCGGCCGATCGGGTTTCTCACGGGACTCAGCGCGTATCACGCGTTCATGCGCAAACCTACGTATCTCGAGAAGCTCGCTCACCTTCCCGTGGCTGAGCGAGCCAAGGCGATGCAGGATCCCTCGATCAAAGCGGCCCTGATGAGCGAAGACAGCATTCGTCCCGATGCGCCCGGCTCCATGGAGAACGTGTACGGGCTCTTCACCCGTTCCGCCCCGGTGGTGTTCCCACTCAATGATCCGGTCGACTACGAACCGACCCGCGATGCGACGCTCGGAGCAATGGCGGCGGCCGAAGGCCGAGAACCATTGGAGTATCTGTACGACTTCCTGTGCTCCGAAGGTGGCCGCCGTTTCGCCTCGTTGAGCACGGTGGATTGCTATGCGCGCATGGAAGTTCTTCGGGAGATGCTGCTGAACCCCCACACCGTCACGGGTCTCAGCGACGCCGGAGCGCATGTCACGTTGATCTGCGACGGCACGATGCCGACTACGCAGCTGACCCACTGGACGCGTGACCGTCATCGCGGTGAGCAGATTCCGTTGGAGTTCCTTGTCGCCAAGCAGACCTCCCGCAATGCCGCAATGTACGGGCTTCATGACCGCGGCACACTCGCAGTTGGTATGCGCGCTGATGTTAATGTGATCGACCATGCCGGGCTTCGGGTATCACCTCCCGTAGCGCACAACGATCTTCCGGCTGGAGGTACCCGCCTGATCCAGCCGGTGAAGGGCTACGTGGCATCGATGTGCAACGGCGTTGTGACCCGTCGCCACGACTCCGACACCGGGGCGCGTCCCGGCCGCCTGGTTCGAAGCTGATAAGAACTACGCATGGGATTAGAGATACGTAAGGTCGCTTCGGTGGTTGAGACCACGAGGCGGGAGATGGGCCGTAACGTCGAGGGGCTCCATCGGAAGGTGGCGACAGGCATCGTGTTCACGAACCCTGCGGCCGGCCAGTTCATTGAGAACTTGGATGCGCTGGTCGACCTGGGTGCGGAACTCGGGCAGGCGTTGATTGACGAAGCACTCGCAGTGCTGGGTTGCGCCCCGTCGGAGGTCAGTGCGTACGGGAAGGCGGCCGTGGTCGGAACCAATGGCGAGATCGAACACGCGGCTGCGCTTATCCATCCGAAGTTCGGCGCACCGATCCGTGCCGCGCTGGGTCGCGGTCCGGCGATCATCCCCTCTACCAAACTGCTCGGCGGCCCTGGTACCCGCATCGTCGCTCCGCTCACGAACTGTTCTGACATCTGGTCGTTCGACGAGATGGACGCCATTGCGTTCAGCATCGACGACGCGCCGCGTCCCGACGAGATCCTCGCGATTCTGGCGCTTGGCGTCGGTGGCCGTCCGCTTCACCGGATCGGAAAGCCGGCATGAGCTTCAAGGCTGTCATCCTGCTATCGCGTCGTGAGGACATGACGCCCGAAGCGTTTCGTACGTGGTGGCTCGAATCCCACGCTCCTTTGGCCGCACAACTTCCGGGTGTTCGAAAGATCGTGTTCAACGCCACCGATGACACCGACGACATCGACGGGATATCGGAGTTGTGGTTCGACTCCGAAGCCGACTTCCTGGCGGCCTACGACACCGAGTTGGGCAAGAGCGTCGCCGCTGACTCGATGGCCCATGTGCGGAGTCGCAAGCGCCTCTTCGTGACTGAGAACGTCATCGTCGGCTGAGCCGCTGTTATTGCCGAACGCCGCACCGCAGCGTCTGGCCCACCAACCACCCAAGGAGACACCATGAAGTTCGGACTGTTCGGTATCAACAACGGCGTCATGTCTGACCCATCGGTCATGGTCGACGTGGCACAGGCCTGCGAAGCGGCGGGGTTCGATTCGGTGTGGACCGGTGAGCATGTGGTGCTTCCCGATCCCCAAGTGCCACCGTCGCCGGTTGCGCCCGAGGTTCCTATGCTCGATCCAGGCGTTGCGCTCGCGTGGATCGGTGCGAAGACGACGACATTGAAGCTCGGTACGGGCATCATCATCCTTCCCCAGCGCAACCCGCTCGTGTTGGCGAAGGAGATGGCGTCGCTCGATCATCTGTCGGGTGGCCGTCTGCTTCTCGGTGTCGGCGTCGGCTATCTCGAACCCGAATTCCGGGCGCTGGGCATTCCCATGGAAGACCGGGGTGGTCGCACCGAGGACTACATCGCAGCTATGCGCGCCATATGGTCCGGCGAATCGCACAGTGGGCCGTATGCCCCGTTTGCGGGCGTGAAGGCCAATCCTCGGCCGGTCCAGGGTGCCGGCTTGCCCGTGATCATGGCCGGACACACGGCGGCCGCGTTCCGCCGGGCGGTCACCACCGCCCAGGGTTGGTATGGCTTTGCGCTCGACGTCGCTGCAGCACAAACGTGCATCGACGGCCTGGCGAAAGCGGCCGAACGCTACGAACGCCCGGCCCATCTCGGACCGCTGGAGATTTCGGTGACGCCACGAGGTGCTCTCGATGACGCCACCGTTGCGGCGTTCGGTGCGATGGGCGTGCACCGCCTGATCCCGCTCACCGCCGGTCGCAACGACACCACTTCGATCGTCGCAATGGTTGACGATCTCGCCAAACGATATGTGCACTGAGGAATTTGGTGACTGCCGGAGTTTGTGGATGGTTTGGGTCGCCGGGCGACTGATTGCATCCACGTTCGAGTGACATGTCGACCGTCGAGGCTCCTGCGAGACCGCACTCGGATCAGCGATCCGATGCTCGTGGTTTGCTCCAGTTGCTGGCGCACGTCGTAGTACTGGGCATCAGCGGAGTGACGCTGGTCCGCATGTGGTCGACGCTGTGGGTGGCCCCGCTCGTCGTGGCATACGGCTTTGCGCTCATCTTTCTGTTCTGTGCCGAGCACGAGTGCATTCACCGAACGGCGTTTCGTTCCCGATGGATCAACGACGCCGTGGCGGCGGTGATCGGCGTGCTTCTAGTACTTCCGAGTCGATGGTTCCGGCTGTTTCACGCAGCCCATCACCGCTACACGCAGGACCCGTTGCTCGACCCGGAACTTGACGGCTGGAAGCCACCCTCTCGCTCTGGCATCGTGCTGCAGATGACCGGCCTTCTGTACTGGAAGGCGATGGTCGGGGTCATTTGGCGTGCGGCCTGCGGTCGGGCTGGTGCGTCGTGGATGCCGCCGGGTCACGTACGCAAGGTGGTTCGCCAGGCCCGCTTCACGGTTGTTGTCTACGCGGCGTGCGTCGCGGGGTCGCTACTCACGGGCTCGTGGTTGCTGGTGCAGTTGTGGATCGTCCCGGCGCTCATTGGTCAACCCTTTCTCCGGTGGTATCTCCTCGCCGAGCACACCGGATGTCCGACCGGGGAGGGCGTGGTTGAGGGCACCCGCACCACGCTGACGAATCCGGTCATGCGTTTCTTCGCATGGAACATGCCCTTCCACCGCGAGCATCACGCTCAGCCGCAGGTTCCGTTCCATGCATTGCCAGCGATGCACCGGAAGTGGGCAGAGCACGGGACTTCACACGAGGGTGTCCTGAGCCGGGGATACCTTCGAACCGTCGCGCAGCTCCAGCGCGACCGTTGGGGTGCTGCGGGTCGATAGTCCGGCCGCTGGATTCAGTTATCAAAGAGCGTGGTTCGGTCACGTTGTTCAGACTGATTGGTCAATCAATCGGACTGCATGGCCGGGCGGGGTGTCAGGCGGCGATGGCGATTCTGGTTGTGGCGATGGCGACGAGGAAGCCAGTGACGCGTTCGTGGATGGCGACGGTACCGTCGGGCAGTCGGGTGGCTTTGAGGTCGCCGGTGTGGATGTGCCGGTGGTGCGGTCTGCAGAGGAGTCCGAGGATTTCGACGTCGGTGAAGCCTTGGTCTTGGAGCCATTCGTTGAGATGATGTATTTCGCACAGGTCTGCGGTGACTGTGCAGTCGGGGTAGATGCAGCGCCGGTCCCGTGCGAGAACCGCGAGTCGTTGGATGGCGCTGGGTTCGTATCGTGCGCGGCCGAACTTGAGTATTTCGCCGGTCATGTTCTTGAACGCGTAGTACAGATCGTTCTTGGCCATGTCGAACAGCGGCGCAGTAACCGGGATGGGTCCGACCCCGAGGATTTCGGCTTCCCATTTGTCGACGTTGAAGTTGATCACCACGCTCGGCTTGAGGTTGGTTGGCATACTCACCACGACCTGCTTTTCCTGTGTGCTTGATTCGTGGTCGTCTGTCGAGGTGGGAGCATTGGCCGCGCGGGTCGCTTCGGTCTTCGCCGGCTTGATGGTGACCACACCCATGTTGACGTTGTGCCCACCGGTTGCGAGTGCGGCCAGCGCGTCGGCCATGCGCTGCTCATGACTGTCACCACCATGACCGCCTTCCGTCTTCGCCCGTTCCGGGTGCTCGGCCCGCCACTTGGCATCGACCATTTCGGCGAGCGTGGCCTTCAATGTCGCGCCCTCAAGCGGAGGTAGCAGGCCGTTGAACGCGACCATGCCATCGGGGCCATCCCTAAACCGTAGGTACCGCTACGCTCGTTGGCGTTTTGCGGTGTTGTTACCGTTTTCAGTGCTGAGTTGAAACTGACGGACCGTGTCGCGGAAATCTTCCGGACGTTGATGCACCGCCTCATCAAGCAGTGCGGCAGCAGAGTCATGCTTCGCTGCAGGTTCCAACGCAAGCAGGTGCTCGACCGATACCTTCCCTGCTTGCAGTAGTTCGAGCGCCATCGGAAACTTCGCACACACGAGTGCGATCTTGCGACGGCGGTTGGCTTCGGTGCGCGACACCCCACAGAGTCGTTGAATCGATGTGGTCTTGTCGCGAGTTTCGGGCATGTGGCTGATCACCTCGGCGTGCGCTGCTTGCACCTCGCGCATCAAACGTTCAAGGTCCTGCAACGCCGTCTCGTGTTCTTTGATGAACCAGTCGCTGGTGTCTACCAACGGAATGTGGAGCGCCGCCCACGGGTTGCTGTGTCCCGTTTCCATCTACCTTCACCGCCTTCCCGTCATAGTTGATAACGTACATATGTTCGAATAGAACATGTACCTTTGTCAACTCAGAACCCAGTGAATTTGTAGGTCCTGGGATATTGCCTCTTAGAGGTGTTCTCGCTCTGGGTTGCATGTTTGTGCCGATCGAGACGTCACCGCTGGGGGAAGGTGCATCGTGATCGGGGCCGAATTCGGGGGTCGCGATGTATGACGTCTTCAGGTCCCACGAACAGCACTTCCTGTGTTCTTCGTCGATCCGTACGTTGATTGCCCGTCCCTGGAGCTGACATCAATGCCGGTCCGGGTCACTCGACTCGACTCACGACCACAGACGAACGATTCGGAAACCAGCCGTGGGCCGTGGACGAAACGGACACATCGTTGATCGCTGAGGCCCTTGAGGCCACCGCACAGTTCCTCACCGAGTTCGATACCGAAGCGGTTCCAGCGCAGTCAGCCTATGCAGGTCAAACTTGCGTGGGTCACCGCCACCTGCGTAGCGGTCGAGCAATTACTCAGACGGTGGTACCAGCGTGGTGCTCGATGTCTCGGACGCGTCGAGCACGGGTTGCAGCGAGCCGGTCGCCCAGTTCTTCGTCTGATCCCGGAAGTGCGCGGTGCCGGGATGACCCGAGGCGCCCAGGGGAACCGCCCAACGGCTATTCGCGCGATCACTGAGGTCCCAGACGTATCGTGCCGTCGATCCGGTCATTGCGTTCGTCGTGACTCCACCGACCTGATTCATCGCCATCACGCAGTCGGACGCGCCGGCCAGCGGACCCGACGTAGGGCGTACGAGCGCATCGAGTGCTTCGTTGAGACCCCGGGCCGGATGCAATGGCGTGGCTTCGTGCATGTCGCCCCAGTTCCAGGCCGACGCGTCATCACCGAACCGCTTCACCAACACGTCGACCGCTCGAGTCGTGGCCTCGGCGATGAGGGCGTCCCAACTTGCCTCGCCAATGACGGATGCGTCGTCGTCGGCAATCCAGTTGCTGATGGCCGCCGACACCCGCATCACCGCGGAGAGCGCCGTGGCCGGTGGCTCCCAGCCGGCAAAGGGGTTGGCGGTCAGCGACTCGGGGAGTCGCGCTACCGCCAACAGACACAGCTCGTGCTTCGTCTGTCCGATCACCGCCGCCGCGGGGGAGTTGGCTTTCATGTGACCGTCCCACCCGTCGAGCGCCAAGAGGGCCGTCCGGGCATCGGCGACCTTGCGGATACGTTCCGCGAGGATGCGACCGGGGCGCGAGACCGTATCGAGTTGGATGGCGATCTGATCGTCGACGGTCAAACGTGTCCGGTCGGCCAGACGCGCCCAGATTCCTTCGGCCCGGTGAGGGGGCGCTGCGTCATCGTTCAGGAGATACCGGTAGTCGCGGGACGTGACCCGTTGGTTCGCCGTCACGATTGCACCGGTGTCGGGGTCGAGCGCTCGGGGCAGGTTGGCGTCGGGGATGTATCCGGTCCAGTCGTGGTCGGCGTCCCAACCGGGAACCGGCAGCACACTGTTCAGCGGATGCCGCAGCGGCAGCCGACCGGCGGTGCGGTACGCAATATGGCCCCGGGAATCGGCAAGCACGAAGTTGTTCGCGGGTTCGACCCAATCCTCCAGGCATCGGTCGAGGCTGGCCACGGACCTTGCAGCAAACAGCGGCAGAATCGTGCGCAAGCTGCCACCCGCCTCAAACAGCCCGGTTGACGCCAGTGCCACGCCAACGCCGTGCTCGGAACTTCCGAGGACGATCGGTCCGTGACTCGTAAGCGCGCATTCAATCTTCACATCCTGGCCATCGTGGACCTTGATGGTTTCGAACCGACGATCCAGCGCGGCTTCCGGCAGTCGCTCCACAAAGAGGTCCTGGTAGTCGGCCATCGCGTTCGTCACGGCCCAGGCCACGTGCGGTGTCTGGGCGAAGTGCTGGATTCCTGGCACTCCAGGGAACGAGAAGCCGGCCGCATCGATGTCTGGACCACTGAGGTGAATCTGGTAGTACACGTTGGGTACTTCGAAGGGACGGTGCGGGTCGCCTGAGATCAAGGGAAAGCCCGACTCGGTCCGGTTGCCGTGAACCGCCCAGGCATTCGAGCCCGATAGCTGCAGGCCGAGCGGATCCAGCGAACCGAGGGCGTCGTACACGCCGGTCTTCGTGAACAATCCGGCATCAATAAGCGCGCCTACGGCATCGCGGGTGCCGGGAGGAACGATCAGCGGCGTGTCGCCCGACGCTCCCTCGGCCCGAAACGATCGAACCGACTCGGGACCCAGAGCGGCGAAGACGCGAGCGTTCCAAAGCTTGGTCTGCCAGGTGGCAAACGTGACATGGCGTACGAGAAAGATCGCGATCGCGTGCCAGCCCTCCCAGAGTTCTTCGGGCACGTCCAACGCTTGAAACTCGATGGGTCGCTGATGCTTTGAAGTCAGAAACGCGTTGACGCCGGCCGCGTGGCTGTCGAGCACCGCCCGCGTGGCAGCGTCGAGGTTGTCGTAACCCGAGCGCGCGTAGTCGCCGAGGCGGGCCCGACGATGAAATCCATCGTTCACCACGTTGGCCGGGGAGCCGATCAATTCGGCGCTGCGCCCGAGCGCTCGGCGACGGTCCCACTCCAATTGCCACAGGCGATCCTCCGCCGTCGCGTAACCCTGGCCGAAGAACAGATCGGAGACGGTCGATGCCTGAACATGCGGGATGCCAAGTGCGTCGCGGCGAATGATCACTTCGGCGTCGAGCCCGACCGCATCGGTGACGCGCCGGTTCCCACTCGAGTCGCTGACCACCTGAAAAGGGGAAAGGCGTGTCATGTCAAGCGTTTGCCGATCGGATGGTCTCGTCGAGCAACGTCAGCGCAGCCGTCGTAAAGGCGACCATGTTCTCGACGCGATCCTCCAAGCCGGTGGTGATGTGACGCGTCGCTTCGACGGGACCGGCGACCGCAAACCACGCGTGACCGGCCGGATCCCCGTATCGGTTGGGCGGACCGGCGGCGCCGGCTTCTCCGAGGGCCCACGTCGAGCCGATCTTCACCGACGCCGAGCGGGCGAGATACTGCGCAAACACCTCAGTCGTGCCACGCATCCCCTCCGGCGTTTCAATTGCACCGGCAAGGAGGGCGCTGTTTGCCTTGAAGGTGTAGATCACCGCGCCTCCGAGGTAGTACGCGGAGGCTCCCGGAATGCTGAGCAGTGTGGCGGAGATCAGCCCACCGGCCGAACCTTCCGCAACAGTGACGGTTTCCTTGCGCTCCTTCAGCAAGTTACCGATGCTGAGGGCCAACGCTTCCAATTCCGGGGTGAACATGCCCGCTAGCACACCACAAACGAGCCGACAGTGTGGAACTCAACGCCTCATCTGGAGCGGAATCGCATTTACAGAAGAGCCGTCGCGTACGATCCCCGCAACGAGCGCCCGCGGACCGGGCCGAAAACAAAGGAGCCTCGACATGTCGGAACGACGCGAACTGGAAACCGGTACCGAATACCTTCTCGGATGGGTCGAGAACGGCGTCGCCGTGCTGAGCTTCAACCGGCCGGAGAGCCGCAACGCGCTGCATCAGGATATGTACAAGGGCTTTGCGAACGTACTTCCGTTGATCGGAGAGGATCCGACGATCGGATGCCTGGTCGTAACCGGCCAGGGAGGCGCGTTCTGCGCCGGTGGCGACGTAAAGGGGTTCGCGGCCGGGCATGCCAGCGAGGGCAGCGGGGTGCAGAAGCCGTCGAGCACGGTGGCTGTCGACAACCTCCGGCGCCGGCAGGCTGAAGTGTCGCTCGCCATACATCGTCTCCCGAAGCTGACCGTGGCGGCCATCCCAGGCGCGGCCGCCGGAGCGGGACTGTCGATCGCCCTGGCGTGCGATTTCCGGGTAGCAACGGAGAAGGCGATCATCACCACCGCATTTGCCAAGATCGGCGCCTCGGGCGACTTCGGTGGCAGCTGGTTCCTGACGCAACTCGTCGGACCATCGAAGGCGAAGGAGCTGTACATCTTCAGCGAACGGCTGACTGCCGCTGACGCCGCTGCTGCAGGTGTGGTGAACCGGGTGTTCCCCGACGCTGAGTTCGAAGCGGGATGGCGGGCGTTCGCGCAGAAGATCGCGAGCGGACCGGTTCTCGCGAACCGGGCCATCAAGGAAAACATCAACCGGGCGCTCATCGCCGATCTGGCCACGTGTCTCGACGCCGAGGCCGCGAACATGGTGTCGACGATGGGAAGCGCCGATCACCGTGCTGCGGTAGCGGCGTTCATGGCTAAGACCGACGCCGTCTTCACCGGGCGCTAGGTAAGCAGTTGTAAACGAGGTTGGCCCGCTCGGGCCCGCCTGGTCCCGGATCAGTGGGTGATGCCGCCGAGGGCGTCGATCCGTTCATGCAGCTGCGGGCCGTTGATGCCAACCGCGAGCACAACCTCGGTGACCCCGGCGCTCGCCGCCGTGTCGAGGTAGCGGGCGAGATCATCAGCGGACCCGTCGAACAGCAGCCCGATCTTGCGGCCCATCGTGGCTGGATCGCGGCCTTCGGCTTCGCAGACCTGATCGAGTTCTCGCATCGCGGCGGCAATGGCGTCGCCATGGAGATTCCAGCCGTACCAGCCGGTGCCGAAGCGCGTGGCCCGCTTCATCGATGCGTTGCCACCTCCGACCCAGATCGGCAGTGGGGTCTGGATTGGCTTCGGCTCCGCGATCACATCGGCGAAGTCAACATATTCACCGTGGTAGCTCACGAGCTCATCGGTCCACAGGGCTTGCATGACCTTGAGATATTCATCTGTGCGCTTACCTCTTGCCGCCCATGGGACGCCCAGTGCTGCGAACTCCTCGCTGCTCCAGCCGATGCCTATGCCGAAGTCAAACCGTCCGTTGCTGGCATGGTCGACTGCGACGACTTCCTGCGCGAGTACCACCGGATTGCGTTGCGGAACAATGAGGATCGCAGTGCCGACCCGGAGTCGCTCCGTCGCTGCGGCCGCGACAGTCGCCGCGAACAGGGGGTCGTACACGCCCTGGCGTTTACCGAAGCCCGGATCCCCGTCGGGGCTGTAGGGGTACTTCGACGTGTACTTCGGAAAGAACACCACGTGCTCGGGAAACCAGATCGAGTTGATGCCCGCGGTCTCCGCGTGCACCGCCACCGACTTGAGATCCGCCATGCCACGCTGCGGCCGACCGTTGAAAGGAACCACGAGTCCAATCTTCATCATGGCCGTGACCCTACCGCGTCGGCCGCAACTACAAGCGGTCGCTGCGTCAGTCGCCTCTCTGCCTCTCGGCCGGACGCTTAACCTGCGAGCGGTAGTTCCGCATGGCTCGTGTCGACGGTGATGGTGCCGTTGGCGTAGTGGGCGTGGCCGCCTTCGACGTCGAGGTGGGGGACCAGACGGTCGAGCCACTTCGGCATCCACCAGTTCCGGGAACCCATCAACTCCATCGTCGCGGGAACCAGGAGAAGTCGCACGACGGTGGCGTCGATGAGCACGGCGGTGGCGAGACCGAGGCCGATCAGCTTGATCTCACGCGAGTCGCCGAACACGAAGAAGCCGAAGACGAAGACCATGATCGCCGCGGCCGCGGTGATGACCCGGGCGGTGGACGCCACACCGTTGGCAACCGCACCCGAGTTGTCGAGCGTTTCGTCGAAGTTCTCCCGGATCTTGGAAAGAAGAAAGACCTCGTAATCCATCGACAACCCGAACACGATGGCGAAGAGCATCATGGGAGCCCACGGCTCAATCGGTGCGCCGCGTCCGACGCCGAACAGTGAACCGAGCAATGCCCACTGGAAGACCGCAACCATTACGCCATACGCGGCGCCTATCGAGAGCAGGTTCAGGATCACGGCCTTGAGCGGCACGAGGACGGAACGGAACATTGCCATGAGCAACAGGAAGCTGATGACCAGAACCGCCCCTATGAAATAGGGCAGGCGCTGACCGATGAAGTAGGCGAAGTCGACGCTCGATGCGGTGTTGCCGCCGACCGAGACGTTCAGGTCGGTGCCCCGGGTCGCCGAAGGTAGGACGTCGTTGCGAAGACGACGGAGCAGCTGACTGGTGGCCGGATCCTGCGGCGAGGTCTTCGGCACCACGGTGATTAGTGCCGCAGCGTTGGTGGGGTTGGGGGTCGGGTCTGACACGAATGCCACGCCGTCGGTCGCACGAATCTTCGCCACCACATCCATAAGCGCGCTTTGCGACGCGGCACTCGGCGTTTCGGTAATCATGACGAAGGGACCTGCTGACCCGGGGGTGAAACCCTTGGCGAGAAGGTCATAGGCCTTGCGGGTGGTCTGGTCCAACGGACGGCTGCCGTCGTCGGCTGAACCGAGCCGAAGGGCAAGCGTGGGCACGCCCAGTGCCAGAAGAACCGCGAGTCCAGCGACCGCACTGGCCCACGGACGGGATTGCACAAACCTGCTCCATCGCACCCACACCGACACATGGCCGCGACGCCCGCCGATCTTCGCCGGACGAATTCGATGACCGAGAATGCCGAGCAGGGCGGGAAGCAGAGTGACCGCCGCAAGAACAGCTATCGCTACAGCAGTTGACGAGCCCACGGCCAAACCGTTGAGGAACCGGATGCGCATCAGGATCATGCCGAGCAACGACACCATCACAGTGAGCCCGGCAAATACCACGGCCCTCCCTGCGGTGTTCGCCGCTTCAAGGACGGCACTATGTACGCTTAGATTTCTGGCTCGCGCCTCGCGAAATCGGGTGACGATGAAGAGCGCATAGTCGATGCCCACACCGATACCGATCATCGACGCGACCTGCACGGTGAAGTCAGGCGTGTCAACCACTGCGGCCCAAAGCGAGACGGAGGCCAGGCCGGTGAGGATGCCGATGATCGCGGTGAGAAGCGGAAGGCCGGCGCCCACCAACGAACCCAGCGTTAGAAACAGGATCACGGCTGCGGCAATCAAACCGAATACTTCGGTGGCCGGCAGATCGCCCTCGTCGAACATGTAACCGGAGAACTCGATCGTCATTCCGGCGTCTCGGAGTTTCGCTGCACGCTCCTTCATCGTCTCGGTGGCGGCCAGCATCTGATCGTTACCCGGGGCGAAGTCGACGGCTGCGAAACCGATGGTTCCATCGTCCGACAACTGCTGGGTTGCCTCGAACGGTGACGTGACGTTGGCGATTCCGGGCTCCTTGGCGATGTCCGCCAGGTACGCCTCAATGATCCGCTTCTTTGCAACGAGGCCGGCCCCGGGCGTCGCAAAGACCACCGATGCGGTTTCGCCGGACTGCGACGGAAAATGCTCTTCCAGCAAATCATAAGCGCGCTGAGCATCAGTCCCTTCGAGGCGGGCGCCGCCTTTCCATTCACCTCCGAGCGATTTGGCGGCCACGGTGGCGCTGACCGCGATAGCGATCCAAACAACGACAACAAGCCACTTCCGTCGATACGAAAAGTCAGCAATACGAGCGAGCATGGGCGCGCACCTCCAAGGGGTAGGGATTTGGGTATCAAACGCCAGCTGAAACAGCGGACGGCACAACTGACGGTTAGGGGGCTCGGCCCCCCTCACCGGAGAGACGGAAACTTCTAGGAGCCGGCCGGGTCGGCGTAGGTGGCAGTCACGCTGCCACCGGATGAGCGGAGCCAAACGGTGTACGGAGATTCAGGGTCGGTGCGGATTTTCACTGAGGAGCTGCCTCCTGAACTCGATGCGTCTACCGCGTACGAGATCTCACTGCGGGGCAGGACCAACCGAACCCCACCACCCGACGACGAAATGCGAACCTTCTTCGGAGGCTTCGTGAACGACGCTCGAACTCCTCCACCGGACGATGACAGATCGACGTCGGTGCTTGTGCTTCCGCTGAGTTGAATGCCACCCCCGCTGCTCGAGGCGTGGACCTTCCCTGATGAATCCGTCACGGTTATTCCGCCTCCGCTGCTGTCGAGCTTGAGCGGGCCGATGCTCCGATCGACCGTGATTCCACCGCCGGACGAATCGGCCGTGAGCTTTCCGCCGAGGTTCGATGCTCGCACCCCGCCACCCGAAGACGACACCTTGATCTCGCCCTTGATTGCCTGGAACGAGAGCGATCCACCGCTGGATGAACCGGAGACGACGACATCTTTCGGGACGTTGAGTTTGTAGCTCGCTGAGCAGTTGAACGAGGCGAACCAGGGGCAGTCTGTCGACAAATGCAGGGTGCCCTCGCTGTCGACTCGCTCTTTGATGCGAGGACGCGCAACGCTCCTCACGGTCGTTCGCGTTCCCGTAACCGCCGCACTGTCAGTTCCCGTGAGCGTCAGGCCCCCGGCTCCGAGGTCGAGCTGTACGGCCTTCACATTCTCAAACGAAACAGGTGCTTCGATCCGATCGCGGGCCATCACGGTAAGAAGCGTGAGGCATCCGTAGACGACGGTGAGCGCTGCAATCGCGACACCAGCAATAGTAAGTGTACGTTTCATTTACTGTTCTCCTTCGAGGTAGCGAAGGACGGCGAGAACCCGGCGATGGTCACCCGGGGTTTGGGACAGCCCGAGTTTGGCGAGGATGTTGTTCACGTGCTTCTCCACCGCGCCGGCCGAGACCACGAGATGGTCGGCGATGCCACTGTTGGAACGGCCTTCGGCCATGAGTCGCAGTACTTCGGATTCGCGGGCGGTCAGCTCCGCAAGGGGGTTCTTCGTGCGACGTCGGGCGAAGAGTTGCGCGACCACCTCGGGGTCGAGGGCCGACCCGCCTTCGGCGACCCGATGCACGGCGTCGACGAACTCACGCACATCGGCGACCCGGTCCTTCAGCAGGTAGCCGACGCCACGATTGTTGCCGACCGCGAGAAGCTCGGTGGCGTACCGTTCTTCGACGTACTGACTGAGAACGAGCACGCCGACGTTTGGGTGATCACGCCGGATTGCCACGGCGGCCCGGATGCCTTCATCGGTGAACGTCGGAGGCATCCGGACATCAACGACGCACACGTCGGGCTGGTGCGCGACAACGGCATCGATCAACGCTTCGCCGGACTCGACACCGGCTACCACGTCGTCGCCCGCGTCGGCCAGGAGCCGGGTGATCCCGGCCCGCAGCAACACGGAGTCTTCGGCGATGACAATGCGAAGCGACTTGATACTCATAGCGGCACCTCGGCGGTGAGAATGGTCGGACCCCCGGCTGGGCTGGTGACCGTGAAACGTCCGCCGATCGCCGCGACCCGGTCACGGAGACCGGCCAACCCGCCGTCGTGGCTGAGTTCGGCTCCGCCTTCACCGTTGTCGACGACGCTGGCGATCATCGTCTCCTGCCCGTCGATTTCGGTGATCCATACGTCGACTGAAGCTTCGGTGGCGCCGGCATGTTTTGTTGCGTTGGTCAATGCTTCCGACACGACGTAGTACGCCGTGCCCTCGACCTGGGTGCCCAGCCGGCGGGGAAGTCGCACCGAGATTTCGACGGGGAACGGGCATCGTGCCGCCACCGCGGAGAGGGCGGCGTCGAGACCACGGTCGTCGAGGACCGCCGGATGAATGCCGCGGGCGATGGCCCGCAGCTCGGTCATTGCAGATTTCGCTTCAGCGTGTGCTTCGTCGAGCAACGCGCGCGCCTCGTCGGGCTTGGAGTCAAGCTTTTCGCGCGCCAGGCCGAGCGTCATACCGAGGGCAACGAGCCGTTGCTGAGCACCGTCGTGGAGGTCTCGTTCGATCCGCCGACGCTCGGCCTCGGCCGCGTCGAGCGCCGCGGAGCGCTGCGCCTTCACCTCGGTGACCTGGGCGGTCACCTGGGTCACCTGCTCCTCCAGTTCCACTTCTCTGGAGGGTCCGAGAAGTGAACGCACCAGCGCAAGATCGACGAGGCCGGCGAGCAACGTGACAAACGGTGCCACGAAGAGCACCAGAACCCCGATGACCGCCGCGACAAGGGTCTGGAAGCCGGTTCTGATCTCGAAGAACGCGACAGTGTTTCGTGGCAGCAACCAGCGATAGAGCGGAAGAAACGCGAGGACGAGTCCCGAACACCATGCCGCGATCGTCAACGTAAAAGTAAGTGAACCTACGATTGGCTGGAGACCGCAATACGCGAACGCCTTCCACGACGACCGATCGGACACGGCTCGGCCGACCGCTCCGAACCGGTGCGGCTTTCGTGACCTCGATGGAGCGGGAACGCTGACCCCGAGGAACGTGGCGGCCCGGAACCGCTCGAATCGACCAATGGCGTTGCAGGTGATGAACGTACCGGCGAGCGTGAGCGCACCACCGATCACCGTGATCGCAAGTCCCAGGCTCAGCGAAAACCCGACCCAGAACACGACCGTACAGACCACGGCAACCCACGGGTTCAACATGACGTAGATGAACGAGGAGCCCACCCGTGAAGCCGTTGATCGCATGTCTCAACCGTACGGGATCGGATTTGCCGAAACCATGAAGGTTCCGGGCATCTCGACGGTGAGGTTTTCCCTACCTTTATGAGTGGACGGGCCTCGGACGAACGGGCGGTGCCGTGGGATGTCGGGCAGTATGGGCGGCCATGGCCTCCGACTCCCAGCCCGACGCACATTCCGACGATGACAAAAGCTGGCTGCGGAGGCCGCTTACCGATTCCGCCGACATCGCCAGTCATTACGACGGGTGGGCCGCTACGTACGAAGCCGAACTCGTCGGGGAGTGGCGGTACGACGCACCGTTCGAAGCTGCCCGCCGACTGGCTGCGATGGGCGTTGGTGGACCGGTCCTCGATATCGGCTGCGGCATCGGGCTGACCGGACGCGCGTTGCGGGCGGAAGGGTTCACCGACCTCGAGGGCATCGACCTCTCGGAGGCATCGCTCGCAGTGGCCCGAGAGGGTGGCAATTACCGGGAGGTGCGGCGTCATGACTTCAACGAAGCCCCGCTCCCGTTTCCCGACAACCACTTCGCGGCCGTTGTGTGCGTGGGTGTGCTGAGTTACGCATGGGACCCGCGCAAGCTGATTCTTGATATGTGTCGGGTCGCCCAACCCGGAGGAGCGATCTGCTTCACCCACCGCAGCGACCTGTGGGACGAGCAGGACTTTTCGGCCGTCGTCACCGGGCTGCTCGACGACGGGCACCTCGCGGAGGCGCAGTGGAGCGAACCGAGGCCGTACATGCCGGGCAACGAAGACTTCACGGACCAGATTGGGGTCCGATACGTCACCGGTCGGTCCGCGTAGGACCGGAGTCAGCAGACGATCATTCGTGGAAGCCGCAAAATCCATTACGAATTGTGGATTTCACGCCCGGTTCAATTTCCGTGAAGAAAACGCCGTAAGGTCCATTACGAATCGTGGATTTCACGCCCGGTTCAATTTCCGTGAAGAATAGACAGGATGGACATTCGCGCTGAATCCAACGCAGGGCATGTCGACGATGTGCACGCGGTTTCCGGGGAAGCGGGAATCGCGATCACCCACGTCCCTGAAGGTGGCCGGGCCTCGACGCTCTCAATTGTTCTCCTGATCGTGTCGGCGCTCATGTTCAGTACCGGCGGGCTCTTCGTTCGGAGCCTCCAACACCCCCATGCCTGGACCACCGTGTTCTGGCGTTCGGTGTCGGCCGGCGTGAGCCTGGTGGGCCTGATCATCTGGAAGGAAAAGTCCAACGCTGTTCGGGCGGTGCGAACCATGGGTCTGCCTGGATACAGCGTGGCCGCGGCTTTTGCGGCGTCGTCGATCGGGATGGTCGTGGCGCTTTCCCGAACGAGCGTGGCCATTGTCCTCGTGATCTTCTCGCTCAGCCCGCTGGCGGCAGCGATCATGGCCTGGGTGTTGATCGGCGAACGGGTCCGCAACTACACCTGGGTGGCGATCGCCGTCACGGTGATCGGTGTCGGTTACATGGTGTCGGGTTCCCGGAGCGGCACATCGATGACCGGCGCACTGATCGCCCTCGTGATTCCGCTGGCGTTCGGTTACGGAACGGTCACGATCCGTCAGCACGCCGAGATCTCGATGATTCCGGCGATGCTTCTTGCAACCGTGATCAGTGCAGTCATTGCGGTGCCCTTCGCCCATCCGTTCGACGTCAATCGCCACGACTTCATCCTGCTCATGCTCTTCGGGTTTGCGCAGCTCGGTATCGGGCTCGCCATCTTCAGTGTCGCCGCAAGTGGGGCGCCGGCTACCGACGTGGCGCTGCTCTCCATGCTGGAGCCGATCATGGGGCCGATCTGGGTTTGGCTGTTCCGAAGCGAGTACCCCGGAGTCGCCGCGCTCATCGGCGGATCGATCGTGTTTGTGGCGTTGGCCGTCCACACCGTCTACGCGGCATCTCGTGCCAGCGCCAACGTCAGCGCGAACGCCGACGCGAACCTCCGCGTGTCGTCGCCCGCCTGACCTTCTCGGAGCGAAAACCGAGGCAGAATGGCTCGCGATGGCAACGACCACTGATTTCGAGCGCGATACATCGACGACCGACAAGACGGACCCGGCCAAGTGTGCGCACATCGTCGTGACGAAAAAGGGGGAGACGGCAACGGCCGCCGTCCTCCGAGCCCGGGTCGAGGGGACACCGCTCACCGCGCTGTGTGGCCACGTGTTCGTCCCGCAACGTGATCCGAAGAGTCTTCCAATCTGCCCGCAGTGCAAGGAGATCTACGACCTCATGCGCATGATGAACGAGAACCTCCACGAAACACCCAACAGCTAACTGCGAACAGCCAGCGTCTGGCGGATATGCGTAGACGCCGGGTATGGGTCGTTGGTCCGATCGGCCCGTTTGAAGCAGACGGCAGTCCTAATTCGCCCCTTCATTGGTGTAGGCACTTTCACTATCCGTCTCAACCACGTAAAGTGATGAAATGCCTAAGCCGAGATCAGACGGACGACTCACGACGTTTTTGCGAAGCCGCCGCCGTGGCCTGTACAAGTTTGGCGCGGTGGTTTTGGCCCCGTTGTCGCTTGGATTGGGCGCTGCCGCACTCTCGAGCCCCCAAAGCGGTGCCGCGACCAACCCGATCACGATCGAAAACGCCAATCCCGGTACGTCGATCCCGAACACCGACCCTGCCACCGTCGGTCAGATCGAGGGCTACGCGTCGGCGCAGTCGGTCAACGCCGGAGGTACTATCGGAATCCACGTGAGCTCCTCGCTCGGACCCGTTGACCTGCAGGTCTACCGCCTCGGTTGGTACGGCGGCGCCAAGTCGCGCAAGATGTTCTCGGTCAACGGCGTGGCCGCTACGGCCCAACCGAAACCCGCACCTGACGGATTCGGACGCGTCGAGGCCGGCTGGCCGGTGTCATACAACCTGGCCACCGCATCGAATTGGGCCTCCGGTATTTACGTTGTGGGTCTGTTCAAGGCCGGTGCCGCCGTGCCGACGGGTCTGGTCACATTCGTGGTCCGCAACGACACGTCGGCGTCGTCGTTTCTTTACGTCCTTCCGATGAACACCTACGAGGCGTACAACGGCTGGGGTGGCAAGAGTCTCTACGGCTACAACTCGGGTGGCGTGGCCGCCAAGAAAGTCTCGTTCGACCGGCCCTTCGACAGCGGGTCCGGTGCCGGTCTCCTGTTCGAGGGTGACGCCTACATGATCAACTTCTTGGAGCAGGAAGGCTACGACGTGGCCTACGCCTCGTCGTCGGATCTCAACGACAACCCTGGGCTCCTCAGCAACCACAAGGCGTTCCTTTCGTCATTCCACGATGAGTACTGGTCGGCAGGAATGCGCACGAACCTGGAAAACGCCGTCAGCGCCGGAAAGCACGCAGCGTTCTTCGGGGCGAACAGCGTCTACTGGCAGATGCGGTTCGAACCGTCGTCCGACGGTCGGGCGAACCGCACCATGGTGGGCTACAAAGAGTCGGCCGCCCAGGACCCGGTCCAGGGTGCAACCACGACCGGCCGTTGGCGAGATGCCCCGATCAATCGTCCGGAAAACGCCCTCCTCGGCTCCCAGTACGAAGGTGACTTCGCATACGGGCAGTCCGCTCCGTGGGTTGTCGCAAACGCGTCGCACTGGATGTACAACGGAACCGGTCTGGCCAACGGTGATCAGATCCCGAAGCTCGTCGGCTACGAGTGGGATCGGGTGTTCGACAACGGTCAGACCCCGGCCGGTGTGGTGACGCTGTCGAATTCCACCCCCCAGCCCGGTGCCCTGCAGCAGGCCACCATCCACCAAAAAGGCGGGGCACTCGTCTTCAACGCCTCCACGATCTACTGGCCGCTCCTTCTCGCCAACGCGAACTGGGGCATCGACTCCCGGGTTCAGCAGATGACGCGCAACCTTCTCAACGCCATGATCGATCCTGCCGGTCCGCCGGCGACAACACTTCCGCCAACCACCACGATTCCCGCGAACACCGACACGGTCGTGACGACGTGGGACTTTGAAGACGGAACGACCCAGGGTTGGGGCACCTGGTACGGCACCGGAACCGTCTCGCCGACGACAACCGGCGCTCACGGCGGGACCCGCGCCCTGCCGCGTAACTCCCGGTGGGTATTCGGTGATTGTCGGTCAGTCCCGCGACCTGACACCGGGCCAGACGTACACGTTCAAGGCGTACCTCCGCAACGACGCGCCGACGTTTGCCTTAGGGCTCGTGCAGTTCATCACGCCGGCCGGAACGTCAGCGGCCCCCGACGTCAACATGGTCGTCAGCACCGACCCTTCAGGTCAGTGGAAGATTCTCTCCGCGACATTCGTCATGCCGGCAACAGCGATTACCGCGCAGTGGGGCATCAACGGCGGCGACCAACCAATGGTGTTCGACGACGCCACCGTGACCACGCCGGCTTCGGGCGGAACAACCACGACCATCGCCGGTGCGACCACCACGACCATCGCCGGTGCGACCACCACGACCATCGCCGGTGCGACCACGACAACCATCGCCGGTGCGACCACGACAACCATCGCCGGTGCGACCACGACGACCACCACGCTGCCGGTTCCAACCACCACCACGCCGGTCGGTTCCGGCACGTGCTACGTCAACTACTTCACCAGTTGGGACAGTGGAGCGGCCTTCGGTGCACCAATCCAGGTCACCAATTACGGGGCACCGGGCTCGAACTGGACCCTCACCTGGACCTGGCCGAATGACCAGGTCGTCTCAAGTTCCTACGGAGGCAACGCCACGCAGTCGGGCAAGAACGTGACGTTCACGAACGCGCCTTGGAACGGTGGTATCGGCAACGGCTCGCTGGCCGACATCGGCGTCGGAGGCAGCTACACGATCGCCAACACTGCGCCGACCACCTTCCGCTTGAACGGTCAACTCTGCTCCACGACACCGGTTGTCACCACCACGACAGTTGCGCCGACGACGACCCTCGCCCCGACGACGACCCTCGCCCCGACGACAACCCTCGCGCCGACGACGACCCTCGCACCGACCACGACGAAGCCACCGACCACCACGGTGCCGCCTGCGACCACCACGACGAAACCGCCGACAACGACGGTGCCGCCTGCGACCACGACCACCACCAAGGCACCCGCGACAACGACGACCACAACTCGTCCGCCGACGACAACCACCACGATTGCGCCGGGAGTCCTGCTGGCGTCGTGGACGTTTGAAGACCTTCGGACCACGAGTTGGAGCGGTCGTACGCCGACACTCGTGACCACGGCCCGAACCGGCGTACGCGCACTTCGTTCGGCGACAGGCTCGCTCACACTCGCCCTCAACTCCTACGCCCGTTCCGGTCGGGTGAACCGGGTCACCGCCTGGGTTCAGTCGACCGCGACACCGACGGCGGAGATCACCGTCGCCGGTCTCTTGAGTACTCAGCACATTGCGGCCACCATCGATGCCCCGGTCAACGGCTGGCGCAAGGTGACGGTCAGCTACACCCCGTCGTTCCTGACGACGGCGAGGTTTGTTCTGAGCACATCAGGAGCGATCGTCGTTGACGATGTCGAGTTCCGAGCGCTGTAACTCCGGGGAAGCCAGGGAGAAGATCATCAACTCCGCAGAAGATCATCGACCGTTCGGATGCACGCCGATCACCGGCGTGCATCCCGGCGTTCGCTAAGGTCCCCGTCGTGAAATTACGAGTCCATACGGTCGGTCTTCTCGTCGCTGCGTCCATCGCGGCGACACTCGGCCACGCACCAGTCACCGGCGCAGCAACCACGAAGGCCGAATCTCAGGCTTCTCGCCTACTTCCCGCACCGTTCGTGGTGGAACAGTCCGTCAAGGTCGATCTCGATTTGGACGGCGACCAGGACGTCGTGATTGTCGGAGTGGATGGACCGGTACCCGCTCCCGAAGACTTCGAAGCAGATGAAACCGACGGCAATCGGGTTCTGTTGTTCGCCCGCAAAGATTCGGATGGGTACCGCCGGGTCGGTCTCGGGCGTGGAGCGCTCGAGTGCCGTCGTTGCGGTGGGGCGTTCTGGGGTGTCGTGCCGGCCCCGATCGACATCACCGTCGCCAAGAACGTGGTGACGATCGAACAGTCAGCCGGTTCTCGCGAGCTGACGACCTGGATTCACAGATACCGGTTGGAAAGTGGGAAGGTCCGCCTCATCGGAGCTGACACCTCGATGACTGACCGGCTCAACGGCGCAACGATAGCCATTTCGACGAACTACCTCACGGGTGTGACCATCACGGAGATCGACGGCGATCCCGATCCGGCCGACAACCCCCCGAAAGCGGGCCGGGTCAAGGGCAAGTCGAAGGTCATAACCGTCGAATCCGTCGAACTCGGCTGAAATCCCGAACTCGGGCTACCATCGTTCGGTTGACCCCGGAACGTCCGAGCCCAGAAAAATCGAGCGATACGCATCGAACGCCGAGGCTCTGTTCACGCGCGAAATTCGAGAGCCTCCGCTGCCGATTTCACACATTGGAAACACGTTGGACTGGCAACCGTCGATCAGACGTTAGAAGATAGGTCGTGTCCCGCATTGAAGACGATCTGACGCCGGATTCCGGGCCAAAAGTGCGCTGGGATTCCTACGACAGTCCTGGCTGTTGGGATGAGATGATCGCCGACGGGAAGCCCCGAGAGCAGTGTGGAGGGGTGGCTGACTATCTCGCATCGCTCACGATGGCCGAACTGGTGGAACGTCAGCGGGCGGCTGAACTGGCCATCGAAGCAATGGGAATCACCTTCACGGTGTATTCCGACGAGGGAGGAATAGACCGGGCCTGGCCGTTCGATGTGATTCCGCGGGTTATCTCGATGAACGAGTGGACCAAGGTTTCGGCCGGGTTGGTGCAGCGTCTGACGGCCCTGAACATGTTCATTGATGATCTGTACGGCGACCAAAAAGCTGTCAAGGACGGTATTTTCCCCGCTGAATTACTTCATGATTCGGCCAATTTCCGGCCGCAATGCATTGGAATGAAACCAGCGTTCGGCTCGTGGGCTCACATCTGCGGAAGTGACCTCGTGCGCGACAAGGACTCCACCATGTATGTCCTTGAAGACAATTTGCGGGTTCCCTCGGGCGTGTCCTACATGCTGCAAAACCGTCAGGTGACCAAGCGGGTGTTTGCTGATCTCTTCCGGAACCTTGAGATTCATCCAGTAGACGGGTATCCGACCAAATTGCTCGAGATGCTCACGGCGTTGTCTCCACGTCGGGGAATCGCTCCAACGATCGCTCTGCTGACGCCGGGCGTGTTCAACTCGGCCTATTTCGAACACGCCTACCTTGCACAACAGATGGGAATCCATCTCGTTGAGGGCAGCGACCTGATGGTCGACTCCGATGACTGTGTCTACATGCACACCATCGCTGGACCGGAGCGGGTCGACGTCATCTACCGGCGCGTCGACGACCTGTTCCTCGATCCGGCCGTTTTCCGCAAAGACTCCACTCTCGGAGTGTCGGGCCTGATGCGTGCCTGGCGCGCCGGAAACGTCGCCATAGCGAATGCCCCGGGAGCGGGGGTAGCCGACGACAAGGTGGTGTACTCGTTTGTTCCGGCGCTCATCAAGTACTACCTGAGTGAGGAACCGACGATCCAGAACGTTCCGACGTTCCTCTGCATCGACGATGTGCAGCGCCAGCATGTGCTGTCACGGGTCCATGACTTTGTCATCAAGCCCGCAAACGAATCCGGCGGATACGGCGTGTTCGTCGGTTCAAAGGCCACGGTTGCTGAGGGAGAAGCGGTGAAGCTCCAGGTCGAAGCGGATCCCCGCAACTGGATTGCCCAACCGATCATCTCCCTTTCGACGGCGCCAACACTCATTGACGGGGTGCTCGCGCCGCGTCACCTCGATCTACGCCCGTTCATTTTGTCGGGCGAGCACTCGTATGTGACGCAGGGCGGCCTGACTCGCGTCGCGCTGCGCGAGGGTTCGCTCGTCGTCAACAGTTCGCAGGGCGGCGGAAGCAAAGACACGTGGATCGTGAGCGAGTCGACTTCCCACGGGTCGTCGCAGTCACAGACCCAATCGCAGTCACAGACCCAATCACAGTCACAGACCCAATCACAGTCCTAGACCCAGTCGCAGTAGCAACACCAGTAGCGATAGCAGCAAAGGCAATTCCAGTAGTCGAAGCACCTCTGGTGACTCGTGAATCACGTCACCGGAAAGTATGTCCACTTAGTTCTCTTGGAGGTCTCCAATGTTGTTGTCACGGGTTGCCGAATCGGTCTATTGGGCCGGACGCTACTTGGAGCGCGCTGAGGCGACCGCCCGATTGGTAAAGGTGCATACGGAATTGTTCCTGGACCTGCCGGCGATGGCCGGGGTCGGATGGTCGCCGCTTCTGGCGGTCACCGGAACGCGAGAAGCCTTCGATGAGCACTACAACGGCGCGATCGAAGAGGATGTCATTCGGTTCCTCACGTCCGATTCCGCCAGCCCAACGTCGATTCTCTCTTCGCTGACGTCGGCCCGATACAACTTCCGGGTGACCCGGAACGTTCTGCCGGCTTCCGCGTGGGAACAGCTCAACCAGTTGTATCTGTGGGTGGTGCAGTCCCGCACCCTGGCCGTCGATCGACGCACCCGTCTTGCGTGCATGGACCGCGTCATCCGCGACTGCTATCTCCTTCGCGGTCTGCTGGCCGGCACCATGAGCCACGATGAGGCCTACTGGTTCCTCGAAGTCGGAAGCCTGGTCGAACGTGCCGACATGACGACCCGGGTGCTCGATGTGCAGGCCGGCGTGCTGATGCAAGACGGAACGACGGCAACGCCCAACAGTGCAGTCGAGGCGTACAGCGATCTCACGTGGGTAAGCGTCCTTCGGTCGTTGAGTGCCCAGCAGATGTTTCGACGCGCGGTTCGCAGCGGGATCAACGGTCCCGAGGCGCTGAAGTTCCTTCTGCGCGATCCCCAGTTTCCCCGTTCGGTCGAGCACTGCCTCACCCGCATCTCGCGTGCGTTGCTTGAACTCCCGCACTACGACGAGGCGATGGTCGGCTGCGCGAAAGTGCAGCAGTTGTTGGTGGACTCTGACATCAACGCGCTGAGCTCGGAATCGCTTCATCGCCACATGGACGATCTCCAGATCGGAATTGGCGAGCTGCACTCCGCTATCACCGAGACGTACTTCGTGCGGGCCTCGGAGAACGCAGTCATCGAGGTGGCGTCGGCCAACGGGGCGCTAGCGACGGCATGAGCATTCACGTTGCGATCGAGCATCGCACGGTCTACAAGTTCGACCGCCCGGTCGGGCTGTCTCCGCACGTGGTTCGGCTTCGGCCGGCGCCGCACAGCCGAACCCCCATCCTCTCGTACTCGCTGACGGTTACGCCGTCAGATCATTTCGTCAACTGGCAGCAGGATCCGTTCGGCAATTACCTGGCGCGATTCGTGTTCCCGGAGAAGGCGACCGAGCTGTCAGTCGTCGTCGATCTCGTCGCCGATATGACGGTCATCAACCCGTTTGACTTCTTCATCGATGATGAGGCGAAGCACTTTCCGTTCACGTACGAAGAGTCGCTGAAGCGCGATCTCGCGCCGTATCTCGTCGCTCTCGACGGCAACCCGCTCCTCGACGCTTGGATGGAGACGCTTCCTGCATTGCCCGATGGCGGGGTCGCCGTGGTCGACTTTCTCGTCGGGATCAACAGCCGCCTGTGCGGTGACATCGCCTATTCGATCCGGATGGAACCGGGTGTTCAGACACCCGACGAGACCCTTCGCCTGAAGCTCGGGTCATGTCGCGACAGCGCCTGGCTGCTCGTGCAGATACTTCGCCGATACGGGCTGGCCGCCCGTTTCGTGTCGGGCTACCTCGTGCAGCTGACCGCCGACATTGCCGCCATCGACGGCCCGGCCGGACCGACCACGGACTTCACCGACCTTCACGCGTGGGCCGAAGTGTTCGTTCCGGGAGCCGGTTGGATCGGGCTTGATCCGACATCAGGACTCTTTGCCGGCGAAGGACACATTCCGCTTGCGGCAACCCCCGAGCCGTCGAGCGCGGCGGCCATCACCGGCATGGTCGACATGTGCGAAACGACGATGGAGTACGCCAACATCGTCACGCGCGTCCGAGAGGACCCGCGGGTCACCCTCCCGTATTCCGAGGCTCAGTGGCACTCGATCGACTCGCTCGGCCACACCGTCGACGAAGTTCTGGCCAAAGGCGATGTGCGTCTCACGATGGGTGGCGAGCCCACGTTCGTCTCGGCGAAGGACATGGAGTCTCCGGAGTGGACGGTCGACGCCGACGGCCCGGCCAAACGCCAGGCCGCCGGGCAGATGGCGCGACTCCTGCAGGAGCGCTTTGCCAAGGGTGGCGTCCTGCAATACGGGCAGGGCAAGTGGTATCCCGGCGAGCCGTTGCCAAGGTGGCAGATCTCGGTGTTCTGGCGGACCGACGACAAGCCGCTCTGGAACGATCAGGCGCTGCTGGCGAACCCTTCGGTGAAGGGAACCTCCGATTTTGAATCCGTACGTACACTTACGAAAGCGGTGTCGTCGTTACTCGGTGTGCCGGATGACTTTTGCCTTGAGGCTTTCGAGGATCCGGTTTATCAGTTGTGGACCGAAGCCCGGCTACCGGCTGGGACCCCGGCCGCGGCCAAAGTATCTTCGAGTGAAGTTGCCACTGCGGAAGACGCCGATTCCGCGGCGGCCGCCGCCGGTCGGGCTGCGCTGATCGCGAGTCTCGACCGCAACGCGGGGAAACCGGTCGCCACGGTCATTCCGCTTCATCGCATCGCTGGAAAGGTACGCAGATGGGGAACAAGCCATTGGCTCCTTCGTCGAGGTGAGCTCTTCCTCATCCCGGGTGATTCGCCGAGTGGTCTGCGTCTCCCTCTGGATGCTCTGACATGGTCGCCGCCTCCCACTGAGCATGACCGCTCGCCGTTCGCTGAACATCCACCGCTCCCGGATCCGGAAGCGGTTGCCCTCGCACCCTCCGATGCCGCCGTCGTCGTTTCCGTCAAGGACTGTCCGCCGACGGCCGTCTCGTTCGAGGTTCGCAACGGGCACGTGCACGTGTTCCTCCCACCACTCGTCGAGCTCGACGACGCCGTTGAACTCATGTCGGTGATCGAGCGCGCGAGCGCGGCGTCGGGAATCGCCGTCGTTCTGGAAGGCTACGCACCTCCCCGGGATCCTCGGCTTCAGACGCTCGTTGTCGCTCCCGATCCCGGCGTGTTGGAGGTGAACGTCCATCCGGCATCGTCGTGGGACGAGTTGGTCGAGATCACCTCGACCGTTCACGATCTGGCCCGTCAGGCGTCGCTCGGCACGGAGACGTTTCAGCTCGACGGCCGGCACAGCGGAACCGGTGGGGGTAACCACATCACGCTCGGTGCCGCGGCCGCGAAGGACAGCCCGCTGCTTCGACGCCCGGATCTTCTGCGGAGCATGGTGACGTTCTGGCAGCACCACCCGTCGCTTTCGTATCTGTTCTCCGGACGCTTCATCGGTCCGACGAGTCAGGCCCCACGCGTCGATGAGGGCCGCGACGAGACGCTCTACGAGCTGGAGATCGCGTTCGCGGAACTCGACCGGTTGGCCAAGGAACCGCCGCCGTGGCTGATCGACCGGTTGCTTCGTCACCTTCTGATCGACGTGACCGGCAATACCCACCGGGCTGAATTCTGTATCGACAAGCTTTTCAGCCCCGATAGCGAACGTGGTCGTCTGGGCTTGCTGGAGCTACGCGGCTTTGAGATGCCGCCGCATCCGCAGATGGCGCTGGTGCAGTCGCTCCTCGTCCGCTCCCTCGTCGCGAGGTTCTGGAACGAGCCGTACCGCGCCGATCTCGTGCGTTGGGGCACGGAACTGCACGACCGTTTCCTCCTTCCGCACTTCTGCGCCGCTGACATCTTTGATGTCGTGCACGATCTGCGTGACCACGGATTCGAATTCGACGCCTCGTGGATGGCTCCGTTCATCGAGTTCCGGTTCCCGCGGCTCGGGTCCGTCGATATCGGCGATGTGCACCTTGAGCTTCGGGCGGCGATCGAACCATGGCATGTTCTCGGCGAGGAAGTGACCGCAACCAGCACCGCCCGTTACGTCGATTCGTCGGTCGAGCGCCTGCAGGTCAAGGCGGTCGGGTTGACCGAGGGTCGCCACGTTGTCACCTGCAACGGGGTGGCCGTGCCGCTGCGACCGACCGAAACGCCGGGAACCCAGGTCGCCGGTGTGAGATACCGCGCCTGGCAGCCGCCTTCGGCTCTGCACCCGACGATCGGGGTCCATTCGCCCCTCACGTTCGACTTGATTGACCTGTGGAGCGGTCGATCGGTGGGCGGATGCCGCTATCACGTCTCCCACCCGGGCGGCGTGGCCTACGAGACGTTCCCCGTCAACGCCAACTCCGCCGAGGCGCGCCGACGAAGCCGCTTCGAGACCCTGGGGCACACGGCGGGGACAATTCCCGACGATGTTCTGGCGACCTACGCCGGGCAGGCCGCCGCCGGACGGGGCGGAATCGCCGGGGCGCTGCGGGGCCAGGAGTACCCCCGAACCCTCGATCTCCGCCGTGTGCTGCCGGGCGACGGTGGCGTCACCGGGCGCTCTGTGGAGGGTCCGGCCGGTGTTCGGTCAAAAGACTGACAAGATGAGTCAGCACCAAACTCCATCCTTGGGATTTCTTCGTGACCTGATGACGGGAGTTGCACCCCTCTTCAGGACCGTTGCGAAGCTTCCGATTTAACCAGGCAGATGACCGTCATCAATTCGACCAACCTTCTCAGCGATTACCGGCCACCCGACGGGGCGTACGACGAGTTCGTCCGCTCGAGTGGAACGCTGCGGCCGCACTGGTCGCACGTGGGTACGGCGCTGTCGGATCTGGGCCACCGCGAGTTGGTGGAGCGTCAGCACGAAGTCGACCGGTTGCTCGATTCCGACGGTGTTACCTACAACGCGTTCGGCAACGCCGATCCCCGAGGCCGACGGTGGGCCCTCGACCCCCTCCCGGTCGTCATCGACAGCAAGGACTGGGCGGCGATCGAGAGTGGCGTAATCCAGCGGGCCGAGCTCCTCGACATGATCCTCGCCGACCTCTACGGGCCCAGGGAGCTGCTTCGCCGCAAGCTTCTTCCGATCGAAGTCGTGCTCGGACACCCCGGTTTTCTTCGACCATGCGACCAGAGTGGAGCGGTGGCCAAGGGCGGGCTCAACCCCACCGCGCTTACGACCTACGCCGTCGACATCGGTCGCAATACGACGGGTGCTCCCGTTGCCCTGTCCGATCGGGCGCAGGCTCCGTCTGGAGCGGGCTACGCGTTGGAGAATCGCCTCGTCATCTCCCGGGTCTTTCCGTCGATGTACCGCGACGCGCAGGTCCATCGGGTGGCCCCCTTCTTTCGGGCCCTTCGTCGGGCCCTGCAGAAAGCCGCCCCGCACAAGTCGGACCCCCGAATCGTCGTCATGTCACCCGGGCCCTGGAGCGAGACCGCCTTCGAACATGCGTATCTGGCTTCGTATCTGGGTTACCCGTTGGTCGAGGGCGGCGACCTTACGGTGCAGGGTGGCTCGGTCTGGATGCGCTCCCTTGGTCGCCTCGAGCCCGTCGACGTCATCTTGCGGCGGGTCGACGACTGGTACTGCGACCCGCTCGAGTTGAAGGCCGATTCCCGGTTGGGGGTCGCCGGTCTCGTCGACGTCGCCCGACGCGGTGCCGTGTCGATCGTGAACCCGTTGGGCAGTGGGATCATCGAAAGCCCGGCAATGCTCGCATTCCTGCCGGCGATCGCCGAGCACTTCCTCGGACAAACACTGCGGTTGCCGTCGGTCGAGACATTCTGGTGCGGCGACGCGATCAGCCGCCAGCACGTGATGACCAACCTGCACGAATTGGTGGTGAAACCCATCGCCCGCGAGGCCGGTACCAGCACGGTGCTCGGATGGGAGTTGTCGACCGCAGCGCAGGCCGAATTGAAGGCCCGTATCAGCGCGGAGCCGTGGCGTTGGACCGCACAGGTCCCACTCGCTCTTTCGACGACCCCGACCCTCACGGAGACCGGGTTTGAATCGAGGCGCTCGGTGCTCCGGGCGTTCGCCGTATCGCAGGGCGATTCCTACACCGTGATGCCCGGAGGGCTTCTGCGGGTTGCACCGGGTATCGGAAGTTCGCTGATCTCCAACCAGGCCGGTGCACTCACGAAGGACGCATGGGTACTGGCTTCGGAGCCCGAGCAGCTTTCGGGGTTCTGGCTCAACAACGGCCCTGTGGTGGAAGCGGTCGACCCGGTCGGCTCCATGCCGTCCCGCGCCGCCGAGAACCTGTTCTGGTTGGGTCGTTACGCCGAACGTGCCGAGGGCGTGGTCCGTCTGTTGCGGGTTGTCGCCGATCGTCGCAACGACTTTTCCAACGATGCGAACCCGGCCGGCTCCAGGTGCCTGGAACTGTTGCTACGTGCACTTACGACTGTCACGACGACGTATCCCGGCTTCACCGACCACCAAAAAGTCGCCGAACCCGGCGACGAGTTGTTCAGCCTGATCGTCGACGTCGACCGTCTCGGGTCGTTGGCCCACGCCGTTCGGCACCTTCTCGATTCGGCATACGCGGTGCGAGATCAGCTGTCGAGCGACACGTGGCTTGTCATCGGCAACCTCGACCGTGAAATCCTCGAACTCCGCTCACCGGGTATCGCCGATCGCCAGGGAGCCGCCCAGAACTCCCTCAGCCGAGCGATGCAAAGCCTGTTGGCGCTGGCCGGCCTCGCGGGGGAGAGCATGGTCCGCGACCCGGGCTGGCACTTCATGGACGCAGGCCGTCGCATCGAGCGGGCGATCCAGCTGACGGCGCTGCTTCGGGCCACGTTGGGCTCGGAGAACGACAAGGCGACCGACAGCCTCCTCATCGAGTCGGTGCTCACGACCGCGGAGAGCATCATCACCTATCGTCGCCGTTACCGCAGCCAGGCGCAGGTGCAAACCGCCCTCGACCTGCTGCTCCTCGACCGGGGAAACCCGAGGTCCCTGGTGTTCCAACTCGAGCGGCTTCAGACCGACATCGCCAACCTGCCCCGAAAGACCGACGGCAACGCGACCGACCGGCTCTCCGCCGAAGAGCGTCTGGTGCTCGAAGCGACCACCTCGTTGCAGCTGGCCGACACCGCAGCGATGGCCGGTAGCACGGCCACCGGTGCGCGCCCCGAGCTCGACGCCTTCCTCGACCGGTTGCACAGCCTGTTGCGCCGAGCGGCGGATGCGATCGATGCGGAACACTTCGCCCGCCAACTGCCCCAACAGCATTTCGGAACGGTTCGGTAAGGCCACACGATGCCACTTCGAATTGTTCATCGAACCGAGTATCTCTACGACTCGTCGGTATCGGCCAGCTACGGTCAGCTGTATCTCCTCCCGCGTGACGCGGCTGGTCAGCAGGTCCTCGGGTCGCAGCTCCTGATCGACCCCGCGCCAGATTCCTACAATGAGTTCTTCGACTTCTACGGCAACCGGGTCGCCAACTTCTCGGTGGCGAAAAGCCACACGGTCCTCACGATCACGACGACCAGTCAGGTCGACGTTTCGGGGCGGTGGGTGATCTCCGACGACCAGTTTCTGTACCCGTCGTGGAACGACACCGTCGACATCCTCAGCGTGAGTTCCGACGACGATGTGCTCGACGCCCGGGAGTTTTCGTTTGAGTCGCCTCATGTGCCGCTCTCCGAAGCCACCCGTGCCTACGCGGCGGAAACATTCCGGCCGGGGCGGGGTCTGCTTGAGTCGGTGAGCGAGCTGACACGACGGATCTTCAACGACACCCAGTACAAGCCGGGCGTCACCTCGCTCGACACGACCCCCGACGATGTGCTGAAGATCCGTAAGGGCGTCTGCCAGGACTTCGCACATCTGGAGATCGCATGCCTGCGCAGCATGGGCCTGGCGGCCCGATACGTGAGCGGATACCTGGAGACGCTGCCTCCTCCGGGCAAGGCGAAACTCCAGGGCGCCGATGCCTCCCACGCCTGGGTTTCCGTGTTCGTGCCCGGTCTCGGTTGGGTCGACGTCGACCCCACAAACAACTGTTTTGTCGGAAGCCGGCACATTTGCACGGCTTGGGGTCGTGATTACGCCGATGTTTCCCCGGTGAAGGGTGTGATCTTCACCGATGCCAAGAGCAACACGATGACCGTCAGCGTCGACGTAAGCGGCGAGTGACGGTCGACCCCCGATAAAGGTTCTTGGCGAGGTGCCTCGCGAGCATCGCGTGACCTCCGCGAAGGATCCCGAGGGGCCGAGGAAAAGTAAGTCTTCCGGGTCGTGTACGTTGACCGGTCTGTGAGTGATGGGTTCCTAGCGCTGGGTTTCGCGCGTGTTGACACCGACCGGGAGCGTCGGCAGGGCGCGCCCGAGGCGATTCTGGCCGCTGGAAAGACACCCGACGAAGTGGCTGAGATTGCCCGGGCCCTCCTCGAATCGGGAGCGTCGTCGGTGCTGGCGACCCGCTGCGACGAGGCTCACCGAGATGCCGTGCTGTCGGTTTCCGCCGATGCGCAGTGGCACGCCCGGGCGCGTTGCGCCTGGATCCCGGTGAAAGTTCCGGCGCCGGCCGGAAACATCACGATCGTTTCGGCCGGAACGTCCGACGGCGGCGTGGTGCACGAAGCTCGGATCCGAGCGGAGTTGATCGGCACGAACGTGACCGTGCACCAGGACTGCGGCGTGGCGGGGCTGCACCGACTCATTCCGGTGATTCCCGACCTCGAGACGGCCGACTGTGTGATTGTCGTGGCCGGCATGGATGCTGCGTTGGCGTCGGTCGTCGGTGGAATCACGCCGGCTCCGGTCATCGCGGTTCCGACGTCAACCGGTTACGGGACGGCGTTCGGTGGGGTGGCCGCATTGCTCGCCATGTTGAACTCCTGTGCCGCCGGCGTTTCCGTGGTGAACATCGACGACGGGTTCAGTGCCGGAACCATCGCCGCCCGAATCGCTCGGGCGATCGGTGGAGCTAGGTGAATCTGTACATCGACTGTATCGGTGGCGTTGCCGGCGACATGCTGTTAAGTGCACTTATTGATGCCGGGGCATCGCTCGATGCCGTCAACGCCGAACTCTCGAAGCTCGGCGTCCCCGGCCTGAAGGTGGTTACCGACCGGGTCACCCGCCACGCCCTCGACTGCTGCCACCTCACGGTGGTCTGGGACCAGGCTGAGAATGATGACCACGATGATCATCACGATCACGAGGGTCACGGACAGGCGCACAGACCGTACGTGTACATACGGGATCTCATTACGCGTGCCGCTTTGGCTCCTCGGGTCGAGGCTCGCGCGTTGAAGGCCTTTGAGCTGCTGGCCATCGCCGAAGGGCGCATCCACGGAATTGCCCCCGACGACGTCAACTTTCACGAAGTTGGCTCAGAAGACTCGATTGCCGATGTCGTGGGTGTCGCTGTGGCCCTTGAACTCCTCGGTGTCGACGAGGTCCGCTGCTCGCCTCTCCCGTTGGGGCGGGGCTTCGTACGTTCCGCCCATGGGATGCTGCCCCTTCCCGCGCCCGCCACGCTGGAGTTGCTGAAAGGCATCCCGACAGAGGGTGTCGACATCGAGAAGGAACTGGTTACGCCCACCGGTGCGGCGCTGGTTGCGGCCATCTCGTCGAGCTTCGGTGGCTATCCGAGCTTCGCGACAACTGCGATCGGCTACGGCGCCGGTGGCCGGGATCTTCCGCAACGGCCGAACGTGGTTCGGGTCGTGGTGGGCGAGTCCACGACCGGCTCTTCGCCTTCGGCCAGATCCTCCGAAGTGATCGTGCTCGAAACCAATCTCGATGACTGTTCACCGGAACTCATTCCCGATGCCGCCGCGGCCGCAATGCGAGCGGGCGCCCTCGATGTCTGGACCACGCCGACGTTGATGAAGAAGGGTCGGCCGGGGTTCGTGCTCAGCGCGCTCTCACGCCGCGTGAACGTGCAGGCGGTCGCCGACGCCATGCTGACCGAAACATCCGCACTCGGAGTACGTATGTCCACCTACGAACGCATCGAGTTGGACCGTTCGTTCATTTCGGTGTCCGTCGAAGGCGAAATGGTTTCCGTGAAACTCGGACTTCGCGACGGCGCGGTCGTCAACGTCGCCCCCGAACACGACGACTGTGCCGCAGTCGCCACCAAACTCAGTAAGTCCGTGAAAGAGGTGTACGCCCGTGCTCTCACAGCCGCACTTGCTGCTCAACCCAACTGACGCACCTTCGATCGAAGCCGTTATCCTGGCAATGGCGGAATTAGAAGCGCGCATATCTTCGTTGGGTAGCGTGGTCGTTGCCTTCTCCGGAGGGGTCGACTCCTCGGTGGTCGCCGCGCTTGCCGCCCGGGCTCTCGGATCGAAGGCGCTAGCGGTCACCGCGGTGTCGCCGGCCCTCGCCACGGGTGAACTCGATGGAGCCCGGTCAGTGGCGGAGGCGGCCGGCATCACCCACGAGATCATCTCAACCGATGAACTGTCGCGCTCGGGATACCGTGACAACGGCCCCGACCGCTGCTACCACTGCAAGTCCGAGTTGTACGACCGACTCGCCGAGGTCGCGCAAACCCGAGGGTTCGGTGCGCTGCTCTCCGGGGCCAACGCCGATGATCAGGGCGACTATCGCCCGGGTCTTCAGGCCGCAGCGGAACACGCCGTCGTCCACCCCCTGCTCGAACTCGGGCACGGCAAGGCGATGGTCCGGGCGATCGCCGCGGCATTGAACCTGCCGAGCGTGGCAAAACCGGCAAGTCCGTGTCTGGCCTCGCGGGTTCCTCACGGCACCGCGGTCGATCCGAACCTGCTCTCGCAGATTGACCGGGCGGAACTTGCCGTCAAGGCCCTCGGGTACCGCGATCTTCGGGTTCGTCACTACGGCGAACTGGCCAAGCTCGAGTTTCCCGAAACCGATCTCACCCGCGCGCTCGATGCCGATGAACGCTCCCGCATCAGCGCGGCCGTCAAGGCCGCCGGCTATCGGCATGTCGCGATCGACGTGGAACCGTTCACCTCGGGCACCCTGACCGTTCACCTGCTTCCGACCCGCCGGAAATCATCGACACCAAAGATCTGATCCGAACCGCCAGGGCGTTCGCAGTTTGCTCGGGGGAGCCGATAGTGTCCTAGGTCACAAGGCCGCGAAGTGGCGGCAATTATTTGAGAGGTCCATCCCCCATGAAGACAAGAACCGCCGTAATCAGTTCGTCCCCGGTCAAGCCCGATTCGCAGAAGTGGGAAATTGTCGAGGTCGAACTCGATGATCCACAGCAGGGCGAGCTGCTCGTCAAGATGATCGCGTCGGGCCTGTGCCACTCAGACGATCACATCAGCACCGGCGACATTCCGGTTGCGACCTACCCGTTCGCCGGTGGTCACGAGGGCGCGGGAATCGTGGAGAAGGTCGGCCCGCACACACCGGGTTGGGAAGTCGGCGACCACGTCGTCATGTCGTTCCTTCCGGGATGCGGCCGTTGTCGTTGGTGCGCCAGTGGCCAGCAGAACCTGTGCGATCTCGGTGCCACCCTGCTGGCCGGATCCCGAGCTGACGGTACCTATCGCATGCACACCGCTGACGGCACCCCGGTCGGTCAGATGTGCGGAATCGGCACGTTCTCGGAGTACACGGTGGCCGCCATCGACTCCTGCGTGAAGGTTCCGAAGGATCTTCCGCTTGAGAAGGCCTGCTTGGTGGGTTGCGGCGTCGGCACCGGTTTCGGTTCGGCCGAGAACTCGGCCAACGTGCAAGCCGGCGACACGGTCATCGTCATGGGCATCGGCGGCATCGGCATCAACGCTGTGCAGGGCGCGGCATTCAAGGGCGCGAGCAACGTGATCGCCGTTGACCCGGTCGCGTTCAAGCGGGAAAAGGCCATGGAACTCGGTGCCACGCACGCATTCGCCACGATGGAGGAAGCCACGTTGTTTGCTCAGAGCGTGACCAACGGGCAGGGTGCCGACTCCGCAATCGTCACGGTCGGCGTGACCACCGGAGCCCACGTTGCTGAAGCCTTCAACGCCATCCGCAAGGCCGGCACCGTGGTCGTCACCGGACTCGGTGACCTCATGGAAGTCGGGATCCCGGTGCCGATCAGCATGCTCACCCTGTTCCAGAAGCGCATTCAGGGATCGCTCTTCGGTGAGTCGAGCCCGTCGAAGGACATCCTGCGTTACCTGTCGATGTACCAGAGCGGCAAGCTCAAGCTCGATGAGCTGGTGACCCGCACATACACGCTCGACACGATCAACGACGGCTACGCCGACATGCATGCGGGCAAGAACCTCCGTGGCGTGCTGATCCACAACCACAGCTGAAACCAGTAAGCGAACATACTGTTCGTCGGAAAGGTGCGGGCCCCCAGGGTCCGCACCTTTTGTATTCCCGACCGTGGCTTCGGCGTTCTCGGAACGGGCTGCTCCGGAGTCGGATCGTTCGTCTGGGAACGAGTTTGTGACTCCGGAGTGGCGGGTGGTCGTTGGGTTTCGCTGCTCCGGAGTCGATTTGTGCGTTCGGGAGCGAGTTTTTGACTCCGGAGCAGCGACGTCTGGCCGAAGTCCGAAGGCGTCAGTCCGGTCCGATCGGACGCTCGCCCGCTACGGTCGTGCGGTGAAGCAGGCGACGACTTCCGTCGTAGTCGTTGATAGCGAGGTGGAGGAGGCAGCGGTTGTCCCACACCGCGAGCGTGCCCGGCTCCCATCGCAGGCGACACGTGAACTCAGCCTTCGTGGCGTGCTGGAACAGGTATTGCAGAAGCGGACGCGACTCTTCCTCGGTCATACCCTCGAAGTACTGGCTGTACACCGGGTTGACGAACAGCGCTTTGCGGCCGGTGATCGGATGGACCCGAACAACCGGATGGAGAATCTCGCGGTCAGCCGTCGGGTCGTTTCGGGTCATGACGACGGACTTGCTGACGGCAGCGCCCGGGCCCGGCCCCCGTGTGCCGTGAGGCCACGCGGTCTGGATGGCGCGCAGCGGTTCGAGCATCGACTTCATTCCGGGTGATAGCGCTTCGTACGCCGCGTACTGACTCGACCACAGCGTGTCTCCGCCGACCTGGGGAAGTTCAATGGCATAGAGCAGGGTGAGGCTGGGCGGCTCGTCGAGGAACGAGAAGTCGGAATGCCACGTTCCCCCGAACGTCGATATGCGTTGTTCGTCGGCTTCCTTCAGCACGGCGATGATGTCGGGGTATGCGTCGAGGGGCTTGATGTACGGCACCCGAAGAATCGCTCCGAACCGGCGCGTGACCTCCAGCTGCTGCTCAGGTGTCAGAACCTGGCTGCGAAAGAACAGCACGCCGTGATCAGCCAGCGCGTCGGCGACAGCGGCCAGATCGGCGTCGGTCGGCTCCCGAAGATCCAACCCAAATACTTCCGCCCCGCAGGCCGGAGCCACGGGGCGGATGACGACGTTGTTAGACATGTGCCACTCTCACCGGTCCCGGTCGCGGCGTCAACCCCCACGGGTTGGTTTCGGAACTACAGACCGCTGATCGCGCGCCAGACCTTCTCGGACGTGCACGGCATGTCGATGTGGCGGATGCCAAGGTGAGCGACGGCATCGATCACCGCATTGTGCACGGCGGGGGTGGCACCGATGGTTCCGGCTTCGCCGATGCCCTTTACGCCGAGCGCGTTGATCGGTGTCGGGGTCTCCATCGGGATGCGCTCGAAGCTCGGTAGCTCGGCCGACGAGATGGCCGCGTAGTCGGCGAGGTTCGACGTGACGGGGTTGCCATCGGCGTCGTAGCGGACCTCTTCGAGGAGCGCCTGAGCGATGCCCTGGGCCAGGCCGCCGTGGACCTGACCGTCGACGATGAGGGGGTTGAGGATGGTGCCGGCGTCATCGCATGCGACGTAGCGGATGACCTGCACCCGGCCGGTCTCGCTGTCGATCTCGACGACACACACGTGGGCCCCGAACGGGAACGTAGGCGCGCTTGCCTTGTAGAGCGATTCGGCCGCAAGAGGAAGCTCCGCTGAGGCTGCCAGTTCGGCCCAGGACTTCGAGACGCTCGGGCTGCCCTGCACCGCAAAGGATCCCGACGATGTGTCGAGCACGATGTCTTCGACCGCGGCTTCCAACTGCGCCGCCGCCTGCTCCTTGGCCAACTTCACGACGTCGTCGCTCGCCTGCATGACCGCCATGCCACCAATCTGCAGTGACTTCGAGCCTCCGGTGCCGCTGCCGCTCGGAATCTCATCGGTGTCGCCATGACGAACTTCGATGCGGTCCATCGGGATACCCGTCTGCTCACTCACGATCATGGCCCACGACGTGTGGTGCCCCTGGCCGTGCGACGACGAACCGGTCCGCACGATTGCTCCACCCTCGGGAGTGATGGTCACTGCACCGAACTCGGTGTCGCCGACCGGGTTCGTGATCTCCACGTACACCGACACGCCGATGCCGAGCAGCTTGGCGTCGCCGGCCTGCTGCCGCAGCTTCTGCTCAGCGCGCAGATCTTCGTAGCCAGCCGCGGCCAGCGCCTTGTCGAGCGCTCCGGGATAGTTTCCGCAGTCGTACTTGGTGCCGCGGGCGGTGGTGAACGGGAACTGCGCCGGCTGCACCAGGTTCTTCCGCCGGATCTCCACGGCATCCATGCCGATCTCGGCGGCGAAACGGTCAACCATGCGTTCCACCGCGGCGGAGGCTTCGGGGCGACCGGCGCCACGGTACGCGCCGGTCGGCGTCGTGGTGGTGACGATGGAGAAAATTTCGCAATCGACCTTCGGAATGTCGTAGACACCCGGGGCCATCATGGCGGTCATGAACGGCAGCACGCCGCCGATCTCGAGGTATGCACCGGCATCCTGCAGGATCTCGATGCGGTACGCGGTGATCTTGCCGTCTTTGGTTCCTCCCATGGTGCAGTACTGCACCTGGCCGCGACCGTGAACCATCATCAGGAGATTCTCGGTGCGGGTCTCGACGAAGCGAACCGGACGTTCCAATTTGCGGGCCAGCCAGCCGACGAAGATCTCGTCGACCTGATCACCGTGCTTGGCGCCGAAGCCTCCGCCGACGTCGGGCACGATCACATGCACGTCGGCGTTTTCGAGGCCGAGTGCCTTCGCGATGGCGTCGCGGGTTCCGTGGGCGCCCTGACTGCAGGCCCACTGGGTGAGGCGGCCGTTGGCCCACACCGCGGCAGCGGCCCGAGGTTCCATGGGAACCGGAGCGAGCCGCTGGTTGACGATCCGCTCCCGGACGACAACTTCGCAGTCGTCGAACATCGTGGCGTCGCCGTTTCCGGGGATTCGGAAGATCACGTTGGTCTTCGCCTCGGCATGCAGGATCAGTTCGTCCTTGCGGGCTTCTTCGACGTCGATCAGGGCTGGCAGCGGGTCGTAGTCGACGACCACGAGCTCGGCGGCATCAGCCGCCGCGGCACGGGTCTCGCCCACGATGGCAACGATCGGCTGCCCGACAAAGTGCACGAGGTCCTTCGCCAGAAACGGAAACACGACGCCCTGGTTCAGGAAGGGGTGGCCTTTCAACGGGGCCAGGTCGATGTCGGCCGCAGTGAACACTGCAACTACGCCGGGGGCGGTCCGGGCTTCGCTTGCGTCGACGCTGGTCAGGCGGGCGTGGGCCATAGTCGAGCGGACGTACACGACGTGGGCCGCGCCGGCGAGGCGCGGGTCGAGCCGTTGGTCGTCGACATACATCCCGCCACTCGTGAGCAAAGCGAGATCTTCGGTGCGAAGAACTGCGTTACCAAGAATGCTTCCAGCGGCCATTGTTTTTCTCCTCGTTGAATGAATTTCACATCTGTTCGTGGAACGAGGCGACGATGGCACGTGTCCATCGGTGTTTTCTCCTCGTTGAATGAACTTCAATCTGTTCGTGGAACGAGGCGACGGGATGGCACGTGTCCACCGGTCTTTCTCTCCCTCGTTATCGAACCCCGACACCGTATCGGAAGACCTCCCAAATCACCCGTTTTCGAACGAGGATCGCCGGCCGACGCGTGGTTACTCCAAGGCTCCCGAGATCAGAAGCTCGGAGAAGCGGTCGTCGTCGTAGCCCAGAATCTCCGTGAGCACCGTGAACGTGTGCTCGCCGATGCCCGGGCCGGGCGAGGCAACGACCGCCGGGGTGGCGGAGAACTTGGCCCGGCTCCCCTCGATGACGACGGTGCCCATCTCATTGTGGGGCAATTCCACAAAATGGCCGCGATGGATGAGCTGCGGATCGACCATGCATTCAGGCGAGTTCTGCACCGTGTGCGCAGGGACGCCCGCCTGCTGCAGTTCTTGGGTGGCGGTGTCAGCGAGCCGAACGGATGTCCAGGCTGAGATCGCCTCATCACTAAGTGCGCCTACCAAATTCTCAAGAGCTTTCCGCTGAGCGTCGTCTTCACAGGCCACCGCGACCCAACACTCGTCGCCCAGCGCCGGGTAGACACCACTCGGGTGATTGTTGCGGTCAGCCGTGCCGAGTCGTGGCCAGAGTCGACCGTTGGCGGTGTACTCGACCACCGCGGGACCCAATGCGTGAATTGCCCCTTCGGCCTGGGCGAAGTCGATGTACTGACCCTCGCCGGTGCGTCGGCGGTGATCGATCGCGGCCAGGAGGATGGCGTTCGCGAACCGAGGCGCGATGTAATCGGTGTACGCACCGTAGGGTCCACATGGCGCTCGGTCGGGCCATCCCGTGACCGAGGCAAACCCCGAAAGCGCGCTGGCCATCGTGCCGTATCCCGCTAACCCGGACAACGGACCGGTCTGGCCGAAGAGGCAACTCGACATCATGATGATGTTCGGGTTCACCTCACGCAGTGATTCGTAGTCGAGTCCCCATTGACGCATGGCCTTCGGCGAGAATGACTCCAACACGACGTCGGCCCACCGGACGAGGTCGAGGATGACGCGATGACCTTCCTCGTTTCCGATGTCGATGGAAATTCCCAGTTTTCCGGCATTGAGACTGGCGAACAGCGTCGAACGTTCAGCGCCCGAGGAGTTGTCGTCTTTGAACGGTTGCAGCGTACGCGCGGTCTCCACTCTGGTACCGGACTCGACCCGAACAACGGTCGCGCCGTGGTCCGCCAGAACGCGGCTGACTGCGGGACCGGCCATGACCCACATCAGGTCGAGGACCTTCAACCCTTCGAGGGCCAGACCCCGGGGTGACGACGATGGGATCGGCAACCCACCGATTGCGCGTTGGGTCTCAGCCGCGACGTCATCGGTATGTGCACCAAGCGTTGGGGCGGACCCGAGCACGACTCTCGGTGTGACCGAGAGTTTTCCGAACTGGCCGGGATAGCGAATGCCGTCGACCTCCTCGAAGTAGCCGCGGGCCCCGAGTTGGGGGCTGTTCACGACATCATCGACGCCCAGGATCGGTGCAATGAGCAGACTCTTCGTCACCGCTGCTTCGAGCAGTTCGGCTTTGGTCTTGGTCAGGCAGAACGTCTCGATGACCATCTTCACGCGTTCGTACTCGGAGATGGGCTCAGTGCCTTGGAGTAGGAGAACGGTGTAGGAGATCCAGTCCTTGTCGCGGGTCGCCTCATCGCAGAATCCTTCCGCGTAGATCCAGTCCATGAGGCGCTTGCTGAACGGGCCGATCGCGGTGCCAAAGAGGAACGTGATCGAAACGTGTCCGTCGGCGCACGGCCAGATCAGGCGAAGGAGCAGGTCGCCCAACTTGAGTCCACCGGTCGATCGGAGATGGGTCGACGCCCCGTTCGGCGTCGCCAGGATTGCACACTGGGTCGCCTGAGCTGAGGCCTGTTGGGCGGAAACGTCAATGTGCTGTCCGAGGCCCGATCGGGCGCGCTCCTGCAGGGCGATGATCGCGGCGCCGGCCCCTTCCGACGCCGCGTGGGCAAAGGCTTGGGGAACCCCCACCGGTACCGGTGGAAGACCGTCGTCGCCGGCCAACGCCAGTGGACCGGCTGACGCCCAGGCGGTGAGATCTGTCGCGGCCCAATTGGCCTTGGGGCCGTCGGCCCCGAACGCGCTGATCGAGACGCTGACGATTGCCGGATTGATCGCGGCCATGTCGGCGGGACCAAAGCCGAGCGCATCGAGAACCCCCGGTCCGCTCGATTCGATCACCACGTCTGCTCCCGAGAGCAATTGCTTCAAGGTCTCCCGGTCCGCAGCCGAGCCGGCCAGGTCAAGAACGATCGAACGCTTGCCCCGGTTGTAGGCCTTGAACGTCAGCCCGTTTTCGATTCCCGGCTGATCGCCCAAGAATGGCGCCAGCTGTCGGGACCTCGACCCGCCCGGCGGCTCGACGAGGATGACCTCGGCGCCCAACTGGGCCAGCATCTGACCCGCGAGTTGACCTCGCTCATCGGACAGATCGAGAACTCGGTATGGGGCAAGCAGCATGCACGACTCCACTCGTCAGGGTCAAAGGTTTGCGACAGTATGCCCGGAAACTCGGATCGACACATGGTCGGCCCCTCCGACCCGGCCAGACCGGCGATCGGGTCGCGCTGATCGGGTCGGGTCGGGTGGTCGGGTCGGGTCGGGGTCGGGTCGGTCGGGCCGATCGGTTCGAGTGGGCTCCGCACGATGTGCCGACCACCCCCTATGCTCGGCATCGCCTAGCGCAACGCTGCACCAGAACCGGCGACGGTTACCAACTTCCGGAGTGTCCGTGTCCATTCGTCGTCTAGTACTTGGTGGGAGGTCGGTCGGTGGGGTGCCGCTTGGTCGGGCGCTGGTCGCCTGGATGATGGCCGTGAGCATGTTCGCGGTTTCTGCGTCCTCGGCCGACGCGGCAGCGAAGGCGGGAGACACGTGCGCAGCGACCGAGGTCGGCAAAACCACCGATGGTCTGACCTGCGTGAAACAAGGCGCCAAACGTGTCTGGACCCGAGCGAACACCGCGAAAGCCACTCCGACCACGAGCGTGCCGAGTGCCGCGAAGAAGGAGCCGATAGCGCTCGGTGTGGCGCTCGGGCAGACCGGGGCGACGACCGCGAACCTGGCCCAGGACCAGACCATCGCGGTGAAGCTGGCCGAGAAGTACTTCAACGACAACGGTGGTATCAACGGGCGGCCGTTGAAGCTCGTGATCCACGACACCGGAAGCGACGACGCCGGTGCGGTCAGCGCGTTCAAGTCGCTCATAGCAACTGACCGCGTCATCGGGATTGTCGGCCCAACGCTTTCCCAGCAGGCCTTCGTCGCCGACGTGGTTGCGGATCAGGCCAAGGTTCCCGTTGTCGGGCCGTCGAACACCGCCGCGAACGTTCCGCAGATCGGCGACTATATCGCCCGGGTGTCCGCTGGGGTGGCGGTCTACGCCGGAAGCGCCATCAAATACGCCGCCACCATCCAACCCATCGACAAAGCGGCGCTGTTCTTCGCGCAAGATGATGCATTTTCCCGGTCAGAGGCCACTGTTTTCGAAAGTGCAGCCAAGGCTCTCGGGATTCAGGTTCTGGGCCCCCAACCGTTCAACGCCGCGGAGACGAACTTCTCCGACCAGACCGATTTCGTGATGAGCAATCGTCCGGACCTCGTGATCATCTCCGGCCTGGCGACCGCAGGCCATCTGGTGAAGCAACTCCGAGACACCGGTTATGCCGGAACCATCGTCGGTGGCAACGGCCTCAACGTCGTACAGACCTTTTCCATCTGCCGGGTTCAATGCGACGGCCTGATCGTGGCGCAGGCCTATTCGCCGGAGATTCCAGCAGCGGGCATCAACGCCGAGTGGCGGAAACTGTTCAAAGCCGAGCAGAAGCGTGAGCCGGGCCAGATCGCCGCGCAGGCGTTCACCGCCGTTCAGGTCTTTGTCGAGGCGCTGCGGGCGACTGACAAAGCGGGGAAGCTCCACGGCTCACTCGAAACTGCCCGCATCGAAGTGAACAGGAGCATCCTGAGCGGGGAATACGCCACGCCGCTCGGCGACATCTCCTTCGATCCGTCCGGCGAGATCCGGCAGAAGAACTTCTATGTTGCCCAGATCAAGATGCGTCGCGGGGACACGGGCGATCTGTTCTCGGGAAAGTTTGTGTACGCCAAGGTCTGACCGGGTCTCAGACCGAGTCAGCGCCTTGCGCCGTGAGCGTGATGACGACACCACGATCGCCATAGGGAATTCGCTTTCGTTTGGCGAGTCCGCCGATCAGGCCGAGCAGCTTTGTCACCTTCGTCATGAATCCGTATTTGGCGCGGACCTTCTCGCTGATGCGATCCAGTTCGTCCCCCGTCACCAGGCGCGCGGATGCGACGGTCGGAGCAGTGCCGGGTTTCAGTCGTCCGCGGCCGTCGCACGGCTGCACGGCGACTTTCGAGGTGTGCGTCAGGCGTTTCGCTTTGCCCGTTCCGGAGCTGGTCCAGAATGCGAGGGTTCCATCGCCCATATCGACGACCCAGACGGGGGTCGGTACCGGGCTTCCGTTGCGGCGGTAGGTCGTCAGCAACAGGTACTTTTCGTCTCCCAGGCTCATGGCCGCGAGCCTACCGGTCGGGGAATTGCTTTTTCGGCTCGATCAAACCGAAGAAGATGACCGATACGTAACCCGGCCCTGACCTTCTTCGAACGGTCGCGTCCGTATGTTGGTTTCATGGAGCGACGAAGGGCATGGGCCACAGCAGCAACGATTGGTGTCACATTTATCGCCGCTGCGCTGTCGGTGATGGCGAACACCGGGCTGCTGCGTGTGGGTCGGCCGGAACATCAACTCGGCCGGCTGACACCCTCGGATCTGGCGCCCGCCTCTTCCGCGATCGCGCCGTCAACCTCGGTCGCTCCCCGTGTGGTTCTGCAGTACGAAGACGTGTACGTCACCGTTCCGGGTGAACCGGCTCCGGCAGCAACTGTTCCGCCGACGGTGCCCGCCACGGTGGCCACCAAATCCCCGTCGGTCAAAACCACACGGAAGAAGAAGCGACCTACCGCGATCACCACACCGACCGTCAAGCACGGCAGCGCTACCTCTGAAGCAGACAACGAAACCCACGATGGAGACGAAGACGATGACTGAGCGAACACCAACTCCTCGACGCTCGAAGGGATCGAATGATTCGAGCGGGTCACCGCGGCGAACGCCACGCGCGCATCCAGCGCGGACCGCTCGCGTTGTGAGCACCGGACTCGCCGCCACGATGACGCTCGGGACGATGACGGCACTCACGCTGGCTGACGTTTCATCGGCGAACGAATCTTCTGGTTCGACGGTGACCGACGAGGCGGCGTACGGAGCCGTCGATCCGGCTGCTGCGGCCGACCTCGCAGACGCGACTCCCGGTTCGACCATGCAGCCGGAAACACCCACGACGATCGTCGTCGTTCGGCGCATCCACATCGTTTCGCCCGCGCCAACGGTCCCGGCGGTTCAGCCGGCCTCCGCAGCCAGCTCTGCGGTTCCGATCCCGACGGCGGCCACCGTGCCGCTCAGAGTGCAGACGTTCGCCCCGAAGCCGGCCGTGCGGCGGGCGAAGACCAAGGCAAAACCGAAAGCGCGTGTGCGGGCCACGCGTCCAAAGGCCCGGGTCCGCAAGGCTAAACCGGTCACCCGGTCAAGCTGAGCCGAGGCGTCATGACAACAGTGAGTTTCCCTGCCATGGGAACGACCGGACACCTTCAGATCGTCGGTACGGGATCAAAGCGTCTCGCCGAGGTGGGAATGGATCTCGTGGCGAGGCTCGAACGGCGGTGGTCGCGCTTTCTCCCGGAGAGTGACGTCTCGCGTATCAACCGCTATCCGGGTCGCGACGTGATGGTCGACCGGACGACGATCGAACTGCTCGCGTTTGCCGTCGCAGCGTGGGAAGGCACCGGAGGAACCTTCTCGCCGTTCCTGGGCGCAGCGATGAACGACATCGGCTACTCACGTCCGTGGACGGCAGGTGAGGTGCTCACACCGAACGCCAAGCCGAAGTTCCGATCTCTGCGTTACCTCAGAAATGGCCAGTCTGATCGCAGTCCATTACGAATCAATGATCACATGAATACCGTGTCAATTGAGCCGGGCTTTCTCGTCGATCTCGGGGGGATTGCGAAAGGCTACTCGGCCGACCTGGTAGTGAAGGAACTGTGTCAACGTGGTGCAACTTCCGCGTTGGTTGATCTGGGTGGCGATATGGCGTTTGTTTCGGATCCGCTCGCATCCGATCCGAGACCCTGGCAGATCGCCGTTGAGAACCCACTCGAGATCGTAAGCCCCATCGGCATGATTGTTGCCGACAGTGGTGGTGTTGCGACGTCGTCGAAGCTTCGACGACGATGGGACTCCAGGGTCGGTGAATCGTTCCATCACCTTATCGATCCGACCACCGGGCGACCTTCCGAGTCCGATATCGTCGCTGCGACCGTCGTGGCCGACAGTTGTATGAATGCCGAAGTTCTTGCCAAACAATTCATAAATATGGGCTCCGATGGGGCGGTGCGGGAAGCCGAGCGACTCGGGGTTGATGTCCTCATTGTTCGAAGTGATCACACGATTACGCGCGTCGGGGTTTGGGAAACGGCGGCAGCATGAACCCGCATCTTTGGTGGTACATCTCGCGCGGGGCCGGAATCACCTCGTGGTTTTTCGGCGGCACATCGGTCATGACCGGCTTGCTGCTGTCGTCGAAAGCGACGCTGAAACCGCGACCGAACTGGCAGTTGGACCTACACCGGTATCAGGGTGCCCTGTCGCTTTCGATGTTGGCGCTGCACCTCGCCTCGCTGGTGGCCGACAGTTACACACATTTCGGGCTCCGGGAAATTCTTGTTCCGTGGGCCTCGAGTTGGAAACCGCTGGCCGTTGCATGGGGCGTCGTTGCGATGTATCTCCTTCTCGCGGTCGAAGTCACGTCGTTGCTTCGCAAGCGAATCCCGCCGCGCGTATGGAAAGCCGTGCACGTCAGCAGCCTGGTGGCGTACCTGCTGAGTACCGCCCACTTCTTTCAAGCGGGTACCGATCACCGACGCGCCGTCGCGCTGGTCGGTATCGTCGCGATGACCGGACTCAACCTTGCGCTGCTGAGTTTCCGACTTCTGGCGGCCCCGCGGGCCCGTCGGCTGCCGCCTCCACGCACGATCGGTGTCTCCGTCGAATGAGTTTTCGCGCAACTATCGCCTGCCCTTCCGGTCGTGCCGATCTGCGGCCGACCCTGCTCCGCCTGAATCTCCGGACCACGATGGTTGTGAGTACCCTTCCCGCCTGTAACGATGGACGACTGTGAAAGTCCTTCTGGTTGAAGACGACGACGGCATTGCGCTCCCTCTCGAAGCCGGGTTGATCCACCACGGCTACACGGTGACCCGCGTCTCCCGCGGCGCTGATGTTCCGGCCGCACTACCCGCCGACATCGTGCTGCTCGACCTGGGCCTTCCCGACATGGATGGGCTCGACGTGTGCCGCAACATCCGACAGTTCGACCAGAAGCTTCCGATCATCGTGATTTCCGCTCGCGGGTCCGAGATCGACCGGGTGGTCGGGCTCGAACTCGGGGCCGACGACTATCTGGCCAAGCCATTCGGGATGCGTGAGCTCATCGCCCGTATCCGTGCCGTCATGCGCCGGGCCGACCCGGTTCCTTCGGAAGGTGTTGCAAACACGTCGGCCGCCGTGGCTTCGGCAGGCGCAGCACCTCTGCCGGAGCACGAGCCCGATTCCGACGCGCGCGTCAGGTCAGTAGGTGAACTTACAATTGACCTGAGGACCCATCGCGTGACAATGGCCGGCGTTGAAATAGCGCTGACCACCAAGGAGTTCGGTGTGCTGTCCATGCTCAGTGCCGACCCCGGGGCCGTTGTCACGCGTTCCGATCTGATTGAACAGGTGTGGGATGAGCACTGGTACGGCCCAACGAAGACCCTCGATGTGCACGTGGCGCAGCTTCGCCGCAAGCTCGGCGACCCGGCCTGGATCGAGAACGTCCGATCGGTCGGGTACCGGCTCGTCGATCCTTCGGTCGCTTTGTGAGTGGCCCGGTCAATGACCTTTGATAACGCGGTCCGTTACCGACGGGCAACCTGATGGTTCGTCGCCTTCTGGCATCGTCGTTGGTTCTCATCGCGTTCATGCTCGTGGCGCTCGGTGTGCCGTTCTGGCGGACAATTCTTCAATCGGAACGAGCCGACCTTCGCACTGACCTTGAACGCGACGCGGTGGTACTTGCAACGTTGGTGGAGGACTCACTGTCGGAGATCGACGAGCTCGGAGTTGAACAGGTCCGCTCCGATGTGTCCACCGTTGCCAACAACTACAGCAACCGCACCGGCGCCCGGGTCGTGATCGTTGACGCCAAAGGACTCACGCTCGCGGACAACGAGGCTCCCGACGAAAGGGTCCGCTCGTTCGCTACCCGGCCGGAAATCACCGCAGCGTTGGCCGGTCGCGTCGGTGTCGACGAACGCTTCTCGAAGACCCTGGGGCGGTCGGCGTTGTTCGTCGCAACACCGGTGTCATCGGGTGGCCGGTTGTTCGGAGCCGTTCGACTGAGCTACACCACTGCGGAGATGGATCACCGGATACGCGTGATGGCTCTCCGACTCGCACTCGCCGGCGGGCTCGCGGTGATGGCCGCCACCGCTTTGGCGGTGGCCATGGCCCGATCACTCGATCGCCCGCTCGTAGCGCTTCGCCGCACCGCACGTTCCTTCGGCCAGGGCAACCTGAGCGCACGCGCGCCGACGGGCCAGGGGGTACCCGAGTTTCGCGCTCTCGGGGTCGACTTCAACGCTATGGCCACGCGTATCTCCGATCTGCTCACGGCTCAGGATGCCTTCGTTTCCGATGCGAGCCATCAGCTTCGTTCGCCGCTGACGGCGGCGCGGCTTCGCGTGGAAGCGCTCGCGTATGCACCTCCTGAGCGTTTGGCCGACGACGTCGACTCGGCCGTGGAGGAACTCAGCCGGCTGAGCCGGATCATCGATGGCCTTCTGGAACTGGCGCGAGCCGACCGGTCGGGCCCACCCTCAGAGCCGGTGGATCTTCTGCTTACGATCCGCGACCGGGTCGAGGCCTGGTCCGCGTTGGCCGACGAACGGGGAGTGTCGGTCGAGTGGGTCGAAGGCGCCGGAGCAGGTCCGGGCGTTCTCGCCCGGGTGAACCCGGAGCGTCTTGCTCAGATCCTCGACAACGTCATCGCAAACGCACTCGATGCATCGCCAACGGGAGGCTCGGTGCGTGTTTCGGTGGCGACGAATCCTGAAAACGTTCAGATATTCGTCGACGACAACGGACCGGGTATGACCGAAGAGCAACGACTCCGGGCCTTCGATCGACTGTGGCGAGCCGATTCTCGACGAACCGAGCTGTCAGGAAGCGGACTCGGTTTACCCATCGCACGCAAACTCGCGAAGGCTGACGCAGGAGATCTTGAACTGCTCGCAAGTATGGGTGGTGGAACCCGGGCGAAAGTCACGTACCCCTCGCTGCCCAACGCAGCTACGACGGGTCGAAAGTAATGTTCGCTCCAATTCTGCGTTAGCGCTGAATAGCCGGGCGTATCACTGAAGGATGCCTGACAAACTGTTTGGAATCCCCGCCCATCCCCTGATGGTCCATCTTCCGGTGGTGATGCTTCCTCTCTGTGCCATCTTCGCCATCATCTTGGCGGTGCGCCCGAGCCTGGTGAAGCCCTATGGAATCCCGCTCGCCGTGCTGACCGGAATCTCCTTCGTAGGAACGTTTTTTGCGACTGAATCCGGCGAAGGTCTGGAGCACCTCCTGAACGAACACTCCGCTGCCATCGAACGGCATGCCGAATGGGGCGACCGTACGCGTCTTGCCGCCCTCGTGTTCTTCATTTTGGCACTCGCGTTCGTGATCGTGGCCAAGCGCGCCCAGGGAACGCCACAGGTCGTTGTCGGTGAAGCGAAGAGGGCGATGCTGATCCCGGTTCTTGCCGCACTGATGTCGATCGCTGCCATCGGCACCACCGTCGCCGTGATCTACACCGGCCACACCGGCGCCAAATCCGCATGGGAAGACGCCGGCAAAGACGACTGAGCTCGATGGTTTCGGGCCCCGGCTCCTTGTCAGCCGCGCACATAAAGTATGCGCGCTGATTAGCCTTCGAAGGCGATGCCTCCGGCGAGGAGTTGCTCGATGGTCTCGGTCGAGAGACCGGCTTCAGCCAGAACTTCGCGGGTGTGCTGACCGGTTGTGCCGATGGAGCTGGTGACCTCCGCCGGGGTTCCACCGAAATGCCACATCGGTCGGGGTTGGCGCACCCGCCCGAGTGGTTCGGTGTCACGTTCGACGATGAGATCGAGATGTTTGATCTGCGGGTCGTTGTGCACGTCACCTCGGCGCTGCACGGGCCCTGAGGCGACGCCGTTCGCTTCGAGTCGGGCGAGCAGCTCCGGCGTCGTGAAATTCAGTGCGGCCGCGGTGAGTTCAGCCCGGAATGCCGGAAAGTTGAAAGCCCGGGGAGCGTTTTCTGCGAAGCGCTCGTCGAGAATCCAGTCGGGTCGATCGAAAGCGATCGCAAAGCCGTCGAACGGAGGAAGGGCCGGACTGCATGCGATCTCGCCACCGTCGGCCGTGGTCACCACGACCAGTGCTGCGGCCGGCATGTAGAGCATGTGCTCCGGAAGTGCTTCGCGCGGAATGGCGGGTGTGACCTGGGAGAAGAATCCGCCCATGGCATCGGACCATTCGAAGTGCAGGCCACAGCCGAGCATCGGTAGATCGATCCGCTGGCCCTTCCCGGTTCGTTCGCGCACATACAATGCCGCGAGAATCCCTTGCACCGCCGCCTGAGCCGTGGTCTTGTCGACGACGACCTGACTGATGAGCGATGCCTTTCCGGTGGTGATGTCGCGTTGGTAGTCGACCATACCGATTCGGGCCTGGACGACGTAGTCGTAGACCGGCTGCGATGAATCCGAGCCTTCGGTGCCGAGCCCCGAGATTGCGGCGTAGATGAGCCGCGGATTGATCGCCGCCAGCTCCTCGTAACCAAGTCCGATGGCCTCCGGCTTACCCGGTCGGATGTTGTGGAGAAACACGTCGGCCTTCGCCACGAGATCGACGAGAACTTTCCGCCCCTCCGCGGTTGTCGCATCCAGGGAGACGAACCGCTTACCGCGATTGAGCGCGTAGAACGTTGGGCTGACACCGTACGGTCCGGCGCCTTGATTTCGGACGAGGTCGGGTTTGCTCGGGCTTTCGACTTTTACGACGTTCGCTCCTAGTTCGGCGAGCAACACCCCGGCGAGCGGTCCCGAATAGATGCTCGTGATTTCGATGACGTTGATTCCAGCGAGAGGGGCGGTCGAGTCCATCGGCGCACTATAGGACAGGGACTCGCGAGGGTTCGGTGCCGCGATCAGGCGCCGAGATGCCATTGCGAAAGACGAATGCAGACTTGCCCATATTCGATCGAAGCCGGTCGCGTTCGCATCCCGGGCCGGTAGCGTTGTCGGGGTGCTCAACGTGTTCGCCAGTGGAAGTGAGTTGCTCGCCGCGCTCCGGTCCCTGGGTCAGCCACGCGGAGGCTTGGTGGCGCTGGTGATTTCCGATACCGGGTCGACGGCCGCTTTTGCAACGCCGCACGGTTCCTTCGCGGTCACCGGTGAGAATCCATTCGACACGGTGCGACTCGTGGAAACCGAGCTTCGTCCGAGGTGGGTGTGGTGGAGTTCGTCGACACCGGAGATGCTGGCGCGCCACGGATTGCGGGTGGCCACCTGTTGGGATGTCGCCGCTGTCTATCGCTTGCTGTTCGGTGGCTGGCGAGCCGAGCCGGCCCGCATCTGGGCGGTCCTGCATGAACTGCCGACCGATGCTCTGCCGACCATGGGCCAAATGGGTTTGCTCGACCTTCCCGGCGATGAAGGGTCCGACCCCGACGATCCGATTCGGCCCGACGGTCACCTGCGCCCGGAGTGGACAGCGGGAGCCTGGCAGGAATCGGCCGAACGAATGGCGGTGTGGGCGACCTTGGTCCTTGACGCCTGCGCACTGGAAGAGAAGAAGATCGCATCTCTCCCCGGCCCGAACGGTGCCCCAGGTGCCGCCCGATCAGAGTCGGCGGCGGAGCTCCTGTGTGTCGAACTGGCGATCGACGGTCTTCCGATTGACGTCACTCGAGCTGAAGAATTAATAGGCGCACTTATCGGTCCTCGGCCTCGTGACTACACGGAAGAGGCTGTGATCCGCCAACAACGCGACAATGCCGTGTTGGAGCTGGCGCCGATCCGCAGCGGAGTGGATCTGCGCAACCCCGCCCATGTGAAGGCAATGCTGAGTGGGCTCGGGATCGACGTTTCCAATACCCGGGCGCATCGCCTCGAACCGTTTCGCGACAGTCATCCGTTGGTGGCTGCGTTGCTTTCCTGGAGAAAGGCCGAGCGCATCGCCACGACCTATGGCTACACGTGGCTCGACGAACATGTGGGGCCGGATGGCCGGCTGCGGGGGGCGTGGACGGGATGCGACGGAGCCGCCGGACGCATGACCGCCTCCGCCGGTCTGCACAATCTTCCGGCGGAAATGCGACCGGCCGTGGTGGCCGAAGCGGGCCACGTGTTCGTGCATGCCGACCTTGGCCAGATCGAACCTCGAGTGCTCGCGGCGGTTTCCGGTGACCGGGCGTTCGCCGAGGCCACCCAGGCCGACGACATGTACTCGCCGGTGGCCGAGCGGTTACGGGTCGAGCGGTCCGTGGCCAAGATCGCGGTTCTCGCGGCGATGTACGGTCAGACGTCCGGGGCGGCCGGAGAAGCGCTGAAGAGCATGGAGTCGGCGTATCCGGTTGCGATGCAGTTTCTCCGCGATGCCGACCGATCGGGACAGCAGGGGCGCGACGTGCGGACATACGGCGGGCGACTCGTGCGCATGGGTTTCGGCGATGCCGGGCCGGGAACCCCCGTTGATCGAAATGCTGCCGCCGGCCGAGGCCGATACGCCCGGAACGCCGTCATTCAGGGAGCGGCCGCAGAATTGTTCAAAGCCTGGGCCGTAACGGTCAGGGGCCGCATCGTCGGACTCGGGGGTCAGATCGTGCTCTGTCTCCACGACGAACTCCTTCTTCATGTGCCCGAGGCCCACGCGACCGACGCTGCCGCAGTGTTGGAGTATTCGCTGTACGACGCCGCAGCACGGTGGATGCCCGGCGGCAAGGTTCGCTACGTGGCGAAGGCCAACGTGATTCACAGTTGGGCTGAAGCCAAGGGCTGAGAATCTGCGCTTATTTCCACGTTTTGCATCGCATACGTGTCGAAGCGTGGACATAAACGAAGGACGGAGCAGCCCCGCTATCGTCGGAGCCCATGTCTGTCGCTGACGAATCCACATCGGCCCTTCCACCCTGGCCGCCGAAGCCCGCGGATCCCGGCCTTCCCGCATGGTCGGCCAAGACGCTTGCCGTTGCCGCCGGTCGACCGCACGGTCCGGGTTCGCCGTTGAATGTGCCGATTGTTCTGGCGTCGAACTTCCGCGAAGGTGGCGAGTATTCGCGTACACATGGCACTGAGGGCTGGATCGCCTTCGAGCAGGCCATAGGTCTCCTCGAAGGCGGAAACGCGGTCTCGTTCGCCAGCGGAATGGCCGCAGCGTCGGGCCTGCTCCACGCGATGATGCCGCGTGTCATGGTCCTCCCATCGGTGAGCTACATGGGAGTTCGGGTTCTTGTCGATGATCTCGTGAAAGCCGGGCATCTCGAGATTCGATCGGTTGACGTGACCGACACCGCAGCGGTGATTGCAGCATCGGACGGTGCCGACCTGGTGTGGTTGGAATCACCCACGAATCCCACGCTCGACGTGGCCGAACTCGAGCTGATCTGCACCGAAATGACCAAGCGCGGAATCCCGACCGTCGTCGACTCGACCTTCGCCACGCCGATCGGTCAACTTCCGCTGCAACTGGGCGCCACGGCGGTGTTGCATTCAGCCACCAAATTCATAGGTGGACATAGTGATTTGCTTTTGGGTGTCGTGGTGACGAACGATGGCAGCCTGTACGAGAAACTCTTCAAAGCCCGCACCTACGTTGGCGCGACGCCCGGTGCACTGGAGGCGTTTCTTGCGCTCCGAGGTTTACGCACGCTGCCATTGCGCTACGAAGCGTCGTCGCGCTCTGCTGCGGATCTGGCTGGTCGATTGGCTAACCATCCCGCCGTCAGCTCGGTTCGCCAAATCGGGCCGATGATGGCGATCATTGTGAAGGGCGGGGCACGGGTGGCCGATGCCGTGTGTGCATCCGTGCAGCTTCTCGTCCCGGCCACCAGCCTCGGCGGCGTGGAATCGACGATCGAGCGTCGCCACAAGTACGCCGGAGATTCGCATGTCGACCCCGGTCTGCTGCGTTTCAGCGTCGGCATCGAAGACGTCGAAGACATCTGGAATGACCTGTCGGACGCACTCGATGTGGCCTCCGCAACGGCGGCGGGCTGAGATTCCGCTCGCCTAAGAGACGAGACTCCGACAGACTGCTTCCATGGAAATCGGACACCAAGAACCGTGCCCCCGCCGAGTACGCGCTGTTCACGGTGGGGTCGTGGGTGTCGACACCACCGAAGCGCTCTACGTGTGGGACATCCCGTACTACCCGGCCTGGTACGTTCCGAACGCGTCGATCAACCGTGACGTCATACCGGCGTCGGCAATATCGGAGGGCCGAGGAATCAACGGATACTCCCGCATCGACTGGAACGGCGTCGACGCCTGGTTTGAGGAAGACGAAGAGGTGTTCAAGCATCCGCGCGATCCCTACCACCGAGTCGATGCGCTGCACTCGAGCCGTCGCGTGCGGGTCTTCGTCGACGGACAGGTTGTCGCCGATTCCACGAGCCCGCGGCTGTTGTTCGAAACGAACCTTCCCGTGCGCTACTACCTCCCGAAGCTCGACGTCCGAATGGATCTGCTCACGGCTACCGACACGTCGAGTGTCTGCCCCTACAAGGGAACTGCGGAATATTGGTCGGTCGACGTGAACGGCGCGAACCACAAGGATCTCGTGTGGGGTTACCGCGACCCCATTCCGGAAGCCGCCAAGATTGCGGGTCTTGTTTGCTTCTACAACGAGAAGGTCGACATCGAGGTCGACGGCGAGATGCTCTCGCGACCGAAGACCCAGTTCGCTTGAGCGGGACACCGACGTAGATGACCGACGGGTACGTGATCCGAACGGCGGAGGGTGACGCTGACCTGTCGGCCATCTTCGATCTGCTGCTGTTGACCGGTCTGAGCACCGTCCGGGCCCGAATCACAGCCACGCTGGAAACCTGCACCTACTGGCTGGCTCTTGCGGCCGACGACGTGGTGGCGTGCCTGGGTCTCGAACACGGCGAGGGAGCAAGCCTGCTGCGCAGTGCCGCGGTTGTGCCCGACCACCGCGGTCGTGGAATCGGCGTGAGCCTCACGTCGACCGCGATCGACCATGCGAGGGAACGGGGCGACCGTCAGTTGTACCTCTTCAGTTCCCACGCAGGACCCTATTGGCAACGCTTCGGGTTCATCCCCGTCTCGGTCTGGGACGTGGCCAGGGCTCTCCCCGACGTTCCGCAGGTGCAGAGCGGTCTGACCCGCGGTTGGCTCGAAGAGGAACAGGGCTACCGTCTCGACCTGTAGCCCGATGCCGAAGTCGTAAACCGAGATAGCCGGCCTTCGGCTCGCTTTAGGGGCCGCGATGCGCGAAGCTGCCGCCTCGATGGGGAACGATCCGGTATTCGACGACATAAAGGTGCTCGAGCTTGGCGGGGGAGTGGCCTCGGCCATGACCGCTCGGTTTCTTCACGGCTACGGGGCTCACGTCACGCGATTCGAGTTGAACGATTATCAACGGCCGCTGGTGCTGTCGCCTTCGCAACGCACGGCCTTCCTCAGCGGACTCGCGCTCGAGTCGGGAACCTGCGCCGATCTGGTCCGACGGGCGCACGATCCAGTCTTCAACATGATCGTCTCCGATCGTCAGCCGTTCGAGCTGGCGGCGATCGGTCTCGATTTCGCGGAACTCCGGGCCGCTCGACCGGACCTGGTCATCGTGTCGGTGACGCCGTTCGGTTTGACCGGACCGGCGGCCGACAATCCGTCGACGAATGCCGTGTCGTTCGCAGCGGGCGGCATCATGTCGCTCACCGGCGATTTCGACCGTACGCCGTTGCTCACCGGCGGAAACCACGCCTACGCCCTTGGAGGCGCCAACGGGTTCGCTGCCGCCACAATGGCGTGGTTCGGGCGACTGAGCCACGGGCGCGGTGACCTTGTCGACATCTCGATGCAGGAATGCGCGGCGGGCATGTTGGAGTACTACGGGCCGATGACGTCGTATCTCGACACGCCGGCGATGACCCGACTGGGCAACCACACCCGGGCCACGTGGAGCACGTACCCGTGTCTCGACGGTTGGGCCGGCGTGTTCGCCCTGGCTCGGCAGGTCCCCGCACTCTTTGCGTTGATGGACGATCCCGAGCTGGCCGAGCCTCGCTTTGCCGACCCGCTGCAGCGTCTCGTTCAGGAGAACGAAGAGGAGCTGACGGCCAAGATGTACGTATTCTTCGCCGGGCTCACGATGGCGGAGATCCGCGAGTTGTCAGTGAAGTCGCGTGTGCCGTTCGGTGTCGTGATGACTCCAGCCGACGTGATGGCGGGAGTAACGCCCGCCGACCGTGGATTCTGGGACGAGGTTCCGGCTGAGGGCGGCACGCTTCGCATTCCCGGACGGCCGTATCCCGGATTCCCGTGGGACTCGGCACCCAAGGCCGCCGATGCTTCCGCTTCATCGACAGGCTCTGCTCCATCGACAGGCTCTGCTCTAGCGACAACCCTCGCCGATGCCACGACAACCGCGGCTCCGAAACTTCCCCTCGACGGAATCCGCGTGCTCGATCTCACGATGATGTGGGCGGGACCGTTCGCGACCATGCGCTTGGGTGAGATGGGCGCCGATGTGATCAAGGTCGAATCACCTTCGGCGTGGGACAACATACGTACGCTTATCGATCAGCCAGGCATTGAGGATCCGTGGAACAGCGCGTTCTACTTCGATGGTTACAACCGTGAGAAGCGATCGCTCACCCTCGATCTCGCCCAACCGGAAGGGCGCGCCGCACTGCTGAAGCTCGTCGAACATTGCGATGTCGTGATCGAGAACTACCGCTCGGATGTGCTCGACAATCTCGGTCTCGGTTACGACGTGCTTCGCTCCCACAAGCCCGACATCATTCTGGTGAGCATGGCCGCGTTCGGAAAAGTCGGTGCCGATGCCGCCTTTGTCGGTTTCGGTCCGGTCATCGAGACACTCTCGGGCCTTTGCTCGCTCACGGGCTACGGCGACGGCGAGCCGTTCAAGACAGGCATCTCCTACGGAGACCCGGTGGCGGGAACGTTCGCCGTATCCGCGATCGGGCTCGCGCTGACCCGTCGTTCCGCAACGGGTGAAGGTCTCCACATCGACCTTGCTCAGCGGGAGACGGCGGCAGTTCTCATCGGCGACTCCTTCGTCGACGCAGCTGACGGTTCGGCCCCGGTGCACCGGGGCAATCGCGACGCTCGCATGGCGCCTCAGGGGTGCTACGCGCTTCCCGGAGAGGAGCGCTGGCTGGTCCTCAGTGTCCGTAACGATGCGGAATGGCGAGTGCTATGCGAACATATGAATCGATCCGACTGGTCAGATCTGTCGGTCGGCGACCGGCACGCGCGTCACGACGAGATCGACGCCGCCATCGAAGCTTGGATCACCTCTCCCGATGCTCCGAGCGATCCGGCCTCCGCTCTGATCTCCGCCGGATTGCCGGCAATTGAACTGCGCGACACCCGCACGCTCCTCGACGATCCGCACCTCGTCGCTCGCGGATACTGGCACGAGCTCTTTCACCCGAAGATGCACACGTACCGACAGAGCGGTGTGACATGGCGATTCGCCGATGCCAACCCCGCGCCCCGCCTGCACTCGCCGCTCTTCGGGGAACACAACCGCGAGATCCTTCAGGGTCTTCTCGGCTTCACCGACGCCGAGATCGCCGAACTCGAAGCCAAGAACATCGTGGCCGACCGGCCGCTCAATCCAACCGTCGGCTGAACGGCGGTCGCCCAGCGCAAATCGTTGCCGACACGGTAGAGTCGACCGATGGGTTGGTACACCGATCAGCTGCTTCCGCGTATTGTCGACATGGCGCTTCGCAACGAAGACGTTACGGTGTGGCGACGTAAAGCCGTCGTCGGACTGAGTGGCACGGTGGTGGAAATCGGCTTCGGATCCGGCCTGAACCTTCCGGTCTATCCAGCTGCGGTCACCAAGGTACTGGCCGTTGAACCGGCCTCCGGCGGTTCGAAGTTGGCGGCCGACCGGATTGCGAAGAGCACGATTGCTGTTGAACACGTCGGTCTCGACGGACAGTCGCTACCGCTTGAAGACGAATCGGTAGACAGCGCGCTCTCGACGTTCACGCTCTGCACGGTGCCCGACGCTCGGGTGGCATTGAGCGAGATCTACCGGGTCTTGAAGCCCGGTGGGGTCTTCAATTTCCTGGAGCACGGCCTGGCGCCGGATGCCAAGGTGGCTCGGAGCCAGAAGCGGTTCGAACCGGTTCAGAAGGTCATGTTCGGTGGGTGTCATCTGACCCGAGACGCCCCCGCACTCGCTACCTCGGCCGGGTTCGTCATCGACAGCCAGGAAGCCCGATTCGTGAAGGGTCCGAAACCCGTGAGCTGGTACACGGTTGCGCAGGCCTACAAGCCCCGCAGCTGAGTCGACACGCCCGGTCGGGTCCAACCCCGGCTCAAACTACCTCCAGAAACCCTCGTGGGGAACGGCGGCGTCGTCTTCCCGGCTTGGGCCGACAAACGTCATCGGTGGTGACGCGGCGGCGCCCAACTCAGGGGCGGTGATCGTGAATCCGAAGGGGTCCTGACCGGTGGGAGTCGCGAGGTCGGTGAGTCGAGCGGCGGAAAGCCCGTAAACGACGTTGCGCACACCCGCCCAGAACATTGCTCCGACGCACATCGGGCAGGGCTCGCATGAGGCGTAGAACACCCCCTCCTTCAGCAGATGCAGGCGCCCTTCGCGCTCCAGGTTTCGCACGAGCATGGATTCGGCGTGGGCGGTGAGGTCGGAATCGGTGTTGACACGGTTCTTCGCTTCAGCGACCACTTCACCGTTGATCACGAGCAGCGCACCGAAGGGATGGTCACCCTCGGCCCGGGCTTCCGCCGCGAGCGCGACTACCCGTGTCAGGAATTGGTCTCGGGAATCGCCGGGGTGGCCGTGGTTCGTATCCGTCACCCGATCGACCTTAGCGGCGATTCGAAGAATCGGCCCGGCAGCGAAGCCAAGGCCCGGATGTTCGTTGTCGCCGGCGCGAACAACGATCGCATCGACGGTCGCGGGTGGCTTCGAAATGTAGGGCGTCGTAGTGTCGGGCGCATGGAACTGAAAGATCGAGTCGTAGTAATCACCGGTGCGGGTTCAGGAATCGGCGAAGCCCTGGCCAAGGCGGCCCACCGTGAAGGAGCCCGGCACGTCGTAGTCGTCGACCTGAACGAAGCACAGGCCAAGCGGGTGGCCGCCGAGATCGGTGGTACGGGCGTGGGCCTCGACGTGAGCAACGAGGCCGGAATCCAGAAACTGGTCGAGGACACGCTGGCCGCGCACGGTCCGATCGATCTGTTCGTGTCGAATGCGGGATACGTGACCATCGGTGGGCTCGAAGACACCAACGAGCGCATCGAGCAGATGTGGGATGTCCACGTGATGGCCCACATCTACGCCGCACGCGCGGTGATTCCGTCGATGATCGCGAACGGGGGCGGCTATCTCCTGAACACCGCATCGGCCGCGGGCCTGCTCACGCAGATCGGCTCATTGGCATACTCCGTGACCAAACACGCCGCCGTGGGCCTCGCCGAGTGGCTCTCGGTGACGCACCACCACCAGGGCATCCGCGTGTCGGTGCTGTGCCCGCAGGCGGTCGAAACGAACATCATGGCGAACAGCCCCGACGCCGAGCGTCGCAACGGCATGGCCGGGGGAGTAGCCGCAGGAGATGGGGTCAAGACCGCCGCCGATGTTGCCCAGGATTGCATCGACGCGATCCGTGCGGAGAAATTCCACGTACTGCCCCACCCCGAAGTTGCGACCTATATGGAACGCAAGGCGACCGACGTCGATCGGTGGCTTGGCGGTATGCGGCGTTTCCAGACCGCGCTCTACGCCGACCGCCCGCTCCCCGGCGACGCCATCGCCCCGAAGGCCTAGTCACCTGATGCCGACCGGGACGATGGGTCGGAACCTGAGCGTGCCGGTTCTACTCGTGTTTCGGACCCGTCGGATCTCTGCTGAGATGGCGGCATGAACAATCCATTCCACGGGCAGGCGTCACGGCTCGGCGCTCACGTCGCCGATCAGGCCGAGCATGAGGCCGCCGTTGAGCTCCTGGTGTTTGCCGAGTTCGCCGACAAGATGGTGAAGATCAGCGAGCAGGAAGCGATCGAGGCGTTCACCGATGCCCATGGTTGGGATACCGCGACGTTTTCCTACGAGACGTATCACCGCATCGCCATAGCCAAGGTTCGGTCCGCGATCGGCACAACTGATGCGGAGAATGTTCTGCTGGCCGACATTGCTTCGCGCATCACCCACCCCGAACTTCGACGCGAGCTGCTCGTCGCATTGAACGAGCTGCTTCCCGAAGCCGAGATCGCGGCCAACGACCTGGCCCGACGGATCGTCGCCGCACTCAGCTGAGTCCGACGGGTCAGGTGTTGGCGGCGTGCGCGGGCGCCCTACGCGTTCCCCACCTGATGTCGGCCTCCATCGCGGCGGCCACCCGGAGCAGGAGATCTTCGCGGGCGTAGGCGCCGACCAGCTGGATGCCGATGGGAAGGCCCGATGCACTCTGGGCGAACGGTATCGAGATCGCGGGCTGACCGGTGGCGTTCCAGGGGCTCGTGAACGTCGCCATAGGAGCGGAGCCGACAAGTGCCCGCATCGGTTCGCCCGGAGCGGCCACGAGCTCACCGAGGGGCGGGGGAAGGATGGCCATGGTGGGGGTCAGGAGAAGATCGAAGCCGCTGCCTCCGTCGGTCGTCGGTACCCAGAACTGCGCCGACTCCCGCCGCAGACGTACCTGGTCGTTCTGGGCCCGCTGAAGATCGAGAGCGCTGAACCCGTTGGCCGCCTGAGCCAGGCCCCACGTGGCGGGCTCGACGTCGTCTTCGCTGAACTCCCGACCCAGCCACGCTTCCAATCGGGCGATGTTGTTCCGGATGTTCACTGCCCACTGCGACAGCCCGCTCGACTGCTGGGTCCACCAGTCGAGCACGCTCGGATACGCGGTCTCGACGACGTGTCCGTTCGCCTCAAACCAACGTGCCGCCGCCAGTGCCGCCTCTTCGCATTCGGGGTCGTGGGGGCCGGTGAGCGGACGACTCATCAAGCCGATACGCAACGGCTCAACGGGCGCGCCCACTTCAGCCGCGAACGGTCGTGACGGAAGTGGAGCGACGACCGCATCTCCTGGGTGCGCGCCCGCTGAAATATCGAGAATTGCTGCCGTGTCTCGCACGCTCGCCGACACCACGTGTTGAACCGAGACGCCCCATTCATCGCTGAGCGGTCCCATCGAGATCCGACCTCGCGACGGCTTCAACCCCACGAGCCCACATGCGGCTGCGGGAATGCGGATGGAGCCGCCGCCGTCGGAGGCGTTGGCTGCTGCGAGCATGCCCGACGCAACGGCCGCCGCTGCGCCACCGGACGATCCGCCGGGCGAGTGGTTTGTGTTCCACGGGTTGCGGGTCGCCCCGTACGCGATCGGCTCTGTCGTCGCCACTGCTCCGAATTCGGGCGTGTTGGTACGACCGACGATGACCATCCCGGCGCGACGATAAGCGCGCGTAATGTTTGCATCCTGCGGGTGAATGTACCCGGCGTTCTTCATGGCGATGTTGCCGAGGTGCAGCGGGTCACCGGCCGAAGCCGGCCAGAGGTCCTTCATCGCCATGGGAAGGCCCCGGAAGGGCCCGTCGGGAAGGTTCGGATCGTTGGCTTCGGCCAGAGCCTTTTCGAATCGTCGGTGAATGACAGCGTTGATGCCGTTGGGTCCGTCGTCGAGTGCCTCGATCCGGCTGATCGCTGCGGCGACAAGTTCAGCCGGGCTGACCTCACCACTTTTCACGAGAGCGGCCTGGCTTACTGCATCGAGTTCGGCGGTTTGGCGTGCGAGATCGTTCATCGTTCGTGAGTCTGCCACGCGCGATGACTCGCGCACCTTTCTCCAGGGAGAGCTCAGAGAGATAGCGCCGGTCGTCGCCTACATTCGTGGTGCATGCCTACCTCCGACACTGCCGGCGTGGCCGACGACCCCCACGATCGCTTTCCCCAAGGCTTCTTCTCCCGTGCCGACGAAACCGACGATGTGGTGTTCTACCAACCCGATCGCTTCGTCACCCACATCGATGATCACGCGATCGCTGCGGTCAGCACCCTTTACGCCGAACTGGGGCTAACGGGGAAGGTGCTCGATCTGATGTCGTCGTGGATCTCGCATCTGCCGGTCCGGCCGGAGGAACTCGTGGTGCTCGGTATGAACCGGCGCGAGCTCGAGGCCAACGAGATGGCGCACGAAGTCGTGTTGCACAACTTGAACCAGAACCCCACGCTGCCGTTCGTCGACGGTCGCTTCGACGCCGTTACCTGCTGTGTATCGGTCGATTACCTGGTTCGACCGATCGACGTGCTGGCTGAAGCGGGTCGGGTGGCCCGACCCGGCTCGCCAATCGTGTGCACGTTCTCAAATCGCTGCTTTCCGACCAAGGTGATCCGCGGATGGCTTTCGATCGATGAACGGACCCGTTGCGAGGTCGTCGCCGAATACATGCGTCTGGCCGGTCTCGACGACGTCAGTTGGCAGCGTCGAACACCACCGAACCACGTTGGTGATCCGCTATATGCGGTCGTAGGTCACGCGGTCTAACTGCTTGCTGATCACGTAGTCAATGCTGAATATTCGGTGCGTGGAATATCCGGTGTCGCGAAGGCTGATTTGAGCAACGACCCACGGTGCTGTTCAGCGTTCGACTGTTGAACGGGGCCGTAATCTTGGCCTAGCAACGGCCGTGAGTGGAGCGAAATCACCCGGAAACGTGGGCGACATTGAACAATTCCGGTTGATGTGACGCATGCACGCCGGTGACATCTGACCAATCAATATCGGGCAAATGATCATCGTTTGTTTACCTTTGCGGCCGAAAATGGTGGGTATGAACACAAACTCCGAGAATTTCCCCGCTTCGGACGTCGCCAACCGAGACACCGCTGACCGAGACACCGCTGACCGAAGCGAATGGACTGAGCGGCTGGTTGCCGACATCGACCCCAAAGCCGTCCTCGACGATGTCGTCTCCGGGCTTCAGATACTGTGCGCCGAAACGTCGGTGTCGTCGTCGCCCACCGTCTCGATGGTCGAGCTTCACGCCGCCCTCCTGCTGTTCGAACTCGGTGGACGCCGGGAACTTCTGCCGAGCGTCAGCCTCGGGGTTACGTCACGACGAAACCTGGAGCGTCGGATCGTTTCCTCCGCCCGATCGCTCGCCGGACGCGCCGTTGGCGACGACGCCGCGTTCGCGGCCTGGAATCGCGTGGCAGACCGCATCGAGGACCTGATCGATCTGATCGACCCGGAACTGCGGATTCTCGCCGCCTCCTGACAACCGGGCCGTCCCCTATGGGAGTGCCCGGTTTACCAATTCAGATTTGTCCGAGGTCGGCCGAGCTGTAACTGCGAAACGCGATGACGGTAGAGGTTGACGCCACGCCGGGGAGCGAGGCGATCCCTCCGGTCACGACCGTGGCGATCTCATCGTGGTTGGCGAGCCGGAGCACGGCCAGGAAATCGTGGTCGCCGGTGATCGAATAACACTCGTAGACGCCCTTCACATCGGCGATGGCCTGGCCGAGCGTGGCGACGGAGCTGGGGCTGGCGGCCTTGACGAAGACGAACACGACGATCATCTTTCAGACCGTACCTGAATCCGAGAGACCGGGCGACCCACCCGGTCACCCACGTCGGGTCGTGGCGGCAACCGTTGCGCCGGCCGTCTCAACCTTGCGGTGGGCGGAGATATCGCCACCGTCGAACAGTGCCCGCCATCGCGGGAACGCAATGAGGCCCCCGGCGACCGCGGTCAGCAGAAGCACATTTCCGATGAACAGGGCCTTCGAGATACCAACGCCATCGGCGAGTTGTCCGATGAAGAACAAGCCCAAGCCATACGACAGGCCGTTGGCGCCGACACTCCAGCTGAGCACCCGGCCGCGGTGCTCCGGCGGCGCATCACGCTGCGTCACCCCGCCGAACAGACCCATCAGCATGGCGGTGGCGCCACCGACAAACGCGATGGCCAGAACGGCTACGACGACAGTCCCCGCCACGGCGTACGCGAGGCCGGTCGCGATGGCGACGGTCATCCCTCCGAGGATCAGCGACGAGCGATTCCACCGGCGGAGAATCTGAGCGATAAGCAGCGACCCTACGACCGCTCCCACTCCCTGAGCCGACATCAGAATTCCGGTCACCTGCGAGAGGCTGGTGGACGCGTGGTGTGCGGCGAGAAGCGCCTTGGCCTTGATCGGAATCGTCCCCATGAACGGCACGAACGTCAGGTGCATCACGACCACGGTCAGGATCACGAACAGGCAGGAGCGAGCTCTCACGACCGTCCGGGCCCCGTCTCGCAACTCGTGGCGGATGGTCGTGCGTACTTTCGAGGCTGGAAGGAAGGGTCGACGCAGCCGGAAGATGGCGACCCACAGGGCGGCGAAACTCAGCGCGTTGAGTCCGACCCGGCCAGCCGGTCCCATCCAGCTCAGGGCCCAGGCGATGAGCGGGCCGATGACGCGTCCGATATTCCAGGCGGTGATGCTCAGTGCAACGGCGGCCGTTAGCTGTTCCCGCGGCACCAGGTCGGGCAGGACGGCTGACAACGCCGGTTGACCGAGTGAACCGGCCGCCCCCTGGATGAGGATCATCAGCCCAAGCACGAGAGGTCGGCGCTCACCCAATCCGATCGCGACAGCCATCGCAGTCGTAATGACGGTCTGGACGCTAAGCGCGCGTAGGAAAAGAACGCGTCGGTCGATACGGTCGGCCAACACCCCGCCCAGCGGGGCACACAGCGCCTGGGGTATGAAGAGCGCTCCGTACACCAGGGCAGTTGCCGTGTTGCTCGCTCCGCTGCCGGCGAGCAACGTGCTTACGGTCGCCAACTGCACCCAGGTGCCGATATCGGAGATGACTCCGGCGCTCCAGAACAACCGGTACGCAGGATTGCGCAGTGGTTGAAGGTTCGCAGGCACCCTGCGAGGTTAGGGGCAGCGACCCCGCTTCTCCAGGCTTTCGCGTGGGCTTTTTGCCTTGAGTGATCGTTTGCCTTGAGCGAGCCGGAGGCGGCTTCGGCGTCTCGCCCGATGTGGCCGTATGCGCCCCTCTGGTTGAGGTGGCGGAGTCGCCGTTCCGGCTGGGAATTGGAGCTGAAGGGTTCCTGAGGGGAAACTGGGTCAAGCAAACGAAAGTTGAACTCCCCGTGACCGTAACGCAAACACCAGCTCCCAACGATGTGCACGAAACCGGTGTGCTGACGAAGAAGCAGCTCAACGTCGTACTCGCCGGCCTGATCATGGCCCTGTTTCTCTCGGCGCTCGACTCTACGATCGTTGGCACGGCGCTTCCGACCATCGTCGGAGAGTTTCAGGGCTTCAGTCGCTTCACCTGGGTGACCACCTCCTACGTCGTCACGTCGACCATTGCGACGATCCTCCTCGGCAAGCTCAGCGACCTGTTCGGCCGCCGTTGGATCTTCCTCGGTGGCATTTCGGTCTTCATCGTCGGATCGCTTCTCTGCGGAGCGGCTCAATCAATGACGCAGCTCATCATCTTCCGGTCGATTCAAGGTCTTGGTGGCGGCGGAATCTGGGGGCTCACCTTCGCCGTGGTTGGCGATGTGGTTCCGTCCCGGGACCGTGGGAAGTACTTCGGCCTGTTCACCTCGGTGTGGGCCGTTTCCAGCGTCGCCGGGCCGCTACTCGGCGGCGTCATCGTCGACAATTTCTCGTGGCGGTGGATCTTCCTCGTGAACCTGCCCCTCGGACTCGCCGCGCTCGTCGTGATCGCCACCGTGCTCAAACTCCCGTTTGTGAAGCGCGAGGTTCATATCGACTGGCTCGGTGCGCTCTTCCTCATCGTTTCATTAAGTGCACTTATGGTGGGCCTGGAAGAAGGCGGCAAATCCGGTTGGGGTGAACCCTTTGTCCTCGGGCTCTTTGCCGTGTCACTCATTTCCACGGTTGCCTTCGTCGTTCAACAGGGTCGGACTCCGGAGCCGATCCTTCCGCTTCGGCTCTTCAAGAACGACGTCATCCGCACGACGATGATTCTCGGTCTCATAGTCGGAACTTCGATGATGACGAGCGGACTGTTCTTTGCGCTCTTCTTCCAGGACGTCCGGTTCTTCTCGCCGACCAAGTCGGGCTTGGCGACGCTGCCGATGATGGCCGGCATGTTCTCGGGCTCAACCGTGGTCGGACGGCTCATTTCGAGTTCGGGAACGTACAAGCGGTTCCCCCTTATCGGCATTCCGCTGTCGATGGCCGGCCTCCTGGTCTCGACGACGATCAAGCCCAGCCTTTCCTACGTAGTCATTGCGATCGGCATGTTCATGATCGGACTCGGCATGGGATGCACCATGCCCACGCTGAGCATCGCCTCACAGAATTCAGCCGACCCACGCGACATGGGCATCGCCACGTCGGCCCAGAACTTCTTCCGTAGCCTGGGCTCATCGATCGGCCTCGCGGTGTATGGCACGGTGTTCAACGCCGTGGTCCGCAGCAACCTGACGAAGCGACTCCCGGACCGACAGAAGACCGGCGATGTGCTGTCGATCATCCGACAGCCGAGCAAGATCAAGGTTCTCCCGGAGCTCGATCGCATTGCAGTGCAGACCTCGATCACCAACGGTGCAGCGCGTATCTTCATCCTCAGCGCGTGCTTCACGGGCCTGGCATTGTTCTTTGCGCTCAAGCTTCGCGAAGAGCCGCTCCGTGAGACCACCGGACTCCAGCAACGGGCGGCGATGGCGGAGTAGGCCCGAAGGGAGTACCGATGGCGGAGTAGGCCCGAAGGGAGTACCGAGCTCGGGAGCCTCGCGCTGCGGTCCTGCGCCGAGCTCGCCCGGCGGCGCGCTCGTTTCCCACGAATTTGCGCTAAGAACGCTGCCATGGAAATTGGCGTTCTGATGTTCCCGACCGACGACGCGATCGCGCCCACCGAACTGGCTCGAGCCGTCGAAGAACGTGGCTTTGAATCACTGTGGTTCCCCGAGCACACCCACATACCGTCGAGTCGGACGTCGCCCTGGCCGGGTGGTCCGGAACTTCCCCGCCACTACGTGCGCACGTACGATCCGTTCGTGGCCCTGTCGATGGCGGCCGCGGTGACCTCCACGTTGAAGCTCGGCACCGGGGTCTGTCTCGTGGTCGAGCGCGATCCCATCGTCACCGCGAAGGCGGTGGCCAGCCTCGATTACCTGTCCAACGGTCGTTTCCTGTTCGGAGTCGGCGGCGGTTGGAACGTCGAAGAGATGGAGAACCACGGGACCGACCCGTCGACCCGTTTTGCGCTGCTTCGTGAACGCATCGAGGCGATGAAGGAAATCTGGACGAACGACGAAGCGACGTACCACGGCACGTTCGTGAACTTCGAAGCGATCTGGGCGTGGCCCAAACCGAAGCAGACCCCACATCCGCCGATTCTCATGGGTGGCGATGGTCCCAAGACTCTCGACCGCGTGGTCCGCTACGCCGACGAGTGGCTGCCGATACCCGGTCGGGGAGCGGTGCCGTTCAGCGATCGCATCAAGGAACTGCAAGACAAAGCCGCTGCTGCGGGTCGGGCCCCTATCCCAGTCGGCGTGTTCGGTGCTCCGGCCGACCCGGCCAAGCTTTCGGAGTATGCCGCCCTGGGAGTGAACCGCTGTCTGCTCAACATACCGAGTGCTCCAGCTGACGTCGTGCTGCCGCTGCTCGACCAGTACCGGACCCTCATGAACTCGCTCGGATGAAACGGGCGATCGTTCGTCGGCCGAGTCGTCGGATCTCGGAAGGCGAAGTCACCCACATCGACCGGGTTCCGCTCGATGTCGATCTGGGTCTGAGGCAACACGCGGTCTACCTTTCGCTGCTCGAAGAACTGGGCCTTCAGCTCGTACATGCTCCGGAAGCCGATGAGCACCCCGACGGTCTCTTCGTGGAAGACGCGCTGGTCATGGTCGAAGGTCATGCGATCATCACCAGGCCGGGAGCGATCAGCCGCCGGGGCGAGACAAACACCATAAAGCCATTGGTAAGCGCGCTTGGTATCGCTATGTCGGAGATCACGGAGGGGACACTCGACGGGGGCGACGTTCTTTCCGTTGGCGACTTCGTGTTCATTGGGCTGACCACCCGGACCGATCAGGCGGCCATCGACCAGTTTGCCGCCTTCGTAAAGCCTCTCGGCCGGACGACGATCGCGGTGAATGTGCCCGGTTGTCTCCATCTGAAGTCGGCGATAACGGCCCTGCCTGACAACACACTCATAGGTGTCGAGGGCTGGTACGACCCGGCTCCGTTCACCGACGCCGGCTTTGCCGTTCAGCGGGCGTTGGAACCGAGTGGCGGCGACGTGCTCTGTGTCGGCTCGACCGTTGTGCTCCCCGCCGATGCGCCACGCACCGGAGAGCTCATCGCGTCACTCGGCTTTGGGGTTCGGCACGTCGACGTGAGCGAGCTGCAGAAGATCGAGGCCGGCGTGACCTGCATGAGCGTGCTCCTTTAGGACCGCCTCGTCGGTCTGGCGCGGACTCAGCGGGGTCCGGCTGCGAGCGGACTCCGTTGTTGCCCCTGCTCGTCGAAGTTGGCGGGATCAAGCCACGCTTCATATGCGCGCTTGATAGTTGGCCATTCGTCTGAGGTCATGGCATACCATGCGGTGTCGCGGGTGCGACCCTTGACGATCGCGGCCCGGCGGAACAGACCCTCGTAGAGGAAGCCGAAACGGAGAGCGGCACGACGCGACGGCTCGTTGAGCGCATTGCACTTCCACTCGTAGCGGCGGTACCCGAGCTCGTCGAACGCGTACTTGGCGAACAGGAAGTTCGCTTCGGTCGTGACCTGGGTCTGGGAGATCGAGGGCCCCCAGTAGATGTCGCCGATCTCGATCGACTGGTTGGTGGGGTCGATGCGGAGATACGACTGGCGGCCCCCGATCCGACCCGTGCGCGTGTCGATCACGGTGAAGTACATCGGGTCGGCCGAGACGGCCTTCGCTTCGGCCCAGGCGTCGAAGTCGGCCCGGTCCGGGTGAGCCTCCACCGGGAGGTACAGAAACCTGGCCTTCGCGTCGGGTGGGGTCGAAGCGGCGAAGAGACCATCGCCGTGCGCCGCCGGGTCGAGCGGTTCGAGCCGGCAGTAGCGTCCCTCGAGAACAACACGCTCCGGCCGTTTGGCCGGAGCGGGGTTGGAAACGAGTGGACCGATCGGGAGTCCGGTTGCGCTGTCGATTTCCTGCGGGATCTGTTCGGTCACCCGAGCAGACTACGTCGAAGGGCTGTTGCTCCGGAGCGATTTCGTAGCTCCTGGAGCGACTTTTCGACTCCGGAGCAGCGGTAACGGGGGGAGCGATCAGGCGTTGAGTTCGACGACGGCGGAACCCGGCGTCGTCTTCTTACCGTCGGACGTTTCCGTCCACAGTTCGAGATCGACGAGCTTGCGTCCGCCCTCTTCGCGCTTGCCGGTGACGGTGCCCTTCACGTGGAAGGTGGCGCCCTGCATGTCCATGCCGCGGTACTGGCAGCCGATGGACACGACGCGGCCGGTGTGGGCCAGCCAGTTCGACGTGATCTCGCCCAGGCAGGCGTACTTCATGCGACCGTGCACGATGTTGTCACCGATCGCTTTGGCCTGCGGAAAATCCGCGTCGTAGTGGAGAGGGTTGAAGTCGCCGGATCCGGCGGCGTACTGCACGAGCTGACGGCGACCCGGCGTCTTTTCGAGTGGGGGAAGGGTGTCGCCTACGTTGACTTCGGCAAAGGTTGGCATGGTTATGTTCCTTGATTCGATTCGTATACGTACGTAGTAATGGCTATGGGAACGTGGTATCCGGCGTGGCCGTCAGTACCAGATGCCCTGGCCGCGCTGGCGGGCGACAACCTCGCCGGTGGCCTTGTCTCGGTAAATCGTCTCGTTCGTAACGACGAGGGCGGTCCCGATCTTCATTTCTTTGACTTCGAGGTCGGCGACCATCGACGTCATGGTCAGCACATCGCCGGCGACGAGCGTGCGCTCGTAGAACGTCTCAGTGCCGCCGTCGAGCACGTTCTTCATACCGTGGTCGAGGCGCGGCCCGCCGGAGCGTGATGGCTGACCGTAGGTCGTATCGGAGACGGCCGGGATGAAGACCGGGGTGCCCAGGTACGACGCGGGCGCCGGGAGGCTCTTGTAGCCGGCCGCTTTGGCGGCTTCTTCGTCGTAGTAGACGGGGTCCGTGTAACCCACGCCACGGGCGAAGGCCCGCACGCTGGTGGTGGTCAGCTCGACCGTCCACGGCTCGCTCTCCACGCCAATAACAGCTCGCATCTCATCGGTGAGTTCGAAGTCGGCAGCCATAAGGGTCCTTTCAAAGAATTCCCTGCACCTCGGGCCTGGCCCGCGGTGCAGCAGCGGTGTGCACTGAAGCGAACGCACCGTAACGCGCTCACCCCGCGATGGAGAAATCCGGGCGTCGGACTGAAATTCCGGGACCGGGTGGCGGGTGGGAAGAGTCCGGGTGGCGGGTTGCGTCAGAGCCCGGTACGGTTCGCCCCATTCAAACCGGAGCGACACAACCGGATAGATCCCATCGAGGAGGACCCACGACTATGGCTGCCTATGAAGAGATCGAGGTGTCAGTCACCGATCCGGTGTGCGTGATCCGGCTGAACCGTCCCGACAAACTCAACGCGCTCACCTACTCGATGCTTGCCGAGATTCGGTCGGCGATCGATGCTGCGGCAGCCGACCCCGCGGTGGTCGGGATCGTCGTCAGCGGGAACGGCCGCGGGTTCTGTTCCGGGTTGGACGCCGAAGTACTGAAGGCGACGACCGCAGCCGGGAGCACCCGCCGCGCCGTGCCACCCCCCGATGAACTTCCCGGCATGTTCTCGTATCTGCTTCGGGTTCCGAAGCCGGTCGTCGCGGCCGTCAACGGTGTCGCCGCCGGTGGCGGACTGGTGCTCGCGCTCATGGCCGACGTCCGGTTCGCCGCTCCTACGGCGAGCTTCACCACGATCTTTTCAAAGCGTGGTTTGACGTCGGAGCATGGTCTGAGCTGGATCATGCCCCGGATGATGGGGCCCGGCCGGGCGCTAGATCTGCTGTGGACCTCGAAGAAGATCGATGCCGCCGAGGCGTACCGAATCGGTATGGTCGAGTACCTCACCGACGAAGCCGATCCGGTCACTGCCGCGGCCGCGTATGTGCGTGAACTGGCCGAGACCGTGTCGCCGGCCAGCATCGCTGATGCGAAGGCGATGGTGTACCGCCACGTCGGGATGGGTTACGAGGAAGCACTTCCCGAAATCGATCTGGCCACGTGGGCGGCTCTCGATCGGCCCGATTCGACCGAGGGAGCGATGTCGTTGATCGAACGGCGTCCACCCAAATTCCCTCGACTCGGCGGTTGACCGACCCGGCCTTCTGATCGTCCTTTTCGCCAGCGGTCGGTGATGGGGGCGACAGTGACATCTGCGGCCGGACTTGACCGTGGGGCCGCGACGCCGTCTCCGGTATACGCGCGAGTCGACGGGTGCACCCCGAATACGGCGGCGCAATTAGGGATATCCCTATAGTCGTGGTTGGGTCGAAACCGTACCGTTCGAGGCACCACTCTCCGACGGAGGTTAGCCATGACCGCACGCACGCGCCGACGACTCGCCAGGCCACGCAGCTCGATACCGGCTCTGCTCCTCTCCGTAGTGGTGATCGGCGCGCTTTCGCTGGCGCGGCACGAACCGGCCACTGCGATCACGGGCACGCAGAAGCTCGTGGTGGTGTTGTGCAAGTTCACCGACAAGACTGATGAACCGAACCCGGCGTCGTTCTACGAGCGCATGTTCAACGAGTCCGGCGCGGGCCAGCAGGGCGTGTTCGACTACTGGCAAAACGTGTCCTACGGCCAACTCGACCTGACCGGCACCGTCGTGAAGGGCTGGTACGAGATGCCCAAGACGTTGGCGGAATATGCGGCGCTGGATCGCAATGCGAAGGTAGACACCTGCGCGACGATGGCCGATCCGGACGTCGACTTCAACGACTACGCCGGTGTCGTCGTCCTCACCAACCGGACTGGTCAAAGCGAGGACCTCTTCGGCGCCGGGCCGGGGCGCACCATCAACGGAACGAACTACCCGAACCTCGGAGTAATGGTCTCCGAGCAGGATCAGCAGTTCAACCTCATCCTTCACGAGTCCGCCCACCTGCTGCGCATCGACCATTCGAGGACGCTCTCCCAGCAGCCCTCACAGGACGACTACGGCGACTACTACGACATCGGTAGCTGCGCGCAGTGCTACGGCACGAACAACCCTTGGGGTCTGTTCACTACGGGCGGGCCCGGTGTCAACTCCGTGCAGATGGACACCGCCGGCTGGATCGCAGCAAACCGCAAGACCCGCCTCGACAACACCGCATGCCGGCAGCAGACCGTGCAGCTCGCAGCACTGAACCAACCGACCGCGACCGGCTTCTTGAAAGCCGAAATCCCGGCATCGATCTTCATCCAGAAGATAGGTACGTCCACGACAACGGACCTCTACGCCTTCGAGTTTCGGGAAAAGTCCGGCTGGGACGCGGGCATCCCCGCAGACGGGGTGGTCGTCCACCTTCAGGGCCAGGACTCCTACTCGTACTGGGTCGACCAGTCCGGGATCGCAGGTTCCTACGTCGATGCGCCGGGGTTCCGCCCCTACCTCCGGGTTGGGAGCAAATACGTCGACTCGGCCCGCAACGCGTTCATTGCCGTGAACTCCATCACCCAAGCGACGCACAACGCGACCGTCACCCTTGCGAGCTGCAAGATCGGTGCGACGCTGTCCTACGTCGGTGCGACGACCGGTGACTACACCGAAAGCGTGACCCTGGCTGCGAACCTCTCGGTGGCCGGCTCGGGTGCGCCTATGCCGGGCGAGTTGGTAACTCTCGCGGCTGGCACGCAGTCCTGCATAGGCACGACCGATGCGACCGGGCGGGCAGCCTGCAACGTCACGCTGACCGATCACCCGGCGACGACAACCGCCTCAGCGTCGTTTGCCGGCGACACCGCCTACAACGGTGCCTCCGCCTCGGTCCCGTTCACGATCACCCGCGAACAGACGGCCCTGACCTACGGTGGCGCGTCGACGTCGGACTACCACGACGCCTTCACCGCATCGGCGACGTTGACCGACGATGGCACCCCACTTTCCGCCAAGTCGATCGTGTTCCAACTGGGTACAGCCGACTCGTGCACGGCGACCACCGATGCCCTCGGCGTTGCGACGTGCACCATCGTGCCCACGCAGGTTCCGGCGTCCTACGCGCTGGTGGCGTCGTTCGCCGGCGACATCGATTTCGAGCCGTCGACCGACAGCGACCCGTTCGTGATTACGAAAGAACAGACCACCACGGAGTTCACCGGGCCCACCGTGATCCTCCAAGGTGGCTCTGGAGTCACCCTGAAGGCGCGCCTCCGCGAGGACGGCGCGGTCGCGCCCGTTCCCGCAGGGCAGACGCTGACCCTATCGCTCGGTGGACAGAGCTGTTCGGCGATCGTCATCGCCACCGGCGACGCTTCCTGCAGCCTCGTGTTCACCGGTCCCCTTGGGCCGCAGCCTCTGTCCGCCGTGTTCGACGGCGACGCGTACTACCTACCTTCCTCCGACCGCTCCCCGATGGCAACGGTGTTCGCATTCCCGAGCCGGGGGGTGTTTACGATCGGCAACGGCGCTGTAGCGGGTGCAGGGGTAACGTGGTGGGGCAGCCAGTGGACCGCCGCGAATCCGATGACCGCCGGCGGCGCCCCGTCGGCCTTCAAGGGATTCGCACCGACCGCCTCGTCGCTTCCGACGTCAAGCCCGTCCCTGTCATGTGGCACCACGTTCACGTCCGCTGGCGGCGCGAGCACGTCCCCTCCTTCGGACGTGCCCGCGTTCATGGGCGTACTCGTGACGTCATCGGTGACGAAATCCGGTTCGACGGTGAATGGCTCCTTCTCGCGCATTGTCGTGGTGCGCACGGACCAGGGCTACGCGGCCAACCCCGGCCATTCCGGCACCGGGACCGTCGTCGCAACCTTCTGCGGCTGAACGTCGCCGCTAGTCGGGGTCGTGCTGGCACCGCAAATGGGGGCCAATGCGCCAGTGGCCATCATCTGGCCATGGTGACCCCGGGTGGTGCCGACTTCGTGGCAGGCTGTGGGGGTGGTTCGCAAAGGTACGACGACATCGAACTTCGGTGCCGGTAAACGAGAGAGCCACGATGCATCCGGCTTCTACAGTCGCTTTGCCAACGAAACTCCGGAGCTGAGCGACGACGCCACGATCGCCACCCCGCGCGAGATCGAAGATCCGTTCGTCGTCGGTGACTCGCGGGCCATGTCCTCGGTCAACGATGGCGAGGTCGCCCTGGTCGTAACGTCACCTCCGTACTTTGCCGGAAAGCAATACGAGGAAGAACTGGAGCGCGAAGGGATTCCGAGCTCGTACGTGGAATATCTCGAGCTGCTCGCCGCCGTGTTCGACGAGTGCAAGCGCACGCTCGAGCCCGGAGGACGGATTGCGGTGAACGTGGCCAATCTCGGGCGCAAGCCGTATCGCAGCCTCGCGAGCGACATCGTGGCGATCCTGCAGAGTCTGGGTCTGCTTCTTCGCGGTGAGATCGTGTGGCAGAAGGGCGAGGGTGCCAACGGATCGTGTGCCTGGGGTTCATTCCGAAGCGCGTCAAACCCGGTGCTGCGCGACACCACGGAGCGGGTCATCATCGCCAGCAAGGGCCGGTTCGACCGAGCCTCCACGGTGAAGAAGCGCGAAGCACTCGGTCTTCCCTACCGCAATACCCTCACGACCGATGAGTTCATGGAGTCGACACTCGACGTGTGGCAGCTTCCCCCGGAGTCCGCTCGCCGCGTGAATCACCCGGCGCCGTTTCCAGTTTCGCTCCCGGAACGGCTGATCAATCTGTACACATACGAAAACGATCTGGTCCTCGACCCGTTCCTTGGATCGGGGTCAACCCTCGTTGCCGCATCGCGGACCCGTCGGCGCTACGTGGGTTACGACCTTGACCCCGCCTACGTCGAGATCGCACGCGAGCGGGTCCAGACCGAAGGTGACCCGGTCGAAGAAGGTCCGTACGCCGGAGCATCAGCTGGATCGATCGCGAAGGCCGTGCTGGGAAGCGCCGGATTCACCGATGTCCGGGGCGAGGTGAAGGTACCCGGCTCCGGCGTGAGTGTCTCGTACACCGCATCCGATGCAGGTGGACGGCTCTGGCACTTCGATGTGGCCGGATCCCATGGCACCGCCCGGGCTGGGCTCGCGAAGGCTGACCTGGTGTGGAAGCACATCGGCCGGGCCACCGCTCTGCGGCACAGTGGAGTCGAACGGTTGGTACTGATGACACCCGAGCTTCCGAGATCGGGATCGGCCGGTTACACGTCGCTTCGGTCCGGTGGCCCGTCGTCGTTCTTCGATGTCATAGCCATGTTGGACACCGCCTCGATGGCCCGACTCACCGCGTACGCCACGGGCACGGCGGATCAGCCACTGCCGGGTTTCTGGCGGTAACGCCGCAATATCCCCTGCCAACCGCAACATCCCCCACGCGGGGTCACCAGGACGTAATCCCGATCCGTTGAGTACGATCCCCTCAGGATGAACGAACTGCAACAGGTGGGTGGGTCGCCCATCGTGGGCCGAGAGGCCGAGCTTGCGTTTGTCGCTGCGGCCATGCGACGCCCCGGTTGTCGGGGCGTGTTTCTCGTCGGTGCCGCCGGGGTCGGAAAAACCCGCCTTGCTGACGAATGTCGTGAGTTGGCACGAGTCAACGGCATGGCGGTGGTGAGCGCGTCGGCCAACGAGGGTTCGGCTCGGATTTCGCTCGGGGCGCTGGCTCACCTTCTGCCTCCCGCGTCGGAGTTGGGCGATCTCCATCAGGATCTGCAGCCGGCCCACCTGCTGCAGTCAGCCCGGAGGTCGCTCGCCGCGGAAGCCGGTGGTCGACGCCTGCTGTTGTCGATCGACGACGCCCATCATCTCGATCCCGTCGCCGCGCAACTCGTGAACCAGCTCGTTTCGGTCGACAGCGCGTTTGTCCTTGCCACCGTGCGCTCCGGCGAAAAGACGCCGGGCCCGATAGCCGAGTTGCTGTCGAAGGCCGTCGTCGAGCGCCTCGATCTCCGTGAGCTCAAACCGGGCGACGTTGAGCCGATCGCCCGGGATCTCATCGGTGGGACCCTCGATGCGCCCGCGATCGCTTGGCTGGTGGCAACGTCGGCAGGCAACGCGCTGTTTCTTCGCGAGCTCGTACTGTCGGGTCGCGACGACGGGAGTCTGGTGTTCGACCCTTCGACGAACCTCTGGCGGCTGCAGTCGGGTCGTCGACCGACGTCACCCCGACTTACGGACCTGCTCGATCACCGGTTATCCGGCCTGTCCATCGAGGAGCGACGCGCCCTCGAGGTCATAGCGCTCGCCGAGCCACTTCCGCTCGAACCCGTCGAGGAACTCCTCGGCCTCGACGTGCTTGATGCGCTCGATCGCCGTGGGCTGGTTCGTGTGCTCGCTGATGGACGGCGTCTGACGCTCGGCCTTGTCCATCCGCTGTATGTCGAAACGATACGACGCGCGCCTATGAATCTGCGGAAGCGGGCTGATCTCGGGGCGCTGGCGACGGCGATCTCGCAGCGCGGCGCGAAGCGTCGCGAGGATCCGATACGCATTGCCACGTGGCAGCTGGCGCTCGGGGGCCGGGCCGACCCGGAAGTCCTGCTTCGCGCGGCGCTGGCCGCCCAGCTGGGATTCGATGACCACACGGCGATCGACCTGGCCGGGGCCGGGCTGAACCAGGATCCGGAACGTGACGTCCGAATCGAACTGCTTCTGTGCCGGGGTCTCGGAATGTCGCGGCTCGGTCGGTTTCAAGCCGCGACACCTGACCTTCTGCCGCGCATATGAGTTAGCTGAAAGCCCGCTTCATGTGTCGCTCTCCGCGATCAGGTTGGCAGCAGCGACCTTGGAACGCGACGGTGATCTGCAATCGGCCATCGGCGTACTCGACGGAGCCATCAGCCGTCTGGTCGAAGGCCCGGAGATGACCGATGTGCGCCTGGAACGGGCGACGCTTCTCGCGGACGCCGGATTTCCCGCAGCAGCGGCGACCGATCTGGCCTTGGTTGATCAACGCAGCCAACCGCCGGCCCAGCGGATAATCGCAGCGCTGGCCCGGGCGAGTGAGCGGGTCAACGCCGGGTATCCACTTGAGGCGATCGACGTTGCCACTTCCGGTTTGCATGATCACCTCTCGCATCCACTCGAGACCACGACCTACCACCCGACCAGTCACTTCCTTCCACGCATATTCGGTCTCATCGATTCCGCGCAGTTGGACGTCGCCGAGCGGGAAGCGCGGTGGATCCAGCAGCGCGGAGCGGAGGAACGACGACCGATCGCACAGACCGGAGGGCGTCTCCTGGAGGCCATGGTGCACCTTCGGCGGGGGCAGACGACGGCGTGCGTGAAGGCAGCGCAGGAGGCTCTGACGACGTCGCCGGCTGAGAACCAGCCCTACATGCGGCGGCTCGCCTGGGCGATTCTCGCCCGGGCCTACGTGTTGCGGAATGACCGGAGCGCGGCGGAAGCGGCGCTGCAGCAGTTCGATTCCGCGCAACACGTGGTGGATGGTTTCGGCGAGGTCGAATACGTTCTCGCCCGTTCGCAGGTCCGTGCCTTGATGGCTGATCGTGAGGGTTCCCGCGAGTTTCTTCGGGAGGTCCTGAGTGATGCCGACTCCCGCGGAAATTGGCGGGTCGTGCTCACGGTCCTCGATGAACTGATGCACGAGCACGGCGACCGCGGGGCCGCCGAGCGATTGGGCTCAGCGGCGGAACGTTCACCGGATGCGCTTTCGAAGCTTCGCCTACTCCAGTCCCGTGCGGTCACGACGGGCGACCATGAGCTCTACCTCGTCGCATCGACGAGCTACCTGGAGCTTGGCCTAAATGTCCGAGCGGCGGAGTTGTCCGCTCGTGCGGCGCGCGACGCCAAGCGGCAGGGTGACACCCGTGCAGCGTCACGGCTCGAACGGGTCACGTCGTCGGCGATGGACCGCATGGATGGCGTTTCCACTCCCGCACTAACCGGTTTCACCGCGGCGGTTCCACTTACCGATCGCGAACGCGAAATTGCCTCACTCGTCAGCCGTGGGGCCTCGTCGAAGGAAGTCGGAGAGCAGCTCCACCTCTCCGCCCGCACCGTTGACAACCATCTCCAGCGGGTGTTTGCCAAGCTGGGAGTGACGAGTCGACGCGAGCTTCGGGCCGTCCTCGGATCCGGGTCACCTGAGTAATTGTTACTCAGGAGGTCGGCCGACGGACCGCAGCTGGGCTCTTGGGAACGGAGTAATTGCCGCGGAGTAGAGCAATCGTTGCTCACGACATTTCTGGCGTTTCTTTCGATGCTGTAGGTGTCGGGTTCGAGTGGACCCGACCCACGAAAGGACCTTCGATGTACCGCATCGCCCGCCACGCCCTCACCATCAGCCTCAGCATCGCCACGCTGGCCGGGCTGAGCGCATGTGGGAGCAAGAACTCCGCGACTGACACGACGGTGGCTTCGCCCGTTGAAACAACTGCGTCAGCACCCGACACGACCGTAGGCGATACGGTCGCTGAGACCACCGTCGCAGGACTCAGCACCTCGGAGCTCGTTGCCCAGGCCGATGCGATCTGCACGCAGGTCCGCACGGACATGGGCGCGGTTCCGGCTCCCGACTCGCTCGCAACCGCCGGACCGAGCTTGCAGAAGATGCTCGACATTTCCGTCGCTGGCGTCGCGTCATTGAAGGCTCTGCCCGCAGCCGACGGGGACCGGGAAACACTGGGGTCGTTGGTCTCGCTTCTCGAGGCCGCCAACGAGGCGCTGAAGCAGGCAACTGCTGCAGCGACAGCAGGCGATGAAGCGACGGCGAACAGTGCAAGCGATGCGTACTCGGCCAAGGTCGCCGCCTTTGCCGAGGCCGCCAAGGCGGCCGGTTTCGAGGCGTGCGGCCAGACCGGTCCTACCGGGGCCGCCACCGAAACCACCGCGGTCGCGTCGGACGGCACCGCTGCTGACACCTCCGCCGCATCGGGAGCTCCCGCCACGGATGAGTCGGGCAAGTTCGGCCTGGTCGATCTCGGAACCGCGCTTGATCCGATCGCCGGGTTCACCTATCAACCCTTGGACAAGGCAATCCAGTCGGAGCTGCTGAGCGGGTTTGCGGCCGATCCCAACGTCGTTGAGCTTGTGAACGCCGTCGGAACCTCGGTCGTCACCAACGACACCGATCGGGCCCTGCTGATCTTCCTCCGACTCAATCGGCCGCTCGTCGGTCAGGAACTCCAGGAGTTCGTCAGCGGCGTCATCGGCAACGGTACCGAGGTCGAACAGGGCGAGGTGGCAGGGACCCGGGGCTGGTCGTACGTGGACAGCAGCGGAAGCAAGGCCTTCGTTACCGTTCGAAACGACACAGCCATCTTGAGCCTCACGGATTCCACCGACGTACTGGCCACGGTGATCGCCGGTCTATTCCAGGCCAATCCGACGCTCTGACCCATGCTCCGAACGCTGCCTTCTTGATCCACTCCTGCTTCTCACCCAATCCAAAAATCCAACCACGAAAAGGAATCGCCATGACCGTCACCAACTCCTCCTTCCCATCCGCCGCTTCCACCGACTCGACCCCGACACCCCAGTCCCCAGCCAACGTGCTCACCGAAGAAGCGTGGGCGCTGCAGAACAAGCTGAACCCGTTCCCGGTGGCGGGGACGCTCGCCTGGGACGGCACCACGCTTCGTTTCACGCTCGCGACGCTGGCGGGTGAGGCCTTCGTCGGATGGGTGGAGGAACGTTCGAATCTGCAGAACCTGAAAACCCGCCTCCAATCCGGTGAGCGCGTCGACCTCTTCGCCTGGACCCGGCCCGACTTCACGGTTTCGTGGCCCGCCATGTATGCCGGAAGCGCCCTTGAAGTGCAGGGCCCCGGCGGCGAGAAGTGGTTGATTGCCCTCGATTACCCCTCGGGCGGTTCCATTTCGCAGACCATCTCCCTCTTCACCGGTCGCAAGAAGGGCAAGAGCTGGAAAAAGGCATTGGGAAGCTGACATGACGCGCCGACCAAAGCCGACGACGCGTGGGGCCACCGTCCTCCTTCTCACATCACTGGCAACGCTCGCGCTGACCGGTTGCGGTTCGAGCGGGTCAACGAGCGCCCAACCGAGCAAGAATCTGTCGTCCACCAGTTCCACGTTGGTGCCGACGTCACCCGAGATCACGCCAACCTCATCCCAGCCGGTGGATTCGCCAGCCCCGACTGACCCACATTCCGGCGATACGCAACCTGGGAACGGCGAGCCTTCCGACACCGGCTCGGTCGATACAAACGTCCAATCGACGGGAACGTTCGTACCGCAGAATGCAAACGATCGGGTGGTCGCCGAAGCACTTTCCGACATCACCGACTACTGGACTGCCGTCTTTCCCGAGCTCTACGCCCGCGACTTCCAACCGATCAGCGGCGGATACTATGCGTACACATCACATTCGGATCTTCCGCCGTGTCCGGGTGTACGCAACTACGGCGATGTCGCCCAGAACGCGTTCTACTGCCCCGCCGCCGATCTGGTCGCCTGGGACGACGAGCAACTCATCCCGTCCATGCAGGAACAGTTCGGTGACTTCTCGCTGGCGATTGTGATGGCTCATGAAATGGGCCACGCGGTGCAGACCAGGTCGAGTTTCAGCGGAACGTTCACGGTGACCAAAGAACAGCAGGCCGACTGTTTCGCCGGTGCCTGGGTGGCCTCGGTCGCGAACGGGCATTCCAAGCACTTCTCCGTACAACTCGAAGACCTCGACGCATCGGTCGCCGGCTTTCTGCAACTGCGGGACCATCCCGGTTCGAACGGACTCGAAGGCGACGCGCACGGAAGTGCGTTTGACCGTATCGGCGCCTTTCAGGATGGTTTCGAAAAAGGAGCGGTTGCCTGCAAGGGTTACAGCGATCAGAACGTCGCCGAACGACTCGTGCAATTGCCGTTCTCCTCGGAAGCCGAAGCAGCCAGCGGAGGCAACCTTCCCTGGGAATCGGTCCTTCCGTACGTATCAGCCGACTTGGAAAGCTTCTGGTCGGCGGTGTTCGCGCAGGGCGGCAAGACCTGGACGCCAATTGATCCAACGCTCCGTGCCGACGGAACCCTGGCCCGGCAGCTCTATGACAATGTCGGGGACTTCGCAGCGGCGACCATCCTCGGGCGGGCCTATGCCGCGCAGGTGCAAGACGTCCTGGGTGAAGGTGGAACGACGTTGCAGAAGAGTCTGCAGGCCGACTGCCTTACCGGATCATGGGCCGCGTCAATGTTCCTACAGGACCGACCCGACAGCTCGCTCAAGATGTCGCCCGGTGACCTCGACAAGGCGGTCATGGCGCTGCTCGTTTCGAGTGACCGCGGGACCGATCTGAGATCGGGAACGGCGACCGTGGGCACGGCGTTTCAGAGGATCAGCGCGCTCCGGTCCGGGTTCATGGACGGCATCGCGGAGTGCGCCAAAATCACCCAGCCGAGCTGAAGTCATCCAGCCCAGCGGGTCCGTGGCCCACGCACCCGCCAACGGGTCAGTTGGTCGAGAACCATTCCGTGGCGATCGCGGGTTGGCGGGCGAACTCGAGTCGGATCGGGCCCCGATGACTCAACACAATTCGGAACCGGCCCCGGTCATCGACCGGGGCCGTGGCCACGACCTCTCCGTTGGTCGAAAAGACCCGAACGTCGAATTGCACCACGGGATCGATCCACCCAACCAAGACACAGTGATCGTCTTGTTGCATGACACCGACGTCGACGGAGACTTCTTCCGTCGAGAACGTGAAGTGGCGACCCTGCGTTGTTGATCGCATGGCCACGGCAGGTTCCGAGGACTCCATCAGCAGCGTGGTCAGTTCCTGGTCGACGCCGTTCCAGGAAAAGCTTTCGACGCCAAGCCGAACGATATCGGCGAGCAGCTTCGGATCCTCGTGGTCGAAGGCATCCCGAAGGGCAGCGAGAAGTTGATCGTCGTTCATTGCTTCGCTGTTCCTTCGTACAGGCTGCGGAGCGATTCGAGGCACCGCGCTCGGGTTGGGCCGATGGATCCCATCGGCATGTTCAACAGTTCAGCGATCGCCGTGTATCCGCCGGGAACGTCGGATATCAAGAGTCCGAGAAGACGCTGGCAACGTTCGTCGAGACGCCCGAAGCACGCCCGCATGTGAGCGCGCTCACTGTTGCCCACTGCGACTTCATCGGGTCCTTCGTTGCGTGACGCCACTTCCACTGTTCCATGATCAATCGGCAGACGCGCCTGCTTGCGCTGGCGCTGAATGCATTCGTTTCTGGTGGTTGTCGAAAGCCAGCCCGCCAGCGCGTTTGGCTCCCGGAGATTGCCGAGCTGTTCGACGAGGCGCAGCCATACGACCTGTGCGACATCACGAGCCTCGTCGGGGTCGAATCGGAATCCTCGCAGGACGCTTTGGAGCAGCGGGGCGAATCGCAGAACGATTTCGGTCCAGGCCGCTTGATCGCCCAGGCGGGCGGCTTCGACGAGTGGACCCACCGGTTCACGGTTCAGCGAGGGTACGAGTTGTTCCTCAGGGCCCGCGGCTGTGACCTCGGGACCATCGGGTCGTTGGGCGGTCTGTTCAGAGCACATTGACCACCGCTCCAAGACAGGGAATTCGCACGATGTCGGTGGCGTCGACGAGATCGAACACCGCGTCGTCGACGCTCTGGCCGGTAGCGACCCGACGTCGGGCGATCGCCGCAGCCACCCGGGGGGCGGCGAACGACGTGCCCGACCACCGGGCCCAGCCTCTGAACGCGCGACGGCCAAAGGGGAGTTCGTCGTTGAAGGTCGAGAACCGGCTCACGATGTCGACGCCGGTGGCACACGCCCGAACCCAGGGGCCGTAGTTCGTGAAGCGAGCGGGTCCGGAGGGCCCGAGCGCTCCAACCGAAATAACTCCCGGAAGTGCTGCGGGAAAGAACAGGCGACCCGTTGCATCATTTCCGGCCGCAGCAACCACCGTGACACCCGCGGCCATGGCCTCTTGGAGCAACAGCTTGATCGAAAGCGAGCCGAGATCATCCATCGTGTATGCACCGAGCGACAGGTTCAGAATCGACTCACCGGGTGTCGAGAACTTGCCGAGCACAGCCTCCAACCCTTCAAAGAACGAGGGATCGTCGCCAACCCCGAAGGAGTCGAGGACGCGGGCGCTGATGATCTCGGCGGTGGGCACGAGGTGCCGGACGATCGCCGCAATGAATGTGCCGTGGCCTGACTCGGTATCGAGGATCTGGTCGCTGTCGGCATCGGGAACGTCGTCGACCGGGCCGAGATCGGCGATCGCCATCGTCGCTGCTTCACCTGCGAGGAGACCGGTGTCGAGAATACCCACGGTAACCTTGGCGACGTTTGCGCCTGGCAGGGCGGCCAGAGAGATGTTTGGATCGTTGGCCGGCTCAGCCGAACTCCAGCGGCGAACACGAAGATCGGTGACCGCCCGCGGATCGACACAGATCCGTTTCGGACGGCAGACGCACCGCCCGGCGCATCCGCATCGTGGCTTCGGTCCACATGAACACGCCCGGGGCGCACAGCCACAGGATCGCCCTCCGCCAGTGCCGTCCCATGCTGGTGTTCCGTCCCATGCGGGTGTTCCGTCCCACGCGGGTGTTCCGTCCCACGCGGGTGTTCCGTCCCACGCTGGTGTTCCGTCCCACGCTGGTGTTCCGTCCCAGGCAGGTGTTCCGTCCCACGCTGGGGTTCCGTCCCAGGCGGGTGTGCCATCCCAAGCCGGCGCTCCGGCGTATGACGCGGCGAACACGACATGGAGAGGCGACACCTGGATGTCAGCGTCCAAATTGCGGAGTCGAGCAACCAGGCGCACGACATCGACATTGCTGGGCACGGCGAACACCGCAACCCCCAGGCGCTCCACGCGTCTGGCATGCCCCAAAAGTACCGCCGTTTGGGCGTCCGATCCATCGGCGATGCGAACCGCACGCGACGTGCGAAGGAGGTTCTGGACATCGGCTCGCGCTGCGTCGGTGGCGAGGATCTCAAATGCCCCACGAACGTACGCGAACGGCTTGCCGTTCCGGTCCACGCCAACAGCGGCGCCGGGTCCCGGCTTCTTCGGATCCAGGTATGACGCCCATACGCGGTCTTTTGGAGACATTACGGCCTTTCAGTGGTCGGGTCGTCGGAACAGAGTCAATCTGGAGCTCCCAGATACAAGTCTTGACGCAATTCTTTCTCCCAGCAACATGAACGGCGATTCACCATCTCGCACGCCGCGTTGCCGTTCGCCGTTCTTTCTCCCAGCAACATGAACGGCGATTCACCATCTCGCACGCCGCGTTGCCGTTGGCCGGTGGGTAGCCCGTAAAATGGGTTGATGGACAACACGGCTGCCCTCGTCGAGGCGCAACGAGCCGTTTCGCTGATTCATCGAGACCCGCCTGAAGCCTCGAAGCTGGCGTCGCAGATCCTGGCCGACGCGGAAATCGACCCGAACGATCGCGAGGGCCGGGGGGCGCGGGCGCTCGCCCACGCGGTTAGCGGACGCCTGCAGATCGATCGCGGCTTCATCGACGCTGCTGCCGCCGAGCTGTCGGTTGCGCTCGGGCTCATCGATCGGGTCGATGCGGAAGTGAAGGCGTACGTCTTGCTCACCGCGGTCACCGTGGCCATTGCAGAGGGACGTCTTCGCGATGCACTCAGGTTTGTTGACGACGCGCTCGCGACCCCCACGGTCGATGTCGGAAACGGTCGAACCCAGAAGGCGCTCATTCTGCAGCGTCTCGGAGAGACCCATCAGGCCATCGAGGAATACGCGGCGGCCGAAATTCTCCTCTCAGCTGACGACGCGATAACCAGGGTGCGACTGCTGCTCAACCGTGGTGCGGCCTACGGTCATCTCGGAAGGCTCAGCGAGGCAGCGGCTGACCTGGAGAACGCCCAGATGCTCGCCGACCGATCGGGGCTCCGGCTTTTGGCGGCCAAGGCCACCCATAACCTGGGGTACATCGCCGGCCTGCGCGGCGATCTGATTCCGGCGCTCGACTATTACGCGGAGGCCAATCGGGGATATCAGGAGGCCGGCGCCGGAACTGCGATGCTATCGGGCGACCGCGGTGGGGCCCTCGCAGCAGCGGGCCTGTTTCGGGAAGCTCGAGCCGATATCAAGACATCGATACAGGATCTGCTGCACCGTGGCCTGGTGGCTGATTGCACCGACACCCGGATTCAAGACGTGCGGCTGGCGCTCGCCGTAGGCGACTTTGCCGCAGCGGAGCTCACCGCGGGTGTGGCCGAACGCGAGTTCCGGACGCAGGGTCGGGAGCGATGGGCCGCCGTCGCCCGGGGCTACCGGATCGTCGCGGCTGAACGTGCGAGATTGGAACCGGCAAACGAATTGGAAGCCACGGCGTCCGACGACTCCGAGGCGACTGACGCGACTGACGCGACTGACGCGACTGAGGATGCCGACCTCGCCCACCTGGCCCACGAACTCGAAAATCTGGGATGGGCATCGCTGGCCTGGAGCTTGCGAAGCGTGATGGCGCGGCACCTCGAGGCCAGGGGGGAAGCCCAACGGGCGGAGACCGCGCTCGCCCCCGGCAATAGTATGCCCACAGACTTTTCTGCTCAGCTCGCATACGGCGAGGCGCAGATCCAACGGCACCGCATCGCCGGCCGCGTCGCCGAGGCCCGCGAGGTTTTCGCCCGTTCGATTGCACTGCTGGATGAACACCGGTCGGGCACCGGTTCGGCTGAGCTACGGGCCCGAGCCACCGCGCTCGCCAACGACCTTCTCGATGCTGCTCTGACGTCCGAACTGTCAATCGGTGATGCCGCTGAGGCCATGCATGCACTTGACGCGTACCGCGACGCAACAATGCGTCTCTGGCCGCTGTATTCGTCCGGAGCCGGTGAGAACCACGTCGGCACCGAACGACCCTCGTCCCCAATTCCTGCGTCGGCGGCCAACGACGACTTCCGTCGCGAGGATGAGCTGATCCGAAGTGACCGGTTGCGGCCCGCTCCGCAGAGCTTCAGGGCCGTTCGGCGGGTCGATCCTGACCGTTCGCTCGGGCCGGCCGGACGGTTGGCGATGTTCTTCGTCCGGCGGGGGATGTTGGAGGTCATGGTTCGGGAAGCCGACGAGACGTTCCACCGTGTCCTGTGTCGGCTCGACGACGTGACGGTCGGCATCGAGCGACTGCGCGCCCTGCTCGGTCCGGCCTTCGAAGCCGGGACCCGCGGGGCACGCGCCAAACGACGTCTGGTCTTCGAATGCGAGGAGTTGTCGGAGCTGCTTGTCGCGGCCCTTCCGTCGGCCCGCTCGAACGAACCGCTGGTCATTGTTCCGGACCCTTCGATCGCGGGGTGTCCATGGGGAATGCTGGATGCGCTTCGGGAGGGTCCGTTTGTCGTTGCTCCGTCGCTCGCATCGTGGCGTCGAGCATCACAACCTGTGCCGCTTCCACGGCAACGTGTCGCGTTGATCTCGGGTCCCCGGCTCCTCGGTGCCGAGCGGGAGGTGCGTACCCTGCGCGAACGGTTCGGGTCGTCGGCCGCGGTTCTGGTCGGACCGGACGCAACGTCGAAGGCCACGCTCGACGCGTTTGCTTCGTCTGACCTGGTTCACCTTGCGGCCCACGGCCACTTTCGTGACGACCATCCCTTGCTCTCCGGCCTCGAACTCGTGGACCGGACCGTGTTCGGTTACGACGTCGACCGGCTCGAGCGAACCCCGCACGTCGTGGTGCTGTCGGCCTGTGGCGTGGCCCAACACGACGGCCAGCCCGGCTCCTATCTAGGGCTCGCCGCCGTGTTTCTCGCTCACGGAACCGGCACGGTTGTCGCGCCGCTCGTTGACGTGCCCGACGAACCCACCGCGGATCTGATGATGCGGTTCCATGAGCTGCTGCCCGCGGTCGGACCGGCCGCAGCACTCGCGCGGCTTCGGACGACCGGTGATGAGGCGGCGCGGCTCGCCGCATCAGCCTTCATCGCCATCGGCGCCGGTTGATCTGCTGTCGTCGTGGTTGGCCGATCAGGCCGTCGTCAGCGCTTGGCGAAGCCAAGGTCGAATCGTCTGATTGGCTGACCCCAGCGGGTCAACCCGGACGGGAATTGCGCAGTCGGCTCGGATGCGAAAGTGTGTCGCTATGCCAGACCACTTGGGTGCTCATCGTCCGTTCGGCCTCGGTTTTTACCCCATGCCGGAAGACGATCCGGGCGTTGAGATTCCGCGCGAGTCGGTTCGGATCGTCACACCTGACCGGGCCCTCGTGCGAGGAATTCTGTGGCGGGCGCCTAGTGGCGTCCCGGAGAAGAAGACCGCAGTGATCCTCACGCACCCGAGAGGCGATTTCAGCGTGCACTACGCCTGTCCGCTTCTCGCGGCGGCCGGGTACGCGACGTTCGGTTTCGCCACCCGTTACATGAACAACGACACCGACTGTCTCCATGAGAACTGCGTGATCGATGTGAAGACGGCGGCCGACGAGATGCGTCGACGCGGCTACGAGAACGTCGTGCTGCTCGGGAACTCGGGCGGTGGCTCGCTCATGGCGCTGACCCAGGCTCATACCGGCTGCGGTGATGGTTGGATCGGGATCGCCGCGCACCCTGGAGAGGGCGTGTTCATGGGGCACGTGATCGACCCGTCGGTGGCCGATGAGAACGACCCGCTGTCGATCGTGCCCGAACTCGACATGTACAACCCCGACAACGGTTGGCGGCCCTGGCCCCAGCCCGTCACCTACGACCGCGATTGGCTCGCCACCTACCGGGCCGCGCAGATCGCTCGCATCGCCCGCCTCGACCAGATCGCCAAGACGTCGATCGCCGAAGCGGAACTGCACCGGGATCGACTGGGGTCACTCTCCCGCGACGACGAACTCCGCAGTTGGCGCGACGCCCGCCAACGAGCGGTCCATTCCAAGTACATGGTGATATACCGGACCCTGGCCGACCCGGTATATCTCGACCTTTCGATCGAAGCCGATGAGCGTCCGATGGGTTCGCTGTTCGCCTTCCCGGACCCGTTCGATGCGAACTACGGCCGCGGCGGCCTGGCCCGTTCCATGACGGCCCGCGGCTGGTTGTCGACCTGGTCGGCGCTTTCGAGCCACGCGAAACTGGCCGACACCATGCCGTCGGTGAAGGTCCCCACGATGATCGTGCACCCCACCGCTGACACGGAGATCCGGGTACGCGAAGCCCTCGAGATCCGCGATGCCTCGGGCGCGAGCGATCTCACGTACCTGGAGATGAAAGGCGCGCTCCACTACCTCGAAGGCAGCCGCCGGGAGGCGCTCGACGCCGTCATCGCCTGGCTCGAGCCCCGTTACAACTGAGCGGCAACCGCTCAGCACGATCGGATACTTGTTCTCCCAGTCGCTCGGGGAGCGACTGGGAGAACAAGAACGACGGGGCTCCGCTAGCGACCCTGGAAGGTGGGCGGACGCTTTTCGATGAACGCCTTGCCCGCTTCGAGCGCGTCTTTGGTCGCGCTGATCGTGACGGTCTGCGTCCAGCCTTCGGCTTCGAGAGCCTGGTCCATGCTCATGCCCAGGCCTTCGTTGATGAGGCGCTTGGTCATGCGCAGCGCCAGCGGTGGGCCGGCGGCGAGGCGCGTGGCCCAGTCATCGACGAACGCATCGAGTTCGGCGGCGGGTACGACGCGGTTGACGATGCCGATCCGCTCGGCCTCGGCCGCGGAGATCACGTCGGCCAGGAACGCGAGTTCCTTGGCCTTGTGAATACCGATGAGTCGGGGAAGGATCCACGTTCCGCCGAAGTCGATCGCCAGGCCACGCTTGGCGAAGATCTCGCTGAACCGGGCGTTGTCGCTCGCCACAATGAGGTCACAACCAAGTGCCATGTTGCAGCCGGCACCTGCGGCGACCCCGGGTACCTTGGCCACCGTTGGCATGGGCATCCGGTGAAGGAGCAGTGCCACGTCGCTCACTTCGCGCATGGCCATCAGTTGGTGGCGGGGCACGGCGTCGGGATTGGCCGCGGAGAAGCCCGCTGAGAGGTCGGCACCGCTGCAGAACTCGTTGTTGGATCCGGTCAGAACGAGGCAGCGCACCGAGGGGTCCGATGACGTCTGGCTGAGAATGTCGTGGAGATCCGACCACATCGTGGAGTTGATCGCGTTCTTCTTTTCCGGCCGGTTGAGCGTGATCGTTCGTACGCCGGCAAGCGGTCCTTCGCCGTCTGACACGATGATTGTTTCATAAGTGCGCATAGCAGTGCCTCTCGGGAGCGTTACTTGGAAGTGCTTAGAGTTCGGTGGTGTTGAAGGTGTCGCACTGCGACGGTTCGCCGGTGTTGTAACCCTGGAGGAACCAACGTTGACGCTGGGCCGATGAGCCATGGGTCCAGTTGTGCGGGGTGACCCGGCCCTGCATCTTCTCCTGGATGCTGTCGTCGCCGACCGCGGCCGCGGCATCGAGGCCGAGGCGAATGTCTTCTTCGGTCAGCTCAACGATGTAGGGGTTCGGGCCCTTGGTGGCGTTGGACGCCCACACACCGGCGTAGCAGTCGGCCTGAAGCTCGAGTCGCACCGAGCCGCTCGTCGGCCCGGTCTCGCCCTGCTTGACCAAGTCGTTGGTGCCCATGAGATTCTGGATGTGGTGGCCGTACTCGTGCGCGATCACATACGCTTCCGCGAATGGCCCGCCCTTAGCTCCGAACTTCGACTGGAGTTCCGCGTAGAAGCTCAGATCGATGTACACCTTCTGATCAGCCGGGCAATAGAACGGGCCCATTGCCGAACTGGCGTCGCCGCACCCGGTGCTCACCTGGTCGGTGAAGAACGTGGTTTTCGCCGGCGTGTACGTCTGGCCGTTGCGCTTGAACTCCGCGGACCAGAACTGCTGTGCGGAATTGACCACGCCGACGATGCGGCAATCGGCCTTGGCGTTGGCGTCGGCGCCGGTGCGGCACGACTGTGACAGTTGCGTGTTGTCGCCGGTGGTGCTGCCAGTGCTGGAGAGTCCCGAGCCACCGCCGCCGCCCGCCTTGTTGATCACGAAGAAGATGATCAGCATCATGACGATTCCGCCGATGCCCATCTTGCCCTTGGGCATCCCGCCGCCCATGCCCGGGATACCACCGCTTGACCGGCCGAACCCGCCACTCGACGAGTTGCCCCGCTGATCGTCGATCTGGCTGGTATCGAGTTTGGCGTCGTCATCAAATTTCACGGCAGAAGCTCCAAGGGAGAGAGAACGGCGTAGAGCCTACGTTGATGGGAGCCAATGTGTCGTAACACTGGTTTCGGCGACCGGGGTGACTTCCCGGTGAACATCCCCGGTCCGCTCCAACGACTGAAGGTGCGCAAGCACCGATCGCCCGGCGGCCTTCACGAGCCTGGGATCGAGACCTACGTAGAGCGCGGTCACCAACTCTCGAACCGTGCGTGGTCCACCGGCCAACTCGCGTCGGATCTGGTTCGTCCGGTCATTGCGATGGTCGATGAGGCCCCGGACGAAATCGGGGGCGTCGGTGATAGGTGAACCATGGGTCGGGACGTAGATCGTTTCCCGGCGGGGCAGGAGTTTGGCCAGACTCGCCATGTAGTCGTCGAGATTGCCACCGGGCGGCGAGATCACGCTCGTCGACCAACCCATCACGTGGTCACCGGTGAAGAGGATCGGCCCGAATGCAAAGCACAGATGGTTCGAAATGTGGCCCGGCGTGTGGAGTCCCTCGACGGACCAACCTGTTCCTTCGATGACGTGACCGTCTTCGACAAACACATCGGGTACGAAGTCGATATCGGACTTCTCCTCGGAGCTCTTCTCCGCCTCCGCATCTGCGGGTGTCTCTCCGGACTTGGCTTCTCCGGACTTGGATTCGTCGGTAGCGGCTTCTTCGAGTTCGGCTTCCGGGGGTTCGTTGTCCGCGACGTCGGGATGCGGTCCGAACGCGTAGGTTTGCGCTCCGGTGCGCTCCTTGATCAGCCGGGCCCCCGGCGAGTGGTCAGGGTGGGTGTGCGTGATGAGTTGGTGGGAGACCCGTTCACCCTTGAGAGCCGCCAGTATCGCTTCGATGTGAGCTTCATCGGCCGGACCCGGGTCGATGATCGCCACGTCACCTCGACCGATGATGAAAGTTGCCGTCCCTTTGAACGTGTAAGGCCCGGGGTTCTCGGCGACGACGCGTCGAATGCCCGGGAGCACTTCGTCGGCGACGCGATAGGTCACCTGAAGTGAGCGGTCGAAGTTGAGAGCCATGGACCCGCTATCTTTCGCTGGTTTTCCCACCAGAGCCAATCGGATCGGCCGCCGCTCCTCGTCGCCCGGGCCAACTCGTGAGATCCGGACGCAGCGGAGCGAGGGTGCCGGCATCTGCGCATCCCTTCCAGACGCCGGCGCAGTAAGCCGCGTCGTCGGCAAGTCGTATGCCTACATAGCGAATCGGGTCGAGATCGGGGCGCCGTTCTTTCCACTCGAGCAGGTTGGGAATGAGCGCCGCGACGAGCACGGTCATTCGGATCCGCCGGCTGATCAGCATCCCAAGCAGGGCTAGTGGGAGGTAACTGCGCCACAGGGCGCCGCCGAGCTGTCGACCGGCGCCGAGGTGGCCTCGTAATGCTAAGCGCGCTGCCAATCTTCTCGGGTCGGCCACCGATGTCAGCTTACGGGGCAGCGCCGCGGTGCTTCCGGCGACGACGCCGGCTGAGGCGACGAGCCCGGCCGGGTGCCATGTAGCCAGCAGCCCCCAGGCCAGTGCACTCCACCCCGAGACCGCAAGTGCTGGGACCTGACCGGGGTGGCGCTTGGCCAACTCGGCCGCAGACGTTCCGTATTGGAACCGACGCTTGAGAAAGGCCGCCGGTGTGGTGCGGTGATCGTGTCGAACGACGGACTCCGGCTCATAACGACACCGGTACCCGGCTTGGTGGAGGCGCCACACCAGGTCGACATCTTCGCCGACGAACATCGATGTGGCGAAGCCACCGATGTTGTTCATCACCGACGTGCGTGCCACCAGCGCTGCGGCCGGAACGTAGGCGACTCTCGTTCGGGGGACGACCGGGGCTTCCTGGGTGCCGAGGTCCAGCGACGAACGCACGTGTTCATATGCGCGCAGGGTATCGCCTGGTTTGGCCGGACCGGCTTGCCCGGTTTCGAGTCCACCGATCCTGGGCGCCACGAGTGCGACCTGGGGATCACGGAAATGCACCATGAGCGGAGAGAGCCAATCCCCGTCGACGACGCAATCGGAGTCGAGAAACGCCACGAACTCGGTTGTCACCGTCGCGAGTCCGGCGTTGCGGGCCGCAGCGGGACCCTGCGGTGATTCGTTTGTGATTACGCGGGCACCGTGGCGACGGGCGACGGCGCCCGTGTCGTCGGTCGACCCGTCGTCGACAACGACGAGCTCGCTGGGCCCGGTATTGGGCGTGACTGAGGTGCGACTCGACGCGATCGAACGGAGAAGACGATCCAGTTCCTCGCTTCGCTCGTACGCCGGGATCACGACCGTCACGTCACCATGGCCCGGGAGTTCGGCGTTCTCCGTCGCCGACGGGCGGACCGGCTCCCATCGCGGGTGAACGAACCCGCCGTCGAGGAGCTTCCGGGTGAACCGGGCGACCGAACGATGGGACCTGCTCGCCTCGTGTGCCGCCTCTCGCAGTGAGCGGCCACGGGCCAACGAGGCAAAGATGGTGTCGGCGGGCGGGTTCAGGCGCAGAAGCTTCAGGGGTGATCCGCCGAGGAGCACCACCGGACTCGTAGAACCGGCCAGTTGCTCAACGCCCGGATCCAGCCCGATCCGCATGTCAGGCGGGGGAAGCAGCTCGTCGGGACCGACGCCGGCACGAACCCCGGCCCGGCCACCGGGGTCGGGGGATGGTGAAGGCGCTGCGATGTCGCTATGCTCGTCTCCACGTGTCACGTAACCCGTCTAGCACGGGATGCTGAGCACAACGTTCGTCTCAACAACCTGCAGTGGCAAAACCCTGCAGCGAAAACAGCCTTTAGGAGATTGCCATGTCGCCCATCACTCTCGAGCGTCCCCTCGTCGAGCAAGACGTTGCCGACCTTGATCTTCTCGACGAAGACGACGAACTGCTCATCGAGGAGATCTCGATCGACGGTATGTGCGGCGTTTACTGAAACACCGTTTACTGAAACACCAGGGATTCGATACCGGGCGAGCTCGCTGAGTTTTGAGTCGCCCCGCAGTTTGGCCAAAGTGACGAAAGGCAGGGCCCATGCCCTGCCTTTTTCGCGAGATGCAAACCGGCGTCGAAGCTTCTCGGTGGGTTTACTGGCCTTGCGGTTTACTGGCCTTGCGGCTGCGGCTGCACGCACATTCCGCCCGAGAGCAGGCGGAACATGAGCTCAAGTTGGTCTTCCACGCTCGGCCACGGGACCTCGGGTTTGGCGATACGCAACGACGCTATTCCGTGCACCGATGCCCAAAGCATCGTGGCCATCGCCATCGGCTCGGCGATTCGGGCGATGAGCCCGTCTTCAATTGCCTTTTCGACTGCCTGGGCGATGTGAACCAGTGAGGTGTATTCCGATTTTTCAACGTTGAAGACGTTGTCGGCCGACTCCATCGCCGACTCTTCCGGGGGCACCATGAAGAGCACCTTGTACTCGCCCGGATGGGAGCTGGCGAAGCGCAGATAGGCCAGCGCCTCCGCTTTGATCTTCAGCAACGGGTCGGTCTCGCGTTCAGCGGCTTCGATCAGGAGATGATCAAAGCGCTCCCATGCCTGGGTGCACGCGGCCCGCACCATGGCGTCTTTGTCGACGAAGTGGCGGTAGATCGACGGGGCCGTAACGCCCACGAGCTGACTGACCGCTCGAATCGACACGGCTTCCGCATCGCCGGTTTGGATGAGGAGCTGCTCGACCGCGTCGAGGATCTCCTCGCGGAGCCGTTCGCCCTCACCGCGTCGGGCTCGGACCCGCCGGGGTCGGGTACCAAGACCGGCCCCTGCGCCGGCGCCGGCCCCCGCGCCAACACCCGCTCCTGCCCCCGGTTGGGTGGGCATGGAGGCGGGTGTTGTCGGGACTTCGATCGACTGGTTCAACGTGACTCCGGGTCGGGGGGTTGCAACGGTGGTGGAAACCATCGTCACGAGCCAACGGTTATGGGTTCGGTAAAGCGTTGTGCTCCACTCTACTGTCGGGGGTAGCCGGGGACTAACTGAGCCTCGACCCGCAGTTCGGGCGGGAGCGATTCCAGTTCCACGTGTTCACTCAAACCGATTCGCTGCTGCAGTTTTCGGAGGGGAGCAGGTGCCCACCAGTTCGCGTCGCCGGCGAGTTTCATGAAGGCCGGAACCAGCGAGGCGCGGATCACGAATGCGTCCATCAGCACGGCCAGGGCGAGCCCGACGCCGAACAACTTGATGAACGAGATTCCCGACGTGGCGAAAGCGATGAACACCACGGCGATGAGCAGCGATGCGGCGGTCACGATCCGTCCGGTCTTTTCCAGACCGATCGCCACGGCCCGGGTGTTGTCACCGTGACGGTCGTGTTCCTCCTTGATACGGGACAGCAGGAACACCTCGTAGTCCATGGAAAGCCCGAAGGCGATACAGAACATCAGCACCGGCATCGTGGCGTCGATGGTTCCGGTGGCCGTGAAATCGAGGACGCCGGCGAAGTGGCCTTCCTGGAAGATCCAGACCATGGCGCCGAACGTGGCGCTGAGGCTCAGCATGTTCAGCAGCAGTGCCTTGATCGGGACCAGCAGGCCGCCGAACATCAAGAACAGCAGCACGAACGTCACCACAGCGATGATGAGTCCCGCGTAGGGCAGGCGGGAGAACAGCGAAGCCTTGGAATCGACGAGTTGTGCCGACGGACCGCCTACGAGCGTGTCGAAGGTGCTGTCAACCGCTCGAATCGACTTGACGAGCGCTTCGCCCTTCGGCGAGACGGGTTCGATCGAGGGTACGACCGACAGCCACGTGGAGGCGGTCGACGCAAAGCGCCGACTGGCGGCATTCGGCTCAGCCACCTGCTGGCCGCTGATGAAGCTCCCCGTGACCGTGTCGACCCGAGCAACACCGGACAATGCTGACAGTTCGCGTGCATAGCGTTGCAGTTCGGTCGTGTCGGCGGAATTTGCGGCATCGAAGTTCCCGACGAACACCTCAGCGGCGCCCGATTCACGAGACGAGAAATCGGTCGAGATCCTCTCCAGTGCGCTGCGTGCGCTCGCATCCTTCGGAAGGACCCGATGGTCGGATTGACCAAGGGTCAGGTTCGTGAACGGCACACCGAGCAGAACGAGGGCTGACACGCCGAGCACGGCGACGCGGCCCGGTCGACGCATCACCGCCAAAGCGGTGCGGTGCCAAAAGCCGTTCTCCGCGGCGTCTGCCGACATCTTCTTCCGCTTGAACAGCGCGAGTGAGTTGATGCGCGGGCCGAGTACGGCGAGAAGCGCCGGAAGGACGACGACCGAGGCGACAGCGGCGAGAGCGGCGACCGCAACACCGGCGTAGGCGAAGCTGCGCAGAAATGCCTGACGGAACACGAGCAGCGACGACAGGGAGATGGCGACGGTGGCGGCGCTGAACACGACGGTGCGTCCGGCGGTTCGCATGCTTCGCACGACCGCGTCGTGCACCGGCCAACCGGCGTCAAGCTCCTCCCGGTACCTTGAGATGATGAACAGCGAGTAGTCGATCGCCAGCCCCAGACCCAAGGCGGTTGTGAGGTTGAGCGCAAAGATCGAAACATCGGTGAACGAGTTGATGACCGTCAATACGAGGAAGGTTCCCAGAACCGTAAGTGAACCTATTAGCAGCGGAAGGCTCGCCGCAACGAGACCGCTGAACACGAGCACTAGCAGTATCAGCGTGATCGGCAACGCAATGGTCTCGGCCCGCTTGAGGTCGTTCTCGATGGTCGTGCCGACCTGTCGGAACACCTCCGCCTGACCCGTCACGGCGACCTCCAGGGACGAACCCGTCGCCGTGCGGGTGAAGCGGGGGGAGATTTCTTCGATCTTGGTGCGTACTTCGTCTTCGGTCCCCGTGATCCGGGCCAGAACGAGGGCCTGTTTCCCATCGTTCGACTTGAGCGGCGGTGCCTGAAGCGTCCAGTAACTCACGACTCCGGACACACCCGGCGTTGCCGCCAACTCTTTGGTCAGGGCGAGGCCGTCATCGGCGGCTGTCGGGTCGTCGACCGATGACGCCGAGGTCCGGGTCAGGAGCACAAGGTTCGGGGACCCTGCCCCGAAGGTCTTCTCGATGAGCTGTTTCGTACGGGTCGATTCGGCCGATGGATCATCGAATCCACCGTTGGAGAGCTTCTTGGCGACCCCGCCACCAAGGCCGCCGGCCACGGCCATGAAGATGACTGCAGCGACGAGAACCAGTCGGCGACGACGGACGATAAAGCGGGCAAAGGAGGCGGGCATGGTGTTGGGTTCTTCCGTGAGAATGGTGTGGCGGTTAGCGCGTGGCGCCGAAGGACAGGGTGGTGAACAGGCGGCGGGTTCGTGAACCGGGTCCCGCCGAGCGGTCGGCGCGTTGGCGGCGCTCGGCCCGACGGGCTTCGGCGGCGACCGATCCGAGGTAGGCCCGGGTGGAAAGCTCCGCGTCGGTGAGCAGAGAAACGGGGGCCGTCCAGGCGGCCGGGTGGAGTGATTCGATGCCGGAACGGCGGGGCTGAGCTGCAGCTGCGAAGTACATGGCGGCCTTTCGGATGAGGGATCGGTGTTACCGGAGCGAAGTTAGAGTAACGAAGTTATATCAACAACGCTACCGTAACTTGTGTTACAAACGTCACAGGTTTTGGAAGGCTGCGTCGGGTTGGTCCCCGACGGTGGGCGCCCCGGTCCCCAACCCGGCCCGTGTCGGCCGCGGGCAACACCAGAACCGCCGGGTGGGGACGCAACCTGGCGCGAGTTGGGAACCTCGGTGACGGAGTTGGGTACCCTGTGGCCCATGGCGTTCACGGGATTCCCAGCCGAAGGACTTGACTTCCTCGAGGGTCTGGAGGCCGACAACTCAAAGTCGTACTGGACCGAACACAAAGCGACCTACGACGCTGCGCTGAAACACCCGATGGAGGCGCTGCTTGATGAGGTCGACGACCGGTTCAAGCCGATGCGCATGTTCCGACCGCACCGTGACGTGCGGTTCTCGAAAGATAAGTCCCCCTACAAAACCAACATCGCCGCGGCGGGCGAGCGCGACGGCGGCACGATGTATTACGTGCACCTATCGTCGGCCGGGCTGCTGGCTGGCAGCGGGGCGTACATGTTGGCGAAGGACCAGATCGCCCGTTTCCGAGACGCCATCGCTGATGACAGGTCTGGTGCAGCCTTCCTGAAGCTCGTCGATCACTACGCAAAGATCAAGGGGATGGTGCTCGGATACGGCGGTGAAGAGCCGCTGAAGACCGCGCCGAAGGGGTATCCCAAGGACCATCCCCGGATCGAGTATCTCCGGTGGAAGGGCGCGATCGTGATGCAGGAATTCGGTGCCCCGGCCTGGCTGCATACGGCGAAGGCGAAACAGAAGATCCAGGAGGCGTGGGCCGCGTGCGACCCACTCAACGAATGGCTCGACCGCCACGTCGGTCCGAGCGAGATCCCGCCCGACCAGCGCCGCTGAAGCGCTACGGATCCCTGATTACACCGCAACGACGCTCGGCTTGCTACGTTGCGTTCCATGACTGCGCAGGCAACTTTGGCTTGGCCCATCCGACGGGCGATGAGCGTCCATCACGATTCGGAAGCGATCGTCGACGGGGAGATCCGCTTCACCTATAGAGAATGGGGTACGAAGATCCTCGGCCTCGGCGCCGGGCTCCGTGGGCTTGGCCTCGGCGACGGCGACGTCGTGGCCATCGCTGCACTCAACAACTGGCGGCATCTCACCTGCTGGAACGGTGTGCCCGCGGCCGGCCTCGTGCTCAACAACCTGAACTACCGGCTGGCTCCCGCCGAGTTGGTGTTCATCCTCGGCGACTCCGAAGCGAAGGCGCTCATAGTCGACCCGGCCCACGTCGACCTGGCCAACACCCTGAAAGCCCAGAGTCCGACGCTGCAGCACCTGATCTTCGCGGGCGACGGACCAGCACCCGACGGCTTCGTGCATTTCGATGATCTGTGCGCGAACGATCCGCTGGCCGCGTCGGTTACCTCCTGGATGGGGGATGACACGCTTGCCGCGATTTCCTACACCGGAGGGACGACCGGCCTTCCGAAGGGGGTCATGCAGAGCCACGGCAATTTGCTCTCCAACGCAAGGCACGGTCAGTACGCCTTCGCGTACACCTCCGACGACACCTACATCCACGCCGCCCCGATGTTCCATGCCGCGGATGCGTTGAGCACGTTCGCGGTCACCTGGACGGGCGCCAAGCACGTGATCATCCCAGGTTGGGACGCGGCCCGGTTCATCGCCGAGGCCGAGCGCGAGGCGATGACGACCACGCTTCTCGTGCCCACGATGATCAACATGCTCGTCAACCACCCGGGTATCGAGAACGCAAAGTTCAGCCACTGGCGACTGCTCGCTTACGGCGCCTCGCCGATGCCTGAAGAGCTGCAGAAGAAGGCGATGGCGATTCTTCCGTGCGGCTTCACCCAGCTCTACGGCATGACCGAGGCGTCACCACTTCTTACGTGCTGCACGTCGGAAGACCACCGCAGGGGGTTCGCCGGGGAAGCCGGCTTTGTCGAGCGGTTGAAATCCGCCGGCGCTCCGATTCCCGGAGTTGAAACCGAAGTCCGGCGCGAAGACGGCTCGATCTGTGCACCGGGTGAACCCGGCGAAGTGTACGGGCGGGGCCCGAACATCATGCTCGGCTACCTCAAGCGTCCCGAGGAAACGGCCAAGGCCCTCGTCGGCGGTTGGTACCGTACGGGCGATGTGGCGTACGCCGACGACCACGGCTACCTGTACATCGTCGACCGGGCGAAGGACATGATCATCTCCGGCGGCGAGAACGTCTACACGACCGAAGTGGAGAACGCGTTGTATGCCCATCCGGGTGTACTCGAAGCGGCCGTCGTTGGCGTTCCCCATGAGCAGTGGGGCGAAGCGGTGCACGCCGAGGTCGTGCCGAAGCCCGGCGTCGCGCTCGACTCGGCTGAGCTGATCGCGCACTGCCGCACGTTGATCGGCGGCTACAAGGTGCCCCGGTCGATCACGATTCGCACCGAGGGGCTTCCGAAATCAGGGGCCGGCAAGATCTTGAAGAAAGACCTCCGCGCTCCGTTCTGGGAAGGTAAAGATCGCGGCGTCAACTGACGGCTGCTAATCCTTCCGACCCAGCGACTCCCAGACCAGCAGGCTGTTCAGCAGCCGGCGCGAATCGTCGAGTCGTGGGCTGGGTCGCTCCGCTTCCAGTTGCCCAGCGGCGACCGCCCGTTCAACGAGACGAATCTGGTGATCGAACGCGTCGAGCGGGTCATCAACGGAAAACGTCTCTACGGTGCCACCATAGGGCGCCCATTCGAAGGTGTTCATACCTCGTTCGGGCAGCCACGGGTTCGACACGAAGCGAAGTACTCCCTTCGTTCCCTGAACGGAGAACGACCAAGCCATCCCGTATGTCTCTGAGGTGTGCACCGACGCGAGGGTGCCGTCGAGGGTCTGGACGAGTATGGTCGCTTCGCAGACGTTGTCGTCCGTCGGCGAAACGGTACCGAATCCGGTGAACGTCGAGGCGGCGAACATGTGCTCCCCTTCGACGGTGTCGATCACGAGCTGGGTGAGCGACATCGGGTAGCAGCCGAGGTTGAAGATCGCCCCACCACCGGCCGGGTTCACGAGGTGCGCAATGTTCGCGACGTAGCTCGCGTGAATGGCCCGAAGCTCGCCGAGGCGTCCGTCGGTCAACACTTCAAGGAAGCGGGCAATCAACGGATGGGCCAGGTACATCAGCCCTTCGACGAAGAACACCTTGCCGCGCACCGCACCAATCAGTTCGTCAGCCTGCTCGCGGGTGACCGTGAGCGACTTCTCCGAGAGAATGGCCTTGCCGGCGGCGGCCGCTGCGACAACGGCGGTGTGGTGCACGTGGTTCGGCATCCCGACGTAGACCGCATCGACCTCAGGGTGCGCGACGGCTTCGGCGAGGGAGGTGACAGCGTGTGCGATGCCGTATTGCGCTCGGAATGCGGCGAGGCGCTCGGGGTCGCGGCCCATCACCACGTTTGCCTCGGAGCCCGGGCTGGCCGCGATGGCCTCAGCGACGGTGTGGGAAATGAAGCTCGTTCCGAGGATGGCCCAACGCAACGTCATTTTGAACTCCTACGTTCACATATGAGCGACGACGGGGATGATGTCGCTTCCGGTCAACTCAATGGCGGCAAAGAGTTCGGTGTCGGGCATGCCGCCCATATCGAACATGAGCAGTTGCGTGTCGAGTCGAAGTGTCTCCCGCATGGAGCCCATTCGATCGATCACCTCGGCTGGAGAGCCGCACATGGCCGTGTTCCTGATCAACGCGTCGAAGTCGAAACCCCCGAGACCGTTCCCGCGCCCGCCTGACGACAACCGTTGCAGTTCGTTGACCCACTCAATGTAGGCCCGGTAGCGGGGTTCCCAAATCGTCCGGGCCTTCGCCGAGTCGCGGTGCACAAACGTGTGGTTGCAGCAGCCGACCCGTTTGTCGGCCGGGTCGTGGCCGTAGTGCTCCCATCGCTCGTCGTAGAGGTCAACCGCCTTTCGGAACATGTCGATCGTGCCGAAGACGGTGGGCAACATGAGCCACAGCCCGAGTCGGGCGGCGAGATCGATGGAATCCGCCGACGATCCGACCCCTGCCCAAATCGGTGGGCGTGGTTGCTGAACGAGGTCGCGGAGTAATAGTAAGTCGCGCGTAGTGGTGTGCGAATGTGGCCCGACCAGTCGATGGTTTCAGATTCCCAGGCTCGTACGAGAATCTCGACGTTCTCGGCGAAGACATCCTGGGCCTGGCGGGGGTCCTGCCCGAAGCCGTCGAACGTGTGCGGGAAAAAGGTCCCGCGTCCGACGCACGGTTCAACCCGGCCGTTCGACAGCACGTCGACGGTTGCGTAGTCCTCGGCCAGTCGGACGGCGTCGTTGTTGACGCTCAGCGCGACCCCGGTCGAGAGCCGAAGCGTGGTGGTGCGCTCGGCAATAGCGGCGAGTACCACCGCGGGCGACGACAGGATGTAGTCGCAGAAGTGGTGCTCACCGAGATGGACGGACCGGAACCCGGCGGCCTCGGCCACCACTGATTGTTCGACCAGATTGCGATGGCGTTCGGCATGGGTGCGCCGAACGCCGGTAACGGGATCGGTGACGAGATCACCGAGGGTAAGCAGGCCGACGTCCATGGCCGCCGACGCTAACGCGCGTACGAGCTCCCGACCCAGCCCGGGTCGGCGGACTCAGCCGATGCGAAGCTCGGACTTGTAGATGCGCTTCGGACCGAGTTCCTTCACGATCTTCTCAGCCATCTTGGCGTAGGCGACTGACGCCTCGGACGTCGGGTCCGACACCGTGATCGGCTCGCCGATATCCATGCCTTCACGGAGTTCGCGCATCAGCGGGATCTGCCCGACCAGCGGCACCTGCAGGTTGTCGGCGAGTTCCTGCCCCCCGCCGCTACCGAAGATCTCGTACTTCTTGCCGTCGTCGCCGGTGAACCAGCTCATGTTCTCAATCACGCCGTGCACCCGCATGTTGATCTGCGGCTGACGCGCCATGGCGGCGGAGCGCTGGGCCACACGTTGGGCGGCCGCCTGCGGCGTGGTGACGACGTAGACCTCGGAGCGCGGGAGGTACTGCGCCATCGACAGGGCCACGTCGCCCGTGCCCGGGGGCATGTCGATGAGGATGAAGTCGGGTTCGCCCCAGTAGACGTCGTTGAGGAACTGTTCCAGGGCCTTGTGCAGCATCGGGCCTCGCCAGATGATGGCCCGCTCGTCTTCCACCATGAACCCGATCGACATGGCCGAAACCCCGTGCCGTACGGGCGGGATGACGAAGCCGTCGACGATGTTCGGAACCTGCTCGATGCCGAGCATCTTCGGGATGGAGAAGCCATAGACGTCGGCGTCAAGAACGCCCACGGTGAGGCCGCGGTTGGCGAGCGAGATAGCGAGGTTGACGGTCGTCGAGGACTTACCGACACCACCCTTGCCGGAGGTCATGCCGAGAATCCGGGTCTTGGAGCCGACCTGCATGAACTTCGGGGCCCGTTGCGGGCCGGCCGCGTGGCCATGGCCACCCTGGCCGGCGTTCTCGTGCACGACGTCGTCGGCTTGGAGGCGTTCGCGGAGCATCGCCCGCTCCTCGTCGGTCATCCAGGTGACGTGGATGTCGCAGCGCGAGGCGCCGGCGCCGGCGACCGCCGCTTTGACCCGGTTGGCCATTTCGTTGGCAGTGGGGTCGTCTTCGGCCTTGGCGGCAAGGACGATCCCGACATTGTTTCCCTCGACCTGAACCGAACGGACCATGTCGAGTTCGGTGATCGGTCGGCGGATCTCGGGTTCCATGACCGTTGCGAGGGCGGCAATGACAGTGGCTTCGGTGACCGGCATGGGCTGTGGGTTCTCCAGAACTGCCCGAAGCTGACGCAACGGGATGAGGCGGGTTGTTTGCGGTGTTCGTTCGGCGGAGACGCCTGGAGCTTCGTCTTCGGCGGACGAAAGTCGGACGAAGGTCAAAAGCGCACGTAACGTCGGCCTTCGCCTAACCTACTTGGCGTGGCCGCACTAACTCGCACGGCAGAGGTGTCTGGTGCAGCGAAAGCTGAGCCTTCGTCCACGCGCGTGGCCATACGCCGAGTGAGCGGAAAGAAGTTGGCCTCAGAGCCGGTCGCTCCGAGCGGGCCGGTGGGAGCGAATCCCGAACCGTCCGATGCCGAGTTTTCGGCCGCGGTCACAGCGGCCACGTCGATGTTCGGCGACCCGACCCGACGCCGGATGTATCTGTTCGCCCGGGAAGACGAAAAGGGCTGTACGGCCAGCGAGGCCGCCGAATGGTGCGAAGTGCACCCCAACGTCGCCCGTCATCACCTCGATCGCCTCGCCGCCGGTGGATACCTCGAGGTGGTCGCAGAGCCCCAGCTCGGCAAGTCGGGGCGACCCTCGAAGCGCTACCGCAGCACGGGCAAGCCAATCGATCTTGAGTTCCCGGCCCGTCGTCATGACCTGATCGTTTCGCTGCTCTCGCGTGCGCTGGAGCTGCTGCCCGCCGAGGTGGCTTCGGCGATGGCTGAAGAAGTCGGTGAGCACTACGGCCGGGAGTTGGCCGCCCAGATGAACCCGGGCGATTCATTCCGATCGAAGACCGCTGCTCTGCACGCGGTCGCCGATGCCCTCACCGCCCACGGGTTTGCGGCGCACACCGAGGCCCGAGAGGGATCGATGGCCATCGTTCGCGATCACTGCCCGTTCGGCGATCTTTCCGCCTCGCACCCGGTCATCTGCGCCGTGGACCGCGGCATGGTGCGGGGCATGCTGAGCGAGCTCTACGGCAACGCGGAGTCATCGCTCACCGAGTCGCGCCCCCAGGGCGACCTGGTATGCGTGACGACCTTGTCGAACTGATTACGTAGGTTCCGTGCGCGCACGGGTGTCACGGGAGCGAGCTTTCAATACGTTGGTCGCATGACCACGACGAATACGCTTCTGCTGAAGACCCGCCTCGGATACCTGCAGCGGGGCGCCGCCCGCTTACCCTTGAAGGAACGGCTTCGAGCCGGCCCGGGTATCGCAGTAGGCGGATTCTTCTGTGCGGTTGTCGTTATCGCAGGAGCCGCGTCGGTGGGACTGCTTGTCTTACCAGGATCGACCCGATGGTATTTTTCCTGGACCTTGCGTCCGACGTGGGCGGCGGCGTTGATCGGTGGCCTGTACTCTGGCTTCCACCTATCGCCTTCGGTTGGGCGCTCACCCGCCCTCCCGACGAAGCACGTGCGCTGTCCTATGCGGTCCTCGGTTTGGCCATACCCACGTTTGCCTTCACGGTGAAGCACATCGCGGTGTTCGACTTCAGTCGTTGGCAGGCGGTCTTCTGGGTTGGTCTGTTCGGCCTGGCGGCACCACTTTCGATCACGGCCGATCTGATCCGGGGGCGCAGGGCACCCGTCGGGCCCGACATGCTCACCTCAGGTGTGATCCGACTCGCGTGGGCCGGCGTTACTGCTGCTGCCGTGGCCTCGGCCATCGCGATCTGGATCGGCGGCTCGACACTCACGATTCGCTATCTGGGTTGCTGGTGTTCGTTTGTCGCGGTCCTTGCGGGTGTCGCCGCCTCGACCGGACGCATCGATGACAGCAAGTGCGCTGGAATGGTCCTTCGTGCGGTTGCCGTAGGTGCGGTCATCGGGTTCCTGCGCGGTCGACTCTGATGAACAGCGCTCCGTCGTAAGGGGGAGACGGAAACACTCGGAGTCGGAGTTGACTCGGGGCCACTCAGGGTTGTTACTGATGCCCGTTAGCTGAGGAGTCTGCAAACATGGCTTGCATGACTGCACTAGCTACAGCCGCCGCGTCCGCACGAAACCTGTCCAAAATCTACGGATCGGGTGACAGCGAGGTCCGCGCACTCGACGACGTGAGTGTTGACTTCGTGAAGGGCGAGTTCACCGCCATCATGGGCCCTTCCGGGTCAGGAAAATCAACGTTGATGCACTGTGCCGCCGGCCTCGACGACGTCACCCGCGGACAGGTCTTCATCGGCGAGCAGGAGATCACCGCCATGAGGGAGAAGGAACTTACGCTGCTTCGTCGTGACCACGTGGGCTTCATTTTCCAGGCGTACAACCTTGTTCCAACATTGAACGCTGAAGAGAACATCACGTTGCCGATGCTTCTGGCCGGTCGCACCGGCGACGCCAACTGGATCAAGACCGTGGTCGATACCGTTGGCCTTTCGAACCGTTTGAAGCACCGCCCGAGCGAACTGTCGGGTGGTCAGCAGCAGCGTGTGGCGGTCGCCCGGGCACTGGCGAGCCAGCCCGACATCATCTTCGCCGACGAACCGACGGGCAACCTCGACTCCTCAACATCGGGTGAGATTCTTTCCTTCATGCGTCGAGCGGTCGATGAGTTTGGCCAGACCATCGTGATGGTGACCCACGATCCGCACGCCGCCTCGTTTGCGAACCGCGTGCTGTTTCTTCAGGACGGCAAGATCGTCGACGAAATGCGCGACCCCGATGAAGACCGGGTTCTGGAGCGTATGAAGCGTTTCGGTCACTGAGCAGCCGGGAAACCAGGACTACCCATGTTTCGCATCGCGCTGAAAAATCTGTGGGCGTACAAACGCCGATTACTCACGAGTGCCCTGTCCGTCGTGCTCGGCATCTCGTTCCTCTCCGGGTCGTTCGTCTTCACCGACACCTTGAAGGGCCTCTTCACCGACCTCTTCGCATCGTCGACCAAAGGCGTCGACGCCAACGTGAGGGCGACCAAGGCAATCAAGCAGGACCAGTCCGACAACGGCCCGTACTCCGACGGCCGCGCCCCGCTACCCGCCGACCTGATCACCAAGATCAGGGCCGTGCCGGAGGTCGGCGCAGCCGAGGGCAACATCAGTGGCTACGCCCAGCTCATCAACAAAAAGGGCAAGCTCGTCCGGACCGGTGGAGCCCCGACCTTTGGCTACCTCTGGGTCAACGACAAGGACCTGTCGCCGTACCGCATCCTGAACGGCCGACCGCCGCAGGGCGCCGATGAAGTGGTGATCGATCGCAGCCTGGTGAAAGCCACCGATTACAAGGTGGGTGACAAAGCCAAGGTCAACACGCTGGAAGGTGCCAAGGAATTCACGATCGTGGGCGACGCGGTGTTCGGCACCTCCGATGGCGCCCTTGGTTCAACTGCGGTGTTCTTCGAACCGGCGGCGGGGCAGGAGTTGTTGCTCAAAGCCGGTCAGGTCCAGAACTATCTGGTGAAGGCGAAGACAGGAGTCAGCCAAACGCAACTGGTAAGCGCGCTGGATAAAGCGCTGAAAGACGCCAAGTCGACCAATGGGTCAGCTATCGAGTCGATCACCGGTGTGGCGTTGGAGAAGGAGAACCTCAACTTCGTCAACCAGATCTTCACGTTCATCAACATCTTCTTCAACGCTTTCGCCGTTGTCGCCCTGTTCGTGAGCACATTCGTGATTTCGAACTCGTTCTCGATTGTGGTGGCACAACGGACGAGGGAAATGGCCATGCTCCGTATCCTGGGAGCCAGACGCTCCCAAGTGCTCGGCTCCACGTTCCTCGAGGCCCTGTCGGTCGGAGTGATTGCTTCGGCCGTCGGTGTGTTGATGGGCCTGGTCGTGGCGGAAGGAATTCGAGCTCTGCTCAATGCGACCGGGGGCAGTGGCCTGCCGTCGGCCGGGTTGGTGCTGAAGCCACGCACCATTCTGGTGGGCATGCTCGTGGGTACGTTCGTGACCATCGTGTCGTCGATTGCGCCGGCCTGGAAAGCGAGTCGGGTCAAGCCGCTTGCCGCGTTGCGCGACATCGCGATCGACCGTGGAGCGCTCAGCCGCAAGCGTTTGATCTCGGGTTGTGCCGTCGTGGCGACCAGCGTTGCCATGCTGGTCATCGGGCTTCGAGGCACTGGTGGCACCGGTGCCCGCAACGTCGGTATTTCGGCCGCGCTTGCCCTGATCGGGGTCACGCTGCTCGGGCCGATCATCGCGAAGCCGGTAGCCAGCCTTCTTGGGAAGCAATGGTTCGGCTGGATCGTCGTGGTCTTCGGAGGTCTCGTGACCCTCGGCGGTCTTGGGGGCATCATTTACCAGGGAATCAAGTCCCCGGTAGTCACCGCGATTGGCGTGGTGCTCGCCGGTGGAGTCGGTTTCCTCGAGTACAAAGAACGGTTGCCGAGAGTCGGCCCCCTTCGATTCGTTCGATGGTTGGTGCTCGGCCTGGGGCTCCTGGGGGTCATCGCTGGTGGTCTGGTCGGGGCAATTCTGGGTGTGTACCTGGTCTGGACCGGTTTGTCCGCTCGGACCACATCGGGTCACATCGCCCGCGAGAACTCGATCCGCAACCCGACCCGAACCTCGGCGACCGCCCTCGCTCTGACCATCGGTACCGCGTTGGTAAGCGCGCTTTTGGTTCTGTCACAGTCGCTCACCGGTACGTTCCGCGGGGCGCTCGACAACAGCGTGAAGGCCGACTACGTCGTCGCCTCAGCGGCAGACATCGGCTTCCCCGAAGAAGTGAAGGCGATCCTCGACGAGGTCCCCGGCGTCGAAGCCACCTCAGGTCTGCGGTTTGCCCGAGTCCGTTTCGGCTTCCCCGCCCGGACCCGCACGATCGGTGCCGTCGACCCCGAAGCGTTCGAAAAGGTTGTCGATCTGGGCGACACGAGTGGAGCGTTCGCCGACCTCGCCAAGCCCGACACGATCGCCGTGGACAAGAAATCAGCCGCGGACAACGGATACAAGCTCGGCGACACGATCAGCCCGGTCTTCCCGAACGGCTCTCGACCGACGTTCAAAGTCGTGGCCTTTTACGACAACGCTGAAGGCCTGGGCAATACCTACTATCTGACTGCCGTAAGCACGCTTAAGAAATATGAGCAGTCGGAGGCTGACAACTTCCTCTACGTGAAATCCGACGGCAAGAACAACAAGGCCTTTGAGAAAGCGGCGGAGAAAGCACTCGTGGCATATCCAGCCGCTGAGCTGAAGACCAAGAAGAAATTCGCCGATCAGCAGGTGGGGCAGCTCAACCAGTTCCTCGCCATCGTGAACGCACTGTTGCTCTTGGCGATCATCATCGCCATCCTCGGCATTGCGAACACGTTGAAGTTGTCGATCTTCGAGCGCACCCGGGAGATCGGTCTTCTTCGGGCGGTCGGTATGTCACGCGACCAGACCCGGTCGATGATCCGCTGGGAAGCCATCGTCGTCGCCACGCTTGGCTCGGTGATCGGCGTGATACTCGGCACCGGCTACGGCACTGCACTCGTGAAAGTCCTGGGCAAAGACGGTTCGGTCAAGCTCACGCTTCCGGCCCCGTTCCTCGTCGTCATAACGCTGCTCGCCTCGATCGTCGGACTCTACGCAGCCCGCAAGCCGGCGAGCGACGCCGCGAAGATGAACATCCTCCAGGCCATCGCCACCGAGTAAATCGGCCTGCGAAATCGTTGCCGTCGTTCGAGCCTCCTGGAGTTCGTTCGGCGGCAACAGTCGCGTTCGGGGTGACCGCTCCTGCGATTGTCAGCGCGCTGACGATTTTCGATTTGAAGTCTTGGGGCCCGATTTTGGGGCGGGCTTCGGCGTCGGCTTCTCGGCGGGTTTGGGAATCAGCGTGTCGAGGCTGTGCGGGCGAACGCGGGATTCTTCAGCGTCGAAGGCCTTGTTCAGAAGGGGCGTTTCGGCGTCGTCGCCAGGTCCGCTCCCGTCGTCGTAATGGCGACCGGATCGGTGTTGGGCGCTCGAATCGAAACCCGGGAGCGGAGCGGTGAGGGCTTCCTCGAACCGGTCGACGTAACCGTCGGGCAGGGAGTAGGTGTCACCCCCGTCGAGGGGAAGCGGGGTCGAGGGGTGCGCCTCGGGGTTCACCAGGCGGCGGGCCGTACGGGCGAGCGGCGAGAGTCGGCCGCCGGTTTCAAACTTGGTCGTCGGGAACAGGGTGGGTTCGGCCACCCGACGATCGTCGAGCGCCCAGCCTCTCGGAACGGTCAGCCGATCGGCATGATCCTGACAGAGCACGCCCGACCCACCCCACTCATCGAGCTTGCGATCGAGGATGATCAGGCGGTTCAGGCTGTCGAAGGAGAACCGCGCCCGGGCCACCGCATTGCACGTGGGCCGGGAGCAAACCTTGGTCATTGCCCGGAATGCTAACCGTTTTGCGATAACGGTCCGCGGACGCGGGCTGCGGATGGGGTCGGGCCCATCACCCGCTCGGCGTGAGGCAGCCACGTCGCGGCCCGGACCCAGAGGACCGACACCCACACCAGCGTGGCCCCGAGCACGTGAACCTCAACCAGCCCGACGGGAAGTCGGTTGAAGTACTGGATGTACCCCACGGCCCCCTGAGCCAATGAGACGGCGATCAGCACGGTCATGCGCCGTCGCAGTTCCGCCGCCGCGTCGCCGGGGGTTCTGGCCGCCCGGAGCGCGACCAGTACCGTCAGCGCAAGCATGATCCACACGGCGCCGGAGTGGATTCGAACGACGTCACGCATCGGGTAGTTGAAACGCGCAACCTCCGGATCGCCGCCGTGCGGGCCGGTGCCCGTGGTGACGGTGCCGAGGAACATCACGACCAGGGAGGCGAGGGTGAGTCCCTGCACCAGACGCACGGAGAGCGGATCGATGGACGCAACCCGGTCTCGACCCCACAGATCGCGACTGCCTCCGGCTTCGCCGGATCGGTGAAAGACGAGAACGCCGCTCGCGATCGTGACGATCGACAGCAGGAAGTGCGACATCACGAACTGGGGCTTCAACCCGTAGATGACCGTCAGACCACCGAGGATGGCGTTGGAGAAAATCAGAAAGCTCGTGAGGAGGCCGAGGCGGACCAGATCGCGTCGGTACGGAACACGTACCAAAGCCGTAAGCACGCCGATCGCGGCCGCGAACACACAGAGGCCGGTGACAATCCGGTTGCCGAACTCGATCTGAGCGTGGGTGCCGCTCGCCGGTACCAACTTCCCCTGCTTGCACGTCGGCCAGTCGGGGCAGCCGAGACCGGAACCGGTGAGCCGGACCGCCGCTCCCGTCAACATGATGAAGCACAGCAGGGTGGCGCTGACGCTGGCGATCACCCGGTAGCGACGGGGAACTATGCGCACATAGCGTCCGAGGAACAACAGGGCGATGGCGACCCCCGCGACACCGGCCGCGAGTGAGAGCGGACCCGAAACGACGCTGCGGGTGGTCTTGCTCGTGTTCTTCAGCAGGACCACGCCGATCTGGCTGACGACCAGTACGCCGATGACGGTGAGCATGGACTTCTTGAACGCCGACGAATCGGTGCCGGCCTGATCTCTGATCCGCTGGACGATCGGGCCCGGCGTGTCACCGTCGACGGGGCCGAGGCGGTCGCTTTCCACGGCCGTGGTACGCCACCGATCGAGGCGTCGGTTGGAGGTGACGTTCGTAGCCATCAGGGATCAGTCTTTCCAGAAGCGTTGTTCTTTGAAGGGGTCGCCGTACATGTGGTAGCCGTTGCGCTCCCAGAAGCCGGGCTTGTCACCCACCATGACCTCCATGCCCCGGATCCACTTCGCCGACTTCCACAGATACAGATGCGGCACGAGCGAGCGCAGGGGATAGCCGTGCTGTGGCTCCAGCGGCTCGCCTTCGAATTCGTACGCGAGCAGAGCAGGCCGGTTGAGAACGTCGTCGAGCGGAAGGTTGGTCGTGTACCCGTGCTCGCAGTGGAACATCAGATGTGTCGCGCCCTTTTTGATCCCGGCCTCGTTGAGGAGATCGGCGATCGACACCCCGGTCCAGGTAGTGTCGAATTTCGACCACTTCGTCACACAATGGATGTCGGTCAGAATTGTCTGCTTTGGTCGGGCCGTGAGCTCATCCCACGAAAGCGCGAATGGCCGTTCAACGCCGCCGCCGATCGTGAACTTCCACGTCGAAAAGTCGGGTCGATCGGGTACGTCGCCTACGTGAAGCACCGGAAACCGGTCGGTGAAGTACTGGCCCGGAGGCAGCCGCTTTGCGTCGATTCCTCGGGCTTCCAGGTCTTTGCGGTTCCTGTCGAAAAATCCCACGGATCAATTCTCGCACGCGGGCTAGCGGTTGTTTCGCGGCACCCGCTGGACCGAACGAAGGACTGGCGGCGGATTTCCCGGTTCCGGGCTACGATTCTGTACCGGTCTTCGCCCGGGGAACCCCGTTGATGCGCGTGGCCGGGAGTTCAACTGTGAATCTTGACGATGTTCGGATCGGCCTCACGTTCGACGATGTGCTGATCGTTCCCCGGAGGTCCGGTATCCGCAGCCGTCAGAACGTTTCGGTCGCGACCCAGATCACCCGAAACGTCTCGCTCGGCCTTCCGATCGTCGCTGCCAACATGGACACCGTGTGCGAATGGGAAATGGCCATCGCGCTCGGGCGCCTCGGGGGTATGGGCATGATTCACCGCTTCCTCACCGTCGCTCAGCAGGCCGCCCAGATCTCGAAGGTCAAAGGCGAGGGGCTGCAGGTCGGTGCCGCCGTAGGGACCGACAACGACTCCATCGAACGCGCGTCGGCCATGGTCGACGCCGGCGTCGACGTGCTGGTGCTCGACATCGCCCACGGCCACAGCGATCACGCCATCGATACGGTCATCGCGTTGAAGAAGCAGTTCCCCAATGTCGACCTCATCGCCGGAAATGTGGCGACCCGACAGGGAGCCGAGGATCTGGCGCGGGCCGGTGCCGACGGCGTCAAGGTGGGCGTCGGCCCCGGTGGCGTCTGCACGACCCGCCTGGTCGCCGGCGTGGGCGTCCCACAGCTGACTGCCGTGTCGGACTGCTCCGGTCTCGATGTGCCGATCATCGCCGACGGCGGCATCCGCACGTCCGGCGACATCGCGAAAGCGCTCGCCGCCGGTGCTTCCTCGGTCATGATCGGCTCCATGTTCGCCGGAACCAAGGAAAGCCCCGGCGAAATCGAGCAGCACCCGCAGGGTCTGGTGAAGCGGGTTCGCGGTATGGCCAGCTTCGAGGCGCTTGAGCGCCGTGCGCTTCGCGAAGGCACCGAGGTCGATGCCGAGTACTTCGAACAGCGCGCCCCCGAAGGCGTCGAAGGCATCGTCGCCTACAAGGGCAGCGTCGGCCCGCTCGTCAACAAGTTGATCGCTGGTGTCCGGTCCTCAATGAGTTACGTCAACGCAACCAGCATCAAGGAATTTCAGGAGAACGCGCAGTTCATCCGTATCACCAACGCCGGCCTCACCGAGAGCCACCCGCACGCCACGGTCCGCTGAGCTTGAGCTGCATCGGCTGAGGTGGTTGAAGAGTCGCCTGCTTACGGAGCAGCAGTGGTCGCCGGTGATGTTGCTGCGGGAGCCGTGGTCGCTGTCGACACGCCGGTCTTGGCCGCTGCACGGGCTTCGGTTGCAGCCGAAGACGTGAGCATCGTGATCTGTTGCGGCGGGTTCAGTTTGTCGAGCCGGTCGAACAGGACCACGGCCGACTTCGCGTCGTTCTGATCGCGCAAAAAGATGATCGCCCGGAATGCCAGCGCGTCGGGGTAGCTCGGATCGATCTTGATCGCTTCGTCGATTCGCTTGATCGCGGCGTCGAGAAGCTCCTGGCTCTGCGACGGGTCGGTAGCCGACCTGCTCACGTTGCGGACGAGCCATCCGCCGTAGGTGATGGCCTCGACGTTTTCGGGGTCCAGGTCGCGCACCTGGTCGAAGGACTTCAACGCGGTGATCGGATCGTTGGCCAGATTGTCGCGAGCCGTGGTCATAAGCGCGTCGATCTGGTCCTGGCGGGCGCTCGACGCGGACCGCACCGAGCCGGTCAGGCCAGTACTTCCGACTCGTTCGCCGGCGGATCGGGCGACAAAGAATCCGGCCACTACGGCGAAGGCGGCGATACCGCCACCGGTGGCGAACTTCCGCCACTTCGGCTTGGCGGACGATTTCGTTGGAGTCGCCGCGATGTCGACAGTCGCGGCAGTCGGCTCGTTGTTGAGCGCTCGAAGTACCTCCGCGGTGCGGGCCGTGTAGGAGTCGAGAAGGGTCTGGTAGTCGACATCGTCGATGTCGCCGGCCTCATGCTCGCGATCGAGGTCTTCGATTGACTTGAGCAGCTCATCGCGCTCGATGATCAGCGCTTCGGAGTCGGGAGCGATTCCGGCGACCTGGGGAGTGTTCGTACGGGCGGTTTTCGACGTCGTGTTGCTCATGGCTGATTCTTCTGAAACTGGCTGAGGGCCTTCGCCACGCGTGTGCGATCGGCGTCGGACACGGAGACCGGAGCGACTTTGGTTCGCCGGAACTTCAGCAGAAGCCAACCGAGCGCGCTCACGAGCACAACGACGGGGGCGATCCAGGCGATCGAACCGATGCCGGTGGTCTCGGGTCGAAGGAGTTGCTGTTCGCCGAACCGCGTAACGAGATAGGTGCGGATCTCTTCGTCGGTCTGCCCTTCCTGCACCTGGCGTTGGATCTCGGCGTAGATCGCCTTGGCCGTGTTCGCCTTCGACTGCGCAACCGAAAGCCCCTGGCAGGTGGGGCACTTGAAACTGCTCGCGATGCGATCGGTGCGGGCCTGGACGGAGTTGCCGTCGCTTCCCCGACCGACGACGAGCAGCACGACAACGGCGAGAACCAGTGCCCCCATGAGGATGAGACGTTTGGCGCGAGGTCCCATCAGCGGGCTTCCGCGTCGGCCAGCACCCGTTCGATGGACGACTGGGTGATGCCACCGTTGTTCTGGTAGATCACGACGCCGTCTTTGTCGACGAGGTACGTCTCGGGGACGCCGTGTACGCCCCAGTCAACCGCAATCCGGTCACTGTTGATGACCGGCCAGGTGCCGCCCCGCTTGGTGAAGAAGTCCTTCACGTCGTTGATTTCGTCCTGGTAGACGACGCTGACCATCTCGAGATCACCCTTGGCTTTGTGGGCCTCCTGGAGCGCCACGAGCTCAGGGTGCTCCTTCACGCACGGCGGACACCATGTCGCAAAAAAGTTGATGAGCACGAACTTCCCGCGGTGGTCGGCCAGGTTGAATGTCACCGTGGAGTCGGTGGCGGAGGTGCCTTCGATCGGAGGCGCGTCGTGCCCGAGGAACTGGTTGCGGATGCTCTTCTCTCCGCCGTCTCGTGTCGCGAGCACGGCAATGAGGGCCACGGCGATGACCCCGATCACGATGGCGGTGATCCGGGCCGACTTCGGCGCGGTGGGCCTGGGGGCTGGAGTGCCTCCGGTCGGCACCGGCTCGGGCGCAGGAACCTTCTCGGAGTCGTTGGTGTTCACGCGTTTGCCCCGACGGGTGATGTAACTTCCGGCTCCGGGGTCGGTTCCGGATTAGGGCGGGGAAGCGGCGAGTCGGAGAGACCGCTGGTCGGATCGGTCGGATTTCGCCGACGACCAGGCACGATCGCGAGGACCGTGCCGAGCGCCATAACGAGACCACCGAGCCAGAGCCAGATCGTCATCGGCTGGATGTAGAAGCCGATCTGCGCCGCGCCGCCTGCTTCTTTCGGACGACGGTCGTAGGTGAGGTAGAGGTCCTTGGTGAGACCGGTGCGCACCGACGGCGTGGGGATCAACTGACCTGCCGCAGCGAACTGGGTGAGCGCGGGTGAGTCGATCCGACCGTTGTCGATCCGCACGTCTGCGTGATACGACCGTGGAACCTGCTTGCCATCGACAGTAACGAAGTTGGTATGTACACCTACGAGTTCAAGTTTGTGACCCTTGAACGTCTGCGGCTCGCCGGGCTTCAGCGTCAACACCGTGTTCGAGCCGTAGGTACGGCTTGCCGCGATGGCCACGGCGATCATGATGACGCCGAGGTGCACGATCATGCCCCCGTTCGCCCGACCGATAAGCGCGCGGAACATCGACTGCTTGCGCGCCCTTGCGGCCCTTGCCGCGAGGGCCAGCTGACGGAATGCCGCCCCGGCCGCGAAGGCGCCGAGGAAGAACGCGAGAAGCGCTTCCAGCCCCCGCAAACCACTAAGCACACATATGGCCAGAACGACCACCGCGCTTACGAGCGGCCACTGGAGTCTGGTAGTGAGCAGTTCGGTGGAGGCCATGCGCCACGGCAGTACCGGGGCGATCGCCATGAGGAACAACATGACGAGACCGATCGGCGTCGTCATCGTTTCGAAGTACGGCGCTCCGATCGACAACCGCTCGCCGTTCCACGCTTCAACCAGAAGCGGGAAAACCGTGCCGAGAAGAACGATGAACGCGAACCCGGCAAACAACAGGTTGTTCGCGAGGAACGCGCCTTTCGCGAGACAGCGGGCTGTCGATGGTGGTGGCCGATTTGAGCCTATCGCCCCGCCATCCGATGAGGCCGAGCGACACGAACACGATCACCGCGAACAGCGAAATGAGCCACGGGCCGATGCTCGAGCTGGAGAACGCGTGGACGGACTGCACAACGCCCGACCGGGTGAGGAACGTGCCGAGAATCGTTAGCGAGAAGGTCGCGCAGAGGAGTGAGAGATTCCAGACCCGAAGCAGCCCACGGCGCTCCTGGACGAGCACCGAGTGAAGGTACGCAGTCCCGGTGAGCCAGGGCAGAAACGACGCGTTCTCGACGGCGTCCCAACCCCAGTAGCCGCCCCAGCCGAGGACTTCGTAGCTCCACCATGCCCCCAGCACGATGCCGAGCGTCAGACAACCCCAGGCGACGAGGGTCCACCGACGGGTTTCGAGCAGCCAGCCTTCGCCGATCCGCCCGGTGACGAGTGCTGCAATGGCGAATGCGAACGGCACCGTGAAGCCGACGTAACCCAAGTACAGGATCGGCGGATGGATGGCCATCAGCGGGTGGTTCTGGAGGAGGGGGTTGGGGCCTCGCCCGTCGAGCGGCGCGGTGGCGAGGGTCTTGAACGGGTTCGCCGGCCCCATCATCAAGGCGAAGAAGAACGTCGACACTGCGAGGATGACCACCGTGGCCCAACCCACGAGCGGATCGGTGCGGCGATTCCGAAACTTGTAGTGCACAATCGTGAGATAACCCGAGAGAATCAGGCCCCACAGCAGGATCGAACCTTCGAGCGCGGCCCAGCAGCCCGCAATTGTGTAGAGGAGCGGTGTGTTGAGGGCGTTGTTGTCGCGCACGTACTCCAACGAGAAGTCATGGGTAATGAGCGCCCATTCCATCGCCCCGAAGGCGACGAGCGCTCCCACCAGTACTAAAGGCACATAGCGCTGTGCCTGGGCGACCATACGCGGGCGTCGACGAAGAAGGCCGAACGTCATCGTGATGGTGCCGAATGCTGCCGCCACGAACGCGATGACGACCCCGAACCCTCCGATTGCTGCTTTCAACGGAACAACCCCTTCATACGAAACTCGCTCGACCCTTCACCTGCGTGCGCTGGACGTTATGCCGGAGCGTCGACGGCGTCTTTCAGGCGATCGTTGTTGTTGTTCTTTTGGATGTAGTTCTCGTCATGCTTGACCAGAATTCGGTCGCTCAGAAACGCGGGAAGTTCGTCGCCGGTCGGTTTGGTGGCGAAGTTGCCTTCGAGCACGACCGCGATGTTGGGGCGGAACAACTCGGGCGGCGCTCCGGCGTGGCGGACGTGAATGGTCGTGCCATTGAACTCGACATCGAAATTGACGGTGTCGGGAGCTTCTGAGACGGTGCCGTCGACCACGATCCCCTGAAGGCGGAAACGTTTGACGCCGAGGCTCACGGCTTGGGTCTTTGCCTCGTCAGCGTTGAGAAAGAACAGCGTCGCGTCGCCGAGGCCGCGAACCACGACAAAGCCGAGCGCGGCGAGGATCAGGACCAACGCGATGATTGCCCGGTTGCGTGAACCTTTCGCTCGAATCTCGGGCAGCCCGGCCGGTGCGTTGTACCCCGTTGACGGATTCGAAACTGCATCAACGGATTCGGTGAGGCCCGAGTCGGAGTCGGTCGGAAGAGTGGTGCTCATGGTGTCTTGCTTCCTGCGCGGCGAGCTTCGTCGGCCAACACGCGAGCTGCGGCCTGGCGACCGCGGATGACCACCCACGCGCCGTAAACGATAAGGGTTCCGAACACTGTCGAATACCCGGCGATCACATATGACATGAACGACCTCCATCGGATGGCCCGTGCGATTCCAGGTCGATCTTCCGATGTCGGAGATGACATGGACGACCTCCATCGGATGGCCCAAACGGCTCAGCGTGGGCCTTCAACGGTCGGGTAGGGCTCATGACTGTCCGCCAACCGTGCCGACGGGGCGGGCCATGACGGCTTCGGCCCGGCGGTCGGCGATGGCCGAGCTGAGGCCGCCGTCTGAGAGCTGGTCTTCCCAACGGGCGACGCGGTAGCGCTGGATCAACAACCAGAAGAACGCGCCAGTGAAACCGAAGAATGACAGGATCATTGCGACTAGTTGAGCACCGTGCACGGTGGGATCCGGGCGCAGGAGCGTCGGACCCTGGTGTTGGGTGCGCCACAACTTCACCGAAAAGTGAACGAGGGGCACGTTGACGAATGCGATCAAGGCGGTGAAAGCGGAGCGCTGGGCCCGCATCGCGGTGGTCGCAGGGATAGTGCGAATGGCGAGCACACCGAGGTACATGAACAGAAGGAGTGCGGTGCTGGTGGTGCGGGCGTCCCAGATCCACCACGCACTCCATGTGACCTTCGCCCAGATCGAGCCGGTCGCAAGTGCGAGGAACGTGAACACGATGCCGATCTCCGCCGACGCTCCGGCAATCTGGTCGTAGAACGGCTTTCGGGTCTTCGGCCACAACCACAGCAGGCTGGCCACCGTCGTGATCGTGAACGCCACGTAGGCGGTCCACGCGACCCCCGGGTGTACGCACAGGAGGCGCACGTATTCACCTTGCACCTCATCGGGCCCGGTGGCGAACAAGCCCAACACGACCACAACGGCCAACATGGCGACCGAAATCACCGCTATGAAACGTGAGATGAGTTGCTCGTTTTTCATGCTTCCTCCAGAAGGGACCCGAAAATGAGAATCCCCACTGCTGTGTAGATAACGGCGAACACCGTCAAGAGTCGCACCCAAATCCAACCTTCGCCAACTGCCGAACTCAGCGCATCCTGCGTCGCTTTCACGGCGCCGAGCAGCACGGGGGTGACGATCGGAAAATAGAGCAGCGGTAATAGCGTGTCACGAGATCGCAGACCTGCGGACAGCGCCCCGTGACACGTGCCCACTGTCACAAGTCCACACGTGGCGAGTACACAGGTAACTACCAGCTGGAGGGGGTTCGAGATATGGGTCGGAAAGAACAGGATCGCGCACAACCCGAGCACCGTCTCCAGCGCCAGAAGCTGTGTGGCAATGGCTGCTGCCTTCCCCAGGAAGATTCCAGCCGGGTCGAGTGAGCTGAGTCGGAGGGCGTCGTTTGCGCCGTCGGCGGTTTCAATCGAGAAGCTCCGCTGGACCGCGAGAAGTGCGGAGAAGAACACCGCGAGCCAGAACAGCCCTGCGGTGATGGTGGATGCCGCGACCGAGTCCGGGCTGAGTCGACGCGAGTCGCCCGGGTCGGCGGCCACCACGTTGTCGAGGGCGAACGCGAACAGAATCAAAATGAGAACGGCGAAGGGTGCGATCTGCGAGGTGGTGACCTTCGATCGCCATTCGATCCGCAGGTCCTTGCGCAGCACCAACCAGGCGTCACGAACCATGGACCGCCCCTGACGTCGCACCCGGCACCGTTGACACCGGTTCGGAAACGGTCACGAAGCCTCCGGCGACCACGACGCGCCGTGTCGCGAACGACTCGGCCCGGTCGGGATCGTGGGAGACCACCATGACGGCGGCTCCCCCGGCAGCGGCGTTTCGAAGTAGCGCGTCGAGAGCGTCTTTCGCCTCGGGGTCGAGGCTGGCGTGTGGTTCGTCGAGCAGCCAGATCCGCGGGTTGCGCGCGACGACGGTCGCAAGGGCCGTGCGGCGGCGTTGCCCGGCGGAGCAGGAGTGGAGGGGCAGCTTGGCGACGCGAGGTTCGATGCCGACGGTGGTCAGGGCTTGGCGGACGTGCTCGCTGATGGCCCCCGGGATGCGAGATGACTCGACGGCGAAGCGGATGTTGTCTTCGACCGTGAGATCGTCGTAGAGGAGCGATCGGTGCCCCAGGTAGCCCACGGTCCGGCGGACGGCCCGGGGATTCTTCCGCACGTCGATTCCACAGACGACCGCCGATCCGCTGGAAATGGGGATCAGCCCGGCACACGCACGAAGCAGCGTGGTCTTTCCGGCGCCGTTGGGTCCTTCGACGGCGACAATTTCGCCCGGGTTCACCGTCAGCGTCAGCCCGCTTAACGCCGGAAACGTACCGAGCAGACAGACCACCTCGACCAGTGCCAGGCCGGAGGGAGGAACCACGGCCGGACACTTTACCGGCCCCGGACACCGCGTCGATCCCAGTTGGCAATCCGACGTTCGGTCACGATTTCCCGGTGTGCGGGAAGATTTGACCGAACGTCGTGGGTGGACGGAGTGTGGGTTAGCGCGGATCTCAAGTCGAGGTGGTGGGAGCCCGATAGCGTTTGTAATGATGCGTCGATTCGTCGCGGCGGTAGGTCGCTCGCTGATTTCTCTGGGAGTGCTGCTCCTGTTGTTCGTTGCGTATCAACTTTGGGGCACCGGCATCGCCTATTCGAAGGCTCAGGATCAGGCGAAGAAGGACTTCTACGAGCGGATGGGTAAGACCGGAAAATCAACCGGCAACGCCGCCGACGAGTTCAGCGCCGACCAACTGGGTGCCTTCGCTCTGCCCACCGACACGCTGCCAACCGAAACGGTTCCGGTCGAAGCGACGACCACCACCACGCCCGACACGATCCCGCTGTCGGCTGACACCCTCCCGCTTACCCCGGTGGCCTCCACCGTGCCTCCGGTGACGGTCACGACCCTCCCGCACGTGCGGGCCGGTAGGTCCAAGATGCAGCGCCCCGCCGCGGGCCACGTCCTCGGTCGCTTCGTGATCCCACGGATCAAAAAGGATCTCGGGTTCGTGGAAGGCGCCGGGGTTGAAGACCTGAAGGCCGGACCCGGTCACTACGCCAAGACCCCGCTGCCGGGCGAAGAGGGCAACGTCGGAATCGCGTGTCACCGCACGACCTACGGCGCCCCGTGCTTCAACTTGAACCTGCTGAAGCCGGGCGATCCGATCTTCTTCGAGACCGACTACGGCAAGTTCCGCTACGAGGTCGAAACGCACTACATCGTCGGGCCGAAAGACAAGAAGGTCCTCGCTCCGGTCAAGGGCGAGAGCATTCTCACCATCACGACGTGCCATCCGCAGTACAGCGCGGCGCAGCGCTACGTCGTTCGGGCCCGACTCGTCGGACCCGCCGTTGATGCTGACCTCTACTTCGAACCGGAGCCCGTCGTCACCGCTCCTCCGACCACGGTGGCACCATCGACGACCACCGTCACGACCATCGCCGGAGCAGTGGCTGACACCTCAGCCGAGGATCCAACGGTCGACGACACGTCCGCAGACTCGGCCGTCGTGATCGCCGACGAGACGGTGGTTCCGGGTTCGTTGGTCGACCCGACCAGCCTCGAGGCCGAACGCACAGGTACCGGGAGGATTATCACGTTCGGCTGGTTCAGCGGTCGGGCCAGCTTCTGGACCTCGACCCTGTTGTGGGTTCTGGTGTGCGCCATCATCTGGATCGTGGCCTGGATCATTGCGCGCCGTCGACGCTTTCTCGGTCAGGCACTCATCTACGGGGTCGGTTTCATCGTGGTGTTCCTACCCGCGCTGTACTTCTGCTTCGAAAACCTTGCGCATCTCCTGCCCGAAAACGTTTAAATCCGAGCTTTCGTACATCTGAGGAAGGGATTCGCTCGCTGGGAGTGGGGAATGCTCCACAAACTCCGCTGAGTGGAGCTGAGGTTAGGAGATGACGACCAAGACGTCGCCCTCTTGGACCTGATCTTCGGGCTTCACACGAACCTCGGTGATGGTTCCGGCCTTGGGGGCTTCGACGGGAATCTCCATCTTCATGGACTCGAGGATGACGAGGACGTCGCCCTCAGCCACGGTCTGGCCGACTTCTGCCGGAACCTGCCATACGTTTGCGGTCATTTCTGCACGAACATCAGCCATGGCGCAAGAGGGTACACGCGCGACGGTGTTCCGGGCTGATCGGTCCGGTCTCGCAAACGCGACTTTCGGAGGAATCTGCCCGGTCAGCGAACGCAACCATCCAAACGTCGCGGTGACCCCTGGCTGGGTCGGGACTCGGCGAAGTAGCCTTGGGGGGTGCAGCTCGCGGTGTTTTCGATTCTGGTTGGGGTGTTGTCCGGTTTCGCCGGCGGCGGCCGGTTCGCGAACGTCGGATGGAAACGCATCCAGTTCATCGCCCTCCCGGTGGTTGGGTTCTCAGCGGTTGCGCTAAGCCGATGGCTGACCAACGACGTGGCCTTCTACCTCGGGCTGTTCGGGTTGTGCTGCCTCGCCGGGTTCGCCGTGGCCAACGTGAAGGCGCTGTCGTGCATGTGGCTTGTCGCCCTCGGTCTCGTGCTGAACGTGGTCGTTACGGCGAACAACCACGGCATGCCCTACAGCCCGATCGCGCTCGCCACCGCAGGAGTTCGACCGGCCTCCTACAACGACATTCCGAAGTCAACACCGATGAGTCACCCCGAGCGGCCGGGGGATCAGTTGCTGTTTCTCTCCGACGTCATCCCGCTTCAGCCGATGCGTACGGTCGTGTCGTTCGGCGACATCCTCGTAGCCTTGGGGATGGGTTGCGTGACCGCCACGGCGATGTGGGCCCGCCGTCCCCGTCGTCTCCGCAATCCCCGTCACCTGAAGCGCGCCGGGTCAGACCCGACTCCGGCTCGGTCGGTGGCCGCGTCGACTACCGCCAGGGCGCCGAAAAGGCGTCTCCCCCGGTTCCGGTATCACCGTCCATCGGCGGCCCCTGGCGGTGTCGCAACGACGATGCCGCTTCCCGCCCTGGCCGAGGCTGGATCCAAACTACGAACCACGTCGGGCGGTGTCGTGTCGCGAATTCGGGAAGCGTGGGCGTCCGGTGGCGGATTGACGCCAAAGGAGTTGGCCGCCCAGGTCGCCTCGCAACTTGCCGCGCAGCGGGAGGAGACCACGTTCAAGAACTGGGTCGAAGTCGACGGGTCAAGCGACGTGCCGCTGGTCGAAGTCCCGATCGTGGCCGGAAATGACACCGACCCTTACGACGTCATGAACTCCGAGTCGGGTTCGGGCCCAGGCACCGGAACCGGCAGGGTTGCGAATACAGCCCAATCGACCCAGCCGACGCAACCGACCCAACCTTTCAAGCCGCAGGACGATCCGGTCTCTGACCCGGCTTCGGACCCGAGAATGGCCGCGCGATTGCACCTCCTTCGAGTGACCGGCGATGCCTCGGCCCTCATCGATCTGAGTAACGGTGCGGCCCGCGACTTCGACGAAATGGCCGCCGAGCACGCGGTCGGAGTCGCACTTCGACGCTATGCGCTCGATGAGCGAATTGTGGCAAGGGCCTCGATGATGGACTCGCCGGTCTCGGAGCTGCCTCCGGTGGAGGAGAATGATCCATCATGACGAACGTTTCCGATCCGGTTTTGATCAGGCGCGCCCGAATCGCGCGCCTGGTGTCGGCGGGACAGCGCCTCGGCTACGGGTTGTTCGTCTTTGCCATCGCGCTGTTTGTCTACGCTCGGCTGACGAAGCCGACCAACCTTCTGACCGGTCTCATCGTCTGGTCCATGGCGATCGGTTCGGTGGTTCTCGCCCCGGCCATCGTCTTCGGCTACGCGGTTAAGGCCGCTGAACGCGAAGATCGGGAACTGGCTGCGGCCAAGAAAAAGAAGGCCGAGAGCGCTCCACCTACGCCGTAATTCCAGGGCACTCATCAGCGATCGCCAGACCCGACGGGTCACTTGCGGCCAGTAGGGTTGAACGCATGATTGACACGAGAAGTCGTTGCCGTGGGTGATCAGGCGCACCTGCGTTGGGAAGATACCGTCCCGCCGGGCGCGTACCTCACCCGGGTGATCCCGAAGGGACGCACGCTCAGCATCACCGATATCGACGGCGCCGGGGCCGCATCGCTTCTCGCGTACAACAACGATCAATTGAGCGAGCGATTCAACGCCGCCGACACCGCGAAGATCCAGGGAACGTCGTTTTTGAGCACCGGCATGGTTCTCGTGAGCGATCTCGGCCGGGTGCTGTTCAGCATCATCTCCGATACAAGTGTGGCCGGGCACGAGACCCTGAGCGGCGGCACGTCGCCGCAGTCAGTGCGGGAACGCTACGGCGAGGGTGGGTCGTACCAGGAGCTTCGTAACGGCCGCTACACGAACGACCGAGACAATTTCATCGCAGGCCTCGGACGACACGGACTCGACCGTCGTGACCTGGTGCCCACGCTCAACCTGTTCTCGTGCCTGACGATCCAACCCGACGGATCGTTTGCGCTGGCCGCATCCCGACGGGCCGGGGCAAGGGTCGAGTTGCGAGCGGAAATGAATGTGCTCATAGCAATTTCGGCGACACCACACGTTTTGGATCCGTCGCCGACATGGAATCCGGGTTCGTTGCACGTAGAGGTCTACCTGGGCGAGCCGGTCGATCCGGCGAGCGACGCATGTCGGAACCGCAGTGAGGTGGCGGGGCGGGCTTTCGACAGCACCGACGACTACTGGAACCAGACTCACGGAGGTGTGAGATGAGTCGATTCACACTTGGGTCGGGCGAGCCTTGGAGCCGGGTACTCAAGTCCGGTTCCAGCTTGCGCATAACCGACATCGAGGGCCAGCAAGCCGTCGATGTGCTGTTCTACAACGCTCACAACCCGCTCGAACGGTACAGCGCCACGGAAACAATACGCGCGCGCAGAGCAATTTCTACGTGTCGACCGGGACGGCCCTGCTGTCCGATGAGGGCAACGTTTTGGCTCGCATCGTGGAGGACACCTGCGGCCGCCATGACACAGTCGGCGGGGCGTGTGTGGCGGAAGGGAATGCGTCGCGCTTCGGACCCACCACCCGCTATATGCACAACTGCCGCGACAATTTTCTCGTCGGTCTGTCGCGTCACGGACTGTCAAAACGCGACATCGTCCCGAACGTGAACTTCTTCATGAACGTGCCGTTGGGCGAAGCGGGGCAATTGGCGATCGCCGACGGCCTTTCGAAACCCGGCGACTACGTCGAGCTGGCGGTCGAAATGGACATGCTGATCGTGATCTCCAACTGCCCGCAGATAAACAACCCGTGTAACGGTTGGAATCCCACACCGGTGCAGCTGGATTGGACCGAACGAGGCCGTTGAACCTGCCGCTCAACCTGCTTTTTCGGGCCGGAGATAACTAAAGTGGCCCAACCATGAAACCGGATCCGTTCATCGAGCTTGCCGGGTCGCTCGGTGCATTCGTCGAGTCGGGTCCCGATGTCGTCCGCCTGCCCGTCGCCGACGACGAGGCCGTGATCGTTGTCGGGTCGCAGGCGTTCAACGAGGCCGACCGTTCGCTCGACCGCTTGCAGATCCGCAGCCTTCAGATCCTGCGCTCCGGGGCGACGGTTTCCCGAGGCCGTTTCGATCGGCTCGGAGCGCGCGGGCTACGCGATTTTCTGCCACTCCACGACGGAGTCCACGCGCTGACGACGACGGCGAACGACCTCGTTCTTCACAACCTCTCGACGAACGCGCAGGCGACCTGGGCGGTGCACGACCTGGCTGACATTCACACGCTGACTGCGGTTGGCGAGAGTGTGCTGGTCGCCTCCACGGCGACCGACGAGATCGTCGAAATCGGCCTCGACGGCTCGGTTCGCGACCGCGTCAGCCTTGCGGGGCTGCGGCACGAAAAGGCCCAGCCGATCGCCCACGACAGAGTCTTCGGTGGCGCGGTTGGTGCGGGTGGCGGTGGTGGCCGAGAGGATCAGGCGGAGACGCTGCACGCGCAGGACCATTTCCACGCCAACGAGGCGTTCGTCGGTCACGACAATCATCGCTACGCGGTGGTGCACCACGCGAGCGGCTTTCGCCCGATTCTTCACGCGACGAACCGGTTGGTCGGTCATGGTTCCGGTGGCGTGGTTGACCTCACTGATATGCGCGCCTATGACCTGGAACTGGTGGCGCCGCACAGCGCCCGTCGAGTCGCGGGAGGTTACGCGGTCATCGACAGCGGACGTCAGCGACTCGTTCTCACGGATCACGCATGGAAGGCGACCGGCACGGTTGACCTGCCCGGTTGGGGCCGGGGATTCGGCATCAGCCCTGATGCGGCGACCTGGTTCGTGGGCATTTCGGCCACCCGACGCAGGTACCTGCGTCCGAAGCAGACCAGCGTGCCGAACGCGGTCGCAGTGGTGCGGTCGGGTCGGACGGTTGCGACCCGGGTGATCACCGGCGTGGAACAGATTTGGTCAGTGCACGTAGTTTCGGCCGCTTTCGCCGAGCTGTTGCTTCGGTCGATGACCAGCTGATCCACCGGCCGACTGCGTCGACCGAACTAGTGGTGTGTCGCTCAATTGAGTATGGGGGATTGCGAGCCATGGTTCGGGGAGGGCAAGGACGCAGAAGACCCCACTGGCTTTATCCCAATAGGGTCGCCGAGGACGAAGCAATCGTCGAAGCTGGCCGTAATCCCACCGTGCGAAATGGGCGACACACCACTCGTGGCCCGCTAGAAGTCGTAGCCCCACTCCGCAAGCTGTTCGAGGATCGCGTCGGCCGCAGCCTGTGGTTCGAGCGTTAGCTTCTGCGGCGGCTTGCGGTTTGTCAGGGCACCGGTCAGCTGCTCGATACGCAAGCGTGGCGGCTCGGAGGTGGCGGGTCCGTCGAGCACTCTCGCCCGGGGTCGAAATGGGCCGACCCGCTGCGCGGCCTGTGTCGCGGCAAGTGCGTGTTTCGGCGTGACCACCGTTATCGCGATCTTCTGTGCACTTAGTGTTCCACCCAAGGTCGCTCGCCGAAGAAGCGCAACGCTTCCCTCGACCGAAAGTACCGTCGGTCCGCTGATCCGAACCCGTTCGCGGCGTCCACCGTCGAGACGGCGTTCGGCCAACAGCGTGAAGCCGGACTCCTCAGATCTCTCGGTGTCAGTACCTTCGACGGACACTGCGACGAGACCGCACGCCTGGCCGTAGTCGAGTTCCGCAGCAAGAAACGGGGGTACCGACCCTGACCCGCGATCGAGGCTCCAGTCTCCGCACAGGACAAGCCGCGGTTGCAGCGGTCGGATCGTGTCGCCTATCGCCGCAGCCACGGCCTGACTGCTCGCGTGTTCGTGGGCGTGGATACGGGTGGCCGCCGAGGCTCCGGCCGCCAACGCGTCTCGAAGCATCGCTTCAGAAGCCGGTGTTCCGACCGTGATGACGTGAACGGCCTCGCCACTAACTTCAGCAAGTTGCAGCGCGACCTCAAGTGCGGCCTGATCCGCCGGTGACGGTCCGGACCATCGATCGTCGGCCGACATCGAACCGGTCACCGGATCGATGTCTGGACGCAGCGCGACCCATTTCATGCACACGACGATGGTCATCGTGCCACCGACGAAACGGTTCCGCGAGCGACTGCTCGTGAAGCGTCAACGACCGCGTTATCCATGACGAAACACCACGCCGTGTCCGCCCTCGGGATAGCTCCACGTGAGTGCACCTTCGCTGTTGCAGACCATGTAGCAGGTCCCGCATTCGAAGCACTGCTCGTAGTTGAACAAGATGCCGCCGTCGGCCGTCGTGACAAACAGTTTCGCCGGACAAGCCACGACGCATGCCTTCGTGGTGCAGCTTCGGCAGATGTCGGCTTCAACCACGATGTGCGGCTTGTGGGAAATCCGGAAGTCGACGGTTTCCATTCGATCGTCGAAGCTCAACGGTTGGCTGGTGAGGCGTAACTGCACGCTCCCAAACTAGCGCTGTCCGGTACGAACCTCATAGCTGAGACCGTGTGAGCGATATCGGGAGGCGACGGACGCCACAGTTGACAACGGTCACTTTGGGATGACTTTTGACCGGCAAAGGCCGACACTGAGGTTGGGCACGCGTTCCCGCGTGTGCCGCCACGTCGTACTCATCGGAGGGACAAAGCCCATGTTCAAATCTTCCACCAAGGAAGCCCACTTCGCCGCCGTTCCGCTGTTCAGTCATCTTGACAAGAAGCAGATGACCGCGCTCATGCGCCATGTCGACGAGCAGAAGCTGCCGGCAGGAACCGTCATCATGAAGCAGGGTGCGACTGCCTTCGAAGCATGTGTTCTCCTCGAGGGAACGGTCACCATTGAGCGTGACGGCCAGCTGCTGGAGACGGCCGGACCCGGCAAGTCGTTCGGCGAATTGGCCATGCTCGACAAGCGGCCTCGCAGCGCTACCGTCACCGCAGAAACCGATGTGGTGATCGGCGTCATCGGACCGCGCGATTTCGATGCGGCACTGGAAGAGGTTCCGGGCCTCGCCAAGGCAATGCTGGTTGATATGGCCGGCCGCCTTCGCTCCATGGATGAGCGGTTGGCGAGCGCCGGCGTTCACTGAAGTCCACGAACCCGCACATTCGAGTAAACGGGAACAGTTCGGCGTTCCGCGGCCTAACGGCCGCTAGCCGAAGATGCTCCCGCCGTCTCGGCCGTCCTTGGCGAGATCGGTGAAGCTGAGGCCGTACTTCTTGCGGAGCGGCCTCAAGATCTTGAGTGCGCCCCGCTTGGGCTTGGGGTTCTCCACCGTGTAGAGCTGTTCGAACAGATCGCACGCGAGGCGGGGATAGCGGTCCTGCACTCGCTCGCTGAGCAGGAAGTGTGCGGCCCGCTTGACCTTCTTGTGGTCGATCATTACCCAGGAATTCTCGAGCAGCTCCTGATATGCGTGCATACGTTGCTCGGAGAAATCGTCGGCGGCGAGCGCCTTGATGCCGGCCTCGGCGGCGGCCAGGCCGGAGCCCATGGCGTAGTTGACTCCTTCGAGCCACAGGCCGGCCGCCAGACACATGGCGGCCGCATCGCCGGCGACGAGCATCCCGTCGGTGTAGAGCGTGGGCATCATTTCGTAGCCGCCTTCAGGAATCAGGTGGGCGGCGTACTCCTTCACGACACCACCGGCGACGAGTGGGGCGATCGACGGGTGCGCTTTCAGGCCAGCGATGACCTGTTCCGGGCGTATGCCTTTGGTCGAGAGATCTTCGAGTGAAAGTACCGCTCCAACCGAAATCGTGTCACGGTTCGTGTACACGAAGGCACCGCCGCGTAGCCCCTGCGTGCCGCCGACTATCTCGAAGTCAGCCCCTTCGTCTCCCGTGAGGGCGAAGCGTTCCTCGATAACTTCGCGGGGAAGGGAGAGCACCTCCTTCACGCCGAGCGTGAAGTGCTCCTTGCCGGAGTGCGGGTACAGCCCGGCTTCCTTCGCGAGGAAGGAATTCACGCCGTCGCAGGCGATGACGAACTTCGCGGTGATGTCACCATCGCGGTCGGTTTTCACTCCCGATATCACGCCGCGCGAGTTGCGGATCAGCCCGGTGGCGGTGGTCGATGTAACGAGCGTGGCGCCGGCGGCCACAGCTTTGTCGGCGAACCACTTGTCGAAGTCGGGTCGGTATGCCGTGAAACCGTTGTACGGCGGTTTACCCCACGTGGTGGTGCGGTAGTCGATGCAAAGGCTTTGGTGCTCGGTGAGCAGCATCGTGCCTCGCCGAGTGATCCAGCGCTGAAACGGGACTTCGTCGTACCAATTCGGTATCAGTTGATCGAGGATGCGGCCGTAGATCACACCGCCGTACACGTTCTTCGATCCTGGAAACGGTCCGCGTTCAAGCAGGCAGACGGAGTGTCCGGCGCGAGCGAGTCGGAGCGCTGCAGCGGAGCCCGCGGGTCCGGCCCCGACCACGACGACGTCGAACATGGGTGAAGTAGGGGAAGCCGGGCTCATGGGTTCGTTTCTATTGCTACCGGGTCGGATGGTTCTGTTGCTCTGAGACGGCGCTCGGCCAGTGTTGTGTTGAGTGCATCGATGACCGCGTTGGCATCCGAGACGATCGCCAGATCGGCCATCGCCATCATCGGGCAACTGGGATCGAGGTTGACGGAGATGACGTGATCCGGGTCGCCGAGCCCGGTCGTGTGTTGGGTCGCGCCGGAGATCGCGAAGGCCAGATAGAGGTCGGGGTTCACGATGATGCCGGTCGTGCCGATCTGCCGTTCGAATGGAATCCAGCCTGCATCACTCGCAACCCGGGTGCCGCCAAGCGAAGCACCGATTCCGGTGCCGAATCGGTTGAGCTCCTCGAACTTCAACGTGCTACCCAGGCCCTGTCCGCCGGCGACGATGCGCTTGGCCTCGGTCAGATCCATGGTGGCCGGGTCGGGTGGGTCGATCGCAACGGTGCGGACCGGGAACGCTTGAAGGTCGATGGCGGTGACCGTTGTTGTAAGCGCGCTTTCGATTTCGGTTTCCTGGTACGGATGCTCGATTCCTCGGGTGTTGGGAATGAGCGTCGCCACGAATCGTGCGGGTGGGGTGAAGTCCTCGCCGATGTGCCCGCTGGCCCGGGTGACCGTAACCCGATGGGACGCAACGCGGATGGCGCTGGCGAACAGCGGCTCGGTCCGGAGGTAGGCCAGCCTCGGAGCGAGATCGCGGCCGTCGGGTGAAGCCGGACAGATGATGACGTGATGCTCGACCAGGTCGACGTTCGCGGCGGCGGCGAGGCGCCCGAAGTCGTCAGTGGCAATCGTATGTGTGCGTATCGACTTGGCGACGTGGTGGCTCGAGAGCTCCGCTGCGGCGGCCTCGACTCCGGTCCCGATCAAAAGCACATGTCCCTCGGCTTCAAGAACCGCTTCAACGGCACCAAGCGGAAGTGCACCGTCTCGGACGACCACCAGAGCAATCACGCCGCTCACAGCAGGGCTCCGATACGGTCGCCGTCGACAATGGCTGAGTGCGCACGACGCGGGGCCAACGAATCGCCGACGCGGTGAACTGCAATTCCGCTTCCCTGAAGTTCGAAGTACAGATCGTTCACCGGCGAACCCGGTACAGCCAGCACCACCCAGTCGGCCTCGACGGTGTTCATCTGTCCACTTACGTGATGGAGAACGCTCAGTGACGACGTGTCGCCGGCCCAACCCATCACGACCGAATCCGGGGTGAGCGTGATGCCCTTCGCCGCGGCGCGGATGCAGAAACCCTCCATGTCGAGGGTGATTCCGAGGTCCTGTCCCACGACCATGCCGGGAGTGAGGATCTCGACCCGGCAGCCTCGATCGGCGAGAAGCTCGGCGACGCTCGTAGCCTGGTGGAAGCCGAGTTCGTCGACGATGACCACCTTCGCTCCAGGTTCCGGAGTGGCTCGACCGGTGAGGATGTCGATCACATCGACGATCCGGGTCTCATCGCCGGGTGCCCAGTACGGACGGGCGGGCGCTGCGCCAGTGGCCACGATGACCGCATCCGGTCGTTCGCTGCGGACGAAGTCGGTGGTGACCTCGTGACCGTATGCGAGCTTAACGTCGAGTCGGTGAAGCTCGTTGAGTTGGTTGCGGATCATGTCGCCGAACTCGGCGCGGTTCGCGACCGATGCCGCCCAGCGGACCTGCCCGCCGGCGACGTCGGCCTTCTCGTAGACGACCACGTCGTGGCCCCGTGAGGCGGCGCTGATCGCGGACTGCAAACCGGCGGGTCCGGCGCCGATCACCATGACCCGCTTGGGTTTGGTCGTGAGCGCCAGAGGTAGGGGCTGCTGGGATTCCCGGCCGGTGCGCGGGTTCTCGATGCAGCCGAGCCACCGGTTGAGTCCCATGCGTCCGACACACTCCTGGTTGCAGGAGAGGCAGAGGCGGGTGTCATCGTGTTCGCCCGACTGGGCCTTGCGGACGAAGTCGGGATCGGCGATCTGCGCTCGTACGGCCCCGACGAGGTCGCAGTGACCATCGGCCAGCGCCCGCTCGGCCTGGATCGGATCCTTGAACCGGCCGACACCCACCACGGGAAGCGAGACCTCGCGCCGGATCGCATTGGGGATGAACAACGCGTATCCCGGCGGGATGTGCATCGACGCTTCGATCATGAACAGGGTCGCGGTCGCCACGCCGATCGACGTGTTGATGTAATCGACCTGGCCCGTTGCTTCGACGAGCTTGGCCACGGCTACCGCTTCGTCGATCGTGGTTCCGCCCTCGATCAGCTCGTCGCCGCAGAGTCGAACGCCGAGCGCTCGGGTGGGACCTATCGCTTCACGCACGGCGTGAACGATCTCCAGAAGAAGGCGGGCACGGTTTTCCAGGGAACCACCGTATTGATCAGTGCGCATATTGGTTGCGCCGCTCAGGAAGCCCCGGACGATCGAGGAATGCGAACACTGCAGCTCAACGCCGTCGAAACCACCCTCCGCGCAGTGCCCGGCGACCAGACTGTAGCCGGCGACGATCTCGGCGATCTCGCGAACGTTGACGGCCTTCGGCACTTCTCGGAACAAGGGATCGGCCACCGGACTGGGGGCCCACACAGGGAGCCTTGAGTACATGCTGCTGGCCTGGCCGCCGTTGTGGTTGATCTGGGCGAAAATCGGCGTTCCGTGACGGTGCACCGCGTCGGTGATTCGCTTGTAGCCCGGAATGACCTCACGGTGGAAGCCGTGAATCAGCTTCTCGTACGGCCAGTCGGTCGGGTGCGTCGAGTGCTCTTCGGTGATGATGAGCCCGGCGCCGCCCGCAGCGCGGGCTTCGTAGTAGGCAGCATGCTGCTCGGTCGGTAGCCCGGCCTCGGCGTAGTTCGTGAGGTGCGCGCTGAACACGACGCGGTTGCGGACCGTGATCGGTCCGAGCCGAAGCGGCGAGAAGAGGTGTTTGTAACGGCCCATCGTGGATCTCCTACAACGCGAAGGCGGCGCGGCGCGCTTCGAGGATGGCTTCGTGAATGGTGCGCGGTGCGACGCGATCGCCGATCTGCACGTGCAGTTCATCGGGATCGATGGTGAGGTTGGGGAGTCGGTGGCCGCAGGCGACGAACACCGCTGCGTCGATCACCGTGCGCTGACCGCTGAAGCGATCCTCGACCTCGACCTTGCCGTCGTCGACAGACCTCACGATCGCTCGCTTGACGAGCTTCACACCGAGGCCGTGCAGTCGCGGTTGAGCCGGGGCGAGATCACCGCTGAGGCTGAGCTTTTCGCCGACCAGAAGATCGGGGGTGATGAACGTGACCGGGCGACCGGCCTGGGCGAGAGTCTCCGCAATCGAGATGGCGATCGGTCCGCCGATCGGATCCCACACCACGACCGGGCCTTCGGGGATATCCGCGGCTGGGTTCTCCAGCGCCAGCAGCTCGACGGCGTGGATGAGGTGAGCCGCGGGATTCGGCTTGAAGGGAAGCGTTCCGGTGGTGCCACCGGTGGCGACGATCACGTGCCCGTGCTGCAGCGCAAGCTCCTCGTTGGTCACGGTGGTGCTGAGCTGAACCTCGACCCCGAGTTCTCGCATTTCGCCCTCGAGCCACGTCGTGATGGATTGCAGACGCCCTCGACCGGACCCGCGCGCCGCAAGCGGTGCGACGCCACCCAGCGTCGGACCGGCTTCGACGAGACGGACGATGAAACCGCGTCGGGCCGCGATGCGGGCGGCCTCCATGCCCGAGACGCCGCCACCGACCACCATGACGTGCTTGTTGGGGTTGCCTTTTTCGGTGATGAAGAGCGGCGTGAGCTCGTCGTCGAGTTCGTGACCGGTACTAGGGTCAACGACGCAGGTGATGATCGGGGAGCGGTTGTCGCGGACTTTGCACGTCTGGTTGCACAGCAGGCACGGTCGTATGCGCGCAGATAGATCGCCTCGGACCTTGTTGACCAGTTCGGCATCCGCGAGTTGGGCTCGCGTCATCTCCACCCCGTCGGCCGCGCCACTGTCGATGGCCCACTCCGCCTGGCCGGGGTCGATGATCGAACCCTGGGCAAACACCGGAGTCGGGAGGCCCGCCTCGTGCAGCGTCGATCGGACGGTACGGGCGAGATCGATACCGAAGCCCGGCTCGATGTGGCCATCGGGCTGGGTTGCCCAGTTCGAGAAGATCGACCCGCGCGTCACCGTGATGAGGTCAACGAACGGTGACAGGTTGACCGCAATTTCAGCCCCGGCTTCGGGCACGATGCCGGCCCAGGGGGCAAGCTCATCGACGCTGAGGCGAAGGCCCACGATCGCGCGGGGCACCGCGGTTCGCACCGCTTTCAGAACTTCAAGGGCGAACTTGAGCTTGTCGTGACCGTATGCGTCGCCTCGCATATTCGTAAGTCCACTTAGAAATTGTCGAATGAGGGAGAACTGGCCGGCGTTGATCTCGACCCCGTCGAGGCCGGAGTCGACAGCCAGCCGGGCGGCGTCGGCGAAGCCTTTGATCACCGCATCGATATCGCCCTGCTCCATGATCTTCGGCACTTCGCGTGAGGCGACTTCGGGAACCGACGACGGCGCCCACATCTCCCGCTGGCTCCAGTGGCTCGTGCCCTGACCACCCGAGTGGCCGAGCGCCGCGAGCACAATGGTGCCGAGGCCGAGTGATTTGACCGATGCCGAGATCTCGGCCCAACCGGGACCGCCGTTCGCGGCCAGGGGAGAACGCTCATAGGGATGGTCGGACGGATGAACCGACGCCTCTTCGACAACGATGATTCCGGCCCCACCGGCCGCTCGTCGGGTGTAAAAGGCGGTGTGAGCTGGGGTAAATGCCCGCTTGAACCCGAGGTTCGTCTCCATCGGCCCAAACATCACCCGGCTCGGGGCCGTTTGACCGGAAGCCCCCAGCACCAGTGGTTCCAACAATTTCACGCCCCCATCTTTGCCGATACGCCGTGGGTGCAGTGAATCGGTCAGGCAGGCGTCAACCGCTGCCGGTTGCGGGCCCGCGGCGATTGTGTGCGATTCCTAGTGTCCCGGGCTAAGCCGGTGAACACACTCCGGCTTACGGGAGGTTGGGGACGAGCCAGCGGAAGGCGGTCATGCGTTCGTGCACGACGCCAGCGTGAAGAGCCACTGGGGAATCGGGGAGATCTCGGATCGCAGCGGTGATGACCGAAAGGGAGAACGTGACATCGGCGGCGTCGAGGAGTTCCTTCGGCGTGCGGAGTTCGAGCGTGGTCCCGACTTCCGGGGCGAGGATCATCTGAATGCAGAGCTCGGTGGCCTTGGCTGGATCGGCGACGTCGACCGGAAACGAGAGGTGCTTGACCAAACCGAGCGCCCATTCCATGACGCGCAGACCCTCGAAGCGCCACGCGTACTGCACGAGGTCTTCCTGCGTCGGATCGTGCTCGAGCACGAAGTCGTTCTCGGGCACGGTGAGGTGATCCCACACTTCGTACGCGTCGGCGAACGCGAACGTTTCACGGAGGGACAGGCCCTGCCCTTTCAACGCCAGCAGACACAGCGCCTTGGCGCGTCCGACGACTTCGACGACATCGCGGGTGGCGTGGGTGTCGACGGTCGGAATCGGGAGCGGGCTGAGGTCGACGTCGAGACCCCAGAGTTTCAGGTATCCGAGGGTTCGCTTGCGTCGGCGGGCGGCTTCGTCGAGTTCCACGTCGGCGTTGGCCCCTGCATCGGCCGCGGCGGTTTCAGCCGCGGCCTCGACGGCCTCGACGGTTTCGACGGCTTCGGCCGTCGCATCGTCGGCGGGCTCTCGGGCGTCGTCGTCCGGGCCGTCGACTGCTTCAGGACTCATATGCGCGCTTACACCTTCGCGGGTTTGCGGCGCAGCGCGACCGGGGTGGGCTTTGAGTGGTCCATCGACGGTACCGGCTTCACCTGAGCCGACGCTGCGATGCGCGCCAGTTCCTCGTCGGCGTTGCCGTAGACACACTCGGGGTCGGGGCCGTCGAGTGGCAAGCCGGTGAAGAACTTGGCCGCCATGCAGCCGCCCTGGCAGGCGTCGAACGAGCCGCAGCTGGCGCACGCGCCGGCCGATTGTGGCTCGCGCAGTTCGAGGAACAGATCGCTGGCCTTCCAGACCTTGGCGAAGCCGCCTTCCTCACGGACGTTGCCGGCCTTGAACTCGTCGTGGATCACGAACGGGCACGCGTAGACGTCGCCGATCGGATCGATGAGGCACACGATGCGACCCGCGCCGCAGACGTTGAGGCCGGGGAGCGATTCGCCGAGCGCGCTCAGGTGGAAGAACGAGTCGCCGGTGAGGACGTTGGGTCGCGTGATGATCCAGTTGTAGAGCTGGCGCTGCTGGGCGTTGGTGGGGTGAAGTTGGTCCCACGTGTCGGCACCGCGGCCGCTCGGACGGAACCGGGTGAGCCTCAGTTCGGCGCCGTACTTTGCCGCGAGGGCTTCGAAGTCGTCGAGTTGATCGACGTTGAATCGGGTGATGACCACGCTGATCTTGAATTGACCGAAGTTCGCCGCAGCCAGGTTGTCCATGGCTTGTATGGCCATGTCCCACGAACCCTCGCCGCGCACGGCGTCGTTGGTTTCGCGGTTGGCGCCGTCGAGGCTGATCTGGATGTCGATGTAGTCGCTGCCCGACAGTCGCTTGGCCGCGGCGGCGTCGATCTGCGAACCGTTGGTGGAGAACTTGACGCCGACGCCGTGGTCGACGCAGTACTCGACGATTTCGAAGAAGTCGGGCCGGATCGTCGGCTCGCCGCCGCCGATGTTCACGTAGAACACCTGCAGCCGCTCGAGCTCGTCGATCACGGCCTTGCACTCGGCCGTGCTGAGTTCCCGGGGGTCGCGGCGGCCCGACGATGACAGGCAGTGGATGCACGACAGGTTGCAGCCGTAGGTGAGCTCCCACGTGAGGCAGATGGGGGCGTCGAGCCCACCCTTCAACTGTTCAACCAACGGTGGCATTGACGTTCTCCTGGGAGTCGGGCGAGGTTTCGGTCTGTTCGGTCTGTTCGCTCTGCGGGACGAGCATGTCGGAGGTGAAGAGCGACGTGAGCGCCCCGAGGTAGTTGTCGCGGGCTTTGGCCGAGAGGTTCAAGGGGACGAGCGCTGCTTCGACGCTCTCGTAGTCACCGAGGGACTTGACCAGGGTGACCATGCGGGGAGACTTGAGAAAGACGAGCTTGCGGTTGCCGTAGTGGTACGCCAGCGCGCCGAACGGCTCGGGCCGCAACGCCACGTTGGCGTGCAGGCGGTAGCCCAGCGTCGGGTCAAAAGTCACCCCAAGAAGCTACAGGCTCCCGCAACTTTCGAACACACCCGGCGGCGGGCCGCCTGACGGGTTTGGCCTCGGCTTTCTTGCTCCGGAGTCGTTTTGTCGGTTGGGGGCATCCTTTTCGTCTCCGGAGCAGGGGTGCTGGGGGGTGGTGTCCGGGCGGGTTGCTGCTCCGGAGTCGATTTGTCGCTTCGGGGCGCCCTTTTCGGCTCCGGAGCGGGGAAGTGCGGAGTGGTGTCGTCGGCAAGTTTGTGGTCACGCTGCGTCTTCCTTTTGTGGGCGTCGAGCATGGAGCCGGGTGACCCGGGACCTGCTGCATGCCCCGTAACTTGGACTTGGTTGCTGCTCCGGAGTCGTTTTCTCGGTTGGGGGCGCCCTTTTCGGCTCCGGAGCGGGGCTGGCTGGGCGGAATCCGTGGCCGAACAACCTCGGGTTTGCGTGCTCCGGAGTCGAAAACGTTACGGGTGGTAAGGAATTCGGCTCCGGAGCGGGGTGGTCGGGAGTGGTGTCCGTCTCGGTGAAGGGCGTGCCAAGCTTGGGGGATGGCTATCAAGGTGACGATTCTTGACGGGGGCATGGGCCGCGAACTTCTGCGTATCGGTGCCCCGTTCCGTCAGCCCGAGTGGTCGGCGTTGGCGTTGACCGAGGGTCCGGACTGGGTCGTGCAGGCCCACACCAACTTCATCGACGCCGGGGCCGAGGTGATCACGACCAACAGCTACGCGCTGGTGCCGTTCCACATCGGTGACCAGCGGTTCCGGGAAGAGGCCTATGACCTGGCGGCGCTCTCGGGCGAGCTGGCGCGACGAGCGGCTGACGCTGCGCCGCGGAGGGTGCGCGTCGCCGGTTCGCTTCCACCGCTGTTCGGCTCCTATCGGCCCGACCTGTTCGACGCCGAGGAAGCCCACCGGATCATCGACCCCCTTGTCGAAGGACTCATCGACCACGTCGACTTCTGGCTAGGCGAAACACTCGGATCCATCGCCGAAGTGCACGCGGTCCACGAAGCGCTCGAACGCAACGTCATCGAAGGCAAAGCGAAGCTTCCGCTCTGGATCTCCTACACGCTCGACGACCACAATCTGGGCACGCTCCGCTCCGGCGAGTCGGTGGCCGACGCCGTGGAAGCCGCAATCGGTTTCGGCGCCGAAGCCGTGCTGTTCAATTGCTCGCAGGCCGAAGCGATCACCGCCGCCCTGGAGATCGCCGCGAACACTGCGGCCGGTCGAGCGGCCATCGGCGGTTACGCGAACCGGTTCGTGGCCGCCCACGCCGCAGCCGGTGAAGCGAACGAAGGGATCTCGGCCTTCCGAGACGACCTCGCTCCCCACGAGTACTGCGAGTTCGTTACCGGCTGGATCGCGACCGGCGCAACCATCATCGGCGGCTGCTGCGGCATGACCCCCGACCACATCGCGGCGTTGGCGGCCCTGGCAGCGGAGTAGCGGCGCCGAACCTTCGCGTTCATGTAGCCGGAGTGGGTCGAATGTGGTTCCAACGGCTACATAAACGCGAGGTTCGTTGTTTGTGTAGCCGGAGTTGTTGGTATGTGGTTCCAACGGCTACATAAACGCGAGGTGGAGGCTCAGCGGATCTGGTCGGCGCGGTATTCCGAGGTGAGGAGACCGTCCATGCTCCAGCGGCCGACCGTGGCGTTCCAGCCGGCGGTGAAGAGGTTGCCGTCGGCGATGGCGACGGAGGGAACGCCGGGCTTGCCGTGGAGGCGAAGCTGACGCCAACTCCACGTTCCGGACACGTCTATCCGAAGAACTACGTGTCCATACGATCGCGGTGCCGTCGTAGGAACCCGTGAGGATCGTTGAACCGTCGGGGGTGACTGCGATGGCCTTGACCGACTTCAGGTGACCGGCCGGAAGCGTGTGGATCAGCGCACCGGTGGCCGCATCCCAAACACGGACCTGGAGATCGCGCGACGCGGTGACGACCCAACCGGCTTCGTCGGCACAGGCGACTGAGTTGACGAGCACGAGCGTGTCGACCGTCGACCGCCAACGCTCCGCCCCGTCGCGCCAGCCCGAGATCGAACCATCCGACGAGCCGGCAACCAGAACGTTCGCAGATTTGCTCCACGCGAGCGACTTGATTGGGCCGGGGTGGGCGGTGAACGTCTCGACACACTCGCCGTCGGCGTGCCACACGCGTACGCAACCGTCGTAGCCACCGCTGAAGAAATGGGTTCCCGACGGGTGCCAAACGATCGAGTTGATCGGGCCACCATCGGCGGCCCGGGTCACGATCGGCGCAGCCGAACCTGCCACGCTCGCGCCCAGCGGTGTGAGTCGCACCTCGCCGCGGTAATCACCGCTGGCCACTACGGAGCCATCGGGAGAAATCGCGACGGTGTTCACGATCGTCTCGTGGCGGGCGAGGACGGTGCCGCGCAGCACGTCGACCACCCCGCCGTCGTCTCGGCCGACGAGCAGATTGCGATGGGCTACGGCGATCGAGTTGATGCCGACCGTGGTGAGCAGCGGACCGGAATGAACCGGTGGATGCTGAACCGGTTCGGCGCCGAAACTGCCGATCGCAATTCCTCGTGCGGTGAAGCTCCCGGCCCGCTCCCACTGGAACGGCCCGGTGAGTTCCTCGGTCACGGCCCAATTCGTGCAGTCGTAGACACGCATCTTGGCGTCGTATGCGCCGAGCATGGCGCGGGCTCCGGTGGCATCGAAACGGATGAAGCGGACGGCGGCCTGAGCGTCGTCGATCTCTCGTTCCAGCTCACCGGTCGAGGGGTTCCACACGCGGGCCACACCGTCGTCGCAACCGGTTACGACGACGCTGCCGTTGGGGGACCAGTCGAGCGCCTCCGGATCACCGGGGTGCTTGAGCACGTGGATCTCGGTGCCCGATGCAATGTCCCAGATGCGTGCCGTCGCATCTTCGGCGACGGTGGCCAGACGTGTTCCCGTCGGGTCGAACGCAACAGCAAAAACACCGCTCTCGTGGCCGGTCAGTTTGCTTTCGACCCAACCATCTGCACCACGCTCCAGGATGCGGATCGTGGTGTCGAGGTGGTCCATCACGCATGCCAGTCGCGTGCCGTCGGGCGACCACCTGACAGCGTTGACATCATCGCCATACGGACCGAACACATCGACGCGTGATCCGGTGCGCACATCGAGAACCCACGCGAAGCGATCAGCTGCGGCGACCGCCACGGTGCTGCCCGAGGGATCGATGCGCACGTCGTTGACGAGATCGTCGAACTGGGTGGTCCATCGGACGGAACCATCGGGCTCCCACGCAATCACACATCCGTCGTATCCACCGGTGACAAGCAGGTCGGTGGCGAGGTGGTGATCGACGCAGGTGATCGGCGAACGGTGAACCATCAGAGGCCTTTCAAAACGGGAAGAACAGTGTCGAGTTCGAGGTGGAGATCCGCCCGAACTCGGGAATTGAAGGCGTGACTGAACCGCTCCAGCCGGCCGAAGATGAACCCGTTGCGGGACTCCTCGAACGTTGGGTGCGGCCACGAGGCGATCCACTCGCGCATGGCCTCGATCGTCGAAGCGCTAAGACCCGTCGACTCATCGAGCGGAGCGGCGCCGGCCAGAAGCGGCTTGAGGAAGAAATGTCGCAGGGATCGTTCGATAGCGCCGTCGACGAGTGGTGCAACTTCCGAGTCATCGATGTCTTGCGACGGTGAACGCTTTTCAAGTCGACCAAACGCGCCTTCGTAGGCTTCACCGCTCACATACGCGTGAACATCGGTGAGCAAGCGGCGGCCGCGGTCGCGAACCGCCGCCTCGGTCTCCTGAACGGTGAATCCAGCGCGCCGCAGGCGAACCCCGAGATCCCAGTCCTCACCGGCCAGCGAGAGCAGGCCGTGTGGTCCCGGAGTGGTTGGCTGCAGGTACGGCCCGGCTGTCAGATAGGCAATCGTTCGAACCGCGTGATTCACGCCGTTGAGGTTCGTGATGCCAACCGCCCGTTCGCTCTTTACAAGCGTGTGGCCGAACGCGGAGCTCACGACTCGCGCGTTGGGATAGTCAGCGTACAGATGATCCTGAACCTCGCCGCCGTTGATCGCACCGCACCGTTCGTCGGAGTGGTGCTCCGTCAGCGAAGCGTCCCATTTCCAAAGCCAATCGGGTTCGGCTAGCACGTCGGCGTCGACGGTGACCAGCCAGTCGGGTGAACGCTCCGCCGCCAGCGCAAGAGCGACGCCGGCGCTGCGCGCTCCACCGGGTGAGCCATATCGGCCGGTGAGGACCGACACCTGTGGGCTGAGCGCCATGGCTTTGGCAAGGATCTGCGGCGTCGAGTCGGTGCTGGAGTCGTCGACGAGGACGAGCCTCCAGCGATAGTTCTCGCGGAGCTGGGGCAGCAGCGAATCAAGGAGGGCGTCGATGTAGCCCTCTTCGTTGAAGCAGGGGACGACGACCGTGACGTTGGGGGGAGTCACGCTCATGTGGTCATTCACTCAGATTGAGCGACTACTCCGCGGTCGTCACTCGGGTGTCGTCGTGGTCAACCCAGAACTCACCCTTAACGGCATTGGCAATTTCGATTGCGACGTTGGCTCCGCTGCCCGCACAGATCACCGCTTGCGATGGCCAACCGGCGACGACGCCGGCGGCCCAGACCCCGGGAACGGAGGTGGCGCCCCACTTATCCGTAACGACGTTGACCTTCACAAAGGGCTGCCGGGCTTCGGCGGTGGCCAGATCGAGCGACGGCAACTTGACGGTGCCCTGGCCTGACGCCAGCACGATGTACTGGGCTCCAACGGTGACGTCGCCCACATGAACGGTAAAACCGGAATCCGACCTGGCAACGTCGTCGACCTTCGCCTCGGTCGTCGGAACGGACCGACCGGACAGTTCGCTACGGAGCTGGGTGAGCAGATCCGCCCCCTCCAAACCGGACGACCCGGGCAGGTTTTCCAGCCGGGCGCGTTTGAGGATCGAGCGGTCCTGGTCGAAGACTTCAACAGCAATTCCGGCGCGGGCGAGGAACATCGCTGCCGTGAGCCCGGCGGCTCCTCCGCCGATGACGGCAACCGTTGTCTGACGTTCCACGTTGGCTCCTTGTTTCTTTCAAACCCGGCCGGCACAACAGCATCGCCGGATCGGGTTGAGGACTGATCGACCAACCACTGTAGATCGGACGGTCGCAGTACTTGAGCGTTCAAGACATCGTGTCGGTCTGCGTAGCAACGCTTGGCAAACGGTCATGGCTTGAGCTTTCAAGTGAACGGACAGTCAACCATGATTGGGTTGAAGTGTCAACTGAACTGGTAGCATTGCGTCATGGTTCGTAAGCAGACTGCGGTTCGTACCGCCGAGCCAAATTGGCTCAACGAAGACGAACTGGCCACATGGATGGTGCTCATCGGGGTGTTGTTTCGCCTTCCGGCCGCTCTCGACAGTCAGCTTCGTCGCGACGCGGGTCTCACGCATTTCGACTACGGCGTGCTCGCGGCGTTGTCCGACGCTCCTTCGAGAACGATGCGAATGAGCGACCTTGCCGACTTCAGCCAATGCTCGCTGTCGAGGCTGTCTCACGGGGTCAAGCGTCTGGAGGAGCGCGGTTGGGTGCAGCGGTCGCCGCTGCCAACTGACGGTCGGATCACCATTGCGAAACTGACGCCAGCGGGCCTGCGAATGCTGGTGGCGACGGCGCCCGGGCATGTCGACGAGGTCCGACGCCTTGTGATGCAGGGACTATCGCGTGAGCAGTTGAAGGTTCTGCGAGACGTCGGCCGGTCAATTCTCGAACGAATCGACCCGTCGGATCCCGAAACGGGCAGCGCGCCGGACGGTGGCGAATGAGTTCCCAAGCTCCGCGACTCAGAAGCGGGTTCGACCTCAACGTCGTAGACCGGTTGCTCACGACCACCCGGTCGGTTCGGCAGCGGCTCGACCTCCAGACGCCGGTTGATCCCGACGTCATCGATGAATGTCTGACACTCGCCCTGCAGGCGCCGAATGGATCCGGCCACGAGCTTTGGCGCTTTGTCGTCGTTACCGACTTTGCGATCCGTCAACAGATCGGAGCGGTGTACAAGAAAGCCTCTGAGGCTTATTTGGCCCAGCTTCGAGCGGAAGATCCGAACCTCGATGAAACGACCCGAGCGTTCCGTTCGTCGAAGCGACTGTGGGATCACCTGGGCGACGTGCCCGTGCTCGTGGTGCCGTGTTTGCAGACCGAGCCGTGGCACCGCACCTCGACCCAACGCGCGTACGTCAACTCCAGCATCTACGGAACGATCTTCCCGGCGACGTGGAGCTTTCAGCTCGCATGTCGGAGCCGGGGGCTCGGAACCTGCAGCATTACCAGCCCACTGAAATACGAGTCGGAGCTGCGCGAGATTCTCAGGCTGCCTGATGACTTTGAAATCGGGTGCATTGTTGCGGTGGCCCACACGTCGGGAACCTTCCACGTCGCTCGACGCAAACCACTCGAGGAAGTGCGTCGGCACAACGTTTGGATCTGACGCCCGGTCGTAACACCAAGCCGACCAGCGCGAGGTAGCGCCCGAGAGGATACAGCTCGGTCGTTCGTGCTAGGTGAGCTGTCCGGCAGCAAGGCGAGCGATGCCGATGGCGCAGGCCTCGTCTTCGGCGAAAATACCAAAGCGAACGAGTCGGCGGAGCGACACCGAAAGCTTCACATCATGGGTCTCGTTGGACTTCACCGCTGCCGCGACGAGATCGTCTATGGAGTTCACAACGCCGAGAGAGTTGTCGTATCCGGCCAACGCCTCGGGTGGCTCGGATTCCACGAGGAGCTTGCACGCTCGAAGTGCCGTTGAATACGACGTCCACCAGGAGGCACTGGGCGCCTGCGCCGTGTCGGCGTTCGGCGCGTCGCCAGCCACCAGGAGGTGAAGCTCGCAGAGTGCGTGGAACCCGGTCAAGGCGTGGACGGCGACGAACGACGAAGGGTTCCGTCGAACCAACGCTGCTGCTGCGAGCCCGAGGGATCTGGCGCGCCCGACCGGTACGTCATCGGGTGTCGAACTCTCGATGGTCCCGGCCGCGAGGTTCAAGAGATCAAACACGGTGGCTCCGACGCGCTCCGCCGGGGGCGGCAGATCCACCGCGCCGTGCTGGTTTGAGTCACCTCTTTCGCTAGTGACCGGAGTGGCAAGCACCTGACGACGAGTGCGCATGTAACCGAGGCCGCGGGCAATTTCGCCGGCGTCACGTTGCCAGGCGCCGTAGCCCAGACGGATGAGACCGTGAAATGCCGCACCGGCGAGTCCGTCGGCGAGTGGCTCGATGTCGGCGACCGCCACAGTCGCCCGGTCGGGATCTTGCGAAAGCAGCGCTCTTGCCGTCGACGTGTACCGCCCTACGGCCCAACGGTACAGCGGCGGGTCGACCAGGCCTTCGGCGTACGCCTCGGCGAGACGTTCGCTGCGACGCGCCAGAATGACGTCGTCGGTCGCCCCCGCATCGCGCAGCGCGACGAGTTCCATCGGAAGATGGAACGTGAGGCCTCCGGGCATCTCGGGTGGGAGTTCGGCGATCGCATCGCCATCAAGGTGTGAACGCACCGCGTCAGTCTTTCAGGTCCGCCGAAATTGCGGTGAAAACGGCGTTCAGTCGCGAATCTCCTGCGCGGCACGCCGGATAGCATCGGTGCGTGCAAGGAATCACCGATGTCGTACCCGCGGGCGAGCCGGAAGCAGATCTCGCTCTGTCCGGGCCGCATCTCCTGGCGCTTCGGCCCCATTTCGCGGCACTAAGCGCGCGTAGTAGCTCCGAACTCGTGGCGGTCCTCGAAGATGTGAATGCTCACCAGCCCGCCCGCCATGCGGCCGGCCTTCTGTTGGCGCTCGTAGGTGACCCACGCCTGATCGACGATCAACCCGCGATGGTCGACGTGCCCGCCGCCGATGTTCCGATCGGCCTCGATCCCGCGCGACTCGACGCCGTCACCAACGAGTGGGCTCCGCTTGGCGTGCAGCGATCATGGATCGCGAAGGAAGTCCCGCGTCATACGGCGCACGTCGAAGCATTTCGCATCGCCCGCTATCCGGTGACCAACGGCGAGTACCTTCGCTTTGTGCTGGATGACCCCGCTGCAGAACGACCGACCTGCTGGGCACACGGCGTGTTCCCGCTAGCGGCATCAAACCAGCCGGTGTACTCATTATCGCCGGAGGGAGCAGATTCCTATGCGCGCTGGCTTTCGACCCGCACCGGACGCTCGTTCCGTTTGCCGACCGAAAACGAGTGGGAGTACGCGGCCACCGGTGGCGACGGGCGTCAGTACCCCTGGGGTGAGGCGTGGGACCCAACGCTGGCCAACACCGCTGAAGCCGGCCCACTTACGACGACGCCGGTCGGCGCCTACCCAGGTGGCAACTCACCGTTCGGCCTCTGCGACATGGCGGGGAACGTCGAGGAATACGTCAGCGATCCGTACCGCCCGTACCCGGGCGCCGACGTCGTTCACGACGACCTGATCGATGTGCACGGAGACGTGTACCGAATCGCTCGCGGCGGAAGCTACGCGCGTCATGGAGACCTGGCCCGGTGCGCACGTCGGCACGGCTGGTATCCGTCGGACCATTTCGCCATGGGCTTTCGCCTCGCTGAATCCGTGTGAAGCCGTCCAAAGCCCGTCTGATCCCGTCTGAGCCGGGGCCCGCCGCCATTCAACTGCGACTGGTGAGCCTACGATTGCAGCCGTGACCGAGTCGGCCGAAACGACCCAAGCGAGCGAGACATCCGACGCGCTGCGCGTCGATCCGACCGCGCCGTTTGAGCGAATCGCACTCGACGGCACCTCGTGGGTCGACGTCTCCCGCAATTGGCTGGTCGGCTCGAACCTGCTGTTCGACCATCTTTACGCGAACGTCGCCTGGCAGAGCGCGCAGCTGTTCCGTTACGAACAGTTCGTCGAGGAGCGACGCCTCGGCTCCGGGTGGCGCCGCGGCCAACCGCTCCCGCATCCCGTGCTGGCTGAGGTGACCCGCACCATTCAGCGCCGGTACAAAGTGGAGTTCCCCGGTTTCGGCATGATTCAGTACCGCGATGGCAACGATGGGCAGGGGTTCCACCGAGACACCGACATGCGGTGGCTCGACGACACGATCATCGCGATCCTCACCCTGGGAGCGAAGCGGCCATGGCTGCTGCGACCAAGAACAAGCAAGCACGCCGACATCCCGGGCCGGGGCGCCACTCACGATCTCGCTCCAGGGTGTGGGGACCTGCTCGTGATGGGCGGTCGAGCGCAGGCCGACTGGGAGCATTCGGTGGCGTATCTGAAGCGCTCGGATCCTGGCGTACGGATCTCGTTGCAATGGCGCTTCGCCCGCAAGACCGGCGAGCCGTTCAAGGGTGCGTCCTACAACGCTGACCTTTCGTACGGCAAGGGTCGCTCGGCCCCGCGTGATCGGTGATGTCGTTGCGAAATAGTCTGTACGCGTATGTTGTCGAACCGCCCGAAACGAGCCTGACGAATGTCTGACGAACCCTCAACCGACTCCCCGGTGCATGCTGAGACTCAACCGGCGGCTCCAGCGGCTCCAGCGGCTCCGGTGAGCCCGGTGGCTCCAGCGGTTCGGGCCCAACCGAACGATCCTCTGCACGGCGTGACGCTCGAAGCGATTCTGAACACGCTCGTCGCCGAATACGGGTGGGACGAGTTGGGCGGCCGCATCCGGATCAACTGTTTCGTGTCGGACCCAAGCGTGAAGTCGAGTCTCAAGTTCCTCCGGAAGACACCCTGGGCGCGCAAAAAGGTTGAAGCCCTGTACCTGTCCACGCCACGGGGCTGAACCACTTCCGACGCGGTGCCCAATTTCCGCTGAGCCGACGATTGGGGGCAGAATCAGCCCATGCAAACCAAAGTCTGCGACATGCTCGGTATTGAGTTTCCGATTCTGGCCTTCAGCCACTGCCGCGACGTCGTCGCCGCTGTCAGCAAGGCCGGCGGGATGGGGGTCCTCGGCGTCACCGCCCACACGCCAGAGCAGTTGGAGATCGACTGCGCATGGATCGAGGCTGAGATCGGCAAAGGCAAGAGCTACGGCATCGACGTCATCATTCCGCAGAAGTACACCGGCCGCGAAGAAGGTGGCCTGTCGAAAGACGCGCTGGCCGCGATGATCCCGGCCGAACACAAGGCGTTCATCAACGAACTCATGGCTCGCTACGACGTGCCACCCCTCCCCGAGGGTGAAGTCGCTCCGACCGGCGAGGGCTCGTGGTCGCACAAAGGCGCCCAGCCACTCGTTGACATCGCGCTGTCGCGACCGATTCGCCTGATCGTGAACGCGCTCGGTGCGCCGCCTCCCGAGCTGGTGACCGCGGCGCACAACGCGAACGTGCACGTCGCCGCGTTGGTTGGGGCCCGGCAGCACGCCGAGCGTCAGGTCGCGGCCGGGGTCGACATCATCGTGGCTCAGGGTTACGAGGCCGGTGGCCACACCGGTGAGATCGCCACGATGGTCCTGATCCCCGAAGTTGTCGACGCCGTGGGCAGCACGCCGGTGCTGGCCGCCGGTGGTATCGGACGCGGTCGCCAGATGGCCGCCGCGATGGCGCTCGGGGCCCAGGGTGTGTGGACCGGCTCGGTGTGGCTGACCACCGAAGAGGCTGAGACCCACCCGGTCGTGAAGAAGAAGTTCCTGGCGGCATCGTCGAGCGACACGTTGCGCTCGCGGGCCAGCACCGGTAAGCCGGCCCGCCAGCTTCGCACCGCGTGGACCGACGAGTGGGAGAGCCCCGAAAACCCGTCGCCGCTGGGCATGCCGCTTCACGGCATGTTGATTGCCGAAGCACAGCGGAGGATCGCCCGTTCGGCGAACACGCCAGGCTCCGGAGCAGAGCGGCTCGTCAACTACTTCGTCGGCCAGATCGTGGGTTCGATGAACACGGTCAAGCCGGCGCGCCAGGTGGTCTTCGACATGGTCGATGAGTATGTCGAAGTCGTGAACGGCCTGGCGAAGGGGCTCCAGGTCGGATCGTGACCTACTGGCGTTTCACGGTCGCGTCGGCCGTGTGCGTCGGTGCCCTGGGTCTGGTGTTCGCTCCTAACGTCGCGCCTTCCAACGCGGCGCCGGAGTACGTCGCGTCAGTCAACGCGGCGCTGATCAAGACCGCCACGGCGCAGTCCTCGTCGAAACCGGTGGTCAAGCTCACCCAGCTGGCCACGGTCGAGCAGCCGATCGGCGTGGTGTCGAGACCCGATGACCCGCTTGCCTACGTGATCGAAAAGACGGGTCGGTTGAAGACTCTGTCGTCGACCGGTTCGCTGCAGACCATTCTCGATCTGTCGAAGAAGGTAAGTACGCAGAACGAACGCGGTTTGCTTGCCATTGCCTTTCCTCCGGGCGATCCAACCAGGCTGTACGCGACCTACACCGATTCCGTAGGCACACTTACGGTTGCCGAATTCGTGTTTGCCGGTGCCGCGATCGACGCTTCGACGGAACGGGTATTGCTTCGCATCGCTCACCCGAACGACGACCACAATGGTGGATCCCTGGCCTTCGACGCTAGCGGTCTGCTGTACATCGGCGTTGGCGACGGTGGTGGCGTGGGCACCAAGGGAGGGGTCGGTGACCGCGACAACAACGCCCAGAATCTCGGCGTCCTGCTCGGCAAGATACTTCGCATCGACCCGAGGAAGTCGGGCGACAGCGAGTACCAGATCCCGGCGGGCAATCCGTTTCGCAAGTCGTCGTCGCTCAATCCCAGTGTGGGTAAGCGTCGACCGGAGATCTTCGCCTACGGGTTGCGGAACCCGTGGCGGATCCGGATCGACGGTGATCAGCTGTGGATCGCCGACGTGGGCCAGTCGTCGTGGGAGGAGATCAACCGAATCCCCACTTCCCGAACCGGGGTCAACTTCGGATGGCGACTGCGTGAAGGTATGCACGCATATCGTGGCGGCGGAAAGCCGAAAGGGGCCACCGATCCCGTCTTCGAATACGCCCATTCCGACGGACGCTGCGCGGTCATCGGCGGCACGGTCGCTGGACCGTCAAGCGGACCGCAACTCGCCGGTGCCTACATCTTCGGTGACCTCTGCAGCGGCCGGTTCATGCAGCTCCGCGCCTCCAATGGCTCCTGGTCAATGACCGAACTCGGCACCCGCCTCGCCTATCTCACGTCGATCAGCACCGGCCCCGACGGTTCCCTGATCGCCACATCACTGAATGGCGGGGTCTACCGCATGGATCCGAACTCATAGATTCCTGGTTCTACGTCGTTGCGCGTTTCGACCGCTGCAGCGAATGGAGGTCACCGTCGATCAGCCCCTGTATGGAGCTCAGGTCGGCGGCGTGGGAGCGGGCCCGGGCCAGTAGGCGAAGTGCTTCTTCGGTTCTTCCCTGTGCGGCCGCGGCCAGGGCGATGTAGCGCGTGGTCGGGCCGAGGTAGAGAGTGGGCCAACCAACCAGGACCCCGTTGTCTCCGTGTCGCTCGAGAGCTTGCTGTAGCGCGGCTGCCATTCGGTCCCTCCACGGTTCTGGAGGTAACGAGCGAACTGCATACAGGACCTCGGCCGCGAGCGCGAGTACCGCGATCCGAAGCGGACCTCGCTTGAGATCGTTGATCGACTGCTCCGCGTCGGGGAGTGCGACGCGCAAGGCGTCGGCCGCCGCTGCGTAATCGTGCCCATCCGCAAGGATCAGCGCCTTGGTGACACGCCAGATGGGCAGACGACCATCAGGGGGAAGCGCCTGCCGTACGACCTTCGACAACTCGGCGTCGCGGGAGATCGCGCCGGTCATTCGCCAGACCCAGATTCGTTGTGCTCCACTTATCTGCTTGGCGGTGATGCCGCCGAATTGTGCGCCGATCGGTGCCGCCTCATCTATGAGCGCTTCGGCCGTGGTGAACTCACCGCGTGCGATCTTCCACATCGCTTCGTTTGTCAACGCTATGAACCGGTGAAGTGGTGATCCCGTGCGCTCGGCGAGTTGGTGATACCGGTTTGTCTGGTGAAGCGATTCCACCAGCGCACCCCGGCGCAGGTGATCGACGATCTGGGCCAGGATTCCGTTGGCCAGGTGGGAATCCGACCCGCTGGCTTCGTCCTCGATCCGTTGGGCAAGGGAGAGCGACTCGTCGGTTGACGCGACGTCGAGCAGACCTTTGCGGCACCAGATCGCCAGCTCGGCCCGAGTCCACGGATCGCTGAACTCGTCGATTGCGCCGAGCGCGATGCGGGCGAGTTCGACACCATCGAAACCCGCACCTGATGTTCCATCCTGGTAGGTGCCGCCAGCCAAGCACGCCTGCACCCGTATCCGGAGCAACCGGTCAGATTCCGCCTCGAGAACGTCAAGCAGGGATCGAAGCCGCGCTTCAAGGTCCCCGAACCGTTGGGGATCCCAGGTAACGTGGGCCATCGCGAGAATCGCCAAGGCTTCGGAACGGTCGTCCTTCATAACCTGAGCGATGGCCTGGGCCCGGGTCAGGTCCTCTTCGGCCTCATCCCAGCGGGCTGCCAGCCGGAACGCTTCGGCCCGGCGAAGTCGAATCTCGATGGACAGCGACTCCTCGGCGAACCCCAGAGCCGTCGTCAACCCGGCAATCGACTCATCAAAGTTGCTCCGACGAAACTCCTGTTCCGCGTGACGCACCAGAGCCTGAACGGTTGCCGCCTGATGGACGACTCGACGGTCACTTGACCGCGCCAGCCGAACAAGGCGGCGTCCCAGCGACGCCGACATTTCATGCTCGGCGCGGCTGAGGAGACAATCACACAATCGGCCGCAAATTGACCGGAACTCATGAACGTCGAGCGTCTCAACTATTTCTGATGGGGTCTCGACCGAGCGAAAAACCACACGACCGGATTCGGGAGTCTCAACGATTTCTGATGGGGTCTCGACCGAGCGAAAAACCACGCGACCGGATTCGGGAGTCTCAAGGATCTGCTGAGCGACCCAGTGGTCGAGCGATCGTTCCCAGACCCGAGGATCCAGCTTCAAGACATCACGCACCACCTCCGCGTCCACAACAGGAAGCGATTCGTTGTCGGACGGTTGATCGGCGATGGCACACAGTACGGCCGAGACTCGTAGGGCGTGAAGGAACCTCGGGTCACCGCTCGCAAACGCTTCCGGAAATCGAGACAACCGTGGTCGTCCGTTTCCCGCGAGGCCCGCCGGCGTAACCATTTGGATCTGCCGTTCTCTCATGAGGATCAGCTCGCCGACCAAATCGGCGAGTAACGCCGACCCTGTCAGCACGTACTGGGGCGGTGTCGGCGCTCCGCGCCACACCCGTTCGGCTTCGATCACTGCTGAGCGCTCGGCGTTCAGATCGCCTCGTTGACGGGCGGCGATGCTCTTCTCCACATGACCGATGTACTCGACGACATCGCTGACTACGAAGGGCGCAAGCGATAAGGCTCCCGACCTCGGGCGGACGACGACATGCAATGGCGTCGACACGCCGAGTTCCGTCGGTAGCCGAGTGAGAAGCGATCGTAAGGTCGAAGGCGCGCATCCGAGAATCTCGCGGCTGATCTGCTGTCGGGTCAGCGGTCTTCGAGAGAGCCCCAGCACCCACAGGAGTCGGGCGAACGGGTCGGATACCGGCCGGTCTTGACCATTGACCAGTATCTGAAAACCACCGAGCAGTCGTAGATCTATTCGAAGAACGTGGGTCTCCGTCACGCCATCAACGTAGCTTTTCAACGTTCAGTTGTGCATCGCCGACAGCTCCCGCGTTCGCGTCCTGAATTCCCGGTCGCCGCACAACGAGGTTGGACGCTCCTTGCAGCACATATGCAGCGCATGGCGAGGCTGGCCGAAACGGCGGCGATGTACGTTCCGTTTGTCGGCAACAGCCGGGCTATGTCGTTCAGCGTTCAGTCGCTGAACGCAGAGTCCGCCCCGTTCTTGTCGGCGGATCCCGACCCACGACGGAGAGAACGGTTATGCCAACTGCGAACGATACCGGTGTGACACCCAACGGAGAACCCACGGACCTCGGAGTCCGTTCCGGGGGATTCCACGTGTTTGGCGCAAGAATCGTGGGCGCACTCCGTTGGCAATCCCTGCGGAAGGCCGTCCGACGGAACCGATTCATTTCAGCGGCTGTCGCCGTCGTGTTGCTGAGCCCGCTCGTGAACGCGTTGGAACAAAACAGTGGATGGGCCGCGGCGCCGTTCGGTGCCGGTTCGCCTGTTGTATCGACACAGATTCCCTATGAGCAGCAGCCAGGAGCTATCGGTGACTTCGACGGCAATGGAATCACCGATGTCATCGATTTCCGAGGGTCGACGGTCACCGTGTCGCTCGGTTCAGTTTGCCGGCGTCTTTGCGACCTCCACGATTTTGCTTCCGGCGTTCACGACCTTCCCCTCGAGCTCGCGCAGTTACGGCGGACTTCGACGGCGACGGGCGTCTGGACCTCATTGGTGGACTTCGGATTTGCACGACACCCGGTCCCTTCGGTTGCGGGTTCGGTAGTCGGCGCCGAGTCGGGGATCGGATGGATGCGTGGACTGGTCGGTGGGGCCTTCGCTCCGCCGCTTTCTCTGCTCACCTCGACGGGGCAGGAGGCAAATGCCAATCTCCTCGTGGGCGACTTCACCGGTGATCCGCTCCCGACTTGGCGTCTGTGGCCGATGTATCTCGGGACTGGTGCGCTCGGGCTCAGATACGGAATCTCGATCCTCCCGAATGTCGGAGGCGCACTGGGAACACGGATCGACGTTCCGCCGGCACGGGGCGGGCCCGCAGAGTGTGAAATCGGCGCGAGCCGACGGCGACAGTCGAGACGACTTGTTCGTCTTCTGGAACGAGTACGACCAGTCGAACAACTTGAAGCGCTTCGTCGGGACCGTCCAGAGGCGGAACCACGCCGACGCTTGTTGGTGCACAAGAGGTTACGAGCCCGTACGGTTGGGACGACTCCTGGGTCACGGTGGGAGACGTCAACGGCGATTTTCGCGACGATCTTCTCGCGATGGACTATGAGCCGTTCGCTTTCCGTTCGGTACTACCTCCGCCTCAGTGGCGCTGACGGCGTGCTCGGGGCCCCAACGGAGTTCGTTCCCGAGCCCGGTATCAACGAGCGTGCCATTCCGACGATTGGCGACGTGACGGGTGACGGACATGCGGACCTCGTCTATCTGGCCCAAGTTTACGGTCAGTGGCTGTTCGACGTGAGCGTTGCTCCCGGCAACGGCGATGGGACGTTCGGGGTGCCGTTCGGTCTGACACGCCGCCTGTACGGGCAGGCCGTGCGGGTTAGCGACTTCGACGGTGACGGCGACCGTGACATCCAGATCGTGCATTCCGACCCGACGCTCGGGACCTGGTACCGGACAATCATCCGCAATCCCGTCAGCGTCGGCGATGGCAACGACCACAACGCTCCGATTGCCGCCATCACCTCACCCCAACAGGGCCGAATCTACGAGTCGGGAGAGGCAGTGGTCGCCGACTACGCGTGTGCCGACGAGTACAGCGGCGGTTCAGGTCTGGCCAGCTGCGTCGGGCCGGTCGCCCAGGGTGGCGCCATCGACACCAGCACGCCCGGATCGTTCACGTTCAATGTCGTCGCCCGTGACGTCGCCGGCAACGAGTCGACGACGTCGGTGAGCTATCAGGTCGTCGCTGCGGCCACCACGACCACGACGACCGTTGCCGAGACCACGACCACGACGACCTTTGTCGAGACCACCACCACGTCGAGCACGACGACGACTACTGCGGTTCCATCGCTCACGGTGTCGGTCGCCGATGTGACGTTGTCCGAAGGTATTTCGGGACTTGTTCCCGCGGCGTTTGCGGTCACCCTCTCGCAGCCGTCCGCGGGGAACGTGCGGGTCACCTACGAAACGAGCGACGGCTCGGCCACCGAGCCAGGCGATTACCGCTCCCGCACGGGGTCGGTTCTCATTCCGGCCGGTTCCACATCGGCGACAATCAGCGTCAACGTGGTCGGGGATACGACGGTCGAACCCGACGAGGTGTTCACCGTTACCCTCACCGGTGTAACGGCGGGAACTGCCGTCCTGGCCGACGCGACCGCGAGCGGAACGATCGTCAATGACGACATCAATGTGGAGGCCACCATCAGTGACGTCACAGTCAGCGAGGGGTTGTCGGGGCTCGTGCCTGCGGCGATTGCTGTGACCCTCAACGCTCCGGCTCCCGCTGCGGTGCGGCTCACGTACGCAACCTCGGATGGATCGGCGGTCGCGCCGAGTGACTACCGTACCCGCAGCGCGACGCTGCTCATCCCGGCTGGAGCCACCAGCGGGACGATCAACGTCAATGTGGTGGGAGACACCACCCTTGAGCCGGACGAGACCTTCACCGTGACGCTGACCGGGGTTACGAGCGGGCCCGCCGTGATCGGGGATTCGTCGGCGACGGTTACCGTCGCCAACGATGACTCGAACGTTGGAGTTTCGATTGCCGACATCGCGGTCACCGAAGGAAACTTGGGCCCTACTCCAGCGGTCTTCACGGTGACCTTGACGAGTCCGGCGCCCGCAACGGTGAGAATCGTGTACGCGACGGCTGATGGGACCGCAGTGGCGCCGGGTGACTATCGCACCCGGACCGGCACGCTGGTCATCCCCGCAGGTGCGTCTTCCGGCACCATCAGCGTCAATATCGTCGGCAATACGATCGCCGAACCCGAGGAGCAGTTCAGCGTGATGCTCACCGGTATAACAAGCGGACCAGCCGAACTGATCGATGGGAACGCTACCGCCGTCATTACCGATAACGACTGATGCGTATGCCGCGTTCGCATTCGGTTCGTAGCGCAACCTTGGAACCAGCGGCGCGACAGTCGACCAGGACGAACTTTGGTTAACGACACACGATGTGCCCTATTTCACCGGGTCTGGTAAGAATTCCAACTCACGTCGTTTTTGCCAACGCTGTATGAGGGGAATGCCATGTCGCTGGAAGCCGGATCAGGTTCTGGACCGTCGAGAGATTTTGAAGTAGTCGTTGTTGGCGCCGGGTTTGCGGGAATGTACCTGCTGCACCGCATGCGGGCTCTCGGGTTGTCGACCCGGGTGCTCGAGGCCGGAGGCGACGTCGGCGGCACGTGGTACTGGAACCGCTATCCCGGGGCGCGCTGCGACGTGCAGAGCCTCGACTACTCGTACAGCTTCGATCCTGATCTGGCGACCGAATGGCAGTGGACGGAAAAGTACGCGCCACAGCCGGAGATCCTTCGCTACGCCCAGTTCGTGGCCGACAAGTACGACCTCCGCCGTGACATCGACTTCGACACGCGGGTCGAGTCGGCGAAATGGGACGCCGCTTCGTCGCGCTGGCAACTGCACACGTCGAACGGCGAAGACATCACGTGCCACCACTACGTGATGGCGACCGGCTGTCTCTCGGTGCCGAAAGAGGTCGACATCAACGGAACCGACCGGTTCAAGGGCGAGGTCTACTTCACGAGTCGTTGGCCGCATGAGGGTGTCGACTTCACCGGAAAGCGCGTTGCGGTCATCGGAACCGGATCGTCGGCGATCCAGTCGATCCCGATCATCGCGAAGCAGGCATCACAGCTGACGGTGTTCCAGCGGACACCGAACTTCTCGATCCCGGCCTACAACGGCCCGGTGCCCGACGACAAGCGTTCGGCTATCGCCAAGGATCCGGCGGGCTACCGACAGGAGGCTCGCCTCTCCGGTGGCGGTGTTCCCGTTCCTCTGAGTACGGTAAGCGCGCTTAGTGTTTCGGATGACGAGCGGATGGCGAGGTACGAGCAGGCCTGGGCCGAGGGCGGAATCATCGAGTTCCTGAGCTGCTACATGGACCACGTCTCCAACGCCGCCGCCAATGAGCTCATCGCCGAGTTCGTGCGAAACAAGATCCGCGCGGCGGTGAAGGATCCGGTCACGGCTGAAGTGCTGTGTCCAAAGGACTATCCGATCGGCACCAAGCGTCTGTGTGTCGACACCGACTACTACGTTACCTACAACCTGCCGCACGTCCGCCTGGTCGACCTCCGGGCCCATCCGATCTCGACGATCACCGAGACCGGCGTCGACCTCGTCGACGAGAAGCTGGAGTTCGACGCAATCGTGTTCGCCACCGGCTTCGATGCCATGACCGGCGCTATCGTCAGTGTCGACATCGAGGGTCGCGACGGACTCACCTTGAAAGAAGCCTGGTCGGCCGGACCGCTCACGTACCTCGGCCTCATGGCAAAAGGCTTCCCGAACCTGTACATGGTCACGGGCCCGGGCAGTCCGTCGGTGCTGTCGAACATGATCGTGTCGATCGAGCAGCACGTTGACTGGATCGCCGATTGCATCGTTAATCTGCGCGCAGATGGTTTCGACACGATCGAGCCCATCGACAACGCCGTCAACGGTTGGGTTCAGCACGTCAATGATTTTGCGAACCTCACCCTGATGCCCCAGGCCAACTCCTGGTACATGGGAGCGAACGTTCCGGGGAAGCCCCGCGTGTTTCTGCCCTATCCGGGCGGGGTGGGCCGCTATCGCGCGGTCTGCGACGACGTCGCCGGGCGGGGTTACGTTGGCTTCGAACGCCGCGGGGCCAACGACGTCAAGGTGATCGACGAGATCGTGCAGCCGCTCCAGCCTGACGTGATGATCCTTCTGGAAATGATGGGCTCCCTCGGTCTTCCTCCGCTGGATTCGATGCCGCCCGCCGATGCGCGCGCGTTCTCCAACGCGATGTCGGGTCAGCGTCCGCCCGGGCCCGAGGTCGGCGAGATCGTCGACGGCACGCTCCCCGGGGCCGCCGGTGACCTCAACTATCGGCTGTACCGGCCGGCGACGCCCGGTCCGCATCCGGTCGTCGTGTACTACCACGGTGGTGGCTGGGTCCTGGGTAGCCAGGATTCCGACGACCCCTTCTGTCGTGACCTTTGTGTCCGCTCCGGAGCGATCATTGTGTCAGTCGACTACCGCCATGCGCCCGAAGCCCGTTTCCCCGCTGCTGCCGACGACGCGTTCGCCGCACTCAAGTGGGTGGCCGACAACGCGGCGTCGCTTGGTGGCATTCCGGGCCAACTAGCGGTCGCCGGCTGGAGTGCCGGTGGCAACCTCGCGGCCGTCGTGTGTCAGCTCGCCCGCGATGCCGGTGGTCCTCGGATTGCCGGTCAGATGCTGCTCACACCGGTCACCGATTGCTCCATGTCGACAGATTCGTATCGGGCCAACGGCGACGGTTTCGTCCTCACTGCCGCACTGATGAAGTGGTTCATGGATCACTACATCGACGAGGCGGATCGCAATGACCCGAAGGCGTCACCGCTGCGGGCCGAAAGCCTTACAGGCCTTCCGCCCGCGGTCATTGCCACGTGCGAGTTCGACCCGCTCCGTGATGAAGGCGACGCCTACGCCGCGGCGCTGGAAGCGGCTGGCGTTCCGGTGCAGCACATCCGCGCCCACGGCCATGTGCACACCTCGGTTCCTGCGGTCGATGCGCTGCCGTCGGGCGCCGCAGTTCGCGCCCGACTCGCCGAGGGCCTGGCTGGCTTCTTCGCGGCCGTGTCCGCCGGGGTCTGACCCTTCGGGTTGTGGAGGATTTCCCACGCTCGGCGTGGGTTTTCCTCCACAATCTGTCAACGGAAGCGGGTGCCATCGAAGCGGAAGGTCTGCTCCGCGGTCACCCCGTTGGTGCACGAGCTGACCTTCAGGGTCCAGACCCCTTTCACCGTGACGACGCCAAGCGCTGCACCGGATGAACAGGGTGATTCCGTCGCCTCGTTGATGGTGGTCGAGCCGTCCAGGATCTGAGCGAAGACGTTCGTCAGTCGTGTGCCCTTCAGCCGCCAGATTGCCGTTTGGGTGCCGCCCCCGCCTGACTCGTTCATCTGCGGGGTCTCAACGACGATGCCGATCGTGCCGTCAGGAAGTCGCACGATGTCTGAACGGAGGCCGGGTGCGTAACGTTCGTCGTAGCGAAGCGAGTAACCGGAGTCGATCGTCGTTTTCACAATGACCCGACTCGAGGTTCTGCTGCCGGAACCGCTGACCTCCACCACCACGAAACACGCCCGGTCAGCGCCGTCCGTCCAGGAAATGCCAGTGGCCAGCCGACGCCCCTTCAGCGACCACGGCCCCGCGTTTGAGACCACCGGCAACGAGCACGTTCGTTCGATGGCGGCACGTGCCGATTGCGGGAAGGCAAGTTCGGCCCGAACCGGAGCGATGGCACCTAGACCACCCAACGCGATTACGAACATCAGCGAGACACTCCACACGCCCGCTGTCGGTTTCCCGCCTCGTTGTCGATTTTGCGACGTCACAATTTCGAAATCGTGACACAGAATCGACAACCGTCGGATACGGGTGCGGGGCTAGAGGGTCACCGTTGGAACTTGCGGACGGCGTCGCTCAACTGTTGCATCGTGTCGAGTTCCGCGTTGACCGGCCCGATGACCTCGGCATCGACCACTTTCGCCACGCCCTTCGTGAGGGCGGCGCGAGTGACCTGGGTCCGGTGGCGCGCGCCGATGGCGGCGAGTCGCCGACTTAACGCCGCGATGGCCAAACCGATGAGTCCACCGCCGATTGCAAGAAGCGTGGGCAACGGCCAACCGTTGACCTTCGGAAGCGGCGGATCGGGAACGTGGAACCAGTCGAGGACGAACAGCACGCCGAGCCAGATAAGCCCCACGGCCAAGGCCGCAGTGACGACCCGTTGCCCGATCCCGGCGAGTGTCCACCAACGGGCCGGATCGACGGCAATGTCGCCCGTTGCGATGCTGGCATCGAGGTGACCATTCAGGCCGGCGACGTTCGTGGAAACGCTCTGGTCGAGCCGTTCACGCCACAGAGTGGGAAGGTCCTTCGACACGGTGGCGGCCAGATTGCGACCGGCTGAGGCGAGCGCTACATCGGCGCCGGGCGCCGGGGTGGGAAGCGATGTGCGGCGAACGGAAACGGTGCCATCACCCGCGGTCCCTGCGGAATCATCTGCGGACGCACGATGTATGCCGAGGCGTTTCAACGGATCAGGTCGCAGCTTGCGGACCCAGCGCACCGGCGGCCAGCCGGCGACGGAACTCGACCGGTGTCGGTACGCAGCTCCGGTGGCTTCCGCCACGATGTCGACTCCGGCGACTTTCGCTGCCGCTTCCACCAGCGCGTCGCGGGCGTCGTTGGACACTGACCGGGGGGTCGTATCGCCCACCGCGCTGAACAGATCACCAGCCAACCAGTCGAGGTCGGCATCGAGGCGACGCACGATCGCTCGGCGCTCCGCGGTGCGTGCCGCCAATTCGCGTCGAAGCTCCGGAACTCCTTCACCAGTGAGGGCTGACGTCGCCACGACGCGCATGCCGACCAGTCCGTCTTCGGTCAGCAGCGTTCCAAGGTGGGCAAGACATGCGCGCTTAGCTTCGGCATCGAGAAGATCGACCTGGTTCAGTGCCACGAGCGTGACGGCGCCATGACCGGCGAATCGTTGGATGTAGTCGTCGTGCAGCGCAGCGTCGGCGTACTTCTGCGGATCAACCACCCAGCAGAACACGTCGACCACCGCTACTAGCCGCTCCACCTCGGCCCGGTGCGTCGCCGCGGTCGAGTCATGGTCGGGAAGGTCAAGAAGGATCAGCCCATCCAGTTCGTCGCCGGTGCTCGAAATGCGATGACGCTGGGTGATCTCCAACCAGTCGAGGAGCGCCTCGGCGCCGTCGCCGTAGATCGCGGCGCGGGCGATGGAAGTGGTCGGGCGGCGTGGGCTCGACGGAGCCAGTTCCTCGCCCACGATCGCGTTGAACAACGACGACTTTCCACTGCCCGTCGCACCCGCCAGAGCCACGACCGTATGACTCGTGCCGTGACCGAGTCGGGCCGACGCGTTCTCAACGGTCGTTGCCACCCGCTCCTCAACACCGGCGGGCAACCGACCGGTCCCGAGATCGGCGACGTTGCGTAGTTCGGCGAGTCGACGCTGCAACGCATCGGCCGCGTCTGTCAACCGCTCCGGGACGCAGCAGGCTCATCCGAGTGCCCCCTGGAGCTTCAGTAATGCCGAGCGCAGCGGACGCCCACCCGAATCGGCGACCCCGACATCAACGAGTGCGTCGAAGAACCGTTGCTTTTCTGATTCGAAAAGTTCGGTGATCCGAAGGTCGAGGTCCTCGCGGGCCTTCGAGGCGAGCCGGCGAAGGTTGTCGTCGCCCAGCAGCGATTCGAGCAGCGCGTGGCCGACGGCGCTCGTGCCGCCGGCGATGGCCACCTCACCACCGGTGAGTCCGCCGGTGTGGGAGAACACGAGGACCATAAGGACCATTGAAACACCGTTGACGCCGAATGACAGAAAACGTGCAGTGGACTTACGATCGGCGCCCTGCGTACGGACGAGCGTCATCAGGCTTCCCTGCCATTCACGCACGGCACGAGCGGTCAGATCCGGCAGCGCTGCGGAAGAACGACCGAGCTCGTCGGTGCGACCGGCGAGCAACGACGCAATCGCCGGGTTGGATCGCCACGCGGCAAGCGATGCGGCGGCTGCTTCGTCGGCATGGTTTCGAATCAGTGTTTCGACGACCCCTTCGACCGAGGCTGTCAGCTTCTCCGACGTTTTGGGTCGGCCGGAAAGGACACCTGTGATCTTGTCTCGCACCCGACCGATGCCGGTTCGGAGTTGGCGCAGGAGCTCGCCGGTGCCGACGAATTCCTCCCAGCGGGCCAGCACTTCACCTCGTAGGACCGCCCCCTCACCGATGTCGGCCCGGATTCGTTCGTGCGCGTGCTCGTAACTCGCAGCTACCGTCTCCCGCAGGCCGGCAACCACGCCGGCCTGCTCGTCGGCGGTGTCTGCGATGACTGCAGCGCGAACCATAAGTTCACTTACTGAACCCTTAAGCGATTGGCGAACCATAACGGAGCGGGCTTCGGCGTTCGCGCCGAGCCTCTCGACCCACGAGCGCAACGGTGCAATCGCTTGACCGGTGAGAAACGTCGACTCCAACTTCTGCTCTTCGATCGAAAACAGTGTGGCGTCGGCCAACCCGTTTTCCTTCAGCAGCTGACGAAGATGTGGCTCGATCTCGGCCATAGCGGCCGGCGGAACCCGGTTGAGGACGACGACAAGGGGAGTGCCGCGATCGCGGGCGGTGTTGAGAAACCCCCACGGAACGGCGTCGGCGTATCGGGCCGCGGTTGTGACGAAGATCCACACGTCAGCCGCAGCGAGAAGCTGCGCCGCCATGGCCCGGTTGGCCGCGTCGATGGAGTCGATGTCGGGCGCGTCGAGAACAGCGATGCCATCGGGAAGCGAATCCGACTGCACGAGCCGAAGCTCGCGAATGGTTTCTCCGGGCGTACTGGTGTCGGAGACGTGGCCGGTGACCCGGGCCAGTTCGGGCAGGATCGTCGTGTGCGAGAACCAATCTCGATCGGTGGAGTGGTGGACGAGAACCGGAGAACGGGTGGTCGGCCGGATCACTCCGGAGCGCGACACTTCACTTCCGACGATGCTGTTCACGATCAACGATTTGCCCGCCCCGGTTGAACCACCGACCACCACGAGGGCGGGTGCGTCGAGGTTCTCGATGCGCGGGAGAATGTGGTCGTCGAGTTGCCGGGTGATGTCGACGACCTGGCTGCGCGCCGCCTCACTGCCGGGTGTGTCGAGTGAAAGCCGCACCGCACCGATTTCCGCCCGCACGCTGCGCGCCGATTCCAGCAACGCGTCGCTGCTCTGCCAGTTCTTCGTTGTCACAGGCTTCCCAACGTAGTGGAGGCTCTCGCTTTGCGGCGCACCTTGTGTCAGTGACCAAGGTCTGAAGGCGATCAGGCGGGGGGATTACCCGGTTCGACCGAACCGCCCGGCAGGAGCGACTCGCCTTTGTGGATTCGCAACGAGAAGTAGAGATACACCGCGCCGACCCCGGCGATGGGCGTGCAGAACGCACCGCCGACGGACCGGGCGATACCGGACCACACCACGTCGAAGGCCGTGTTGTTTCCCCCGAGAGCGGCCAGGCCGGATCGGGTCATCGTGGTGATGATCTGGTTGGGAATGCTCGTGACAATGCTGAGCATCACCGACACTCCCACCACGGAGCGCCGCTTCTTTCTGGCCAGAACCACGGACCGCTTCAGCGTGCCGACCACACCCGTGTGTTCGCACATCAACGCAGGGGCCGCCGAACGGAGCACGAGGTATGCGATCGCCATCGCTATCGAACCGACGATGCTCGACGCAGCGGCTAACGCCGTGACCCCGGTCAGTGCCCCCAGAACACCGATCGGCACTATGACGGCGACCCCGATCAGCAACGTGATGACCACGACGGCCAACTGGGTCGAAGCCACGACGTGGGCGCGTCGTAGGACCAATCGAATGAGCGCCCACGGATTTGCTTTGCTCTTTGCCGTGGCGTTGGCCGCCGGCATGAGACCGGCGGCCGTTCGGGTGCTCGACGTCGCGTAGATCTCCGCGACGAAGAACGCACAGGCGGCGGCAACGAGAACCCAACCGATCGAGCCGATTGCGAAGTCAGCCAATACCGCCACCGCCATGCGCGGGGTGATGTTCAATTTCGCGGTGACACCGGTCGCCGCAAGATCACGAACCCGCGAGATCTCATCGAACATCGTTGGCCGCATCAGGTCGAGGACCCACGCACCCAACAACTGAAACGGCAGGAGCAGTACCCCGGCCGCTATCGCGAGAACACCGATATTGGCGCCCCACACCTTGATCGAAGCGTCGAGGATCTCCCCAGCCGTGCGCGTGCGCAGGTCGGGGAGCGGGGCGTGGCTCATCTCCGCATCACCTGTCGAAACGAAGCTGACGCTCGTTCATGAAGCCGTAGCTGTCGTGGCGTGGCATCTCGGGCCACATGAACGTCGGATGTCGTGCGCGGTGTCAGGACGAGGCCGGAGCAGGCCACGACGTGATCCGTGGCCAGAGGGCTGCGCCGCCGTTCGCGCAGACGCTGCGTCCCAACGCTGTTGCCCATTCGGACTCGCTGCCGAACTCGTCACGCCAGGCCCACAGCCGACGCGTCGTGTACTGCAAGCGGTGCTCGTCGGTGTAGCCGATCGCCCCGTGCAACTGGTGCGCCAAACGCGTGACGGTGGTGACCGCTCGGCCGGCATAGGCCTTCGCTGCTCCGCAGACCGCCAGGTGATCGGCCTCATCGGTGCTCGTTACCAGAATGTCGACGGCATTGTCGACCGCACCGCCCGTGGCCGATGCTTCCCCGGCGATCTCCGAGAGGTAGTGCTGAAGGATCTGGAATTTTCCGATCGGCTTGCCGAACTGCTCGCGCTCGTTCGCGTACTGCACGCACAGCTCGAGGGCCCGCTGAAGAGCCCCGGCCAACGCACCCGCTCGGGCCAGCGCGGCGTGGGCGAAGACCAGATCGAGATGGCTCGTGGCTTCGCTGACCGGCGCAAAGCTGGCCAGGTTCGCGAGATCCGATTGCGAGATCGTGAGCGATGGTTCGCCGGCGTAGTTGGACCCACCCTTGGTTCCGCTCAACGCGGCGGTCTCGACGAGTGCCGTGCGGTCGTTGCTCACGACGACAACGTGCTGCGCCACACCGGCGTAGGGAATGGCAACGTAGGCCACGTTCGGTCGGGCGACCGCCAGGGCGAGCGCCCCACCGGGGACTGCTATCCCCGCACGGGCCAGAACCGATGCCGCCAGAAGCGTGTCGGCGAGCGGAACCGGGGCGGCGTGGTAGCCCGATGCCCGGATCAGCGCGGCGGCGTCGTGAAGGGTGCCGCCCGAACCGCCGAGGGACTCCGGCACGCCGACGAGCGTGAGGCCGGACTCTTCGAGCACCTTCCACAGCCCGGCGTCGAGTCCGTCTTCAGCGGCGCCGATGCGTTCCGGAGTACAGGTATCGGCGAGGATGCCGTTGATCGTTTCGATAAGAAGGTCATCTGCGCGCATAGCAACTGTTGACATGATCAGCGAACTCCGAGTGCTCTGGCGACGATGCCGCGAAGAATTTCATTGGTGCCGCCCCGAAGCGTGAAGCCCGGTGCGGAGAGAATGGCGTCGGCCACGAGTTGATCGAAGGCCTCGTTACGACCCGGCGGAATGAGCTGCCGGGCCACGTCGCCGATCTCGGACTCGAGGCGCGTGCCCATGTCTTTCACGAGGGCGGCTTCCGTGACCGGTTCCTGACCGTTGCTCAACGCCACGGCCACCGAGATACAGAGTCGGCGCAGGGCGCTGAGGCGCGTGACCAGCATGCCGATCTGGGCCGCGGCCTCATCGCTCGGGTTGGGGCCGACAGCATCGATAAGCGCGCGTAGCAATGGATATGTTGACAGGTAGCGCTCGGGGCCGGAGCGCTCGAAGGCCAACTCGCCGATGACCTGGTTCCAACCGTTGCCTTCGGCGCCGAGAAGCATGTGCTCGGGCACGAACACGTCGGTCATCACGACTTCGTTGAAGTGGTGATGACCCGAAAGCAGGCGGATCGGACGGATCTCGGTCCCCGGCGCCTTCAGGTCCATAACGAACTGGCTCATGCCGTGATGCTTGCCGCCCGCTTCGCCCTGGGGCGTGGTGCGGACGAGCACGATGAAGTAGTGGTTGTTGTGGGCCTGTGACGTCCACACCTTGGTGCCGTTGAGCAACCATCCCCCGTCCACCCGTGTGGCGGTCGAGCGGATTGCGGCCAGGTCGGAGCCGGCGTCGGGCTCACTCATGCCGATCGAGAAGAAGATCTCGCCGGCGACCATGCCGGGGATGAGTTCGCGCTTGGCCTGCTCCGTGCCCATCTTGAGAATCGACGGGCCGGACTGGCGATCGCTTACCCAGTGCGCGGCGATGGGTGCGCCGTATGCCAGCAGCTCCTCGGCGACGACGAAACGGTCGAGCGCCGTGCGTCCGTGCCCTCCGTATTCCGGGTCCCAGGCGAGGCCGAGGAAACCCTCGGTTCCGAGCTTTTTGGAGAACGACGGATCGTGCATCGACAGCCACGTGTCGCAGCGCGCTGTGAAGCTGCCGTTCGCGATCTCGCTTTCGAGAAACGCTCGGACCTTCTGACGTAACGACTCAGTGGCTGCAGGAAGCGCAGCGGGTGGGAAGGAAAGACTTGGCACGCAGCTAGTTTCGTCGATGAAGGGCCGGTGTACCGAATTGAGCGGTCGGGGGCAGCGCTCGCCTCATCGAAGCGTCAGGTGGTGAGGCCCAGCGTCGTACGGGCGGAGTGCTCAATCTTCGCCATGGCCCGAACCACGACCTCGGCTTCCTCCTCGGTCAGGAGCGACGCGAAGTGGGTGTCGATCGACGCTCCGTGGGAGCGCTCGAGTCGGATGAACGCCCGTTTGCCCTGGCGGGTCAGCTTGGCCTGCACGCCGCGTCCGTCGCCGGCTGCGCTGCATCGCTCAACGAGGCCGACCCCGCAGAGCTGGTCGACGCGTCGGGTCAGCCAGCTGCGTGACATCACGACCTGGTCGGCCAGCTCACTCATGCGCATCGAATGGCCCGGTGCTTTGTAGAGGCAAACGAGCACGTCGTACCAGGCGACCGACATGCCGGTCTGCTCCATGAGTTCCCGTTCCAGGATCTCCATTACCGCGGTGTGGGCTCGAAGCGATCGGTACCAGGCGTTTCGGCGAACGTCCGGCTGGATATGTGACATGCGTCAAATTCTGACCGAAGTAGTTGCGTTTCGCAACCAAATGACATACCTTTCGTAAGTAGTTGCTAACAGCAATCATGTCTTCTTCGAGCAACACAAACCAAAAGGACTAACCATGAGCACCAAGACCCCCCTCACTGCCGGAACCTGGAACATCGACGCCTCGCACACCACGGTCGGCTTCGTCGTCCGCCACCTGATGATCGCCAAGGTCCGTGGCAGCTTCACCAAGGTCTCGGGCACCGTCACGGTTCCCGAAGATCCCTTCGCCACCGTTGTCGACGTGGTCATCGACCCGCTTTCGATCAGCACGGCCGACGAAGCCCGCGACGGTCACCTGCGCGGCGCCGACTTCCTCGACGTCGAGAAGTACGGTCAGATCACGTTCAAGTCAACGAAGATCACGGCCGCCGGCGGCGGGTACCAACTCGTAGGTGATCTTACGATCAAGGGAATCTCGAAGTCCGTCTCCCTCGACGTGGAGTTCGACGGAATCCAGCAGGATCCGTGGGGCAACACCAAGGCCGGCTTCTCCGCCACCGGCGAGATCAACCGCAAAGACTGGGGCATCGAGTACAACGCAGCCCTCGAGGCCGGCGGCGTGCTCATCGGCGAGCAGGTCAAGCTCCAGCTCGACGTGGAACTCGCCAAAGCCGTCTGAACTCCCGGTTGACAACCGCAACACAACCTCTCCCCGGTAACACCAAGCGTCGGATCGCCTGCAGGTCAGGTGGTCCGACGCTTTGCATTTTCGTCGGACTGCGAGGTGATCCGCTGACGTTCGGTCACAAACTGCCGGTGTGCGGGAACATTTGTCCGAACGTCGGGAAGCGCTACGAAGCTCGGCTGCGTCGTCGCCGGGCCGCGGCGGTGAACGGGAGGTCCATTTCGTTCGCATCGAGGATCGCTTTTCCAACGACCGCCGACACGATGATCGTGCCGCCGATCAGGGTCGTGACCTTCGGCTTCTCGCCGAACTTCGCAAACACCCAGATCGGCGCGAGCACCAACTCCACCTGTGCGAACACCGACATCGCGACCGCGGGCACCTTCGTCGCCGAGCCGTTGAACAGCAGGGTCCCGACGACGATGAGCACGCCACCGTGGAAGAGCCCGAAGCCCATGTCGCCGCCGGGTGGGAACACCGTCTTCCCGTTCAGCACACAGACCGCCGAACACAGGATGATCATCAAGAAGGCGTAGCCGGGCATGACCGGTGACCAGTCACGCTTCGGCTCGGATCGCACGCACACGGCGTATACGGCAAACCCGGCCGACGAGAGCAGCGCTGCCGCGTTTCCCTTCATGTTTCCGGCTCCGAGGTCTCCAGCCACCATGATCAGGAGTCCGATCAACGCGATGCCGAGTGCAGCAACAGTCACGCCGGTCAGCCGCTCGTGGAGCGCAAAGCGGGCGACGATGACGGTGGCAAGCGGTGTCACCGATGCGAAGAACGATGCGTTGGCTGCCGTGGTGTTCTTCACCGTGTAGACGTATCCCAACGACGCGACCAGCAGTCCGATCGTGGCGACGAACATCTTCGTGCCGGTCGTGTACGCCTGCGGAAGGCGGGACGGTTCGCGGCGGACCTTTGACAGGATCTCTATCACCACGATGATGCCGACCGAGCGCCAGATCATGTACTGCCACACGTCGGTGTGCGCGGCACTTCGGGTCACGACCGCACCGAAGCTCCAAACGACGCCAGCCGCGATCGCCAGCAACGACGCGCCAAGGGGAACCTTGGTCGATGCTCGAACGTGGGTCGGCGCGGTGGTCATGGCGGGAGGCGCGAGCTGGCGAGCTAGCGGGTGCGATCGGTCGGCACGAGGTGCTCTACTTCGGACAGCTTGGTGAGGCAGAACGTATGGCCGTCGGCGAGCTTCATCGATTCGACCCGGCTGATCGACGCGTGGTTGATGACGAAGCGCTCCCATTCCCACGGAGTCGGCTGCAGACCCAGCAGATGGCAGATGACGACCGAGTTGGTACCGGCGTGCGCAACGAGCGCGATTCGCTTCTCGGACACCGGCCCCTCCCACACGGCGAGCTGTTGGCCGGACCGGGTGATCGACCGGTCGGCCAGGAATGCCGTCGTGCCGACATGTATCCGGGCGACGAACTCGCCGACGTGCTCGCCACCTTCGAGGCCCTTCCACCGCTCCTCGGCGGGGCGGGCCTTGTCTTCCGCGTAAGCGCGGTCGGCCTTCTCCCGTGGCGTTCCGTGCCAGATCGGGTTGCGGATCTCCTCCAACCAGGGTTCGATGGTTTCGGGCCGACCAAGTGCGGCGAACAGTGGAGCCGCGGTTCGACGCGTGCGGACGAGCGGCGAGCAGTAGACCTCATCGAAGTGCTCGTGGCGCAGAGCCTCGGCCATCGCCTCGGCCTGTCGGACGCCCCGCTCGGTCAGTGGAGGATTGTCGACATTGAGACCCTCGCGAACCCATTCGGGTTCGCCGTGGCGGATGAGCACGATTTCCATAGCGCCGTCGAGGTTAGGCCACGGCGCACGACCCTCCGATTTCCTTTCATCACCATGGCGGTGCGTCGGGGCCGCGATTCGGTCAGCGGTTCGGTGCGCCTACCCGAGCGCGTCGAAGAGCTGAACAACCGGTCGGCCGAGCGAGTCAGCCACGATGGCGTTCGTCATGTGTCCACCCACGCAGTTGAAACCGTGAGCCAGCGCGGCGTCGGCTTTCGCCGCAGCGAGCGGTCCGGCGGCCACGTCGGCGATGTAGGGGAGCGTCGCATTCGTCAGTGCGTACGTTGACGTGTACGGAACCGCTCCCGGCATGTTGCCCACCGCATAGTGGATAACCCCGTGTTCCTCATAGACCGGGTCGGTGTGCTTGGTTTCTCGGATTCCTTCGACGCAGCCGCCCTGGTCGATGGCGACGTCGACGATGACCGCTCCCGGCTTCATCGTGCGGATCATGCGCTCACTCACGACCACCGGGGCGCGGCCGCCGGCAACCAGCACCGCCCCGATCACCAGATCGGCCTGCGCCACGGCCCGCTCGACTGCACCACGATTCGACGCCAACGTAATGATCCGCCCCCGATGGATCTGATCAACGAACCGGAGTCGATCGAGGTTTTTGTCGAGGAGGAGCACTTCGGCCTCCATGCCGGCGGCTATCCACGCGGCGTTCCATCCGACGTTCCCGGCGCCGAGCACGACGACCTTCGCCGGCGCCACCCCGGGGGCGCCGCCCATCAGCACACCCCGGCCGCCTCGATGGCGCTCGAGGAATTGGGCGCCCATCTGCGGAGCCAGTCGACCGGCCACTTCGCTCATGGGGGCCAGCAGGGGGAGAGCTCCATTGGCCAATTGCACCGTCTCGTATGCGATGGCCGTGCACTTCGACGCGAGCAGGGCGTCGGCGACCTTCGGATACGCGGCCAGGTGAAGATAGGTGAAGAGCGTGAGGTCGGGCCGGAGATGGATGAACTCCGACTCCTGTGGCTCTTTCACCTTCACGACCATCTGCTTGGACCACGCATCCTCGGCGGTGGGCACGATGGTGGCCCCGGCTCCGACATAGTCGGCATCGGACAAACCGCAATTTGCTCCCGCACCGGACTGCACGAACACCTCCGCGCCGGTGCGTTCGAGTTCGCGGACCCCATCGGGGGTGAGCGCGACGCGGGATTCGGAGGACTTGATTTCGGTCGGAACGCCAACGGTGAGAGACATGGGTGAAACTATTGATGAATCGAACCCAAGCTTCTGGGCGATTTCCGGTGTAGTGTCGAACCATGCCCGGTGTTTCAAAGGCTCTTGATCAAATCGACGAAGTAATCATCGGTCTTCTACGAAAAGAAGGCAGGATGAGTTGGCGCGAACTCGGGGAGTTTGTGCACCTCTCCGCCACATCCGTCGGTGATCGGGTGCGTCGTTTGGAACGCGAAGGATTCATCAGCGGCTATCGGGCCATGATCTCACCCCAAGCACTGGGAAAGGATCTGGCCGCGGTCGTTGAGCTCAGCCTCCGACCCGATGTGGTGCCCGAGGATTTCGAGCGCGAGCTGGCCAAGCAGGGCGACGTGTCGTTTGCTGCGTATGTCACCGGCGCCGCCGATTATGCCGTGTTTCTCGACTGTGCGGGGCCCGAAGGGCTCGACCGCTTCACCCGGTGGTGCAAGGCGAACGGAGCGGCCAGCACCGAGAGCCGGGTTGTTTTGCGCCGCGTGGTCGCGTAGGCGTTCGAGGGTCTGGCGTTGATCGACCGTCCTTCAATCTCTCGTAACGTTGGTGCGCCCGGCGCCACCTCGTCGGTCCGTCAGAAGAAAGCGAGTCTTGATCGTGAGTGATGGTCGTGAGTGATGGTCGGCCGGTTGAGCGTGAGCGTGGTCCGTCGGGTGGTGGGCGCGGACCGTCTGACGGGGGACGCGGGTCGGTGGAGGTCGTGAACGTCACCAAACGCTTTGGGGCCATGACCGCAGTCGACAACGTGTCGCTTGCGGTAGAGCCCGGCGAGTTCCTGGCGGTACTCGGGCCGAGTGGCTGCGGAAAAACCACGATTCTCCGGATGCTCGCGGGATTTGAGCAACCCGACTCCGGAGAGATCTACATCTCCAACGTCCCGGTCGCCGGAGTACCTGCGTACAAGCGAGACGTCAACACCGTGTTCCAGAACTACTCGCTCTTTCCGCACATGACGGTTCTCGACAATGTCGCGTTCGGCCCCCGGTCTCGAGGAATCGACAAGGTGACGGCCCGCAAACAGGCGCAGGAAATGCTTGATGTGGTCCGATTGGGCGACCTCGCGGCGCGCAAGCCGATTCAGATGTCGGGTGGTCAACAGCAACGCGTCGCGTTGGCCCGAGCGCTGGTCAACCGGCCGAGCGCACTGTTGCTCGACGAACCTCTGGCGGCCCTCGACCTCAAGTTGCGTCAGGCGATGCAGCTCGAACTCAAGCGGATCCAGCGCGAGGTCGGGATCACCTTCATCTTCGTGACGCACGATCAGGAGGAAGGGCTCACTATGGCCGATCGCATTGCGATTATGAGCCAGGGCAAGCTCGAGCAGGTCGCGACGCCCGAGCAGATCTACTCCGCGCCGTCGTCGGTGTTCGTGGCGGGATTCATCGGCTCGGCGAATCTTCTTCCCGCAACGGTGTCCGCGGTGAACGGGCACGAGGTCACGGCCACCATGGCCGGTGGAATCATCTCGGTGGCTTCGCCGACCGGTGGCCGGCCCTTCCAGATCGGGCAGAGCTGCACGATCATGATCCGGCCGGAGCGTTTGATCATCGAAGATGACCCGATCGACGGTCAGGCAAACATCCGAGCGGTCGTGACCGACCGGATCTTTCACGGTGCATCGAGCGACGTGCATGTCCGTACTGCCGATGGCACCGCACTCGTGGCCGACCTGGAAGCCGACGACGGTTTCCAGTGCACCCCGGGCGAGGAGATCTGGATCAGTTGGCCGAACGGCAGTGCCTACGTCCTCGCCGAGAAAACGACGCATGCGGGAGCGACCGGCACCGACGTCGACCACGTCGAAGCCTCCCTGTAGCGCTCAGCCGACGATCAGCAGCCGGGCTGGGCAACGGACACGGTTGAACATCGGAAAGCTAGCTAACCGACCGTCGGCGCTCAGTAGTAAGACCTCGTATGCGCAGTAGTAAGACCTCGTAGTAAGACCTCGTATTAAGACCTCGTTTCCAGACCGGGGAACGGCCCTCCTCCGTTCACGTTCAGCAGGACGGGTGAAGTATCCTCAGGGCTTCTTTCTCGACGGAAACGCACCGACCCACCACACGTCATTTTGGAGCAACCTCATGGGCCAGCCGATTTCGCGCCGCCATTTCCTTCTCGGCTCTGCGGCCGCCGCTCTCGGCGGCCCCGCCTTCCTCGCGGCGTGCGGAGGAAGCAAGAAGTCCGATTCTTCGTCAGGCTCGTCGGACTCGGCGGCAGGAGCGACCGACACTTCGGGCGCTGCGTCGGGCACGGGTGATCTGGCCAAGGTTCGTATCGCCAGTTGGCCTTTCTACATCGAAGACGACCAGAACCCCACGAAGGCCGCGACGATCGCCAACTTCGTGAAGGCCACCGGTCGTCAGGTCGACTACAAGTTGGCCATCGACGACAACAACTCCTTCACCACGAAGTACCAGCCACTTCTGGAAAAGGGCGAGTCGATCGGCTTCGACGTGGCCCTGCCGACGAGTTGGATGTGCGCCCGGTGGATTGAGAAGGGTTGGGTCGAAGAGATTCCGGCCGACCTCGTGCCTAACCGGGTCAATCTGGCCGACAGCCTGGCCAACCCGTCGTGGGATCCGGGCCGGAAGTACTCGCTGCCCTACGCGATCGGCCAGGTCGGCATCGCCTACAACCCGAGCAAGATCGGCTTTGAGATCACCTCGCTGGCCGACATGCTGAAACCGGAACTGTCCGGCAAGATCACGGTGTTGTCTGAGTTGCGCGACACGGTCGGCACCTTCCTGCTGGCCGACGGCATCGAGCCCGACAAGGCCACGGTTGACCAGATCACCGCAGCGATGGCCAAGGTGAAGAAGCTCCGCGAAGACGGGTTCTTCCGCAAGATCACCGGCAACAGCTATATCGAAGACCTCGGAACCGGCGACACCTGGGCGTGCATCGCGTGGTCCGGCGACGTCGTCGCCCTCCAGGGTGACAACCCCGATATCAAGTGGGTCCTTCCGGGTAACCAGGGCATGAGCTTCGTCGACACGATGATCATTCCGAAGGGCGGCGACACCGCCGCAGCTGCCGCGTGGATGAACTACCTCTACGACCCGAAGGTCTCCGGGCCGCTGTTCGAAGCCATCTCCTATGTCTCTCCGGTGAAGGGTGCCGGCGACAACATGAGTGCCGACGCCGCGAAGAACCCGGTGATCAATCCACCCGCCGAAACCAAGCTCTACGAGTTCGCCTCCTTCACCGACGCCGAGTTCGAACCGCTCGACATCGCCTGGGCTGACGCCATCGGATCCTGAACGAGTTTGTGATGTGAGCGTGCTGCTCCCATCGGCTCTTCACCCCTGCTACCCGGAGAGGCACAATCCCGACGATGGCCGAAGCGCATGAAGGACGCATAACAAAGCCCTGGATTCCCTGGGCTCTGTTGGCGCCGGGCCTGTTGTGGCTCGTGTTTTTCTTTGTCATCCCGCTGTTCAGCCTCGGTCGTGAGTCGCTGAAGAGTGGCGGACTCACGAACTTTTCTGATGTCTTCTACAACTACAAAGAAGTCATCGGCCGCACGTTTATCTTTGCGCTAGTCGCGACAGTTCTGGCGGTGGCGATCGGGTATCCGCTTGCGTACTTCATCGCCATGAAGGGGGGAAGGTACAAGAACGTCCTCCTGGCACTCGTGGTGCTTCCGTTCTTCACGACGTACCTGATCCGCACACTCGCCTGGAAGATCCTGCTGTTCTCCGATGGGCCGGTGGCCGGATTCATGCGGTGGACGGGTCTGCTGTCGAAGAACGGGGAAATCCTCAACACGAGCTTCGCCGTCGTCGGCGCTCTTCTGTACAACTTCCTCCCGTTCATGGTGCTCCCGATCTACGTGAGCCTCGAGAAGATCGACAAACGTTTGCTCGAAGCAGCACCCGATCTGTATGCCAACGGTCGCCAGACGTTCCTTCGGGTGACGCTGCCGCTGTCGTTGCCCGGCGTGTTCGCCGGCAGTCTCCTCACGTTCATCCCCGCCTGCGGTGACTTTGTCAATGCCGACCTGCTCGGTGGAGACCGTCAGCGGATGATCGGCAATGTCATCGAACGGAACTTTCAGCTGGAAGTGTTTCGACCGCAGATGTCTGCTCTGTCGTTTGTGCTGATGTTGCTGATACTGATCGGTGTGCTTGCGTACGCTCGGCTGCTCGGAACCGAGGAACTCGTATGAGTTCCGCAGTGGTGACCCGACACGCCGGAGGCGCGGTCCGAACCTTTCGCGGGCGCGTCGCTGCGAAAGCGCTCAACATCTGGGCCTTCCTCGCGCTCGGCTATCTCTTTCTCCCGATCATCGTCATCGTGGTGTTCTCGTTCAACGAACCCGGTCGGGTCGTGCAAACGGGCGGGGTCGAAACATTCAAAACCGGTCGCTACAACTATCAGTGGGGTCGTTTCAGTCTCAATGCGTGGAAGGACCCGTTCAAGTACAAGGACCTGACCGATTCGTTCCTGTATTCGATTCGGATTGCTGCGGTCGTGACCGTCACCGCGATCGTGCTGGGCACGATGATGTCGCTCGCCATCGTGAAGTACCGGTTCAAAGGCAAGGGTCTCGTCAACATGTTGTTGGTGCTTCCGCTCACCATGCCTGAAGTGGTTCTCGGTTTCTCGCTGCTCACCCTGTTCGTTACAGCCAACGTCGACCGCGGCTTCTGGACGATCGTGATCGCCCACGTGATGTTCTGCGTGAGCTACGTGGCCACGACCGTGAAGGCCCGCATCCGCGGGTTTGACTGGAGACTCGAAGAGGCGGCAGCGGACCTTGGCGCCAACCCCTGGCGCACGTTCACCCGGGTCACGCTTCCGATCATTGCGCCCGGCGTCGCCGCGGCCGGACTGTTGACGTTCGCACTGTCACTCGACGACTTCATCATCACGTACCTCAACTCCGGGACCAAAGCGACGTTTCCGATTCAGGTGTGGACGACGAAGCGATCATCGATCCCGCCCCAGATCAACGTGTTCGGTACCGGCGTACTGCTGGTGAGCGTGATCCTGTCGGTCATCGGGCTGATGGTGCAACGCCGCAAAGCGCGACTCAACTAGGCATCAGCACCCGGGGGTGCTGAAACGGACGGTCCTGAAACAGAGGATCGTGAACGATTACCGGCCGACCACCGGTGTGCGACTTACGCGGTCGGGCTGATCGCCGACTCCGCAGGAGCGACGACCTTATGGCGGCGATAGGACAGGAGCCGAGTCGTCAGCTCACGGCTCGAAATTGCCGCGATGGTCGTGGCCACAAGCGTGGCGGTCAGGACGACCCACTTCGGTCCTGGCATCCGCTGTTTCGCGATGTACAGGATCGGGTAGTGCCAGATATAGAGACCGTAGGAAAGTTGACCGATTGCGACGAGCGGTTTGCTACTGAGAACTTGCGAGAGCACGCCTTCTTTTCGAAGCAGACACTGGTCGAGGAGCAGGCACGTGATCAACTGCGGCAACAGCGAGCCCATGGTGTCAAGGAACGCTTTACCGGATTGCGGGTTGTGGAACGCGAGGAGCATCAGGCCGGCGAGGGCTAGCCATCCGATACCCGACGTAGCCAACTTCCGAAGCTGGACGGGATAGCCGCGAAGCACGCAGTAGAACAACGCACCGATCAGCAGTTGCGCTCCTCGCGTGTCGGTTCCAAAGTACAACCGCTCGTACGAAACCCGGTCGATCCGAAGCACCGTTGCCTCAACCAGCGAAGCCATGAGCAGCACGAACGAGACGATCGAAATTGCCCGAACCGGATGTCGACCCTTCCAGGGGCCCTTTCGACTCACCGCCCAAAAAACGACGAACGGCCACACCAAGTAGAACTGCTCCTCAACGGAGAAAGACCACATTTGCCCGAGCAGCTCAGAAGCGTGGCCGCTCGAGACCTTCCACCAGTTCGAAACCTCGAGCAGCGTCGCGACACCCATGGTGTCTACGAACTTGTCCGCGTCCCTTCAAAAGGAGTCGGTTCGCCACTACGGCGAATATCACCACCATCAGCGCTTCCGGCCACAATCGACGTGCCCGTCGCCAGAGGAACTTGGTGATCCGGATTGATCCGCTTTGGAGATGCTCTTCGACGAATAGACCGGTGATCAAAAAACCACTTAACGTGAAGAAGACGTCGACGCCTACGTAGCCGTGACGCGAGCCCGGGAGCTTGAAGTGATACGCAATGACGAGACCGACAGCGATCGCCCGAATTCCGTCCAATGAGACAATTCGCTGGCCACGGAGGCTGGGCAGGGCGGTCGGGGCACTCTCTCGAAGTACATGCGAACCCACCGCGCTCTCTACCGTCGTCATATTCGTAGCGTACAGAGACTCAGGGGCAATATCACTAATAGCGGGCAAAAGCGAGCCGTTAGACCCAAAGTTCCGTTTGTTTCGGTCGTTTCAACCTGGGGTGAATAGGCCACATGTCCCTGGTGTTCGACCAGGCGGGTCTGGCCGTGCTCGGACGGTTAGGACACGTTTTGGGGCGGCGATCGCCCAACCGGACAACCTTTGGACCTGCGTGACGAAACGGAGTCCGGACGAACCGGGCCGTTAGTGTGGCCGGTCATCTATGACGAATGCCCACCCCACCATTCCGCTGGTTAAAGCGCGTCGCATTGCGCTCGCCGCCCAGGGATTTGCTGATCCACGGCCGACCGGACGCGTTGACCGTCGTCATGTGCGAAAAGTGTTGGACCGGATCGGGATCATTCAGGTCGACTCGGTCAACGTGCTCGCTCGAAGCGAAGAGCTCCCGCTGTTCGCCCGACTCGGCAACCACCCGCGCCACATCCTGCGCTCAATGGAGGCCGACGGCGAACTCTTCGAGTACTGGGCGCACGAGGCTTCGATTCTCCCAATAGCCCACGAGCCGCTGTTCCGTTGGAAGAAGGAGCAGATTCGCGCCGGAACCTACCCCGTCTGGGGTGGCATTGCGCGTTTCCGTCAGCAGCAACCCCAGTTGCTGGAACAGATTCTTCAAGAGGTTGCGGGTCGGGGACCTGTAGCGGCGAGTGAACTCTCGATGCGGGTCGGGCAGGTCGGCGACCACTGGGGATGGCGTTGGGACGATGCCAAACTCGGCATCGAGACACTGTTTTGGGGCGGAGAAGTGGCGGGCCGTCGGCGCCGGGCGGGTTTCGAGCGTGAATACGACCTACCCGAGCGCCTGTTTCCTTCCCACGTGGTCGACCATCCGTTCGTCGACGAACACGATGCGCGATGTGAGCTGCTGCGGATCGCGATCCGCGCCATGGGCATCGGCTCCGCGAAGGACCTGGCCGACTACCACCGCCAGAAGATCACCACAACGCGCCCGCTGATTCACGAGTTGGTCGAGACCGGCGAGCTTGTTGCGGTGTCCGTCCCCGGCTGGAGTGACCAGCTGTATATGGACCCGACGGCTCGCCAGCCTCGAAACGTCGCCGCGCGGGCCCTGTTGTCGCCCTTCGACTCGCTGGTTTGGGAGCGCGACCGCACCGAGAAACTCTTCGGATTCCACTACCGCATCGAGATCTACGTCCCTCAGGAAAAACGTAAGCATGGTTACTATGTTTTGCCGTTCCTCCTGGGCGACTCACTTCAGGCCCGGGTCGACCTCAAAGCGGATCGCCACAACGGAGCGCTGCTGGTCCAAGCATCGTGGGGTGAACTGGGAATCGACGAGAACTATGTGGCGGCTGAGTTGGCCGAGGAACTGTCACTGATGGCGGCCTGGCTGGAGCTGGAGCGGGTAGTGGTGAAACCAAAAGGTGACCTGGCCCGTGCGTTGTCGAAGGCGGTCGGCTGACAAGGCGATACTGGTTGCGTGCCGACCAAACCGTGCGTGTTCTGTTCGATTGTCGCCGGATCGATTCCGGCTGCCGTCGTGCTCGACGAGCCCACGGTGTTGGCGTTTCTCGACGCATCGCCGGTGTTCCCCGGCCACGTGCTCGTGGTGCCGCGCGAACATCACGAGACGCTGACCGACCTGCCGCCGCAGGCCGTCAATGACGTGTTTCTGGCGGCGCAGCGCATAGCGGTCGGCGTAAAAGATGCGATGGCGGCCGACGGCACCTGGGTTTCGATGAACAACACGATCAGCCAGAGCGTGCCGCATCTGCATGTGCACGTCGTCCCACGACGCCGCAAGGACGGGCTTCGCGGCTTCTACTGGCCCCGACAGAAATATGCCTCAGCCGACGAGATGGTCACCCTCGCCGCGGCGATTACCGCAGCGATTCCGCCCGGACTGCACGGGCCGAATGGAGCGGACTGACGTCAGCGCCTCTCGGCGCTCAGACCTCTCGGCGCTGGCGCCACTGCACGTAATGCCACATATGGTCGAGAGCGACGACGGCGCGATTCGACGACGGATAACAGAGACGCCCGCTTGCTCGGACGGCGGCCGGTCCGGCGTTCGAGGGATCGGCGACGGCTAGCTCGGTGCACGTCAGAATCGGCTTGTCGTAGCGGGTCGAAAGTTCTGCGGCCATTTCGGCGAAGCGACGATCCTGGCGTTCGTGGAAGTCGACGATCCGGTCGATTCCGAAATCCGGGTAGTACGGCCCGGAACGCATGAGCCGTGCAGTGTTCGACTGGATGCCAAGCCCGAGGTACACGATCGAGTGCACATCGGGGTGGGCGGCGACCAACTCCAGCACTTCGGGGATCGTGTCACGCGTTTCGCCCCCGGCGAGGTCGATCGGGTTCGACTTGCTCCAACGGGGTGGAAGCTTCGTGTCGATCGCCGCCAGCAGGTCGAGGGGAAGCTTCATGAGGGTGAGCGATGACCGGGCAATTGCGTCTGCGGTGACCACGCCCCAGCCGCCGGCCGTCGTGATGACCGCGACATTCGGACCCTTGGGCAGGGGCTGGGTCGCAAACGTCGCGGCGGTGTCGTAGGCCTCTTCCACCGACGCGGCACGTAGTACGCCGGCGGATTTGATCGCGCCGTCGAACACCCGGTCAGCCGATGCCAACGCCCCGGTGTGCGATGCCGCGGCCTGCTGGCCGGCCTCGGTTGCTCCACCCTTCAACACGACGAGCGGCTTCTTCATCGAAACCTGCTTGAGTCGGTCGACCAGGCCTCGACCGTCGTCGACGTTTTCCATGTAGGCGAGTCCCACAGCGGTCTCCGGGTCGTCGGCGTAGAAGTCGAGGTAGTCGGCCACTCCCACGGCCGCGGCGTTGCCGGCGCTCACCGCGCGCGAGATTCCGACGCCGGTCTGCAGCGAGTAGTTCATGAACGAAGAAACGAAATTGCCCGACTGCGACGCAATGCCGATGCGACCGGCAGTTGGGTATGGAGCAACAATCTGCGCGCATAGCTTTGACGGAGTGGAGATGAGGCCCTGCCCGTTGGGCCCGGCGACGATCATGCCGAGTTCGTGGCCCAGCGCCACGAGAGCGGTCTCCGCAGCCTGCCCCTCGGGTCCGGCTTCTCGGTAACCGGCCGACGTGATGAACGCGGCCCGCACGCCTTTCGCCGCGGCCGACCGCAGGATGTCGGGGTTGGTCGAAGCCGGGGTGCAGATCACAATGAGATCGGCGGCTCCGGCGGGCACCTCATCGACGGAGCGAAGCGTGATGATGCCGAGGATTGACTCGCCTTCGCGGTTCGTGGCGAAGACCTTTCCCTGATAGCCCGAAGCGAGAATGTTGTGCAGGGTCGTGAACCCGAATTTCCCCGGATGGCTCGAAGCGCCGGCGACGATCACGCCTTTGGGGTCGAAGAGTGCGGAGAACTGCTCTGCGGTGTAGGTGCTCATGTCACTTGGCTCCGTGCGAGGTGGCCGACGAAGCGGCGGCGGATACTTCCACGAGTGCGTCGACGGCGATCGGAACGCCGTCGCACACGATCATCGGGTTCACGTCGATGGACTGAATGGTGGGATCGTCGACCGCGGCCTGACCCAACCCGACGAGCGCGTCGATGAGTCGTTCGCGGTCGACCGCCGGTTCACCCCGGAGCGGCCCGAGCAGCGCCTGGCTGTGAAGATCGGAGATCAGCTCGTCGGCATCGATTCGGGTCAGTGGTACCGGTCGGAACGCCACGTCGGCCAGGGCCTCGGCCAGGACCCCACCGACACCGAGCATCACGCACGGCCCGAACTGCGCGTCGCGAACGACGCCGGCGATGAGCTCGCGGATACCCGAGACCTGCTGGGCGACCAGCACGTGGACTTCACCGTCTTCCGGTCGGGCCTTTCCGAGCAATTCGGCCGCAGCCGCCTCGACCGCGGCTGCGTCTCGCAGATTGAGCTTGACCAGGCCCCGCTCGGTTTTGTGTGCGATCGAAACGCCACCCAGTTTGGCAACGACCGGAAATCCGATCCGGGTCGCGGCTGCGGCCGCTTCCGATGCCGAATGCGTGACTTCCTCCTGGGCGATGGGCACGCCGTAGCCGTGCAGGAGGGTTTTTGACTGTGACTCCGAAAGTGTTGGCACGGAACGTGATCCTAAAGCCAGAACGGGCTCGTCACCCAGACGGCCAGCTGGCAGGGGTCGAGCGCCCTCTTTTGCCGTGAACCCGGTCACGAAGATCACCGAAGGCGCCACTACACCCGATCCACCGGTAGGATTTGGGCTCTCGCTTTTTGGCCTCAGGAGTTTTTCGTGGAAATCCGCATCGGTGTGTCGCAGTCCGTAAAAGAGATCGATCTCGACCTCGGTGAAGTCGATCGCGACAAGGTACTGGCCGACATCACCAAAACGTTGGCCGACGACACGGCCATGCTCTGGCTGACCGACAAGAAGGGCAAGACGATCGGCGTGCCGTCGGCCAAGGTCGCGTACATCGAAGTGGGCGCGCAGGCCGAAGAACGCAAAGTCGGATTTGCCCGGTAGTCGACGCTTCGGGTGGGCCGATCAGGTCCACCCGACCGAACACCCGCCCCGGCTTTCCAACGTGCGATCCATGCCTTTGTGCCGTCAGGTATGACCGGTGAGCCCCATGGCCAAGTCTTTGCTCGACCGTCGGATGCTTATTGTCACCGGTAAGGGTGGCGTAGGGAAGAGCACCGTGGCGGCAGCTCTGGGCTGGATAGCGGCGGCGGAGGGCAAAAAGGTTCTTCTGTGCGAGTTCGAGCCGAAGGGCGACCTGGCTTTTGCCCTGGAGGGCGTCGGACCGCGTAACCAGGAACCCCTCCGGTTTGCTCCTCGTGAGGTGCACCCCGGGCTGTGGGCCATGGCCATGGATCCGGAGGAGTCGTTGAAGGAATACCTTCGGCTCAACCTCCGCCTCCCGTTCGTGACCCGGATCGGTGCGCTTTCCGGGGTCTTCGACTTCCTGGCCAATGCGGCACCCGGTGTGCGCGAAATCGTCACCATCGGCAAGGTCGCTTATGAGGCTCGTCGGAAGGCCTACGACCTGATCGTGGTCGACGCGACGGCGACCGGTCACGTTCTCGGGCAGCTTCGGGCTCCGCAGGCCATCAACGAGCTCGTAGGGGTCGGCCTCATCCGCTCGCAGACTTCGTGGATCCTCGACATCCTCGGTGATCCCGACATCACCGGCCTTGTGGTGACGTCGACCCTCGAGGAGATGCCCGTCACCGAATCGTTGGAACTGCTGCACGACGTCGACACCAAGACCAACGTTCACACCGCCTGCATCGTCGCCAACCGCATCCTTCCCGCGCCCTTCACCGTGGCTGGCGAAAAGGTCTTCCAAAGTATGCGCGCAGATGCTTCGCGACTTGGCCTGACCGACACTCGACTCGCCGAGCAGATCGTGGCCGGCGTGGCACTCACCGAGGACCTGCGCCAACAGCGCACCGAACAGTTGGCCCGTCTGGTCGAGGGCGTTGGTCGCATCCCGATGGCGCTCGTTCCGGAATTGTTTGATGTGGCCGCCGGGCTGCCGATGACCCGGGAAGTTGCCGCTCAACTAGCCGACGAGCTCGGTCTGTGATGAGCGGGTTGAAGGCATTCGATGCCGTCGTGGCGACAAGCGACGTGATCATCGTGTGCGGGTCGGGCGGGGTTGGGAAGACGACGACCGCGGCGTCGATTGCGCTGGGCGCTGCGCAGCGCAACAGTGCGCGAGTGCTGGTTCTGACGATCGATCCCGCGAAACGTCTTGCTGATGCTCTCGGGTTGAAAGCGGTCGGCAACGAAGCCTCGCGAGTGGAGCTCGGACCGAAGGCGAAAGGTGAGCTTTCGATTGCGATGCTCGACACGTCGGCATCCTGGGACGATCTGGTCCGATCGAACGCACCCGACTCGGCGACGGCCGAGAAGATTCTCGTGAACCCGCTGTATCGCAACATCACCCAACGATTCGTACAGAGCCACGACTACATAGCAATGGAGCGGCTGTACGAACTCCGCTCCGCGGGTGAGTACGACCTGATCGTGATCGACACACCGCCCTCGCGCCATGCGCTCGATTTCCTCGACGCTCCCGCACGCATGGCCGACTTCTTCTCGTCGGCGCTGTTGAAGTGGATCACGCTTCCGTATCGGATCGGCGGGGAGCGGGCCGGGCGCCTCGGCTACCTGGCGTCGAAGCCCTTCTACCAGATTGCTGACCGGATTCTCGGTTCCGACTTCCTACGAGACATCGCCGAGTTCTTCCTGCTGTTTCAGTCGATGTACGACGGCTTCGTGCAACGGGCTGAGGCGGTCACCGCGTTGCTCCACGAGTCGACCACAACGTTCGTCGTGGTCAGCACGTTGGAACCGTCGCCGCTGTCAGAAGCCGAGTTCTTTCTCAATGAGCTCGAGCGTCGAAAGCTCTCGGTCGGGGCGATGGTGCTCAACCGCACGCTCCCTGGCGTATTCGCCGATCCCGAGGCGATTGCGGCAGCGCGAGTTCTTACGGCCGATGAAACAGACTCCTCCGTTGTTACGGGCGGCGCGTCCGGTACCTCGGCCGCGGCCGAGTTGGCCCGGGTCCGGAAGGCCGTGGGTGACACGTTCCTTCGCTTTGCTTCGATCGCAAACTCACAGGCGGCGCAGGAGCGGCGACTTGCACGCCATCCCGAAGTGGTGTCGCGTGTTCCACTGATGGACCGTCCGATCGTCGATCTTGATGCACTGTCCGGGCTCGTCGACCATCTGTGGTCCGATGCCGCCCAGTCGAATGAGGCCGGTTCGCGCGCGGGTGCGGGAGCGGGCGCGGCGAAGACCCCAACGCGTAAGAAGCCGCGGTCCGGTTCGTCATGAGCGCCGCGGTTGACCCTTCGACGCCCGGGTCGTTTGCCGGTGTCTCCAACGGTGCGGGCACGAAGGCCGACGAAGCCGATCTGCTTCACATCAAGCGACTCGTCGGATCGTGGGGGATGGTGGCCGACTTCTGCTTTGGCGACCTGCTGCTGTTTGTCCCCGAAGATCGCCGGGATCAACCGACTTCGTTTGTCGTCGCCGGCCAGGTGCGCCCCACGACCAGCCAGACGCTGTATCAAGACGATCTGGTCGGTCGCGTGGTCGGCGTCAGCGAGCGGCCGCTGCTCGCCGACACGTGGACCAACGCAGAGCCGAACAACGGCCAGAACTACTCGCTGGCCGAAACGGTGGGCGTGCGGGTCGCCTACATCCCGGTGTGCCGAAGGTTGCCCGACGGATCGCTGCGCGTTGTGGCAGTGATGACGCGCGAGCTCACTCCCGACGTGTCGCGTCGCCCCGGTCGGCTGGAGCGGACGTACCTCGAGATATTCGATGCTTTAGCTGAGATGATTGCGAACGGACGTTTTCCATTCGAGGTGTCGGAGGAACCGGGCGAGTTGGTCGACCCGCCCCGAGTCGGCGACGGTGTGATCGCTGTCAGCGCGACCGGAACCGTGTCCTACGCCTCGCCGAACGCGATGTCGGCCCTCCACCGGCTCGGTACGTATGCGAACCCGGAGGGTCGCCCCTTCGAAGATGTGCTTCCCGCACAGGGTCTGCTCGATGACTGTGTGGCCAGCGGCCAGCCGGTTTCGATGGAGATCGACAGTGCTGCGGAATCATCAGGTCTCCTGACACGTCGGGTTGTTCTTGTTCTTCATGCCATTCCACTGGTGCTGGAGGAAGGCTCACGATCCGCAGTGGTACTGGTTCGTGACGTTTCCGATGTGCGCCGCCGCGATCAGATGCTCGTCACGAAGGATGCGACGATCCGCGAGGTTCACCACCGGGTGAAGAACAACCTTCAGACGATCTCTGCACTGCTGCGACTGCAGGGCCGCCGTCTGCAGTCGCCCGAGGCGAAGGAAGCCATCGAGGAGTCGGTGCGTCGAATCCGCTCGATTGCCTTGGTGCATGAGACGCTGTCTCGTATGGACCGCGATGCCGTCCCGTTCGACGAGATCATTCGACCTCTCGTGCGGATGGTGGAGGAGGGCCTTTCTTCACCCGAGCACCCGATCCTGTTTACGGTCGATGGTCAACTCGGTGATCTTCCTCCGGAGACGGCCACTCCGTTGGTTGTCGTGTTGACGGAGCTTCTGCAGAATGCGGTGGAACACGCGTTCGTCGTGGGCACCTCGGCGAAGTCCCCGGGGCGGGTCGACATCCGCCTGTCAAACGACTCAGACGAATTGGCGATCGAGGTCCGCGACAACGGAGCCGGACTACCCGAGGACTTCTCGCTTTCATCGTCGAAGAGTCTTGGTTTATCGATCGTGCGCACGTTGGTGACGACGGAGCTGGGTGGGGCCATTGCGTTTCAGACCGACGGAGGGACCGTCGTGGCGCTGCGTGTTCCACGCGTCGCCGACCCGCGCACGCGTCATGCGATCGCCGTGGAACGGGCGTCGAAGTAGTTCGGCCGTCCGGCGGGATTTCCGAAACTGGGTGCGTGGACGGGTACGTTTGGCACCGTGACTACACCTTTGATTGTTGCGCACCGAGGTGCGTCGAAAGCCCAACGAGAGAACACCGTCGAAGCGTTCCGCGTGGCGAAGGAGATGAACGCCGACATGGTCGAGCTCGACGTTCGCCGCACCGCTGACAACGTACTAATCGTGCACCACGACGCAACGATCGACGGAGTGCCGGTAAAAGATATGCGCGCAGATAGTCTTCCCGAGTACGTCCCAACGTTGGTAGCCGCTCTCGACGCGTGCGAAGGCATGGACGTCAACGTCGAGATCAAGAACATCGACGACGAACCGGACTACGACCCGGATCAGTGGGTGGCCGGGCAGGTCGTTGCCCTTCTGAACAGCCGCCCCGATCACGATCGGATGCTGATCTCGTCCTTCGACCGGGAAACGATCAACGCGGTCCGCCGGCTCGACCCGACTCTCCGGACCGGCTATCTGGTGGTCAAGCCGGAACCGGCCGCCGGCCAGTCCCTAGCGGCATTCGCCCAGTCGGTCGCCGACGAGGGCCACGTGGCGATCCATCCGTACAAGAAGTACGCCACCGCCGAGTTGGTCGCCGCCGCGCATGCCGTGGGCCTGGCAGTGAACGTGTGGACCGTCGACAAACCAGATCAACTCAAGTCGCTCGCCGATCTGGGCGTCGATGCATTGATCACCAACGTCCCCGACGTAGCGAGGAAGACAGTCTTCGGCTGAACCCTCTGTTTATGTAGCCGGAGTTGTCGTCTCCCGGCATCTTCGGCCACATGTTGGTTTATGTAGCCGGAGTTGTCGTCTCCCGGCATGTTCGGCCACATGTTGGTTTATGTAGCCGGAGTTGTCGTCTCCCGGCATGTTCGGCCACATGTTCGGTGACCCATTGCAACTTTCATGTTATGTGAATACATTTCATGTCATGAGTTCCGAACTCTTTGCGCTGGCGGAGCGTCAACATGGCGTGGTCTCCCGACGGCAGATCGACGCGCTCGGTGTTTCGGCTGCTTCATTTCGGGTGCTGCGTCGCCGCGACACCCTTATCGAGGTAACCCGAGGTGTTTACCGAGTTGCCGGGGCGCCTACGAATTGGAACCAGAACGTCATGGCGGCGTGGCTCAGCGCTTTGCGGTGGGACCGGGTCATCGCCGTCGGACGTGAGACTGCCGCCGCACTTTACGAATTCCGGGGGTACGAACGGGCGGGAAAACCCGTACTGATCGTGTGCCGTGGACAGGGTGACACATGCGGGTCTGGCGCGTTGGTCACGTGCACCGATCTTCGGCCGAAGGATGTCGTTCGGCTGTACCCGTCGGGAATTGCTGCGACGTCGAAGTCGCGAACGGTGTTTGACCTCTGCCTGCGACAGCCGACGACGGGGCGACTTGATCGCCTTCTCGACCGGTCGCTGCTCGATCGCCACACCACGATTCCGGAGCTGTGGGAGCTGGTCATCCACACGCAGGGTCGGGGAAAGCGCGGCATCGTGCGCACACGCGCAGCGCTCGAAGCGAGATCCGGCGAATACGTGCCGTTGGAATCCGAACTCGAACATCTTGCGGTCGAAGCCCTCGCGATGATCGGCATCACCGACGCAATTCGTCAACATCCCCTCCCAGGAGCGCCGTTCGGTCGGGTCGACCTGGCCTTTTTGGACGCAAAGCTGGTGATAGAACTCGACGGTCGTCAGCATCAGGTGGCATCAGCGCGACGAGCGGACTACGAACGCGATGTCGCGGCCGCTCGGATGGGCTGGCAGGTCGTGCGCTTCGACTGGGCGCAGGTCAGATTCGCGCCGCTGCAGTTTGCGACGGCCGTGGCTGACATCCTCCGAACGCGGCGTTCGCAGTTAGAAATGGGTGCGAACTCCCGTTCATGAAGCCGGAGCTGTCGTCAGGTGGAATCTTCGGCTACATAAACGTCTGGGTGGCTGAACGTGTAGCCATAGGTGTCGTGAGGTGGCTTCTTCGGCTACATAAACGCCTGGAGCGGCACCCCACTCGCAGCGCAGCTACGGGACGACGAGGTCTAAGACTGTCGGTTCCCAACGGAAGTCGAGCTGGTTCGCTTCGCCGAGGTGGTCGCCGTCGACCTGCCACGGGAACGGCCGGTAACCGTGGACGGCGAAGCGGGTGAGATCGGTCCGAACGTCGACGTTGGGGGCCTTCTTCAACCGGTCGCCGCCTCGAACGGCCGCCGTAACGGCTCGAATCGTGCCGAGAAGATTCAGCTTCTGCAGCGTGACCAGCGATAGCGGATTGTCGAGGGTGGCCTCTTTCGAAAGAGACAGCGGGCGCGACCCGAGATACGTGTAGGGATCGGTGTTCATCGCGATGGAAAAGAAGCCGTCGATACGTTCGCCCGACGGGAAGCTGACCCAGAACGGCGCGTTCTTGCGGTCGAATTTACGGGCCCAGGTGTCGATGGCCGCGTACATGAAGAGGGGATGGCCGAGCCAGCGCTTCAGCTGACCCCGGCGCTCGACCTGCTCGACGACCGCGGCGTCGTAGCCCATGCCGACGTGAAAAAGGAAGAAACGGCCGTTTACGTTGCCCAAACCGACCCGACGGATCGCGCGGCGGCCGATCGCCTCGAGCAGTTGCCCCGTCGCCTCGACCGGCTCGTTGGCGAGGCCGAGTGTGCGGGCAAACACGTTGGTGGACCCACCGGGAAGGCATCCGAGTGCGGTCTTGGTTCGGACCAGCCCGTTGGCCACCTCGTTCACGGTTCCGTCACCGCCCAGTGAAATGACCAGGTCAGTGCCCGTTGCGGCGGCGCCCTGGGCCAGCCGGGTGGCGTGACCGCGTCGCTTCGTTTCGGCGACGGTGAGATCGTGGTCCGCCGCGATGGCGTTCTGGATCATCACCCGGCCACGGGCGGTGACCCCCGATGCTGACGGGTTGACGATCAGCAGGATCTTCATGCCGTGCCCACTTCGACACTCGAGCGGCCCCTCAACGTTTGCCGCCGATGCAGCCGACTTGGGTTGGACACCGGGCTCCTCGGAGGGTCTTGGCTGATCAGCCGTTGTGGCGGGACTTTGTGACTGTTTTCACAAGGTGTGGTCAGGATTTCGTACGCACACGTGAACACCGCCAGAATAGAGCCCATGAACGTCGCCGTCTGTGTGAAACAGATTCCGGATCCGGCCACACCCGGATCACTTGACCCGTCCACCCACGCCCTCGTACGCGAAGGCAAGCTCATTCTCGACGACTCCGACGCGTACGGCGTCGAGATGGCGTTGCGTCTCGTAGAAGCTGCGGGCGGAGGTGAAGTGACGCTGGTGTCGATGGCGCCGAACTCTGAGCAGAGCGGTCTTCGCACCGGTCTCGCCATGGGCGCCCACAAGGCGATCCTCGTGAGCGACCCGGCCCTCAAGGGTTCCGACGCTCTCGGCACGGCCAAGGTTCTCGCCGCGGCCATCAAGCGCGCCAACCCCGATCTTGTGATCGCGGCCACCGAATCGACCGACGGCTACACCGGTACAACCCCGGTGCAGGTCGCTGAGCTTCTCGGCTTCCCGAGCGTCACCTTCGCCAAGAAGGTCACCATCACCGGTACCGACGTCGCCGTTGAGCGGCAGACCGAAGCTGGCTACGACGACGTTGCCGTCTCGCTTCCCGCCATGGTCACCGTGACCGCAGGCGTTGTCGAAGTCCGCTACCCCTCCTTCAAGGGAATCATGGCCGCCAAGGGCAAGCCGCTCGAAGAGCTGAAGATCGCCGACCTCGGCATCGACGCCTCCTCGGTTGGTTGGGCCGGCGCAGGCCAGAAGATCGACGCTGTCATCGACGCCGATGCCCGCCAGGCCGGCGAGATCATCGAAGACGACGGCGAGACGCACAACAAGATCATCAGCTTCCTCGAACAACTCAAGGTCATCTGAGTTCGCTCGGATCATAAGGAGACATAGCAAAATGGCAATCTCAAAGATCCTCGTCGTCGCCGAATCGGCCGACGGCAAAGTAGCGACCAGCACCCTGGAAAACCTCACCGCCGCTCGCGCCACCGGCGCGACGGTCGAGGCGATCATCGCCGGCGACGGCGCAGCCGAAGCGGCTGAACTCGGTGCCTTCGGTGCCTCCAAGGTTTACGCCACCGGCGACCTCGGTGGCGCGCTGCTCGGCGTTCCGGTCGCATCGGCGATCGCGGGCCTCGTGGCCGGCGGAAACGCTCCCGACCTCATTCTCGTGGCTCAGACCTACGACGGCCGCGATATCGCCGGTCGTCTGTCGGTCAAGCTCGACAAGACCGTCCTCACCAACGGCGTCGGCATCACGGTTGAGGGCGACAGCGTCGTCGTCGACCACGCCATCTTCGGTGGTTCGAAGATCGTCAAGGCGTCGTTCACGGGCTCCGGCCCGCACATCGCCATGATCCGCCCGAAGTCGTTCGCCGCGGAAACCGCGGGTAGCGGCGCAGCTGCTGTCGAAGCCGTTTCGGTTCCCGACGCCGGCGCCACCAACGGCGCCAAGATCACGCAGCGTCATGCCGAAGAGCGCACCGGCCCGAAGCTCGACGAAGCGGCCGTGGTCGTTTCCGGTGGCCGCGGTCTCGGCGAAGCCTCCAAGTACGAGATGGTCGAAGAACTGGCGAAGCTCCTCAACGGCGCTCCGGGCGCATCGCGTGCAATCGTCGACGCCGGATGGGTTCCCTACGCCTACCAGGTCGGCCAGACCGGCAAGACCGTGAAGCCGGAGATCTACATCGCCGCCGGTATCTCGGGTGCCACGCAGCACATGGTCGGCATGAAGGGCGCGAAGAACATCATCGCCATCAACAAAGACAAAGAAGCTCCGATCTTCGGCATTGCCGACCTTGGCATCGTCGGCGACGTGCACAAGGTTCTGCCGAAGCTCATCGAGGCACTGAAGGCCCGCTGATCCAGCAGCGACCCGCGTAAGCGGGTTGGCCAAGTACGACAAGGGGGGTGCTGCGAATGCAGCACCTCCTTTTTGGTTTCTCGGCCGCATTCGCTCGACCCTTCGTTGTTCATGTGGCCGTAGATGCCGTGGGGCGGCAGCTTTGGCTACATGAACGTTGGACTCGTTATTCATGTGGCCGTAGATGCCGTGGGGTGACAGCTTTGGCTACATGAACGTTGGAGAGTTGCGGTTTGGTGCGTCTTGTTTCGGGGATGGCGACTTCGGGTAACCGTCGTTCGACACAATTCGTCCGTAACCCGGGAACCGGGCTGGCCTGTGAGATCGTCGAACTTCTATGAAAACTTCCTCCCCCTTCCTCCGCCGAGTGGCGCTCGCCGGTGTCACGCTTCTGACCGTGACCGCCCTCGCGTCGTGCGCCAGCGACAGCGCTGACAGCACCGCGGCTACCGGTTCGATTTCCGAGACAACGGCAGCTGTCGATACCACCGGTGCCAGCGATTCCACGGTGCCGGCGACGACCGTTCCCGACACCGCAGTGATCGGCGACGGAATCGATTTCCCGACCGGCGCCAACGACGTGGTCCTCAAAGTCGAAAGCGGTCTCGGCGGTTTCCGCACGTTCCAGTCCAGCTTCGCGGCCATCCCGGCGCTTCTCGTGACCGGTGACGGTCGAGTGTTCACGGAAGGTCCCGTCACGATGATCTTTCCCGGTGCCTTCCTGCCGAACCTTCAAGTCGCCAAGGTCGATCGCGCTGTCCTAAGCGAACTTATGGATGCGGCAAAGACCGCAGGGTTGCTTGGTGAGGTTCCCGACTACACCGTGGGGCAACCGAACGTTACCGACGTCGGCAGCACGGCCCTTACCCTCACGGCTAACGGGAAAACCTATGTGCACGACGCTTTCGCGCTGGGCATGGAACAGGGCGATGCGCCCGCCCGAAAGGTGCTGAAGGACTTCATCGATTCGGCCAAGGCGAAGCTGAGCGTGCTGCCGAGCGAGAAGTTCGTTCCCGAGACCTACCTCCTCGCTACGCAACCGGCCGACATCAGCCCTGACACCACCGTGGATCCGGCGACCGGCAACCCGCAGCCGCGACTTCAACTGTGGCCGGCCGACATCGGAATCGATCTCAAGGACCTCAAGTGTGCACCGGTAGCTTCTGCCAAGGTGCAGGCCCTCTTCGAAAAGGCCGACCAGCTGACCTACTTCTTCCAGGACAGCGGCGTCTACTCGCTGGCGGTCCGACCGATGCTCCCCGGCCAGGCCGGATGCGAGTCGGTCCAGTAACTCCCGAGCGGGTCGCTAGTCCGTTTCGATGGTCAGGCCGTACCACGGCCCGGCTTTGATATCAGCTTCGACGATCGCCAGATCCTCCGGATCGGCGATCGTCGTGCTTCGGGCCATGTCCAGGTGGTGGCGGGATCTGTCGAAGTTGCCTGCACACGCATGAGCTCGGGCCAGGGCTTCGTGCGCGTAGGCCTCGTCGAAGTCGTGTGTTCCCGTTGTTTCGAGGATCGCCAGACAACGGTTGGCGTGATGAAGGGCGGGCTCGGCCCGACCGACGAACGAGTAGACACGACTGCACATGTACTCGGCCCGCATCCGGTTGATGTCGGTTCCCGCGATGCCCCAGTGATACGCCGACGCGTGGACCTGATGAATCATCAGTTCATTGTCTTCATCAGTGCGCTTATCATTGTCGAGCATCCGAAACGTGGCGTTGTTCGCTGCGATGCCCTGGGTCCGATGCCACTCGATGTCGGCCGGACGCTCCGAGGAGAACGGTGACTTCCCGTCATCGGGTATCTCGCCGATCGGCTCGCCGGTCTCGAGCAGTGTCTTCAGTCCCTGGAGAACGATGCTCCAACCGCTGGCGGTTGCCGTCCACGTCGCTGGTGAAAACGCCAGATCGCCGTGGACGCATGTGAGGCGACATGCATCGCCCACCTGTGTAATTTCCCACGTGACTTTGGAGGGTTGTTCCGCCGCCAGTTCCGGCGTGAACAGCATCTGGTAGGTCATCACGAGACGGTGCGGCGGCTCGGCTTCGAGTACCTCGCCGCGTACGGCGGGGGTACCGTCGACAAGATCATATGTGTACGTGGCATTGGGTTCCCACCCGCAGTTGATGGCGCAGTGGAAGAAGTATTTCTCCGTGAACTCCGGTTTGGTCAGGCCTTCCCAGATCTGCTCCGGGGTGGCTTTGATGTACGTTTCGAAGACGTGTCGGGGGTAGGCCATGATTCGAGTTCCTTCTTCAGATCGACCATGGCGGCAGCCCATGGTTCGGTGTATTTGTTGATCCAGCGGTCATGCAGTTCGCGAATGGGCACGGGGTTCAGGTAGCAGCGCTTCTCCCGGGCATCCGCGCCATCGCGCCGGGTCGTGATCAGGTGCGCCTCCTCCAAAATGCCGAGGTGCTTCATCACGCCGAATCGCGTCATGTGCGGAAGTACTTCACAAAGCTCGGACACGGTGAGGCCGTCGGAGGCGAAAAGGCGATCGAGCAGCGAGCGCCGATTGGCGTCGGCCAGGGCTCGAAACACTTCATCCATTGACGGCATTATGTGACTAAATAGTCACCTAATGTCAAGAGGGTCTGGTTTACTCACGTTAGTGATCGGGGCCTTGCTACGGTCGAGCGGTGTCCTCTGAGGTTGTCACCCCTGATCGAATTGCGAAGATAGATGTCGGAGCCGTGTACCGGGGCGTGCGTGAGCGGATCGTCGAAATGACCGAGCACCTGTCGGATCGGGAATGGGAGAAGCCGGTTCCACACTGCCCGGATTGGACGGTGCGTCAGACGGTGGCCCACCTCGCAGGGATCGTCGACGATGCTCTCAACGGCAACATGACTGGCGTCGCCACTGACCCGTGGACAGCGGTTCAGGTCGCGAAGCGGGCCGGCATGGCCGGACCGGAAATCATCAGAGAGTGGACCACCTACGCTCCGTTCGTCGACGCTCACGCCACCGAGGCCGGGTTGGGGCTGGCGCAACTGTTGTTCGACGCCTCGAATCACGAGCACGACCTGCGTCATGCGCTCGGTCGTCCCGAAGCTCGCGATAGCGACGCGCTGTGGGTTGCCGCTCATTTCGTAAGCGCGAATATCAACAAGCGATATCTTGCCGCCGGCGTGGAGCCAATCCGCCTCATCGTGGATGGCGAGCTACTGACGGGCGCTTATGGCATCGAACTTCGGGCGAGCGTTTTCGAGACCGTTCGAGCCGCGTCTTCGCGGAGGTCGTTGAGCCAGGTAGCTGCCCTGGATTGGAGTGGAAGCGTGACCCAGGAACATTTCAGATTGTTCAATCCCTTTGTTCCTCCCTCGGCGGACATCATCGAATAGGCGCCCGGTAACCGGCCAGGTGTGTCGAAGGACTCGATCGGCCGCTAAGCCCGTCCCCGAAGATGTCGACTCAATCAAGACTTCACTCGGATCCGTATCGAAAACCTACGACCGGTCGATGGCGTTCGTATGCCAACCGATCCAACGCTGCCCCGCGGACGCAGCAATTCCGAACCCGGATCGACGGGAACACCCCGCGCGTACCGGCGCGAGATCGGTTGGATTGGCGCGACCGCCATGGCAATGGGCGGCAGCAACCAGATGCTGTTCCTCATCGGGGCGCTCGTCGCGTCACAGGGTTCCGCCGCCATACCGTTGTTGATCGTTGGCCTGCTGTTGAGTTGGTTCGCGTTGCCCGGGTGGACCGAACTCGTCCTGATGTGGCCCAATCGAGTCGGCGGAATAGCGGCCGCGTGCGCTGAGGCCTTTCGACCGTACTCTCCGGTCCTCGCCAACCTGACGGGCACTTGCTATTGGTGGGGATGGGTTCCGACTTGCGGTCTGACCGCTCTTCTTTCGGCCGCGGCCCTTCACACCTGGTATTTGCCCTTTGTCCCGGTGAAGGTTCTTGCCTCGTTGCTTGTCCTGATCTTCACCGTGATCAACCTGAGTGGGATTCGTCGTGTGACGCGACTTGCTGTCGTCATCGCCTCAGGGTCAGCGGTCCTAGCGTTCCTATCGGCGCTCGTGCCAATACTCTCGCGGAACGTCGACTGGCACCTTGCGTTCGACTACCAACTCCAGGTCCCGTTCGACGGGATCTTCGGGAAGTTCACCAGCGCCATGTCTGGGCTCTATCTCATCGGGTTCGCGGCCCCGGCGTTCGAGGCAGCTGCGTGCCACGTAGGCGAGATGGTCGACCCGGAGAAGAACCTTCCTCGAGCGATGTACGCGAGTGCGTTGATGGCTACCCTCTACTTCCTCGTACTTCCAGTCGTGTGGCTCGGAGTCTTCGGTCCCGCTGCCCTCAGGGCTGACTTGGCCGAGCTGCTCGGGCCGACATTCGCACCCCTGCTCGGCGGGCTCGGTAAGGCCGCTGCGGTGTGGTTCATGATCTTGAACATGTTTCACGGAACGCTGACTCCGGTGACCGGTGTGGCGCGCACGCTTTCGCAACTGTCGGAGGACGGCCTTCTCCCGAAAGCCCTCGCCAAACGGTCGAGAACCGACGTGCCGTGGGTCGCGTCCGCGTTGACCGGCGCGATGGCGATCGGGTTCTTGTTGAGTGGCGACCCGGTCTGGGTCATCGCGGCGGCGAACTTTACCTACCTGATCGGAATCTCGCTGCCGAGTGTTGCCGTGTGGCTGCTGCGTCGCAATGAACCCGATCTGCCCCGGCCGTACCGTGCGCCCAGAGGAACAATCGGTCTGGGTCTATTTGCGGCGGGTGCGTGGGGAATCACGACCATATTCGGGTTTGAGCAGTTCGGACTCCCGACGGTGCTGGCCGGCCTCGGTCTCGCCTACTCCGGAGCGGCGGCGTTCGCCTGGCGCCAACGCCAGGACAGGGCAGGTGGGCCTCGACGAGTGAAGCGTTCGCTGCACGTCAAGCTTACGGGAGCGATGCTGGCGGTGCTCACGTTGGACGGTGCCGGCTACGCGCTGGCCGTCAGCCACGTCACGCGAACCGACCCGATGCTCATTACTGTTCTGCAGGACATTTTTGTGGCCGTAGCCGTCCTGACCATAACGGTCGGATTGGTGCTTCCCGGCATGATCGCGCATTCGGTCACCGAAGTGACCGACGCCGCGGACCGACTCGTGTCGGGAACGCTTGCTGACCTCGGTCGGGCCATGCGGGCACTGGCCGATGGCAATCTCGATGAGGCCCGGGCACGCGTGGAAAACCGGCACGTCACTATCACCTCGGCCGACGAGGTCGGGGCCATGGCGGCCAGCTTCAATATCATTCTTGACGGCGCGGCAGACGCGGCGCACTCCCTTGACGGTGCGCGTGAAGCACTGCTGCGTCATCGGAACGATCTGGAACTGGCGATTGCCGAGCGCACCGTTCATGGTGTTCAGCAGACAGCGGTCGCCGAGCTCGGCCGCTTTTCCCTGATCGCCACACAGGAGCGGGAAGTGCTCGATTACGCCATCGCGGTGGTCAATGCAACGATGCCGGGAACCGCAGTCGAGCTCATCCGATTCGGCGAAAGCGGTGAAGCCGTCGATGACCACGACATGCCGCACGACACGCCGCACGACACGCCGCACGAGCACGGGCCCGATGGGCCTACCGGTAGCGCACAGGGTCTGGTTCGAATCATGGTCAAACATCGATTGTTTGGCGGTCTGTCCGTGAAAAGCGATGATCCGTTGCGGCAGATAACTGAGACGGAACTTCATTTTCTCGAAACGATCGCAACCGTCACCGGAACGGCCCTGGACCGGATTCGTACGGAAGCCGAACTCAATCATCTGGCGATGCACGATCCATTGACGGGCCTGCCGAATCGACTTCTGTTTCGCGATCGACTCGACCTCGCCCTTGCCCGTTTGGAGCGAGTCGCCGGCAACGTCGCTGTTATGTTCGTCGATGTTGACAATTTCAAGGTGATCAATGACAGCCTCGGCCACGATCAGGGCGACGTTCTCCTTCAGCAGTTGGCCGTTCGCCTGCAGGCTGCCGTTCGAACCGGAGACACCGTCGCTCGTCTGGGCGGCGATGAGTACGCGGTGCTCTGCGATGGGGTCCGGGGAACCGATGAGGCACAAGTCATCGGCGAGCACATCGCAGCGCCTGCGGCCCAACCATTTCTGCTCGACGGCCGTGAGTACGTGATCACGGTAAGCGTGGGCATATCGCTCACTGCTTCGTCCGATGCGTCGACAGTGAGTCTGCTGCGCGACGCCGACGCCGCGATGTATTCCGCCAAGGAGTCCGGTCGGGCATCCGTGAAGGTGTTCTCGGACTCGCTCCGCACGTCTGCCGTCAAACGGATGGAGACTGAGCTTGCTCTGCGAATTGCGATATGTGAAGGACAGCTCTGCGTGCATTATCAGCCGGTGCTCGAGTTGTCGACCGGAAACGTGACCGGGCTTGAAGCGCTTGTTCGTTGGAACCACCCGGTCAATGGGCTTACTTTTCCTGACGAGTTCATTGCGATCGCCGAACAAACGGGACTCATTGTGCCGTTGGGGGAATGGGTGTTGAACGAGGCATGCCGTGAGGTGCAGTTCTGGCGTGCGTCGAATCCCCAACTCGCGAATCTGCGCATAGCGGTCAACCTCTCGGGGCGACAGATCGCAGAACGTGGCCTGGCCCAGTTTGTGTCGGACACTCTGGCCCGGACCGGTCTTCCTTCGGCGAATCTTGTGCTCGAGATCACCGAGAGCGTGCTGATGAAGGATCCCGATCAGGCGGTCGCAGCCCTTACGTCGCTGAAAGCGCTCGGCGTGACACTGAGTGTCGACGACTTCGGCACGGGCTACTCCTCCTTGAGTTATCTGAAGAAGTTCCCCGTCGACGGGCTGAAGATAGACCGCTCGTTCGTGGACGGCCTCGGCTCCGATAGCGAAGACCGGGCGATCGTCAAGGCAACAATCGGTCTCGCCAAGTCGCTTGGTCTGGAAACCGTCGCCGAGGGCGTTGAGACGCAGGTCCACGAAGACGAACTGAGACTTCTCGGCTGCGACAAGGTCCAGGGTTATCTGTACTGCCGACCGGTTCCGGCCCAGCAGGCTTTCGATTACACGTGTACGAATCGGGACCGTAATGTCGGCGGTGGGGCCAGTGGGGCTCAGGCCGTGGACGGCACTGCATCGATCGGGGAAGTGCCGCCAGAATCAGTCGAGCGGAGCGACGCGGTCGCTCGGAGGTAGAGGACGCCCCACAGTATGGCGATCACGCCCAGCACGAAGAAGGCGGTAGTGGCGCCGAACTGCCGGTCGAGCCAGCCTCCGCCAACGAAGCTGATGCTCATCGACAACGAGACCAACGCGAAGTCGGCTGAGCCGATTCGGCCCCGGTACTCGTCGGGCGTGGTGGCTTGAAGACCGTACGTCGATAGGGTCCACTGTGTTCCGCCGCCAAGGTGCGCTATCGCCGTGAACAGAAACGCCAACCAGAGGTACGACGAGTAGCCGACGACGATGTATGAGACGCCGTATACCATGCATCCGATGGCGCAGGCTTGAAGAATCCCGGCGACGTTCTTCGTCACCCCAAGACGGCTGGCGACGACCGGCCCGAGGACCACGCCGACGCCACGAGCTGCGAGCAGGATGCCGACGGTGCGATCGCCGCCGCCGAATCGGGTGGCTGCCAAAGAACTAAGTACACCTACCACTCCACTAGAGAGGCCGAAGCCGGCCTTTGAAAACAGCATGAGGAACAGCGGGCGATTTCGGCTCGCGTAACCGAGGGCGGCTTTCGTGTCGGCGATCGGTCGCATCCGGGGTCGGGCACCGACGACCTCGGCTCTCGTCCGGCCGCGAATCCGGGTGATGATGAACGCTGCAAGCACGAAACTGCACGCATCGGCGATGAACGCCGGGTTCCGCCCGAACTGCGCACTGAACCACGCGCCGATCGACGCTCCGAGCGCCAACATCGCGCCCCACGTTGTGCCGAGCAGCGACGACGCCTGTTGCAGGTCCTCAGGGGGAACGAGGTTCGCCACCGCGGCCTGCGAAGCGGGGGAGAAGAAGCCGGCCAAGGTCGACACGAGTATCTGGGCGACGAACGCCAACCAGATCGTGCTGCGTGTTGGGAAGAGAAACAGCAGACCGGCACAGGCTTGGAGCAGCGACGCCACGATCATGATCATGCGTCGATCGAAGCGGTCTGCGAGTGGGCCGGCGATCGGCGTGACCAAGAACGACGGAAGCATTTGGCAGACGAAAACCAGCGATGCTCCAAGTGCCGGCGTCAGCCAGGTGCCTCTCCCGAGATCGGTCACCTTCCCGATGATGGCCACCGTGGCGAACCAGTCTCCGCCGAGGCTGACAACCGTCGCCATCCACAGCAGGCGGAAGTCGCGGTTACGTCGAAGGAGGAGAAGCACTCATCCTGGTTAGCACGAACTGACGTGCGATCGACAACTCCGTCGCATGATTACAGCGCCACACCGGAACCCACGCGACCTAGTGACCTTTCGGTCACGAGGAGTTGTGAAGCTGTCGTGCAGATCCCCAGCTTGCCTTTTGGTTTGAAGTAGGGCAGACTTGTCGGCCGTGAAGACGAATTTCGCCATCATTCTTGTAGTAGTACCCCGCTAGCGCTGCCGACTCACATACGGCGAGCGCCTTGAGACCTCTGGGAAATCCCAGGGGTCTTTTTGTTTGTCGTGGAAGTTTTTGCCGCACAGTACCCGCAACGTCACCCGCAGCACCTGCAACGTCACCCGCAGTACCCGCAAAAATCCCCGCAGTACCTGCAACGCCCCGCCAAAAACAAGGAGCAACACCATGGAGCTCACCGGAGCCCAAGCCCTCATCAAGAGCCTCGAGATGGTCGGTACCGAAGTCATGTTCGGCCTACCCGGCGGCTGCATTCTTCCCGCCTACGACCCACTTCTCGAAAGCCCGATCCGTCACATCCTCGTTCGACACGAACAGGGTGCCGGACACATGGCCGAGGGTTATGCGCACGTAACCGGTCGTCCAGGTGTCGCGATGGTGACATCGGGTCCGGCTGCCACCAACATGGTCACGCCGTTGTGCGATGCCTACATGGACTCGATCCCGATGGTCTGCATCACCGGCCAGGTCTCGACCGGGGCCATCGGCACCGATGCGTTTCAGGAATGCGACACCGTTGGGATCACCCGCTCGGTGACCAAGCACAACGAACTCGTCATGGACGCGCAGGACCTTCCGCGCATCGTCGCCGAAGCATTTCACATCGCGACCACGGGCCGTCCCGGTCCGGTTCTGATCGACGTCCCGAAAGACGTTCTGCAGAACAAGATGCAGTGGTATTGGCCGGAGACCGTCGACCTCGCCGGCTACCACCCGGTGACCAAGGCCGATGCCGTTTCGATCCGTCGGGCCGCTGAGATGATCATGGCCTCGACCCGTCCGGTCATCTACGTCGGCGGTGGCGTGCTCAAGGCCCGAGCCGCGGAAGCGCTGAAGGAACTTGTCGAGATGTGCGACATGTATGTCGTAACCACACTTATGGCTCGCGGTGCGTTCCCCGACGATCACCGTCTGTGCCTCGGTATGCCCGGCATGCACGGCAACTACACCGCGACGACATCGATGCAGCAGAGCGATCTCCTCATCAACCTCGGTGCGCGGTTCGACGATCGCATTACCGGCAAGCTCAGCGCGTTCGCGCCCGACGCCAAGATCATTCACGCCGACATCGACCCGGCCGAACACGGCAAGGTCCGTAAGCCCGACGTCTCGTTGATCGGCGACGCCCGTCTTACGATCGAAGCCCTCATCCACGCCATCAAGGAACTGAAGACCGGTGGTCACGACTTCGCTGATTCGTCAGTGTGGAAGCAGCAGATCAGCGGTTGGAAAGAGAACTTCCCGTTGGTGTACGAGCCGTCACAGCCCGGCGACGCGCTGAAGCCACAGTTCGTTCTCGAGAAGTTGCGTGATTCGGCTCCCGACGACTCGATCCTCGTTTCGGGCGTCGGCCAGCACCAGATGTGGGCCTCGCAGTACTGGAAGTTCCGCAATCCGTACAGCTGGGTGAACTCCGGTGGCCTCGGCACGATGGGCTTCTCGGTTCCGGCCGCGATCGGCGCCAAGGTCGGGGCTCCCGACAAGATGGTCTGGGCGGTCGACGGCGATGGTTGTTTCCAGATGACCAACCAGGAACTCACGACTGCAGCGATCGAGCGCATTCCGATCAAGGTCGCGATCCTCAACAACTCCTACCTCGGCATGGTTCGCCAGTGGCAGGAGATGTTCTACGAAGAGCGCTACTCCGAGGTGTATCTCTCGCCCGAGCTTCCCGACTTCGTGAAGCTGGCCGAGGCCATGGGCTGCGTCGGCATCCGCGTCGACTCGCCCGAAGAAGTCCAACCGGCCATCGACAAGGCCAATGAAATCAATGATCGGCCGGTCGTCGTCGACTTCCGCACCGACGAGAACGAGAAAGTGTTTCCCATGGTTCCTGCCGGAATTGGCAACGACGACGTTGTCCTCCACGCCTCGCAATCTGAGCGCCTCGCCGCCGAGAAGGCCCGTCGCATCGCAAACCGGGGGTGGTGATCATGGTCGCCGCAGAGCCGTTCGAACAGGTCCGCCCGCCGATGCGCGCCGGTCACCACACGCTGTCCGTGCTTGTCGAGAACAAGTTCGGTGTCCTGGCGCGCGTGACGTCGCTCATCAGCCGTCGTGGCTACAACATCTTTTCGCTGGCCGTCGCTCCCACCGACGACAATCGCTATTCGCGCATAACAATCGTCGTCGATGTTGACTCGACGCCGATGGACCAGATCGTGAAGCAGCTCAACAAGCTGATCAACGTGATCGACATCCAGGAACTCTCGCCGCAAGACGCCGTTGAGCGCGAGCTTCTGCTCGTCACCGTTTCAGCGGAAGCGTCGAAGCGAGGCGAAGTGGCCGAGCTCGTAACGATCTTCGATGCGAAGATCGTGAACGTGGGCTACGACAAGATGACGATCATGCTGGCCGACCCGCCCGAGAAGCTCGATGACTTCGAAGAGCTTCTGCGGCCCTACGGGATCGTCGAAGTTCAGCGGTCGGGCCGAGTGGCCCTCCCGAAACTGGCGCGCCAGGCGCCCAGCTTGCATGCCGTTGCCGGCTGACGCCGACTGTTTCAGCGCTTAACTGTTATTGAAGTCCCGCTGGTCGGAGCCGAAAGGCTTCGATCGGCGGGATCTTCCATTTGGTGCCTCGGTCACCGTTGCGGCCATACTTCCGCGATGGCTATCACCGGTATCGACCACATCGTCATGCGTGTCCACAACCTCGACGACGCCATCGCGTCGTTCACCAAACTCGGGATGGAGTTGACCCGCCGGGCCGAGAACCCGCATGTTGGGAAGATCGCGTTCTTCCGGTTGGCGGACGGATTCTTCTTCGAGGTGGTTGAACCTCTCTCGCCCGACTCCGCGATCGGTCAGGCCCTGGCCAAACGAGGCGAAGGCATCCACACCGTCGCCCTGGCCGTCGACGATCTCGCCGCCACGAAGGCGTCACTCCAGGAGTCTGGGGCACCGGTGCTCGATGGTGGAGCGCTTGCCGTCGCGTTCCTTCATCCGAAGGCGGCCCACGGCGTGATGCTGCAGATCAACGAACCGAACCCTGGCCTGTTTACGTAGACGGCCGTTCGGTCCCTAGGGGGCGAGGGCGTCGAAGACCTGCCGGGCGAGCGGGCTGGTGGCCACGGCGGTGCCACCCTCGAAGACGGCCCCTCCGTCTTGCACACCGTCGATCGATTGGTAGATCTCGATGTGCCAGATCAGTGCCGAGTCGGGCGCTGTTGTGATTTGCTCGTCGCCCGATCGCACCTCGACATGAGCCTTCAGCCAGGCGCATACCGCCTGAGGATCGCGATCTGTGGCTAAACCCGGTTGCATCGCAATACGGGGAGACGGGTCGCACCGGACGTGATACGCCTGACTGTCGCCAAGGTCGGTTCGGTCCTCCCAATACAACACCGATGTCCACGTGCCTTCCGATGGGGCCTTCAGGGAATCGACCTCCGCCTGCAACATGTCGACGGCATCGCCCGGAGAAAGATCTGAGCCTCCGAGCGCATCGAGCATGGGTGGTAGTTGCGCGGGTTGCGCCGCATTCGTCATCTGGGCTGACGCGCCTGCTCCAAGTATCAACGCGGCTCCCAGCGTGCACCCGAGCACCGCGTGACGTGAGGTCGTGTGGTTGCGCCGGATCGGATCGGTAAGCCACCACGAGAGCGTGGCGGCCGCGAGTGCGCCACCGACCAATCCGTAGCCCCCGCCCGCCTCAGAAGTAAGCGTGCTTAGAAGTGTCCATGCCAGAAACAGTCCGATGTAACCAACCTGCGCGAACTGAGGAGTTTGCAGGCGGCCGACGAGGTTGCGTCGACGGAGCACCCCATATGCAGCGGCCAAGCCGCCGCTCAGTGCCATGCCGCTGTAGTTGAACCCGTTCGGGTCGATAACGAGCGTAGCGAGAGCGCCTCCGCCAATTGCTGTCAGTGACACCGCGACGAACTTCAGATGAGTCAACTGGGGCACGACCTGTCGGCCCAACCACCAGACCGCGGCCAGGTTGATGGCCATGGTGATTGCGCTCGCGTTGCCGATCGATCCCGTGACGATTCGCCAGGCTTCGCCGTGTTGCAGTGACCATGCGTTGAGCGCGTACTTGTTGTCACGGGTGAAGATCTGCCGGATGGTCTCGTTGTTCTGCGTGCCAAGAAGAATCACCGCATCGACGGCAGCCATGATTGCCAGCACGACGTGCAGTGCCAGAAACCGGTTCTTCTTGGCGTACGTGATCTTGGCAGCCGTCCGTTCCTTCGGGGTCACGCCGACGGGTATGCCCCGAGCGCAATCGCGGCACTTGCTCCCGACAGGTCCCTGAACGAGACACGAATAGCAGAAGGGGCGATCGCATGCCGAACAACTAAGCCCGGTTTCGCGATCGGAGTGTCTGGTGCAAACCGCCATCGAAGGATTCTGCTCGGCGGGTTCGGAACTCACAATGCGCCGCGCGGAATATTTCGTTTGAACAAGACTATTTCCCAACATACGGGAACCGAGAGATCGGCAGTGCACGTCGTAGGTGCATGAAGACTCCAACGAACTCCGCTTCCCGCTTTGACCGTCGATCATTTCTCCGGCTTGCCGGGCTCGGAGCGTTTGGGGCGGTGGCTTCCACCCTCCTTCCTTCGCTCGGAGCACAGGCAACATCAACGACCCCGGCCCCTCAACCCGCGCCCGGGAACGGCGGATGGGGCGTCGGAGCCAATCCCGGCACCACACCCACCTGGAACGTGACAACGACCATGCCGCCTGCGCCCAGCTTCGCTGAGATCATCGATCGGGTCACCGGAATGTCGAGCGACTACGGTCTCCTGCAGCGGGCGAATCGGTACGGACTCGACATCGTCGACCTCACCTGGGAAGACACCGGCCGCAACGTCGGGTCGTCGGTCGGCCCGAACATCAGCGACCTGACACTGCAGGTTCGCGAGCCCGTTGGGCGGAGCCAGGGACGAACGCACCTGTTGCCGGTGCTTCGCTACCCGAACTATTCCGACACGACCGGCGACGTCCGTATGGACAAGATCTGGGTGAAGGTCGGCAATCAGCACCGGGCCTCGAAGTTGGTGTCGGTTCCGTTGAGCGAGTTGCTTGGAAATATGCGCGCATATCTTGCTGATCCGAGCAGTCTGCCCGTGAGCGGGAACTTCCTGGCTCGACGTGACACCCATGTATTGACGAGTGCACAGCATGTGTTCATGCCACTCCCGAAAACGGGCAAGGCCGAATTCACCCCGGTGCTCTACAACTACCAGTCGTCACCTGGAAACCCGGCCGTGCTCAGTCTGCTCGTCACCCGTCAAGGAACAAGCGCGACGATCATCGAGAACTACTCGGGCGATCAGAGCTACCAGACGTGGGGCCAGCAACTGTTCTTCAACAACAAAGGCCAGCGAACGGTATTCACCGCCGAGCGGAAGAGCGCAGTGAAAGCCCGGATCGACAGCGGTCGAGCCACATCCCAGGACGAGGGAGCTCTCGACGACGGCAGCGACATGGTGATGATCATCCAGGTCCCGCTGGTCCATGACTCGTACCCGCCGGCGTACGACGAAGCTGTACCGATGCCGGCGCCATCTTCCGCCGCCGGCGCAGCAACGGCGAGCCCTTCGAAGAAGGTGGCGTCTTCCGAAAGCTCGGATCAAACCCGAGCCAGTTCTGATGTGGAACAGGCGGTCATCGGCTTCGGCGCCGACCAGGGTCCCTTCCGCGAAATGGATGGCCGTCGGTTGGTCCGCGACGACCGCTTCCCCATTCGGGTCACCGTGCAGTTCTACAAGGCGACCAGCAACGGCGTCGTTTCCGATGACGACCTTCGCAGTATGAAGGCGGAAATCGACCGGGTCTACTCCAACGCCGACTACGTCGGTTCGCTGGTCGTGCCGAACGGCGACCACCCTCGCCCAACCGAGTGGACCCGTGGTCGTACACCGCGCTGAGCGCACCATGGAGTTCGGGGTTGTGTGCACGTCCGTAGCTGAGGGCTACGGATGTGCACACAATCGTCCCCAGTTGGTTCGTCGTTCCCGTCTAGACCTCAGCGAGACGGAACCGGGACACGAGCGCCCGAAGGTCGGTCGCCGTTCGCGCCAGTCGCTCGGCCGCTCCGTGGGTATCGGCCGCACTACCACTGGTCTGTCGCGCGGCGGCCGCGACCTCGGCGATATGTGAACTTATCTCTTCGGAACTTCCCGCCACATGGTCTGCAGTCGCTCCGATGGTGGCCGCGTTGACCGACTGCTCTTCGAATGCAGCAACGATGGTGTGTTGCGCTCCACTGATCTCGTTGATCACTTCCTGAATCTGGCCCATCGCTCCGACCACCGACTTGGTGTGACCCTGCATCGACTCGATCCGCTGCGAAATCGACTGAACCGCCTGCGCCGTCGCTTCAGCCAGATCCTTCACTTCCTTCGCTACAACAGCGAAACCGCTGTCCGGCGGTTCCTGCCCGACTCGCCTCGATCGTGGCGTTCAGGGCGAGAAGGTTGGTTTGGCTGGCGATGCGGCTGATGAGCGCAACCACCTCACCGATCTCCACACTGCTCGTGTCGAGTGTCGCGACCGTCTCACTGGTGTCGGCCGTAATGTCCGACGCGTGGTTCACCACGGACATGACGTGAGCAACGGCTCGAACGATCTCATCGACAGTTGCGGCAGTCTGGTTCGTGCTCGCCGCGATCGTGGTGATGTCGCTCGAGACGTTCTCGGCCGAGGTCGACACGGCCTGGGCTCGAGACTCGGTGGCCTCGGCGGAGGTGACCAGTTGGCGACTCAGCGAATCGAGTTGCCGAGCCTCACCGGCCATCGAGTCGGCGTTGACCGTGATTGCGCCCATTGCTGTGCTCACGTTGGTGATGGTGGTTCGGAACGCTTCGGCGAGCTGGCCGAGCTCGTTGCTCGACTGATAGTTAACCGTGATGCCGAGGTCACCCTCGGCCAGCGCGAGCGATGCATCGGTTATCTCACGAAGAGGCCGAGCAATCGAGCGAACGGTTGCGATCACCAGAGCAATTCCGAGAAGGAATATTGCTACCAGGAGAATTTCCAACCTGGTGGTAAGCGTACTTACTTTGGCGTGTGCACCCGATTCCGAAGCTTTGTTGTAGTCCGTTGCTGAGGACACCACCGAGTCAATAGCGGTGCGGTGAGCCTGATACTCAGACTTCATCGTGGTTTGCAGCAGCGCTAGCGCCTTGGCGTTATCACCACTCCGTACCATCGGTACAAGTTTCTTTTCTGCCAATTCATAGAAACGTTCGGCCGGATTGTATGAGTCGACCAGCAGCTGCTCCTTCATGGCTCCGCCGGGAAGATCCGTGTCCCAGAAGGCGTGGCGCTGTTCAAAGTCGGACCGAAGCTTGGTGAGCTGAACCGCCAGCGTGTCAATCTCCGCCGGATCTGTCGCCGTTACCATCTGGTGGGCCACAAGGTAGCTCTCCAGAATGTACGCTGGCGGCGGAAGTACATCGGCGATGAGATCTTTGCTGCGTACGATTTCCTTGTACGAGTCTCCGCCGATTCGAACGCTGCCGAGTGTTGAAAAGCTCTGTGCAGCAAAACCCGCCAGGCCAATCATGAGTACTCCGAAGAGTCCAAATAGTGTCGTAGAGAGTTTTAATTCTCTGAATTGCATCCCCGCTCCTTTCGCTATTCAGGTGAATCGGTCGAAAGGCCCAACATCTGACGGGTTGCTAGAAATTCAGACTAAAGACTGCTCTATCGCTCACTGAAGGTGAGCAATATGCGATTTACGCCGTAGTGGTATCCGCCGACGCAGCATCGGCAGCCTTGAACTGAGCCGGCACGTTGTCGGTGAATTCAACGATCCCAGTTTCGATGTCGTAGATCGCGCCAACGATCAACAGGCGGTCCTTTTTCACGCGCTCATCGACAATCGCTGACTTCTTGATTCGTTCGATTACCAGGGTGACATTTCGTTTGATCGCGTCGGTGAGTTCCTGGGCCTTGGGGTCCACGCCATCACCGGCCACGGGTTCGCCCTCAGCTGTTGTTTCGCCCGTCGCTTCGCCTTCGGCATCGGCCTCGCCCTCAGCTGTTGTTTCGCCCGTCGCTTCGCCTTCGGCATCGGCCTCGCCCTCAGCCGTAGTTTCCGACGCCGCAGTATCGCCTTCGGCCGTTGTTTCGGTAGCGGCCTCGCCTGAAGCTGTCGTTTCCGCCCCGGCCTCCGCAGCCCCAGTCGTTTCACCGGTCGTGTCCGCCGAGGTCTCGGCCGCGGTCTCGCCCTCGGCCCCTGCGTCCGATGCATCTTCGCCGGACGAGTCGGTGAGTGCCATTTCCTTCCCCGGTCCAACCTTCGCGGCGGGAGCAAGGGCCTCGACGAGATACTCGATGCTTCCTTCGGCTTTGCCGCCGCTCTCCAGGGTCTCGATGGTGGCCTTCATTGCTCCGCACTTGGTGTGGCCCATCACCACGAGAAGCGGAATCTCGAGTTCGTACGCCCCGTACTCCAGGCTCCCCATCACGGCGGAATCGAGGACCTGCCCGGCGGTCCGGATGACGAACAGGTCGCCCAATCCCCGGTCGAACACAAGCTCGGGAGGCACCCGCGAGTCGACGCAGCTGAAGACGGCGGCGAACGGCCGCTGACGCTTCACCAGTGAGTCCCGTCGTTCGATGCTCTCATTGATCGTGGAAGACTTTCCTGCCACGTACCGCGCGTTTCCTTCGATCAGTCGCTGGAGGGCCTCTTCCGGGCTCTCAACCGGGAACTCAGGAGTTTCCGCTTTCGACATGAACGGCACGTCGCAGCCCGCAAGCACCCCCGGGAGGGCGGCGGCACCAAGGACGGAAGCGCCGCGCCGAAGAAACGTGCGTCGGGATATTGCTCGGGGAGACGGAATCGATTCGGCAGCCATCGAGTGTCCGATCGGCCACGGAGACGAAAAGCTGACTGGTTCTTCATGTCTGCATCAGACGCATGCAAACGCAGTAATCCGACCTTCGGCACCTTCGACCGCAGGTACTTCGGCACCTTCGACCGCAGGTGCTCCGAGACCGCCGACAACGATCACCCCGACACCATCGACCACAGGTGGGCGAGTTCACCCTTTCGGAGCGCTGATGATCGGGCGCACAGGCCGATCCGCATGGTCGGCAGGGCGGCCGGAGGCTTCACTTCGCGAAGCTGGGACCGGAGGGCCGACGACTCGACGACCAGCTTCGGGACGATGCCCACCCCCGACCCGAGAGCGGTGAGGGCGACGACCTCCTCGTGGCTCTCGGTTTCCTGCAGGGTGTGGTCGGGCCCGAGGGTATGCCGCCAACGGTCCACCAGAGCACGGGTCACCCCCTGTCGCGGTGCGACGAGATGCACGGTGGACCAGTCGCGTAGCCGTGGGAAGTCAACGGCCGTGATCGCCACCAGCGGTGTTGAGGTGATGAGGACCGACTCCATGGATTTGGGAAGACGGTCGGGGAGGGGTGCGATGGCCGCGTCGACCTCTCCAGACTTGGCGGCATCAAGCGCGGCACTGGCGGGTCCGGTGCGCAGTTCAAGCTTCGTCTCGGGGTGCGCCCGCCTGAACTTCGAAAGCAGCTGCGGCGCGATGCTCTGCGACGCCGTTACCGTGCAAAAGATCGACAGCGTGGGTTGGGACGATTCGGCGCGGCCGGCGAGATCGTTCCACAGGTTCACGATCGAACGCAGTCGGTCAGCGGTCGGGGCGGCCTCCGGGCGCACCCGGGTGCTTCGACCATCCCGTTCGAACAGGGTTACTCCCAGCTCCGACTCGAGGCGCTGAACGGCTCGGGAAACGGTCGACTGGCTCACGTGCTGTTCCCGGGCCACCACGGTGAACGTGGGCCGCTCCAGTGCGGCCACCGTCAGCCGGATGTCGTCGATCGAGGGCATCTATGCAGAATACGCATAGAAGGCTTGCAATATTTGCGCTTTACGCACAAGCAGCGATGCCGTTCAATAGACGCCTCAGTTTCAGCAGGGCTGTTCACTATTCAGCTCTTCAGTTCTACCCACCGCCTCACCGCCTCTAGGAGACCTCCCATGGCAACCGTGTACTACGAAAAAGATGCCGACCCGTCGATCATTCTCGGAAAGAAAGTTGCCGTAATCGGCTACGGATCGCAGGGCCACGCCCACGCGCTGAACCTCAAGGACTCGGGCGTCGACGTTCGGGTTGGTCTGCGCGCCGGCTCGTCGTCGGTCAAGAAGGCTGAAGCTGCGGGTCTCACGGTCGGCACCGTCGCCGAGGTTTCGAAGTGGGCTGACTGCGTGATGATCCTTCTCCCGGACACCCTCATCGCCGACTGCTACAACGATGAAGTTGCTCCGAACCTGTCAGCCGGAGATGCCGTCTTCTTCGCTCACGGCCTGAACATCCGCTTCGAACTCGTCAAGCCGGCCGCCGACCTCGACGTCGTCATGGCCGCCCCCAAGGGCCCGGGTCACCTGGTGCGCCGGACGTACACCGAGGGCGGCGGCGTGCCGTGCCTCATCGCTGTCCACCAGGATGCCACCGGCGGCGCTCGTGCACTCGCCCTGAGCTACGCATACGCAATCGGCGGCACCCGCGCCGGTGTTATCGAGACCACCTTCCCCGAAGAGACCGAAACCGATCTCTTCGGCGAGCAGGTTGTGCTCTGTGGCGGTCTCACCTCGCTGGTGCAGGCCGGCTTCGAGACCCTCGTCGAAGCTGGTTACCAGCCCGAGATGGCGTACTTCGAGTGCCTCCACGAAGTGAAGCTCATCGTCGACCTGATGTACGAGCAGGGCATCGCCGGCATGCGCTACTCAATCTCGACCACCGCTGAATACGGCGACCTCACCCGCGGTCCGCGCATCATCACCGATGCGACCAAGGCTGAGATGAAGAAGATCCTCGGCGAGATCACCTCGGGCGAGTTCACCAAGGAATTCATCGCCGACTTCAAGGCCGGCGAGCCCCACTTCAATGAGCTGCGGGCCAAGGGCAAGGCCCACCAGATCGAGAAGGTCGGCGCCGAGCTGCGGTCGATGATGCCGTGGATCTCAGCTGGCAAGCAGAAGGTCGAAGATGCTGCGGGTGGGTCAAACTGACGCAGTAGCGAGTCGGTTGCCGGCCAATAATCGGCTAATCACCGGCTCATCACCGCTGGTTGTTCTACGTTGACGGGTCGGTGGGCTATCGCTCACCGACCCGCTGCGTTCTCAGGTCGCTTTTCCGTTTCACAAGTCACGTCGCTTCGTCTCCAATGAACCGCCGGGAGCGACGACCCACCACCAACTGGATACCCATGTCTGTGACACTCGCTGTGCTCTCGGCCGACGCATCGAACTACACCCAGTGGACGGTTCGCGCTCTCCTGGTCGTGTTGGCTGCAGCGCAGTGGCGGACGGCACCGGTGCCGTCGCGGGAACTGGTTCGACGCGTACCCCGGTGCGTGCTCGGTCTCGTGTGCTTCGGAGTCGGGATCTCGCTGTTCTTTGCCGGCAACCTCGGAACCGGACCCTGGGATGTCTTTCACGCCGGCATCGCGAAGGTGAGCGGGCTTCCGGTCGGTGTCGTGATCAATCTCATCGGGCTCGCCATCCTTCCGCTGTGGATCCCCCTCAAGGAAAAGATCGGACTCGGGACCGTCTTGAACGCGGTGCTTATCGGGCTGGTCGTCGATCTCGTTAAACCGCGTATTGGGGTGAGCCACCAGATCGGTGTCCGGGTGCTTTGTGTACTGGCCGGAGTGCTGATCATCGGAGTAGGCAGCGGTCTCTACATCGGCTCAGGCCTCGGAACCGGACCCCGCGACGGAATCATGATGGGCCTTTCCCGAATGAAGCTTTCGGTCAGAACCGCCCGTACGCTCGTTGAAGCCGTGACGCTTGTCGTCGGCTTTCTGCTCGGTGGCAAGGTCGGCTTCGGCACCGTCGCCTTCCTGTGTCTGATCGGTCCGATCGTGCAGGTCACGATTCCTCGTCTGTCGCTTTTACCTCTCACGCCGACCACGCCGATCGCCCCGATTCCAGCAGGAGCCCCGTCGCAGACGCCTTCGTGAAGGCCGACAAGCTTCCACTGCTCACCGACTTCTCACTACGCCTCGCGTAGGGTGTGGGCTCATGGGGATCCTTTTGTGTCGGCAGCCGGCGAGTACAGCGCGTCGAGCGCGTTCGCTGCGCCGGTCCCATCGATGGGGCCGCACAATTGCAGCAATCGCCGGGACGGCCACCCTTACCGTGACGGGCATTTCAGCCGTGTCGACGAATTCGGCGTACGCATCGGAAGAGAAGCCGGTCGCCGGGAAAGACCACTGGCACGCCGCCTACGGGGTGTACATCTGCGACAAGTACGTGCCGTCGGTCGAGTCGAGCGGGAACGATCCAACCGGCATACACACGCACGGCGATGGGCTCATTCACATTCACCCCTTCGTCGCTGCGTCCGCTGGTGCGAATGCGGTGCTCGCCCGCTTCTTTGAAGTTGAACCGTTGAAGGTCACCGGCGACTCGATCAAAGTCGGCTCGACCACGTACAAAGCCGGCGGGAAGTGTGGAACCAAAAAGGCCACGGTCCGGACTCTCGTGTGGGAACCGGGCAAGACCGGATCTCCGAAGGTCGTGACCGGCGATCCATCGAAACTTCGGATGTATGACCAGATGACGTTTGCGTTCGTCTACGCGCCCGCCGACGCTGTGGTTGGTCTTCCCCCGTCGCACAAGGAACTGCTTGATCCGGCGGATCTTCCGCCGCCTCCGCTGTCGGCGTCGGAACTGTCGAAGCTTCCCGCCCCGCCGGCCAAGATCCCCGTACCGGCGCTCCCGTCGGGTGCGCCTCCGACGAAGACCACCACCCGCGACCTGGTGGTCGGCACCGGCATCGAGGCGAAGTCGGGAACGCGGGTGTATGTCCGCTACCGGGCGACACTCTGGAACGGAACCGAACTCGACACGACGTCATGGGTGCAGGGTGCGCAGCCGGCCGCGTTACCGCGTCTCGGGCGCGATCGCATCATGCCCGGACTCGAGAAGGGGCTTCCCGGCATGAAGGTCGGCGGTATCCGACAGATCATCATCCCGCCGGTCGACGGCCTCGGCCAGAACGGTGGCGTCGTGAAGCCCACCGATACGTTGGTGTTCATAGTTCAACTCGTTGCGGTGTCCGGGTTGACCAACAGTACGCCCACATAGAATTTGCCAACGATGCTTCGTCGTACGAGCGGAAGTTGTGAAGTGCGCTTATGAACGCGGTTGAGTCGGCGCTGATCGGTCGCATCGACCGTGAAGGGCCGCTGCGTTACGCCGACGTCGTGAACGTGGCGCTATACGGCCCGGGTGGTTTTTACACGGAGGGTCGCGGTGCCGGGCATCGTCGCGACTTCGTCACCAGCCCCGAAGTCGGGGCATGCTTCGGCGCGGTGTTGGCATCCGCCCTTGACGAATGGTGGAACGGTCTCGGCTGTCCCGACCCGTTCATCGTTGCCGATTGCGGCGCCGGACCGGGAACGCTGGTCGTCACGATTTTGGCGGCCAAACCGGCCTGCCTATCGGCTCTGCGCTACGTCATGGTGGAGACGTCGGAGGCGTTTCGCGATGAGCATTCCCGCCGTCGGCTTCCACTTGTTGCTTCTCACGAACTGTTCGGGTCCGTCGTGTTGGACGCGGAAGGCGGCCGATCCGGTCTCGGCAACGTGGCGGTCGACGATCCTGGAGAGGGATGGCGGTCTCGCCCGTCGGCACCCGATGGAGGCCCGATGGTTGCTTCGGTTCCGGTTCTGCCGGAATGCGAGTTCCATGTGGTGATCGCGAACGAACTGCTCGACAATCTTGCGTTCAACGTGCTCGAGCGGACGGGCGATCACTGGTCAGAGGTACGCGTCGGCCACCGGGCGGAAGGATTTTACGAACTCCCGGTCCCGGCTGGCCCTGCGGACTCGGCGCTGGCTGATCGACTGGTGCCGCGGCCGGTGGATGGCATGCGGATACCCGTGTTGGCAGATGCTCACAGTTGGCTTCGTGACGTGCTCGCGAAGGTGACTCGCGGCGGCCGCCTCGTGTGCTTCGACTACGGCGCCACGAGCGCTGAACTCGCCGCCCGCGCCGGGGCGTGGCTCCGAACCTACCGGGGTCAGGACCGGGGCCACCAACCGCTGGTCGGCCTCGGGCACTTCGACATCACCATCGATGTTCCCTTCGATCAACTGGCGCCAACCCCTTCGCAGATCCGCACGCAGGGCGACTTCCTTCGGGCGCACGGACTCGATGCGATGGTCGCCGCGGCCGAGGAGCGGTGGAGGTCCGGTGCATCGATCGGCGACCTCGCTGCGCTGAAAGCCAGGAGCATACCGACCGAAGCGACCGTGTTGACCGACCCGACCGGACTCGGTGCGTTCCTCGTCGCAGAGTGGGTGCGGTAAGCGCGGTCGGGTCTACCCAACTGGAGCCGTTTGGTTGCCTGACTTCGGGGCCGTGGTACCCAACGTGGGGTTTGTGGTCGTGTGGCGGCGAGTTTCTGGTGAGGTTGGGTACTTCCGGCTGGTGGGTTGGAGGTGTCCGTCGCCACGTTGGGTTTCTGGTCTGCGGGGGTGCGGCTGGGTATCCAACTTGGGCGGTTGTGTCGCCCAACGTGGGGTTTCTGGTCGTGTGGCGGCGAGTTTCTGGCGAGGTTGGGTACTTCCGGCTGGTGGGTTGGAGGTGTCCGTCGCCACGTTGGGTTTCTGGTCCGGGGGTGCGGCTGGGTATCCAACTTGGGCGGTTGTGTCGCCCAACGTGGGGTTTGTGGTCGTGTGGCGGCGAGTTTCTGGCGAGGTTGGGTACTTCCGGCCCGAGGGTTGGGCACAGTCGACCGGTCGGGCAGTAGGGTCAGGCTCCTCGAACGATCTCAGACAGAAAGAATGCGCGCATATGGATCTGAAACTTTCCGGGAAGACCGCACTGGTGACCGGTGGAAGTCGCGGCATCGGTCGGGCCGTCGCCGCTCGTCTCGCGGCCGAAGGCGTCACCGTGGCGATTGCTGCACGTGATGAAGCGCGGGTGAAGTCGGCCGCCGCGGAACTGAGCGCGCTAGGCGGAGGACGCGTCGTCGGGTTCGCCGTCGACATGGGGCACGAGGATCAGGTGCGGCGGCTCGTGGCCGAAGCTACGAACGAGATCGGACCGATTTCGATCCTCGTCAACAACGCTGCTACCGCGGCCGGTCGGGCCCGTCCGCCGGCACTACCTGACATCACCCGCGACAAGTTGCTGGCCGAGATTGACGTAAAGGTCCTCGGCTACCTCTTCACCGCACAGGCGATCGCCCCGTCGATGGCCGAAGCCGGATGGGGGAGGATCATCAACATCGCCGGACTGGCCGCTCGAAGCGCGGGGTCGACGATCGGCTCGATCCGCAACGTCGCCGTCGCCGCGCTCACGAAGAACCTGGCCGACGAACTCGGACCGTCGGGCATCAACGTCACCTGCGTCCATCCGGGTCTGACCCGAACCCGCTCGCTCGATGAAGCGGTCGACGCCGACGATCGCGAGCTCCTCGAGTCCATCGAAGCCCGCATCCCGAAGAGCAACTCGATCCGCCGAATGATCGACGCCGACGATATCGCCGTGATAGTGGCCTTCCTCGCCTCACCGCTCAGCCTCGCCATCAACGGCGACGCCATCATCTGCGGCGGCGGCTCCCCCGGCCCCATCTACTACTGAGGTGCAACACCTTCCGACGTTTGGATGTTTTTGACCGCCCAGCGAACAGAAACATCCAAACGTTGCGGGGGTCGAAGGGAGCGGGAACGGTTGGCCGGTAGGTTTGGAGTTATGTGTCCGCCCAGCGAACAGATACATCCAAACGTCGTGAAGGGCTCGGAGAGCGAGAACGGTGGGAACGAGGCAGTTCACGAGTCGGCAGGAGTTGTTGGAGGCGTTGGACGCGGCGGAGCTCGGCGAGTTTCTGCCCAAGATACGCGCGCTTATCAAGCCCTGCCTGCGGGTCGTGCCCGCCGATCAGGGAGCGTTGCGACTCGGTGGACGGCCGGTGCTTCCGCCCGGCACGCCGTGGCCCCGGCGTGATGCGCTACCGCATGCTGCCGAGTACCGGGAACACATTCCCTCACCTTGGCGCACGTATGGTCGGCGCCGAACGTGTTGAACTTCGTCGGCGTCGTCGACCTGGCCGTGGCCGCCGAACGGTTCGATGGTGACTGGCCGTTGCCGAGAGACGGGCGACTGAACATCTTCTGGGATCCGCTCTGTGGCTGTTACGGCCAGGGCGTCGCGAACACCCGGGTCATCTGGGACCGAACTGATCCCGCCCTGGGCGTCGCTATGGATATTCCCCTCGACGAGTACCCGACCGAGGCGTCGGGCGTGGCACCGGTCGATCGGGAGCGGAGCTTCGACCTTCAACCGTCATGGAGTTGCCCGGACGTCGGGAAGCCTGTACGAGATCCTCGGCCCGGCGTTCGGCGACGTCTGCCTTCGTGAAGGATTCGCCGTTTGACAAGCTGTTCTGGAAGCGCATCCACATGTACGGTTCCACGACGGCGACGACGAGGTCCGGATGCTGGGCTGGAGCAGCCCGATCCAGACCGATCCGCTGCTCGAAGCGATTGGGGAGCACGAGGGTCTGAGGGATTTCCCTCGTGAAAATCGGGATTACGTCGGGCTCGGACCGTGTCGCGGATGCGGACAAATGGGTGCTGCTCCTCCAGGTTTCGGTGGCCGACACGGGCGGTGCGGTGTACTTCTACCTGACGGCCGAACGACGCCGCGAACGGCCGATTCGACCGGGTCTACGCGGTCTATCAGCAGACCTGAACCATCCCGATCTAGTGTCGCCTCCGACGAGGGAGGTCGCAACATGACGACGGAAGAACAGGTTCCTGCAGCGCTCGGTGATGTGGCGAGCCGGGTGCTGTTTGAGAACGACCACGTTCGGGTGTGGGAGATGGTGCTCGAACCGGGGGAGAGCTCCGACTGGCACCGTCATGACCTTCCCTATCTCATGTGCGTGATCGACGGTGCGTCGATCGACGCCGAGCAGGTCGGCAAGCCGAGGGTCTCCATCCCGGTACAGCCCGGGAGCGTGCTCTTCGTACCTCCGGGCGACACCGAGGTAGCGATCAACGCGTCGGACAAAACCTTCCGGGAGATCCTCATCGAGTTGAAGGGTGCACCCGCCGACACGCCGGCCAGAGTCTCGGTGGCCGGCCTTCCCGCCAAGATCTCAATCCAATCGAACGGAGAACAATGAGACACCGATGGAACCGCGCACTCACCGACGAGCTTCGCGGGTCGCACCCGACGTACTGGGGCAACTGGACCCTCGACGGAAGGATTGCACCAGGGGCGGTCGGCGTGCTGGATCCCGGGACGGGGAGCTTCGAGTTTCTCGCGGCGCTGCCGTCGGCCAACATCGTCGATGTCGACCTGGGGTCGAGCGCCTGGAAAATCCAGTCGTCCTCGGTGCAGGAGCACTCGGCGAAGGTGCCGCTCGACGGCACACTCACCGATCCCATCACCGGCTCGAAGATCACCGCCGGCCTCCAGACGACATGGTCGTTCTCGGAGTCGGGTTCGATCTCGTCGACGTTCACGCTGGCTCGGCAGAGCGGCCTGGTCGACCACGCGCATCAGATCAAGGCGAATCGGGACTGGCTCCTCGAGCGGGCCGAGGAAATCGGCATGGCGACGAACGGTCGAATCACGCAGGGCTTCGGCGTGGTGACGGAGGTTCTCCTCGCGACGTGCGGGGTAAACGTCGGCGCACATGATGCCAAGAGTTCGTTCTCGATCGTCGGATCGGCGGGAGCGGTCAACGCGATGGTCGCCCAGGCCGGGGTGAACGCGAACCCGACCTATCTCCACACCACCTCGACCGGCCAGGTGGAGAGCCACACCTGGCCGTCGACGCCGGGTGCAGCGGCCACAACGTTCGTCCCGATCGCGTTCGAGTTCGCGTCGTTCTCCGGCGACACGGTGCTCACGGGATGGACGACGAACGTTTCGGCCATCCAGATCCACCTCGACAACTCGCACTGCACGTACTTCGTCAAAGCGACCGCCAACTATTCGATCGGTGGCCGACGGATCAACGCGACAACGGCCATCACCGCTGGGCTCGTGACCAACCTGCCACCCATACCACTCGAGGCCACCGACCTCCGCTTGGACCTTTCATTTCTCGGAATCCGCACCGACGGCCTGCACACGTTCTCGTGGCCGACGCCGCTGGCGGAGTTTCCCGATGGTCAGATCGTGATCGATCTTCGGGGAATCTGGCCGGGCGACACCCACGCCACCGAGCGGTTCTCGGGGTCGACCGGCTGAGCCCCGGCCGTCGGTTCAACCGGCCGGCCGTTCAACCGTTCGTCGCATCGGGTGCCGCCGGTGTGTTGTCGGTCACGGCTTTGGCATAACCTCTTGCCATGTCTGAGCCACAGCTTGATGCCCTCTTGCAGGAAAACCGTACGTTCGCCCCGTCGGCCGAGTTCACGGCCAACTCGCTGCTGACCGACCGGCATCTTCACGACGAAGCCGACCAGGACTGGGAAGCGTTCTGGGCCAGGCAGGCCAAGGATCTCATCACGTGGTCAAAACCGTTCACGAAGACGCTGGAATGGGAAGTCCCGTTCGCGAAGTGGTTCTCCGACGGCCAACTCAACGTGAGCGTGAACTGCCTCGACCGTCATGTGGCGAACGGACTCGGTGACCGGGTCGCGTACCACTTCGAAGGCGAACCCGGCGATACCCGCACCGTCACCTATGCCGAACTGCTCGACGAAGTGCAGCGCTTCGCCGCCGCCCTGAAGTCGTTGGGTGTGAAGCGGGGTGACCGCGTCACGATCTACCTTCCGATGATCGTTGAAGCGGCTGTCGCCATGCTCGCATGCACCCGCATCGGGGCGGCCCACTCCGTCGTGTTCGGCGGCTTTTCGGCCGACTCCTTGCGTGACCGCATCAACGACCAGCAGGCCGTCTGCGTGATCACCGCCGACGCCGGATACCGGCGCGGCGCGCCAAGTGCGCTCAAGCCGAACGTCGACGACGCCCTGGCCGACTGCCCCACGATCCGCAACGTCGTCGTCGTAAACCGCTGCAACACCGACGTGGCATTCAACGCCGAGCGCGACGTCTGGTACCACGACCTCATGGCGAAGTTCCCGACGGGCACAACGTGTGAGCCTGAAGCGATGGACGCCGAAGACCTCCTCTTCATCCTCTACACGTCGGGCACGACGGCCAAGCCCAAGGGCATCATGCACACGACCGGCGGCTACCTCACCCAGGTCGCCTTCACCCACAAGTACGTCTTCGACCTTCACCCCGAAACCGACGTGTTCTGGTGCTCCGCCGACGTCGGCTGGGTGACCGGTCACAGCTACGTCGTCTACGGCCCGTTGGCGAACGCCGCAACGAGTGTCATGTACGAAGGCACGCCCGACACGCCGGGCAAGGACCGCTGGTGGTCGCTCATCGAGAAGTACAAGGTGACGATCTTCTACACGGCGCCGACCGCAATTCGCGCGTGCATGAAGTGGGGAATCGAAGAGCCGGCGAAGCACGATCTTTCATCGCTTCGTCTTCTCGGTTCGGTCGGCGAGCCCATCAACCCCGAAGCCTGGATCTGGTACCACAAGTTCATCGGCGGTGACCGTTGCCCGATCGTCGACACCTGGTGGCAGACCGAGACCGGCGGCATCATGATCACCCCTCTCCCGGGCCTCACCACGCTGAAGCCGGGCAGCGCGACGTTTCCGCTTCCGGGTATCGGTGCCGAGGTTGTCGACGAAGCCGGTACGCCGATCCCGGTCGGCGGCGGGTACCTGACGCTGAGCCACCCGTGGCCCGCGATGCTCCGGGGCATCTACGGCGACCCCGAGCGCTACAAGGCCACCTACTGGTCGACGTATGAAGGCAAGTACTTCGCCGGCGACGGCGCGAAGCTCGACGACGACGGTTATCTCTGGCTGCTGGGCCGCGTCGACGACGTCATGAACGTAAGTGGACATAGGATCTCGACAACCGAGGTCGAGTCGGCCCTCGTTGACCACTCGTCGGTCGCGGAAGCCGCGGTCGTGGGCGCGAACGACGAGCTGACCGGTCAGGCCGTGATTGCGTTCGTGACCCTCAAGGGCGGCAGCGCATCAAGCCCCGAGCACGGCGAAGCGCTCCGCAAGCACGTATCGGAGAAGATCGGACCGATCGCCAAGCCGAAGCAGATCGTCTTCACCGACGACCTGCCGAAGACCCGCTCGGGCAAGATCATGCGGCGCCTGCTTCGTGACATGGCCGAAGGTCGGTCGCTCGGCGACACGACGACGCTCTCGGACCCGAACGTGATGGCCACCATCAAAGAGCGGGCCGCCAGCCAGCCGACCGAAGACTGACGCCGAAGCTGGGCCGTTCGAGTGCTGACGCCGTGGCGAATTCAGCACTCGGCGTCTCGGTCACGGCCCGTTCCGAGTCCCGAATCCGGCCCGTCGCAGCAGAAAGATCGTCGCCCTGCCCGGAATCGGCGAGAATGGTCGTATGGCGTCATCGAACGAACTTCAAACCGTCCTGGATGAGGTATCGCACAACTGCCTCGGTGGTCAGCCCGTGCCCGACGATCTGGCTGCGCTGTGGGCTGCGCAACTGCGCGACGACACCGATCTTCTCGATGCCTACGAGATGACGCTGTTCGAAGGATCCGACGACGACATTCTCGAAGGCTTTCGGGTCGAAGACGGCGTGGAACCGGCTGCAGCAGCCGCATACGAACGGATGGCGAACCAGGTCCGGTGGATCGCCGACGTGTTCGATGGATCACTGATCGGTTACTGGGTCGGCGACGAACGGCGGTCCGTCGCCGATTCGCCGATCGTGATCGTTGATCCCGACGGCCAGTTCGATCTGGGTGGCCGTACCCTCACCGACTTCCTTCTGGAGCAGACCGACCCCTACGACGAAAAGGATTTCGAAGACGTTCGCAACGCCCTCGAGTCACTCGGCGTTGCCGTCCGGGTCAAGAACCACGAAGAGATCTGGTCGCGTATGGCCGACTTCGATGAACCGAATGAGTTGGTCATGGGTTACCTCCTCGATGAGCGGATGCGCTCAGGTAACCAATGACGATGGCAGGGGGTAGCGGATACGGAGCGCTGCGGTATGTGCCGCAGAACTGGTGGTGGCGTAACGGCATGCTGACCCCCGGTCCGGCCGCCGTATTCGATATCGACGGCGTGCTGGCCGATGCGGCGCACCGACAGTTTCTCGTCACCGGCGCTCGCCGGAACTGGAAGCTGTTCTTCGAGATGTGCGGAAAAGACGATCTCATCGAGGAAGTCGCCAACATGGGCCACCTGCTCGATCCGGCCATGCAGATCATCCTCTGTACGGCCCGGCCCTCGAGTGTCTCGGAAGAGACCCTGGAGTGGCTTGAGCGGCACGGGGTCCGATGGGATCTCCTGATCATGCGCGAATACGGCGACTACTCCTTCGCCCGCGACTTCAAGCACTACACCGTCGCTGAGCTTCGGGCCTTCGGTTTCGAACTCCGCATGGCCGTCGAAGACGACCCCCGCAACAAGCTCATGTTCGACAGCGAAGGCATTCCCTGCGTCTACATACATTCGGGCTACCACTGAACTTAATGGTGTTTGGGCCCCGCCTCCGCTGCGCTTCGGCACCCAAACACGGGCGGCTTTCATCCGGTCTCAGGAGCTCGCTCACTCCACTCGCTGGCGCTCCCTCCGCTCTCTGCGCCTTCGCCGGGGCCGCGTTGCTCGCGGGGTTGCTGAGCTGATCTGCGAAGGGCCCCGCCTCCGCTGCGCTTCGGCACCCAAACACGGGCGGCCTTCATCCGGTCTCGGTGGTCTCGCTGCGTTCTCTCGCTAGCGCTCGTTCACTTCTCTCGACCCTCGCCGGGGCCGGAGTGTGTGCGTTTTCTTAGACCGGGTCTAAGGCATTGCACACATTGTGTTTTTGGCGGCGGGCACCGGCCCGCTTCGCAACCCTGTGTCTGCGCACCGGTCCGCTTCGCAACCCTGTGTCTGCGCACCGGTCCGCTTCGCAACCCTGCGGGCGGGGCAACGGTGCTCTAAGTTTTCGGGAATCAACTACGACGTAAACGGCAAGGACACACCATGAGCATCGCCACGATTGACCATCTCGTCTACGCCACACCTACGCTCGATGCCACGGTGGAACATCTGCGATCGGAGTGGGGCATTGATCTCGTTCCGGGCGGCCCCCACGTCGGCCGTGGAACGCGCAACTGGTTGACTGGTTTGGGTGGATCCACGTACCTTGAGGTGATCGGTCCCGACGCCGACCAGCCGACTCCGGCGGGCCCTCGCTCGTTCGGTGTCGACGATCTCACCGAGGCCCGACTCACGGCCTGGTGCGCCCGCCCGAACCGACCGCTGGCCGACGTGGTCGCCGCGGTCGCAGCCGTCGGAGGTGATCTGGGAACGGTCTTCGAGATGTCTCGGAAGCGTCCCGACGGCGTGCTTCTCGAATGGGAACTCACTGCGGCCAATCCCGCGACTGTCGACCCTATCGTGCCGTTCTGCATCGACTGGCTCGTATCGGAGCACCCGACGGTGTCGCTTTCCCACAGCACGAATCTGCAGACGTTAATGCTCACTCATCCGCAACCCGAGCGGATCCGGGCGATCCTCGGGGCGATCGGTCTCGATGTAGCGGTGAACTCCGGTGATCGAAGCCTCACGGCCACGCTGATTACCCCCAACGGCGAATTGACACTTCGCTAATCACGAGTCGCCGGGCTACCGAGGAGGTCGACGATGACCGCACGCAACAACGAGGTCCGACTCGTCGGATACTGCGAACCCGTGAGTGTTCGAGGCGGCGACACGGTCGAACTGAAGCTCTCGGCCGAACGCAGCGGACCGGTCACAATCGACATCGTTCGCATGATCTGCGGTGATCTCGACAACCCGGTTTACGGTCTGGCCGAGTCGGACGTTGATGTCCCGGGATTTCCGGTCACCGTCGACGGGACGTTTCAAGCGTTGCGTCCAGGAAGCCATGCGGTTTTCGGACCGTCATCGCTACTTGCGACCAATGCCTTCACGATCGGCTGCGCGGTCTGGCCGTCGATGCTTCCGAGCGAACCACAACCGATACTGAACCTAGGTGCGCTTACGATCTGGTGGGCGGGAAACGGCTTCTCGCTCGACTCTTCGGCGGATGCGTCCTCGGCCGGGGCAACCGGGCCACTGGATCGACGACGCTGGTACCGCCTCCGATGCGACGTGCGGGACGCTGCGGCGGAGTTGGTCGTAGAAGCGTTTGCCACACATTCGCCGGGTGGTGACAGCACTTCAAAAACCTGTGGAGCCACTGCGTTAGTCGCCGGCCCGGCCGGTGACACCCTCACCGTCGGAAGAGGTTTCGATGGACGCGTCGCCGAACTCTGGTTCGCCAACGAACCGGGTGCCACGCCCGACAAAGCGGCCTGCACCTGGGACGCGTCGCTCGAAATGGCCGGCAATCTCTGGCGGGACCGGGGCCCGCACGCACTGCATGGAATCCTGCACCAGTTGCCCGCCAGGGGCGTGCGGGGGCCACACTGGGACGGGTCCGCCCAGTCACCGGAGCACGCGCCGAGGCACTACGACGCCGTGCACTTTCACACCGACGATCTCTACGACGCGCAGTGGACGACCACAGCCACCGTCGCCGTGCCGACCGATCTTCCGAGCGGGATCTACTGCTTCCGCAGCCGATCATCCGAGGGTGAGGACCGCACGCCATTCTTTGTCGCCGCGCCTCGGGCCAAACGGGCCGACGTCGCCTTCCTCGCGCCCATGGCCACCTACCTGGCGTACGCAAACCAGCGCATCCACCTCGTGAACCCCATCCTGCGGCCGGGCGATGGACCGACCCCACCGAACCATCTCTGGCTTCGCGACCACCCCGAGGTCGGCTTCAGCCACTATGAGTACCACTCCGACAAAAGCGGGGTGATGTTCTCGTCCCGGCGTCGTCCGGTGATGAACCTCAAACCCGCTGCCGACACGTGGGGTTTCACCCCCGACAGCAACATCGTCGGATTCCTTCATCACCTCGGTGTCGACTTCGATGTGGTGACCGACGAGCATCTGCATGCAGAAGGGCCCGAGGCCCTCGACGGCTACCGGGTGATCGTGACCGGAAGCCACCCCGAGTACTGGTCGACGCACATGCTCGACACGCTTGAAGACTGGCAGCGCAACGGTGGTCGGTTGATGTACCTCGGCGGCAACGGGTTCTACTGGCGGGTCGCCTTCTCCGACGCATGGCCAGGGGCAATGGAGTTGCGTCGGGCCGAAGACGGTACGAGGGCCTGGATCGCCGAACCGGGGGAGTACTACCACGCGTTCGGCGGTGAATACGGAGGGCTTTGGCGACGTCTCGGCCGCGCCCCGAATTTGATCTGCGGCGTTGGCTTCGCCGCACAGGGCTTCGGTCGCAGCGCCCCGTACCGTCGAACGTTCGACGCACCGGAACGCACCGCCTGGATCTTCGAAGGGGTCGACGACGAGATCATCGGCGCGCACGGCGTCGGTGGCGGGGCCGCTGGTCAGGAGATCGACCGCTACGACGTGTTGCTCGGTTCACCGGAACACGCAGTAGTCGTCGCCTCGGCCCGCGATCACGACGACCAGATGCTTCGCACGAAAGAGGAGCTGCACGTCACGGTGAAGGATGCCTCGACGATGTCGACGGTGCGCGCCGACATGGTGTTCTACGAAATCGCCGGAGGCGGTGCGGTGTTCTCGACCGGTTCCATCGCCTGGTTCGGCGCACTCGCCGACGACGGGTACGACAACGACGTGGCCCGTATCACCGCCAACGTGCTCCGCCGGTTCAGTGACCCGAAGCCTTTCGAGGTTCCTGCCTCATAGGCTCGCCAACGGCCTGCGAGCTCAGTCGCGGAAGTTCTTGTACTGCAGCGGGATCTCGAAGTCCTTTTCCTTCAGGAACGAGATGGCTCCCTGAAGATCGTCACGCTTCTTGCCCGTGACGCGAACCGTTTCGCCCTGGGTCTGCGACTGCACCTTCAGGCCCGACTCCTTCAAAGCCCGGTTCACTTCTTTGGCCTTGTCAGTGCTCAGACCGGCTTTCAGCGTGATGACCTGGCGAGCCGTGCCCTTCGTGGCCTCCTCGACCTTGCCGTAGTCGAGGGTCTTCAACGAAACATTGCGCTTCACAAACTTTTCCTCGAGCACCTGGAGCAGCGCCCGGAGCCGATCTTCGGTCACCGAAGCGAGCGTGATCTTGCCATCGCCCAGCTCAATGGTGGAGTTCGTGTCTTTGAAGTCGAAGCGGGTGGTGACTTCGCGTTGCGCCTGGTCGACCGCATTTTTCACTTCTTGTTCGTCGATTTCGGAAACTACGTCAAATGAAGGCATGCCGAAAGGCTAATCTCTCCGTTCGCAACACTCGGGTCGGTACCCAAGCGGCCAACGGGGGCAGACTGTAAATCTGCTGCGAGAGCTTCGAAGGTTCAAATCCTTCCCGGCCCACCCGAGTTGCACGAACGGCGCCCGCAAGGGCGTCGTTTTGCATTTCTTCCTCCGGCATCGCGCGGGTTCACGCACACGGCTCCCGGCCTAAAGGAGCTTCTGCATGACGGTCATATCGATCCAGCGGCCGAACTTCCGGGCGATTTCGCGCTCGGTTCCAACCACTTCGTAGCCCCGCGATGCGTGGAGCCGGATGGAAGCCTCGTGTCCGGCCACGATCCGGGCCATGCAGGCGTGAAATCCCGATTCAGCCGCGACATGCAAGATCCCGTCGAGCAGTATCCGACCGACTCCTCGCCCCTGATGCTCCCGGTCGACGTAGACGGAATTCTCTACGGTGGTCGAATACGCCGGCTTCTCCCTCCACGGCGAAATCGACGCAAAGCCTATGACCCGCTCGTGATCGGTGACCGGATCTTCGTCGACGGCAACCAGAGCTCCGTGGACGCCCAAATGACGCTCGATCCACTGTTGCTGATCGGACAGGCTGCGGGGCACCAGATCCATCGTGACGGTGGAATCAACGACTTCCAGGTTGTAAATGCGACGGGTTGCCTCAGCGTCTGCGGGGGACAACCGGCGGAGATCGATGCCAGCCATGGGGTTTGATCGTAGGCAGGAACTCGGCCGGTGTTGAGAATGGGCCTGCCGGCAGAATGGTGCGTTAGCGCCCCGCTCACCCTGCTACGATCTTCCGGTCCGCCCTCTTGGCACAGTCGGTAGCGCATTTCCATGGTAAGGAAAAGGTCGTCGGTTCGATTCCGACAGAGGGCTCCAAGAACACCCGAAGCTTCGATCCGAAGCTAAGGCCGCAGTCGTCGGTTCGATTCCGACCGTGTCCCTCAACAGCGAGGGCTCCAAGAACAGCGTCCCGGTGCCGGTGAAGCGACAAGCACAGTCCTCGGTTCGATTCCGACCGTGCCTCTCGACCCAACTTCGACAACTCCACGGACCGGCGCGCCCAAAACCCAACTCCGCCCGACACGCCTCCAACCGACCAGCTGGAAGTACCCAACCCACCGAAATCTCGGTCGCCGCACGACCGGAAGCCCAACGTTGGGTACCACGAGCCCGAAGTCGGGCGACCCAATATGCCGGCGCCCACCGGACCGGCACCTGCCGAACTCCGCCCGACACGCCTCCAACCGACCAGCTGGAAGTACCCAACCCACCGAAATCTCGGTCGCGGCACGACCGGAAGCCCAACGTTGGGTACCACTAGCCCGACGTTGGACGACCCGATACCTCGGAAACCCATCGCACCTTTCTCACGCCCGCAACCGAGGGTTGCACCCACACCGCAACGAGGAACGCACTGAGTCCGGTCGGTTCGATTCCGACCGTGTCCCCAAACAGCGAGGGCGCCCACGAACAGCTTGCCGGTCGCTACGACCGATGGCCACCAGAGCGGTCTTGGGATATGGTCCCTCTGGAATCCTCACGTAGAGCGGATCGGAGCGACCGGTGACGACAGCTGCTGTAGACAACGTGGAGGTGATGTTCGTCCCGACGGACGCCTTCGATCTTCCCCGGATCGTGTCCGGGCCGGGCGGTCCACCCAACGGAATGCAGTATCTCGGCCCGTTCCTTCCCAACACCTCGGCGGTGCCGGCATCGAATGCGTACCGGTTGACGTTGCGGTTGATCTCGCAGTTCCCCGGGTGGATCGCACCGGTGGTGCCCGTCAAAACCTCGAGCCTCATCGTCGCCCAGCCAATCGTCGTTGACCCGGCCGGACTCCCGATACCCTCGCCGAGGCAGTCCGATTCCGTAAACCTCGGCGTCACGATGAACGACTGGATCGACCGACCACCGCCCGGCGGCCCATCCGCGATCGGCAGCTGGACGTTCGAGCAGACCCGGGGCCCGATCAACCATCCGGATGTGACCTTCACATTCGAATTCGCCCTGGAGAACGACCCACGCCTTCTCACCATCGATGCAACATTGGGTGACGACTACGACCAGGACATAGGTAGTGATTTCGATTACGTGACCGGTACCCGCAGCTACACCGTCGCACTCACCGAAGGTTCGACCTCCACGTCTGTTGCGGACTCCCACCCGGGCACATCGGTCCACAGCAATCAGTACAACATCCCGCGCCCGCCGGTGGTCATTCCCGCTGCTCGCAGCTTCTCGACGTCGGATCCGACCGGAACGTTGTGCGACCTCATCGTGAACGTGCGGTGGATTGACAACAACCTGTTCGTGGTCATCACCCCGAAGGACTTCGGCGACCCCGCGGTGCCGGTCAACGACACTCCGTTCGGTCGGTAACTGCTCGGCCCGGTGCGGTGCCAAGAACTGCGAGTGGGCCGTAGCATGTCGGAAAGAGGTGGGTTAACATCCCAAACGTGACGACGGGACACCGGTAGTGCCAACCGCTCTGGACAACGTCGAGGTGATGTTTGTCCCGAAGGACGTCTTCGATCTCCCCGGTACGGTGTGTCCCCCGGCCGACTTCGGCGGCATGCATTACCTCGGCCCGTTTCTTCCGAGCACGACAGCCGTAAAGGCAGCAAACGCCTACTGGCTCACGCTTCGCGTCATCTCGCAGTACCCGGGATGGATCGCGCCGGCGAAGCCCGTCACGACGTCGAGTCTCCTCGTCGCCCAACCCATAGTGCCCGACGCGACCGGGTCGCCGACCCCCTCACCTGTCAAGGTCGACAACCCGAACGACCACCTCGGTGATGCGATGACCGACTGGATCGACCGGCCACCACCCGGCGGTGGATCCGCGATCGGTAGCTGGACGTTTGAGCAGACCATCGGCTTTTCCAATCACCCGGATGTGACGTTCACCATCGACTTCGCACTCGAGAACGATCCGCGCATCCTCACGATCGACGCAACGCGAAGCGCAGACTACGTCAGCGCGCTCGACGCAGCGCACTACTTCGTTGTCGGGGGGCGGAGCTTCACGGTGTCGCTCAGCGAAGGTCAAACGAAGGTATCGGTCACGGCGTCCTCGCCCCAGGGGTGGGTCGACCAGTTCACGACGCCGCCGCCGGCGAACCTCGACCCCCGCAGCTTCACCACGACGGACCCGACGGGAACGCTCCGCGATCTCGTCGTCAATGTCCGTTGGGTCGAGGACAACCTGTTTGTGGTGATCACCGCCTAAGGATCTCGGCGACCCGGCGATCCCGCCGCAGTCACCGTTCGATCCGTTCGGTCCGTTCGGCGGCGATGGCTTTGTTGCTGCGGTCGAGGGGCCGGCAGGGGAGCCTTAGAACAGATGGACACTCGCACACGCAAACACCGACACGAACCACCCTCGGAGGCACAGCCATGACCTACGTGAGCGACGATCAGCGGCAACTCGACGTGGTGCTGCAGCAGGCCCAGATGGTCGCGTTCGCGCTGCCGGTCGTCGGCGCCGGGCTCGCGGCCGGCCTCAGCATTCTCGGTGCGGTGTTCGACGCGTACGCCGGTGGCGAGGAGCCCCGAGATACCTACTCCGCCGAACAGGCCATCAACGACCTCGGCAAGGAGATCGTAAAGCTGCTCGGAACGGCCGATGACACCAACCTCAATCTGATAGCCCGGCTACAGATGCATCGGTCACAAACCGACGGCGACGCCCGGAACTGGACGGCCGAGGGCTCGAAGGCCGATGGCCCGACCGCCATCACAAACCTGCTCGGCAATCCAGACGTGGTGGCGCTGGTCACGAACCTCCACGACGACCCGGCGGCGATCGACCGCCTCGGCACAATGACGTTCGATCCCGCGATCACGGACTGTTGCACGGCCTTTCCCGCGCTGCCGACCGACCCGGTCACGACGGTCGACGACGTCAAGTTCGCGGCGACATTCGCGCAGGGCCACACGACACTGCATGCCGTGTACATCTCCACGCTCAAATACGTAGCGGTGACGCTCGGCCTGAAGGGCAAGAACGACTGGATGACGATCCGGGGTAAGGCCCGCACCGATCTGGAACAGTACCTGGCCATGGCCGTCGATCACCTGTGCAAGATCGTCGTGAAGCTCGAAGATGCCGTCGCTAACGCTGACAGCCGGGCCCGCGCTGCCGCCGACGCTGCGTTCAACAAACTCCCGAACGGGGTAAAGCCCGGACCGGACTGGCTGCTCCCGTACACCCACGAGTACCGCAAGATCCGCAACGCCGCGTTCCTCGATCACACGACGCCCGAGACGATCACGTCGCTGCGGGGCTTCATCGAAAGCTTTTATTACACGCTCGCGAACCTGAACGATCCATCGAACGCGCCATCGATCGACCCGGCTGACCCGACGGGTCAGGTCGGCGGCCAGAACCAGGGCGGCCAGAAGCACGGTGGGCCGACGCCAATCAAGGGTCCGCTTGCTCCGCTCGGGCCGCGCCAGCCGAAGACAGCTCGCTTCCTGTATGAGACGGCGTCGAACGGTGACTGGGTCAAGGTGCTCGACAACACGACACTCGGCCCGGGCCTGCTCGTGTCGCAGAACGCCGGGAGCGCGAAGACCGGGATTTACTACATGGTCGACGACGGCGGCACCGGCAACATCGGCGGTCTCAACCAGATCTTCGAAGGTCTCGTCGCCGGGCAATCCCCTCCGGTCAATCAGACGATTGCCGGTGCGTACGACGCCAAGTGGGGCTCCGGGTCCTACGCCACCGACTCGGCCGCCAACCCAACCCGACAGGACCGCCTTACGTCGTTCCTCGTGCCGCTGAGCGTCGTACCGGGTTCGATCGGCGACAACGTGCTCGGGATGATGTACTCCGCGGCACCGGATCTCTCGGCGACCGGCCTGACCGACCCGAAGACCTACGGCGATGTCTACTCCGACGCCCTCGCCGAAATCGCGGCCTGGAACTCGAAGCACCCGAAGGCGCCGATCGTGTACTTCCGGGTCACGATGCTGTCGACATCCATCAACGCTGGTGCATTCGCCGGAGCAGCGCTCAACCAGTCTGTCGCGGAGATCATCATCCAACGTGTTGTCGACGCGCTAGCAGCCGACGCGGCCCTCGCAACGCCCGTCCTGCAGAACCTCGTGATCCTGATCAACAACAGTGACAAGCGAGGTTCCGTTGAGCGCACGGCGTTCGACGCAGCTGCCGCGAAGGTAAAGGGCGTGGTCAGAGCGAAGGACGGCTTCGACGTCACCATTACCGGGTCGGGAGCGACACCCGCTCAGGCAGCTCCGGGCCAGCAGGCCCCGCCGCCCCAACAGACGCCGCCAGATGAGGCGACGCCATATTGGCGTGACCCGACGCGGCCCCCACCGTTCGTCGACGACCGCCCGGGCTTCGGTCTCGGCGGCGGTCGACGCCGCGAGACCTGAACCGCCGTCGCAGTTCGTGCCCTCACACATCCTTTAGCGCTCGCCCCGATCCATTCACGACGAACCGGAAGACACCATGCCTGAAGTAGAGACCATACCAACGGTGCACGGCGACATTGACGTCGACAAGCGTTTCTTCGAGGAAGGGCCCGAGAAGGACAAAACGGTGGAGTTCTTCGCGCTGGACCGCAACGAAAAATTGCGGACGTGGGCGAAGTACCTCAACACCGCGACCGAGACGATCCAGGCGCTAACCACGTCCCGCGAGGAGCTTCGGGAGACGGAGCGGGCCGCGCTTCCGGGGCCGCCGCCTAAGGCTCAGGGCGGCCAGTACGGCCGGGCTGCACGGGGCGTCGAATTCACCAACAAGCAGGGCCAAACGAAGATCGCCCTGGTCCCGCGCGATGAGTTCGAACAGGGACCGAAAACCAGGAACAACCACCCAGTCGACCTCCAATGGTCGGTTCGCTGCGCGACAGACGATGACAACGACAACGACGTCGAGCGGAAAAAGGTGTGGACCGCCTATCTGAAGGCCACAGACGGCAAGCGCGACGGAAACAATCCGATCATCTACGACACCACCATGGACCGGTCGGTGCTGGTCGCCAAGCAGATGGAGCGCCTCTCGACCGGCGATGATGACGACGGCCCGGTCCTCGTTCCTGGTGGCGGTGGTGGCGGTGGCGGTGGCGGCGGTGGGGGCGGCGGTGGCGGTGGCGGTAACGATCGTTGTTGGGCGGCACTGAACCCGAAGGCGACCACAGGTTTTGCCCTCTTCGCTGCGCTCGTCGTTGCGGGGATCGGTGCCGGGATAGCGGGCGGCGTCGGTCACTACTCCCGACCGGAGGACGTTAAGGCCAATCCCGGCGAAAACGACTTGGGCCCGATCGTGACCGTGACGTGGACGGAATCGTCGACCTATGGAAATGGCGAGTACCTGATCCGGCTCGTCGACACCACGAACCACAAGGTTTACTCCAACACGGCGCCTGCGGGCGTCTTTTCCGCCGTCGTCCTCGTTGCCGCCAATCTGACCTACGACGTGTTCGTGAAACAGGGACTCGGTCTCGAAGGGACCACTACAGTGACGGTCCCGGCCGCTACGGTCACGAATCCGAACCCAAACGTACCGAGTACGAAGCCGGTCGCCCCGACGGGCGTAAAGGCGAGCGCCGACGCTCTTGGCACACCGACCGCGCCGCCGAGCGTCACCGTCAGCTGGACCGCTGCGGTGCCGACCACGGCGAACCCGGCCGTCATCACGAGCTACCGGGTTACCCTGCGCAACGCGGACACCACGGTCGGCGATGTCACGATGGACGTCGCCGCGAGCGTTCTCTCCGCGGCGCTGACCCTCAGGATTGCCGGTACGTGGACCCCCGTCGTCACGGCATTTGCTGGCAAGGAAGCAAGCGACGAAGCGACCGTGACTGCACTGAAGTTCGATCCTACGGCCGGTGTCGTTGCCGCACCGACCAACCTTCGGTTCATCCCCTACAACTCCTCGGCGCTCAACGCTACGAGCCTGGTGGTGGGCTGGGACCCACCGGCATCGGGCAACTGGGTCGATGAGTACGACGTGGTCGTGACCCGGACAGGGTCCGCCACGCCGGTGGCCGACGTGATCGTCGGAGCGCCGGTCACCCTGCTTCAGGTCGCCAACACCCCCGACGACACCTACACCGTGACCGTGACGGCAAAGAGTATCGGTGGAACGTCGTCGAAGGCGGCGACGTCGACACCGTTCAAGCTTGTCGCCGCGAACATTCCGAAGGGGGCCCTGGACTGGGATCTGTACTTCGACTCGCAGCTCCGCCAGAAGTGGATCACCGCGAACGGTCCGAGCCAGCTGAACGAGGCGACGATCTGGGCGAATGTGGTCGCTGCCGTCAACGACACGACGAAGCAGTTTGGAGGCCCGGCGTCGCTGTTCGACCAATTCCGTCTCGCTGTCCTGCTCTGCGGTTGGATCACGGACCCCATCGCTTCGCCGCCGAACCTCGAGGCGATCGCCGACGCGATCTGCGACGCCGCGAACCCCAAATTCCCGAAGAGCCCCTGGGAGGCGGACAAGCCCTACACCGGTAGCGCCGACGCGCTCTGGGTTGCGGCGCAGGGCATCACTGACAACCGCGGTCTCGCGTACCCGTTGCGGTACCGCATGCTCGCCATCGAACGGGTGCTCGAGCGTTACCTCGGTGCCGGCAAGCGAAGGGCTTACGACCTCACTGCCGTGCCGCCCGTTGTGTTAACGGCACCGAAAACGCCGGGCCCGGTGATCACCGCGAACCGGGTTGACGTGCACGCCAACGGGTCAATTCTGGGTGTCTGGTTTTTCCGGGCCGCGGGCGAGAAGGCGATGTCGAACACCGTTTTCGTCTGGGACACGACAGGCAAGGTCCTCGGCTCGCAGACTGCCACACCGACGCCGGACGCAGCGGGCTGGTCGTACACAGCTTTCACGACGCCGATCCCGGTTGTCGTACCGACCGGTTCCTCGGTGCAGTTTGTCGTCGGGGTTTTCCACCCGTCGGGGGTCTACGTCCGTGGCTCGACCGACGAAGGACCGCAAAACCTCAAGGGTCGCTCCGTCGGAACGTCCACGCTCTCCATCCCGGCCGATTCGCCACCAAACGCCTCCAACGGGTTGTACGACTACGTTGCGACTCCGGCGTTTCCGACCCAGGCCTACGGCTCATCGGAGTTTTTCATCACGCCGGAGTTCGATCCTTCGTAACGTGCGAGGTCCTCTCGTATTGCGTCTGACCCTGTCTTCTGTGATGTAGAATCTTCGGGCTCTAGTTCGGGATTCAACCGAGTCCTGCTCTGGAGCGTACGCCCGGGCGGTGTAGCTCAGCTGGTTAGAGCGCACGACTCATAATCGTGAGGTCGTCGGATCGAGCCCGACCACCGCTACAACGGCAGTACTTCTTTCATCGTTACGACTCCATCCTGAAGGATTTCCTCTAATGGCTAAGCAGAAGTTTGAGCGGAATAAGCCGCACTTGAATATTGGCACTATGGGCCATATTGACCATGGTAAGACGACGTTGACTGCTGCCATTACGAAGACGTTGCATGATCACAATCCGTCGACTGCGTTTACGCCGTTTGATCAGATTGACAAGGCTCCGGAAGAGAAGGCTCGTGGTATTACGATCTCGATCGCTCACGTTGAGTATGAGACGGATAATCGTCATTATGCGCATGTGGATATGCCGGGTCACGCTGACTATGTGAAGAACATGATCACGGGCGCTGCTCAGGTTGACGGCGCAATCCTGGTGGTTGCGGCGACTGATGGTCCGATGCCGCAGACTCGTGAGCATGTGTTGTTGGCCCGCCAGGTTGGTGTTCCGGGCATCGTGGTCGCGTTGAATAAGGCTGACGCGGTTGATGACGAGGAACTTCTTGAGCTGGTTGAGCTTGAGGTTCGTGAGTTGTTGACCTCGTATGAGTTCCCGGGTGATGACACCCCGGTCGTGCGTGTTTCGGCGTTGAAGGCGCTTGAGGGTGATCCGGTGTGGGCAGCGAAGATCATGGATCTCATGGCGGCTTGTGATGAGTTCATCAAGGAACCCGCTCGTGCGCTTGATAAGCCGTTCTTGATGCCGGTGGAAGACGTGTTCACGATTACCGGGCGTGGCACGGTGGTTACGGGCAAGGTTGAGCAGGGCATCGTGAAGGTTGGCGATGAAATTGAGATCGTTGGTTTGCGGAATACGCAGAAGACGACGTGTACGGGTGTGGAGATGTTCCGCAAGCTGCTGGATCAGGGTCAGGCTGGCGACAACATTGGTGCGTTGCTTCGTGGCACGAAGAAGGAAGATGTTGAGCGCGGCCAGGTTCTTTGCAAGCCGGGCTCCATCACACCCCACACTGACTTCGAGTCGAACATTTATGTGTTGACGAAGGATGAGGGTGGTCGTCACTCGCCGTTCTTCAATAATTATCGTCCGCAGTTCTATTTCCGTACGACGGACGTTACGGGCACGATCAATCTGCCTGAGGGTACCGAGATGGTTATGCCCGGCGACAACATCAGTGTGACGATTCAGTTGGGCAAGCCGATCGCTATGGACGAGGGTCTCAAGTTTGCTATCCGTGAGGGTGGTCGCACGGTTGGTGCTGGCCGCGTCGTCAAGATCCTGAAGTAAGCTTTCCGCTTCTTCTCTCTAGTTAGGTACCAGTCATGGCCAAGAACGAAAAGCGCATCGCCATCACCTTGGCGTGTGAACAGTGCAAGCGTCGCAACTACATCACGATGAAGAACAAGGTCAACGACCGTGAGCGCATCGAAATGAAGAAGTACTGCAAGTGGGACCGGGTTCACACGAACCACAAGGAAACCCGCTAAAGCCTCGCAACCGACGCATGAAGTTGAACGAGCCCCGGCTTCGGCCGGGGCTCGTTCGCGTCATCAACCGCTTGCATCCTGCGAAGCGGGACAACCGACCGGGACGCGCCGGTTGCACCGAGCACCGCGCTAGGGTTTGCGCCCATGGTGGATCTCGCTGAAACCGTGAGCGCAGCACAGGACGGTTGTCCCGATGCGTTTTCCACGTTGTTTCGCGAAACCTACGACGACACGTACTCGCTGGCCCTTCGCCTGGTCGGAAACGCCGAAGACGCAAACGACGTCGTCCAAGACACGTACCTCCGGGCGTTCCGTGCCATCCGCCGGTTTCGAGGCGACGCGCAGATCGGGACCTGGCTCTACCGCATAACGTCAAACGCCGCGAATACGCTGCTGCAGCGCCGTCGAAATGCTGACCACGACGAATTGGCGACCGACGCCGGGGTGCTCGATGATTGCCAGGAGCGCAACCCCGAGGAACGCGCGGAGAATGCCGACATGCGCACCCAGTTGCTTGCGGCGCTGTCGACGCTCCCGAGCAAATTGCGTTCCGTGATCGTCCTGCGCGATATCTACGACCTCTCCCACGACGCGATCGCCGAGCAGCTCGGAATTTCCGAGTCGGCGGCCAAGGTGCGGCTGTTCCGGGCTCGCCAGAAACTCCGCGAAGAGCTTTTCGACGACGCCGATGAGAACGAGCCGACGGGAACAGTCAGCCGAAATCGAGGGGAGTACAAAAACTTCGCCGGCGGACAAGCGAGACGTCGTGCGGGTCGACGCCGCTGCCGACGATGCCGACGACGCCCGCCAAACTCCTCGGAAGCTGCGAGCGGCCGGAGTCGCATGATTTCCGGCGCCATTCGACGCCGGCGTGAATGTCGGCTGGTTCGTCAGTCGCTTCCCTCGGCGGTCGACGGCGGCCCGATTGATCTTCGCCTTCGCCGTCACCTGCGAGATTGCCACGGCTGCCGCCGGCGTCTCGACGATCAGAAGCGACTATCGGGAATGCTCCGCCATCTCGGGTCCGCCGTCCCGTTTCCTCCACCGGTCAACCGAAGGGCGCGGGTCGTCAAGCGGATCGCTTCAGGCGCGGGAAGCGTTGGTATCGCGTCGGTGGCCGCACTCGTGGTGCGTCAGGCGCGCAAGCGCTGACGCACCACCTGTCGATCGGTCAGCGGGCTGACCAGATTGCGTGATTGACCTGGTTTTCCAGGAGTTCTTGGCGGCCCGACACCGGTTTGGGGTCGACATCGCCGGCCATGGCCTGGTCGGCCAGTTTGGCCAGGGTCGTCTTTCCGGCGAGGATCGCCTTGCCGGCCTTTGACTCCCAACCGCTGTAGCGCGTGTTCCGGGCCGTTTCGAGAACGCCGCTTTCGACGAGATTCGCAGCGACGAGCAGCGACTGCGCAAGCGTGTCGATTCCGCCGATGTGGCCGTGGAAGAGATCAGCGCGATCCATGCTCTGGCGGCGCAATTTGGTGTCGAAGTTGAAACCACCGGTCTTCAGCCCTCCGGCGCGAAGGATCTCGTACATCGCGAGCGAGAGTTCCTCGACCGAGTTGGGGAACTGGTCGGTGTCCCACCCGTTCTGCGGGTCACCACGGTTGGCGTCGACACTGCCGAAGATGCCGTTGTCGAGGGCGTAGGACACCTCGTGATGGAACGAATGACCGGAGAGCGTCGCATGGTTCACTTCGATGTTGACGAAGTATTCCCCGACGAGGTCGTAACGTTCGAGGAACCCGTGAACCGTTGCGCAGTCGTAGTCGTACTGGTGCTTCGTGGGCTCTTGTGGCTTCGGCTCGAGCAGCAGCGTGCCTTTGAAGCCGATCTTCTTCTTGTGCTCGACCACCAGGTGCAGGAACCGGGCCAGCTGGTCCGCCTCCTGGCGCATGCGGGTGTTGAGCAGGGTCTCGTAGCCCTCGCGTCCGCCCCAGAGAACGTAGTTTTCGCCGCCGAGTCGATGCGTGGCCTCGAGCATGTTGCGGACCTGTCCGGCCGCATACGTGAACACGTCGGGGTCGGGATTGGTTGCGGCGCCGGCCGCATAGCGAGGATGGGAGAACAGGTTCGCAGTTCCCCACAGCAACTTGACGCCGCTCTTCGCCTGCTTCTTTGCGGCCCGCTCGACCAATGCGTCGAGATTGGCCTTCGACTTCTTCAGCGTGGTGCCCTCGGGGGCCATGTCGACGTCGTGGAAGCAGTAGTAGGGCGTTCCAAGCTTTTCGAAGAACTCGAACGCCGCGTCTTGCTTGGCCTGCGCGGCTTTCATCGGGTCAACGCCGGCCAGCATCCACGGACGGTCGAAGGTGCCGGCACCGAACACGTCGCTCCCGGCCCAGTTGAAGCTGTGCCAGTAACAGACCGCAATCCGGAGGTGGTCCTCCATCCGCTTGCCGGCGACGATCCGGTCGGGGTTGTAGATCTTGTAGCCGAGTCCGTCACCGGGATCGGTGCCAGCCGGAGCCACCTTTTTGTTTACATCGGAAAAGAAATCGGGCATGTCGCAACTGTACGTGGTCCTTCGAGCGATTTGAAACCAGCCGGTAACGTTCCTCTCATGATGAGACGAACGGTGGCAGTCAGCTCGCCTTTGATGCGTGAGCACAACCTTGGTCTCGTACTGCGCACGATCGCCGATGGAAACCCGGTGTCACGCGCCCAGATCGCCTTGGCCACCGAAATGACGAAAGCGACTGTCTCGAAGCTCGTCGACGTGCTCATTGCGGCGGGGCTGGTGGCCGATCTCGGGACGGTCGCCGCCCCGCGTGGGGCCGGACGTCCGGGATCGGCGCTGAAACTCTCCCCACAGGGTCCTGTGGCCGTCGGCCTCGAAATCAACGTTGATTACTTTGCCTGCTGCGTTCTGGGTTTCACCGGAACCGTTCGCAGCCACGAACTCGTGGTCGACGACTTTCGACGCAGATCCCCGGAGTCGGCGTTGGGCATCGCGGCCGCAATGGTCAAGCGGGCGGTCGAACGCTCACTCGCCGACGGTGCCACCGTTGCCGGTGTTGGCATCGCCGTGCCAGGCCTACTCGGCCAAAACCTTCAGACGCTGCGGCTGGCCCCAAATCTCAGGTGGCGGGATCTCGACGTGATCGGGGAGTTGCGTCGGCGAACCGGGTTGGCCGATTTGCCGATGCGTCTCGACAACGAAGCGAACTTGGCTGCGCTCGGGGAGCTGTGGTCCCGGAAACACCCAGGTCTCGACAGTTTCGCGTTGGTGTTCGCTGACGCCGGGGTCGGAGCCGGCATCGTGCTCGATCGCAAGCTGCTTCGGGGAGCGGCCGGCCTGGCGGGCGAAATCGGGCACGTATGTGTGAACCCGGGCGGGAATCTCTGCGCGTGCGGAGCGACCGGGTGCCTCGAGGCTGAAGCAGGACAGGAACGCATTTTGGAAATGGCCGGGATCGGTGCCCGCCCGGGCACGACGATCGGGCGTCCCGAGGGTCCGCTCGAGGAGTTGATGGCCCGGGCCCATCGGCGCGATAAGCAGGCCACGCACGCGATCGAGTTCGCCGGAAGCATGCTCGGGCTGGCCGTTTCCGCAATGGTCAATCTCGTCGACGTCAACACCATCATGCTGGGTGGGATCTACGCCGCTCTGTCGCCGTGGTTGCAGCCCGCCGTACAGCATGCCCTCATGGAGCGGGTGATCGGCGCCGACTGGCGGGAGCCGGTCGTGCTCGTCTCGGCCCTCGGTGGAGAAGCGGCGCTCCACGGTGCGGCCTCGTCGGTTTTGCGCGAGGTCATCGAGTACCCGGCAGCCTTTGTTTGACCCAGCGGAGCCGGGCAAATCCGCGCACGAACAACATTCCTTTGACAAATGTTAACTCATTTAACTAACCTTGTGACGGACGTCATACACTAAGCCCGACGTCAATCTCAAGGGGAGAAACAGTTCATGAACAAAAAAATGAAGGGCGCCGCGTTGTTGTTTAGCGCGATGTCGCTTGTTGGTGCTGCGTGTAGTTCGGATTCGTCGGATACGACGGTTGCGGCTGATACGACGGTTGCTGCGACGGAGACCACGGTTGCTGCGGAGACCACGGTTGCTGCGGAAACGTCGGCTGCTGCGACGGAGACCACGGTTGCTGCTGCGGCGGAGACCACGGCTGCGGCGGCTGCTGCTGATGGGGGCAAGGCCGGGTTTATTTTGCCGGACTCGAAGTCATCGGTTCGTTGGGAATCGTTTGACCGCAAGTACATTGAGGCTGCATGCGCGGCCGCTTCGATCACCTGCGATATTCAGAACGCTGAAGGCGACAAGACCAAGATGGCAACCATCGCGGATCAGATGCTCGCGTCGGGTGTGAAGGTGTTGGCGATTGTCAACTTGGATTCGCCGTCCGCGGTAGCGATCCAGGAAAAAGCTGCCGCTCAGGGTGTCAAGCTGATCGACTACGACCGGTTGACGTTGAATGGTAAGACCGACGTGTACGTGTCGTTCGATAACGTTGCGGTGGGTACCGCCCAGGGTGAAGGCATCATCCAGTGCCTTGGTGGCGCGGATGCGGCAAAGGGTAAGAACATCATCCAGCTCTCCGGTTCACCGACGGACAACAACGCAACGTTGTTCAAGCAGGGCCAGGACGAGGCGATCAAGGATTCCGGTGTTGTGGTTGCTGGTTCCGAAGCGGTCCCGGATTGGGACAACGTTAAGGGTGGTCAGATCTTTGAGCAGTTGCTGACCAAGGCTGGCGGAAAGATTGATGGCGTGCTCGCAGCGAACGATGGTCTCTCGCTCGCAGCTCAGGCGGTGCTCACCAAGAACGGTCTGACCGTTCCGGCCACCGGCCAGGACGCTTCGCCGTGACGGTCTCGCCGCCATCCTCATGGGCACGCAGTGCATGACCGTCTACAAGCCAGTCAAGGCCGAAGCCGATGCCGCTGTCGCCGCCGCTGTTTCGCTCCTCAAGGGCGAAGCTCCTGCCTCGAACGCGACCATCAACGATGGTGCCCGTGACCTCCCGTATGTTCAGGCCGCCATCACGCCGGTCTACAAGGACAACGTGAAAGATGTTGTTGCTGACGGTTTCGTCACCAAGGAAGAACTCTGCACCGGTGACGTCGCCGCGAAGTGCACCGAGGCTGGCATCTAACCAAACGTTTTCACCGTCCCGCTCAACTAGAGCGGAACACACCAACCTGTATCGGGGCCCGCCAAAAGCGGGCCCCGATTCGCTTCGGCCACGAACCCGAAGCGTTCAGCGTCAAGCGGTCGGGGTGGAGACTCCGAAATGCTACGCTTGTCGCTCTTGTCCGTGCCTTGGCGCGCCAAGATCCGGTTTCGGCCGGAACCTAGGGTCGTAGCTCAATTGGCAGAGCACTGGTCTCCAAAACCAGGGGTTGGGGGTTCAAGTCCCTCCGGCCCTGCGGAAGTCCCGCAGGGAAGTTGCAAACCGACGGGAAATACGATCGTGGCCCTCGTGTGTCACGGTTGAGAGAGGCTGTTGTGAACCGAGAAACCAAACGAATGCTGCAAAAGCAAGGGTCCGTCAATGCCGACGGCACACCTGTTCGTGCCGCTCGTCAGGCTCCCGCGGCAACCGCTGAGCGAGTCTCGCCCGGCCAGTACATCTCCGAAGTCCGCAGTGAGATGAAGAAGGTGGCGTGGCCGTCGCGGGCCCAGGTCAAGAACTACACGGCGGTCGTCATCGCCACGTTGGCGATCATGACGCTTCTCACGTTCGGCTACGACGCGGCCTTTGCCAAGCTTGTCCTGTACATGCTCGGCCAATAGCCAGCGCAACGTCCCTGCCTTACACGCTTCTACCAAGACTGTCGAAAGAGTATCCATGACCAGCGAAGAATTGGCCGACGAAGTCACTGACGTCGCCGACGACGCAGCCGAAGACGCTCCGGTCCGCGTCGAAAGCCCGTACGACCGTCCAGGTCAGTGGTTTGTTCTCCATAGCTATGCCGGCTACGAGAACAAGGTGAAGACCAACCTCGAGAGCCGCATCGCCTCTATGAACATGGAAGAGCGCATCTACGAAGTGGTCATCCCGCTCGAAGATGTGATCGAGTTCAAGAACGGCAAGAAAGTTGTCGTCCAGAAGAAGGTCTTTCCCGGTTATCTGCTCGCCCGCCTCGACCTCGACGACGACAGCTGGTACGTGGTGCGCAACACACCAGGCGTCACGGGCTTCGTCGGTTCCGGCGCCAAGCCCACACCTCTTTCTCGCAAAGAAGTGGAGAACATCCTCCAGGTGAAGGTCGACGAGACCGGCGCACCGGCCGGACGCAAGTCGAAGCCGCGCCTTGAGTACGAAGTCGGCGAGAGCGTTCGTGTGAAGGAAGGCCCATTTGCCGACTTCACCGGCACGATTGCCGAGATCAATGACATCCAACTGAAGCTGAAGGTGCTTGTAAACATCTTCGGCCGAGAGACCCCCGTCGAGCTTGACTTCGCGCAGGTCGCGAAGCTGTAACACGCGGGTGGCGCATTGACGTTGGGCTCAGGTCCGACGTGTAAATCGCGCAGGTCGCGAAGCTGTAGGCTTTCCCGCTCGTCAAAACTCCGTCCCTCGGATGTCCGTTGACGATCCCCGAATCGCATAAGAGAGAACTGTCGTGGCAAAGAAGCAAGTCACCGCCATCGTAAAGATCCAGATCCCGGCCGGTAAGGCCACACCGGCACCGCCGGTTGGTACGGCTCTTGGTCCGCATGGCCTGAACATCATGGAATTCGTGAAGGCCTACAACGCCGCCACCGAATCCCAGGTCGGCACCATCATTCCCGTCGAGATCACGGTATTCAACGACCGTACCTTCACGTTCAAGCTGAAGACGCCGCCGGCGCCTGTGCTGATCCGTAAGGCCGCTGGCGTGGAAAAGGGTGCGAGCAAGGTCGGCAAGGAGATCGTCGGTCAGCTGAGCATGGCTCAGGTCACGACCATCGCCGAGCAGAAGATGCCCGACCTCAACGCCAATGACATCGAGGCAGCGAAGCTTCAGATCATGGGCACCGCTCGCTCGATGGGCATCAAGATCGTCGATTAATCGCTGTCGGCCGAATGGCCGATAGTTGTTCCGGTTCGGATCCTCGAGCCGAAAACCCACCCGCCCAGACCACCTCGCTGGTGCGGATACGAAAGGATGAGGGAGCCTGATGGCGACAAAAGGAAAGAAATTCACCGACGCGGCCAAGCGCTACGACCGTGAGCAGTTTCACACCCCGATCGAAGCGGTCGATGTCGTGAAGAACCTGGCCTCGGCCAAGTTCGACGAATCGGTTGAAGTGGCTGTGCGTCTGGGCGTTGACCCCCGCAAAGCCGACCAGATCGTCCGCGGCACCGTGGCCCTCCCGGCCGGTACCGGCAAGACGATCCGCGTGGCCGTGTTCGCTTCGGGCGATGCCGCCCAAGCCGCTCGCGACGCCGGAGCCGACATCGTCGGTGCCGACGATCTCGTTGAGAAGGTCACCGGCGGGTTCCTCGACTTCGACCTGGCGATCGCCACCCCTGACCTCATGGGCATGGTCGGTCGTCTCGGCCGCCAACTCGGCCCGCGTGGTCTGATGCCGAACCCCAAGACTGGCACCGTGACCACCGATGTGGCCAAGGCCGTTGCCGAGTTCAAGGGTGGACGCGTCGAGTACCGCACCGACAAGTTCGGCAACATCCACGTGCCGATCGGCAAGGTTTCCTTCGCGAAGGAAGATCTCGCTCGGAACTTCACCGCCGTTATCGACGAACTCAACCGAGCCAAGCCGTCGGCCGCCAAAGGTCGCTACATGAAGGGGATCACCGTCGCCTCCACGATGGGCCCCGGCGTGAAGGTCGACACCGGCCGCCTGAAGCCCGAAGAGTAGTAAATCCGGTTCTCCGTTTGCCGGAGGCCCCTCGCACCACGGTTCTCAGTTTCAGTTCTCAGTTCAATATCAGCCGAAGACATCCGGTTCGAGCGGCCCGACAGGGCGGGGCTCGAAGAACAACTCCTCCCGACGGAGTTGGCCCGACGAGGCGAATTCTTTCCCTCCGGGGCAAGGCGTTCGTTGCGTCGACAGATGCTCGAACGCCTTTTGTTTTTCCCGCAGTTCGATGTTCCCGCAGTTCGATGTTCCGCAGTTCTCGCAGTACCCGTTCGTGACCTACAAGTTCCTCGAGAGGAGGAAAAATGGAAAACCCAAATGCAGACAAAGTTGAAGTCGTCTCGGAGATCAAAGAGCTTCTTGCGAACTCCGATGCTGCGATCCTCACGGAATACCGCGGCATGACCGTCAGCAACCTGAGTGACCTTCGCCGGTCGCTTCGTGGAGCCGGTGGCGACTACCGAGTGTTCAAAAACACACTCGTTCGTATCGCGGCCGAACAGTCGGGAATCGAGAACCTCGAGCCCCTTCTTCACGGCCCAACCGCCGTGGCGTTCATCAAGGGCGATGCCGTCGAAGCCGCCAAGGCGCTGAAGGACTTCGCCAAGACGAACCCGAAGCTGATCGTGAAAGGCGGACTCCTTGGCAACAAGGTGCTCGACGCCGCGCAGACCTCGGCTCTGGCCGAGATGCCGCCGAAGAAGCAGGTTCTGGCCGAACTGGCCGGTCTCTTCGCAGCTCCGCTGTCGCAGTTCGCAAGCCTCCTCGCGGCCCCACCCCGCGATGTCGTATACGCCATTGCGGCGCTTATCGACAAGCAGGGCGGCGAGCCCGAAGCGGCCTAGTAGCTCCGATCGGTCGTTTGCACCGATTTTCCTACGGCGCCAGGCGCGCCGGACCGCTCACCGAGCGGCGCAGTACCTCTCGTAGTAACCCCATTCGCTATCGCTACTCGCAACCGAGTAGCTGCACAGAAAGTTAGGCACATGGCAAACGTGCAAGAAATTCTCGACAGCATCGCCGGTATGACCGTCCTTGAACTCGTCGATCTCAAGAAGGCATTCGAAGAGCGCTTCGACGTCACCGCTTCGGCTCCGGCCATGATGATGGCTGCCGCTCCGGCAGGCGGCGGCGACGCTGCTCCGGCCGTCGAAGAGCAGGACGAGTTCGACGTCGTCCTCCAGGAAGCTGGCGCCCAGAAGATCGGCGTCATCAAGGTCGTTCGTGAGCTCACCAAGCTCGGCCTGAAGGAAGCCAAGGATCTCGTCGACGCTGCGCCGTCGAAGGTTCTGGAGAAGGTCTCGAAGGACGACGGCGCGAAGGCTGTCGCCGCTCTGACCGAGGCCGGCGCCAAGGCTGAACTGAAGTAATCCCCGACGAGAGTCAATGCTCTCGTCTTCGTGATCTTGCCCAACTCGGGCAACGTCACTCTGTTACATGCGACTTGTTACATGCGACCGGACCTTCGGGTCCGGTCGTTGCATTTCCGGGCCGCGCTTCATGGGGCTGCGGTCCGGGCCCGGCATTTATGTTGCCGCATCACTGGGCAGGATGGGTCCCAGGTATGCTTTCGCTTCGCAAAGCTTGACCACGAGAGGCGTTTGGGCGTACCCTCTGCTCCACGAAGTCCGGTTCGGGCTTGGGGCGACGCGTAGTTGTTTGTGAATAGCGGAATACGGTGATAGATTTTTCCTACCGTGCGCGCTTTGTCCCCTTCTACATTGCTGTCTTTTCACGCAATGTCTCCGGTGCTGTCTCGCGCGGTGAAGTATTCCCGAGTTCGCCCCCAGGGGCCACAGGTGCCGTGTTTGCACGGTTCTGCCGCCCCGACCTATCACGAGGAGTGAGGACACGTTGTCCACAACGCCGTCCCGTGACCGTTTTTCCTTCGCCGATCTCGACGAAGTCCTACCGCTTCCTGACCTGATCTCAGTTCAGAAGGCGTCTTTTCAGGGCTTCCTCGATCAAGGTCTGAAGGAAACTTTCGGCGACATTAGCCCTATCGAAGACTTCACCGGCACATTGCGGCTGGAATTGGAGTTCGATCCCGACGACATCGATCTTCGGCCACCACCCAAGTTCAGCGTGGAGGAGTGCAAAGAGAAGGACATGACCTTCTCGGCGCCGATCTTCGTGCGCGCCCGCTTCATGAACGCCGCCACCGGCGAAATCAAAGAGCAGACCGTGTTCATGGGCGACTTCCCGATGATGACCGACAAAGGTACGTTCATCATCAACGGCACTGAGCGCGTCGTCGTGTCGCAGCTCGTGCGTTCCCCGGGTGTCATTTTCGCCCCGGGCCGTGACCTCAAGACCCTCGTGACCGGAACCGTCCACCCCTACCGCGGTGAGTGGATCGAGTTCGACGTTGAGCAGAAGCCGGGCAAAGACGTCACCGCCGGCGCCCGTGTCGCCCGTAAGCGTCGCCTGTCGATGTTCGTCATCCTTCGTGCCCTCGGCTACACCGAGGAGAACTACCCGGGATTCCTCGACCGCTTCGTTCGTCACTTCAGCTTCCTCGAAGCCCAGTGGGAAAAAGAACAGGGACTCTTCACGACCCGTGAAGAAAGCCTCATCGAGATTTACAAGAAGGCCCGTCCGGGTGAGCCGCCGTCGATCGAATCGGCGAAGGCCTACTTCGAGAACGCGTTCTTCAACCCCAAGCGCTATGACCTCACCAAGGTCGGCCGCTACAAGCTGAACCGCAAGCTCGGTGCCGAGATCGAAAAGATCAGCTCGCTGCTGAGCATCGACCTCGAAGTTCCGGCGATCGGCCACGAAGTCCTCACCCCGGCCGAACTGCTTGCTACGTGCACGTACCTTCTGCACCTGGCCGACTCCACCGAGGGCTACCGCCTCGACGACCAGGACCACTTTGCCAACCGCCGCATCCGCAGCGTCGGCGAACTGATCCAGAACCAGGTCCGCGTCGGTCTCAGCCGTATGGAGCGTGTCGTGCGTGAGCGCATGACCACCCAAGACGTCGAGGCCATCACGCCGCAGACGCTCATCAACATCCGCCCGGTTGTCGCTGCGATCAAGGAGTTCTTCGGAACGTCCCAGCTGTCGCAGTTCATGGACCAGGTCAACCCGCTGTCGGGCCTTACCCACAAGCGCCGCCTGTCGGCACTTGGTCCTGGTGGTCTGTCCCGTGAGCGTGCAGGCTTCGAGGTCCGCGACGTGCACTCGAGCCACTACGGCCGTATGTGCCCGATTGAAACCCCGGAAGGCCCGAACATCGGCCTTATCGGCAACTTGGCGTCCTACGCCCGGGTCAACGACTACGGCTTCATCGAGACGCCGTACCGCAAGGTCGTCGACGGCCGCGTTACCGACGAGATCTCGTATCTCTCGGCCGACGCCGAAGAAGAGTTCATCATCGCCCAGGCCAACGCCGGCCTCGACTCCGATGGCAACTTCACCGACGAGAAGGTCCTCGTGCGTCGTGCCCCGCAGGGCGCGAGCTTCCGCGTGGGTGCCGGCGGCAAGACGTACTCCTCGACCAACGAGGTCGACTATGTGCGGCCTTCTGAAGTCGATCTCATGGACGTTTCGCCGAAGCAGATCGTCTCGGTGGCTACGGCCCTCATTCCGTTCCTCGAGCACGACGACGCAAACCGCGCGCTCATGGGTGCGAACATGCAGCGTCAGGCCGTCCCGCTCCTCCGCGCCGAAGCACCCTACGTGGGTACCGGTGTCGAGGCCCGCGCGGCCCGCGATGCCGGCGACGTGGTCCTTGCTGAGGGCGACGGCGTGGTGTCGGAAGTCAGTGGTGACTACGTGACCGTGCAGTACGACGATCCGAAGCTCGGCCGCAAGATCTACCGTCTGGCCAAGTTCCGCCGTTCGAACCAGAACACGTGCATGAACCAGCGCATCAAGGTCAACGAAGGCGACCGCGTCCGTGGCAACCAGGACGGCGCCTACCAGGCCACCGTTCTGGCCGACGGACCGTCGACCGACATGGGCGAGCTCGCTCTCGGCAAGAACCTCCTCGTAGCGTTCATGCCTTGGGAGGGTTACAACTTCGAAGACGCGATCATCCTCAACGAGCGCATCGTCAAAGACGACGTGCTCACGTCGATCCACATCGAAGAGCACGAAGTCGATGCCCGCGACACCAAGCTCGGTGCCGAGGAAATCACCCGTGACATCCCGAACCTTTCGGAAGAAATTCTGAAGGACCTCGATGAGCGCGGCATCATCCGCATCGGTGCCGAAGTCGGCCCGGGCGACGTGCTCGTCGGCAAGGTCACCCCGAAGGGCGAGACCGAGCTGACTCCGGAAGAGCGCCTCCTTCGCGCCATCTTCGGTGAAAAGGCCCGTGAAGTCCGCGACACCTCGCTGAAGGTGCCGCACGGCGAATCCGGCAAGGTCATCGACGTGCGCGTGTTCACCCGTGAAGACGGCCACGAACTCGCTCCCGGTGTGAACCAGTTGGTACGTGTCTATGTCGCTCAGAAGCGCAAGATCCAAGAGGGCGACAAGCTCGCCGGACGCCACGGCAACAAGGGCGTCATCTCGAAGGTCCTTCCGATCGAAGACATGCCGCACATGGCCGACGGCACCCCCGTCGACGTGATCTTGAACCCCCTCGGCGTGCCTTCCCGCATGAACGTGGGCCAGGTTCTCGAGGCTCACCTTGGCTACGCCGCCCGTTGGGGTTGGCCGGCCAACGACAAGGCCGACGCGCCGATCCGCGGCACGGAGACCAAGACCCGTCCTTCGACCAAGCCCGCCACCTGGGTGGCCACGCCAGTATTCGACGGCGCGAACTGGGACGAAGAAGGCTCGCGCCACGGCACGATCCAGCACGCGTTCCAGACGCTGAACCCGGAATCGGTCGACGGCGTCCGCATGATGCAAGACGACGGCAAGATCCAGCTGTTCAACGGTCGCACCGGTCTCGCCTACGACACACCCGTGACCGTCGGCTACATGTACATCCTGAAACTCGCCCACTTGGTCGACGACAAGATCCACGCCCGCTCCACCGGCCCGTACTCCATGATCACCCAGCAGCCGCTCGGTGGTAAGGCCCAGTTCGGTGGTCAGCGATTCGGTGAAATGGAAGTGTGGGCCCTCGAAGCCTACGGAGCCGCTTACTGCCTGCAGGAGTTGCTCACGATCAAGTCCGACGACGTGCTCGGTCGCGTGAAGGTCTACGAGGCCATCGTGAAGGGCGAGAACATCCCGGAACCGGGCATTCCCGAGTCCTTCAAGGTGCTCATCAAGGAAATGCAGTCGCTGTGTCTCAACGTCAAGGTCGAGTCCGCACTCGGCCAGGAAATTGAGATGCGTGAGCTCGACGAAGACGTGTTCCGCACGGCCGAAGAGCTCGGTATCGACCTGTCACGTCCTGAGCGTGGCTCCGATGAAGAAGACGCACGCCGCGCCGCCGAGCGCGCCGAACGCAACGCTTTCTAACGGCCTCTAACGGGGCCTTCTAACGAAGCGTTTCAACCTTGACCGGTGCCGTCACCATCTGGTGGCGGCACCCCTTGAACCAAACTGTCACGAAACTCCCGCCACGAAACTAGGTGTGCATAGCAATGCTTGATGTGAACGATTTCGACCGCATCACTATCGGACTCGCAACCGCCGATTCCATCCGTGCTTGGTCGCACGGCGAAGTAAAGAAGCCAGAAACCATCAACTACCGAACGCTCCGTCCGGAAAAAGACGGTTTGTTCTGCGAGAAGATCTTCGGTCCGCAAAAGGACTGGGAGTGCTACTGCGGCAAGTACAAGCGCGTCCGCTTCCGTGGCATCGTGTGCGAACGCTGCGGTGTGGAAGTCACCCGTTCGAAGGTTCGTCGCGAGCGCATGGGCCACGTCGAGCTCGCCGCTCCGGTCGTGCACATCTGGTATCTCCGTGGCACCCGTTCATGGCTGGCCTACCTCCTCATGGGCACCGAAGCCAAAGAGGAGTTGAAGGCCAAGCAGCTCGAAAAGGTCATCTACTTCGCCGCGAACCTCGTGACGTTCGTCGACGTTGAGAAGCGCCAGGCCGACCTCCCGAACCTCGAAGCCGAAATGCTCGAAGAGCTTCAGGCCGTCGAGCGCGACCGCGACCTCGATCTCGACCGTCGCTTCAAGCAACTCGAAGCCGATCTTGAGCAGCTCGAAAAAGACGGCGCCAAAGACTCCGAAATCAACGCCAAGCGTCGCCAGGCCGAGAAGGAAATCACCGGCATCCGTGATCGTGGCAACGCCGAGTACGAGCTTGTTAAGCGCGCATTCGATGAGTTCAAGAACCTGTTCTCCCGCAAGATCATCGAAGACGAGATGCTGTGGCGCGAACTGAAGGATCGCTACAGCGACTACTTCCGTGGCGGCATGGGTGCTGAAGCCATCCAGCAGCTGATCGCCGAACTCGACTTCGACGTCGAGGAAGTCAAGCTTCGCGAGGCCATCGAGAACACCGGTCTCGAAGGCAAGCGCCCGCTCAGCACCCAGCGCAAGCAGAAGGCCATCAAGCGTCTGAAGATCGTCGCCGCGTTCAACAAGCGCGACGAAAACGGCAAGCGCATGAATGACCCGAAGGCCATGATCCTGGCTGCCGTGCCGGTCATCCCGCCGGACCTCCGCCCGATGGTGCAGCTCGACGGTGGCCGCTTCGCGACCTCCGACCTCAACGACCTGTACCGCCGCGTGATCAACCGCAACAACCGCCTCAAGCGTCTCCTCGACCTCGGTGCTCCCGAGATCATCGTGAACAACGAGAAGCGCATGTTGCAGGAATCGGTCGACGCACTCTTCGACAACGGCCGCCGTGGCCGTCCGGTCACCGGCCCGGGCAACCGCCCGCTCAAGTCGCTGTCCGACATGTTGAAGGGCAAGCAGGGTCGTTTCCGCCAGAACCTTCTCGGTAAGCGCGTCGACTACTCGGGTCGTTCCGTCATCGTCGTCGGCCCGACGCTCAAGCTGCACCAGTGCGGCCTGCCGAAGCTGATGGCCCTCGAGCTCTTCAAGCCGTTCGTCATGAAGCGCCTCGTCGACCAGGAACTCGCTCAGAACATCAAGTCGGCCAAGCGTATGGTCGAGCGTCGCCGCGCCCAGGTGTGGGACGTCCTCGAAGAAGTCATCAAGGAACATCCGGTTCTGCTGAACCGTGCTCCTACGCTTCACCGTCTCGGCATCCAGGCCTTCGAGCCGATCCTCGTCGAGGGCAAGGCCATCCAGCTGCACCCGCTCGTGTGTACGGCCTTCAACGCCGACTTCGACGGCGACCAGATGGCTGTCCACCTTCCGCTCAGCGCCGAGGCGCAGGCCGAAGCACGCGTGCTCATGCTCTCCACGAACAACATCCTTTCGCCGGCCCATGGCCGCCCGATCGCGGTGCCGTCGCAGGACATGATCATCGGTGCGTACTACCTGACCCTGCAGCGCGATGGCGTGAAGGGCGAGGGCCGTGCGTTCCGCCACCTGTGGGAAGTCGAGCTGGCCTACGGCCAGGGCGACCTCGACCTGCACGCGAAGATCACGTTCCGCAACGATGAGCAGAAGTACGGCGGCAAAGACGGCGAGCCCGGTTCGCTGGAAACGACGCCTGGTCGTCTGTTCATCAACACGGCCATGCCTGCCGACTTCCGGTTCATCAACGAGCTCATCCGCAAGCGTGAAGTAACCACGATCGTGGAAGAGTTGGCCGTCGGCTACCCGAAGGCCATCGTTGCCGAATCGCTCGACGCGCTGAAGAACCTCGGCTTCCGCTACGCCGCCCAGTCCGGCATCTCGATGTCGATCGACGACGTGAAGACGCCGGAAGCCAAGCGCGAAATCCTTGATCGGCACGAGAAGGAAGCCGAAAAGATCGAGGCCCAGTTCAAGCGGGGCATCATCACCGACGACGAGCGTCGCCAGAAGGAAGTCGAAATCTGGACCGAGGCCACGGCCGAGATCCAGCGGGCGATGCAGTTCCAGCTCGACAAGGAGCCGATGAACCCGATCAACATGATGGTCGGCTCGGGTGCTCGTGGTAACGCCCTGCAGGTGCGTCAGATCGCCGGCATGCGCGGTCTCGTGGCCAACCCCCGCGGCGACATTATTCCCCGCCCGATCAAGAACAACTTCCGTGAAGGCCTCTCCGTTCTCGAGTACTTCATCTCGACGCACGGTGCCCGTAAGGGTCTCGCCGACACCGCTCTTCGTACCGCTGACTCGGGTTACCTGACCCGTCGTCTGCACGACGTGGCGCAGGAACTCATTGTTCGCGAAGACGACTGCGGTTCGACCCGTGGCCGTTGGCTGGAATACGTCGGCCCCGACTCCGAAGGTAAGCGTGCTTACCTTGAGACGTCGCTGCTCGGTCGCCTCTTGGCTGAGCCGGTCACCCTCGGCGATGGCACGGTGTTGCCGCGCAACGCCGACGTGAACCAGGAGATCATGGAGAAGCTCCGCGACGATCCAACCGTTGAGCGGGTCCGTGTCCGCACGGTTCTCGCCTGCGATGCCGAGTACGGCGTGTGCGCGAACTGCTACGGCCGTTCGCTCGCTACCGGTCTCCGTATCGAGCTTGGTGAGTCGGTCGGCGTTATCGCCGCACAGTCGATTGGCGAGCCGGGAACCCAGCTCACGATGCGTACCTTCCACACCGGTGGTGTGGCCGCCGGTAAGGGCGAGTCCAGCGACATCACCGCCGGTCTTCCCCGCGTCGTCGAGCTCTTCGAAGCCCGTACCCCGAAGGGCAAGGCCGTTCTGGTCGCCAACTCCGGCCAGGTGCGCATGGGCGAGGAAGACTCCAAGACCCGTGAGATCGTGGTCATCGGCGACGATGGCACCGAGATCGCCTACACCGTCGGCATCAACGCCAAGCTGCACTCCAACGTGCACGAAGGCGGCCATGTCAACGCCGGCGATCCGCTCAACGAAGGTCCGCTCGACCCGAAGGAAATCCTCGACATCAAGGGCATCCGCGACACGCAGACGTACCTCGTCGACGAAGTCCAGAAGGTGTACCGCGATCAGGGCGTGTCGATCCACGACAAGCACATCGAACTCATCGTCCGTCAGATGCTGAAGCGTGTTGCGGTCCAGGAATCCGGCGAATCGTCGTTCCTGCCGGGGGAGAAGGTGGAGTCCCGTTACTTCGCCATCGCCAACCGTCAGCTGCGCGACGAAGGCAAGATTCCGGCCGAAGCCCGTCCGGAACTGATGGGTATCACGAAGGCCTCGCTCGCCACCGAGTCGTGGCTGTCGGCGGCCTCCTTCCAGGAGACCACCCGGGTGCTCACCGAGGCTGCGATCGAAGGCAAGTCCGACGGACTCATCGGTCTCAAGGAAAACATCATCATCGGCAAGCTCATCCCCTCGGGCACCGGCATGGAGCGTTACCGCGAAGTGTCGATCAACGTGGTGGGTGCCGAGCCGATGCTGCCCGCCGCCGCTGGCGACACCCCGGCCGATCTGGCCGCGTGGCTCGCCGGTATCAACTCGGAGATCCGTCTCCCCGAAGGTGACCCCTTCATCGCCGTGCTCGGCGAGGAAGCCGCAGCCGAGGCTCGCCGGGCCGACGCACTGCGGGCTCTCGGTGTCGAGAACCTGTAACTCCACCTACGCTTTGTGAAAAGGCCCCGCTTCGGCGGGGCCTTTTCGCGTCTCCCGTTAGGATGCTCGCCCTGGGCGGCGAGACACGTAAACGAACTGGCATCAAGATCACGGCCATGGTTCTGGTGGTCGTGTCGGCGTCTCTGTCGATTGGCGTCTGGACGGTCTATTCCGGGTTCGATGTCGATGGAGCCCAAGGGGAAGGCACCTACCGGACGCCGAGCCAATCCAGCGAGATGCGGAATTTCTCTGCGCGCTTATTGCTTATGAGTAGGCCGATGGAACGAAGCGCCTCGCCGCTATACGACGGGCCGGCGAGTGGGTCGCCGAAGCGGCCGTGGGGCCGCAGATCACTGAACGGGATCTCCAGTGTCGTCCACGCACCGGGAGGCGGAGTGATGGCCGCCCAGTACCAGGTCGTGCCCGTGTCGAGCGTGAGTTGGTAGGTCGACCCGTCGCCTCGCACGCGTACAGATAATGCCGTTGCCTTGCGCAACGCCGCGTTCACCGGTTTGGCAACCGTCGACGAACGGGTGCTGGCAAAGCCACCGTTGTTTTCGAGGCGGACCCGACCGGCAAACGTCAGCAGGCCGCCTGCCCGGGCCACGGAACTCGACGAGACGCCGCCCATCACACCGTCGTTCACGACCACCCATTCGGGCTCGGTCTTCACGAACTCAAGTAAGCGCGCCGTGGTTGCCGCCTGACCCGCCGACATCGCACCACCGAAACTCACGCATAGTGAGAACGAGGCTCCCAAAACCATCGTTTTCACTAGGGTGCGCATCGGAAATCCTCCGGTCAGCCGGTGATCTGGAAGCAGATAGGCTTCCAACGTAGTTTCTCGCGGTCCCCGCGCTCCTTCGTCTTGTTGCGGCGCGTTTTCGAGGGTCCGCGCGTCCGCTATTATCTTCCGGTCTGTGCGCCGGTCTGTTCTGACCGCCCGCGCACGTATCGCTTCCGCAGCAGTTCAACCGAGAGGTTCGTTGTGCCCACAATTCAGCAACTGGTTCGTAAGGGCCGTGAGTCCAAGACCGACAAGAGCAAGACACCCGCACTGAAGGGTGCTCCTCAGCGTCGCGGCGTGTGCACCCGTGTGTACACAACGACCCCCAAGAAGCCGAACTCGGCGCTCCGCAAGGTGGCCCGTGTACGCCTGACCAGTGGTGTGGAAGTCACCGCCTACATTCCGGGTGAAGGTCACAACCTTCAGGAACACAGCATCGTGCTCGTGCGCGGTGGTCGTGTGAAGGACCTTCCGGGTGTGCGTTACAAGATCATCCGCGGAACTCTCGACGCCGCCGGCGTAAAGAACCGCAAGCAGGCCCGCAGCCGCTACGGCGCCAAGAAGAAGTAAAGAACAGGAACAGCAGCCATGCCACGCAAAGGTCCCGCCCCGCGCCGAGAGATCCTTCCCGACCCGGTGTACAACTCGGTGCTCGTCTCGAACGTCATCAACAAGGTTCTGCTCGATGGAAAGCGTTCCGTCGCCGAGAGCATCGTGTACGACGCAATGTCGGCCGCCGGCGAGAAGGCTCAGGCCGAGCCGCTCGTCGTGCTGAAGCGGGCGCTCGACAACATCCGTCCGGCTCTGGAAGTGAAGAGCCGCCGCGTTGGTGGCGCCACCTACCAGGTGCCGATCGAAGTCAAGCCGCGCCGGGCGAACACCCTCGCCATCCGCTGGCTTGTCGAAAACAGCCGCAAGCGCCGTGAGAAGACGATGGCTGAGCGTCTCTCCGCTGAACTCCTCGATGCCAACAACGGTGTCGGATCGTCGGTCAAGAAGCGCGACGACGTGCAGAAGACCGCTGAAGGCAACAAGGCCTTCGCCCACTACCGCTGGTAGTCGCAGTTCCCGCAGTACCCGGGGTGGTTCGCTCCGCCCCGGTTTGATCCTTGGCAATTTCACACGCAAACGAATACTGAACCGACTCCTGACCGGCCCTGGCTGCACGGAGCGGTGAATTCCGCAAAGCAACGTCATTCCCCACGTCGCCCCTGACACACGAACTGAGTACGAAATGGCACGCGAGTTTCCCCTCGAACGCACCCGCAACATCGGCATCATCGCCCACATCGACGCGGGCAAGACCACCACGACCGAGCGCATCTTGTACTACACGGGCAAGAGCTACAAGATCGGCGAAGTGCACGACGGTGCGGCGACCATGGACCACATGGTGCAGGAGCAGGAACGTGGCATCACGATCACCTCAGCGGCAACCACGTGCGTGTGGAACAACCATCGCATCAACATCATCGACACGCCGGGCCACGTCGACTTCACCATCGAAGTTGAGCGGTCGCTGCGCGTGCTCGACGGCGCCGTCGTCGTGTTCGACTCGGTGGCCGGTGTGGAGCCGCAGACCGAAACGGTGTGGCGCCAGGCCAACAAGCACAAGGTTCCCCGTATGTGCTTCGTGAACAAGATGGACCGCATCGGCGCGAATTTCTACCGCACCGTCGACATGGTCAAGGACCGTCTCGAAGGCGTTGTCGCCGTCATTCAGCTCCCGATCGGCTCGGGCGGCGTGGAGAGCGACAAGCCGTTCATCGGTCTCATCGACCTCGTGAAGATGAAGGCCCTGATCTGGAAGGATGAGGAACTCGGCGCCAAATGGGACGAAGTTGACATTCCGGCCGACATGGCCGATGAAGCGGCTGAGTACCGCGAGACGCTTCTCGACACCATCGCCACGTCAGACGATGAGCTCATGGAGAAGTACCTCGGCGGCGAAGAAGTCACCGAAGCCGACGTCATGCGCGCTCTGCGCAAGGGCTGTCTGGCCTTCGACTTCGTTCCGGTCCTCTGCGGCTCGGCCTTCAAGAACAAGGGCGTACAGCCCATGCTCGACGCCGTTGTCGACTTCCTCCCGTCGCCGCTCGACATCCCTGACACCACGGGCATCAACCCGAAGGACGAAGAGCAGGCGATGACCCGCAAGCCGAGCGAAGACGAGCCGTTCTCGGCCCTCGCGTTCAAGATCGTGGCGAACCAGTTCGGCAAGCTCACGTACTTCCGGGTCTACTCCGGCAAGATCGAAAAGGGCTCGGAAGTCTTCAACTCCACCAAGGACAAGAAGGAACGCCTCGGCCGTATTCTCCTTATGCACGCGAACACGCACGAGGACCTCGAAGTGGCCCGCGCCGGCGACATCGTGGCCGGTCTCGGCTTCAAGAACACCACGACCGGTGACACGCTGTGCGACAAGGATCAGGCGATCATCCTCGAACGCATGATCTTCCCCGAGCCCGTCATCCACGTGGCCATCGAACCGAAGTCCAAGGCCGACCAGGACAAGCTGGGCAAGGCCCTGTACTCGCTGTCCGACGAAGACCCGACCTTCCGGGTTCGTACCGACGAAGAGACCAACCAGACCATCATTTCCGGCATGGGCGAGTTGCACCTCGAGGTGCTCGTCGACCGCATGATGCGTGAGTTCAACGTCGAAGCCAACGTCGGCAAGCCCCAGGTGGCCTACCGCGAAACGATCCGCGGTTCGGTGTCCGGCCACGTCGAGCGCTACTCCAAGCAGACCGGTGGTAAGGGTCAGTTCGCCCACGTCGTCATCGACGTCGAGCCGAACCCGGGTGGCGGCTACGTCTTCGAAGACAAGATCACCGGTGGTGCGATTCCCCGCGAATACATCCCGTCGGTCAACGCCGGTATCCAGGGCGCCCTCTCGACCGGTGTTCTCGCCGGCTACCCGATGGAAGACATCAAGGTCCGCCTGGTTCACGGCAGCTACCACGAAGTCGACTCCTCGGAAATGGCGTTCAAGATCTGTGGCTCGATGGCTTTCAAGGAAGCGGCTCGCAAGTGCAAGCCCGTCCTCATGGAACCGATCATGAGCATCGAAGTCGTCACCCCCGACGACTACATGGGCGACGTGATCGGCGACATCAACAGCCGTCGTGGCCAGATGGAAGGCATGGAAGCTCGTGGAGCCACCCAGGTCATCCGGGCCAAGGTGCCGTTGTCCAACATGTTCGGCTACGTCAACGACCTGCGCTCGCGCACCCAGGGTCGTGCCCAGTACACGATGCAGTTCGATTCCTACCAGGAAGTTCCCGAAGGCGTGGCGAAGGAAATCGTCGCCCGCGTTCGTGGCGAGTAGTCGCACCCCACCAGTTCTCGCTGTCCTGTTTCACCAATTCGTCAACCAACCGCCCGCAAGACAAAACACGAAGGATTTCCTCTAATGGCTAAGCAGAAGTTTGAGCGGAATAAGCCGCACTTGAATATTGGCACTATGGGCCATATTGACCATGGTAAGACGACGTTGACTGCTGCCATTACGAAGACGTTGCATGATCACAATCCGTCGACTGCGTTTACGCCGTTTGATCAGATTGACAAGGCTCCGGAAGAGAAGGCTCGTGGTATTACGATCTCGATCGCTCACGTTGAGTATGAGACGGATAATCGTCATTATGCGCATGTGGATATGCCGGGTCACGCTGACTATGTGAAGAACATGATCACGGGCGCTGCTCAGGTTGACGGCGCGATCCTGGTGGTTGCGGCGACTGATGGTCCGATGCCGCAGACTCGTGAGCATGTGTTGTTGGCTCGTCAGGTTGGTGTTCCGGGCATCGTGGTCGCGTTGAATAAGGCTGACGCGGTTGATGACGAGGAACTTCTTGAGCTGGTTGAGCTTGAGGTTCGTGAGTTGTTGACCTCGTATGAGTTCCCGGGTGATGACACCCCGGTCGTGCGTGTTTCGGCGTTGAAGGCGCTTGAGGGTGATCCGGTGTGGGCAGCGAAGATCATGGATCTCATGGCGGCTTGTGATGAGTTCATCAAGGAACCGGCTCGTGCGCTTGGATAAGCCGTTCTTGATGCCGGTGGAAGACGTGTTCACGATTACCGGGCGTGGCACCGTTGTTACGGGCAAGGTTGAGCAGGGCATCGTGAAGGTTGGCGATGAAATCGAGATCGTTGGTTTGCGGAATACGCAGAAGACGACGTGTACGGGTGTGGAAATGTTCCGCAAGCTCCTCGATCAGGGTCAGGCTGGCGACAACATCGGTGCGTTGCTTCGTGGCACGAAGAAGGAAGATGTTGAGCGCGGCCAGGTTCTTTGCAAGCCGGGCTCCATCACACCCCACACTGACTTTGAGTCGAACATTTACGTGTTGACGAAGGATGAGGGTGGTCGTCACTCGCCGTTCTTCAATAATTATCGTCCGCAGTTCTATTTCCGTACGACGGACGTTACGGGCACGATCAATCTGCCTGAGGGTACGGAGATGGTTATGCCTGGTGACAACATCAGTGTGACGATTCAGTTGGGCAAGCCGATCGCTATGGATGAGGGTCTCAAGTTTGCTATCCGTGAGGGTGGTCGCACGGTTGGTGCTGGCCGCGTCGTCAAGATCCTCAAGTAACTGCCACGTACAGACCTGTCTCACTGACTACGAATTCGAAACGAAACGAGCAAGAACATGGCTGACGCCAAGCAAAAGATCCGCATCCGCCTGAAGGCGTATGACCATGAGATCATCGACCAGTCGACGAAGAAGATCGTCGAAACCGTGATCCGAACCAACGCCAAGGTTCGTGGCCCGGTGCCGCTGCCGACCGAGCATCACGTCTACACCGTGATCCGCAGTCCTCACAAGCACAAGGACAGCCGCGAACACTTCCAGATGAAGATCCACAAGCGTCTCCTCGACATCCTGGAGCCCAGCCCCAAGACCGTCGACTCGTTGCAGCGCCTGGAGCTTCCGGCCGGCGTCGACATCGAAATCAAGATCCAGAACGCGTAACGCAACAGCGAAACGCCAGGCAGTCTGACTGAAGGACCCGGCTCCGGCCGGGTCCTTCGTCGTTGACGCGCCGTTAGCGGCCTGTAACAAAACTGTCCGTATCGGAAACCTTGACGAAATCGCAGGTCCTTAGCGTTGATCGGTAACGGCTCACCTTGAGCCGGTAGTCGAGAAGGTTGAGGATTCCCATGGATTTCGGTGACGCCAATCTCATTCCCCGACGGGCGACGTCGGTGGAGCACGCACGGGCCCTGGTGGCCCTCGACGGAGCCTGTCTGTTGTCCGGAGTCGAATCCGTCGACGACACGATTGCCTTCGGCTACCGCATGCTCGGCGATCGGGCCGTGCGGGTAGCCACCCAGTTTGAAGCGACCAAAGCGCGCATAGAAATGAACGCTCCGATCGTTGCGGCCCAGCCGGTCGACGAACGAGGACGCAAGCGGACCTTCGCCCCGATCGAGGTCCAGCAGCCGGCGCACAACGATGGCTATGCGTTCGGCGACTTCTCGCCGGACCACATGTTTCTCTACTGCGCCAAGCCCTGCTCAATCGGAGGCGCCAGTTTCCTCGTCGACGCGCTGAAGCTCGGGACGATGCTGTCTGAGGACGATCCCGACTTTGCGAGCTTCTTCTGGGATCAACCGATAGATCACAGCGAGCCCAACTTCCCCCAGAACAATCCCGTGCCGATTGCGCGTCTGACCAAGGGCGGACGAGTGCAGGTCCGATCACACCCGTATCAGGCCCCGCTGCTCGGACCCGACGAGAGCTCCCATTGGCCGTTCGTCGAGAAATGGGGCCGAGCAGTGGCGTCGGCTCGCTCTCGTGGGCCACGTTTCCGGGCCGAGGCCGGAGACGTCATCTGTATCGACAACTACCGAATGCTCCACGGCCGAGACGGCTACATCGATCCCGATCGCATGATGGTGTCGATCTGGGCATGGACCACCGACGCAGTGGCCATTCCCGCGGTGGCCCTTGACATCGCCAGCCCCGATATGGCGGCTCTCAAGAAGTCCTAGGGCTCAATACGACCACTGAGTCGTTGTATCTCCTCACCAATGTCCGCCTGCAACAGCCTCATGCGTAACCGGAGCGAATCATATGAACACTGATGTTTTGACGACACCCGATATAGCGACGGCAGTCGCGGAGATCGAACGGGACGGCTACACCGTTCTCAAAGGTCTCTTCACCGAGGAGCAACTGACCGCCCTGCAAACGGCAATGGAAACGCTCCAAGCACGTGTCGCGACCGGTGACCTCGACCCCAAGTACGCCGGTAACGAGTTCGTGGCTGACTTTGAAGGCTCCATGCCACCGTTCGTTCACTATGTGGTGAACGTCGAAGCGCTCTCGCCCGAGGCCCACGCGGCGTTCTACCACCCCATGGTTCTGGCGATCATGGAGCAGGCGCTCGGACCGGACTTCTGGATCTTCTGTCCCGACGGACGCAGCGTCGTCTACCAGGATGCCCGCCCCGGGCCCGGAATGACCTACACCAGGATCGGATGGCATTCCGATCATCAGTCACGGCCCACGTCAGACATCTGGCCCGGCATCGCCGTGACCATTCACGTCGACGGAACCTCACCGGCCAACGGCTTCCTCCGGGTACTCCCCGGCAGCCACCTGATGGAAACCGAAAGCATGCCCCTCGGTTTCGACAAGGTACCGGGCGAGATCGGCGTGTACTGCGACCGGGGTGACGTCATTCTCCACCACTGCGATCTCTGGCATTCCGCAGCACGCGCCACGGAAGACGCTCCGGGCGGCGTTCGACGCCACCTGCGCGGCTCGTTCATGGGCGGGCGCCAACCCGGCCCCGGAGAGTTGGAGCCGTTCAACAAGAACGCGATGCGATGACATGAGCGATCGCCCCGTCTTCGCGAGCCGAGTTCGCGCCCTTCCCCCAGCGACCGCTCCCGTTCGAGACGCTGCTCGTCCGGTGCCTTCGCTTCTCGGTAGGTCGGTGCAAGCGCTGACCCCGGACCGACGAACGCTGCTCGGCGCCCTGGGTACCGCGGTCTTTCTCGGAGGTTGGGAAATCGTCGGACGAGCGGAAGCGCTGGGTCCGACGTGGCCGCCGCTGTCGACGGTGCTCTCGACACTCACGAGTGCCGAGCGTCGTCCGGCATTGCTACGTGCGCTTAGTGCCACGTGTTCGGCGGCCGGACGTGGCTTCGTCTTCGGTGCGTTGATCGGCACCCTGCTGGCGCTCATCGGAACTACCGTGCCCCTGTTGCGCCCCGGCATCGAACGATTCTCCGGCGTCGTGCACGCCCTGCCACTCATCGCTCTTGCTCCGCTGTTTATCGTCACTGTGGGCCGTGAAGGCACGCCGATTGCGATCGCAACGCTTGCGGTGTTCTTCACGATGTTCGTGTCGTCGACGTCAGCGTTCCGCAGCGCCACGACATCGGCCCACGATCTGTTCACGGTCGGCGCCGCGTCCCGCCGTGATCGCTTCGTCCACCTCGAGCTGCCGGCTGCACTCCCGGGAATCTTCGAAGGTCTTCGGATGGCCGCACCAGCCGCGGTCCTTGGTGCAGTGCTGGGCGAGTGGTTCGGAGCGCCTCGTGGGATCGGTCTACTGATCGTCTCAGCCATGCAGAACTATCAAATCGGGCTGCTCTGGACCGCAGCATTCCTGAGTGCATTCATTTCGATGGTGTCGTTCGGCCTGTTGTCGATCATGACGACAGCCGGTGTCCGCCGCTTCGCCGAAACCGAATAGGAAACGACGATGACCGCCATCGACCTTCAGTCAACCGGAACACTCAGCGAATCGATCCAAACCAGGCGGGCCAACAATCGTTGGGCGTCGTCGGGACGCAAGTTCCTTCGCAATTCCTGGGCCATCGTGCTGGTCGTGCTCGTGTGGCAGCTGTGGGTCTCGCTTTCCGGCGTCAACGAAATTGTCCTGCCGTCGCCGGCCCGGGTGATAGCCGACATCGTGACCAACCCCGGGGCGTTCGCCGGGGATGCGGCCTGGACGGTGGGCCGGTCGTTGGCCGGCCTGACCCTGGGCATGACGACCGGGTTCCTCCTTGCACTTCTCGCATCGTCGTCTGCGCTCATCTCCGGCCTGGTGACCCCGCCGGCCATGATCATGCGGGCCGTGCCGGTTGTTGCCATGATCCCGGTGATCGCCCGGGTGGCTGGCTACGGCGACAGCGCCGTTCTCGTCGTGACCACGATCATCTCGTTCTTCCCGGCGTTCGTGCTCACGGTTTCCGGTGTCCGGAGATTGCTCCCGGGAACCTCCGATCTCTTCCTCCTCGCCGGTTCGAAGAAGCGCGACCGCCTGTTTCGGCTGATGATTCCCTCGGCCGTGCCGAACCTGCTTGTCGCGTTTCGACTCTCCGCCCCGACGAGTGTGCTCGCGGCGATGGTCGCCGAGTTCCTGATCGGCCGCAACGGTTTGGGGGAGCTGTTCTCCCAGGCCCGCACCGACATGGAGATGCCCCGGGCCTGGGGTGCCGCCATGATCGCCACCTTCATCTCGGTGGCGTTCTTCTCGATCGCCGCCGTTGTTGAGCGGCGAGGCAACGAAGTGTTTCGACCGTAGACCCCTCTCAACCCCTCCGTACCGAACCGCCGTACTGAACCATCTCGCCAGTGGCCCTGGTTTGTCGCGCCTACACGTCTGATCCCACACGTCTGATCCCACAGGGCCGGGTCCGCCATCACCGCAACACCAACCAAGACATTCACACCACACCAAACAAGCCAAGTCCCAAACCAAACAAGCCAAACCACGACACCAACCAAGAAAGAGCGCCAATGAATCATCCACAAGGTCCAGTCCCGAACGCCTCACCCGAAACGGGTTTTGCGCTGAGTCGCCGAAATCTCCTCCTGGGTGCGGGCGCCGCCGGTATCTCACTGGTCCTGGGTCGCCCGTCGATGGCCAGCGCGGCGGCGAAGAAGAAGACGACGAAGGTCAGAGTCGCCATGGGATGGATCAAGAACGTCGAGTACGGCGGCTCGTGGCTCGCGCTCGAAAAGGGCTACTACGCAGCGGAAGGCCTCGATGCCCAATACCTCCAGGGCGGACCCAACGCCCCCTCGCCAACCGTGTCGGTGGCCGCCGGTGACGCCGACATCGGAATCATCCCGAACCTGCAGGCGTTGCTCCTCGCGATCAGCAAGGGCAACGACTTCGTTGTGGTCGGGACGCAGTATCAGTCGTCGCCGGGTGGCGTGCTTTCCCTGATCAAACGTCCGATCCGGGAACCGAAGGATCTGGTCGGCAGCAAGTTCCTTGGCCAGGACGGCGTCGACACCACGATCAACGCCGTGCTCACCAAAGCCGGCCTTCCCAAGGACTACTCGTTCATCAAAGCCGGATTCTCGCCGGATCCGCTGTTGGAAGGGGCCGGTGACGCCTATTCGTGTTTCGTGGTCAACCAGCCAATCACGCTGGAGACCAAGGGTCTGGTCAAGGACAAGGACTTCGTCGTGACCACGTGGGCGGCCCTGGGCCTGCCATCCTACGCGAACTTAGTATTTTGTAAGCGCTCATATCTTCAGAAGAATCGGGCGGTCGTGGCGAAGTTCATGAAGGCGACGATCAAGGGTTGGGAAATGAACGCGAAGGACACGTCGGCAGCTCCGAAGCTCGCAGTGGAGAAGTACGGCGTTGACCTCAGCCTCGATATCAAGCAGCAAACCCGCCAGAACGAACTGCAGGTTGCGCTCATGAACTCGCCGCTGACGGCGAGCAAGGGTCTCTTCCGCATGGATCAGGCGCTTCTTGCCGGTGACATGTACGCCGCGTTGAAGGCGGCGGGCGTCACCGATCTTCCCGACCCGACGAAGGTGTTGGACCTCAAACTGCTCGATGAGGTCTACGGCAAGAAGAAGGTGCTCACGTGATGCGAATGCCGTTGGCCCGGGCGCCGTTTCCGGAACTGGGAGTGCGACCCCACGTTGCCGGAGATGCGACGGCTGCCCTCGCGCTCGTCAAGCGCGACGGAGCCGTGATCCTGTCGGATGTCGGTCATACCGCCGAAGACGCTCGACTGCTCGGTCACCAGATCTTCGGTGAGTCGGTTCTCGCAATTCCCGAAGCGGCCGAAGTGCGCGACGGTGGCGTACAGGATCGCAAATACGCCGGACTCAGCCAACACACCCGAAGCCGTTTGCACACCGACGGCTTCAGCTACGGCAACTACTACCCCGACTACTTCCTGCTGGTATGCGATGAATCGTCGGCCGAGGGAGGGGAGTCGTTCCTGATGGACGGGTTGGCGCTCCTCAATTGGGCGGCGACCCAGCCGGAAGGCGCGGGATTCGTTGACCGTTTGCTCACCGCACCGATCGACCAGACGGAACCGGGAAAGCGTGCGGCGGAAGGCCCGCTCGTCGGTCGTTCGGCCTCCGGTCGAATGATGTTCCGTCGGTTTCCGGAGCAGCAACCGACGGCGACTTCGACCACACCGGAGCTTGATCGCGCGGTCATCGCCCGATGGCACCAGTTGATCGACGATCTAAGCCTGTTCTGCCCTCGATTCAAACTGGAACCGGGCCAGGCGATAGTCATCGACAACTATCGGCTCTTCCACGGACGCGAGGCGTACGCCGACTTTTCCCGTCGGCTGTGGCGACTGTGGGTCTGGACAACCGAGGGGGAGGGGGTCCCCGAAGGTCTTCTGCACTCCGACAGCCGTTTCGCTGGATCGGCAGCCGGCGCATCGGGAATTGCGTCATGATCAGTCTTCCTGACAATCCGAGGATTTCGATCTCGTCAGCGGAGCCGGCCGACCGTTCAGGGTCGGCCGGTGGGATGACTGTTCCGACCGGTTCCCGCGATGCCGCCCTGCGGTTCCGAGATGTCTCGATGGTGTTCCCCGACGGAACGAGCGCCCTGTCGAACGTTTCGTTCGACGTCAACCGCGGTGACTTCGTCACCATTGTCGGTCCGTCAGGGTGCGGGAAATCGACCCTCCTGCGCATTGCGTCGGGCCTGGTCGAGCCCACCGCCGGTTCTATCGAGGTTGATCGCAAGTCGCTTGGGTATGTGTTCCAGGACGCGACGCTGCTTCCGTGGCGATCGGTAAAGACGAACGTCGAATTGTTGGCGCAGCTTCGTGGCATCGACAAGGCTGAGCGGGCCGAGCGCGTCCGAGCGGCCATCTCGCTCGTCGGGCTCGACGGTCACGAGAACAAGCGCCCGAAGCAGCTCTCAGGTGGCATGCGCATGCGCGTTTCGCTGGCCCGGTCGCTGATCCTTCACCCCGGTGTGTTTCTGTTCGACGAACCGTTCGGCGCACTCGACGAGATGACCCGAGAGCGGCTGAACAGCGAAGTGCTCCGCATCTTCGAACTCGAACGGTTCGCGGGTCTGTTCATCACCCACTCCGTCTCCGAGGCCGTGTTCCTGTCGACCCGTGTTCTCGTCATGTCGGCGCGGCCGGGTCGGATCGTCGCGGATATCCCGGTCCCGTTCGACTTTCCGAGATCCCACGACATTCGGTTCACACCGGAATTCGGTGAGCTCTGTGGGGAGGTATCAAGCGCGCTTAGGATCGCGTAATCTCGCAGACCCAAAACCATTCAACCTCGCCCGTATCCATCTAACTAAGCGCGGCCCCGGCGAGGGCGGAGAGAAGTGAGTTGAGCCCCGCAGGGTCGCGAAGCGGGCCCTGCGCAGATATAGCGAGGGAACGCAGCGAGGCCGCCGAGACCGGATGAGGGCCGCAGTTGGGGGTCTCGAAGCGAAGCGGAGAGGGGGCCCGCAACCATGTAACTAAGAGCGGCCCCGGCGAGGGTCGAGAGAAGTGAGCGAGCGCTAGCGAGGGAACGTAGTGAGGCCGCCGAGACCGGATGAGGGCCGCCAGTGGTGGGTGCCGAAACGAAGTGGAGGCGGGGCCCGCCACCATGTGGTCAGTGTTTGAAGTCGAGTGCGATGTCGAGGATTGGCGCCGAGTGGGTGAGCGCACCCACCGCGATGAAGTCGACGCCGGTCGCTGCAACAGACGCTGCGTTGTCGATCGTTAGACCACCACTGGCCTCGAGCAGTACGTGCGGAGCCGCGGCCTTGGTGCGGCGTACAGCTTCGGCCATGTCAGTGTGGCTCATATTGTCGAGCAGAATCTGCTGGGCCCCGTGGGCGATGGCTTCGTCGAGTTGATCGAGGCGGTCGATCTCGGTCTGTATGACAATCTCCGGGCGATCGGCGTAACGGGCCACGACGAGATCGAGTGCGGCCCCGACTCCTCCGGCCGCCAGCACGTGGTTGTCTTTGATCAACACGGCGTCGTAGAGGCCGATGCGGTGGTTGACGCCGCCGCCGCAACGAACCGCGTACTTGTCGAGGGCACGAAGGCCGGGGGTCGTCTTTCTCGTGTCTCGCACTTTGGCCGACGTGCCCGCTACGGCGTCGACCCACGCCTGCGTCAGCGTTGCCGTTCCGCTGGTGCGGCAGATCAGATTGAGCATCGTGCGTTCGATCGTGAGGAGCGCAATCGTGGGCGCGTTGATTGTCGCTATCACGTCGCCCCGGGCAACCCTCTGGCCGTCTTCGGCGAGAATCTTGAACTGCACCGCATCGCCGATGAACCATTCGAGGGTTGCGCTGAGGACCGGAGCGCCGGCGAATACTCCGTCGCGGCGAATGACGACGTCAGCGGACGACACCGAACCGGCGTCGATCGTCGCCACCGACGTGACGTCTTCTCCGTGATGCAGGTCTTCCTCGAGAGCGACTTCGAGAACGCGAAGCACGTCGAAGGGACCCAGATGGGCAATGGTAAGTGCGCGTATAGTACGTTCGCTTAACGGGTGCCCGGCGTGTGGTTGATGGTGTGTGGTGTTGCTCATGGCGTGTCTTCCAGTCCAGCAAGGGTGTGGGTCAGTGATCCGTCGGGTTGCATCGTCGTGACAATTCGTTTCAGCCATTGATCCGACGTGTCGGGAAAGTCGCTTCGCCAATGGCCGCCGCGGCTCTCCTCGCGTAGGCGTGCGCCGCGAATCAGGACTGCGCTGAGGAGTTGCACGTTTGTCGCCTCCCAGTCGTGTCGGTTTGGGTTTTGATCGGGGGGAAGCATCTGGGCGTTGGCGACGAGGTCGGCTGCGATCTCGAGTCCGGAGGCCTCGCGGCGGACGGCAACGTGACGGCTCATCTCGGCCGCGAGGATGGTGCGCTCCGATCCGAGTACCGCACTCGCATTCGTGCCCGGGTCCTCCGGATCTTCGACCGTGGAGTCGGCGACAACGGCCGGCAACCCGAGCACGAGCTGAGCGCCGACGCGCTGACCGAACACGAGCCCCTCGAGCAGCGAATTCGACGCCAGCCGGTTCGCTCCGTGCACGCCGGTGCACGCGGTTTCGCCGACCGCAAACAGACCGGGCAACGTCGTGCGGCCGTTGCGATCGGTCCAGATCCCTCCACAGGCGAAGTGCTCACCCGGAGCAACGGGAATCGGGTCGACCAGCGGATCGATGCCGAGCTTGCGACAGCCGGCCACGATGTTCGGGAAGTGCGTGAGCAATTTGTGCTCCCCGAGATGGCGCGCGTCGAGGAACAGGTGGTCGACCCCTTGTTCGGCCATCAGAATCGACATGCACTTCGCCACGACGTCGCGCGGAGCCAGATCGGCGAGCGGATGGCGCCCGACCATTACTCGCTCGCCCGCGGCGTCGATGAGGTACGCACCCTCGCCGCGAACGGCTTCCGATACGAGCAACTGCTGGCCTTCGGCACCGGGGCCGTTCCACAGAACGGTCGGGTGGAACTGGATGAACTCCACGTCGGCCAACGCCGCGCCGGCGCGCATCGCCATCGCCATGCCGTCGCCGGTGGCAACCGGTGGGTTGGTCGTACTTGCGTAGAGCTGGCCCAGGCCACCGCTCGCTATCACCACGGCCCGGGCCCTCACGATCCCCGTGCTGTCGGTGCGCTGGTCCTCCTGATGAGCGACCCGGACGCCGACCACCTGTGTACGCGACTCGTTGCCCGAGTGCGTGGTCAGCAGGTCCAGGGCGAAGGTGTCTTCCAGGACTTCAATACGGTCGTTGGCAGCGACCGCAGCCTGCAGCGAGCGCTGCACCTCGGCCCCGGTCGCATCGGCGGCATGCACGATGCGGGCGCGCCCGTGCCCACCCTCTCTTGTCAGCGACAGGTTTCCGTCGGAGTCGGTATCGAGGTTTGCGCCGAAACTGATCAGGCGCGCCAACTGGTGGGGCCCCTCCTCAACGAGCACCCGCACGGCCCGTTCGCTGCAGAGTCCGGCGCCCGCGGTGAGCGTGTCTTGAAGATGGTGCTCCGGGGTGTCGGCGAGGTCGATCGCTGCGGCAATCCCGCCCTGGGCCCACGACGTCGAGCCGGCGTCGAGCTTCGCCTTCGTGATGATGAGGACGCGCCCGACGGTCGCCGCGGTGAGAGCGACCATGAGCCCGGCCACCCCGGAGCCGACCACCACCACGTCAACTTCGCGCTGCCAGGTAACGGGAGCGGCGCTCAGACGCCGGGGGTACCGAGCGCCGGTCATTCGCCTCCTCGCGAGGAGTTGCCGATGGCGATCATGCGTTCAACCGACTGACGGGCTTTGTCAGCAATCTCGGTCGGAACGTCGACCTCAAACGTTTGATCGCGAAGCGACCGGAGCAGTTTCTCCGGCGTGATCATCTTCATGAACTGACACGATGCCCGGCCGTTCATGGGTATGAAGTTCACGTCGGTGTTGATCTTCCGAAGCTGGTGAAGAATCCCGATCTCGGTCGCGACCAGAATCTCCTTGGCCTCCGACGCCGCGGCCGCCTTCACCATGCCACCAGTCGACAGAACCCGGGTCCGTTCAACGGGAAGGTCGCCACCACTGACCATCTCGAGCACGCTCGTAGTGCAGCCGCACTCCGGGTGGACCATGATCTCGGCCGTTGGATGCGCGGCGACGGTGGCCCGCACATCGGTAGGGGAGATGCCCGCATGAACGTGGCACTCACCCATCCAGATGTGCATGTTCTTGTGGCCCGTCACGCGCTGGACGTGCGCGCCGAGGAACTGGTCGGGGAGAAACAGGATCTCCTGGTCCTCGGGGAGTGAGCGAACGATGTCTGCGGCATTCGACGACGTGATGCACACGTCGCTTTCCGCCTTCACCGCGGCCGACGTGTTGACGTAGGCCACGACGGTGGCCCCCGGGTGCTCGGACTTCCACTGGCGGAGTTGGTCAGCCGTGATCGTGTCGGCGAGCGAACAACCGGCCGCCAGATCGGGGATGAGGACCTTTTTGGTCGGCGAGAGAATCTTCGCCGTCTCAGCCATGAAGTGCACGCCGCAGAACACGATCACCGAGGCGTCGGTCTGCGCCGCGACCCGTGACAGGTGAAGGGAGTCGCCCACGTGGTGGGCCACGTCCTGGATCTCGGGCACCTGGTAGTTGTGCGCGAGCACGACCGCGTCGTGCTTCTCCGCCAACGCCCGCACCTCGGCCGCCCACGCTCCATATTCCTCTTCGTTCATCGTGCGCTCACTGCCGCGCAGCGCCCCGCCACCCGTCACAAAAAACCCGTTTTCGCTAGACATCGGTCGAGCTCCCTCTTTAGCCAGTTACCGGTATGTCTCGACGATAGGCCAACTCGCCCTGAATGCCCGGATAGTGTGACGACGTCTGGTGTGCGCCTGGTCGGCGCGGCGTGTTCAGGTAGCCGTAACCACCTGCTGTGCTTGTTGCGTAGTCTGGTGTGCGCCTGGTCGGCGCGGCGTGATCACGTCCTCCCAACACCTGCTGTGCTTGTTGCGTAGTCTGGTGTGCGCCTGGTCGGCGCGGCGTGTTCAGGTAGCCGTAACCACCTGATATAGTCTCCAGGCCTCGAAAAAGCACCTAGTGCCCTTCGACTGGCCGTCACCGAAAACGGTGGTGTCCAAGACATTCGATGTCCGCCAAAGCCTGTTTACAGGGACTGGGCGGCAAACCCAAATGTGCGCTCCGCACGGTTTAGGCCGGGCGGAGCGTTTGCGTGCCCGGCACCTGCCAGCCACCAGCACAAATCTGGGTGCAGTCCCTGCAGTACAAACCTGCAGTCGCAGTCACAAGCAGCAAATCCGCAGAACACGATTCAGTACCGAACTTTCAGTACTTCCAGATCGATCCTTCCACGAGATCTAAAGAGACAACCATGGCCAGAAAAACAATCGTCGGCGAGAAGGTCGGCATGACGCAGCTCTGGGATGACCAGAACAACGTTGTGCCCGTCACCGTCGTACGGGTTGCGCCGGCCCGTGTCGTGCAGGTGAAAACCCCGGAGAACGACGGCTACGCCGCCATCCAGGTCACCTACGGACAGGTCAAGGCGAGCCGCGTGAACAAGCCCGAAACCGGACACTTCGCCAAAGCTGGCGTCGAGGCCGGCAAAGCCCTCCTGGAGTTCCGAGTCGATGACTCGTCCGCCTGGTCGGTCGGACAGCAAATTGCCGTTGACACCTTGACTGCCGGCGAACTCGTCGACG
>CAVXNJ010000009.1:0-874369 GCA_963763135.1 uncultured Acidimicrobiales bacterium | reverse complement strand
TGCGCAGCTCCCGGAACAGGACCGTTGCGGCGGCCGGTTTCATCAGGCCTGCCATATCCTTGATACACAGGATATGTGCGCCGGCTTTCTCGAGTTCGCTCGCCATGGACAGGTAGTACTTGAGATCGTACTTTGATCGGGTTGGGTCGAGCATGTCGCCGGTGTAGCAGATCGCAGCCTCACAGAGCTTGTTCTCCTCGAGGATGGCGTCCATCGACACCCGCATGTTGTCGATCCAGTTGAGGCAGTCGAATACACGAAACAGATCGACCCCACCACGCGCCGCCTGCTGCACGAAGTAACGAACGGCGTTGTCCGGATAGTTGGTATAGCCGACACCGTTGGCTCCCCGGATCAGTGCCTGCAATAACAGGTTGGGTGTCGGCGAATCTGGTCGAGACGTTCCCATGGGTCCTCGGTCAGGAAACGCATGCTGACATCGAAGGTGGCGCCACCCCAGCATTCCAGAGACAACAGCTCTGGCAATGCCTTGGCGTAGGCACCCGCCACTTCGACGATATCGTAGGAACGCATGCGGGTTGCGAGCAACGACTGCGGCGCGTCGCGCATCGTGGTATCGGTAAACAGGATGCGCTTTTGTGCGCGCAACCACTGCGCAAACCGGATGGGCCCGTCGCGCTCCAGTCGCTGCCGTGTTCCGTCCTGGATTTCACGGTCGTACCACGGTGCGGTGGGCACCAGATTGTCGGCCGACGGATGTGGCCGATCGCGTGTCTCGGGGTGACCATTGACCGAGACATCGGCGATGTATTGCAGCAGCTTGGTGGCCCGGTCCTGGCGCTTGACCTGTTCAAACAGCTCCGGCGACGAATCGATGAAGCGCGTGGTGTACGTATTGTCGAGAAATTTTGGATGACCGATGATATTTTCAAGAAAGGTCAGATTGGTCGCAACACCACGGATACGGAATTCCCTGAGTGCACGGTCCATCCGACGGATGCATTCTTCGGGCGTCGGTGCCCAGGCCGTTACTTTCTCCAACAGCGGATCGTAGAAGCGCGTGATCACGGCACCCGAGTACGCTGTGCCGCCGTCGAGTCGAATGCCAAACCCGGAGGCACCTCGATAGGCCGTAATGCGGCCGTAGTCCGGTATGAACTGCTGTTCGGGATCTTCTGTGGTAATGCGGCATTGCAGGGCGTGTCCGTTCAGCCGGATATCCTGCTGGGCTGGCACACCCGATTGGGCTGCACCGATTCGTTCACCTTCCAGAATCCGGATCTGCGCCTTGACGATGTCGACACCCGTGACTTCCTCCGTGACGGTATGCTCTACCTGGATGCGGCGGATTACTTCGATGAAATAGAATGAACCGGTGTCCATGTCCATCAGGAATTCGATGGTACCGGCACCTACGTAATCGGTGCTGCGCGCCACCTTGAGTCCAAGCGAGCTGCAGCTCGTGGCGTTGCTCGCCACTCAGGTAAGGTGCGGGTGCCCGTTCAACCACTTTCTGGTTGCGCCGTTGAACGCTGCAGTCGCGTTCGAACAGATGTACGACGTTGCCGTGGGTGTCACCGAGAATCTGTACTTCCACGTGACGTGCCCTCTCGACCAGTTTCTCCAGATAAACTTCATCCTTACCGAACGCAGCCATGGCTTCCCGCCGGGCTTCGGTGATATCGCGTATCAGGTCGGTGGCCGAACGAATGGCCCGCATGCCACGACCACCTCCACCCCAGGACGCCTTCGAGCATCACCGGATAACCGATTTCCTCCGCTAACCGGTGTATCTGTTCGGGATCGTCAGGTAGTGCCACGGTGGCAGGAACCACCGGTACGCCGGCCTGGATCGCAAGATTGCGTGCCGCCACTTTGTTACCGAGCGCACGCATGTCGGCTTTGCTTGCGCATCCGGCGTCTCGAAAAAACAGGTCAGCGCAGCCGCAGCGAAAATTGTCATACAAAACCTCTTCATCATTCCCCCGCGGCGTCAGTTCGATGTCAGGCCGGCTATGATTGGCCGGTCCGGTCATCCCGTCACTCAAGTCTGTTCAGGACACGCGCGCGGCGCTTGAATAAATGGGTGCGCGTCCCGCCGCCATAACCTCCAGGGTCGGAGACGCCATGCCGTAACGGGACTCATACAGCCACATATTCGTCAGCACGCGTTTTACATAGGTGCGCGTTTCATCTTTTGGGATGGATTTAATCATCAAAAGTGGGTCGCTGAACCCGCCAACGGCCGTCAGCCAACGCTGCAGGGCGCCAGGGCCCATATTATAGGCGGCCACGACCTTGGTCAGGTCCGGCCCCAACATGTTGAACAGATACTCAACATAAAGCTGACCAAGCCGCATATTGATTTGTGGATCGAAGAGCTGGTCCGGGTCGGCCTTGAACGCCGGGTTCTTGCCGATATAGGCTGCCGTCGACGGCAGCAATTGCATCAGGCCCCGTGCATTGGAGCGAGAGACCGCTTCCGGGTCGAGCCGCGATCTGCCGCGCGATGCCGAACAGCAGCGCCTTGCTCACACGGAAACCATCTGCGGGGCGATAGGGCGTGTCTGGGTAAAGGCCTTCCGCCAATTCTTCGCCGCCCATTTCCGCGATGCGGGTGGCGGCGGTGGCGAGGCCCAAACCTTGCGCCAGCGCCAGCAGGCGGATGTCCTCGGACGGATCGACGCGGCGCTGCAAGGCGCGCAATTCTACTTCCGCTTCCTCAATATGACCGAGTTGCGCCAAAGCGGCCACGCGCTTGGTCGCCGGATAGCGGGCGAAGAGATCGGCGGCATTGGCCGCATCACGCGCCGGCGCTTTGCGGCTGATAGGATGGGTCTTGTCCCAGCTGTCGCTCCGCCAGCGTCCCGTAGAAGCTCATCGGCTGCGCCGCCGCGAGTTTGAACGCGGCGATGGCGATGCCTGGCTCACCCGCAGCCAGATGGGCGCGGCCCGACCAGAACGCGGCCGCGGCGATTTCGGCCTGGCTGAAATAACGCGTGCGCGCGGCGATGTCGAAATGCTGCGCGGCTTCCTTGAAGCGGCCCAGGCGAAATGCCGCGAGGCCGGAGATGTAGCGCGCGTCGCCATCCAGCGCATGGCCAATTTCAGAAAAAGCGATGCTCAGAGCCTGTTCAGCCTGGCCTTGGTAGAAGGCTTCTTCCGCTGCATCGATGCGCGCTTTGCTTTGCGGCGCGGATGGGCGCAACGCGATGGGTTGCGGCGGCAAGCCGGCCGTCGCGAATTTGCGTGGTTTGGCTTTTTCCGGCCTTGGCGGCAGATCCGAATCCGGCGTCACGCGCGGTACGGCCAGCGCGTAGATTGATTCAGCTTCTACATTGTCTGAGTACGAGACGAGCGCACGCATAAAGCTCGGCGTAGCGCGGATTGTAGCTCGACGATTTCGCCATATATCGCTTGGCCAAAACCGAGCCCTGCAGGACAGGATCTTCCACCTGCGCCAGCATCACATCGGCGCTGGCGTACAAGCGCGCATCGCTGGCGGCGTAGGCGCGCGCATAGCGGTCGACGTCGGAGGATGAGAGCACCTTTAAATGCTGTGGCAGGTTTGGTGCGATCGCCGTGCGAAACGCGGGCGGATAGGGCGCTGGCGGCACGGCAGGCTGCGGCGCTGGCGCATAGACGGCCTGCGGCGGCGCGGAGGGATAGTCTCCAGGATAGGGATTAGGGGGCGCGGCCTGCGGCGTCGCGCTGTAGGTCTGCCCGCCATAGGAATAGGTCGGGGCAGGGACATGGAACATTTGGGCGAATATTGCTGCGGGGCGCCGCCCACGGAATAGGTGGGCGCGGGCGTGGTCGAGTATTGCTGTGGTGCGTTGCCGCGTCGAATAGGTCGGCGCCGGTGCGGAATAGGATTGCGGGACGCCCCCAACGGAATAGGTCGGCGCCGGCGCGCTGTCTTCGTAAGAGGGACCGCTGACGGGCGGCAGGGAGCCGCCTGAAACCCAGACCGGCGGGGCGCAGGGTTGCGGCACAGCGGGGCCGGATGGATCCAGCACTGCGCCGGAATCGCCGCTCGATTGTTGCGGGGAAAAGATGCTCGGGTCGACGGGGGCCGGTTGACCGGGACAGGCCATGGCGTTGCTCGCGCCCGCCGCCAAGGCAAGGCCTGCCGCTGCGTGCAGCAAAGCCGATTTAACGCGGACCGAAACGGACGCTGGAGACTCTGACGCGCCAACTGAATTCGAGGAGGAGCGGGTGCGCGGCATCATGACGGTTCCAATCCTGTTCCGCGCGGCATGCACATCCTGGCGCGGCCAAAGCCGAACCCGGAATGAACGCGCTGCACGTCAAGACGCGCCGGTCAAACCGGCGAGCGCCTTTTCGATGGCCAGAAGATCCGCCCAAGCGAGGCGCTTCTCCTGAGGACGACGCAATAAGTACGAAGGGTGAAAAATCGGAAAAGCGGGCAATTCAATGGCGCCGTCGCTCGACGCGTAGCGCGCCTTGCGGCCGCGCAGACGCATGATGCCGTCTTCAGTCCGCAACATGGCCTTGGCGGACACGCCGCCAGCAAGGATCAAAACCTTTGGCCGCGCCAGAGCTATGTGCCGCTCAATGAAGGGCATCGAGATCAGGATTTCCGTCTGCGTCGGCTGGCGATTGCCGGGAGGACGCCAATTCACCACGTTTGAAATATAGACGTTTTCGGTCCGCGACAGGTTGATGGCGGCCAGCATACGGTCGAGCAATTGCCCCGCCGGGCCGATCAGCGGTTTGCCGTGTTCGTCGTCTTCGCGATCCGGAGCGTCTCCGATCACCATCACATCCGCGCCTGGAATTCCGTCTGCGAAGACGGGCTGGCGCGCGGTCGTTCGCAAGGCCACGCCGTCGAATTTCGCGATGGCGGCCTGTAATTCCTCAAGGCTGTTACACTTCTGGGCGAGCGCCAGAGCTTCCGCCACGGCGTCCACCGCGCTGCCGGAGAGGGCCGCATCGGTCTTGGGCTTGGCAAGCGGCCCGGCTGGGCGGGCAGGCGCCGCCGGTGCATCGTCCCAGGCGTCGTCCACACTGGGGCTGGGCGCGCCGCGTGGCCGAATCGAGGTCTGACTTGGCTGTTGATAAGTCTCGGCAACAGCAGCCTGGACCGGCGCTGGAGCAGGGCCCTCGGGCTCAATCCCAGCCAGCCGCCACCAGTCGAGCAGGCTCTCGGCGAGCGCTTGATGAGACAAATCGTCCATGAATCCTGACGGATATTGAGGCCAATAGGCCTTTTAGCCGAATGTTTCGGCCTTGACCTTCGTCCAGTGTAATTCGAGAAGCGTAAATGGCTAGCATTGCAAGGTGTGCTGGCGCTTGGTTGGCATGGGGTTTCGGGACTGATGGTTGACGACGTTGAACGCGAGTCGATGGAATATGACGTCGTGATCGTCGGCGCCGGACCGGCTGGTCTGGCGGCGGGCATTCGCCTGAAACAATTGGCGGCGGAAGCGGGCACGGAGATTTCCGTCGCCATTCTGGAAAAGGGCTCCGAAGTCGGCGCCCATATTCTCTCCGGCGCGGTGATCGACCCGAAAGCGCTGAACGAACTCATTCCGGATTGGAAAGAGCGCGGCGCGCCGATCGAGACCCTGGTGACGGAAGACAAGTTCCTGTTCCTCGGGCCATCGGGGTCGCTGACGGCGCCGAACTTCCTGATGCCGCCTTTGATGAACAATCACGGCAATTACATTGTGTCGCTGGGCGCGGTTGCGCGTTGGCTCGCGACACAGGCCGAAGACCTCGGCGTTGAAATTTATCCCGGCTTCGCCGCCGTCGCGACGCTTTACGACGATGCGGGCGCAGTGAAGGGCGTACGCATCGGCGACATGGGCGTCGGCCGCGATGGCGAGCCGAAGGGCGACTACACGCCCGGCATCGATATCTTCGCGAAATACACATTGATCGGCGAGGGCGTGCGCGGCTCGCTGTCCAAACAGCTGATCCGCAAATACGGTCTCGATGAGGGCAAAGAACCCGCCAAATTCGGCATCGGCATCAAGGAACTTTGGGAAGCGGCGCCGGGCAAGCACAAGCCGGGCCTGGTGCAGCACACGATGGGCTGGCCGTTGAACGCCACCACCGGCGGCGGCTCGTTTCTCTATCATTTCGGCGAGAATTTGATCGCAGTCGGTTTCGTCGTTCACCTGAACTACAAGAACCCGTATTTGTCGCCGTTTGACGAATTCCAGCGCATGAAGCTGCACCCGGATGTGCGCAAACATCTGGAAGGCGGCAAGCGCCTTTCCTACGGCGCGCGCGCCATCACCGAAGGCGGCTCGGCAATCAGTGCCGAAGGTTTCGTTCCCTGGGGGCGCCCTCATTGGTTGCTCGGCGGGTCTTCGTGAACGTGCCCCGCATCAAGGGCAGCCACAATGCGATGAAGACGGGCATGCTCGCCGCCGAAGCCGCGTTTGAATCGCTGCAGCATGGCGCACCAAGCAACGGCCTCGACGCGTATGAAAATGGCTGGCGCAATACGTGGGTCGGCAAGGACCTCAAACTTGTCCGCAACGTAAAGCCGCTCTGGTCGAAGCTGGGCACTTTTATCGGCATCCCGCCGGGCGCGCTCGATATGTGGACGAACACTCTGTTCTCCGGCCTCTCGTTTTTCAGCGGCTTCGGCAGCCTGAAGCATGGCAAGACGGATGCTGAGGCAACCGAACCCGCCGCCAAGCACAAGGAAATCCTCTATCCCAAGCCCGATGGGGTGTTCAGCTTCGACAAGCTGACCAGTGTCTTCCTGTCGAACACCAATCACGAGGAAGACCAGCCGATCCATCTGACGCTGAAGGACCCGAGCAGTGCCGATCCGCGTCAACCTGCCGACCTGGGCGAACCGGCGCAGCGCTATTGCCCGGCCGGGCGTCTATGAAGTGGTCGGCGCATGATACCGACGAGCCGCGCTTCCAGATCAACGCGCAGAACTGCGTTCATTGCAAGACCTGCGATATCAAGGACCCGTCGCAGAACATCACCTGGGTGGTGCCGGAGGGCGGCGGCGGCCCGAATTATCCGAACATGTAACCTGGAGCATCATCCGATCAATCGACTTCAGATTGATCGGTGAATGATGCTCTACACTCTTGAATGAGAGCCTTTCTTATCCGATCGGGAAAGGCTCTAGGCGGCGTGCGTTACCTTCAAGCGTAACTCACGCCGCAATTCGTCCGTACCCGCCTAGCCTGATGACTCATTGCGGATTTGCCTTTAGAGTGGGTCCAAAGATAAGACCCAGGGAGGACGATATGAGCCCACACGATTCCGCCGGCGAATCTCTCGCCCCAACTCCCGCAAATGATGCGTGAGCGCGCCGAGGCCTTGGTGCCGTATCTTCGGGAAAACGCCGCCAAGCATCGCGACGCGCCGCCGTCTCACGGAGGACACCATCGCAAAGGTGCGCGAGGCGGGTATCTTTCGCTATTCAGCCGAAGCGCTATGGCGGCTATGAAATGAGCCCGTCCGTTTTCACGGACGTCTTGATCTCGCTGGCGAAGGGCGATCCCTCCATGGGCTTCGCATACGGCGTCATCGCCGTGCACGCCTTCCATATGGGGTTCTATGATGAGCGGGCTTGCCTCGACGTCTGGGGTGACGATCCGGATGTGCTGATCGCATCGCCCTACATCCCGACCGGTAAGGCGAAGAAGGTCGAAGGCGGTTACATTTCGAACGGCCGCTGGCCGTTCTCATCCGGCTCCGACAATTGCGCCTTGATACTTCTCGGCCCGTCCGTAGAGGTCGTGCTCTACGACCAGATCCGTTCCAACGTTGATATCGGAGCAACCCAAATCCTGTTCCGGATAGCGCAGGAAGCGCTCGCCAACGCGGCCAAACACGCCGACGCCACGACCCTCACCATTTCGCTTTCGGAGACGAAGACCGACATCATCGTCGAGATCGACGACGACGGGGTGGGTGGTGATCCGGAGAACTTCTCCAAGTATTCCGCGGGCCACCTCGGAATCAGGAGCATGACGGAGCGCGCCCGCAGCCTCGGCGGGCGGTGCGAGATCATGTCATCCCCCGGGCACGGCACGTCGGTGTTCATCCGGATACCGCGAAACGCGATGGTCCCGGTCGAACCCTTTTACACCTGACACCGCGACGTCGGCCAGCGGCCGGGGTGCGCTCAGGTCTCGACGCTGACCAGACCTTCTCGGGTGGCGATCGCAACCGCCTCACCACGCGACCCGTGCTTCGAGCTTCATGAGCACGTTGGCGACATGGTTACGAACGGTGTTGGTCGTGATCGCCAGGTTTTCGGCGATCTCCATGTTTGAGCGACCGAGCGCAAGCAGTTGAAGAACGCTTCGTTCGCGTGGGGTGAGTCGCCACGTGGAGTTTGATCCTCGACGTAACTCCGGTAACACCCTGGACAGCAAGGCCGGAGGGAAACGGACTTCTCCCTGTGAAGCCGCAATCACCGCGTCGAGTACTTCGTCGAAACGTTGGTCTTTGGTGACGAATCCCGCCGCGCCCGCTTCGATCGATTCCAGGAACGCCCGGTCCAATCCAGTGCCGGTGAGCACAACGCATCGACATTGACTCCCAAGGTCTGTCAACTGGCGGATTACCTCCGAACCCGACATATCAGGTAACCGAAAGTCGACCACTGCCACGTCGGGATTTAGGCGCTGGATCATCTCTATGCCCTGACGCCCGCTCTGCGCTATCCCCACTACCGAGATATCGCCATGGTCGCCGAGCGTCACCGCCAGAGTCTCCGCAACCACGAGATGATCATCGACTATCAAGACTTTGATCATTCCACTGCCCCCTCCCACCGATCGTGGCACAGGAATAGCGCCCTGTCACGCCCCAACGACGACATCCTGCTTGACAATGAGGTAAACCGTACGCCACTCCGGAGGGATATTCCGACGGCAAAAACCACAGAATGCACGCCACGACGACAACCGTGTCTCCCGTCCCGAGATCCGCCACGGTGTGCATTGGCGGTACATTCCTCGCATGCCCCTTCGACCAAGCAGCTCCGGCGCATTCACTCCCATTGACGAGCGCACCGACGAGCGCAATGACGATGCGAACGGTGTCTTTGAGATGCCTGCACCGGCGTTGCCTCTGTCGGAAGTGGAGCTGATCGTGCGATCCGCATTCGGATTGACGGGAACGGCCGGTGCTTTGGTGTCGGAACGTGACCAGAACATCATGTTGACAACCGACACCGGTCGTTTAATCGTGAAACTCGCCAATCCCGGAGAACCCGACTCGGCCCTTCACCTCCAGATTGCCGCTCTGGCGCACCTGGCCGAGGCGGATTCGACCCTGGCCGTTCCGCGAATCGTCCCGGCACTCGACGGCAAAACGATGGTGACGGTCACGACTTCGCAGGGACCGCTTCGTGTTCGCATCGTGACCTGCCTCGACGGTCACCCACTCGCCGAATCCCCCAAGACAACCGCTGTGCTGTTCGATCTCGGCAGCTTTCTCGGACGTGTCACGCGTGCCTTTCAGTCATTTGGACATCCCGCCGCCCACCGACCGGAGTTCATGTGGAATCTCAGCAACGCCCAATCGGTACGCGCGCTTGCTGAACACGTGACCCTCCCCGAAGACCGGGAACTTGTGTGCGCGGCGTTTGAGCGGCACCGCCTGCGCGTCCTGCCCCAACTTGTCAGACTCCGAGTCGGCGTGATCCACCAGGATGCAAACGACTACAACGTGCTCGTCGACGGCGAGCGCATCTCAGGCCTGATCGATTTCGGCGACATGGCGCATGGTCACATCGTCAATGAGCTGGCCATAGCGCTCGCCTATGCGCTCCTTGATTGTGACGACATCGTGGCGACGGCGAAACCGGTAATCACCGCGTTCACGCAGGAGTTCCCTCTCGACCCTTCGGAGCTCTCGGTGTTGTTCGACTTGGTGGCCGCCCGACTTGCCATGAGCATTGCAATCTCGTCGAGTCGGACCACGGCAGCCGCCGGTGGTCCCGTAGATCCGTATCTGGTGATCTCCCAGGCTCCGGCGTTGCGGCTTCTGCGCCGGCTCATGGGGCTCCGGGCCGATTTCCTCCACTTTGCGGCACGCGACGCAGCCGGTATCGAACCGGTCCCAGAGTCGGCCGAGGTCCGGGCCTGGCTGCAATCTCCCGAATGCCAACCGAAGTCGATCTTCGGGCGCGACCTACGCCGCGAGGCGCGGGTCTTTCTTCAGCTGCTCGAGGGTTCACCCGGAATGGAGTTTGCCGGCGACTCCGCTAAGTATTGGACGTGGCTGCGAGGCGTGTTGCACGAAGCGGGCGCCAGGTTCGCCCTTGGCGCGTACGGAGAAGACCGAAACGTCTACAAAGGGGACCAGTTTCGAACTGACGCCCCGGAGCCGAGATCCGTCCACCTTGGTATCGACCTCTTCTGCGAAACCGACACCGCTGTCCACGCCATGCTCGACGGGACCGTGAAGTTCGTCGTCGACAACGCTGCTCGGTACGACTACGGACCAACGGTGATCCTTGAGCACTGCGTCGGATCCGACGGCCCGGTGTTCTACGTGCTTTATGGCCATCTGTCCCGACGAACCCTCACGCTCGTCGAGCCCGGGCAGATGGTCAAAGCGGGAGAGGTCGTGGGTTTTGTCGGCGACGACACGGTCAACGGGGGTTGGGCGCCACACGTCCACGTGCAGCTCATCACCGATCTGCTCGACTCCGAGGGCAACTTCGAGGGAGCGGGTGAGCCAAGTCGCTGGACCATCTGGCAATCACTGTCCCCCGACCCGAACATGCTGCTCAGGCTCTCGCCCGAGTCGTTCAAACCGGAAGTGCCATCCGACTCGGCCGAGGCCCTGATGGCGCGACGCTCCCGAAGAATCGGACCCTCACTTTCGACGAGCTACCGCCGCAAGTTGCACATGGTTCGGGGCGAGGGCACCTACCTGTTCGACCACCGCGGGAGGGGTTACCTTGACCTGGTCAACAACGTCTGCCACGTCGGGCATGCGAACCCACGCGTTGTAAAGGCCTTGGCCGACCAGGCGTCGGCACTCAACACGAATACCCGCTATCTACACACCAACATGCTTGATCTCGCCGATCGTCTGGTTGCGACATTGCCTGACCCGCTATCGGTTGTCTATTTCGTGAATTCCGGGTCCGAGGCGAACGAGTTGGCGTTACGGATGGCCCGCACTGTCACTGGGCGCGAGGACGTCATCTGTCTCGACTGGGCGTACCACGGAAACACCGCAGCAGTCATCGATGTGAGCCCTTACAAATTCAATCGGGCGGGTGGGTCCGGACCGAAACCATATGTTCACATAACACCTCTCGCCGACCCGTACCGTGGGCCCTTCGCCGGGTACGGTCCCGAGTCCGGTCACGCATACGCGAAACTCATCGATGAGCAGATCTCTGCGGCTCATCGCCCCGGTGCCGATAGCCGCGGGCCGGCGGCGTTCATCGCCGAGTCGATAAGTGGGTGTGGTGGTCAGGTCGTGTATCCAGAGGGTTTTCTTCGTGAATCCTTCGACCGGGTTCGTGCCGCTGGCGGACTCTGCATTGCCGATGAAGTCCAGGTCGGACTCGGCCGCGTGGGAACAAGTATGTGGGCTTATGAAATGCAGGGAGCAACCGCTGACATCGTGACCATCGGTAAGCCGTTCGGAAACGGCCACCCCCTTGGCGCCGTGGTGACGACCCCCGACGTTGCCCTACGTTTCGCAAACGGCATGGAGTACTTCAACACCTTCGGCGGCAACCCGGTCTCGTGTGCGGTCGGACTGGCGGTTCTCGATGTGATCGAGTCCGAGGGTTTGCCGGCAAACGCCTTGGACGTCGGGTCCTACGCTCTCGACCGCTTGCGCGCGTTGCAGGATCGCTTCGAATGTATCGGCGACGTGCGGGGCCAGGGCCTGTACATCGGGGTCGACCTAGTGACAGACCGCGAATCCAAAGCCCCGGCCACCACACTCGCGGCCGATATCGCGAACGGACTCCGAGACCGGGGCATTCTCATCTCGACCGACGGACCCGCTGACAACGTGCTGAAGATCAAGCCGCCCATCGTGATTTCGCGGTCGGACATCGACGTGTTTATCGCCGAGTTGGATGCCACCATGTCGGGTCTCAGCTGAGTCCCGTTCGGTTTCGCCGATGCGACCCGGTCCGGGGTCAGCGACAGACCACTAGCGACGCGGTCGGGCCAGAAAAGCATTGCGGTCACTGGGGCGGCCTTCCCGGGCCGACTCCCGACCCGAGTAGACGCGTTCGGTGTTGAACGCGATCTCGCGGTGCCATGCCGCGAGGGAACGCTCATCCAGGTTCTGGGCATGCGTCAGATAGGCGTCGTGATCGAACACTTCAGTACGTACACCTACGGATCCGTCGGCGCTCCTGACGATCGACACCCCGCGGATCTGGCACGGAAAATCGATCACCGACGCCGTCGTGATCTCCCACAACCCGGCCTTCGATGGGTCGGGGTTCTTCAGCGGGCGAATTCGGTTGACGTGGCGATGGCCGACGAGCCAGGCCACAACGTTTCCGTAGCGCAACAGGACTTCCTCGACATCGGCGGCCAACCGTCGATCTGTCGGCACCGGATCACGAAACGTGTTGTCGAGCGCAACGCTGCCGTGATGGCTCGCCACCACCACCGGACGGTCGACGGCCTCCCGGAGCCGGTCACCCAGCCAGTTGAGTTGCGCAATCCCCACGCTTCCCTGGTAGTGGCCGGTGGGATGGTTCGTGTCGATGACAATCAGGCGACAGCCATCGGAGTCGACCACGTAATCGCCGGAGTCGGCGGCAGTAAAGCCCCCGACCCGCCGATCAATATGTGCACCTATGAACTCGGCACGGCTGATGGAGCGACGCGTGGCCAACGCTGGAACATCGAACCTCGGATATCCGTCGGAGAAAGCTGTCGGGTCTTCGAGATAGGCGGATATCGGATCGTCCGGGTCAAATCCCACCGGGGCTCCGAGCGCTCTCCAGCTGCCCGTGGCGATGGCTTCAAGCTCCGGGTTTGAATACACGGTGCCCTGTCGCATCACGTCGTGGTTGCCGAGCGCACTCAACCAGCGGCGTCCCACGCCGGCGAGCGAAGCCTCCGCGGTCGCCGCTTCGATCAAACCGGGCACCAACGGGAACCCGTGGGTTGTTCCGAAGCCGTCGGGCACTCCGCCCTCCGGTAACCAGAACGGCCAGAGACCCTCGGAATTCAGATACTCCCGGGCGGCCGAGCGGGCGTCGGTCGCCCAGCTCGAACTTTGCGGACCCTCGTAGGGGAACGCAAACGAACCGCCGGCTGCCATGGCGAAGAAGGCATCAAGTTCGTTGACCTGGGCATTGTCGATGTTGTCGCCCGTAAACACGACAAGGTCGGCCGGGTCATCGCTCTCCGCTATGGCGCGGCTGAACGCGACACTCCCCCAGTTGGCGAGGAGATCATGCGGCCGAGCCATGTGCAGCAGCGGGAGCCACTTCGTTTGCGACGCTCGAGCTTCTACCCAATCGGACCGCGCCGGCGACCCCGCATCCATGACATGCATGTCGGTAACGTGCAGCAGCCTCAGCAACGTCGTTCCCCGGTTCGGAGCCAATCCCGACGGATCTCCCCCGAGCTCGTCGCGCATGGTCTCGCTCTCGCCCGGAGCCGGCATGAGGGTTGAGTAACCCGAGCGTTGCGAGGGTGCCAAACGTTGCAGTGTTGTGTTCACCAACCGGGACATGACGCCAAAGTACAGGGTCGAAAACGACGAGATCGTCATAGCGGCGTCGGCGTCGCATGCCTTCCCTCACGCCGCAGTCGTAGGGATCCTCGGAGCCCACGAGGACGTCATCGTCGGAGCCCCCAGGTCCTCAGCGTCGTAGCCCCTGGTCGCCACCGTCGGACCATCGTCGATGTCAGCGCCGCCGGGTCTTTCGCCGTAGATTCATGACCATGAAGATTGCATCGGTCGAGGTTTATCAGTACCCACTTGGTTACCGCTACGGAAATTACGTGATGTCCGGCGGGCGCGTTGTCACGTCGCTTCCGAGCACTGTCGTTCGGCTGATCACCGACGACGGGATCGACGGCTTCGGCGAAACTTGTCCTCTCGGAAGCACCTATCTCAACGCCCATGCCGAGGGTGCGCTCGCTGCGCTTCAACTGCTCGGCCCGGCGGTTATCGGTCTCGACCCCACCAACCTCACCGCCATCCGTTCAGCGATGGACGGAGCGCTCATGGGTCACAACTACGCGAAGAGCCCGATTGACATCGCATGCTGGGACGTCTTCGGAAAGGCGGTCGGACGCCCGGTTGTCGACCTTCTGGGGGGCCGGGTCAACGACTCCCTCCCCATGTACAAAGCGGTGCCCCTGGGCGACGTGCTCTCGATGGTCGATTTCGTCCTTGAACAACGGGCGAGCGGCATCCGCCGATTCCAACTCAAGGTGGGGGCTGATCCGCGCCAGGATGCCGCACGCTGCATCGGCGTCGTGGAGGCCACGAACGAAGGCGACACGATCCTCGCCGATGCCAACGGTGGGTGGCGCCGTCAGGACGCGGTCGTCGCCGCTCGACTCCTCGAAGGAACCGACCGGCTGTATCTCGAACAGCCGTGCCCCACGCTCGCGGAGTGCCTGCTCGTCCGCCAGAACACCAACCTGCCGATGATCCTCGACGAGGTCATCGTCGACGTGAACAATCTGGTCGAAGCCGCCCAGGCCGGCGGGATGGAAGCGATCAATCTCAAGCTCAACCGGGTGGGCGGACTCACGCCGGCCAAGCTCATGCGTGACACCGCGGTGGCCCTCGGCATCCGCCTCACGATCGAAGACAGTTGGGGTGGCGACTTGATGTCAGCGGCCGTAAGCCACCTCGGGGCGAGCACCCCACCGCACGCGCTGTTTGCCGTGTCGTTCATGAACGACTGGACCGACAACCAGATTGCGGGTTACCAGCCGCGATCCGTCAACGGCATCGGGGCGGCCCCCCAAACCCCCGGTCTGGGGATCGATGTTGACCTGTCGAAGCTCGGTATGCCGCTGTTCAGCTGGAAAGCTTGACCAGCGTCGTTCGCAAAACACTCGGCCGCAAAACACGACGACGGCCCGCGGTGATCACCGCGGGACCGGACTCACCCGACGACGGAGGGATCAGGAACGAGCGTACGGACCAGCCACTGGAACGTATGCCATCCCGCCGCCGGCACACCGGTTGACCGTTTGGCGACCCGGGCACCCTCGGCGCTGATGGGCACCGCTCCAGGGGCTTTCATGTGAGCTTCAGCGCAACGTTCCATGAGCACAAACCAACCTACGGCCTCGGCGACCGTCGCTCCAACAGTCAGTAGGCCGTGGTTGCGCAGGACGCCGGCCTTGGCCGGGCCGATCGCATCCGCGATGCGCTTTCCACCGTCGACGGTGAGAACATCGACTTCCTCGTCGGCGAAGATTTCGTGGTCTTCGAAGAACGCTGTCGATTCCTGCGTGATCGGCAGCAGTTTCACTCCCAGGGCAGAAAACGGTGTGCCGTACGGGGTGTGCGTGTGGGCGGCACTCACGATGTCGGGGCGCGCTTCGTGCACCGGCCAGTGGATGTTGTACGCCGCGGCGTTGATCCCCCGCTTACCTTCGGCGACCCGCCCATCGGGCCCGACGAGCACCAGGTCCTCGATCGTCATCTGCGTAAACGGAACTCCGTACGGTCCGAGCCAGAAGTGGTCGAGCCGCTCGGGGTCCCGAGCTGAAATATGCCCGTCTCCGACGCTCCCCCATCGCTGGGCACCGAACACCCGATAGGCGAGTGCGACCTGGCGTTTGCGGTGGGCCCGCTCCTGCTCGGGGGTGTCAAACACCGGCTCGCTACTGAGGGGTCCAAACTCTTCGTGCGCAACGTTTCCCATGTCGCATTGTACGCGCCGCGCCACGGGGCACGAGTCACCGGGCCGCCACAGCTACCGCGGCTACGGGATGAGCACGATCTTGCCGACGGCCCGTCGGGAGATGAGTTCGTCGAGAACCTGCGCGCCTTCGTCAAGGGGCCGCTCGAACGGGGCAACCGGGTGAAGTTCGCCCGATGCGATAGCAGCGAGGACGTCGGCCAGCATGGCCTTGTTGGCTTCCGCGTTGCGGCCGATCCAACCTCCCCACTCAACACCCACGACCGTCCGGTTGTTCAACAGCACCAGGTTGAGCGGAATACGTGGAATACCGGCGGTGAAGCCGATCACGATGAATCGGCCATCGAACTTGAGCGCGCGCAGTGCCTGTTCGCTGACGTCACCACCCACAACGTCGTAGACCACATCAATGCCCTGGCCGTCGGTCAACTCGCGAGCGCGGGTCTTTACGTCCTCGGTCGTTTGATCGATCGCCGCGAACGCTCCCGCTGCTATGGCCAGGTCACGCTTCTCTTTGGATGACGCAACGGCGATCACCTTCGCTCCCATGGACGTTGCCACGTCGATCGCCGCGAGACCGACACCGCCTCCGGCGCCGGTTACGAGCACAACCTCACCGGGACGAATCGTGGTGCGGTGTTTGAACGCAAACCATGCCGTCCCGTAAACCTGAAGAAACGATGCTCCGCGAGCAAAGTCAACCGAATCCGGGAGTCGGGTGAGTTGCTGCGAACGGGCGATGATGTGGGTCGCAAACGCGCCCTGCCCCGAGACGAACACGCGGTCACCGGGCTTCCACTCCGAAACACCGTCCCCGACGGCCTCGACCAGACCAGCCGACTCAGCGCCCGGCGTGTACGGCGCCTTTTGCGGGAATTGGTACTTGCCGGCAGCTTGAAGGGCGTCGACAAAGCTCGCTCCTGCGGCCTTGATCGCCACCCGAACCTGGCCGGGTCCCGGGTCCGGAGTCGGTCGGTCCTCAATGATGAGGTTGTTCGGTGCTCCAGTTTCGGTACATACAAGGGCGCGCATGGGCGGAACACTACGCGCCACGACAGGAAGTCTCCACTCCTGCACCCGTCCTGCCGCGAAGCGCCGCCTTGCGGTAGTTTCCTCCGCGACCGAATCGGTCGAACCACGATTGGAGCATCTATGAGTTCGCACCTGCACGACGACGATGACCACGCCCACGGCGGGCACGATCATGGCGGTCACGGTCACGACGATGGACCCATCGATCCACCCCACCTCGAAGAGGTCAGCGACGGGGTCTATGCGTACATTCAGCCCGATGGCACGTGGTGGATCAACAACACCGGTTTCATCGTGGCGGCCGACGGTGTGATCGCCGTCGATACCTGTGCCACCGAGCGCCGCACACGCAACTTCCTCGATACCGTCAAGTCGGTCACCAGCGCACCCATACGTGTGCTTATCAACACGCACCATCATGGCGACCACACCCACGGCAACTACCTGACCCACCCGGCGACCATCATCGGCCACGAGAAGTGCCGCGAGCTCGTCATCCAAAGTGGGATCTCGCACTTCCCCGGCGTCTGGGAAGCACGCGACTGGGGCGAGATCCATCTTTCGCCGCCGATGGTCACGTTCTCCGACCGGGTCGATGTGTGGTCGGGCGACCTCAAACTCGAGGTTCACTACATCGGAAGCTCGGCCCACACCACGAACGACTCCGTGGTGTGGATCCCGGAGCGACGGGTCCTGTTTTCGGGGGACCTGGTGTTCAATCAGGGAATGCCGTTCGTGGTCATGGGCTCGGTCTCGGGCTCACGGCTGGCGATCCAACGTTTGCGGTCATTCGATGCAACGACCATCGTGCCCGGTCATGGTCCGGTGTGCGATCCCGGAATTCTTGACGGCCTCGACCGGTACTTCGCGTTTGTCCAGGACCTCGCCGCCGACGCCGTGGCAGGAAACGCTTCACCGCTCGAAGCCGCTAGCAGCGCCGACATCAGCGAGTTCGCTCACCTTTCCGACGGTGAGCGCCTGGTCGGCAACCTGCACCGGGCGATGTTCGAAGCCCGAGGCGGCGAGCCGGGCGCCGTGATGGACCTCGTAACCGTGATCGGTGACATGATCAAATTCAACGGCGGCAAGCCGCTTCGCTGCCGCGTGTAGCGGCGGCGCTGGCGGCCGGAGTCAGTCGAGGCTGTCGGCGAGCTGGGGACGTTCCCGAAGGGAGCGCTTCAGCTCGGCCATTCCTGGGAAGGTGGCAATTTCCCACACGGCATCCCAGAGGCGAAGAGCTTCCTCGCCGCGTGGCACCCGACTGATGACCGGGCCGAAGAAGGAATACTGTTCGCCGTTCCGCGAGAACGAGATGATAGGTGTACCTACGTCTTTGCCGGTGCGGCTGAGTGCTTCATCGGTCTCCGCTTGAAGGATCGAGTCGAGACCGGAATCGTTCGCCGCAGCCATGTACTTCTCGTCGATTCCGACCGATCGCAGGTAGTCGGGAAAACCCGCATCGAAGTTGTTGATCAGTTCGTCGCGTCGGCCGCGCACGTGGATATCGCCACCGAACTGGGTGTACAGCGCTCCCATCCGGTCATGACCTTCGTCCTCCCGAACCGCCGCGGCAACCCGGAGCAACTTGAGCCCGGTTCCGTGAATCGCCGGGTAGCCGGCCGGAAAGTCCTTCTCGTAGTCGCGGTGCGCGTTGAGCAAGCGCAGGGCGATGAATCGCCAATCGACCCGGAGATTGCGCTGTGTTGCCACTTCTTGCACCCAACGCGACGTTATCCACGCCCATGGGCAGATCGGGTCCCAGAAGAATTCGACGTCGTATGGTTCGTTCATCGACCCATCATTTCAACAATCGAGCCGCTATGAACGATTTGTCAGGATCATTCCGTTCAAGTCGATCAGCCGCGTCGCCCGCGACTTACTGCGTTCAACTATCTGAGCGTTGGGCTCATCGACATTCATCACCCAACTGGTGGCTTCATCGGGAGTCTTTCCGAACCTGACATGGCGGTCGACGAGCCGCTGCATTCGCAGGTCGCGATCGACCGTGCAGAACCAACTCTCGACGAAGTAGGCGGCCGCCCGTCGCCAGTCGTCCTCGTCGTGAAGCAGATAGAGCCCTTCCGTGAGAATGAGCCGCGATTCGACGGGAACCGCGATACTCGCAGCAATCGGTTGTTCCAACTCGCGTTCAAAGCCCGGCACATACACCGGGTCGTCGGTCCGCTCCGCGAGTCGGCGGAGTGTCGCCACGTATCCGGCTGCGTCAAACGTGTCAGACGCACCCTTGCGATCCCGCCGACCGAGCCGGTCGAGTTGAACGTCAGCCAGATGAAAGCCGTCCATCGGTAGGTGTGCGACCCACTCACGGCTGCAGCCGTCCGGTGGGTCATCCTGCAGCACCTGAAGCAGCATTTCCGTTACTGTCGATTTTCCCGATCCCGGGGCTCCGACGATGGCCAGAATCACCCGCTCCGAAGTGCCGGCCAGCGAACGCGCACGGCTGATGAGTTCGCTGCGGCTGGAAATTACGATGGTCTCCGTTGGACCCGGCGGTGTTGACATCGGCTCACGTCTCTTCTGCGTTTGATGGCGTCAAAACGAAGAAGGCGCTTTCCGGACGGATCCGCCCGGAAAGCGCCTTCGGTTCAGGACTTGCGGGGTTGTTACATCCAGCCCTTGACGACGTCGGGATTCGCGTCGACCCATTGTTTGGCTGCCGCACCCGGATCCATCTTGTCGGAGTCGATCATCGCAGCAATCTCGTTCTGCTGATCCGTGGTCAGCTGGAACTTCTGGAGGAAGGCGAACGCCATGGCGTTCTTGGCTTCCAACTTGGCCGAAGCGGCCTTGTAAAGCTCATCGACCGGATAATCGCATGCGTACTTACCATCTTTCGCTGCAGCGGACGCGGCACACTCTGCGGTAGGTTCGGGCAGCGGAATGCGAGCCAGCTTGACCTTCGACTGCAACCAGTGCGGCTGCCAGAACTGGAGCAGCAACGGCTTCTTGTCGGCCTCGGCTTGTTGAATCGCGGTGATCAGTGCAGCTTCCGAACCGGCGACGATGTACTTCAACGGCAGGTTCAGATTCTTGATGATCTGCTCGTCGTAGCTGACATAGCTCGGGTCGCCCATGAGGAACTGTCCGAGGTCACCCGACTCGGCGGTCGCGAACTTCTTGGCGAGCGTTGCATCCTTGAGACCTTCCCAGGTTGCGAGCGACGGGTTCTCGTCGAGAACGAACTGCGGCACGTACCAGCCGATCCGCGCCTGCGGCCCGAGCTTTCCGAGCTCCACAACGCTCTTCTTCCCGGTGATGTACGTTTCGAAATCCTTGGCGTGACCAGACGGCCATACTTCGAGTACGGCGTCGAGGTCGCCGGCATCGAGACCAGCCCAGGTCGCGTTCTCGTCGATATCGACGAGTTCCACCGGGGTTCCCATTGCCTCAAGCGCCACCTTCGCCACGTTCGCGTTCACCGCAGAACCCGTCCACGGGTTCACGGCCAACTTGATCCCGGCACCGGCTTCGGTCGGCGCAGCGGCTGCAGTGGTGTCGGTTGCAGCGGCTTCTGTCGCTGCAACCGTTTCGCTCGGTGAGGCGGTGTCGACAACTGAGGCATCTGCGGCCGTGGTTTCGGCGCTTGCAGCGGTTGTTTCGGCCGAGGCCGCGGTGGTATCGGAGTCGCCGTCGGAGCTGCACGCCCCGAGCACGAGCGCCGCCAACATGAGTCCGGCTGCTAGGCGGCCGGTTTTGGTTCGTTTGAGCATTCTTCTCCCCTACAGATTCAGGTGGTTACTGCGTTGGCGCAGCGACCGCGCGGTCCCCCCAGGCTTGGGTGATCCGATCCAGAACAATAGCCAACGCCACGATTGCGACCCCGCCAGCGACCCCTCGCCCGATTTCGGACTTCGTGAGGCCGTACACCGTCTCGAGGCCCAATGCCCCGGCACCGATCAGCGCGGCAACGATGACCATGGCCAGCACCATCATGATCACCTGGTTGAGGCCGAGCATGATCGAGCGGACGGCCAAGGGGAGTTGGACCTTCCGCAGCTCCTGCATCGGAGTCGCACCGAACGAGATAGCCGATTCTCGGGCTGACATCGGGACCTGTCGGAGTCCGTGGCTCACCAACCGGATTCCGGGCGGAACGGCGTAGATCACCGAGGCGATGACGCCGGGAACCCGACCGACATTGAAGAGAAAAATCACAGGGACCAGGTACACAAATGGAGGAAGTACCTGCGCGACGTCGAGGAGGGGCCGAAGGGCTTTGTTTAGGTTGTCGGAGCGACCGGCGGCAATGCCGATCGGCAACGCAATAAGTGCACTTAAGAGAACGGCAACGAGAACCTGGCTGAGCGTGTCCATGGCCAGGTCCCACACCCGCAACGCGGCGATCACGATGAAGCACGCGGTGACGATTGCTGCGACCCGCGGTCCCCCGCTGGCCAGCGCGATGGCGGCGAAGACGGCGATCACGGCCCACCACGGGAGGTGCTGCAGAATGTCGCGAGCGGGTGTGAGGACGTGGATCACCAGCCAGTCACTGACCGTTGCGGTTCCGCCTATCAGCGGAACACCTTTTCGCAGATGCTGATTCGCCCAATTCGCCGCGTCGTTCATCCACCTCTCGACGTTGAGTTTGTCCCACCGGGGTAGATCTCGCACATCCAACAACTCGGCAAATTTCGCGATGACGGCGACCGTCGCCGCGCCTGCGGCGAGGGCCATCAGGGGCTTGTCATTCCATGGCATCGCGGGCGCCTTCGGCACGAACCGGCGCTTCCTGAGGTTCCGTTCGCCGGTCGAGATCCGATCCAATCCGATCGCGGCAAACACGATGGCCATGCCGGCCGAGAACGCCTGCCCGACGTTGACCTTCTGCAGGCCGGAAAGCACTTCTCCGCCAACGCCACCGGTACCGACCAGCGAAGCGATCACCACGACACCGAAGGCCATCATGATCACCTGGTTGAGCCCGAGCAGAATCGTGCGGCGCGCCATCGGCAGTTGGACCTTGGTGAGCATCTGTCGCGAATTCGACCCGAACGATCGTCCGACCTCGTTCATCACGACCGGAACCGACCGGATCCCGAGGCTGGTGAGTCGAACCGCAGGAGGAACGGCGAACACCACCGTGGCCACAACCGCTGAGGGATTGCGGATGCCGAAGAGCACCGCGGCCGGGAGGAGATACACGTATGTCGGCATGACCTGTGCCGCGTCGAGGACCGTGCGCAGTGCCGCATTCGCGGTGTCGGACCGTCCTGCCCAGATTCCGAGAGGGATCCCGATCAACAGGGCGACGAAAACCGAGACGATCATCAGGGACAGGCTGATCATCGTCGGGTCCCAGTGCCCGAGCAGGCCGACGCACGCGAAGGACGCGATACCGGCCACGGCGGCGCCGATACCCGACGTTCGCAGCCCGATCAGGCCGGCGGCGGCAAGAACCCCCGGCCACCGCAGGGCCCGTAGCAGCCAAAGCACAAAGTCGCACATGGAGTCGAGTGCGTGCGAGATCGGCGAGAAGACGAACTTGAACAGCCAAAACGTCTCACGGTGAATCACGATCCACTGGTACCGGTCATCCACCCATCGCAACACGTGTGCGTCGAGCCAGGTCGGTACCTCCTTGCCCATGTTTCGTCCGACGAACAGCACGACGAGCAGAACCACCGCTCCAACCACAGTCATCGTGCGTCGATCCACCGACGAACTTGTGAGCGATCGGGAGGGCATCGCCACGGTCATCGGCGTCAGTCCTCGCCGGAGATGACGTTCAGCACCGCAACCCGGTCGACCGAACCAACGGTGGCACCGGAATCGTCGACGACCCGCACGGGTAGTTCGCTGTCGGTGAGATGTCGCACGACGTCACGCACCTTCGTTCCGACGGGCACGCTGGCGCCGTAGTTTCCTACGTGGGGCGGTGCCATCACCGATTCCACGCCGATCACGTGCGACTTCGGAACGTCGCGCACGAAGTTCCGCACGTAGTCGTCGGCCGGAGCCGAAACAACCTGTTCGGGCGTTCCAACCTGAACGAAACGACCGTCTCGCATGATCGCGATTCGATCACCGAGGCGCAGCGCTTCCGACAGATCGTGGGTGATGAACACCATCGTCTTTCGCACGTCGCGTTGGAGTCGCACCACCTCGTCTTGCATGTCTCGCCGAATCAACGGATCGAGGGCCGAGAACGGTTCGTCGAAGAGCAGAACCGGGGCTTCCGTCGCGAGTGCCCGGGCGAGACCGACCCGCTGTTGCATACCTCCGCTCAGCTGGTCGGGTTTGCGGCCCCCGAGACCTCCGAGACCAACGAGTGCGAGCTTCTCTTCGGCCTTCGCTCGGCGCTGGGTCTTGTCGAGACCGCGGACCTCGAGCCCGAACGCGACGTTGTCGACCAGCGTGCGGTGCGGAAGCAGCCCGAAGTGCTGAAACACCATGCTCACCGAGTTGCGTCGGACATCGAGCAGATGGCTTTCGTTCGCCGCGGTGACGTCGGTGCCGTTGATGATCACCTGTCCGGCCGTTGGCTCTATCAGGCGTGTCAGGCAGCGGACCAGCGTTGACTTTCCGCTTCCTGAAAGTCCCATGACCACGAAGACCTCGCCCTCGGCGACGTCGAGCGTGATGTCCTGCATGGCGACGACGTTGCCGGTCTTCGCCTCAAGCTCGGCCCTCGGCAACGCAGCATCAGGCGACCCGACAATCCGCTCGGCCCGTGGGCCGTATACCTTCCAGAGCCCGCGGGTCGAAATCATGGATTGCAGCACGGGTTTCGTGTCGGTCATGCGGCACCGCTCGAACAGTCACGCAGAGATGAGGCACGGGTCACAGTGCAGACGTTAGCCAGATTCCCGCACGGTTTCCGTCGCCCTTGGTGCCCAAAAGCTTCCAGGACTTCATGCTAGGAACAGGCGAGGGATTTTCCGCGACCTGACGCCGGCTGAACGCCGCCGGCCTGAAACGAGTACCACCATGAACGACCAATCACCAACGCTGCCCACCCAGGCCAAGGCCGTCATCATCGGCGGCGGAATCGTTGGCTGCTCGACGGCGTACCACCTGGCCAAGCTCGGGTGGAGCGACACCGTGCTGCTCGAAAAGCACAAGCTCACGTCGGGGTCGACATTCCATGCGGCCGGTCTCGTCGGCCAGCTCCGATCGTCGGCGAACATCACCCAACTGCTCGGCTACTCCGTCGATCTCTACCGTCGGCTCGAGGACGAAACCGGTCTCGCCACGGGTTGGAAGATGAACGGGGGCCTCAGACTCGCCTGCAACGCCGAGCGGTGGGAGGAGGTCAAGCGTCAGGCCACGACCGCGAAGTCCTTCGGTCTGGAGATGCACCTGCTGTCGCCCAAGGAAGCTCAGGACCTGTGGCCACTGATGAACGTCGATGATCTCGTCGGTGCCGCCTTTCTCCCGACCGACGGCCAGGCCAGCCCATCTGACATCACGATGGCTCTGGCGCGTGGGGCCCGCAACGCCGGCGCCACCATCTGCGAAGACACCGAGGTTGACCACATCGAGGTCGAAAACGGTGTCATCAAAGCCGTCGTAACGAACGTCGGGCGAATCGAGTGCAGCATCGTCATCGCCTGTGCCGGACAGTGGACGAGGGCTCTCGCGGCCAGCGTCGGCGTGAACGTTCCCCTGGTGCCCGTTCAGCACCAGTACATCATCACCTCGCAGATGGAAGGAGTCACACGCGACCTGCCGACACTGCGAGATCCCGACCGACTCACGTATTACAAGGAGGAGGTTGGCGCACTTGTTATGGGTGGTTACGAACCCAATCCGATCCCCTGGGCGCTCGACGGGATTCCCCGACCCTTCCAATTCCAGCTCTTAGAACCCGACTTCGACCACTTCTCACCGATGATGGAATACGCCACGGCCCGGGTTCCGGCGCTAGCCACGGCCGGCGTCAACCAGCTGATAAACGGTCCGGAGAGCTTCACCCCCGACGGCACGTTCATCCTCGGCGAGGCACCCGAGCTCAAGAACTTCTTCGTCGGTGCGGGCTTCAACGCATTTGGCATTGCAGCCGGCGGAGGGGCGGGTATGGCGCTGGCTGAATGGGTGCACCACGGTGTCGCCCCGTACGACATGTGGAACGTCGACATCCGCCGCTTCGGTCGTCCACATATCGACACCGACTGGGTCCGCACCCGCACGCTCGAGGCCTACGGAAAGCACTACACGATGGCGTGGCCGTACGAAGAGCACGACAGTGGCCGTCCGTGCCGCACCTCTCCGCTCTATGCGCGCTTAGCAGCGGCCGGAGCCTGCTTTGGCGAGAAGCTCGGCTGGGAGCGTCCGAACTGGTTCGCCGACGCGTCGCTCGGCGAGACCCCGCACGACGTCTACAGCTACGGCCGCCAGAACTGGTTCGCCGCCGTCGGCCGCGAACACCGGGCGCTTCGTGAATCGGTGGCCGTAATCGACCAGACGTCGTTTGCGAAGTTCGCACTGAAGGGCCCCGACGCGATGACCGCTCTGCAGTGGATATGCGCCAACAACGTCGACAAGCCGGTAGGCGCGCTTACGTATACCCAGATGCTCGACGACAAGGGTGGCATCCAGTGCGATCTCACGGTCTGCCGGGTCGCCAACGACGAGTTCTACATCGTGACCGGCACGGGTTTCGCCACCCACGACTTCGACTGGATCAGCCGCAGCATTCCCGCCCACTTGAATGCTCAACTCTTCGATGTGACCTCGGCGTACTCGGTGCTGTCGCTGTTCGGACCGCGATCGCGCGATGTGTTGAGCAGGATCACGCGGGCCGACGTGTCGCACGAGGCCATTCCCTATGGCACGTTCGCGACGATCGGTATCGCCGGATGCCCGGTCCGAGCGCTCCGGGTCACCTATGTCGGTGAGCTGGGCTGGGAGCTTCACCTTCCGGTGGAGTACGCGACTGCGGTGTACAACCGCCTGATGGCCGCGGGCGCGGAGTTCGGGATTGTCAACGCCGGGTACCGGTCCATCGAAAGCTGCCGCCTCGAAAAGGGCTACCGGGCGTGGGGGTCCGACATCGGACCCGACCACACCCCGATCGAAGCAGGGCTCGGATGGGCCGTGAAGATGAAGTCGGGCGTCGCCTTTCGCGGTCGAGACGCCATCGAGGCCCAGCGGACCAACGGAGTGAAGAAGATGCTCGCCGCGTTCACGGTCGACCCGGATATCGTGCTGCTTGGCCGCGAGACGATCTACCGCAACGGTGAGCGGGTCGGCTGGCTCACGAGTGGCGGCTTCGGGTACACCGTCAACCGGTCGATCGGCTACGGCTACGTGCGCCACCCGGCCGGAGTGACAGCCGACTACGTGACCTCGGGAACCTACGAGCTCGAAGTCGCGACCGAGCGGGTCAAGGCCGAGGTCAGCCTCCGGCCGCTCTACGACCCGACCGGTGCCCGCATCAAGTCCTGAACCACGCACTGACGTTTGGATACATCTACCCGCCCAGCGAACACAAACATCCAAACGTCGCTACACCTCAACCCACCCCCCACCAACGTTTGGATACATCTACCCGCCCAGCGAACACAAACATCCAAACGTCGCTACACCTCAACCCACCCCCCACCAACGTTTGGATACATCTACCCGCCCAGCGAACACAAACATCCAAACGTCGCTACACCTCAACCCACCCCCCACCAACGTTTGGATACATCTACCCGCGCAGCGAACACAAACATCCAAACGTCGCGCTGAAAGCGATTCAGCCGTAGAGGGCCAGGAGTTCGTGCGCGACCTGGGCGAGGCGGTCGCGCAACTCGGGTGGACCGAGCACTTCCACCATGCTCCCAAAACCAGCCAGGTCGCCACCGACCGCCTCGACCGAGTAACCGCGGATTTCAACCTCGATTCGACCGTCGGCTTGGGCGGATCCGATCCGGAGCCGGTTCCGCAGCTGTGAACGGATAATCCCGAGAGCCCGGGGACTCACCAGCGCCTGCCCCCGGAATGGCAGCCGGCGTTCGTTGACCTCGTCGGCGATCAGACTCCAGGCGTCGGCCAGCACGAAACCGTCTGGGCGCACCACGCGATCGCAGGTTCCTTCGACCGAGGCCATACGATCCACTCGGAAGGTGCGGAGCCCGGCTTCGGTGTTGGCGAGCAGATACCAGACCGAACCCTTCGCTGCGAGTCCGAGCGGATGGATGACCCGCGTCGTCGCGCTCCGGTCACGGGCCACGTACGACAACCGAACCTGTTCTCCGGTGATGACGTAGCGCTGGACATCGTCGAGCAGCTGCGGCGTGGCCGACGAGTTCGTAGCTGCACCGCCGTCCCATGAAGTCGGGTCGATGTGGATGGCCGTCGACGCCGCTTCGGCCTGGTCGCGGAACGCCTCGGGCAGCGCCCGGACCAGCTTCCGTAGCGCGTTCTTGACGTTCGGGCTGGTACCCGACGGTCCGGCCACCATGAACAACGCCCGAACCTCAGCCGCCGACAAGCCACTCAAATCGGTCTTCCCACCACCGGACAGCGCCCATCCGCCGTTGCGTCCCTGCATGGAATAGATCGGCAGTCCCGCCATCCCGAGGGCATCGAGGTCACGGCGCGCCGTGCGCTCCGAGATCTCCAGTTCCTCGGCCACCTCGGCCGCGGTCACGCGACCCTTTCGTTGGAGGAGGAGAAGCACGGCTACCAGTCGATCGGCTCGCATACCCACATTCTCGCAAGTAAACCGGTCAGAAGGTGGCCGGTTTGGGAAACGACTATGACGTCATGACTCCATCAACCAACACTCAACCCGCACGTCCAACCACCGACCCCCGTACGCTTTTCCAGGCTGCGGTATCCACGGCTCGCCAGACCATTGCCGCCATCGAACCGACCCAAATGCAGCTGCCGACTCCGTGCGAAGCTTTCGATGTGCGCGCCATGCTCGGACACGCTCTCGGCGTCGTGCACCGGGTCGCGGCACTCGGCGAAGGCAAAGACCCCTTCTCGGTCCGGGACCAGATGAACGGCATCGACGACGCCGATTGGCTGACCGAGTGGGATGTCGCAACGCATCGCTTCCAAGCAGCGTGGGCCGACGACGCCGTCCTCCTCCAGCAGATGGTGCTCCCCTGGGCCGTCTTGCCGGGTGCCGCAGCTGCTGCGATGTACACCAGCGAGCTGACGGTGCACACCTGGGACCTGGCCGTCGCCACCGGCCAGCACCCCAATTGGAGCTCCGAAGCGCTTCAGGTGTCATTGGAAGCAATGCAGGAAGGTCTCCCGGCCGAAGGTCGCATCCAGGCGTTCGAAGCCGTCCGGGCGAACATGCCCGAGGGCGAAGAAAACTTCGAGTATCCCTTCGCTGCGGCGGTTCCAGTCCCGGACACGGCCCCGCTGATTGATCGTCTGGTGGCCTGGACCGGGCGCATCCCGCGCTGACGCGACCCGACTGCGGTGTGCCACAGGGATGAACCCGGATGAACCGGATGAGCCCTGGGGTGCCCATCGGGTGGAAGACCGAATGGCCTACGATCAAACCCGTATGTCTGACACGCTTCCGACCCGGGCCCGCATCGTCATCATCGGAGGAGGGATCCTCGGCTGCAGCATCGCCTACCACCTGAGCGCCATGGGCGAACACGACGTCGTGCTCATCGAGCAGCACCGCCTCACCGACGGCGCAACGTGGCACGCGGCAGGGTTGGTAGGTCAGCTGCGGTCGTCGCGCAATGTCACCCGCATGCTGGAACAGTCCGTGGAGATGTACGCCAAGCTCGAAGCCGAGACTGGCCAGGCGGTCGACTGGTACCAGGTTGGCAGTCTGCGCCTGGCCTGCTCTCCCGACCGGGTGCTCGAGCTCAAGCGACTCGCCACGATGGCCAAGAGCTTCGGGCTCCCGATGGACATCATCTCGCCCGAGAAGGCGCAGGAACTGTTCCCGCTCATGTCGACCGAAGACGTACTCGCCGCGGCGTTCCTTCCCACCGACGGTTACATCGATCCATCCAGCGTGACCCAGGCGATCGCCAAGGGCGCGAAGTCACGCAATGTCAGGTTTGTTGAGAATACGAAGGTCACGACCATAACGGTCAACGGCCGCCGCGTCACGGGTGTGCAAACGCACAACGCCGAGCGGGGTGACGAAAGCATCGAATGCGAGATGGTCGTCAACGCCGCCGGTATGTGGGGCATCGAAGTCGGTCGCATGGCCGGGGCCCGGGTACCCGGAATCGCGGTGGAGCATCAGTACATGCTGAGTGGCCCGATCGCCGAGATGGCCCCGGCCGACATCCGCATGATGCCGACGCTGCGCGATCCCGATCATCTCGTCTACTACAAGCCTGATGGCCCCGGACTACTGGTCGGCGGGTACGAGCCCGACACGCTGGCGTTCGGCGAGACCGGCGTACCGGTGCCGTTCCAGCGGCAACTGCTTGACCCGAGCTACGACCGCTTCGAGCAATTGGCACTCCTGGCCAACAAGCGCACGCCGTGTCTGGAGAAGGCCGGAATCCGCACGCTGATAAACGGCCCGATCCCCTACTCGGCCGATGCGGATTTCGTGATGGGCAAAGCGCCCGAACTCGACAACTTCTTCGTAGCCACGGGCTTTCTCTACGGCATCGCTGCGGGAGGCGGCGCCGGGAAGATGATGGCTGAGTGGATCCTCGAAGGGCGACCGTCGCTCGACCTGTGGCCGCTCGACGTCCGCCGCTTCTCGTTCCATCACACGACCCGTCACTTCATGTATCCCCGTGCCGTCGAACTCTACGGCCATCACTACAAACTCTCGGCCCCGGGCTCGGAGAAGGAATCGGCCCGTGGCGTTCGACGCAGCCCGCTGCACACCGAGCTGGCCAAACGAGGGGCCGTGTTCGGCTCACGCGGCGGATGGGAGCGACCGAACTGGTTCGCGCCGGCCGGCGTCGAACCCGTCGACGCACCGTCGTTCACGAAGCCCAACTGGTTCGACCACGTCGGCGCCGCCCATAAAGCCATCCGAGAAGGCGTGGCGTTGATCGACCAGACCAGCTTCGCCAAATTCGAAATCACCGGCCCGGGCGCGCTTGCCGCAGTGCAGTGGCTCTCGGTTGCAGACATGGACAAGTCCATCGGGACGGTCACGTACACCCAGCTCTGCAACGAACGAGGCGGCATCGAGTGCGACCTCACGATGACGCGAACCGCCCCCGACTCCTGGTACGTCGTCACCGGCTCGGCCTTCGGGGCCCACGATATGGGATGGGTCCGCAACAACGCGCCGTCCGACGGGTCGGTGATCGTACGTGACCTTACGAGTGCGAGAGCCGTCATCAACCTCGTCGGACCCAAATCCCGGGAAGTACTTCAGGCCGCCTGCGAAGAAGACGTAAGCAACGCGGCCTTTCGCTATGCCCGAGCGCGTGACATCACGATCGGAGCGGCACCCGTATTGGCAATGCGCGTCGGCTACGTGGGGGAACTGGGATGGGAGCTCCACATTCCAACCGAGTACGCCGCGCACGTCTACGAGACGCTGCGAGCCGCAGGAGAGCCCCATGGGATCATCGATGCCGGTTACCGGACGATCGACACGATGCGGATGGAGAAGGGCTACCTCTACTGGTCGACCGATATCACCCCTGACACCACCCCGTGGGAGGCCGGGCTCGACTGGAGGATCGATCTGAACAAAGGCGATTTCTGCGGGCGCGAGGCTCTCGTCGCCCAGAAGCAGCGTGGGGTGACCCGAAAGCTCTGTACCTTCACCCTGGAGTCGATGGCGTACCCGGTAAGCGGTGAAGCGATCATCGCTGACGGAACGGTCGTCGGTTTCACGACGAGCGTGAACTTCGGGCACACGGTCGGGAAGCCGATCGCATACGGCTACCTCCCGATAGAACTCGTCGACCGCGACAATTTCGTCATCGAGGTCTACGGCGAGCCGATTCCGGCGACCCGCCACGACGCCGCACTCTACGACCCGTCCGGAATCAATCTGCGCGCTTAGCAACCCGCGCTTCCACCCGTCCCAACACCTTTCGTTCGGAGGCCTACATGAGCGTTGATCTGTCGTTCGTATCTTCACCGCGTCCCCGGTTTGGCCGATGTGGATCCCAACTCGTGCCAGCGTCTCGCCGGGCTGACCAACCTCAATTTCCTGGTGTCGTCCGGCGACGAACGCTTTGTACTACGGGTGCCGGGTTCAGGAACTTCGGAGTACATCAACCGGTCGCAGGAAGAGGTGGCCGCCAGATCCTCAGCTGCGGCCGGGGTGAACGTCGAAGTTGTGTTCTTCGATCCTGCCGATGGCTTGATGGTTACGCGGTTTGCGGACGGTGCCACAACCATGTCAGCGGAGCGTTTCCGCGACCTGGGAGCGGTCGAGCGGGCCGGAAGGGCCTTTCGGAAACTCCACGATCGGGCTCAGCCTTTCGCCACGGATTTTCTGTTGTTCCCGATGATCGATGACTACAAGGCGCTCCTCGCGCAAAAAGGAGCCGAGCTACCTCCGGGCTATGACGACGTGCAACACGAGGCCGAACGCGTCCGGGAAATTCTGCACGCGAACCCTGTGACTCTGGTCGCTTCACACTGTGATCCGCTCTGCGAGAACTTCCTCGATACGGGGAAGCGGATGTGGTTGATCGACTATGAATACGCCGGCAACAACGACCCGATGTGGGACCTGGGCGACCTCTCGGTCGAGGGAGAGTTCAATGATGACCAGGACCTTGCGCTGCTTCGGGCCTATTTCAACGGTGAGCCACCGGCGGACCAGATCGGCCGCATGCAGGCGTACAAGGCGCTCTGCGACCTGTTGTGGACACTGTGGGGCGTGATCCAACACGTCAACAACAACCCGGCCGACGACTTCTGGGCGTACGCGACCGGCCGCTTCGAGCGGTGCAAAACCCTGATGGCCCGCCCGGAGTTCGCTGATCGGATCAGACAAATCGGGCGCTGATCGCCGATCACTTATCGCCATGGGAGCAATCCCCACTCGGATGGCCTTCGCGGTTCGCTCTAACCAAGTTCTCAAGTAGATGTGAAAACGTCTCACCGTAACGAACCCGAAACGCCAACTTCCCCCCAAAGCGAGACCCTTCATGAATGAGCAGCCTGCCTCCAACGAGAACCCGGTCGCGGCCCGCAACACCGACATCGACTCCCCCGGGGAACGACCCAGTCGACGGCGATTCCTCGGCCTGACGGCCATCGCGGGCCTGTTCGTCGCCAGCCCTCTCGCGGCTTCGGCCACGACAAAGAAGACGACGACGACGATCAAGAAGAAGGCAACAACCACAACGAAGAAGCCGACAACCACGGTGGCCCCGACCACGACGAAGAAGGCCGCGGCGGCTTCCGGGGCTCCCTTCGATGAGACGAAGGAGCTCGTGGTGACGTTCACGTTCGCCGCGACCGACAACCGGGTCAAGAACCCGTACGTGGCCATATGGATTGAGGATGCATCAGGCACCCTGATACGTACCATCGACCTCTCCATGCAGAACGGGAGAGGCCTCCGCTACTTGCCCGACCTCAAGCGTTGGTACCGGGCTTACCAGAGCTGGCTTTCCACCGGCGCCGCCGACGTGATCGACACCATCTCGGGGCCGACCCGCATTCCCGGCACGTACTCAGCCTCGTGGGATGGCCGCAACGAGGCCGGCACACTGGTGCATCAGGGTGAGTACACCGTCTACCTCGAAGCGGCGCGCGAACACGGCCCCTACGAAGTGATCAGCGAGACGGTTTCCATCGGTACGTCGCCATTTTCCAAGAAGCCGGCCGACAGCGGTGAGCTGCAACAGGTATCCATCCAACTGAAAGCCCGAGGCTGATTTGAACCGCCCAGTCCGTCCCCGTCGTCTAGTTCTACCGTTCGCCGCCTCGATGGCGACCGCTGGCCTTCTGGCGATGGCGTCCCCGTCGTTTGCCGCAACCACCACGACCGCGCCGAAGACCGCAAAGCCGTCGTCGGCCAACGCTCCGTTCTGCACCCAGATGGCCGCTTCACAAAGCACGATCTCTGCTGCCGCAACCTCATCCAAAATTAAGGTCACAGCTCAGGAATGGGCGAAGCTCGACAAGCTCGCTCCGAGTTCGATCAAGTCCTCCACCAGCGTGTTGGCCGCGGCCTACGCCGCAGCTGAAAAGGCCCATCGCAACACGGTGATCCGTGATGCCGGCTTCAATGCGGCGGCGAAGACCGTTTCGACGTTCGCCGCGGCCAACTGCGCGGCAACTGCGACCGCGGGGTCACGCGGCGACGGTGGCCGCGGACCGGGCGACGACGACGGCGATTTCGCCGCCATCCATGCATGCCTCAAAGCGAAGGGCGTCACCCTCCCGGCACGCGGACGCGACGGAGGCGGAGGCCGTCCTCCTAGAGGAAATGCTCCGGGTACCACCATCAAGGGCCAAACGGCGCCACCCCGCGGTGGCGGCGACGGTCCTCGCGGCGGGCCCGGAGGACGACCACAGCTTGATGCGAAGACGCAGAAGGCTCTCCAGGAGTGCTTCGCCACGGTCGGGCGGAACTAGTGGACCACTAGAGGTCCCCCGCCATTCAGGTTTGCGGCCGTCGTCACGCTCCGCCACGTATTGCCGTGCCAGTGTGCCCGGACCGAGAGTCCGGGCACACTGCGTAACGGCCTATCGCTTGATCAGGAGCTCGTCGGCCAAGCGCTCCAATTCGTGATCAAAAAATGCCGCCGGCCCATCGATCACGTTGTTCATGTGTCCGAACAGTTCGAAGCTGATCAACCCGATCAGACTCACCCATGCCGAAAACCCCTTCAGAAGATGCTGGGGCGACACATCGGGAAACGTTGACCGAAGTTGCGTGGTGGCGCGTTTGGCCTGGGTGCTAAGCGGTGGGTAACGGGAGGAAATCGCACCGTCGGACAAACCGTCGCGAAGTATTCCGACGAGGACCCCGGTCGCCCGCAACACGGGTGTCACGGTGTCGAGCGGTGCAACGTATCCGGGAATCGGTGTGCCGTAGATCAGGCCCCATTCGTGCGGACAGTCAATCGCCCACTGGCGGAGAGCCCGGCCGGCGGCTACCCAGCGTCCGCGGATATCGGTGCGTTTCGCCTTTCGTTCCCCGACCTCCAACGCGTCGGCCAGGTCTTCGTAGGCGCTGACGATCAACGCGGTCAGCAGGTCGTCTCGGCTCGGGAAATAGCGATAAACCGCCGACGACACCATCCCGACCTCCCGAGCGACAGCCCGCAATGACAGGGCCGCTGCTCCTTCCGTGGCGAGATGGCGTTTCGCTGTCGACAGGATCTCCTTCGTGAGTTCGTCACGTACTCGCGACCGCACACCGGTGGCCGGAGAAACTTCGCGTTGTGCTTCCATCGAGATCTCGTCCGCTCTGTTACCCATGTCCCAATTGTGTCCGAACTGCGAACACTGCACAAGTAACAGAACATCCCTCACTAAAGAGAGCACTGCTCTTGACATCTCGAAGAGCAATTGCAATAGTGACTTCGAGAGCACCGCTCTCAAACGAGAGAGACAGTCACATAACCAAGGAGAACCATGTCCAAGTTCGTAGTAATCGGGTCCGGTCCGGTTGGTTCAACAACTGCCATGCAGTTTGCGGAGTCAGGCCACGACGTCATTGTCGCCACCCGGAGCGGGACCGGCCCGACGCACTCCCGCATCTCGCTTCGACGAGTCGATGCCACCGACGAAACGGCGCTTGCGGAGCTGGCCTCCGGCTCGAAAGCCATCCTCAACTGCGCTAATCCGCCCTACACCTCGTGGGACACCGACTGGCCACCGATGGCCAAGGCCATCCTTGGAGCAGCCACCCGAACGGGAGCCGCGGTGGTGACCATGTCGAACCTCTACGGCTACGGACCAACCCATCAGCTGATGGCGGCCGACACCCCGCTCGAGTCATCCGGAAAGAAAGGGCGGGTTCGAGCCGAGATGTGGCGCAGCGCGCTCGCCGCCCACGAGACCGGACAGGTGAAGGTGGCGGAGATCCGAGCGAGCGACTTCTTCGGGCCGGAAGTGGTCGGCGCGAACATGGGTGAGCGGGTCGTTCCTCGAGTACTCAACGGAAGGGCCGTGCAACTCCTCGGGAAGCTCGATGTCCCGCACAGTTTCAGCTACATGCCCGATGTCGCCGCAGTGCTTGCGGCAGTCGCCACCGACGAGCGGTCCTGGGGTCGGCCGTGGCTGGTCCCTTCGGTCACATCGACCCAGCGCCTGCTCGTCGAAGCCTTCGCCCGGGCGGCCGGAAAGCCAAGGGCGAAGCTCTCGACCATCCCGTCGTTCGCACTGAAAGCCCTCGGACTCGTCGTGCCGATGATGAGGGAGCTTGCTGAAGTGGAGTATCAGTTCTCGGCGCCCTTTGTCATGGATGCAGCCGACACCACCGAACATTTCGGAATTCGGGCCACCCATCTCGACGTCGCAGCCAAGGCGACGATTGCGTGGTGGACAAACCGGAGCAACTAAGGCCTGCGTTCGGTGGACGCCAACGCCATTACACTTCGACGTCCCCGAACCAGAAGAGACCCGTGACAACGACATCCAATCGCCGGGCGGTAATCGCCGTGGCCGCCCTGTTCTTCGTGAACGGGTTCATGTTCTCGAATTGGCTGCCCCGCATTCCTGAAGTTCGAGACCGCCTTGGGGTGGGAAACGGTGGATTGGGTACGGCCCTGATCGGCGGAGGGATCGGCGGACTGATCGCTTCGACCCTCGCGTCGCGAGTGTTCGGCCGTTTCAACAGCAAACCCGTCGTGACCGCGGCAGCGCTGTCCTTGGCCGCACTCCTTCCCCTCATCTCGATCGTCCCGAACCCTCTGGCTCTCATGGCGCTACTAAGCGCGCTTGGTTTCCTCGACGTGTTCAATGATCTGGCGATGAACACCCAAGGGGTGATCGTGCAGGAGCGAGTCGGTCGGTCGATCATGCACCGGCTACATGCGGGCTGGAGCCTCGGATTCACAGCTGGCGCCCTGTTCGGGTCGTTGGCGTCGGCGGCCAAACTGAACATGGGTGTGCACCTCAGCGTCGTCGCAGGAATCGTGATCATCACCGTTCTCACCGCGCGACCCCATCTTGCGACGGTCGACCCACGGCCGGAGGCAGAAGCACGCAAGTCCGCTGACGCTCCACGCACCCGGTTCGTGATTTCGAAGGTCGTGGTCGCCACGGCGGTCATGGCGATCGGCATCGGCTTCTTGGAGGTTGCGCCAAACGACTGGAGCGCAGTGACGCTTCGCGATCTGTTCCACGCAACCCGATGGCAAGGCGTTGGCGGCGTGGTGTTCGCCGGTTTCATGTTGCTCGGTCGGTTGACCGGCGACCATGTCCTGGAACGAATCGGCGTCCGTCGGCTTCTGACGACGGCGCTGGCGCTGAGCGTCGGGGGTGCGGCGATCGTCGTTGTGGCTCCCACGCTGCTTGTCGCCGTAATGGGATTCGCGCTCTGGGGGCTCGGTGTATCGGTGATGTTCCCACAGCTGTATTCAATGGCCGCCAAACTTCCCGGAACATCCGCCGGCGCCGGTCTCGGGGCCATGGCGGTTGGGCAACGTTCAGGCTTTCTGCTGACACCGGTGATCGTCGGCTTTCTGAGCGACTGGCAGAATCTGCGGGTGGCATTCGCCGTCATCGCGACGGGTGCGGCCGCGTTTGTCCTGACGACCCGACGGTTGGTGGCGCCACCGGCGCGACTCGTCACTGATGCCGTCGGAGCGACTGGCCACTGATTCCGCACGGGCTGACTCGTTGATCAACTGACTGATCGATCCCTCGTTGGTCACCGTTCGAGAGGATCCGATCGACCCACAGCACCGACGTCGGTTGGTTCCGTGTGGTCACGAACCGCCAAAGTGTGGGAACCTCAGCACATGACTGAGTCGATCGAGACCGAACTCGTTGCTGAACTCGACGCGTGGGTCGCCGAACATTGGGATCCGAATTCATCCCTTCGACAGTGGCGCGACCTTCTCGCTGAAGCCGGTTGGGCCGCCCCCTCGTGGCCGAAACGATGGGGCGGCCGAGGACTGCCGGCATGGTCCGACGACGTCGTGGCCGCTCGTCTCATTGAACTCGGGACGGTAAGCACGCCGCTCGGCGGCGGTATGAGCCTCGCCGCGCCAACGATCCTTGCTCACGGACCCGACAACGTGCGCGACCGCTTCCTCCGACCGATCCTCACCGGGCAGGAGACGTGGTGCCAGCTCTTCAGCGAACCCGGTGCTGGTTCGGATTTGGCCGGCCTTTCGACCAGTGCCGTGCGAGACGGTGACGAGTGGATCGTGAACGGGCAGAAGGTGTGGAACACCAGCGCCCATCACGCCGACTTCGGGATGCTCGTAGCCCGCACCGACTGGGACGCCCCGAAACACCGAGGGCTCACCTACTTTGCGCTTCCGATGCATCAACCCGGAGTACAGGTACGTCCCCTTCGGCAGATGAACTTCCACCAGTCGTTCAACGAAGTGTTCATGACCGACGCTCGCATCCCAGCCGAGTTTGTGATCGGCGAGATCGGCGACGGTTGGGCGGTCGTGGGCACAACACTCGCATACGAGCGGCGATACGGCGCGATGGGGCGACCAAAGTATTCCGACAGCCCAGGTTCGGTGCTCGACGAGGCCCGCCACGAAGCCGACGAACACTTCGCGACCTACCGCTGGTACCCACAGCGGGCCGGGCGGGCCGACCTCCTCCGTGAACGGGCGGAGGCGAACGGCACGAGTCGCGAAGCATCCGTGCGCCAACAGATCGCCGAAGTCACAAGCATTCAGAGTGTGTCGCGTTGGACAGCGGAGCGCGCTCGAGCGGCCCGTTTGCTCGGACGACCGCCCGGAGCCGAAGGGTCGATCGGCAAGCTCGCTACCAGCGACGTCGCCCGGGCATCGCTACGCGCGCATACGAGTATTGCCGGCGCGCACGGCATGCTCGCCGGCACCGAGCCCGACGCACATCCTGCGGTGGCCGAAGTGCTCATCTCGGTTCCCGCCCAGTCCATTGCGGGCGGCACCGATGAGATCCAGAAAAACATTCTCGGGGAACGCATCCTTGGATTGCCGCGGGAACCAGCGGTCGACAAGGACGTGCCGTTCAAGCTCACCCGGCGGAACTAAATCTCGCCACGCAGCTCCGGCTAGGAGCTGGTCTCACCAGCCACGCGCCTACGCCGCTGGCCCGACGCATCACGGTGGCGAACAATCACGCTTTGGCTCGCGGTCGCGAGCAGGGTGCCGTCTTCCGCCCACTGATGAACGAGCCCGTGCGCGAACCCGTTATGCGCTCCGTGGATCCGGATATCCAGTAGGACCCACTCGGTCGGGACCAGCCGCACCACCCGGAGAGTGTTATCGAGCGAGTTCCCGCCCCCGTGCATACCGAAGGCCTGGCTCACCCCGAACGGCACCCAGTCACCCATCACGGCCAACGACATGGCTGACACCTCGTCGAGATCGGACACTTTCGCCCATACAACCGTGCGCCCATCGGGGCGCGGGGTGCCGGGTCCGCCCATCGACAGGTCCTCGTCGGGTCGAACGTCGACCGAACGCATCTCCACCGAGTTGTGGATGGTTCCGTCGGCCTGCTCGCGACTGACACGAAGCGGACAGTCGAGCGGTGGCGGCGCATCAGGCCGAACCGCGAACTGACCTTCACTTGGATGGTCGCGGCTGCCGAGCGCACCGTTCACCGTAAATATTTCCTGATCGGCAACATGGCCGACCACGCGCGCCTGCGTGATCTGATGGCCATGAACGGCGATCTTCACGTCGAGATCCACCACCGAACCGGTCTGGGCAAACGAGAGGTACTGCGCGGTGGCCCACACCACGGGCCGACCGGACGCCGTTTCCAACGCTTCCACCGCGGCCCCGAGCCCAGCCCCGCCGAAGAGAAATCCGCTCGATGTCGACAACCCGGTCTTTACCGGGAGATGGAACCGGAATGGATTGTGGGTGGGCTGCAGACCCAAAAACGATTTCGCATCCATTCCAATGAAGGTAGCCCCGAATCACGTATCGGGCGGGCCGCAACACATCCAGCGAAATCGACGATCATCATCGACGAACCCACGGTTGGCCGGACGGACCTCCCCCAATCCACGGCAAGGCACCGGTAACATCGGTGGAATGGCGAAGAAGCTGACAGCGGGGCTCGTCGCTGGATTTGTGGCTTACGTGATCGTGGTGCTGTTGCTCCTCCGGGCGGGAACATCGATCACACTTCCCGAACAGTCGAAACAGATGGCTCCCGAAGCCGGTTCCGTAAATGCGTTCCTGCAACAGGTCCTCGGGAAGGGCGCACCGACCGACTTCCTCATCGACTACGCCAGCGCCCGCGGACTTCGCGACCACGTCGACCCGTACGCCACGTCCGACGAACTGATCGCACGATTCGGGGGTCCCGTTTGGAACATCCCCATCGCCAACCCGCATCCCCCAACCATGGTCGCCCTGGTTCTTCCGTTTGCGCGCTTCCATTACCGGGTTGCGCTTGCGGCGTACGCCGTCGCCATGGTTATTGCGTTGGCTCTGACGCTCGGATTGGTAGGCATTAAGAAGCGATACGCCTTCGGCCTGGCGCTCGGCTTGAGCATCTGTTGGCCGGCCGCGTACGGTGTGGGCAACGCTGGTCCCACTCATCGGGTTGGGGCTAGCGCTCGCGTACCGGTACCGCGAAAAGCCCTGGGTGGCCGGTCTCGGATTGGCGGTCGCCGCGGCTCCCAAATCGTCGGGAATCCTGCTCGCCGTTCCGTTTGTGATCACCCTTCGGTGGCGTCATCTGGTGTGGATGGGAGTGATGCTGTCGGGGCTCGCGGCCGTCCCCGTGTTGTTCTTTCGGCGAACCTGGCAGAGGTATTTCGAGGTGGGGCTCGATTCGATCCAGGGCGTAAGCAAGCGGGTCGACAATCTGGCGCTGCTTCGAAGTGGCCTCAAAGCCGGACTCTCGCGACCCGAAAGCCTCGCCATCATCGCGGCGCTCGCCATCATCGTGGCCCTCTGGTCACGCGACACGTTCTGGCCGATCGTGTGGCTTCTGGTCGCCGCCCTTCCGATCTCCTGGATGTACTCATTACTTACGTTGCTTCCACTGTTTGCCAGGTCCCTGGTCCGCAAGGACCGTTTCTCCCGCTGGACCGCGGGCGGGGCGGCATTTCTCACGGTCGCGACACCTCCGCTCGGAATTTTCGGGGTGTGGACGACCCCGTTCATCATGGGGTTGGGTCTCGTCGCCCTGTGGTTCAACACCGAGACCGGCTTTTGGCCGACACGGATTCTGACGCTTCTGCGGCTCAAACGATTGGCGGCCCCGCGCCGGCCGTCGAAGCGGCGCATGGCTCGCTTCTATGAGCGCTGCATGGCGCGGGTCCGTACCATCACGCCGTGGTAGACGCGGTTTAGCGATCTGCTGACTATGCCCGGGATTTCGTGATCCACCGGATCGCCGGCTCGGCCCGCCGGAGGTGGAGCTTCGCGCCGACCGGCGCGTACAGCAGGATGCAGTAGAGCGCCCGGATACCGTCGCGCCATCCGATCTTCTTGCCTTCGGCATAGGTCCGGCCCGAGTAGGAAATTCCGACTTCGTACAGCCGCCAATTGCCGCGGGCGATCTTTGCCGTCATCTCGGGTTCGATCCCGAAACGGTTCTCCTCCAGCACGAACGACTGGAGCACATCCCGGCGAAACGCCTTGTAACAGGTCTCCATGTCAGACAGGTTCAAGTTCGTGAACATGTTCGAAACCATCGTGAGGAAGCGGTTGCCCACGGAGTGCCAGTAGTAAAGCACCCGGTGAGCACGATCGGTGAGGAACCGGGACCCGAACACGACGTCGGCTTTGCCTTCAATCAGCGGTGCCATGATCTGGTGGTAATCGGCCGGGTCGTACTCCAGGTCGGCGTCTTGCACAATCACGAATTCGCAGGTGGCTTCCGCGAACCCACGGCGGATCGCAGCGCCCTTGCCCTGGTTGACCTCCTGGTGCAGCAGGCGGACCCGCGGATCGTCGATGGCGCGCACGATTTCGGCGGTGTTGTCACTCGACGCGTCGTCAATGACGAGGACCTCGGCCGTGAAAGGCGACTCCAGCACCAGCTGCAGAATCTCGGCGATGGTCGTCTGCTCGTTGTAAGCCGGCATAACCACCGACAGACAGGGTTCAATGGCGTGATGCGAACGACGATCTGACACGAAGTCAAGCTAGCAAGCCGTTGTGGCACGCGAGTTGATCCAGGGATTTCCGCTGCCGGAATCCTCGCCGGCTATTCGCCTGGCCGGGGCCGCCAGGTCACATGACTCGTGCCCTCCTCGCGCCCTACGCATGCCGTCGTCGCATCGACGCGTACGAGCGCCGGACTCGTCGAAGTTCGCCGACTCGCCATAGGCTGAATGAATGCCCTACGCGACCCGCACAATGCACGACGCCGATTCGCACATCTACGAAGACTTCGACTGGCATCGTCCGTATGTTGATGCGGCGACGCTGAAAGCGATCCCCCGATTGTGGGAGGAAGCCCATGAGTCCCAGACCGTGGGCATCGACGCCGAACGGGCCGGGGCCAGGCACGCCGATCCGGCCTATCGGGCCGAAGACGCGTCTCAGATCATGCTTCGCAAGAACTTCGACGGAACCGGATCGTGGATAGCCGCCGACCGGCCGCTCGCCCTCGATTTGATGGGATTTCGCAGCCAACTCGTGTTCGACACGTTTGCGTCGGCCAAGGCGATTGCGATCGCGCGCACCGATCCCACGCTTGCGGTGAAGCTTGCGGAGGGCCAGCGTCGGGCGATGATCGAGTGGTGCTCGGTTGACCCCCGCCTGCTTCCAGTGGTGGTCGTGCCTCTGTCTGATCGCGCCGAAGCGGTGCGCCTGACTCGTGAAGCCCTCGAGGCCGGGGCCGCCGCGATCCAGGTCAGCCAATACTGCCCGCCCGGATTCTCACCGAGCCACGTTGGCCTTGATGGGGTCTGGGCCCAGTGCGCCGAGGCCGGAGTTCCCATCGTCGTGCACGTTGCTGGTGCCGGCGATTTCGTAATGCCCGGGGATTACTTCAACAACGGTCGTCCTGCGGTTCCCGACTTCCACGGCGGCGATACCAACTTCAAGAGTCTCGACTACCTCTCCATTCCCTATCCGGTGATGCAGTTTCTAAGCGCGCTGATTATCGACGGAGTTTTGATGCGAAACCCCGACCTGCGTATCGGGTGCATTGAGGTCGGGGCATCCTGGCTACCGGGTTTCATGCGGATGCTCGATTCTGCCCACACGGCATTCGGACGCAACGAAGACCGGTTGAAAGAGATGGATCTCCTGCCGTCGGAATACGTGGCGCGCCAGGTTCGGGCCACCCCGTATCCCCACGAAGACACGGGGTGGACCATTCTCGGAACAGGTCCGACAGTCTGCATGTTCTCGTCCGACTTTCCCCACGTCGAAGGAGGTCGCAACCCGATTGCGCGCTTCGAGCGCTCCATGGAGTCCGCTTCGGTCAGCGAATCGGACCGCGAGCGGTTCTACGTTGACAACTACGTCGATCTTCTCGGGCCGGTGCTCGCCCGACGTGGGGTTCTGGCGAACTGACCAGGACCTTCAGACGTCGACCCGGGGTGACGCAACGCGGATCGTACGGTTAAACGAGGATTGCAGGATCGGTCGCATCGATGAAGCGGTGGCCGGGTTGGCAAGCGCATCCTCAACCACGTAAACCACTCGTGTTGTCGGGTGCACCCACGTCGGGTGGAGTTCCGGATCGGCCATGACGAAGGAGCCGTCGGGTCGCTGGGTGAACGTCGCCGCGACCATCAACCCGTCCTGGGTCGCGACAGGTTTGTGCTTGCCACCGACTTGGGCCGAGAGGTGGTTTCCCAACCCGAATATGACCCAATGGCCGTGTATCCGCTCGATTGGCTGAACAACATGAGCATGGTGTCCGATAATCAGATCGACCAGGTCGGAGTTCATCAGTGCTGCCGCCACCTGACGCTGTTGTGGGGTGGGCGCGCTCTGATACTCCTGACCCCAGTGAAGGCTCACCAGCACCAGTTGGGCGCCGGCCGCACGGGCCGCTGCAGCATCCGACAGAATCTTATGCACACTTATCATGTTGACCCGCCAGGGCTGATTTCTCGGCAGCTGCAGTCCATTCAATCCGTACGCGTACGAAAGATGGGCGATCCTCACCCCCTTCACGTCAACGATCGGGATGCTGGCCGCTTCCTCTGCGGTCCGCGCCGAACCGCTGTGACCCAGCCCGACTGCATCAAACGCGTTCAGGGTGGCATCGATCCCCGGCGTCCCCTTGTCGATGGTGTGGTTGGAAGCGGTGGAGCAGGAATCCCATCCGGTCGCAGCAATTCCCGACGCCAACGCAACCGGTGCGCCGAATGTCGGGTACCCGGTCACGGGCTTTCCCGGCGGCGTTACGGGAACCTCCATGTGGCAGATCGCAAGATCGGCCGAAGCGACCAACGACGCAGTCGGCGCCAGCAGCCGGTCGAATCGACACGGCGAGTCACGATCGAGCGCTGATCCACAGGCGGCCCGTACGACCTGGGCGTGCGGAAGCATGTCACCAGCGACAATGATTCGCACCGACTTCGGAGTTCCGCCGTCAACCGCCGTCGTGGTCGTCGATGCAGGAGTGCCTGTCGACGTCGTCGACGAACTCCCCGGAGGTGCGGTGGATGGAGTAGGAATCGTCGACGTGCTGGGCACGGTCGTCGTCGTCGTGGTGGTGGACACGGCGGTCGTCGTCGTCGTGGTGGTGGACACGGCGGTCGTCGTCGTAGACGGCGGATCCAGATTGATGACCGGATCGCTTCCGATCGATTGGGCGGTCACGGGTCGAAATGCTCCAGCCCACACCGAGAGCGAAACCACAACCGCTAGTACCACCCCCAACGAGCGACGCCGCTTTGATCCACCAACCCAACCAGTCGCCAAAGTCCGTCGCATCGCTAACACAAGAGCAGAGGCACTCCCGGACTGTCAACCACGGACGCTCTGCCTACCGTTTGACGATCGTTCCCGCCGCATCGTCGTCGGAGATGCGGGTGGAAAGAACCGCCGCCAGGAAAATAAAGCCGATGGTGACACCGATTGCCACATGGAACGCATGGGTGAAGCCTGCGATCTGGTCGAGCGGAATCTTGGCGCGGCCCTGGGGAAACGCCGTCGGAATGGCCGAGAGTAGAACGGTCGAAACCACAGCGACCCCAGCCGCGTTGCCGAGCTGGCGCTGGGTGGAATATATGGCGCTGGCCCGGCCAGTGTCGGCTGGTGATATGCGCGCGTACGAAGCGGCCTGAAGCGGAATGAACGACATCGAGAGAAAGAAACCACGAGCGAACATGACCGACCGGATCAGCCAATCCGACGTATCGACGGTGAGCGTGAGGAACATGAGCGACAGGGTGGCCATGCCGAGATAGGCGATGATCATCATCTTGCGCGGGCCGAGTTTCGGATAGAGGCGCCCGGCGAACCTCGACATGATCATTGCCCCCACGGCCTGGGGAAACGTGGCGAGCCCGGCCTGCGACGCGGTGTGCCCGGCCACCCGTTGCAGGAACTGGGGAAGCAGAAACACGAGACCGAGAAACGACATCGTCGAAACAAAACTCACGATGTTCGTGGTTCGAAACAACCGTTCACGAAGCAGCCGTAGATCGAGCATCGGAACCTTGACCCGGAAGGACCAGAGCGTAAGTGCGGTGAGCGACACGACCGCGATACCGATGAGCAACAGGATGCGTCCACTTCCCCAGCCTTCTTCGGCACCGCGCTCCAGCGCATAGACCATGGCAGGAAAACCGATCGCTGCGAGCGCAAAACCGACAAAGTCGAACGGACGGTGCTCGTTTGACCGTTCGTCACGCAACCCAAATCCCGCGATCAGCAAAGCGATGATGCCTATCGGAAGGTTGATTCGGAAAATCCATCGCCAGCCGAAATTGTCGGTCAGGTAGCCGCCAACCACCGGCCCGAGGGCCGGTGCCAACACGGTCGGGATCGAGAGGATCGATGAGGCGCGGGCCCGCTCCTCGGGAGGAAATGCGCGAAACAGGAGCGTGACCCCGACGGGAGTGAGCATGCCCCCACCAACACCCTGGGAGAAGCGAAATGCGATGAGCTGGCCGATCGACGTTGCTTCGCTACACGCGAGCGAGGAAAGGATGAAGATCGTCAGCGCAAACAGAAACGTCCGCTTTGTCCCAAACCGGTCACCCACCCAGCCCGAGACCGGGATCCAAACCGCCAGGCTGAGCGAGTACCCGAGAACCACCCAGGTAGTAGCGCTCACCGACGCCTTGAAAGCCTGGCTCATTGAGACCAACGAGACGTTGACCGCCGTCAGGTCCAAGATGTCGATGAACAGCGCCATTACAAAGACGGTGGCGACCACCCATTTGTAGGGAAGGCGCTTCAACGGATTGTTCGACTGAGTACCTGACTTTGACTGATCCTCGGTGGGGTTCAACGACACGGGCGAACTCACAGACATTCTCCATACTGGCTCAGCGCCGCCCGCGACCAGCAAAACGACTTCGTAGATAATGGCAGGCGTCGACCGCTATTTCCGAACCTGCATGCGCGTCGCGCACGGTCCGCTCATCCGCCGTTGGAATCGCCGGTTCCCGGCGACGTAAAGCAATGTTGCTGAACCGCGTGGCCAAAGCGGGGTGGGAAACCAGGTGGCGAAAGACGCCGTCGGCTGGCCTAAGGTCAGGTCGTGCCGCTTCTCGACGCCACCGACCGCCGACTCCTACGACTCGCCGGCCCGGCATTCGTCACGCTGTCGGCCGAGCCGATCTACGTCCTCGTCGACACCGCAATTGTCGGACACCTCGGCACGACCCCGCTCGGGGGTCTAGCCATTGCAGGCACCGTCCTGTCGACGCTTACGTGGCTGGTCATGTTCCTCGCAACCGGCGTGACCACACAGGTCGGGCAACGGATCGGGGCGGGCGACCGAGACGGCGCCCGAAGTGCTGTCAGCCAGGGCCTCGTCGCAGCCCTCGGCTTCGGATTCGGGCTGGCGCTACTCGTGGCTGCCGGGGCCCGACCCCTCGCTCGCCTGGTCGGCGGAAAGCGGGCCGTCCTCGAAGCCGGCGTCTCCTATCTGCAGATAGCCGCGCTCGGCATGCCCGCCATCGCCCTGGCGCTCCTTGCGTTGGGCTGGTACCGAGGTACCGAGAACCTTCGCCTGCCGGTGCAGGTCGCCGTTGGTACGAACATCGCCAATGTGGTGCTGGAGTTGCTGTTCGTATGGGTGTTTCACTGGGGCATCCGGGGGTCAGCGTTCGCCACCGTCATCGTGCAATGGAGTGCGGTGATCGTCTACGTGTTGGCGCTGCGGGGCGTCATCGGGTTCGAGCGCCCGCAGTCCAAAGCACTTCTGGCGTTGATGAAGATAGGAAGCGCGCTTATCGTTCGGACGTCGATGATGGTGAGCACCGTTGCTGCGGCCACGTGGCTGGCGAGCAAGAGCGGCGACGCTCCGCTCGGCGCACACCAGATCACCATGCAGATCTATCTGTTCTGCGCGCTTATGGTTGACGCGCTCGCCGTTTCCTCGCAGTCGGTCTTCGCCAGCCAGATGGCGTCCAAGGCACCGGGCGAACTGTGGCCTGTCACCCGGCGGCTTATCCGCCTCGGATTCATCGCCGGCATGTTCCTCGGTGCGGTTCTGGCGGCGAGTTCCCCCGTCCTGGCCCGGGTCTTTTCCGACGATCCGGCGGTACTTCACAACGCACGACGAGCGCTCCTGTGGTGCGCGTTGATGCAGGTGAGCGGAGCCGTGGTCTTCGTTCTCGATGGGGTGCTGATGGGCGCCGGACTGTTTCCGCAATTGGCATTGGGGGCGTTCGGCGCAGCCGCGTCGTTCTGGATCGTCGTCGCCATCACCAGAGGCCCCCTGCCGGTTCGTGGCCTCAACGGGGTTTGGCTCGCGCTCAACGCATGGATGGCCGTCAGGATGTTCGGCAACTATTCCATCGCTCGTCGGTTTCTTCGACGCTCCCTGCCTGTCACAGTCCGCGTCGCCTGACCTCCTCCAGTTAGGGTAGAAAGATGCCGTCTCTGGACACCTATCGCGTCGAGCAACTGACCTTCGAGCACCGCACGAAGGACGTCTACCGCAAAGGCCACGGACCAGCGGTGATCGTGATGTCGGAAATTCCGGGCATTACACCGAACGTGATCCGCTTCGCCGATTCGGTCGCCGACGCCGGATGCACGGTGGTGATGCCCCACCTGTTCGGCGACGACGGACACGAACCCACACCGCGACAGCTGGCGAAAGTCCCGCCCCGGGTGTGCGTGTCACGCGAATTCACCATGTTTGCGAGAGGAAAATCGAGCCCAGTCGTGTCGTGGCTCCGACAACTCGCCGCGTTCGAACACGGACGCTGTGGCGGACCTGGCGTCGGAGCGGTGGGCATGTGCATGACCGGCGGGTTTGCACTTGGAATGCTCGTGGAGCCATCGGTGATCGCCCCCGTGTTGAGCCAACCGTCGATCCCTCTTGCGGTCGGGCTGCTCAAGAAATCGCGAGCCGCCCGGATCGACATTTCCGAGGCTGACCTGGCGACCGTGAAAACCCGGATGGTCGACGAACCCGAGCTTTGCGTGCTGGGCTACCGGTTCTCGCAGGATCCCCTCGTGCCCGAGGAGCGCTTCACGTACCTTGCCGCAGAGTTGGGTGACCGGTTCATCGGGCGCTCGTTTCCCTCGTCAACTCCGAAAGACCACAGCGTTCTCACCGAATCACTCCAGCAGTCCGCCCTCGATGAGGTACTTGCGTTTCTGCGTCGCCGACTCGAGGTCGCATGACCTCAGGTCAACGTTAACTGGTCGTGAACAGTGATCGACCAGCAGGCAACACGCGCATGCCAACTATCGTTTGCCGACGCCGAATCGGTTCGTAGATGACCGTTCGGGCTGTCAGAAGACGGTAGGGTCAACACCGTTCGGCCGATAACGAGCCGCCAACCAGGAGAAAGCAACATGGCCAGACACGACTTCGCAGCCGACCTCCAAGAAATCGACACCAAGGTCCGCGAACTCTTCTCGCTTGTCGGCCAGGGCCTGGCGGCAGCCACCGACGCGTTTCTCGCCTCCGACCGCGATATCGCAGCTGCCATCATCGCCAGGGACCGCACCATCGACCAGTTGTACGTCGATATCGAAGCGTTGGTCCAGACGCAGTTCGCACTCCAGGCCCCGGCCGCGGTCGACATGCGTTACCTCCTTTCGATGCTCCGCATCGTTCCTGAGCTGGAACGCAGCGGCGACCTGGTCGAGCACATCGCAAAACGAGCCATGCGCGCCATCGCCGAGGAACTTTCGCCTCGCGCCCGGGGTCTGATCGAGCGAATGGGTCAGGTGGGTGTGGCACTTTGGGAAGGTTCGGCCTTGGCCTATGCCGACCGATCAGCAAGCAGCTACGACCAGTTGTCGAACCTCGACGATGAACTCGACGAGCTTCACGTGTCGTTCATCGCGGAAATCGTTGACAGCGAACCTTCGATTCCCGTGGCGATCGAGGCCGCCCTCGTCGCACGCTTCTTCGAACGACTCGGAGATCACGCGGTGAACATCGCTGGTCGGATGCGCTATGTGGCGAGCGGCGAAGGCAGCGCAGTAAAGCAACTTCCCACCTCCTGAACGACCTTTCTGGGGCCGCCGCTCCGAAAGGAATCCGGCATTGTTCACCTCTCGTTCACTTTCACGCAGTTTTGTCGCCATGTGGCCCTGAAAACATGACTCCGTGTCATTGACCTCTTCGGCCGTTTCGCCAGGCCAACCCGCATCGCCAGGCCTCAACGACGAGCCCCGCACACTCGTCACTCCTCGCACCCGGGCAGACAAGATCTTTCGGGGCATAAACACCGGAGCGGCCTTGGCCAGCTTGGTCGTCATGGCCCTGATCGCAATCTTCCTGTTCAAACAGGCTGCTCCCGCGTTACAAAAGGCCGGCTCGCATTTCTTCACCACGTTCGAGTGGCTTCCGGACGAAGAACCAGCTGTTTACGGAATCGGCGCGATGTTGTTCGGCACCGTTGTCGCAGCGCTCATAGCCCTGGTGGTTGCTGTCCCCATCTCGTTCGGAACCGCGCTGTTCATCAACGAATACGCTCCGCTCAAGATTCGCCGGCTGCTCGTAACGCTCGTTGACCTGTTGGCGGCCATCCCTTCGTTGATATTCGGTCTTTGGGGTCTGTCGTACTTCCAGCCGAAACTCGACGGACCGGCTCTGTGGCTCAGCAAGTGGATGAAGTTCATTCCGATCTTCAAGACCCAGGTTCCGATCTTCGGATCCTCGCTGTTCGTTTCCGGACTCGTCCTCGCTCTGATGATTGTTCCGATCATCACGTCGGTCTCACTTGCCGTGATGAAAGAAGTCCCGAGGGTTTTCTGCGAGGCGGCTCTCGCCCTCGGCGGCACCAAGGCCGGAATGATCAAGGAAGTGGTGTGGCCCTTCTCCCGAGGTGGGCTGATCGGCGCATCAATGCTCGGACTCGGCCGGGCACTCGGCGAGACGATCGCGGTGGCGCTCATTTTGTCGAACGACTTCCGTATTCCGCACAACGTGCTTTCCCCCGGCGGCGCATCCGTCGCCGGCACCATCGCCCTGAAGTTTCCGGAAGCCGGCGAAAACGGGCGCAGCGCGCTGATCGCCGCCGGATTGGTGCTGTTCATCTTCACGCTCCTGGTGAACGTGTTGGCCCGAGCGGTTGTGAAGCGCACCAAAGTGCCCGGCGGCGCCAAGGGTTCGACAGGAAAGGCTGCAAAGTGAGCAACGCAACAGTCGGTAGCAGGATCCCTGACACCTCGGTGCGCCGCAGCACGCGAACCTTCGGCACCCGCGAAACCCTCGAGATTCTCATCCCGCTCGGACTCGCGACCCTGATCACAACCGCGCTGTTCCTGCTCACCCCACTCGACGGTGCCTTCGGGTTTGTGATCGTCGCATTCTCCATCTTCATGGTGGCCTTCTACGTCACCGTACGTCGAGCACGAGGCGCCAAGCACGGGATCGATCGCGTGGTTTCGGTTGGCATCACGCTCGCGGCGCTTATCACCGCCACACCGCTTGTCCTGATCGTCTTTACGGTTTTCCAAAAGGGTCTGCCGGCTCTTGGACTGAACACGTTTACCAAAACTCTGGAGGGCATCGACCCCAGCGCGCCGGCCACAACCGGCGGTCTCCTCCATGCCCTGACCGGCACACTGATTCAGGTTGGTTTTGCCACACTCGTTTCGGTGCCGTTCGGGATCGGCACGGCGGTGTACCTCAACGAGATCCAAGGCCGCTTCACCGGCCTCGTACGGTTGCTGGTCGATGCCATGAGTGGCATACCGTCCATCGTGGCGGGCCTGTTCATCTACACAATCTGGGTTGTGGGTCCCGGATCAGGGTTTTCGGGAATCGCGGCGTCGTTCGCTCTGGCCATCCTGATGTTGCCGACCGTGGCGCGAACGACCGAAGAGATGCTCCGACTCGTTGATCCGGGTCTACGCGAAGCCTCGCTCGCACTCGGATCGTCTCAGTGGCGTACGGTCGCTCAGGTCGTTCTGCCGACGGCGCGGACCGGCATCATCACCGCGGTAATTCTCGGTATCGCCCGAGTGGCCGGAGAAACCGCACCGTTGCTGATGACTGCGTTCGGAGCAGACAAAGTGGTTGGACCCATCAAGTCGCTCACGGCCCCCCAATCCGCGCTTCCGTTGTTCATCTTCCAGCAATTCGCACAGGACCAGCGCGAGCGGGCCTGGACCGGGGCTCTCGTTCTGATTCTCCTTGTTCTCGTCTTGTTCACCCTTGCCCGCCTTCTCGGCCGTTCGAAAAGGACCCGCTAATGCAACCTACAATGACCACTTCCATCGCTGTCCCCGAAGACGCCAGGAGCTCCGTGAGTTCGTCCCCTTCCCCAACCAACCAAGAGTTCGCGCTGCGGGCGGAAGGGATCTCCTGCTGGTTCGGTAAGCGCAAGGTTTTGGAAGGCGTTTCGCTCAACGTGGAAAAGCACTCGGTGATGGCCCTCATCGGACCATCGGGGTGCGGAAAATCAACGTTCCTCCGCACACTGAACCGGATGCACGAACTCGTCCCCACCGCTGGCTTGGCCGGATCGGTCTATCTGGATGACATCGACATCTACGGCAACACCCTGACCCCGTCGGTGATTCGTCAACGCATCGGAATGGTCTTTCAAAAGCCCAACCCGTTCCCGGCCATGAGCATCGGTGAGAACGTTCTGGCCGGTCTCAAGTTGACGGGAACCAAACACCCCAACCCGTCGGAACTGATCGAGTGGGCCCTCACCCGGGCGAGTCTGTGGAACGAAGTGAAGGACCGACTCAACTCGGCCGGCGGTTCGCTCTCCGGCGGGCAGCAGCAGCGCCTCTGCATCGCCCGTTCGCTCGCCGTCAAGCCCGACGTGCTTCTGATGGACGAACCCTGCTCTGCGCTGGATCCGACATCGACTCGTCGCGTTGAGGAAACGATCACGGAAATCTCGTCGGAAATCACCGTCGTAATCGTCACGCACAACATGCAGCAGGCCCAGCGAGTCTCCGATGAATGCGCGTTCTTCCTCGCCGAGGAAAATCAACCCGGCCGCATCGTCGAAGCCGGAACGACCCTGCACATGTTCAGCAACCCGAGCGATCCCCGCACGAACGACTACGTAAACGGCCGTTTCGGCTGACCGGTCTCGCCCGTGGCTCACGGGACACGTACTCTACTGTTCACCCAAAAGTCGGCGCTCCTCTGGCGCCGACTTTTGTTTCAACCGCGTTTGCGCCGGCGGCTTCTGTCGGCGCGAACCCTGCGTGTTCAGATGAACGACACTATGTCGTAACTCTTCGGATCTCGTTCACCTGCCGTTCACGCGAAGCCGGTTTGTTGTTTTTTCGGGTCGTTCAGAGTGGTCTTGGCAATTCAAGGCCACCCACTTCCAGGAGAAAAACATCGTGTCTTACCTGCAACAAAAATCGCTCAGCCGCCGCCGAGCCACTTCGTTCGCCGCAATCAGCATCGCAGCTGCCGTCGTCGGCACCGCCGGCGCCGCTTTCGCACAGACCGCCACCCTCGACAAGTCGATCACGGTGACCGGTCAGGGTTCGTCGTTTGTGAGCAACTTCATCGAGAAGTGCAAGGCCGATGCCAAGAATGCCATCGGTATCGACATCTCCTACCAGCCGACCGGTTCTGGCGCCGGCCGTACCGCCTATCTCAACGGCACCAATGACTTCGCCGGCTCCGATGTCACCTTCAGTTCCTCCGAGGCGTCCAAGGCCAAGCCGTTCGTGTACATCCCGGTGGCAATCGGCGGGGTGGCCGTTATGTACAAGGTTCCCGGGGTGACAGACCTGCAGATGTCCGCAGGAACGCTCGCCAAGATCTTCTCGGGCCAGGCCCTGAAGTGGAATGATGCGGCGATCAAAGCCGACAACCCCAAGGCCACGTTGCCGGACAAGGTCATCAAAGTCGTCGTACGTTCCGACTCCTCGGGCACGTCGAACGTCTTCTCCGACTACCTCAACCAGGCCAGCCGAGGCGCATGGCCGAAGGGCGCGACCAGCCAGTTCCCGGTGCTCCCGGGCAACGGCATTGCTCAGAAGGGCACCGATGGCGTCAGCAACTACGTAGCCGGTGATCAGGGCGACTACTCGATCACCTACGGAGAAACCAGCTTCGCCGACGAGCGCAAGCTCGACGTCGTCAAGGTCATCAACCAAGCCGGCAAGGCTGTTCTCCCGACCCCTGCCGCGGTCACCGATGCCATGGACGGCGCGATCACCAACAACGACGGATCGCTCACGCTCAACTTCAACCCAGCCGCAGCCACGGCCTACCCGATCGCGACGACGTCGTACCTGATCGCTCCGCAATCGATGGACAAGGCCAAGGGCGACATCCTCCGCACATTCCTGACGTACGCGCTGACTGGTTGCCAGCAGCGGGTCGTTTCGGTTGGTTACGCGCCGATCCCGACCTCGATTCAGACCCTGGGCCTCGCCGCCGTTGCGAAGATCAACCCCGGTTCGGCCGCTGTCCCGGTCATCACACCACCGGCCTCGCCGGCGACCACGGCTGCGACGACAGCCGCCCCGGCGACGACGGTGAAGCCGTCCGCTACCGCAGCACCGGCGACGACCAAGAAGCCGACGACGACCAAGAAGCCCGTTACCAAGACCACCAAGAAGAAGTAGGTCGGGTTTACAGGCAGGACACGACTGCTTCGAGCTTGAGCCGGTCGAAATGAACTGCAATCTCCTGGAGCGCAGTTTCGATCGGTTCAAGCTTTGGCAGATCCAGCGTCCAGCTGGGTCCTATCGTTGACTGATTGCTATGAACAGGTGGAACCGTCCCCGTCCTCTGAATCCGACTGCGGCACATCTTCGCAGCGTCTTGGAACGACTCGGAGTATCGCTTTCGCCCGGCCAAGTTGAATCGACGAATGAACTGCTTTACCTACTTGATCAGGCGCTTGACCAACAGACCACGCAGGCCAAGGCCGACGCTGCGCTGCTTGCGGTGAACCGTTCCGCCATCGAACAAGCTCCCGTGGCACTCATTTTGATCAGTCCGGAAAATGAGATCATCACGATGTCAGCAAGCGCTGCGGCGCTGCTCGACGGCGGAGTGAGTGCGCTGCTCCCGAGATCGGTGCTCGACAGTGTCGTAGCTCGGGTGATAGCGGGAGGGGAATCATGGACGGAAGCGGTCGACGTTTTCGGTCCCCCGAGTCGCACCCTTACGCTCATCGCCACCGCACTGCCGAAGGATGTAGCTCGCTCGTACAAAGGATTCCCCGTGGTCGTTCTGGTGGAAGACACCACCGAACTCCGTCGAGCGGAAATGGTGCGTCGAGACCTCGTTACCAACATCAGCCACGAACTGAGAACCCCGGTCGGGGCCATGGCACTGCTCGCCGAGACACTCAGCACGGAGCAGGATCCCGACACCATGCGCCACCTCGCCAGTCGACTTGAGCACGAGGCCGAGCGACTCACCACGACGTTGCAGGACGTACTCTCGATGAGCCGACTTGAAGCCTCGGGTCCGGCGGATCGTTCAGACGTCGATGTCGCCGAACTGGTTCGGGTGTGTTGTGCCAAGCTCAAGTCAAGCGCTCAGCTGGTAGGCATCGAGCTTCGGATCGACCGTCTCGAAGAACATCTGACCATTCATGCCGACCAGGCATTGCTGAAGCGGGCGATAGAAAACCTGCTGGAGAACGCGATCAAGTATTCGGATAAGGGCGAGCCCGTCATTGTTGAGGCATACGCCACTGAAATCGGCGACACCGAGTTTGCGAACGTCGCGGTGAAAGATAGCGGGATTGGTATTCCGCTCCGAGAGCGTCAGCGCATCTTTGAGAGGTTCTACCGGGTGGACCGTGCCCGCGGCCGCGACACCGGCGGAAGCGGTCTAGGTCTCGCCATTGTGCGTCATGTCGCGGTGAGCCACGATGGGCAGGTTGACGTCGAGTCCCTCGAAGGGGTCGGCTCGACGTTCACCCTTCGGATCCCGCTTGTTCGTCCACCCGAGCCTGTCCAGCCGTCCGATCCGTCCGACTCGCCCGATTCGCCCGATTCGGACAAATCGTCCCATCACGTCTCCTCCCCTCCGGTCCACCCCACCGGATCGGCCCCGTTCGGGTCAGAGCCGTTCCCCAAACAACATCATCCCGAGCCCGGGACCTTCCCCCAACTGGGCCGAACCCCACAACAAGCGCACGGATAAGCGCTCCCCTACCGTTAGAAGGCAAGACATCTTGTGAGTGAGAACGAACTAACCGTCCTCGTCGTTGAAGACGAAGAGTCCTTTGTCGATGCGCTGACCGTCGGTCTGCGCCGCGAAGGATTTCTCGTGGTCGTCGCACGCGACGGTGTGGAGGCCATGACCCAGTTCGACAAGTTCAAGCCCGACGTCGTTCTTCTCGACGTGATGCTTCCCAAAGCATCCGGAATCGACGTGTGCCGTCAGATCCGGGCCAAATCGCGCGTACCCGTCATCATGGTCAGTGCCAAGACGTCCGAAATCGACACCGTCGTCGCTCTGGAAGTCGGGGCCGACGACTACATCACCAAGCCCTACCGACTGCGAGAACTCGTGGCCCGGATTCGCGCCGTTATGCGCCGGGCGCCGGCGATCGCTGAGGCCGCCGAAGAGTCCGAGGACCAACTTGAAGTGGGCGATGTGAAACTCGACCCGTCGAGCCATGAGGTGACGATTCGGGGTGACATTGTCGCGTTTCCGCTGAAGGAATTCGAGCTGTTGGAAGCGCTGCTGCTGAACGCCGGACAGCGTGCTCGACCCGCGACCAATTGATCGACCGGGTGTGGGGCCCGCACTACGTCGGCGACACCAAGACGCTCGACGTCCACATCAAGCGACTGCGCAGCAAGATCGAAACGAACCCGGCTGAACCGGAGCGGATTCTCACCGTTCGCGGGCTGGGCTACAAGTACACGAAGTAGACCCGGCATCGGACCCGACGTTTGGATGTATACGCCCGCTCAGCGAGCACATACATCCAAGCGTTGTGGTTTCAGATCGCCGAACGGCCGAAGCCGACCGGGTTCAGCGACCGAATCGGCGGATCCGCAGGCTGTTCGACACCACGAAGATGCTGGAGAAGGCCATCGTGGCCCCGGCAATGAGCGGGTTCAGATAGCCGAACGCCGCAAGCGGGATAGCCAGGGTGTTGTAACCGAACGCCCAGATCAAGTTGGCTTTGATCGTCCGGAGAGTTCGTCTGGACAATGCGATCGCCTCTGCGGCGGCCCGCAGGTCGCCTCGAACGAGTGTGAGATCCGCCGCTTCGATTGCCGCGTCGGTTCCGGTTCCCATCGCGATGCCGAGATCGGCCTGAGCCAGGGCCGCGGCGTCGTTCACCCCGTCGCCCACCATTGCGACCACCCGTCCTTCGGCCTGAAGCCGTTTGACGTGCTCAACCTTGTCGGCAGGCAGCACACCTGCGATTACTTCATCGATTCCAACGGCGTCGGCGACGACCCGGGCGACGGTCTCGTTGTCACCGGTCAGAAGAATCGGCCGAAGGTTCAGCGCCTTGAGTTGCTTGATGGCTTCAACGCTCGTGGTCTTCGGGGTATCGGCGACAGCGCACACGATGACGGCAGTGCCGTCGACGGACGCCACAACCGCCGTCTGTCCCTGGTGCTCGGCGGCGCGTAGAGCTTCGATCAAGCGGTCCGGCAAGGTGACACCGCGAGCGGTCATGAACGACGCCCGCCCAGCGAGCACGGCGTGTCCGTCGACGGTTCCTTCTACGCCGAGTCCTTGGTGATTCACGAATCCGGTCACGTCGAACAATGCTCCACCACTGTCAACCGCGGCCGACGCGATGGCCCGAGCGACCGGATGCTCCGACGCGTGTTCCAACGATCCGACCAGCCGCAACGCCGCTCGCTCATCGAAGCCTTCGGATACCGAGGACACCAACGCCATCTTGCCGGTGGTGACCGTGCCGGTCTTGTCGAGCACGATCGTGTCGACCCGTCGGGTTGACTCCAAAATCTCCGGACCCTTGATAACAATCCCCATCTGGGCTCCTCGACCGGTGCCGACCAGAAGGGCGGTAGGGGTCGCCAGCCCAAGCGCACAGGGGCACGCGATGATCAGCACACTTACTGCAGCGGTGAACGCGGCGCGTGATCCCTCTCCGAGGACCAGCCAGGTGATCAGCGTAATCAGCGAAAGTGAGATCACGACCGGCACGAACACCGAACTCACTCGGTCAGCCAGCCGCTGGACCGGGGCTTTTCCCGACTGGGCGTCTTCCACCAGCGCCGCCATCTGAGCAAGGACCGTGTCGTTCCCGAGACGTGTGGCCCGCACCACGAGTCGGCCGCCCACGTTGATCGTCGCACCCGTAACGGGGTCACCGACGCCGACCTCGACCGGCACGCTCTCACCCGTGAGCATCGACGCGTCGACCGCCGAACTGCCAGATTCCACGACGCCGTCGGTCGCGATCTTTTCGCCCGGACGCACGACAAAGCGCGACCCGATCGAGAGCGAGCCGACCGGCACTTCCGTCTCGACGCCGTTGGCATCGAGAACCCGGGCGTCTTTCGCACCCAGTGACAGCAGCGCTCGCAGTGCGGCACCCGCCTGCCGTTTCGCCTTGGCTTCGAAGTACCGCCCGGCGAGCACAAAGACGATCACCGACGACGCGACCTCCAGATACAGGTGCTCGGCGTTTGCATCGCGTTTCAGCGCGATCTCGAACCCCATCTTCATCCCGACCATGCCGGCGTGACCGAAGAACAGGGCGTAGAGCGACCAGAGATAGGCCGAGATGGTTCCCACCGATATGAGGGTGTCCATCGTCGTGGCACCCTGGCGCAGATTCATCGCGGCGGTACGGTGAAACGGAAACCCGCCCCACACAATGACGGGAGACGCAAGGGTCAAGGCCAACCATTGCCAGTTGTCGAACTGCAGGGCCGGAACCATCGAAACCAACAGCACCGGCACCGACAGCAATGTCGAAATGAGCAGACGCTGGCGGAGGTCGGCGACCCTCCGCTCCTGCTCCAACGAACGCAGGTCTATTCCGGCCGAGGCGGGGTCGTTCGACGACCCGGTCGGTGCGGCGAAACTGGTTGCGAGCTTCGGTGGCAGGTGAAGCGACGCGCCGTAGCCCATCGCCGACACCACGCCGATCAGATCGTCGGGGTTGACCGTTGTGACTGCGGTGTCCAATACGCGAACGTTCGCCTGCTCGGTTGCGTAGTTGACGGTGGCCTCGACACCACCGAGACGATTGAGCTTCTTCTCGATACGCGAGGCACACGCGGCGCAGGTCATCCCCGTGATGTCGAGTCGGACTGTCGAGTTCGACTCGCCCGGTCGTTCGATAAGGTCACTCATTGTTGGTCCCTTCGCAATCTCGGCGGCCGTTCGCCATCACACTTCGACGTCAAATCCCGCTTCGACGATTGCTTCCTTGATGGCCGCGTCGTCGAGCGAGCTACCGCTCACCGTCACGACCTTGGTGTCAAGGTCGATCGCGACGTTGGTAACACCCGTCACCCCCGTCACTTCTTCAGTGACAGCGGCCACGCAATGACCACAGGTCATGCCCGGAACAACGTAGGTGCGGATGATGGTGTCGGCGCTCATGGCAACCTGCCTTTGACTAGATGAATTGTGTAGGTGAACTGGACCGACCATATACCCTAGGGGGGTAGGGTTGCAAGTGAAACCTATCGCTTGTAGAGTTTCCAGTGCCAACCCGTTGGTGCATCTCAAGCAACCGATCCTTCAGCCGCTATTCAGGGAGCAGATCTTTCATGCAACAAGCGAACTCCATACCGGGCTACTCCTCCAACCAGGCCGATCACCTGGCTCGTCTACGCAAGATCGAAGGCCAGGTCCGTGGCATTCATCGCATGGTCGATGAGGAGCAGTACTGCATCGATGTCCTTACGCAGATCGCGTCGGTGACCAAAGCCCTGCAGAGTCTCGCCGTGCGCCTCCTCGACGAGCATCTGCATCACTGTGTATCGGCTGCCGTCGCGTCCGGAGGTCCGGAAGGCGCGGAGAAGCTCACCGAAGCAACCAAAGCCATCGAACGTCTGCTGAAGTCGTAAGCGTTACGACCTCATGAGGCGGTGGCCCCGTGGCGGCCGGCTCCTGAAGCAAATCTCGCAGCACCCTCCCGGGTTTCGCCGGAGCGGACGGTCTCGAGTCCGAGGTCGGTTTCGCGCTTGAGTGCGGTTGGCAGATCGAGCGACCACTGCTCATAGGCTGACATTCGATCGGAGCGCATGCAGCGCTGTGGGAGGGCGGCGAGGTCCTTGGCCAACTGCACCGCATTCGTCAGGGCGGTTCCTTCCGGCACGACCCGGTTCGCGAGGCCGATCTGCAGGGCTTCGTCGGCCTCAACCGCACGTCCGGTGAGGATCATGTCGAGGGCTCGGCTGTGACCAATGAGGCGGGGAAGGCGGACCGTTCCGCCATCAACGAGGGGCACCCCCCAGCGACGGCAGAACACTCCGAACACCGCGGAAGTCGATGCCACCCGAAGATCACACCACGCGGCCAGCTCCAAGCCTCCGGCGACGGCATGGCCTTCGACAGCGGCGATGACGGGCTTCGAAAGCAGCATGCGACTCGGGCCCATCGGCCCGTCGAGCGAAACATCGGCGTCGATTCGATTCCCGCGGCCGTCGCTTATGGCTTTGAGATCGGCGCCGGCGCAGAATGTTCCTCCGGTGCCGGTCAGTACCGCGACGCTGAGCGCGTCGTTCTCGTCGAAGTCGCGAAAAGCCTGGGCCAGGAGCGCGGCAGTGGGTCCGTCAACCGCGTTGCGTACCTCCGGCCGGGTGATGGTCACAATCAGCACGGGTCCGTCGGTTTCGAGTTGAATCGTCATGCGACCGGTCTAGAACCGTTGCTGTCGAACTTCAAGTCGGCGGCGAGTCGGGCGGCTCAGCGTTTGCGTTCGAACGGGATGGCCAAGGCCGACGGCGGGTTCGCTCCCTTCCGCAGCACGATCAACGCGAACAGCGACGCCAGGTACGGCACCGAGTTGAGCAGTTGCGACGGAACGTCAATCCCCCACCCGGGGGCCGACAACGACACCGCCTCGAAGAACGCGAACACCGCACACCCGACGGCGACCGTCGAAGGCCGCCAGCGTCCGAAGATCACGGCTACGAGGGCAATGAACCCTCGACCGGCGACCATGTTCTCGGTGAAGCCCTGGGTGGTGCCGAGCGAATAGGCGGCCCCGCCGAACCCGGCGAGGGCCCCGCACACGAGCATGGCCTGCAACCGCGTGCGATTGACCACGACACCGGCCGCATCAGCGGCGGCCGGAGTCTCGCCGGAGGCTTTGACCCGCAGGCCCCAGGCAGTGCGGTTCAACAAGACCGATGCACCGATCACGACGAGAAAAAGTATGTACACAGATATCTTTTGCTGAAACACAGCACGTCCAAAGAACGGAAGGTCTTTGAGCCCCGGAATTCGCCATACGCGCAGCGCCTTCACGTCGTTGAGTTCAGGCTTCTGCTTGGCGACGACCGTGGTCAGGCCGAGCACCGCCAGGTTCACGCCGACTCCAACCACGATCTGATCGGCCTGGTACCGCAGCACCAGCAGCGAGATAAGTGCCGTCAGCGCCATTCCACCGACCATCGCCCCGACAAATCCCAAGGGCACACTCTTGGTGAGAAACGAGGTCGCCGCGGCCATGCAACAACCGGTGAGCATCACCCCTTCGATTCCGATGTTGATTACGCCGGAACGCTGCGCAAACGTCTCACCTAGCGCAACGTACACAAGCGGCGTGCCGAGCCGTAGCATCGAGGCCACAATCAGCATCGGGCTTACCGACGACCAGTCGATCGCGGCAAATGTCCGAACCAGATGGTGAACCGCCGACAGCTGGTGCGATGCCAAAAGATCATGGAGCGATCCGAGAACGGTAAGCATCGAGGTCATTCCGCCACCTCGGGTCGAACCTTTCGCTTCAGTAGAATCGCCGTCCCGGCGACCGCCAGAATGATCGCACCTTGGATTACCAAAACGAGCGCCTGCGAAACCTGCACCTTCGCTTCGAGCAGGTTGCCACCCGCCCGCAGAGCACCGAAGAGAAAAGCAGCCGGAATCGCGGCCAGTGGGTTGTTGCGAGCGATCAGCGCTACGGCGACACCGTCGAACCCGTAGCCCGGTGAGAAGCCGGGGCGGACCCGGAACTGCTCACCCAGCAACATCGAACAACCAGCCAATCCGGCAAGGCCTCCGGAGATGAACATCACAACGATCGGCATCGATTTCAGCGAAACTCCGGAGCGAGCGGCCATCTGGGGGTTGTGGCCGAGCATTCGGATGCGCATTCCCGGAACGGTCCGCTTGAGCACGAACCACACGACAACCGCGAGGATGACCGCGAGGACGACGCCCAAGTGCAGTTGTGACGTGCTGTGGGGAAACAGGCGCCCCAACCGACCGACACCCGGAACCTCCGCCGACTGAGGCTCGGCATCGCCTTCACGTAGCAACGCTTTCGAATCGACCGCGTACTCGATCAGGTTTGCGGCGAGGTAGTTGAGAAGAAGTGTCACAATGACCTCATTCACCCCTAAGCGCGCTTTGAGAAACCCGGCGATCGCGGCCCAGAATCCACCGGCGGCAAAACCGCAAAGCAAACCGCCAATTAGTGGCAGCGGACCCGGAAGGCTCCCCAGCCCGACGGCCGCAGCAACGGCCGCGGTACCGCCGACCAGGATCTGTCCCTCACCACCGATGTTGATGAGCCCGGCCTTCGTCGCAAAGATGAAACCAAGTGCCACGAACAGCAGCGCGGCCGCTTTATTGAGCGAGTTTCCGAGGGCAAATCCGGAGGTCAACGATCCTTCGATAAGCGCGCGGATCGATTCACCCAGCGGCTTGCCCTGCGCCACAATCACGATGGCAGCAAGAGCGAAACCGATGAACACACCGAACAACGAGACACCGAATGCCCGCAGCCCGTCGCGGTTCGTCGAACGGGTACCTGCTGATGGCAATCCGGCGACCGGAGCCGACGTACTCACGACGCCACCGCCGAGGCGTCGGATCCCGCAGCCGAAGCATCGTTTGACCCGGTACCGATGAGTCCGGCCATCAGCGCCCCGATCCCGGCGTACGTCGCGTTCCTGGTCGCCATTTCGCCAACAATCTCGCCCCGGTACAGCACCGCGATCCGGTCGCAGAGCGCCAACAGTTCACCGAGATCCGACGATATCAACAGCACCCCGGCCCCCCCATCTCTGGCGCTGAGGAGCCGCTCGGTAACCTCTTCGATGGCCCCGACATCGAGCCCTCTCGTCGGCTGAGCGGCAACCAGGGCGACGACGGGCCGTGACAACTCGCGGGCCAGAATGGCGCGCTGCTGATTCCCTCCCGACAGGGTTCGCATCTGGGTATCGACCGTCGGGGTTTTGACCCGGTACTCGCGCACCAACTCCGACGCCGCGTCGATACACGCCCTCGTTTGGATCACGCCTCGATTGCTGTACGGCGCCTCGCCGATCCGGTCGGCGAGCAGGTTCTCAGCTACCGTCATATCGAGCACACAGCCTGTCGCGTGCCGGTCTTCAGTGACGACCCGCAGCCCCGCGCCGCTGCGGGCCAGCGGAGCACGGTTGTCGATTGATCGGCCCGACAACCTGATCGAACCGGAAGACGCCGTTATGAGTCCCGCAATCACGGCCACCAGTTCGCGCTGCCCGTTCCCTTCGACCCCGGCCAGCCCGACAATCTCGCCCTGCCGGACTGCTATCGACACGGACCGGAGTCGCTGCACCCCGCCTTGATGAAGCGACAGGTCGCTGAGTTCAAGCGCGATTTCCGCTCCAGCCAGGTGTTCCGACCGGTCAGGACCGGAATCCTCCGATGCGGTCGCTGACAGATCCTTCCCGGTGGCGATGGCAGATCGGAGCCGGACTTCCCGACCGACCATGAGGCGGGCCAGTTCGGCTCCGTCGACGTGTTTGGCAACCACGGTTCCGACACTTCGGCCACTGCGGAGAACGGTGACCCGATCGGCGACGGAAAGAAGCTCGTCGAGCTTGTGGGTTATCAGCACAATGCCGCGCCCCTCATCACGCAGGGCCGCGATGGTGCCGAAGAGTTGCTCGACCTCCTGGGGCGTGAGCACCGTCGTGGGTTCATCGAAGATCAGAACCTCGGGGTCACGATAGAGACACTTGAGGATCTCGACACGCTGTCGCTGGCCAATACTAAGTGAACCTATCTTCTGGTCCGGTTCGAGTTCCAGCTTGTAAGCGGCCGAAAGCTCGCGCACGCGAGCCTCCACCTGACGGCGCCGGATCCAGCGACCTCGCTCGTCGCCGAGGATGACATTGTCAGCGACCGATAGGGTCGGCACCAGGGCGAAGTGCTGCTGCACGATCGCAACACCGGCCTCCAGGGCCGCTTTCGGAGAGGGAATTGAAACCCGGACCCCGTTTCGAAAAATCTCGCCTTCGTCGGGTTGGTAGAGCCCGTAGAGGATCGACATGAGCGTCGATTTCCCCGCGCCGTTCTCGCCGAGCAGGCCATGGACCTCGCCGCGGCGAACGTCGAAACTGACCCCATCGTTAGCCCGCACGCCAGGGAACGTCTTGACAATATCGAGGAGCTCGACGAGCGGAGTTGCTTTAGGCGTCGGTGCGGATGTCCCATCTCCTTCGGGCGATCCATTTGGTGTTGAGGAAGGTGTGGCGGCAGAGGTCATCGTAAAACCGAACGGGTTGTGGGTCGGATGTCGATGGGAATCATCAGAGTTCCCGTTGCGACACAAGGGCCAGCATCAGCTTCCCTGATACTTGTTCTGATTACAAAAGAGCACGCCGCCCGGACCACGGATGTGGCCGAGCGGCGGTCTCAACTCATCGGCGCTTCAGCGCTACTTCTTGGCCGGCTCTAGGCCGATCTTGATGTCACCGGCGATCAGCTTCTTCTCGGTTGCTGCGAGCAGCGTGGCCGTAGCGGCCTTCGGCTTACCCGAGCAAAGCACGACGCCGAACGACGACGGGTACTCAAGGTTGGTCCGCTTGGACCCGGCTTTGAATGTTCCGCTGGCCACCTGAACGGCGATCTGCTCTGTGGCGAAACTAGTTGAGGAGTTCACCGCGGCGTAATACACGACGCCCGACTTGGGGTCGTTGCACTTGTTCGTGGTGTTGTTGATCAACAGCACTCCCGCTTCATCGGCTGCCTGCTCCATTCCGACCAGCGCATTGTTCATACCCGTGTAGATGATCTTGGCGCCGGCATTTGCTGCGGCCAGCGTCGCTTCCTTGGCCTTGGCGACGTCGTCCATGTTGCCCGTGAAGGTGTTCACGTACGCCATATCGGGAAGCACCGATCGGGCCCCGTCGATGAATCCTGCGGTGCCCAACTTCAATGGAGCAATTTCGATGCCGGCGACCCGTCCGATCTTCTTGATGTTCGGATTCTCGGCGGCGACGAGGACGCCCGCCAGGTACGCGATTTCGCCTTCAGCCAGGGACCACGTGGACAGGTTCGAGCCCGTCTTGATTCCGTTCACGCCCACGAACTGCACGTCGGGGAACGTTGGGGCAACGGCAGCGACGGCATCGGCGAACTGGCCACCGAGGGCCAGCACGACCGCGGGCTTTTGGGTGGCAAGGTTCCGCAACGCCTCCTGGGCCGATGAGACGGCAACGTTCTCCTGGAAGATCACCTTGCCGCCGGTCTTCTTCGCCGCCGCCGTGAGACCTTCGTAACCAGATTGTGAAAACGCCTTGTCGTCCTTGGAGCTTGGCAGCACGATGGCGAAGACAGGTTCCTTCATGGTCGTAGAGGCGGCCGCCGTCGTCGTCGGCGCGGCGGTCGAAGGAGCCTTGGTGGTGGTTGTCGCCTTGGCTTTGACCGTGGTCTTCTTCTTCGTGGCTGCGTTGGTCGTTGTAATCGGAGCGACAACTGCCGTCATCACGAGTAGAGCAATAGGAATGGTTCGTCGAGAGATGCGCATGTTGCTCCCAGAAGGTCATTGAGGCACCGGGCCTCAGGGGGTTTGAACAGCCGCATTGTAACTATTTGACATTTCGTTAACGCAACCTGAACGTTTCGGATTCGTTACACCACCGTTCAACGGGAATACTTCCCGACTTTCCAGAAGACTTAGTGATTCAGCGCGTTCTAGACGGCAGTTTCGGCTACTTCCAGCACCGCTTTCACGATGCCGTCGTAACCGGTACAACGACACAGATTGCCCGACAGTCCGATGCGAACGTCAGCCTCGGTTGGATGTGGATTGTCGGCCAGCAGTGCCGTTGCGGAAATCAACATGCCCGGCGTGCAGAATCCACACTGCACTCCCCCGCAGGTGAGAAACGACTTCTGCAGTGGGCTCAGCTCATCGCCGTTGGCGAGGCCTTCGACCGTGGTGATCTCGGTGCCCTCGGCCTGCAGGGCGAGGTACGAGCAGGAGTTGACCGGCTTACCGTCGATCAGCATCATGCAGGCGCCACACTCCGAGTCGTCGCAGCCTTCCTTCGTTCCGGTAAGGCCGATTGCGTCGCGCACGGTTCGCGACAGGGTGGCGTGCGGGTCGATCTCGACGAGGTAGTTGAGGCCATTTACCGTGAGCGTTGTTTCGATCTTCATGTCCGAGTTCTTTCGTAAGTCTTCGAAGCTGTTCGTTGCGCGAGTGCGTTGCGGTTTGTGCGTTAGCGGGTGCCCTGAAGCGACGATGTCGCCGGCACCGGAATGTTCTGCCCCTTGGCCCGGGCGATGGCGCCTTCGATCGCCCGCCGGGTGATCACCGCGGCCATAGCCGTGCGATACGCGGCCGAGCCCCGAACGTCGCTTATCGGTGTCGCGGCACCGGCTGCCGCTTTGGCTGCCGCCTCCACCGCGGGGCGATCGCCGGCGGTGCCGATCAGGGCAGTCTCGGCGGCCGAGATGCGGCGAATCGTCGGGGCGAGCGCCGTGATCGCGACCCGTGCGGACGTGATCACGTCGCCGTCGAACTGCACGAATGCGGCCGCCCCGACGACGGCGATTTCCATCTGCTGGCGATATTCTAAGCGCACATAGCATGACCCTACCGTGCCGGTGGGCTCCGGTATCTCGACCGCGACGAGTAGCTCATTCGGCTCGGCGACCGTCCGGCCGGGTCCGACGAAGAACTCGTTGAGCTTGACGCGTCGAACGCCGTTGACGGATTGCAGTACCACCGTCGCGTCGAGAACGAGCAACGGGGCGCCGGTGTCCATCGCAGGTGATGCGGTCATGACGTTGCCACCAATGGTTCCCCACGAGCGGGTGGACCGGGAGCCGACAATCGACGAGGCATCGGCCAGCGCGGTGAAATGCTCCACTACGCCCGGATGGGCAACGATCTCGCCGTGGGTCGTAAGCGCGCCTAGCGATATCCCCGCACCGCCTTCAACCGATGAGCCGATGCTCTTGAGCTCGTCGATGCGATGGATGGCAACGAGTGCTTCGGGCAACGGCTTCTTGCCCTGCCGGGCTCCGACGACGAGGTCGGTACCCCCCGCCACCGGGCGGGCTCCGTTCGCGAGTGCGGCAAGCGCGTCGCTCAACGACAGGCTGGTGGTCAACGATGAACTCATTGGGCAACTCCATTCGCGACGGCCCATACGCGCTCGGGCGTCATCGGCAGCGAGGTTACGGGCGACCCGATCAGCTGGGTCAGGGCGTTGGCGATAGCTCCGGCGGTCGGAACACTTGGCGGCTCCCCGATCCCTTTGGAACCCCGGGGTCCGGCGTTCGGGGTGTTGATCTGGACCCAGTCGATGTCGATCTTCGGGGCGTCGGAACAGGTGACAAGTTTGTAGTCGAGCAGACCGGGATTGCGTTGGCGGCCGTCGGCATCCAACTGGGTGCCTTCCGACAGGGCCTGCCCGATGCCCATCACGACACCGCCGTACACCTGGCCGTTGGCGCCGATGGGGTTGAGCACCCGACCGGATTCATGCGCGGCCGCAACCTGCAGGACCCGGACGACTCCCGTGTCGCGGTCAAGCTTGACGCGAACGGCGTGGGTGAAGAACTGCGGAGCGAGGAACGACTCGTTGCCGAGTCGACCGACACAACCTTCGGCCTGTACCGCTGGGGATTCCGGAAGTGGGCCGGACCCGCGGCCGTGGAACGTTCCACCGGCGGTGATCTCGGCGATCGCCACGCTCTTGGTGGGTGTGCCTTTCACGCGGATCGATCCCTCGGCCATTTCGAGGTCTTCCGGGGCGGCCTCCAGGAGATCAGCGGCTGCGGCGATCAGCTGGTTACGGACGTCGACTGCCGCGTCGAGGACGGCCCGGACACTGTTGAAGGTTGTTTGCGAACCGGAGGAACCCATGTCCCACGGGGCGACATCGGTGTCTTGGTAGACGATCGAAATATCCTCTGCGCGCATACCTAGTTCTTCGGCGACGAACTGCGGCATGGCCATAACCGAACCGCTGCCGTTTTCCTGAGCGCCCGTGACGATCGTCGCGGTTCCGTCGGGATTGAATTTCACATAGGCACCGGATGGCACGGCGAAACACGGCCACCATCCGCTGGCGAAACCAATGGCTTCGTCGTCGGGCAGCGACTGGCCGTAGCCGATTCGTTCGGCGGCCAACTCCAGGGTTTCCTTCATACCGATTCGGTCGAAAACCTGACGGGTCGGGCCTTCGGCCCCTTCCTCGACGAGGGTGCGGCGCCGCAGTTCGACCGGGTCGATCTTCAGCTCGCGCGCCAGATGGTCCATGTGCTGTTCAACGGCCCAGCACACCTGCGGAGCTGTTGGGGCCCGAATGGATGACGACGGCTGGTTGTTCGAGTAGTTGAGGTACGACTCGATGTTGATGTTGTCGATCTGGTAGGGACCGCACGCGTGCATCGCCGCCATCTGGGCGAAGAAGCCGCCTTCGCCGCAGTACGCACCGCTATCGAGCACCAAACGGCCTCGACGTGCGACAAGGGTGCCATCGGCTCTCGCGCCGGTTTCGAGTTCGATGAGCATTCCTTCGCGGCGGTGACCGACGGCGAAGAACTCCTCTTTGCGGGTGAAGACCAGCTTCACCGGACGGTTAGCCTTGCGGGCCAGCGCGGCGACGTGGCCTTCGAAGTGGAAGTCGCACTTGGCCCCGAAGCCACCGCCCAGCAACGGAACGATGATCCGGACCTGCGACTCGGAGATACCCATCGTGAGGGCCACACCCGATCGTGCGGCATAGGGCACCTGCGACGACGTCCAGACCGTGACCTTGTCGCCGTTCCATTGGGCGAGAACCGCACGCGGCTCGATCGGCACACCCTGCACCGGATCGGTGAAATAGCGTCCTTTCACGACAACGTCGGCTCCCGCCATAGCAGCGTCAGCGTCGCCTTTCACGATGGTCGAATAACCGAGCGTGTTGCCGTTGCTCCCGAGATCCTCGTTGCGCGAGTAACTCTCCCAGTCGCTGTGCACGAGCGGTGTCGAAGGATCCATGGCCTTGACGAAGTCGGAGATCGAGGGGAGCACCTCGTAGTCGACCTCAATAAGCGACGCCGCTTGCCGGGCGATGGCCTCGGTCGTCGCAGCTACTCCGGCGATGATGTCGCCCTCGAACCGAACGGTGTCTTTGGCGAACAGGTACCGGTCCTGCACCATGCCGCCGTATTTCACGTCGGGCACATCGGCATTGGTGACGACGGCGATCACGCCGGGCACCGCCTTGGCTTTGGTGACGTCGACCTTCAGCAGCTTGGCGTGCGGGTGATCGGTGTAGCGGAATGCGGCGTAGAGCTGGCCGGTCAGGGTGAGATCGGCCGTGTAGCGTCCGGTCCCGGTGACCTTTTCCTTGCCGTCGGACCGGATGGCCGACACCGCCTCGGGGAACTCGGTTTCAACTGCGTTTGCTGCCGTAGCCATTGTGCTCCTTGAACCAAACTCGTGATTCCCCAACCGTAGTCACTTCGGAGGGACATCTGGGAGCAGGCACCGCCTTCCGTTTCGGGAATGTAACGGGCACAATGGGCGTCGTGGGTTCCTGGGTGTGTCCGAACTGCAACCGTGAGTTCGCCAGGGTACGTCAGGGCCACGAGTGCGCGCCGGCGATGACGCTCGACGAGTATTTCGCCACCGGACCCGAGTTTGAGCGGCCGATCTTTCAAGCGGTCCACGGGTTCGTTTCGACGCTCGGACCGGTGTCGGTCGAACCGGTGTCGGTCGGCCTGTTCGTCAAGAAGCAGGGTGGATGGATCGAGCTTCGTCCGAAAACGAAGTGGGTCGACCTCTGCTTTCCGTTTCCCCGCCGGATCGACCATGCCCTCATTGCCCGCAAGCCGATTGAGACGGGACGCTTCGTCTACCACTACGTCAAGCTGCGCAGTCCCGAAGACTTCACCGAAGAGGTTCAGGCCTGGCTCGCCGAGTCCTACGACGCCATCCGCTGACCGCCGACTCGATAAGTCGGGCCAGCCGTCTCAGGGAACACGGCCCATAAACGCGATGAGGCGATCCTGCTGACTGGCGGTGTCGGGCACCGCGACACGAGGTCCGTACTGCCCGCTCGCTCGGAGCATTTCGTCGTACGGCTCCATGGCGACAAGCATCGAGTGGACTTCGTCAGGATCAAGGACTTCGTTTCCGCCGACGGCTCGGGCCAGGTCCCACGTATGGATGAAGACGTCGTTCGTAATGAACATGTCAACGGCGTTTTCGACGGTGTGGGTCCCGGCGCGCTCGTGAACAAAGGGCGACGCCGCTACGGCCGGGTCATCGATGGCCGATTGGATGCTGTCGCACAGGACGCGCCACGTGCCGACCGGGTCATCGGCTACGGCCGGTCCGGCGGCAATGACGACCGCCGGCGCCGCGCTCAGCAAACCTGGCATCCATTCGACCATGTGCCGGACGACGTCGCGGGCGACCCATCCGTCGCAGGGCGCCGGTCGTTCCCACGCATCGTCGGGGGCCGCGTCCGCCACCGCGGTGAACGCAGCGCCGACCCGCCGGAAGCGTTCGGCAATCGTGCTCGTTTCCATGGTCTGCCTCCTGGCTCCGGTTCCGCGTGAACGCTCGGACCGTACCAGCCATACCGATGGATGGCTAGCTCCCAACTCAGCCGACGGCGCTTGTAAGGTCAACGTCTGAGTTCGGGACACGCAACCGACGGAAACACAGGAGTTGGAACATGACAGCAAAGACGGCCGTCGTCACCGGAGCGTCAGGCGGGATCGGGAGCGCAGTGGTGGCGGAGCTCGTGCGCCTCGGAATGAGCGTGCACGCCGTGGCCCTTCCCGATGAGCACCTAGACACGCTCAGCTCGCTCAGCGGAGTCACCACCCACGGAATCGACGTGCGCGACACCACGGCGCTGGCGGAGATCCTGTCGGGTATCGATGCCGACCTCCTCGTGAACAATGCGGGGACCATAGGTGAACTTACTTCTTTCCAGAGCTACAGCGCCGCCACGGCTGACGCGTTGATCGACATCAACTTCCGGTCCGCGGTGCAGGCCACGCTGGCTGTACTGCCCGGGATGGTGGCCCGCAACAGTGGTCACATCCTGTTCACCGGCTCGATAGCCGCGACCCGACCAACGGCCAACACCGCGGTCTACTCGGCCACCAAGGCGGCGTTGCACGCGTTCGCCGACGGGCTCCGCATGGACCTGTTCGGGACCTCGGTGCGGGTGACGGTTCTGGCACCGGGTCGCGTACAGACCCGTCTCTACGACGAGACCCTCGGCGGCCACGACGCGGCGGTGAGTCGTCTCTACAGCGGCGCCGCGTCGATCCAGCCCGCCGAAATTGCCCAGTTGGTCGGCATCGCGGTCTCGCTTCCTGCCCATATCGACGTCACCCGTCTCGAGGTCGTGCCGACCGCGGCAGGTCTACGGCGGCAGCCAGATCTGACGCGGCCCAACAAACCCGCGACGTTTGGATGAATTTGCCCGCCCAGCGAACACAAACCTCCGAACGTCGGCACGGCGACCGAGCTAGAGCTCGGTCAGCTCGCCTTCCGACCACATCTCCCGCAGCCGGAACTTCTGGATCTTTCCTGATCCGGTGAGGGGGAACTGTTCCAGGCTGAACCAGTGGCGAGGGGTTTTGTGCGGAGCGAGCTGCTCTCGCATGTAGGCGAACAACTCGTCTTTGTTGAGCACGGCTCCCGGCGCCGGTCGAAGGAATGCGCCGACGACCTCGCCCCACTTCTCGTCGGGCAGCCCGACAACGGCGACTTCGCTGACAGCGGGGTGCGCGAACAGCAACTCCTCCAGTTCTCGGGGGTAGATGTTCTCGCCACCCCGGATGATCATGTCCTTCAAACGTCCTTCCACCTTGCAGTAGCCCCGCTCATCCATCGAGCAGAGGTCCCCGGTGTGCAGCCAGCCGTCGGCATCGATCGTCGCGGCGGTCGCCTCGGGCATTTCGAAGTACCCCTTCATCACGTGATAACCGCGGGTGCAGTACTCCCCGACCTGTCCGATCGGCAGGGTTTCCCCGGTGGCCGGATCGATGATCTTCACCTCGACGTTCGGCATTGGAGGTCCGAGTGTTTCTGCCTTGTCGAGGATGGTGTCGGTGGTTCTGGTCATCGAGGCGACGGGCGAGCATTCGGTCTGACCGAACACGATGGTGAAGGCCGCGCCGAGTTTCTCCTCGATCGTTTTGACCAGCGGGGCCGGCACGGTGGATCCACCGGAGCACACGCTCTTGACGCTCGACAGATCGGTCGACGCGAACGACGGGTGTTCCATCATCGCGACGATCATCGTCGGCACCCCCAACAACGCGTCGACATGATAAGTGCCCATAAGATCGAGCACGAGCCCGGGATCGAAGGCTTCGACGAGAATCTGCGTCGCCCGTTTCGATACCGCTCCAAGCACGCACAGCACGCAACCGCCGGTGTGGAAGAGCGGCATGGTGGTGACCCAAACGGCACCGTCGGCCACCCCCATCCGGTCCAAGGTATTGGCGCCGTTGTTGACGAGCCCTCGGTGATGCAGCAGAGCACCCTTCGGAAAGCCGGTCGTGCCCGACGTGTACTGGATCATGACCGGATCGTCGGGATTCACCGTTGGGAACGGTTGGCCGGCGCACCCGTCACCCCCGGCCAGGAAGGCGTCCCATTCGTCGAAGCGGATCACTTCTCGGAGCGTTTCGCACCGGGGTCGAACTTCTTCGACGGTGGCTAGCAGCGGGTTCCCGCGAAACTCGGGCAGAACGAAAATGCCCGATGATTTCGACTGGTTAAGGACGTATTCGACCTCGTGAGCACGAAATGCGGGATTCACCGTCACCAGCACGAGTCCCGCCATCGCCGCGCCGAACTCCAACATGATCCACTCCGGAATGTTGGGGGCCCACACCGCGACCCGCTCGCCCGGTTGAAAATGGGCCTGCAGAGCGTGAGCGGTTCGGACCACGTCTCGGTGCAGCTCGGCGTACGTCCACTGTCTCCGGGCGGCCGGGTCGGCGACTCCCGTGATCAACGCGATCCGATCGGGTGTCGTCTCGGCGGCCCAGGTGAGAAGATCCCCGAGCGTCTGATCTCGGACCTGCGGTTCGACCGGTCCGAATGCATGCGAAATTGTCAGCGCCACGCGCCCTCCCCTGTGGTTTCGGCCGATCGTAGCGGGACTAAACCAAACCAAAGGGATCCGAGACCGAAGCCGCAATGGCGGAGTCCGCCGGTCTCGGCGAGACTGCGCCGATGGAATTCGACCTGACCCAGACTGACGCCCTCCTATCCACCACCAGGGCCGTCCGCAAACGACTCGACTTTGATCGACCGGTTCCCGACGACGTGTTGCTCGACTGCCTCCGTCTGGCGGTTCAGGCCCCGACCGGATCGAACCGTCAGGGATGGCGTTGGATGGTCATCCGAGACCAGGCCAAGAAGGACGCGCTCGCCGAGATGTACAACCGTGCCGGCGGAAGCTACCTCGCCGCAGCGAAGGCCGACGCCGATCCGGCCACCCAGACCGGGCGGGTCATGGACTCCGCCACGTATCTCGCCGAGAACATGGCCAAAGCCCCGGTGCTGGTGATCCCGTTGATCATCGGCCGCGCCACCGACGCCAACAGCGCCGCCGGCCTCTTCGGCTCCATCATTCCCGCCATGTGGAGCTTCCAACTGGCGCTGCGCAGCCGTGGACTCGGCAGCTGTCTCACGACGATTCACCTCGCATTGGAGCAGGAGGCCGCTGCGCTTCTCGGCATTCCGGAGCATGTCACCCAGGCCGGTCTTCTCCCCGTCGCTTACACCAAGGGCACCGACTTCAAACCCGCCCAACGCGGTCCGATCGAAGAGATCACCTACCTCGACACGTACAAGAACCAGATCCGCTGAGTCGGGCTCGGTAACTCGGGCTGGGTCGGTGACTCCTGGTGCTCCGCCGTCAGGTAAGTCGGGCCGGCGACGATAGGTCGCCACGCCACAGATACAGCGCCAGCATCGGTTGGTCCCCACTCCGCATGCTGTGAGCCACACCCGACCGATGAACGATTCGCGACCCGGCACCGCACTCGGTGCCGGGTTGATCGCCTTGCTGCCAGATACTCGGGCCGGCGATCAGGTGGTAAATCTCCTCCGCCGGGTGAGCGTGCGGCGGGTAATACGTTTGCGGGGCAAGGTACAAAAAGCCCGCAGAGATCGTGGTGTTGGGCACCGGACCGCTCGGGCCGAGAAGCTCGGTATACGCGTACCTACGAAGGAACACGGGATCGGTATACGTCGGGTTTCGTTGCCATCGCAGCGAACCACTCACGCGGCGTAGAGACGCAATCAACGCCTCCCGTCGGGGTTCGGAGAGCGCAGCAATGCCCCCGAAATCCGGCGAGTCGCCAGACGGGTTGCCGTCAGGAACCCGGTACTGGTCGAGATTGACCCCGTCGAATGCCGCAGCGAAATCCTCGACGAGTTCATATGTGCGCAGATATTCGGCGGTTTCCCGCACGAGTTCGTGCAGATCTCCCGGTCCGGTCATCGCAGCAGTGTAGGCACCCTTCGACGGAGAGATCCGTAGCGTTTGAACGCGTCGACGTTTAGGAATACGGTTCGCCCATGGATGTGAAGAAACTCTCCAACGACGCACTCCGCCAAAAGATCCGGATCGCCACCTTCGATTCACAGAACCTCCCGAACGCTGACGAGCGGAAGAAGGCCGACGCACTTCGCGCCGATCTTCAGAAGGAACTCGATCACCGCGTCCATCCCCGCCTCGGCCCGGGCAAGCGCTTTGCCCGGCGACTCGGCACGATCCTCGGTCGAGAATCGTAAGCCGCAAAGCGCACAATTCGGGCCAGCACAATTCAGGCCAACACAATCCTGGCCAGCCCCAAAACTCAGGACACTGAACCGTGTCACGCTGGGTACCCACGTAGTCACACTTGTTGCACCAGGAAAGGCCCCACAATGAGCAACTTCGAGCGTCCCACCGTCGCCGGCCTGTACAACAATCCCGCCTATTCGCAGGTCGTGACCGCAACCGGAACCAAGACCGTTTATGTGTCCGGCCAGATCTCGATGGACGCCGATGGCAACCTGGTGGGTGAAGGTGACCTTGGAGCGCAGACCACCCAGGTGATGCATAACATCGGGCTGGCGCTAGCTGCGGCGGGCGCGACGTTTGATGACGTCGTCAAGCTCACCACGTACGTTGTGAACTATCAGCCCGAACATCGGGCCATCGTGAGCGCAGCCCGTTCGGCGTTTCTGCCCAAGGGAGCGCCGCCTGCTTCAACCCTGGTCGGCGTCACGGCCCTCGCCATGCCGGGTTGGCTCATCGAGATAGAAGCTGTCGCTGTCCTGTCCTAGTGGACCCTGATCACGTGGGCCCATCGCGGTAGCGTGGCCCATGCCTTCACTTTCGCCTGCCGACGTCGAAGCCTTTCTCGCGGAGCCGGGCCATCTGGCTCGCATCGCGACTGTCGATGACACCGGGGTTCCACTCGTTGTGCCCGTGTGGTTCATCGCGGAAGACGAGAAGATCTACGTCACGCCGAGGGAACGGTCGGCGTGGTGGTCACACCTGCTGGCCCGACCCCAGACCTGCATCGTCATCGACGAAGAAGCGAAGCCATGGCGGAAGGTTCTGGTGCGAGGTGAAATCGAAATCGTGCACCCGATCGGTTACGACGACTTGTGGCGGGACCGCTACCGGCGAATCGCGTGCCGCTATGTCGGTGAGGCCGAAGCCGACGCGTATCTCACGAACACCTGGGACGAGCCGCGGGCGCTGGTCGCGTTGCCGCTGAGCGGGGCGACCACGTGGAGGATGCCGGTTCGTGGTGAAGACGCCAGGGGCGTTTGGGCCGACCGGTACTACCACGCCCCGAAGCAGCCGTAGTAGTCGCTCGGCTTCCCGCCGAGCATCCGCCCGTTTACTTCCCGTTGCCTCCGCAGGAAACCGCCGACCGGGGTTGGCTACGGCTCGATGCTGAGCGTGAACGGGATCGTGCCGGAGTACGACGCGCTGGCCTGTGGGACGAGCTGGTAGTCGCTGCAGTGGCTGCCGCCGCCCGAGCAGGTGTACGTATACGACGCATCGCCCGTGAAGCGGATGCGGTTGGCGGCCATGGGGGTCGGACTCCTGGCGGTGCCGGTTGCTACGAAGTGCCCCGCAGCGGAACCTCCGTTGTAGTCGACGACGAGCTGGAACTGGACGCTCCGGCCGTCAACGTCGACGTGACCTGTAACGGTGCCCTTCACGACACCGTCGGCCGTCCCGCACGTGCCGCTGCGGAGCGTTCCGTCCGATGCCATCGTGATCCTCGGGACGCAATACCAACCGAGGTTCAAGTAGTCAGCGCCTGACAGGTGCACCGACCAGTCGATGTCGAACCCGAGGTATGCGTTGAGCACGGTTCCGGTCGAGGTCGTGGGCTTTTTGGTGGTGGTCGGGGCCGTGACCTTCTTGGTGGTCGTCGAGGTCGAAGCCGGCGGCGACGAAGGCGAGGCCGGCACCGGAGCCACCGATTCGTCACACTTGTACACGACGAGCTGGGTGTTCACATTCGCGAGCTTCTCGTTGATTCGCGTCAGTTCCTCAAGACTGGCCGCTTTCGTGCTTTTGAGGAGCGTTCTCCAATCCGCGGCCGTTACTTTTATGAGTGCTTTGAGCGTCGCAACCGACGTAGGTGTGACAACCTCGCCCGTGGCCTCATCGATCCCGACGATCTCGTATGCCGCCCTCGCGGCGACGAGATCCAACACGTCGGAGAGGAACTTGTCGGTAGCCGCCGTCAGCTTTGCGTTACGGGAGTCCTTGGCAAACTGCTGCTCCCGGAGCAGGTAGTCCCTGGTCGCCAGAAGCGCTGCGCAGAAGGGCGCCGATTCGTCGGGCACGTACCGGACGGACTCGCCTGGAGACTCCCTCGGGGCAGAAGGCGCCACAACCGTTTGCGTTGGTTTGCCCGAGTAAGGGTCGCAGCCGATCGAAAGCATCATTGAGTACAGCGCGTCCTGAAGGGTGTTGGCGTCTTTGAACTGCCGCATAACCCTGGCCTGCTCGGTCCGCTCGGTTGGCGTCAATGAATCGGGAAACTTTCTCTCCACCCGTTCCTCCCACATGAGTTCCGCGTTCGACCAGCGCATCTGCTCGCTGGTCGCCACGTCGTACACCGCCTTGTATCGAGCGCACACCTTGGCGTCGGCGCGGACCACCTTGCGGGTGGCCGCCCCGGATCCGTCGGCTACGAAACCCAGCTGGACCGCCGCCAGAGCAACGGACACCAACAACGCACACGTCCGGGCGCAATATCCACTGACTCGTTGAGCCGACATGGCTCCTCCTCAAAGATGACCCTTGCATCGACCGTAACAACGGGCAGACGTGCCACCAAGGGCCGAACGTCCCCGCTCTGAGGTAGTAACGGAGCCCGGCGCGGACCGAACGTCGCATTCCGATACTGACGGGTCGTCGTCGACTCTCCGAGCGGACACGGTCCACCAGTGGCGGGGTTCGAGTCGAGGGATCTACTGTGTCCCATGCCGCCAAAACTGAACCTTGAAGTCGCCCACGCTGTGATCTATGTGCACGACCCCGAGGCCATGGTGGAGTTCTACCAGCGGGTCTTGGGTTTCGAAGTGACCGACCGAGGTCCACTCGGCGAAGGCGAGAATCCGCCGGAGATCATCTTCTTGTCGCAAACCGCTCGGCACCACCATCAAGTCGCCTTCATCACCGGACGCGCTGCCGCAGGCCGCTCCAACAGCGTGAACCACTTGGCGTTTCGCTCGTCCGGCACTATCGCCGATCTCCGCTCCCTCAAGGCCACGCTCGACGCCGAACCCGGCGTACGGGGCATCATGCCCCTATGCCATGGCAACGCCTGGTCGGTGTATTTTTCCGACCCGGAGGGCAACGGAGTCGAGGTGTTCATCGACAGTCAATGGCACGTCGCCCAGCCTCAGGGCAAACCGATCGACTTTTCGATGACCGACGACGAGATCGTGGCCTGGACGCAGGAGACATTCAAAGGCGAGCCGGAGTTCGGACCGATCGATGCCTTCTACCAACGCCGCGCTCGAGATGCTGGCTCAGGGCACCGGAGACTGACACTCAAATCCGAACACCCGGAATCCGCGTTCTCGCTCGAGGCGCGGAAACTTTCTGCGCAGGTCACAATTGAGCATGCCCGGAGGCGCCGCAGGAAACATCGGCCTGGCTCACTGGCCTGATGAGCCGTTGGTCGGCCGCGCCGAGATCATCGAAGACCTTTTCGCGATCGCCGTTGCTGCCGCAGAAGGCCATGGGTCGATCGTTGTTCTGACCGGCGAAGCTGGGATTGGTAAGACGAGCGTTGTACGAAACCTGGTGCAACGCGTCGGGAACTTGTTTTCCGTGTCGTGGGGCAGATGCATTGCTGATCAGAGCGCTCCCCCACTTTGGCCGTGGCAAACACTCGTGCAGCCCCGGCCGCCGGAGTTTCGCCTGGGGTTGGATCGTGTCTCCGGCTCGCTCCGTTACGAACAACTCGCTGCGTTGGGCGATGAGGTGCATCGGAAAGTACGTAACGAACCTCGTCTGCACATCATCGAAGATCTGCAATGGGCCGACGTGGCGTCTGCGCTCCTTCTGCTCCACCTCGGAACGACGGTTGCGGATGTACCTCTTCTGACCGTCGCCACACTCCGGACCGGCGAACTGCGGTCACCCCAGCTCGATGAAGCGATCGAAGCGCTTCGCCGAGTGTCGCATTTTCGTCACCTGCCGGCACTAAACGAGAGCGACATCGCGTCATTCGTCCGTTCGGCGGGATCGGAGCCCGATGAGCAGCTCGTGCGGCTCGTGCTGGACCGGACAGGTGGCAATCCGCTTTTCGTGAGCGAGTTACTTCGCTCGATTCCCGCAAACCATTCGGCCGATCAACGGAGACAGATGTTGGCTGAAAGCGTGCCGACCCGGGTCTCCGAACTCGTCGTCAATCGAATCAACCGGCTTCCACCATCGGTGGCAGACGCGTTGACGACTGCGTCGGCAATGGGTATCGAGGGCGACGTCATGACTCTGTCGATGGTGCAGAGAGCCGACATCGAATCCCTACTCGACCTGCTCGACCAAGCGAGAGCCGCCCACTTGCTCGGCCCGACGACGTCCGGGCGGTGGCAGTTCCGTCACCAGCTGATCCGCGACGCGGTGTACGCCAGCATCACCGAAGCCAACCGAGCCAGACGACACGCCTTGATCCTGGAAGCCATCGCCGCCGACCCGTCGACTCCTCCTTTTGCGGTCGCTCACCACGCGCTCGCTGCCCTCCCATTGCTCGACGCGGACCGAGCCGTTGCGCTCGCCGCTCGCGCCGGCGAGGCGGCCTTCGCGCAACATGCGTACGAGGAGGCCATCGCCTGGTTCACGCGAGCCCTTGCGGCCGCGCCTCCCACCACCGCTCGTCGCTGGAGTGCGGAACTCCTGGTGCTCAGCGGCGAGGCACATCGTCATATCGCCTCGATCGAGGCGGCTCGACGGGCGTTCGCCGCAGCGGTCGAATTGACCGATGACCCGGCGCTGCTCGCCCGCGCCGCGCTCGGTTACGCCGACCCCGGCGCGGACCTCGGTATTGCCTACCGAACCGAGGACCCGGTCACCGCGGTCCTGCTCGAAAGAGCGATTGCCTCACAACCGCCAGTGGATTCCGCGACAACGATTCAGCTCGAGGCTCGCCTGGCCGCCGAGCTGTACTTCTCCGACGAGCCCGCCCGAGCGAGCGAGTTGGCGAACTCGGCGCTTGACCGGGCCCGCCGTCTCGGGGACTTACGGTCATTGGTAACGGCGACGTCGCTGACCCACGACGCCTACACCGTCGGCCAGGCGCCGCTGAGCGAGCAACTGGCCGAGTCGGCCCAACTCGTCGAATGGGCACGCCAGATCGGATCGACGCCGGCCATACTCACCGCCCGCCGCGCTCGGGTTATTGACCTGCTCGCCGCAGGCGATATTTCAGCGGTAGACGCAGAGATCCTCGCCTTTCGGAGACTCGTCGAACCCTTGAGGGCTCCTGCCTACTCGTGGTGGCCCTCCTTGTGGTCCGCCATGCGAGCGCTGCTCGACGGCCGACACGATGTGGCCGAAGAGCGGGCGATGCAGGCGTATGAGACCGGAGCCGCTCGATTTCCCGTGCTCTCGTTCCTCAACCTGTCGTTCCTGCTCTTCTTCCTCCGACGAGAGCAGGGCCGCCTGGCCGAGATGGAGCAGGCGACCCGCGACTACGCGGCCTCGCACGCCGACGTGCCGGCGCTCAGGGTGGCACTCGCATTTCTGCTCGCCGAACTCGGTCGTGTCGAAGAAGCGCGGCCAATGCTCGCAACCTTTGACGACACGGCCCTGGCTCGGCTCCGGGACCGCAACTGGCCCGCGTCATGGTTTCAGCTGGCGCGTACCGCGTCGATCACCGGCGATCAGCGTTTGGCGGCCACACTGCTCGAGTCTCGCCACCGTCCGAGTGAACGGTGCGTGCAGATCTCCCTCGCCACCGCATGTCTCGGGGCCACCGACCTTGCGACGGCGTGGCTACTCCACACCGTCGGCGACTTCGACGCTGCCGACGAGCATTACCGCTTGGCCGAGGAGCTCAATGCTCGGATGGGAGCCCGGAGTTGGCTTGCGCAGGCGCGCGCCGATCATGCCCGCCTGCTTCTGGAACGGGGCCGTGCTGTTGACCGCCAAGAGGCGAGCCACCTGAACGACCTCGCTCAACACGCAGCTCGAGACATCGGCCTGGCGACACTCGGGCTCACGCAACCGGAATCCTCAAAGGCATCGAACGAGAGCGCGACTGCGGCCGCGAGGTTCCGCAAAGAGGCGTTGGTATGGCGACTCGAATTTGCCGGGCGAACCGTACAGATGCCCGATGCTCGAGGCTTGCGCGATCTCCAGTACCTGCTGACCAGACCCGGTCAGGTGGTGTCCGTTCTGGAGTTCGTCAATGAGCCGGGAGCGCTTCCGACTGCGGCACGCGGCGCCCGCACGCTTGATGACCGTGCGCGAGGCGAGATACGCGCACGACTCCGAGAACTCGACGCCGACGAGGCCGACGCCGAGGCAACAGGTGACAGCGAGGGAGCCACGATCGCTCGTGAGCAACGTCAGGCCCTTGCTGAAGCCGTGGCGCATGACTTCGGTCTTGGCGGTCGACCCCGACTTCTTGGAGACCCCGTCGAACGTGCCCGCAAGACCGTCACCGCACGTATCCGGCGGGTGATTGCCGCAATCGCGCGAGCCCACCCCGAACTGGGCCGACACCTCGAACGCTCCATCGATACCGGAGCCTGGTGCGCGTACCGTCCCGCAGAGCCGGTGGACTGGCAGACCTGACGCTACGAGTCGATCGAGTCGGATCACGTCGCGTCGCTACATCGTGTGTAGCGCCATCTTCTTCGACGGCGACGTCCAACCGGGACGCCGCCCCAATCGTGGAGGTTTGAAATGTCCATCGACGAATCACGGCTTGAGGAGTTCATCAACAAGTTCGCTACCGACTTCGGTGCTGCGCTCCACGCGTCCACCGTCGTGATCGGCGACAAGCTCGGGCTGTACCGGGCACTCGCCGACCTGGGACCAACTGACGCCGGTTCCGTTGCTACCGCGACAGGTTGCGACGCACGGCTCGTGCAGGAATGGCTCGACGCGGCAGTACGTGTCGGGCTACTGCCATTTCAGCGCGCAAACGCAGACCTATTGGTTGAGCCCCGAACAGGCAGCCGTCCTGGCTGACCCGTCAAGCCCGGCGCTACTGGTCGGAAGCATGACGCTGGCGGCTTCGACGGCAAAGGACGAGGAGAAGGTCTGCGAGGCCTTCAGGACCGGCAAGGGTTTGGGTTGGCACGAGCACCATCACGACCTGTTCCACGGTACCGAGAGGCTGTTCAAACCGGGCTACGTCGCGAACCTGGTCTCGCAGTGGATTCCAGCGCTCGATGGCGTCCACGAGAAGCTGACGAGCGGCTGCTCAGTGGCCGATCTGGGCTGCGGTCACGGTGCCTCGTCGATCCTGCTGGCCCAGTCGTACCCGAACACCACTGTCGCGGGTTTCGACTATCACCCCGCCTCTATCGACATCGCCCGAAAGCGCGCCGCCGAAGCTGGGGTATCGGATCGCGTCTCCTTCGAAGTTGCCAGTGCTCAGAACTTTCCCGGGTCGGGTTACGACCTGGTCTGCATCTTCGACGCCCTGCACGACATGGGTGATCCAGTCGGTGCGGCGCGCCACATCCGCCAAGCGCTCGCGCCCGATGGGACATGGCTGCTCGTTGAACCGATGGCGGGAAATCAGCTCGACGACAACGTCAACCCGGTCGGGCGCATCTTCTACGCAGCGTCCACGACGATCTGTACGCCTGCAGCCCAGGCGCAACCAGGCGGATTCGCGCTCGGCAACCAGGTTCCCGAAGACGTCTTCGCCGAGATGCTCGCCGGAGCTGGCTTCACCGGGTTCCGGCGTGCAACACAAACCCCGTTCAACCGCATCTTCGAAGTCCGTCCGTAGCCCAAACCCGAACCCAACAACCTCAGCAACCAAACCCATAGAACAGGAGCCCAGCCATGACCGGTTTTGAGACCAATGATTTTTCGGCGCCCGACGAGGTCCGCCGACCGCCGAGCACCTCAATCGAGGTGGTGAAACTTGCCGGAGGCGAGATCGGCCGATACACGTTCCATCCCGGCTGGAGGTGGTCCGAATGCATCAAGCCCGCGGCCGGCACCGAATCGTGCCGGACCGAACACGTGGGGTACGCCATCTCCGGCCGCATGCACGTCGTGTGCGACGACGGAAGCTCAGGTGAGATGACGGCCGGATCGGTGTACCGCATCCCACCGGGCCATGACGCGTGGGTCGTCGGTGACGAGCCCGTGGTTGTCGTCGAGTTCCAGGGCGCCGCAACCTATGCCAAGCACTGAACCCGAGCTGAGCGTTGATCTCCCCGCTGGCCGCCGTGGATACCACGATGGCCAGCGGGCGCTGCAGGACCGCTTCGACACCCGACGCCTGGCCGACCGACTCGCTGAAGCGACGAGTTCGCAGATCAGTGACGCCCACCGCAACTTCATCGAATCCCGCGACATGTTCTTCCTTGCGACCGCCGACTCGAATGGCGCTCCGCAGTGCTCGTATCGCGGTGGCGAGCCCGGTTTCGTCCGGGTCCTTGACCTTCACACGATCGCCTTCCCGGACTACGACGGCAACGGGATGTTCCTCTCGATGGGGAACGTCGGCGTGAACCCCCGCATAGGTTTGCTGTTCATCGACTTCGAACGGGGCACGCGTCTCCGTTTCAACGGTGTTGCATCCATCGACCCCGAAGACCCGCTGATCGCGAGCTACCCGGGTGCGCAGTTCATAGTGCGGGTCCGCGGTGAAGCGGTGTTCGCCAATTGCCGCCGCTACGTTCACCACTATGCGCTGGTGGAAAGATCGCCGTTCGTTCCCTCCGGTTTGACCGACCCTCCTGTACCCGACTGGAAGCTCGACCCGTGGTTCGAAGGCACCCTGCCACAGCACGACCCGGCCCGTGACCCTGATCGGACCACGGCCCCCGCCATCCCGCAGTTCTGACCCGGGATCACTTCGTCCCTCGGACGGCGCTGTCGGACGACCCGGGCCGCTTCGCGAAACAGCGTGTTGATGCGGGCGCATCAACACGCTGCAGCGTGGTTTCTGGTTGGCAGGCGACCCGATCCGCCGGTGATGCTCAACCGCGGCCGCCATCGCGGCTGTCGTTACCGGTTCGAGGGGATACGGCCGGTACGCAACCTGGCGCTGGCGACGAGCAGCGCCCCCGTTGTTACCAGCACGGCTACCACCGCAATCATCGACCACGGGTTGCTACCCGTATAAGCCACGGGTTCGTTGGTCAGCGTCACGCCGAGGACGTTGGTTCGCTCGGCCTCAGCGACCACGGTTTCACCGGCCACCGATGTCTGGGGCACGGAGATCGTGGGCAGGGGACCTACCTCCGGGGTGGAGGCCACCGCCGGAGGCGGAAGGGTGGGAAGAACGATGATCGCCGGCGTCGTCGGCGGCGTGGTGATTGTCGTCACGATCGTCGTGAACGTAGTGGGCGTAGTGGACGTCGGCGACGGCGTGGTGGTGGTTGTCGCGAACGTCGGCGGCGTAGTCGTCGTGGGCGTTGTTGTCATTGTTGTCGTTGTTGTCGTCGTGGGCGTCGTGGGCGTCGTCGTTGTTGTCGTCGTCGTCGGCGTTGTCGTTGTCGTCGTCGTCGTTGTCGTCGTTGTTGTCGTCGTTGTCGTTGTCGTCGTTGTTGTCGTCGTCGTTGTCGTCGTGGGCATCGTTGTCGTTGTCGTTGTCGTTGTCGTTGTGGTTACCGGCGCGGCGCAAACGAAGAAATACTGGTTGGCCGTCATGGGATCGATCACCGAACCGGCGGGCGACGTGTGGTCCAGAGGTAACACGACCGTGGGGACCTCACCGCCCGGGTAGGTCCACTGGAACGCTTTGCCCTGCCCGTTGTCGGAGATGATCACCGAGAAGACGCTTGCCGGGATGTCGTCGATCGCGACCCCCGTGAGGGCAAGCGTGTTGCCGGAGACGGTCCACGTAGCGGTGTGGTTCGGATCACCGGAGGATTTGTCAGTATGGACACCGGTCGCAAAGGCCGACCCACCGGTGAATTTCAGGATCGAAAGCCCCGATGCGCACACGGTCGAGGTCTGCGGCTCGAAGTCCGTGAGGGCGGTGGGGTTGACCGGGTCGGCCATCACAGCGGAACCGGCAAGCATTCCAATGGCGACCAGACCCGAGGCGACGATTGCAGTCAGAGCCCGGCGGGGTAAGACCCGTTTCGACAGGTCCTTTATGGACATGACCTGTATGGACATGATTTCCCTTTCCGAGGCGGGCAGCGGCGGGAGCAACAGCCACGCCTCAAACTCATTCGGGTGAATCAATATCGATATTGTGTTTTGATGATCCTCCCGTCGGGGCGGTTAACGCTATAGGTAGACCGGATCATTGGCACCACGACTTCGAAGTAGGAGAGATCGAAGGTGGAATCAGGAGCGATTCGTCGGATCACTCGACGGCGCGTGCAAGTCGGTCGGACTATTCATCGGGCGCATCATCAAGAGTTCACGTACCGCCCCATCATGTTCCTCATGCTCGAGCATCTCCGGGCCGGGGTTTCCCACCCAGGGAGCGGTACCATTCGGACATGTTTGATCTCATTATCCGCAACGGCCTGGTGGTCGACGGCAGCGGCGCGGAGCCGTTCGTGGCTGACATTGCGGTCGTCAACGGAACAATCGCCGAGGTTGGTCCAACGATCGCCGGGTCAGCCGCCCAAGAACTCGACGCGACCGGGTTGATGGTCACCCCGGGATGGGTCGACATTCATACGCACTACGACGCGGCAGGCGAGTTGGGACCCGTACCTCACTCCTTCATCGTGGCATGGCGTAACCACTGCGGTCATGGGCAACTGCGGAGTGGGATTCGCCCCCGCTGCTCGGGAGCGCCACGAATGGCTGATCGAGCTGATGGAAGGCGTTGAAGACATACCGGGTTCGGCCATGGTCGAAGGCATCACCTGGGACTGGGAAAGCTTTCCCGAGTTCCTGAATGCGCTCGACGCCCGTTCCTATGCCATCGACATCGGCGCGCAGATCGCCCACGGTCCTCTGCGCGCATACGTTATGGGCGAACGCGGAGCCGGAAACGAGAAGGCAACGCCCGAGGATTCCCAGGCGATGGGATTGCTGGTCGAAGAAGCCCTCCGGGCCGGAGCGCTTGGCTTCAGCACCTCCAGAACACCTCTGCACAAGTCCAAGTCGGGCGAACTAGTGCCCGGTACCACCGCTGCCGACGACGAGCTGTTCGAGATCGGCGACGCGTTGCGTCGCGCTGGCCACGGAGTGTTTCAATACGCACCTGAGCACACCACGCTTCCTGACACGGAGTGGGGTTGGATGACCGAGCTCGCACGAAGGACCGGGCGTACCGTATCGGTAAACCTGAATCAATCGGACCGGGCTCCGGAGGTCTGGCGACGGGTTCTGTCACTCCTTGACGAGTCTCGGGAGGAGGGCATCTCGATTGTCGCTCAGGTGGCCGGACGCACGGTCGGGATCCTTGCCTGCCTCCGCGGAAGCTTCAATCCGCTGGGTTTCCACCCCGCCTGGAGAGACATCGCTGCGCTGTCTGTCGAGGAACAGTTGGCCCATCTACGCGATCGGGCCTTTCAGGCCCGCCTGCTCGAACCGGCCGACGATGGGGGTTTCTTCGACAGCGTCGTACTGGCCAAGCTTGGCTCGTACTGGCCCGTTGCCGATGGCAACATCGACTACGAGCCAACTGGCGAATCATCGATCGCTGCGATGGCCCAACGACTCGGCACCCCGGCGATGCAGTTGGTAATAGACCAGCTCCTCGCTCACGACGGCAACGGGATGCTGTTGACACCGTTCTTCAACTATTCATATGGTGACTTATCATTTAGCTACGAGGTTCAGCTCCATCCCTCCACCCGGATGGGTTTGGCCGATGCAGGTGCTCACTGCGGAGTGATCTGTGATGGCGGTACCCCGACGTTCATGCTCACCTTTTGGACCCGTGACCGCACCCGCGGGCCGCGTCTGCCGGTCCAACACGTCGTCCGCCGACAAACCCGCGAGACGGCCGAGCTTTACGGACTGCTCGATCGTGGTTTGATTGCTCCCGGCCTCCGGGCTGACATCAACGTGATTGACTACGACAATCTCAATTTCGGCCCTCCTCGAATGGCATACGACCTACCCGGTGGCGCTCGACGACTCGTACAGAAGGCCGTCGGCTATCGGGCCACGTTCGTCTCCGGCGTCCAAACTGTCGCCAACGATCAGTTCACCGGCGCACTACCCGGCCGCCTCATACGTGGTCCCCGATAGCGGGTCTCCCACCAGCTGACGATCGTTAGGCCGATGACCGGGTCGACCATCAAACATTGCGAGGGCCTTGGGGAGCGGATGCGACCACACTCCCCCGCCTCTCGTGGGCGTTGAGGGACTCGAACCCCCGACATCTTCCTTGTAAGGGAAGCGCTCTACCAACTGAGCTAAACGCCCGACGTCCCTAGCGTATCCGAGGCTGACAGGCCGGACGGTCACGTCTTGGGAGAGACAAGCTTAGACCGTTGCAGCGCCGCTCGATGGTCACTCGATCAAAACCCGGCCGGTTCTTGATCACCCCGTCGAGTGGGCGTAGTTGCTGTCAGCTTCGGAGTCGCTAGGACGCCGAAAAGCCGACCACGCACGTTCGTGGCCGGCTTTGGGGTTTATGCACTGATCACCTGGCCGAGTTCGTCAATGACGATCTCGGGTCGGGCGACCTTGGGCGGACGACCCCGCCGACGCTGAGCCGACAAGACCTTTCCGTTCATGACGAGCTCGCCGCCCCACACGCCCCACGGCTCACGCCGCGAGACCGCTGAGGTAAGGCACGACTCACGTACCGCGCAGTTTCCGCAGATCGCCTTGGCTCGTGCGATTTCGCTGAGGTCTTCGGAGAAGAACAGCGAGGTCATCGTGCCGACGCCGTCGGCGCAACGTGCGTCGACGAACCATTCGGGAGTCTTGTGGTCGAGGATCTGGGTAAACATGACTTTCTCCTGTGGGCTTTCGGGTATGGGGATGTGTTTCGTGTGGGGGCGGAGGTTGAGAGGAGAATCAGCTTCAATTCCCGGGATGGATATGTCGGTGTTGCGGGGTACTGCGAGATCAGTGTTCGTGTGCATTGGCTTCCGAGTCGGAAAGAAATGTGTGCGGGAAAACGAAGAGGCCGCCTGATTTCTCAGGCGGCCTCTGGAAGAGATTGTGTGTGGTTTCGCTTTCGGGAGTTAACTCCCTAGCGGTCCACACCTCCCCAGAGGCCTAGGCTTACGCGTGTTCTTACCTGCAATTGCCGGGTTCGAGGCTCCCTGCCAACCAGCAGCTACAACGCGATAACCAGCGAAATTGGAAATCATGTGTGCGGGATGGAGGGAGGCGGTTTCAAACTGCATTTGTGAACTGGCAAGCGAAATGGAACAGGCGTCAGCGGTCATAACGGTCGAGAGAGCGTTTTTCATCGTGGCCATTCCTTTCGTGCGTCGCAGTGAGAAAACCGACACTGATGTGGCGGTCTTCACAGTTTGTCGGGATGAAACGAGCGAGTCAAGCGATTTAACGAGTTTCCGTCATCAAACCGCAACATTTCTGTTTCAGTTACCCTATCGCCGCTTCAGTCGTTCACGGAAAGCGGTAGCGCGGGCCGTATCGAGCGCACCCATCGTTGTGGGTTCGGCCGTTGAGCTGGCGTTCTTCGCCCGAGTCACTCGTTGGCGGCCGTAGACGCTTCGGTCACCAGAGACCACCGTCGCGAGAATCGTGACGAATACGAAAGCGAACGTCGCGCCTCCACCGAACAACTCGATGCCGATAAACGCGCAAGTAATCGGCGTATTTGCCGCCGCCGCGAATACCGTGACCATTCCGATCGCAGCGAGTGCGGGCCGGTCGACGTGGAGCGGCCCGGCCAATACCGATCCGAGACAGGCGCCCATGCAGAACAACGGGGTCACTTCGCCACCGGGCAGTCCCGACCCGACTGCGACCGCGGTGAAGACGAGCTTCAGGGCGAACGCAATCGATCCGACGGCGAGACCAGCGACAGCGGTGTCGATCAACGGAAGCGAAAGGCCAAGATAAGCACGCGTACCAACCGCGATGGTCAGTCCGATAGTAAGCGCGCCTCCGATCGCTGGTCGCAAGGGTGCATATGAAACCCTGTTTGCGAGGGTCCGCTTCAGGAGATGTGTCAGCTCAACGAACACCGCAGCGCACAGACCGAACGCGATCGCGGCCACGCAGAGTTTCAGGGCCGTTGGAACGTTGACGTCGATGGAGACCGGTTTGCGTGGGGTGTGGTGCGTGCCCAACTCTCGGGCAAAGCGATCTCCCACGAACGACGCGGTGAGCGCCGCAACGACATGGTCGTATCGGGTTCGTCCGACGTGCGGAACTTCCAACGCAAAAACCGCTCCCGCCGCCGGTACCCCGAAGACCGACCCGAATCCGCCAGCCATTGCGGCGATCATGACGGCTCGGCGGTCCTCGGGCGCGATCCAACGCCGGAACAGCGATGTGAGCGACGCCGCGATCTGGACCGCCGCTCCCTCGCGTCCAACACTTCCACCGAACAGGTGGGTCGCGGTCGTACCAACCAGCACCAGCGGAGCCATTCGCTTCGGGGGTCCCATGTCGGTGGGGTCGTGCCACTCGTCGAGTATCAGGTTGGTGCCCTTGGTCGACTCACCGCCCAGGTGCAGATACACGAGTCCGATCAACAACCCGGCCAGGGGAAGGAGCCACAACAGCCAGCCGTGACCGACCCGAGTTCGCGTTGCCCAGTCAAGGCTTTCGAGGAACGCGTAGGACCCAGCACCAGACAGCAGTCCGACGAGAATTCCGATGACCACGTCTCGAGCAACTCGCTCCATCTTGGCCCGGACGTTCACGGCCTAGATCGTAGGTCTCGCCCCACCCCGCTGTGCGGCGTACGTATTCACTTCTCTGTTCCCGCAGGGACAAGTGAATGCACACTCCCCCGCTACTTGATGATGACCGGCTGAAACTCGCTGACGGGAACTGCGAGGTCCGCTTCGATAACGACACGCTCGGTCGGTCGCACAATTGACGGCGGTTGGCCAACGATCCCTCCCGAGACGGTGGCGTCGTAGAGCAGCGATAGCGACCCCTGGTGAGTTCCAGCCGTCTGGTACACGTATGAACACTTCCTCGAAGCCGCCCGGTAAGCATCTGCGCTGCGGACGACAACGCCCGGCGTCGTACACAAGACCGGCGAGCCTCCGTCGCCGGGGCTGAACTCCATGCCGACGACCTTTGCGTCAACCCGACCGTAGACGCACAACACGCCGTTGCATGCCGTGGCGTGCGCTGTCACCGATCGGTTCCATTGAGACTCCGAGACCGCGAAGAACAAGGGCACGCCCGGAATCGGGGCCTTTCCAGGTTTGATCGCCGGAGACAAGATGGCGTCTGGTATCTCGTAGTCCGCCGTGTCACGGGCTTCGTCGATCACCAGGTTGATGTCGGGGTAGGTATCGATCCCGTATTCGGTACCAACCGGGCAGTCGCCGAATGTGCATCGTCGGACCGAGTATTGGCTTCCTCCGCAGGTCACCAGCACCAGAATCCAGCGCCGGACAACAACCTCGTGAGTCGTCTGAAGTCCTGTCACCGGATCGGTCTCGATCACCAATTTCGTGTCCTGCGAGTTCGAGTAATCGGGAGCGATCTCGTCTGAACCCTCACACACCATTGCGGCGCCGACAGGCTTCGAACGCTCCCCGTTTACCTTCGTCCCGCCCTCGGTCCCCACTTTGCGTTGACGGGTCCCGATCCGAGCAGACGCCCGCGCCGCCTTCTGCGCCTCAGCCGAAACATTGACTTTCGTCACTGTCTTCGTCTCGGCATTCTCGTTACTCGTCGCCAAACAAGAGGGGGGATTGCACAGCCCGATTAAGACTGCAAGCGCTAGTGCACGCATCGAACACCTTCGCCCAAAGACTCGATCTTCTTGACGGACTCGACCTTCCAAGTTCCGTCGAGCTTGACCCAATGAAACTCAAGGCGATTCGCGCCGAGTGTTGAATCGATCACCCGATCCACCCCGTTCTCAACACGGACTCGCACGAGGTTGTCAGACGCGCAGACAAGGACGACGCCCTCGGCGGGAGGCGAAATTGCTACTCTTTCCACCTCGAATTCGAAAATGTCCGGCGTGTTCGGCCTATACGTCTCGCCGGCGTTCTTCAAGTCAGTGAGACGCGCAACGCCCGAGATTGAGGCGTCAGCAGTAAACAAGGCGGCTAAGCCACTCAAATCATCGGACTCCAGATTCAACGCTGTACGGCGGAACTCGGCCCAGTAAGCCTGAGTCGCCGTTCGGAGTTCTTCCTCCGGCGTCGCCGAGATCGATGTGCTGGTCGACGTCGGAGGAATGGTCGTCGCTTCCGTTGTCGCAGGCGGAATCGACGTGGCGACGGTCGTTTCTACCGGAATCGTTACCTCCGGAACGGCGGTCTTGCGGTCCGAGGAGCATCCCGAAACAACAAACACCGCCGCCGCCACCGCCCACAGTCGCCTCATGGACATATCGTTGCCGATCAAGCCCTGACCCGGCAAGGAGGAAAGTGCGCGCTGGGCGAACACTTCAAAACGCGGGCTCGATGCGCGTTGTTGAGTCACTTGCGCAGTGGTCAGTCGAACGGCGGGACTTCTAGCCGAAGGCATCCTGATTCGTCACGATCGAGCAACAGTTTTGGTGAGAGCGATGGCCGCAACGTTGTTCCGGCAACATACTCGTCCCAAGGGTCGGGCCCTCCATCCACATAATCATCCAGATAGTCGTCAGCCACCACAAGCTTGGTTCCGGCATCGTGGGCCGCGACCCACAACACAGCCGCGCAAACCCGTTCCTGCTCTTCAAAATCAAGGCCATCCAAACCGAAGGCATTGAGACCTGCTTCCGCAGAACCGCTTACCGTCACGAGGGTGTTCGAGGAATGCGCGAGCCAAAGCCCGAACGTAATGGTGTCTTCGGCAGCGTCGACTTGTGCACGGAGACCGTCCGGTTCGACGTCGGCGTCGAAACCGTCCTCAGTAAAAGTGATCGACCGACCATTCACGGGATGCGCAAGCCCAAGGCCAAACATGCCGAATCGCTCAAGCTGTTCGGAATTCAGCCTCCTCCCGTACCATCGGATTGAACCATGCCTCATGACGCGCTACTCCTCGAAAATATGTACATGGTCTGCTCCAAGTATCTCAAGTGCCTTGTCTATTACGTTGCTTGGAGTTCGAGCTGAAAACCAGGCATGGGCATCCACCCCGTCGCGTTTCGCCACCGACTTTAGGATGCGGAGCTTCTCGGAGAGCCGCGAAAGATCCATCGCCTTCGCCGGACCGCCCACGGCGTTGTATGAGCCGTCTGGCCCCAACACGTCATAATCGGTTGAGCCAACGTTGGGCTCGATGATCTTCTTGCCGACCCCGTATCGGTCGGTAACCACCTTGCCACCGATCTTCTCCGCGACGATTTGCTCGCGCCGAGCTCCAACCGCTGCGGTACCGAAGTCTTTCGGTGGGGTGGTTGTAACGGGTCTTTGATCATCATGCGGGCGCGGCGAAGGTTCGGGTGCTTCGTCTGGGCTGAGAGCCTTCCTTGCTTGCTGGGCGTTGGATTGGGCGGCTTCCAGAGCTTTGAGTTCTTCTCTTAGGTCCTTGTAGCCCTGGGTGTTTGGCTTCGCGGCGGCCAGCCTTGCCCGGAGCTTGCTCACGGCCTGACCCAAGCCGTAGGCCGCCATGGCGGTAATGCCACCGAGGATGGCGTCGCGGGCGAGGGTTCCGGGTTCGATGACGTCGTCCCACCCCTGTCCAGTGATAAGTGCAGTTACGGTTCGCCCGACCACACCGGCAGTCACGCCACCGGTCGCACCAACCAGTGCAGTCGCCACGATTGGAGCGACGATCGGGCCAAGGAGCGGTGCGGCCGCTGCCGTGGCGGGAATGGCCTCCAGCGCAGATACAACGGCTGCGGTGATTGCAGCTTCGGGAGCTGCGACGGCGACCAACGCTCCCGCTGCAGCACCGGCCAACAGCGACAGGATCAACACTCCACCCGGGCCCCGCTGTGGTGGCTGGATCCTCACGATGTTGCGGTCATCGTGGTTCAGAACCCGACCCTGCAGCAGGTTCATGATCACCGTCGCCTGCTCGTCGACGTGTTCAGGACTCACCGCCCGGTAGTCGTAACCGCGTGCAAGCGAATCGCTCCAAGTTGCCGGCACAAGTCCCGGGACATACCAACCCCAGATCAGGTCGCCGAACGCTTGCTCCCCGCGTGAAGGATCGAGCAGTCGGTTCGCCGTTCCGATCTCGAAGCGCAACACGGTGTTGATGGCATCGAGCACATCGGGGTCGGTCACGTGGAAGCGCTTCTTCACCTCGTTGGCGAGCTGGGCCGAGTTGAGCTTGGCGGCCTCGGAAGTGCCGAGGAAGGTCATCACGCTCTCGAACTCAGCCGGGACCCGAGCCAACGCGTTGGCGTAGGCGTTCCAGTTGAAGGCCTTGAGCAGATCTCGAACGCTTGCCAGATCGGCCGGAGACAGCTTCTCCACGACCGAGCGAATGGCCTTGTCGTCGTCGTGCAGAGTGGAGTCGAACCACCACGCCGCAAGCCGAATCATCTCGTCTTCGGACAACGCCGACGCCTGACGCGACGCTCTGAGATGCGCCGCCACCCTCTGACCCTGAGCGATCAAGGCGGGATCGAGCCCTCCCCAGTTCTTCGGGCCCGGCTCGACTCGTGATTTCGGGACCGGACGGTCACCGGTTCTGACGCCGGCATGAGGGTCCGGCGTCCGAGGCAACGCTCCTCCATCAGCGATCCGGTACTGGGTCGCGGTGTAGCGGAGCCTTGCCCCAAGATCGAGGAGCCTCACACCGTGCGACCGGACCGTTTCGCCGTGATCGCTAAGTGCACCTACGAACTCGCTACGCGTGTTGGCCAGGACTTCGAGAGTCCAGGAGACGTCGGCGCCGATCCGAGCGAGTTCCAGCGAACGGGAGTCCAAACTCCCGGCGAAGTGGTCGAGGTCATCGATACGCGCGCTTACCGTTTCCATCGCCGCTTCTCGACCAGTGGACCCGCTGCCATGACGGAAACACTACAGCGGGTCGTAATAGAAAGGCAAGAAATGCATTGAAAAGTAGTGAATTACCTCCAGCGGAGTCTTGCGGGAACCACGATGTCGTGCAGACCGACCGTCGACGAGGCCACCGGAGTTCGCCGGGCGTCGGGATCGAGGACGATCATCGGACGGCCGAGCGCATCGTCGATGTGGGCGCCCGCTTCTCGGCAAATGAGCAGGCCGCCGGCGTAGTCCCACACGCCGTGGGCGTCGAACGAGCAGTCGATAAAAGCGTCGAGCGATCCGGACGCCACCGCACACAGATCGAGCGCCGCAGCTCCCAGAGTGCGGAATTGGCGCCATCCGAGATGCTCGGGCGGATAGCCCGACAGCCCAACCACGGCCGAACTCATTTCGACCACCGCCGACGGCGCGATCGGCTCACCGTCGCACGTCGCCCCCGCACCCCGGACCGCCCGGAACGTGAGCCCCGTGGCCAGATTGCGCACCAGGGCAACTCGGGGTCCATCGGCATCGACCGCACACAGGCTGGTCGCGTACCAGGGGATCCGTCGGGATGCATTCGTCGATCCGTCGATGGGATCCAAGATCACGACTATCTCGGCGTCGGCCCGGCGAAGGCCGCTTTCTTCGGAAAGAACCCCGACCTTCGCCCGGTCCAGGAGGTCAAGGGCCGCGGCATCGGCTTTGAGATCCAGTCCGTACTGGCCGTTTCGCAGTCCGGGCACCCGTCGGTCACCCATCGATTCCACCGCTTCGGCGCAGGAGTCGGCCACTTCGGAAAACAGCGCAAGAAGGGATTCATCGGACCACGTGGATGCCATCCACAGATAGTCTCAGATCCGTGACGATCCGCGCCGCAACTCCCGACGATGTCGATGACATCTGTGCACTTATTATTGGTCTCGCCGAATACGAGAAGCTGGCGCACGAGGTCGTCTGGCAGCGAGCCGACATCGAACGCAACCTCTTCGGGCCGGAACCGGTCGCCAAAGTCGACCTGGCTATCGACGACGTCACGGGTGTCGTCGCCGGGTTCGCTCTGTGGTTCCCAACCTTTTCGACCTTCCTCGGCAAGTCCGGCATCTGGCTGGAAGACCTCTTCGTGAAGCCCGAGTTTCGCGGGGGTGGTCACGGTTTGGCGTTGCTGCAAACCCTACGCGCGCGTACCGATGGGCGCGTCGAATGGCATGTGCTCGACTGGAACGAACCGTCGATCAAGTTCTACAAGTCGCTCGGGGCCGAGTCGGTCGACGGCTGGACCCGTTATCGGTGGCTCCCCCAAGCCTGACCTTCACGATGCCCGCAGCACCCTCATTGGTTTGGCTCGGAACGGCTGGCTGGTCGTATCTGCCCGATTGGGCCGGGTCCTTCTATCCGCTCGGCACCACGTCGTCGCAGACACTCGAGCGCTACGTCGAAGCGTTTCGGTTCGTCGAAGTCGATTCGACGTTCTACGCCGCCCCGGCCCTGACCACGATTGACCGTTGGGCGTCAATCTTTCCGAGGGACTTCCGCTCGAGCTTCAAAGCACCCCGTGAACTCGTCCAGGACACGATGCTCAATGTGCCCGAGGTTCCATTCGGCCACTTCTGCGGCTCGCTGGCCGATCGCCTGCAGGAACGCCTCTCGATGATCGTGGTCCAGATGCAACCGTCGTTCCTACGCACACCTACGAACGACGAGACGTTCCGTCGCTTCATACGGACATGGGCATCTGAGTTCCCGCTGGCGATCGAATTCCGCCACGTCAGCTGGCGACGCCAGGCTGTTCTCGATTTCCTACGCGAACATAACGTTTCGATGGTATCGAACGACCTCCACGACGTTCCCGATTTGGACCGTGGATCATTCGATACGTCCGATAGCTATGCGTACATACGACTCATCGGACGACACGACGGGATCGGAAAGGATCAGATTCTGCGACCCCAGACCGAGGCTCGAGCATGGTGGGTGGAGCGGATTGCCCAGATGGCCGAGCGGGGCGTACGGAACATCTACGTCGTCGCCAACAACCACTACGAGGGTCATGCACCTGCCACGTTGCGGACACTCGTCGACGAACTCACCGCCCACAACGTTGCGGTGGCGCCTTCACCAGGTTGGCCCAACGGTCAGGCCAAACTTTTCTGACGACACGTTCCAGGCGTCGGTTTTTGTCATACCCCCTGAGGCACACTTGTCCCGAGCCGACTTCCATCGGCATCCGCACTTTCCGCCAATGGCACTTCCCCCGCCAACGATTTAGCAACACCTCAGTTCTCAGAGGAGGCCGCCATGGCCCCAACGCTCACGGTTCCCGTCCAGCAAGCCTTTCGTACGCCGCGGGCCGACACCGCTCCGCTCACGTGGTGGTCGCTCACGCTTGCGCAGGGCGTGGTGGCCGCGCCACCGACTGTCCGCAGCACCGCTCGGGGCGAGATCGCCGAACTTGACCTCCGTTCGCGAGCCTTCGTATCCGCCGAGTCAACCGAGCCCGGCCCTCCCATCGGTATCACGATCGTGGCCAATCCCGAACTCGTTGAGGGAATCGAGGAAGGCGACGAACTCCTGGTGCTCGGCACCACCCGCCGCCGGTTCTTCCGGGCCGGTGGGGCGACGGTGGCCAGAACCGAGGTGGAGGCTGTATCCATCGTAAAGGTGGCCGACCGTCGCCGCCGGTCCCGACTCATCAGCCATGCGTTGGCGTGGATCGAAAGCGTGGGAGCTTCCAGCGCCGCGAGCAGGTCGGCCGGCAAGGGGTAAACCGGCCGAGCTTGACTTTGGCCGAGACGCTCAAATCACCGATCCACGGCTATTAGGCTGGCGCGGCTGTACAACCAAGGAGGAGCCATGGCCGTCATCGACGTTGCCGGGTACATTGCAGATCTCAAAGACCACGCAACCCATGACCACGGCTTTCACGTGCATGATGAGCGGCATCTCGTAGAGACCTACTCGCTCCGCCAGGCTTGGGAAGTTGATCTTCACCCCGAGGAGGGCTGCAATGGCCCGCTCGACCTTCACCTCACCCTCGAAGTCGATCCGCGCGTTCTGCTCGCCTTCGAAGACAAGGTGTCAGAGATCGACGAAATGGAAGATCCACCCGACAGCTTTCATTTCCCGTTCACGCTGACCTGGGCGCTTCCCCCACTCCCCCATCCTCCCGACCTGCTGGTTCTGGCGACGGAACTCGCAGGTATCGGCGGACCTGACCTTCCGTTGGAAGTGTCGGCCATCGACTCGTACGCGTCGGTCACCGATGCGCCTGAGCGGTCGCTCACGATCGTGGCGCGCCGTCCGGTGTCGTTGGCCCGCATCTTCGCCGGCGAGGAAATGCTCTGTGATCTTCTCGACGGCTGCCGCCGGGTGTCGCTCTATCTTCTCGAGAAGGCACCTCGCTGGCTCACGGTTTAGCGTCCCGCTGACCCGGGGCCTAGGCAGGTCGGCTTCGACCGACTCGACGCGATCGAAGCCGCGCCCCTAACGTCGAAGCCATGACAACCACGCAGCCAGGGTCCACCGGAATACTCACAGGAATTCGGGTTCTCGACTTCGGCCGATACGTGGCTGGGCCGTGGTGCGCGCAGCTGCTGCAGGGCCTCGGCGCCGACGTTGTTCGGGTCGAGCGGCCGACCGGGGGCGAGGACCGCTTCCTGTTTCCTATTTCCGACGACGTCGGCGCCTATCTGCTGCATTGCAATCGCGGCAAGCGGGCGATGACGCTCAACCCGACCAAGCCAGAAGGTCGGGCGATCGTGCAGAAGCTGATCGCCTGGACCGATGTGATCGTCGCCAACGTCCCCGACGACTCGCTCGCTCGCGATGGGCCTCGACTGGGAGTCGGTCAAGGCGATAAATCCGCGAGCCATTCTGGCCACCGCGTCGACGTTCGGGACCACCGGTCCCTACGCGGGGAAGCTCGGCTTCGACGGAATCGGCCAGGTCATGAGCGGTGCCGTCCACATGACCGGTCACCCCGAGGAGCCGATGAAGTCGTTCTATCCGTGGGTCGACTACGGGACGGCATCGAACTTGGCGTTTGCGGTTGTCGCTGCGCTCTACGGACGCACGAACACCGGCGTGGGCCAGCGGGTGGAAGCGTCGTTGCTCGGTACCGCGCTCGCCGCCGGCGGCCACGTATTGACGGAGCAGGATGTCTCGGCCCCGAACCGGGTGGGGACGGGAAACCGTCACCCCGCGGTCGGCCCGTCCGACATCGTGGCCACCGCCGATGGTCGAATCATCATCCAGATCATCGGAAGCACGATCTTTGCCCGTTGGGCCAAGATGATCGGGCACCCCGAGTTCGTTGACGATCCGCGTTTCGCCACCGATGACCTTCGCGGCGAGAACGGTGTGGTACTGAGTGCCGCGGCGTCGGAGTGGGCGGCCACCAGGTCGACCGCTGCTGCCCTGGAGGAGCTGGCGGCCGCCGATATCCCGGCCGGACCGGTGTACTCGCTCCAGCAGACCCTCGACGACCCGCACGTGGCCGCGGTCATGTTGGACGAGGTCGAAGTGCCGGGTTTCGGTCGACCGGTCAAGGCCGTCGCCAACCCGCTGCGCTTCGGCGACGGCGGCGCACCACTCGGAACCCGAACCCCCGGGCTGGGCGAGCACACCGCCGAGATCCTCACCGAGCTGGGCTATTCCGATGCTGAGCAGGCGGAGCTGAAGGCTGCTCGGATCATTTAGGTCGTAGTTGGGCGACGACGTAAGAAAGGGCTCCGGAACGCAAACGGCCCGCCGTGAGGCGGGCCGTTTTCTGGCTCCGGGGGCAGGGCTCGAACCTGCGACAATCCGATTAACAGTCGGATGCTCTGCCAGCTGAGCTACCCCGGAATGCGACAACAAAACCTAGCAGGCCCAAACGGCCAGCCGTGCGCAATAGTGCGCAGAAGTTCGGAAAATCGTTGTTGCCGGACTCCCTCGGCCACCCGCTGAGGGCCAATGCGATCAACATCGGCCCGGCGACGTGCAACAATCGAACGCCACATAGGGGGCGGTAGCTCAGTTGGTTAGAGCGCGGGACTCATAATCCTTCGGTCGTGGGTTCGAGCCCCACCCGCCCTACAGAAAAGACCAGTTCAGAGACTGTCTGATTAGTCCTACGAGTCCCGCGAACAAGTCGGGCCCCATCGTCCCCCGAGTGAGAAGAAGCGTCCGCCGATGTGACGTCGACTCCGGGAGACGCAGCCCAGATGGTGGGAGGTCGGCTCCGACGCCGGTAAGGGGACGCAAAGATACGCATCCATTGCGCCGTGGCAGCTACGCATGCGATGCCGCGAAGTTGCTCAACAAACCAGGCCAAGAACGAGTCGCAGAAGGTCGGTGGGTCGTCGACCCAACACCGTCCACGAAATCCAACGGTCCGCGTACTACGGGGACCAATGTTGTCGGCAACCGAACCGTCTCGACCAGACCAGCGGCCGAGACCAGCGGCGCGTTACCCCAGCACGCCCCCGAGGAACGCCCGCACCGAGTCTCGGTCGATCCGGGATGCCGTATTGGTGGCCCAGCACGGGATGTCGCCTGTGCTCGTGACACCAAGGATCGTCCAGGTTCCGTCGATGGTTGCGAACGTCGGCCCACCGGAGTCTCCGTAGCAGGCGCCGGCACTGCCCTTGTTCGTGTTCTGCGCTTCGTGGATGGCCTGTGGATCCAAGGCTGACACCGTCATGTTGGCCACGCGACGCTCATTACTGTCAGCGAACGTCTGACCTCCCGCACCATTGACCGCCGCTTCGGTGCCATAGCCCATGACGTCGACCGGCATTGCCTTCAGCGTTCCAGCTTTGCGGATGGCATCAAGCAGGCCGGCGCTCGGAAGCGATGGGTAGGTGATCCCGCCTGGCCGCTGCAGAGCGGCAGGGTCGGCGACCACGATCGCCGAAACGTCCTCACGGTAGGAATCGGTTCCAACACCTGGCTTGTACAGCGGGTTCACGTGGAAGGACGCGGCGACGCTCACGTGCGAAAGCGACGCCAGTGAGACCCGGCCCGACGAATCGTTGGAAATACGCGGATCGTTCGTAATCAGAACGTCGCCCGTCGCGAACGTGGTCGCCGCATACGAAGCACAGTGACTGGCCGTAACCACGGTTCGCTCATTCAGCAACGTCCCGCTGCAAAACATAAACGCGTCACCCGGGTTGACGGAGCTTCGCCGCAGGAGCGCCACAACCGATGGGTGCGCATCACCGTCTGAGGTGCTGTTCGCCGTCATCGATTCGACCGGTTCGCCTCCGAGGACCACGATGCTGGCCAGCCCGATGGCTACTGCACTCAACGCAACGCGACGCCATTTCTTCTGCACCATCGGAGACCTCCAGAGTTGTTGAAGGTGGACCCTACTACTTCGCGGTGATTTTGGGCCAGGGGCCAAACAGGGCCTCGCTCGACCCGGCCCACAACTACGCGCGCTTATGGAAGCCAGACTCTCCCGGCAACGACCTGGTCGCACCCTCCAGTCGCCAGGGATCACCACCGGAAGTTCAGCGGCTGCGACACCTTGCACGTCAGTTCGATAGCCCGGGGTAACTTCTTCTGTCGTCATAACGTCGACCACCGTGACGCGGAGAAATCGATGTGCTGCGAGGTCGTCGTGGCCAGTCGGATGATGTCGAGCCGAAACCGAGGAGGACCGTTGATGCATGGGGAATGTTTGGTTCCGGGCACAGCAACCGGAGAAGTTCTTTTCGCCGAAACCGGGCTCAGCTTCATGGGCGGGGTCGATCCCGAAAACGGGACGGTCATCGACACACACCACCCCCTTCACGGCCAAAGCGTCGCCGGAAAGATATTGGCGATTCCAAGCGGGCGAGGCTCCTGTGCGGGAAGTCTCGCGATATTCGAACTGCTCATGAACGGGCATGCTCCACGGGCGCTCGTCTTCCATCACAAGGAGACGATCCTCACGTTGGGTGTTGTCATCGCCAAGGAGCTCTTTGGGCAGGGCATCCCTGTCGTCAACGTCTCGGCCGCTGATTTCTCGACCATTGCGAACGCCCGCTACGCCACGGTCGACGACGGCACGATCCAGATTTCAAACAGTGCCCTCTCCGAAGGATCGACGGATAAAGACCTTCCCGCCGTTGACCTCGAACGGTTCACCCTGACTGATCTCGACCGGCGTTTCCTCGCAGGAGAGTTCGGCGAGGCGGGCAAAGTAGCGATGCGGATCATTATTCGGACTGCGCTGCTGGAAGGAGTCAACAGCCTTGTCGATGTGGACATGGCGCACATCGACGGCTGCTTTTACCACGGGCCAGGAGGCCTCCAATTCGCCAAGAAGCTTCTTGAACTCGGCGGCCGCGTTCGCGTGCCTTCGTCCATGAACGCCCTCTGCGTGGACCGACGCCAGTGGAAAGACCTCGGCGTCTCGGCCGGAATCGGACTCCCCTCAGACGAGCTCGCCGAAGCCTACGTGGCGATGGGAGTCCAACCGACGTATACGTGCGCGCCATACCTTCTGGACCCGGCTCCGGTGTTCGGCCAGCAGATCGCATGGGCCGAATCGAACGCCGTCGTTTTCGCGAACTCGGTCCTCGGCGCGCGCACGATGAAATACCCCGACTATCTCGACATCCTCGTCGCCATCACGGGACGCGCGCCGAACGCGGATTGCCACGTCGATTCCAAGCGACGTGCCACACTTCGAATAGATGTGCCGCGACCGCAGAAGATCGACGACGCATATTGGCCCGCTCTCGGCTACCACGTCGGCAAAATCGCAACGAACGACATTCCGGTCATCGTGGGGTTGGAGGGGCTGCCCGCTTCCCACGATGATCTGAAGGCTTTCGGCGCCGCGTTCGCCACGACCTCGGCCGCCGCCATGTTCCACATCGTTGGGATAACGCCGGAGGCGCGCACCGTCGACGAAGCAACGGGAGGAGAACACATCCCTCGACTCCAGGTCAGTGTCGACGAACTCAAGGCCACATGGGAGGAATTGAACAGCGCGACATCCGCCGACGTCGACCTTGTGTCCCTGGGCAACCCGCACTTCTCCCTCACCGAATGCGCCCGCTTGGCGGCGCTTTGCTCGGAACGAACGATCGCCGAAGACGTGACCATGATCGTGACATGCGGCCGAGACGTTTTCGAGAAAGCCAAGGCGGCCGGCTATGTCGACGTCGTCAAGGCTTTTGGCGGCACGTTCATGAACGACACGTGCTGGTGTCTGATCGGGGAACCCGTCGTCGCGCCCGAAGTGCGCAACATCATCACCAATTCCGGAAAGTACGCGCACTACGGCCCGGCAGCGGTTAGCCGGGGTTTCCATTTCGGCAGCTTGGAACGGTGCGTCGACGCCGCGTGCGACGGCTACGTGAAGCGCTCTCTTCCTGGTTGGTTGACCGCCTGAGCCGGCGGTAGGTTGACCAACCAAGGTGTGGCCTTCGGTTATCGGGTCATGATCCCTGAACGCAACGCCACTTCGATTGGACGCGACCCAGTCGTTATAAGGAACCGACGAGAACACCGACATACCGGTACGAGTCTTCCACGTCGATCTCGGCTGATTGGATCTCTTGTTGCGACCACCAGGGCGCTCCGCCACAGTTAGCTAACTAGCCTGCTCCAACGCGGTTCTCAGCTGGGCGGCAATCGAGGCAACATCTTCAGTGAAAGCCCCCTTTGGCCGCACGTGGGTGTGCAACGCTTCCGGCCAAAGCACCGTAACGCCGTTGACGTTCTTAACCGTTTTTCGAGCCCACGAGCATTTTACGAAACACAGCACTCCTGTCACCGGCACCTCGGACCATTCTCGGCCGAGAGCTGAGCGGACGGCCAACGCTTGCTTGAGCACGCCATCGGTCAAGCCGGTCCGGTCTCGACCTGCCACAAAGAGCCGAAGGTCGGAAACCGTCCACCGGCCCACGTCCCGCACGGCTAGTTCTCCCGAGTAGTTCTTCGCATCGATGACAAACACACCGGCAGGGCCCACGACGATGTGATCGATGTTGGCTGCCCCTCCTTTTGGAACAAGCCGATCGTGTAGCACCTCGATGTCCGGGATGTTCCCCAGAGCGTCGGCGACCCGCCGCTCACCTTCGGCGCCAACGCTCCATGCTTTCGTCGACTGCGTGACCGGACCGATCTCCGGCTTCGTCGTAAACGCAGTCACAAGCCGGCCGATCAGGGGACGTCGTGCTTTCAACTCCGCCCGCCACTCAGCGTCGTCTTGGATCTTCCGCTCCGCTCGAGCTCGTTCCTGATCGAAGCGCTTCTCGTATTCGCGCTGGGCCGATCGACCTGCGATATCCGCGACAGGTTCCGCCGTCAACGTCGTTTCGTTGACTGATACCTCTGCCGTGGGATGGGCTTGCGATTCAACTTGCGGACCGTCTCCGATCGCTTTGCGCACGACTTCATCGAAAGCTGGGACGACACCGTCCGACTCGCACTCGAGACACTTGACGGCACGCTCATCTTTGTACCAGTACGCAGAGGAACCGGCCTGCAATGCAGCGGCGCACGCAACACAAACGCCGTCGCGACGAATTGTCATCAGCTTTGGCATGAGACCTTCACCTTGAACGCTGTCGGGGCTACCGCCAAGGCACTTGAAGCAGACGTTGGGCTGAGCCGATGAGCCGCGAAGCCCTTTGGGACTCTATCTCGAAGCCAGCACAAACGAGGTTCCCCGATGCATGAGCCTCCCAGACCGCCGTGATCCATTCGCCGCATGAGCAAACCATCGACACGAACAGCCGATGGCTAAACACAACAAGTGCTTTCGAATCACCGACCGAACCGCTCCCAACCAAGGGGCTTCGTCGGTGTAATCGGTTCGTCGTACCAAATAGTGATGTAGGACCGAGCGAGACCAGGACCACGCGGACAGCCATGGTCGAGCGCTCGGCGAAAATTCGCCGTTGGTCTAATTAATTCGTACGCATACCAATTAGAAACTCCCTCCCGCGAAACCCGAAGCACGGAACCTCATGCCCGTGCCGACATGTGGGTAGGCCAAGCGACTCATTCTGACCGGAACGATCGATGAACGGCCACGAGCGAGGGATCATGTTCGGTATGCGTACTCACAGTCTCGTGTCTCGATTCGGCCTAGGGATCGTGATCGCTCTGGGGGCCATCGGGGGCTCGGCGAGCACCTCTCGAGCGTCGACTCCTCGAGTTGGCGATCAATGCAAACCCAAGGAAGCGGGCATGGTTGTAGGCCTGCTGGTCTGTGCCGCGCCACAGGGGACGAAGTACGTTTGGATACGTTTACTCCGAACTGCTGGACCGGCCAAGCAATCCACTGAATCTCCAGCGTGCGACCCCAACTACTACCCGTGTGTGCCGATCTCTTCGGATGTGGATTGCGCAGGTGGCTCCGGCAACGGGCCTGCCTACGCGTATGGGCCTGTCCGGGTGATCGGTTCTGACATCTACGGCTTGGACCGAGATGGCGACGGAATCGGTTGTGAATCAAGTGCGAAGGTACCTACTGAAAGCACTCCGACTTCTTCCGATATGGGGTCGTAGAGAGCGACCAACGCGGTTTGAACACGGCGGCAACACGCCGACGATTGCGCTCACCGTTGCGTTGAAGGACTCGTTATCAACTATCTGGCGTTGATAGCGAATCCCCACCACCAGCGGGCCAAACGGCCAAAGAACTTTCCAGCCAACGTTTGGCGCCGTTCGCCGTAATAGCCTCGCCAACATGTGGTTCGAAGACTTGACTGGTTTCCGAGAAGATCAGGTAACGGACATCGCTGCGCAGTTCACCATCGACGGCGAATTCCTGACGTCGGCGGCCAATGGTCGAAGGATGCGAATTGGACGGTTCGAAACGCCGTCGCTCGGGGAACTACGCGCACGTTACCAAGCCCTCCAACCAACCACGCCCGGCCGGATCCAACTCCGACAGATCGTTACCGACGTCACTCAGCAACACACGAACCCGGCCAATGCCGGCAGTCTGTTCCAGGTCGCTTCGCAATTCAACACCCTCGAGATGGTCTCGCCCTCTATCACCCCTGCGCAGGGAATCGACCGCTACGAGAATGACCGCACACAAGGACCGGCATGCGCGATCGCCTGCGGGGCAGGAACCATCTTCCGTAACTACCTCGTTCCCCTCGGTGGCCAGATCGGACAGACGGCCGACCTGCAGTTGAACTGTTTGAGCGATCTCACTGCCGCACTCGGGATCGATGTGGCAGTACGAAACGGGTACGCGGAACCGACCCGGAAACAACTCAAGCGCATCAGCGACGTTCTCTCCGACACAAACCCAACCGCACGGAACGAATTGCTCGGGAAACTACGCATCGGCCTCCAATGGGACACCGAGGTTACGGCCCGCAACACCGGCCACGCGGTGACTCAGGCCTACTGCTCGGCTCTTCCCGTGTTCTACATGTCACACCCACCAAAGCTCTGGGCCGACTTCGCACGTCTCGTCCTCGACGCAGCCTACGAAGCGACCTTGCACGCCGCGGTGCTGAACGCGTCATCGACCGGGAACTTCAAAGTGTTCCTCACGCGTCTCGGCGGCGGTGCCTTCGGGAACGACAGCGCATGGATCCTCGACGCGATACGTCGAGCCGTGAATCTCTTTGCAGATTCCCCGCTCGACGTGGTCATGGTCAGCTACGGCAAACCAAACAGCGGCATTCAGACGCTCGTCGATTCTATGAAGTCGTAGCACTCGGGCATGGCCGAGTCACTGCTGCGGATACGAAGCTCACATAGGTAGCTCCCGACGGCAAGTTCCGACGCGGTGTCATCGTTGCGGACACTTCGCTCGCTCGGCCGCTCGCCCGCGGGCCGCCTCAACATTTCTTCGCTCCTCGCGTATCAACGTCGCGTCGCGTGCATCTACAACGCACCCGAGCAGTTTCGTCCATCTTTCGACGTCGCGTTGATTGCCTAAACGCTTCGGAGGATCGGGCCATCGGGCCAGGGCCAACCTAGAGACGACCACCGGCGTTGACATCGCCAGACTGCTCCCCGAGGAGTGGGCCCGCTCGGGATTCTCAGATCATGCAGTCACCAAACAGGAGGACCCAATGGACGAAGCATCACGATCATCGATTCTCATCGAAGCGAACGCCGGGACCGCAGCACGGTCATTGAAGCTGCAGCGCGGAAGCGTCGCGGTGTTCATGGCGGCTCGGGGCTCAACCGGACTCGACAACGTTCGGCAGGCCCTCGGCTCCGGCCGGGGTGACCTTCACGACTGGCAAACGGAGATACAGGACGCGGCGTCAATGGACGATCCGGTCGTGGTGCCGTTGTACTACGGGGAGACACTGCTCGCCGAGGTCCCCGTCCCCCAAGACGGTGGAGTCGTGCGGGTCACGCTTCCCTACAACGGGGGTGCGCTGATATCAGGTGGGCTGACAATCGCAGGATCTGATGTCGACGTCGTTGCCGTGGCGAGCGAACCGGCACTGACGATCGCCGAACGAGCGGCCCTGTCGCTGTTGCCCGATGACCTGATCGGGGTGAACGTCGGAGTCGCGCTCCCCGGCGCCCTGCTGGGCAAGAACGACGAAGAACGCCGACGTCAGGAGGAAGAATCGCAGAGGCGCGATCAAGAAGAAGCTCGTCATGAGGCGGCTCAGGCCCGAGCCGAAGCGCAGGCGGAGGCTGCTGCGGACCGCGCTGAGCAACGACACGAACAACGCCACGGAGGGCTTGGCATCAACCTGGCCGACATCACGGTCCGCGTGCTCGGTCCAGAACTCACCGCAGCTGAGTTGACCGCAATCCGACGAGAAGCGCTGCGCTGATCCCATGCTGTGGGCGACGATCTTCGGTGTCGCACTTTCCATCTGGTTCGCGTTGAGCGCAGTCACGCAATTCCGGACCACCTGGTCCGACGCAGTGAAGTCGCTGGACGGAATCGGACTGCTGCCGAGTTGGTCGTTCTTCGCGCCAAACCCGGCTCGGTCGAACTGGCACCTGGTAGTGCGATTTCAACTGGAATCAGGAACGATCACGCCATGGAGGGAATACGTAATCCCCGCCGCCGGCATCGGTCGCGGAATTTGGAATCCTCGCCGTCGAGAAGAGAAGGCATTGTCGGATGTCAGTTCGTCGATCATCCGACGAAAGAGCCGAAACCGAATACAGGTTTCGCTGCCATACGTTCTGCTGCTCAACACAGTGTCGGGTCTTGAAGCACCTTCGTTCGCCCGATGCGTGCAGTTTGCGATTCTGTCTTCGACCGCCGACTATTCCGCACAGGTTCCAAACCACGAGGTCCTGCCCCTTTTCCTGTCCGACTTGCACCGTGTGCCATCTCCTTCAGTGCGATTCTCATGACACAGGTTTTTGCACTCGCGTTGGCGTTGCGACTCGCCACCGTGGGACTCGTGCTCGAAGCCGTTGAATCACTCGTTGCTCGCCGGGCGCTCACCGACAGCGGACTGCTTTCATGGCCGATCGGGGGACAGCTCCGCTCACCACGACTCGCCGGCCCCTCCGCCGACAAGTTGCTCTCCCCGTTGCTGCGATACCCAAATATCCTGTTCGTGATCGCGCTTCGGATTCCGGTCGGGGCTTTGGCGTTTATCGTCCCTGACCGTTTCCTGGCCTACCCGATGACCGCACTGCTGCTCTCCCACCTGGCCATGGTCGCCCGCAGCGGGTTCGGCGGCGACGGCTCCGACCAGATGACAACGCTGATTCTGTTGCCCGGAACCGTCGCCCTATGGCTCAACACCAGAGCAGTTACCTACGCTCTCTGGTTTATCGCGGCGCAACTCACCCTGTCGTACGTCACGGCCGGCATAGCGAAGTTGCGTGGCAAACGATGGCGAAACGGAACGGGGCTCATTGGCATCACGTCGACCACCGTGTACGGCTACCCCCGCATAGCGCACACCCTCGCAACTCACCCTTATGTTTCAATTGCGCTGTCGTGGCTGATCATTTGCTGGGAAATCACCTTTCCCATCGTGTTCGTCGCTCCGCACGAAGTCGCGCTGTCGGTACTGGCGGTCGGGCTCCTGTTCCATCTGGCAAATGCGGTGATACTGGGCCTGAACGGGTTTCTCTGGTCCTTCGGTGCGGCATATCCGATCATCCTGGCGCTGACAATATGGCCCAAATGAAACACGACGACGGCTTCGATCGAGACAGACACCGCCGCACCTCTACGCGGCCCATCGTTTCAACGAACTTCGGTTGATACCTGAGCGGCGTCAACCCAGTCACGGGTGCAGGCCACCGGAGCGTCGGTGCTTGCCCGATCAGCGTCTGACGGTACGCTCGGACCAACCGGTCCCAAGCCGCCGCCCGGGACGAGACCGGCGTCAACGGTCGAGGCCACCGACAGCGCATATCGGCCGAGGTGGCACGCACGAGCCACGGTGTCAGCAATCAGGTCCGCGTACACAAACGCAAACTCCGGTCTCACGTGCACGAGGTCTCGGTAGAACGCAGCGGGGTTCAGCGTGGCCACGGTGTTCCAATCGGCCACCACCACGTTCGCACGTTCGTCCGCAATCGCGGTCAACGAAGTGTTGAGCTCCGACACCCAACTCGCCTTCTTGAAACTCGCGGTAACCAGCACCACGAGCGGTTCGGGCCCGAGAAGATCAAGCGTCTCCTCGATCTTCTCTTTTGATTCGGGACCGTTGGTACCTAAATGAAGCACGACCACATCGCCGACGCTGCCGTTGTCGATCCGTTTTCGAAGAACCTGCAGACCGGCACCGTAACTTCGGTTCTCTTTCGCGTCGATGTCGAAGAACTTCCCCATACGCGCCCGCAGGGCAATCGCACCGCCGAGTTGAACCGAGTCCCCGATCGCAACTCCCCGGACCAAAAGCGGCGGGGACGCTTCATGTACCGGCACAGTCGTGGGAGGACTCCGATCCTCCGGTACCCGGTTCGCTACCTCACCGGGCGCCACAACCAGCGGGACCCGACTCGTCGTGGGAACCGACGGCACGGTCGGGTCGACCTCGCTGGCAGCCGCCGGTTGGGTTCCCGGGTTCTCCTCTGCCGGTCTGCTCAATGCCGAGGCATTCAGGCGAAGTTGTTTGGCGAGATCGGTCTGCCTGGAGGGAACCGTCACGAGTCCGACAAGCAGCATCGAAGCGGGAAGCGCGAGCGCTCCGTATAGGGCTCGACGACGTCCTTCGGTCCCCGCTGTCCTTCGGGTGCGGCCGTGTCGCAGCGGAGTTTCCACGAACCGATAGCTGAGCTCGGCGGCGAACAACGAGAGGCCGAAGCGCAGCACTTCGATCGGCAGACGCGGTCCGGAGAGTTCCTCGCCGGGCCGTAGGTAAATGAAGATCGGCCAGTGCCACAGATACAGCGAATACGAACGTAAACCGATCCAACGAAGCGGCCTCAGGCCACCGATGCGTGAAGGCAGACGTTCAGCGAGCCAGCGTCGGCTCCACAACCTCCGCGACTCGCTGCAAACACAGATGAGGAAGATGCCGAGCGCCGTCGAGAAGGCCAGGAACCCTCCTCGGTACAACCATGGCGACGTTTCCCGGGCGAGAACGACGATCGTCGCGAGCACTCCGACGCAGGCCAAACCCATCACGTCCAAGCCCCACGAATGCGAGCCGAAGGCTCGAGGTGAGTCGTCGGCATTTCGCCTCCTTGCCGATGCCGCCGACGAAACGAACGCAACGCCGAAGGCGGCTCCGATCAGAATCGCCGGGGCACGGGTGTCGGTGCGCAGGTAGATCTTGGAGATCGCGTTCGGCGACGGGGGCGTTTCGAGCCGATCGAAGAGGAATCGCATCCAACCCGAGAGCGCGAGTCCGACCGCCCCGAACAACGCGCCAACTTTCCACCGGGAGCGAACACCACGGAGCGCGAAGAACACCAAGGGGCAGACGAGGTAGAACTGTTCTTCCACCGCCAGCGACCAAAGGTGCCGCAGCAGTGGCGGCCGCGAGAACGCTTCAAAGTACGACCTCCCCGCCACGATCTGATACCAGTTCGACACATACGTAAGTGCCGCAAACACGTCACCTCGTTGGTCTCGAAGCTCGGTGCGACTGAACGTGAGAAGGACAACCGATACCACCAGCAGCAGCGCCCCCACGGCCGGGAGAAGCCGCCGTGCCCGGCGGATCCAAAACGCCCGTAAATCGACGGTTCCCGTACGAGCAACTTCGTTGAGCATCAGCGATGTGATGAGAAACCCGCTGACGACGAAAAATGCGTCGACACCCAGAAAGCCGCCCGAGAAGCCGGGAATTTTCGCGTGGTACGCAAGCACGAGGAGAACAGCGATGGCTCGAACTCCATCGATTCCTGGAAGATGCGCGAGCCTCTCAGCTCCACCGATTGGGTTTTGCGTCGATGGAGGCGCTCCGCCTTCTAGTCCACCTGCTGTAGTCACCGATTTCCGACCCCGTTTGTTGCGCTCCCCTCGCTCATCCAACGGCGTCGAGATCAGCGACCTTTACTGCCCAATGCAATTCTCACCCAGTTTCAGGGGCGTCGCTACACGAAGGGGCGTCTGGAATGGATCGCGGTTCGCCTCGTAAACCAGACTGAAGGTGTGCTGAACAAACTTGACGACTTCCCGATTCACCAGACCCCTGAGCCGATTGCGCACCCGGCGACGTCGGACCGAAACGTGTACGACCGGACCTGGTTCAACGGCTACTCCGTCGATGGCACGAAGTACTTCGGAATCGGCATGGCCATCTACCCGCACCGGGGCGTTCTCGACTGCGCGTTCAGCACCGTTGAACAAGACGGGCGGCAGCACTGCTTCTACGGATCGAGACGAGCTCCCCTGGAACGGACCGACATGCAGGTCGGACCGTTCCGCATCGAGGTCATCGAGCCGATGCGCCGGACCCGGGTGGTACTCGAAGACAACTCGACCGGTGTGAGTTGCGACCTGACGTTTTCCACGCGGACGGCGCCGATCGAAGAGGCCCGACAGACACTCTGGTCAGGTGCTCGGCGGGCGATGGACGCCACCCGCTTCGACCAGTTCGGCCGGTGGTCAGGAATCGTGAAGCACCCCGACGGCGAGTTCATCGTCGACGAGGAAACCTGGCGGGGCACCAAGGACCGTTCCTGGGGTGTCCGGGGTGTCGGCGAGCCGGAGACCGGCGGTGCTCCCGTGATGCCCGGCGGAGCGTTCTTCCTGTGGGCGCCGTTGGTCTGGGATGACCACGTTTCGCACGCGATCTTCTTCGATGGCATGAACGGCGAGGCGCTCGTGCGGGAGGGAATCGAGGCACCGCTGTATGCGTCGGAAGCGGAAGTGCCCGAGACGACCGCAGCACGAGACACCCGTATGGCCACGGCCGTCCATCGTGTCAAGTACCACCCCGGCACCCGGCTGGCGGCGTCGGCCGAGATCGACCTTGTGCGGTTGAACGGCGACGTCCGCACGATCTCCCTCGAACCGCTGCTGCGATTCCAGATGAAGGGCCTCGGCTACGGCCATCTCGAGTGGCGGCAGGGTATGTGGAAGGGCGAACTTGAGATGGGCGGAGAGTCGTTCGATCCCCAGACCATCGATCTTCTCGGCCGCGACAACATCCACGTGCAGCAGGTCGTGCGCGCCACCGACGGAACCCGGACCGGAATCGGCGTTCTGGAGCAGATCGTCGTCGGCCCGTACGCTCCCGGCGGCTTCAGTGGCTTCTTCGACGGCGCACCGGGCTGAAGCCAGACGTGTTTAGCTTGCGGCCATAGTACGTACGCTTAGTAGCCGCCACTTCCGACCCGGTCTCCCCGGTTCGTCCACGGATCTCGAATGGTTTGATCTGACGCCGTTCCGCAAGAATCGACCTGTCCGACGATGAACGAACTGGGGAAACACATGGCTGACTTTCGCGAGCTTGGGGCGAGCCTGAGGAACTGGGGCCGGTGGGGCGACGCCGACGAACGCGGAACAACGAACTTCATCACACCGGAATGCGTGGTGGCGGCCAGCAAGCTCGTAAAGCGCGGCGCCATTTTTGACCTTGGCATCCCGTTCGATTCGAAGGGTCCACAGCCGGGTCGAGGACGCATCAACCCCGTTCGGCTCATGTCGGAGACGGGCGACGACCAAAACCGACCCGGTGCGTTCCACTACGCCGACGACTACGTGTTCATGCCCCTCCAGGCCGCTTCACAGTGGGACGGGCTTGCCCACGTGTTCTACGACGAGCATCTCTACAACGGCTTTCCGTCCAGCGATGTCGGTCCGCACGGGGCCAAGCACTGCTCGATCGACAAACAGGCCAAGGGCATCGTCGGACGCGGCGTGCTCCTCGACATAGCGAGGCTGAAAGGAGTGACGTGGCTCGAAGCCGGCTACGTAATCACGCCTGAGGACCTCGACGCCGCAGCCGCCCGGCAGGGGGTCGAGATCTCGTCAGGCGACATCCTGTTCTTCCGCACGGGTTGGCGCACCAAGTTCGTCACCGAACGCGACCCGGTGTCGTTCATGTCAGGAGAACCCGGGCTCGGGATCGCCTGCTGCCAGTGGATCTACGACCATGAGATAGCTGCGGTCGGTTCGGACAACTGGGCGATCGAGGTTCTTCCGGGCGAGGACCCGACGGAGCCGATGCAGGTGCACATGGTCCTCATCCGCGACATGGGCGTGACGCTCGGCGAGATCCTCGACCTCGATGAACTCGCCGCCGACTGCGAGGCCGACGGCGTATGGGAATTCATGCTCACGGCACCGCCCATCAAGTTCACCAACGCCGTCGGCTCCCCCATCAACCCACTCGCAATCAAGTAACCCTGCCGCTCTTCGACCACGACACGTCGTTCGAGTGTCAGTCTCCTGCAAAGCCCCGCTAGCGAATCGTTGCCAACTGCTCGCGTAACTTGTTCAAAATTGCGAATTCATGATAGGTACAATGCACGTTCAATGAACCGATTTTATTAGTTCAGGATTGTGAGCATCGGCTAACAAACACCGTTAATCGATGGCTGGTTCGGCTTCCGACATCGCGGCGATGAATGATTCAACTTGACGATCGGGAACCACGCCTTGGACCACTACTGCCATCGGCCCCCCGCAATGATTTACCATCACGATAATTGCAGTAGCTGAGTCGTCAGCGTCGTGTACAACCGCCCCAAAGCTCTCTGAGCATTTGGTAGGAAACTTCACGAACTGCGGATCCGAATCGATGCCTCGCTGCTCGCGAATCAGTGTCAGGTACTCGTTGAATACTCTTAGCGATTCTTGCGCTGGCCAGAGCTCATCGATTCGTTCAACACTGAACCGCGCAATACCGTCGAGGAGTGCAACGTCACAACGAGTAGTGGTGCCTTCGAATCCATCGACAGGGAGGAGTTGGCTACCTGGCGGCAGATCAACACGAAGAGTTCCCACGGTCAACATCAATCCGGTGTTCATTTAATCCTCACAATCGTGCCGTCAGGAGCAAAGGTCACCTGAGAGACGGTGTTTTCGGTGTCAGAGGCAACGACCATGCTTCCCTTCAGCACGGCCAAGTCAAGTCCCATTTCGTCTTGTGTGTGTGTCGTTATCGAGTTGGTGAGCGTGAGGGTACCTACGCCAGCGAGTCGGGCGAGGTCGGCTTTCGACGGGTCGTTGACGAAGTCACGCACCAACTGTTCGGCGTAGGATGCGATCGTCGGGTCAGTGAGATCGAAGGTCATCTGCACACCCGTTCGTCCTCCAACGAGGGCTTCTTCCTTGAGAATCGGCCCGGCCAGCCCAGCGGACATGAGACTGATCAACCCGCCTGGATCAACAGAACTACCCCCTGCCACAGACGCGCTTGTGCCGATGGACAGCGTTGTCGGACGCCCGTTCGCATCGAGTGAGAAGGAAACATCGGTCTGACTTGCCCCCTCACCGCCGAGCCCGAGCAAACTACCGGAAATCGTGTGGTCAACAACAAGGCTCAACGTAGTCTGGTGATCACGGACATCGTGGGAGACAGTGATCTTTGCCCTTTGCTCTTCGCTGAGATTCACGATGCCTGGGACCTCAACACCCGCATCAATTCCGGATTGTGACGATCCCCCAAGGGACTGCATTCTCGAGTCCAATAGTCGACCAACGTCGTCAATACTTACTGGGTCGTTCCATGTCGGCGTTGCGGCACGAATCAGTTCCTCGCCGAATTGATTCATCTCCTTTTCGGATCCAAAACTGAATTCCACTTCCACCGACTGTTCGCCCGAAGCGCCCAGATGGGCTTTCAGCAACCCAACGTCGAGTCCAAGCGAAGCCGCGCCCTCCTTTGACATGATCAATTTCATGCGGGAAGTTCCATCACCGAAGACAGTCTTCTCGATAGCAACCTTGCCACCTGCACCAATTTCAGCAATCTTGATAGTGCCCGAGCCCTTTATTTCTATGGAATCTGACTCCGTCTTCACAACCATTTTGGCGCGCTGCGTCTCAATGAATGCGGCCATGGCCGTATCATGGTCAGATTCTGGAATGCCTCTTAAAGCCAGGACATCACTCGGAGCGAACTTTTCAAGGACCAGGCGTTCTGCGGGACTTAACCCTTTCCAACGACGAACTTGTTCATCCTGTGGGAGAAGCTTCCATTGCCGTATCTCGCTCCGAAGCAGATCCAACCGACTCAGTGCTTCTTTTACTGAGGCGTCACCTTTCCGGTAGTCGGCCCAGAGGCTAGCCAGCAATCCACGAATGTCGGGCACCGGTTGGCGCTGGGTTGCTACGGGGACGGCCGTGAATGGCGAAACTGGAGAGACATCGCTGCTTGCTGAGACCTGCTGCTCGATTTGTACTCGGACTTTTCGCTGCAGGTCAGCGAGTCGGTTACTGCTCGTTCGAAGGTTGGGCCGCAGTGTGCTGGCCCACGCGGCACGGAACGTGTCGGCCCGTTCGCCCGACCACCACGCACGGCTCAACGCAGCCGCCAGCGTTGATTCCGACTTCTGAAGCGTCGCCGCTGCAGTGCCGAATTGTCGCTCTAGATTCGCCATCTGGGCGGGACTCAGTCCCTTTAGATCTGACACGTTTGATCCTTCACATTCCGATTCCGAAGTAATCCGCCGAGTGGGTGGAGTGCCACGAGCACCCCACCCACGCTGCCGGATTAGCCCTGGCTGGTGCCCTGCTGCTGTGAAGCCTGGCTCTGCACGGCGCGGGCCTGGCAGTCGAGGAAGCTGCGCAGGTTGTTCATCATTTGGCTCCGGGTCGCTGCCCAGTTGTTGGCGGTGGAGTCGGCGTCGGCACCGGCCCACGTGGTGGAGGAGATCTTTGCGTCGATTCCCTTGAAGACCGCCTCAAGTTGATCGATTGATGTACGCATGTGGTTCGACAACGCATTCATTTGTTCAATGCTGCAACCGATGGCTCCGGAGGGCAATTTGATGAAGGTAGCTGACATTTTGTGTTTTCCTTTGTTGTTGGTGTGGTTGATTGTGGTTTGTACTGTTGCATTGCTTTGTTTCGAAGTCCCGCTTCGAATTCTGCGGGCTGGGCCGGCGATGAACTGCACCGCCGGCCCGCCCCGCCGCCTAGAAACCTGATGTAGACCGTTGCGCCGCCACTTCACGACCAAGCTGACCAGCCAGGCGCTCCAGTTCAGCAGCGACATTCTCGAGCCGTCGACGATCGGAGTAGCTCCACTCATTACGGAACTTGTCGGCATCCTCTCCTTGCCACCAAGTTGAATCGACAGTTCCGTTTACGCTGGATATTGCTCCTCGAATGTTACTTGCTTCCCGTCTACATGTAGCTATGAGGTTCTGCATCTCAGCGACATTTAGTCCTTTTGGGTTCGTCATTTTCGCCACTCCTTTCGTTTGCTATCGAACAAATTCATCGTGACAGAACACTTCATGAATGTCATTCGGGACGACTCCCCACTGACACCACTTCAGGAAGCGCTCCAACCTGGGCCAACTCGACCCGAGATCCCGCAACGTGATATCCACGCCCGGGCCCGAATTGCCGCCAAAGTTGGCGAGGGAGCCGAGCCCCAACCAAGTCACCGTCGAGGTCGACATCAGGCTGCAACAGAAGCCCGTGGCGATATCGCCGGATCGAGCGGGCTCCATCGTTAAAGTTGCTTCCCATCGACCGCGCTTCTCCGGCGATGACAAATCGAATCGGCGCTCCTTTTCTCGCCGTTGCAACGATCTGGTTAAAGCCATAGCCAAACGTGGATTCATCAAGGTCCGGAAAATCGTCCACGCAAACCAAAATCGGCCGGGTGCGACCGCCCGCGAGTTCATCGTTGAGCCGTTGGACCAGCTCAAGACCGTCGGAATCGTTGAGCACGACGCGGTCAAAAACACCGCTCTCACTCGCCAGCGACCGGCGGGAACAGATGAGGTGCGTCTCCAGTCCGGGAGTCGATCTGCGCAGCGAAGCGGCTACGGCACCGAGAGCGTTGCTCTTGCCGGATCGCGGTGGCCCGCAGACGACAAGGTGCGACTCTTCGAGCGAGGCAGCGATCCCGCCGGAGCTGGAGTCCCCGACCGCCACACAATACGACCAGGGCCGATTCGGCACGGGAAGCGAACCGAGCGGGAGTTGCTCCGGCAGGGTCGCAATGCTTGGGGCAGTGCTCCCTCCCAGGGACCGGGCGAAGTCCGAAGAAGTTGTGAGCGCTCGGATCTGCGCATCGCCCGTTCGTGCTTCATCGGAGACCTCCTCAAGGCGATCTTCGTCGAAACTGGCGCGGGCGGCACTCAGTTGGAGGCTGTGCTCTTTGGAAACCACCAGTCCGGTTTGAAAGGTGAAGCGCCCCAAAAGGCCCCGGCCCGGGGGCGCTTCAATCGGGAAGTGGGAGGGTTTGACGTCAACCATCGAGTACTCATCGTGCGATGCCATCCGCAGGACCACCGTCTGCTGGATATTGGAGATGACCCCCATCGGAATCCCACCACGCCTTCCCGCTGTTAGCAGGAAGTGCACTCCCGCAGCGCGACCGTCGAGGAGCAGTCCGCCAAGGCGATCGACCAACGTTCCAGCATCGATGCGGTCGAATGCTTCGGCGAATGCATTCAGCCCATCGAGCACGACAACGACGAGATGTTGGTCAGCACCACCGGGCCGAGAAGCCCGCTCTTCGGCCAAATCAGCTACGCCATGTGCAGCGAAGCGATCTGTTCGACGGGTGATGGTCTCTCTGAGATCTCGAAACAGCCGGTAGACAAGATCGACGTTGTCACTCGTAATAATCCCGCGGCACTGTGGAAAAGCCGCGAGCGGCGCCAACCCTCGGCCCGAACAGTCGAGACCAACAAACTGAAACAGGTCGCTCGTAAACCGGCGGGCAAGTGACGCGATCGCGGTTCTGGCGAGCACGGTCTTTCCGGCCCCACCGGCACCGTAAACCAGGACGTGACCGACTGTCGACAAGTCGATTGTGGCCGGACGAACAGCCTGAGCGGCCGGATCGTCAAGCATACCGACGGTGATCGCAAAAGGATTCGACGAGTCGTCAACCGTGTCGAGGGCAACCACCTCAGCTGGCGGGTCCACCCAATGGGTATCGGGTGTCGGCACGGACCAGGCTTTCGATGCGCCCCGGATCGCGTCAGTGAGGAGCTCAAGGTCATTCGGACCCGAACCACTTGGGAGCGCCGGTGGCGTCGAGGGTGTCGGGGTTCGCCCGATAAAGCTGAACGGCTCGGCGCGCACACGCGGCATCGTCCGCAACGCGCTCGTGTGGCCGGTCGACGACGCCGTTTGAAGTTGAATCAAGCTGCCGGCGCCGATGCTCACAAAGGCACGACCCGGCGTTGACAGGGAAATGTTGGCAGCGTCGGGAGCACCCACAACGTCGTTGGACTCCGTCGTGTCCTGCACACGCAAAGCGATGCGGAGGTTCGTGTTGGCACGAATGTTGTCGCTGATGACGCCGCCCGCCCGCTGGGTTGCGAGAAGCAGATGGATCCCCAGACTCCGGCCCAGACGGGCGATGTTGACGATCTCGTCGATAACGTCATCGCCGGTCGAGTTCGACTTGTTGGCCAGAACCGCGAATTCATCAGCGACGATTACCAACCGCGGCGGTGTGCCCGGCGCCTTCTTCTTTTCCATGTCGGCGATGTCGGACACGCCGAACTGATCGAGGACCTGCATCCGTCGTTGTAACTCCGCTCGCAACCAGACGATGGTGCGTCGCACTTTGGCTTCGAGTTTCTCATCCGCGTTCGCTTCGCCCTCGCGGAGGTTCGTTACGAGTCCAATGGTGTGTGGCAGTTCGAGAAATGGCTTGAGCGCTGCGCCCCCTTTGAAGTCAATCAGCAGGAAATTGATCCGCTCGGGCGCGTACGACGCGGCAACGGAAACCAACAACGTTCGCAGCAGTTCGCTCTTGCCGGAGCCGGTTGTGCCGATGAGAAATCCATGCGGCCCTTGGCGAACGATGTCGATCGAATACTCGGCTCCCGGTGCGAGCCCGACCGGCGCCTCGAGTGTCCGTGTCCGCTGCGAGTTGGCCTTCCACCGTTCCGCGATCTGCTCGGGGTCATGGAGGACCTTCTCTCCGCCCAGCAGCTCCGACAGCAACACCACCGGGGGCAGGTCAAGTTCCGCGGCCGTTCGCGCCGAGACGTCTTGAACCGGCGCGAGTTCGCGGACATAACTGTCGATCAAATCGGCGGACACGAGGTCGGCCCGAATGCCACGTTGCACCGACCCCGAACCCGCCACGAGGTAACTCAAGATCGGCCGTTCCGCATCAACCGACACAACGTGCCGACAAAACCTTGGCAGATCCTCGGCGCGGTCCGACATCCATACAAACGTCACACCAGCGATTGATCCCGAGCGCAGCAGTGCGTCGAGGGCGGGCCGGTCGATGTGCGCGTGTTCATCGACGAGAACAACAATCCAACTGGCAACAACACTTTTTCCGTTCAGGTCCTTGGAACTTCCTGAGGCGGTCAGCGCGGCCAGTCGACGGAGAAGGTCCGCGCAACCCGATGGTGTTGACGCAAGATGTTCTCCTTCCAGCCGCGACAGTGGGTACCGGGTGTGGGGCAGCCATTTCAACCATTCCCAGCTTCGTGCCTCACTTTCTCCGACGAGCGCAGCAACGGCTAGCTCCGCGGGACTGTGGAGCGCAGTTATCTGGGCCAGGACGGACCGAACCACGGCGTCGCGTTGACGGCTGTCGCCGGCAATCCCGAGCCCTCCATCGCGAAGAGCGGCCTCCACCGGCACGTCGGCAACGATTCCGTAGCGCGAGGGAAGCGTCTCGATCGCCGCCCGCTCATCGCGCTCCCCTCCCTCTGGAATTTCAATGGTTACCACCGAAGGTTGATCGCCTTGCCCGAGCCGTACCAGCAGGAAATCGTCGTCGTCGACGCCGCGCTGCCAGAGGTTGGGATCCCGGGCGACCGCCGATCGCATTAGTTCCGGCGTCGGCGGCGCTTGGATTCGTCGAGCAGCTATTTCGGTGACCTGCTCCTGGGATACGTCACGCTCCAACGTGTCGACATCGGTGCGATATTGAGCCAGGAGACGCGCGTATTTGTCGCGAGCATTCTTTCGGGACTGGTACCACTGTCCAACGATCATAAGTGGACTTATAAATGCAAAACCGATCACGGCAACGCTCTTCGTCAGCGCATACATTGCGCCTGCCATGATCAACGGCACTAACGCAACCGCCCACCCGAACGGTTCGGGATCGGGGCGCTCAGGTGGCTTCGGTGCCTTGAAGGCCCGTCCACCGTAGCGAGGCTCGGTACGCGGTGGGCGGTTGAAGTATCGGACGGCTCCTTCAGTGGTTGTGGACTCCGATGCCTGCTGACGAGCAGCCAGCCGGAACTCGAACCGAGCGTTCCCTGCACCGATCACGTCGCCGTTCACGAGATTTGCGGCGTCACCGCGAAGCGCAACCCCGTTGACCGCCGTCCCATTTGAGGATCCCAAATCCAGGACCTGGGCCCCTTCGCCAATGGTCACACGGAAATGCGTTCTTGACAGTGACGGATCATCAACGGTCAGACTGGCCGCCGCACCGCGACCGATCGTGTTGTCGCCGTTGACCAACGGAAGGCAGATTGCTTCGCTGTCGGGTGCCCGCTTCCATCGCAGTTCCCCCACGGCTCCGCTGGTCCGCTCTGGCCCCGCGGAGACAAGACGTACCCGGAGCCCCGAGCGCAACCCCGAAGTGAGCGCCGGTTGCGACGCGCTCAGCACGCCGGCGCTCCCAGCCGATAGCGTCAAGCCGACTGGCAACGGGGCATCAGTGTCGCGAAGCCAGGGAACTGACCGGGCTACGTCCTCCACCGACGCGCCTTCCGTAACCTCGAATGAGAGATCAGCGTCGGAGGCTCCGTCATAGACGGAAAGGTGCAGTTTCATCGATAGTCCTGTTCTGAAGCGAACAAACGAAGGGCCAACGTTTCAGCGATCTGGCGCTCTATCAGCGCTATCTCCGGCTCGTTGCGGACACATACGACGAGGTCTCCCTCATACGCCCGGTCCTGATAGCCGGGCGAGGACACCGCATTTGTTGCACCGGTGCGAGGTACGACGTATGTCGCGTCTGGATCATCTTCCTCAATGTGGGCTCGGCCCTTTTGTTCGGAGCGGGCCGGGCTCCCGGCGAAGATCCATTGGGGCGCGACGCGATCGGAGATGACCGCTTCTCGAGGGTTCGCATACGGAACCGACTTGCCGGGTTCGCCGACGACGAGCGTGTTCGAGCCACTTTGAGCCACGGCCCCGTCTTTTGTCTTCACAAAATGCACGACCCCAAGGGCAAACTGCTCCGGTCGACCTTCGAGCCGGCGGCTGAACTGCGACCTATTGAGTCGAAACAGCGATTCCGAACCCACATCGCTCAGCCACGTGATCCTCGATTGAGCAATGCGGTCCTGCGAGATTCGAATGCGTCCGACGCAAACCTGAACGTTCTCCAACTGTGAAAACGCCGACCGCCGTCTGGACCGTATAAACAACACGGCACCGACAATTCCGGCGACCAGCGCAACGCCAATCCCGCCGAGCAACGGGACAACTGTTGATTTCTCCTTCGGCTTCTCAGGATCCACAACTGCAATGGGTACGGTCGTCGTGGCCGAGACAACGGAACCAGGCTTTGCCGAGTAGGCGGCCGTCGAGACCGTTGAAAAGACGATCCCACTTCGAGTTGTCATCGAAACCGTGGCCTTGAGTGTCGAGCCAGCCACGGGCCGGTCCGGGCCACTGACCGCAACCGAACCGTCTTTTGCTGCCACCAGGGTCACCGGCTGGATTTCGCCGTTCGCTCCGGACACGTCGCCCTTGAGTGAGATCTCGGTCTCAGCAATGACCCGAGCGGAAGCTCTCGGGCCCGTACGTCCCGCAGCCAATTCCCAGCTGTTCGGGTCGTCGGCTCTCGGTCGCACCAGCAGCGCACCGAAGTAGAAGACCCGGAATCCCTCAGAAGCGCGAAGGCTTGGTTCGTCAGTTGATGACGGCTTTCCAATTAAGGTGATCGTCCAATCCCCTGCCCACGAAGCGGAGTCTGCCGGGAGGTTCGCGTCAAAGCTCACGACATCGGAGCTGAGCCAAACAACTCGGATCGCAAGACCGCCGACATCATGATTCGGGGAACCGGGCCCCACGCTCGGAGCGAATGTCTCCTCCCCGCCCGGGGTCTGGAGTCTGACCGCAACATCGGTGCCGCCGGTTTGCACGGTGATGCGGACGCGGCTCATGCCGACGTCTACCGGAAATGCTCGCTTGCCGTCTTCGCAGACCTGTCCATCGCAGATCGGAACAGTTGTCTGCGTACTTCCGGGCACGCCCCGTGCGAGCATCGAAGCGACGATGTCGAGACTCGCGATCAATTCCGAGAGGTCCGAGACGGGAATGAACGCACCAAAGGACGACCCGTCCTGCGCCCCGCAGGTTGCGCCTTCGGGTCCTTTACCCGTGGCGAGAGCCGCCAGAAACGCCTGGTCCTGCAACGGCAGGCCCACGGTCAGCCCGAGAGCGACCGTCGCCACGCCATCCGTCCGCAGCTGATCGACCAGGCCATCGCGTCGACAAAGAATGTCGCGGCCCGCTTCGAGCAACGCCTCCGCTCCACCCGTTTGATCGAGCCGGATAGAGGGTGCGTAGGCCTTCGTCGCTTCGGATCGCTTCACGCCCGGTTCAATGTCGTATTTGCCATCGGTAAACCAAAGAATGACTGCGCAGGCCGGTTTCGGCTGAGCGGCGGCGCGGGCTTGCAATGAAGCCTTCGCTCCGATCAGCGCAGCGGCGTAGTCCGTGTCGACCCCACGATTGCGTTCGGCCAAAGCATCGACCTGGTCTTCCAACGCTCGCACGCTTTGATAGTTCGTCGATGTCCAGGGCGCGATCTCGTTGTAGTCAACGGCAAAGCCGGCTACGGAGACCTCAACGGTTGGCTTTTGTCCGTCGATCTCATGTTCCGCGAGCCCGGCTAGCGACTCGATCGCCGTCTTCGCCGCCGTCACCCGCCGGTTTTCGGGATCCGTCTTCTTCAGACTTCCGGACTCATCGATCAACAACAACGCTCGAAGATTCTTCGTCTCCTGAACGCATTTGCTGGTTGTCTCGAGCGCTGACAGCGCAACCGGTCCCGAATCCTGGGTTCTTGGCGACGCCGATGTCGAAGGAACGTGAGTCAACGAGATCACGGCGATAGACAGCGCGGCAACAACGACTCGACACGATCGAGTCCTGATCCCGCACGAACGACCATTCGCTGACGGCGCGTTCCGGCTGAGTACTGGTGTGATCATGTCGTCAGCCCTTGCTAAACATGTTCTTGATCCGCGCGATCCACGAGGTTTTCCCAACCGGAGTAGGAACGGGAGCTTCGTGCGCTGGGGATTCGTAGCTGTATCGGTCTTCCGCCTTGGCTACCCGTGGACCGAAGTCGTCGTCGGACCACGGCGCGGAATCGGCGCGGCTCTGTCTAACGGCGTTCGCGTCGGTTTCGGCTGTGGCGACCGGCAGCGGTTCACGAACCGGGGTCCGCTCGCCGATCGACGGATCAGGCGCCCAGCCTCCAGAGTCGGGTGGTTGCGCGACGGGTATCTTCAGACCATCCCGCTCGCCTGCGTCAACGTCGACTGACGTCGATGTGTTGATCAACGGATCGATCAACAGCGGCGGCAACGATGGCGGTGGCGCGACCGACGACTCAACTCGCAGGACACATGCCGTGGCGTTGTCGCTTGTCTGCCTGGCGAGCGAACATTCGACAACCCGGTCGGCCAATTCCTGAGCCGTTCCCGGTTCGGACAGCAGTTGTTGAAGCACCTCGCTGGGGACGACCGCCCATACGCCGTCTGAGGCGATGAGCATGACAGTCCCCAACTCGAGCGTGGTCGTGGCCGTCCCCACCGGACCCTCACGCATCGTCTCGATGTAGCCGTCTTCTCGCTCTTCCACGGCCCCGAGACACCGAAGGATCTGGTTCCGCTTTTTGCTTACGAGCGCCTCCGCTTCGGTGATCTCGCCTGCTTCAATCATTGCGGCGACGACCGAGTGGTCTTTTGTCAGACGCCCCAGATGGCCATCCTTCAAGAGATATGCGCGCGTATCGCCTACGTGGGTCAGGGCCATGCGACTGCCCACAACCGCTACCGCCGTGAGAGTCGTTCCGCCCGCTGCCCCGTCGAGCACGGCACAGACCTTCGTATTGGCCGCCCACGACCGGTCAAGCAGCCAGGCCACGTGAGCATCCGGTCGTTCGAGAAACTGCTGCTCGTCGTCAGACATATCGGCGAGCATGGTTTCGATCGCGGTGCGACTCGCCTGGTCGCCCCGATTCATTCCGCCCAGACCGTCCGCCACGGCTAGCAACGAGATTCGTTCGGAAAACGTACGGGCACCGGCGGCATCCTCGTTTCGTTTGCGTGTGCCTGCGCCCACGTGCGTGGCCCATCCGAGATCGACCGTGATTGCTGTGCTCATCGTGGCTCCGTTAGTTTTGAACGCAAAAGCACCTGCCAGGTCAGCAGGACACAAACCGCGCCGAGTCCGACCAGCCATCCGTCGGCCCGGAGGTGGTTCAATCGGCTGCTGCTCCAACTGCTCTTGCATCGGTCGTCCAACTCGTTCGGCCGTGGCCGCTCGGAGACGTCGAGTGTCAGTGGATTTCGTACCCGTTCACAGTGCAAAAGTGTGGTCAGGTCAACCGAAGTCGCGCCCGCCGCAAAGCCATAAGCAGCCGGATTCACTCGGGCTGGCACTGACAGCACGGGCGAGTTCGATGGGTCGGCCGGACCGCCTGAAAGCAGGTACATGACGAGCAACAACACCGGAAGCGCGGACATCGCCTTTTCCTGCGTCCCGATCGATGACGAGACAAGCAGTCCGAGGGCAACACAGCAGACCCCGGTCAACACGATCGCTACGGAGAGATCGACCAGAGGTGTGACGCCGACGGGGAGACGGGGGCTACTCGGAGCACCGGTACGCAACGCAATTACGCTGACCAGCAGGATCGCTTGCAGAGCGGTGATCGAACCGAGCACGGTGAATTTGGCGGCAACGTATGCCGCTGGCGAGAGGCCGTGGAACCGTTCGCGGCGAAACACCGACCGTTCCTTCACGATTTCTCGAATCGCATTCGCACAACCGAAATAGGAGATGGCGAGGACCAGGGCCATCAGAGCCATCAGAGCCCGCGGGTTGTCGAGGGTCGGAAGGGTCCGAAACGCGTTCCGGGAAATGAGCGCAATCAGCAGACCGACCAACGGTGCCTGCGCCGCCATCAGGGCGATGCCTCGCTTATCCGTGAGCACGAGCTTCAGCGTGCGCGCAACGAGAACTCGGTATTGGGACGAGGCGCTCCTCGCTGGACGAGCCGTGGCACGTTTCGCGTCAGATTGAAAAATCGGCTTAGGGGTAAGCCGATCGACGGGCCGCTGACCAGAGGTCGATAACCGTTGGAAGACTGCTGCCCAGGATGCGCCGCTGCCGAAGTCGCCCAGTTCCTCAGCGGTCCCATTGAACACTTGATGACCGTCGGACAACAACACAACACGGTCCGCGTACTCGACACTCGATGGCGTGTGGGTAACCACCACGACCGTGTAACCGTCATCAGCCAGCGAGCGAAGCAACGCCATCAGCTGGGCGTCGTACCCCGGATCGAGCCCCGAGGTGGGTTCATCGAGCACGAGCATCGATGGCCTCGTGAGGATCTCCGTTGCGACATTGACCCGCTTCCGCTCACCGCCCGACAGGGTTTCGATTCGGTAATCGATGCGGTCGGTCAATCCAAGAGAAGCTGTCGTCCGCTCCACTGCTTCGGCAATTTCCCGATCGGTAACTTCTCGAGCGAATCGTAGTCGTCCGGAGTATTGGAGCCACTGCCGCACCGTCAACTTGGCGTGCATGCTGGCAAGGTCGTCCTGCGGCACGAATCCGATGCGCTCACGAAACCGGTCCGACCCTGGTTCAAGCCGAATTCCATCGAGCAGCACCTCGCCGTGGGTCGGCTCAGACAATCCGACCACGAGGCCCACAAGCGTTGATTTCCCGCTCCCCGAGGGGCCGAGGATCGCGGTCAATGTGCCCGATTCGGCCGAAAAGGACACGTCATCGAGAAGTGATATGCCGTTCGCCGCCAAGAAGCACACGCCCTCAACGTCGAGATCGATGCCAAGCCGTTCGGGTCGCCGACGAACGTTGCCGTTGAAAACCTCGAATACCGAGGCACCCACTGACATTCGCACTTTCTTTGCAGGCGGAATATAGACCGAGGCGCCTTTGACCCACTGCCCGTCGACATCGGTCCCGTTCGCGCTGTGGTCCTCGATTTCTGAGGAGCCGTCAGGGCTCACATGCACGGTGCAATGCATGCGTGACACCGCCAAGTCATCGATCACGATGGAGTTCGCAGAGCCCCGCCCGATGGTGATGCGTCCGCCCGATGAGGGATTTTGCGTGGGAGGTTCCTCCACCGGCGGCGCCGGCGGTGGAGTTGGCGCTGCCAGCCGCTCCCGGCGAACACCAACGAGAACGGTCTCCCCTTCGTGGGGGCCCCTCTCCTCGGTTGGCGGAAGGAGTGTCGCGATGTCAGCCTGGCGGGGCCCGCTTGTAGGATTGGCGTGACCGCCCGCTGAGCGCTGCTCGGCAACCGGAAGCATTGTCGCTTCGTCGAGAACCTCTGCAATCGTGATCGTCGGGGCATCGGTGATTCCGAGAGCAACCTGCAACTCACCGCCGAGCGCGGTGCGTTTGATCCGACGCCCATCCCCATCGAATACACCGTTGGACGAGCCGTTATCGATCACCCACCACATGTTGTCGATGAACTCGACGGCCAAGTGCCCGCGGGAGATCGTGGCCATCCGAATGGGAAACGAATCAGTGCTCGCACGACCTACGGTAATTGGCGAATCGCCCACACCATAGGTGCGCGTAGTGTCGCCGAGCGCGATACGGATTTCGGAACTCACGTTCGCGGCCATCCTTCCGGGATGTCACGCGCGCTCATCATTCCGGCATCGATCGCCAAGCGGACGAGCCGGACGCGGCGTTGGGTCGCAAGTTCTTCGTGTTTGACCGATCAGGCCGCGAAATCCTGCTTTGTCGAACTTCACACAGAGATAGTCGAGCTTGCGGTTGAACTTCGTGAGCGTCCAGCCGAGCCGGCGGGCGGCTTCAACATTTGACGGAAGCGGCCGATCCTGGGCCTGAGGATTGCGCAGCAACGGCAGAGCTAACGCCACGAGCAACAATCGTTGCTCGTCGTTGAGCGTCACCGCCGAGACGCGAACGGTGGTCGATCCAAAGTCCATCTCCGGAATCTGCTCAGTTGCCGGCTCTATCACCGATGGCTGCCGAAGGCCAATTTCGTAGTTGGAACTGCCAGCCGAGAACCGCAGGACCGCTTCAGGAAACGTGATCGGGCTCTTGCGCTGTGGTGCAACAACAACTTGAGAGCTCGACGAAACGTCAGCAATTGTTATAGGTATCTGCGCTCCGACATTCTCCAACCACCAGACATCATCGATGCACTTGAGCACACCAAGGCGACGATGAAGAAAGGGATTGTCATCAATATCAAGGTCAGCCCCACGACCAAAGCTCAAATGATTGCCAGCGTCGAGTTGCATGATCTCTCCGCAATAATCGACAACGATCTCTCTCACCCACCGCTCCATGTCCTCAACGCTGGAGGTCATTCGATTGAACGCCATCTGAATATACCCTGACGTAATAACTCCGTACGCAACGGACACGCGCAGAGGTCGAAATAGTCGAAGTTGGGCTTTGTGCATTGAGTCTGATTCTCGAGGCCCTCCACCAAAGTTTGAATCGCGCTGTAAGGATCGATAACGACACGGGCAGCTCGACATTTTGACGAACCCGGAAGGGCGCCCGAAGCCGAGCGACTGGCAAGACTGGTCTCGTAACACCAGAAAATGCAGCGGCATTCCGGTACAATGTTGCGACGCATCGCAGACTGAATAGCGCGTGGTTGGTTAGTGAAATCGAGCGTCCAAAACGCACACAGCGAAAGGGTCTGATCGACCAATCTCATCACCCGGTTCGACCAGAGATCTTCGCCTGCATGTCTGCGCCGAACGATTGCGCACCGTTTGCTTGTCCAGGGCAGTTGTTTGTAGTCCGGTAGTTCCCTCCAACTACGTCGCCAGTGGTTCGTACGACGCTGAACAATTTGGACGCCGCTCTGCTCCCGTTGTTCGTCCATCCCGATGCATCTCCCACCCACAGCTCGAGGGATTCGCCCGGCGATACCGCTACGAGACCCAACGAGGCGCTCAAGATTTCGTCGACGCCGCCTGGAGCGCGGACGGAAGCAATATCGACGCCGTTTCGTCGAAGACTGATCGTGAAGGAATCTCGCGCCCCAATGCCGACTGAAACGGTAGTGATCACTTTCGTGTCAGAGGGAACTACAAAACTTTGGATCGCCCAACTTGCACCAGATGTATTGTTTCTGGAGCAAGTGAATTCACCGACCGCCGGAGCGCTGAGCGCATCGAAGACTACGGTATCTTGGTTTGGGGTCGTCCCAGACGTCTGTCCGCCATATCCCGAGCATCCGTAGGCGTTGCACGCTTTTACCTGCCAGTTGTAGGTCGTGCCCGGCGAAAGCCCGCCCCATCCGTACGAGGTTTGTGTGATAACGCCTGCTTCCGAAACTCCGTTGAGTCGAACGTAGTAGCCCGTGATCGGTCCCGTGCCAGAGCACGGCGCTCCCCAGGAGATGGTCGCGGTGGTCGGTCCGGTGATACTTACTCCAGGACCACCGACCTGGCAGGGTGGGCTATTTGACTGGGTGGTTGCAGATGCCGTCGCACTATATGCACTGCACAGCGTTCCGTTACATGCCTGCACTTGAAACTGGTACGCCGTCGCAGCCGTGAGGCCGGTGGCGCCAAAGGAAATCTGGGGGCTGGCTACGCTTTGGGCTGGTCCGCCTATGCGTTGCACGTTGTACGTCGTGACCGTCCCCGACGGCTTAGTCCATGCAACCGTAACGGTGGTCGCGCCGGTGGCGGTTGCCGTGAGGCCCGTCGGAATCCCGGGAGCGCCAGCCGTAGTCGTGAAGGTGGTCGACACCGTCGAACTGCATCCGTACGTGTTGCAAGCGGCAACTGTGGCGGTGTAAGTAGTCCCCGCAACCAGTGAATTAATCGATTGAGATGTAGACGCGGAACTGGTCGTAATAACGCCACCGGGCAGACCACTGATTCGATAGTTATTGATTGTGGCCTGGAACCCCGTTTGAGGGGCAAATCCCGAATACGGTACCCATGATACCAATGCAGTGGTAGCCGCAATATTCGACGCCGATGCACTTGTGGGACCTATCGGAACAACAGCAGACGGATCATATGAAACCGGTCCATATGCACCACATCCGGCTGTATTGCAGGCTGAAACAAGTATCGTCAGTACGCGGTATGTTCCCTCCGAGAATCCCATGGAATATGTTGTCGCCGGAGAACTTGTCTGTGGGAAAATGACTCCAGTGGAACCGTCATGAATTTGAAACTTGTAGTTGGTGATCGGCGATGAGCCAACGACAGTCGGCGCAACCCAGGAGATAGAAATCGAAACGCGACCGACGTTGACGGCTGAGCCTCCCGTCGGAGCACCGGGGACTGTACCGGCAGTTGTCTTGAACGTAGTGGAGATACCGTCACCACAGCCGTAGGTGTTACAGGCGGAAACAGTTGCCGTATAGGACGTAGCAGCTGTCAACCCCGTCGCTGGGTGACTGGTCGTTGCCGAATTCGTGGTGATAGTGCCGCCGGGCAGTCCGGTGATTTTGAAACTGTCGATTGCGCTATTGACTCGGCCATTCGCCGGATCGAATGGCAATACGGCCCATGACAACGTCATCGTCGTGGCCGCGACGTTGGACGCCGTAACGCTACCGAGAGCCATTGGCACCGCCGCCATCCAGTCATACGACACAGGCGCTGACGGCCCACATCCGACACTGTTACACGCAGCGACCGAAAGTGACTTCGGGCCGGATGGACCCGAGTCGTAGCCCAACACGTCGAAATTCGCTGCCGAAGGCGTCGAGTAGAGGGTCTTTCTGAGATTCCCGTCTGTGATCTCAATTAGGTAATTGATGATTGGCGAAGAGCCAACATTTGCTGGCGCCACCCATGAAACGTTGATTGATCCACGTCCCACAATCACCCCAGAGGCGCCGGTCGGTGCACCCGGCAGCGCAGGCTTCTTGGTCGTGGTGGTTGTCGAGGTCGACGTCGTTGTTGACGTCGTCGTTGCTGACGTCGTGGTCGTGGAGCTAGTTGTGATTGTCGGAACAACCGTCGGCGCCGCAGTCGGAGAAACCGTCGGAGCCACCGTCGGAGCCGCAGTCGGAGAAACCGTCGGACTCGCAGTCGGAGAAACCGTCGGAGCCACCGTCGGCGCCGCAGTCGGAGCCGCAGTCGGAGAAACCGTCGGACTCGCAGTCGGAGAAACCGTCGGAGCCGCAGTCGGAGAAACCGTCGGAGCCGCAGTCGGAGAAACCGTCGGAGCCGCAGTCGGAGAAACCGTCGGAGCCGCAGTCGGAGAAACCGTCGGAGCCACCGTCGGAGAAACCGTCGGAGCCACCGTCGGAGCCACCGTCGGAGCCACCGTAGGACCAGCAGTCGGAGCAACCGTAGGAGCAACCGTCGGCGCCGCAGTCGGAGCAACCGTTGGAGGTGGCGTCACCGGGGTCGGCGCAGACGTCGGAGGAATCGTCAAACCCACCGTGACCGCGGGATCAACCGAAGTTGGCGGGACCGTCGGGACTGTTGGCGGAATAGTTGCCTGCGGGATTGTCGGGAGCGTAACGGGCTCCGTCGGCTGAGGAATCGTCGGCAGCGTAACGGGCTCCGTCGGCTGAGGAATCGTCGGCAGCGTCACCGGCTCCGTCGGCTGAGGAATCGTCGGCAGCGTCACCGGCTCCGTCGGCTGAGGAATCGTCGGCAGCGTCGGAGCCACGGTTGGTTCGGGTGCCAACGTGGTTGTAGCGGCCGGTATCGTGGTCGCAAGTTCGGCGGGGGCCAACTCGGCGGGAGGAACCGAATCCAAAACCGGCGCAATTGTGGTCGCAGTGGTTGTCGTGACGAACTCGGTCGTTGTGGTCGACAGTTCGATACGAACAGTGACAACGTTTGAACCAGCAGCGTTGCCAGTATCGGTGGCGGTGAACGGCACCGATCCCCGCCACGGAGAGGCAGTCTGGTCGGCGGAGAGCGTCAGCTTCGAGCCGCTGATAGACGCCCCCACCTGCTTCGGCACCGCTCCCAGCGTGAAGCTGAGCCCGCTCTTCTCCGGATCGGAAGCCAAACCGGCCAAATCGATAGTCACGCTCGATCCCGGACGCAGCAGTACCGGTCCGGCACCGCGGACGACGGGCGGACGGTTCGGCGCTGCTCCAGGAGCAATCTCCAGTCGAACCGTTGCGCTCTTTTCGTTCCCGGCGCTATCCGAAATTGTGTACGAGAAAGATGCGACACCGCGGTAGCCAGCCAGCGCGTCGAAACGAACACGCTTCCCGGAAACGATCGCTGCGACACCACCGTCGCTCGATCCAACCCTGATGACCCGGAGTGGACCGAACTTCTTGTCGACAGTGTCGTTCGCCAACACATCAATGTCGATTGATTGGCCCGACCGAACCTTGTCGCGATCGTCTCGCGCCACCAGGGTCTCAATTGTTCCAACCGTGACGGTAATTGAACCGACCGCAGTGTTGCCCTGTTCGTCGCGAATCGTGTAGCGGACGACCTTGGCCGCAGCCGTCATCTTGATGTCGATGAATCGACGATCGGCGCTGATCGTGGATTGTTGGTCGTCGGTACTCACGATTGTCAACTTCGTCGTATCGCCGTCTGGGTCCTCATCGTTGTCGAGGACCGAAACGGTCACCACGGTTCCGACACCTTGTCCCGATGCGACATCTGGTCGAGCTACCGGCGGCTTTCCTACAGGCTGCGCAGCAACCACGTCGAACGACACGGTCGCGGTCGCGGTCGCCGCCGCAGAGTCAACGATTGTGTAACGAAGTTGAGCAGGACCGGCGACGCGTGGCGCGGTGAACAGCACCTTGCCGGCCGACAACTCAGCGAGCCCGACCGTCGGATTCCCAACGGTCGAGATTCGGAGAGAGTCATTGTCGGGATCGGTGTCATTCGCCAGAACGTCGACGACCGCCGTGCTCCCGGCAATTACGGTGATCGGTCCATCATCTTTCGCCACCGGCGGTTGATTCGCTTTGGCGGCGGGAAGCACACCAACTGTCACCTCTGCTGTTGCTCGCCCGCCGTGTGCATCGTCGGCCACGTAAACAAAACGATCCGTCCCGACCGCTCCAGGGTTCGCTTCGTACTTGAGCACTCCCCCTTCGATTCTCAATGAACCTTTCGACGGAAGCCCGCCATCAACGATCCGCAGTGAGTCTCCGTCGGGATCGTCGTCGTTGGCCAGTACGGGAATCGTCACGACCTGGCCGGTGCGAACCGTCACCTTGTCGGAACGCAAGGTCGGCGGCCGGTTCGCGTCGGGGCTGTTGAGCACCTCCACGTCGACTGCAGCCTTCGATCGTTGACCGGACGAATCGGTGATCTCGTAGGTGAACTGAAATGGCGTCTTTGTGGCCGTCGGGTCCAACAGCACTTGCGTCCGAGTGGGAGAAATCGAAACCCCAGTCCTGTCAGCCGGAACCGTGACGTTCGTGATCACCAGCGCATCACCATCAGGATCCACGTCGTTGCCCAGCACGTTGACTGATCGCCCGGTACCGGCACGAACGCCTACAACATCGCCCACCGCAATCGGCGGAAGATTGCTGACCGATTTCACTGGAGTGACCAAGAGTGTGCCAGCCATGGGCTGAGTGCCATCGGAAACCTCGTAGACAACCACCACCGGTTTGTTCACCCCTCGGTTCATACCCACGAGGAGATGCCGACCGTCGGCGGATCGAACCGTCACGCCATCAGGCGCGGTCCATGAGGTGACTCCGATCACGTCGCCATCGGGGTCGGAGTCATTGGCCAGGACGTCGATAGGAACTTCTCGGCCCGGTTCAACGACAACCCGGTCCGGAACCGCCAAGGGCGGGTGATTTCCGACGGCAGTAGCGACAACGATTTTGACGCGTGCTTTCACGGTCGCTTCACCGTCAGAGATTTGGTACACGAACGCCTGACGCCCGGTCTGGTTCGAATTGAACCGGACAAGATTCCCGTCTTGCTGAAGGGACCCGAGCGGCGCTAGCGACGCCGGCAGCGTAACAATTTGAAGCCGACCGCCATCGGGATCCAGGTCGTTCGCAAGAAGGTCAAGAACGATCGTGCGGCCGAGGGGAACTTCAAAGACATCGTCGCGAGCGATCGGGGACAGATTGGTTGCTCCCGACACGGTAATCGTGGCGACGCCCGTACCTTCGGAGCCACGCTCATCTTGCACGGTGTATCGAATCCGAGTGTCGCCTGCCCGGTTCGGCCGGAAGGCGAGGGCACCGTTGCGGCCAAGTGTGACAGCACCGTCTCCGGACTCGACGGAAGCCGAAACGACACTCATCGAGTCGCCGTCGGGATCGATGTCGTTGCCGACCACGTCGATAAGCGATGAGCGGCCCACTGCCGCGACACCCTCGTCGTTCGTGGCCCGCGGCGCCGAGTTCTGTTGATCGTCGATCGTGACCTCAACGTTTGACGTGTCCGTTTCGCCGTCGGGGTCGGCCACCGTCAGCTGGAACGACACCGCTCCACGGAAGCCCGGAGTCGGCCGGAATACGACACCTTGACCGCCAGTGGCAATCTCGGCGGTGGCGTATTCCCGCGTTTCAGCGAAGTGACAGCCAACTCGGTGACGATCAGTTCGTCACCGTTCGGATCCAGATCGTTCGATAAGACCGGCAAGACACTCGTTCGGTCGGGTCGCACCCGTAGCTGATCGTCGATGGCCTTGGGCGGAAGATTGATGCCTTCGGTATCTCCAAGATTCTCCGAGGTATTGCCCTTCTCAGATCCATCGTCGCTCGGGGCATCAGAATCACTCTGGTCTTGCTCGTTGCCGCCGAGGACTTCCCCGACGTCGTTGTTTCCTCGAAGCCCCACAGCTTTGTTCGAATCGAGATCATCGATGAAGGGGCGACCGAAAACCAGACGGCCCTTTAACTCGTTTCCAGGGACGAAATACTCGTTATGGAGTTGCGCCGCGTTGTTTGAGGCACGCTTTGGCGTAGATACCCGTTGACGAGGACGCCACGAGGACACACCCCGACGCCTCCACCAGTGGTCGAATGGGGGCACTCCCCAGCTTTGTCATCCGAGCCTCGCCGCGACCCCCGGAGACCGGTATCGACACGACTCCGCCATCGATGGTCGCCAGTGTCACGGAGTCGTCGAACTCCGACGGCTCCTGCAGCACAAGGGTTTTTGGGTCAACGTCCGGGCCATCGATCGCGACCGTTCGATTTCGACCGGCGCCAAACACGAGAGTGCCGTTCTCAGGCACGTATACGACTGCGTTCGAGCCTACGACCGTCAGCTGCGGACGTTTTCCAACCGAACCGAGGGTGGTCGTGTCGGACTCTGCTGAGTCAGACTTCCACGACCGCAAAACCCCTCGATCGACGGACAGCATGTAGTACGTACCGTCTTCTCCCAGTTCACCGATAGACGGTGAGCCGGCATCGATCAACGGCGTAAATCCATCGAGGGAAGGGAGTTGATTGACCGTCTCGATCGGGACCCGAAACAAACGACCACGCCCTTCCTCCAGGACATAAATCGAGTCACGTCCGACCCGGACGCTTGAGTCCGGACCGATCTTCAATGCCGATCGAGAAACCGCCAGGTTCGCGTCGTCGAGGAGTCGGAGTGACTGCGTGGTTCGGTCGATGAGAACGATCCCGCCACGCTCCTGCTCGATGGTCATCAACCCATCGCGTCCGACAGAGATTGATGACCCCGTGACATCGACACTCATATTCCAGTGCGTGACGCGTCCGGACCTGCGGTCGAGTTCCCACGCCGCGGCGTCGTTGAACCGAATGCGCTTGCGTGGTTCACCAGCGGCACGCGCCGCTCCGACACACACCGACGCGATAACCGCTACTACCGCCAAAACGCCTACTCGGGACCGCACTCCCGACCGCAGTCGACGTCGAATTCGAACAGTTCGCACAATCAGCCTTTCGCTATTGCAACAGGGTGGGGCTAATGACAGAGCGCAGGTTTGCCGCCTGCTTCAGCCGTTGGAGACGGGTCAGGGGCTGCCGTGCCGCCCAGGTCCATTCGGTCGTCGCATCCCATGCGGCACGTCGATCTTCTTCGCTCGGCTCATTAGCGCTGTAGGAAGCCCGTTCGGTTACGGCTAGCAGACTCTGAATCGCCCGCGTGCAGACATCGTCGATGGCCAACAAAGGCACCGCTTCAGCGAACGTCGCCTTCGATGGAATTTTCACTCCGGATTCGGCGGCACGATCGAAGAGCTCTTCCCACGCCCCGGTAATCGAGTCCGCCGAGCGCGGGCTGTGCATCCGGGCGCGTAGCCTCCGCCGTTTCAAGAACGAAATGGCGGCGAGGAGACCCCCAGCAATGGCAAGCGGCCCAACGATTCCGGCTGCTCCGACAACGATGAAACCGGGAATCTTCAAGCCCTGCTTCAGCTTCTTCTCGGACTTCTTGGAGGTTTTTGATTTCTCGACTTCGGGCGTGGGGGGTTCGGGAGACGGAACAATGTTGGGGGTATCAGGTGATTTCGCTACCTGAGCCACCGACTTCACTTCACGAGGTTGAGGCTTCTTTGAACGGTCGAGATTGAGATCGACCGGAACCCATCCGATATCGGTCAGGTTCACCTCGGGCCAGGCATGCACATCACGGCCGTAGAACGATGTAGAGCCCTTGGGAGCGGCGCTATCGGCTGGAGCGCCAGCGCCGGACGGATAGCTGGACTCCGAGCCCTTGATGAACCCAACGGACACACGGACCGGGATTCCGAGAGTGCGAGCCAGTACCGCGAAGAGGGCCGCGTAGTGCTCATCGTTTCCGAGCATCGTCGCCCCCGGATTGACCATTCGTGCGAGGTCACCAAGTGAGTGACCTGGGGCAACACGATCAGAGAAATAGCCGGCTTCCATTCCACGTTTCAGGGCCTGGACTTTCCCCCACGAAGTCGTTTCAGCAGCGACCAGCTCCGCCGCCGATTGCGACAGAGTCGCACGTACCTTTTCGGAGGCTGGGGTGGTCACGGTTTGGGCAGGAAGGTGCACGATGTCACCCGCGAAGTTTGCTGCTTCGAGACTCGGAACGTCGGGAGTCGGAAGCTGCACCCACGTCAGGTCGTAGGTAAATCCGGCCTGAGCTACACCAGGCAGCACCAACGTGTCGCTGTCGCTGTTGTATCGAACCTGACCGCGCTCGCGCGCTTGTTTGGGCATGGAGACCTTAAGGCCCGGTCCGGGAAGCGGAAGCCACGGCTCGCTGAGGTTTTCGATAGTAACGACGGACGCGCTTGCAGCTCCTTTTGCGAAGTCTGTGGACTTGTGCAGACGAGCGCCCACCAATTCGAATGATCCACCGATGGTTTCCTTCGCACTTCCCACCGACCAGACACGACCGTCGTATGAGGGGAGCACCGCAAGTCTCCATCGATCGGGAACGTCACCCTTTACCGAAAACAGCAACTTGTTCTGCACCGCTGGTGTCGTGAATTTCCGGAACTCCGCGAGTGGGCTCGGCAAATCGCCCGGGTCAAAGGGAGGGACGCTGTACGAACGAAGCGTGAAACGGTCCCGTTCGTGGAGATGGTTCAATTGGGGGCCGACCACGGCCGAGGCCAATATCACGCCACCGAGAATTACGATGGGCATGACCGGGATTCGTCTCGGTGCCAGCTTCTGTGTCCCTCCGTGACCGCCAGCCATTAGTCGACCGACGACCACGAGGTACACCATGGCCGCGACGGCAAACAGTACCGACACTATTGCCACGTAGTCGCTCTTCAACGGCCCGAACGACAACGCAACGACGAGGGTAAGAATCGGCCCCGTCACTGACCAACCGGTTCGGAAGGTTCGCAGGACAACCCAACCAATAACGAACCCGAGCCACGCAACGCCAATCGGGGCGGCAAGAAGTTCCTGTCCGCTTCGCGCTGGTAGCGAAACGGTCAACAACTTGGCAGGCCCCTGCACCAACGCGTCGATCAACTCGCCGATCGACCTGAGAGTAGGGAGCCCATACTTCGTGGACGGCATTCCCATCAGGCCAGGAAGCGTCAGCACAGCGGCGATTACTTGAATCAGGAGGCCATCTCCGGACCGAAGTTCGAACGAGTCCACGAGAAGCGCGACAACCGCCGCAACCACCAGGGCACCGAGCACCGGCGGAACGAGAAACGCCCACGCTTCGAAGATCGGTCGAAAGAACAGCGAAGCCAGCGCCGTAAGAACGAATAGACAAAAGGTCGCCAACACGATGGCACTCTTGCGAACTCGGATCGGGTTAGCCGCGCTCCTCGGCGCCTGCACACCGATGCTGGCGTTCATGGCCACGCTCATGCCCGCATCACCGCCTCAGCCCAGACCGACCTCAACGAGTCGGTGTCAGGCGTGGTGATGACACGGGCCCCGCCGACAGGCACCAGAGACGGTCGCGATCCCGCGACAATACGCACGATCACCACTAGCCCGCTGCGCAGTATTCGCTTCGCATTTGTGATGAGATCCTGAGGGTCCGTGTCGCCGGTCACCACGATCAGGGCGGTCGCCTGTGATGCCGGCTTCCGGGCCAGGGCAAAGTGGTCGGACAACGACGCCTCCGATACCGTCGAAGCAACCGCGAGCCGATCAAGGGGTTCGATCAGTTCGCTTTGGGCCGTATCGCTTTGACCCGGCAACACGAGGGTGGACGGGCGATTGTCGAGGGCGGCGGCAACGCAGACCGACCCCACAATCTCGATCGCCATTTCGAAGGTTTCGTCTGAGTACAGCTCGGCCCGCGGGTCAAGCATCACGACTTCCATAGACCGCCGGGTATCGACATATTGACGGACCATTAGCTCACCGGTCCTTGCGGTGGTTCTCCAGTGCACGTGTCGCAGATCGTCTCCGTATTGGTACTCACGAAGAGCATGGAAGGCCGCCGAACCACGCGGGGCACGATCGCTGGTTGCACCGTCGAGATCCTTGGCCCAACCGGACGACACATTGGCGAGCCGAAAGACGCGGGGGCGAACCCAGAGCATCTCGACGTTGCCCTGCCCCTGCTCAAGACGAAATAGGCCGAGAGGATCGGTTCGCACGACCCTCAGCGGGCCGACGGCAAACAGGCCACGCTTCGGGGCCGGGACCTGATACGGAAACTCGACCGACGCTTTCGGCGCAAGCGACGGGAGTGCGATACGCACAACGTCAGGACCCAACTGGTCCTCGACGATTCGCTGACCGCTTCGACGCCGCGCATCGTTGGTTACCGACAACACGCCGACGGCAGACTCACCCACGGTGACCTTGGGAGGGTGGAGGCTCCGCTCAACGCCAAGCGTCTGCGGCCGTGAGATCCAGGCTGCACCCACGGACAGCGCAAAGAGGCAAGCAACGCCGAGAACGAAGAATTCGTTCCAACCGGTAAGCACTCCGATGACAAGAGCGAGTGGCATCACCGCAAAGACGACCCGCCCAACGGGGGTGAGCGTCTTGACGACCGGCAGCATTAAACGCCCGCCTCAGCTCGTCGGCGAGGAGGGGCAACGTCAGCGACGACCCGCTGGATCAACTCAGACGCCCGGGTGCCCCGCATCTCGGCCTCGGGATTCAAGACCAGGCGATGCTCCAGTGTCGCCGCGGCAAGCGCCTTCACATCGTCGGGACGGACAAAGGGACGACCGTCGGTCAATGCGAGTACCCGGGCCGCTTTCATCAGCGAAAGACATCCGCGAGTCGACACGCCGAGTCGAACTTCAGCCATCGACCGAGTGGCCTGAGCCAAGGCGACGACGTACTTTGCCACCGCCGGTTCAACGTGCACGCTCTCGGCGATCTGCACCATCGTGCGGACTTGCGCCGTCGCCATCACAGGCGACAGCGGGCCAGTGCTGCTGCGGCCGTGTCGAGCGAGCACGTCGACCTCGTGTTCCGTGCTGAGGTAGCCGATGCTCATCTTCAGGAGGAATCGGTCCAACTGGGCTTCCGGCAGCCGGTAGGTACCCTCGAACTCGATTGGGTTCTGGGTTGCTATCACCATGAACGGGCGAGGCACGGGGTACGGAAGCGAGTCGATGGTGACTTGATGCTCCTCCATGACCTCGAGAAGCGCCGACTGAGTCTTGGCCGAGGCACGGTTGATCTCGTCTCCCAGAACGATGTTTGCGAATACCGGCCCGTTGTGGAACTCAAAGGCGCCCTGTGCCTGGTTGTAGATCGTCGACCCTGTCACGTCTGATGGCAAAAGATCAGGCGTGAACTGGATGCGATTCCATTTTCCATCTATCGATTGCGCGATTGCCTTCGCCAGCGAAGTTTTGCCTGTTCCAGGAACATCCTCAAGAAGCACGTGGCCTTCCGACATCATTGCTACAAGAGCAAGGCGAACGGCATCGCGTTTTCCTACAATTACGCGCTCTACACCGGCGGTCAACGACTCAAATTGACGAGCAAACCATTCAGATTGCTTATCGCTAGGTGCAGCTAGTTCAGGCATTTACATGCTCCTTGAATATGAGGTACGGGTAACCGCTATTGAAAAATATCGAGAATCGACTCGCCGCGACATGGGGAGGACTCCCCGATCGCGGATTGAGACAAGCTGCTGGCAGCCCCTCACGGGCTCGTCCGATCGAAACAGGTGGGGTCGGCCGATGCCGTCAAACCACTGGACGGGTCGACGGACGACACGACCACGCACGCGGTATTCGAACGCACCGCCGACAGACTCATGACCACGGGTTGACTGGCGCTCTCCGTTGCCGTCACCGTTGAACCGCCGTCGCGAATGGCGAGGTCGAATACAATCGACGGGTCGAAGTCGCCCGACCAGGAAATTTTGACTTCGTTGTTGGGGAGCAGCGTCGCCTGCACGTCGCGTGGTGCAACGAGCGGAACCTGGGACGAAGGCTCCGTCGACGGTGACATCGTGGTATCCACCGCCTCCGGCGACCGAGCGACGAACCGGGAGACAAGTGCGAGGGTCAGCGCGACCACGACCACCGCGCCAGCCACCAGAAGAGTCTTGGTCGACAACTTTCGCTTCCCGACCCAGTCATCGATTTCAAATCCGGGATTGACCGTTTTCTGAGCACCTGCTCCGGGTCGAGGGTCGAAGTTCGAGTGCGGCGAGTTGGTGAACTGGCCGGTACCGTAGGAAACCGATGAACCAGACAGGCTGAAGTCATCCGGCCCGGCCTCTTTCGACACGCTCAACGGCAGCGGTTTGCTTGGAACAAACGTTGCATCCGGATCGAATTGCTCATCATCGTTGGGTTCTTGTGCGTTCGGAAGGGCCGCTACGGGCGGAGAAACCAGGATCAAATTGACCCGTCGTCCGGCGGTCCCGAGGAGCCCCTCAACTCGTGCCAGCACACTCATTGCATCGCCGGGCCGAGACATACGACGCGACGGATCCTTCGCCAGCAGCACCCGCAACAACTGATAGAACTCAGCCGGTACGTTCGCGTCGACCGACATCGAGATCGTGAACGTCGGATCCGCCACGCGAGCAAGGATCTGGCTGACGAGGAGCCGCTCTCCTCGCGCTTGTTGATGTGGAGCCTTCCCGTAGTGCATCGTGTAGATAGTGGAGCCGAGGGAGTACATGTCGGCAGAAGGGGCCGGCGGAGCGCCCCGAAGAGTCTCCGGTGAAACATGATGCGGAGAGAATCCGTCGTTTGTCGAGGCGTCGGCATCGAGCATGGCGGCAACACCAAAGTCGGACAGCACCGGTTCACCGAGGTTGGAAACCAGAACGTTCTCGGGCTTGATGTCCCGGTGCACCAGACCTTGCCCGTGGGCGAATTCAAGCGCCGTGGCGACTCGCAGACCGATCCGTACGGTCTGTTCAATTTCCAACGGACCGTTCGCCTTCACGAACGACGCGACAGACCCGAGCGAGCACAACTCCATCACCAGATACGGGTCGCCCTCGTTGCTGAAGCCGGAATCAAAAACCGTTACGACGTTTTGGTGCTTCGGTAGGCGCCCGAGCGCTTTCCGTTCATCGTCAAACAGCCGTCGTTGACGGTCGTCAACCGAGCCGAGTCGAAGCACCTTGATCGCCACAAACCTGTCGAGATCATTCTGACGGGCCCGAAACACCGTTGCGGATCCGCCCTGTCCAATCAAGGAAAAGTCGGAGTAACCATAAATGGACGGCGGATCGGTGTTCATTTGAGTCGACTCTGGTACGTGAACGAATGCCGTCCAAACTCAATTCGACTGCCGGTTTCCAAAGGAACTTCGATATTCGATCGCGCCCTCAGCTCTCGTCCATCGGCATACTGGATTACCGTGCCGTTCGCACTTTGTCGATCTACCAGCAACACGTCCCAATCCACGACTCGGATTTCGAGGTGGATCCGAGACAACATGTTGTCGTCCTCAAAGGCAATGAGCTCAGCGGTAACCTCACCTTTGACCGACGGCTTCCGACCTACGACCACAGTTCGCTGAAGATCACAGATACGTCCGTCGTCGAACGTGATCGTTCCGAGGGCTGGGCGCGGACCAAGCTCTACCCGATCAAATTCCGTATCTGCGGAACAAAAAATGCACCGGGGTCGACGCGAGTCGGTGAAGTGACCGTTGGAGCAGTGGGCACCCCAGACTTGAAGCGCATATGACTCCGCTGGAGCGGCCGCCGTCTGCGGCGCTTTGCGATAGCTCGTCGCAGAACTGGTGAGAATCGTAAGGTCGGACTCGTCATCGATCGCTACATCGGCGGGCGATGCTTGCCAAGCCACGGCTGCGGATGTGCCGGTGGCTGACGATTGCTCCTTTTTCTGCTCGAGTTCCTGAACAGTTGGTTTCAGATTCCATCCACGAACGACGACCGTCGCAGTTTCGTCATCAAAGAACCCGTCGTCGGGCGAATCCACGGCTATGTCGTGTCGCTCCTGCTGCAGACTCGGCTCGACGCTCACCGGCAACTCGCTCGCCGGTTCGGCCCTCAACGAAACGTCACTGGCCGACGAGGGGTGTTCGAATTCATGGACCAGCGGATCGGCGGCCGGCGCTTCGTTCTCCACATTCGCTCCGGCGATAGTCGAATCGCCTGCACGTTCGTCGATCGCCGGCGGAAGGGATTCAGGCGCTTCGACAATAGCCAGGGGCAGTGAACTCTCCGAAGTCGCAATCGGAGACATCCCCGACATAGAGGTCGACGCTGGAGGTGACGCAGACGCGGACATAGACATCGTTGAAAATGTGTGCTCAGTTCCAGCAGGCGGATCCACGTCTTCGGAGTCGGTGCGCACATCGAATTCGGACAATTCAGTTCCATACGTCTGTTCGATCGACCAAGAGCCAAGATCGGTACTCGTCGGGGGGAACTCTGGTGTAGGCCCAGCTATGCCGAGCGAAGCCAACATGGTCGTATCGGGCCCCGCCGGAGCCGAGAGAGTGTTATCGGCGATTGGGCCGGGGAGTCCGCCGGCAGAGACCTCAACGTTGGTCACCTCGATGCCGAATGGGGTCGATTCCACGAATGGAGTTGATTCCACGAATGGAGTTGCATGTGTCGGTTCGACGGCGCGAAAACCCTCGTCGAAGGGACCACTCGCCGGGCTAGCTAGATTCGCACGACCCCCCGTGTTGACGTCAATCGTCGAACCATACGCATTACCGGTTGATCGATGTTCCGCATGGCGAGGATCAGACCCCAAAGACGGTAAGGAGGAGATCGCAAAACGACTACACGGAACCTGTCCGGATTCGATCCACCACGACGACGTGGGCTCCCCGTAGCTCACAGACCATTGCGATGAAACCAAGAGTCTCTCGATCCACGTGACCGCGGATGCACCGTCAACGGCCAAGGATTCGCCATCCTCGTGCACAGCCACCGAGGCCTTTCCAAACACGAAGAGGCGAGGTTGATCAGAGGATGTGATGGCAATAATCACCGGCGACGACCCCGGCTCTTCAAAGTCCAGAACCGTACGGCCAAGGTCGCGAAGGAACTCTCGACCAGTGAGTTGGGTGTTCCAAAATGACGAGAGAACACGAGCGTGCATCGTCGACGGAAGCCCGATAAAGAATAACTGGCGAGAAGCGCTCGCGAGCAGCTGTCCGTCGCCCGGATCAAAACGAATCACCCTGACTGCCCTCTTTCACGGTCGTCGAGACACCCGCTGCATGGTTGACCGTTCCACGAAGGGAGTCCCGGGAATCCATGCTCAATTCGTGGGTGCACGTGGGTGAGCGCAAATTCGCTCATCGCTGGCTCCGTGATGTCGTGGAGCTCAACGTCTGACGTGGAGGAAGCAGCGACAGTTGATCTGCGGTCACCATCCCCGCGTCAACCACCAGATCAACCAAGACTCTCCTTCGGCCTTGGGCAATGCGGTCCGCGGACCCGACAAGGCCGGCGACACCCCGCCGGGAGAACTTCTCACAAACGGAATCGAGTTTGCGGTTGAACTTGGTCACAGACCAACCGAATCGACCCGATTATTTCTGCGTTTGTCGGCAACTCCGCACCTGGACCTCGGCGAAGACGGGGCTCAGCCAAGGCGATCAGCAGCAGCAGTTGTTCCGCCGTCAGCGACGTGTCGCCCGCGTCGATCGTTGGGCTTCCCGGGACAAACGCAGGAATAGTTGGGTCAAGTTCGTAGGGGTCAACATCGATCGATACCTCGTAGGAGGTCCCTCCAGCAGCGAATCGAATCATTGCGGGCCCAAGCACCAACGGGACCGATCCACCCGGTGAAAGCGTGATGGTGGCGCTTCCCGAAACACCTTGAAGATGGAGCGGATGATGGGCCCCGGCGTTGAGCAGCCACCACCATCCGTTACGCCATGACAGGATGCCCATGATGCGATGCAGGTAGGGATTCTCGTCGATGGCGAGATCTCCCGACCTCCCAATTGAGAATGAATGTTCGGGTTCGACGACGTGGCGTTCACCACAAAACTCAACAATCAGTGCGCTCACGGCCGACCCTGATCCACCCTCGGAAAAGGGTACGGGGAACGAACTGCTCGAGTTCCAAACGCGATCAACGCCCCCGCCTCTGCAACTCGCCAGTTCGATCGATGGATCGCGCTCACGGGGTCATGCTGTCAGGGGCCCTGCAAAAGCAGCGCAAAAGTGAACCCGACGTTGGGTCGTTGCCCAGGAAGGACTGGGGGGGGAGGGGGCCACTCCCCCTCAACATCATCAGAAGGGTCTCATACCTTGACGTCATGATCACCGAGATTCTTGACAAGATGATGGTTTCGGGGAGCTTGAAGACTGGCGGCAGCTCGGCCGCCGGCGCCCTCACCGGACCCAGGGTCCCAAACCACCTGGTGACCGGTCACCTGGCGAGGGGCCGGTCCGCTGAGGTCTGGAGCGCACGCCACATATTGCTCGGCCAAGACGTGGCCTTGAAGATTCTCGTCACGAACGCGATGGACGGGCCATATGACACGCGCCGAACATTCCTCGATGAAGCGCTATTGGCTCGAACGCTTAGCTGCGAGCATCTGATTCAGGTCTTCGACGTGGGAATGACCGAAGCCGGATACCCCTACTTTTCGATGGCACTGGCGACCCGGACCCTCCAGGACTGCTCCTCCGCTGCGGATCACCTCAGTGGCCTTCGATCGACAGCCATTGCCCTCACGAACCTTCACAAGCGCGGGGTTGTCCACTGCGACGTGAAGGCCACGAACGTGCTTTATCTCGAAGGGGACAATGCACGATGGGTGTTATCGGATCTCGGCTTGGCGTGGAATCGGTCGCGCCCGATCCTCGTCGGAGCTGGATCGTTTGGTTCAATTGCCCCGGAGCGTTTCACATCGGCTCCGCCGACCGCCCGCAGCGATGTCTACTCCTTCGGGCGGATGGTCGAGTCGGTCCTGGCGCGATATCTCGACCGCCCGAGTCAGAAGCGGGCCTTCCAAACGATTGTCACTCCGCTGTTATCAGACGATCCCGATAAACGACCCCAGGGCCTGCTTCAAGTCGTTGAGGAACTCGATGAGCTTCTCGCGTCCTCCACGTAGGGAGGAGGATCTAGTGCCGGGTTTGCCACCCCCACATGCCCGCTGCTTGCAACTGGGCTTTAGCAGCATCCCGGTATCTTCGTTGTTCGGAGCCGTGCCCCGCGGCCCCAGCAAGCAATCCCAAGACGCGATCAACCGGGCCAAAAGTGCTCGACGGCACAAGACCGTTCACCGCGAACAGGCCGGAGTGAGGAAGCAATAGCTCGTAAAGGGAGTCCACGAACGCCGACGATGTCACAGCCGCCGCCTCGCCGGCGGCCATGCAGCCGCCAAGCCATCCGACAAAATTCTGTTGATCTCGTAGGGCCGGAACGACCTGTCGGAGCATCGGTCGAACCCTCTCGGTCGCTCCGGCACGAGCAAGAAAGGCGGTTGCGATTGCGATCTCGACAACATGGGCATCTTCACCAATCGCGTCGAACTGTTTCACCATTGTCTGATCGTTGTCGCGCCAAGCGCGAGCGAGCCGAAACATCCCCCACGCCTCTCGCCCACCTCGAATCGCATGACGGACGGCCAAGGTTCGGGCGACAAGCGCATGTCTGTCGGCGCGGACCTGATCGCCATCCCAATCGTTCAGCAACGCCCGAATGAGGTGCATAAGCCAACGATCACCCGGACGCTGTCGAAGATCGACGAGTTCCTCTATCGCGAACAGTTCATCGTCGACCTCGTTTCGGCGCCCAAGCTGGAGCAGCGAGAACACCGTCGCCAAGAGCGGTGTCACCGCCACCTCCGGGGCCGCAGCGCTCCCCCACACGCGAGCTTCACGACTGAGCCTCAGGCGAGTATCGGCATCGGGACTGCTCAAGAGGGTTACAAGTTCAGCGTGGGCGAGGAATGCCTTCGATCGCGGATCCCCGAGGACTGCGACCAATTCGCGCAGCTCGGCGAGACGGTCTTCAACTTCGTGGTCGACGCCAGCCAGACCGCGGAGGTACACGAACTCTGCAAGCGCTTGGACACGATTGGAGTCCTCGATTCCGCTATCCGCGGCAAAAGCGGAACGCAGCCAGTCTTCTCGTTCGACGTCGCCATCAAGCGGCTGGCTACTGGCCGACGAATCCACTGCGATTCGGAACTTCCACAATGGATTCTGCTCGGTCTGCGCCAGCACCGACGCTCGTCGGAAGTACCGGCGAGCGAGTTCGCTGTCAGCGCAGCCATCGGCCGCTGCGGCGCAGAGCATGAGGTAACGAAAGACATCGGAACTGTTGATCCACCACGGTCGGGCGTCAAACGTCTCAGCCAGCAGCTCAAGCAGCGCGAGCGACTCCTCCCAACGAGCGCAACGGTGGAGTTCAAGAACCCCCTCAAAAAGTCGTGGGACCAATTCGTCGGACGTTTCGTTGGCAAGGGCCAACGCCAGTTGCTGGCACACAGCAAACGTGTCACCCGCCCGTGATGCAAGCACATCTGCGAGATTTCGGTGTCGCTCGCACCGCCACACGGTTGACCGACGAAGTCGTAGGGATTCTCTGACGAGCGGGTGTCGGAAACGGACTCGATTGCCCACCCTCGCCTCAGTAAGTCCCGCAGCACAAGCTCGGTCCATAACGTCATGCACCCTGGCGATGGAAAGATTCATCGAATCAACGAGAACCAATACATCAAATTCGATTGCCAACAACGAACCGGTGACAAGAATATCTAAATCGAATTCCTCAAGTCGACTCGCCAACTTCGTGGTTACCTCGGCAATATCGATCGGCACAGCGACATCAAAAAGTTCGGAATCTGAGAGAAGGAAGTCGAGCACCAAAGGGAGACCCAGAGAGAGTCGATATAGGCGATTCGACAGTGTCCACGCGGCAGAAGCCGAAAGCGACCGGGTTCGTCGGACCAACTCGTAGGTATCCTCGAGTGTCAAGGGGCCAAGTCCCAAAATTTTTGCAGAGCTGAGCGACTTGAGTTCTCGGAGGAGCCGATCGACGGGGCCGTTCGTTGTTGACTCTCGAGTCGTGAGCAAAAAGGTCACACCATCGATGACGTCACGGTGAATCAGACGACTCAAGATTTTGCAGCTCGCGAGGTCAGCCAGATGAATGTCTTCCAGGAGCACTAGAACACGATGACTAGGTGATAGATCAATCAAACAGGACAGGACCGTCTCCAGAGTCTCATTGCTGGGTCCGGTGACTAGGCCGGACCACCGCCGCAACAGATCTCCTACGAGCTGGAAGGGAGGCGCATGTTCCTCAGCCCAGGCCGCCAACACCGGCACACCTTCATCGTGAGCAACCTCGGCAAGGACGGCCGCCAGGTGCGACTTGCCGATACCGGCCGGCCCCTGCAGGACAACGTAGGAGTTGGCATCGGACGACAGCGCCTCCCGAAACTCCTGAATTTCCTGATTGCGGCCAACGACAATTCGATTGTGTCGAAGTGGACCTGGAAGTTCGGTGAGGATTCCTTCCGCAAATTCAGCGCTCAGCTCGTTGAGCAACAGCCTTCGCTCGAGAGCCAGTAGACCGACAGCTGGTTCCCAGCCATAGGCATCAAGGGCCGTGCGGTGTTTGGCAAGCACCCGTTTAGCTTCCGTCGTCCGGTCAAGCGCGACGTAAGCGGCCACTAGTGGTTCAACAACGCCTAGCTTCATGGGATCTTCGTCAACGATCGACTGGAGTCGAAGAACGACCTCTTCCGCATCGCCCAGCTCAACAGCAAAAAGATGCCGCTGACGTTCGCTCTCCTCACGAATGCCGATGAAACGATCGGAAATCGACCGCAGAACGGGATCGTCGGTGCCAACAAACGGTGGACCGGCCCAGAGCTCCAAAGCGGAATCAAGCAACGATTTTTGTTCTTCAGGAGCGCTCCTGGTTCTCGCAACGCGGACCAGTTGTTCAAATCGGTGGAGATCGACCTTTGTTATATCCCCCGTAAGCGTGTAGCCCGCACCGATCCGCACGAGTTGCGGCCCCTCGGGCACGAGGGCAAGCGCTCGCCGGATCTGGGAGAGATGCGTTCGCAACGACGAGTTCCACGTTCGAGGTGGATTTTGGTCCCACAGAATCGTTACCAGTCGATCAATCGTCGCGACCTCCGGCATTGCGGCGACTAAGCCCCATAGGACGCGTTCCACCAACACGCCCAGTCGTAGATCCCCATCTGACGCGGAAATTCGCGTCGGGCCGAGAACCCGAATAGAGGCAGGGTTGCTCACGTTCCGCTCTTCCTCCAGTTGATTTCGTTGTGATCCAGCAAACCAACGTCGCACAGACTCGATGTTCGAGCCAGATCGGCGGGAGTTACGACAGCTCGGTGGCGCATGAGTGTGTCAAGGAGAAACCAAGCCACCCGCCGAGGATCACTCACCGACTTCGCGTCGCCGAGTCGCGGCTGCATCAGCAGTTGCTCCAGCGTGCGTTGGACCCCGTCGATGACAAGCAATCGAAGGGTTTTGTCATCAGCCGGATGAAACCCGGGAAAGCTGACGCCGTTCGCCGCGGCCGCTTCATGGACCAAGCGAAGCGCATCGGCACTTCCGGGTGCCAACTCCAGTTCTTCGTCAAGGATGCCGCGCCGCTTGGGCGCCGGTTGCTGCGTCAAGAAGTCCTGGAAAGTGGAAAGGCCGGCGGCCCACCATAGGAGGCCCTCATGAGGAACCGTGGGTGTGACGAGACCGAGATACGCGTCGTATTCGGCGCCACTGGCAGCGAAGACGTCGAACGCATCGACAACCAGTTCGGTACAGATCCGACGTTGACCTTGAATCTCGAATCTCTCAGCCCGCTGCATTTGGGCCAAAACTTCATACAGAGCTCGGACCATCGCCGATGCCTCATCGCTCGACAATTCACCAAGCGACGGCGACCACCTCGTTGCCCCGATCAAACTTAGGAACAGCAGCCGATCCCACGCATAGCCCTTCGTCGTTCCTACTATCGTCCGCGCTCGCTCGACCACAGATTCACCCACGTAAGGGCTTCGATGGCGGCGAACGGCGACAGCCTCGACGACGTCGTCGTAGCTCGAGAGCGGTTGGTGACGACCACCAAAGAATCCAATGTCGAATGCCCAAGGTTCGTCAGTCCGATCGTCGTCGGAGTCACGTCCAAACTTGGGATGGGCGGGATCAGCGGAAGCAACCAACAAGCAGTGGTCGAACGACGTACCTTCGATCAAGCGAACCAGCCGGGAAAAAATGCTGCCTCCGGCTACAAGTAAAACGTCTCCTTCCCTAAGACTCCCCGCTGCGATTCCGCCCATGTCAGCGAATGTAACTCGGAGCGTCACGCCGTGCCATTAGCGAAGCTGGAAATCACCTGGGAGCGCTCCCCTCTGCAGTTTTCAAAACATTTCGTTTCATCGGCCTCTTGGCCTGCGATTGCACACGCGGCGAGCTGCTGATCGGCTTGACGAAAATTGGGAGTGGACAGAGCGCAGTCGGCAATAGAGAATTCGCTTCACGCAGTTGAACAACCTGCAGCTGCACAATCAAAAGTGAAGAAGAGGACTCGGTGTGGACGGAACCCCGAAGAGTCGTGTGTACAGCCAGTTGTATGGCACCGGTACCGATGACGGCGCGACTTCGCACACGTCGGCACGCTCCTCCATCGGGACCCACGTTCGGGCTGCAGCTCCCGGAGTTCTGACGTTAACCGGCTTGTTCATGGCGTTCTGGTCGCTCTCACTGACGACCGATGGCCACTATGAGCAGGCTGTCTGGGCCATTTTCGTCGCCGGACTGTGCGATACCTTCGACGGAACGCTCGCCCGGGCGTTGAACGTCATCTCGCCGCTCGGCCGCCAACTTGACTCACTCGTCGACCTGGTGGCCGCCGGGGTGGCCCCGGCAGCGCTCATCTACCGTGTGTACTTCGAAGACTGGGGACTCGCTGGACTCCTGCTCGGGTTCGCCTGGGTCGCGTTGGTCGCTCTGCGTCTCGCTCGCTTCAACACCACGAGCACATCGAGCGATGGCGCGTTCTTCGTAGGCGTCCCGTGCCCGATAGCAGCGGGGATCGTGAGTCAGTATCTCCTGTTCTCGCGAGCCTCGTGGGGCAACGACGGCCAAGGATGGATCTGCGCTCTGCTCATCGTCGGGCTGGGGACATTGATGTTGAGTCGAGTTCCGTATTGGAAAAGCACCACGCTGATGCCCAAGAACTTCTTCCGGTATCCGTACGGCCCCGGAACGGCGATTGTGTTGCTGGGCATCATTCCGTTTCCCCGGCAGTCGTTGTTTGCTGGAACCCTGTTCTCGGTCGTAGGTGCCGTTGTCATCCAGCTGGTTCGTAACGTTCGTCAAGGTGCGGAGGATGCTCAGTTTCCGCCAAGCGCAGCGGAGGTCGCGGCGGAACATGCGGTCAAGGTGCGTGTATGACCGACGACGCTCACGGCGTACCGGCAGCCCATCACGACGAACTGCTTCGGGCGGAACTGGCGCGCGCGGTCGACACGTTTGCGCGACGATCCCTCGCATCAAACCAGGCTTCCGAGGTTGTTGACACGAGTGCCCTGGCCGATGCGCTTCAGCGCGTCGACATCACCGGCGGAACGGAGCTCTTCCGCAGCGGCGACCCTGGTGACAGCCTTTACGTGATCAGCCGCGGTCGGCTCCGCGTCCTCCTCGACGAAGACTCCGACCTGAAGACGCAGGAACTCGGTCGCGATGAGATTGTGGGTGAACTGGCCGTATTGACCGGTGAGCCCCGTCAGGGAACGGTCGTCGCGGTTCGCGATTCGGTCCTGTACCGGCTTAGTCGTGAGGATGTTGAACGGTTCGTTCTGACCAACGCCCCGCTGATGGGAAACCTTCTGGTCTCGCTTGCGCACCGCGTCAACCGAACCCCGAAACGCGGCCGTCAGCAGGCCAAGCCGAGCACCATCGCGGTACTACCGGCCGGTCGTACTGCACCGGTTGGGGCCTTTGCGGAGGAACTCCACCGCTTCCTCTCGTGCCACATCCCGACGGCCCTCGTGACCGCGAAGACCCTGGAAGAGCAACTCGGCCGGGGGGCCACCGACGCCGATCCGGCGTCGACGCTCGGGATTCGCGTCGACGAGCACCTGAGCGAACTCGAGGAACGGCATGAGCACCTGATAACCGTGGCCGACAACGACTCGTCGGCGTGGGCCGCCAAATGCGCTCGCGGCGCGGACCTCATTCTGCTCATCGGAGAAGCCGGGCAGCCCACCGCCTTGAACGCCCTCGAGAACCGGCTCTTTCATTCGAGCCGCAACGATGGGACGTCGCGTCTTCACCTGGTGCTCATCCAACACGATGCGGAGTCCACACCAGCGAACACTGAACAGTGGCTTCGAGAACGCGACGTCGAGATGTGCCACCACCTCAACCTTGCGTGGCCTTCGCATTTCGCGAGGTTGGCCCGCTTTCTCGTCGGAGCACCGGTCGGATTGGTGTTGAGCGGTGGGGCAGCCCGCGCTTTTGCCCATCTCGGTGTGATGCGCGCCCTGCGGGAGGCCGCCATTCCGGTCGACATTGTCGTGGGAACAAGTGCCGGGGCGCTCATGGGTGCACAGTTCGCCATGGGGTGGTCACCGGAGATCATCGAAGCGGTGGCGTCGGAGGTGTTCGGCGGGTCGAAGCGCAAAATGCTCGACTTCATCCCTCCGACCGCTGCGGTAATCGGAGCGAACCGATTCAACGAGGCACTCAACCAGATTTTCGGAACCACCCGATTTGAAGACCTCTGGATCCAGTTCCTCTGCACGACGACCGACCTCAGGTCGGCCCAGCCGGTGACCCATCGACGCGGTCTGCTGCGTCCTGCGGTGCGGGCGTCGTGTTCGCTCCCGATGCTCATGCCACCGGTGCCGACCGACGGCCGACTCCTCGCCGACGGTGGAATCATGAACAACGTCCCCGTCGACCCGTTGTTGGACGTAACGAGCGTGGGCACGTTGATCGTGGTCAACGTCACGAACCCCTTCTACACCGCTGACGAGGCGTACAACTACACCGACTCGATAACGCTCAAGCAGGCGCTGTCGAGCATCGTCAACCCGAAGAACCAAAAGCTGATTGCTCCGAGCATCATCGACGTACTCATGCGATCCCTCGAGATCGGCAGCAAGAGTCTGGAGCCGGCCCAGATGGCGAAAGCCGACCTCTATCTGCGACCCGAAGTCTCGAAATACGGCTACACCAACGTGGCCGATATTCGAGAGATCGTCGATGCGGGTTACGTCGAAGCCAGCGAACGTCTCGCGGAGTCCCCCATTCCACGAATTCCGTTCACGTCACGGTGACTGCAGGCGCACTACGTCTCAACACTGACCGCCCGAAAGGACAGTATGCACACATACAAGTGGCTCAGCACTCCAGATGAGATCCTCAACGATCCTTCGGTCAAACGTGACTCGAGCATGCATGCCTTCTGTACGTTGATGTGCGGGAGCGAGCCGTTAATCGGCGCGGCCACCCTGGTGTTTCGAGATGTGGCCCTGCAATTCGGTCGTCCGAGCGAAGCCGCCACGGCCGCCCTTGAACGAGCCCACATCGACGGCGTCGGGCCGATGCTTTCCTCGGCTACCGGTTACGACGATGTCCGGCAACCGGTGGAGCCTTCGATCTGCGGCGTCGATCCGTCGCTACCTGACCTCGGCCTGCTGCTCGAAACCGGGAAGCGTTTTCATCGAGCCGCCACCCGTGATGAGCACTCCGGCCAGTGGATCTACCCGGTTGCGAAGATCAACGATGCCGCCTTCTTCACCCGAGTCATCGCTCAACGCAATCTCGGCATGGGCGAAGCATTCCTCGCCGGGGAATTCGAGATGCTTCGAGGCTCCGTTCACCATTTGATCTGCTTCATCCTGGTGAACCGCATTGATCGCAACGTGACCATGCCCGTGAAAGAACAGGCCAAGTTGGTGGCGCAGTACGCGAAGTGGAGACTCGACCACTCACAAAACGAAGACATTGCCGATCATTACGACATCGGCGACAACATAATGATCCCGATGCTCGGAGCAACTGGCTGTTACTCGTGCGGCTACATGGAACACGAGTCTGACGACCTCGACGCCCTGCAACTCAACAAGATGAACCTCATCTTCTCGAAGCTGAGACTCACCCCCGGTATGCGGATACTTGATACCGGTTGCGGAAACGGCGGGATGCTCACCCACGCTGCGCTTGCGTGGGGATGCGAAGGAGTCGGCTTCACCAACAGCTTCAACATGGCGGCGCTGGCCCGTCGAAACGCGCACAGCAACGATGTTGGCGATCGGGTGACCATTCACCACGCCGACTTCTCATTGCTCGAATCGTTTCCCGATGCGTCCTTTGACGCCATCTACGAAGTTGGCGCGTGGGAGCACCTGGCCTTTGACGATTACGAGAAGGTGATGGCCGAGTGCCATCGAATTCTCAAACCGAGCGGACGGATGCTGATTCACTCCATGGGCAGCCACGAAAAGAAGCACCCTCGCGACGGCTACATCCAGAAGTACATCTTCCGCGATTCGAATCAGATCCGTCTGCACCTGCTGCTCGACGAAGCCCGCAAACACGATATGTACGTCGCCGATGTCGAGAACATCGGACGCCACTACTTCTGGACGTTGTGGTGGTGGCGCAAGAACCTGCTCGACGCCTACGAGAACGACCCGTCCATCAGCGAGCGCGACTTTCGGGTGATGTTGTACTTCCTCGAATGCGGGATGGGGGCGAGCCGCTTCGGCAGCGGAACGGTGTACCAGATCCTGCTGTTCAACGACTGCCGTGACTACACGTTCACCTGGCGAGTCGACGAACGACTCAGCGCAAACGGCGGAATGCAACACCGGGCGATGAGCATGATCCCGTCCAACGCCAACCCTGCGCTCCACGTGACCGCGGGACCCGACAAACTCGCCGAATCCGTCTACAGCAAACCTCCGCTTCGAAAGCGCCTTCGGCTGTTGGCGAGCAGCATCCGCCACAGTCGCACGCACTGACGGGCCGGTTACACGAAAAGTCGGGAGAGCTTCACCAGCAACGCCATTCGCACGATTCTTCCGAGGATCGTCCACACCGAGAATCGCAGCAACGGAACTCGGGCCAATCCTCCCGCGACCGTGATTCCTTCACCGATCACCGGTAGCCACGACAGAACGAGAAGCGGCGAACCCCAACGCGCAAAGGCCCGGGTCATGCGATCAAGGCGCTCGTTCTGGCGGGGATGACGTTCGCGCCACCACTGCTCGCCTTTGCCCGCCAGGCGGTAGTTGACCAGCGATCCGACGTATCCACCCGATGTTCCCGCCGCCACGATCGCCGCCGCCGAATACCCACGTGCCAACATCAACGGAACAAGAGCCTCCAACGGGAACGGCAGCAGGCTGGCCGCGAGCAGCGCGGCGACAAACAGCCCGGCCAGGCCGAAGGAGTTGATGAGTTGTTCGCCCACGCTCGGGTCAGCTCGCCGCCCGGTAGCCCACGAAGTGCCCGGCCTCTTCGTCCCAGAGCTTCAACCGTCGAGCGGCGAAACTTTCGCGGAGACCGAATTCGTGTTCAGCCCGCGCTTCGGGGTGTTCTCGGAGGCAACGCTCCAGGTTGTAGTTCGGGATCCGCGCATCGAGATGATGCAGGTGGTGGAAGCCGATGTTGCCCGACGCGTACTGGAGCACGCGTCCGAGGCGCATGTGCGAACTGCCTTGCAGCGCGGCATCGACGAATCGCCACTGGTCACGATGAGCCCAGTAGGCCCCTTCGAAGCGATGCTGTACGTAGAACAGCCATATCGCCCCCGACCCGCCCACCACGAGAATGAGACCCTGGGTTATCAGGAACGGACCAACGCCGACCAACGCCATCATGACCACTGAGTACACCACGATCGCGACGTTGGTGAAATGGACCGATCGCTTTATCCGCGTCGGCGTCGTGGCCGGCCGGGTCACGATTCGCTCGATGATCACAAACTTGATCAAGGGACCCACGGTGAACATGACCCAGGGGCTGTGGTAGCTCCGATACGAGAACCGCTGCCAACGCGAGGCGACGCTGAACTCCTCGACGGTCATCGTCCAGATGTCTCCGATCCCGCGTCGGTCGAGGTCGCCACTGGTCGCGTGATGCACAGCGTGGGCGTAGTTCCAGTAGCGGAACGGGGTGAACACAATGATGCCAAGCAGCGAACCGACCACATCGTTGAGACGCCGAGAGCGAGAGAACGAACCGTGACCACAGTCGTGGAAGAGGATGAAGCAACGCACGACGGCCACGGCCGCGATTGAGACCGTCAGCGGTGCCAGGAACCACTTTGATCTGAGAACGGCGAGTGTGAGAACCCACCCGGCGACCAGCATTGCAAGCGCGCTTATTAGCTGCCAAGCGCTCCGCCAATCCGGCTTTTCGTAGGCGCGAAACGACTGCCGCCAACCGGCCGTCCCGGCGAGCCCGGTCAACGGCAGCCGAGCGGCATCAGCCTCCAGTCCGAGCGGTGACGACGATGTGCGAACGGCGCCCAGCGTGGCGTCGAGATCGCCAAGCTTGAGGTCGACCGCCGCGTCGGCGCGCACGTCGGTACTCGCGTCGGTACTCACGGGTTGCTCTCCGTTCCGGAACGCAGGCGCCGGGCCAGCACCCGCGCGATTTCGGACATCACCATCGGTCGGCGGTCGGCCAGCGCCAGAATCGCCGTGCGGGGCACCACGATGAGATCGCAGTCGCTCAGTGCCGTCACCGTCGCGCTTCGGGGCGCCGGATCGATGATGGCCAACTCGCCGAAGACGGTCCCTTCATCCAGGCGCCACACACGACCGGTCGGCGATCGAACCTCGACGGAACCCGTCACCAGGGCATAGAGCTCCTGTCCGAGCGATCCGCTCTCGATCACCACCGTCCCTTTCGGCGCCGAGTATTGACGGACCAGTTCGCACAACTCCGTCAGCGTTTCGTACGAGAGGGTGGAGAAAATGTCCACCCGGCGCAGTGACAGAACACGTTCGATAGTTGGGTTCATGGCAGGTCCTCCGTCGGCGGCGGCTCGATCGTTCAGGTAGGTGGCGACATCTCTGGCCCAGGTGCCCATTCGGCAGTCGGTAGCGAGACTTCGAAGCACATCGGCTTTCGAACCGATCGGGGCTACGGACGCGATGGTGCGCGAAGCCTCGGCCACGTCGATCGGTTCCAGAACTCCTACGACGACCTTTCGCTGATCGGCATCCAGGAGAACCTCGAGGGCCTCGATGGCGTTGGCGCGGTCGTCGTCATCCCCGGTCAGCGCCAGCGTCGTTATGTCGCGAACGCGGTCGGGGTCGTAGTCGACGAGAAGCGCCGAGTACACACAACGGCGGGCGTTATCGAATTCTTCGGCCAACGCGGAACGAGCCACGGCCAGGTCGTCGTCGTTCCCCAGATCGCGCCACATCCCAGCGAGATCGGTCACGAATTGAAGATCGTCGTGCATCAGCTCTCGCACGGGAGCGTTGACCTTCTTCGACGAGAGCACCTCATAGGCAGCCCGCCGTATCGCCGACGGCGTGCCCGGCACCAAGTAGCGACTGACCAGCGCCTCAGCGTTGAGGTTCGGGGCGAGTACCTGTTTGACGATTTCCGAACGAGCCTCAGTCGCCAATTCAGCCAGCATCGGCTCCACGAGTTCGGCGATGTTCTGTGGATTCCCTGCTGGAGCGGGAGTGCGCCCGCTGGTTCGGGTGAGCGCACGCATTGCACGGCCGCGTCGATCAGGCACACGAAGATGCGCGGAAACCGAACGCATCACCTCCGTCGAGGGCCACCACGGCGACGCATCGAGAGCAGCGTTCAGAACCGACGGATCGGAGTCGGAGAGGAGCACCAGTAGCAATCGCCGCGCTTCGTCGTCGAGGTGTTGCTGACTTCTCGCCATCGGTACTTCCGAGTTGGTGTGGCGTGGAGTTTCGGTTGCGACGGCCGAGGTTCTCAAGGACCTCGCACGCGCCGACCCGCTCGTGTGAACGCGGCGAACTCGTGAGCCTCGCCAGGTGCGCGATCGCCGAGGACCGAAACTCGGCGAAGCCCATCGCCAAGCTGATGGCGATCTCGGGAGTGGGGCCGTTGATCGCTGACGCGATCCGCTCGATAGCGAGGGCCGGTTCAAGATTGACCAGTGTTTCGAGCGCATCAGCACGCACGTGCAGCGGAAGCGAATCATCGGCGAGGACGCTCACCGCAAGCGGGCTGTACGCGACATCCGGACGATGCACCGAGTCATCCAGCACGAGTTCGATCAGTTCGCGATCGTCGTTGGCGCTCATCACCGGGAGCAGCGTGCGAAGGGGGTCACTGGCCATGGATCGCGTCAGGAACGCCGTAGCCAGTGAACTGCCCGGATCATCGACGCCGAGCCCATCGCTGAGGAATCCGGGATCCAACAGGTTGAATCCGGCTGACTCCCCGTCGGCACCTGAGAACGCCAGCGTCGTCGCCTTGCGAAGCGCCTGCAGATAGTCGCGGTACTGGGCGGCGGCCACGACGAGACCAACGAGCGCGATGACCGACACGAGATACAACAGCGGGGCGACGTTTTTCAGATGCATGGCGTGAAGAGCCAGCAGCAGGACACCGGCGAGCACCAGTGCCAGTGAGCCCAACCAACCGTGGACCGCCAGGCGCACGCGCATGCGATTCAGCTTGGGCATCGGCTGGAACAGAACCGCGCTCGCCGGCTCCCCAACGGCCTGGCCGAGCACGTGATTGATCGCCATCGCAACGCACACGAGAGCGAAGAATCCGGTGTCGATTCCTGCGAAGGAACCGTAGATCCCGGCGGGTACCGAAATCAGCAACATGCCGGCGGGCAGCGTCATCGTGGCGATTCGGATCCCGAAGCGGCTGATGTACCGGCCCGACACCAACCCGGTGACGAGCACCATCACAATGGTCATGGCGCCCATGAAGATGCCGAGAAACCCGGCGAGCGACGTCTCCGAATCAAACGTCTTGGCGGATTGCTCGTAGAAGACGTATTCGGTGACATACATGAGAAGGATTGACACGGTCTTCATCCAGACCATCCGCCGGCTGAACCGATCGGACAGGATCTCGGCCGGACCGGCGGGAGCAACAGCTGCGTCGTGTCCGCTTCCTATGTTGAACCGTCGAAGCAGCCGTTGGAACACAACGGTGTAAAGCGCCAGAAACGCGGCGGCTACACCGACCAGATTGACCGCTCCGAGCAGCGGGCTGACCAGTGGCGTCGCCACACCGCCGACGACAAAGGCGACCATCATGCCGAGCGCCACCGCGGGGAACAACCGCTTGGCTTGTCTGATGTCGAATACGGCCGATGCGATCTCCCATAAGCCCAGCACGGCAAAGATGAACAGCAGCCGAAACCACATCGCCATAAAGAACGCGACTATTCGGTCGTCGGAAAGCCGGGCCCACAACCACAAGCCGGCGACACTTACCGACATCGCTAATGCCAGCGCGACCAGGGCTCTGGCGACCGGGACCCGGGCGGACCAGGCGCCGTAGCCCAGGCCGACCACAATCACCGCCAGCGCGTTGGCGATGTAAACCCACGGGAGGACGCTGATGTCGTAGCGGGTCAGGAAGATGGCGTTGGCCGACCCGTAGAACAGCACCAGTCCCATGCCGAGCAACAACGATGCGCCGAACAGCGGGCGGACCCGGTCTACTTCGTCAGGTCGGACCCCGAGTAGGCCGGATACGACCCCACGCGACTTCTCGCCAACAGGTACCGAATCCTGGTCCATCGCGCAACCAATCAGCTACCAGCCGCACCGTCTGCAGCGTCGTGGCCGTCATCATAAAGGTCGAAACGCAGACGCGCTCGGCCGGTACGCGGGAATCGAGATCGGGCGCGGGCCGAGACATACTTCCGGGGTCGGCGTCGCCTCGCCACCGAAACCTGAAACGCGACCCGGAAAACGATCGGATCAGACGTTGCCCGACACCGGCGTGGGATCTGCCGGGGCTTTCGCCGGAACGGCCTGTAGATACGCCGTGGCAGCGGCCCGCAGCGCGGTTCCGTCGATGGCGTTCGCGGGCGACGTGAACTCGATCAGGAGCGGACCCCTGAACGCGATGACTTTGAACACCGGCCCTTCGAGTCCCTTGACCGGACCGCCGAAGCGAACATCGAAACCATTAACTGGATCGACAGTGGCGAGATCAAGTGCCGCCGCCGCGATGTTGACGGAGCGTCGTTGGACATCTTCAGGAACCGCGGGTAGAAACTCGAAGGCGGCGATGGTCGCAGTGTACGTGTTGGCCGCGTCGTGGAGGCGGAGCAGAGTGATGCCGGAGTAGGTTCCTTCGATAGCGGGAGCCAAGGCTTGGATCTGGGAGCGCTCGTCGGCGGTCGGATCGACCAGCTGATACGCCGGCACCGCTGTCGGAAGCAGCGCGGCCTTTACCGTAGGTACATCAACGGGAGTTGGGCTCTGATCTTCGCTCGGACCGCTGTCGAGCAGCGCATCACAAGCGGGAAGTTCGGCCGCCTCAAGCGCGTCGATGGTCTTCATCCGTGACGCTTCAAGCCGATTCGTCATGGCTTCGGCCTGAAGCAGGAACTTGAGGTCGTCGCCCTTGGTGGCCACCGCTGTCAACTTAGTAAGCTCACTTACATTAGCCAACGCGAACTTGTGGACCAGCGACAATGCTGCCTTTTGTTCGGCTATAGCTGGTCGGATCGCAACAACTGACCGGTCGTACTTCTTGATCTGCAGGATGCCAACCTTGAGGTATTTCACGATCCCACGAAGGTCTTCGGCGTCGTCGATCTGAACGGCGTCGCTCTCCCTGGTCAATACCTCACACGCCACGTTGAGCTTGCTGACCACCACATCAGTCGGTTGCTTGCTGAGCGCCTGCGCACTCGGTGCCCCGGTGAGGCTCGCAACTACTGAACCGGCCAGGGTGACCGCGACCGTCGCACGAATCGACGACTTTTTGACTTGGGCACCGCGCCCGAAGAACTCCCGCATAGTTTTCCTTCCCGCAGAGGTAGGAAGCACATCGGCTCACAGCGGGAAAACATGAACGGTACGGGTGAATTGACCAATGCAACAGCCGCAAAGCTGCGCCGCAAAGCGCGGCGCCGCAGGCGACGATCTCGCTGGTCCTGCGTTACTCGTCGACCGCCCCGTTACAGTTGTCGTCGACGCCATTTCCCCGAACTTCGATCGCTGCCGGATTGATCGCTGGGTCGCTGTCGTTGCAATCAACTGGCTTGTTGCCATTCACGAAGAACCCGTCACGATCGAGGTCGGCCGCCTCACACCCGTCGACAACGGAACCGTTCTGGTCGGCAAAACCCGGGCGGCATGCGGCCAAAACGGCGACGCCGTTCGAACAACTGGCCAGTCCGTTGGCAAATGCATTGGTGACATCGTTCCCGACACGGCCACAATTCTTCACGTCGTTCATCAGGTTAACTTCGCACCCGTTCGACTGGATCCCGTCAGCATTACCAAATCCGGCATTGCATACAACGCTCTGCCCCGAACCATCGGAGGCGCAGCGAAGAATGCCGTTGATCACCGGCGAAGAAGAGTTCGGCACACAGACTTGCGCTGCTTCATCAGTTTGACCGTTGCAATTGTCATCAAGTCCGTTGCCGGCGACCTCCAGCACACCGGGGTTCACCGCTGGATTGGCATCGTTGCAGTCTGCGGGAGGGCTCGATCCGTCGCCGTCAGCGTCGGTCAGTCCGCATGTCACTGTGCCTACCCCGTTCGAGCCGAACGACACGCTGATTGTGCCCTGCAACTGGCCAACGGTGCATGCCAGCCCGTTCAGTCCGGTGATCACTCCGGGGTCGCCCTTGTCGCCCTTGGGACCAGCTGGACCAACCGCTCCGGTTCCGCCCTGTGGACCGGCGGGTCCAGTGGCTCCAGTCGGCCCGACAGGTCCCTGCGGCCCTTCCGGACCCACCGGTCCGTATTGTGACCACGAAACCAAGGTTTCCTTCTTCTTGCACTCGCCGGTCGTGGAGAGCTTCATCTCCCCTTCCTTGTCGGCACATACCCGAATGACCGGTGACGTAGTGGCTTGGAACACCGTCGTGCTGGCAACCGCCATTCCAGATGCGCCCAGGCCGACAATGAAACCCACCGTGGCCGCCGCCTTCCTCGAAGGAACAACGCCTCGAAGTCGTTGGGCCAAGGGACGCAGTGGGTTTCGCATCGCATGCTCGTTTCGTTATGTAGAACGGTGTCGCAATGACCGTAAGGACGCCGAGCAGCGAACGCAATACGTGAAACCACGCAAAGGCTCGCAACTGAAGAAGGTGTCTGCCACGCTCCCTCACCTGTCGTTCGAGCGATGAAAACCCCGCCACCGGATCGACGAGTAGGGTCGTTGGATGAAGATTCTTCCGATGGGTACCGAACTGAGCAACACCGAAGGCTCAGCGTCGGGAGGAGTGCAGACGAAAAACCTGCATGCGTGGCGCCTGGCCACGGCCGAGCGGATCCGACTTCAGAAGACCGAAGGGGTCACGCAGGCCGACCTGTGGAAGGAACTCTCGGAGGGCACCAACGTTGGCCAGCGCAAGATCCTCTCGAAGGCGCTGGCTGACGCTTACAAAGCTTCGTAGCTACTGAGGCCCCGGCTACAGCGCGAGGGCTCGAGCGACGAGCAACGTCCCGGCCCCGACCAGGGCAAACGCCGAAATCAGAGGAAGGATCGCGACCGCTGGTCCAACCACGAGCGCTCCCCTTCCGCTTCTCGTCGACCAGTTGCGGATACGGGATTCGAAGAATGCGAGAAGCATTCCTGCGCCCATCAGCGTGAGCGCCAGTCCGATGCCGTAGGCAACGACAAGCAGCACGCCGAACCACGCGCGTCCAAGGGCGACCGCACCAAGCAGCACGACGAGGGCCGACGGACTGGGAACGAGGCCACCGGCCAAGCCCATGGACAGCAACTGGCGACGCGACACCAGTGCTCCGGGAGCCGGAAGAACGTGCGTGTGTTCAAGACCGCCGTGCGCGTGGCTCGTCACGACCAGATTGGGATCCCGGCGTGCCTTGGCGATCCGGGCCTGCCGACCCCCGACCAGACGACGCCACGGATGGACCCGAGCGGCCCGGCCGTGTCCATGTCCGTGATCGTGCCCGTGATCGTGATCGTGCCCGTGATCGTGATCGTGATCGTGGGGATGCGGATGAGGATGAGGATGAGCGTGGTCGTCGTCGTGGCTGTGCCCGTGAGCCTCATGGCTGGGCCCGTGAGCCTCATGGCTGGGCCCGTGATCGTCATGGGCGTGCCCGTGATCGTCATGGGGGTGTACATGAGGATGTTCGCTCGATGCGCCGACCGCTGAATCAACGGCCGGGACGAGGGGAAGCGGTACCCGGGCAAGCAGACCGGCACCACTTCGATATGCACGCATACGATCTCGGAGCAGCCCGGCCCCAACGCCGATGACGAGCACACCAGATGCGACTTCAGTCCATTGGAGCGTCTTGCCGGCCGAGACCGAGTTCCCAGCGAGGAACAGGGCCCCGAGAATGAGAACGCCGACCGTGTGGGTCAACGCCACCGTGCCTCCGATGGTGATCAGCTCTCGACGGCCACCGCGGCGGCTCAGTACGTACGCCGCCATCATCGACTTCCCGTGACCAGGAGCCATGGCATGAAACCCGCCAAGGATCATCGCCAACAACAGCGCACCCACCGTGAACAACGGGCTCAGGTCATCTCGAGCCACGAGATCCTGGAAACGCTTCGTGTAACCGGTAGCACCGCGATCGAGGTTTTCTTTCGCTCCGTTCATTCCATCAGCGCGCTTAGGAGTTACCCCAGCGATCGGTGTCGCTCCCGATCGGTTGGCGGCCGTTCCGGAGACCAGATGGATGGAGCCACCCCGCAGGTTCATCCCGGAGCTTGCCCCATTGGACGGGTACCGCGTCAGCAGCAACGACGGCGACGAAGAAGCGAGGTCCGTTGCGATCGACGCGCCTCCGGCGGCGAGAGCAGTGGTTTCCCGCCAACCGAGGCGGTCGGCGAAGTTCGTGTCTTCAACGTCAATTACCTTCGGCGCGTTCTTGAGCTCCGACGTGCCCAGCTCGCATGTCAGTCGGGCGGTGGTCAGCCCGGCCTGACCAGGGGGAAACGTGGCCGACGAGGATACGACCGAAAGCGCGACCGCCACTCCATCGGCTTTCAGCAATAGTCCGTCGGCACGCTTCGCACACTCCGACACACTCCATCGCATCGCGACGTCGGGCTGAACTTCGCCCGTCGCCGAATCGAGGGACTGCCTGACCTGCAACGCCGGTATCTCGGCCAGATCGACGACGTACAGCGCCTTGACCTCCCGCGGGTAGACGGTCAGTTGGAGGGCGGTGTTGGTTGTGAAATTGCCGAGGGGGTGGGCCGCCACCGGTCCGCCTCCACTCACCACAGCACCGATGGCGATTGCTCCGACGACCAGACACCGGCGCGTCCGTCGGACAACGGCCCGTCGCCGGGCGCTGCGCTCAGGTCCTTTGGTCAAGGGCGGTCCTTTGGTCAACGGCGAGTCGGAAGTGTTCGTCATGGTTCCTCGAAGGGTTCGTCAGATTCGTGTCGCTGTGATCGGAATCGTGCAGCATCCGTAGATCATTCGAAGCCGGGCCCCGCTTGGATGCGCGCTTTCATGCGGACCCCCGTGTATTGGGGATACAGGCCCCGGATGGCCTGGGTCGATGGACCCAGCATGAATTCCACGTCACCCTCAGCTTCAGACGCCCAGACCAACCCCAAGCGCCGAACCGGACGACGATCTGGCCTTATTGCCTTCGGGGCGTTCGCGTCCCTCGGCACGATGCTCGTCACCGGAAACGTCGGAGGGCAATCGATCCCGGTCGGATTCGCCCCGACGTTCACCGGAAGTATCACCGTGACCAAGGTGGTTACCGGCGACGGTCCAATTCCGACGAGTTGGGACGTGACCCTCACGTCCACCACCCCGAACTGCGCTCCGGGGTTGGACACCGTAAACAGTTCGACAACGATCTACAACCTCACGCACAGCACCATCCCCGGTACCGGCGGAACAATCGTGTTCTCCGGGCTCCCGAACGGTTACAACTACAACGCGCCGTGCGTGTACGAACTCGTCGAGACGCCGGTAGACGGCTGGACCCCCACGTTCAGCCCGGCTGGCCCGTACACGCCGGGTACCGGCAACATCAACGTGACCTTGACGAACTCGTCGCCGGTCAGCACCACCACCTCAACGACAACGACGACCACCGTGCCGGAGTCAATCGTGCCGATCAAACTCACGCCGACCACGACGGCCGCCCCAGCAGCGTCCACGACGACGGCTCCGGTGACAACGACGCCGGTTACGACCGCCGCCACCCCGGTAACCTTCGCCTCAACCCTTCCGACCGCACCCCCGGCGATCGAGGTCCTGGCGACCAACCCGGCCAACGACAAGACCAGGAACGGATCCGTCAAGGGTGCCGGCTTGGAGAACGAGGGCGACCAGGCTCTGGCCTACACGGGTAAGAACGACACCCGCATCGCCGGGTTCGGAATCCTGTTCTGCACCGCCGGGGCGCTTCTGTCGCTTCTGTCGGTCCGCAAGCGTCGCGAAAACTAAACCGTGTCGGCGACGAACTTCGACGCAACCAGCTTCGTCCGAGCACCCGGCTACGCCGGATCAGCGGAACCGACGAAGCAACGGACCAGTCACGATCGGTACCTTGTCGCACGTCATGTCGACGGGTTCCTGGTTGGCTGGTTCGCGGTCGCGTTCTGGTTCGTCGCCACCGTGTTGCGGTCGCACGGCCACCCACTCGATCTGAGCGCGCCCGGTATCGCCTGGCCGGCAACGGTGATAGCGGCGACGCACTTCGTCATCTCGTGGCGCTACGCCTACACCGGCGAACGGGCCCGGCACCGAGCCCGCCCGATGGCCCTGGTCGCTCTCCCACTGTTCGTGATTGCGGTCGCCGTGACTGCAGCCATAAGCGCGCTTAGTGGTCACGATCAGCTCTCCGGGCGGATCACGGCCAACCTCGTGGCCCTGGTGTTCTTCACGAGCGGTTGGCATTACATCAAGCAGGCCTACGGCGTGCTGCGTCTCGCTGCGTCATTTCGGGGTGTCCGGTTGCACCGGATCGAGACCACGGTGCTGCGCTACGGCATCTACCCGGCCTGGATCTTCGGTCTTCGGCGCAGCCCCTGGCTCGTCCATCTCCCATCCGGCAGCATTCCCCCTCTGATCAGCATCGCACGCATCGCCGTCTGGGCGGGTCTGGGATCCATCGTCGTCGCATTGGCCAGCGTGTGGAAGAGAACCGGGACCGTCCCCCCTTCCACGATGGTCGCGCCCTATGCCGCTGCGGTCGTCTGGCTGATCTTCCCGATCAACCTCCTGGGGGCCACGATGGTCACCGCTATGTTCCACTCACTCCAATATCTGGCGTGCTGCCACCGAGCTGAGCTCAGCCGACCCGAGCGACCCCGACGCGAGAGTGCCACCGACGCTGCGCTACGCAAGGAGGAAATCCGAAACTGGCTGACCGCGTTCGCAACGGCTGCCGCGATCGGCGTGCTCCTCGTGAACTCCATCCCCCACCTGCTCGACCGCACGCTCCAGCGGTCCGTACCCACCGGCATGTTCACGACACTCTTCTTCGTCACGCTCAACCTCACCCACTACATCATCGACGCCGTCATCTGGCGGTCTGATGCACCAATCGTGCGATCCATCGGCGCCTCAACCCAGCCCCGAGCTTTGTAGTCGCCGTTTCAAACTAGTGATCAGCAGGAATTACGCGGAAGCGGACCGGCTCGCCGGGCCGACGCTGGGCCAACGTGTCGAGGCCCGCTTGCGGAATGACCCCGATGACCGGGTACCCGCCCGTGGTGCCACCATCGGGGCCGAGCACGATGGGCAGGCCACTCAACGGCAATTGGACGGCACCGGGAATCATCGCTTCGCTGGCCAGCTCATCACCTCGCCGGTCAAGCACCGGCCCGGCAAACCGGACGCCGGTTCGATTGCTCGCCGCGTCGATGGTCCAGGTAAGCGAACTGAGGCTTGCCAGGGACTCGGCGGTCAACCAGTCATGACGTGGACCGAGCCGAAGATCAACGATCGAAGGATCCGACTCCCGACGGAGCGGAACCGTCTCGAACCACGCATCGCCGTGACCGAGCTCACCGACGGCAATGGAGTCGTCGGCCCTGAGGGGAGGCGGGCCGATCAGCCCGAGCGAATCGTAGGAGCGACTCCCGAGCACAACGGTTCCGTCGAACCCGCCCCGGACGGAAAGGTATGTGCGCAGACCGCTTGATGGAACGCCAACCGTGATCCGGTCGCCGGAGTGTGCGACGAATGCGGTGTTCATGCCGATTGATCGTCGCTCGTTCCCGTTGGAGACCGTGAGATCCGCAGTGGTACCGGTGGCTGCAAAGATCACCGTCTGGACCGCTTCCAACTCACACGGCCCGAGAAGAATCTCCAGTGTCGCCGCGCTCGGGTCGTTGCCGACGAGACGATTCGCCAGTCGGTGTGAAGCCAGGTCAAACGCTCCGGATCGCGCCACTCCCTGATGGCCGCGGCGACGACGCCCGAGATCCTGGAGAGTGGTGAACGGCCCGGGCCGCAGAACCCTAACCGCGGCACCGGCCATTTCCGAACGAGACACGGCTACACCCGTTCGAATCGCACGTGGTCGCCGATTGACCAGACGCCGGGCGGATCGTTGGCCGTATCGAACATCACCGCGTCGGTGGTTCCGAGCAGGTTCCAACCGCCCGGCGACGCCATCGGGTAGATCCCGGTGTAGCCCGCACCGATTGCGACCGATCCCTCCGGCACCAGCGTGCGCGGGGTTTGGAGGCGGGGCACGATGATCGCAGGATCGATGCCAGCCAGATACGCAAAGCTCCGGGAGAATCCGAGAAACGCAACGGTGTATGTCACCGCGCTGTGGCGCTGGATGACCTCCTCGACAGTCAGCCCGGTGAGGTCGGCCACTCGCCCGAGGTCGGCGCCGTCGTAGCGAACGGGAAAGGTATGTGTGCGAAGTTCATCCGCTGCTTCGGTGGCCGGCGGATCAGCCAACAGGGTCGAAACCAAACGGGCCAACTCACCGGATTGCATTCCCCCGGCTTCGACGTAGATCGTTCGTGCTCCTGGGACGCACTCGTCGAACGGGCCGACACGGCAGATCCGGTACGCGTCGAGGGTTGCTTCCGGCGTTTCGAATTCGATCAGCGCGCCGTGTTCGCCGTACCGACGCCACGACGCATAGCCGGGTTGCGCCATGGTCGCCGACACTAAGCCTGAACAAACGGGTGCACGTCGAAGCCCGCGTCTTCGAGTGTCTTTCGGACCGCCTTCGCATGCGCCACCGCACCCGGGGTGTCGCCGTGCAGGCACACGGAATGAAACTTGCCGCTACGTGCGAGCGCCAGTGCCTGCGCCGCGACCTCGACTGGATCATGAAGAACGGAACCCGGCAACGTGCGGGAACGAAGCGTGATGCCGTCGTCGTTGTACACCCGGTCAGCGAAACACTCACCGTGGACCGTTGCATTTACCGCCTCCGCCACCGCTGCGGTTACGCCCGAAGGAGCCCCGAGAAGCGGGAGCGCCGGGTCGTAGGCTCGAACGCCAGCGACGACCGCCTCGGCCTGAACCGGATCGGCGTTCATACGGTGGTACAGCGCACCATGGGCTTTGACGTATTGCACCCTGGCTCCCTCGCTGCGACAAATACCGTCGAGCGCGGCGAGTTGGTACAGCACATCGGCAGTCAGCGCATCGGCTTCTATGTCGATCGTGCGGCGACCGAATCCAACCAGGTCGTGATAGGCGATATGCGCGCCTATCACCACGTTGCGTTCGACAGCGCGACGGACGGTGTTGCGAATCGTCAGCGGATCACCGGCATGAAACCCACAGGCGATGTTCGCGCTCGTGACGACTTCGAGCATCGAAGCGTCGTCGCCCATACGCCAGTTGCCGTACGACTCGCCGAGGTCGGCGTTGAGATCGATCCAGGGGTTTGCGGAAGCCATAGGCGCACAATACGCCCTGGGAAGAGTTCCGGTTGCTGGCCGGCTAAAACACCACCGGGATGTTCCGGGGCCCCCGAACCTGACCTCCGGCCCAGGTGACCTCGGCGCCGTCAGCGACACGGAACTTCGGGATCCTGGAGATCCACTCCTCGATGGCGACCCGCAGTTCCATCCGAGCGAGATTGGAGCCGGCGCAGCGATGGATCCCGGCTCCGAACGCCACGTGGCGGTTCTGTTCACGGTCGAGAATGACTTCGTCAGGCCGGTCGAACTGCTCCGGATCACGATTCGCGGCCGGGAAGTTCAGAAGCACCCGATCACCGGCATGCATCGGACACCCGTTCACCTCGACATCAGACGTCACGATCCGGGCCATGGTTACCGGCGAGTACGCCCGCAACAACTCCTCTATGGCCGTAGGCATCAACGCCGGTTCGGCCACGAGTCGGGCCAGATCTTCGGGGTGCGTCGCGAGGTGCCACAGCGAAGAACCGATCGCCGACCAGGTCGTATCGACGCCCGCAACCAGCGTGAGGGCCACGGTTCCGAGGATGTGCGGATCGGGAACCGGCGCACCATCGACCTCAGCCCGGAGCAACGCGCTGATGAGGTCCTCGCCATCTCCCCCACGGCGCTGCTCCATTTCACCCAGGAAGTACATGGCGACTTCCTGAATCGCTTTCTGGCGGCGGGGTATGTCGTTCGCAAACTCCAGGATGTCGCGCACCCAGTCGGTGAACATGTCGGAGTTCGACTCGGGCACACCGAGGACCTGACCGATGATGCGTACGGGGATCTGCTGGGCGTAGTCGGCTGCGGCATCAGCCCGACCGGTTTCGATGAACGAGTCGATCAGGGTGCGGCAAAGCGACCGAGTCACATGCTCGAAATGCTCGACCTGTTTCGGCGAAAACCAGGGCAGCAACAGACGTCGTGACCAGGTATGGACGGGTGGATCTGCGGAGATCGGCGGCACACCAGCTGACAACACACCACCTTTGTCACGCTCGCCGGGAGGCGGCGGAAGCACCGACACGTTGACCGAACTGAAATGCTCGACGTCTCGAGCGATGGCCGTGACGTCGTCGTAGCGCGTCGGTAGAAACGAACCCTGGTACCGGTCGCTGTGGGCGATCGGGCAAGACCCGCGAAGTTCGTCCCAGATCGGGAAGGGATCGGCGATGTACGCGGGATCGAAGATGTCGTAGTCGGTTGCCCATTCCATACGGGTACCGGAATCCGTTGAATCCGCCGCGTGGTTCATGCCTGGACCCCGTCGAAGAACGGGCGTTCACCGCGGGTGGTGACCCGCCATCCGGACCGCGTTTCGGGAAAGTAGTCCCAGCTCGCATAGTGCTGCACGCAGCGGTTGTCCCAGAGAGTCACCGTGTTCGGCTCCCAGCGGATGCGACATTGAAACTCGACACCGTTCGCGATGTGGTCAAACAACATCTTCAGCAGTGCCGCGCTCTCCTCCTTCGAGACCCCCTTGATGCGATCGGTAAACCCGGTGTTCACGTAGAGCGCAGTTCGCCCGGTTTCGGGATGCGTACGCGCAATCGGATGCACGTTTGTCGGAAATTCCTTCGTCGACTTGCTGCCGTACGCGCCCCGCCACGGAAGGTCACCCGCATGGATCGCCGACAGGCCGACGAGGAACGTGCGCATCGGCTCAGACAACGACTCCCACGCCTGGTACATCGAGGCGAACGCGGTATCACCACCGCACGACGGGGTCACCTCGATACGGAGAATCGAGATCCCCGGAGGCTCAAGATCACATGACACGTCGCTGTGCCAGCTCTCGCCGGCCGCATATCGGGACGTGGCGTCAGCATGGATGCGGAGAGCCTCCGGATGTTCGGCGTCGGCATACGCCGGGTGGACATGCAGCGGTCCGAGCCGCGCGCCGAACGCGATTTGCTGATCCAGGGTCATCGGCTGATCCCGAACGGCGACGACACCGCGTTCGGCGACCAGAATTCTGAGCTCATCGATTTCGGCATCGGACAACTCCAAGAGGCTGATGCCGCTGAGAACTGTTCCGACATGACGGTTGAGATCCAAACGCTTCGTGGTGGTTAGCAATGTCATGGCAGCCCCCTGTTGTATTTGACACTCGACAGTGCCATTGATGGCACTCTATAGTGCCATCATGAACTTGTCCACCGACGAGGCCAACACCACGGCAGAGGACGCGTTGCTTAGCGACCCGCGCTCAATTGTTCGACTGCGCATTCTGCGCGCCGCTCGATTGCTCATGGTTGAACAAGGTTTGTCCGTTTCGATGGAAGAGATCGCGGCCGCGGCCGACATGGGTCGTCGTACCGTGTTTCGCTACTTTTCCAGTCACGAGGAGCTTCTCGGAGCCGCTCTGGCATCAGCGCTGGATTGGTACGACCGCCAGGTGATCGAGGAGACGAAAAGCGATCAACCGCTTGAAGCTTGGCTTCTCGAACTGGTCTCGAAGCTCCATCGACTCCACCGAGCAGCGGGGCGGGGCCTGTGGCAGTTGGCGGCGTCCGACGACACAAACCTGCCACCGGCCCTCGCCGAGGTGAACCAGCGGCGCCGAAGGGAGCGCCGCCGCACCACCGAGGCCATCGCACGGGCGGCGTGGCGGAGGGCCGACGGAGTTGGCTCGTGCCCGCAAACCGTAATCGATGCATGCGCGCTTAGTATTTCCTCCTTCGCCACGCACTCCATGGTGAACGATTTCGGTAGGACCACGGCGGAGGTGGCCGAGTCATCGGCCACAATGCTCGCCGCCGTGATCCGCCAGCAGATCCACCAACAACGACTACAGGGATCGGATTCGACCAAAGCATCTGCAGTTCGGCAGAAGCCGGGCCGGTCGACCGGGCCAGTCGCCGCGAGACGGAAGGTTCGCTGATATGGCAGTCGCCATCCGCATGCATCGCTTCGGCAATCCTGAGGTGCTGCAACCCGAGACCGTAGAACTAGCCAACCCGGGCCCCGGCCAGGTGAGCATTCGGCACGCGGCAGTCGGCCTCAATTTCGCCGACACCTACTTTCGTACGGGCCTGTACCCCTCCAACCTGCCATCCGGCCTTGGCGTGGAAGCGAGTGGGACGATCACGGCCACCGGACCAGACGTCTCCGGCTTCTCCGTCGGGGACCGGGTCACCTATACCGGGAGCCCACTCGGGGCGTACAGCACCGAGCGGACCATGCCTACCGACTCTTTGATCGCGCTACCTGACGCGATCGGCTTCGACACCGCAGCAGCAATGACGATGCGCGGTCTCACCTCGGCCTATCTGCTCCGGCGCATCTGGCCGCTCACTGATGGCGACACCGTTCTCTTCCACGCGGCAGCAGGCGGCGTTGGCTTGATCTTCTGCCAATGGGCGGCACTACTCGGGATCAACGTCATCGGAACGGTGTCACGTCCGGAAAAGGTCGCGACCGCCCTGGCCCATGGATGTACCCATGTCATCGACTCCTCCAACGAAGACGTGGTCGAGCGAGTTCGAGACATCACGAAAGGACAGGGTGTTCGGGTCGTGTACGACGGGGTCGGAAAGGACACGTTCAACGACCTCCATGCGCTGTTTGGGTCGTCGGGCACTTCTGGTGTGCCTCGGGACCGCTTCAGGTCCGGTTCCGCCGATAGACCCTCCCGAACTGGTTCGTCGTAAATCGGCCTACGTAACACGACCGGCGTTGGCCGACTACATCAGCGATCCGACGGAACGGGCCGAACTGGCCCGCGAACTGTTCGACCATGTCGAGCAGCGGTCGAATCCGTATTGAGATCAATCAGCGCTACCGACTCGCCGACGCCTCCCGAGCTCATCAGGATCTCGAATCCCGAACGACCACCGGGTCGTCAATCTTTGACCTCAGCCTCGACTGATTCTCACCGCCGCCCACCAGCCATCCCACCCGACATTCAATTCACGGAGAACGACATGCCAACCACTGCAACCCGCTCCCTCTTGGTGGAACGCCTGACACCGGCAATCGGCGCCGAGATCACCAACGTTGATCTCCGCGAAGCCGCACGAAACGATGACTTGTTTGGTGAGATTAAGCAGTTGTTGCTTCAGCACAAGGCGTTGTTCTTTCGGGACCAGGAACTTCCTCCGGCTGAGCACGTGGCGTTCGCCGAACGTTTCGGTGAACTCGAAGGTCACCCGATACAGCCATCGCACCCTGACTTCCCGACGCTGCTGCTCATTCACCGACAGGCCGAACGAACCACGTACGAGAATGCATGGCACTCCGACGCGTCGTTTCGTTCGGAGCCTCCGATGGGAGCGGTCCTCAAATGCGATGCATGCCCAGCAACCGGCGGCGACACGATCTGGACCAACATGACGATGGCCTATGAGCGGATGCCCGACCGGATCAAGGAGCGCATCGGCGACCTTCGAGCCCAGCACAGCATCGAGCATTCCTTTGGCGGAACGATGACGCCGGAAAATCGGGCCGCATTGGTCGCCGAGAATCCGCCGGCCGAGCACCCCGTCGTCCGGACCCACCCGGAGACCGGCGAACAGATCCTGTTCGTCAACCAGGGTTTCACCACCCACTTCGTGAATTTCCAACGCTATGACCGCATACGGTTTGGCCAGGATTTCACGCTCGAGTCCAACCACCTCATGAACTATCTCCTCATGCAGGCGATGATCCCCGAATACCAGGTGCGCTTACGATGGCGGCCCGGCACCGTTGCCGTGTGGGACAACCGGTGCACGCAGCACTACGCCGTCCACGACTACTGGCCCGAGCCGCGGAAGATGGCACGAGCGACGATCACCGGCGACCGACCTCGTTAGTGGTCTGGATCGCTCCGGCCCACCGGGGCAGACGCACGGGCCAAGCGTTCTCTCAAACGCTCCACCCGGGTCAGGAACTCCGGCGGGCCGACAACTTCGACTTCGTAACGGTCGAGCAACGACGTCAACATCGACAGCAACCACCCGATCGAGTCACCACGAAGCGTCACCCGCGTCAGGTGCTGATCCAGCGCCGAAACGGTGGTATCGCTGTGCTTCGCGAACCCCACCAGGTCGCTCGCCCGGCAGTGCACGACCAGTTCGGCCTCTACCTGCGTGAAGGCTGACGCCATCGAACGGGAGAGGAAGTCCTCGTAACTGGGGGCCGGAATCGGCCGTTCGTTGAATCGAGCACCGGCCAACTGCACCTGCGAAAGGCGATCCACGCGAAACGTACGCCAGTCGTGCCGACGAAGGTCGAACGCGATCAAGTACCAGCGCCTGCCGGCCGTGACCAGTTGGTGTGGCTCGACCAGGCGTCGGGTCTCGGCACCTTCCCGGGCCTGATACTCGAAGCGAACCTCTTCATGGTCCCGGCACGCCTGGGCCAGGAGCCCGAGTGCCTCCGGGTCGACCAACGAGATCTCGGAGTCCCACAGCATCGTCGTGACGTTGGAATGGATCGCTTTTACCCGGCGTCGGAGTCGGTCCGGAAGCACCTGTTCGAGTTTGGTAAGCGCGCGTAGTGATGTGTCTTCGATCCCGACAATCGCCGCGCCCGCAGCGGCTCGCAACCCGACGGCAACCGCCACAGCCTCGTCATCATCGAGCAACAACGGCGGAAGGGTCGCCCCTTTGGCCAGGCGGTATCCACCGGTCGGACCGGCCGTGGCATCGACGGGATAGCCGAGCTCTCGCAGTCGATCGACGTCTCGCCGGACGGTTCGAGCGGTCACGCCCAGCTCCTCGACGAGTTGCGGACCGGTCCAGAATCGATGGGTCTGCAGAAGCGAGAGCAACCGAAGGGCACGGGTCGTCGGATCGTTCACGGAAGAAGAATAGATTCCATTGCGGACACAATCTGTCCGCAATGATTCTTAGGGTTGCTTCATCACCAACACCGCATCAAGCGGCAATCCAAGGAGCAATCATGAGCAACGACGCACTCGCTATTTCCCGCCAAGCCTCACCGGCCACCGTTCTTCCCGGGGAGCACGGCGATCTCCTCCTCACCCTCAACAAGCACCGGGACTTCCTGCGATTCACCGCACGCGATCTCACCGACGATCAGGCCCGCTCGACTCCGACGGTAAGCGCGCTGAGCATCGGTGGTCTGATCAAGCATGTTTCGTTCATGGAAGAGGTCTGGTCGGCGTTCATGGTCGGCGGCGCGGATGCCATGAACGCAATCGAACACAAGTCCGACTGGGCTTCGGGTTACAAGATGGTCGAAAGCGAATCACTCGAGGGTCTTCTGGCGACTTACGCAACGGTGGCCGACGCCACGGGCGCCTTCCTCGCAACGTTGCCGGATCTCGACGTGAGCCACCCACTTCCGGTTGCCCCCTGGTTCGAGCCCGGAGCAAGCTGGTCGGTCCGCCGGGTGCTGTTGCACCTGATTGCTGAAACGTCCCAGCACGCCGGCCATGCCGACATCATTCGCGAGACCATCGATGGCGCGAAGACGATGGGTTGATCGGCGCGGGTTGATCCGTGGAGCCCAGTCCGCTGACCGGCATTGATGATTCGGTTTGGGTTGGAGTCGTGTTTTGTTCGAAACTGTCGTGCGTCGGTGAACCCGCTGCCGACCACATGTGAAGGGAACCCCGTGACACAGAACGCGACTCCGACCAAAACCATCGAGGAAGTTGCCGCCTCCACCGAGCAGATTCTGGTGGAGCGCCGCGACAATGTCCTGCTGCTCACGCTCAATCGACCTGAGCGACTGAACGCATGGACGCCACGGATGAGCAAGGAGTTGGCCGACGCGATCCTGGCCGCCAACGACGATTCGACCATCGGCGCGATCGTCGTGACCGGGGCCGGTCGCGGTTTCTGTGCCGGTGCCGACATTGGCGGGCAGTTCGCTTCGCAACTCGACAAACGGTCCGATGAACCGGCGGCTCCAGTATCGGAACGCACCGTCGACTGGGTCAAACTCTGCCGTTCATCCAAGCCCCTCATCGCCGCCATCAACGGTGCGGCGATCGGCGTCGGACTAACGCAGGTTCTCCCATTCGATCGTCTAATCGCCGGGGCCTCCGCCAAGATTTCGCTGCGCTTCGTGCGCATGGGCATCGTGCCGGAGTTGGCATCAAGTCACTTCGCCGTGGCCCGATGCGGCTGGGGTGCGGCCTCGTGGCTCGCACTGAGCGGCAACACCATCACTGGCGAGGAGGCGGCCGCGATCAAGTTGGTCGACCGCGTCGTGGCCGACGATCAGGTTCTCGCCGAGGCCATGGCCGACGCGGCCGTCCTCGCGGCAAACCCGGTTCCGCAGATGCGCATGATCAAAGAACTCCTCACCCAGAATGCGACGGAGTCCGACAGCGACCTCGTCCAAAAACGAGAGCTTGCGGCCTTGCAGATTGCGTTCAAAACCCCCGAACACCGAGAGGCCGTCAACGCGTTCATCGAAAAGCGTCAGCCCGACTTCACCAAGGGCTGAACCCGTTCGTTGCTACTCTGGTGCTACTTCAGGTAGCATCAGAGTATGAAGCTCAGCGTCAGCCTCTCCGACGAAGATGTCGACTACCTCGACAGGTACGCGGCCTCGCAACACCTGCCGTCGCGATCAGCCGTCCTCCAACGAGCGGTTCGCATGCTGAGAGCCAGTGAGCTCGGATCGGCCTATGAAGCCGCGTGGAACGAATGGGCTGAGGATACCGACAACGCCCTTTGGGACTCGGCCACCGCCGACAGCGTCTAGTGATGCGCCGAGGCGAGATCGTTCTGGTGGATCTGGACCCCGTGTTGGGTTCGGAGGCGAGCAAACGACGACCTGCGATCATCGTAAGCAACGACGGTGCGAACACAACGGCTGAGCGGTTGGGTCGCGGCGTCGTTACCGTCGTTCCGCTTACGTCCAACACGGCTCGCATCTACCCATTTCAGGTGATGCTCCCCGCACAGGAGACCGGTATGGATCACGACTCAAAGGCCCAGGCCGAACAGGTTCGTTCCGTCGATATGAAGCGAATAACCGCCACGATCGGGCAAGTCTCAGGGCGCCTGATGTTCGACCTCGACGACGCTCTGCGGGTCCACCTGGCTCTCTAAGGAGAACACTCCGGTCGACTCGCATTCGACGCGCTCTCGGGTGGTGAAGTTGGAGGCGGCCCCGGTAGTGTGCGAACCATGCGCGAACCCGGCACCGCTCCAGCGTCAGCCGGGGCGAACCCGGGGCGACCACCGACGGGGATCGACCCCGAAACGGGTAGCCGCTCACGTTCATCGCAGCTCCTGTTGTTCGTGTCGCTCTTCGGGTTGTTCAGCACGAACTTCAACGTCAGTGTGCTGGCCATTGTGGTTCCCCGTCTGGTCAAGGACTTCAACGCACCACCATCGACCGTGTCGTGGCTCGTGGTCGGACCGACGCTTGCGTACGCGGTGCTCGGGCCGACCGCCGGCAAACTTGGCGACCTGTTCGGTCGGCGCCGCGTGTATCTGATCGGTCTAACCGGTTGCTGCATATTTGCCGGTTGCACCGCCATGGCGACAACGGCCGTAATGGCGATCTTTTTCAGAACTGCCAGTGCCGTATTTGGCCAATCGACCGCACCGACCGGCATGGCCATCATCAGCGAAGCCTTCCCTCCGGAAAAGCGCGTGAAGGCCCTCGGTTACTGGGGCCTGGTTATGGCCGGAGGCCCGGTGCTCGGCCTCGTTATCGGCGGAACGGTGATCGACCAGTTCGGGTGGCGTTGGATCTTCATCGCCCAGGTGCCACTCACGATCATCGCCTTCGTGTTCGCATACCGGATCCTGCCGCAGTCGAAACCGACCGGTGACGTCCGCTTCGACGTGCCGGGAACCGTCCTGCTCGGAACGGCGGCGTTCTCGCTGATGTTCGCCGTGAACCGCGGGCCGCTGTGGGGATGGTCGCACCCTGTGGTTCGCGCGTTGTTCGTGCTCGGCCCGGCGTGCATCGTCGGGTTCGTGCGGTGGGAGCGCACTACCGACCATCCGCTCATCCCGTTGCACTACTTCCGCATGCGCGAGTTCACGATCCCTATCATCACGCAGGCGTTCTGCCAGGTGTCGTATCAGGGCGGCTTCGTCCTCATCCCGCTCATGCTGTCGCAACTGTATGGGTACAAAGCAACGCAGATCAGCCTGCTCACGCTCGGCCGACCGATCATGTGGGGTCTCGCCGGTCCGCTCTCCGCGTGGCTCGTGATGCGGTTCGCCAACCGTCGCGTCGTTCTCGCCGGCGTGCTGTTGAACATCGCCGGTTGTCTCATGCTCACGCGAATCGGGACGGGGACTCCTCAGTACGAGATCGTGCTGCTGCTCGCATTCGCCGGCGTTGGTGTAGGCATCATCGTCGCTCCGCTGATGGCGATGCTCACCATGTCGGTCGGGCAACGAGACCTCGGCGTCTCAGCAGCGACGAGTCAGATGATGCTGCAGATCGGTTCGGCCAGCGGCGTGCAGTTGATGCAGACCATTCAGGTCTCTCGACTCAAGCACGACGGCATCGCCGGCTCGTATCACAGCGCATTCATCGCGGGAGCGGCGGTGTCGGCGATCGCCGTACTCGCCGCGGTGAACCTCCGCGGCGAGAAGCCGGTTCGGGCGAAGGCCGCCGCCGTTGGAAGCAACCCCTAAAGGTTGCGTTTGAGGAGCGCATGAACGCGCTCCCAGTGCTGCTCGGAGCGGGCCCGGTGGTAACGCTCGGTTCCCGGGGGCGCGTAGCCGTGCACCGCGTCTTCTATGAAGTCGATCCGGTAGCGAATGCCCGCATCCTCGAGCGCCTGGCGCATGATCGGCACATGCTCGCGCGGTGCCGTTGCGTCGTTGTCGCACCAGCCGAAGAACACCTCGGCTGTGATGCGATCCAGGTTGCGGTGGGCCGAGTCCTCAGCGTCACTCACGAGCCAGGCTCCGTGAATCGACGCCACGGCCGAGACCCTGTCGGGTATACCTTGAGCGACCGCCAGCACCCAGCGTCCGCTCATGCAGAACCCGACTGCGCCCACCTTGCCGCCACGGGCCGCCGGATCGTTCGCGGCGAACGCAAGCAGCGCGTTGGCATCGGACACGATCCCGGTTGTGGTGATCGTTCCCATCAGATCCCGTCGGGCATGCATGTCCTCATCGCTGGCGCCGAACTCCCGAAACGGTCCACCGCGGTAGTAGAGATACGGCAGCATCACGTAGTAGCCAGCCGTTGCGAGCCGCGAGGCCATGTCCTTCAGCGCCGGCCGGATGCTTGGGGCATCCATGAGATACAGCACCACGGGATGGGGTCCGTCTTCCTCGGGGTGGAACACGAACGTGGTCATCGAACCTTCGGGAGTGGCAATCTCAACCTGTCGCTCAATCATGAGAGGAATGTAGTTGGCCCCCGACCATCCGGATCACGTACGCTCACGCGCTCCACGTCGACCCGTCGGGATAGTGGTACGTGACGTGATGAAACGAAGGTGTGGCGAAGCAGTAGAACAGCTGTAGGCGCTCATCGCCGTCGTTCTCCACGCTGTGCCACGCGTTACCCGGCACGAACACGGTATCGCCGGCGCCGACGTTGAATACCTCGCCGTTCACCGTTACCCGACCTGATCCGGCGATGAAGTGGTACACCTCGGCCTGGGCATGATGGTGGCGCGACAGTTCACCGCCCACCTCGACGAAACACACCCCGGCGCTGAGTTCGTCGGTCGGGGTGCGGTCGCCGCTGATTAGTGTCTGCCACGACACGCCGGGAGCAGCACCGCTGTCCCACGACTCGAACCCGACCGTATGTGGTCGCGCGACGAACGGAACTGCTTCGGACTTACCCATCCGGGAAGTCTGTCAGATGCACTGGAGGCGGTGGCATCCGGCTAACCCTCGTACGCACGCTCCGGCACCGGAAACCCGCACGACGTTCCGTCGGTGTGCACCACGTCATCTTCCCAGGGCAGACGGTACTTCCCGGCCACGAGATCGTGCATGTAGGTGTATGAGCAGTCGCCGGCACCACCCTTCACCGCCACGTATCCGCGGTGACCGAACTGGTACGGGTTGTTCTCGACTCCCCAACCAAGACGTGCCTCGCGGACGAGATCGGGCCGCACCTCCGACGTAATGATCTCGTTGGGTCGATGGCTTCCGGTCACGAGGGGCACACCGTCGAAGTTGACGAAGGTGCCAGCACCCATAGAGTCAAACGACCCGTCGGACCCGCAAAGACACACCGACGCGGTGACCATCAGATTGCAGAACGCGTTGGCCTGGTTCGTGATGTTCCAGGAGTGGCGGATCGGCGCCGTGTAACCAGCGGTCCGGATCATCACGTCGGATCCTTTGTACGCGCACTCGCGTGCCATCTCCGGGAACATGCCGTCGTGGCAGATGATCAACGAAAGCGTGGAACCGTTCGGGCCCTCGCACACCGGTATCCCGATGTTGCCGGGCTCCCACGGCTCAACCGGAACCCACGGATGCATCTTGCGGTAGTAGAGCTTCAGATTGCCAGAGGAGTCGATGATGACGCCCGAGTTGTAGGGGTTGCCCTTCGGATTGCGCTCCATGATCGAGAAGCATCCCCAGATGTTGTGCTCCTTGCAGGCGTCGGCCATCGCACTCATCTCAGGTCCGTCGAGGTCGCACATGATCGCGTCGTCGGTTGACATCGACAGACCATGGAGCATGTATTCCGGGAAAACAACGAGGTCCATTGCCGCGTTGTTGCGCCGTGCCTTCCCCACCAGATCAACAACTCGTTGGGTCTGCGCGGCCAGCTCGTCAGGTGTCTCCACCGACGGGTTCTGCAGTTGCACGAGCCCGATCACGACGCCGTTTGCCGACTTGTTCAAGCCACCGAGCCCACTCATTCTCAGGTCCCCTTGTTCGCTGTATCGCTGACGGACCAGCTCCGTCGAGCACAACGTACGGCCGATCGGTTTCGTGTCTGTGGCGCCATCGTGAACCGCACGTTTCGAATTGCTTCGGCGCGACCTTTCATCGAGATTCGCCGAGATTCGCCGAAGTCTCCAGAACGTGGAACCATCGGTTGATGACGCGACGCCCGGTGCGAGTGCTGCACACCTCTGATGTGCATCTCGGCACCGATCTACCGGGTCCGCAAGGCCTGCGACACCAACCCGAGTGTATGTGCCCGATCGACGTCATCGAGCACCTCGTTGATGAACACGCCGTCGATGTGGTGCTCATCGCCGGCGACCTGTTCGATCACGGCCGAGTGTCGGACACGCTGGTGTTATCCACGTTCGCCAAGCTCGCCGCACTGAACGCCGAGGTCGTTCTCCTGCCCGGCAACCACGACGTGCACGACGATGACACCGCCCTATACCGACGCCATCGCTCAGTTATTGACCGGGCCGGGGTTCGATTCTTCGACGCGCTGTCCGGTGACACCCACGACGTGGCCGACGACGCGATGCGGATTTGGGCCCGCTCGATGGAGGACCACTCCCCCAACTTCGCTCCGCTGACCGGCGCGCCCGAGCATCCCGGGGACCGCTGGTTCATCGTCGCCGGGCACGGTCACTTCGCCCCGGACCAGCGCGACGATCATCGATCGTCGCGCATCACGATCGAGCACATCGACGACACGGGCGCTGACTACGTGGCGCTCGGCCACTGGCACGTCACCACGGACCTTGGCACGCGGGGAACGTCGACGCCGGCCTGGTACTGCGGAGCGCCACTGTTCGGCTATGGCGCGGGACGCATGCTCCTGATCGATTTCGAGCATGAGCAGAGCGTGCACGTGCAACCGATCGAGATCCTCGACCACCCAGCCGCGACGTGCGGCCCCCGCTGACATCCTTTGGAGGTTTTCCATGACCGCAACGCCTGACATCATCGATCACGAGCGGCTCAACGGCTTGGCACTCGGCGACGCCATCTTCTCGATGCGTTCGGTTCGGAAGCTACGCCCTGATCCGATTCCGGTCGAGGACCTCCACCTGATCATGGAAGCGGCAGTGCGCGCACCGAACGGCGGTAACGCCCAGCAAGCCCGCTTCCTGCTCATCAACGACCCGATCGTGCTGGCCGACATGGGCGTGCTGTATCGCGAAGCCTGGTGGGCCAAACGGGCTGACTCGACGACCTGGAAGACCATCGACGACATTCCGCTTGAGGACAAAGTCGCGCGAGCCGCGGCGCAGTTCGCCGACGACGTGAAGAACGTACCGGCCATGGTCCTGGCCTTCGGCAACGCCAGGATGCCCGGTGATCTCGACGCGCTGTCGGTGGTACCGGCGGTCGAAAACCTCATGCTCGCCGCACGGGCCCTGGGTATCGGCTCTCTTCCGACCACACTTCATCCGGTCGTGATGGAGCGGGTCTACGAGCGCCTCAGCATCCCGCCCACGGCCCGCTTCCACCTGCTCGTGCCGCTCGGCTATCCCGTCTCGGAGAAGGCCTTCGGCCTTCCCCGTCGTCGACCCACGTCAGAAACCACCCACTTCAACACCTGGGGCACCAAGGTCCCCTGGTCCTGAACGTGTTTATGTCCACGTTTTGACACGTATTCCGTGCAAAACGTGGACATAAACCAGGTGCGTTTACTGCTTACGCTGGGATGTTCTTCCAGGGAAGGTCTTTGTCGACGCGGGGCTCGCCCGGCAGGCCGAGAACGCGCTCGCCGAGGATGTTGCGCATGATCTCCGACGTGCCGCCTTCGATCGTGTTGGCCCGTGAGCGCAGGAACGACTTCGACAGCGTGTAGTTCTCGCGTTCGCCGCGGCCTTCGACGCGCGCCAGCGGGTAGCCGGGCTCGTGGATCATGCCGTCGGGACCGAGCAGCTCCATGGCCAGGTTCCACAGCCGGATGTTGAGCTCGGCGGAAGCGAGCTTGCCGACGGAGCCCTCAGGACCGGGGTTGCCGGTCGTCGCGGTCGAGCGGGCCCGGATCGTTGTGAGGCGGATGACCTCGGCTTCGATCCACAGCTTGGCCACTCGGTCGCGAAGCACCTTGCGCTCCGACTCACCGAAGTTGTTCTGCCGTTCCTTCCACGTCTTCACCAGCACGCTGATGTTTCCGACACCGCGGTCCGCGGTGCTTCCACCGAGCGCGACACGCTCGTTCATCAGCGTGGTGGTGGCGACGCGCCAGCCGTCGCCGACTTCACCGAGGAGGTTCTCGGCGGGCAGGCGGACATCGGTGAAGAAGACCTCGTTGAACTCGGCATCGCCGGTGATCTGGAACAGCGGGCGGATTTCAACGCCGGGCGACTGCATATCGAGGATGAAGTACGACAGGCCCTTGTGCTTCGGCACTTCGGGGTTCGTGCGGACGAGAAGCATGCCGTAACGAGCGTGGTGGGCGACGCTGGTCCACACCTTCTGGCCGTTGACGATCCACTCGTCGCCGTCGCGGACGGCCTTGCTCGCCAGTCCGGCCACATCGGAACCGTGACTCGGCTCGCTGAACATCTGGCACCAGATGTCTTCGCCGGTGAAGATGCGCTTCAGGTGCTTCTTGTGGTGTTCCTCGGTGCCGTAGGTAAGCACGGTGGGCAGGCCCATGCCGATGCCGATCGTGTTGATCGACAGCGCGGCGAACGTGCGCCCGGCCTCGCGGATGGTCTGATCGACCACGCCCTGCAGTTTCGGGGAGACGCCCAGGCCGCCCTTGCCCTCGGGGAATTGCACCATGGCGAGACCGGCGTCCCACAGAGCGCCACGGAACGTGACCTCATCAGCGGTGATGACGGGCGCAATCGCCGCCTTGGTACGTTCGCGGATCTCGTCTTCGGTAATGGCCATTGATGGTCCTTCTTCTCGGGGTGTAACGCGGCACACTATGCGCCCGAGCCCCGAATGAGCAAAGCGGCCCGATTTTCTCCACGTGAGGCCGTTCGGCCGGTGCTGCCGAACTGATCATCGAATCTCCGACCGCGGGCTATGGACGGGGTAGGTTGCCGAGATGGAAACCACGCACCTGCCGCTTGCCGAACTCGAAACGATCGCATTCGATTTCCTGGTCGCCAACGGGTGCAACGACGAAAATGCCGGAGCGATTACCCGCACGGTTATCGGAGCGGAACGCGACGGCGCCCATTCACACGGCGTGTTCCGACTACCGGGTTACAAGGCATCGCTCAACAGCGGAAAGGTGAACGGGTCGGCCAATCCGACCGTCGAACAGATCGCTCCGTCGGTGCTTCGGGTCCATGGCGACGGCGGATTTGTTCCACTGTCGTTGGAGCGGGGCCGCCAACCCCTCATCGACCTCACCAGGCAGCAGGGCGTGGCGGTCTGCGGACTCATCGACTCGTACCACTTCTCTGCGCTTTGGATGGAGGTGGAACCCTTGGCCGAAGCCGGGCTCTGCGCTATTGCTATGACCGCATACAAACCGGTTGTCGCTCCCGCGGGAAGCACGAAGCCGCTGTTCGGCACGAACCCCGTTGCGTTCGGCTGGCCGCGCAAGAGCGGGCCTCCGATGGTGTTCGACCAAGCCTCGTCTGTAATGGCCAGGGGCGAGATCATGATCGCCGCTCGTGAGGGCCGTTCCGTACCACTCGGCACCGGACTCGACCGCTCCGGACAGCCGACCACCGATCCGCAGGCCATCCTTGACGGCGGCGTGATGCTGACCTTCGGCGGCTACAAGGGCTCGTCGATCGCCATGATGGTCGAGCTCCTGTCTTCGGCCCTCATCGGTGAGCGGTTCAGCTTTGAGGCGGAAATCCACGACAACAACGACGGCGGCCCGGCCCGCGGCGGTGAGTTCCTGATGGCCATCGACCCCGCCCGGTGCGGCGATTCGACCGGATGGTTGGATCACTCGGAATCATTCTTCGAGACGATGCTCGGCCTCGACGGTGTGCGCCTTCCCGGGGATCGACGCCACGCCCGTCGGGCCTCGCTGCAGGACGCCGAAGTGCCCACCGACCTCCTCAACCTGCTCCGTCAGCGTTAGCCGGCGGTCGGCTGCGCTGCAGTCAGGCTGGTCGTATGCGTCGTGTGCCGCCCGCCAACCCGCTCGGAAACGCAACGACCGCAAGGATGAGCAGCGCTCCGAAAATCACACTGCTGTCGATCTCCAGTCCGGCGCGCCGAACCAGATAGGGAACGGCGACGAGCGTGGCCCCGCCGACGACCGCACCGCGGATCGTGGCCAGACCTCCCAGCGTCGCAGCAGCGAACAATTGCAGCGAGAACGGCGTTTCGAACGACTCATAGGACACGAAGGGCTGCCGGATCACGATCAACACGCCGGCGATCGAGGCGACGGCAGCGGAAACGCCGAACATCCCCACGGTGTAGCGACGCACGTGCACGCCGCACGTTCGAGCGGCGAGTTCGTTGTCTCGTAGCGCGACGAGCGACCGACCAACCCGTCCCCGCGTCAGATTCGACACCACGACGAACACCGTCACCGCCACCATCAGCACCACCAGGTATGCCCACCGCATGTCAGCTTCGCGCCCTTCGCCGAGCCACGTCGGGGCGACCCACGACGCGTTCGAACCCTTTCCGTTCGCTCCACCGGTGACCGGTTCGAACCGTTTCACGATGGGACCGAACGACGCGCCGAAGGCCAACGACACCAACGCCAGATGCAACCCCCGGATGCGAAGCGACGGAATGGCAATGAGTCCACCAACGACGAAGCCGGTCACGCCGGCCACCGGGAGAACGGCAAGCAGCGGCCAACCGTGGTCCGCAGCCAAAATGACCGCCGTATAGGCACCGAGCCCGACGAAGGCTCCATGTCCGAGCGCGACCCGGCCCACGAATCCGGCCATGAGGTTCACCCCAAGAACGGCGACAGCCATGGTCACCGCGGTAACCACGTAACCAAGGGACAACCACGGAAGGCCCAGTGGGACCAGAGCGGCAACAATGCCCACTGACCACCAGAAAAGGTGCCGAACCGTCGTCGGCGCCTTTGACGGGAACGCCGTCTTCGCCGTCTTCGCCGGCAGTCGCGACATCGGTGCGAATGCTCATACCCGAACCACCCGTTCGCGACCGAACAACCCACGCGGGCGAACAACCAGCACGATCAGCAGAAGGGCAATGGCCACCAACACACTGATGTCACCACCGATACCGGGCGCGTATCCGCTAGCCATAGTCTGCACCAGTGCCAGCGCAAGTCCACCGACGGCGGCGCCACCCGGGCTGTCCAGCCCGCCGATCGTCGCCGCAGCGAGCGAGAAGAGAAACAGCCGCGACATCATCCCGGGCTCAACCAGCGTGCTGTTCGCCACCAACACCCCGGCAAGAGCCCCGAGGGCGCCCGCCAGCCCCCACCCGATCGCCAGCGTCCGCTCCACCGCAACGCCCACGAGTCGCGAACTCTCCGGGTTCGACGTAACCGCCCGGAAGGCAAGGCCGGTGCGGCTTCGGGTCAGAAACAGGCCGAGCAGAGCGAGCACCACGAGAAGCGTCGCAACGATGCAAAGATTCTCAAGCCACAAACGGGCACCACCGATCCGAACAAAGGCATTTGGGCCCTGCGGAAACGGCGTTGGAAACGCCCAGAACGCCGCACCCATGGTTTGGCGGGCCAACCCCAAAAGGAGCAGGCTTACGCCGATCGTTGCGCCGACCACCGCAACAACGGAGTCCTGGGCAATACGACGCAAGAGCAGGCGATGCATTAGCCAGCTCGCCAGAAATCCCACCGCAACGGCCGCCGCAATTGCCAGAAACAGTGGCCACGGGGTGCCCAGGTGTTTCGATGCCCACAGTGTCGGTCGCAGTCGAGGCGTTGGTTCCATAGTGAGAATCAGCGCCGTGTACACCGAAATCATCGACGCCTCGCCGAGCGCAAAGTTGAGGTGTCCACTGGACCGGTACACCAGTGCTAAAGCGACGGCCAGAGCCGAGTAGATCGCACCATTCCCGAGCGCGTCGAAGACCCGCTGAAGGAAAAGTGTCACGCCGATCATTATCGTCGAAACACCCCATCCAAAACCAAGTCGGTTCGAACAGTTTCATCGGCCTGAACGCGAAGAAGGAGGGGCCGAAGCCCCTCCCCCTTCGCCAGGGACTTACATATCAGGTGGCCTGATATGTGTACACAAGTTAGCTACCGGTTGCCGCCTTGAATTTGGCATACGTTCCGAGAGCGCCTTCTTTGTTGATGACAGTGCCCTGCGGGAACCAGGTGCCGAGTTCCTTCTTGTCACGGACCCGATAACGAGCAACCCGGGCCGCTTCGTTCATATAGGCGTCCTTGCCACCTTCCATCTTGTTCGTCACACCGGGCAGCGCGAGCGGCATGGTCTTGTCGAGTCCGCGGTTGGCCAACATCAGGTTCGCTCGGTTCAGGCCGCCCTGGTAGGTAGACGCCAGCTTCAGAGCCTCTACGAAGTACCACGCGAACACGTAGCCGGTGGCGTAGGTCGACTGGTTCGGGTCGAGACCGTGGTCCTTGAGCGTGGCCCGAACAAACTTGACGTATGCGTCGTCCTGCCATTCCGAGTCGTTGATGTCTTTGAGGTAATTGAGGATGTAGGTGTCCTTGCCACTCAGACCTTGCTGGATCAACGGAGCAAAGAACTGGGCCAACGATCCGCAGGTGCCCGACATCATGACCTTGCCCGGGAAGCCGCGCTTCTCGATTTCGGCCATGGCCTGGGTGCAGAACGCTCCTGTGGTTTGAATGAGAATCACGTCGGGAAGGACGGCGTCGATGTTCGTGAACTGGTTGGTGAGGTTCGGAGCCGTGGCTTCGTGAAGTTCTTCCTTCACGACGCTGATATTCGTACCCTTGGTAGCAATTCGGAAGCCCTTCGAATAGCTGAGCCCGAAGTCGTTGTTGTAGGTCAGCATGGCGACGGTGGCACCCTTCGGGAACTCCTTCTTGACCCATTCCGCCCAAAGAATTGCTTCGGTCGTGTAGTCAAGCTGCATGCCGGTCGTCCACGGGTGACCATCGACGTCGCCCCATTGTGCGGCACCGGTGCCGTTGAGCATCTGCGGCATACATTCTTTGTTGGTGTCGTCCCAGATAGCAAGGTTGTTCGGCGTGCCCAGGGTCGTGACCAAGGCGGCGTACTTGCCTGAGGCGATGGCCTCAGCCACGTTGGCCTTGGTCTTGTCGGGCTGGTACAGGTCGTCTTTGGAATCAAGGACGATCTTGCGGCCGCCGACCCCTCCCTCTTTTTCGTTGACGTACTTGAAGTAGCTGTTCATACCGTCGGCGATAAGTCCGAATCCGGCAAGCGCGCCCGACTTGGGCAATGACAGGAATGCTCGAATCTCTTTATCTGAAATGCCCTGATTGATATCGAAGTCCTTCGGGCACTTGGAGAGGTCCAGCTTGAATCCTCCCTTGCCGAGATATGTCCCGTCAGCCTGCTTGCCGAGTCCTCCCGCCGCAGCCGGAGTCGCCGTGCCAGCTTTCGTCGTAGGCGCAGCAGTAACTGCTGGCTTTTTGGTGGTCGGTGTTGCCTTCTTCTTCGTCGCACCAAGCGAAGGTGTCGACGTTGCGATGATCGCAGCGCCGACAACCGCGGCGGTCGCGATATAGGTAAACCGTGACTTATGAACGGTCGAACGTTGTTTCATGTACGTACTGCCCCCTGTGTTTGTTACTCGATTGATCGAGCGAGTGGTTATGGAGTTGTTACGGAAATGCATGAACTACGGGTACTGATTATTTGTTGAGATGTCTGTTCGTTTGTTTGATTGGTTGCGGCTATTCCGAGACCGCCTCCGACACCTTGGTTTGGCTCAGCCAGGCGGGATGCGGGGTCACCCGTACCAGTCGCGCTCGAAGACGTCTGAGTCCATCGATTACGCCACCGGGTAGGACGAACACGAAGAGCAGAAGCAGAAGACCGAATGCGATCGAGACGATCCCTCCTTTGCCCGGCCGGGTCGCGAGCCATTCCATGCTGAACGGACCGACCTTCTCCTTCTCGGTCAACTGCTCGAGCAGGTAGTTGCCGATGACCACCACGATGGCACCGGGAACGGCCCCGGAGATGGTGGCGCCGCCGCCCATGACTAGGCCGATAATCAGCGTGATGCTCAACGCCACACTGAAAGAAACGTCGGAAGCGAACGGGAGGTTGATGATCAGCATCCAACCCGCTACTCCACAGAACCCTGCGCTCAATCCAAAAACCAAAACCTTGTTTACCGGCACCTGCACACCGCTGATCGACGCTGCAATCGGGTTATCACGCTGCGCCACAAGTGCTCGGCCGGCCCTGCTCTTTATGATGTTGCGCGCCAGGAGGAACATAATGGCCGCGACGGCGAGAAGCACGTAGTAACGGAACCGGTAGGGATCGAGACGCTCTCGCGGATCAAAAGGGGTCCAGTCCGGTGGCTCCACGGTGCCCGGCGCATTCTTCCCGTTCGAGCCTCCGGTGAGCGACGCGTAGCGCAGGATAACCGTGGGAAACGCCACGGCCAATGCGAACGTCACCACCACCAGGTAGAGGCCCTTGATGCGAAGGGCCGGAAGGCCAACGACACAGCCGAGGAGGAACGACATGAGAAACGACACCGGAAGTGCGGCGAAGTAGCTCCAGTGATGGTCAGCGACCAGGATCACTGTGGTGTACGCGCCGAGCCCGATAAAGGCCGAGTGGCCGAGCGAGATCTGACCGGAGTAGCCGACGACCAGGTTCAAGCCGAGGATCGCAACGGCGTACGCCAACACCCGGTTCCAGTTGAGCAACTGACCGGTGGGATTGCCGAACAACTCAGGCAACTTGATAAACGGAATGGCGAGCAACACCAGGATGCCGACGACCCAGGCGCCGATCATGTAGGCCCGATGCTTCGGGGTTCCTTCAACCATCGAAACAGGCATCACACACGCTCCACACGGACTTTGCCGAACAACCCGTTGGGTCGCACGAGCAGGACAACGATTACCAACATCAGCGTCACGCTGAGTACAAGGTCGGACCCGATGAAGGTCACGTAACCACCCAACATGGTCTGCAACTGGCCGACGAGAATTCCGCCCACCACGGCCCCGGCCAGACTGTCGAGCCCTCCGATAGTCGCCGCGGCGAAGGAGAACACGAGAATTTTTGCCATGAACGACGGGTCGAGGAGCGACTTCGTGTCAGACAGCACAAGGCAGCCGGCCAACGTTCCAATCGCTGCCGCCAGTGCCCAGCCGAACTGGAGTGTGCGGCCGACGTGGATGCCTACGAGCCTGCTCGATTCAAGGTTTGACGACACCGCCCGAAACGCCAGACCGATCTTCGTCTTGCTCAGGAGCAAGGTCGTCAACACGGTGATCGCGATCACCGAAAACCAGATGCCCAACGTCGTGTAGAAGAGGCGAGCGCCGAAGATGTCGAAGTACTGCTTCTTCTCGAGGCTCGACGGGAACGGGCTCGGAAACCCCTTTGGATCGGCGGCCCATATCAACATTGCCGCTCCATCGAGGACCGACAGCAGAGCAATGGTCACCATCGTGATCGGCAGATGGTTCGAGGGATCGAACGGTCGAATGAACACCCGTTCGAACGACGCCCCGAAAGCGGCAGACAGGACCATGGCCAACAAGATGCTGATCCAAACCGGCCAGCCTTGCTCACGGGCTAACACGTAGGCGACGAACGTGAAGAACATCGCCATCGAGCCCTGGGCGAAGTTGATCACGCCGGTGGCCTTGTAGATCAGCACCAGCGCCAGCGCTACGGCTCCGTAAATAAAGCCATTCGCCAAAGCATCGAGAAACCGGATCCAGAAGAGCTTCAACCCATCCATGGCAATGAAGATCACAGAAAGCACAACGACGATGCCCCCGGTGATCATCAGGCCCCGCGAGCCAATTTCACCAATCTTGGTTCGAATTCGATCCGCGACCCCGGCGGTCGGTCTGAGATTCTCTATCGTTGTCATCCCAACACTCCCCTAGAAGCCAAGATATGCACGGCGGACTCCATCGTCATTGCGTAACTCATCGGCAGTTCCCGACATCGCTATTTCACCGGCTTCAAGCACATACGCCTTGTCAGCGATCTTTAATGCGAGGTTTGCGTTCTGTTCGACCACCAACATGGTCACGTTCTGCTCCTTCTGAATTGCCGACAAACGGTCAAACAGGTCACGCACGATGATCGGAGCCAAACCAAGTGATGGCTCGTCGAGAAGCAGAAGTTTGGGCTTGCTCATCATGGCCCTCGCCACGGCAAGCATCTGCTGTTCTCCACCCGAGAGACTCCCAGCCAACTGCGTACGACGTTCACCCAACCGGGGAAAGATGCCGTACCAAAAGTCGTAATCAGATCGCAGGTTTCGGTCCTTTCGGCGGAACGCGCCAACCTCGAGATTCTCTTCGACACTCAGGTCAGCAAACGTCCCCCGGCCCTGCGGAACGTGGGCCACACCAAGGCGAGCGATATCGGTGGTCGTCTTTCCCCCAAGGGGCGTGCCATCGAATGTGATATTGCCTGCCGTGGTCACCATCTGGCAGATGGACCGGATCGTCGTGGTCTTTCCTGCCCCGTTGGCACCAAGAACAACCGTAACTTCTCCCTCCTCGGCATGGAGTGTGACACCGTGCAAAGCTTCGACGGGCCCATAACTGGCCCGAAGGTCCTGCATCTCCAGCAGACTCATTCTGCCCCTCCGAGGTAGGCCTCGATCACCTGGGGGTCCTGGCTCACGTGAGCGGGACCACCCTCGGCAATTTTGCGTCCGAAGTTCAAGACCACGATGTTGTCGGAAATGGCCATCACCATCGACATGTGGTGTTCGACCAACAGCACAGTGAGGTCGTAGCGGTCACGGAGATCCTTAACGAGTTGCCCGAGTTCATCCACTTCGCTGTGGGTGAGACCGGCGGCCGGCTCATCAAGCATCAAAAGCTGTGGGTCACTCGCCAGGGCTCGAGCTATCTCGATTCGCTTGAGGGTTCCGTACGGCAATCCCGCCGCAGGACGGAAGGCGATGTCTTCCAATCCGAGTTCCTGCAGAATTCCGTACGCCTTCATCGAAAGCTTTCGCTCTTCACCGCGCGTACCGATACGCAAAGCACTGCGGACAAACCCGTTGCGACCTTGCGTATGTGCACCCAACATCACGTTCTCCAAAACCGAAAGACGCGACCAGAGCGCCAGGTTTTGGAAAGTGCGGGTAATCCCATGGCGGGCGATGTTTTCCGGTCGGACTTCCAACAGATCTTTGCCGTTGAAGTTCAACCGCCCCGACGTTGGGTTGTATACGCGGCTGATGACATTGAACATTGTGGTCTTGCCCGCGCCGTTTGGCCCGATCAAGCCCAGAATCTCCCCCTTTTTGATCGTGAACGTAAGCGAATCGAGCGCGACGATTCCGCCAAAACGAACTGATATGTCGCTGACTTCGAGAAGTTCCAAAACCGGTTGACCCATTCACTCAGAGGATGGACTGCAGTAAAGCGGACGTGCTGAAGGTCGTGGGGGCGACTGATGCGAAACCCTAACCGTGTGACGACGGTCACGCAAACCCAACCGGAAATTCGGTCGGTCAACCGTGCCGCACCGGTGCGGCTCTCGGCACGTCACATATCCACCGCCCGCTGGCTCGCACCCCAAGCGCAGATGGGTGCTTTCGCATTGCGACACCTAACGTGTCGGTTCATGTCCAAGGTTCTTGTCGCTGGTGCTTCGGGTCTCGTCGGGATGGCGGCATTGAAACACTTCGCGTCCCTTCCCGATTGGGACGTGATCGGGGTTTCCCGTCGTCGACCCGCCATTGAACTCGCCGACCACGAGTTCGTGGCGGTGGACCTGCTTGACCCGTCCGCCTGTTCAAAAGTTTTCAGTGAGATGGGCGAAATCACCCACGTGGTCTACGCCGCACTCCATGAGATCCCCGGTCTCATGCCGGGTTGGCTCGATGAAGAGGTCATCGAAACAAATGCTTCAATGCTGCGCAATCTGTTTGAGCCGCTCAGCGACTCGGCGACCAACCTTCGGCATGTATCGCTACTGCACGGTACGAAGGCCTACGGGTTTCACCACCCTTCGGTGGGGTTGCAGGGACTCCGTGTGCCGCTCAAGGAGCGAGACCCGATACGACCGCACCGTAACTTTTACTTCGTTCAACAGCAGTATCTGGAGGAGAAGCAACGCGGGCAGCGATGGGGGCTGACAACGTTTCGTCCGACGGTCGTCTACGGCGATGCGAGCGGCGCAAACATGAACCCCGCCCTGGCCCTTGGCGTCTACGCAGCGATCCTGAAGGAGTCCGGAGAACCGCTTCACTACCCGTTCAAATCCTTGGAGCCGAGACTGGTGGAGGCGGTCGACGCTGAACTTGTGGCCCGTGCGCTGGCCTGGGCCGCGACTGCGCCCATAGCGTCGGGAGAGGCGTACAACCTGACGAACGGCGACGTGTTCGTATGGAGCCAGGCCTGGGCGGCCATCGCTGAAGCCATGGAGATGGAAGTCGGCGAGCACCGACCGATGTCGTTTGCCACCGAACTTCCTAAGCGCGCGAACGAATGGGCGAAGATCGTGGAACGACATGGCCTGCGGGCATCGTCCGACGTTGTGCAATTCGTCGGCTACAACTCGTTGGTCTACTGCGATGCCGTGGTCGGTGCGCCCGGTCGATCCGGCACGACGATCATCAACAGCACGATTCACGCCCGCCAACATGGCTTCCACGACTGCCTCGACTCGGAGGACATGTTCCGCAACATCTTCACCCGGTTGCGAGAGCAGACGCGTTCTTCCTTGAGCTGGCCTGACCATGCTGGCAGCAAACGGTCTTCGATGGTCGGTAGCATGACCACATGGCTGAGAACGCTGGTTTCACCCGTGACCTGGAAGCTGAGCGGCGTCTGACCGAGTTCCTCGACCCGTTCGGTGAGCCCTACGAATTGTTCCCGTGTGATCCGGCATTCGCCGACACTGCAGCCTTCTGCGAGAAGTACAACTACCCGAGCGACGAAGGTGCAAATTGCATCGTGGTTGAGGGAAAGTCCGACCCTGCGGTCTTTGCCGCCTGCTTGGTGCTGCCCACGACCCGCCTCGATGTGAACAAGACGGTTCGGCGACTCCTCGGTACCAAGAAGGCGTCATTTGCCGATGCCGCACACACCGAGGCGTTCACCGGAATGACTGTCGGAGGAGTGACGCCGATCGGCCTACCGCCCACGCTCCCGCTCTACATCGATAGTCGGATCATGGACCTGAAGCGGGTACTCGTCGGCGGTGGGAGCCGGTCCTGCAAGGTGATCCTCTCCCCCGGCCTATTGCTTCGACTCCCGAATGCACAGGTCGTCGAGGGGCTGGCGCTGCCGCCTCGTGAGCTGGTCACCGAGAACGATCCCGGCCCGTCCATCAACGATGACTGAAATTACGTTCGGCGAGTTCGCGTTCGCCGAAGCGACAGTCGCCCAGCTTCAAGAAGCGATGGCCAACGGGCGGACCACATCGTCAGAACTCACATCGGCGTATGCGAAACGCATCCGTGACCTCGACTCGAGCGGCCCTCGACTCCAGGCGGTCATCGAGCTGAACCCCGATGCGATGGCGATCGCGGCCGCACTCGACGTTGAACGCACGGCACGAGGAGCCCGTGGACCGCTGCACGGCATCCCGGTCCTTCTCAAAGACAACATCGCGACGGGCGATCGGATGCAGACGACCGCCGGATCGATGGCGCTGTTCGGCCACAGACCCAGAGTCGACGCATTCGTGGCTCAGCGGCTCCGCAACGCCGGAGCGGTGATTCTCGGAAAGACGAACCTCAGCGAATGGGCCAACATTCGCTCGCCTCGCTCGACCAGCGGCTGGAGCGGACGAGGTGGTCTCACACGCAACCCCTATGCCCTCAACCGCAACACGAGCGGTTCGAGTTCCGGCTCGGGCGCTGCTGCGTCTGCGAACCTCTGCGCGATCGCCGTCGGCACAGAGACGGACGGATCGATCGTTTCACCATCGTCGGTGAACGGGATAGTCGGTCTCAAACCCACGGTTGGCCTGATCAGTCGACACGGAATCATCCCGATCTCGCATACGCAGGACACGGCTGGTCCGATGACGAGAACAGTGGCGGATGCCGCAGCACTGCTGACCGCCTTGAGCGGACCCGACCCTCATGATCCGTCGACGGCCAACGCTCCGACCCTCGACTACACCGCCGACCTTCACGTCGATCGGCTCCACGGCGCCCGCCTCGGTGTGATGCGTGACGATGCGCCCCGAAATCCTGAGGTGGGGGTTCTGTTCGATCAGGCGATTCGTACGCTCCGCGAACTTGGTGCGGTCATCATCGATCCGGTAGAGATCGAGAACGACTCCGAGCTCGGTGCCGCGGAGTTCACGGTTCTGCTGCACGAACTCCGTCACGGACTGCGGGCGTGGTTCGACGAATTCATTCCGTCCGCACCGATTGCCACGATCGACGACGTGATCGCCTGGAATCTTGCGCACGCCGAAACCGAGCTGAAGTGGTTCGGTCAGGAGCAACTCGAGAGGGCCGCGGCTCTCGGGGAACTTACCGATCCGCTCTACCTCGACGCTCTCGCGGCGTGCCGAAATTACGCGGCAGATGGAGGACTGAATCAAGCACTAAGGACCCACAAGCTCGACGCGGTGATAGCGCCAACCAACGGACCGGCGTGGGTAACTGACCTCGTGAACGGCGACAGCGACACGGGCGGCTGGTCGACCCCGGCTGCGGTGAGCGGTACGCCCCACATCACCGTTCCGATGGGCTTGGTTCGCGGCCTCCCCGTTGGACTTTCCCTTGCCGGCGCCGCCTGGAGCGAACCTCGTCTCATCGGCTATGCGTACGCATATGAACAGGCGACGCTCGCCCGCATCGCCCCGAAGTTCACTCCATCGATTCCCTGAACTTCGCTGATGCGCCGTTCGTCATGGCGCGATTCACGGGGCACTGGCGCAAACCCGTTTGCGTTGCGGTGCGCGAATCGGCAAAGTGCACCGATGACAACAGCAGCGGACGACATCTTGCGCGACCTCGTCGCCGAATACGATCGAATCGAGGCCATCCTGGCGGGGCTTTCCGCCGACGAATGGTTGGCCGAATCGGCCGCACCGGGATGGTCGGTGGCCGACACGGTGCTGCACCTCGCCCTTTCCGAAGCGGGAGTAGCCACCACGTTGAGGACTCCCACGAACGAGTGGACCACGCGTGATCAGCCCCTCGACGAGGCTATGCACGGGCAGGTCCAGACCGTGTCGCTCCAGCCGGACGAAATCTTCGAACAGTGGAAGCGTGCGCGTCGCGAGTCGGTGGCCGCACTCTCGTCCGCCGACCCCTCACTGACCGTTCGCTGGGCGGCCGCGCCACTCAAGCCGAGGACCCTGGCGACGACACGCCTCGCGGAGCACTGGGCCCACACACTCGACATCACCGAACCGCTCGGCATCGCCTATCCCGACACCGACCGGCTCCGGCACATCGCCTGGCTCGGCCACGCGACGCTCCCGTACGCGATGAAACTGGCAGGGCTCCCGGTGATGCCGGTCCTATGCACGCTTATTTCGCCTGACGGTATCGAGATGAAGCTCGGTCCATCCGATGCACCAGCGACCATAAGTGGCTCGATGGGGGCCTTCTGCCGGGTAGGTGCCCGCCGCCTCGCCGGCGACAAGTCAGGCCTCGCGACCAACGGTCCGGAAGCGGACGGTGCGTTGCGGGTCCTCCGGAACTACGCCGCCTGACACAACAATCTCCGTGGTGGCGGCGAACTCCCACCCGCCACAAACGAAAACGGGCCTGTCGGTATCGACAGGCCCGTTTCACATTTCAAATCCGGTTCGGCGGGAGCCGACGCCACTTACGCCTTCAGAAGGTCCTTCAAAAGCGCCTCACGGGCTGCACCAGCGGGCACGCAGTCTTCGACGACCTTCGTGAACTTCGGCTTCAGCGACTCAGGCATCTTGGAATCCGACTGCAGCATCGCGTCGATCACCGCATCGTCGGAAGCAATAACGTCGAGGATCTTGCCGGCGATGCAGGTCTTCTGATCGTCGGTTACATCGGCCGAGACGTCGGTGAACGTCGACTTCACCATGTTGTCGGCCAGACCCTTCGGCTTGCACTGGAATGCGGCCTTGATGATCGCCTTCATGGCGGTGGGGTCAGGGGTCGAGCCCGACGAAGTCACGAGCTTGCTGAGGTCAGCCTCGGTGACCTTCTCGGAAACGCACTTCACATCAGCGGGATCAGCAGTGGTACCACCCGTCATGCCCATCAACATCTGGGTCACGAACGTGGAGGTGAGATCACCGGCAGCAGCCACAGTGTCGGTCGCACCGGCAGCAGCGGTGTCGGCGGCCACGGTGTCTGTCGAGGCAGCGACGGTTGTCTCGGTGGCAGCGGCAGCCGTCGTTTCGGCCGCGGCGGCGGTGGTGTCTGCTGCGGCAGCCGTCGTTTCGGCCGCGGCAGCGGTGGTTTCAGCAGCGGCGACCGTGGTATCGGCCGTGGTGTCGTCTGCCTTGTCGGAGCCGCATCCGGTAAGGAGCAGCGTGGTGAGAACCAATCCACCGGCTACAGCGGTGAGGGTTGAGAACCGTCGCATTCAATGACCTTTCGAAAGAGAATTCATCGACGTACGTACGACGCGATGAAAAAAGGGGCATCTGGACATCAGACATCCCGCAAACATCATCGACACGTATGGCTCGTTACTTGAGGATCCGTTCACTTTGTGTAGTAACCGTGACAATCGGCTGATGGTCGTCACAACGCCACCACCCAGTCCGACAAAGTGCGCGGAAGTGATGCAGTGGGGGTGAGGGCATGGGCGCTGGGCCAGCCTCCCCGTCGTGGCCCCGACCGCCGATGAGGTGGGGGTCCAAACCGAGGATGTCGGGGAGGAGCCGGCAAATAGCTAACCGGTCCTCCTCGACTTCCTAAGCCTCCCCGGCCCCGTTCAGCGTGATCGGCTGCGCGCCGAAGCCGGTTTCGAGGCTTTTGCGGCAGTGGCTTTCGTTGCCGTCGCTTTCCGGCTGGCGACGCGTTTGGCCGGAGACGACGATGCTCCGCTCGTTCGTGTCGACTTGGCACCTCCCCGGGACGTCTTCGCACTCGGGGTCTGCGAACCACTCGGTTCAGCGCCGGAGTCGGCGCCTTCGTGTTTCAGCACCGAACGCTTCGTCGCCGAGCGTTTTGCCGGCTTCGCACGTTCCGCAAGCGCAGTTGGTTTCGCGGCCGACACGCGGGTCCCTTTGCCTTTGGTCGGGGCCACGTATTTGCTGCCGACCCGAAGCGAAGGCTGTTCGGGCGGTTCGACCCACTCGGCCCCGCTCGCCTCGAAAAGCTTGGCGATTTCATCAACGTGAAGATCGACCAGATGCCACAGATCGGGCACCAGCTCCCGGCTTGCGATGAGCCCGAAGTCGAGCTTGTCCAGGTACGAATGGACCGTGATGTTCAGCCCCATGCCATCGGTCACGATCGACACCGGGATGTAGTTGTCGAGTCGGGCACCCGCGAAATACAGGGGATGACGAGGGCCGGGGACGTTCGAGATCACCACGTTCGCCGGGAAGTTCACCCGGTCGGCGAGCCGCAGTCGTGATGCCAGCCGCATCGCTGATGTGGCAACAATCGGCGAGGCCAACTCGGCGCCCTCGGTGAGCGTGTCAGCGGGAACGAGCTCGAACTGCCGTTTTGCCTCTGACATAGCGATACGACATCGGGCGACGCGCTCGAGCGGATCATCACAGTCGGTTGGCAGATCAGCGATGATGCCCGACACGCGGTTGGTCCACGGGTCGGCCTCGTCGCCGGTCCGTATCGACACCGGCACCATCGCCCGTAGGGGCTTGTCGGGGAGCGCGTTGTGTTCAAGAAGGTAAGCGCGCAGAGCACCTGAACAAATGGCCATCACCACATCGTTCAGGGTTCCACCGGTCGCGTTCTTCAACGCCTTCAGGTTCTCCAGCGATGTCGATCGCATGGCAAACCGACGGTGGGCCGTGATCGACTTGTTCCAGGGGGTCGAGGGAGCTGAAGACAGCGGGAGCTTGACCCTTCGCTCGTTGTCGGGGGTCGTTGATTCTCCACGCGCCGCCACCTTTTTGATGGTGTTGCGGGCTTGGGTGAATGCTCCGCTGAAGCTCGTCACTCCGGCTGATTCGGCGAGGTTCTGGACCAACCGCAACTGAAGCCGAGCCGCCTTCACCGGGTTCGATACGAGGGATTGGACCGTACGCTTGAGCAGTTCGGCATCGGCCGGGATCGGTTCGCCCTCCCATGGGATCGGCTCCAGATCGGCGTTCTGGTTCGGATCGGTTTCCGTGAGCATGTTGAGCAGGATCACTCCGGCAGCTCCATCGACGGTGGCGTGATGGAATTTGGTCAACATGGCCCATCGCCCGTCGGCCAAGCCTTCGATGACGTAAACCTCCCAAAGGGGGTGTGACCGGTCCATGGGCCGCCCGACGATTCGCGCGACCTGCTCACCAAGCTGGTCCGCCGCTCCGGGCGGAGCCAAACCGATATGACGGACGTGGAAGTCGAGATCGAACTCGGGATCATCGATCCAGTACGGATGGTCCAAACCGAGGGGCACCGTCACCAATCGACGACGAAGCGGTTCAGCCCGCCCGACCATCGCTTCGAATTTCTTGTACACGAGCGGATACGGATCGAAGTCAGGTGTCGGACGTTGGTAGATCGCCAACCCGTTCACGTGACCAAACGTGGTCGGCGTTTCCATATACAAGAAGCTGGCGTCCAGCCCACTCAACTGCTTCATGCTGTCCCCTTACTTGCACTATCGCGTGCACAGATGATTCGTATCTTGCCCCGTAATTCCACGCTTGGCGAGTCGCATCGATTGACCCGTCCCCCATGGCACCCCGCCGACGCGGTGACCGGCGACCGAGCGCCTGTCATCTACTGTCGGAGCGTGCGCGTCATCATCGATTCCGACGGAGGTATAGACGACGCGGTTGCGCTGTGGTGGGCGGTAACCAACCCGGCGATCGAGATCGTCGGTATCAGCACCGTATGGGGCAACGTCAACGTCGATTTGGCCACCGAGAACATTCTCCGCGTGTTGGAAGCGGCCGGACGTCCCGACGTTCCGGTGGCGGTCGGGGCCCCGGCGGCCGTCGGTCCCGCACCAATCACCCGGCCCGCTGATTTCGTCCACGGCACCGACGGCCTGGGCAACACCGGTCGCCCTCCCGCCCGGGCGAAGACGCTCGTCACGCTCGAACAACTGTGGTCAGGTCCCGGAGCCACCGCCGACACGCTTCTCACTCTGGGTCCGCTTTCGACGGTCGCGAGCGGACTCCGGCAGGGACTTTTTTCGCCCGTCCACCTACGACTGGTGACTATGGGCGGAACATTCGCGTCACCGGGCAACGCGCTACCCGTGAGCGAAGCAAATATCGCGCACGACCCGACCGCAGCGGCGGAGGTGCTCCAGCAACACTGGGCGGAACCGCCCCTCCTGGTCGGCCTTGACGTGTCACACCGCGCCACGTTCCACTCAGCTGAAGTCGATCTGGTCGAGGGGCGCGGAAATGACGCCGCCCGGTGGCTCGCCGAGCCTCTCGCGTACTACCGCGCTGGAGGCTCCGGTTTCGTTCCCGAAGGTGAGAGCCCCTGTCACGATCTGCTGGCCGCGATGGCTGCGGTGCTCCCCGACCTCGTCAGCGGGCCGACTCTCCCCATCGCCATCCAGTGCGATCCCGGTCCCGCCTGGGGAATGACGGTCGCTGACCGCCGCGGGCTCATCCGACGGGTCGACCCGAACGCCATCCAGCACCAGGGCACGCCGGAAGGATTTGCGCAGGCTCGCGTCGCGCTCGATGTCGACGTCGAGCGATTCCGGGCTGAAGTACGTCACTTGTTTAGAACGATGGACTGAAAGACAAATAGGTATGCATACGATTGTTATTGGAGCGGGCATCGGTGGTTGTGCGACGGCACTGGCACTTCATGCTCAGGGCATCAGCGTCACGATGTACGAAGCGGTGCGTGACATCACCCCGCTCGGGGTCGGAATCAACGTTCTGCCGCACGCCATGGGAGTCCTCGACGAACTCGGGCTGCTCGAGACGTTACGGCCACTCGGCGTCGAGACCGCAGAACTGGCGTTCTTCAACCGTCATGGCCAGCTGATCTGGCGGGAACCCCGGGGTCTCGCGGCCGGATATCAGGTTCCGCAGATCTCGATCCACCGAGGCCGGTTCCAACTGGCCCTTCTGGAGGTTGTGAAGGAACGCTTGGGACCCGACGCTGTACGCGCTGGGCACGCCCTACGTTCGTTCACGGTTGGCGACTCGAACACGAGACCGACCGTTGAACTGGAGAATCGCACCACCGGCGAAACGGTGTTCGACACCGCCGACGTGGTCATCGCATGCGACGGGATCCACTCGGTGGCCCGAAGCACCTTTGAACCGAACCAGGGCGCTCCCCAGTGGTCAGGAAACGTGCTGTGGCGGGCCGCCACCCGCCACCCCGGGTTCCTCACCAAGCGGTCGATGTTCATGGCCGGATACCGGCCCCACAAGTTTGTTGCGTATCCGATCACGGAACCCGACGCGGACGGCCTCCAACTCGTCAATTGGATTGCTGAACTTGACCGCCGCGACACGGGTCTGCTGGGTCGCGAGGAGTGGAACAAGCGGGTCGAGAAATCGGTATTCGCCGATCGCTTCGCCGACTGGCGTTTCGATTGGCTCGACATTCCGGCACTTATTGAACAGACCGAAGAGATCTTCGAGTTCCCCATGGTCGACCGGGATCCGCTTAGCCATTGGAGCCACGGCCGGGTAACGCTCCTCGGCGACGCCGCGCACCCGATGTATCCGATCGGATCGAACGGAGCGTCTCAAGCAATTCTTGATGCCTCGGCTATCGCAGTTGCCCTGAAGACGCATACCGATCCCACCGATGCGCTGCGCGCATATGAATGGGAGCGCCTCCCGGCGACCGCAAGAATCGTGCTCGCGAATCGCCAGCACGGCCCCGAGCGCGTGCTCGATATGGCCGAGGAGCGTTCGCCCGCGGGATTTTCGGCGATCGGTGATGTGTTTGCCGATGGCGAGCTCGAGGGAATCAGTGCCCAGTACAAGCAGATCGCCGGGTTCAGCCGGCCGGTGGGCTGATCCGCCTTCGTCAAATCGATCCGAGGATGGATCTTCTGCGACGCGTCCAGAGTATCCGAACCCCTGAGACCCTTTACCGTGAGATCTCGTCACCCGGTTGACCTGAGGACCTCGTCGATCCGGCCATCGGAGCCCGCCGGAGCGGGCAGACTGGACGGGTGGCAAAACAACGTACGGCATATCTTGCGGCGGAAGGTCTCCACGACCAGCTCGTGGAGGAATTGCAGATAGCCCGCATCCCGATCGCATTCGAACATGGCGAGTTGATCGTCACCGAGCGCCCGGCCATCCGGTCAATGTGGGCGCTCAACATCTGGCATGACTGCCATCGGATCGACATCGCTTCGATTTCCGACGCATCAACGAAACTCCGGGCCGTTCAACGGAACTGGGCCGTGTATGCACCGGAACATCGCGGACGTGCCGACCTCATCACCCAGAAACTTCCATACGTTTCAGCAAAACCGCTTCCGTTTGGTCAGCCCGCCCCATCAGCCCCGCTTGGATCCTGGACGCTCCTCGATCCGAAAACCATGTTCCTCGCCGCCAGGTGCTCCAGTCCGTTCGCCAACGGAGCCCCGCAATTCGTCGAGGACCGAGAAGGACCACCAAACCGGGCGTACCTCAAGCTGTGGGAAGCGCTGTGTCTGCTTAGGAACTTCCCAAAACCCGGCGAAACGTGCCTTGATCTGGGAGCGAGCCCCGGCGGCTGGACCTGGTCCCTCGCCCAAACCGGAGCCAGTGTCACCGCCTACGACCGGGCTCCACTTGATCCTTCGGTCGAGGAGTTGCCGAACGTGACCTGGCACGGGGGAAGTGCATTCGGCCTTGAGCCGTCAGAGGTCGGCCGCGTCGACTGGTGGTGCAGCGACATCATCGGGTACCCCGAGAAGATGCTTCGACTTGTCGAAAAGTGGCTGGACCACGCAACCAACATCATCTGCACGATCAAATTCCAAGGCGAGACCGATCATGACATCGCCCACCGGTTCGCCGCGATTCCGGGTTCACGCGTGCTTCACCTGTTCCACAACAAGCACGAGTTGACGTTCATGAGGCCGGGACCAACATCGTCCAACGAGGCGACCGCCACAGACGCCACGGCCGCCACAACCGAGTCGACCGGCACAGACCACACCTAAGCGCGCATAGCGCCCAGGACCCGTTCGCCGCGCGGCGCCAACCGGTAGCCGACTCGCAGACTCTCCGTCAGTCCCAGCTCCTTCAGCTTTCGTACGTTCGTCTTGAATACGAGGGTTTCCAGGCCTTCGATTTCGGCGAGTTCCGGGGCCCGCCGTTCGGGCCAGGTCTCAATCAGCTCAAGAGTGCGCTGCACCCATGGACCACGCGCACTACGGCTATCGATCTTGCGCACCTTGTCGACGAGCGTTGCCAACTCGGTTTCCGACACCGGTGCCGTTCGCAACGCGATCCGACTGTCTTCTCCGAGGTACGACACTTCGATCCGGTACACCAGACTCGCCTCGGTCGGCTTCGCCGTGCGGGCCCTGGCCACCCCTCCACGCTCGCGGAAAAGATCAGCGCGCAGATCATCGGCTGAACCGTAACCGGCCCGGATCGCGTCGGCGTCGGATATCGACGCAGGGTCGACAACCGCAACATTGCCAATGCTCAACTCGCCCAGGGCCGAACGTAAGCGACCACCGACCTTGACGGTCGGCTTCTGCCACCGCCGGAACGCCAGGTCGATTTCACCGGCCCGAATCCTCTCCAGAACCTTGATCGGAATCAACATGCTGCAGTCATCCGTTTCTAGGAATCGGCACCCGGCGTCAACTGCATTTTCATCCACGGCGCCGAGTTGTGGAAGTTCGCAATCGCGCTACCGGGCGGGCAAATGGTGTCGCAGACCGCCCTGATGTCATCAGTGACCGACATCTCGAGCACCGGAAGGAAGTGTTCGAGTTGGGCGACGGACTTGGGTCCGATGAGCGGAGCCACAACGCCGGGTTGATCTTTCAGCCAGGTGATGGCCAGCTGCGCGGCGTCGTAGCCGTTGTCGCGTGCCAACTTCACGAACTTGTTGCCGGCGACGACGGCAGCCTGGCTTACGCGTTCCGCATAGATGCCGCCGCGGACAGCGGCACGGGAACCGTCGGGGCGGATGTTGTCGTCGGCGTATCGTCCGCCCAACACGCCCATGGCGAGCGGCGACCACGGGAGCAGGCCGAGTCCGTGCTCGAGAGCCATCGGCACGAGTTCGTTCTCCACCCGTCGGTCGAGCAGGTTGTACGGAGGCTGTTCAGATACAAAGCGCGCATAGCCTTTTGCATCGGCGAGCATCACACCTTCCATGACGCGCCAGGCCGGCGATGTCGAGGAGCCGATGTAACGAACTTTTCCGGCGCGGACAAGATCAGTAAGCGCGCCTAGTGTCTCCTCCATCGTCACCGAGAAGTCGGGCCGGTGAAGCTGGTAAAGGTCGATGCAGTCCGTTCCGAGTCGACGCAACGAATCGTCGCAGGCCCGCATGATGTGGACCCGGGAATTCCCACGGTCGTTCGGCCCCGTACCGGTCGGGTAGTGCACTTTCGTCGCGATGAACGCCTGGTCACGACGGCTGCCCTGGGCGAGGGCTTTGCCGATCACGGTTTCCGACCCTCCGGCCGCGTAACTGTTCGACGTGTCGATCAAGTTGAGCCCGGCGTCGAGCGCGCAATGGATCATGCGGATCGATTCGGCTTCGTCGGTTGGGTTGAGGATGTTGTCGGTTCCGAGCGCAAGCGGGGCGACCTTGGCGCCCGAGCGCCCAATACGGCGATAGTCCATGTGCGCGTCTACCGTGCGCCGTAGCCGGCATCGACGCTGACCATCGCGCCGGTCATGTAGCTGGCATCACGTGACGCCAGAAATACAACAACGTTGGCGATCTCTTCCGGCTGGGCGAGGCGTCCGATCGGAACCGACTCCGCTATGGCGGCGAGAATCTCCTCGGTGACCGGTCCATTCCGCTCCGACGAAAGCATCGGCGTGTTCACTTCCCCGGGGCAAACGGCGTTCACGCGAATGTTCTCGCGGGCATGGTCCATGGCGAGCGCCCGGGTCAGGTTGTGCACCGCGCCTTTCGACGCGCAGTAGGCCGCGACTCCCGACGATCCGAGATCGCCCCAAATCGAACCGAAGTTCACGATTGCGCCCCCGCCGCGCAGCTTCATTGCGGCAATCGCCGCTCGGCACATGAAGAACGTGCCGCTGACGTTGACGCCCATGATGTGATGCCACTGGGCATCGGTCGTGTCTTCACCTCGTGCTCGCACGATGACTCCGGCCGCATTCACGAGCGCATCGACGCCACCGTGGCGGCGAGTTGCTTCCGCCATGACTTCGTTGCAGAAGGCAGAGTCAGCCACATCGCCGATCATGGGAGCACCGGCCCCGATCGATGTGGCAACTTCGGCGGCCAGCGCGGCATTACGATCCACGATGACCACCGATGCGCCCCGCGCCGCAAACTGCCTGACGGATGCCGCCCCCATTCCGGAGGCGCCCCCGGTTACCACGACCGTTCGACCGGCAAACTCGTCTTCATTCATGGAAGAAACCTAGCAGCGGGGTTCTGGCCGAAACAGCGCGACGGCCGCGGCCCAGGGCTTGGATCGCCCGCGGTTCGGACCATCTCGCTACCGGACGAATGCTGTCAGCCGGTGGCGGGAGAGGTCGAACGATGTTTGCGTGCCACACGCCAGGTCGGCCAGGACAGAACCGATCAACGGCGTGAATTTGAACCCATGGTCGCTGCATGGCGATCCGATAACGATCGGACCGATCCGGTCGAGAATGAAGTCGCGTGACGGGGTGGACGTGAATGAGCAGAGCGGCCCGAACATGGGCTCGGGATCCACGCCCGGTGCCCACTGTTCCGCATGGCGACGCGCCGCGTCGATATTCGATCGGTTCACCGTGGCCGGGTCGGTGGGATCGATCGGCTGCGCCACATCGGCTACGCCCGGCAACTGCGACTCGCGGAGGCCCCCGATCTTCAGGCCGACCCCGGGCGTCTGCAAGCCGTAACGCCAAACGTCAATGTGATGAAGGAACGAGGGAAAGACTGCGTTCGGATCGATCGGGCGAAAGTGCGTAACGCGTTCACGATCGAGCGTCAGCTGCGGGAGCTTGATCCGCCCTTCGAGAACGTCGGCCACCCACGTTCCTGCGGTCACGACGACCACGCCGGCCGAGACCGCCTCGTCGCCAACCAGCAGATCAACGCGGTCATCGGCCAGCCCAGCCAGTGCGACCTTGGTGGAGAACGCCACCTCCACCCCTAGTTCGACAGCTCGACTCTGGAGCGAGCGCAGCGTTTCGGCGGCAAAGATCTTTCCGCCGTCGGGGTGGAACACCACGTCTTCATCGAAGATCAGGCCGGGAACACGTTCGTGCGCGGCGTCTGATCTCAGCCATTCGTAGGAGGCGCCGGCGGCGTGCAAGGCATCCGCGATGGCCGTTACGGTACCCACCGGGCCGTGGTCGTAGACGCCGGTCATGTCGAGGAATGTTTCGCCTACCTCGGCTTCGAATTCCCGCCACAGAGGGAGCGCCCGCTGCGCCATGCGGACGTAGTGGACGTCGTCGTACGCCAACCGAAAAATGCGCACCGCACCATGGCTGCTCCCCCGATTGTGCCCGGCTTCGAACTGTTCACACAGCAGAACCGAACGACCGCGGTGAGCGAGTTGCCAGGCCGTCGCCGATCCCATGGCCCCTGCGCCGACGACGACAACATCGAATGTACGCACCACAAACCCTCTCGCTCTTCGTCGCCTCTCGTCGGTCGATCGACGGAAAGCCTATGGGACCGGGGCTCTACGACGTGCAACGCCGGTAGGGTGAAACCTGTGACAACGCCAACCACTTCGCCGAATGCCACGGGCACCGACTCAACCGTCGGACCGACACCGGAGTTCCGAGCCATCGCACAGACGATTCGTGATCGCCGAACGAACATGGTCGTTGACCGGGAGCGCCAGGTTTCGCAGGAACTCGTCCGGGAGCTGTGCGACCTGGCGCAGTGGGCTCCCAACCACAAACGGACCTGGCCCTGGCGCTTTGCCCTCGCTGAAGGATCGGCACGAGCCCAGCTCGGCGAAACGATCGCCAACGCCATGGAGCAGCGCGGCGATCCGGCGGAGAAAGTGGCAAAGACCCGCGGCAAGTACCTCCGGACGCCCGCAACGCTCATCGTTGGTTCCATCGCCGGCGATACTTCCAACCGGACCGCGGAGAACCGTGACGCTGTCGCCGCCGGTGTACAGAACGTGCTGCTGGCGGCCACCGCGGCCGGATTGGCGACGTACTGGGGTTCATGTCCAGACGGAGCGCACGCACCGGTCGCCGAACTGTGCGGGTTCGAACCGGAAACATACATAAGCGCGCTTATTTATCTGGGATGGCCACTGTCAAGTCCGGAGGCACCGGCCCGCCCACCGGTTGCCCTCACAATTCTCGAATAGCGAACGGCGTCGAGCGGAAACGTCTTCGATCCGCCGACGCTGCTCGCGGATCCGGTTCGAACGATCAGACGAGGATCGGTGACCCGTGGACCTGATATTCCAGTTGTTCCTTCGGACCCATGCGAACGTCGGCGTCGCCCACCTGCACCGCATATTCCAAGTGCGCGTAGGTTTCGCTCTCGGCCATCGAGCCCCACCGTTCCGGCCGGAATAGGAAGTGGCTGTATCCCTCGACGGTCACCCAACCCTCGGCCTGCGACACGCGTGCCAACAGCTCGAGACGGTCCTGGTGGTGTTCCTTCACTTCGCGCACCCGGTTCGGAAGATCGGTGAACTCGAGTCCATGGGCGGGAAGGACGGTGGTGACATCGGGGATCGCCGCGACCTTGTCGAGTGAACTCAGGAAATCGGCCAGTGACGTCTTGCCGGAACCGATACCCGATACGTGAGGGGTGATCGTAGGCAGAACATGGTCGCCGGAAATGAACGTGCCGTTTTCCCGGTCGTAGAGGCACAGGTGATCGAGTGTGTGCCCGGGTGTGTGAACCGCTTCCCAACTGCGTCCACCGAGCATGATCTCTTCACCATTGCGGGCCCGGCGCTTCGGCTTGGGGAACGGCCAACCGCGCTCGCTCAGGGTTTCCGTTTGGCTCTTGCGCAGCGTGGCATCGTCGCTGTGCGGCGCCCAGATCTTGCCCCACGGCGCGGAGACGGAAATGTCGGGCGTGAACTGCCGGCCGGCATCCAGCGGCGCCTGGCCATGATCGGGGTGGGCGTGGTCGGGATCGTCGCAGTCATCCCCCATTACGCAGACGTGCAGCGGGTCGAACATGGTCCGAAACGAACGGTGCGTGACGATCATGGCGTTGCCACTCGCCTCGGCGAGCCGCTCGGCGTTGCCGAAATGGTCCGGGTGGCTGTGCGTGATCACGATCGACCGCACCCGCTCAACGGGGAAATTGACCGACGAGAGTCGCTCCAACAGTGAATTCCACGAAGCCGGACCGGGAAGGCCCGGATCGACCACGTCGAATCCGTCGGGTCCTTCGATGAGGTACGTGTTGATGTGGGCGAGACCGGGGAACTCGATGTGCAACTGGGCCCGCAGAATCCCGGGTGCGACCAATTCCACCTCGGTCCGGGCAGGCAGTTTCTCCTGGCGAACGGGTCCTGGGGCAGCAGTAGTCATTCCAAGACCCTACTGTCCACCTATTCCAAAGACCAGACAGCACGAAATCGCGACCCGACCGTTGCAAACGGCGGCCACGTGACTCCGCTCAGCTCGGTTAGTCGGCAACCAGGTTCGGCAGCGAGCGATGGGCCACCCGAACCGCACGCCACGTGACGATGCCCACGGCTGCGGCAAGCAATGCGCCGAAACCGCCGGCGGCACTCGCCCACCGGGCACCGGCGTGGTCGGCGATGGCTCCCACGATCGGCCCACCGATCGGGGTCGATCCGAGAAAGACCACGGATTGCAGGGCCAGCACCCGACCGCGCATGCTGGAGGCCGAGCGCGAGGTCAGCAGCCCGCTCATCTGCGACATCAGAAGGCCACCGCCGATCCCGAGTGGGAGCGCCATCACCAGGCCGACGGCATACGACCCGGCCACGCTGAGCAGCAGGGCCCCGACCCCCATCGTGGTCACGCCGACCAGAAAGACCTCTACCGAAGGCTCGCGACGACGGGCTGAAATCAGCGCGCCGAGAAAGCTGCCCGCGCCCGTAACCGCAAAGAGACTGCCGAGCGAATCAGCGTCGTGGTGAAAGACATTCTTGATGAGCAACGGAAACGTCGTCTGGTAGTTGAAGGTCAGGGTCGCGGCGACGGCTGTCGCGGCCATCACCAGTCGAAGTTCACGGTGGTGCCAAACGTGCACGAGAGCACTCCGCACTCCCCCGTTTGCGGCGTCGGCCCGGGTTGCGTGGGTCCGGTGTTCAAGTCCGTAGACCGCCAACATCATGGCGATGTACGACACACCGTTGATCAGAAAACACCATTCGGTTCCGGCGTATCTAACCACGTAGCCACCGACGGCCATCCCGAGTACCCGGGTGGAGGTCATCACCCCCGTGTTGAGTGACATTGCGTTGGGTACGGCTTCTTTCGGGACGAGATCGCCGATCATCGAGCGTCGGACCGGCGTGTCGAAGGCCGAGGCCAAGCCGGAAATCGCCGAGAGCAAGTACACGACCCCGAGGGTCTCCCGGCCGGTGAAATCGACAAAGGCCAGCAACAGCGCCGCGGCGCCCATGAAGAACTGCGTGCACAGCATCAGCTTTCGCTTGTCCATGCGGTCCGATAGCCCGCCGGCGTACAGCCCAAGGAGCAGCATCGGCCCGAATTGGAAGACCGTGACCAGGCCGAGTTCACGTCCTCCACCGTCGAGCACCTTGACGATCAGCCACGACAGCGCAATCGACTGCATCCACGTGCCGATCATCGAGGTGGCCAGGCCGGCGAAATACCGTTTGGCTCCGGGGTACTTCAGGCTGCTGAACAGGCCCGACCCGACATCAACCCCGGGTGTTCCACTCTCGACGGATGCGGCCATCCCTCGTGTGTAGCACGGCGAATGGCCGAAAGTACACACCACCGATGCAAAAGAACCCTTGGGGCACTATTGCGTGAGCGGCGTATTCACCGGAAAACGGAGGACGAAGGTCGCACCCGGACCATCAGTGTTGTTCCGTGCACTTACGGTTCCCCCATGCATTGACGCTGCGGACGAAACAATCGAGAGCCCGAGACCCGAGCCGGGATGATCCCGGTGAATGGTGGACCGGTAGAAGCGATCGAAGATGCGTGGGAGATCCTCCACCGCGATACCCGGGCCGGAATCCGTCACGAGGATTTCATACACGTCGGATGCGCGACGAAGCGATACGTGAACCGCGGATCCCTCAGGGCTGAACTTCGTGGCATTGCTCACCAGGTTCGACACGGCACGACCCAACATCTTCTGACGCCCTTCGATCGGGAAGCTTTCCTCATCGGAGCGCTCAAATGTGATGTTGCGGCCGGAGCGCCTGCTCCACCGGTCCACGGTCATCTCAACCATGGAACCGAGGTCCACCGTCCCCACCGGATCATCGGACTCGTTGTCGGCGGCCAGGGCGATGAGCTCATCGACCAGGCTCGTCAGTTCGGCCAACTCCGCATGCATATCGTCGACGAGCCTTGCTCTGGTGTCAGCGGGTAAATCACGGTGGCGGCGCAGTACCCCGATGTTGGTTCGCAAACTGGTGATCGGGGTACGCAACTCGTGTCCGGCATCGTGCACGAGCTGGGTCTGTTGGGTCTTCGAGGTTCGCAGCGCATCGACCATTGTCGAGAACGACCGGGTCAGCCGACCCGTTTCGTCGTTGCCGCCGGGATTGGGAAGCACCACGTCGAGATGTCCGTTCGCAGCAATTTCCTCGGCTGCCGCGGTCAGCTGGACGATGGGTCGGGTGGTCCGGCGCGCCACCCACAGCCCGGCGAGTCCGGCCAGGGCCGTCGAACCGGCGACCAGCAGACCGAATCGGATCACGAGTGATGACAGAACACTGTCGTTCTCCGACAGCGGGCGGGCGAGCTGGACGGCACCGGACGGATCAACCGCGATCGTCAGCACCAGGAACCGTTCGCCCGAAATGGTGACGGTGCGGGAGATCTTCGTTCCGCGTTCGGCCGTCGCCACCTTCTTGTCGGCATCTGAAACCGGAAGATCGAGCTGGCGTGGAGCGAACGTGATTGCTCCCGTCGAATCCAGGCATTGAATCAGCACGGCCGTGGCCGGTGCGGTCGGTCCCGGGCCTCCGGTCCGCCCGTCGCCGTCGACATCGATTCCGGCGGCTTCGGCTTGCGGGGCAGGTGAGCCATAGCGTCGATCGTTACGTAGGGAACAACTCCGTTGCGCGTCGATGCCGCCCATTTTCGAAAGACGAGCGGCCGAAGAATCCAACGAACTCCTGATTTCGTTACTGAAACTGAGTGCAGTGAGCCGATGCCCAACCACGCCAACCAGCGTGGCGGTCACCCCGGCAAGGGCGGCCAACAAGAGCGCCAGCCGGGTGCGGAGGTTCACGATTCACCCCTCTCGGAGGGTGTACCCCACACCGCGAACGGTGTGGAGCATTTGCGGCTCAGTGTCGAGGTCGAGCTTGCGCCGAAGGTACGACATGTACACCGCGAGGGTTTTGGATTCCGGACCGAAGTCGTAGTTCCACACCAGGTCATAGATTGACGAATGGCTGAGCACAACGCCGGCATTTCGGGCCAGGGTGGCGAGAAGGTCAAACTCGGTCTTGGTCAGTTCCAACTCCCGATCACCACGCCAGGCGCGACGTGCCGACTCGTCGATCTTCAACGAACCGACGACCAGGGACGTCGATTCCTCAACCGGCGTTCCTCGCCGGATGAGCGCCCGAACGTAGGCAAGCAACTCTTCAACGTCGAAGGGCTTTGGCAGATAGGCATCTGCGCCGGCGTCGAGTCCGGAAATGCGATCGGTGGTCTCGGAACGAGCGGTCAGCATAAGCACCGGAGTCGTGTTTCCGCTGGCCCGCAAGCGACGACATGCGCTCAGGCCGTCCATGAACGGCATCATCACATCCAAGATGATCACGTTCGGATCCGTCGCGTCCAGGGCATCGAGAAGCATCATTCCATCTCGTACCGCCACAACCTCGTATCCCTCCAATTCGAGGGCACGAACAACCGATTCACGGATGGCTCGGTCATCTTCGGCGTACAGCACTCGGTACTTGGGAGGCATTGCACAGGTTCTTTCTGACGGGTTCTTTGAGCTTAGGAGTTCGGTTCGGTATCGAGGGGGAGCGAACGTTCGGGTTCGCTCCCCCTCTGGTTCGCTTCGGTTCCAGCAGGGGTCTGTTGACGAAGCGGAGGAAGTTCGGCAGTTCAGCTTTGGATCTGCACATTCCAAGTGTCGGTGAGCAAGGTTAAGTGTGGGCATGCCGATTCCTAAAGAATCGTAAGAGGCCGTGCGCGGTCGTTCGGCCGTGTTTCGCGCTCTGGCGAAGACGCACGGGCACCTGTCGTTGGACCCACCACCGCGGGCGGTTGGTCCCTTCGTTGACCTCTCCGAGTCTGAAACAGTGATCTCATGACATCTGTTGTCGGCGACCGCTCCACAGGTTTTTTGAGTCCAATTGTCGTTGGGGTTGATGGCTCATCTGACTCCTGGGCCGCTTTCGCGTGGGCGGGAGGCATCACGGGCCCGAACGGGGCACTCCATGTCGTTCGGACTGTTACTCCGGCGGGGTTCGGGCCAGGAGCGACGTCCAGCGACCCGGGTGAGGTTGAGCAGTATCTGGCGCAGTTCGAGGCGGAAGTCGCGGAGGCCACCAGTTCCCAGTCGATCACTTGTCAGGTGACCTGTCATCTGTTCGAAGGCCACATCGCCGACGGACTGGTCGAGATCGCCAGCGTTCTCAAGGCACCGCTGATCGCAGTTGGAGGGCACGGGCGATCTTCTCGACGCTCGAAGATGGTCGGCGGCGTGGTGCACCGACTGTTGCACGACGCCGAAGTACCGGTGGCGGTTGTTCGTACTCGGCCCCCTGTGTCGCCAGTGGAACCCGGTACGCTCGTCGTCGGAATCGGCGATGGTCCGGCGACGGTCTCGGCGTTGAACTGGGCCGCATCAGTTGCATCACAGCTGGGGCTGTCGGTGAGGCTCGTCCACGGGGCGACGCCCGAGCACCGACCGGTATTCAATCTCGAGCGGGCGATGCGAAGGGCGCTGGAGAAAGTGGCGTTGCTCGTTGACCCCGATGAACTGCTTCGTTGGGTCAACGACGACCTGTCGGCGCTAGTCGAGGAACTTCACCACCAGCCGGAATTCTCCGGTGTGCCGATCGCCACCACGGCAAAAATTGGTCCGGCCGGACCGATCCTCGTCGCTGAGGCGGACTCGCTGCCGGCCGCTGCGACGACAATGATCGTGATGGGCAAGCACTTCGATGGTCCGGTCACGGGCTACTTCACGACGGCGGCACTCCATCACGTGCTCACTCACGCATCGTGTCCTGTCGTGATCGTTCCTCAGCACGCAGAGGCCGAATGAGCGGTTCTCGATGGACACGGCACGCGTCCGCTTAGACCAGCGGCCGAACTAGAGATCGAGCGCAAGGGCCCGGGCGAGTTCGGATCGACGGAACCGCCGGTCGGTGATCGTGGCGGTTCCGGCGAGACCCACCGCAAGGATCCCAATCGTCACGGTACCGGGGAGACGGCTTGCAACAAGCGCAAGCACGACGACACCGGCCACCGCCGCGACCCGCTCCGGAGCAACGACACCGCGGACTCGGTACTGAATCGCCATCTGTCCACCGATGAACAGCGTCATGGCGGTGGCCAAAACCCACCGATCAGCAACCGCCAGGCGACCTTCGGCGTGATGCACAAGATGCTTGGCCACCACGGCGTACAGCATCAGGCCGACGACGAGGGGGAAGTGGCCGAAACTTCCGACATCGCGGGCCAACGCACCTCGTTCGGATGAATCGGCATGATCGATCATGGCCTCGATAACGGAGGGCACGAACCCGAAATAGGCCCACCACAACGCGCACGCGACCGCCGACGCCGAAACGATGGCGGCCAGCGTCATGGCATCGAGTCCGTTCTCGGCACTCACACCGGCCGCGGTGGCGCCGATCGCCACAAGAATTTCGCCGAGCGTGATGATCACGAACAGGGCGTGTCGTTCGGCGAAGTGCGTGGCATCGATGGCCCACTCCCCCTCGCGTCGATTGGTAGCGGCGATGGCACTGCCGATCATCCCCAGGGCGGCGCAGGCGAAACCTGCCACACGCGCTCCCCCTCGGAGGAACGAACTGACAAACAGCACGGTTGGCGCGGCAGCAGCCAGCGGGGCGTACCGGAGAAACGGTCCGAGCGTCGCACTGGACTTGCGGGCCTCAAGCGCCTGGAGCGCCAACACGAGCAGTTGGACGATCATGTACGCGCTGCCGAACCAGCGCCCCTGGGAATTCAATGATTCGGGAAGCGATATGGCCATAACGAGCATCGCCGGAATCATCGACAACACGAGCACGCGAGCAGTTGCATCGGACTGGAAGTCGATGGCCGTTCCAGCCCAGGTGAAGCCGGTCCACTGCCACCATACGAGAAACCCAAGAAGGATCCCCTTGCCAACGCCGGCGACGGTCAGATCCGACGCGACGAACGACGTGATCTGGGTCACCGAGAACACGAAAACCAGGTCCAGGAACAGCTCAAGGTTGGACGCGTGTCGATTCCGAAATTCGGTCATGGTCCGAGTAGTTGATGAGAAGGTCCGGGCATCACGGCGTAATGCGTATCACGGGCGCAGAAGTTATATGCGGCGCCGGGCGTTCATCACGATGAGAGCCCGCGAAGTTGGCGCAGCGCGACGGTGAGCGTCGACAGGTCGTACCCACCCTGGGACCGCACCTCATGCAGAACGCTCATGGCACGGTCGAAGGAAAGGCTGTGTCGCTGCTTCCAACCGGTGATTCCCCCCGGTGTCGCAAGCGCTTGTGCGGTCAGCTCGCGCATTCCGAGGAGAAGGTCGTCGCGCAGCGCAGCTCGAGCCTGACCCTGCCAACGGTCGGAGCGAGGAAGGCGACCAATGCATTCCCAGAGCCAACCAAGCTCAAGCTGGTCGAAAAGTGACCAGTACGTGGCGGCCACCGTCGTCGTATCACTGACGTGCTCCGTCGCCAGTCGCACGATGTCGAGCGCTGTGTGCATGTACGGCCAAGCGGCCGCCCTGGTCGCCAGCGCCTTGGGCACTCCTGCGTCGATGAAGCGATGGGCGGAGGCGCGGATCTCATCGGTGAAGGAACCGGTCATCGCTGCTTCAAAGCTCCTCGCCAGAGCGGCCACTCCAGGCTTGAACGCCTGGACCGTCGCACTGATGTCCATCGACGATCGACGGTTCCGAAGGAGCCAAAGCACGCCACGCTCGACCAGCCGTCGAAGCGACAGGAACAGTTCGATGTCGGTTCCTGGTGCCAATCGGCCACTCACGCTGTCGATCGATGACCACAACTCGACCAGATCAAAGATCGCTCCCGACGCAACATGGGCAACCGTGATTTCCTCAACGGTCACACTCGTTTCCTCGGTCATGCGGTGGATGAACGACAGACCCGACCGGTTGACCATGTCGTTCACCACACGCGTCGTGATGATTTCCCGTCGAAGCGGGTGCGCATCGATCGCGTGCGGAAGTCTGCGCTGCATCGGCTTCGGAAAGTACGCGTGCAGATTCTCGTGAAAGAACTGGTCATCGGGCAATGATGAGCGCAGAACAGCCGCTGAGGTTGTCTCCTTCGTATATGCGAGAAGAACCGAAAGCTCGGGAGTGGTGAGGCCCTTGGACGCAGCAATCCGTTCGGCAAGCTCCTTCTCGTCGGGGAGGAATTCGATGCGGCGGTCGATCTCACCGTTCAGTTCCAACGATCGAAGCTGGCGTGCATGCACGTTGGTCATCAGTGCGCCCTGCGAGCGGGCAACGGCCAGAGCGAGGTTTTGCGATCGGTTGTCCTCGAGTACCAATTCGGCGACTTCATCGGTCATGGATGCGAGCAACGCGTTGCGTTTCTTCAACGTGAGCTGTCCGTCGGCGACGACGCGGTCGAGAGCGATTTTGATGTTCACTTCGTGGTCGGAGCAGTCGACGCCCGCCGAATTGTCGATCGCATCGGTGTTTATCATGCCGCCGTTCAACGCAAACTCGATGCGGGCTCGTTGGGTGAACCCGAGGTTGCCGCCTTCACCGACCACCGCGGACCGAAGCTCGGATCCGTTGACCCGCAACGCATCGTTGGAGCGGTCTCCGACATCGGCGTTGGTCTCGGATGAGGCCTTCACGTACGTGCCGATCCCACCGTTCCACAGAAGATCGACCCTCGACCGCAGCAGAAGCTGGATGAGTTCAAGCGGTGAATAGTTCGCCCGCTTCGCGTCGAGAAGGAGCCGAGCCTCCGCCGACAGCTCGATGCTCTTGGCACTCCGCGGGAATACGCCACCGCCGGCTGAAAGCAGTCCAATGTCGTAGTCAGCCCAGCTGGAGCCGGGAAGATGAAACAGCCGCGTGCGTTCCGCAAAGGATGCAGCCGGATTCGGATCCGGGTCGATGAAGATGTGCCGATGGTCGAACGCCGCCACCAATTTTATATGTTCACTTAGTAGCATGCCGTTTCCGAAAACGTCACCTGACATATCGCCGATCCCGACAACGGTGATTTCGTCAGCATCAGCATTGCGACCGAGCGCACTGAAGTGGCGCCGTACGCTCTCCCAGGCACCACGAGCCGTTATTCCCATCACTTTGTGGTCGTAGCCGACACTTCCGCCCGACGCGAACGCATCACCCAGCCAGAAGCCGTACCGCATGGCTACGCCGTTGGCTGTATCGGAGAACGTCGCCGTCCCCTTGTCAGCCGCCACGACCAGGTATGTGTCGTCAGAGTCGTGACGCACCACTCCAGCGCAGGGCACCGGCATGCCTCCAACGAGGTTGTCGGTGACGTCGAGAAGCCCGCCGACGAAAGCTTCGTAGCAAGCGACAACTTCCGCCTTCCGCTCCGCCGGATCCGTCGGTGCCTGCTTGACCACGAACCCGCCCTTTGCGCCCACGGGAACGATGACCGCATTCTTCACCATTTGCGCTTTCATGAGGCCGAGGACTTCGGTGCGGAAGTCCTCACGCCGGTCGCTCCAGCGCAGCCCACCGCGAGCGATCCGTCCACCCCGGAGGTGCACACCTTCGACCTTCGGCGAGTAGACCCAGATCTCGAACATCGGCTTCGGGAGAGGCAGATCCGGCACCAACTCCGGATCGAGCTTGAACGAAAGTGCGGAGGAACACGGCACTTCCGGGGCATAACCGGAACGGAATGCGTTCGTGCGAACGGTTGCTTTGATCACCGACGCGAATGAGCGGAGAATCCGGTCTTCGTCGAGGCTGGCGACGGAGTCGAGGGCGCCGAAGAGTTCAGTTTGGATTGCTGAGGTATCGCGCTCAGCGCCGACGAGCGAACCCACGGACGGGTCGAATTTGGCGTCAAAGTACGCGACGAGCATCCGGGTTATCGCGGGATATGCGCACATCGTCGACTCGATGTACGACGGGGTGAACGTGCTGCCAACCTGCCGGAGGTAGCGGGAATATGCCCGCAGGACGACGATCTGTCGACCGGCGAGACCGGCATTGACGATCAGCCGATTGAAGCCATCGTTTTCCTGCTCATTTCGCCAGAGCGCGCGAAACGTCTCACGGAGCTCCGCCTGGGTCGCTGCTTGGGAAAGGTCGGTCCCCATCGGGACGGTGACCCCGATGTCGTGCAACCACACATCGCCGTCAAACTTCAGGGCAAACGGATGCTCGTCGATCACCGTAAGGCCGAGGTTGTCGAGCAGCGGGAGCATCGCCGACAGCGGCAAGGCTCCCCCGCGGGCGTACACCTTGAATCGCCACTCGTTGACAGGTGCGCCAATCGATTGGGTCAGCGCGGTGACAAGTGATCGCGACTCAGACAGCTCGAAAATGCGCAGAGCATCCGAAACCGCTATCTCGGGCGAATACGCGGACCGGTATGCGGGTGGAAATCCATCGGCGATTCGCTGATATGCGAGGGTTCCATCAGCTTCTCCGAGGACCGCTATCAACTCGTCGTGCAGGTCATCGACCCACCACCGCGTCACGCTGGCGACACGAGCCTCGACCGTCTCCTCATCGACGTACGCAGGAGCATCGTCTCGAAGTTGAACGCGTATATGGAGTCGAGCCAGGATGCGCTCGGTGACCCGGGGGTCGATCTCGGTACTGCTCCCCCCGTACGCCTCGCAGACAACGTCGGCTACCTCTTCAGCGACCCGGGTGGAGTACCGCTCCCGGGGTACGTAGACAAGGCACGAAACGAATCGTCCGAAACTGTCGCGTCGAGCAAAAAGCGCGACCTGTTTTCGTTCCTGAAGGTTCGTGATTCCGACAGCGATGCGCTGGAGCTCAGGCACGGAAATCTGGAACATGTCATCGCGAGGGAACGCCTCCAGGGTGTCGACAAGTTCGCGGCCCCGATGACTCGACGTGGAGAGCCCGCTCGCCGCGATGACCTGCTCAGCCTTGCTTCGAAGGATCGGGATATCGAACACGCTCGACCGGAAGACCTTCAGATCGAACAATCCGAGAAACCGGTGCTCGCCGACGACGCGACCCTTTGGACCGATGATCTTCACACCGATGTAGTCGAAGTACTCGTTTCGGGCCACGGTCGACCGCCGTACGTCCTTCGTTACGATGACCCGATCCGGCGTCTCGAACTGCTTCCGCATGTCGGCCGGCATCTCGCTCAGCCGGTTTGCGATGGGCGTTCGCAATCGCTCACGCAGCAGACCAAGCCCGGTGCCGGGCACTGCCCGCAGCACCTCGGTGCGACCCTCTCGGACCAACTCGTAACGCCGGTAGCCGAGGAACTGGAAGTTTCCATCGGCCAGCCAGGCGAGCAGATCGCTCGCATACGCGACTTCGGCGGTTTCAGCCAGCGGGGTCTGGCCGGGGGGTGCCTGATGCAGAGATACCGAGAGTCCGCTGGCTTGGGCTCGCATTTCTTCAGAGTCGTCGGCCACGGCGGTCGCATCTTCGACCGCACTGAGGATCTCCACCCGAAGCTGCTCGAGCGTGACCGGGTTGGCTTGGCGTTCGACCTCGACGTGCATCCATGATTCCGCTGCGGTGGGGTCGCCCGAGAAGCCGAGCAGTTCGCCGTTGGCATCGCGTTCCACGGTGACGATCGGGTGAACCAGGAGAATCGTTCCGATATGGCGGCGGGCTAGTGCAATCAGGACCGAATCGACGAGGAACGGACGGTCGTCGCACACGATGTCGATGATCGTGTGCCCGCTTCGCCAACCCTCCGTCTCGGGATCAGGGTTGGTTACGCGGACCAGTGCCGCACGACCGGGGCGGGAAGCGGCCAGCTGCGCGTGCGCCAGGGCCGCCCCGGCCAGGTCACCAGGGGTTCGGGCTTCGAGGTCCTCAAATGATATGTTCGCGTAATAATTTCTGACGAAAGCGATCATTGTTTTCCGTGGGATCGATCGCGGCAATCGGGCGCCTTCGGCAATCCGGCTCTCGACACTGCGCATCGCTTCGTGCCAGCCGGGACCCGGCCCCGGCGACTCGGTTTCCGTAACCGGCGACGACATTGACCGATTGGAGGGTGGAACTCCTCTGTTTCGGTTGGCTGAGCGCTTGGCATCGGTGGACACGTGAAGCTCCTGACCTGTTGGTGGGTGCAACAGAGACTCGGGTGGTTGACCTGACTCTACGACTCAGCCCTCCACCGAGCCCGGACTTGGTCGAGATTTATCTGTTCGTTATCGACACGATGCGCCTCGGGGGCGGCGCCGGTTTGGCCGGAGACCCGGGCCGCCGCGGCCCATGGGTCTTGATGACCCTTCGTCGGTCCCGGGATCGGCGACGAACCACTAACGATTGCGGAACCGGTAGCGTTTTGCCGTGAACGCTCCGGAACAACCAGTAGACCCGCTGTCGTCAGCAACGCCGGACCCGACCGGTTCGGGTCCCGCTGAATCCGACGCGGGCCTGGGTCGTCTCGTGTTCGACAACCGGTTTTCCACCCAACTCCCGGTCGACTCGAAGACAGACAATCAACGCCGCCAGGTCCAGGGTGCCCTGCTGAGTCGGGTGCTTCCGACACCTGTCGCCTCGCCGACGACGCTCTGCGTTTCGCGGCGAAGTGGCGGAGCTTCTCGGGCTCGATGCTGATGAGGCTGCGCATTCCACCGCGTTCGCAGAAGTGTTCTCAGGCAACGCTGTGCTCCCCGGCGCCGACCCTTTTGCCGCTTGCTACGGTGGCCATCAGTTTGGCAACTGGGCGGGCCAACTCGGAGACGGGAGGGCCATAGCGCTCGGCGAGGTGATCGATCGCCACGGCGACCATCAGACTCTGCAGTTGAAAGGGGCCGGCCCAACACCATATTCCCGAACGGCCGACGGTCGGGCGGTGCTCCGGTCTTCCATCCGGGAATTTCTTTGCAGCGAAGCGATGTTCCACTTGGGCGTGCCCACTACCCGGGCACTGTCACTTGTGGCGACGGGCGACCTGGTGGTCCGCGACATGCTCTACGACGGCAATCCGGCTCCGGAGCCGGGCGCGATCGTGTGCCGCGTCGCACCCTCGTTCACGCGCTTCGGAAACTTCCAGCTGCCCTCGTCACGTGGTGACGTCGATCTGCTGCGCACACTTGTCGACTTCACCATTCGCAACGACTTTCCCGAGATCGCCGCCGATCCAACGCTGAGCGACGAAGACCGCGTCGTGGCCATGTTTCGCGAAGTCTCCCGCCGCACTGCGATGCTGGTGGTCGAGTGGATGCGCGTCGGCTTCGTGCACGGCGTGCTCAACACCGACAACATGTCGATACTCGGCCTCACGATCGATTACGGACCCTACGGGTGGCTTGAGAGTTTCGATCCGAACTGGACGCCCAACACGACCGATGCCGGTCAGCGCCGTTACCGCTACGGCTCCCAGCCACACGTCGTCGGCTGGAATCTGGCCCAACTCGCCAACGCGCTCGTTCCGCTGGTCTCAGACACCGCCGGGTTGCAGTCCGCTCTCGACGAATACGGGGATCACTACGGGAACGGTTTCGGTCAAATGATGGCAACCCGCTTCGGTTGGGGAACGCCGTCGGATGGTGATGTCGAGTTGATCAACGGGTTCTTCGACGTGCTTCTCGCCACCGAGACCGACTACGTGCTGTTCTGCCGATTACTTTCCGATGTGCGCGTGATCCGGTCCGAGTCGGAACAGATAACCGACGAAGCATTGATAAGCCCACTTATCGATGCTTATTACGCCCCGGAGGAACTTCGAGGCGAGGTCCTTTCGAAAATCGCCGGATGGTTGCGGCTGTGGGGGGCGCGGGTTATCGCGGGAGGTCTGGCCGACGCCGAACGCATAGCGGTGATGAGGTCGGTGAATCCCAAGTTCGTCCTGCGTAACTGGATGGCCCAGGAAGCGATCGACCTGGCGCATGCCGGGGACTACTCCCAGATCCCGTTACTTCTTGACGTGTTGCGACGCCCCTACGACGAGCAGCCGGAGCACAACCGCCTCGCCGCCCGCCGACCGGAGTGGGCCCGCCACCGCGTCGGCAGCTCGATGCTCTCCTGCTCGTCGTGACCCGACTGGGCAGCGAGTCGAGAGCCGGCACCGCTGGCAATCCAAGGTCGGATCAGAACACGGCCCAGAACTGAGGCCAGTACGCAACTCAGAACGCGGCGGCGAGTAGGGCCAGAAACGGCCCGACCAGCACCATCGCCAGTCCGCCGACCAGCATGGCAAATCGGAGTCCGAGCAAGGGCGGTCGGAACGGGCCGGTGAGTTGCACGAACACGTCCTTCGCCTTGTCGGCCATGCCCGGGAGCTCTCGGAGTCGTTTCCGAAGATCGATCCCAGTGCGAACCAGGTTCATAACCGCCGATCGACCCGAGTCAGGCTTGCCGTCGTGCTTTACGAGAGCGGTTGCGTTGACCCGGAGTTCCTCGACCAACCTCCCTGGCGACGGCACGTCGCGCAGAAGCCCAACGACGTGCTTGACATCACCGGTCCACGACCTGAGGTGCTTGGCCCATCGAAACACCACGAGCGCACACACGGATGCCACTGCGGCCAGCAGCAGAAAGAATGGCCAGCTTCTGATGAATCCGAATCCCGGCAGTGAAATGGCCGCCGCACCGACCAGACCACCGAGAAGGCCGAGGAACCCGCCAACTCGGATGATCGAGGCGAGTCGATTTGCGGTTGGCACCGCCCGGTCAGCGAGCGTCTGCAGTTGGGCGGCGACCTCGTCGAGGGCCTTCGTGATGTCAGGGCCGTTGTTCACGACGATTACTGTAGGCCGATCGCAAAACCGGTCTGCGTAAGTCGCGGCCCAACCCGGTGACCGAGTGTCAGACTGGTTAGCCGTTTTCGAAACGTTTCTGTCATGCCCTGCGTCCCTCCCTCTTCCGACCCGTCCGGGCCCGAGTTCTCCGACCGGCCTTCGCCGGTACCGGCGGGTTCGATCGCGGATGGAGATGTGACCACGCCCGGGGAAACAGTCGAAGATCCGACGCCGACCGATCGGGAAGCCTTGTTGGCCGTCGCCGCATCCACCGCCTCCGATCCAACGACGACCGAACAAACGCCGACGACCGAACCGACACCGACGACCGAACCGACGCCGACGACCATTACGACACCGACGACCATTACGACAACCACAACGGGCACGACAACCACCGCTTCGGCTCCCTCTTCCGGGCCAACGCTGCAGGAACTGTTTGAGCAGTTGGATCACGTCATGACGGCCGACGAAGCCCGACTGCGAAAACGCCTCCACCGATCCAGGCGCGAGCCGGCAAACCGTCGGGCAGCTGAGCAAGCCAAGATCGCTGCTTCAATCAATCGATCGGTGGCGCGTCTAGCCACCCGTATCGCCAGTGTGCCGAAGGTGGTGCTGCCACCGGAGCTACCGATCACCGATCGGGCCGACGACATCATCGGCCTGCTGGAAAAGCATCAGGTGGTCGTCGTCGCGGGCGAGACCGGGTCCGGAAAGAGCACCCAGCTCCCGAAGCTGTGTCTGGCGGCCGGTCGGGGCCGAAAAGGGCTTATCGGTCACACCCAGCCGCGTCGGTTGGCGGCGAGGTCGGTGGCCGAGCGCATCGCCGAGGAGCTTGGCTCCAAGATGGGTGGAGCGGTCGGTTACAAGGTCCGCTTCACCGATGAAGTAAGCGAGCATACGTTTATCAAGTTGATGACCGATGGCATCCTGCTCGCCGAGATCCAACGCGACCCGCTTCTCCTCGCGTACGACACGATCATCATCGACGAGGCCCACGAGCGGAGTCTCACCATCGACTTTCTCCTCGGCTACCTCCATCGACTGCTCCCCCAGCGGCCCGATCTGAAGCTCGTCATCACGTCGGCCACCATCGACACCGCCCGCATCGCCGCGCACTTCAACGACGCACCGGTCCTTGAGGTGTCGGGCCGAACCTACCCCGTCGAGATCCGCTACCGACCGATCGAGATACTCGATGACGAAGACGTAGATGACCTCGACGACGACGACCCCAACGCAGCCGCTGAACGTGCGGCACAGGCCGCACGGGCTCGAGCCAGGTCCACGGCGAACAGTGTGTCCGGTGCATCGAACAAGAACAAGGCGAATACCAAAGCCGAGCCCCGAGATCAGAACGACGCAATCTGCGATGCGATCAAAGAACTCGGTGAAGAAGGCAACGGCGACATCCTGGTGTTCTTCAGTGGCGAACGGGAGATCCGCGACGCGGCCGAGGCCATCGCTGCGGAAGAATTCCGGCACACCGAGATAGTGCCGCTTTTCGCTAGGTTGAGCTCGGCCGAGCAGCACCGGATCTTCGCTCCGCACACCGGACGCCGCATCGTCCTCGCGACCAACGTCGCCGAGACGTCGCTCACGGTGCCGGGCATTCGCTATGTCATCGATCCGGGCAAGGCCCGCATCAGCCGCTACTCGAAGCGCACCAAGGTGCAGCGCCTTCCCATCGAGCGGATTTCCCAGGCCTCGGCGAACCAGCGCTCCGGACGGTGCGGCCGGGTGGCGCCAGGCATCTGCATTCGGCTCTACGACGAGGCCGACTTCTCCAGCCGGGCACTGTTCACCGAACCGGAAATCCAACGGACCAACCTGGCATCGGTCATTCTTCAAATGGCGGCCATGGGCCTCGGCGACATCGAGTCGTTCCCGTTCATCGACCCACCCGACGCCCGGCAGATCCGCGACGGCATCGCCCTGCTCGAAGAACTCGGCGCGGTGAAACCCGGTGGTCAGGGCAGCCCGGAATGGCTGACACCGATGGGCCGACAGATCGCCCGCCTCCCGCTCGACCCCCGGCTGGGTCGCATGCTGATCGCCGCCAACGAACTCGGCGCCCTGAAGGAAATGACCATCATCACGGCAGCCCTCGCCATCGTGGACCCACGCGAACGGCCAAGCGAGAAGCGCGACGCCGCGTCAGCCGCTCACGCACGTTTCGCCGATCCCGCGAGCGATTTCCTTGGGTGGCTGAAGTTGTGGAACTTCGTCGTTGAAGAGCGAGCAGCCCGCACGACCAGCAAGTTTCGCAAGCTCTGCAAGGAGAACTTTCTGAACGCGCTCCGGCTACGGGAATGGCAGGACATCAACACCCAGCTGCAGTCAGCAGCCAAGGAACTGAAGTGGACGCCGAACACCAAGGACGCCACGCCTGATCAGATCCATCAAAGCGTTTTGCCGGGGCTTCTCTCGCACGTCGGGAGTCGGGATCCGAATCGACCCGAGTACCGGGGAGCCCGAAACACCCGCTTCGCCGTGGCCCCGGGTTCCGCGCTGTTTCGCACGTCGGCTCCGTGGATTGTCGCGGCCGAACTCACCGAGACGAACCGCCTCTGGGGTCGGTGCGTCGCTCCGGTGCAGACCAAGTGGATCGAGCGAGCGGGCGAGCACCTGCTCACGAAGTCCCATACCGCACCGCAATGGGACGCCCAGCGCGGCTCGGCGACGATCAATGAGCGGGTCACCCTCTACGGCCTGATTTTGGTGGGTGCCCGACCGGTGCAACTTGGGCGGATCGACCCGGTCGCAGCTCGGGAGATGTTCATCCGCCATGCCCTCATCGACGGAGAGTGGCACCAGCGCCACGCGTTCGTTGCTAACAACCGAGCGGTGCTCGATGATATGCGTGCTTTCGGTTCCCGCGTCCGACGCAGCATCGAACTCGACGACATGGCCCTCTGGGCATTTTACGATGCACGGCTTCCGGCCGACATCACGACCGTGGCCCACTTCGACAAGTGGTGGAAGCGCAAAAGCAACGAAGAACCCACGCTGTTCGACGTCTCGATCGACGACCTGCTCCACCCGCCGGGATCGGCTGAAGACAGTGGAAATTCCGATGATGCGGCGTCGGTGATATTTGCTAAGCGCGCGGATTTTCCCGACACGTGGGAACAGGGCAATCTTGCCCTTCCTCTCAACTACGTTTTTGCTCCCACCGACCTTAACGACGGTGTCACCGTTGACATCCCGGTTACCGCGCTGTCGGGGATCCGGTCGGAGGAGCTCAGCTGGAACGTGCCCGGAGTCCGCCGCGAACTCGTCGACGCGCTGATCCGGTCGCTACCGAAGCAACTCCGCCGGCAGTTTGTTCCGGCCGCCGAAGCCGCCGAAACGGTGTTTCAAGCGCTTCGGCAAACCACCGGGCCCAACCGGGGAATCGGCCAGGAGTCGGTTCACGTCGCTGTGGCCCGCGAACTGTCGAAGATCGGCGAAACATCGATCAAGCCCGAAGACTTCCGGCTCGACATGGTACCACCGCACCTTCGCCTCACCTATCGCCTCATCGGGACCGACGGCTCGGTCATCGCACAAGACAAGGACTTCACCGCGCTTCGGGAGCAGCACGCTGCGGCGCAAAAGGAGGCGTTTGCGACCGCGCCTCTGGCGTTCACGCTTCCCAAGGGACGCTTCACGACGTGGACCGATGCGGCAGACGGCAAGCCCGGGATCGGCACGCTCCGCCATACGACCACGATCACGTCACCGAGCGGAACCGTCGTGGCGTACCCGACCCTGGTCGACGGCGATGATCACGTGCGGGTCGAGGTGGTCACGACCGTCGACGAGCAGGACCGGTCTCATTGGGCCGGCACGCTTCGCCTCACTCTGCTCGGGCTTTCCTCCGGAACCAGTGGAGCCAAGCAGGTCGATCGCCTCCTCTCGAACCGCCAACGCCTCACCCTGGCCACCAGCTTCTGGGGGTCGGTCAACAATTTTGCCGAGGATTGCGTTCGGGCCAGTGCTCAAGAGGGCATGCGCCGTTTCTTCAGCGCGCATACGGCTGATTCGGTCTGGTCGGCCGAGGAGTTCGCTGAGCTGCAGAAGTCGGTGAAGGCGACATTTCCGACGATCCTCGACGAGGTCGTGCGGCGAGGCGTGATGATGGCGCAGAGTTATGCCGCGATCGACACTGAGATCGAACGGGTACGCGGGCTCGTCGATGTCGTCGCCGATGTCCGCCATCACCGTGACCGCCTCGTGTATCCCGGGTGTCTAGCCGCCGTCAGCGCCCAGCACCACGGGGATCTCGTCCGGTACCTGGTCGGCATCGAGCGTCGCCTCGAACGGGTTAGCGACAAGACCACACAGGACCGCAACGCAATGGTGCAGTGCCGCACGATCGAAGCCGAGTTCGACCGGGCGGTTGACCGATACGGGATGAACCCCGACCTCGAAGAAGCCGGATGGATGATCGAGGAATTCCGGTTGTCGCTCTTCGCTCAGACGGTCGGTGTGAAGGGCAAGGTCAGCGAGAAACGCATCCGCACGCTGATCGCCGCCGGTTCCAGCTGAAGCTCCGAGATCAGGTGATCGGCGTGATCGGGGCCTGCCCACCCAGAACGGCGAGCGCGTTTCGTGCTGCGAGCGTCGCCATTGCCGTTCGGGTTTCGATGGTGGCCGAGCCGACGTGGGGCAGGAGCACCACGTTCTCCAGATCGACAAGGCCGGCTTCGAGTTCGGGTTCGCGTTCGTAGACGTCCAACCCGGCCCCGGCGATAACCCCGCCTCGCAGGGCGCTCACGAGGGCGGACTCGTCGACGACCGGACCCCGAGCCGTGTTGATCAGAAATGCCGTGGGCTTCATCGACTCCAATGCAGCGGCGTCGATCAGGTGATGGGTTTCCGGACCGTAGGGGCAGTGGAGCGACACGACATCAGACGTGGCGAGCAACTCCTCCATCGACAGTCGTTCAGCCCCAAGTTCGGCCACGATCGTCGGATCGGCGGGGTTTCGGTTCGAGTACGCGATCGTCATGCCATGGGCCTTCGCTCGGCGAGCCAGGGCAATGCCGATCTGCCCCATGCCGACCACTCCCAGCCGGGCTCCTTGGATCCCGACGCCGAGGAACTCGAACATTCCCCACTTCCACGGGTTGCCCGACCGCACGACACGCTCCGACGCACCGAGTCCGCGTGTGGCCATCAGAACCAGAGCCATCGCTATATCTGCGGTGGCGTCGGTCAGCACTCCCGGCGTGTTCGTGGCCGTCACTCCGGCCGCTTGGCAGGCGGGCACATCGATGTTGTTGTATCCAACGGCAACGTTGGCCACAACCTTCAATTGCGGTCCAGCTGCGGCCAACAGTTCCGCATCGACCTTGGCCGTAAGCAGACTTAGTATCGCGTCGGCACCGGTAACCTGAACCAGCAGTTCCTCGCGCGATAGCAAATCATCGGTGTTCATCCACACGTCGGCGACGGGCGTAAGAAGGTCGACCGCAGGTTGCGGGACCCGGCCGGTGATGACCACCTTGGGCCGTGCGGCGCTCACTTTGCTCCCTGCCCTTCGATCTCCGAGACAATCCACGAGCGGAGTCCGGCCAGACCTTCAGCTATGTCAGGCGCATTGATACCCGAGTACGCCAACCGGATATAGCTCCGGTCTTCCCAGTCTTGCTGCCGGCCGAAGTGTCGACGGGTACAGAAGCTCATGCCCGTGTTGTGGAGCGCTTTCTCGGCGAATTCAGCGAGGTCGACGATGCCCATGGCAGCCATCGTGTCGGTGACGTCGGGGAACAGGTAGAACGTCGATTCCGGCCGGGCCACCGACACGCCCGGAATCGCAAGGAGCCCATCGACCGCGGCGTCGCGACGGATCCGCAACTCGTTCATCATCGTCGTGACTGAATCCTGTGGGCCGGACAGCGCAGCAACTCCGGCGTACTGCACCATGTGCGCCGTGCACGATTCGTCGTTGGTGTTCAGTCGGCTGAACACCGGAGCTATCTCGGGCGGCGTGATCGCCGCACCCAATCGCCAACCGGTCATGGCGTATTTCTTCGAGAACGTGTAGAGAATGACCGTACGCTCCGCCATACCGGGCAGTGCCGCAATGCTCTCGCTCTTCCCGGAGTAACGGGTTTCGAAGTATGCCTCGTCGGACAGCACGATCAGGTTGTTCTCCGTGGCCAGCGCGGCAATGGCCGCACGCTCGTCGGGCGTTGCCTCGGTGCCGAGCGGGTTGTGGAGGTCGTTGAAGATCAGGGCGCGAGTGTTGGGAGTGATCTGTGCACGTAGGAAGTCAATGTCTACGGCAAACCCTGCGCTGGTCGGGACGTACCGATAGGGTTTCGGGATGCACCCGTAGTACTCGATTTGGCTTTCGTAAATCGGAAAGCCGGGCGTTGGGTAGAGGACCTCTTCACCGGGGTTTACGAGGGCCTGGATGAACTTGGTGATGACCGGCTTGCCACCCGGTTGGATGACGACCTGGTCGGGGCTGAAGCTCATGCCACGCAGTTCACCCACGTTCGCGGCCAACGCTTCCCGCAACGGCAGGATCCCGGCCCCCGGGCAGTACGTGGTCTTTCCCTCCGCCACCGCCTTCGCCAGTGCTTCGGCGACATTGGGGGGTGTGGCAAAGTTCAGATCACCAAGATGGAACGGGTACACCCGGTTTCCTCGAGCGGCCCAGTCGGCTGCCGCCAGCGACACGGCGAACGCATTTTCTGTGCCCAAGTTGGTGATGCGATGCGCGAGCGCCGTTGCTGACCCCATGGTGATGATTCTCGTTTCGTTGATCTGATGGGTGACCATCCCACCGGTAACGGTGCGGCCAACGAGAGAATACTTTACGTTTTGTCAAGCAAAATGGCTTCGCCGAAACGGAATCGAAACAATGGGCTCGGTGACCTTGCCCACCACGGATTTCGTACGTCGCTTCAACCGCGGACTCCGAGGCCGGCCAGCCACCGGGCCGCAAGTCAGAAGATCAACGCAGGCGCCGGGCCACCCGGAGTGTCGGCGTGACTGCGAGCGTACGTCGTGAGTTCCTCCGCAGAAATGGGTCGGGCGAAGAGATACCCCTGAAGATCGTCGCAGCCAAGTTGCACCAGCACCTGGCGTTGCTGTTCTGTCTCGACCCCTTCCGCGACGACGCGCATGTCGAGGCTGTGCGCCATATCGATCACGGCACTCACGATTCGAGCGTCGTTGTTGTTCTCCGTCATCTGTTGCACGAAGCTTCGGTCGATCTTCAGCACGTTGGCGTGGAGCGTCCGCAGGTACGTCAGCGATGAGTATCCGGTTCCGAAGTCGTCGAGCGCCAACTGAAAACCGGTCTCACGCAGGCGATGCACCAGTTCCAGCTCTTCGCTGGTTTCGGCGACCAGCCCGCTCTCGGTCACCTCGATGGTGATGTCCCCCGGTGACAGACCGAACGAGGCCAGCGTCGCCAGCAGCCTTTCCGGTAGATCGAACTCGGAGAGATTCTTCGAGGACAGGTTGATCGACAGCGGGAAGTCGATTCCCTGGGACCGCCATTCGGCCACCTGAGCCGCAGCCATCGCCAGGACCCGTTCGGTGAAGGGCCGAATAAGACCACTGCGCTCGGCGAGGCCGATGAATTCCAACGGGCTGACCTGTCCGCGGCGAGGATTGTTCCAGCGGGCCAAAGCTTCGGCTCCGACCACGGTCCCGGTGACCGCGTCGACGATCGGCTGGAACAGCAAGCTGATTTCCTCGGAGCGCTCGAGGGCTCCGCGTAACTCGGCCGTGAGGGCCAGACGGCTGGGGGTGTGCAAATCGATGTCGATGGAGTACGTCACCGGACCAGAGGAGCGGTCCTTCGACGCGTACATGGCGATGTCGGCCCGCTGCACCAGTTGATCGATCGTCGTCCCGTGGTCGGGGGCGAGCGAAATTCCGATGCTTGACATTGCGCTAACCAGAATGCCGTCGATCGGTGTGGCGATTTCAAGACCGCGTTTGATCCGCATCGCCGTTTCCTGCAGTTCGCTTTCCTTGCCCATACCAGGGAGCAGGACCGCGAATTCGTCGCCGCCGAGCCGGGCAACGACGTCGTTTGGCCGGGTCAGGTCACGAAGCACCTGGGCCACATGGACCAACAGACGGTCGCCGGCGCCGTGGCCCAGTGTGTCGTTCACGTCTTTGAAATTGTCCAGGTCGATCAGTAGCAGACCGGTCCGATGCTGCTTCACGGCCTCCGCCCCACGCCGAAGAAGGTACGCGCGATTAGGGAGCTGGGTCAGCGCATCGTGAAGGGCAAGCTGCTCGTTGGCCTCCGCACTTCGGGCCAGCCGCCGCGAAATCCTCCAGACGATCGGGACCAGGCTCAGCCACAGCATGGCCAATCCCAAAACCAACGACCGCTGCATCCGGCGCAGGTCGTTGCCGATGCTGGCGATGATCTCCTCATCTTGAGCGACCATCTCGATCGTGGCCATCCGAAACGACTTCACTTCCAGCGGAACCGTAATTTGGTAGTACCGCTTTCCTTTGACCCCTCCATCGACGTCACTCGGTTTGAGCCATTTCGCACCTATGGTGCCGGCGAGCGCCGGGGCTCGATCGGGATTCGGGCCGGCCGGTTCGCCGACGTCCGCGGGATCCATCGAGTAGATGACCTTGCCGAACAGATCCACAACCTTGAGCTCCGATTTTTCGCCGTTCAACGGAGTCAGGTTTTCGACGATCGGCGTGAAGGAGTCCATAGCACCTGGACCTGCCGATGCCGGTCCGGTGCCTCCGCTCAGATATTTCTCCGCTATGACCGAAGCCATCACACTGGTCGATCCGGCAAAGGTCTTAAGCGCTCGACGCTCCATGGATTGCCGCAGCTGTTGCCCGAGGACCGCGCCGAGTGCCACGACCGGAAGGAGACTCACTATTCCGAACTGCAGCAGAAGTCGAAGCCCTGGTCCCATGGATCGGGCCTTGGACTTCGATGGTGGCATGCCCCCTCTATCGGCGTTCGGCGGGCGCTAGTGACTGAAAGTGGCGCAAAATAAGCCAAGAGAACCAGTTACGGACCTTCCGAACGTGGGTAGTGGCCCCGGCCCTTCGACGATGCAGTCAACGAAGATTCAGCGAGCGACCTGACGCCGCCCACCACAGCCGACAAATTGCCACCGGCTCAGCGTGGAGGAAGTTCGGCCGTCGTGGACGTCGTTGATGTCGTCGATGTCGTCGATGTCGATGTCGGCGAAGCGACGAGACTCAGAAGGTCATCACGCGAGATCGGTCCGCGAATAAGGCGGCCATCCATGCCAGGCACCTCGAGGGGACTACCGCCGAGCGAGAACGACACGCTGCCGATGCCGGCGACCTCGGTGAGGCTGTACACGATCTGCCCGATCGCCAATTGTTGGTCCGACCCGAGCAGCGAGGAGAACGGGTCGCCCAACTCGACGGCTGCGGTGCCTCCGCCGCTCGTGGCCGACACGATCAGACCGGGATCAGTGAGCTCTGACCGCCTACCGCCGAGCGTCTCTTCGAACGTCGGATTCTCAAGCGCATCCAACACCGCTTCCACGGTCGGCTCCACGGCGATGGGGCGTCGAACACCCACGAGCCGTTGATTCTGAATCAGATACAGGTCGAGCCAGAACGACGGCAGGGCCGTCGTTGTCGTCGTCGTGGTAGCCGGCACCGACGACGGCGGTAGTCGCGTCGTGGTGGTCGTTGTGCTGGTGGTCGTGACCACGGGATCGAGAAGCGCGAAGGGGACATCGGACTTGTTCACGGGTCGGTCGGTCTGATCCTCCGGAACTCCGCATGCGGTGAGCAGAGTCACGGTTAGGGAGGTGGCCAACGCCAACGCTCCGGAGAGCCGGCCACCGCCGCCACGGATCAGGATTCTGCGGCCGACCCGGGTCCTGCGGCGGATCGGACGATCGGAGCTCATTGCGTCATCTCCTCGGGCAGCGTGAGGATGAATCGAGCGCCTCCGGTTGGCGCATCACAGACGCTGACCTTGCCGCCTAGCAACGCCGAGTACTCCGCCACCAGGGCCAGCCCGAGCCCGGACCCGGTTCCGTGCCGAGCCGCCGCGCCACGGGCGAAACGCTCGAAGATGCGCCGGCGTTCCATCTCGGGCACACCGGGGCCGTTGTCATCGAACGACACCGAAACCTGGCCCCCGGAGCGTTCAATGGTGACCTGTTTCAACCCCCGGCCGTGCCGCTGCGCGTTGTCGATGATGTTCGTCAGCACCCGTTCCAAGAATCGCTTGTCGCTGTAGACGATCGCCGGACCGTTGATGACCGCAATAGGAATGGACGCCCGCGTAATCGACGAGGCCACCACCGGCACCATTTCCGCAAGATCGATGGCTTCGTTGTGCAGGCTTACTTTCGAACCATCGAGTTTCGAAATATCGAGGAGGTCAAGCACCATGCGCTCAAAACGGTCGACCTGACTCTCCAGCAGCTCGACCCCGGAACGCGCCCGCTCGGGCATGGCGTCGACCCGACTCGTCACCAACCCGAGAGAGGCACGAATCGCGGTGAGCGGTGAGCGGAGTTCGTGGCTCACGTTCGAAGCGAAGCGTGTGTCTCGGTCGACCCGGTCCTGAAGGGCGGTGGCCATGTCGTTGAAAGACGTGACGAGCGGCGTCAGCGATTTGTCGCCCGAACCGTCGAGTCGAGCTTCCAGGTCGCCATGCGCGATGCGGTTCGCAGCGGTGGCCAGATCGCGCAACGGGCGGACGACGCGCCGGGTCATGAAGACTCCGACCATCGCCGCTATCACCGAGGCAATCGCGGCCGACGTACCGAGTGCTGCAGCGAGCGTGCCAAGTGTTCGGTCCAACTCGGCGAACGGGAACGCTTCGAAGTACACGATCTTCTGTTCGGGAATCGGAATTCCAACAACGAAGTACGGGCGGCCTTTGATCAGGGAACGTTGCCGGGAGACGGTTCCGCTCTCCGTACGAATTTGCAGCGCCTCCGGAATGTCGACGCGCCCGACTGTCGACGAAGCCGCGTAAAACTCGTCTCCCGACAGAATCAACGGATACGACGACTTTCCCGTCGCCAGCGATCCGAGCACCAACCGGTAACTCGTCGAATCCTCGCGTAGCCCCTCACGTACCGTCTTGGCATTGAGAAAGGCCTGCCGAAGTGCGGAGTTCTCGCGCTGATCAATCAGCACCGAACGCGCCCGGGAATAGGAAATTCCTGCGACCGCTACCGAGGAGGCGAGCGCCAAGAGCGCAAAGGCCGCCATGGCCCTGCGTTGGAGCCGAAACTTCGGGGTGCGGTCCGTCATGGTCTTGGGGAATTGCTGAATTGACGGGCGTCGGCTAGGCGAGGAACTTGTAGCCGAGACCCCGAACCGTTACGAGATGCAACGGACTCGACGGGTTGTCTTCGATCTTGGCCCGCAACCGGTAGATCTGGGTGTCGACGAGTCGGCTGTCGCCGAGGTAGTCGTAACCCCAGACCCGTTCGAGCAGCGTTTCCTTGGTCACGACCTGCCCGACCCGATCCGCGAGTTCAACGAGAATCTGAAACTCCGTCTTCGTAAGGCTGAGCAACGTTCCGGCCTTGCGAACCTCCCCCGCTCGGGCGTTGATCTCCAGATCCCCCATGTGCACGGAGTCCTGCGGGCTTTCGCGGTGGGCGTCGATGCGGCGCAGGATGGCCCGTATGCGCGCCGACAACTCCTTCGGGGCAATGGGCTTGGTGATGTAGTCGTCGGCGCCGGCTTCCAGCCCGGCCACGACGTCGTGAGTATCGGATTGCGCGGTAACCACGATGATCGGTACGACACTTTTCTGGCGGATGCGTCGGCACACCTCGAGACCGTGAATGCCGGGCAGCAACAAGTCGATGAGCACGACATCGAACGAGCCGGCATCGAAACACTCGAGGCCGACTTCGCCGTCGTGGGCTTCGACAACGTCGTAGCCGTCGTCTTCGAGGTTCATGCGCAACGCCATGCGGATGGCGTCGTCGTCTTCTATGAAGAGCACCCGGGTAGTCACACCGCCATCCTGCCACCACCTGAGGGTTCCAGCGATCGCTGATGCCGGTGAAATTCGTCGCGGAATCGCCCCTGTCTCACCCGGGTCACGGACGCCTCCTGACGGTCCCGATGTTCGCGACACGATCGCGACAGCGGCGCGCACCTGACGTGACGTTCATGGTTCATGCTGGGTCCATCCCCAGAAGCCGGTCCGGCGCACCGCATGGCGCCGGACCGGGTTGGGAAGCCTCCAGGTTGAGAAGCCTCAGTCGAGCAACTGCTCCTGAGCAGAGCGGGTCAGATCATGTCTTGAGCAGAGCGGCGATTCGAGGTCGACCATCACCTGATTTGTCAGGTTGAGCGAGCCTCGATCAAAAGGCTCTGAACGCTGCGGCCGATTCGGCTCGATCGGTCAAACAGTTCGCTTTCAGCGAAACCCAAACCAAAGGTCGACGCGTGGGTCTTCGTTCGCATCCCGACCCATTCGCCGACCAGCGACCGATGTAGGTGGATCGTCAGATCGGGGTTGATGAACGTGTGGGTCTCGGGCGTCATGATGCTCGACACGCCGTTGCCGAAATCGGCGGCCGCGGCCACCCGTTGCAGAGGAGTAACCGGACGCCCTTCGAACAGCGGAAACAGCAACCTGATCCACACGAACACCGGTCCGCGGTCGATCCAGTTGCCCTCCACGAAACGGTGCTCGTTCGCCGCGTTGTGAAAGGCCGTGTAAGCGGCTGACATCGACGAAGGGCTCTGCCCAACTCCCTCGGATCGGGGTGCCGCCTCGGGGATCGCAACGTCGGTGTCGGGAAGATCCACTTCACCGCGTCGGATGAACAGCGCCCGCGACCTTGCGATCACCTTTCCTTCCAGGCTGAGAGTGGCCTCACCAAGTTGTACCTTACGGCCGGGCCGGACCACCTTCGCTTGGAGAGTGAGCGGTCGCCCGGGTGGCACGGGCCGTTCAAGTTCGACGGTGAGTCGAGCCACCAGAAACGCCTCGTCGGGGTCGAGCGATTCGATACCCAGCGCGAGGAGCGCGCTGACGGGTCCTCCGTGCAGCGCCCCAGGGTCCCAGGGACCGCGGGCCAGATCAGTCGCTTCCACCTCGACGCCCAGGCCGATCGATTCCGGAGACAGCGATGCCTCCAGGTCGGTCGGAACGTGCGATGGGTCAACGGCGGCCGAGACAACGAACAACGAGCGTGATTCCACCGGTCACGTTGTAGTCGAGGCGGACAGGCCGACACAACCGCAGAACTTGCCGAGCCACTTCCAACCGAGCGGCCAATCGGGGTTGGCCAGCTTCGCCACCGACCCGACGGAATCAAAAGCGAGTGGACGCGGACTACGCGAGCGACCATTATCGGTCGAATGACGACCGCGGCGAGTTCACCGAGCCGCCGAGGTCCCTCGCCAACCTGGCTTGCCGCGAGCGCGGTGATCCTCGGGTGCGTTGTCGGACAGAGCTTCGGTCGATTCTCGTTCGGACTCCTACTCCCAGCCGTGAAGAACGATCTCGACGTGTCCTACGGGCTTGCCGGCTGGCTCGGAACCATGAACCTCGGGGCGTATGCGGTTGGGACAGCACTCACCAGCCTGGCGTCGGTTCGCCTTCCGGCCCATCGCATCATGCAATCGGGAATCGCACTCGCGACGATTGGAATCACCGTCCTGACCGTTGCCCCAAGCACGCCGTTTCTTCTGCTCGGAATGATGTGCTGCGGTCTCGGGGGCGCCGCTAGTTGGGTACCCGCTCCAGGGATCGCGGCCTCACAGTTCCCGCCCGAAAAGCGTGGATTTGCCATGGGTCTGTGCAGCGCAGGTATCGGGATCGGCATAGTCATGGCCGTGTTTCTCACAAACATCGTCAGAGAAGTCGTGAATGACGAGGAGGCGTGGCGCCAGGTGTGGGGAGTGCAGGCGGCGATCGGGATCGTCGCCACGGCCTTTGCGCTTCGCTTCATCAATCCCGTTCCGGTCGCCCCTGGCGCACCGCCCAAGCTCTCCGTACTTCGCCAGGTTCCAAGCTGGTGGGCGGCAACTGCGGCGTACATCTTCTTCGGCCTCGGTTACGTGCTGTTTGCGGTGTTTGTGGTCGCGGCGCTCGTCCAGGACGCGGGGTTTTCTTCGCGGCACGCCTCGCAGGTATTCGCCTTCTTCGGTGTAGGAAACTCGATAGGCGCGCTTACGATTGGCAAACTGTCAGACCGGATCGGGCGACGGCCCACGATGATCGCCTGCTTCGCTGCTGCGTCCCTCCCCTGCTTTGCTGTGATCAACGGCAACGAGCCATGGGTTTCACTCGGTGGGGTCCTGTTCGGATTCTCCATGTCGGGTGCGGTGGTGAGCATCGCCGCACACATAGGTGACAACACACGGCCTCAGGATTTCTCGGCCGCGTTTGGGGTTGTCACGTTGTGTTTCAGCGCGACGCAGATGATCGGACCGCGTCTAGGGGGCTGGATGGCCGACCGAAACGGAGACTTCCACGCCGTGTTCCTTGTCGCCGCGGTGTGCTGGTTACTGGGGGCGATCATGGCTGCGGGAATGCGGCGTCGAGTTCGAACGACGATCCGATGACTGTCGGGGCCGCGTTCAGCGGTCGCGTTGTGCGTGTTCGTTCAGCACGTGGGCGACAGCGCGAGTAATCCGCTCGGCCGACGGGAGGTGAAGGAACTCGTTGGGTCCGTGCGCATTCGAGTGGGGGCCGAGGACTCCGGTCACGAAGAACTGCGCGTCGGGGAAACGTTGTTGCAGCATCCGCATGAAGGGAATCGTTCCACCCTCACCAAACGCCCGGTAGCCGGTCCCGAAGGTTGACTCGGAAGCCCTGCGCATCGCGGCGTCGAGCCACGGGGCAAACGCTGGAGCGTTCCACCCGTCGGCGGCTTCGCCGGCGAGCAACTCAACGTGAGCGCCCGATGGAGGGTCGTTGGTAAGCGCACTTCGTATTGCGGCCAAGGCCGGTTCGGACTCAACCGTCGGGGGGAGCCGGAACGAAAGCCGGAGCGAGGTGAAAGGTCGTAGCACGTTGCCGGCCCGGGCCACCTCCGGCAAGCCGTCGGCGCCCGTCACCGAGAGGGTCGGGCGCCATGTGCGGTTGAGAATTTGCTCGACCGCATCGTCGGACATCGGCCGAACGCCGGGCAGTAAGGGGAATTCCGATGACGACAGGGCCACTTCTCCGGCTGTCTGCCGGGCCTCGGCTACCCGGTATTCCGGGACCGGAACGTGGCAGGCGTCCACGAGCACAGCCCCCGTCCGAGCGTCCTCGACACGGTCAAGCAGCTGCCTGACAACCCGAAACGACGACGGGACCACGCCACTCGCCGACCCGGAGTGCACGCCCTCGCTCAATACGTCGACACGAAGCACTCCACCCGCGATCCCACGCAACGACGTGGTGACCCACAGACGGTCGTAGTCGAGCGCTCCAGAGTCGAGGCAGACAACGAGTGACGGCGTTCCGATCCGCGCAGCGAGGGCCTCAATGTGGGCCGGGAGGTCGGGGCTCCCGCTCTCTTCGCTTGCTTCGATGATGACCACGCACCGGTGATGGGCTCCGCCCGAGACCTGGACCGCCTCCAACGCCGTAAGCGCACTGAACAACGCGTAGCCATCATCGGCACCGCCTCTCCCGTAGAGACGATCGCCCTCACGGACGGGCAGCCACGGACCGAGATCATGGCGCCAACCCGTCATCTCCGGTTGTTTGTCGAGGTGCCCGTAAAGCAGCACCGTCTCGGCCAACGTTGCCGCAGGATCGACACCAAATGCCGGCACTTCACAGACGATGACCGGCGTACGGCCCGCCAACTCGTGGAGTTCCACGGTCAGACCGGCCAACTCTCGCGAAGACGCCCAGTCTCGCAAAAGTGCGATCGCCGCCCCGATGTGGCCGGCCGTGGCCCACGCCGGATCGAACATCGGCGAAAGCGCAGGTATTGCGATGTAGTCATGCAAAAGCGGAACGACGCTCGTCGCCCACGCTTCGGCCACGGAGTTTTCGATGACAGCACCTGCAGTCGAGTGAACCATGGACCGATATTGCCATGACTTGGAGCTCCCGCCACTCGTGGTCAGACGTACGTATCCCCGGTTTAACACCCGGTCGCGAACGCGTCTTGGAGACGAACCTACGACCCGACCGCACCGCGTCGTCTTGAGCCGCTTGCCAAATTGACCGAATGTCCGTACATTAAAGCGGATGTTCAGCCGACGGTCAGGGCGGGTCGAGTTCGGCCTGCGTAACGTGTGAAGTCGCACTGACTCTTTCATGCCCGTGTCGAGATACCCCCTGCCCTCGGTGACCGACCTTGCGTCGGAAGCAAAAAGGATTGCCCCCGGTCTCGCCCTGGCGGTCGCCGGGGTTGTCGTCGCATTCCAGGTCCACCGCGTCGTCAAGGATCCGGCTCCGCTCGTGCTTGCCGTCCTGTTCGGATTCGTGGCGGGCAACCTTCGGATCGTCGGACCCGGACACCAACCGGGCATCAAGTTCGCGGTGAAGAAGCTTCTTCGGATAGGAGTCGTACTTCTCGGATTCCGCCTGTCACTCGGACAACTGCAGAAGATCGGACTCCGCGGAGTGTTCGCTGTGGCCCTGGTCGTGTCCATCACGTTCTTCTTCACCAGGTGGTTCGCAAAGTGGCTGGGGCTCTCACAAGATCTCGGCCTCCTGGTCGCAACCGGCTACTCGATCTGTGGGGCGTCCGCTATCGCCGCGGTGCAACCCCTCACAAATGCCGAGGACGAGGAAGTCACCTATGCGGTGGCCCTGGTGACACTGTGCGGGAGCCTCTCGATCGCGGTTCTCCCCGCGATAGGTCACGTGCTCCACATGAAGGCAGGTCCCTTCGGTGCGTTCGCCGGCGCTGCCGTGCACGATGTCGCCCAGGTCGTGGCCACCGCGTCGAGTTACTCGTCGGATTCCACCGCAAGCGCGACGGTGGTGAAACTCACGCGTGTCGTACTCCTGGCACCGTTGGTGATGTCACTGAGCGCGCTCCGCACCCGTCAGGCCCGAAAGGACTTGGCGAGCAATCCGGTACGGTCGGCCGCGGACCCCGCTGCAACACCGCGGCCGCCGATCCTTCCGCTGTTCCTCGCCGGTTTCCTGGTCGCCATCGCCCTCAGTTCAACGGGCTGGCTGTCGAGCCACACACTCAAGACTATTAAGCTCACAGAGCAATATTTCCTCGCCACCGCGCTCTTCGCACTCGGGGCCAACGTTTCGGTGGCCAAGTTGCGCAAGGTCGGAGGCAAGCCGCTCCTGCTCGGGTTGGTCAGCTGGGTCGTGGTCGCTTCGATGGCACTGCTTTCCACGAAGGTGTTCCGCGTCGGCGCTTAGGGGCGATGAACAACGTCCGCAGCTACGACTGGGAATTCGACCTCGGTCCGTGGTCCATTTGGATCAATTCCGGTGGGGTCAGTGACTACGTGGCAACCGTCCACTAGACAGGCGGGTGGCGTCCGAAAGCGATCGGACCGGCGATGAAAGTGGCGGTAACAATGAAGCATCCAGGGCGTATTTCCGTGTGCTTGGCATTGGCGGTTTCGATGGTGATGCTCTCATCCCCCGCTGATGCGGCGAAGAAGGCCGTGAAACCCAAGACTCCCGTGAAATCAACGAAGAAGGCCACGACCAAGACCTCGACGACCAAGTCCTCGACCACCACGTCGACCACCACAGCGGCACCCACCACAACCGTGGCGGCAGCGCCGACTGCGGCTCCGACGACGGTGCCGACGGGTCCGGCATTCGCTCCCACCGTGAGTTGGTCGAACTGCGGAGCCGGCGTTGAATGTGGCGTTCTGACAACGCTGCTTGACTCGAACGATCAGGCTTCGCCCAAAGTTCAGATCGGCGTTGCCCGCCGGGTGGCACGTGCCAGCAACCGGCTAGGCGTGCTGATTGTCAATCCGGGCGGTCCGGGCGGCTCGGCCGTCGACATGGTGACCGACACGAACCTCGACAAATCGATGCCGTCGGTCATGCGCGACCGCTTCGACGTGATCGGAATCGACCCCCGGGGAACCACCCGCAGCCTTCCGGTCCTGTGCTCCGTCTCTCCCACGGGAGCCACCGACGAGGAGCGCTCCAAGAACTACGCCTCGGCCTGTGGAAGCAGGAGCGGCTCCGTGCTGCCGTTCGTGAGCACGTCGAACTCCGCTGACGACATCGAAGCCTTGCGCATCGCACTTGGCGAGCAGCAGATCTCCTATCTGGGCTTTTCATGGGGCACCTACCTCGGTGGTCTCTACGCGCAGAAATATCCCAACAGCATCCGATCGATGATTCTCGACGGGGGCGTCGATCCAACCCGGTTCGGCGTCGCCTCCCGCGAGGACCAGATGAAAGCGCAGGAGCGATCGCTGTCGGAGTTCCTGACCGCCTGCGAAAAATCGTCCGCCGCCGCATGTCCGTTGAAGACCGCAGGTAAGACCACCAAGCTGCGCTATGAGGAGATGCTGCTCATCGCCGAACAGACCGGCATCGGAGCCGAGAAGATCAACCGCGACGATCTTGAGGCATTGACCGGAATTCTGCTCGGCCTGAGCTGGACAGCACTCGCCCGGGCCCTCGGCGATCTTTCCAAGGGCGGCACCGCTTCAACCCTGAGCATCTTCGACTACCTCAACTCCGATTCGAGTTCACGCTACGAAGACGGAAGCTATGAAGCCGTTGCCTGCCGAGACGGCTTCTTCGCCTCGGCCCACCCCGAAGAGAACATCTCCAAAGACGCCCGCGCCGAGCGCTACCGCAAGGCCGCGCCGCATTTCCTCGTGTTCGCCGAGTACTGGGCGACCGAGTCGACGTGTTCCGCGTGGACCGTGCCACCGCGTCCTACCGCGGCCCTTTCAACCACGGCGGGTTCCAAGATCATGGTGATCGGAAACACACTCGACCTTCGGACCCCGATCGAATGGTCGCAGGGCCTGGCGAGCCAGCTTGGAGCCAAGATGGTGACCTACGACGACTACGTTCACACGGCCGCCTTCAGCGGTGAGCCTTGCATCACTGAAGCATCGAACAACTGGCTCACGGCACTGAGCAACCCGCCCTCGGTCTGCTGAGGCGGGCGAACTCCCGCTTCCTCATCGCACTCGGAATTACGAACAAAAGGTGAAAACAGTCAGGGTGGCCGCTCGTTTCGACGGCCACCCTGTTGCTTTTTCGATCCGGTTACATGGCCGATCCGGTTACGTTTTCGATCCGTGTCGCCGTCGCCGGTCAGACAGTTAGTAAGCGTCCATACAGTGTTGTACGTTGCTCAAGGGTGCGGCCGAGCGGGGCCACGATTTCGGCAAGTTCCTCAGGAGTCTTGCCCTGACCATGCGTGGCCCCAGCGGCGCGGGAGATGTTTTCGTTCATCAATGTTCCGCCCAGGTCATTGACGCCGGCCTGCAGCAGCTGACGCACGCCGTCGACCCCGATCTTCACCCAACTGGCCTGCACACTGTTGATTAGGCCGTGGTAGGCGATCCGCCCCACAGCGTGCATGAGCACGACTTCGCGGAACGTCGGGCCGCGGCGTGATTTGCGCTGCAGGTAGATCGGCGAAGCCATGTGAACGAACGGAAGTGGGATGAACTCGGTGAAACCGCCGGTTCGTTGCTGCACCGCTGTCGTGCGCTTGATGTGTTTGGCCCAGTGCCGGGGTCCTTCGACTGAACCGTGCATGATCGTGACGTTGGACCCGAGCCCGACTTTGTGCGCAATCTCGTGGCAGTCGAGCCACTGCTGCGTATTGATCTTGTCCGGACACAGAATCGCCCGGATGTCATCGTCGAGGATTTCGGCTGCCGTGCCCGGAAGCGATCGAAGGCCGGCATCGAAGAGCCGCTGGAGATAGGTCTCGAGCGACTCGCCCAGACGACGCGCACCTTCGGTCACTTCCAGCGCCGTGAACCCGTGCACATGTATTTCCGGCGCGGCCTCCTTCACCGCCCTACAAACATCGATGTAGTACTCGCCGTCGAAGTCCGGGTGGATACCACCCTGAAGTGTCACCTCGGTCGCTCCGAGCGCCCATCCTTCAGCAACGCGCTCCTGGATGTCTTCCAAAGTCAGGACATACGGTTTGCCACGCAGGTTGAGCGACATCGGGCCCTTCGAGAACCCACAGAACTTGCACTTGAAAGTGCACACGTTCGTGTAGTTGATGTTGCGGTTGTGGACCCAGGTCACGACGTCACCATTGGTACGTATACGTAGTTCATTGGCCGTTTCCGCGACCGCTGCGACTTCCGGGCCCCGTGCGCTGAACAGGGTGACGATGTCGTCTTCGGAAAGATCGGCGCCGTTGAATCCTGAGGCCAGGGCACCGTCAAGCAACTCGCGGATTCGCCCGTCAGCGCTTGATTTACCCGGGACCAGGATGAGAGGAGCAACTGACGCGCCCGAGTACCACGATGTGCTCTTGTCGCCCACGAGCACGACATCAGCGCCATCGCCGGTGTCAACAAAATGGGAGACCTTCTCGGGAAAGAACGCGCCGGGGTCGTCTCGCCCGAGCCCTTCCGCATCGGAGCGGTCCATCACCGCGAACCGCAACGATTCATCGAGCCACTTCGCCGCTTCAGCCGGGCGGTTGATGCGCTCGGGGTAGATCGTGAGCCGGGGAGCGAGCGTAAACCCTCGCTCCTCGGTAACTGCTTGCAGGCGATCGCGATCCGGCCAGGGCCGCTCGGGGTTCACGTGGTCGGCCGTCACCGGTGACACACCACCCCAATCATCGATCCCGGCATCGAGCAATGAACCGAAATCGTCGGTGAGGTTCGGCGGAGCCTGGAGATGGATCTCGGACGGAAGAACGAGGCGGGCCACAGCGAGGGACCACAACTCTTCATCGCCGGGACACGCCGGCTGACCACGCATCACCGTGCGTTCTTTCGGCATGAAGTTCTGCACGATCACTTCCTGCACATGACCGTGTCGACGGTGCGACTCGGCGATCGCCTGGAGTGCGACGATACGGTCCTCGCGGCTTTCACCGATACCGACGAGAATGCCCGTGGTAAAGGCAATACCCAGTTCCCCCGCCGCCTCGAGAGTGGCAAGTCGACGCGCCGGATCCTTGTCGGGAGCTAGCCGGTGGCACTCGAGGTTCGGGTTGAGCGATTCGAGCATCATGCCCTGACTCACGGAAACGGGGCGCAGGATTGCCAGTTCGTCCTTCGTCAACGCTCCGCAGTTCGCGTGGGGCAGCAATCCGGTCTCCGACAGCACAGCCTTCGCCGCCGCAGCCACGTAGTGAACGGTCGACTCGTAACCGTTGGCATCCAACCATTCTCGGGCCACGGTGTAGCGCTCTTCCGGTCGTTCGCCGAGCGTGAACAGCGCCTCGTGACAGCCTTGGCGGGCTCCGGCGCGAGCTATAGCCAGAACTTCGTCGATGGAAAGATAGGCCGACGGAACATGCGCGGGCGCCGTAGCGAACGTGCAGTATCCACAGGTGTCGCGGCACAGTCGGGTCAACGGTATGAACACCTTCGGCGAATACGTAATCCGGGTTCCAAACGACGCAGTTCGTTTCGAAGCAGCTTCGACCAGCAGTTCGGGCAGCGTCATCGACATCAACGCGGCCGTCGACCAGGTGACTTCGTTGTCCGCAGCGTCAGACAGGTTTGTTGTGGACATGGGCGTCTCCTTCGGGAGCGCGCGGGTGGCGACTCCGCAGTTGGCCGGGCGTCACGACACAGTCGCACTCCCAGCAGATGAATTCTTGATCGACGGGGCTTGCGCACGCGTCGTGTACCAACACCACCGGCGGACCGGCTTCGCCAACCACCCACTTGTCGCCCCATCGCATTAACGCCACGAGCGAGGGTGAGAGGTCGACGCCCTTGGGCGTAAGTCGATATTCGAAGCGGACGGGCCGCTCCTGGTAAGGCACCTTATGAAACACACCATGCTCGACGAGCCGGTTCAACCGGTCGGCAAGCAGGTTGCGGGCCAGCCCGAGGTCACGCTGGAAGTGGTCGAAGCGCCGTGTGCCGCGAAACGCCTCTCGCAGAATCAACATCGTCCACCGGTCACCGATGACCGCCAGCGATGCGGCGATTGAACAGTCGACCGGATCGGGAACGGTCGACGCGGACGTAGAACGTTCGTCGGCCGCGCGATCGACCGGAACTGAATCGCTGAGCTCCCCCATTGCGAGCCACTGTATTACATAGTGGGTTTTAAAAAGCAACTGACTCGAAAGAATCGCAATCGCACACCCGGATCAGTCGATATCGACCCAATCGCTTCTCACGGTTCACCGCACCGCGACCGGGGGGATCAGGTGATCCAGGCGATCCGATGCTCGATCCAATACTATGTGTACAAACTAATTTCGACCGATCCGCCATGGGATGGACGTGTCTGTGATCAGTCCCCGACGGGAAGTTCGACCCGCATTTTCGACCCCACGTCACCCGCCCGACTATCAACCACCCGATGCTCAACAGTTACATCCACCTCGGTCATCGCATCGAGGGAAACACGCCCCTCGGTGTCACGTTCGTCGGCCACACGATGCTTCCGCGCCCGCTTCGCCGCGTACATCGCCGAATCGGCGCGTCGTAGTAGTTCATCGAGATCGTCGCTGTCACGACTTCGTACCGCCGCTCCAGCACTGGCACCCAAACGGACATCATCGCTACGCAGCAGATCCCGCTCGATACTGCGCTCCTCGATGAGGGTGACGAGATCCTCGACCTCGCCGCGCTCGGCCCTCGTCGCTCCGAAGTCGACCACCGCGAACTCATCACCGCCCAGTCGAACCGCCGTCCAACCCTCGGGGATGATGGCCTGGAGCTGCCGGCCCACCGCTGACAAGACCCGATCGCCGGCCTCGTGACCGAGTGTGTCGTTGACCGCTTTGAAGCCGTCGAGGTCAATAAGCACAACAGCCCGGGGCGGGGCGTGCAGCGACTGCTCGTGAAGCCAGGCCCGGTTGTTCAATCCAGTGAGATGATCGGTCTCCACCTGGGTCCGAAGCATCGCCTCCGCCTGTTCCAATTGGGCGAGCGAACGCGACAGGCCGGAGTTCTCGAGGTGCACACCAAGTTGGTCCGCCAGTTGATCGAGTCGGTGCTGGTCGTGTCGATCGAAACCGGTCCGGCCGATGGATTTCATGCCGACCTCCACCAGCCCGAGAACACCTTCGCTACCGTCGATGCGTCTTCGAAGAACCGATCCGTTGCCTTCAGATTCGCAACGACTCCCCTGCTCCGGTAAACGCCGGGGAGTCTCAGCGACCGACAGACGTTGGGCCTCTTCGTCGAGCACGTGCCAGCCCGCGTGTGCGTGCAGGCTGATCGTCACGTCCTTCGCTCGCAAGGTATCGCGGAGCGACTTCGCGACGATCGTCAGCCCTCTCGCAATGTCACGTTCGTTCGACAACGCCCGGAGCGCGCCGTAAAGGAATTCGACTTCCTCGCGGTTCTGCTTCTGCTGGAGGCTCGCACGAAGCGCCAGGAACGTAATGCCCATCGGGGGTAACACCAACGCCAGCACCGAACGGTCGATGCGCGACGCCCAGACGACCAGCACGCCCAAACTCCCTGCGCCGAGCGACGCAGCCGCCGAAAACGCGAGCGACCGGCCGAACGAAAGAAGCTGCGCACGACCATCGCTGATGGTCACGGCGATGTCGACCGCCAACGAACCGATGGCTGCGGCGGTGATGCCGCCGGCCATCGCCGCCATCCATACCCGGGTCGAGGGGTCGGTGCGCCCGTCAGCCAACAGGGCCGCCACGGCCAACCCGCACGACGAGGAGAACGCGGTCTGCCCGACATTGAAGTAGATCCGCAGAGGGGCCGAAGAAAGGCGAAAGGCAAGCGACACCCCAAGGCCGACGACCGCGGAAAAGGCCACGGCTTTCGGCGGAACTATCAGGATTCCGCAGATGAGAGCGAGGTCGCTCGGCGAAAACGAGTGCGATCCGGTTCGCACGGCGACCCGGGCCACGAACAGCTCTGAAACCCAGAACGCGAAGAGCAAGGTCGCGACGGTGAACGGTCGCACAACATTTTGACCCAGCAGGCTCTCGTCGGGCAGACGCGTCCATACATACAGACCACCCAGCAGAAAAAGCGTGCTGACGAATGCAATCTGGATGGAGCGTCGTCGGTCGTTGGGCTCATCAGCCATGACGCGCCTTCATGGGCTCAACCGCTCGGCGGCAACAACCAAACCGGGCCCGAACGCGGAACACTTCGCCGGACGCGACACCGTTCGAGCAGCAGCCCGCGATCCCATGCGTACGTTCCGTCGTCTTTTCTGGGGCCACGAACCCATAATCGGCAGGACTTTCGCTACCCCACAGGGACGAATGCATCAGTACGGTCGATCACTTTCGAACGACCGTTCATCCGGCGCCGCGCACGTGGGGTCGGCCCCTTACGCCGCATGGCCGTGACCCGGGCGGTCAGAAGCCCGAGCCTCAGCGACGAACGAGGCCTATGTCGACTCGGAGATTCGAAGGGCGGAGCGGGTCAACGATGATGTGGCTCGAGCAGTGACTGCCCTCCCACAGGTATTTCCCGTTGTCGTCATTGTCGACACTGTCGTTGGCATCGGCGGATTTGTCGTCGGTGCCGGGCGGCAACACGGATGTTCCGGTCGAACCCGTGAAACCCGTCGGCATGTCGACGCACACCTGGTACTCCGTACCGGCCGAAAGTCCGGCGAAGAGGTAGGTTCCCGGCGTGCCGGTCACGATGCTGCGTCCGGTCTGCTGCTCGTTGTAGCGAAGCCGAATGGTCACGCCCGACATGCCGAATTCGTTCGCGTCGAACACACCGTTGTTGTTGCGGTCTTCGAATACCTGATTGCCGATCGAATAGGTGTTGCCGGGTGTCGTCGTTGACGTGGTCGTCGTTGACGTGGTCGTCGTTGCGCGTGGTGGTCGTCGTTGGCGCCGCGGTGCTCGTTGTGGTCGAGGTTGCCGGGGTTGAGGTCGTGGTCGTGGCGCGGGTCGTGGTCGAGGTCTTGGGTGGTGTCGAGGTCGTGGTTGGCACGCTTGGTGCGATCGACGTAGTCGACGGCGCGGTTGTCGATGTTGAGGTTGTCGACTGCGTGGTTGTCGACGGCGTGGTTGTTGACGGCGTGGTTGTTGATGTCGACGACGTGGTCGATGGACCCGTACCACCCTGCGGATTGAAGAGTCCGATGTCGACCCGGTTGTTTACGGGTCGGGCCAGATCCAAAATGATGTGGCCGGTGCAATGCGCACCGTCCCACTGCAACTTCGCGTTGTCATCGTTGTCGAACGAGTCGTTCGGATCGTGGGCGCTGGGGTCCCCCGCCAAGCGGTTCGCCACACCGGATCCGTTGGAGCCGACGAACGCACCAAACGGATCGACGCACACCTGATAGGCGCTGCTCGTCGTGAGATTCCGGAATGAGTACGTGCCGTCAGCAGCGGTGACAGCCGTGGCACCGGTCGGTCGAAGGTTGTTGTACAACCGAAGCGTTACGCCCCCAAGTCCGGTCTCGCCGGATCCGAGCCATCCGTCATTGTTGAGGTCGTTGAAGACCAGGTTCCCAACGCTGAACCCGCCCGGTGCGGTCGGCGAGGTGGTCGTCGTCATCGTGGTCACCGTCGACGTTGTGGTTGCCGAAGGCCCGGTCGTTGTGGTTGCCGAAGGCCCGGTCGTTGTGGTTGCCGAAGGCCCGGTCGTTGTTGTCGCTGGCGCTGTGGTCGTCGTCGATACGACAGGAGTAGTCGTCGATACGACAAGAGTCGTCGTAGAGGTGGTGGGAACCGAAGTGGTTCCGCCACAGCGCAACAGGCTGAGGACCTCTCGGATCTCGGGCAGCCAGGCCGTAGCGAACCGCTCGCCTCCGGACACGGTGAAATGCACATTGTCGTAGGTGTCGACGGCGGTCGACCAGCCGGCGCGAAGTCGGGGCCAGATCGGGACGTGCACCACGTTGTCGGATGTCGACGAGTCGCCGATGGCCGCCGCCATGGCATTGAGATCTTTCTGTTCAGCAAAGTTGTCGACGTTCCATCCGTTGGGTGGAACATCGCCGAGGAGCACGACCGTGCGCGGACTCGCCGCCGTGATCTGATTCACGAGATCGAGGTACTTCTTCGGGGCCGCGATCGCGAGGGAGCGACGAGCGCCGACATCGTTCGCCCCGACGTCGAGGAGAACCACATCGGGGGCCGCCGAGGCCATCCAACCAACGACGTTGTCGGCCATGTTGTTCGGTCCGCCGGGTCCAATCGGGGCACCGCCATGCCCTTCGTGATCGGGGTCTCCGCCGCCGGTCGGAGTAGCGCTCTGCGATCCGACGAAGTTGACGTTCCAACCCTCGTCGACGAGCAACCGGTATAGCGGGCCACGGTACGAATCGGGATACTCGGTCAGCGAATCCCCAACCGGCATGATCCGGACCGTGCGGTCGAGACATGCCGGAGACGCGGATGGAAACACGGGAACCACTCCGGTGCCGTCGGAACCTGAACTCCGGTGAAACAACTCGACGTCATCGATATACACGGTGCCGTGTTGGACTGACGTGTCGGCGTAAAACGCGACTTCGTTGAACGTCGTAAGGCTGTGCACGAGGCTTCGCTGCGGAATCGGCAGAACAACCTCCGTCCAGGTCGACGGAGCAAGGGGGTGGCCGACCAGGGCTTCAATGCTCGAACCGGCGATCAGTTGATTGTTGCTTTTGACTTCGACCGTGAACTGTTGGCCACCCGACGCCCCGCCATTGACCCAGAAACGAAGCGACCCGTACGACGAGATTGCCTCATCAGGTCCTACAAACGACAGGCCCGACCATGGAACCGGTTCGAACGACATAACCGGACCATCGTGAGTCGAAGCGGTTCCGCCGTTTGGTGCGTACGCAGCAAATGACCGCGGGCTTGTGGAGCGATCGCCGAACGTGGCCGACAGCGACGATCTGAACACCGTGAGGTCCGTCGTCTGTGCGCCGGCCGACGTACCTAGTCCAATCGCAACCAACCCACACAAGGCCGCGGACAGTGACCACGCCCCACCCACCAGAGAGAATTTTCGCCGTTCTGCCCGCTTAATGAATCCCACCGCTCACCTTCATTGCCACTCATAGTAGTTACACGTGAACCGAGGCTCAATCGTGCACGCATAGGTAATCGTCCGCTTGACTCAGCCTCTTTACCGCTTTTCGAGGGCCGATCCGCGAATCGTCCTCGCAAACGTTTAACTACCCAACTCGTCTTCCACTAAACATTGGCAGGCTCCCAACCCGCGGTTCACCTTGAAGGCGACCTACCCAAGGCGAAGTCCTAAGCGCCCGTGAAGGCAAGTTCTTACACGGGCCCGCCCGCGTTCGGCCGGTCACCTCGGTGTTTGTCGGTTACGCGGTTGCGCCGCCGTCGACAGTGAGAACCTCGCCGGTGATGAACGAACCGGCATCGGAGGCAAGCAGGAGCGCGGGGCCAACGAGCTCATCGGGATCACCGATGCGTCGAAGCGGCGTCGCCGCAGCAACACGCTCCAGCACCTTGTCGTTCATGGCTTTGGTCACCATGTCGGTACGAAACGTTCCGGGCGATATCGCGTTGACGCGAATGTTGTCGGAGGCCAGCTCCACGGCCAGGGTGCGGGTGGTCTGCGCGAGACCAGCTTTCACCGGCGGATAGAGATAGCGGTTCGGGGTCGAGCGGTCCATCGCTATGGAAACGATGTTGATGACACTGCCGTGCCCGCTGGCGGCCAGGTGGGGACGACAAGCCCGGATGAGCAGCAGGGGCGAAAGCAGGTTGGTGGTGAATGCACCGGCGAACGAGTCCAGGTCGAGGGTGTCGAGACCGCGATCGAGGACGGTTGCCGCGTTGTTCACGAGGATGCTGATCCCGCCAAAGCTTTTCACCGCTGCCTCGACGAGACCGTCAAGCGATGCGGGGTCGCTCATTTGCACCGATGCCGCCAGGGCATTCCCCCCAGTCGCCGTGATTTGGTCGACGACATTCTGGCAAGCATCGAGTTTGCGGCTGGCGATCACCACGTTCGCTCCAGCGGCCGCGAACCCGAGGGCCATCGCCCGCCCGAGCCCACGCGAGCCTCCGGTCACGATCGCTGTACGTCCGGTCAGGTCAAAGCGTTTCGCGAGGTCGGCATGCATGGTGAACTCAATTCGTCGGAGGTCGTACGCGACCGGAGTTCTACGTTGTACCGGCCCGTCCGTTCAGCCGCCAATCCTCGGAGGTCGACGTCGCGAAGCGACGCAACGGTGACCGACGGAGCGGCCTGCGCGCTCCGTGTGGGCGGGTGGACCGTGGCAAGCTCATTGGATGTCGACTCGCGAAGCATGGAGCATTGCCTGATCATGGCCGTTCACCCGAAACTCAGCACCCATGTTCCCCACGACGAGCTTCATCGCAATGACCGCACCGCTTGGCTCCGAGCCTCGGTCCTCGGGGCCAACGACGGCATCGTTTCCACCGCCAGCCTTCTCATAGGCGTTGCGGCCTCCGACGCCACCCGCAGCACCATCCTCATCACCGGTATCGCTGCAGTGACGGCCGGTGCTCTTGCGATGGCGGCGGGTGAGTACGTATCGGTGAGTTCCCAAGCTGACTTGGAGAAGGCCGACATTGCGAAGGAAACCAAGGAACTGCTCGACGACCCGGAACACGAGGAGGCCGAACTCGCGGCCATATACAGGTCGCGTGGGCTTTCGAGGGACCTGGCGAAGGCAGTTGCGTCGGAAATGCACGCACATGATGCGCTGCAGGCCCACATCCGCGATGAACTCGGGTTTTCCGACACCTCCGCTGCTCAGCCGGTTCAGGCCGCGCTCGTCTCAGCGGTGGGTTTCACCGTCGGCGGCGTTATCCCGCTTGCTGTTGCGGCGCTCGCAACGAAATCGACCCGCATTGCGCTGATTGCGGTTGCGGCCCTCATACTGCTCGCCACATCCGGAGCCTTGGCCGGCCGAGCGGGCGGGGCCTCGTCAAAGAAGGCCGCTGTCCGCGTGCTGATCGGCGGAGGGCTGGCCATGGCAGTCACAGCCATCATCGGCCGGCTGTTCGGCGCTGTCGTTTGACCTCCGTCTCCTGCTGACCACCGCCGAACCGTACGCTCCGTGGAGGGATGGTTGTTGAGTCGTCGACCGCGGGCAGACACGAGATCCGGCCGACAACGGTAATGTCACCCGATGGATCTGAACGATATGAAGGCTGAGGCTCGGCGACTTTCCCCTTGGGCCCATCTGGCCACGGTCGGAGCCGACGATGCTCCCGACGTCGTGCCAGTCCACCCCTGCTGGGAAGGTGACGTGCTGTGGATACTGTGCGGCGCGGGATCCGTCAAGGTCCGCAACATCCGCCATAACCCCAACGTCGCCTTCCACTGGCAGGTCACCGAGGTCGGCGACGGCTTGGAGCTCTGGGGAACCGCAAAGGTCTTTACCGACATCGAAACGAAACGGCGCTTGTGGACCGGTGTGTTCGATTACGACCTCAACGCGTTTTCGTCCGGCGGGCCCGACGACCCGTCGGCCGCGTTCATCGGCGTCACGCCCACGAGGGCGTTGTTCGTGAAGAAGTACGGCGCGGCCGGCAAATTCTCCTGGAAGGCAACCGACACCGAGTGACCCGGGTCAGCTTTGACATAGATCCCCGGGTTCTTTCAAAACTCCGTGCGCTTGCGAACCGACGCGGGGTGACCGTCGACGTTGTCGTCGGTGAATTCCTCGGTGCGGCGATTCGGTCACCGAACACCGCACGGACCCAACCGGTTCGGGCCCCTCAGGCGGGTGACCCAACGGTCGCAGAACCACCCGCCCGACGGTCGTTCGGTCTCATCGACGTCGAGTATCCGGATTCTTCCGTCGACCTTGAAGGCGACTAAACCACCGACTTCGCCCCACCGTGTCGGCAACGCAGCGGCAGGAGTAGTAGACCAAGCAGATGGCCGAAACCCCAGTCTTCGAAACGCTGCTCTACGAGTTCACCGGCGGTGTCGCCCACATCACCTTGAACCGTCCGGATGCCGCTAACGGGATCAACACGGCGATGGGACGAGACCTTCGTGATGTCGCGATCCATGTCGACGAGGATCCCGAGGTCCGCGCGGTGCTGATCACGGCGAACGGCAAGCTGTTTTCGGCGGGCGGGGATTTGAAGAGCTTCGCCACGTTGGGAGACTCCATCGGTCGGGCTTTGAAGTCACTCACCACCGACCTCCACGCCGCCCAATCGCGCTTGCTACGTATGCGGGCTCCCATCGTTGTCGCGGTACACGGTGCAGCGGCCGGGGCGGGATTTCCGCTGGCCATGTGCGGCGACATCGTTCTGGCGTCGCCCAACGCCAGTTTCACGATGGCCTACACCGCGGCGGGCCTCAGCCCCGACGGCGGATCCACCTTCATCATTCCCCGACTCATCGGTATGCGCCGGATGCAGGAACTCACGCTGTTGAATCGACGGCTCACCGCAGCGGAGGCCCTCGATTGGGGTCTCGTCACGAGGATCGTGGAACCCGACGCACTTCTCGCCGAGGCTACGGCGATCGCTGACCAACTCGCGTCGGGACCAACTGAGGCCTTCGCCTCGGCCCGTCGGCTCATGCTTTCCTCGATTGGCTCCTCGCTGGAAGAACAGATGGAGATCGAGGCGCGCGAGATTGCGGCGAACGCCGTCGGAGCCGACGGGGCCGAAGGAATTGCTGCGTTCGTGGGAAAACGGGCCCCGCAGTACAACGGCCGACGCTGAGGTCGATCCGCTGCCTCTCGGGTCCGCGTGTGCCGGACTCGTGCGACTCGGTTCAAAGTGCTTAGCTTGGCGACATGACGACACCCGTTTCGATCTCGTCCGCCCCCGATGCTCCCGGTCGCTACGACTGGGCGGCACTGCTGGATCGTCTGAATGGCTCGCTGCGCCTTCGCACGACGCCAATCGGCATGAAGCTGTTCAAAACGGTCGACGAAATGGAAGCGATCCCGAAGATCCGCCGCCCGAGCGGGTCGGTACACACCACGGACCAGATCGTCGGCCAAGCATCTCGACTGGGCTGGACCGTCGGCATCACAGCGGCGGACCTCGTGGGTCCGCAGTGCAGCGCTGTGATCGGATTGTCGGCGCAAGACGATGACTGGCTGTCCGGTAAGCGAATGGCCGGCGTGTGGTTCGAAACGTTGGAGGACTCCTCCGCCCACCAGCACGCCATGGATTGCGTACCGTTCGGCACGTACCAGGCCATGGCGGTTTCGCCGCTCGCCAGCGGTCGACTCGATCCACCCGACATCTGCCTCATCTACGCAACACCGGCGCAGATGATCCTGCTGATCAACGGTCTGCAGTGGAACGGTTACCGCAAACTGGAGTGGGGTTGCGTCGGTGAGTCGTCGTGCGCCGACTCCTGGGGTCGGGCATTGAAGACCGGCGAACCGTCGCTGTCGATCCCGTGCTTCGCCGAACGACGATATGGCGGAGTCATGGAAGACGAGCTGCTCATGGCCATGCCCCCGAAGTTCCTTCCCGGTGCTCTCGATGGGCTGGAAGCTCTGGCCCGGAACGGTCTCCGGTATCCGATCCCGCCGTACGGTGTGCAAAACGACGCCGCCGCGGGCCTCGGTCGCAGCTATTCGAACAAGTCATAACCCCGGCAATTCGAGGGAGCAAAGCGCCGGATCGATCAGATGGGCGTCGATGGCGCTGTCCGTCGCATTGTTCGAAACATCAGGTTTCCCAACTGCTTGTGGCGTCGATCGCGATTCGTGACACGACCGCGACCCTGGCGCAGGAGCAGCGGGATCACAATCAGGTAATACTTCACCTGTGCGCCGCATCCTCGTAGTAGCCAATCAGACCGTTGCCTCCCCTGCTCTGTGGACGGTATTGCAGAGGCGGGTCGATGCGAAGGCGTCGTTTCACGTTGTCGTTCCGGCCACGGGATCCAACGAGTTGGCCCGCATCGCGGCGCTTGGGAGCGATCCCCTGGCCGGATTTCCCATCAACGTCGCTGATCTCGATCCCAGCCTCGGCGAAGCCGGTGCTCGGAAGCGGGCCCAGGAGCGGCTCGACATTCTCCTCGGAAATCTCCGGGAGTCCGGGGCCGAGGCCACCGGGGAAGTTGGCGACGAGGATCCGACATCAGCAATCGCTTCAGCGGTGAAAGCTGCAGCGAAACGCGATCAACCGTTCGATGAGATCGTGCTCTCGACGCTCCCCGCTGGAATGTCGAAGTGGTTGTCGCTCGACCTGCCGACGCGGGTCGCACGCAAATTCAATCTTCCGGTTCGACACGTCGAATCGCCTGCGGCTGAGGATGAGGAGTATTCGCCGAAACTGTCGAAGGCCACAGCAGCCGGTGGTGGCCCGCGCCCGACGTCGCCCCGAATTTCTCCCGTGACGGAACCGAACGAGCGGCAGGCCGAACTCATGAAGACGAACCTCGGTACCGAACCGATGAACATCTTCCGCACACTCGCCCACAACACGCGCGTTCTGAAGCGCTTCAACGATCTCGGAGGCACCCTGCTGTTTCGGGGAACCGTTCCGGCCAGAGAACGTGAGCTCGTCATACTCCGAGTCGGCTGGAACTGTCAGTCGGTATACGAGTTCGGTCAGCACATCCTCATCGGTCGCCAAGCTGGCCTTACCGACGACGAAATCGCCACGATCTGCGGACCCGTCGATGCCACCGCGTGGTCAGCCGGAGACCTCGCACTGCTCAAGATGTCCGACGATTTGTGCAACGACAACTGTGTGAGCGACGCCACTTGGGCGCTCCTGACACCGACATGGACCGAGGAACAGCTGGTCGAGCTGCTCGTCGTCGCCGGCTTCTACCGGATGGTTTCGGGCTTTTTGAACTCAGCCGGAGTGCAACTGGACGACGGCGTGCCGGGTTGGCCGACCCGCTAGCGCCCTGATTCGCCGAACGCCACGTTACGGGCCCAGTGCCCTGACCCGGGCGGAATTGGTCGATCCCCGCCTGACCACGACCTGTCAGTGGCGTCACGCTCCTTCGGCCAACGCATAACGCCCAGCATTCCCTATAGTTCGCGTTGACGTTGACGCGCCGTCACGCACCGGCGCTTCGCCGACGAACCTTCTGATCCGCTCCTCCGATCCGCTCCTCCGATCCGCTCCTCCGATCCGCAACGTCAACCACCTAAGGTCGACCGCCACGATGCCCTCCGAGTCCTTCAGCGAACACCATGACTCCCCGCTGCGCCCGGCATTACGGGTCGTAGACCGCGATGAAAAACGGCTTCGTGAACTCGACGTGCTTCGGGGCACGGCGATGTTCGGTGTGTTGTTCGTCAACATCATGGTGTTTGCCGGCGACGCCGGGTTCGGAATGGCAAAGACGCCGGTGGACCGAGTCATCGAATGGGTTCGTGACACGACCTTCAACGGGAAGGCGTACCTGATACTCGCGATCGTGTTCGGGTACAGCCTCGGTCTGCAAATGCGAACTGCGGAAGCACTCCCGAAGCGCAAACGGGCGATGACCCGTCGGCTGATTGCGCTGACCGTGCTCGGGTTTGCGCACGGCGTACTGCTGTACCGGTTCGACATCCTCTTTGCTTACGGTCTTCTGGGATACCTCGCGTACCGGTGTCGGAAACTCTCAACGAAAGCGCTGCTCGCTCTCTTTTCGGCGTTGATGGTGTTCGGCGCTTGGGCGCTTCTCAGGTCCATCGATACACGCGGGTTGGCCCGGTACGGTCCGTCGGTGGCTATGGAGCGTTATCGCAATGGCTCCCTCGCTGAACTCATCGAACTGCATGTCCACAACCATCTCGCCAACGTCACAGGAGAGATGACGCGACAGTGGCCTTTTGCCATGGCCGCAATTCTCCTGGGGGTGCTCGGCGAGCGACACAACCTGATGCTGCGGCTGAAGTACCCCAGCACCCTGCGGCGTGCGCTCGGGTTGGTGGGCGCCGCAGGCACAGCGCTTCTGCTGTTTTCAACGCTGCCGATCGAAACCCCGTATCCGCTCGTGGTCAACATGGTGTTCCAGGCCGCTCCGCTTGCGTTCGCAGTCGGCGTCGTCACCGTTGTGGCTTCGACGCGTTGTGACGGAAGCGTTCTCAGCCGGGCTGTCAGTCAGGTCGGTCGGATGTCGCTTAGCACCTATCTCTTGCAATCGGTGGTCTGCACCACCGTGCTCTACGGATTCGGGTTCGGGTTGGCGCACATTTTTACACCCGTCGTTCAGCTCGTGTTCACGGTCGTGTTCTTCTGCCTTCAAGTCGTGTTTTGCCAGCGTTGGATGGCCGCACACCAGCGAGGTCCCGTCGAAGAACTCGTTCGACGCTGGTCCAACGTTCCGGCCCACCGGCTGCGGTCGGCCCGCCCCGCCCGTTCGCCGCGGCCGACCGTCGTCGGATCGTTCGGCGAACCTCCTCACCAGGGCTGACAGGACCGAACTGGACGACCTACCACGGGGCGACACCACCCCACATGGCCCAGACCCGGCCCCTCGGGCGTCGCCAGGCCAACGTACGGTCTCTCAAGTCGACATCCGACGATGCCGATCTGAGTCAGATGTGGAAGAAGCGGTCGCGGTCGGAATCAACGTCCCAGCCCGCTGACCAGAAGACCTCCCCGATGTCCGCGACCACCGGAACGCGTGACCCTTCCGCCGCCGTTGTGTTGTCGGGCGTATCCAAGTCATTCGGCGATAAGCATGCGGTCGCCGAAGTTTCCCTCGTTGTCAAACGGGGCACGTTCACCGGCTTGGTCGGCCCGAACGGGGCCGGAAAAACGACGCTGCTTCGCATTGTGACCGGCCTGCAACGGCCCGATAACGGGTCCGTAACCATCGACGGGGCGGATGTCTGGCCCGACCCGATCTCGATACGTCCGATGATCGGTGTGCTCCCCGATGACCTCCACCTGTTCGAACGACTTTCGGGGCGTGAGTTGCTTTCCTACATCGGCCTGCTTCGACGGCTTCCGTCAGCGGAGGTTCGTCGGCGTTGCGATCAACTCGTCGATGTACTCGGGTTCGGCGACAAGGCCGATGAACTCGTCGCCGATTACTCGACCGGTATGCGAAAAAAGATCGGGCTCGGCGCTGCGCTTCTACACGCGCCCCGGATCCTCTTCCTCGACGAACCCTTCGAATCGGTCGACCCGATTTCCGTCCGAGCTATTCAGGATGTTCTGCGCGCATACCAAGAGGCCGGCGGGACTGTTGTGCTGTCGAGCCATGTCATGGACACCGTGGAGCGACTCTGCTCCCACGTGGCGATCATGCACGAGGGTCGAATCGTGAGCAGTGGCACGATCGATGAAGTGTCGTGCGGCGCGACTCTGGAAGAGGTGTTCTTCCAAGCCGTCAGCGGAACCACTTCGCCGACCGGTACGTTGGGCTGGTTCCGCACCGATGTCAGGGACGCTGAGACGCTCGCTCGCGCTGGAGCCCGGTCGGGGGCCGTCTCGTGATCAGAACACTGATAGGGGTCAAAGTCCGCATCGTGCGCAACTCGGTGCATGGCAGCACCTACCGCAAGGTGGCAACGGCACTGTCGTACTGCGGTTCGGCGGTGCTCTCGCTCTACAGCGCGGGGCGACTCGTGGTGCGGGCGAGTGAAGGCGGCCGGACCTCGACGGAATCGATAGTAATCACGCTTACCATGTTGTTCGGACTCTGGGTCTTCGGTCCGCTCCTGGTGGGTGGCGTCGACGACGCGCTTGATCCGTCCCGCCTGACGATGCTCCCGATAACCCGTCGAGAGATGCACCGCGGCATGTTTGCAGGAGCGCTGATAGGCCCACTTCCGGTGGCCTCGATGATCACATTGATCGGCGCTTCGTTTGCCTATGCCAGTGGCACTCGGACGATCGGGGTCGCGGTCGGCGCCCTCGTGATGCTCTTGCTCATCATTGGCGCTTCCCGCGCACTGTCGGTCGCCCTGGCCTTCGCTACACGGACCCGCCGGGGCAAAGACGTCGCGATGCTGTTGGCCTCTCTGGGAGCGGCGCTTCTGTTTCTCGTAACGCAGTCGCTTCGGTTCCTGCGTGACGAGCAGAAACTGCTGATCGTCCGCATTCTGCGGTGGCTGCCGGCCGGACAGATCGCGAATGCCATGCTGGAGTTTCACCGCGGCGCCTTGGCTCGTCCCGCCGTCCGTGTTGCGGCAGTCGGCCTGTTTGCGGCGTTTCTCCTTCATGCGTGGGTATCGGGTGTCGACAAGCTCCTCGTCGACACCGAGTCGGTCCGGCACAGCCGCAACGTAAAGGAACGCAACGGCTTGTTGCTGGTTCACTCCTGGCTGCAACGATGGATCGAGCTTCCGATTGCAGTGATGGTCGCCAAGGAACTGCGGTACCTCGTACGGTCCCCGCAACGGCGGAGTTCAATGATCGTCAGCATCGTCATCGGAACGGTCTTCGCGCTCCTGCAGTCAATGCGCTACAACTCGGCGAACTCCCTGTCCGTCTTCGGTGCGCCGATCGCGATGCTGTTCGGTGTCCATGCGACGAACAACCTTCTCGGGACCGACGCCGCGTCGCTTTGGATGGAGCAGACCGCGGGGACCCGACTGCGAGAACAGTTGATCGCCCGAGGCGTCGCCGCCACCCCGAACCTGTTCGTTCCCACCATCCTGGCCGCCGGCGTTCTCGCCGTCATGACGGACGGCTATCTCGAATTCGCACTGGTCGCGCTCGTAGCCCTGACCTGTATGGGTATCCCGCTCGGGGTCGGAACCGTGATCAGCGTCGTCGCCCCATTCACGCAGCCGGACTCGTCGAACCCTCACTCGAACCGACGGGTGGGCACCGGACAGGGCGGACTTGTCAGCATTCTGGCGTTCGTGGGTATTGCTCTTCTCATGGGACTGTTCGGACCGGTGGCACTCGCCCTCAGCTTCGGGTACGAGGCCCGCAGCTTTCCCCTCCTCGCCGTCGGCCTTGCCATTTCCTGTGCATACGCGATGCTGGTGTGGCGGATCGGCCTGGCGATTGCGCTCCGCATAACCGCGAACCGCGAAGTGGACCTTCTCGGTGCTATCGGTGGCCGCCGGGCCGCCACGTGATCAGCCTTGACCGTTTCGCTTCGCCTCGCTTCGAATACCGCTCCCCGAGATAAGGGTGAGCGATCCAGTAGCCTGGTGAGGATCACTTCGAAGACTGCCACCGGCACGGGTTCGCTCGGGCAGCACCTTGTCGGCTTCCTCGTCGCACTGTCCACGTTGTTGTACCTGATGTGGCCAGTGTTCAACATCGATTTTGGAAGCATTGACGACCACGAGATCCTCGACATAATCGGTCGCCGACCCCGGCTTCCGCTGAGTCAGGTTCTGTCCGAAACCGCAAGTCGATCGAACGAGCAAATTGGCCGCTTTCGTCCGGTTTACTGGGCTGGGCGCGCACTGGAGGCCGCTCTCGTCGGCCGCCACTCCGACTACTGGTTTGTCAATCGAGTAGTGCTGGCCGCGATCACGCTTGCAGCGGTTTACTCGGTCGCGAAGCGCTACGTGGCGCCGCCTGCGGCCGCTGCCGTGTCGTTGCTCCCGTTCTTCGGCACACAGTTCGAGACGTGGCGTCGACTCGGACCGAACGAAACATATGCCGTACCGTTTCTGTGCATCGGAATCGCGTTGCTCGTCGACGGGAATGCCAAATCAAAATCACCTTCCAAGATGTGGTTGGGTTACGTGTTTCTCACGCTGGCGGGCGGAGCCAAGGAGAACTTCCTTTTCATCACGATCTTCCTGATTGCCGTTAGCACCTGGAAATACGGAATTCGGCGTTTGACCTGCGTCGACTGGTTGGTGCTCGGGCTGACGCTCACGCTGTGGTCTCTCGATTTGCTGTTCGTCTTCTGTCCAATCCCGGAGACGGGGCGATGCTCGAGCTTTCCAAACAGGTCGAAACGTGGTCCACGAATGGCCGGAAGCCCATGGTCCCGTATGTGCACGATGACCACTGCCTGTCGGTGCTCTTTGGAGCCAACAAACCGGTCTGTCCGACGAGCGTTCCCTCGGCCGGGTGATCAGGGCGCACCCGACCTGCACTATGGCCTGCGATGATGGACGTGACATGACGCCCGAATCTTTGGCCCTACCCTCTGACACGACCACCCATCCGTGGCTGCGTTCGCTGACACTCGCAATATCCCCCGACGCGAATCCAAGAGCGCGTCGAGTCGGGAAGACCGAGGCAGGCGCGGCGTCCGCAATCAAGCCCTACGACGCCGCCGACGAGTACCTGCTGCATGAGCTATCACGCCGCTCGATCGAATCAGGAGCGGAAGTACTGATCGTCAACGACCGCTATGGAGCGCTCGTCTCGGCCCTGGCCGACAAGTACCGGGTGACGACCTGGGGAGACTCGTTCGTGTCCTTCGAAACAACCGGGGCGAACCTTTCGAGCAACAATCTCGACCTCGACGACGTCACGTTTCTCCCGGCGACGAGTCCGCTGGCCTTCGACGAAGGCACCCACCTCGCGCAGTTTGCGGCGATTCTCATTCGGGTTCCGAAGTCACTTTCGCTGCTTGAACATCAACTGCATGAAGTTCGAACCATCGTGAAACCACATACGCCCGTGATCTGCGCGGGAATGGAGAAGCACCTCTCGCGTCGGGTCAACACCCTCCTCGGCGACCTTATCGGAGCGCCCACGGCCTCGCTCGGCTGGAGAAAGGCGCGTCTGATCATGGCCTACGCCGACCCCGAAGTAACAGCGGAGCGACGCGATTCGCCGTTCCCGACCAGCTACACCGTCGCCGAAGTAAAGCCCCCGCTGACCCTGCGCAACCACGCGGGCGTATTCAGTCGGACCGGCCTCGACCTTGGTACGCGGACCATGCTCCCGTTTCTAACGCAGGATCTTGGTGAAGGCAGCGATCCAGAGGTTCCGCTTCAAGTGGCTGACCTGGGTTGTGGAAACGGCGTCATCGGAATAATCAGCGCGCGTAGCAATCCCGACGCTGAGTACACGTTCTTCGATGAGTCCTTCATGGCGGTCCGCTCAGCCGAGGAGAACTGGAACGCTGCGTTTCCCGGTCGGCCGGCCACGTTCATCAGCGGCCACGCCATGGCTGACACCCCGCCTCGCACGTTCGACGTGATCTTTTGCAATCCACCGTTTCACCAGGACCATTCGGTCGGTGACGAGACCGCTTGGCGGATGTTTCTGAGCGCCCACCGCTCACTCGCGCCCGGAGGATCGTTCCTCATAGTCGGCAATCGGCACCTCAATTACCACAACAAACTCCAGCGGCTCTTCGGCCGCGCCGAGCAACTGGGTGGCTCACCGAAGTTCGTGGTTCTCCACGCCGACCGCAGCTAACCGGTGTTCGATACGCGGCCGTGATCGCATCCGCGTCAGGTGGGTCGTCGTATCGTTGAGTGAACATCCGTAGCTCACGTTGCCCGGTGAACTACACGAGAGTTAGACGATCCAAGAAAGGCCATCATGTCAGCCACTCCCTTCCCGACGGTGATCGACACTGCCGCATGGAACAACGTTGCGTCGATCGTGGAGCGAGTCCGCGCGACGTCGCTGCGCGATCTGTTCGCTACGGACCCCGGGCGGGCCGAGCGATACACCGTCGCGGCCGGCGACCTCGTGGCGGATCTTTCGAAGAACCTTCTGACCGACGAGTTGATCGAAGCACTCATCGGCCTCACCGCGGCCGCGGACCTGCGCTCCCAGATCGAGGCCATGTTCAACGGAAGTCACATCAACAACACGGAAGACCGGGCGGTACTCCACACGGCGCTGCGTGCCCCTTCGGGTATCGCGCTGACCGTCGACGGCCAGAATGTTGATGCCGACGTCCACAGGGTCCTGGCGGGGATGCGCGATTTTTCTGATCGGGTGCGTTCGGGCGAATGGACCGGAGCGACGGGCAAACGGATTCGACTCGTAGTGAACATCGGCATCGGTGGATCTGATCTCGGACCTTCGATGGCGTATCAGGCGCTCGCTCACTATCGCTCGCCCGACCTGCGTTGCCGGTTCGTGTCGAATGTCGATGGAGCCGACCTCTGGAGCGTGCTGATCGATGCCGACCCCGAGGAAACTCTGTTCGTCGTCAGCTCGAAGACCTTCACGACGATCGAAACGATCACCAATGCGACATCGGCTCGCACGTGGCTGATCGACAAACTCGGCTCCGACGCCGTGTCGAAGCACTTCGTTGCGGTGAGCACCAATGCGGCGAAGGTCTCCGACTTCGGAATCGACACCGCCAACATGTTCGCATTCTGGGACTTTGTCGGTGGGCGCTACTCGATGGATTCGGCCATCGGACTTTCGTTGATGATCGCAGTCGGCGCAGACAACTTTGCCGAGATGCTCTCGGGCTTCCACACCATCGACGCTCACTTTCGGACCGCGCCATTTCGAGAGAACCTCCCCGTGCTACTCGGGTTGGTGGGCCTGCTCGAGCGCAATTTCCTCGGCTCGTCGACGCATGTCGTGTTGCCCTACAGCAACGAACTGGCGTTGCTCCCGTCGTACCTGCAACAGCTCGACATGGAATCGAACGGTAAATCGGTCGATCGCAACGGGCTGCCCGTTCATGCGGAAACCGGCCCCATCATCTGGGGCTCGGCCGGTACGAATGGTCAGCACGCGTACTATCAGCTGATTCACCAAGGAACGTCTCGTATCCCCGCTGACTTCATCGGGTTCGCCCTACCGAACCACCCCCTGCCCCACCACCACGACCTTCTCATGGCCAACTTCTTCGCCCAGACCGAGGCGTTGGCGTTCGGGAAGACGGCCGATCAGGTCCGGGCCGAAGGGGTCGCCGAGGAACTCGTTCCGCACAAGACGTTTCCGGGCAACCGACCGACCACCACCATCCTGGCCAATCGGCTCACACCGAGCGTGCTCGGCCAACTCATCGCGCTCTACGAACACAAGGTGTTCACTCAGGGCGCCATCTGGAACATCAACTCGTTCGATCAGTGGGGCGTGGAGCTCGGCAAGGTCCTCGCCACGCACATCGCCACTGAACTTTCAGTAAGCGAACCTATTGATTCCCACGACTCGTCGACCAATTCCCTCCTGAATCGCTATCAAGCGATGAAGAAAGCCGGTGCATGACATGACACTCCCCCGCAATCACCGATCCATCCGATTCGCCAAAGCGATGGGCCTCACCATCGCATCTGTACTCATCCTTAGCGGATGCTTTCAGATGAACATCGACATGAAGGTCAAGTCGAACGATCGGGTAGACGGCGTATTTCTCGTCGGGGTATCGGAGCAATTGCTGACGCTGAGCGGCAAATCACGGGCCGAGGCGATCAAACAGATGAAAGCCGAAGTCGACAAGGCGAAGAAAGACATCCCGAAAGGCACGACCGCCACCTTCTACGACAAGGGTGGGTTTGTGGGTCAGCGCATCGACATGAAAGACCTGGCGGCCGCCGATTTCCAAAAGGCTGCCGGGCAGGCGACGGCAATGGCGGGAACCGCTCTCGGTTCAACCCCAGGGTCGGGCATCACTTTGGCGAAGGTGAAGGGCCTTTGGAACTTCGGCGGAACCCTCGATCTCACGAGTCTCGGTGGCACAGAATCCTCGAAAGGTGCAGCCTCGGCCGGCTCGGTCACCGACCAGCTCGGTAAGCCGCAGGTATCGATCAAAGTGACCTTTCCCGGCAAGATCGTCAGCAAAGACAAGTGGGCTAAGGTGAGCGGAAATACCGTGACCTGGAGTCCAAAAGTTGGCGAGAAAGTAGTGATGAAGGTCGTCGCCAAGGCCAGCTGAACCGTGCCCCACGAACCTGCCACCAATTCCTCCGATGCAGCAACGTCCACGAACACCGACGATGCACCCGGTTCAAATCCAATAGCTACTGCGACCGGGCCGCTCGCCGGGCTACGAGTGATCGATCTCACCACGGTCGTCATGGGACCGCTGGCGGTGCAGGTTCTCGGTGACCTCGGCGCCGACGTGATCAAAGTCGAAGACGCAAACGGTGATCTGCTTCGTCAACTTGGTGGTGGCCCGCATCGAGAGATGAGCGGGATGGCGTTGAATCTGCTGCGCAATCGACGCTCGGCCCAGCTTGATTTGAAGGACGACGCCGACCGGGCGGTCCTCTTCGCCCTTCTCGATTCGGCCGACGTGGTTGTTACCAACCTTCGACCCATGTCCCTTGAACGGGCGGGGATCACGTATCACGACGTAGCGGCCCGCAACCCGCGCGTCGTGTACTGCCAAGCGGCCGGATACTCCCCCGATTCGCCCGGGGCCAATCTCCCCGCCTACGACGACATCATCCAGGCCGGGGCCGGCGTAAGCGACATCTTGTTCCGCCTCAATGGCGACACCGGGCTCTTCCCTACGATCATGGCCGATAAGGTAAGCGGGCTTATGATTACCACCGGCGTGCTGGCAGCGCTGTTCCACCGAGAACGAACCGGCGTCGGCCAACAGGTTGTGGTCCCGATGCACGACACCGTCCGTTGGTTCCTCCTGGCCGAGCACCTGGCCGATGCCGCTACCGTCCCGGCTTATGGAAAGCCGGGTTACAGCAGGATGCTCACCCGCAACCGGCGACCCCACAAAACAAAAGACGGATGGATCGCGGTTCTCCCCTATACGAACACGAACTGGCTTGATCTCTTCGTGGCCGCCGACCGTCCCGAACTGGCCACGGACCCGATGTTCATGACGATTGCGGCGCGAGTGAAGAATGCCGACTCGGTCTATCGCGAGTTGGGGGTCATGATGGGTCACCGCACGACCGCGGAATGGCTGAAGATTCTCGATGACCTCGGCATCCCGGCCGGTCCGGTGCGAACGCTCGACGAACTTATCGAAGAGCTCCCGGTGACCACCCATCCCGTGACCGGCTCGTACCGCCACAACGCCAACCCGTTGCAGTTCTCGGAAACCCCGACGTCGTTGCACCGGTTTGCGCCGATGCTCGGGGAGCACAACGCGGAAATCCGCTCCGAGGTCGCGGCCGACGCCGAGCCCGACGCATAAGTCCCCCACGAAATCCAGTGCCTTAATGACAGAAAACGATTCGTCGCAGCCCTCCTCCTCTGCCGTCTCGTCGCTTGCGGCCTGGAGATCTTCGTCAACACGAACGATCGTGTTTCTCCACGGCTTCGGCGGCCACCCCGATTCCTACGATCTCGCTCCGCTGAACCATCGCGTCGGGTCCACCGCAATCATCCGCGCCGTCGGTCCGCTAGTGACCGAGACCGGTTTCATGTGGTGGGACGGCGACAACGTCCAAGATCCGTCGCCCGAGGCACTTGCCACTGCGCTCGATGCCCTCGCCAATCAACTTGCCCGGACCACCGAACCGGTCGTCCTGGTCGGATTCAGCCAGGGTGCGGCCGCCGCGTTGGAGATGGCCCTGCATCCGCCTTCGACTCCGTGCCCTCCGATTGCTGCCGTGGTGGCCGTGGCCGGCTTTCTGGCGACGCCCCCCGCCGTGACGTTGGATGCGCCACCGGTCCTGTTTGTGCATCCGACCGACGACGGTGTGGTCGACATCTTCCTCGCGGAGCGCGCGACCCGACTACTGGGTCAACGTGGCGTGGATGCCACGCTCGAAGAGATCGAAGGCGACCACGAATGGTCGAACGCCGTCGTTGCTCCGGTGGCGAACTTTCTTCTGCATCACTGAAAGTCAAGCAAACCACACACTCGAATCCGTCGTTGGCGCAGCCGACAAACCGTTCGATGAACGCGCCCTGACGCGACCCGGAGAAACGGTCACCGGACTCGACCGGGGCCGGGCCGACACTCGAACGAGCACCGAATTCCAGCGTCGGCTATCGTCCCCCGAAAGTGTGTCAAGGGGGACTCATGAACGATCAATTGGCCCAGTTTCTCAGGCGTGCATTCCACGATGCCGACCATGTGAGCATCGAAGGCCTCGAGGTCATCCCGGGCGGATTCTCGCGGGAGACATTCCGATTCGATGCTCGGATCATTCGCGACGGGCAAGAGGAAATTCTTCCGCTCATTCTTCGCAAGGATCCGCCCAAAGCGGCGGCCATCTTGGATACCAGCCGACAGGTGGAGCACGAACTGATCGAAGCCATACGCGCCCATACGAAAGTTCCGGTGAGCCGGAGCTTCGGCTGCGAGATGGACCCGACGGTCTTCGGCGAACCAGCGATGATCATCCAGCGAATGCATGGGAGCGGCCACACCTCCCAACTGTTCAATGGCGGGGTCGATGCCGATCAGGTTGACGATGTCGTTCGCCACCTTTGCGAGCTGATGGTTGAACTGCACACTGCCGACGTGACGAAGCTGAACGTCGACAACCAGTTGACCGATCCACGCGGAGTCGGCATCGACGCCTCGACGTGGGATACCTATATGGACACCACGTTCGAGTACTACATCTCCTCGTATCCGCAGGTGAATTACGACCCGACCACCATGATCCTGCTCGACGCGGCTCTGACGCTTCGCCGGAACAAGCCTCGCCCGCTTCCGCTCGTGATGGTCCACGGCGACTTCAACCCGGCAAACTTCCTTTACGAGAACGGGCGGGTCACCGCACTCATCGACTGGGAGAACTCACGGGTCGGCGATCCCCGAGAAGACCTCGGTTGGATGGTCGCCATGGACAACATGAGCAACACGTCGGTCATGTCGCACCCGGTCGACGAAGGCGGCTTTCTTGCCTATTACAACAAGCTCACCGGCTGGGACATAACCCCCGAGGAACTGGGGTACTTCATCCTCTTCGGAACCGCCAACATCGGTGTACCTGTGACCGCCGCCATCAAACGACGCGTCGCGAAGGAACATTTGCAGTTCCTCCACCTCTACATTCTGCAGCCCAGCATCGCGACCCTCGTCGCATTCACCCAACTTCTCGGATATCCCGGAGCACCAGCATGAACGCAAACCCCGGCATCGACGGCCTCATCGAAGGGGTCATCATCGGCATCGGCAACGAACTGATGCCGTACCTCTCAAACGAACGGGCCCAAGCTACGGCCGCCATGATGCAATCGATCCTTCAAGCTGTCCGGCAGATGGTGCCGGCGTATGCGACCTGCCTGATTGAAGAACACAACGACATGACGGCGACGTTACGCACGATGGCGCAACTTCTGAACGACGTAGACGGTCCCGAGGCCGACCGCATCCGCGAGCGGGCCGCAACCCTCGGTCAGCTACCGGATCTTCCAGTCCCGCCGGAGATGACCGGAATAGAAAGTGCACATATCGACCTCGGGCGCGCCCTGGAGGCCAGCATCTCCGATCTGGACGTTCTGCAACGAACCGGGGGTCCGGATGCAACGGCCGCTGACGCCGCACTCGGTGCTCTGAGAGCCCACCTCGCGCCCCGGTATCTTCGCGACTATCAACTGCTATCGGTATCAGGCGGGATGCTCGGACGCGGGTGATTCCACCTCATCCTCGCTACGCAAACAACCCCTAACCCCATCGACGACGAAGAAACCTCGCGTTTCGCTGGCGGTTCAGCGATCTCTCATCAAAGCTGCCGTAACCTTCAAGCATGGTGACACGGAAGACCTCGCTCGCGTTGTTGGCTTCGCTTCTTCTGTTCGCCGCCCAACCGCTCCTGGTCAGTAACGCGGCGAGCGCGGCAACCAAGAAGGTCAAGACGCCGGCGGTGAAGACCAAGCAGTACGGTCCGAACACGACGAAGTCCACGCCGTTCGGAGCGACCACGGGCGACTACGCCGACTTCCTTCAACGGGTCGGAGCGGACCTCGATGCCTTCTGGGGCAGCCAGTTGCCGGCAACCTACCGGCAGAGTTACAACGGCCTCCTCGGGTTCTACCCGTACTCCAGCGTGAGCCTGCCTCCATCATGTGGGCGGGTGCGGATTCCGTCGTATCAGGTGATCGAGGGAAATGCGTTCTACTGTCGGGAATCCGACTACATAGCGTTCGACAACGAAGAGTTGTTTCCGACCGTGTACGAGCAGTTCGGGGCATCGGCTCTGGGGGTCATCCTGGCCCACGAGTTTGGCCACGCGGTCCAGGCCCGCACCGGGACCCAGCTTCGCGGTGCACTCAACGAGACCCAGGCCGACTGCTTCTCCGGAGCTTGGCTGAAGCGGGTCTCGACCGGTGGGTCGCCGACCGTGTCGATCCCGCTGGAGGATCTCGACACGATCCTCCAGGCAGTGCTGACGTTTCGTGACACGCCGGGAACCGGGAGCACGGTGACCGGCGCACACGGAACGGGGTTTGACCGCATCGCCGGGCTTCAGCTCGGATACGACTTCGGCGCCGCCAGGTGCTCGACGTTCACGACGAATCCACCCGTTCTCGTGGCCAAGAACTTTGAAGGACTCGAAGCCGCCAACCAGGGCAACGTGCCCTACGCCGATGCGCTCGAAATCTCCATTCGCACCACCGCCCAACACTTCTCGTCGACGTTCCCGGAACTCGCCAACGGAGCGGTGTTTACGGCGACTGATCCCACGTCGGTCGCATCGATTCGCACGGCATGTCCCACCGCAACGACGGTCTTCGCTGACCTTCTTGGTCTATGCCCGGGAGACGCCACCCATCAGGCATCGGTGTTGTACTCGGCCGACCGCATGAAGCGGGTGTATGACCGCTTCGGCGACGCTGCGGTCGGCTACGTGTACGCCCTCGGGTATGCGAGCCTGCTGGAAATGGCTCAGGGTCGGGAGAACCCCTCGACATCGCCCGCCGGTGAGACCCGAGCCATCTGTCTGGCCGCCACCTGGTACCGGTGGTTCGGGGTCGGCGACCGCGAGACGCTTTCGTCGGGCGACCTCGATGAGGGCATCTATGTGGCCCTCGGTCTGCAAGGGGTGACGACGTCCTTTGATCGGGTGCGCGCCCTTCGATCCGGATTCGACAAGGGTCCTTCGGCCTGCTGAGCAGCGAGTTGCCGGACGGCACCGGGCGGACGCCCGGCCCGACTCGATGGTCGGGTCGACCACGTCGTTACAGGCGAGTCGCTACAGGTGCCGGCCACCTGGTGTGTCGCGCATCGTCTCGGCCATCTCGCGTAGCGAGCCGGCAATGACCTGGAGCGGATTGTCGCCCACGTTGGCCTGACGCCAGCGTTCGCGGAGTTCTTCCAGATGGGCCAGTTCTTCAGCCGTAGCGGAGCCCAGCACCTCACGCAGCTTGGCCAGGTTCCACGCCGCGGAAGCACCCAGCGTCTGGGATTCCGACTTGAAGTGCTCCTCGATGATTTGATCGACTTCACCGGGGGTCATCGCCGGAAGGATCCGACCCGCCAAACGGGTCATGTTCCGGTAGCTGCCCTGGAGCTGAAAGGGTGGCTCACCGCGTAGCGCGTCGTCCATCGACGCGCTACGAATGTAGGCGGCGTTGACCCGCAACAACACGTCCCGGGCCCGCACCATGTTCGTAAGAACTTTTACGATGTTTGAGGTGTCGGCAGCGCTGTAGGGGTGTTCAAGTTGATCGCTGCGGATCGGCTCACCACGCGAGGCCGCCAGGAAACGTTGTAGATCGTTCCGGCCCCGCGACAACAACGGCGACGCGACATCGTTGCTGCCCAACGCGTTATCGAGGTAGCTCTGGGCGAAGGCGTCACTTGCCGTACCGGCGACTTCGCCAAGGTTGTAAACGTCAGACCGGTTCGCCAACATGTCAGGGATCTTGAATTGGGCACCGGTCGAGGTGTAAGGGTTTCCCGCCATCACGATGGCAAAGCGGCGGCCGGACAGCTCGTACGTTCGGGCCCGGCCTTCAAACACCCCTTCGATCCGACGGGTGGCGTCACACAGCGGAATGAAACGCTGGAGGAACTCGGGAGAAAGGTGCTGGATGTCGTCGATGTACAGCATCGTGTTGGTGCCCATCGCGAACGCCCGGTTGAGCTTCTCGAGTTCCGATGCACTTGCGCTGTCGGGAGCCACACTCGGGTCGAGCGAGGTCACGCCGGTCCCGAGCGCCGGGCCGCTCACTCGCACCAGGGCCATTCCGAGGAGCCCGGACACGTATTCGATCAGCGTGGTTTTGCCGTACCCCGGAGGCGAGACCAAAAGCAACATTCCCTGCGACGCTCCATTGTCGCCGAGCTGTCGGGCGAGGTTTTCGCCGATTAGCGGGAGGTAGACCTCGTCGACCAGGCGGTTACGGACAAACGAACTCAGGACCTTCGGCCGAAGGTCGCTCACATGAAGAATCGACCGCCAGGACTCGAGCACATCACGACGGGTCGTCAGGAAGTCCGCGAACCTCGACCGCTCGTGCGTGCAGAAGCGCAGATATCGGGTGAACACTTCGCCGACCGGTAGCTGAAGGGTGCCGTCGACGATCGTCGGATGCTGGGCCAGCATGCCCGGAACCGAGACTACGTTCGTGATGCCCGATGCCACAGACACCATTGGCTCACGCAGCCTCCATGCGACTTCCGCTACAACGCTGATCGATACCCGGCCGGTGTGCAGCTTGGAACCGACAGTCGACGTCGGGCTTGGCGCGTTTGACGACGATCCGAGCGCGTCCCGGACCCAACCCACCAACTCACCAAAAGCTGCGGAACGTGGATCGAGGCCCACGGTGTTCAAGAAACTCCGTACGTCCTCAACCAGGTCGCCGGCGGTTTGGGTGATCGAAAAACGATCCGCGAAGGCGCTCAGGTAGTCGAGAACCAGTGCGGGATCAACATCGAGCCCGGCATCGCTTGCCACGTGCGTGATTCCACCGTGGTGGCGCCGAACGAGGGTGTCACGGCTCGCTCCGGGTCCAAGTGCCTTTATCGCTTTCAGGTGTCGAGTCACCTCATCCCGGTCCTTCAGTGGCAGGCCGCCGAACCACACGCCGGCGACCGCTCGGGTCATTCCGTCGAACCAGAGGCCGTTGCTGGAAAAAGTAGGCGCGCATATGGAGAGGATCTTCGCGGCGTCAGCGTCGTGCACGCCGATCTCGTACCCGTCTTCGAAATGCTCGCTCGCAAACGTTCGGAGCCTGTCGGCGGCCAGGCCGAGCCGTTGGGCTTCGAAGGCCAGGAAGACGGACCGCCCGATCCAACTCGACTCCGATGCCGTGCTCTGCAGAACCAGCGGGCCGAAGCCGCGGAGACGGTCATCACTGATGGGAATCTGAAGCTCGGTACCAGTCAGCGAAACCGCCAATCCCCCGTTGTCGGTGGTCACCATCCGAAGTTCAAAGGGCTCTTCGTTCACACCGAATGTGCGGTTACCGACCCGCACCATTCCGTCGGCCACCAGATCCACCCGATCGCGCAGGGCCCGACGCGCGGTGTCACGCGCCACCCGAATCGCCACCGTCAGCTCACCCGCCCGAGCGGTTTCACCCAGCCCACGGAGTTCCTCGACCGCCTTGCGAACCCGCAGCACCAGTGGGTCGGCCGCGAAGAACCCTTCGAGTTCACTCAGGTCAGCGAGCGATGAGGCCCGCGCCACCGCGGTTGCCAAAACCCGCTCGGACGATCCGACCATTCGCTCGATGAGCTGACTTCGCTCGGCGACGATTCGTTCGCGTTTAGCACTGAACGCCTCGGTGATCTCTGATCGCTTTGCCGCAATGGCCTGCGCAAACTCGGGCACGTCGCCGAACGCCAGCTCCAGATTCTCAAGCTCGGCCGCCAACTGCGAGGCCGAGCGGTCACACGAGGCCGAATCGCTTACCGCAAGCAGCGCCGAGGTGACCCGCTGACTTGTCACGCTCAAGGCGGCCTGGAATCCCGCGGCCTTCTCCGACGACCGCAGCGACCCGCGCCGACTATCCAGTGACGCCATCACCGCATTGCGTCGTGCGAGCACCTCGGAAAGGCGCGTCAGAATCCCGGTCTTCTCCGTCGAGTCAACGGTCTCCAGGCCGCCGACCAGGTCCGTCAGCAGAACCGCCCGTGTTCCGATTTCATCGACCGCGACCGCCACCTTCTCCAACTGAGTCGTCGTGGAGGCCGTGGTGATCTCCGCTTCAGAACGGTCGAGGGTTTGCAGAAGTCCGGCCAGTGCCTCTCGTTGGCCGAGCAACGCCAGAGCCCGCGTGCCGAGTACGGCTGTCGTCTCCTCGGCCATCAGCCGGAGTTGCTCGACGTTCGCGGTATCTACGTGGCGGGTTTCGAGAAGTTCCGCGATTCGTCCCTGCACGACACGGGATTGCGACACCAGATCGATGAAGATCTGCACATCGCGTTGATCGAGATCGGCCGACGCCTTCAGATCGATTATCGACCGCTCAACGTCCTGGGTACGCGCCAGCACGTCCTTCTTCGCCGCGGTAACGGCGGCGAACTCGTCGAGGATTCCGCCGGCAGCCTTTCGAAGCTGGACCAGAAGGTCGGCGAGACCGTCAGCGTTCTCGTCGCCCAGCCACGCGTACGTGTCAAGCAGCTTCGACGAGCGGGCGATGATCGCTTCGAAGTTCGCCGCATTGAACGGCGTATCGGCGGCATCGTGGCCGAGCGACAGACACTCCGAAATTCCCCGGACCAACTCGGCGTTGCCGATACGCCCGAAGAAGCTGTCGCTCGCTACCGGCGGCACGTAATGATCGACCGCACAGAACGGCGACGTGTAGATACCGATGGTGTGGATTCGTTGGGCATCCGCAGACTCGCGGACCGTCACGATCACACCGTCGGCGAAACGCGCATAACCATGACACTGGATCGGGGGGCTCATCTCCCGGCGAACCACGTTGTACGACAGCAGTTGGTACGCACCCGTTTCCGGGCGAACGTATGCGTACAGAACATCTTCGCCGTTGGGGCTCAGCACCGACTCATGGAGGGAGAGTCCGGTGTTGTCACCGGCGAACACGCGATGCTCGCCGTTCTGCAGGTGGAAGCCTCCGGGAAAGACGACACCCTGATCCTCGGGCAGTTGATGGCAACCGCGCCCGATCGCGTCGACGCGGTGGGCCTCGCGAGTGAGTCGGTTGTAGACGTAGTACCGCTCGTCGTTTTCCCGGTACGGCAGTACCCCGATGAGGAGCAACTCACCCAAGCGTGCGTACCGGACACGGAGCTCGTTCACCTCCTGTTCGATTTCGGCCACCCGCTCCGAGTAGACAGTTCGCCCTCCGGTGACGGCGTCGTCGATTCGAAATTCGAGCGTGCCTTTGGTCAGTCCGATGAACATCTGACCATCGATGGCCAGATGGGGCCAGCGCCCGTCTTTGATAGCGCTGCGGTCGGTGTCGGTCCAGGTGAAATCGAAGCGTTGCTTCGCGGTTCGGTCCTGCTCACCGTAGGCATCGAGATAGATCGGCCCATCCGAGCGCAACCGCCAACGCAGAACCCGGACGTCGGTGTCAGCCGTACCAAGTCCGAACACCATCAGCAGCTCATCACCGACAATCGTCAGGGCGAGGAGGCGGGCCTCGGCGTAGTACCGGTAGATCTCCAGAAAGTCGCGTTGGAAGCTCGGGTCGGACAGGAAGTACGCCTTCTCCCCCGATACGACACGCTCGACGTTCCAATCGGTCGTTGACACCGGGACCAGTCGGTACAGCGACAGCACGTCCTCGACGAGCCGGTTGGTCGCCAACCCCGGAGGCACGTTGTAACCGAAAAGCAGCAGACCGTCGACACACACCGCGTCGCGCGGGATCGAGGCGACCTCGGTGTGCACCCGGTCCTGTTCGGCCAGCCGGAGAGGTTCCGACGCGAACACTTCGGCTCTCAGCTCATTGAAGCGCTCGGCCTTCTCCATGACCTGCGTGGAGACGTTCTGCAAGCGGCCCCGCAGCAGGTCATACGTTGTGTCGGCCGGGGCCGTGGTTTCGGAGCTTTCATCGCTCACAGTTGCTCACTCCAAATCGGAGAACAGTTCATACATCTGACGGATCAGCTCACGAACCGGTGGTGGCCACTTCACCACCGGTTCGTGAACGACTTTCGGGAACGTCTTTCACGTTTACCCGCTGAACTCGAAGTTCATGCATCGAAAGGATTGCCCGGCCCGGCCGGTTACTAGTGCGTCTTCGCGTAGAAACCTGTGACGCCGAGCGCTCCCGGCTTGTTCGTCCCAGGCAGGTTGTCAGGGAAATCGACATCACAGTCTTCAACGCTTCAGTGCACTAGCCGATCAGGCGGCTCACCGGGATCGAGTCGAGACCCTTGCCCTCCATCGACGCAAGCAACTCTTTGAGCGTCTCGCCCTCGCTGCCGCCGAGGCGCTCGGCGGCCAGGTTCAGAACCCGAGCCAGGGACAGGCTGGCCACTCCGGAAGCACCGAGCCCCGAAACCGCCGACGCCAGAGTCTCTACGAGGTCTTTGTCGCCTGTGGCATACGGGAGCGCAACGGCCTGGGAGGTCGAACTCGCGTTCGCGAATCCATCGAGAGCTTTGCCGGTGGCCACCGCACCGAGGATGCGATCGACAAACATGTCCGTACCACCGACGATGTCGATGTTCGCCTTGGCCAATGCCCCACCCAGAGCTTCGGCTTGAGCGATTCCCATCTCCTTGTGAGCGCCAACGGACGCCAGCCTCGTCTGCAGATCGGAGTCGATCCGCTTGACCGCAAGGTCGTACTCCTGTCCGACGCCTTCAAGTTGTTTCATCGCTTCGGCCTTCTCGACGAGTCCGGCGGCTTCGCCCTTCAGGCGGGCCTCCATCGCAGCGCCATCGGCCTCACCAGCGAGTCGAGAGACATTTGCCGCTGATTCACCGCGCTTCTGTTCGGCCGCAGCGTCAATCTCTTTGACCCGGGCGTTTGCCAAACCGACCTGTTCGATGGCGGAGGCTTCGGCCTTCTTCACCTCGACCTGAGCCAGCCCCTCCGCCGCGGCTTCAGCACGGGTGGCGTCGGCCAGGCGAACCTTGGACTCGGCTTCGAGCACACTCGCCGAACGGACGGCTTCGGCCATGGTGATGCGCTCCTTGGCCTTGTGTTGCGACGCGTTCTCCGACGCCTCGGCCTCCTTGATCGTCATGATGAGGCTGGCTTCCGCTTCGGCCCCGGCCCGGATGACAGTCGACTCCCGTTCCCGGTTCGCGCCTTCCACCATGCGCAGGGTGAGAATCGATTCTTCCTGCTCGGCCACGGTCTTTTCCACGGCGATCCGGACCTTGGCCAGCTCTGCGATGTGCGCCTTCTCCGTCTCGAGGTCTTTCGACGCGGCCAGCGTTTCAATCTCCTTGGCGACCGACTCGAGTTGACGGGCCTTGTCGATCTTCACTTCTTCGACGGCAACAACACGCTCGCGGTTCTTCGCTGCGACATCAACCTCGCGCTGCAGGTTCTGCGACTGCACGCCAATGAGCTCGTCAGTCTTCAAACGGGCCTGCTCCGCCTTCAACCGCTCTTCGGCCTCGACCTGGGCCGTCATGGACTCTTCACGCGCCTTCGTGGTCGCCATCTCGCGTTGGGCGCGGTACTCGGCGGCACGCTCTTGACGGTCCATCTCGAAGATCGCCTGCTGCGTCTCGACGTCTTTGGACTTGATCTGCTTCTCCGCCTCGCGGGCATGATCGTTCGCCATGATCCGCTCCCGTGTGGTGATCTGCGTGATCTTCTTGATGCCCTCAGCGTCGAGCACGTTCATCGGATCAAGTTGGGTGACCGGAGTCTGCTCGAGCGTCTCGATGGCAACGTCGTCAAGCACGTAGCCGTTCAGGTCTTCACCGATGACGCCGATCACGGCGGTACGGAACGACTCCCGCTTGTCGTACAGCTCGACGAAGTCCATCTGTTTGCCGGCGGTCTTCAGGGCTTCAGCGAACTTGGCGGTAAAGAGCTCGTCGAGCTTCTCCGCGCTTGAAGCGTTGCTGGTGCCGACAAGCTGGGCCACCTTGCGGACGTCTTCGCTGGTGTTGTTGACCCGGACGTAGAAGCTGACCTTGATGTCGGCCCGGATGTTGTCTCGACAGATCAAACCGTCGGTACCCGTCTTTTCGATCTCGATGCGTTTGACGCCGATGTCCATGAGCTCAGCTCGATGCACGACCGGGACAACAAGCGCACCGGTGAAGGTCACTTCGATCTCACGGGTCTTCGACACAATAAGGGCCTGCCCCTGGGGAACCTTCCGGTACAGCCTTGTGACAACAAGGGCACCGACGAAGGCGACAAAGGCAACCAACACGACGATCACAAAGATCGCCGCAAGAACGTTAGCCATGGCACATCACTTTCTTACGTTGAACGTTTCGGAAACTGCATGGTGTTGCGAGAACTGCATGGTGTTGCGAGAACTGCTGGGTACAACAAGAACTACTGGGTGAACAGGCGTCGTCGCGCAGGCGTGACCGCTGGCAGACGCCGATGCTTGCGAGAAACGGCGGCTGCGGCATTGTCTGGTGGATGCGCCGCAGGCAATCAAAGGCGGTCGCCGCAACGCCGCTGCAACGGGTGACCGGTGCGGCTTACGACCTGCCGGAGCAGGTCAATCGTCGCGGAGAATGTCATCGATTTCGACGAGCGCGAACGTATCGGTCCCTTCGTTGTAATCAACGATCATCGCCACATCGCCTCGGGAAAATGCTCCTCGCTTGGCCCGAACCCGCACGATGGAATTCGCACGCGGACCAGTCAATACCTCTGCTTCACCAAAGGTTTCGTCGACATGAAGCGTCCGAACCTTAACCTTTGCGCCCGCGGCATCTGCTCGCCGTGGGCCGGGATGGAAATCGAACACCGGAGCGCACCACTTCGATACTCGCCGGGTAAATACGAGACCGAGGCCGGTCGCCACGAACGCGATGACCGCGGCCACCAGCACTGCGGTGATCCCGGATCCCCGTTCACTCAAAACGAGTTGCAACAACATGCTGATCGACCAGGACCCAGCGGCAAAGATCGTAAGACCGAGAGCCAACGGCACCGAACCGATCCCGACGAAATGGCCGACCTTCCCGAACAGATCATCGGAGATGCCGTCACCGTCAGCGTCGAGATCCGTGCCGTCGAGGCCGCTTACAGCAAGCGACAACACCCACCACACGAGAAAGAACGCCAAGAGCACTGTGAAACCCAATGTCGGCCAAGACGTGGCCACCTCTGCTACCCGCTCCATTTCCCGCCGTTCCTCCTTCATTGAGACGAAAACGCAGTTCACGTTACACATTGCAAGATTGACTTGCAATGGTTTGCAAGAAGTTCTTGCAAACAGTGGGAGCTCACCGACGCCCAGGCCAGAGCTTCGCTGGCGATCCGGTTGGTGCGAGACCCGGACTTTTCGTAGGGTAAGACCCCTATGAACATCATGATGTTGTTGCAGATGGCGAGCGAAGCAGACGGCGAGCGGATCGCGATCGGCCGTCGCAACGACGGGCTCGATCTGGCCACAGTGTTCGACACCGCCGGTCGCCTGGCGGCCTGGGTACGGGCCAAGGGTTACGAACATGTGGTGTGGTCTGATATCGCAGGCCCGCTGCTGCCGGTGGCCTTGTACGGATCAGCCTGGGCGGGTACCCCGTTTGTGCCAGTGAACTACCGCTTGGCCGACGATCGCCTGCGCGCCCTCGTGGCCCAGCAGAAGCCGGCGGTCGTCCTGTGCGAGGCCGGCACCGAGGCCCGGTTCGAGGGCCTCGACGGCATCGACGTGGTTCCAACCGACACGCTCCGTGCCATGTTGGCCGACGTGGAGCGCGCCGACGAAGATTGGCCCGACGATGAGCGGGTCGCCCTTCTTCTGTACACATCAGGTACCTCCGGCGACCCGAAGGCCGCCATACTTCGACACGACCACCTCGCGTCCTACGTTCTCGGATCCGTCGAATTCCTCGGCGCCGACCCGAGCGAAGCGACCCTCGTCACCGTTCCTCCGTACCACATTGCCGGAATGGCAGGCATCCTGTCTGCGACGTTCTCCGGTCGCCGCCTTGTACAGTTGCCCAACTTCGACCCCACCGAGTGGGTTCACACTGCGAGTGAGGAAGAAGTCACGCACGCGATGGTGGTGCCCACCATGCTCGCCCGGATCAACGCTGTCCTGGCCGAAGGGCACGACCTCTCCAACCTGCGGCATCTCTCCTACGGTGGCGGCCGCATGCCGATCCCGGTAATCGAAGAGACCATGCGCCACCTTCCTCACGTCGGCTTCGTCAACGCGTACGGACTCACCGAAACATCGTCTTCGGTGGCGATTCTCGGGCCCGATGACCATCGCGCCGCAATCAGTTCCGATGACCCGGCCGTGAGGGCACGACTCGGTTCGGTCGGCCAACCGCTTCCAACCGTGGAGATCACCATCCGTGACCTGGAGGGCAACGAAGTTCCTCCCGGAACCCCCGGAGAAGTTTGGGTCCGCGGCGATCAGGTGTCGGGTGAGTACTCGCACAAAAACATGCGAGCGAGCGAAGGGTGGTTCCCAACCAGCGATGGTGGCTTCCTCGACGACGCCGGGTATCTGTTCGTCACCGGCCGACTCGACGACGTGATCATCCGCGGTGGCGAGAACATGTCACCGGGCGAGATCGAAGACGTCATGTTGCAGCATCCCGAGGTTGCCGACGTATGTGTTCTTGGTCTGCCCGACGACGAATGGGGTGAAGTGGTTGCCGCCGTGGTGGTTCCGCAGACTGGAGCACATCCCACATCCGACGCGCTCGCCGATTACGTCGTAAGCCAACTCCGTTCAAGCCGCCGTCCGCACACCATCGTATTTCGCGACGAGTTGCCCACAACCGACACCGGCAAGGTCCTTCGACGCGTTCTACGTGCCGAATTGACCGAGCCTGAACCGCCCAGCTCGCTTCACTCCGAATCCAAGGTTTGAGGCCACACACGACCAATCCGCGGCGACGCCCAAGCCCGGGTGTACGACGTCTTGGTTGTTTCGACAGGTTGTCAATACGATGACCGCATGAGTTCTGAGCTGACCCCAGAAGAAGCATCGGCCTTTCGAGCCAGGTGCCGCGAGTTCCTCGAAGCGAACGCGACCGGGATAAAGGTCGTGGGCCCCGATCCGCGCAGCGATCAGTCGCTGGCCGGTGGCAAGGCGTTCCAGGCCAAGCTCGCGGCGGCCGGCTTGGCCGGTCTGACCTATCCGAAGGAATACGGTGGGGCCGGCCTGACCAAGGAGCACGACAAGATCTACCGCGAGGAATACGGCAACTTCCCTGATATGACGGGCCAGTTGACCATTTCCCACGGCATGTGTCTCCCCATGCTCTCGGAGTACGGGACGCCGGAGCAGAAGGCGCAGTTCCTCCCCACGCTCATCTCGGCCGAGCACCTGTGGTGTCAGATGTTTTCGGAACCCGGCGCCGGCTCCGACGTTGCCAGCCTCCAGACCAGGGCGGTTCGCGACGGCGACGAATGGATCATCAACGGCCAGAAGGTATGGACGACCCTCGCCCACCAGTGCGACTACGGGATCCTCATCGCCCGAACCGACCCCGAACAGCCGAAGCATCGCGGTATTTCGATGTTCATCGTCGACATGAAGGCACCCGGCGTCGAGATCCGACCGATTGTTCAGATCGACGGTGGCCGTCACTTCAACGAGATCTTCTTCACCGACCTTCGCATTCCCGCCAACTGGCAGATCGGCGACCTCAACGACGGCTGGCGTCTCGCCACCGCCATGCTCATGTACGAGCGGGTCGCTATCGGCACGGGTAGCACCAGCGGCGTTTCACACCCCAACAGTGATCGCCTCATCGAAGAAGCCAAGCGGCGCGGGATCCTCAACGATCCGGTCCTTCGCGACACACTCATGAAGATCTACTCCGAGGAGACGACGAAGAGCCTGGTGTCGCTTCGGACCCGGGCGGAACTCAAGGCCGGCAAGACCCCCGGTCCCGGTGGATCGCTCGGCAAGCTGCACGGCGCCAAGATCTCCCGGATGGTGCGGGCGATCGCGGCGCAGGTCGCTGGCCCGGTGAGTCTGGCGTGGGAAGGTGACGCTCAGACCGAAACCTGGAACCGGATGCTCCTCACGAGCTTCTCGTCGCACATTGCTGGCGGGACCGACGAGATCCAAAAGAACATCATCGGAGACCGCGTCCTCGCTCTCCCGCGGGAACCATCAGTCGACAAAGACACAGCATTTCGCGACCTCAGGGTCGGCACCCAGGCCAAGTAGGCCCCGACACCGCAGATCGACAAACGTTCGGGCCGCCCAATCGGGCGGCCCGAACCGCATTTGCCAGCGTCGTCCGTGAACACGACAATCGTCACAACCTGCAGGTTTCTCAGCAGTTGACGCAGGATTCAGTTGCAACTCCCGTAGTGTTGTTCTGTGAACCTGGTCGAAAGTCTCCCCGCAGACGCGTATTGCAGCGAGTCTACCTACCAGGCCGAACGCGCCAGGGTGTTCCGCCCGGCATGGCTTCTGGCCGGCTATTCACACCAATTCACCCAGCCGGGCGACTATCTGGCCGACGTGTTCGCCGAATGGCCGGTATTCATCCAGATGGGCGACGACCGCCAACTACGGGCGTTCCACAACGTTTGTGCGCATCGCGCCGGGCCGATCGTTTGGGATGGCACCGGACGCCAAGCCAACCTCGTGTGCCGCTATCACGGGTGGGCTTACGGCCAAGAAGGTGAGCTTCGTAACGCTCGGGATTTTGGGGCCGAAGACGTCGGTGCCGCCCAACCCAGCTGCGATGGTCTTCTTTCGGTCCGGGTGCAAACTTGGCGTGGCATGGTGTTCATTTGCATGGACCCAACCACCCCTGACCTGGTCGAATGGCTCGGTGATTTTCCGAAGGAGTGCGAGTCGTACCCCATCGAGACGTATGTCTTCCATTCGCGCAGCATCCATCCCATGGATTGCAATTGGAAGACCTACGCCGACAATTTCCTCGAGGGCTATCACGTGCCGCTCGTACATCCCGGCCTCAATCGCCAGGTTGAGGGCCTCTCCTACCGGGTCATCACCAAAGGTGACCGCCGCTGGAATCTCCACGTCGCCGCACCCCGGCACGACGACACCGACTTCACGGGCGTGTTCCTGTGGTTTTGGCCGAACTTTTCACTCAACATCTTTCGCGGTGGTTTCGCCGTCGAACGCTGGGTCCCACGGGGGCACGACAAGTCCGATCTGATCTTCGAGTACTTCTTCGAACCCGGACACCCGGAAGCCGACGAGATCGTTTCAACTTCGGAGGTTGTCGGGCTCGAAGACATCGCCATCTCAGAATCGGTACAGCGCAACCTGCGTTCGGGAGCGTACAACCGGGGGTTCCTGAGCCCTCGCCACGAGAACGGTCTCGCCGACTTCAAGGAACTTCTCGAAGAAGTACTCGCAGGCGAACCACTGCGTCGTTAGTTCCAGCCCGGACGCAGCGGCTCAGGGTTGACCGAGTCGACCCGCTTCGTCGCCCCAGTGTGTTGCGCTCAGCACAACACCGATGCATGCACCGACTGGCACCAACCACAGCGCGTTTCTCAGGCCGAACGCGTCCCCGGCGAGGCCGACTAGAAGCGGCCCAGCGGTAATCGCGATTCCCGACGCAACGGCGGCGAGTGAGCTGAGATTTGCGGTGTTGGCAGCGTTGGCTCCGCCCCGGATGAAGAGTCGCTCTACGCCCAGCGTGTACATCGGGCCTATCGAGAACGAGATCAGCGGCACGGCGAGGAAGCGAACCGGTGTGAAATGCCCGTACATCAGCAATAGGCCGCCGGCTGCCACACCCGAAAACCCCACAACCTCGAGTTTCGAGCCGAACCAACTGATCATCCTCGGCACGAGCGCTCGGGACACGAACATGCCGAGTGCCCACGCCGCTGCGCCGATAGGCGCCCGGTCCCTCGAAAGGCCTACGACCTCTCGCAGGTAGGTAACCATCCAAATGCCTACGGCGAACTCCAATGACGTTGAAAGCACCTGAATCAGGAACCGTTGGCGGACGGGCTTGACCTTCAACGCCTCGAAAATCGCCCCCACACCGGTGGCCTCCGCCGACTTCCGGGGCGCACGTTCGTCGTTATGGAGCGTCCGGCTGAGCACCACCATGGCGGTTACCAACACTGCGGGAAAGACAATGGTCGGCCACCGCCAGGTAAGCGAAACCGATGGCGCCGCTGCTACCGCTAGCGGAAACAGAAGACCGGCGAGCGCTGGGACGGCATTGAGCTTCGTAAATATCTCCGATCGACGTTCGCCAAACGCGTCTGCCACCAGGCCTGGAATCGTGATCACCAAGATCGCGCCCGATAGACCCGATAGTGCCGCTCCGGCGAGCGTCTGGGCCACGACGTGTCCGGTGGCGAAGAGACATGCTCCCGCGCTGAGCCCAAACACTCCCAACGCAAGAAACCGGGCCCGTCCGATGGACGCTGACAGCCTCGAGAAGAACAAACCTCCCAACAACAGCGCCCAGCCGAAAAACGATCCGTGGAGCGACGTCACCACATCGGTCATCTGGATTGTCCGACGAATCTCCGGCATCGCGACCTGAGCGGAAAGCGAACACGACAACAGCGCGTACGCGAGTGACATCACCACAATCACCCGCCGGGATTCCGCATCACCTAGCGTGATGGTGCGGGGTGCCGGGACCTCACCTGTTTCTACCGACAACGACACGTACGAAAGTCTCTCATCAGCAACGAAGGGGCCACGCCATGTTTCGCCGGATAGCAGTCGACCGAAGAAAAATACTCATCGCGAGCGTCGTAGTACTTGTTCCGGGCATCATGAGCGTGCTGCCATGGCTCGGGATGCGGCTAACGACGTCCGATGCCGTGGTCACTCCACCCGAGAGCACAGATGGCCCGCTCAGCAGGGTCGCACTGGTGCTGGGGGCCGGGCTTCGAGCGCGGTGGTCGGCCGTCGCTGGTCCTGGCCGAGCGGGTCAAAACCGCAGCTGCGCTCTATCACAACGGTACGGTCGACAAGCTGGTGATGTCGGGCGACAATTCCAAGGCGGCCTATGACGAAGTGTCGGCAATGAAGAGGCTCGCAACACAATTGGGCGTCGCTCCGGATGATGTCATTCTCGATTACGCCGGCTTTCGGACCCTCGACTCGTGCGTCCGCGTACACAAAGTGTTCGGGCAAAGCCGGGTCACTGTTGTCACGCAACGGTTCCATCTTCCGAGGGCCATCCACCTGTGCCGCTGGGCTGGAGTTGACGCCATCGGTGTTGCGGCGTCTGACCCACGAGGTCGATCGTCGCAGTTGAAATCTACGATCCGTGAAATCCCGGCGTCCGCCCAGGCGTGGTTCGAGACACACATTGTTGGTCGCCAACCCAAGTTCCTCGGCACGCCGATTGACGTCGACAACCCGCCACCTGAGGCACTTACCCAACCGCTAGGCAGCAACCAGTAACGACAAATGCCAACACGGATGGTCCAGACGGTGCCCCACCAAACCCACAATGATCGACCCAGTGGTCGATGCAGACTGCCTTAAGCGTTGCTGGCCAGTTCCAAACCCGAAAGATCAATCGAGAGCAGGGTCACCACTCGCCATTCGCGCACATCGATCCGCCATTTGATCAAAATAAATGGCTCCCTGAGCGAGCGAACCATGCGTGTGACTTTGGTCAACTATTGAGAAATAGCGAGCCTAACGAATGCTCTACATGTCCGTATGCGATCACCTGGTCAATCGTGTACCCACAGAACTTGAAATGGGTCAATTCCCATTTACCGGCCGGAATGGTTGAAGCCCCGCTGCCTGGTGGGGCGCGGGGCTTCTGTTTGCGTAATCCGGCGGCGTCCTACTCTCCCAGGAGGATGACCTCCAAGTACCATTGGCGCTGGCGAGCTTAACTTCCGTGTTCGGAATGGGAACGGGTGTGACATCGCCGCTATGGCCACCGAAAACTGTTGTATCCGGTCGGATAACGAATCTGTGAAACTAAACCTACATGTGTGTCCTGTAACGGTTTAATAGCGAGCACAAGCATAAATAAATCCAAGCCCTCGGCCGATTAGTACCGGTCAGCTGAAGACCTCACGGTCTGTACACTTCCGGCCTATCAACGTGGTGATCTAACCACGGGCCTTACCCGATTGTATCGGTGGGAGATCTCATCTTGAGACGAGCTTCGCACTTAGATGCTTTCAGCGCTTATCCCTTCCGCAGGTGGCAAACCAGCCGTGCCTTTGGCAAGACAACTGGCACACCAGAGCTGCGTCCGTCCCGGTCCTCTCGTACTAGGGACAGCCTCTCTCAAATCTCCTTCGGTTGCAGCGGATAGGGACCGAACTGTCTCACGACGTTCTGAACCCAGCTCGCGTGCCGCTTTAATGGGCGAACAGCCCAACCCTTGGGACCTGCTTCAGCCCCAGGATGCGACGAGCCGACATCGAGGTGCCAAACCTTGCCGTCGATATGGACTCTTGGGCAAGATAAGCCTGTTATCCCCAGAGTACCTTTTATCCGTTGAGCGACGACGCTTCCACACGCAATCGCCGGATCACTATGCCCGACTTTCGTCCCTGCTTCACTTGTAGGTGTCGCAGTTAAGCTCCCTTTTGCCATTGCACTCGACTACTGATTGCCAACCAGTATGAGGGAACCTTTGGGCGCCTCCGTTACTCTTTAGGAGGCGACCGCCCCAGTCAAACTCCCCACCTGACGCTGTCCCCAGCCCGGATAACGGGTCGAGGTTAGAGTCCCGGCACATGCAGGGTGGTATTTCAACGTTGACTCCACACTGGCTAGCGCCAATGCTTCCTAGTCTCCCACCTATCCTACACAACACGTACCAAAACCCAACATCAAGCTAGAGTAAAGGTTCATGGGGTCTTTCCGTCCTGCTGCAACTAACGAGCATCTTTACTCGTACTTCAATTTCGCTGAGTCTATGGTTGAGACAGTAGGGAAATCGTTACGCCATTCGTGCGGGTCGGAACTTACCCGACAAGGAATTTCGCTACCTTAGGACCGTTATAGTTACGGCCGCCGTTTACTGGGGCTTAGGTTCAAAGCTTCGCCCTTGCGGACTAACCTTTCCCCGTAACCTTCCAGCACCGGGCAGGCGTCAGTGCATATACAGCGCCTTACGGCTTCGCATGCACCTGTGTTTTTGGTAAACAGTCGCTTCCCCCTGCTTTTTGCAACTCCCCCCAGCTTCAGACGCGAAGTCCTACACCAGAAGGAGCCCTCCTTCTCCCGAAGTTACGGAGGCATTTTGCCGAGTTCCTTAACCATAGTTTTCTCAATCGCCTTAGTATTCTCTACTTGACCACCTGCGTCGGTTTAGGGTACGGGCGCTGTGCAAACTAACTACGAGGCTTTTCTTGGCAGCATAGGATCACTAACTTCACCATAAACGGCTCGGTATCATGTCTCAGGCACATGAACAGCGGATTTGCCTACTGTTCGCCCTACACACTTACCCCAGGTCAACCAACGCCTGGGCTTAGCTACCTTCCTGCGTCCCCTCTTAGCTGTCCGCCACGCCTTGGTCGATTCGCCCGAAAGCAGCCTCTTAGTACGACGTCTTGGAATTTGCGCGCACACAGCGGTACTGGAATATCAACCAGTTGTGCATCGACTACGCCTCTCGGCCTCGCCTTAGCTCCCGACTCACCCTGGGAGGATTAGCCTTCCCCAGGAACCCTTGGTCATTCGGCGGAGGAGTTTCTCACTCCTCTCTCGCTACTCATTCCAACATTCTCACTCGAATACGCTCCATAACGGTTTCCACCGCCACTTCACTGCATACTCGACGCTCCCCTACCCATCCATAATTACTTATGAATGACGCAGCTTCGGCTCAATGCTTGAGCCCCGTTAAATTATCCGCGCAGGACCACTCGACCAGTGAGCTATTACGCACTCTTTCAAGGATGGCTGCTTCTAAGCCAACCTCCTGGCTGTCTATGCAGTCCCACATCGTTTTCCACTTAGCATTGAATTAGGGGCCTTAGCTGGCGTTCTGGGCTGTTTCCCTTTTGACCATGAAGCTCATCCCCCATGGTCTCACTGCCGCACTCTGGAGCAATGGCATTCGGAGTTTGATTGGGTTCGGTAATCGGGTAGGACCCCTAGCCCATTCAGTGCTCTACCTCCACTGCTGAACATGCAACGCTGTACCTAAATACATTTCGGGGAGAACCAGCTATCTCCGGGTTTGATTGGCCTTTCACCCCTATCCACAAGTCATCGACTCGGTTTTCAACCCAAGTTCGTTCGGTCCTCCACAAGGTCTTACCCCTGCTTCAACCTGCTCATGGATAGATCACCCGGCTTCGGGTCTATAGCATGCGACTAAACGCCCTATTCAGACTCGCTTTCGCTCCGGCTCCCCATCACTGGTTAACCTTGCCACATACCATAACTCGTTGGATCATTCTTCAAAAGGCACGCCATCACGGCCAACAACAAGTTGTTGACGACGCTCTGACTGTTTGTATGCCAACGGTTTCAGGTACTATTTCACTCCCCTCCCGGGGTACTTTTCACCTTTCCCTCACGGTACTTGTTCGCTATCGGTCGACTAGGAATACTTAGCCTTACGAAGTGGTCTTCGCAGATTCACGCCGGCTTGCTCGGATCCGGCGTTACTTGGGATATCTCACCAGAGACCACAGACATTTCAAATACGGGGCTATTACCCACTACGGCCCACCTTTCCAGGTGCGTTCTTCTATATCGTGATTTTGTAACTCTGTTCGAGATCTGATGCTCTCGTGCAAGATCCCACAACCCCACGTCAGCAACACCATCAGGCTTGACACTGACACGGTTTGGGCTCAACCCGTTTCGCTCGCCGCTACTCAGGGTGTCGTTGTTACTTTCCTTTCCTCGGGGTACTTAGATGTTTCAGTTCCCCCGGTTCCCTCTACCGACCCTATATATTCAGGCCGGAGTACCAGCCCATAACGGCTGATGAGTTTCCTCATTCGGATATCTACGGATCAAAGCCTGGTAGACGGCTCCCCGTAGCTTTTCGCAGCCACCCACGTCCTTCATCGGTTCTAGTCGCCAAGGCATCCACCGTTGGCACTTTGTAGCTTGGAATATCAAAGATGCTCGTGCTCGCTATTAAACTGTCAAAGAACACACACAACCAACAACCCTTAAAAGGGTCGAAGAATCGCAGAAAGAAACAACAAAACCCGACCTAAAAGGCCGGGCCATGTGCTGTTGTTCCTTCAAAACGAAATAGAGGACCGAAACATTCACACCATCAACCAGGAGGCAAAACCTACAACCAGAAGACAACGGAAACATATGAGCTAGTGATCAACCAGAAGACTAAACCATCCTTGTGTCGGAATGACACATTCAAGTGACTTAGCTACTCCTTAGAAAGGAGGTGATCCAGCCGCACCTTCCGGTACGGCTACCTTGTTACGACTTCACCCCAATCACTGACCCCACCTTCGACGGCTCCTCCCCTTACGGGTTAGGCCACCGGCTTCGGGTGTTGCCAACTTTCGTGGTGTGACGGGCGGTGTGTACAAGGACCGGGAACGTATTCACCCCGGCAATGCTGATCCGGGATTACTAGCAACTCCAACTTCATGGAGTCGAGTTGCAGACTCCAATCCGAACTGAGACTGGCTTTAAGAGATTGGCTTGTCATCACTGACTCGCGACTCGTTGTACCAGCCATTGTAGCATGTTTGCAGCCCTAGACATAAGGGGCATGATGACTTGACCTCATCCCCGCCTTCCTCCGAGTTGACCCCGGCAGTCTCTAGCGAGTTCCCACCATTACGTGCTGGCAACACTAGACAAGGGTTGCGCTCGTTGCGGGACTTAACCCAACATCTCACGACACGAGCTGACGACAGCCATGCACCACCTGTGTACGGCCCCGAAGGACACCACATCTCTGCAGCTTTTCCGTACATGTCAAGCCTAGGTAAGGTTCTTCGCGTTGCATCGAATTAAGCAACATGCTCCGCTGCTTGTGCGGTCCCCCGTCAATTCCTTTGAGTTTTAGTCTTGCGACCGTACTCCCCAGGCGGGGCACTTACTGCGTTAGCTGCGGCACGGACCTCGTTGATAAAGGCCCACACCTAGTGCCCAACGTTTACGGCGTGGACTACCAGGGTATCTAATCCTGTTTGCTCCCCACGCTTTCGCTCCTCAGCGTCAGTATTGGCCCAGATCACCGCCTTCGCCACTGGTGTTCCTCCTGATATCTGCGCATTTCACCGCTACACCAGGAATTCCGTGATCCCCTACCAAACTCTAGCTATTGCAGTATCGAGTGGCGTCCCCAGGTTGAGCCTGGGGTTTTCACACCCGACTTACAAAGCCGCCTACGAGCTCTTTACGCCCAATAAATCCGGACAACGCTTGCACCCTACGTATTACCGCGGCTGCTGGCACGTAGTTGGCCGGTGCTTCTTCTGCAGGTACCGTCAATTTCGTTCCTGCTGAAAGTGGTTTACAACCCGAGAGCCTTCGTCCCACACGCGGCGTTGCTGCGTCAGGCTTTCGCCCATTGCGCAAGATTCCCCACTGCTGCCTCCCGTAGGAGTCTGGGCCGTGTCTCAGTCCCAGTGTGGCTGGTCGTCCTCTCAGACCAGCTAGCCGTCGTCGCCTTGGTGAGCCATTACCTCACCAACAAGCTGATAGCCCGCGAGACCCTCCTAAAGCGGAATCCATTTCCTCACCCAACCATGCGATCAAATGAGGACATCGGGTATTAGCAGACCTTTCGGTCAGTTATCCCCGTCTTCAGGGCAGGTTTCTCACGTGTTACTCACCCGTTCGCCACTAACCAACCCCAAACATTACTGTCCAGAGAAGATCCGTTCGACTTGCATGTGTTAAGCACGCCGCCAGCGTTCGTCCTGAGCCAGGATCAAACTCTCCATCAAAACCAATGCCAATCTTTCAATCAGCACAGATCAATCAAAAAGAGCCGGCTGTTCAACTGACATCGAACAACCAACTGGCACTCAGTAACGGACATTGTCCATTTGCATCTAAGTGCGTTTTACTTTTTACTACTTAGCTTGAGCACACCATAACGATGCACTCGCACTAGCTCTTGGCTTCCTCTATTCCGTTTTCAAAGAACAACTTGTTCGTAGTTCTTTCGAACCAGTGGAACCTAACCACCGTAGCAGCCTTTTTGCGAGTTGAATTCCGTTTGACCGGACTTCATTTCGTTTGGGCCGTGCGGGGCGGAGGTAAATAGTAGACCAAGTTTTGATGCCCCGTTGACAAACTGGCAAAAAACTCGTCATCAGTCGGAAATACTTCCGTTGTAGACGGCGTCAAGTGTAGCGCCGCCGGCGCCTGGCCCGGTTCGACCGGCCACCACCAACTCGCGGGCCCGGACAAACGAGACCAGCACCCAATCCCTCAAGCCGGGAATGAAACTTGCGAATCGCTAGTTGAGTGATGCATTGGAAGGTTTACTGACAGCCACCTGTCAGGAAGGAAACTATGACTGCCACCATCACTACCGTCGTTCCGCTGCTGCCGCTTGCCACTGGCGTCGTGCTGCCCAACATGGTCGTAACCATCGCCCTGGAGACCGAAGAAGCCAAGGCCGCCGCCGACGCGGCACTCTCGACCGACGGGACGCTCCTGCTCGTTCCCCGCACCGACGGGAAATTTGCGAGCGTTGGCGTGCTCGCCCGGGTTGAGACCGCCGGCGAACTTCCGACGGGCCAAAAAGCGCTCGTCGTTCGAGCCCTGACACGTGCTCGGCTCGGGGCAGCCCACACGTCGCCGCTAGCCGCTGACCAGCCTGGTGCCAGCCGCGCTGTTTTTGAACGTGTCGCCCATCGAGGCCGAGCCGACCACGCCCGCTCTAGAGGAGCTTGCCCGCGAGTACCGGCTTACCGTCGAAGCGCTGTTCGACCGTGCGATGGTGAACCGTGCCTTCCAACTGATCGACGCCAACGATCCTTCGGCGATTGCCGACGGCATCGTGTACTGGCCCGACCTCACCAACGAACAGCGTATTGAGCTGCTTGAGACGATCTCCACCAAGGCCCGCCTGGAGCTGGCTCTCTCCTGGGTGCGCAAGGCCCTCGCCGAGTCCGAACTCCGCGAGAAGATCCGCACCGATGTGGCCAGCGGAATGGAGAAGCAACAGCGTGAGTTCTTTCTTCGTCAACAGTTGTCGGCCATCCGTAAGGAATTGGGTGACTCGGAGGAGGCCGACGATGTCGTCGCGAACTACCGGGCGAAACTCGAGGGACTCGATCTGCCCGATGCAGTACGTGAGGCGGTGAACCGCGAAGTGGGCCGTCTCGAACGGATGAGCGAGCAGAGCCCCGAGCAGGGATGGGTCCGCAATTGGCTCGACACGATGCTAGATATCCCGTGGAGCGACCGCTCGACGGACCGTCTCGATGTCGGCGAGGCGCGCTCGATCCTCGACGCCGACACAACCGGCCTGGCCGAAGGCAAAGACCGCATCATTGAGTGGCTGGCGGTGCGCGCCCTTCGGCAGCGTCGAGCCGATGCAAACTCGGTCTCGGTGGGTGATGGTGAATCGACCGATGAATCCACTGCCGAACTGACCCAGCCGAATGGCCTGCTGATCAGCACTATCGACCTGCCCGAACCAACTCCGGCCGAGGGAGAATCTTCGCCTGAGCCTGGAGAGCGGTTGGTCACACAGGCAGCGAAGCGTCGAAACGGTGCCATTCTGATGCTTGTCGGTCCTCCGGGTGTCGGTAAGACCTCGCTCGGCGAGAGCATGGCCCGCGCGCTCAACCGGTCGTTTGTCCGCATCGCCCTCGGTGGCGTGCGAGACGAGGCGGAGATTCGTGGTCACCGTCGAACCTACGTCGGCGCCCAGGCGGGGCGCATCGTCCGAGCTCTTCGCGAAGCAAAGACTATGAACCCGGTCATCCTGCTCGACGAGATCGACAAGCTCACATCGGGGTGGAGCGGAGACCCGGCCGCCGCGCTGCTCGAGGTCCTCGATCCGGCGCAGAACCACACATTCCGTGACCACTACCTCGAAGTTGACCTCGACCTTTCCGACGTTGTTTTCGTCGCTACCGCGAACACACTCGATTCGATTCCGGGTCCGCTCCGGGACCGCATGGAGATCATCGCCGTTGATGGTTACACCGACGGCGAGAAAGTCGCCATCGCGCGGAACCACCTGCTGCCCGGACAGTTGGAGAGCCACGGCCTTTCCGCGGAGAGCGTCGACGTGTCGGACGCAGCGCTGCTGGCCATCATCGAGGGCTACACCGCGGAAGCCGGCGTTCGTGGACTCGAACGGCAGATCGCCAAAGTGATGCGCAAGCTCGCAGTGACTGCCGCCAACGATCCCGACTTCCACACCAACGTAGAGACGTCCGAAGCCGTTGCCGCCATCCTGGGCAGGCCCAAAGGGCGTAGAACCGAGGTCGCTGAACGACTCACCGTCCCCGGCGTGGCCACCGGTCTCGCGGTCACCGGAATCGGTGGTGACGTGCTCTTCGTCGAAGCGACGTCGATGCCGAGTACCGGTTCCGACGTCAGCGTCGCCGTCACGGGTCAACTGGGTGAGGTGATGCAAGAGTCGGCGCAAATCGCACTGTCGTATGTTCGGGCCAACGCGTCCGCTCTCGGCATTGATCAGAAACGTCTCGAAGGTCGCAAGCTCCACATTCACTTTCCTGCCGGAGCCATCCCGAAGGATGGTCCGTCGGCGGGGATCACGATGACCACTGCCCTGGTGAGTCTCTTGACCGACCGCCAGGTCCGATCGGAGGTTGCCATGACTGGGGAGATCACCCTCCACGGCCAGGTCCTACCGATTGGCGGCGTCAAGCAGAAACTGCTGGCCGCCAAACGGGCAGGGGTAACCACGGTGATCATTCCGAAACGCAACGAGGTTGATCTCGACGACATTTCAGCCGATGTGTTGGAGGGCCTCACGGTGGTGGTGGCATCGAGCATCGCGGATGTTCTTCCTGTCGCACTTGTATGACCTGACAACCCAGTTGCGTTGTGCCAAGGGCCGTGGAGGCGACTCCACGGCCCTTGCTGTTGAGCACCGCGATTCGGGCGCCCGCAAACGCACCGCGAAGTAGCGTAAAAGTGGTCGACCGGTCGTACCCGTGTAGTCAAGGACGAGCATGTTCACTCGGAACAAGATTTGGCGGTCCCGTCACGAGCCGGTCCTGGGGACCGTTCTGGACCTGCGTTTCGAGGGGCACGGGCGCTCCATCATGCGCGAGATGCAGGCCGCGGAAACCGAGTTGGTGGCGGAACTCGACCGGCTCGAACAGGTGCTGTCGATATACCGTCCGACAAGTGACTTGAGCCGGTGGATGAACGATCCCGACCCCCGTTCGGTGACGGTTCCGGAAGTGACCGAACTCCTTGATCTGAGCGAGCATTGGATGCACCTCGGTCGAGGGATGTTCAACCCTGCCGCTGGCGAGGCCATCGCCCTCTGGAAGGAAGCCGAGAGAACCGGCTCGGTGCCGACGGCCGACATCCTCGATGCGCTCGCCGGTTCGCTGTCGTTGCCCCGTTACCACATGGTTCCCGGCCCGGCGGGGAAGACCGCTGAAAAACTCGGTGATTGCCGGGGGCTCTCGTTCCACGCAATAGCCAAAGGTCTCGTAATCGATTTCGCCTTACAACACGTGCATCGACGTCACGAGCATTTATCGGTCATGATCAACGTTGGTGGTGATCTCATTCATGCCGGAGTGGGGCAGGTTCGCGTCGGAATTGAAGCGTCGACGTCCATTGCCGACAACGCGCCGCCTGCGGAGACAGTTATCCTCACCAACGCCGCCCTTGCGTCGAGTAGCGGCACGCGTCGAGGATTCCAGGTCGGCGGACAGTGGTTCGGCCATGTCATTGATCCACGCACCGCACGCCCCATCGCCGCCAACGCTGCGACGTCGGTGATCGCACCAACGGCGGCGACCGCCGATGTGCTTGCCACGATCGTTGGGGTACTTACTCCGGAAGAGGGTGTGGAGTTCGTCGATTCCCTTGAAACCAGACATCAGCCCGCCGCGTGTCGGATCACCGCACCCGACGGCTCATTGGTCAGATCGTCGCGATGGAAGAGTTACACCGGTTGATTTCTCCACGATTTACGCGACAAACGACAAAAAACAACCGGCTATTTCAACGTAAGCCAGGTCATCACGAGGGCGATGAATCCACCGATTACGGCGATCGAAAGCGCACGGAAACGCCGTTTTCTGAGGAAGAATTGAAGCACGAGCCCGCTGAATGAGATCAGCACCAAGAACACGGCAGCGACGTCGATCAGCCATTTCCACGACGAGGTCGCGTCGCGGCCTTTGTGCAAGTCATTCATCACGCCAAGCGGGCCCTGGGCTTCGACCGTCAGATCGTAGGTACCGTTGTCGACCTGGATGAACGCGTCAGCGGAGTAGCCGGGCGCCTTGAACGTGATGCTGCCGGTCTTGGAATCGGCGTCATGCTCGTCGACCTGCCCACGGAGCCCGTGCGTTGCCCGCAGGTACTCAGCGGTGCGCAGCCAATCGATCGTGTCGCCGGATTTCCAATCAGCTGGGAGCGTCCCCGACACCGTGCTGCGGGAACCGTTCCCGCCAAGAGTCCACGTCGGGTGATTCAGCGTCAGACCAGTTGCGGAGAAGAACAACACGACTACGAAGCAGATCATGCTGGTGTAGACGTGAATGGTTCGGGTCCACTTGTGCGCCGAGTTCTTAGAACTTCGTTTGGCGAGTTTTGGGCGGGAATCCCTCGAACCGCTCGGCCGCTGAGGCTCGGATACCGAGAGCTCGTCGAGCTCGTCGAGGACCGGAGCATCGTTGGCGGTTTCGGTGTCGGTAAGCGTATGGCCCATATCAGGTTCCACGATATTGGACAAACGTAAGGGTTTGATGAGAAGCACCCGGCTTTTTCTGCCTCCCTGCACTTGGACCGGTGGACACTCGGCTGCCTTCCGAATGCAGCGGCCAGCAGCTCGGGTCAAGCGCCCAATGACGTGTTCACCGGTACCGTTGGGTTTTGCGACAACCGGGGCCGGCCGCGCCGACTACGGTCTGATGACCGATGGAATGTAGCCAGTGCCAAACCGACAACCCGAGCCGCTTCCGGTACTGCGGCGCGTGCGGACACCGGTTGGGCGCCACCGTATGTGGTGTCTGTAATTTCTCCACGCCGCTCCCCTTCTCGTTTTGCGGTGATTGCGGATCACCGCTCGACCTTCTCGCCGGAACCACGTCGGAGGAACGCAAACTGGCGACGGTGCTCTTCGCCGACGTGGTGGGATTCACGAGCCTCGCCGACGGAAGCGATCCCGAAGACATGGCCCGAATCGTCGACACGTCATTCCGACAACTGAGCGACATCGTCGTGGCGCACGGCGGCACCATCGACAAATACATCGGCGATTCTCTCATGGCGGTGTTCGGCGTACCGGTCGTCCATGACGACGACGCCGAGCGCGCGGTCGCTGCCGCATTGGCGATCGTCGCTGCGGACACCGGACTCGGGTTTTCCATCGGGGTCAACACGGGTGAGGTGATGATCACTGCGCTCGCCGGCGGGTCGGTGACGGTCATGGGCGACGCCGTGAACGTTGCAGCCCGTTTGGAAAAAGCCGCCAACCATGGCGAAGTTCTCGTCGGACCGGTAACCCACGAGCTCACCTCGGCCCGGGTCATGTACCGCGAGCGGCCGCCGATGACGCTGAAGGGAAAACGCGAGCCGGTCGAGGTTCGCCAAGCAGTATCTCTGCGTACCTCCCCTGCGCCGGCCAACCTCGCACCGACACCGTTGGTCGGCCGATCCGACGACCTTGAGTTCCTACTCGCCCAGTGGCGTCGAACGGCCAACACCCGGCGTGCCGGGCTCATCCTCGTCACCGGCGACCCCGGTATCGGGAAGTCCCGCCTCCTCGACGAACTCGCCGACCAGGTCTCCGAGCGAGCACTCCTGGTCCGCTCGACGTACCCGCCATACGGTGGTTATGGCGGAATTCGGGTCGGAGGCGACCTCGTCAGCCAGCTCGGTATCAGCGACGATCCCGACGTACAGAAAAAGGTACGCACGCTTACCGGCGAGTTCGATCCGTCGATGGAGGGTATCGACGCGGTGACGCTGCGCAAGGAGCAGCTGTGGGCGCTTCGACGGCTGGCCGAAGCCCGAACGAAGGACCAATCGGTCGTTGTTCTGATCGACGACGTTCACATGGCCTCGACGAGCATCGACTTGCTGACCTCGTTCGTGGCTACGGTCTCGGACCTGCCGGTCCTCATCGTCTTCGCCGGGCGACCAGAGGGCAAGTGGCTCTCCAGTTTCGCCATGGCGAACACCCTGCGCCTCAACCCGTTGTCGCTCGACGATGCGAAGTCATTGGCCAAGTTGTGGGAGCCCGACGGTGAGGTCGAGGAGCGACTCGTGCGCTCGACCGGCGGAAACCCGCTCTTCCTTCGGGAGCTCCTCGCCTACGCGAGACAGCACCCCGGCGAAACTGACGGAAAGCATCCGCTCCCGGTCAGCCTCCGCGCGGTGCTCGCCGCCCGACTCGACACGCTCTCGTTGGCCGAACGTTCCGCACTCCAGGACTTTGCCGTCATCGGAGACACGGCGACCGTCGAACAACTTGTCGCGCTCGGTGGTCCACCGGCCTCCGAAGGCGTGGCAGGCCTTACGAACGCCGGACTCGTGCGTCATCGACCAGACGGAACACTCCGCATCACCGAGCCGCTTCTGCGAGAAGTCGCGTACTCGGCGCTGCCTCGTTCAACCCGGGTCGAGCGTCACCTTCGCATGGCTGAGCTGGTCAGCCAACCCGACGACCAGGCCCGCCACCTGGCGAGAGCCCACGCCATGGCCCCCGACGACGCGGCGCTCAAGGTCCGAGCGGCTGATGCGCTCGCCGCAGCCGGCATCGCGGCACTCGACGTTTCGCGCCGGGTTGAAGGCGTCACGATGTTGACCCAGGCACTTGAACTCGGACACCGGGCCCCGGTGACGCTTCTCCGGTTGGCCCATGCGCTCGTCGACAGCGACCGACCCCGGTCCCTCGAAGTGCTCACCATGATCCCCGAGCCAAGTGACGACCCAAGGATCGATGCCGAGCGGGTGCTGATCCGAGCCAACGCGCTTGTCGACATCGACCCCGACGGCTCGATTGCTTCATTCGACGAAGCGGCAAGTCGGTTCCATTCGCTGGGAAACAGCGTCAAGCAGGGTTGGTCACATTCCAACAAGGGAGTGGCCCTGTTCATGCACGGCAGGATGGCCGAGGCCGACAACGAGTTAGTACGCGCGCTTATGTTATTTCGAGACGAGCACTATCGCGTCGGGGAACTCGCCACTCTCAGCTTCCGTGCGCTCGTACGACCTGATGACCCCGAGGTTGAGACCTGGCTCCACGAGAGCCTCGCGTACTCGGTTGAACTGGGCGACCGCAGTCGGCACCTTGGGGTCCTCGGATCCCTGCAGTGGCACCACTTCCTGAAGACCCGCCTGGGTGGGCCGATCGAGACCGCGCCGGCCCGAGCCTGGGTCGACGAGACAATGTCAGTGGCCAAGGAATTCGGCTGGCCGAACATCGTGATGCAGAGTCGATGTCTCCGGGCGAACCTGAGTCGGCTGGCCGGTGACTTTGCCGACGCCACGAACCAGGTGGCCAAGGCGCGCGCTATCGAACACATCGATTCGACCGGTGAATTGGCCATGCTCGAAGCCATCGCCGCTTCGCTGACCCCGGGCTCACCGTTCAGGAACTTCGACGACACGGATCCGTTCACGTCGGTTGCCGCGGTAATACAGATGGAGACCGCACTCCTTGAGGGACGCTTCGAGGAGATCGAGCGCCAGGACCTGATCCCCGCGAGATCAAACCTCGGGCGCCGACAGGCCGAGGTGGGATTTGCTCCGGCCGCTGCGGGCTTTGCCCAGTGCCGTCGCTTCGACATGGCCCGCACTGTCGCCGCAAACGTACGCGATGCCGTCCGCGACTGGGAAAGCCTGCCGGCGATCGCTGCGAGGTCGGTCATAGCCGAGTGTCTGATCCGAACCGGTGACCCGGCCAACGAATCGGTAGAGGTCAAGCGGGCCCTGGCTGAGTTGCCGCTCGGCGCCGAGCGCCCGGGCGGGCTGGCCGGCGCTCTGGTTCTGCGAGCGTTCGCATTCGCGGGTGACACCGACGCGCTCAATCAGCTGCGCGAGCAGGCCGAATTGCTTCGAGCTCCAGGCCTCCTCGTCGACCTGGTGTAGGCCCTGCCAGGCCAGTACCGATACGCCTCGGGCAGAATTCACAATTCACGTGACCGACACACGGGCGGCGGGCGCTGTGGCACAAAACATGAAAGAGTGACGCCCGATAACCTGAACCGCAGAGAGGGGCGCGCCGCATGGCGAGTACCGAGGTCGTTGAAGAGTCGTTGGGCAACAAGGGCTTGAAGGGAGGCTCCCTCGGTCTGCTCGCCGTCATCGTGATCGGCGTAGCGTCCACAGCTCCCGGTTACAGTCTCGCAGCCAGCATCGGCCTCGTGACGGGTGAAGCAGGAGCGAAAGCTCCGTTCATCATGTTGTTCGCCTTCGTGCCCATGGGGTGTATCGCTGCGGCGTTTTACTACCTGAACAAGGCCGACCCCGACTGCGGGACGAACTTCACCTGGGGCGTCAGGTCGTTCGGACCGAAAGCCGGCTGGATCGCGGGGTGGGGGTGCATCGTGGCCGACCTCGTCATCATGCCCAACCTGGCCGGGGTGTCCGGCCAGTATCTGATGCTGCTGTTCAACGAGAAGTGGGCCAACAACATCTGGATTACGACCGTCATCGGTGTGTTGTTCATCGTCGCCATGACGTGGATCTGCTGGAAGGGCATCGAGCTGTCGGCCAGCTCCCAGGTTCTGCTTCTCGGCACCGAGATGCTCGTGTTGGCGGTGTTCGCGATCATCGCCGTGGCGAAGGCGTTCTCCGGGACCACGAAGACCGCCGACTTCGAAGGAAAACTCAAGACCTACCACTCCGTAAAGCCGAGCCTGTCGTGGATCTCCCCCTCCGGTCTCAACATGCATGCGGTCACGGCCGGGCTGGTGCTCGCCGTGTTCATCTACTGGGGGTGGGATACGTGCGTCTCGGTGAACGAGGAGGCAAAAGATTCGTCGAAGACCCCGGGCCGAGCTGCGGTTCTCTCGACCGTCATTCTCCTGGCTATTTACCTCGTCGTCTCCTACGGATCGGTCGCCCTGCTCGGCCCCGACTTCGTTACCGACAACTCCGGCGACGCCATCTACGCCCTCGGGAAGGTGGCGCTTCCGACGGTCATGGTGAAGCTTCTCGTGATCGCAGTACTCACATCGGCGGCGGCATCGTGCCAGACAACAATTCTCCCAGCGACACGCACCATGCTTTCGATGGGTTCACACGGGGCGGCACCGGAGAAACTCGCGCGGATCGACCGGGCCCGACTCACTCCCGACTTCAGCACGTTTCTGTTCGGCGCCATTTCAATCGTCTGGTACGTGGGCCTGGTCATCATCAGCCACAACACGAGCACCGACGCGTACAGCGCCTCGATTGCCGCAGTCGGCATGGCGATCTCGGTGTACTACGGGCTAACCGGTGTTTCGTGCATCATCTACTTCCGCAAGTACCTGATGAAGTCACTCAAGAACTTCGTGCTGATCGGTCTGCTTCCCGGCTTGGGAGGTGCGGTACTCCTGTACGTGTTCGGCCGGACCGTGTGGGACGCCCGAACCGCTGACTATGCCCCCGGCACGCTGTTTGGAGTGGGAACGGTACTGGTGATCGGCACGCTGCTTCTAGTACTCGGCTTACCGCTCATGTTGTGGTGTGCCAAGAAGTATCCACGCTTTTTCACGTACCGGCCTGATCCGGCCGAACTGGTGAAGGATCCGTACGCCGACGACACGCTGGCCGCGCCGCTCGGCACGTACACCAAGACCGCTCCCAGCGGACCCGCCATGGGCGGTACCGCTGTAGCAATGACAGGAGGCCAGTGATGGCTGGTGAAATCATCGTTGGCGTCGGAGGGGCCGGAAGCGGGTTCGCGGCCGCCCGCACGGCCGGTCGCGTCGCGAGCGCGCTTGGCGTACAACTCATCTTGGTGTTCGGCTTCGAACCATCTCATCTCGGACCTCGCGGCGGGGCTCTTGAAGAACGCATCGCGGAAATCGGCGACGAGGCGATCACCCAAATACGAAGCGAACTTATCAATTTGTACCCGTCGCTGTCGGTGGGTGTCGAGATGGTCCAACAGCGCCCTGCCGATGCCTTGATTGCGGTCGCGGAGGAACGCCAGGCCGGAGCGATCGCAGTCGGCCACGGCGGACAGGGTCCACTTCGCGGCGCGCTCCTCGGCAACATCACGTACGAAATCGTGCACCGCTCGCCCATTGCCGTGCTCGTCGTCCCCGATGAAGACGAGGACCAGATCCCGTCGTAGAGCACCAAGCCTCGCAGAATCCGGACTCGCTTCGCCCGTGACGCCACGGCCGGACTACCTTGAGCTGTCCGAACGGGCAAAGGTCCGACGAATGACGAAAGGCTTGGGGAAGCAACCGTGGAACACGTCGACGTGCTGATAGTCGGGGCGGGCATCTCTGGCATCGGAGCGGCGGTTCACCTGCAGGAGCGGTGCCCGACCAAGACGTTTGCGATCATCGAGCGACGGGCCAACGTCGGCGGCACCTGGGATCTATTCCGATACCCGGGCGTGCGGTCTGACTCCGACATGTACACACTCGGGTTCCGGTTCAAGCCCTGGACCGCAGCGAAGGCCATCGCTGACGGACCGTCGATCCTTTCGTATCTGAAGGAAACCGTCGACGAGAATCACCTGATGTCGAAGATCCGCTTCGATCAGCAGGTGAAGCGCGCCGCTTGGTCCGGCGCCGAGGGGCGGTGGACCGTCGAGATCGCTGACGGGGCCACGGGCGTCATGACGACCACGACGTGTTCGTTTCTGTTCATGTGCGGTGGTTACTACAACTACGACGAGGGCTACCGGCCGGACTTTCCCGGCCGCGACACGTTTGCTGGACAAGTAGTGCACCCACAGCATTGGCCCAAGGATCTCGACTACCGGGGCAAGAACGTCATCGTGATCGGGAGTGGTGCCACCGCGGTGACCCTCGTGCCAGCGATGGTTGCCGAGGGTGCCGCCAAAGTGACGATGCTGCAGCGATCGCCGACGTACATGGCGGCCGGACCGTCGGAAGACAAGGTCGCTAACGGCCTCCGGAAGATCCTTCCGCAGGAGGCGGCCTATGCCGCCGTGCGGTGGAAGAACATCCTGCTCGGCTCGTTCTTCTTCAATTTCGCCCGCAACAAGCCAGCGAAGATGAAAGCACAGCTGCTCAAGGGAATCCGGAAAGAACTCGGCCCGGACTACGACGTTGAAACGAACTTCACGCCGGCGTACAACCCATGGGAGCAGCGACTGTGTCTCGTCCCGGACAGCGACATGTTCGCCGCCATCCGATCCGGAAAAGCGGAAGTGGTAACTGCACATATTGATCGGTTCACACCCACGGGAATTCGGCTCGCCTCGGGTGAGGAACTTCCAGCTGATCTAATCGTCACGGCGACCGGTCTGAACCTGCAGATGCTTGCGGGTGTCGAGGTCACCGTTGACGGCCAGCGGGTTGACCCGGCTCAGTGCGTTCTCCACAAGGGCATCATGTTGAGCGGCATGCCGAACCTCGCCATGTGGTTCGGGTACACCAATGCATCGTGGACGCTGAAGGCCGACCTTACGTCTGAGTACATATGCCGCATGCTCGCCTACATGGATACGCACCACCTGACTACCGTGGCCCCGAACTACACCGGTTCGCTCAGCGATACGGAGGAGTTCGTCGACTTCTCCTCGGGCTACTTCCAACGAGCGAAGCATCTGCTCCCCAGGCAGGGGCACGGACTCCCTTGGAAGCTCAACCAGAACTACGTCAAAGACATCAAGCTGCTGCGCAGCGGTCGGGTCGACGATGAGGGTCTGGTGTTTACTACGAGCCTCTGAAAAGGGGGAATAGGTGGGCGGAGCGGGTCAACCCGGGTTTGCCGCGATGAACTCGACCATGATCTTGGCCAGTTCCACTCCTTTGTCCTCCTGGAGGAAATGGCCCCCGCCGACCACGGTCGTGTGCGGCTGACCTTCGGTGCCGGGAACCACACCAAGAAACGCCCGCTCTCCGCCCTTGGTCACGGCGTCCTGATCGCTGAACGCGCAAAGAAATGGCCGGGTGAACTGCTTGAGCACAGCCCACGTCGCCTGATTCGCTGCTTCCGCTGGATCATCGGCGCTTGTGGGAACCAACGAAGGAAAGATCCGGGCGCCCGCCTTGAAAGAATCGTCGGGGAACGGTGCGTCGTAGGCCGCTAGTACGTCGGCCGACGGTTTGATCGCGCATCCGCCACCGACGATGTTGCCGATCGGGAACGTCGGCGACTCGCGGGAGAACTTCTGCCAGGACAGAAATGCTTCGGTCGGCCGCCGACCCGCAACGGGCAGCCCGGTGTTGCCCACGACAATTCGGGCGAAGCGCTCCGGTGCCTCGCCGACGAGACGCAGACCGATGAGCCCGCCCCAGTCCTGGCCGAAGAACGTGATGTTGCGAAGGTCGAGTTGCGCGAACAACAGATCGCTCATCCAAGCCACATGCCGGGCGTACGTGTAATCGCCTTTCTCGGTGGGCTTGTCGGACTTTCCGAAGCCGACGAGATCAGGGACGATGCATCGGTGACCCGCCGCGACAAGAACAGGAATCATGTGGCGGTAGAGATAGCTCCATGACGGCTCGCCGTGCATCAGCAGCACCGGCGCACCGTCGGCCGGTCCCTCGTCCAGGTAGTGCACACGCAACAATCCCCCGTCGTCATCTTCCACGCCCGGCGTATGGACTTCTGCGTAGTGCGGAGCGAAGGTGTAGCCGGGCAGGTCGAGAAAGCGTTCGTCGGGAGTGCGCAAAGACTTCATGCCGACATCCTCCGATACTGTCAGAGCAACTGTCAACTTCTCGGAACGCGAGCTGATCCATGAGTCGCCTAAGCCGTTGAAGCGTCATCGACACCCACGACGTCGACACTGACTTGAACCTCGTGCCCCAACTGAGGAAGACCAGACGAGGGGCCAATGCTTCCCATCTCGGCACCAGCGAAAGGGGCCGTCCCGAAACACGCTCACGATCAGCACGAATCTTCCTTCTATACATACCCCCTAGGGTATGTATAGACTACCCCCAGGGGTATAAAGGATTTGAGGACGACCGTGGAAATCCAGGAAGAAACAATCGCCGACGCAATCCGTCGTTTGAAGCGGATCGAGGGTCAGATCAGAGGACTTCAACAAATGCTTTCCGACGAACGGAACTGTCAAGACGTCGTCACGCAGATCACCGCCGCCCGCAAAGCACTCGATCAGGTCGGCTTCAAGCTCGTCGCCGATGGACTGGCCTGGTGCGCATCACATCCCAATGAAGTCGGCTCGGGCGACCGGGTCGAAGACATGCAGCGCATGTTTATGAAGCTCGCCTGAGCAAATTCCGGCAACACACCTCACGAATCAACACCTGACACACCACCACCGCCGATTTCGGCACCACCAACAAGGAGCACAAAACCATGATCGACGAACCGGTCGACCACACCACACTCGCTCGCCTCGGCAGGTGGGCCCATGCCAACCGGCGCATCGTCTTCATCCTGTGGGGCGTACTCGCTATCGGCCTCGGTGCCTTCGCGCCCCGTCTTGAGCACTCCCTTTCTGGCGCCATGTGGGAAGTGAAAGGCAGCGACTCGCTGGCGGCCCGCAAGATCATCGATCAGCAGTTCGGCGGCCTCTCGTCGCAATCCGCTGCAGTCGTCATCCATAGCGACACCCTGACCGTCGACACGCCAGCGTTCCAGAAGGCCATCGCAGATGCCAATGCCGTTCTTGCAACAGAGAAGGCGTTCGGTCAGGCCATGCCCGCCCAACCCGGACCCGACGGCAAAACCGTCATGATCCAAGCCGGCGCACTCGTGAACCCAACCGAAGCGGTGCGCGCAGCCGAACGAATCCACGGCGAGATCGGCGATCTCTCCAACACCACCGACGGAGCAAAGATCACCGTCGCCCTGACCGGTTCCCCAGCCTTCTGGGGCGACTTCAACGAAGTCAACCGCAAGGGCATGATGAAAGCCGAAATGCTCACCTGGCCGGTCACCGCAATCATCCTCGTCATCGCATTCGGCACCCTCGCCGCCGCCGGCCTTCCCCTGCTGCTAACCGCTGCCGGACTCATCTCCTCGATGGGCATCCTGTACGGCATCACCCAGGTGACCGACCTCTCGATCTGGACACTCAACTTCGCCATGATGTTCGCCCTCGCCCTCGGCATCGATTACGCCCTGTTCATCGTGACCCGATTCCGAGCCGCGCTACACGCAACCCCCGACGACCCGCAACACGCCGCCGGCGTCGCCATGGACACCGCAGGCAAGGCCGTGCTCTTCTCCGGCATCACCGTCCTGATCAGCCTCTCCGCCGTCCTCCTCGTCCCGATCCCCGCCTTCCAATCCATGGCCGCCGGCATGATGCTGTCCGTCTCGTTCGTGCTCCTCGCCGCACTCACCCTGCTACCCGCTCTTCTCGGACCCGGCATCGACAAGTTCCCCATGCCCTGGCACTCCGTCGGCGACCACCGCAGCCCCCGGTTCGCCGCGTTCGCCGAACGAATCCACCGCCACCAGATCCTCGCCGCCATCGCCGCCATCGGACTCCTGCTCGCACTGGCCACGCCAGTGCTAAGCCTCGAGACCGGTATGCCGAGCATCACCATGCTGCCCAAAGACGTCCAGGCCCGCCAAGGCTACGACTTCCTCTCCGCATCATTCGGCCCCGGCGGACCCGGCCCGATCCAGATCATCGTTCCCGCCGGAACTGACGCCAAGACCGTGGCCGACAAAGTCACCAAGGTCCCCGGCATCGCCATGGCATTCCCAGCCCAACCCGGAGCAAAAGGCGCATCCCTCATTCAAGCCATGGGTGCATACGACCCCTCATCGAAAGAAGCCATCGCGACCATCGCTGCACTGCGCACCGCAATGCCGTCCGGAGTCCTCGTCGGTGGCCCGGTCGCCGAGAACCACGACCTCGACAAAACCCTACGTGACAAGGCACCACTGGTCATGGGCGTCGTGCTGGTACTCGGCTTCATCCTCCTCGTCATCGCACTCCAAGCACTCCTGGTCGCCTTCATCGGCGTGATCTTCAACCTGCTCTCCGTCGGCGCCGCCTTCGGCGTCGGCTCACTCGCCTTCCAACACGGATGGGCCGCCGGACCAATGGGATTCGAAAGCCAGGGCTACCTCACCTCATGGGCCCCCCTATTCTTCTTCACCCTCGTGTTCGCCATCTCCATGGACTACACCGTATTCCTACTCGCCTCCACCCGCGAGCACTTCGAACGCTCCAACGACCCCGACGAAGCCGTCATCGGATCAATCGCCCACACCGGCCGCCCCATCATCGCCGCCGCCGGCATCATGGTCGCCGTCTTCTTCACCTTCGCCATCGCCGGAACACTACCAATGAAAGAAATGGGAATCATCCTCGGCGTAGCCGTCCTCCTCGACGCCCTCGTCGTCCGACTCATCCTCGTCCCCGCCGTACTCCACATCCTCGGCAGCAAAGCATGGTGGCTCCCCCGCTGGGCCAACCGCATCCTCCCCGACGTCCGATTCGCACACTGAGGTAGGTGGTCCGTCATGACGACGCCCCGTTCGACACTTCGTCGAACGGGGCGTTTCGCGCTTGCGAGCGCTGACAAAGGCGTGGTCGCGGCTGCCGTCGCCGAGGTGAACAACGCGAAAGCCGGAAGACGATGGCCGATCAGACTCAGTGGAAGCTAAGTTTCCACCGATGTTGGCGGAGATGTCACCCGAGTTCGCTTCGTTGCAGTTGGCGTTGGTGGATCGGTTCGTTCAACTCGGCCTAGGCACGCAGGCCGACGGCGTACACCAGCTCACGAACTTCCAACGTCGTCTTGGAATCGGCCCGCCTACCGACCGACCGTCGGACCCACGATGGATACGTCTCCTCCGAGAACTCGACGTCGCACCCACTCACGACGACCGAGTTGATGCTGTCATGCGTACCTACGAATCGCTCCCACCGGCCATTCCTGAGCACATTGCCAACAACTGGCCGACAGTTGGCGCATTCTCGATCCAGATCACCGGAGAGGTCGCCCACACGCATTTCTTCTCCATGGACGACGGCGACAAGAGCCCGCTCCACTCGACCAAGCTCGAGCGTCGCCGAGCCGAACTCCGAACCGTCATTGCATCGGTCCGCTCGGACCATCCCAACCTCGAACGTGTCGCCGGTGGGTCGTGGCTCTACCGGATTCCGTCGTACGCCTCGCTGTTTCCGCCCGAGCATCTCGCCAACGCCGTGGTGCGGCGTGGCCGCCGAACATTTCAAGGCATGTCCCATTGGGGGCAATTCCTCGATCACCGCTGGAACGTTCGACCCGACCGGGCGGACCTGTTTCGCAGACGCGTCCACAGCTGGACGGGTGACGACCCCTGTGCGCTGTTTCCCGTCGACACACTCGAGCTCAGCTCGCCGATCTCCGTCTTTGACTCACCCCACTGATCCAGACTGATCCAGACAGATGGGGCGCGCCCCAGGATCACGTAGGGCCGGCGTTTCGCGGACTCGGCACTCGAAACTCGGGGCCCGACACGTCGATCATCGGACCTCAAAGTAGTCGTGGAGGGTTGCATTTTCACCCAACCTCATATACCCTAGGGGGTATGTGTCAGCGAACTACATGTCCATCCTGTCAAAAGCCAAGCTGGTTCGGGTGCGGAGCTCATGTCGAGCAAATACTCGGCGACGTTCCGGCGAAGGATCGTTGCCAATGCAACGGATCACCCGCTCGGTCCACACGATCGAATTAGCCGTTTTGTAATCGACGTCAACCGACGTCACTAGTCGTCACTCGAGTGGTCAGGAGACCCCGTGGAATTACCCGAAGAGACCATCGACAGCCTACTCAAGCGTCTGAGACGCGCTGAGGGTCAGATCCGTGGTGTACAGCAGATGCTCATCGACGGCCGAGATTGCCGAGAGATCGTCACCCAACTCACTGCTGCGTCGAAAGCGCTCGATCAAGCGGGCTTCTCGCTCGTAGCCGCCGGGCTCACTTGGTGCATGTCCGATCCCGAGCGGGCGAGTGCTGAGGGTTACAGCATTGAAGACGTACAAAAAATGTTCATGAAGTTGGCCTGACATGTGCCGACGAGTTACCTGCAAACGCTGCAATCGTCCCACCTGGGCCGGATGTGGAGCCCACGTCGAACAAGTACTCGGCAATGTGCCGAAAGCCCAACGCTGCCAATGTGACAGCCAACCGAAGAAGCCTTCGTCATCATCGGCGACGGAAACCGAACCGAAGCCCAACTGGCTCTTTCGGCTCCTGAACCGCTGATTCGGTGGGCCTCTCGAGTTCCGCTCAGTCGGTTGATCTCACGTGGTCGTAGAGTGCTTCCGTGACAACTCCCAAGATCAGCCGATTGCGAGGATGGCAGCACGCTTTGGTCGTGATCGCCCACCCCGACGATGAAAGTTTTGGGTTGGGCGCGGTGCTCGCTGCCCTTGTTGCCGAGGACTGCAAAGTCAGCGTGCTGTGCTTCACCCACGGTGAAGCCAGCACGCTCGGAGCCGCTGTCGACCTCGGTGAGATTCGCGCCGCTGAACTTCGAGAAGCCGCGTCAGAGCTTGGCATTGACGAAGTGCACCTCCTCGACTACCCCGATGGTGGACTTTCGTCGGTAGACGCGGCACTGCTGGTCCACCACATTGCAGAACATCTTGAAAGCGTCGACCTTCTGGTCGCGTTCGAACGGGGTGGCGTGACCGGACACCCCGACCATCAAGCAGCTACGCGAGCGGCCATCGAGGTCGCGACGAATCGCTCGCTACCTCTGATCGAGTGGGGTGTCCCGACCGACGTCGCTGCAGCGCTCCGAAACGAGTTCGGTGTTCCGTTCACCACGATTGACCCGACCTCGTACGAGACCATCGCGGTTGACCGCACAAGACAGCACCGCGCGATCGCTCGTCATGCCAGCCAAGCTACGGACAACCCGGTGCTGATCCGTCGACTCGCGCTCCTGGGAGACACCGAAACCATTCGGATCACCAACATCCCCTGACGAACGCGTCAGACACCACCGAGGTCACCTTATACCCCTAAGGGTATAAGGTGAGCCGGAACAGCACGCCCGAGGAGGCCACTCGTGAACCAACCGAGCAACATATGGGACGACCGGTACAACAATGACACGTACGCATTCGGCACCGACCCGAACGACTTTCTTCGTGCGCATGTCGACGCGATACCCCAGGGCTCAGTGCTGTGCATCGGCGACGGTGAAGGACGCAACGGGGTGTTTCTCGCTCAAACGGGCCACCGTGTGGTCTCCGTCGACGCCTCGTCGGTCGGTCTCGCAAAGGCCCAGCGTCTTGCTCACGAACGAGGTGCCACGATCGAGACGATCACCGCGGATCTCGCCCAGTTCATCTCGACTCCGGAAGCCGAAGGACCGTGGGCCGGCGTGGTGTCCATCTTCTGCCATCTGCCGCGCTCCCTCCGGGCGACGCTCTACCCGGCACTCGCCGAACGCCTGCAACCCGGTGGCGTGTTCGTCCTTGAGTCGTATACGCCCAGTCAGATCGGGCGCGGAACAGGTGGGCCGCAGGATCCCGACATGACCCAGACCCCCTCCGACCTCCACGAAGACCTGGCGTCGCTGACGTTCGAACACTTCTCGGAACTTGATCGTCCGGTCATTGAGGGCGACCTTCACTCGGGCGACGCTTCCGTCATTCAATGCATCGCCCGCCGGGCCTCGTGACCCCGTCGACCGAGTCCATCGTCACCGTCTACTGGAGACCTGGTTGCCCGTTCTGTGTACGCCTTCGCCATGGCCTGGCAAGAGCCGGCATCACGACCACCGATGTGAACATCTGGGACGATCCATCGGCGGCAGCGTTCGTTCGCTCGGTCGCCAACGGCAACGAAACCGTACCCACCGTCACCGTCGGAACAACCTCGTTCGTCAACCCCTCGGTCCGCCAGGTGATGGCTGCCGTCGGGATCACGCAGGTCACCGGTCCGTCGACCTCGGCCCTGGCGCGCGTTCGGCGAGCCCTGAAACGAGCGCTCTCGTAATCATGGCGTAGCTAGAGCTAGTGATGCTGGCGTGACAACTTGAGAATCTTCAGGTTCAGTACGACGAATCGCAATGCCTGACGCGGCAGGCTCGAACGTCGTTGCACTTCCGTCGCCGAAGGAAGCGCTGTCGAATCGATTTCCGCATTGACTTTTGACGTCGCTCCTGATTCGAGCGGTCCAGTAGGTTCCGTGGCTTCGGTCATGGTTTTCACTCCGGAATGAGCCACCAGCCCGGATGGGCTTTGGCTTTGTAGATGAACAGGGTGTGGAGTAGTCGCTTCATCCAGTGACCGGCCAGGCCAACTTCACCGAAGGTTTCCCTTGCGTCGCGCCCGCTCCCGGGGAATCGTTTCGTGTCAGGGACAATCGGTGACATCGTGATCGCTGCGGCAGCTCCGTGGCGTAGGCCAGTGCCGATCGAGGCGATACAGGCGGCCCCCATGTGGGCCATCGAAGCGGTCCTTGCGGGCGTGGATGGATTCCCGCTCTTGATGCGGTTGATGATGGTCTGGGCCACGGTGCGGCCCTGGATTCCGGAAGGCATCCCGGTCCGCGGTGGGGCCGGCGCAACCGGTGCTCCGCTCGGAGTCTGGTACGGACGGGAGATCGCATGCGGAGGGGCGAAGGCAATACCCACGCCGAACACGTTCGGGAATGCCGGACTCTCGTAGGTCTTGGGCCAATCCTCTGCGCTCCACGACTCATACGGTTTTGGTGAGTAATCGGCATCGACCTTCATGAGGGCGTTCGGAGCGAAGATCGTCTCGGTGATGTCTGCACCACTCCGGTCGAAAGCCGTGAGCCCGACACCTCGGAAGGGCGGAAGAAGCATCGCGAAGTCGAAGTCCTTCTGGGCCACCGTGCCGTCGATCTGTTCGTAGTGGACCGATCCGGGAACAACCTCAGTCACGTGCGCCTGGGGAATGACTTTTATGTCGCGCTCGTGGAAAAGGCCCTTCATCCACTGTTCGCTGGTGAGCGCCTCCGCTCCGTCGCCGAACACCATGCCGCCTACCCCGAAATCGCCAAGTTCATGTTCATTCGTGAGATACACGACTTCGGCCAGATCGCGCACGCCACGCTCGCGAAGCTCATGATCGACGTTGAAGACATATTCGAACGCCGCGCCCTCGCAGGTGCACGCGCCGTGTCCCATTCCGATCACCAGTGTTTGCCGCTGTCCGACGCGCAATCGATCAACCACCCGATCGAGCGCGGCCGAAGCCTGTGCAGCATGACCGGAAGTGCAGACGGACAGTGAGTTCGCGTCGGGACCCAGCCCTGGGGTGAGATCGAACCGAAGCTTGGGGCCGGTGGCATTGATCAGGTAGTCGTAGCGAATCCGTTCGGTGCGGCCGTCACCACCTGATTCGGTCGAAACGATCTCGACTGAACTGGAAGGATCGTCGCCGTCGCCTTCGGGTCGGATGGCCACCGCTTTCGCCTGATGGAATTCGATCCCGAGGCGTTCATAGATCGGGGCAAGTGCAAACGTCACCTGCTTCGCAGTCATCCTGCCGACACCCACCCATATGTTTGAAGGGATCCAGTTCCACATCGAATTCGGGGAAACCACGATCACATCGTGCGCCTTCCCGACGTGTCGATTCAGGTGCAACGCTGCGGTGTGCCCCGACACCCCGGCACCCAGTACAACTATCCGAGCCATGACGTACCTCCTGGTTGCATCGTGTGCCGCTAAGTTCCGGCCCGAAAGAGCCACAGGTCCCTCGTCACCGGACCGCATGACACCCGAACGATCACAAGGCCGATCACGGTTGGTCGACCGGTCCCGCGTTTTCAATGGCGGGCCGGTTGGCCCGCAGTGCAGCGATCGCTCCCATACCGACCAGAGCCGGGATCAGGGTTCCGACCGTCCGGTACGCGACCGTTGCTGCGAGAGCGGCGTCGAGTGGCGCACCGAACTGGTGGAGGATCGCCGGGATTGCGGCTTCCACCAAGCCAAGGCCACTGGGTAACAGTGGAATCCAACTCGCCATCGTCCCCACTGTCGCCGCAAGCAGCGTCAGTTCAGGGTGAACGTGAAATCCCGCGGCATGACTGGCGGCCCAGAGTGTCGCCGCATCACACAGGACCGCCAGTGCCGAAACACCGGCGAGCCGAATCCGACGGGAAGGCGGCCCGACCATAGCCATTGCTTCGGCATGCCACTGCGCGACGACGTTGCCCGGAGCACCGAGCGGGGGCCGCGGTCGATGCAATCGCAGGTGTCCTATGAGCGATGCCAGCACTGAGACTGAACGTTCGTGTCTCGCTGCGGCGGCCGTAAGTGCGAGGGCGGCAATAACGATGCCGGCCCCAACGGCGAAGGGCCAAGCGTCGCGAAGTGCGAGGTGACCGGTGACGATCACGACGAATAGATCAAGTGCCGCCAGTGCGTAGAACGTCCGTTGCGCGAACCATTCCGACAGACCCAACGTCAACCGCAACTGATGTGTCGTCCGACCGCGGGCTCGGAGCTCAGCGCCGGCGATCGTCAGGCCCTCCGCTGGCGCCGCCGGAGTGACCGCTCCGAACCCGTATACGACGAGGGCGAGAAGCGTCGCTGTTTGTCCGTTCAAGGGACCACTTCGACGACCCAGCCACGCAATTTGTCGGCCATACAAAGCGATACGAATCGCGGAGAGTCCAGCGGCCAGCACGATGAACGTCAGTCGCATGTGGCGTATCGCGTCAATCGAGTCGCCGATTCCACCGGCCGTAGACACCACGGCCCACACCGCCATCGCACCTACAATCAGACCGACCACCAGGCGCAGCCGACTGTTTCCCCTGCGGCTACCCGCTCCGTTGTGAGATCCGTCGCGGCCGGTTTCCTGGTGCACGATGGGGAGGCCGGTAAGGGGTGTCGGGGTGTTTCGCGTTTTCAGCGGAGAGCCAAACCAGATCGGATCGCCGTGTATAAGGCAACGGCGACTAGAAGACCGACGAACCATCGTTGCAGCATTTTGGAGTCGCGGGTGCTGGCCATGTGGCTGCCGACAACGACGCCGATCAGGCTGGCCGCGGTGAACGGGATCACCGTGCCCCATTCGATGGCGCCGGGGTGGAGTCGTGTGGTGAGCGCGACGATTGAGTTGATCGTGATGACGAGCAATGAGGTGCCAACGGCCTCGGGCATGGAAAAGCCGAGCGCGAGGACCAGCGCGGGAACGATGACGAATCCGCCGCCGACACCGAAGAAACCGGTGAGGAGGCCAACGATGGTTCCGGCAACCGCGACCTTGGCAATCGTGGCCGGATCGAGCCGAAGACCCGATTGCACGACGGGGTTGGCTGCAGCGCTCAATGATCGGGCGACCTTCACTGGGGCGGGTGCGTTTTGGAGTCGACGCCACATGGCATAGGCGGCGACGAGCATGAGTCCAGCGAAGGCCAGCAACAGCACGTTGGCGTCGATCGATTTGTTCCAGTGCGATCCGAGGAGTGAGCCGCCGACACCGGCCAACCCGAATATCGAACCGGGGACGAAACGCACACGGTGCGCCCGCCAGTGCGGGAGGATGCCGATCACCGAGGTGATCGCGACGAGCAGCAGCGAGGTTGTGGTGGCGTGTTTTGGTGTCTGACCGGCGGCGTACACGAGGGCCGGGACAGCGAGAATTGACCCGCCGCCACCGAGCGCGCCGAGCGACACACCAATCAGAAACCCGAGCGGCGACGCGAGCAGGGCGCGTAGATCCATGTCAGATCACCGTGCCCGGTTGGCCATCGACGTTCACCAACGGGTGACCGAAGCTGGCCCACGTGTTCATTCCACCGCTCATGTTCACGGCATCGAACCCGTGATGACGCAGAAACACCGTGACCTGTCCGGATCGGTTACCGGAACGACATATGCACACGAAACGCTTCGTCTTGTCGAGCTCCGGTAGGCGGTCCCGGAGTTTGCTCATCGGCATGTGCGTAGCGGTTGGCGCGTGTCCGAAGTGCCATTCCTCGCGCTCTCGGACATCGAGCAATACAACATGTGGATCGTCGGCCAACGTTGCTGCGGCGTTGACGTCGACTGATGGGACAGATTCCGTTTGCATCACAGTGCTCCAGCGTTCGTGGTCGAGGTGCGGGCCGTCCAGGCCGTGTATCCACCGACAAGGTCTGACACATCGGCAAATCCTCTCGACCGCAGCATGCTCGAGGCAATCGCAGACCGGTAACCCCCGGCGCAGAACACGACGGTTGGCGCCGTCGGATCGAGCTCACCCAACCGGTTGATCAGCGACGGTAAGCCCATTTCAATTGCGCCGGGGATTGATCCGAGGGCCACTTCGCCCGGATTGCGAACGTCGACCAGAACCAGATTCGGCACTTCAGCCATTCGTTGTTCGAGCGTATCGGCCGACAGTCGCGACAACTGCTCGACGTGTTCAGGATGCGTAACGAAGGTCGCGATCGGATCACTAAGTGCACCTAAGATGTTGTCGAAGCCGATACGAGCCAGACGCACTTTGGCTTCGCCTTCATGCCCGGGATCGGTGATCAGCACGATCGGCGTGCCCGGAGTCATGACTTCGCCGGTGTATTCGGCAAACCGTCCACCCAGACCCACGTTGACCGATCCACGCAAATGCCCCGCCGCGAACGAGACATCATCACGGCCGTCGATCACGACGGCGCCCGCCCGCTGGTGGGCGAGGACGTCATCCAAGCTCAGGGCCGGAACCGTCGAGTCGTTCAGGGAGCAATTCCCGGATCTCGCGGTTCTTGATGGCCGCATACAGGAAGTAGATCGGGGCGACGGACTGCCCCTGGGTAACGACCTCAACGAACTCGTCCTCGGTCATCGGCGCAAGCGCATAGTTCGTGGTGCGCTGTTCGCCGATCGTCGAAACCGTCTCGGTGGAAAGATTCTTTCCGCAGGCCGAGCCTGCACCATGGGCCGGGAACACCTTGGTGGGATCCGGGAGAACCATCAGCTTGTCGCGCAGCGAATGGTAGAGCTGTCGGGCCAGCCCGTCAGCGGTGAAGCCAATAGCGCTCAACAGGTCAGGTCGCCCGACATCGCCGATAAACAGAGTGTCACCAGTCAGAACGCCATACGGCGCCTGATCAGGTCCGTGCTCGTAGACGACCAGGCTGATCGACTCGGGCGTATGGCCCGGGGTCTCCCGGATTTCGAGCTCGACCTCGCCAAGAACGATGCGATCGCCATCGCCGTACGTCTCGATCGGGAATTGGGCCTTACCAGCCGCAGCATTGCCGTAACCGATCGTGGCGCCGGTCTGCGCGGCGAGTTCGAGGTGACCGGAGAGGAAGTCGGCGTGGAAGTGCGTCTCGATGACTTTCTCGATCCGCAGACCGTTCGCTTCAGCGTCGGCGAGGTACTCGGCAACGTCGCGCTGCGGGTCGACGACCACGGCTCGTCCGGTGGTGGTGTCACCGATGAGGTAGCTCGCGTGGGACAAGCAGCCGAGGTAGTACTGACGGAAGAACATAAAACGCTCCTAGTAGATTGAACAATTCCTCTCCTACAACTATACCCCCCGGGGTATCTATTCCGCTAGTACCAACCTTGTGAAAACGACTACTCCACCCGGCTGGCCGAGTTATGCCGAATTCCCGACGAAACAACTCGCCGACGCCGAAGCATGCAACGACACCGCAACCACCGGATCACGCGGTGGTGCCGCCCTGCAGCCCGTCTGCAGCCACTGTAGTGGTTATACCCCACAGGGTATAGAGCCAAAGGTCCGTTGTCCGCCGACCTTGCTTCACCAAAGCTTCACGCACACGACCCTGGTTGCAACATCGTTCAGCGTCAGGCTCTTAGACATCAGACATCACGATCGATGTCCAAGACCCAAGGTGGACTCCATGAAACACAAGCCGACACCCCGAACCGCAGCGAAAGCAACCGGCATCGCAGTAGCAATGCTTACCTTCAGCACGCTCGCCGCCAGCGCAGCGACGCAGACCCAGAGCACCATCCGTCAACGAACGACATCATCAACCCGCCAACCAGCCACCACCGCACGCCCAGCAACAACCATCGTCATGCCTGGACAGGGAAACGGACGAGCAGGACGCGGTGGAGGCGGATTCGCCAACGTCGACAGCAACGGTTCCACATCGTTCAATACCAACGATCTGGCCAGCGAACTCGCTGCACTACCGAAGGCCACCCTCACCAAAGCCGAGACTGACGCCCTCGTATTCATGCGCGAAGAGGAGAAACTCGCGTATGACGTGTACTCGGTCCTTTACGCCAAGTGGGGACTCAGGCAGTTCTCCAACATCGCAAAGGCCGAGGCCACGCACACGTCCGCAGTCAAAACCCTCCTCGACCGCTACGGAATAAAAGACCCGTCGGCGTCGACCAAAGTCGGGGTCTTCACCAACCCGGATCTCCAGGCTCTCTACAACAAACTCATCAAACAGGGTTCCGCGTCGGCCACTGACGCTCTCAAAGTCGGTGCACTCGTAGAGGAAGTGGACATTGCTGACCTCCAGAAACGGGCCACGACCACCCCCGACATCGATCTCGTCTACGCCAACCTCGAAAAAGGCTCCCGCAACCACCTCCGAGCATTCACCACCGGCCTCCGCACGCAAGGCGTCACCTACGTACCAACTGTGCTCACCAAGACCGCCTACACCGCAATCATCACCACAGCAACCGAACGCGGACCGGCAAACTGAGCTTCATCGAAGCTTCGCTTCATCGAAGCTTCGATGGATGCCGCTGCGGAGCCTTCACCCACAACCGGGTCGTAGGTCAGGTCGTGATGACCTGAGTGCAGAGCGGAACGGGCTGAACTCGCGAGGATGCTTCGTCGGGAGCAAACGGGTTTAGCTCGGTTTGGCTCTTCGATTTGCGGCACTTGAGGTGGCAGATGGTTCCGATGTGGTTCCATCGACTCGTCTGTCGTTCACGATTGCGAGGAACGCTCTGGCTGCCGGTGACAGGGTCGTCGACCGGTGGATCAGGCCTACTCTGCGGGTGATGCGGGGACGAATCCAGAGAACCCGTTCGCCGGGCCCGGCCATGTGATCGACCACGGACTTCGGAAGAATTGAGTACCCAGCTCCGGACCGCACCATCTCGGCGATCACTTCGCGATGGTCCGTTTCGACCGCAATCCTTGGCACAACATTCGCTTGCGAGAACGCCTCGTCGATAAGTCGGCGGGTGGACGTTCCCTCCTGGGTCGTGATGAGCGGCCATCGTGACAGCACCGACATGGTTGTCGATCGAGCGCTGGACCAACCGCGAGGCACAACAGCGACATACTCTTGCGTCGAGAGTTCGACCTCGACCAGGCCGTCGTAAGCACCCCTCGCTGTCGTTCGCGGCAATTCGGTAAAACCGATTTCAGCGCGGCCCGAGCGCACCAAGCCGCTGACCTGTCCGAAGTCCTCGGGTTCCGCAAGTCGAACGGTGACGTCGGGATGTTCTCGCCGGAACGTGCCCACGAGCGCCGCGACTGGCGACAGTGCCAGGGTTGGAAGACACACCACATCGAGATGACCACCAACCAGGCCTACCACCGCGGAAACCGCCGCCCTTGCCGTCTCCACATCGCGAATCACCTGGCGAGCCGGCTCGAGCAGCGCGTGTCCTGCGGCGGTGAGCCGAACCGATCGACCGACCCGGTCGAACAAGTCGGTGCCCAACTCGACCTCTAACCCCCGTATCGCAAGCGACATCGAAGGTTGTGCCAGGTGAACGGCCGCTGCTGCCTTGGTGAAGCCGCCGTGTTCGACGATCGCTACGAACAGACGAAGCTGACGTGCATCCATAGGTCAAGCCTATCGAATTCATCAGAACTCGGTCTTTGACATCTCGATCCCCGCCTACTCGAATCAGTTCGTGGTCTCCAATCCCCTCGTTGCAGTTGCCGGACTCGTCATCGGGATCCTCTATGGCCTCTTCGGGGTCGGCTCCGCCTTTGCGACGCCTGTCCTGGCACTGATCGGCGTGTCGAGCATGGCCGCGGTCGTCGGACCGCTACCGGCCCTGCTGCCGAGCTCCGTTACCGGCGCCCTCTCCTATGCCCGGCACAAACAGGTGGATTGGTGGGTGACCAAGCGGACCGTCATCGCAGCGTTCCCATCCGCGATCGCTGGAGCAATCGCCAGCCGCTGGGTTGGCGGCCCGATGCTGGTCGCCGCGTCAGGCGTGGTGCTGCTTCTTGTAGGTATCCGCGTCCTACGGCCTTCACTGCCGTCCACCGAACGACCGCCATGGGGACACGACCGTCCAAAAATGCTGACGGTCGCCGCCGCAGTGATCGGCTTCGCGTCGGGTCTCCTCGCTAACGGCGGCGGGTTTCTACTCGTTCCGCTCTTCCTGCTCACCCTCGGCCTGCCGATGAGCACCGCAACGGGCACCAGCCTGACGGTGGCGAGCACGCTGACGATCCCAACCCTCGTCACCCACGCCTTCATCGGCGACATCAACTGGGTGATATCGGGCCTCTTCGCCATCGGGCTCGTCCCCGGGTCGATCCTGGGCGCCACACTCGCTCGCCGTCTACCAGCCGCTGGTCTGCGCCGGTCATTCGGCACCCTGCTCGTGATCTTTGCTGTGTGGTTCATCGGACGCGAGGTCGCGCACGCCACCGGACTCGGGTAGTCCACCGACATCGTCGATCCGACAGACCGCTTCTTTGGGGGCCCGGATCCGCCGCGCCCACCCTGGTGATTTCACGTCGCTCGTTGCACGTGAACCAGAACAGCCGACATTGCCGGCACCACGCCCGCGACCAGCAGCAGATACGGTGACGAACCGACCGCCGCGCCGATCGCCGCTCCAGCGATGTAGCCGAGCAGCACACTGCTAAGTATCGCGATGGTCACCCGTCGACGGTGCGCTGATGGACGCTCGGTGCGCCGCAGCGACAACGCCAGCTTCTCGCCCAGGCGTACGATCGCGCCGGTCCCGTACGTGGTCGAGACCGCGACCTGGCCAACCCGTCGCAATGCCACGGACTGCAGCCCCATCGCTGTAGCCCCGACTGCGATAACGAGGTAGTCCTTGCCGATAACGGCTGGAGAATAGCTGACGTGGCCAACGCGAAGGTAGACGGCGACAACGACCAACATGGCCGATTCACCGACGAGCAGACGGAGGGGGTGCAGGGCCTTTCCGGCCACCAACTGGGCATCGAGGTGCGACGTCGCGTAGGTAACGCCAGCGATGAATCCAGCCAGCGCTGCACCTGATGCGGCGATGCTGGCGGTATGCCACTGACCAGTGGCGATGCCGAGACGGATGAGGTTCCCGCTCATGTTCGCGACGAACACCGGGGAGACCCGGAGGTAGATGAACGAATCCACGAACCCTGCCGTGACCGCCAGGACTAGGGCAAGCCACCAACTGCCTGTGATGTGGTGGCGATGTTCGGCCGTCATCGGCCAGGCACCAGCAACATGGCGGGTCTGTTTCGTGGTTGCGTTGGTTGGGCGGTGGTTCTCGATCCGATGATCGACAATACCGTGAGGACGAGGTCGCACGACGACCGACATCGTCAGTCTCGTGTTCCCGGGCGAGTGTCGCTGAGCGTCGTCCGCCACCTCCGCGTTCTTTCCGGGCATCGCACCGAAGTGAACATTTGGGACGATCCACCAGCAGCCGCGTTCGCTCGCCAACGGAACGAAAACAGTTCCGACCGTCTCTGTGGGATCAACGTCGTTCATCAATCCCCCGGTTCGAGCTTCACACAAGCTTCACGGATGCCGCTGCGGAACCTTCACCGCACAACCGCACACTGAACCCAGTCCGATCAACATCGTCGGAAACACAAACGAAAGACAAGATCATGACCAGCACCACGAACAACCACAACAAGCAGAACCACAACAAGAAGAACCATCGCAAGCACATTGCCATCGGCATCGTCTCGCTTGCCCTCGTCGGCGGGGTCGCCGGAACCGCATTCGCCAACACGAACATGACACAACGTGGAATTGCTCATTCCATGTCGAGTGTCTTTCACGGCGGCATGATGAACGGCAGGTCTGGCGCCGGTCATGGAATGGCCATGGGATCGGGCGGACACATGAACACCGCCGGCACGCCGATGACTGCCGCTGCCAGCTATCTCGGGCTTTCCGAGACCGAACTGCAAAGCCAAATGCACGCCGGTAAGACCCTTGCCGACATTGCGACTGCCAACGGAAAAACCGTCAGCGGGCTCCAAAATGCGCTCGTCAGCGCCATGACTGCGCAGGTCAACGCAAACACCAACCTGAGCGCCGACCAACGGACCGCTATGCTCACCCAGATCAGCGCTCGAGTCACGACAATGCTCAACACCACCCATCAAGCCAATAATGGAAACGGGATGGGTACGGGCATGGGCATGGGCAACGTCGGCGGAACAGGAAACGCCAACCACCCCCGCAACGGCGGAGGTCGGATGGGCAACATCACGCCGCCCACGACGGTCGCACCAACACAATGAACCTGACGACGTCCGGTCGCTGTTTTACGTAAGGCAATCACCGCTCAGGTGAGCCCACCGCGGGATCGCAGAGGAACCAACCATGCCACGAGTACTCGTCGTTGACGATGAACCGAATATCCGGGAGGTGCTGAGCGCCTATCTCAAAGCGGACGGCTTCGGAGTGACGGAAGCGGTCGACGGCGAATCGGCCGTCGCCGCGGTGCGAGCGGACCCGCCCGATCTCGTGCTTCTCGACATCATGTTGCCGGGCATCGACGGGCTGGAGGCGCTTCGCCAAATCCGGTCGTTCAGCAACGTGTACGTGATCCTCGTGACCGCCCGGTCCGAGGAAGTCGACAAACTGGTCGGTCTCGGGGTCGGGGCCGATGACTACATTACGAAGCCGTTCAGCCCGAGAGAGGTCACGGCACGAGTGAAGGCCGTACTCCGGCGCCGCTCGACCGAACACGACCAACCGACCTCGTTGCGTTTCGATTCCGTCACCATCGACCCCGTCGGGCGAGAAGTGCTCATCGACGGCGTTGCCGTAGCGATCTCGACGCTCGAGTTTGATCTGCTCACCGCATTGGCAGGTGCACCCGGTCGCGTGTTCTCGCGTACGCAACTGCTCCAACGAGTCTGGGGCTATGACTTCTTCGGTGACGAACGGGTCGTCGACGTGCACATCCGGAGCCTGAGAGCCCGCTTGAACGATGATGCGAATGAGCCCCACCTCATCGCAACGGTCCGCGGCATTGGCTACAAGTGGATCGCAGCGTCGACATGAAGATCCGACTCTCATTCCGAGTTTTTGCGTCATACGTCGTCGTCGTGCTCGTAGGCGGCATCGTCACATTCGCAACCGTACGGATCCTCGCGCCCCACCTCTTCCAGCAGCGAGTCGGCCTGATGCGGGGCGTGGGAATGTCAGGGTCTAACCAGGCGGGAGTGCGGACCGCGTTCCGATCAGCGCTCAACCGTGCTCTACTCATCGGCGTTGCCACAAGCATCGCCGCAGCAGGAGCGGTGGCCCTCATGGTCACGCGTCGACTCCTTCACCCTCTCGATCAAGTCCGAGACGCCACGCGCCGAATTGCCGCTGGCCGCTATGACGTTGCGGTTCCGCTCCCGAAAGAACCAGAGCTTGCCGCGCTAGCGGCCGACGTCAACACGCTCGCTACCGCAATGGCCGAGACCGAGACCCGCCGAACTCGCCTTCTCGGGGAAGTGGCCCACGAGATGCGGACGCCACTCACTGCTCTCGACGGCTACGTAGAAGGACTCATCGATGGAGTCTTTCAACCGACACCGGAAACACTCGGATCGCTCGGCGACGAACTTCGTCGGCTCCACCGCTTGGCCGACGACCTCTCGGCTCTTTCCCGAGCTGAAGAGCAGCGTCTCGATCTTCGACCCACGCCTACGGACGTTGCCGAACTCGTCAGGGCCGCGTCGGCCCGCCTCAGGCCCCAGTTCGATGACGCCTCTGTAATCCTTCTAGTAGAGCCCGGGCCAACAGTACGCGCACTTATCGATCCCGACCGCATCACTCAGGTCCTTACCAATCTGCTCGGCAACGCCTTGGCTGCCACACCATCGGGCGGTACGGTGAAGATCGGATTGCACGCCTCCGAAGAAGCGATCGAGGTGTCAGTAGACGACACCGGGGTCGGTCTCGCGCCCGACGATCTTGAACGGATCTTTGAGCGGTTCTACCGGGTACCGGGCCAGCCTCGTCATTCAAAAGGATCCGGTGTGGGCCTCACCATCGCTCGTGGCATAGCCCGCGCCCACCGGGGAGACCTCACGGCCTCGTCGCCCGGCCTCGGCCGGGGCGCAACATTTCACCTCACGTTACCGACCCGGCCCCCGGATTCCTCGGGTCGTTGAACGCGGCCGCACCCTCGGGAAGAAGCGCGGTGTGCGAGACGCATATTCCTCATAGTCCGGATAGGCAGCACGCAACCGGGACTCTTCCCAGCGGGCCTTGATGTTGAAGAAGGCGACCGTAACCACCCCCACCGCCAACTTCCAGAAACTACCCGATGCGGCAACCCTTCCGACCACGAACAGCAGGACGCCTGAATAGATCGGGTGCCGTGCTAGCCGATACGGTCCGCCTGTCCTCAAACCAGCCTGCGCTTTGGGCACTGGCGTGGCCGTCAGTGCCGTTCCCAATCCGAGTGAGGCCGCCACGACCACAATCAATCCGGCCATCGACGTTAGGCGAGCTGCGGTCGACAGCCATGGTGCAACCGTCCAGTTGTCTGCTCCCGGAAGGAAGATGATTCCTCCGAGCAGGACTATCTGAATTGCAACAAATGACCAGCCCAGGACCTTTGGGCTCAACATCGGCCGCCACCCCCGCGACGGATATGCCTCAGCGTGCCACACTCATTCGCCTGCGTATAATGTCCGGACATCATGCTTCACTGTATTCGATGAGAACCTGAACCCAGAAGAGAAACCCCATGAAGATCTCATACGTTGCCCTTTGCCTAGCTCTGTCGTTCTCGCCGGTTGCGTTGACCGGCTGCTCGTCGGACTCGGATGGCACATCCACGGATGCTGCCGCCACCGCTGACTCAACCGCCGCCGCGAGTATCGCAAACAATGGCGTTCGACTCGTGTCAGCCGAGGAAGCGCAGGCGCTCGCCGCCGATCCGACGGTCTCCATCATCGACGTTCGGACCGCCGACGAGTTCGCGCAGGGCCATATCGCGAACGCCAGCGAGATCGACTTCTACGCTACCGACTTTCGAACCAAGCTTGAGGCGCTGGATCGCAACGGCCACTACCTGATCTACTGCCATTCCGGAAACCGCAGCGGCCAAGCCCGAACCTTGATGGCGGAACTCGGATTCTCGGACGTCGCTGATCTCGATGGCGGGATCACCGCGTGGACCGCGGCAGGGAAGCCCGTCGCACAGTAGGTGTGGCCAACGCAGGTCGGCGACACGCACCAGCAACGATTGAAACGTCAGGTCGTCTTCGCCCCAACCTCTCTGGGGGACTTACTGGCGATCCGAATCGGTGCTCGGCTCGGATATATAAAGCGGACGCACCGCCAGTAGGTGTCCGACGTGCATCGAAGTGGTCGCAATGCGTTCGGCATCGCTGACCACCGGACACGTTGGGCACGCGTGCGAACCTTCGACACGCAGCAGTAGGCAGCAACTCGATCGGTTGCTGCGCAAACCCGTGCGGCCCTTCACCGTGAGGTCGGTCAGTGACGCGTGTTCGGCGACTGACGGATGGGCGATCACCGCCTCGGCGACCGTGACTACATGGTCCGTCCGCTCCCACCAATCAAGAAAGACGAGGGCGTTGCCAATGGCTGAGGCGACGTTTCCCTCCAGCATCCGTCGGCCCACCCGCACCGTCTGTTTGACCGAGTCGATCAGGTCACGGAAGTGTCCCGATGGCCAGTACGAGATCCAGTCGGCGACGCGCCGATCAAGTGACTGTTCGACTGCGGTCAGGTCGACCTCGGTGTGATCCGCGTCGACACCCCACACCATGTGGGGGACACCCGGCAGAATCCAGAACTGATCGCTACGGGGTCGCAGCGGAATGCCCAGCACCAGCTCGGCCGCCAGAGTCGTGCTGATCACGTGTGTGGCAATCCCCTGGACGAACAGCGAGGCCGCTACCTGTCGGTCGGTGATGTTCCGCGACACCGCGTGCATATCGATCTGCACACTTACTACTTCTGGATTGAGGAGATCGGGCCAGGAGATCACGTCCGGTCGGCGCTGTGTCTGCAGATGAAACCGTGGCGTCATCGAGCTCATGCAGTCGGCGACAGCCTGGATCGCTCCGGGTCCGGCTCCCGGAATTTGGGGAATCAGCTCGCGGTTCATCGATCGTCTCAGCTGTGCGGTGCGGTCGGCAAAAAGCCGATCCGGCCCCATCCGTTGTGCGGCCCGAGGCAGCGTTCCACCCTCAGTTCAACCGCGATCAACACGTCGCCTTCATGGTGGCGACCGTAACGCGCCGCGAACGCTTCATACGCCGCAGCTAGAGACTCGGGATCGCTCTTCACGGCCGTTGGGCCTTGCACCTGCAGCCACATCATCCCGGTGATCTGATTGAGATTGGCGTATCCGGTCCGCTCGATGTTTCGGACCTTCTGGGACCCGGGCATGGTCACGATCCGGACCAGTCGGGCCTCGTGGTCGTAGGTGTAGCCAACGGATGCGGCGTGCGGGCGGCCCTTCGCATCGACTGTGCCGAGTGTTCCGATGCAACGTGGTGCGTTGAGAAACTCGATCGCCTCAGAGCTGAGTTCTTCGGGAGGAAATGCCATGGTGGTGGTGTCCTTTGGTTCGTCTATGCGGTGATGTATGGAATAGATATGGGGTTTGTTTCGGCGGGCAATACGACCGGCGAACGTCGTCCGAGAATCCGATGCACTTCGATCTCGTGGCCGTAGACCTTCGACAGCAGTGCTGGCGTGAGCACGTCACCGGGAGGACCATCGGCGCTGACGATTCCGTCGTGTAACACCATCACCCGATCTGCGAATCGGGCCGCCGCGTTGAGATCGTGCAGGATGGCCAGTACGCCCACTCCCCGATCAGCGAGGGATCGGGCGTGCCGGAGGACAGTCTCCTGGTGGGCGATGTCGAGCGCGGCGGTCGGTTCGTCGAGCATGATCAACGGCGTGTCCTGGGCGAGGACCCGGGCGAGAGTTACCCGGCCGGCTTCTCCTCCTGAGAGTGTCGTTACATCGCGATCCGCCAGCTGTGTGATGTCAGCTGCTGCGAGAGCGGCTTCGATGCTCGCCATGTCGTTGTCCTGTTCCGGTCGACCACGCCACGGGGCGCGTCCCATGGCCACCACATCGCGAACGGAGAACGCAAACTCGATCCGACTCTGCTGGGGCAGGACTGCACGAATACGGCCCAACTCCCGCGTCGGAATGTCGGCGATCGCCCGACCATCGAGCTGTACCGCGCCGCGGGTTGGCTTGGCCTCCCCGGCCAACACCCGAAGTAGAGTGCTCTTACCGGCGCCATTCGGCCCAACGACCACCACGAACTCGCCGGCGTTCACGGTGATCGAAACACGGTCGAGGATCGCTCGGTCCCCAGCGCGGACAGTTACGTCTTTGGCGATCAACGAAGCCCCGCTCATCCCCATCCACCCTGGGCGCGGCGTACTTTGCGGAGGAGATAGAAGAAGAACGCCCCGCCTACCATCGCAGTGACCACACCGATCGGCACCTCGCGGGGGATGGCGATAGTGCGTGCACATATGTCTGCTGCGGCAAGGAGTATTCCCCCGCCGAGCGCCGCAGCGGGCAGGAGCACCCGATGGTCGGGGCCGGTGACCAGGCGAAGGAGATGCGGCACGACCAGTCCGACAAACGCAACGGCCCCCACGGAGGCGACAGACGCTCCAACCACCAGAGCTGCGCAGCCGATCACGATCACGCGAGTGCGTTCGGTGTTCAGCCCCAAGTGCGTTGCCTCGCGCTCGCCCAACGCGAGCAAGTTGAGCGGACGTGCGTTCGCGAGCAACCCGACCATGCCGATGACCAGAAACGGCAGCGCTGCACCGATCGTCGGCCAGGCGGCCGAAGCCACCGAACCCAATTGCCAGAATGTGATCCCGCGCAACTGCTGGTCGTCGGCCCGGAAGATGAAATAGCCGATCGCGGCTGCCGTCATGGCATTCACCGCTATGCCGGTGAGCAGCAGTGTCACGATCTCAGTCCGGCCGTCACGGCGGGCGCTCAGATACACCACAATCGTGACCGTAAGACGCGCCTAGGAATGCCGAAGCCGGCAGGGAGAACCTTCCCAGGGAATTGAATCCGATCACGATCGAGGCCACCCCGCCCAAGGCCGCTCCCGATGACACGCCGATGAGTCCGGGATCCGCCAACGGGTTACGGAAGATCCCCTGCAACGCAGCACCAGCCGTCGCCAGCCCCATTCCGACAAGCACGGCCATGGCGGTGCGAGGAAGACGTAGCTGCTCAACGGTCACGACATAGTCGATGGCGTGGGCGTCGTTGGAGCGGCCGATCACGTTCCGCCAGGCGATCGCCAGGGCTTCGCCAAACGGAATCGTGACGGCGCCCATCCCGAGGCTCGCTAGCGAGACGAGAAATAACAGGGCGATGAGAAACACCATGGCCAGGCCAGGGCGTCGAACGCGGCGAGCTTGGCCACTCATGACGACGCTTGATTCATTACAACGACGCTTCAACTCGAGCGCCGCTCGGCTCGCAGCGAATCACTTCGCCAACGAAGCGATCAGCCGGTTGTACTCCAGCAGAGCCTTGCCGGTACGCGGACCGTAGCCTTGGGAGAAGTTGACGTCAAAGGTGTAGATGTTTCCGCTCTTCGTGGCAGGGGTGACCGCAACTGCCGGGAGCGCTTTGAACTGGTCAAGCCCTCCGACAGCGGCGACAGCATCCGTCGGGGCAATGACGATGTCGGGTTTTGCCTTGAGCAGGACCTCCGGGGTCACCACCGACGCGTTGTCGAGGATGCCAACAGTTGTGCCGGCACAGATCCCACCCGCTTCAACGATCAAATGGCACGGATCGGAGTCGCGCCCGAACAAGAAAAGGTTGTTCCCGCGATACGTGAGGTACGCCACGATTGGCGCCTTGGTAACTGCAGTCGCCTTGGCCCGGGCCTCGGTCATCTGCGACTGCACAAAGTCGGCCAAGCGGTCACCCGCTGCTTTGACGCCCAACGCTGCGGCAAGCGTGCGGATCTTGATCGTTGCGGCCGAGGGAGTCTGTGGCTGCACGAGTGTGAAGACCGGAATCCCTGCGGCCCGAAGCGCGGCCATCGCGGTCGCTGGTCCGGAATTGGGGAGCGCAATGACCACGGTGGGCTGAAGTTTCAACACGCCTTCGGCACTGAAGTTGCTGAAGATGCCGACTTTCGGCTTCTTCGCCACAGCATCTGGAAAGAGACTGGACAGGTCGTTTCCGACCACCTTGTCGTTCAGGCCGAGTGAGTACACGATCTCCGCCGAATCGCCGCCAAGGGTGACGATGCGGTCGATACTGGTGATGGTGACCCCGTTGCCGAGGGCGTCTTTAACGGTGACCGGAAGCAGTGGGGTTCCCGCAGGACCGAGAGGTTCGATCGGCACCGAAGCTCCTGAGTCAACTCCGCTGAGCGGCGTCGTCGTCGTTGGAGCCGAAGCCGCAGCAGGTGCGGCGGTAGTCGTGACTCCCTTGGCGGTTTCGATCCCGGAACTGGACGCTCGGAGGGCTTCCGACGGAACCGAAATCGTGCCGAGCGCTGACATTGAGCGGACTTGATAGTGGGCGACCGCCGACGAAATCGAGCCGGTCCACTTCGTTCCGGTCACCGTCGCCACAACCCGATCGTCACGGAGTATCTGGTACTTCTTCGCTCCGCTGACCTTGGCCCAGGTCAGCGTGAGCTTCCCTCCGGAAACCGTTCCGGTAACAACGGGCGGGGCCGGCTGGCTTTGCGCGCCCATCGACGCGATCGGTGTCGCAACGACCCCAGCGGATGCCTCAGTGGACGCGAACGACAGGGCAGCAAGACCTGCGGCGATAACGAGGAGACGAAGCCGCGACACCCGGCGCGGCTGGACGTTGACGATCATGACTTGTTTGGACCCTGACTCGAACTGTCCGATTGGCCGGACAGCGAGTAGACCGATCAGCAAGCAGGAAAGTTCCGCCGGAAAAGAACAACAGCAGATCCACCGTCGGGTGTGTCGGTCGTTGTGCGTTACCCCGCCATGGCGGCAGCGATCGTGTCGGCGTTCTTTCGCACCACCGACATGATGTCGAGATCGTCTCCGGGGTAGTTCACGAGGCTTATGAGTTTGGCGCCCGAGGCGTCAGCGAGCGGCTTGCCGAGGGGTAGGTGGCTGTCTTCAAGAATGACCGTGGGTCCGAGTGCGGCGAGGTTGGCGACGGCTGCGGCCGAAGGTGGCTTCGGACCGAAGGTCTCCATCACCGGCCAGCCGGCGAGCGTCGCCCAATCAGAAACCGATTCCTGCGCGATCACCTGCGCCGAGAGGCTGCTGAGTTTTCCCGTGAGTTCACTGACGACCTCTTTGTAGGCCTGGTTGAACGATGCCAGGTTCGATGCGGCAGCATCCGTCGTGCTCAGCAAGGCACCGAAGTCGCCTACTTCGGCGGCCAACGTAGCTGGGTCGTGATGGACCGACACAACGTCGATCCGAGTCGGAACTTTGGCGGAATCCGCCATGGCTTTCGCAACTTTCTCCGTGCCCTCGAAGATCACCCACTCGGCACCTTTCAGCTTCTCCAGATCGGCCGCCGTTGGTTCGTAATCGGCCGGCGACGCAACATCGCTCGGCACGATTACCTTGATATCGGTCGCTCCAGCCAACTTGGCAATCGACGCGACCCAGGTTGTGGAAGCCACAACTTTCGTGGCGGGGCCGTTCGGAAGAATGATCGAACCGATAGTCGTCTCGGTCGCCCCTCCGGAAGAGTCGGCTGCTGCGGATTCGACAGCCGTTGTTTCCGCTGCGGATCCGGCGCTGGCCGTCGACGCGGTGTCGGAGGTGGGGACTTGCGTCGAATCCGCCTTGTCGCTGGTACAGGCGGCCAGGGAACCCGCAGCAAACACCGCGGCCACCACCATCGAAACAATTCGATAAGCGCGCGTACTTGCTCGGTCGTCGTGGAACATCTCTTCCTTTCACGCGGCGACCCGGGGGTGGTCACCTCTTCCAGCGCTCCCCGTCGAATCACCGACTTGGAGGCCTCCAACACAATAGACAGCAAGCGCGACGGTTCATCCGCACCCTCGCTACCGCACTTCCCCCCCCCATACCTACACCGGGTCTACGTCGAGCGGCTTGACTTCGATATGCGGCAGGTGTGGATGAGGAAGGTGAAACCCATGTGCGGGTTCTACTCGGGCCAATCGTGGTTGGCACCAAACAAAGACCACGTTCCGAATGCGCTCCTCGCGTGAGTTTCCCGACATGGCATGCAGCGCTTTCGGAAACCGTTCCACATAAAGGTCGAGGAGCGGGCCGACCCGATCCGGTTGAGTCGATCCGTCGACCACGCGACCGATCAACGGCATCCACTGACCTTCGATCAACACGTCGAGCGCGTGATCCGACTGAAAGTTGCGCCACCAGGTCTTCGTCTCCGGCCGTGCCACAAGAATGAGCAGTTCATCGCCGCTTCGCACGTATTGCGTGGGTGTGGTGATCGTGCGCTGCGTCATCCGACCGACGTAACGCACGAGCCCCGTCGACCCGGATAGGAGACGGTGTACCGGAGATCTCAAGATGACTGAAACGAGAGTATTTCCGATACCCACCGCGGAAGAGTGCCATCGAAGTCGTACTTCAGCTAGAGGCTTTCGTCAGTGGTCGACCCGAAGATTTGATCTTCGGACCGAACATCCTCCCGACGATGGTGTGCTTCCATCCCAAGCGCACCTCTGCCGCCGACACTGCATGCTTCAGAAAATTCCTCGGTGCCGGGGAACTTTTTGCCGATTCGGACGGTCTCCTTAGTGATGGCTCCCTTCGGGGAGACTTTGTCAACCACTTTGTCAACCACGACAATCGGTGTGGGTCGCTCAAACAAGTACCTGGGAGAAACATGTTTCGGAAATGCATGGTCACGATCGCCGCCACCGGCCTGACACTGGCCTGGATGACGGGGTCCGCCGGCGCACACGTAGAACCCGCTCCCAACTCGGTTCAGAAGGGCACGACCGCCGAGATCACGTTCACGCTGGAACACGGTTGTGGTGAATCGCCGACGACAAAGCTGGAGATCCAGGTTCCCGACGGCGTCACGAACGCGAAGCCCGGCGACAAGGCTGGCTGGACGGGCTCGACGGCAGGTAACGTCGTGACGTTCGTCGGTGGCCCCCAACCTGCGCACGAAGAAACTGATTTCACCGTGAGTTTCACCTTCCCGAACGCCGCCGGAACGCTCCACTTCCCGACAGTCGAAACCTGCGAAGTCGGCAAGATCTCGTGGATTGAAATCCCAGTGGAAGGATCGCCAGAACCCGAATTTGTCGCACCAACCGTCGTTGTCACCGATGGCGTTCCAACCGCAGGGCAGCTGCCCCCGGCAGAGGAAGGTGGAGGCGACGAGGTCACAGTGGAAAGCAGCGCTGCATCCACAGATTCGGCGGCATCAACCGAGACAACCACCGCGGTCGAAACCACTTCCAGCGCTTCGGTCGAGACCACCATCGGTGCTGAAACATCCGCGGCGGCCGAAAGCGCTGCGGTCGACACGACCGTTGCCAGTGTGGATTCCACAACCGCAGCTTCCGACGACTCCGACGGCGGAGGAAACGGAGGCCTCATCGCCGGGATCGTCGGCGGCCTGGTGGTTGTGGGCGGTGGGGCCTTCGTACTCTCACGCCGCCGGAAATAGCTGATTCGACTGCGTCGAGGCGAGCTGGCCGAACGGCCGAAACCCGGTCACGGCAACAGTTCGTGACAGACTCAGAGGCGATGGTGCGATTACGTCAACCGGGACTCCTTTTGGGTGAGTGGGCGTGCCTCGGAACGTTCGGGGCGGGCAAACTCCACGGTTTTGCCGTCACAAAGCGGATGAGCGTCGATGGCGACATCGGCCGCGTTTGGACGCTGTCGCGACCCCTCACGTACCGGGCTCTCAGCACCTTGACGGAAATGGGCATGATCCGGCCGGCCGGCGAGGAGCCCGGCACCGCCGGGCCGAACCGAACGCTGCTGGCGCTTACCCCGAAGGGCCGTGCTGCCCTCAAGAGCTGGCTGGCGAAGCCCGTGGGTCACCCGCGCGACGTGCGGGGCGAACTTCTTCTGAAGATCGTCATCTCGGACTCCATGGGTCTCGACCGGTCCGTACTCATCCAACGTCAACTGGCTGAGTTTGAAAACCAACGGACGGCGCGCGAGTCAGACATGGCACCGGATGAGAACGGCATCGTCGACCCGGTCAACATCTGGCGTTTCGAGTTCGTCGATGCTGCCGTCCGGTTCTTGCAGGCCCTCTGAGAATCGTCAATCGCAAGAAACCTGATAGCTCCCACGGCAACCCGTCGGCGGGGCGTCGAAGACGAACGCGATTCGCTGCAGTTTCAGGGATGGATCGTGGCGTTTGCCTCGGTGAGCGGTAACCCCGAGCGCCCGGATCGCAGAGCAAGGATCTCAGCGACGATGCTGACCGCCGTCTCCTGCGGAGTCCAGGCACCCACATCCAGCCCGGCCGGACCTCGAAGGCGGGCGATGAACTCCTCCCCGACGCCGCGTTGTCGCAAACGCGCGTGCCGGACGCGGTGAACCTTTCGGGAGCCGAGCACTCCGACATAGGCGAGGTCCGCCGTCGCCGCCCTCACCAGTACAGGTTCATCCAGCAAAGGATCGTGGCTCATAACGACCAAAGCATCACCGGGTTGGCATGCATCGAGAAAGGAGCAGACGACGCTTGCCTCGTCAGAAGCTCGAGAGGTCCATCCGAGCGTTTCGGCCAGCGCGGCCGTGGCCAACGCGAGTTCGCCGCCACCCGCTAGCACCAGTGTTGCGGTTCGCCGACGGACTTCGAGCAGCACAAGACGACCGTCGCCGATCTCATCAAGCTGAGCGGTCGCTCGCGCCGCTCGAAGCAGTGCCGAAGCCGTGCGAGCTGCGCTCCGATCGAGATCCGGGTCACCAAAGGTCCCGACCAATGAGCCATCAGCGGCAACAACAATCGTCGCCCCCAACGATTGGTCCAGCAGGGTAATCGCCACGTCGGGCGGATCCGCCGGAGCCCAGTACCGGGGCGGAAGATGTTCAAGCCGCTGGATCAGCACCTCGGCGGTCCCCGAACATGTGCCGGACGCACCCCCGTCAGAGATACCCACTCGAGTGGCCTCACTCGACGATCGAACGAAATCCTCAACAGCATCGTTGATCGCGGCGTCGAGTCGTCCTCCAAGAATCGATCCGGCTCGCCTTCCGGCCTCGAGTATCAGCAACGACTCGGTCGGCGTTCGAGGTTCGAAACCGACAGTCGACAGCGTGCGAACCAGCACGCCGCTCCGCCCCTCAACCGAGGCTTCCAGCCCCAGACGGGCGACATCTATCTGATCGCTCACAGCGTCCTTTCGAGTTTCGACACCGATCCGAGACTACTCGGGCCGACAAGAATGCACCGTTTGCGCTCTATACTCAATCGCTGACTAGATTCGATGGTCAAACATTGGCTACTTCCCGGCGAAAGGCTCGACCACATGATTTTCAAACGTCGGCTGCTTCCGGTCATCTCCGTGCTGCTGATTGTCCTGCTCGCTCAGACCGCCGGGGTTGCTCACGCCGTAACGAAGACAAAGGCCAAACCGACCAAGACCAAAGCCGCCAAGGCACCCACCACGACCAGATCGACGACATCGACGGTGCCGGGCAGGTCAACTACCGCAGCCACGACCACCACGATCGCTCCAGCTACCGGCACGATCAACGTGTCGGCGGCACAATCGCTGACGGCCTCATTCGGTGAGATCGCCAAGGCGTTCGAGAAGGCCAACCCCGATGCCAAGGTCGTGCTGAACTTCGCGGGCTCCTCCACCCTGGTTACGCAGATCAAGAACGGGGCTCCAGCGGACGTGTTCGCGTCAGCCGACATCACCAACATGGACAAACTCGTCGAGGCCAAGCTCATCGATGGCGCACCGCAGGCCTTCACCCGCAACAAGTTGATGATCGTGATCCCCCGGGGCAATCCCCAAGCGGTGAAGTCGCTCGCTGATCTGTCTCGCGAAGAAGTGTTCGTCGGTCTGGGTGCCGTTGGCGTGCCGGTCGGCGACTACGCACGCCAGATCCTGGCCAAAGCCGGAGTAACGGTCAAGCCCAAAACCCTCGAATCCAACGTGACCGCTATCGTCAACAAGATCGCACTCCGCGAGATCGATGCCGGTTTGGTCTACGTTACCGACGTGGCACTTGACGAATACCGGGTTGACGGAATCGCCATTCCCGACGAACTCAATCTGACGGCCACGTACCCGATCGGCACCGTGTCGGCCAGCAAGCAGAAAGCTGCCGCGAACGCGTTCATCGCATTCACCCGATCGGCGGCCGCTCAGGCGATTCTGAAGAAGTACAAATTCATGCCGCTGTCGTGAGTGACCGCCGACCCGCACCGAGCCGCCGGAGACGAGGGCGATCGCGCCCACCCGTAATGGCACTCGTGCTCGGCGGGTTGGGCGCAGCCGTCTTTGTCATCCCGTTGATCGCCATGGTCGTCCGGGCGCCGTGGAGTCACGCGTGGTCGATTGTGACCGAACCCGAGATCCGCACGGCACTCCGCCTTTCGCTTATCTGTTCGCTGTCGGCCACGCTCATCTCGTTCGTTCTCGGTGTACCCCTGGCCTGGATACAGGCGAGGGTTGACTTCCCCGGCCGATCGCTGCTGCGAGCGGTCACGACTCTGCCGGTTGTGCTGCCTCCGGTCGTCGGGGGTCTGGCACTTCTTCTCGCGTTCGGCCGAAACGGCATCGCCGGTCGGTACCTCTTCGACTGGTTCGGCGTGCGCCTACCGTTCACCACCACCGGAGCCGTAATCGCCGAGACGTTCGTGTCCATGCCGTTTCTCGTGCTGTCGATGGAGGGCGCGTTGAGCGGCTCTGACCTCCGACTCGAAGAAGCTGCCGCCACACTCGGGGCTTCGAAATGGACCATCTTCTGGAGGGTCACGCTCCCCGCGTTGCGGCCGGCTCTCGTCGCCTCCGGCGTACTGTGCTGGGCCCGGGCACTCGGTGAGTTCGGCGCCACGATCACCTTCGCCGGCAACTATCCCGGCACGACGCAGACGGTTCCCCTCGCCGTCTACCAGGCCTTCGAAACGAATCCTGAGGCGGCGATTATCCTGAGCCTGCTGCTGGTTGCCATATCGCTTGCGATCCTCGTGACGCTTCGCAAACGGCTGGTGACCCGGGTATGAACGGGCCGGACGCACCGAGTATGTCGTTTCTCCATGCTGTCGTCGGCGTCGACTTTCCGGCCCTTACCGTCGATGTCGAACTGACGGCGGAGGCCGGGCAAAGCCTTGGTCTCGTCGGCCGCAACGGTGCCGGAAAGACCACCGTGCTCCGCGCCATCGCCGGTCTCCGCCCGCTCGATCGCGGCCGCATCAGCCTGAACGGGACGTTGATCGACGACCCTTCGACCGACACGTTCGTCGAACCACAGAAACGAAAGGTTGGTGTCGTGTTCCAGGACTACCGACTCTTTCCCCACCTGAGTGCGCTCGACAACGTGGCCTTCGGACTACGGTGCGCATCGCACGATCGCAAGGCGGCCCGAGCGAAGGCGTCGGAATGGTTGACGCGCCTTGATCTCGCCGACCACGCCGATAACCGACCGGCCACACTGTCGGGCGGACAGGCCCAGCGCGTCGCGCTCGCCAGGGCGCTTGCCATCGAGCCCGATGTGCTGCTTCTCGACGAACCGCTGGCGGCGATCGACCCCGATGCGCGCCAGCGGATCCGCAGCGACCTGGCTCGGTACCTCACCGGGTTCCAAGGGGTCACTGTGATCGTGTCGCACCAACACGACGACATTCGGGTGTTGGCGGATCGGGCCATCGTGGTCGAACACGGTCGGGTCTCATGGTCAGGCCCGGCGAGCGAGTTGATGTAACACCGTCGTCACCGCTGAAGCGATCTCCTCATCGTCGGCGCGGCCCCACAGTTCAGCGACCCAGTCCCCCACGAACAGGCCAGAGATAGTAGGTACACCTACCGTTTCCGTGAGGTCCAGCCATTCGCTGACACACCCCGGTCGTCCATCGAACAACCGCATGTAGTTCGATTCCGACCGGACCCACCAACGCTCCTCGAAGCACAGCACGGCCTTCTCGACCCGACCAGCCGTGAGGAGGTCCAAAGCGCCGCGATGCTGTTCAGGGAGAGGAGGTTCGAACGCAATCCCGTCCCACCGCAACACCGCTGCGGGCGCGGTAACCACCACGGCGTCAAACGCCGAAAATCCACCTCGAGGCCCGTGCACTCCGGACCCGTCGGGTCCGTACGTGACGCGGTGAACGGGCGACGACAGGTGAACCGTGAGACCGTAGGCCAACGAGTCGAGGATCTGCCGGTACCCACCCATGATCCAGCTGTCGCCTTCACCCACCCCGGGCTCGAAGCCGTAACGGGCCGAAAGGTCGCTCAACGGGGCGCCGGAATCCAGATAGACCTCGGCGTCGATCACGTGTCGGACGGCCGAGCCCGGCCACCGGGATTCCTGTTCGACCCACGTATCGACCATCGCGCTTACTGATGTATCGCTCGGGTTGGCAGCTATGGCACGCGTTGACCGGAGGGCTTCAATCTGCTGTCGAAACGCCGCCAGTATGTCGGCGTCATCCGATGTATCGAACGGACCGTCCGGCCCCAGGTCGAGTGGTGCGTGAAAGTCGGTGGCAACAAGCTGAAGACCGAGCGCGTCGGATATCGGCCGCAACGTATTTCGGGTGCCCTGCTGGAGCCAATTTGCCCCAAGTTCACCGACGGCCCCACGAAGTTCGACCGAATGGATTCGGCCACCGATGCGATCACGGGCTTCGAAAACCTCCACGTGGACACCGGAGTCAACCAGCGCACGAGCCGCGGCAAGTCCGGCCATTCCAGCCCCGACAACGCCGACCCGCCGATGGCCGAGCTCGGTGCACCATTGAAATGCGCGCATACCTTCTTCGTACGCTCCGTGGGTCATGCCGGCCTGCGCCGGGTGGGTTGCCTCTCCAGCGAGAACCACCCGACCGGCCACGGGCTCACCGAGCGTCCGACGCGTCTCGGGCGTCGCACCGACCCGCAACAGACTCCACGCCCCACGGGACCAGGGTTCATCCCACCAATGCGACACCGCCCACGCTGTCGGTTCGGGAAACTCCATGAAGAGGCGAAACTACTTTCCGAGCTGCTTTATCAGGGACGTCATGAACTCGCCTTCTTCGGCGTTGCGGGGAGCGATGGAGAACTCGATCGACGTGACGACGTCGCCGAATCGTTCGTTGATACGTTCACCTATGACATCCCAGGTTCCGACGGTGACATAGGTGTGCAGGAGTTCGTCGGTCACCAACTCCGGCAACTCTTCCCACCGTTGCTGCTTCGAAAGCACCGCCGCCTTCTCCGAGAGATCACCAAACCCGTGATGCTCGAACGCCGGACGGTACGCCGGAGTCGAAAGGTAGAACGCGATCCGGGCGCGCGCGTCGTGTACTCGGGTGGCGAGCGTGGCCTCATCTGGCGCGGTGGCGATCAGTGGTTTGTGAGCGACCTGGAAACTCTCGAGGGATCGGCCGGCCTTGGCCGCTCCCGCCGCAGCGGCCGGCAGCATCACGTTTCGCATGTAGTCGGCGCTGCAAACCGGGTGGGGTCGCACACCATCGGCCACTTCACCGGCGACGCGGCACAGGCCGGGCTTCACCGCCGCCAGGTGGATCGGGATGGTCGGGTGTTCCACCGGGGCCGGAACGAACAGCGGAACGGTGAGGTCAAGGTTGTAGATGTCGCTGTGAAAATCGAGATTGGTGCGGTTCTGCCAGGAGTCCCAGATCGCCCGCACGGCATTGATGTAGTCACGAATCCAGGGCCCGGCCGGATTCCACGGCAGCCCGTATCGCCGAACGATGTGACCCCGAACCTGGGTGCCCAGACCGAGCGTGTGGCGACCGTTCGAAAGCCGCTGAAGCGTCCAAGCTGACATTGCGGTGACGTACGGGCTCCGCGGAAACGCGATCGCCACCGCGGTACCGACCCGCAGCGTTGTCGTCGCCTGAGCGGCGAGAGCGAGGATCTGGAACGGGTCGTCTTTGGTCTCTTCGACCACGAGGCCCGAAAAGCCGAGGGATTCGACCACCTTCGCCTGGTCGTACACCGTCCGGATGTCGAGATGGTTCTCAGGTTCCCGTAACCCCGGATCGACCTTCCCCAGTGGCAACAGCGTCTCGACTTGCATGGGCGCCGAGCATACGTGCCATGTCCCGGCCCGACCATTTCCCGACAGCCGCAGCGACGGAAACAGCCGTTCGGACCGCCGACTGCACTTCTTCGGCACACAAGCGCTACCGTCGCACCCATGTCGACTGTGAACACTGCTGCCGGACCCATCGACTCGAGCGCCCTCGGCCGAGTGCTGATGCACGAGCACGTCTTCATCATCTCGCCCGAGATGCAGCACAACGTGCCCGAAGACTGGGGCGACGAAGCGACCCGCCTGGCCGACGCCCGCAAACGCCTTACCGAGTTGAAGCAGGCCGGGATCGACACGATCCTCGACCCGACGGCACTTGGGCTCGGACGGTACATTCCCCGCATCGCCGAGTTGGCCAGGCAGATCGACCTCAACATTCTCGTCGCCACCGGGCTATACACGTTCGACGAGGTCCCGCACTACTGGAAGCGTCGCGTTCCCGGAAGCGGACCGAACGGTACCGATCCCATGGTGAACCTGTTCGTGCGCGACATCGTCGAAGGCATCGCCGGCACCGGAATCAAAGCGGCCGTCATCAAGTGTGCAACCGACCGCCCCGGCATCACCCCCGATGTGGAGCGGGTGTTGCGGGCCTGCGCCAAGACCCATGTGGAAACGGGAACACCCATAACCACACATACCTTCGCGGCCAGCAAGTGCGGCCTCGACCAGCAGGCCATCTTCAAATCCGAAGGGGTAGATCTGAGCCGGGTGGTGATCGGCCACTGCGGAGACTCCGACGATCTTGACTACCTCGAGCAGGTGATTGCGAACGGAAGCATTATCGGCATGGACCGTTTCGGCATCGACGGCTACCAGACCACCGCCAAGCGCGTGGAGGTCGTGGCCCAACTGTGTGCACGGGGCTACGCCGATCGCATGGTCCTCAGCCACGATGCATCGTGTTACCTGGACTGGATCCCCGGGGAGATCCCGCCGTCGACGATGCCGCATTGGCATTACCTCCACATCAGCCATGACGTGATCCCGGCCCTCCTGCAAGCGGGCGTCACCGAGCAACAGATCAACACCATGTTGGTTGAAACGCCCAGGCGGTACTTCGGCGGCTGAGCCCGGCATTACCACCCGCGGCCAGGCACGCAACCGACCACGCTTAGTAACGGAAGATTGCGGAACTTTCAAACTTCCTTCAGTTCATCAGACGTGCTTCCGATGCCGAATCGGTGAAGGAACAAGCGAAAACCCCAGACCGCGGCTCCGTCCGTCTGCGTATTGCGGTGTTCGCTGTGCTCCTCAGCATGGGGGCAACGTTTGCAATTGTCACCTCAGCGCTACTCGGCCGCGCCACCGCCAGCCAAAACCGTCGCCAACAGGCGGCTGATCTCGAGATCAGCGTTCGCAAAATCGATGGGCTCGAGTGGCGTGCCCTCGCTGGTGAAGACGCCGAGCAACTGATCAAGCGCATCGGCCTCGAAGCGGCGACGGCCCGCGAAATCCTCGCACGCCTTTCGACGCCCGAATCCGAAATTGACCGGGCGTTCAATACGTACCTGGTCGCCGTGAACGAGGAACTCCAGGCACTCGACCTGTCCCAAACGGCGCGAATACACGAGATTGCTGCGAAGCGAGTCGACCCCGCATTTCAGAACGCCCTCGAGTTGACACTGTCACTGTCGCTCTCAGCCGAGCGGGCCGCAGCGCGCAACCTGCGTGCGACCCGATCTCTGATCTGGCTGGCCTCCGGCGCATTTCTCGCGCTTTTCGGCGGAGCATTCTGGACGTTGCTGTCCATTCGAGGTCGGGAACGGTCACGACGTTCGACCGAAGCGACACAGCGACAGTTCCGCTCGCTGGTGGAGAGTTCGTCGGATGTGATCACCGTCGTCGACGAAGACGGCTCTCTGTCGCTCATGAGCCCGTCGCTCGGCGCTTTGGCGGAGTTTGCCTCGAATCCCGTGCCGACTTCAGTGACTGATCTCATCCCGCCGACCGACGTCGGGAACTGGGAACTGAGCGACCAGCACCTTCGGGAGACCGGGATCATGCAGAAGCTCGACCTCGAACTATCCCGAGCCGACGGAACTATCGCGTCGTTCGAGGTTCTCGGCACCCCACTCGACGGCAACGTGTTGCGACGGGTCTGGACCTGGCGCGACATAAGCGAACGCAAGCAACTCGAAACCGAACTTGCCCATCAGGCATTCCACGACACGCTCACCGGTTTGCCCAACCGGGTCCTGTTCAACGACCGGACCGCACACGCACTCGCCCGCAGCTCCCGAACCGCCCAGCCCATAACCGTGCTGTTCTGCGACCTCGACGACTTCAAACGGGTCAACGACACCATGGGCCACGCCGCGGGTGATGAGCTCCTCACCGTCGTGGCCAAACGGCTGAACAGTTGCCTTCGACCGACCGACACCATCGCCCGGTTCGGCGGGGACGAGTTCGTCGTGCTCCTCGAGGACCTCGACGCACAAAGCGCAACGGCGCTGGCCGAGCGGATGATCAGCGTCACGGCCTATGAAGTCGAGCTGCGAGATCGCACGATCCTTCCGTCGCTCAGCATCGGTATCGCTACCGCCATTCCGGGCAGCACCGCCGAAGAACTGCTGCGCTGTGCCGACACCGCGCTGTATGAGGCGAAGCGCTCCGGCAAGTCCCGAACTGCCACGTTCTCCGCCGAAATGAACAAGACCTCAGCCGAGCTTCTCGACTACCAGGCCGATATGGCGAGTGCTCTGCAGAACGGTGAACTGTCGCTTCACTACCAACCGACGATCGACCTGGCCCGTGGTGTGGTCGAAGGCGTCGAAGCGCTTCTGCGGTGGCAGCACCCGAGCCGGGGCCCAATTTCGCCGATGACCTTCATTCCCGTCGCTGAGGCAACCGGGCTCATTGTTCCGATCGGGCGCTGGGTTCTTGCCGAAGCGATCACGATGGCCGGACGGTTGCGAGCCACCAGCGCTGAACCGCTCTCGATGCACGTGAACCTCTCACCGCGACAGTTGCACGACCTTGAACTCGTTCCGCTGACCCGAAAACTGTTGGCTGAGTCCGGTCTCCCCCCGCATCTTCTGGTTCTCGAGGTCACCGAAGGAATTCTGCTGGACGACAACACCGCCATCCAGCGGTTGCGTGAACTTCGGGAATTGGGCCTTCGGGTGGCGATCGACGACTTTGGAACCGGCTACACGTCAATCAACTATTTGCAGCAGCTTCCGGTCGACATCTTGAAGATCGACCGGTCCTTCGTGAGCGGCGACGCGCTTGCCTCCACCGAACGGGCCGCATTCCTCCACGCAATCGTGCACCTCGCGAAGAGCTTGAGTCTTCACGCCGTGGCTGAAGGCGTCGAAGCGATCGACCAGCTCGAGGAGTTGCGTCTCATAGGCTGCGACGCCGGCCAGGGGTTCCTGTGGTCACCGGCGACACCTTCGGATGAGTTGCTGGCCACCATCGAGACCATCAACAACAAGACACGCGACGCCAATCGGTCGAACGACAGCCATACCCGCTGAGGGCTTGGTTAATCAGTCCTCGCTGGTTACGGAACGAGACCACGTTCCATGTCAGGCGGGAACATCCCACCGAGCATGAGGCCGTAGTTCGGCCCGCCTCGCAGGTGATGGCCACCGTCGATTCCAATCGATTGGCCGGTGATCCAGCTCGATTCCGGCCCGAGGAGGAACCGCGAAAGCGCTGCGGTGTCCTGCACCGTGCCGACCCGGCCCAGCGGCATCTTCGCCAGATAGTCGTCGAGCAGCGGACCGCAATTGGTGATGTTGGTGGTGAGATCCGTGACCACGAGTCCCGGGCGGATCGAGTTGACCCGAATGCCCGACGCTCCGAGCTCATCGGCCGCGATCCGAACGAGCATGTCGATCCCGGCTTTCGATACGCAGTACGCCGCCATCAGCCGATGGGTGGCGTCGCCCGCGATCGACGACAGGGCCACGATCGACCCGCCGCCGTTGCGGGCCATGACCGGTGCGACATGCTTGATCGTGATGACCGTACCGATCACGTTGAGTTCGAGCGTGGCCCGGAACGCGTCGACGTCCATCGTGGCGATCGGGCCGATCTGCTTGGCACCCCCGGCGGAGGCCAGCACGCCGTTGATACGACCGGTCGGCGCAATCGCCGCTTCGACCACCCGGCGCATGTCGTCTTCGATCGAGACGTCGGCCGTCACCGTCTGGACGGTGACCCCCTCGGACGCGGTCGCCCGGATGACTTCAGCGGCCTCGAGCAGCTTGGACTCAGTGCGTCCGCATATCGTGACGTGGGCACCGTCGGCCGCAAGACGGATAGCGGCGCCGAGGCCGATTCCGCTGCCTCCTCCGGTCACGATCATGGACTGGTTCGCTAGAGAATTCACGACCAGATACTGGCAGGCGGAGCCGATCGCCACCAAGTGATCGCAACCTCACGAGGCTGAACTACTCGGCGTGCAACACCTCGGTGAGCCCGGCGCTGTTACGCAGTGGCAACTCAGGCAGGAACAGGGCCCAGCCGATGGCGATCACCATCGCGATCGCCGCCGCGAGCTGGATGCGACCGACACCGGTCGAGATCGAGTCAACGACGGCTTCTCGAATGTTCGTCGGGAGTCCGGAAATCTTCTTCGGTTCCCGAATCAAGGCGATGCCCTTTTCCGCCGTGATCCCCGCTCGACGGGGAAGCTCCGATCGAATCGTCTTGTTCAGGATCGTTCCGCTGATCGCAAGCATCACCGAACCGCCGAGCGACCGGAAGAACATGATCGTTGCCGTCGCAACGCCCATGTCCCGGATCTCACACGCGTTCTGGGTAGCGATCGACGTGGTCGTGTACACCGAGCCGAAACCCAGACCCATGAGTACAAGACAAGGAACGAACATGGCATACGACGCTCGGTTCGACACCAGCACGGCAAGAATCGCGAGCGACATCGTTGCGAGGATCGAACCGACAATCGGGAACCGTTTGTAGTATCCCTTGGCGGCGATGAGTCGACCGGTTGCGGTGGAACTCACAACGATGCCGACCATCAGGGGCATCGAGCGGAGGCCCGCTTCAGTCGGGCTTACAAACAGGGCGTCCTGGAAGTAGACGGACATGTAGTTGGATGCTCCGAAGCTGACCGCCCCGGCGCAGACCCCAAGCATCGAGCAGGCGAGAACCACCTTGTTCTTGAACAGGCGCAAAGGGATCATGGGTTCCGAGGCCCGACGCTCCTGAAAGACGAACAGCACCAACACCAGTACGGCGACACCGACGAGCGTCATGGACTTGGCATTGAAAATCGTCGTCTTTCCCTCTTCAAGACCGATCATCAGCGACGCGAGTCCGACGGCAAGAAGGCCGGCTCCCACGAAATCCAACTGAGCCTGGCGTCGTTTGAACGGCAGCTTCAGGGTCCGATTCAGGGCCAGCATCAGTACGGCACATAGCGGCACGTTTATGAAGAAGATCCAAGGCCAGGTCCAATGGTCGATGATAAGTCCGCCTACCAGTGGGCCGAGCAATGCCGCAGACGCAAATGCGAGCGTGAAGTAGCCGACGTACCGACCACGTTCCCTCGGCGGGAGGATGTCACCGAGGATGGCAAACGACAGGGCTTGGATCGCGCCGCCGCCCACGCCCTGGAGGGCCCGAGTGGCGATCAGTTGGTTCATTGATTGTGACAGGCCACAAAGCAGCGAGGCCACGGCGAACGTTCCCATCGCCGTGAGGAAGATCGTCCGCCGACCGAAGAGGTCAGACAGCTTTCCGAGCAACGGGGTCGAGATCGTCGACGTCACGATGTAGGCGGAGATCACCCATGACAGCTGTTCGAACGCATTGAACTGCCCGGCGATGGTCGGCAGCGCGGTGACCAGGATGCTCGTGTCCATGGACGACAGGCACGTCGACGCGATGAGTGTGGCCAACAGGAGGTGAAGTTGCCGCTTCGGCAAACCGCTCGCCGTCTTCACCTGCGCCTCAGGGGGATCTTGTAACACTGTCACAGACGGCGACCATAATACGCTCGCCGCAAATTTTCCCAAGAGGCAGCTCGGCATCGAAGCGACGAGACCGCGCCACCCGATTCTGAAGTTCATTTCGCGGATGGGCAACAACCCGGATTCCGACGACGCCACCAACGTTTGAGCGCCTGAGTCTGCGCACGAGGTCGAACAACAGAGACCGAACTGGCCGCGTTGTCACCGCCGCAAGGGTCGAATCAACCGGCGGGTGCGACCGGAAGATCCGGTTCGGAAACGGATCTTGCATGACCGACGGCCGTGACAACACCGAATGCGCAGAGCAGACCACCGAAAATCCCGACCGTCAGGGCCAGACCGATGCGGTCGGCAAGCACGCCGATCGTGAGCGCACCGATCGGCCCGCCAAGCAGGTACCCCGACATGTACAGCGATCCGACCCGGCCCCGATAGGCGTCTTCGGTCGTCGTCTGGACCACGACCGACATGGAGATTCCGGTCATCAGGTTGCCCAGTCCGAAGGCAAAGAAGGACGCCAGGGCCACCGCGAACGAATGCGTCGCAACAGCGGCGATCACCGCGAGTCCCTGAACCAGGATTCCGGCGATCCCGAGGCGGAAGTTCTGGAGACGATCTCCGATGCGTACGACCGCAATCGAGGCCAGCACCGATCCGATGCCCACCGCCGCCGATACGACACCAAGGCCGTCGGCCCGGACCTTGTAGATTTCGGTGCCGATGTCGGCAATGTGACTCAGCATCGACATGCCAAGCAGCGACATCATGAACACGAGGGTGATCGCCGACCAGAGCGACCGGTTGGCCCGGGCGTAGCGGTAACCCTCGACGAACTGCTTCCCCCAGTGTTCGGCGCTGCCGGCCAACGCCGCCGGGCGAAGGTGCATAACGGCGATCACCACGATGAAGGGCACAAACGAAAGCGCGTTGACGGCGAATGTCGTTGATGGACCGAACTTTCGAAGCACGACACCGGCGATCAGCGGTCCGAACGCCCGAGGCAGGTTGAAGCAAAGCGGAAACGCGCGCATCGCCGATTTGAAGTGGTCCGGCTCCACGATCTGGGGAAGGATCGCTTGAGCGGTCGTGTGTTGAAATCCAGCTCCGAGCCCACCGATAATAAGTACACCTAGTATGCGCCATGGGGTCAGGGCGTCGGAGATCGCCAGTATCCAAAGCAACGTGGCCGACCCGAGTTGAATGATCTGGGACAGAACGAGCACCATTCGTCGGCTGACCCGGTCGGCCAGCGTGCCAGCCAACGGCGTCACGAGAAATGCCGACATCTGACTGCAGAAGCCGCCAGCGCCGACCCACGTCTTGGATTTCGTCATGCCGTACAGCACGAACGGAACGCCGAGAGCTTGCATGAACATTCCGATGTTCGACACAAAGAACGTCGAGAAGTACATCGAAAATGACCGGTTCGCCGCCAAGGCTCTGGCGACGCCCCGCTGCCCGGGGGCGGCAGCTACGCTCACCACCCACCGACCTCGGGTCCAGACGGTTCACTCGATGTCGCAGCGGACGAAGGGGGAATCGGCATCGGTCGACCGTAACATGCGCTCCGTTTCCACCAACCATTCGCCGGCTTCGACTCTCGCGGCCGAGGCGTGACACGATGAGCGGATGCTTGCACCCTACCGAGTGATTGACCTCACGGACTCCCGAGCCGAGTTGGCCACCTTCATGTTGGCAGGGCATGGAGCGGATGTGATCAAAGTCGAGCCTCCGACCGGAGCGGATTCGCGATCCGAGGAACCTAACCTCTGGTTTCATGCCTACAACCGAGGCAAGCGGAGCGTGGTGCTCGATCTCGACACCGAAGCGGGGAGGGCGACGTTCTTTGATCTGGTCGCGACGGCCGACTTTCTCTTCGAGAACGCCGGACCGGGTGCGATGGAAGCGCGTGGTCTTGGGTTCGAAGCACTGCGAAAGATACGTCCTGATCTCGTCTACGTAGCGATTTCGCCGTTCGGACACGATGGTCCGTACGCTGATCATCTGGCGTCGGATCTCACGCTTTCCGCCATGGGTGGGGCAATGGCGTTGAACGGCGACTCCGATCGCCGACCAGTTCGGATCACGGTGCCGCAGACCTGGCACCACGCTGCCGCAGAAAGTGTCGTTGGTGCAATGACGGCTCACCAACTTCGTTTGGCCACAGGTGAGGCCCAGTTCGTCGACACGTCGGTTCAGGCCGCGGTGTTCTGGACCGGGCTCCAGGCAATGACCGCCCATGCGATCCAAGGTCGCAACATCGAGCGCAACGGCACCGTACTGCAGCTACGGGTCAACACACCTCTCGTCTACCCGTGTGCCGACGGTGAAGTGTGCCTCGTGCTCTCCGGATCGACGCTGCAATGCGTTCTGCGATGGATGGCCGAAGCGGGCACGGTCTCGGCTGAATGGTTGGCTCAGGAGGACTGGAGTTCCTACGAGCTCCGTTATGTGAGCGACGAACCGCTGACCATTTCCATCGACGAACTTCGAACTGAGGCAACGAAGTTTCTGCGCACGAAGACCAAGGCCGAATTGTTCACGAACGGCCTCAGCGAGGGCTCAACCTTCGCGCCGGTCAGCACCGTGGCCGACGTTCTCGCCATGGCGCAGGTCGCAAGCCGTGACTACTGGCGCGACATCACGCTGCCCGACGGGACGACCGTTCGAACACCGGGACCGTTTATCAAGGCATCGAATTCACCCATTGAGTGGACGCGGCCGGCTCCATTACTAGGTGAACATACGAATGAGGTTCTTGGCGAATTGCGACGTCCGTTGCCGTCGCCGGCGCGCTCGCAGCCCGCCGAACGGGTGCGGTCGTCGCGACTCCCCCTGGAGGGACTCAAGGTGGCCGACTTTTCGTGGATCGGCGTCGGGCCCATCACCGCCAAAGCTCTCGCCGACCACGGCGCAACGGTGATTCACATCGAAACGGACAAGCCGGTGGACCGCCTGCGCTTGAGTGGGCCGTTCAAGGACGACATTCCGGGCATGAACCGATGTCAGTTCTTCGGGGCGTTCAACACGTCGAAGCTGTCCCTCGGGCTGAACATGAAGACCCCGGAGGGCCATGCGCTCGCATTGCGCCTTCTCGAGTGGTGCGACATCTCACTCAACTCGTTCACGGCGGGAACCATGAGCAGGAACGGGCTCGGGTACGACGTTGCGAGCGTGCTGAACCCGGGCATCATCATGGCGGAGACCTGCCTTCTCGGGCAGACCGGACCCGCCGCCGGCATGTCGGGTTACGGGTACCATGCGGCCGCAATCAGCGGATTCTACGAGGTCACCGGTTGGGATGACCGCTCGCCGGGAGGTCCGTTCAACGCCTATACCGACACCATTGCCCCACGATTTCTCACCGCAACGCTGCTGGCGGCGCTCGACCACCGCCGTCGCACCGGCCAGGGCCAGTACATCGACCAGGCCCAGATGGAGTCGGCGCTTCATTTCCTTGCGCCGGAACTGCTCGACGTCCAGGTCTCGGGGCGCGCCGCCCGCCGCAACGGCAACTACTCCCCTACGGCGTTCCCACACGATGCGTATCCGTGCGCGGGCGCCGACGAGTGGTGTGCAATCGCGGTTGAATCCGACGATCAGTGGGCGCGTCTCGTGGGCGTACTTGGGAACCCGTCGTGGGCCGGCCCGGAGCTTCGCTCGCTTGAAGGGCGGCGCGCTGCCGCCGAACTGATCGATCGAGAGCTGGCGGACTTCGCCCGCCAGCATGAACCACGCGCGCTTATGAATTTGCTGCAGGCGGCCGGGGTCCCGGCGGGCATGGTGCAGCGCTCCAGCGATCATCAACTCGACCCGCAGTTTGCGCACCGGTCGTTCTTTCGCCATCTGGAGCATCCGGAGATGGGCGTGGTGCCCTACGAAGGACACCAGTTCCGAATCGCCGGCTACGACAGTGGACCTCGGCTCCCCGCTCCGTGTCTCGGCGAGCACACCTATGAAGTGCTGCGAGACATTCTGGGAATGTCCGATGAGGACATTGCGGAGACCTTCGCCGCCGGTGCGGTGATCTAGGGGCTGGTTTGTCCCGGGGTCGGCGACAGTTCGTTGAGACGTCGTTGGAAGTGAGCTCGGGCGAGCTCCTCGGTGGTGAGCCCAGCCAAGGTTCGCAGCGTCAGCGCACAGATCCTCTTCGAAAACGACGTTACCGAACGTCAACGTCGTCGGGTTCCGGCCCCGGCTAGAGACCGCTCGACAACGGCCAAAGATCCGGAAACTCGGGCTTGCGCCCCTCCAGCTTCGCCTTGAATGCTTCGGCCATGTCGTCGGTGTCGAACATCCCCGCGTTCCAGTTGGCGATGAACTCCAGACCGTCGGCCACCGAGTGGTCCCGCGTGTAGTGCATCGTCTGCTTGGTCCCGGCGATCGCCATCGGACTCTTCGATGCGATCTCTCGAGCCAAAGCCGTTACACCCGCCAGCATCGCTTCGTGATCGGGGAACACCGCGTTGACGAACCCGGCCGCGAGGGCCTCCGCCGCGCTCCAGCGACGGCCGGTGTACGCAAGTTCCCGAACGATGCCCTCGGCGACAAGCTTCGGCATCCGCTGCAGCGTTCCGACGTCAGCGGTCATGCCGATATTGATCTCCTGGATGCAGAAGAACGCCGACTCTGTTGCATATCGCATGTCGGCGGCCGAAACCATGTCGATGCCACCGCCCATGCAGGCCCCCTGGATGGCGCACAGCACCGGGACCCGAGCGCGCTCGAGGCAGGTGAAGGAGTCCTGGAGCTTAAGAGCGGAACTCCGGAACCGCTCCGCTTGTCGGCTCCGGAAACCGCGCTCGGCCTTCGCCCCGACCACCGGATCGTTGGAGAAGACCGTCAGGTCCATGCCGGAGCAGAAGTTCTTGCCTTCGGCCGACAGCACGATCGCCCGCACCCGGCCCGACGCCGAAAGTGCGTCGATGATCTCAGGCAGCTCGCGCCAAAACGACGGGATCATCGAATTGCTGCGCTCCGGACGGATCATTCGCACGTTCGCGATCTGTTCGTCGGTCGTTACGTCGAAACACTCGTAGGCCATGACTCAGCCTGACACGTCGGGAGCCAACGACACCACTTCGAGCCGAACCGGCGAAACGCTGTCAGATGCAGGGATCGTGGAACCGATTGACCGTTGGACGCGGCACGACGCCAGCCCGCAGTTTCTTCAGACGGAAGCCAATTCCTGCACCCCACCGAGGACTCGTGCGATGTCTGCCGATGCTTCGGCAATCGTGCGTGAGATGTCTTCGCTGGAAGTCTGCTGATCCTCAACGGCCGTAGCAATCGTCTGCTGTAGTTCATCGATCTGGCTGACCACCGCAGCTATCCGGTTGATGGCATCAACGGCGCCGGCTGCGCCGGATCCGATGTTCTGCAAGGTATCGGAGATGTCGGCTACGGCTCGTGTCGTCTGCCCGGCCAGATCTTTGACTTCACGGGCCACAACCGCGAACCCCAGCCCGGAAGCTCCGGCGCTCGCCGCTTCGATCGTGGCGTTGAGTGCCAGGAGGTTGGTTTTGGAGGCGATCGAACGGATCACGTGAAGAATGCCTTCGATCTTTTCGCTCGTATCGCGAAGTTCCGCGATCGCGGCTGCGGTCGTTCGGGCTTCGTGGGCCGCCTCTGCTGTCACGTGGCTGACATCGGATACGGAGCGGCTGATCTCGTGCACGGTTTCGGTCATGTGCTGAATGGCGAAGTTGATCTCGCCCATCCCGCTGTCGACCGCTCCCGCCTTGATGGCCAACTCCGCGGTCCGGGCACTGAGGTCCCGTTTCATCTCCACTTCGGCGGTGAAACGGCGCTCCAACTCGACGGCTTGTGCCGATCGCTCGGCCTCGGACAGTCGACGGCCTTCGATCTCAACGGATTGGGCTTCGAGCACTTTCTCGATCCGAATCTTGGCGTCGCTACCGGTCTTCCAGAACAACATGATGAAACCGGTTTCGAGAACGACCAGTCCTGCGTGAAACAACGACCACAGGATCGGCGAGTTCCGGGCGGACGACTGAGAGAAGACACTGTCCCCAGCCAGGAGGCTGAGACCGATGTGGTGCACGACCACGAACAGCACAGCAAGAAAGTACGCGCGCACATCTTCGTAGAGTGCGACCAGCACCAGCATGACCAGAAGGTGCATGTGGGCTTCAGGCATGCCTCCGCTGAAATGGATCAACTCGGCGGAAACGGCCAGCAGCGAGAAGCTCGTGACGTTCGACAGTGCCGCCCGCGAGAGCGGCTGGCGAACGATCCACGCCAGGATGAACAGGATCGATGTTTCCCCGATGACGTGCAGCGTGTTGAGATCGCTCACGAGGCCGACCGCCAGGACAACCGGGAGATGAAGGATCAGAATCCACGAAATCAGCCGGTGACGCCACGCGAAGTCGGCGTCACCGATCGATGAACCGGTCGGAAGAAAGCTCGACAACCCTTGGGGAATCATCCCATCCACTTCGGTTGACCTACCGCCGACCTGAGCCTTTCGGTAGCTGCAAACGCCGGAACCGCCGATGTTGACGAATCGTTGTCGGTCGCTTACGACGCGTTGGCGATGGCCAGCATGACCACCTTCTGCCCGGCCTGGGGCTCCCAGGTGATCGAGTTGTCTTTCACCTTGCCGTCTTTGTCGTGCTTGATGATCTTGCCCGGGAACGTCATCTTGATCTTGATCTTCATGCCCTTCATCAGGGCCGACATGTCGCCGGTCGACTTGCCGTCGCCGGTGAGGTCACCCTTCATGTCCATGGTGCCCGTGAACTTCCAGGTGTTGCCGACCTTGACCAGCTGGAGATCATCGCCTCCCCCGGTGGGGTTGGAACTACCCGCCGACGCCGTGGCTTTTCCGAACTCGGAAGCGGGCATGTCTTTAAACGTCAGCTTCTGCCCGATGTAGCCGTCTTTGTCGTAAATCTCGGCCTTGGCGCCCTTCGGCAGGTCCTTCCAGTCCTTCTTGATCGACGCGATCATCTCGGATTTCTTCTGTCCGGTCATCTCAAGGATCTGTGAGGAAAACGCAATGATGGCGGAGCCATCGACCTTTCCGTCTTTCTTGACCTTCATGTCCATGTCCATCTTGATACAACCGCTCAGCACAAAGGCCAGGGTGGTAAATCCGACGACGACTTTGGCGAAGGTCCGCATCTTTGTCATATCGCTAACGTATCCATCCGGCGGTCCGTGCGATAGGTCCAAAAGTAGAGAAATCTCCTACTTGGAATAGTTCGCCCGACTCATCCGACCGACGTGCACGTTCAGGCACTCGCACAGGCGTGATCGGGCGGCCGGAAACTCCCCGGCGTGGTCATCCTCCGATGATGACTGTGGGGCAACCCATGGCAATTGAGTTTGGCGGGCCGAGCGCCTCGATGAGTTGATCCCCCTGACGCGCCGCGGGCAGCCCACCGATCTTCACCGTGGCCGAACCCTGCGGGACCATGCCGGGCCCGTGGGGAGGTATGGGAAGTGGAATCGGGCAGGTATGGAGATCGGGTGGCCCACCGGGTCCGCCTCCCGCCGCCATCGCCCCCATCATGGCCGCCGACATCGCAGCAGCTGCCGCTGCCTTCGTCGCCTCCTCCGCGGCCTTCGCCGCGGGAAGTCCGGGCGTCCCCGCGGCTGCGATCGTCGCCGCTTCGGCAGTTTTGATGGCAGCATCCCAGGTCGTCTTCTGGGAGTTGACCGCCGCCATGGCACCCGGGTTGCCGATGGCCCGCCACGCGGGCATGTTGGCGATCATTACGGTCGGGCACCCGGCTCCGAGCAGCGTCGGGCCGTGGGCAGTTGGATCACCGACACGCGCGGCAGGAGGCATACGACGATCTTGACGATGACACCCCGTCGAAGACAAGGCCCTTTCGGGCAGATCGGGTCGCCGACAACAACGGATCGAGCGGCCGGGGCCAACCGAACGCCATGGAAGAATGGGCGGGTGAGCAGCAAGGAAATGATTCTCGATGTGGCCCGACGGGTCGTTGAGGAGGGCGGCATCGAAGCCCTCACGATGAGAAACCTGAGTACCGAGCTCGGCCTGGCCCACACGGCCATCTACTGGCACGTCGGGGGCCGGGAACAGCTTCTCAACTCGCTTGTCGACCACTTCATCGACGAAATGCGAGCGATTCACCCAATCGGCACCGATGCGAACGAGCGCATTTGCAGCGTGCTGCGCCAGATTCGCAGCCAGGTCATGGCCCACCCCCGGCTCACCGAACTCACGAACCGACTCGGGCGGGGGCCGGCCATGTCGTACCCCGCTCAGGTCGTGCTCGCCCAGGAACTCACGACCGCCGGACTCAAAGGTGAGGCGGGAGCAAAGGCGATGCGGTCACTGCTGTACTTCGTCGGCGGCTTCATCATGCAGGAAGGACGCGCCCGCCGTTCGGTGGGGACCAGCGACCTGTGGCGTGAGGCGCCCCACGAACGGGTCGACGACGGTCTCGCCGCGGCGATGACGAGCGAGACCGACACCGACGAACTCTTCGAGCACATGATGAAGTTGCTGGTCGACGGGGCCCTCGCCGGCATCCGCAAGAAGCGCGCCACCGCAAAACCCGCGGTCGCCTGACGACCGCTTCGGTCCGTACTCAGGCCGGAGCCGACAACGGCGCCGCCTGCGCCGGGTCGAGGTACTCCTCCAGGCTGACGATTCTTCCGTTTTCGATATCGATGCGAAGCATGGCGAACACCGCCACGTCCTGTCCGTTCGGCGCCTTGCCACGCAGCACGTGCTGCTGCATGACCCCGCCCGAAAACGGCGTGCGCCGGATCTCGGTGTACTTCATTCCGCTCAACCGGCTGGAGAACCACTTGATCTGCCGGGCGTTGTCAGCCGGGGATACCGCGATCTGGTCGAAGTTGTGCCAGATCCGGGCATCGTCGGCGTAGATCGAGAGCACGGTCTCGACGTCGCCGGCTTCGATTGCGGCGACGAATCGATCGACGAGTTGGTCGTTGGCTTCGGTTACGGACTCGGTGGTGGACATGGCGAGAGCCTTCCATACCCCGCCAAAATCTGCACACCTCAGATCTGAAAGGGCCACCGGCGGAAATAGCGCTTGATGCGGTCCCACAGCGCGGCGATTCCGTTCGGGAAGAACCGGAGCGCAACCACAATCAGCAGACCGTAGAGGAGTCGAACGAAGTTCGGAAGATCGATCTGCATGCGATCGATGAAACCACGGAGGCCGGAGGTGTTCACCTGTTCGTTGCTGCTCGTCGAGACGAAGAACAACACGTTGCGAACTCCGGGAAGGGTGAAGATCCACTTGAACCGGTCGGTGAGCCGCTCAACGCCCACAATCGCAATTGCGCCGAGTATCGAACCCAGAATGGTGCCGCTTCCGCCAACCACCATCATCGCCACGTACTGGATCGACAACTTCAGATCGAAGAACTCGGGAGTTACTGACTGGATCAACGCGCCGTAGAGCGCTCCGGAAATCCCGGCCAGTCCCCCGCACAGGGCGAATGCGCGGATCTTCGTCGACGCGATCTTCACGCCGATCGCTTCGGCCGAGAGGTCCCGGTCGCGCACGGCCATCATGGCGCGTCCCTGACGGGAACGGATGAGGTTCCGGGCGATGAGAACGGAGATGATCACAAACGCCCAGATCAGCCAGAAGAACGCCTGATCGCGGGAGTAGGTGAATCCGAAGATGTCGGAGTCGGTCGAGTCGGGCACCGAGAAGACGATCGACTTGCCGGGCCAGACCGTGAACGTCGGCTGCGGGAGATTCGAACGACCCGGCGTGCCGCCGGTGATGTCGGCCCATGCGTTGAAAATGTGTTCGGCGAACACCAGCATGCCCACGGTGATCACGGCCAGATAGTCACCACGAAGCCGGAGCGCAAACGGGCCAACCGCCGTAGCAATAAGCGCGCCTACCATTCCTGAGAGCACGAGCCAGACGAGAAACGGAAGGTGGTGGCCCCTGACGGTCAGATCCTGGCCGAAGTAGCCCGCTGCATACGCACCCGCTCCGATGAACGTCGCATGGCCGAGCGATACCTGACCGGCGAATCCTGTGAGCAGGTTCAGGGCGAGAGTCCCGATGGCAAAGACCCCGGCGAAGTTCAACAGCGCAAGGCCGAGATTCGTGAGGGGCAGTCCGGGGATCATCTGGCCGGGCAGGTGAAGGCCCTTGTAGCCGATCCAGGAAAAGCCGATAGGCGCGCTGACGTACAGCAGGCCGGCGAGGACGACGCCGAGCTTCATCCAGTTCGACTTGAGCGTCCGCGTATCCGAGGCGTAGGACGTGGCGAGTCGGTTCCGGGCGTCGTAACGCGCCCAGACGATCATCAAACCAACCGACCCGAAGAGAACCGCCAGCGACAGCAAGGCCCCACTCATGAGACCACTCCCGTTCGCCGAGACCGAGCGCTACACACGACGTACCTCTTTCGTACCAAATACGCCGTACGGCCTGATGAGCAGAATGCCCACCATGATCAGGTACGGAAACACGAGATGGAAGTTCGGGCCAAGGCCCGCTTTGTAGTGGAAGCTGCCGATGTTCAGGTCGATCACCCGGCCTAGCCAACTGCTGATGTTTGGTTGGTAGCCGAACATCAGCTGCTGGGCGATTCCGATGACCAGGCCACCGACGATTGCGCCCTTGGTCGAGTCGAGTCCGCCCAGAATCGCCGCGGGAATCGCAGTCAACGCGATCTGCAACAGCGTCGGGGCCACGTTTCGACCGTTGCCCGAGGACAGAAACACGCCAGCGACTGTGGCGATGCCCGCTGCGATACCCCATGACAGTCCGAACACCAGGCGCGGGTTGATTCCTTGGGCGATCGATGCTTCCGGATCGAACGCTGTCGCTCGCATCGCGGTCCCCAGCCTGCTGCGGTTGAAGAACAGAAGCAGCCCGGCGGTGATGGCCGCCGTGACCAGGAGCGTCACGGCATCGACGTAGGTGATCGTAACTCCACCTACTTTCCAGAACTTGATGCCCATTGGGTCGTTCAGCGGCAACGGATCGGTGCCCCAGATGGCCAGAACAATCTGCTCGACCGCATAGCTCAGACCGAGCGTCGCCATGATCACGGTGAATGTCGGTCGGCTGCGCAACGGTCGGAGAACCACCGCCTCCACCCCGACCCCGGCCGCGGTCATGACCAGCGTCGCCACCACCAGGGCCAGCCAGTAGTTCAATCCCCAGGTCCGGGTCACATTGAAGCAGAGGAATGCGCCGAAGAGCATAAAGGCGCCCTGGGCGAAGTTCAGCACCTTGGTGCCCCGGAAGATGATGACGAACCCAAGCGCGACGAGGGCGTAGATCGAGCCCTGCGCGAGACCTTGCACGAGGAATTGGAGAAAGTTGGTCATGGCGTTACCGGTCCGCTCCCTGCGTGGTGATCGTTCGGTGCTCGAGGATGGGGTTCAAGTGGAGGGCACCGAGAAATCGCACGGTCTCGGTGTCGATGTCGGGATTCGTCAGCAGCGAATGGGCCCGGGCCAACCCGTAGGCCTTTCGGACGAAGGGTCGAACGGCGAAACCTCCAGCGATCAAACCGCCGAACACCACCGACCCGACCGCGGCGATAATAAGAAGACGTAGTAATCCGCTCTGGTTCACCATCGTGCGATGGACCACGAGGGCGAACACCGCAAAGACTCCGATCGAGGACCACATGACGACCAGGTCTCTCGTTGATGATCTCGACACGGTCCCCGATCGCTCCAGAATCCGGTTCAGGGCAAACCGTCGGATTCCGTGGCGTGCCCTGCGATCCGCGACCTCAGCTCGAATTTGGCGGAGTCGCTCTGCCGGCACGTGGGCGATCGAAGGTTGGATGTCGCGGGCTTCGAGGGCGAGCAGCTCCCCACCTTCGCCGATGTTCATGATCGCCCCGACCCGAAGCGCAAGCGTCTCGCTCAACGTCCTTTCGATCGGATCGGCGAACGACGCTATGGGATGCAATTCATCCCCCGCGTGCGCTCCGAGGCGGGTTCCGAGATCTTCGGCCGCGTCTAGAAGATCGTGCGAGCTGAGCGTGTGCGCCCTCAGACGAAGGTCTCCGGAATCGGGGCTGCGATCGACAACGCCTTCCACCGTGGCGGCACCGTTCTCGTCCAGTGAGGAAACCGAACTCTCCCAGACGTCTGCCGCGTTCGCCGCGAGATCGAGCAGTTGGCGCCACGTGACGACGCCACGTTCGGCGACCGCTGAGACGCGGTCGAGAGAGCGCAGGCCGCGCGTCTCGATCACGATGATTCGCTGCAGGCGCGGCAGCAGGTGGCGCGATTCCTCAACCTTGTCATGCTGTTCCTGATCCCCGACGATGACCGTCGTGGCGCCCTGGGTCTGCAGCATGGTGACCACCGCGCCCGGAGAGAACTCGGGATCGATGGCCAGCGTCACGGCAGACAACCCCTGGATGGCCAGATCGCTCATGATCCACTGCGGCGAATTCTTCGCGATGAGCCCGACCATGTCGCCCTTCGTCACGCCGATCGCCGCCAGACCGTTGCCCACGAGGCGGGTCTTGTCCGCGAGCGATTTCCAGGTCTCCTGCTGCCAGATGCCGAACTCGTGGAACCTGAGCGCAGCACGCTGGGGTGTGTCGTGAGCCCGGTGCAGCAGCAGACCGGGAAGCGTCTGGGATTTCACGGAATCCATCACGCGCCTACTCCGAGGTATGCCGCGATCACTCGCTCGTTGTTCTTCACGTCCGCGGGCAGCCCTTCAGCGATCTTCTGACCGAAGTCGAGGACCATGATCCGATCAGCCACGTCCATCACCATGTGCATGTCGTGTTCGATCAGGATCATGGCGATCCCGAGTTCGTCTTTGATTTCCAACATGTACCGGGCCATGTCTTCGGTTTCGGTTGCGTTCATTCCGGCCACCGGCTCGTCCAGCAGCAGAACCTTGGGCTCCATGCAGAGCGCCCGGGCGAGCTCCATGCGCTTTTGCACGCCGTACGGAAGAATGCCGACCGGTTGGCCACGGTAGATATGCAGGTCGAGCAGCTTCATGACCTCTTCGACCCGTCGACGGTGCAGTATCTCCTGGTTCTTGGCCCGTCCGCGGAAGGCCATCCCGGCGAGAAACCCCCCTTTCATCAGGTGGTGTCGTCCGAGCATCAGGTTCGCCACGACATCGAGGTTTTTGAAGAGCCCGATGTTCTGGAACGTGCGTCCGATGCCGTGCGTGACCGTGAACGGTGGTTTCTCGCCGATCAGCTCCACCCCGTCGATCTTGATGCTGCCCTCCTGGGGCGTGTACACCGCGTTCAGGCAGTTCAGGATCGAGGTCTTTCCCGCACCGTTCGGGCCGATGATTGCGAACAACTCACGCGAACGAACGTCGAAGCTCACGTCGTTGATTGCGGTCACACCGCCGAACCGGAGGGTGATCCGCTCGACCACCAACATGGGTGATCCGTGGTCGACGGGCGCCGCGGTGTCGCTTCTCACTGGTTCCGGATTCGTGCTCATACCCTGAACTCCGTCTTGCGCCGGTACGACTTGAGGTTTCGAAACGAGGTCTTTCCCGACTCGCCTCCGAGGTACAGCGACTTCACTTCTTCGTCCTCAAGAAGCTCAACGGCGGGGCCGTGTTTGGCGACTCGTCCGGTTTCCATCACGTATCCGTATGTGGAGTTACGAAGTGCCATTGCCGCGTTCTGCTCGACGATCAACACCGACGTGCCCTGTGCATTGATCTCCTTCACGATTTCAAAGATCTGCTCGACGATCAGCGGCGCCAGACCAAGCGACGGTTCATCGAGCAGGAGAAGTTTCGGATTCGCCATCAGTGCGCGGCCGATCGCGAGCATCTGCTGTTCACCGCCGGACATGTACCCGGCGATCTGTCCCCGTCGTTCGAGGAGGCGAGGGAACAGTTCCATCACCCGTTCGTACGACGCGGACACGTTGCCTCTGTCGCGCCGGGTGTAGGCCCCGGTCTTCAGATTGTCATCGACGGTCAGCTCGGCGAAGATTCGACGCCCTTCCATCACCTGGGCCATCCCGTTGCGAACCAGCGTCGCCGCCTCGGTGGCGGTCGTATCGGATCCGACGAACCGAACCGACCCCGACATGATCCGCCCGCCGTGGTAGCCGAGAAGACCGCTTACGGCACGAAGCAGCGTCGTCTTTCCGGCACCGTTGGCACCGAGAATCGAGACGATCGAACCTTCGGTAACGGCCAGACTCACCCCTCGCAGCACCTGAATGGCACCGCCGTAGACGACGTCGACCTCGTTCACTTCAAGTATGGGCGCCAACTGCACCTGTGCTCCTCGTTGTCGCGAATCAAGGGGACCAACCCGTTATCTGTGACCACCGTCACGACACCGGCAGGTTGCCAAGGACCCACACGCCGAGGCGAGCGCCGAGCGATGAACGACCCCGCCGTGCGACGAACGGCACGCCGATACGGCCAACGGCGACGTTCCCCGTACGTACCGCGCGATCCGGGCCGTTTACCCGCCACACCAACCGTTCATCGCATGGAAACTCCGATAGCCCCGCCCCACGTGCGTTCACCGAACGTTCATTGTCGAAACGGTCCCCGACCCGTACCGTCCGTGACCGTCGTCACAGGCGTCCTGTGACCGTCGGCACGGGCCGGCGACTTTCGACAAGCAGGGGGAAACCTATGAAACGAACCATCGCGATAGCGGTCGGGCTGGGGTTGGCGGTTGGCGCGAGCGCCCCATCTGCCTTTGCCGCCGCCAAGGCGGCGAAAGCCGGAGCAGCTTGCACCAAAGAGGGTGAGACCTCCGGATCGCTCACGTGCACCAAGGACGGACGAAAGAAGGTCTGGAAGGCGACGGCCGCCACGACGACCGCGGCAAAGGCTACGGGCGGCAACGCGGCGTGGGGCCCGATCAGCAAGGGCATCGCCGCGTCACTTGATTCACACTTCAAGGCCATCAACGCCAAAGGCGGCATCGCCGGCAAGTATCCGGTCAAGATCGAGGAAGTGGAAGTCAACTACGATCCCAACCTTGCGGTGCAGGGGCTGAATGCATCCAAGGACAAGGTGGTTCTCTACGGGTCGGTCCTCGGCACCCCGGTGAACGAAGCGCTGCTCCCTCTCTACGAGCAGAACAAGATTGTCGCGAGCCCAGGGTCGCTCGACGCGAAGTGGACCACCAAGAAGAACATGCTCCCGATCATGTCGAGCTACCAGGTTCAGGCCATCAACGGCGTCGCCTACTACCTCGACAAGAACCCGGGCAAGACGATCTGCGCAGTCAGCCGTCAGGATGCATACGGCGAAACCGGCACCGAAGGCGTGAAGTTCGCCCAGTCCAAGCTCGGCTTCAAGCTCGGCACCGTCGAGACGGTCCCGGCCACCCAGTCGGACATGGCCGCCGTCACGGTTCGGCTCCGTGATGCCAAGTGTGACGCCGTCTACGTGACCACCGGACCGGCTCAGGCCACCGCCCTCCTCGTTCAGGGTTCGCAGAACAACTACACGCCGCAGTGGATCCTGATGTCGCCGACGTTCTCGGACAAGCAGGTGACCACAAGCACCTCGGCGCTGTACGAGAAGTACGTGTGGATGTCCGGTGACGGTGGCGAGTGGGGCGACGAGAAGATCGCGGGTATGAAGGAACTCATCGCCGAACTCAAGGGCAATGGCTACGGCAACTACGTGGCCAACCCCGACGTCGGCAACATCTGGGGCTACGCCCAGGCCAAGGTGGTCGAGGCAGTGCTCGAGAAGGCCGTCGCCAATGGTGACCTCAGCCGGGAAGGCATACTCAAGGCCGCCAACGAAACTGGGGTCGTCAACATCGGAGGAATTGGCGCTTCGGTCGACCTGACGGCGAGAATTCCGGCTCCGAAGAACTCGATCTTCAAAGCTGACGGCTCCAAGCAGCTGGCCGTCGCCCTGTTGGCCAAGGACTACGGCTCGCCGATCGCCGGCGACTACCGCAAGAACTGAAGCGGAGGCTCCCAGTGCGCTCACAGGAGAGGTGCGTGCACACGGGACCAACGCGCTGGGAAACCCATCTGGCAACACCGGGGCGGGTCGCACACGTGCGGCCCGCCTCCGTGTTTTCCGTTACGGCCTTTGGCCTCGGTCGGTAGGCGGCGATTAGCGTGCAAGCCGTGGCCGTGACCCTCGTGATCCTCGCGGTCCTGCTCACGTCGTCCCTGGCGATCTGGGTGACGGGCCGGCGACGCCGATTCATGACCGCCGGCCAGGCGGCGACGTTCGAGGTGCTTCACACCGCCAACCTGGCGGCACCGGCGCTTCGCACCGGATTTACCAGTGCCGCACTGGAAAAGGCGGCACCCCACCTTCTTGCCCTGGTGGGCTCACCAGCGATGGCGGTCTCGTCGGTCTCCGACATTCTGTGCTTCACCGGCGAGCCCCGGCACCACAAATACGGAGCACTCGCACACGCCAGGGTGACGTTGAAATCCGGCCGCAGCCACGTGGAAGAGTTGCGTTGTCCGGATGAGAACTGTCCGATCCGAGTCGCCGTCTCGGTCCCGGTCGAGGTCCGTGGGGAGGTCGTCGGTGCATTGGTTTGCTTCGCTGCCGACGGCGGTCCGGGCCTGATTCGGGCCATGACCGAAGTTTCGGAGTGGATTCGGAGCCAGATCGAACTTGCCGAACTCGATCAGAATCGTGCCCAGTTGGCCCGCGCAGAAGTACGCGCGCTTAGGGCCCAGATCTCGCCGCATTTCATCTACAACGCGCTCTCTGCTATTGCGTCCTTCACCCGCACCGACCCCGACCGGGCCCGCACCCTTCTGCTGGAGTTCGCCGACTTCACGAGGTACTCGCTGAGCAGCCACGGGGAGTTCACGACGGTGGCTGACGAACTCCGTTCGGTCGAGCGCTACCTCACCCTGGAGAAAGCCAGGTTTGGCGATCGCCTGACGATCGACCTTCGGGTCGCGCCGGAAGTTCTTCCCGTTGCAATCCCGTTCCTCGTTGTGCAGCCACTCGTCGAGAACGCGGTGCGTCACGGGATCGAACCGCAGTCCAAGGTCGGGCGGGTGTCGATTGTCGCCGCCGAGCAGTCCAACGACTGCGTGATCACCATCGAAGACAACGGCATGGGGGCCGACCCCGAGTTGCTTCGGGCCTGCATCAACGGCGATGCTGAACACGAAAACCACGTCGGACTGCACAACGTGGACGAGCGACTGCGAGCCACCTACGGATCCCAGTACGGGCTCGTAATTGAAACAGCACGGGGCGCCGGAACCAAGATCACGGTCCGAGCGCCAAAGTACCGCCCGGGAGTTCGCGCATCATGACATCCCCCATCACGACACGCCGTGCAAGGGAAGGTACTGCGACGGTGAGGTGCTCGCCGACCGAGCAACGAACCCGACAGGAACGGGGCGCAAATGCCTGCTGAAGTGACCGCTTCCGGCGGCTCGCATGGCCCGGGTCTTCGGGTGTTGGCGGTCGATGACGAGGCCCCCTCCCTCGCTGATCTCGTCTACGAATTGCGGGCACTTCCGACCGTGGCCTCCGTCGCCGAGGCCCAGGACGCCAACGAGGCGTTACGAGCGTTGCGCGCTTCGGTGTTTGACGTCGTGTTCCTCGATGTTCGGATGCCCGGGCTCGACGGCCTCGAACTTGCCCGGGTCCTGAACCAGTTCCGATCACCGCCGCCGATCGTCTTTGTGACGGCCTTCGATGCTCACGCGGTCGACGCATTCGAGATCGACGCAGTCGATTACCTGCTCAAACCCGTACGGCCCGAACGGTTGGAACTGGCGATCGCCAAGGTGCTCAGCCGAAAGGTCAAAGGCACCGACGCGACCCGCGGACCCGAACAGTACCCGCCGACCAACCAACATGACCACGAGAATGCAACGACCATCCCTGGCGAAAACCGCGGTCCCGCAACATCGCCGTTGCCGGTTGCAGCGGTCCTGGACGGCGCGCTGGAAAACCCGAGCGTCGAACCCTCCCAACCCAGACACCCGTTCGACGAGGATCTGATCTCGATAGAGTCAGGTGGCCGAATCCGTGTGGTCGACCGACGTGACGTGCTGTTTGCCGAATCAAGCGGCGACTACGTCCGACTTCACCTCGCCACCTCCAGCGTGTTGGTGCGAGCGGCAATGTCCACGCTGGAGGAGCACTGGGCTGAAGCCGGTTTTGTGCGGATACACCGCAGTTATCTGGTGTCGCTCTCGCACGTTTCCGAGGTGTTGGTCGAACACGGCCACGGGTACCGCGTGAAGATCGGCGAGCGATCGCTCCCCGTAAGTCGTCGACTCGCCGGCCATCTCCGTTCGCCGCCTGGTCGAGTACGCCGCCAGACGCGCCCGACCGGCCAGCGTCTTCAACCGGTCCGCACCGTGAGCGACAACGGCGCCGGCACCGATGTCGGCGATCACGGAGATCACGGAGATCACGGCGATCACGGAGATCACGGCGATGTGCTTCCGCCCGCCCGGGTGACCATTCAGCGCGACACGACGAGGGTACGGGGGCTGCGACCGGTACGGGAACTCGCGGAACGCACGCCGGTTGGCGAGGCGTACCTTCGCTCGCTGATCCGAACGCAACTCGCGCTGGCCATTCGATTGCTCACGATCCTGACATCGGTCCTCGTCGGTGTTCCTCTGCTGCTGATAATCGAGCCGAACCTTCGCACCTACCGGGTCGGGGGCATCCCGGTCGGCTGGCTGATCATCGGTGGTGCGTTCTATCCGTTGTTCATAATCTTCGCCGCGGTCTACGTACGAAGGGCCGAACGCAACGAGGCCGAGTTCATGGAGTTGGTCAAGGACCGCGACACCTCCGGGGTTCCACGACGGTGATCACCCGATGATCATCTCGCTACCTGTACTTGCCGCGGCTGCGGCCCCCTCGCGAAACACTCCTGACCTTGGAATAGTCGCCGCGGTCGCCCTCGGGGTCGCGATTTTTGGGACCATCGGCCTCGGAGCATTCGGGGTCCGTCGAGCCAAGACCACGAGTGACTTCTTCGTTGCTTCGAGGTCGGTTAGCCCGACACGAAATGCGTCGGCCATCTGTGGTGAATACCTGTCCGCGGCATCGTTTCTCGGGATCGCCGGTTTGGTCATGCGTTACGGGGCCGACATGCTCTGGTACCCCATTTCCTACACGGCCGGTTACCTGCTTCTCCTCTTCCTCGTCGCTTCCCCGCTGCGTCGCTTCGGGGCCTACACCATTCCCGACTTTGCGGAAGGTCGGCTCGGGTCGCTGGTCGCCCGGCGGATTTCGAGTGGCTTGGTCGTGCTCATTTCCATCGCGTATCTCGTACCCCAGATGCGCGGTGCCGGGGTGACATTACGGGTACTCACCGGGTCGCCGTATTGGGTGGGAGTGGCGATCGTCGCGGTCGTTGTCACGGCGAACGTGACGATGGGCGGCATGCGAGGCATCACGTTCGTGCAGAGCTTTCAGTTCTGGCTGAAGTGGATTGCCATCGCAACGCCAACGATCATCATCGGGGCGCACTTTCTACTCGGCCGGTTCCCATGGCCGAGCGAATCCGGTGACGTGACCCGGTGGGCCACGCCGATCGATTCGGCCGCGAATTTTCCGGGTCGCCCCGGCTACACCCTGCCGTCGTTCGTGTTGGCCCAGGTGGTCGGCACCCTGGGACTCCCCCACATTCTCGTCCGCTTCTATACGAATCCCGATGGAAGGGCCGCTCGACGCACGACGCTCCTGGTCATTGGACTCCTGTCCATGTTCTATGTGTTCCCCCCGGTCCTCGGTGCACTCGGACGCCTGTACGCACCGGATCTTCTGGCCGGGCATGCCACGGACACGGTGGTCCTGGTGCTGCCGCGTCGGGTATTCGGCGGACTCGTCGGCGACGCCCTGACCGGACTCGTGGCCTGCGGGGCGTTCGCCGCGTTCCTCTCGACCGCCTCCGGACTCATGATTTCCGCGGCCGGTGTCATTTCGCAGGATCTTCTGCACGGCGAAAAGCGCGACTTCCGAGTCGGAGCGTTGGCGGTGGGCGGGCTCATCGGGCTACTCGGACTGCGGGTCGTATCGATCGACATCAACCAACTCGTCAACTGGGTGTTTGCCATCGCAGCGTCGTCATTCTCACCGTTGATCGTGCTCGGCATCTGGTGGCGTCGACTCTCGACGCGAGGGGCCATCGCCGGGATGTTGGCCGGTTCGACGACGGCAACCGCAGCGGTTCTCTTCACCTTGCTGGGTCCGACGCTCAACGGCTGGCCCGCGGTGATCCTCGCCCAGCCGGCGATATGGTCAATTCCGATCGCGTTCATAACGATGGTCGTGGTTTCACACCTGACCCCTGGAAGTCGTCCCCACGATGTGTCGGGAATGATGCTCACCATGCACGCACCGGAGCAGTTGGGCATCACGCACGACTTCCGCTGAACGGTCGAACCGGCGCACACCAACCGCTCACCGCATAGTTACTCCATTCGGCGAACCGAGCGCCCCGGAAGCGTGACGGCGGTCACTTCGCCGGGCACCATATCGGCACCCACTCGCCGACCGGCTTCGTGGACCGTCCAAACCGAGGTTCCCTTATGAAGGTGCAGTTCACCGTCGCTGATTTTCTGGACCGAGCCGTGAACGTCTACGGCGACCGCATTGGTGTGGTTGACGAACCCGGCGTGCCCGGTTCACTTGGTTCACTCACCTACCGGGAAATGGACGCGCGCATACGGGGCATGGCTCGTCGGTTGGAAGACCTCGGGATAGGAGAAGGCGACCGCATCGCCATCGTCAGCCCCAACTCCGCCAAGTTTCTCCTGTCCTTCTACGGCACATCGAAGTACGGCCGGGTCCTCGTGCCGGTGAACTTCCGTCTGAACACCGAGGAGATCAGCTACATCCTGAAACACAGCGGAGCGCGTGTACTCCTCGTGGACGCCGACCAGGCCGACGTGGTCAAAGACATCGAGGTGGAGCACAAGTTCATTCTCGACGGCGTCAACGATGCGGAGCTGTTCGCGCCCCTTGCCGACGGGATGCCCGAACCGACGCCGTGGGTTCCGAACGAAGACGCCACCGCAACGATCAACTACACGTCCGGTACGACAGCCCGTCCGAAGGGCGTGCAGATCACCCACCGCAACGCCTGGACCAACGCGACGACCTTCGGGTGGCACGCATCGGTCAGTGACCGGGATGTGTACCTCCATACCCTCCCCATGTTTCACTGCAACGGCTGGGGTCAGACCTACGCCGTGACCGGCATGGGCGGCAAGCACATTGTGCTTCGCAAGGTCGATGGTTCCGACATCTTGGACCGCATTGAGGAGCACGGGATCAACTTCGCCTGCGGGGCTCCGGCCGTTGTGGCGATGACACTCGATGCCGCCGAGAAGCGCACCTCCGTTGGCCAGCCGATCCCGGGCCGGGATCTCATGCGTATCGTGGTGGCCGGCGCTCCTCCCCCGTCGAAGACCATCGAACGGGTGGAGACCGAACTTGGATGGGAGTTCATCCAGATCTACGGGCTCACCGAAACCTCACCGCTGCTCACCATGAACCGCAGGCGAGCGGAATACGACAACTTGACTCCGTCGGAGCGGGCCAGGGCGCTTTCCCGCGCTGGCGCACCGGCGATCGGAGTCACGATCAAAATCTCCGAGAGCGATGAAATATGCCGCGCGTAGCAATGTTGTGTTCGAAGGCTACTGGGAACAACCTGAGGAAACTGCGAAAGCCATGCCCGACGGCTTCTTCCACACCGGTGACGGGGGCTACCTTGACGGTGCGTACGTCGTGATCGCCGACCGCAAGAAGGACGTCATCATCTCCGGAGGAGAGAACGTCTCATCGATCGAGGTGGAGGACTGTCTGTTCCAGCATCCGGCGGTCGCCGAATGCTGCGTGATCGGCATCCCCGATGCGAAATGGGGTGAGACGATCAAAGCCCTTGTGGTGCTTCGAGACGGTGTTCCCACCCCGACCGAGCGTGAGGTGATCGACTTCTGCCGTTCGAAGATCGCTCACTTCAAATGCCCGACATCGGTTGAATTCCGCGCGGCCCTCGCTCGAACTGCGACCGGCAAACTCCAGAAGTTCAAGCTCCGGGAACCGTACTGGGCCGGCCAATCAAAGATGGTCAACTGACCCGCAACCGAACGGAGGCCGGCTGACACCATCAGCCGGCCACACGCTCAGTCAGCGGTGCGGGCACCGTAGCGACGAAGTGCCCCGGGAACGGCGATGACCAGCATCAGCGCGCAGTACGCCCAGGCCGACACCACCGGGTGATGCAGCGGCCAGACGTTCTTGGTTAGTGGCGCCGCCTGGTTGCCGAACAGTTCTCGGACGGCAGCAACCATCACGCTGATCGGGTTCCACGCGGCGATCCACTGCAGCGCGTTCGGAAGCGTTTCGAGCGGAACGAAGGCGTTGCTCAAGAACGTAAGTGGGAATACGAGCGTGAACCCGACCCCCTGAACCGCGTCGGGAGACCGAACCATCATTCCGATCCACGTACCGATCCACACCATGGAGGAACCGAATGCGACGAGAAGCAGTAGCGCTTGGAGGGTGTGCCCGAATCCGGAGTGTGAACGCCAACCGACGATGAAGCCCGTGGTCAGGAGAACGGCGACCGACAGAATTGTTCCGGCCATCTCTGCCACGTAATGGCCCAAAAGGTACGCGAACCTCGACGTCGGGAGTGATCGGAACCGGTCGATGACACCTTCTGTCAGATCAGTCGCAATCGCCATGCCCGGCCCGACGAGGCCGAAGGCCAGCGACTGCACGAGGATTCCCCCGATCAGGTACTCGCGGTAACTGCTTCCCTTGACGTTGATCGCCCCGCCGAAGACGAAGGCGAAGAGCAACACGAACATCACCGGCTGAACGGTCACGTCGAGCAGTTTCTCCGGGATCTGACGGGTGTGTTCGAGATTGCGCCGGGCGAACACCATCGTGTGCCGCAGAAGCGTCTGGAATCCACCCTCTTCGTGGCCGGTCGAGGTGGGCATCGACTCGTTGGTGGATGGACGGGGAGCAACGGTGGCGGTCATGCCGAGACCTCCTGGGTCGAAGCGCGGATGGATTCAGATTTCGAAGCGGGGCCGGTGAGGGCGAGGAACACGTCGTCGAGCGTGGCCTCACGCCGGTTGATGTCGACAGCATCAACTCCCGCTTCGTCGAGTGACCGAACGACGTCGATGAGACGGGTGCCGGATTTGATTGGGGCGGTGACGACCAACGAGCCTTCATCGACACTCGGGTCGTTTGACGCGAACGATGCGATAGCGGCCGCGGCGGCTACCAGATCGGTCAGTGCTCCGACTTTGATGTCGATCCGGTCGTCGCCGATACGAGCCTTCAATTCGGCCGGAGTCCCGTGAGCAACCGTTCGCCCGTGATCGAGCACGACGATGTCATCGGCCAACCGGTCGGCCTCTTCCAGATATTGCGTGGTGAGTATCACGGTCGTCCCCTCGCGGACCAGGTCGCGGAGCATGTCCCAAAGATCGTTGCGACTGCGGGGGTCGAGCCCCGTTGTCGGTTCATCGAGGAACAACACCTCGGGTGCGGCGACAAGGCTCGCGGCCAGATCAAGCCGGCGTCGCATGCCGCCCGAGAACGTCTTGACCAACCGCGTCGCCGCATCCGTCAGATCGAGACGTTCCAACAATTCATCAGCGCGCATATTGGCCTGCGTCTTTGTCAGCCCGTGAAGGCGCCCCACCATCTGCAGGTTGAGCCGGGCGTTCATCAGACCATCGACTGTCGCCTGCTGCGCCGCAACGCCGATCCGGCTCTTCACCCGATCGGGGTTGCGCACCACATCGAACCCCGCCACCTCGGCCCGCCCCGAGGTCGGGCTCGAGAGCGTGGTAAGAATACGGATCGCGGTGGTTTTTCCGGCACCGTTGTGCCCGAGCAGGCCGAGCACGGTCCCGGGCGGAACGTTGAGGCTGAGGTCACGGAGGGCCCACAAAGCACCGAACTGCTTGCTCAGTCCCTCGGCCATCACACCGGGCAGTCCTCGCCGCTCGGTCGTTCTGCGCTTATTCGTATCACGTACCAATTCGTCGTACATAGTACGACGAACGTTACCAGTACGATGTACGACGTGGCAAGCAAAAATTCGTCGGCCGGCAAACCGCCCACGGGCGGGCGACCTCCGGCTTCAGCGCAATTGCGTCAGGCGATTGTCGACAAAGTGGCGGACTCCGTTACCGCCAAGATCACCACGGCAGCGGATCGGCAGGTCAGCAAGCTCGGGCAGCAGGCCGAGAAGTTCAACGCCAAAGCCGACAAGATAAGCGCGCAGGCGGAAAAGCTAAGTGCGCATGCGGCTCGGACGGCCGAGCGACTCGATCGTCTGGGTGAGCACCTCAGCTCTCTCGACGTGTGGACCCGGGTCGAACCCGGGACCAGAAAACCCCGTTTCACCCGAGAAGAGATTGCGGTCGCCGCCGTCCACATCGCCGACACCGAAGGGCTGGAGGCGCTGTCGATGCGACGACTGGCCGCTGAACTCGATGCCGGGACCATGACCCTCTACCACTACGTTCGAACGAAGGATGAGCTCCTCACACTCGCCCTCGACCAGGTCATGGCCGAGGTCGTGGTCCAAGGTCCCCTGCCGGGCAACTGGCGCGATGCCATCACCAAAATCGCTGACTCGTCACGGCGAGCATTGCTGCGCCACTCCTGGATATTCGATGTCACCGACGACATCAACTTGGGCCCCAACAGCGTTCGACATTTCGATCAGTCCCTTCAGGCGCTGTCGTCGCTGCCCGTCAACGTGAGTGATCGCCTCGACATCCTCACGACCGTCGATGAATACGTGTTCGGCCACTGCCTGCAACAGCGAAACGCGCCGGTTGGCCAGTCCGCCGGCGCAGAAAGTGCCCTTCACCACACGAAGCGGTACATCGACGAACTGCTGAAGACCGGCGATTTTCCGGAACTCTCGGCATGGATTGCTGCGGACGGATTCGACCAGACCTGGCAGAAGGTGCAATCGCACGCCGAGGATCCCGGTCGATTCAAGCGAAACCTCAGCCGTATTCTCGACGGCATCCAGGCCGACCTCGATCGCCGCTCACCACCCCGCCCGTGACCCAGCCGCTTCCGCTGGAGCCCGCGTCGACCCCCAGGCTGCTCGACAACACCCACCGCCGCCTGACCATCGGGATCACCATCGGCATATCCGTGGTCGGCTTCGAAACGCTGGGGGTGTCTACGGCGATGCCGTCAGCGGCGCGCGAACTCGAGGGTCTTTCGTTATATGGGTGGGCCTTCACCGCACTGCTTCTGGGAAACCTTCTCGGGATCGTGTTCGCAAGCGGCGACGCCGACGAACGCGGACCCCACCGGGCCTACATCGTTGCGTTCATCGCGTTTGTCGCAGGTCTGAGCATCGGCACCGCTTCGACCACCATGCCGATCCTGGTCGCCACGCGATTTGTCGGTGGCCTCGGTGCCGGAGCGCTTTCACTACTCAACTGGACGCTGATCGGGCGGGTCTACCCGGAGTCGATCAGGTCCCGCATGTTGGCGGTTGCGTCATCGGCCTGGGTGATTCCGGGACTCATCGGACCGGCCGTTTCCGGCTGGGTGGCCGACCACCTTTCCTGGAGGTGGGTGTTCGCGGCACCCATCCTGCCGACTGCCGTGGTGGCGGTGCTCGTCCTCCCGGTAGCCCGACGGCTCGGTCCACCCGACGCTGTTGCGACGACGCCCACCGCTGAGCGTTTCTGGGACAGCAGCCGTCGAGACAAGGGCGTTGCCGCGCTCTATTTGACCTGCGGCGCCGCAGCCACCCTGAGCGCTCTAGCGAGCGACCGGTGGATGGTCCTCGCTGCTGGCGTCGGTTTTGGTGGTTCCTTGCTCGTGCTCGGCGGCCGCACCCTGTTTCCACGGGGCACTTGGCGGGCCGAAAGCGGCCTTCCGGCCGTGGTAGCTACGTACGCGTTGCTTTTCGCCGCCTTTACGGGCGTTGAAGCCTTTCTTCCGCTCGCGCTCAACGAGCTTCGCCATCTGAGCTCAACCTGGGCGGGAATCATCCTCACCTGCGGCACGACATCGTGGGCGGTCGGGTCCTGGACACAAGCCCACAACCCGCATCGGTGGGCCGAACCCACCTGGAGAATGGGCGCCACGGCGCTGTTCGGGGGAGGCATCCTCGGCATGATGGCGTTGACGTTCGAGGGCCTTCCCACCCAACTCAGCTATGCCGCCTGGACCCTAAGCGCGCTTGGTATGGGTCTGTCGTTCTCGTCCGTCACGGAAGCGACGTTCCGCATGGTCGGCGAGCATCGCGTCGGGCTGGCCAGCGGCGCCACGCAGCTGGCCGGAACACTGCTTGCCGCATTGGCGACCGGTGTGGTCGGTGCCACCGTCGAAGGGCAGCACTCGAGCCCAACGGGATTTCGGATCGGTTTCGTGTTCTGCGCAGCGCTCACCGGATTGGCGTTCTTCGCCGGTCGCTCCGTGCCGCCGATGGCGAGCGAGACCGAGGGGTCGAAGTCCAGCGCCTCAGCGTTCGGCTGATCATCCAAGCCTCGCACCGCACGCCCCGCCACGGTCGAAACGGCCAGGTCGGATCAATCGGGTCCAAACACGTCAAGAATCCTTTGTCCGAGCCGATACGGGGGACATGCGCGATGTTGTCTCAGTTTGGAGATCACGCACGGTAATGGAGCAGTTGGTACAACTTGGTCATGACCGGGCGGGTGGACACCTACCTCTACGCGCACGTATTCATGAGTTCGAGCACCGGCACGGACCCGATCGTCCGATGCGCCGAGAAGGTCGATCCGACTCCGGCGGCCCGATTGGCCATTTGATTCGATGAACGCTCCGATTTCGATGGCTACGACACAGGACCTGACAACCCCTTCGCGGGTTTTTCCACCAATTCTGAGTGGTCCATTCCAGTCGGTCCTCGGAGCTTCTCAGGACGCCATTCTCTTTGTCTCGTGCACCGGTCAAGTCATTCATTGGAACCCGCGAGCCGAGGAATTGTTCGGCTATGAGGGGTTTCACATCCCGAACATTGGCCTCTCAGACCTGTTTGAAGACATTGATACCCCACAAAGCCTGCAAAAGGCTGCGACCGACAACGAGCTTCACGCCCGACGCCACGATGGCTCGCTTCTGACGGTTGCGGTCACACTCGGCGATTGGATCGAGCAGGGTCAGCAGCATTGGACCATTTGCATCCGAGACATTTCACCTCAGAAGCACCTGGAAGCACGCCTCGATCAGCTGGCGTTCAATGACCCACTGACGATGCTCGCCAATCGCGCACTGTTTGCCAATGGCGTCGAACATGCCCTGAAGCGGCTGGGCCGAGCGGCGTCGAACGTCGGAGTGCTGTTCTTGGACTTGGACGATTTCAAGCGAATCAACGATTCTTTTGGTCATGCAGTCGGCGACACGCTGCTCATTTCCATGGCGGAGCGACTTCGCCGATGCGTTCGGACCAGCGACACGGTGGCCCGACTCGGTGGAGATGAATTCGCCATTCTCATCGAAGATGCCAACGATGTATTGACGTCGCTGGAGGTGGCCGACCGAGTTGTTACGTCGATGATTCCGTCGTTCACGATTGGAAATATCGAGATCGACGTCTCGTGCAGCGTTGGCGTTGCTCTGGCGACCGATCGTGACACCCTGGCCGCAGAACTTATGCGAGATGCCGACCTGGCGATGTACGCCGCCAAGGCCCGGGGCAAGAACTGCATTGAGCTCTATGAGAACAGCATGCACGCCGCAATTCTCGATCGCGTTCGCCTGGAGGGCGACCTCCGTCGGGCTGTGGAACGCAACGAGATTGTTCCGCACTACCAGCCGATCTTCGATCTCGCTACGGGCCGAATCACCGGCTTCGAAGCCCTCGCCCGCTGGTACCACCCCGAGCGCGGCATCGTTGGGCCTGATCTGTTCATCGAGATTGCCGAGTCGACGGGTTTGATCCTGCCGATCGGTCGAGCGGTTCTCAACATGGCATGCCGCCAAACCCGTTTGTGGCAGCAGGAGTTCCCGCTCAACGACCACCTCTCGATATCGGTGAACCTCTCGAGTCGACAGATTGAGGACGCGGGAATTGTGCACACGGTCGCCGACGCACTCGCCGACTCCGGACTGTCGGCGGAATCCCTCACGCTGGAAATCACCGAGAGCCTCGTGGTGAAAGAGGCGGGCAGCCCACGCGGCCGCCTCCGAGAGATTTCCCGCCTGGGCATTGGCATCACCGTTGACGACTTTGGCACCGGCTACTCCTCGCTGGCCTACCTTCAGGATCTTCCGCTCAGTGGACTCAAAGTGGACCGTTCCTTTGTCAACCGTATCGGCGACCCACGGGGCACGTCACTCATTCACGCGATCCTGGCCATGAGCAAGAGTCTTGGGCTGACCGTTGTGGCCGAGGGCATAGAAACCGCCGAACAGCTGCGAGCTCTCGCGAAAGCAGGATGCCAATTCGGGCAGGGCTATCTCTTCGCTCGTCCGCTGGCGGCCAACGATGCACGCGAGTTTCTTGAGCGGCCACAGCCGTTCGGCCTCTGACCCACCGAATGGCCAAACCGTCTCCATAGCTGCCGCTGAGGGGCCTACACGGCGTTCTGAGCTTCGCTGGAGGCTCAGAAGGGTGTTGGGAGTGTGCAGTGTCTGCAAGGGTGATTCTGGAGCCACTGATGCCGGCCGGACCCGCAGACACTGTCCGCGGACGCCGATTCCTCGCCACGAGGCCGCTTTCCGTGAACGACTTTCAGCATTTCTTCGGGCTATCACTTCGGTTGATTCAGTGAAGTTGAGACACTTCTCCACAACCCTTCATCCTTTCTTCAAGAGTGCGCCTATGGTCTCCGGTCTCGACGATTTCCCTCCGAAGCACCGGGCATGACCAAGTCGAAGTCCCAGGCACTGACACCCGCACAGGAAGCTCTTCTGCATGAGCACCTGCCGATCGTGAACTACATGGTCAACGATTTGATCCGTCGGGTTCCGAACTACATCCAACGAGATGATCTCACGTCAGCCGCAATGCTCGGACTCGTTCAGGCGGTTCGGTCGTTCGACACCACCCGCGAGGCCAAGTTCGCCACGTTCGCCCGGGTACGCATCCAAGGTGCACTGCTTGACGAACTGCGCTCCCGTGACTGGGCCACACGCGGTGTCCGCAAGCAGGCTCGCCACATCGAATCGGTAAGCGAGTCTCTTTCCAGCACCCTCGGTCGTCAGCCAACGGCAGCAGAGCTTGGCGCAACCATGGGGGCGAACGCCGATCAACTCCACCGCCTGAAGGCCGACCTCCATCGCGCCACGGTGTTGAGCCTCGACGGAGCAACAGCCGAAACGAACCGCACTCCGCTCGATGTGCTGGCCGTGCACCAGGACGATATCGATCCGGCTGACCAGCTTGTTCAGCGTGAACTTCAGTCATATGTTCGCGACGCAGTGGCGAATCTTCCTGAACGTCTTCGTCATGTAATAGTCGGCTATTTCCTTGAAGAACGTCCGATGGTCGAGTTGGCAAAAGAACTCGGGGTTACGGAATCACGCATCTCACACATGCGCTCCGAAGCTTTGGCGTTGATGGCCGAGGCCATCCAGTCGGCGACGACCGAGGGCGAACCGACAGTCGAGGAGACCGGAGTCGCGCAGCGTCGCCGGACGGCCTACTACGCCGCCGTTGCAGCAAGTTCCGACTACCGGGCACGCCTGGTCAAGAGCCCGCAGTGGCAAGGGCAGCGCACCGCAAGCGCCACAGTGACCGCATAATCGGGGCCCGATAGTCCCTCTTGGCGTCAGATCGCCGCCGGCCACTTCACCCCCGAAAACATCGGGCTACGAAGGTTGTCGCCCGAATCGGATCGAACAATCCATACAAACAGATACCCCTTCGGGGGTATCTTCCATTACCTCAATAAACTCCCCCTACCTCAGGTCCATCTCAAGAAATATTCACACGTTTCTTGACCATAACTGTTCAATATTCAAAGGAAATTTGTCCTCTCTTTCTAAGTCGAAAGAACCACAATTTTTCGACAAACCACCGGCGTAATGCGCAGCTTGCGGTGGAACTGCCGATCGGCGCATGCGGCTGAGCAGTACCAAGACCAACGAGAGGACATGCCGATGAACGAAGATATGCGCGAGGTGATCAACGAATTCCTCGTCGAGTCGAATGAGGGACTCGATCGTCTTGATAGCGATCTCGTTGAACTCGAGACTGACCCAACGTCACGCGACGCGCTGGCATCGATCTTCCGCACGATGCACACGATCAAAGGAACGTGCGGGTTCCTGGGCTTCGGACGACTCGAGGGGATCGCGCACGCGGCGGAGAACCTTCTATCTCTTCTTCGCGACGGGAAGCTCACGGTGGACCGTCCGATAGTCAACGCACTCCTGGCGAGCGTTGACGCCGTTCGGGCGATGCTCGTCGGGGTGGAGACAACCGGTGAAGAGCCACTCGAGGAGTACGCCGAGCTCAAAGATCTCCTCCACGACCTTCAGCAACCGCGGGTGGACGCGGCTCCCCTTTCGACGGTTGTCGTTGCGAGCCCGGCGGCAACCAAGATCGCTGACGTTACCGTTCCGGTGACCACCTCCGTCAGCCAGAACACCGACTCGGAGCTGACCCGGCAGGGTGCGTCCATGCCGGTCGCTTCCATGCCGGTCGCTTCGACGCCCGAGGAGTTATTCACGGTTGACGAAGTGGCCCAGACTCCGACTGCCGAGGTTCCCATGGGAGCGGTGGACGAGCCGGTCTCAGCTGAATCGATTCTTGAGGCGTATGCCGAGGACGACCAGGCCCACGAGAACGAGATGCTGACTTCGGCCGGGCAGATCCTTGGAGCCGACACGCCGGTCGTCACATCGAAGAAACCAGAGAAGCAGGATTCCAAAGACTCCAAGGCACCCAAGGGTCAGGCGCATCCGGATGATCAGCCGATCCCTGGAAAGAAGAAGAGTCGAAACCGTCGCCCCATCGGCGAAATTCTGAAGGAAAAGGGCTTCGTCAACGATGCCGGTCTATTGCTCGGCGTAACCGAGCAGAATTTCGGCGACACCCGCCGGCTTGGTCAAATCCTGGAATCCCTCGGCATCGTCACCGAAGAACAGCTGATGATCGCGCTACGCGAGCAGCAGGTCCTCGACGAGGATCGCCAGACCAGTTCGGAGGCGACGGTTCGGGTCGATGTACATCTGCTCGACTCGCTCATGAACCTCATCGGCGAACTGGTCCTCGCCCGTAACCAGCTGGTTCAGCTTGCGACAGACCGCCACGACGCCGAGTATCTCGTTCCCGCTCAACGTCTGAACATCATCACCTCCGAGCTCCAGGCCGGCGTGATGAAGACCCGCATGCAGCCGATCGGGTCGGTGTGGCAGCGTCTACCACGCGTCGTGCGTGACCTGACCGTGGCGCTCGGTAAGCAGGTTCGGATCGAAGTCGACGGTGCCGAGACGGAACTCGACCGCACCATTCTCGAAGCGATCAAGGACCCGCTGACGCACATCGTTCGCAACGCGGTCGATCACGGTATCGAGACTCCGGCCGTGCGGACTGAGGCGGGCAAGACCGCCGAAGGCACGCTTCATCTGCGCGCTTATCATGAGAGCGGCAAGATGAACATCGAGATCACCGATGACGGCGCCGGTATCGATCCAGCGAAGATCCGGGCGAAGGCGATCTCCACGGGCGTTCTGACCGCCGATCAGGCGAGCCGGGTATCCGACCGTGAAGTCCTGGCGTGCATCTTTGCGCCCGGTTTCTCAACCGCCGAGCAGGTCACCAACATCTCCGGTCGCGGCGTGGGCATGGATGTCGTGAAGACCAACATCGAGAAGATCGGTGGTGCGGTCGAAATCCAAAGCGAAGTTGGCCGCGGCACGACCATCCGCATCAAGATCCCGCTGACGCTGGCGATCATCCCTGCATTGGTCGTTCTTTCGAGCGGTCAGCGCTACGTAATCCCCCAGATCAATCTGGTGGAACTCGTGCGACTCGATACCGGAGAAATGAGCCGACGGATCGAGATGATCCATGGCGCCCCGGTCTACCGCCTCCGAGGTCGCCTGCTTCCGATCGTTGACCTGTCCGACATGTTGGCGGGAGGTTCTGGAATCGACATGGAGCGCTCCCTGGCTTCATCGGCCGCTCGCAGCGTCAACGTCGTTGTGCTGCAGTCGGACGGCCAAGCTTTCGGACTCATCGTGGATGGCGTGTTCGACACGCAGGAAATCGTCGTGAAGCCGCTGGGCAAGCAACTCCGTGATATCCGGGTCTTTGCCGGCGCCACCATCATGGGTGACGGCAAGCTCGCTCTCATCCTCGACGTCGTCGGTCTGGCGCGCCAGGCCGGTGTGATGAAAGAGCAGGTCGACCGACCAATCACGTCACGCGGCACCAGTCAGAACTCGACCGTCGGCGCCAACAGCTCAACCCTCGTCGTCGTGCAGGTCGGCACGGAACAAACGGCAATCCCACTCGCCAAGGTGGCCCGCCTCGAGCGGTTCAGTTCCAGCTCGATCGAACGGTCGCAGGGCCGCTCCGTTGTGCAGTACCGCAACGAGATTCTGCCGCTCATCGATCTTGCTTCAGCCATCGGACAGTACGGCAATACCCCGGGTGAGTCCGTCTCGGTGCTGGTCCACTCCATCGGCTCTCGCATGGTCGGGGTCGTTGTCGACTCCATCATCGATATCACCGAAGCCGATCTCGACCGTCGTGATGCCGAAGGCATCGTGATGGGCACGGCCGTTATCGACAATCGGGTCACCTCGGTTATCGACACCGCATCGCTCATCGAATCCATGTACTCCAACGACCTGCTCGAGATTCAACTCGACGAGTCCCTACCCCTGGCGGTCTAGCTATGGACGCACGCTTTTGCACATTCGAAGTTGACTCGCTGCTCGTCGGCGTTCCGGTCGATCGGGTCCAGGAGATCCTTCGCTACCAGGATGTGACCCGGGTTCCGCTGGTCGATCGGTCGGTTCACGGCCTGATCAACCTCCGTGGCCAGATCATCACCGCGATCGACCTGCGGGTTCGTCTCCAACTTCCTGAGCGCCAGGAACATTCGGAGCTCATGAGCGTCGTCATTCAAAATGCCGACGGTGCCGTGAGCCTTCTGGTCGACAAGATCGGCGAGGTGGTCGAAGTGGACCACTCGCAATACGAACGGTCGCCGGAAACGCTCGTTGGTGTCGCCGCCACGCTGATTCCGGGCACGTTCAAGTTGCCCCACCGCCTCCTGCACGTTCTCGACGTGAGTCTCGCCATTGAGGTCGGGGACCCCGCGCTCGCATAACCCGCGACGCACTCACCTGTTCCACCGCTTCCGTCGTTCTTACTTTTGCAACTGCACCACTTCTTCACCCCCGCCGCGTAACCCGAACCACTCGATCTACAACAACCCCTCCCAGGAGAATTCCGTGACCATCGTCGAAGACACCCACGTACGGTACGCCGCCCCGTCCCGTGCCCCCAAGCTCGCCGGGCGGTCGAGCCGCGCCGTGTCACCGGCCGCGCGAGCTGGCGGATCCGGAGGCAGCGGCCATCGGCGGTTCGCCAACGTGTCGGTCATGAAGAAGCTGCTCGGCGGTTTCGGGTCGGTGGCGCTGATCATGGTCGCGGTCGGCGGTATAGGAATCAAGTCACAGATGACCTTGAGCGACGAGGCCCATTCCCTTTACAAGGATGGGCTGCAGGCCACGGCCGATCTTGGGCAGTTCCAGAAGCATCACCTGCTCGCCGATGCCGCGTTGGTCAAGGCCCTGCAAGCTTCAGATGCTGCCGGTCGCAACGATGCGTTCGCAACGATGCGGGAAATGATCAATGAGGCAGACACGGTGCACTTCAAACGGGTCACGAGCGACTATGTCCTGCCGACCGCCGTCGTTGACGGTGTCAAAAACATGAAGAGGCTCTACGACCAGTCGAGCGAGATTCGCGACACCGAATTTATCCCGGCCCTGAAGCGCAACGACACTGTCGCCGCAAGCTCAGCGTTGACCCGGATCTTGGAAATCTCTTCAAAAGCCGACCTTGAGTTTGACGCCGCAGAGCGATCCAACGACGCAGACAATGAGCGCCTCGGTAAAGCGATCACTCACACAGCGGACAGCGGCGAGCGACTGACCGGAGTCTTCCTCGTCCTCGGGGTCCTGCTGGCTATGGGGCTCGGCGTGGCGATCGCTCGAATGGTCGCCCGGCCGGTCCAGGAAGTCGAAGGTGTTCTGCAGGCCATGGCCGATGGCGATCTTCGAGTTCGAAGCGCCTCAGAAGGTGACGACGAACTCGGTCGCATGTCGAACTCACTCAACACCTCGCTTGAGCGAACCCAGGGCGTTGTCAGGACGATCGGTGGATCTGCAGTCGACCTCGCGACTTCGTCGAACGCCCTCGCCGCAAGTGCCAGCCAGGTCGCGGCGAACGTTCAGACCGCCGCCGCCGGCACCGAAGAAATGACCGCCAGCATCCAGGAAATCGCCCGCAACGCCCAGGAAGCCTCCCGGGTAGCCGACGAAGCTGTCCGCCTCGCTTCGGAATCATCGCAGATGGTCACCGAACTCGACGTCGCTTCCGCTGAGATCGGCAACGTCGTCGAAATGATCACCTCGATCGCTGAGCAGACCAACCTCCTCGCCCTCAACGCCACCATCGAGGCAGCCCGCGCCGGTGAAGCCGGCCGAGGATTCGCCGTGGTCGCCAACGAAGTGAAGGAACTCGCGCAGAACACGAGTGCCGCGACCCAGTCCATTCGGGCCATGGTCGAGCAGATCCAGACCAAGAGCGGTCACGCCCGTGGTGCAATCGAACAGATCACCGACGTGATCCAGACCATCAACGAAAGCCAGATCACCATCGCCAGCGCGGTCGAAGAACAGACCGTGACGACGGCCGAAATGGCCCGCCAACTCTCCGAAGCCGCCTACGGCGCCATCGCCATCTCGGGTGGGGCGGAAGGGAACGGCAGCGGTTCAGCCAAGGACATCTCCCGCATGGCCACCGAACTGCAAGCCGCCGTCGACCAGTTCAAGTATTGAGCCTGATTGTCGTGGGCCGGCCCCCGCTTCGCTGCGCCCACGACATTCGACGGCCCTCCCGCCGTCAATTGATTTCTGACAACTGCTTATCCCGCTTCACTTCCCCGCTGTTTCACCGTCTTCCCAAGAATCGAAGGAACCCGTAATGCCAAGAGCACTAGTCGTAGATGACTCCCGAGCGACCCGCAGCGCATTGCGCCGCATACTTCAAAGCGTTGGTTACGACGTTGTCGAGGCCGAGCATGGCGAGCATGCCCTCGAGGTCATGCACCCTGACAACACGATTGAACTCGTGCTCGTCGACTGGAACATGCCGGTCATGGACGGGTTCACCCTGATCAAGGCGATCCGTAAGGAACGCAAGTGGGCGATGCTTCCGATCATGATGGTGAGCGCTGAAGTCGATCAGCGGCAGATCGCCCGAGCCGTCATGGCCGGCGCCGATGAGTACGTGATGAAACCGTTCGACAGTCAGACGCTTCTCGGAAAACTGGAGTCGCTCGGGATTGCTACTCCGCTGGACCTGGGCGCAAACGCATGAACTCGCCAGCCCCTATACGGGTGCTGGTCATCGAAGACTCCTCCACCGTTCGCAAGGTGGTCACCGATGCGTTGAACTCCGATAGGGAGATCACCGTCGTTGGCACCGCAGCAAACGGTCGGCTCGGTCTCGAGGAACTGCTCAAGGTCGAACCCGACCTTGTCACCCTCGACATCGAAATGCCGGAGATGGATGGTCTCACCATGCTCTCGGAACTTCGAAAGACCCACCCCCGCCTCCCGGTCATCATGGTAAGCACGCTTACGGGACGCGGTGCGTCGGCCACCCTTGACGCACTTTCCCGAGGAGCGAGCGACTACGTCACCAAGCCCTCCAGCGCGACGAACACGTCAGCCACAAGCGCAATCGAGCACTTCCGCCGGGAATTGATTCCGCGGGTGAAGGCGCTGTGTCCCCGACGCAGCGCCCCGGTGGCTCCCGCCCGGCCGGCGCGTACGCTGACCATCACTCCGGCTGCGCCGCGCGCACCGATCCCGGCAGGAACCGGTCCGATCCGGACCGCTGCACCATCCACTCCATCCAATGGAGCCACACTGCGGCCATCGCGGCCTGGCCGCTTCGATCTTCTGGCCATCGGATGTTCAACCGGTGGACCCAACGCTCTCGAAATCGTGCTGTCGGGTCTACCCGCTGACTTTCCGGTTCCGGTGATGCTCACGCAGCACATGCCGCCGATCTTCACGAAGATGCTCGCCGACCGCCTCGACCAGAAATCCGCGATCCACGTCGTCGAGGCCGAATCCGGAATGGAACTCATGCCCGGAACGGTCTACGTGGCTCCGGGCGATTATCACCTCGTTGTGAAGCGCTCTCCCGCCGGGTTCATGTTGGAAACGAACCAGGCGCCACCGGAGAACTCCTGTCGTCCGGCTGTCGATGTCATGTTCCGTTCAATCGCCGAAGCGTACGGTTCCAAGGCCTTCGGGGTGGTTATGACCGGCATGGGATACGACGGTCGTGTCGGCGCCGAACGAATTGCTGCTGCCGGTGGCGAGATCATCGTGCAGGACCAGGAGAGCAGCGTCGTTTGGGGCATGCCTGGTGCCGTGGCCGAGGCCGGACTGGCTACGGAGATCCTTCCGCTCACCCAGATCGCCGCAGCAATCGACCGCCGTTTTGGTCGACGCCCGATGCCGATTTCGACCCCGGTCCGACCGACCCCCATGCCGACGCCGATAAGCACAACGCCTCGACCTTCAGCGATTCCCCGGCCCCTCTCGTCGCGTCCCGCCGCCATCGCGCCACCCCGGCTCGTTCCGGCGAGGACCCCATCGAGCCCGGCCGTTCACCCTCGACCCGACGCACACAGCGCCGTGCCCCGAACCCCACCCACCCGTGCGACCCCAGCCAGGCCCATCGTGCCACCGCGAGCTTCTGACGGTAGTCATGCATCATCTCAAGGAGCAACGCGATGACCGTTCTTTCTGGAATCCAGCCCCCCAAAGCGTCTGAAGATCTGAACGTGGCTGACGTCATGTTCCTGCGGAACCTCGTCCTCGAGCGTTCAGCGATCGTGCTCGACGAGTCAAAGCACTACCTGTTGGCCAGCCGACTCGATCCGGTCGTTCGTCGAGAAAAGCTCGTATCGATCGCAGATCTCGTGAGTCAGCTTCGCAGGGCGCCGAGAGGTCGCCTCGAGGGTTTGGTCATCGAGGCGATGACCACCAACGAAACATCGTTCTTCCGTGACAGCCATCCCTTCCTGGCCCTCACCGATTCGATCATTCCCGCCATCCTCGCCGAGCGCGGGGCGGCGTCTGGTCTCACCATCTGGTGTGGTGCGTCTTCCAGCGGCCAGGAGCCTTACAGCATCGCCATCTCGGTGGCCGACAAGTTTCCCGAGCTGCTCCAAGGGGGTCGCCTCCGAATCGTTGCGACCGACATTTCACCGGCCATGGTCGAGCGCACCAAAGCCGGCCGCTTCACCCAACTGGAGGTGAACCGTGGGCTTCCCGCTCGGCAGCTGATCCGCTTCTTCCAGCAGGACGGCAACGAATGGGTGGCCAACCGGGAACTCCGTTCAGCCATCGACGCCCGCATGCTCAACCTCATTGCGCCTTGGCCCAACATGCCGAAGTGCGACATCGTGTTCCTCCGAAATGTCCTGATCTACTTCAACGCTGAGACCAAACGCACGATCCTTGAACGCATTCGACGCGATGTTCTTCGCCCGGGTGGTCAACTGTTCCTCGGCTCGAGCGAGACGACCCTCAACATCGACAACTCGTGGATCCGCAACAGCGTCGGACGGTCAATTTCGTACGTCGCCCCCGGCGGCTCGGATTCCGCTGCCGGGCATCGCACGCAAGCCTCAGCTCTCAGCAACGCGCAGAGTTCGACGCCCAACGCTCCGACCGCGGCCCGTCCGAATGCGTTCTCTGTCCCGGCGAACGCCGGCACCCGTCCGAACACCCCGGCACCGATCCCCCCGGTGCAATCACCTTTCAGAACCACCCCCCAAACCACCCGACCGGCAGCCAACCTGCCCACAACCCAAAGGCGTCCATCATGACCATTTCGCTGATCAGTAGCGAGGCCGCGCTCCACCAGGCCGTTTCTGCAACCGTCGAGGCACTGTTCGGCGGACCGTGCAACGAGATCCGTCCAACCGATGCTCAGTTCAACATCTCGGCCGCCGTCCAGATCACCGGTGCGGCGACCGCGACGGTGGTCGTGCGCGCCGACGATGTGATCTCGTATCGCTACGCCGCGGAGATGTTCGGCCTTTCAACGGACGAGGTATCACCGACCGACGTAGCGGACGCGCTCCTTGAGCTCACGAACGTCCTCGGCGGTGCCGCCAAAACTGCCATCGACGGTGAATGCGTCCTGGCGCTCCCCTTTATCGTTCCGCTAACCGACACGCCCTCTGGTGCCGACGAGGCCGCCTATGAAATCGCCGGTGGAACGCTCAGCGTCGCCATCATCTCCGACGGGGGTGCGCTATGAGGATTCTCATCGTCGATGACAGTCGCGCCATGCGCATGATCGTCAGCCGGGTCCTCCGGCAATGCGGTCATGGCGAGAGCACGATCGAAGAAGCCGAGAACGGCCAGATCGCGCTCGACATCATCCGAGCCGGCGTTCCGGATCTGGTGCTGTCAGATTGGAACATGCCGGAGATGACCGGCATTGAATTGCTGCGGACCCTCCAATCCGAGGGAATCGCTGTCCGGTTCGGGTTCGTCACTTCCGAACACACTCCCGAAATGCGCGAGCAGGCCATTGCGGCCGGAGCGCACTTCCTGCTCACCAAGCCATTTACGCCAGACTCCTTCAACGAAGTCTTGTCGGCGACCCTGGCGTAGCGTCCCATGCCAGAGATCCGCTGCATAATTATCGGCCAGCTTCGGCCCTCGCTTCGTCCTCGTCGTTCTGGTTGGATAAAGCAGGCAGTGCCTCCTGCGTCCTTACGACGACCAAACCATGGCTCGCTAATTACCGCGACCTTTCTCTGTCACGGAACGCTAGGAGACGACGCGAGTGCCTGCTCATTATCCTGCACCAATCCAAGAAGACGTCCGCGATCTGCTGGGCGACCTCCTCGGCCGTGGCGTCGCGGTCGACAAGACATCAAAGCTGCAGATGGAGGAAGATGCATGCGGGCTGGTCGGCGTGTACGCAACCGACGACGGTGACCTCGCGGCACTGACGATCATCGACGGGCCGCTCGGTGCTCGCGCCGGCGCGGCCCTTTCGATGGTTCCACAAAACGTCGCCGACGAGTCGATCAAGAAGAACGAACTCACGGACACCCTCGTCGAGAACGTTCGTGAGATCGTCAACATCTTCGCCCGGTTCCTCAACAGTGCGAAGACCCCGCACGTGCGACTGATCAACACCGTCCTCCTTCCCACCACGTTGGAAGACAACGTACGGGGGCTGTACCTCGCTCCGGAGTTTCGTCGGGACTTCGCGGTGCAGATCGAGGGCTACGGCAGCGGCCGATTTTCGATTCTGGTGGCCTGACGGAACAACAGAACTGCACGACCCGCGACGGCAGAGCGAACGCTCCCGGCAAGACGGAGGCCAGGTCACAAATGTGACCTGGCCTTCGTTCATTTCGGCTTCTCGACGGGTCAATTCACCGTCTCGGACGGGTGAAGGTGCCGAACTGTCAGCAATTCGCTACACCCCGCCAGGTTCGCTCGGCGTTACGTTCGCCGGCCCTTACGTGCGCGAGGCGTTACGGGCGACCGGAGCGGACTTTGGGTGATCCGACCACGAAACGGTTGCGGCCCGACATCTTCGCTTCGTACATGGCGGCATCGGCCACCCTGACCAGCTCGACGGGATCGACAGCCGGGTTCTGACAGATCGCGATACCGATTGACACGGTCTGCACCCATTCGTCGGGGAGTACTTTTCCGCACAGCACCGGCGTGTCTCCGAGAAGACGGTTGGCCAGGGACTCGGCCCCACTTTGGCCGGTCGCCGGACAGACGATAAGAAATTCCTCGCCGCCCCATCGAGCGGTTACGTCGTAGCCGCGAATGACCTGTTCGATAGCTCGAGAGAATGAACGGAGCACCTCGTCACCGGTTTCGTGGCCGAGTTTGTCGTTCACGTTCTTGAACTTGTCGAGGTCCATCAGCAAGATCGCGTACTCTTCGCCGCTGCGACGGGCACGGGCGCTCGCCTGGGCCAGCGCCTTCGACGCGCGCCGACGGTTGCCTATCCCCGTGAGCTCATCAGTTTCCACCTCGGCCCGCAGTCGAGCCGTTTGCTCGGCCCGCTTCAGGAACGCGAGTAGGCGCTCGATGATCTCGTCAAGGCGGCTGTCCTCGGGAGGCAGTCCACCCTGTCCCCACCACACCCTGAGCGTAACGGTGCCCGCCCGGTCAATCGGTTCTTCGCGGATGATGGGCGCGATGCCGGAAGGAAACAGCCCGGCCTCGATGAGGAGCGGACCGCCAAAACGTGGAACCTCGAGAAGCAGCGTTGCGCCGACGGCACCGGGGAGGGTCTGGATCGTGGACACGATTTCGAACAGATCGGACTCGTCATATTCATCGTCGAGCGAGCCAATGAGTTCCATGGCCTGCGCCGCTGCGGCGGCCCGGCGGAGGTACTCCGACTCGATAAGAAGCGAAAGCATCGACGTGAGGTAGTCAGACGTACGCTCCAGCAATCCCGCGGCAATCAAGGATTCGGGCACTCCGGTAACACCGATGTAGCCGATCGGATCCTCGCTCTTCCCGTAGAGGGGGGCAGCCTGAAGTTCGCGAGGCGTACCCTGGCGGGCGTCTTGGTCCCGTTGCTGGTTTTCTTCAGCTGGCCAGTCGCCCCAGGTGCAGTAAATCGGTGGAAGACCCGGAGATGAGAAGGCAAATACACATCCTTCGATCGGTGTGCACTGGGCGATCGTATTCAGAGCCGCCGACGCAAACTCACCAATCCCCAACCGGGAGGAAGCGAGCTTCGAAAGCTCCATGAGCGTGTTCGAGACCATCAACGACGTGAGCATTTCAGTGTGCTGCGCATCGGCGTTCTTAAGCGACGCGAGCAGAACCGCCTGCTTGCCGTCGAGATCCGCCAACGACCTGGGCGATGTGGGTCGGGTCAGACCGCCACGCATGTTCAACCCCAAAGTGCGGGGCGGTGTGTCGAGGCGGGTCATTGTTCACGTCCTGCGACAGCCACGATCTTCTGCACTTGACGCTCAGCGTCGGCCAGCACGTCTTTCGGATCTTCAGTTCCCATACCAATTGCTTTGAGCACTGCATCGGGACGGGTGATCTCGGCCGGACCTCCGCCAAACGGGGTTCCGCAAACAACCGCTCCGAGGCGTACACCGGCCCAAACAACCCGAGCGAGAGATTCGGTCAGGGCTTCGGGGGCGGCGTGATGCCAACGGACCGCTCGCACAAGCCGATCGGGAAGGAGCCACTGCTCCAACCGGTCAGCGCCGGTGTCGGTGTGGGTGCGGCCGAACAGGACTTTTTCCTGCTCGAGAATCGTTCGACCGCTGGCACTCAAACGGGCCGTCCCGATGTCATGCAATTCGTGATCGAGCCTGAACAACATCAGATCGCCGATGTCATGCAGAATCCCTGCCGTAAACGCATCCTCGACGTTCGTGCCGAGCCGCTGGGCGATCGCCGCGCTTGCTGCGGCCGCGGCGACTGACCGGACCCAAAAACCGCTGGGGCAACCAATGTCCTCGGGACCGAGCACAAGGGCTGCGGTGCGAGACGTCGCAATTGCCTCCACTGATGTGGTTCCGAGCACAACCATCGCCTGACGGACCGTTGCAACTCGCCGAGATTGGCGGAGGTGCGGAGCGTTCGCCGCTTGGAGGACCGCTGCGGTGAGCGAGGGATCGATTTCCACGTACGGCGTGAGTTCGGCTCCCGAACCCGAGGCGAGTTCATGAAGCACGGCAGCGGCGATAAGCGGCTGGGTGGGAAGGGGGCGGGTGGCCGGGGTCGTTGCGACGTTCATGACACACGGGTCCGATCGGCGTTGAAGGAACGTGCCGGCTTCTGAACGAAGGTCTGCCGGTGCCATAAGGCAACGGCATACAACCGACAACTGAAATCTGGAACGTTCCCGGGTTGACTGGATCTCTTCCGAAGAAGGCCCTGTCGGCATCCCTTGTTCGGCAGCGTTGCCGTGTAGCTAGGACTATTCACGTGTGGCCTTTGAACTCTTTCGTGAGGGAGGGTCGGTTGCCCGCTCGCCTCCACTGGTTTGACTCGTCGCTTCATACCCCTATCGTTTGTTAGCGCCGATACGTGCGCGGTTTTATCGTTCATCCTTGAAACAAATCCGAACGTTGCGCGCCGATCACCTCGCGTTTGCTCGAACCTCCGGCCAAACCGGGTCACGTTCGGGTCGTAGTACCAACTACGTATGTTCGGACCATGCGTTCGGACCATGCCTGCGCAATCCTGGCCATCCCACAATCCGAACCCGATCCCCGGAATTCGTTCCACCAGCGAACGGCCATACAGGCGACGGATCCGCTATCCGATACCAGCTGTATATCAAGACGGCGGATACTACGAAGCCGGTACTGCGAAACAGCGAGGACTGCCAACACGACGAGCACCACCAACACGACGAGCACCACCAACACGACGGGCACCACCAACACGACCGGTGCTGGACAGTCGCGGGGTCGACGCGCAGCGAATGACCACGAAGCGTTCACGGCCACCGAACACGGTCGGATTGCGTGCGTTGAAAAAACTCATCAGGTTTTCATCGCGGTAGCCGATCAGGGCCCGTGAACACCTGACTAGAAACAGTGGATCCCGTGAGCCTTTCCGATATCAGTAACGCGCTTCTCCGTGAGCAGGCCCTGCTTGAAATGCTGCTCTTCAAACTTGAAGAGGAGCACCTTATTCTCGCGGCCGGTCGCACCCGGTGGCTCGCTGCCGCCACACGCGAGGTCGAAGCGGTGTTGGGCGAGATACGTCGATGTGAGCTCGTTCGAGCCACGCTCGTCGCGGCCGTCGCCCCATCACTGGGACTTTCGTCGAACCCCAGCCTCCGAGAGTTGGCCGAAGCCGCCCCGGAACCGTGGGATTTCGTACTCGACCAGCATCGTCGTTCGTTCCTCGAGATCGCCGATGAAATCGGCGCTCAGGCGAATGCGAACAAGCAGCTGCTCAATCGCGGTGCAGCCGCCACCAAGGACCTCCTTGAGCGCGCCGCACGCGAACGCACCGCCGGACGCCCCGGGGCCCGCGGTCACGAAACCTCGTTCCTCGTGGACCAGGCACTCTGATGAACACGCTCGGGGTGTCCGACACCGCGTCGATGGACCCAGGCGCCGCTCGCAACGAGCGGGTCGCTCCATCGGCGAGTCGACTCCCGACTGTTCACGACCGTTTGATCCGGCGCTGTTCGACCGGGCAAGTACGTATCAACCCGAATGAGAAACGAGGATCCCGATGAGCGACTTTGGAGCACTGAGTGTCGGCCTTTCCGGGCTGTTGGCTCACCGCAAAGCTCTCGACACCGCGGGCCACAATCTGGCGAACGTGAACACTCCTGGCTACAGCCGCCAGCGGGTCGATCTCAGGGCGCAGACGAACCCCGTGGCGGCGGCAATCTTCGCCGGCTCCGACGGTGTCGGCAAAGGTGTGATGGCGGGAACGGCGTATCGCCTCCATGACCAGTTCACCGAACTTCGTTCGCTTCAGGAGCATTCCCAGGATGCGTCGCTGAAGCAGTCGCAGCAGGTGCTCTCGCAGATCGAGCTGGCGGTCAACGAACCGAGCGATACGGGCCTCTCCGCCCAGATCAACACGTTCATGGCGGCGTGGCACGATGTGGCCAACAACCCCGCCGACCTGGCCTCACGGCGTCAGCTCATCGAAACAGCCGGGACGTTGACCGCCGCATTCGGGCAACTCGACAGTTCGCTGAGCGCCTTGGCTGCGAACGCCAACTTCGAACTGAGTTCCTCAGTCGTTGACGTGAACACGACGGCCTCGCAGGTCGCCGACCTGAACTCGAGAATCCTCGCGAGCGTCAACGCCGACATGCCGTCGGGCGACCTTATGGATCAGCGCGACGTTCTTATCCAAAGACTGTCCGAGCAGGTCGGGGCGACGGTGCGTCAACAGGGCAACGGCGTCATCGATGTCTATGTCGGTACGACGGCGTTGGTCCGCGGCGACAAGTCGGACACGCTTCGAGTAGACGCCACGACCACCCCCGGAGTGACCGCAGTTGTCTGGGACCGACTCGGCGTGCCGGCAAGCGCCGGTGGAAGTGTCGGAGCGTTGCAGGCCGCGGTCAACACGACGATCCCGAGCTATCGAGCGCAGCTCACTGCGGTGGAACAGCAACTGACCACCGACGTGAACACCATTCACGCCACGGGTTTCGACTTGAACGGAGCTGCCGGGGTTGCGTTCTTCCAGATGGGTCCGAACGGAATCAGCGTGAACCCGGCCATCACCGCCGACCCGAAGAAGCTGGCAGTGGCCAGCACCGCGACAGGACTGCGGGACGGATCGGTTGCTGCGAAGATCGGTCAGCTGACGGCGCCCGGCGAGACCTACAACGCACTGGTCCTTCACCTCGGAATCGAGAGCCGGACCGTCAACCGGCAAGTTGCGACGCAGTCGGCTGTCACCGAACAGGTCGACGCCGCCCGCGAAGCGATGTCGGGAGTCAACATCGACGAGGAGATGACGAACATGGTTGCCATCCAGCACGCGTACGACGCTTCGGCTCGATTCATTACAGCGGTTGACTCCATGTTGGAGACACTCATCAAGAGCACCGGCCTCGTGGGTCGTTAGGAGAAGATATGTCCGCATCCTTTCGTGTCACCCAGCGAAGCGCATCACTCGGGGTCCAGTCGAACCTGCAGCGCGGCATCGCACAACTTCAGGCGTTGCAAGACAAGATGTCATCGGGCCGGGAGATTTCCCGTCCGTCCGACTCCCCCGGTGGCACGGCATCGGCCCTGAGCCTGCGCGCCGACATCGCCCGCCAAAACCAGTTCGACCGCAATGCCAACGACGGTGGCGGTTGGCTGGCTGAAGCGGACAACGCTCTGCAGAGCAGCACCCAGGTCCTGCGCCGGGCCCGCGATCTTGGTCTGTCCGCCGTGAACGCGGCGCTGGGTCCGAACGACCGCGAGGCGCTCGCGCTCGAGGTCGACGGCCTTCGGTCGCAACTTCTCGGGCTGAGCAACTCGACTCGACTCGGACGCCCGCTGTTCTCGGGCAACGCAGTGCAACCCACCGGCCAACCCGATGTCGCCTATGACGCATCCGGCAACTACGTCGGAGACAGCGGACAGGTGATCCGCCAGATTTCCGAGGGCTCCTCGGTCCAGGTCAACCTTACGGGTCCTGACGTCTTCGGACCGGCCGGTGCGGACGCGTTCAAGGTGCTGACCGATCTTGCGGCAAACATCCGCAACAATCCGTCCGCGGTCACGTCGGTCAGCATCCAGCAGCTCGACACCGCTTCCGACCGCATCCAGACCGGATTGGCAACCATAGGTGCACGTACGAACCAGCTCGAGACCATCCAGTCTCGCAACTCGATCAACCGTGACAACCGGGTGAGTTCGCTGAACGAACTCGAGAGCATCGATATAGCAAAGACCACCATGGACCTGAAGCTGCAGGAGTTGGCGTATCAGTCTTCGCTCGCCGCAGCCGCCCGGGTCATTCAGCCGACACTGATGGACTTCCTCCGATGACGCCTTCGGCGCCCCGGCCGGCGCAACCTGCGGCCGCGGGCAGCCCGATGCTGTCGTTCCTGGCAACCGCCGGTGAACCTTCACAAAATCACGACTATGCGGGCGACCCAGGAATTATTGAGCTATGAACGGAACCATGCAAGAACAACCGACGACGTCGCCCACCGCTGCCGACGTAGGGGCGAACCCCGAAGCTGATCCGGCCGTCGATGCATCGGGCGCCGTCTTCGAACACGGCCTCCTCGGATTCCCCAATTCGAAACGATTCCAGCTCTCAGCATGGGGAGCTGAAGACGGCCCGTTCCTCCTGATGAAGAGCCTCGACGACACGTCGGAGTTTCTGGTCGCCGATCCCGACGCCTTCTTTCCTGACTACGAGCCCGAAATCGACCTTGAAACCGCGGAATGGCTGGGCGTCGCAACGCCGGAGGAAGCGATCGTGCTCGTCATCATTTCTGTCCCGGACCAGGCCGAGCAAGCGACAGCCAACCTCCTCGGTCCGCTGGTGATCAATCGTGTAACCCGGCGCAGCATGCAGATGGTGTTGAACGATCCCTGGACCACGCGCCATCCCATCTTCCAGGGTGCCGGTCCCGCCAAGTAGCGATTCACCCCGGGTCTAATCGACACGGTCCATTCAGCCCGGTCCGTTTCAATCAGTTTTTACTCAGAACACACCACCACTCCGCTGCAATCTGCTGCGGATCGCCAGCGTCAACCGAACAAGGGCGTAAGCCCGGTAGCATGAGCCGAGAGAATCTCAGGTGTCGGTTACTACGAAGGAGCACGGATGCTCGTACTTACCCGCAGCGCCAATCAAAGCATCGTCATCGGTTCTGACATCGTCGTCACGGTGCTGGAAGTTCGTGGCGAAAACGTTCGGATCGGCATCAGTGCGCCGCGATCAGTCGCCGTGTACCGCAATGAGGTGATCGCTCAACTCGAGGCGGCCAACCGTGAATCGCTCTCACCGAGCGCAGATGCCCTGGCGAGGTTGAAGATGTTCAAACCCTCGACGCGCTCCGAGTAGCGGCAGACCCGGCGAACGCTGAACGCAAACGCCAATCGGATCGCGAAGTGCGCAGTTTGTGCGCAACACGCCGATCAGATCTCCCGCCCTCGAACTGATCGCCGAACTGCAACGCCCGAACGTGTCGTTCGAAGACATCGAAAAGATCATCGGCCGCGATCCCTCGCTGGCCATGCGCATCCTCACATTGGCGAACTCGGGATTGTTCAGCCTTCCGAAACGGGTCGACAGCACCCGGGCCGCTCTGGTGATGCTCGGCATCAGCAATGTCCGCCACATGGCCTTGATGATGACCCTGAACGCCGTGAACGATGTCCCAGGCGAGTTGACGGTGGCCACGCTCGTCCGGGCGCGCCAGTGCGAGCTGTTGGCCCGAGCTGCAAAACTCAAAGATGAGGTCGCGTTCACCGTGGGCCTACTCTCACTCGCCGGCAGCTTCGCCGGCAGCTTTGCCGGCCTCCCCACCGCCGAGGCGCTGGCGCAACTGCCGATAACCAGCGAGGTCGGCGACGCCATTTCCCACCATTCCGGACCACTCGGTGTGGTCTTGCGCACCGTGATCGCGTGTGAACAACGCGCGCTTAGTACCGCCCGGTCGTTCGAACCGGACCCCGGCGTGATGTGGACCAACGACGTCCTTTCGTCCACCTACATCGACGCTATTCGTTGGGCCGAACGCCTCCGCGGCGGAAGCGTGCTGGCAACGGTCGAAAGCGCGTAGACGCGGCGAGCGGTTCGTTCGGCCTATTCGCCAAAGATTTTCGGCGAATTCCGCAACAACCGAAGCGGAGCGTCGATGGGGGAATCAGCCACGAAACGTGGCGTTCGGGTCCTCACGGATTGAGTACCCGAAGTCCCTGACCGAAACACGAATCAAGGAGGATTCCCGTGGGTCTTCGTATTAATCAGAACACTGCCGCTACCAACGCTTACCGCAACCTGAACGTCTCAGACGGACAGATGGCAAAGAGCCTGGAGAAGCTTTCCAGCGGTTTCCGCATCAACCGTGCCGCAGACGACGCCGCCGGCCTCAGCATTTCTGAGGGCATGCGCTCACAGATTGGTGGCCTCAAGGTCGCCGTTCGCAACGCACAAGACGGCATCAGCGTGGTACAAACCGCAGAAGGTGCGCTCACCGAAGTGCACTCGCTGCTGCAGCGTGCCCGTGACCTGTCGGTTCAAAGCGCGAACACCGGCGGCAATGACTCTGCCGCCCGTTCCGCAGCGAGCACCGAAGTTGACCAGATCATCAACGAAGTCAACCGCATTTCCGCAGCAACCCAGTTCGGCGGCAAGAAGTTGCTCGACGGCTCGACCTCGAACTTCACGTTCCAGGTCGGTTCCGGAACAGCGGCCACCGATCAGGTAACCGTCAACATCGCTTCGATGTCGGCCGCAGGCCTCGGCCTGACCGGCACCGCAGCAACCGCCGCCTCGGGCACCTTGGCCGGCGCGCCGATCATCCTGGCCGCCGCGACGGTCGCAGTCACCTACAACACCGGCGCTACCGGCGCTGCGGCTGTTTCATCGTCGTTCACCGTGGCCGCGGGCACGTACGACACCACCACGGCTACCGGCCGAGACACGTTGCAGGCTGCCCTTACCGCCGGCATCCAATCGCGGGTCTTGGCGGGGACATCAAGGCCGAAATCGTCGGCGACGGCGCCTCGACCTATAAGGTCAAGCTCTCCACCCTCGGCACCGGCGCAACCGCGTCGATCAACGCCACCGGTGGTACCGCCATCGCAGGCACGGCCCTCAACATCACGACCGGTGCTGTTACCGGTAGCGGCGCAGGATCGGTGGCTACTCAGGTTGCCGCCGGCAGCACCGCCGCCATCACGGCACTCGACACGGCCATCTCGAGCGTGTCGACCCAGCGTGCATCACTCGGTGCTGTTCAGAACCGCTTTGAACACACCATCGCAAACATCAACGTCACGGTGGAAAACCTCTCGGCTTCGGAGTCCCGAATCCGTGACACCGACATGGCAATGGAAATGACGGCTTACAGCCGTACGCAGATCCTGACCCAGGCCGGCACCGCGATGTTGGCCCAGGCCAACCAGTCGCAGCAGGGCGTCCTTCAGCTTCTCCGAGGCTGATTCGCTTCGCTCGTTTACGTGAGGTTGGGGCTCGTTTCGAGCCCCAACGCACCAGCGCCTGACCCGGTCCCCACCGAGCACAGGCGCAGCACTTTGATGAGCAGTTTCCGTCGTTTTCGTACCTTCTCCGGTTTCATCGCCCGTTCGCGGGAGGTGGCGGGAGTTCCGTGATGGGGTGGCCGGTGTTCGCGCCGGCCACGTCATGGCCCAACCCGAGAGCTCGACTCTCGAACATTTCCCATTTCTCCGGCCGATCAACTTCCCCGTCCCTGCGGCCTTTCTGAACTTCACTTCCCCGAGCCCAAGCCACCGTATTCATCACCAGGCGTTCCGTGGAACGCGAATACAACCGCAGCAACAACTCGTGAGAGGACGAACCCATGGCAACAAGCGTTGACGGACTAATCAGCGGCCTGAGCACCAGCTCCACCATCACCCAGCTGATGAACGTGGAGAAGCTGTCTCAGACCCGCCTAACGGCCAAAAAGACCACCAACGACGACCTGGTCAGCACCTACCAGGCCCTCAACAGCAAGATGCTCGCGTTGAAAGACGCCGGTGCGGGTTTGCGTGCGGCGACAGGATGGCAGGTCACCAAGGCCACCTCCTCGGATCTGACGCTCGCAACCGCGACCGCCTCGAGCACGGCCCAACCGGGCAGCCTCACGTTTCGCATTGAGCGCCTGGCCACGAGCCACACGATGGTCTCCAGTGGAACGGTCTCATCGACCGACGCGATCGTTGCCACTCCCAACTCCCATCTGCTCGTTTCCGCCGCCTCAGCGCTCGGATTCTCGAAGCTCGATGGCTCGATCGACCTGTCAGTAGGCGCGCATACCATCGAGGTGACCCAGTCATCGGCTGGAGCGAAGCAAACCGGCAGCGCTGCACTCGGCACGACCATCACGCTTCTCCCCCACACGATCGTCGAGGTGGCCACCGACGGATCGACCTCCACCACGCAGTCACTCGACTTGGCCGGTGGCACGTACACCCGGACCGAACTGGCCGACCTGGTCACCGCGGCTTCGGGTGGCACGCTCACGGCATCGTTCACCAATGACGGGAAGCTCGAGCTCACGTCAACGCGCGAAGGCAGCGCCGCCCATCTGGCGATAACGGGCGGAACCGACCTGAACGTTCTCGGGCTCAGCGTCAGCGGATCGGCCTCGGCCGGCACTGACGGCATTGTCAAAGTCGACAGCGAGAGCACGACCCTGACCGACATCACCCCCGGGGCCACGACCGTCCTCGCCGCAACCGGCGCAGGTTCGATCACCGCGACATTCGCCGGCGGCCTTCGGGTCGGCACGACGAACACCGCGAACGTCGACCTCGGTGACGGAAAACTCTCGACGGTGACGTCCGCAATCAACGCTGCAGCGGCCGGCTTCAGCGCCTCAAGCGTGCAGGTGAGTGCAGGCAAGTTCCGCGTGCAACTCGGTGCCACCGGTACCGGGGAAGCCGGAAAAATCACCACCGATACAACTTTCCTCGACGCGTCCCTTGGAAGCATGCAGACACTGAGCGAAGCCGTCGACGCCAAGTTGACTGTGGGTACCGGACTTGCGGCGTACACGGTCACGTCGTCGTCGAACAAGGCCGAGATACTCCCCGGAGTTACGGTCGCTCTGGTCAAGGCCGCGCCGACCACCGATGTAACGGTGTCGGTGAATTCGGATGCCGATGGGATCGCCACGAAGGTGTTGGGTCTTATCGACGCCGTAAATGCCGCTTTCGGCTACATAAACAGTCAGTCGCGCTACGACACCACGACCAAAAAGGGTGGCCCTCTCCTCGGCGACAGCACCACGCGAAGCTTGGAACGTCAGCTGTACGGGGCATTCGGATCGATTGGCAACAGCATGGCCTCCATGGGCATCACGGTGGCCAAAGACTCCGGGATGAAATTCGACAAGGCGAAGTTCATCGCGGCGTACCAGGCGAACCCGGCGGCCGTTCAGGCCGCGTTCACCGATGCCACCACCGGTATCGCGGCTCGTGTTGAGAACGTCGGCAAAGCGGCAACCGATTCCACGACCGGAATTCTCACGACCACCATCAACGGCCGCCAGGCCTTGTCGAAGAGTCTCACCGAGCAGATCGCGAACTGGGACACCCGGTTGGCGCTCCGTGAGACTGCGCTCCGACGCCAGTTCACGAACCTCGAAGTTGCGCTCGGCAAGATCAAATCCCAAAGCGAGCGCCTGGCCGGCGAAATCAACAAGCTGAACGCTTCCAGTTAAGCCGCCACGGGGCCGAATGGTGCCGATGACTCATAACGAGGCGTAATGCTCAAGTCTGGCCGGACGAAACCGAACAAGTCAGTGGCTGACGAAAAATCACCGCCCACACCCCGTCAATTTCTAGCGTCTAACACCAAACACACCGAAGGGTCTCACGGATGAACACCCAACTACACCGCGCTCGCTACGTGCAGGATGCCATTGCGACTGCGTCACCCGCCCGCCTCCTGACGATGCTCTACGACCGGTTGGTTCGAGACATCGCCGGCGCCGAGCTTGCCATTATCAGCGGCGACAACGCCGAGGCGAACAGCCTTCTCCTGCACGCTCAGGACATCGTCGTCGAGTTGCAGTCTTCGCTCGATGTGACGATCTGGGAGGGTGGCCGCGGCCTGCAGGAGCTTTACCGCTATCTCTACAGCGAGCTCATCAAAGCCAACATCCACAAGGACAAAACCAAAGTCGGTGTTTGTCTGCGAATCGTTGAGCCATTGCGTGACGCGTGGCATGAGGCGGCTCTGCTCGCTGCTGCCGGTATGCCCGCAGGAAGCATCGCCCGAGTCGGATGAGCGAGAGCACCGTTGTTGCAGTCACGTGGCACCAGTACCTGGACAGCCTCGATGACATGGTCCGTCGAACAGAGCTCGAGCTAGCCGTACATCCCGGGAGCTTTGATCCTCCCCGTGACGCGTCCGAGGACGAGCTCCCCGAAGGCGATATGCCAGCCGAATGCCTGCAACAGGCGCGCGATATCCGCGAGCGGATGAACTCGCTTGCTGACGTGATCGAATTGCAGATGGAAGGGCTCAACAACCACCGCGTGGCGCTGGCCCGAGAAACCCGCCCGGTGTTCTTCGACTCACGGTTCTGAAGAACACCCGGCTCGCCGTTGCGGCCCTGGACTGACGATCGGCGGACCGCGTCGAAGGGCCAGACGGCGGAGTATCCGGGCAACGCGGTCGTTCGCCATCGCCAACGGACGAGCGCATTCAGTGTCGAACGCCGACCAGCAACGACGTGGAGGACCGGCACACGCACGAACGTGCCAGGGGGCCGCACACGAGGATCGAAGCTTCCCTCAGCTTGGACGTCGTCCATCGGAATTCCCTCAACCGTCATTTCCCACGGCCCGGCACCATTCACAACTGAACACCGCGTTCACTACTGACGTTCCGACCGTGCCTGGTCGGCGAACTCGCCGAAGTTCACCAACGTTGATGATTTGCACCGGCAACGCGCAGATTGCGTGAATCCGGACGATTGGAGCTACTGCACGGAGTGCACAAGCTTGCTGCCATGGATGGGCGGCGAATCCGATTGTCTTGAAAGGCGAGTCGTTCCGTGCATTCAACGCGCAGTACCCCACCTGGGTCTCAGGCTCGCCGCATGTCTGTCGGCTGGAGCATGGTCGGTGTAACGAGGATTCGGTCCGGCTGCGAAGCCAGGACACCGAGCTCGATCACGGCAGCTGCACCCGGATTTCGCATCATCGGTTCAAGCCTTGCAATTGGTGCAAACCGATGATGAACGATTCCACCATGGACGCCCTGCGGGTTTCGCTGCGGGGGTTGGCGAGCCGCCAGCGTGCACTGTCCGACAACATCGCGAATCTGGAAACACCGAATTACCTCGCCAAGCGCGTGGACTTCGAGTCCGCGCTGAACCAGGCCATCAAAAGCGGTAGCCCGGCATCGGCCAACGTTTCCCAGAGTCGATCGATGGACGAGACCGGTCTCAACGGCAACAACGTCAACCTCGATGACGAGACGATTCTCTCGACCGAGACCTCCCTTCGCTACCAGATGTCCGTCGAAGCGCTGAATGCGAAGTACCGACTCCTTCGAACGGCGATACGAGGTCAGCTGTGAGCATGTTCAGCGCACTTGGAATTTCAAACAGTGGATTGCATGTATTTCGCAAATGGCTCGACACCATCAGCGACAACCTCGCAAACCTCAACACGGTTCGCCCGACCAGTGAAGCGGCCTATCAGGCTCGGTATCTTCAGGCGACGGCCGACCCAAACGGCGGAGCACTCGTCACCGGAGTCACGTTCGGCGATGCCACAGGAATTGTGGTCAGTGACCCGACGAGCCCACTCGCGGACCAGAACGGTCTCGTGCGCCGGCCCGACATTGACATGAACGAACAGATGACTTCGCTGCTGGTCGCCCAGCGCGGATATCAGGCCAATCTCGCTGTTGTCGAACGCGTCCGTGACGCGTACCAACAAGCCCTCACGCTCGGAAAGTAATCATGAGTATCTCTCCTCTTTCGGGAATCGCTTCCAGTGGGCTCGCCCAAGGGATCACTCCCCTGTCGTTGGGTTCGGCCGCAGGCGCCGGCAACACCACCGACACCTTTGACAAACTCGTCGCCAACGCACTCGATCCGGTCAACGCCGGACAGAGCAGCTCCGGCGACGGGTTCGGCACGCTGGTGTCGAATGCCCTTGACACCGTCAACACCCAACAGGCAAACGCCGACCGACTCGCGGAACTCGCAGCGACCGGGCAGTTACAGGATCCGCACGAATACATGATTGCGGCGACTGAAGCCTCCCTTTCCACGGAACTCACCGTCGCCGTGCGAAACAAGGCCGTTGAAGCGTTCAACGACATTATGCGAATGAATCTCTAGCTGCTCTGCCGCTAAAGACACGAAACACCCCACACCCACACCCACCTACTCTAAATGAAGTCCCACACACCTATGTTTTCTACATCTATCTCCTTTTTCTCGTCCCTGTTTGTTGAAGTACTCAGGAAGTCGGCATAGTGGCGAAGTTTGATGTTGGCCAGGCAACCGAAAAGTTCCGCGGAACCTTCAACGGGTTCACCCGTGGCCAGAAGACGATGCTCGGATTGGCCGGGCTCGCTGTCGTCCTCGGCGCGTTCATGCTGTCCAAATGGACGAGCCAGACCCAGTACTCAACGCTCTACAGCAACCTCGCCCCGTCGGACGCTTCCGCGGTGACGCAGAGCCTCGACGCCCAGGGCGTCAAGTACGAACTCAGCAACGGGGGTGCGTCAATCCTCGTTCCCCAGGACCTCGTGTACCGCACGCGCATCGACCTTTCGGCGAAAGGTATTCCAAGCGACGGCGCACCGGGCTATTCCCTCCTCGACAAACAGGGACTCACTACCAGTGAATTCCGTCAGCACGTCGACTATCAGCGCGCATTAGAGGGAGAACTGGCTAAGACGATTCGCGCTATTGACGGGATCGATGCGACCTCGGTTCACCTGGTAATACCCCAGGAAGATCTGTTCAGCGGAGACACGACCAAGCCAACTGCCTCGGTTCTCGTGCGCACTTCGGGGCTTAACAAGCTCTCCGCCGGCCAGGTCGACGCCATCGTCCACCTGGTTGCATCGTCGGTCGAAGGACTGGCCCCCGAAGATGTCACGGTCGCAGATGCCAACGGCAACGTGCTGGCCGCCCCGGGGCAGAACGGTTCGGCAGCAACCAGTAACCGCATGGAGCAGACCACGGCCTATGAGGACGCCCTGGCCCTGTCGCTCCAGCAGATGGTGCAGAAGGTCACCGGCGACGGACACGCCGTGGTCCGCGTCAAGGCTGAGCTCGACTACAGCAAGAAGTCGACGATGACCGAGACGTTCGCTGATCCGACCAAGCGCATCGCCACCGCCGAGAAGGTGACCAAGGAAACGTACACGGCAGCCAACGGAACAACCGCAACCGGCGTGCTCGGCCCCAACGGCGTTCCGAACACGACACTCCCCGGCGCCACCGCTACCGGTGCCGCAGCGACCGGTGCAGCGAACGTCCCGGCCGGCGCATCCAACTACGTGAAGGAAGACTCGCAGTCGGACTATGCCGTCGGCAAGGTCGTCGAGCAGGTCGACGTCACCCCCGGCACCGTCACCCGTCTCTCGATCGCAGTCTTGCTCGACAAGTCGAAGAAGTTGAAGGCGGCAGACGCCGCAAGTCTCCGCAAGCTCGTGTCGGCGGCCGCCGGACTCCAGCCGACCCGGGGCGACTCACTCGAACTCGGCCAGCTCTCCTTTGACGCCTCAGCCGCCAAACTGGCCGCCACGCAGCTTGCACTTGTGAGCAGCGCTGACAAGAGCCGCCAAACGTCTGATCTCATCAAGAGCGGGATCATCGGGCTGCTCGCGCTGCTGTCCGTCGTGCTCGCCTACCGGGGGGCTCGCAAGGCCAGCACCCCGACCGTGACGCCGATTCCACTTGACCGGCTTCCCCGCGCATCGACCCTGGCCCTCCCGGCTGGCGGACTCGACGATGACGAGGATGCCGACGAGGATGATCCGATTGCGGTGATGGCCGCAGGTATGGCTGGTCTCCCACCGGCTGAAGCCCGCCCCGATATTGCCGCTCTCATCGACCGCCAGCCTGAAGACGTCGCGAATACCCTTCGCGACTGGATGGCCGATCGGAGGTCGTGATGGCAAAGGAACTGTCAGGTACCCAAAAAGCCGCACTCCTCCTTCTCCAGATGAGCAAGCGCGATTCATCGCGCATCATGAGGATGTTGAATCAGTCCGAGGTGGCTGAGATCACTTCGGAGATCGCTCGCATGCAGTCGGTCGACGGCAAGACCGCCGACGCGATCGTCGAAGAATTTCTGGTCGAGGTGTCATCGAAGCCGAGCACGACCTCAGGTGGACTCGAGATCGCGAAGTCGATCCTCGAAGACAGCCTCGGCAAAGAAGAAGCCAACTCGATCATGGAAACCGTCATGGCTTCCATGGGCAAGATTCCTTTCCAGTTCCTACGGCAAGCCGACCCACGCCAGGTGCTCTCGTTCATTCAGGACGAACACCCGCAGACCATCACCCTGGTCGTCGCCCACATGTCCGCCGAACAGGCGGCACTCGTCATGGGCGGATTGACCGAGGATCTCCAGCGCGACGTGGCGACCCGTCTCGCGGTTATGGATCGCACATCCCCCGACGTCGTCGAACAGGTTGAGCGCCAACTGGAACGCAAGTTCTCCTCGGTCATGCAACCGAACGAAATGAGTTCTCTGGGCGGGGTCCAGAACCTCGTCGACATCCTCAACCGGTCAGATCGGGCCATGGAACGTTTGATTCTGGAGGGTCTGGAGCGGACGAGTCCCGAGCTCGCCGACGAGATTCGTCAGCGGATGTTCGTGTTCGAAGACATCGGGGGGCTCGACGACCGCTCGATTCAGCTTGTCCTGCGTCAGGTCGACGGCAAAGAACTTGCCGTCGCGCTCAAGGGCGTCAAGCCCGACGTGCGAGACAAGATCGGCCGAAACATGTCAGAGCGCGCCGCTCAGAACCTCAAAGAAGAAATCGACATGCTGGGCCCGGTCCGAATCAAATCGGTCGAGGAAGCCCAGGGAGCCATCGTGCGTGTCATCCGGGCGTTGGAAGAAGCCGGCCAGCTTGTGCTCGCGAGAGGTGCGGATGAGTTCGTCGTCTAGCCCCATCCGGCGCTCAACCGTCATTCGACCGCTCCGTCGCGAAAGCGATCGGGTGATCCGTTCATCCGTGCATCCCGCCACCTTCGACAACCAGTTGAAGAACCCCCTGTCGCCAGCTGAGAGCGAAGCCGAACCCACCTGGGCCGACGGATACGAAGCCGGCATCGAAGAGGGAATGTCGATCGGCCGTGCCCTGACGACTGAGGAGGAGGCCGCGCACGACCGCCGGGTAACGTCGCTGTGCCAGGCCATCGAGCAGGCAGCTGAACGGGCGATCGCTGAGCAGCAGGGTATCGCCGACCGGGCCCGTGAATCCCTGATCGACACGGCGTTCGCGCTGTCCGAGACACTCATCGAACGGGAGCTGCGCAACAACCCACGCTCGGGCGAAGAAGCGCTTCGAAAAGCCCTGTCACTTGCACCCGAACACCTGTCGTGTGTCGCCCGGTTGAACCCGACCGACCTCGAACAGATCGGGAGTGTCGAAGGACGCTTCACCCAACGGGATCTGTCACTCGTGGCGGACCATTCCGTCGAGATTGGCGATTGCGTCATCGACCTCCCGGCCGGGCAGATCGAGCTCCGACTCACCGATGCCTTGGCCCGCGCTCGTGAAGTGTTGTCTTCGTCGGAAGCTACAACGCTGCCGGATCGTACCGAGACCGACGTGATCGATGCGCTCGGAGTCGCGCACTCCGAGTTGAACGGTGCAACCGGCCAAGTTCTGGCGCTAATGCCATTCGAAGGGGCACAGCAATGAGCGCGCTTCTGCTCGACGGGACAACGCTCGACCGGGTTCGACGCGCCGCAGGCCCGCTCCGGATCGGGCGGGTGAGTCGCCTTCTCGGCATCCAGGTCGACGTTGTCGGTCTCGACGTCGCAATCGGTGACGCGGTGATCATCGACGGGCCCGACGGAGACGTTTGGTGCGAAGTCGTCGCGGTCCACGACTTCTCGTCGACCTGCATGCCGTTCGGCAGCCTCCGGGGCGTTCGCAACGGAGCAAGGGCCCGAGCCGCGGGTGGAGCTCCGACAATTCTCACCGGCCAGGGTTTGCTCGGTCGAGTTCTCGACGGTCTCGGCCGTCCACTCGACGGCCGACCACTACCGGCCGGCCTCCAGCGAGTCGGCGTATCGGGCAGTGCACCACACCCGTTGCGTCGAAGGCCGGTAAGTGAGCAACTACCCCTCGGGGTACGGGTCATGGACACGCTCGTCCCGTGTGGGCGTGGGCAGCGCATCGGCATCTTTGCTGGCTCCGGGGTTGGTAAGTCCAGCTTGATGTCGATGATGATCCGCGGAACCGAGGCCGATGTCTCGGTGCTGGCACTCGTCGGTGAACGTGGACGTGAGGTCCAGGAGTTCATTGCCCGGGACCTCGGACCGGAGGGACTGGCCCGATCGGTGGTCGTAGTCGCCACGTCCGATGAGCCACCGCTCGTGCGTCTCCGTGCCGCGCTCACGGCGACTCGGATTGCCGAATCGTTCCGTGACGAGGGCGCCGACGTCCTGTTGCTGATGGACAGCCTCACCCGATTTGCCATGGCCCAACGTGAGATTGGACTTTCCGCTGGAGAGCCGCCCGCTACGCGCGGTTATCCGCCATCGACGTTCTCCATGCTCGCCCAGTTGCTCGAGCGGGCCGGCTCCGGCGAACGCGGCAGCATCACCGGGTTGTACACCGTCCTTGTTGACGGTGATGACATGAATGAGCCGATTGCCGACGCCGCCCGTTCGATCCTCGACGGTCACGTCGTGCTCTCCCGCAAGCTCGCCACCGCCGGGCAGTTCCCCACCGTGGATGCACTGGAATCGATCTCCCGAGTCGCCCCAGCGATTACGACTCGCGAACAGCGGGGCGCGGCAACCGAACTCCGTCGTCTGATGGCCGCGCATCGCGACGCCAAGGACCTCATCGAAATCGGCGCCTACATCCCGGGCTCCAACGAGCTCGTCGATCGGGCGGTGGCCCTCGAACCCCGAATCAAGGCGTTCCTTTCGCAAGACCTCCACGAGACCGTTCCCGCCGCGCAAAGCTGGGGCCAACTGGCGCACCTGGTCGGGGCCGCATCATGAAGCGCAACCGCTTCCGGCTGGCCACCGTCATGCGCGTTCGTCAGATCCAGGAAGACATCGAAATGGGACGGCTCACCCAAGCCCGTTTGGACGTGGCGAACGCCCAACTTCGCCAGGCTGAGCGTGCCGAGGCCTACAAGCAGGCCACCCAGCCAGACGGCAAACCAGTACCGTCACACCAATTCCTACGCGAACGTAGCAAATTCGAACGACTCGGCGATCAGGTGGTCGACGCCGCGCACGAAGTTTCCCTGGCGAGGAACGAGGAGCAGCTACGTCGCCAGGACTGGTCCATCGCCGCACAACGTGTATCGGCACTCGATCGGTTACGCGATCGTCACAACGAGTCCTATCAGAGTGAGTTGGCCACTGAAGAGGTACAGGACACCGACGAACGGACAAACCAGCGGCGTTTCCACTCGACGCGATCGATCGGCCCAACCGTTCCGGCCCATCCGGCTGGTCCACTGACAAAGGCCCTCGCACCTAAACCGGCGGGTCCGACCCGCACGACGAACAATCAGGTTGCCTGACATGTGTCTCACCTGTGCCATACCGGACCGCAACGGTCTTTCACCCCACATTTCTCTTTTTCTTCCAGCGGAGTTCCGATGAGCGACTACAACGCATCAATTGCCAATATCACGGGCCGAATCGCATCGATTCAATCCCGGTTCGGCGCTCGACCTCCCGCGTCAAGTGCGCTGACGTCGCCGAGCGACGCGATCCGCTCCGACGCAAGCAGCACCGATTCCGGTGGTTCGTCCTTTGGCACGCTCGTCGACCGGATGATCGCTCAGACCACGCAGGGGACGGCAAGCACGACGTCTTCGGCGCTCAACGACCTGATCGCCGCGAGCCTCGAACAGCAGAGCGGTTTGGCCGGAACACTCGAGCCGAACCGGCCTGCCACGATTACCCTGAACCCCGCTGTTACGGAAGTGCAGAACTCGGCAGCCCGTTCCACGACAGGCGCGGCCGACGGGAACGAGATCGTTCGTCTCGCGACCCAGTACCTGGGAATCCCGTACGTGTGGGGAGGCGAGGATCCGTCGGGATTCGACTGCTCCGGTTTGGTTCAGCATGTCTTCGACCAGGCCGGGCTCTCACTCCCCCGCGTGGCACGCGACCAGGCCAAGGTCGGTGCCGCCGTGGCGTCCCTCGATCAGGCCGTGCCTGGCGACCTCATAGCGTTCGGCGATCCCGTTGACCACATCGGGATCTACGCGGGCGACGGGAAGATGGTCGTGGCCCCGCATACCGGCGACGTCGTGAAGATCCAGGACATCACGCGAACTCCGACCGCGATCCGTCGCATCATCGCTCCATCTACTGCGCCCGCGCCGGTTGCGTTCCCGTCGACCGATGCTGTTTCGGCCACCGGAGCGGGTACCGCTGCCGCGATCGAAACGCCGATTTCGCTGGTCGCCGCCGAAGTCACCGCCCCGGTGCCCTCGGTCGTCAGCGCCGCGGCATCAACCACCAACGTCCAGTCGACCGACACCGGTTCCGAAGCGGTGGCTGATCCGGGAGCGAATTTCCGCTCCATGTTCCAACAGGCCGGCGTGAAGTACGGCGTCTCGCCGACGCTCCTCGAAGCGGTCGCCAAGCAGGAATCCCAGTTCAACCCGAACGCCCAGAGCCCAGCAGGAGCGCAGGGTCTCATGCAGATGATGCCGTCGACCGCCCGGGCTCTGAAGATCGACCCGTACGAGCCGAGCCAGGCCATAGACGGAGCCGCACGCCTGTTGAGCCAGCATCTCCGTCAATTCGGATCGGTATCACTTGCTCTAGCGGCCTACAACGCGGGCCCCGGAGCGGTGCAGAAGTTCGGCGGAGTACCGCCCTACCGGGAGACCCAGGGTTACGTGTCGAAGATAATGACGGACCTCACGGGGCGTCTCGGCCTGACGAATGCCTCCACCGTTTCGACAGTGGCCGCCTACGCTCAACCGAACTCGACGACCGCCGTTTCGACAGGTGCCGTCTCGACCGGCGCCTCCGCCGCTTCCAAATCAGCAGTCGGCTCGCCGATCGGACCCGTGGTTCCTCAGGCTCCAACAACAACCAGGGTCAACGACTTCGCATCGGCCGCGACTGTCGCCGCCATCACGAATCAGACCACGACCGCAGCAGCGTCAACTACTGCGGCAACAACTGCGGCAACCACTGCCACGACGCCGGCTACGACCGGCGCGGTCACGAAGCCCACCGCCTCCACCGCTACCGCCGTTCCGCAGATCATTTGGCCCACCGGAACTCCCGTCGGACCGGCAAGCGGAGCATGGGGACCCAATACGCAGACCCAGGTTCGCAGTGTCGGCGGCGAAAACACCGTGAGCTGGGGTGAGGGAGGCCTTCTCGTCGCAGCGAGCCCCGAGGACGTGCAGAAGTACGCTCCGACGGCCACAGGTCCCGTTGCCAAAGGCGTGATCAAGAGCCTGCAGAACGCCACGGCGATACAGATGCAGTCCCGCGAGTTCCGCCAGACGCTGAACGACGTGAACCGCGATGCGTTGGGTCTCCCCGACGCCCCGGACGTCATCCCTGTCGACCCACCCGCCCCGGCAAACGCCACTGCGGCTGCCGCGGCACCGGCGGCCACGACCACGGCCGACAAACCGTTGGCCACCGTCCTGACCGGTACCGCAGCCGTGCCACCGACCGCCACAACCGTACCGGTCACCACAATCCCGTCGACATCGCCGAAGTCGGTGTAGCCATGTCCGCTCCACTCACGACCCGTGCGTCAAGCAAGAGTTTCATGATGTCCCTCGCCGGTGCTCCCAGCCACGAACCTGTGGGCTCCAGGTCCGGCTCGTCGAACACCCGAGCGGTCTCCGATACATCGATCGATGAGCGTGATACCGACCATCCGAACGACGCGAACGGTGAGGCCTTCGCGCTCGTTATGGCGGGGCTGGCCGGAACCGTCGGTGGCCGAGCCACGCCGAGGGCGGCAACGCCAACCCCGCGTGCGAAGTTGTCCGACAACTCATCGCTTGAACCCGCATCGACCGGACCCGACTCGAGCAGCTCGGCATCGGGTGCTTCAACATCCAATACCACTTCCTCAGACGTTCCCCCGAACGACGAGGATGATCCCGCCGAAGCTGACGGAACGCCGGGTCGGCCGACGGGAATCCCGTTGGGGTCGTGGACCACCGGAATTGTCCCAACCAACCCAATAGCCGGAACGATCGCCGCACCTTCGGAGGCTCAGGTGGCTTCGACCACCACCGTCGCAGCAGCCGGATCCGCCGCGAACGGGCCCGTGGGCCAGACGGACGCGGCTTCGGTGCTGCCCGACGGAATCGAAGGACTCGACGCCGGGGTCGCACCCTCCTCCGGACTCGGAGATGCCGTGTCGAACGGTATGTCGGCGTTGCGAGCGGATTCGGTTGCCGGGCTTGCCTCCGAGGCTTCGACGGAAGCGGCAACGTCGATGCCGAACCAGTTCCCATCGGAGTCGAGCGCCGCGTCGCTTCGGGTCACATCGGAAGCGGCTTCGATCGAGTTGTCGGGTCGACTCCGTCTCGCGGGTCAGCCTGTTGGCCAATCAACGGCTCCGACCGCGGCCGAACCGGGTCGGGTGGATCCGTCCGCCGAGGCACTCTCCGCCATCGCCAACGCGAACGAACCTGCGATCGCAACGCGCCCGATGGATCCGGCCATCGGTACTGTCAGCACTGGTACGACGGTGATCGGTCCATCCGGTTCGGGCGCCGCCCAGCCTGGAAGTGTTGAAGTACCAGCAACCGTATTCGGCGCCAATTCCCCGACCGCCATCGTTTCGGAACCCAAACCGTCGTCGATCGCCGACCCTTCAGACGGACCGGTCTCAGGTACGGCTCAAGGGACCGGATCGACCGGCGCGGCACCCGTGCCGGAGGCCCACGATCTTCCCCCGACGTTTGCATCCGCCGATGCGCTTGAAGGAACCGACGCATCACAGAATGTCTCTGCGGCACCCGCCTCCCCCGGTGAAACGGCGCTCGGTATGACCGTCGCAACCGCAGAATCTGCGGCTCGCAACGTGACCCCTCAACAATCGGTGGAAGTCGAAAGCACAGCGGTGAGGATCGGCTCGGGCGCTCCCTCCGCAAGCCATCGGACCACAGCGGAAGCGCCGTCAGTCGATGACGCGGGATCGGCTTCCACCACTCCGCTGTCCGATCCCCCACCCGCGGCGCCTGGGAGCGGATCACCGGCGCAAGCCGTAGCCGACGGCAACCGATTCAAGTGCGATTGCCGCGACCTTGGCGAGCCGCCCCACGTCACTCAACCGGCCCGCCCGCTCCGTTGGCGCCACCGGAATCCGCGACGATGACGACACCGCACCTGTCAGCTCAGTAGATGGAAAATCCGGGACAGTGGCTGGTCCGATCAGCTCCTCGAGCATGGCCGGCACCAGTCCGGCCGCAGCGGTCGATGCCGCAAAGCTGGCCGGTCGCACCGAGTCTCGTGGCAACCTCGCTGATCAGGTGGCCTCCAACGTGAAGCTCTATCAGGGCCTCGACGGCGAGCACCGGATGACGCTCGAACTCAACCCTCACGGGCTCGGCATGGTCGCCATCGACCTGACCGTCGATGGATCCACCGTCCACCTACGCATGACGACGGAACACGCATCCACGGGAGAGCTCCTTCGTTCCGCTCTTGACGGACTCAGGTCGTCGCTCTCCGACGGAGGCTTCACGTCGAGCTCCTTTGACGTGAACCAGCAGGCTCGACACCAGGCCGGGTCGGACACCAACCGTCAAACCGGCCAACAGGCCCAGGGAGGTCCACGATCGAACCTGCCGTCGGCATCTTCAGGGCGCGTCGACCCGCGAACCCGTCTGAGCACGCTGGCCGCATCGTCTCTCGCCGCCGGCCAATCCCGGGTGGACATCCAACTATGACAACCAACGTCCGGATTCACTACGTACACATATCTTTGAACGGAACAGAAACCTCATGATCAACTCGATAGCAAGTGGAACCACCACGGGCACCGGTGCTTCAACGGCACTCAAGACAACCACCTCACCCAACGATCAGATGGGCAAGGACGCGTTTCTGAAACTCCTCGTGGCCCAGCTCAAGTATCAGAACCCCTTGAGTCCGATGGACGGCACGGAGTTCATTGCCCAGACCGCGCAGTTGACGATGACGGAGAAGCTTGAGGAACTGGCGACGCTCCAGACGTCAGCGGTGGCTGAGAGCAACAAGCGGTCGGCGGCGGAACTCGTCGGCCGCACGATCACCTACGACAACGGTTCGAACGTCGTGGAAGGCACGGTCACCGCAGCGCTGATGAACGCTGGTGCCCCGATCCTGCTCATCGGCAAGATCGAAGTACCGCTCGGAAAGGTCCTCGAGGTGCGCTCCAGCACTAACACCACACCGAGCGCTGCCGCGGCGGCGTCCTCGACACCCTCCACTTCCACCCCAACCACGTCGTCTTCAACACCGACCACGTCTACACCAACGACGTCCACACCGACCACCTCGTCGACCTCAACGTCGACCTCAACGCCGGTCACGGCGCCATCGACCACGACGACAACTTCTACCTCGACACCTTCGGCAACCACACCGTAGGTACACATATCTTTCCGAAGTAGCCCTACTCCGGAAGACACCCACCAACCATCAGCGATGCTCGCCGCATCGCTTGCGCGCCGACCACCACCGGCCACGGCACGGCCAATCGGCGCCAAACACGCCGAACAACACGCAACACAACCCAACCAATGCTGCGTCCGCAGCAACCGAAAGGATCCTCAATGCTTCGTTCCATGTTCTCCGGAGTCTCCGGACTTCGCAGTCACCAGACGATGATGGACGTCATCGGCAACAACATCGCCAACGTCAACACGATTGGCTACAAATCAAGCTCGGTCGTGTTCCAGGACATGTTGAGCCAGAGCCTCGCCGGCGCCGGCGTACCGATCAACGGCCCCGGGGGCCTCGGCGGCACCAATCCATCGCAGGTTGGACTTGGCGTAAAGATCGGCGGAATTGTCACCTCGTTCCGCCAGGGTGCCTCCCAACTCACGGGCAACTCGACCGACATGTCGATTCAAGGCGACGGTTTTCTGGTCGCCCGCAACAACGGGCAGACACTCTTCACCCGAGCCGGCTCGCTGTCCTTTGACGCCTTCGGGCGAATGGTCACCCCTGACGGCGGTGTGCTGCAGGGTTGGACCGCCGACTCGTCCGGTGTCGTCAATACGAACGCAGCGGTCGGTGACCTCCAAATGCCGCTCGGCCAGGCGATCAGCCCCCAGCCGACCACCAAGGTCGGCCTCGGCGGCAACCTCGACGCGTCGGTGCCGGCCACGTTGCCCGGCTCGGAAGTCTTCACGTCGATCACCGTCTACGACTCGCTCGGCAAACCACTCGACCTTACGTTCGGCATGAAAATGACCGCTGCCAACACCTGGTCGGTTCAGCCGTACACCCCCGACGGCTCAGATGCTGACACCACCCCCGACACGCTCGGTGCAGCGTTCAGCATCACGTTCGATTCCATCACCGGCAAGATCACCGCCCCCACGACACCACCGACGGTAACGATCCCCGGCGCCTTCGGCACCTACCCGGGACCGGTCACCATCGACCTCGGCGCAGCGTCGGCCGACGGCCTTCGTCAGTATGCGGGCAAGTCCACTGCGTCGGCCCTCTCCCAGGACGGTTCCACGACCGGTGCCCTCCAGACCTTCAGCCTCGGCGCTGACGGAACCGTGACCGGCGTGTTCTCGAACGGGCACAACCGGGTTATCGGCCAGATCGCGATGGCGTCGTTCTCGAATCCGTCGGGTCTCGAGAAGGTCGGCGGATCCTTCTACCGGCCGACACCGAACAGCGGACTCGCACAGGTTGGTGCGGCAGGTACCGGCGGTCGCGGATCGATCGCCGGGGGAACCCTCGAAATGTCGAACGTGGACCTGGCCCAGGAGTTCACCGGATTGATCTCGTCACAGCGTGGCTTCCAGGCAAACTCCCGAGTCATCACCACGGCCGACGAACTGCTTCAGGAGCTCGTAAACCTGAAGCGCTAGGCGTTGACCGATGAATGACTGAATAGAGGGCATTGGACCTCACTGCTTCGGAGTTCAATGCCCTTGGTTCAGATATTCATTACCACTCAATACCGAACACCCGCTCATCAGTAAACGACCGTATATCTAACCGCTGATCCCAATTCAAACACCGTACGTCACCAAAAGTAGGTCGGAAAACCCAATGCCCTTGGGAAAGCAATCCGACCTACGCAGGAGACCAACGTCGGTGCCGATCGATGGCCGCAAGCGTGCATACGACGAATACATGGATGGCTAACGGACCAAGGAAGGCCCACAAATGATCAAGGTTTCTCGATTGAACGGTCATGAGTTCGCGTTGAACTCTGCCCGGATCGAAAAAATTGAAGAAACTCCGGACACCGTTGTCACATTGATTGACGGAACGAAGTTCGTTATTGAGGAAAGTCTCAACACCGTGATCGAGCGCATACGCGCATACCACGCTTCAATAATCGTCACAGCTGAAGAAATGGCCGGACGGCCTATTTCACGAGCCCATCTGCAACTCGTCGTTGCCCCTTCTGAGGAGAAGTAGACATGGACGTATTTACGCTTGTCGGAATCGTGTTGGCATTCGCCGCCGTGTTCGGCTCGATGATCATGGAGGGTGGCGATCCCGCGTCGATCTTCCTGCCACCGGCCATGATGCTCGTGTTCCTCGGAACGTTTGGCGTGGCGATGGCCTGCGGCCTCCAGCGCGACACCATCGGCGCCTTGAAGTCCATCAAAGATGCTCTCCTCACCAAGAAGCACCCACCCGAAGAAGTTGTGAAGGCAATCGTGGGTTTTGCCGAACTCGCCCGTCGGGATGGACTGCTTGCGCTCGAAGAAGCGACGAAGACGATCGAAGACCCGTTCCTGCGCAAGGGCATTCAGCTGGCGGTCGACGGTACCGATCCCGACGAGATCTACGAGATCATGGAAGCACAGATCAAGTCGAAGAAGACCCAGGACAAAGCCGGCGCCAAGTTCTTCGCCGACATGGGCGGTTTCGCCCCGACCCTCGGCATTATCGGTACGGTTCTCGGACTCGTGCACGTGCTCGAAAACCTGTCCGACCCGGGCAAGCTCGGTCACCTCATCGCAGGTGCGTTCGTCGCCACACTCTGGGGCGTTCTGACCGCCAACTTGATGTGGCTGCCCATCGGCAACAAGCTGGGCCGTGTCGGAGCCGTGAACGCGCACCACATGGAACTGATCATGGAAGGCGTTCTTTCCGTGCAGGCAGGCGCCAACCCCCGAATCGTCGAGCAGAAGCTCCTCTCGTTCCTGAACGACGACGAACGACCCGATGAGTCCGCGAAGGCGGCATAGCCATGGCACGTGCCGCAGCCGCAGACTGTCCGTCGACAATCCCCGTTGATCCCTCCGCGAAGGCGGTCTAGGAGATGTCGGGCAAGCGGCAGAAACATGAGGAGCACGAGGAACACGTAAACCACGAACGTTGGCTCGTTACCTACGCTGACATGATCACGCTCCTCATGGTGCTCTTCATCGTGTTGTTCGCCATGGGCCAGACCGACCTGGCCAAATACAAGAAGCTTCGTGAGAGCCTCGCCACCGGCTTTGGCGGCCCCGACAAAATGGCCCTCCTTGACGGCGGTGAGGGCATCAATGAAGGCGGCGCGTCACCCGCCGGAGTCGTCCCGTCCGAGATAGCAGCGAAGGCCGCGCTAACAACGCTGGAGAAGCGTTCAACTGCTTGGAAAGCAGAGAAGGCCAAGCTGGACAAGGCCGCCACCGCGCTGCAGGAATCGTTGCAGGGCGCTAAAAGTGCTCACTTGATCGAGGACACGCAGATAAAGGTTGCGGTCGACTCCCGGGGCCTCATCATCACCATCGCGAGCGACGTGGTGTTGTTCGCACCAGGGTCCGCCACGCTCCAGGCCGGTGGTCAGCGCATTCTTGACCGCTTGGCGTCGCAGCTTGCCGCACTTCCGAACCAGATCACCGTGGAGGGCCACACCGACGACGTGCCGATCTCAGGTACGTATCCGTCGAACTGGGAACTGTCGACAGCACGCGCCTCTTCGGTTCTGCGTTCGTTCATCGAACGTCACGGTCTTCCCGCCTCCCGGGGCAGCGCGACCGGATACGCCGACCAGCGACCGATCGCATCCAACGACACCGCCGAGGGACGGGCCAAGAACCGACGGGTCGAAATTGTGGTCGTCGCTTCCGTTGCCGACCCGAACGTCGACTCGCCAGACGCAGTAGCGGCCGCTGAAGCATCAAGCGGGTCCGCGTCGAGTGAGACCGGCAGCGACGGCGAATCAGAGGCGGGCGTTGATACCACCGAGGCCTCCGAGGACACGAGCGATACCGAGTCGACCGACGACGGGGCCGTTGATACCGGAGTTCCCGGCGCGGACGCCTCCACCGAGGTCGGAACCGATGGAGCGGCTACGGAAACGACGCTGGACCCTACGGCACCGACGACGACAGAGGACCTGCACTTCGCACCGATCCCCGAAGCCACGAAGCTGACGAAGAAGGAAGCCGCGAGCACGACCCGACCACCGGTCACGTTTACCCAAAGCCCGCTCACGGCATCAACCACTCCACCCAGATCAAAGCCGACCGCCCCTACGACAGTTCCCCGAAAACAACCTGACACAACAACCGGGAAAGAACTCATCATCTCTCCCCCGGTCAAGCCGATCGCTTAGACGACACCGGCGTTCACCGCCGACTTCGCGCACGTATTCGAACCGGTCATCACACGACAAGTTCGTCGAGCACAGCTCCAGTTGAACGAAACACGCTCTACCCAACCAAACCACCCGAAAGCCACAAAGGAGAGGACCAGACATGGCAAAAAAGAAGAAGGAAGAGGCCGCTCCCGCAGCTGAAGGAGCGGAGAAGGCCCCGAAGAGCAAAAAGAACATGGTGATCGCCGTAGTCGGCGCACTCGCGGTCTTCGTCGCCGGCGGAAAGCTCATGGGCGGTGGCAGTTCGGGCCCGACCAAGACCGTCATCAAGATTGTCACGACCACAACGACAATCCCGGTCGGCGAAGTGGTGGCGCTCGATGCCATCACCTTGAATCTGGCTGATGGTCACCTCTTGAAGGTCGGCATCGGGTTCCAGCTGGAATATGAGGAGCCAGCCGCGGCTGGCGGCCACGAAGGAGCGGCGGCGGGTGACACGTCCGATCCGACCAAGGGTTACGCGAAAGCACTAGACATCGTGATCGACGAGTTGAGCAAGCACACCATGGAGGAACTCTCCGGGGCGGGTCGCAACACAGCAAAAGCCCAGCTGGTGAAGCGTCTGAAGAAGGTCACGCACGGCCACATCGAAGACGTGTACTTCCATCAGTTCGTTATGCAGTGACGTAAGGGTCACTCGGCGGTCCGGGGAGGAAAATGCCCGGGAACGGTCAGGTTCGGTTGTGAGTGGCCGATCAACCTGGCGTGCCCTCCACGCAATCACCGAAAAAGCCCAAGGTTGTTGCCTACGACTTTAGGCGGCCGAACAAGTTCAACCGAGATCACGCGCGCTCGCTCCAGCTTGTCGGCGAAACCTTTGCGCGCCAATTCACCACCGTGTTGTCGACAACGGTTCGGACGAATGCGTCAATGACCTTCCGTGACGTCGGTCAGCACACGTACGAAGAACACGTCCGGGACATTCCGAGCCCGACGTACCTTGCGATGATAACGACGGAACCGTTGGCCGGCCTCTCGCTGCTCCACGTTCCGCTGGCCGTGATGATGACCATCATCGACCGACTGCTCGGAGGCACGGGTAACGGCACCCTTCCGAACCGCCCGCTGACCGACATCGAGCTGGCGCTGGCCCAGAACCTCATGGGCCGACTGTTGCGGGAACTTGCCCTCGCATTTGAGTCGCTCGTTGCCATCGAACCGGTGCTGGCGCACCAGGAATCCAATCCTCAGTTCACCCAGATCGCCGCAGCAAATGACACCGTGGTGGTGCTTTCGTTCGAGATGAAGGTCGCGAGTGCTTCCGGAGTCCTTTCGATCTGCATACCGTTTGCACTGATTCAGCCTGTGCTCGACGGCGCGGCCGGCGGCTTTGCCCGGACCGGGCGCTCCGACGTCGACACCGAAGCGGTGAGTGCCGCCCTCCGGGCCAGCCTCGACACCACGAAACTCTCCGTCGCAGTCCGCTTCAATCAGATCGAGCTTCTCGCCGGCGACATCATCGACCTCAGGCCAGGTGACATCGTGCCCCTTACCCACCCGATCGACGCGCCGCTGTTTGTCACCATTGGAAACTCGGCCCGCTTCGAGGCCAAACCCGGGCGGCGCGGTCGTCGACTCGCTTGTGTCGTCGTGGATGAACTGAACACCAACCAGAAGGAAATCGGCGCATGAGCACGATGACAATACCCTCCGAAGTCGTTTCCAAGATGGAGTTGGCGGCGACTGCACTGACACAGCAGCTGTCGGCCGATTCGGGCTGGACCATCGAGGCGGAACCGTCTCCGACCGAGATCGAAGGCAGTCGCGTCGTCGTCGCCTCCCTCGGATCCGAGGCTCGGATCGCCTTGATGATGGTGTCGCCGTTTGCCCGTGGGCTCATCGTCGGCCCTCCCCCCGCCGATTCACTTGAAGAAGCACTCGAACCTGGCTTCGCCGCTGCGACGAAGGCTCTGGGACCGGTGCTCGAACGGACGTTGACGTTGGGCGCTCTAACCGAGTCGACCACCGAAGAGGCAGTCAGTTCGATGGGCGGAGCGACACAATCGTTCCGCTTGATCGACGGCGACAAGCACGTTGCGTCGTTCGTCATCGCAACGTCGTTCGACATGACACCGGAACCCGATGTGGAAACGCCCGTCTTCGACCAGATTCCCGAGAGCAGCGCACCACTCGCCCACCATCCGGTGTCGATGCTGGCCGACGTCGAGATGGGCGTCACCGTTGAACTCGGTCGAGCGAAGATGTCGGTTGCGGAGATCTTGAGTCTCACCATCGGATCGGTCATCGAACTCGATCGCCTGGCCGGCAGCCCGGTCGACGTTCTCGTCAACGGCACGCTCATCGCTCGCGGTGAGGTCGTCGTAATCGACGAGGAGTTCGGCGTTCGGGTCAGCGAAGTTCTCGGATACGAGCCGACGGACCGGAATCGGCGGTAACGCAAATGGCTGACCAATCGATTGCGATGGTTCTGCTTCGACTGGTCATTGCCGTCGTCGTCGTGGTGGGGCTGCTGCTCCTCACGGCAAAGTTGACCCGTCGTATCGGGATAAAAACCGATGGTTCCTCAGGACCGTCGATTCGTCTGGTGAGTCGTCAACCGCTCAGTCGCAACGCCTCGATCGCTGTGGTCCGGGCCGGTGACCGCACCCTCATTCTCGGAGTGACCGATCACGCCGTAACCCTGCTGTCAGAACAAGACAGCAGCGACTATCCGGAATCCGAACCCACCCCGCGACGCCGACACACACCAACCGATGCCGGCACCGGGCCCACCGGGCCCCAGCTCCCCGATGATGACGCCCCCGCTACACCCGGCCCGTCAACCGGCGTGATGGGAAAGCTACGCGAACGTACGGTTCGGAGAACATTATGACGAGCCGAACCGAGAGCCGACGAACGTACGGGTACGTAAGGATCCTGGGCATCCTGTTTGCCATGCTCAGCCCGATGCTGTTTGCATCGTGGGCGAGAGCACAGACCCAACCAACCCCGACCACAACGGCGGCACCTGCTCCAACCACCACGGTTGCTCCCGCCGGGGCGACCCCGGGCGCAGCGCCGGCAACGGCGACCACCATCGCCGGCGCAGCCGGGGCAGCACCGGCCGGCACGGTCACGTCGACCACGATCGAACAGACGAATCAGCGGACCGCCGCGACGCCCGACAATGCCGGAACGTACGGCCAGACCCCGTCGACCATCGACCCCGGAATTCTGGTGTTCGACAGTCCGGTGCCTGCCGGAACCGATCCGAACACCGTTTCCATCACCGTCGGGGACCCGAAGAAGCCAAGTCAGAGCGTCCTGATCATTCTGCTGCTGACGCTGCTGTCGTTGGCACCGTCGCTGCTCATTCTTCTGACCAGCTTCACCCGGATCGCCATTGTTCTTTCACTGGTCCGCAACGCCGTGGGTTTGCAGTCGATCCCGCCGAACCAGGTCATCGTCGGCCTGGCCCTGTTCCTCAGCCTGTTCGTGATGCGTCCAACGCTCGAGAAGATGAACACCACCGCACTCCAGCCGATGCTGAAGAACGAGATCTCCCAGGGTGATGCGTACAAAGCCGCACTGACGCCGCTTCGCGAGTTCATGCTCAAGCAGACCGGCAAAAAGGAATTGAAGATGATGATGACGATTTCGAAAGAGAAGAAACCCCGCACGACCGACGATGTGAGCAACGCCACGCTTATTCCGGCGTTCATCCTGTCCGAGCTTCGCATCGCGTTCATCATCGGTTTCATCGTGTTCATACCGTTTCTGGTCATCGACCTCATCGTGAGTTCGAGCCTGATGTCGATGGGCATGATGATGCTGCCTCCGGTCGTGATCTCACTTCCGTTCAAGCTTCTGCTGTTCGTTCTGGTCGATGGTTGGTCGCTGGTCGTCCGATCCCTCATAACGAGCTTCCATTGATGGGGTTCATTCTCGGAATCACCGACCAGCAGGTCGTCAACATCACGGTGCAGCTGCTTACCATCACCGCAAAAGTAAGCGCGCCTATTTTGGTCGCCAGTCTCGTCGTCGGTTTCGCCATGTCGCTGATTCAATCCGTCACGCAGCTGCAGGACGCCACTTTGGCGTTCGTTCCGAAGCTCATCGCGGTGGCGCTGGTGATCGTCATTTCGGGTAACTGGATGCTGCACGAACTCGTCGGATTCACCCAGGCCCTTTTCGACCTGATCCCATCGCTACTCTCCAACGACTAGCGAGTGTCCTAGTGCGCCTCGACCTCGCCACGCCGACGCTGGTCGTCTACCTCCTCGCCATGGCCCGATGCGTCGCCTGGCTCATGGTCGCACCGCCGTTCGGTACCAAGTTGATTCCGCTGACCGTCAAGATTGGGCTGGCCGGGGCGATCACGATCGCCGCAGGGCCGCGCCTGTCGCCGGTCGAAGTTCGCCTTGACACCTTCTCGCTAATCGCCGCGGTGGTGGGGCAGGTTCTCGTGGGCCTCGCGCTCGGCTTCTTCGCCCTTCTGGTCCTCACCGCGATTCAAGCGGCCGGAAGCATGATCGACCTGTTTGCCGGCTTCACGATGGCCCAGGTCTACGACCCGATGTCGGGTGCCGGCGCGAGCGTGTTCGGCCGTCTCTACCAACTCGTGGGAACCACCATCCTCTTCGCCTCCGGCGGTCACCTTCTCCTGCTTCGCGGCTTCCTTACGTCCTTCGATGCCGTGCCGCTCGACGGTTTCGTCGCCGGAAACGCCAAGTTGCTGACGGACCAACTCGGCATGTTCATCCTCGCGGCATGCGAGATCGCCGCGCCCGTTCTCGCTGCGATGTTTCTCGCCGAAGTCGCCCTCGGCCTGCTCACGCGAGCCGCGCCGCAACTCAACGCCCTACAGCTCGGCATGCCGTTGAAGACCCTCTTGGCGCTGCTTCTGACGGGTCTGGCCATCCCCCTTCTCCCGGCCCTCATCCCGAACCTACTTCGCGACATCATTCGGGCCGGTCGCCTCCTTACCGGGTAGGTGATCCATGTCGAAAGATGACCGCACCGAAGCCCCAACCCCGAAACGCAAACGTGATGCGAAGAAGAAGGGGCAAATAGCGAAATCGCCCGACCTCGTCACCTGGATCCAGATTCTCGTGGCCACGTATGCGGTATCGGCCACGATGTCGCTCGGATACAAGACGCTGCAGGACACGATGCAAAGCGTGTCGCAACTCTCGACCACTCCGGACCCGAGCGCCGCCACACACCTCCTCGGCACCGCGCTCTTCGGCGGTCTCTTGGCCGTCGCCCCGCTGTGTGGCTTTCTTTTGCTGACCGCCCTCATCGCGAATTTCGCCCAGACCGGCCTCACCATCACGCCTCGCAAGCTCAAACCGACGACCGAGAAGATCAACCCCATGAAGGGCATCAAACGCCTTCTCTCCAAACAGGGAGCCTGGGAGGCGACGAAGGAGGCGGCACGTGCCGGTATCCTCGCTGCGGTGGCCGCGGGCCCGATGCGATCGGTGACGAATCAACTCGTCGATCAGGCCGGACCGCTTCGGTCCACAATCGCCACCGTCGGGGCATCGTGTGTGCACCTCGCTCGAAACGTCGCGTACGCGGGAATTGCCATCGGCTTTCTGGACTTTGCCGTGCAGAAGCGCCGCATCGTGAAATCGCTCAAGATGACCAAGCAGGAAGTCAAAGACGAGTACCGCCAGAGCGAGGGTGATCCCCAGACCAAGGCGAAGCGCCGCGCTCAGGCCCTGGAGCTCAGCAAGAACCGGATGATGGCGGATGTGAAGACGGCCTCGGCCGTCGTCGTCAACCCCACCCGGGTTGCGGTGGCAATTGTGTACGAACGCACGACCGGAGCTCCTCGCGTCGTGGCGAAGGGGACCGGTGATCTCGCACGGAAGATTCGAGAGGAAGCCGAGCGGCACAACATCGCGATCGTCCGCAACACTCCGCTCGCCCGAGCGCTCCACGCCGTTTGCGAAGTGGGCGAGCAGATTCCGGCCGAACTCTACGAGGCCGTGGCCCGTCTGCTGGCGTTCGTCATGTCGGTCCAGAACCGCAACACCCTCGGCGGTCCGCTCACGATGCCAGGCCCGTCATTTATTCCGCCGGAACTCGCGCAGCTTCCGGAGCCCCTGGCCGATCGGAGGAGCGGAGCCAGGAGGGCACCGAGACGACGAAGGCCAGGAGGGCCTAAGACGTAACGAGGTCTGATGAAATCCAACCGGTTGGCTCAAATTGGCGTCCCCGCCGCGATCGTATCGATCGTCGCGGTGATGGTGGTGCCACTGCCCGCCGCGGTTCTTGACTTTCTTCTCGTCATCAACCTCGCGATCGCAGTGATGATCCTGCTGGCGACCATGTTCGTCCAGCGGGCCCTCGACTTCTCGGTGTTTCCCTCCGTTCTGCTCGTCGCCACGCTGTTCCGCCTGTCGCTGAACGTTGCTTCCGTTCGACTCGTTCTTCTGAAGGGCAACGCCGGTCAGGTGATCGAAGCGTTCGGCCACGTCGTCATCGGCGGCTCGGTCGTGGTCGGCCTCGTCGTGTTCCTCATCCTGGTCGTGATCCAGTTCGTGGTCATTACGAACGGTGCTGGCCGAGTCGCCGAAGTCGGAGCCCGCTTCACTCTCGACGCCATGCCGGGTAAGCAGATGTCGATCGACGCCGACCTCAATGCCGGCGCCATCACCGAGGACGAAGCTCGCCGCCGCCGTCGCGATGTTTCCGCCGAAGCCGACTTCTATGGGGCGATGGACGGTGCATCCAAGTTCGTAAAGGGCGACGCGATCGCGGCGATCATCATCACCGCAATCAACCTCATCGGTGGTTTCGTCGTCGGTGTGCTGCAACGGGGCATGTCGATCTCCGATGCCATGAACCACTACTCGCTGCTCACGGTCGGCGACGGTCTCGTGTCCCAGATCCCCGCCCTGCTCATCTCGATTGCATCGGGTCTGATCGTCACTCGAGCCGCCACGGAAAATGATCTGGGTACTGATCTTCTGCAGCAGTTCGGACGCCAGGCGCGAACCCTGAAGATCTCCGCCGGTGCGCTCGCCGCAATCTCGATGATGCCAGGTCTTCCGAAGATCCCGTTCTTCATCGTTTCCGGTCTCCTGTGGTTCGGATCGACCCGGATCGCCAAGGTCGTCGTTGATGCGCCTGACGATGCACCGGCCGAACTGCCGGCGGCACGCAGCGACAGTCCAAACGATCTCGTCGGTGAGATGCGTCTGGAGCCGCTCGAGCTCGACATCGGGTACGGCCTGATGGACCTCGTGGATCCGAACCGAGGTGGAGATCTCCTGGACCGGGTGAAGGCCCTGCGGCGCAAAACCGCTATGGAACTCGGGATCGTGCTTCCCCCGGTGCGCACACGAGACAACATCTCGCTTGCGGGTTCCGCGTACGAGATCAAGGTTCACGGCGTCACCGTCGGAAACGGTGAGGCGCCTCCCGGAGTTTCACTTCTTCTCGGGTCATGCCCGCCCCATATCCCCGGTCGACCGACGACCGATCCGGTCTTCGGTATGGAGGCCTACTGGATTCCAGCCGAGTTCGCGTCGCAAGCCGAGTTGTCGGGCGCGACCGTCATCGATCGTGGTTCGGTCATCACCACGCATCTGGCCGAGGTCATCCGCAACAACGCGTCACGACTTCTCAGCCGACAGGATGTCAAATTGCTGGTCGACGGTGTCCGGGCGTCGGATCCCGCCGTCACCGAAGAACTCGCCGCCGTGTCCATTTCCCTCGCCGAAGTCCAACGTATTCTGCAGTCGCTCCTCGAAGAAGGCGTTGCGATCCGTGACCTCATCCGAATTCTTGAGGTCATGTCGGAGCGGGGTCGGGTCACGAAGGATCCCGAGGCGCTCGTCGAAGCCGTGCGGTCCGCTCTCGGGCCGGCGATTTCGGCTCCCTTGGCCGACCAGGGAGTCCTGTCCGTGCTTACGCTTGAGCCTCTCGTCGAGCGTCTGTTGCTCGATGGTGTGCGACCGGGCGAAAACGGGTCGTATCTCACGGGAGATGCCGCAACACTCGAACGTATCGTGACACGCGTCGCCACGCTCGTCACCGATGTCGAGAATCGTGGGGTTCGCCCCGTACTCGTATGCAGCGGGCCTTTGCGTCCGGCGCTACGCAAGCTTCTCCGGGGCGCCGCCCCACACCTTCCGGTTCTGGCATATGCCGAACTGGGCAATCAGCTAACCATCGAAACCGCAGGAGTTGTTGGTCTTGACCAGTACGCAGAAGTTTGAGGGTCCCGATATGGCAGCACTTCTTGATGAAGTGCATTCCACGCTCGGACCGAACGCGCGAGTGATCGCCGCCAATCGCTGTCGAAGCGGTGGAGTGGCCGGTTTCTTCGCTCGGGAGTCCTTTGAGGTCACCGTCGAAGTCCCCGATGTCCCACAACGGTCGAAAGCGTCGGCCGGCCGCAAACGGCGTCGCGTCGGTGGCGCAGCGGAGAACGCCGCGATGTCTGTGGCCGAATTCGGTTCGACGATCACCATTGATCCGAGGGATTCCCGGTCCGCGCTCGAGCAACTGATCGACGCCGCTGACCGCGCTGACGAACTTGCGCCGGCAGCGGCTCGAGCGGCCAAACCGGCGAAGTCCTCGAACGAGAAGACCCGGGTCGAACAGGCCAAGCCGCGTGGCACGATTCGTGCGTCGCGCTCGTCGGGCGCCGCCCGTCGTGTCACCGATCAACGGGAACTGGTGGAAGCTTCGACGGTGCGCGAAGTTGCGACGCCCAGCGAAGCACGCCCCCGACGTGAGGAACACGACCCTCGATCGACTGCGCTGCAAACGCGATCCCTCGACTTCGGCACGGTGTTGGACCGGGCCGAAGTCGAACACACCTCGGTCGCTCTGGCCGTACCTCGGACCGACAGCGCCGTTCGTACGTCCAGCGAGTCTGGCGGTCCGTCGAAGGGCGCCAAGTCCCACAAGATGTTCCGGCGCCGCAGCAAGTCCCGGCCGGTCGAAGGACCCGTGGATCGCATCATCGACCTATCGTCGTTGGAGGACGGCGACGTCAACGCGTCCCTGGCGCCGCGCACGACCTCCGCACGATCCCAGACGAAGTCGCAAGCGGTCCAGGAGCCTCTCGGCCAGTACATCCAGCGAGGCGATGTTCCGGCTGTCGACCTGGCTACGCTCGGGGTACCCGCCCAGTGGTTGACGGGAGCGATAAACGGTCGCGTGCTCATCGACAGCGTCCTGACCCGGATACCGAGTCCACCGCCGATAGTTCACGCGCCGGGCGCCATCCTCGCGTTCGTGGGAGAAGGTGAGATGTGCCTGAACACGGCTCGTGCCGTCGCTGTCGCCCTCAAGCAGGACCCGGCCAACTGTGTGTTCCTGTCACCGGGAGACCGGCCGGGAAACAAAGCATGTGTGCATATCAAAGCGATCGATGAGCTTTCGATCCGACGCGCTTCCTGGGTCCAGGACGATCAGGTGACCGTTGTCGCGATCGACGCCGGGTTCGCTCGGCCCGATGTCGCATGGGGCCGCCACGCTATTTCGGTGTTGCATCCAAGCCTGCGTTGGGGCGTCGTGTCGGCGACCCGGAAGGTCGAGGACATTTACGGGTGGGCCCGTGGGATTGGCGGCCTTCACGCCCTTGCGGTCAACGGCATGTACGACACCGCGTCACCTGCGTCGATTCTCGCGGCGGGCGTTCCGGTCGCCCGAATCGACGGTCAAATTGCGTCGACCGATCTGTGGAGAAAACTCCTGGATGATCGACTCGCTGAAGCGGCAACCAGGCGTACCCCCGATCTCATCACAACGTGAGCGGGTACACGCGAATCTCGGCGAGCCTGGCGCTCACGCTTGCGATCTGGCTCCCCACTGCGATCTCGGCAATTCGTCATCCCGGGGTGGACACGGCAGGGGCGGGCCTGCGGTTTCTGCTCGTGTTCACGCTCTCCCGAGTCGCGCTTCGAGGCATCGATCGGCTCATCCGTGTTTACACCGAGCACAACGGGACTCAGGCGGCAAAGGGAACCCCACCTGTCGATGTCGATGGCATCGACATTCTGGAAAACCGTTCCACACTGGCTCGACGCCGAACCGACGGCACGCTCGCCAAGGCATCGGATGAGCTCATGGTTGATCCGCTCGGGGTTGACGTCGGCATCCCGCAGGCGCTAGCAGAACGTTAATTTCGGGGTTTGGCCATAGACCATCCTGCGGAATTCCGCATGTTGGTTACGGCCTGGACGATGCGAATCGTATGGCCCGTTTCTCCAATGTTCGCGTAACACGTCAGATTTGGGCAGCCTTGGGGTTCGCTCTCATCGGAACGATTCTGGTCGGCGTCGTCTCAATGTCGACGATCGACGCCGTTCGGATCAAGGGGAAGGCGTACAACCGGATCTTCTCCGCCAACGTGCTGCTCGCTGACGTGCTGCCGCCACCGGAATACATTGTCGAGTCCCGTCTCGTCGTCCTCGAAATGTTGAACGCGGCCAATCCGAAGGACGTCGAGGCATTCGACGCCAAGCTGGTCTCGCTCGAACAGGAGTTCCAGACACGAGCCACCTACTGGCAGCAGAACTCCCTCGGCCCGAAATTCGACGCTTTGCTCTCGGAATCGGGGGCAAAGGCAACCGAGTTCTACAAGGTGGTGGATGAGGAGTTCCGTCCGGCCATCGCCAACGGCGACCAGAAGCTGGCGAAGTCCCTCGTAGACGGCAAACTTAAGTCCGCTTACGAAGCTCACCGCAGCACGATCAACGAGGTTGTGGCAGCAGCCACGAGCTACAACGCCGATTCGGAAAAGGCCGCACAGAATCTGGTGTCGTCGCGGACTGCGATGCTCTTTATCGCTATCGCGGCGGCTCTACTGCTGAGTGTGGTCTTCGGCTGGCTGATCGTAAAGGGTTTGAGCCGCCAGCTGAACGGCGCCTCAAACGCACTGTCTGATGCCACCGATCGCCTGCTGATCTCCACCGGCGCAATTCGGACCGAAGCGAACAAGACAGCGAAGCAATCCGCAGACGTGGCGGCCACGGGCGATTCGGTCACCGACGGCATATCGACGATCGCCGCGGCGTGCGACGAGCTGACTGCTTCCATCACCGAGATCTCCCGGGCAGCCTCCGAGGCCGTCAACGTCGCAAACGACGCGGTCGCGGAAGCTGACTCGGCCCTGACGATTGTCGGCCGCCTCGATGCATCAAGCATGGAGATCACGAACGTGGTCGAGTTGATCTCAACCATCGCCGAGCAAACGAATCTTCTGGCCCTCAATGCCACCATCGAAGCCGCTCGAGCCGGAGAAATGGGTCGGGGCTTCGCCGTTGTGGCCAACGAGGTCAAGGAGTTGGCCAACAAGACGTCAATCGCCACCGGCGAGATCGCCGAAAAGATTCGCAACGTTCAAACCGAATCCGCAACGGCGATCGAATCAATCCGCCGGGTGGCCGACATCGTGTCGCAGATCAACGGCATTCAAACGACCGTGGCCGGCGCGGTCGAAGAACAGGTTGCAACGACCAACGAAATAGCCCGCAGCCTGAACGAAGCCGCCTCAGGTACTTCCGTAGTGACCCGGGCCATCGGTGCCGTTGCAAACGCTGCTGAGGAAGTCGAGCACAACGTGGTGACCGCTGAAGGAGTCGGGCGAGATCTCGGCGACGTGGCCTTTGACCTTCGACACCTGGTTGGCGCTTTGCGCTAAGGACCGCCGGCAGGATTCGAGCGACGTAAAGTCGACACATGGATCCGTCCGTCATCGAGCCCAACGCGTGCTGCGCCCCGACCCGTGGAGGAGCGGCCGCACCCGGGCCGACAGGCACTGCACACGAGAGCACCGCAGAAGGCCCGCCACGGCAGGGCACTGGTCTTTCGGGCTCGGATCGTTCGTCGTCCACCGACGACTGGATTGAACTGGCGGGCGGCACGTTCACCATGGGTGAGGGCGGGCCGATGGCCTACCCCGCTGATGGTGAGGATCCCCGCGAGGCAACGGTGCCACCATTCGCCATCGCGGCAACCGCCGTGACAAACGCGGCGTTTCGTGAATTCGTAAACGCGACCGCCTACGTCTCGGAAGCGGAGCGATTCGGTTGGTCTTTCGTTTTCGCCGGCCTGCTCCCCGATGACTTCGAAGAAACGCGTGGCGTCGCAGCGGCGCCCTGGTGGCGTCAGGTCTACGGCGCACGATGGGATCGGCCGGAAGGTCCGCACAGCACAATCGAAGACCGACTCGACCATCCGGTGATCCAAGTGACGTGGAACGACGCGCAGTCGTTTGCGCAGTGGTCGGGCGCCCGCCTCCCCACCGAAGCGGAGTGGGAGTTCGCCGCCCGAGCCGGTTCGACCACGACATTTCCCTGGGGTAGCGAACTCGAGCCGGGTGGCCGCCACATGATGAACGTCTTTCAGGGAACGTTCCCCGGCAACAACACCGCTGTCGATGGATGGGCCGGCACCTGCCCGGTCCGAGCGTTCGAGCCGAACGGATTCGGGCTGTGGAACATGATCGGCAACGTCTGGGAGTGGACGGCCGATCCGTTTACCCGACAAGGAGACGATCTCGTATTGAAGGGCGGGTCGTACCTCTGCCACGAGTCGTACTGTCGACGGTACCGACCGGCCGCCCGGATGAGCTCGACCCCGGATTCGTCGACGGGCAACATTGGCTTCCGACTCGCACGCAACCAGACGTAACGCAGGGCGACCTCAAGCTCATTCCCACGGGACCAACGACCCTATTTCAGTAGTAGGTGCCTAAATAGGCTCCGTTCATGAACACTGATACGGCAACAGCTCCAATTGGAGGAAGTCCCTGGGAAATCGAGCTGTACCGGATGCTCACCTCGCATGTGGCAACCGAACGCAGCCTCCTTGAGGACTACATGACCGCGGCCGACGGTGTCGGTTCCAAGGCCCTCACGTACCTGGTGAATCTCCTCGTCGACGACGAGAAGCGCCACCATCGCATGTTCCTCGATCTGGCGGCTTCGCTGAAGTCCGACGCCGAACTCGCGCCCGATGATCCCGCCGTTCCGCGCATCGATTTCAATCGCCATAACGCCGGTCACGTGGTCGAGGTGACCAACCGCCTGCTAGCAAACGAGGAAGCTGACGCCAAGGAACTCAAACGGTTGAAGAAGGCACTGCACGACGTCGAAGACACCACGCTGTGGAGCCTGCTCGTCGATCTGATGTTGCGCGACACTGAGAAGCACATTGCGATTTTGGAATTCGCGACCCGAACGGCCAAGCAGCACAAGCGCTGACCACTCCTCCCCCACTTACCCCCGAATGGCCGAGTTACTCGGGGTGAACGACCTGGAGTTACACCGGAGTCACAGGTGACGGGCGTCGGCCACTACCGTGGCGCACGTGACTAGCGCTGACGCGAACCCCGGCTTGACCAACGAGAAGAAACGAAACGCGATCCTCCCGATCTTCTTCACGGTCTTTATCGACCTGATCGGCTTCTCCATCCTGATCCCGGTGTTTCCGCTGCTGATCAACAACACCCCGTTCCGGGTTACACCGGCGAGTTGGTCAGCTCGAGACGGTCTGATCATGCTGGGTTGGTTGCAGGCCATCTATCCCCTGTGCACGTTCTTTGCGGCGCCGATCCTCGGACAGCTGTCTGACCGTTTCGGGCGTCGACCGGTGCTGGCGCTCTCCATCGCCGGCACTGCAGGCGGGTATGCGATCTTTGCCATGGGCATCAGCGCAAAAGCCATTCCCCTCCTTTTTCTCGGACGTGCGATCGACGGTTTGACCGGTGGCAACATCGCTGTGGCCCAGGCGGCAATCGGTGACGTCAGCGATGACACGAACCGGGCCAAGAATTTCGGGATGCTCGGGGCCGCCTTCGGCCTCGGTTTCATAATCGGCCCCTACCTCGGCGGCCGTCTGAGTGCGCCAAACCGGAGCTTCTACCATCTCTTCACCACGCCGAGCTGGTTCAGGGCCACAACGCCGTTCTGGTTCGCGTGTGCCCTGTGCGTGATCAACTGCGGGTTGGTCATCACCCGTTTCCCGGAGACCATCCGGCACAAGGACGCGAACAAGAAGATCGATCTGGCCACGTCCGGACGCAACGTGATTCACGGCTTTGCGTCGGAACGCCTTCGGGTGCCGCTCATGACATCGTTTCTCTTCAACGCCGGATTCACATTCTTCACCACGTTCTTCGGCGTGTACCTGGCCCGGAAGTTCGGTTTCACCCAGGCCAGCACCGGCGACTATTTCGCCATAATCGGCCTCGCAATCGCGATCATGCAAGCGCTCATCGTGGGGCAGATCGCGAAACGGTACGTCGACTACGTAATTCTCCGCTATTCGTTCTTCGGCCTCGCCGTTGGTATGGCCGGTTACTTTCTCGCCAACGCCACGTGGCAGCTTTACGCCATCATTCCGGTCTTCACGTTCTTCAACAGCCTGGGTCTGGCCAATCAGACCAGCCTCATCTCGCGCTCCGCGATTCCTGGTCGCCAAGGTGAAGCGATGGGCATTTCAAGCAGCGTGACCAACCTCGCCCAGGTCCCGGCGAGTGTGCTCGTGGGTTACATCACCGGGTCGGTCACCTCAAATGCTCCGCTCGTGGTCGCGTGCGCATGTATCGCCGCGGCCGGGATCGTGTTCGCGACACTGTTCAAACCGAAGTTCGTGTCGAACATTTCGGCCCGCCCCGTGCCCAATCACTGACCGCCGTAGCGGCCCACCAGAAGATGTACACCTTCGAAGCCGAAGTCTGGAAATATCCCGGCGAAAACGCTTGGCACTTCCTGACGCTCCCCGCCGACATCGGCGAAGACATCCACGAACTGACCGACGGTCAAAGGAAGGGATTCGGTTCGGTTCGGGTGATCGCAACGATCGGCTCGTCGCGGTGGAGCACGTCGGTGTTCCCCGACAAGCGTTCCGGCTCGTACGTCCTTCCGCTGAAGAAGCCGGTCCGTAAAGCACAAGAGCTCGACGATGGTGCTGTGGCCACCGTCAAGCTCGAGCTTGCGTAAATTCGATTGTCGAGGTCCTCTAGGCGGGACTACCCGAAACCCGGTCAGGCGTAACGCAGGCAACCGTCGTCGAGGTTGGCGTTCGGCAACGCCGTCTTCTCCGCCCAGTAATCCTGGGTGTGTTGCCACTCGGGCTTGTCGCCGCGCTTGGGTAGCAGGTGCATGCCGCGTTGCATGTACCCGGGGTTGAAGTTGTCGTCGTCGATCCACTGCAGCAAAGGCATGTCAGCATCCTCAGGGCGAAGTGCCGGCACGACAGTCGCTGCGCCCTTCTCCTCCATGTGGTGCAACAGACGACATACGAAGTCGGCAACCATGTCGGCGCGAAGGGTCCAGCTCGCACGGAAATACCCGAAGACCCAGACCATGTTCGGAACGCCGGTGAACATCATGCCGCGATAGGTCACGGTGTCGTTGAACACGAGCGGCTTCTCATCGATCGTGAATTCGATGTCGCCCAGAACATTCAGGTTGAACCCCGTGGCGGTCACGATGATGTCGGCTTCGAGTTCCTGGCCCGACTTCAACAGAATGCCCTTCTCGGTGAAAGTGTCGATCTCGTCGGTTACCACCGAAGCCTTGCCGGATTTGATGCCCTCGAAGAGATCCGCGTCGGGCACGAACGCAATGCGCTGACGCCAGGGCTGGTAACGCGGCGTGAAGTGCTTCTTGACGTCCTCTTCACTCAGGTGGGCGCGAACGCCGTTGAGCAGTTCGGTCTTCAGCGTTTCCGGATCGTCGAAGGCCATCTGGGTGATGAGCGCCTGGTCATGGAGAAGCTTCTTGCGGACGATCTCGTGGATCCACATCTCGTCGACTTCTATTTGCCGGAGAGTATCGGCCAGATCGTTCGCGTTGCGGCCGGTCACGAAGTAGGTCGGTGAGCGCTGCAGCATGGTCACATGGTTGCAGTCGCCGGCGATCGCCGGCACCAACGTTGCCGCAGTCGCGCCGGAGCCGATAACCAGGACGTTCTTGCCCTTGTAGTCAAGGTCTGATGGCCACGTCTGTGGGTGCACGATCGTGCCCTTGTAGCGGTCCATTCCGTTCCACTCGGGCGTGTAGCCCTTCGAGTGACGGTAGTAGCCCTGACACATCCAGAGGAAGTTCGTCGTGAAGCGCGACACCTCACCCGTTGCGGTGTTGGTGGCGTCGATCGTCCAGAGCTTGTCAGCGCTTGACCATGTTGCGGTCGAGATCTTGTGGCTGTAGCGGATATGACGTCCGAGATCGTTCTCGTCGATCACTTCGCCCATGTATTTGAGGATCTCGTCGGCGGTAGCGATCGGCGCACTGGTCCACGGCTTGAAGCGGTAGCCGAACGTGTAGAGATCACTGTCTGAGCGAATGCCCGGGTACTTGTGCGTCAGCCACGTGCCACCGAAACTCTCCTGGGTTTCGAGCACGACGAAGGTCTTTTCCGGACACTGTTGCGTGAGGTGATAAGCCCCACCAACTCCGGAGATACCGGCTCCGACAATCAGCACATCGAAGTGCTCGGTCTTGGTTGGGGCGACTGATTCAAGGGTGGCGGTTTGGTTCATGGGGGTACCTCCTGGGGGTGCCCTGAGCATTCCACCTTCGTGCTCGCCGGAACAAAACGTGTTTGCAAACGAGCGCGGTACACCGGCTCAGATCCCACTACCAGCAGGGGTTTTGACGTCATGTGACGTGTGCAACATAACAATGTGATGCACACAAGACGCTGGCGCCTATTCGACGTACGGTCGGGCCGTCGCCTTCTTGCCTTTGATCGTCGTACCTTTTAGCGCTTCGATAACTTGGCGTTGGGCTCCGGCGGGGACGCCGACGATCGAAAAATGCTCGGATATCTTGATCGGCCCGATTTCGCGGCCGCTCAGATTCGATTCGTTGGCGATCGCTCCCACCAGGTCACCGGGTCGGATGCCGTGCGACCGGCCCAGACCCACGTAGATGGGCGCCACTTCGCTCGGGTCGGGGCGCGATCCGCCTCGGTCTCCCCGATCGGGACGCTCGCTCCGGTCAAAGCTCTTACCTTTGCCGCGGTCAAAAGCCGGACGTTCCCCGCGGTCGAACCCGGGTTTTCCAAACGGCGCCGGTTTGGCCGGACGGGGCCGATCGGCGCGGTCGGCGGCGTCGGGGATCTCCTTCTCGTCAACGATTGCGCCGGTTGCGGCGTGCGTCAGTTTGATGGCCGCGAGCGCAATACTCCGCGGATCGAATTCTTCGCCGAGCACATCCAATACGCGCGCATAGTTCTCGAGGTCCTCTGAGGAGAGCGCTTCTTTAAGGGTCGTGATCGTGATTTCGATCTGACGGGCACGAAGGTCCGCGACCGAAGGCACCTTGCCGATCTCAATCTTCTGCTTGGTCAGCCGCTCGATGTTGCCGAGCAGCCGCTGTTCACGGGGCTCGGCGAGCGTGATCGCCGTTCCCTCTCGACCGGCGCGGCCCACGCGACCGATGCGGTGGACGTATGACTCGGGGGCCGCCGGAACGTCGTAGTTCACCACGTGCGTCAGCTGATCTATGTCGAGACCGCGAGCCGCCACGTCGGTGGCAATGAGCAACTCCGTCTTGCCATTTCGGACGCGACCCATGACCTTGTCGCGTTGGTCTTGGCTCATACCACCGTGGAGCGCTTCAGCCCGGTAACCACGGCCGTTCATGGTCTCCGTGAGCTGATCCACCTCGGTACGGGTGCGGCAAAATACGATGGCCGCGGTCGGGGCTTCGATGTCGAGGATGCGACCCAGAGCTGCCGGCTTGTGCGCACGCTGGACGACGTAAACCGTCTGTCGGACGAGCGCTTTTCCCGGCTTCGAATCACCCAGACCAATCTGGATTTTCAGAGGTTCCCGCAGATGCCGCTTGGCGATGGCATTGATCCTTGGCGGCATCGTCGCCGAGAACAGGACGGTCTGACGTTCGGTCGGCGTAGCTCGGAGGATTTCTTCGATGTCGTCGGCAAAGCCCATGTCGAGCATTTCGTCGGCCTCGTCGAGTACGACCATCCGGACCCGTTCGAGCGGGAGCGTTCCTCGAGCTATGTGGTCGAGCGCGCGTCCCGGTGTGGCCACGACGACATGCACTCCCCCAGACAGCGCTTGCAGCTGACGCCCGATCGGCTGCCCTCCATAGACCGGGACCACCTTCGCCCCGAGATCCCGACCGTATTTGTACATAGCTTCTGAAACCTGCACGGCCAGTTCACGCGTCGGTACGAGGATGAGCGCCAACGGCTCGGGCTTGGCTTTTGACTTTTCGATCAGCTGCAGAATGGGCAACGCAAAAGCCGCCGTCTTGCCGGTCCCCGTGGCCGCTTGGCCAACGAGGTCTCGTCCTTCCAGCAACAACGGAATGGTCTCACGCTGGATCGGCGTAGGTTCTTCATATCCAAGAGAGGCGAGCGCCTTGAGGATTTCCGGGCGCAGACCCAGATCGGAAAAGGTTTTCGGTGATACGGCCTCGGCGGCAGAATCGCTGGGCGGGTCGCTATGCAAAACGGTATTCAAGCAGCCAAGGATAAGCGACCTGCAACGGTACGCCGTCGCAGAGGGCCAAAGACGGCTGAATCGTCGACAAATTCGCATCCGAGCGGCTCCCGGCGACGAACTGAGTACATGTTCATCGCCGACGTCCAAAGCACGCCTCAGCCGCCGGGGTCGATCCGCAGCCGTGGATTGGTGCGCCCCAACCGCCGCGTTCGACGCCTGGCTGTCGTGTCACTGTCCGCGGCGTCACTGACGCTCGGGTTGACCGCATGCGGAGGTGGATCGCCGACTCCCCAGGCTTCCGCAAAGGCAGACGGAACATCGAACGGCGGTCCGGGTGCCTCGGTGGCTTCCGACACGCCTGCCACAAAACCGACGACCGCAACGACGCCTGCGCCCAGCGCCGTCGTAGTCGGCAAGCATTCCACCAACCTCGATTTCGCCGTCCGAGATGCCTCCGGCACGCCACCGAACAGCAATCCTTTCTCGTCGACAACGGCCCCTCAGGACGATTTCAAAACGTCAAGAACCCCGACCGAGGCAGTCACACACTTTCTGCAGGCGCTCATCGACAGCGACGTTGACTCAGCCTGGATGGGACTTGGAAGTTCGGAACGGGAACGCTTGGGCTACAAGCAGCGTCTCGTCGAGGAGGTCTCCGGCGCCGGCTGGAAGTCGTTTGTCGTGAAAGAAGTACGCGACAACATCGTGACCGTCGAGATCGCGCAGACCCCCAGGATCAGCGATATCGACGGGGTTATCGCTTCCAGCGCCGCGGTTACCCTGCCGACCAGTCGCGGCACCGAGGGTTACTCGGTGGTCTGGAGCCGCCGCAGAGTCGAACAGCTCTTCCCGGAGCGAACCGATCGTTCCGACCGCCAGATCGAGCAGACCGTTCTCGACTGGGCCCGGTCACGGCAGAACTGCACTTCGGCATCCCACGAATACACGGGTGGTCTTCTTGGGGTCGTGGGCCTCGCGACCGCTCTTTGCAGGACCACGGCCACCCCGACCGTGCGCGGCATAGGCGATCTCGACTCGCTCGACGAGCCCCAGCCGGTCATTGACAGCTTTGGGGGCTCAGCACTGTTGTGGGCCCGAGTTGTCTCACTCGATGGTCCGGTCCCGATGAATGTGGTGGTCGCCCCCGAGGGCGAATCCTGGAGCATCGTCGGGGTCGCACGCGCCGCACTGTCCACGCCCTGATCGGGCACCAACCACAGTTGCCTCGAGCAGCATCACTTCATTTTACTAAGCGCACATATTTATTTCGCGCGCAAACTCAAGGACCCCAAGATCTCTTGACGTGACGCCAGCTATCGAACTGGCGCAGGCGTCGACAGAACCCGGCTCGCCGGGCGCAGCAAACCCCCACCCCGAAAGGACACCAAATGGTGCAACGCAAAAAGAAGCTTCTCCGGACCATTCCGGCACTAGGACTCGCCGCAGCCATGGCAATGACACTCGCTCCACGAGCGAACGCATCAAGCCACCGCGAGGCGCCGTCGATCACGGAGGATCCGGTCGCCGACCTGACCGATGTGTACGCATTCGTCAGCCCCGACAACGCCGCGGCGACGACGCTCGTGATGAACGTCAACCCCTTCGAACTACCGGCCGGAGGGCCGAACTTCCACAAGTTCGGCGACGACGTTCTCTATGAGTTCAATATCGACAACAACGGCGATGCAGTCGCCGACGTGAAGTATCAGTTCCGCTTCAAGACGACCTACACAAACCCGAACACGTTTCTCTACAACACGGGCCAGGTCACATCGCTGACTGACCCCGATCTGAACGTACGGCAGACGTACACCGTCACTGAAGTCAAGGGCGGCACGTCAACGGTTATCGGCAAAGACCTCATGGTCGCTCCGGCCAACGTGGGTCCGAGGTCCATGCCGAACTACCGTGCCCTGGGCGACGCTGCGATCATGCCGCTCGAAAGCAACTCCATCATGGTGTTTGCCGGGCCACGCGACGATCCTTTCTACGCCGACCTCGGAGCGATCTTTGACCTCGGTGGTCTGCGCCCGCTCAACAAGGCTCACCTCATTCCGCTCCCGACCGCCAGCGGTCGCGACTACCTTGCCGGCTTCAACGTTCACTCCATCGTGCTGCAGGTTCCATCGAGCCGCATCACCAACGGTGACCCGGTGATCGGCATGTGGTCCACGACCTCACGACGGGTCCCCGGGGCCAGCGGAGCCGCTGACACCTGGAAACAGGTGGCCCGCCTCGGCCAGCCGCTGGTCAACGAAGTGATCGTGCCCGTCGGCGCCAAGGATCTGTTCAACAGTTCTTCGCCGGACAAGGACATTCAGTTCGCAAAGGGTGTCCTCGAGCCTGAGCTCGGGAAGCTCATCCCCTTCCTGTATCCGGGCGTCAACGTGCCCACAGCTGTCAGCACCGGTCTCGGTTTGGGCGGACGCGAAGATCTCGCGACAATCTTCCTGACCGGTATCGCCGGTGTGAACCAGCCGAAGAACGTGAAGCCGTCCGAGCAGCTCCGGCTCAACACCGCCGTGGCCAAGTCAGGATTCCCGAACGGCCGCATGCTGTCGGATGACGTGATCGACACCGCCCTCCAAGTTGTTGCGGGCGCCACCGATTTCTCCCCGGCGTTCAAAGTCTTCCCGAACAACAAGCTCGGTGACGGGGTCGACTTCAACGACCGCGAATTCATGAGCCGGTTCCCGTTCGTGGGATGGCCCAACGACGGCTACACCACCAAGCCGCAGACCGGACTCGATCCGGCGGAGTCGGCCAAGGGCAACTACGACCGCTAACCAGCGCCAGCCACAAATAGACCAAAGGAAATGACATGACGATCGATGCGCTGACAGCGAACCAGAAATCCACCAGAAGGACCCGGTCGCTGTCAGCCATCGATCGACCACAACGTATTGGCAGGAACCGACGTCGCACCATGCGGAATCGGGCCGTTTCCGCCGGCCTCGTCGCCCTCATGAGCGCGTCTCTCGCGGTCTCCGCCGACTCAGCATGGGCTGCGCCGTCAATGTCGGCGGTGTCGACAGCCGCAGGGTCGTCGGCGGCGGTTTCGCAGAACCAGCTGGGGATTCTGCAGAAGCGGGTTGAGGAAGCGCCGAACGATGGGTCCGCCTGGAAATCACTCGCCTCAGCATATGTTAGGCGTGCATATGAAACTGCCGACCCGTCGTATTACCCTCTCGCCACTGCGGCGCTGACCAAGGCGTCGGGTCTTCTAAAGAATGACCCGGGGGTCCGAATCGTCCGCGCCAACCTCCGCCTCGCCCTCCATGACTTTGCCGGAGCTCGCAACGAAGCCTCGGCGGTGCTGACCGTTCAGCCAAACAGCTTCGAGGCGAAGATCGCCCTCACCGACGCCACCATCGAATTGGGCGACTATCAGCGAGCGGCCGAACTCACCGAGGACCTCGTGGGCCAGCGAGCCGGCGTCGCGTCGCTGTCGAGGCTTTCATACATCCGGCAGTTGACCGGCGACATTCTCGGGGCGGAAACCGCTATGCGCGCAGCCGTTTCTGCAGCACCTGAGGGATCCCTCGATCAAGGAGTGGCCTTGGCATATCTCGGAGAGGTACTTCTCGAACGGGGCAGGCAGGATGCTGCGGCCACCGTTCTGCGAAAAGCGCTCAGCATTTATCCGGCGTCAGCGGTTGCGGCGGTGGCGCTCGCACGGATAGAAGCCGAGCTCGGTCACGTAACGAAGGCCACAACGATCTTGAACACCCTCATCGAACGCGTTCCCGTTCCGGGCGCTCTGGGGCTCCAGGCCGACATCGCCCGCAGCACGAAGAATCGCAAGGCTGAGGTTGCGGCGAACCAACTGGTCGATGCGAGCATCGAGCTGTTCCGGTCGAACGGAGCGATTGTCGACGCCGAGTTGGCGGTTCTGCTGGCCGACCGTGGACCGGCCTCGGCCACCGCCGCGTTAGCCGCCGCCGACCGTGCGTACGCCGCGCGGCGAACGATCTTCACGGCCGATGCCAAGGCATGGGCGCTGTTTCAGGCGGGTCGGGTCCGCGATGCCGTCCCGTTCATCACGTCAGCCCTCTCGACTGAACCGGCCGTCGCATCTATCCATTGGCATGCCGCGCTCATCTTCGACGCCACCGGCGACCGCAGCGCAGCCCGCACCGAACTGAAACGCGCCCTGATCAACCCGTCGTTCTCGCCTTCGCAGCGACGCGCCATGAACGACTTGGCCAAGCGCTTAGGTTTGGCCCAGCCGGCGTCCTAACCGGTCCGTCGCCCGAGCCAGGGAGTTGCCTCTCCGGTAGCGCCTACGGAACCTGGGAAAATCGGTCGTAAGGGAGTTCGATCCCGTCATCGAGTGGGCGGAACCGCGAAACAACAGCGGTTTGGGATAACGCTGTTAGGGGTAGCTCTGAATGTGCCCCACCGTGCGAACCGTTTTCGGCCGTATCTCCCAGCGGGGTGGAGCGGCGCGCCACTGCTGCGGAGGCCGGCATGACGGCCCTCGGAACCGAGATCGCACTCAAGGGGTCGACGGACGCCGGCCTCATGGCACTCGTTGCCGAGGGAAACGAGGACGCACTCTGCGAGATTGTGTCCCGGTACGGTCAGAGCGTCTTCGGCTTGGCCCGACGGATCCTTCATGATGAGTCACTCGCACAGGACATCACCCAGGAAATCTTCGTCGGTCTCTGGCAGCGACATGACCGCTTCGATTCGACACGCGGGTCGTTGCGAAACCTCCTCATGTCCCAAACACACGGCCGAAGCGTCGACCTGATCCGGAGCCGCCATGCCCGCCAGGCGAGAGAAGAGAAAGCCGTCTGCGAACAACCGATCGTCGTCATCGACATCGACGCCGCGCTGATGAGCCGCATGACCGCCGCACACGTGCGCAGGGCGCTCCTCCAAATCCCGAGCCATGAGGCGGTAGCCATCGAACTCGCCTATTTCGGAGCCAACACCTACAAGCAGGTTGCCGTGTTGCTCGAGTTGCCCGAGGGCACTATCAAAGCGAGGATCCGAAGCGGGCTACGGCATCTGAACGAGCTGCTGCGGGAGCACGACGCGTCCTAGCCGCAGCGTGGACTGTGGGAGGCCGTGGCCGGGTGAGCGGCCGAGGTGCGCTGCCGAGGTGAGTTGGCGACGGCACGAGGCCTGACGCGAAGGAGGGGATGCTTCGACGTTCCGAAGCATCCCCTCACCTATTCACGTCACGCGGCGTGCCCTGTCCGTGAAGGCGCCATGTCTATGACACCAGCACGTTCTATGACACCAGCACGTTCTATGACACCAGCACGTTTACGATGATCGTTGACGACAGACTTCCGCCCGTTGCAAGGATCGTCACCGGGAAGTTTCCGACAGGTGCGTTTGCGGCGGCCGTGAACTTGATGGTCGCAGAGCCGGCGCCGAGTTCATACGAAGCCTGAATGCCCACGGGTAGGCCGGTCACCGAATAGGTCAATGCCGAACTGAATCCACCCGTGGCGCCAACCTTGATAACCAACGGAACCGTTGCGCCACGAGCCACGATAACGCCCGAACTCTCGGGGGTCAGCGAGAAGCCGAGACCCGCTTCTATGGTCAACGTCACCGACAGTCTCTTTACGAATGTCCCGCTGGTGAGCGTGAGCGAGATCGGATACACGCCGACCGCCGTTGCTGCCGTCGTGCTTATCGTGAACAGGTTCTCCGCCTTTACGGCATCGATCGAACGGAGCACTGCACCGGTGGGAAGCCCCGAGGCCTGGAGATCCACGAACGGGATCGGACCCGACGCAGTCCCGAGGACCAGGCGGAAATTGGCGTCGTTGCCCGGAGCTACCTTCAGATTCGTCGGGCCGATGAAGGTGGTGAAGGGACCTGTTCGGCGCACGGTCAACTGCACTGCGATGCTCGACGTGAAGTTACCGACCTTCGCCGTTACGACGACAATCGAGCGGCCCGAGGGAGTGGAGTCCTGCGGGGTGATGTACAGCGTCGTGTTTCCGACCGATGGGTTCGGCGAATAACCGGCGACTGATCCCGCCGGAAGTCCCGCTGCGATGAAGTCGACCGGACCGGTGTATCCGCGTCGATCAACGATGATCGGAAAGGCCACCGTCTCGCCCTGTGAAGCGATCCGGCTCGTGACGTCGGACCTGATCGTCAGCGCAACCGGGATCGTGGACGTCGTCGTTGGCACCGCGGTCGTGGGGGTCGATGCTGTCGTTGTGGTGGTGGGTACCTGAATCGTCAGGCGGAACAGCACGGCTCGTTCGCGGTCTCCGTTCAGGGCACGAAGCACGTAAACGGTGGATGACGCTACGGCCGAGGCCGGCACGATCACGCGCAGTCGGTAGCTCGTTGAGGTCAAAGGCGTAACGCTGTACTGATACGCCGAAGGAAGATCCGGCACGTCGAAACGGATCACGCCTTTGAGGCCGGAGCCTTTGGTGAGAAGAACTGTGTAATCGACTTGCGACGACGGCGTGGTGGTGATTGCGTCGGTGCGGATCGCCACCGCGAAATTGGCGTTCGACGCGACCTTGACCTTCTTCGCCTTCTTCACGACCTTCTTCGCGGCCGACGCACTTGAGGTGGCACCGGGAAGCACACCGGTAAAAAGCAGGCCAACCGCTAACGCCGCGGCAACGACCGACGCGCCTCTATGGCGCGAACCGGAGCGCGGCTCACGTCGATTTTGCAGGCCGGTGGCCGGACGGATAGGACTCATGCTTCACCCCTTGTTGCAACCGAGATATTCGACTGTCAACGGGTGCTGTACCCGGAGCGCACATTCCCCAAACCCACGCTCGTACGCTGCATGCACACGACCCAGCACGCCGCACGACGCATGCGGTGTCGTCGGAAATGGGTCGGTCAGAAATGGGTCGGGTCAGAGCACCGAGGTGTTGGCGATGGAGTTCTCCGGACTGGGCTCTCCGGTCGCGCCGTACGAGTGGGTATCAATCGAATCCGAACCGGGTACCGGCTGTTCAACGGGGAAACACCTCGTCGAACGCCAGGCGATACTGCCGGCCATCCCATAAAGGAGGCCCACATGGGTCTGACAATTAGCATTCTGTTCATCGCCGCTGGTGCCATTCTGAAGTGGGCCGTAACCGCTTCGACATCCGGCATCAACCTGCAAACCGTTGGCGTCATCCTTCTTGTTGTCGGAATCGTCGGAGCCGTGCTGAGCATGGCGTTTTGGGCATCGTGGGGCGGCTTTGGTGGCCGACGCACCGTTGTCACCGAAGAAACCCACAACTGAACCGCCAGACCGGTCGGTCAAACCAGTGTCTCTCCACCTCACCAGGTGCGCGCGCGTTTGCGTCTCGTAGGTGTAGCTAAGCGCGCTTAGCTACACCGACGAGGCGGCCCGGTGTTTTCCGACTGACCGCAGATAAGAAGCTCGACCTCAGGATCCGGGAATGGGGTCCGTTAGGCGATTCGCGTTACGCGCTTAGCGACTGCGTCAGGTCGCCGCAAGCATCGACACCAGATCTTCGGCCCGGTCGACACAGGTGATCCCGAGCGCGGTGAGATCGGGGCGGGCGTCTACTGGAAGCCCTTCACCGATATCCTGGTTGAGCAGTCCGCCCATAAAAACGCGTCCGTCCCAACCGGTTCCGGAGAGCCCCTTCATCAATTGCTGCCCCAGGGCCAGCGAATTGCCGTTGTAGACCCCCAGCACGATGGCGTCTGCGTCTTCGTTCGTTGCCGATCGCACCAGGCCCTCGATCGGCGTGTTCGAACCGAGCAGGATCACTTCTGCGCCGGCGGCCGGAAGGGTGGCGGCGAGAGCATCTCGGACGAGGTCGTGGACTTCGAGCACCGCCAACACGATTCGCATTCGATCGAGTGGTTTCGAGGTCGGTCGGAGCCGATCGGTTAGTTCCCGAACGTTGCGGGCCTTCCACGTCTCGAGCGCAGCTACCTCCGGCGGTGCAGCGAAGTCAAGACGGCGCTCAAGATCCTGCATGGTGGTACGTCGTAGTGCGAGCAGCATCTGCGCCGCGTCGGTCACGTCGACCCCGTCATTTGAAAACAGCGCGAGTGCCTTATTGCGGAATTCGATCGCGTACTCGGCAACCTGTACCGCGGTGCGTTCGAGACGCTCCCAGTTGTAGAGGTTGGGAGCTTTGCGAACTTCGCGTTCGAGTTCATGAGCGAGCAGATGCGCCTCAATGATTTCGTCGGCGCTCGGAATCCGCTCGGCCTCCGTTAGCGGAATCGGGAGGACGGCATGCCCGGTCGGCCGGTAGATGGTCATGGCGATGTCGCACATAACCTGCGCGCTTAGCACCGCGGTGTTACGTGTTCGGGAGTTTGCCCGATAGTCAGCGGTATTACCGAAGATCATCGAGCCGACAGAATCTCGGTTGCGGATGTCGTCGAGCGCGAAATGCACGATCGCCCGGCTCTCTGGATTCTGAATCGTGTTGCCGAAACAATGAGCCAACCGAGCACCGATCAGGTCCTCGACGGCGTACTTCTCCAGCGCCGCCCAACCCACGTAACTTCCGAAGTGCCGGGCCTGGGTACTCGAGCCGTCGTCGAGATTTGAGTGGGCCATCACACCCTGTTCCCTAAGCGCGCTTATTGCTCCCAGGGCCCGCACCGTTTCCTCGGTCACGAGCGTCTCATCGGATCCCCCGATCAGGTCGTAGGCCGTGTACTGGCCGACGTTTCCGATCGTCGTGACACCGGCTGCGAGCGCACGAAGGGTGTTGTCGAAACCAGCGGGGAAGCCGATCATGAAATCGCCGCTGTGGGGCTGCACCGGCGCGGCCTGGCCCAGACGCAGCCAATCCGCAGGAAGAAGTCGGGGCCCGGTCTCTTTTGCGGTGAAATCGCGCTGGGCTTCCGGAACACCCATCGCCCGGTCAAGCGCAAGCCCGAACCGGTCAACTGCGAATCCCTCGGCAGAAAGAGCGTTGTGAATCTGGATCAGCGCCTGTTCCGTCAACTCCCACGTCGAAAGCCCAATGTGCATGTGGTACATCGTGCGACGCTCAGCCTTGCACCGCTGCTTGAACTCGACCTCCGAGGACACTCCGTGCTTGCGAAAGAATGCCGTTACGGCTCGGTCTTTGGGGGCCGCAGCCCGGCCCTGTTCGATGAGTTCGGCGCCTCGAAGCATGGTGGTTCCTAGAGTTGGTGTTTGTCGGCCGGTGTTGGGACCTGAGGGTATTCGTTCATGCGGTTGCGGTGAGACCGGCGAAAACCGGCGTTCCTGCAAGATACCCGGGTTCCACCAGCTCAGCGGACGGCACCCGCTCGGCGATGGCAGCGCGGATCGACGCGGTGTCAGTTGGAATCGAGAAGCCCGGAAGCCAATTGTCGTGGTGACCGAGGAACACCCGCTTCGGCTGGATCATCGCCACTTCGGTGGCGACAAAATCCGCGAGAGAACCCTGGATCGGTTCACCATCGATGTTCGCTCGGCCGGCCGCCGCGAGAATCGCCACGTCAGCGTGGACATTCTCGAGCACACCGCTCCAATGCCCCGACGTATCTTGAAACAGCAGCGAGCCCTCGGGCGTATGAAAAACGAACACGAGCGCTCCTCCGTCACCCCGGGTGCTGTGGCCCACCCGACCCTCGGAGAGGTGAAGCGCGGCACTTTCACCGAGCGATGACATGTACTTGCCGAGTTCGAGCATCCGCGAGTTGCGCTCCTGCCAGGTGAGACCAAGTTCCCCGATGCAAACTTCATCGGGTTGCCCCATCTGGTGATGGGACCACACACAACTGTGCTGACTCGGGTAGACCGACACGCTGACGTCGTTGCCCAGATCAACCGTCTCGCCTCCGGCCACGCAGATCATTCGGTCAAGCGGAACGCCGGCCGCTTCCATAACTCGTATGGATTCGTAGCTTGCGATGAGGCGGGCGGACGTGTTGGCCATGATCCGCTCGGCACCCCACAGGTGGTCGAAGTGCGAATGACCCACCACGATCCAATCGCAGGTTTCGATCGTGTCAGCCGTGAGCCCCGTGCCTTCCGCTTCCGGCGTGCGATCGATGTACGCATCGAGAAACAGCGTAAGGCCCGCCACCTGCAGTCGAAATGTTGCACAGCCATACCAATCGAGCGTTGCGGTCATGCTCCATGTTGGCCTACCCGGCCACCTGGGGCAATGACTGGCCGCCGGAACCTTCGGTCAGGGTCGAATGGGGACCGCCCCGTAGAATGGAGACATGAGCGAACAACGGGGCGTGGCGATGGTTCAGCTGAGCAGGCGCATCAGCCGCGTGTGTGCGATTGCAGCGGGCGTTGCGCTGCTCGGAGCCGGCGTGGCCGCCGCAACGGTTCAAACCGGGTCAATCAACACCGGGTCAATCAACACCGGGTCAATCAGAAGCGAGGCGCCAAGGCCCACGACATTCGCCTTCGGGATGGCCAACAGCCCCGGTTCCGTCGCGCAGCTCAGCGCCGGCGGAGCAAGTTTCACCTACCGATATCAATATCTGGCCGGTGGCGTTAACACGGGAAACGGATGGACCACGTGGAATCCAAACGGCGAGTTCGCATCGAACTACATGAAAGAAAGCGCCGACAACGGCTTCATACCGGTGTTCACTTTCTATCAACTCCTGCAGTCGAAGCCCGGAAATGGTGGCGGCGAAGACGAAAAGGACTTCAACAACCTCAATGACAAAAACACTATGCGCTCGTACTACAACGAGTTCGCGTTGCTCCTCGACAAGGCCCGGGCTTTCGGCCGTCCGGTTGTAATTCACGTGGAGCCCGATCTCTCGGGCTATATGCAACAGCGGGTCGTTGACTCCACCAACTCAGCGGCCTCTATCCCGGCTGCGGTTTCCAGTACCGGGGTCGACGAATTGCGCGGTCTGCCCGACACCTACCAGGGCTTCAACCAGGCTCTGCTCCGCCTCCGAGACCGACGCGCCCCCAACGCTCTGCTTGCGATGCACGTGTCGGCATGGTCGACAAAGGTCGATGTGTCGATCACCACCGATCGCAGCGTCGACGTGGCTGCGGCAGCCCGATCGGCAGCGCAGTTTCTGAAGACCGCCGGAGTCGGCGAAACGCCCGGAGACGTTTCCTCCTACGACTATCTCTTCGTCGATGCATCTGATCGCGAACGCGGGTTTTCACCAGATCGTGAATGGCGACGGCGGGGCGCACTGGTGGGACGAGACCAACTCCAGACTCCCGAACTTCGCCTCATTCGAGAGATACCTAAGTGCACTTACAACCTCAGCGCAGCGGAACGTCTTCGTGTGGCAGGTTCCGATCGGCAACACCCTTATGCGGTCGGAGAACAACACCTGGAACCACTATCAGGACAACCGCGTCCAGTACTGGCTCGGCGGTTACCCTTCCGACGGTCACCTCGCGTCGTTGGCCCGCTCGGGCGTCGTTGGAATTCTGTGGGGCCGAGGCGCCGATGGCGGAACCTCCTTCGAAGACAGCGCGAGAGACGGCATCACCAATCCTCCGCCGATCAACGGAAACGACCGTCAGGCCACGGTGGCCGACGACGATGGCGGTTACTTGCGCGAACGCATGCGCGCATACAAATCGTCACCGTTGAGCCTCACAGCAAATTCCTTGGCGGCACCGCTGGCCACGCCCAGCGCTTCGACGACGGTTGCGAACAGCACCGTCGGCACCCCGGTCGCCGCCACCCCCACTCCTCGCCAGGTGGCCGCGGCGGTGGCGGTTGCCATGGCCAGAACTTCAAAGAAGCGGATCACGTTTCGAGTCACACCCATCGGCGGACCGGCGTCGGTCCATGTGGAGCTCGACGGGAAGGCGATCTCACGGTCGGTTCGGGTCGCCTCGCCCACAGCGAAGCGCCCGAGCACGACGATCACCCTCAAAGGAGTGACGTTCACATCTGGTGGTCACAGCGTGACGTTCCTCATCGACTCGGGACGGGCGACAATCACTAACGTAAAAGTGTCGTAGCAGCACGCAGAAGGCGGCGACGGTTGGTGGTCACCTGCGCGTCAGGAACCGCCTTTGGCCGTGGCAAGCAACTTCGCGAACTGCTCCTCGGTGATTTCACCGGAAACGCGGTTCACAACGTTGCCTTTCGCGTCAATCGCTACGAAGTACGGGAACGACGTAAGGCCATAGGCATTCGAGGCAGCGAACGCGGCGCTGTCGACCAGCGTCGGAATCGTAAAGTTCTCGCGTGAGAGCCATTCCGACGGTGGGTAGTTCGGACGATCAGGCGACACCGACGTGGATACGGCACGAACTGCTACACCGTTGCTGGCCCCGCCGGCCGCCCATCTCGCAAGTAGCGGGACCTCGCGCTCGCAGTGGGGACACCAGTGGGCAACAAACACGACAACCATCGGCTCAGTCCCCGGGACAATCGAGATTGCGGAGGAATCGAACCGCTTTCCGTCTAGTCGAGGAGCCGCAGTACCAACGCCCGGGTCGGTTCCACTCTCGGGCATCGGGGCGAGGGCAGCACCCGTAACGGTCACGTCCGCCGTTTCGACGGTCGCTGCCGGGGCTGGTGAGCCCGATACCGTGTCGCCTGACGCGACGTCGGTACCAGATGTGGCCACGCTCGTCTTCTTGTCCTTTGACGTCGCCACCACCGCGGTAATGGCCAGCAGGCCGACAACGGCGGCAACGGCGATGCCGATGATCAGCGGCGACTTCGATCGCGCCGCAGGCGGGGTCGGTGCCGGTCTTCCGTCGACTGATCCAACCGTTGACATCGGTTTTTTCGTGGCGGATGTCGGTACAGGTTTCTTGGCCATCGTGATCAGTCTCCTACGGGGGAAGGGGGTTGGCGCTTCTCTGACATTGCGTGTGCCAAGAGCAAGAGCGAAATAGCGATAAATCCGGTCAACGCCATCACCGGAATTGTGACGTATCCAAACTTCTCAACCCACTTGAGCGAGCAGGGATTGAGCGGATCACAGCTCGAAGACTCCAACTGAGGAAAGTTCTCGATGAGAATGTGATAACAGGAGATAATTGCGCCGATACCGGCCAATACCTGCATTGAAAAACGAGGTGACCTGTCGCGACGGATGGCCGCTATTACGAGCGTTATGGCGATCGGATACATGGCGATTCGCTGGTACCAGCACAATTTGCAGGGCGTGAAGTGGGCCACTTCGGAGAGGTACAGACTTCCAAACATGCTGACCGCAGCCACGCACGCGGCACCGATCATGCCGACCGGGCCAACGGTGTCGACGAACAGGTAGCGGATCCGGGACGAAGCCGAGATCACCACACCCACGACGAGCGAAATCTGCGTTGCTACGGTCAGCAGCGCCAAAAACAAGATGACAGTGTCTCGGTCCATAATGATCGCTTTAGTCTGTCAAATTTTCGATGAGCGAAACCTGAGAGACGCCGCGAAACTGAAGTTCACCTGTCACATCGAACGCCTTTTGAGCCATTGGTCCCGCCAAAAGACTGACAGAAGACCCGCTGAGCCAAGCGATTTGGACCTGGCCAATTTGCCGGAGCGCGTTCGAGCGGAAAGAAGACTGCGGACCTACTGCAATGGGGTCGGGTTGCGACGTCGAAACGCGCTGACCGCAATCAGTACGGCGATCACCAGTGCCACCAGGTGCACCGCTTCGAAGTGCCATGCCACATGATCATCGGTGCGATCAACGATTCCACCGCCGAATTGAATGGCGACGATCGCTCCGGAGACGAGCAGCATCACGTACGCATGTCGGGGCCGCCAGGCGGTGACGATTCCGGCAACGGCGATGAGGACGCCGAGCGTTCCGTCACGCGTCAGATGGGCGTTTTCGGCGTGTCCGAGCACCGAACCGAGCGGGTTGAATCCGAAGACCCACGGGAGCGAAACGATGCCTTGGACTCCGGCCAGCACGCCGAGAATGATGCGCCACGACATGCCCGAGTACGGACGGACCGTGGCGAGTTGCTCGAGCACCGCTGCGGTGTCGTGTTCATCGTCGATGTCGTCGTCGAAAAGATCGAGCGACGACGCGGACAGCGGGCATGTGGATTGATGGGACCGTGCTCGACGCTGCGCCAACTCGTCGGCGTCGGGATCAAGCAGAACCCGGGCCGCCTGCGCGCACGGCGAGATGGACGTCGTCATGCCGTTTCCTGCACCGACTCAGACAATCGATCGTCGAGCGTGGTCCGTGCCCGGTGAATGCGAGAACGGATCGTACCGACCGGGACACCCAGGAGATCGGCCGCCTGTTCGTAGTCGTAACCGAGAACCGTGCACAGCACCAACGCTTCTCGCTGGGGAAGCGGGAGTCGGCGGACCAGATCGGCGGTGTCGGTGTATCCCTCGGCATTCGCTGCCCGCAGATATTTGACGCTCTCGTCGTCGAGTGGTTCCACCTCGGTGAATTTGCCCGCTTGATCGATCACACAGCGCCGACAGATTCGCAGAAGCCAGCCTTCGAACGATCCAGAACCGTGAAAGCTGTCGATGTACTTCCACGCCCGCAGGAACGTCTCCTGCACCGCCTCTTCGGCGGCCCAACGATCGCGGGCGATCGCGCGGGCGTAGGCCGTAACAGCACGCATCTGCTGGCGAGCAAGACGGTCGAAGGTCGCGTCATCCACGGCGGACAGTCTGCCACGACCGGCATTGGCGTTAGGGCGAGCCTCTCGACCCGAATTGACCGACGTCGGTCCCGACGAACTTCCCTAATAGCCGGGACCAAGGTCCCGGGGCGAAGCCTGGACGGGCGTCGCGGGAATGTCAGTCGCCGGTGAAGTTGGCGGGGCGACGTTCGAGGAACGAGGCGACGCCCTCACGGTGGTCATTGCTCTTGAAGCACGCCGCCAGCGCGGTGGTGTGGAACTTCATGTGCTCCGGGAGGTCACGGCCGAGTCCTTCGTAGACAAGTTGCTTGATCAGGCGCTGCGACATGGGCGAGCCCTGCAGGAACCGCTCGGCCTCAGCCTTGGCAGCGGCGGCGAGATCCTCGGGCGCCACGACAGCGCTCACATAGCCGAGCTTGAGAGCTTCGTCGGCACTGACCATGTCACCGGAATACAGAAGCCGCAACGCGTTCTGTACGCCGACGAGTCGAGGAAGGAGCCAGGAGCCGGCGCCGGTGTCGGGGACGAGTCCTCGATGGGCGAAGTTCCATGCGAATCGGGCATTTGGAGTCGCGATGCGAACGTCGCAGTGCGATGTGTACTCCGCTCCCATCCCGACCGCAGGACCGTCGATCGCCGCGATCACCGGTTTCGGGCAAGCGATCGCCGGCCACCAGACGTCGTGGTCCCCCGCTTCCCCGCGAAGGCCGCGCGTTTCCCCGGGGATGGTCGCCAGATCCGCCAGATCGGTACCGGCGCAGAACGCGCCTGGAACTCCCGTGAGGATGATCACCCGGGTGCTCGGGTCCGCACCGGCCTGACGAAACGTCTCGATCAACTCGCCGAGCATCTTGTAGGTGATGGCATTGCGCTTCTCTGGTCGATCGATCGTGATCGTGCCGATGGCTCCGTCGACCGTGTAACGAATGTGGGAATTCATACTCGTACCCTATCGACCTCGTGTCCGGTAATCCCAGACGGCCAAAGCATCTCCGTCAGACCACGATCGTCGGCTCCGAGGCCGCGATCCCGGTCGATCGCAGGTGCGCGATCGAATCGGCGTCGAACCCCAATTCCGCGAGCAGTGCGTCGGTGTGCTCACCGGCGAGCACACCGGGTCCGAATGACGCAGGGCCGCCGTCGACCATCACGATCGGGCCCCATCGACGCATGTCGCCGAAGCGGGCATGGTGGACGACCGGCATGAAACCATTCACCAGCATCTGCTCGTGATGTACGTAGAACGGTCCCGGGGTGGATGCGTCGGCTTGCACGCATGCGATTCCGGCGGACGTCAACAGCTCCTGCCACTCACTCGCGGCCCGTTCGGCGAAGAAGCGGGTCAGGGAGTCGGTGAGGAGATCGGCGTGGCGCTCGCGTTCGCTATCGGTTGCGAATCTGGGATCCGCCGACAGGTCGCCCGACCCTGATTCCGCCGAAGCTTGGCAGAAGCGGTCCCATTCCCCATCGGTCGTCACCGCAAGGAAGATCCATCCGTCTTTCGTTGGGTAGAGGCGGTGGAGGGGGCCGGTGCCGTAGTGCTCGGCGTCGATCGCCGGTCGTGCTGCGATCCCGTCGTACTGAAGAAACGCATCCGAGTTGGCGTGCGCGTTCGCACACAGCATGTCGACGTAAATCGCCTGTGCGATGCCGTGCCGATCGCGGGCCAGCAGGCCGAGCAGGGACGCGACACCGACCACCACCGATGTGTTCGGGTCAGGAGACGGCTCGTTCGCACGCATCAGCTGACGAGCGGTCTCCCTGATATCGGCGAGCGTCGTGCAGAACGTGGTCGATGCGCTACCGGCCTGGTAGGCCGCTCCACCCATGGATGCTCCGGCAACGGGGTGGGTCGCGGGCCGGTGCGCTCCGGGGCCGTTGGGGCCATACCCGTTGACCGCCACCCAGATCAGGTTCGGGAACTCCGCGTGCAATCCTTCGAATCCGATGCCGAGACGCTCAGGCACGCCCGGGCGATAGTTGTGGATCAGGATGTCGGCCTTGGCAATGAGCGAGCGAGCGATCGCCCGGCCTTCTTCCCGCTTGAGGTCGAGGCAGATCGACTCCTTCGACGCGGTGGTCTTGACCGCCATGATTCCGTTCGGTCGAAGATGCCGGAAGGAGTCGCCTTCGCTCGGTTCCACCCGAATGACCCGCGCTCCGAGATCACCGAGCATCGATGCACCCAGCGGAGCGGCAATCACCGATGCGAACTCCACGACCGTGATCCCCTCGAGGGGCCGCCCGTTCGAACGCGAGGAGGATCGGCCGGCGAACGCCGGATCGGTGGCCATAGGCGCGCGTACTGATTCGGCGAGCACCTCGTCGGTGTGCTGCCCAACCATCGGTGCGGGTCGGACAATCGTTGCCGGAGTTGCGACGAGTGTTGCCGCGGCCCCGATCATCGTCACCGGCCCGCGCTCGGGATCGTCGAGCGTGATCACTGCACCGTTGTCGATCAGGTCAGGATGGGTCAGCGCCTGCGCCGGAGTCCGAAACGGCTCGGCCGCCACGTTGCCGTTTTCGAAGAAGATCGCCATCCACTCGTCGGCGGGCCGTTCCGCCATCCGTTCCAGGATCTTGTCACGTGCGATCTCAATCGCCTCAGGCGACCAATAGGCCGGCGACTCGAGGAAGCGTTCGTCGGTGAGGAGTTCCCCGTAGAGATCGATCGCGTCGAGGAACGAGAGAAACAGATGTTCCAACAGGTTTCCGCACTGAATCCAGGTGCCGTCTTTGGCCATGACCGGGTGGTAGTTCAGCGTCGGCATCTCTTCGACCACACTTGGCAGCGCAATACCGGCCTTCTCCGCCATCTGGACGAGCAACACCTCGACCAGATCGAACGGCATGAGCGACTGCAGCAGGCTGGTCGTCACCCGCTGAGCTCCCGCTCCCCTGCCTTTAGCGATAAGTGCACTGAGTATTCCCTGGGCCGCTCCGTACGCAGAGATGTGGACGGCGACAGGTACGGCGGCGTACACCGGGCCGGGTCGGCGCACCTGGCCGGCAAAGGCCTGCATCCGGCCCGCGGCGGCCGCTACGGTCCCCACATACCCGGGAACCTGGGCCAACGGTCCGGTCTCACCCCAGCCGGTCAGTGAGCAGTGGATGATCGACGGCTGAAGCTCCTCTGCCTGCGCCGCGTCGATCCCCCACCGGGTTGCGCGTCCAGGCGGACCGGAGACGACCACGACATCGGCCCCGCGGACGAGGTTCTGCAGCGCTTGTTTTCCTGCCTCGGTGTGCAGGTCGAGCACAACGCTGCGTTTCCCACGCAACCACAGTGGACTTGCCGCCAGGCTACGGAAGCGGTCACCGCCCGGCGGTTCGACCTTCACCACATCCGCGCCGAAATCAGCCAGCACCATGGTGGTCAGCCCACCGAGTGGTCCGGTGGAAGTGTCTACGACGCGGATGCCTTCAAGTGGGAGCACGGCGCAAACGTAGCCCGAGGCACCGAATCTTTCCTATCGAAGCCCGGTGGGGGTCGATCGTTCCGAACCTACCGGGTCGAGACACCGACCCCGGAAGGTTCGTGGGGACCAGTGGGCCTCAGTAGCTCAGTGGGCCAACGCGGCCTGAGCCGCCTCCTTGGCCTTCTTCCCCGGTGTCTGGTTCGTAATCATCTTGAACGCCGACGTGTCGATGTCTTCGAGTATCAAGTCACCTGACAACACCGCCTGCTTCCACTCGGCGTGCTCGGCCTCCATCGCATGGAACTCCGGCATGACCTCGTCGGCAAACAACTGCAGTGACGACATGATGTCTTCGTGCTTGTTCCGACCGGCCTGGTTCAGCAGAATGACCTGGTCGACGTTGGATTCAGCGAACCGGTGCAACTTCTTGCGGATCGTCTCCGGAGAACCGATAAGCCCGCCGTGCTGCTGCGCCTGGCCCGACGGCGAGGCCTTCCATTTCTGATATTCGTCCCAGAGACTCAATGTTCCTGGCACCACCGGGCCGTTCGTGTTGTAGAACCGGAGCGCGAACTGGAAGAAGGTACTGCCGTCGGCCATAGCCTGCGCTTCCTCATCGGTTGGCGCACACATGAACTGCGAAACGACAGCGATGCTCGGGTTCGGCTGGTACTCGGCCAGCGGTTCGAAACTGTGAACGTACGAGTTGTAATACGCATTGACCCAGGCCCGGGCGGCGTCGGCCGATACGAATTGGAAACCAAGCGCTCCGATCCCGCGTCGTCCGGCCATCTCGATCGTCTCCAACTGCGAACACGCAACCCACAACGGTGGATGCGGTTTTTGGAACGGCTTGGGCACGACATTGCGCAAGGGAAAGTCGAAGTACTCGCCGTGGTATTCCCAACCCTCTTTCGTGAACATCGGCATGACGCAGCGAACCGCGTCTTCCCAGATGTCACGCTTGTCGCGGAACTTCCGGTCAAAGGGGTGAAGCTCGGTGACGCTCGAGCCTTCACCGATACCGAACTCGACGCGCCCATGGCTGATCAGATCGAGCGTGGAGATCCGCTCTGCCACCCGGGCCGGATGGTTGGTCGTGAGCTGAACGATGCCGTGGCCGAGGCGTATCTGCTTCGTGCGTTGTGATGCCGCCGCGAGGAAGACCTCCGGAGCCGACGAGTGGCTGTACTCCTCGAGGAAGTGATGCTCCACTTCCCAGGCGTAGTCATAGCCAAGCTTGTCGGCCAGCTCCACCTGATCGAGTGCGTGCTGCAGGAGCAGGTACTCGTCGTTGGCCTCCCACGGCTTGGGCAACTGCAATTCGTAGAAGATCCCAAACTTCATGACAGCCTCCGAGTCTCAGACAATTTCCGAGAGGCTACAGAATGTGGGCAGCATCAACCAAGCCCGGATGGAGATTGGTTCGACGCGTCGGCTCAGGCCTTTCTTCAGGACCTTCGCGATTCGACCCGGCTTCGCGGTCTCGACTGCGTCGGCTCAGGCGTTTCTTCAGGACCTTCGCGATTCGACCCGGCTTCGCGGTCTCGACTGCGTCGGCTCAGGCCTTTCTTCAGGACCTTCGCGATTCGACCCGGCTTCGCGGTCTCGACTGCGTCGGCTCAGGCCTTCTTTGCGACCTTCGCGATTCGACCCGGCTTCGCGGTCTCGACTGCGTCGGCTCAGGCCTTCTTTGCGACCTTCGCGATTCGACCCGGCTTCGCGGTCTCGACTGCGCCGGCACCTGCAGCATCTGCGAGTCGGAGAAACCGGCGCCCCTGCACAGTGATTTCGAGGTCGTTGAACCACGGGGCAGGTTTGTCGCCATTGCGCTGCCCCCACAGCAGCGACTTGTCTTTTGCCTCCTGGAGGCACGCGGCGACGGCTTCGAGATCCCAGCCGAGTTTCTTCGACAGCACCGCGTTGTTCGCCAGTTCGTTTGCGTCGTCGCCCGCCATCACGACCCGCAGGAGCGCCATAAGTTGCTGATCATCAGCCACGGGAACCACCGCGCCGCAGGTCGGTAGTCGAAGTCGTCAGTGTTTCGGTGGCCATTTTCGGCCTCTCATTCATGCCCCGCACGTCCACAAGCGGAAGACGGGACTCTCAACCTAGCGCGTTGTTGCACTATCCGGGCACTAAGCGGTTCCTGCGCTGAGGGAGCGCACCCCGAAACGAACCTCAAATCACCGCGAAAGGCATTTCGTCCGCGTGACCGGTAGGGTGCGGTCCATGGAATGGGGAGCTCACTTACCGCATCTCGGACGACAGGCGACGCCCGAGGTATTGAAGACTTTCGTGCAGTCATGCGACCGAATGGGAATGCACTCCGTTTGGAGCAGCGACCACATCGCATGGCCGCGCAACATCGACGCAAAGTACCCCTACACCGACAACGGCGAGTTTCCGGCGCCCGACGGCATGCCGTGGCTCGACCCGATCGGCACGCTCTTTTACGCAGCGGCCCTTTCGGAGAAGGTTCTGCTCGGGACGACGGTTTTGATCCTCGGTTACCGTCCGGTCGTTCAGACCGCCAAAGCGTGGGCGTCACTTGACGCGCTGTCGAACGGACGGGCGCTTCTTGGCGTGGGAGTCGGCTGGATGCGCGAGGAGTTCGAAGCCCTGCAGATGCCGTTCGATCATCGTGGAGTGCGCGCCGACGAGCAACTGGAAGCCTTTGAGCGCCTGTTCTCCGAAGACTGGACCTCCTACAAAGGTACGTACACAGAGTTTCCGCCGATCGGCTTCTTTCCGCGTCCGGCCGCCGGGAAAATTCCGGTCTGGGTCGGGGGCGACAGCACCCCCGCCTACAAACGGACCGCACGATTCGGCGACGTGTTTCACGCGGCGTTCCAAACCGAAGCGCAACTCATCGCCCACCGCGACGGGGTTCGGGCAGCGTGCGAACAGGCGGGCCGAGATCCACAAAGCGTTGGCTTTTCGGTGCGCGTGTACCTTGACCTCGACGGCAACACGAACCCCGCCAAGTCCCTCGCCGGATCGACACAGCAGATGATCGATTCGGCGTCGCGCCTCGGCGAACTCGGCTACCAACACATCCTCCTCGACATCACCGGCCGGGGCGGACCCGAGCGTCGGCTGGAGGGCCTCGAAAAGCTGATGGCCGAAGTCGCTCCCGCCCTGGCCTGAACGCCTGAACCGCTGACCGGCGAGGGGCCGGCTACTTCGGTTCGAGGGTCAACGAGACGGAGTTGATGCACCAGCGTTCGTCGGTTGGCACCGGATACCCTTCGCCACGAAAGACGTGACCGAGGTGTGAACCGCAGTTCGCGCAACGCGCTTCCACCCGTGGATAACCGAGCAGACGATCCTCCAGCAGCACCACGGCATCATCGGCAGTCGGGGCATAGAACGACGGCCAACCACAACCCGAGTGGAACTTCGTGTCACTGCGAAACAGCTCAGCATCACAAGCCCGGCATTTGTACACCCCGACCGTGTCGGAATCGGTGTATTCCCCGGTGAAGGCGCGTTCCGTGCCGGCCTGACGCAACACCGCGTACGAGAGTGGATCGAGCTTGGCTTTCAGTTCGGCCTCATCGAGCTGCACGGGATACGGGGTGCCGTCGGGCTTGGTCGACGAGATTTCGGTGCTCATGGGATCCTCCGGGAATGGGCTTCAACGTGCGAAGCAGATCTACAGGATTACACGCGTTGAAACGCAACGTGCCGCGTCGCCACGTGGGCATTCTCAGGAGTTCATCAGAGCACGGCATCGGCAGCGTTGACCGCATCAACCGCATCAACAGCATCAACTGCGAGGTCGGGTGAGACGGCCGGGCCCGCACCTACCCGCTCACGTGCCGATTCCCCTCGACGAGCAACCGGAACATGTTTTGATGCCGCCGCCAGGCCGAAGACCGGCATGTTCACGTAGATGCATTCGTAGTTGCCGGCCGAGACGGGATACGTCTCGTGATAGACGCCGACATCACCGCTTCTGCCAATTCGCTGGTTGTACTCCCGCCATGCCGGAAGATGCGGGTCATCGGTGCTCTTCGCGAACTTCTCGAGTTGCTCAAAGCTCCGCCAATACTGGATGAGGGTGACCGTGCGTCCGCTCCACGAGCCCCGAACCCCGAGGAGTCCCTTTTCCGGATGGCGGGCCAACTCCGCCAACATCTTCGGCATCGCCGTAACCACGGGAAGCCACTTGTGGACCTTCCACAGATGGTTGAAGCGCATGCCGATCACGAACACGACAAAGTCACCTTCGATCTCTGCCGAAAACCGTCCGGGATGCACATTTGCCATTGTTCGCTCCGATTATTTGTAACCTGCGGCGTGGATAGTGACACTATCTATACAAGAATGTCAACCCGTGAGAATTGCCGAACTCAGCGAAACCACCGGAATCAGTGTGCCCACGCTGAAGTTCTATCTCCGCGAGGGGCTTCTGCACTCCGGCACGGCCACCGCGGTGAACCAGGCCAGCTACGACACGTCACACGTTCGCCGCGTAAAGCTGGTCAGGGCGCTCATTGAACTCGGTCGCCTGAGTCTCGCCGACGTCAGACGAGTCGTAGACACCGCCGACGATGAATCGACGCCGATCCATGACGCGTTTGGAATTGCGCAGGATGCGATGGCGTCGGGCAACCCACGCGACACTCCTGAGTACGCGAACGCGCTCGAAGAAGTAGAGGGGTTCATCCAGCGTCACGGATTGCACATTCGACCACAGGCCGGGGTTCGCAACATGCTGGCCGATGCCATGTTGTCGCTCAGTGATTTCGGGTGGTGCCCGCCCGGCCAGGTCGACAGCGTGCTGTTTGACTCGCTCGTGCCAACGGCACTCGAGAATGCCGCCTTTGAACTCCTGCTGGTCCCGGAGAACGAGAGTCGATCCGTGCAGATGGAGTTCACAGTCGTTGGCACGATTGCGTTTGATCTGGCGGCTTCGGCGATCCGTCGGATGGCGCTTGAGCACGCGCGAGCTATGAGCGCTTTCGCGCGACAGTCGAACGGACGTCGAAGTCAGCCAATACCTCACGGAGTCCAACGACCACCGAATCGACCCGCGAACCGACCACGTCGCAGTTCACCGAGTAGTCGTCAGCCCTGCATGGGCGACCCGATTGTGGTTAGTTCGACGCGCTGGCGCGTTGCATCGGCGGAAGTTCGATACCGGCCCGGTCCGCGGATTCCTTGGCCGCTGCCTGGAAGATGCCCTTCGCCATGAGCGACGAGGCGACGGATCGTCTGCGCGCGTATATATCGGCACGAGCCGTGTTCGCTGCTATGTCGTTGGGCGACGCCTGAACCGCGAGTTCAACAAGTTCACACGCGGTACGGAAGTCGCCTTCATCCGCCAGCGCCGATCCGCGGGCGACCACCGGTGCGAGTCCGCCGGCGAGTCCGACAATTTCTTCGGCGAGCAGCGCCTCGCGGGTCGGAAGGAGTTTGGCCGGATTGCCGGTCCACCAACCGCCGTACGTGCGCCAGATGTTGTGGACCACGAACTCCGGCTCGTCGTAGAACGGACGCATCCAGGGCAGGCGCAGCACTTCCTCAGGCACCTTGACCGTATGGATCGCATCGTCGAGCGTCGCGTCGTTGTTTAGCAGTTCGATAACTCCATTCACCAGGCCTTCAAGCGCGTCGGCGATGGACCCGAGCACACGACCGGCCCGAGACGGCGACTGGACCGGCAGACCATGCGCCGGGGCGATCAGCTGAGGTGAACGGGCATCCATCTTGCGTAGTGCGGCCGCCCATTCCGCAGGGTACCTGAGCACCTTCTGCGGATTGCCGCAGTTGGGAAAGTTCCAGATGAGGAAGTCGCCGACGAAGAGCGTGTCATGGCCCACCCACTCGGTCCAGGCATGATCGTCGGTCTCACCCCGATCGTGGCGGAGGACGAACTGTTCGCCGCCGATCTGCAGGGAGAGATCGTTGCGGAACTCGAGGTCGGGATCTGGGGTGCCATCGGGCACGAACTGGCGCTCGGCCATGTTCACCGCGAGTTTGCGGCTCGGTGCGAACTGACGGTCGTTGATGGCCACGTTGTAGCCATTGGTCGCCCGATACCGGCGTAGGCGAGGAGCGATGTTCTCGTGCCCTACGAACCGGGGCCTTGCATGCCCTCGCCGCTCGGCGTCGGCGATCCAAGCCGAAGCACCCCCGACATGGTCCATGTGGCCGTGCGTGTACACGATGGTGTGGACCGGATCGGTGCGCCATTTCCGCATCGCCTCCACTACCGCTGGACCGGAATTGCCGCTCGACGTGTCGAACAGCACCAGACCCTCGCCGGTGGCGACGGCCCATACGTGGGAGAACGATTCAACAACGGCGAGGTTGTCAGCCACTTCGGTGAGGAGGTTCGTGACCCGGTTGACCGGGCCGGTGACCTCCTCGGTGTCAATCGTCTTGTTGGCGAATTCGAGCAGTTCCACGTTGTCCCCTTTATCCATTTCACGCGGCGCTGACTTCGGACCGGAGGAATCAGCAAACCGAATGTGACCTTACTCACGAACCGGCGCGGCCCGACAAAACGTCGACCCCGTTCGAGACGCATGGAGGGTCGGAAGTTCTCGGGACAACGCAAAACGGCTGCCGCTTTCGCGGCAGCCGTTTGGATTGTGCGGACAATCCGTGCGAGTCAGGTAATGCGGATCAGGTCACGTTGAGGGTGAAGCTCGCCACCGAGGTGCCGAGGCTCGCCACATTCCCGCTGACCGTCACGATGTAGGTCCCGACGGCCGCACCGGCAGGGACACCGAAGTTCAGCGTGGTGCCCAGAGGGCTCGGATTGGCGGTGTACGACGTCGTGCTACCAACCGGACCTCCGCTCGTGCTGAACGTGATTGCCTGCTGAAGCACGCCGGCAGCCCAGCTGACCGGGATCGTGATGACACCGGTTGCGCCCCGGGCCACCGAAACCGATGACGGCGATGCGAACACCTGGAACGACGTCGTCGAAGACGACGGCACCGTTGTGGACGTCACCGTGCTCGAGACCACGAGCGAGAACGTGCCCGTCGAGGTCGCTCCACCCTGGTTGATCTGGAACGTCACCGGGTAGGTCGCTACCGGCGTAGCTGCGGGGATGCTGAACGTGTAGATGTAACTCGTACCGCTGATCGAGATTGCTGCAGCGGTCCCCGGCGGGAATCCACTGACCGAAAGGTTCGGCGAGCCGGCGGGAAGGTTGGTCGGCGGGGTGATCGTCACGGACCCGTTGCCTCCGGGGAGCACAGTCAGTGTGGCCGGCGAGATGGTCGGAGACGCGAACGCCGCAGCGGAAACCACGAGGGTGAACGGTGAGGTGACGCTGCCACCGTCGGCTGACGCACGAAGCGTCACGATATAGGTTCCGGCACCGGCCGAGGCCGACGCCGCAAGCGTCATGACGGTTGAAATCGCGGTCGTGGAGTTCGGGGTGAACGTAGCCGTCACACCAACCGGAAGAACGTCAACGGACCACGTGATGACCGAAGCCGAAACGTTCCTGCCCAGCGTCAGAGTTGCCGTGCCGCTCGCGCCCTGACCAACCGTCAGACTCGACGGCGATGCGCCCATGGCGTTGCCGGTTACGTTCACCCGCAACACGGCGCTGCGCCCGCGGGCTCGGATCGTGAGGTCATAGGTTCCCCCGACCACCGATGTCGATGCGGCAAGCCGGACGGTCGAACTGTTGGTGGTGCCCGTGATCGTGTCAACGCTGCCGGTCATACCGGTCGGGAGCCCGTCGATTGTGGTGTCGAGAGCCTGGTTGAAGCCGCCCTGACGGATAATTCGCAGGGTCGCCGTAGCAGTACCGCCAGCCGGGAGGGTCACCGAGGTTGGCTCGACAGCGAGGGTGTAGTCGCTCACCGCCAACGTGGTCGACGTGGTGGTCGCTGCAGGTACGGTTGTCGTGGGCGCTGGGGGAAGCGTTGCGGCGGTCGTCGGCACGGGCGGAAGCGTGGTCGGAGCTGCAGTCGGGGTCGTCGTGCCAACCGCGACCCGGAATGAGGCCCGTGCGGTCTTTCCCTTGCTCGATCCGCTCACGCTCACGGTGAATGTACGAGGAACGAAGGTTGTAGACGCCGTCACCGTCACCGTGGTCGATGTCAATTTGGTGGTGAGCGGGTTACGCGAGAGCTTGACCGTCACCCCCTTCGGGATTCCCGAGAGCCCCAGATAGATCGAGCTGGTGAACCCTCGGTCCCGACTGGAGCTGACGGTCAACGTCGTTGACGTTCCGGGGGCAACGTTGATCAGCGACGCGCTCGAGGAAAGGCGGAACGGGACGACAACCACTTTCTTGACCGCGACTTTTTTGACCGCGGCGGATACTGCCGTCTTCGAGGCACCGGCGCTGGTCGCACCAATAACGCCGGTCATCAACAGCGCTGCGCTAGCGGCGGTGGCGATCACCCGGGGTCGTAGGGATCGGGGGAAGTGTGAGGGCATGGTTTCTCCAATGAGTAGCCGTGGCGCAAATTCTGCGCAGAAGGGCACTGCGAGCGTACTTACCCGATCCGCCTGATCGACGGCAATGCATATGAGGATCGGGTTAAGGATTCGCCCCGACCATCGCGTCGAGCGCCCGACCTACGGTGGTGTCGTCGAGACCATCGGCGATTTCATGCCGGAAACGGCTCAACCAGGTCAAGGCCACATAACCCGCCGCAACCGCGCCGCCGTCTTCCTCGATCGGAAGGGTTACGGATTCACCGTACGACATCTTGACCCAGAACGACCCGTCGTGGCCGGGTCGGGGCTCGAGTGCCGCCGACTGCATGGCTCGTGGCACCGTCGTTCCGACCTCGGCGTAGCGCCATCCCTTGATCTGGTCGATCGGAAGATTGGGTACGTTGACGTTGAGTACGACCGCTTTTTCAGGCATCGATTCGATCAGTGCGGCGACGACCACCTTGGCGACGGCGGCCGCCGTTCCCCACAGTTGACCGGCCAGAGCGTCGTCCCATCCCTGTCCCTCGATCCCGAAGCCGGTTACCTCCTGGCTGACGGCAACGCCGGAAATGTTGCCGCTACGGGCGGTGGTGGCGGCCCCGACCGTACCCGAGTGATACACGGCGCGACCGACGTTCGCTCCCGGATTGATTCCCGACACGACGAGATCAGGCAGCGGACCGAAAACCCCCATGCGGGCGAACAGCACGCACAGCGCGGGCGGGCCACTCACCGTGTACGCCTCCGACGCACCTTCGACCGTGGTCTTCCGGACTTCCGGATGGATGAGATGGAGGGCGCCCACGGATGCGCTCGCTCCCGAGTACTCACTGTCGGGAGCCACAACCACGACCTCACCGAGCGAACTCATCGCTTTGACGAGCTCATGCAGCCCGGTTGAATCGATACCGTCGTCGTTGGTCACCAGAATTCGCACCCCAAGACGGTAGCCACTTCAGATGGCCATTCGGGAAACAGGCCGTGGCGACCCCGAGAACACTGTGTCAGCTTTAGAATCCGCCTGTGCATGCTCTTCATACCCTCGGCCACCGCGACGCCCGCTTCGCCATCGACTCCCTGGTCGAGGCCATCGAACAACGCGGGGAAGCGGCGGTGATTGCGGTCGCCGACGTTCGCGGCGAGATCATTTCGGTCCTCCGTATGGATGGTGCCGGCATCAGCTCCCTGCAGATTGCCCAGAACAAGGCATTCACGGCCGCCCGCCTGGGAAGCCCCTCAAAGAGTGTGGGCGAGCGGGTCCGTCGAGCCGAAGACGGCCACGACATCAGTTACTTCGGGGATTCTCGATATATCGGATGGGGCGGTGGCATCCCGGTCATCGTGGGAGGCGAATGCATCGGAGCGGTTGCCGTGAGCGGGCTCCCGGAAGACGTCGACATCGCGCTGTGTCAGGCGACCGTGGAAAAGCTCACCTCGTACGTCGAAGGTTCAGTGAATTAGAGTCCGGCGATGACCATGGAGACCCCGAACTTTGGTGCCCTTCTGCTGCCCGTGCTCGGTCAGGTCGATGCAACGGTTCGCCCGCGGTTTCTCGCCATGCTGGAGCGCACCGCAGCTGACCGGTACCGGGCGTGGGCCGAACAACTACCCCAACACCGGGATCTGCTTCTCGGATGTGCCGGTCGTGAAGACGAAATCGCTGACCGCATCGAGGCGGCGTTTGCTGCCAGCGAGGGAGAACTGGACCGGCTTCGATCGCTCCTCCCCCAGGCCCGGGAGATCTATTACGCAGCGTTCGACGGAGTCGGGGTCATGGACCAGCTCCGGATGCAGGCCGACGCTGAGCTGCAGGGAGCAAACGCGTGGCGCTCCGTCGCCAAGGGCGTGACCGACGAAGCGGTGCGTCGCGAGTTGGCGACGTGTTCGGAACTCGAAGAGCACAGTTCCCGCGAGGTTCGCACGATTCTGTAATCCATTCCGCGGTTGTCCACACTCGGCCCGCCCCGTGCGGTCAAAGCCGACGGTCAGCCAACCTCAACCGTCGACTCCGACAACAGGGTCAGTTCCCCTTGCAGATCGACGATTTGATGCTCAGTCGTGTTGGCCGATTCGGGCCGCACGACGGTTACCGCAAGACGCACGGCACGCTGCAGCCCTGCCGCGAGCGCGATCAGGATCGCGGCGACGATCCCGTCCATCCAGTAGTGGTTGGCGGTGGCCGATACGACAAGGATCGTCACGACGGCATGTACGACTCCCACCCAGCGCCACCAGCGGTTCGTGATCTGCCACGTGCCGAAGGCGATGATCAGCGACCAACCCACGTGTACCGACGGCATGGCAGCCAACTGGCCGGCCATGCCACGACCCAGAGCCGCGTAGACGGACTGCTTGTACATCGCAGCGGTGTCGACGAAGCCGAGGTCGGTGAGCATGCGGGGTGGAGCGACGGGAATCAACTGGATCGCCAGACAGGCCGCCGTACTCAGGGCCATGGTGGTTCGCCAGCGCGCATACGTTTTTCGATTGTTCAGGAATGCCCAGATGAGAAACATCACCAGGGCCGGCGCGTGCATGATGGCGTAGTACCCGTTGCAGAACTGCACCCAGAGCGGATGCGGCAACACGAGCTTTTGCAGCGACACCTCACTCGGCAGGTGCAACGTGTTTTGGATGCTCACGATCCGTCGACCGCGGGCTTCGGCCCCATCGACCTGCATGACCGAAAGTGAACCGGCGAGTTGCCAGATGGCGTAGAGCGACAGTACGAGAGCGGTCTCCCTGGCCATGGCCGCGGTCACCCGGAGTCGAGCCCCGACATTGTTGCGCCACCAGAACCCCGGCAGGAGGCATGCAATGGCCATCAGCACGGCCGGTTTCCAGGGTAACCACATCGCCTTCTAGTTTGCCCGCTGCCGACACGGTTTGGGGCCAGATCAGTTCGGCACCCCATTGAGGCGTTAGGTAAAGGCGTTTTGGTTGGCGTTTTGGTTGAGGGCATTGGTTCGTCAGCCACGAGCCTCGGTAGCCTTCAGCTATGAATACCCGCATTGTCCTGGCGAAGCGGCCTGTCGGCTGGGTCGATGAATCGTGCTTCTCGCTCGAGCAGGTACCGGATGCTCCGATCGGGCCCGAGGCCGTTGCCGTCGATGCGATCTACATATCGCTCGACCCGTACCTCCGCGGGCGCATGAACGAGGGCCCGTCCTACGCGCCGGGTTTCACGGTCGGGCAGCCGATCGTGTCCCGGGTGGTCGGGCGGGTGTCAGCGTCGAACAATGCCCGCTTCCACGTTGGCGACTACGTGTGGGGATTTCTCGATTGGGCCGAGCGCACGGTGGTCCCCCGGGGCGAGGGTCTCAACCACATTGACCCTTCCCTCGGACGCGTCAGTCATTTCATAAGCGCACTTGGAATGCCGGGACTGACCGCGTGGATCGGGGCCATCGAACTCGGGCGGCCCGAACCTGGGGAGACGGTCTACATCTCGTCGGCCGCGGGCGCGGTGGGGCAACTGGCCGGGCAGTTCGCAAAACGTGCCGGCGCCCGGGTGGTCGGGTCCGCGGGCAGCGACGAGAAGGTGAACTTTGTTCTTGACACCTGCGGGTTCGACGCGGCATTCAACTACAAAACCATGTCTCTGGATGAGGCGCTCGCTACGCACTGCCCGGACGGCATCGATGTGTACTTCGACAACGTCGGGGGAGAAACGCTCGAGGCCGCGCTTCGCCACGCGAACCCGTTTGCACGTATACCGGTCTGCGGGATGATCTCGTCATACAACGAGACGTCCGACCCCGGAATCAAAGGGTTGGGGGCCGTGCTCGCCAAGCGCATGACCATGACCGGCTTCATCATCTACGACCATGTCCACAAGCTGGCCGGGTACCAGTCGAGGGTGGCACCATGGCTTCGAAGCGGCGAGGTGGTATTCCACGAAGACATCGTCGATGGCCTCGAACAGGCCCCGGCGGCGCTCATCGGCATGATGAAAGGTGACGCCATCGGCAAGCGGCTCATCCGGGTCCGAGAGGATCATTAGACGCGCCACCCCTTCAGAACGGGTCAGCCCGGGATGGAGTCGTCGGCGCTTTTGAAGCTGAGCCGCAGTTTGGTCCGATAGGCGATCACGTTGCCGTTTTCGATCAGCACGTCCATTTCGACAACCTCCGCCACTCGTAAGTCTGCATAGGACTTCGACGCGACCTTCACGGCATTTTGGGCTGCCATCTCCCAACTTTCGCTGCTCGACCCGATCAGCTCAATGACCCTGTAAACACTGCCGTTCATGGTTGTTTCTCCTTGAGTTCAAGCTCGTGAGCTGTGAGATCGATGACGGGCTCCGCAATGCTGACCTGGGCGCCGACGGGCGCGCCCGACTCCGATGACACGGTGCCGCCCAACGTCGACGTCGAGATCGAAGTGTCGACCGCCCGGGATTGCAATGAACCGTCGCGGACCTTTATCGAGACGCTCACCTCGGCCACGAAACTCATCCGGCCGCCTTCGTCGATCGTGCACCGCAACGCCTTGACCTCACCAACGCGGGCATCGTCCCAGCGCTCACAGGCGTCGGTGACACCACGACCCACGGCCCGTTGCCAATCGAGCTTGCTCTCCCCGACAACCCGAAAGACCTCGTACACACTCTCCGAACCACCTCGAACGACCGGAGGCTCATCACTCGCGAAGTCAGGCGAAACGGGTTGGCCGCTGAGTGAACGGATGGCCTCCATGAGGTCGCCCGTCAGTTGTTGGCGTCGACGACGCTTCGATCCGCCGTAGTCATCGGGTGAGAGCGGTAGACCGATGCGCATCACGGCCGGACGAAACGGTCGCGGCACGCGGGAGCCAATGGGCTGGATCAAATCGGTCCCGACGAGTCCGATCGGAACGATCGGGGCCCCGGTGGCGATGGCCAGCTCAGCCACACCGGTATGGCCACGATGCAGAAGGCCGTCACGCGACCGAGTTCCCTCGGGGTAGATCGCGAGCAGCTGGCCGCGGCGGAGCGCCGCGGCAGCGGTGTCAAGTGCGGCCATGGCCTGACGTCCGGCCTGGCGCTCGATCGGAATCATCCCGAGCGCCGGAAACACGTAGCGGGTCTTCCAACTGTCCATGTATTCGGCCTTGCCGATAAAACGCGTGACCCGCCGCACCCCGAACATCAGCACGACGGTGTCGAAGAACGAAATGTGGTTCGCCGCGAGGATCGCCGAGCCGTCGACCGGGATGTGTTCCTGGCCGATGACCTTGACCGGATAAAGCGCCCGGTACACCGGACGAAGGCCGAGTTTCGTATAGGCCGTCATCCGATCGGTATCGTGCGCGAGTCGACGCACGGGGGTCGACACGAGGTCTCGCACGGTCCGTACGGCTGACATCACCCGATACTAGCCTCAGATGTGACGAACGCCACATCCGAGGCGTGCCAGCGACAGAATTAGAACCAGGTGATCCAGGGGAACCAGCCGAGGCTGTCGTGGAGCACGATCGCCAGGAGCACGATTCCACCGAAACGATGCCACCACTTGGGCTCCGGGCGCTCGCCGTCACGACCAACCATGCTGAGCACCAAAAGGAAGAGACCGGGGAGCGCAAGGAAGACCATGCCGTCGACCACACGCTTCGACGGGTCGTGCTGGAAATGCTCGAGCGCCTTCTGGGCCTGGCTGCCGAGGATGATCATCAACACGGTCTTCACAAGGGTGCTCGGGAAGAAACGGAAGATCGCCCGGCTATTGGGCAGTGGATCGGTCACCCGATCCCAACCGCCCAGGGTGCCGAACGCGAAGAGTCCGACCGAGAACCAGAACTGCCAAACCATCGGGAAGAACGAGCGACCCACCAACACGAAGAGGGCAACGCCGGCCACGAGCGAGATGATCTTCTGGGTGTAGGTCGTGCCCTCCGGGGTGCCGCTGTCGACTTCGATCAAACGTTTCGGGTACACATACGACACAAGCGTTTCCAGACCGAATCGCAGAACCAGACAACCGAACACGGTGCCGGCGATCAGCGTTGCGGAATTCGAAATCGGAAGCTGACGACCCGACAGGCCGTTCTGGGCGAAGACAATTCCCTGCGCCCCGAGCATGCCGAACAAGGGCCCGAGCACCATGTCGGCGGACCGGTCCCAGTGTTGCATCAACGTCGTCGCTCGAACCCGTCGAAGCGCTCGGGCCGACGCGGCAAGCAGCACGGGTGCGAACCAGAGCGCGACCAGACCTAGCGTCGACTGCGCCCCGTTCTTCGTGGGCAACCCGCCAATGACCATCGTCGTTGCGATGTAGGTCATGGCGCCGACGAAGCCCGACATGGCGTCGACCACACCGAGCACCATGAGCGCCAGAACCCATGCGAGTGCCGGCGGGAGGAACGTTCCGTTCGCGTTGATTCCGGCTCCGATGCCGAACGCAAGCCCGATCACGGGCAGCACCAATGTCAGGGAGCCGAACATTGCGCGGAGATACGTCGAGTCCGCGACAACTCGGGCAAGTAGTGGCGAGAACCGGTTGATTCGGTGTGGAGCGGTTACCGAGAACCGATCGATACGGCCGGTGTGCGGCCAACGCCAAGTGCGGGCGCGATCGCCGATTCCATCCACTTCAGCGTCGAAGTCCACGAAGTCAGCACCGGCAGCCGAGACCGAGGCCTCTTCACTCTCCTCGCTGGAGCCCGAATCCGGTGCGGAACCGGCGGGTCCCGAACGGGGACCTCCGCGACTCGGACTTCCGACACCTCCCCCACCGCGACGGCCGAGGACACCACTGCCGCCCATGGCGGTGAGCGTCGCCGTGCCACCCAGGACCGACAGCAGCGCAAACACCTGAGTCTGCATGTTCATGACGGCTTTGGGTTGCGCAGCAGCCTTGAACACCGGATACCGCTTGATCACTTCGCTTCGAGGCACTTCGACCTTGGTGGTCACCTGTTGGAGCTTCGAGACTTCACCGTCGTTCACCGCGAAGCCGTAGTCACCAAATGCTGTCGTGCCATCTGGACTCACGGCAGTCGCCACGATGCGGTGCGAACCGTCTTCGAGTCCATCGGGCAGCGTGAACTCACCGGAGAACGTGCCTTCTTTCGTAGCGGTGAAACGAGCCAGTTCCCGGGGCGTTGAATAGACGGTGAGCACGACTTCCGTTCCGGGGTCGACGTTCTCGCCCATCACGTAGCCGGTGGCTCCGTCGATAACCGTTCCGACGTTCACGTTCAACGCCACTTCCAGGGCGTCACCCGGTTCGATCGTCTCAACGCCGTCGATGTGGGCTTCGGCCGGGTTGAAGGCGGAGTCGCCGGCAAAGACCGCCGTCAGGTTGTGTTTGCCGAGAGGGAGATTCGCGTTACACGTCGCCTGGCCGTTTGCGATAGTGGCAACACACACGTCGGAGCCGCCACTTCGCACGACCACCGAACCCGACGGCGATCCTGCGTCCGAGCTGACATCGAGCACGATCGGGACACCGGTCTTGAAGTCATAGGGTGCCGCCGAGGGTGATACGAACCTCATGTTCGTCGGTCCGGTGGGGCTCAACGCCAGGGCTCCCGGCGTCGTGTCCGTCGGGCTCTGACCTTCGGGTGTCGCGCTTGAATCGGGGGCGCTGTTGGAATCCTGGGGCACGTCACTGTTCGATGAACCGGGCACGCTCGATTCCGACGGTGTGTTCGCCGAATCGGAGTTACCTCCGCCCGGCGCATCACCGTTTGCGTCCGGAGCGCTCGAGCCCGGCGTGGTGGTCGGACCGGATGTCGTCGTTGCGCCGGAGCTCTTCGTCGTGGTCGTGGTGGTCGCCCGTGAGGTCGTGGTCGGGGTCGACGACGTGGTTGCCCTGGACGTGGACGTGGTCGCCGAACCCGGTCTGGTCGTTGATGGCGTCGACGTCGTCGACGTGTTTCGCGTCGTCGTCGTGATCCGGGTCGTTGTCGTGATTCGGGTCGTCGTCGGAACGTGAGTGGTCGTCGTTGCCGAGCGGGCGGTCGTGGTCGAACGGATGGGTGAGCGCGTTGTGGTGGTCGCGGCCCGCGTTGTCGACGGGGACGAGTTTCGTGTGGTCGATGAAACCGCTGTGGTGGTCGGTGGCGTCGAGGAAGCTCGCGCTGTGGTGGTGTCAGGAACCGCCGTATCGGTCGACGACGCGCTCGTCGTCTCCGTGACGGGCGATTTCGTGGTCGCGGGCGCGGCGTTTACAACGGGAGCGGCCAAAGGAACAACCGCCGGAGTACCCGGGTTCAACGTCGTAGGCGTCGCGGTCGTCGGCGTTGCCGTGGTGGTCGGTGCCGTGGTGGTCGGTGCCGTGGTGGGTGGTGCCGTCGTCGGCGTTGCCGTGGTGGTCGGAAGCACCGTTGTGGTCGGCGCTGCCGTGGTTGTAACCGGTGGCACCGTTGTTGTTGTAACCGGTGGCACCGTAGTTGTCGTCGTGGTCGGTACGGCCGTTGTCGTGGTCGGTACGGCCGTTGTCGTGGTCGTGGTTGGGACCACCGTGGTCGTGGTCGTGGTTGGGACCACCGTGGTCGTGGTGGTGCTGGTCGTGGTGGTGCTGGTTGTCGTCGGCGCTTCGGTCGTGGTCGTGGTCGGCGCTTCGGTGGTCGTCGTGGTGGTCGGTGCTTCGGTCGTCGTGGTCGTTGATGTCGTTGTGGTCGGCGCTTCGGTGGTCGTGGTCGTTGATGTCGTTGTCGATGTGGTCGTCGTGGATGTGGTGGTCGTCGTGGTGGTCGTGGTCGGCGGTGGAAGCGGCGGGACTCCGGCGAACGCCTTCACCCTGCGGATGCGGTTGTTGTCGTAGTCCGCTACATAGATGTGTCCGTCCGTCGACGCGGTAACGGCATACGTGTTGGTGAATTGAGCGGTCTGGCCGGGGCCGTCCTGATAGCCCCAGGTCGAACCGGCTAGCGTCGTGACGTCGCCCGCCGGCGTGATCTTGCGAACGAGGTTGTTGGCTGAGTCGCCGACGTAGAAGTTTCCGTCGGGGCCGAAGTCGATGCTCGTCGGGGCTGCAAAGTGGGCCTGGGTACCATGGCCGTCAGCGCGTCCGCCTACGTCAGACCCGGCGAAGGTCGTGACGTCACCCGTCGGCGTGATCTTGCGAATCGCATTCCCACTCGCCTCGGCCACAAACAGGTTTCCAGAATCGTCCAGGGTGATACCGAAGGGATCGTTGATCGACGCGCTCGTGCCGTTTCCATCGACGTCGACGTTTCCACCGTTGCCGGCAACCGTGCTGACCATCCCGCTAGCGGTGACCTTCCGAACGCGGTGGTTGTACCGCTCGGCGACAAACACATTGCCTGAACCGTCGACCGCCACTCCGGTCGGACCCCAGAACTGTGCGCTGCTTCCCTGTCCATCGGCATATCCGTTCACTGAACCAGCCAGTGTGGTGACCTCAGCATCGGGAGTGATTTTGCGAATCCGTCCGTTTCCGTAGTCGGCGACGTAGAGGTTTCCCGCACTGTCGAGGTCCAATCCAACGGGAAAATAGAGTTGCGCGTTGACGCCGGTACCGTCGAGGGTGCCCGGCGTTCCTGATCCGGCGAAGACCGTTACGATCCCGTCCGCGTCGATCTTGCGGATCACATGGTTGCCGAAGTCCGATACGAACGTGTTGCCGTACGGGTCGGTGACGACACCGAACGGTGCATAGAACTGCGCATCCAACACGTTGCCGCCTTGGTAGCCGGCCACCCCCGATCCGGCGTACGTAGACACATCGCGATAGCCGGGGATGGTCGAGGTGGTCGTGGTGCTGGCCGGTGGCTCCGCATCGCTGATCCAGCATTGTTTGGGCCAGCCGCCCATCGGGTCACCGAACACGCTGTTGTTGCATTCGACCGAGTCGGTTCGCGTTGCGTAGACGAGGACGTTGAAATCGGCGCGCCCGTAGCGCACCAACTTGGTTCCCGTGAACGAACACGTTCCGCCTTCACCTGCGCACACCGTCCAGTTGTCGGGGGCCGCGGGCGAGAACACGTTTACATCGAACGTGGTGAGGGCGGTGTGCGCGGCCCAGCTCGCTTCACAGGTAACGGTGGTGGTCCCTTCCGGGAAGTAACTGTTCGACTGGGGATTGCACGAAACAACTGCGCCAGGGGTCGCCTGGGGGATCAGGTAGCTGACGCCTGTTCCACCGCCAGACGGGCTGTCGGCGTTGATGTTGATCTGATTCGCAATTGCAACGGTACAGTCGCGCTCAATCAGCAGAACGGAGCCCGATCCATTGTTCGAACCACCGTAGGACTGTTCGGTCGCTCCGGATGGATCCGTGTACGACGACCCACCGCCTCCGGGACCGCCAAAGCCGCCACCACCGCCGAAATATCCGCCACCGCCGCCGGCTCCGATGTTTCCCCACGGATCCGATCCCCCGTCGCCGCCGATTCCCGGGAGTCCACCGACCGTGCCACCGTTGGACTGCGTTCCTCCTGACGCCGGATTTCCCTGCGTGTCGTAGTTCGCCCACCCTCCGTCGGGATAGCCACCGTTGCCGCCGACCATGTCGGATGCCAGAGACACGCCGCCACCGCCACCGGCGACGATCATTCGTTCTCCGAGAGTATGGTCGCCAACCCGAACGTCGGTGGCTCCGCCGCCACCCATACCCAGTCCAGCGGACGAATGGCCACCCCCGTTGAAACCGCCAGCGGCTGACGTTCCGATCCCTCCGACATTCACTTGCAGAACGTCACCGGTTTGTACCAGCCGGGTCGCCACGACCGTGGCGCCTGAACCGGGAACACCAAACTCCCGTCCACCGCGTGCACCGTTGGCCACCACGGTTACACCGCAGACATCCGCCGGTGTCGTGTACAGGTGAGTCCCCTCACCGAAGAACTGCGGCGCCGCGCTCCCACACGGAACATCAACGATATCGACCTCTCCATGGCCAAATTGATCAGCGCGCATATTAAGAAGGTTGATGCCCGAAGCCACGTGCGAGGATCCACCGCCACCGGCATCGATGGCCGAAGTTCCGCCGCCGTACCAACCGCCTCCTCCGCCGCCGGCCCCTCCGGAGCCGCCTTCACCAAATGCACCACCCGGTCCGGCACTCGACTCCGATGCCGAATAAAGGCCTCCGTCCGCGGGAGTGCCCGCATCCGACCCGGTTTGACTCGAATTTGTGCTGCCGCCACCACCGGCCGCCGTGACCAGTCGGGATGAAAGATCGCCTCCGGCCGGACGAATATCGGATGCACCGCCGCCGTTTCCGTCACTTCCGACTCCACCCCCGTTGAAGGGTACCGACTGCGTCCACGGCTCCAGACCGCGTTCACCGACCCGGACCTCGAAGGCCGCTCCTGCATTGACCGGGATCACGGCCGACACCGTCGCTCCGTGAGAGGTGTCGGAACTGCCAAACCCGGAAGCGCCTGAGACCTCGACGGCGAGTGAACAGACGCCGGTAGGCACCGTGTAGGTGTCGGCCACACCCGAGAAGCCGAAGTGATGTTGGGCTATCGGTGCCAACGAGATGCTCGTCCCGTGAGCCGGCATCGTTGTCACCGCGACCCCAGCGATACAGGCAACAGAAGCGGCAATAAAGAGCGGCTTCTTCCTCAAGCTGCGAAGTCGTTTGAACGACCGACCCAAAATTCGTGACACGTGTACTCCCAGACATCCACTAAGCGACATCTGGCCTTCGGTCAGCCAACTTCATGCCTTGAGGGTTCACCCCATTCACTCACCCACGGTGACCAACACCTGACCCAACCGCCGACTGATCTCTTCGGTCACCGACGCCCGGGGGCCGAGCGTGTCAGGGCCGGTCGCCGGGACGGACCAATTCGGCGTCGGTCGGGCTAGGACCGTGCGCTTCCGACGCGGTGACCGGACGACCGAGCAGGAACCCCTGGGCGAAGTCGCATCCCAGGGACCGCACGAGCTCAAGTTGTTGCTTCGTTTCGATTCCTTCCGCGACCGTCACGATCCCCATCTGCTCGGCCAACTGGGACATCATCGCCACCATTGCGTTTTCTCGTCGATCGGCGCCCAGTTTCCCGACAAACGACCGGTCCACCTTCAACACATCGACCGGAAAATCGCGCAGATAGGCCAGCGATGAGTAACCGGTTCCGAAATCGTCGATCGCGATTCGCAGCCCGAGAGATCGGAGTTTCATAAGCTCGCTGAGCACATTCCCCCGGTCAGCGAGAACGCTCTCGGTCACTTCCAGGGTCACGAGTTCCGGTGGGAGCGCCGCGTTGTGCAGCAGCGACTTCACCCGTTGCATCAGATGCGATGACTGCAGTTGTCGAACCGACACGTTGACGGCCATACCCACGCCGGCCCCGACTCGGCCCTCCGAACGCCATGTCATCAGCTGTTGAACGGCCGTTTCGAACACGTACCAACCGAGCTCGTTGATCACGCCCGAGTCCTCAGCAAGGTCGATAAATCCCGAGGGCAGGACCAGCCCGCAGCGTGGGGTGCCGCCAGCGCACCAGCGCCTCATACCCGGCCAACTGCGGGGACACCATCGGGTTCATCGCAGCGACGCCGTTCGTGTTGTTCGGCGAAGTCGAGGTTGGTGAGGGATTTCCGTCGCCGACGCGCAGCCCGGAACCGTCAGCCGGAGCCGCAATGGCGATCGCGGGGTGGTTCCGGATGTCGAATACCGGCTGGTACCAGACGTCGAATTCCTCACTGGATTCGGTAGCGCGACGCAGATCGGACAGCAGGTTGAACCTGGCCCGGGTGCTGGACTCCAGGGCCTCGCTGTATACGTGCAGGCCGTTGCGGCCCGCCTGCTTGGCCTGATACATCGCCACGTCGGCTCGGCGCAGCAGCGAACTCGTGTCTGTTCTGCCGGACTCGGGTGCGTGGATCGCCACCCCAACGCTGACGGTCACGCGGACTGTCGCTCCCTTGAGGTCATAGGTCTCACTTAGCAATGAGACGATGCGTTGAGCCAGCGTCATGATCTCGGCCTCGGACACCCGGGAGTTGATCATCACGACAAACTCGTCACCACCGAATCGAGCCAGTGTCGCCGTATGCGCACATATCGCTTCCAGCCTGCTGGCCATCTGGACGAGAAGCCGATCGCCGTACTCGTGCCCGTACGAGTCGTTGACGGCTTTGAACTCATCGCAATCGACGAACATCACCGCGACCGGATCCTCGATGGCAGATTGGCTGAGCGTCGTTGTCAACTTCGCCATCAGCATCCGTCGGTTCGGGAGACCCGTGAGCGGATCGAACAGAGCCCCTTTCGCCAATGTCCGCTCGACGCGTTGACGCATTAGCGCCCCGGCCGCGATTTCGCCGATGGTGCGGAACAGGCCGAGGTATTCGCCCGAGCAATCCCAGTTCGGATCGTCGGAGGACATCAGCAGCACACCAACGAACTCCTCACCGGACTTCAAGGGAACTGCGACCAGCCCGGCGATCGCTGTCCCGTGGGGACCGCCGCGTCGACCGCCTCGATGAGTCGTTGGTCGCCCCGGTGACGGGTTTGCACGTAGATCGCGCCAGCGGCGAACGATCGCCCGAGCGAATCAATGAAACCCTGCGACAGGCGCCCCGGTGACGCGGCCTGCTCGTCCTCCCGAGCGGAATAGTGATGGCGAACCGCGAAATCCACTCCGGGGGCGTCGGAGACGAAAATGCACGCGCGCATAGCTTTGCTGAACGCGACGAGCTCGGCCAGGCAGGAGTGAAGCAACTCGTCGGTCATGTCGACCGGCGCTGTCGCGAATGTCGTGGAGATCCTACGAACAAGCTGCTCCAGGGACCGCCGTCGCCGAAGCGCCTCTCGGACCAGTGCCAGGTCGGTGACATCCCGTCCGTTGACCACCACTCCAGCGACGTTCGGATCCGCGAGCAGGTTCGTCGCCATGATCTCGAAGGTGCGGTAGGTGCCGTCTGCGGCCCGCGCCCGCACGAGCCGGAGATCGGCGACCACGCCCGGTTCCAGGGAGGATTCGGCTATGACGGGGACATCCTCCGGATGGACGTAATCGAGAAGCGAACGGCCGACCGCTTCCTCCGGAGCCGTGCCGAGCAGCGATTTTGCCCCGGGACTCACGTACGTAAGGATCAGGTTCCTGTCGTGAACGACCAGAAGGTCCGATGAGTGGGCGAGCAGTGTTTCCAACCGAGACTCGGATCGTCGACGCTGCACCGCACTGTGGTTTCGTGCCTCCGCGATCGACCAGATGTCCGCCAGCCCGCTGATCAGGAATTCGGCGGCCTCACGATGCATCGGGTCCCACAGCCCGAGCACGCCCCAGTGATCGGTCGGGAGCTTGACCCCGTAAAGAAGGAGTGAATCGCCGAGGCGGGGCGCTCGTTCGCCCTCACGGACCAATCGTGTCTCGAGCCGATCGAGGTCAATCCATCGGGGCGGCCGTGGCCCTCGAAACCATCGGGACAGTTCCACCCCGAATCCCCGAACCTGGAACTGCCCATCGGGCAGTGCGATCCCTGGCGCGGCCCAGCGGTAATTCGTCGTGAAACAGTCGTATGCGTCCGGGTCGAGCGATCCCGGGTCACTGGTGCGAAGCAGTCCGGTGGAGAGCGTCAGCACCTTGGCCCCGAGAAACGCTCCAGCGGCCGCGACGACGTCGGTCATGACGAGCGAAACGTCATCGAGCGGTGCAGTCGCGATCGTGCGCGCGCTCTCACCGAGGAAGCTGTCAGCGTCCCGCAACATGGCCAGGGCCCGGGCGTCTTCGCGGTCTGCCGTCACATCTCGCGTGACCAGGAGGATTCCCTCGATGAGCGGGTTCGACCGGTGGTCGAACAGTTGAAAGTCCGCCCAGCGAATTTCACCGTCGGATCGACGGAACTGAAGTGTTTTCGCTGCGAAACTCTCATTTCCGGAGGCAACCGACGCGAACATGTCGAGGGCCTCTTCGCGGTGTTCCGGGATGACGGAGTCGAAGACCTTCCGCTTTCCGCTTTCGGGCATTTCCGTGACGTGGCCCCGCAGCCCGGCGCCGGGAACCTTGATCCGCCCGTCGGCGTGAATGATCGAGACCGTCGTAACGGTGCCATTGGAGAAACTCCTGTCTCCACTCTCGACTGAACGCATCAATCCAACATCGGTACGAAGGGCACGACCCTTGACGGAACTTTCCGTCCGTCGGGCGGACCGTGAGTTTTCACCGTCCTTGGCTACGCTGGGCGCTGTGAACACCTCCGGCACTGTCACGAGCGAGCAGGTTGCGAAGTACCAGCGAAACGGCGCCGTCGTGCTTCGCGGTCTCCTATCCCCGTCGGAGATCTCCGTGTTGACCAGGGGGATTGACCAGAACCTGGCCTCGCCGAGTTCCATGGCGATCGTCGCCAGCACGGCCGACGACCCGGGATATTTCATCGAGGATTTCTGCAACTGGTCCGTCAACGGGGATTACCGGGAGATCGTGTTCACCTCCGCCCTGCCCGAAGCGGCCGCGTTGTTGATGGGCAGCCGAGAGACGCGGCTGTATCACGATCACATGCTGACGAAGGAGCCCGGAACCCGGCAGCGGACCCCGTGGCACCAGGACCAGCCGTACTACAACGTGGCCGGGCGGCAGAATGTGAGCTTCTGGATACCCGTTGATCCTGTTCGCCGGGAGTCCACGCTCGAATTCGTCGCCGGCTCACACCTGGGCCCATGGCTCATGCCACGAACGTTCATGGACCACGAGGCGAAATGGTTTCCCGAAGGGAGCCTGGAGGAACTTCCCGACATCGACCGCGACCGCGAGACCCGCGACATCATTGGGTGGGAACTCGAGCCGGGCGATGTGGTGGCGTTTCACATGCTCACCCTTCATGCCGCAGCCGGCGTGGATCCTGACCGCCGCCGGCGGGTCTTTTCCGTCCGCTACCTGGGCGACGACATGCGTCATGCGCCCCGTCCGTGGAAGACCTCACCCGACTTTCCGGGCCTCACCGAGACGCTGCCCGAGGGTGCTCCGTTACACGACCCCAGGTTTCCCGTGGTCTGGCCCCGGCCGTGAACCCACCAGAGTCCCGCTTGGGGAGGGACCCCGACGACGGAACCGAACGATCCGGCTCGGTCGTGGTGGCAACGGGCGCCACGATCTTCTGGCGTGAACTCGGCAATCCCCGTGGCGTCCCGACGCTCTGGATACACGGCGGATCGGTTGAGGACTCATCGATGATGGTGAAGGATCTCGAGCCGTTCTTCGACCGCCTCAGGGTTATCTGCCCCGATATCCGGGGGCACGGAAGGTCCTCACGGTTCGAGCACCCCGACGAGTACCGGTGGTCGAAGAAGTCCACCGACGTGCTCGGCCTGCTCGACCACCTCGGACTCGACGACGCAATCTGGGGAGGTAACTCGATGGGTGCTGCGCTTTCCCTCTGGACCGCAGTTCACTCGCCGGACCGGGTTCGGGCGGTCATCGACATCAGCGGACCCCCGGCCGCGACCGACGCCCACGAGCGAACGTGGTGGTTGGAACACCGACCGCTCGTGCAGGCCGGGCGATTCGCCGACTACTACGACGCCAACGTTCTGCGCCGTTCGGGCGCCGCGGCGTTGGCCAAATTGAAGGCACGCCCGGAACGACACCGGGAGATCCTCGATCTACTTCATCGCCACACGACCGCCTCGTTCCTGGCCCTTCTCGACGAGACCTTCGACCGACCCGACTGGATCAGCGAATGCGCCCGCATCGGGGTACCGGCGCTGGTCATCGGCGGGACTGAGGACAACTTCCCCGACCATGCGCAAACTCGACAGGTGGCAGCGGTGATTCCGAACTCGACGCTCCATCTCGTGCAAGGGGGTCCGCACTTTCCAAACCGCACCCACCGAACGGAGGTGCAACGGGTTATCGGTTCATTTCTCGAACCGTTGCTCGGATGAACCCCGGGGCATGAACCCATTCCATGAAGAACGCACCACCAAGACCAACCTCAAAGCCATCCACAAAAACCGTTCCTGACCGCGTCGCATACCCGCTGAACTGGCAATCGGCCGAAGGACCATCGGACAGGTCGCTTCCGACTTCCGGCAGGTGGCAAGCAACGTGAAATGCGGGCACCGTCGAGTGTAGAAACCGACTATTCGGGTATTCGAGTGCCAGACGTCAGTACGTACGTCGCCAAACGTGAGGTGCACATGAACATGACAGCCAAGAACCTATCCAGCGGTGCCACCACCGCAACCGACGACAAGCGGCGCACGAGCGCCAACCAACGCCGACGCCCCCGAATCGCCGCCATGATCGTTGCCCCGTTGTTGGCTGTGGCGCCGGTGGGGATTGCCCTCACCGGAAACAGTCCGGCCCAAGCCGCGACACGGATGCCTTCCGCAACGATCAATCCGAACGCCGTCGCTCTTGCGGCTGGATCGTCCACCAATCTTGTCGTCACCCTCGCCGGGAACCGTCCCGCACGGTTCGCTTGGGCGTTGAGCGGCAAGCCGGCCGGTGTCTCAGCCACCCTCGCGTGCCCCACGCTTCGGTCGTGTGTGTTGTCAGTTCGCGCTGAGGCGCAGGCGGCAACGTCAACCAGCCTCCTCGAACTGGCCCTGAGTTCCGGGTCGTCAGTCCGGCGACTGCCCATCGCGTTGCACGTGCAGGCCGCCCAAACTCCGGTGGTCACCCCAACCACGGTCCCGGCCACGACTCCCGTGACAACTTCACCCGCCGGTGCTTCGCTGTCCTTGCGGCCGAGCAATCTCATTGCGAACACGCGGCCGGGAGCCCGGGCCACGTTCCCGATCACCGTGGTCCGCAGCGGATTAGGCAATCAGCCGGTTTCGTTGGCGATTGCCTCGCTGCCGACGGGATGGCAGGCGGCGTTCCTCCCGAACCCGACGCAGGGTGAATCAACCGTGTTGATTGTCGACGCCCCGCAGAATGCAGCCGTTGGTGATTATCCGGTTCGAGTGAGTGCAAGCGTAGGTTCGCTGGTCGCCGACACGCTCCTCGTTGTTCGGGTTCGAATTCCGGAGATCAGTCTCGGACTGATAAGTGCACCTACCTTCGTTCCGGCTGGCGGTTCCGGCCGCTACCTGTTCGATACCCGGTCACTCGACGACTCGACGCAGGCCGTGTTCGTTCGGGCTGAAGGCCTTCCGGGTGGCGTTACGGCAACGGCGACCCCGAACCCGGCGATCGGCACCGTGGCGGTCGACGTCACCGCAGCAAGCAACGTGACACCGCTCTCGACGTTCATCACCATCGTGGCGTCTCGCGACGGAGTCGAAGTTCGGCTTCCGGTGGCTCTGACCTTGACCGCCCCGGTGACCTCGTTCTTCCGGTTCACACCGACCGCCGTGGCGCCGGTAACCGGTGAAAGCACCGGCTACGGTCTGACCGCTGTACCGAGTTCGCTTACCGCCACCCGAGGATCGAACGTCGTTTTCGACGTGCTGGTCACCCCGAAAGGCGGGTTCGTGAGCCCGATCGACGTCGCTCTGGTGACGCCGAGCGGATGGTCGGTGGTTTGGTCCACGGTTGGCGTGAACGTGTTCCGTGCGACCGTGGCCGTACCGATCGGTACGTCGACCGGAGTCATTCCGCTCGTGCTCAACACCTCAAGCGGATCGCTCGTCGCCTCCCTGAACATTTCGGCAACGATTTCATAAACGCTGCACTCGGTAAGCGCTGCTACCCGGTGAGCGCTTTAACTCTGGAACAGGCGAGAACGACTCGGAGAGATCTCCGAGTCGTTTTTCGTTGCCCGCAAACGTGGCCACCGCTCCCGCGGTGGATCGCTGCTATCGCGGTGGTTCACTGCTATCCGAAGATGACCCGTCCGCCTACCAGTGTCTTGGCCACCAACGGCACGCCGGGCCGGTAGGCGAAGTGCGTGTACGACGGGGCGTTGAGAACGATCAGGTCTCCCGGGCACCCGGGGGAGAGCCGTCCGACATCCGTGCGTCGAAGCGCGGCGGCGCCACCAACGGTTGCGGCACGGATGGCCTCCTCGATCGTCATGTGCATGTCTCGCACGGCCAACGCAATGCAGAACGCCATCGAGGTGGTGTTGCTGCTTCCAGGGTTGCAGTTCGTCGCTATGGCCACGGTCGCTCCGGCGCCGATCACCCGACGGGCGTCGGGGTACGGCTGTCGGGTGGAGAAGTCGGTGGCCGGGAGGAATGTCGCGACGGTCGAGCCACCGGCGAGCGCTTCGATGTCGGCGTCGGTCAGGTAGGTGCAGTGGTCGGCCGAGGCACATCCCATGTCGACGGCGAGTTGCACGCCCGGTCCGTAGCCGAGTTGGTTGGCGTGCAATCGGAGTCCGAGGCCGGCTGCACGCCCGGCCTCCAGTACCGCCCGGGACTGATCTGCGTCGAAGGCGCCGACTTCGCAGAACGCGTCGATCCATCGGGCATGGGGCACCGCAGCGGCCAGCATGTCATTGCAGACATGGTGCACGTAGTCGTCGCTGCGACCCTCGAATTCCGACGGAACCACGTGGGCACCGAGAAACGTGGTCTCCGGCGTGAACGACCGCGCCACACCGAGGCAGCGCGCCTCGTCAACCGGGGTAAGCCCATATCCCGACTTCATTTCCATCGTCGTTATGCCCTGCTGGAACGCTTCAACGCGGCGCTGACCGGTGAAACCTTTAAGTTCGCTGTCGCTCGCGCCGCGGGTGGCATCGACCGTCGTTCGGATTCCGCCGGCCTGGTAGGGCCGGCCGGCCATGCGCGCCACGAACTCGTCGCTTCGGTCACCGGCGAACACCAGGTGGCTGTGGCTATCGACGAATCCGGGGATCACGCACATTCCACCGGCATCGAGGCACCGATCCGCCGCCACTGAGCCTGCACCGGCGACCTGAACGGCAACCACCTTCCCGGCTTCGATTACGACCGATGCGTTTCGGAGCAGACCCAACGGACCGTCTCCAAGCGACGGGTCGTTGGTCACCAGCACCCCGATGTTGGCGACCACCAACGATCCCAAGTCCCGGTGTTCACGTTCGTCGGTCGGTTCGCTATCCACTTACTCCTCCGTCAAGGCTGCGATCGATGTACGCAACTCCGCCACAACGTCGAGTGAGGTGTGGCGATGGCCGGACACCACCACGCGGCCTCCGACGATTACGTGACTCACGTCGGCAGGAGATGCCGCATACACGGCAGTGGCCAGGGCGTTGGACTTCGACATTCCCGCGGTGCGGACCGTCTGGGCTGAGACCGTCACCAGATCAGCCAGCGCCCCGGTCTCGATACGCCCGGCATCCGACCAGCCCAGCGAAGCGTGCCCGTGAACGGTAGCCGCTCGCATCAGCGCGGCCGGAGCGTGGGCTCCCCGTTGCAGTGTCGTCACCCGCTCCCCCATCTCCGCGGCCCGAGCCTCTTCGAAGAGATCGATGACCGCGTGCGAATCGCTCCCGAACGTGATGCTGACCCCGGCACTCCGCAATTCCGCGGTCGGACCGATACCATCGGCCAGGTCCCGCTCGGTGGTCGGGCACAGGCACACGGTCGCGCCGGCCTGCGCCAGCAACGCAACGTCATGGTTCGTCAGGTGCGTTGCGTGCACTGCGGAAAATCGACTGCCCAACGCGCCGGCATCGGCCAGTACTTCCATCGGAGACCGACCATACGCGCTCATACATTGTTCGTTCTCGGCCGGTTGCTCGGACACATGGGCGTGTAGCGGAGTGACCCGACAATTGGCCCATGAGGCCACGGTGGCGATCGCGTCGACATCGAGCGCCCGCACCGAGTGCACCGCCGCCCCGAGGCGGGCGTGTGGCTGAAGGCCAGCCGTTCTCATGGCATCGACCCGTTCACACCAGGCCTCCGCAGTTCCATCGGAGAACCGCTGTTGGATCTCGTTCAATTCGACGCCGATTCCACCTTGCAGGTAGCAGGTGTCGAGCAGGGTGATCCGAATTCCGGCCTCATCAGCGGCCGCGATCAGGGCATGGCCGATCGCGTTCGGATCGCTGTAGCGCGCACCGCGCAGGTCGTGGTGGACGTAGTGGAACTCCCCGACACAGGTAATGCCGGCACCGACCATTTCGGCGAACGTGGCCCGCGCCAGCCGGAAATAGGAGTCGGGGTCGAGCGCCTGGGCCAGGGCGTACATCTCCTCGCGCCACGTCCAGAACGTTCCCCCGCCACCGTGGGTCCGCGAGCGTAAGGCCCGGTGAAACGCGTGACTGTGGGCATTCGCCAGGCCCGGCAGTGTGAGTCCGGGCAATCTAACCGCGCCGTCGGGCGGCTCGACCCCTTCAACCACCGCGGTGATATGCGCACCGTCGACATGAACTGCAACGTTGGAAACCGCGTCGTCGCCACCAAGCCATGCCAACTCGCAGTGGTACACGGTCGACGCGTTCATACGTTACGAACCTACCCGCTCCACGAAGGCGGTGATGCGCTCGATGAAGGCCGCACGGTGGAACCGTTCGAACTGTTCCCAAGTCGTGAGGGTCGTGGTGTCGGTCACCCGATCGAGGAACAGCTTGCCATCGAGATGATCGCACTCATGTTGAAAAGTTCCAGCGGTGAGGCCGCGCCTGATCTCGTCGTATGCGCGGCCGTCACGATCGAGCCACCGAACCCGTATGTTCACATATCGACTTACCGTTCCCCTCATGTTGGGCACCGAGAGGCATCCTTCGTTGATCTCCACCGTCTCGTCGTCGAGAAACTCGATGACCGGATTGACGACGACGGTCAGGGGGATCTTCGGCTTGTACGGGTACCGGGGGTTTTCGTTGACCTCGATCGTCGTGATCCGGAGTCCGACCCCGATCTGGGGCGCGGCGATACCCGCACCGTTGGCATGTCGCATGGTGTCGATCAGATCGTCGATCACCTGCTGAACTTCTGGCGACTTCAATTCGTCGACGGTCACCTCACGGGCCCGCTCCCGCAGGAACGGGTGCCCCACGGTGAGAATCTCGCGTACCGCCACGATCTACTCCCCGCCGCCCTCGGACATGGGGATACGAACCCCACGCTCGGCGGCCACCTCGTTGGCTCGCTCGTAGCCGGCATCGGCATGACGTATCACGCCCATGCCGGGGTCGGTGGTAAGCACACGTTCCAATTTCTGCGCCGCCAGGTCGGTCCCATCGGCCAGAGCCACCATGCCCGCATGGATCGAGCGACCGATGCCGACGCCACCACCGTGGTGAATGCTGACCCAGGTCGCACCGCTTGACGTGTTGACGAGTGCGTTGAGCAGTGGCCAGTCGGCAATCGCATCGGACCCGTCGAGCATGGCCTCGGTCTCCCGGTAGGGGGAAGCGACCGAACCGGAGTCGAGGTGGTCACGACCGATCACGATCGGAGCCTTCAACTCACCCTTGCGAACCATCTCGTTGAAGCGGAGGCCGAGGCGGTGGCGCTCGCCGTACCCGAGCCAACAGATCCGCGCCGGGAGTCCTTGGAACGCGACCCGCTCACCGGCCAGGCTGATCCAACGGGCCAGGCCCTCATCGTCGGGAAACTCTTCGAGCACGGCCCGGTCGGTGGCCGCGATGTCGGCGGGATCACCGCTCAACGCCACCCACCGGAAGGGGCCCTTGCCTTCGCAGAACAGCGGACGGATGTACGCCGGGAGAAATCCCGGATAGTCGAAGGCGTGATCGTAGCCACCGAGTTGCGCTTCGGCCCGAAGGCTGTTGCCGTAGTCGAACACCTCGGCGCCTTTGCCGGCGAAGCCCACCATGGCCCGGCAGTGCGCGGCCATCGACTCACGTGACCGACGGATCAGCTCCTGCGGATCGGTACGCGCCATTTCGGCGGTGGCTTCCGGTGTGAGGTCGGCGGGCACATAGCTGAGCGGGTCGTGCGCACTGGTCTGGTCCGTGACGATATCGGCGGCGAAGTCCATGTCGAGAAGCTTGGGCACGAGCACCGCGGCGTTGCCGACGAGTCCGACGGACAGGGCTCGGCGCTCCTTCCGGGCCTGCTCGCACTGGGCGATGGCGTCGTCAATGTTCGAGGCCAGGACGTCGAGGTACCGGGTCTCGAGGCGCCGCTGGATGCGGGTCTCGTCGACATCGATGCACAACGCCACACCCCCGTTCATGGTCACCGCAAGGGGCTGCGCGCCACCCATGCCACCGAGCCCAGCGGTCAAGGTGACGGTGCCGGCGAGGGTGCCGTGGAAGCGTCGACGAGCGATCTCCGCGAAGCATTCGTATGTACCCTGAAGAATTCCCTGCGTGCCGATGTAGATCCAAGAGCCGGCGGTCATCTGCCCGTACATCGTGAGGCCCATGGCTTCGAGGCGGCGGAACTCGTCCCAGTTTCCCCACTGTGGAACGAGATTGCTGTTCGCGATCAGAACACGGGGCGCCCACTCGTGGGTCCGGAACACACCAACCGGCTTGCCCGACTGTACGAGCATGGTCTCGTCGCCCTTCAGGGTCGTAAGCGTACGTGCCATCGCGTCGAAGGCATCCCACGACCGGGCCGCTCGACCGGTTCCGCCATAAACGACAAGATCATCGGGGCGTTCGGCGACCTCCGGGTCGAGGTTGTTGTGCATCATCCGATACACGGCCTCCTGCGGCCAACCCAGACAGTTGAGCGCTGAGCCACGCGGCGAGCGGACGGGACGGGCACCGGCAGTCATCAGAGAACCTCCAGAGGACCGACTGCGGTCTCCACCGCAGCCAGGATTGAACCATCAAGAATGAGTGCTTCCGCCGCCCGAAGATCGGGCGACAACCAGCGGTCCGGACCGGGACCGCCAACCTTCGTGCGCACCACACCAAGCGCGGCGCCGGTGCCGGAAGCAGGTGTCAGCGGCGAGCGCAGATCGATCGCAGCTGACGCGCACACCAGCTCCACAGCTAGGACCCGGGCCAGATTGGCGACGGCCTTGCGGAGCTTTCGGGCTGCGGCCCAACCGTTGGACACATGGTCTTCCTGCATCGCGCTTGTCGGCAGCGACTCGATAGACGCAGGAATCGCGAGACGCTTGGTATCGAGCGCCATCCCGACCTGGGTGTAGTGGGCGATCATCATGCCGCTGTTGACACCTGCGTCGGTCGTCAGAAACGGCGGGAGCCCGTGCGAGCGGGACCGGTCGAGCATCCGATCGGTGCGTCGCTCCGCTATGGCGCAAAGCTCCGAGATCGCGATGGCCAGGAAGTCGCACACGAAGCCGACCGGGGCCCCGTGAAAGTTACCGCAGGACTCGACTCGTCCGTCAGGCAGGATCATCGGGTTGTCGATCGCCGCGTCGAGTTCGCGTTCAGCGATCGTGCGACAGTACTGCAGCGTGTCGAGAGCGGCTCCGTGGACCTGGGGTGTGCATCGGATCGAGTAGGCGTCCTGCACCCGCGAGTCGCCCTCTCGGTGGCTGGCCACGATCGGCGAACCGGCAAGGATCCGACACAAGTTACCGCGCGCTTACGGCTTGACCGATCTGCGGACGTAGCTGTTGAAGGTCGTCGGCGTACGCCCGGTCGGTGGCCAGCAGACCTTCGACGGTCATGGCGGCCGTAATGTCCGCAACGCGCATAAGCATCGAGAGATCGTGAAGAGCCAGCGACAGCATCGCGAGAATGCCATCGGTGCCGTTGATCAGCGCCAGACCCTCTTTGGCTCTGAGGGTGACCGGGCTGAGACCGGCCGCGGCAAGCGCAGGCGCTGTGGGTGTGGGTCGACCTTCCGGCGTTTCCACTTCGCCTTCGCCAATCAGCGCCAACGCACAGTGGCTCAGCGGGGCCAGGTCGCCGCTGGCGCCGAGCGAACCGAACTCCCGCACCACCGGAGTTATCCCTTTTCGCAGCATGGCGAGTTGCAGGTCGACGATTTCGGGTCGCACACCGGAGTACGCCATGGAGAGACTGCGGGCTCGAAGGAACAGCATGGCCCGCACCACCTCCGTCTCGACCTGGTCACCCATTCCGGTGGCATGCGACCGTATGAGCGCCACCTGAAGTTCAGCGGTCCGTTCCGCTGGAATGACGGTGCCGGCCAGTGATCCGAAGCCCGTTGTAACGCCGTAGACCGGCCTGTCGCTGGCGACAAACCCTTCGACCAGGGCCGCTGATCTATGCATGGAGGCTCGGGCATCAGCGCCCAGACGCACATCGGCATGGTGTCGGGCCACGGCGACCACATCGACGATGCGCACACCGCGACCGTGCAGTTCGACTCCACCTTCCACGAGCGGTTCAGACATCGAAACTCCGGAAATTTGTAGCGAAGCAGCATTTCATCAGACGCAAAGGTATGCCATGCTACGAAACGATGTCAACCGCGACGCCCAAGTCGATCCGATCCCGCAAGACCCCTTCGACCAAGCCCACCGAAACCTCCCCACGGGTTTCTGCCGTCGGTGCCGGGCAACCCCGAGCAACCGACCGCGGGTTGCGTCTGGTATCGATCGTCGCCGATCACCCGAACGGCGTATCGCTGGCCGATGCCGCACGCGCTGCCGACCTCACCTCCAGCACCGCACTTCGTCAGCTTCGTTCGCTGGAGAGCGCCGGCTTCGCGGTGCACCTGCCTGACAGCCGGTGGGCACCAGGCGAGGAATTGTTTCGCATCGCCCGTTCATTGGGTCAGGACTCGTTGGCCCGCCTGGCCCAGAGTGTCCTCGTTTCACTGGCGGAACAGATCGGCGAATCCGCCTACCTCGCTGAACCTGTCGACACGACAACCGCGACATACACCGCAATGGAACAGAGTCACCACGCCATCCGCCATGTCAGTTGGCTCGGTCGCCCGTTGAGTCGTCGCAACACCGCCGTGGGTGCGGCGCTGAAAGGCAACGTGGATCCCGATGGCACTGCACTGCGAGAAGACGCCGTCGAACTCGGGGTCACGGCAATTTCCGCGCCCGTACGCGACGAGCGTGGAGTGGTGGTTGCCGCCGTCTCGGTGGTCGGACCCAGCTATCGCCTGCGGGCCTTTGGCCTGGCGAAGGCACGCGGCCTGGTGGCCGACGCAGCGGCGTCGCTCGCGTCCGCGCTTACCACGCGTGTTGACCTGGTGCCACTTTGCGCGGCCCCGGGGCGCACCAGGGGCGAACGATGACAGTGATCGTGCGGAAGATTTCGGCCACGGTGACGGCGATGACGTACAGCGCGCTGACCACCGCCCCGAGGCCAACCCGCCAACGACGGCGTCGTGGCGATTGCTCCGCGTCGCCGCCAACAACCGTTCCCTCAACGCGGTCATGTCGGTCCTCTCATGACCGACACCTGGGTCAGCCTGGGGTACTTTCCCATACCCCCCACCGAGAGTCACGGGTCCGGCAATCGAGTACGTGGAACTACGTATGGGAGACGTGGGTCGAACGGGACGCGGAAATGGAGGGGCCGGGCAGCGGCGACCCGTAGACTGCGCCGGTGACCGCCTCAGCCACTTCCGCCGACGAGATCAGGGCGCTCATCGCCGAAATGCTCGGTCGTCGGCCGGCGGTCAACGAGCGGGAGAACGAGTCGGTGAAGCGGTTCACGCTCGAGCTCGACCGATTGGGCGATCCCTGCTCGGAAGACGCCGACACCACCCATGTGACGGCGTCAGCCCTCGTCGTGAGCGCCCGCGGGTTGATCCTGCACAAGCACAAGCGACTCGGCATCTGGCTGCAACCGGGTGGACACATCGACCCGGGTGAAGCTGCTCCCGACGCCGCTCTGCGGGAGTGCCTCGAGGAAACCGGTGTGCGCGCAGAGCATTTCGGCGGCACCCCGATGCTGGCACACGTGGATGCTCACGATGGACCGCGTGGTCACTACCATCTCGATCTCCGCTATCTCCTGGCCGCTCCTGATATCGACCCATCACCCCCGGAAGGCGAGAGCCAGGATGTGGCGTGGTTCGGTTGGGACGACCTGCAAAAGCACGACGAGCCTGGAATTGTCGGCGCGATCGAGGCGATGAGCACCTTTGCTCTTCGACCGGCGGCGCCAACCGACGCGGCAAACGTCGCCGAAGTGTTCTTACGATCGTTTCGCCACGCGTACCGTGACGGCCTCGTCCGACTTGCGCACCCTGATCACGACGTCCGTCGGTGGGTTCGCGAAGAGATGCTCCCATCGAGTGATGTCACGGTGGCGGTCTCGGCCGGGATAGTGGTCGGCTACGTCGCCACGAAACCGGAGTGGATCGATCACCTCTACATCGACCCGGCGTGGATCGGCCGCGGCGTCGGTTCAGCATTGCTAACGGCGGCCCGCGACCGTTTACCTCATGGTTGTGATCTTTGGACGTTCCAGGAGAACAAACGGGCGCGCACGTTCTACGAGGCTCATGGTTTCCGAGCCGTCGCGTTCACTGATGGCGACAACGAGGAACAGCAACCCGACGTTCGGTACCACTGGGCGCCGTAGGGGCATTCCCCACCGATTGGCGCCCGCAACACGGCGACGACCTATGCTGCGCAAAACGGCTCAAACTCCCGAAGGAGAAGCACAATGACGGCTCCGGTAACAAACTGGGAAACCGACTACGACATTCTCGATGCCGACTACGTGACCGATCCGTATCAGGTGTGGAACGATCTTCGCGAGTCGTGCCCGATCGCCTCCACCACGCGTTGGGGAGGGTCCTGGCTCCCGACCAAATATGCGGATGTGTCGGCGATCGCCCACGACGTCGAACACTTCAGTTCCCGCGACGTCGGCGTTCTCGCCGGCAACGAAGACGGCGTCGAATTCCCGCCCCTCGCCCCGATCTCGGTGGATCCTCCCGTGCACACGTGGACGCGCCGACTGCTCCTGCCCTGGTTCTCCCATAAGCGGGTGGATAGCTACGAGGCGTTCACCCGCCAGCTCTGCAACAAGTTGATCGACCAGTTCGAGGGCAAAGGAACGGCCGATGCCGCTGCCGGCTATGCCCAACAGATACCGGTGCGGGTTATTGCACTTGTGCTCGGCGACCCCGAAGACATGTCCGAGACGTTCACCGGCTGGGTCCGCGACGTCCTCGAGTTCGCCCACGACTCGGTACGACAGGCTCACGGGCGAGACGCCATGCTCGCATACCTACTCGGCGCGATCGAAGAACGTCGGAATTCCGATGGCACCGATCTGATCACCGAGCTGCTCCACACCGAAGTCGACGGCGCGCCCGTCCCCGACGATCTGATTCTGGGAATGGCCGCGCTCACGATGATCGCAGGAATCGACACCACGTGGTCGGGCATCGGGTCAGCGCTGTTCCATCTGGCGACGCATGAGGCCGACCGTCGCCGCCTCGTCGCCGAGCCCGAACTGATTCCGACCGCCATCGAAGAACTTCTCCGCGCCTATTCCCCGGTCACCATGGCCCGAATTGTCGCCGAAGATTACGAGTTCAACGGCTGTCCGATGAAGGCCAACGACAAGGTGCTGCTCAACTTCCCCGCCGCCAACCGCGATCCGGAGGCCTTTGACCGGGCCGATGAAGTCGTGATCGACCGTGAAGTCAACCGCCACATGGCGTTTGGCACCGGCATCCATCGCTGTGCCGGCTCCAACCTGGCCCGCATGGAAATGCGCGTGGCCGTTGAGGAGTGGCTGAAGCGCATCCCGGAGTTCCATGTCGACGACCCGTCGACGGTGACGTGGGCCGGTGGTCAGGTTCGCGGCCCTCGTTCGCTTCCGGTGGTGTTCCCGTGAAGGTGCAGATCGACTCCTCCCGGTGCGAAGGACACGCCCGGTGCTTTGCACTTGCGCCGGAGCTCTTCGACATCGACGACTACGGCGAGGCCTCAGTCCGCAACGATGGCGAGGTTCCCGCTGATCTGGAGGCCCGGGCCCGCCTGGCCGTGGCGAACTGTCCCGAGTCAGCGATTTCGCTCATCGAGTAGTCGATCGAATAGCTGCCGCCGTCCCGGATTCTTCGCCGTCAAGTTCCCCGTCGGTTTCCGGGTCAGAATGGAACATGACCACATCCCCAATGCAGCGGTGGACGGATGCCCTAAACGACTGGGCGATCCCGCAGCACATCCTCGACCAAGCGCCCGCCAACCCCTGGGTGCATCCGCCGGCGATGTTCAAAGTGGACCCCGACAAGGAGTTCGTACTCACTCCTTCAACGCGGGTGGCGCTAGACGCACTCAGCTCGCTCGGTGAGTCCGGCACGGTGCTCGACATCGGCTGTGGCGGCGGTGGTTCCAGCATTCCACTGGCTGCGCACGTCAATGCCTTCATCGGCGTCGACGAGCAGGCCGCCATGCTCGTGAACTACACCGAGGCCGCGACCCGGGCCGGGATCGCGGTGAGCACCCACGAAGGTAAGTGGCCGGAGTTGGCCGCGGAGGTTCATGCCGCCGATGTCGTGGTCTGCCATCACGTGGTCTACAACGTCGCCGACATCACACCATTCATCCGTGCACTTACGAACCACGCAACGAAGCGCGTGGTGGTGGAACTGCCGAGCACGCACCCGACCGCGCCGTTCAATCCGCTGTGGGAGCACTTCTGGAACGTCGAGCGACCGCAACACCCCACGGCTCCCGACTTCCTCGAACTTCTGCGCTACCTCGGGATTTCGACGCGCCACGAAGTGTTCGAGCGGGCCCCGCGTAAACCCGATCTCGATTCGGCCGAGTACCTGGCGTTCGTTCGGCAGCGCCTGTGTCTGCCCGAGTCCCGTGATGGTGAGATCGCCGAGTTTCTGAAGTCGATGGGGCCACTTACCAACACCGCGGTCTACACCGTCTGGTGGGGCGGCACCGCCTGACAAATGGTGACGGGCCCCGCCTCCGCTTCGCTCTATCTGCGCAACGGTCCGCTTCGCGACCCTGCGGGGCAGCCCGTCACAGGCGTCCCTAATCCGGTCTCGGTGGCTCCGTCTGTTCACGGGCCCGCTTCGCAACCCTGAAGGCTCGCCCGCTCGCTGGCGCTCTCTCGCACTCTCAACCCTCGCCGGGGACGCAGGTCTGAGCGTGGTGAGCCCTAATCAACCGGCTCCCGTCAAAAAGCCGCGGCACGTTCGTGCCGCGGCCTTCGTTACGCAAATCTGCTCACGGCCGCATGAAGACCTGGGGCTCTTCCTTCGGAGCGATGCCCGGGTTCATCCGGAAGTTCGGATCCCGGCGCATGATTTCGCGACGGGCGATGGTCATCTTGTGGACTTCGTCGGGGCCGTCGGCGATACGCAGGGTTCGCATGTGCGCGTACATGTGGGCCAGCGGGAAGAACTGGGTGACGCCGGCCGCGCCGTGGACCTGAATGGCCCGGTCGATGACCTTGAGGGCCATGTTCGGTACGGCGACCTTGATACCCGAGATCTCGGCTGCGGCGGCTTTGTTGCCGACGGTGTCCATGAGATGGGCGGTGTACATCACGTACTGCCGGGCCATGTCGATCTCGATGCGGCTCTCGGCGATCCAGTCCTGGATGAGGCTGCGGTTGGCCACCGCCTGGCCGAAGGTGGAACGAACGAGCGCCCGGTCGATCATGCACTCCAAGGCCCGCTCGGCGACACCGATGGAGCGCATGCAGTGGTGGATGCGGCCCGGTCCGAGACGGGCCTGCGAAATCGCGAAGCCCTCCCCTTCCCCACCGAGCAGGTTGTCGGCCGGTACCCGCACGTTCTCGTAGATGACCTCGGGGTGGCCGCCGCGGTCGGCGTATCCGAAGACGTGCGGGTCCCGGCCGATCGACAGGCCCGGCGCATTCATCGGCACCACGATCATCGACTGCTGGAGGTGGCGTGACGCGTTCGGGTTCGTCTTGCCCATGGCGACCAGCAACTTGCAGCGGGGGTTGAGCGCACCCGAGGAGAACCACTTCTTGCCGTTGAGCACGTAGTGGTCACCGTCGCGGTCGATGCTGAGGCTGATGTTCGTCGCGTCGGAGGAGGCCGAATCGGGTTCGGTCATCGAGAACGCCGACCGGATCTCGCCTTCGAGCAGCGGGGCGAGATAGTCCTGCTTGACCCGCTCCGAGCCGTACAGGTGCAAGATCTCCATGTTGCCGGTGTCGGGAGCTGATGAGTTGAGAACTTCCGACGCGAAGCCGACCTTTCCAAGCTCTTCGGAGATCGGCGCGTAGTCGACGTTGGACATCTTCGTTCCCGGCTCGCCCGGCTTGAGGTGCGGGAGGAAGAGGTTCCAGAGGCCCTTCTTCTTCGCCGCGGCTTTGAGTTCGTCGAGAACTGGCGCGTAGGCGTGACGGCCGAGTTCTTCCATCTCGTCGTGGTAGCGCTCTTCGTTGGGATAGATGCTCTCGTTCATGAACTCTTTGACCTGTTCAAGAACGGCTCGACCCTGATCGGTGAACTGATACGTCATCGTGCGTTCCTTTGCGTAGGTTGGGGGTGCACTTAACATGCGGGTGTGTAATCGACAGTCGTAGCCTCTCCGGCCTTCCCGCTGCAAATGTGCGGCGAGAAAGGGATCGGGCCGGAGTCTTCGCCAGTTCGACAAACAGACCCACTGTCGTCGAGTATTTCCCCATGAAGATCTCAACGACACTCGGTTTTGACGGCGACCCCGTCCGCTTCGCCCGCAAGGCCAAAGAGTTGGAGTCGGCCGGCGTCGACCTCGTGTGGGGTGGTGAGATCTACGGGTTCGATCTCGTGTCCGCTCTCGCGTACCTCGCAGGTCAGACGACCACACTCGAACTCATGACGGGCATTATCCCGGTGTACTCCCGCACACCAGCCCTCATTGCGCAAACCGCAGCCACCATCGACGCCCTCTCGGGTGGTCGCTTCCACCTCGGCCTCGGCAGTTCCGGCCCGCAGGTGATCGAAGGATGGCACGGTGTTCCGTTCGACAAGCCGCTCCAGCGCACCCGGGAGACCATCGAGGTCTGTCGCAAGGTGTGGAGCCGTCAGCCGCTGACCTACGAGGGTAAGACGATCCACCTTCCGCTGACACCTGAATTTGGAGGATCGGGGCTCGGCAAGCCGCTCAAGATGATGGCGACCCCGCTCCGCCAGGACATTCCGGTGTGGATCGCCGCCATCGGTCCGAAGAACGTTGAGCTGGCCGCCGAGGTTGCCCACGGCTGGCAGCCGATCCACTTCGTCCCCGACCGCTTCCAGCAGGTGTGGGGGGAGTCCCTCAAGGCCGGTAACGCGAAGCGCAGCGCCGATCTTCCGCCGCTGCAGATCATGGCCGGCGGCACCGTGGCGCTCGGTAGCGGACCCGAAGTGCGAGAAGCACGAGAGGCCACCCGTGCCCACGTCGGCTTCTATGTCGGAGGCATGGGCGCACGTGACAAGAACTTCTACAACGAACTGTTCCACCGCTACGGCTGGGCCGACGAAGCGAAGGAAATCCAGGACCTCTTCCTCTCGGGCAAGCGCGAGGAAGCGTTCTCCAAGGTGCCCGACGAGTACCTCGACCTGGCGACTCTGACCGGCGACCCCGGCCATGTACGTGAGCGGCTCGCCGTGTACAAGGAAGTTGGCGTGAGCTATCTCAACATCAACGTCGTCGGCCCCGAGCCGCTCAAGACGTTTGAGCAGATCAAGGCCTGGGCCGAGTAAAGGTTTCCCGAGTAACGGGTCCCCGACCGATTGGTCGAGGTGAGCGTCGGATCAGCTCGCCTCGACCAGGTTGATCCGCATGCCACCGATCATGATTTGATCAGTGGACGTATCAATTAGTCCACGGGCTTCAGCACGGGCCTTCACCTCGTCGGCTGAGCTCACCAAAACGTCGATTCCACCGAGACCTTCGCCGCGTCCGTCGGCGATCGGAACGAAGCGCAGTGTCGCGTTGTCGACGACCAACGACGGGTTGCCGTTCGCGTCGGGTGTCGGCGTGAGCGAAATGATCTCGCCCCATCGGGTGGCCACGGCCTGAGGGTCGTCGACCTGAAGTTCAGCGGCGACGATCCCCTGGCTCACCTCGGTGTTCTTGACCCGCTGCCAGTTCGGCCCGGCCGGGTGCCAGGGACCGTCGAGCTCCAGGGCGTTCTCGCCGCCCTGCTCGTCGATTTCGAAGAACGTGGCGCCCGTGTCGCGCGGGTGCAGTTGCATGCAGCGGTACTCAATGTGCTCGGTGCCGTCGTCGTCTTTGTGCTTGGAGTCGAAGCCCCAGGCCACCCGCACCCCGAGGGTTTCGACCTGGGCGCGAACCGCAGGATGATCGTTGGTCTGGCAGATGACCATGTAGCCACCGTCGCCGCCGCGGCGTTCGAGGTAACGTCCTCCGGCGGTTCCATCCTGGATGGGGGCTACGACCTCGAGGAACTGGTTTCCGATCGGAACCAGGGTGTTCTCCAGACCGAACACGCCGACGCCCGGATCGACGTAACACGGCTCGGTTCCGAGAACTGCCGACAGGTCGTCAATGACCGGGCGAAGCTCACGGGCGACAAGGGCGATCTGGCGCAGTCGAATCCACATGTCAGGAGCATGCCAGTTCCTGTCGACGCGTGCGCAACCCGCCAACGCCCGCAGCGAGCCAACGACTTGCTCGCGCCCGGATTTCGGGGTGCGACTTTCTGGTTTCACCCATTCGCGCTACCGTCCCCGGATGACCGAACCAATGCTTGCCGGTATCCGTGTTCTTGATTTGACCCAGTATCTGTCGGGTCCGACCGTTACGCGACTCATGGCCGAGATGGGCGCCGACATCGTGAAGATCGAGCAGGCACCCTACGGTGACCCGATCCGTGGTCTCGCGGTGATGAGCAATGGTCGCTCCGGGTACTTCGTGCAACAGAACCGCGGCAAGAAGAGTGTGTGTCTCGACTTCGACAAGCCCGAGGGCCACGCGGTGCTCGACAAGTTGATCGCGGAAGCCGACGTGCTCGTCGAGAACTACGGACCCAACGTGCTGGAGCGGCGCGGTCTCGACTACGACTCGATCGCCAAGCAGAACCCCAAGCTCATCTACGCGTCGATCTCCGGATTCGGTCGCAAAGGCAGCTACTCGCACAAGACCTGCTTCGATCTCATCGCCCAGTCCTACAGCGGCATGTTGAATCTCACGGGTCCCGAAGACGGTGCACCGATGCCCGTCGGGAGTTCATATGCAGACGTAACATCCGGTGTACATGCCCTCGCCGGGATCGGCATGGCCCTGTTCCATCGTGAACGCACCGGCCGTGGCGGACACATCGACATCGCCATGATCGACACGCTCTTCCACGCACATGAACTCGCGGTGCAGGGAGCATCCATCACCAAGGGCAAGTGGCGTCCCAAGCGTGGCGGCCGGTTCTCGAACCTCAACTCGCCGCAGGGTATCTACAAGGGACCGCAGGGATGGATTGCCATTCAGGTCATGGAGGCCCAATGGCCGCATTTCTGCAAGGCGATGGAGCGACCCGATCTCGTCGGCGATGTGCGCTTCGCTGACCTCCGCGGTCGCCACAAGAACCGCGGCGAACTCAACCCGGTCGTCGAGGAATGGATGGCCACCTTCGCCACCGACGCCGACCTCCTCGCCCGGTTGGAAGAGCACCGCATTCCGTGCGCCCCCGTCCTTGACGCCGCCGACGCGATCACGCATCCCTATTTCGTCGAACGCAGGATGGTGAAGACGATCAACGATCCGATCATCGGCGAAATGGTGATCCCCGGCAATCCCCTGCGCTTCTCCGAACAACCCGACGAACTCGATCTCGTCACCCCGTCACTCGGCGAGCACAACAACGAGATCCTCACCCACCTTGGCTATTCGTCTGAAGAGATCGCAGCGCTCGAAGCCTCCGGCATCCTCCGCCACGGCAACACGTAGGGCGTGAACTCCACCGAATGAGAACTGAGCGAGTGTGTGCATCCGCTTAGCCCGGGGCTAAGAAACGCACACACTCGGCCTGAGAAGCGGTCGACGGACGCGAATCTCGGCCGTTTCTGCGACCCTGGGGAGAGCTCCAGAGCCGCAGAAACGGCCGAGATGTTTGACAACAACTTATGTAACGGCACTTGGCGGTCAGATCAGGTGGTTGACCTGCGCTGGATCGTAAGACGGCTTGGGAGCGTGGAAGTTGTCGGCGAAGGCGGTCCAAACGGCGGAGATGCACTTCCCGGTCCAGGTCCAGATGACTCGAACCTTGCTGTTGGTCGGCGTGTTGTGAATGAACTGGTGGTGGGACTCGGCGATGGCGATTTCCCGGCTGGACTGGATTGCTGAGGCGATCATGTTGTCGTACATGGCTGGATCCTTTCGGCTGGAGCATCGCCGGCTGCGGTGCTTCATGTACTTAGTGTCTGCCCCAGAACGCGGCACTTCTATGATTCGCATCACACAGCCAAATTTTTCTTCCCACCCCCGGCCTGTTTACATATCCCGGTGCCAACTTCTGACTCTGCTCCTCTGTTCGACCGCGACCTTGCGCTGACCGAGGAGTCCATCCCTGCGGGAACCAACCAATCGGCAACTGACCCAGCCGCTTCAAACGGGGCCACGATCCGACGGTTCACGGGTACGTTCTCCGACGCCTGGTTCATCGACCGAGCGTTGCACGGCGGGCACGTCATCGCCGCGATGGTTCGGGCCGTGGAAGCAGCCATAGATGATCCCCAGCGATCACTACGTTCACTTACGAATCACTATCTCCTGCCGGCGAAGGGTGGTCCCTTCCAGATCGATGTAACCATCGAGCGTTCCGGCCGAACGCTCACCAACGCGTCGGCCCGACTGGTGCAGGACGGCAAGACGGTCGGACTCGCCCTGGCCGCGCTCGGCGGCCCGTGGGACAGCCATGAGTGGGATCACACGACCATGCCCGACGTTCCTGCTCCAGAGGATTGCCCGGATCTCTGGGACAATATCGGCGGGTACACGAACCTCCACAAACAATGGCAGTACGGCGTGGCGATGGGTCCGATGATGCGAAGCGGAAAGCTGTTCGACGAGACCCGCACGGAAACGGTGAGCGGTGGTTGGTTGCGCCTCGTCGAGCCACGTCCGGTGGATGCCGCTCTCGCAGCAGCATTGACCGATACCTGGGTGCCGACCCCGTTCACCTACATCGACGACGAGCACCCCGTGATGTTTCCCACCATCGACCTCACCGTGCAGTTCCTGGATCCCCTTCCGCTTCCCGACGACACCGGGCTCGATCCGTGCCTCGTATGGCATCGTATCGACACCTCGCGGGCCGGCTTCGTGGTCCAAGACACCGAGGTCTGGACGAAGTCGGGCCGCCTCATCGCCCGGGGTCGCCAGCAGGCGCTCCTGATAAAGGTGACTCGTCAGTAGCCTCGGAGTCGGGCTCAGGGCGCCTTGAGCAGTAAAGCGATCTCGGTTTCGGAAAAGCTAACTTCACGTAGTACTTGCTCGGTGTCGCTCCCCCTCCGGTGCGGGCCGTCGCGGACCTCCACCGGTGTTGCGCTCATGGTCACCGGATGACGCAGGACGCCGACCGTTGCGTTCGAATCGGTGGGGTGGGCAACCTCCGTCACCAGGTGCAGGTGTTCGACCTGGGGATCGGCGAACACCTCATCAACGCTCAGCACCGGGCCGCAGGGAAAATCGGCGCCGTTCAGCAGGCCCACCCACTCGGCAGTCGAACGCTTGAGCAACCGCTGGGAGATCTCCGAAGCGAGATCGTTGCGGTTGACAACGCGCGACCGAGCGTCAGCAAACCGGGGGTCGCTCAACAGTTCAGGTGACTCGATCACGTCGCAGAACCGGTCGAAGCCTGTCATCACGGCAATGTTGATCATGCCGTCGGCAGTTCGGTATGCGCCCATAGGAACGAGCGTCGGATGATCGTTGCCGGCCTGGCGCGGAATTTCTCCTTCGTTGATATAGCGAACCGCCTGGAAGTCCATGAAGTTGATGACAGACTCCAGCAGCGACGTGCGAACCCACTGACCGGCGCCGGTCCTCTCCCTGGCGTAGAGGGCCGCCAGCACGCCCTGCGTGAGAAAGGTTCCCGACGCCGTGTCGGAGATGGCGATTCCGGTACGCCATGGACCACTGCCGACCGGGCCGGTCACACTCATCAACCCGCTGAGGCCCTGCGCTATCTGATCGAGGCCGGGTCGGCCGGCGTACGGACCGTCTTCGCCGAAGCCCGAGATGCTTGCGTAAATCAACCGGGCGTTACGGGCGAGCATCGCGTCGGGGGCGAGGCCGAGTCGGTATTTCACCGCTGGTCGAAAATTCTCCACCAGGACGTCGGCGCGATCGATGAGCCGCATGAGCGCTTCAAACCCCAGCGGCGTGCGGATATCGAGTTCAACCGAACGTGACCCACGACGCAGGTTCCATCCATCGGACCCCGGAAGATCAGCTCCGCCCGGCGCCCCGAGATGGACGGCTTCGGCGCCGAAATCAACGAGCTGTCGGACACACGTCGGACCGGAACGGGCGGTGGTCAAGTCAACCACGCTGATTCCAGCGAGAGGCCCCGCACCTCGGGGCGCGCTCATGCCGGGTTCAGCCACGCCGTGTACGCCCGTGCCGTGCGTTCCAGGTCGGCGACGGACACACACTCCGTCGAGCGGTGCGCGTCTTCGATACTCCCCGGACCGAAGACAATCTTCTCGCGCGCGAATCCGTCGTAACGCAACGCGTTTGTCCCGAACGGTGCCGTCGATGGACGAGTACCGGCGGCGGCGGCGATCGTGCGTACCAGCGCCGAGTCGGGGCTCTGATAGAACGCGGGGCTCCCCGGTAAGCCCTCGGGCGTGAGGTACACCGGTTCGACCGTTATCGGAAGCGGGCAGGCAGCCCTCGCCAGCGCCACGATCTCGTCGTAGATCGTGGTCACATCTTCCCCCGGGGCCATGCGGCGACCGACGTTGAGCTGGCAGCGATCCGGAACCACGTTGCCGGCAACGCCACCGCTGATCATCGACACCATCATCGTTCCCGTTCCCACCTCCGTGGTTGGGGGCTGGGCAACGAGATGAAAGTGATGGTCCTCAAGCGCGCTTATCAACTTCGCAGCGGCAAAGATTGCGTTCTTCCCACGTTCGGGGGTGGAGCTGTGTGCCGACTCGCCAACGACGGTGATCTTCATCCCCACGGCACCCTTGTGGCCGTGGATCGGAGCGCACTCGGTTGGCTCACAAATCACGAGTTGGTCAATGTCGAGGTTCCTGGTCTCGGCCCACTTCCGGAAACGGGACGCGCCCAGCAATCCGCCGGCCTCTTCGCTGATCGAACCAACGACGAGCACATTCGGTTCGGGGATGAGTCCCGCTGACTTCCACGTTTCAATAAGTGCACATACGACACCCATCGATGCCTTCGTGTCGAGGGCTCCCCGGCCCCAGACAAATCCGTTCTCGATCCGGCCATCGAACGGTGGATCGGTCATATTTTCGACCGTGACCGTGTCGGTGTGAATATCGATCGCCACGAGGCGATCGGTCCGCCCGCGAAACAGCCCGTAGACGTTCGGCCGATCTTCCACGACCGGATCGAGAACAACCTCAGCCGCGCCGAACCCGTGGAACACTTCAGCGAGATACTTGGCGATGGCCTTTTCGCCCGGGACCCGGCACGACGGGCCCTGGTGCAACGGATTGACACTTGGGATCCGGACCAGTTGCGAAACCCACGAGGCGAGAAGTTCGCCGGAGGCGATCATCGACGGGACCTGGCGTCAGGATTCGGTCTTGGCGGCCGGTCGCAGGTAGATCGACTCTCGCGGAGCCGAAAACAGTCGATGTACCGCTGGCACAAAGTGCTCGAGAGGGAGGGTGTCGTAGTCGGGGTCGAAACAGTTCTGATCGTAGAGCGCGCAGAACTCGATGGTGTCGCGGTAGTACGGCGATTCCTTGTACTGCTCACGAAGGTGCCGATCCATGCCCCAGTGGTGGAAGAAGTAGTAGCCCTGGAAGATTCCATGGTGCTTCACAATCCAATGGCAGCGCTCCGACACGAACGGCTGGAGAATCGTGGCCGCGAACTCCGAGTGGTTGTAGGACGCCAGCGTGTCGCCGATGTCGTGGATAAGCGCGCTTACGACGTATTCCTCGTCGTTCCCGTCGCGCTCGGCCCGGGTCGCCGACTGGAGCGAGTGCGTCAGCCGATCAACGCCGTAGCCGCCGGTTTCACCGGCGAGCAGTTGGAGATGCGTGAGGACCCGGTCGGCGAGCCCCTTGTTCCAGGCCGCACCCTGTTTTGCGATTATGGCGTAGTCCTCGGGACTGGAGTCCTGCATTCGCGTGAACGACGTGGTCGTCCGGGTGAGGTCGGCAGGTCCTTCAGCGGTGAGGTTGGTAGCCATGGCGGAACGCTACCGCCGATGACCGGGAAATGCTCGTCAGAAGACGCAAACGTTGCCGAGTGCGGAGCTGGATCAGCTGCGGGCCGAGCTGAGGCGGGCGAGATGGCCCGAGATGTCAGCGCATTCTTCGCACGTCGACGCTGGAATGAAACCGTGCTTCATGAGCCAACGGAACATGATGCAGCCGAGGCACACGGCAAGGAACGCTTCCAACGAGGCCGCCGCCAGAAGCATCGCGATGATCACGACTGACGCGGTGTGAGCACCGAACACGAAGGCGAACAACGCCGCCGACGAAAACGCGAGGCCCACAGCCTGGGCAAAACGCTTTGGTGGACCCGCCACAAACTTCGCTTGGACAGCAAGTCGCGGTCGCAGCAACTGGGTGACGAACCGGCCGAGAGGTGAAAAACGCGGACCGAACCCCACGCGCGCCGCGAATCCAAAGACCAGCGTGATCAGCAGAATCGGTGATCGGGTCACGACAAACGCTCCAGCTTGAAGCACGACGCCGGTGGCTACCAAACGCGCCGAAACCTCGTCGACCGGGTTCGGAAACGAGAAACGAATCTGCATGCCTTCCACTATACCGGCAATTCCCGACTAAACCAATCGGCTTTATCAGTTACCGACCTTCGTTCGCTCCGGAGCCACAAACTCGCTCCCCCACCGACTTTTCGACTCCGGAGCAAAGTCCGTACGCAAACCCGGCCCACTCCGGAGCCACAAACTCGCTCCCCCACCGACTTTTCGACTCCGGAGCAAGAACATCGGACCCACCGGACCGACGCCCGCCTGCGCCGGGCCACCAGCCGATAGGTGTCGCACGAGGCACCTGTGACAAGATCCGAGCCGTGCTTCATGAACAACGACTGCCACCGCTTCTTGCGCCGCCGGTTACGTCGAGTCTCGACACCCGCTCCGAGACCTACGCGACCAACCGTGAACAGATCCTGGCCATGCTGGCCGAAATCGAAGATCTGCTTGAGACGGCCGCAGCCGGCGGCGGGCCAAAGTCCCACGCCCGCCTGAGGGAGCGGGGAAAGCTGCCAGTCCGAGAGCGTCTCGCCCTCGTCCTCGATCCCGACAGCCCGTTCCTCGAGATCAGCCCGCTCGCGGCGTACGACTCCAGCTACACGATCGGCGGCGGAGCGGTGATCGGCATCGGCATCATCGCCGACGTCGAATGCTCGATCTTCGCCTTCGACCCCTCGGTCCTCGGCGGCGCAATGACCCCCTACGTGGTGAAGAAGTGGATGCGGGCGCTTGAAATCTCCCGCACAAACCGCATCCCGTTCGTCTGCTTCGTCGAGTCGGCCGGCGCCGACCTTCGCAAGGGCGACGACAGCCCCGCCGCCAGCGCCAAGCCCGCCAAGGTCGACCACTTCGCCGAGTCGGGCCGTTTCTTCTACGAGATGACCGAGCTGTCGAAGATGGGCATCCCGCTGGTCTGCGTGGTGTTCGGCTCGTCCACCGCCGGTGGCGCCTATCAACCGGGCCTTTCCGACTACAACATCTTCGTGAAGGGCCAGTCGAAGGTGTTCCTGGCCGGTCCCCCACTCGTCAAGATGGCCACGGGTGAAGACTCCGACGACGAAACCCTCGGCGGCGCTCAGATGCACGCGGAGATCTCCGGTCTGGCTGACTATCTGGCTGAAGACGAGCGCGACGCGCTGCGCATGTGCCGGGAGGTCGTATCGCACCTGAACTGGCGCAAGCAGGGCACCGGTCCGACGCTCGCGTCCGACCCGCCCGTGCTGGATCCCGATGAGTTGATCGGCGTGGTCGGCGCCGATCTCAAGCTTCCCGTCGACGTTCGGGAAGTCATCGGACGCATTGTCGACGGCAGCCGCTTCGAAGAGTTCAAGGCGCTCTACGGTCCGACGATGGTGTGTGGCTGGGCATCGATTCAGGGTTACCCGGTCGGCATCCTCGGCAACAACGGCGTGATCTTCCCCGAAGCGGCCGAAAAGGGAGCGCACTTCATCCAGCTCTGCAACCAGCAGGACATCCCGCTTGTGTTCCTCCAGAACATCACGGGATTCATGGTGGGCCGGGATTACGAACACGCCGGCATCGTCAAGAAGGGCTCCCAGCTCGTGAACGCCGTGTCGAACTCGATGGTGCCGCATCTCACGGTGATCATCGGTTCGTCGTTCGGTGCGGGCACCTACGGCATGTCGGGCCGGGCATTCGGCAACCGGTTCACGTTCATATGGCCGAACTCCAAGATCGCCGTGATGGGACCCAAACAGATCGCCGGCGTCATGTCGATCGTGCGTCGGGGCCAGGCGGCCCGAGCCGGCATTCCGTTCGACGAGGAAGCCGACGCGCTCACCGTCGCCCGGGCCGAAGCCGAGCAGGAAGCCGAATCGGTTGCTCTGCAGGCCACCGGTGCAATCTCCGACGACGGGATCATCGATCCACGAGATACCCGCGACGTGCTCGGATTCTGCCTCTCGGTGGTGCAGAACCGGGTCGTAGAAGGTGCTACCGGATTCGGAGTGTTCCGGCTGTGATCACTCAGGCATCAACAACAAATACGCAGACCGTAAGCACACAGACAATAGGTACACGTATGATTTCGACCCTGCTGATAGCCAACCGCGGCGAGATTGCCCGACGCGTTATGCGTACCGCCCGGGAAATGGGTATCCGCAGCGTCGCGGTCTACGTCGAGGCGGATGCCGCATCGCCCCATATCGCCGATGCCGACGACGCGATCCTGTTGAGCGGCGGGTCCTATCTTGACGCTGCTGCCGTCATTGAAGCCGCTGAGGCCACCGGGGCCGACGCCATCCACCCCGGGTACGGGTTTCTTTCGGAGAACGCCTCCTTCGCCCGTGCGGTCATCGCCGCGGGAATCACCTGGGTCGGACCGCCACCCGACGCGATCACAGCCATGGGCGACAAACTGGCCGCCAAGCGGCTCGCCGTCGAAGCCGGCGTCCCCACACTCCCGAGCGCCGAAGACCCCGCTGATGCAGTCAAGGTCGGTTACCCGCTGTTAGTCAAGGCCGCGGCCGGCGGGGGCGGCAAGGGCATGCGCATCGTCGAACGGCCCGATGACCTGATCGAATCGGTCGAGGCCGCTCAGCGCGAAGCCCTCGGAGGATTCGGCGACGCAACCGTGTTCCTCGAGCGATACGTCGCGCGCTCGCGACACGTGGAGATCCAGATCCTCGGCGACCAGCACGGCAATCTCGTGCACCTCGGTGAACGCGAATGCTCGATTCAGCGTCGCCATCAAAAGGTCGTCGAAGAGTCACCGTCGTCGGTGGTCGATGAGCAGATGCGTTCCGAGATGGGAGCCGCGGCCGTGGCTCTCGCGTCCAAGCTCGGCTACTTCTCGGCGGGCACGGTCGAGTTCCTGGTAGACGATGCGCTCGACGCCAACGGTCGCCGACCGTTCTGGTTCCTGGAGGTCAACACCCGCCTGCAGGTCGAGCATCCCGTGACCGAGGCCGTCACCGGCCTCGACCTCGTGCGGGAACAGCTCCGGATTGCCATGGGCGAACCGCTCGGGTACGCCCAGAGCGATGTGAAGATGCAGGGCCACGCGATAGAAGTGCGGCTCTACGCCGAAGATGCCGCAGGCGGGTTCCTGCCGGCGACGGGCACGTTGCACGCCTTCGAGCCGGCCGCCAACCCGGCCGTGCGCTGGGATGCCGGCGTGGTGACCGGGAGCGTCGTCGGCACGAACTTCGACCCGATGCTCGCGAAGGTCATCGCGCACAGCCCGACCCGGGCCGAGGCCGCCCTGCGGCTGGCCCTCGCGCTCGAACGCACGCATCTCGCCGGAGTCATCACCAACCGTGATGTGCTCGTGTCGACGCTCCGAAACCCCGGATTCCTTGCCGGAGACACCACCACCGACTTCTTCGACCGGCACCAGCCGGCCCGTGAACGTACGGTAAATCCTCCGGAACTCGCCCGTATCGCTGGAGCCGCGGCGCTCTGGTTGCAAGGATGCAACCGGGCCAAGGCCCGCACCCAGGCTCAGATGCCGTCGGGATGGCGCACCGGTCACCACATCGATCAGTGGGTCACGTTCAGCCGGGGAGGTACCCAGCTCGTGGTGAACTACCACGCGCGACGCGATGGCAAGTTCGTCATCGCCGGTGCCGAAGGTCCGGTCGTCACCACCGTTCATTCGTGGACGCCAAACTCGATCGACGTCGCCATCGGCACCCGACGCGTCCGCGCCACGTTCACGCATGTCGACTCATCGTTGGTGATCAACGACGGGTCCGGGGATGTGGAGCTGACCGTGGTCCCGCGGTTCACCCCTCCGGGGGCGGCGGCTCACAAGGGAGGGCTCACGGCCCCGATGCCCGGAAAGATCATCGACGTGAAGGTCGCCTCCGGCGAAACCGTCACCACCGGCCAGCTGCTCGTGGTCATGGAAGCCATGAAGATGGAGCATCGCATCACGGCCGCCGAAGACGGTGTGATCGATACGGTGCTCGTCCGAATCGGCGATCAAGTCAAGCGCGGCGCACCACTTCTGGTCATGGCAGCGGAGTAGCCGACAGGACCACCACCTACGGCGATTGATCTGCGCGCTTACCTCGGTACACGCGCATGTCAATGGCGCGTACGACTTTCGGCCGTAAGCGAAACAACATTCGCGGCTCGGTCTGCATGTTCGCGTAGAACGCTTCCACTGCGGCCGCGTTGGCGGGTTTGTTCTGACCGATGTACTTCTCCACGAGAAGCCGGGTGATCGGCCAGATGTCGAATGCATCAGAGGTCAGTGATTCGCAGTAGCCGTCAAAGCCGACGTGACCAGTCGTCGGAGGGCCCGATTCAATGCAAAGCGAAGCTCTCGGGTCCGAGCCAAGCTGCTTGCACCACACTCGACTCGTCGTGCCGGTCAGCCACAACGAACCACCGGGGTACTCATGGCGTCCGGCGGTGAACGTCGGTGCCGTCGGATCCGGCTCCCACAACCACCAGATCGGCACGGTGTACGGCATCCCGTCGGCTCGCAGCGTGGCGATCACCCCGTTGTGCGGTTGGTCGAGAAACGCGGCAAGGTCGTCGGCGGTCATTCGAGGCACACCGCGACACTACGAGAGTGACCGTTCGCCGACCAACGGGGCACAACCCGAGAGATCGCTCAGCTTCCGGAACGAGCCGTAACTAGACATAGCAATGGCCCTCCCCCTACGCTCACGGCCATGTCTCGCTCGTACATCTTCCCCGAACCCGGTGACACGGTTACGTCCATTGCCGGTCGTGTGTTCCCCGACGACGAAGGGGCAGCGAAACGAATGCTCTCGTGGAACCTTCATCTCGTGACCCGCCGTTCAATAAATGCCGAGCCCCCGAACGCGTCAGGCGACCCCGGACCGCTGCTCTGCACCGACATCGTCTATGTCGAGGCCCCGCAACCACGGTGACCGCCGGCAACACCGTTGAGGGTGATTCCATCGAACTTGGCGTAGAACCGGTCATCATCGGCGCGACCATGACCGCCGGCCACGACGGCGCGGCGGAGGCGGTCATCGACATCCGCTACCCCAATGGTGCCGTCCGCAGCGTGACCTTCGACTGCGACTCCCTCGGCAAAGCTCTCGACCATCACCGGATCGACTCGCTCGACGACCTCCGAGGTCGTCCATGGACGGTGTTGGTTGAAATGACGCCTATCGAGCAGAATCGACCCTGACCGCTCAACCGCTCGTTTCTGCGCCCGCCTTGCGCCAACTGTTCTCAGCGTTGTACTTCCGCCTTCCTCGCCCTACTTCGTCACTAACCATCCATCAGGCTTCCAGCCCAAGCGACACTTCAGGAGACCAACATGCTCGACCTCATCATCGGTAACGGAACGATTGTCGACGGCAGCGGCTTGCCGGGATACCTCGGTGACATCGGCATTTCCGGCAAGCGAATCGTGAGCGTCGGGCGTTCACTTGCCGATGCCCAGGCCGCGCGTCGCATCGACGCGGCCGGTCGCATCGTCGCTCCGGGTTTCATCGATCCCCACACGCACATCGACGCGCAGGTTCTGTTTGATCCTTACGCCTTCCCCTGCATCGAGCACGGCATCACGACCGCCGTGACGGGCAACTGCTCGCTGTCGATGGCCCCGGTGCGCACGTCGCAGCGTGACCGGTTCTCCGCCATGTTCCGCCTCATCGAAGAAATGCCGGCCTCCGCCTTCGAGCAGGGAATCGACTGGAGCTGGGGCGAAGGCTTCGGAGACATGGTCGACGCGGTCGCCGCCGACGTTGCCCTCAATGTCGCTCCACTCGTGGGCCACTCGGTGCTGCGCATGTTCGTGATGGGCGACGACATTCGTCGTCCGGCCACCGCCGCCGAGATCGCCAAAATGTGCGACGTGCTTCGCGGTTGCCTCGAAGCTGGTGCCGTTGGCCTCTCGACCAGCTACATCGACGTGGAAGACGACATGCGCCCCGTCCCGTGCCGATGGTCGCAGCACTCCGAGTTGGAGGCGTTGTGCGGGGTACTCGGCGAATTCAACCGCATGCTGCAGGTCGTTCACGAGTTCTTCGATCCCGAGTTGACCGTCTCGCGGGTCGAGATGATGGGCGACCTTTCGCGTCGCTACGGCATCCCGACCACGCTGTCACCGCTGTTCCACAGCGACGCCGCACCGCAGGCTCCCGGCATCGTGTTGGCGGGCGTCGAGCGGGAGTGGGCCAAAGGTGGGCGCGTCTGGCCGCAGGTGCAGACCCGGCCGATCGATATCAGCTGGACCCTCGAGCAACGAAGCATCATGTTCCTGGTGATCCCGGGCTGGTGGCCGATCCTGTCGATGCCGTCGAAGGCCGACAAGCTGGCTGCACTCAAGGATCCGACCACGCGACAGAAGCTGATCGACGGTCTCGATGCGCTCTCGAACATGCCCGGTTCGCGGATGAAGGCCGGCAACTTCGTGATCCGCGACGTTGTACTCGACCACAACCGCGACCTCGTCGGCCGCACCCTGGGCGAAGTGGCCGAGGATCGCGGGTCGACCCCGGCCGAGACCCTGGTCGATCTGGCCGTCGAAGAAGAACTCGGAACGTGGTTCATGCGGGCTAACACCGGCCACAACAACACGGCCGCCGTTGGTGAACTTCTGGCCCATCCGTATGTGCACATCGGAGCCAGTGACGCCGGAGCTCACGTCGGATCGTTCTCGACCTACGGCGACACCGGACACCTGTTCTCGCAGTTCGTGCGCGGCACCGGTGCACTCCGCATGGAGGAAGCGGTCAAGCGCATCACCTCGGACCCGGCCAAGATCTGGGGCCTCAAGGACCGCGGCACCCTCGAAGAGGGCTTTGCGGCCGACGTCGTGGTGTTCGATCCGAACACGATTGACCGAGGTCCGGAGATCGCATCCGACGACTTCCCCGGTGACGGCATCCGTTGGATCCGCCGCAGTGTCGGCGTCGACAACGTGATCGTCAACGGCACCGAGACCTGGTCGGCTACTGACGGCTACATCGCCGGTGCCCGCGCCGGCGAGATCGCCACCCGCTAACCCCCAGAACCCACCACCCCGAACCCACCACCACGGGAGCCCATCATGAAATTTGGCATCGTCTTCGCCAACACCGGCCCATTTGCCCACCCGGCTGCAGCCGCTGAGTTCGCCCGAGCTGCTGAGGAAGTCGGCTTCGAGTCGCTCTGGACCGTCGAGCACGTCGTTGTTCCGTCGAACTACGGATCCGCGTACCCGTACTCGCCGAACGGGAAGATGCCCGGGCCGGAAGATTCGATCATTCCCGATCCGCTCATCTGGCTTGCGTACGTCGCCGCGGCGACCAGTCGCATCAGGCTGGCCACGGGGATCTTGATCCTCCCCCAGCGCAATCCGGTCGTGCTGGCCAAGGAACTTGCCACCCTCGACCATCTGTCGAGCGGACGGCTGGAACTCGGCATCGGTGTCGGCTGGCTGGAAGAGGAATTCGACGCCATCGGCGTTCCCTTCAGTGACCGGGGCAAGCGCAACGACGACTATGTCGGTGCGCTCAGGTCCCTTTGGACCGAAGACAAGGCCACTTACCATGGCGATTACGCGAACTTCGACGAATGCATCATGCGCCCGCGTCCGGTAAACGGAACGATCCCAATCCACATCGGTGGCCATACCGACATCGCCGCCCGTCGAGCGGGCCGCCTCGGGAACGGCTTCTTCCCGGGCAAGGGCACCCACGAAGAACTGGCCCGCAGCTTTGACCTGGTCCGTTCGACCGCCGTCGATAGCGGTCGTGATCCGAACGCTATCGAGTTTTCGAGCGGAGGCAACGGCGTCGCCGGAAGCATGGCTCTCGATGAGGTCAAGGCTCTCGCCGATCTCGGCGTGCATCGCGCCATCGTTCCAGCATTCCTGTTTTACAAGAACCCGGCCGATTCCCTCGCCCGTTACGCCGAAGCTGTCATCGCCAAGGTCTGAGTTCCTTCACGCTTCGGCGTCGTGAAGCACCCGCAACACGTTGTTGGCACGAAGTTTGTCGAGGTCACCAGCCGACCAACCGCGATCGCTAAGCGCGCTGAATAACCGAGGATACCCGGATACGTCTTCGAGGCCGACCGGAAGAAACATGCACCCGTCGTAGTCGCCACCGATGCCGATGTGGTCAACGCCGGCGACATCGCGGACATGTTCGATATGGGCGATCACATCGTCGATCGTGGCCTTTGGTGGCGGGTTCTTGACGACGTACTCCCGCAAGAACTTGTCGACCTGCGGGATGTTCCGTGGATCACCACCCGCTTCGACCATCACCGCCCGGGTTTCCCCGAACCACGCTGAAACCTTGGGTGAGACAAAGTCGGCCACGAAGGTGACCATGCACAAACCGCCGTTCACTGTCAGCGAAACGAGCACATCGTCGGGCACGTTGCGGGGAACATCGCACACGGCCCGAGCCGAGGAGTGACTGAACATGACAGGACGGCGCGACACCGCAATGGCCTGACGCATGACGTCGGCCGAAACGTGGCTGAGATCCACGAGCATGCCGAGGCGGTTCATCTCCCGGACGACCTGCTTCCCAAATGCGTTCAAGCCCCCAAGAACGGGCGTATCGGTGGCCGAGTCGGCCCACGGTGTGTTGTCGTTGTGAGTCAGCGTCATGTACCGGCAGCCCAGCTCGTACATCATCCTAAGTACGCCTATCGACTCGTTGATCGAGTGACCACCTTCCATGCCGAGCAGCGAGGCGATACGTTTCTGGGATCGGGCCGCTTCCACTTCAGCGACGCTCGTGGCCAAAGCGAAATCATCCGGGTAGCGCTCGACAAGCCGATACACGAACTCGATCTGCTCGAGAGTCTGGCTGACCGCGGTACCGCCGGGAAGCGTTGACGGCACGAACACCGACCAGAACTGACCGGTCACCCCACCCTCCCGCAGGCGTCCGATATCGGTATGGAGCCGGGGCTGGCGTTCGTTCAGATGTACGACATCGAAGTCGTAGTCGCACAGGGTGCGCATCGCCCACGGCAGGTCGTTGTGGCCGTCAATCATCGTGACTCCGATCGAGCAGTTCCGTCTCCCGACGGGGCGTGAGCCAGGGCCGAACGGTTCCCAGTTGAAGGTTCGATCGCGCCCACGCGTAGGTGTCGGTGATCGTCTCGGCGAGCGGCCGTAGTTGCAGTCCCTCCCCGATCGCCGCTGCCGGGTTGGCGGTGAGCATGGCCGTGTCAGGTTCGACGCCGGGCCACAGAGGTAGGTCGGCATCGGTGACCCCCTCACTGACAAGGAAGTCACGGTCCAGCCACCGAAGCGAGGTGCCCTCGGGAGCGACAGCGTCGGCGATTGCCGTCAGCATGGAGCCCCAGGTGAGGGCCCGCTCCGGCCCGACGGCGTGGAAGACACCGCTGCGGCCGCGCTCGTTCATCGCCACTATCCATGCGGCCAGATCCCGAGCATCGATGAGTTGGGTCGGGTCGGTGGCCGGGCCTGGCGCCAGTACTTCGCCGCCAGCGGCCAGTCGCATGACCCAATACGGAAAGCGCCACGACACGTCGAACGGGCCGACCACGTATGTCGGCCGAACCACGAGTGTCTGAGGACCGAATCGCTCCATCGCGGCCCGTTCCCCAAGCACCTTGAGGCCGCCGTAGGTCTGGTCGGTTATCTCCTCAACCGTTGGATCCGTGAGTTCCGCCAGTGGGGCTTCATCTTCGCGGAAATTCACCGGCACGGGCAGGCCGTAGGCCGAGACGCTCGATACGAACGTGTACCGACCACCCCGCCCCCCGAGCGCATCGGCCAGTTCATGAACGTGGCGGGGGAAATACGCACACATATCAATGGTGACATCCCAGTCGCCGGTGGCGAGTGCGCTCAGATCGGCGTCGCGATCGCCGATACGGTGTTCCGCTCCGACAAAAGCCGGATCTGCCGCGTCGGCCGTTCGACCTCGGTGGAACAGCGTGACCTGGTGACCGGATCGTAACGCGTGCTGCGCCAGATGCCTGCCAATGAACCGGGTTCCACCGATCACGAGAATTCGCATAGTCCATCGTACGTTGGACCGAAACCTAATGCGCCGGCGACGATGGAGGCAGGGTGTGCGACGCCAGTGTGTACAGTGCTGTACGTGGAATCCTCTCAGCGATCTGTCGTGATCATTGGTGCCGGAGTCGTTGGCACCGGGATCGCGCTGGCGTGTGCCCGAAAAGGATGGGCGACCACGGTGATCGAGCGCAATCACGCGCCCGGGACAGGATCGACGGCGGCATCGAGCGCAGTCGTGCGTTTTACCTACTCGACACATGCCGGCACGGCGATGGCCTACGAGGGGGTCGAGTACTGGCGCAATTGGGCCGAGTTCGTCGCGCTTCCGGCCGGCTCACCGCTGACGGGCTTCGTTCAATGCGGCATGGTGTTCTTCGATGACGAGAGCGGCCTCGCCCGGCTGTCGCGTTCTCCGCTTGAGGCTGTCGGCGTGCCCTATGAATGGTGGAGCGTCGCCGAACTCCGGCAACGCCTTCCGTTCCTGTCCACGCAGTCATGGTTCCCGCCAAGTCGACCCGACGACGATTCCTTCTTCGTCGACAGCGGCGCAGAACTCGGTGGAGCCATGTACACAGCTGAAGCCGGCTATGTGACCGACCCACAGCTGGCCGCCCAGAATCTGGCTGAGGCGGCTGAAGCCGCTGGAGCGGTCACGCTGTGCAACGAGACCGTCGTCGAGGTCCTCAGATCCTCGGGCGCCTCGGGTTCACGGGCCTCCGGGGTCGTGTTGGCGAGCGGAAAGCGGATCGCCTGCGACGTCGTGATCAACGCAGCGGGGCCCCACTCGGGGATCGTGAACACGATGGCCGGTGTACTCGACGACATGACGGTGGCAACGAAGCCGCTTCGCCAGCAGGTGGACCACGTACGCGCTCCCGCCCAACTCGCCGAGGCCGTGCGTTCGCTTCCCGCCTGCGCCGACTTCGACTCCGGGATGTACTTTCGTCCCGACGGCGACGCCATCCTCGTGGGTGGCGTGGAAGCCGACTGTGATCCCATGGTCTGGTTCGAGAACCCTGACGACTGCGACATCGAGCTTGATCCGTCGGAATGGGAAGCGCATGTGATGCGCCTGGCCCGCCGGATCCCTGATCTGGGCGTACCCCACGAACGCAAAGGTGTCGTGGGCGTATACGACGTTTCCGATGACTGGATGCCGATCCTCGATCGCAGCAGCCTCGATGGCTTCTACATGGCCGTCGGGACCAGCGGCAACCAGTTCAAGAACGGTCCGATCATCGGCGACTGCATGGTCTCGCTGATCGAGGCGATCGAAGGCGGCCGGGACCACGATCATGATCCCGTCGTCGTGACCGGACGCTACCGAGGCTTGAACATCGATATGGGAACGTTCTCCCGTCGTCGACGGATCGCCGACGACGGTGCGGCACGCGGGGTACTTGGATGAGCGCCAACGAGTTCGACGAGTTGACGCCTCTCGCACCAGAGGCCCCGCAAAAGCACAGGGTACTTGGATGAGCGCCAACGAGTTCGACGAGTTGGACACCCCGACGGCCACTCGTTCACTTCGACGTGGACCCCGTTCGCTGCGACCGGCTCGGGCGGTCCGGAGCACCGCCGGGTATCGTCAGCTCGTTTCCCCGTTCGAACCGCTCCGGGTGCTGTCAGACGACCAGGTCGCCCATCTTCACCTGTCGGCCCTTCGGTTCCTCCAGGAACACGGGCTCCGCGTTCTCCTCCCGGAGGCCCGCGCCATCTTCGCCGCCGCTGGAGCGAAGATCGGCGAGCCGGGCGACGACGCAATGATCCGCATTCCGACTGACGCCATCGAGGCGGCCCTCGCTACTGCTCCCTCGACTGTCCACGTCGCGGCAAGAAACCCCGAACGCGAGATGGTCATGGGCGGACGATCGATGTCGTTTCTCCCCGTTGCCGGCCCGCCCTACGTCTCCGACCTGGACAAGGGTCGCCGCCCCGGAACGCTCGTCGATTTCGAGAACTTCATCCGGTTGAGCCAGCACTTCGACGTCATCCACTCGACGGCACCGTCGGTCGAAGCGCAGGATGTGCCGATTGAGATCCGCCATCTACGGACCACCCGGTCGATGATCACCCTCACCGACAAACCGATCTTCGCGTATTCCCGCGGGCGCGTGATCCTCCGTGACACGTTCGAAATGGTTCGCATCGCAAACGGGGTGACACCCGAAGAATTTACTCGAGCGCGCGTACTGTTGGACGAACATCAACACCAACTCACCGCGTCAGCTCGACATTCCGATGGCACTCGGCATCATCGACTCAGCCCGGGCCGGCCAGGCTTGCGTGATGACTCCGTTCACGCTCTCGGGAGCGATGGCTCCGGTGACGTTGGCCGGCGCGCTCCTGTTGCAACACCTTGAGCTCCTCGCAGCCGTGACCCTTGCACAACTCGTTCGCCCCGGCGCTCCGGTGATTTACGGAGCGTTCACTTCCAACGTCGATATGCGCTCGGGAGCCCCGGCGTTCGGGACCCCGGAGGCCCTAAAGGGTGCGATTGCGAGCGGTCAGTTGGCCCGCCACGTCAACCTACCCTGGCGATCCTCGGGTTCCAGCACGTCCAACACCGAAGACGCCCAGGGCGGCTACGAAACGATGATGAACATGAACGGAGCCATGCTCGGCGGTGCGAACATGATCGTGCACGCGGCTGGCTGGCAGGAAGGTGGCCTGTGCGCATCGTTCGAGAAGTTCATCCTCGACGTCGAGATGCTCCAGATGTTTGCCGAATCGTTTGCTCCCATCGACATGACCGAAGACGAATTGGGGTTCGACGCCATCGCTGAGGTCGCGCCAGGCGGACATTTCTTCGGGACCGATCATACAAAATCCCGCTACGCCACCGCGTTCTACGAGCCGCTCGTGTTCACCCGTCAGAACTTCGGCCAATGGGTCGAAGCCGGATCGACGACGGCGGCCGAACGGGCGTCAGTGGTGGCGAAGACGACAATCGCCAATTTCGAGGCCCCACCAATCGACGGGGCCATCGTCGCCGAACTCGACGACTTCGTCAACCGCCGCATCGGCCAGGGTGGGGCAAGTCCGGACTGACCCTGTCGCCCATCCTGACCCTGTCGCGCGTTCTGACCCTGACGTGCCGACTACGCGGGCGGGGCGACGTTCTTGACGAAGGAGCGGAAGCGTTTCAATTCCGCCGGTGTGGGCTCTTCGCTGCTGAACACGCGAAGGTACGCCGGAAGCAGGGACAACCGAATCTCATCGGTCTCGTCGACACCCAATGCGTACATACCAATTTGCGAGTGGTACTGAACCCTGGCACGCACCAGCGCCTCCTTCGGCGATGCGCCAAAGCGCCGATGAAGCTTGGTCAGTGCGTCGAGTCGAAGCTGATCGGCAGTGGCGAGCCGCTCCCGCACGGCCTCGTCGCGTCGGGCCCAGTCGCGGATCGCAAACTCCAGCTGAGGGTCGAACAACGATGGATCAGCCCAGCACTCGAACACGTTGAGTATGGCCGAGATGAGCGTGTCGGCAGGTCGGTTGGCGCGTTCGACGATGGACGACGCGTTGTGCAACTCCCACGCGTCGAGCAGAGCGTTGAGCAGATCTTCCCGGTCGGAGAAGTACCAGTAGAAGCTCGAACGCGCAATGTCGAGTTGCTCGGCCAGCACCGCCACCTTGACCCGGTCGACGCCGAATTCAATCAACACCGCCCGCGCCGCTGCCACCCAGTCATCACGGGTGACGCGCGTGTGCGGTAGATGATTCACCATACGGTGGAGGCTTTCCCGTGGCGGTGCTGGGCGTTGTCAGCCGCGTCGGAGCACGCCACGAAGCTTCGACGCAATATCTCGGGGATCGGGCATCGTCATCCCTTTGCGAACGAGCTTTTGCTTCTTTGCCGTGTAGGGCGGATACATCATGGCCGGATCGATCCGGGTACTACGTGTGTGGACCGCTCGACGATGACTGAAGGTGTCGAAACCGAACTTCCCATGATATGCACCCATACCACTTTCGCCGACGCCACCGAAGGGAAGGTTCGGATTCGAGATGTGCAACAACGTTCCGTTGACACAGGCCCCGCCGCTCGTTGTTCCCCCCAACACCGCGTCGTTCTCGTCGTCGTTCTCGCTGAACGTGTAGAGCGCGAGCGGCTTGTCGCCCCTTTGCGAGCGTTCGTTGACGAAGGCGATCGCATCGGCCAACGACGACACGGCCAGCACCGGGAGGATCGGGCCGAAGATCTCCTCCCCCATCACCGGATCATCGTGTTTCACGCCGGTAAGAACTGTCGGCGCAATGTACCTGGTGTCGGCATCGGTTATCCCGCCGTGGGCCACCTTTCCACTGTCGAGCAGTTTCTCGAGCCGATGAAAGTGTGGTGCATTCACTATCCGCGCATAGTCTTCGCTGATCTGCGGGTTCGAACCGTAGAACTCGGCGATCTGCTCGCCCAGCGCCGCGACGAACTTGTCGTGGACCGTACGCTCAACGAGCACGTAGTCGGGCGCGATGCAGGTCTGCCCGGCGTTCAAGAATTTGCCCCAAGCGATCCGGCGGGCCGCGACATCAAGGTTCGCGTTACGACTGACGATGGCCGGGCTCTTGCCACCGAGTTCCAACGTAACCGGCGTGAGATTTTCCGCCGCCGCCCGCATAACGATCCGTGCGACCCGACTGTTGCCCGTGTAGATGATGTGATCGAATCGTTGAGCGAGCAGTTCGGTGGTCTCCGCCACGCCACCCTGCACGACAGCCATCGCAGGGTCGTCGATGGCTTCGATCAGCGAGACCAACTCAGCCGCAGTTGCGGCAGCCAACTCGCTCGGCTTGGCCACCACCGCGTTACCGGCCGCCACTGCGGCCACCATCGGAAGCAGCAGCAACTGGACGGGATAGTTCCACGGAGCAATCACGGCCACGACCCCGACCGGCTCAGGTCGGATCTCCGAGGAACCCGGTTGGAACGCCATCGGCGTCGGAACCTTCTCCGGGTGCATCCACGAACTCAGGTGCGCGAGCGTATGGTTGATATCGCTGACCGAGAACCCGATCTCGGTGGTCCATGCTTCGAAGCGCGGCTTCCCGAAGTCTTCGGCGAGGGCATCGAGCAGCCGACTCTCACGCTCAACGAGCAGATCTCGGATCCGTCAGGAGCGTGGCTCGCCGCCAGGCTTCTGAGCGGGTCGTGCCAGAAGCGAATGCGGAACGGGCGGCGCTGACCTTGGGGGCGATTTCATCCATAGGGGTGGCGCGATATTCCATGTTCCAAGGGTACGCCTCACGAGCCCGCCACTACACACGTCCGGCCACCACCGAGTGCGGTTGAGGTCGTTCCCCAAAACGAAAACAGGCGCCCCGAGGGGCGCCTGTTCAATAATCGGAAGGCTTCGCGGACGATCAGCTCACGACGATGCCACCATCGCAGGTAATCACTTCGCCGACAGTGAAGGCACCGGCGCGTGAGGCCAGGAAGATCGCCAGACCCGCGATGTCTTCCGGGGTGCCAACCCGGCCACGCGGGTTCCCGCGGGCGACAGCGGACCAGTCGGTGTTGTCGACATCGCCACCACCTCCGACGCCCGTGCTCAGCATCCACGTCGGGAAGGGCCCGGGCGCGATGGCGTTGCAGATGATCTTGCGACGAGTCAGGTGCGCCGCGAGCATGCGGGTAAGGGCATGGACGGCGGCCTTCGACGGACCGTAGGAGAACGTGTTGAACGCCGGGTTCTGGATCCCGTCGATCGAGCCGATGTTGATGACCCGGGCTGGATCTTCGGCGGTGGCGTTCTTCTCAAGCAGAGGAAGCAGCTTCTGCGTGAGGAAGAACACGCCCTTCACGTTCGTGTCCATCACCTTGTCCCAGCCGACCTCGGGGAATTCCTCGATCGGCGCACCCCACGACACACCCGCATTGTTCACGAGCACATCGACGTGATCCTCGCGTTTCGCGCAGCGCGGCCACGAGCGAGTTGATCCCATCGAGCTCAGCCAGGTTGGCCGGGAGCGAAATACAGTCGCCCCCGTACGTCTCGCTGAGACGTTTGGCGGTCTCGTCGCACACGGCCGCCTTGCGGGAACTGATGTACACCTTGGCGCCGTTGGCGACAAAGCCCGCAGCGATCATCTCCCCGATACCGCGGGAGCCGCCCGTGACGAGCACGACCTTCCCCGCGACGGAAAACAACGATTCGATTTTCATTGACATGTATCGGACTCCAAGCTCACCTGACGACGGAGGACCCGATTACGGTCCGGTGAAGAGCGAGCCACGCGACGCGTGCTCACCGGCGTGGAGGCCGGCGGAGACGTCGGCTCCGCGGTTCTTCACCTCGGCGCGGGCGACGACCTGGTGGTGCACTTCGTCGGGTCCGTCGGCGAGACGCAGCGTGCGCTGTGAATGCCACATGTCGGCGAGCGGGAACCACTGCGAGATACCGGCCGCGCCGTGCATCTGAATTGCTTCGTTGATGATGTCGCAGCACTTCTCCGGAACCATGGCCTTGACGGCGCTGACCCACACGCGAGCTTCGGCGTTGCCGAGAGTGTCCATGGCCTTCGCAGCACGGAGCACCATGAGACGCATGGCCTCGGTCTCGATGCGGGCCCGGGAGATGACTTCCATGTTCTTGCCGAGATTGACAAGTCGCTTGCCGAAGCCCTCACGTGACACACCACGATCGACCATCATTTCGATGGCCCGCTCTGCGGCACCGATGGAGCGCATGCAGTGGTGGATGCGGCCCGGGCCGAGGCGGACCTGGGAGATCTCGAAACCGCGACCTTCACCCCAGAGGATGTTCTCCTTCGGAACGCGGACGTCGGTGAACCGGATGTGCATGTGGCCGTGGGGCGCGTCGTCGGCACCGAACACGTACATCGGGCCGACGATCTCGACGCCCGGGGCGTCCATCGGAACGAGGATCTGCGACTGCTGCTTGTAGGTGTCGGCATCGGCGTTCGTGCGGACCATCGTGATCATGATCTTGCAACGGGGGTCGCCGGCTCCGGAGATATAGAACTTCTCACCGTTGATTACCCACTCGTCGCCGTCGAGGACGGCCGCCGTCTGGATCTGCTTGGCGTCGGAGCTCATGACGCCGGGTTCGGTCATCGCGTACGCCGAACGGATCTCACCCTTCAACAGTGGCTCGAGCCACTGCTTCTTCTGCGCTTCGGTGCCGACGCGCTCGATGACTTCCATGTTGCCGGTGTCGGGGGCCGAGCAGTTCAGGCACTCCGAGGCCAGGCGGTTCTTGCCGAGTTCGGTCGCGATGTACGCGTAGTCGAGGTTGCTCAGGCCCTGGCCGGTCTCGGCGTTCGGAAGGAAGAAGTTCCACAGTCCCTGCTCACGGGCCTTCTTCTTCGCGCCTTCGAGCAGCTCCAGCTGGCCCGGAGCCCAACTCCAGCGCTCGGCCCGGCCTTCACCAAGTCGATGGAACTCCTCGGTAATCGGGTCGACCTCATCTCGGATGAAGGCCTTCACCGCTTCGTAGAGGGGGCGAACCCCTTCGGACATCCTCAAATCGAGGTCGTCCATGCTCGCCATTCGTAACGCTCCACCAACCATGTTGGGCTCCTTTGTCGTTGTAGTTCTTGTGAACTGGGTGCTTCGTGAACTGGTACTTCCAAAACCGTCGTGCCCGCGAGCGCGGTGACAACGGGTCTACAAATCAAATCCGGTTCTGACTGTAATGACTACAGGCACCAAGCAACAAAGCACAGCAAGAGCCTGGACACGAACCACCAGGCACACGAAGCCTCAGACGGCAACTTCTGAGTCGGTCTCACCGACCCGAGCCGATCAGCCGGCAAAAGCCGGCCAACCCGTCACAGCGACGGCGGCCGTCGCCGGGAGCGACGGCTCCGCGGTGGCGAGGATCGTCTCGCCGAGCACGTTCACGTTTGCAGTCGATGACGTGGAGATCGTCGAAGCTGCTGGCGTGGCGGCCGGGATGGTCGTCGTGGCCGAGTTGGTCGTGGTCGTTTCGGGCGACAACAGGATTGCCGCGCTCAGCGGGGTGCTGGCGATCCCGGGAACCGTGGCGGTCGTGGCAGGAGAGAGCGTTGCAGGAGAGAGCGTTGCAGGAGCGAGCGTCGTCGGAGCGAGCGTCGACGCCGTAGCGGTCGTTGTCGTCGAAGTGGACGTGGTGGACGTGGTGGACGTGGTGGACGTGGACCTCGTAGTTGTCGTCGTCGCTGCCAGCGAGGTCGTTGTGGGCAGGAGCGATGGTGCGAGCGGCGAAGGAGTGGTGGTTGTCGTTGTCGTTGTCGATCTCGCGGCCGATGTCGATGTGGGCGACGTCGATGTGGGCGATGTCGATGTGGACGATGTCGATCTCGCGGCCGCTGTCGATGTGGGCGAAGTCGATGTGGGCGAAGTCGATGTCGTCGTGCTGGTGATCGCCGTGGTCGTTGGTCCGGAAGTGGTTGCGGCTGCCGGAGTTGTCGTCGCAGGTGATGTCGTCGCAGGTGATGTCGACGTTGAGATCGCCGGGCTCTCGGAGGTAGGAACCGGTGGCGTGCCTTCCGCGGTCGTCGATGTCGCAAGAGCAGTTGACGACGTTGCGCTCTGCGTAGTGCTGGTGGTGCCGCCGCCCGTCGTCGTTGATGGCTGAGAGGTAGCGCACGACGGGGTGGAGAACGCGTTGGCGGCGAGGGTCACTGCGCCGGTCCGGGCAAGCGCTCGACCCTCAACGCTCGCACCCGAAGCGATCGTGATCGACGCCAGGGCCATGACGTTTCCGACGAACCTGGAGTTGGTGCCGAGCGTCGCCGAACTCCCGATCTGCCAGAACACATTGCAGGCCTGTGCGCCGTTCACGAGCGTGATCGTGCTTCCCGAGGCGGTAATGAGCGTGGAGTTCGAACGGAAGACGAAGACCGCGCCGGGATCGTTCAGCCCGTCGAGCACCAGGGATCCCGTCAGCGAGAGGGTGGAGGCACCCGGCCCGGCGTATACCCCGGGCACGAGCGTGAGTCCCCCGAGGTCAGCGGCGGTAGTGACCCCGATCGGTCGACCGGCGGCATCGTTGTATGCGGAAGTGACGTCCGCCTGCGCCTGCGCGGCCACCGGGTTCGCTAGTTGTTGTGTGGCGGGCGGAATCATCTTCCCCGGTGGAAACCCGGTTACGGCTGAGCCGGGCGAGACACCAAGGTTCAGCGGGAGCGTGCTCGGTCCGGTGTTGGTCACCGTGGCGGCCGCGAGGACCGAAAAATTCGCAGCTGTGCCCATCGAGACGGTCGCAGTTGCTGCGCGGGCCCGGGGACCTGCCGCAACCCCGACCGACACGACAATGACCGTGGCGGCGGCGATCGTGGCGAAAGCACTGACGCTCGGGCGCCTGGCGGCAACCCGATCGCCAGAGTTCGAAGTAGGAACGCGTCGTCGGGTCATGGGACAGCCCCTACCCACAGGGAGTGGTTTCAAACACGGTCCGTCGACTATCTCGCGGCACGGTTGGGCCGTGATCCGCTGGAACGGGCTTCGCGTCCCGACCGATCTTCGCACCGCAACCGCCCAGGACTTGGAGGAGCAAAGCGGTAGGGGCGACAATGGCCCCCATGGCTGAATCACTCACTGATGTCTCGCTCGAAGATCTCCGCACCCAGGTGTCGGCGTGGTTGGACGCAAACTGGGACCCGGCGCTGTCGAAAGCGCAGTGGCAGGCGAAGGTCATCGAGGGGGGTTGGGCGGCTCCGACATGGATCGAGCCGACGTTCGGGCGAAGCGCCACGCCGGATCAGGCCAAGGTGATCCACGAGGAGTTCGCCAAGCGCAAGGCTCCCGGCACCGGCCACGACCGTCACAACCTCTGGGCCAACACCATGGTCGCTTACGGATCGCCGGAGCTCCAGGCCAAGATGCTCCCGCCGCTGCTCATGAACGACCTCCAGATGTGCCTGCTCTACAGCGAACCGGGAGCCGGTTCAGACCTCGCCGGAGTGCAGACCCGAGCCGATCGCGATGGCGATGAGTGGATCGTCAACGGACAGAAGGTGTGGACGTCGGGTGGAAAAGTCGCCGAATACGGGATGCTGATCTGCCGTACGAATTGGGAACTCCCGAAGCACCAGGGCCTTTCGTTCTTCTGGTTTCCCATGCGCCAAGACGGGGTCGAGGTTCGCCCGATCAAGCAGATCACTGGCGAAGCCCACTTCAACGAGGTGTTCATCACCAACGCAAGGGTTCCCGCGGCCAACATGCTCGGCAACCCCGGCGACGGCTGGCGCGTCCTGCAAACCGCTCTGGCCTACGAGCGTTCAATGATGGGTGACAACGCACGCGGTCCGCGTCAACCGGGTGTCGGCGAGCGCGACGCCCTGGTCGAGGCCGAGGCCGGCGCGGCCGCGGCATCCAAGGGAGCAACCGACATCGATCTGTGGGCGATGGCGAAGGATCGGGGCGTCGATGCCGATCCCGTGATTCGTCAGGCGATCGCACGGGTGCACTCGCTGCGCATGGTCAACAAGTGGAACGGGCAACGGGCCAAGGCCCAACTGCAGCAGGGCACGTCGTCACCGATCCTGTCGCTCGGGAAGCTGGCCATGAGCCAGATCCTCCACGAAGGGGCAAAGGTGCAGAACCAGATCATCGGGGCCGAATCGATGCTGAACGGCGAAGCATTTCCCGACGCGTCCGATGCCAACTTCCTTTCGCTCAACGCCTACTTCACGTCGATCGGCGGCGGAACCGACCAGATCCAGCGCAACATCATCGGTGAGCGGGTTTTGGGGCTTCCCAAAGAGCCCGAACTCGACCGTGACCTTCCGTTCAGCCAGGTGCGCAAAGCATCCGTCGCCGGCCGCGGCTGAGCGCGAGCGGTCGACTTCATGACAAGCAAGAAGAACAACTTCGCCATAGCCGGGATCGGCATCACCCCCATGGGGCGCATCTACGGAAAGACCGCCGCCGGCTTTGCCCGGGAAGCGGTGCAGCTCGCGGTGGCCGACGCCGGTCTCACGATGGACGACATCGACGGACTTCTTATCAACTCCCCCGGGGATCTCAACCTCTCGCTTCAACGCGGCCTCGGTCTGCGCAACACCAAACTTCTCGCGGAGTACCAGGCCTACGGCTCGTCGGCCGGCAGCATGATTCAATATGCGGGCTTAGCAGTTGACGCTGGCATCGCCGATGTCGTCGTTTGTGTTTTCGCCGATGCTCCGTTGAAGGAAGGCGTCAGTGCCGGCGTTGCCTACGGCGCTCGCCGCCCGCAACTGAAGGGATTCGGGGCGTTGCAGATGGCCGCCGGTTACGGCGGGGCCAACCCCCGCTACGCCATGGCCGCCCGCCGCCACATGCAGAAGTACGGAACGACCTCGGAGCAGTTCGGTGCCGTCGCGGTGCAGCAACGCCAGTGGGCCACCATGAACCCGATGGCGCAGTTTCGTGATCCGATCACCCTCGAGGACCACCAGGCCTCGCGTTGGATCGCCGACCCGCTTCGCCTTCTCGACTGCTGTCTGGTTTCCAATGGCGGCATCGCGGTCATCGTGACCTCGGCCGATCGGGCGAAAACTCTGCGCCAGCCACCGGTATACGTGCACGGGTTCGCCCAGGCCCATCCCGGCCTCGTACAGGAACGCGGCTGTGGATTCGGTGAAATATCAGGAGCAGTGGAGTCAGGCAAGCGCGCCTTCGCCATGGCCGGGCTCACGGTGGCCGACGTCGACGTGTGCCAGATCTACGACTGCTACACCTATACCGTCGTGGTTTCGCTCGAAGACTACGGATTCTGCAAGAAGGGGGAAGGTGGTGCGTTCGTCGAATCCGGTGCACTCGGGCCCGGTGGCTCGCTTCCTACCAACACCGGTGGCGGCGAATTGTCGGCGTACTACATGTGGGGAATGACCCCGGTCTCCGAAGGCATCCTGCAGGCCCGGGGCACCGCTGGTGAGCGTCAGGTCGCCAAGCACGACGTCGTTCTCACGAGCGGCAACGGGGGCATCCTCGACTACCACGCCACACTCATCCTCAGCCCGAACGAACAGTAGGACCAGCTATGACCGCCAGCCAGATCGCCCCGGTCGTTCGCGACGAAGCGTCCGCCGTGTTTTTCGATGCCACTGCCGAAGGCCGCCTGCTGCTGCGCCGCTGCAGCGCATGCGGCCATCCTCGAAGTCCGGAAATTCCTATGTGTACTGAGTGTTTGAGTGAGGACTTTGTCTGGTTCGACGCCTCTGGAACGGGTCATCTCGAATCGTGGGTCGTGATGCACACACGTGCCGGAGCCGATGGGATCGTGCCGGCGCCTCGAATCGTCGCCACGGTGGAACTCGACGAGGGCCCCTGGATGATAGGCGCACTTATCGATATCGCTCCCGATGACGTCCGTCAGGACATGCTGGTCAAGGTGACGTTTGTGCGCCCCGACGACAGCGAAGCCATTCCGGTGTTCGCTGCGCGCTAGCTGGCGTCGGGTAAGCCGGAGTCCGACTACCGGGCCAGGTAGCCGCCATCGACGGCCGAGGCATGGCCGATCGTGAAGCTTGATTCGTCGCTGCACAACCACAGTGCGGCCTTCGCTATTTCGTCGACCGTGCCGAATCGGTTCACCAAGCTCAAGCGTTTGATTACATCGGCTTGGCCGGGCAGGTTCGGTTTTGCCGGCCGTTCCGATAGTTCGTCACCCATCGCTGGGATTAGCTGGAAGACTACTGTTCCCGGGCAAATCAGCCGATAGGACACCATCATGTCTCGCAACAAAACCGTGGAGTCGCCCTGCGTGCGACGATGCTGTCTGTCCGATGATGATGTCTGCCTCGGCTGTTTCCGCACGCTCACCGAGATCCTCAACTGGCTGAAGTCTTCCGACGACGAACGGCGTGAAGTCCGTCGACTCGCGAGCGAACGCCACGCGCAGGCGCCCTCGCCGTTCCGCCGGTAGTGGTTGTGGGTAGCTCGGTAGCGGGGACCCTACAAAGGCAGCGCAGCGACGATTTCGTCGCCATCAAATTCGCCAGTGGCAGAGAATCCGAGGCCCCGGTAGAAGGTCTCCGGCGACCCGGGCCCCGGGACCCAACTGACGAGCAGTTGCGTGGCACCGACGGTGCGGGCATGTTCGGCCACCAGGGCGACGACCGCCGAGCCGATTCCACGATGCTGATGCCAGCGATCAATCAGCAGGCGCCAGAGCGTCGGGGGACGGCCGGGGGCGATGTCGACCATCACGAAGCCGACGATCTGTTCGTCGGCCACGACCGCCCGGTACCAGGGAACCGCCGGGCCCGTACTCATCACGTCGGGAATCTGTGCGTCGGCCAGTGACTCCGTCGGGTTCGCGACCAACTTTTCCTGCGTCCGATGAACCTTAAGCATGCGTACCTTCGTCACATTGTCGGGAGTGATCAGGTCGAGGTGCACGGCCCGTGCCGGAGCGAGCGATCGGTCCCTCCAGGCGAACCACTCGTCGCGTAAGACCCCATAGCGGTCGTCGTCGGCTCCGACGCCTTCGACCCAGTAACCCATACGAGTCGTGCCCTCGTAGGTGAACCCGGAACGTTCAAGCAACCGGGCCGACGCGTAGTTCTCGGGATGAACAGCACCCTGTGCCCGCTGGAGCGGCGTCGCGGTGAAGAGATAACGCAGAAGCGTGTCGAGCGCTTCGAACGCGTATCCCCGCCCCTGGTGCTCCCGGGCGAGCGTGTAACCGACCTCGACCGCCAAACCGTCCCATTCCCATTTCATCGAGAGATCACCGAGGAGCGTGTCTTCGATGGGGTCCACGATCGCCATCGTGTAGAACTCCTTCATCTGGGGCCCGTGCATTTCGATGAGCCGGCGAATCACTCTCTCGGCCGACTGGAGCGGATAGGGCGAGGTCCACCCCTGGAACCGAGCAACTTCCGGGTCTGATCGGTAGGCGGCGAACGCGGGCACGTCGGTCATCTGCATTTTTCGCAGAACCAGACGTTCTGAGCGCATCGGAAACATCGCCAAAGTCAAGCATCAACCACCCGACGGGTCTCGAGCATCTAACCGAATTCTCGTGTCGAGACCGTATCGTGGTGGCTCATGGACACTTCGAAGCGGGCGAAACCACTGATTTTGGCCGTCGACGACGAACAGCACATAACGGAGTTGATCTCGCTCGCCCTCGGCATGAAGGGCTACGACGTGAAGCGGGTGGCGACCGGCCGAGCGGCGTTGGAAGCGGTGGAAACCGATCACCCCGATCTGATCGTTCTCGATGTGATGCTTCCCGACCTCGACGGCTTCGTCGTGGCGCGTCGCCTCCGGGAAACCGAGCGGGCCGGATCCCGGGTACCCATCATCTTCCTCACCGCCAAAGACACCCTCGAAGACAAGCTCGAAGGTCTGAGTCTCGGGGTCGACGACTACATGACCAAACCGTTCAGCGTCGAGGAACTGATCCTTCGCGTCCAGGCGATTCTCCGCCGGTCGGGTGCTGCGGCCACCGATTCCCAACGCATCACGTTTCACGACCTTGAGCTTGACTCCGACACTCGCGAGGTGCGGCGCGCCGGTCGTCTGATCGAGCTGACCCCGACCGAGTTCAAACTCCTCCGCTACCTCATGGCGAACGCGCGGAATGTGCTCACTCGGGAGCAACTGCTCGAACACGTGTGGGAGTACACGTTCAAGGCAAATGCCAGCGTGCTCGAGACGTACATCAGCTATCTCCGCCAGAAGGTCGATGCCACCAATCCCCCGTTGATCCACACGGTTCGCGGTATCGGATACAGCCTCCGCCTTCCCGCGGAATAGCCGCCACTCCCCCGGAGCGGCGGCTATCCGCTTTTCGACGTCAGATGGCCGGGTCGATGGCGGCCACCGTCGTCTCCGAAGGGTCGGTGCCGTCGACAGCGTCGGGCAACAGGCCACCCAGGCCGGTGCCCGAAGTATCAGAGACCGAAGGGTCGGCGGGGTCAGAAACCGAAGGATCGGAAGGGTCGAGGACCGACGGGTCGAAGTTGGCGCCCCCCATGCCGGGAGCCCCAAACCCCGGCCCACCTCCGCCGCGGTTCATTCCGGGTGGGCCACCCATGCCGCCACCGCGACCACCGGAGCCGCCGAGGTCCCGCATGGCCGAACCCGCGGCGGATATGCCAACGACCGACACACCCGCGAACGCAACCGCGGCGACGACACGGGCGACTTTGCCGGGTGACCTCACGAGATGGTTCTGCTCTGCAGGCGGCTCGGGTGGAGTGCGGGACCGGTTCGCTGGACGACCGGTCAACTGGAGATTCCGGTGAAGACTCGGATGGTTCCGGGAGTGAGGAAGTAGTCATGCACTCAGGCTGACGGTGGATTCTCCGAATTCCCTCCGAGCAGGCCGGGTTGTTGCTGGGTTCCGATTCGGAGTGAATTCCCAGGGTTGCCCCCGCGAAGCCCAAGCGTCAACGCTGATCATCAAGTGCATGACTTCCTCCATCACCTCCTCCGAGTCCACTCTCACCGAGTCCACACCCACCGGGACACTCGTCAGCAACTCCCGTTCGACCGTGCTCGCAGCGCCCGGAACGTCGGTCGATCAGGCGAACCCCGATTCTCCGGTCCTCGTGTTCGATCCGCACTTCCGCTCCGAGGGTACGCGTCCGACCGCGGCCGTGGACATCGTCATCCCGGTCTACAACGAGGAGGGCGGCCTCGAACGCTCCATCGATGCGTTGCACACGTATCTTTCCGAGCGGTTTCCCCTTACGTGGACCATCACGATCGCTGACAACGCATCGATCGACCGCACCTGGGAGATCGCCACCAGCCTGGCCGCCCGCTACCCCGAGGTTCGGGCTGCGCACCTCGATCAGAAGGGCCGCGGCCGGGCACTCAAGGCGGTGTGGTCGCTCAGCGAATCACCGGTCGTCGCGTATATGGACGTCGATCTCTCGACCGATCTCGACGCACTGCTTCCGCTCGTCGCCCCGCTGGTGTCGGGCCACAGTGACCTCGCCATCGGATCGCGCCTCGCCAAATCGTCACGTGTCGTCCGAGGGCCGAAGCGTGAAGCGATCTCGCGCAGCTACAACCTCATCCTCAAAGCGACCCTCCAGGCGGGTTTCTCCGACGCCCAGTGCGGGTTCAAAGCGGTTCGGCGCGACGCACTGAACGCACTCCTCCCAATGGTGCAGGACAACGGTTGGTTCTTCGACACCGAGCTCCTCGTGCTCGCGGAGCACAACGGCCTGCGCATCCATGAGGTGCCGGTCGACTGGATCGACGACACCGATTCACGGGTTCACATCGCTTCGACCGTGAAGACCGATCTCCTCGGCGTGTGGCGAATGATGCGATCCTTTGCCCGGGGCGAAGGCAACGTAGGGTCAAGCCTGAGTGCGGCCGACCGTGGCAGCGTCGGCCGCATCCGCAACGGACTGAGCGAACAGCTCGTCCGTTTCGGCTCGATCGGTCTCGTGTCAACGCTCGCGTTCGGATTCCTGTTCCTCACGCTGGCTCAATCCCTTGGCATCTTCGCGGCAGACATCATGGCCTTCGCCGTCTGCACGATGGCGAACACGGCAGCGAACCGTCGGCTGACGTTCTCGCTGTCCGGACGCACCCGCCGGGCCCGTCATCATGTCCGGGGCCTCCTGGCCGGAGCCATTCCGCTCGGCCTCAACCTGCTTGCACTGGCGCTGGCCGTGGCGTTCGGCCTAAAGAGCATAGTCAGTGCACTTATTATCCTGACAGCGGTCAACGCAATCGCCACGTTCATGAAGTTCGCCCTTCTGAACCAGTGGGTCTTCGATGATGCCACGAACAACCAGAACCGCTAGCAAGGCCATGGACTTTCTCCGCCGCCGTTTCTCCCAGCTGATCCGCTACGGAGCGGTGTCGCTCATCTCAACCTCCACATCGATGATCGTTCTCGGCGTGTTGGTGGCGACCCGCACCGTATCGGCGGGCTGGGCCAACGTGATCGCCACGGCGGTCGGCACCGTTCCGTCGTTCGAGCTCAACCGTCGGTGGGTGTGGGGAAAAACCGGCAGCCGCTCCGTAGGTCGAGAAGTAGTCCCATTCACCCTCCTGTCCTTTGCCGGGCTCGGGATCTCGACGGTGCTCGTGTCCCTGGCAGCAGCGTTCGCCGACTCCCGGGGGCTTACCGATCTGACCCGAACCGTGTTCGCCGAAGGGGCCAGCCTGACGGCATTCGGTTCGCTCTGGGTCCTCCAATTCGTGGTCCTCGACCGGGTGCTGTTTCGCCAGCGTCCGATCGCGTCCACCTAGTGTCCCGAGTCAGATCCCCCGCCCCTCCGCGAAGGTGCACCGACCATCGACTGAAATGAACTCCCATGACCTTACGTTTCCGACTTGTCGCCTCCCTTGGAGCGCTGCTGGCGCTCGGGCTGTTGGCGTTCGGCTTCGGAACCTACGGGAGCTACTCCCGCTCCCAGTGGAGTGCCCTCGATGAGCAGATCCGTTCCTCACTTCCCGTTGTAACACGCGCGCTTACAAACCCGACGAACAACGGGTTTATCGTGCCCGGCGCGGCAGATCCACGGCTGGTCGTTCCACCGGGAACGTACGCTGAGATCCGTAACGATACAAACACCGTCACCGACCGACTGCAGCTGTCGGAAAACATAAGTCCGCCAAAACTGCCCGCCAACCTGACCGGGACGAACCGGACATTTACCGTCGACTCGATCGACGGAAAATCGTCCTGGCGCGTCTTCGTGGACCGCGGCCCCGGTCCCCAACCGGGAGCTCCGGGTGCCAACGGTGGAACTGTCGTCGTGGCGGTTCCGACCAACACGGTCAAGCGAGCCCTGCAGCGCCTGGTGCTGACGGAGACAGCCGCGGGTTTCGTCCTTCTGGCCGTTCTGACATCAGGTTCGTGGTTGATTCTCCGGAAAGGTCTTCGCCCGCTGGAGACGATGTCCACGTCAGCCAAGAACATCACCGCCGGTGATGTCTCGTTGCGCGTGACGCCGGCCGATCGAAAGACCGAGGTGGGCCAACTGGGCTTGGCGCTCAACTCCATGCTCGACCGGATCGAGGGTGCTTTCGCCGAACGCGACGCGACTGAGCAAAAGCTCCGTCGATTCCTGTCCGACGCCTCCCACGAGCTCCGCACTCCACTCACCTCCATCCAGGGTTTCGCCGAACTCTTCCGTCTGGGACAGTCGAACACCGCTGATGGTGGCACATCGCCAGTGGACCAGACCCTCGTCATCTCGCGTATCGAAGGGGAGGCGGCCCGGATGCGGCGCCTGGTCGAGGATCTCCTGACCCTCGCCCGGCTCGACGAGACGCGCCCATTCACCCCCGAGGCGGTCGATCTCTCCCTCCTCGTCACCGAAGCGTGCAGCGATGCTTCAGCGATTGATCCCTTGCGTCCCATCGAACTCGACGCGCCGGAACCGGTGGTCGTCAACGGTCACCGGGATCATCTCGTCCAGGCGATGGCGAACCTGATGACGAACGCCGTTCGCCACACACCTTCCGGGACCGCGATCGACGCGTCGGTTCGGTGGGTCGAAGGTGTCGCTGAGATCAAGGTCCGTGATCACGGAGCGGGGCTCGAACCCGAAGCCCTCGCGCACGTCTTCGACCGCTTCTGGCAGGCCGACCCTTCGCGCTCCGGTAATGGCGCAGGGCTCGGGCTCTCGATCGTCGCCAGCATCGCCGAAGAACACAGGGGCACGATTACGGCAGCGAACGCTCCCGACGGTGGTGCCGTGTTCACCCTCCGGATCCCCGGGCCAACGAGGTCCTGAGGACCCGCGCTCACGAAGAAAGTGCGCCAACGCGGCGAACTCGCTGGGAACTTGGCGCTCATTCTGAGGGATTCCGGAGGATCGATCGGCATCGTGGTTGCATGACCACAATTCACCTCCCCAGCGCAGCACCAAACGCCGCCATCACGGCTTCCTCGATTGCGGTTCCCACCGTTGACCCTGGCACCGGCCGGTCCCGCTCGGCACGACGCTATCGGTTTCGGTCGAGGTCCACCGACCTGACGAGCACGTCCGCCACGGCGAACCCACCGTGGTTCTCTCCGCTTCGGGCCGCTCTTCTCCTTGCCACTGCAGTGAGCTACCTCTGGACGCTTGGCGCCTCCGGATGGGCCAACGCGTACTACTCGGCCGCAGCGCAGGCCGGTGCCAGCAGCTGGAAGGCCTGGTTCTTCGGATCGTTTGACTCGGCCAACGCCATCACGGTCGACAAGCCCCCCGCTTCGATGTGGGTGATGGGCCTGTCCGCCCGGATCTTCGGTGTTAGCAGCTGGTCGATTCTCGTACCCGAAGCGCTCATGGGTGTCGCCACCGTCGCCCTGATCGTGGCGATGATGCGACGCTGGTTCCGCCCGAGCGCCGCGTTGATTGCCGGAGCGATCATGGCGTTCACGCCAGTGGCCGTGCTGATGTTCCGGTTCAACAATCCCGACGCGCTTCTGATGCTGCTCCTTACGGCCGGTGCCTACGCCATGATTCGAGCAATCGAAAGCGCGCATACGAAATGGTTGGTGTTGGCCGGGACGCTGGTCGGCTTCGGATTCCTCACCAAGATGATGCAGGCCTTCATTGTTCTTCCGGCGTTCGGACTGGCGTATCTCCTCGCCGCCCCGACGACACTGCGTCGCCGCATAGCCCAAGGTGTCGCCATGGGAGTAGCCACGCTCGTGTCCGCCGGATGGTGGGTCGCCGCAGTGGAGCTGTGGCCTAAGAGCAGCCGCCCGTACATCGGTGGTTCGCAGAAGAACAGCGTGATCGAGTTGATCTTCGGCTACAACGGCTTTGGCCGTTTGACCGGCAACGAAACCGGTTCGGTCGGTGGCGGAGCAACCCAGGGCGGCAACTGGGGAAAGACCGGCATCCTCAGAATGTTCAACTCGCAGTTCGGCAGCCAGATCGCCTGGCTTCTTCCGGCCGCACTGATCGCGATGGTGGTCGGCCTGGTCGCAACCGCTCGACGTAACCGCCTGGACCGGACCCGCGCCGCACTCGTGATGTGGGGCCTGTGGCTCGTGATCACCGGGCTGATCTTCTCGCTCGGCCAGGGCATCATCCACGAGTACTACTCGGTTGCGCTGGCGCCTGCGATCGCCGCCCTTGTCGGCATCGGCGTATCGCTGGCCATCGACCATCGCAACCGCATCGGCACCCGTCTGATTCTGGCCGGCACGATCCTCGCGACATCGGCCTGGTCGGTGGCCCTGCTCCTTCGCACATCGTCATGGAATCCATGGCTGCGCACGCTGATCGCCGTAACCGGTGCGTTGGGGGCGGCCGGGGTGCTGTTCTTTGGCCAGCGGGCCAGGTTGGCCAGGGCGGCCGCCGGACTGGCGCTCATCGCCGTTCTGGCCGGTCCGGTCTCCTACAGCGTCGCCACCACGACAACGGCCCACACCGGATCACTTCCGACCGCCGGGCCCAGTTCCGGCGGCGGAATGGGTGGCGGGATGGGCGGCCCCGGAGGTTTCGGCGGCCGCGGCAATGGTGCTGCACCAGGAACCTTCGGTGCACCGGGAGCCTTCGGCGGACCGAGCGCCACAACGGGAACCGCTGGCACGACGACGACCGGAACCCCACCGACCGGTGCGACCGGCATGGGTGGTCTGCTCAACGCCAGCTCGGCGAGTGAAGAATTGGTAAGCGCGCTTAAGACTGATGCCGGCAGCTATCGGTGGGTCGCTGCTGCCGTCGGGGCAAACTCGGCCGCCGGATATCAGCTCGCCTCGGATGAGCCGGTGCTCGCGATCGGTGGGTTCAACGGAAGCGATCCGGCGCCATCGCTGGAAGAGTTCCAGGCTCTCGTCGCAAACGGTGACATCCACTACTTCATCGCCGGTGGCGGCATGGGCGGAGGAATGGGCGCAGGGCAGATGGGCGGATCGAATTCCTCGTCGTCGATCTCAAGTTGGGTGACCTCCAATTACACCGCCACGACTATCGGAGGCACCACGGTCTACGACCTGAGCACCACCAAGTAGCTCAACGAACGACCACGAACCACATGTTTTGGGACGAACGGGCCGAAGGGCCCGTTCGTCCCTTTCCATTGGACCCAAGGCCCGGGACTTCCGAAGGGGCAGGCTACACACATGCCTGGTAAAACCACCCCCTACGAGCGGATCGGAGGTGACCAAGCGGTCGAGCAGATCATTGCGGCCTTCTACGAAAAGGTCATCGTCGACCCGGAACTCGCGACGTTCTTTGCGGCCACCAACCTCGAACGTCTACTGGCCATGCAGCGTGAGTACGTAACCATCGCCCTCGGTGGTCCGGGGTCCATGTCCCCCAACGGTCTTCGCGACGCCCACACCGGCCGGGGTATTCGCGGTCGTCACTTCGTCCGCTTCCTCGATCTGTTCATGGAGACCATCCGCGAATACGGTCTCAGCGAGAACGAAATCGACCGCGTCCTTGACCGCATGGCCATTGCGTCAACCGACGTACTCGACACCTCGACCGAAGACGGCTGAACAACCCGGAGTTGTTCACTCGGTAGAGTGCTCAACATGATTGCGATCGACGAGTTCGAGTCCGGGAATGCTCAATGACGTGGACACTCACCGGGTTCGCGGATGAAGTGTCACCCGACTTCGCCGAGCAGGTTGCTCTGCTGACCAAGCTCGGGATAAGGCATCTGGAGTTCCGCAGCGCGTGGAAGACCAACATCCTGGATCTGTCGGACGCCCAGCTTGCTGATGCGAAGGCGATGCTCGATGCCGCAGGCATCAGCGTGTCGAGCATCGGATCTCCGATCGGCAAGATCAAGATCTCCGGCGACCTGGAACCCCATCTCGACCGCATGCGCCACGCCGCCACGTTGGCCAACAACTTCGGCGCGATGTATGTCCGCGTATTCTCCTTCTTCATCGACAAAGGCGACGACCCCGACCGGCACCGGGATGAGGTGATCCGGCGGATGGCGGCCATTGCCGCTATCGCCGAGGAGCATGGAATCGTGGCCCTCCACGAAAACGAGAAGCACATCTTCGGCGACATTCCACGCCGATGCGTCGACATGGTCGAAGCGGTCAACTCCCCCGGCTTGCGCCTGATCATGGACCCGGCGAATTTCGTCCAATGCGACGTGCATCCATTCGACGATGCCTACGCCACGATGCGCCCGCACCTGGCGTACATGCACATCAAAGACGCGAAGTTCGGAGCCAAGGACGTGCTTCCGGCAGGTGAGGGCGACGGCCAGCTTCGCGAGGTGGTCCGTGCGTTGCACGACGACGGCTTCGACGGCTTCTTCTCACTTGAGCCCCACCTCGGCCAGTTCGACGCGTTTGGTGGAATGTGCGGACCCGACCTTTGGACCGTCGCCCACACCGCGTTCACCGGACTGCTGTCCGAGCAGGGAATCGAGTTCCAGTGAGCAGGGCTGCGATACGTCGTACACCACGGTTGGCGGTAAACCCCATCGCCTATTGGCTGGTCAACGGGAAGGTCAACAAGTCGAAGGAGGTATTCGACACCGCCTTCCGTGACTACCAGACCCTCGGCTACACCGCCGTGAAGGCCGATATCCCCGAGGGCATGACCGCCACGGAGTATCTGGACTGGATCGGCTCCTATGGCCTGAGCCCGTCGGTCAGCCTGTTCAGCTCGCCCCTGGATGAAACGATCGACATCGCCGTCGAAACGGAAAAGGCCCGGGTGTTCGCAGCTGCCCAAGCGACGCTCGGAATGGATCGGGCGATGGTGTCGTCCATGATGATCAAGGCCCGCATGGCCGCTCCCGGCACCGGAGCCGACTTTCGCCAGGACCGGTTCGATCTCTGCCTGGAGAATCTCGGCCGGGTGTGTGGGGTCTTCCAGGCCGAAGGCATCCATGCCGTCCTGCACAACCACATCGGAGGGGTGTTCGAAACGGCCGACGAGGTCGACGCGGTGATGTCCGGTATCGACGCTTCGCTCATCGGGCTGGGACCCGACACCGGACACCTCATGTGGGCCGGAGCGAATCCTGCTGACGTCATCGCCCGCCATGCCGATCGCATGGGCGCAATTCACATCAAAGATATGTTCGCGGACTATCTCGATCCCGAAGCCCGGATCGGCGTGTCGTACTTCGCGGCGCAGTCATCGAAACGACTCTGGGCCGAACCCGGTTTCGGCGTGGTCGACTTCCCTGCGGTCCTCGCCGCGATGCCGCCCGACTACGACGGTGATTACATGATCGAGGTCGATGAACCGAGCATCGATGACCGCTTCGAGTCAACCCGACGATCCTACGAATGGGCCGTGAACAATCTGCCGATCCAAGGAGCAACGCAATGAGTCCCGCTACTTCCAAGGTCGTTCGCCTGGGGATCATTGGCCTGGGAGCTCAAGGTGGGATGTACGCCAAGCTGCTCGCCGACGGCAAGATCGCGAACATGACCATCGGGGCGATCTGCGACGTCGACGCGTCAAAGGCCAGAGCCGCGGAACGTTACGGTGTGCCCTTCTTCGAAGACTACGTGGCGATGCTCAACAGAGGCAGCGTCGATGCCATCGTCACCACCGTCCCCCACTACCTGCATCCCGAGATGGGAATCGCTTCGCTTGAGCGAGGGATTCATGCGCTCGTCGAGAAACCCGCCGGCGTCTACACGGTGCAGGTCAACGAGCTTCTGACGTTCGCGGCAACGAAGCCTGACCTCACCTTCGCCATCATGTTCAACCAGCGGACCAACCCCCTCTACGTCGACCTGCGAGCACTCCTGGCGAGCGGTGAGCTCGGAGCGCTTCGTCATACCAGTTGGGTCATCACCACATGGTGGCGGCCGCAGGCCTACTACGACCAGAGCGAGTGGCGGGCCACGTGGGGCGGCGAGGGCGGCGGCGTGCTCGTGAATCAGGCACCCCACCAACTCGACCTGTGGCAGTGGCTGTGCGGCGTTCCGACCGCGGTGTTCGCGAAGTGCTCCTTTGGCTTCCAACGCGACATTGCCGTGGAAGACGAAGTCAACGCGCTCGCTGACTTCGGCAACGGAGCGACCGGGTCGTTCATCACATCGACCCACGACATCGTCGGAACTGACCGCTTGGAGATCCTCTGTGACCGGGGCAAGATCGTCGTCGACGACTCCAAGACCGTGACCATCACGCGACTCAATGACTCGGAGCGGTCGATCAGCGACTCGATGAGCGCGGCCGACGTGGTGAATCTGTTCCGCGGGCAGGCCGACCTCGGCCAGTACATGACCACGGAGACGAAGACCTACGAGTCGGTATGGGGCAAGCAGCACGCAGATGTGCTGGCGAACTTTGCTGCGAACATCGTCGACGGCACTCCCCTCATCGCTCCCGGCGCCGACGGCATCCACGGCGTTCGCCTCGCCAACGCCATCCACCTCTCAAGTTGGACGGGCGAAGAGGTCTCGATCACCAACTTCGACGAAAGCCGTTACCTCACCGAGCTCAACAACCGAATCCGCGCAGAAGGTAAGTACACAGAGCGTCGCGGTCGTTGGGTCCGTGGTTCGCCATCCACCGCGAGCCAGACAACAACGAAGACCTAACCTACCCGGGCAAGACGTTGGCACCTTGACGAGGAACTCGACTGCGCCCGGACGCTGTATCAATTGACTTCCCGACACCCGAGACGAACAAGCGACGCGCTGTTTGCTGGCCGGAGTACTCCGGCCAGCAAACAAGGGTCTGTTGGTGTCCTAGCAGGCGAGGGCGAGGTGTGTGGTTGGTGGGCTGTGGAGGATGATGCCGTTGGGCCAGTGGATGAGGAGGGTGATGTTGTCGGTGTCCATCGTGAGGGTGAGGCCTAGGCGGTGGACGAGTCGGTGATGGAAGCTGCAGAGGAGTACGAGGTTTTCGGGCTCGTTGGCTCCGCCGTCTTCGCGGTGCTTGAGGTGGTGGATGTGTGACCAGCGGGGCGGGCGGCAGCATCCGGGGTAGCGGCAATGGCAGTCGCGGGCGATGATGGCGCGACGAGTGCGGACTGGTATCCCGGTGATCGGGGTTCCAACATCGAACGGGACGCCTTTGCCGGACAGGAACACTGCGGTGAACGTCGCGTCGCAGCACATCGCATCACGCACCCAACGTGGGAGGACGGTTCCCGACGCCGTGGTGGCGTTGCCGTTGTCGCCGTTCACGATCACGGTGACGTTCGGCCGGGACCCGTGAACCTCCGAAAGATCGTCGTTGCCGAGGATCTCGTTGGCGATGTCGTGAAGCGCATCATGGCGCTTCTGCACGATCGTGCGGTCATCATCACGCAGCCGCTTGGACGGCATCACCGCGGTTCAGCGCGGCGGCAAGGGTTTCACCTGCGAGTGGTTCGAGGATCCCGTCGAGCTTCCACGAGCCATCGGGCAATACGGTCAGCGTGACCCGTCGGCGCGCAGCATGAGTGTCGGGTCGGGTGGGGTCGGACAGTTCGTCGTCACACAACGACATCCATTTACGGACCGCCATTTTGAACTCCGACGGCGTGAGTGCTTCCGCCGCTTCGAGCAACACGTTCTCGTCGCGAACCGCCAACGGGCGTCGTTCTTCGGTCACCGCTGGGGCCAGGATACGAATGTGGGCGTACCCAATCCGGTTGCCATGAAAGGAGTCACCAAACGAGCCGAGCAGGTCCAGTAGGTCAGCGTGTTCTTTCCGGGCGTGCCCTTCGCTTCGTAACGCCCGGGTGTTGGCCGCGAGCCAAGCCGGTCCGTTCGGGTACCCGTCGAGGAGGTGGTCTCCGGACGTTTGGAACCGGTTGTACGCGAACGTAATTCCAACATCAACCCGGTCCAATAACGCTCGGAGTTCCTTGACCGTGGAGCCAGTGATGTCAGCACCTGTGAGGTTGGACAGCACGCGATCGATCGCGGCCCGTGCCACGGCAATCTGATCGGTGATGCAGCTATCCACACACATACCCTACTACACAGAAACGTACATATGTTTGTATCAGAAATGACCTTTGCCACACACACAAATGAGAGGGTGTCAGGAGACCCGGACAGCTGGAGCTGCCTCGCGATATGCGCCGCAGGATCACTACTGCGCCCGGCCCCCGACGGGCTCCTGGCGCTACCGATCAAAACAGCGTCGCGCCGAAACGCTCGGCCGTGGCCCAGAGGCCGAGAGCCGGGTTGGCGATGAAGTCGAACGGCACGCCCTGGTCGTCGCAACGTCGGCCGTTCGCTGTGGCGCTGTCGACGCCGAGTCGTTCGAGCATCTCCGGTAGCGAGGCCCACGCGAAGCCCGCGCCTTCCACCTCTTCACGGGTCAGCCCGCCGTTGGCCGGGTCGGTGCAATAGGTGATGCGAAACCGGCCCTCGCTGCTGCCGTGGATGAGGTGCGCGGCGGCTCCGAGGTTCAACGTCAGTTCGGGATCCGAGGCCATAGCCTCGACCGTCGCCGGCGTGCCGTGGTACCCGTGCCGACGGATCAACGCGTCGATGGAAGCGTCCTCGCCGAACACCCGCACCCCGGGCGCAAGCACGATCAGTTCGCCGTTATCGGCGATCGCCATGCGGGTGCGGTAGACCGCCTTGTTGCCAAGCCAGGTGCTGCGGAACTCATCAGCGTCGAGCCAACAGGCCACCCGGTCAAAGGGCCGTTCGACGAGCTGAACGTTGCAACGGATAGCCAGGTCGGCGGCGGCCCGATACGCCGCTCCCCCACTTTCACTCGATCGGCCGCGTCCGACAAACAGGCCACGTTGCACGACACCGCCCTCGGTGTCTTCCATAACAGTAAGTACCCATAACACCTTGATCCGCTCGGCCAGGAAACGGTCGAAGGCGGCATCGACTACGTGGCGAACGGGACTGTCGACCCGGCCCATAATGTTCTCCATGCCCGCGGCAGCACCGAGGAAATGGCTGCGATGGATGGTGGGGGAACCACCGAGGCCGATCACGATGTTCTTGGTGAAATTGGCCATGCCGATCACCTCGTGGGGAACCACCTGACCAACCGAGATCACGATGTCCCAGTCCTCAAAAAGAATCTGATCGGTCTCCACCGGGATGGGCTCGCCGAACCGGCCCGCCGACAGCACCGCGACCTCGTTCGAGCCGATCTCCCCAACCCCGACCAGGTTGGTCCGCCACTGGTGATGAAGTATGCGCGCGTAAGGAATCCGGTCCCCGAATAGAAGCTGGCAGTCACCGACACTCATCGCGGCGTGAGTACCCAGGGCCGGAAGCACCGCGACTTCGCATCCTGCGGCAGTCAACGACTCATAGAACTCGGCGGTGATCTCGCCCGCTCGCGAGTGCAGGCGGGTGTGATCGGGCGGAACGAGCAACACCCGTCTCGCGCCGTTCGAAACAACCTCGGTGTCGGCGATTCGCCTGATTCGAGCAGCCAACTCATCCGACGACATATCCCAGTCCACTCCGCCGACGGCGAGAAGAGGCTCAGCGAAGGGCCGAGGTAACGGGTCTACGTCGCATCCGGCAATGGCCTTCTCGATCACCGCAGACATCGGACCGCCTGCGGACAGCATGATGACGTCGGTCTCATCCGCTCCCGGCACTTCGAGCGCAGCGAACTGGCTGGCCGCCATCGTGGCCCCCATGAAATGCCCAGGCCGCTTGGTGAGTCGCCGCTCGATCTCGGCTTGATCGACACTGAGAAACACGAAATGCACGCCCCCAGCCCGACGAAGCAGGTCGCGATAGCTCCGCTTCAACGTGGAACAGGCCAACACGACCGGACCCTCACCGTTCAACTCTTGCTGGAGCAGGGTGAGCCACGGCCAACGGTCGGCATCGGTCAGAGGAATTCCTGCCGCCATCTTTTGGATGCTCGCGGGAAGGTGGTGCTCGTCCGCCTCCACGAAGCGGGCGTCGAACGTCTCGGCGAGCGCCGCAGCTACCGTCGATTTTCCGCATCCGGCGACGCCCATCACGACCAACCGCAACGGCCGGTTCACGGGGACCAGTGCTCCGCTGACGACGGAAACCCGAAGTACCGGACGGCGTTTCCTATGCAGATATCGCGGACGAGTACACGAAGGTAGTCACTGTCATTTGGATAGCGACCGCTCGCGACTTCGCCACCTATCACGTCGCACAAAATCCGACGGAACAGTTCATGTCGGGTCATTGAAAGGATCGAACGCGAATCGGTAAGCATGCCTATGAAACCGGCGATCTGTCCGATTTGACTCAACTCTTCCAACTGACGTCGCATGCCGGCTTCGTGATCGTTGAACCACCACGGCGGCCCCCACTGCACGAGTGAGGTCACACCGGACCGGGAGAAGGCTCCGCTCATCGTTGCGAACAGCGCGTTGTTCGCAGGGTTCAGGTTGTAGAGCACAGTACGAGGAAGCTCACCGCGCTGTTCCAAATCGCCGAGGAAGCGGGCCAGCCCCAAGGCCTGCCGCTCGTCGCCCATCACGTCGGCTCCCGCATCGCGCCCGACCAACCCCATCAACCGGGGGGAAACGTTGCGCAACGGACCCAGGTGCAGTTGAAGCACCGAATCGTCGGACGCGGCCAGGCTCGCAGCGAGGCCCACGACTTCGAGCAGGACGATCTCGCGCTCCGCGTCGCTCGCCGGCCGTCCGTTCCGGGCCGCCTTGATCACCGAATCGGCCACATCGCAGTCCCGAGGTCGATCGGGCAGGCAGGCGAGTCCGTGATCGCTGGCACGCGCCCCCATTGATGCAAAGCGCGCATAGGAATGGGTCAGCGCTTCGACCAACGACGCCAGGTCGTTCACCGGGCATCCCGACACCGCCGCCAGCTCATCCGCCCAAGCGTTCCAAGCCACCGGGTCGTCGAGCAGCCGGTGAGCGGCATCGGGCCGGAACGTCGGGATCATCGCGGTTCGCACCGGTTTGGTATCTCCGGATCCCCAGTGCTGAGCGTGCGACGCGAGGCTGTCCTTCGGGTCGTCGGTCGTGGCCACGACGGTCACTTTGAAGTGCTCGAGAAGCCGCTGAGCCGACCACCCCGGAAGCTGGCGGTTTGCTTCGTCGTAGATCTCGCGGGCGGTTGACGGATTCAACGGAATGTCTATGCCGAACACCCGTCGGAGCTCAAGGTGCGTCCATACATAAAGCGGATTGCCGAGCGATCGTTGAACGGTCGCGGCCCAAGCCGCGAACTTGTCCCACGGGTCGGCGTCACCGGTGACGAGCTCTTCCCGGAATCCGGCGAGCCGCATCGCCTTCCATTTGTAGTGATCATCGTCGAGCCACAACTCGGTCAAGGAGGTCCAGACCCGGTTACCAGCGATGTCGGCCGGAGGAAGATGGTTGTGCACGTCGACAACTGCAGCCTCAGCCGCCACCCCGTGGTACAGCTCGCGGGCCACATCGCTGGTGAGAAGAAAATCCTCGTTGAGGAACTGGTTCATGGTGTTCTCCCGCCTAAATGGTGGTGGCGTGAAAGCCGCCGTCGACAACGATCTCCGAACCGGTGATGAAACGACCGGCATCGCTCGCCAACAACAGGACCGCGCCGGCCAAATCATCGGGTTCGCCGAAGCGGCCGGCCGGCGTGTGCGCGATTATCGCAGCCGTTCGCTCCGGGCTCAGGATGGCCCGATTCTGCTCGGCCGGAAAGAACCCCGGCACGAGTACGTTGCAACGGATCCCGAGCGGGCCCCACTCACGAGCCAGGTTCTTGGTCAGGTTGTGCACCGCGGCCTTGGTCATCGAATACGTGAACACCCGGGAAAGCGGAGTCAGCCCTGAAGCACTCCCAACGTTGATGATGCTGGCCCCCACACCGACCAACTCGGCCCGAGCAACGAAATACCGACCGAACTCCTGACAGCTGCGCGCCACGGCGAGCTGGTTCACCGTTACGATCCGCAGCATCTCCTCATCGGTGATTTCGAGAAACGGCGTGGCCGAGTTGACACCCGCTCCGTTAACCAACACGTCGATGCGTCCGTAGCGGGCGTCGACCCGCTCCACCAGAGCGACCAGCTCCGACCGCTCAGCGACATCACAGCGCTCGAACTCCACCTCGTGGCCGTCGGCGCGCAACCGGTCAAGAACGGAGGTGGCTTTCGCGTCATCGCGCCCGACAATCACGACCTTCGCCCCGGCCGACGCAAACGTGTCGGCGATATGCGCGCCTAACACTCCGGTTCCACCGATGACGACCCCTACTTTCCCATCGAGACGGAACGAACCGGGGGTAGATGGACTCACCCGCCCAGGTTATCGGGAGAAGGCGCCAACATCACCCCGATGACCGTCCTTCTGACTTCGCCTAGGCCGACGGGGGAATCTCGCCTGAACCCCGTTCGACGATGGGGCTCTTCAGAATTTCTTGAACCGGCGGGCCCACCCGGCCGTCGAGCCGCTCAAAGAGCATCTCGGCGGCCCGGCGTCCCAGCTCGAGCGGGTACTGGGGCATCACGGAGATTCCCGGCGAAACCACCGCGCTCAGGTCGACATCGTCGAAGCCCACCTGAGCAACCGTATTGTGAAGCCCCATCGCATGAAGTGCCTGCAGCGCGCCGATGGTCACGAAGTTCTGCGCCGTGAAGATCGCGGTCGGACGTGGCTCGTTCGTAAAGAACTCGGTGACAATTCGCTGCCACTCGTCCGGAGTGTGCATTCCGGTGCGCACACGCGACTCGGGTACGTCTAATCCCGCGGCCGACATGGCCTCTTTGAAGCCGGCCAACCGTAAGCGCGCTGAGAAAATGTCGAGGGGCGATCCGAAGAACGCAATGTCTCGATGACCCCGCGCCAACAGGTGCTCGGTCGCCAGACGTGACCCGCCCTGGTGGTCGCTGCGGAGCAGGTCCACCGAAGCGGCCGCTGGTTCCAAGTCGACAAAGACCAAGGGTGTTCCCCGCTCGATTTCGTGCGACAGCGGCCCGAGATCGTCGCCACTCGGCACCACGATCATGCCGTCGACCCGACGGGAGACGAAGGCCGACACCAGCTGCGCCTGGCGGGCCGGTTCACCGTCGGTGCTGCCCGACAACACCAGATAGTCATGCCTTCGTGCCACCTCCTCGATACCTCGAAGGATCGAGGAAAAGAACGGGTTCGAAACGTCGACAAGCACGAAGCCGATTACGCCCGTGCGTAGCCCGGTGTTGCGCAGACGTCGGGCCCGATCGTCGGGGCGGTAGCCAAGTTCGGCGATCGCGGCTTCGACACGCTCAACGAGTAGACCGCTCACACCGCCTTCGCCGTTGACGACGCGAGACACGGTCTTGAAGCTCACCCGGGCGAGGGCGGCGACGTCGCGGAGTGTTGGACGACGCTGCGGAACAGACGAATTGTTGCTGGTAGTGGTGTTGTTAATCCCGTCAGGCTACCGCACCCGATCGGCCTTGACAACGTTGTCTTTTACTCGTTAAGGTCCCCGGCAACGTTGTCAACATCCCTGACACGTTGCGAAAACCCACAATTTCCTAGGGGGAAATAGCCACATGAAATCAAAGATGCGCGGCGCAGCCGCACTATTTGCGGTGTCAGCGTTGTTCTTCGCCGGTTGCAGCAGCGACTCGGCCGATACCACCGTCGCGGCAGACACGACGGCCGCCGCTGAGACCACCGCCGCAGCAGCTGAAACCACCTCAGCCGCCACCGACACCAGCGCCGCAGCAGCCGAGACCACAGCCGCCGCCACCGACACCACCGCCGCGGCCGCTCCCGCGTCGGGAGACAAGGTTGGCGTCACGCTGATCCTCAAGACCCTCTCCAACCCGTTCTTCGTCTCGATGCAAAAAGACGCTCAGGCCAACGCAGACAAGCTCGGCGTCAACCTGACCGTTGCCGCCGGCAAGGACGACGGCGATACCGCCACACAGATCGCCGCCATCGAAGCCGCTGTCGCCAAGGGCGACAAGGGCATCCTCATTACGCCGAGCGCCGACGACGTGGTCCCGGCGCTCGACGCTGCCCGTGCCGCCGGCCTCCTCGTGATCGCCCTCGACACCCCACCGAACCCGGCCACCGCGGTCGACATCACTTTCGCCACCGACAACTACAACGCCGGTCAGCTCATCGGCAAGTGGACTGCTGGCCAGCTTGGCGGCAAGAAGGCCGTCATCGCCATGCTCGACCTCTTCACCGACAAGGTCGTGTCAGTTGACACCGGACGTGATCAGGGCTTCCTCAACGGCATGGGAATTGTCCAGGCCGAAGACAAGTCGGGCAACGGCAAGGAGCCGGCGACCGGCAAGTACAGCGGCGGCGACTACGAAGTGGTCTGCCACGAGCCGACCAACGGAGCCGTCGACGGTGGCAAGACCGCCATGGAGACCTGCCTCACCAAGAACGGCGACGTCAACGTCGTGTACACGATCAATGAGCCGGCCGCCCAGGGTGCCTACGACGCGCTCAAGGCCGCTGGCAAGGAAGCCGGCGTTCTGATCGTTTCGGTCGACGGCGGATGCAAGCCGGGCCTCGAGCTCGTCGCTTCCGGTGTCATCGGTGCGACCGCCCAGCAGTACCCGGGCCAGATGGCCTCGAAGGGTATGGCTGCCATCGTTGACCTCGCCAACGGCAAGCCGAAGCCGGCCGTCACACCCGGTCTTGACTTCTTCAACACCGGCGTCGCTCTTGTCACCGACAAGGCGGTCGACGGCGTCGAGAGCATCTCGGTCGCCGACGGACAGAAGATCTGCTGGGGCTGATCCCTCGGCCAGGTTGAGCGTTGCGGGGCTACTCTTCTCCCCGCCCCGCAACGTCTCCTAACAACAGCATTTCGGGGGTGGCCATTGCCACCCCCGACGTGTATGCGCACTCCCACCGCGACCGGGTGCACCACGGCACCAACCACAATTCACCCGCATCACACGCGATTCGCCCGCACCACCCACGATCAACCGGCAACACCGACGATTCACACGCATCACCCACGATTCACCGCCGCACCCACCACCCATTCCACGCTCCATTGCTCTATCACCAGGGGGTTCTTTGATGGAGACGACTCCGGCAGCCGACGCTGCCGCCTCGTTCACACAGCGCAGCGGCCCGTTGGCTCACGCCCAACACGCGCTTCATCGCTATCCAACGCTCAGTCCGGCTTTCGTTCTGGTGCTCGCGTCGATCGTGTTCACGATGTTCGGCAAAGGCCGATTTCAACGGCCCGAGACCATCGGCATCATCTTGCAGCAGACTGCCGTTCTCGCCGCTTTGGCGATCGGCCAAACGATCATCGTTCTCACCGCTGGCGTCGACCTCGCAGTCGGTACCGGCATGCTGCTCACCCATCTCGTCGTGGCCAAGCTGTTCTACGAACGGGGTTTCCCGGCGTTCTTCGCGCTGCTCGCCGGTGCCGTCGTCGGGCTCGCCCTCGGGGCGTTGCATGGCTTCCTCGTGACCAAGCTGAGTTTGCCGCCGTTCATTGTCACGCTCGGAACGTTCTACGTGTTCCAATCAATGGGGCTTGTCTACAGCAAGGCCCGCACCATCTCGAAGGCCGACCTCGGCGGAGAGAACTCGCTGCTCCTGTGGACCGGTCGCAAGATATCCATCGGCTCACTGCGCATCACGACCGGCGTGCTTCTCGTGTTGGTCATGTACGCCGTTTTTGCGTACATCCTGTCCAACACGGCGTGGGGATCTCACGTTTATTCAACGGGTGACGACAAAGAAGCCGCCCGCCTCGCCGGTATCGACGTCAACCGCGTTTTGATAAGCGTATATATGGTTGCCGGCCTCCTCTACGCGATCGGTGGTTGGGTACAGCTCGGGCGCTCGTTGTCGGCAAGTAGCAATGCCGCCACCGACGTGAACCTCGAAACGGTTACCGCCGTCGTAATCGGCGGCACCAGCCTCTTCGGTGGTCGCGGACGTCTCTCCGGAACACTCATCGGTGCGCTCGTCGTAACGGTCTTCCGCATCGGCCTCACCCTCGCCGGCGTGAGCCCCTACTGGCAGAACTTCGCCATCGGCTCACTCATCATCGTTGCTGTCGCCCTCGACCAGTGGATCCGAAAGGTCGCCAAATGAGCCAAACGAGCACGCCGTCAGGTCAGCCAATCCTTGCGGCCAAGGGTCTGGTCAAGCGCTTCGGCCGCGTCACCGCACTCAACGGGTCCGACTTCGAGCTCTACCCCGGTGAAGTACTTGCCGTCATCGGCGACAACGGCGCCGGAAAGTCATCGCTGATCAAGTGTCTGTCGGGGGCCATGGTGCCCGATGAAGGCGAGATCCGCCTTGATGGCAACCCGGTGCTTTTCAAACGTCCGCAGGAAGCCCGTGCCGCGGGCATCGAGACGGTGTACCAGACGCTCGCCGTCGCCCCGGCCCTCGACATCGCCGCCAACGTGTTCCTCGGACGCGAACGTCGCCGGGAAGGACCGCTAGGGAGTGTGTTCCGAATGCTCGACAAATCCGGCATGCGACGCGACGCCAAGCGTGCCCTCGACGAACTCGGCATCGGCACGCTGCAAGACATCACGCAGGCCGTCGAGACCCTCTCCGGCGGTCAGCGTCAGGCCGTCGCCGTCGCCCGGGCCGCCGCGTTCGGCAGCAAGGTCGTGATCCTCGACGAACCGACGGCGGCGCTCGGCGTAAAGGAATCGGGGCAGGTGCTGCAGATGATTCGCGACCTACGCGACAAGGGTCTGCCGATCATCCTGATCAGCCACAACATGCCGCATGTGTTCGATGTCGCCGATCGCATCCACATCCAGCGACTCGGAGCGCGAGCTGCGGTGGTGGACCCGAAGACGATTTCGATGTCCGACGCGGTGGCGATCATGACGGGTGCCAAGAGCGTCGCATAACCGGCCTCCCGGAACGTCACATCTCGATGCGCCGGCTTGTGGGGCCGGCGCATCGACGCGCCCGCAACTTGAGACCGGCAGACACACCGGCCGATTGGAAGAACAAGTCAGGTTCGACGCAACAAAGCATCGAGTGCGAATTTGGCAACATCGGCGTCCTGTTCCGGTGAGCCACCGCCGACGCCGATTGCCCCGAGAAGTCGGTCCTTCACGATGATCGGAAGACCCCCGCCGACGAATACGAACTCGCCCGTCCCCGTGAACGAGTTGAGCCGGGCGGCGTTGGCCCCGAAACGGTCGGCCAAGACTTCGGTGGCAGCCCGGAACGCCAGCGCCGTGTGGGCCTTCATCGGAACAAGGGTCAGGCTCGCCAGGCCGTTGCCATCCATCCGGATGGACCCCTTCTCTCGTCCGCTTTCATCGACGACGAGCACATACATCGGCACACTGATCTGGTTGGCGCGCGACTCGGCCGCGTCGAGGAGCGCACGGGCATCGAGAAGCGACATTGTCGGCTTGGTCGACGTGCCGAGCGCGCCTGGGGTCTGGGCTTGGGCCGGAATCGCGGAGAGTACAGGAGCGGCCAACGCGGCAGCGGTGAGGCTCGCACCGACTCCGAGCATGTTGCGGCGGCTGATTTCATTCGACATGATTCCTCTTTCAAGGTGGGAAGGTACGTGATCACAAGGATCCACCGGGCGTGTCGCTAGGTGACGGGCTCTACTCAATCGGTCGTCTCCGCGGAAACCATCGGACGTTGGTTGATTGATTCCGGCAATCGGTTGACCACAGGATCAACCGTTCGGACGATGCGTTGGAACGAACCGGGCGGTACGCTCCACCGGTGGTAGCGACGAACGACCCGATGCCGAGTTTGCGCTGGAGGCCAAGAACGCGTTTGCTGTCGAGATGGCGTTTGCCATCGAGATTGCGGTGGACACCGATAACGCCGCCGATGCTGGCAACGGTGATGCACCTCGGCATGGTCGTTCTGCTCGCCGCATCAGCCATGCGGTACTTCACCCGTCATGGTTGGGGTGACAGTGCGCCGGCGGTTGTTGCGTGGTCGGTGTTCGTTCTCGTCGTCTACATCGGTGGGGTTCTCCTACGGTTCAGGGGTACGTTGGCCGTGGTGTGGATCGCCACGGTCATCGCCGGTTGGAGCGCACTGGCCCTCACCGCGCCGAGCTTTGCCTGGTGTGCCTTTCCACTCTTCTTCGTCGGCTTACGTGATTTGAGCGGACGCGTCGGCTTCGTTGCGCTCGGTGCCATCACCGCAGTGTCGGTCATCGCCCAACTTCGGGTTGCGAGTCCACCCGACGCGAGCCTTGTTGTCGGGCCGGTCACCGTTGCGCTGCTGACGGCTGCGACGTACCGGGTGTTACTGAACGAGTCGAAGGCGCGACAGCAGCTGATCGATGATCTGATGACCACACGCAACGAGCTCGCCGAGCAGCAACGTTCCGCAGGAGCTGCCGCCGAACGCCAGCGTCTGGCCGGGGAAATCCACGACACGATCGCCCAGGGTTTGGCCTCGTCATTGATGCTGCTGCAGGCGGCCAACGAGGAGGGTCTCGTCGATGACGTTCTGGCTCGGCGGTACTTTGATCCCGTGCTGGCACTGAGCCGAGACAACCTGGCTGAAGCACGACGCTTTGTGCGGGCGCTGGCGCCGGCGATTCTCGACGGGCGGACCCTGCCAGAAGCGGTCGACCGTCAATGCGCGTCAACCGCCGCAGCCACCGGCACCCCGGTGAGCTTCGAGCTCGTCGGCCAGGAAGTACCGATGGAGACCGAGCAGGAGACTGCCGTGCTTCGAGTCGTTCAGGGTGCGCTCGCCAACGTGGCGATGCATTCCTGTGCGACGCGAACCGTGGTGACACTCTCGTATCTCCCGGACGGCGTTGCGATCGATGTCTGCGACAACGGCATCGGGTTCGACCCGGACGGCGAACCACGAGCGACGATGGGTACCGGCTTCGGGCTGCGATCGATACGTCACCGCATCGAAGCCCTCAGCGGTTCGTTCTCCATCGAGTCATCGCCCGGCGAGGGTACGACCCTCGCCGGATGGATCCCGTATCCGATCAACACCGAAGCTCGAACAGGCGCCGTATGAACCCGGACGATCTGTCGACTTCCGGAACGGAAGGAAACGATCGCCATCGGGCCGGCGAATCGAGCGCGTCAGCGGTTCGCCTCCTCTTGGTGGACGACCACCCGGTCGTGCGGGCTGGACTGCGGGCGATGTTCGGGGCACAGCCGAACCTTGTCGTTGTCGGCGAGGCATCTGGCGCGGCCGAAGCTGTGCAGACCGCCGACGTTCTTCGTCCCGACGTCGTCGTCATGGACCTGCAACTCGGTAGCGGTGGCGATGGCATCGAGCGCGACGCGGGCCATCGTGGAGCGGGGATTGCCGTGCCGGGTGTTGATTCTCACCACCTACGACACCGACTTGGACATCGCCAGAGCCATAGACGCTGGCGCCATCGGTTACATGCTCAAAGACGCCCCACCGGAACGGTTGTACCGGGCCGTTCTCGCGGTCGCGAACGGCGAGACGGTCTTCGCGGCACCCGTCGCCAATCGGGTGCTTCGTGCCATGCGCGGTGGGCCATCGAGCGATGCTTTGACCGCACGAGAACTGGAGATCGTCGAGAGCTTGGCGAAGGGGCTCTCGAACAAAGAAGTCGCCCGTGCACTGTTCGTAAGCGAGGCGACCATCAAGACCCATCTCGTGCACATCTACGCCAAACTCGGCGTTGAGAATCGAGCAGGCGCGGTTTCGGTCAGCATCGAGCGTCGATTGCTGCGCGCTGGTCTCGGAGACACCTAGCGCCCGACCGCGAAATTCTTCTCGGAGGTGAATGTTCCCGTAGCTGCCCGGGCACGACAGATCACCTGCTCCTCGGACGTCCGCGCCAGTAATCGCGGGATGGATGCAGGATTCCTTCCCCCGCGAGCATGGTTCATCCCCACGCTCCCTGTACCGGATGGGCGTTCCAGGTTTCGGTGATTTTGCCGTTGACGATCCGGAACACCTCGATTCCGGAGATGACCTGGCCGGCCCCGAGGTCAGCCTCGTAGCAACTCGTGACGTACTCTCCGGCCGACACCGTGACCTTGTTCGTGAAAACCGCAGTTGCATACTTGGCCAAAAAGCCGCCGATGCGCTCCTGGTTCTCCCCGATCGACATCGTTATGAGCTCTCCGGCTTCATGCCGTAGACACGGGTCCGCGATGTAACGGGCCGGTGCCTCGGGATCACGTGCGTGGTACACCTCATCGGTGTACGCCTGGAGGAATTCCTCGTTGGTCATAACCCTGAACCTAACCCACGAACAAAACTTGTTGCACGACAAACTTCGTCGTAGGGTGCGTTCCCGTGAGTGATCCCGACTTCGATTCGTTTCCGCTTGCCGCCAAAGGGCATCAATTCGAGGACTTCACCGAAGGCCAGGTGCTCGCGCACCACTGGGGCCGCACGCTCACCGACGGCGACAACGCACTGTTCTCAACGGCGATGTGCAACTGGAATCCAATGCATCTGAACGCTGAGTTCGCGAAGGCCCACGACCACCCTGATGTCGTGGTGAACCCGATGCTGGTGCTGTGCACGGTGGTCGGGCTCTCAGTGCAGGATCTGAGTGAGGTCGGCGGCCCGTTCCTCGGCATTGAGCGGTGCACGTTCCATCGACCGGTCCACCCGGGCGACACGTTGACCGCTTCATCATCGGTCGTCGAGAAACGCGAGTCCGACAGTCGACCGGGCACCGGAATAGTCACCTGGCACACCGAGGCATGGAACCAGCACGGCGACATGGTGGTCGACTACCAGCGAACCAACCTGGTCGCCAAAAAACGCCGCCCACCGGCCAACCCCGAATCCCGAACGGAGGGCTGAAACCATGGCCCGCACCCTGATCGACCCACGTCCCCCGATTCCGTTTGCGTACCGTACCGACGAGCGCGTCGCCATCCAGGAGATGGCCCGCGACTTCGCCATGAACAAGGTGCTCCCGGTTGCGAACGAACTCGACCCGGAACACGGGATGATTCCAGACTCCCTCCGCAAGGAGATGGGTGAACTCGGGTTCTTCGGCATTCTCGTCAACGAGCGCTACGGCGGCCTCGGTCTCGGCGTCTTCGAATACGCACTCATCACCGAGGAACTGGCGCGAGCGTGGATGAGCGTCGCCAGCATCATCGCCCGCTCCGGAATGGCCGCAGGCCTCGACCCGACGCAGCGAGCGGAGATCATGCCGCGGGCGGCCAAGGGGGAATGGCTCGGCGCGTTTGCCATGAGCGAGCCCGACGCCGGGTCCGACATCGCTTCGGTTCGTACGCGCGCAGAGAAAACCGACGGTGGATGGTTGATCAACGGTCAGAAGATGTGGTGCACATTTGCCGACCAGTCCAATGCCATCCTGGTCGTGGCGAGAGCCACGCCCTACGACCCGAAAAACCGCCACGCGGGAATCCGGCAGTTCATCGTGCACAAGGAACCGAACTCGTTTCCGTCCGGCGTGACCGGCAATCCGATCCGCAAGATCGGTTACCACGGCTGGAACACCTACGAGCTGTCGTTCAATGACTGCTTTGTCCCTGACGATTGCCTGATCGGCTACGAGAAAGAGGTCCGCTCGGGCGACGAGGAAGGCTTCAAGAAGACCGCTGCGGGCATGACCACGCCTCGCATTCATACCGCAGCACGTTCGATCGGCCTGGCCCGGGGTGCGTTGGAAGACTCGATCAAGTACGTACAGGAGCGCGAACAATTTGATCGCAAGATCGGCGACTTCCAGGTCATTCGCTTCAAGATTGCGCACATGGCGGCGGACATCGAGGTCTGTCGAGCGCTCATGTACCAGACGGCCGATGCGATTGATCACGGCGATCCTTCTGACATGCAGGGCGCGATGGTGAAGTACATGGCCTCGGAAATGTCGGAGCGGGTGACCTCTGAGGCTCTGCAGATCCACGGCGGAGCCGGCTACACCACCGACTTCCCCATCGAGCGGTACTGGCGCGATGCCCGGCTGACCAAGATCTTCGAAGGTACTTCCGAGATCATGCAGCGCATCATCTCCGACAGCCTGCTCCCTCCATCGGCTCTTCGTTAACTCGGTCAGGTAATCACATGAAACTAAGCGCACTTACCGGTTCGAGCAACTACTTCGAGGATTTCAGCGTCGGTCAGAGGATGCGACACTTTCGCTCCGCGACGATCGATGAAGTCGAGAACAACTTCATTTCCAAGCAGGTGATGAACACGGCCCAGGCCCACTGGAACGAAGAAGCGATGAAGGGGTCTCCGATGGGCGACGGGCGCCTCGTGTTCGGCCTCATCACCGGCTCCTTGACCGTCGGGCTCACCAGTCAGGACACCGCCGAAAACGCGCTCGCCGAAATCGGAATCGACAAGGTTCGATTCCGCAAACCCGTGCACCACGGCGACACCATCACGGCGTACTCCGAGGTTCTGTCCACCGACGCGAGTCCTGACCATCCCGACGCCGGACTCGTACGTTTCAAGCACTGGGGTCGCAACCAGCACGGCGACATCGTGTGCGAACTGGAGCGAATTGTGCTGATCAAACGCCGCAGTAGCTGGGCGGATCGGTGACCACCACGATTGGACACAAGCCGGGAGAATGCTATGAGCACTGACGAACGCCCGCTCCACCAGACCGCGCACGAGCGCGCCGCACCGATGCTGCCCCGCCGTTCGGGGCCGCTCACCGATGTACGCATCGTCGATTTGACCCAGGCGCTCGCCGGCCCATACGCGACGATGATCCTGGCCGACATGGGGGCCGACGTGATCAAAGTCGAAGCACCGGTCGGCGACTCAACCCGGACCATCGGGCCATACACGGAACTCGACGACGAGCACAGCTACGGCGGCTACTTCGCGAGCATCAACCGCAACAAGCGCAGCATCGTGCTCGACCTCAAAGACTCTGCGGACAAGGCCATCCTGCTTCGGCTGATCGACACCGCAGATGTGGTCATCGAGAATTTTCGCGCCGGCATCATGGACAGCCTCGGCCTCAGCTACGAAACACTCCGGGCCCGCAAGCCCAGTCTGGTCTACGCCGCCATCCGCGGCTTCGGTGACCCGCGTACCGGAGAGACGCCGTACACCTACTGGCCGTCGTATGACATCGTTGCGCAGTCGATGAGCGGCCTCGTCAGCTACACCGGCACGAAGGACGGCCACCGGGTCGCGAGTGGTCCGAGCGTCGGCGACCTGTACCCGGCCACGATGATGGTCGTCGGGGTTCTTGGTGCACTCCACCACGCCCGGGCGACCGGGCAGGGACAGTTCGTCGATGTCGGCATGGCCGATGCGGTCATGGCGTTATGCGAATCGGCCACCTGGCGCTACAGCTACACCGGTGAAGTCCAACAACCGCGCGGCACGGAGCATCCGTCGCTGTGTCCGTTCGAGCTTTACGCCGCAGCCGATGGATGGATCGCCATCGCTGCTCCGGGCGAGGGGCACTGGGCCGAACTCTGCCGCATCATCGGACGCGAAGACATGATCGACCATGAGGACTTCCGGTCCTCCCGTCGTCGTGTGCTCAACCGCGAAACCGTTCGGGAGATCGTCACCTCCTGGACCGGACATCGGAGCAAGCAGGAGGTGGTCGATGCGCTCGCCGGACGCGTACCGGTTGGCCCGGTCAACGATGCCCGTGATCTGTTCACGAGCCAGCACGTACAGGATCGACAGATGCTTGTTGCCGTCGAACACAAAGGCTCCGGCCGCCCGGTCCTGACCCCCAACACACCCGTGCGCTACACCGAGACCCAAGGCGGCGTCTATCGGGCCGCGCCACGACTCGGTGAGGACCGAACCGACATCCTCGACGAATTGGCCCGACTCGAAGAGACCGGGCCATGACGCTCACGTCCGAGCAATTGGCCGAGCGTTGTCGAACCGACGGCGAATTCCAGCTCTCGTCCAGATACTGGAACGGAGGACTTCGCCTTTCCATCGGTCGGGAGACGGTTGCGCTTACCCTGGCTGACGGCGCTGTAAGCCCGGTTGACCCCGGAGATGCACCCGGGGTGATCGCGCTGAGCGGCCCACCCGAGACCTGGGCGATGGTTCTGGCCACCGTCCCCCCGCCGTACTTCAACGACGTAAGTGTGGCCACCGGTGTTGGGCTCACGCGCTCCGCCGATGAACTCATCTGGTGGCAGTACGTGCCCGCCGTGCAGCGGGCCCTCGAGCTCATGCGTGAACCGGGAACCGCAGCTCCCGCGACAGTCAACGAGAAGGGGCCGACGCCGCGCTTCGACTCACCGACGGGTCGATATGTGCACATAGAACTGGCCGGCCTCGACCACCGCATCTATTTCGAGGAGGCGGGATCCGGCATACCGGTCCTGCTCCAACACACGGCCGGTTCCCACGGCATCCAATGGCGGCACCTGTTCGAATGCAAAGAAATCACCGACCACTTCCGACTCATCGCCTATGACCTTCCGTTCCACGGCAAGTCCGTCCCACCGGTCGACAAGCGTTGGTGGGAGGAGCGCTACAAGCTCACCGGTGAGTTCCTACGGCAGGTACCCGTCACGCTGGCCAACGCGCTGGAGCTCGACCGACCGGTCTTCATGGGCTGTTCCGTCGGCGGTCTGTTGGCCCTCGATCTGGCCTTGCGTCACCCCGACGAGTTCAGGTCTGTCATTTCGTTGGAGGGCGCCCTCAAGGTCGGTGGCAACTGGGACGCACTGCTCGGTTTCTGGCATCCGCAGGTCAGCAACGACACCAAGGCCCGAATGATGGAGGGCCTGACGTCGCCCACGTCACCCGACCCCTACCGAAAAGAGACCATCCAGGCGTACGCATCGGGTTGGCCCCAATCGTTCATCGGTGATCTCTGGTACTACATGGTCGACTACGACCTCACCGACCGGGCCCGGGAAATCGACACGGCAAAAATAGGTGTACATATCTTGACGGGTGAATACGACTACAGCGGATCACCAACGCATGGGCGCGCCGCCCACGACGCCATCGCCGGCTCAACGTGGTCCCTCATGCCGGGGGTCGGACACTTTCCGATGTCGGAGAACCCCGATGCATTTCTCCCGCATCTTCTCGGCGTCCTCGAAATCATTCGCACCGATGGTCGTTGAGCGGCGCGTCATGAGCGACACCAACCGCGACGCAAGCCGCGAATCCGGTCCGGGGAAACAGGCCCAGCGAACCCGTAACTCCACGAACGCACTTCTGAACGCAGCCGCTGACCTGATTGTCGAGGGCGGGTTCGCCACGATGACCTTCGCGGCGATTGGTGATCGCGCCGGGTATTCCCGCGGGCTCGTTACGGCACGCTTCGGGTCAAAGGAAGGTCTGGTCGAAGCGCTGATCGAGCGCATCGTCGGCACCTGGAGTCACCGCAACGTCATCCCGTTCACGAAGGGACGCACCGGTCTCGAGGGCATCACGGTGATGATCGACGCCATTCGCCGACAGGCCCAGAGCGATCCCCGGGGTCTGCGGGTGCTGTACGCATTGATGTTCGAGGCTCTCGGGCCCGACGAGGAGCTCCGCACCCGGTTCGCGAAATTCCATGAGGAGATGCGAGCCGACTTCGCCAATCTCGTGGCCAAGGGGAAACGCGACGGCTCAGTGCGAAAAGGCCTGTCAGCAGCCGATGAATCCGCTCTGATCGTCGCCGGCCTACGCGGTATCGGCTACCAGTGGTTGCTCGACCCCCAGCACTTCGACCCGGTCCCCGCACTCACGTACCTCCACGAAACCACCTCGACGCGACTCGCCGTTCCGGCGAGCGACCCACTCCAAGCACCAGCACAAGGAACACCATCATGACCACACGCAACCGCCTCCGCCGCTCGGAACTTTCCACTCCCGGCACGAACCTCAAGATGATCGCCAAAGCTGCGGCGAGCGACGCGGACCTCGCGTTCCTCGACCTCGAAGACGCCGTCGCCCCGTCGGAGAAAGAGTCAGCGCGCAAGAACATCGTCGCCGGGTTGAACGATCTCGACTGGGGACGCACGGTCCGGTCGTATCGCATCAACGGAGTACACACGCACTGGTGCCACGACGACCTCATCGAAGTGGTGACCGGAGCGGGCGCCAACATTGACGTCATCATTGTGCCCAAGATCAAAGGTCCGCGCGACGTGTGGTTCGTAGACGACATGTTGACGCAACTCGAGCGCAAGCTCGGTCTTGAGGTGGGCCGCATCGGCATCGAAGTGCTGATCGAAGAGGTTGAGGCGCTCGCTACGGTAAACGAGATCGCCAAGTCCAGTCCCCGCCTCGAAGCATTGATCCTCGGTGTCGGTGACCTCTCGGCCAGCCAGGGCATGCGGCTCGGACACATCGGCGTGACCGACGGTCATGAGGAGATCAAGTACCCGGGCGACGTCTGGCACTACGCGCGCATACAAATGATCATCGCGGCGCGGGTTGCCGGCATCGATGCCATAGACGGACCGTATGCGAACTTTGCAAATCCCCGTGGCTACGAAGTGAGCGCGACCCAGTTCTCGATCATCGGCGGAGTCGGAAAGTGGTGTATCCATCCGAGCCAGGTCGAGATCGCGAACCGGGTATACGCCCCGACCGCGGAGGAGATAGCGAATGCTCAGGCTGTCGTGGCCGCGGTCAAAGAGGCCGAAGCACGAGGTGACGGCGCCGCCAACCTGAACGGCATGATGATCGACGCCGCAACGACGCGTCTCTTCGAAGTTACCCTTGACCGGGCCCGCCAATGCGGGCTGATCTGACCCGGGCTCTCCACGAATCGCGCAAACACGAGCCCCGATGAGACGAGCCCGGTAACACATGCACATCGACGTCCACGAGGGCAACGGCCCACCCGTCCTGCTGGTGCATGGGATCATGGCCGGCCGCGCCCTGTGGAATGCCAACCTCGACGCGCTGAAGACCGTGGCGTCGCCCGTGGTCGTCGAATTGTATGGGCACGGAAGATCGTCCACCCCGACCGACCCCGAGCGTTACCGCTGGTCGTCCTACATCGAGGAGTTCGACAAGATCCGAATCAGTCTCGGTGCCGATCGTTGGTTTGTCGTCGGCCAGTCCCTCGGGGCCGCGCTCACGATGCGGTACGTACTCGCACATCCAAACCGCGTCTTTGGCCATGTGATCACCAACTCGGTTTCCGCGGTGTCGGACCGACCCCCTGCCCCATCGGAGTTGGAAGCCGGCGCGCGGCACCTCGAAGCGCGAGGCCACGACGCACTGGCCGACCATTCATTGAATCCGGCCCGCTCGCGTCGGATCGTCGCCGACGTTCGACAGGCGCTCGTAGACGACCAAACCCTGCTAAACCCGGTCGGAATCGCCATGGCGATGCGCCACACCGTACGAGACGTCAGTTCGCGCAGTCACGTGGCTAACAATCGCGTTCCGACGCTCGTTGTCGCCGGAGTACGTGAACCCGCATTTCACGAACCCTCGGAATATCTCGCGAGGCAGATGCCGGGCGTTACGGTGCAACGCATCGACACCGCGGGACACTCCCCAAACGCCGAAACCCCCGAGCAGTTCAACCAGATCGTCACGGAGTTTCTTTCCAAGTGCCTTGCGCCGGTTGACGAGCAGGATTCCGACGACCGGTAACGATCCGCCCGCCTCGACGCCCAGCAACACGGAGGGAGCATCCCCGCCACCTAGGCTGGGGGCATGATGACGCCCTGGCCTCGAGCGTGCCAACCGCCAACCGCGCCACCGACTCCGGCGGACCGCGACACTCCTGTTGGGCTTGCTGCTGCCGATGAGCGCTATCGCCGAACCGGTCTGGGCCACCAAGCGCACGACGACCCCCACTACGCGACCCACCGCAGCCGGTACCCGTTCAGATCGTGTGTCCGTACGCCAACTCACGGCCGCGGCGATGTCACAGATCGGTCGAACCGTCACCTATGACCCCGCGTACGTGAAGCTCGACTACCCGGGCGGCGATGTTCCAATCGAGCGCGGGGTCTGCACTGACGTGCTCATCCGGGCCTTCCGTGGTGTCGGCATCGACCTGCAACGAGTCGTTCACGAGGACATGCTTCGCAACTTCCGCGCCTACCCCAAGTACGGCAACAAGCGACCCGATGCCAACATCGATCATCGCCGCGTGAAGAACCTCGCCGTCTATTTCAAACGTCAGGGCCTCGCGGTTCCGATCACCGCAGCCGGCGCTGACTATCACCCCGGTGACATTGTGAACTGGGATCTCGGTGGCGGACTCGACCACACCGGCCTCGTGGTGTCGACCAAAGTGACGGGTACCGACCGGTACATGGTCGTTCACAACATCGGCGCAGGCGCGCAGATGGAAGACCTGTTGTTCAGTTACAAGATCACCGGTCATTTCCGCTACCCGTCCGAGTCCAACGCATCGTGACTTGGCGAGCTGATCCGACGCCGCGGAATTCACGTCGGGCACTGGCGAAAGTGACGTTCACGGTAGTCACTGCCGCGCTGCTCGGGACCACGGTGCAGCTTGGGTCGAGTTTGGCCGCCGCCGGTTCCGGCCCGACGCTGCCGGCGACGGCTCAGCGTCCAACCCCGGCTCAGGCGATCCAGACGCTGGTTGGCGCATATCCCGATCAGCTCAAGGCATCGGGCCCCACCGGACTTTCGTTCGCAAACGGAACCACCATTCCGATCGACCGGAAACGGACGCCAACGTCCTTCGACGATCGCCTCGCGAACGCCGACCTCATCGACCAGCTTTCGATCCCGTACCGCAAAGGCTGTCCGGTCAGCGAGCCCACAGTCAACGACGATCCCGGGCGGTTACGCGACGAGGCGTTCTTCACCGCCATGTACGGTCGAACGGCCAAACAGGTATCGACACGGCTGCGGACCGTCGACTGGTTCGGGCAGCCGATTCCCATGACCTCGATCAACGGGGTGAACGAGAAACTCGAAGCCGTGGCAAGAGAACTCGCGGACCGGCCCGATGCCAAGTCCCTGCGCAAGTACCTTGCACCATCGGCCGGCTCGTTCGTGTGGCGAGTGATCGCAGGAACCAAACAACACAGCGCACATAGCTTCGGCATAGCCATCGACATCAACACGGCAAATTCGGACTACTGGCGCTGGGACGGGGCATCCAAGACGCCCGACTACCGCAACCGTATCCCCTGTGAGATCGCATCGGTGTTCGAACGACATGGATTCATCTGGGGCGCCAAGTGGTACCACTACGACACCATGCATTTCGAGTACCGGCCCGAACTCCTCGGCTGATGTCCCGATCGGGCCCGACGCGAACGTTTCTGGTCACCCGGGCGGCTCGAGCCGTGGCCGACGGGCTCGTGGCCGCCAGCTTTGCGACACTGATCCACTCGAGGGGGTTCGACGATCGAACACTCGGATGGCTTGTCACGGCGACACTTCTCGGCTCAGCGACCATGCTGCTGGCGGTAACGCGGCGTCCGGACGTACTCACCCCTCGAAGAGTCCTCCTGCTGTGTGGTGTGCTGATGGTCGCTACGGGTTTGGCCTTCACCACCACCGGGTTACTCGTGGTCCTCGTTCCGCTCGCCGTCATCGGCCCCCTGAACCCGACGGGTGGTGACGTATCGGCGTTCCTTCCCGCGGAACAGTCGCTGATCGCGGATGTCACCGACGACAGCAACCGTTCGAAGGTTTTTGCCCGCTATTCGCTGGCCGGCTTCGTCGGAGCTGCGGTTGGATCGCTCGTGGCCGGCCCGATCGCCAACGTTGGCCGATCGATGGGTTTCTCCGAGACCGAAGGCTCGGCCCTCGCTCCGTTGGTCTATGCGGCAATCGGATGCTGCGTCAGCATTGCGTACATTCGGGCCACGCGACGTGACCGCATCGCCAACCCCGTCACACCGTCGCGGCTGCTCGAGTCCAAAGCCCGGGTGCATCGGCTCGCAGCGGTGTTCGCACTCGATTCAGCCGGCGGGGGCTTTGTTGGTACGGCGCTCGTTGCCGCGTACCTGAGTCGGCGCTTTGATTTCGCGCTCGGACAGATAGGCCTCGTTCTCGCCGTCGCGTCATTGGCGAGCGCCACCTCATCGCTGCTGGCACCGCGCCTGTCCAAGAGATTCGGGCTCGTTGAGACGATGGTGTTCACGCATGCTCCGGCAAATATTCTCTGCATCGCTGCCGGTTTCGCGCCGAACGCATCCCTAGCCGTGGGTCTCCTTATCGCACGTGCGGTCCTGTCGCAGCTCGACGTGCCGGCGCGGCAGACATTTGTGATGTCGGTCGTCCCCGCCTCGGAACGATCTGCGGCGGCGGCATTCACCAACCTGCCACGTAGCCTGGCTGCCGCTTCAACGCCACCGATTGCGGGGTGGCTCCTCTATCACTCACGCTTCGGCTGGCCACTCATTCTTGGCGGCGGTCTCAAGTTGTTCTATGACGGTCTGCTGTTTGTCCTGTTCCGACGTCACAGCACCAAGGCCTGACCGTCCGAGCCTGCCCTCTCGGATAGCCGAAGCGAACTTCAGCTGTTCTTCAGCTTCGATGTTCAGAATGCTGAGATCTGAGTCCGCAAGGATTCCGGTACCCGTTTCCGCTTCGAGGCGTTAACGGCCCCTGGGCAGCCGGCTGATGTGTTCCGCCGACGCAGGTTGGCTGCCCAGGTCTCAGCTTTCCGGTGAGGACGCCACCGTCCCGGATTCGCGTTGTGAGGCATGAGCCTGAGCAGGTAGGTGTCACTGCGGATATGACCGTCGTCCGGCGAGCGGCAAAGCCATCCCCGCCAGTCGGGCGGCGTAACCCGATTCGGGACCGGATCGTGGCGGCCTAGGCCGCTACAAGCTGGCCCGCCCGGACCGTCGGCGTGGACCGGGTCCCGTTGGGTAGTACTTCAGGAACGTCGATGTCGACGACAAGGGCGGTGACGTCGCCCCTTCCCCCCGCCGAAAGTGCCGACCACACCAATCGGTCGGCCATATCGCCGGGTCGCTTTGATTGCGATGCGATGCGGCCGAGATCATCCATTGAGAGTTGGTCCGTGACGCCGTCTGTACAGAGAAGGAGTCGGTCTCCTGACTCGAGCGCAATGCGCTGGACCGCCACTTCGAGAACCGGACTCATCCCGAGCGCTCGGTTGGGCACGCCCGTCGATTGACGAGCCCTGGACGGCCCGTAAGCCGGACGGTCGGCGCCTGGCTGCTCCACGATGTGATCGTCGGTCATCTGTATCAGGCAACCGTTGCGAATGACGTAGAACCGCGAATCCCCTACGTGCGCGATCCGCGCAAAGGGGCCGGATTCGCTCGACTCGACCTGCACGGCCGTCATCGTGGTCGATGCGTTTCGGTATGCCGTTTCGGAGGCGGCCATTCTCCTGATCGCCCGGTTCGCGGTCTCCATCGCCAACACCAGGTCCGGGCGAGCCGTGTACGTGGAGAATGCCCAAAGCGTGTCGATTGCGATTTGGGCCGCTACCTCGCCGCCGGGACGCTGGCCTACTCCGTCGGCCACGGCAAAGCAGGTCGGTTCAACGAGAACCCGGTCCTGGTTTTGGCGGCGACCGCGACCACGACAACTCAAATGAGCGCTTTCCAGTTTCAAGATGAGACGATTCCTTGCCGTGTCCGTATGGGTGCTCCCCGCAGCGCACACAGAGTACGTACAAACGCCGAGGAAAAGTTGATCTTGGGCCAAAATTGGGTAATTGCCTTACCCGAACGCCACCCGACCCCGGAAAAAATCTCGTCGCCCACGAGCGGCGCCTACGGAGGCCCGGGCGAAGCGTAGGGAGGCACGAGCCCGGTTGACGCGGAAGAACGTTGTCGAGCGCTTCAGGCAAACGTCAGGGGCACTTCGACAAGATTTGCCCATGCGTCGCGACAACTCCCCTCCATCGCGAGGGAAGGATCCGGCGCAACCAGCCAGCCGAAACCTGACCAGCTCACCGACCATCCTGCCGACCAGCCCGCCGACCCGCCCACTGCCTGGTCGTCGCACGGCACCCGGCCCAACCCTGCCGACAGCACGCGGGGCAGGTCGGTCGGAGCGGCCTGGGCGGTAGGCACCGCGGCGGTGGCGACCATGGGTACCGTCGAACTGGTCGGTCTGTCGTCCACGTTCGCCGAGTCGCCCTACCTTGGCCTCGTGTCAGTACCCGCCATCTTCGCTTCGCTACTGTCGGCGATCTGGTTTATCCGCCATGACCGACGCGGCTGGAGGATGGGGGTCCTCGCTTCGTTGGCCACCATCGGGTGGTTCGTCGGCGGCCGGGCCGTCGGGGCACCCTCGTCGCGTTCGGGTCGAGGGCCCTGGCCGCCGCCGATGGTTGGCGTCGCACTCGGTGCCGCCGTTGTCGTGCTGGCTCTCGCGGAGATTCGTCGCCATATCGGTCGTCCGTAATCTGCAAGGAGCGAACGTCATCGGACGGAAAGGCGAAGAGCAAATCCAGCGCCCGGTGGCAATCCCACTCGGTAGGTCGTCGTTCGCTGGAGATACACGGAGACACGACGCAGATACGACGGAGCGACCCGGCGCCGGATCCCTTGGGGACTCCGCACCGGGTCGCTACGAATCAGGTCCGAACGGACCGCTACGTGATCAGGCGAGGTGACTGCTAAGTACCGGCGTGAGTGTTCGCTCGGTCCCGTCTCGGCGGACCTGCAGCGTCAGTCGATTGCCGGCTCCAACCGTGTGGATGACATCGGCGAGCACATCACCGTCGTCCGTGGCTTTACCGTTCGCCGAGACGATGACGTCGCCCGAACGCAAGCCCGCTTGATCAGCGGCGGAGTCTGCGGTCACTTCGACGACCAGGAGTCCGTGATCGACGTCGAGACCGTATTGGGAGGCCACGTTCGCATCGATCGGTGTGGTCGATACGCCAAGAAATCCCTTCGAGATGGTGCGGCCCTTGGCCAGATCACTGATAATCGGCTTGGCCGTATCGATCGCAATTGCGAAGCCGATGTTCTGGGCTCCGGTCGAACCCGCCGAATTGATCCCGACGACCTTGCCGTCGAGGGTCAGCAACGGCCCGCCCGAGTTACCCGGATTGATCGCCGCGTCGGTCTGCAGAAGGTGCACGAGATGTTCTCCGTCCGCCGTGTCGATCGTCCGGTCGAGCGCCGACACGATGCCTTCGGTTGCCGTCGGTCCACCGGTCAGGGCCAGCGCGTCTTCCAATCGCCACAACTGGATCACCCATTCGAAGTGCCGCCGATGATCCGAGTGTCAGAGCCGGGAGTCCGGTCCGCGACACCTGTATCACCGCGAGGTCATCGGTGCGGTCCACTCCCAATACGGTGGCCGATGCCTTGCTCTTGTCCGCAAACGTGACCTCGATCTTGGTGGCGTCCGCCACCACGTGCGCATTGGTGACGATCCGCCCGTCACTTGAGATGACGAACCCGCTACCGGTCCCGCTGCCACCGTTCATTTCGACGCTGATATCAACGACGCTCGGGAGCGTTTTCGTGATCAGGTTGGCCACCTCCCCGTGCGAGGTCGACCCCGACGTGGCACCGGTTACGCTTGTATTGACCAGATCAATCGGCTGTGCGGTGACCGTGGACTGTTCCGCCGGTAAGGAGAGGGCGGCATGACCGGTAGGGGTCAACGCCGAGCCGACAACGCCTCCACCGACTGCGACAGCGACGAGCGCGGCGACCCCGGCAAGACGTCGCCCGAATCTCTGTCTTGCTGCGGCCGGCTCAGTAACCGGCTCGGGCCTGGGTGCGGGCCCATGCTTCGGACCGGGCGCCGACGGCTTCGAGGTCGGAACCGAACCCGGCCCTCCATCGGCCGGCGCTGAAGCAAACGACGAAGCGGGAAACGGCAACGAGGCAAACCGAGAATCCTCGGGCTGCGACGTCGCTGAGTGATCAAGCGCCAGCGCTGCAGGCCCGGTCGACGAAGGGTCGGAGAGCATCCGATTCGGTCCGGCCCAAACGGAATGATCGGTAGTCAACGGTTGACTAAAAGTCGAAGCGATTGGTGACGGGATTGGTGCGGGGATCGCTAGCTGTACGGATTCGGACGTCGCATCGTTTGCGCCGTCATCGGATGAGAAATCGGTGAGGGGAAGCTCGTTCATATGATCCTCCTTGAGGTATCGGGTACCTGATGAGGATCACATTTCGCAGATGATGATTGTCTGAAAGAAACTGAAGACGAAGTTCAGATTGGATGACTATGTGATCGCGAACGTGGCAGTATCTTTTCGTGCGTCTGCTCATCGTCGAAGATGACCTGCGTCTCGCCGACGCCCTCAAGCGAGGAATGGAGGCCGAAGGATTTGCCGTCGATCTTGCCCACACGGGCACCGACGGACTCTGGATGGCTTCAAGTTTTGGCTACGACGCCATCGTGCTCGACATCATGTTGCCGGGCATGAACGGGCAAAAGGTCTGTGCAACACTGCGAAGCCAAGGGATTTCAACGCCGATACTCATGCTGACCGCCAAGGACGGCGAACTCGATGAGGCAGAATCACTGGATCTCGGCGCCGACGATTTTCTTTCAAAACCGTTTTCCTACACCGTTCTTCTTGCGCGTGTCCGGGCCCTGCTTCGTCGCCGTAGCAATCCGGCATCGCTTCCGATATTGAGTCTTGGCGAGCTGGTGCTCGACCCGGCGGCGCATTCGTGCCGGATCGGATCGAACGAAGTGTCGCTGACCGCAAAAGAGACCGCGATCCTCGAGTACCTCATACGTCGACACGACGAAGTCATCTCCAAAGACGAGATTTTGCAGCACGGATGGGATTTTGCGTTCGAGGGTGGCCCGAACGTTGTTGAAGTTCACGTCTCGGCCCTCCGCCGAAAACTCGGGTCCCACGTGATCGAGACGATCAGAGGTGCTGGATACCGCATCTCGTCACATGGCCATTGACCCTTCTGCGCACCGGTCCGCTCCGCGATCCGGCCCAACCGGCTGGATCCGTCGCCGCTCGGTGAAGAGCCGGGTGACCGTCAGTGCAACGGCGATGCTTACGCTCGCCTTGGTGGTCGCAGCACTATCGCTGACCGGACTCGAAAAGCGATCGCTTGTTCGAGAAATTGATGCCGGCCTCGATGACCGGATTATCGGCCTACTTGACGCCGCCGCCTCCGGCCAACTCCCGATCGACGTTCCTCTTACTGGGCGAGAGTCCGGCATCGTCCAGGTTCTCGACGCCAACCGCAGGATCATCGCTGCGACACCGAAGCTTCACGATGACATCGTCCTTGCAGCATTTACCCCTCGAACCGCAAAGCCGCTACACCGTACGGTCGAACTGGCAATCGGTTCGACCACCGCCGAAACCTGGCGAATCGCCGGCCAGCGAGCGGCCCGCGGTTCCGACACCATCGACATATTCGTGGCTACGAGTGTCGAGTCGGTCAACAACGCCGCCGCTCGACTCCAGGCGATTCTATTTGCCGGCGTCCTTATCCTCGCGGCAGTGTTCGCGGTCGTATCGTGGCTCACCACCCAATGGTCGCTCGCCCCGGTCGAGGCACTAACGGAGACAGTCGACGCGATGTCGGCGTCGGATCTGCGCCAACGGCTTCCCGAGCCAGCCTCGAGCGATGAGTTCGCACATCTGGTCAACACCATGAACGAGTTGCTGAGTCGCGTGGCCGAAGCACGCCAACGAGAACGCCGCTTCGCCGCCGACGCTAGTCACGAGCTCCGGACGCCGCTTACAACCGCTCGCCTGAATCTGGAAATCGCCCTGGCGAACCCGACAGGCGCTCACCTCACGACGGCCGTCGGTGAGACCCTTATCGAGATCGAACGACTTGAGATTCTGGCCCGGGACCTTCTTGAGCTGACACGGCTCGATCCGGCCCGGGTTGCGGCAACCGCCACCAATGTGAACCTGTCGCTTCTGATCGACAAAGAACTGTCGGTTCGAAAGCGGCTCCATCCTCAACTGACCTTCGAGACGGAAATCGAGCGAGAGGTCACCGCAATTGGGGTGGAGGCACTCATCACCCGCGTCGTCCGGAACCTTCTCGACAACGCGGTGTATCACGCGATAACTAAAGTCCGAGTTGAGGCACGGAACGAAGCGACCCAGGCAATAATAAGCGTACATAATGATGGCTCACCGATCGCTGCTGACGACCGCTGTGAGGATCTTCGCACCCTTCACCCGACTCGACAATGCGCGCTCACGAGATGACGGTGGGACCGGGCTCGGGCTCGCCATCGCGGCCGACATCGTCGAAGCCCACGGCGGCACGATTGCCGTGGTCAACGACAAACTGCCGGGAGCGACGTTCCGGTTCACGCTCCCGGCGGCCGCGACCCCCGAAGGCAAACCCACGCCGTCGCGCCACATGCCAGATCAAGCGCAGATCTGACCTACGCACCAAGTTTCCAGTCGGCTATTCCTTGAACTCCGGCATGGCTCGAAGCGCAGCGATCAGTTCGGTCACTTCGGCTTTGGTCAGTTTGGCCTGTGCGTGAAGCCCGAACCTGGTGAAGTACGACGGTGGCATCGAGCCTTCCTCGATCACTTCGACAACGTCGTCGCCTTTGCGGGTTCTGGTGATGTCCGAGAAATTCAGCGTCTCTCGTCCCTCGCTCACATGGTCGGCGATGAGCCAGGAGATCGGGGCGATCTTGGAGTACGCCGGATAACTGACCTCGTTGCTGTGGCAGTCGTAACAGGCCCGGACAACCAGCGACCGGATGTGGTCACTCGGCCAAGCGGGCTCTTTCACCACCGCCGCGTTGGTGTGCGAGTGTCCGTAAGGCACCGCTTGGATTGCGACGGCCACAATCACGGCGGAGAGGACGGCAGTCAACGCCAGATTCGGCCCGCCGGAGCCGCCGGAAGTTGCCCTCCGACGTGATTGCCAGTGGTTGAGCCCATAGGTCACGCCGAAGAACAGCAGCAGTAGCGGCACCGTGAAAAGAAAGTTCAGACCGACCAGCAGCGACAGTATGACCGCCACGACCGTCACCCCGACGAACAGCAAACCAATCGTCTTGTTCGTTCGGAAGAACGACTTCCTGCGGTCTGCGACTACATCGGATTCATCCATGAATCCAACCTAAACCCCGACCGTGACTACCCGTAGGGCCGTAGGTCCCTCCGATCGCCGAAGGAGGCACCAGGTCCTTCGCTGAAAGGAAATGGAGAAGAAGTATCCGTCCGCCGAAGCGTGGAACGAGCTACTTGGCCGCGGCAGGGGTTCAGGGAACGACGTGAATCATTCCGGCCAGCAGGGTCGAATTCGTCGTTGGATGGATAGCGATGAACGCTCCCGTCGCCTTGTTCTTCCGATAGTCGTCAATCGCGAGCGGTTGGGCCGTGGCGAACGTGACACGACCGATTTCATTCAACGTGAGCGATGTCGCTTCGGTGTCTTCCGTGCCGGTGGTTATGTCGACACGGGACTCGACGGCGCGAACCATTGCCTGGGTCGTGCGGGTTCCGTGTTTGATGAGAATCCGCGATCCCGCAGTCAGCGGTTCGTCGGCCATTGCACACACCATGGCGCTGAACTCGTTGGTGACGGTCGGAAGATCGCTGGCCAACGCAATCACATCGCCCCGGCTGACGTCGCGTTCGTCGGTCAGCTGCAGCCGGGTGGCCGCCCCGCTTCCGGCTACCGCTGCGATCGTAGAACGTGTCGCGCTCGGGAGCACAAGCACCTCGTCGCCGACATCGAAGGATGAACCCGATTGTGGCCCGCAGTACCAGCGACGGGCATCGGATCCCAACGCGGCGGTGTCACCGCTTGACGACGGCCTAACAATCCACTGAACCGAAAGTCGCCCGCCCACCTCGCCCTCTACGACATGGGTCGGCACACTCTCGAGATGGTCGAGGAGAGTGGGTCCGCAGTACCACGGCGTGTTTTCACTTCGGTCCACAACATTGTCGCCACTAAGCGCGCTTAGTGGAATGGTGACCCATTCGTGGAGCCCAAGCCGGGCTGCGAGGTTTTTGATCTCCACCTCGATCTCATGAAACCTGGTCGACGACCAGTCGACCAGATCCATCTTGTTGATCGCGAAGACCAGTTGACCGATCCCGAGCAACGAGGCGATCGACGCATGCCGGAATGACTGCTCTTTCAGGCCGTGGCGTGCGTCGACGAGAATAATCGCCAGCTCCGAGTTCGACGCTCCGGTGACCATGTTGCGGGTGTACTGCACATGACCGGGGGTGTCAGCGATAACGAAGGATCGCTTCGCTGTAGCGAAGTAGCGGTAGGCCACATCGATCGTGATGCCCTGTTCACGCTCGGCCCGCAGACCATCGGTGATCAGCGCAAGGTCCATCCCGGTGCCCCCACGCCGCGCCGTGGAGATTTCGACCGCTTCGATCGTGTCATCGAGCAACGACTTCGTGTCGTGCAGGAGACGTCCGATAAGGGTGCTCTTTCCGTCGTCGACCGAACCCGCAGTGGCGAACCTTAGGAGTTCCATCAGAAATACCCTTCCTTCTTACGGTCTTCCATGGCGGCTTCGGAGAATTTGTCGTCGGCCCGGGTCGCGCCACGTTCGGTGAGCCGCGAGCCGTAGAGCTCCGTCAGCACTTCAAATGGATTCGCAGCCGATGAGGCCACGGCACCGGTGCAAGTCATGTCGCCGACGGTGCGGTACCGGACCTGGCGCTCAGAAACGGTTTCGCCGTCTCGGGGCGGTGTCCAAGGGCCAACGGCGTACAGCATGTTGTCGCGCTCAAACACTTCTCGTACGTGCGCGTAGTACATCGCCGGGAGATCGATGCTCTCCTGAGCGATGTAGCGCCAGATGTCGAGTTCGGTCCAGTCCGACAGCGGGAAAGCCCGGAGATGTTCACCTTGACGTACCCGGGCGTTGTACAGGTTCCAAAGTTCGGGCCGCTGGTTGCGCGGGTCCCACTGACCAAAGGCGTCGCGAAACGACAGCACACGCTCCTTGGCCCGCGCTTTGTCTTCGTCACGACGGGCGCCTCCGAACGCAGCATCGAATTTGTTCTCCGCGATCGCTTCCAGAAGCGCCACGGATTGCAGTCGGTTCGCGAGGCGAACGGGCCCGGATCGACGATCAGACCCCTGGTGATCGCTTCCTCGACGGAGCCGATCACGAGCCGCATCCCGTGGTGCGCAAGATAACGGTCGCGGAACTCAAGCACCTCCGGGAACTCGTGCCCGGTTGTTATCTGAAGTGCCGGGAACGGGATGGTGCCGGGAGCGAACGCCTTGCTCGCCAGGTGGACCATGACAACGGAATCCTTGCCGCCGGAAAACAAAAGCGCAGGGTTTTCACATTCAGCCGCTACTTCCCGCATGACGAAGATCGCATGCTCTTCCAGCGCCGACAACCGTTCGTTGGAGGCCCGGCTCCGCTCGTCGTGAAGTGACTGCTCGGCTGCGGCCAGATCAACCGGTCGCACCTCGATTTCGACCGTGCTCATACGTGCAACCCGCATTCGGTCTTTCCGGTGCCGGCCCAACGACCCGCCCGAATGTCTTCGCCGGGCAGAACCTGCCGTGTGCACGGCTCACAGCCGATGGAGGGATAACCCTGGTCGAGGAGCGGATGCCGAGGGACCTCGTGCATCGAAAGATATGTCTCCAGATCGTCATCGGACCAGGTGGCGATCGGGTTGATCTTCACCATCAGCCGCTTGTCGATCTCCACGATCGGCGTGTTGGCCCGGACGGGCGAGTCTGCTCGCCGTACACCGGTTATCCACGCGGCATGGCCGCTCAATGCCGCCTCCATCGGGTCGACCTTGCGGGCGTTGCAACACGCGGTGGGATCGGTCTGCCACAGAACCCCCGGGGCCAAACCGGCAGTGGCCGTCGAAAACCTCACCCGGTCGCCATAGCGTTGCTGCACGGTGGCTAGCTGTTCGTGGGTCTGTTTGAAATGGTGACCGGTTTCGAGAAACACCACCGAAGCCCCGGCCGCTCGACGGGCGAGGAGATCAACCAGCGCGGTATCGGACGTCATGGCACACAGGGTCACCAGCTGATCCCCAAAGGTCTCGTGGGCCCACGCGACAACGTCTTCGGCGGGTGCGTTGGCGAATCGATCGTTCAGCGCCGAGAGGGCGTCGGCGTCGAGATCGGCTGCGGTAATGGTCATGGTGTCCTGACTGGTAGTTCTGGCCGGTGTGTCCGACCCAGCAGATCGGTGCTTTGCAGAGTGGGGCTGGACCGATCGAGGCTTGGGCACGAGATTAGCGATATAGATGATCAGATTAGTCAACATTTAAGCCTCAGGCAAAATTCCGGCCCACCCGAGCGTCGCATCCGGCCGTCCGATGCGGCTTTCGACAAGACTGGCGGGGATGAAGCTCACGCACCTGCAACGCCTTGAGGCCGAGAGCATTCACATCATGCGGGAGGCCGTCGCCGAGAGCGAGAACCCGGTGATGCTGTATTCGATCGGTAAAGACAGCTCGGTCATGCTTCACCTTGCCCTCAAGGCGTTCTTTCCCGCTCCACTCCCCTTTCCGTTGCTCCATGTCGATACAACCTGGAAATTCAAAGAGATGATCGAGTTCCGCGACGCGCGTGTCGCGGAGCTCGGCGTAAAGCTCCTGGTTCACCAAAATCCGGAGTGCGTAGCGCAGGGCATCAACCCGTTCACGCACGGTTCCTCGCTGCATACCGACATGTGGAAGACCCAGGGTCTGAAGCAGGCACTCGACGAGCACGGTTTCGATACCGCTTTCGGTGGGGCCCGCCGTGACGAAGAGAAATCCCGGGCGAAGGAACGCATTTTCTCCGTGCGTTCGGCCGAGCACCAGTGGGACCCGAAGGCACAGCGACCAGAACTCTGGCATCTGTACAACGCTCGCCACAGCCGCGGTGAGTCGATTCGCGTTTTCCCGCTGTCGAACTGGACCGAACTCGACGTCTGGCAGTACATCCATCTCGAGGACATTCCGATCGTCCCTCTGTATTTCGCCAAGCGGCGCCCCGTGGTCGAACGGGACGGAATGCTCATCATGGTCGACGACGACCGGCTCCCTCTGCGGCCCGGCGAAACGCCCGATGTCCGGAGCGTTCGGTTCCGGACGCTCGGCTGCTACCCGCTTACCGGCGCGGTCGAAAGCGAAGCCGACTCCCTACTCGACGTCATTCGCGAAATGCTGCTCACAACGACATCGGAACGCCAAGGACGCGCCATCGACCATGATTCCGCCGGATCGATGGAGAAGAAGAAGCAGGAGGGATACTTCTGATGACCTCCGGGGAGAACTCCTACGTGTTCATAACAATTGAATTCCGGACCTACCGCTGATGGCGAATTCTTCCGGACTGATCGCAACCGACATCGGCGCATACCTGCGCTCGCACCAGCACAAGACAATGCTGCGCTTCATTACGTGCGGCAGCGTCGACGACGGCAAAAGCACCCTCATCGGGCGGATGCTGTACGACGCGCACCTGGTCTTTGAAGATCACCTGGCCAGCCTGGCCGCCGACTCGAAACGGGTAGGCACCCAAGGCGACGAACTCGATTTCGCACTCCTCCTCGACGGGCTCAGCGCGGAGCGCGAGCAGGGCATCACCATCGACGTCGCCTACCGGTTCTTTTCGACGGAGAAACGCAAGTTCATCGTCGCTGACACGCCAGGTCACGAGCAGTACACCCGCAACATGGTCACCGGCGCGTCAACCGCCGACTGCGCCGTGCTCCTGATCGACTCCCGAAAGGGTGTGCTCACCCAAACTCGTCGGCACAGCTACCTGGTGTCACTGCTCGGGATCCGTCACATCGTGCTGGCCATCAACAAGATGGATCTGGTTGACTTCTCCGAGGACCGTTTCGACGGGATCGTCGCCGAGTACTCAGCGTTTGCCGAACAGGTCGGAATCAGCAACATCACCGCGATTCCGGTGTCGGCGCTCCGTGGTGACAACGTCACCGAATCGAGTGACAACATGCCCTGGTATTCAGGTCCGACCCTGATGGGGTTTCTCGAAAGCGTGGAGATCGAAACCGAGTCCGATGACGGACCCTTCCGGTTCCCCGTGCAATTGGTAAGCCGACCAAACCTCGACTTCCGCGGGTTCTCGGGCACGATCGTCGGCGGAACCGTTCGCCCGGGAGACCGAGTTCGGGTCCTCACCAGCGGAACCGAGACCACCGTGGCCCGCATCGTCACCCTCGATGGGGATCTCGAGGAAGCCGTCAGGGGTCAGGCGGTCACTCTGACACTTACTGATGAAGTCGACGTGAGCCGCGGCGACGTGCTCTGCGGAGCGGCCTCTCCCGCCGAGGTTGCTGATCAGTTCGAGGCCCACGTGGTGTGGATGGGCGAGCAACCGATGCTGGCGGGCCGACCGTATCTTCTGAAGACCGGAACCCGAACGGTCGGTTGTTCGGTAAGCCAGCTGAAGTACCGGGTCAACGTGAACACGCTCGAGCACATGGCCGCAACCACGCTGCAGCTGAACGAAATCGGAGTGGTGAATCTCACTGTCGACCGACCGATCGCGTTTGATACGTACACAGACAATCGCGACATGGGCGCGTTCATAGTCATCGATCGAACGACAAATGCGACGCTCGGCGCCGGCATGCTCCACTTTGCGCTTCGACGCTCGCACAACATTCACTGGCAGGCGGTGCAGGTCGATCGCTCGGCTCGGCAGCAGTTGAAGGGCCACGGCTCCGGCGTGGTCTGGTTCACCGGTTTGTCGGGTTCAGGCAAGTCCACGATCGCAAACTTCGTCGAGAAGCGCCTGCACAGCCTCGGAATCCACACGTATCTTCTCGACGGCGACAACGTGCGCCACGGTCTCAACAAGAATCTCGGCTTCACCGATGCCGATCGCGTCGAAAACATTCGCCGGGTGGCCGAGGTTTCGAAGCTGATGGTCGATGCCGGCCTGGTGGTTATCGCCTCGTTCATCTCGCCCTTCATTCAGGAGAGGCAGATGGCCCGGGAGTTACTCGGCGAAAACGAGTTCATCGAGGTCTACGTCGACACGCCGCTCGAAGTCGCCGAGCAACGGGACCCCAAGGGCCTGTACCGCAAGGCGCGTCGTGGCGAACTTCCGCACTTCACCGGCATCGACTCACCTTACGAACCACCGACGAACCCGGAGATTCAGATCCGAACGGTCGACACCTCCGCCGAGGAGGCTGCTGAGCTGATCGTCGACCATCTTCAGCGAATGGGCATATTGCGCTGAGCGGGTCGAGTTCGAGTTCGGTTCGCGGTTAGCCCGCTCGCAGGACCCGCAAGGTGACTTCGGTGGTGCCGTCGACTGCCTCAACGCTCGCGGAATCGCCGAAGACCGGATGTCGGCGTCCGTCGAAGGAGGTCGATCGGTTCCGGGTGGCGGCGACCATGTCAGCTAGCAATTGAGCAACCAGTTCCGGGTCTCGCACGACCGGGCCCTTCCTGCCGCGTCCGTGGGTTGACACGGTGGTTGAACCCTCCGCAGCGGCGAATGTCAACCCACCCGCAACCACCTGCCCATCGATGGTCAGTGGGCTTATGAATATGTCGGCCCGGTCGAGGAAGCCCATCTGAACGGGCGCTGCGAGAGGTCCGTCGATAAACGACAGGCGATCCGCAACACCCCTCTCCTGGGCCATGGCCCGGGCTGCCCGCCGTTCACGAACCACTGTTGATTCCGCGAACCTTCCGCTTCGCGGTGTGGTGGAGTCCACCAGCACGAGGGTGGCGTCAAGATCACCGGATTCGCTGAGGACACCAGCTGACAGCTCGCCCAGGACTTCGATGGCTGCACCGATGCGTCCCGGATGGGCGAGCAGACCGATGCCGACCATGACCATTCGGGATGGGAAATCCTCCTCATTTGACGCAGGATCTGTCGCCACCGGCCGAACAGGGGAAGCAGAGGCCGGGTAGGAGCAGGGATGGACGTCGGGCCGATCGGCTGATGACGACAAGTTCCGCAGATCCTGGTGAAGTTGCATGTTGATGGTTTCTCCTGGTTGACGACGTCTGCTCTGGTGGGCCGGTCCGCTCAGCTTGGACACACACGCACCGTGCACCCTCCTGAAACGCCGATCGCTGCGTAAGCCAAACGACCCAGCAGACACATCGACACCATCCGGATGCATCTGGAGAGGTTTCTTGAAGGTTTCGCCACCGAAGTCGCGGGGTATCGCAAACCTGCGACCGTCTTCAACCCGAACGCCGTTCGCACCTGTGGCAACGAAGATCCGGACCTTGGCTTCGCCGCCGGACCCAGTCTTCGAAGCACCGAACAAAGGAATGGCGATGCCCAAAGCCCCCGCTGCAACCACCAAGCGCCTGTATCGGGTCCTCGATGCCGAACCGTGCCTCAGCCTGGCGCAATATGTCGATGATGGTGGCGGTATCGCGCTGCACGCTGCGAAATCGCTGGATGAGATGGCCATCCTGGACACGATCGCAGACAGTGGACTTCGCGGCCGGGGTGGGGCCGGCTTTCCAACGGCGAAGAAGTGGCTGGCCGTTGCCGAACACAACTCGACAACGGTTCCGACATCGGTGATGGTGAACGCCGCCGAGGGCGAGCCGTCGACCTTCAAAGACCGGTTCATCCTTCGGAACAATCCCTACCGCGTTCTCGAGGGAGCGCTCATCGCCTGTCAGGTCGTCGGCGCCGACCGCCTGTCCGTTTGCCTGAAGGGATCGTTCGCCGAAGAGATCGAACGCGTAACTCGAGCGCTAGCTGAAATTGAGGCGGCGGGTTGGGCGGCGAACATCGTGCTGAATATCGTCCGGGGTCCGGACTCGTACCTTTTCGGTGAGGAAACCGGACTGTTGGAGGTGGCATCGAATCGGCAACCGTTTCCTCGGATCACTCCCCCGTGGCGTCGAGGGCTCGACGAAACCAATCCGACCTCGTCGGGAGCCGTCATCGCCAGTTTGGACGGCGACGACGGAGCCCCCGCTCTGGTCAACAACGTCGAAACCTTTGCGAATGTCGCGCTCATCGTCCGCCACGGCGCCGAGTGGTTCCGCGAGATCGGCACCGATGATTCTCCAGGCTCCATCGTCTGCACGGTGACGGGCGATGTACGGACTCATGGAGTCGGCGAGTTCGCCCTGGGTACGCCGCTGAGCGAAATCATCGAAGAACTAGGCGGAGGAGCGCGCGAGGGGCGACGCATAGTTGCCGTTCTCCCCGGTGCCTCATCAGCGATCGTTGGTGAATACGATCTGCCGACTCCGTGCACTCATCAAGCCTTTGCCGCGATTGGAAGCGGTCTCGGGTCGGCGGGGTTCCTGTGTCTTGATGACTCGGCGGACCTTCTCCGAATTGCCGCAGCAGCATCGAGGTTCCTGGCTGTCGAGTCCTGCGGCCAGTGCAGCGCGTGCAAGACCGACGGCATCGCCATCGCCGAACTCCTGGCCGCACCCCTGACCAAAGCTCAGAACAGGGAGGCCGGAACCGACGCTTCCGGATCAGTTCCCGGGTCTGATGCCGAATCGTCGAAGTCGATACCCTCCGGCGAGATGCGCGATGTCTCTGAGGAGATGACCGACACGGTCGCGGCGAAGATCGACTCACGTCTGGCCACGGTCACGAACGGCGCGAGATGCTCGCTCGCATCCCAGCAGTTCGCCGTGGTCGGCAGCCTCCTGCTGCAGCCCCGACCAACCCACCTTCCCCGGGATCCGGACCGGGCGGACGAACAGTCCCGTTACCTGACACCGCTTCTTGACATCGTCGACGGGTCTGCCGTCTACGACGTTCGTCACCTCACGAAGAACTACGACTGGACCTACGACACCCGCGATTCCGGTAAGACGCCCGCTCAGCGTCTTCAGGGGATTCCGATCCAGCCGGAAACGACGGCCGACGATCCAATGTGACCGGGAATGCCCGGCGCCTCACTTCGGCTTTAGTGCTTGGTCCGACGTCGCCGGGGTACCGTCACCCGGTCGCCGTCGCGCGCAGCTTGCCGAATTTGAAGTCGCCCGAGGCGAACACCGAACCGATCACCACGAAAACGATCCCGAGTACGGTCCAGGTCTTCCCGCGGGGCGTCTTGTCGAGATGTTCCTGAAGCACCAGCAGCGCGATCAGCAACGCGCTCACCGGCTGGACCGCGGTCAGCACCGGCAGCGCCAAGCGAAGGGGCGCCAATTGGTACGCGCGGTGTATCACAACGTTGCCGAACACCGCCAGCGTCAGATACGCCATCACGCTCGTGACAACGACGACGCCGAGTCCATCGGTACTCCATACCGTGGTGGCGTTCTTGATGAACGCCGCCCCGAAGGAAAACGCGATACCCGTTGCGACGGCGAGCATCGCAGCTTCGAAACGGCGACGGCCGTGAACCAGAACGAGCCCGGCAACCACGACGGCCGCAGCGACGGAAAGCGATATGACCCAACCCCGCAGCGATACGCGCACATCCGGGCCGTGGGGTTCGTTGAGTCCGACCAGCGACACGCCACTCACGATGGCGAGTACACCGAGGACCTCAGCCAGATACAACCGCCGGCTTGAGCGTCTCGACTCGGCCACAACGGCCACGACGACGCCAGCCGTGACGATCGTTTGGAACAGCACAAGTGATCCTTTGGAAAGCGCGATCACTTCCAGGACGAAACCTGTGATGTCCATTCCCTTCGCAACCAGCCAGCGCCGCGTTCGAATCAAGCGGCCCAGCAGAGCGAATCCGCTGGCCTCTCGCATCGAGATCGAACTCGCCGCCTGGTGCTGAAGCAGCGATGAAAAAGCGCTGAGAAGCGCAACGGCTGCCGCAAGAACTATCGCTATGGCCCGATCTCCTCTCTTGACCCGCGCATACCAACCTAGCCCGGGTCGGTGCCGGAGCGATGCCGGGTGTCGAAGGCCACCTGATCGCTCTTCGCTGCACTCGGCGGTTGATGTCGGGCGTGCGTGGCCGAGCGGTTCGGCTGTGTGGTTTGTCGTCAGGTGGCGGCTCGCGCAAGGAGAAACGCACCTCCGACACAGACGATTCCGCCCGCGATCGAAACCGGACGGACGCTCTCGTGACGCACAAAGACCCCAAGTCCGAGCGAGACCGCCGGGATCACGAAACCCATCGCCGACGCTCTGGAAGCCGATGTCGTGCCTGCGGCCGTCGCCACCATGACGTTCGCCGCTCCGGTCCCCAGCGCTCCGAGCGCCAGCATCGCGAGAGCGGCGGGCAGCGTCCAACGGGCTTCGACCGCGGCCCGCACACCGGTCGGAGCCGTGGCCAGCGCGGCGATTCCGACCGCCCGCCAGATCACCGGGAGTGCTCCGTTTCGCTGTTGGAGGGGTCGCGCCAAATTGATCGCGAAGCCATACGAACACAGCGCAGCCATGATCATGGCAACCCCGATTGCCGAACTCCGTCCGTTTGACAGCGAGGGCGCCGCTATCAGCAAAGCGCCCAGCATCCCAACCCCCAGGGCGCGCCGGACGGCTACCGATGGCAGGCGGCGAGCCTGGCCGGCTGCGACCACCGCAACGAACAGCGGTGTGGCCGAGTTCAAAAGTCCGGTGAGCGCCGAGGAGACCCGCTGTTCAGCGAAGGGAAACATCGACATCGGGAACGCCAGCCAGATGACGGACAACAGCACGACCAGCCGCCGGTCTCCGGATCGGATGGGGCCCCGCGACCCGGGAAACATCGACAGAACCGCAAAGCCGATGCAGGTTCGAACAAATGTGATTCCCTCGGGGCGCATCGCCTCGAGCCCCTCGGCAATGAAAAGATACGACGACCCCCAGATGAATCCGGGCGCGAGTATGAGGAACCAACCCCACCAACGTCTGCTGCTCACGCCGTTATCGTGCCAGAGGAAGTGTCGAAGCACTACTGAATTGTGCTAGCCCTTATCGTTTAGAATTACTTCATGCTAAACTTAGAGCGTCTCCGGGTTCTCCATGCGGTGTTCACCTACGGCTCGGTACAGGGCGCAGCGGATTCGCTTCACGTTTCGCCGTCCGCGGTCTCACAACAAATCGCGAAGCTGGAGCGCGAAGTCGGCGAACCGCTACTTGATCGCAACGGTCGCGGAGTCCGACTCAGCGATGCCGCACTTCTTCTGGCGAACCGGACGAGCACGATTCTGCGCGAGGTCGAGCTTCTCGACGGCGAACTTGATTCGTTTCGCAATGTCGTCTCGGGAACGCTCCGGATCTCGGCGTTCCCGACCGCAGCACGAGGTATTGGTCCAAAGCTCATCAACCAACTCAGGGCGGGATACCCCGATCTGAAGGTCACGCTGTCGGAGCAGGAACCGACGGAATCGTTTCCGATGCTGCAGCGCGGCGATGTCGATGTCGTGATTGCCCAGGACTGGTTCAACGCACCGATTGCGGTCCCTGAGGGACTCAGCCGCATGGCGTTGTTCGATGACACCGCTGACATCGCCCTGCACGTTGGCCACAGGTTGGCGCACCGGCGAACGGTGAAACTCTCCGACTTGCGCGATGAGGAGTGGGTGACGTGGCCTTCCGGATCGATTTGCCACGAATGGCTGAGCTTCACCCTGCGATCGATGGGGCATGAGCCCAAAATCGCCCACACCGCATCCGAACACGCCACCCAATTGGCACTTGTTGCTGCGGGTCTCGGGCCCGCGGTGATCCCGCGACTCGGCCGAGATTCCGTTCCCGATACTGTTCGTATGGTGGCCGTGGAACCGCACCTTCAACGTCACCTGTTCGCGACCTGGCGGACCGAGTCCTCAAAGCGATCAGCGATCGGCGCAGTCGTAGGTGCGCTTACCGATCTGTCCAAAACGCGCCGCGACAAGCGCTCGGGCGATCGAGCCGTTCACAACAAGCCGTAAGGTCGAACTCAGTTCATCCATGTACGAAGCGACGTGCGCGACACCTGCTTCCACACAGATTCGAGCGACTCGCGCAGCACGACACGCTGCTTGCGTTCTTCAGCGACCAGTAGTCCGGCCAGCAGGCCGATCTGCGGCTCCGATCGCGCAGCATTTCTAAGCCATTGTTCGGTGATTACCGTGTCTTGATAATCACCCAGAACAGTCTGAAGTTCCTTGACCGCTGCTGCGAACCGTTTCGCATCACGACCGCAGACGGGAGCCGCTGCGTCTGCTGCATACCGGCAACGCTTGGCGAATATCCGGACCTCATGGAGATCGTCGTCGGCCGAATCCGAATCCAACTCCTCTGCAGCCCCCTTGAGCTGCTTCCAGGACTTGCGTACCAATCCGGGAAGCGCACGCGAGGCCAGGCGGTCACCGGGCCGGTCGGCTGTTTCATCCTCGGTCTCAGATGTCGCGTAGTGGGGCGCCACTGCGGCGTCGATCAACGACTCGAGGAGATTCAGGTATCGCGGGCTTCCCAGCGCATCGAGCAAGGTCTTTCTCGCAGCGACTCGCTGTTCTTCAAGCGCTGCCATCATCTTCGCCACTTCACCTGATTCGGTTTCATCGAGTTTGTCCACGGCCCGCGTCAAGCGAGCCGCTAGCACATCAAGATCACGGACAGCGCCAACCACCTCACCGAGCCAACGCAACTCGGCTCGGACCGGACTCACCCATGACCTGTCGAGTGCCCCGCGAAACGTCCGCAGATCGGACCGGAGTCGGCGTGTCGCGACCCGAAACTGATGAAGATCTTCGATGTCGAGATCCAGACGTGTACCCGCGTCAAAAGTAATCAGTTCGCTTACCGACTTGGCGACGGCAGACCGGACAGCGTCTTTCAAGCGAGCCTTGCGGCCCAGGGGTTGGACCGGCACGAGCGCGCCGGCCGACACGCCTTCACCCAAGACCCGGGCGAGTTTGGGAACAGGCGAAACCTCGATCTTCCAGTTCGCCTCGCGCAATCGAGCGCGGACCGCCTTCAACAGATCCGCACCCGAAATCTGGTCGACGAGCTCGACCTCCACTTCGCGAAATTCCGTGCGCTGATCACCGGCTTTTCCGACGACCTGATCGTCGCAAATGGTTGCCACGACCACCTCGCCCATTCGAAGCTCAGTCGAGTCACGAACGGTATTGATCTCCGCAACCGCACCGACCTTGGAACGTCGAACATACGCCGTCACGGCGTCCAGCGCGGCCGTTGGCACCGTTCCCGGTTTTCCGTCGAAGTGAATCTCATGACGCCCGAGCGTGCCGTCTTCTGACGTCGCAGGAAGTTTGAGGGTCCAGGTCGGACCCGGTTCGCCAGATCGAGAACGGAGGGTCACCCCGCTGCGGATCAAAGCCAAGTCGGGTGTGTCGTAATAGGTGGCCGAAAGCTTCAGCTGCTTTGCCGGGCCCACGGTCAAGCCTTCGACGGCTTCGCTCATATCGGGCAGGGCCAAGCCCGTGTCTGCCACGACCTTCAACTCACGCTCTATGCTCACAACTCACGCTCTATGCTCACGGGGACCTTCCGATGATCCGGCGGACGCCGGCACAGAGTCCCGATTGTAAGCACTCGGATTTGCCAGGCCCAACGGACGCGGGCCTGCGAAACCTTGGGTTTCCCTGATGTTCAGGTTCCGTTCGTTGTACGTTCACGGTCTGTTGGCCCAACGTTCACGCAGGGCCGCGGCCCTCACGAAGTCGGCTGTCTAGCGGCAGCTACCTCACGCGACCGGCGTCGTGAGCCAGCCGCGTAGACCCTGAGTTGCCAGGTCCAAGAACACTCCAGGATCCACACCGGCCAGGTCGATGGCCAAACGTGCGAGGGTACGGAGCTCCTCGATAGCCAGAAACTGCTCCCGGCAATTGAGCCCAAAGAAGGCAACCGTGTCAGCGACGTCGTCGTCGACAAGGGATTCCGCAGCCCAGGAAAGCGACCGGTCAACGTTGCCCCGGAAATCCGCGGCACTGGCATGGCTGACCTGGTCGGCCGAATCGTGGTTCTCGTAACCGTGGATGTGATTTGCGCCCACCCGAGCGGGCGTATCCGCGTGTCCCCGTTCACCAGAAGCTGATCTCATGAAGACCGGCAACTTGGGAACGGTGGAATGCACTGAGGAAACAGTCTGCATACTTACGGTATCGGCGAGTGCGTTACACACGGCGGACGAAATACACGATCAAAACGACGATAAGAACAGTCATGAGAAAACCGCCACCGATGTACATGGGAACTCCTTAGATCAGGGAACGTAGTACGTCATTGGTACCCCCTATCGACCGGTTCAAACATCGACCGGTTCAAACATCGACCGGTTCAAAACCGGTTCGGCGTTTCTCGATCGGCGAGTCCTCGCGAGTGGCAGCGATTCAGACAATGCGGACCGAGTAGCTGGAGGATCTAAGCGCGCTTAGGATCTCCTGGGTATGGTGGGCGTCGCGGGTCTCCATCAGAACGTCGAATTCCGCTCCCTTTGCCGGCACATCAAGCGCGAGTCGGTTGTGGGCGACTTCCAGTATGTTGCCCCCCAACGAGCCGATCGTGGTGGCCACGACGGCAAGGAGTCCGGGCCGGTCGTCGCCCACAATGCGGAGCCGGACGATTCTCTGCTCTCGGACGAGCGCCCGGGTCAACACCGACGCAAGCAACCGTGAATCGATGTTTCCCCCGCAGAGCACCAGACCGACGGTACGGCCGGCAAAACGTTCGGGATAGGCGATCAGCGCTGCAAGTCCGGCCGCCCCGGCTCCCTCGGCGACGGTCTTTTCAACGGTGCAGAACAATGTGATGGCCTGCTCCAGATGGGACTCATCGACGAGAACCACGTCGTCGACCACCCGCTGCGTGATAGCGAACGGCAACCGCCCCACGCGGCTGACCGCGATGCCTTCAGCGATGGTCGCCCCACCGCTCAGAGCCACGGGATCGCGCCCGGCCCGCTCGGCGTGAAGCGAGGGGTACATTGCTGATTCCACTCCGACGATCACGATGTCGGGTTTCAGCGCGCATGCGGCGACCGCCATCCCGGAAATGAGCCCCCCACCGCCGACGGGCACCACGAGCGTGTCGATCTCGGGCGCGTCGTGCAGCATTTCGAGAGCGACGGTTCCCTGTCCGGCGATCACGTCGGCATCGTCGAACGGGTGAAGGAACGTGAGGCCCTCCGTTTCCTGCAACTCGATCGCGTAACGGCTGGCCTCGGCCAGAGACTCGCCATGGAGGATCACCCGCGCACCGTGTTTGCGCGTGTGCTCGACCTTCGTGATCGGCGTGGCGACCGGCATCACGATCGTCGCCGGTATACCCAATCGGGCGGCGTGATACGCGACGCCCTGAGCATGGTTGCCCGCGGACATGGCGATCACGCCCGTGGATTGTTCGGCGGCGGAGAGTCGAAGCAACTTGTTGAGGGCGCCCCGCTCCTTGAACGAAGCAGTGAACTGCAGGTTCTCAAACTTGACGAAGACGGTTGCTCCGGTAATTTCGGAGAGCGTCTGCGAGCGAAGCATCGGAGTGCGAATGACGGCCCCGGCAATGCGGTCTGCCGCCTCGGTGATGTTCGCCAGGGTGACGGGTAGGGACGGCCCGCTACTACGCATGGTTTGGATTCTTCCGACACGGCGTGGGGGTCACGTGCTTCACGCCACCGACTGTAGCGACACGCACAGCTTCAGCCCGCTAACGATAACGATCCATCCGACGGTAGCTTGCTTTTCGTTGCCGCGGCTCGGCCACTGCCTTCATCACCTGAGGGATCGCCGATTGTTGCAATCAGTTATCAGTAGCAAACTGCACGCAGTACCGTGGACCGGATGCGCAAGGTTGCCAGTTCCGTCTCCGCCATGTTTGTCGGATCACTGCTGCTCCTCGGCTCTTGCAGTTCGTCGGAAACGATTTCCGACACCACCGTTGCGGTCGCGTCAACCGACGGCTCGACGAACCAGACAACTCCTTCGTCTTCCGAGACTTCTGTTGCCTCCGTCGATGACGGAGGAGACCCGGAAACCGCGCAAGCGATAGAGAAAAACGCCAACTTCACCTGCCCGACCGAAGCGTCATCGGCCGGGGAAGATCGGACCGGACCGGCGAACGGCCGACTTCAGATCAACAGCACCGTGGCCCCGATCACCTCTATCGCAGGCAACATCGCCGGTGACAAAGCCGACGTGTATGGAATCGTTCCAGAAGGTACCAACAGCCATACATATGAGCCGAAGCCGAGCGTGGCCGAGCGGTTCTCCAAGGCCGACATCATTTTCACAAACGGCCTTTCGCTGGAGGACCCCACCCGGGAACTGGCTGAGCAGAACAAGGCGTCGAGGGCGCAGATCGTTGAGCTCGGCTCCCTCGTGATCAGCCCCGACGAATACATCTACGACTTCTCGTTTCCCCGCGACGGCGGAAAACCCAATCCGCACCTGTGGACGAACCCTCCGATGGCAAGGTGCTACGCAGTGATCGTCGGCAGCGTCATGGCCAAGGCGGATCCGGCCAACGCCGACTACTACAGGGCGAACGCGGCGGCATTCACGGCGAAGGTAGACAAACTCGACACGGCATTCAGAACGGCCAGCGCCACCGTCCCCGCCAAGAACCGCAAACTGCTCACGTACCACGACGCCTATGCGTACTTTTCCGCCTACTACGGCTGGAAGGTCATCGGGGCCATTCAGGTGTCGGATTTCGAAGAGCCCACCCCGAGGGAGGTCGCCGACCTCATCAAACAAATCAAGGCCGAAGGCGTCCCGGCGATCTTCGGCTCCGAAGTATTCCCGAGCCCGGTCCTCGAGCAGATAGGAAAAGAAGCTGGGGTGAGTTACGTGGACACGCTTCGCGACGATGACCTTCCCGGTGGACCCGGCGACCCCGATCATTCGTATCTCGGGTTGATGAAGTTCGACTTTGTCACCCTTGTAAAGAGTCTGAAGGGCGACCCGAGCGGCCTCGAGTCGTTCGACGCCACCGATGTTGTGAAAGACAAGGCGGACTATCCCCAATGAGTAGTTCCATTCCATTGATACACATCGAGCATGTGTCACACACCTACGGCGAGCGGCCGGTGCTGCTCGACATCGATCTCGACGTCAACGAAGGCGACATGCTCGGAATCGTCGGTCCCTCGGGCTCGGGAAAAACGACGCTGCTGAGGATGATGCTCGGGGCCATCCAACCGAGCCACGGCATCGTGAAGCGCCGTACCGACGTACGACTTGGCTACGTGCCACAGGTGGAAACGGTCAACTGGAACTTTCCGGTGACCGTCGCCGAAGTGGTGCTGATGGCCCGAACCGACGGTCGTCGATGGCCGTGGGCCAGCCCGGGAGAAAAGCGCGAGGTCGCCGAAATTCTTGAACGGCTCGGCATAGGAAACCTCGGTCATCGGCACATCCGTGAACTCTCCGGAGGCCAGCAACAGCGCGTGTTCATTGCGCGGGCGCTTCTCGGCAAGCCGCAGATTCTGTTCATGGACGAGCCGACGTCGGGGGTCGACGTGAAAACACGCCACGAGGTACTCCACCTACTGGGCGACCTTCACCAGGAGGGCCTCGCCATCGTGCTGTCAACCCACGACCTGAACGGGATTGCCGCCCACTTGCCGGCCCTGTTGTGTCTGAACGTACGCATCGCCGGCCGCGGGACCCCCAAAGAGGTCCTTACCCCCGAGATTCTGGAAACCGTCTACGGAGCGCCGATGGATGTACTCGACCACGCCGGTATGCCGCTCGTCATCGACCGTCGAACCGGCTCGCCGTCATTCGGCGGGCTGACGTATGAGAGCCGGGCGTCATGATGCATGTTCTGCTCGAACCTTTTCAGTTCGGTTTTCTTCGCCACGCTCTGGTCGTCTGTACGTTCGCCGGCGCACTGTGCGGCTTGCTCGGCGTCTTTGTCACCCTTCGGGGAATGAGTTACATCGGTCACGGACTCAGCCATGCCATTTTCGGGGGTGCTGCGATTTGCGCCGCACTCTCACTCAACTTTTACATCGGCGCGGGTCTCTGGGGTCTCGGCTCGGGTCTTGCGATCGGCAAGGTCAGCCGCCGGCGCATCATCGGATCCGATGCCGCGATCGGTGTGATCACGACCGCCAGTTTTGCGTTCGGCATCGCCCTTCTCGGCTTTTACAGCCGGGTCAAACGCAGCATCGAGGCCACGGTGTTCGGGAGCGTGCTCGGCGTCTCACAAAGCGACATGCTGATCGTCATCGCTGTCACCCTGATCACGGTGGCGATCGTCGTCGGGTTCTACCGCAAGTTGCTGTTCACGACGTTTGACCCCGAGGTCGCCGAAGTGTCGGGCGTGAACGTCGCCCGGATCGATGCGCTGTTGATGTTGCTGCTGAGCTTTGCGATCCTCTCTTCGATGAAGGTACTCGGCGTTACCTTGATCGCCGCAGCGCTGGTGGTACCTGCGGTGATCGCTCGCATGCTCACGAACAGCTTTGCGAAGATGCTGTGGCTGTCGACACTGATCGGTGGCCTATCCGGACTGGTGGGCATGTACCTCAGTTACCATCTCGATGTGTCGCCGGGAGCAACCATCGTGCTAGTCGGGTTCTTTGTCTTTGTCGTGGTGTTTGCGGTGACCGGAACACGCGGGCTTCGCCGCGCCGCCGGCCTCGACGATCACCACAGCTCCGACACCGCTCTCTCGCCGGTGCCCGGAAACGCACCACGTCCCAGCGCCGAGCTTGCCTGAGCATGGCGACGGCTTCTCGACGTCGACCCTCAGTGGGTGCGAGCGGGTCCGAGGTACCCGTCCCGTCCAAAGTGCCGCATCCCGATCATGATCGGGTGAACCACGATTCCCGGTCGGCAGAAATCCTGCAGAAGCTCCGAGACGCCGGCGGGCGGATAACCGCTCCACGTCGAGCCGTGCTCGCTGCGTTGATGGCCGCGGGCGATCATCCGACCGCCGAGGACCTCGCCGTACGGGTGCAACAGGTGCACCCCGACGTGGCGGTGAGCACGATTTACCGCACACTGGAACACCTTGAGGAGATGGGTGTTCTCATTCACGTACACCTCGGTCACGGTCCCGCCGTTTACCATTTTGCCGACGACACTCACGCCCACCTCGTCTGCCGCCGCTGCGGGCACTCGGCCCCTCTATCGAGCGCCCTGACCCGCTCGATCGCCCGAAATATCGAGACGGCGTCCGGATTTCGCGCCGACCTGGCGCATTTCTCGATTACCGGTCTCTGTTCCGCTTGCGCCGGATAGCCGGTCGACGCCCGTTCAGGGTCGGTCCCGGGCAGCGAAAACCGACTCACCGAACTCCAACCGGGGGTTAAACGTCCTCTTTCGCCCATGCCGTCAACTACGTGGCATGGAAACCATCATCAACAACCCGAGCCCCGCCCCTCCTACGAGCCGCATCCGACCCCCACGGGCCACCCGGACCGCTCCGACCTCTCGGGGCGCCGGCACCACACACGGCACCACACACGCCGCCACAAACGGCGCCATGGCGGCGACGACTACCCGCAAGCGTCGTCATGCCGCAAAAGGCAGCCGCATCGCCGCTCTGACGTTGAGCCTGGCCGCTACGACCGGTTTGACCGCAGCGTTCGCCAACGCCGACCGAGCCGATGCCGCCACAACGGTCTCCACCGCAACCACAGCGAAGACCGCGGCCACCACCGCAACCAAGACCTATACCGGTGCCGTCGATACGAACAAATGGGGACCGGTCCAGGTGAAGATCACCACTTCGGCCGGAAGAATCACGAACGTCGTGGCGCTGCAGACCCCGAACAGCAAGCCAAAAAGTGTGAGCATCAACAATCGAGCGATCCCCGTTCTCAAGAGCGAAGTGCTGACCGCTCAGAGCTCCGACATCGACAACGTCTCCGGTGCCACCTACACCACCGACAGCTACAAGGTCTCGTTGCAGAACGCGATTGATCAGGCCATCGCCGCCGGCGCCCTCGCCTCGGCCTGACCTCCGGTACTTCCTCGGACATCTACCTGAAAGCAGGAATGACATGAACTGGTGGTGGTACATCACACGCTCGACCGGCATCGTCGCCACGGTGCTCGCGGTGGCGTCCGTACTGTGGGGACTCAAATTCTCCGCCCGCAACACCGGACACCGGCTCCGACCAGCCTGGTGGCTCGACCTCCACAACTGGCTCGGCGGTTCCGCCCTCGCCTTCATGATCCTGCACATCGTGGCCGTTCTGATGGACAGCGACGCCGGGTTCACGGTAACCCAGGCCCTCGTACCGGGCGCGATCACGAGCGGGACGCTGCCGATTGCGTACGGCATCGTCGCAACGTATCTGTTCGCCGTCGTCGTGCTGACCTCGTGGCCGCGACTCCGGTTCAAGCGGCGCGTCTGGCGGGCCATACACCTCCTCTCGCTGCCGGCCGTAGTCCTCACCGGCCTGCACGCCTTCCAGAGCGGGTCCGATCAGCAGGCACCGCTGTTCAAGGGCCTTCTCGTGGTGCTCACCGGTCTCGTGGTCTATCCGCTCGCCATCCGCATCTTCGGAGTCATGGCCAAACGTCGGACTCGGTCTCTCCCCGCCACCGAGGCAGCATGACGACTCGTTGTCTTTGCTCCGGAGTCGAAAACTCTCTTTCGGTGAGAGTTTTCGACTCCGGAGCAGCCTCACCGTCAGGAGTTCGTCGTCGGTTGGTAGGCGCCGAGTCCGGGCTTGTAACTCTTGTCATCAATGAACTGGCGAATACCTTCTTTGCGCCCTTCGTTGTCGAATGAGTTGGCCGCTTCCTGCGTACGAACGAGATAGTCCTCGGCGTTGTCGTAGGACATCTCCCGCACCCGACGAACCGCGTCCTTCGTAGCTTTGAGCGCGACGGGATTCTTCGCAAGTAGCACCCGGGCGACTTCGACAACCCGCTCGCGGAGACCGTCGGCCGGCCACGACTCGTTGACCAGGCCCCACTCAGCGGCCGTCTTGCCGTCTATGTTCTCACCGGTCATGGCGTGATACATCGCCCGCCGGAACGACGTGAGTTCGGAGATCACCTTCGACGCTCCTCCACCGGGAAGGATGCCCCAGTTGATCTCCGAGAGCCCGAACTGGGCCTCATGAGCAGCAAAGGCCAGGTCGCAGGCGAACAACGGGCCGTAACCGCCACCAAAGCACCAACCGTTGACCATCGCGATCGTCGGCTTCTGATACCACCGGAGGCGTCGCCACCAGCCATACGCTTCGCGTTGAGCGGTTCGTACGCCGACCAGGCCCAACGCTTCGGTTTCGCGGAAGTACTCCTTGAGGTCCATTCCGGCCGTCCACGATGTACCTTCCCCCGTGAGGACCAACACACCGACGTCATCGCGGAATTCCAGCTCGTCGAGGACGCGCATCATCTGGCGGTTCAACTTCGGACTCATGCAATTGCGCTTCTCCGGACGATTGAAGCGAACCCACGCGATCCGGTCGACCACCTCGTAGGCCACGGTTTCCGTTTCGCTGCGCTCAGCCATCTCGACTCCTTTGTGGGTTGTCTCAAGGTGCCTGATAATTCGAACAATGTCAAGTGACCTGATATCACGATGTCACTGGATGCAGTGAGCCCCGGGTGTCAACAGACACCCGGGGCTCACTAGGCCGATTGAGATGTTGCCCGAGGTCAGGCTTTGGCGAAGGTCATGGCCAGCTCCAGGAGGCCGTGGTTCTCCGTCTGCACCGCGGGGTTCGACGGGTCTTCGATTCCGAAGTCGGCGAACACGATGTCCGTGCTGCCGGCGACCTGAAATCCCGCCGCGGTCCGCTTGACGGTGAGCGAGAACGTCAGCTCTTTGTCGACCCCGTGAAGGTTGAGCGTTCCCGGAACGTCGACCGTCACCGTGTCATCGACGGCCGGCGTCGCCGGAAGGGTGACCGGTCCTTTGACCGTGAAGGTCGCGGTCGGATGCGTCGCGGTCTCGAGGAGACGATTCTGCACCTGGCTGTCGCGGCGATCGGCATCGCTTTTCAACGTGGTCAGATCGACGCTGAATTTCCCTTCCGTCAGCGAGGTTCCGCTGATGACGATGGTGCCGGTCACGTCCGTGGTACGGCCCACCCCTTCCGTCGATTGACCGAACAGGATCTCCTTGACCCGGTAGCCGGCCGTGCTCGGTTGGGTCACCGCCCAGGAACCTGTCAGATCATTGGAAACCGCCCCCGCTGCGACATCCGTTCCGCCAGCGACCGTGGTCTCCACCGAGGCAGTGCTGTCGAGCGGTGTCGAGTCAACCGCTCCATCGGCCACACTGGCGTCTGGCGCGACGGTTGATTCAATGGCCGAGTCGTCGGCCGAAGAATCCGAGGTGTCAGAAGTGGGTGCGGTGTCAGAAGTAGGCGCCAGCGTCCCGAGCGCGTCGACCGTCAGCTTCTCCGGAGCATCGTCTTTGATCAGGTTGATGTACACCCAGGGCCCACCAACGAGCGCCACTACGAGCAGACCCGCCCCGGCGATCACGTAGCGAACCCGACGACTCTTTCCGGAGTTGCCAGCTTCCTTGACACTGTTCTTTTCGTTCACGGCTCTCCCGGTTGTACCCACCCGGACGGGTGCAGTTCGTAGCCCGCGAGTTAACCAGTGTCAACATAAGAACTTGGTGAGATGTGCCCACGGTCACCTGGATGGGCGGGCCACCTCACCCTCGGGCACCGTCCGGCTGTACACGATGTCATCGATTACCCCGTAGGCCCGGGCTTCGGTGGGCGAAAGAATCAGGTCGCGTTCCATGTCAGAACGGAGTTTCTCGGCGGCCCGGCCGGTATGACGGCTCAGAATGTCTTCAAGGTTCGCCCGCAACCGAGCGATCTCCTTCGCCTGAATCTCGATGTCGGAAACCTGGCCCCCGGCGCCCGAAGACGGCTGATGCAGAAGAATTCGAGAGTTCGGGAGGGCATACCTCTTGCCCGGCGTCCCAGCCGCAAGGAGAATCGCCGCAGCCGATGCCGCCTGACCGAAACAGATGGTGGAGATGTCGTTGCGGACGAAACGCATCGTGTCGTAGATCGCCAGTAGCCCCACGACATCACCACCAGGTGAGTTGATGTACAGATTGATGTCGCGCTCGCTGTCAACGGATTCCAGAAACAGCATCTGCGCGCATATCAAGTTGGCTACGGTTTCGTCGAGCGGCGTCGACAGGAAGATGATGTGGTCGCCGAGCATCCGGCTGTAGAGGTCGTAGGCCCGCTCTCCACGGCTGGTCGACTCGATGACGGTGGGGACAAATGCCGTGGGCATCAGTGAACTCGCTCACTCGACGGCCGGGCCGAACCGACGATCTGGTCGATCATCCCGTACTCAAGAGCCTCCTGCGGGGTAAACCACCGGTCACGATCGGAGTCCCGCTCGACCCGGTCCAATGGCTGACCCGTAAGCGAACTTATTAACTCGGCCATCTGCTTTTTCGTCTTCAGCATCTGGTCAGCGTGGATCTGGATGTCGCTGGCCTTGCCCTGCATCTGGCCGAGTGGTTGATGCATGAGGATTCTCGAATGCGGAAGAGCGCTGCGCTTACCCTTCGCTCCCGCACACAACAGGAACTGACCCATGGAGGCCGCCATGCCGATGCAGATCGTGGCGACATCGCAACGAACGAAGTTCATCGTGTCGAAGATCGCCATTCCCGCATAGACCGATCCACCGGGAGAGTTGATGTAGAGCGAAATGTCACGCTCGTGATCATCAGCGTCAAGCAGCAGCAGCTTGGCGTTGATGTCGTTCGCCAGCTCGTCGGTCACCTCCGCCCCCAGGAAGAGAATTCGCTCACGCAGGAGGCGTTCGAACACGTCGCCCATCGGTCCGTAGGAGTTGAGGGCCGGCGCTGACGCCTGCAGAGAGCGAGTGAACGGTTGGGCGACGGATGGGATCGATGTGCAACTCATGAGTTGCACACTACACATACCCATCGCTGATGTGCAACCATGGAGTTGCATCAACCGGTGCCACAAGGAGCTCTCATGATCGAACGAGTCGTCACGCTTCCCATCACGCAAGAGGAGCTCTGGGACGTGCTCACCGACCCGAGCGAGATCAACGAATGGTTCGGCGCCGAAGTGGCCTGGGAACTCGAGCCGGGTGGCCCGGTCCACATCTCCGAAGACAACGGCGCGGAGCGAAACGGTTGGATCGACGCGGTCGAAGAAGGGCATCTGCTGCGTTTCCGTTGGTGGCCGAACGACGACGAGAGCCAAACCTCCGAGGTCACCTACATCGTGGAGCCGGACGGGGAAGGCTCGCAACTGACCATAACGGAGCGGCCACTCGTCACGATGGCGACGAACCATGCGATGAACCATGCTTCCGGTGCGACCAAGGCCGGCGCTCCCTCAACATGGGAGACCTGGACCGTTTGGGACGACGTTCTCGTTGGCCTGGCCGTTCGCACGTGTAAACAGGCGTGCTGGTGCTGACATGACGCCCAGCCGCCCCCCGGTCCCGGCGAGGGGTTCACGTCCGTCAAAGGTCGCGGCTTCGCAACATCCGGACCCGACAACTCCAGCGGTCTTCGCCGCACTCAGTGATGCAACTCGCCGGGATCTCGTCGATCGCCTGTCCAGGTCGGGGCCGCTCAATGCATCGGTACTGGCCGAGGAATATGACCTGACCCGCCAAGCCATCGTGAAGCATCTCGGCGTGCTGCACGACGCCGGGATCGTGAGTTCCGAACGACAGGGCAACGAGGTCCGCTACCAGGTCGTCGCCGGCTCACTCCGCGAAGCCGCGGCCTGGATGGAACGTGTCGGAGGCGAATGGGACCGCCGCCTGGTCGCGCTCGAAAAGCACATCGGCCGTCGCTGAAGCTCACTAGCCCCGACGCTGCGGCGTTTGTGCTCGCTCAGCGAGCTGATTCATCCAAACGTCGGGACCGTGGGCGTGACCGTATGCTGGGACCGTGCCCACCGCCGCGAGCAAGCTCCCATGACCGTTACCGAGCCGACTCGGGGGTTTGCCACTTCTGAGCTCGAGGCCCGCGTGGCCAGGGCTCAGGCCATGATGGCCGAAGCCGGACAGCGTGCGCTGCTGCTGTCGACGGAACCGGAAGTGCGCTACTTCACCGGCTATCTGACCCAGTTCTGGCAGAGTCCGACCCGACCGTGGTTCGTGATCCTCCCGGTCACGGGCAAACCGGTGGCGGTAATTCCGACGATCGGTGTCGAGTGCATGAGCCAGACCTGGATCGACGACATCCGCAGCTGGTCGTCGCCCAACCCGTCGGATGAGGGAGTCTCCCTTCTCGCCGCGACCCTCGTTGAGCTGGTCGGTCCGAACGCTCGCGTCGGCGTACCAATGGGAGCCGAGACGCACGTGCGCATGCCGATGAGCGACTGGACCCGGCTCGGCGAAGTGCTCGACCGGGTTAGCTTCGTCGACGCCACCTCGATCATCCAACGGCTCCGCATGGTGAAGTCGACGGCGGAGATCGAGAAGATCGAGTACGTGTGCGATCTCGTGTCCGACGTCTTCGAAACCTGGCCGCAGAGTTTGCGAACCGGCATGACCGAGATCGACATCTTCCGCAGCTTCAAGATCGCGTGTCTCGAGCGTGGGGTCGACGACGTGGCGTATCTCGTGGGCGGGGCCGGACCCGGCGGCTACCGCGACATCATCTCGCCGCCGTCGACCCGACCGGTTGAACGCGGCGACGTGCTGATCCTCGACACGGGAGCCATGTTCGACGGCTACTTCTGTGACTTCGACCGCAACTGGGCGTTCGGCGAAGCAACGAGCGACACGGCCGCAGCGTACGAAGCGGTCTTCGAAGCGACGGAGGCCGGGTTCGCCGCCGCGCAACCGGGTGCGCGCTGCGCCGACGTGTACCGGGCCATGCAGTCCGTGATGGAACGCGCCGGAGCGCTCGGCAACAACGTCGGCCGGCTCGGGCACGGACTCGGCATGCAGCTCACCGAGTGGCCGTCGAATACGCCCGCGGATCAAACAATTCTGACGCCCGGGATGGTGCTCACGCTCGAACCGGGGATGGAGTTCGCCCCGGGCCGCCTCATGGTGCATGAGGAGAACATCGTGATCGAAGCGGAGGGCCCGCGATACCTGACCCGTCGAGCATCACCAACCTTGCCGATCATCGGTTCCTGAAGCAGAACATGGCTGACCAGAGTCGCTTCCATATCGACCGGTGGCTACCCATCCACCGCAAGAACGAACTCAAGGGGATCGCCGCGATCTCCCACCAGGTCGTCACCTCGGCAGCTCTCGTCGGTGTCGTCACCGGGTTGTTCGTTGCGCTCCTCGACCGACTCGCCATCGAAGTTGCGTTCGATCGGATCCTCGAAGGTCCGCTGTGGCTCATCGCGGTTCTGCCTGGCATCGGTTTGCTCGCATCCCATGCAGTGCGGCACTTCGGAGGATCAGTCATCTCCCCGGCGACGGCCGACGAGTATCTGCACGCGTTCCACGACCGCCGGTACGAACTTCCTCCCCGGGCCTTTGTCACCCGCATGGTCGGTTCGCTGTTCACCATCGGGCTCGGGGTTCCCATGGGGCTGGAGGGCCCGTCGCTCTACGCCGGCTCGACGATCGGGCACCACATTCAGCGTCGGCTTCCGAAGATCTTCCGGGACGCCGACCATCGCGTGTTGCTGGTCGCGGGCGCCGCCGCGGGCGTTGCCGCGATCTTCAAGGCTCCGGCGACCGGAGCGGTGTTCGCCATGGAAGTGCCCTTCCAGGATGACATGGCCCGCCGGATGCTCCTCCCCGCGCTCGTCGGTGGCGCGTCCGGATACCTTGCGTTCGTGGCCATAAACGGTACCGACACGCTCTTTTCAGTAAGCGCGCATAGTGGATTCGGGTTTGCGGATCTGGCCGGAGCAGTGGCCATCGGCGCGGTGTCGGCCTTTGGTGCCCGGCTGTTCGCGTTGATGCTTCGGCGGGCCAAGGCGGCTGCGGCCGGTCCGAATCCGTTGGCCAAAACCCTCGGAGCAGCGGTCGTTATCGGCGCGCTGTTCGCGTTGGGTCGGGCACTGACCGGGGAGTCCCTGCTCGTCGGCTCCGGCTACGGCGTAGTGCGCTGGGCCTCGGTCCCCCACCATTCCGTCTGGCTGATGCTGGCCATTCTGGTCATGCGCTGTATGTCAACTTCCGCTGCTGTCGCGGGTGGGGGCGTCGGTGGTCTGTTCGTTCCGCTGGTTGCAGCCGGCGCGCTGACCGGTTCTGTGATCTCGGGAGTCATCGGCTATCACGACCTCGACCTGTTCGTGCTGGTCGGTATCGCCGCGTTCCTCGGGGCGGGCTACCGGGTTCCGCTCGCGTCAGTGATGTTCGTGGCGGAGACGACGGGCCGCGCGTCGTTCATCGTGCCCGGACTTCTTGCCGCGGTGGCCGCGGAACTGCTCATGGGGACCTCGTCGGTCACCAAGTACCAGAAGCGCGCCAACATGCGCGTCGGATTTGCGGCGCATGACGCACCTGATCTCGTCGACCGGGCCGAGCCCCACTGACCGCACCCCACTGACCGACCTCACTGACCCCACCTCACTGACCCCACCCTACTGATCCGCCTCAGCGGGCCCGGCTACACGCCGGTGGGCATTCCGCCGTCGACGCGGATCGTTGCCCCGGTCGTGAACGACGACGCCGGACTCGCCAGGAACAACGCGGCGCTCACGATTTCGTTCGGCTTGCCCGGACGGCCCAGCGCGTTGTTGGACTTCTCCCGGCTCTCCTCGGTCCACGCGAGCGCGATGTCGGTCAGGAACGGTCCGGGTGACAGCGTGTTCACCCGCACCTTCGGACCGTACTCTGCGGCCAGCGAGCGGGTCATCGCGTTCAATGCGGCTTTGGCGCTGCCGTAGGGAATCACATACGGCAGCGGGACCAGTGCGCCCGACGATGAAACGTTGATGATCGTGCCGCCGTCGCCATCGGACATCCGCTTTGCGATCTGACTGGCCAAACGGAACGGACCTTTGAAGTTCAGGCCGAGGACGCTGTCGAACAGTGATTCGGTCACCTCGTGGCTCGGCAGCGCCGGACCCATCCCGGCATTGTTCACGAGAATGTCGACGCGACCCCATTCCGCGTAGACGTGCTCGATCATCGCATCGAGCTCCGGCCAGCGGGCAGCGTGCACGCTGTAGGCCATGGCGCGTCGCCCCATCGCCCGAACTTCCTCGGCCACCGCTTCGCACGTCTCGATCTTGCGACTGGCGATCACCACATCAGCGCCGCGCTCGGCAAAGGCCATCACCATTTCCCGGCCGAGTCCCCGGCTTCCTCCGGTTACGAGAGCGATCTTTCCGGACAGGTCGAAATACGGGTCAGGCGTCATGCCTCTGATACTGACATAGAGGGTCCCGCCAAACCGAACCGACCGGCCGGACGGCGTGCGTCAGGCGAAACCCGCGATGCCGTGTGGGGTGTACGGCTCTTCGAGTCGCTTGACTTCTTCTGCGCTGAGCGTCACGTCGAGTGCGGCCACGGCATCGGTGATGTGATGCGGCTTGGTCGCTCCGACGATCGGCGCGGTCACGAAGGGTTTGCCGAGCATCCACGCAAGTGCGATCTGGGCCCGCGGGAGATCTCGTTCGGCCGCGATCTCGGCCACCCGCTCGACGATGACCTGATCACCGGGAGCGTAGAGCGTCTTCCCGAACACGTCGGTCTCCGAACGTTCCGTGGCCGTGTCCCAGTCGCGGGTGAGACGGCCACGCGCCAAGGGACTCCAGGGAATGACGCCGATCTTCTGATCGACGCATAGAGGCATCATCTCGCGCTCCTCTTCCCGGTTGAGAAGGTTGTAGTGATTCTGCATGCTTACGAACTTGGCCAGCCCGCGAATCTCCGAGGTGTACAGGGCTTTGCTGAACTGCCACGCGAACATCGACGACGCACCGATGTAGCGGACTTTCCCCGTCGCCACGGTATCGTTAAGCGCGCTTAAGGTCTCCTCGATCGGCGTCTTCGGATCCCAGCGGTGGATCTGATAGAGGTCGATGTAGTCGGTACCGAGTCGGCGAAGGCTGGCATCGACCTCGGTCATGATCGCCTTCCGCGACAGCCCGCCGGCATTTCGGCCGGAACGCATGGCGCCGTGCACCTTCGTAGCCAACACGACTTCGTCGCGGTTGGCGAAGTCCTTCAGCGCCCGGCCCACGATCTCCTCGCTCGACCCCAGCGAATACACATTCGCCGTGTCGAAGAAGTTGATCCCGGCTTCGATCGACTGCTTTATGAATCCCCGGCTGGTTTCCTCGTCAAGCGTCCACGGATGGGTTCCACCGCGGGGTACCCCAAAGCTCATACATCCCACGCAGATCCTCGAAACTTCGAGTCCCGTATTGCCCAGCCTGACGTACTTCATGGTGTGCGCTCCTGTCGATGGGTGTCGTCGATAAGCGACCCTACCCGCTGGACCACGGGAGTGACACTGCTTCGATTCGGTACATCCGGCCGGTCCGCAATAGCGTTGTCCCCACTATGTCGATTGCTCTCACCGAAGACCACAAAGCTCTGGCAGACACCGCTGCCGATTTTCTCAAAACGAAGGGGGCCAAGGCCGGTGCCCGCGCCCTCCTGGAAGCACCCACCGAAACCCTTCCCACATGGTGGTCGGAGGTCGCCAACCTCGGGTGGCTCGGCCTCCACCTCCCCGAAGCCAACGGCGGATCTGGTTACGGCCTCGAAGAGCTCGTCGTCGTTGTTGAAGAATTCGGCCGCGCCATCGCGCCCGGGCCGTTCGTGTCCTCGGTCCTGGCCAGCGCGCTTATCAGTTTCGCCGGTACCGACGCGTTGAAAACGGCTCTTCTCCCCGGATTTGCTGACGGATCCAAGATCGGAGGCGTCGGCCTCGGTGGGTCGGTCACCGTCTCCGACGGCAAGGCTTCGGGCGACGCCGGCGTGGTGCTCGGCGGCGGTCTGGCCAATGTGATCGTGGTCGGCGTCGGCGACGACGTCGCCGTTGTCGAAGTAGGCGCCGGCGTCACCGTAAGCACTCCGGCCAACCTGGATCCCACTCGCCGGTCCAGCCGGGTCACGCTGTCGGGGGCGACCGCCACCGTTCTCCCCGGAGCTCGGACGGTCCTCACCGACCTGGCCCGCACGATCCTGTCAGCCGAGGCCGTGGGCGTCGCCCGTGAGTCCACCGACATGGGTGCCGCCTATTCCAAGGAGCGCTTCCAGTTCGGTCGCGTCATCGCCACCTACCAGGCGGTCAAGCACCACCTCGCGAACATGGCCGTCGCCACTGAACTTGCCACCGCTGCAGTATGGGATGCCGCTCGCGCTTCCAGCAAGGGTGGCGATCAGTTCCACTACGCCGCGGCAGTCGCTGCGACGCTGGCCGGTCCGGCTGCGGATCTCTGCGCCAACCTCAACACCCAGGTCCATGGCGGCATCGGCATCACGTGGGAACACGACGCTCACCTCCTGATGCGCCGGGCCACGTCGCTTCGGGCACTGCTCGACGCCGACAGTTCCGCCGCTTCCGTCACCGACCTCACCCGCGCCGGCGTACGCCGTGAGCGCACCGTCGACCTTCCCCCCGAAGCCGAAGCGATCCGCGACACCGTCCGCACCTTCGCCAACAGCATCAAGGATCTCGACGCCAAGGCTCAGCGCGACCAGCTGATCTCGTCGGGCTACGTCATGCCGCACTGGCCCACCCCGTGGGGTCGAGGCGCCGGTGCCATCGAGCAGCTCGTCATCGAGCAGGAGTTCCAGCTGGCGAAGATCAAGCGCCCCGCCTACGGCATCACCGGATGGGTCATCCTTACGCTCATCCAGTACGGCACCGAAGATCAGGTCAAGCGTTGGGTCCCTTCGGCGCTGTCGCAAGACGTCGTATGGTGCCAGCTCTTCAGCGAGCCCGACGCCGGCTCCGATGCCGCAGGCATCAAGACCAAGGCCACCCGGGTCGCCGGCGGCTGGCTAATCAACGGTCAGAAGGTATGGACCAGCGGCGCACACTACAGCGGCCGCGGATTCGCCACGGTTCGCACGAACCCCGACGTTCCCAAGCACCAGGGCATCACGATGGTCGTCATCGATATGAAGGGCGAAGGCGTCGAAGTCCGACCGCTGAAGATGACGAGCGGCGAGTCCGAGTTCAACGAAGTGTTCTTCAACGACGTGTTCGTACCAGACGACGACGTCGTCGGACCGGTCGACGGTGGTTGGACCGTGGCCCGGGCCACGCTCGGCAACGAGTCCGTTTCCATCGGCGGCGGTCAGGGCGGCATGGCCCTCCCCGCCGACGTCCTCGTTCAGTCCTACGACGCCAACCCCGACCGCCTGGCCGGCGGCGCCGCCCGCATCGGCCGCTACGCCTCGGTCGCTCACGCCATGGGCGTCATGAACCTGCGCAGCGCAAACCGCGCCGTTGCCGGTGGTGGACCCGGCCCCGAAGGCAACATCACGAAGCTCGTGCTGTCAGAGAACGGCCACGAGGCCGCCTACATGCTGTCTGCCCTCCAAGGCGCCGACGCCCTCTTCTACGAAGGGGCCGGAGCAATCGCAGGTGGCCTGACACTCATGCACCGAGGCATGTCGATCGCCGGCGGTACATCGGAGATCAAGCGCAACCAGATCGGCGAGCGTATCCTCGGCCTGCCGAGAGACCCGCTGATCAATTAGCCAATTCACTTCACGATCCCCTGATGCCCCGGTCCACGAGGACCGGGGCATCATCGCGTTGTCTGCCAAACTTCCGACCGCCCCAACCCCGCTCCGGAGCCGAAAACTCTCTCTGCCGCGGCCTTTTCGACTCCGGAGCAGGTCCCCTACGCAAGCCGAAGCCAAGACCGCTCCACTCCGGAGCCGAAAACTCTCTCTGCCGCAGCCTTTTCGACTCCGGAGCACGCCTCCGCCTCTCGGAACAGCCCGATATGCTCGCTCACGCCGTCGTCGAAACCCACGAGCCGTAGGAGCATCCAATGAGCGCAACGATCCCGATTTCCGTCCAGCTGTATTCGTTGCGGGAAGCGGCTGCGGTCGACTTCGAAGCGGTCCTGCGCAGCGTCGGCGACATGGGCTACACGGGTGTCGAGTTGGCGGGCTTCAACGGACTCGCCCCCGGGCGCGTGGGTGAGATCCTCAGCGACACCGGGATGGTCGTGTCGAGTGCCCACACGGCGGAACTCGACCCGGAAAAACTGAAGGCCGTGCTCGACGACGTGCAGACGGTCGGCTGCGACAAGCTCGTGATCGCCGTCATTCGGCCCGATGGGTTTACCGATCTCGACGCCGTCCGTAAAAGCGCCGAGTCGCTCAACCGGGCGAACGAGATCGCCAGCGCCCGAGGTGTGGCGCTCGGGTACCACAACCACTGGTGGGAGTTCGAGACGTCGTTCGACGGCCGCTCCGCATGGTCACACCTCTTCGAGTTCGTCCACCCTGAGGTGTTCGCCGAACTTGACCTCTACTGGGCCACGGTCGGCAAGGCCGACCCGATCGATGCCTTCAACGAGCTCGGCGCACGAATCCGTCTGCTTCACGTGAAGGACGGCCCGGCCGATCTGCCGCAAAACGCGATGGTCTCCGTCGGAAAGGGAACCATTGACATTCCCCGGGTGATCGCGGCAGGTCCCGATGTGCAGTGGCACATCGTCGAACTCGACCGCTGTGACACCGACATGACCACCGCCGTGAGCGAGAGCTACACCTACCTGATCGGCAACGGTCTCTCGAAGGGCCGCAAGTGAGCACCATCGACAGCACCCGATCAGGCAACGCCAACAAACGCATCGGGATCATCGGCTGTGGAAATATCGCTCCGGTCTACGTGCGCACCCTCGCCGAGTTACCGTGGGTCGACGTTGCTGCGTTCGCCGACGGTGCCCCCGAACGAGCGGAATCATTTGCCAAGGATCACGTACGGATCGTCGGCCCCGAACGCGCCGGCAAGGCCACGAATGTCGAGGCACTTCTCGCCGATCCAACGATAGATGCGGTCGTCAACCTGACGCCGGCGCACGTGCACGCACTTGTGTCGAAGCAGATACTCGAAGCGGGCAAGGCCGTGTTCAGCGAGAAACCCCTGGCCGTCACGTTCGGAGAAGGCCGGGCTCTGCTTGACCTCGCGGCCGACCGAAACCTTCGCTTCGGGTGTGCCCCCGACACGTTCCTGGGTGCTGGCCTGCAGACCGCTCGCGATGCGATCGACCGGGGAATGATCGGTGAGCCGATTTCGGCGAACGCGTTCATGCTCGGCTTCGGCCCTGAATGGTGGCATCCCAACCCGGAGATCTTCTACGGGCCCGGTGCCGGTCCGCTCTTTGATATGGGCCCGTACTACCTCACTGCGCTCACCCACTTGCTCGGTCCGGCCAAGTCGGTCTACGGGTCGGCGAAGATCGGCATCGAGGATCGCGTGATCCACGCGAAGGGCCGGGTCGGCGATGTCGTGAAGGCCACCACGCCCACGCACGTTTCGTCGATCATCGAATATGCCTCGGGGGCTTCGGCCACGCTGGTGACGAGCTTCGACGTGAAGGCCAGCCGCTTCCGCAACATCGAGATCTACGGCACCGAGGCCACGCTATCGGTACCGGATCCGAACACCTTCGGCGGCCCGGTCCAGCTGCGCAGCATCATCGCCAGCGATTGGCGTGATGTACCCCTCAAGAAGCCCAGCATTCCCCAGCAGCGGGGCATCGGGCTCGCCGACATGCTGTCAGCGACCGAGGCGGGTCGGGCACACCGGGCATCGTCGGAGATGGCGCTGCATGTCCTCGAACAGATGACATCGATCCTCCGTTCATCCGACGAAGGTCAACGCCTGGACCTGGCAACCACCTGCGATCGCCCCGCCCCTCTCGCCGGTCACCTGCCAGCGAACACCTTCGACTGACCGCAGCACTCCCATGCCTTGCGGTTTGAGGGTAGGTGTGAACTATTCACACCTACCTCTCAAACCCGGTGCTGGGCCGCTCAGCTGTTCGCCGAGACCGAAACGCGCGACGCTCCTCCAGTGATCGTTATGTTGAAGTGGTTTGGATCATCAGGCCCGAGCCCAACCACCGCCCGCACCGAACGACCCGAGGCGAGATCGCGTTCCTCCACTTTGAACCGCGACGCGCCGCCGGCGACGTAGATCGAAGCCGACGCGCCGGCCGGAAGAAGCACCTCCGACTCGGCAACACCCCCGAGAAGATCGATCGTCGTCACACCCACGGGGTCCGGCAGTAGAAGTTGCACTTTCTTCATCCCTCCCCTGACCCTAAGCGCGCGTAGTTTGGCCGCCGACAGGTCAAGAACCGCAAAAGAAACGCCGCCGTCGACTTCGACCGACCAGGTCGGGTGCTCATGAAGAGCGATCACGGCCCCCATCATCATCGAGCCAAATACTGATCGGCGGTATGAAAGCGACACGACGTCGCCGACCTGGCGGATCAGCGGCGTGACGCGAGAAAATCGACCGGACACCAGTTCGCTGCCGGTGTTGCCCACGGTGACCTTGGCCTTCGACAGTCCGCGTTCCACCGATAGCGCGGCGTGCGTAGGGATCGAGGTCAGCCCCGACGAAACCTGCTGGTCCTTCATATCCGGAGGTATCCGAAGTTGCGCCACCTCATCAGCCATGATGCTGGTGGCCCGCTCGGCGTAGTCAGTGATCGCCGCAAGCTCCACCGTCGAATAGGTCGACAGCAACTCCTCCAATCGGGCCTTCATCGGCTCATACATCGCGGCCAACGTTTCGCGGCGATCGTCGATGACCCGCACGACGACCTTGCGCCGGTCCGAAGGATCTTTTCGACGCTCGACGTACCCGAGTTTCTCCAGGCGATCGAGCACACCGGTGATCGCTCCGGTCGTGACCCCGCCCAGTTCGGCGAGCCGACCAGCGGTGAGATCTCCGTGCTGGTCGAGCAGATCCAAAATGTTCAGATCAGTGGGATGGATTCCGGTGGCCGCACCGATCGCCTGGGTATGGGACTCCATCTGGGATCCGAAAACGCGAAGAGCCTGGCCGGCCGCCGCAATCGAGGCATTTGTTTTGCTTGACTTTCGATTTCCCACGTTGCTACTCTCGCATATCTCTTAGTCACTAAACAATTTATCTAAGAAATGATTTACTGGCGCAACGATTCTATCCGGACCGTCGACGAACCACCTTCAGCACGAAACCGGGAGACCGACCATGATCACCACTCAGAATTTGAGCAGGAAATTCGCAGTAAAGGGGCGCGCCCGAGGCCAGGGCCCGGCCGAGGTGATCGCCGTTGCCGGCATCGACCTGCACGTCGCCTCCGGGGAGATCTTCGGCCTCCTGGGCCCCAACGGAGCGGGAAAGAGCACCACCATTCGAATGCTTTCCACGCTGCTCGCTCCCAGCGATGGTCATGCCACCGTCGCCGGTTTCGACCTCCGGCGCGATCCCATCGAAATACGCCGACGCATTGGTCTCGTGTCGCAAACCGGTGGGCTTGATTCCGAGGAGACACCTCGCCGGGAACTGATTCACCAGGCGATGATCTTCGGCGCGACCCGGACCGAAGCCTCAGCGAGGGCGATCGATCTACTCGGTCGTTTCGACCTCCTGGCGGCCGGTGATCGGGCGATCAAGACCCTCTCGGGCGGGCAGCGTCGACGCATCGACATCGCGGCCGGCCTCGTCCACAAGCCAACGCTGCTGTTTCTCGACGAGCCGACCACCGGCCTCGATCCGCAGAGTCGTGCCCACCTGTGGGATGAGATCCGCGGACTGCGCGATGACGGAGCGACGATTCTTCTGACCACCCACTACCTCGACGAGGCCGACGCACTGTGCGACCGGCTCGCGATCGTCGACCACGGAACCATCGTCGCCGAGGGCACATCCGATCAGCTGAAAGCCGAAATCGGCGGCGATGTCGTAACCATCCGGGTCGAGCCGGACAACTTCGACCTGGCCCGTACCGCCATCGACGCCAGCGGGCTCGCGTTGGCGAGCGAACGATTCGCCGATGACACGCTGCGGCTGACCGTCACGAGGAGCGACACGGCGGTGGGCCCGCTGCTGCGGGTTCTCGACGATGCGGGCGTCTCCACCGCCGCACTCTCGACCGCACGTCCGAGCCTCGACGACGTCTTCCTACGCCACACGGGCCGCTCGCTTCGCGACGCCGCCTGAGCACCTCACACGAACCCCACTCGAACGTCCTACAAAGCGCAGGCTCCATGTACCGCGACACCAAGCTCGTCTTCATCCGCTCGATCACCCAGGTGCTCCGCAACCCCGTATGGGTCGCGGTAACGCTCGTGCAACCGCTGTTCTATCTGGCGTTCTACGCGCCCCTGTTGAAGCGCGTGGTTCAGACGAAACCCGGTGGCTCGTCCTACGACGTCTTCGTACCGGGCCTTCTCATGCAGCTAGCGCTTTTCGGCACGGCGTTCGCTGGATTCGGGCTTGTATCGGAATTACGGGAAGGTGTGATCGAGCGCATGCTCGTGACCCCGATCCGACGCGGCGCACTCCTCATGGGACGGGTTCTCGCCAACGTGGTGGCTCTGCTGTTTCAAGCGTCGGTGATCACGCTGGTCTCGTGGCCACTCGGGCTGCACCTGCGCCCCTCGGCGATTCTCGGCATCATGATCCTCGTCGGCGTCGGCGTGACGTTCGCCGCGGTCTCCTACAACATCAGCATGGTGCTCGGCAACGAAGACGCGTTGGCCGGTGTGTTGAATTTCGTTACCGTCCCGATCCTGTTGCTATCCGGGATGCTCCTGCCGCTCTCACTCGGCCCGAAGTGGCTTCAAAAGGTCGCGTATGTGAATCCGCTCAAGCACGCCGTGGATGCATCTCGCGACCTGTTCGCCGGCCACCTCACGACATCGGCCGTTGCCCGGGGCGTGAGCGTCGTAACCGCATGCGCGATCGCGGCTCTGATCTCCGGCACCCGCCGGTTCAACAACGCCGCTCGCTGATCAACCGCGAGCAACGCAATCGCGCACGGCTCAGACTCGGGCGACCTGGCTCGGCGAAGGAGTCTGCGACGCTGCCAGAGGCTTGGCCAGTTCCCTCACGTAGAGCCAGCCGATCGGGATCAGGTATGCGAAGTAGGCCAGGACCCGGATACGTTCGGGGTCGGCGCTCCATCCGAACAGTCCGTTGAGAAAGTCGTAGACGGTGTGCCCCTCAGCGAAGGGGCCGGAGGTCACGGTCCACAGCGGGTTGGCAACAAAGCCCCACTCGATGCCGAGAAACTCGCGGAACTCGTGAACGCCCTTGGCGAACAATCCGGCAGCAAACAGCAGAAGCAGACCGCCGGTCCAGGTGAAGAACTTCGCCAGGTTGATCTTCTTTCCACCTCGGTAGATCAGCAACCCGAGAACGGCCGAAATTGCGAGCCCGATCAGGCCGCCGATCACGACCTGAGCGCCGCTCGTGCCTTCATTCTCGGCGCCGATGAGAAACAGCACGGTCTCGAAGCCCTCGCGAGCCACGGCAACGAACGACACAACGGCGATGGTCATGGGAGAGCGCTCAAGTGCAGAATCGAGCCTCGTGTGCAGTTCTCCACGCATGCCGCGTGCGTTATTGCGCATCCAGAAGATCATCCACGTGAGGACCGCCACAGCGGACAGCGCCAGGGTGCCCTCGATGAACTGCTCGGACTTGCCCTCGAATTCGCCAACCAACGCCCGAAACGCCACACCGGCCACCACACATACGGCGACGGCCGCCCCGACACCGAGCCAGACTTGGCGCAAATACTGTGATTTCCCGGTCTTGACGAGATAGCCGACGATGATCGCGAGCACCAACGAAATCTCGAGACCCTCTCGGAGGGTAATCAGAATGCTTGCACCCATCGTGTTCGACCTTCTCTGCTGCTAGACGTGGCGGGCTGGTCGCCCGGCTCAATATTTGGCTTGCCTAATATTCTGCCTTAAGCATGCCACCCCTTGTCAAGCAGAAACAAATTTCCTCACAATTGCGCTGTTCGGACTCCACGACCGAGGGCATCGCCCCTGGCATGAAGGCCGACATCAACGGGATCGACTACGACCGGCGTTACCGGGCCGTCCCTGCGGGGCGGCAGCCTGTCAGACCGCGGCGTGTCGGGCCACTGATGCCATCCGACAGCGCGTGGCCCGACCGTCCGTTCAAGAGATATCGCTGACGAAACCCTTCCACGTCGTACCGACGTAGTGCACGAAAGGCTCCGACAAGCCTTCGTCGAGCAGGTGTCGGGTCGTGACCGGAAGCGACATCGGGATCCATGTCGGGTCCGCCTTGAGCAGATTCGGGTAATCGTGGTGGATGATCGCGGCACGGCCGATGATCGGGAAGTCGGCCCCCAGTTCGAGTACCCGAAGTGCGTGAACCGGCTTCGTGATCTTTCCCGCGACTCCCAGCGGGATGCTGCGCTCCAGCTTTGTAAAGTGCTCGATGAGCAGCTGATCACGATGGGCTTCTTCCTCGGGAAGCTTGAAGCAGTCCCACAATGACATGTCGAGGAAGTCGACCCGGTCGTCAACAAGCAACGATCCCGCTACCCCGACGATGTCGTCGAGGCTCAGACCGAACCGCTCCGGCGAGAGGCGAACGCCGAGCACAAAGTCTTCCCCGCACCGGGACCGCACTTCGCGGATGATGTCGAAAAGCAGACGAGCGCGGTTTTCCGGCGACCCACCATAGGCGTCATCTCGACGGTTACTCTGCGCGCTTAAGAATGCGCAAATGATGTACCCGTGGGCACCGTGAAGCTCCACCCCGTGGAATCCGGCGGCTTCAGCCCTCACCGCGGCGTTTGCGAAATCGTCGACGAGTTGTTCGACTTCTGCGAACGACAACCCGCGGGCACCCGTCGCCTCGTCTGGCGACGGGTAGACGGGATCGGTGCCGATCAGGTCACGGGGTGACCGGTTTCCGGCGTGGTGCAACTGGGCCAGCGACATCGACCCGGTGACGTTGATGCCGTCAGCGAGCTTGGCGAGACCGGGGATCAACGAGTCGTCGAAGATGCCGAGTTGGCCCTTGAATCCCTGACCGACCTCCTGCACGTGCGCCGCCGCCGTCATGGTTGCGCCGAACCCGCCCTCGGCCCGCATCGTCAGCCATCGGTGTTCCTCCGCCGAAACCGTGCCGTCATCATGGCTCTGCTGGTTTGTGAGGGGTGCCAGCATGAAGTGGTTGGGCATCGGCGCACCCCGGCGGAGCGGCAGCGGCTCGAACAACGGAGCGGTATCGGCGGCGGTCAGCACCCGGGAATCATCGGTATTCAGAGAAATCACGCCAGTACTTTTCCACACGTCGCGCCGGGTTGGTAATGCAGGCCCGCTCCATCAGCAACCGGGGGTGCGCACTGCGGTGCTCACGGGTTGAGAGGGCGCCGAGCCGCAACATCTCGGGGGCTACGCTGGCCTCGAATGAACCCCTCTTCCTCCCCCGCCCTCGTGTTTACCGGAACCGCGTTTCATACTCCCGAGTCCGGAGTTCTGGAGGTTCTGAGCGATGTTGCCGTCGTGGTGGACAGCGACGGTGTCATCACCGGCGTGCACCCGGCCGACTCGCCGACGGCGGTTGCGGCGGTTCAGAACGCCGAACGAGTGGAGCGACTGTCTTCGACCCAACGACTGCTGCCGGGCCTGATCGACCTTCACATCCATGCCCCGCAATGGCCCCAGCTGGGCACCGGACTCGACATCGCGCTCGAGAAATGGCTCTTCGACTACACGTTTCCCCTCGAATCGAAATTCGCCGACGCCTCGTTCGCCGAGAAAGTATGGGCACATATGGTACCCACGCTTCTCGCGAACGGAACCACAACTGCGGTGTACTTCTCCTCCGTACACGAAACCGCCACGCAACAACTCGCTGAATCCTGCGTTGAGCACGGCCAGCGCGCCTTCGTCGGCCGAGTCGCCATGGACCACCCCGACGGCACACCAGAGTGGTACCGCGACGCGACCGCGTCCGCTGGGATCGACGCCTCGCGTCGATCCATCGAGGCGATCCGGGCACTCGACCATTCCGGCCTCGTGCAACCGATTCTCACGCCTCGTTTCATTCCGGCCTGCTCCGACGACCTCCTTCGGGGCATGGGCGAGTTGGCGGTCGAGGCCGATGTTCTGGTGCAAACCCACTGCTCCGAGTCCGACTGGGAACACGGTGCCGTGCTCGAAAGGTTCGGACGCAGCGACGCTAACTCGCTAGCCGGGTTCGGTCTGATTCGCCGTGGAACGGTCCTCGCGCACGGTGATCACCTGGGTGACGCTGATCTCGATCTGATCGCCCATTCGCACGCGGGAGTGGCTCATTGCCCGCTGTCGAACTCGTACTTCGCCAACGCCGTGTTTCCGGTGCGTCGGGCCCTCGAACGAGGTGTGAAGGTCGGGCTCGGAACCGATGTCGCCGGAGGTGCTCACCCCGGACTGCTTCCTCAGTGTGCGATGGCCGTCACCGCATCACGGATGCTCGAAGACGGTGTCGACCATCGACGGCGCGCCGCCGAGCGGGGTGTTCCGTTGTCGCGCCTCGACACCGCTGCAGCGTTTCATCTTGCTACTGCCGGCGGTGCCGACGTGCTCGGCATCCCGGTCGGTCGGTTCGCCGTCGGCCAACGCTTCGACGCCTTCGTGGTCGACACCTCAGTCGGTCGGACCGGGCTTCGTCGCTGGGACGAGGTCGACACCGAGGAACGACTTTTCGAAAAGATCGTGCGGTTGGCGGGCGCAGCAGACATCACGTCTGTTTGGGTGAACGGCCGTCCGGCCAAGACGCGCTGACGGTCAGCGCCCCACCGCTCCTATGGTCCGGCAATCCTTTGCGCCCGGCGGGTCGCCTCTCAGGCCAGGACGTTCCGTAGCTGATTGATCTTCTCGGGATTCGTTCGATACCAGGCCCACACGCCGCGCTTCTCCCGATGGATCAGGCCGGCGTCGGTCAGGATCTTCAGGTGATGGCTCACGGTGGGTTGTGATTTGCCGATCGGCTCGACCAGGTCACACGCACATGCTTCACCCTGTTTGGCATTCGCGATCAGACTGAGCAGGCGAAGACGGGCCGGATCGGCCAGCGCTGCGAATGCGGTCGCGAGCAATGCCGCGTCGTCTTCGGCAAGCAGGGTCTGTCCGATGGGTGCACAGCAGGCGGTACCGAGCGCCTCTGGAACCTGAGTAGTGCGTCGAGCCATGCGAATTTCCTCCCGGAACATATTGACAAACATCAATGTCTTGGGCAGTATCAACACATCGACATTCGTCAATCTATCGGAGGTTCAATCCAATGTCACGTGTACAACTCGCTCTCAACGTGGGCAACCTGGAAGAAGCGATCGCCTTCTACAGCAAGATTTTCGGTACCGGGCCCGCCAAGATCCGGGATGGCTACGCCAACTTTGCCATCGCCGAGCCCCCACTCAAACTCGTGCTCATCGAGGGCGGCGGCGTTCCCGGCTCCTTGAACCACCTCGGGGTCGAAGTCGAAAGCACCGACCTCGTTCAGGACGCCACCAAGCGGTTCGAGTCGCTCGGCCTTCCGATCGAGGTTCAGGAGCAGACTTCGTGCTGTTACGCCGTGCAGGACAAGGTGTGGGTCCACGGCGCCGACACGGCGTGGGAGTTCTACACCGTACTGGCCGACGCTCCGGAGATGGTATGCGTCCCTAACGGATGCAGCACCGAAGAAGCAGCCGTTTCGGCTGGTTCGTCAGCCACCGCCTCGGGTGCTGCATCGAAGCTCATTCCCGTAGCGGCCGGCACGACGTCCTGCTGCTGATATGAACACCACCGAGACGGATTCGCCCGCAACGCGCAACCAGACTGCGATCTGGGACGTCTCGCATCACCCCGCTCGGTGGACCGGACCGGAGATGGTCGGGTCCACCGAATGGGTGCACCAGTTCTCGCCGGCTGAGGTCGACGAGTTGCGGCGGTTCGCGTCGGGCTTCGTCGCCACCGGCGCTTCACCGCTCACCCTCATCGGGTCACCGGTCGATCTGCCGGTTCTCGCTCCGGTGATGGCCGGCTGGAAAGAAACACTGACCCACGGACGCGGTGTTCTTCTGGCGAGAGGCCTTCCGGTTTCACTCATGTCAACAGCGGAGATCGCCGCTGCGTACGTCGCCTTGGGAACCCACCTCGGTACACCGGTCCCGCAAAACGCGGCGGGACTCCTGTTGAGCGACATCCGCGACGACGGTTCTGATCCCGATGATCCGACCGTCCGCCGCTATCGCACAAGACTTGCGCAACCGTTTCATGTGGACGGAGCCGACATCGTCGGCCTCCTGTGTCTCCACCAGGGCAAATCCGGTGGCGTTTCCCAGATCGTTTCATCGGTGACCATCTACGACACGATTGCCGCAACGCGCCCTGAACTCATACCGCTCCTGAGCCAGCCCTGGTGCTTCGACACCTATGGCAATGATGTTCCGGGCGCGGTAAATCCCTGGTTCGAGCGCCCCCTGTTGACCGGCACGCCCGAACGATTCTCGCTGTTCCATCTTCGATGGTATGTCGACCGGGCCCAGCAGCACCCGGGCGTGCCCGTCCTTTCCGCGGCTCACATCGAGTTGCTTGACTTGATCGACTCCCTGGCGGCGGATCCGGCGCTGCACCTCAACATGGACTTCGCTCCGGGCGACATCCAGTTGCTGTCGAATCACACGATCCTGCACTCGCGGACTGCGTACGAAGACTTCGACGAACCGGAACGAAAGCGCCATCTGCTGCGGCTGTGGCTGAACGCATCCTGAGCGGTTTCGTCCGTCGCACGTCATTCGCACGTCATTCGCACGTCCGTCGCACGGGTCGACACGACCGTCGGACGCGGCGACGAATGGGGCCCGGGCCGAGGGGTAGCACGAGTCGAACGGTTTGTCGCACAATCGTGACGCGTCCGCGCATCGGCCGCGGCACGCCAATGGCACACTCCTTTCACTGAGAGGAAGTTGTGTCTGATTCGACAGTTCCGCACCCCCGACATTTGACGTATCCCGATCTCCGGGATGATTCACAAACAGCCGTAAGCACGCATACGAATGAAAAAGACCAACGCGGGTCGGAGGTCGCCATTGTTCTCCTGCTATCGCTGGGAGCGTCCGCGGCGTACGCCATTCTCTCGTTGTTCCGCAGTCCGGTACGGGGTGGTCGAACCGTACTGAGCCATCCTCCAGTTCGCCTCGTCGATCTCGCGCAACAACTTCTGGCGACGTTCCTGGCGATCGTTCCCGTGCTCCTCGTCGGTCACCTCCTTCGCCAGGAAGGCGAGAGCTGGCGGGACCTTCAACTCTCCCTGGATGGCCGACGCCAATCGACAAGCGATCTCGTCAGCGGCACCGCAATCGCCATTGCGGTAGGAACGCTCGGACTCGCGTTTTACATCTTCGCTGTTCGCCTCGGGGTAAACCGCACGGTCATACCCGTTGTTGGAAATGGTCCGTGGTGGTCACTGCCGATGTCAGTGCTACGCGCTGCGCAGAATGCGATCGTCGAAGAGACCATTGTGTTGGCGTACCTGCTTCACCGACTTCGACAGATCGGATGGACGGATCGGACGGCGCTCGTCGCCTCCGCTCTTCTGCGGGGCACTTACCACCTGTACCAGGGCTACGGGGCGTTCGCCGCGAACCTCCTGATGGGAATTGCGTTCGGGCTCTGGTGGCAGAAGGGCCGCCGTACGATGCCGCTCGTCGTCGCCCATTTTGTGATCGATGCCGCGGTCTTTGTTGGCTATCCCTTGGTGAAAGCCCGGTGGACCTGGATTCCCCATTGATCAGATGCCAGCGCCGAATCGTCCGTCGTTGACCCCGGACGCCCCGTTTCCCAATCGACGTATCGGTTAGAACCTGCAAAACCGTACGGCTAGCGTGCACGCCGACATGAGCACGAAAACCAGCACAACAGACTTTCTCGGGCTTCGACGAACCGGCGACGGCTACGAGATGCCGATGACGCAGCAGTTGCTGGGCGGCCGGGGTGCGTCGCTGTTCGGAGGCGCCGGTCTTGCGGCGGGCATTGCCATCATGGCAGCCCAAACCGGCAGGGTGCCCGTTTGGATGACCGGGCAATTCGTGTCGCAGATCACGCCTCCCGAGGTTCTTGAACTCACGCCCGTCGAACTTCAACGGGGCAACGGGGTCAGCCAGGGCCGAGTCGACGGAAGTTCCAACGGCCGCCCGGTGATCGCCCTGTTGGGAGCTTGCGGGAGCCGACGCGAGGCGTATCGGGGACAGTGGCGAACCATGCCACAGGTGGCCCGGCCCGAAGATTGCCAGCCGGTCATTCGGTTCCCCGAAGCGGAATCGATGCACGACCACGTCGACATCCGAATGGCCGAGGGCATGTTCGGATTCACCGAGACGGGTGAACCCACCGGAACGGAGCGGTCATTGCTTTGGGCCCGGATGCCCGAGGTTCGCCACGACGCCGCAGCCCTCGCGATCATCGCCGACTACATGCCTTCTGCCGTTGGAAACGCGCTGAAGCACCGTGTCCATTGCACGAGCCTCGACAACACGATCCGATTCACCGGACCGATCGAGCCCGGCGCCGACGACGAATGGGTGCTCTGTGAGAACCGAATCGAATTCGTGGGTGCCGGTTTCGGCAACGGCACCGGTTTCCTCTGGAGTGCAGCGGGCCAGTTGCTGGCGACGGCAAGTCAGTCGTTGACCGTGAACTCGCCTCGCGACTGACCGCTGCGGGGCGCTCACGATCGAGCGGTGCCCGATCTCCCGGTTCAGATCAATCCGGGGTCGATCAGCCCGGCCCGCGCCGCGGACCAGAACGGCCTGCGTGAGGCTTCGGGTTCCGAGACGCTGATACGCCGCGCTCAAATGATTGTTTACCGTTTTTGACGCAATACCGAGAATCGCCCCGGCTTCATCGGTCGATGCCCCTTTGGCGATCATCTGCAGAATCTCCAGATGCCGGGCGGTCAGACCATACCCAGCGCTTGCGACTTCACCGGAAAGCGCCGTGAGTTCTCGACTCAGTATCGCAATCGATGTCGAACCGGGGAGAACTTTCGTTCTCGGGTCGTCACAGGGCGTTACGGTCTCCCGCACCGAAATAAGCACGAGCCCAACCGTTGGAAACACGCTTCTAAGGGTGGTGATCACGGTAGATGTCGCCGCCCCGCTCACGCTTCCCGAGGCATTCTCCGTGAGAACAATTACGTCGTTTGGCCCGATGGCGATATCCGCCAAATCCCGCGGTGAACTGAGGGGTTCACCGGTTAACCAGCCCGCGCTCCGAATCGCTCGGCTGATAGCGGTTGCCGCTATCTGGGGCGATGCCACGACGAACACATTCGTCTGAACTTGATCCATTACCGCACTCCTCCTGGGGCCGGTACGAACAAACCGACCCACAACCAACACACATTTCGGTTGCCCAAACGGACGACCGTTTCCGCCGTGCCCGAGCCGCACCGTTGCAACGCTTAAGCCTCAGGCAAACCGCCCGCAACCAACGACCGCAAAAATTCGACCGAGCAACGCGACATGAACTGCCCACAACGCCTAGAAATGGCCGGAACCCCGGTCAGACCCAACGGTAAGAGAAACCCCATTCACGACAACGTCAATCAGACAACCATCTTCTGACAACCGACTACGTACAACCCTCCTGAGGTGACCTGAACAGCACCGGCCACCGGCCGCAACAACCGACGAACCGAGTCGATGCGGGCCTTCCAACTACAACTGCTTGGATCACAAATCTAGCAAAGTGCCATTTGGCGGGAATGGGCCAAACGACCAATCGTTCCCGACCGGGAGAGATCCTCGGCTCAACCGGGAGAGGCGCTCGTACTCGGGACACTAGGGCCCGGGGGAAGCCATTTGGCAAACGACCCGTCGGCCGTGCCCGACGGCGATTTCAGTCAGTCGGTTGGTCGATCAATCGCCGCAGCTTCTCGAAGCTTGCGGCGAGAATGCGACCCACGTGAACCTGGCTGGTCCCGATCGCTTCCGCAATCTGCGATTGACTGAGCTCTTCGTAGAAGCGCAAGTAGATCACCTTGCGCTCGCGGGCGGGTAGCTGATCGAGAAGCTTCCCGACGACATCGCGGTTCAAGGAGTCCTCGATGGAGGAGTCCGTCGAAACTATGTGCGCTGAGCGAATGGGATCCAACGAATGTGCCCGATAGGCCAGATTTGCATCCATTGCTTCGACGACCGATTCAGCGGAGATCGCAAGGTGCGCGGCCACCTCGTCGACTTTCGGGGGTCGGCCCAGGGTCGCTGACAACTCCTGGATCGCCGCGTTTACCGAAGGACGAAGATCCTTGGCCCGCCGGGGAACGTGGACGCTCCAAGTGTGGTCTCGGAAATGCCGTCGCAGCTCCCCCACGACGGTCGGTGTCGCAAACGCACCGAACGGAACGCCGAGCGCCGGGTCGAATCGGTCAAGCGCTTTGAACAACCCGAGTCGGGCAACCTGCACGAGGTCGTCGAACGGCTCCCCGGAATCGGAGAACCGCCGAGCGCTGCGCGTTGCCAACCAGTCGACCCGCTCAAGGATCTGATCGCGAAGTTTGACGTCTCGAGTCTGGGCATACTCAAGCAACGCCTCGTCGACCCAGACGTCGGGCTGCGCAACCGTTCGATTCACGCAGGGGCTCCGGGAAGCACAACCCGAATCTCGGCCCGGGTCGCGTCTGATTCGATCGAGTATGACTTCGAGACTCCAGCGAGTACCGCACGGCACAGATCGAGATCCGTGCTTTTTTCATCAAAGTTTGAACACACGGTGGTGCCCGTGACAATGAGTTCCGGTACCTCGATCGTGAGTCCTGGTGTCTTTTCAGCGTTGATGTCGTGACCGGTGATCACCGCCGATTCGGTGCCCGCCAGAGCGAGTAATTCGAAAGTCAAGGCGATGTCGTTACCCTCGCCATGCTCGATCAACGCAAGAATCACTTCGCTCACGGCTATCTTCACGTCTTCGATTTGCTCAATGTCGAGGCCCATCAGCGAGCAGACGCCTCCGGCGGCCAAGCGAGCAACGCGCGACATGCTCGGATCAGCCGGGATTTGAAGCTGGACACAATTCGACGATCCGATGTCGGTCACCGACGGACCGGGCCCGGCAGAACCCTTCGACGAACGGATCTCGGTGGCGTTAGCGTCCATTTGCAACTCCCGAAGGCGATCCGGCAATCCGTCCGGCAATCAGCGACTCGGCCACCGGATCAATACTCCGGGCATCGGTCCCTGGATGCTTAAGCGCCGCGACACCCTCCCGGTCAACTACCAAGTCAACACGATCGATACTTACCTGATTCAAACGCACCATCGGATCTACCCATTTCTGTCGTGGTCAAAACGTCGAACGTCACGGATTACGTGTCGGTCTTTCGAAGCGTCGGCTGTCACAACGAACCTCCGCACGACGACCTGTGCACGGCGGAACGTGTGATGCAGCGACGACGTCACCCACCCGCGTACGAGCACACGTTAGCCCGCCGGCACCCTTACGGTACGGGGCCATCAACGCCGCCACGTTGCTGCGGGCGACACGGGAGTCGACCGACCGGTAACGAAAATTCGCCTTCGGTGACCTAGTGTCGGTCTTCGGTTAAACGATGTCTGGTCTAGGTGAAGTGATGTATAGATCCCGCAAAACCCGGGTAGTCACGTGAGCGGCATCTGCGCTCACCATTTTGGAAGTCACCTTGGACCTGAACATTTCGAACTGTCGGATTCGAACCTGTCCAGCAAACCGTGCGCTTACCTGCACCGCGAGCCACGGGCGCTCACACGGGGGATACACAAATCGAAGCGCGCCGGAACTATTGTTCAGTCGTTTGCCGCTGCTTCAGAACGACGCACGGCGTCCTTTCCTACCCCGACCTTTTCTACCCCGACGTAGTAACGGAAGCGCCGATTCGTGAGTCCGGATCCTCAGCAACTACAAGAAACCTTTCCCGCTCAGCTGATGTCGGTACGCGCCGCCCGAAAGTTCGTCAGACAGGCCGTAAGCCCAGTTGAATGGACCAGCTCACGCCTAGCCGATATCGAGTTGGCCACCAGCGAGATGAGCACCAACGCTGTTGAATACGGGGAAGGTTCGTCCTTCGCGGTGACGGTCCTGATCCATCCCGGTCGGTTGGACCTCATGGTGCAGTCCGCCGGCTCGCACCACACGCCGGCCGTTCAGATGTCGGGCAACAGCACGCTGTCCGGGCGCGGTCTACGCATTGTTTCTACCGTCGCCGAACAGTTCAGCGTGGAGCAATCACCGGAGCGGGTTATCGTCAGTTGTACGTTCTTACGTGATCGCTCCCAGAGCGAACTCGACGGTCGCGAACGGACACATGATGCGACTCGCACCGGCTCTGGCGTCGGAGCAGCGGATCCCGACGTCGACCCCATCACCGGGGCCCGACTGACGCGCGACGACGGCGTCAACCCACCCACCTCCGGCCTGTAGGCCCCTAACCCAAGGTAACGTTTCCGAGATGAGCGAAATAGTAGGTCCACTGACGATTATGACAACGGACGACGGGATCGCCGTTGCCGGCGAGATCGACGCCTCCACCGTTAACGCGCTCGCACAGGTTCTCATGCCGTTTCCGCAGGGCGCCTCGGAGTTCGAGGTCGACATGTCTGCGGTCGAGTTCATCGATTCAAGCGGACTGCGAGTTCTCATCCAGGCACACCAGCACGCCGAGGCAAACGGGCAACGGTTGGTGATTGCGAATCCTTCATCGATCGTGTCCCGACTCTTCGAGGTGAGCGGGCTGACCGAACTGTTCAACCTGTCGGCCGCCGCCGACTAGTCGAATCGGGCGCTAGTCGAATCGGGCGACTGCACCCTCACTTCGCGTCCGGAGAACCAGGCACGAATCAGCCAGAGGAATCAGCGGTAGGAAATCACCAGGACCGCAGTGTCGTCGGACCGGATGCCTTCGACCGGCGCCGATCGGAACGTCATCTCCAACGTTTCCAGCGCCGAGTTTCCGCGGGTCAGTCGCTCCATGAACTGTTCCTCGGTCGGACGTGGGCGGGGGCAGTCCAGGAGACCATCGGTGTACAGGACTATCTGGTCGCCGGCCAGCAACTCGATTTCCGAGGTGGTGACACGGCATCCGTATCCGGCGATCCCGAGCAAGGACCCTCCGACTCCCACCGGTACAGTTTTGCCGTTGCGAAGAAGCAACGGCAACGGATGCCCGGCGATCGCAACCCGCATGCGGGCCGCGACCCCATCGTGGTCGACCACACCGTAGATTGCAGTACACAGCGTGGCATCGTGTCGTGATACGAGTGAATCGTGGAGCCAACCGAGTACCACCGATGGGTCGTCGATGTGCAGACCAGCCGAGCGAAGGGTGTTTCTACCGAGTGAGGTCATCGCGACCGTGTGCACATCGTGTCCGCATGCATCACCGATAAGAAACGCAAAGCGGTGTTCATCGATGACAAACACGTCGTAGAAATCACCGCCCACCATGGCATCGTCGCTCGCGTTGCGATATTCGACGGCGAAGTCAAAGTGCTCAACCGACGGGAGTGCATCCGGTAGCAGCGCTCGTTGCAGGATCTCGAGCGAACTGCGCATCGACTTTTCGGCCAGGAACTGTTCCGTGATGTCACTGAATATCGTCACCGCGCCCCGATCGTCGTCGAAGTCGGTAGGCAGCGAGTCCACGCTCAACCATCGGATAGCACCGTCAGGGGTTTCGACACCCATGATCTTGTTGCGTTGTTCGTTGCCGGTCCTCAGGCACACCATCGCCGGATGGAGCTCACCCGGAAGCGGCGAGCCGTCGGGAAGCACGGCGCGCCATTGGGGATCAACCGAACTTCGACCGATGAGCTGATCGGCGTTCAAACCAAGGACGCGCAGGGCACTCGGGTTGAACCCTACGATCGCTCCGTCGGCGTTCTGGACCACGACACCGTCGGAGTGTTCGTTCACCACCTGGCGCATAACCGTCTCCGGCCACCGGTTTCCCCGTCCATGCAACACAGGGTCAATCGTAGGCCGTCTATCAGGGTGCGCCGTCTACGCGTTTCCGCATCGACGCTGCAGCCTGGAGGCGCTTCAACCGAAGCGCCTCCAGCACGTGTCCGACGACACGCCGATGCGTCAGCGAACCGCTCGGCGTCCGTTCATGGATTTGAACACCATCAACGCAATAATTGCGCCGATCACCGAACCGACAAATCCACTCGGTTGCAGTGCCCCGCCGGAGGAGTCCTTGTGAAACAGGATGTAACCGAGGAATCCACCGACGAATGAGCCTACGAGACCCAACGCGACGGTCGAGAGGAAACCCATCGCGTCAGTGCCGGGCACCACCGCCCTGGCCAGCGCTCCGGCGATAAAACCGACAACCAGCAAAACAAGAATAAGGCCAATCATGATGTGTTCCTTTCAGGCAATGATTACGAGGCACGGTCGATTGAGCGACGAAAAGACGTTCGGTCGGCACGGCTGTGCACCCTCAACGGGCAAGTCACGTGTAGTTCCGATCTTTGTCGCACAGCCCATCGACCTTCAGCTCAACGACATTCAGCCTTGAGCGTTCCGCGTCACAGATTCGTTCGGCGGTCACAGGTTGGATACCCACTCCGGTATACCCCCAAACGCACACATTTCCCGGTATGGCCCACTCAATTCGGGGGTACTGCACCAGCGGGAACTTTTGCGTACACGTGCCGGTTGCGTGCCACACCGGGTGAACCTCTTGCGTTCCCGCACGGGTCAACATCGCGTCTCCTTTGGAGTCACTTCGTGTTCTGCACCCCATCCCGTAAACCACTCGAACATCAGGAAAGTCACAGGACATGAACGACGAAACAACGGCCTTGGCTCCGATTCCGCCGGGCGATGCCTATTCACCGCATCGGGATGCGAACCCGACAGACGCCACACGGTCGACGCGAGCGAGAACGGTTCGCTTCGGTTCGTCGTTCCGGCTCAACGTAGACGGACCGACTCAAGCCTTTCTACGGCTTCGACCGGCAACATTCGTCTCGGTTCGGGACCGGCTTCGCGTGACTCATGACGTCGGCTGTTTCGCCAACGAGCGTCGAGATGACCAGACTGCGGTGGGTAGCGGTCTTACGATATGTGCACATACTAAGGATCTGATTGATCCGGACCTTGACCTCGTTGCAGCCGGCGCCCGAAGCTCACAACTCCTCGATCGCACGGTGCTCCCACCCGGGTCGACCCAGATCGACTACGCCGCGGAGATGACCATCGACGGGTTGTCAGACTCGATGCCCGCCAACGCAACCGCACCGATGTTCCACGATCTGACTCCGGAGGATTGGTGGTGGCTTCAACCGTCTCGGTACTGCCGTCCCGACGAACTCGGCGAAGAAGCATGGCGAGTGTTCGGTGGCGAAGTCTCCGCAGACAATCCGGCAACGGGTGCGACTGTCAGGTCGGTGTGTTCATACGTGAACCAGGAGATGCAGTTCGAATACGGAACGACCACCAGCTTCACAAGTGCCACCGACTCCTGGTACGCCAAGCGTGGTGTGTGCCGGGACTTCAACCACATTGCGGTGAGCTTCTGTCGCGCGCTCAACATCCCGACGCGGTACGCATTCGGGTACTTACCCGAGATCGAGATCGAACCAAGCACGGCCGCCATGGACTTCTCGGCGTGGTTCGAGGTGTTCCTCGACGGCCGTTGGTGGACGTTCGATGCTCGCGTGAACGAACCGCGCATCGGTCGTATCGTCGTCGGCCGGGGCCGAGACGCCGCCGACGTGCCGATGATCTCGACCTTGGGCCCGGCGTTGCTGACGGATTTCACCGTCTTCGCTGACGAAATCACGGCAGCGCCTTAGCGAACGAACTCCCGGGCGGCTGCGCTCACGCGAACTCAGCCGTACCTTCAGTCCCTCGCAAACCTGTCGTATCCAGGCTCACTGCGGATTTTGTGGCAATCCAACCGTGTGCCGGACGCGACGAGGGGGCGGTCCGATCGGACCGCCCCCTCGACTCAGTTGCTTGTCAATTCACTGCTTGAGTGTTCCCTGCGGACGTTCAGTGCTTGGCAGCTTGCTGCTTCTCTTTGAGATCATCCACGGCCTCTGTCAGTTTGTCCTTGGCCGTGTCGACAGCGTCTTTCACCTTGCCGGCTGCGCGGTCGGCCTTACCTTCGTGCCGGAGGCTGTCGTCATCTGTGATGGCGCCAAGCGCTTCCTTGGTCCGGCCGGTTACTTCGTCCTTGATTCCCATGTCGACTCCTTTTCCTGTCTACAGCGAACTGTTCGCTTGCCTGATGGTTTGGTACCCGGATACCCGGCTGTCCAAACGACTGGCGCCCTGGCGACAGTCAAACCGGAACCAGGAAAGCTGTTTGTCGGAAGTCCGCAATTAGTATGTTTACGTATCGATTCGAACGTGTGACGCGGCTTCTTCCAGGTGGGCTTCGACCGCAGGAACAACGGGCTCGAGGGTGTCGGCAACGGCTTCCTCGTAAGGCGATGGCCCACGATCGGCAGTGATCGGAACGAACCGGTCTCCGATCGGGCGGGTTGTGTCCGGCGTCTCGGGATCCTTCTTCTTGAAGCGGTCCACAAGCGCTTGCCGGTGCTGGATGACCCAACCAACGACAAGCGTTTCAACCGACACTTTGAGGAGATACCGAACGGGTTTGTTGATGAGCTTGAACATGGCCGTAGGTACCCCAACCTTTCCATTCATAAACGGCGCCAGCGACACTGACCGGCCACCGCTCGTGGACCCGGGAACACCCTGGTCTCATCTGCCATAGTGGATAGCCGAGCGCCCGCTCGCCGGCTCTTCAAACGATTGGATGCACGCATGGAGTCACCAGATCAGGTCGCCTCGTTTCTTACCTCAGGCGCCGCGTACGACGCTTTCATGGGCCGCTACTCCAACGAATTGGCGGCACGCTTCATCTCCGCAGCCAGAGTGACCGCCGGACAGGTCGTGCTCGATGTGGGGTGCGGTCCAGGCGCACTGACCGGGGCGCTCGCCCGGCACGTAGGAGCATCCAATGTTTCAGCGTTCGATCCTTCTCCGCCGTTTGTGGCCGATTGCAGCGCGCGGTATCCGGGAGTGGATGTCCGCAACGGTCGGGTCGAGGAGATTCCTTTCGACGACGCTTCATTCGACGCAGTTCTTGCTCAACTGGTTTGGCATTTCGTACGTGAACCTACGAAGGGGGCGGCGGAGTGCAAACGCGTCCTTCGTTCGGGTGGCACAATCGCAGCGTCGGTCTGGGACTTCGGCGAGGGCATGGAGATGCTCCGGTTGTTCTGGGATGCTGCTCTCTCCGTCGACCCGAACGCCCCTGACGAAGCACGAACACTCCGATTCGGGGCCGAAGGTGAACTCGCTCAGCTATTCGAAAGTGCCGGGTTCGTTGAGATCGAGGAATCGATGCTCGAGGTTGTCTCGACGTACAACGGGTTCACCGAATTGTGGTCGGGATTCATGGCCGGGATCGGCCCGGCCGGAACGTACTGCGTGGGGCTCTCAGACACCGACCGCGAGGATCTTCGGAACGAACTCTTCCGTCGTCTCGGCTCTCCGACGGGGGCATTTGCTCTTTCGGCGAAAGCCCGCTGCGCGGTGGCGAAGAAGCCCGCAGCGCCGTAACGGATGGCTGTGGCGGTCGTTAGAGATAAACGCTCCTCGTGCGCTCAGCCGCAAGCCTTAGACCTGACAGCGCCGTTCAACGACACGGCTTCCACGGACGAGCCGAGAGGTTGAGATTCATGGTCATGGCCGCCCAATTGTTCGCGTTCGCGTTCGGGCAGTACGACGTCGGTGCGGTCGAATATTCGATCTCGACGACAGCTTTTCCCGATCGGGAAAACGGGAGCAGCAGCACGCAGTCACCGGAGAACTGCGCGCACTGCTCGTTGACGGCGAAGTCGAAGTTGGCGACCAACTGAGCGACCTGTTCAACATCGTTCTTCAGACCTACGGAAAGCCCCAACTGGTGGGTGATGTCCGCGAGCATCCGGTTGTAGGCAAGCTGATCGGTACCGGTCAGCGGGAATCCAGTGCTGTTCGTGTATCCGTCGACGTTGTCCCAGTCGATCGCATCGAAACCGGCGGTCTTGCATTTCTGGGCGCGGGCCGTCATCAGCGGCCGCAAGGTAGTAAGTGCACGTATGTCGATCCACTTCTCCCCCGGCCATCCATCGAGAGGGTTCCCCAGGACCGGTACGAAGGCGGCATAGTCGGGCCGCCAGTTCTCACCGCTTCCGGCCGACACATAACAAACCGCTCGACCTCCGACCTGGTGAATCGCGGCCACGCCGGCGGCGTTGGGTGTGCTGCCGTCGGCGGCATACAGGTCGATCGCCCACACGCTCGGCCGGACACAGTCGCCACCGCTTACCGGTACTTCGCAGATGCTCGTGTCGGGCACGGGTGACCCGATCTGATACAGCCATCGATCCGATGGTGACGGGGTCCACGGAGATCCGATCACGACCGGTGCCAACGTTGTGGACGGTCCCACCGTCGATGACGTGACTGGCGGTGCGGTAGAACCCACGACAGAGGAGGCTGGCAGGTTTACGGGGGCCGTTGTCGTGGTTCCCGGGATCGTGGGCAACGTGACAATGGAACCTTGACCTGTCCCGACTGCCGTCGTCGACGGCGCCGGCAGCGTTGGAACTGAGGTGGACGAATTCGAGACAGGAGGCGCGGTTGTGGAAGTTGCGCTCGACGTTGTGACCGACGGACGACTGGAAGTTGATGGAGTTGACGCCGGAGACGCAGTGACCGGCGTCGCCGAGGGTTTCGGTGGGCCGATCACTGAGTCGGTGACCACTGCTATTTCCTCCCAGTCGACATCGATGGCGCTGCCCTTCGATGTCGATGACAGAGAAATTCGCACCGCTCCGTCGGGTCCCAGGTATCGCGCAACTGGAGTTGGGACGCGATACGTCGCAACAGACCACTTTGCTGGCAGACGGCCCTGACGCAACTTCCCGATCGTCGTCCACGACCGGGTCGACCAGTTGTACGCGGACCAGGTCCAAAGCTGGTTGCTCGAAGATGACCGAATCCGAGCGTTGACCGTGAGTGAGATCGACTTGGTTTTCCCGGACCCCGCGCCCGTCGTAAACGAGTGGTAACCGAAGTACCGGCCCGGCCCGAACGTGATGTGGCGAGCCGGGTCATCGCTCGCGCCCGCCTCGTCTTTGACGGCAAGTGAAGGTAGTTCACCGACCGGCGTTGTTCCCACGGATGTACGCGCGCTTATGGCATGGAACTTCGACACCTGGGCAGCACGGGCGACCGAGTCGACCCCACCGGTCAGAGTGGACGCGACCGTGACACAGACCCCCGCAACGACGAACGCTGTTCGTCTGACGCCGAGTCTTACGGGCGAACGACGGGTACGACCAACAAACGACATACGCGAGTCTTTCATGGCTACGTCAGTTAACCGACGCGAACGTAAGTACACGGAGTACTAACAGGAGTGATGGTGGCTCACCGCTCCTGTTCGTGATCACCCGACGTCGATAAGGCCAATACTCGCACCGCAAGGTCACGCGAAAGCGATCGCTTGGCCGTACGTGAGTCGGCCGTGGTTGCTCTGGTCATCATGACTCAACCGGCACGGTGCGCCTGATTCTGTCCACTGTGACGAGAAAGACACCAAGCATTCACGGATGTGCGTTGCGAGGGCCTACTGACGTAGTTTTCTGGAATGGAGCTCACCTATCCACCCGAAGCCGCGACGTACCGAGCGAAGGTCCAGTCATTCCTTAGCGACAACCTCCCTGAGGGTTGGAAAGGGATCGGCGCGTTGAACCACGAAGACGCAACCGCCTTCACGAAGCAGTGGCGCAGCACATTGCATGAGAACGGCTACCTCGCAGTGAATTGGCCAAAGGAATACGGCGGTGCCGGGCTTACACCGACTGAGTCCGTGGTACTCGCCGAGGAATTTGCCGGCGCTGGTGTTCCCAGCGGTGGACCAAACGACGGTTTTGGGATCGGCATGCTCGGCAACACCATGCTCAAGTGGGGCAGCGAAGAGCAGAAGCGTCATTTTCTTCCCAAGGTTCTGAACGGTGAGCACCGCTGGTGTCAGGGCTACAGCGAACCCGCGGCCGGAAGCGATCTCGGCAATCTGGGATGCCGAGCCGTTCTCGACGGCGACGAGTGGGTCATCAACGGCCAGAAGATCTGGACGTCGTCAGGGCATCTAGCGACGCACATCTTTGTTCTCGCTCGCACCGATGCGACGGCGCAAAAGCACCGCGGAATCACGTTCATGCTCGTCGATATGCGGCAGCCCGGCGTTGAGGTGCGTCCCATCAAGATGATGTCTGGAGAGTCAGAGTTCAACGAGGTCTTCTTCTCCGACGCTCGTTGCCCGAAAGGCGACGTGCTCGGCGAGGTCAACGGCGGATGGGCCGTGGCCATGACCCTTCTCGGCAACGAGCGCGGAGCCGGCGCAGCGGTGAACGCAATCGGGTTCCGTCGCGAACTCGACAAGTTGATGGAGCTGGCCAAGGAGCGCGGTGTGACCGCGGACCCGCTAATTCGTCAACGACTCGCACACGCCCACACCAAGGTCGAGATCATGAGGTTCTTCGGCTACCGCGCGTTGACCAGTTTTCTCGCCGGAAAACAGCCGGGACCCGATGCATCGATCGGAAAGTTGTTCTGGAGCGAGTACCACAAGGAACTCACCGAGCTTGCTGTCGACATTCTCGGCGCCGACGCGCTCACCCCAACCGGCCAGACCCCGCACGGTGCCTTCCGGTACGACGCATTCGGATCACCCAATGACAGCGCCAACTGGGTCGGCGTGTTCTTCAATGCCCGAGCCGGCACTATCTACGCCGGCACGAGTCAGGTCCAGCGCGGCATCGTCGGGGAACAGGTTCTCGGTTTGCCGAAGGAGCCGCGGGCTGACGCGGGCCCCTGGAACACCATTCCCGGTCACGCATAAGTCCAGCGAGACGAGCGCTAAACCAAGGCTGTCCTCCGCATTCGGAGGACAGCTACTCGCCCTCCACCCGGACGAGGCCTTCGCGAATCGCCCGGGCCACCGCTTCGCCGCGGCTGCCGGCCTCGAGCTTCATGAGCAGGTTCGCAACATGACTTCGCACGGTGTTGGTCGAGATGAAGAGTTTCTCTGCGATCTCCGAATTCGACGAGCCCTCAGCGAGCAGGGCGAGGACCTCTCGTTCCCGCTCGGACAACCGCCGGCTACCTGAACTGCCCTTGCGCAGCTCGGGAAGGATCTCGGCCAACATCGCCGGAGGAAATCGCACTTCACCGACCGCGGCGGCCAAAATGGCGTCGACGACCTCGGAGTATCGCTGGTTCTTCGTAACGAAACCAACCGCCCCTGCTTCGACGGCATCGAGTAGTGCTCGACCGAGACCGGTGCCGGTCAGCACAACGCATCGACAGTCGAGGTCAAGCGCACCAAGTCGACGAATGACCTCGGCACCGGAAATGTCGGGTAACCGGAAATCTACGATGACGACATCCGGTCGGACGCTTTGCACGAGCTCGATACCCGATAGTCCCGTGCCTGCGACGCCAACGACCTCGATGGCCTCGTTGTCGTTCAGCGTGGCCGCGAGAGTGTCGGCGACGACGAGATGGTCATCGATGACGACTACACGTACGACTTTCGGACGATTTTCGATGCCGAAATATTAGTTGAATCAATACCGGCAGGGACAATTTTAGGTATGCCTTACTTTAGGTGTGCCTATACTTTGTTCTTATGTTCGCCAACTTTCTGATCGGGCTGCGTGAAGGGCTCGAAGCAGCCCTCGTCGTCGGCATCCTGGTCGCCTACCTGACCCGCACCGGCCGTCGGTCGTTGTTGCGTTGGTTGTGGTCCGGGGTCGGTCTGGCGATCGCGGTTTCGCTCGGTTTCGGTGCGGTGCTCACCTACGGCCCGCGGGGCCTGAGTTTCGAAGCACAGGAGGCCATTGGCGGCACGTTGTCGATCGTGGCGGTGGCCTTCGTGACGTGGATGGTGTTCTGGATGGCCGCAACGGCCCGTTCGATGCGGACTGAACTCGAAGGCCGCCTCGACGCCGCTGCCGCGGTTGGGGGCTTGAGTGTGATGCTCCTCGCCGCACTGGCAGTCGGCCGGGAAGGCCTCGAAACTGCGTTGTTTCTCTGGGCCGCCGCACAGGCGACCGGTTCCAGCGCCACACCGCTGCTCGGCGCGAGCATCGGCCTCATGGTGGCGGTCGCCATCGGCTGGGCGCTCACCCAGACGACAATGCGGATCAACCTCGCCGTGTTCTTTCGGCGTACCGGCGTGCTGCTCGTGCTGATCGCCGCTGGTGTGCTGGCGTACGGCATTCACGACCTCCAGGAGGCCGGCATCCTTCCGGGGCTCAACCGCATCGCCTTCGACGTCTCGGCCCAGATCCCGCCCGGGTCCTGGTACGCCACCCTGCTGAAAGGCACGTTCAACTTCTCCCCCGTCACCACCACGCTCGAAGCCACCGCCTGGCTTGCCTATGTGGTCCCGACCATGACGCTGTTTCTCCGGCGTTCCCGTACCCGCCGAACGACAGCACCCGCGTTGCCGGCGACGCCCGCCTCCCACTGACACCACCCTCCTCCCACTGACACCAAGGACCACTCACGCAATGTTCCGCCGTACATCTCCCATCACCTCACTCGCCACCAGGTTCGCCGTGACGTTCGGCGTCATTTCGCTGCTCGGCGCCTGCACGTCGAAAAACGACGCTGATCCCGAAACCGGCTCGTCGGCGATCACGGTTGTCAGTACCGACAAGGCGTGCAAACTCGCCACGACGACCGCCGGTAGCGGCAACGTCGTGTTCGACGTGCGCAACGACGGCGGTCAGGTCACCGAGTTCTATCTCCTCGCCTCCGACGGTTTGCGGATCGTTGGTGAGGTGGAAAACATCGGCCCCGGCATCACCCGGAAACTCATCGCCAGCGCCGCACCGGGCACGTACATCACCGCATGCAAACCCGGCATGACCGGCAAAGGCATCCGGGCCGAGTTCACCGTGACCGACTCCGGTGCCGACCTCACGCCGGCCGGTGAGTTCGCCGACCAACTCGCGGCGGCCACCGACCAGTACGGCGCCTACGTCCGTGACCAGTCCGACCAACTCCTCACCGCGACTGAGGCCTTCGTGCAGCTCTTCAAGGCCGGCAGCGACAACGAGGCACGCTTGTCGTATGCGCCATCCCGCATGCACTGGGAACGTATCGAACCAGTCGCCGAATCCTTCGGTGACCTCGACCCCAAGCTCGACCTGCGCGAAGCCGACCTGGAAGTCGGCCAGACATGGACCGGGTGGCACCGCATCGAGAAAGACCTCTGGCCACCCACCGATGCCGCATACACCGCGCTATCCGCCGCCGAACGGGCGACACTCGCCGACCAGCTCCTCACCGACACGAAAGACCTTCACGCTCGCATCACCAAACTGACCTACTCGCCCAACCAACTCGGCAACGGTGCGAAAGAACTCCTCGACGAGGTCGCTACCGGCAAGGTCACCGGCGAAGAAGAGATCTGGTCGAGCACCGACCTGTGGGACTTCCAGGCCAACGTCGACGGGGCCCGCATCGCCTTCGAAGTCCTCGAACCCGTTGTCAAAGCCAAGGACGCCGACCTCGCCACCACGCTCGCGACCGAGTTCGCCGCAGTCCAGAAACTGCTCGACACCCACAAACAAGGCGACGGCTTCAAGCTGTACCGCGACCTCAACCCGACCGAGGTCAAAGCACTCGCCGATGCCGTCAACGCGCTGAGCGAACCGCTCTCGCGCCTCACCGCCACCGTTGTGCTCTGACCGCGAGACTTCGATGACGACTCAAGCAAACCCTGACATCTTCCCTCCTGCCGACGGACAGCGCTTCTCCCGCCGCCGTCTGCTCGCCTTTGGCGGTGCCGGTCTCGCCGCAGCGGGGCTCGGCACCACGGTCGCCGTTCGTGAAGCGCGCAGCGAACCATCCCCAACACCTGGCCCCAACGACGGTCGGGTCCCGTTCCACGGCATCCACCAGGCCGGTATCACCACACCAGCGCAGGACCGCCTCCACTTCGCCGCGTTCGACCTCACCACGACACGACGCAGCGATGTGATCGCCCTCCTCCGACGCTGGACCGCCGCCGCCGCGCTCCTAACCGAAGGAGCCGCGATCGGCCGCTACGGCGCGGTCGACGGACCTGCAGCGGCACCGCCGGAAGACACCGGAGAAGCACTCGACCTGCCACCGTCGAAGCTCACCATCACGATCGGGTTCGGGCGCACCATGTTCCGCCTCGCCGATGGCACCGACCGCTACGGCCTCGCCGAACGCCTCCCCACCGGGCTGATCGAACTGCCGCACTTCCCCGGCGACCGGCTCGATCCCAACCGCAGCAACGGTGACCTCTGCATCCAAGCATGCGCGGACGATCCCCAAGTGGCCGTGCACGCGGTGCGCAACCTCGCCCGCCTCGCGTTCGGAGTCGCCACGGTGCGCTGGTCGCAACTCGGGTTCGGACGCACGTCGTCCACCTCCACCAGCCAGATCACACCCCGCAACCTGTTCGGATTCAAAGACGGAACCAACAACCTCAAAAGCGAAATCCCCGCCGCCATCGACCAACACGTATGGGTCGCCAACGGTGACGATCAAGAATGGCTCACCGGCGGCACGTTCCTCGTTGCCCGCCGCATCGCCATGCACATCGAAACGTGGGACCGCACCTCACTCGCCGAGCAGGAAGCCATAATCGGCCGTCAGAAATCAACCGGTGCACCGCTCTCCGGCGGGAACGAATTCACCGCCCCCGACTTCGCGATGAAGGGCCGCGGTGACGCGCCAATCGTGCCCACCAACTCCCACGTCCATCTCGCCCACCCCGCAAGCAACGAAGGACACGCCATGTTGCGCCGGGGATACAACTTCACCGACGGCACCGACGGACTCGGCCGCCTCGATGCCGGCCTCTTCTTCCTTGCCTTCGTCCGCAATCCCGTCGCCCAGTACGTCCCGATGCAAACCCGCCTCGCCCGCCAAGACGCCCTCTCCGAATACCTCCTCCACACCGGATCAGCCCTCTTCGCCATCCCACCCGGCATCCAACCCGGACAAACCATCGGACACACGCTCTTCGACTAACCGTTGAACGCGGCACGTTGCACGCGGGGACAGCGACCGCAGCGAAAGCGACAGCGCCAGTCGAGGACGTCGTCAGATCGAGTGATGCATCGTCGGGCTTACGAGATCGGGCATCTCGGACGTGTCGAGATAGAAGCCGACGCCGCGCACATTCACGATCGCGGCGGTGGCACCGGCCGCTGAAAGCTTGGATCTGAGTTTCACGACGTGCGTATCCAGAACGTTGTGAGCGCCGACCCATCCGAGTCCCCACACGACGTCGATCACCTGTTGCCGTTTGATGATCACGTCGCGTTCGGAGGCCAGAAGCTGAAGAATGTCGAACTCCTTGCGCGTGAGTTGCAGATCGCGGTCGAGTACCAGAGCTTTCCGTCGGCCGAGGTCAAGACACAGCTCACCGATTCGGATTACCGAGGAGTCCTTCCGTTGAGGGGAGGCAAGCCGACTGCCCGACAGGAGCTGCCGGAGCCGTCCGTAACCGGCCTCGACGTCATGCACCGAGGCGATGCCGGGCACCGCCGTCTGGTCAACGCCATGAGAGGAGCGCAGCACCAGGTGCACCGGGACTTCGGTGTGACGCCGAAGGATGCGAACAATTCTCAGTGCATTCGTGAGCCCACTGCCGCTCTGAATGACAATTGCGGCCGGGATGACTTCGGTCAATCGCTGAAGAAGATCAACGACCTCATCAAAGGTTTCGAGGCGTGTTTCGCGGCCAAGGGCATCCCATTCAAAGGGGTAGGCGAGACTTCGTGGGTAACCGATCGTGAGCGTCATGACTTTCCAACGTGAGCTTTTCTGGAGCAAGTGTTCCCATTATGAAGACAGTGTCCCGGTGGTCAGAAGAGCAAAACGAATGCTTCGCGCCTCATCCGTGCGGGTGCCCGGACGTCGTCCAAAAGGATGAGTCCTACGGCATCCGTGTGGAGGTGCGAATGTCAGACCGCTGAGCCAACACATGAGCCGGGTTCTGCGGAAAGATGTGTAGGAATCGCTCCGCAACCGCAACAACGGCACCGTTGTCCGTTGTCAAAATCAGGCGCGGTCGAGGTTGGCTATGAGACACACCACAGATTCGCTCGTCGGACCGGTCGAGAATCTCCTCGAGATCGTGTCTTCCGTGAGTCAGGAGGCGCTCTGTCTCCTTTCGGTAGAGACCGAGGATTCCGGTCGTCGCAACTTCCGATTCACCTGGGTGAACGACGCGTTCACTGAATTGCTCAACGTTCCCGAGGAACGTCTTCTCGGAATGACCTTTTTCGACCTTCTACCGCGAGGCGGGCAGCTGTACGACGTGCTCGACAGCGTCGCGTCGACCGGTCGTTCCCGATCGGGTGAGACCGATGTGCACCCGATCGTGGCGCCCTCCACACGAATCCGGTATCGCGTGGTGCACACGCCCTACGGGCTGGCCGTAAGCGTGAGCGACCGTTCAGCCGAGCGCGACGCGCAAGAGCGCGCATCGTGGCTCGAACAACTGTTGATCACCGGGGTCGAGCTGAGCACGGTGAGTGCGGCGATCCTCCGGCCGATCCGGTCCGACAACCAGGCGATCGTCGACTTCTCCGTCGAGCACCTCAATCAGATCGCCTGCCTCCAATTGGGTCGTGAGCGTGACCAGCTGGTGGGAAGCACGTTGTCGCAGCTTCTCAAACAGGCCCCACGCAAAGGTGGACTGATAGAGCGCATCTCGCTCGCCGTCGAGACGGGAACGCCAACCGTCTTTGAGACGCAGCTCCAAGGGGCGAGAGTCGGATTCGAATGGTTGCGCTGCCACGTGGTTCCACTGAGCGACATCGTGGTCGTGCACCTCGACGACATCTCGGCGCGTCGAACGGCCGAGCGTGTGCTGGCCGCGAGTGAGCAGCGCTATCGATCACTTTTCGAGACGGCGAACGAGGGCATCGCACTGCACGACCTCAACGGTCGCTTCACGTTCATCAACGAAGCCTTCGCAACAATGCTCGGCACCACCCCGGATGCGCTCATCGGGAGATCGGCCCTCGATGTGATCGCCGGCAGCGAGCGGAAGCGCAGCATCAGCGATGCCGAATCGGCGCGCCGCGGAGATCAAACTCGAGTCCAGCGCCAGATGCTGATGAAACGCGCCGACGGATCGGAATTCTGGGTGTTTGTTTCGACCAACATGACCTGCGACATCAGCGGCGATGTCGACGGATTCCTCGTGATGGCGCTCGACATCGACCAGCGCATCCAGGCGGAGAACGCTCTCCGATCGAGCGAGGCCCGATATCGGGCCGTGGTCGAGAACGCCGATGTGTTGATCGCGCTCACCGACGCAAACGGGTACCTGGTGTATGCGAACGAACTGCTGGCGGAAACGCTCGGATGGCCCCGTTCGGAACTCTTGGGTCAACCGGCGACGGTTCTTTACACCGACGAAGATCGCGATCGCGTCGCCGAGGGTCTCCGCATGCTCATGGACGGGGAGATCGAAGCGGGTCAATCCCGCAACGCAATTCGGCGACGAGACGGTCGAAGTATCCCGACCGTCGGATCGGCAGTCGCACTAAGGGACCCGTTGGGAAATTTCGAGGGACTCGTCATCGTCGGGGCTGACATCAGTCAGCTCGTGGAGAAGGAGAACGCTCGACGCGATCTCGCGGCGGCCTTGGCCGTCGCTGAACAAAACGAACGCGAGCGGATCGCGGCCGACCTGCACGACGGGCCGGTCCAGACCCTTACCGCTCTCTCGATGAGGCTCGGCGCGGCAGGCGTTGCGCACGCCAACGACCCCGTGGTCGAGCGAATCCTGGTTGCGGCCGAGGAAGCCGTCACCACGACGATCAGTGAACTTCGGATGCTGATGTTTCAACTCACGCCCCCTGATCTCGACTCGGAGCGGCTCGGACACTGTCTGCTGGACCGAGCCCGGAAACTCCTGGGCTCGACGGTTCGGGTGACGCTTCACGACGAGATTCGTGGGTTCGTCGACGACACGACCACCAAGACGCTGTTTCGCATCGCACAAGAGGCGATCGTCAACACGGCCAAGCACGCCCGCGCCAACGAAGTGACGCTCTCGCTTTCAGAAACCCGTTCGAGCTTCATTGTCGAGGTGGAAGACAATGGCGTGGGCGGGGACCCGGCTTCGTTCGCCAAGCGTACGGCCGGTCATCTGGGGGTACGGGGCATGATCGACCGGGCCAGAACACTCGGGGGCGTTTGTGACATCACCTCCGCTCCGGGTCAGGGAACCTCAGTGTTCATACGAATTCCGCGTTCGCCGTTTTGGATCGATGATGCATCGCACTCCTTGGTCGGCACGGGACCTGACGGGGAGCCGGCTCACACCTGAAGGACCGCGGTCACAACGCGAAGATCCGCTCGACGTTGCGACCGCGGATCGCTGATCGCTGCGCCGGCGGAAGGCTGTCGACGTTCGCCAGCATGCCGCTCATGTCGCCGACGATGTGTGGGTAGTCGGAGCCGAAGAGCACGTTCTCGGGACCAACGACGGAAATGCAGTACTTGAGCGCTTCCGCGTTGTAGGTGATGCAGTCGTAGTAGATCATCCGGAGGTACTCAGACGGGCGGCGCTTGATCACCTGGTCCTCCAGCGTCGACACTTCGAATCCCTTGTCGAAGCGTCCGACCAGATACGGCAGGGCCGCTCCACCATGTGAGGCGATGATCTTCAGGTTCGTGTACCGGTCGAAGAACCCGTCGAGAATCATCCGACCGATCGCAAGCGTGGTGTCGAACATGAAGCCGACGCTCCACGTCAGGTCGTACATTCGCATGTCGAGATCGTCGACCCCGGGCGGGTCGGTTGGGTGCACAAGAACCGGTAGTGCCAACGCGTCGATTGCCGCCCAGATGGGCGCAAACTCCGGACTCGTCAGCTTTCTCCCGGCGACGTTCGCGAGGACCATCACGCCGACCGCGCCCGCAGCATGCGCCCGTTTGAGTTCGGCGATGGCGTCGTCGGGGTACTCCCACGGTAGCGATGCGAACCACCGAATCCGGTCGGGATAGGTCACCTGCGCAGCCGCCATATCGTCGTTGACGACCATGGCACTGCGCAGGCTGATCTCGCGACTCCCCCAGAACACGTTCGGACACGTGAGTGACACCACCGCCACGTCGACCCCGGCCGCGTCCATATCCCGGATGCGCAGCGCGTAGTCGAAGTGACCGGCGGTGGGAACAGTGACGGGCGCGTCCCCGCGAAAGATGCACTCCCGTCCGTTGGCCACCGGCCGCACGTCGTACAGCGGCTGACCGTGCGCTCTGAGGAGGCTCATCCATTCGGCACTGAACATGTGCGTGTGGATGTCGATGACCGTGTCAGAACTCATCAGAACTCTCAATCTCGCTACGTCGGAAATTGTCCGTAACGAAGTGACCGTACAGTCCTGTACGGAACGTCGTCCAACCGGGCTCCAGCTCTATCCGTGGGACCCGGCCAACGTCGCCCGGATCGAACGCTCCAATCCGTCCGTGTCCGTCAGACTGAGCAGTCCAATCGCAGCCAGGCGCGACGGGCCGCCTCTCCACGGACCGTCGTCGTAGACGGACAACCGGACACCGACCCGATGAACGACGGTCCGTGTGTCGGGTTCATTGCGTGTTCCCCGGGTACGCACGACGCCTTTCACCCGCATCACGTCCACCGGAAATGAAGCGAGCGCAGCCAGCAACGACCCTCGATCGAACGAGCCGTCGACAACAATGTTCCAAGGGACGAACACCGAATCCGCGGCATCCATCGAATTCGCGGCATCCACCGGATCGCCGTCGGCCAATGGCGGACCCACATGTCTCTTCCCGTCGGGGTCCAGCCCGAGGAGCACCTTGAGCGGAAGCTTCCCCTGTGTTGCGTCGACCATTGTTCGCTCGCCGCTCACCTCCGAGAGCCAGGCTCGCAGTGATGGAAGGGCACCTTCGCCCACGAGATCCGTCTTGTTGATGACGATCAGGTCGGCCGCTCGCAACTGACGCATCACCGTGTCGCCGACGTAGCGGTCTTTACTACGCGCGCGTACTGTCTCCGCGTCTACCACCGTGATCACAGCGTCGAGTTCGATTCCGCGTCCGTGGGCATAAGCGGCGATCGAGGCCGGATCAGCGACTCCGCTCGCCTCGATCACCAACCGATCTGGTGGCGGATCAAGTTGCCGTACCTGTTCGAGTGCGGAAGCAAGACCATCGACCAGGCTGCAGCAAATGCAACCGTTCGCCAAGGTGATCTTGTCGTCTGACGTGGCTTCGATCAGGTCGTCGTCGATGCTGACCGACCCGAAGTCGTTCACCAGTACGACGATCCGCTCGTTGGTTGTGCGAAGGATGTGGTTGACGAGGGTGGTCTTGCCGGCGCCGAGGTATCCGCCGAGAACCGTTACGGGAATGTCATCAGGTCCATCGTGCGCTGGCATCCCGCTCACTCGGAAACGTTGCCCGCCTCAAAGGCAACCCCGCCGACCATGGTTCCCCACACTCCGATGTCTTTGAGCCGAGTGGGATCCACGGTGAGCGGGTCTTCGTTCAGAATGGCAAAGTCGGCGAACTTGCCGACCTCGATACTGCCCATCAGATGGTCGAGCTTCAATTGGAAAGCCGCTCCCAGGGTTGCGGCGTGCAGGGCCTCAGGAACCGAAATGCGTTCGCCGGGACCAAGCACCTGACCCGAAGACGTGAGACGGTTGACCGCGCACCACATGGTGTGCAGATGGCCCATCGGCGTCACCGGAGCATCGGAGTGGATGGAGAACGACACACCTTCGCTGAGGGCCGTCGCACACGCATCCATCTTGGCCGCGCGTTCCGGCCCGATGCTGCGGTCGCGGTGTTGGTCACCCCAGTAGAAGATGTGATTCGAAAAAATGTTCGCGCACATACCAAGTTGCGCCATCCGCTTGTATTGGGCCGGCGTCGTCATTTGGCAATGTTGCACGGTATGACGGTGATCCCAACGGGGATGACGCTCCAGTGCGGCTTCGACGGCGTTGATGAACACTTCGGTGGCCTGATCGCCGTTGCAGTGGGCGTGGATCGTCAGGCCGGCGCGATGGAATTCGGTGACAATGTCGTTGAGTTGCTCGGGCGCAATCAGCCATAGCCCGTTCCCGTGATGACCTTCCGGGGGACGGTAGTAGTAGGGCCACGAAAGTCGGGCCGTGTAACCCTGGATCGAACCGTCGAGAATCAGCTTCACGATTCCGAAATGCAATTTGTCGGTGGACTCCGAACGGAGCTTCAACGCCAACTCCGACATCTTCGGCGCATCGATCGGACCGCCAAGGCCAGCGCCAACCGCGATCATGGCCCGGACCGGGTACGCCGGATCCGAAGTCACCTCCTGCCACGATTCCATTTGCCCCGGTGCCCCCAAGCGCGTCGTTCCGAGATCAGCAATCAAGGTGTGTCCGGCATTGCGGGCTTCGTTGGCGAAGTTCCACTTGGCTGCGGCGGAACTCCACCCGACCAGGAGCTTCTCCATTGCGGCTTTGGCGAGGCCCATCGCAGACTCCTGGAGCTCGCCGTTCGGCAGACCGCTGGCATCGCGGGCCACTCCCGGGGAGGTCGAACGCGCCGTGATCTCAGCGGCTTCCAACAACGCAGTATTCACCGTACCGAGGTGACCGTTGGCGTGATAGACGAAGATCTGACGCGTCGTTGAAACGCGGTCCAGGTGTTTCGCCAGAAGGCGCTCACCGCTGAAGTAGATCGGATCGAGACCCCATGCGATCAACAACTCGTCGGGGTCATCCATCATGGACTCGACCTCGATCAGGCGATCCAGCACGTCGTCGATTGACCCGCAGCCGCTCCAGACCTTCCCCTTCGGGTCACGCCGGTCGAAGAAACCGACGTACGGAAAACTCCATGCCCCACCTGACATCACATGCGAGTGAGCCTCGATGAATCCGGGAACGATGATTTTGTCGGCAAAGCGGGTATCGATCCGAGCCGGACCCCAGGACTCAAGTTCACTCACGCTGCCCACGGCCAGAACCCGACCCTCGCGAACTGCGACCGCTTCAGCCAGCGGTGCGCCCCGGTTCATGGTGATGATTCGCCGGGCCGGATAAATGACAGTGTCGGTCATGGCGGTTCACGGTACTCGCGGCGGCAGGTCCCGACCATTGCGGTCGCGCAACAACTCGAGTTTCGCAACTCACCGGTTGGCCGAAAACCCGCGACCGCTTCCGCCGGGCGAAAGCGTGCAAGCGCGCAAAATGCGCGGCCGTGTTACCGGGTCGCCAGGGTCTGGCGGAGACTATGGAGATCCGGTGTCGGCCGGGCGAACAGGTAACCCTGCCCGTAGTCACAGCCCATCTCGAGCAATTCAGCGGCCTGATGCGCTGTCTCGACACCTTCGGCAATGACCGGCATCCCCAACTCGTGGCTCATGGCTATCGCACCGGCGATCAGAGACCGGTCCCGTCGGTCGTCCATCTGCTGCACGAAGGAGCGGTCGATCTTGACCAGCGATGCCGGGACGTCACGGAGATACGACAGTGATGCGTAGCCCGTACCGAAGTCGTCTATCGCGATGTGGACACCCAGGTCGCGCAGCGCGAGTAGCGCGCCGAAAACCCGCTGATCGTCGATTGCGGCCGACTCGGTTAACTCGACGTGAAGGGCCGACGCATCGAGACCTGCGTGTTCAAGGGCCCGTTCGACGCGAAGCGCAAAGTCGTTGCTCCGCAGATCGCGAACCGTGATGTTCACTGCGAGCGCGGTCTCGGCATCAAGCGACCCGGCATCGTGGGCCAACCGAAGTTCGCGAAGACCCTTGGCGAGTACCACGCTGGTGATTCGCGTGATCATCTTGTTCTGTTCAGCGATGGGAATGAATACGTCCGGCGGAATCAGGCCGCGTTCGGGGTGGTTCCATCGCACCAGGCCCTCGACGCTCACGATTCGACGGTGATCGAGCAGGTCCACGATGGGCTGGTAGTGAAGGCACAGTTCGTCACGCTCGATCCCGCGATTGAGCTCGCTCACCAACGTGAGCTCGGTGCGAGCCTTTGAAACCTTCGCCGCGTCGAACACCGCGATTTCGCCCTCGCCCGACTTCTTCGCTTCGAGCAGTGCCGTATCGGCGTGACTCATCAAAAAGCCCGTATCGGTCGCCAGTTCGGATCGATCGGCAAAGCCGACACCGATACTGAAACTGGGTCGAACGACGTTGCCACCGATCGTCATCGGCATGACCAATTCTCGCCTCAGATGTTTCGCGTAGTGAAGCGCGTCGTCACCTGACCGAACGCCATCCAGCAAGACGACGAACTCGTCGCCGCCGAGTCTGATCAGTGCGTCCGTGGAGCGTGACGCCAACCGGATACGACGAGCCGTCTCCAGCAGAAACTCGTCGCCAGCATCGTGTCCCAACGAATCGTTGATGAGCTTGAAGTTGTCGACGTCGCAGTACAACATGCCGACCCCTCCCGGGCGCGAGACGTCGGCTACCGCCCGAGAAAGCGCCTTACTCAACTCCCGGCGGTTACCGAGACCTGTCAACGAATCCGAGAGCGCCTGGACCTCGAGCAGTTCGAACGCCGAACGTCGATCCAACGCTGCGGCCACGGTGTCGGCGAAGGTCAGGGAATGAAGGTCCGTATCTTCATCGAACGCTTCGAAATTCAGCCTGATAACGATCATCAGCCCGACCAGCAGACCACCCGATCGAAGCGGAAAGAAGGTTGATGCACCGATCGGGGGTCCGTCGTCGATTCGAACGTAGTCTTCGAGCGCCTGGTGGCGAGCGTTGGATTTTGCGATCATTCGCTCGTTGGACGTCATCAACTTGATCGCGTCGAGCTCGAATTCCGGCAGTCGACCCGTAACCGGTTCCGTCGTATCTTTCACCGCCTCCGCAGCAACCGAAATGAGTCCGCCGGCTTCATCAGCGCTCAGGACAAGGCAGCGATCCGCCTCGATGAGTTCTATGAATCGTTTGAGGTGGGTCCACAGCGTGGGGCCCAGGCTGTCGGACGGCGCATTCGCGACCACCGCCGAGAGGGCCGCTATCTCTGATCGACGAACGACCGCTTTTCGTTCGGAGGCGGTCTTTCGGCGATCCGCCGTGACGTCTCGGCCATTGACTATCCAGCCCTGGATCAGCGGGTCGTCGAGCATGTTCTTCAGCGTCAGGTCAACGTCGAAAACATTCGTACTCAACCCCGTCTGCACCAAGACGTTACGGCTCTGCCCCGCGCCGAGACTCTCCAGGACCGGTACAAACGTTTCGGGGTCGACGAAAGGCAGGCACGAGGTGCCGATCATCGCTTCTACGGTGGAGCCTGCGAATCGCGCAATCGACGGGCTGAGGAAGCTGAATCGGAACTGATCATCGAGGATGGCGACGAAATCAGCGGTGTTCTCGAGAAGCGCAACGTACTTCTCCTGCTGATCGCGTTCGAGGGCCGCAGTGGTGAGTGTGGTCTCGACCGTCTTGCGCGTGGCCCGGGCAATCTCGGCTCCGAGTCGCAGCGCCACCTGTTCGTCGAGGGGACCTCCTAGAGCGACAATGCCGCGACGTGACCCCCAGTTGCACGGCACCAGCATTCCGCAGGTCGCCTGGCCGAAGACGGCACTCAACGTCTCAGCCCCGTCAGTATCGAGCCTCCTCGTCGACTCAAGGTCCTCGATGATTATCGGAACATCAGAACTCAAGGCATCGCGAAGCGGGGCGGTCCACGGCACGGGCAAGTCCGACCGGATTTCGGTGGACAGCACGTTCGAGCTTGCGTGCTTCGAAGCGAACAGGACAAGGCGTTCGGCGCTGCGGCGCAGGACGCTGACGGACACCGATTGGGCTCCGGTTACCTGCAGGACCAGCGACAGGAGCCGGTCGAGTTCAGTCTTGGCTCCCGACGATTCCTCCGCAAATCCCACGAGCAGTTCGCGGCCCTTCCGAATTCGATCCGGTATCGACGCCTCGAGCTCATGATCAGCGAGCTGTTCGAGTGGGCGAACCTCCTCAGCCACCTGCGCCGTGACCACGAACCCATTCACCTGTGGGTCGTTCAATGCGGACATGAAGATCAGATCGATGGGGACCAGGGATCCGTCTGTTCGAACGGCGCGGAGCCGACGGCGAATCGTTTTGCCGGTCGCTCGAAGGCGCAGCAGCGTCTCGGCAGCAATCGACTGGTCGGCCGGGTGCAGGAATGCGCTGGGACGCTCCCGGACCGTGAAATCAGGCGGGTACCCAAGGGATTGCATGACTGAACCCGTGACCGATTGGAAGGTCCCGGTCGCGTCAAACGTGAAGATTGACAGCCCGATTGCGGCCATGACGCTGGACGTTGCGGGGGATCGTTCAGCCTTCACAGCTCGAACTTCGACCCGTGCGGCTCAAGACAAGAGTGTGCTTTGGTGAGGAATGGTTCACGCCTGATTCAGGTTCGCCCCGGATCGGCGAAACCGCTGGGCGACGGTTGGGGGGGCGGCGTGATGCGACGAGATGTGGGGGCACGTTCCGAGGGCTTACCCCGAAACGTTGACGCGGTCGTTCAGGTCGATTCCGGGTCGGCGTCGGATGTCACCGGTTTGGCGGTGAGTGCGCCTTCGGCCAGCAGCACTTCATGAGCGGCTTTGAACGATTCCAGTCCGGCAGGAATGCCGCAATAGACCGTTGCATGAAGCAACACCTCCCGGATCTCATCGACGGACACACCGTTGTTGAGCGCGCCCTTTACGTGCAGCTTCAGCTCGTGGGGTTTGCCGAGGGCCGTAAGCATGGCGAGGTTGATCAAACTCCGCGTCTTGCGATCGAGCCCGTCGCGGTTCCACGCGTACCCCCACGCCCAGGATGTCGTGAGTTCCTGAAACGGCATCATGAATTCATCCGCCTTGGCCAAAGACGCGTCAACATATTCCGCGCCCAGCACCTCTCGGCGGGTCGCAAGGCCCTGCAGGAACAGCTCGTCGTGGGTCATGGATGGTCCCTCCTCCAGATCCTGGAGACAGTCAGCGGAACAGAAGTCCGAATGGTAGGACCGACGGTAGCGGCCAACCACAATCGCCGCCATGGTCTGGCCTGGCTACGTTGACCCCGTTGCTCGGCTTAGGGGCCGATGAAGCTCTACGCCGTGATGACTTCCCGACGGTCGTAATTGCTCCAGAACGCCCGGCGAACCGTTGGTTTCTCGTTGCGTCAACGTTGACGCCAGATCTCATGGGATTTGAACTGCTTCGGTTCACGACCGAATTGGGGGACGGCAACGCTGACCAGATGTTCAGCTGGAAGCGCGGACGATCAGTTCTACGTCGACCACCACTTCGGCGTGAAGATCGTTGGGTCGGTCCCCGATTCGGAAAACCAGGTCCACCGCTTCTCGAGCAACTCGGTCTCGATCAATCCGAACCGACGTCAACGCAGGCAGCAACGCCGAGCAGAGCGCTATGTCGTTGAAGCCGACGACTGCAACATCGTCAGGCACGCGACGACCGGCGCGAGCCAGTGATTGCAGGGCACCTACGGCCATGAGGTCGTTGTAGGCAAACACGGCATCGATGTTCGGATCCCGCTGCAGAAGTTCGTCGACCGCGGCGCGTCCACCTTCGATGGTCGGCGTGCCGTAGGCGAGCAGATCGAGTCTTGGCGCGAATCCGGCCTTGTGCAGTCCGCGTCGGTAGCCATGTTCCCGACGGGCCGGAATGTCGGCGGCCATGGACCCGACGTTGGCCGCCATGGCAATGGTTTTGCGGCCCCGCGACACGAGGTGCTCCACGGCCATCTCGGCACCATCGGCGATCCTCGACGACACCGAACCGATCCACGGACCTCGAAGGTCGTGGTCGACCAGGACCATCGGAAGTCCGGACCACGCGAGTATCGAGAAGGGAGGACCGGGTTCCCTCCGCGGGAAACAGAATTACGCCTTCGGCGGCGTGGGAGCGCAGAGACTCGAGAACCCCCAACTGCACCCCCGGATCGTGGTCGTTGCTCGAGAAAAACACGGTCCGGCCGTTAGTGCGGGCGACGCGTTGCACCGAGTCAGCCAACTCGGCAAAGAACGGGTCGGTGATGTCAGGACAAACCATCGCAATCGTTCCGCTGCGGCGGGTGATCAGCGCACGGGCCAACAAATTCGGCCGATACCCGAGTTGATCGATGGCCTCGAGCACCCGGGCCTTGGTGTCGGCCCCGAAACCGCCCTCGTCGTTCACGACGCGTGAGACGGTGCGCGGCGACACTCCGGCAAGTGCCGCAACGTCATGAAGGGTGGTGGTGCTCCGCACCGGGCCAGTATCGCACGGTGGCACCGAAAGGGTCACGTCAACGTTGACGCAGGCGGATTTCCGTGTTTACATGACCACCGTCACCGATCGGACCGGGTTCGACTCGTCCGGTTTCAGCTCGTCGAACCTCACATCCCTGGAGAAGACCGTGCAGCGATCAGCCCCTCGAATCGTTCTTGTCGGTGCAGGCAGCACGGTGTTCGCCATGAACCTCATCGGCGACATCCTCGCCTTTCCCGAGCTGTCGGCGTCGGAGCTGGTGCTGTTCGACATCGATCCGGAGCGCTTGAAGACATCCGAAGTCGTGGCCCACCGTGTGGCGCGAACGCTCGGTGCCAAACCCACGATCACCGCGACCACTGATCGCCGGGCCGCGTTGAGCGGCGCCGACTATGTCGTGACCATGATCCAGGTCGGAGGGTACCGCCCGTCGACCGTCATCGATTTTGAGATCCCGGCGAAATACGGGCTCCGCCAGACAATCGCCGACACGCTTGGCATCGGGGGCATCATGCGAGCGATTCGCACCATACCCGTGCTCCTCGGGCTGGCCGCCGACATGCAGGAACTGTGTCCCGAGGCGCTGCACATCAACTACGCGAACCCGATGGCGATGAACTGCTGGGCCCTGAACAAGGGCACCGGAATCCGTACGGTCGGCCTGTGCCACAGCGTGCAGCACACGGCCCGGGACCTGTGCCGCGACATCGACGTGAACTACGACGAGGTCGATTACCGCGTGGCCGGCATCAACCACATGGCGTTCTTCCTGAAGTTCGAACACCACGGCGTCGACCTGTATCCGAAGCTCCGAGCATTCATGGAGAGTGGTAAGCGCGCTGATCGAAGCCACTCCCACGAGCCCGATGACAAGGTGATGGCCGACAGCGTGCGCTACGAGATGTTCAAGCGGCTCGGGTACTTCGTGACCGAGTCGTCCGAACACTTCAGCGAATACGTGCCCTGGTTTGTCAAGCGCGACCGTCCGGACCTGATCGAGCGTTTCGATATTCCCCTCGATGAGTACATCCGCCGGTGCGAGCGCCAGATCGCCGGATGGGAGAGACTCCGGACCCAGCTCGAGTCACCCGATCACGAGATCGAGGTCGTTCGTAGCGTCGAATACGGTTCGGGCATCATCCATTCGATCGAGACCGGCACCCCGCGGGTCATATACGGAAACGTGGCGAACCACGGACTCATCGACAACCTGCCCGACGGGTGCACGGTAGAGGTGCCGTGTCTCGTCGACCGCAACGGTGTGCAACCCACGAGGGTCGGAACGCTCCCGCCGCAGCTTGCGGGCTTGATGCAAACCAACGTGAACGTGCAGGGTCTCACGGTCGACGCGGTGCTCGAAGGTCGTCGCGATCCACGTCTACCACGCCGCAATGCTGGACCCGCATACTGCAGCCGAACTGGATCTCGACCAGATCTGGTCGATGGTCGACGAGCTTCTCACCGCTCACGGCGACATGATCCCCGAAGCTCTGCGCGCTTAGGGGTTTGGCTCCCGCTTCCCGTTTATGTCCACATTTCGACACCTGTGCGGTGCAAAACGTGGACATAAACGCAGTCCGTCGATTCCCTTTCCGACAGTCGCCTCCCGTATCCTGCTGCCGAGAAACTTCGCGGTAGCTCACCGGCTGCCGTGGGACCGGGAAAAGGAATCGCCATGAAGATTGGTCTGTCTATCGGTAGTGCGTACTACGACGGTTCTGATTGGGAAGGCATGGTCGAACTGGTCCGGGCGGCCGATCGGGTCGGGGTTGACTTCGCATGGACCGCGGAGGCGTGGGGAATGGAGACCATTGCTCCGCTCGCCTATCTGGCGCCGCTTACTGAACGGATCAAGCTCGGCACCGGCATCATGCAGATCAGCGCCCGCACCCCGGCCATGACGGCCATGACCGCGCTCACCATGGCGCGGCTAACCAACGACCGCTTCTGCCTGGGTCTCGGCGTAAGCGGACCCCAGGTGGTCGAAGGACTGCACGGCGATGAGTTCGCGAAGCCCCTCGCCCGCCTCCGTGAGTACATCGCTATCGTCCGCAAGGGCATTTCCGGCGAACGCGTCACCAGCGACGGACCGCACTACGTGCTGCCGCGACCGGGCGGCGAAGGGAAGGCCCTGCGTTTGTCGATGCCGCCCAAGCCCGACATTCCGATCTATCTCGCCACGCTCGGACCCAAGATGTTGGAACTCACGGGTGAGGTCGCTGATGGTTGGCTCGGCACCTCGTTCATGGCCGAGTCGGCCGATCAGGTGATCCCGCACATCCGCGCCGGGGCGGAGCGAGCCGGACGAACCCTCGACGCGATCGACCTCCAGATCAATGCGACCGTGGAGGTCAGCGACGACGTCGACGCGCTCGTTGCGAAGTACCGTCCGGGTGCCGCGTTCACTCTGGGCGCCATGGGCTCAGCCAAGACCAACTTCTACAACGCCGCCTATACCCGTGCGGGGTGGGGCGAAATGGCCCAGAAGGTGCAGAAACTCTGGGTCGAGGGTGACAAGCCCGCAGCCATCGCCGCGGTCGACGCGGAATTTGTTCTCGCCGCGAACTTCATCGGAACCGAGGCCATGGTTGCGCAACGCATTCGTGAAGCCGCCGCGGCCGGCATCAACACCCTGCGCATCGGGCCGGTGGGTCGCGGCGCTGCGGCCCAGATCGAGAACCTCGAGCAGACTGTCGCAATCATCCGCGCTGCCGCCGCCTGACCGTCGGTCGACCGACCACTACGTCCAGCAGGTTTAGCGGAACGCGATTCCTTCGTAGTCGTTGTGCGCCACCGAGGTGAGGCGCTTCACGAACTTCGGCGCTCCCCCGTTGTACACGACATAGCGGATCGTTCCCTGCTCGTGACCTTCGACGTTGGAGTTGTATCCGGTGAACCAACTCTTCGCTTTGCGCATGAGCATTGATCCGTACATGGATTCCACATGTTCGGTCCAGGCCTGCTGAGCCTCAGCGGTCGCTTCGAGACGAGTCAGCCCACGCTCGTGAACGTACGTCAACAAATCGGTGACCCAGTCGACCGCGACCTCGATCGTTCGGGGGAAATTCGCCGAGCTTGAACCACTCTGCGGGCCTGCGATCATCAGAAGGTTCGGGAACTTGTTGATCAGAACCCCGAGGTAGGTGTCGGGCCGCTTCGCCCAGGTGTCCCGCAGGCTCGCTCCTCCGACACCCCGAATGTCCATGCGGTCGTAACCGCCGGTCATCGCATCGAAGCCGGTGGCATAGATGATGATGTCGAAGTCGTACTCGCGCTCCGATGTCCGGATCCCGTTCGGGGTCATGCACACGATCGGGGTTTCGGAGATGTCGACGAGATGCACGTTGTCGCGGTTGTACGCCTCGAAATAGTGCGTCTCCAGTGGGAGCCGTTGCACGCCGAAGCCGTGGTCTTTCGGGATGAGTTTCTCAGCGACCACGGGATCCTTCACCCGCTGTCGAATGCGATTGGCGATGTACTCGGAGATCTCCGCGTTCGCTTCATCGTCTGTGAAGATCTCGAGGAAATTCTGGAGCCAGATGCCGAACCCGGGTTCGTCGTACAACCGGTCCCACATGGCCACGCGTTCCTCGCGCGACACGCTCCAAAAGCCTCGGCGGTCGGGCGCGTGCTCAAAACTTCCCGGGGTCGTCGCGCACTTCGCGAAAATCTCGTCGTAGCGGGACCGGATATCGGCCATCTCCTCGTCGGAGATCGGCCCGTTGTTGAGCGGAGCGCTCCAGTTCGGTCGTCGTTGGAACACCGTCAGATCGCCGACCTTGTCGGCGATCTCCGCGATGACCTGGATTCCGGTGGCACCGGTGCCGATGACCGCGACGCGCTTGCCGGCGAGCTCCACCGGTTCCTTTGGCCAGTGGAAGGTGTGGAACGCCTGACCTTTGAAGGTCTCCGAACCTTCAAACCGCGGTGGAGTCGGAGCGGAAAGCGGACCGAGAGCCGTAACCACGAACCTCGCCGACAGCGTTCGGCCGTCGTCGAGTGTCAGGTTCCAGATGCTCGCCTCCTCATCGAACACCATCGAGGTCACGGTCACGTTGAATTGCATGTGATCGCGAAGACTGAATTTGTCGGCCACGAAGTTGAGGTAGCGGAGGTTCTCCGGTTGACCGGAGAAGCGTTCCTTCCAGTGCCACTCGTCGAGCACCTCTTTGGAAAACGAGTACCCGTAGGTGTAGCTCTCCGAATCGAAGCGGGCCCCCGGATAGCGGTTCCAGTACCAGGTCCCGCCGAGATCTTCACCGCGTTCGAGGACCGTGGCCTTTACGCCGAGGTCGATCAGCCGCTTGATCTGGTAGATCCCGCCGACACCCGCACCGATGACAATCACCTCATAGTCGGGTTCGGACCCGTGGCCCGATTTCCCTGAGCGGACTGCTGTTTCGGTTTCGCTCATCGCTGCATCCTCCCGGCGCGCTCCATGCACTGGATCACGGTCGTCGTCGATCGGAGCGTATCTCTCCCCCGGCTCGCAGTACGAGTCGTCGGCGGATCGGGGCCTGCAGTGCCGTCGATTCGCATGGTGTGACGTCGGACACGTATGGTCGCGCATGACTAGTCGTCGGATTGTTCTGCGGCACCGGGCCATAGCGCTTACCGCGTCGGCCATGGCGGGGTTGCTGACGCTTCCGATCGTCGCGGCTGGATGCAGCAGTGGCGCCAACGTGGCCCAGTCGGTTTCGAACCCGACCGAACCTGCGGTCGTGATGGAATCCGCTCCGCCACCGGTCGCGGCACCGGTTTCGCTGCAAACCGAGCCTGGGGATCCGAACCTGACGCTGATGCAGTTCCTGGTCGACCCGCGGATGGAGTCGGAGGCCAACGGAACCTTCCACGTGTTCGAACGCCTGGTGGCTGCGGCGCGCGTAAGTTACCTGGCCGACGGTCCGGGTCCGATCACCGTGTTTGCGCCGACCGACGAGGCATTCGGGCGGGCGTTCACGCCGGCGCAGCTCGAAGCGCTGATCGCCTTCCCTGTCGACCTGGCTCGACTCGTGAACTTCCATTTCGCCAACGGCAACTGGAAACTGGCCAAGGTCATCGACGGGACGATTCCCACGTTCGAAGGCAACGAGATCCACGGGTCGCGGTCCGAAGGTGTGCTGAGCATCAACAACGCGATCGTGAGGGCCGCGTCCATCGCTGTAGGAAACGGATACGTATACGCCCTCAACGATGTGCTGCTTCCGCCGTCATTCCAGCTTCCAAGCTGAACTGTTCGACGCTACGACTACGAAATGGCCGGGAGCTGGGTCGGCCGAGCAACAGTGCGGTCGCGACTACGCCGGGTAGAACGAGTTAGCCGCGACTACGCCGGGCGGAGGACGGGTTTGATCACACCACCGGCAAGTGACGACTGCTCGGCTTCATTGATCTGTTCCAACGGGAACTGCTCAATGAGGCGGTCGAAGGGAAACCTGCCCGCTTTCCAGAGGTCGATCATCTGCGGGATGAACGTTTGCGGATCGGCGCTTCCTTCGAGGATGTTGATGATGGTCTTGCCGATGTAGTCGGCCGACTCCAGCGAAAGTGGACCCTGCTGCACACCGACAAACCCGATCTTGCCGTTCATCCGCGTCGCTCGAATTGCTGAGAGCATCACGGCCGGAAGACCGGTGGTGTCGAACGCGTAGCGCACGCCGCCGGGAACGATCGCCATTATCTCCGCAAGAACATCAGCGACCGATCCAACGATGGCATGCGTGGCCCCGAGCTCGAGCGCCAGATCCAAGCGATGCTGCTGCAGGTCAACGGCAATGATCGTCGTCGCCCCGGCCACTTTGGCGGCCATGATCGCCGCCATTCCCACGGCTCCGGCCCCGAACACGACCACGGAGGAATCCGGTTGGACATCAAGTGCGCAGAGGATGCTTCCGGCACCGGTTTGGATGCCGCAACCCAGCGGACCGAACAGCTCCAGAGGAAGCGATGGGTCAACCTTCACCGTGTTTCGCTCTGTCGCAATCGCGTATGTCGCGAACGACGACTGGCCGAACCAGCGCGCGCCTACCGGGTTCCCCGAGCTGTCGGTGGCCGTATCGGAGCCGTCGAGTTCACGACCCAGAAGGTTCCGGGCCATGAACGTGTCGCAATACGCCGGTTGTCCGACCGCGCAGTTTTCACAGGCACCGCATGAATCGAATGAGAGCACGACGTGATCGCCCGCGGCCACCCGCGTTACGGCGCTGCCCACTGATTCGACGATGCCGGATCCCTCGTGCCCGGCGATGATCGGAGGCGGAGCGATGAAGTTCGGAATACGGGGAAGGACGTCGGTGTGGCACATTCCGACCCCAACGATTCGAACCAGCACTTCGTTCGCACGAAGCTCCCGCAACTCGACATCTTCAATCGTGTACGGCTGGTCGCCAGCTCGAAGTACTGCGGCGCGGGCTTTCATGGGCGGTCTCCTTTGAGTTACGGCGACCCGGCCCGTGGCCAGGTCTACTCGGGGCGACCCTCAGTGCGGTCGCCCATCAGCGACCGTAGAACGTGTCGGCGCTTGGCACAAAACCGCGCCGAAACACCTCGACGAAGCGATCTACTTTCGCTTGGCCCCCGACGACACGGGGCGGTCGGCGTCAACGAGCTTCTCGAGGAGCATCTCAATCCGGCACAGGCGGTCTTCGACTTCATCGAGGCGCTTGTCACCGACGGCAGGGCTCGACGCCATCTCTTCCTCGCAGCAGAGCGCTTCGTAGCAGCCTCGCAGCATCCGGCCCGAATCCCGCTCCTCGGAGATGTAGCGGCCGAGCAGCGTGCCGGTGGCGATGTCGATCGTCACGTCGTCGAGAAAGCGGCCGAAGATGTCGGTCTTTCCAGGCTCAACCGGGCGACCCACATCGAGCTTTTCGAACTTCTCACGATCCGTCAGCGTCTTCGAGGTGGCAATCGCCAGGCGGTCGGCTTCGTTGCCGTCGGAGCGCGGCTGTACGGCGAACCCCAGCTCGTTGATGCGTTTCGCGAACGACTTGCCATGCTCGCCTTCCCGTGCAGCGACCGCCGAGATGACCTGTCGGACATCGTCGCGTTCGGTCGTGCAAGCCCAAGCCTGCAGGTACACCTCTGCGGCCGACTCGCCGTTGGCGATGGAGTTGAGCAAACCGAGGTACGAAGGCTTTGGGTTCATCAACGAAGTGTGACAGTGTTCACTCCGTTGTGCCACATCCGCTACCCAAGTTTGTCCACACGGGCAATTACGCGTACCTACGGATTTCCGGTCAGTCGCTGAGGTGCCACGAGAACGGCCAGCCGCCGCTCCTCCAGCATCACCCGGTCAAACGTTTCCCAGTCGTCGTGTGCTCCGCCGGCGGACGTGAAGACCTCCCGAAGGAGTAGTCGGGTCGCTTCGGCATCAAGTCCGGCGCTGCGATCATCGGGGCCGATGAGTTCGACGGGCCCCGCCAACGAGACCCAGCGCCAGCCGTCGCGCCACGCCAGAGCGGCGTGCGGAGCAACCCGCAGGTGGGTGACCTTCTTGGCGTTTCCACGCGCCACGAAGGCGCCACAGCGGGCGCCGGTGACGGGGTGGGTCACCACACCGGCGTTCACCAACGACGAGACGGGCGTTCCATCGCTGAGTACTACCGAAGCGACGGCGAGTCCGTGGTCGCGTCGGACGAAGTCTTCAACTACGGAAAGCGTGACAGCCATCCGATGATGGTATGTGCAAAACCGTCGTCGAAACGTGCAGTCCGTCGGTCTGGCGGAAACGGTATTGAGGGCTGACGGCGCATGCAGGCGAACGCACCCACCAGCTCACGATCCGCCCCACCACTCGACACCGGCCGCTACGCCTTCTGCTGGCCGTTTCCCTGCAGGAGATCGAGCGATCGACGGCGCAACTTCCGCATCCCCTGCAACCACCGATCAGGATCCGTCGCTTTTCGTTCCACATACGTCTGGACGGCCGGATGCGGAAGGATGAGAAACCGCCCCTCACGCATCGCCTCCGTAACAACGTCGGCGACAAACTCGGGCTCGACGATGCCATCGGTTCCACCATCACCGAGCTGGCGTGGTGCCATCGCGGTGTTCACTCCCTGCGGGCACAGTACCGAGACCCCGATGCCGTCGTCGCCGTGGGTGATGGCCAGGACCTCAGCCAGTTTGATGCATGCGGCTTTCGTGACGCTGTACGGCGCCGATCCGACGGCCGCCAGCAAACCCGCTGCGCTCGCAGTCTGGATGAGGTACCCCTCGCCTCGTGCCACCATCGAGGGAACGACCGCTCGGGCCGCGTACACATGGGCCATGACGTGCAACTCCCACTGGGCCTGCCAGTCAGTGTTCGGAGCGTCGAGGCCACCGCCGGCGCCGGCACCGGCATTGGAAAAGAACACGTCGATTGGACCGATCTCGTTTTCGACGCGATCCACGAGCGCGACCAGGGCCGCTTCGTCGGTCACATCCAACCCAACACCCAGGCAGCCGATCTGATCACCGACAGCGCGGGCGGTGGCTTCGTTTCGATCGACGACCACGACATGCTTGGCTCCCTCGGCCATCCATTTCCTGGCCACCGCCGAGCCGATACCTCCGCCTCCCCCGGTGATTACTGCGATGCGATTGGTGATCTCCACGGCACTTTCCTCGACTTTCCGGCCAGAAACCCCGGCGACGACATCGTGTCATACGACGACCGGAGCCTTCCAAGCCATCGCCGGTTTCGCGAGCAGAACCAGCGCTTGGCAGATCGGGTGATCACACAAACGTGGACGCCGTCACTTCAGATTCGACCGTCGACGATGAGCTTCCGTTCATCGAATTCCGGGGCTGGATTTGCGGTGCAATTGCGCAGGTTCGAAGTCAAATAACCGAACCGCTGTATAGCCAAGTTTCCTTGGATGTTTTCCGACGGTCTGACCGAGGAGTGTGATGATCCCGACCGACCCAGTTCGACGAGCTGATACGAACTGGTCAGCAGGCTCGCACTCCGGACCTGATCGACGACGCCCACTTCAACCGAAGCCGGTCGCCACCGGCGCGGCTTCTGATGCGCTCCGGGAGATCGAACGCACCGACCTTGGCCGATTCGTCGGCAACCAGGGCGGCGATGCGACCGCGATGCTCACGAACCTGCTCGTGTCGAACACGCTGCTCGCCCTGTCGAAATTGGGGACTGCCGGCCTCACCTTGGAAGTGTTCGCGACGGCCGTGACCGACGCGATCATGCAGTGCGTGCCGATCAACGTGTGCGCACTCTGCATTGAGGCCCCCGATGTTCCGTCGGTCCTTGCGTCGACCGACTGGTGGCCCGACGGAGCGGAAGCGCTTCTCGGCATGGGTGGTGCGCTCCAAGGCGACCAGAGTTTCCAGGTGGCCGGACTCATGCTCGACGAACGAACGCCGGCAGGGTACCTGGGAGTACAGGGGATCCCCGGCCCGATCCAACAGGCCGGACTCGTCAATCAGGCCGCTGAACACATTTCGTCGATGCTCAACATGCTTCTCGACGGGGAACGTCACCGTCGGGCGGTCGCGGCGTCGACTGCGCTCGAGCTCATCGCCGGGATCAACGAGAGCCTCACCGAAGACGATCTTCGGGAGATCGCCACTGCGATTCAGCTTCTTCCCGGGGCGGTCGCCACGTCGATCGTGATCGATCGACCGAAGGTCACGGGAGTAACGACGATCGATGTCGGGAAACCCCCCACCACCCTTCCGGAGGAATACAACTCCCCGATCGGCCGAAACGGCTCGGTCACCATACGCATGTGGTGGGCTCACGACATCCAGCCGACGGACAGCCGCTTCCCTGAGATCGTGAACTGCCTCATCGCGGGCATCGATCGCGTTGAGCACACGGCGCAACTGCTCGATGACATGGAGACTGATGAGCTCACGCAACTCGGGAACCGGAGGCGTGCGTCGAGGACGCTCGCCCAGACCAGATCTCGGGCTCGGCGTGAGGGCGTTCCGTACAGCGTGTTGATGTTCGACCTCGACAAGTTCAAGTCGGTGAACGACCGCTTCGGACACGAAGTGGGGGACCGGGTTCTTCGGGCCTTCGCCGTCAACCTCGCGGCCGTTGTGCGATCGTTCGATATCGCAACGCGCTGGGGCGGCGAGGAGTTCCTGGTCATCTGCCCGGCGACCGACGAGATTGGTTGTGTCTCCGTGGCCGACCGAATACTGCGAAGCACGCCGAACGCTTGTGCCGGGGCGTTTCCGGTGGAGTACCGCCAGACGGTGTCGATCGGTATGGCCACGGCCCACGACCAGGACATTGATCCGCTCCAATACGTGAAGCTCGCCGACCTCGCGTTGTATGAGGCGAAGTCCGCAGGCCGCAACCGTTACAAAGCTCGACGATTGACCTCGAGTGAAACTGATTTCGAGGCATCAAACCACTGACGTTTGAGCGTGTTCAGGGTTCGTCCGCCGAAGCACTCACGGCTCGGATGCGTCTCAGGACGTTCGGGACCTAGTCACCGCCAAACGTCCTGATTCGGCCCGGGTTCACGCGCTACCGATCCGGCTCCGGGCATCATCGGAGTGGTCCGGTCCAACGTGGTGGCCCGGTCGAACGATAGGTCCGATTATGAATCCGCAGTTGACCCGAAGAGCCGTCCTCGCTGGAGGAGGTGCCAGTCTGCTTGCCGCCGCGTTCCGGTCGGAGGCATTCGCAGGTACATCCACGACCAAGGTGACGTCGCGCCCGACACCAACATCATTGGTCGGCCCCAAGGATCCGGCCGTCGAAGCCCGTGAGGCCAAGCGACGCAAGAACGGGGCGGGCACCACGAAAACGACGCTCACCGCATCACCGATCTCAACGGTCGTTGGCGGGCGAAACGTCTCAACCTGGGCGTTCGGCGAACGGCCGGGGATCGGAGGCTTCCGGGCCAAAGTCGGCGATCTCGTGGAGGCGACCTTCGTGAACAACCTTCCTTCGGCGAACACCATCCACTGGCACGGCATCGCACTTCGCAATGACATGGACGGAGTTCACGGACTCACGCAAACGGTTGTTCCACCCAACCATAAGTACACGTATCGATTTACCGCCCCCGACGCCGGGACCTACTGGTTTCACCCGCACATGGGACTCGAGCTTGACAAGGGTCTGTACGCCCCGCTCATCATCGAAGACCCCCACGACCCCACGACCGCTGACGTGGACACGGTGCTGATGCTCGATGACTGGCTGGATGGCTATGGCCGCACCCAGGAGCAGGTTTTGGCCGGGCTACAAACGTCCGGCGGCCACTCGGGGCACAACATGGGCGGGATGGGCGGGATGGGCGGGATGGGAGGTATGGGCGCAGCGAGCGCCCTGGCGGGCGACGTCGCCTATCCCCTGCATGTAATCAATGGCCGCGGACCGAACGAGCGCGAAACCATCACCGTCCGCCCCGGACAGCACGTACGGATCCGTCTTATCAACGCCGGCTCTGACACCGCCTATCGCGTGGCAATCGCCGACCATCGACTCACCGTCACCCACGCTGACGGTTTCCCGATCGACCCGGTGACGGTCGACAATGTCACGCTCGGCATGGGAGAGCGCTACGACGTTCTGGTAACCGCCAAATCCGGTGCCTTCGCGATCGTCGCCATACCGGAGGGTAAGACGGATCCAGCGGGCGAAGCTGTGCTGCGCACAACCAGCACGACGCGCTCACCGGCGACCGGAAGCCAACCCAAGGAACTCACGGGCAGGTCACTCTTGTACAGCGACCTTCGACCAACCGAACCGGCGAAGCTGCCCATCCGAAACCCCACCCGAACACAGACCATCCAGCTGACCGCGAATCCAACCGGCTATGTGCACGGCATCAATGGTCGATCATTTCCTGACTCGGCTCCGATTCCGATCTATCAGGGCGAACGTTTGCGGCTCAGGGTGTTCAACCAGAGCATGATGTTTCACCCGATCCATCTTCACGGCCACACGTTCCAGTTGATCGGCTCTTCGCGCAAAGACACCGTGAACGTTCCAATGATGGGCCTGGTCGAACTCGACATCGAGGCTGACAACCCCGGCCAGTGGATGCTCCACTGCCACAACACGTATCACCTGGAAACGGGCATGGCTACGGTGTTGTCATATCGGCGCTGACCGAGCGCTTCGAAAAACCGTCCGCTCGGTTGGAAGCCTTCCAATCGCGGTAGGCACCGGGCATGCAGACTGCGCATGGCCGGTACCCTGCTCGCATAGCCGTGTCGACGTCGGCAAAGAACACCCGCTGCCCTACATATCCGCCTCGGGCGATGGCCCGAAGGGCTGACGGGCAGTCGAGTCGCCCGAAGATTCTGCTTCGGCGGTGTCCGCCGACCGTTCCCCGATCACGGCTGGGGTAGACGGTGCCATCTGCCGCCACGAGTGCGTACGACTCATCGACCACCTCCATCACCGACACGCACGATTAGCTGGAACACCGTTCGGCGGTTCCGGCCTATGTCGCATCATGAAAGAGAATTCCGAGCGTATGACGCTTCCCACGGTGAAGCGTGCTGACGCCGTGACGCATCGGGGCGGCCGTCCACCCCCGAACAGATTTGATCGGGCGGTCGCTGGTCGTGAACACGACGGCGTGACCTTTCGGAATGTTGCAGGCCGTTGGTCGAGACTGGGCGCGGGGTCGCTGTTCGACGACGATGAACTCACCGCCTGCGTAGTCGACTCCGGGCGAATCAAGCCCGATGACGACCTGCAGCGGGAAGAAGAGATCGCCGTAGAGGTCTCGATGAAGCGCGTTCCAGTCACCGGGTCCGTAGCGCAGCATCAGCGGCGTCGGGCGAGGCTGCCCCGCCGCGTGGCAGCGGTCTATCCATTCGTTGAAGTCATCGGGCCACGGGGCCTCACGGCGGAGCCGCTCAGCCCAATCACGGGCAATCGGCAGAAGATGCGGCCAGAACGACGTACGGAGTTCGACCACCGGGTCGGGCAGAGGCCGCGCAAAGTACCGGTACTCGCCGCGTCCGAATCGGTGGCGCGCCATGTCGACGGTGGAACGGAAAAGACCGACGTCATCGTAGAGATCAACGAATCCATCGCACTCATCAGGAGTTAGCAGCGGACCGGTCGCGATCACCCCGGCCTCGTCGATACCGGCGACGAGCTCCGGCCATTCGAGTGCATGGATCCGCTGAGCGATGGACGAGTCGGCGGTGGCGCTGTCGCTCATGCCGCCGTCTCGAGCTCAAGCAGCGCGACCTTGGCATCGAGCCCGCCGAGATAACCGCCAATCGACCCGTCGGATTTCACCGACGCGATGACAGGGCACGATCACCGGGAGGGGGTTCGTCGCACACGCGGTGCCGACGGCTCGGACCGCCTTGGGCCGTCCGGCGAGTTGGGCAACCTCCGCGTAGCTGGCGGTACGGCCGTATGCGATTTCCGGCAGATGGTGCAGCACCTCGGACCGAAAGCCCTTTGACAGCCGCCAGTCAAGGTTGACGGTGAACGCGTTACGCCGATGGGCGAAGTACTCGTCGAGTTCGCGGGCAACGACATCGAGTCGGGCCGGGTGAAGGAGGATCCTTGGGCCGATCGTGTCGGACAGATCCTGCAACACACGATCGTGATCCTCGATCGCGAAGGCCACGCGAACAAGACCGACATCGGTAGCCGCCAGCAACAGCGGGCCGATTGGCGTGTCGACGATGCGGTATGCGACATCGAGGATGTGTTCTGTCTGTGCCTCGGAAGCGAGCCGGTCTCGGAGTCGTTGCAGTTGGCTGGCATCAGCGGGAAAGGCTCGTTGCAGCGTTTCAGTTATAGCCGCTTCGTGGGGTTCAGTGTTCATCGGTCGTTCCGTTCCTGTCTTTTCGCTTGTCTCGTTCGTTGTCCGTCGCGGTCGTTCGGTCGTGCAGTGGTTCGGCGTTACGTCATCCGGCGTGGAGGCATTCCGTATTGGGTCGCTGCGCATGATCACGGTCTGCCCCATGTCAGCGCCGAAGCCGAACGCCGTAGCGCAGCGATTCCATCGGCCGCGGAACGACGCGCCGCTTCGGCCGTTCCGCCGAGAATCTCGGCCACCTCCGCGTAGGGCAATCCACCGAGATAGTGGAAAACCACCGATCGTCGTTGCTTCTCGGGCAGGGCGGCCAAGGCACCGACGAGATCGGGATCCGGTCCCGGTTCGGGGGCAACCATCGCCCGGTCAGTGACCTCGTCGGTCGGCGTTGCTCGACGGGCACGAGCCCGTGCGATGTCAATCGAGCGTCGATGCGCGATCGTCACGAGCCAAGCCTCGACATTGGCGTCGTCGCCGAGCGACGGATACGCCCGCAGCGCCGAGAGGAACGTTTCCGACCATGCGTCGTCGGCATCAGCGTCGCCCAAGAGCGCACGACACACCCGATACACGGTCGGTCCGTGGACTTGAACCACCACGTCGAACGGTGTTTTTCCGGACATTGGGATAACCCTACGTGGCGAGGTCGCTATTCCTCGGACGGAGGTTGTGACGGTCGAACGGGGCGGTGGTCGGTCGATGAGCGATCTCATGTCATGTAAACGCCGGGCACGACCATTCCGTGAGGTTCGATCGAGATTTTCCGGGAAGACGAAGACCGCCAAGGCGCTCCTGCGGACGGTCAGAAAGACCCGACCGGGAAGCGTCGAACGAACCGGTTTGACGATGATTGCCAACTATGACAAAGTGCCGTTCCTAGAGTGATCACTCCAGGAAGAGTCTGCCGTCAGAGACCGTTCCGATCACTCCACCGTGCCAGGAACCGGGAGCCTCACCATGCATGAAACCGTTGCCCACATTCACGCCAACGCCGACATTCTCCGCAAAGCCCACGAGCCGAGCGATGAGCTCGGCCGATTGTCAGACGACGCCGCCCGCGTGCTGCGGGAGTCGGGTGGCATCCGCCTGCTGCAGGCCACAGATCATGGCGGCTATGAAGCGAACCCGACCGACTTCTTCGAGTGGGTGCGCGCCGTGGCCAGCTACAACCCGTCCGCCGGGTGGATTGCCGGTGTTGTCGGGGTCCACCCGTGGGAGCTGGCCCTGGCCGATCCGAAGCTGCAGGACGAGATCTACGGTTCGGGTCCCGACACGTGGGTGGCCTCGCCGTATGCGCCCCAAGGGCGTGCCCGCCGCGTCGACGGAGGATTTCTGTTCTCCGGCCAGTGGTCCTACTCCACCGGTACCGACCATTGCGGATGGGTCGTTCTCGGTGGAATCGTCGTCGAAGAACATCAAGGGGGAGGCGTGCCCGATGTCCGGCACTTCCTGCTTCCTCGCGGCGATTACGAAATCGTCGAAGGCTCGTGGAACGTGATGGGCCTGAGCGGCACCGGAAGCAAAGACATCAAGATCACTGACGCGTTCGTTCCGGAATACCGAACTGTGGGTCACTTTGCCCTGGGCGACGGCCAGTACGGATCACGCCGTGCCGATTCGCCTCTGTACCAACTGCCCTTCGGATGCGTGTTTTCCGCGGCGATCGCGTCTGCGACGTTCGGCATCGCCCACGGTGCGCTCGATGTCTACCGCGACTACATGGCGACACGGGTTTCGACCATGGGTGTCGTCGGCAAGACCGACCCTTTCCAGCAGGAGGCTCTCGCCGAAGCCGAGGCCGATCTGGCTGCCGGAATTCTTCACGTCGACGTGATGGTGACGAACTGGATGGATCGGGTGAAGACCGGTGAACGCTTGACCACGGGTGACCGCCTGGAGTTCCGTCGCAATCAGGTGCGGGCGGTACAACGGGTCCTGTTCTCCATCGACAAGCTGTTTGCGCGCGCTGGTTCGGCAGCGATCTGGACCACCCGTCCGCTGGAGCGGTACTGGCGGGATCTGCGGACCGGGGGCACACACATCTGCGACATGAGCGACACCGCGTACACGTCGTGGGCCAACTTCGAGTTTCAGACCGGCATCGCACCGAACACGTTCCACTGAGCCTTACCGCCGGACCACCCGCAGAACATAACGAGCGACAAGGAGCATTCATGCAAGGCATCGCAACACTGGGCTACTGCGTGTTCGAGGTGAGCAACCTCGACACCTGGGAAACGTTCGCCACCGATGTCATCGGTTTTCAGGCCGGAGAGCGAACCCCCGACCGCCTCGATCTCCGCATGGACGAACTTCGCATGCGCGTGCAGCTCGAACTCGGTCCCGACGACGACCTCAAAGCGGCCGGTTGGGTGTTCGACACCGAACGCGACCTCGTCGACTTTGTCGACGGCGCACGACGCTCTGGCGTCGACGTGTCCGAGCTCGGATCCGAGACCGCGCGTCGGAGGAGTGTTGAGGCCGTATTCGGCATTGAGGATCCCAATGGCTTTCGGCACGAGCTCGCCTTCGGGCCGTCCGCCGCTCCCCTGTCACAGCCGTTCCGTTCCAAGGTGCTGGTCGGGACGTTCGTGACCGGGGCTCTCGGATTCGGTCACCTGCTGCCCGTGTCCAAGGACTACGCAGGCACCGTGTCGTTCTACCGCGACATCCTCGGGCTGCGGATAAGCGACTTCATCCGCCAGGAACTTGCTCCCGGCATCGTGGCTGACGCAACGTTCTTCCATACCCGCACCGGTCGCCACCACTCGCTCGCGACCGCGGCGTTGCCCGGCAACAAACGACTCAACCACGCGATGGTGCAAACCACAACGCTCGACGACGTCGGCCTCGCCCTCGACCGTTGCCACGCCGCCGGAGTGCGGATCATGATGGGCATGGGTCACCATCCAAACGACCGGATGACGTCGTTCTACGCAGTTACACCGTCGGGCTTCAGCCTCGAATTCGGTTGGGGCGGCATCGTCATCGACGATGACGACTGGGAAGTCCGCACCTACTCCCAGCTGAGCGACTGGGGTCACGCCCGAGGTGCTCGATGAGTCGGCGCATCGACACCCATCACCACGTCGTACCGCCCGAGTACGCGACGTGGCTGCGTTCGAAGGGCCAGTTGGCCGGCGGACTTCCGATCCCCGATTGGAGTGCTGAGGCGGCGACGTTCCTGATGGATCGAAACGACGTCGCCACTTCGATCCTCTCGGTATCAACACCCGGCACCCACCTGGGCGATGGGTCCGACGCGCGATTCATGGCCCGCGCGGTCAACGACTATGCCGCCGACGTGGTGAAGGCGCATCCGGGGCGGTTCGGGTTCTTCGCCACGCTGCCACTGCCCGATGTCGACGGCGCGTTGAACGAACTCGCCTATGCCTTTGACGTCCTCTGCGCCGACGGTGTGGTGTTGCTCGCCAACCACGGTGGGATCTATCTGGGCGACACCAGGTTCGATCCGGTCTTCGACGAACTCCAGCAGCGAAAGGCCGTGGTGTTCGTGCATCCGTCGATACTGCCCGGACTGGAGCCCATCGACGGAATTCCCACGTTCGTGGCGGACTTCCTTCTCGACACGACCCGAGCAGCGATCAACCTCGCTCGGAGCGGCACCGTGGAGCGCTGCCCCGATCTCAGGATCATCCTCTCGCACGCCGGAGGATTCATTCCCTATGCGGCGTACCGGGTCGCGGCCGCAGCATCATCACGCGGCGACGCTCGCCACGGTCAAGAGTTGTTGCGGCGGTACTACTTCGACATCGCACTGTCCGGTAGCCCAACTGCGCTGCCTTCGTTACTCGCGTTCGCCCGGCCCGGCCATGTGCTGTTCGGGTCCGACTGGCCGTACGCACCCGATGCCGCTGTCGCAGCATTCACGTCGATGTACGAGTCGTACCCACTCGATGACGTAACCCGGGAATCCATCGACCGCGGTGCCGCGCGCACTCTCTTTCCGCGTCTTTCCGCCGACGGCTGACCCTATGGGAAAGAACGATCCGACTCCACAAGTAGTAAGCACCCGTAGCACTCGACAGCGTCGATCGAACGGCGAAGAGTCCATGCAGCGCATCCTCGATGCCGCCGCGGAGATCGCCGGAGAGCGCGGATACGAAGCGACAAGCATTGCGTTGGTGTCCGAGCGTTCCGGGCTTCCCGCCAGCTCGATCTACTGGCATTTCGCGAACAAAGACGAACTCATTGCAGCGGTCATAGCTCGCAGCTTCGAGCGCTGGCGGGCCGGCATGAAGGCGGCGCCCTCGATAGACCCCCAGGGCAACGTCGACCAGCAGATAACCGATGCGCTCCGCGTCACCGCGAAGGCGCTCATCGATGCTCCGGACTTTCTCAGGCTTGGGCTCATGCTCACGCTGGAACGCCGGCCCGAACCGTTGAAGGCGCGCGACAAATTCCTCGAAGTTCGAGAGATCGCGCGGCGCGACACCGTTGATTCCTACGGGCGGATGTTCGGCGATCGACTTCGTCGCGACCAGATCCGACTGCTCGCAACCTTGGCGATGGCGGGCGCCGACGGTCTTTTCGTGGCGCATGAGGTGGAACACGACCGTCTCGATCTGGGTGCCGCCTTCGAGGCATGGGCGGCCGGGCTCCTGGCCATCGCTCAGTCCATGATCGCCAGCAACGGGGCCGATGCCGAAAGGCCGAAGCGGGCGGCGCGCTCGCCACGATCGTCACGGCTGAACGGGATGAACTCATAGTACGTGCACATAGGATTGCTGACACCGGAGTTCCACGGACCCAGGTCGAAGCACCGCCGCGGCGGCCATGAGTCCTACGAAGCGTCTCGCTCGGGTTCGTTGTTCGCTGCGAGCGGTTGCACGACGGGAGCTATCACGGCCGACAGTGCGAACAGGACCGTCACGGTGACCACGGCGCGCTGCACGGTGAAGTGGTCGCCGAGAAATCCGATCAGCGGCGGCCCGGCCAGGAATGCGCAGTATCCGATCGATGCGATCACACTTACTCGGCCGGCGGCCAGGGCCGGCTCATCGGAGCCGGCACTCATGCCGACCGGAAAGCCGAGCGATGCGCCAAGGCCCCACAGAATGGCCCCGCCAAACGCCAGCCACGCCGACGGCGCGACGACGAACACGAGCGTTCCTGCGATGCCGAGCAGTGCCAACGTGCGCACCACGGCCGTCCGGCCGTATCGGTCAAGCAGCCCGGGACCAAACCATCGCCCCATCGTCATGGCCGCCAGGAACACCGCAAAGGCGAGCGTGCCCACGGCTTCGGCGGTCTTGAAACTGTCGATGAGCGCAACGGCGATCCAGTCGTTGCCGACCCCCTCGGCAAACGCGAAGGCGAGCACGAAGACGCCGATGAGGATCGTCCGAGGTTCGCGCCACGAGGCAAAAGCCCCTCGGCGGGCTTCGCCCTCCACGGTCTTGACGGCCGATTCTTGCCGACCGTTCAAGTCCTCGTCGGAAGCGGGGTCGGGCCGCACGTCATGGTTGGCCAGGAACCTTCCCGTCGCAACGACCACACAGCTCGAAACCACGAGGGCGACGGCCATCAGGTGAATCGTGACGGAGATCTTCGCGGCCACCATCGCCGCACCTATGAGTGCGCCGGTCACGGTACCGAAGCTGAAGCCCGCATGAAAGCGAGACATGATCGAGCGGCCGAGATGCTGCTCGACGAGTGCTCCGTGCACGTTCATCGCCACGTCCCATGAACCGGCAGAGAAGCCGGCGAGAAACAGACCCACAACAACCGGCAGCACGCCCAATCGGTAGCCGATCGCGACACCGGCAACCCCGGCACCGAATCCGATTGCCATCAATGCGACGACCCGACGAGATCCCAGACGCGTCGTCAGCGGTCCGGAGAGCGGAAGAGCCGTTGCCGCCCCGAGAGCAAGCGCCAGAAGGACAAAGCCGAGCTTGGACGGCTGGAGATGAAGTCGGTCGCGCACCTGCGGAATCCGCGACGCCCACGAGGACATGAACATGCCAGAGCCGGCAAATGCCACGTACGTGGCAAACATCGCGCTCCGTACTTCGGACCCGCTCGGTGCATCGCTAACCGATTGCGAAGGATCAGCGATCGCCGTCATCGTCGAGTCGCATTCACAGCACGCAGTTGGTTCAACGGAAACTCCGGGGTTCTTGCAGCTGCTCCGAGCGGCGTTGCAAGGATAGGCGGCGAGCGATCAGTGAGCGGTTCACCGACATCCCGGTAACGGTGAACGGCAACTGAACTCCTCACAACCGGGGAAGGGGCCGAGAGAGCGCGTTGTGACGATCACGTCACAGTGCGGGTACCGACCACCTTCCGACGATGAGCCGACGCCGGCTCCGACACGTTAAAACCGTCCCTTTCCCATGCATCGAACGGCCGAAGTGACTTCTCCGTCGTCACCCGCTTACGATCTCGTACCGTGCACTTAGGAATCCACGCCGCCGCCACTCCCGACAAGCCCGCCTACATCATGGCGAGCACCGGGGAGACCATCACCTACCGCCAACTCGAGGAAGACTCGAACCGCATCGCCCATCTCATGAGATCGGCCGGCATCCAACAGGGTGACTCCATCGCGTTGCTGATGGAGAACAACGCGTGGTACTTCCGCATTTGCTGGGCCGCCCAGCGTGCCGGGCTCCGGTTCACCGCAATCTCGAGCCGTCTGACCCTGGGCGAGGCCGAGTACATCGTGAACGACTGCGGCGCGAAGGCGTTCTTCACGTCGAAGGAAAAGGCCGAACTGGCCGCCGAGCTCCGACCCCTGTCGCCGAAGGTCGTGTTGTTTGCGATGGTCGACGGCGTCATCGACGGCTACGACTCGCTCGAGAAGTCCATCGCTGAGCTGCCGACAACGCCGATCGCCGACGAGGCCGAAGGCTTCACGATGCTCTACAGCTCGGGCACCACCGGACGCCCGAAAGGCGTGAAGGTCAATCTCAGCCTGGCCCCACTCGGGGAAGGACCGAGCCTGGAACCCACATTGCGCGGCTTCTACGGCATGACCGAAAACAGCGTCTACCTCTCGCCCGCGCCCCTGTATCACGCGGCTCCGCTGCGTCATTGCATGGACTGTTTTCGGATCGGGATGACGGTCATCGTCATGGAGCACTTCGATGCCGAACAGGCACTAGCGCTGATCGACAAATACAAGGTGACCCACAGCCAGTGGGTGCCCACGATGTTCGTTCGCATGCTGAAGCTGGACCCCGCGGTGCGTACGAAGTACGACGTGTCGAGCATGGAGGTGGCCATCCATGCGGCTGCTCCGTGCCCGATACCCGTCAAGCAGCAGATGATCGAGTGGTGGGGTCCGGTGCTCTTCGAGTACTACGCCGGCACCGAAGGCAACGGGTCCACCATGATCAAGAGCGATGAGTGGTTGAAGAAGCCGGGAAGCGTCGGTCGAGCGATCGCGAACGAACTCCATATCTGCGACGACGAGGGCAACGAGCTTCCGACCGGCGAACCCGGAACCATCTATTTCGGCGGTGGCGGAACCTTCGAGTACCACAACGATCCCGACAAGACGGCATCAAGCCGGCACCCGAAGGGCTGGTCGACCCTCGGCGACATCGGCTACGTCGACGCCGACGGGTACCTGTTCCTCACCGACCGAAAAGCCAACATGATCATCAGCGGAGGTGTGAACATCTACCCGCAGGAGGCCGAGAACGTCCTGACGATGCATCCCAAGGTCGCCGATGTGGCCGTGTTCGGCGTGCCCAACGAAGACTTCGGCGAAGAAGTCAAAGCTGTGGTCCAGCTGGTCGACATGAATGAGGCAAGTCCGGAATTGGCCAAGGAACTCATCGCGTTCTGCCGGGCCCAACTGGCCGATATCAAGTGCCCGCGCTCAGTCGACTTCCAGGCCGAACTTCCACGACACCCGACCGGAAAGCTCTACAAGCGTCTCCTGCGCGACAAGTACTGGGAAGGCCACAACTCCAAACTTGTGTAGTGCTAGCCACTCGAGGTCATTTCTGAACCGTTTGGTACAACGGGCTTCGGTACGATGAGTCGAAGACCGTTTCGCTGACAGTGGAGTTCGATCGGATTCTGCAACCGCATCACTTCACCATCGAGTGACGCCGGCACCAGCGGCCTGCGCAGCCGAAGCGAGAACGACGGAACGAGTCGCCGATCGAGTCCTTCGAAGGTTTCGGCGCGACCGCTCACGAGTGTCAGGAACGCTCGTAGTTTCGGCATCCGGCGGTGCAGCTTCAGCACTCGGACATCCAACAGTCCGTCGCTCATGTCTTCGCGTTCCGTCAACTCGCGAGGTGCCAACGAGTATTCGCCGTTACCGACCCAGACCATCCACACCGGTTCATCCATTCCGTCGATCGTCACAAACGTCCGGTGAATTCGTACGGACTGCACCACCAGCGAAAGAAGCTTCGCCATCTTCCGCGGCATGCGCTTCTCGTAACGCTCGCGCCGCTCAACCAGATCGACGTACCAGCCCAGGTTCGCGTTGTTCAGAAACACCTTGCCGCTTGCCATCCCGACATCGACATTGCGAATCTCGCCATTGGTTAGAGCTCGCTTCACATCGTCGGCGGTCACCAGTTCGGCGGCATGGGCGAAATGGTTGAAGGTGCCTCCCGGGCACGGCAGCATCTGCGCCCCCGTGCCAACCAGATGTTCGGCGACTGCTCGACAACTTCCGTCCCCGCCCCAAACGGCGACCAGCAGGTGCTCGTCGATGACGACCGACGCCAGCCATTCGTCGAGGTGCTCGATCTTCACAATTTCAAAGTCGTCGAACAGGTCGAGCGGAGCGTCGTTCGTACCGGCTGACATGTTCAGCACCAGAACGCGCTTCGTTGTCAGCGGAGCGCTTGGCGTCGAGCAAGTCGGGGCTGGTCCGTTGGGTGATCCATCCCCCATCGCCCCGGCCGATCCGGCTGATCCGCCCCCAAGGTCGTGGTGGTCGTTTGACAGGGCGTGGTTCGGCATACATCCGTGTACCCAAACCGGCTGGCCAACGAAACCCGAGAGTTACGACAACTCGAGAGTTACGACAAACCGAGAGTCACGACAACCCGAGAGTCACGACAGACACGTTATGGCTTCGACCGCCACCGCAGTTTGCTCCCAACCGGCCACTGCGATCGTGTCTACGCCGATGGCTTTGACCGGATAGTCGTTTCCGCCTTCTTCGAGTTTGTCCCCGAAGAACAGAATGTCATTCATCGAGAGTCCGAGAATCCCCATGAGCTTGCGGATGCCGTATCCCTTGTCAACGCCGGCGTTGGTCACATCGATTGACGTGCTGCCGCCGACTTTCACCTGGAGCCCGGGAAGTTTGGCGGCTACGGCATCGCGCAGCAGGAACTTCTTCGAGTCGTCGGGATCCCACGCCTCCTTTGCTTCGGGAGTTGCGTGCTGACCGAGCGCGGAGAAGGTGACCTGACTGATTCGATCCTCGATGATCTCGCCGGCCGGATGAGCCTCCCAAAGCGAGTGCGCCTGTGCTTCCTCAGCCAACACCGCCTGGATCCGGGTTCGTGTGGCGGGATCGATGGCCTCTTCGTACTGAAGCACCCAGCTCGTTTTATCGGGGTCGAAACGGTAGTAGCTCGTACCGCTCACCGGCATGAGGTGAAGGCGGGCAAGCGCAGCCGGACATGCGCCAAGCCGATCAACGAGTTGGGTCTTGAACTGCGGATACGCACCGCCGGAAATCACGCACACATCGTGGGATTCCAGAAGGCGACGAAGTTGCAGCGCCATGCGGTCGGAAACCGGCGACTTCGAGACGGCCAGCGTGCCGTCGAGATCAAACGCGATGAGCTTGCGTTTCATCGGGTGTGCTCCCGCCCGCCGGCCGGATGTGTCGGGTTGGTGTGACCCGTCACTTCGCTTCTGCCGACTGGTTCTCCACCGGCTGGTTTTCGATCGTCTCCGCCACGAGTGTCTCTGCGTGCGGGATATCTTCGACGGCTGCGATGTCAGCGACGCCGGCCACCGAGGTGCCGGTTTCCCGACTTAGCTCGATACCGAGATCGCCATGGGCGGCTCTGACGCTGTGTTCGGCCGCGGCGAGCAGATCCTCCGAGGGTTCCGCTCCCGCCACGTCGGCGCTCGGTGCGTGTACCACGACAGCATCCTTCGCCAACGCAGCGGCTTCGCGTTTTCGGTCGCCCGTGAAGGCGTAGAACCATTGACGAAATGATGTGCGACTCATACGTGCTCCTAGCGGTTGGTCACTCGCTGAGCAACTGCCAGCGGCGGCTATCCAACCACTACCCGTTCAAGCGCCTGGGGAAACCTCAGGCTCAACAGCGGCGTTGAGCCGGATCGCTGAGATCGGGCGGCGCAGTTCCCCTTACGCCCAACCCGAGACGCTGAGGGAATGCCGGCACTACGTGACCCAGCGCCGGCTAGCGGATCTTCGCGCGAATCAGCCTGAGGGCTTCCGAAACGTGCCTTCGCATGGCCGCCTCCGCGGCGTCGCCATCTCGGGCGACAATTGCCTTTACAACGGCGTCGTGCTCGTCGATGGACTGCGTTGCTTCGGTGTCGGAGTACAGGTCAGCCACCCGGTGGTTGAAGAAGTACTCGCACGACTGGCTGATGAGCGCCTTCAACCTTGCGTTGCCGGCCGCGTCGATAATCGCGTCGTGCAGATCGTCGTTGTCGTCGACCAGCCGTTCACGGGCCCCACGCACCTGATCATCGGCCCCCCGTTGATGGACGCTGACGATCTTCGCTATCGCATCCTCGTCGCCCAACGTGGCCGCCAGGCGAGCCGCGTAACCCTCGAGGGCCAGACGCACCCCGTAGATCTCGGCAATTTCGTCGGCCGTATGTTCGCGTACTACCCAACCTCGGCGTCGGCTGAGTACGAGTCCTTCGCCGGCCAGGCGCAGCAGGGAGTCTCGAATCGGCGTCCGGGATACCTGAAGTTGTTCGGCGAGTTCAGCTTCGATGAGGCGAGCATTCGGTCGGTACTCGCCCTTCACGATGGCGTGACGCAGCCGCCGGTACACCTCGTCGGACAGCGTGCCCGTGTCGGTCGGGGTCCCCGTCTCGCTCAGGGCGTGTGTCGCACTCACTGCAGTTCTCCTCAATCAACAATTCGGGGTCGAAACGCTACAAGCTTCACCGGTCGGGCATCGGAAGCGACCGACACCCGACCCTGACCCGGGAGCGCTCAGCGCTTCTTGGTCTCGAGCAGCCGTACGCTGTCGAGAGCAGCGATCCGTCGTTCGGCCAGGCGGTCGGCGGCCTGGTAGTACGGGATGTTGTCGGTGTCGGCGATACTGAACACTTCTAGCGTGCGGTCATAGACACGGCGCACATTGGCCCAGGCTCGCTCGGGCTGGAAGCCGCCTTTGCGGTAACGGTCGGTATCGAAAATCGTGCCGCCCGAGTTGGCGACGTAATCCACGGCGTACACGATGCCGCGGGCCTGCAACTCCTCGGCGTGACGCTCTTCGGCCATGATGTTGTTCGCGGAACCGGCGACCACCTTGCACTTCAAGCGGGGGATGGTGTTGTCGTTGATCACCGCACCGAGAGCGTACGGGGCGAAGATGTCGACGTCCTGGTCGTATATCTGATCAGGCTCAACGGCAGTAACGCCGAACTCGGCGACGGCCTGGCGTACCTTCTCCGCATCGACGTCGGTGACGGTGACCTTCGCTCCTTCATCAACGATCAGCTTCAGGGCTTTGTACCCGCAGACGCCGAGACCCTGGAGCGCCACCGTGCGGCCGGCCAGCGAGTCGTTGCCCCATACCCGCAGGGCACAGGCTTTGGTGGCCAGAACCGAACCGAGTGCGGTCGCCGGTGAGATGTCACCAGCGCCTCCGGCGTGCACGGGGAGGGTGACGACGTAGTCGGTTTCGGAATACAACGTCTCCATATCATCGAGCGTCGTACCGACGTCTTCACCCGTTATGTATTCGCCACCCTGCTGGTCGATGAACCGACCCATGGCCCGCATCAGCGCTTCGGTCTTGTCTTTCTTGGGATCGCCGATGATCACGGCCTTGCCACCGCCGAGATTCACGCCGGCCGCCGCGTACTTGTAGGTCATGCCGCGGGCGAGACGCAGCGCGTCGAAGATCGCGTCTTCCTCGCGTTCATATGTCCACATACGAAGACCGCCCGTTGCCGGGCCCAGGCGGGTGGAGTGAATGGCGATCACGGCACGGAGGCCGCTGTCGGTGTCGTTGCAGATCACGAGTTTCTTGAACTTGTACTTCTGCATGTAGTCGAGAATGCGGGCGTCCATAGGGGTGTCCAGTCTGGGAGATCGGGCGACGAAGGGGGTTGTGGGCGGTTACGGAAACATCTGGCAGGTACTGGCGTTACTGGGCGGTGTATCCACCGTCGACGTAGAGAACCGCGCCCGTGACGTACGACGGACGCATCCGACGCGAAGAAGACCACCGGGCCGACCAGCTCATCGGGGACGCCCCGGCGACCCATCGGCGTGAAGGCCAGCACCTGGGAGCGCTTCTCGGGTCGACGGTGTTCTTCGGTTGCCCCGCTCATGACGTTCTCGAAGTATCCGGGTGCGAACGCATTGACGCGGATGCCTTTGGGGGCCCATTCGACGGCCTGCACCTTGGTCAGCTGATCAACGCCGCCCTTTGCCGCGGCGTACGCGCTGAGGCCTGCGATGCCGACCGCTCCGGCAATCGACGAGTTGTTCACAATCGATCCGCCCGTGCCCTGGGCGATCATCTGCCGAGCGGCCAACTGCGAGCAATTGAAGTAACCCTTGAGGTTCACGTTGAGGACCTGATCCCACGCATCTTCGGTGACGTCTTCCGCCGGTTCGATGATGTCGATGCCGGCGTTGTTGACCATCACGTCGAGCTTGCCGAACTTCGCGACGGTGGCCGCGATAAGGGCCTCGCAACTCGCACGGTCCGCGGTGTCAACTCGAACGGCCAGGCTCGGGCTGCCGGCGGCGGCAATCTCCGCCGCGACGCTTTCGGCTTCGGTCAGCGTGCGGGAACAGACGACAACCGATGCCCCTGCGGCGCCAACGCCGACCGCAATCGCTTTGCCCAGGCCACGCCCGGAGCCGGTGACTACAACGACCTTGCCAGTCAGATCGAACAGGTTGCTCATCTTCGGTGTGCTCATTTCTTGAGGTTGAGTGGTTGGTTGCCCTGCGATTTACCGACCCTGGGGTCAATGACGAAAACCTACCATACGAGTTTGCATGCAAGTTTGGATCTCTCGTGTACGGTAGGGAGATGTTCGCTCAGTTCGTTCCAGATGTCGACGCCGCACAACCCATCCGACACCTGTCCCCCGATGGTGCGCTGCTCGAAGGCGTGACTCCGACCATGACCGACACCGAGTTGCTTGCGGCGCTGCGGCTGATGATGCTCACGCGGGTGTTCGACGCGAAGGCTATGAGCCTGCAGCGCCAAGGTCGCTTCGGCACGTTCTCGCAGGTGACCGGGCAGGAGGCCAGCATCGTGGGCAGTGCGTCCGCTCTCGATCCGGCGATCGACTGGGTGGTGCCGCAGTACCGAGAGCTTCCTGCCCTACTTCGTCAGGGCTATCCCCTTTCGGGTTTCATGTCCTACTTCATGGGCAACCTCGCCGGCAGCCGCATCCCTGACAACGTGAACGTCCTGCCGATTCAGATCTCGCTCGCCGCCCAGATTCCCCAAGCGGTCGGCCTCGCGTGGGGTCTGCAGTTGCAGAAGACCGGTGGAGTCGCGATCGCGTATTTCGGCGACGGCGCTTCGTCGGAGGGCGACTTCCATGAGGCCTGCAATCTGGCCGGCGTAATTAAGGCACCGGTCGTTTTCTTTTTATCGAACAACGGTTGGGCCATCTCGACACCACGCCGAAAGCAGTCAGCGGCGAGCAACCTCGCGGCCCGCGCCCCCGGTTACGGCTTCCCCGGGGTGGTGGTCGACGGCAACGATCTGATGGCTGTGCACGCGGTGACCGCAGCCGCGGTCGCCCGGGCTCGGGCCGGCGACGGTCCGACACTGATCGAATCGATCACCTATCGCATGGGCCCGCACAACACCGCCGACGATCCCACCCGATACGTCGACCCGACCGAGCAGGACACGTGGAAGCCGCTCGACCCGATTGAACGGGTGCAGCGCCACCTGGAGACCCGTGGGTTGTGGGACGACGAGCGGCGCAAGGCTGTGGAGGCCGAGTTGGCGGCCGAGGTCGAGGAACAACTCGTCATCGCCCGAGCCGCGCCGGCACCCAACGCGTCACAGTTGTTCGACCATGTCTTTGCCGAACTGCCCGAGGGCCTTGTCCGCCAACGGACCGCACGGATGGGAGGTGCGGCATGAGCACGTCGGCATCTGCGGTTGATTCCGTCGAAACAATGACGATGGTCGAGGCCATCCGAAGCGCACTCACCTTGGAGATGCAACGAGACGAACGCGTTGTCGTTTTGGGCGAAGACGTCGGTGTGCTTGGTGGTGTGTTCCGGGCCACCGACGGCTTGCAGAAGCGCTTCGGGGAGCAGCGGGTCATCGACACTCCGTTGGCCGAAGGAGTGATCATCGGAGCATCGGTCGGACTCGCCATCTCCGGTCTCATTCCGGTCCCGGAACTGCAATTCCTGGGGTTCGGCCACCAGGCTTTCCACCAGATCGGCCAGCAGGTCGCCCGGTACCGTTTCCGTTCCCAGGGCCGACACCCGATGCCGATCACGATCCGCTCCCCCTTCGGTGGTGGCGTACGCACACCGGAACTCCACTCGGATGCGTTCGAAGCTATGTACACAAACAGTCCCGGTTTGAAAGTCGTCATGCCGTCCGACGCGTTCGACGCCAAGGGCATGCTGCTCGCTGCGATTCGCGACCCGGATCCGGTGCTGTTTCTGGAGCCGTTGCGCGGCTACCGACTGGTCAGCGGCGAGGTGCCCACGGGCGACTACGAAGTTCCTCTCGGGAAGTCGAAGGTCGTGCGTGAAGGCGACGACGTCACACTGATCGCGTACAGCGCTGCGGTGCAACTCTGCACCAAGGCGGCGGAGGTGCTGGCCGACGAACATGGAATCAGCGCCCATGTTCTCGACCTCCGCAGTTTGGTTCCGCTCGACATCGAGGGACTCGTCGCCGCAGTCGAGAAGACGGGGCGGGTCGTCGTCGTGCACGAGGCTCCTCAAACTTCAGGCTTTGGCGGCGAACTCATCGCAACCATTCAACGCGAGGCGTTCTATTCGCTCGAGGCCCCGATCGAACGGGTCTGTGCCCCCGACACGCCATATCCGCTCGGCGGCACCGAAGACTTCTACGTGCCCCAGGTGACTGATGTGGTTCACGGCGTTCTTACGGCATTGGAGCGGTAATGGCCGAGTTTGATTTCCTCATGCCCGATGTCGGCGAAGGTCTCCACGAAGCCGAGATCGTCGAATGGCTCGTCGCCGTTGGTGAAACCGTCGCGGAAGACCAACCGGTCGTCGTGGTACAGACCGATAAAGCGGTGGTTGACATTCCGGCACCCACCTCCGGCCGACTGGTTTCGCACGGTGGTGGTGCCGGCGATTCGGTGCTCATCGGCCAATTGCTGTTTCGACTCGATGCCGCCGGAGAGGTGCCCAGCATCCGCGGCCACAGCGGTTCACCGATTGCGAATGTCACCGAGCCGGCTCCGACGGATCTTCCCAGCGGAGCCGGTTCCACGGGGCGTCCCTCGGCGAAACCCAAAGCATCGCCGGCCACCCGCAAAGTTGCGCTCGATCTCGGCATAGCGTTGAACAGCGTGCGCGGCACCGGTCCCGGTGGCCGCATCACGACCGCCGACGTCCAGGCGGCCGCGGCGGCTCCCGTCGCAGGCACGAACGCACCGCTGACTCGCTCTACACCGGAAGCCCGGTCACCGCGATCGACTCCAGCTCGCTCGGCCAGTTCACGACCGGCACGACTTCGAGAGGGAGGTACGGACCGAACGGACCGCATCGAACCACTGCGAGGCACGCGTCGACAGATCGCCCGGGCGATGACCGAATCGTGGACCAAGATCCCGCACGTCACTGAGTTGCGAGAGATCGACGCCGTCGAGCTGGTCAGAGCGCACGGCTCGTTGAAGGAACACCTCGCCGTCCGCAATATTAAGCTTACATATCTTCCTCTTTTCGTGGCCGCAAGCGTCGCGGCCCTCAAAGAGAATCCGTCGTTCAACGCCAGCCTCGACTACGAGAACGAGCAGATCACCTATCACTCGAGGTACAACATCGGGATCGCGATGTCGACCGATGACGGGCTCGTCGTCCCGGTCATTCACGATGCCGACATGTTGACGATCGAGCAACTTGCGGTGGAGATCGACTATCTGGTGAGCGCAGCGCGTACCCGCACCCTCACGGTCGACCAGCTGAGTGGCGGCACGTTCACGATCTCCAACTACGGCAGCTATGGCACCTGGATGGGCACGCCGATCATCCGACCACCGGAGTCGGCGATTGTTGGATTCGGACGCGCCCGCGACGCCGTCGTGGCCGTCAACGGTCAGCCCGTGGTGAAGACCGTTCTGCCCATGGCGGTATCGACCGATCACCGGCTCAACGACGGCCAACATCTGGGAGCGTTCACGTCAAGCATCGAGCGGTACCTGAGCAACCCCGTCCTCTTGCTCGCCGGCCCATCAACGTCGGAAGCCATCTGAAATGGTCGTAGGAGAGATTCCGGTGTCGGCTGATCTCGTCGTCATCGGCGGGGGCCCGGGCGGATACGCCGCGGCCCTTCGCGGTGCGCAACTCGGCCGCGACGTGGTGCTGATCGACCGAGACGGCCCCGATGGCGTGGGCGGTGTCTGCCTCCGCGTCGGATGCATCCCCAGCAAGGCGCTCATCGAAATCGCCGATCGGGTGCACGCGTCCAGGGCCCTCTCGCACACCGGCCTGCACGCCGACAACATTCGCATCGACATGGCCGAATGGCAGACGTGGAAGACCTCGGTCGTCGACGGCCTCACAAACGGCGTGCGTCACCTGTTGAAGACAGCCGGTGTCAGCATCGTCTCCGGCCATGCCCAGCTCAGCCGACCGGACCAGATCGTGGTCAGCAATCCGTCGCACCCACTCGCGCTGTCGCAGTATTTCCAGTTCCAAGACCTCGTGCTTGCGACCGGATCGCGTCCGTCGATGCTTCCCGGACTGGAGCATGACGGCGTCCGCATCCTCGACTCCACCGACGTTCTTGCTCTCAGCGAACTTCCTGCTCGTGTCGCGATTGTCGGCGCTGGATACATCGGGCTCGAGCTCGGAACGGCCCTGGCCAAACTGGGCTCGTCGGTCACGATCATCGAATACGCGAAACGGGTGTTGCCCGCGATGGACCCTATGTTCTCGCGCCCCGTCGAACGCCGGCTACGCCAGCTCGGCGTCGATGTACGACTCAACACTGGCGCGGTTCGCTTCGACGACGGGGTGCTGCATCTCCGCTCGGAGGATACGGCCTCTTCGGTCGAGGCCGATGTCGTGGTCGTCGCCGTAGGTCGGGTCCCGAACACCGATCAACTCGGTCTCGATGCCGCAGACATCGTGGTGGATGACCGTGGCCTCATACCGGTCGGTGCCGACCGTCGAGCGACTCGCCACATCGCCGCGATCGGCGACATCGTCGAGGGACCCGCTCTGGCTCACAAGGCTTCCGCCGAGGCCGAGGTGGCGGTCGAGGCCCTTTGTGGGCGCGCTGCGGCCTTTGCTCCGACGACGATTCCCCAGGTCGTGTTCTGCGATCCTGAAATTGCGTCCGCCGGGTACACGGTTGCTGAAGCGACAGCGGCTGGTTTCGAGGTTGACTCCGTACAGGTTCCGTTCGGTGCTTCCGGTCGAGCGGCAACCATGGACGCCCGCGACGGCTTCGTGCAACTCGTCTGGGAGAAGGAATCGACCACAATCGTAGGTGTACATATTGTTGGCCCACATGCCTCAGAACTCATTGCCGAGGGTGTACTCGCAATCGAGATGGCGTCGACCCTCGAAGACCTCGCCGGCGCCGTTCATGCGCACCCGACCCTGAGTGAACAACTCGGGGAATCGGCGAGGCTCGCACTCGACCGTCCCGTCCACGCCCCACGTCGCCCGAAGCGATGACACCAGGGCGACGAAAAGTTCCGAGTCGACGTCAATCGGCCGGACTGAGCGAGAAAAGGATAGGGAAAACCCCATTCACGCCGTCGCCGTGAACCTGCATTCTTCTCTGACGCCAACCCGCGAACTGGAGAACCATGCCTCACGGTCGAACCGCCTCCCGACGGACATCCTCTGCCATTGCCTTTGCCCTGACCGCCCTGTTAGCGGTCCTGGTCAGTGTGGCGCCGGCCACCAAGTCTTCGGCCCAGGCCGCCTATCCGACGGTCACGACGCTCACGATCTCACCACCCGGCGGTCAAGTACGGGGACAGCCAACCGTTTACTCATTCACCGTCACCGCACCCACAGCACCAGCCGGGACGATACCCAAGGGCATCGTCGTACTCCGCTACGACGCCCAATGCACAGAGCCGTTCTCCGGCTTCGAATTCTTTAACCTGGACGCGACCGGACACGCCACACACACAGTGTCGTACACCGGACCATTCCCCCCGGGTGGTGAAACAGTCAATTACAAGGCCTGCTATTACCCGAACGGGAACTCGGCGTTTCTCGCCAGCCAAAGCGCAACGTCCACCTATCGGTTCTTCAACGAGCTCATCCCAACCGTCACTACCTTCACGATCTCACCATCCGGCTTCGTAGTACCGGGACAGCCGATCGTGTTCTCCTTCGCCGTGACCGCACCCACCGCACCAGCTGGGACGGTACCAGACGGCGTCTTCGAAATCCGCTTCGATGGCCAATGTGGAGGACCGTTCTCCGGCGGATTCGAAACCCTTGACGTCGACGCGACCGGACACGGCACGTACACGAAGACCTACCCCGGACCATTTGCCCCCGGCGGTACCACAGTCAGTTATACGGGCTGCTTCTACCCGAACCCCGGGTTTCTCGCCAGCCAGGGCGCAACGTACAACTACCAGTTCCTCAACCCCGTCCCGACAGTCACCAATTTCACCATCTCACCATCCGGTTCCCAAGTAGCTGGACAGCCGATCGTGTTCTCCTTCGGCGTCACCGCACCCACCGCACCAGCCGGGACGGTACCCACGGGCATCGTCGAACTCCGCGCCGACTCCCAGTGCGGAGGACCGTTCTCCGGCAGCATCAAAACCCTTGACCTGGATGCGACCGGCCACGCCACATACACAGTGACCTACCCGGGACCATTCAACCCCGAGGGCCCCATAGTCCGGTACACGGGCTGCTACTACCCGAACGGGAACCCGAGGTTTCTCGCCAGCCAGGGCGCAACCTACACGTACAACCTCTTCAACAACCCCTTTCAAACTGTCACCAACCTCACCATCTCACCGCCCGTCTTCCAAGTACGGGGACGACCGGTCGTGTTCTCCTTCGCTGTCACGGCACCCAACGCACCGGCCGGGACGGTACCGCAGGGCATCGTCGAACTCCGCGCCGACTCCGAGTGCGGAGGACCGCTCGCAGGCATTGTCCAGATCCTTGACTTGGACGCGACCGGACATGTGACCTACACACGTACCTTCCCCGGACCATTCCCCCCGGAGGGCTCCACGATCAAGTACACGGCCTGCTACTACCCGCTCGGGAACGCGGCGTTTCTCGCCAGCGAGGAAGCAGCGTACTACGACCTCTTCAACGACCCCTTCCCAACCGTCACGACCCTCACGATCTCACCGGAAGGTTTTCAGTATGCCGGATCCCCGGTCACCGGAACCGTGACCGTGACCGCCCCCACCGCGCCCGCGGAAACCGTGCCGACCGGAACCGTGGAAGTGCACACCGACGGCTCGTGTAGCGGCACGCGTCTGGCCAGTGCCCAACTCGTCGGGGGACAGGCAACGATCGTCTATCCCACCACCGCCCCGGTGACCCCCGACGGATTGAGCAGCAACCTCGTCGCGTGCTACCTGGCAGGCAACGGACCGTTGGCCAACAGTCAAAGTGCGACGGTCCCGTACCGGTTGTACAACCTCAAGCTTCCGGCCTGCCCCCCGGCACCGTTGCCGTGCGTTTCAACGATGGCTAAGCCAGGTCAGGTAGTGACCGTTCCCGCCGGCGGAGGCCGCGTGTTACTCGCATCGGCGTTATCCGAACCGACTGGCGGACTCGACCTCGCCTGGTTGACCACCTCGCCCGGCACCGGCGTCAACGTCACCTACGGAGCGCCATCCAGTGTGCAACGTTCTCGTGTCCGCATATCGGTGCGACGACCGGCGGTTCCGACCAACGCAGCAGCCCGCTCCGCTTCGGCAGGGATCGCTGCGGACGCCATTCGCATCGTGCTTCCTGACGTCGGTGAGTTGTTTGTCCAACAGCAGGCCGGGCCACAACGTGAGCGGAACGCGGCCCTCGTTACGGAGATGGTCTTCATACCGTCGGGAACCAGTCGATGGAAGGTCAAGTCAATCGGAAAGAGCTCGTTCCGACTCACCACGCGTGTATGCACCGAATCCGGACAACGTCGGCAGTCGTGCGGCAAAGACGGTAAAGACGACAAAGACGGGAAAGACAAAGCCGGAAAAGACAACCCTGACGACGACGATTCAGCCGAAGGGGAATGAAGCTCCAATTGAACACCTCCCGGGCGAGGGTGAGTCCCCTTGACCGGGAGGCAACTCCAACAAGGTCGAGCTGCAGCTACTTCTCGTCGTGAGAATCCGCTTCCGGCTCGCGAACGACGAGCACGGGGCAGGGCGCGTGGCGAACCACGTAGTCCGACACCGACGGCTCGACCAGTCGGGACAACCAGTTCTTGGAACGGTGTCCGACCACGATCACGTCGACACCGAGCGTTGCCGCCTGCTCGCAGATAACCGGGCCGGGAGCTCCGATTTCCACGTGATGTTCGGCATCGCCGCTAAGCGCATTCTGCGCCGATTCCACCGCGTCATCGGCCAGTTCTTCGGAGATCTCGAACGCATCAGTGGATGGTGAGGTTGCGAATGCTCCCCCGCCGAACGGATCCGACATCACAAACGGTGCAACCGAGGCAGCACTCATGACGATGTACTCATCGTTGGGAAACAGGAGTTCCGCCGTCCGGGCAATCTCCGGCGCGGCCTCGGTGCTGTCGACGGCGATCAGAATCTTCATGAGCTAGCAATACCCGATCCGCCTGCGATCAAACCACTCAGCGAGCACTCAGCGGCCGCTCTCCGCTCCGGCCCGTCGACTTCTAGTTCGTTCGGCCGGCCAAGTTGCCGAAGATCGCCGCGTTGGGCATGTTGGTCTGCGCGTCGAGGCCGAGTCGGTACCGCATAAGCGGCGACATAGTGTCCTGCACCTCGGAGCGCAGGGCCCGCGTGAAGTTCCACTGCGGCCGGAGGAAGGGTTTGGTGTAGTAGCCGAACAGCAACGCCCGCTCTTCGGCCTCGGTGATGTTGCGACCCGACGTGTGCCAGATGCGCCCCTCCATGAAGATCACGCTCCCTGCTGGAGCCTCGAACGGGACCATCTGCGCGTGGGCTTCGGACGGGACATCTGACAGGGTCCGATAGTGCTGGCTTCCGGGTAAATGCAGTGTCGCGCCGTTCGCAGCATGAACATCGGTGAGGCACCAAATGGCATTGACCGACAGCGGGGCGATCCACGGCTCGGGCATGACCGCGGCAAGGTCGGAATGCACCACCATCGACTCGCTCCCCGGTCGAGCGATGTTGGCCGAGAAATTGGAGACGATGTAGTCGATGCCGAGAAATCCACCGACGATCGCGTCAACCGTCGGGTGCGCGATGAGTTCGCCGAACAGCGGATCGAGATCGATGAGGTTGAACACACGTACGTTGCTGGCGTTGGGATCCAAAGCTGCGATATGAGCGGGCACCCCGCGACGTTCGCTCTCGTTCGATGCGTTCCACAGGCGATCCAGCGCCACGTCGGCCTGCTCTTTCGAAAGCACGCCCGGAACGATCGCAACACCGGTCGTCGCCAGGGCCTCGACCGCAGTCGCAATGATCGATTCGTCAGTCGGCGCCATGGGCCCTCCTTGAGAGTGTTGGGTCGCATCCTGCCCCATGCAAAGTTGAAACTTCGAATCGACATCTCGGGCCGGCGGCTTGGGGCGGCGGCTTGGGGCGGACCACCGTGGTTCGAGTACGGTCACGAACATGTCTGAGCAACCTCGTTGGATCTTCCGTCTCGAGCCTGTCGTCTCAGCGAACCGGGTTGCCGCCGCACCGGATCGCCTGCTCGTGAGGAAGTTCCGATGAGCGGGCGGTCCGCCGGCCAAGTCGCCGTCGTGACGGGAGCGGCGTCGGGCATCGGGCGGGCAATTACCAAACGCTTCGTTGCCGATGGGGGTCGGGTCATCGCCGGAGACGTGAATGCCGAAGGCCTCGCTTCGCTGTCGATTGAACTAGGCGCGCATATCGTTACTGTTCACTGCGACGTGACGGTCGAGGCCGACGTCGCGGAGTTGGTCACCACGGCCGAGCGGAGTTTCGGCCCGCTCGACGCCATGTTCAACGTCGCCGGTGCGTCACGTGGCGCGCTCCTTGTCGACATGACCGAGGAGGACTGGGACTTCACCGTCGACCTCTGTCTGAAGGGTGTGTTCTTCGGCATCAAGCACGCCGCACGACAGATGATCGCCTCCGGGAGAGCTGGTGCCATCATCAACATCGCGTCTCTGAACTCTCGGGTGCCGATGTTCTTCGGATCGGCCTACTCGGCGGCGAAAGCAGGCGTGGCCAGCCTCAGCGAATCGGCCGCGCTCGAGTTGGGCGACCACCGTATCCGTGTCTCCACCGTTTCGCCGGGCCTCACCGACACTCCGCTCGTCAGCGCGTTCTCGGGCAGCGCAAGTGTGCACGCCGCGTTCATGAAGCAGATTCCGCTCAAGCGCATGGCCAGCCCCGAAGACATCGCAAGTGCCGCAACATTTCTCGCCAGCCTCGACGCGGCCTACATCTCCGGCGTAAACCTTTTCGTCGATGGTGGATGGGCACACACCGCCTATCCCGATCTCAGACTCCATCTCGCCGACCTGGCGAGTCAGGTGGACCCGGAAACCATCCGGTAACAGCACGAGGCCGATTGGCCCGAAAGGCGCCGAGGGCGCAGAATCCTACGATGGAGAACGCAACGATGGCGAAGCAGGGCGACTACCGGACCTTGACCTACGAGGCGGTCGGAGGGATTGCGCGACTCACGATAAACCGGCCCGATCGACGCAACGCCATGTCGACGGAGATGCTTGCGGAAGCGTACGACGCGGTGCGCCGGGCAGCGTCCGACACCTCCATCCGACTGTTCGTGCTCACCGGCTCGGGCAACTGGTTCTGTCCCGGTGCAGACATCGGTGGGATTGCCGGAGCGGAGGGCAGCGACAATGCCGACGCTCCTCGTCAGCAGTCGAGTCAGGAGTCGAGTCGGGAGCCGACCCCGTCGGCCGTCGAGATCTTTCAGGTTCCCGTCGTGCTGCACGAGATGCCGGCCGTGAGTGTCGCACTGATCAACGGCTCGGTCGCCGGTGCCGGACTCGGTTGGGCGTGTGGGTGCGACCTGCGCGTGGCGACCCGGTCGGCAAAATTCAACACCGCTTTTCTCGATGTCGGTGTCGCCGGCGACATGGCCCTCCCGTGGAGCCTCAGTCGACTCATCGGTGCCGCAAAGCTTCGAGAGTTGATGCTTCTCCCCGACAAGATCAGCGCCGACGAGGCCCAACGAATCGGTCTGGTGGCCCGCGTGTTCGACGACGCAACGTTCCGGACCGACGCCGAAGGAATCGTCCAACGGCTGGCGAACGCGTCGCCGGCGGCGCTCACGATGATGAAGCAGAACTGGCTTGACGCCGAGAGGCTGTCATTTTCCGACTACGTCGACGCCGAGTCGCATCGTCACCATCACATGTTCACGCTCGCCGACACGCGCGAGGCGTTCGCCGCGAAATTCGAAAAGCGCGCACCGCGCTTCACCGGTCACTGAGAGCTTCACCGGTCACTGACAAATTGAGGAGTACGCTCCGTCAGTAGATCGTCTGCCGAATGCGTTCGGGATACGCCGCGTCGTATGCCTGGCCGTCGAAGGAACCCTCGGTGATGAGTTCCATGATTTGACCGACGCTCGGAAGCTCACTCGCTTCGCGAAACAGTGATGCGTCCCAAAGTTTCGATCGGATAAGTGCCTTGGGGCATTGCGTGTACACCGACGTGGTGGTGACAACAATGACGGTCGTCGGCAACTTTCCGTCGATCGAAAAGCCCGCCAACAGATCGGGGTCGGTGGAGATCTGAGCGGTACCGTTCACTCGTAGCGTCACCCCGATTCCCGGAACGAGAAACAGCAACGCAATTCTTGGATCCACGACCAGATTGCGGATCGTATCGAGCCGGTTGTTTCCTCGGCGGTCAGGGAGGAGGAGCGTCTTCGAATCCACGATTCGGACGAAACCGGCGGGGTCGCCACGTGGCGAGCAATCAAGACCCCCCGGACCCGACGAGCCCACGACAACAAACGGTGAGGCCTCGACGTACTTGCGGTGGAGGTCGTTGAGATGGTCGATTTCCTTGGTCAACGACGTGGCGACCGGCTCGCCGTAGAGTTCATCTAATTCGTCGAGTGTTCGAATTGTGCTCACCCGGTGATTCTACGATGACGCCCCAAACCCGGGCACGGACATTTGCGCCGGCGACACATCATCGACCGCGGACAGGCCGAGTTCAACCTTCCGAGTTCACCCAGCGTTTTGCTCCACGCGTTTGATCACAATGAACGCAATGTCGTCTCGGCGTTCGTTGCCAATCGACTCGTCGATCGTGGCCGCAATGGTTTCGACGGGCGCCGAGCAAACCGACCCTGTGATCGTCGCAATATTCTGGATCCCCTGATCGAGGGTGGCGTGCCGATGTTCCACGAGGCCGTCGGTGAACGCTACGAGAACGTCGCCGGCGCCAAACGCCATGCGTCCGACGTTCGTGTCGTGTCGGCCGTAACCGAATACCGGACGTCGTCCGTGCTCGATGGCCGATGCACTCCCATCAGCGGTAACGAGGACCGACGGAGGATGTCCGGCCGATATGTAGGTAAGCGTGTTGGTCGCCGTATCGACCAAGTGGATCGAGATGGTCGCGATGAAGTCAGGCTTCCGGGGATAGAGCAGCTCGGCCTGGTTGAATACCTCGGCGAGCTCGTCGGGATGCACCCGAACAAGTGTGTTGATCGAACCACGGAGTTGGCTCATGATTGCGGCCGCTTCAATGCCATGGCCACACACGTCACCCACGATCACAGCGGTGAGCGTCGGCGAAACCTGAACGACGTCATACCAATCGCCACCCAAACCGACGTCGTCTCGCGCCGGAAGGTAACGAGCGGCAATGTCGAGGCCGACGACCTCCGGAAGCGGCGGGATCAATGCCTTGTGCAACGCCATCAGGAAGGAGTTGCGAGCGTCGCTCAGACGCTCGCGCTTCAACGCAACAACGCACATCTGGGTCAGAGCTTCCCCGGCGATCCGGAGCAAAGGGCTGAACTCTATTTCGCTGGCCCAGCCGACGGACAGAGCACCGATTACGTCGCCGCTCGGGAGGATCAGTGGCCATGCCGCCGCCGATCGCAAACCGACGCGGTACGCGTCTGGCGCGACACTCGGCCACTGCCGTTCGTAATCGGCAAACGTCGGGGCCTCCACCGGAAGCCTCGAGGAAATCACCGTGGCGGCCGGGGTAACCAGGTCGAGTGGAATCACCGCATAGCTCTCGGCGATTGACGAGTCGATGGGCAGCGCGTGGTCCACCGTAGTTGCTCGCCGTGACTCGTCCAGGAGGTGCACGTTCAGGAACTGACTCTGCAACACGTCGCGACCTGCCGTGGAAACGATGTGCGACACTTCGGCCGCCGTGCTCGCCTGACTCAACGCGTGCGCCAGATCGATGAACCGTTCACTTCGACGCTGGAGTTCCTTGCCGTTGGCGACCTGTGCAGAAAGTTCTATGGCCACAGAATTGGCCACACGCAGCGCTGTGCGCAGTTGGATCTCGCTCGTGGCGGCCGCAGCCAACGTGGAAAGCGTGATGGAATCGTCGCCTGTCCAGTGTCGAGGCTTGTCGTCGGCCACACAGAACGTGCCCAGCACTTCCCCCGATGCGGAGCTCAATGGATAACCAGCCCAGGCCACAACGCCCAATTTTGCAATCGAGGGGTTGGTGTTCGTGCGTGGATCTTCGCGGGCGTCATCGATCAGGAGCGGTTCACCGGTGGCGATCACATACTGACAAAACGACTCTTCGACAGGGTTGGACCGGTCGGCGTCGTCGGTGGCATTGATCCCGAAACAGCTCTTCCAGAACGATCGCTCGTCGTCCACCAGCGTCACGAAAGCCCACGGAGCATCGAGAACCCGGCCGGCGAGCGAAGTCAAACGGTCAAACAGCTCCTCCATCGCCGAGTTGACCAAACCGGTCAGCTCCACCGCATCAAGACGGGATGGTCGTTCGACCTGAAGCCGAATCAGGGCCTCCCATTGAGGCCTGTCAAACGCCGGCAGGGAACGATCGGTTGGAGTCGTGGACACTAAGCGCGAGCCTAGTGTCGTTCCGTCTGTCAGAAGTGAGCGTGTCCCGTGGGTTTGGAAGTCAGCCGACCATCTCCGAACGGAATTCGTCCGTCATTTCCCAGGTCTGCGGTTCGAAGTAGAACCCCGACCCGTGGACCGTCACGATCGCACCTTGGTGGCCGGCCGAGAGCAGTTTGGCACGGAGGTTCGTGAGATGGGTGTCGAGAACGTTTGGAGCACCGAACCATCCCCGTCCCCAGACGTTCTCGATCAAGCTCTGCCGGTCCACGAGTACACCGGGGACCGTGGTGAGGGTACGAAGGATTTCAAACTCGGTTTTGGTCAACGACAGCGCCGTACCGCGAAGCGTCACCCTTCGACGAGCGTAGTCAATCGTAAGTGTGCCTATCGATTCCTGTGGATGCCGACCGGAGGGCTGATGCGACGGGACGTCGACCAGGGCCCGGGTCAAACCGTCGTAGCCCACCTCCGCGTCGTGGATTGAACTGACCCCAACTGAGCGCGCTTCGACGGCCTGTTGGACGGTCACGTTCTGGGCGACCACGTGGACCCGGACAGAAGATCGCTGTTGGATGACCAGCCGGGCGATCTTCAGTGCGCGCTCCAACCCCGCATCAGCTTGGATCACCACATCGGTGGGCGTTTGCACCTCGAGTTGCTCCAAGAGTTCGACGAGGTCCTGAAACGTGCTTCCTATGAAATGACCTTGATCCGCCCACGACCAGTGCAATGGGCCGCTCAAAACGGACGGATAGCCGAGGGCCGACGATCCTTTGCCCATGGAGATCGGTTGGAGAGACTCTCGCCCCTCGCCCGCCTCGCTGCCGCGCGTCTCCGCACGGAACGTCTCCACGACGCTTCCATTCCCACGAGTGGACGACATCAGCTTCACAGGTTCCTCGTTTCGATCAACGCTTGCGGCAGCAACCACCAAACGCTGATGGTCGTGGATTGACCTCTTGAACTTTACGGATACCGAGCGTTGTCGACTATCGGCCAAACACCTGAACTTTTTCCTACTGCAATAGGGTGATTCGCTACGAAGTAAATGACCGACATTTCACCTATTTGAGGAGTTTGCGCCGCCGGGCCTCGGCGACCGCTTCCAAGCGGGAATGGGATTCGAGTTTGGCGAGAATTCGTTGCACGTGCGTGCGGGTCGTATCGATGCTGATTGTCAAATGGTCGGCAATCCGCTGGTTCGACAGGCCGGCAGCAAGGAGTTCGAGCACTTCGGTTTCTCGGCGGGTGAGCGTGTCATCAGGTTGTTGCTGATCAGTGCGGTTCGCCAGAATCAGCTTCAGATCGTCTGGTGACAGCACGAGTTCTCCCCGATGGGCCCTACGAATTGCTGTCATCAACTCCGGGAGCGCCGCGTCTTTCTGCAGGTATCCAATGCATCCGGCTTGGATCGCATCCTGCATCGAACGCTCGTTTGCGGAACCCGTCAGCATCAGAACGCGCGTCGTTGAATCCTCGGCGCAAAGGCGACGGGTGACCTCGATACCGTCCATATCGGGCAACATAAGATCCATGACGACCACGTCAGGGCGCCGCTCCGCCACGGCCTGAAACGCCCCCGTCCCCGATCCAACCGTTCCCACGACCTCAAGATCGGGCTCGCGCTCGATTGCGCGTCGGAGACTTTCGACCACCATGTGGTGGTCGTCGACCAAAAGAACACGGATTGGCTCGGGGACCGCCTCGTCAGTCTGGGTCATTGAGCACTTCTCGGATCGTGTTGAGCAACACCGCTTCGGTAAAAGGCTTTTGCACCAGAACAACGCCCTCATCCAGGGTCTGATTACCCAATGTCGGAAGCGCGTAGCCCGACATGAACACGACGCGGATGTCGGGTAGAAGTTTTACGGCGTGATCGGCAACCTCCTTGCCGAGCATCCGCGGCATGACCACATCGGTGAGGAGTAGGTGGATCGGATGGCAGGCGGGGTCTTCGACCATCTGCAGGGCGGCGGGACCGGAATCGGCCACCAGTACCCGGTATCCGTTCCTGGACAGGATCCGGCACGTGAGGTCCCGCACCGCCTCTTCGTCTTCGACCAGAAGAATCGTCTCCTCCCCGCGGGGTCGAGCGACGAGCGTCGGCGTTTCGTTGGCCACCGGAACGTCGTCGGTCGCTGGAAGCAACGCCGTGATCGTCGTGCCGACTCCCGGGTCGGAGAGAATTGCGGTGTCGCCACCCGCCTGAGCGATGATGCCGTAGACCGTGGCCAGCCCCAGCCCGGCCCCCTCCCCTTTCGGCTTCGTCGTGAAGAACGGCTCGAACGCGCGGTCAACGACGTCCCGGTGCATCCCTTTACCGTTGTCAGAAACCCGCAACTCAACGTAACGACCAGGCGTAAGCGCTGGACGATCACCCGCAATATCGGCGTCGGCCAAACTCACATTTTGAGTCTCGAGTACCAGCGTTCCACCTTCATCCATCGCGTCTCGGGCGTTGACGGCGAGATTGACCAGAACCTGTTCGATCTGCCCGGGGTCGGCCATCGTCCGCCACAGGTCAGTCGCGAGTGCCGTCCTCAACTGGATGTGCTCCCCAAGTGTGCGTCGGAGGAGTTGTTCGATATCGGTCACCACGTCATTCAGGGACAACGCTTCCGGATGGACAACTTCACGGCGTCCGAAGGCGAGAAGCTGATGGGTCAATCGGGTTGCCCGATCCGCTGCCGCGATGACCTGCTGGGTGTCGGATCGAATGACGTCCCATTCGGCGTGGGGGCGACCCTCAGCCACCGCGGTCAGTTCTTCGCTCACGAACGACGCGTAGTTCCTGATAACCAGCAGCAGATTATTGAAATCATGGGCAACCCCACCCGCGAGCTGACCGAGGCTTTCAAGACGCTGCGATTGATGAAGTTGGCGCTCCAGGCGCTCGCGCTCGGCCTGGAGACGGAGTCGTTCACGCTCGGCCTGCGCCTCAATGCGGTCGCTGACATCGCGGATAGCCGCCGATACCAAAAGACCCTCGATGGTCTGAATCGCGGACAGCGAAATTTCGGCGGGGAATTCGGTTCCATCCTTGCGTCGACCGGCGAGTTCGATGCCGGCACCCATCGGTCGTGGGCGCGGTTCCGCCACGTATCTGCTGCGGTACATCGGATGGATTCCGCGAACGGACTCCGGAACGAGCACCTCAATGAGTTGCCCGATCAGCTCCTCCCGGCCGTAGCCAAATAGCCGCTCGGCCTGCGCGTTCGCGATCGTGATCCGACCCGACGGATCAACGCAGATCATGGCATCGGGTGCCGCTTCCAGAAGACCTCGAAATCGTGCTTCCCCTGGGCCGTCCAAAACGGTTCTCCTAAGCGGATCGACATATACGCAATTTGCAGTAGGAAGCGTACTGCACTTGGGTGATTGTCACATACCGTACGACGGGCTTAAACGTGCCGGGGCTCCCGCCTGGATGGTCAGACGACCGGTACCATCCCACCGACCGGGACCAATTCACCGACCGTTGCCGAGCCCGGAGCACTGAATCGTTTGGGCTCATTTGCAGATCCGGCCAGCAGCGTGTTGAGCGCTGCGGGACCCATCGGTTTGGCGAAGAGATACCCCTGGGCCTGCAGACAGCCCATACGGCGAAGGGCATCGTGTTGGGATGGGAGCTCGACGCCCTCAGCGATTGTCTCGAGACCGAGTTCGTGCGCCAGCGTCACGATGACACGGACGAAGACACCGCCGCTCGGTTCGGTGATCCGGTCCACGAACGACTTGTCGACTTTGATGATGTCGATCGGAAAGCGCTGGAGCTGGGCCAGTGAGCTGTAACCGGTCCCAAAATCGTCGATGGCCAGGCGGAGTCCGAGTGCCTTCAGTTCCAACAGTCGAGCCTGGGCGAGGGCCGGATCGTCGACGAGTGCCGTCTCGGTCACTTCGAGTACGAGGTTGCGAGCCGGAAACGATGTCACCCGAAGCACTCCCGCCACGTCGTCGACGATCGAGGGGTCCTTCAGCTGCCGCGACGATAGGTTCACGGCGAGCGTGAAATCGGGATGCTGGCGCTGCCAAATCCGGCCGAATGTACAGGCCTCGGATAACACCCAACGGCCGATGGCGTTGATCTGGCCGCTCCCTTCGGCCAACGGGATGAAGACCGATGGCGGAATGTTGCCGCGCTTCGGGTGTTGCCATCGAAGCAGCGTCTCTGCCCCGACTATGCGGCCGCTCTTTACATCCACGGTCGGTTGAAACACCAGATGAAACTCGTCGCGTTGTATCGCATGTCGAAGGTCGTCGATCAACTCGGCCCGATCGCGTAAACGGGTTTGCATCCGGTCCTCGAACCATTGGATTCGATCACCGCCGGCCCCTTTTGCGGCGTACATCGCGAGATCGGCTTCACGCAGCAAGTCGTCGACGGTCTCGTGTGCGTCAACGGTCGCCACCATCCCGGCGCTTGATGTCACGTACACCTCTCGTCCATCGACGCGAAATGGGGGGCGGAGCACGCCGAGGAGGCGGTTGGCGGCCGACTCGATCACCGCAACATCAACGTCTTCGAGAAATACCGCGAACTCGTCGCCACCCAGGCGAGCGATCGTGTCGCCGGGCCTAAGACATTGACTAAGTCGCGTACCCGCGCTGCCAAGAATCTGATCACCGGCACTGTGACCCAGCGTGTCGTTGATGTTCTTGAAGCCATCGAGATCCAGCAGGACTATGCCGACCTGTTCTCCGGTTCGTCTCGCCCGGCCGAGTCCCTGTTCAATTCGATCACGCAACAACGAGCGGTTCGCGAGTCCGGTCAACGGATCGTGAAACACATGGTGCGTGAGGCGGCTTTCCAGTTCGACCTGTTCCGTAATGTCCCGGGCGTTCCAGACCAGTCCACCGATGGCCGAATCGGCGATCATGTTCGTGATCGAGTTCTCCAATGTTCTCCACCGACCGTCTCGGTGCTGGACGCGGTAGATGACTTTGACGGGGCGACCGTGGATCGCGAGCAGATCACCAATCTCCTCGAACTTGCTGACATCGTCGGGATGGATCCGGGCATATTCGGGAAACTCCAGCACCTCGGCCGGAGAGTAACCAAGCATCGTCTCGCAAGCCGGGTTGATGTACCGGATCGTGCCATCGATATCGCAGATCCCGATCATGTCGGACGCGTTCGACACGAGTGAGGCCAGCCGGTGCTCCAAGGTGGCCGTCGCCGAAGCAATGGCTTCGACGTGCTTGCGACCCTGAACGAACATCGCAGCCCCGGCGATGCCAATGAGACTGCCCTCAATCGCGAGTTCCGAGATCTTTGAGTACCTGCTCATCCAGGCAAATACCAAGCAGGGCACCACCATTATCACCATGGAATGTCGCTTGGAATAGCGAAGATCTTGAAGCCAGTTTTCGTGTTCCCCAACGCGCATGAATGCCCCTTTCGACCACCTTCACGCGCTCCTGCTGGTCTTCGCAAATTTTCCGTCGAAAAGCATTCTCCGGGGTGACGCGACGTCACCCGTTTAGACCAGGGCCTAGTCTCGATGGACCAGTGGCGGAGCCTCGTAGGTGACTTGAGGGCGTCGCGTCAGCCGACACCACAGGCGAACCAATCGCACCCACACCTGGGCGCAGTTGAGGTACATCGAGATCATCGGCCGGCCGCTTTCGGAGCGAGGTGGATCGCTAGCGGTTCCGGGACTTCGAGAGAGAGCAAGGCGACACCGTCGGCGTCTGCAGTCAACTCCAGATCGGCCCGCGCTCCGGTTGTGTCACCGGTGACGGCGACCCGGTACGCCGAATTCGGTGTCAAAGCGCTGAGTCGAAGCGGCACAGCCGAGTCCGCCGGGACAGGGCCCGGACGCAGCCGGAGATCGAGCGACGAGCCGTCGCTCGAGCGTGCCGAGGTGACGAGCAACGCCGGCCATGGAGCGTCAGAGAGCAGCGGCCCGACCGGTGGCACATAACCCCGAATGTTCAGCTCCGCGTTGTCGATGGGTGTGGACCACCGCACGAGGAGGTGCAGCGCCAGATTGGCAACGCCGACCGACAACGGCCGCTCCGGCCACCGTTCGCCTGTCGTGCATTGCCGGTCGCTCGCAGCGATCGCTGCATCGGCGAGTTCGCTGTCGCCAACAGCTCGGGCTCCGCCGATGATCTTCATCCAACCCGGGACGGCACTCTTGCGCGCCCGGTTGCGCTCGTACTCCTCCGGAAGTTCCATCTGCAGAACGCCGTCTTTAATAAGCGCACGAAGTTTTGCCATCTTTTCCGGCACGCCCCGAAGCGAGAGGGCCCGGCCCCGTTCACCCAAGTCGGGGGCGACGTCGCGGAAGCTGTGGGTCCCCGTCGTGAAGTATTCGCCCCCGGGCGTTTCGCCGGTGTCCCACGACAGCCCGGTGTGGGTAGATCGTATGTTCGCATAATTACCGTCTGGCATCAGATACTCCTGCTCCAGGGTCTCGCGCCAGCGAGGTTCGATGTCATTCCACAGGTGAGTGCCATGCAGACGGTCGTGACCGTACAGGGCCTGCGCTCCGAGGGTGTTGCAAGCGGCAAACGCCCATCCTGGCTCGCAGGGAAAGAAGCCCATGCGGCTCGATTCGAAATTCTTCTTCACTTCGGCCATCCAACTGTGGTGGTCGTATGCGAACGTCCGACCATCCTTCCAGACGAAGGTCAACGATCCGGGCTCGTCGAACAAGGTGGAACCGGTCGCGGCCTCGTACAGGTTGATCTGATCACCGGTGAAGCCGCTGAACATGATGTTGTCGCGCACCAATGGATCGGGGTTGGCGTCGAAGTTGCCGACCTTGTTGAGGGTCTGCCAGTACTGCCACACCCGAAGGTCGGTTTGCTTCAGCACGAGGTTTCGCATCACCAGCTCGATCTGACCCGGAGCGTTGGGGAGGTAGTTGACTGCGTACGGAGCGAGAGCCCACCCGAGATAGTTCAACTGGTAACGCATGACGGTTCCGCCGTGGAACTGCTCGCCCCACTCAAAACCCGAGAATTCATCGATGGGCTGCAGGGCCATCTCGTAACTCCAACGAAGGAGTTCTGCGTCCATGTCATCGAGCGTCCGCTCAGCGGTGACACGAGCCGGGACCGACGCGGTTGCCAGGTAGTTGTTGAGCTCAGGCACCAGGGCAAGCTTGCGTCGAAACCGGGCTTCGAAGCTCCACACCACGACGCCGATACAGGCCGCGGCAAGCACGTAGACCACCGGAATCGTCCAGTTCCACGTTGTCCCACGCTCAACAACGAGTCTCGGGCCCTTCACCGCTACCGCACTGCCGATGACGCTAAGGGCCCATACGAGCGGGATCCCGGCGTGTCCGCTGATTCCCCACCACAGAACCACCGCCAGGCTCATGAGCAACCACGTGATGGCGAACAGGAGCGGGTTGGCCCCATAGAGAAACCCACCGCCCGGAAGCACCAGAGACAGTCCGGCGGCCCGGGCGACCGGACCGCCAGCGACCACGAGGGCCGTGCCCAGCGCTTCGACGAGGGCGATGACCGAGACCGTGCGAAGAATCAGGAACCGGGTCACCGGCCCCATTCGACGGGGGCGTTCCGGCAGAAGCAGCCGCGGAACTGCGGTCATCAGGTGTTCGTTGGTTGCTGGTGCGTTCATGAAGGGAAGAACTCCTTTGGAGTCGGACTGTGAAGATTCCAGCAATAGCGAGTCGACCCTCGCACGTTGTGCAGTTCAGCCCAATAGTTCGAGCGCGTTGAGGTCCAATGCATGACGACCGTGGCGCTGCCCCATCACCGTGAGCATCTCATCGCCACGTTCGGTTTGTGCGGCGAGGATCGTCGCAATGACAGTCATGACCACGCCCCACAATGCACCGAGGCGATAGTCACGCCATTGGGTGTCGGCGTCGTACGCGACCCCTGCACTCGCCATGCGACTGCGATAGTCGGCGAGCAACCCACGCTCGACCGCCGCACGCTGCTCCGGAATGAAGCTGCCACCGATCATGTACGCGAGGTCCCACATCGCGTGGCCTTCACCGACAGTCTGCCAATCGACCACGACCAGCGGGGGTGCATCGGGAGTGTGACCGAACATGAAATTGTCGGGTCGATAGTCGAGGTGCACCACGGTTGTCGGCGTATCGGTTCCGTTCGCCCACTGCACGGCCTTCGGCCCGAGCTGTCGAACGAGCTCGACGATGTCAGCGTCGAGCCCCGGCCCCAAACGGTCGAGGAACGGGTCGACCAACAATGAGTAAATCGTTCCCAAGTGCATCGCGGCCTCCTCGCCCTTCGGGCGGCCTGCGGCGAATTTCCGAAGCGTCGGGTCTCCCCACCTGGGTGCGTGCAACCCCACGATCTGTTCAACCGCCAGCGCTGCCTCGTCTTCGTTCAACCCGCGGAACTGATCGCCCTGCGTCGAGCCGGAAAGGTCTTCCATGAGAAGTACGAAGTCGGGCTTCGATTCATCGAACCGTGCCACATGGCACGTGGGCACCCGGATATCCAACGTGTGAGCCAGGTACTTGTAGAACTCGAACTCGTTGAAGTAGGTGCCGTTTTCGAACGCGGCCGCACGCGCAGCGGGATCACCCGACGGGAACTTTCCAACCACACTCGCCGGTCGCCCGGTCGGGTCATCCCACTGAAGCAACAGGCGTGCGTTTCGACCCGTCTGGCCGGTACCGATGAATCCTTCGAGTTTGACCTCGGTGACCTTCGCGCCGCGGGCAAGTCCGGCCTGCTCCAACGCTTCGGTCATCCAGAGTTCGTCGAGCTGCTCCGGCTCCCCTCGAACATCTCCTGCCATCGGATTCACCCTCCACGCGTGTTGCGCAACCAGTGGCCGTGACCCCCACGACGACGGCTGAACAGTAGTCAGGCCGGGGACTCCAACACAAAGCCATCCGCCTTGAAGTCACCTCAAGAGCTGGACCGAACAGCGATCGTGCGAGTGACGTTGGCCTCTGGAAATCCGCACGCATTCTTGTCATTGTCGACACGGCATCGGACGGCGGTTCGTACGCCCGATCGAATGAGGTGAGAAAGATGAAGGAATCTGTTCACACAATTGGCGAGCAAACCAGCGAGACCATCACCCCCAACCTGGCCAACCGGACCAACGCAGAGGCCAGCGAACTGACGACGCGTCAGACGCAAACGACGCCCGAAAAATCAGCGCCGCGGCTGCCTCCACGGTGGTTCGTCCGGGCATTCTGGTTCGGCCATCGACGCGTGTATCGGCTCACGGGCGGTCGCCTGGGATTGTGGCGCCCAAAGAAGAACCGGTGGGGTGCTCTTCGCTTGAACACGATCGGCCGACGGTCCGGACGCGAGCACAGCGTGATGGTCGGCTACTTCGAGGATGGCCCAAACCTTGTCACGATGGCGATGAACGGCTGGGGGAAGGGCGAGCCCGCATGGTGGCTGAACCTGCAGACCCATCCCGAAGTCAGCGTGGACCTGCCCGATGGTCACCGCCTCGTCACCGGGCGGGCGGCGCAGGGCGCGGAACGCGAACGGCTGTGGTCACGATGGCAACAGATCGACAAGGACCTCGACGCCTACGCCGAGCTTCGGATGACGGAGACGGCAGTTGTAGTCCTCGAACCACGAGTAGCGGTCAATCACTGATGACATCGAAGTGAATCATGAATGACCTCGGACAAATGACCTTGGACAAATACCTCGGACCAATGACTTCGAATCGCACTAGATGGCAGTCCGCTGGCACACTTGCCGAGTGACAATCGACAATCTTCCAACCGGAGCCCGGTCGCATGTGGTGCGGGTCGGCGATCAGCGTGTCCACTGCGTCGAAGCGGGCGAAGGACCGCTCGTTCTGCTCATCCACGGCTTCCCGGAGTCCTGGTACTCGTGGCGCCACCAGATTCCGGCGATCGCCGCCGCGGGGTACCGCGTCGTGGCCATCGATGTTCGGGGATACGGCCGCTCATCGAAGCCGCTGGCCGTCGAGGATTACCGTATGGTGCGCCTGGTGGCCGACAACGTCGGATTGGTTTCCGCTCTGGGTTCGGAGACAGCAGTGATTTTCGGCCACGACTGGGGAGCCCCGATCGCGTGGAACTCGACGATGTTGCGACCCGATGTGTTCACTGCTGTCGCAGGACTGTCAGTGCCGTTTTCGCCGCCGTCCGACCTGCGCCCCTCCACGATGATGCGAGCCATGGCCGGCGACGAGGAGTTCTACGTCGAATACTTCCAGGAGCCCGGCCGGGCCGAGGCTGAAATCGAGTCCGACGTGCGCGATTGGCTCCTCGGGTTCATGTTCAGCGGCTCAGGTGACGCGCCACGCCCCGACCCCTCCAAGGGCACTATTGCCACGATCCCCCATGGTGCTCGCATGAAGGACCGGTTCAGCCGGCCCGAGTCGATGCCGGCGTGGCTTACCGATGCCGATCTTGATATGTATACATATGAGTTCGAGCACAGCGGGCTACGCGGCCCGCTCAACCGCTATCGCAACGTCGATAGGGACTGGGAGGACCTGGCTGCCTTCCGGGGAGCGAAGATCGACGTGCCCGCGTTGTTTATCGGCGGAGACCGCGACGGACCCACAGTCTGGGGCGCCGCCAGCATCGCCGCGTTCGAGCGCACGCTGCCGAAACTTCACCGCTCGATCATCCTTGAGGGCTGTGGCCACTGGACGCAACAGGAACGACCCGATGAGGTCAATGCGGCGCTGATCGAATTTCTCGGAACTCTCAAACTCTGACGAGTCGCCGCACTCTTCCGCGACCGCGCAACCGCCACCGAACATTCTTCGCTGCGAATAATCTGTCCGCATACGTTTTCCCACAACCCAAAAACCGAAACCATGAACATGACCTCCTCCCCTGAGCGCTCCCGTACCAACGACCCGCAGAGCATCGCCGTTGTCGGCGGTGGAATGGCCGGACTACTCGCCGCACTCATGCTCGCTCGCGACGGACACCGTGTGACCGTCTTCGAACGCGACGACACCGACGTGCCCGACACTGCGAACGAAGCCTTCGACGAATGGGATCGTCGGGGTGCGCCGCACGCCCGACAGTCACACGCGATTCTCGCCCGGCTGCGTCGGATTCTGCGCGAGCGCGCACCTGATGTGCTCGATGCGCTCGCCGAACAGGGTGCGACCGAGTTGAGCGTCGAGCGAATACTCCCACCCGACATCGTCGATCGGGAACCGCGTCCCGGCGACGAAGATCTCGTGCTGCTGTGCTGCCGACGTCTCACGATCGAGTGGGTTCTGCGCAAGGCCGTGACTTCTGAACCGAACGTGACATGGCGCGGTGGCGTTGGAGTCGCCGGCCTGCTCGCCGACGGCACCGACGTACGCGGGCTCCGGCTCGAAGACGGAACGACCATCGACGCCGACCTCGTGGTTATGGGTGGCGGCCGCAACGCTCCGGTGCTCGAATGGATCGCCGAGCTCGGCGGAGCGGTGCAACCGATCGAAGAGCAGTCAGATGCCGGGATCATCTATCTCTCGCGTTTCTACCAATTGCGCGACGGGCAGGAGCTTCCGTTGCTCACGAAGGACGGGGCCGGCGGCGATCTCGGCTACGTCGCGTTCGCCGGCTTCTATGGCGACAACCGCACGTTTTCGATCACCTTCGGGGTCCCCACGGGAGATCGGGAGCTTATGGCGATGCGCGACGAAGCTGCTTGGGAGGCGGCCATCCGTACGCTGACCCCGCTTGGACCATGGACCTCCGACGGTCTGGCCGATCCCATCACCGGGGTGGAGTCAATGGCCCGGCTGCGCAACCGGATCCGACGCTTCGTCGTCGACGGCGAGCCCGTGGTGACCGGCGCGGTGGTTATCGGCGACGCTGTCGTCGGAACCAACCCCTGGTACGGAAAAGGTTGTTCGCTGGCCGGGATTGCGGCTGCCGCGCTGTCGGATGCACTACGTGCAAACGGCCGCGACCGCAAAGCGCTCGCGCTGGCCATGGACGCAGCAGTACGTGCCGATCTCGAACCGCACTATGTGATGGCCGTTCGGCAAGACGCTGACCGGATGAAGCTGCACGCCGCCATGCACGAGGGCAGCGAGCCCGATCCGGTTGCATTGGCGACACGCGACTTCATCCTCAACGGACTCATTCCCGCGAGCCGTATCGATGCCGACGTGTACCGGGCGTTCTTCCGAGCCTTCAACATGCTCGACACTCCTGAGGCCCTGATGTCGGACCCGAAGGTGATCACCGCATCGATGCAGGCTCACGCAACAAAAGACGAGCGACCGCCCGCACCGAAGCTCGGTCCCGAGCGAGACGAGTTTCTTGCGGTGATGGCCAGCGCCGTCGGCTAAACCTTCGGCGAAACCCTTCTCCGCGCGGGTAGGGCGATCAGCGTTTTTCAAAACGAAGGTGGACTACTGCGGGTGTCGCCGTGTGCTCGCTGCACACGTAGTCGCGAAGGACCGTAGTTCCATCGAAGACGCGTTCGCCCTGGCCGATCAGCATCGGAACAACGACGAAATGGAGTTCGTCGATGAGGCCGGCGTTGAGGTACTGGCGGACGGTCGCCGCGCCACCCATGAGCCGAACGTCTTTGCCCTGTGCCGCGGCAAACGCCAGGTCCAGCGTCTCGTGAATTCCTCCCGTCGCAAAGTGAAACGTCGTGCCTCCCTCCATCTCGAGAGGATCCCGCTCGTGATGGGTGAGCACGAAACTTGGCGCGTGATACGGCGGATTGGGTCCCCACCAGCCCGTCCATCCATCGTCGGTCCACGGCCCGCGCGACGTGCCGAACATATGCCGGCCGAGGATGACCGCTCCGATGTTGTCGAAACTCGTAGCTACGTATTGGTCGTCGAGATTCTCTTCACCGCCGTCGAGACCGAGCATTTGGTTGCCGCTTCGGGTCGCGAACATCCAGTCGGTAAACCCTTCGACGTGGTCACCGAAAGGTGCATCGATCCGTTGATTCAGGCCGGCGGCCAGACCATCAACGGACAACATGAAACATCGGACGACAAGTTTCTGATTTGGCATGGGCGTACGGCTTTCTTCAGTCATGGTCGGCTGAATCGGAGGGCGACGGCATCGGAGCGAGCCCCGCACCGGCATATCGGATCTGGTGTTGCGCAAACGCATCCCAGTCCCATGGCACGGGAGTTCCGGCGAGGCAGGGCTGGAGTCGGTCGAGCGAGGTGTGGAGCCCAACCACGTAGCAATTGTCGACAGCGACCCCAGGGTCGACAACGAAGTGGCTGAGTCGAAGGGTGCATCCGTTGACGTTGGGCTCAAGCTCCCACAGGACACGCGATCCCGGATCGACGTGGGTGTGTTCCAGAAGTCGCGGCGGTTCGACCCGCAAGATCTCGAGCGTCATGGTCATGGGTTCATCGCCCGTGGCAGACATCACCATCAATCCACCGGGACGTAAATCGATGGTGATGTCAGCATCGAAGGGAAGCCACCATTCGGCCAGTTGCGACGGCTCGGTGACGGCGGCCCATACGTCCTCCACCGGAAAGGCAAGTTGACGCTCGAACCGGATGACTCCGCCTGTTGGTGTTCGTTCGAGTGTGCCGTCGGGAAGCGATGCGGGGCGAGGTGATGGCGGATTCATGACCTTCCTTGGGATTCGTTGAGCTTTGTTTGGGCTCGGCTACGGGAGTCGACGTTGCGTCGAAGATGCTGTTCGAGGGCGTCGAGTCGACCGGTCCAGTGCGATCGATACGGTTCAAGCCATGCATCCAGCTCGGCGAGCGGCTCGGGTCGCAGCCGGTAAATCCGCCGCTGAGCGTCGACCCTCGCTTCGACAAGTCCTGCGTCGCGCAGAACCCGGAGATGCCGAGAGACACCCGGCTGGTGCATGCCGGTCAGCTCGACAAGCTCACCCACCGACCGGTCTTCGTCTCTCACGAAATCGAGGATGCGCCGACGCGTGGGTTCCGCGATCACCTCGAGAACGTGCAAGGCAGCTGGCATGGGTTTTAATATACATCAATGTGTATATATGTCAAAACGCATGCACTCGTCGTGCGATCGAGCCCCGAAATACCCCGGCCCATCCGGCCCGTCGGTCGACGGATGTTTGCGTCGACGCTGAAGTCCGGGGGCACTGCCCGTTCGCGCCGCTATTCGCACGAAAGGGCAGGGATCGTCACGATACGTTCACAATCGTTGACGAACGATCTCGACAGACTTACTGTCCACCTCAACCAGACGCACCCCCGCCAGTAGAACCAAGCCGTCGACGTGGTTCAAGCGCTCCAGCGGTACGCATCGCACCCTTCTGCAGGAGCCCACATGGAAAAGACGAATGTTGAACAGGTAGACCAGGCAGGCGCGACTCTCGCTTCTCGCAAAGGCGCTCAACAGCGAACTCGAGCCCGCCGAGATCGTCGAAATCGTCGTGCTCCAGGGGATGGTTGGACTGCGTGCGGAGACCGGGTTGCTGGCGGTTGTATTCGACGGAGCGATCGTCCCGGTCTGCGCTGTAAACGCCACGGTCGACAGTGAACCAATCTCGCTCCATCGAAACCTACCCATGGCGGTCGCGGTCCGGGAGAGGACTGCAGTTTGGGTGCGGTCACGTATCGAAGCGGCCGAACAGTTTCCAGAACTTACGACGTCACCCGCAACGCCAACCGAAGCGTGGGCTGCGATTCCCCTCTCGTCCAACGGGGAGCCCTTTGCGGTATTGGGTCTGACGTTCCACACCAAGCAGAAATTCGGTGAGTCCGATCGACTATTCGTAAGGACACTGGCCGATATCACCGCTTTGGCGCTCAGGGCAGCCGGACTCGATCAGGCCACCTTGCTCGAACTTTCGGGGGTCCGTGGCAAAGCGCCTGCTTCGGGCTCGCCCGGTTCGATCCCCGCCAAACTTGCCGAGACGGAGCGGGCCTCCTCTCCAGAGCACGGTTCACCGGCGGGCCTGGCCCGGCAAATTCGAAATCTTGAGAGGAACCTGGGGCGCCGCCTAGTCGACGTCAACAACCGTGCAGGATCCACTCCTCTGCAATATGCCCTCCTTCATCATCTCAAGAACGACGGTCCCGCGACGTATTCGAAGCTCGCAAGACTGGAGCAGGTAACGCCCGCAGCGGTTCGGGACGCGTTAGTGGTGCCCATTGTGATCGACCGACTGATCGAGGTCTCCGCCGATGCAATGTCGTCGGATTCTGAGATTCTCACCATCACTGAAGCCGGTCGCGCCGCGGAGCGAAACTCGAGTTCGGCCCGCGAATCCATCCTCCACCACTTCTTCGAAACGCGTTACGACCAGACCCAACGCGACCGAATCGCCAGCGCGCTCGACGTGTTGGAGGGGCTGATCTGATCTCGAGTCTGGAACCTCGATGAGGCTCGCTCACCGGCGAGCGTATTGACGCGGCCAAGATTCAGCACCGTGAACAGATCAGTTCCATATCGTCCGAAAGAGTTGATCCGGCCTGGGTGGGTTGGCGCTCGGATTTTGCGACAGGCTACCTTGCACCCTGGGCCGGACGACGACGGATCGGGTCGCCACAGCTGGCCTATATGGACGTATCGATTCGACGCGTCGGGGTGCACCACCCGACTCGCCGCTGGAAGTAGAGGAACTGCCGTGACCGCAATTGCAATGAACGATACCGAGACCCAGGTCCGGAGCTGGATCAAGGCGAACTGGGACCCGAACCGTCCGCTTGGCGAGTGGTGGGCATTACTCGCCGAGTCAGGATGGGGTTTTCCACACTTTCCGGTCGAATGGGGCGGGCGGGGCCTGAGTGCAGACGATCGCTCGGTCGTCGAGCATGAACTTCGCGCCGCAGGGGCCTACGGCCCGCCGCACGGCATCGCGACGATGATGGTCGCTCCGATGCTGCTTGAGCTCGGCACCGAGGAGCAGAAGGCCCGCTGGTTGCCGGGCATCGTGAATGGCACCGACGTGTGGTGCCAACTGTTCTCCGAGCCGGGTGCCGGTTCGGACCTCGCCGGCGCCGCAACGCTCGCTGTACGCGACGGGGATCAATGGGTCGTGAACGGACAGAAGGTGTGGACATCGGGTGGGCACTACGCGGACCGGGCCATCCTGGTGGCCCGGACCGATCGAGATGTGCCGAAGCATCGCGGTCTCAGCTTCTTCGTGATCGAGATGCGTCAGGCGGGGGTCGAGGTTCGCCCCCTCGTGCAGATGACCGGCGACGCCGAGTTCAACGAGGTGTTCCTCACCGATGCGGTCGTGCCGGCGGAGAACCTCATAACTGACGTCAACAACGGATGGGCGGTTGCCATACGAACACTTTCCTATGAACGAGCTTCGCTCGATCCTGAGGCCGAGGCCGGCATCCAACAGCGGCTCGACCACAGTGTTCCGGCGGGCAAGTATGCAACGGGAGAGATCAACGACGGCACTCGCGGGTTCATGCCCAGCGGCAGCCAGGCGTGGACTCTGCTACGCGCGCTTATTGATGAGTTCGGAGCATCGAAGGATGCAGTCGTGCGTCAGCGAGCTGCGGAGCTCTATTCATGGTTCGAGATTGCACGGTTCTCGTCGTTGCGGTCGGCCGCCGCCGCGCGCGCCGGTCGTCTACCGGGTCCGGAAGTGTCGCTCGGAAAGCTTTCGAGTGTGAGGCTCATGCGGGCCTATCGGGACCTTGCACTGCAAGTCCTCGGACCCTCCGGAGTTCTGCTCGATGATGAGGCTCCGCACGGCGGGCTGTTTGCTCGGATCGCATTATCGGTGCCGGGTATGTCGATTGCGGGCGGGACCGACGAGATCCAACGCAATATCATTGCCGAGCGAGTTCTGGGTTTACCGGGCGAACCCCGAGTCGACAAGGACCTTCCGTTCCGGTCGGTGCCCCGCTGAGCTTCAGGGTTCGCGGGGCAGCCCGAGCGCGCGTTCGCCGATGATGTTCCGCTGAATCTCGTCTGTGCCGCCGGCCACGCGGTATCCGCGGGCTCCGGTTACGAAGTCACCCCATGCATAGGTGCCCCATTCGCCGGTGTCGGCGGACAGGGAAGGACCGAGGATTCGAGCTGCGAGATCAGCCATTTCCGTTAGCCCCATCGTCCACGCCAGCTTCCCGATCGAACCTTCAGGTCCCGGTGTCTGGCCCGACCGCAACTTGGCCTTCAGCCGCTGCGCGTTGAGATTCAACAGCCGCTGATTGGTCCAAGCTTTGGCCAGAGCCTGTCGAATCACCGGATCAGCGGTGGCACCTGTGTGCTGGGCAAGCTGCATCAACCGGATCATATGACCACCTACGATCCCGCCACCCCCGCCTCCGCTCGAACCTCGCTCGAATCCAAGGGTCGTGATCGCGACGGCCCAACCTCGACCAGGTTCGTCCATGCGCATGGAATCGGGAATCACCACGTCGTCGAAGAAGACTTCGTTGAACGACGAGCCTCCACTCATCTGACGCAACGGCCGCACGGTGACCCCCGGGGTTCTCATATCGACGATGAACGCCGTGATGCCCTGATGTTTCGGCACGTCGGGATCGGTGCGGGCCAACAGGTAGCCGAAGTCGGCGAACTGAGCCCCCGAGGTCCACACCTTCTGACCGTTCACCACCCATTCATCGCCGTGGCGCTCCGCTCTCGTGGTCATCCCCGCAACGTCGGACCCGGCACCCGGCTCCGACATCAGCTGACACCACATCTCGTCGGTGCGAAGCAGCGGTGCGATGAAGCGGGCTCGCTGCTCATCGGTACCGTGTGCCCGAATGGTCGGGCCTATCAAGTCGCGCGTGATCGAAACAGCTTCGTGCGACGACGGTGTCACGAACTTCGACTCAACGGCACCGAACGCCGCTTCGTAGTCTCGGGAGAGGCCGAGCCCTCCGAACTCCGGCGCCCACGTGATCGCATGGAAGCCAACCGCCGACTTGGCGTTGAAGTATGCGCGCTGACGATCTACGACCGAGCGTTCATCGGCAGCCGACAAATTGTGAAACAGCGCCACCGAGTCGGAACCCTCGCCCCACGTGGCGGGTGCGCCACCGGCGGGGCGTCGTGGCAGCCGCTCCGCGAGCCAGGATTCGGCACGCACCGCGAACTCGGCGGGAGTCTCGCTCATTCGATCAACGCTCAGCCGGGAGAAGGAATGTGGCGGAACCGGCAATCGCCACTCCACCCGTCTGCCTGGTGCACGCCAGGTCTACCTCAACCAATTCACCATCGTCGCTTGGTGTCACGCTGGTGACGGTGCCTGTACAGGTGAGGACGTCGTCGGGCCAGACCTGCTCACGAAAACGCACGTTGTAACGGCGTACGTTGCGGGCGCCGAGCCAATCAGTGGCGAACGTCGCCAGCAATGCCGCCTGGTACATGCCAATCGAGAACACCGTCGGAAATCCCGAAGCTTTGGCAAATCCCTCGTCGTGGTGAATCGGGTTGAAGTCGCCGGATGCTCCGGCATAACGCACGATGTCGGTACGGGTGATCGGACCAAACGAAACGGGGGTCGGGCTCGAACCGACGACGGGTACTGTAAGCGCGCTCATCATCCCTCTTTCGGGGCTTTGGCGGTCTCGACAACCGTGGTGCGCTGCTCCGCGACCAAAGTGCCACCGGCATCTCTGAACTCGTTCACGATCACCGCGAAACGCATTGTTCCACCTCGTTTGCCTTCTTTTTCATACTGGTCAAGCAGACGGGTTGTGACCTGGAGGGTCTGCCCCGCTCCGGGTGGAGGACCGTGAAAGATGTACTCCTCTTCACCGTGCAGGGTCCGGGCAACCGCGAATCCCAGATCGGCAATCGGACTCTGGTCAGCCGGCTCCCAGACGAGGCGGGCCGAGGTAAGAAATGTTGCCGGAACGACCGCATCATCGCCCTCGTAGTCGGGGTTTCGAGACTTGGTGGCGCGCGCAAACTCCCGGATCTTGCCGCGTTCAATCGGAAACTCGTACATGCGGATCAGTCCTTCATGGCTTCAGCGAGGGCGTGCATCTGACTGTTGACCTTGACGCTTCGAGGGAGGGCTTTCATCGCGGAGGTGAGCGAGTCGACGCTCCAGTGCTCGTCGCTCTTCACTTCTTCTGCGATCGACCATCCCTGGTAGATCCCAACCGAGCCGCCGTATACCGAGAACACCTGACCCGTGAAGTCGCAGTCAGCCGCTGCAAGGCATGCAACCAACGGTGAGATGTTGTCGGCGTCGAACACCGCCTTCTTCATGACATCTTCCATGCCGGGTGTCTGCAGTGTGAGACGTGTGCGGGCAAGCGGTGCGATGCAGTTCGCCCGCACACCTATGCGCTTGAGTTCCAGTGCCGCCACAATCGTCATCGCCGCGATTCCCGCTTTCGCCGCCGCATAGTTCGTCTGTCCGGGGTTACCGTGCAGACCAGCCCCGGACGACGTGTTGACAATCGCGCGGTCGATCACGTCGCCCGCCTTGTGTCGGTCGCGCCAGTACGATGCCGCGTGTCGGCTCACGGCAAACGTGCCCTTCATGTGCACTGCGACAACAGCGTCGAATTCCTCTTCGGTCATGTTCACGAGATTGCGGTCGCGAAGAATCCCGGCGTTGTTGACCACCACGTGCAGATCGCCGAACGCTTCAACCGCGGTGTCGACCAGGCGTTTCGCTCCGGCGAAGTCAGACACGCTGTCGCCGTTCGCGACCGCCTGGCCGCCGGCAGCAACGATCTCATCGGCGACCGCTTGGGCCGCAGTCGTGTCGGACCCCGATCCGTCGGTTGAACCGCCGAGATCATTGACCACGATGCTCGCTCCCTGGGAAGCCATCAGCAATGCGTGCTCGCGGCCTATGCCGCGCCCTCCCCCGGTGATGATGACGACGCGTCCATCGAGTGTTCCCATCAGTTCGCTTCCTTTCGGTACATGGTGACCACGGCGGCACCGCCAAGGCCGAGATTGTGCTGCAGGGCAACCTTCGCTCCGGAGACTTGGCGTTTGTCGGCCGTGCCCCGAAGTTGCCAGGTGAGCTCGGCGCACTGAGCAAGGCCCGTCGCGCCGAGTGGATGACCTTTGGAAATCAGGCCACCTGAGGGATTTACGACCCACTTCCCGCCGTAGGTCACCGCACCTGACTGCACGAGGTCCCCGGCGCCACCTTCGCCGCAGAGGCCGAGTCCTTCGTAGGTGATGAGTTCGTTGGCGGAGAAGCAATCGTGTAGCTCTACAACCTGAACATCTTCCGGACCAAGGCCCGACTCGGCGTAGACCTGGTTGGCCGCGGCTCGGGTCATTTCAAAACCTACGAGGTTCATGTCAGAACCGGAGAACGTCGAGGTGAAATCCGTGGTCATCGCCTGGCCCACGATCTCCACCGCTCGATCCTGCAGACCATGCTCACGCACGAACCGCTCCGAGGCAAGAACGGCGGCGCCACCACCGTCGGACGTCGGGCAGCACTGAAGCTTGGTTAGGGGGTCGTAAACCATAGGAGCGCTTTGAATCTCTTCCAGGGTGTATTGATCCTGGAATTGCGCGTAGGGGTTGTTGACGGAGTGCCGATGGTTCTTCTCGCCGATCATCGCGAAGACCACCGGGTCGACGCCGTAGCGCTCCATGTATTCGCGTCCGGCATTGCCGAACATCTGAGCCGCCGGAGGGGCCTTCACGATCCCGCGGCGCTGCTTCATGTCACGGAAGTGCTTGTCCATCGGCGAGGTCCGATCGTTGAACTTCGCGCCGAGACTTCCCTTCTCCATCTTCTCGAAGCCGAGTGCGAGCACGCAATCAGCGAGGCCACCCTGCACGAACTTCCTCGCGAGGTAGAGCGCAGATGATCCGGTCGAGCAATTGTTGTTCACGTTGATTGCCGGCACACCCGTAAGGCCGAGTTCGTAGAGTGCCCGTTGGCCAGTCGTGGAATCGCCGTAGCAGTACCCGAGAAACGCTGATTCGATGCGGTCGTAGGCGACACCGGCATCGGCCAACGCCTTTTGCCCGGCCTCGCGGCCCATGTCGGGATAGTCCCAGTCGCGGCCACCTGGCTTCTCGAACTTGGTCATCCCGACGCCGATGACGAACACTCGCTCAGTCATGCTGCTCCTTGGTAACGGTCGGTCACCGGAAACGTGGCCAACGTCGGGGTACCGTACACAATCGACCTATGCAAGTCAAACGACCGTTTACTTCGTTCGTCGAACGAGATTCAGCTTTGAAACGCGCCACCGATCATTTCGAAAGAAGATGAGCGCTCGCAACGGCCACGATCTCTGGGAGCAATCCGGCGTGGCCCTGCGCTACCTCCACCGCTTGATTGACCAGAGGAAAGAGGGTTCGCACCAGCAGGCGTACCTCCGGTTCAGAGAGCTCGGGACGAGTCGGACCAAGCGCCGACGCCCAACCATCGCGGATCGTGCGGCGCCGCCTCGACAGTCTCGGCAATTCCGATGCGGGCAGGCAGTCCGCGTCACGCGACGTGACCACGATGAGATCCACGTTGTCAGCCGCAACCGCGACGTAGGACCTCACAAGGCGATCGAGCGCATCATCTGGCGACGTCGACGCCCGCAGCGCGTCGTGGGCACCGACGGCGACGCGCTCTCCCGCCCGATCGTAGGCGTCGAGCACAATCGCGGACTTGTTTTCAAAATAGTGATAGATCGTTGATCCCGATATACCGGCCGCGGCGCCGATCTCGTCGATCCCAACCCCATTCACGCCCCGCTCGCGGAACAGCTTCAGCGAGGCAGCCAGGATCTCCTCGCGCTTCGAGGGAGCAGGTTGCCACGATCGTTTCGCTCGCTTCGGTGTCTTCGGTTCGAGGTAGCCGGGAACTGTCGGAGCGGCAGCCATCGCGACTGCTGAAGTAACGAGCAATTCGTCAAGTCGGGGACGCGGCACGTTTCGATGGTTCCGGGCCGCTGCGGCCACCGCCCCGACAATTGCGTACTGCCGCAGCCGACCACGAAGCGGGTCGAGATCCGGAAGGATCCCCCGTTCTACCGCAAGCCAACCGCGTCGGATCCGACGCTCAGCCGAACGCACCGGGCTACCGGGAGCACCAACGACGGGAGATCGCCGTTCACGAAGGTACGTCGCCGACTCCGCTGGGTGATCGAGGATGTGAGCCACGGCAGTCTCGAGGACCAATCTCAGGTCACCGCCCGAGACGCGAATCGAGTCTTCGACTCCTTCGACAAACGTCTCGAGTATCTGTTCGAGCACCGCTACAAGAAGCGCCTCTTTATTGGGAAAGTGCCGGTAGATCGCGGGGCCGGTTACCCCGACACGAGCCCCGATCTCGTCGATACCGACAGTCGCAAACCCGCGATCGGCGAACAACTCAGCGGCCGCCGCCACGATCGTCGCCTTTCGATCCCTCGGCCGAACCCACGTTGAGGTCATCGACCATCACCGGCGGAAGAAGCCACGGGAGACGACAAAGCCATTCGATCTGGAAGCACTCGCAGCATGACAAACGAAACGTAGTCGCCCCGATCGAGGCGAACGCGCCACGGCAGAGAAGAACTGCGACTCGTCCCAAACGTTGGTTTACTTCTCCCCTCGATCCAAAGCCCACTCGACGTCCGAAAGGTTGGAAACAATCTGCCAAGCACTACCTGTTGTTGTCCTGAATGATCCTGATCTCGTCTTCAACTTCGCCCGGATGCATCACGTTCAGTTGCACGTTCCATTCTTCTCGACGTTCGACGATCTCCGTCGAGAGGGCGATGTCAAACACGAACGGGTACGCGGCCAAGGTTGCGGAATGGGCGTCTTCGAAATCTGAACAGCAGTCACTGAGCACCGTTACGAGATAGCCGAGTTGTGTGGCCGTCGCGGCGGTGAAGAGAACGCACGTCGATGTGACGAGCCCGCCGATCAACAGACCATCCACATCAAGCTGCTGCAGGAGTCGATGGAGTTCGGTGTTCAGGAACGCGTCGAACGAGTGCTTGATCACGACGGGTTCGCCGGAAACATCGGCGGCAAATGAAAGGGTCTCGGCGCCACGTGTCCCCTCAACGCATGGGATGCGACCCCGGAGCCGGTAGCGAGCCATCCAATTTCGTCCGTCCGCGTCGAAACTCGCCCGGACGTGGACCACCTGAAGACCGGAGCTTCGGGCGTACTCGAGCAGATCGGTGACGCGGTCCGGGAGTTCCGGTGCCGTTGTTTGAACGCTCTCGGGCCAGAAGTCGACTTGAAAGTCAACCAGCACCAACGCGTAGCGACGCCACGCGGGTTCCTTCACCTCGCGACCGCCGGAGCGAAATGGAACAGCGAGCCTGGTCTGGTCGAATCGGAATCCACGGACCGATCCTGTCATATACCGTCGGCCTCGCCATTTCGACATTATCTGACTAAAGTCAGGCATTGTGAGAACCGATCGGGATCCGTGTGCCGACACGCTTCGGGCATTCAATCGCGCCTTCACGAAACGGATCGGCGTGCTCGACGACTCGTTCCTCGGGACCGGACGCCCACTCGGCCCGTCACGCGTGCTCTACGAGCTGGGGGCAGGTCCGATCGCCGTCCAGGACCTTCGCTCCGGGCTCGCACTCGACTCGGGCTACTTGAGCCGCCTCCTTCGGACGCTGGAGGACGACGGGCTGCTCCGGCTGGAGCGCAATCGCGTCGATGGGCGTCGACGGACCGCAACCCTGACTGCAAAGGGACGGAAAGCATGGGCTGAACTCGACGCCAAATCGGATCGGCTCGCGGCGAACATCGTCGAGGTTCTGACACAACGACAAAAGGACGAACTCGAAGCATCTCTGGCAACCGTCACTCGACTGATGGCGGCGGCCACGATCACCTTCACCGTTATCGCGCCCACCTCACCGCACGCACGTGAGTGTCTGATGAGCTATTTCGCCGAACTCAATGAACGATTCGAACATGGTTTCGAACCAGGCGACACACTTACCGCCGATGCTCCCGCGCTCAGCCCACCGGGCGGGGCCTTCGTCGTCGCGTACAGCGATTCGGCCCCCGTCGCCTGTGGCGGCTTGGTCAAACTTTCGTCGACGACTGCAGAGATCAAACGCATGTGGGTCAATGACCAGTGGCGTGGCCTCGGGATTGCGCCGAGACTCCTAAAACACCTCGAAGAAACGGCACGGGCGCTCGGGTACAAGCGCGTGCGTCTCGACACCAACAAAGTGCTCGTCGAGGCCATCGCGCTCTACGAGCGCTCCGGGTACACCCACATCGGGCGCTACAACGACAACCCCTATGCGCACGTGTGGTTTGAGAAGCGGCTTCGAAAACCACGACCAAAGAGATGATCGATCGGGAAGCTCCAGGCTGGTTGGCTAGATGACCTCGAGATAGTCACGGTCGGGCAGGCTCGGAAATGGCACGGTTGGCAGCGTCTGGTACCAGTACGCGACCGACGCTATGTCGTCCTGCAGTGGCAGGTACTGGCGATCCTTGTGGGTCCGCCAGCCGAGCGCTTGTATCGTGACCCGCAGATCGGTTTCGAACCGGATCGGATCCATGATGTGCCATCGGTACATGCCGAAGCGTTGCTGCGAACGGTATGTGCCATCGGGCCGAAGCACCTGAGGAAGGCCGGCGTAGGGCGTGGTGAATTCCACGTAGGCGTTCCCACCGGGATGGTCGCGCTCGACCACGCCGATGTCAAAGTCGTAGGCACCACAGAAGTAGTCCTCGGTACCGGTTCCGCAGATTGTCGGGAACTCAGCGTCGCCATCCATGAAGAACTTGATTTCACCTTCGCCCCACCAGCCCGCGTTGTTCACGCCCCAGGCCATGTAGGTGCCGACGTAGTGACCTCGACCCACCACACCGTCAAGGAGCGTATGAACACTCTTGTACGGCAGCGGATTCGTCCGGCGGAACTGCGCATGGAAGTAGGCACAGTCTTCGGGCACATCCGTGAGCGTGTAGTTGATCTGGTAGTACACAACGAGGCGCTCGTCGCTCAGGTTCGTCAGGGTAAACCGGGCCCGCTTCCGAAACGGCATCTCCCAATAGCAGTTGAACGCCCGACCCGGATTCACGCATACAGCGAGCGATGAAACCTGGGCGAATCGCTCCCAGCCGTTCGCGAAGAAGTCGCCGAGTGGGGTCTCGACCGACGGCACCTCCTGATCATCCCAGTACGCCCGCAAAATGGTATGGCGCCACTTTCCGCCGCTTGTCGTCATCCAAATCTGTTGGACCGCGCCCATTCCCTCGATGTCAGCCAACGTGAATGTGCCACCCGGCTCGATGATGACGTACGGAGATATCTTCCAACCCTGCCCCAGCCCACGTGCGGCATGGGCGGCGGGTCCGTCGATCGACATCCCGCCCTCGCCCTTGCCTCCGGTGAAATTCTCGGGGCTGATGGAACGGGACTTGGCCGATGAGACGCGGGAAAGGTTGCCGAGGTGGAGGCCGAGGCCGGAAAACTCGCTCATTGCGACAAGTTACATGTGCCGCACACCCGCCGCTCAGTCGCCCGAAGACCGGGCACCCACACGGTGCAGGGAAACTCGGGTGACGCCTGTCGAATTGAGATCGTTGACACGATTGCTGGCTCACCCACCATTCGCACCCGTAAGTACACTTGGTGAATGCCGCGTACCGACACCGCCGCAAGAGTGATCAACGCTCCGTTGGAAAAGATCTTCTCCGCCTTCGTCGACCCCAAGGCCCTTACGATCTGGCTTCCTCCTGATGGAATGACCGCTCGCTTCGAGCAATTCGATCCACGGCCGGGTGGCTCCTACCGGCTGGTCCTTACCTATCCTGAAGCGTCAACGTCTGCAGGGAAGACCACATCAGACACCGACATCGTCGAAGCCCGGTTTATCGACATCGTTCCGAATGTAAGGGTCACCCAGGAGGTCGATTTTGTCTCCGAGGATCCGTCGTTCGCCGGCACCATGACAATGAGTTGGAACGTGGTCGCGTCAGACGGTGGGACCCGCGTCGAGATCATCGCGGAAGGCGTTCCCGACGGCATCTCCGCTCAGGACCACGCAATCGGCCTTGCATCATCGCTCGCGAATCTGGCGACGTTCGTCGAAGGGCAACCGGACCAACGCTGACGAGATCCGAAGATCGGCGTAGTTCAGCCCTCAACCGGAAGGACGGTCAACGTGTGCTTCCCCGTCGGATCCAGGAACGCAATCAGCAGAGCGCGTCCACCGGCGGGAAGCTTCACGCTGTTCGATTTCGCGACGCCCCCGCAGTCGCCGAAGGCGTAGAGAGCCACTTCGGCACCGGCCGGAACCTGAGCGGTACTGGCGTCGATCTGATTTCCGTCGGGCCCGGCTAGGCCCGACCCGTTCGTGAAGCACTTGCCACCGGTCGCCGCCGCGAGCAAATTCTCGCCGTCGTCAAGCGCATCGCCCGACACGATCCACCTGATCGCCACGTTGCCAGCGGTTGGTTGTTCGAATTGGGGTTTGCCGTCGAAGTTCTTCGCGCTCGAGGACTCCTCGATCGGCTGCTCCGAAAAGGAACCATCGTTGAACGAGAAGATCGCCAGCCGCTGCAAACCTTCCGCCGGGGTCAAGCGATCCCATTGCCACAGAATCTCCTTCGTGCCCGAGCGAGTCACGCTGTACGGCGCGTCTTCGAACCCTTTGACTTTGCGGAGGGAGAGGTACTCACTCGTGGCGCCCGATGCCAGAGTGACCGCCTTTTCACCCTCATCGGGCAGGCCCCAGTACACGTCGATGTCAACGCCCGCACCGTCTTTCGCCAACAGATTCATGAACCGAATCTTTCCCGGTGCATCCTCCTTTTCGCCACGAGATCCGGTGACCACTTCGAGCATCGTCCCGATCGCGTCGTTGACGTCGGCTGCGACGGTGTCGCTTGACGCTCCCTCCGCTTCGGTTCCCGTAGCACTCGTGTCAGCGGAGGCGCCGTTATTGGAACTGCCGCATGCGCTGAGAATCAGCGTGATGCTGAGAAGCGTGCCGACGATTACCGGAAGCATCCGGCGCCCTGCTGCGAAATCCGTCATGCTTGAGACTCTATCCGTGACATGTTTCGTTGGGCTTCCACGCGGGTAGCAACCCGCATGAAACAATTTGCCCTTGACATAGCAGCGATTCGGGATCGAGCCCAGAAGAACCTGGACCAAGGACCCATCACCGATGCATATGGAGCGGATCGGGAACGGGTCATTGAAGTTCTCAACGAAGCACTCGCCACCGAATTGGTTTGCGTTCTTCGCTACCGATCGCATCATTTCCGGGCAACCGGTCTTGCGGCAAAGTCAGTCGCTGAAGAATTTCTGGAACATGCCGAAGAAGAACAGGACCACGCCGACAGGATCGCGGCCCGCATTGTGCAACTCCAGGGGGAGCCGAATTTCGATCCGGTCGGGATCGCGGACCGTTCGCATTCGAGTTACGAGAACGGATCGTCTCTCGTCGATCTTCTGCGCGAGGACCTGGTCGCCGAGCGAATCGCCATCGAGGTGTACACCGCAATTGCTCGCTGGTTGGGTGAAGACGATCCCACCACTCGGATGCTCATCGAGCAGATCCTGGCCGTTGAAGAAGAGCACGCGGATGACATGCTCAGTCTCCTCGGCGCCCACGAAAAGGCCTGACCGTCCACCGCGTCACGTCTGCACCATCGTCACGTATGCATCATCGTCACGTCTGCACCATCGCTGGACCGAAGAGGACACCATGAGTTCATCCGAACAACCAACCACCGACGCAAGCACCGACGGACAGTCGGAGTACGACCGTGATCAGGAAAACTCGAGTCCGCCAGGAGCCGGACGCAAGGACGGCTCCGGCCACACCGACGGACGCGATGAACCATATGACGAAGAACCGGAACAAGAACCGGAGTGAAGGTGAGCCTCCCGCAGGAGGTTCAGGGACGACCGTAGAAGATTCAGGGACGACGTAGACGGACCGAGGGTCAGGACCCGCCTCAATTTCGTGTGAACCTCTGTCGTTCCCCTCACATTTGGGCTAGAAGGTGTCGTGCCAGAACATCGAGAGGGTTCAACCGAGGCGCCTCCGGCCGAAGGACGCCGATTTGTCGTACAGCGTCATCGAGCGCGGAGGCTCCACTACGACTTCCGGCTGGAGATGAGCGGAGTACTTGCGAGTTGGGCCGTGCCGAAAGGTCCGTCGATGGACGCTTCGGTACGTCGACTCGCCGTGCGCGTCGAAGATCACTCGCTCGAGTACTTCGACTTCGAAGGTGTGCTCCCTACTGGAAACTACGGAGCCGGCGACGTGACCGTCTGGGACTGGGGTACCTGGGAGCCCGGGCCGGGTGAGGACCCGGTCGAAGCGGTGCGGGCGGGCGAACTGCACGTCGAACTTCACGGATCAAAGCTGTCGGGCCCCTTCATGCTCGTCCGCACGTCCGGGTGGCGGGGTGGTCCGTCGAAGGAGTCGAAGGAGCAGTGGCTGCTGTTTCGCAAACGTGACCACGCTTCGGAGGAAGGGTGGGATGCGGAGGATTATCCCCGCTCGGTAAAGACCGGGCGGACGAATGATGAACTGCGTGCCGAAAGCCAAAGCTAGCGGGAGGGCAACGAACGGTCGCTCAGTCCGCCGCTTCGCGCGACCGAAGGCACCGAGTTCCGTGAGACACCCTCGTCGAAATCCTCATGGGGTTTCCCGGCGGCGCGATGTTGCCGACGTGGGGCTGTCGATCACAATGCCCGGCCCCGAGGGGTCAGCGGTGATGAACCTTTGCGCTAGATCCAAGAGGCGCAAGTTGTGGTTGCGGGCGTGGGTACGCAATGCCAGGAACGCCTCTTCCATATTGAGGCCTTGGCGCTGAGCCACCATCCCCTTGGCCTGTTCAACGGTGATTCGACTGGTAAGCGCTTCGTTCAGCTGCGAATTCACGTGTTGCATTTCAAGAGCGGCACGGTGCTGGAGAATGGCGATGGTCGCCACGTCGGCGAACGCCTGCGCTGCTTCGACATCTGCGGGTCGCATCTGACCCGTCGTTTCGTGAAACAAATTCAAGGCGCCGATCACGGTGCCGCGCAACCGCATCGGGAGAGCGTGCGCCGAGTGGAAACCAGCCAGTACAGCTTCGGCGGCGAAACGGGGCCACCGACCATTCACCGTCATGAGATCGTGGTTCACCACCGGCAAGCCGCTCTGATAGCAATCAAGGCACGGACCCTCTTGCACCTGCAACTCGAAGAGCTCCAACAGGCGCATTGCGTCACTCGAAGACGCCATGACCCGGAGGTTGCCGTTTGAGTCGGCGAGCATGAGTCCGGCCGCGTCAACGTCGAGGATCTCCACACAACGGTCAGCGAGAATCGTGAACAACTCGACAACATCAAAATCGCTGACGAGCGTGTCAGCCAGTTCCACGAGCGTCTTGGCGAGCATTCTCTGGTCAGGCATCGAGTCTCCAGTCACTTCGACTCTTCGCCCCTACCAAATTGGCGCGTGACGGTTTAACAATCGTACGGCAATCTCCGGATTGTGGTCGCCGGTTCATGCAAATTTCCGTCATCTCGGATCTTCGCTGCCGTAGGCCTCACGATCGAAGCGGAGGATTCGAGCGACGACGGCGGTCGCAACTTCGCTGATGGTTTGATTCACAGCAAACGCGTACGCCCTCAGACGAATGAGTGCCTGGCCGATGCTGACGCCAAGTTGCACGGCCACCATGCCCGATGCCTGGTGCACGACATACAAGAAGTCAGACCCGGACTCGAGTTCGACGGCCAATTGACCAGGGAGCGCCTTCGCCTGCATGGCCAACACCGTGTGGGTCGCGACATTTGCGAGGATCAACGCGTCGGCATGCTGGTCGGGCGTGAGCGGGCCTGGTTTGTCGCAGTAGAGATCAAGAGCACCGAGGCGGACCGCACCTATCTGAAGAGGAAACCCAAACACTGAGCGCACCCCGGCGTCGATGGCCGGCCCGGAGAACGCCGGCCATCGCACGGTTAGTGGATTTCGCAGGTCAGGTTCCAAAACGGCCCGGTCGAGTCGGTGAGCGTCAACGCACGGCCCTTCACCCAGGGTGTACTGCAACTGCTCGATAAGTGCGCTTACGGCATTCGTGTTGCACAATGACCCGGCGGGCACATCGTCGGACATCAGCATGATGCCGGCACCGGTCATGCCGGTTACCTCCGCGCTGATTTCACACAACCGCTTCGTCTCCGGCTCGGACCCGTTGCGGTCGACCAAAAGCTCAAGAATCCGAAGACGCCGGTCACTGCCTGCCACAGCTACGCCCTGTCGCCAGAAAATGTGTAGTAACCGCCACGCAGCTGACGCCGCTGGAGGGTGGGGCAGTCATGCCTCCACTCAACCACACAATGACGAAGTTTCCGTTTTCTTGAGATGTCGACATCGACGAACGGGTCGATGTCAAGTGAAGTCTCGAATGGTTTTGGAACGGTTTCGGCCAGCCTTCAGGCCGGCTGCAGGACCCACTGGCGGGACCCACCAGGCGGGAGCACGTCGATCGGTTCTGCGTTTCGCGATCCGCTAAAGCGGGTACAAATCGCACATGCTTGCTACTGCACTAGTACTCGGTCTCGTCGGAAAGATCCTCGCATTCCTGATTCTGGGGCCGATCGTCATCGTTCTTTTGCTCGTATATATTCTCGCGACACGACGCAAATAGCATCATTGACGTTCACCGTAATTGTGTTGGCTGAATGACTACGTGTCTGACTGACTACGTTGGTTACGTACGTTTGATCGCAAGAACGGCGATGTCGTCGTCTGTACCCCGCTCATTCATTCGGGCCCGCAGCAGGCCCTCGATGAGAGCGTTAGGGGTCGAGAAATTGCGGGCTCGCTCCAAGAGTGCGGCAATGCTCAGGTCGAGAACCACGCCGGGTTGTTCGATGAGACCATCGGTGTACAGAAGAAGCGTTGCCCCGGGCTCGAGCACTGCGTGAGCGATCCGGTACATGGAGTTCGGCAGGCCGAGCCACGGGCCCTGCGGCGCGGTAAGGGTGAGCGACGTTTCGGCGATAATCACCGGAGGCGGATGTCCGGCGCTTGTGTACGCGACGGAACCGGTTCGCTTGTCGATCGACACCGCGACGAACGACGCAAACGAGTTCCGGCGCCGCAAGACCCCGTCGGCTTCATGAACGACGTGCAGAAGGTCCGTGCCTTTCGTGAGGAGGTACCGCACAACGGTCTTCACCTCCGCCATCACGGCGACCGCTTCGGCCCCATGCCCGGCCACATCGCCGACAACTGCGAAGAGGTGCGAATCGCTATCGATGACGGAGTACCAGTCACCGCCGATCCCGACCGCTTGGACCGCCGACTGGTACGCCACGACAATGTCGTAGTCACTCACCTTCGGCGGTGAACTCAAGAGCGAATACTGAAGTCGTTGCAGAACGTTTCGCTGTTCGTCGAAGGACCGGGTCCGGGCGAGCGCCGCACTCACCAAATCGACAATCGTCAAGGCGAGCGTCTCGACAGCATCCGACCAGATGGTGTTCGGAGTGACCTCCACGACCAGCCAACCGCTCTCCGGCTCGACCAGCCGATACCACCGGTGGTTTGCGACGGCGTTCTCGTGCGTCCGATCGTCGACCAGTCGCACCGATCGAGCGTCGAACAGACGCGACAGCAGCTCACCCACCGCTGTATGCACTTCCTCGGAAGTTCGAGACGTGGTCAGCGCTCGGGTGAACTCGGCCAGGTCCTTCACACGGGTCTGAACAATCTCCCGGGCCAATGCCCGTTCGTACGAACGTCCGATGACCTGCGCAACCAGTAGACCGGCTCCGAGCACGTCGGCTCCATCGGAACGGGGTTGGACCTCGTTCCAGGCGAAGCCGATCACTCCGTGAAGGTCATGTGATCCCAACGCGAGCGGAAGGAACAATTCAGAACCCATGATGTCCTTGACGACGGTGTCACGGTCGAAGATGTCGATTGAACCGCCGTTGGACCGGTCGTGTCCCGTCACGAAGACCGACTCGCGACTGCGGGCACATTCAGCGATAGGTTGGGTGGAATTGAGCGGTTGAGTAAATGTACGGGTACGCCGATCGTTTTCGATCCCTGCCACCACCGACACCACAAGCATCGATCGATCGGAGGAGTCGGCGCGTGCGATCACCGTATGGTCAGCACCGAGTGCCCTCCCTGCATGTTGGGTCGCGTACGCGATGACGGCGTTGGTCGAGTTGAGTGCAGAAGCGCCCTCGGCGAACAGTGCAATCCGTTCATTGCGATTCGCTCGCCGGCGTACGCGGCGTCGGTCCAGCGCCTCTCGACGCAACGAGACGTACCCGAGTCCGAAAAGGAGCAGGGAAGCGAAGACCACCAGGCGGGGACCGGTCCAGTTCGGCGCGGAGGGCGAAGCTACTCCAATCGTAAAGTTGCGACCGCCGGCCTGGAAGGTAGAAACGGCGCGCTGTTCGGTCCCACTGCCGAGGAGCCACGAGTCATCCATCTTCAGCGTGAAAGCCCGGTGGCTCCGGTCGCCGCTGAGTCTCGAGATCAACGAGTCGAGGCTCATGCCGCTCGACACGAACCCGATGACCCGGCCTCCCGGCGAACGCACCGCATGCATAGCGAACAACCCTGGACGCGCGGTGCTGGCCAGGCTGATTGGTCCGACCAGCACACCCCGATCCACGTCGAGCGCTTCACTTACAGCCTTCGCCCTCACCGGGTCGCTCAACAAGTCAAAACCGAGCACATTTCGAGCGACGCTGGTCTGCGGGTGCACCAACCGCACGACGACGTGCGTGGGTCGGGACGACGAGCGATTGAACCCCCCGGAGCCATTACTGTCTCGCATCTGAAGACCAGTCGAGGATTGCCAGCCCGCCCGCTGCTCCTCTGTCACTATGTCGGCAAACGAGAGCGCCGTGTAGTTCGAGGTGGACAACACGTCAGCGGTGAACGCCGAAAACTCGACCTGCGTCACCTCGGCGTCGGCCGCGATTCCGTCAACCCCCTGTAATCCGGCCAACGCTCCGCGGAGCTCGGCAGACACTCGATCACTGGCGTCCACTACCGCCTGTATGTCTCGGTTGCGTGCTTCGGAGCGAGCGCGCGAAACCGACAGCAAAGAGGCCACGATTCCCAACCCGATCAGACCGCCTACGACTCCAGCCGCGGCCGCCCGCGCAACCCGGTCACCGTTCATTCACCGGGACTTTAACAGCCGGGCATACGCATCGTCGGTCTCGTGTGCACTTCACGACCGGCCGACTCGACGTCCGGCATGAAGCAGGTTCGCAACGATCGTCGGTTTGATCAGCGACCGTCGGGGGCACCTACGATCGACTCGTTCCGGCAACAAGCCGGGCTCGAAATGTATGGATTTCGCAGAACGATGAGGCGTTGATGGGCTTTGGAAATGAACCGTCATCTGAGACCTCACCGCAGGGTGAGGGTGAGGTCGGAGCGCCTAGGAAACCTGAGCCGCGAGTCGAGACAGACCATTTCGGGACCGTCGAGATTTCCGGGGAACGCCACTGGGGCGCGCAAACGCAACGATCGTTGGAGCACTTCAGGATCGGACAACCTCGGTTCGTCTTCACCCGTCCGGTTATCCGCGCTCTGGGGATGGTGAAGGGAAGCGCTGCCAAGGCAAATCGTGACCGTGGGCTCCTGTCACCAGAGATCGCAGACGCGATCATCCGCGCCGCCGACGAAGTGATGAGCGGCGCCCTCGACGACGAGTTCCCGCTGGTTGTCTTTCAGACCGGGTCCGGCACCCAAACCAATATGAACGCGAACGAAGTGATCGCCAGCCGGGCGAACGAGATCCTCGGCTTTGCCCGCGGGCTGAAACACCCCGTTCACCCAAACGATCACGTCAACCGGAGCCAGTCGTCCAATGATGTGTTCCCCACCGCGATGCACGTCGCCCTCGTCGAAGAAGTCGCGACAGCCCTTGAACCTTCTGTCCGTCAATTGCGCTCGACGTTCAACGATTTGTCCGCCAAGTACAGCGGCATCGTGAAAGTCGGTCGCACGCACCTGCAGGACGCCACTCCCATCACATTCGGCCAGGAGATCAGCGATTGGGTTGCGCAGATTGACATGGCATCGACGTTGATTGTCGAAGCCTGCCGACACCTTCATGAACTCGCCATAGGGGCGACAGCGATAGGAACGGGGTTGAATGCTCCGGATGGCTTTGGAGCCGCGGTCGCCGAGGACCTGGCGGCTGCAACGGGAACACCGTACCGGCAGGCTTCCAATCTTTTCGCGGCGTTGTCTAGCCATCACCCGGTGGTATCACTGAGCGCAGCGCTCAGAACTTTGGCAAGCGCGCTTATGAAAATGGCAAACGACGTACGCTGGCTTTCGTCGGGCCCACGAGCCGGAATCGGTGAACTCGCGATCCCCGAGAACGAGCAGGGGTCGTCGATCATGCCGGGGAAGGTGAACCCCACTCAGGCCGAGGCACTGCTCATGGTCGTGGCTCAGGTCTTTGGCAACGACGCCACCGTCGCATTCGCCGGTACGCAGGGCAACTTCCAACTGAATGTGGCGAAGCCGGTCATGCTCCACAACGTTTTGGAGTCGATCGGTCTCTTGGCCGATGCCTGTTGGTCTTTCGAGAAGCACTGCGCATCCGGTATACGACCGAACGTAACGACGATGGCGACCCACCTCGAGCGATCGTTGATGACGGTGACCGCACTGACCCCGCGGATCGGGTACGAGGCGGCCGCCGCAATCGCGACGTACGCTCATGAGAACGATCTCGATCTTCGTACCGCTGCGGTCCATCAGGGCGTGTCACCCGACGACTTCGACGCCTGGGTCGTGCCGAGCGAGATGACATGAACGTACGCGCTCTCCCCAAGGGCAGTCTTTAGCTCCTCCTTGGTCATCTTCGATCGGCCGGGCAGGATTCGTCGACGCGCCTCGCCGTAAAGCTGGTCGCGGGTTGGCGCCGTCGGCTTGCAGGAGCAGGCGAAAACTAAGCAAGCATACGAACCCGGGGTTCCCGTTCCCACTGACGAGTTGAAGCAGCTTTCACGAAGTCTTGCAGTGCCGATTCCAGATCGGCCACCCCCGGATCGGTACCGACGCCCGCCCGGTCCAAGAGTTGTCGAGCGGCCGACGTTGCTCCGATGGCTTTGAGGTGACCGAACGCGTCCTGAACAAATTGGACTGCGGCGGCATCGGCCGCCAGTTGTTTCGCTGACCCGTCGCTCAGCACAAGTGCCACCGCGTCGACCAGACACGACGGAGAGCCAGCCAGCTGGCCGTCGACCATGAACAGCTCACCATCGATGCGGATGGTTCTCTTCGGAGCGATCGTCATAGTCCGGGCCCCGGCCTTGGTCAGCGCCGACACGAGCGACGTGAGCACCTGACCATCAGACCCGTCGGCCAGAACGATGCCAACTTTGCGACCGAGCAAAGTCTCCTTGGCCTTTGTCTGGATTGAAAGCGCCGGTGACACCCCGGTTTGAAACGCCGGTCGGGCCGGAATCGATGGCACGGGGGAAGGGACTCCGAGGCCATCGGCGACCCGCTTGGCCAACTCAGCAGAGACGTTCGCGAGATTTGCGATCACCCGTTCGGCCACATGCGGAAGGGTCAGCTTGGAGAGTTCGAACACAAACGCCGATGCAATGTGCGCCCGCTCAGAATCGGTCTGGGACTGCCAGAACATTGTGGCCTGGCTGTAGTGATCCCCAAATCGATCAGCGCGCATACGAACCTTCGAAGAAGCGGCGGTTGTGGCTCCGAGCGTCCGGAAGCCGTGCTGCTCGCTTTCCCTCGGACCTGCCCCACCACGTTCGTGACCAAGGCTGTTCGGCTCGTAATTGGCCCGCCCAACCGGCACCTCAGTCTGCATATGTCCGTCGCGCTGGAAGTTGGCGAAGGGGCACTTGGGTTGGTTGATGGGCAATTGGTGGAAGTTCGTCGTCCCCAGACGCGAGTGCTGCGTATCCAGGTAACTGAAGAGTCGGCCCTGCAGCAGCGGATCGTCGGAAAAATCGATGCCGGGAACAATGTTGGTCGGCAGGAACGCGACCTGCTCGGTCTCAGCAAAGAAATTGTCGGGATTGCGATCAAGCGTCATGCGCCCGATGACCCGCAGCGGTACATCCTCTTCAGGGATGAGCTTTGTCGCGTCGAGCACGTCGTAGGGCTGCGAATCCGCGAACGCCTGGTCAAATACCTGTACTGCCAGGTCCCATGACGGGAAGTCACCGGCTTCGATAGCGTCATGAAGGTCGCGCCGGTGGAAGTCGGGATCAGCGCCTGCGATCTTCACCGCTTCATCCCACAATGTCGACTGCGAACCCAAACGGGGCCGCCAGTGGAATTTCACGAACGTCGTTTCGTCGGCGGAGTTGACGAATTGGAACGTGTGCACACCGAACCCTTCCATCATTCGAAGCGATCTCGGAAGTGTTCGGTCGGACATCGCCCACATGAGCATGTGAGTCGATTCCGGCATCAGTCCGACAAAGTCCCAGAACGTGTCGTGAGCGCTTGCCGCTTGCGGATAGCCGCGGTCCGCTTCCATCTTCACGGCGTGGATGAGATCGGGAAACTTGATGGCATCCTGGATGAAGAACACCGGAATGTTGTTACCCACCAGATCCCAATTGCCTTCGCCCGTATAGAACTTCACCGCAAAACCTCGCACGTCTCGAGGGGTGTCTGACGACCCGGCTCCTCCGGCCACGGTGGAGAAGCGCACAAACACCGGGACCCGCGTCCCGACCTCCTGGAAAAGTGACGCCCTGGTCAACTCGGGGATGGCTTCCGTGCATTCGAAGTAACCGTGGGCGCCGGAGCCTCGGGCATGAACAATCCGCTCAGGGATTCGTTCGTGGTCGAAATGAAAGATCTTCTCCCGGAGAACGAAGTCTTCAAGCAACGTCGGACCGCGCTGGCCGGCTCGCAGGGAGTTCTGATCGTCGCTTATCGGGACACCATGGTTTGTGGTGAGGACGAAGTCGCCCGACGGGGCAGTTTGATGAGTTTCTCCGCCTTCGCCCACGAACGTGGTGATCACGCCTTCGTCGACGTGTTCGTCCAAGCCGTTTCCGTTTGCGACTGACGCGGTCGAGGCGTTGACAGGCGCTCCCTCCGCCTTCGCCGCCGCAGAAACCTTTGGAACCCCGGAAACCTTTTGATCAGCCTTCGTGGCCGTATTCGCTTTTCGGGCATTCATCTTTTGCGGCTTCGAATTGGACGAAGCGGTGGCTTCGTCGCTGCCGCTCCCGGGGGACCTGGTCGATTTCACGCTGGTCTTGGCGACGCCGCTCTTGGTGCTCGCCAGTGCGCGCTTCGATGATGACGTGGATGCATTTGGGGTAGCCATGAAAATCTCCGGATCGTTGGATCGGCCGCAAGTTGGCCCGAACGGCGTCGGGGTCGACGTTTGCTACCCGATCAAAGACGAAGTCAAACGACCCAATTTCGACCGTGTTAGCCCTAATGCGTTGGCTACGAAACGACCGATTTTCGGCTTCGCAACGCAGGTCCGCAGCAGAACCGCGCCAGCACAATTACCCGAGCAAATTTGGACCTTGACGCATAGTCCACGGGACTGCGGGGTACCAACACGAAGTACCAACCACGAGGTACCAACACAGAGTCGATCGATGACAACCGCAATTGGACAGCTGGAATCGATGACAACTGAGACAACTGAGACAACTGAAAGGAATCGAACACCATGCATCATGAAACCGAATCCATCTGGAACTACCGAAACGATGTCATTGGCAATGGGTCGAACCTCATCGGATACGACGTCGAGGCCATCGACGGTCACATCGGCAAGGTCGACGAACAGACCGTCGATTCCGACCGCTACAGCCTGGTGGTCGACACCGGCTTCTGGATCTTCGGCAAGAAGCGCGAGATCCCGGCTGGAATGGTCGAACGTATCAACCATGACGAGCGAAAACTCTTCGTTCACATGACAAAGGACAACATCAAAGCCGCTCCCGAGTACGTGACCATCGCTGACCGGTCCGACTTTCACTGGCGTGACACCCACGACGACTACTACCGAGGACTTACTGACGTCACCACGCCGATCGACGGTGCGGTGAGCAGTACACCGCGCTTCGGCCGGGCCTAACCCGCCGATGCTCTGAGCAGAGCACTGCGTGCGGCGGTCGCCGCACGCAGTGCGTCTGCCGCGTCTCGCGGCATCCGACCTTGTGTTCCAAAGTTTGGAGCAACCGCTATGTCGGGGACGATGATCGTAGCGTCTCCCGATCGTCAATGATCGGCGGCTTGTGCGTCAGATTTCACGAAGACCACCGCGTCCGTTCCACCAAATTCGTTCCGCACGTAATCGTCGGCGTTGTGAGCGTTTTCCCAACGTTCGTCGTCGATCAGGAACTTGAAGCGATACGACCGACCGGCCTCGAGACGGACGCTGGCAGCGAAGCCGTCGCCTATCCGTTCCATCGGAAGCGGCTGCCAATCCGAGAACTCGCCCAGGAGAGCGACCGTGTTCGCTCCCAAGTCGGGAAACGTAAACCGAACGGCGGTGGCGGTGGCGTGAGACGCGGCGCTGGGTGTCGACGAGTCGATTCCATCGTGCAGTTCCCGAGCCGTAGCCACGTCGCGTTCGGTAAGACCGGATTGATCGGCCTGGGCGGACGTAGGTTCCAGTTCAGACATGTTGTTCTCCTATCGGCGGCGGCGCCCTCCGTACCGACCATCGGCTGGTAGTCGTAAGGGCGTGCGCGGGTATACCCTCACCAGTACCCATCAAAACGTTTCGCAAAGCCCTGAGGGCGATCGCAGCGGACGCTGTATTCGGTCGAAAGAATGCCGACCGAGTGTCGCCGATGGAATCCGCGGGTGGTCCTGGAGCCCGAGAACCCTTGCGGAAATGGCGTCGCCGGCAGCAGCGGGGCACAATGCGCCGATGAGATCGGCTGACGGCCCACGGAAATCCGGCGGGTCGGTTCACTCTGCCGCTCAACGTGCCTTGTCGCCAGGAGCGACATCCACGACTGAAAATCGCCCTCGCCGGGTACCGATAGCTCACGTCTGGCAACAGACGGCCCGGGGACCGAACTCCTGGTTCCATTAACCGAAGGGTGTGCAAGCGATGAGCAACGAACTTGAAGGAAAGACGATCGCCTTCCTAACTGCCAACGAAGGGGTCGAGGAAATCGAGCTCACCGCGCCGTGGGCCGCCATTCAAGATGCGGGTGGCATACCAATTCTGATTGCGCCACACATTGGTGTGGTGCAATCCATGAACCACATGGATCGTGGAGGCACGTTCACTGCGACAGTCGCAGCCGCAGATGCCGTCACTTCCGACTACGACGGCCTGGTGTTGCCGGGTGGCGTTGCCAACCCGGATCAACTGCGCACGGAACACCGGGCGACGAACTTCGTTTCGAAGTTGGCGACCGAAGGTAAACCCATCGCTGTCATCTGCCACGGACCTTGGACCCTCATCGAAGCCGACCTGGTGAAAGGCCGCACGCTGACCAGCTGGCCGAGTTTGGCGACCGATATCAGAAACGCCGGTGGCTACTGGGTAGACAATGAGGTGGTGGTGTGCGAATCAGGGCCGAACGTGATTGTTTCCAGCCGCAGCCCCGATGACCTCGACGTGTTCACGAAGACGGCAGTGAAGACCTTTGCGTTGACACGCGCCGAATTCTCGTCGCACCGGTAGGTCGGACTCGTCGCACCCGTAGGTCGGGGCCACGGACGCCTCCTACCGGTGGCCAGCGTCGAACTATCCGACAGCGACCGGCGACGTGGCCAGGTACGCGTGACCCGGATGGTCAAAGGGAAGCCGCGCCTGTCCCCCGCCGAAGATCCGTTCGCGCAGGGTGGGCCCACTCGGAACAGCGTTGAGGAGACCGCGCTTTCTCATCTCCGGCATGACCAGGTCGATGAAATCGTCGTAACCGCCGGTTGGATCGGGCTGTACAAGAAACCCGTCGGCACCGGTGATCTCGATGACGGCTTCCGCCCGATCAACGACCTGCTCCGGTGTGCCGATGAACGGTTCACCCATCACGCCGTTACGGCGGAACTCGTCGAGGATCTGGCGGACTGTCGCAGCCGGCTTGCCGTTCTCACCGGAGAACCGCTCGACGTTCGTACGACCCTGTTCGGTGTTCGTGTCAGCCATCGGCTTATCTAGGTCCATCGACATCAGGTCGATGCCGGTGAAGAACGCGTATGCGGCGGCGGCTGCTTCAAGAGTCTGAAAACCAATCATGCGTTCACGCAGCGCCCGAGCGTCGGCCTCGGTTTCGGCCACGATGAACGTTCCCGCCGGCATGAACTTGATGGACCCGCCCGAGCGGCCACACCTCTCGGCGCGCGCCTTGATATCGGCTATCTGCGTCGCCATCATGTCGACTTCGGCGGCCAAGAAGACCGCCTCCGCGTACCGTGCCGCAAGGTCGCGCCCGCGCGGTGACGTACCCGCTTGGAAGAGCACAGGTGTGCGTTGAGGCGAGGGCGGCACCGTCAGCAATCCGTGGGCCGTGAAGAACTCACCGTCATGTTCAATTTCGTGAACCTTCGTCGGATCGGCGTAGATCCCGCCCTCCCTGTCGACGACGAGCGCATCTTCCTCCCAGGATCCCTCCCACAGTTTCATCGAGAGATTGACATGTTCCTCGGCAACGGCGTAGCGATCATCATGAGCCATCATTTTCTGGCCCATCAATTTTGCCGAAGCGTTCTGCCCCGAACCGGTGACTACGTTCCAGCCGATGCGTCCTCGACTCAGGTGATCAAGGGTTGCCAGACGCTTGGCCAGCATCGGTGGTTTCTCAATCGTCGTCGACGACGTGACCACCAGACCGAGTCGCTCGGTGACCAACGCCAGCGCCGAAAGGATCGTGGATGGGTCGCCTCTCGGAAACAACACGGCCTTCTCTATCGCCACATCGATCACCCTGCCGCCCAGGACGGGATACGAATAGTCGTCGGCGAAAAAGAGAAAATCCACGCCGGCCTGGTCGAGTCGCTTCGCCATGGTCACCCAGTGATCAAGCTGCAGAAAATCAACAGAGTTGTTGGCGGGCAGTCGCCACGAACCGCCGAGTCCGAACGTCTGGAATGCTCCGAGCATAAGCGCCCTGTCGACCATGGAATCTCCTGCTATCTCGCGTTTGAACCGATTGGTTCACCGTGGTCGATCGTACGGGTTGCCACATTTCAGCGGCATTACATCTGGCTCTCGGGGCATCTGAACTGAAGATCGCCACGATCTCCGTTCAGCCTGCAGATGCGACATAATACGCGCGCTTATTATTGAGGTCACGGGAGTTGGACGAAGTCACAGGTTTGCTCCTCGGCCACCCGATCGCGCAGCGGCGATGCGCGCGTTCGTAGCCATAATGACGATGAAGAACATCGTCGTCGCCGCGATAGAGGCTGCTCGGATCGGTTGACTCCAGTGATAGTGCGACAGCTACAGGTCCGGAAGGTATTCTCGATCGGACCGTGATGGATGTCGTAACAGAAACGCCGAAGCGAACCACAAACCTCACGCGCAGCCGCGTAGCTGAGACGCGCGTCCCTGATGAACTGCTGGTCCATTTACGACGCGCCCGCGACCACGCCGACCGATACTTCGCAGAACCGCTTGCGCTCTCCGAACTGGCACGGAAGGCCGGGGTTTCGAAGTTCCATTTCCTTCGCTGTTTCGCGGCGACCTACGGTATGACCCCGGCCGTGTACCTCGCGGAGCGTCGCATCGAGAGGGCCCAGGACCTGCTGCGAACGTCGAACCTCACCGTGTCAGAGGTGTGTTGCCTTGTCGGCTACTCGAGTCTCGGCTCGTTCAGCTCGAAGTTCCGTGCTCTGGTCGGTGTTTCACCTTCAGCGTACCAAGCGAGCTTCGCTAGCGACGGAGCACCACGGATTCCGGGTTGCTTCGTCTTCATGAACGGACTCAACGATCGCCGCAACATTCGCAATTCCCGAGAAGCAACCTCTAGCGCCGCTCCGTAAGGTGATCGCCATGATCACGAACATCTCACTCGTCACCCTTTACGTCACCGACCAAGACAGCGCCAAAGCGTTTTATGTCGACAAGCTCGGGTTCGTGGAGCACACCGACGTCCACATGGGCGATTTCCGTTGGGTCACCATCTCGCACCCGAACCACCCGGAACTTGAAGTCACGCTTATGGTGCCCGGACCCCCGCTGGACCCGGAAATGACCGACGCTGTGCGACGCGCTCTCGCCCGGGGAAACATGGGCGGACTCGGTCTTCGTACGGAGAACTGCCAGAAGACCTACGAAGAACTCAGCGCCAAAGGGGTTGAGTTCGTCCAGCCACCGGCCGAGCGGCCGTACGGCGTGGAGGCGCTGATCCGGGACAACTCCGGCAACTGGCTCGTGCTCGTGGAAAGTCGCCCATTTGCCGGCGAACCACCCGCACAAGGGTAGGTCGGCCGGCGTTAATGGACTCCACATCCGGGAGCCCGATGCGTTCGGGCGCATCTCCCCGATCAGCGGACCGAGACAATCAGCGTCTCGCGTTAGCTGATCGGGGTGCGGCCATTTCGACTATCGACTTGTCGCTTTGGCCCTCGTAGTCTTCGGGGTCCGTTTCGCGGCGCGACGTCGATGAGGTGCCGGTGGCTTCATCCCGGCCGCGGCCTTGGCGTCGGCAATCTGATCACCGAGTTGTAGCCAATCTGCACGTTCCATCGACGCCTTGAGTTCGGGGAGCAACTCGGTTTCCTCTTCCTCCACGTGATGCTCGATTCCTCCTGCGAGCATCTCCACCGCGGCGCCGAATCCGGGTTGGGAAACCATCGAACCCATCTTCGCAAGTGCGTCTTTAGCGAGCCCGTGCTCGACGTTGGCCTCTTCGGCTTCTTCATCACCAACCTTCGACTGGATGAGGGGGTAAACCAACTGCTCCTCGATGGTCATGTGGACCGTGAGGGCGGCGATCACCTTCTGGCAAAGCGCTTCTCGTTCCGCGCCTTCTTCGCTCTCGGCGAGTGTTTTGAGCATGGCCTTCACGTCTCGGTGGTCGGCCTTGAGCATCGTCATTGGATCGTTCATCGTTCCTCCAGGGGACGTGTGTGGGTGGAAGCACAGCGGTGCCCGGGATTGGCAAGTTCTGCGAGCACGAGCTCGAATGAGGATTGAGGAATTGGTAAGAGCCTTGATGAATTGGTCGTTATAACGATCGCGTTTGGTGTCGTGCCACGCGGGGTATCGCAGGTGACCCAGCAGACAAGATCGGGAGCCTCAGTCGTGGCATACACAAGCAGAGAAATCCCGGCCGCGACCGCGGAGGTGTTCGAGGTACTCGTGGATCCGTGGTCGTACCCCGACTGGCTGCTCGGCGCGTCTGTCATCCGCCGGGTGGACAAAGAATGGCCCGCCGTTGGAAGCCGCTTTCACCACATGGTTGGCGTCGGTCCGTTATCAATCCCTGACAACACCAAGGTTGAATCCATCGTCGCGAACTCGCGCCTTCAGCTCCGAGTGCGCGCCCGACCATTCATTCTGGCGACAGCAACATTCACGCTGCTCGGTGACGACGACCGATGCGTGGTGATGCTCGAGGAGGAACCGATCCCACGATTCCTGGGCAACGTGGCTCGCCCGATTCTCGATCCGATGATGCATGTTCGCAATCACCTATCGCTTGAACGACTGGCGAACGTGGTGGTCGGAAGGAAGATCGAATCGCTGCGTCATCGATAGGAGTCTTCGACGAAATTTTCGACGAAATTTTCGACGAAATTGACGCCGGAATTACTCGACGTCAGTGGCGTACGTCGGTGGTGAGCACCCGCGTCGGTGTGATGTCGACGATGTAGCGCTCGTCGCCCGGCTGGTCGAAGGACCGGAAGTCGGCGTGATACTTCTCGCCGATCTCGGCGGCCCGCTCGTAGTCGCTGTCGGGAACGAGCGCCGCGGTCCCTCGGATCTCGACGAAGTAGTCCTGCGTGGTCGGGTGATAGATCAGAAACGAACAGGCCGCGTTCGCCTGCAGGTTCTTCGTCTTCTGACGCTTTCCGTTGATGGAGATCAACACATGTCCGTCGCGAACAATGAACCACACGGCCGTCAGTTGCGGTTTCCCAGCCGGACTCAGGGTTGCGAGCACACCGGTCGAGTTGGAAAGGATCTCTGGATCAATTTGTTCGAGCATCATCCGATCGTAAGCGCTCGCAGAGCGAATTGGCGTACCACCTCGCCTTGGTCTCGCATCCGGCGTAGAAAACGAAAGGTCGTGCGGTGGCTCTTGCGAACCATCGCACGACCTCGAAGTTCCGGGCGTCCGGTTACTGAGGCCGCCGGCGTGTTCGTTCCCTCCGGCCTGCTAGAGCGGGGCGGTACAACTCACTGTGCCGGCCCGGAGCGCGTGGCCTCCGGTTTCCGCGTCGTCGGCCCAGTAGGCGGGCTTGCGATTGTTCACACAGGCCGCCTGCGACCCGAAGGTGAAACCCTCGTTGTTGAGATTCGGCATGCCCACGGGGCGTTCGAAACCATTGGTCACGACAAACTTCCCCGTCGACGCGGACACCGCCAATACGGCGCTGCGTCCGAGGCACGTATCGTCGCAAACGGCCCACAGGTTGTTCAGTTCACGATCGAAGGCCAAGTCCATCACGCCCGTGAACCCGCTCGCAAACGACGCTATACGGGTGAATCCTTCAGTTGCGTGATTGAGTGCATAGGCGTAGATCTGCCCGTTAGCTTCAAGACCCACAAAGAACAGACCGAACCCGTGATCGGGATAGTCACCGGGGTTGTATACACGGTTCTTTGATTCGTCGAAGAACCCTTTGGACACCAGGAACGAATCGGGTACGAACGTGATTGCTTCCATACCGAGGTTCGGGCCGGTTGTCGGCAGGTCGGCCGTCAGGTTCCATTCATGAGTTGCCGTAAGCGTTGCCGACGCAGACTGAGGGTCAACTCGAAGGATGCTGTTACGGCTCACCGAGTTCGCATCGTTGTTGCGTTCGGTCGACACGTACATTCCGCCACCGGAACCCGATGACGTGAAAGTGACTCCTTCGGCGTCGGGATTGCCGGTTCCGTCCTTGTACTTCAGCAACTTGCCTGTGCTCCAACCGTTGGCCGTGTCGGGTGCCCAGATCGTGCCGTTGAAAACCAACCGGAAAAGTGCGCCGGGGCCGTTTCGAGCACCCCAGATCACGCCGGAGTTCGCGGGGCCGGAACCCTCAAAGGCAAGGCCGCTGAGGTTCCCACCGAACACGCTCACACCGTCGACGGTCTGAACCGCACTGTCGCCGGGCCAGGCCGCAAACGTCGGGGCCCCTGCGATTGTCGTAGAAGTCGAGGTCGTCGACGATCCGGTGCTTACCGAGCAGTCGTTGGCCGCACCCTTGGTCACGGTTGTCGTGAGTGCAAATGCACCGGTTCCGTTCGGGCAGCGTCCGTAGGTCGTTGCCGCGTGCGCAGTCCAGTCGTACGAATCAATCACGTTCCGGTTGGCGTTGAACAAACGCACCGAGTCGGCCGAACCAAGCCCGAAGGTCAGTGCGGCCTCCTCGACGACGAAGTACCCACCGGCAGGAATCACCGTACCGGCAGGCAAGGTGTACGTGTGCGTGTCGTCGTTGTCGCGAACCACCCAACCGGAGATGTCAGCCGGCGTGGTGCCCGGGTTGTACAACTCGGCCCAGTCCCCCGGCGTTCCGCCGCTGGACTCCACTTCGTTGAACTTGGGCGGCTGACCGGAAGAACCCGGGGCCGTGGTAGTCGTTGTGGTCGTCGAGGCGACGGCCGTCGTTGTCGTGGTCGAGGCCGTCGTCGTCGTGGTCGTGGATGTCGCAACCGCTCCAGTCGGAGTGAACAACGCGAAGTCGACCCGCTGGTTCGAAACCAGCTTGTCGCTGAGGATGATGTACCCGGAGCACTGGCCGTTAGACCAGGTGCGTCCGTTGTCGTCGTCGTCAACGTAGTTGTTCGGGTCGGCGGCCACGAGGTCGGGCTGACCGGCGTCGAGCTTGCCCGAGCCATTGGAGCCAACCATTCCCGCAGGAACGGTGAGGCATACCTGGTAGGACTCGCCGGCGGTGAGGCCGTCGAATCCGTACACGCCAAGCGAATTGGAAACCGACGTCTTGCCAGCCGATTGGTTGTTCAAGAACAACGTGGCGGTCACCCCGGCTACCCCGGCTTCTCCGCTTTCGCGAAGGCCGTTGTTGTTGGCGTCGTTCCAGATCTGATTGCCGATCTTGAACGAACCGGCGGCTGCCGTCGAGGGCACGAACAGACCGAAGTCGACCCGACGGTTACCCGGAACGGCGTCGCTCACGATGATGAAACCGGAGCAGTGTCCGGTGGCCGTGGTGCGGCCATTATCATCGTCGTCAACGTAGTTGTTCGGATCGTTGCCGGTGGTGTCGGCCTCGCCAGCATCGAGTTTGTTCGAGCCGGTGGAGTTGACGTAACCTGTGGGGTTCTCGATGCAAACCTGGTAGTTGTCGAAGTTCGACGAACCCGTGAACGCATAGTTGCCGTTGGCATCGGTGGTCGTGCTGCGGACAAACGTGAAGGCGCTGTACAGGTTGACCTTCACCCCCGACAGACCGGCTTCGGCGGCTTCCTTGAGGCCGTTGTTGTTCGCGTCGTTCCACACAAGGTTGCCGACGATCCGATCAGCGAAGACACCGAAGTCAACCCTCGGGTTGGCCATCTGTGTCGACACAGCACTGTTCACGATCACGTAGCCCGAGCAGTGACCCAACGCCGTGGTGCGGCCGTTGTCGTCGTTGTCGAGATAGTTGTTCGGATCGGCAGCGGTCGGGTCGTTCTGACCGGCGTCAAGCTTTCCTGAACCGTTCGAGTTGAGGTAGCCCGACGGATTCGATATGCACACTTGGTAATTGTCATTGTTCGGTAGTCCGGTGAAGGTGAAGAAACCGGAAGCGTTGGTGACTCCGCTCTGGATCGGCGTGTTCACGTCGTGCAAGGTCACCTTCACACCGGCGATGCCTGTTTCCGAGGTGTCCTTGATCCCGTTGTTGTTGGCATCGTTCCAGATCAAGTTGCCGATGCTGCCGTTGGCGGGCGCCACCGGAGCGAGGTCGAGTCTGGTCGGCAACGCCTTCACAAACCATGGGAGACGGTTCGGATTGTTTCCGAGGTTCGTCGCGATGATCTTCGGTTCGATCGACAACAGGACCCCCGAGCTCGGATTGACCGAAAGCTTGATCCAGTGCGCATCGACCTGGCCGGCTGTCTCCACCCGGGTAAAGTTCGCAAGCGACTTCCCGTCGGTGTCGTTCAGTGGGTGATCGAATCGCATCGTGTGGCTGTCACCGTGTACGTAGACAACCTGGCCGTCGAACTTCTTCGTCTCGTCCCGCATGGTGTTGAGGAAGTCCGTGTAGCCGTTCAGGTCGTACGTCGGAAGGTCGTTGGCTGCGTTGCGTTCGAAGTTCGGGTTCGCCTGGGCCGTGACCACAATCGCCTTCAGTCCCTGATCCTTCGCCAGCTTGAAGGTCTCGCGCACCCAGGCCAGGTTGGCCGTGTTGCGGTTGATCGCCTCGCCGTTCTGGTTGCAGATCGCGTTGGTCTGGAGCGGGCTGCAGTAGTTGTTGTTGCTACCGGGCATGTTGATGGTCGCAAAGACCACTGGTCCACGCTGCCAACGAGCGTTTTCCGGATAGCCGGACTGCGTGGTCAGTGGCATGGTCGTCTTGCCCTGGCTAACCGGGGCTGAGAACATCTTCGACCGAATCGAGGCCAGTGCCTTCAGCGGCGCTGCAGTTTGTTCCGCGATCGTTCCCTTGTTGGATCCGACAAAGCGGTGACAGTCGGTCCATTCGTTGTCACCGGGTGTGTACACCACTGGCTTGTCGTAGCCGGGGTTCACCGCACCGTTGACGGGAAGACCGTTCATCTGGGCCTTGGTCGCATCGATGATGGACTCGCGGCATTCCGTGCTTCCACTCTTGGTGTCGCCATCGTGAATGGAGAACGCAACGTTGGCCGAGTTGATGTCGGCAATCATCAGGTTCGACTTCTGACGTCCCGGAACCTGGATGCCGGTCGGAGCCGGGAGATCATCGGCAAGCGGGCCGTTACAGGCGGGCAGCGTCGTGCCCTGGACGAAGCCGGTGAGCCGGGCCGTTGTCACGTCAAGGTCACAGCCGTAGTTGTAGTCACCGACCAGCGCCACCGAGTACGAGTCCGTGGACGGGCTCGGAACGGAACGATCGTAGGTCACTGTCAAGGTCGGGTTGTCGAAGTGCATCTGGTTTATGTAGAGCGTCTTGCCGTCGGCGGCAAAGATCCCACCCGAGAACTCGTTCTCGCAAGGGTTCGCCAACGACGATGTGCGCATGTCGGCGACTTTGTAACCGCCTGAGACTCCCGGGCCAGTCTTGTCGGGGTTCGGAACGATCGAATCGCCCGACGCGTTCAGTACGTACACGTACATTTCGTCCTGCTGGTCACGCTGCTGCTTCGACACGTCGGTCCCATTCGCCGGGAACGCCCCAGTGCCGTCCGGAATGTCCTCCTGCACCCAAAGGTGTCCGGCACCGTCGAACGCGATGTTGTCTGGGAACTGCAGACCTTGCTGAGCCTTGGCCTGGTCCTGGCTGGTGTACTTCGGATCGTTGACTTCGATCATCGGCGTGAGTTTGTTGTATGGCAGGGTTCCGCTTTGCGCCGAGAGCGCCGGAACCCCGTTCGTCACAAAGCTGTAGATGCCGCCGCGGTTGACCACCTGGCCGGCCGCGCCGGTTCGGGTATCGGAATCGCTCGCCGGCTCAGTGACGGTGAAGTAGATCCGACCGTTCGCTTCTTCGAAGTCTTCCGGTCGGTCAAACAACACGGCGCCACCAGCGCTCGCTTCGGTCGCTGCCTTCTTCGGATCGACGACCAGCTTCCAGCCTGTTGGCGAAACCGTATTGCTAACCAGGTAATAAAGCTGGCCACCCCTGGTCAGATCCTTCACATCATTCGGAACCGCTTTGTAAATCGCGCCAGCTCGGTTCTCGTCGCCGAGGTACATGTTGCCGTTCGCGTCAAGCCCGATTCCTTCGTGGGCGTAGTCACCCATCCAGTCGAGTCGGGCATACGCACCGGTTGTGGGGTTGACTTGCCAAACGCCACCGTTGGCGAACTCTTCGCTGAGGAGGAGCATTCCGCTTGAACCAGTCCCACTGGTCCCACCAGAGGGGTACCACTTCACCCCGTCCATGCGCGACCAGATCAACTTGCCCGTCGAATCAGCCGCTGCCGACAGGATCTCCTTCTTCCCTTTGTTCGCTCCGGTCAGCGTAAGTCGAGTCATGCCCTCGCTGACACCAGCTTCGCTTACCGAATAGAGGAATTGGCCATCAGGGCTGAGCGCGATCATGTCGTTCTCGCTGCCAACCTTGTTTGATGTGGCGGGCGCGTTGATCGGCGTCGCTGGATCACCGGTCGACATCAGGACTGAAGGTGTAACGGCTTTGCCAGTCGCATCGTTCGCGAAGGCGATTAGGCCCTTCGGCGTCGTGCAGCTCGCGGCGATCGTAGTGATGGGCGTGAAACCAAGCTCAGCCGGTGTCGAGCCGACAACGGCGGGGGCCTTCGTGGTGGTCGTGGTCGTAGTCGCCGAGGCCAGCGATGTGATGCGGCCGAGCGCCGGGACTTCGATGCCGTTCGGGTTGGCCTTGAAGTAGTCCGCGAACGAGTCGACATCCTGAGCTCCGCCAAGCACGTCCGTGCCACCGTTGAACACGGTGAAGCCGTCGCCGCCCGTGGCCAGGAAGTTGTTCATGGTGATCCGGAACTTGTCAGACGGTTCTACGACGACACCCTTGATCTTGATCGAGTCGATTCGACCTGCGCACGTCGTGGCGGTCGGAACCTGCTCATATGTCAGGGTGCTTGAGATCTGAAGAATACGTGTGGTGGTCTGGCCTCCACACCCAATGAACTGCTGCTCCAGCAGGAATCGTAGTTGCGCACCCGTCATGGTCTTGGTGACGAGGCTGTTGCCGAACGGCTGAACCGTGAACATCTCGTTGTACGTCACTTCACCCGGAGCTTCACCCCCTGAAGAAATGTCGGCCACGTTGAGGTCAGCGCGCACGCCGCCCGGGTTCATGAATGCAACTACCGCGCCGCCAGTTCCGGCGGAGCTGGTCGAGGCGAGTTGGGCGTCAGCGAGCACGTTGCCGAGGGTGGTTTCGCCCAAGGAATTCGCGGTGCGGGTGAGATTGCCCGCGATCTTGCCGACGACACGGTTGGCGAGCGGTGCAGCCGCCTTCACGTATTGAGCTGTCAGTGCAGCGACAGCCGGATCGGCTTTGCTCGGATCATCGACGCGAGGGGTCGTACGATCCGTGTTCGTGCTGTTCGCGACGATCGAGTTGCTGGCATCGGCCGACACGAGCGATCCGTCGACGGGGTTCACCTTCAAGGTGATGTCGGTGAGGATACGACCGAACGACGATGCGCTGGTGATCAGACGGGTTGCCCCGTTCAGCGAAATACTGCAGCGATATTCTGCGTGCGTGTGGCCCGACACGATGACACTGATCGACGGGTCGAGGCCCTTGGCGATCCGCTCGATGTCACTGCCCACGAGATTGCCGGTGCAACCGCTCAGGACGTTCGGGTTGCTCTGCAAGCCCCCCTGGTGGATGACGAGCACGATCGTGCTGACACCCTGAGCTTTCAGCGTGGCAGCGGCCTTGTTGGCAGCTGCGGCCTCATCGACGAAGCTCAGACCCGCAACTCCGCTCGGGGTCACAATTGTCGGGGTCTCTTTGAGAACTTCTCCGATGATGCCGATCTTCACGGTGCCGCCACCGGCGGCGGGAACGGTCTTGATGCCGAATGCTGGGAACAGCGTGTTGCCGGCCGTGTCCAGCACGTTGGCCGACAGGTACTTGAACGTCGCACCCGGGTACGTGTTGGTCGTGGTGCCGTTCGCCAGCGCGTACGGCGCAGCGTTGCATCCTTCGGGGACCCTGCAACCGCCAGCCTGGATCCGCTTGAGCTCTGCGGCGCCCTTGTCGAACTCGTGGTTGCCGACCGAGGCGAAGTCGACGTTCATGAGATTCATTGCCACAATCGCTGGCTCTTCGTTAAAGAGAGCTGACTGCAACGGACTCGCACCAATTCCGTCTCCCGCCATCACCGTGACCTGAGCCGGGAAGGCCTTCTGCTTGTCCTTGATGGCCTTGGCCAGGAACGCCGAGCCTCCGGCGTACTGGTTGTAGATGTTCAGGCCGGCCGGCTCGAGGTTGCCGTGGAAGTCATTGAACGCCAATAGGTGTACGTCGGTTGTGGTGGGGTTACCCGTCTGGAACTGAACCGAAAAGGGTTGAGCCAACGTGGCAGGTCCCGTGATTACCGCTGCGCCAGCAGCATTGCCGCTGCTCGTCGCGATGGGGACCAGTGCTGCGGCCGCGAGCCCGGCAATCGAAGCGGAGCTTAGCAACATGCTAAAGATCCTCGACCTACGCGACCTGGGGTCGCTCAGGCGGTGTTGTGACATACGGTGTCTCCTCGTGTGCGGTTGGGTGCGCTCAGTGAAACATCGTTCAGTGAACGCCCATTCGCCCGAAGTTGAACGGAAGAAGAACCCCGCATGGTCATTCGTTCGACCACCTCTATTCGTATGGGTCACGAGGAGCCGGGATCACGGTTACGTTCACAGACTCGAGGATTGCGGGATCCATGGTTCCGAAGCGGTGAACACCGGTCGCAGTAACCCACATGTCGGTCCCGAGCCCAACTGGCGATCCTTCGACGTGCAATCGTGCCGCAATCGCATCCGCCGCACAGCACGCAATCTGGTAGCGGATCAGGTCGAAACCTTCCGCCGTGATGTTGCTGACGAAGCCGGTCAGGCGGACCGGAACGTCCTTCATGGAAACACCGCCGACGTCGAAGGCCCGCTCTACAAAATCTGCGGTAGGCATGTCGATCGGCACAGGAGACGGTTTGATGGGCGGCCAGTTCGCGGTGCGCTCGGCCCTCGTGATGGTTGACGTTCTCGACAGCGCGAACGATCCAAGCGCCCCGGGCGCGACTAGAAGCAAGAGCGCAGATGGAACGACCAGCAGCCAGGCCAGGCGCCCCGAGTGCTTCCCATGCGAGTGACCGGCCTGATCGTGCTCGTGTCCCGGTTCCTCGTCCGGTTCTTGGTCGGGAGGGTGCTCGTCCCCCAATCCCTCGCCTCGGGGAGCCGCGAACGATCGGGCTCCCAGCAGGTGCACGACGCTCAAGGCGACAATCGCCAAACCACCGAGAATCAGCCACGGTCCCATGGACCCGCGAATGAACATCTGATGTTCCCCGGTCAGCCCGAGGCGGAGCATGGTGGCACCTACCAGAATGGTCAACATGGCGCCGGCGGAGCGACTCACAGCAGAACCGCCGAAACGAGGCCGGCGGCCGCGACAGCCACGACAAACACGAGCGGACCGAACCGCAGGGCAAACCTACGACCGAATGTACCGGCGTGCAGGGCGACCAGTTTGATGTCAACCATCGGACCGACCACGAGGAACGCCAGCCGGGCGGTCAGTGAGAACCTTGACAGTCCGGCGACGATAAATGCATCGGCTTCGGAGCAAACAGCCAGGACGACAGCCAACAGCGCAAGCGCGAGAACCGAAAGCACGCCGAGCCCGGCTACGTGATCGATGACCGTCCGCGGCACGATGGTCTGGAGGGTCGAGGTCGTCGCCGCCCCGATGATCAGGAAGCTCCCGGCATGAAGCAGGTCGTGGTGGGCGGTTGAGGCGAACCGTTCGATCCGGCCCATCCGAAGTTGGCGCTCATCGGGTAGTTCGATTCTCGGGGCTGTCCCCCACTTCGCCCAGAGCCAACCGATGACGGTCGCAGCAAGCAAACTCGCCACGAACCGGGCCACCACCATTCGAGGTTCGTTGGGGAATGCGACCGCGGTTGCAATGAGCACAACAGGATTTATCGCGGGCGACGCAACGAGGAAGGCCAAAGCTGTCGGCCCGGCGACGCCTTGCGACATAAGTCGAGCGGAGACCGGAACCGATGCGCATTCGCAACCGGGAAGCGCAACACCGGCAAGTGCCGCAGCCGGGACGCCGAGATACACGTTGCTCGGGACGATTCGCTTCAAGATCGTCGGCGAAAGGAACACCGCAACCAGTCCGCTGATGACGACACCCATTGCGAGAAACGGCAGGGCCTGTAGCACGACGGCTATGAACAGCGTCGACCAACTTTGGATACCCGGAGCGAATTCCGGGGCGATGATCGTTCGCACCGCGAGCAACAGAGCGAACCCGATACCGAGGAGTTTGGCACCCCGGTCGATAAGCGGACTGACGGTCCGGACCGGTTGGATGCGCACGGTCTGGCGCGTTTGGGTGAGCACAGGTCCGAACGCTATGGGTCGAAGGCTTCGAACAACCTTCGATTCGCTGTCAGCGCGGTAAACGACGGATGAACGACAGCCGAGGATGCGCAGAGCCAGAGGGACACGGACCCGCGGCACGAACGACCTGGCTCGACCGAGACCCGGGGATTCGCCCCGGTCGAGCCATGGCCGCGTTTACGCTTCGAGGCCTACAGCGTTCGCTGCGGGAAGTTCGTAAACCGCCATCACGGGTTTGTGGTCCGAAGGGGCAAGATCGCCTTCGTAAAAGTCAATGACGTGTGAAACCAGCGGACGGACCGGACCGCGGGCCATCAGCCAATCGAGGGTCTGCGGGACCCCCGATGCAGTTGGGGTCGCCGGGTAGGTGAAGGTGGAGTGCTGGCGCAACGCACTGAAACAGTCAACGAAACCACCGCGTCGCAGGGCGAAGATCGGCTCATTCGAATCGTTGAGGTCGCCCATGAACATCTGGGCTTCGCCGTCGAGTCCAAGTCGGTCCAGCGCCGCAACCGTCTCGCGGGCCTGGGGAATGCGAACGTTCTTTTCCGTTTCAAGCGCGTAGGCGTGACCATGCCAGGTGAAATGAGCGGTGGCGATTCGCACTTCACGATCGGAACCGTCGCGCACGCGCAGAAGGACCCAGAACAGGCGCCGCAAGGGCTCCATGATGCCGATATCTTCAGCCCCGAAAGCGACGCACTGAAACATGTCGTCGCGCCAGAAGATGTTGCCTTCGTTCGACCATCCGTCGAATTCGTCGTGGATACGCACGTGTTCAGACAGAGCGTCGTCCAACGTGGCCAAACTGTCGGGCTGAACTTCCTGCAGGCACAACACATCGGGAGCGGTGGCCCGGGCGAACGCCGCGAGAGATTCGCGGCGTTCGGGCCACCGGGTGTCCGTCCAGATATTGTATGTGCAGATACTAAACCGGAACGGACCGTCGGTCATCTCGATCACAACTAACCGAGTCGGGGCTTTACTTCGGTGTCGATGATCTGCTGAAGTTGCGTGGCCGCCGCCGCCCAGGCCGCTTTGGGGTCACCGTTGTTGAGCGTCATGGCCTCGAGGGCCTTGCCCAGAATGGCGTCGCCGCCGGGAACCCAAACACGGGCCGTGTCCTGGCTCCGGGTCTTGGCCAACTGATCGACCGCGGTGCGGAACTGCGGCTTCTCTGCGTAGACGGCTTGCATGATCGAACCTTCGACAGCCGACTTGCGAACGGGCATGTAGCCCACATTCTTCGAGTAGTACGCGGTGTAGTCGGGCGTGGTCATGAACTTGATGAAGCGCATCGCCGCCACCTTGCGCTCATCGGAGATCTGGGACGGGATAGCCAACCCGGCTCCACCGGTCGGACAACCGAAGGCTTTCGGGCCCTTCGGCAGGAACGCCGTTCCGACTTCAAACTTGCCCTTCGCCGAGGCGAGAATGCCCGCAAGGCCACCGGTGGACGAAATGACCGAGGCGCATTGGCCGGCGAGGAAGTCATCGGTCTCGCTCTTCGATGTTACGTATGCATACTTCTTCGTGTAGACCTGGTCGCGCATGAATTGACCCGCCGTGATCGCTTCGGCGGTACCGAGGGTGAGCTTCAGGTCCTTGTTGGAGTATTGTCCCCCGAAGCCCCAAAGGATGTTCTGGAACGTCCACGCAACGAAGCTGTCACCCTTCACGATGGCGAAGGGGAACTTACCGTCGCCAAGCTTCTCCTGAAGCTTGGGTGCCCAGGTCTCGAACTCGGCCCACGTATCCGGACCGCGGTCCGCCAACCCAGCGGCCTTCCACAAAGTCTTGTTGTAATAGAACAACGGTGTCGACCGAGCAAATGGCACGGCCCATTGGTTGTTGTTGAACACATAGTCGTTCATCAGCGTGTCGACGTAGTCACCTGTGTCAACCTTAAGTGCACTGAACAAATCACCCAAGGGTTCGATCGCCTTGGCAATCGCGAACTTGAACCACCACACGTCCGACAACATGACGACGTCCGGTACGTCGCGGGCCGCGAGGCCGGCGTTGAATTTTTGGGCGACCTCGGCATAGTTCGCGCCGGCCGTTTCCAGGCGAACCTTGGTGCCCGGGTAGGTCTTTTCGAACTCGGCGATCATGGCCTCTTCGACGGGCTTCGATTTGGCCGGGTGCGCGCTCCAGTACACGATCTCGTTGACCGGCTTGGCCTTCGCGTACTTCTTACTCTTTGCTGTGGCCGTCGCTTTCGTTGCAGCTTCCGCTGTTCCTCTGGCGACGACGCTGCCTGCGACCGCAAGAGTCGCGGCGCCTGCGGCGGTCCTGAGAAAGTCTCGGCGGGATACTTCGTTCATGTTCATCCTTTTTGAAGTGTGATGGTGGTAGGTGGGAGACGTGACTGCGGAAGCACCACGCCCGGTAGGTTGGCCCGGGGCCACGAGATGCGAGGGATCGTCAGCCCTTGACTCCACCGGTCAAGCCGTCAACGAGACGTCGATGGGCGACAAGCAGCAGTGGGATAACTGGAAGTGCAACCAGGACCGCTCCGGCCATGATGGGGCCCCACTCGTTGACGCCTTCGCTGTCACGGAGCATGGTGAGTCCGACGGGTAGGGTGGCCGCAACCTCTCGCGTGCTTACGAGCCGCGGCCAGAGGTACTCGTTCCACTTGGCTACGGCCGTGATGAGTCCAAAAGCTGCGATCGCGGGTTGCGACATCGGGGCCACGATGTTCGTGAGCATCCGGACGGGCCCGACACCGTCGAGGCGGGCCGCTTCGATGATCTCACTCGGCAGCGAACGAAACGACTGGTGCAGGAGAAAGGCCCCGAACGCAACGCCGAGTCCGGGAACGATGATGCCCGCCCACGTGTTCAGCCAACCCAGGTTCGCGACGGTCACATAGTTGGGAATGAGCACGACTTCGAACGGAACCATCAACGATCCGACAACAAACCAGAAGACAAAGCGCCTGCCGGGGAACTTCAGGAACACGAGCGCATATGCAGTCGAGACGCCAAGAACAACCTTCGCCATCGTCGACAGCAGTGTTGTCGCGATCGAGTTCAAGAACAGACGGGGGAACGGAACCTGTTTGAGGGCACGCTGATAGTTGGTGGTCGATGCCGACGACGGGAATATCTGGAGCGGGAGCCGGTACATCTCGTCGCGTGTTTTGAACGACGCGAAGACCATCCAGATCGTTGGAATCGAGATGAGCGCTATTGCCAGCACCACGGCAAACAACTGACCGGGTGTCAGGCGATTGACGCTGTGGGCCAACCGCCATCTGGGTCGTGCGGCACTTCGCGTCGGGCGCGCCGGTACGACCGGCGCGTCTGGCATGGCCAGATCCGAAAGCAGGTCGGCGCTCATGATTTCCTGTCCATCACTCGCAGTTGGACGATCGTGAACACGAGCAAAACGATGAAGAGCACGGTCGATACCGCTGAGGCCGTGCCGACCCGAAAGCGCACAAACGCTTCGTCGTAGATTTGGTAGCTGAGTGTTCTCGTGCCGTCGAGTGGGCCGCCCTGAGTCATGACGTAGACCAGATCGAACGCCTGCATCGAAGCCAGGAATGACGTTACAGCGACGAACACCGTCGTCGGTTTTACGCCGGGGAGAACAACGTGCCGGAAGATTGCCAACCAACCGGCTCCGTCGACTTTGGCTGCTTCGTACAGCTCGGGTGGGATTGCCTGAAGTCCGGCAAGAAACAGCACGCACGTGTAGCCCAGGTGCTTCCACACGTGCACGAGTATGACCATCGCCATGGCCCATCCGGGCCGGTTGTACCAGTTCGGCGAGGTGATGCCGAGTCCACGCAGTCCAGCCGCGAGGAGCCCGAACTTGGGATCGAAGATGAAGTACCAACCGATCGCAACCACGGATCCGGGAACAATGTACGGAGCAAAGAGTGCGGCACTGGCCACACGACTTGAGCGGTGTTTGTTGTTCAACGCGTTGGCGAACAGCAGCCCGCCGACGAGCAGCAAACCCACCGTGGAAACGGCGAACACCGCGGTATTGCGAAGGGCCAAACGGCTGACCGGGTCGTGCCACCAGTTGGTGTAGTTCTGGAACCCTACGTTTACCTTGTCCGGGGAAATGAGATCCCATCGAACGAACGACAGCCGTATCGATTGCACCAGCGGTCGGTAGGTGAACCATGCCAGGAGGAACAGGTTCGGGAGAAGCAGCATGAGGGCGACCGGCAGATCGCGAGCGTTTCGTCGAGTTCTCGACAGGGCGGTTTTCATACGGTGCACAGCCTGGAGTGCACAGGTGAACGGGGTATGTCGTCGGCCCGCACCGTTCGTGTCTACGTGCTGAAGACCTCGAAGTTGGAGTTTGGAGCGTCAGCCATGTTCGCCGGCATCGGCCGCGACGATCTCCGGCGGCCCGACAATCAGCGGGTCGGGTGCACCGACAACTTCGTTGTCGCGATCGGGGTAGTCGAGAGCGTTCAGCACAAATCGAAGCGCCTCCAGCCGACCCCGCTTCTTGTCGTTGGTCCGCACCACCGTCCACGGCGCGTGATTCGTATGCGTACGTAGAAACATCGAATCCTTGGCCGCCGTGTAGTCATCCCACCGGTCGAGGGAAGCCAGATCGGTGGGGCTCAACTTCCACTGGCGTACCGGATCGATGCGCCGAATGGTGAATCTCGTGATCTGTTCTCGTCTGGAAACGGAAAACCACAACTTCACCAATCGAACCCCCGACCGCACAAGCATTCGTTCAAGTTCCGGCGATTGGCGCATGAACTCCTCGTATTCCACGTCGGAGCAATACCCCATGACGTTCTCCACAACGGCCCGGTTGTACCAGGAGCGATCAAAAAGCACGATCTCCCCGGCTGTCGGAAAATGCGTCACGTACCTCTGGAAATACCACTGACCACGCTCTCGCTCGGATGGAGCCGTGAGGGCCACGACGCGAGCACCGCGCGGATTGAGATGCTCCATGAAACGCTTGATGGTTCCACCCTTTCCGGCAGCGTCTCGTCCTTCGAACAGCACAACCAGACGCTGACCCGTTTCCTGGATCCACGTCTGAGCCTTGAGCAACTCGATCTGGAGCAGTCGCTTCGCCTTCTCGTAGTCAGCGCGGGTCAGCCGCTCCTCGTACGGATACCCCTCACGCCAAGTCTCGAACGGAAGACCATCGGGTCCGATCAGGACCGGGTCGTCGATCGAGTCGAATGTACCATCGACGGAGAACCCTCGCGCAATCAGGTCGTCTACCGACGACAGTCGCAGCGACGCGATGATCTCCGACAGATCAACTTCCGAACCATTTGTCATGTGGGCCTTCCAAACGTGCCTGCCGTGCGAGCGCAAGGCGACCGGAAGCTACCCAATCAAAGTCATCATGGTCTCGCTGTCCACCAACAATTTGGGGAACGTTCAACCAGTGTTTGCAGTCGTTCGGCGTCCAGGGAAAAAGGGGCGTCAAACGCAAATCCGAATTCACGTCCACGATCGGAGTTGCCGGAGAAGCGGTCGCTTCTTGTCCTGATGGCCCTCCATCCGGCGAAGAATGTCGTCGAGTGCCGACACCGCATCAAGAATGAACGGGCCCTTGTTGAGCATCACACACTCCGCTCGCTCCGATGCCGCGGCGTCGGTTACCTCAGATCGTGACGGGGTCCCGGTCCGGGCCAACGTGTCGAGCACCTGGGTGGCCCAAATCACCGGAAGATGGGCCGCTTCGCACAGCCAGAGTATTTCTTCCTGCAACTCCGCCAACCGTTCATACCCGGCTTCCACCGCAAGGTCACCACGTGCGATCATCACACCGGTCGCCGGGCGACGCATCGCCACTCGCAGCAGTTCCGGGAGATTGCGGAACGCATCACCAGTTTCGATCTTCAGGACAACACCAAGATGGTCACCACCAATCGCGTCGAGCGCATGGTGCAAAGCATCAACCTCGTCGGCAGTGCGCACAAACGACATCGACACGGCGTCGGCAAACGACGATAGCTCCGCGAGATCCGCAATATCCTTGTCAGTAAGCGCGCTTACCGGCACCACGGTATCCGGAAGGTTGATACCCTTCTCAGCACGAAGTCGTCCGCCTGTCGTCGGCGCATCGGTAATCCGCAACGTCGCTCGACGACCACCCACATGCAGAACCTCAGCCGCGAACTTGCCGTCGTCGAAGAACACCCGATGTCCCGGCGCAAGCGCGCCGACGGCCTCCGGCAGCGTGCATCCGAGATGCACCGGGCCCTCGAGGCTCGTTGGCTTCTCCTCGTTTCCGAGCGTGATCACATCGCCAACTTGCAACGTCACGAACCCCGGCTTCGGGGGAAGGCCTTCGACCGTGCCGCGTGCGTGCTTTCCCGCACGAAGCTCGACACCGTTCGTGAAATATGTCGTTTGCGACACGAGTACGTGAACCTGTGAAGCACTGATCGCCTCCACAACCAAGTGGCGCCGAGCGTCTCGGGCATCACGCATTTCGATCACATCATCGACGTTCAACTTCGCAAGAAACGCGTCCTGGACCGGAACGCAATTCTCCCGAAATGCTTCACCCGACGGCACCAATGTGACCCGGCCGGCCGCCACCACCTTTCCGAGCGAATTCCGCATCGGACGCACCCGGACCACCGGAGGAAGAGACGCCATCGGACCCGTTCGCAGTTTCGGACCCGCCAAATCGACCAGCACCCGAACCACACGACCCGACCCAACCGCAGCCTCCCGCACATGCCGTGCGATCGCTCGCCATGTCTCAACATCATCGTGTGCGCAATTGATCCGAGCCACATCCATCCCACGCTCCACCAACGCTCTCACGAACGCCGGATCATCGGCTGCGTCAGCAGGCATCGTGACCATAATGCGCGTCTGACGCATTGATGGTTGGGGACCCAGTAATGCAGCCGCGTTGCGCTCAAGCGGATCGGGGCCGCCACTCTCGCGATCATCGGCACCGGGCATCATCGCCGAACGTTCGCCGATCGTGGGCAGGCACTCAGGCATGCCCGACAGTGCCCTGACGGCCCGGAGGACCGCTTCAATGGTGGAGAGCACCCGTGACTCGCTCCGGCCGAGCGACGACAACCCGAACGACGTCAGGACCGTCTGCAACGGCCGAAGGTCCGAGGAACGCAGCGCCAAATAGTGATCGAGATTCGACACACCCAACACGTGGGCCGGATCGATCAACGGGTCGCAATCTCTGCGTGGATGCCACGACATCGGCACGAAGCGCCTGAAGGTCCATACGAAGTTGGTCTAACGAAGCATTCACCCCGCCGACCGTACCCCTCGCAAGTAAACGGTTGATTAACGCATGGGGCGATCGCCGTGTCGTGGAACTCGAAGCTGAGACGAAGCCGCAGGCCGCCGAGCGACACTACCGACCTGACAGAAAAGTACGGTGGATCTGTCGATGTCCTTGCGACGGCATGTATGGCGACGCTTGAAGCATGTGCCGTATCGCACCGTCCTCATCGAATCATCCTCTTCATCCTCGGGTCGTGGGTCGGGTCGGCGTACATCGGTGGGCAGCCGTGGCCGGTGGCGTCAGGGCGAAGTTCGTAGTGCCAGGGTTCATTGCGGTAAATCCGGCACAGACCGTACGCGGCACCGTGTTTGGTCAACCACGCGGCGGCACGCGAGGGTCCGATGTCAACCGCGTCGCCTGACACGTGAGCAGAGGTCGTGGGAGTGGCCACCCATCGGGCAGCTTCCTTCCTCGACCCGTACTTCGAGATCGCCTCCCGAAGCAACTGCTCCTGATACCTCACGGAACGCCATCCGCTGGTCACCTCGAGCGTGAACCCGTCGTCCGCAGCAGCGCGTGCAGCGCGGCGAAGGGAATCGAGGAGGGCCGGATCGAGGTTGGCGACACCGGGGAGGCCGTTCTCAAAGACCGTTGTGCCGTCGGGGACCGTACCGTCGGCCGCACCCACTGCCCCATTTGTCCGGGTCCGATCAGGGGCGACGGGTGGAGCCGGAGGCAAGGGTGGCCCACCGCCGGGCAACCTGCGGACGCCGATGCGTGACGCGGCGCTGGCCCCTGACGGGACCGGCCACGGGCGAAGTGCAACGGTGACAATTGTCGATATGAGCACGGTGGCGACGAGGTTCCATCGAATCCGATGAGTCACCGTTCGTGCGGATGGGCTGGAGGTCATGGGCTCAGTCAAGGGAACGCGGTGTTGCCGGCACGTATGGTGTTTTCGATACGTCGGCAATATGTCCGGGCTCGTAACATTGAGAGCTTGCGTGTCCTGGTCGTAGAAGACGAGCCCTACATGGCCGAAGCCATTCGCGACGGTCTGCGCCTCGAAGCGATTGCGGCAGACATTGCCGGCGACGGCCGCGCGGCGTTGGAACTTCTGAGCCTCAACACCTATGACATCGCGGTCTTGGACCGTGACATCCCCGGGCCAACGGGTGACGAGATCGCCAGACACATCGTTGCGTCGGGCACCGGCACGCCGATACTCATGCTCACCGCGGCCGATCGGCTCGATGACAAAGCGTCAGGCTTCGAACTCGGCGCCGACGACTACCTGACGAAACCGTTCGAGCTCCAGGAACTGGTGATGAGGCTCCGGGCGCTTGATCGCAGGCGCGCCCACAGCCGGCCGCCGGTGCGTGAGATCGCCGGTGTGCGGCTCGATCCATTCCGCCGCGAGGTCTACCGCGATGGCCGCTATGTTGCCCTGACCCGGAAACAGTTCGCCGTTCTCGAAGTGCTCCTAGCGGCCGAGGGTGGTGTCGTCAGCGCTGAACACCTACTAGAGCGGGCGTGGGATGAGAACGCCGACCCGTTCACCAATGCCGTGCGCATCACCGTGTCGGCGTTACGCAAACGCCTGGGCGAACCCATGCTCATCGCCACCGTCGCCGGCGTCGGGTACCGCATCGACACGGCCCTCAGCGACACAGCTCTCGGCGACGCGGCTCTCGGCCCCGAAGGCGGGGGAAGCGTCCGTGAATAGAGCCCCGGGTTTGAGCGTTCGCCTCAAACTCACTCTCAGCTACGCCGGTCTCGTCATGCTGGCCGGTGCGATGCTGCTCGCCGCGGTGTGGGCGTTCCTCTTGCGTTATGTGCCCGACCGTGCGACCCTCATTGACTCCACCGCCGACCTCCACGGCGTGTTCCCCATTCGGTCCGCGCTTCTCCGCGTTTTCGCCCCGAGGGCCGCTGCGGTGATGGCGTTCCTTCTCGTGTGCGGTCTCGTCGGAGGTTGGGTTCTCGCCGGACACATGCTCGCCCCTCTCAGCAGAATTACCGACGCCACTCGCCTTGCCGCAAGCGGTTCGCTCTCCCACCGGATTGAGTTGGAAGGACGAAACGACGAGTTCCGCGAGCTCGCCGACGCCTTCGACGCGATGCTCGCACGACTCGATGCTCATATTGCCGAACAGCAGCGATTTGCCGCCAACGCCTCCCACGAGCTGCGCACTCCTCTAGCCATAATGCAGACCCTGCTTGACGTGGCGCGCAATGATCCAGAGCGCGACACCGTCAAGCTCGTCGAGCGACTCCAGTCGGTGACCGCACGGGCGATCGCCCTCACCGAAGCGTTGCTGTTACTCAGCCGAACCAACCAACGATCGTTCAACCGCGAGCCTGTCGACCTTTCGCTCCTCGCCGAAGAAGCCACGGAAACCCTGCTCCCGTTCGCCGAAGACCGTGGCGTGACGATCGAGACCTCCGGCGATATGGCACCGACGATCGGGTCTCACGCCCTCCTGTTGCAGCTCACCACCAACCTCGTGCACAACGCTATCGTCCACAACCTGCCCGGACACGGCGCCGTGTGGGTTACGACCAGCGTTCAGCCTCCGCATGTGTTGCTTACGATCGAGAACACCGGAGATCAGATCACGCCCCAGTTCGTCGCGACCCTGGTTGAACCGTTCCTTCGAGGAGCCGAACGCGCACGCACAGATGACACCGGCGTCGGTCTCGGTCTGGCGATCGTCGAGAGCATCACCCACGCACACGACGGAATCCTCACCCTAACTCCCCGGATTGCAGGCGGGCTGCGGGTCACTGTCCAACTACCGGCAAAACACCCGGCGCTCTAGCGCCCGGCCCCGAGGCCGATGACAGACCGCTAACTGATCCCACGGACGACGAACGGCTTCGTAACGGTCACTGTGTCGCGGCGAACGCAGCTTTCGCGATTGCTGCGAGGTCCCGCGCTCCATGGCTCTGCGAGAGCGCCAGGGCCAGCTCCTGTCGGGTGCGCCCGAGTTCCTCGTTGAACGCGATGGCGGCGGGACCGACTTCTTGATCAAAGACTTGCAGCATGCGGTCGATATGCACACGTACCGCGTGCCGGCAGCTCAGGGCCATTTCCATATGTGACAGGTTCGGGTGTGCGTCGATCTGCGCTGCTGCAGCCGACAGAAGCGCCCCAACCGCCCACGATGCCGATGTGACCTCACCCATCGCCACCTCACTCAACTGGTCGTCGCGTCGAAGCAACGCCGGCATGCGTGAAACGATCACATCGGCGACTCCAGCCCAGACCGCTGCAACTCCCACCGCTCCATGCCAGAATCCCGTCCGGGACCCATACCAGTTCGGCGGGCCGATCAGATTGTGCGGACGGATCGGTACGCAGAGGAAGTCAACGGTACAGATGCCGGCATCGGCGAAGGCGGCGCTCTTCCAGGTGGTGGTGTCCACTCGTATCCGTGGATGATTCAAGTCGACAAGCACCAGACGTTGTCCATCAGTAGCTTCGGCGGTTACGAGCGCGGCATCAACGATCGACGCTCCCCCACAGAACATCTTGCGCCCGTCGAGGAGAAGGTTCTGTCCGGACCTGTCGCCGATCAACCGAAGCGGCTTCGACCCGCCCGACGCCCACACCGCCAAAGCTTTCCCGGGCACGTACGCCCGGCCCGACTCGTGAAGAATCGCTACGGCGTCTGCGTGGGCCTCGTAAAGCCGTCCGACACTCGGGTTTGACGCTGCTTGGCGTCGAAATTCGGCGAACCGTTGCACGGTACTTCCTTGGCCGGGAAGTGGTAGGTCGATCCCATGCCGGGCACTCTCAAGAAACGTTTCTCCTTCGACGAAACGTGAGCCCGCTTCCGGCGAAGTTGGGATCGACAACACGGGGCACGAACTGTTCACGGGTTCTCCCTGTTCATGATGGCGGACGGCTCATGTTGGGGGACGATTCATATGGTTGGGATGATTCATGAGTTGTCTCGGTGAAGAAAGTCAGCGAATCCGTCGGGCACCCGGCCCGATACCCTTCCGCTGGTAGTTACCGTCAGGTCGACGATGGCCTTCACTGAGCGACCGCGCATCTCGAGCCGTGTCCACAGATCCCGATCCTCCGAACGAGCGAGGCGACCCCAACCACCGGCATGGTCATAGGCATCGAGTCGAAATCCCATGTTGGCGGCGTGCACATGCCCGTGAGCTCCGCGCTTGGGAAGCAGGTCGGTGTAGGTTGCCCGGAATCGTTTCATTACCTCGCTTGATGGCTCAGACACGTTGTCGACGCCGATGCCGACGCCGATGTCGACCGTGCCGGCAATTGCCTCAAACCCGGCATCTGCCTCGTGCAGCTGTTTCGACACCCAGTCTCTCGGCACGATGGTGTCAGCGTCAGTACTGGCGATCCACACTCTGCTTGAGCCTCTTCCCGTCAGCGCAGCGCGTCCGAGTTCCACCCCGATTTCGCGAGCGCGGCCCACGGTACCGGCATCGCACTCCCAGACCATCGAGCAGTTGCGATTTCTCAACACCTGATTGGCAATCAGGGTTGTTTGATCGGTGCAGCGATCGGCGACGACAACGACCGCAGAGTGGCCGAGTCGCGAGGAAGCCGAATCAAGCGCGTTGACGACGGAACGCAGTGTGCCACCGATCAGTTCCTCTTCGTTGCGGGCGGGAATGACCACAATGAAATCCCAAGTCGCGGTTTCAGAAGGCGTGTCAGGGTCGGTGACCTCAAACGACATCAACTCGCTCACCTTCGCCACCCGGCAATGATCTGACGATCGTCGAGACACACCGGGCCGGTCGCCGGTCCGAGGACCGACTCGACCAGACCATGAACCGCCACGCCGCCCGGAATCTGGAAGTCGTGGGCGCACCCCAGCCAATGGCAAACGACGATGAAGCCGCCGGGATGCAGCGACTCCACGGAACTTTCCACGACCCGTCTCGCCGAAGGAAAGTCGAGGTAGTACAAGAAGTCCGATAGCACGACGAGGTCGAATTTGTCTGTTGGCCACATGTCAGGAACCGAGCCCTGCTCCAATCGCACGTTGGGGATCGAGCCGACCGCCGCTCGGGCCCTCCCGACCGCTTGAGCGGAGGCGTCCCACGCCAGGACGCGGTCGGCTCGACCGGCGAGCAACTCCGTCAACGTACCGTTCGCACAACCCGGCTCAAACACCGAACCGTATCGAGGAGATTCCAAGACGGCCATGATCAGCTGGTGGCGACGTTGCTCGACGAACTCGGTCCGGTAACCCCAGGGGTCGGATTCCTTCGTGAAGAGATCGTCGAAGTGCGCATCCTGTTCGCTCAGCACCAGAACACCTCCCATCCGCCGGTGAACCGCTCAAGCATTTCCTCCGAAACGATCACCGAGCCATACAGGTCCGTGGTCTGCGAAGGGTATGCGTCGATCGCTCTCGTCTTGGCCACCGCAGCGTCTGCGCTTGCGCGATACACGACGGCCCCTTCACCAACATTCGTTGGCCCGAAGCGGTCCCACGTCCAAATCGCGTAGCCCCAAACTGCCGGTCGACGTGGGGCGCGCTGCGAACACGCAACGTCGACAGCCAGCGCCGTGGCCTCGTGATCGGAATGACCGTCACCGAATCTCGGGGCGACGACCACGTCGCATCCCTGAATTTCGGCGCGGAGGTCCTTCGCTACGGCATCGGAATGCAGATGAAGCTTCCCATCGGGGTAGTTGAGGAGAATCGGAGGTTGCTTCAATCCGAGAGCTTCACATGCTCGTCTCACCTCACCCGATCTCACCGCAGCAAGCTCATTCACGCCGGAATGCGACGCCGCACCATCTGATACAACGACGACCTGTACGTCCCAACCGGAATGCGAAAGGTCGTGCATCAAGGACCCAGCCCCCAACGTCTCGTCGTCGGGGTGCGGAGCGACAACGACGACTCGCCCCGGATTTGCCGGCAACGAGAGGACATCGAGTGATGACAACCAACTGTCGAATTCATCGACGGGTTCTCGAGGTCCTGCTGATTCGGAGGAAGCACACGACACGTTTCTAACGTGCGTGTGAGGAGTTCGGAGAAGCATGTTTCGGTTTACCCACTTCACCAACCGGCCATACCTTCCACCCCGGCAAAGTCCTGAGTGAGGCGGTGAACTGTCAACGCGTCGCTGTCGAAGACAGGTACAGCCCACGCCTACTGCCCGACGCGAACACAGGTCCGGCCCACGCCACAGATACATCACAAAGGGTGTATCGCATGGACACCTATTTGGTGAATTGTCGGGCCGGCACAACGCACATTCTGAACGGGTATCGCTCCCGAAGCGCAAAGTCGGAAACCGTTTCATTCGAACCGGTCGGGGGTAACCCAACAACATGACAATCACATCCGGAGGGACCTGCGCCATCTGCGGCAACTTCTATGACAAGGCATTCTCCGTGACCACGTTCGATGGGGCTACGAGCGTGTTCGACTCAATCGAGTGTGCTGCGATGTGGCTCGCACCCGAGTGTGAGACCTGCCGCACCCGAATACTCGGTCACGGCGTCGAGTCAGACGAAGGGGTCTTCTGTTCAGCGTTCTGCGCACAGGCTGCGGGCGACGAGCGCTTGATCGATCGCGCTGACGCCCACTATGCGACCAGAACCGGACCCGACATCGACGGATAAGCCTCGAGCCGGCGCTCTGTGGTGCAGTCGGTGTGTGGGGTGCAGTCGGTGTGTGGGGTGCAGTCGGTGCGCGGCCATCACGGGGCCGACAGCATCTGCCTTAGTTCTCGCCCCCAGAGCGAGAACAACGCCCGCTGGTCGCCGACCTGATGAATATTGACGTGGTCGAAGCCCGCCTCGGTGAATGCCTCAACCGCACGCCGAATCGGCTCGCTGTCAGGACCGCAGACGATGTTTCGCTCCACCCGATCTTCGGTCACCAACTTGGCTACGCCTTCGAAGTGCGTCCACGTAGGCAGGTCCTGCGACAGCTGACCAGGCATACCCGACGTCGGCCATATGCGGAGCGCGGTCTGCCTAGCTTCGCTCACTGTCGGGGCCACACACACCGTCAACTGACCATAGATCGGGCCCGTCCCACCGGCGCCCCGATACGCCTCCACGAGCGACGACTTCGCCGATGTGGACCAGAGGCCATCGGCATGCTTAGCCGCGAACTCTGCGGTCCGGGGTCCCGACGCCGCGACGATGATTTCTGGCGGGTTGGCGGGGAGCGAGAAAATCCGGGCGTTCTCCACAACGAAGTGATCACCGACAAAGTCGACGGTTTCGCCGGTCCACAACTGCCGGATGATGGTGATCGCCTCCGCAAGCATCGATCGTCGTTTTTGGATATTCGGCCATTGCCGACCCGTGATGTGTTCATTCAGCGCTTCGCCGGTCCCGAGGCCTAGGAAGAACCGACCACCCATGAGAATCGCACTCGTCGCCGCCGCCTGCGCAATGATCGCTGGATGTATCCGAAGGATCGGGCACGTGACACCAGTGCCAATTGGGATGCTCGACGTTCGTTGTGACACCGCCCCGATCGTCGACCACACGAATGGACTCTCCCCTTGGACCCGGGTCCACGGATGATAGTGATCGGAGACCGTCAGGAAGTCGAAACCCGCCGCCTCAGCTTCAGCGGCCTGGTCAGCCAGATCGTTGGGTCCGAACTGCTCACTCGACAGGGTGTAACCAATGTTCACGCTCACGTTGTCCTCACTCAGTAGTCCTAGCCACTCAACTCGTCCCAGCCAGAGCCCTCATGGGGAGAGACGCACGAACGATGTGTCAGTCGCCGGTCCCACTGTGGACGGCGTAGTTCGCGCTCGTTCGATCGTCGTGTCGGCCACGAGACGTTCAACGACGCGCGTCTCGAGCGGGTTGTCTTCGAGTTCCTGTGCTTCTTTTTGCTGCTCTACTTCAACCCGTGCTGCCTGCCAGGCCGACCAATGACCGGAGACCAACGCCCATAACGAAAGGGCGGACACGTACTGAACTGAGGAAATCCAACCGGTTACGACCGAGATCGGGATCATCGCAATCCAAAAGAGCGTCAACCATCCGTTCACCGAGCGCATGAGCTTGGGGTTGCCCTGGACTGACGCCCATAACGACTTCAACGTTGCCATCCACACCTCGCTTTTGTGGTCCGGTCTTGCTTACCGGTCATTTGTTTGGTCTTGCCTGTCAGAAGGTTTCGCCTGTGCAGCCATAGAAGGGTTTCGCCGGCAGGCATAGAAGAATTGACCTGAGTTACCCCGATCCTCCGGATCTGAAACGGCCCCAGCGCACAACAACGGCGCACGACCGACGGTGCCGTCGATGGGCAGGCTCCAGAGGATCCCGCGCTGATGTTCGGGAGTGCGTTGCGGTATGAGGAGGGCGTTGCGGTATCAAGCCTCGCGAGTGTGGGTAGTCAATCGAAATGAATCTCGACGACAACGACGACGGCCCACGTTTGAACGATCAGCGACCTCCGTCGGACGATCGACGACCGCTGTCGGAACGACGTTGGTTCCCGACAACAATGCTCACGTGGCTCGAGACCAGCGAAGAACTCGATCGCCTCGCATCGATGCTGAAGCCCATCGCCACGCGAGTGAACGGCGGACCCGCTCGCAAAGACGTGTTGACCGGACGACTCCTCGGCCACCCGGTCCATCCGGCGCTCGTCTCAGTGCCGCTCGGCTGCTGGACCGCAACCGAACTCCTGGATCTCTTCGGGGGGTCAGAAACTCGGCGGGCCGCGCAACTATTGGTTGGCACCGGCGCGCTGAGCCGCGGGACCGGCAATTCTCTCGGGCCTGTCCGACTGGGTTGACACAGAGGGTGCTGAGAAGCGGATCGGAGTCGCGCATGCGCTGTGCAACTTCGCATCTCTTGGCCTGTTCACCGGCTCGTGGTTCGCTCGGCGAAGCCGTAAGTACACACTGGGACTCGTCCTTGGTTCACTGGGCGCGTCCACCGTTGCCGTGGCGGGATACCTGGGCGGCCACCTGGCCTACGTGCGGGGCGTTGGAGTGAACACGACGGCGTTCGCGTCAGGTCCGACCGAGTGGACACCGATTAAATACGGCACGCTCAGCGCTGGTCAGCCGGTGGCAGGATCAGCCGATACCGTGGCGCTCGTGGTGCTCGCAGATGACAAGACGGAGATCTACCGGGTTCTCGAAGACCGTTGCACGCATCGCGGAGGTCCGCTCCATGAAGGCAACGTGGAAGACGGTTGTATCGTCTGCCCGTGGCACGGCAGCAAATTCGACGTCGTGACCGGCTCGGTGCGAAGCGGTCCCGCCAGTATCGCCCAACCGGTCTACGAAGTTCGACGCGTCAATGAGGTCGTGGAAGTCAAGCGGCCGGAGCATGGCGACTTGAGAAAGAACCCGGTGACGCCTGCGTCTGTGGCAGAACTATTGGAGCAATAGGCGTTGTTCCGTAATAGGCGTAGTTCCGTTATGACGCCTCCGGAGCTGTACCGGAATGGTTACGGATGGCGCGCGGTTGACGCCTTAACCGGGGGTGAGCACGTTGGCGAAAACCTGCCAGGCCAAGGCACTCTTGGCGGTGAGCGAAAGAATGATGTAGGCCTTCTCCCCTCGAAGGTAGTCAGCCCATTTCCCTCTCGCTCCGTATTGAAGCAGTTGTATTATTGCGAAACAGTTGAAGAAGATGAATAGTGAAACGAGAATTCCGTAGACGAACCCCGGAATACCGTTTCCTTTACTGTTGTCCGATACCGACGCACCGACAACATAGATAGCGATGCAGATCCAGGGAAACAGACCGGCGAAACTCCCGAATCGAAAGGGTGCCCAGTTGGCCCGCGGGCCCGGATCGTTCCTCGTCTCCATCAACCATCCGAAGAAGATCATGCAGGCGTTTACCGACGCGATCGCGAGAAGCGCTGCTACGTCTGTAATACCGACGGTACCGGCGATCAGGACGATCATTATGGTTGCCGACATCGAGTACTCGACCCAGCGGAATCGGTTCTGCTTGGCCAGCAGTTCGGATCGGTAGTGTGAAAATCCCCACGGACTCGCAACGATGAAATGAAACACCGCCGACAGGAGCAGAAAAACGAAGACTCCGACGCCGATTCGATAGCTGAAGAGTTTCTCTATCACCAACGGCCCTGATGGCTGACCCGGCGGGCCGTTCCCGAATGCAGCCGTGACATTGAGCGACCGACCGTTCGACAGCAGCAATACCACCACCGCCTGGACCAAATGAACGACGCCCGCAGCAACGTTGATCAACCGTAGTTTTGCGATGGCTTCACTCGAGTTGTCAATCACTTGGGGACTCTCCGGTGTCTTGGGAAGGTGCATCTCGGTGCGTGGGTTAGCACGCCAACCGCTAGTACACACCGCTCGCCCATCCGCGTTTCACGACTGTGCGCCGACGTGTGCCTCCGATATACCCGGTCATATTCAGCGTCAAACTCCGATAGTGGTTGCTTACGTCTGTAAACGAACCGAACCTTCGATTCGCAATCGTGTTTTCGGCCGACACCGCGACCCAGCTTCACTTCCGCTGTGGCCGAGCGTGATCATGCGGACCCACCATTCGGGGCAGGGTATGAACGCAAGCGCGACGGGGTACCCACGTTCAACGTTGGGGCCGACCCTCAAGTTTCGACGTACCAGTCGCCAATTCGTTGGCCAAACATGCTCGGAGAAGTCCATGCCACAAAACGAAACTCCCGCCGATAGCTCTTCTTCGGCCAGCAAGAATTCACCGACCGAAGACTTGCCTACGCCCGCTGGTCTACCCGATGATCTCGAAGAACTCGCCGTGGAAGAAGAAGGGACGACCGACCCCTCCGAGATCAAGCCAAACGCGATGGGCTCGGACGATCCGACAGAAATACAATCCAGCTGATCGACTGCCCGGCGCGGTCACAACCTCACGGCTGAGAGGTTGTGGCCTCTTCGACGGACTCAGCAAGCGGAATTACGGTGTCGAGACCCGAAATTTCCAGCAATCGATGAGCTCGAGTGCCAGGAACGGCGACGATAGTCATGGATGGCATCTCCAACACCATGGTGTATACCATCGTGAGCGCAGCGCTGTCGAGGAACGTTAATTGGTTTAAGTCAAGCACCAATCGCTCCACTCCCGGAGAAATCTGGGAGGCAATTTCCTGCTTGATTGCGGTCGAATTTGACCGGTCTATTTCACCGGAAAGGCTGGCTACGAGCAAGTCACCGGATCGAGCGAAGGTAACGCTCCAAATGATTAATTCATCACCGGCCATGGCTTCCCTTTCAAATCGATACTCAGCGTTACCAAGGTACCATGGGTCGATTCTTCTATTTCCACGCGGTCAGCCACGGAACGCATTATGGCCAGCCCCCGACCCCGGTTGAAGTCTGATCGGGGTACGAGTCTCGGCTGCCATCTGCCGCTGTCCCGGATTGTCACCGTTAACGTATTCTCCGCGACGCTGGCCCGAAGATGCACCGGTGAGGTTCCGTTGTCGCCGTGCTCGATACTGTTGGTGAGCGCCTCATTGATCGCCAAAACCACGTCATCGGCCAGAGGATGTTCCGGGATCAGCGTGGTGAGCCAGCTCCGCAGGTCCTCCCGGGCGCCTTGCAACGCCGAATACACGGGCGGGACCGAGAGGTTGAAGGTGTTCACGGGGCTTGTCACGGCGTAGAGGACGGCGACATCGTCAAACTGCCCATTTGCCAACATCTCGCTCACGATCCGATCGGGAAGCTCGTCATCCCGCCCGCGATCCTCGGCCAGCAGTTCACAGAGTTGGGTGATTCGATCCTCGGGGTGTGAGTCTCGGCGTTCGACCAAACCGTCGGTGTACAGCAAAAGCCGTGACCGCCCAGACAACACGAGCGACACTGATGTTCTCGCTCGGAGGAGACCTCCAAGGACTGGTCCTCGCCCTCCTTCGAGCAGTTTTGGTGGTAGTCCTTCTTGAATTAGCACTGGCGGAGGGTGACCCGCCAACGACCAGGTGATGGTCTGCGTACGGGGGTTCACGTGCACGGCGGCCATCGAGGCGAAGCGCGTGTCAGGGGCTTCGAGTGCAACCAGGTCCAGTTGTTCAAGGAGATCTGAAGGATTCGGAAAGAGGCGGGCGAGCGAACGGCACGAAATCGAAAGCTTCCCCATTGCAGCGGCAGAGCGGAGTCCGTGACCCACGATGTCGCCGACGATCAGAAGGAACGTGTCATCACCGAGGTCCACCGCGTCGAACCAGTCGCCGCCAACAGAAATGTGTTCGGCTGCCGGTAGGTACCGGCCTTCCAAGCGCACTCCCCCGATTTCGTAGGGAACGAGCGGCAACAAGCTGCTCTGCAGCGTGACAGCGATCTCGTGCTCACTTTCAATTCGTTTGGTCTTGGCCAGTGACGTGGCGCAAATATCCGCGTAATCCATGAGCGTCTCAACCGCAAAAGAATCGAACCTTCGGGCTTCGTTGAAGGCAAAGAGGGCAACTCCAATTACGTCCATGCCGAACACCAGAGGGAGAACCGACCACGAGCCATGAAAGTCTCCGAAGAAGTCAGCTGCACTTGAGTCGGCGTGTTCTCGAAGTGCGTCAACCGAATCCAAGAACAGCGGGGTTCCTTCGCGAACCGCCGTATGAATTGGGCTTTGGCTCGATAGTAGGTTTGTTCTCGCTTCGTCGTTATGGTCCGAAAACCCTGATATATGCAGCACTTCCAAGGCATCGGTGTCGCCCGTTCTGACCGCCAATAGGCCACCGTCGCAATCAATTGCCGAAAGCGACCGACCGAACGCCCGCCCGAGTTCGCGTCTCGAGTCTGTGCCGGTCAACTCACTACGAAGCAGCGCGAGGCGCGCCGCTCGATCACTCTCCGCCCGTTCCAGTTCACGCTGCCTCGCCCGATCAAGTGCCTGCGCGCAGCGGTGAATCGCGACGGTTGCGGTGAGCGGGCTTGACGTGCGTCGGTCCATGACGCCGGGGCGCATCTTGAGTAGTAACTGTGGATTGCTCTCGGTTGGAATAGGGATGTATTCGTGCCCAGATCCGTCGGCCGTCAGCTCGATCGATCGGTCCTCGGTTGCGTTCACCAACTCGCCGTGCGTACCGCCCAGTATTCCGGCCGCAAGATTCTCGATAGTGGACGTCACTTCATCGGGAGCCTCGGAACGGTTCAGTGCTTCAGTCAACTGGTGCAGCATGTCCGCGTCTCGACGGGCAAGGAGTTCCGATTCATACAATCGAGCACGTTCCAGTGCATTGGCGACCAGACCCGCAACCGTCTCGACATTGCGAATCTTCGTGCTGTCGATGGCGATCGACTCGTGCCACAGAAACCCCATGGCTCCCAAGAGGCCACGGTCCGAGTCGGATAGGGGGACAGACACAATGTGGCGCCCGTCCTCGGTTCGCTCCCGTACGTGGAGGGCCCGCTGTTCGGCCTGTCGGTCAGCCTGGGCAACCTTGTCGGATTGTTCCTGACTGATCCTTCGTTGGGTTGCCTCGACCAGCGAGCGGTCAACGCCTTCCGCAGGGCCGAGCAGCGTGTCGGCGGCTGGACCGGCCGACGTAAACGGTTCTATCCGTTGGATTCCAACAACGACAGCGGCCAATGCATCGACGACCGCCGCTCCTTCGTGGCTGGCCACCTTCGCGATCTCAGCGCTGGTGGCCGCCGTCGTCAGATTCTCCGACAAGCTCCTTAAACGTTCGCGTCCTCGTGCCTCTCGCCGAACCGCTGAAGCTGCGCCCAACAACAACTGACGGGTCCGAAGACTCAGCAGCACCGCAGACACTGCGACCAGCAGCAAGGTACCCGTCGTCAGCGCCAGCGATTTGCGAGCCGGGTAGAGCGATCGAGAACGCGATTCGTCGCGAACGACCATCCACCCGGAGCTCGGCACCGACGCAAACGCCACGACGCGGTTCTTCGTGCCGGTGACGCCCGTGGTGTTCGTGAGGAGACCCGCTCCCTTTTCGCGTAGATAGTCCACGGCAAAACGAGGGGAGGTTTCGAGCATCAACCTCTCTGGTGTCGCCAGCACAATGTGGTTGCCCGTGTCGATGACAGAGATCTTGTCGTCAGGAATGAGTCGCAGTACCTCCCTACTGAAGTCCTCAAGTTGAGAAGCCCAGAAGAGCACGCCGTCGGGGACAGTTTGGCGATCGTCGCCCGAAAACGTCGGGATGGCGACGACAAACACCGGCCGACCCGAACCCCGCCCGGCCATGCCCCCGCTGACCGCCGGCAATCGGGTCGCCATCGCCTGACGGAAGTAGGTGCGGTCGCTCACGTCGAGCGCGGGCCGGTCGAGCGGCGCGTCTGATGAGACCCGGACGTAACCCGTGCTGTCCATCCAGCCAAGAGTCCCGCTTCCCCGGCGTTTGACGAATCGGTCGAAGTTCACCTTCATCGTCAAAAGGTCCTGGCTTTTCACGGAGTTCGTATCGGCGTAGGCCTCGAGAGTCTCCTGCCTTCCACGAATAAGCCGATTCGTGAGTTCGGCGAAGGCCCCCACGGAAGTCCGTGCTTCGTCAGCGAGGAAACGCCGGTCGCTGCGGTATTGCCGCCATGACAGTGCCAGTCCACCGATGAGGAGCACGAGCAGGATGGTGGCGAGGACGCGAGTTACCGACGGCTCGACATCGAACGAACTCGGATCGGGTCCTTTGGTCGTTGACGGTGCGTTGTGGCCGGTGTCGGCCGAACTGAGATCCGAAGACAAGTGCGCCCATCCTTCGAGTAGTCCACAGGCACCGGCGGGGCATGCTGAGTTCGAGGCGGAACTACGAAAGTATGTCGCTCATCGCGTTCGTGAGCAAGGAAACGACGGGGTACCTGCTTCTCCGGACTCCTCAGCGAGAAACGATACCGCCCGAACTGGAAAGGTCGGCAGTCTCTCAGTTCGCCACGCATCGGATCGGATCGAATCGGATCGGATCACGGTTTCCGATCGGGTTCCGACGTGAAACAACCTTGTAGACGGTGGATCGGCCGATCCCGGTTCATCGCCAGGCGTCACCATCGGATCACGGGGAGACGACGTTCAAGGCAATTGACTCAACCGCGGGAATCTGGAGATTCGTATGTACGCAGAGGTTCGTGCATACAGGTTCACACGAGCGCGACGTCGGATATTCGACCGTCGACCACCTCGCTTTTTTACTCATTGGAGGTAGTAATGATTTGCGCCGAGGCCGTCGATAAGGCTGGGCCCCGAGGGGTGCCAGTCGAGCAGTTCGCGAGTGATCGTTGCATCGGCGGGGCTGTCGATTGCAATGAAGTTTGCGAGGTGGGCGAAGTGCCGTTGCGCGTCCTCGATGCCGCCACAGCAACGTTGGGCGAGTTCCGCCGCGACCTCGCGCCTCTAGGCTCGATGACAAGCGTGACCTCACCTCGATCGCCCGAGCCTGCATGAACGACCTTCGTGCGGTGATAGCAAAGAAGTGAGGTGTCACCTCTGGTTGTCCGGCGAAGGTCCCTGGGTTAAAAGTCGATAACCGACGTGGAGCACAGTTGCAATGGTCGGGTCAGGTCCGGCAACCGACAGCGCCTGGCGTAACCGATTCATCGAACTTCTCAGCTTTGGCAATCCGGTATCGGCATGTCGATTCTCGCCCCACACATCCATCAAGAGTCGGTGGTAGGTGACTGTCACTCCCGGTACCCGAGCGAGCACTACCAGAAGCCGGAACTCGCGTGGTGCCAGCGCAATCTCGATCCCACCCAACGTCGCCACAAACGCGTCGGTATCCACACGAAGCTTTCCGACTTCCAACACGTGCGATTCATCGCCGATGTGGGCATCATCTCCAGCAATTGTCGTTCGTTGACGCAACAATCGCCGGACGCGCGCCAGCAACTCGACCAATGAACGCCCATCGGTTACGCAATCGTCGATTCCACCGTCGAGCCACTTGGCGACTTCCTTTTGCCCGGCACCTTCGGCGACAAGAAGGATCGCCACGTTGGGGTTGAGCCGGCGGAATTGCGCTGTCAAACGAAGCGCCTTGATATCCGGAAGTTCGGTGCTCATCACCACGACGTCGACGATTCGTTTTTCGGCGAGCGCCAAACCCTCCCGTCCTTCTGCAGCGACACTCGTGACGTAGCCGCTCGCGGCGGAGTCGCCCGACGAGTATTTGCTCGTCGTCGCCGATGTGACCAACCACGAGCACATGCGCCTCAACGCGTCCGCGAACGAGAAGCGCATCAATCCCCATCGCCGACCTTCACTGCTTCGTCGGCACGACTAGCCACCGGCTGCCTCGACGACAAAGCCGCGGCGGAAACGCCGCTGCCGCCCGCGCACGCCACGCTCCAGATACGTTTGGATCAGCCGACGTTCGTTGTCGCTGAGTCGAGGACCGTCGCGGCCAACAACCTCGAAGCGGTCCACAACGGTCGAGCCGGAGCGACCGATTCCCGCCGAGCGGATCTCGACCCCCGCAGCGGCAAAAACTCCCGAGAGCGCGTGGAGAAGGCCGGGCATTTCAGGCGCACTGACTTCGCAGACCGTGTGCCATGGAGACGCCAGGTCATCGAATACAACGGTTGCTTCGGGGACGCCCGGCACTTCAAGCGGTTGGTCCAGTGCCTGCTCCACCGCTGCGGAAATCTCGTCCCCGACGGGTTGAACCGTCGAGATCACGACAAACGACTCGATAGCGGCGTGGTCCCCCCATGTGGCAACCACAGCTCGGTCCACATCAAGTCCGTTGCGGCTCAGCACTCCGGTGACCGCGGCCATGAGGCCGGGACGGTCCTTGGCTCCCACTTCAACCAACCATTTGTTCTCTTCGGCCGGCGAGACCTGGACGCGCACCGCGTTTGGTCGCAAGGGCGGTTCTGTCAGTACCGCATGACGGACTATTGCGCTGGCCTGCTGACGAGCGATGTAGGACCTCGGAGCATGACGGATTCGTTCAACGACTTCGGGTCGGTCTCGGGCCAACAGCATCGCCTCGGTCCTACGGCGTTCGATAAGGTTCCGAGCTTCGAGGCCCGTCAGTCCCTCATCGGTCAACGAACGTTGCACCAAGTCATGAAGCGATGTGAGTCGCTCCAGTTCCCAGGGTTCGAGATGATCATCTCGAACTGCCGCCAGGAGGTACGACGCTCGAGCTCGTTCCGGTGTATCGAGGTGCGACGCGAGCTGAAGAACCTCTTCTTCATCGAAGGCATCGAGTCGAGCTGAAGCAGCCCGGAGCAAACCGTCGTCTTCGACCAAACCGACAACCTCGCGTTCGGCGACTGATCCAAACCCGACCCTGCGCACGATGTTGGCGGCCTCGGTGGGGGCAGCGGCGTGCCCTTCGAGTCCCTCAACGAGCAACGCGGCAAGGAGCAACCATTCGGGATGCTCAAGCCGTTCGAACTGTCCCCGCAACGGAGAGCCGGGGGGAAGTTCTCGGAGCCGTTCCAAGGCACCCCATCGGTGCATGTGCGCCGCGTCGAGAACGAAAGGATCGGCATAACGAGCGCGCATGGTCTTAGCCAATTCCGGGAGAGCCTGTTCAAGAACTCCAACCGTCTCCAGGAACCGCCACGACCTCGCACTACCGCGCTCCACAACTTTGCGCAGCGAAGCGGTCGAGCGGTCGTTCCATTTGACCAAGCCCGAAGTCTCGCCCAGGTAGTCGAGGAGTTCAGCTGACGGACGAGCATCGGTCATCTCAACCGCGGCCTCAAGCGCCACCGTGAGAGCACGATCAGGAGAGGGCGTTGCGGCGAGACGGACTTGCCCGTCAACAACACGGAACCATCCGCCCTGGGGCGGTTCGGAAGTCACTGGCAACCCGCCGATCGACCCGGGAACCATTGCGGCGCGAATCCTGGCGAACCTGAGCTTCAACAGCTGCGGTGTGGCGAGTGTCGTTATGAGCACAACCAACAGAAGCGATGCGTAGAGGTCCTGGTTGAGCACTCCATTTGCGAGACCAATCGTTGCGAAAATGAGCCCGACCTCGCCACGAGGAAGCATGCCTAGCCCGACCAACCAACGGTCAGCCCGGGTTCCAGAGAGACCAAATGACGCTATGAGCTTTCCAACTACGGCGATCACAAGCAAAATGGCGGCGTCGCGAAGTACCGCTACACGCCCGAAGGCCGATACGTCAGCGTCGATGCCGATCTGCAAGAAGAACACCGGAATGAAGAGGTGGCCCACGGGCGCGAGTTCCCGGCGGATGCCATCGTGTTGTCTCGTCTTCGCGAGCGCTAACCCGGCAACGAAGGCGCCTACGATCGGGGCCAGCTTGGCGATGTTCGCCAGCTCGGCGTAGCCGAGTGCGAACGCAAGGGCGATCGCCACCATGGTCCCGGTGGACCGACTGATCTTTTCGACCAGGCCGAAGAGCGGCGGCGCAAGCTTGATGCCGACAAGTCCGCCGATGACGAGGAACCCGACAGCGAGCGCGACGATCCCGAGCACCGAGAAGAGTGAAACGGACCCTTCCGTGACGAGTCGTACGACAACAGTCAAAACGACGAGGCCCATCACGTCATCGGCCACCGCCGCTCCGAGGACCACTCGTGCCTCCGTCGTGGCTAACGCCCGGAGATCACCGAACACCCGCGCCGTGATCCCGACACTCGTTGCCGTGAGGGCGGCTCCGATGAAGAGGGAGGTGTTGAACGACTCACCGATGGCTATCATCCCGCCGAAACCCATCGCCATGGGGGCCACGACGCCAATGACTGCAACGGACAGCGACGCCCGACCGACTTTGCCGAGTTCGGCGAGGTCCATCTCCAGCCCGACATCGAGCAGGAGCAGAATGACGCCCAGTTCGCCAAGCGTACGAAGGACCTCATCGCCTCGGCCGACCGCGTTCAACACGGACGGACCGATGAGGATACCGGCGGCAATCTCACCGACTACTGCTGGAATGCCGATTCGCTCGGCCCCCTCTGCGGCAATCTTGGCTGCAATCAGAACAAACAGAATGTCTCGAAGAATGTGGGCGATATCCACGAATTGGCTTTCGGCGGTTCGACGGGGACGCGCCCTTGTAGGCGGTCGGGCGAATGGCTACCGGCGTCGTACTGATCCACGCCGGTGTCAGGGAACGCGGCGGATGCCGCACGATGTCATAAGGCTGTGTCGGGACGGCCAAGGCCGCCCCGACACATCAATCTCGACAACTACACCGAGGCGTATTCCTCGCTCTCGTTGTGGTGGAACACCGGGTAGGCGGTGACGCCCATCTCGATCATGTCGAGCCCGGCAATTTCTTCGTCGGCCGGCGGGCGGATGCCGCCCTTCATCAGTGCGTTCTGGATCTTGAAGAAGGCGAACGCCAGGCCGAAGATGAGCGTCCAAATGATTACCACTCCCAATGCCTGGGCACCGAGCTGCTTGATGCCGACACCGAAGTCGCCTCCGAAGATGCCCATGACTCCGTTCAACTTGGCTGCCGCGCCTTTGGTGGTTCCGTTCCAACCGGCCCCGTAGGAACCGTTGGAGAAGAGACCGACGCAAAGCACGCCGAACGAACCACACACGCCGTGTACTGATACGGCACCACAGGGATCGTCGACGCCCTTCTTTTCAATGAAACGAACCGAGAGGATGACCAGGACACCGGCGATCGAACCGATCACCGCTGCGGCCCACGGATCGACAAATGCACATGGCGCCGTGATCGCCACGAGGCCGGCGAGCATTCCGTTGGCCATCATTCCGGGATCGGGTTTCTTCGCACCGGTGTACATGAGAAAGAACATCGCCGCGACCGCACCGAATGCACCCGCTAGAGCGGTATTCGTCGCCACGGTTGCGAACTGCACGTCAGTCGCCGCGAGGGTCGAAGCAGCGTTGAAGCCGAACCAACCGAACAACAGAATGAACGTGCCCAGGAAGGCCATCGGAAGGTGGTGACCGGCGATGGTATTCGCCGAACCGTCTTTATTGTATTTGCCGATACGTGGTCCGAGCACGACCGCCCCTGCGAGTCCGGCCACGCCACCGACGGCGTGAACAACGCCCGAGCCAGCGAAGTCGACGTAGCCGAGACCGAGACCCATCGAGTTTCCGGCCTTGGCCAACCAGCCGCCGCCCCATGTCCACGCCCCGAAGATCGGGTAGTAGATGGCGCCGCAGAAGAGACCCCATCCCACGAACGCCTTCCACTTCCAACGCTCTGCCATGGCGCCGGTTGGGATCGTTGCCACAGTGTCCATGAACGCCACCATGTAGAGGAAGAAGCCGAGGAGCGCTGCCCCACCGACACCACGGGCGTCTGTGAGCATGAAGCCACCCTTCCAGAGGAAGGTCCAGTTGCCAGATCCGATGAAGTTGCTCCCTGGCGCCTTGTCAAGACCGATAAGCGGAGCCGAGTACCCACCGAACATCAGGCCGTAGCCGACCACGAAGTATCCGACGAAACCGAGACCGAAAATGGCAAAGTTCGTCGAAATCACGTGGGCTGCGTGTTTGGCCCGACAGAAGCCGGTTTCCACAAGCGCGAAACCGGCCTGCATGAAGATGACAAGCACGGCTCCGACGACGGTCCACAGAAGATTGACCTGCTGGCCGGTGACCGGAATGGGCGCAACATCCTGAGCGCTCGCAATAGAAGGGATCAACACGGAAACGAGCGTGAGACTGGCACCGGCAACGAGCGAACGGCGCACGAGTCGCCCTCCTCTCGCCCAGAGCGGTGAAATGGGACGGGACATATGGTCCTTTCAATCATGAGGCGGTGGCGGTGAGCCGAGGCGAACGCAAATGCTGCATCGGTTGGCCCGAGACTAAAGATCGCCTGTGACTGGCACATCACCCGACGATGAACACTCTGTTTCCGGATCGTTCGCGGCGTTGCTCCCGAATACCGAGGGGCGGGAATAACTGCAAGAGTTGCAGCATGAACGATCCCGAACCCGTTGTTGACCGCCGCAAGATCCGACTGGGTCTCGCACTCTTGGGAATTGTGCTCATCGGAGCCATCGTTTTGTTCTTTGTGACGGGCGATCGGCTCGGCAAAGCCGTGTTCTTCGGCGTAGCCGTTGTGCTGATCGTACGAATGTTTCTACTCGTCCGCTGGTTGCGGTCGAAAGGTTCCGCGACGACATCACCTGAATCACACGAGTGATCCGCTGCCTACATCACGGCCAATTTCCGTCGCCACGACGGCGAATGCCGACGATGGTCTCGCGAACGATGTGGTCATGATCAATCGGTTGGCTCTCGTTCGGCCGTAACCCTTCGATTGACTTCTCAAACCCGGTTGCCGCTACTAATGCGCATGCGACAAGCCAAGGCTGGCGCCAGACGTCGGTCGGATCATTGACGAGGTCTCGAAGCGCGTCTTCGGCGGACATTGTTGCGATTGAATTGCTTCGCGACAAACGACGCCACTGGTCATCGACAGTGATTCCCGGTTCGATCAGCACAAGCACCAACCGGTCCTCGTTACTGAGCGTCACGTCGAGCCATTCCATGGCCAAGGCTCGATCTGAGGCTGAGGGCTGATCAAGCTGGAGCTGCACGCGTTCCAGCTCGGCCCGGCCATAAATCAGCGAGAGGCAGGCGAGCGCCCGTCGCTTCAGTAGTTCCAGCTCATCGGACAGTGCCGATCGCAGCACTTCCGCTGACTTTTGAACTGCCACCGAGCGAAGGGCGGCCAACACCCGGGCGGCATGTTCGACATCGTCGCGCAGGAGATCCCGTGCGATAGCCGCGTCACGAGACCCATCGGCGACGGAAATCGAAGCCAGCGCCCGCAGCGCAGCTAATCCAATGTCGCGTTCCGGGTGTCGGGCATGACGCCGAAGCAACTCATGTGCAGCTTCGCTATTGATGGACCGACACGCGCGCACAAATTGGAAGAGCGCCGCCCGTTCAACCACCAGTTCCCCCTGCAACGCAAGGTCCGCCAGGGGAAGGCAGCTTGAACCGCCACGAACAATGGCGGCCAAAGCGGAAGCTGAGGTGGCAGCGTCTCCGAGACATCTGACGACATCAAGCGCCAATTCCCCATCAGCGCTCCACTCCATGGCATCGAGCGCAGCCTGACGCACTAACGCGTTGGCATCGCCGATGAGCGAACGGAGGACAGCGCCGGTCGACCGCCAAACACGATCGACTCTCGCTGAGCATCCGCGCCGCGAGGACCCGTTCACGTACATCTAGGGACAATGCCAAAGCGGCGATGCGTCCACTCAAAGACTTCACGACGTCATCGTTTCCGGTCCGGGCTGCTGCTGCGCTTGCGGCCGCAACCACGTCATGGTCGTCGGCGAATAACGCCGCGGAAATCGCCGCCGAATCCTCGGGTCCCCCCACTTCTGCGAGTGCCCGAAGGCTGGTGGCCACCAAATCAGGGTTCGGTTCGCGAAGTCGGAGGCGCGCAACGGCTTCAGCTTTACGACGGTCGGCACGGATCAACAGGTCCAGCGTGGAATCGAACGCTATCGGTCGTTCCTGAAGAGCCAGACCTTCCAAACGATCGGCGAAATTCTCAGGGGCAATTGACGTGAGCGAGGCGAGGCCAAGACGAAAATCACGAGGGTCACCGCTCTCGAGAAGACGATCAACGGCGACCATTGCGTTCGGACCCTCGAGCGAGAGCTCATCGGGGTCCAGCAAACGACGACGCAAATTCAAGAGCAAATTCGCCCGATATCCCCGATACATACTAAGTGCAACTACTATCCAGGCGGCGAGCACGATGCTGGTAAGGACTGGCAGAACCAACCCATTCGTCCCGATGGTTGCGTTGAGAATCATCAAACCCACACCGCTGAAGCCGATCGCAATCGGAACTCCCAGACTCTCAACGTTGGCTTGCGCCGCGAGTCGTTCGGCCTTCGGAATCGCTTGATAGGCCGCGCTCACCGATGTGCGCGTCGTACCGTCACTCAACACAAGGTCGCTGACGCGAGCGCCAACAATAAGTACGAATACCAATGTTGATCCCGCGCCTTGCGCGACACCACCGAAAACCACGGATACGACCAGCGTCAACACAACAGCGGGGTTCGCCGTCAGCCCGAGCCGAAGACCAAAACGGCGAAGAAGGACGCCGGCGAACAGAAGCAGAACAGCGATGTCGCTTGCGTACGCAATCGCCAGGAATCGACTGATAAACGTGGCGAGTTCGTTTGCGTCGCTGTACCGACGGCCGGCGCGGTCGTACACCAAGTAATCAAGCCATTGACTTTCGACGGCCGAAAGCATCTGGAATGCCATGATCAGAACCACGAATCGGTTCTTCAGGAGAACGCGCAAGGTCACCGGCCCGACCTGATCATCGTGTGGCTCCACGCCGGAAAGTTCGTCCGGATAGCGCCGCTTCGTCTCCCAGACCAGTGCGACCAAACTCATGCACCCGACCCCTGCCGCCAACAGGAGGTGCTCGGTTGCTCCGACGACGGAGAGGACGAGCGGCCCAGCCAATCCACCAAATGTAAAACCCAGAGCGAAACCGGCGATCACTCGCGGGTAAAGCGCCTTCATCGTTCGCACATCAAGCAACATTCCGGCCTGACCGACGATAAACATGAAGCCGACCGGTACAGCGATGGGAAGCACCACCAACAGAGCGAACGCAACCCAGGCCGCGCTGAATCGGTTGATCAGCAACCAGGCGAACCCGAAGACGACGGTGACGATCGCAAAGACTCTCAAGGCCACGTGGGCCAGTGCTCGCTTACGGGCGGCTCGGCCGAGCAGCACAGTCGAGATCGTTCCCGCTGCGGCAGCACCTAGATACGTCACCGGCAATAACCCGGATCCGTAGTCTCGGAGAAAAATTGCGCTCGCAGCGACCGTGGTCCACGCAACCGTGAGACCAAGCGCAAACGCCTGACCGGATAACAGTGCGATGCGGCCGCGCACCCCCGACGGTCGACTCACGAATGAGACGATGCGGATCTGAGCACTTGTCGCTCCGCTGCGCGCTCATTCGTTGATTGTTGCAGCCGCCTCGCCAACTCCGAAATAAGGGCCCTCGCAACGACGGGTCGATCGTCAAGAAGCTCATTGAACGGTCCGCGACGCAACCGAAGAAGCAACGTCGGTTCCAACGCGGTCACCGAAGCGGTTCGTGCCGAAGGTGACAGCACGGACAACTCCCCAACGACCGAACCCGATCCCCGTTCACTGACCGTGTAGTCGTCAATGTGGACTTTCACACGTCCTTCGGCCACGACAAAGAGCCAGTCCTCAACGGCACCCCGTTCGATGAAACGCTCTCCGGCACCAACGCGCATTTCCTCAAGCAGCCTGGCGACCGCGACCAGGGTGTGGCCGGGTACCTGAGCGAAGAGTCCGGCGCGCTGCAGAAAAGCGACTCGTTCTATGGTTATGAGTTCGGCTGAGCCGTTCTGAACGACCGTCATTCGTGCTCCGGAATCGCAGAAAAGCCAAAAGGTACAGGAACGTCGGCGTCTCTAGGTTTCGGGCGCGTTACGGTTTCCTATCAACGCCCGAAACCCAGGCAAGGTACGTGGAGGATCGATTTCGCGCTCGGCGGTATCGTCTCGTCAGCTGACAGTGACAACCGCTGACCCGGAAGCATTTCGGTATCCTCCCACCTGCAGGTAGACGGTGTCTCCCGCTGCGACCGTCACCGTCACGCCCGACTGCGCTGTGCCGTTGACGTCGTCGTTGCACGCGAGGTTCGTAAGAGACGCAAAACCATTGGCGGTTCCCGTACTCCGGTACACGCTGAGAACGGTGTCGTAGTCGGCGCCGATGGTGTGAATTGTGTAGGTGCGCGAAGCGTCTGCGGTGAAACGCAACCACATCGTGTTGCCGATGGCGCCACAAGGTTGCGGCTCACCGGTTTCAAGGTTCGCAGTCCCTGTCGCAACGGGTCCGTATCGGCCCGCAGGGGCCACCAATGGCGCAGCCGCAAGATCATTCTGGGGTAGAGCGCCCCCTCCCGTTGTTGCGGCCGGGGCCGTCGTGGCTGGAGTGGAGTTGGCGGGAGGCGCAGTGGTGACAGGCGCCGCCGTCGTGGCTGGCGCCGTTGTCGCTGGCGCCGTCGTGGCCGGTGCTGTCGTCGCGGTTGCGGTTCCCGTGACTGTGATTTGCGCTCCGTTGTCGTCGAATCGATCGACCGTAATGGTCAAACCGTTGGCCGGGTCAGCGTAACTCTGGCCCTGCTTCCAGACTCCGTCGGTCGTGGCCGGATTGCCGCCAGGGGTCGAGAGGACCACGGTCGGGTCGCTTGTCCCGGTGACACGCTGGATGTGGACACCGGGCTCGACGTAGTAGTCGGTTGCGATTGACGGATGGATGGGCCGGTCGCTCTTAGCGTCGTAGCCAATCCGTGTCCTGGCCGACACCACGTACTTCGCACCCAGGGTGCCGAACTGAACTTCGACGAGCAGGTTGCCGTCGGATCCGGGCTGGGTGAGACGGGCGAGCGTGAAGCTCTGCGTACCTCCGGCGAAACGGGCCTTGCGGTTGGCGGGGATCCAGCGCATCTTGTCCCGGTTGTTTGCGTCGTAGCCTCCGCCGATGAGGTTCGGTGTGAGTTGCGTGCCCGGAAACTGATAGCCGGGCCGCCAGACGGGCCGCTTCAGGTCGGTGCCGTACTGGGAGTTTCCGAGGGGATCCGTTTGCGACTGGGTGTGGTCGGCCCCGAAATAGTGGCCGATCTCATGGAGCACCAGGCGCGGCGAGGTGAGGGCGCGGTAGTGAAACCACACCGCCCGCGCTGCTTTCGCCTGCCCGTTGACCGTCAGTTCGCCGCCGCAGCAGAAGCCGCCGACGCCGTTCATGTTGTCGTTGAGGAAGAACGCGAAGTTGTTCCACTGGCTCACGTCGGTACCACCCGCCGCTGCCGCGGTCGTGCAGTCGGCTGCGATTCTTCCGAAGTCCACACCGAAGCTCGCTTGGTACGACGCCATCGTTCCCGGAAGCCGGTACCACCCAGCGGCCCGCGACCCGGCGAGGTCATACGCACCGTATGACATCTCGCGGATGTAGTCGTTCATCGAGTCGGGTAGGCCGGCGTACCCGCCGACGAACATCGACTGGACGAGGTCGGCGCTGATGCCGTAGGTGCTGGGTACGTCGGCGTAGGCACACAACAGCGCCAGGAAAGGACGGCTTTGTGTGGCCTGCTGCGCCGACGCTCGGTCACCTCGGGGAATGCCGGAGATCGCAGTGGCAAAGACAACCGCAGCGGCAACTACGGCCCACGCCTTCTTCGGGCTGAGCACCCGTTCGCGACGGGCGCTCATCGGACCGTAACCGTCGTGCGCACGGTGCGTACTCCACCGAAGTTGTCGACCACTCGCAACGTCACCTTGTGGACGCCTGGCGTTGTGGCTGCGAAGGTCGCTGAGCGACCCGCCGAACTGAACAGCCCGGACCCGTCGAGGTCCCACAATGCTCGGAGATCGACCTTCACCTCATCGGGCGGGAGACATCCGCCGGTGTCGACGGTGGACCAGGAATGCACCGAAACGGCATCCACCGAATCGAGCAACGTCCGCACCTGACCATCCGCGAAAAGCATTGGGGTAGCCACTGCACCCGGACCGTCGAACCCGCTCGAAGCACCAAAGCGTGGCTTCGCCGACGTTTCGATGTCGCCCGGAGCGGTCCATGGAATCCTCACCTTGCTGCCGACCGGGCCGACAGCGGTGGTCATGGTGGTGCCATCGGTGATGCGACTCGGCTTGAGTCCGCCGGCCGGGCTCGATGCGGCACCTCGAAACAGCTGCTGGGTGCCGGCGACACCGGCAACGCCAGTCCAGGTCGAGGCTTTGTTTCCGCCCGCCGTTCGATAGACATCCGGCATCTCCGACAGCAGTGGCCGGTTGACCGGATCATCCCAGGATTTGGTCAGGTCGAAGCGGTCGTACAGCGACTTCTGCCCGAGGAACGGCAGTAGGAGCACTCGCCAACTCACGGTGGGTCGGCCGGCGGCGTCAGTCAGCGCTGACGGCGGAAACGTGCCGTACGCGTCCTGATACGCCAGCAAAGCCGCGCCGATGGCCGCGAGCTTCGACACCGTGGCGCTCTGTCCTTTCACAGCGAAGGTCGCACTAAGCGTCACCGGTTGGCCGGCCACCGTACGGTACGGGCCGCCGATCGAGATTTCGACCGGGATGGCAACCGATGGCCGCACCGGGGCGGCGATCGCCGCCGGCGCACCGATTGCGAGCGCGGTCGCAACGACCGCAACGCGTGCCGTCCACGCCCGACACCTACGTAGGTGCATCGAACTCCCTGGTGCACGAGAAGGCCGACCGGGGGCGCCCCGGTCGTGGACGTCCCCGATCGGAGAAGGCCACAGGCGCTGGAATCGGGGTCTTTGGCAACGCACCATCGGAAAGACTCCATCTCGAGGTCGCGCTGGCGGTCAGCGGCGAACGATTCGACCGTACGAGACCGGCGCGTCAGCGGCGCGTCACTTACGGGGCGTTGGTCGGACGCAGGTTCACGGCCGCGAAGGGGTACCTCGAACGGGTAACTCCCACTCCGACGAGAGAAGGTCGACGGCCGCCGAATTGGGACCGAGAATGCTGCGTCGTCAACCTGCTTGGCCCGCATCAACGCCTGGTTCGGAGAGCCATCGAAAGGCCAGAATGGCGATGTCATCGTCAGGACCTTCGTGGTTCATGGCTGACACGATCGCCGTGAGCGAGTCATCGAGTGAGCCACCGTTCGAAAACTCACGGGACAACGTCGCCGTCGCGAGGCGATTCAGACCCTGAAGGAGGTCCTCGCCACGTCGCTCGACGAGACCATCGGTGAACGCGATAAGGGTCGAATGCGGGGGCATCGTGTAGCGCGTCAGTTCGTAGTGAGGCGACGTCTTGGCCCCGAGGGGCACGCCCACATTCGTGGGGATGAAATCCGCTGTTGAGCGTGTGACGACCAACGGGTTGAGGTGACCTGCGTTCGCGAGGATCAGCTCGCGGGTTGAGAGCTGGCCCAGCCCGACGAGCACCGTTGCAAAGTGTTCGTCTTCGGTGACGTTGATCGCACGACTGCACATCGTCAGAACCCGGTCCGGGGGGTGACCTTCAACAAGATATGCGCGGATAGTGAACCGGAGTCGGGCCATTATCACCGCCGCCGAAAGCCCACGGCCGGAGACATCACCGACAACGAACGCGAAGTGGTCGTCGTCGACCGGAACGATGCTGTACCAGTCTCCGCCCACCTCAACTCCCCGCGCTCCGGCCATGTATCGGGAAGCAACCTCCAGACCCGGCAGTGATGGGTTTCGCTGTGGCAGGAGCGCCCGCTGCAACGTTTCGGAATTCTGTCGTTGTTCGGCGAAGCGACCATCCAGACGCTCATACAGTCGGGCGATCGTTGCCGAATCCTGCTCCGCGCCGAGGCGCCTCCTCACGAGGCGAACAGAGACCGCGGAGGCGGTTGCGGTGACCACGAATCCACCCATGAGGAAGACCCACGGGAGCATGGCACCAAGGCTCCCTCCAAGCCGTGACCGACGCGACGCGACAAGCGTGATCACGGTATGACCAAAGGGAATCTTCACCCGGTGGGTCATTCCTCGAAGGGGCAACTCCGATGGACGGACATCGGTCGTTGCCACATCTTCGGAGCGAGTCGTATCGCCGAGGTACGTGACGAAGTGGATGTTCGAAAACGCCGAGTCGTCCTCAACGGCGACTCGGCGATTCGCTGGAATTGCGCGCTCGGCAAGAACCACGTAGCCCGGTGCACTCGGGGAGGCCATCGCGTAGGCGACAACGTTCATTCTTCCGGCCGGCAGTCCGGCTACTACGAACGAGTCCGAACTCACTGCCTGACGCAGAAGGTCGTCAATCCCCCCGGATGATGCGATTGCTGACTTTGGTTCGATACCCACAGTCGCCACCCGAATGGTCGAGTCACCCTCAATCCGCCATAACGATGCATGAACGAACAGACGATCGGGGCCGATCTGGGTCGACATGAAGGACGAGAACTTCTTACCGTCTCCTTCCGTTGCACTTGCCACCTGCAAAGCCGTGGTGAGTGGGTTCGTGATGTTAAGGACAGCGGCGGAAATGAGCGCTGCGGCTTGGCGGGTTTGTACACCGAGCAGACGTTCTTCGTTGCGGCGATCAAGCGACCACGAGGCCAATGACGCTGCTGCAGTAACGACGAGACCGAGGATTGCCACGACGGAAACAACGCGTGCAACCCCACTCGATACTCGTGCCGTGTGGTCCACGCCGCCGTCTTCCACCGTTCCTGAAGTCGTTAGTGGTAGTTCCGGGTTCGCCGTTGGCAGCGCGGCAGAACCGGACTCGTTGCCGTTTGGCCATTCCTCACGTGCGATCTCACGGACCGTCGACGCAGCCACTCAACGTCTCCCCTCGCTTGGACATAACAGACACAACAGGGCAGTGACACGAAACGACGGCAGACTATCAATCGCAGGCTGACCCCACAACAGGTAGTTGGCGATCGCCAAAATTGTGGTGCAAACATACAGGTGACGCGAAACGGCTATCAGCTCACAACGAGGACTCGGGGACCATGAAACTTCTCCTTACATCCGCTGGAATCAAGAACGCGAGCATCCACGGCACTCTGGTCGAACTCCTCGGCAAACCAATCGCCGACGCCAACGCACTCTGCATACCGACTGCCAGTTACGGTCACCCCCAGGGGAGTCCGGGTGGCGCGTGGCGATTCATCACGGGTCAGTCATCGACGCCGATGTGCGAGTTGGGGTGGAAGTCGTTGGGAGTGCTCGAACTCACCGCGTTACCGAGCATCGACCGGGAACGATGGGTGAAGTGGGTCAAAGAGGCCGACGTCCTGCTGGTAAACGGAGGCGACGCCCTCTATTTGAGCCATTGGATGAACGAGTCCGGACTGGCAGAACTTCTACCGTCGCTGAACGACACCGTCTGGGTGGGACTCAGCGCCGGAAGCATGGTCATGACTCCGGCCATCGGTGAAGATTTCGTTGGCTGGAAGCCACCCTCCGGGAAGGATGAGGCACTCGGTCTGGTTGATTTCTCGATCTTTCCGCATCTCGACCACGTGGACCTACCGGAGAACACGATGGCCGACGCGGAGCGATGGGCGGCCGGCATGACGGTCCCGTGCTACGCGATCGACGACGAGACCGCCATCAAGATCGTTGACGGCAACGCTGAGGTCATTTCCGAAGGGCACTGGCGACTGTTCCCCGTTGACAGCGATGCGAGTTGATTCAGGAAGTCCCATGAGCTTTGCGAAACGTGTCGCCGAACGACTTCTGAGCGGCGGTCGCGCCACCTAGTTGCCGGAAAAGCTTCTCGCTGCATGTGCGAGCCCAGTCAGTGTTTGAACACTCGTGTGCGTTATGGTGCGCGGCCAGAAGGAGGTGGGATAGGGTCGCATGGTGTTCGCAATCGACTTCGGTGCTGCGTTGCGACTGGCGCGTGGAGCCGACCCTGCGGGTGTCACCGATGTTCTGGAACGAGCTGCACGTGGGTTGCGGGCGACAGACGTCGTTCTGTACCTCATCGATTTTGGCCAAACCGTCCTTGAGCCCCTTCCTGACCGTTCAGCCCATCCGGACCTGCCCAAAGCCGAAGCCGTAGCGACGACCCTTGCGGGCCGGTGCTTTCGGGACCAATGTATCGTCACGACTCAACGCGATGACGGAACCCGGGTCTGGGCACCGGTGATCGAAGGATCCGATCGAACCGGCGTCCTGGCGTTAACCGTGCCCGACGCCGACGACGAAAAACTCGTTGCATGTGAGGAACTCGGCCTGTTCGCAGGATATCTAATAGCGGCTCAAGCCCGGAGCACCGACACGTACAACCTGCATCGCCGTCGTCGGAGCATGAGCCTCGCCGCCAGCATGCAGTGGGACCTTCTACCGCCGCTGGTGATGAGTGCCGGAGCGATCTCCATCGCCGGGCTCCTCGAGCCCGCATATGACGTCGGCGGCGACTGCTTCGACTACGCACTTAACGGACCTGTGTTCGATTTTGCGATTATGGACGCCATGGGCCACGGTGTCGGTTCTGCGCTGATCGCATCACTCGCCATGGGAAGCTACCGGCACGACCGTCGTGAAGGTCGAAGCTTGGAAGTCATGCACCGCAACCTTTCGTCGACCATCCGTTCGTACTATGACGACGGGTCGTTTTCCACGGGAGTCCTCGGTCGCCTCGACGTGGCGACAGGACTGCTGACTTGGACCAATGCTGGCCACCCGCTGCCACTGCTCATTCGCGGCGGCCAGGTAGTGAAACAGTTGGCGTGCCCGCCGACACCACCTTGGGGAACAATCGAACGTGACCCGACCGTTGCGGCCGAATCACTCGAACCTGACGACTTCGTGCTTCTCTACACCGATGGCGTCAGTGAAGCGCACACGAGCGAAGGCGAGCAATTCGGCGTGGAACGCCTGATCGATCTCATAAGCCAAAGCGCATCAGAACTCGCCCGGCCGCAACAGATCCTGCACACACTTCTCCACGCAATTCGCGTTCATATCAATGGCGATCCCCGAGACGACGCAACCTTTGTACTCCTCAAATGGGGAGGACCAATGGGTGCAGATGTCGCTCGTTAACAGAGACCGTTCCTCCGGTCCAACCCGGCCAATGGCAAATGAGACGCCGGCCAATGGCACAGTGGACACTTGGACCGCTTCGCCCCTGTCTATGGTGCTACGCCGAGACGGGTCGGTCGCCGATTGCGATATCCATCATCCGCGCCGGACATTTGATGAATGGAAAGCGCACAAGCCGGGTATCCGGAACGCAACGCTCCCAACTTGGGCGTGACCCTATCCGGGTGCAGGTTGCCTTCCGATGGCGAAGGCCGAAATATCAGGACTCAGGTACGCCATGCCGAAATACGAAGTAAACGAGGAAGCGGTAGAGCACGCACGGAAGCTCATCGACGTCCGCCGTTATGTGATCCGTAGCCGATGGCAGGATGCCCAGCCCAGCACTGCGGAACTCAACGCGTTTCTGAAGAAGCACACGTGGGACGACTACGGCTCTTGGCATCTCGGACTGAAAGTGGGCGCAACCGATGAAACGAAGAACCGATACGGATTCATATTCGGCGACCTCCGACGAGTTCACCGATCGGCACTGATCGCTTGTAACTTCCGCGCTGCCGAATACGACCACAAGAGCATTGAGTTGGTTGCGCACGAACTGCTCCAACGTCTCGACGAGGCGCGCCGATAGCTCAAGCTCTGCCTTCAAACTCTGCCCTCAAGCTTTGCCCTCAAACTCTGCCTTCAAGGCTCGCCGTCGAGCGGCTGTGGGTCCTGAGTAGGCTTCATTCGTGAACTCAGACAAGACCCCCGCAACCCCCGCCCGTCAACTTGTCGAGACGTTCGGCAATGTCGATGCGATGGCGGCGATGTACACACCCGATGTGCAATGGCGCCTCAGCTATTCGCTGGCCCCCAACATTGCCGGCCCCCACGTCGGCGCTGATGCCGTGGTGGCCTTCAACACTGCGGTGTTCACGAAGTTTTACGAACCAGGTTCGGTCGTCGTCGACATCCACGACGAGATCGGCGACGCACATTCCTCGGTCGTGCGCTTCGACTTTCATGCACGCTCGCGGCGAGGTCACGACTACGACGTCGAGTACGCGTTGTTCGTCAAGACCCGCGACGGTCTCATTGCCGAGGTCATCGAACTGCTCGACACTCTCGCCTCAAATGAGCAGCACACCGGTAACCGCGTGGGTGTGCCACCAACCGTCTCGCGCTAGTTCGTAACCAGGCCAAGCCCGCGCAGTCGTTCGCGCCAGCGTCCGTGATCGAGGCGCCTCGAGCGTCCACGATCGGGGCGCCTCGCCCTCGGCTGCCATCGATCCCGGGTCGCCGCGATCGGTCAGCGGCGCTTGCCTGACCTTCGCTCGCGGTCTGTCAGCGTGGTGGCGTCGTGGCCACTGCGAATCTGCTCGGCCGCCCACGTGGCCCAGTCGCTCATCATCTTTGACCAACGGAGACCCTGCTCCAAGGCGATGCGTCCCATCCGGTCACTTCCGCCTTTGCTCCAGGGAATCACGGTGTCGAGACGTTCAAGCGAGTTGAGACCGTCTCGGTAGGCATCGGCTTCGCGTTCGAGGAACGTCACCGCTTCGTCGTCGTTGAGGGTCCATAGAAAGAACACGCGCAGCATCGCCTCATTGCGATTGGAACGATCCGGACGGTCACCGGTCAGCCAACGGTGCAACTCGGCGCGACCTGCGTCGGAAATCTCGTAGTCGCGACGACCCCGGACCCCCTCATCACCGGCCACTACCCAACCACGCTCCGCCATCCGCTGCAGCTCGGGATAGATCTGCGAGTGACTGGCAGTCCACACATTTGCGAGTGAAACCTCGAACTGCTTCGTCAACTCGTATCCACTGGCGGGCCGCTCGGCGAGTAGGCCCAGAAGCGCATGTCGAAGACTCATAGGTTCATCTTAACATGTCGAACTTGACATGTGATTCTCAATCGTTCATAGTTCGACATGTCAAAACTTACAGGTCAAAGATTGCTCGTCACCGAGGCGTCGACCGATACCGCACTGGAGGAACCATGAACCCGGCGATCGAGGTACACCACCTCGCCAAGACATACGGCGGCTTCACCGCTGTCCACGACATCAGCTTCACCGTCGAACACGGTGAGGTGATGTGCCTGCTCGGCCCGAATGGCGCCGGCAAGACCACCACCACCGAGATCCTCGAGGGATACCGCGAACGAAGCAGCGGCGACGTTCGTGTTCTCGGTTTCGATCCCGGACGCCACGAACGAGCGCTTCGAGAACGGATCGGCATCGTTCTTCAGGAGTGCGGCATACAAGACGATCTCACCGTCGGAGAGGTGCTCGACATGTACGGCAGCTATGCACCACGACGCCTCGCAACCGCCGATGTCATTCGCCTTGTCGAACTCGACGCCAAGACCGACGACCGTGTCCGCCATCTTTCGGGCGGCCAGCGTCGACGGCTCGACGTCGGCCTCGCACTGGTTGGCGACCCGGACGTCATCTTCCTCGATGAACCCACGACCGGGTTCGACCCTGCCGCCCGCCGATCAAGCTGGTCGATGGTCCGGTCACTCGCCGACCTCGGCAAGACCATCCTCCTGACGACGCACTTCATGGATGAAGCCGAGGCACTCGCCGACCGGATCGGTGTGATCGCCAACGGTCGGATCATCGCCGAAGGCACCCCGCAGACCCTTGGCGGTCGGGATCAAAATCTCACCATCATCGAGACCACCCTTCCAGACGGAATTACCGCCGACCGGCTACCGCGCTTCGGCCACGACACCGTCGAATTGCACAACCGGACCCTGCGCCTCGAAGCCGCCGACGGCGTCCGCACCACCCACACCCTCACCAACTGGGCACTCTCTACCGGCATAACCCTCGACCGACTATCTGTCAGCCAACCCTCACTCGAAGACGTCTACCTCAAACTCACCACTGCACACACTCCGGAGCTCGCACGATGAACGCCACCACGATCCCTTTCGGCCAGCCGCTCGTCAACACCTCGTCAGCGTCTTCGCGGCGACGTGATCTACTCCTCGCCTACCGCCAGGTGGGTTTCGAGCAACGCGCGTTCTGGCGCAACCGAACCCGTGCCTTCTTCAGTGTCGGCCTCCCACTCATGTTCCTCATCGTGTTCAACGCCCTCAACGGCACCCACCACATCGACGAACTCGGTGGCATCAACTACGCCACCTGGTTTGTGCCCGGCATCCTCGCCTACGGCCTCATGATGGCCACGTTCAGCAACCTCGCCATCAGCATCACGGTCGCTCGCGACACCGGCGAGCTGAAACGGCTCCGAGGCACGTCGCTCCCCACCTGGATCTACATCGCCGGACGCATCGGCTCCACGTTGATAACCGCCACGACGCTCGTCGCCGCCACTCTCGGCCTCGGTGTCGGCGCCTACCACGTGCACATCCGCCTGGCCACCCTGCCGGGATTGATGAGCACCCTCATGCTCGGCTCGATGTGCTTCACCGTCCTCGGCCTCGCCATCACCGCAGCAATCCCCAACGCCGAGGCTGCACCGGCCATCGTCAACCTCCTTCTCCTCCCCCTCACCTTCATCTCAGGCATCTGGATGGTGCTCAGCGACATGCCGACCTGGCTCGATACCACCGCCAAGATCTTTCCCGTACATGCCTTCGCCCACGGCCTCCAGCATGCGTTCCACCCCGCCAGCACGAGCCCCGGGTTCGTCGGGACCGACCTCCTCGTGCTCACCATCTGGACCCTCGTTGGCCTTCGAATCTGCCAACGATGGTTCCGCTGGGACACCCGCCACTAAGGCGTCACGCTCAACCGTCACACCGACCCTCACACCGACCCTCGCATCGAACCCTCCGTCAGATCCACGCCGGGCGGACCCGCGCATTCACCGGACGGCGGCCTAAAACGAGGCGCTACTACCTCTTTGGCGGTTCGATCGAGCCAACACCCACGAGTACCAAACCTTCATTGGCCTCGAGGTTGACCGACGGACTGGAAACGTCGAAGTGCGTTGTTCAGGTCTCTGTGTCGGATCATTCAGTTCATGGCCTGGAACTTAGGTTAGGTAGGGATCGGTCGATGGTTGCAGTTCCTCGCAAGCGCTGATTAACCGGAGACCCGGATGACCCGACCGAACTCAACCAGTTTGAAACTCTGCCGCGGTCCTGCTCTTTGTCGCGCTCTGCGGAATCACCAGTGCTGTCACCTTGCAAACGTTCCAGAGCGCTCGCAGCACGGAACGAGCGGCGCTGGAAAGCATCTCGAGGGAGCCGGGATCATCATTGTCTCTCGAATCGATTACCAGTCGAACCTATCGCATTGAGGCAGAAGCTCTTCTGTTGGCGATCGCGACCGCGGCCGCGGTCGTAGCTGCGACCAGCTGGACCGTGCGTCGACTCAACCGGACGGCGCTGGCCAGAGCCGATGCTCGCTATCGGACAATGATCGACTCGATGCCCGATCGGGTGGTGCGGATCCGACGCCGAGACGGGCGCATCGAATACTGCAATCTCCACTACACGAACGAATACCGCGTCCGTCCAAAGGACCTGATCGGCCAGACCATCGCGGAACATCTAGGGGAACAGACTTGGTCCGTCATCTCCAAACGGCTTCTGCCGCTTACGAGCCGAGAACCACGCTCGTCGGCGGAAACCCGTTGGGTACGGCCCGATGGCAGCATCCTCGTCGAATCCTGGACGCACTGCCTGGTCGATGGCGCTGACGGAACCGACGATGTATTTGCGGTCGGGCACGACATCTCCGTGCGCGCCGAGGCGCAGAAAGCGCTCGCCGAAAGCGAAGTACGAAACCGAGCGATCCTGTCCAACCTCCCCGTCGCCGCGGTCGTCACCGGTGCAACCGGTGTGCTGTTCGCCAACGATGCGGCGGCAGAACTCATCGGCGTAACCTCACCAAACGAACTTCTCGGCGAATATCCATCACGGCGTTGGGGAGTAAACCCTGGGTTTGCGATAGCGGCCCAGCGCGACGTCGCAGATGGCACGTTCCACCCCCACAAGCGAACCGAGACCTTCGATTTTCCCTCGGGTGCCCGCACCGTCGAGCTCCACCTTTCCAGTTTCGCATTCGACGGCCAACCCGCCCTCCTCGCCGTCGGCGTGGATGTGACTGAACAACGAGCCACAGCGGCAGCACTAGCAACCGCTGCAGAACTCCAACACTTCCTCGCCGAGAACTCCACCGACGGACTGGTTCGAGCCGACGAGCACCTACGTGTCTTGTACTCCACCGACGCCACCCAGCAGCTTTTCGGGCTCAACCCGAACGATCTGGTCGGCGTTCCCCTTTTCCATCTCGTTGCCCCGCCGGACCGAGCAACGCTGGAGAAAATGCGAGTTGACGCAATCGGAACCGGGCATACGCAGCGGGGCGAACTCCGCGCACAACACACCGATCCCAACAAGGACCTCTGGGTTGACATCACCCTGCAAACGATCGCCCACGACGGCAGCATCGAGCATCACATAGCTGTCGCCGATAGTACCGATCGACACCGCGTGCAACAGCAGCTCAACGAAAACGAAGAGTTCGTACGGTCGATCATCAGTGCACTTACTGAAGGTGTAATGCTTTCCAACGCTGAGGGCGCTGTGGTCCTCGGCAACGACGCTGCCCGCAGACTCCTTCACCTACGACCCGACAGCGCCCGTCTTTCCGATGTAGCGAGCGAACACACCATCGTCGACGCACTAGGAACACCTATAGATGCCCGGAACTACCCGAGCACGCTGGTACACGCCACGAACCGCGCCATCGACGAGATGGTCATCGGTATGCAGCACAACGTCTCCGGGAAAACATCGTGGTTCCTCACAAACAGCCGACCGCTTTTTCGAGAAGGCACCCAACTCGCGTTGTCAACGTTTGTCGACATAACCGACCACAAGGAGATGGAGCTCCGCCTCGCCGCTGACCAGCGCCTACTCGATGCCACGCTCCAACATCTCGACGCCAGCGTCGTCGCCGTGGACATCGAAGGTGACGTGGTGTTCATGAACCGAAGCCGCGATGAGTCTCCGACGTTTCACGACACCGGACTCGCCCATCATCGAACGCAACGCTTCGCGACTACCGCTACCACCGGACCGATGGTTCGGTCGTCGAAGTCAGTGATGAACCCATCAACCTTGCGCTCAAAGGTCGCCAGCTCATCCGAGAAACCTTGATCATGCGATGGGCTGACGAACACGATGTGTACTTAGCAATCAGTGCAACCCCAATGAAACTCGAAGACGGCACCATCACGGGCGCCGTTACCGTCATGCACGACATCACGGCCCTGAAACGCGCTGAACAGGAACTCGAACAACTCGCCCGCAGAGACCCGCTGACCAGCCTGCCCAACCGGCGTCACTTCCGGGAAGCACTCGACTCGTCTATCGCACGGAATCACCGTCGACCCGGCACATTCGCCGTGCTCTTCTGCGACCTGGACGGTTTCAAAACCATCAACGACACGCTCGGGCACGAAACCGGCGACGAACTCCTCACAGCTGTCGCTGACCGACTGCGCGGCCATACCAGAACCGGCGACCTCATCGCCCGAATCGGCGGGGACGAGTTTGTTGTCCTTGCCGAACCGCTGGCGCGGCTCGACGACGCCCACGACCTCGCGCGTCGGCTGCAAGCTGCGCTGCAGGCCCCGTTCCACCTGCTCACCGGAACCGTCCATATCGGCGCTTCGTTTGGCGTGGCCGTGCTTCGACCGGGCCACCACCGCCGAGGAGTTGCTGGCGACTGCAGACAACGCGATGTATCTCGACAAGACCTCTCGAAAAGAGAACCGCCCAACCGGCATTACGACCCGGTGAAGCTCTTGGATAGCCGCTAGCCCTAGTCGACGTCCATGGCAGCACGTCCCACACAGATCGCTGGTGCGAACGCGTTTTCCGATATCGCGTCCGCGTTCTGGTTGACTTGCGACATGACCGCAATCGCTCGACTCGCCGGCGTTTCGCTCGACACCGCAGACCCCGTGGGGCTCGCCAATTTCTACCGTCAGCTCCTAGGCCTTGAAACGTACCTGGCGACTGACGAGTTCGTTGCGCTGAAAGGCGCCAACATTCTGATCACGACCCAACGGGTTGACAATCACCTACCGCCGAGTTGGCCAACCGGGCCGACCCCCAAGCAGGTCCACCTGGAACTGGCCGTCGGGGACCTCGAAACCGCCGAACTCGCCGCGGTGGCGCTCGGTGCTACGCGCCCCGCCGAACAACCCTCACCAGATCAATGGCGCGTATTGATCGACCCCGCCGGTCACCCATTTTGCATTACAACGCTGATTCCATCCTTTGATGAAGGGGGCTGAAGGCTCGCTTTCCTAGCCGTCCAGATTGCGCAAGACGAGTTCGCGTGCTCGTCGTTTGCGGCGATCGTCGATCGTCGATCGTCATCCCGGCGCGGTTAACGGGTTCGCTGCCCGTTCTTGGCGTCGTACATGCGGTCATCGGCCAGGTCCATCAGGTGCCCGACTTCTTCCGGGTTTTCGGTGAGAGCGAAGCCCATGCTCGCTCCAACCGTCAGGGGCGACGAGACACCCCTCACCGACATCGGGCGATTCATGGCGGCACGGATCCGCTCAGCCACGACGAGTGCATCGGTATCGCTTGACAGGTTGGAGCAGAGAATCGTGAACTCGTCTCCACCGATGCGGGCGGCGATGTCTCCGAGGCGAATCGCCCCGCTCAGACGCGTCGCTGTTTGGAGAAGGACCTCGTCGCCGATGGCGTGTCCGAATCGGTCGTTGATGTCCTTGAAATTGTCGAGGTCAAGGTAGAACACGGCCCACCGACCCGTCGCCTGCCTCGAAGCCAACAGCAACGACCGTTCGAATTCGCGGCGGTTGGCGATACCGGTGAGCGGATCAACCGCAGCGGCACGACGAAGTTGCTCAAGGTCGCTGATCCGAGCCAGACCGATTGATCCAAGACGGGCGAGCCTCACCAGAATCGACTCGACCCACGACACCGGCGCACCATCGGATTCCGTCCACACCAACAAGGCGGCCATGCATACAGGTGGATCCGGAGTCTTCAGGGGCAGAATCCAGACGGTGTGCCATGGCGTATGTTGCGTCAGGGAAACGAATTCGAAGGATCCCGATTGCAGCACGCGATTGACACATGCCAGCACAGCCTGGCGGTCATGCGATTCGAGGCTGCCACTCGGAACCTCGATGGCTTCGCCATCGGCACCGGGCGAGACAATGCTGGCCGACGTGCCCGGTACCTGGGTCACGACGGTGTCGACAATGGCGTGGCAAACCTCATCCACGGGCGCATCGGCGGCGATCAGGGAAAGCAGGCGGTCCTGCGCGTGGAGATCCGTGACGTCCCGAAGTACGAGATGAACGCCTCCGATACTCGCGTCACCGAAATGAATGTTGCCACGGCTCTCCATGGGCATGAACTTGCCGTCGGCTCTGCGCAACACGACGTGCGCTGGACACACGACCGAGACCTCGTCGGGGGTACCATCCGCCGGGTCGAAACCATTCGGAAACCGGAGCATGTCCATCGCCATCCGAAATCCTTCGTCGGCAAGGTCCGGGTGGACGAAGTCTTCGTAATTGCGACCGATCATCTCCGACGGCCGCCAACCGAGAACGTAGTAAACGGATGGGCTTACCCAGTCAACGACGAAATCGGTCGTCAGAAACACGTGGACGTCGGCCCAACTCTTGTTCAGGGCACGCCAGGCGCGGTCGCCCGCGTCCGGGCGGTTGTTCCCACGGGGAGGCGTAAACACGATGTCCACCATGGGCAAATCGGCAGGTCGACACCGGTTCTGAGCGATTTCCGTGCGGATTCAACTTTCCTGGCGCGGCCTTGTCCGAGCACCACCGAAATGGGCGTGCGGCGATCCTTGGTCATAGCCGACCCCAACCGTGTGAATCGCCTCTGACACATGTGATCATCGCCCCGTGGCGCGAGGTGCCTACGTCGACGTTCGAGGTCTTACCCAAACGTCACGTTGTTCTTACCGAGTCCTCGTGTCTGGCGATCAGTCTCAGTCCGTTCAGTCACACCGACTGTTCCGCCATCCGGCGAACTTCCCCAAAGGACCACATGAAAACGTCACGACTTGCTGCAGGACTTCTCCTCGGCGCCTTGTCATTTGGTGTTACGGCACCGGCCTTCGCACAGACAACATCCACCACCGCTACATCCACGACGAAAACCTCGACGAGCGCGAGTCGCGACGCAGAACGAGCGGCGCGCCAAGACGCATCCGCAGCGGATCTCGCAACGCGACTCGGCATCACGAAAGAGAAGGTCCTCGCCGTTTGGACCGCGCGGGCATCGGCTGCAAAGCCTGCCAAGCCGACGACGCGACCAACGGCAGCTGAGCGAAAAGCAGCAGCAACCGCACAACTGGCAAGCTACGCGTCGTCGCTCGGCGTGTCTGTCGACTCCCTGACCAAGGCATTGGCTGACCAGGAGAAGGCCCAGATCGACGCTCGGGTAACTGACGGATCGCTCACCACCGCGCAAGCCACCGCCCGAAAAGCAGTCGTCGACGCCAATGTCGCGGCTGGCGACGTAAACGGATTCGGAGCCAAAGGTGGTCACGGCGGGGGTCACAGCGGGGGTCACGGCCGATAGCAGCGACCAGCGAAGACACGCACAATTCTGACGATCCGTTCCGGTGATTCAACTGGAGTCGCGATGCGGGTTTGGCCCGACGGCGTTGCTGTCGGGCCTTTCGTGCCGGACGGCAACGAACGCTACGGACTACGAAACTCTTTGCCGCTTCGAGCAGAATGGCGGCAATGTCTGCCACCTCTCCATCCCCAGCCCTGCTCCCCGTCGATCTCACCGGTCAGGTCGCATTAGTTACCGGGGCGACGTCGGGCCTGGGTCGACGCTTCGCAATTACCCTCGCAGCGGCCGGCGCACACGTAGCCGCCGCGGGCCGCCGCGCGGACCGGCTCGACGAGCTTGCCGCAGAGATCCGCGCCAGTGGCGGACTGTGCACACCGGTCCCACTCGACGTCACTGATGCCGAAGCGATCGCGCAGGGCGTTGCGTACATCGAAGAAGCGGTCGGCCCGATCACGATCCTCGTGAACAACGCCGGAATCCCCGATGCGAAGTACGCCACCAAGATGTCGATCGAATTGATCGACCGGGTCATCGACACCAACCTCCGCGGCCCATTCATCCTTGCGTGTGAGGTCGCCCGACGCCTCATCGAGCGCAAGGCTCCGGGTCGGATCGTCAACATTTCCTCGACCGGAGCGTTCACCTACGCGGGCGGCGGTGCCGCTCTCTATTCGGTGACCAAGGCTGCCATCAACCGCCTGACGGAGACGCTCGCCGTGGAATGGGCCGGCTTCAACATCAACGTGAACGCAATCGCACCCGGTGCCTTCTCATCCGAGATGATGGACGGGATGATCGAACGTGTCGGTGACATCTCAGCTCGATTCCCCCGCAAACGCCTTGGCGATCCGTCACAACTCGACTCGACCCTTCTGTACCTGGTCGCGCCAGCGTCTGAATTCGTCACGGGAACGATCATCAAGGTCGACGACGGTCAGGGCTCGCGCTAGCTCGAACTCGGCGAGCGACCTCGCTGGAAAGATCCCGTGAAGTCGCTCGCACGGCCGCTATCGCCTTGGCACGACGCCCGACGGAGAGGGACGCGATGGTTCGGTAGAAATTCCGTTTGTGGTGTCGTTTTGGCAGGCTGTTGTTCGACGTAGTCGTACAGGACGGCATCGGGTCGATCCAATCACAGAGGAGTACTGCTCGAAATGACTCGCTATCTCATGTCCGTTTGCTACGCGCCGGACGCCACGCCACCCACCCCGGACAGACTTCAATCAATCGTCGCCGACGTCACCGAGATCCATCGCCAGCTCCAAGCCGAAGGCTCGTGGGTGTTCGGCGGCGGGCTCCACCACCCCAGCACCGCAACGGTCGTCACCTCGAAGGACGGATCGACAGTGACCACCGACGGCCCCTTCATCGACAGCAAAGAAGTCATCGGAGGGTTCAGCATCATCGATGTCGCCGATCTAAACGCCGCACTCAAATGGGCCGAGCGCACATCCCAGGCGACCGGTTGCCCGATCGAGGTTCGCCCGTTCATGGATGACCATCCGGAGTGAACCCCTCCCCCGACTTCAGCGACCACTCGGTCCTCGATCGGATCTTTCGCGATGAATGGAGTCGAGTGGTCGCCGTGCTCGCCAGATCGTTCCGTGACCTCGACCTCGCCGAAGACGCGGCCCAGCAGGCGTTCGCCGAAGCTGCAGCGGCGTGGCCGAGGACCGGGATTCCAGACAGCCCCGGAGCATGGGTCACCGCCGTTGGTCGCCGACGAGCCATCGACCGGATACGACGGGAATCAGCTCGAGACGTCAAGCAACAACTGGCGATGACCACCAGTGACACCACCGCATGGCAGGACTACGACGGTGGCGAGTCGGTCGACGACGACGTGCTTCGGCTCGTGTTCACCTGTTGCCATCCCTCGCTCGCCGGCGCGACCCAGGTCGCGCTCACACTGCGATTGGTCGCCGGGGTCGAGACCGCCGCAATAGCCCGTGCATTCCTGGTGCCCGAAACCACCATGGTTCAGCGGCTTGTCCGCGCCAAGCGCAAGATTCGAGCGGCGAACGTGCCGTTCCGAATGCCCGACGACGCGGAACTGCCCGACCGGCTGGCGTCGGTCCTGGCCGTGATCTTCCTCGCGTACAACGAGGGTTACATCACCACCAGCGGCGCCGGACTCGACAAACCAGACCTCTGCAACGAAGCCATCGCCCTAGCCCGGCTCGTCGTGGATCTCATGCCCGACGAAACCGAGGCACGAGGGTTGCTCGCACTGATGTTGTTCACCGCCTCCCGACGGTCAGCGCGATGCGCCTCGGACGGCGCGCTTGTCCAACTCGCCGACCAAGACCGGTGCCTATGGGACCAGCAGATGATCGCCGAGGCTCGACAATTGGTCCGCAGGTGTCTTCGACAAGGTCGCCCGGGCCCATACCAACTCCACGCGGCAATCAACGCCGTCCACACCGATGCCGCGACGTTCGCCGACACCGACTGGCACCAGATCCTTGCCCTGTACGACCACCTACTCGAAATCGCTCCGACACCGGTCGTTGAACTCAACCGGGCGGTCGCCCTGGCTGAAATTGACGGACCTGAAACAGCGCTCGAAGCGATCGAGCACCTCGACCTCGACTCGTACCACCTGTGGCATGCCGTGCGGGCCGACCTCCTCGGTCGATGCGGGCGACACGCCGCCGCCAGCGTCGAGTACGAACTGGCCATCGCCCTGACCGACAACCCAGCCGAACGACAACTTCTCCGCCGACACCTCAACGACCTCCACACGACCTGATGGCCCGACGAGACGGTCCTGAGCACCAGCCTGAGCACGAGGACTGAGCATGCGGACTGAGCAAGGACACGTGCTCCACAAACTGCAAACGCAGGCAGGTCCTCATCCTCGCAACTGATCACTTTTTCGTGAGGGCCGCAATGACGGTCCGGGCCGCGGCGCTCTGCGGCGCGGCCCGGCGAGTCGCGAGGGTGACTGCGGTTTCCACCTGCAACGCCGGTGCCTTCACGATGAGGAGCGTTCGCGACGCCAGATCGTCAGCGACCATACTTTCCGGAAGCAGGGCCAGGCCGTACCCCGCGATCGCCAGTGCCCGTTGAGCGGTGAGACTGTCGATCGGCCGCAGGAACTCCACGGGAACCTTGTGACGTTCGAGAATCCTTCGGGCCATGGTGCCAGCGGTGTCCGGGTAGGTCGACGCATCAGGGAATACCAGCCACCGGAACTTGGGTAGGTCAAGTGTTCGTAGTCGTTGCCCGGCCACGGGATCGTCGGCCGAGCAAACCACGACGAGCCGTTCCTTCGCAATGGTTCGCACGTCCAGGTCGCTCGTCTCAACGCCCTTACCGCCGCTCAGGTAAGAAACCCCCAAGGTCACGTCGCCGCGCGCAACCATTGACCCGATCTGCGATGAGTTTCCCGTCACGAGCTCGCAATCGATTGCCGGATGACGTTGACGAAGTAGACGAAGCAACGGGACGATCACACTGTCGATGAGCGAGCCGACAACGCCTATGGCGACACTGCCCACTTCCTCGTTGCGACGGTGCTCAAGAACAGCGAAGGCGTCGAGCTCGGCGGCCACCACCCGTTGAGCGTACGGGAGAAACACCGACCCGGACTCCGTGAGACGCATTCCGGTCGCGAGGCGTTCAAAGAGCTGCGTGTTCAACGACCGTTCGAGCATCTGCAAGCGGCGGGACACCGCAGGTTGGGAAAGGTGCAATCGGTTTGCCGCACCACTGACGGAACCGGAGTCGTGAATGGCCAGAAATGCCGCTATTGATCCCCCCGGAAGTTCGGAGACCAGGGTATGCAGATTGCGCATGGACATGATCCAATGATTGCACTTCCGTTATAGGACCGCGTTCAGTAAGTTCGAGCCATGACCCTCACCCCCGAGCAGATGATCGCCCTCGGACGACGATTTCGCATGCTGCACGAACGGAGCAAACCGTTCGTGATTCCCAATCCTTGGGACGTCGGCAGCGCTCGAATCCTGGCCCTGGCCGGGTTCGAGGCTCTCGCATCAACATCGGCCGGGTATGCCGCCTCGCTCGGGGTGGCCGACGCTCGAGTCGACTCGAGGGTCGCATTGCGACACATCGCGGAACTCGCAGCAGCGACCGAGCTTCCGCTGAGCGCCGACCTGGAGAACGGTTACGACGATTCGCCCGCCGCAGCAGCCGCGGCCATAGGGAACGCTGCCGCCGCCGGCGCAGTCGGAGGGTCGATAGAGGACCGGGATCGACACGACCAACGTTACGATCTCGCCTTGGCCGTTGCCCGTGTGCAAGCCGCCGTCGAAACCGCACGAGCGCTGCCGTTCGACTTCATCGTCACGGCGCGCTGTGAGAACTTCCTTATCGGACACCCGGATCTCAACAACACGATTGCCAGACTGCAGGCGTTCCAGGAAGTCGGCGCCGATTGCCTGTACGCACCCGGACTCGACAGCCCCGAACAGATTCGTGCCGTCACGTCATCAGTTGATCGACCGATCAACGTCGTCATGGGACTCGGGCGGGGCTCGTTCACGGTCGAGCAGCTTGGCGATCTCGGTGTGCGACGGATCTCGGTCGGGAGCGCCATGGCCCGGGCCGCATACGGCGCGTTACTTCGAGCGGCCGACGAGATCAGCACCGCCGGAACGTTCACCTTTGCAAGTGATGCCGTGCCGTACGCTCGGCTCCACGCCATGCTGTCACCGTTCGATCCCGTCAATGTGATTGCCACCCCGCCGAACTCCTGACCGTGCAAACACCGACCACCATCACCGACTGCGAGTCAGTCCTCGCTGCGCTTCACCACCCCGACCTGGTACCGGCGCTTCCACCGGCCTCGATCGGGGTTGGTCCCACTGCCGGCTTGCGAGCGGCGATGGCGCGATTCAGCTCAGGCGAACTTCATGCGCACCGGCGTAAGGAAGTCGATGAGTTGATCAGGGCGCTCGACGCCAACGTCGTGCGATCAGACGCAACCAGAGTCGCCCAACGCGTGTTGGAAGGCCGAGAAACGGTCGATGCGGTTTCCGAACTCGCTTATGTAATCCCGGTCCAGACGATGCTCCTCGCCCTTGGGGTCCCCGGCGATCCAGCGATGTTGTTGGACAGCACTCGAGCCATCGTGGAGGTGATAGGTCGAGGCGCTCCGGCGAGTGATCGCAGCGAAGCAGCAACTGCTCGGCTGCTCAACGCCCGATCCTCCAGACCGTTCTCCGAAGTGGCTGTGGCATCGGTGCTTTACCAAACCTTCGACGCGACCGGTGCGCTATTCATAGAATCGCTGCTTGCCCGGCATAGCGGCACGACGAGAAAGCCGGCGGTCGCTCGCACGCTCCGATTCGCCACGACCAGTGTGACGATGGGCGATGTGAATGTTCCCGAAGGCGAGACCGTCGTGCTCGATCTCGGCACCACCGGACTCGAGTTCGGCGCCGGACCGCACGAATGCCCAGGGCGTGCCGTTGCTGAAGCAATCGTCGATGGCATGCTGGTCGCGCTCGACGCCGCCGGACTTCAGGTGATCGACGTGTCGTCCACGGTTGACCCAAACGGCCGCCCGACCTCTGTAACGCTCACAATCCCAAGATGATACGCGCGCGTACCAACCTGGGATCGTGTCTTTTGCCCGGAGCTTCCAGTGAACCAGGTGATGAGCTGAGGCGATTCCTCGCTTTGACGTGTTGGAAACTCACCGTGGTTGCTCCAGCACCAACCGGACTTCGGTGACCTGGTAGCCGGCCCGATCAAAGGCGGCCGCCATCGGGAGATTCGTCATGTCGGTGGTCGCCGTGATCCGATCAGCACCTGCGGACGCATGGATTCGCGTGACCTCACCGAGGAGGTCGTCGACCAGACCCTGACCGCGATGGCTCGGCAACACTCCGAGGTACCCCACATTTCGGTTGTACAACGTGGCAGACGGCACGATGAAGCCGATCGGACTGCCGTCGTGGTCGAGCGCAACTCGCCACCAATCGCGCTCCCCCGGGCAACCGGCGTAAAAATCAAAGTCGTCGTGGGCCTGCGTGAGATCGTCCGTGGATTCAAGGGCTCGGCGGGTCTCGACGTCGAGGCTGCCCTGAGCTGCGACGCGGAACAGCTCGATGAACTCCTCGTCGGAACCCGATCGAAACGTGATCCGGCGGCTAACCGGGGGACTCTCGCGTCAGGTGTCCAGGCGTATTGGCGCCGCTCCAGCGAGTTGGAGAGACCGACGGCGGCTGCCGCCTCGCAGCGCCACGTGACCGATTGGATCGCCTGTGCGTCGTCGCGCCACCCGACAGGGACCCGCACGGTGTAGACGGGCAGGTGACTGGCCCCGGAGGCCAGCACCTCCGCATGACCGGCCCCTAGCAACTCGACGGCGACCGACCGCTGGTTACCCACCTCGGGCAGTACGTCGAGCGTGTCCAACGCGCGGGGCACACCATCGTCGCCGCGACCCCACCACAGAGCGCGGCCCAGGAGCCGGCCGTCTTCTTCGACCACCCATGACCACTGCGGTCGCATTCGCCCCGCTTCGAAGTCTTCGCGAACCTGATCACGGGGCAGTTCGGATACGCCCGGATCCTGCGGAAAATCGATAAGCGCGCTGACATCGTGACTTGTGGCTGAACGGAACTTCATTCCCACCCCGATCCTCACTTTCGACAAGGACTGCACAACGAGCGCATCTACCAGGAGCTCTCATACTGGCACCCCCGGCAAAGCAAGCTGCGCGCCCCGGGGCAAAGAAGGCCGCGCAGCAGGCCGCTGAGCGGTCATTGAGGCGGTGATGCAGAAGTGATGCAGGGGTGATGCGCCCCTCCTTCACGATCGTTCGATGCAACTCCGACATCCATCATCGTCCCTATCGGCAGATACGGGAGCCACAACTGCGAGCACGACAATTTCGTACACGACCACCCAACCCCTCGGGTTCTGGTCGAGGGTCCGCTCGGAGGGCCGGTCCGCGCGAGGCCGGATGTCGAACAGTCGACTTCGTGTCGTCGCGCCCGTCAGTTTGTTGGCGTTGGCGTTGGTTGCCGTCAGCGGTCCACTCTCACCGCCGTCCGCTTCGGCCGTGGTGACAAGCTCGGTTGGGCGAGTCACCACCGTCGCCGGTTCGACTTACGGCTATCAGGACGGACCCGCCGCCAGTGCCCGGTTCGGAAACCCCAATGCACTTGCGTTCGCCCCGAATGGCGTGTTGTACGTCGCCGACAGCTCCAACAACAAAATCCGCTTGATCGCCACTGACGGCACCGTGAGCACCTTGGTGACCAACGGCCCGCCTTTGTCCCTCAGCGTCCCGACCGGCCTCACCTTCGATCATCTCGGCAACCTGATCGTGGCGGATCGCGACCATGGAAACGTCCTGAAGATCTCGCCGTCGGGTGACGTGGTGACACTCGCAAGCCACTTGGGGATGCCTTCCGGTGTCGCAGTTGACGCGAACAACAATGTGTTCGTTGCCGAACTGTCCGCCAACCGAATCACCAAGATCCTGCCCGATCAAGGCACGCTCGTGGTCGCAGGTTCGGGCGTGAACGGCTTTGCCGACGGGACCGGAAGCGCGGCCAAGTTCGGTAGCCCGCGGAATCTGGCATTCGGTCCGAGCGGAAACCTGTACGTGACCGATCCTGACAACGGACGCATTCGCAAAATCACCCCAGGGGGCGTGGTCACGACGATCGCCCAGGGCTTCACGTTCGCGTTCGGTCTTGCGGTCGGACCCGATGAATCGGTGTACGCCGCCGACTTCTGGGGGCAGAAGATCATGAAGATCACCACGGATGAAACCAAAACCGTCCTGGCCGGTTCGACCTCCGGTTATCAAGACGGCACTATCGCCGAGGCGCTCTTCAGCGGACCCGGCGGCGTGGCGTTCGGTGCCGACAACGTGATCTACGTAACAGACGTGTTCAACAACATGGTTCGCGCCATCGATCCGAACTTCGGTGCCACCCCGACCACAACGACGACCACGACCACGTCCACAACATCGACGACCACGACCACGACGACGACAGTCGCGCCCACCACGACCACGACGACGACAGTCGCGCCAACCACGACCACGACGACGACAGTCGCGCCAACCACGACCACGACGACGACAGTCGCGCCCACCACGACCGCGGCAGTCGCGCCCACCACGACCACTGCGACACTCACGCCAACGACAACCGTTTCGGTGACCGGAGCCGTGCCGCTCGCCCCGATCTCCACGGTAGCTACCACCCCGCCGGTCGCAACCACCTCCACCGTGCGCCCCACGCCGCCCCCCAGCGAAGTTGTGACCACACTGCCTGCCCCCTCGTCTTCACCGGGTGCTGCGATCCAAGGTTCCACGACTACAACTACGGTCGCGCCGAAACCGGAAATCTCGGTTGACACGCCTACCACGGGAGAGGGCGAAACGGTCATGGTTCGAGGCGTCGACTTCGAACCGGGAACGACCGTTGATGTCGAAGCCCACTCGACGCCCATCCATCTGGGCTCCACGACAGTTCGGGCGGACGGGACCTTTGAGTACGCAGCGCACCTACCGCTCGGACTCGTAGGTGGCCATCAGATCGTGGCGATCGGAATCTCGTCATCGGGACAGTCGAAAACGGTGTCGACGCCGGTGACGATCGTCGCGGCCGAACCGCTCGCATTCACCGGATTCAATCCGGAAACAGCCCTGGTGGCCCTGGCCGCTATGGCTCTGGGTCTGCTCGCTCTGATGGTCTCCCGCCGATCGTCTGCCAACGACTGACTCGAACTCCGGACACATCAGCAGTGAAGGCCCCGGCTTGGAGGAGTACTTGTGCTCGCAGTCGCTCGGGAAGCGACTGCGAGCACACTTTTGCCATTCCGATCACAAGCGTTGAGACTCCACAGACAGGGGCCGACGTTTCCGATGTGAACTCCGAAGGACTGTGACATACTCCCCATGCATGGGACGACTCCGGTGGATCCGATCGACGATCGCAATCGTCGCCGCGAGTGCTGCCGCGATCTGTTCGGTCGTGGCAGGCCCGACCCCGATCGCCGAGGGTGCCGCTGGCGTCTTTGACTACGACAAGAACAAACCGCTCGAGGCGATCGCGTCCAAGGCGGAGGCGACCGATTTTGCGCTCGTCCAGAAGGTCAAGTTCAAGGCCGCCGACGGTTCGACGGTGCCCGCCCTGCTGTCGGTGCCGAAGAACGCCAAGGGCCGGTCGGCCTGCATCATCTCCGGCCACCCGTTCACCGGCAGCAAAGAGGAGGTCTTCGGGGAGTTCTCCGACGCGTACGCGGCGCGCGGTGTCGTCCTCATGGCCATCGACGCCCGCTACCACGGGGAGCGCCAAGGCATCGGTCCGCTGAAGGCCGCTGCCGAACTCGAAACCATGTACAAGCTGTTCCAGCTGACCGTGGTCGACATGCGCCGAGCGCTCGACTACCTCGACGCGCGCGGCATCTGCGATCCGGCACGCGTCGGCTTCGAAGGCCGCTCGCTCGGGGGCTTCATGGGCGCGATGCTGATCGGCGCCGACCCGCGCATCAAGGCCGCCGTGCTTTACGTCAGCGGCGCGGACTGGCGCACGTTCCTTCCGATCCAGCCGGTCTGGCTCGGCGGCTACGTGACCGGCTCGAAACTCGATGCGGCCGTGCGCAAACTAGGGCCGATCGACCCGAAGATTTGGATCGCCCGCGCCGCCGGCCGACCGGTCTTCATGGCTAACGGCCGCCTCGACGACGCAGTGCCGCTAGCGGCTGCAAAGGCGCTCCACGCCGCAGCCGCCAAGCCAAAAGAAGTCGTGATCTACGACGGCGGCCACGACACCGAGGAGCCGTTCCACACCCGCGTCTACGCGGCCTCCGCAGCGTTCTTCAAGAAATACCTCGGCATCCCGACCGCCTGACGCACGTTCCGCCTAACCGCGCACCACCGCCTGAAAGCTGGCGGCAGCCGCCCGTCCGCGTGAGCGAAGTGTCGCTAACGGAGCCGAGCGTCGTCGTCGACCTGTTCGGTTGTCACCCGGAAGTCCTGGAGTATGTTCGGCCCGAACGTGGTGGTGATGGCCACATCGGCCGCATCACGGCCGCGCGCTATGAGGATACGACCCTTGCGCGGCCTCAGGTTACGCGGGTCCACCGTGATCCATCGTCCGTCGAGGAACACCTCGAACCACCCCGAGAAGTCCATCGGCCCCCTCACGGGCACGTCGATATCGCTGAGGTATCCCGTGCAGTAGCGCGACGGGATGTTGAGCGCACGACACAGCGCAACCCCGAGGTGGGCGTAATCGCGACATACCCCTTGGCGCTCCACGTACGCATCGAACGCGCTCTTGGTAGGACGAGCCCACTCGTACCCGAAGGTGATGTGGTGGTGCACCCAGGTGCTCACGGCCTGAACCCGCTCCCAGCCGGGTTGTGTGTGCCCGAACAGCTGCCAAGCAGTGTCGTTCAGCCGGTCGCTTTCGCAGTACCTGCTCGGAAGCAGGAACAGAAGCACGTCATCGGGCAGGTCCTCCACGGGCCACTGCTGCGCCTCCGGAGCCATTTCATCAGCAAGGCCGCGGTCGTCGATCATGGAGTCGGCGCGGATGCGGAACGTGCCGGCCGGAGCCAGCAGACGGTTGCACCAGTTGCCGTATGAGTCCCGGTACGACTCAAAGGGCGTCGGCGGCTCGGTGATCATCGTGTCGGGCCCGAGCAAGTCGGAGGCACGGCTGTAATGAACGTTGAGCATCACGATCATCGGCGTTGGCTGGACAAACTCGTGTGTCAGGGAATAACCGATGCGAATGCGCACTCGTGAACCTCCACTGCCAATGTAGCTGCCTGTGGCACCGTACCTGAATGGCGCATCGATACTCGGCAAGGATCGGGTCGTCGGCCCGATGGTGACCGGTGGACCTACGTGCACATAACAACGTGAGTGACGCTCACGTTGCCCGCAAGAAGCTCAAGCCTCCCGATGAAGTACAACCGGTGCCGACTTCGTCCTCTTTTCACCCGGCAGCCGAGCGCCAGGCGGCCTGCCCTGGTCGTTGCTTTACGTCGGTCCTCGTTTCGTGCCGGTAAGCACCTGGACCGGGCCGAGTGATTGGCGGGAATTGAGCGGCCACGGGATGCCCAGAGCAGCGACGAGCGGTTCGGTAGTGATACCGGTTGCGTCGGCGAGAACCGTGTTGAGGGCATGGGGTGGGCCGTACACCTTGGGATCGGCGAACCGGTCGATGAGCACGAACCGTCCGCCCGGCCGCAGGACGCGGAGTGCCTGTTGAGTGGCGAGCAGCGGGCCGCGTAGTCCTGCCGGGTCGGTGGAGCGGACCTCGTGGAAGCACATGACCGACACGACGGCGTCGAAGGTCGCATCGGGGAGATCGAGCTGGGCGGCGTCCATGCGTTGGAACGTCGCTTGGTGTCCGAGCGCGCTGACGCGCTCTTCGCAGGATGCTTGCGAGTAGTCCCAGTTCGATGCAAAGAGATCCACGCCGGTCACGCGGCAGACCTGGTGAGCGGGTCAGCAGCTCGACGATCAACCCGGCTTCTCCGCACCCGATGTCGAGCACGACGGCGCTGGACTCGCGTGGGAATCCAAGGCGGGTTGCGACGAGTTCATGGATGCGATGCTCCCACCCGGCGCCGGTCGCCGATAGCTGCGAACGGATCCGAGTCAGGATGAACGCCACCCACGCAGCCGCGAGTCCCGGGACGACGAGGGCGATCGCTGGCCACCAGAACAGGCTCCCGATGACACCGCCCGCGATCAGCCCGATGGCGACTGTCCGGGCGATGGCGATCCGGCGCCGCGGGATCCACTTTGATGTTGCAGCCGTACCAGGTGCGTCGCGGTCGGTCTTCATGGCCGGGCCTTCTTGCTCGTGCCGCGGTCTGTGCCGGTGCTTGGGGTTTCGTCTTCCCACAGCTCAGCGAGCACGTCGGTGAGCGAAGCAAGTTGTGTGCGCCAGTCGGCGCGGAGTTGTTCCAGCGGGTAGTCGGAGTCGAGCAGGTCGAGCGGGAATGGAGGTTCGTCGAGGATGGCCACGCGGTACCAGACGGGTGTGACCTCGATGCAGCGCCATGCAGTTTCGACGCGATCTCCGCCGGCAGCGCGCACGTAGTCGAAGATTGACCGGTGGAACGCCCGGAGTTCTTCTGCGCGTTCTTCGAGTTGCCACAGCTGAGTGAGCCGGTCTCGCGTGAACGGATCGACTTCGTCGCAGTGGAACACGACCACAGATCCGGCGAGACCCGCTCGCTCGAGCGCGGGACCGAGGCGATCCTCGTCGGTACGGGCACCGACCCAGGCTGAGCGTTGGAACGGGCGTAGACCGAAACGCGCGAACAGTTCTCGAAGAGCGGGAAGATCGTGCGCTTCACCCTCGACGATGAGGACGAGCACGTAACCTCGGCGACGGCTCAGCAGCGACCGCGCCGCTTGCGCCGCCTCGACACTCAGCGGACCCAACGAATATCGTCCGTCGACGGACTCAAGCGAGCCCCCGGAGCAGGCGCGGCTGAGTGCCGTGCGCAGCGTTCCGTCACGCACATCCCACCGCTGCGCGAGGCGTCGGATGGTGGCGAGGCGCGGAGGAGGAAGCAAACGCAGAGCTGGGTGGAGGGATTGGAGCACGGGCATCGCGTGCGCGACCTCGCTGGCGGTGAGAGGCCAGTTGCGCCGGTAGCGGCGCGTCGCCGCATCAGCCATCACACCGCTCCACCCGAGTTCGGACCGTTACTGACGTACCACCCGGCACGGAACGGAACGAAGCTCCCGGACAGATACGTGCTCGACGAGCCCGCGTTGCCGACCAGTCGGTCGACTGTTACGCAATATCTCCACATAAACTCATTTTACGTAACACAATCCATCTGGTCAAGAGTCTCGAGGATCAACGACCGCCCCTTCGCGCTCAGCTTTCATCCGCTCCGACACATAGCGGTGAAGAACCGTCTGCGTATCAGGAGCGTTCGACCTCGTAGATGAGAAACGGAGTGCCCTTTCCAACAGTTTCGACCCGAACGAGTCGAAGCGGCTTCTCGACACTTGTTTCGCCGAACAGGCGTCGTCCTGATCCCAGCACAACGGGGGCCAGAAATATCCGGACTTCGTCCACGAGATCATGTTGCAGCAGGGTCTGACCCAGTTGGTAACTCGCGTAGATCACGATGTCACCGGCGTTCTCGTTCTTGAGGTTCGAGACTTCCTCGACTACGTCACCACGTAGAATTGTTGTAGCTCCCCACGTGGCCTCCTCGTTGGTCAGCGTTGCGGACTGGACGAATTTCGGCAAGGCCCTGAGGCGATCGGCCCACTCACCGCCGCGCGTTTCCCAACGTGATGCAAACCACGCGTAGCTCCGGCGTCCGAAGAGCAGTGCCGAAGCGTCGTCTGCCTCGGCAGCTTCGATGGCAGCCCACGCTTCCCGGTCGGGGCTGCCGACCGGGAAGAACCAGTTCCCTCGGGGAAATCCTTCTTCGCCGTCGGGATCTTGGATGATCCCGTCGAGAGTGGTGTTTGTGCTGATGATGATCCTGCCCATGTTCTTCTCCGTTGATCGTTCGATTGTCATAGGAGGTAGACACTGGGATGAAGCAGAACTGGTCGGTCGATGTGCGCCCAGTTTCAGACCTTGGTGGTGTCTCAACAACGATGAACCAACAATCGATACCCGTAGCGGGACCGCCGGGATGATTTCCGATGCAATCGCACTAGCGCGTGGTGGCGACGAAGTCGCGTTCCGAGAACTCACACAACCGTACCGACGCGAACTGCACACATATTGCTATCGCATGGTCGGTTCGTTTCAGGACGCCGAAGACATTGTCCAGGAAACGTTGGTTGCGGCATGGCGAAGTATCAGCGGCTTCGAAGAACGGTCATCGCTCCGGACGTGGCTGTATCGGATCGCCACCAACCGCTGCCTCAATGCTCGACGCGACGCGACCCGGCGGCCGGTCAAGGAGTGGGACGTACCGAACGTGAACCCGCCGACACCAACCCGACTCGGCGAGGTCGTTTGGCTCGAACCCTACCCCGACGCGCTCCTCACTGAGCCCCTCGGAAGCGTTTCAAACCCAGAGGTCAGAATCGAACTTCGGGAATCGATCTCGCTCGCGTTCATCACCGCTCTCCAACTCTTGCCATCGCGCCAACTCGCAGTCCTCGTGTTGCGTGACGTGCTGGGCTTCACCGCACGTGAGGTTGCCGACATGCTCGACGCCTCGACCGAATCCGTCAACAGTGCACTCAAACGTGCACGGTTCAGCCTTCGCAAACGCTGGCCGCTACACGCCGACGCGAATCACCGGTTGTCGAAGCGCCCGTCGACGACACCGTCGGAGGATGAGGTGGTTGCGAAGTTTGTGGTCGCATGGGAGAACGCCGACGTCGACTCGCTGGTCACCATGTTGACCGACGACGTTTTCATGTCGATGCCACCGATCCCTTTCGAATACGAAGGCAAGGACGTCGTCGCTCGCTTCAGCGCCAACATCTTTGAAGCGGGTCGACGGTTCGATCTCGTGCCGACTCGGGCAAACGGACAGCCTGCATTCGGTGCGTACCTTCGATCGGCGGACGGCACCAGCCACGGCGTCGGTCTGTATGTCCTTACGTTACGCGGCACCAAGATACGAGCGCTGACCCGGTTTGAAAACCGCGTTCTTGCGACATTCGGACTTCCACCTTCAATGCCATCTTTCTTGAACCGTTGATCAACGGAACCACCTTGGAGACGAGCAAGCTCCTGGTGTTTCGATCAGCTCATTCCGCCGCGTGCGCCGCCGTTGACCGCGACCACTTGGCCGGTGACGTAGTCGGACAGCGGCGAACACAGCCAGAAGATCGAGTTGGCGGCCTCGCGGATTGTTCCAGTGCGGCCGAGCGGAATCGCGGGCATTCGCTTCGCGCTGCGTACATCTCGGCATCGGTGGGAATGTGATCAGGGTCAACGTGCACGCCGAGTCGCTCGGCCTGCTTGGCTGGCATGCCGACGCGGATGGTACGACCACCGGTCTCGATCACTTCGTGGTCGGACTGCGGCATCCCGAACCGGGTCTGGATCACGCCGAAGGCGACCGCGTTGACGTTGACCCGGTAGCGGCCCCACTCCTGCGCGAGGGTGCGCATCAGGCCGAGCATGCCGGACTTCGCTGCGGCGTAGTTGACCCGCTCCCATCAGGCCCCACTGCCCGGCCAACGACGAGACCATGACGGTCTTGCGGTGCCGCTGTTTGTCGGTGTCGCGTTCGGCTGCGTCGCGAAACACCGGCGCGCAGGCGCGGGCGAGGCGAAACGGCACGATGAGGTGAATGTCGAGCATCGCCTGGAACTGCTCGTCGGTCATGTTGTGAATGCCGCCGTCCCACGTGTAGCCGGCGTTGTTGACGACAATGTCGAGGCCGCCGTAAGCGTCGAGCGTGGCTTCGACGAGCGTGTCGCACGCGCCGGGGGCGACCAGATCCGCCACGTGGGCGGTCGCCGCCTCATCGCCGAAATTGGCGCGAAGTTCGGCAACCGTCTCGGCCGCCTTCGTTGCATCAACCTCGGCAATGACCACGTGGGCGCCGTTTGCGGCGAGCATCGTTGCCGTCGCGCCACCGATGCCGCGTGCCCCTCCGGTGACGATGGCGGTCCGACCTGCGAGAAGGTCGGAGCGTAGGGTTGGTTCGATCAGCATGGTGGTCGTGGCTTTCAGGATGAGGTGGTGATGACGCCCGCGGCGAGCAGCGCGTCAATCGTGTCGGGCGCGTAGCCGAGGTGGTCACGCAGCACCGCGACCGAGTTCTCGCCGAGCCTCGGCGCCGGGCCGACGCGAGGTGGCACACCGTTGAAGTGATAGCCCGTGGAGGTAACAAGAGCATCGCGATCGCCGAAGCGAGTCTCAACGAACATGGCTCTCGCAACGAGATGGGCGTCCGTGGGCGCTGTCGTCGAGTTGACCACGTGATGGGCGGGAACACCCGACTGCTGCAACAGTCGCTCCGTTTCTTCCGCGCCGCGCCCGGAGGTCCACGACGTGATCACGTCGTCGATGTCGTGAGCGGGCGGGGCGAGGGCAAGCTCCGGCGTCCCCATGACGTCGCAGAGCGCCGTCCAGTCACGAGCGTCTCGTACTGCGATGGCGATCCACTCGTCGGCACCGGCCGACCGGTAGATGCCGTGCGGACGCATCGTCGGATCGGTGTTCGCTTCACGGTCGAGAATGGTTCCGTCGAGCGATGTGCGGGCGAGCGCGACCGCCATGGCGTGGAGCCCGGTCTCGGCCTGCGAGATGTCGATGTACGTGCCCTCGCCGGTCCGGTCGCGATGCTCGAGCGCGGCGAGCGTCGCCAGGAACTGGTAGCGGGGCGCGACGTAGTCGGTGAACGGCCCATACGGTCCGCAGGGCGCCCGGTCGGGGTAACCGGTGGGTAGGACAAGTCCGGCGACGGCGGCGCCCTGGGTGCCGAATCCGGGCATCGCGGCGTACGGTCCGGTCTGGCCGAACAACGACGAGCTGACCATGACCAGCTCCGGTTTGATGGCCCGCAACGTCTCGTAGTCCAGGCCGAGACGACCCATGGCACCGGGCGCGAACGATTCGGACACGACATCGGCCCACCGGACAAGATCGAGAATCACGGCACGAGCCGCAGGGTTGGCCAGATCGATCGACAACCCCAGCTTGCCTGATGCGGTTGATGCGAACGAGGCGCTGTTCTCAGGGGTCGTGCCGGTGCCGTAGTACGGGCCGAGAAGACGAAGGAGATCGAGGCGGGACGCCGACTCCACCTTCACGACCGACGCGCCATAATCGGCGAGCATTCGGCTCGAATACGGACCGGCGAGGATCCATCCGAAGTCAAGAACCTTGACGCCATCCAACGGCAGCTGCCCACGACTGTTCTCCGGAGCCGCGACCGCTGGTCGCTGCGTGAACGGCGGCACGGCATGCTCGTCGAGACCCGGCGCCGACGACCGCATGGCCAGGGGCGCGGCGCTCACGTGCGCGAACGGGCCGGGCATGGTCAGCTCGCCGTCGGACCACCAAGCTCCTCGCGCTGCGAACTGCTCGGAACGCAGCACTTCCAGGGTGGAGTTGACCGGCGCAAGAACAAAGCCGTGCTCGAGCGCGGCATCGAGGAGTTCCTGTTTCGTTCGAGTTGCGTAGAAAGTGTTGATGGCGGCTTGCAGCCGGCTAACCGCGTCGGCGTTGATTTCCCCACGCGCGCATGCGGCGGCCAGGTCGTCATCGAGCGCCCCTTCCTGTGCCATCCACGCGGCCTGGCGGACCGTGAATCGACGGGTCGGACCGAGCCCGCCGATCGTGTTGTAGACGTAGCCGTCGGCACATTCCACCAGACCGGCTGCACCGAGGTCGGGTCCGGGACGTTTCGGGCGACGGCTGCCAATGGCCTCGCACAGCAGACTGAATGACGAAGTGAGCGACGTCGCTTCCTGAGCCGACACGTCGACACGGGTGCCGACACCGGACCGTCGTGCAGAGCGAAGGCCAACCAGAGCGGCACCGGCGGCCGCGACGCCGAGGTGCGACCAGGCCGGGATGCCGGTATCACGCAAGGGCGCCCGGTCACCGAAGCCGGTCACGGCGACGTTGCCGGCGGCGGCCTGGATGATCAGATCGGTTGCTGCGTAATCGCGCTTCGGGCCGAACGTGCCGAACGGACTCATCGACACCATGACGAGCGCAGGGTTGACCGCCACTAGTTGCTCGAAATTCAATCCGAGCATGTCGAGCGGGACGTCGCCGGACTCGAGCAGCACATCGCACGATGCGACGAGCGAGCGGAACCGCTCCCGGTCCCGCTCCTCATGGAGGTCGATGACGATGCTCTGTTGGTTGCGGGCCCGCACCGCCCACAGCACCGCGTCACGACGGGCCCGACAGCCACCGGGCGCTTCGATATGCACCACGGTGGCCCCGAGGTCTGCGAGCAACTGCCCGCACGACAGACCGAGCTCGTCGGTCAGGTCAAGGACCTGACAACCCTCGAGCAGCAAGCTAACGGCCCGTCCACACGGCCGGACGCTTCTCGGCAAAGGCACGTAGGCCCTCTTGGAGGTCGGCAGACTTCATGACCGGCGCGGCGAACTCCATCTGGTTCTTCCAACCGTCGGCATCATTCCAGTCATATGCGCGCTGAACAATCTGTTTGCTGGCTTGAACCGCGAGAGGTCCGGCCGCAAGTACTTCCTCGGCGAGCTCGATCGCACCTTGCAGGGCCTGGCCGGGTTCGGTGAGTCTGTTCACGAGGCCGAGTTCGGCCATGCGGGTGGCCGGCCACGGTTTGCCGGTGAGGGCAAGTTCCATCGCCAGGTGGTACGGGATGCGCTTTGGGAGCCGGAACAGGCCGCCACCGACGGCAACCAACGAGCGGGCGGCTTCGGGGATGCCCATGTTCGCCGTGCGCGAAGACACGATGAGATCACACGACAGGCACAGCTCGAGGCCTCCAGCGAGAGCGTTGCCTTCGACCGCCGCAATGATCGGCTTCTTCGGTGGAACAGCCATGATGCCGAAGCCACCGCGCTTCGGCGCTGTACCCATGTCGCCCTTTGCGGCAGCGATCAGGTCCTGACCCGACGAGAACACGATGTCGGAGCCGGTGACGATCGCGCAGCGCAGCGACGGGTCATCGTCGTACGCGTCGAGCGCGGCTTCCATGGCGCGGGCGGTCGCGCCGTCGAAGGCGTTGCGACGATGTGGGCGGTTGATGCGGATGAGCAGTAGGTGCTCACCGATTCGTTCGGTGAGGATCGCGTCGGTGCCCGAAGGCCCGGCGTTCGGCTCTGGCGCGGATTCGTTATTGGCTGACACTGAAGCCTCCATTGACGGGATAGGTCTGACCGGTGATCCAACTGGCGGACGGGGATGCGAGGAACGTCACCATCGCGGCGATGTCGCTCGGCTCGCCGACGCGGTGAAGCGGGTACTTGCGAAGAATCTTCTTCACCATTTCTTCGTTGGCCAGGGCTCGTTCAATCGCCGGGGTTCGGGTGGCACCGATGGCGATGCAGTTCGCGGTGATGTCGTAGCGACCGAGGCTGTGTGCCAGAGCGCGCATCAAGCCGGCCGCGCCCGCCTTCGCCGCTGAGTATGCCTCCAGGCCTGCTTCTCCGACGCGTCCGGCATCACTGATGATCGTGATGAGTCGGCCACCCTTCCCCGCTTCGATCATGCCCGGGATCACGGCGCGGCTGGCGTTCAGGACGCCGTAGAGGTTCACACCGATGAACGGCTCCCACTCGGCCGGTGCGGTCTTCCAGAACGGCTTTCCCGTAATCGCCGAGGGATCAGCACCGGCGTTTCCGGCGTTGTTCACGAGCACATCGATCACCCCCAGGGAGGCGGAGGCCGATGCGACAATCTCGGTCAGGACGTCGAAGTTGGTGACGTCACCTTGTGCCGCGAGAGCGGTGCCACCGGACGAGTTGATCTCTTCGACGATGGCTTCCGCTCGGGCGGCGACGAAGTCGTTGACCACGACCTTGGCTCCGTGTGCGGCGAGGTATCGAGCGGTTTGGGCGCCGATGCCTTGACCCGCGCCGGTCACGAGCGCGGTTCGGCCCCGCAGGTCAAGCAGATTCAGATCGGAAGTTGTTTCAGACATTGCGTTCACGGTCTTTCCAGTAAGGGGTTCGGAGTTCGTTCTTCAAGATCTTGCCCATCGGGCTGGTCGGGAGGGCATCGATGAATTCGTAGTGTCGCGGGTGTTTGTAGGAGGCGAGCCGACCGTCGAGAAACGACTCGATGTCAGCGGCCGTCACCGAATGCCCCGGACGGACAACGATGAACGCCAGCGGCTGTTCGCCGAAGTCGTCGTGAGGGATGCCGATCACCGACGCGTTTTCGATGTCGGGATGGGCCACGAGTGCGGCCTCGATCTCCGCCGGGTAGATGTTGACCCCACCGGCCACGATCATGTCTTTGATCCGGTCGGTGATGAACAGGAACCCGTCTTCATCGAGGTGGCCGACATCACCGGTGCGGTAGAAGCCATCTCGCAGGGTGTCGTCGCCGAGCGGCCCACGACCCAGGTAATTCTTGAGCACCATCGGGGTGTTCGCCGCGATCTCGCCGGTCGTTCCAGTCGGAAGCCGGTTCCACTCCTCGTCGACGATGGCGATCTCCACCCCGTCGTACGGTAGGCCACTACTGCCAGGTTTCGAGAGTTGATGCTCGGGTGAAGTGAACGAGATCATGCCCGCTTCGCTGGCCCCGTAGCCTTCCCACAGGACACTCGGCCCGAAGCGATCAACGATCCACTCCTTCACCGATTGGGGAACCGGAGCAGCCCCGGTGGTCAACGCCGTGATGGACGACAGGTCGTAACGATCCACGACTTCGACCGGAAGGGCCTGAATGCGCAGCACCATCGTCGGCACCGACGTCCACACCTGCACGCGATGGAGCTCGATGAGGCGAAGCGTCGCTTCGGCGTCGAACGGGTCAAGCAAGACCGCAGTCCCTCCGTGAGCACATGCGGCCGTCGCCGCAGCCGGGCCGGCCCCGTGGTGCACCGGAAGCGTCATGAGCACACAGGCCTCCGGCGGATGGGGAGGAACCGCACCCATCGAGGCGGAGTACCGCATCAACCGCTCCAGGTCGACTGTTGACGGATCAAGCGGCGGGACACCCTTCGGCAGGCCGGTGGTGCCTGACGTGTACAACACCATGTTCGGCCGCAGCGGCCCGAACCGTGGAGTCGCGGCCCCTTCGGCCAGAAGATCCTCGTAGCGCAGGCCGGGTGAGCCGAGCGGCTGCCCAACGGTGATCAACATGCCGATGTCTTGATCAGCCCAGCCCGATGCGTCGGGATCGTTGCAGGCCAGCCCCACCGCTGCGCTGTCAGTGATGATGTACTTCGCCTCAGACGGCGTGAGCTTCCAGTTCACCGCCACCTGCACCACACCGAGTTTCTGCATCGCCCGTTGGATCACGAACCATTCGGTGCGAATCCGGAACCGCATACCGATTCGGTCACCGGCTTTGAGACCGTGTGCGGCCAACGCATCGGCCACCCGGTCCGCCATGTCGTTCCACTGTTTGTACGTCAACTTCTGATCACGATCGATGACCGCCACCGCGTCGGGCTTTCGGTCGGCCCAGAACTCCGGTGAACCCGGGTCAGCCTCGTTCAGCATCGGTCAGGCCCCTTTCGGTCCGAGATACGCGTCAATAAGCGCGCGTAGTTGTTTGTAAAGCGCTTTGAAGTCGATGTCGTCGGCGTTGGTCAGCAACACACCCGACACACCGCGTATCAACCCGAGGAAGATCATCGAGAACGCTGACGGATCAACCGATCGATCAATCGAGCCGTCGCTCCAACCGGCTCGAACGAAGTCCCTCGACTCGATCGCGAACCCAACGGTCGGCAGCTTGGATCGAGGTGACCAGGTTCTCCGCAGGGAACGACGCGCCCCACATCACCAGGAACGCGCGACTACCGGGATGAGGCTTTTCGAAGTGGCGAACGTAGGTCACCGCGATCGACTCGATTTCCTCGCGGGCGGTCGCACCCGACGGCCGCTCGAGAAAGGTCAGGAACGTGGTCTGGCAGTGCTCGATGAGTTGCTCGATCAGCGCCGCCTTCGACCCGAAGTGATGGTTCGCCAAACCACGGCTGTAGCCGGCCAACTCGCCGATGTCGGCCAACGATGTCTGATCGATTCCCCGTTGCGCAAACAGAACCGCCGCCGAATCAAGCAACGACCGCGTGGCATCGGCGCGACGACTGGCCTGCGTCCGACGGACGGGAGCATCTTCGGCCAACGACATGCCGGCACCATACAAAGTTGTTGAGCACCTGGCAAGTAACTGCGCTTTGCTTTACGATCCCCGGCTATGAGAACTGCCGTCCATCCCAGGCTGTACGACCCGAACGCCGAAACCCCCGCCCTGCTCGGCACGCGTTGCGGCGCCTGTGGCGGCGTGTTCTTCCCGCCGCTCGGGATCGGATGTGAAATTTGCGGCAGCCCCGATCTCACCGCCGAAGCTCTTGCCGCCAGCGGAAGCCTCCACTCCGTCGCCACGGTGCACCTGCATCAGGGCCGAGGCATCGAGGCGCCATTTTCGATCGGTGAGATTCAACTCGACGCCGGTCCCCTCATACGAGCCACACTGAGCGAGCCACACGACGTCTCAGAGATCGGCAGCCGCATGAGTGCAACCTGGACGGTTGTCGGAACGGCCGATGACGGCAGTGACATCGTGGAACCACGATTCACACGCGCGCTTACGAGTGAGGTGTCGCGATGAAGCGCTCGCTGGCTGATCTTCGTCCGGTCCGCGTTATCGGCGTCGGACTTCATCCGTACCAGAAACCGGGCGACACGCCATATACGGCACTGGGGGTTCACGCAATTCGCGCCGCCCTCGCCGATGCGGGCCTCGCCTGGACGGAAGTCGAATCCGCGTACACCGGCACCGCCACAACGGCGATGGGGTTGTCGCGGCTCATGTACCGCCACCTCGGCTCGACCGGCATCCCGATGGCCCAGGTGGAGAACGCATCGGCCTCGGGATCGACCGCGTTCCGCCAGGCTTGCATCGACGTCGCTGCGGGCCTGGTCGACGTTGCGATCGCCGTCGGCGTCGACAAACCGCTCAAGGCCGCCATGCCACAAAGTGCGGCTGGGCTCCATGACCTCGTGGGCAACCGCGTCGCCCCGTTCACGCACTTCGCCCTGCTGGCCAACCGCTACATCCACGACCACGGCGCCACCCCGGAACAGTTCGGCCTGGTCGCCGTGAAGAACAGCCGCAATGGTGCCCTCAACCCAAACGCCCAACGCCAGGTGGCCCGCACGCTCGAGGAGGTTATGGCCCCACCCCAGATCAGCGGACCGCTCACCCGGCTTCAATGCTGCCCGGTAGGTGAAGGCGCCGCCGCCGTGATCGTGGCATCAGACGATGCGATCAAACGCCTCGGACTCAATCCCGACCGGGCGATCCGCGTCACCGCATCAGCGACCCGGTCCGAAACGGTGTACCGCGGCGAAAACTTCGATGCGGCGCTCACCCGCGAAACAACCACCGAAGCTCTTCGCGACGCCGGCATTACGGCCGATCAACTCGACGTGGTCGAACTCCACGATGCGTTCACCGTCGAAGAACTTCTCTACATCGAAGCCATCGGTCTCGCCCAACCCGGACACGCGGCGGCGATGCTCGCCGAAGGTCAGTTCGACATCGGCGGCCGCGTCGCCGTCAGCACATCCGGTGGGCTCCTCTCGATGGGTCATCCGATCGGTCCGACCGGAGCCGGTCAGATTTGCGAGATCGTCACCCAACTCCGCAACGAAGCCGGACCCCGCCAACACCCCGGAGCGAAGACCGGTCTTGCACACATGGTCGGCGTCGGCGCTGTCTGTGTCGTGCACATCCTTTCGGCCGAATGAACCCCACACTCCCACCAACAAAGGACCACTGATGGACATCGGACTATGCGTTGCGTCGAAGATCGACGACATGGACTACGTCGTACGAGCCGAGGAACTCGGGTACAGCCACGCGTGGTTCGCCGACAGCCAGATGATCTGGTCCGACGTTTACGCGTGCCTCGCCGTGGCGGCATCGCGCACGTCGCGGATCAAATTGGGAACCGGCGTCTCCGTCGTGGGTACCCGCATCGCGCCGGTCACGGCGGCCGCAATCGCGACGATCAACCGGTTGGCGCCTGGGCGAACGTTCCTGGCCCTCGGCAACGGCAACACCGCATGGCGGCTCATGGGTCACAAACCGATGTTGCTCGCTGACTTCGAGGAGTACGTGCGGGTGGTCCGATCGCTCCTCGACGGACGCGACACCTTGTTCACGTCACGCGGGCACACCACGGAGATCGGATTCGATACCGCGCATCTTGGCTACATCGATCTTGAACACCACATCCCGATCTACGTGAGCGGGTTCGGTCCACGTTCACAGACCATGGCCGGCAAGTACGGAGACGGTCTCGTCACCTCGATCCCGAGTGAACCGGCGTACTTCCAACGTGTGTGGTCGAACGTGCAGAAGGGTGCCGACGAGGTCGGGCGTGTCATCAGCAAGAGCGAGTTTCCCACCTGCTCATTGACCGCTGCATGTGTGTTGCGCCCTGGCGAGGACCTGCGATCAGATCGGGTCATCGACACGCTCGGAGCGATCGTCATGAGCGGGTTCCACTATGCGTACGACCAGGTGCGAAACTACGGCGCCAAACCGCCGGCTCATCTCGCCGACGTGTGGGAAGAATATTGCGCGCTTATCGAAGCGGTCCCTGAACCGCAACGGCACCGGCGCACCCACGTCGGACACTGCATGTGGGTCGACCCCGACGAGCGACGATTCGTGACCCCGGAAAGGATTCGCGCCACGTGCCTGGTCGGAAGCGGAAGCGAGATCATCGAGCAGCTCGAAGCCATGGAACGCGCCGGGCTGACCCAGGTGATGCTCCTTCCCTCGCTCGCGAAGCAGAACGAAGCCCTCGACGACGTCAGTCGGGAAGTCATCGCGAAGCTGTGAGGTCAGCCGCTGATCGGCATCAAGCACTGACTACCGACGAGCACATACCGGGGCATCGTGTGCTTCAGATGGGATACACCGGCCTACTTCGTGTCCGGACTGCCGTGGCGTTTCATTGTGTAGGCACGATACGGAGCGCGCCACCGAATGGATATTGGTTATGGGGGTCCTTTCCGGCTACCGGCCGGAACCGCATTTCCGGCGCAGAGTGGCTCTGCGATTCATTCCGGCCGTAGCATCGGGTCGCCCGCGGGGAACGTCCCGATGCGGTGAGAACGAGGGTGGTGCAACATGGCGACGCAACGACGGCACCATGAGGTGGTGGTCGTGGGAGCCGGGGTCTCCGGCATTTACCAGATCAAGCGCCTGACCGATCTGGGGATCGATGCGATCGTACTGGAGGGCGACGACGGTCCGGGAGGAACCTGGTACCGGAACCGCTATCCAGGAGCCCGCTTCGACTCCGAGAGCTACACCTACGGCTATTCGTTCTCGAGGGAACTGCTCGACGAGTGGCACTGGAAGGAGCTGTTCTCGCCACAGCCCGAGAACCTCGCGTACCTCAACTTCGTGGTGGACAAGTTCGACCTCCGACGTCACATGGTGTTCAACGCACGGGTCGAACGGATGGAGTGGGACGAGGGCGAGCGCCTGTGGCACATCCACCTCCAGGACGGCTCGAGCTACGACGCGCGCTACGTCATCACCAGCCTGGGGCCGCTGTCTGCTCCTACGCTCCCCCACTATGAAGGAATGGACGAGTTCCAGGGGCAGTCGTTCCACACCTACTGGTGGCCGCGCGAAGGCGTCGAGCTCGAGGGCCGCCGGGTCGGCGTGATCGGAACGGGCGCCACCGGCATCCAGGTCATCGCCGAGATCGCCGACAAGGTCGCCGATCTCACGGTGTTCCAGCGCCGACCCAACTGGAGCACTCCCCTCAACAACATCCTGATCACCGATGCGCACATGGCCGAGATCCGGGCCCGGTACGACGAGATCTTCGCCAACTGCGCCGAGTCGCCCGGAGGCTTCGAGCATGTGGCGCGGCGGGGCTTCTGGGACCACACCCCGGAAGAGCGGCGCGCCATCTGGGACGAACTCTACGAGCAGCCCGGGTTCGCGATCCTGGCCAGCAACTTCGCCGAGATCTTCTTCGATGAAGCCGCCAACCGGGAGGTGTCGGAATACATCGCAGAGCGCATCCGCGGACGGGTCAACGATCCCGATACAGCGGAGCGCCTCATCCCGAAGGACCACGGGTTCGGGCTCCAGCGGCTCCCGCTCGAAACCCGGTACTTCGAGGCGTACAACCGCGACAACGTGCACCTTGTCGACCTGCTCTCGACGCCGATCGAACGCATCACCGCCACCGGCATCCAGACGACGGCCGGGCATCACGAACTCGACATCATCGTGTACGCGACGGGTTTCGACGCCATCACCGGTGGCTACGACCGCATCGATATCCGCGGGGTCGGCGGGCAGGCGCTGCGCGACAGGTGGACCGACAGCCCGAGCACCTATCTCGGTGTGCTGGCACACGGATTCCCGAACCTGCTGATGATCGCCGGCCCGCAGAGCGTCTCCGGCTCGACCAATTTCCCGCGGGCGATCGAGACCGGCGTCGACTGGGTGACGGGACTCCTTGAACACGCTCTTGCGGAGGGGTGCACCCGCATCGAAGCACGCGAAGAAGCGGAACAGGAGTGGGTGGCCGAGGTCCAGCGTGCGCAGGAGCGCCTACTGCTGCGCGGCAGCCGCGGCTGGTTCACCGGATACAACTCCAACGTCGAAGGCCACGCGGACGGGAAGGTGCGCTACCAGGCGTACTTCGGAGGTGCCCCCCAGTACAGGATGAGGATCGACCGTGTCGCGGCGGAGGGCTACCCGGCCATCGACCTGAGCTGAGCTGAGCGGGGCTGGGAGCGGCTGGTAGCTGGGCGGTCGGCCGCAGTGCCAGATCAGCTCAGGCCACCGCCCCGAGCCTTGCCCTGACCTGCGGCACCACCTCGCCGGCGAAGCGCTCCATGGAGGGCGTGAGCTTGGCGGGCTCCAGGCCGGGAGCGGAGCCCCACGTGACCACGTCAGTGAGGCCGAACCGGGTGATGAACGTGCACAGTTCGTCGACGCACTGGTCGACGGTCCCGACGAACACCCGTTGCGGGATCCGTTCCGTGTCGTTGAACGTGGCTGCGTTCCCGGTTCCCGCCTCCTCGGCAAAGCGTCCGTACACGGACATGCGATAGCGCTCGGCAGCCCGGAGTGGTGGCCAGTCGCGCTCGGGGTCGTCCGTCACGAGGAACGAGCGGATGATCCCCACGCGTCGGCCTGAGACATCGACCCCGGCGGCCGACGCGTCACTCCGCCAGCGGTCGAGCAGCCACGTCGGTCCCTGTGGGAGGACGTGGGTGCCGTAGCGCACCGCGCGTGCAATACCGGGTCCGCTCGACAGTGCCATCCACAGTGGCGGGCCGCCGGGTTGCACAGGGTCGGGGGTTACCCGCACATCGTCGAAGGTGAACCTCTTGCCGGCGTAGGAGAACCGCTCTCCCGACCAGGCGAGGCGGAGGATGTCGACGCACTCCTCGGTGCGTGAGACTCGTTGGGCGACCGGAAAGCCGAACGCACGGAACTCGTGCGGCGCGTACCCGAGCCCCACGCCGAACTCCATCCGCCCACCCGACAGCTGATCAAGCACGGCCAGGTCCTCGGCGAGGCGCAGCGGATGCGAGAACGGCACGATCGAGATGTTTGTCGAGATCCGCATGCGCCTGGTGACGGCGGCTGCTGCTCCAGCCACCGGTGCGAACGACGGGAGATATCCGTCGTCGACGAAGTGATGTTCGCTGAACCACACCTGGTCGAGACCGAGCTCGTCGAGCATCTGAATCTGCTCGATGGTCTGGGCGTACACGTCCTGCAGGGAATAGGCGCTGCCTGGTGGACAGCGGAAATCGTGGGCGACACCGAAGCGGACGGGAAGCGTCATGGACCGACCCTACCCAAGTGGACCTGCCGACGCACGATCGACTCATTGCCGCAGGGTGCGCGTCGGCCCGGCGTTTTGACACTCCAGGACCTGATTCCTATCTTAGCGAACGTTCAGTTAAGCTTCCGAGGTAGGTACACATGAGCGATGAGACCAGCAGCACCGGCGCAGCCTCCGAGGCGGTCACGAGCGCGCTCGTCGCCACACTGGGGCCGGTGCTCAGTGCGCCGCTCGTCGTGAGCGGCGTGCAGCGGCTTTCGGGCGGCGCATCGCGTGAGACATGGGCCTTCAAGGTTGAGCCTTCGGGAGCGCCGGAGACACCGATGATCCTGCGCCGGGACCCGGAGGGGCGTCCAGGTCTCGACGGCTCCATGCGGCGTGAAGCAGATGCTATGCGCGCATGCGGTCGCGCCGGGCTTCGCGTCCCGCAGGTCATTGCCCAAGACGATGGTCCGCTGTTGGGTACCGCAGGCCTCGTCATGTCGATGGTGCCGGGCGAGACACTGGCCAGGCGCATACTGCGCGACCAGGAGTTCGCGCACGCCCGTACCGTGCTGACGGCGCATATCGGCGAGTTCTTTGCCGGACTTCACCGAATTGACCCGGCCGAAGTGCCGGGTCTCGAGGAGCCCGATCCGCTGGCCGTGAACCTTGAGCGCTATCAGCTCTTCGACGAGGTCAGCCCAACGATCGAAGCGGCGTTTCGGTGGCTGGCAGCAAATCGTCCGCCATCGGCCGGACGCGTGATCGTCCACGGAGACCTCCGGCTCGGCAACATCATCGTTGACGCCGAGGGTTTACGCGCCGCCATCGACTGGGAGCTGGTGCACCTCGGCGATCCGCTGGAAGACCTGGCCTGGTTGTGCGTGAAGTGCTGGCGGTTCGGCTCACCCCTCGAGGCCGCCGGCGTGGGCACCATCGATGAGCTGATCAGCGCGTATGAGGCCGCAGGCGGCGACGCCGTCGACCGCGCCGCGTTCCATTGGTGGCTGGTGCTCAACACGCTCAAGTGGGGCATCGGTTGCATGGGCCAGGCGGCTGCTCACCTCACGGGCATGGTGCGCTCCGTGGAGCTCGCCGCCATCGGCCGCCGCGTGGCCGAGCAGGAGTGGGACCTTCTGGGGCTGCTGGCGCCGCAGGCGGCGCACGCCGCTCTGGCCGCGGCGGCGTCGCTGCCCGAGCCACCCGCGGGTGATCCCGGGCTGTTCGGCCGCCCCACGGCCGAAGAGCTGGTCGAGGCCGCGCGCGAGTTTCTCAGCGAAGAGGTCATGGGAGCCACCACCGGCCGCATCAGCTTCCATGTGCGGGTCACCGCCAACGTCCTGGCCACCGTCGAGCGCCAGCTGCGGCACGGCGCCGCGCAGGAGCAACGCTGGGAGGCGGGGCTGGCGTCGCTCGGCGTGTCATCCATCAGCGAGCTTTCCGACGCGATCGGCTCGGGGACGTTCGACGACCGGATGGACGATCTCTACACGGTGCTGGCGGGCGGCGTGCACGACAAGCTCGCGGTGTACAACCCCAAGTATCTCGCCTACAAAATCTGAACCCGTCAATCATCAGCGCGCTTATTATCAGCGCACTTAGTTTAGTCTCGACTGCGACGGTCCGAGGTCAGACCGCTCCGGCCAGCGATCGAGCGAACCCCTGGTAAAGCGTGATGACCTCGGCCATGGACCGCCCCATCTCAGGGAACGGCTCAACCAGCGAAGAACACAGCGTGATGATGGCCCTCGCCGTCTCGCGCGGCTCGGTGGCACGGAACTCGCCCGACGCCACCCCGCTCTCGATGACCGCCTGCACCAACTGCAGAAGGCGGCGACGTTTGCCGTCGATGATCTTGCGGTCAGGGCCGTTGAGGCGGGTGTGCTCGCGGAGCGCCACGTTGGACGCCAATTGCGCCCACTCGTCGTGGAGGTGCGAGGCGATCAGCGTGCCCACGATCTCGTCCAGGCGGTTCACCGCCGTGGGGTTCGCCCCCAGCAGTCGGCGGTCCAGACGCGTGAGGATCACCTCGTGGGCCTCGTCGAGGAACTCGCGAAGGAGGTCGAGCTTGGAGGGGAAGTGGTAGTAGAGCGCGGCCACGCTGACGTTGGCACGCGCTGCCATGTCCCTGATAGACGCACCCTCGTAGCCGTCTTCTCCCATGACCTCCACCGCGGCGCGCAACATGGCCGCCTTCCCTGGGCGCTCCCGCCTGTCCTGCGCTCCCCCGGCTGTTGTCGCATTCACAGCTCGCAGAATAGCGCCGAATTTGAAAACTTACTGAACGAACGTTAGGTTATGCGGCCGATGCCAGCCGACCAGGGCCCCGAACCCACCACAGCGCCCGATCCGTTCGAGACCGCGGTCGTCAACGTCCACGGCGTCGCCACCAAGGTGTTCGTCAACGCGCCGCCCTCGCTGCGCGCCGTGTGGGACGCCAGCGCCGCACACGGTCCGGCCACGTTCCTGGTGTACGGGGATGAGCGCATCACCTTCGACGAGGCGCACCGCACCGTCCGTGCGCTGGCCGCTCGGCTCATCGGCGAGTGCGGCGTCTTACCGGGCGACCGGGTGGCCATCGCCATGCGCAACTACCCGGAGCACGCGCTGGCGTTCTGGGCCATCCAGGCCGTCGGCGCCATCGCCGTCCCGCTCAACGCGTGGTGGAGCGGACCAGAGCTGGCCTACGGGCTGAGCGATTCCCAGGCCAAGGTGCTCATCGCCGACGACGAGCGACTGGAGCGCGTCGAGCCGTTGTTGGGCGACACGGCCGTGGCCGTGATCATAAGCGTACGTACCGATCGCCCGTCTGCCGGAGTGACGCTCATGCGCTGGGACGAGGCCGTCGCCGGCGACGCACCCGAGCTGCCGCAGCTCACCGTCGATCCTGACTCCGACGCCTGCATCATGTACACGTCCGGCACCACCGGAAAGCCGAAGGGGGCGGTGGCGACGCACCGCAACTTCGCATCGTTCCTCATGAACATGCTCTACCGCGGTGCGGTCGCCGCCGCAGCGGCACCACCCGTCGATCCGACGGCGCCTCCCGTCACTCCCCCGCAGCCCTGCACCCTGCTCACGTTCCCGCTGTTCCACGTCGGCGGGCTGCAGTCGTTCCTGCTGTCCTACACGCACTTCGGTGGACGCATCGTGCTGATGTACAAGTGGGACGTGCACGAGGCGCTCGACCTCATCGAGCGTGAGCGCGTGCAGGCCGTCGCAGCAGTGCCCACCACTATGTTCGAGCTGCTTGAGGTGGCGGCCGCCGAGGGACGCGACCTCAGCTCGCTCACCGGGCTGTCAGCAGGCGCCACGCTGGTCCCGCCCGAACTGGTGCGTCGCATCGACACGCAACTCGCGTCGAAGGCAGCGCCCACCAACGGTTACGGCCTGACCGAGACGTCCGGAGCAGCCATCGTCAACAGCGGTCCCAGCTACGTGCAGCGGCCCGACAGCGTGGGCCGTCCCGTTTCCCCGGTGATTGATGTTTGCGTCGTCAACCCCGATGGCGCCGAGGTCTCCACCGGTGAGGTCGGCGAAATCTGGCTGAAGGGCCCCACCATCGTGCGCGGCTACTTCAACAACCCTACGGCCACGGCGGCCACCTTCACCGACGGGTGGTTCCACACCGGCGACCTCGGCCGCCTCGACGACGAGGGTTACCTCTACGTCGTCGATCGCATCAAGGACGTCGTGATCCGCGGCGGTGAGAACGTGTACGCCGCCGAGGTTGAAGCCGCGATCTACGAGCACCCCGACGTACTCGATGCCGCAATCATCGGCGTGCCGCACGAGCGCCTCGGCGAGGAGGTCGGGGCCGTAGTACGGCTTCGGCCGGGCTCCACGCTCTCCCCCGCCGATGTTCGCAGCCACGTCGCATCGCGCCTCGCAGCCTTCAAGGTGCCCGCATACGTGTGGATCCGCATCGAGGACCTCCCGCGCAACGGCACCGGCAAGATCCTCAAGCGCGACCTGCGCGAGCAGTACGCCGCTCCCGCAAACGCCACCCCCTCAAACACAAACAACTGAAAGGTAACGCCTCATGGACTTCGAGCTCCCCAAGGAACTATCCGACTACCTCGTCGTCTTGGACGACTTCATCGAGAAGGAGATCAAGCCGCTCGAGCAGCAGGACGACAACATCCGCTTCTTCGACCACCGTCGTGAAGACGCACGTACGGACTGGGACCGCGGTGGCCTGCCCAACGAGGAGTGGGAACAGCTGCTCCGCAAAGCACGTGATCTTGCCGACAAAGCCGGCCACTACCGCTACCCGCACCCGAAGGAGTACGGCGGACAGAACGGCACCAACCTCGGCATGGCCGTCATCCGCGAGCACCTCGCGGCGAAGGGCCTGGGCCTGCACTGCGACCTCCAGAACGAGCACTCCATCGTCGGCAACAACGTCGGCCTGCTGCTCATGATCAAGTACGGCACCGAGGAGCAGAAGAAGGACTGGATCGACGACCTCGCAGAAGGACGGCGTGGCTTCGCCTTCGGCATCACCGAGCCCGACCACGGCTCCGACGCCACGCACATGGAGACCACGGCCGTACGCGACGGCGACGAATGGGTCATCAACGGTGAGAAGACGTGGAACACCGGCATCCACAAGGCGCAGTACGACCTCATCTTCGCCCGCACCAGCGGCAAGGCGGGCGACGGCGACGGCATTACGGCGTTCATCACGCCAACCAAATCCGAGGGCTTTGAAGTCGTCGAGTTCCTGTGGACCTTCAACATGCCGACCGACCACGCGCACGTCCGCTTCACCGACATCCGCGTCTCCGACGCCACCATCTTTGGTGGCGAGGGCAAGGGCCTGCAGGTCGTCCAGGAGTTCTTCAACGAGAACCGCATCCGCCAGGCCGCATCGTCGCTCGGGGCTGCACAGTTCTGCATCAACGAGTCGGTCAAGTACGCGAAGGAGCGCCGTCCGTTCGGCAAGGCACTCGCCAGCAACCAGGGCATCCAGTTCCCGCTCGTCGAACTGCAGACCCAGTGCGAGATGATACGCGCGCTTATTCACAAGACCGCTTGGGGCATGGACAAGTACGGCGCCTTCTCGCAGAGCGACAAGGTGTCGATGTGCAACTACTGGGCCAACCGGCTGTGCTGCGAGGCCGCTGACCGCGCCATGCAGGTCCACGGCGGCATGGGCTACTCACGCCACAAGCCGTTCGAGCACATCTATCGTCACCACCGCCGCTACCGGATCACCGAGGGCGCCGAGGAAATCCAAATGCGTCGTGTCGCGGGCTACATGTTCGGCTTCATGAACCAGAAGGCGCCGAAGGGTGTCTCGGGCCAAGGCTGAGCAGAGCAGTAGTTGCTGCGCAGTCGTGCTGAGCAGTTTGCTTAGCAACTGAGCGGTTGACAGCGGCCGGGGTGGTGGGCAACAGCCCACTACCTCGGCCGCTGTCGCGAGGTGATTGGTCAGCCGTGGCGGATCGTGACGGTGCGCGCCGATGCGCTCGGGAGTGCGACCAAGGCATCGAGCAATGCGCTCGGGCCCGCGCCGAACGGGCGCGAGAACGGGTATCCCATGTCACGAGTGTCGGGGTACCGGTCCACCGCTCCGCAGTAACTCATCGAGCCGCAGTGATCCGGCGCAGCCACCTTGTCGATGGCGGCATCAGTGCAGATCACCATCAGGCGGTAACTCATGCCCGACGCTGTGCCTCTCGGAAGAAGCAACGTGTACGGCCATCCGCAATCGCAGTACGCGTTTTCGTTCGGATTCCCGCCACCGGGCTGTACGGTTCCCGGGTTCATCTCGGCCGGTCGCTTCACGATCGCCGACTCGGTGTCGGAGCGGTACAACACGACCTTCTTGCGAGCGGGGATCTCCGCGAGGAATTTGTCCATCTCGATCCATGCCCTGCGGTCGGCGGCAGACTCGGCCGGCGCAAGGAAGATGCGCACCGTGATCGTGCGTTTCGTCGTTGCCTTGTTCTCGATTCGCAGGAAGTAGCTGAACGGCGTGTGGGTCAGGTAGGTAACCGGCGCGCCTGCGACAGTTCGGGTTGCCATAGCGGTTCGCAGCTCGCTGACGGTCGTGAGCGTCTGACCGGGAGCCGTCGCCGTGGCTGCGGTGAAGTCGGCTCCCCACTTCGGGCCACCGAATAACTGCTCGCCGAGCACTCGGAGATCGCCGGTCGTCGGCAGATCGGCGGTGCGGCACAGGATGATGTCGGGGCTCGACCACGGGCCGGCGTTCGCAGCGGTCAGGTCGTTGCGCATGATGACGGCCGGGGCGTCGGTGAACGGATACGGCGCAAGCGTGTCCTGCCACTTCGAGTTCAGGTCGTCGATGTGCTTGTGCCACCTCCAGAACACTTGATCACGGATCGCTGTCACGGTTGACGTCATCACTCCGGGACCACCCGCCGAGAGCTGGGCGATGAATCCGTGTCCAGCGTTGTGAAGCCCGCCATACCGGCCGGGATCGGTGTCACGCAGTTGCGCGACGGTGGACTCGACGGCTTCGCCCAGACGCGTCCGGTCGATGGCAAGGGTCGCGACGCCGACCCCGCGCAACTTCTTTGCGGTCAACGCCTGAAGGATCTCGTTCTCGCGTGTGGTGAGAGCGCTGACAGCGCCCGCGCTGAGCCGCACGTTGGCGTTGCGTCGGAAGAAGCCGGCAAGGCCGATCGGGTTGTGTCCTTCGGGAATCGGCTGCGGCCATTCCGGTGGTCCGAACGGCTTCACCCGCTGGAGCCCGTTCGAGAGGAGCTCAGCGTCATAGCGGGCCAACATCTGCGCGTGCATGTAGAAGAACAGCTCACCCTGGCGGTCGTTCAGCCGGAACAGCTTCCGGTACAGATCGGCCGGAAGAAGGCTCACGGCGTCGCTGCCCGCTACATCGGCGAACAGTCCCGCGATCCGTTCGGTAGTCAGACCATTCAGGATTTGCGTCCAGTTGCGCGTAGAGTCCAACGCCGTGAGGATTTGGACGAGTGTCGTCTTTGGCGTGGTGGTGACCCAGTTGGTGAAGTCCGACGGCGGCAGTCCGGAGTAGGGGTAGACCTCATGCCAGTGCTGGTGGTGTTCGTTGGCCAACGCGTCCTCCCGCCAATAATCGAGCTGAGGTGCTGCGCCTCCGATCGAGACCCCGTGCCGACGTGCCACCGCTCTCGGCGATCGTGGAAACAATGTCGGTGCAGCGACGACCGCCCGCGGTTTGATCAGGCGCCTTCCGCGTTGGTCGTGGGTGACGAACAGCGCAAGGCCTTGACGAACCTGTTCGGGGGCCACACGCGCCCTTTCTGCTTCGGCGTGATCGAGGGCCAGACCGAGACCGTCGTTCACGCGCTTCTTCGATGCCGCCAAAGCGGCGAGCCGCAGCGCCATCGTCGTTGCCGCGATCGCTTGCGCGGGGTCGAACCAGTTGAACGGCGACGGCCCAGGATCGGCCGGGATCGCTGGACGGGCGGCCACGCCCCGTCGGCGCTGCGCTCGTGCCGGCGATGGAGGGATCGTATGCGCGCGTAGAAGATCGGTGAATAGGGTTTCGCTGCGGGAACGTAGCTCGGCGATGGTGGCCATGGGTGTCCAATCTCCTTGTCGGTTCGGTCCTTCTGTTCTGTGTCAGTTCTCTGGGCCACGTAAGGGTCAGGAACTGACCGGTATGGTCAGCTCGATCCACAGATCACCGTGGCGCGAGGTACCCGGCGCGTCATGGATCTCGTCGCTACGGATGAGCGTTCGCGAGTGCTCCGCCAGCGCGTCCGTCAGTCCCTTCCGCGGAATCGAGGGCCACTTCTTCACGTCGCGAAACGACATGAGGGAGATCGCGTTCTGCGGGAGCAGTTCGTCGACGAAGTCTATGGGCGTGCCGTTGAGGCTGCCATGGTGTGACACCTTGTAAACGGTCGTGCGAGCCAGCAGTTCGCGCCATGCCTCATCGGCGAGCACCTCGCTCCATGTGCCCCACTCGGCGTCGCCTGCGAACAGCAGGCACTGGTTGCCGACCTCGAACATCAGCATGAGGCTCGTGCCGTTGATGGCGTCCTCCATGGCAGATGCGCCGGCCAGCAGGTCCTCCTCTGCCGCCTTGATCACCTGCGCCGACGACGCGTGCCCGGACAGTTCGGGATACCTGCGGCCATAATCCGGCGTGTCGACCACGTATCGGGCCGCGAACAGATCTGGGAACGAGTCGGCGACCGGAGCATCGTCGGACGCAACCGAGGCGTCACCGGTGTCGGCCATCGAGTCGTCGCTGGTGTCGGAGATGGTGTCGGTTCTGTTGTCGACGGCTTCCCGATGCGCGGCCAACGCGTGGAAGATCTGTTCCTCCGGCGGCATCATGGTGGCGATGACATCGGGTGAGCGGGAGGGCCCGAGAGCATGGACGGTCACGCCGGGAAGCAACGACGTCGTGAACGTGCGGTCCGTTCGCTGATCGGCCGGGAGGTACCGGTGCTTCCGTTCGCCGACGAATCCGGTTCGCAGCGTGTTTTCCGCACCCTTGTTGCCGAACGAATTCAACGCGAAGAAGCCGATCTTGGTGTCGACACCACCGAAGCGGGAATGGAGTGCCTGAGCGACCCGATTCTGTGACCGTCGGATCGCGTCGGCCGCAGGCACGCCGTGCTCCTCGGTCCACGGCATCCACACCTCGCCGACGTCTACCGCCTTCCACTTGGCCGAGTCGAAACCGGAGATATGGTCGAAATGGCGATGGGTGGCGATGACCACATCGATGTGGGCTTGATCTCCGCTCGTGACAGCGCCGATGAGATCGTCGAGGACCGAGTTCATCGGGTTGGCGATGCCGCCCAGGTGCTGTCCGCAATCGATGAGTACGGTGCGATCACCGTCGGACGTGGGTAGGTGAAGGAGGAACGCGTCTCCGAAACCCACGTTGTACATCCGGATTCGCACACCACCGGTCGCGGGTTTGACCGGTCGAGGCGCGCGGCGCTTGGTCTTCGTCATCGTCGTCGCAGGAACCGACTTCTTGTCGCTGGCCTTCTTAGCGGCGGGCATCGATGCCTCGCAGATTCAGGTTTTCGACAATGCGCCGATTCGGGTTCGCGGTCCACGCGGACTGCGTCATGCGGTGCTCGACCGAGGCGAGGAAGCCACGCATCTGGTCGAGGCCGCCGTTCGTTTGTGTCGGCAGCGGACGCGACACGACGTATCGAACGCGCCCCTCGCTGTCAGCGATCACCGTTGCTCCACCAAGGGGGACGACGCCGCCGAACTCGTCGGCGTGTGTGGGACTCTGCTGCACGAGCTGAAGCGAGATTTGGGTGCGAGCGTAGCCATCCGCGTCGAGTCGGATTCCCGTATGAAAGCCCGTCACGGCAATCGTCGCCGTCGGGTCCAGACGAAGCGGACCGCGGTGGGCGTCGGCCCAGGCATGCAGTTGCCGCGCCCACATCTTCTGTTGCTGGGGGCTCGCCCACTCCGCCGAGTCCTCATCGGTCGCAGCGGTCAGACCATTGGGTGGCGGTTCATCCTCGCTGACATCTTCTCGCACGGCCCGTCGCTGTCGGTCGAGCTCGCGCGCTGTCTCCAACAGACGCTGGGGGACGAACGGTAGCGGTACCTTGAACTCCACAGGATCAACCGGCTCGATCCGCAGCGAGAGATCGCTGAGCGATGCGACGTTCATCGGATAGATCCCTCGGAGGCGGAACTCCTCGATAAGGTTCGCGCGCAGATGATCGTCGTCGGAAGGGTACAGGTCATGGTCGGCCGTGACGAGCGCCCGGAGATAGTCGCCGAATGTGATGTCAACGGGCGGCATGTAGTCGAATGCCCGGACACAGATGTCCGAGATGCGCGTGGCGATGATGCAGGCCGCTTGGGAGACCCGTTTGACGAGGTCGGGATGCAGTGCGCCCGGAGTGAGTACGCCCGTTCCCGACGTCGCAAGGCGCACCAGGTCGGCAATGGACTCCTTCCACGATCGGAGGAAGCCCCCGAACACTGCTGCGCTGAGCACCGCGCCACGGTCGTGTTCCTCCTCGCTCGCGAGATAGTCACCCTTCGACGGGGCCATGATCGCTGTCCGCAACGCCTCGCCGCTTCCCTGAGCGAACCCGAACTGTGATCCGAGCGTGAGGAGGGAATTCGGCGATCCGAGTTCGCCTCGGGTGAGCGCTACATGTTCCGCTACGACGTCGGGGTAGGTGAAGTGCTGGAGTAACGCAACGATGTCAGCGAAACCCTCGTGGAAGGCCAGCACGTCGGGGTTTGTTGGCGTCGAGTAGTTCGGACGCAGCCGCTTGATGACCGCGTGAGTGCACTCGTGCGCCACGATGTCGTGCGAAAGGCACGTGAACACCCGTTGCCCCGGCAGGTTCGGTCCGGGGTCGTTCATGTCTGCCGTGAACGTTCCGAAGAGAAGGGCGAACATGTTCTCGTCGAAGTACGCGTTCTTTCCCTCGAATGCGTGCGGATAGATCCGCAACCGCCGTTTGCCGCGCCAGCGAAACGGCCGTCCGAGGCCACGCTCGAAGCTCTCGAGCACACGCATTACGACGGCATAGACCATCTGCTGATGGAATTTCGGATCGGCCTCGGCAAGGTCGATGCCCTGATTGCGAAGTAGCACCGGATCGTTCAGGTCAACCGGTTCGTAGAAGCGCTGTCGCACGCCGTCATAGTCGATGACTTCGACGAGTCTGCCGGACGGACCGGGACGCACCTGCTCGAAGGGCACATCGGCAATTACCGAGCGTCCCGAGCGATCGATCTGAGGGTCGAACGGAAAGATGCGCAGCGGCCTGCGTAACGTCTGCAGGCTCATCGGACGTAGCCCGCGAGAGCAGTTACAAGGTCGTGGTCGCTGACGGGGTTCTTGAACGGCCAGCTTGTCGATTCGCGTCGGCCACGCCGATCGTGGGTCCGCACCTGATACTCGATCTCTCCGTTGCTGTTCGCCACGAGCGTGACACCCCGGCGCGGAGATGTTGTCGTGCTGGGTTGAATGATCTGGACGGTGACGCGCGCTCGAACGTTGCCGGTGGCATCGACGCCGAATGATCCGGTGAGGTTCTCGACTTTCACCGGTCGGGTCCGCTCCAGTCCGAGGCGGGTCGCATGCACTTTGGCAAACGCGACGACGTCGCGCTTCCATCGGGTCATCTTGCGAAGATCGGCGTTCACCGCTGCGGCAGCTTCATCGATGTACTCCGGATCGGCCATGTAGGCGCGACGCAGTGCGAGAGCGTGTTGTGTCAACAGGAGCGCGTCGTCGACGTGCGGCAACGGCGTGCCGCCCGGGAACGCCCTGGTCTGGAGGTGCAGTGCCTCGACCGCCAACGATTCGACGTCGATCGGCGTCATGCCGCGCACCCGAAAGGCCTCGATGAGCTTCGACCGGAAGACCTCCTGTCGCGGTCCGAACCGCTCCGTACTTACGGTCACCACAGCCCGCAGGAAGTCTCCGAACCGAACATCGAAAGGAGGGAGAAGGTCAAGCGCGCCGATGCACACGTCGAGGACCTCTCTGGCGAGTTTCGTGGTTGTACCGGCGATGCGCCCGACGAGATCCGGGTGCAGCCAACCGTCGCTTCTCGGCGCACCGTGGAGCCCGAACAGGTCACGGGTGTCGTGGCTGAGCGTCTCCAGAAACGCCTCGATGAAGGTCGACGCAAAACTCTCCCCCAGCACGTGCGGCTCCGTCTCCGTCGACACTTCGGCCGCCGATGGGAACTCGCGCAATGCTTGACCCATCCCGGTGGCCTGTCCGAACTGCGAGGCCAATCGGAGCAGCGGAGTGCCCTTCAGACTCGGTCCGAATTCCGTCAGTATCGGCATCACGACGCTGCGCTCGGTGAGGCGCACGAGCAGTGCCACGAAATCACAGAACCCTTCGTGGACGGCAAACGTGTCCGGGTAACGCGGATGCGGCACTCGAGGCCCGACTTCGAATGGACGAAGGTCGCCGAGAACCGGATGGCTCACCTCGTGCCCGACCACATCCCACGCAAGACACGAGTAGACGGTCTGGCCGGCGAGGTTGCCGCCCGGACTTTGGTCAACCGCTTTGAAAGCGCCGAAGAGGACCGAGAACGTTTCGGGGTGGAAGAACGCATTGGCCATCGGTCCCGCATGCGGCACGAGTCGCAATCGTCGTCCGGCATGCCAGAGGATCGGCCGGCCGAGGCCACGCTCGAACGCCTCGTATACGGCCATTGATACTGCGTAGACAACTTGCTGATGCGACCGGAAGTCCGTCTCCAACGGGGTCAGGCCCGATCCGATCAGCACACGCGGATCGTCGAGATCGAGCGGTGGCAGCACCTTGTTGCGATCAATGTCGAGGTCCACGACCGAGAGCAGGCGGCCGATCGGTCCGGGCTTCACGTGTTCGAACGGCACCCTGAGAACCACCGGTGGACGGAAGCGATCGACCATCGGATCAAAAGCGAAGACGCGAAGCGGCCGACGTTCGCTTTCCCGTAAGCCACCCGTAGAGCTCATCGGATCCTCCGTCGAATCGTCCTGCACGGCAATATACGTGAACGGATGCGCTGGTGCACGGGCGAGACCTTCTGTAGCGAAGGCCGGAAGCAGGTAGGCAGGTCAAACCTGGCCGTCCGCAGGCTCGTTCGGGAGACGTCTGACCAGCGGCTATACGTCCGCTACGCGATCGTTGCGATCCTGACGGTATGGCTTTCCTCCCATCGTCGACCCGCAACCGGAAGATCGCTCGCAACCAGCGCATGACTCGAATGACCGTTTTGTGCATGACGGCCGTTGTGTTGAGCCTTCCGGCCATACCCGCCCCCTCTGCATTCGCACAGGCCGGAACTACGTACAAAGCGGGCGACCGCGTCGAATGCGAGGTGACAGGAAACCCGAAGGGGCCATGGTGGATGAAAGGCACTATCCAGCCGTTCAAAGACGGTGATTTCGGTGCCGGGATGCAACCCGACGGCAGCTGGTTTCGGTTCAAAGCAGATGAGAACAACGTGGAGTACCCGTGCAAGCCGGAAGTTCTCCGTCTCATCGCTCCAGATCAAACGAACTCAGCCGCAAAAGCACCAGTGGCCAAGCTGGTGCCGCCGGCCGTAGCAAATGCGCCCAAGGCGCAAAGTAAAACCCAGCCAATGCCGGATTTCATCGACTGCCCGGTCGAACAGCCGACTGCGAAGAATCGTTCCAAGCCCAACGCGGAGTTGGTCAAGAAGGTCATCCGTTGCAAGAAGGGTGAACAGGCCGTCGACCCGGGCGAGGAGGGTGCCGTGAGTGTTGAGGTGTCATCCATCCGCATCGGCACGCCGCGCGCTTGGAGTTACAAGCAGGACTCGGGCAACGGCAAGGTCGGAACCGTTGTGTATCCCGTGAAGGCGACCTACACGGTAAAGACGTTCTACCGCAACGCAACCGAAATCGAACAAGGCTGGGTTCGCGTCTTCAACTTCTACGTCGACCCGTTCGGCGAATGGCAGATCGGTTCGGAAGAGAACGTGAAGAGTCCGAAGGTAAGCCGTATTCCGACCTGACCAGCAACAACGCCCATCGGGCGCGATCGTCGGAGGAGTCACACGCCGAGCAACGACGAGTCGCAGGCGGCCAGCGCAGCGAGTTCAGCCCGGTTCCGGACCTGCAGCTTCCGGTAGACCGCCGCCAGATGCGTCTCGACCGTACGCGCGCTTATGAACAGCTGGGCGCCCGCTTGGCCGAGGGTGAGACCCGATACGATCGCTCGGGCGATCTGCAGCTCGCGTGGCGTCAGCACGACATCGCTCGTCCGGCGGCCTTCTGAACGCGTACCCATCGCCGCAAGTTCGCGGTCGCACCGGTCGAGCCAAGCCGTAGCTCCCACCGCCACGAACCGGGCGCGTGCGCGCTCAAGGTACACCCGTGCTTCGGAGCGGCGGCGTCGCCGCCGGAGTCGCTCACCCCACCACAGCTCGCATCGAGCACTGTCGAGGCTTGGATGACCGTCGAGCAACCGCACGGCTTCGTGCACCAACTGCTCGGCGTCGTCGAGATCATCGGTAAGCATTGCTTCGAGGCGTTTCACGACGCCGTCGCGCCACACACCTGCCAACCACGGATTCACGGTCAGACGATCGAGTTCCGCCCGAGCATCTCGGCCCCGACCGGTGAGCGCGTATGCCTCAACGAGGTCGTGCTGCCAGGGATCCACGGACTCTCTCGTCGTTGGGGAGTCAATCAGCGGCTGCAACGCCGCTAGGGCCGCTCCGGGGTGACCGAGGGCGTGTTCGTGGTGGGCGCGGGCCGTGCACCGCGTAACGAATGCCACCGGGTCGTTCACGGAATCGAGCTGCTCCAGATGTCGGTCGAGCGCACCGTCGTCACGAAGTGCCGCAAGCGCCGACGGCAGAATGACCCTGGCTCCTATGGCCAACCCTGGCTGCGCGGTTCGTTCGGCCAGCTCGATGGCTTCGGTCGCAGCAGCAACACACGACGGGTAATGGGTCGAGAAGTTTCGAAGGGCCTGACACGTGAGCGGGAGAACCAGCGCGGAGGCATCGCCGTTGCGACGCGCCGCGTGAATTACCCGATCAAGGAGCCGGTCGAGTTCAGGGAAGATGCGCTTGAACGCGAGAGCCCGGCCGACGGTTTCGACCAGATAGGGCCCGGCGATGATCGGGCCATCAAGGTTCATGAGTTCATCGACGATCGGCATCGCTTCTTCGACGGCGCCGTCCACCGACGCAAGAACGAGGTTCGCGGAACGGATCGCCGCGGCTCGAAGCTGGACGCGGCGATCGGCCCGACTGGCCGCACGAACGGCCCGCTCGGCGTAGGGCAGGGCCTCCATCACCCGTCCGAAACGCATCGGCACCAGCGAGGCTTCGATCAGCAGTTCGGCGGCGAGAGACGGGTGTTCTGCGTCGACTTCGTCGGCCAGAGCAGCAAGCGAGACCGGGTCGACCGTGGCGCCGGTCGTGCGAAGGAGCAGGCGTGACTCGACGATACGTAGTCGGGCCGCCTCGTCGCGATCGGCCCGGTCGACTCGGGCCTTTGCGAGCAGAGCGGCGCAGGAGTCGACGTCGCCGGTCGCAAGCGCGGCCTCGGCGCCCGCTCGTCGTCGTCGCACACGAAACTCGGACACGGACGTGAGCCGGGCCGCTTCCCGAAACACCGCAACGGCGCGGCCCGCGTCGACCGTGACGAGAAGACGATGGGCGAGCGCCTCGAGTTCCGACGCGAGAGCGTCATCTGTACCGCTGCAGGCCTCGGCCCGTAGGAGCAGGCCCTTGAGGTCGGTCGACGGATAGGTCGACGCCATGTCCCGTAGCGCCTTGGCCCGTTCGTTTTCCGTTGCCAGTTGCACGACGGCGGCGCGCACGAGTGGGTGGACAAGGCGAGCGCCCGCCAACGCCGACGTGGTGAGACCGATGGTGAACGCCGGTTCGACATCGCTCTCGTCGACCCCCGCTGCATCGAACATGCGCATCGCCTGCGGCCGGCACATCGTCGGGTCCAGCGACAGGACGAGCAACGCGCGGTCTCGTGCGTTCCGGGAGCACGGAGAGCTGCGTTGCGACGCGGTCGCGGACCAGTTGGCTGACCGGGAGAACGGAAGGCAGTGGCTCGCTCCCGAGCAGCTGCGGCTCGGTCAGCAGCGCGGCCAGCTCCGCCAGGGCGAGCGGATGCCCCGACGTTCGATCCGCGAGTTCCCGGCACACTGACGGTGTGACCGTGCGCCCGAGTGCGGCGAACAGCTCCGCGACATGATCGCCATCGAGGCCCTGAAGCGCAGTCGCTCCGGGCCACTCTGTCGATACCCCCGTCTCCATTGCGAACGGGGCGAGGGGTCGAAGCGCCCCGACGAAGACAATCGGATCCTCGCCGAGTCGACGGGTGACGAACCGCAGGATTTGTGCGGTCGGCCAGTCCAACCACTGCAGATCATCGGCCACGACCATGCACGGGGTGTTCTCGGCGGCCAGAGAGAGCAGGTGAAGCACCGCTACGCCGACCGAGAGCGGGTCGAGGCGGGTCGGACCGATGTCGCCGTGCAGGAGGCGTCGAAGCGGTTCACCAAGCGTCTCGGGCAGGCGAGCGATCAACTCCCGAAGCGGCCACAACAGTGTGGTGAGGCCCGACCAGAGAAGCTTGCTCTCGGTCTCGACCCCGGTGACCTCGATGACCCGGAATCCGGGGTTGGCCGTGCTGATGGCGTGTCGAAGCAGGGTCGATTTGCCGCTACCCGCTTCACCCACAAACACGATGCAACGACCGCTGCCATCTCGTGCGCCGGCGAGGGCCTCGTCGAGAAGCTCCTTCTCATCGTGGCGGCCGAACATGAACGACAGCATCCGCTGTACCCATTAGCGGGTGCATAGCCGCTGTTCAGAGCGACGGACTGGGCCCGGTGGCCTACGTAGGCCACCACTCTACGTACATCGAAAACTCCGGGATCGCCCGGATGCAGGGCACCGGAGTGGTCCTCAAACTCAGATGGTCGACGACACGCGGTCGGCGATCACCTTCTAAGGAGTTGCAATGGCACAGCTAGGCCTCGATGTCGAACAGATGCAGACCCTCGTCACAACCATGCGGAACCAGGTGGACGCGATCGGCCAGATCCGCTCGACCGTCGATGGTGTCGTCGCCAACACGTGGTGGCAGGGCGGCGACGCCGACATGTTCCGCGACAAGTGGTCGCAGTTCAACGGCATCCTCAGCTCCATAGCAGAGGCATTTTCGGAAACAGCAAATCTGGCTCAGGGACAACTGCAGCAGCAGCAGGACACCTCGTCGGTCTGACGAGTAACGACAAGTCGATGGGTCTCGTTTCGACGGCGTCACGGCGCATGCCACTGGTCGTTCGGTCCTCGTGGCTTCGTGCCACGCGGACGAACCGCTCGCTGCTGATGGTCGTACTGATGGTCGCACTGACGATCATCGGGTCGTTGAACGCAACGGGGCCCGCTCGGGCCGACGCTGTCTCCAGCACCGATGCCCCGTTCGCATCGCTTCACGAGTGCCTCGGCACGGGCGCACCACTCACCGCCTTGGTGCTGGTCGATTCGTCGGCCAGTCTCAAACGAACCGACCCGAAGAATCGCCGGGTTGACGCGGTCACGACAGTCGTGCGGGGTTTGGCGGCGCTCGTCGGTCCGGCGGACACGCGTCGGGTCGATGTCTCCCTCGCCGCCTTCGGGGAGCGAGTCGACGTCGTCACCGACTGGGTGACCATGGACGGAGCCGGCGCTGAACGCGCCCTCAAAGGTGCGGCCTCGTTCGCCACGCGTAACCGTGCGATCGACACCGACTACTACGTCGCCCTGTTGGCGGCGCGGCGAATCGATGGCCGACCACGCTCGCGCGGTTGGTGGGTCACCGTGTCAGATGTTGTTGTGGATCACCGACGGCGAGTACGACATCAGCGACCGCCGCACCGATCGAACGCCGAAGTCGTATGCGACTGATATCGAGTTGGGCCGTCCGGGTAGCGGCGCTCGTGTCGTAGCGGTTGGCACCGAGCGACTCTGTGCACCCGACGGAGTGGTCGACGGCCTTCGGTCGGACGGTGTCCGCCTCGTAACGGTTGCACTGTCAACCCAACTCAGCGGTCCTGCGAGGGACACGCTTCTCGCTCTCTCGACGGGAACGTCCGCGGGTCCGGAGACCTGCGGACGGAGAGAAACCTCCCTCGCAGCACCAGGCGCGGTGCTCTTCGCCAACGATGCCGACGCGGTCGTCGTCGCGGTCGATGGCATCGCGGCAACGCTGGGCGGTGCTCAGCCGTTGCCGTCGAACGATGTCGTGGCGACGTGCGCGGCTGAACCGTGCGACGACGTTGCCACGTCGTTCCCGCTAGGGCCGACGCTTCGGGGTGTGCACGTGCTTGTGCGGACCGGCGCACCAGACACCGCGGTGGTCGTGCGTCTGCCCGGAGGCGGTCGGACCGTGCTGCGCCGTGGCGGACCGGCCATCCTGGATGCGGCAGGCACCGCCGTTCGACAACAGTGGTTGGCCCCGCAGATCGTGGCGATCGACATCGCGTCGCCGGCCAACTCGCAGGAGGGTGCCGAGGGAAGCCTTGTCCTTCTGTCGAACAAAGCCGCAACCGGCTCAGTCCAGGTATACGCCGTGCCGGTGCCCGAAGTGCCGCCGACGACAGTTGTGGCTCCGACCACAACCCCCGTGGCGGTCACCACGACCGTGCCACCGACAACAGTTCCAGCGACAACTGTTCCACCGACAACGGTGACGACGGCAGCCCCGGTCCAGACCACAACACCTCCACCGACGACCGTGGTTCCCAAACAAACCGGTTCGAAGTCAAACTCGACGACACCGCTGCTGTTGGCCGCCGCGTTGGCCGTTGCGCTCCTCGCCGGCACCGGGGCCTTCTTCGTTCTCCGACGCCGCCGGTCCGACCGGCAGGCGCACACCTTCCCTGAACTTCGCGACGTCAAGACCGTTCGAGTTCCGGTGCGCGTTCGCTACGGCCTCACCCCCACCGTTTTGCAACTCGACACCGGCGGCCAGGAACGTCCCTTCCGCGTCACCCAGGCATCGGTACGTGATCCACTCCCACCGGTGGTCGATGATGCGATGCGGTTCGGGTCGTTTTCTATTCGCCGCAATGGCGAACGGTCGGTCGTGCGGGCCGAAGGTCGCCTCGTTGCGTCGAGTTCGAATCGGGCGGCAACGCTCGAAGAGCGCGGTGCGAGCGCCGCGCTTCCGCTCGCGCTGGGCGGATCCTGGGTCTTCGGTTCGACCGGTGAGCGGTCGCTGTCGTCGGCCGCCGATCTCGCGGGAATGGACGATTCGCGGACAGTTGACCTCTCGCACTTTCGCGGGCTCGCGGATCCGTCGCTCGACGGCGAACTCGTCGTGTTCCTCTCCCCCAGTTCCGACGCCGGCCAGGTCGAGCAATCCGTTCGTCTCCTGCTCCCGGCGCTCGCTCAGGCGATCGTCGCGGCATCGTCATGAAAGGCCTTCCGTGGATCTTCTCCTGACCCTCACGACGCTGCGATGACATCGGCGCGGGTGTCACCGATGCCGATGGCCGGGTCGACGTCGTCGCCGAAGTCGAGCCCGGCGCGACCGTGGGCGACCTCGCCGACGCCATCGCGCTGCACCTGCGCGGCGGCGCTCCCGGCGAGCCCGTGACACTCTCGCTCGATGGCCATACGGCACTGGCCGCAGACGATCGCGTTGACCGGACACAGTTGTGCGACGGCGCCTACGTGACGGTTCGAGTTGGCGTCGAGCATCATCGGACGCAGCTCATGGTGCCAGCGGTTGCGATGCCCGGTCAGGCCTTGGCCACACTCGTCTTCCAATCCGGCCCGAGAAGCGGTGAGCGCATTGCGTTGCGAGAAGGTGCGACGGTCATCGGCCGTTCACGCACGGTCGACGTGCGCCTCGATGATCCGTCGGTCGGACGCCAGCACACCCGGATCGTCACCCGGCCGGAGCGCGGATCCATCACCGTGGTCGTCACCGATCTCGGTTCGAGCAACCGCACCCTCGTCGACGGAACACCGATCACGGCCCCGGTCACGCTCCGCGGACGTGAGCGGCTGACGTTGGGAGCGACCGACTTGTGTGTGGAAATCAGCGCCGTCGCCCCGCCAGCGCCGCCCGCACCGGCGCCGCGCCAGGTCGCGTCGCAGTCACCCCCGGCCGCAGCGGACGCCATCGAGGAAGAAGCGCCACGTACCGGTGCGGTAGTCCACGGCGTGGTCGCGCTCAATCGTCCTCCCCGACTGCAACCGCTGTACCGCGGCCTCGAGCACACATACCCGAAACCTCCGGAGCGCCCACGACGCCAGCGGCTTCCGATGATTGCCGCACTCGCGCCTCTCGTCGCCGGTCTCGTTGCGTTCGCCCTCACGCGCAACGTTGCCTCGCTGGCGCTCGTGTTGGTGAGTCCGGTGATGGCCATGGCGTCACAGTGGGAGCGTCGCCAGAGCGGTCAGGCGGGATACAAGACCGAGGCTCGCGACTGGTTGACCGCGTTGGCGGAAACCGACGAACGCATTGCCGCGGAACAGCAGGTTGAGGCCACCGCCCGTCGAGCCGAGAATCCGGAACCCGTGCTCATACTGGCCCGACTTCCCGATCGGCTGGGATTGTGGACGCGGCGGCCCGAGGACCCCGACTTCGGCGCGGTCCGCTTCGGGTTGGGTGAGCGTCCGACCCGTCAGGTCGTGAAGGTGGCCGATGGAGGCGACCCGGCACTCGTCAAAGCCCACCTGCAAGACGCCGTGCGGCGTCACGTCCTTCTCTCTGACGTCCCCGTGGTGGGCGCGGCCGTTCGCGGCTGCGTTGGCATTGCCGGTCCACTCGACCCGCTCGAGGACCTCGCTCGATGGATCACGGTGCAACTGGCCGTGCAACACAGTCCCGCCGAACTCGCGATTGCCGTGATGGTCCCCGACGACCATGCGGAGCGGTGGGACTGGCTCAAGTTCCTTCCGCACACCCGCTCGACTTCATCGCCGGTCTCCGGTCCGCACCTTGTCGCAGGCGCTACCGCATGCGCGGACTTCCTCCGTCGACTCGGCGAGGCGATCGAAGGCGAAGCACCCGAACGTGCCACCGGCGCAGATCGCGTGCCGCCCGTTCGCAATCTGGTCGTACTCGTCGACGGCGCCGCTCCGGTCGATCTCGCCGCGCTCACCGAGGCAATGCGAAGTGGTCCAACCTCCGGCGTCGGGTTCGTGTGGTTCGGTATCGACCCCAGCGCGTTGCCTCCGCCGTGCACCACGGTCGTCACCATCGACGACACCGGCGGGCTCGGCGACGTTCGCTGGACCGATGAACCCGAGGGCTGTCGTGGTGTCCGCCTCGAAGGGCTGGAACTCGGAGCAGCGAAAGGCGTGGCCCGCGGACTGGCACCGTTGCGCGACGCAACCCGGCGCGCCGACGAAGAGGATCTGCCGTCCAACGTTCTGCTCGTTGACCTGCTCGGCGGCGTCGACGTGCTCCGCGAGCCACAGCGGATCGTCGACCGGTGGACGACGAGTCGCTCGCTGCGCGCCCCGATCGGGCTCACGCCGGGCGAAGAACTCTCGGTCGACATCGTGACCGACGGTCCGCACGGATTCCTCGTCGGTACCACGGGTTCGGGGAAGTCAGAGCTCCTGCGCAGCCTGCTGTTGTCGATGGCCGCGACGCACAGCCCGAGTCGTCTTTCGTTGCTCCTCATCGACTTCAAGGGTGGCGCCGCGTTCCTCCCGATGCTGCGGCTCCCGCATACCGTCGGGTTGGTGACCAACCTGCGCCAGGGCGCGGGAGGTGGCGACGCGGTGATCGAGCAGAACGTCCGACGTGCGCTCGTGTGGTTGCGCGCCGAGTTGCAGCGGCGCATGCAACTTTTCGCGGAGCACAAAGTTTCGGACCTGAAGGATCTCGAACGAGCCGGGGTGGCCGGAACTCCGCCCCGCCTCGTGATCGTGGCAGACGAGTTCGCGGTGCTGGCCCGGGCGGCCGAAGGACGGGCCGGGGCCAACGTGATCGACGAGATGGTCGACATCGCCCGGCTCGGGCGCAGTCTCGGTGTTCATCTCATCCTGTCGACCCAGCAGGCGACCGGCGCCATAACGCCGAAGATCCAGGCCAACACGAACCTCAGGATTGCCCTTCGCCTGCAGGACCCGACCGAGAGCCAAGAGGTGGTCGGCACGAAGGCGGCCGCCGCGATCCCGCAGAATCGACCGGGTCGCGCGTTCTTGAGGATCGGCAACCGTGAGGCGGCGCAGCTGCAGACCGCTTCCACCATCGGGACGAGCCTGGTCGAGAGCAGCCGGCCGCCGAGCGTGCAAACGCGAACGTTTGGAACCCTCGGCCGACTCGGTCCTCGCACGGAAGCGGCCACGCGTTCGGTTCCAGCGGTTACCGGACCGGACGATTTCGTAGCGCTGATCGATGCCGTGCGCGGCGCCGCGTCGCTCGTGTCCGACGACGGCTCGATGCTCCGTCCGCCAGTGCCCTGGACCGATCCGCTTCCGGACCTCGTAGCTCTCCGAGATCTGCCCGCTCCCCCATCGGCGGCAAGTTGCATGCTCGGCTTCATCGACGACCCGGCGGCCCAGGCGCACGTACCGGCGATCGTCGACTTCGACCGGGACGGAAGCGTTGCCATCTTCGGCGGAACCGGGAGCGGGAAGACGTCCTTGCTTCGTCTCGTGGCCATGACCCTCGCCCGCCACCACGACGCCGATGCTATGCACCTTTACGGTCTTGACTTTGCCGGTCGCGGTCTGTCGGCGTTGAGTGTTCTTCCGCAGGTCGGCGCGGTGTTGAGCGGTGACGACACCGAGCGCGTCCAGCGTCTTATAGGGACTCTGGTGGACACGGTGAAGCGACGCGCCGAGCTGTTCGCTGCAGCAGGGGCTACCACCCTTACGGAGTACCTCGCCCGTGGATCGGCCAAGTCGGCAAACCCCGGTGACCCCGACGAAGCCCGGATCGTGGTGCTGCTCGACGGGCTGCACGGCTACGCCGCGCAATTCGAAACGCTCGACGGCGGAAAGTGGCTCAGCGCGCTCACACAGCTTGTCGTTGAAGGTCGCCAGGTCGGTGTGCACGTCGTCGTTGCCGCCGACCGACGAACCGGGGCCCCAATGGCGTTGATGTCGGCTATCAGCCGAAAGATCGTCTTGGCGCTGTCGAGCGCAAGCGAATACGCGCTGCTCGACGTCAGGTCCAACGCGTTCGTGGGTACGCCACCGCCCGGACGCGGTCTCGTCGACGGTCTGGAAGCGCAGTTCGCGTTCCCCGTGTCGGACTCCGGTATCGAGCGGTTCACAGCAGCCGCCGAGTCGGGCGACGTCGCCGCCATGGACCGGGTGCTCGTTGAGATCCGGTCCGGGGAAGCCCAGCGAGCCGAACTTGAACTCGATGCCGAGGGAGCTCGATTGCGCAGCACGGCGACCGCGCCGGGAGTCGGCAAACTTCCCCAGTTGGTGCAAGCCGCGTCGCTCCCGATCGGCCACGCCCGCTCCACCGTCTATCTCGGGATCAACGATGCTGACCTGGCACCCTACGCATTGTCCTTGGAGACGCCGCTGCTCGTCGCCGGTCCGCCCCGCTCAGGGAAGACGACGACCCTTGGAACGTTGGCCCGTTCGCTGGACCGGGCCACGTCGCGTCCGCGCCTGGTGTTGATCACGAGTCGCCGGAACCCGCTCTCGGCCCTCCGATGGGACCTCCACGGCGAGGGCCCCGAATCCGTGCAGGAAGTCCTGACGAAGGTGCTCGCCGTGGCGACACCGCCCGAGGGGATCGTGGTGTTTGCCGACGATGTCCTGGAATTCGCCGGCACACCCGTCGAGCCCCTGCTTCGGCAGTTGCTCGATCGGGGCCGAACCGACGCCGTTTCGCTCGTGGCGTCCGGTGACATCGGCGGGCTTCGTGGCGGCTATGCCGACTGGATGAAGACACTGCGGTCTTACGGACGAGGCATCCTTCTCCAGCCGAACCTGGACGTCGACGGTGACCTCCTCGCCACCCGGCTACCTCGCCGCCGCTTCGACCCCGTGACCGGCCGGGGCTTCATCGTCGATCGTGGCTCGCTCGCTCTCATACAGGTCGCGCTGTGAACAACATCGACATGTGCACAGATAATCAGCGCGCATATTTTCTGCCCAAACGAATCAACGTGGAGACGCCCTCATGAGCAGACTCGGTTCGGACGCCGCCCAACTCGATGCACTTGCGTCTCGGATGGTGGCCAACGCACAGATGATCGACGCAGTGATTACGAGGGCGGGCTCCCTACTCGACCAGGTCTGGTGGGAAGGCCTCGATGCGCAGATCTTCCGGGAGCAATGGGTCAACGGCTCATCGCAACTGCGTCAGCTCACGGCCGCGCTCACTGAAGCCGGCATGTTCGCGGCCCGTTCGGCCGAGCAGCAACGGGGAGCGAGCCAATGACCCGCATCGGTGCCGATCCCGGCCAACTCATCGAAGCAGCCGCTGGTTTCGATCAACTGGCTGAGAGTCTCGACGCGGCTCAGCACGAGATCACCGGTCTCGTAGACGGCGACTGGTGGGGTCCCGACGCCGATCGATTCCGGGAGGCGTGGGCATCGGTGTTCCGTGCCGAACTTGTGCGGCAGGCCGCAGCCATCCGGACCTACGCCAACGCCACCCGTCGCCAGGCCGAACAACAGCAGGGGACGAGCGACGACCGGCCGGCGGGAACAGGCGGCGCGGGCGGTGCGAGCGGCTCGGCAGGCGGATCGGCTACTGGTACGCGGCACATATCGTTTGCAGGACGTCGGAGGAGAGTTTGCGGCGAAGGGCTCATGGTCGGACAAAGGATCCGTGCAGTGGTCCAACGAGCAGCCCGGAGGCCCGACTCCCGCGGTCAAACCCGATGCCCAGCCCGCCGGTCCCGGCCAACCCGGTTTTGAGCCGGATGTCTACAGGGCATGGTTCCTGAAACAGGCCGGTCTGGAGGCGGCCAGCCGGACGATCAACGGAGGCAACTCCGTATCAGCGTCGCAGAGCGCCGATTGGACGCAGTCGACGAGGGGTCAGGTCGGCGACAGCGGTCTGGGTGCCTCGGCCGGCGCCGGCGTGGACCTCGGTCTCAGCGCAGACGCGTCATCGAGTTACGCGTACAAGGGGCCGCATGCCGGTGTCACCGCGGACGCGAACCTTCGGGCTGCGGCCCGGGTATTCGGCGACTTCGAGGTCCACGCCTGGAACATTGCCGGCGCGAGCGGTCAGGCGGTGGCGTCGGTGGAGGCTGGTGCAAGCGGACACGCCGAAGCGTTCGCCGATATGTCGCGGGGCTTCGGGTTCGATGCGCAGGGCTCGGCCTATGCCGGAGCCCACGCTGCGGCCGATCTGAGCGTCAACGCGATCGGTGCGGGGGCGCACCTCGGCGCGGAACTCAACGCCGGATGGGGTGTGTACGGTTCCGCAACGGCGGGGTGGACGAACGAAAAGGGCCTGACGCTCGGCCTCTCCGGTGGGTTCGGACTCAAAATCGGATTCGGTGTCGACGCGGAGGTCAGCTTCCATCCCGGCAAGACCTGGGACGCCGCAGTAGCCGGGGTCACCAACGCCGGTTCCGCCGTCATCAACACCGCGGTGACCGCGGTCGACACCGCGGGCAAGATCGCCAACGCCGTCGGCGCCGCAGTGAACGACACGGTCGCGGCGATGGACCCAAGAAACTGGAAGTGGCCGTGGTGAAGAACTTCCCGACGCAGCCCGAACCCGACCGTAGTCCCAAATGTCCTGAGCGTCCCGAAGCTCCCGAATGTCGCGAATCAGCACTCCCCTTGCCCGGAAAGGCTCTCCAATGACCAGCTACCGCCTGTTTGAGAATCAGCAACTTCCCGGACCGCTGCCGTTCGTCATCACCGTTCCCGAGGGCTGGGACCTCTATGACAATCCGCTCCCCCATGCCGTGTTGGCGGCGATGGAACCCCCGACCGGCGGCTACCGCTCGAACGTGATCGTCAGTGTCCTCAAAGCGACACCGGTCGAAGAAGCACTTGAACTCGCCACGGAGCCGATGCTCATCGGCGAAGCCGGGCGCACCGGTACGTTGCTGGCTGAGCAACGAGCCGACCCGATCGGCGAACCGGGTGTCACCCCTTCGGGATTTCGGACGATCGCCATCACCGTTGATTATGAGGGCGGACAGATCGCTCTCGATCAGACACACGTCGCCGTCCTGCTCCCCGTCAACTTCGATCGCGCCGTACCCCGCACGCTCGCGGTTGTAGCCACGGCCGCGTCTCAGCCGGGAGAGGACCCGAAGAGCCTGTCAACCGCACGCGAGTTGATCGCCGCACTGGGACTCGGTCCCTTTGCCTGACCTCCGCTCGCCTGACCTCCCCGCGCCTGAAGGCCCAGGCGCGGGAGACCGCATGCCGCTCGCCACCGGGACGAACATCGGTCGCTTCGTGTTGACCGAGCCGCTCGGAGTGGGCGGGTTCGGGATCACGTACAAGGCCGAGGATCCGATCCTCGGTCGGACGATCGCGATCAAGGAACTGTTCCTCGACGGCTGTCAACGCGATGGCGTCGAGGTGACCGGCGGGACGATCTTCCGCCAGACCCGAGACCGCTTCCTGGCCGAGGCCCGGTTGCTCGCCGGCCTCGACGAACACCCGAATTTGTTGGCGGTCCACGAGGTGATTCAAGCCAATGGAACCGTGTACATCGCCATGGCGTTCGTGCAGGGCCGCACGTCGAAGGCGTTGCTCGCCGGGTCACAAGGTGGCCTGCCGGAGTTGCGGGTCCTCGGGATCATGGAGCAGGTCGCTGCGGCACTTGATCACGTTCACGCGTGCGGCGTGCTGCATCGCGACGTGAAGCCCGACAACGTGATGCTGGCCCCGAAGCCGCGCGGATGGCCGTATGAGGACTGGGTCATCCTCATCGACTTCGGGGCGGCACGCGAGTTGCTCGATCACTCGCAGGCGATGACCCGCGTGCTGACTCCCGGCTTTGCGCCGCTCGAGCAATACGCGGAGTCGTACCGATACGGCGCCCCGCTCGACGTCTACGGGCTCGCAGCTACCGCGTATTACCTGCTGTCGGGCAAGGTTCCGGTGAATGCCGCGGATCGCTCCATCGTCGACCGCCTTATTCCCCTGCGCGAGTTGCGTCCTGACCTCTCCGACGAGATGGTCGCCGGAATCACCAAGGGCCTGGCCCTGCGACCCGACGAGCGGATCCAATCACCGTCTGCTCTCGTGGATGCCTGCCGGAGCGGCGGATCGGTGTCCCGGGAATGGATGTCCAGCTCGATGCCCGAGGCATCGCGACCTCCGAGTGGTTCGGCGCCTGTCGTCGACCTGGTTCCTCCGACTAGCCCAACGATCCCGGTCGGATCAATGAGCGACGCAGACCTCGTTCCGCCGACAAGCCCAACGATCCCGGTCGGATCAATGAGCGACGTGGACCTCATTCCGCCGACGAGCCCATCCATCCCGGTCGGATCATCAAGCGCCCTCGACCTCGTTCCTCTCACAAGCCCAACCATCCCGGTCGGATCATCAAGCGCCCTCGACCTCGTTCCTCTCACAAGCCCAACCATCCCGGTCGGATCATCAAGCGTCGAGGATCTCAAAGAAGCGCCGGTTTCGGAACCGCCGACAGCACCCCTGCCTCGGGTTCCTCCGTCGCCACCGGCGCCCGAACCGGTACTACCTACGCCTGTCGTTGCGGCCGTCACGGGCCCGGCTGTCACAGGCCCGGCTGTCACAGGTCCAGTGGTCGCGGTCCCAGTGGTCGCGGCAACGATTGCTCCGGCAATACCGGCCACGGCAACGGAGGTGAAGGGTCGTCGCAAATTCGCGCTTCCGCTCGGCTTGGGTGCACTCGCAGTTCTGGTCGTAGCCGGCGGTCTCGCCGCTGTTGGTCGCCGATCGATCGATCGGGAGCGTTCGGCTGCCGCGTCAGATTCGGTCGAGCAAACACTTGCCGCATCGACCACGCTGCCCGTTGTGGCGCCGAGCCTCGACACGACTCCACCCGAAGACCCAACTGAAACAGTCGTAGCAAGCGACGACACCGACGAAATCGGCGAAATCGGCGACACCAACGAAACCGAGCCGACCGCACCCGTGCCGGTCGATCCGCTCGCCTCGGATGACCTGGTCGATCCAGTAACACCGGTCGCCCCGACTGGCCCGGTTGGCCCGCTCACTGCGTCGCTCGCGGTCGGCGCGAGCAACGGCGCAGCGTGGGGTTGGACGCCGGGTGGGCTCCTTGCCGCGTCGACCTATTACGGCGAGCCAGAGGGCAGCGACGCGGAAACGTTCGATGTCGTGTCGCTGTGGCCGCCCGGTACGGGTACGCAAGAGGCGACCGCGACAATCGTGAACCCCGAATTCGTCCTCTCCGACGATGGTTCCGGCTTCGTCGATGTGCGGTGGTCGAAGGAAGGCAACTTCCTCGTCACCCGGATCGAAACGGACAACCTGCAGGATTTTCGGAGCGTATTGGAGTGCAACATCCGGGTGTTCGCAGCCGATGGGACGCTCAAGCTCATCAACCCGTGCAGCACCGATCTGGACTGGCTCGACGAAGACCACCTGGTAACCATCGACGGGCCGCGTGCCACGGTGCTTTCGCTCGATGGAACGCCGAAGCGCTGGCCTGAGGACATCGGGGACTCCGTGCTTGTGCGGTCTAGCGCGAACGGCCGTGAGGTTGCCGTGGTGGATTCCGAAGGGATCGTCCAGGTGTTCACCCTCGGACCGGATCTGCTGCCGATCGCGGTGCGGGCGCTCAGTGGGTCCGTTGGAACTCCCACGTCGCTCCGATGGGTCGGGACGCGCCATTCGGTCGTCGTCGCCGGATCCGACGGAATCTTGTTGTGGGACCTCGACGAGACCAGCAAGGACCCCGTTCGGATCGAAGGTCGCGGGACCGCAGTCGGCGCAACGCTCGACGGATCGCTACTTGCGTTCGACGACGGCTCGACCGCAACAGTGGTGAGCGTGGCCGACCGCGCCGTCGTCGCCCGCTTCGAGCATGAACCCTTTGCCGACGTCGATTCGATCGCGTTCACGTCGACGAACGATCTCGTGGCGTTGAACGGAACCGCGGCCGACGGCAGTGGCCTGCGGCGATCGCAGTACTGGTACCTCAGCGCCTCGTAGATCGGTTCCTTCTACGACTCGAAACCGGACGCGGATCGACGAGCGGATATTGGTTGTTGTTTCAAGCCTCCGGTAGTGTTGCCGGTGATGTCCCGTGAGATTCGACGCGAGCGACTTCTTTCGGTTATGCGTATGCGTTATGACCGCAGGCTCACGTTGGTGGTGGCCGGTGCCGGATTCGGGAAATCCACGCTCCTTCGCCAGATGACGGCCGACGCTCTCGTGAATCCACTCGGCGTCGATGTGATCGTGCGGTGTGGCCCAGACGACGACGATCTCTCGGTCTTTGCGGCCGAGATCCGCCGAGCGCTCGGCATGCATCCAGGTCCGCTTGCCGATGTCGCCGCTGAGTCACGGGCGATCGCCGGAGCGATGAGGGCGTTGTCTCCGACCGACGTGTGCCTTGTCATCGACGACTTTCACCGGTTGAGTCCGAAATCGGTCAGCTTTGCGCTGGTGGCAGGTCTTCTCGAGCGTTTGCCGGCCACCGGCCATCTTGTGTTGCTGAGCCGAACGAAACCGGAGTTAGGAGTTGCCCGCGAACTCGCGAACGGAACTGCGTTGCTGCTTTCCGAACGGGACCTCGCGTTCACCGAGGCCGAGTGGACCCACGCGGTCAGAACTGAGGGCGGGCTTGAAGAAGGTGGGAGGTTTGAACGAAGAGGAAATGACCGTCAACGATTCATGCCTTGGCCGGCCCTCGCCGTTCTCGCGGCATCTGCGCACGATCCGTCGATCGGTGTCGACTACATCTGGACCGAAGTGCTTGTCTCGCTTCGCCCGGAGCAACGCCGGCTTCTCGCCCTTGCTGCGGCAGTCGGTGGCGGTGACACTGAGATGTTGCGTGCGGTTGCGGGCGACGCTGCGGACCTGACGTCGCTCTCCGAGGTTCCGCTCGTTCGGGCGGAGCTTGGCGGGTGGTGGCCACATGATCTGTGGACTGAGCATCTCGACGTTGCCTTTGCAGGCATCATCGACCGGTCCGAACGCGAGCGTGCTCAATCCACGGCCGCGGCCGTACATCTCGATCGCGGAGAGTACGTTGCTGCCTTCCGACTGGCCCGCGCCGCCGGGAACGAAACGTTATGGCGCAGAGTCGTAAATGAAGCTTTTGGCGTCGTCCCTCCGCGAGTCGGGCGCGACGTGATAGTCCGGTGGGCAACCGATCTACACGAGTCCGTCCCCGGTTCGGCCGAGCAGCTTTACCTCGAAGGCAAACGAGCCGCAGAAGAACGCAATTTCGAGCAAGCGTTGACGTGCTTCCGCCAGACGTGCGGGATTGCCGAAGCGAACGGCGACCTTCTCGCCGAACGCAACGCAATCGTCGATCTCGCGTTGGTCGGTCTCTCGATGGACCGGACCGACGTGGTGGCGTCGTTGTTTCCACGTGTCGAGGCACTTGCCGCCGCTGGGCTGTCCGAAGCGATCAGCCTGCGGCAAATGGGTCGTGGACTCATCGACGAGATCAGTGGCAACCTCGAGGGAGCACTGGCTCACAACCGAAGTGTCACACAGCCTGCAGGGACCTGGATAGCAAACATGGCGCACTACAACGCGTCCCGACTGCTCCTCCTGACCGGCCGCTTCGACGAGGCCGCGGAAGAAATGGACCAGATCGTCGATCAAGCCGGAGACGCCTCGCTGCGGGCGAACCAGAACGACCTGCGGACCGCTTTGCTTTGGGCGCGTGGCGATCTCGAAGGGGCGGACGCGAGCCTTGATCTCGCGGCAGAATTTGCCGAGCGATTCGGCTTTCGTCACCGTTGGGTCGCACTTCTCCAGAAACGTGGGATTCTCGAAGTGCTCCTCGGCCGGCCCAGTTCGGGAAGAACGCTCCCAACGGGCCACGTCGACCGACTCTCCGACGACGAACGAGCGTTGGAGAAAGCCCTTCGCTCGCTGAATGACGGCGACAATGCCACCGCCCTCGCCTTGGTCGACGGGAGCGTTGAGATGAGCTCCGGGGCCAACGCTTCGCGGTACCGCCCGTTGGCCGAGGCGGCGCGCATGGTTGCCGGTGCGGCGCTCGGCCGCGGGGAGCCGCTCGACGAAACTGCTTCACGATCGTCCTTCCCCGGTGAATACCGAGCCGCGCATGAAGCGGCCCGCGCATTGGCCTGGCTGCGTTCGAAGGAGTCGGACGCGACGACCGAACCGAAACTTCCAAGCCTCGGTATTGCGGCCCGCTCACCCGGTTTGATCCGCGCCGGGTTCGTGCCCGCGCTCCGGGCTGAGCTTGCGGCTCTCGCATTCGCGACCGGAGACGAAGATGCTGCGAACGCGTTGGTAGACGGACTCGGTCCGGTGGCCGTCCGCCACCTGGCTCCGCTCACGTCGAGTCCATGGCCCGCCTTGGCGCGCGCTGCAACTCAACTGTTGGCTGGATTACCGAATACCCCGACCACGCCCATCGAGATCTGCGTCCTCGGTGGTGTGGAGGTGTCCACCGGCATCGACGGTCACGAGCAACTCGCCCATCTTCGACGCTCCCGTGTCAAGGCACTCCTTGGTTACCTCGCCACCCGCCCCTCGGTGTCGAGGCACACACTGCTGAACGACCTCTGGCCCGAACTCGACGAACGACGAGCACTGAACAATTTTCGCGTCACGCTGGCTTATCTTGTCGCGGTGTTGGAGCCGGGCCGGGCCAAGTCGCTTGCGCCGTTCACGGTACGCCAGACCAACGCGACCATCTCACTCGCTGATGATCCGATGATCCGAGTCGATGTACGCGAACTCTTCGCCGCTGCAGCCTCGGCCCAGGCCGCCGAGCGACGTGGTGACCTGGAGATGGCCCACGCGCACCACCTTCGCGTGGTGACATTGCATCGAGGTGAATTTCTCGCCGAGTTCGCCTTCGAGGATTGGGCGGTCGCCGTTCGGGACCGACTGAACGGTACTGTCGCGGCGTCTGCACTCTCCGCTGCGGAGTTTCTGGTCGCCAGCGCGTATCCCGCTGAAGCGGAGGTCTACGCCGCCAAAGCGCTCGCTCTCGATCCATTTCGCGAGGCAGCGCACCGGGTCGGAATTGCGTGTCGCATGCTGGTTGGCGATCGATCGGGTGCGCGCCGGCGGTTTGACGCGCTAGACGCCATACTCGGTGACCTCGGCGTGAACGCCGAGCGGGCCACGGAGATCTTGCGTACCCGTATGCGCGCATAGCATCGCGTCCGGTACTTGACATTCTCGGGCAGGTTGCCCCTTCCGCCGTTTAGCAACATCCAACGGCACGATCGAAGCACCCACCGATTGGTTCATCGACAGGAAACGATGGCTCCGGAATCAATGAGTTCAGGGATTTGGCTGCGCGCATAACCCGAGTGCTTCGCTCAGGACCTGGATGGGGTGCTCACCAAGGAGTGGAGCCGCACACCGAACCGATCCGCCAGGCATTGCGCCGGTCGGGCACATCGACCTGTAACCGACTGGCGTCGTTGTCGTCTGTAGTGGTGCCGGCATGTCGCCGTGCCAATGAGAGCGAGCGAAAAACGAGATGGCGACCGTAACAAACCCCCGAGGCCACGAGGCGACACTCGATGAACACGCGACGCTCGCCTCAAAGATCGCGGCGGTTGCACTGAACGATCGGGAGCGCCACGAACTCGATGGTCTGTTGACTCGCGCTTCGATGTTAGAGCTCGCCGGTATCGACCTGGTCGCGCCGGTTGCACTGATTCGCCCCGCCGTGCAGCGCGCCATCATCCGGAAAGTGGCGTTGACTCTGGAGGTCTCCTTAGAGCGGGCGACCGACGCTCTGCGTAACGCTCTTCTCTACCTCGAAAGCGCCACTTGCGGATACGAGGTCGTCCTTGCTCCCTCGCCGGAGGTCGACGAAGCCTGGCATCAATTCATCCTGTTCACTGCGGACTACGAGCGCTACTGCCACGCCAAAGCGGGCCGTTTCATCCATCATCTTCCGATCATTCCCGGCGAGGCACCGCCCGAGGGAAGCCTCTCGGCCGCCGAAAGCTACGCCTACCTCCGAGCCCGCGGCTACCAACTCACCGACGAGCTCTGGTGCGACGCGTCCGACGACGACGCTTCACCCGAGCGTGCATGCGGTTAGCCAGTGCCAGCACCGACGAACTCCGTCGTGGATCGTTCCGCGACGGTCCGCAACTCAGCCGTACGCCGTACTCATCATCAACCACCAAAGGACACCACATGACCCGCCAGACCCCCGAGACCCTGACCGACAAACTGCTCGCCCTCGAACTAACCGAACGTGAGCGCCGCCTATTGGACCTCATCCTCGATCGGGCCACCAGGGTCGAGGAACAGATTTCAGACGACGACGTCTCCGGGTTCGCCCAGCTGACCCCGCCAATCGGTGCCACGCTCATCAACCCGACGCGCCTGCGCCAGGCTAGCGGCACCATGAATATCCTCTGCAACCACAACCCGGTCATTTGCTGGGAGTACTCCGTGTTAGGCGATTCGAAGCCGTAACAGCGGTCAGTCGGTCTCGGACCGATGCCGAGTGGGAAGGCAGTTCGTCGAGCGGGTTACCTACGCGCGCTTACTAGTAGGCGCCCAGATGCGGCCGAAGGTCTTACGCGTTCGTGCATTCGTCGTAGCAGAACATCACCGAAGCCCACAGCGCCGAAAGCCTCAATCGGGTGTCGACGGGAACGTTGTGCAGGCTCGTCACGAGGGCACGACGACAATCTTCGCTCGGGCGTGACCGGTCATGAGTTCCCGTAAGCCGTCGGCGACCGCATCGAGTCCAATCACGCGGTCGATCACCGGCGTCACCGTTCCGGCGTCGAGAAGTTCGGCGAGGAAGGCCAGATCGGTTTCGTTGGGTGACTCGGTGAATTGGTGGAACGACGCGCTGGAACGCCACATGGCGAGGGTCTTCCGGGCCAAGTGAGGCAACGGGTCGATCCACTGGTTCTTGGTGGGACCGGTAATAGCTATATATCGCGCACCAGATCTCAACACTTTCAGACAATCAGCCGCACTGCGGTTACCGACATTGTCGAACATGACGTCGAAGTGCCGACCACAATCCACAAAGTCATCAACCGTGTAGTCGATGACTTCGACCGCACCGAGACCACGGACCATCTCCGTGTTCCGGGTACTGCACACCGCGGTCACCTCGGCACCAAGCGCTACCGCTATCTGCACCGCGAACGTGCCAACTCCCCCGGCGGCGCCGTTCACCAACACCCGCTCGCCACGCTCAACCTTGCCGTGAGTACGAAGCCCTTGCAGCGCGGTGAGGGCTGCGACCGGTGTTGCCGCTGCAGCATTGAACGACACGGGCCCGGGCTTGCGAACAAGGTTCTCCGCCTTGACCGCGACGTACTCCGCACAGCCGCCACTCCCACACTGACCGAATACCGCATCACCCGGCTCGAGCCCGCTCACCGCAGCACCGACCGAAACAATCGAGCCGGCGACATCAGCGCCGAAGATCGTGCGCTTCGGGCGCCGCAACCCCGACATCAGCCTCATGAAGTACGGCGTGCCGGTCAGGTAGTGCCAGTCGAGCGCGTTCAGCGAGGAGGCTTCGACCCGCACGAGCACCTCCCCGGGTCCGGGCGATGGCGTGGCGACCTCCTCGACGGCAACAACATCGGGCGAGCCGTACCGGCGGGCAACAACCGCCCGCATCGTCGAGGGAACCCCCGCGTCAACCTTTTCACGACTGTCGCCAGCGTTCTCAACTACTCGACTCATCTTCCTACTCCCTTTCGAAACGTACACTGTACATATTGCATGTACAGTGTACGTTCGTCAAGGAGTAACGTCGTTCCAACACACCGGAACGAACGGACAGCCCGATGGCGAGAACACCGAAGACCAAGGACCGGGAACCACTTGGCCGCGCCCGCATTGTCGCCGCCAGCGTTGCGCTCGCTGACGCAGAAGGGCTTGAGGCCCTCAGCATGCGTAACGTCGCCCGTCACCTGGGTTTCGAGGTGATGGCGCTCTACAACCACGTCGCCAGCAAAGAAGAACTACTCGCCGAAATGATCGATGCCGTCGCAGCGGAGATCGACGAACCACCATTCGAACTAGCGCCCCTCAGCGCCATCCGGGTCATAGCGATCGCCACCCACGACGCCCTGGTCCGCCACCCCTGGGCGCCCGGCATCTGGCTTCGACATCTGCCGGGCCCGGCGCGCACGCAACGCATGGAGGACCTGCTGCACCTCCTCGACAGAAGTGGACTTGCCCCTGAGCTTGCGCACCACGGCTACCACGCCGTCAACAACCACGTACTCGGGTACACCCTCCAACAACTCGGCATGCGCGCCAGCCCTGGCACTGCGAGCGCCGAAGCCACCGCGCGCAGCTTCCTCCAGACCATTGACGGGGACTTCCCGCACACAGCCGCACATGTCCGCCAACACCTCGACGGAGAGACCTCAAGCAGTTTCGAATTCGTCCTCGACCTCATCCTCGATGGCCTCGTCCGCACGAACAACACAGGCCTCTGAAGGTGCGTCGTTCCGGAGGGAGCGCGTCGTGGTCTAGCCGGATGCGCGGTCTGGTCGAGTTAGGGTGTCCGGGTGCTGCATCTCGCATGGGACCACGGGCAGCTGGCCGCCATGGGGTGGCACGATCGGGCTCTGTCGTCTGAGCGGACGATGGCCCTGGCTCGGCGATTGTTCGGTGAGGACGTACAACAGGTACGCCGCACGTTGGACATCCCGGGGAAGCGCACACCGACGACCGTGACGGCTGCACTGGTAGATCCCGGCGTCGCGGCCGAAGCGTTCGAGGTCCAGCGCTGGGTGCCGTGGAGGACCCTCAGCCCCTCGCTGGGCTGGACTGCGGCCGTCGCTGCACTGGCGGCCGAGCTCGTGGGGTCGGGCCGGGTCATCCCCGCCGTCGACGCCGCGTCGGCCCGCACGACCTGGATCCCGGCGTTGGACCCGTCGACCACGCGGTCGCTGGTGGCGCTCACCGAGGCGATGCCTCCGGTGTTCGGTGCGTTGCACGCCGACGAGCCGGCGTGGCAGCTGACGAGCCGGTTGCTCGATGCGTTCGTCGACGACGCGGTACGTCTGCGTTTGTGGGGCGCGGGTGCCGGCGGACCGACCGAGCGCGATCACCGACCCGTCGCCGTCATGGCGCGGCGTGTGTTGTCGGCGCTGTGTGTGGGCCCGGACGTCGCCGTCAACAACGACGCCGAGCGCCTCGCCCTCGAGGTGATCGCCGATGAGATCGACCGGTGGTCGTCGCCGCTGAGCGGGCGATCGCCCTTGGCCGACGTGACGGTCTTCGCCCGTCTGCAGCCCGATGACACCGACCACCGCGAAGGGGCCGACGGTACTGATCACGACGAGGGGTCAGATGAGGACGGGAACAGGAACAGCTCGACCATCGACAAATGGAACGTCGAGCTGTTCGTCGCTCCGGACCGGGATCCGAGCCTCTACCTGTCGGCGGAGTGGGTCTGGCAGACCACACGGAAGGCGCGCGACGCACCCGAATTCGACGTGGACGGCGCGCAGCGCGCAATTCGATATGTGCACAGACGATTGCAGGTTGCTTCGCCAACCCTGGCGCTGGCCTTCGACGAGACCCATCCCGCCGTGGCGAAGCTCTCGATGGGCGAGGTGCTGCAGGTCGTCCACCACGATCTCGACGCCATCAAAGCTGCGGGCCTTGTCGTGCAGCTGCCGGCATGGTGGGTGAAGCCTTCGAGGGCGCGGGTCATCGGACACGCCACCCCGACTGATCCGGTGGTCGCGAGCGGGATGCTGACGGCCAAGAGCCTCGTCGCCATCAACTGGGTCGTCGTACTCGGTGGTGAGGTACTGACAGAGGACGAACTGAAGCGCCTCGCCAAATCGAAGTACGAGTTGCTGACCTTCCGCGGGAGATGGACCGTCATCGACCGGGACCAGGTCGCTGCGGCACTGACCGCTGTGACCCGGCTACGGCGCGAGGCGCCGATCACCACAGCGATCGGGCTACTCGCGCTCGATGCGGACACGGATCGCGACATAGCGGAGCTCACCGGCGATGGGTGGGCCCATGAGCTTCTCGGAGGTCTCCCCGATGATCGGCTCGTACCGGTCGAGGAACCACCAGGCTTTGTCGGTCACTTGCGTCCGTACCAACAGCGCGGCGTCGGATGGTTGGCGTTTCTCTCACGGCTCGGCCTCGGCGGGGTCCTGGCCGACGACATGGGGCTGGGCAAGACCGTCCAGGTCCTCGCGCTCCTCGCCCATGAAGGGACCGGGCCGACGCTGCTGATCTGTCCGCTGTCGGTGGTGCACAACTGGGAGACGGAGTCGGCGCGCTTCGTCCCTTCCCTTCGGGTCGCGGTGCACCATGGCGTCGGGCGGACCGCGGATGCAGAGTTCGACATCTGGGTCAAAAATGTCGACCTAGTTATCACCACCTACGCCACCGCCACGCGAGATGCGGCCACCCTGGCCCGCACGACGTGGGAGCGCGTGGTGGTCGACGAGGCGCAACACGTGAAGAACCACCACACGCTGGCCGCCAAGGCGATCAGGACGATCCCGGCTCGTCAGCGATTGGCCCTCACCGGTACACCGGTCGAGAACCGACTGGCCGACCTGTGGTCGGTCATGGATCTCGTCAACCCCGGGGTGTTGGGCTCGCCGGTGGCGTTCCGTCGGTCCTTCGCCGTTCCGATCGAACTCCACCGTGACCCTGCGGTGACCGCCCGATTGCACACGAGGATCGGTCCGCTGCTTCTGCGCCGTTCGAAGACCGACCGGTCGTTGGTGCCCGAACTTCCTGACAAGATCGAAACCACGGCGTGGGCCACGCTCACGCACGAACAGGCATCGCTCTATCGGGCGGTCGTCGACACACTTTTCGGGCGCATCTCCGAACTGAAGGGCATCGACCGGCGCGGCGCCATCGTGGCCACCATCACGAGACTCAAGCAGATCTGCAATCATCCGGTGCACTACCTCGGCGACGGCGGCCGCCTCGAGGGCCGCAGCGGAAAGCTCACCCGGCTCGACCAACTTCTCGACGACGCGTTCGACACGGGCGACCGGGTCATCGCATTCACGCAGTACGTGGCCATGGGCGATCTCGTGCAACGGCATCTGGCGACACGACTCTCCATGGACGTGCCGTTCCTTCACGGCGGTCTGACGAAGCGACGCCGCGACACCATGGTCGGCGAGTTCCAGGACGGACGCGTGCCGCTGTTGCTGGTCAGCCTCAAAGCAGGCGGCAGCGGGCTCAACCTCACCGCCGCCGGCCAGGTCATCCACATCGACCGATGGTGGAATCCCGCGGTGGAGGATCAGGCCAGTGACCGGGCGTGGCGCATCGGACAGGCGGCGACGGTGCTTGTGCACAAACTGGCCACCCGCGGCACCATCGAGGAACGCATCGACAAGCTGATCGCCGAGAAGCGGGACCTGGCCGACCGCGTGCTCAGCAGCGGGGATCGCTGGATCACCGAGCTCTCCACCGACGACCTCCGCCAGATGCTGTCGCTCGATGACCAAGTGCACAGATCGCACGCCGTTCCTCGCCGCGACCCTCCGGCTGCCATCGAGTCCGACACCGGTGCCAAGGAGATCGACCCCGATGCCGCCTGACCGGTCGTCTGACGGGATACGCCGCCGGTTCCAGCCCCTGTCGGCCCCGACATGGGCGGACGACGTCAGCGCGACCGCTGCGCCAACCGACGCGGCCACGTACTTCGGGCATGCCACCGCCGACGCACCCCGTTCGGACGCGACTCAGCCTGCTGTGACTCAGCCGCTTTTTCCAGACGGAGCCGGTGAGGTGCTCGCAACCCTAGGCGCGCTTACCATCGACGGGATCGACCTCCGGGCGGACATCATTCGGTTGATCACCCTCCTTACAACCCCCGAAAGCCCGCCGACTCCGGAACCCGGACGAACAGGAGCGAGCGGATGAGAACTTGGTGGATGGGAACTTGTAGTCCACACGAGGCCTCGCGCGGTACGAAAGATCAGTCGGGACACTGGGCAATGACGTCAAGCTCGCGTGCCACTACGAACGGACGCTGCCGCTCAGAATGGGCTGTTCAACGCTCAGGTGCCAGCACCGGGCTGTTGTGATAGGCGGCGATCCTCCATTCGCCGTCTCGCTTCTCAAAGACCCAGGTCGCGTTCACCTTGGCCGAGTCAGGAACCTCAGTCTCTCCTCGGAACAGGATGCCCGATTCGCTCACGACGACTGCTGCATCCTCGCCGAGGAAGCGGAGACTGAGCTGCTTGTTGTAAGTCGAGGTTCCCTTGAGAGGGCCACCGAAGGCCAAGGCCATGTTGTCGCGAACCTCGTCGCGGCTCTCGCGGCGCGACCCGGTCATGATCGCAGTGGCATCCGGGGTGTAGTCGGCGACCATACCGTTGGCGTCGCCCTCCTCCCACGCCTTGTACGACTTAGCCAGTACAGCTTGGATAGCCGCCTCGTCTACTGCGCGTTCTTTAGACATTGATTCTCCCTTGGATCGTTTCGCCAGGGTGCTCCGGCGAACTCGCAAGTACATACCGGCGGCGGGACCGGAACTCATCGCGTCCTCGCAACATATGTTGAAGGCATCTCGACCCAGTTGTGGCCGTTCGAGTGTGACGGTCAGAATCCATCGGCGTCGAGGACCAATGCCAGACCGAAAGAAGCGAAAACGTCGGAATTCTGGAAGACCGAATTCCGGCTGATGCCTTTAGCCGTGACGGTGAAAATCTGGAGCGTGTGCAACTCGTACCCGCCATCAACGCGTCGATAGGCAGCGAAACCCGGCTGGCCGTTGGCCGCGACTTCCTTCAGATGCCAGTCCGTTCCGGCCTTCTCGAAGACCCACCCCATGAACAGGCCGTAGTTGTCCAAGCCGACGAACCAGTTGAGCATCGGCGGCATCTCCATCAGCACGTCGTCAGTGAGCAGCAGCTTGAGACCCTCGATGTCGGCGTGCTCGAACGCCCTCATGTAGCGATCAACCCAAGCCCGCTGCTCGGCTGTGGACGGCTCGCTGAGATGTTCCTTCCGGATGCCCACGTCCTTCAAACGGGTACGCGCTCGTTGCAGGGAACTGTTAACCGACACGACGGTGGTTCCCATAATCTCGGCCGCCTCCGAGGCGGAGAAGCCGAGTACCTCACGCAAGATCAGCGCGCCACGCTGACGGTCTGACAGGTGCTGCAGGGCGGCGACGAACGCCAAGCGTAGGGTGTTACGGTCGATCAGAATCCCGGCCGGATCGCCAGCAAGCAAGGAGTCCGGAATGGGCTGGAGCCACGCGACGTTGTCTCCCAGCACGAGCGGCCCGAGCGGATCCGACGGCCCCACCAGACCCGACGGCAGCGGTCGACGACCGCGGACCTCCAGGGCGGTCAGGCAGGCGTTCGACGCGATCCGGTAGAGCCACGTGCGCAACGAACTGCGACTCTCGTCATATTGCTCCCGGGCGCGCCACGCCCTCAGGTAGGTGTCCTGGACCAAATCCTCCGCATCTCGGGAGGAGCCGAGCATTCGATAGTAGTACGCCAGCAACTCCGAACGAAAAGGCTCAAGCAGCCGTTCGAAGCCATGTACGTCTGTCGTCACGCCCATTCCGTCCTTCCTTGACACGTTGGTACCTGACCCGCGTCCTTCGTTGGAGCCGAAGACGGGACAAGAGCTCGGAACCCTCCTTGGCAAAATCACAGACCAACATCATAAGTACACTTATTTATTCTTCGACCTTGAAACTTGAATCCTGGATCTCGGACAGGTAGGCGGATCGGAACGCAGGGCGGTGGGAACACGCGGGTCGTGGCCTGCGGCGGTGCACCATGGTCGGCCCAGAAGGTTCAATGCCCTCATCGATCCCCGGCCTCAAGGCGGTCTCTCAGGGGGCGATCTCGACCCGGTGGATCAGGCCGTCGCGTAGCTGGAACCGGTAGCGGAGATCAGCCTCGCCGCCGGGGAAGTCCCCAGACAGGTGGTTGTGGATGACGTACGCGGCGTCGCCGAGGTCCTCCGCCCCTGTGAGGGTTCGGGTGTAGGTGTACTCGCTCGCCGCGTTCATGAGCCACGAGCGGATGCGCTCGGTACCGGTGTAGGCGACGCCTTCGTCGATCACGGTGGCATCAGGGGCGAACGAAGCAAGCGCGGCGTCGGCGTCGCGCCGATCGTGGGCGCGGTAGTAGGTGTCGATCACGGCGGGCACGTCAGTTCTGGACATAGCGGTTCCTCGATTTGCGTCATGGGTTGGAGTAACAGCCGACTGACGCCCGACCAGCGAAGCATGGTCCTGGTCGACGCTGTCACCGGAGTAGAGGTCGAACCGAGCTGAATCGACGCCACGACCGGGCGCCGAGTGGATGGGACCGAGTTCGTGTTCACGGCGGGACCCGCGGGCAGTGAGCCGTTCCGACACCGTCGTCGCGCTGGCAACTCGAGCACGAGGGACGGCGGGCCGGACGCAGGTCGTCGAGATAGAGCGGGGCGACCATGCGCGTGCGTAACGCGCTCGAACGGCCCACTTGCAGCAGCTGGTTCGGTTAGTGGTGGAGCATTTGGTCGGCGCTCTTGAGGCGGCGGGCGAGCGAGACCAGGAGCGAGCGGGCGATGCCGGGGGCCTGTTCGAGGAGGGCGTCGAAGCGGCCCGGCTCGATCACGAGCACCCTGAGCGGACTGTTGGCCGTGATGGTGGCCTGGCGTGGTTCGCGCAGCAGCAAAGCCAGCTCGCCGACTATTTGATCCGGTCCGAGCTCCGCAATCTTCTCGCCGCCGATGCTGATGTCGACGCCACCCTCAAGGATCACGAAGGCGTCGTGACCCGAGTGCCCTTCTTTGGCAAGGACGGTCCCCTCGGCGACCGAGACCTCCGTGGTGGCCTCGGCGAGGGCTGCGAGTTCCTTACGTTCGAGGTTGGCGAACAGCGCTGTCTTCTTCAGTCGTTCCTGCTTGGCATCACTCATGATGGCTCCCTGTGTTCTGCGTTGAAGTTTGGTGAACTGTATTCTCCCACCGCCGAGTCTGCGCCCGCGAGCAGCCGGTGGTGAACCTGTTGCGAAATCCGGCGAGACCGGCGAGACCGGCGAGACCGTCACGACGCCGAGCCTCACGTCGCATCATGCGGACCTGGCGACGACGCCCACCGCATCGAGACTCGCGTTGGCCATCGCTCGCAGCAGGGGCACCATTTCCGTCGGTGCCGTCGACGCACTGAACGGTGTGGAGTTGATCAAGCCGAGCACCGCGTACACCGCCGGGCGTGCCGCGAGTCGAGTGAGGCCCGGCCGCTGATCGACGAGCGCGTCGACCCAGATGTCAACATATTGGCGCTGTAACAATCGGACGCGTTCTTGATCCTCATGACTCGCGCTGTTCAGGTCTCGGTACCCAACCGAGATGAGCGCCCGGTGATCGACTGCGAAGTCAACATGGGTTGCGACCAGCTCGCTGAGCAGCTTGTCGGACGGAAGCGACGCCTGCAGCGAACGGGCGCTTGCAAGTAAGTGATGGATCGTGCCAACGAGCATCTCGCCGAGCATTGCCTCTTTCCCGTTGAAGTGGTGATAGAGAGCGGGACCCGACACGCCGGCAGCGGCGCCCAGGTTGTCGACCGTCACCGCCGAGAAGCCCTGTTCCGCAAACAGCCGCGCGGCGATCTCAAGCAGCTCTTCACGCCGCCGCGACACTCGCCGAGGTGTCTCGCCGTCGCCGGCGAACGCACGCGACGCCTCGTCCCAGCGCAGCCGCCGATTCCGCGCGGCAGCTACTTCAACAATCGCATCGAGCGCCGAGGGATCGCGCAGCTCGCCGCGGCTTACCGTCTTCTCGGGATCGGCCCCGGCCAGGATCTTCTTCACCGGCACTTCGAGCTTCTTGCCCGACAATGTTGTGGGAATCGCTGATACGACGTAGACCTCGTTGGGAACGTGCCGCGGAGAAAGCCGGAGTTTGAGCGTCTCTTTCACCTCGGCCGCAAGATCACGTTCGGCGGCGAGATCCTCGACCGTGAGGAACAGGATCAGCCGGTCGCCGTCCTCGTGGTGGACGGCCAACGAGTTGGTCACCCCAGGCAAGCCCTCGACAACGCGGTAGATCTCCGATGTACCGATCCGGACGCCACCGCGATTGAGCGTGGCGTCGGAACGGCCGTTGATCGTGAGCCCACCTGACTTGGTGAACTCGAGAAGGTCGCCGTGCGTCCATTTCCCGGGGTGTTCGCTGAAGTACGCCTCGCGATAGCGAGAACCATCGGTGTCACCCCAGAACCCCACGGGCATCGAGGGCATCGGCTTCGTTACGACCAACTCGCCATCGATCGACTCCACGGCTGCGCCGAGATAGCGCACGCTGATCTCTCCGGCCCGTACGGGCGACGTGGGGCTGCCCCCGACGAACGCCGAGCAGATGTCGGTGCCGCCACTCGTCGACGACAACAAGACGTCGTGCTTCACGTGCTCATAAACCCAGCGAAACCCGTCGGCCGGGAGCGGAGCGCCAGTCGACCCGACGCCACGGAGCCCGGAAAGATCGAACTCTGCACCGGGGTTGAGCCCGCGCCGGCGACATTGCAGGATGAACGGCGCCGACGTGCCGAACACTGACACCGCCTCCTCAGCGACCACGCGCCACAGCGCACGCATCTCGTCGGCGCCAGGGTCGCCGTCGACGGTGACAATCGTGGCCCCGGTGAGAAGACCCGAGACCAGGACGTTCCACATCATCCAGCCGGTCGTGGTGAACCAGAGGAACCGATCGTCGGGTCTCACGTCGATGTGGAAGCTGAGCATCTTCAGGTGCTCAACGAGGATGCCGCTATGGCTGTGGATGATCGGCTTGGGCAGGCCGGTCGTGCCGGAACTGTAGAGCACGTGCAACGGGTGGTCGGCGGGCACGTGAGCGAACTCGAGCGGACCCGGCTCGGCGAGCAGTTCGGCCCAGTTGCCTGCCTGATGCAGATAGGGCACGGTTACGACGTGTTCGACCGTTGGGAGGGCAGCGGCGATTGCTGCCGCCTCCGCGGAGCGGTCGATCGGTCGGTTGTCGTAGACGTACCCGTCGACCGCGAAAAGCACCTTCGGCTCGATCTGGCCGAACCGATCAATCACCGCCTGTCGCCCGAATTCCGGGGCAGCCGACGACCAAATCGCGCCGAGGCTGGCTGTCGCGAGGAACGCCACGATCGTCTCGGGAATGTTCGGCAAATACGCAACGACCCGGTCACCGACACCGACACCCAAGCGCACGAGTCCCGCCCTGCACGCCGCGACCTGGCGGCGTAGTTCGTCGGCCGTGAGCTCGACCCGGTCGCGAGTTTGCGATCGTGCGATGATCCCGCCGTTGCCACGCAGGACATGTTCGGCATAGTTCAGCGTTGCGCCAGCGAACCACTGGGCACCCGGCATATCGTGCGACGTAAGGACCCGGTCGTAGGTGCCCAGCACGTCGAACCAATCCCAAACAGCGCCCCAGAAACCTTCGAGGTCCGTGACCGACCAATGCCAAAGGGCCTCGTAGTCGACGTAGCCATGCGCCGCACCAAAGCGCTCGATTGCCGTTGAGCCGTCGAGCGGGGGCTCCCACAGCACCTCACCTGCCGGTGTGCTCAACGTTTCCCTCACCTCATCGCAACCGGTGTCGCCGCAGCCGTCTGGGTCAACACCAGTTTCCTGTTCGCGCCCACCTTAACCTAGGCTAAGGGGGAGTTTGATATCGGGGGTTCGACCATGAAATTTCAAATCCAACCATGACGTACCAAATCAAAGAGCAGGACATCACTCCTCCCAAGGTGGATCCACGCGAACAGCGTTCTGTCAGTTTCGACGGGCTGGCCGGGGTAGCGATGGCGTTTGCTGCGCTTGGCCTGATTGTCCTGATTTTGAGCCAAGTCATTCATTGACGCTTGATGACCCGCTGAAGACCGGCCGCCGTCACCGTTACTGACGCAGGCGGCCGTTGGCTACGCGCCGCGGCACGTCTGTTCCAAACGCTGCTGGCAAATTCTTCACAACGCAAAGAGCCCGGAGCTGTCGACAACAACGTCGACGGCTCCGGGCTCTTGTTGATTTCGCGGGTTAGCTCTGCGGCTTGCCGAGAGCGAGATCGCTGACGTCGACGAAGTCATTGCTGTCAGCAACGACCTTGCCGTTTTCAAGCTTGCTGTAAACGACGCTGCGGTTGAACAGACGCTTGTAGCCCGGGAGGCCGTCGGTCCACTCCTTGGTGAAGTCGAGGACCGGCACCATGCCACCGAGATCAAGTGAGCTGGTCTTGCTCGCTGCGTCGTAGAACGACTTTGCGGTGATGTCACCCGTGATCGTTGAAGCGATCTTCGCGAACGCCGTGTAGGCCGCCCACGTACCCATGCCGCCAAGGCTGTTGAAGTCATTGGCGACCTGGTCGATCTTGCCTGCATCAAGCGCTCCGCGGTAGCTGTCCCACGGGGCCGTTGAGATGTCGGGGAACATGCCGCCGATGATGTTGCCGTTCGTGATCTTCTCCGCGCCCTTCGCTGAAATGGCGTTGAGGTTGCCCTGGTTGCCGTATTGCTTGACCGTGGTGTCAGCCTGCTGGAGCGCCGTGTTCCACGTGAGGAACGGGGTTTCCGACATCACCACGACCATGCAGTCGGCCTTGGTTGTGGCTCGTGCAACTTCGGCGGAATAGTCCTGCGAGATCGTGGGTGTGATGATCACATCGCCGAATGTCCGACCGTAAGCCTTCATAGCATTTTCCATGGGCAAACGGAATATCGCATCGGCCCCTTCGGCGATGACCGCGTTGATGTCTTTGCATCCGTCCTCGACGGCTCGCTTGACTTCACCAACGGCGTACATCGGCTGGTTGCCAAGGTTGAACGAATGTGGGTCGTTCAGCTCAGATGGCGAAATGGCGCAGCACGCGCCGAACCACGTGATGTCAGACGCGGCGAGGACCGGAACGATGGCCTCGGCGAAGTAGGTGAACGACCCGACGACGGAAACCACGCCGCTGTCGACAGCCTGACGGGCGCACGTGGCCGCCACGGCTGCGTCGAACTTCTCGTCGCAGACCTGGACCTCGAGCGGCCGACCATTGATGCCGCCGTTGGCATTGATGTAATCGGCGGCGAGTTTGGCGGTGATCGAGATGTTCTCGTACGTCGGGCCGTTGGCGTTGAGCGTGGTCACCGTCATCAGCTTGATCGGATCACCGGTCGGCGCCGCGGCGGCCCCGGCTGCGGTCGACTCGGCCACGGCAGTATCGGTTGCCGCGGTGTCAGCTGCCGCTGTGGTGTCGGCTGCCGCAGTGTCGGCGGCAGCCGTGTCAGTCGCTGCTGCCTCGGTCACGGTCGGTGCGTCGGTTGAGCCGCTGTCGCTGCTGCTACACCCCGTGACAGCGAAGCCGAGCACCGCCACGAGTCCAATGGACTTCCTAAAAAGACCCATGTATTTCCCCCTTTGAAATATGAATCGCGAGCACCGCTCGGCACCCGTGGAAGGGCACATTACATAAACCGTCCTTCGATTTCCTATCGACCTGAACGCGGGTTAAGGTGACCGCCGTCACCTTGAGGGAGGGGACCTACGCAGTCCGATGGGGATGGTTCGATGAACGAAGTCATCAGATTTGCATTGTTGGGGTTGGGTGTCGGGGCGCTCTACGCGTTTGCTTCCCAGGGATTGATCGTGATCTACCGCGGCACGGGCGTTTTGAATTTCTCGCTCGGCGCGACTGCCATCGCCGGTGTCTTTTTGCAGTACGAACTGCAATACGAGCACGGTCAAAACTTCTTCGTTGCGTCGTTCTTCGGAGTACTGCTGTCGGCAACGCTCGGCGCATTGACGCACTGGGTTGTGCTGCGGCCTTTGCAGCGAAAGCGAGCGAGCACGCTTGTTCAGCTTCTGGCCACCCTGGGCGTGTTAATCTCCGTGCAGGCGGGTGTGGTTATCCGCTACGGCTCCAAGCCGCGGCAGGTTCCGAGCCAGCTTCCGACGAGTCGAGTGACGCTGTACGGCAACGTCAGCATCACCGCTGACCGGTTGATCCTCCTGGCGATCGGCTTCGCCTCGGCATTCGCGCTTTGGTTGCTGTACCGCTCCTCGCAGTTCGGCATCGAGACCGAAGCCGTATCGGAGAGCGAGCGCTCGGCCGCCGCCGTCGGCGTGTCGCCCAACAAGATCGCCGTTCTCAACTGGTCGCTCGGGTCGGCGGTCGCATGTATCGCCGGCATCCTCGTCGTACCCGTGATGACACTTCAGGTGACCGCCATGACGAGCCTGGTGCTCGCGGCACTCGCCGCGGCGTTGGTCGGTGATTTCAAATCGTTCCCGATCGCAACCGCGGCCGGCTACATGCTCGGCATCGGCCAGACGCTCGTCGGGAGGTTCTGGCACCAACAGGGTGTCGGCCAGTCCCTGCCGTTCCTGCTGATCATCGTGATGTTGGTGTTCCGGGGCCGCTCGATCCCCATGCGCGACCACTTCTTGCGCAAGCTCCCCGCGATCGGCAACGGCCGGATGTCGTGGGACTGGACGGTCTTCCTGTCAGGCGCAATCGTGTTTCTGATCCTGACCAAGCAGACGAAATGGATCGACGCAATCACCGTTACGTTGTGCGCATCGATCATCCTGCTGTCGATTGTGGTCGTTACCGGCTACGCGGGGCAGTTGTCGTTGGCGCAGTACGCCATGGCCGGTTTCGGGGCCTACGTCGCTGGTCGACTCGTCGCCGTCTATCACATCCCGTTCCTGCTCGCACTCCTTGCGGGAGTTGCGGCGGCGGTCCCGCTCGGCGTGATCTTCGCGCTCCCGGCCGTTCGTACACGCGGGATCAACCTGGCGATCGTCACACTCGGCCTCGGTACCGCCATCGAGCTGATGCTGTTCAACAACGGCCAATACACGGGCGGCGTCGCGCGGCACTCAGGTCGGCAACCCGAAGCTGTTCGGCTTCGACATCAGCTCGATCAAGCACCCGGAGCGCTACGGCATCTTCGTGTTGGGCATGACGGTGCTCGCTGTTGTTGTGGTCGCTAACGTGCGACGCGGACGAAGTGGACGTCGACTCATCGCGGTGCGGACCAACGAACGAGCAGCGGCGGCCCTCGGCATCAACGTCGTCGCCGCGAAGCTCTTCGCCTTCGCGCTCGCCTCGGCGATCGCCGCGCTCGGCGGCATCCTGCTCGCGTTCCGACTGACGCTCGATCAGCTACCAGTCGTTCACGAACTTCACCTCGATCACCTACGCCGGCCTGTCGCTCGTCGGTGGCGTCGGTCACCTGCTCGGTGCCTTCGTCGGCGGCACGATGGCGACGGCCGGCTTCAACCAAGAGGTACTCGAGTCGACGTGGGGCGGCGTCGGTCCAGTACATCCAGCTGATCAGCGGCATCGCCATCCTGCTCGTCGTGCTCGTACAACCCCGACGGCGTCGCCGCCGAGTGGGCGAAGACGTTCCGCTACATGAAGCGGACGAAGAAGTTCGGCGAGTCGTACTTCATCAAGCTCGTCCGACGTGTCCGAGTCGCTCGACGCCGAGCCACGACCGAGCAGGTGCCGCCCGCAGACACTCGTCGTCGAATGACCTCACCGTGAGGTACGGCGCAGTCACCGCAGTCGACCACGTCGAGCTTCACGCTCGATGCCGGGCAGGGTCACCGGTCTGATCGGTCCGAACGGTGCCGGCAAGACGTCGCTGATCGACGCACTCACCGGCTTCACCACGGTCGACCGGCACGGTGCTCGTCGACGACCTCGACATGTCGAATGTCGGAGCCGGCGGCCCGCGTGAAGGCCGGCATGGCCCGCTCGTTCCAGTCGCTCGAACTGTTCGAGGACACGACCGTGTTCGAGAACCTGAGCGTCGCCGCCGACCCGCAGGACTTGCGCTCGTACCTCCGCGACCTGGTGTGGCCGATCATCCCGAAGTTCGGCCCGAGGTCGTGCGAGCGATCGAGGAGTTCGAGCTCGACGACGACCTGCACCGTGAGGTAAGCGACCTGTCGTACGGCAAGCGACGGCTGCTGGCCATCGCCCGCGCGGTGGCGATGCACCCGAGCGTGCTGCTGCTCGACGAGCCGGCGGCCGGCCTCAGCTCGGTCGAGAGCGTCGAACTCGGCCGTGTCGTTCGACGGCTGGCCGACGAATGGGGCATGGCGATCCTCGTCGTCGAGCACGACATGAACTTCGTGATGGGCGTGTGCGACAAGGTGGTCGTCCTCGACTTCGGCAAGATGATCGCCAACGGGACGCCCGAACAGGTGCGCAACGACCCGGCGGTGATCGCCGCCTACCTCGGTGACAAGACCGACGACGAGCTCGACATCGTTACCGCCGACATCCGTACGCCGACCTGCGTCGCAGGCGGCGTGAACACCATGAGCAGCATGAACGGCGCCACAGCGACGAATCGCCGACACCAGCCCGTACGCGATCAGCGCACGCCCGAACCTGCTGGAGACCCGCATGCTCAAGGCCGGCTACCTCGGCCGCGAGGTGGTGTCGGGCGTGAACCTCACCGTACGGCCCGGCGAGGTCGTCTGCCTGCTCGGCCCGAACGGTGCCGGCAAGACCACCACGCTGCTCACGCATCGCCGGTGAGCTGGCACCGGTCGACGGCATCGTGATGTTCAGCAACGTGCCGACGTTCACGCCGATGTACCAGCGCGTGCGTCAAGGGCGTCGGGCTCGTCACCGAGGAGCGCCTGATCTTCACGAAGATGTCGACGCGCGACAACCTGCGCATCGGTGGCGGCTCGGTCGAGCGGGCGCTCGAGCTGTTCCCCGAACTCGAACCCCGGCTCGCCGTGCGCGGCGGCATGCTCTCCGGCGGCGAGCAGCAGATGGTCGCGCTGCGCCCGTGCGCTCAGCCGCGAACCCGAAGCTGCTGCTCGCCGACGAGCTCTCGCTCGGCCTCGCGCCGATGATCGTCGACCGCCTGCTCGGCGCTGTCCGCAAGGCCGCCGACGAGCTCGGCATCGGCGCGCTGATCGTCGAGCAGCACGCCCGCAAGGCACTGAAGTACAGCGATCGCATGTACCTCATGGCGCGCGGTCAGATCCGCATGGAGATGCCGCTCGGCCGAGGCGATGCACACGACTCGACGAGATCGAAGAGGCCTACCTCGCCGGCACCGTCGGAGACCGAAGAGGACCACATCGAGCGCAAGCGCCGCAAGGACAAGCGCAAGGCGTGGGGTCGCCAGCGGGTGCGCGAGCGCGAGCTGCGCCGGCTCACCGGCACGCAGGTGTCGCGACGTCGGACACGGCGAAGACGACGACTATCTTCGACGCTGAACAACAACGGCGCGACTGGCAGCAACGCCTCCGCCGCGGTCGCAAGTTCTGAACCACAGGGGGACTGACACACATGGGTTACCGCACCGCTGAACTACCACCGGTCGACCTCGACGAGTTCGCCAAGATCCCGTTCCTCCCGCGGATGAAGCTGCTGCAGCTGCACTGGGTGGAGGCCGGCTTCGGCACGCCGAAGCAGACCACGATGTTCTACGTCTGGAAGATCTTCTTCTACGGCCTGTTCGGGCTCATCGTGGCCGGCGCGTTCACCAAGGGCCTCGAGTTCAACGACATCGGCGGCTGGTGGGACGAGCCGATCCTCTACCAGAAGCTGATGATCTGGACGATCCTGCTGGAGATCCTCGGCCTGGCCGCCACGTGCGGTCCGATGGCGTTCCACTTCGACCCGCCGATCGGCGGCGTCGCTGTACTGGTGGCAGAACGACACGATCCGGATCCCGCCGTACCCGAACCACGTGCCGTTCACCAAGGGCAACCGCCGCACGCCGTGGGACACCGGCCTCTACAAGCTGATCGTGTTCTGGCTCATCATGATGCTGTTCCTGTCGGGCGAGCAGATGACGGGCCTGCCCGAGGGCACCGCCGGGGTCCTGCCGCGCTGGGCCCTGCATCGTCTACGCCGGCCTGATCGTGCTGATGGGCCTGCGCGACAAGTGCGTGTTCCTGGCGTCACGCGCCGAGCAGTACGTGCCGACGATGCTGTGCTTCGGCCTTCTTCGCCGAACTTCGTCGACATGATCGTCGCCGCGAAGATCTTCATCGTCGTCGTGTGGATGGGCGCCGGTGTCTCGAAGCTGCAGCACGGCTTCTCGGCGACGGTGTGCGATCATGATCCAGAACACGCCGTGGAACGGCTCGCGCAAGCTGCGCATGGCGACCGTCCGCGACTACCCGAACGACATCCGACCCTCGAAGTTCACCCACTTCATGGCCCACGTCGGCGGCACCACCGCCGAGATCGTGATGCCGCTGATCCTGCTGTTCTCGCCGTGGCCGTGGCTCACGTGGATCGCGCATCGTGTCGATGTGGATGCTCCACACGTTCATCATCTCCACCATCCCGCTCGCGGTGCCGCTCGAGTGGAACGTGTTCTTCATGTTCTGCGCGGCGTTCCTGTTCGGCAACTTCCCGGCCGGCGATGGCTACGGGGTCGGCGACATGAACCCGGCGCTGCTCGTCGGCGTGGTCGCGTTCGCCCTGTTCCCGATCGTGCTCGGCGCCATCTGGCCGCAGTACGTGTCGTTCCTGATCGGGATGAAGCAGTACGCCGGCAACTGGGCCTCGACCACGTGGTCGTTCCGCGACAAGGAGAAGGAGGACCGCCTCAACGAGCGCATCGTGAAGGCCGCCGACAACCAGATCGACCAGACTCGAGCCGCTGTTCGGCAGGGAGATCTCGGAGATCTTCATCCAGAAGGCCATCGCGTTCCGGATGATGCATCCGATGGGTCGTATGCACATCACGTTGCACATGCGCCACAGCGGCGACATCGACACCCGGGTGCTCCGCGAGGGCGAGTTCATCTGCAACACGCTCACCGGCTGGAACTTCGGCGACGGCCACTGCCACGACGAGCGTCTGGTCGAGGCGGTGCAGGAGCGGTGCAGCTACGAGCCGGGCGACCTCGTCGTCGTGTTCACCGAGTCGCAGCCGATGTTCACGAAGAAGGTGCAGTACCGGGTCATCGACGCCGCGCTCGGCGTGGTCGAGAAGGGCTGGTACCACAACGACGACGCGGCCCACGAGCAGCCGTGGCTGCCCAACGGCCTGCTGCCGCACGTGATCACCTGGACCCGCGAGGGGTACGCAGCCGTCGGGCGTGGCCTACCCCGGGACCCGGCGACGCGGGACCCGAGCACCGGCCGGTCTCGCCAGGGCCTGACGGGCGTGACCTCCGCGATCGTCGTCGGCGCCGGGCCGAACGGGCTCGCCGCCGCGGCGCTGCCTGGCCCGCGCCGGGCGTGTCGGTCACGGTGCTCGAGGCCGCCGACGACGATCGGCGGTGGCACGCGCAGCTCGGAATACCTCGTGCCGGGTCTGTTGCACGACCACTGCTCGGCCGTCCATCCGCTGGCGGTCGCCTCGCCGCTGTTCAAGGAGCTCCAGCCTGCCCGGGATCACCTGGCGTGCCGCCGAGGTCGACTGCGCCCACCCGCTCGACGACGGCACGGCCGGCGCGTTCTTCCAGTCGTTCGACCAGACGGCAGCAGCGCTCGGTGCCGACGGTCGCCGCTGGCGCCGGATGTTCGAACCGGTCGTCGAGCACTTCGACGACCTGTTCGACGACATCTCGCAGCCGGTGCTGCGGGTGCCCCGCCACCCGGTGACGCTCGCCGCAGTTCGGCATGCGCGCCGCGCTGCCGGCCACGCGTGCTCGGCCGCGCTCTGGAAGACGCCGCAGGCCCGGGCGCTGTGGACCGGCGTCGCCGCCCACGCGTTCTGGCGGCTCGACCGTCCGATGACGAGCGCGATCGGGTTCGCCCTCACCGCCGCCGCACACGCTCACGGATGGGTGGTGGCCGAAGGCGGATCGCAGTCGATCGCCGATGCGCTCGCGGCCGACGTCGATCGCCCACGGCGGCACCATCGAGACCGGTGTCCACGTCACGCTCGGTCGCCGAGTCTGCCGCCGCACGACCTGCTGATGCTCGACGTGTCGCCGCGGGCGGCGCTCGGCATCCTCGGTGACCGGCTGCCCGCCCGCGTGGCCGCGGCCTACCGCCGGTTTCACGCACGGGCCCGGCGCGTTCAAGGTCGACTTCGCCGTCGAGGGCGGTGTGCCGTGGACGGCCGAGGTGGCCCGCCGCTGCCGGCACCGTGCACTCGGCGGGTCGCTCGACGAAGTCGTCGCCGGCGAGCAGGCGGTGCACGGCGGGCAGATGCCCGAGCGACCGTTCGTGCTCGTCGGCCAGCAGTACCTGGCCGACCCGGCCGCTCGGTCGGCGACGTGCACCCGCTGTGGACCTACGCCCACGTGCCCAACGGCTACACCGGCGACGCGACCGACGGCGATCATCGACCAGATCGAACGGTTCGCTCCGGGCTTCCGTGACCGCATCGTCGGCACGGCAGTCCGGTCGGCCACCGAGATGGCCGTCTACAACCCGAACTACGTCGGCGGCGACATCATCGGCGGGGCGAGCATCGCTGCGCCAGACGTTGTTCCGCCCACGCTTCGCCGTCGACCCGTACTTCACCGGCATCCCCGGCGTCTACCTGTGCTCGGCGTCGACACCACCCGGTGCAGGCGCCCACGGCATGTGCGGTGCCAACGCCGCAGCGCGCGCGCTCGCCGAACTCCGCCACTAGCCAATTGCCGTCACCGGATCGTCGGCGCTGACCCGCGAGTACAGGTACTCACGCAGGAGCGCACGCTGCAGTTCTGGTCCGTCGCGAAACCCAACCTCTTCTTCCGCTCCAACTGACCCCATCGAGTCATCGTGGTCAGCGTGGGGGTTTGGTTTCAGCGCTATTTCCTCGTCGGCTGGATCGTTCGGTGATCAGCGTGCAGAAGGATCGTGTCCGCGTCATCGAGAGCGGGATAGATCTTGGCGTTGATTAGTCGCTTGAGCGCTTTCGCGTCGGGTCCCGTTTGGACGACGGCACGCTCCCATCCGGAGGTCAGCACCGCACCCGCCGACCCAAGGTCAAGACATGTCACATACGGGTTCGGAGCAAAGGGAACGAGTGGAAGGCCCAGAAGGTCCGACGCGACGTTGGCACCGACAAACTTGCCCTGAGGAATGGCGTGTTGGCAACTCTGCATTACGACATGCCCATCCTCCGCGACGGCGGCCGCGGTGTCACCAGCCGCGAACACGTGCGGAACACCGGCCACACGAAGGAACTCGTCCACGCGCAGACGACCAATCGCGTCGCGCTCACCCGGAACCTGTCCCGTGAGATCGCTGGCGCGCATTCCGCCTGTCCACACAACCGTGCACGCATCGATCACGGTACCGTCGCTCAACGTCACCGTCGACGGAGACACGCTAGCGACGCTGATGTTCACGAACACCTCGACACCGGTTTCTTCCAGCGCTCGCAAAATTTCAGGACGCGGTCCTTCACCGAGCTCGGGCCCTACCGCCGTTGCGCGCTCCACGAGCACGACACGCACGGGATGTCCATCTGAGACTGCTGCGAGTCTCTCGGTCAGCTCCGTGGCGAGCTCGATCCCCGTGAAGCCCGCTCCCACGATGACCGCCGTCCAGATGCCTGCCTCGGCCGGCCGGTTTCGGAGACACAGAATGTGGGAGTGAAGCGCTGCGGCGCTTGGGAGGGTATCCACATCAAAAAGATGCTCCCCGCCGTTGATTGTCGGGCGGACAGTCTTGCTGCCCGCCGCGAGGACGAGTCGGTCGTAACGCCAGTCCCGCAGGCTGCCGTCACGTTCGACGGCACTCACCGTCTGCGTAGTGGTGTCGATGCCGGTGACCGTGGCGGCGACGCGTCGAACACCGATTGGTCCGAGGAAGCGATCGAGCGGGACACGCATTTGCTGCGGGTCTGATTCGTACAGACGGGGACGGATCACCATGTCGTCGGCCGGATTGATCAACGTGACCCGGATCCTTTCATCCGAAACGCCCGCTGCCCGCCGGGTGCGGACCACCCCGGCAGCAGCCCAGGCCCCGGCGAATCCGCCGCCCACGATCAACACATCATCATTCATCGCTATCTCCTCTTCGTTGGGCGAACACTGTTGGCTCGCTCATGATCCTGTGGCGCATCCATCGACGGCCCGAAGTGAGCACCGTCCTGACTATCAGGATTGATCGGTGTCCGGCTCGGCTCGTTGCCGTCGCTCGTCCAACTACAAGACGAACGGCATCGCCGTATTGTGACAGCCGCATCAAAAACTCGTCCTATGCAGCGAACGCCACGGACTACGGGAATCCTTGGTTCCGCAGGCAAAATGGCGTCCTAGGTTCTTCACAACCGCCACACGCGCCCTTGAAACCGTGAGCATCGTCATCAGTTTCCCGGGTCAATCAGTATCCGATCGAAGCTCAAACATCGGCATCGGCAACTCGTCCTCACGAACGCCGGCATTGTCTGATGGCAGTCGCAGCGTGTTCGAGTTCGAGGTTCGTTGGTGGTCCATCCGGGTACAAGACATCCGACGATTGGCGAGAAAGGACCACGACGATGGCGCTGAACAAGCAGGAGAAGGAACGACTGCCGGGAACGTTGAAGCGTTCACCGACGAAGGCTCAAGATACGTACATGCACACGCTCGAATCGGCCGAAGAAGTGCATGGCGACGGGGAAGCGGCGCACCGCATCGCCTTCGCGTCTCTAAAGCACTCCTTCGAAAAGGTCGGCGACCATTGGGAGCCGAAGGACGTTCCCGGGCCGAGCGACGAGCAGGACGCGAAACGTGGGATCGAAGCCCGCACGAGTTCAACGCCGACAGCGGGAGGCGTGAACGCCAATGCCACGAAGGCACATCTTCTTGACCTAGCCAAGCGACTCGAAATATCGGGGCGCTCGCGTATGACGAAGGATGAACTGGTGTCGGCCGTTGACCGGGCCAATCGGGCCGCAACATCGAGAGCAACTCGACGCTAGCGAACGAGGAGCACCCATCGCCCAAACACCGAATAGCATTTGAACCGCGACCCTCCCGTCCCCGTCAGCCCCAAACTGGCCCGGGCTTTGGGGTCGGCGTTGAGTGTCTCGCGGCGGAAACGCAGTGGTGTAGGCGAGGAGGGCGGCGCAGCCGGCTGAGCAATTAGCCGATGTCGCGACGTTTCGTCCGAACGACACCGGCGGCGACCGGGACCACCACCCAGAAGACGAGCGTGAACGAGATCTGCGGCACGTGACCGGCCCAGTCGTTCTCGAGCACCGCTTTCCAGGTTGTGGAGGGGTCGATCCAGTCCGACACCAACGTCGACGCCCGACCAAGTGCCGCAGCCGTGGCGGGGAGCGCGAAGGAGGCGGCGATGGCAGCCGCCGAGCTCTGCAGCAGGACCCCGAGCGCGACAGCGGCGAAGACATTGAGGAGCACGAAGAGCACATAGCCGGTGATGGCGCCGACGGTCAGGTTGGCCTCAAGGGTGCGACCCGAGGCTGTCGCCAGCCCGAGGCCAGCGGCAGCGACCACTCCACCGAACGCTGCAGCACCCACACCGAGCACCATCGACACCGCCAGCTTGGCGTTCAGGACCCGGATGCGTCGCGGTTCCTGGGTGAAGGTGGTCATGATGCTGCGCTGGCTCCATTCGCCCGGATGCCCGGCATGGACACGGCATCACCGCCACGTCGGCCATACTCCGCCTTGCGAAGCCTCCACACGTTCACCGAATGACATCCGAATGAGATAGTTTCATAATAGAACTCGTATCGTACGGGTCGACAAAACGGGCAGGGAGCCAGCCATGGGAATTGCGGGATCAGTAGCGTTCGTCACCGGAGCGAATCGAGGTCTCGGCGCAGCGTTCTGTCGAGCGTTGCTCGACCAGGGGGCCGCGAAGGTCTACGCCGGTGCTCGCGACCCCGGCACGGTGCAGACCGCGGGTGTCGTGCCCGTGCGCTGCGACGTCACGTCGGCTCCCGACCTTGCAGCCGCCGTGGCCTTATGTGGCGACACGACATTGCTGATCAACAACGCCGGCATTATAAGTTCCGGGTCGGTTCTCTCGGCTGACGCGTTGGAACGCGGACGTCGAGAATTCGAGACCAACGTGTTCGGTGTTCTCGCAACGAGCTCGGCCTTCGCCCCGGTGCTCGCCGCCAACGGCGGAGGCGGCATCATCAACGTACTCTCCGTGCTGTCGTGGTTCTCGTCACCCGGATCGGGGCTCTACTGCGCGTCCAAAGCCGCGGCCTGGTCGCTCACCAACGCCCTCCGGCTCGAACTTCTCCCGCAGAAGACCCATGTCACGGCACTCCACGTCGGCTACATGGACACCGACATGACCGCGGGCGTGAACGCACCCAAGTCCTCGCCCGACATGGTCGCGGCCCGTGCATTGCTCGGGCTCGAAGCGGGCGATTTCGAAGTTCTCGCCGACGACGTGAGCCACCGGGTTCGTAGCGCCCTTTCAGGCGACCTCACCGCGCTGTATCCGGGCATCGCATAGGCCGCACCCGGCCGGGACTACACCAGTTCGAGTCGAGCCGGTGTGGTCTTGTGCCACGGCGTTCCAGCCCACGGGTCGCGGTCTTCGCTGGCCGTGAACTCGTTCGTGCCAACACCGGTCGTGCGTCGTTCTCCCGCTTCGACATGGTCGAGACCGAGCCCGTTCGGCAGCGAGACATGACCCGGCTGCAACGTGTCATCGACGGCGACGGTGACAACGGCACTCGTGCGCTTGGTCACGAGTCGAGCCGGTCCACCATGCGCGAGTCCGATCGCTTCCGCGTCGGCGGGCGACACCCGCAGCGCGCCGTCGAGGTCCTTCTTCCTCCACGCCGGATCGCGAAGAATCGTGTTCGCCGTGAACGAACGGCGCTCGCCGGCCGAGAGCAGCAATGGCCACGCCGGATCCTCCCCCGGCGGCGTTTCCTCCGCCAACGCCGCGAGCTCGCCGAGGAGCTCGGGGATCTCGAAATGCACGAGACCGTCGTCGGTCTTGATCCGCTGCCACGTCGCTTCCCACGTGTCGTCGGTGAACACGACGCCGGACGGGCTGCTGACGATCGCATCAAACAACCGATTCCCGGCATCGGGCCCGGAGCCGTAGCCGGCCCTGGCGACACCGTCGGGGTTGACCTGCGCACACCGAATCGCCATCGGCCACAACGACGCCGCCGAGGCTGCCCCGTTGGGAAGCGTCGGACCGAGCGTGCGATACAACAACACCGCGCCCACTGCACCGAGCCGAGGATCCGTCGGCGGTCGCCTCCGCGAACGCTGCCGCGAACTCGTCACGACCCGCTTCGGCAGCCGCACGAAGCGTCTGCCACCACGCCGGGTCGAGCAGCCCGAGCGCCTCAACGATGCGAGCATGGATCTCGGGTTCGGGCAGCGGACCGTCCGGAGCGGCGCGAGCACCGGACGGCGGAGGTGGAACACGTTGCGCGGGTACTCGAAGTTGAAGAACGTCGCCTCGAACTTCTCGAACTGCGTCGCCGCCGGCAGAACGTAGTCGGACTGGCGGGCCGTCTCGGTCATGAACACGTCGATGCACACGCTCACGTCGAGCGCCCGCATCGCCTCACGCATCTTCTGGCTGTCAGCGATCGAGTTCACCGGATTGCCGGACTCGACGATCAACGCCCGGTACCGCTTCGGATGATCGGCGAGGATCTCCTCGGGCAAGATGTTGCAGGGATCAGCCCACCGATCACCTTCGCCCCGACGCACGGGCGACACCGGTGCGTTCGTGGAATGCAGCTCGTTCCTGGTCATGCGCAACATGTCCACCGATACCGGTCATCGCGTACTGCCCGCCCGGGTTTGCGAGATTCCCGGTGAGCAGCCACACGAGCTTCTCGAGATAGCTCACGAGCGTGGAGTGACGGTTCATCTGCACGCCGAGATCTTCGAACGTCGCCACGCTCGAGGCCGCGGCGATCCGTCGGGTCGCGGCACGAACCAACGCTTCATCGACGCCGCTGATCTCGCAGTACCGCGAGATCGGCACCTCGGCGCAACGAAGCGAGCACGGGCTCGTAGCCCGACGCGTGATGCGGCGAGCCACGCCCGGTTCACCAGGTTCTCGTCGACAAGCACCGCAGCCATCGCGGCGATCAGCCACGCATCGCGGCCCGGTCGGACCTGCAGGTGGAAGTCGGCCATCGCCGCGGTCTCGGTGACCCGTGGATCGATCACCACCATCGACCGGTTCGGATCGGCGGCGATCGCCTTGAGCGTGGTGCGGGCGTGCGGGATGCCATGGCTGATCCACGGGTTCTTGCCGGGAAAGAACGCGACCTCGCAGTGCTCGAAATCACCACGCAACGGCGTGCCGAACATCTTGCCCATCACCAACATCTCGCCGGTCTTCTCCTGCGCGACGGCGTTCGTTCGGAACCGCACGCCGAGCGCTCCCTGCGTCGCCGACCCGTACGTTCCGCCGAGATGGTTCCCCTGTCCACCACCGCCGTAGTACACGATCGTGTCGCCGCCGTATGCGTCACGGACCGCAGCGAAACGCGCTGCCACTTCACGGATGGCCGTGTCCCAGTCGATCTCCTCGTACGTGCCGTCCGTCACGCCGCCGCAGCGGGCTCGTCAGCCGTTCGCCGCGACCGTTCTGGTAGAAGTCGAGACGCAGCGCCTTCTCGCACGTGTACCCCTTCGACGCCGGATGGGCCTTGTCACCCCGGATCCGTTCGAAACGCCGCCCATCGACACCGCCGAGCCGGACCTCGACACCACAGTTGCACTCACACAGGATGCACGCGGTCTTGTGCCACTCACTCGACCCGGCCCCCGTGGGTTCACTCTCGGCGTCGGTCTGCTCAGTTACGTCTGCGTGCTCAGTCATCGGTTCTCCTTGGAGTGCAGTGGGCGCTTCGCCGGCGCAGTTCGAAGAGCGAGCGTAACGATGTACGTTCCATTATGCAACCCTTCATCCGGAGTCAGTTCCATCGTGCAACCTTGTGACCTAGACTGATCCCGTGAAGCGTGTCGATACGTCGGAATGGCCGTGCACGATTGCGCGCAGCGTGGCGCTGCTCGGCGATCACTGGAACCTTTTGCTGATTCGTCAAGCGTGTCTCGGAATGCGCCGGTTCGACGACTTCCAGCGCGAGCTCGGCATCGGCCGCAACATGCTCACCCTGCGGCTCAACGACCTCGTCGACGAAGGGGTGTTTCGTCGGGTCGAGTATCAGGCCAAACCAGTTCGTTACGAGTACCGCCTCACCGAGAAGGGCCGAGATGTGTACCCCGTGCTCGCGGCCATGGCTACGTGGGGCGAACGTTGGCTCTGCGGTCCGGAAGGCACGCCACTCGTGCTGCACCACAACACGTGCGACCATGACATGCACGCGGTTGTCGTCTGCAGCGAATGCGCGCAGCCCCTCGACGTGCACGACGTCGCCGCCAAGGCCGGCCCGGGAGCACCAAAACCGTCAGCACCAAAACCGTCAGCACCGACACCGTCAGCACCAAAACCGTCGCACCAAAACCATCAGCACCGACACCCTCAACCCGACCACGACCGAAACCGGACACTGCACGCAGACTGGCGAGACGGTGATCCCGCTTCCCTGACAGAGAGCCCCTACTGGGCCTCGGCGAGTTGTTTGATTCCTTCCACGGTGCGGGTCATGTTGGCCTGAACCTCGTTGAGGCGTCGGCGGAGGACCCGAGCTTCTTTGTCCGGGTTGGCGGCGATCGCAGCGGTCGTCCCGGACCGGCCCGGTCCGATGACGTAGCTGAATCGCAACCGAGTCCGGTTGCCCGACGGTTCGAGGTCGAAGCGCCACCGAGCCCCGGGATTTTCGATACTCGAGGTCCGCCAGCCGAAGGACCGTTCCTCGTCACACGCGTCGACGAAGCACTTGATCGACCACTCCCCGATCGCTGAGTGCTGGTTCCGACCGACGATCACCGCACCAACACCGCGCTCATCGTTCTCCCACTGCGCGTCGACCGCTTCCTCCGAAAAGCGCGTCGCCACTTCCGGCTCGCTCACCAGCGACCACACTTTCGAGGCGCGTGCGTCGATGTCGATCTCGACGGTTACTCCTGGACCATCGGTGAATGTCAGCATCTCCTGCGGACCCGATTCCGAGGTCGTCCCGAACCGGTCGAAATACGTGATCGCCCGAGCGGGATGTCGCGGTGCGCGATGGAACTCGGTTCCCTTCGTCCACGCCACCGGCAGCAACACGATCTCGGTCATGTCATCCGGGATCCCGAGAATCGACTTCACCCGCGCCTCATCCTGCAACGCGGCGGTGACCCACGTCGTGCCGAGCCCACGGGCCCGTAACGCCAGACAGAAACTCCACGCCGCCTGAATCACCGAATCGAACAAACCGGGCCGACCGCTCCCATCGTGTCGGCCGATGATCGTCGGAATCACGATCGCAGGAACCTCGGCCAGATGCTCGGCGAGGTACTCAGCCGAAGCCATCACCTTCTCCTGAGGGTGACCGGTCCCCCGCAGGCGCTCGGCTGCAGACGACATGAACCCAAGCGCTGACTCCTTGTACAACTCGCCGAGCTGATCCTTCACGGCCTGGTCACGCACGACAATCCACCGGCGGCTGCCCAGATTGCCTCCCGTTGGCGCCTGCTCGGCCAGGTCGATGCAATCGAGCAGCAGCTGATTGTCGACCGGACGTTCGAAATCAAGACGCTTTCGGACGGCCCGGGTCGTGGCCAGCGTCTCGTCAACATGGCGGAAGTCGATGTCCATCTCAGCGCCCCGTGAATCGTGCCGGGCGACGCTCCAGAAACGACGCGATCCCCTCGGCGAAGTCTTCCGTCGTCTGTACCGCAGCCGACATCGCGGGAATCGCAGCTATCGCCGCCAACTCGTCGTGATCCAGCGCTAGACGCGCGTTCGCGATCGTGTGCACCAGCGCGCTCGGCGAGCACTGCAGCATCTCGCGTGCAAGCTGAATCGCTCTGTCGACCTGTTGACCCGGTTCCACCACTTCCTGCACCAACCCCATCCGATATGCCTCCTCGGCCCCGAACTCACTCGCGCGCAACAGGTGATACATCGCGTTACCCCAACCCGCCCGTTGCACGTAACGAACCGTTGCGCCACCCAGCGGAGCGAGGCCCCGCTTCGGCTCCAGCTGACACAGCCGAGCGTCGGACGCCGCAACGATGATGTCGCCGGCAAGCGCGATCTCGATCCCGATCGTGAACGTGATCCCCTGCACCGCCGTAATACGAGGCTTGCGCAACCGTCGACCAAGACCGTACGGATCAACCGGCTCCGACGTCCGGCTCGCCACCCGCGCCGCCGCGTCACGCTTCGCTTCTTCGCTGAAGAACAACGGCATCTCCAAACCGGCCGTCGTGTGCTCACCAGCGAACGCCAACACGCCGACGAACAGATCCGGATCCTCGTCGAGACGCGTCATCGCGTCCTCCAACTCAGTGGAAATCTTCGGCGTGAACGCGTTCTTCTTCTCAACCCGGTCAACCGTCATTACGAGAATGTGCTCGTCAACCACCTCCGTACGCACCTGTCCGTGGGGATGCCGATCACCTGTCGAAGTTGTGGATTCCATAATGGAACTGGACAGTAGTCCGGCGTAGGAACGAACGCAAAGCATCGCCCTTCACGCGGTGTCCGTCGGAGCACTTTCGACTTGGCGACGCCAAGTTCGCACGGGGACATCGAGGGAAGTATCGAGGGAAGTATCGAGGGAAGTATTGCCCTTCTAGAATCGAGAGATGGTCATCGTCTTGATCGGGATCATCGGGTCGCTCGCTCTTACTGCGACCATCCTCGCCGTCGTCTTCACCGCGATCCGGCGAGGGATCGACCGAGAGGTCGCTCAACTCGATCACGTAATTATCGACAGCGGGCCGACGACGATGACGACCCGCTTCCACCAGTTCCGGTCTGAGACACTCCATCGTGGCGGACTCCGACGCAACAACGTGCGAGTGGTGCTAACTGCCACGCATCTGCATCTCGTCGAGCGGCCTCAGCGCTACGGCGTGTTCGAGCGCTCGGACCTGCCGGCGTTCACTGTCGGAGTGGAGAGCGGTGCCCTTTCACTGAGGTCAACGAATCCGCCGCGCGCCACGGGGACGATCGACTACCGCATCGAAGTCGACGATCCCGCGCGCTGGGTCGAAGCACTCGTCTCCGCTGGTGCCCGGCCGCGCTGAGCCGTGGCCGGCGCGAACTCAATGCGCTGTTCGACGTTCGTGATCCCCGTCTTGACCGATCGGTTGGCGCCGCCTGTACCGTGTGCGGATGAGTGAGTTTTCGGGCCTCCATCTCGGCAATCCTTCCCGGGTTTCGTCGGCCAAGTCGCGTTGGATCAATCCGGAAAACGGACCCACTTTCCTACAGGAAGGAGCACGTCGTGCGTCGTGAGCTTCGCCTTAATGCCTTTGCGATGAATTGTGTGGGCCATCAATCGCAAGGGCTATGGCGTCATCCGCGTGATAGATCCGGCGATTACCGCACCACGCAGCACTGGGTAGAGCTCGCCCAACTGTTGGAGCGCGGTATGTTCGACGGTCTCTTCCTGGCCGACGTACTCGGCGTCTACGACGTGTATGGCGGCACGGTCGACGCTGCACTCACCGACGCCGTGCAAGTCCCGGTGCATGACCCACTTCTCGTCATCGCACCAATGGCGTACATGACGCAAAACCTCGCGTTCGCCGTCACCGTCAACCTGTCCCACGAACCGCCATTGTCGTTCGCCCGGCGCATGTCGACGCTCGACCATCTCACGAACGGCCGCATCGGCTGGAACATCGTCACGGGTTACCTCGACAGCGGAGCCAAAGGAGCCGGAGCAGCGAAGCAGGTCGACCATGACATCCGCTATGACATCGCCGAGGAGTTCATGGACGTCCAGTACAGCTTTTGGGAGGGCAGCTGGGAAGACGACGCCGCCCGTCGCGACCGTGAGGCCGGAGTGTTCACCGATCCAGCCAAGGTCCACCGCGTCGTCCACGACGGCACGTACTTCCAGATCGACGCGATCCATCTGTGTGAGCCGTCGCCGCAACGGACACCCGTCCTCTACCAGGCCGGGGCGTCAGCGAAAGGCATGGCATTCGCAGCAAAGCACGCCGAGTGCGTGTTCGTCGGAGGTAACTCCCGCGCCAAGACCGCCGCAGACGTCGCCACGCTCCGCTCTCTCGCAGTAGAAGCCGGACGCGATCCGTCAGACATCCTCGTGTTCGCGCTTACGACGGTCATCGCCGGCCCAACCGATCGCGAGGCCCGGGCCAAGTACGAGGAGTACATGCAGTACGTGAGCCCGCAAGGCGCATTGACGGTGCTCTCCGGTTGGACTGGCATCGATTTCTCGAAACCGGAGTTCGTCGCGGCAAGCGCGGCCAACAGCAACGCGATCCAGTCGGCAGCAGCCGCGTTCGCCGGCGACAGGTCCGGAGCAGCAAACATCGAAAGCATCGCCCGGAGGATCGGTCTTGGCGGTGGCGGTCCCGTCCTCGTCGGCGGGCCCGAGCGCATTGCCGACGAACTAACCGCATGGGCGAACGAGTGCGACCTCGACGGCTTCAATCTGGCGTACGCAGTGATGCCAGAAACGTTCACTGATGTCGTCGACCACATCATTCCCGAACTCCAACGTCGCGGCATCTACAAGACCGAATACAGCCCGGGCACCTATCGCGACAAGCTGTTCGGTAACGGACCCCGCCTCGGCCACCGGCACCCCGCTGCTGCACACCGCCCAGGGTCGAGTCACAGCTGAGCCGCACCTGGTTGGGGCCCGACGGGCAGAACTGATTGTCGCTGAAAGGTTCTATCGGACCTCGATGCGAAGGATCAGGTTCCCGTGGCCGGACGCGCTGTGGGTGCGTTCCACTTGCGGTAGTGCGCGGTCAGACGAAGGACCCACGTGGCAACGGCGGCGATGATTGCCACGAATCCGGGACGGGCGTCCATACGGTCTCCGACAACGACGACTATCCCGCCGAAGGCTGCTGCGAGGGCGTAGATGTCGCGGTGAAGGACTAGCGGTGCGCGTCTCACCAACACGTCTCGCACGACACCCCCACCAACTGCGGTGACGACACCGAGTGCAATCGCCCCGGGAATGCCGGTGCCGAAACGAAGCGCCTTCTGGGTCCCCGCGACCGCGAAAATGGCCAGGCCGAGCGCATCGACGATAACGATCACCTCGTTCATGCGCGCCGCCACAGGATGAGCGACGAGAATCACCAGGCCGAACGCGGATGGCACCGCAAGGTATCGCCAGTCTCGAAGCGCGGCGGCAGGTGTTGCTCCGAGCAGACTGTCGCGAATCATTCCACCGCCAACAGCGTTCACGACAGCCAGCGCGACGACACCGAACAGATCAAAGCCGGCACCGACGGCCACCAACGCGCCCGCAATCGCAAATACCGAGATCCCGGCCAGGTCAAGGGAGAGCAGCAACGTCGACGACATAATCCGAGCGTACCGAGAAGCCTTGCTGGCTCGCGCGATTGTCATGCTCGGACGTCGAGCCCATCCATCAGACCGATGTGTCAGGCGCCCTCCTATTGCTTCGTGACGATGTCGACCGAGATCTCGACGGCCGGGAGAGTTCCTCGGTTCTCAAGCCAGTGGAGCGTGTTCCTGTCCTCCGGCCAGCCCGGTCCCGGCCCGTAATCAGTTGCGACGTCATTCCGATGGTCGGTTATCGTTCCGGCGAGCACGAACACGATCCCTGGCCGCCCCTTGTGATCATGTAGCGGGCCGAAGACCGCCCCGGGCTCCATGGTGAACTTGCGCATCCGCAACTGGCGCCCTGCCATTCCGTCGATCTCGGGGCCAAGGTCCACTACGCCCAGCAACTCAACAGTCACCCCCGTAGTCTCGGGAACCAGCGGTCCATCACTCATCGGGCCCTCCCCTTTTGAACGGTTGCCCTCGGCTTGTCTACCGGACTCTAGGGCGGTAGACAACTCGGAGGTTCGCAGAGTTCCCGGAATTCCGAGAACGCTTGATCCTTGCGGATTGCGTCATGCTTGCTCGCCTCATTGTTCGGGAGCGAAGGATCGACGCCGACAGTGGAGAACGCGGCAACGACAAATCGCGTGTCGATTCACATCAGTCAAGCGCGGCAGGGATCTCGACAGTAAATACCGATCCGTGACCCGTTTCGCTGTGAAGTGTCAACGTTCCGCCGTGAGAGTCAACAATAGATTTGGCAATGGAGAGGCCGAGGCCGGCACCACCGCGATCTCGCGATCTCGAGGATTCGCCTCGATAGAAGCGGTCGAATACGAGGGTCGCTTGTTCGGGTGTCAATCCGGGACCGGTGTCGGACACCTCGATCCTTACGCACGGCTTCGGGAGTCGATAGAGGCGTCCCGTGACTGTGATGCTTGATGTCACGGGTGTGTGGACGACGGCATTTCTGATCAGGTTGGTGAACACCTGGGCTAGGCGATCGCGGTCACCGGTGACTCGTAGGTTGGGTTCGATGTCCACGATGATCGTGCGCTCGGTCAGGGTCATCTGGGTGTCGTGAACGATGTCATCGACGAGCGTTGACACGTCGACTTGCTCACGGTCGAGGGGCCGGCCCTGATCGAGTTGTGCGAGTAGCAGTAGATCGTCGACCAGACCTGTCATTCGCGCGGTTTCGCCGCGCACGCGCCGCATCGCATCCGCACGTTGAGCCTCATCAGGGAAAGCATTGTTTCGCTCGAGGTCGAGATACCCACGTATAGACGTGAGTGGTGTCCGAAGTTCATGGCTTGCGTCAGACACGAACGCGAGCAGCTGGTTCTCGGCCCGCTCGCGCTCGTCGAGCATCTTGTTGAAGGCTGCACCGAGTTGCCCGGCCTCGGTTGACAGCGCCGGATGTTCCACACGACGTGTGCGGTCACCTCCAAGTTGCGCCTCTGCAACATCGGTAAGCGCGCGGATTGGGCGAAGACCCAGACGGGATATCCATATACCGATCAGGGCGATGAGTCCCAATATGCTTCCCACTGCCAACAACGCCGTCCGGGCCAACTGCCGCTGCACCTCTTCGACCCGCGCCGTCGAGAGGCCGAGGACGATTCGCTCGCCGGTTGTATCCCGGGCAAACGCGCGAACTCGAAAGGGTGCCGATCCGCCGTCGGCGGGAGCGGTGAGTGGTTTACCGGATCTCAATGCCCGTTCGATGAGCGATGCGTCGAGCTTCGGTTTCCCGAACGAGCTATCGGTCGGGGTTACGACAAATCTCACTTGCCCGGCAGACGAGATGAGCGCTACCGCAACATCGGTTATCGAATTCGACCGTGCTTGATCGATCTCGGCCTGTTGCTTCGCCGTCGGTTGGACAAGCCCGGCCGGCGGTGAACTGCTAGAGCCCGCCAACGGTCCCGGACGAACCCCATCAGCGGCGAAAGGAATCGCGCCCAACGGAATGCCGGTGAGTTGTTTATCAAGCTGAGCGTACAGAAAGCGTCGCTGGTTGAAGGCCAACCCGACGAACCCAATAACAAGTGTGCATATGATCAGGACGGCCGAAAGGAGCAGACGGGCGCGTAGCTTCATCTCGATTCGTCGCTTTCCATCGCTGCAGTCCTTACGTCGGGGTCCGGAGCGAGTACCCGATGCCGCGCAGAGTGTGAATCAGCTTCGGCTCGGTGGAGTCGACACGCTTTCGCAGGTAACTCATGAATGATTCGATAATGGAAGACTCGCCATCGAAATCGTAGTCCCACACATGGTCGAGGATTTGGGACCGCGACACGACTCTGTCGACATTGACCATCAGGTAGCGAAGGAGCTTGTATTCCGTCGGTGACAGGTGGACTTCGTTCCCTCCCTTGAAGACCCGATGAGCGTCGTCGTCTATTCGAAGGTCTCCCACTTCAAGCACCCGTACGTCAACGGCGCCGGCACGTCGCAGGATGAGATTCACTCGGGCAACGAGCTCTTCGACCGCGAACGGTTTCGTGACGTAGTCGTCGCCCCCAACGGTTAGGCCCCGCACACGATCGGGAGTCTCGTCGCGTGCGGTGAGAAACAGCACAGGGGTGTTGTCGCCTGCTGCACGCATGCGCCGCAGCACTTCGAAGCCATCGAAGTCCGGAAGCATTACATCAAGAATGACGAAATCGAAGCGTTCGCGCTTTAACGCCGATAGCGCAGCCTCGCCGGAGGCGGCCGTAACGCTGTCTATGCCGTCGAACCGGAGGCTGGCCGCAACCAGATACGCGATATTCGGTTCGTCGTCCACCACGAGTCCACGGGTCTGTTTGGCCACGTTCAGGTATTCCAGTCAGGTGAGATTTGGCTAGCGAAAGTCGGGGCTGTCTGAAGACGCCGGATCCCAGCCTGGTTCATTTCTGTACGGATCGAGCAATGGCAGCACGAAGAACAGGCCCACGACGGTCGCCGCGCAAAGCCCACCGAAGACAAGTCCGGCCGGTCGTTCCATCCAAACCGCCAACATTGCGCCGACCATCGACAGCACGACCATGTTTGCGACCGTGATGGTTCGAAGAGCGTTGGCTGTGTTCGGCGAGAATCGCATTTGGGGTCGAGCCTCCGGTCCTGTTCGCCGAGGGGGTCATCGATGAACAGGACCCTGAATTGTATGCGGATCTATTGTCCGAAATTGATGCCGGCCGCCTTCGCACACGCCTGAAGTGCCGCAAGCGACTTTGCGTCCAACTGCGGAGCGCCAGCTCCACCTCCGGCAGGAGGCTGGCCACCGGCTCCAGCTGCACCACCGGCGGGAGGCTGGCCGCCCCCACCGGGGAGCGACACACCCTTTTCCTTCAAGCAGGCCTGCATCTTCGTCGCAGCTGCTCCACTAGGCGCTCCACCCGGTGCCGGGCCAGCTCCGGTCGGAGCCTTGCAATTCGTGGACGAATAGGTCGAGATCTTCTTGGCGCTCGAGGCAATGGTCTTCAACGTTGCGTCGGAACTGGCCTTCGGTTCCTTCGAAGCTTTGCGGTACGCCGCCGCTACTGCGGTGACCTCGGTCTTGATGCTCGTCGGGGACACTTTCCCGATAAGGTCCCACTGGTCGGCGATCTTCGAAAGCCGTGTGGTGTCTGTCGCAGTCAACTTGGCGATTGCCTGTTGCGAGCTGTTCAGCTGAAAACAGAACCTTGCGGACTCGCCTCCGGGCAGCGAAGGCTTGCTGGTTGTTTTGCTGGTTGTTTTGGTCGTAGTGGCTGTTGCGCCGACCGCACCTGACATCGAAGTGCAGAGCGCGACGACCGTCAGGCCGGTCATCGCAATACGGCGTGTTGTGGAGAGTTTCATTGTTGGTCCTTGGGGAGGTGGGAATCGGGTATCTGCTAACGGGGCTGTTGGTGGGGTTACGGCGCCGTGGTCGTGGGAGTACCGGGCGTCGAGACTTCGTGAACGGTCAACGCATCGACGTCGATCGAATCGCTTGAGCCCACGGGCACCGCAACGGTCGATCCGGTCGATATCCGGACACGAACCGTCGATCCGTCGGCGCGACTTCCGACGATCTCGTTGCCCTCCACGCCGGAAACGGTGATCTCCTCGGTATCAGCCGGCTGTTCGGCGCCGCTGACAGCAGCGTCGTCTTCGACCCCCGGGAACAGACCGCCGAGTGTCGGGTCCTCAGTCGTCTCAGTCGTAGCGCCGCTCGACCCGGCCTGGGCCGGCGACTGTCCCGCAGCGACTGCGCCGGTTCCAGCGCCTCCGCCCGGGAAACCGGCGCCGCCGAACAGCGCGGACGGATCGAAGCCCGCCGGAAAACCTGGACCCGACGACGACGCCCGGGATTCATGAACCTTTGCGCCCACGGTGAACGCCGATACTCCGAAGATTCCAATGCTAAGCGCGATTAGCAATTTTCGGAGGCGCTGGCTGGTGGGCGGCGGCGGTTCGGCCCAGGACAGATCATCATCGTCAGCCTCATCGGGCTCGAGTTGTCCGTCATCGAATTCCTCTCCGGAATCGAGTTCGATCTGTTGTTCACGGTCGCGTTCGGGTAGCCCCGGTTGGGAAGCCCACGCCGATCCGGGCTCCCCGAGTTCGGGTCCGACCGTCAATTCATTTGTACGCATAGTTGCTCCTTGCGCGACTGGTGCCCCGCTGTTGGGCCGGTCGGGTTGGTCTGGGTCGAGTCGGCTATTCATGGCGGAGTGCATCGATGGGACGCAGCGACGCCGCCCGGTTGGCGGGATACAAGCCGAAGAACAGGCTGACGATCACCGACACGAGAAAGGCGAGCGCCACGGAGTCGTAGCGGACAACCGGGACCGTTCCGGCGATCTTGAACCGGGAACCGAGGAGGCCGACGAGCACGCCGACGATTCCACCGATGCCGCCCAACACGGTGGCCTCCAGGAGGAACTGGCCGAGAACCGCGGACTTGGGCGCGCCGACTGCCTTTCGGATGCCGATCTCCCGGGTTCGCTCGGTGACAGTCACCAACATGATGTTCATGATCCCGATGCCTCCGACGAGTAGGGATATGGCTGCAACCGCCGCGAGGAGAACGGTGAGTGTCTTGCTCGACTCCGCGCTCGACGAGAGAAGCGTGGATGCATTCAATACGTTGAAGCCTTTGTCCGAACCGGTCGTCGGGTGTCGGCCGCTCAGTACATCGGTCACGATGGTTTCGGCGTCGGAAACCGCTTTCGAAGAAGTGGCCACGACACTCATCTGGTTCACTTTCGTGCCGCCGGCGATTGTGTCGCGGGCGGTCGTCCACGGCAGGTAGACGACGTCGTCTTGATCCTGGAATCCGTTGGAACCTTTTGATGCAAGAACGCCGACCACTTCGAACTCCATCTTGTTGAGCGACACCTTCTGACCAACAGGGTCGTCACCTTCGGCAAACAACTTGCCGGCGGTTGTCGCGCCGATCACCACGATGCGTTCCCGGGTTTCAACGTCGTCCGACGAGAAGAAGCGACCGGACTTCATCTTCCAGTTGGCTGAGGTCTGCATGTCCGGTGTCGTACCGGTGACCGTCCCCGGCGTTGCTGACGACTCGCCGTTGGCGATCGTCACGCTTTGGGCGGTAATCGAAGGAACGACCAGCTTGATGGATTCGTCGTACTCCGTGGCCTGAAGTGCCTCGACATCCGACATCGTGAACTCGACCTTCGTGCTCGAAGTTCGCGGACCGAAGGATCCGGAGAAGACGGTCAGGGTGTTGGTGCCTAGCCCTTCGAAGCTCTTCTTCACCGCGATCGACGACCCGTTGCCGACCGCCACGAGCACCACAACGGACGCCACGCCGATGAGGATGCCGAGCACCGTCAAGGCCGACCTGACCCGGTTCGATCCGACTCCGGCAAACGAGATCCGAATGAGTTCGCGAATGTCCATCAGGCCACGTCCGTTTCGGCAGTAGCTGACGCGACGCCGTGGCCACCGGGCCTCGTGCGGAATCGCAGTGGACGGTTTCGGTAGTCGGCGATGATCTTTCCGTCCCGAAGTCGAAGAATGCGCGCTGCTCGTTCCGCGACCTCGTCTTCGTGCGTGATGATCACGAGAGTGCGACCGAGTCGGTTCAAATCGTCGAAGAGGTCGAGCACCTCCGCGGTCGACCTGGAGTCAAGTGCGCCGGTCGGTTCGTCGGCGAGGAGTAGCGCGGGGTTCGTGGCAATCGCTCGCGCTATGGCGACGCGCTGCTGCTGACCACCGGAGAGTTCACTCGGCAGATGGTCCATGCGGTCCGCAAGGCCGACCTTCTCCAAAGCGGCCACCGCACGTACGCGCCGCTCGGCACGATCCACTCCCGCATAGGACATCGGAAGTTCAACATTGCGGATCGCGGACGTACGCGGGATCAGGTTGAAGCTTTGAAAAATGAACCCGATCTTGCGGTTGCGGGCGATCGCCAACCGGCGTTCGTCGAGTGCAGCGACATCGATACCATCGAGCTTGTACGCACCACGACTGGGTGCATCCAAACACCCGATGATGTTCATCAGCGTCGACTTCCCCGAACCCGACGCACCCATGATCGCCACGTGATCGCCACGGATGATTTCCAAATCGACTCCGGCGAGTGCCCGCACCGTGTTCTCGCCCATCGTGTAGTTCTTCTCGAGCCCACGCATGGCGATTACGGCCTTGGTTCTCCCCGGTTTCGTCGAACGGCCATGGTCTCCTCCGCTGATCGTGCTCATCCGAGGCCACCTCCTCCGCCCGGGAGCCCTCCTGGAGGTCTGAAGCCCGCCGGAAGACCCGACGACGATGTCGAACTCGACGCGACCACCTTCTGGCCCTCCGTCACACCCGTGAGGATTTCGATCCCGGTGTCGCCCTTGATGCCGGTGGTCACCGTGGCAGGGGTTTGCGTCTTTGTCGCTTCGTCGTAGATCGTGACCGTCTTCACGCCACCGCGGGTCGTTACCGCGCTACTGGGCAGCAGCAACACGTCGGTCGCCTCCGCTGTCGTTACGGTGGTCTGGGCCGTCATCCCCGGTTTGATCTTCTGGTCCCGGGCGGACGAGTTCAGGGAAAAGTGCACGTAATAGGTCGCAACGCTCTGCACGCTGGTGGCCACAACATCGACGGAGCTCACGGTCGCCTCAACGGTCACGCCGGTCAGGGCATCGAAGGTGATGCTCGCCTTTTGCCCCGCCTCGACCCTGGAGGCATTCGCTTCGCTGTAGCCCGCCTTCACCATCAGGTTGTCGACATCGGTGATCTCGATGAACGAACCGTTCCCGCCCGCCGACTCACCGAGATCGTTGTTGACTGCGGTCACAACACCAGCGGATGGCGCGGTCAGGGTCGTGTCATCAAGCGACTTCTGTGCCGATGCGAGGCTCACTTCAGCCTGAGCCACCGAAGCCTGTGCACTCTCCAACTCCGACTGTTTGGCCGGGGCGAGTTTGACGGTGTTGGAAGCTTCGGTCGATAGGACCTGATCCTGTGCGGTGCGAATCTGGTTCTCCACGCTCGTCACGGATTGGCGATCCTTAATCGCCCCCGATGCCTTGTTGTTCTTAGCCGTGCGGAGCGAGGCCCGGGCGCTGAGGATCGATTGGCGGTCCTTCTCGGTCGTCGCGGTCTTGTTCGTTTGGGCCGTGCTCAACGACGCTTCAGCGGACAGGATCGACTGCCTATCCTTCTCGAGCCCTGACGTTTGCGAGTTCAACGCGGACTTCAACGCCGTCTCTGCGCTGACCACCGATTGGCGGTCCTTCTCGGCCGTTGAACCCTGCGAATTAACAGCGGACGACAGCGACGAGCCTTCCGCCGTGGCTATGGACTGGCGATCACGTTCGGCCGTCGACTTCGCACTGTTTTGCGCGTTCGTCAACGACCCTTGCGCGCTCGACAACGATTGCGACGCAGAGCTGACTTTGGCGTTTGCACTGTCAAGCGTCTGCTTGGCCGCGGCGGATGCGGACTTCGCTGCCGTGTAAGCATCATCGGCGGCCTTGCACGACGGAGAAGATGCACAGGTGGCCGGGGCAACAACCAGCGCCTTGGCCTGGTCAGCCGCGGCCTTGGCGCTGGCCTCATTCGACAGCTTGGTTGCATAATCCGCTGCCGCCGTCGCTACGTCGGTCTGGGCCGTGGCAAGGTTGGTCTGCGCATAGTTGAGGTTGGTCTGCGCCTGATCGATCGATGCCTGCGACGACAACGCATTCAGTTCAGCGGTCTTTTTGGCATTCTCGACACTCGACGATGCGGTGCCCACACTGAGATCAGTGGTCTTCGCACTCAGCTCGGCGTTCCGCTTTGCGTTGTCGAGCGACGTTTGCGCCGAATCGACGTTGGCCTGGTAGCTCACCGAATTCAGCTCAGCGTTCTTCTTTGCATTGTCGAGCGCGAGCTGGGCCTGACTGATCGAGTTATCGGCCGACGCCAGGTTCAGTTCAGCCGTCTTCTCAGCATTCGCCAACGAAACCTCGGCATTGTCAATCGCTGCGTCATAGCTCTTTGTGCTTTCGGACCGCGAGGCTTTCGTATCCTCCAGCGACCGCTTGGCGTTGTCGAGGCTCGTCTTCGACTGTCGTTCGCTCACTTCGAGTTGGGTCCGCTCCGCGTCGGTGAGGCCGGCCTTGACCGATGCCAGCTTCGCTTCGCTGCTCGCGAGGTTCGCCTTGGCCTGGCGCACCTGGTTCTCCGCCGAAACAGAATCGACCCTCGCGAGTACCTGCCCGGCTTCGACTGAATCGCCTACCTTTACCGACAACTCGACCAACCGACCGGACGTCGCAAAGTTCAGCGCAGTGACCGCCGCAGCGTCGACCGTGCCCGAAGCGGAAACGGTCTCGGCCACCGAACCTCTCGTCACCGTCGAAGTACGAACCTCGGCCGCTTGCGCCTGCGGGGTAACCGACCGAAACGCCACATACCCGCCGCTCAACAAGGCGAGGCTGAGTGCTCCACAGGCAATTCGAAGGAGTCGAGGTTTCATGGGTCCATGAAACGCGCCGAACCTTGAGGATTCATTAACGTTGCCAGGCAGCTTCCTGACAACACCCGTCCACCTCAGTTGCCGGACGGCTCTACGCCAACGCAACCCAATAATCATCGTCAGCATCGAGATCGGCGCGTTCATTCGCTTTCGCGAGCGCGGGCGGTCGAGCACGTCACTGGTCTCGCCGATCTGACCGCCCTATCCACGGATCTTGAACCGAACCGACAGCAGCGCAATCACCGCACGGTGATGGTGATCTGTTCGATGCGCTTCTGGGGTGGCGTCTGCAGGTCCGTGTCAGGAGCGCCGAGGATGTAGCGGCCCGGCGTGAGGTCGACACCGATGAAGACCTGCCGATTGGGCCCGAAGTCGAACGCGGTGAACTCGAGGATCTTCGCGATGTCTGCCCGCTGCCCTTGGCGAGGCCGCCGTCTTTGGTGAACTGGGCTTGGACCTCGGCGACAGCCGCCTCAAGGGTCTTGCCGTTCGGGGCCGGGGCGACGCCGAGTTCGAGCGCGTCGGTTCCGGGACGAGCGTCGATCCGGAGAATGAGGTGCCCCGCCTTGAGCGTCGCCGGGCCGACGATCGGCTTGTCGGCTGTGACCGTGTACACGGCGTCGGGTTTCGGCGGCGCTGCCTTTGCCGCGACGACCGTGAGTTCGGCGACCATGCCGTGCGCCGTGTGGGGAAGGCTTTCGCCCTCGGTCGGAGCGAAGCACAGCAACGCGTAGGTCCCCGCCGAAAGCGTGGGAACGGTGATCTCGACGGCGTGTCCGGGGGGTACGAGCGCGCCCGGGAGCGAGAGCTGCCGCACGACCTTCGCGAGAGCGTCAGGTCCGCCGATGTCGAGGGCCTTGCGCACATCCGACAGTGTCTTGCCCGGACCGATCCTTCCGATCCCGAGCATGTGGAGCTCCTTGCCGGTGTTGCGCATCCGCACTGTCCCCCCGGACTTCAGCGGCCCGGAAACCGCGAATGCGTACTCGGTCATGGTGATGTCCACGGCGTCCTTCGGGGCCGTAACCGGACGGGCGGACGAAGTCGGATTCGCCGGCGATCCTCCCGATGCTGCTCCTGAGACGCCTCCAATCGTCGAAAGGACCACGGTCGTCGCTAGCGGCGCCTCTGGCGCGACGGCGCGAGCTGCGCCGGGGCAGGTGACCGCCAACGCGGACGACGTTGTCGCCGTCATCGCCGTTCACGGTCGGGGTGATGGCCAGGTCACGCCGACGAGCAGCGGCGCGGCGACGACGACGCACATCGCCGTCAAGATCCGTCGTGGTGCTCGAAGATCGAGCGATGGCTTCGGGACTTCGTAGATCACGGAAACATCCTTTCGTTGTGTGGGCGAGCTTTGATGAGGGGCGATTCGTAGTGAGGGCCGACTCGTAGTGAGGGCCGACTCGTAGTGACGGCCGACTCGTAGTGACGGCCCCCGCCCCAGTCGTTGCGTTGGCTCGGCGTCAAGCCGTGGTTCGATCAGCCCGACGCGCCGCGACGTACGGCGGCCACGGCCAGTTCGGCGCGAGTGGTCACGTCGAGCTTGGCGAATATGTGGCCAAGGTGGGTCTTCACCGTGCCAGCGGGCCATGAACAGCCGGTCGCCAATCTGCGGGTTGGTCAGTCCTTCGACGACCAGCACGACGACCCGCTGTTCGGTGGGCGTGAGGCTCTCCCAGCCGAACGACGGCCGCCTACGTTCACCGCGGGCCCGGCCGGCGTAGGCAACGGCGTCGCCCGGCGGCAGCGCACCACCTTCGGCCCACAGCCGATCGAACTCGTCGCTCCCGAGCACGACCCGAGCCTGTTCGAACGTAGCGTTCGTAGCCGGCCGTCTCCGCCTTCCAACGGACCAATCTGATCCGCTCGCGCAGCGCCGACGCCGCACCGAATAGTCGAGCTGCTTCGACGAAGCTCTCCAGATCGCCGGCCAGCGCGGCGAGCGCCTCGAGCGATTCGGCGATTCCCGGTCGATAGTCGTTCGCACTCCGAATCGCCAGCGACCGGTGGATCAGATCTTCAGCGTCACCGAGTTCGCCGACGCTCCGTGCGAGCAGGCCGAGCTCGTGCATCGCGAGCGACGCGACCCACGGATTCGGACGATCGGTCGCCACCTGCAGCGCGCCGTCGAGCGACTGGCGGGCCGTCTCTGGATCGCCGAGCAGCCGACAGGCGGTGCCGTGCAAGACACCGGCCCAGGCGAGCAGCGGCGGGTAGCGGAGGTTGTCGCGCATCGACTCGGCGAACATTCGAGCACCGTCCTGCTCGGTGCCGCCGACCATGATCTGAACGAGGGTGAGCACGGAATGGGCGACGCCCAAGTGGCCCCCCGTTGCGTTGGCATGGGCGACGAACTCGTCCAACCGCCGTCGTGCAGCGACCAGATCGCCGGTCCACGCTTCGACTTCGCCCAGCCGCACGGGTCGCGATTCCCACGGTCGCCGGATCGCCGATGGCGTCGCACAGTTCGATCGACCGGGTCAACTTGCGTCGGGCCGGCTCGAGGTCGCCGTGGTGGAGGTCGACCAGCCCGTCGACCGCGTCCGCCCAGGCGACGAAGAAGCCGTTGCCAAGATGATCGGCAACGGACCGTAGCTCGCGGTTGACTTCTCCGAGGGTGACGAGGTCCTCGGCGGTGAGATGCTCAATCGTGGACATCTTGAGTCCGTCGGCGATCACCCAATCGTCGGACAGCGCTCGACCGAGGGACACGCTCCGTTCAATCATCGCTGGCGCCTCGCCTCGGCCCCAGAACGCGGCGGCGAAGGCGAGTGAGTTCAGCGCCCACGCCTCGGCCCAGTGGTCGCCGATCGAGGTTGCCAACTCGAGCGAGGCGTTCGCCAGGCGCCGACTGCTCTCGATGTCCTCGTTGTAGACTGCGACGTGCGCCGCGCCCCACAGCGCACGAGCACGCACGACCGGCGATCCCCCGTCGTGGTCGAGGGCCCGGTTGAACCAGCGGCTTCCCTCGCCGAGGTGACCGCGAAGCTCCCAGAACAAGGTCAGAGCCGTTGCCAACCGGAGCATCAGATCGGGATCGGCGAGCGTCTCGGCC
>CAVXNJ010000008.1:0-16892 GCA_963763135.1 uncultured Acidimicrobiales bacterium | reverse complement strand
CCACGTCGTGAATCCGAACATCGCCATGGTGACGAGCTTCTCGTGCCACAACGATCACGACGAAGCGGTGCGCCGTGGGCTCGACGGATTCCGCTTTTTCCAGTTCGCGCTCGGTCACCACTACTCCTTCGGTCACCACAAACCCGGCCGCACCGATATCTGGGACCACTACGTGAAGGTTCGCGATGCGGTCGGCCTCGACTTCCTCGGCGGAGGCACCGGGGGAATCGGGACCCCCGACGAACTCCGCGAGCATCTACGGGCGTTCCGCGACGCCGGCGTGGACCAGACCGTGTTCATCCAGCAGGGCGGCAACAACCGCCACGAAGACATCTGCGAATCGCTCGAACTCTTCGCCGATCAGGTGATGCCCGAGTTCGCGGCCCACGAGGCTGAGCGGGAGAAGCTGAAGCAGGAGGAGCTCGCTCCGTTTATCGAGGCGGCATTCAAGCGCAAACAGCACCTGACAGCGCTGACCGACGAACAGATCCCAACGTACTCGGCCTACGGCAATTCCGTGGCCGAGGTCGACATCGAAGCCCTGCCCGAGGGGCAGCGGCGGCGCGCCGAGCAGATGCGCAAACTCAGAGAAGTCGTCGCCCAGGCAGCAGGAAACTGATATGTCTACCTAGGATCTTGTGATCCGAAACGCGACCGTTGTCTACGGAACGAGCCGTACGAGTTTACGAGGAGGTCCCAAGTTGATGATCACGATCGATGCTCCGGTGGACGGGGTTCGGGTGCTCACCCTTTGCCGTCCGGAGAAGAAGAACGCACTCTCGATTTCGCTGCGCGACGAGTGCAGTGCGGCAGTCGAGTCGCTGGCCGCGGATCCCGACGTGCGATGCATGGTGATCACCGGCGCGGGCAGCGTATTCAGTGCGGGGTTCGACCTGGGCGAGTTCGCTGACACGTCGTCGTCGCATCAGCAACGCCTCTGGGAGTCGAGTGATCGCTTCCATCACGCGATCTACCGCTTTCCCGTCCCGACCATCGCCGCGGTCAACGGTGCCGCCCTGGCCGGCGGCTTCGACCTGGCCTGCCTATGCGATCTACGCGTCGTGTCGAGCGATGCAGTGTTCGGTCACCCCGAACAGCAATGGTCGACAGTCATCTACCGGCTCTTGCACGACCTCATCGGTGGGTCACGCGCTCGGGAACTGGCTTTCACCGGTCGTCGCATCGACGCCTCCATAGCGGCGACGTTCGGTCTGGCAAACCAGGTCGTGCCACCCGATCAGCTCATGCCCGCCGCTCTCGCCCTGGGTGCGCAAATCGCCTCTGCACCGCGTGAGGTACTGGAACGCACCAAGGCCAAGGCGTTAGCTGTGGGCTCCATCGCAGCTTCGCTGACCACCTTGGACTGGTGACGGCCTCCGCTTCCCGCAGGAGTTGCTATCGGTGGAAGCTGTCAGTGTGGCCACGAACACGGATTTGACGGTCTAAACACCGTCTCACGACCAAGCATCTATATGTGCACGTACAATGTTGCGCACAACCCAAAATGTGCCAGAGGTCGGGTCGGCGAAGACGTCCGGGTGAAAGCTATGTACACATAGGTATTAGTGTTACTTTCGTGCCACGTTGGGCGGCAACGGGGGCGTGGCGAGAAGTCAGCGCTCGTACTTCCTCCAGACTGACATGCATAAACGAAGGTCAGTAAGTGTGCTTATCGACCATCGATTGCCAAAGTAATTGTGGGGTCGCCATCGACAGAGTTAGGGCGGGATTATCGGTCCCACGTGTAGCCAGCAACCCGGAGCGAATCGTCTGGGCCGGGTGGTCTGGCCGCCGGAGGGGTGTCATTGCTCCGAACCGGGACTCGGCTCCGAATCGGTAACCGGCCGGGCTCAGTGTCCGGTCGCTCGGGCGAGAAGTCTTCGGCGGTTCGGAGCGCCCGTCTTGGCGAAGATCGCTTTCAGATGGTCCTGGACGGTGTGCTCTGAAAGGAACATGCGTCGAGCGATCTCTCGGGTGTCGGAACCGGTTGCGAGAAGGACGAGGAGCTCAGCCTCGCGTTCGGTGAGCCCCGATGATCGTGTGAACAGGTCGAGCCGATCGCGTGGGTCGGTTCGCTCGATGGTGACGGCGATGTCCTGCTCCTGCGTTTCGGTGCCGCCTATGCGTGCGGCGCGTAGGGTCAGCCACACGCCTCCGGCAAGGTGAACGCGCGCTGTCGGAGGGTGATGATCGACACCGCTCTCGACGGCGAGGAGCTGCGCACCGACGTTGAGCGCACCGGCAGGGACCGGTTGCCGGTCGCTGTCGGGTGGCACGAGAAGCCTCAGGAACTGCTCGGTCTCTGGCGTCTGGGCTCGGACGGCGAGCTGTGGCGACAGGATGAGCATGACGGGGCCGGTTCGATCGGACTCGTCGGCCTCTAGCTCGAAGGTGCGCGCCTGGCACTGGCGAAGCGCCCTCGTCATCGAGCCGTTAATGGCCGCGAGCATTTCTGCCTCGGCGTCGCTGAAGGCGGGTCCGGTCCGCCACAGCTCGAGGAAGGCCCAGCATCCGAAACGATCGCGGAATACAACAGATGCCACGTCGCTCACCCCGTAGTCCATCAGAAGCTCTCGCCACACGAGGCTCTCGTCGAGTCGGCCTCCGCTGACCGCCCGCAGGCAGGCTACGGGAGGCTCGTTGAGCACGGTCCACCGGTTGAGCGGCGTGAGGTACTTCAGGCGGATCTGGCGCGGAAGCTCCGCAAGCCACGGGACGTCGGCGAGAGGGGATCCACCGACCTCGGTGACCGGATCGGTGAGCACCCAGGCGTACGCGTCGAAGCCGATCAGGTCCCTGAGCTCGTTTAGTAGAGCGAGGCGAAGTGATCGGGTGTCGTCGTGCTGAGCGCAGATGGCCGTGACCCGCTCGACCGTCCGGCTGCTCGTCTGTCGTCGGGCCATGAACCGGAGTGTAGGACCACTCGCAGCGCTCCGATCAGAACCCCAGGAAGTTGGGATAGGCGTCGACGGGTCCGGATCGTACGGTTGAGTCATCCGGACGTTTACAGGAGGACGAACCATGCCGACACTTCACATCGAACATGCCATTACCGACTTTGCTGTCTGGGCGACAGCGTTCGCCAGCTTTGGCGAAGCGCGACGATCAGCCGGTGTTCGTGATGAGCGTGTTCATCAACCGGTCGACGACTCGAAGTACGTCACCGTGGACCTCGACTTCGACTCCCGTGAGGAAGCGACTGCGTTCCTGCATTTCCTGGAGACCGTCGTTTGGCCGAACCCTGCCAGTTCGCCGGCGCTGGTGAATGCCCCACGAGCTCTCGTCCTTGAGCGCGTCACAGCCGTCGCACCGGCGGCGACCGGACTGTAGAACCCACCGAGCAGTAGTGTGGGCTCATGTTGAGCGTGACGCTGCTTGGTACTGGTTCGCCGAGTCCGAGTCTCGTTCGCCACCACCCGGCAGCCATCGTGCACTGGGGTGACCACGGCTCGGCGCTGGTCGATGCCGGCGACGGCGTCGTCGGGCAACTCCTCGCAGCGGGGGAGGCGCTGCGAGCAGTCGATCGTGTGTTGTTCACGCACCTCCATTGGGACCACATCCTCGGCTATCCGGCCTTGGTGTGGGGAAGCTGGACCGTTGGACGGACGCGCCTCGACGTAACCGGCCCGCTCGGCACGCAGGACATGCACCGTCGTCTGGTGGAGGATTTCTACCGCGATCAGGCGGAGTGGGCGATCGATCTCGGATACGACCGTGACGGCTGGGACGACACGGTCGTGCGGGATGTCGGCGCCGGATGGTCGACGGAGGTCGACGGATGCCTCATCGAGGCAGGCTCGGTCGTGCATCCCCCTATGGCGTCGTTGGCGTGGCGGTTCACGTTCGGTGGAAGGTCGCTGGTGGTGTCGGGGGATACGGCGCGTTGCGATGAGCTGGTGGCGTTCGCCCGTGACGCCGATGTGCTTGTCGTGGATGCTTGTGCCTCCGCTCCGCCATCGGATGCACCAGCGAAGCGACGAATGATTGTCGAGCGTCTCCACGAGTTCCACGCGTCGCCGCAGGACTGCGTCGATATGGCCGCTGCGGCGGGCGTTGCCACCGTTGTGTTGACCCATCACCTTCCCGGAGCACACGTCGACGTCGACACGACCCACTACGGCGGAACGGTCATCATCGGCAACGACCTCGACGTGATCGAGGTATAAGCCGCTGCCGACCGTTGCGCGTCGCACGGTCCCATTCACCGTAGAGGCCCCGATTATCGGTCCGGTACTAACGGGGCTCGAAGAGTTTCCAATGGCCCTCGGAGACCACTTGGACGACGCCACCTGTCACCTTGAGGGCGGTCTCGTCGTCGATGGCGTAGGTCGGGACGGGTAGCTCGGATGCCCAGGTCTCGGCGTTCGCTAGGGAGGCGTCGGGATGGTTCTCGTTGTCCAGATGCGGGATCACCGCAAAGTCGACCAGTCCCGCTCCCTCTGCCGTGAGCAAGGTCCTCGTGAGGTCGCCCTGTGGCGTCGTAAACACAAGTTGCTTCGACGTGAGTGGGCTCCCACTAGCGGTGCGCGGTTCCGTGTAGGTCTCGCCGAACACTCTCGCTGAGGCCATCGCGCCAGCACTTACGCCGACGTAAACTGTGTCGGTCAGCGTGGGCAAGAGATCTGACAGCCCGGACGCTCGAATCCAGTGGCTGAGGTACAGCGGATCACCACCCCAGAACAGCAGCGCGTCGGCTGCTTCGACCGTGGAGGCCCAGACCTCCTGCCCGACGCTCGGGAGAGCGGTGAGCTCAAGCACGCCAACCGACGCCCACCCCAGCTCGGTCAACGGCGACGAGACCTCTCCACGGATTAGGCGACCTGCCATTGCAGGCCCAACCGAGAACGGATAGATCGCTGTGGGGACGACAAGCGCGCTGGACTCCGAGATCGGCTTGCCGAGGAGTTCGACCAAAGCTTCTCGGATGCTGGCGTTGCGGATGCCAGACGAGGTCAACAGAAGTTTCACCCGCATATTTTGCCAGACGCCGCGGCGGTTCGGTCAGCTAGGAATTGAGTGCCTCGAGTTCGGCTGGCACAGTGAAGCAAATTTGCTGTGTGTACATATCGAAGTTGCCTGTGTACATAGTTGTCTTACCGCGTTCCTACCATTTTGCGGTTGCGAAGGGTCGGAGTGGGTTGCAGACTTGGCCTGCAACCGTGTTGGGTAAGTTGTCGGAGTTTGCGGAGGTCAATCCGTTTGGCTGGGTTGGTTGCTTGTGCCAGTTGGTGGTTCGTCTGCTGGTGCCGTGATTACGCGGGGGTTGGGGTTTCGGTTGATCCACAGGCGTAGTACGTCGGGACGGGAGTAGTGGCCGACCGGGTCGGCGCATGATTTGGCTATTGCCAGCAGGAAGGCTGGTAGTTCGGCGTACAGAATTCCTTCGGTTGTTTCCGGGAGTGGTTGCGCGAGCGGGGAGCCTTCGGGTCCGTAGATGCGGGCGAATCCGCCGCCGAGTTGCAGCATTTGGCGTTTTGCGTCGGTATCGCAGAACATCTCGATGGTCGCGGTGCCGGTCACGGCGCAGGGGGCGACTACGAAGGTTTGTCCTTCAACGGCGTAGATCATGCTGGCGGCGGTGTTCACGTCCGGTCCGAATGCCTGGGCTGAATCGCGGTTGCCGGCGAAGCTCGGCCAGGAGGCGACGTGGATCTCTTCGCCTTGGCTGTACATGGCGTACTTGACGAGCGGTTGCAGATGCTCCCAGCAGTTCAACGCGCCGAGCTTGCCGAGCGAGGTGTCGTAGACCTGGAGGTCGCTTCCGTCGCCTTCTCCGAAGACGGTTCTTTCGACGTGTGTGGGTTTGAGCTTTCGTCGTACGCCGATGAGGTCGCCGTTGGCGGCGATGATTGCTTGCGCCATGTAGAGGCTCCCGCCGTCTCGTTCGCTGAATCCGAGCACGACGTGTATGCCGTGCTGTGCGGCGGCGTGTTGGATTCGTTTCATTTCCGCACTGTCGCGGGTCATGGAGTTTGCTGCATATCGCGGGACGAACTGCATACCGGCCGAGACGGAGTCGAGCCAGACCCACCACGGGTAGCCGGGCAGGAACGTCTCCGGAAAGGCCACGAGCTCCGCTCCGCCGGCGGCGGCTTCCCCGATGAGCGCAATCACTTTCTCGACACCGGCGGCTAAATCCATGGGAACCGACTCGGCCTGCACGGCCGCGACCTTCACTGCTTCTTGCATCGTTGTCTCCCTGTTCAGTTGGGATTGCTAACTGCTCACATGGTGTTCGACGGGTTGGATCTCGTTGTGGCGTGGTGTGCCGAAATTGCTGACGCTCGGTGCCAACGTGCTGTTTGCGGTGGTGGCCCGGCGGTAGTCGCCGGGTGTCAGACCCGTTGCGTTGCGAAACGCCCGATAGAAGCCGGACTCGCTCGGGAAGCCGCACGCGATCGCGATCGAACTGATCGACTGATCGGAGACGCGTGTCAACAGGTCTTTGGCGTGTTCGAGCCGGATCTTTCGGAGCTGGCCGGCGATGCCCTCTTCGCCGGCGCATCGATAGAGCGATCGACGTGACATGTTGCATGCTCGCGCTACGGTCGGCGCGTCCAGCCGCGGGTCGGCGAAGTGTCGGTGGAGGTAGTCAGTCAACTGCTGTGTGGCAAGTGCGGTTTGGGCGAAGGCGTTGGTGTCGCTGTTGTCCGGTGCCGCGAAGGACGCGGCGGCGGCCAATAGGCCGATGGCGTGCGGGAAGAAGATGCCGATGTCGACAGCACTGTTTTCGGATGCCTTGTGCAGCGAACTGAAGAAGGTCGAGACCACCATGCCCGGTGAGTCGGCCCCGAGCGTTCGGGCTGTCAACGTTCGTGTGTCGCCATCGAGGACATGTCGTTTTGGGACTTTCACGACGAGGTGGATGCATGGCTTGTCGGACCGTAACTCGTAGGGGCGCGTGCTGTCGTAGAAGGCCATCGCGCCGGGGTGGAGTTCAGCTATTCGTCCGTCTTGTTCGATTCGGCCACAACCATCGAGCAGAACACTGGCCAGGAGGTACTCATCGTCGTCCTGTCGGATGTGCGTACGGGTGCGTCGCACGATCTGGCTCGTGGCGGCCACCTTTGAAAGTTCCAGCTCACCGCACGAGACATGGTCGATCCGGCCGTGAAACGGACCGTCGCCTATCGACTGTGCGGTCAACCTAACGAATCGGGCGCAGATCTGATCCTGCCAATACGCAAACGCATCGCGGGTCGGCAAACCACGGGTGCTGATGGTTGCTCGCCGTTGCCGAATCGGACCGCCTCGGTTTTCTGACGGTGTCATGGCGTTTTGCCGGGTGCTAGCGGAATCGAAGCGGCAGCACAATCGGTCCCTGGACGAAACCGACTCGGCGCCATTGGGTGGGGCCGGAGTGTTCGATGGTGGCGAAACGTGCCCGCAGCACGCGGAGGGCTTCGACGAGTTCGGCTCGAGCGAGGTTCGCTCCGAGACAGAACTTGTGCCCGTGTCCGAATCCGAGATGTTGCGATCGGGTGGTTCGGGCGGGCTCGAAATCGTTCGGATCGTCGAGAAACTGCGGGTCGCGATTCGCAGCGCCGATGTCGAGGATCACCATCGTGCCTTTCGGGACGGTCACGTTGTTCATGTCCACGTCTTCGGTTGGCACACGCAGGAGGACGTGCCCGATAGGAGCGAAACGAAGGATCTCCTCCACCGTGGTCTCCAACCGGGCGTCTTCGACCAAGGCGTCCCAGTCTTCAGGACGATCGGCTAAGAGATGCAGCGCGATCGCCAACTGGTTCCGGGTCGTGTCGGTACCGGCCATGATCACCGATGCCGCTGCACTGAGCACCTCGTGCCGCGTGAGTTTCCCGTCCTCGGTTTCCGCCCGGATCAGATCGGACAAGAGGTCCTCGCGTGGTTCGCGTTGGCGTTCCTCGATCAAGTTCAGCAGGTACGTGTCGAGCTGTTGGTGTGCGGCCAACGCCTGTTCGAGATGTTCAGCCGAACCGGCCTGCGCATGGAGAATCGCTTCGGTAAGTTCCGAGAACAACTCCACGTCCGCTGTCGGCGCCCCGAGGACCTCACAGATGACCGTGGTGGGATACGCGTGGGTGAGGGTGTGCACTGCATCGCAGACACCATCGTCGGGAACGTTGTCGGCGAAGGCGTTCATGACTTCGCGCATGTAGGGTCGGAACCGGTCGGCCGCTCGCGGCGTGAACGCTTTCGACGCGATGCGTCGCATGCGGAGATGGTCGGCACCGTCACGGAGAAGAAATCCTTGCTTCCGTCGTTCGATGAAACGCGGGTCGGTACCCGGTGTTTGCTCCATTGCCTTGGTGATCCCCTGAACGAAGCGCTTGTCGTTGAGTACCGCGCGCACGTCGTTATGGTCACGAACGACCAGCGACGGGCCGAGGGTATACGCCCAACTTTCATGGCTCGCTCGTTGGTAGCGATGCCATGGACATTCTCCGTCGGGAAGATCCGATGGATTGGTCGTGGACGGGAGAGCTGCTTCGGAGAACGGACTCGTCATGACCAATGGTATCAAGGAGTCGCATGCGCGTGCGACTCAAACTTCCAGGGAGACCAGTCCGGATTCGGTGCACAGTCTGGCTAGGGCGTCGTCGAGGGACGCTGCCGCGGTGGCCGTCAGCGACGGATCGGTCAGTTGGGCGACGGCCAGACCATGAGCAAATGCGGCCAATCGGTTTGCTTCGACAACCGGTTCGAAGTCGGCACGAAACAACCCGGCGCGTTGTCCGCGAGCCAGTGAGTTCACCCAACGATCCACAACCGATCGGTACTCGCGAGCCATGGCGACATGGATTTCAGAGTCGGACTCCGCGAGCGCAGTCATCGCCAGCCAGAACTTCCACCAGGTTCTGCGTTTCGGCGTCGACAGCTCATAGCGATTGAGCACGTAGCGCATCGCGTGTGTTGCCGGTCGATTCGCGAAACCTTCCGGCAGACGCCAGTACCCGTACGCAATGGCCTCCAGGAGCAACTGCTGCCTACTTCCGAAATGATGCGAAAGCGTGCCGGTGCTCGACTCCGTCAAACGAGCGACCTCGCGAAACGAAAGACCCGCAACGCCACCTGACGCTATGCAATCGAACGTCGCAAGAATCGCCAGTCGACGGATATCGTCATTTCGTGGCCGCGCCATGCAGCACACCGTAACGCAGCTTCGACTTTCGCCTGAAGGTGGGCGGCACAATGTGCGCCTGCCGCCGTAATGCGAGTGCCCACGTCGGAAACCATCGGAACCCTTGAAACCCTCGGAAGATCGCCGATGGTCGTCTCGGAACTCCCCCGTGTTGGTCGATCCCTATCTCTTCGAGTCCGGACCCGGCCCGGACGACGATCCTTCCCGACCGTCGATCCTTACAAGTTAGACGCAGGTTCGTTTCCCGCCTGTTTGTCGGCAACGATGACGGTGTCATGTTTGATCTCGCGCTTCGCCCAATCAAAGATCGTGCGCTCGGGGGTGCAGCGAGGTGGGCCGCAGGCCGCATCGCGCCGGGGTTCGTCACGGCTGCCTCGTTGGTGGCGTGCGTCGGTGCCGGGCTAGCTGCCGCTGTTCAGTGGCCGGTGTTCTCGGTTGGACTGTGGCTGTTCGGTCGAGTTCTGGATGGCCTCGATGGGGCGATCGCCCGGGCTGCGTCCACCGCAACCGATGCTGGCGGTTATCTCGACATGCTCGCCGACACCGTCGGGTACGCGGCTGTTCCGATCGGGGTGGCGGCCGGCTCCCATGATCGGCATGCGTGGACGTTCGCGGCGTTGTTGTTGGCGACGTTCTACGTGAACTCGGTGTCATGGATGTACCTGTCGGCGCTGGCTGAGAAACGACAAGCCGGTGCATCGGATCGTGGGGAGTCGACGTCAATCCACATGCCGACCGGTCTGATCGAGGGAACCGAGACCATTGTGCTGTTCACGGTCATGCTGGCGGTGCCCGATGTCGCGGTTGACGTGTTCGTGCTCATGGCGGGTCTCGTCGGGGTCACCGTTTGCCATCGGGTGGTTGCGGCCAGACGATTGCTACGGTGAAATCCGGCCGGACTCAATCGATTCTTCGCGGGTGCGTTGCTTTCCCGATGTGGTCTTCGGGGTCAGTCGAGTGCAGCGACCAGGTCGCTGATGGGTGGACGTTGGTCCGGTCCGGTCGGGAGGGCGAGGTAGCGCAGGCGTCCGTCACGGCCGATCACGGCGTCGGCGCCGAGCTGGTGGATGTCTTCGGTAGGGCGGGCCAGCCGTTGGCCTGATCGTAGTAAGCGCGCATAGAGTCTGAGTGTTCCGAGCGACCAGATTTGGCGGTTGCTGCCATGCCCGGCCCCGAAGAACCGGTACAGATCCCGGGTCGGGTCGGACAGGATCGGAAAGTCCACGCAAAGATGGGCGCGGTACGCGGCAAGGCGTTGTGTTTCGGCGAAGGTGACCACGGCAACAGTGGCGTCCGCGAAATCGTCTAGGTGATCGCGCACGGCGCTCACGTGATGCTGGCATGGCAGTCAAGCCAAATGGCGGTGCAGGATCAGCACCACCGGCCGACCCCGGTGCGCCGCGATCGACCAGGGCTGACCGGTGTGGTCGACAAGGCCGAAGTCCGGGACCAGTTCCCCGATAAGGGTGCTCACGCCGCGCCTCGGGGCGTCGGAGTCGATGGGCTGAGTGGGTGGAAGCGGTTTGGGTTCGGACCATCGACCTGACGGGCGATCTGTCGGCTTTCGGTGCTCATGAAGTTCAGTATCGCTGCAGGATAAGAGAAGTTGCGGATATTCCATTGGGAGATGTTTCTGGGAACAGAAACCCACTCTGGAAGGTGGATCGTTCCCCACAACATCGACGACCGGCCCTCATGCGCTCCTCGTATCGGATCGTACGGGAGGTCCGACGCGCCCCGCGGACACGGGTGGCAGTGAACGCCGACCTATCGCGACCGGAGATCGACATCTTGTCTATATGTAATTTACAGGCATACTATACATGTACATTAAAGATACCGACACATGCTAGGAGTCTTATGAACATTCTTGTTGCGATCGACGAATCCGCAGCATCTGAGCGGGCCGCAGCGGAAGCTGTCCGACTCTTCGGTGGAACAAATTCGAGGTTTCACTTTCTTAATACACCAGAAATTCTCACCTACTACGCACCCGAGAGCCTCGGTCCGCTCGGTCCGTGGCCCTTCTTCGCGCAGACGAAGCCCCGCGTTTCCGAAACCGAACTACGCGCCCTCGCTGACGGACTCGGTCGGCCGAACGCTCTCGTAATTTCCGAACGCGGTGATCCCGTGGATGTAATCTGCGCTGTCGCCGACCGACTCGACGCCGACGTCATCGTGATCGGAGCGCATGACAGACATCTTTGGGAGCGAATGCTTCGACCTTCGGTATCGGATGCCATCATTCGGGCTACGCACCGACCGGTCTTGGTTATCAGCGGCCAACAACCATCGGGAGTTCGACACGACCCGCCCGTTGAGGCGAAAACCGGAGCTTCGGCCGCCTGAGTTTTCGTCTCTCGACAACTCTGGGAGCGGGAGTATCACGAGTATCTGACCTTCAGAGACTTTGCGCGGGCCAGGGCCGCGCGTGGCGGAGAGGTTCTCCAACATGACATCCTCAAAGTCCCAAAATGCCGGTGATACGGTCTCTCAGTCCTGACGCCAAGGCATCAAAGCTATTTCACCCGGCGCCCGAATTCAGACAAGAGCGAGAGATGTAATGCTGAAGAATTTGGCCCCGGAGATCGCGGTGGGCGAGATCACTACGCCTCGTCGTCGAGGACGCCCGCCTGAACTCACCTCGGACGGGATAGTCGCAGCGGCGCGCCGCCAGCTCGGCAAGTCCGGAACTCCGGAGTCATTGAACCTCCGTGGTGTTGCCGCAGAACTGGGTGTCACGGCGATGGCTTTGTATCGGTACTTCACTGACAAAGACGATCTGCTTGAGCAGGTAGCCGGCACTTTGCTTGATGAGCTCTCACTTCCTTTGCTTCCGAAGCGGGGAAGTTGGAAGCGATGGTTTTCCGAGGTCAACATGGATTTGTACGATCTCATTACCGCTTCGCCGATAGTCGCTCACGTTTATGCCACGCGGCCAGTGACGGTGGTGCCTGCGATGCGGCGAATGGAGGCCGCCCTTACCGTGCTTGTCCGAGCCGGGTTCAGCGAAATGCGTTCCCTTGAGATCTACACAGCAATTCACGCCTTCACGATCGGTTCGGCAACCATCGCTGCGTCGCGACGTCGCTATGAACCCATTGGCCGAGCGAAAGCGCAACATCACTGGCGATCGGTTTACGAGTCACTACCCGTCGATCGCTTTCCGATCCTGACCAGGATCGCTCCGGACCTCGCTGAACTTACGTCGCGAGGAACCTATGAGCAGGGTCTCGATCGAATGCTCGCGCAGTTCGCAAACCGGGTTGTTTGAGTTGGCCCTAATGCAGTTACTCAACGGGTCTGATGGGAAGGGTGTCACTCTCGGTTGGGCGAACAGCGGGACGGCTTAGGTCCGATGGTCGCTGGTATTTCGTGACAGACGCCGAACCCATCATCAATTCCGCTGCCACCGCGGCCAATAGCCCTGGGACGACAAATGACGGACGTCCCGTGGTTTCAGCGACAAACATGACTGCAGCTAGCGGAACTCGGTATCCGGCGCCCAGAAATGCTGCGACACCAATGACAATGAACAAGGTCAGATCGCCGTTGTGGACCAATCCGCCGATTATTGAACCACTCAAGGCCCCGGCTACGACCAACGGGATGAAGAGGCCGCCGACGCCGCCGCCAGCGACCGCGGTCGAGGTTGCCATGCACCGAAGCGCCAGGATGGCGAACATCACCCATATCGAACGTCCTGGAGTTGATGCCCAACGGATCGAAGTAGGGCCCGACTGGTGTCCGACGTTCGACCTGGAGTCGACGCTCCGATAACCCGTCGTACTCCCAGTTCCGTCCGCTCAGTCATGTCGCGACCACCCGACGGGTCTCATCGAGGGGCCGACTGGGATTGTGTTCAGTTCCCTATGGGAACCTGGTACCCCGGTGGCATAAGTACGTCGTTCATGGCGTAGATGTAGCCGTTGCTGACACGAACGGCTTGTGCTCGAACCACGGAATTATTGATCCGCAGAACGCCGTCAGACAATGTCCCGTGAAGCTCGTTGACTTGCATCGTCGGGATTATTCCGCCGATGACTTTTGACAGCGGCCAGATGCCGTTGGCGGCCTGGTAGTTGATGAGTTGTGCGAGATCCACTTGTTGGCGCGTCAAAGCGGCAAGCTGGGCGGGTGTGAACGTTCGGGCGAACGCCTCGTCGGTCGGGGGGAACAGCGCCATCGGTCCGGGCCCGTCGAAAATTGACGTCAATCCCGCAGCGCGCACGAAGCGTACAAACGTGTGAAAGGTACCGTTCGCAGCTTCTTCCATCCGCGGGTCTTCGAGGAACGACATCAGAGTGGCGTTCATGTCCCCAAGAGGTTGCTCCGTGGCGCCGGCTCCGCTGGCCAGAGTTGCCACCACCGACGATTTCGTGGTGGAAGATTCGACGGATGACGATTCTGCGGCTGATGTGGGGGAGGGCGCTGTCGTGACGTTCGCTGCCCCATCGGATCCAGCGGAACTGCAACCCGTGATCGTCGCAATCAATGAAACCGCGATCGCGCCTCGGACGATCGTCGACCTGAACGAACTCTGCCGACGTGAGTGAGAGCGAAGAGTTGTGTACATTCTTCCATTCTGCCCAGTTCGTAGTCAGGTCGCCATTTGGAAGGACTTGCGCTTCGGAACGACCAATATGGAACAACGGTTGGTTAATCATTTCAACCTCTTAAGCACGTAAATGGTGGTCGATAACCCATCAAATACTCGTTGGGGTATAACTCCCGGATGGGGCAACTCCACGTGGCTCAGATTCTGGCCCGGTCGGCCTCGCCGCTTCGCACGGCGAGGCACAACCTGAAGGCGAGTGTTTCAGTTTGAGTGATAATCAGCGGAGCCGGAGCGGCTCACCCAACGTTGGCCGTCAATGTGAGCGAGGCGTTGAGTGATCCGCTCGACGTCGTGACGACCACTTGGTTCGGCGACGGTGTGAAGTTCGATGGGACGGCGATGTTAAGGCGGAAGGTGTTCGGGCCTGTCGCGTTGTAGGTCACGACCCACCCAGCCGGCACAAGAGTCTGCACCGCGATCGCTTTTGCGAATCCACCGGTCGGTATGACGGCGACGTCGACGGAGGTCACTGCGCCCCTCGGAGCACTGAACACGCCCGTCGAGGCACGGAGCCCATAGGCAGAAGGCTCTCCCGCAACCGGCGCGACCCTTGTCACGGGAAACACAAACGCCTTAGCGTTGGCAGGCGGTGAACTGGTCGAAGGCGCTACAGCGGTTGATGAGAGAACAGTAAGTGTCGAATTCGTCCTCGCATCGACGCCTCCGCGAGATGCGACAAACGCAAACAGATAACTGGCCGGCTTGACGTTGGCTGCGACGGTGATGTCGGCCAAGACGAGACCGGTGACTGGGTTGGCACGGAACTTGACGCTAATGCCCACCGGAAGGCCTTCGGCGCGAAGGGTAACGGGCAGACCAGGGTTATCGAGCGACCGGGCTTCGAGTAGGAAGACGCCGATACTGCCCGCGGGAACGGCCGGCGACGACTGCACCAGAACTTGCGGTCGCGGCGCGCCAATTCGAACTATCAGGCCTGCGTTGGCGCGATCTGTGGCCGACTGCCCGCTGATCCGAACCTGATAGTCGCCAAGCGTTGTGCCGTTCGGGATGGACAGCAGAAGCGTGGTGTTTGCGTCCGGAGTTGGGTTGGTCGGGATGAACGCAGCTCGCCAGCCGGCTGGCATCGAGTCGACGAGCATCTGCACCTGGCCCTTCCAATTGTCGCGGACAATGTCTACGGAAAACGACGTGTTCGTTCCTGCCTGGGCCGGCTGAACGAGCGTCCCCGGACGTAGGGTGAAGGGTTGCGGTGTTGCTGACGGAGCAGCGGTAGTTGTCGGCGCAGTTGACGCTGGTGCGCTGGGAGTCGGCGCCGGTGGAGTCGCCACCCTGGCGTCCACTCCAAGAGCGAACGGAACGCTTCGTCGCGACTTGCCTGAACTCACCGTCAAGTTGACCAGACTGGTCCGGCTTGCCACGGAGTTGTCTGCTTGCAAACCCAGCACGCAGGAGGTCGACGTCGGACAGGTGAAGTCGGCGGATACGCCCGCAGGCAACGCGGTTGTAGACCATTTCACCGCCGGACGCCTTGAGCGGAACTTGAGAGTGAGTTCGGATCGGTTTCCCGCTGCCAGGTCGACGGCATTCGGGGTCAGCGTGAACGTGGGGACGGTAGCGGCACTGGCTGACGGAGCATTCGCCAGCATCTCGCCCGCCGTTACCAGCGAGACCACAAGACCGACGCCCAACAAGCGCTGACGATGCTTGACGCGATAATGGGTATCGCTCGGCCGCTTCGTTGGTGGGTTATTGGTGATGTTCATGATTCGTGCACCTCTCCTACGTTCGTGGTTCGTGTACATCTCCTATTTCCACTATTCGTGCGCCCTCTGTTATCGGACTGTGATGAAGTTTCGGTTCTCCTCGCAAATAGCGAAGAGATCCTTAGGTAAACCGTTGATCTACTCACGAGATATTGAGCGCGCAACATGTAAAAGATGGCGGGGGCAGCGAGGCATCAATCGTGCGGCAGACACACTCAGCTTCGTCTCACCAATGGAACTCTCGTCGCGTGACGAAGTCGATCGGGTTGAGTGTGCGCTTGTGGTGTGCCATCACCTGGGTTGGAAATTGCGCGCACACCGTTCGTCAGCAAACCAATCCGTGAGAAATGCTATGCACGCGTAGCAGTGTCGTGCGCGTAGGTGTGTCACCGGTTTGATCGGAAACGAAGCGCGGTTTGGGGGCGTGGTTCGCCGGTCAACTCTCGATCGTCAGGCACTGACGGCAGAACCGCGCGGTAAGTAAGTGTGCTTACGACCGGACCATCGAGCCCGTAAATTGGACGCTCAGAACTCCACGGCGTAGACCGGTTCCGCGGCCCCGTCCAACGCCTCGGCCAACTGCTCGACGGTCCAACCGTCGGCTTGACGGCGGATCCAGGTTTCCTTCGGATGCGACCACAACGCCAGCTTGCGCCCGTTGAAAGTCATCAGCTGGCTGCGCAGCGACGCGGCGCGCTCCGAGCACAGGAACACCACGATGCGGGCCACCTCATCGGGCGTGCCGAACCCCAGATCCTTCGCCGACGGGACCGGCCGACCCTGCGATTCAGCTCGCGCTGCGGCGTTGGTGAACACGACCTGGGTCATGTCCGTCTCGGCGATGGGCCACAGTGCGTTCGTCCGGATCCCGAACCGGGCCAGCTCGGTGTCCCATCCGTACAGCATTCCCATCACCCCGGCCTTGGACGCCGCGTAGTTGGTCTGTCCGACTGACCCGGTGAACGCCGAGTTCGACACGATCTGCAGCAACAACCCGCCGGTGTCGCGCATCGCCATCGCCGCATGCCGGCTGACCGACCACGTGCCGCGCAGGTTCACGGCGATGACCTCGTCGAACTCCTCAGGGGTCATCCGCATGAGGGTCCGGTCGCGCACGATGCCGGCGTTGTTCACGACCGCATCGACGCCCCCGAAGCGCTCCACGCACCGCCCGATCACTGAAGCGCAGATCCCGTCGTCGGCAACTGTCCCCACCGCTGCCTCGACGTCGGTGCCCGATTCCCGCAACTCGGCCGCCACCTCACCGAGCAGCTCGGCGTTCGTGCCGTTGATCACGAGCCGGGCTCCCTCAGCCGCCAACGCGCGGGCGAACGCGCGTCCGAGGCCTCGAGACGCCCCCGTCACTACGATCCGCTTGCCATCGAGCTCACCCATCGTCGTCTCCCCACTGCAGTTGATCGCAGGG
>CAVXNJ010000007.1:0-19350 GCA_963763135.1 uncultured Acidimicrobiales bacterium | reverse complement strand
TCAAGCACAGTGCGGCCCCGGCGAGGGCGCAGAGAACGGAGGGAGCGAAGCGACCAAAGCGAGCGAGCCACCGAGACCGGATCAAGGCCGCCAGCGGAAGGGTGCCGAAGCGCAGCGGAGGCGGGCCCCACCGCCATCAAGCACAGTGCGGCCCCGGCGAGGGCGCAGAGAACGGAGGGAGCGAAGCGACCAAAGCGAGCGAGCCACCGAGACCGGATCAAGGCCGCCAGCGGAAGGGTGCCGAAGCGCAGCGGAGGCGGGCCCCACCGCCATCAAGCACAGTGCGGCCCCGGCGAGGGCGCAGAGAACGGAGGGAGCGAAGCGACCAAAGCGAGCGAGCCACCGAGACCGGATCAAGGCCGCCAGCGGAAGGGTGCCGAAGCGCAGCGGAGGCGGGCCCCACCGCCATCAAGCACAGTGTGTGCGTCTTCTTAGGCCTGGTCTAAGAAAACGCACACACTCCGGATGAGACCAGATGACACGGTTAAATCGTGTCGACGAAGGGGCGCTTCTTCGAGTGGCGACGCTGAGGCTTAGGGGCGGATTCGAAGGCGGCGACGATCCAGCGGCGGGTGTCGACGGGGTCGATGACGTCGTCGATCTCGAAGTATGAGGCGGTGCTGAGGGCCTTGCCGTTCTGGTACATCCGGGCGATCAGCTCGTTTTCCTTGGTGAGGCGTTCATCGGGGTCCTCGATGGCGGCGAGCTCGTTGCGGTACGCGAGCCGCACGGCACCTTCGAGCCCCATGCCACCGAACTCGCCCGTCGGCCACGACACCGTGAAGAACGGCACCTTGAACCCGCCACCGGCCATGGCCTGGGCGCCAAGGCCGTAGCCCTTGCGCAGCACGACGGTCACCATCGGCACGTCGAGACTGGCGCTCATCACGAACAGGCGAGCCGCCCTACGCACGAGGCCCGGCTTCTCCGCCTCGGGTCCGACCATAAAACCCGGTGTGTCGCACAGGAACACGAGGGGGATGTCGAAGGCATCGCACAACTGCATGAAGTGGGCAGACTTTTCCGCGGCGTCGGCGTCGATCGCACCACCGAGATGCGACGGGTTGTTCGCCACAATGCCGACGGGCCGTCCCTCAATCCGGGCGAGCGAGGTGATGATGCCGACGCCGAAGTCGCGTCGAAGCTCAAGCACCGAGCCCGTGTCCGCGACACCTTCGACAACCAACCGGGTGTCATATGCGCGCAGACGATTCTCCGGAACGATGGATCGCAGCGTCCGCTGGTCAACACACGACCACTCGGCCACCGGGCCCTGGAAATAGCTGAGGTATTTCTTCGCGACGTCGACCGCCTCGGCTTCGTCTTCCACCACGATGTCAACGACGCCGTTGGCCACCTGCACATCGAGCGGCCCGACTGCGGTCGGGGCGAACACACCGAGTCCGCCTCCTTCGATCATGGCCGGACCGCCCATCCCGATGTTGGAGCCCTTCGTGGCGATGATCACGTCGCATGATCCGAGCAGCGCGGCATTGCCGGCGAAGCAGTAGCCCGAGGTAATGCCGACGAGCGGGACCAGACCGCTGAGGCGACCGAAGAGATGGAACGCCAGGCAGTCGAGGCCCGAACCGCCGATACCGTCGGTATCGCCGGGTCGGCCGCCACCACCTTCGGCAAAGAGAACCACCGGCAGACGGTTCTTTTCGGCCAATTCGAAGAGACGGTCCTTCTTGCGGTGGTTCTGCGCACCCTGGGTCCCGGCAAGAACCGTGTAGTCGTAGTTCGTGATGACCACCCGGGTGTTGTCCCGACCGAACAGATCGGCGTTGACGGTTCCGATTCCGGCGAGCATGCCGTCGGCCGGGGTCTTGGCTATCAACTCCTCCAGGGAGCGCCGGCGGCGCTGTGCTGCAACAACCATCGGCGCGTACTCGATGAAGGAGCCTTCGTCGACGAGATCGGAAATGTTCTCGCGCGACGTGCGTTGGTTCGTCTTGCGTCGTTTGGCGACCGCGTCGGGACGGTTCTCGTCGAGGCCCACCGCCCGACGGGCAATGACCTCGGCGAGATCGGGGCGGATGTAATCGAGGTCAACAGCGACCTCCTCGGAGACCACCGCCACCTGATCCGCGCCTTCGGAGAACACCACGTAGACGTCGCCCTCCATCACCAGATCTCCGACTGCGACCTTCAGTTCGGTGACGACACCATTCATAGGCGCGCATAGTTCATGCTCCATCTTCATGGCTTCCAGGATCACCATCACCTGACCGGCCCGGACCGACTGCCCGCTTGTCACATCTACGGCGACGACGGTGCCCTGCATCGGTGTTTTCAGAATTTGCCTTGAGGTGTTGGACTCCATGGCGGAACTGTCTACGACCGGGCCGCAACGAAGGCAAATCGCCGAGCGGCCGGCCATTCACCGTGACGTGGACGGCTCTACCCGGCCACCATCACCCCAACCACACCAGCGAGCACCAGACCGGTCGCCAGGTATTCGACCCGGACGTGTTTCTCCTTGAATCCGAAATGCGATACGGCGAAGGTGAAGAGAAGCTCGACCTGACCGAATGTTCGAACGCGAGCGGCGTTCTGGAGGACGAAGGCCAGGGCCCAACACGCCGAGCCGCACACGCTAAGCACGCCTACGATTGCACTCGAGCGCCAATGGACGAGGGCCAGTCGGGCCTGTCCGGGCTCCTTCCAGATGAGGTAGCCGCCGTGAAGAACGGTTTGGATGGAGTTCATCACCGCCAGCGAGATGATCGCTTTGATCGGCGACGACCCTCCGACGAGTTCCTTCGACGCCGCCCGGATGCCAACGGCGGCCAGGCCGAACAGACCACCGGCGACCAACCCGTAGACGGCCGCCCGGTCACGAAACAGATCCTTCGAGAGGCGCTTCCCCTTTGTCACCAGCAAGACGATGCCGGCCAGGCAGACACCTACGGCCAGATAGCCGATCCACGTCAACCGCTCGCCGAGGAACACCAGGCTGAACAGGCTGACCTGGACGACCTCGGTCTTGGAGAACACCGTGCCGATGGCGTAGTCGCGGGCATCGAAGGCCCGAATGAGAAAGACCGTGGCGATGATCTGGGCCAATCCCGCGGCCGCGATCTTGGGCCAGAAGGCCGCGCCGATGGTCGGCAGCTTCGCCCCGGACAACGCGGCAACCGCTACCGCCGTGAGCGCGATGGGCGCGCCGTAGACGTAGCGGACGAAACCCGCTCCGCTCACCGAAAGCAGCGACCGCAGCTTGTGCTGCATGGCCGTCCGGGAGGTCTGAAACCCCGCCGCGGCGAGCGTGATGAGCCACCACATCGTCAGACACCCCTTCTAGAATGTCTCATTATTTGAGACTTGTATCTCGACATGCAAAACACTAGCAAATTCTGAACGGGTCGACATTCCGGATTCTCCCGGTACGACGACACCCAATACGGAGGCGTGAGCCGCCGGGTTTGGTGGACCCGCGGCTCGTGCCGTAGAACAGGCAGGCCGCCCCGCCACTCCGGCCATCACCCGGGTCCAAGAACGCCGGCATCGAAAGGCAACGCATGAAGATCGTCATTGTCGGGGGCGGGATCGGTGGGCTCACGGCGGCCGCCCTTTTGCACCGGCGGGGCCACGATGTGCTGATCCTCGAGAAGGCCGGGGAGTTCGGCGAAGTGGGGGCCGGACTGCAGATCAGCCCCAACGGCTCCCGGGTTCTGGCCGAACTTGGGCTGGCGGGCGCCCTCCGAGATATCGGAACCACGGCGACCAGAATTGCGATCCGACGCTGGCAAGACGACGCGGTTCTGCTCAACCGACCGCTCGGCGACGCTCCCGCGGCACGCTTCGGCCACGCGTACTACAACGCGTACCGCCCCGATCTCATCGAGATTCTGACGCGTGCCGCGGCGGAGGTGCCCGTCCGCTTTCGCACGACCGTAACCGCGGTCGGCAGCACGCCGGACGGATCGCAGGCCACCGTCGAACTGGCCGACGGAACAGCCCTCAACGCCGATGTCGTCATCGGCGCCGACGGAATCCGTTCCCTTGTCCGCGAGTCACTCTTTGGCCACCAACCCACCCGCTTCAGCGGATGGCTCGCCTACCGGGCTCTCGTGCCGCGCTCGGCGGTGCCTGACGAACCAATCGAGATCACGAACCGACTCGGTCCCCGGGCCCACGTCGTCAGCTATTTCGTCGGCCGGGAGCAGCGGCACTTCAACCTCGTGTGTGTCGTCCCGGAGGCCGAGTGGGACGTGGAATCCTGGCTCGAACCCGGTGACCTCGGCGAACTGCGGAGACACTTCGCGGGCTGGTCCCCCCGATTGAACGCGATCCTTGATCACGTCGAAGAGCCCATCTTCCGCTGGGCGCTGCACGATCGCGAACCACTCGCCCAATGGTCAGTCGGTCGGATCTCCCTGCTGGGCGACGCGTGCCATCCGATGGTTCCGTTCATGGCCCAGGGCGCGTGCCAGGCGATCGAAGACGCCGCCGTCCTTGCTCGTTGTCTCGACGACGCAGACCCGTCGGACACTGAGCAAGTCGTACGTGCGCTTAGCACCTACGAATTGACCCGACTTCCTCGGAGCTCCGACATTCAGCGCCGATCGTTCGCGAACGCGACGACGTATCACTACCCCGACGGACCGGCACAGCAGAAACGCGACGATCAGTTCCGGGCGATTTCATCGACCGGCGGCGACGGCCTTGACACGATGGCCTGGCTCTACGGCTACGACGCGCTCAACGCCGATCTTGCCGTGCCAAAGCCCGGGTGAACGGCACACCCCGTGAGGGGAACGCTCAGTTCACCCGGCGGGCCATGCCCTCCCAGAACGGTTCGCGAAGGTCCTTCTTCAGAACCTTGCCGCTCGGATTGCGCGGCAGCACATCGATGAAGTCGACCGAGGTCGGGCACTTGTAACCGGCCAGTCGCTGCTTTGCGTAGGCGATGACCTCGGGCCCGGTCACCTCGACCCCGACGCGCTTCACGACGATGGCCTTTACCGATTCCCCCCACCGCTCGTGTGGCACGCCGATTACCGCCACCTCGGCAATAGCCGGATGCGACGCGAGCGCGTTCTCCACCTCCGCCGGGTACACGTTCTCGCCGCCCGACACGATCATGTCCTTCACCCGGTCGGTGAGGAAGAGGAACCCCTCCTCGTCGAGGTAGCCGGCGTCGCCGGTACGGAGCCAGCCGTCGGGCAGGATGGTCTTCGCCGTTTCGTCAGGCTTGTTCCAGTATCCGAGCATGTTCTGGGGTGAGCGGGTCCAAACCTCGCCAACCTGACCGGCGGGGAGCGGCTCGCTCGCCTCGAGGCCCATGATCCGCAGCTCCACCCACGGATAGGGTCGACCGGCGGAGCGCAGCAGATGGGCCCGAGGCCCGTCGGGATCGTGGTCCTCGGCTGACAGCTCGGTGATTGCGCCGGTGGTTTCGGTCATGCCGTACACCTGGACGAAGCGGCACTTGAACACCTTCATGGCCGAGAGGAGCGTTTCGTTCGTGATCGGCGACGCCCCGTAGTTGATGGCTCGCATCGAGGTGTAGTCACGCTCGCCGGCCCCCGGGACCGCGGACATGAACTGCAGCATCGCCGGGACGAACAGCGCGTTCGTCGTGCGGTAGTTCACCATCAGGTCGAGCACGACGCTCGGCACGAACTCACGCACGATCACGGACTGACCACCGCGGTACATCCCGACCATCGCCCATCCGCAACCGCCGATGTGGAACAGGGGCATGGCGACGATGTTGATCGACTGCTGGTCGAACCTCCAGTAGGTGGCGATCTCCTGGAACAGCGTGAACAGGTTCGCGTTCGTCAGCATCACGCCCTTCGGCAGACCCGTGGTGCCACTCGTGTACAGCTGCATCGACACGTCGCCGATCGCCGACATCGTGCCCGGGTCGGTCGTGGAAGCCGCCGCCAGGAAATCCTCGTAGGACTCCCATTTCGGATGGTCGGCGATGACGACGATCTTCGTCACCGTGGTCAGCTCCGCCGCGATCTGTTCGATCACCGGAATGAAATCGGGTCCGACGATGACGACCTTCGCCATCGAGTCGTTGATCGTGTAGACGAGCTCGGGCCCCGCCAGGCGCCAGTTCGCCGCTACCAGCACCGAATTGATCTTCGCCGTACCGAATGTCACCTCGAAGTACGACGGGCCGTTCTTGTCGAGAAACACCACCCGGTCCTGGTTGCCCACCCCCGCGCCGGCCAAGGCGTTGGCCACGAGGGTCGACCGGGCGTCGAGCTGAGCCCAGGTCGTGTTCACCCCCTCAAAAATCATCGCTGTCGAATCGGGGGTCTCGGCCCCCCATTTGCGGATGATCTCGGCGGTGCACATGGGTTTTGACGACATGGATCCTCGCAAGGGTCGAACGACGGGTGAAGCAACGACGGGTGAAGCAACAACAGATGAAGCAATAACAGATGAAGCAATAACAGATGAAGAAACGACCGGTGAAGCTACAGGTTGGAACGGCCATACGGTAACCGTTGGGCGATTTTCGTGCTCGGTGAAGTTCCAGTCAAAGGCGATCCACCGTTCAGGACCCGGTCACTCTTCGTGAAACTGAACCGTTGGCACTATTCACGAGCGTTTGGCGAGTGCCGATATCCAGTGGGTGCGTCCAGAGGCTGATCGAACGAGTGGCCCGACGCAGGGGGATTTCTCTGACGCACACTGGGAGCCTCGGGTCGGTGTCGCGCAGGGCGTCGCACTTTTGGTGCGCGGTGGGCCGATCGCGTTGTCGATCGCCGCCGGTCTTCTCGCGGCACGTGTGCTTCCCCGGCCGTCCGGTATCGGGTGGGTGCTGTGGATTGTCGGGATGGTGTCTGCGTCACAGTTGGCCCTGGCCATCGGCGAGCGGGGTGCACAGCGGTTGCTGCCGCTCTCGACCATGTTGCGGTACTCATTGGCCTTTCCCGACAAGGCGCCGTCGCGCTTTGGCGCCGCACTGCGCTCGGGCAACGTCGAGAAGATGCGCCGTGACGTTGACGAAACGACGAAGCACGGTTTGCCGGCGGATCTGCAGGAAGCGGTCGAAACCGGTCTGGCGATGGTGGCCGCGTTGAACAAACACGATCGCGGCACCCGTGGTCATTCTGAACGCGTGCGCGCGTTCTCGGAAATGCTCGCCGAGGAGATGGGTTTGGACCGGATCCAACGCGATCGACTTCGTTGGGGAGCGCTGCTCCACGACATGGGCAAGCTGGCGGTCCCGGCCGAGATCCTCAACAAGAACGGAAGGCCCACCACCGAGGAATGGGCGATCCTGGCCAAGCATCCGGCCGAGGGAGAGCGGATGCTCGCATCGCTGGCCGATTGGCTGGGCGACGCGGTGCACTGCGCCGGTCAGCATCACGAGCGCTGGGACGGCAAGGGCTACCCGAACGGGCTCGCCGGCACCGATATTTCCCTAAGCGCACGTATCGTCGCCGTAGCCGATGCGTTCGCGGTGATGACCTCCGCCCGGGCCTACAAGAAGGCGCTTCCGATGGAGTTGGCCCGACAGGAACTCACGAAGAACGCCGGGTCACAGTTCGATCCGACCGTTGTTCGGGCGATGCTCAAGGTGTCAGTCGGAAGAATGTCGAAGACGGCCGGGTTCCTGACTCCGCTCGCCAACCTGCCGTTCATCGGCTCGCTCCTCAGCAGTGCCCCTTCGCTCCCAACCCTAATGACCTCGGGGGCGACTGCCATGGTGGTCACCGCCAGCCTTGCGGTGCCCGCGTCGCCGATGGAGTGGGCCAACCCGATTCCGGCCAACTACTCCGAACCACCGGCGAGGTTGGCGTTGACCGCCGACCTGGATCACGACTCCGCGGCACGTGCCGGTCGGCCAAGCCCGCAGACCGAGCAGATCGTGATGCACGAATCCGCCGTCGCCGGTCGTCAACGCGTCGACCGGCAGGCGACCCCGGCCACAACGATTCGAGGTTCCGGCGATCCAACCCGTTCCGGACCGAATGGGTCATCGACCTCGGACGATTCGGCCCGAACGCCGCACGACGGCGTGGCGTCGGGCCCGCCGGCGGATGACGTGTTGATCATGACCGCACCGTTTCGCGAAATGGACGCTTCGAGCGAGCCGGGCGTGAGCCAGACGCCGACGACTCTGGTCGGCGCACTTGGCTACTTTGGTTCGGACCAGACTTCGTCGTTCAATACCCCGGCGATCGTGAGTGTCTCGTCGCCGGGACCCTCAACCACGTTGGCCACGATGGTGTTTTCCGAGCCCATACGCACCTACTCCCGCCCGGCTTCGGGAGTCACTCCGAGCCCCTCGTCGACGACCGTCCGAGCCGTCACCACTTCAACGGTTCGGGCAACGTCCGCACCGGCCGCCACCCCGACAGGCGTGGTTACGACGGCCACCACCAAAGCACCGACCACCACCAAAGCACCGACCACCACCAAAGCACCGACCACCACCAAAGCACCAACTCCGGCAAAGGTCCCGACAACAACTCCCGCGACGGCGACGGTCGCCGCCACGACCACCTCCCCGCTCCCGTCGTCGGCATCCACCAGCCCGGCATCAGCAGCCCCATCCACGACAACGACTCCAGCCACGACGCCTCCGTCCACGACGCCTCCTACGACGATGGCACCAACGACCACGGTCCAGACCAAGGGACACCGCAAGCCGACGACGACCGTTGCCCCGACAACGGTTCCCCCGACAACGGCCGCGCCCACGACCTCCCCGACCGCCCCGACAACGAGCGGTGTCGGTCCACCTTCATCGGTTCCGCCCACCGGCACTCCCCCACAGGTCAGTCCATCGACGGCCGTGCCTCCAACAAGCCTGCCGAGCGCGCTCGTGCCGAGCACGCTACCGCCGACCGCGTTGATGGACTCGCCGTCTACCCCGGTCCCGACCGATCCTCCCACCGCGCCCCCGACACCAGCCCCGACCGCACCCACAGGAAACGGGCAGGGAAAGTCCAAAGGAAAGGGAAAGGGCTAGGCAGTCCCGAAATCAGCGGGTTCGCGAAAGGAGTCCCATCAGTCGTCGGACGACGCCACGGGGAAGCGAGCCCGAGACCGCTGCTGCGGCCTTGTACGCGATGCCCGGTACCTCGAGCGCCCGACCGGCGGCCACCGCGTTCAGCCCGGAACGGGCGACAAACGTGGAGTTGAGCCAGGCGAACGCCGGAACATTGCTCACCGCATCCGGTGAACCGCTGGCCAGGTGGAACTCCGTTCGGGTGTAGCCGGGGCACAGCGCCGTGATGTGCACACCGGTTCCGCGCAACTCCTCGTGAAGGGCCTCGGTCAGGCTGGTGACGAACGCTTTCGTGGCCGAGTACGTGGCTGCGGTCGGGCCCGGTTGAAAACTGGCGACCGACGACACCTGCACGATCCACCCGCGGCCGCGCTCCTTCATCGGTTCCATAGCGGCGCGGGTGAGCGCCACAAGGGCCGACACGTTGAGGTCGATCATCGACTGATGACCGGCCGCGCTCACGTCGGCGAACGTGCCCGCCAAACCGAACCCGGCGTTGTTCACGAGAAGGTCAACCTCGCGGGCCTTCTCCGCAACGCGGGCAACGCCTTCGGCCGTGCCGAGGTCGGCAACCATCGGGCTCAATGACGGAAACTGTCTGGCCAGTTCGTTCAGACGTTCACCGCGGCGGGCGACGATAATCGTGGGCACAGCCGCCGCACCCAGCAGGCGGGCGGTATCGCTACCGATCCCGCTCGAGGCACCCGTCACGAGTGCGGTTTTCCAGGGGTATGCGGCGGTCGGTGACATGTTCCCATGTTCGCCCACTTTGACCGAAACGGAACGACAAAGGGTTGCGCTATTTTCCCGTGAAGGGAACCACCACGGCCGGCTTCGAGAAGTGCACCGAGTTGACCTTAGTAAGTGCACCTACGTTCGCGTCGAAGCTGAACTCCAAGACCTGATCGCCGCGTTGTGCCGCGACGAGCAGCAGCGACCCGCTTCGATCAAACGCGGAGAACCGGGGCCAGTTGCCACACGCCGCTGCACTGGTTTCGGTCAGGGTGTCACCGCGCACGAGATACACGATGCACTGGCCCGTGCCACGACTCAACGCAATCAGCCATCGACCGGAGGGGTGCAGCGTCAGTTCGGCGGTGCGGGCCGCAGGTCGGATGGCAACGCGTCGGACGAGCCGCGTCGTCGTCGCCGTCGCCGTCGCCGTCGCCCGAGCAAGAACATCGATATGACCGTCGAGTTCTGCCGCGACATACGTAACCCCGCCCGAGCCGAAAACGACCTGACGCGGCCCCGAACCGGGGGTCATGGGCAACCGTTCCGCTTCCGTGAGAGTCGAACGCTTGGGGCCGAGATCGAAGCGCATCACCAGGTCGGTGCCGATGTCGGCCACCCACAGCTCGGTGCCGGAGGGATTGAACGTGACGCTGTGAGGATGCGACAGGCGGGCACCGTCGGGCTCGCCCGACGAACCTGTTGTGACGGCCGCGCCCTGGGTACCGGATCCGTTTCCGAGGGAAACCAGAGCCAGTCGATTCCCGATGGCGCCGTTTCTTGTCAACGCGAACAAGGCGACCGAACCGTCATAGTTCGCGACGGCGAGCCGGTCGCCCACCGCGTTGACGTCGGAGCGTACGGGAGCGGTGCCGCCGCTGTTCACCACTGACAGCACAACGCCGGCGGCGGTCACCGATCGGAGGTTTCGCCGGTCCGCGCCCATTTCCGACGTCACGTAGATCACCGGAAGCTTCGGGTGCGAGCGCACAAAGGTCGGTGATGAAACATCGAGGAGCTTGCGGCTCTTGGGAAGCGCGGTCGGAGCGTCCACCGAAGGCCACGAGGTGATCGCCACTCCATCGGCTCCGTATCCGCCGACGTACGCACTGATCGACGGCACGCCGGGCGTAAGCGGAACCGTCACGGCACCAACCCGCTGTCCACCGGGCACCGCCCCGGACAGCCCGATCAGTCCGGACAACCCGGTCAAGGTCAATCCGGCAACAATTCGCCGCCCAATTCGCCGCCCTTTCCCCCAACTGCCGATAACCCGCAAACCCATGTTGGCCAGATTACGTTCTTCGTATGAGAAAACGACTGGTGTCGATGGTTTTGGGAGGCGTTCTGGCGATCGGGTTGGCCGCGTCCGTTGGAGGGCCTTCGCGGGCACAGGGCAAACTTACGGTGAAGGTCGCCTCGGGCTACTCGCTTTCCACGATCGCCACCGACCTTCACGTGCCGCGCGCCGTCGTGCAGACCGACGCGAACACCGCGTTTGTCGTGGAGTTCGGCGGTTGGAACAAGAACACCGGATCGTTGGTCAAGCTCACGCAGTCAGGCGGAGCATGGAAGACCCAACGCGTGCTTACGAAACTCGACCGGCCGGTGGGTCTCGTCATGGGACCCGACAAGAAGCTGTACCTCGGTGAGGTCACGCGCATCAGCCGCTTCGACCCGACCGCGTCGACCATTTCACTCGAACGCGTGATCACCGATCTTCCTGGCAAGGGACTTCATCCGCTCACGACAATGGCATTCTCCAACGATGCATCGCCGTTTCTCGTCGTCAACGTCGGTTCGTCGACCAACAACTGTGAAGCGTCGAAGAAGTCCGGGACCTGCGCCGTGGCCAGCGGCACCAACTCGCTCGCGTCGTTGCGTCGCTACGACTTCGACTGGTCGACCGGCAAGGCGAAGAAATTTCAGGTGATCGCCCGCGGCCTGCGTAATTCGATGGGTCTCGCCATCCACCCGTCGGGCACCATCCTGCAGGCCGAAAACAGTCGCGACGCCATCGACGAAGGCGACCCCAAGCTGTCGGATGAAGCTCTTCCACACGACGAAATCAACGTCATTGTGCCGGGTTCCAACTACGGATGGCCCTACTGCTACGACAACCAGAAGAACGCTCCGGAGTTCAAGAAGTACAAGTGCGCTTCGACCATCGCCCCGTCGGTTCTTCTTCCGGCGCACTCCGCTCCGCTCGGCCTTACGTACTGGGGCAGTGACGTGATCGTCAGCTACCACGGCTACCGCGATGTCGGCCATCGACTCGTGGCGTTTCCGGTCGATGCGTCGGGGAAGGTCAACGGCGCGGGCCGGGAACTGATCAGCGGCTGGGATGAAACCGACACTCAGCAGATGGGTGGTCCCGTCGGCACCAGCGTTGGAATCGACGGTGCGCTCTGGATCACCGACGATCGCAACAACATGGTGCTGCGCCTGGCCAAATCGTGACGGTCGCCCACCTGGCCAACGTCGATCTCGCCACGACGTTCGCGGCGACGGTCTCAATCGCGCAATGGGTCGCGCTCATCGCCACGGCCTTCGTCGCCGGTGCCGTCGACTCCATCGTCGGGGGCGGAGGTCTTATCCAGCTCCCGGGCCTGCTGATCATCCTCCCCCTCCAGCCCACCGTGGCGCTGCTCGGCACGAACAAGATCGCGTCGGTGTGGGGAACCGGCTCGGCCGCCGTGATCTACAACCGCAAGGTCCGGATCGACCGGCGCGAGGCACTGATCATGGCGGCCCTGGCGGCCGTCGGATCATTCGGAGGTGCCGCGCTCGCGTCGCGGGTGAGCAGCGCGCAGTTGAAGCCGATCGTGCTTGTTGCGCTCGTGCTCGTGTTCCTGTATGTCCTCCGGCGACCGGCCCTTGGGGCCCACTCGGCCGAGAAGCTTTCACCGCAGACGCGTCGGCGCGTCACGGCCATAGCGGGTGCAACCATCGGCTTCTACGACGGGTTCATCGGACCCGGAACGGGAAGCTTCCTCGTGTTCCTGCTCGTCGGCATGGTCGGGCTCGACTTCCTGCGAGCAAGCGCCACGGCCAAGATCGTGAACGCCGCCACGAACCTCGCCGCTATCGCCTGGTTCGCATCGCACGGACACATGCTCCTCGGCGTCGGCCTCGCGATGGGTGCGGCCAACGCGACGGGAGCGCAGATAGGCGCCCGTGCCGCGATCGGCAAGGGCGCCATCTGGGTTCGCAAAGTCTTCCTCGTGATCGTATGCGCGCTGATTATCAAGCTCGCCTACGACATCATCACGAAGTAGGTCGAAGGTTCGAAGGTAGGTCGAATGTGTGCAAATCCTTACACCCGGTCTAAGGAAACGCACACAATCCCGGCACGCAACGCGGCTGTGGGCGCTAAGCCCCCGGCGGCACCGACCGGTCCGACACCCAGTTTCCATGGAAGCCGTACGGCACACGTTGGGGAAGTTTCACTTCGGCGATCGGGCCTCGGGTCACATCCTGGGCGTCGAGCACAACGAAACTCGCCTCGGAGCCGTCGTTTGCGTAGGAGAAGACCATGAGCCAACCGTCGTCTTCGGCCGTGGATCCTTCACGGGCCACGAAGACGGGCTCGCCACCGCCGCGACCCGGCCCGTAGCTGAAGGATGTGCGCTGGCCCGTCGCGAGGTCGTGCTTCAGGGTGGCTCCGAATGCATAGGACCCGGCGCCGTCGGTGAGCACTTCGGAGCAGTACCCGTAGCGATGCTCCTTCGTGCCGACCCGATGGGCGTGTCGCGGGAACTCCTGGCCGGTGGCATCTATGACCGTCACGCTGGTCTTGCGCAGCGCGGGATTGACCTCCCAGCGCTCCAGCCGGGCGAGACAGTCACCGAAGGGTCCGTTGCGATCCTGGTCAAACATCTTGTCGTAGACGCACAGGTCGATCACGACAGATCCGTCGGGCCGGTCGAACGCGTTCAGGGGGTGATACGCATAGCTGATCGGAACGTCGACCCAGACAATGTCGGCGGCCGTTCCTTCACGGGGCAGCAGACCGACGCGGGCACCGTACTCCGGCGTCCAGCGGAACGGAAAGCGCTTCCCGGCAAATGCCTCGTTGAGGTCCACGGTGACTGGAAGGTCGTAGACCACCGCGTACTTCTGCGTGAGCGACATGTCGTGCACCATCGACATTCCCATCGGGACATCGACGGTCTTGCGGACCCGGCCATCGGTGCCCACCACGATGTATTGCACATGGTCGAGCCACTTTCCGGCCGCGTAGGCGACGGCGTGCATCTCGCCGGTGTCGGGGTCGACTTTCGGATGAGCGGTGAACGCGCCCGGGAGCGTTCCGTAGAAGTCGTTCCGGGCCACCGTCTCCAGCTCGTAGGTCAACTCGACCGGCGTTCCGCCGGCCTCGACCATCGCCCACGTGGTGCCAGCGAAGCCGCCGACGTTCGTGTTGGGGCCGCTCGGGTTACCGGCCCAGTTCGGTCCGCTGATCGGCCGCCCGAAGTGCTCGGCGACGGCGTCGGAGCCGACATACCGGTTGCGGTACCACTCGACCTTTCCGTCTCGGAGCCGCAGGCCGTGAACCATTCCGTCGCCCAGGAACCAATGGTGTTCAAGCGGGTCGACGCGGCCGATCGGATTCGGTCCGTTGCGAAGCAAGCGGCCCTCGAGTTCCTTCGGGATCGCGCCGATCACCGGAAGATCAAGTGCCGTCACTTCACCGGAAACGGGGGCGAAGTTTGTCTCAAGATAGATGCTCATGAAGTCCTCGGAACGGGTCGTTGATGCAATGACGTGGACGGCGATACAGGTAACAGTGTTGCCATAACACTGTTATGCAACATGGTGCATCACACCCGTCCGATCGTCAAGCAGAATGTCCGCAATGAACGGAATTGGCGACGACCATTCACGCCGCGCCATTCTCGACGCGGCACTGACGATCCTCACCGAACAGGGTCACCACGCCCTGACGGTGCGACGCGTGGCCGCGGCGGCCGGATGTTCGACCATCGGCGTCTACACCTGGTTCGGCGGCAAGGACGGCTTGGTCGACGCGTTGTGGATCGAGGCGTTCGAGAGCTTCGGCACCTCGCTGAAGCGGTCCCGTCCGGCCAAGGGGCCACTTGGTCAGTTGGTGGGCCAGGCTCGGGCGTACCGGAAGTGGGCGCTCGCCCATCCGGCCCACTACCAGCTGATGTTCTTCAACGTGATCCCGGACCACACGCCAAGCACCGAAGCGGCCGATGCGGCCGCGGGCGCGTACGCCTCACTGTTGGCAGCGATCGAACACTCCAAATCAAACGGCGAGTTGAGAAACTCGGATGTGGGCACCGTCGCCCATGTCTGCTGGGCGACGGTCCACGGCCTCGTCGCACTGCAACTCACCAACTCCGGGCCTGAGGGAGTTACCGACAGCAGCGGCGCCAACACGCGAGCTTTCGAAGCGGCGCTGAAGGCCTTGGTGGCCGGGCTTACGCGGGGCTGACCGCAGCATCGACAGGGGCACCGACAGCGGCGTCGACGCGTCTGACTTCGACCCTCGTGTCGCTGAACGCCACGCCACCGCCCCAGTTCACCAGCGTGTCGCTCGTCAGCGCGTTGGCCGACTTGCCGTCGGGATGGGCGGCCGTGTGCCATCCGTAGGGGACGATTACGAGGCCGGGCCGAACGGTGGTGCCGATGCGCACCGGCAGTCGCACCGTGGCCCGGGCGTTGAACACGTCAACGAGATCACCGTCGGTCACGCCACGGGCCAACGCGTCGGACTCCGACAACTCGACAAAGGGCTCACCCTCCCGACCGCCATGGTTTGGTAAGTGCGCATACGAAGAGTTCAGGAAGCGCGTGTGGATCTTCGGCGTCATGAGCACCAACGGATGAAGAGCATCGGGTTCGGGCTCCTGAAACGTCGGCACCCGACCGAGACCAAGGCTTTCCAACCGCGACGACGCCAACTCCGCCTTGCCCGAACCGGTCGCAAAACCTCCGTGCGCATAGGGCCGGAAGTCTTCGGGAAGATCGATCCGGAGTGTCCCGGCGTCGCGCAATGCGTCGAGGGTGATCGGCCCCAGTGCTGCGGTGTCGGAAAATGCGTTGGCCAAAAGATCCTCGTCGGTCAGGTAGTGCTCGGGTTCGCTGAATCCCATGGCTCGACTGAGCCGACGAAACAGTTCGGTGTTCGACACCGCTTCTCCGAGCGGCTCGATGGCGGCTTGATTCCAGTTCAGGTGCATCGAACCCCAGGACGGAACGACGTCGGAGGCCTCGATCTGCGTGGTGGCCGGAAGAATGATGTCGGCGTAGCGGGCGGTGTCGGTGATGAACTGCTCATGGGAGACCATGAACAGGTCCTCGCGCTCGAGCCCGCGGCGGGTGGCCTCGGCGTTGGGGATGGTGACGACCGGGTTCGCGCTCCATACGATGAGCGCCTTCACCGGCGGATCGAGTTCGGGGTCGTTGAGCCAGCGGCCGATCTGGTTCATCGACAGTGACCTGGATCTCGGGCCTTCAGGCCACGACACCGGTGCGATCGAACTCATCGTGGACTCCGTATAGGTGCCGACCGACCGTGATACGCCACCACCGCGATGGCGCCACGATCCGAGCACGACCGGCAGACACGCGATCATCCGAAAGAACGTGGCACCCTGTTCGCGGTGCTCTGCTCCGATCAGCGTACGAAAGTGCACAGGTGGTGTGGTTCCCAGCGTCGTGGCCAGTCGTTCGACGTCTTCAACCGGAAGTCCGCACACGTCGGCGGTCCGCGCCACATCCCATCCGGCGGCTTCCGCAGCGAGTTCATCGAAGCCGACGCTGTAGCGGTCGACGTAATCTCGGTCGACGTGTCCGTTGCGGATGAACAGGTTCACCAGGCCGAGCATGAGGGCAACATCGGTGCCGGGTCGGGGTTGAATGTGCCAGTCGGCCGATTCCGCGGTCATCGTCTTCAACGGATCGATGCAGATGATCATGGCGCCCTTGGCCCGGGCCTCCTCGACGAACGGCCAGAGGTGCCGGTTGGTCAGCCGGGTGTTGGTGCCCCAGAGCACAACGCACTTCGCGTGCCGTAGTTCGACGGGTTCCGCGCCCTTCGGTGATCCGAAGGTGATCGCGAGTCCGGCCCCGGCCGTTGCACCGCAGACCGAGTCGACCTGGCGACTGGCGCCGATTCGGGCCATGAACCGCTGGTGAGCGTTGAGCGCCAACACGCTCTGGTTCCCCGCCGAGGAGAACGGTGCCACCGCCTCTCCCCCATAGGTGCCCACGATCCGCGTCAGTCGCTCCGAAATCACATCGAGGGCGGCGTTCCACGATATCGGCGCAAACGCTCCGGCTCCCTTGGGACCCGTGCGCTGCAGCGGGGTGAGCACCCGATCGGGAGAATAGACCCGCTCCAGGAAACGGTTGACCTTCGGACACAGCTCGCCCTGGGAGAACGGGTGGGCCGGATTTCCACGCAACTTCGTCGCAACGTACCCGCTCACGGTCCCCTCGACCGTCACCGTCCAACCGCAGGAATCGGGGCAATCGTGATGGCAGACACCGTGAACCGTCTTCGTCATAGCCTTCGACGATAAACGACTTCCACCATCGACGAGGCGCCAGCCGAGACGATGCCGTCCAAGCGGCGAGCGAAGCCGCCTCGCTTCGACGGAACTCCAAACCGTGCGACCGCAGGGAGCACCACTCCGACTACGTCGGGCCTTCCGGAGGAACTTAAGTCGACCTGTTCGCCTGCCGATATCTCGGGCATGACCGCCGTTGCCAACCCCAACCGCACTGATGAACAGAAGGCCTGCCGGAAGCTCGTCATCCAGCACGGACTCCGGCTCGGTCAACGGGCCGGCGTCATCTTCATCGTGGCGGTCGCCGGTCTGGGCGTGGGCCTCGCAAACCATGGAACCCCGCAGTTGCTCGCATTCCTGGCCGGCGGTCTTGCGCTTCTCGCGGCCATCCCGTTCACGATCATGGGCAAGCGACTCGCGCGGCAGGACTCGAAGGTTCTCGCCGCCATCGACGACCCCATGTTGCTATCGGCCATCCACGTCGAGTCGAAGCCCAAGATGAAGGATCGCTATGCGATCGCGCTTCGTCATGTCGACGGCACCGCTGACCATATCCTGCTCAGTGAGCACGACTTCATTACTCTGCGCACATACTTTTCCACCGCACGACCGGACCTCACGATCACACAGTCCGACAACGCAGCGCGCACCATCCGGCTAGCGGTTTCCTGACCGACTGACCAAGCGGGCCCCGCCCGGAGTTTGGGCTCGCGTCGGTTGCGCGCCGACGAAACCGCCGGGGCCTACTGTTTCTCCCATGAAGCGGACGAAGATCGTAGCGACGGTGGGACCGGCATCGCAGGCGCCCGAGACGCTCGTGGCCATGATCGAGGCGGGTGTCGACATGTTCCGCCTGAACCTCTCCCACGGGCATGTCGAAGAACACCTGACCCGGCTAACTGACATCCGGGCTGCGGCGTCCAAGGCCGGACGGGTTGTCGCGGTGCTCGCCGACCTACCCGGTCCGAAGATCCGATCGGGTGACTTCGGGCCGGAGGGGCTCGATCTCACGGTTGGGATGCGAATCAACCTGAAGCCCGGCAACGACCCGAGTTCGGCCGATGTGCTTCACGTTGATTACGACACGCTTCTGCAGGACGTCGGCGTCGGTGACCGGCTGATCCTGGGCGACGGCGAAATCACCATGGCGGTCGTCGACGCCGGGCCGGGTTACATCACCGCTCAGGTCCTCACGGCGGGCCGGGTGCGCGGCCGACCCGGTGTGCACATTCCGAGCGAGCGGTCGCGGCTGCAGGCGCCTACCGAAGAGGACCTCGTCATGCTCGAAACCATGACAAAGGCCGGTGTCGATTTCGCAGCGATATCGTTCGTGCGCAACGCATCTGACATTCTGCGGGCCCGCGAGGTTTCCGGGCCGAACGGACCGTCGCTGATCGCGAAGATCGAGACCCAGGCGGCCGTCGACGATCTCGCCGCCATCCTCGAAGTGACCGATGCGGTCATGGTGGCCCGTGGGGATCTGGGCATTGAATGCCCGTTGGAGAGCGTTCCCCACCTTCAGAAGTCCATCATTCGGGCCTGTGTCGAAGCTGGCGTTCCGGTGATCACCGCGACCCAGATGCTGGAGTCGATGATTCGGGCGCCCCAGCCGACGCGCGCCGAAGTGAGCGACGTGGCCAACGCCGTGTTCGACGGAACCGACGCCGTCATGCTTTCCGGGGAAACGGCAATCGGTGATCACCCGGTCGAAGTGATCCGGACCATGGCCCGCATCATCAGCACGCTGAACAGGGCGCCGACTACCGGGGTTGGGGTGCCCGCTTGGGCGCGTGCAGCGCCGGCGCGACACGGCCGGCGAACTGCGGATAACCCAGGCGGTGACGCCGCCGGCTGGCAGGCCGCCGACGAGATTGGCGTTTCGGTCATCATCTGCTGCACGCGCACCGGCCGTACAGCAGGGCCATGGCCCGGTTCCGTCCGATGGCCCGACTGGTCGGGCCAGCCCCGATCATGCGGTCGTGCGTCGGCTTCGCCCTGTCGTGGGGCATAGAACGCTCCTGCTCGGCGTGCATCCGTCGACCGACGCACTCGTGTGGCATGCCGTCGAATCAGTAGTCCAGCACGGCA
>CAVXNJ010000006.1:0-77310 GCA_963763135.1 uncultured Acidimicrobiales bacterium | reverse complement strand
TCACGGCCGTCAGCAAGGGCAAGGGCTTCACCGGCACGATGAAGCGCCACAACTTCCGTGGCCTTCCCGCCTCGCACGGTTCACACCGTACGCACCGCACACCCGGATCCATCGGTGCATGCGCAACTCCTGGCCGCGTTTTCCGTGGTCAGAAGATGTCGGGTCGCGACGGCGGCCTCACCACCACCACGCAGAACCTCGTCGTCGTCCGTGCCGACGCCGAACGTGACCTGCTTCTCGTTCGTGGCGCCGTGCCCGGCCCCAAGGGTGCGCAGGTCATCATCCGATCCGCTGCGAAAGGCGGCAAGTAATGCCTGAGATCACCGTCCGCGACCAAAGCGGCGCCTCCGTCGGCACCCTCGCTCTCGACGACCACTGGTTCGGCGTCACGCCGAACGTCTCGGTCATGCACCAGGTCGTCGTGGCCCAGTTGGCCGCTCGTCGGTCCGGTACGCAGAGCACCCTCACCCGCTCGCAGATCGCACGTACGAGCAAGAAGAGTCGTCGCCAGAAGGGCGGCGGTACTTCCCGTCAAGGCTCGATGCGTGCCCCGCAGTTCATCGGTGGTGGCGTGGCCCTCGGCCCGAAACCCCGGAAGTACGACCAGCGCACCCCGAAGAAGATGATCAACCTGGCGCTCCGTTCGGCACTGTCCGACCGTGCAGCCGACGGCAAGGTCATCGTCATCAACGAGTGGAGCTTCTCCGCCCCGAAGACCAAAGACGGCATCAAGGCCCTGAGCGCCCTGGGCGCCGAGGACCGGATCCTCATGGTGCTCAACGCCGGCATCGAATCCGATGTCACGGCCGCCCGCAGCTTCGGCAACCTCCAGAACGTCCAGCTCATCGAAGCTGCTGAACTCAACGCCTACGACGTGTTGGTCAACGACTTCGTCATCTTCACCCGGGGCACCGTCCCCGGGGCGACCGCAACTGAAAAGGCGAGTGCGTAATGAAAGACCCACGCGACGTCATCATCCGTCCGGTTGTCAGCGAGAAGAGCTACAGCCTGGTCGACCAGGGCTCGTACACCTTCATCGTGGCCCCGTCGGCCAACAAGGTGGAGATCCGCCAAGCCATCGAAGCGATCTTCAATGTCCAGGTCAAGAGCGTGAACACGCTCAACCGTCCGGGCAAGAAGACCCGCAACCGCAAGTCCGGCACGATGGGCTCCAAGCCCGACACGAAGCGTGCCATCGTCACCCTCAAGGGCGACGACCGAATCCCTTTGTTTGAGAGCTGATCATGGGTATCCGCAAACGCAAACCTACGAGCGCCGGTCGCCGCTTCCAGTCCAACGCCGACTTCTCCGAGCTGACCACCTCGACGCCGGAAAAGTCGCTGCTTGCTCCGCTCACCAAATCGGGTGGACGCAACAGCTACGGACGCAAGACCGCCCGCCATCGCGGTGGTGGCCACAAGCGCCAGTACCGGATCATCGACTTCAAGCGCAACAAAGACGGCGTTCCGGCGACCGTTGCGACCATCGAGTACGACCCGAACCGCACCTGCCGCATCGCCCTTCTGCATTACGCAGACGGCGAGAAGCGCTACATCCTGGCTCCCGCCCGTCTGTCCGTCGGCGACACCGTTCGCTCGGGTCAGGGTTCTGACATCAAGGCCGGCAACGCCCTTCCGCTTCGTTTCATCCCGGTCGGTACGACCGTGCACAACGTAGAGCTGAAGCCGGGCGGCGGCGGCAAGTTCGGGCGCAGCGCCGGCAACAGCGTGCAGCTCGTTGCGAAGGAAGGCGACTTCGCCACCCTTCGTCTGCCGAGCACGGAAATGCGCCGAGTCCCGATCGATTGCCGCGCCACCATCGGTGAAGTCGGCAACTCCGAGCACGAGCTCATCTCCATCGGCAAAGCCGGTCGTAGCCGCTGGAAGGGCCGTCGGCCCCAAACCCGTGGTGTGGCCATGAACCCGGTCGACCACCCTCACGGCGGTGGCGAAGGCAAGACCTCCGGCGGCCGTCACCCTGTTTCGCCTTGGGGCAAGCCCGAAGGCCGTACCCGCAACTCCAACAAGGAATCGCAGAAGCTCATCGTTCGTCGTCGCCGCACCCGCGGTAGTCGGCGATAAGGGCCCGAGCGCAGAAAGCCTGAGATTCAACTATGCCTCGCAGCCTCAAAAAAGGACCGTTTGTCGACGATCACCTTCTCAAGAAGGTGGACGACCTCAACGCCAAGAACGAAAAGCGCGTCATCAAGACCTGGTCACGCCGCTCCACGATCATCCCCGACATGGTCGGTCACACCATTGCCGTGCACGACGGGCGCAAGCACGTTCCCGTGTATGTGAGCGAATCAATGGTCGGCCACAAGCTTGGTGAGTTCGCACTGACGCGAACCTTCAAGTACCACGCCGGCCAAGAGCGTGCGGGGAGGCGTTAATCATGCCCGGTCCTAAGCTCAACGAAGCTCCCGTCCGCGCCCGCCGCACCCGCCAACGCGGCCCGCAGGGGCAAAGCGTCAAGGCCACGGCCAAGTTCGTCCGTATCTCGCCGTACAAGGTCCGGGTCGTTCTCGACCTGATCCGCGGCCATGATGTCGCCGAAGCCGCCAACGTCCTTCGCTTCTGCGAACGCGATGCCGCCTTCACGATCGGCAAAGTACTGCGTTCCGCAGTGGCCAACGCCGTCAACAACGACGAAATCCCCGCTGAAGAGCTCTACGTGTCCGCCTGCTATGCCGACGAAGGCCCGACCATCAAGCGATTCCGGCCGAGGGCCCGTGGACGCACCGGAGCAATCCGCAAGCGCACGAGTCACATCACCGTCGTCGTGAGCCGTCTGCCTGATGCGCTTCTCACCGAAGCTCGCAACGTGACAGCAGCTGCCGCTGAGAACCGTGCCCGTCGTACGGCCGGTGCCCGCGCTACCGCCGAGCTCGCTACCGCGGACGCTCGTCGTGAAGCCGCCGGTGTCGAGGAAACCGTCGCCGGCGCCACGTTGACCGATGCCCCCGTCGAGGCCATCGAAGTCGAAACCCCTGCCGTCGAGGTCACTGAGACCGCCGTAGCAGACACCACCACGGAAGCGCCGGCCACCGACGCCACCGAAACCGCCAGCGACTCTTCTACCGACGCTTCTTCAGACAAAGCCTGAGATCGGAAACTACGCACTTATGGGTCAGAAAGTACATCCCTACGGCTTCCGCCTTGGTGTCACCACCGATTGGAAGTCCCGTTGGTTCAGCGAGAAGGACTACAAGCAGCATCTCATCGAGGACTTTCGCATCCGCGATTTCCTCATCCGCGAGCTTGAGCGTGCGGCCGTCAGCCGTGTTGAGGTCGAGCGCACCCGGGATCGACTTCGTGTCGATGTCCACACCGCCCGCCCCGGAATTGTTATCGGTCGGAAAGGCGCTGAATCACAGCGACTCACCGCCGGTCTCCAGAAGATCACGAACAACCCCAAGGTTCAGCTCAACATCGTTGAGATCAAGCAGCCAGAACTCGACGCTGCGCTGATTGCCCAGGGTGTTGGCGACCAGCTTGCCGGTCGTGTCAGCTTCCGTCGTGCCATGAAGCGCGCCGTGCAAACCGCCCAGAAGGCGGGGGCCATCGGCATCAAGGTGCAGTGTTCGGGTCGCCTCGGCGGCGCCGAAATGTCCCGCAGCGAGTGGTACCGCGAAGGCCGGGTGCCGTTGCACACGCTTCGCGCCGACATCGACTACGGCTTCCGCGAGGCCAAGACGACCTACGGTCGCATTGGCGTCAAGGTGTGGATCTACAAGGGCGACGTTCTGCCCTACAAAGTTTCCAATGACGACAAGGCTGTCCGCGAAGCTGCTTTGGCGGTCGGCGACGTTGCCGGAGCCCCCAAGGGTGCCCGTCGCGTGGTCAGCGCCGGCGGCGGACGTCGTAAGCCTGAACAGGGTGAAGTCGGCGCCGCAACGACCGATGAAGTCGGCGCCGCAACGACCGATGAGGCCGATGCCGCCACCACCTCGGCTCCGCTCATCCGCGAGGCCGATCCGGACCTCGAGCGGCGCCTGAACGAAGAAGAAGACCTTGAGCGCCGCGCCCGTCAGGGCAGCGACACGCCTCACTTCCGATCGGGAGATGAATAAATGTTGATGCCCCGCAGAGTCAAGCACCGCAAGCAGCAGCGCGGTCGTATGACTGGTGTTGCCAAGGGTGGCACCGAACTCAACTTCGGTGAGTTCGGCATCCAGGCGCTCGAACCGGCCTGGGTTACCGCCCGCCAGATCGAAGCCGCCCGTATCGCCATGACCCGTCGCGTGAAGCGTGGCGGAAAGATCTGGATCTGTGTGTTCCCCGACAAGCCCGTCACTGAGAAGCCGGCCGAAACCCGCATGGGTTCCGGCAAGGGCAACCCGGAGCGTTGGGTCGCCGTCGTGAAGCCCGGTCGTGTCATGTTCGAAATCGCCGGCGTTAGCGAAGAACTGGCCCGCGAAGCTCTTGAGCTCGCGATCCAGAAGCTGCCCATGAAGGCCAAGTTCATTACGCGTGAGGAGAGTCTCTAATGGCCAAGCGCATCGCCCAGTTCACCGAGCTCTCGCCCGCCGACCTCGTAACCAAGCTCGCCGAATCAAAGGCTGAGCTGTTCAATCTGCGTTTTCAGGCTGCCACCGGGCAACTTGAGAACAATGCCCGCATCCGTACCCTCCGCAAGGACGTCGCCCGTATCAACATGGTGCTTCGTGCTCAGGAGATCGCAGCCGCTGAGCGTCTCGCCACGGCTGGGAAGTGATTGAGATGTCTGATACCCAAGACACCGCAGCCCCCGAAACAGCGGCAGCGACACCGGCGGCTCGTCCGAACCCGCGCAAGCTCAAAGAGGGCATCGTGGCGAGCACCTCGATGCAGAAGACGATTGTTGTGACCGTGACCGACAAGGTTCGCCACGACCGTTACTCAAAGACGATTCAGCGCACCGTTCGCCTGCACGCCCATGATGAGACCAACGAAGCCAAGATCGGCGATCGCGTGCGAGTACAAGAGACCCGTCCGCTTTCGAAGACGAAGCGCTGGCGTCTCGTGGAGATCCTGGAGCGTGCACGATGATTCAGCAGGAATCCCGCCTCCGCGTGGCCGACAACACCGGCGCCAAGGAGATCCTTGTCATCAAGGTTCTCGGTGGTACCCGCCGTCGCTACGCATCAGTCGGCGACGTCATCATCGCCACGGTGAAAGACGCCATCCCTGGCGGCACCGTGAAAAAGGGTGAAGTCGTTCGATGCGTCGTTGTTCGCACGAAGAAGGAAAAGCGCCGGAAAGACGGCAGCTACATCCGCTTCGACGAGAACGCAGCCGTAGTTATCAACGACAAGCTCGAGCCCCGCGGCACCCGTATCTTCGGCCCGGTCGGACGCGAGCTTCGCGACAAGAAGTTCATGCGCATCGTGTCGCTGGCTCCCGAGGTGATCTGACATGTCAGGAATGAAAGTCCGTAAAGGCGACAACGTCGTGATCCTGTCCGGCAAGGACAAGGGCAAGACCGGTCAGGTCCTCGTCGCTCACCCGAGCAAGGGCATGGTCACCGTGGCCGGCGTCAACATCGCCAAGCGCCACACCAAAGCCCGCTCGACCACCGAGCAGGGCGGCATCAAAGAAATCGAAAAGCCGATCTCGGTCTCGAACGTCGCCGTTCTTGCCACCGACGGGAAGCCCACACGCGTTGGTTACAAGCTCGATGCTTCCGGAACCAAGACGCGCATCGCTCGTCGCACTGGAGGTGCACTGTGAGCACAACCACTGCTGAAGTGACGAAAACCGAACTGCCTCGCCTCAAGGTGAAGTACAACGAAGAAGTGCGCCCGGGGCTCATGACGACCCTCGGCATGACCAACATCATGGAAGTGCCGCGCTTCGAAAAGATCGTCATCAACTCCGGCGTCGGTCGGGCCACCGCCCAGCCTTCGCTTCTTGAGGGTGCGATCACCGACATCACCAAGATCACCGGCCAAAAGCCGGCCGTTGCCCGTGCAACGAAATCAATCGCAGGATTCAAGCTTCGTGAAGGCCAGGCCATTGGCGTGAAGGTCACGATGCGTGGAGATCGCATGTGGGAGTTCTTCGACCGCCTTATCAGCGTCGCCATTCCCCGTATTCGTGACTTTCGTGGGTTGAACCCCCGTAGCTTCGACGGCCGCGGCAACTACACCTTCGGCGTCACCGAGCAGTTGATCTTCCCGGAGATCGACTACGACAAGATCGACACCGCCCGTGGATTCGATGTCACCATCGTCACCACGGCCCGTAACAATGCTGAAGGGCGCGCCCTCCTCGACGCCTTCGGCTTCCCATTCAAGCGTGAAGGGCAGAACTGAGCCATGGCCAAGAAAGCGCTCATCGAAAAGTCGAAGAAGAAGCCGAAGTACAAGGTTCGCGCCTACACGCGCTGCCAGAAGTGCGGACGCCCTCGTTCGGTGTACAAGCAATTCGGACTCTGTCGCGTGTGTCTGCGCGAGATGGCACATGCCGGCGAAGTGCCGGGCGTGACCAAGGCCAGCTGGTGAAAGGCGAGGTGCTCAAATGACAATGACTGATCCCATCGCCGACATGCTGACCCGTATTCGCAATGCGAATACCGCCATGCACGACACCGTGAAAATGCCGAGCTCCAACCTGAAGGTCGCACTGGCCAAGGTCTTGAACCGTGAGGGTTACATCGGTGACTTCAAGGTTGTGGCCAACGAGGGCAAGCCCGGCGCCACGCTCGAAATCTCCATGAAGTATTCCGAAGCCCGCGTTCGTACCATCACCGGTATCCAGCGAGTTTCCAAGCCCGGCCTCCGTGTTTACACCCAGGCCGATCGTCTTCCTCGCGTGCTTGGTGGCATGGGTGTAGCGGTCCTTTCGACCAGCGCCGGCCTGCTCACCGACAACGAGGCCCGTAAGCGTCGCATCGGCGGCGAAATCGTTTGTTACGTCTGGTGATGTAGATGTCCCGAATTGGAAAGAATCCCATCCCCGTTCCGGCGGGCGTCACGGTTTCAATCGCTGACGGCTCGATCTCGGTCAAGGGCGCCAAAGGCAGCCTCAGCCGTAACCTTCCGGGTGAGATCACCGTTCGTGAAGAGGGCACCACGCTGTTGGTGGAGCGCCCGAACGACGAGCGCCAGAACCGAGCCCTGCACGGCCTGACCCGCACCCTCGTCGCCAACATGGTGACGGGTGTGTCGACCGGCTTCACGAAGGAGCTTGAGATCCTCGGCGTTGGTTACCGCGCTGCGGCCCCCAGTTCGACCCGGCTCGAGCTCGCCCTCGGATTCAGCCACCCGGTCTTCGTTGAAGCCCCGGCCGGCATTGAATTCGAAGTTCCGGCCCCCGGTCGAGTGATCATCAAGGGCGTCGACAAAGAGGCCGTCGGCCAGGTCGCCGCCAACATCCGCAAGATTCGTAAGCCCGAGCCCTACAAGGGCAAGGGTGTCCGTTACCTCGGCGAGAACGTCCGTCGTAAAGCCGGCAAAGCCGCCAAGAAGTAAGGCGAAAAGAACATGGCTAGCGCAACACAGAAAAAACAACAGGGCCGCGTACGTCGTCACTTCCGGTCACGTAAGAAGGTCAACGGCACGACGCTGCGCCCGCGGCTGGCGGTATTCCGCTCGAACAAGCACATCGTGGCTCAGATCATCGACGACTCCACCGGCAAGACCATTGCTGCTGCTTCGTCACTTGAGAAGAGCCTGAAGTCCGGCGCCACCGGAAACATCAGCACGTCGAGCAAGGTCGGCGAGCTTGTGGCCCAGCGGGCCAAGGCTGCGGGCATTGAAAAGGTCGTCTTCGACCGTGGCGGATTCATTTATCACGGCCGCATTGCCGCGGTCGCCGACGCTGCTCGCGCAGCGGGACTGGAGTTCTAAGTCATGGCTGGAGAGCGTCAAGAACGCGAACGTGAGAGCCGCACCGGAGATCCCAATCTCGAAGAGCGCGTAATCACCATCAACCGGGTGGCCAAGGTCGTCAAGGGCGGTCGTCGGTTCAGCTTCACCGCCCTCGTGGTGGTAGGCGACGGCCGCGGTCGCGTTGGCCTCGGCTACGGCAAGGCCAAAGAAGTACCCGCCGCCATTGCGAAGGGCGTCGAAGAGGCCAAGAAGAGCATGTTCAACGTTCCGTTGGCCGGCTCGACCATCACCTATCCGACGATTGGTGAGCGAGGCGCCGGACGCGTGCTGCTGAAGCCTGCTGCTCCCGGTACCGGTGTTGTCGCCGGTGGCGCCGCTCGCATCATTCTCGAAGCGGCCGGTGTTCACGACGTGATCGCCAAGTCGCTCGGCTCGTCGAACGGCATCAACGTTGCTCAAGCGACGATTGCCGGTCTGAAGGGACTCCGCAGCCCCGACCAGGTCGCAGCACTGCGCGGCAAGTCAGCTGAAGAAGTCACCCCCGGTGGTGTGCTCAAGGCATACCGCGAATCGCAGCGTCTGGCCAAGCTCGGCGCAACGGAAGGAAGCCACTGATGCCCGCTTCATACAAGAAAGCCCCCCGTACCACGGGCCTGAAGGTGACTCAGATCAAGGGCACCGCCGGAACCAAGCCGGAGCACCGCGGCACGCTGCGGGCGCTTGGCCTGACCCACATCGGTCGTAGCAACGTGTTGCCCGACCGTCCGGAGATCCGCGGCATGTTGGCCCGCGTTCCGCACATGGTCACCGTCATCGAGAACTACGACGCGGCTAACGACGAGAAAGCAGGGAAGTAAGCCATGGCTATCAAAGTTCATGATCTTGTCCCGACCCCGGGTTCCACCAAGCGTCGCATGCGCGTCGCTCGCGGTATCGGCGGCAAGGGTGGCAAGACCGCAGGTCGTGGCACCAAGGGCCAGAAGGCCCGCCGCAACATCAAGCCCGGTTTCGAGGGTGGGCAGATGCCCCTTTACCGTCGTACGCCGAAGCTCCGTGGTTTCACCAACCCGTTCCGGGTTGAGTACAACGTCATCAATATCGACGTGCTGCAGACCCTGATCGATGGTGGCATCACCGAGATCAGTCCTGAAGTGCTTCTCGAAGCCGGCCTGGTCCACAAGGGCGGTCTCGTCAAGGTTCTCGGCCGAGGCGAGCTCTCCGGCAAGGCATCAGTGAAGGCTCACGGCTTCTCCGCTTCAGCTTCCGCGGCGATCACCGCTGCAGGAGGTAGCGTTGAAGTGCTGCCTCCTCCGTTCGGCAACGGCCGGCCGGCGGCAAGCGGCAACGCGTTGATGAATCGCTAACTAATGCTCGTGAACCGCGGCCCATTGGGGCTGCGGTTTTGAGTGAACAGCGGGCGCTGCGCACGTGCGCACAACCCGTACAGTTGAAGAAACGGATTCTGCCGCCGGTGACCAGTGGTCCCGGCGGTGCGCCGTAGAAGCACTCCGCGGAAAATCGGCGCATCAATCATCGTCGGATAGAGCGAATCGGTCCGAGGGTGCTCAGAACCAAATATTGCGGTTACACCGCAAGTGGAAGGAACGCCCAGTGTCAACCCTGAAGAACTTGATCAAAGTCAAGGAGTTGCGGAACAAGATCTTGTTCACGCTCTTCATCATCGCCCTTTACCGTCTCGGCACCCATGTGCCCGTACCGGGCATCGACGTTGAGCAACTGGCGCTGCTGAAGTCGACGGCAAGCGGCAGCGGCGTCGTCGGCTTCTTGAACCTGTTCTCCGGCGGTGCGCTCACGCAGTTCGCGGTGTTTGTGCTCGGGATCATGCCCTACATCACCTCGTCGATCATCATGCAGTTGCTCACCGTTGTCATCCCGCGCCTGGAGCAGTGGTCGAAAGACGGTGCCGTTGGTCAGAAGAAGATCACCCAGTGGACCCGGTACCTCACGATCGCACTCGCGACGATGCAGGCCACCGGTTACATGTTCATCTTCCACAACGGTGGACGAGGCATCTTCGGCCAAGACGCCAACGGCGCGACATTCGACCTGTTCAAGGGCCGTTGGAATTTCGGCCGCATTTCGCTCGGCATCATCACGATCGTCGCCGGCACCGCCCTCGTCATGTGGATGGGCGAGCTCATCAGCCAGCGCGGGATTGGCCAGGGCATGTCGGTCCTGATCTTCGCAAACGTCGTTTCCCGCCTGCCTTACGAAGGCGCCCGAGTTTGGCGGGAGAAGGGCACGATCACGTTCATCATCGTCCTCGCCATCGTGTTCGCGATGATCGTGGCGATCATCTTCATCGAGAACGGTCAGAGACGCATACCGGTTACGTTCGCCAAACGGCAGGTAGGGCGCCGTATGTTCGGCGGCCAGAACACGTACATCCCCCTGAAGGTGAACCAGGCCGGTGTGGTCCCAATCATCTTCGCCAGTTCGATTCTGTACTTCCCAGTCTTGCTTTCAAATGTGTTGCCTGAGGTCGTTCAGCGTTTCGTTGACAAGTACCTCGTGCGCGCCGACAGCTTCGTGTACGTGATGTTCTACGGCGTCCTGATCATCTTCTTTGCGTACTTCTACACGGCGATCACGTTCGATCCGGTGCAACAAGCCGATCAGCTGCAGAAGCAGGGCGGCCACATCGTCCCGCACCGTCCGGGTCCCCAGACCGCCCGTTACCTTCAGTACATCCTGAGCCGCATCACGCTGCCGGGGGCATTGTTCATTGCGGCGATCGCACTGGTGCCGTCGCTGTTCATCGTCGTCTTCAAGATTTCGAACTTCGGTTTCGCAGGTACCTCGATTTTGATCGCGGTGGGTGTCGCGCTAGAAACCATGAAGCAGATCGACAGCCAGATGACTATGCGCAACTACGAAGGATTCCTCGCTCCCACAAAGGTCGCCGGCCGCTAACGCGGTTGTCCTCGGGTATTGCCAACTGTGGTTCCCGGCGTTCGTCTTGTCCTTTTAGGAAAGCAGGGTGCGGGTAAGGGCACGCAATGCGTACAGCTCTCCCGTCACTATGTGGTGCCCCATATTTCCACCGGCGATATTTTCCGCGCCGCGATGAAGGCCGGCACCCCAATGGGCAAGCTGGCCAAGACCTTTGTCGCTGACGGTCAACTCGTCCCCGACGAGATTGTGATCGGCATTGTCGCCGAGCGACTGTCGGAGCGCGATGCTCGGAGTCGAGGCTTCATCCTCGACGGGTTTCCCCGGACCACGCACCAGGCCGAGGCGCTGGAGAAACTCCTCAAACCCCTGCGGCTCGACGCAGTGATCGATCTGGCGGTGCCGACCGAAATCGTGCTCGAGCGTCTGGCGAGTCGGCGGGTGTGCTCCTCGTGCGGGAACAACTACAGCGTCCAGACCCCTCCGTCGCACAAGTGGCGCTGCGACCACTGCGGTGGCGAGGTCATCCAGCGTGAAGACGACCGCCCCGAAGCGATCCAGGTGCGTCTCGACGCCTACGACCGTCAAACCAGCCCGCTGATCGCGTTCTACGAGAAACTCGGCCTCCTGGAGAGCATCGACGGCTCACAGCCTCCCGATGCGGTGTTCGAAGCGTGTCTCATTGCCATTGATAAACGCCACGTCGCCTGAGCCATCTTGACCGTTGTCTCCCGCCGCCCTGGCCCGACCTGCGCGCGTTTCGGTACCTTCCCAAACGCGCTAGTATCTCTCTCCGGCCTCGTGCCGTCACGCGTACGTCCTCTGGTCGACGCCGTGCGTGAACCTTCGTCCGAAGGAGGACCAGCTGCCTAAGCCTAAGGAAGACGCCATTGTGCTTGAAGGAACGGTTGTAGAACCGCTCCCCAACGCCATGTTCCGCGTCGAGCTTGAAAATGGCCACAAGGTGTTGGCCCACATCTCCGGAAAAATGCGTATGCATTACATCCGAATCCTGCCTGGCGATCGTGTCCAGGTAGAGCTCACCCCGTACGACCTCGCCCGAGGTCGGATCACCTATCGATACAAATAGCGAGAACCCCGTGAATCCTCGTAAGGAAGCTCGGCGATGAAAGTCCGCCCGAGCGTAAAAGCCATCTGTGAGAAGTGCAAAGTTATCCGCCGCCATGGCCGCGTGATGGTTATCTGCACCAATCCACGTCACAAGCAACGGCAGGGCTGACATGGCCCGTCTGTCCGGCGTAGATATTCCGCGTGAGAAGCGCGTAGAGATCAGCCTCACGTACATCTTCGGCATCGGCCGCCCCACGTCGCAGAAGATCCTCGCCGAGTGCGAGATCGACCGCGACACCCGGGTGCGCGACCTCACCGAAGACGAAGTCAACCGTTTGCGCGTGTACATCGACCAGAACCTGAAGGTCGAAGGTGACCTCCGGCGCGATATCTCCCAAGACATCAAGCGCAAGATGGAAATCGGTTCGTATCAAGGCATTCGCCATCGTCGTGGTCTTCCCGTCCGCGGTCAGCGTACGCACACCAATGCGCGTACACGTAAGGGTCCGAAAAAGACCGTCGCCGGCAAGAAGAAGACTCCGAGGAAGTAACCGATCATGGCAAAACCAAAGCCGGGCGGTCGTCGCCCTCGTAAACGCGAACGCAAGAATGTTGTGGCCGGCGTGGCCCACATCAAGAGTTCGTTCAACAACACCATCATTTCCATCTCCGATGCACAGGGCAACGTTCTTGCCTGGGCGTCGTCGGGCAATGTTGGCTTCAAGGGCAGCCGCAAGTCGACACCGTTCGCTGCGCAGCTCGCCGCCGAAGCCTGTGCCCGTCGGGCCATGGAGCACGGCCTTCGCCGTATTGAAGTTCTCGTCAAGGGCCCGGGTTCGGGCCGTGACACCGCAGTTCGTTCGCTGCAAAACGTTGGTCTCGAAGTGACGGCTATCAAAGACGTCACCCCAGTTCCCCACAATGGCTGCCGGCCTTCGAAGCGGCGGAGGGTGTAGTTATGGCTCGTTACACGGGTCCCGTATGCCGTCTGTGCCGTCGGGAAAAGATGAAGTTGTTCCTCAAGGGTGCCAAGTGCGATTCGACCAAGTGTCCAATCGAGAAGCGCCCGTATCCTCCAGGTGAGCACGGCCGCGGCCGCGTTCGCGAGTCCGAGTACATGCTGCAGCTTCGTGAGAAGCAAAAGGCCCGTCGTATCTACGGCGTGCTCGAGAAGCAGTTCCGCAACATGTTCGCTGAAGCTGACCGCCAGCAGGGTGTCACCGGCGAGAACCTCTTGCGTATGCTCGAACTCCGCCTCGACAACGTGGCGTTTCGCGCTGGTTGGGGCTCGAGCCGCTCCCAGGCTCGTCAGCTCGTGCGTCACGGTCACGTGAGCATCAACGGTAAGCGGGTCAACATCCCGAGCTACCAGCTGAAGCGCGGCGATCTGGTGGAGCTTCGCACCAAGGCGCACGCCTTCATTGTTGTGCAGCACAACGTCGACACCCTTGACCGAACGATCCCACCGTGGCTCGAGAAGTCGGGCGAGGGCAAGGCCGTCACCGTTCGTGATCTTCCGCTTCGTGAACACATTGATGTTCCCGTCCGCGAGTCCCTGATCGTCGAGCTTTACAACAAGTAAGCCACTGATGTGGGTGGCGGGCCGTAGGTCTGCCACCCGTCGTGCCCCAACTTTCTTACGAACACACTTGCTAGGAACGTACGTATGCTGATTATTCAACGGCCATCAGTTGAGCCTGCTGGCGAGGCGGAAGGCAATCGCCAGCGCTTCACCGTGTCCCCCCTCGAGCCGGGCTTTGGCTACACCCTTGGCGCCGTGCTCCGTCGCACGCTTCTTTCGTCGATCCCCGGTGCTGCGGTTACGCAGGTCCGCTTCGACGACTCGCTGCATGAGTTCGCCACTATCCCGAACGTCAAAGAAGATGTCACCGACATCATCTTGAACCTGAAGGACCTCGTCATCTCCGTTGAGGGCGACGAGCCCGTCCAACTGCGTCTCGACGTTCGCGGACCGGCCACCGCTACGGCAGCCGACATTCCGCTTCCGACCGGCGTCGAGATCATGAACCCGGAACTGGTCATCGCGACCATCAACGGTAAGGGCCGTCTGGCTCTGGATCTCACCGTCGAACGTGGACGCGGTTATGTCTCGGCCGATCGCAACAAGAAGTCGTCGATCATCGGAGTTATCCCGGTCGACTCGATCTTCTCGCCGATCCGTCGCGTGGCATTCAACGTCGAACCCACCCGCGTCGAGCAGTCCACCAATTACGACAAGCTGTCCCTCGACATCGAGACCGACGGCTCCATTACGCCGAAAGACGCACTCGCGTCGGCCGGCGACACGCTTCGCACCCTGTTCGGTCTCGTGGCCGACATGAGCGAAGCACCGCAGGGCCTGTCGCTCGGCGAGGTCAGCGCACTCGGATCGGGTTCGCCCGACCTCGACCTTCCGATCGAAGACCTCGATCTGTCGGAGCGCCCCCGCAACTGCCTCAAGCGTGCGCAGGTCAACACGATCGGCGAACTCTGCATGCAGACCGAGGACGACCTCCTCGCCATTACCAACTTCGGACAGAAATCTCTCGATGAAGTACTTGTCAAGCTCGATGAGCGCGGCCTTTCGCTGCGCGTGAAGGACCGCTGAGGTACTGAAATGCCAAAACCTAAGAAGGGCCATCGACTTGGCTCAGATGCATCACACCAGAAGGCCATGCTCGGAAACCTTGTGGCTTCCCTCGTCGCCGCTGAGTACGTCGTAACCACCGAAGCCCGCGCCAAGGCGCTGCGCCCGGTGGCCGAGAAGATGATCACGAAAGCGAAGAAGGGTGGCGTGCATAATCAGCGCCAGGTCGTCTCGTTCATCCGTGACAAAGACATGGCGTCGAAGCTGTTCTCCGAGATCGGCCCGCGTTACGCGGCTCGCAACGGTGGCTACCTTCGGATCCTGAAGCTCGGCCCGCGCCACGGCGACAACGCGCCGATGGCTCGTATCGAACTGGTCTGATTTGATGAGCGGGTCCGCCCGCTGACGAAGTGGAAACGCCGGCGCTACGCGCCGGCGTTTTTTCGTTTGGGTCGCCCGGTTATTGACGGGTTCGTGGGAGAGGGGAGAGTCGGTTGCGGGTTGTCTACGTTCATGGAAGCCCGGTGGTCGCTGCGCTAGCGTCGGCTGACGTGGAGCGGCTGCTTGCGTTCGATGAGAAGGACGAGTACGTGGCGGGGGAGACCCGCTTAGCCGACGGGCATATTCGGCTCCGGCTGCTGGTTGCATACCGCGGCACGAACTTCCACGGCCTGGCTCCGCAGGGGAAACTTCGCACCGTCGGCGACACGCTGCTTGACGCCCTGTGTATCGTGAACCAGCTGGCCGAGCGCCCGATCCTCGTGATGTCGGGACGGACCGATGCCGGAGTGCACGCCTGGGGTCAGGTCGTACACGTCGACATTCCCGAGCCGAAGCGTTTCGATGTCGACCGGGTGCACCGCTCCCTGAACAAGATCCTGAACCCCGAGATCGTGATCCGTAGTGCCGATCTCGCCCCGGTGACGTTCGACGCTCGCTTCAGCGCCACCTACCGGCACTACCGCTACACGATTCTGAACCGGACCCTCCCTGATCCGTTCCTCACCGAGACGACCTGGCACGTGCGGGCCCCGCTCGACATGCATGCACTGCGCCTGGCGACCGATGCGTTCATCGGACACCACGACTTCACGTCGTTCTGCCGCATGGAAAAGCACAAGACCGACAGTTCGCTCGTCCGGCTCGTGACCGACGCCTTCTGGGTGGAGTTGCCTGACAACGTGCTGCGTCTGGAAATCCGGGCGAACGCCTTCTGTCAGCAGATGGTGCGGTCGATCGTGGGGTTTCTGGTCGAGATCGGCCAGGGGAAACGTACGGCCGGCGATGTCATGGCCACGCTTCGGGCTCGCGACCGCAGCTATGCACCCAACATTGCGCCGCCGCACGGCCTGTGCCTGTGGGAAGTCGGCTACCGAGCCGGCGTCTGATCAGCTTGCTGATCGGTGGGTGCTGAGCGGCCCTTTCGACCCTGGCGTCAGCTGTGGTGAAGGCGCGTGGCGGAGAAGGGCGCCGTGGTTCGCCGGACGACCAGGTGGGTGCGGAGCTGCCGGTGCACGGGTAGCAGACCGTCGGCGTCGTTGGTGGCGGCGGCCTTGAGCATGCTGATCATTTGTCGGGCGATCAGCTCGCCGCTCTCCTGCACCGGCTGGCGAATCGTGGTGAGATCCATGACCTTGGCCATCTCGTGATCGTCGAAGCCGACTACGGAGATGTCTTCCGGCACCCGGAGCCCGTGGTCACGGATCGCCTTGATCGCCCCAAACGCCATCTCGTCGGACATGGCGAAGACGGCCGTGGGTGGGTTCTGCAGAGCGAGGAGGTCGGTCATGGCGTCGTATCCGCCGTCGATCTCGAAGGAGCCGGCTCGTTGCAGCTCGGGCCGCGGGGTGATCCCGAATTCCCGGAGTGCATCGACGTAACCGTCATGGCGGTCGTTCGGAACCTGGAACGGCCAGTCGCCCTGCTGATGGCCGATGAGCGCAATTTCCCGATGCCCCAGGTTGAGGAGGTGGCGGACGGCCACCGCCGACGCCGCGCGATTGTCGACGGTGACGGACGAGAACGGCGAATGGAGATTGCCAATCGTGCCGACGCGCGCTTCCGCGTGCGCGAGATCTTCGATTTCGTTGGGGTCGAGCTTGAGATCAACGAGGATCACGCCGTCGACCCGTTTGCCGAGCACGGCCCATTCCGTGATGAAGCGGCCACGATCTTCGGGCGTCGCGACGCCGAACAGGAGCAGGTCGTAACCCTCGTCGACGAGCACCACGTGCGCCGCTCCGACCACCGTCGAGAAGTACCAGCGCCCGAGCATAGGGACGGCCATGCCGATGGCCTGGGTCCGGCCGGTAGCCAAGCGAGATGCGTTCGGGTCGGGTCGATAGTTCAGTTGTTCGGCAGCGATATGGACGCGCTTGCGGGTTTCCTCAGCGACATTCGGCAGATTGCGCAGAGCCCGGCTTACGGTCGCCACCGACACCTTGGCCAGCGCCGCGACGGCTTCGATAGTCGCGGCCTGCAGGGGAGGCCGGGGGAGGTTCGTCATGCCGCCCACCTCCTCAACAGGTCAGATCCCAGGCGAGCGCTTGCCCGCTCGGCCAGCATTGCGACGGTGAGGCTCGGACCGACGGAGACCATCGACGGAAAGCAGGATGCGTCGATGACGGAGATTCCCGCGTGTCCTTTGAGTTGGCAGGACGGATCAAGCGGTGCCGCGTCGGTCGGCGACCCCATCGGACACGACCCCGCGTAGTGATGCAGCGGAGCCGGGTGCGAGGCGATCCACGCGTCGAGTTCAGCATCGGAGCGGTCAGTCAGCGACTCTGCGGTCGTTCCCGCGGCATCGACGAATGCGTTGACGGCCAGACCACGGTCGAGAGCGAGCTGGGCGAGCCGCAAGCCGAGCTTGAGGGCCTGCCGCAAACAGGCGCGGTCTTCGGACGACGGCACGAAGGAGAGCACGGGCTCGCCGCTCGCATCGACGCGCAGCTGTCCTCGGGTGCAGTTGGCCAGCATCGGCGTGATCAGAAACCCTCCGAAGTGCCCGGTGGATTGACCGACTCCGACCCGATTGATCGGCAGGATCTCCATGCTGTCGGCCCGACCCCCGAGCACGGCTGTCAGTGGCCCGCGGTCGAGTTCGGAGCGTTGGATCCCATCGAGTTCAGCTACCGGGAACTCGAGCGTGATCGTGACCCCGACGTGGTTGAGCACGGTGTCTCCGATGGCTTGGTTCGTAAAGCCGGATCGGAGCAGGATCGCCGGTGATCCGATTGCTCCGGCACACACGACGACGTGGTCAGCTTCAACGACGTCGCCTGTATGTAGGTGTACGTAGTTTTGCTGCGTTGGGTCCGCCGCAGGGAGAACGAGCTGGACTTCCGCGTCGGACTTCACGGCGAGATTCGGGCGGGACCTGGCGCTGCGCAGCGCCTGGGAACTGAACGACCGCCGCTCGCCGGTTTGCGGGTCGCGAAAGACCGTCGCGTCGCGGACGGTCAGGTTCAACTCGTCGGCCAGAGTGGCAAGAACGCGGTCGGCCCGACCACGAGTCTCAGCGTCGAGCGTCAACGCTCCGGTGAGAAGCGCGTCGAAGGTTGCCGTGACCGAATCCGGCCCCCAGAACCGGTCGCCAGTCAACGTCTCCCACTTCTCGAAGTCCGAGCTCGGGGGAACGGCGCACATGCTTCCGTTGACCGCGGAAGATCCACCGACACCCTTGCCCCGCAGCACGGAAGCTCCCGGCGCGGCGTCGATTGGTGCCCACAGAGCACCGGGTTCGGCCATGGCTTCGAACAGATCGGCGGGGGGTTCGATCTCGCGGTCGATACCGGCCTCGAGCAGAACGACGCTCCAATCCGGTTGCTCGGAGAGGCGCGACGCGACGATGCTTCCGGCGGTGCCCCCTCCGATGACGACTATCTGCTTCATTTCTGTTCCATCCTGTTGTGCCCTCGACGACCGTCGAGGTTTGGCGTCAGCCCTTGACGGAACCGGCTAGAAGACCCTTTACGAAGTAGCGCTGCAGGGAGAAGAACACGCTCAGTGGAACGATGGCCGAGATGAACGCGGCCGCAGTCAGAAGGTGCCAGTCCTGCCCGCGGTTGCCGGACACCTCGACCAGCTTCGCCGTGATCGGGGCGTTCTGGCCGCCACCGGCGAAAATCTTGCCAACGAAGAAGTCGTTCCAGATGAACAGGAACTGGAAGATGCCGAGGGAGGCGATCGAGGGAATCGACAGCGGAAGAACGATGCGACGGAAGATCGTCATGTGACCGGCGCCGTCGATCTTGCCGGCTTCGATGAGCTCCGGTGGGAGCGACGATACGAAGTTCTTCAAAATGAACAAACAGAACGGCATACCGAAACATGCGTGGGCGATCCATGTCTGCACGATCGCCGGAAAGTGGAGCGCCGGGACGATGGTGATCGAGCCGATGTGAACGCCGAGGTTGAACAACCGCAGCAGTGGGATGATCGCCATTTGGAGCGGTACCACCAGCAGGCTGATGATCCCGACGTAGACCATTTCGCGTCCACGAAATTCCATCCACGACAGGGCATACGACGCGAGCGCGGCGATCATCACGGAGATGATCGTGGCCGGGATGGCGATCTTGATGGAGTTCGAGAAGTACCGACCCAACTCGATTCCGGAGCGGGTGCCGAGGACGGAGAAGTAGTTGTCGAACGTGAACTTCGGGTGCGCGAACGCCGTCCACCAACCTGAGGTCTTGATCTGCCGTTCGGGTCGGAACGACGTGAGCAGAAGCCCGAACGTCGGGACCGTCCAGAAGAGGGCGAGGGCCCACACAAAGGCTCGACCGGCCCGGCTCCCGAGGGTGTCGGACAACTTGCGACCGAGCGTCGCCTTGGCTTCGACAGCCTTTACCCCAACCGTTGGGGCGGTGGCCGGTGTCGTAACAACGGTCATGTCGCTCATCCTCCCATCATCTCCGCTGCTCGTTTCTGGCCCCGTTGGTTGAGGACCACTATTGGAAGCACGATCACGAAGAGCAGCACGGCGAGCGCCGATGCGAGTCCGTCGCGGTCTTCCAAGAAGAACTTGATGTATTGCTCGTTGGCCACGGTGCTGGTGTTGAAGTTTCCACCGGTCGTGGCTTGAATGATGTCGAAGGCCTTCAGCGCTCCGATGGTTCCGGTCGTGAGGACCGTGAGAATGGCCGGGCGAATGTAGGGCAGGGTGACCTTGTAGAACACCTGGCGGCTGGTGGCGCCGTCGACGGTGGCGGCTTCGGCCAGCGCCTCGGGCACACCCTTGATCGCTGCCGAAAGCACGACCGTTGCGAATCCGGTCTGGACCCAGACCAGGATCACGATCAGGAGGAACGTGTTCATCCGCGCTCCGCTCTCAAGGAGCCAGATCCGCTGCCCGTCGCCGCCGAAGCTGTCGGGTAGACCCGGAACTACCTTCGTTACCGCGTTCAGCAGGCCGTAGGCGAACGGCGGGCCGTCGTAGACGAACTTCCAGATGATGCCGGCACCGGCCAGCGAGAGCGCCTGGGGAATGAAGATGAGCGACTTTGCGACCTTCTCGCCCTTCGCCCCGTCGATGTAGCGGGCGATGCTCAAGCCGAGAATCGTGCTGGTGGTTCCGCCGAAGATCACCCAGAGCGCCGAGTTCGTGAGAGCCAACAGCATCTTCGAATCGGTGAAGATGAACTTGTAGTTGGCCAGGCCGCCGAACGGATGGCTGTTCTCCCGGTCGGAGAAGAGGCTCAGAAACGCTGTTCGAAGGGCGGGGACCAGCAACCCGATGATGATCAGAACGATGGCTGGACCGAGAAAGACGGCGATCTGGCCGCCGTCGCGGAACCGTTTCGGAAACGCCATCGTTATCGCATACAGGGCCAACAACCCTCCAACGAATCCGCCGAGTCCGAGAACCACGGTGATCAACGCACTTACCAGCTGCCCCATTTTGGCTGCCCTCTATCTCAGGTGTTCAGTGTTCAGACTGCTCGTTCTTGAAAACATAACCGGAAAGGGCCGCGATCGCTCGCGGCCCTTCCCAAAGTTCAACCCTGTGTGGGGTTAATCAGCTTGCGGGCCAGCTCTTGTCGATGTTGGCCAGGGTGTCGTCGGTGCTCTGTCCGGTGATCCACGAGGTGGCTTCCTTCCAGAACGAACCGGAGCCAACTGCGCCCGGCATCAGGTCGGAAGCGTCGAAGCGGAACGTCGCTGCGGACTTACCGATGTTCGCGAAGACCTGGTCGAACTTGTCGGGCAGGAGGCTGGTGTCGTAGTCCTTGCGGGGCGAGAAGTTGCCCATGTTGGCTGCGGTGGCGTTGGCCCAGTCAACCGAGGCGAGGTAGCGCATCGTGTCGATGGTTTCGGGCTTCTTGTTGGTTGCAGCGTTGATGTCGCCGCCGCCGAGCATGGCCTTCGGGTCGCTGGCCTTGGCCATCGGGAGGTAGAAGGCGTTGACGGTGCCGCTGTCGCCGAAGGTCGTGCCGGCCGGCCAGTTCGACTTGTAGAAGTTGGCCTGGCGGTGCATGAAGCACTTGCCGTCGAGGATCGGGAGGCCGCCGTCTTGGAACTTCGTCGTGGCGATGGCCTTGACGTTGCCGACGTACTTCTCGTTCTTCAGGTACGAACCGACGGCGTCGAACGCGGTCTTGACTTCAGGCGAGTCGAACTTGAGGGAGTGGTCGATCCACTTGTCGTAGTTCGCGGGGGTCGTGGTGCGAAGCATCATGTCTTCGACCCAGTCGGTGATGACCCAACCGGTTGCTGCACCGGACTCGATACCGGCACACCACGGCGTGCCGCCGTCGGTGACGATCTTGTCGGAAAGGGTCTTCAGCTCGTCGAGCGAAGTCGGAACCTTGTAGCCCTTGGCGGCGAACGCCTTGGGCGAGTACCAGACGAACGACTTGAAGTTCTGACGGAACGGATAGCCGTAGACCTTGCCGTTGACGGTGCTGTAGCCGAGCCAGCCACCGAGGAGATTGTTCGAGATGTCGGCTTTGATGTCGGCGGGAAGCTCGATCAGCTTGCCGGCCTTGGCCTGGGCTGCCATGAGGCCCGGCTGCGGGAAGTCGATGATGCCCGGCGCGTTGCCGCCTGCGAGGCGCAGCTTGACATCGGCTTCGAACGTCTTCGTGCCTTCCCAGGTGATCTTGACGCCGGTGCACTTCTCGAACGGAGCCCAAGCGGCGCCGAAGTTCTTGATGTCACCCACGGTGTCGTTCGGGGAGAAGATCGTGACCTTCTTGCCCTTGTACTGGTTCTTGCAGGCGATCTTGCCCTTAAGCAGCGAGGTCGTCTTTTTGGCTGTGGTCGCGGCAATCGCCGGGGACCCGGCGATCATTGCAAAGGCGGCAGCTACAGCAGCCGTTTTCACAAGTTTCATTATTTCTCCCCTTGGTGGATCGGAGCACGCCTGCTGATGCAAGCGCTTTCAAGAAATGTTAGCAGATGGTTAGAGTGTGTGCCTGTTGTCACCCATAAGTTACGGTTTGATGACGAAATGCAACTGAAAGCGTTTCCACTTCCGCACGGCGGAATGCGTTAGGGTCCGCTTCCATGACTGATGCCGAACTCGATTCCCTTCTCGATTCCCTGACGCTTGACGAACAGATTTCTCTGTTGGCCGGAATCGACAATTGGCACACCGCGGCCATCGAACACGCTGGTATCCCATCGATGCGCGTCAGCGACGGACCGGCCGGCGTACGCGGTACGAGTTTCACCGGTCCCGCGTCGGTGAACGTCCCGTGCGGTACCTCGCTCGGGGCCACCTGGGACCCGGTCCTCGTTGAGACGATCGGTCAGCTGCTGGGCCGCGAGACACGCGCCAAAGGAGCCCGGGTTCTCCTCGCTCCTACGGTGAATCTCCATCGAACGCCGGTCGGCGGGCGCAACTTCGAGTGTCAGAGTGAAGACGCGTACCTGAGCGCGCGTATCACCGTCGGGTACGTGAAGGGCGTGCAGTCCGAGGGTGTGGCCGCTTGCGTGAAGCACTACGTGGGCAACGACACCGAGTTCGAGCGGATGACCATCGACAGCCAGATCGACCAGCGGACCCTGCGTGAGGTGTACCTGCAGCCGTTCGAAGCTGCGGTGCGCGAAGCAGGCGCGATGGCCATCATGACGGCGTACAACCGGATCAACGGGCCGTGGTCGGCGGATTCGAAGGAGCTCCTCACCGACGTCCTCCGAGACGAGTGGGGCTTCGACGGAATCGTGATGAGCGACTGGTTCGGACTCCACTCGACGGTCGAAGGTCTCGAAGCCGGACTCGATCTGGAGATGCCGGGTCCGCCGCGACTCCGTGGTCAACGTCTGGCCGAAGCGGTCGCCGCAGGGACGGTCGAAGCGAGCCTGGTTCGTTCCACAGCCCGTCGCATGCTGCGCTTCATGGACCGTATCGGAGCCATTGCCGACGGGGGTCCCGGCCCCGAGATCACACGGGACGAACCGGAAGACCGCGAGCTGATCCGTGCTGCCGGGGCTGCGGGGATGGTGCTACTGCGAAACAAAGACGACGCACTCCCACTCGCTGCAAACGCTTTCGAAAGGGTCGCCGTTATCGGGCCGAACGCCCTACGCGGACGCATCATGGGCGGTGGGTCGGCGCTCGTGAACGCGGTGCATCAGGTTCATCCGCTCGAGGCGATCACCCGCCGGATCGCCTCGGATCAGACCCAGGTGCTTCACGCTCCGGGCTGTTCGATCCATCGTGGACTTCCGCCCTTGACGCCCGACAGCATCACAGATGGCCGCGTTTCGTATTTCGCGAACTCCGCCGATCTTGAAGCTGGTGGACCGGTGGTGCTGACCGAAGATCTCCGCCGATTCAGTCTTATCTGGCCCGAGGCGCCGAACGGACTCGACCGGGCGACGTTTGCCGTGCGGATCGAAGCCACGCTCACGCCGACGGTCTCGGGCGAATGGAACTTCGGCGTAATGAGTGTCGGTCGGGCGAGGATCCTGGTCGACGGCATCGTCGTAGCTGACGATGCCGACAGCCCGCTCGGAGGTTCGTTCTTCGGCATGGGTACCAAGCAGGTCGTGGGAACCGTGTCGCTGGAAAGTGAGCGCTCGTACAAATTTGTGGCCGAGTACGAGGGTCGTGGCGAGGGACTTCTTCGGGGTGTGATCATCGGCGGTAGCGGTCCGGTGGTGGTCGACCCGTTCGCGGAGGCGGTCGATCTGGCGGCTCGTTCAGACGTTTCGATAATCGTCGTCGGAACCAACGAAGACTGGGAGAGCGAAGGTTACGACCGCCCGAACATTGACCTGCCGGGCCGTCAAGACGAACTTGTTCGGGAAGTGGCAAAGGTAAGTCCGCGTACGATAGTCGTCGTCAACGCCGGCTCGCCGGTTGCGATGCCTTGGGTCGACGAGGTCGATGCCGTGCTGTTCACGTGGTTTCCCGGCCAGGAATTCGGAGATGCTCTCGTCGACGTACTTCTGGGTGAAGTCGATCCCGGTGGGCGCCTTCCGGTAACGCTGCCCCGACGATTTGAGGATTCCCCGTCGTTCGAGCATCACCCCGGACGAAATGGTGCGGCCAAGTACCTGGAGGGGCGCCTGATCGGCTACCGCTGGTACGACACGACGGGTCGCGAGCCGCTCTTCGCCTTCGGTCACGGTCTGAGCTACGCCGCCGCCGAGATAGTAAGCGCGCAAATTGTTTCTCCTACGTCGGTGGAAGTGGTGGTTGCGAACCGAGGGGATCGCCGCGGTCAGGTCGTCGTGCAGGTCTACGGCTGCGACCCGGAAGGGACGGGGGCGGCCGATGACCCGGCCCAGCAACTCGTCGGATTCGCCAAGGCCACATTGGTCGGGTCGCAGACTTCGACCCTGACCGTTCAGCTCAACCCGCGCTGGGCATCGCACTGGGACGTAACGTCCAAGTCGTGGGCGGTCCGACCGGGGTCCCGCGAACTACGCATCGGTTTCTCGTCGAGGGACATCGTCACCACACTCACGACAACCGTTTAGCGGGTTCGACGCTCCACGCAAGTACTTGCGTGAAGCGCGCGTTGAGCGGAAAGCGTCGCGTGGAGAGCGCTGCGCGGATCTTGTTGCACGGATCATGTTGCAGGGTGCCGCCGGTTCCCCATCGACGGCGCCGTGTCCCGTAGAGTTCGACCCGTGAGAATCACCTCGGAGCGAATCGAACTCGTGAAACGACACCCGCTGACCATCAGCCGGGGCACCAGCTCGGGCTCGACCAACGTCGTTGTATCCGTTGAACATGAGGGTGTCGTGGGAATCGGAGAGATGGCTCCGAGCGAGGTCACCGGAGATTCGGCCGAGTCGGCCGAATCGGCCGTTGCCGAATGGGCTTCGGTGTTCGAACCGCTGCACCCGACCGACACGCAACGCATCGAGTCGTTGCTCGGTCCGGTGGGGCGAACGGGCAGTGCGATCCGGGCAGCCATCGACATGGCCTGTTTTGACTGGCTCGGTAAGCGCTCGGATCTTCCGGTCTGGCGGATTCTCGGACTCGACCCGACCCGAATCGTTCCAACCTCGCTCACCATTGGAATCAATCCGACCGAGATCATCCGGGAGCGGGTGCCGGAGATACTGAGCCGAACCCGGGCCCGGGTGCTGAAGATCAAGTTAGGGCAGCCCGCCGGAATCGAAGCGGATCAGGCGATGTTCACCGTCGTTCAGGAGTCGGCGCGATCGGTCGATGTGCCCGAACCGGCGTGGAGGGTCGACGCCAACTGCGGATGGAACCTGGCCGACGCCAAGACGATGATCCCGTGGCTCGCCGACCGAGGCGTCACCTACGTCGAGCAGCCGCTGGCTGAAGGCGACGACGATTCGTTACTCTCGCTGTTTCGGTCGTCGGAGCTTCCGATCTACGCCGACGAGTCGATTCATTCGGCGTCAGACGTGGCGAATTTGGCTGACCGCCTGCACGGAGTGAACCTGAAGCTCATGAAGTGTGGCGGGATAACCGGAGCGTTGCGGATCATCAACACCGCCCGCGCCCACGGCCTGTCGGTGATGATCGGATGCATGGGAGAGTCGTCGCTGGCGATTAGCGCAGGCGCTCAGATCGGATCGCTATGTGACCATATCGATCTCGACAGCCACCTCAATCTCCTCAACGATCCGTTCGTAGGGGCCACCTACGCCGACGGCCGGGTGGTCCCGAACGATCTCGCCGGGCTCGGTGTGCGCCTGGTTTCGGCCGAGTCGAGCAATCGGGTCGAGGTGGCATGATGCTCACCGCGGCGAATCGACTCGCACTGTTGATGAGCGACGGATACCTCCGGTCGCGTAACGGCAAGATGGGCTACGGCCTCATGCGGTACAGCGACAACCCGATCACGTGTGTGGTGGCGTCCGATGAGGTCGGAGGCAGTGTCCGCGACATCACCGGCATCGACGTCGATGTCCCGATCGTCGCGACGGCCGAAGACGCCCACGCGTTGGGGGCCGACACCCTGGTGATTGCCGTAGCGACCAGTGGTGGCGTGCTTCCTCCTCCGTACCGCGTCGAGATAGTCAGCGCGCTTAGAAAAGGCATGAACCTGGTCAACGGCCTGCACGGCCGTTACAACGAGGATCCCGAGTTCGCTGCGGCGCTCCAGCCGGGCGCGTGGATCTGGGACGTTCGTCAGGAGCCGACGGGTCTGGTCAGCGGGAGGGGTCGGGCCCGCGGGGTTTCCGCCCGCCGGGTGCTGACGGTCGGTACCGACATGGCGATCGGGAAGATGACGGCGTCGCTGGAACTTGACCGGGTCGCTCGGGCCCGGGGACTCCGGTCGAAGTTTCTCGCGACGGGACAGATCGGAATCTGTATAAGCGGTGATGGCGTTCCCCTCGATGCTGTGCGTGTCGACTTCGCGTCAGGTTCGATCGAAGCGCTCTGCCTGAAGTACGGCGATGACAACGACGTGTTGTGGGTCGAAGGTCAAGGGTCCGCCCTTCACCCGGGGTCGACGGCCTGGATGGCGCTTCTCCGAGGTTCGATGCCGACCGATCTCGTGCTCGTCCACCGGGCCAACCAGACCGTGGTCGACCAACTCGACGACGTGGCCATCCCGCCGTTGCGTGAAGTCGTTGCGATGTACGAGGCGGTCGCCGCCGCATCCCCGTCGTTCCCCGCCGCCAAGGTCCGCGCCATCGCGTTGAACTGCGCGAAGTTGAGCCCCGCCGAGATTGACGCGGCATGTCAAGCGGTCGAAGATGAGACCGGTATCACGTGCGCCGACCCGGTGTTCCACGGGGCCGACCGTCTGTACGACGCGATCTTCGGCGGCTCGCCAGCCTGACGCTCGCATACTCGTTCGCTTAGTCGCTCGTGGAGCGACTGAGGGCACAAGAATGACCATCTCGGTGCCAAACCGTTGGTCGCCGCCAGGAACCCCGTTTGTCGCACATCGCGGGAGCTCGTGTCACTTCGCATGCGCGAGCGAGGCCACGTTTGCGGGGTCAATCAGCACTGTCGCTACGTAAAGGGCGGTTCAAGGCCTGAAAGATGCACTCGGCGCAAGACGGTCAAAAAACCTCCTGGGGCGAGTCAGTCAAGTCACACGCACGGTACCTGGCGACTCTCCCGAAAGGGGTGCTCAGTTTCCGACGGGATCTACGCTCGTGCAGATGATCATCGTTGCTGGGTTCCTGAAGGTTGCGCCTGACCAAAGAGAGAACTACCTCCAAGGTTGTATCGACGTGGCCCGGGCGGCCCGCGTTGCCGAAGGATGTGTTGATTTTCACCTTTCGGCGGATCCAATCGAACCGGGCCGCATCAACGTCTTTGAGCAATGGGAATCGGTCGAGGCCGTGGAATCGTTTCGTGGAGCAGGACCCAGCGATGGTCAGGAGGCGATGATTCTCGACGCCAACGTGATGCAGTACGAGATCGCGAAGAGCACCTCGTTGACCTGACGATCCCGGACACTCGTGCTGCTCGATACTCGTGCACCGCGTCGCTCCCAGAGCGACTGTCAGCACCGTTGCGGCACACGCTGCTGCGCGTTGGCCTCGACGACGTCGAATCGGCTGACTCGACGATCAAATCGGCGATGAATCGGCGTTGCTCTGGTGTAGCGACGGAACCAATGTCGAGCGAGCGCGAATCCATATCGTTTCGACTCCCGAGCGACGCATTGCGTTCCCCCACTAGTCTCCGTCCATGGATCTCTCGTGGCCCCTGCTTGAGGAACGAGTCAGCGCAATCGCTGACGACTGGCGCTCACAGCGCCCGGAGCGGCAGACCCGTCGCAACCTCGATCCGGCCGACTTCGCCCGGCTGGCCGACGCAGGTATTCTGCGTGCTGCCGTGCCCGAGTCAATGGGCGGGCTGTGGGAGGACAGCACACGTTCGACGCGTCCGATCTGCGGATTGCTACGGACGCTTGCAGCAGTGGATCCGTCGGTGGCACTCGTGTCGGCGATGCACCCTGCCGTGCTCGGCTACTGGCTTGCGCCCGACGACCCGACAAGCACTGCGTGGGAGACGCAACGCCGGGCCGTGTTTGAAAGTGTCGCCGCCGGCCGCCAGTGGGGGACGATCACCTCGGAGCCGGGCAGCGGCGGCGACATCTTCAAGACCAAAACGATCGCCGCTCCCGACTCCGAAGCATCCGGCCAACTCTCGGGTGAGGCGTTTCGACTCACCGGCGACAAGCACTTCGGCAGCGGCAGTGGCGTGATGTCGTTCATGCTCACTACAGCGCTTCCGGTCGACGCTACCGAGCCCGCGTTCTTTGTCATCGAGACCGGTGGCCGTCCGTGGGACGGTAGCGCCGGCATGACTCTTACCGCTGAGTGGGATGGCATGGGCATGGCGGCGACGCAGAGCCACGCGATGCGGTTGGACTCCTGTCCCGCTATCCGCATGGCGTGGGATCGTCCGATCGGCATTGTGGCGGCGGCAGTCGCTCCGTTCATCCCGAACGTGTTTACAGCTGTCGTCGTCGGGGTCCTCGACGAGGCCTTCCGCACAGCGAAAGAGCAACTTGCGCCGAAACGAGATACTATGCGTGCATATGAACGGGTTGAGTGGACACGCGCGGAGACCGAGTACTGGTTGGCGACACAGGCGTTGGAGGGAGCGCTTCGGGCGACGGAGTCGGGTGATCCGAAGGCTGGAGCCTATGCCGCGTTGCGCGCTAAAGAGTCGGTGGCCGAACTCGCAGAGGCGTCGCTCGGCCGACTGAGCAAGGTGATCGGCGGTGGCACATTCGCTCGACGCTCGCCATTCGCGGTATGGACACAAGATGTACGCGCGCTGGGATTCCTTCGGCCGCCGTGGGGGCTGGCCTACGACAACCTGTTCGCGACGTCCTTCGGCTGAACCGGGCGTGCGACCGTCGGATCAACGATACGAACGGAACGATACGAACGGAACGACTCTACGGCTTGAAGAGCATTCCCAGTTGGCGCGACAGAGCGACAAGTCGGTTGTTCGAGTCCCAGAGTTCGCCGTCTTCCTCGAGATAGCCGTCCATGAGGAAGCGGGTTCGCATGACGCCGCGCAGTGGGCCGGGCGCGGGTTTGGCCCGCACGTGGACGGTGAGCTCAATCGTAGGTAGCCATACTTTTTCGGGGAGCCAGTCAAAAAGAGCTGGTGGGAACGCGTCGGAGAAGAACAGCAGCGATAGTGGGTCGGCGGGGCGTTCGTCTTTGAAGCCGATCCAGCCGGTCAGTGCCGCAGTGCCGCCAGGGGTACCGCTGGTCCATCCAATCTCCGGATGGAGCATGGCCTGCAACCGCTCGCCGATCGACGAACCGTCGACACTCAGGGAACCCCGGCTGACGCACTGCTCGATTGGCGCGACGTCGGGCGGGTTGGCCTCGACGCGAGTCGGTCCGGCCTGGGCCGAGAGGTCGCCATAGGTGGCCAGTACCCGGATGCGCTCCTTGCCGTCCTGCACGAACGTGGCCGAGGCGGTCGAGTGTTTGCGTCCGGTACGGGCGACGTCGATCGTGATCGTGGCCGGGCCCGGTTGAGCGGGGCGCAGGTAGTGAGCGGTGACACTGAACGGATCCGGGTGTTGGGGAAGGGCTTCGCTCAGCGCTCGTCCGGCGACGGCCAGCACGTACCCGCCGTTGGGGTTGGCCCCAATGCTCCACCCCGCGGAAAGATCCGCGGACCAGACCGATCGGCCGCCCTCGTTGGCTACGCAGGTGACGGCGGTATCTCTGTCGAACTCATACACGGCGAGCGAACGTAGTCGAGCTTGAGGGCTATGTCCGAGTCCGACGCGCCGCGTCAGTAGTTCGGCTCGGGGCTGGGAACACGGCAAGTACGCTCCATGACCTCATGGATGCTCCCTCCGCCAAGCTTTCCGTCGACGAAACCGGGTCCCTGATCGGGCTTACCGGCATCGGTGTCTCGTACGACGCGAAGGAGACCTGGGCCCTGCGTGATCTGAATCTGGCGGTCCACCCGGGCGAGCGTTGGGTCGTCCTCGGACCTAACGGCTGTGGAAAGACCACCTTCGTGCAGTTGATCACCGGGTATCTCCATCCAACCGTCGGCGACCTGTCACTGCTCGGGGCGCGTCTCGGACGCGGTGTCGACTGGCGCGTACTGCGCACGCGGCTCGGCGTGGTGAGCGCGGCGTTCGCCAAGATGGTTCGTCCGGAACTGTTGGCAGCCGATGTGGTGATGACCGCGAAGTACGCAGCGCTCGAACCGTGGTGGCACGAGTACTCGCAGGAGGACCGTGACCGGGCCCAGACCCTGCTCGACGCAGGAGGGTTCGGTTATCTGGCCGGCCGTTCGTTTGGCGTCCTCAGCGAGGGGGAGCGCCAGCAGGTTCAGCTGGCCCGGTCGCTGATGACGAACCCCGATCTTCTGGTTCTCGACGAGCCGGCCGCGGGACTCGACCTCGGAGCCCGGGAGCGTCTCGTCGCCCGTATTGCCGCAATCGCCGCCAACGCCGAACTCCCGGGAGCGGTGCTGATCACCCATCACGTGGAGGAGATCCCACCGGGATTCACACACGCCCTGCTCCTGCGGTCCGGCCAGACGGTCGCCAGCGGCCCGATCGAGGAGACCCTGCAGTCGACGACGGTGTCGGACGCCTTTGGCGTCGACGTGCGGTTGAGCTTCGACGAGGGCCGATTCGCCGCCCGGGTCCGGGTCTAAGGCACCCCGCGTCCGTCGAGCCACAAAACTCGACGTGGCCATCGACCTGCTCGTTTTCATATCTTGCGGCCCAGACGCGTAGCCTGTCGATCCTTATGGAACTCAATGGAACTTCTGCAATAGTCACCGGCGGCGCGTCGGGTATCGGTGAGGGCGCAGCCCGTCTGCTCGCAGCCCGCGGAGTGAAGGTCGTTATTGCCGACCTCGACCGCCAGGCCGAAAAGGGCGAAGCACTCGCCAAGGAACTCGGCGGCGCGTTCGTGCCGTGCGACGTCACGAACGCCGAACAGGTTCAGGTCGCGGTCACGACTGCGGTCGAAATGGCCCCGCTCAAGTCGCTCGTCAACGCCGCGGGCATCGGTTCAGCCGGCCGCACGATCAGCCGCGACGGCACCCCGCACGACCTCGACAACTACCGCCGCGTCATCGAGATCAACCTGATCGGCAGCTTCAACTGCATCCGTCTCGCCGCCAGCGCCATGAACTCGAACACGCCCGACGAAGACGGCGGCCGTGGCGCCATCGTCAACATCGCGTCGGTTGCGGCATTCGACGGCCAGATCGGCCAGGTCGCCTACGCGTCGTCGAAGGGTGGCGTCGTCGGCATGACCCTCGTGGTCGCCCGTGACCTCGCCGCTTCGGGCATCCGCTGCAACTGCATCGCCCCCGGACTCATCGACACCCCGATCTACGGCACCGGTGAAGCATCCGACGCGTTCAAGGCCAACCTGGGCAAGAACGTGCTGTTCCCCAACCGGCTCGGCACGTCGGGCGAGCTCGGCTCCATGGTCGTGGAACTCCTCGGCAACTCGTACATGAACGGCGAAACGATCCGCGTCGACGGTGGCATTCGTATGCCCCCGAAGTAATCGCAGCGTTTCGCACACTGATCAAATTCGTTGAACTAAGGGATGGGGCCACATGGCAGAAGTACGCGGCATTGAGCAGGAACCGGTATCGGCATGGCTTGCTGCCAACGTGGCTGGAGCCGTTGGCCCCTTCACCTTTGATCTGATTGCGGGCGGTCGGTCCAACCTCACCTATCGGGTGACGGGAGCCGACGGCACGCAGTTCGTTCTGCGTCGTCCGCCGATGGGCAACGTGCTGGCGACGGCCCACGACATGGGCCGTGAACATCGGATCATCTCGGCGGTCGGTAAGACCAACGTTCCGGTCGCTCCGGCACTTGGTATGTGCACTGATGAATCCGTGAACGGCGCACCCTTCTACGTGATGGGCTACGTCGACGGGATCGTGCTGGATTCGCCGGATGCGGGTCGTTCGATTGCCGAACCACTTCGCACCGCAGCGTCGCACTCGTTGATCGACACACTCGCGGATCTTCACGCGGTCAACCCCGACGACATCGGGCTCGGTGAGCTCGGCCGCCGTGAGGGATACATCGAGCGGCAGCTGAAGCGCTGGTCGATCCAGTGGGAAAAGTCGAAGATCCGCGAGCTTCCGATCATGGAGGAAGTGCACGCCAGGTTGGCCGCGACCCGGCCGGAGCAGGTCTACACCGGCATCGTGCACGGTGACTACCGGCTCGGCAACTGCCTCGTAAGCCGAGAGACCGGCACCGTCAAGGCCGTGCTCGACTGGGAACTCTGCACCCTCGGCGATCTCATGGCCGACATCGGATACCTGATGGTCTACTGGTCCGATCCCGGACCAGCACCTAAGCGCGCGAACGATCCCAGCGGCTCGGATGGGTTCCTTTCGCGAGCCGACATGCTCGCTCGCTACGCCGAGAAGACCGGTCGTGATCTTTCGGGCGTCGGGTACTACGAGGCCTTCTCCTGTTGGCGTCTGGCGTGCATCGGCGAAGGTGTCCGCAACCGCTACAGCGCCGGCGTCATGGCTGACACCAACGAAACTTCGGAGACCGAAGACGGAACCGCGTTGCTGGCGGTTCGCGCCATGAACGCCCTCGACGCTCTGAAGTAGTAGTTCCCGCCGCAGATCGGGAGCCGCGATCGAGTCGGGCGGGCGACTCGTTACGGGGCCGGCTGAGGCGCCCGAGCGAACAGGGCGTCGAGGACTTCGGTCGCTGCTCGTTCGGCCGATTCCAGCGCGCCCTCCACGTAGCCCTGGTAGGTCGTCGCCATCTCGGTGCCCGCCCAGTGGATGGGCCCGATCGGATGCGACAGTTCTTCATATCCCGACGTCATCACTCCCGGGGGCGCGTAGCAGGCGTAACCTCCGCCGATGAAGGGCTCGGCGAGCCAATCGTGATCGAAGTAGTCGATGGGGGTGCGGGCCTCCTCGCCGAGCACACGGGCCAATCCGTCGAGCACCTCGGCCCGGCGGTCCTCAGGCGAGCGGTCGGACCACACGACGGCATCGTCGCCACCGATGAATGCTACGAGTGCATAGTGATTGTCGTCGGGTGACGACGCGTCGAGCGTGTGGTCGAGAACGATCAACTCAGGGTCGACGATCTGCACCGAGCGCCCCCGCCAGAACGGTTTGTCGTAAAGCGCGAAGCACTTGATGACGCTTCCCATTTCGAGCCGCTGGAGCAACCACATCCGGCGCCGGGGGAGGACCGGATCAAAATCGATGCGCTGAATCTGGTTCGGCGGAAGCGCAACGATCACGTGGTCAGCTTCGATGATCGCGTTCTCGGCGACCACGCGGACCCCGTCGTCTCGGTGGATGATGTCGTACACCTGGTAGCCGAGCATGACCCGGTGACCCAACTCCGCAGCCATGCATGAGGCAACCGCAGCGAGTCCTTTCACGACCCGGGTGCTGTGTGATCCGCCATCGGACGAGAACATCGCCTCCAAGCCGCCGGACATTTTGATGCCGTGGAGGAAGTACAGCATGGAAACATCTTTGGGCTCCAGGGTGTACTCCGTGCGAACAATCTGGTCGAACACCTTCTTCAGTTCCTCGGAGTCGAGGTTCGCCCGCTTCCACTCTTCGACACTTACGGCATCGAGAGCGGTGGCATCGGGTGTACGGAGGAGAACCTCAGGGTCGACTGATTCGGCCAGCTCCTCGAGCTTGGCCACAAACCATTCCCATTCCGCCCGCATGAGGCGGGGCATGTTCTCGATCTTGTGGGCGGTGAGGTCCATCCGGGCCGAGTCGACCTGCTGAAACGTAGCGAGCTGGTATTCCGCGAGGAGGGCGTTGATCCGCGGCATCTCTTCGGCGGGAGCGATCCACTGACCACCAAGATCAAAGGCCGTGCCATCGGCGAGGTGGTGAGTGCGCAATCGCCCCCCGACACGGGTGTCGGCGTCAAGTACGAGCACTGACTTTCCGCACCGGACGATGTGCCGGGCGGCGGCCAGGCCGGAAACCCCGGCGCCGATTACGACGACGTCGGTCGTTTCGAATCGCGTTGGCATCTTCCTATCATCGCTGTTTCCGCACGCGAACTGGAGCATCGACCGGCCCGTCGGCCCGGGACCGACCATTCCCGACAACTTGATTTGCCGGGTTTGGCTGATGCCACCCCGTCCGTTCTGCCGGCACCTGATCGGTTCTCCTGGCACACAGCTGTATGTGGTGCCAGCCGGGCCGGATGACGGTTAGATTGCCTATGTGAACGAGGCGACCGTATTCGTTTCCCGACTGCTCGGGCTCAACCTGCTTGCCATTGACGGCAACGCAGTCGGTCGCATCGCGGACGTGGTTATCGGGTACCCGGCTGCGGAATCCCCGCCACCCGTGCTCGGCTTTGTGGCCGAAGTGCAGCGCCGCCAGATCTTCATCAACGCGAACCGTGTGGCCGAACTCGATACCGCCGGAGCCCGCCTGCTCTCGGGCACCGTTGACCTCCGCCGGTTCAAGAAGCGCGGTGGCGAACTGCTCGCCAAGGCCGATCTTCTCGACAAGCGCATCGGTCGCGAGTTCCTCAACGACATCGCTCTGACCGCCACCCCGGGCGAGATGCGATCGTGGGAGGTCTCCGGCGTGTCGCTGTCGGCTATGGGCCTGATTCGTCGGCGGAGGTCCGGTCGCGTCACCGGGTGGGAAGTCCTGATTCCGTTGTTCGGCGGCGTCAACCTGGTAGCGGCCAAGACGGCGGAGTTGCGCGAGTTGCACCCTGCCGATGCCGCCGATCAGATCTCGGCGCTGTCGGAGATCGAGCGGCACGCGGTCGCCGAGGCCATGGACGACGAAGACCTCGCCGACCTGCTCGTGGAACTTCCCGAGGGTGAAGCATCCGCGATCATCGAACACCTCGACGTCGAGCGTGCGGCCGACGTGTTGGAGGAAATGGACTCCGACGACGCGGCCGACGTCATCGCGGAGCTGTCGGCCCGTGAACGCGAAGATGTACTTGCGGCGATGGAGCCCGAGGAATCGGAGTCGGTCCGCCGCCTGCTGCAGTATCTCCCGGATACCGCGGGTGGTCTCATGAACCCCGATCCACTCATCCTGTCGGGTTCCGCCACCGTTGCCGAGGCGCTGGCCCGTATCCGCGATCCCGACACCGCCGCGGCGGAAGCGGCACAGGTGTTCGTAACCGAAGCGCCGCACGAGACTCCCACGGGCCGCTATCTCGGGCCGGTCGGCTTTCAGCGCCTGCTCCGGGAGCCTCCTTCGACGCCCCTAGCCCTGTGTCTCGACGAGATGCCCGAGCCGGTCACTGTGGATCTCCCGACCGCCGAGATCGCCCGTCGTCTCGCGTCCTACGACGTGGTCGCCGTGCCGGTCCGCGATGCGGCCGGACGTCTCCTGGGGGCGGTGAGCGTCGACGACGTGCTCGATCATCTGCTTCCTGATGGCTGGCGGAGGCGACGATGAGCTCCCGGACCAGAATCGCGGAACGCTTCGGCCCACGGGCCCGACTTGACCTCTCCCAGCCGCGGCGTCGCGGCATCCGCTTCGGCGTGCATTACGACCCGGAACGCTTCGGCACGTTCTCGGAGGCGATAGCCCGGTTCATCGGGACGGCCCGGTTCCTCGTCTTCCAAAGCATCTTTATCGGTCTCTGGGTAATCGTTAACTCCGTTGCGCCGAAGTCGTGGCGCTTCGACGAGTACCCCATGCAGTTCCTCACGCTGATCCTGTCGTTGCAGGCGGCGTACGCGGCTCCGCTGATTCTCCTCGCGCAGAATCGCCAGGCCGAACGCGATCGGCTCGCCAACGAACGCGACCGTGACACTGCGTTTCGCACCCAGGCCGACACCGAGTTCCTTGCCCGGGAGCTGGCCTCCATCCGCTTGGCCCTGTCCGACGTCGTGACGACTGAAGATCTCGACCGCACGTTCGAACGGGCGTTTGATCGGGCGTTCGACCGCATGGCCGAGCGCGACCGCTCGACCGACTGATTCAGTCCGTCGACCCGACTGATTTGGCCTGTCAGTCCGACTATTCCGACGTGAGCTGATCGACGACGCGGCCGCGGAGCGCTTCGATGCCGGTGCCCTTCGACGCGCTTACCCACAAGATGTCGGCCGGTTCGAGCAGGCACTTCTTTGCCATCTCCGCTTTGCGGGCGCCGATCTTCGATGGTTTCACCTTGTCGTGCTTGGTCGCGACGATCGTGTGGGGGAGCGTGAGGTGACGCAACCATTCGAGCATCTGAAGGTCGAGCGCGGTGGGCCCGACTTCGCCGTCGACCAACACGTAGATCATCACGAGCTGTTCGCGGTTCGTCAGATAGCCCTCGATCATCGGACGCCACGCGTTGCGCCGCGCCGCGTGGACCGCGGCGAACCCGTAGCCCGGTAGGTCGACGAGAACCCCACCTCCGGCATGCGTGAACAGGTTGATCAGCTGGGTGCGGCCGGGCGTGTTCGACACCCGTGCGAGTTGTCGCTGATTGGCGAGCGCGTTGATGAGCGAGGATTTGCCGACATTGGAGCGCCCGACGAACGCGACCTCCACGTCGGTGTCGGGAAGCTGGCTGGGCTTCGACGCCGAGGTGAGGAACGTGAGCTGCAGAGGACGCGACATCCCTCCATGATGGGCCGAATTGACCCCGACCGCGAACCGCAGTCGGGATTTTTCGTTCTGTTCAGCTTGCTGTCGGGTTCGCAACCGCAGGATCACATGCTCCTCATAGGCAACCCCGAGTCTCACAGGGTGGCTGACGAACTGATTTCCAATCTCGCTCACCTCTACCGTCGGGCTGGATTCGGCGCCCCGCTCGATCGCCTCAAGCAATTGGCACCGGCGGGCTACAACGCTGCCGTCGACGCGCTTCTCGTACGTTCACCCGGTGACCCCGGCGCAGACGCGATTCCCCGACCGAACACGGTGATCACGTTGGCGGCCAGCGAGATCGAGACCATCGAAGAACGCAAGGCCCGGAACCAGACCCGGGCCGCCCAACGCCGTGAGATCACGATGTGGTGGATGGACCGGATGGTCGCGACCAGCGTTCCGTTGCGAGAGAAGCTCACGTTCTTCTGGCACGGCCACTTCGCCACCTCGATCGAGAAGGTCAACGAGGCTGCGTTCATGCTCTCGCAAAACGAGATCTTCCGCTCCCTCGGGAGTGGTCGATTCGAAGCCTTGACCCAGGCGGTGGCCAAGGATCCGGCCATGATGATCTGGCTCGACTCCAACCAGAACAAGAAGGGAAGCCCGAACGAGAACTTCGCCCGCGAACTGATGGAGCTCTTCACGATCGGGATCGGTTCGTACACCGATGCCGATGTCCGGGAAGCGGCCCGGGCCTTCACCGGATGGCGAATCAACCGCAAGACCGGTGAGTTCAGCGTTCTGAAAGGGCAACATGACGCCGGCCAGAAGACCATCCTCGGTCGGGTCGGCGCCTACGGGGGCGAAGAGGTCATCTCGCTACTCGCGAACCATCCCGCGGCGACTCGCTTCGTCGCTTCGAAGCTGTGGAGCCGTTTCGCGTTTCCCGTGAACCCCGACGACCCGATTGTCACTGAGGTGGCGGCAGGATTCGCCTCCGATGGAGACATCACCACGTTGATGCGTTCGATCTTTCGTCACCCCGAGTTTGTGTCGAAGCGGGCCAAGCAAGGCCTCGTGAAGCAGCCGGTTGAGTGGATGGTAGGCGCGCTTAGGGCCTTGAACCTCCCGTTCTCGAACGGCCCGACCCGGCCCCAGATCCTGCTCAATGCGTTGCGTGACCTGAATCAGGTTCCCTTCGCACCGCCCAGCGTTGGTGGTTGGCCTCAGAACGGATATTGGGTGTCGACCGCGACGGCCCATGCCCGACTCGCCACCGCGGCGACCCTGTCGCGTTCCGCCAACCTTTCGTGGCTGACCGGAGTTCCGGCATCGCAGCGTCTCGACGTTCTGGCTTCGCAACTCGGCCTCGACGGTTGGACCTCGGCCACGACGGCGGCCCTGGTGAAGGCAAATGATCCGAAATCTCAGCTGGCCATCGCTCTGGTCAGCCCGGAATACGTTCTCAACTGATCGGTCGAAGGACACCTACGCCATGACTTCAAAACGTGAAAGCCCATCAGTTGCAAACGGTACGGCGAAGCCCAACGCCGACCACCCCCGAGAAGTGACGCGTCGGCAGGTTCTGGTCGGGCTCGGCACGACCGCGGCGGTCGCCGCGACGGGAATGGCGATGCCGGTGCGCCACGGCGGAGCATTTCCGGCGGGAGACTCGGCCAACGCTGCCGTTGCGCCGGTGAGCGCCCAGGCGTCACCAAACACGCCGAAGTCCGCCAAGGCCACGGGCATACTCGTGCTGGTCACGCTCTACGGAGGAAACGATGGTCTCGATACTGTCGTTCCGTACTCGAACAGCGCGTATCTTGGCGGTCGCGGAACGCTCGCCATCACGGCGGATCGGGTCATCCCGCTTGATGCTGACTACGGGCTCCACCCTTCGATGACCGGCTTCAAGAAACTGTGGGACGACAAACGACTCGCCATCGTGCGCGCCGTCGGGTATCCGAATCCGAACCGCAGCCACTTCCGTTCGATGGACATCTGGCAATCGGCGGTGCCCGATCGCTCTGAGGTGAGCGGCTGGCTCGGACGCTGGCAGGATGCGACGAGCACCGATCCACTGCGCATGCTGAGCCTCGGTCCGTCGGTGCCTCGAGCGCTCATCGGGCTGAAGGGCGGGGGTGGATCAGCGCTTCCGAACGGTCAGGTCGTCCTCCCGGGCGGTGCCGCTATCACGAATGCCTTTGTCGAGTTGGGTCGCGGCCAGGCCGGCGCCGAACTTGGTCCGTGGGGAGCAAAAATCGGTGGGACAGTGGCAGATCTGGTTCGGGTCATTAACCAATTGGGGCCGATCCTGAAGAACGGAACACAACATGCAGAGACTGCAAGTTTAGAGGGAGGTTCTACGGCGAATGGCGATAGCAATTCGGTGCTGGATTCTCAGCTCAACGACGTTGCAACCTTGATCAAAGGTGACGCTCCGACGCGGGTCTACTCCGTATCGCTGGGCGGCTTTGATACTCACGCAAGGGAGCAGGATCAGCATGCTCGATTGTTGGCCACCGTAGACGGTGCCATTTCGAGATTTCTTTCATCGTTGACCAGCGAGCCGAAGGCGGCTGGAGTTACGGTAATGGTGTATTCGGAATTCGGTCGAAGAGTCGCAGGAAACCTGAGTGAGGGCACCGACCACGGGACTGCGGGCCCGGTGTTTGTCGCGGGTCCCGGGGTCCGGGGCGGGTTCTACGGCGACGCTCCCAGCCTGACCGATCTCGACCAGGGAGACCTCAAGTTCACGACCGATTTTCGATCGGTCTATGCGTCGATCCTCGCCGGTGTTTTGGGTGTAGACCCCTCGGTAACGTTGAGCGGATCGTGGTCGCCTTTACCATTGCTTCACTAAGAGAAGGTTAAATACGGTCGGCGAAAATATCCCGAAACGAAGGGTTCGGGGCATTTTTCCCACGGTTTGCGGACAACTTGCCGGGTTCCAGTACATTACCCAAACGGCGTTGGACGAAAAGCGGGGAGTTCGTGGAAAACAGTTGGTTACCGGAGGCGCAGAAGACGGCTTGTCGATCGATTGTTCGTACTGCAACGCTTCTGTTGAGCCAGCTTGATCGAGACCTGGAAAAGCTGCACGAGGTGTCGTTGGCGGAATTCGATGTTCTGGTCGCGTTGGCCGAGGGCCCGCCCGAAGGCGTTCGCATGACCAGCCTGGCGGAGATATCGCTTCTGTCGAAAAGCCGACTGTCGCATTGCGTCGACCGACTCGAACGGAAGGGCTGCGTACAGCGCGAGAAGGCGCCGAATGACCGTCGTGGCCTGTTGGCCCGCCTTACGGATGTGGGCTCGGCTTTGGTGTGTGAAATCGCGCCAACGCACTCGATGTCGATGCAGCGCTATCTCGTCGATCTGCTTCACCACCAGGAACTGGCCCACGCCGCAGAACTGTCGGGTCGAGTGTCGGCGGCAATCGAAGAGGCGATGGGGCGCAAGGTAGCCATCGACCGCCGGTAGCCGTTTCCATGGCGGGCGTAATCGGTGTCGCCGTTGTAGCCCCGTTCGAATCGTCGATGATCACCAAGTCGCTTTGGGGTCAAAGGCCAGCACGGCGAACAACGACTCGGTTATGGACGCGAAGTCGGCGTGGCGTGTATCTCGACCGTCTGGAGCGTCGGCTCCAGACGGACGCGACGCCGGTCGGTCAGGGGTGATTGCTTGGCGGTCGGGTCGGGTGAGACGCGCTGCCGTAAAGAGCGCATCGAGGTCCGCGAGAAACGTGGAGCCCCACGACTCCGAGCCGGTGGTGCAGGACAGAAGCTTCTCCACGTCGGTCCACAGCTCGTCGACCGCACTCTGGAGGCGGCTTCGCGCATCGTCGTTGGCGGATCCGATCCGAACCACGAGATCGTGTGCGTGGCGTCGATGAAACGTTTCCTCTTCCTCGACATTCGCGACAAGAGCATCGAGACCGTCGATCGTTGATCCCCAGGTCTGCAACAGGTGGAGCCATCGATGAGGTTCGGCCGTGTCGTAGATGGCATGGCGGATGAGCGACCACTCCCACGTCGGGCTCTGCCGTTCCGTGAGCGAGCACGACCGCCATTCGTTTTCCGGTCGGCGCACGAGGCCCTGTTCGCGGGTCTCCCACGTCGGCCAGATGATGCGGTACAGCGCGCGAGCGTGCCCGAATTCGTCTTGCGCGATCGACGAGAGCGTCAGGTCCTCCTCGAGAAACGGTGAGAGGCCGAGCCATTCGGAGTGACGGTGCCCGATGATGAACTCGTCGTCGGCCAGGGCCAGAAACGCGGCGAGCGCGTCGGGGGAGAGTGCACTCGGAGGAAGTGACTCCGCAATCTTGGCCTTGGTCGAAGGTGAGATCTCGGTCATCATCCGCCGTTCGTGGGATCGGCCGCGTCAGTGGTCGCCTGGGCGGCCATATCGGGAGTGGCCATGTCGGGAGTGGCCGTTTCGGGAGCGGACGCCAACGCGCCCGCCCGCCTGGCGCGGCGACGCGCCGCAACGACGGTGCCATCGTTGACCCCTTGGCTGCGCCGGGCGGTCACGGCCAGATCGACCGGGTCCAGGGTCAAGATGTTTGAGCGGCGGACGACCCAGGCCAGCGTTCCCTCGCCTCGCCGACAGTAGGTTTCGCGCGCGTAGAGGATCGCCATCTCGTCGTCGGGAGCGTCGAGACTCCCGGCGTGAGCAAATCCGTCGCGGCCGTCCGGCTTCAGAAAGACTTCATACGTGTACATATCAATGCCCGGAGGCGACCGCCACGGCGGGCACCACGCCCTTGGGGCGCATCGCCTCCACCACCGTTCGGCAGCTGTTGCACCATGCCACGGTGCGGCATCGAGTGGGTCCGGAACCACCGCGTGCTTCGAGCGAAACGTGGCCGCAGTACGGGCACGAAGTCGCTTCGAGCGACCCGCCCGATCGCACCACGACGATTCCCAACTCGTTGAGCTGGGTGACACCGTTCGCGTTGATCCGGTCGGTTGACCAGGCGCTCTGAACCACGCGAACGTCGCACGAGGTGAGCGCTGGATCGTGCGCGAGGACGCGGCTCTGCACATCGAGACAGATCAGGCCCACGGCTACGCAGCCGAGAAATGTCGGCGCCAGATCGACGATGACGTCGGCTCCGCGCAACCGCACGTCGAGAACCATCCCGAGATCGCCGATGGTCACCCCGGCCAGTTCCGGGTCGTCGACCGCCTCGACGACGCGTCGGACCGTGGCCAGACGATCCGCTTCAGCTGTCATGCCGACAGCGCCTGTCGCACCCAATCGGTGTCGACCCAGGCCGCCTTCGACAGTGCGATGCGCGCTGCAGAATCGGGCCCCACGTTGAGCTGTGTGGCCTTCAACGCTTTCCAGTCGATCTCGCCGAGAACCCAGCGCCCATCGGCGTCCTGATGAAGCAGCGGATCGGGCACGGTGAAGCCGTAGTCGTGCAACATCGGCAGAAACTTCTGCACGAACCTGTCGCGCAGTACTTCGTTCGAGTCGCTTTTGATCCGCCACCGGATCAGCAGGTCACCTTCTTTGGTCGGTGGGCCGAAGAAATGCATGACGGCTTCCCACCAGCGGTTGAGCGCGTCTTGGAACAGTTCGCGTTGCGTTTCGGTGCCGTCGGCGAGCGTCAACAGCATCTCCTCGCCATGGCGCATGTGGAAGCCCTCTTCGGCCACGATGCGACGGAGAATACGTCGGTACGGCCCGTAGGAACACTGCTTCAACACCGCCTGCTGGGTGGTGAGCGCTGCGGCATCGACGAGAAACGCAATCACTATCTGATCGGCCCAGGTCTGCGTCTTGTAGTGAAAGACGTTGTGGAACTTCGATCGACCCTCCATCAGATCGTCGATCATCTGTGCTCGGGTCTTCACACCCAGATCGGCCGCCACCATGTACAGCAGGTGGGCATGGCCGATCTCATCCTGGGTCTTCGCCAGGAACGCAAGCTTTCGGTGAAGACCTGGCGCCCGCGTGACCCAGTGCCGTTCGCACAACCCGCCGAAGAGTTCGGAGTTGGCGTGCATCTCAATGAAGCGAAACACCTCGGTCCGGTACTTCGACGGCATGTCGTCGCCCGGCTCCACGATGCCGCCATCGTTCAAGAATTCCTCGAACTCGGCCATGTCGGTCCAGGTGCGCACACGTCGATTCTCCCACGAACGTTCGACCTGTCAATTGGTGCCTTGCGGCGTGTGAACTCACGCTTCAGATTTTGACGACGTTGAGACCGCCCGCCTCGGCCCACGTTGCCTACGTGCTGTGGACGGAGCCGACTTGATCGACCGCGGGTATCGGTGCAGCGGCGACATGAATGGCAATACACGCGGTGTTCCGATGGCACTCAGCCGACTCGCAACGGCGTGGAGGCAATAGCGGCGAACCGGAAGTCTGCGTCCGGATCGACAGCGTGCTCTTCCCGCTACCGCTGTGCGACGAGAGGTGGCGCGTGTTGGCTGTCGACGCGGTCAACACGGACTCGGCGATGGCGAGACAGGATTCCGCTTGACCTTTTTCGATGGTGATTCTATTATCCTAAGCATGTTAGGTGATCCTATGAATGGTAGGCGAGATAGACGAGGAGAGCGTCGGGAAGCGACGAAGGCCGAGATTCTCGACGTTGCGTGGACCCAGGTGCGCGCCAATGGGCTTGCCGGGCTGTCGCTGCGCGACCTGGCAAGTGCAGTAGGGATGCAACCGCCATCGCTTTACGGGTATTTCGATTCGAAGAACGCGATATACGACGCTATGTATGCCCAGGGGGCGCGTGCCTTCGTGGAGGCCGAGCCGCCGGACGTTCCAAGTAAGCCCGTGGAGGGTCTGAAGGCGATCGTGCACTACTTCGTGGAGTTCTGCGCGGCCGACGCCGCTCGATACCAGCTGCTGTTCCAGCGGACGATCCCGGGCTTCGAGCCGTCGGCAGAGTCGTTCGCGATTTCCGAGGCGAGTATCGAGCGGCTCGGTCAGCGAATCGCGAGGTGTGGGATCACCGACCCCGCTGCGATCGACCTGTTCACCGCGATCGGAACGGGGCTCACTGACCAGCAAATCTCCAACGACCCGGGTGGGGATCGATGGATCCGCCTGATCGACGAAGCAGTTGAGATGTTCTACGACCACATGACCAAGAAGGGCGAGCAAACCGCCAAGAGGAGGCAAAAGAAATGATGACCGCGACACGAATCGACACGATCCCGGCGATCACCCGGTCCGAGGCTGAGGGCCTCGCGCGCAGTGAGTATGCGCGTCTGGCATCGCAGCTGCGATCGCTCGAACCGACTGATTGGACGAAACCGACCGATTGCCCTTTGTGGGATGTCCGGGCCGTGGCCGGCCACAGCCTCGGGATGATGTCGACTTTCACTGGCTTCCGTCGCCTGTTCGGCGCGATGGGTGCTGCCACGAAAACATCCAAGCGCGACGGCGGCCCGATGATCGATGCGCTGACGACAAAACAGGTGGCCGACCATGCCGATCTGACGACCGATGCGCTGATCGTCGGCGTCGACGAGATCGGTCCAGCGCGCCGCTCGCTGGCGGTCCAAAGCTCCACGGCTGTTCCGCATGATGCCGATGAAACAACAGGTCGGCGGAAAGTCCGAGACCTGGCGGATGGCGTTTCTGCTCGACACGATCCTGACCCGCGATCCGTGGATGCACCGCATCGACATTGCTCGCGCGGTCGGGCGCGACCTTGAGCTGACGCCTGAGCACGACGGACGCATCGTCGCCGATGTGGTTGCCGAACTGGCCCGCCGCTACGGCAGGCCGTTCAGACTCACGTTGACCGGGCCAGCGGGCGGCGAGTTCAACGCCGGTGACGGCGGCGAGCACGTGCATATCAATGCCATCGAGTTGTGCCGAGTGCTGTCGGGTCGCCCCCCGTTGGACGCAACGCAGCGCACCGGTTTGCTGGCGACCGAGGTACCGTTCTGATGGACACGATTAAGACAAGAGTGACCGAAGTAGCCGACGGCGTGTACCAGCTGACGACGGTGGTTCCAGAGGCGCCGGTGGCGTTCAATCAGTACCTGATCGCGGCAGCCGAGCCGCTGCTGTTCCACACCGGCATGCGCAATCTGTTCCCTCTGGTGTCGACCGCTGTGTCGACCGTGCTACCAGCGGAGTCGGTCCGGTGGATAAGCTTCGGCCACGTTGAAGCCGACGAGTCGGGTTCGATGAACGAATGGCTGGCGCTCGCCCCGCACGCCACCGTCACCCACGGGTTCATTGGTTGCATGGTGTCGATCCGTGATCTCGCAGATCGGGAGCCGAGGCCACTGGCCGATGGCGAGACGCTCGACATCGGCGGGCACGTCGTGCAATGGTTCGACACTCCGCACGTGCCACATGCCTGGGAAGCCGGCGTGCTCTACGACGTCACAACCAAGACACTTTTCTGCGGCGACCTATTCACATGGAACGGCACCTACTCCGCCATGACCGACGGCGACATCTTTGGACGGGCCGTTCAGGCAGAGGACGAGATGCCTGGCGCACTTTCGCTGCACCCGTTGAGTGGCGCGACCTGTCGGCGATTGGCGGAACTCGATATCGACACGCTTGCGCCAATGCATGCTCCAGCCCACCGGGGCCGCTGCCGCGAGGCACTTCTCGATCTTGCTGCGGACTTCGATAGCAGGCTCACTCAGCTCACGAACCCGAGGTGACGAATCAGAGCATTGGTGCGGCCGACGGCCCGACGGGTGCGCGGGCCGTCGACGTGAAGTGCGTGCAGCGCTCGCGTGCTCTGTCCGAGCTCAAACCTGCTCCGTCCGAGGCTCAGTCCGAGCAGGTTGAGCTGGCCGGTGCTTTCGGCGTGACGAGATACGCGTCGACCGCGGCGCGAGCACACTTGGACGTGTTGTACGAGGTATGCCCGTCACCGTCGCGGGTCAGAATCGACGAACCGCTGATCTGGCTCGCCAGGGAGTGGGTCCAGCGGTACGGGTCCGACGCGTCATGGGAGGCGTGGACGAGGAGGGTGGGCACGCCCGATACGCGCAGCGTGCGGGGCGGGTTGGTGGGTCTCAGCGGCCAGTCGATGCAGTAGTTGACTTGCCATGTTTCGGACGCACCTTGAAGGTGGGGTGCGAGCTGTCGTGCCATCTCGATGCGCTGACGCATCTGCTCGTAGGTGCGGATCTGGGGGGCGTAGTCCATGCAGGCAATGGCGAGCATCGCGAACGCGCCGTCCTGGGGTGCACCCGCTGGCATCTTCGCCATCGCGGTCGCGTCGCCGTCGACGGCCGCTTTGATCGCCTTCGAGAGTCCGGCCCAGGATTGATCCGGTCCGAAGATCGAAGGGTCCTTGAAGCGGAGGACGCCTTTCGTGAACATACGGATGTCCTCACCGGTGACGCCGTGGATCGCACCGGCTACGGGGATCGGGCGCTTCTCCGCCCGTTCGACGAGCCGGTCAAACACGGCTCCGACGTCTTGGCCCTTGAGAGCACACGCTGTCGCGGTTTTGCACCACGTGGCGAATCGGTTGAAGGAGTCTTCCGCCGCGATGATCTCGTCAGCGACCTGCTGTAGTTCTGGTTGGCTGTGATCCAGGGCCGCATCGAGCGCCATTGCTCGTGTTGCCGTCGGGTAGAGCTCGGCGTAGTTTGCCGCGACCTGTGTGCCATAGGACAGGCCGAGCCAGCTGACCTGCTTCACCCCGAGAGCGACACGCAATGCCTCGTGGTCCCGGGCGACGTTCACGGTGTCGGTATTAGAGAGGAACGCTCCGGTGTTCTTCAGGCAGCTCTCCCCGACTGCACGGTTGCGGCGACGGAGCTGATTGAACTGCTCTTCGGTCTTCGGGAACAGCGTGCTGTCCGCCGTGAACACGGGGACCGCGCAGCTTACGCGCGTGGTTTCACCGACCGCCCGGGGATCGAGCCCGACGATGTCGAATTTGGCTCGCAGCGTTTCGGAGAAGATCAGATTGGCCTGGACGATGTAGGGGATCGGCGTGTCTCCGGGCCCACCCGGGTTGTAGAACAGCGTGCCGATGCGATGCTTGGGGTCGTCAGCCGGCCGACGGGCGACGGTGATTGCGATCTGCTTGCCGCTTGGCTTTGTCCAGTCGAGTGGCACGTTCAGGGTTCCGCACATCGTGTCGGTCGACTCCGGACACGACGCCCAGTCGGTGATCTTCGACGTCGTCGCGGTGGCGCTGTCCGTTCGTGGCGCGGCATTGGCCGATGCCAGGAGTGTTGCGGGGCCCAGTGCCGTGGCGAGGAGAGCGGGGGCGAGTGAGCGAACTCGCCGCCATCCGTTCTTTGTCGTGCGACTCGTCGGCTGTGCCGGCGGCATTGCACGATCAGTGGTGTCGACGTGATGCATTGGAGGTCTCCTTGGAGGTAGATGAAGAAATGGAGGATGAAACGGGACGTGGTTGTTGCAGGGTTCTGCGTTGTTGAGCGGATCTCGAGCCGGGGGCTCGAGAACGAATTGCCGAGGTGCCTCCGGGTCGACGGGTGCCGACCCAGAGGCGGGACGCTCAGCTCGATGCGATGGCGGTGAGGATGTCGATGCGAGCAGCGCGACGGGCAGGCATGACCGCTGCCCCGACACCGGCGACGGCCGCGACGGCTGTGATGACTGTTAGCGAGCCGAAGGGAATGACGAACCGGTTCACCCCTTCGGTGCCAAGCGCGTGCATCATCGCCCATCCGAGGAACACACCGATGGTGAGCCCGAGAACCGTGCCGAACAGCGCGATGATGACGGACTCCCAGCGAACCGAAGACCTGACTTGCGCTCGACTCATGCCGACGGCGCGTAGCAGGCCGAGTTCGCGCTTGCGTTCGTGGATCGAGAGCGCAAGCGTGTTGGCGATACCGAGCAAGGCGATGAAGACGGCGAGTCCGAGCAGGGCGTAGATCAGCTTGAGAATCGTGTCGATCTTGCCTTGCTGATCGGTGATGAACTCTTCGGTCGACATGACCTTCGCCGTCGGGTACAGAGCAGCTTGCGCAGTTACCGCCTCGGCGTTGTCGGCATCGATGAACACTCGGGAGTCGAGTTGTGTCGGCAGATTCGCGGTGAACGCGGACAGGTCGACGAACTCGTTGCCGAGGAACCAGGCGCTGTGGTCGTAAAGGGCGCGGACCACGAACGTCTTCGTTCCGGTGGAGAACGTCACCGTTCGGATGTCGCCCAGCTTCGGGCCACCTTTTCCATTTTCGGCTTTGACGGCGATGCCGTCGGGACCGAGGTGTTCGAGGTCGCCTTGCACATGGCCCAGGTCGAAGAGCTTCCCGATTGTTGCCGTGTCGTAGGCCTTGAACAGGTCGTTGGGCTTCCCGTCGATTTCGACGCTGGTGATCCGCTCCTGGGAGATGATCGACACACCGGGACGCTTGGCAAGTGCGGTCGCGAAGTCGGGGCTCAGTCCCGAGCTTCCGTCGAATGCTCCAGAGTCGACGACAACAGACCCTTGGAAATCTTCGCGCAGTGCACCCGAGCCCGACGCTTTCGCTGACGAGGCGAAGATGGTGATGAAACTGACCAGACCGACGCCGATCATCAACGAGGACGCGGTGCGGGCGGTTCGCTTGGGACTGCGCATGGCGTTCTGACGGGCGAGGGAGCCGGGCATGCCACGCAGCCGCGCCATTGGCTGTCCTAGGACCGCAGCGACGGGTCGGGCCAACACGGGACCGAAGACCGACACACCGAGGAACAACACGACAGCGCCGAGGCCGACCACCTTGACATCTTTGGCGGCGAGGCCGGCGAGCAAGCTGGCGATACCGAGTGCCGTGATTCCGGCGCCACTAGCGGCTCGCCGCTTGGACACCGCAGAGCGGTCCTGGGCGACATCGCGGAGCGCAGCGATCGGCGCGACACGAGACGCCCGCCGAGCGGGCATCACCGCGGACACCACCGTCACCGTGAAACCGGCGACGAGGGAAGTCACGACCGTCGAGGTACTGATGACCGTTGCTCCCGCCGGGATGTCGAGACCGACGCTGCCCAGCAAGACTTGAAGCGCCTTGGCCACGCCGATCCCGGCGACAAGGCCGATGGCGGATGCGCTCAGCCCGACGGCGGCTGCTTCGATCAGCACCGCGCGTCGAACTTGGCGGCCGCTGGCACCGATGGCCCGAAGTAGGGCCATTTCCTTCGTTCGTTGCGACACGATGATCGAGAACGTGTTGTTGATGATGAACGCCGCGACGAACATCGCGATGCATGCGAAGATCGTCATGAACGTTCCGAAAGCGCCGATGTCCTGGTGGACTTTGTCCTGGTCCTCCTTGAGGAGTTCACGTCCGGTGATGGCTTCGTTGCTCGCGCCGATGAGCGGCGTGAGGCTCGCCACAAGCTGCTCCTCCGAGGCCCCTTCGGCGCCGACGACGGCGATGCCATCGATCTGACCGGGGGACGCAAGCACCGATTGGGCGGTGGCGTCGTCGAAGAGGGTCATGGCGGTGCCACCGGGCGAGTCGGCTGAACCGAACTTGGCAAAACCGACGATGGTCGCCGGCCGGGGCTCCCCGGCGGTCAGCACCGTTGTGGTGTCGCCGAGGGCAAATCCCGTCGTATCGGCTGAGTTCTTGTCGATGACGATCTCGTCCGGACCCGAAGGTGCGTGGCCTTCCGTCAGTCGGAAGGGATTCAACTCCTCGACCGTTGACCAGTTCATACCGAGCACGCCGGTCTGTGCGTCACCGACGGCCTTGCCCTTCTTGTCGAGGATCTGGGCGTAGCCCGAAACGCGGGGAGCAACCTCGCGGACACCGTCGGCCCGACGTACCTGATCGATCAACGCGACCGGGATACGGGGCCGGCCACTGCCGAAACCGAGGTCGAGTGGGCTGTCGCCGCGTACGTAAGCGTCGGTGCCGGCGTCGGCTTTCGCGAGGAGACTGTCGAAGGTCCCCATGACGGTGTCGGTCAGGGTGAGCGTGCCGCCAAGAAATGCCACCCCGATGATCACGGCGAAAGCCGTGGCGAGGAGACGAAGCTTGTGGGCGATCAGCTCTTTGATGGTGAGGCGAATCATGATGCTCACCCACCCAATCGCTTGATGCGGTCGAGGACATCCGCGGCCGTCGGTTCGTTGACCTCGTCGACGATGCGACCGTCGGCGAGGAACACCGCGCGGTCGGAGTACGCCGCCGCAGTCGGATCGTGGGTGACCATCACGATGGTCTGGCCGAGTTCGCGGACTGCGGTCCGCATGAACGAGAGGATTTCCCCACCGGTGCGCGAGTCGAGGTTCCCTGTCGGCTCATCGGCGAAGATGATCTGAGGCTGCCCGGCGAGCGCCCGCGCGACCGCAACGCGTTGCTGCTGACCACCCGACAGCTCTGACGGACGATGCCCGAGACGCGTGCGCAGTCCGACCGTGTCGACCACATGATCAAGCCACTCACGGTCGGGCTTGCGGCCTGCGAGTGCGCCGGGCAGTGTGATGTTCTCCAACGCCGAAAGCGTCGGAACCAAGTTGAACGACTGGAAGATGAACCCGATGCGATCGCGGCGCATCTGGGTCAAGCCGCTGTCGTCGAGCTCTGACAGGTCGACGTCACCCACACTGACCGAACCTGAGGTGAGCGTGTCGAGACCCGCAAGGCAGTGCATCAACGTGGACTTGCCCGAGCCTGACGGGCCCATGATGGCGGTGAACTGACCCGTCGGGAACGAGACCGAAACCCCGGCGAGCGCGTGAACTTCGGCATCGCCGTGGCCATAGATCTTCCTGGCATCTTTAGCCACGGCGGCTGCCGCCGTTATCGCCGGTGGAGCCGGACGGGTGGACATAAGGGACGTTTTCATGGAGCCTCCTGAGGCCGTTGAACTTGGCCCCGGTGCGGGGCAACCACGACGGTGACAGGACCTCGTCAAACCCAGAGGCCGGGCTACCGGCAAATCGGGGGCTCGGTTTTCTGGTGTCGCGAGCAGCCGTAAACCGCACCGACACCGGCGAGGGCAGAACACAAGAAACCCGAACCGCGTGTTCGCCACTCACCCGGCTACCTCCCTTCGACGCATCTTGCGATGGTGAATGGGTCTGCCAGGTTGGCCGGCAGAGAAGGAGACACTGCGATGAAGAACCTACGTACGCATAGCATCTTCACGATGCTAAGCGCGCTTTCGATTGCGGCGCTGATCGGCGTTCGTGGCGCAGCTCCCTGGCCCGCCGTGCGAGCCATTGTGGTGATGGCGGTGGGCTGGGTCCTTACGCGCCAGCAGTCACGAAGTGGCGAACGCGGAAGCTCGCTCACTGCCGTGGCAAGCGGACTGGCCAGCCTGGTGTTCGGGTTGGGAATCGGAGTCCCGTACGTGATCCATGCCGGACCGTCAGTCGGTGCGGCGTGTGGGGCCGTTACGTTGTTGTGCGGCGCGGTGCTCGTCTGTAGCGGAATGACGTCGCTGCTGCGCGGCCTGGCCCGACCGCGCAAGGCTGCGGCACTGGCTGGGGCCGTCATGGCGACATGGGCCGTGGTGTTCCCGATCACGCTAACGGTGTTCGTGACGAACGTGCCGCCATTGCGTTCCGGTCACCGAACGCCATCCGATGTCGGTCTTTCCTACGAGAGCGTCGAGCTCTGGACCACCGATCGTGTACGACTGGGAGCCTGGTACGTCCCCTCGACCAACGGGGCCGCAGTCGTACTGCTGGCCGGTGCCACGGGTGTGCGCTCCGACGAACTCGATCACGCCGCGGTGATCGCCCGGCACGGCTTCGGCGTGCTCCTCCTCGATGTTCGTGGCCGCGGCGCCAGCGCTGGCCACGCGATGCTCTGGGGTTGGTACGGCAACGCCGACATCCGCCCCGCTATCGACTATCTCGCGGCACGCCCTGATGTCGCGCGAGGGCGGATCGGGGTGATCGGCATGTCGATGGGGGCCGAGGAGGCGATCGGCGCCGCCGGGGACGACCAACGGATCCGTGCCGTCGTCGCCGAAGGAGCTTCCGGTCGTGGGGTCCGCGACGAGGGTGACACGGCGCGTGGCGTTGATGGCGTGATCACGCGATACCTCGACTGGGTGACCAGTCACCTGGCCGACGTGATCAGCTCCGCTCGTACACCCGCCAAACTTGGCGACTCGATCGAGAACGCGACATCGGCGAAAGTCTTCGTGATCGCGGCCGGTACCCGACCGACGGAGATCGCTGCGGCCGGAGTCTTCAAACGCCGTGCACCGCAACGAGTCAGTGTTTGGGTTGCACCAGGGGCTGGGCACACACACGCCTTCGATCACTATCCGGACGAGTGGGAGCGGCGCGTCACGTCGTTCCTGTCCGAGGCCTTCCGTGAGAGCAACGGAGTCGCACGATCATGAACCCCGGCGAAACGAAATCGACATCGAGCGCCCTCTTCGACCTCCCGGCGCGTGCACAGTCCTCAGCGCGCACCGTTCTCAGCTCGCTGCATCCTCAGCGCGCCCCGTCCGACCTGGTCAGTTCCGTAGGAAGAGCAGCACGGCAAGCACCCGACGCGACTCGCTGCCGCTCGAGGGCAGGCCGAGCTTGGTGAAGATCGACGAGACGTACTTCTCAACCGCGCGCAGCGAGATCACCATCAGGTCGGCGATACCTTGATTCGAGGTGCCGGTTGCCATCAACTCAAGAACCTCACGCTCTCGCGGTGTGAGGTCGTTGATGGGATTGTCGAGACGTCGACGGGCCAAGAGCCGGGAGACGATTACCGGGTCAAGCGCAGATCCACCTTCGGCCACTCGCTGGACTGAGGCGACGAAGTCTCGGACGTCACTTATCCGGTCCTTCAGCAGATAGCCGATCCCCTCAGCCGAGCCGGAGAGAAGCTGTAAGGCCAGGCCCAATTCCACGTACTGCGAGAGCACCAGCACGCCGACCGACGGATGGCGGGCACGGATCTTGAGCGCCGCCTGGAGACCTTCATCGCTGTGCGTCGGCGGAAGGCGGATGTCGACGATCGCGACGTCAGGAGCCTGACCGCGGATGATTGCCATGAGGTCATCGGCGTTGTCGCAAGTTCCTACCACCTCGACACCTCGCTCGACGAGCAGACGCGTCAGTCCTTCTCGAAGCAGCACGCTGTCCTCGGCAATCACCGCTCGCATGGAAACTCTCCTCGTACTCTCGTGCCGCCACCGGCTGGACTCCACACCTGTAGTCGACCGCCCAAGGCTTCGACGCGATCGGCGAGGCCTCGGAGTCCGCTGCCCCGCTCGCTGTCAGCCCCGCCGACACCGTCATCGCTGATCTCGACGACCAGGTAGCTCGCGACGTGATCAACCGTCACCTCGGCCGAGGTAGCCGATGCGTGTTTCGCGACGTTCGCCAAACTCTCGCAGACCACGTAGTACGCCGCAACCTCGAGCGGTTCGGCCACCCGGCCAGCGAGGGCGACGTCGAGGCGGACCGGGACTGGCGCGTTCGCGGCGAGTTCCTCCAAGGCGACGGCCAGACCGTGAGCACTCACCACAGCAGGATGAATCCCTCGAGCGACGTCGCGCAGTTCCGCCAACGAAAGTGCGATCATGCGACGCGCTCCGTCGAGCCGGGCGCGAGCCGTCGAGTCTTCCGCGAGCTGCTCTTCGAGGAGGCCAAGTTCGAGGGAGAGCGACACGAGCCGTTGTTGCGCGCCATCGTGAAGGTTGCGTTCGAGACGTTGGCGCTCCTTCTGCTCGGCGTCGATGACACGAGCCCGGGAGCCCGCCAACTCGTCGACCTGGGCACGAAGCTCCGCTTGCAATCGTCCGTTCTCCAAGGCAATACCCGCTGCGGCGGCGACCGCAGAAACAAGTTCCGGTTCCTCGCGCAATGCCGGGCTGTGCACCAACGCGGCGAGAGGCAAACCTCGCCGGTCGATGAGGGTCGTCGCCCGCACACCGTCATCGGGCAGCTCGACTGGATGACCGTCCGTGTCGGCCCAACTGTTGAAGTGCGGCAACCAATACGCCAACGTCAGCGTCGGATCGCGCAACGCCCGTGAGAGCGCGTCACGCAGATCGGCGGGTTGCGGGTCCTCGCCGAGCTCGACCAGGAGTTCACCCACGTTGGCACGCGCCAATCTCGCCTGTCCCAGTTCGATGAGGAAGGCCACAGGGGCGATGCCGATCACCAGATGCGTCGCTCGTCGCAAGGCTTCGAAGCCAGGCCCGTTGAACGCCGCGGTGAGGAAGAGCGCAGCGATCATCGCCAACGCCACGACGAATGAATCGACGAGCACAGCACGGGACCTTCGGAGCGGCCGGACACGACCGCGTCCGCGGATCGCCCAACTCGCGATGGCAGCAACGGAGATCGTGCTGATGGCGATGAGCTGGGCGCGCTCGAGACCGGCGGGAGCCACTGGTTTGTCGACGACCGACAACAGATTCGCCTGCCCGAACGCGCCCAGCAGCATCCGCACCAGCGAAAACCCGACCGACGCTGCGTAGGCCACCATCACCAGTCGTCGTTCGAGCTTGGCCGCGGGGCGACCGGCAGGGAAGGCGAGAAACACGTGCATAAACAACACCGGCGGAAGGAAGTCGACGGCCAACCCGACGGTGGAGAGCACGGGCACATTCGACGATGCGAGTGACGTCAGGAACGTCGCGAAGCCGGCTGCCAACATCAACGGGCCGAGCCGGCTCTCCGGTCGTCGCCGCCACGCAAGTATCCCGGCGCCGATGTAGGGCACGAATACCCAAATGGTCAATCCGGCGCGAACGACCGGCTCGGACAACTCGTCGTTCGCGTGTGCGAGGAAGACGATGACGACCGTTGCCGCGCTCGCCAAGCCAAGGATCAGCGCTGTCGCGGTGGGGGTGAGCTCGGGCTGGCGCTCAATTCCCCGTCGCGTCGACGCAGCTGTCACGAGTGTCGATCTCCTCCGACCGTGTGTACGTTCGACGGCGGACATTCGGTCGTCGACGTCCACCACGCGTGGCCCGGCGACGGGCTCCTTGTGCTGCGACTTTATCCCCCGTGGAACCGATCCGCCCGGGCTCGCTCGGCTCATCCGATCAACCGGCCCGACTGACGAATCCAGAATTCGACATCGTCGATCCTGTTCTTGCGTATTGCCCAGTCGAGGCCACGCAGGAGCACGTTTGCGCAATAGGCAGTGCGGCGCGCCTCGTCGAGGCAGTCGACACCGGCGGCGAAAAGTCGCCGACGAACTCCGCCCGCCGTTGCTGTCGTGAGACTCGAGACCGCCAGACACACGAGGTCAAAAGCGGCGTCACCGACGGCGGCGAAGTCGAGGTCGACGATCGCCGACAATCGACCGCCCACTTGCAGGAGGTTGCCGGCGTGAAGGTCAGCGTGAACGAGTGTCGTTACGGAGAATGCTTCAAGGGGAGTCGAGGCGCCGATCACCTCGATGCGTTCTACGATCCTGCGGGTCCGCTGGTCATGACTGCGCAACGGCTCGTGCAAGCAGTACCCGTCTCCACCGGTGGAGAGCGCAACGAGAATCTCCTCGGCCCATCGGTGGTCGGTCGAGGGAACGGCGAGGTCGAGCCGACGCTCGTGAAGCGCGAGGAGATCGTCGACCACGGCATGAGTGAACTCGGTGACGGTCGTTCCCGGCATGAACTGTTGGGCGACGAAGAGCACTCCGTCGTGGGTAACGCTGCGTTGGATCGGAACCGGCCAACCCGCGTCGCAGCGGAGCCGCTCGCTGACCTCGAGCCCGGTGACGCGCTTGGCCGCTCCGCTCGGATTCGGCTCCCACTTGAGCACGAGCCTCGTGCCGTCGCCTTCTTCGATCTCGACGGCACCGGTCTCACCTCCGGCGAGACGACCCAACAATCGATGCGACTGACCGGTCGCTTCCGAGTACCTGCGAACAGCTTCAGTCGCCGAGATACCGGCCGTCCCAGTCATTGCTCGACGTTCCGGTCTCGACTCCTCACCCCCCACGGCATTCCTCTTTCCTCGGTCGCTTCCACTAAGGGTGCGACCGGGAAGCTCAAGCTGCGAGCCGGTCCACCGGCACTTCGAGGGTTCGGGTTTCTGGTGGTGTCGAGACAGTGCAGCACGCCCCCACGGCGTGCCGCACTGGGATCACCGCATAAGGACGGTGGAGCCGCTTACACCTGACGGCCCAGGAAGGCGGCCAGACGGTCGGCCGCGCTGGCTCCTTCCGGGGCGGCTACCTCGGCGTCGAAGAATCCGGGCTTCCGAAAATCCGCCGTGACCATCGCCTTCGCGCTGGCCAGGCAACCTTCGGCGAGCATCGGGTTGAGGTCCGTGCTTTGGCCCGTCGCCTTGGCGACGTCCCACGCGTGGGTCAGTTCGTCGTTCGCAAATAGCCCGGCGATAGCGGCGCCGGGCATTTCACCGAATGGCATCTTCACCGGGCGACCGAGGACGCTCGGGTCGGCTCGAAACGCGGAAACAGCAGCCTCAGCGGCCGCCTTGAACGACGCTGCCGGGTCGCTTCCGACGTAGTCCTCCACGTGTTCGAACTCGGAGCCGGTAACACCGGCAGCGACCATCAACGCGCCTCCGGTCATGTGGTTGGCGACGCCGCGTACGTCCCATTCGGCGCACGGCGATTGAATGCTCCACTGGTCGGGCGCAACCTTGGCGAGCACGGCGGTCGCCTCATCACAGGCGGCGGCAAAAGCTGAGATTGGATCCATGGTTTTCTCCTTGAACGATGGGAAGAGAGCGACATCTTGGCAGGTGTCGTTTTCAGCATCAACGGGAATCACGCGTCGCGACACGTTCGCGTTCTCGTGTTCGTTGAAATGTCAGTTCCGCTTCAGGCCCCGGTCGCTAAGGTGCGGAGATGCTTGCCCTCCGCCCCGGTTGTGAACACTGCGGAAGAGACCTTCCGCCCGAGTCCGACGAAGCCCGGATCTGCAGTTTCGAGTGCACGTTCTGCGTCGATTGCGCAACGTGGGAACTGCTCGGCATCTGTCCGAACTGTGGCGGTGAGCTGGTGGCGAGACCGCGCCGCCCGGCGGAAAAGCTGGCCAAGTCTCCGGCAAGTTCCGAGGTCGTTCGCAAGACCCACGACGTTGCGGCGCACCAGGCGAGCGTGTTCGCTCGGCTTGGAGCGAACGATCTTCCCTCGCAGACCTGGGTGGTGTCGTTCTCCAACGAGCGAATGCCCGACGACGACGGCTACGCCGAGATGGCTGAGCGAATGGACGTTCTTGCGAGCCGGCAGCCCGGGTACGTCGGTATCGATTCGGTGCGTGGTTCCGACGGCGTCGGCATCACCGTATCCCGTTGGTCGTCGATTGCGGCGATGGTGTCGTGGCGGCGGCTCGGAGCGCACGCCGCAGCTCAGGGCCGGGGGCGCTCGGACTGGTACCGCAGCTATCGCTCCGATGTCGCCAGGGTCGACCGCAGCGCCACGTTTGTGCGTGAGAACCCGTGACCGATCGCCGGCCCGGACACGGACGCTATGCGCACATAGAAAGAGAGCAGCGTTGGTTGCTGCCGACCGTTCCAGCCGGTGCTGAACCCCTGGCCGAGATCATCGACCGGTACATCGTCGGCACACGAATGCGCCTGCGTCGAGTGGTGGCAGGGGACGGCGTAACGCTCAAGTTGGCTCAGAAGGTGCGTGACAACGCCGACGATCCCGAGATCGTACGGCTCACGAACATGTATCTCTCGGTCGCCGAATACGAACTGCTCTCCAGGCTCCCCTTCGCTGAGCTCCGCAAGACCCGTCGGACACTATCGATAGGTACGCATATCTTTGCCATCGACGAGTTTCACGGCCGTCATCACGGATTGGTGCTCGGGGAAACTGAACTAGGCGACGGGGCGCCGTTGCTTGCGCTTCCCTCCTTCGCCCAGCATGACGTAACCCACGACGACCGCTACTCCGGCGGCGCGCTGGCGTTCGCTGACGACGATACGATACGCGTGCTTATGAACGTGAGATCCTGAGGCGGTCGGGTCACGTCGTGATTGTGTGCTTCGGCTTAGCCCCCGTCTAAGAAAGCGCACACATACGTACCTCGCTAGAGCAGCGAAGTGGGGATGTCGACGTAGCGCGAGCGGAAGTACTCGCCAAGACCCTTGGCCTGACCGTCCATGCGCGTGGATGCAGCGACGCCTTCTTCGAGCAGTCCTTCGATCACGAAGTTGAGTGACGAGATGTTGGGCAGGCGGTAGCGGCGGATCGGGCGGTCGGCGAAGTCCTTCAGGAGATCCTGGAGGCGGTCCGCGGTAAGGAACTCGTCGAGCCAGGTGAAGGCCTCCTCGGAACGACAGAACACACCGAGGTTGGCGTTGCCGCCCTTGTCGCCGGAACGGGCACCAACGAGGCGACCGATCGGCGCCCGGGTGGTCGGAGCTCCGTCCCATGTGCCGGTCGTCGGTGCGGGCTGGTTGGGGATGTCGGTCGTGGCCATCGGCGAGCCGCTGACGACGGCGGGCGGGGTGTTCTCGATGACAGTGGTCTTGCCGTCCATCACGACCTCGCTCCAGCAGAGATCGCTCGGAATCAGCGTCGGCCAGTAGACGCCGTACGACGACGAGCCACCGGGACCGCCGGTGCCGAACATGCCCGGATACGACGACAGTGCCATCTCGGTGCCGACGTTGGAGAACGCCCGGCCGACCTTGCGCTCATCGGGATCCTTGACGATGAACGACAGCAGCGCCACGGCTTCTTCGTTCGTGCCGGGGTCGGTTTTGTCGGATCGCACGAGGCGGGTCGTGGCCTGCGCGAACCCTTCCTTTCCGCCCTTCTGATGGGCCCAGAACGTCCGCTCCACGAGCGCGGCCTTCTCCTCGATGTCGAGACCGGTCAGGCAGAACGTCATCGAGTTGCGGTAGCCGCCCTCGTAGTTGATGCAGACCTTGGTCGTCGGCGGGGCCGGTTCGCCCTTCACGTTCGAAACGAGAACGCGGTCCGGGCCTTCCTGGGTGACTTTGATCGTGTCGAATTTCGTAACGACATCAGGGTTCATATAGCGGATGCCCTGAATCTCGTAGAGCAATTGCGAGGTGACCGTTCCAACGGTCACCGCTCCGCCGGTGTTGGCGTGCTTGGTGATGACGAACGATCCGTCGGCGTTCATTTCCGCGATCGGGAAGCCGGGATGCTCGAGGCCCGGGATCTCCTGGAAGAACGAGTAGTTGCCTCCGGTGGCCTGACAGCCGCACTCAATGATGTGACCCGCAACGACCGCGCCGGCGAGCGCGTCCCAGTCGTCTCGCTTCCAGCCGAACTTCCACGCCGATGGCCCGACCACTACCGCCGCGTCGGTGACCCGACCCGTGATCACGATGTCGGCGCCCTCGTTCAACGCATGGGTGATGCCCCATCCGCCGAGGTACGCGTTCGCAGTGACCGCAGCGCGACTGCCGTACTCCTCACCCGTATCAAGATTCTTGAGCGGATGGCCGGCAGCCTGCAGCTCCCCGATGCGGGGGAGCAGGTCGTCGCCCGCGACGTAGGCGATCTTCGGGCTGAGGCCGAGTTTCGCGGCGACTTCACGAACGGCATCAGCGCACCCGGCGGGATCGAGACCACCGGCGTTGGACACCACCTTGATGCCCTTCTCCAGGCACGTTCCCATCACCTGTTCCATCTGGGTGACGAACGTGCGCGCAAAACCGCCACGCCCACCCGCCCGCGTCTTCGCGAGGATCAACATGGTGAGCTCAGCGAGCCAGTCGCCGGTCAACACATCGATCGGTCCACCTTCCACCATTTCCTTGGCAGCAGCGATCCGATCGCCGTAGAAGCCACTGCAGTTCGCAATTCGAAGCGGGGTGTTGGTCGTCACGGGTGAAGCCTCGCAGATCTGTTGCCGGGAAGTCACATTCGCCGCCACCCGTGGCCCCGACAGGTCCCGCTGGGGTGCCCGGGTCCGAGTCGATGCAGGGACTAACCTCAGGAAATGTCTTCTCGCAGTTACGGCCGTGGTCCGGCTGACCTCCGCCCCGTCAGTTTTCAACGTGACTACACGGAGTTCGCGGCGGGTTCGGTGCTCGTCACGTTCGGGCGCACCCGTGTGCTTTGCACCGCTTCGATCGACGAAGACGTGCCCGGGTGGATGAAGGGTTCGGGCAAGGGTTGGGTCACGGCCGAATACTCGATGCTTCCCGGTGCCACTCCGGAGCGCAACGACCGTGAAGCGGCGAAAGGCAAGCAATCCGGGCGGACCCAGGAGATCCAGCGTCTTATCGGCCGGTCGCTTCGAGGGGTGACAGACATGAAGGCGCTCGGCGAGCGTCAGATCGTGCTCGACTGCGATGTACTGCAGGCCGACGGCGGAACCCGGACGGCGAGCATCTGCGGGGCGTATGTGGCCCTGCACGACGCATGCAGCCGACTGGTGGCAAGCGGCGCCATCAAGGCCATCCCGCTCACGGCAGCGTGCGCGGCGATCAGCGTCGGGATTGTCAAGGGAGTACCGAGCCTCGACCTCGACTATTCGGAAGATTCGACGGCCGACGTCGACATGAACGTCGTGATGACGTCATTGGGCACGTTCACCGAAGTGCAGGGAACCGCCGAGGGCGTGGCATTCGGCCGGGACCAGCTAAATGCCATGCTCGACCTGGCGGAAGCCGGAATCGGGCGGATCGTGGCCCTGCAGCAGGAAGCGCTCGCTACTGCGCCGAACCCGCGGTAGCCCATGATGACCGACTCGAAGTTGTCGTCCCCCGCGATGCGCCCGTTCGGGGTGCGGCACGTTCCGGTTCCGGTTCCGGTGCGCCTGGCCCGCGTCGTCGCGCTGGGTGTCGGTGTCGCCCTGCTGGCCGGTTGCACGAGCGGCGCCGGGTCGAGCGACACCACGGTGGCCACCACCACGGTGGCGGTGGCGGTGACGCTCGCTGCGGCACCGACCATTCCGCTCCCCGAGAGCACCACCTCCACGAGCACCACGTCAACGAGCACCACCAGCACCACCTCCACCTCGACGATTCCTCCGACGACGATCGTTCACGGCGCCGGGCCCGTCCTGGAAATCTACGAGGGCGGGGGAGTGAACCCGGCAGTGGCCGCCACGGCGTCGAGCGTGTACGAGGCCGCCATCAGCCACAACTACACCCGGTTGACCGAGATCATCGGCGACAACCGCTTTCGTTGGGGCTTCGTCGGCGAGCGAAAGCCGGCCGACGCCTGGAAGGCGCAGTTCGACGCGGGGAACGGCGATGAGTTGGCGCGGATCGCAGCGATCCTCGATACCAAACCCGCCATCGACGAGCGCGGCAACACGGTGTGGCCCTACATGTCGCTCAAGGACCCGGCTACATGGGACGCCGCCGATGAAGCCGAGTTGGCCCGCCTCGGCTTCAACCCCGAGAACATCCTTGATACCAAGGCCAAGGGCCGCTACGTCGATTACCGGTTGGTGATCGATCCGACCGGCCAGTGGACCGCCTTCGGCGTTGGCTACTGAGCGGTCCTCGTTTCGCCGCGCACGCCGACTCCGGCCTCTGATCGAACGGATTTGTTATGTCCACAGATGATCTCCCCGATTCGCCGCTGACGGCGATCGTGACGGCATCGGCCAATCCCGACAAGGTCGCGGAAATCGCTGCGCTGTTCGCCTCGGAACTGCCGGAAATCACGCTGCTGGCACGGCCCGCCGATGTTCCCGATGTGGTCGAAGACGCCGACACACTGTTGGGAAATGCTCGCCTGAAAGCCCGCGCCCTGGTCGACGCGACCGGATTGCCGGCGGTGGCTGATGACACGGGACTGTTCGTCGATGCGTTGGACGGCCGCCCCGGCGTGCATACCGCCCGGTATGCCGGCGAGTTCGCGACCTACGCGGACAACTGCACGAAGCTGCTCAGCGAGTTGGCCGGTCTGAACGCAGTCGACGCCGAGCGACGAACGGCTCGCTTCAAGACCGTCGCGATCGTGGCGTACCCGAACGGCGACGAAGTCTTCTTCGAAGGCGTGGTCGAAGGCGTGATCGCGTCGGAGCAGCGGGGCGAGGGAGGCTTCGGGTACGACCCGCTGTTCATCCCGGAGGGCGGGAGCGGTCGAACCTTCTCGGAACTCGGCCCCACCGTGAAGAACGAGCTCTCACATCGCGGACGGGCGTTTCGAGGGTTGGCGACCCTACTCAAAGATAATAAGCACACGTAGTAGATCGTGTCGACGGCGGTGGACGCTTCGGCGCTCACCAACCGCGTAGGTCGATGTCCCAGCGGTCGATCACTTCGTCGCCACGAACGAGCCGAAACGTGTCGTGGTACGCAACTGTCGGGTCGCAGTGGGCGGGTACGACCCGGACCCGATCGCCGACGTTCGGAAGCGGAAGCGGTGAATCGGCCTGGTCGGCGGTCCCGAAGGTGATGTGCTCGTCGGACAGGAATCGAACGGCGTAGTCGGGCATCACCGGGTTTCCGTGGTCCATGCCGTTCGCTTTGAGGCCGACGTCGGCGACGGCGTAGCCCTTGGCCCGGTTGACGTGGAGCACGGTTCCCAAAAGGGTGATGGCCTGACGGAAGCCGTGGGGATGCGTGCTGTACGCACTGTCCATCAGGGCGTACGACCCGGCTTGGATCTCGTTGGCCCAGCGGTTCACCCGATGCGTGCCGGTGCCGCCGGCCGAGACGAGTTCCCCGCCGACCCTGTCGTGCGCAGCGAGCAGGGTCGCCATGGCATTCTCGACGCGGGCGGTCTGCTCCGTTTCGTCCATGACCATCATCAGATGGCCTTCGTAGCCCATCACCCCACGAACGCCGAGGCCGCTTCGGCGAGCGGAATCGGCCAGCACGGCGGCCTGTTCGACGCTCGCCCCGCAACGGGGAAGGCCGACGTTGATGTCGATCACGACTTCCCGGACGCCGCCCGCGACGGCGGCCGCGAGCGTTTCCTCGGAATCGACGGCAAGGGTGACCCGATGCCCGGCTGCGGCCAGCACGCCCAACCGACGGGCGTCAAGCACCTCGTTGGCCAAGAGGACATCGTTTCCGAGACCGGCCGCGCACAGCCCCTCGACCTCCCGAATGGTAGCCGCCGTGAAGTTTTGGTGATCACCGAGGATTCTCTGGTGGTTCGCCAGGGCGGTCGATTTGTGGGCCTTCACGTGGGGGCGGAGGCGGTTTCCGGGCAGCCGGGAGGCCATCAACGCCACGTTGTGGTTCAGGGCGTCGGTGTCGAGAAGCAGGGCGGGGGTCTGAAGATCGTTGACGTGCACCGCAGAAGTATGCCCCGGCGTTGCTGAATCCGGTGGTTCAGGCTGCGACACCCTTGTGGTGGAACTTCCCTCGACGCCCGCTCTCCGAGGCCGATAGGGTCAGGTAATGCGAAGTTCACCGGCCGAAGAACAGAATGCTTCGCTCGTCGAAATCGGCGACCTCGGCGAACTGGCCTCCCGCGTGGATAGCCTCTGTTTCGACGATCGCTGGGACCTGACCGTCGACCTGCGCGACCGCTGTCGGGCGGCGCTCACTCGCGGGAAGCAACTGTGGCCGGCCGCGGCGTATGCCGAATACCGCATGGCGCTCGATGGCCCGCCGGCGATCGCAGCGTCTGTTCTGGGTTCGCCCGCGGAGCGCTTCACGCTCGGACCCTTCGCCGAGATAATTGCAAGCGCGCATAGTTTTGCGGAATTGCGGCCGTATCTTCAAGCGTCACCCGGTTCTGGAATCGTGGCCCACGAACGCGTCGTACGCGGTGAAGTGATCGCCGATGTTGCGTGGCTCGGACCCTATGCCGACGTGCTCGGAGTCCCCTTGCAGTTGGAGGATTGGGAGCCCGCCTATCCCTTGGCCGACTACTCGCCATCGCGGGCGCTTTTTCCGGCGCCGCCGATCGACACGACGATGATCGAGGTTGTCGCCGAGTCCGTCCGCCAAGTGAAGGATCCCGATACCCTACGCGCGCTTAGGGATCTCGCTCATGTGTGGTGCGCCGAATCGAATGGACACGTGGAGGCCGTTTCGATCGAGGGAACGGCGAGCGAAGCCGTCGCGACGCTTGGCTGCCGTAAACACCGGATCGGACGCATCTCGGCGAAGGAGGCGATGGCGCTGATGGCGTGGACCGCCGGCAACGGCGGTGCGCACGGACGCCGACGGGGGATGGCGGCAGGCCGGCAGGCGGCATGGTGGGCTCTCACGCATCTGGCCGGCTTGGGAGACGAGGTCGACGTGCAACCCTTCGAATTGGGGCGCGCCTCGGAGGAACTCGAATGGTCGGTGTGGGACGACGGAAGTGAGTCAACCGGTTGGAACCTTCGACTCGCGATCGCTGACCCCGCCGAAGATCTGGCTTGGGCCATGACCGCTTCGGACATCAAGCTCGAGTAGCTGGCCTGGCTGGTGTGGTTGGTGTGGTTGGTGTGGTTGGACCCGGCGATGTGAGTCGAACGTTCAGCGGGCGTTGATCCGACGAATCAGCTCAGGAAGTTCTTTGAAGGAGTCGACTTCGAAGTAACGCGCTGATTCGCTGTTTCGTTCAATGTGTTTCGTCGTGCCGTGATCGACCATCTCATGGCCCCAGGTAAACGAGTAGGGGATGTGGATTCCGGTTCCACCCAGTTCCACGATCGGGAGGATGTCGGATTTGACCGAGTTGCCGATCATCACGAACGACGAAGGCTCGATCGCATGGCGTACAAGTATGCGCGCATATGTTTCTGAATCCTTCTCGGAAACGACCTCGACCGACTTGAACCAGTTGGCGATTCCGGAACCGGCGACCTTGCGCTCCTGGTGGTGGAGGTCGCCCTTGGTGACAAGAAGCAGCGGGCTCACTTCGCAGAGCTGCTCGAGAACGTCTGATACCCCCGGAAGAAGCTCGGCCGGTCGCAGGAGCATCTCGCGACCGTGATCGAGAAGTACCCGGAGGTCGGTCGCCTCGATCTCTCCGTGGCTGAGCTCCATCGCTGCCTCAACCATGGAAAGCATGAAGCTCTTCACGCCGTAGCCGAAGAGTTCGAGATTGTGGGTCTCGGTCTCAAGCAGCTTGGCCTTGGCGTCTTCGGCGCTGGACCATTTGGAGAGCAGATCGGCAAACGCGTCTTCGGTGGCCGCGAAGTGATCCTCGTTGTGCCAAAGGGTGTCGTCGGCATCGAAGCCGATTGCTTGGATGTTCATGGTTCCCAAAAATCTAGGCTGTGCGCCGTCCAACGGGCGCCGTCGGCGCCCGATGGACATCGCAGTGAAGAGGGTGCCCGGACCGGGCCCGACCTAAACGACTGAAGCGTGCTGCTACGTGCTGCTACTGGCGAGACGCCAGGTCCATCGGACCCGCGGCCAGGTAGCCGTGACCCCGGCGTACCTCAGCACTCCAGTTGGTGAGAATTCGGCAGACTGCGTCGAAGTCTTTACCCATTGCGTCGATGGCAGCAGTCATCTGCAGATCGGTGGCCACCTCGATGTCGCCGCGGACCCGACGACCGGCGTCGGTGAAGGCCCGCTCGTGGACCAGACCCTGACCGACGAGGTGATCGAGGGCCGACGCCACCTCGTTGTCGGTCCAGGCCCGGGTGCGGACATAGCTGTGCAGGGGGATGCCCCACCACAACTCGGTCAGCAGGCCGATTTCGACGGCGGTGAGACCGGCGGAGATCCAGGCCGCGTTGTGGCTGTCGCCGCGGAATTCCCGAAGGCAGTCGCCGAGCCACCACGCCTTGGCCAGGTCACCTGACGGTTCGCCCTGCGAGAGCACGCCGGCGAACAGTGAGCGTGCTTCGACCCGCAGAGCGGCCACGCCGGCTGACAGCGTGTCGATGACCATCGAAAGATCGTCGAGGTTGGGGCCGAGAATGCGGGTGAGTTGTGCGACCGCGCCGTCGGTGCGGGCTGCGCAGATCGTCGGCGCATCGGTCAATGACCATCCGTGCGCCACGGCCGGCACGACAGCAGCGGGGCTGAACACTCCGAACGCCGCAGCGACGACGTGACCGGCCACCTGACCCATGACCGATCCACGGCTCGTGAAATACGCCGGTCCATCGGGCAGCGCCACTTCACCGGCCTTCGCCGGGCTCGGAGAAAATCCTAAGTTCACATAGTTAGCGTGGCATTCGGGTGAGAAATACACCGACCCGACAAATGGTTCGAGCGCTCCGCTCAAAGCGCGAGCGGATACGGAGAGAGGACTTTCGTTCATGGCGGTCTACCGTAGGCCGCTTTCGTGTCGAATACACGGTCGAGAACGGTGAATGGTTCAGGGAACGCATTCCCCGGGTCTCCCAGCGTGATCACAGGCCGGCGAGATATCAACAACAGCTCTTCACACGTTCCTTACGAGCGCTCACCAGTATGGGCGTCATACAAACCGAGCCGTTGATGCGGCTGTCCTTTCAGGAGATACGTAAATGTTTTCGAGCAAGTTCCGTACCGTCGCCGCCGTTGCCACCCTGAGCCTCACGTCCGTAGTTGGCGTGGCCTCAATGGCCTCCGCCCAATCGTCCACGACGACCCCGGCCGCCAAGACCAAGGTCGCATCGTGCACCGGAGCGGCCGAGCACAAGCAGGCGCAAACGCTCCGCCTCCAGGCCCTCGCCCTTGACCTCAAAGCGGCCCAGGCCCGACTCGCGGAAGCGACGGCCAAGAACAAGCCGGTAGCGGTCGCCCGAATCAACGCTCGAATCGCTCAGATCAACGCCCGGATCGCCCAGGTTCAGGCGAACCAGGTCAAGCTCAACACCAAGTGCCCGTAATTTTTGTCGGCAACAAGTTCTGCCGCTAACCGGCTGTACCCGTAACAACTTTGTACCCGTAACAACTGCCCGCAACAACGTTGTACCCGTAACAACTTCCCCGGGCACTGAGGGCCTCCCCCGAAGGCACTTCCCCGAAACTCAGTGCCCATTACGCCGAAGGGCTCCACCGAAACGGTGGAGCCCTTCGTCGCGTTCACGTAGCGGTGGGTTAGGCGACTTCGGCCTGACCCTCGCTTTGACCTTCGGCGGTCGGCAGGTCGTAGGCCAGGTATTCGTCGCCGGTGTTGGCCCAGTCCTCGTATTCGATGACACCGAGCTCGGTCCACTTCTTGCGCAGCCAGCCGTCGCCGGCGTCGAGGAGGCCGAGCTTCTTACAGTTCGGGACGATTTTCGAAAACAGCAGCCGCTGGAAGTCCTTGTACTCGTTGGGGATCTCGAGCTGGATCTTCACCATCTTGCGGACATCGATTCCCATCCGCTCCCACACCTCCTGCATCAAGAAGCGGTCACGCATGCGGATGCCGGCCTCGTAGGCGAACTCCTGGCGCTCGCGGAGTTCGGCGGCTGACATGCCGTCGTAAGCCTCCTTCAGCGACAGCACGCCGAACGCTACGTGCCGGGCTTCGTCGGCCATGACATAGCGAAGAAGGTTCTTCAGCAGCGGCTCGGTGGTGAGCATGTGCATGAACCCGAACGCCGCGAGCGCAAGGCCTTCGACCATGACCTGCATGCCGAGGTACGTCATGTCCCAGCGGCTGTCGGTGATGATGTCGCGCAGCAGGGCCTCGAGGTGGGCGTTGATGGGGTAGTAGCCGGACAGCTTGGTTTCGAGGTACTTGGCGAACACCTCGACGTGGCGGGCTTCGTCGACGACCTGCGTCGCCGCGTAGAGCTTGGCGTCGTACCACGGCACGGTCTCGGTGATGCGGGCGGTACAGATGAGGGCGCCCTGCTCGCCGTGCATGAACTGTGAGAGACGCCAGTTCTGGCCTTCAATGCCGAGCTGCAGCCATTCCTTGTCGCCCCAGCCCTTGATGACGCCTTCTTCGATCGCCCGGTCTCGGACCCAGTTCGCGTCAGGGGCGGCGACGGCGAGGTCGGCGGCGACCCGCTCCTCGTCGACGTCGATCGACCAGTCGAGGTCCTTCTCGCCGTCCCACTGGCTCGCCTTGGCCTTCTCGTAGAGCTTGTTCAGTGCCGGACGGGTGCCCTTCGCGTAGTCCCAGGTGAAGATGGAGTCGAAGTGCGATTCGACGGTGGCCAGCTCAGCGTTGGTGTCGCGGTTGGTCAGCGACATGATGGCTTCGACGTTGTTCACGTCGCCCTTCATCCGTTCGCGGTCGGTGAGGTACGTATCGGCGGACAGCGTCATAGAGAACTCCTGAGGAAAGAAAAACCGAGCAACTACTCGGAACTTAGGGAGCCATGTGACATTTGTCAAGAGGTAACGCCGCTGCCGTAGCGCTGTTAGGTCCTCAGGTTCGCGACGTGGGCCGCTCCGGAGCCGAAAACCTGTCCCCCGGTAAGGTTTTCGACTCCGGAGCGCTCGGGTTGGGGCTCCGGCGGGAGGAATCTGCAAGGCTGAGCACATGCCTGAAGCCAGCCCGTTGCGGCGCCGCCCGCGCCAAGCCCGAGCCCAGGTTCGCCTGGAGCGGATTCTCGACACCGCTGAGCAGGTCTTTGCCGAACTCGGATACGACGCCGCGACCACCAACCTGATAGCGAGTCAGGCCGGAACGTCGATCGGCTCGCTGTACGAGTTCTTCCCGAACAAGGAGGCCATGGCTCGAGCCCTCGCCGACCGCTACATCGAACAGATCGGCAACCTGTACACGACGTTGCTCGTCGACGTGCCGGGCGCGGCCGATTTCGAGTTGGTCGAGCAGATCGTGTCGGCCCTCGACGGGTTCTACCGCGAGCACCCGGGGGCGGTTCCGTTGCTCAACGGACGCAAGACCTCCTCGGAGCTGGCCAGCGCCGGCGAGCGGTTGCAGCAGGCGTTCGTCGCCGGCATCGAGGGCATCGTCGCCGCACGCGCCCCCGACATTCCCCAGGCGCGGCGTCATCTGGTGGCCACGGTCATCGCGGAGATCGCTCGCGCGTTGCTGACGCTCGCTGACAGCGTGCCGCTGTCGCACCGCCAGGGCGTGATCCGCGAAATCGAGCGGGTGGTGATCGGCTATCTCGTCGTAAGCGACGAGGACCACATCCTCAGCCTGGAAATGGATGATCCCGACACCGTCGAGGAATCCGTCGGCGTCGATGGCACCCTGGCGGACTCGGTGGATGGCAACGTGGGGGACTCGGTCGGTGGGTCGATCGGGACATCCGGAAACGAACACGAGCCGTAGGTCGACGCGAAGTGCGTCGGCCTACGGCTCGCGGTTCGGGTCAGCGGACCTATTTTTTCTTCGCCGGGGCCTTGTAGGAATCGATGCCCTTCTTCAGGTCGAGGTACTCCTCACACGTCTTGCCGCAGAGCTTCTGCAGGATCACGAGCTGAGCCTTCGCCTTGGGTAGCTGTTTCATCGTGAGGTACAACTCACCGAGGTATTCGTTCGCGCCGAGGTGCTTCGGGTTGATCTTGAGCGCCTTCTTGTAATACGCCAACGAGACATCGAGCTTGCCGATCATCCGACTGGCGTGACCCAGGTGATTGTTCACGTCGGCGTTGTTCGGCTGGAGTTTGTCGGCCTGCTCGAAGTCGGCGATCGCGGCCGCCCACTCCTTGTTGTCGATGTGGGCCTTGCCACTCTCGTAGTACTCACCCGCGGTCTTCGCTGCCGTACCTGTTGCCGCTGCGGTCGTGGTGGCGGTGGCGCCGGCGCCACCGGTGGCCGCCTTCGTGGTGGGGCTGCCGGCGATTGTCGTGGGCGGCTCGTCTTCGGTGCCAACTGCGAACGCACGGCCGGTCGGAACTGCGGCGGCCACCAGGGCGACCGCTCCGGCTACAAACACCCGGCGGCGAAGCGTGGACTTGGGCGAAGGGCGAGACGGCGTGAGGTGAGTGGTCGAATGCATCGAGATCTCCTTGTGGGCGCAGGACTTCGAATCAGTACGAGCCATTTCGGGGATTCGTTCACCGCGTCTCCAGAAAATGCATAGCCAGAAATCCCAAACGTGCCCTCACGGCCGGTATTCGTGATGATCGGCCCTTTCCTTGCCGTCAGGGGAGCGTCAGCGTCGAGGCGCCGAACACGACTGCCGAACCGTGAGCACGGTTGGCAGTGTGACCGTGGAGGCCGGCGTTCCTCCGTCGATCAGTCCGATGAGAGTCCGGACCGCGATCTCGCCCATCTCGTAAAGCGCCTGGGCGACGGTCGTGAGCGGCGGACTGGACAGCGCCGACTCCGGAATGTTGTCGAACCCGATGACGCTCAGGTCGGTCGGGACCTGCAGACCGAGTTCGTGGGCAACCCGGATGGCCTCGAGCGCGGACTGGTCGTTTGCGCCGAAGATCGCCGTTGGGGGATCGGGGCGCTCAAGCACTTCGTGGAGCGGCCCGACCGAGGTCTCCGGTCGATAGCCGCCGACCAATACCAGGCTTTCATCGACCGGGACTCCGGCGTCGGCCATTGCGCTGCGAAAGCCCCGTTCTCGGGCCCGGGCCGATTCGAGGTCGGTGCGTCCACCGAGGAACGCGATCCGGGTGTGCCCGAGGCTGAGCAGATACGACGTTGCCGTGCGCGCGCCGCCTTCGTTGTCGGACCCGACGCTCGGCACGGTGTTGGCACCCGCGTGCGGATCGACGGCGACGATGGGGACCTGGGCTGCGAAGTCGGACACCGTGGGGGTCACGATGATCGCCCCGTCGGCGACCGTGCCGCCCAGTCGGGCAACGTAGCGCCGTTCCCACCCGGGTTCGCTGCGGTTCGATCCGCCCACGTAGATGAGCAGTTCGTAGGACGTGGAGGCCAGGGCTCGGGAGATTCCTTTGAGGAGTTCCGCACTGAACGGTTCGATTTCGGTGACCAGCACGGCCAGGACGCCGGTGGTTCTACTGCGTAGCGAACTCGCCCCGAGACTGGAGGCGTAGCCAAGTTCGTCGATAACGGCTCGGACCCGCGCCGCAGTTGCGTCGGAGACTCCCCAGCGTCCGTTGATGACCTTCGAGACGGTCGGGACGGACACGTCGGCATGGCGGGCGACATCTGCGATGGTGACTCGTCGCTTGATCACGCCTCGCAACGTAGCGTATCGATAACGTTATCGATAACGATTGACACGGATTTCCGAACGTCATAGGCTCGAATCAGTTGAAGTGCCCGATGTCACGTGGACCGTTCGGCAGTGCCGATTCGGTCCGGAGACCTCCGACGTGGAGCGCTCTGACCGGAGCCGGCAGGGGCCGGCGCCATTCGTCGAAAAGGAACGATCGAACATGACCCACAAACGATCCCGAACCGGCCGCCGCGGCCTGGCCGTGCTGTGCGCAACGATCCTTGCGGTGGGAGCGGCCGGCTCGGTCCGGTCCTCCGCCGCATCGAAACCCGCAAAGAAGGTCACCATCAACTGGTGGCACATCCAGAACGCCGACCCGATGCTGTCCGTCTGGGCCGGAATCGCCAAGGACTACCAGAAGCTCCACCCGAACGTGACGATCAAGATCACGGTGATGGAGAACGAGGCGTTCAAGGCGGCGTTGAAGACCAACATGCAATCCGGAAAGGTACCGGACCTGTTCCAGTCCTGGGGAGGTGGCGTGCTCCGTGAACAGGTGAAGGCCAAACTGGTCCGAGACATCACCAAGGAGTCAGCGAAGTTCATCGGCAATCTGAACGCCGGGGCCGTCGGTCTCCAGCGGGTCGACGGCAAGCTCTACGGCGTGCCGTTCAACTCCGGGATGGTGGGCTTCTGGTACAACAAGGACCTGTTCGCGAAAGCCGGAATCACCGCCCCGCCGACCACGTGGGACGAGTTCCTGGCCGACGTCGCGAAACTCAAAGCCGCCGGTATCACGCCCATCGCCGTGGGTGCCGGTGACAAGTGGCCCGCCCACTTCTACTACTCGTATCTCATGATCCGCTTCGGTGGGAAGGCCGCCATGGACAAGGTGACCAAGGACGGCAACTTCAACGTCCCGGCCTTCATCAAAGCCGGAGATGAGTTGAAGAAGCTGATCGACCTGAAGCCGTTCCAGTCGGGCTTCCTAGCGACACCGTGGGACGGTGCCGATGGCGAGGCGGGTTTCATGGCGACCGGTAAGGCCGCGATGGACCTCATGGGCCAGTGGGCGCCCGGTGCGTTCGCCAACCAGACACCCAACCAGGCCGGCATGGGCGACAAGCTCGGCTGGTTCCCGTTCCCGGCGGTGACCGGTGGCGCAGGCCAGGCCACTGATGCCTTCGGCGGAAGCGACGCGTTCGCGGTTGGCAAGAATGCGCCGGCTGAGGCGGTGGACTTCCTTGGTTACCTGACCGCGGTCGACCAGGCGAAGAAGGCTGGAGCCACCAACTCCATACTTCCGGTGACGAAGGGTGCCGACGTTTCCGTGGCCGACCCCAACCAGAAGGCTGTTCTCAGCGGTCTGTCGAAGGCCGGCTTCGTGCAGCTCTACCTCGACCAGTACTTCAGCCCTGCAGTCGGAAGTGCGGTGAATGACGCAGTCCAATCGCTCTTCGCGGGCAAGTCATCGTCGGCCGATGTTGCAAACGCCATCACGGCGGCCTATAAGGCCAACCCGTAACGAGGCGTGATTGACCAGGCCCAGGTGGAGACGCTCATCCCCCTAGCGTCTCCACCGGCCGGGGCAAATCCGGAAGAAGATACCAACGTGAATCGCACCAAATCGCCCGCTCGGGGCACCGCCGGAGCCCGTCAGGGCGCCATGTCTTCACGATCTCCGGGAGATGCCGGTCGCGTCGTCATCTGGTCGATGCTGGCGCCGGCGCTGGTGCTGTTCGCCGTGTTTGTCATCTACCCGATCGTCCAGAGTGTCCGGTACAGCGCGTACCACTGGAACGGTCTCGAACCACTCACGAATTTCGCCGGATTCGAGAACTTTCGGAAGGTGTTCGCAGACCGCGATTTCCGGCAGGCACTCGGACACAACGGGCTTGTCATCGCGCTGTCGCTGATTATCCAACTCCCCGTCGCGCTCGGCTTGGCGCTGCTGCTCAACGCCCGGCTTCGGGGCCGAGCTGCGCTTCGCACGCTCTTCTTCGCCCCGTACGTGTTGTCGGAGGTTGTCACCGGGGTCGTGTGGCGGCAGATCCTGCGACCCGACGGTCTGGTCGACCACATCCTGCGGGGTGCCCACCAGGACGGGCTCGTCCGGGAATGGCTGGGCAATCCGAACGTCGTGATCTACAGCCTGTTCTTCGTCATCACCTGGAAGTACTTCGGTTTCCACATGGTCATCATGTTGGCCGGGCTGCAGCAGATCCCGGTGGAGTTGGGAGAGGCGGCATCGATCGACGGCGCCACCGCCTGGACCCGGTTCCGCTACGTGACCTTCCCGCTGCTCGGACCAACGGTGAAGGTATCGGCCTTCCTGTCGATCATCGGAGCACTCCAACTCTTCGACCTGGTCTGGGTGACCACCAAGGGCGGACCGATCAACGCGTCGTCGACAATGGCGACCTACCTGTTCGACTGGGGCTTCCGGCGCGGCCAGTTCGGCTACGCGAGCGCAGTATCGGTCGTCGTGTTCAGCCTCTCGCTGTTCGTTGCCGTGCTCTACCAGCGCTACGTGCTGCGCGTCGATGAGGGGCGTCGCTGATGTCCGGCGTGGCCCCAGTTGCGAACGTGGCGAGTGCGGCGAACGCGCGTACCGAGCGACCACCCCGGCGTCGACGTTACGGGCGAATCGGGCTGTACGTCGTCGCCCTGATTGTGTTGGCGATAATCATCGTTCCGCTGTTGTTCGCGGTGTTCGGCGGTTTCAGCAGCAACACTCAGCTCGCGGCGAATCCCGTCGCACTGCCGCATCCATGGACGAACGCGAACTACCGCGACATCGCCGGCTCGGGTTCGTTTTGGGCGCAGGTGCGCAACAGCATCGTCATCGCCGTGATCACCGCGTCCGTGGTGCTGCCCGCCGCGTCGATGGCCGGGTTCGTTCTCGCCCGCTACCGGTTTCGCTTCAACAAGCCCGTCTACCTCCTCTTCACGATGGGTCTGCTCTTTCCCGTCGCCGTCGCAATCCTTCCCCTGTTCATCGTGCTCCGTCAGATCCACCTTCTGAACAATCCTCTCGGTGTGGCGTTGCCCCAAGCGGCGTTTGCGCTCCCGATCTCGATCGTCATCATCCGACCGTTCTTCGAGGCCATTCCCAACGAATTGCAGGATGCGGCGGCGATCGACGGGTGCACCCCGCTGTCGTTCTACTGGCGCGTCATGCTTCCGCTCTCACGTCCCGTCCTGAGCACGGTCGCGGTGCTGTCCGTCGTGGCCAGTTGGAACGCGTTCCTTCTTCCGTTGCTGGTGCTGCCCGAACCCGGGAACTGGACGCTCCCGATCGGCGTCAACAACATCTCTGCGCAGTACTCGACCGACACCGCCCGAGTGCTCGCGTACACCGCGATTTCCATGATCCCAGCGCTGGTCTTCTACGCGTTTGCCGAGCGCCAGATAGTCGCCGGCCTCACGGCAGGCGCAGTCAAAGAATGAAATCCCGGCTCGTTCCATCCTCTTCCAAACCCTTCTGGAGCCAGAATGTCCACGTCACCCACCGCTGCGGCACCCTACAAGGATCCGGCACTTTCGATCGATGAGCGCCTCGACGACCTGATGGCGCGGATGACCCTCGTCGAGAAGGTCGGGCAGCTCGGGAGCGCGTGGGTTTTTCAGTTGGCTGAGGATGACGACATAGCTCCGCAGGCGGCGAAGCTCGTCGCCGACGGACTCGGCCAGGTGACCCGCCTTTGTGGTGCCAGTGCTCTCAAACCGAGGCAGGCCGCGATGGTGGCGAACGGGATCCAGCGACTGATCGCCGACCAGACCCGCCTGGGTATCCCGGTGCTCGTCCACGAAGAGATCTGTGCCGGTCTGATGGCACGTCACGCCACGGTGTTTCCGCAGCCCATCGGACTCGCCAGCACGTGGAATCCCGAACTGGTCCGGGCGATGGCTGACGTCGTGCGTCAGGAGATGCGCGCTATCGGCGCCCACCAGGGCCTGTCGCCCGTTCTCGACATCTGCCGCGACCCCCGGTGGGGACGCTTCGAGGAGACGTTCGGCGAGGACCCGCACCTCACGGCGATGTTCGGTGTCGCCTTTGTGGAAGGGCTTCAGGGGGAGCAACTCCGCGATGGTGTTGTGGCAACGGCGAAACACTTTGTCGGGTACGGGGCCTCTGATGGCGGTCTCAACTGGGCTCCCGCTCAGATTCCGGAACGCGAGCTTCGTGAGGTGTACCTCCATCCGTTCGAAGCCGTGGTGCGACTGGCCGGTCTTCGCTCGATCATGAACGGCTATCACGAACTCGACGGAATGCCGTGCGGTGCCAGCAAAGAACTGCTCACCGACACGCTGCGGACCGAGTGGGGATTCGAGGGCGTTGTGGTGTCGGACTACTTTGCGATTCGCCAACTCCAGACGTATCACCAGCTAGCCGAAGACGGCGTCGATGCCGCCCGAATTGCGCTCGACGTCGGTCTCGACGTGGAACTCCCATCGACCGACTGTTTTGGCGAGGCGCTCGTCGACGCCGTCGGGTCGGACCGGATTCCCCTTGAACACCTTGACCGTTCCGTGCGCCGTGTTCTTCGGACAAAGTTCGAGCTCGGCCTGTTCGACACTCCCTACGTCGACGCCGATGGCTGCGACACGGTCTTCAACAACGCGGAGCACCAACGGCTGGCGCGTCGCCTCGCGAATGAAAGCATCGTTCTCCTGCGCAACGACGGGACCCTACCGCTCCGACCGTCGACCGACACGATCGCGGTTATCGGCCCAAACGCCAACGATCAACGCAACCTCTTCGGTGACTACAGCTACCTCGCACATGTCGAGAGCCTGTTGGAGGCGAAGACGAAGGACAACGTCTTTGCCATCCCGATACCCGATGAGTTCTCGCTCGACAACGCACAGACATCGACCAGAACCGTCGTGGACGCCCTGAAGGACCGTTTCGGTTCCCGCATGACGCACGCCCGGGGCTGTGATGTCGCGTCCGATGATCGCAGCGGTTTTGCCGAAGCGATTCGGCTCGCAACGTTCGCTGACGTGTGCGTGATGGTCATGGGCGACAAGTCCGGTCTCATCGATGACTGCACCACCGGCGAGAGCCGCGACCGGGCGTCGCTCGACCTCCCCGGGGTCCAGGAGGAACTCGTTCGCGCGGTGCTCGCGACGGGCACACCCGTGGTTCTTGTTCTGGTGACCGGCCGACCGTGCGGAAGCGCGTACATCCACGAGCACAGCGCGGCGGTGGTGGCGGCGTGGATCCCCGGTGACCAGGGGGCCGAAGCGATCGCCGATGTACTCGACGGAAGCGTGAACCCGGGGGGCAAGCTGCCCGCAACGTTCCCCCGAAGCGTCGGGCAGGTCCCGCTCTACTACCGGCACAAGGTGTCCGGCGGCCGTTCGCACTGGAAGGGTGACTACGCCGACCTTCCGGCGGCGCCCCTGTATCCGTTCGGCCACGGCATGTCGTATGCGACGTTCGAGCTGGCGTCGGAACTCGTCACGCCGGGCGTGGTGCACGCGACCGACACCGTCATGATCCGGACCAGCGTCACCAACACGAGCGATGTCGACGGAGACGAGGTTGTCCAGCTGTACGTTCGGGACCCGAGCGCGTCACTCACGCGACCGGTGCTGGAACTCAAATCGTTCGTCCGCGTGTCAGTGCCCGCCCGGTCGCGGGTCACGGTTGCACTTCGCGTGCCGATGTCGCAGATCGGATTTGTCGACCGCAATCTCGAGTACGTGGTGGAGCGGGGGGCCTACGAGTTCCACGTCGGAAATTCCTCCGCGGTGCTCACGCACGTCGCGACGATTGAGCTGGCGAGCGACGTCTTCTCCGTTCCCGTCGTGAAATCCTTTGGCCTGCCCGCCAAGATCGTCGACGCGCCACAGGGTCCGTAGGGGGTCGGGCGGGAGCGATCGGGCGGGGAGCCGGTGTGACGAAGCCGTCCCGACGCCGTTGCAGCGACGGGACGGCCTTTCATGGAATCGCTAGTGCTGGTGGATGACGACGCCGCGGAGGTTGATGCCGGCGTGCATGTCGTCGTAGCCCTGGTTGATCTCGTCGAGCGTGTAGGTGCGGGTGACGAGCTCATCGAGGCGGAGCTTGCCGCTTTCGTAGAGGCTGAGCAGGCGGGGGATGCCACTCGACGGGCTGAACGCGCCGTAGATCGCTCCCTGAAGCCGCTTCTGCCAGAGGGTCATCTGGGTCGGGCTGATCGGGATGCCCTTGGCCTCGTAGTTGCCGATGCCGGTCATGACGACGGTTCCGCCCTTGCGGATCGCCTCGAACCCTTCCGCTACATGCTCTCCGGTCGTTACACCGACGCACACGATCGTGGAGTCCGCGCCCTGGCCATCGGTCACGGAACGGGCGAAGTCGGCGGCTTCCGCAATGGTCGCGAAGGAGTGGGTGGCTCCGAGTTCCATCGCCTTTTCCCGCTTGAACGCGACCGGGTCAACCGCGACGACGTTCATCGCCCCCGCTGCGGCTGCGCCCTGCACCGCATTGATGCCGATGCCGCCGATGCCCATGACGATCACGGTGTCGCCGACTTCGATCGATGCCGCGTTGATGGCCGAGCCGTAGCCGGTGGCGACACCACAGCCGACGAGGGCGGCCTTGTCGAGCGGGATGTCCTTCGGGATCTTCACCGCGGAGTAGACGTGGCACACGGTGTAGTTCGCGAACGTGGAGATGCCTGACATCTGGCCGACCGGGTTGCCGTTCTCGGTGATGCGGAACGAGCCGTCAGGGCGTGAGCCTCCGAGGGTTCCGGCACCGACACCGCACAGGTTCTGCTGACCGCGGGCACAGAACCGGCAGCGGCCGCATCCGGGAATGAACTGCAGCACGACGTGATCTCCGACTTCGAAACCTTCGGTGTCGGGTCCGACCCCTTCGACCACACCCGCACCCTCATGGCCTGCGCACATCGGGGTGATCCCCATCGGCAGGTCACCCGTGACGAAGTGGTCATCGGAGTGGCAAAGACCGCTGGCGACCACGCGGACCAGCAGTTCATTTTGACGTGGCGCTTCCAGGTCCAGATCGGCGACGTCCCATCGCTGACCGATTCCACGCAGTACCGCTCCACGGATCTTCATTCGGTTCCCCCTTGGTGATGACGGTCCGCACTCGCGGAACTGTCGAGGATGAAACGTATCGAGTGGAAGATCAGCGGAACAAACCCTGGGTCGTGCGCCGGAGCGATTTGGCGGACCGGAGACGCGGCTCGACGGCCTATCATCGGGAACCGGCACTTCCGTTCCATTACAGATCACGTCCACGTAGCTCAGCGGATAGAGCAACCGCCT
>CAVXNJ010000005.1:0-426834 GCA_963763135.1 uncultured Acidimicrobiales bacterium | reverse complement strand
CCTAAGCGGTAGGTCGCAGGTTCAATTCCTGCCGTGGACGCCAAACAATTCCTCGCCGCTGAGCTGCGTTCTCTCGTGTGTGCCGGTCGTCGCGGCTTTGGACCGTGTGTCGTTAGCGGTGGGTCAATCCCGTTCCAGCTCCGGTTCGAGGGCGACGGTGTAGGGTCGGTCGATGGAGCGTCGATTCCTGGGGTTGCCCGATGTCCGCGCTTGGGCTCACGAGTACGTCGGTCAGGATCGCACCGTCGCTTCTGTCGTCCGACTCCGGGGTGGGAGCAAGAAGGGCGTCTATCGCCTGGAGTTCGATCGTGGTCCCAGCGAGGTCCTCTATGCCTGGCGGGACGAGGAGGATTTCTGGCCGGAGGCTGCCGTGGCGGCGGAAGGACAGGGGGATCCGACGAATCCGTTCGTGCATGCGTCCGGGCTTGACCTCTTCGTGGCCGCCAACACGGCCCTTGTCGACCTCGGCGTGCCCACACCCCGACTGACGCTGGCCGGTCACGGGATCGGACCGCTCGAATCCGATGTCGCGCTCGTCGAGGACATCCGCGGCCCGACGTTGGAGACGCTCTTGCAGAAGCATCGCCACCTGGTTCCGGGTCCTCTGGCCGAGTTGCGCCGGTCGCTCGACACGATGCGCATGCACCTCGGCGCCGGAATCGGCAAGGTCGTCGCCGTGCCGTCGCTCGCCGACGTGCCCTCCCTCGCCGACGGAACTGAAACATCGGCCGCCCTCCCAGAAACAGCGGATCTCCGCACATGTCATTCGATTGTCTTGGAACGGGCAATCGCCGATCTTGATGACGCCGCAGCCCGGGTCGAGAAGATGGCGCCGGCGCGCCCGATGCTCAGGACGTTGCTGACCGAAGCGGCAGAAGCAATAACGCCGCGGCGCCAGCATTCGCTGATACACGGCGAGCTCGGTCCCGACCACGTGCTCGTCGACGACGGCAAGCCGTTCCTTATCGACATCGAAGGCCTCATGTTCTTCGACGTCGAATGGGAGCACGCGTTCCTCGAGATGCGGTTCCACGACGATTACGAGCCTCTTCGTATCGAGGGTCTCGACGAGGGTCGACTGCACTTTTATCGCCTGGCTCTCCACCTGTCGCTGGTCGCCGGCCCGTTACGGCTCCTCGATCACGACTTCCCCGATCGGCCGTTCATGGAGCGAATCGTGGCCCACAACATCGAGCGCACCCTCTCGTTCCTCCCCGACGCCTGACGACAGAGCACGAAACCGGCCTATTCCTGCTGTGGACGCCAAACCGGCCGGTCACGGCCGGGATGGATGCACTGGTGTCAGGTGCCTTCGGGTTGGACCGGCGTGATCTTGCCGAATTTTCGTTCGTACTGGTCGACGTTTTCCGCGATCGCTGCCGCGATCTGGAACACGACCGACGGTGGAACCTTCACGCGACACACGACGGTGCCGTTCAGCTCGTCTTCGTTGGCGCCGTCTATGGCCACGAAGTCGATCGAGAACCCGTGGGCCGAATGGCCGACCACGGCCATGTCGGCATAGGGCGCAACGGCCAGGTTTTCGGGCCTCGCAAGGTTGATTCGCATGGTTGGGCAGGCTACCCCCATCACCCGCGCGGAGGCGCCGCCGGCCCGGCCGGTGCGCTCAACCCGACCCCCCGCCGAAGTCGACGCCGAATACGCAACTTCGATTCGGTGGTTCCCAACCCAGCGTTGGAGGTACCCAACTCGCCAAATTCATGCACCGCTAGCGCCGGCAACCCCCAGGTTGGGTACCGTCGAAGCGCCAGTTGGATACCGACCCTCGGCCCGGCCGGCCCGCAGCCGAAGTCGACGCCGAATACGCAACTTCGATTCGGTGGTTCCCAACCCAGCGTTGGAGGTACCCAACTCGCCAAATTCATGCACCGCTAGCGCCGGCAACCCCCAGGTTGGGTACCGTCGAAGCGCCAGTTGGATACCGACCCTCGGCCCGGCCGGCCGCAGCCGAAGTCGACGCCAACGTCGACGGCGATTACCCAACTTCGATTGGGTAGTTCCAAACCCGGCGTTGGAAGTACCCAACCCGCCAAATTCAGGCACCGCCCGAGGTGGCTGGCTATGCGAAGATCGCAGCTATCTGGTCGGCCAGCACCACCGGTTGATCGCCCTGGATGCTGTGGCCCGCGTTGTCGATCACGACGACCTTGGCCGACGGGCAGCGCTTCAGGACTTCGGCCACGTCGTTGTCGTCGACGATCGGCGACAACGAACCCCGGAAGAGGTGGAGCGGCATTGCTAAGCGCTCATAGATATCCCACATCGGGTTGAACCGCTGCACGAGTGACGGGTCGGGTTCACCGGCTTTGGCTTCCGGGGCCGGCATGACCTCGGACAACCCGCGGTCGTAGTTCCAGCTCCAACTTCCATCCGAGTTGCGGTGCGCGTTGTGCAGGATGCCGCGTCGCAGCGACGACTCGGTCCGGGTGGCGTTGTGTTCCTTGGTCCGGGCGAGCAGTGAACCGAACGACTCAAACGACTGTGGACCTCGGACAAAGTCGGTGACGGCCTTCGCCTTCATCGCGTTGACGCCGGGGGTGACGTCGACCATCACGAGCTTGCGCACCAGCTCAGGGTGCGCGTCGGCGAGCGCGAGCGTGGTCATACCGCCGAGCGACATGCCGACGATCGCCTTCGCATCGGGGGCGAGCGCAGCGATGGTTGATGCGATGTCGGCAGCCATCGACCGGGGCTCGTAGTGGTGATCAGGGCGCCAGTCGCTGCGCCCGTGCCCGGGAAGATCGATGCACAGCATGTTCGCGAAGCCGTGCTGATGGAGCGCCAATACCGTTGTGTCCCACGTGTGTGCGTTCTGCGCGGCGCCGTGCACGAACACGAGCTCCACGGGTCCGGTGCCCCACCGAAGGGCCGACACGCGGCGGTCCGGTGATTCGCCGGGGAGCGTGTGGAACACGCGGGTCAGCGGAGGCGCGTCGGGAAGTGGGATGCCAACTTCGGAGCAGTTGTCGGCGAGCATCGAGAACTCGTCGTACACAAAAGATGCGTCGTCGGGATCGTTTACCGGGCTACGCCCAGTTTGGTCAGCAGGCGTGGTGGCATCGGCGGTCATGGGGGGTTACCGTACTTCGCATGGCTCTCCCTGTGCATGGTGTCGCTCCCGACGAGGTGCTCGGAGCACTCGAAAGCTTTCGCGGCCGCGACCTCAGGTGGAAGGACGGCCGGGTGTTCAGCCTCACCTATTACGCCGGAGCCGAGCCGTATGCCCTGGCCAACGAGGCGTATGCGCGGTTCTCGTCGGAGAACATGTTGAACCTCGATGCCTTCCCGAGCCTGCGTCGGATGCAGACCGATGTTGTCGGCACGGTGTGCGAGTTGCTGGGCGGCGACGAGTCAACGGTCGGGGTGTTCACCTCGGGCGGTACCGAAAGCATCCTCACGGCCGTCGAGGGCGCCCGCAACTGGGCGCGTGCCCGAGGCATCACGAACCCTGAGATGGTGCTGCCGACGTCGGCCCACGCAGCATTCTCGAAGGCCGCCGCGTATTTCGATGTCAAGGCGATCCGCGTGGCCGTGGATGCCGACTACCGCGCTGACGTCGCCGCCATGACCGCCGCTATCACCCCCAACACCGCGTTGCTGGTCGGTTCCGCGCCGAGCTACCCGCAGGGGATCATCGATCCGATCGAGGATCTCGGCGCGGTGGCGCTCGAGCGTGGACTCCTCCTGCATGTCGACGCATGCATGGGGTTCACCCTCCCGTGGTTGACCCGACTCGGGCTGGTCAACAAGCGGTGGGGCTTCGACGTGCCGGGGGTGACGTCGATGAGCTGCGACCTCCACAAATACGGCTACACCGCGAAAGGCGCATCGGTCCTCGCTCACCGCAACAAGGATCTACGCAAGCATCAGTTCTTCATGACGAGTGACTGGCTCGGCGGACTCTACGGCTCGCCGGCGATTCTCGGTACGCGAGGTGGGGGATCGTTGGCCGCGGCGTGGGCGGTCATGCAGTACTTCGGCGAGGAAGGCTACCTGCGACTCTCGAGAGAAGCCTTCGAAACCCGGGCGAAGATCGAAGCGGCGATCAACGGAATCGACGGCCTGGCGGTCCGGGGCAAACCGGAGACGACGCTGGTGGCCTTCGGTGCCGACCTGACGCTTCCCGAGGAAGAGCGGGTCGACATCTACGCGGTCGGCGACCATCTCTGGGCCAACGGTGGCTGGTACGCCGATCGTCAGACCCCACCCGATTCGCTGCACTGCACGGTGAACGCCTCACATCCGGCCGCCGCCGATGACTTTGTTGCGGCGGTTGCGAAAGGTGTGGCCCAGGTCCGCGGCAACGGCCAGGCCGGAGATCGTACGCGCGCATACGGAACTGTCGAGTAGGCCGGCGCAAGCGGTTCGGTGCGGCTGGACGGCTACGCAGGGTCGAGCCGGAACACGCCGCCTTCAAGTGAGGTGGCGATCAGCTCACCGTCGGGCAGTTGATTGATGGCCGTCAGATACGGCACGTGTGCGCCGGTGCTGAGCGGCTGCCACTTCGACCCGTCGAACCGCAGAACCGTCAGTGCGCCTGAACACACGTCGCCGAAGACGTACATGCCGATAAGCGCGCTTAGTTTCTTGCCCCGGTAGAGGGCACCGCCGACGATGGCGCACCGCCCGTCTTTGTGCGGGTAGTCGTACACCGGGTCGACCGCTCCGACCGGGCGGGACCCCGAATTGGCCTGCGTTCCTTCGCGGACCTTCCATCCGAAGTTGAATCCCGATTTTCCTTTCGGCATGCGGTTGATCTCTTCGCGGGTGTTCTCGCCGACGTCGGGGATCCACAGGTCTCCCGTGACGGTGTCCATGCTGATGCCCCAGGGATTGCGAAGTCCGTATGCATAGATCTCGGGTTTGGCCCGCGACATCGTCGACCGGACAAAGGGATTGTCGGAAGGAATCGAGTACGGCTTCTTGCCGGATGGGGTGGGGTTGATGCGAAGGACCTTGCCCAGTAGGACGTCTTTCCGCTGCCCGTTGTTGAACTTGTCGTAGGAGCCCCCGCCATCTCCTATGCTCACATATAGATTTCCGTTCGGGTCGAACAGGATCGTTCCGGCGTTGTGCTGGTTGAACGGTTTGGGAATGTTGAACAGGTCGCGGGCTTTCGAAAAGTCGGCCGTGGAACCGTTGAAGGGAATCTCAGTGACGTGAACGTTGCCCTTCTTGTCGGTGTAGTCGACGTAGATGACATCACGACGCGACGGGGAAAACGCGAGACCCAACAGGCCGCGCTCGTTGTCGGAATCGACCAGGCTGGTGATGTCGAGAACCGGTTGCTCTGCGTACATACCATTTTTCCACGCCCGGATCTTTCCGAGTTTCTGGACGATGTAGAGCGTCTCATCACCTTCGCGCATGAATGCACCGACCGGCTGTTCAGCAACGACAAGTTGGGTGACGCGTATCTTCTGCGGGGCGGGTGGAATGGTGGTGCCGGTCGTAGATGACGATCCGTCGGCCGGTGGCGGGGCCACGCGATCGTTGCGAAGCGACGCCGATGCGGGGCCGATCGATGCCGGGCCGATCGATGCCGAAAGGACAGACACACCGGCGACTACTAACGCGAACACGAAACGTGCCAACCCACTGCGTGATTTGGGGAAGTTCATCGACAACCAGCCTACGGGAGCCTGAACGCCGCCAGGTTTTGGTCGGCGTGTACGACTAGGTGAGCCCGGGAAGCTGCGGTTGACCGAGTTCGAGAAGCGTCGCGATCTCCTGTGCGGTGCGCGCTTCGCCGGCGAAGAATCCCTGGAAGTAGGCACACTGCATCGCTCGCAGCCGATCAAGTTGCGAGGGGCGCTCCACGCCGATCGCCACGACCCCCGCGCCGAGCGAGCCGGCGAGTTTGATGGCAAGGCCGACGAGTTCTTCATCGTTGCTGCCCGGGCGGTCGACTTCGTCGATGAGCGAACGGTCGATCTTGATCTGCGACAGTGGGAGGCGTCGGAGCGTGCGAAGCGAGGACGTGCCGGTGCCGAAGCCATCGACGGCAAAGCTCACGCCCGCCCGGTGAAGAACGTCGACCGTAAGTTCCTGGCTCTCGGTGAGACCGGAAATCACCGTCTCCGAAACGTCGAGACCGAGCGACCGAGGTGAAAGACCCGTGGAGGCGAGTACCTTCAGGATCGTCTCGGCGAAGCCAGGCTGCGTAAGCTGCTCGAGCGCGACGTTCACCCGAAGCATCAGGTCAATCCCGAACCGGGCGCGCCACTCGGCCACCTTCGCGCACGCCTCACGCAGCACCCAGTCGCCGAGGGGATGGATCACTTCCGACGACGTGGCCGCGCCGATGAACATCGAGGCCGGCAGCAGACCGTGAAGCGGATGCTGCCATCGCACGAGTGCCTCGACGGCAACGATACGACCGGTGGCCGAGTCGATTTCGGGCAGGTAGTGGACGCGGAACTCACCGCCGGCGAACGAGGACCGGAGCGCTCCGGCGGTGATGGATGCCCGGAGCGAGTCATTCGGATCGAGCGCGGCCTCCACGATCGGCAGCGAGCCCTGGATGGTGGCCCGTGAACCGTTGTCTCCCTGGAACACCTGCCAACGTCCGCGACCGGAACGCTTGGCCTGGTACAGCGCGATGTCAGCCTGGTTGATGAGTTCGTCGGGAGTCATCAGGCCCGACGCGGTCACTGCGATACCGACACCGGTGGAAATAGACGCAACCTGTCCGTCGATGATGATGGGCTCTTCGAGTGCGTCGAGAATACGGCGTGCGCTCGCCGACCCTTCGGAGACGTGCCGCAACTCGGCCAGGAGCACGGCGAACTCGTCTCCGCCCAGGCGGGCCACGAGATCCTCACGACGGATGACGGAGCGAAGTCGATCCGCAACAATCTTGAGTACCTGGTCACCAGCGGCGTGGCCCATGGTGTCGTTGACGGCTTTGAACCCGTCGAGGTCGAGAAACAGCACACCGATCATGCCCGGGTGACGCTCGATGCGAGCGAGCCCACGACCGGTCGCCTCCCGGAAGTTCAAGCGGTTTGCCAGACCGGTAAGCGGATCGGAGCGGGCCTGGTGGAGCAGCGCCGCTTCCGCGGCCTTCATCACCGTAACGTCGGTCGAGAAGCCTTCAACGCCGAGTACCCGACCGCTTTCGCTGGTGACGGTCGCTATGCGCAATAGCTGCCAGGAGACCAGTCCGTCGCGACGCATGAAGCGCATGAGGACGGGGGCGTCGAGCGACTGGCTGCCGCTGGCAATTTCGGTCAGGACATGCCGGTCATCGGGGTAGATCGAACGATCGAGCAGGAACGGGTCGTTCATTACCTCGTCGGGTGTGTACCCGAGCGAGGTGGCCACGCCGCTGCTGATGTACTCGGTGCCCGTCGCGAACAGGTGGCGGAACACGACGTCGCCGCTGATCCGACCCAGACGGCTGAGGAGGGCGTCGCCGATCAAGAGCCCGTTTTGGGAAATCACGCCTGTGGAACGTTGTCCGCTGGCGGCGTCGGAGGCGTTTCGGAACGCAAGGTACATCTCGATCCGCTCGGCTGTCGCGTCCATGACCACCCGGTCCTCGGCCCGAAACAGCGGTTCGCCGGTGCGGCGGAGAAGCGCGAGGACCGCAACGGTTCGGCTGGCCGGATTCGTTGATCGCCCGCTGGTGCGGAATACGGGAACGAAACGGCCGAACGATCCGGCCTTCGGTCCCTGGTCGCTTTCGAGCCGGACAATTGGCGACGTGGGAGCGTCGAAGGAATTGTCGAGGACGGCCATCTCGATGGGGCGGCCGGCGGCCAGAACCTGGGCCACGGGTCCAACTGCGGGTTGCCAACCTCGGTTCTGCCGGTCGGGATCGGCCACGAGCCGCATGCGTGTGCCGTCGGACGAGATGAGAAACAGCAGGCAGCGGGTTTGGGGCGGCCTCGAGAGGGCGGTCGCCACCGCCGCGTAGAGATCCTCAGCGCTCGTGGGCGGCTGGGAGGTCATCGCGGCGCGAAACGTGTCGGTTACGAGTGCGAGCGTTTGGAGACTCGGAGCCGTTTTCGCAACCGGGCCGCTATCGGGGGCCGACGGAGGCGGGTTGGTCGCACCGCCCGGCCGGGTCGAATCTGGCGCGGGTGCCGGACCGGTGGACGTGCCCGAGGGATCCGGCACGGTCGAGGCGCCGGCGTCGTTCGGTTGATTGGGCGTTGCGATTGCATCCATGGAAGCTGAGGAAGCCTTCAGCCATGGTCAGTGGGCCATACATGCCACCAACTACACCACTGAGGGTACCCGTCAACCACCGAGCGTAGCAACGTTGAAGGTTGCATGCGCGGATACCCACGAGATCCTCACGAGTATCTATGGGGAAACCGGGTTGCCGTCGTTGGTGAGTCGCCCGACCCGGGGTGCGTTGTCGCCCAACCTAGGGCTTGTGGGGGCGCGTCGGCTCGGTTTTCGCCGGGGTTGGGTACCGTGGGCGACTGGGTTGGGACGGTTGGTGACAAAGTTGGGTCCGCACGCTGGCCGAACGCCCTGGCCGACCGCTCTGGCCGACCGTCCGGTGAACCCTCTAACGGAGTCCGAGCTTGCGGGCGCAGGCCGGCCACTGGCCCCAGCCGGATTTGGCCTGAAGCTTTCGGGCCGCGTCGTCTTGCGTCGCCGGGGGAGCCTGGTGCGGAAGCCCGGTGAACCCGAGTCTGGTCCAGGTCGAGGCCGAGAACTGGTAGGCGCCGTAATAGCCGTTGCCGGTGTTCAGGTCGTAGCGGCCCCCCGATTCACACTGGCGAAGCTTCGCGAGTGAGATATCCATCGACTGCTCACCGGCTACCGCGCCGCTGGAATCGGTCGACGCGACGAGGCGGGCGACGATCGTGGTGGGGGTGGCGGCTGCGGAAACGGCGGTGGTGGAGGTCTTCAACTTCCGCGTGGGCGCTGACGTCGGGGCTTTTGCCGTCGGGGCCTGATTGCCGGCGGTCGTGGTCGGCAGCAATCGAACGAGCGTGGTTGTGGACTTGGTCTTGCGGGCTTTTGCCGACTTTTTGGTTGTTGAGCTGGGTGATGTCGGCACGCTCGTATCCGGTCCGGCCACGCCTGGGGTGCTGGAATCGGGAGCCGCTGGTTGGGGGCCCTGGTTGACGACCTTGGCCACGTCTTCGGTTGACACGACCTGCGCCGACCAGATTGCCGGGATGGTCGAGGTGGATGCGGCGGGCGACGGCGGTGCCTGATTCGTGGTTTGGGCTTCGGCGCTGTTCGCTGCGAGGCCGGTCAGGGCACCCAACCAAACGGTCGCTGACGCCAGACCGACCCGACGGAACCGAAATCCCTGGGTCCGACGTGCCTTGGGGGCCTTGAACACCGACAGTTGTAACAACCAAATCACCTGCCTGACTTCCCATCACGCGCAGTCGAGACTGAGCGCTCCGTGAAGTGAGTCGAGATCAATTGCCGCGACGCCAATTCGTAGAATCACCTGGCGTTTGATGCGGCAACGTTGAACGGGTTCGCCCACAAATGTGATGGTCGAAGTCCCTATGCGGATGGAATCCTGGTCCTTATGTGGAGGGAATCCCTTGGACGTTCGGGTCGGACCCGATAGTTAAACGTTCGGCATCTGAGGCCGGAGAGTTGACATCGTAGCGGAGGATTTTCGACCGACCAAAATGTGCGATGACAGTGAATCAATTGTGTCGCGAAACCGTCGCGCCATTTGCGTTTCAATTAGTACTTCGATTAAGGCGCGACGAGCGCGCCAGTAGTCCTTGGGAACTATTCATGCACGCAGCGTGATGGACCGGGTCGTGGGAACCATTCGACGTGGCGGCGCCCGCAATCCATAGGCCTCTTGACCCCCTCGGCTGTCGCGGGACCGAGGCGAGGTCTATCCTCCAAGTGCCTGATGAACCAGCGTTCACTTACGGCGTCGGGCGGCTGTTACTCATCATTTGCTGACTTTTTGAAAGGAAAATGTCGTGCTCAAGGAATTTAAAGACTTCATCAACAAAGGAAACCTGGTTGACCTGGCGATTGCGTTCGTTATGGGCGGTGCGTTTGCGGCTCTCGTGACGTCGTTCATCAACAACGTAGTCATGGGGATCATTGCGCAAATAGCCGGCAAACCGAATTTCGATTCGGTGCTCCAGTTCGGAACGGCCAAGAAGAACGCCGACGGTGTGCTGGAAAAACCGATCCGCATCGGCTCATTCGTCACCACACTTGTCAACTTTGTGATCCTGGCCGTCGTGGTCTTCCTGCTGGTCAAGGCCTACAACAAGGCGAAGAAGTCCAGCGCGGCCGAGGCCGGTCCATCGTCGACCGACCAGTTGCTCATGGAGATTCGCGACAGCCTTCGTCGCTAGGCAATCGGGGCTAACGGGGTAACCGCTCGACGGGTGCTGGTTCTACGCGTTACTCCAGAAACAGCGTGCAACACAGGTGGCAGATCGGCTTCGGCTGGTCTGCCACCTGCTTTGTCGGATCCGGCCGCTCACGATGGGGTGCGGTTGTGGGACGTGGCCCGAGGTTGCCCGAGGTGGCGGGGCGGGACGCGGGCGGGGCGGCCGTTTCGGCGCTAGGCCGCCGGTGCTGACATGGCCCAGCCGAGCGTTTGGGTCAGGATTTTCGCCGCAGGTCGGACCGCGAAACGTTCGGTGACGGGAAGACGCAGGATTCGAAGTTCTCGGCGGGCCCACGGCGGTAGGAGGCCTACGGCGGCCGACGCCAACACGCCGTAAACGGGGAGGATCTGCAGTGCCAGCGGGGGGAACAGCAGAAACCTCACGGCATTTCGGGCGTCAGCGGTCGCTTTCAGTTCCGGACGAATGGCCGCCATGTTGTCCTTGAGCTCCTGAACGGACCGCGCGACGGGTTCGGCGCCGATGAGCTTGGCCAGGACCGCCTGCTCGTCGATGTACCGATCGGCATCAAAGGCGCTGAGCGGCGACGATCCGAAGCGCTTCTGGGCGAGGTAGAAGCTCTCGACCAGCGTGTGGTGGACCCACGCGAGAAGGTGCGGGTCGTTCGCGGCGTACGGGCGGCCGTCGGGTGCAGTCCCGACGACGCTTTTGTGGACACGACGGACCATGCGAACGGCGGCCTTCGCCTCCGCAGTCGTGCCAAAGGTGGTGGTCCCGACGTACCCTGCCGTCCGGTGGAGTCGTCCGGTGGGATCGGACCGGTACGCGGAATGATCGGCGATTCCGGCCATGGCCAGGGGATGGAGCGTCTGGAGGAGAAGCGCCCGGATCCCGCCGATGAGCATCGCCGCGTCGGCGTGGACGATCCAGGTGGCGCTATCGGGACCGAACAAACCCGGGTCGCGACGGGTCGAACTCAGGTCGCGTGCTTCGGCGTCGGGCCCCACGATCATGGTGCGCAGCGAACGCTGCAACTGCGTGCGCACAACGGCCAGCGGCGCGCTAAACAACGACGCTTCCTCGGTATGGCTGTCGGTCATCGCCCAACGCTAAACGTCGACCGTGCACTAGTGGTAACGAACGAACGCCGGGTTCGGCGGCTCCCGGGCCCGAATCCGTGGCCTCGGCTGTGTGCCGCCGGTGAGGTGCGTGGGTCAGTCGAACGCTGCCCGCAAGCCGCGGAACCCTTCACGAACGAGATTGCCTACCGCCATCCCGTCTTCGTTCCTCGCCCACGTAACCAGCGAAGTCCGGCCGATGCCGATAGCGGCCACCGCGGCAAACCTGGGCCAGGAAAGGGTCGCTGCCGCGTTTCACCAATTCGGAGTAGGCCTCATGCTCCCAGTGCAGCTTGTGGCTTGCGTCGGCAACCGACAGCGCGGGGGCGGTGCGGTGAAGGTTGACGGCCGACCTAATGGCGGCCGCCACCTCAGCCCTGGAGAGAATGTCGGACAAAAGCGTGGCGAGGGCTTCCTCCATCGCATCCATTGGTCGAAGTTCCGGTGGTTGTATGGAGAGATACATGCGGAAGGCCGGTGCCATCGTCTGATAGGGAAAAACGACACATTCCTCTTTGGTGGCAAAGTAGTTAAAGAATGTTCGCGGCGATATATCGGCTTTTCCGGCGATCTGCTCGACCGTTACATGATCGATTCCGTCGCGCTGAAAAAGCTCGAATGCGGCGAGCCGGATAGCCAGGCGAGTGCCTCGCTTCGAAGCTTCGCGACGACCTCCACTGTCACCGAAGATCGACAGGAGCAGCTTTCGGGCCTCGCCGATTCCTGGAGGGAGCGCCCGCTCCCGCGGAACGGATTCGTCGTGCGTCGTCACCGCCTCCGTTGGTGGAACGGGTTGCGCCTCAATGGTGGGACTCGCCATGACAGAGATTCTAGGAAATTCTCCTAGCAAAATGCGAGCCATGATGAGGGAATGTCGAATATTTCCGATTCCTCGTCGCTGGAGCCGAACGCCGGAGGGCTGGCCGATCTACGCATGGATTACCGGCACGGTGATCTTCACGAGTCCGATGTTCTTGCCGATCCCATTGGTCAGTTTGACCGCTGGATGGCGGAGGCACGCTTGGTCCATCGCGTCGGTATGGATGAACCGCACGCCATGACCTTGGCCACGGCTGATGCACATGGCATCCCGTCGGCGCGAACAGTTCTTCTCAAGGGAGTCGATGAACGCGGGTTCACCTGGTTCACGAACTACGGGAGCCGCAAGGGCGCTGAGCTCGCGGAGAATCCGAACGCAGCGCTGAACTTTCGTTGGGGTTCGCTTGAGCGCCAGGTCGTCGTGATGGGGACCGTCGCCAAGGTTTCGTCTGAAGAGAGCGATGAGTACTTCTACTCTCGACCCCTTGGCAGCCGGATCGGCGCGATCGTAAGTGCGCAGAGCACCGTCATCCAACGATCCGACCTCGACGATGCCGCCGCGGCGTTCGTGGGCCAACCGGAATCAGCGATCGTGCGGCCCGCGCACTGGGGCGGGTATCGCCTGGCGCCACTGATCATTGAATTCTGGCAGGGTCGTTCATCGCGGCTCCATGACCGGCTTCGATTCAGCCGGACCGACGAGCGTGCGGCCTGGGTGCTCGAACGACTGGCTCCGTAAATCAGAAAATTTCAGCTATTCCTTAAATTCCGGTGATTCTGCAACGCTGAGTGGTCGCTACACCGGTGAAGCCGGCTTCACGATGTTTCGATTGGGGCGTCAGCGCCGCGTTTCGTACCGTGAGCGCCACGCCTGACTCAGGCCGGAGGCGTCGGTGCCGCGACCCCGATGGTGAGATGCGCGGCGTCGTTGTAGCGGACCAGACGCCATCGATGGACCTCGTTGTCATGCTCGAGTGGATGAACCAATGGGTCGCGGCAAGGTCGTGAACGATCGACGCTGCCACTCGGTGATCGAGGTGTTGGTCGTTTCGAAATCGATGGGTGGTTGCAGCTCGGGATCGAGTCCGAAGAAGTGAAATACCGATGCATCGACCACACCGCCATGGGCAACAATGAGACAAGTCTTGCCCGACTGTGCGACTGCAATGCGATCAATGGCTGACGAAACACGCGACGCAAATTCTGTCCATGCCTCGGCGCCGGGTGCGAAGGCAACGTTTGGTTGCCACCCTTCCGTCATACCGTAAAAAGCAAAATACTGATCCCAGGTCATGCCTTCCGCTTCCCCCGGGCGGACTTCCTCGAGATCGCTGTCGAATTCGACCGGGACATTCAGGAGCTCGGCCAGTACCTCGGCCGTTTGCGCGGCTCGCCGGATGGGGCTGGCAAAAAGATGGTCGACCTGCAGTTTTTCCTCGGCGAACCGATGACGCAGCTGTTCCGCCTGGCGGAAACCGAGATCCGAAAGACCCCTGCAGGTGGCTCGGCCCTCTATCGTCCGGTCGACGTTGCAGAGGGCTTGGCCGTGGCGGACGATGATGAGTCGGGTCATGAGGCGACGCGACCCGGAACTACTTCGCGGGAAGTGCGTCGTATGCCTTCACGAGACTCGCGAAGATTCCGGCCGCGTCGAGGCCGAGATCAGCGATGATCTGGGCGGGTTTGGCCTGCGGTATGAACCGCGTGGGCGTGCCGAGAACGACCACCGGCCCGGCTTCGTGGCCGGATTCGATGCGGTGGGCGCTGATGGCATCGGCCATCGCGGATCCGACACCGCCGTCTCGGAGTCCGTCTTCGACCGTGACGACGAGTCGGTGACGGGCGGCGTCGGCAATCATGGTCACGTCGAGCGGCCGAATGACCCGGGGGTCCCAGACGGTGACGCCGACCCCGCGCTCGGCCAGGAAGTGCGCGGCCGCCTGCTCGGCGGCTTCCAACATTTTGCCGACCGCCAGGATGCAGACGGTGGCCTGCGGCCCTCCGTCGATGACCTTGCGGGCGTTGAGGCCGGAACCGACCTGGTCGGCGGGTACCTGTCGAGCCGCTCCCTTGGGGTAGCGGATGGCCGACGGACCGCCGCTGAGCGAGACCGCCGTGCGCAGTTGCACGGTCAGCTCCTGGGCTGACGAGGGAGCAAACACCGTCATGCCGGGGACCTTGGTCAGCAGCACCATGTCGAGCACGCCGTGATGGGACGCACCGTCGTCGCCCGTGATGCCGGCCCGGTCGAGGGCGAACACGACAGGAAGGTTGTGCAACCCGACATCGAGGTTGGCCTGGTCGAACGCGCGGGTCAGGAACGTCGAGTACAGGGCCACGACCGGCTTGAGACCGCCCATGGCCATACCGGCGGCCAGCGTCACCGCATGCTGCTCGGCGATGCCGACATCGTGGAAACGGTCGGGATGTTCCGCCTGGAACGGCAGCAGCCCGGTCGGCCCGGGCATCGCGGCCGTGATGGCGTGCAGCGTCGGTTCGTCGTGGGCGATCGCCAGCAGGGATTCGGTGAACTGGTTCGTCCACGTCTTCGGCGACTGCCCGGGGGCCGCGGCGATAGGCCCGGTCGACGGGTCGAAATGACCCGACACATCGTGGAGGTTCTTCTCTTCGTCGTCTTCGGCGAAGCTGTAACCCTTGCCCTTCTGGGTCAGGACGTGCACCACGATGGCACCCTCGTAGTCGGCCGCGTTGCGGAGCACCGTTTCGAGTTCGGTGAGGTCATGGCCGTCGATCGGGCCGACGTAGCGAACGCCGAGTGTTTCGAAGAACGCGTGCGGCTCATCGACCATCTCGCGCAGGGCGGCCTTGACGCCCTTGATCGTTCGACGGCTCAGGTCGCCGACCAACGGAAGGTTGTTGATGATGGTTTCGGACTTCTTCTTGCCGCGGGCGTAGGAGGGCAGCGTTCGGATCTTCGATACCGTGCGGGTCAGGCCGGAAATTGTCGGAGCATATGACCGGCCGTTGTCGTTGAGAACGATCAGCACGCGGCTGTTGGCGTGTCCGAGGTTGTTCAGCGCTTCGTAGGCCATACCCCCGGTCATGGACCCGTCGCCGATGACCGCGACGACCCGGCGGTCGGTGTCGCCGTTGGCCTTCAACGCCTCGGCCAGCCCGTGGGCGTAGCTCAGGACCGTCGACGCGTGGGAGTTCTCGATGATGTCGTGATCGGATTCGCGCTGACTCGGGTAGCCCGAAAGGCCGCCGAACTGGCGCAGGGTGGTGAATCCCTCGCGTCGGCCGGTGACGATCTTGTGCACGTAGGCCTGGTGGCCCGTGTCCCAGAGGATGTAGTCCTTGGGGGAATCGAAGACCCGGTGGAGCGCGAACGTGAGCTCAACGACGCCCAGATTGGAGCCCAGGTGGCCCGAGCCGGCGTTCGACACCGCTTCGACGATAAATGAACGAACTTCCGTTGCCAGCTGGACGAGTTGAGCCTCGTTCAGACTTCGGAGATCGGCGGGGGATTTGACTCCATCAAGCAACATGGTTTCCCGAGGTTATCGCTGGTTGAGAGGTTCGCGTGAGTGCAGGCGGTGGGGACCTTGTGGAGGTTGTGTGAAGTTCGACGTCCGATTGCCGCAAAACCCGGTCGGACCGGGTGTCGGTGCGCTCCCGGTCCGCGTTTTGGCCCGGGCTCAACTTGCGTGCGGGGTGACCAGGCGGGCAGCCATGGCCAGCTTTTTGACGGTGGAGACCCGGACCCGCTTCGAGAACACGTCGTAGTCGGCTTCTTCGATCTTGACCAGAATGCCGCTGTAGAGATCCCGGGCCGCCCGGATGCAGCGTTGCGATGATTCGGGGAGCATGGCAATTCCGAGATCGGCGCTGCCGTACAAGCGGCGGCACCGGGTGATCTCGAACTTCATCAGCTCGACCCATTGCGGGTCGACCTGACGCCGGGTCGGATCGGCCCCGAAACGGCGCAGATCTTCCTGAGGAAGGTAGACCCGACCCCGGTCGAGGTCTTCGGCGACGTCGCGAAGGAAGTTCGTGAGTTGAAACGCGTTTCCGAGATCGTGGGCGTGGGGTCGCGCCCGCTCGATGTCGCGCGGTTCGAGGATCGGAAGCATCATTTCGCCGATGACCGCAGCGGAGCCGTCCATGTACGCCTCGAGGTCGGCGTAGGTCTCGTAGGTCGCAACGCTCAGGTCCATCGTCATGGAATGCAGGAACCGCCGCACCGCAGAAGGGTCGATGTCGAAACTGCGAACCGTGTGGACGACGGCTTTCAGCACGGGATGTTCCGAACGGCCCGCGTCGTAATCGTGGAAGAAGCGGTCGCCGAACTCCTTCAACACGTTGGCGCGTTCTTCCACCGTGGCCGTCGAACCCAGATCATCCACGATGTCGTCGGCGTAACGACACAGCCCGTAGAGCGCATGCACATGGGGCCGCTTGACCTCGGGCAGCAGGTGCGTCGACCAGTAGTAGGTCGTGCCGTAGCGCTTGTTGAGCTGTTGGCAAATCGCGTACGACTCGTCGAGCGTGACCCATTCCTTATCGGCGACCAGGTCATTCAGAAGTTGCTGGCTCGACGACTGCTGTTCCTTTCGGGCGAAGGGGAGAAAGCGGCGGATCGATCGTCGCCTTCCAGCACCTTCGGGATTGTCAGCGCTTTCGAGATCGCTCCCGGTACCCACGGTCGCGGTACCCAAGTTCACGGTGTCCATAGCTCCAGATGCCCTTCGCCTCGTCGGATCAAACCCTTCCGCCCATGGCGGTCATTCAGCGCTTCCGCCCATGGCGGTCATTCAGCGCTTCCGCCCATCGGTCAGCTGCCCACGCGTTCGGCCGCCAGCCGACCCGAGAGCAGGACCATGGGAACCCCGACGCCGGGCACCGTCGAACTGCCCACGAACACCAGCCCCGGTACGCGTTTGTCGATGTTGTTCGGGCGGAACGGGCCGGTTTGGAAGAACCGGTGTGACAGCGCGAACGGGGTCCCCATGGCCATGCCCTGGCGTTCCCAGTCGCTCGGGTCAAAAACGTGCGCCACCTCCACGTCTTCCACCTGGGCGGGATAGCCGAGCGAAGCGACCTTGCGCTGCAGGTCGGCGGTGATCGTGTCGCGTTCGCGGTCCCAGTTGATGTGGCCCCCGAGATGCGGTGTGGGTTCGAGGACGTAGAGAATGTGCCGGTCGGGAGGTGCGAGGTCGGGATCCGACAGCGTGGGCACCGTGATCAGGAGCGAGGGATCGGGCATGCGGGTGCCGTCTTCCAGCAGGGCCTTGAACGCTTCCTTCCACTGCCCACCGAAGTGGATGTTGTGGTGTTCGGCCCCAGCGGGGAGCGTGCCTTTCACTCCGGCGAGCCACAACACGCAACTTGGCGAATACTCGCCGTGTCGAGCGACGCGGGGAGCTTCGAGCTCGGGCAGCAAGGCCGAGTACGCGACGGGAAGATCGGCGTTGACCACAACGACATCGGCGTCGATCACCTCACCGTTGGTGAGCCGGACGCCGCGCACCGGACCGTTGCCTCCCGAGGCCCGCAGGATGCGCTCGACCGACTCGCCATAGCGGATCTGCACACCGGCTTTCTCCGCGGCACTGGCCAGACCCCGCGAGACCGCGTGCATCCCACCTTCGGGAAAGTACACACCGGCGACGGTGTCCATGTAGGTGATGACCGCATACGCGCCGAGTGCCTTGAACGGCGACAGACCGGCGTACATGGCCTGGAAGCTGAAGATCTTCTGGAGTCGCGGGTCCTTGAAGTACTTGGCGACCAGGTTGTGCTGCTTGGCGAAGCCGCCGAGTTTCAGAAGCTTCAAACCCGGCGACAACGGGCGGGCCATGTCGAGGACCGAATCGAAATTGCGGTCGATGAAAGCAGGCGTCTCGACGTTGTAGAGCTCAGTCAGCCAGTCGACGAACCGGCCGAAGTTGTTGGCCTCCGACGACCCGGCGAAACGGCGGATCTCCTCGGTCATCTGCTCGCGACCGTGGCGTACCCGAAGCTCTCCTCCACCGTCGGAAGCGTCGAAGACCGCGCGGTACATCGGGTCGACCGGGTGGATCTTCACGTGGTCGTCGATTGCCGCACCGGCGGCGCTGAACACGTCGCTCAGGATCCCGGTCATGGTGAGGACGCAGGGTCCCGGGTCTATCCGATACCCGCTGTCTTCGATGAGCCCGGCCCGCCCGCCAGGAACCGGTGCCCGCTCGACGATCGTTATCTCGTGGTGCTGCTGGCTCAGATGGCAAGCGGCCGAGAGTCCACCGAGTCCGGCCCCAACGATGACGATGCGCATGGAGGAAGGTGTCAGGTCTTTCGGTCGGTCACGAAATGCGCGAGTGCAACGAGTTGGTCGACGACCGCGCAGGTCAGTGCCGAATCGGTGATCGCGGCTATTGCGCTGTCGCGGAGACGGTTGATGTCGTCTTCGACCTGAGCGACGGCGCCGGTATCGATAAGCACACGTTGTATGAGGGTGATGTCGTTGGCGGTCAGGCCGGGCTGGCCGATGCCGTCGAGCACGGCGTGCTGTTGCGAGGTCGCCCGCTCGAACGCGTGGGCGATCAACGCGGTCGGCTTCCCCTCACGAAGATCGATGCCGACCGGCTTGCCCAGCAGATCAGCGTCGCCCAACGTGCCGAGCAGGTCGTCTTGCAGCTGGAACGCCTCGCCGAGGGGTAGACCGTAGGCCGTGAGCGAGCTCTCGAAGTCGGCGAGCCGGTCGGCCAGCGCCGCACCGAGGTGAAGGGGCCGCTCGATCGTGTACTTGCCCGACTTGTACTGGCAGATGCGGCTGGCGAGCGACAGGGTCGGCTTTCCGCGGGCCGTGCCGAGGAGATCGAGGTACTGGCCGATGTTCACTTCGATCCGGAGCTCGTTGAAGATCGTGGTCGCCGCTGAGTTCACATTGCGCAGCAACATGTCGGCGTAGACGAACGCCAGGTCACCGACCAGAATCGCCACGCCTTCGCCGAACCGGCGGGCCTCGTTGTTCCAACCCATCGACGTGTGGTGGTCACCGAACTGGACGTGGATCGCGTTCATGCCCCGCCGGGTGGCCGAGTCGTCCATGATGTCGTCGTGCACGAGGGCGAACGTGTGCAGCAATTCGAGGCCGGCCCCCACGTCGACCAGGAGCGGATTGTCAGGATCTCCACCGGCACCGACATACGCGAGGTGACAGAACGCGGGCCGCAGCCGTTTCCCGCCTGAGAGCACCAGGTTGGCGAGGGCCTCGATCGGGAGTGCCAGATCTGGGTCGATGGCCGACCACCGGTCGATTTCGGCGTTGAGGAGCGTTCTTATCCTCGCGTCGACGGAATCAGCCACGACCGACAAAATCTCCGGTGGTTGGGTCGTTGGAAGAGGTGGCAAGAGTGTGGGTCACCGCGGGATCGGGAGGGCCGCAGCGGGTACCCAAACGTACCAGCCGGAGATTTTTACGTGAACGGCGACGTCCCAGCCAGGGCGTTTGTCAGATCCTGCGTCCGGCTGTGAGCCGGGTCCTGAGTCAGACGGTCAGGAAGGATGGGAGTAGCCGTCTGCCACGTCGTTCGGGCGCGGGTCGGCTGGGGGCTCCGATGGCGGTCGAAGGGTAAAGGCTCAGATTCGAGCGTGCCGATGGTAGACCTGTGTCCCGATCCCTTCGCTGACTGGAACAACCATCATCGACATCCGCTCACGTCTTCGAGAATCCGTGCTGCTCGCCGACGGCGCGATGGGCACGCAGCTGCATCGGCGCGGCGCGAGCTTCGACCGCAGCTTCGACGTGCTCAACATCGAAGCGCCCGACCTTGTTGACCAGGTTCATCGTGACTATGTCGACGCCGGCGCCGATCTTCTCCTGACCAACACGTTCTGTGCGAACCCGGTCCACCTCGACCGTTGGAACCTCGCCGGCCACGCCTCGGCCGTCAACCGGGCCGGGGTCCAACGCGCCCGGGCCGCCGCGGCCGGAGTCGGTCGCCCGGTCATCGTGGCGGGTTCTGTCGGACCGACCGGCGAACGTCTCGCGCCCGGTGGATCCCTGACCGTTGTCGAGGCCGAAGACGCGTTCCGGGTCCAGATCGAAGCGCTCGCCAACGAAGGCGCCGACCTGTTGTGGTTGGAAACGTTTTCCGATCTCGACGAGATCGACGCGGCGATACGAGCGGCCCGAAGCGTTTGTGATTTGCCGATCGTCGCCTCGATGACGTTCACCCGCGACGGCTACACCATTCACGGAGCCACCCCGGAGGTTGTCGTCCGTCACCTTCTCGAACGCCACGTCGACGGCATCGGGGTGAACTGCTCAACCGGGCCGCTCGCGGTCAGCCGGGTGGTCGAACGGTATGCGTTGGTGATAGACACCGAACCCGTTGAAGGACGGCCGGTGCTGACGGCCATGTCGAACGCCGGATTCCCGGAGAATCGGGGAGCCCGCCTGTTCTATCCGGCGACACCGGTGTACATGGCCGAGTCCGCGGTGCGACTCGCCGAAGCCGGCGTGACCGTGATCGGTGGATGCTGCGGCACGACACCCGAACACATCCGTGCCATGCGGGTGGCCCTCGATGAACGTCCGAATCGCGTCGTCGTGCGCGAACGGCGGTCCGTGGCCCGAGATGCCGCCCCCCTCCCGGAACTCGGAGCCGCCCCGGGCCGGTCATCGCTGTCGACGGCGCTGGGTGGCGGTCACTTCGTCGTGACCGTCGAAATGGAACCGCCTCGTAGCGCTGACACTTCGGAGTTGGAGCGCAACGCATTGCTTCTGCGTCAGGCCGGGGCGACGGTTCTCGACATCTCCGACATTCCGATGGCCCGGCTCCGTATGACCGGACTCGCCGCCGCGACCCGGGTGCAGACGGCCACGCACCTCGAGACGATCCTCCATTTTCCCGTACGCGGCCGCAACCTGTTGAGGGTCCAGGGTGACCTGCTCGCCGCGCATGCACTCGGAATCCGCAACCTCTTCGTGACCATGGGCGACCCGGCGGTGATCGGCGATTACCCGCAGGCCTTCGACCACCACGACATCGTCCCGACCGGGCTCGTTCGGCTCGTCAAGGAACGCTTCAACCAGGGCGTCGACAGCGCCGGCTCGTCGATCGGTGCGGCGTGCGAGTTCGTCGTCGGTGCCGCGACCAACCTCACACCCCACGACCCGGCCCACGAGGCGAATCTTCTTCACAAGAAGGCGCTCGCCGGCGCCGACTTCCTGCTTACGCAACCGGTGTTCGACCCCGAGGCGGCCCGCGCGTTTCTGGCCTTCTACAGCGAACGTTACGGACCGCTCAACGTGCCGATTCTCCTCGGTGTACTTCCGCTCGCGACATCGAGGCACGCGAACTTCCTCAACAACGAAGTTCCCGGGATGAGCCTGCCGCCCGAGGTGATCGCGGCGATGGTCGACGCCGGCGACGACAGCCGCGCCGCTGGTCTGCGGATCGCGGCCGAGGTGGCAGCGGCCCTTCGCGATCTGGTGGCCGGGGTGTACATCATTCCGGCGTTCAAGCGCTACGACCTCGCCGCTTCGCTCATTTCCGATCTGGTGAAGCCGCGCTGACGACGCGTTCGTGGCGAGTTGACGGCGCGTTCGCGGCGAGTTCACGGCGCGTTCGCGGCGAGTTGACGGCGAGCTCGCTTCGCCCGAAGTGCACCGAAGGACCGTAACCCGGTACGGTCACTGGGATGACCGCAGAATCTTCACCGACCTCAAACGCGCCGACTTCCGAAGGCGCGTACACGAACCCCTTTGACCTCACCGGGCAGGTTGCTCTGATAACCGGAGGAAACAGCGGCATTGGTCTCGGGATGGCGCTTGGGCTCGCTCACGCCGGATCGAAGGTGGCGATCTGGGGCACCAACAGCGCGAAGAACACGGCGGCCGCCGCGCAGATCCGAGCCGTCGGTGTCGACGCTGAAAGCTTCATCTGCGACGTCGGCGACGAGGAGCAGGTCGAGGCGGCGTTCGCCGCGACACTCGAGCGCTTCGGACGCATCGACTCCTGCTTCGCCAACTCAGGCGTTGGTGGATCGGCCCCGTCGTTTCTGGAGATGACGTCCGATGAATGGCACCGCGTGCTCCGGGTGAACCTCGACGGCGTCTTCTATACGCTTCGGGGAGCCGCACGCCACATGGTTCAGCGTGGCGGTGGCGGGGCGCTCGTGGTTACCGCGTCGCTCGCCGCCATCCAGGGGCAGGCGAAAGGCCAGCACTACGCCGCGACGAAAGGCGGCGTTATCTCGATGATGCGCGCCTCCGCGATCGAGTTCGCCCGGCATGGCATCACGTCGAACGCCATTTTGCCCGGCTGGGTCGAAACCGACATGACCGCACCGGCATTTGGGCGGGACCGGTTCCGCGATGCCGTCATGCCACGCATGCCATTTCGTCGGTGGGGAACCCCGGCAGACTTCGCACCGCTGGCCTGCTACCTGGCATCACCGGCGACTCGCTGGCACACCGGCGAAGTGCATCTCGTCGACGGTGGCTACTCGATCTTCTAGCGGCCGGCTAGCCGATGGTGAGATCCGGTCCGACCTCGGCTTCGACCGAGTCCGATGCACCGGCAGCCACGGACCGGGCCCGAAGCGACCGTCGTTTGAGGAGGCCGCTTTTGTCGAGTTTGGCGCCGAGCCACATCCCGAGCGCGAACACCGCCAGCCCGCCGAACGCGTCGAGGAACCAGTGGTTCGCGGTCACAACGATCGCAAACAGCGTGAGCGACGGGTAGGCGAGCAGCACCGCTTTGCGGCGTAGGTTGCGAGCCCACGGCCAGAACGTGGCGGCACACCACGATGACCAGCCGAAATGCAGGCTGGGCATTGCCGCGAACTGATTCGAAACCTTGCTGATCGGGCCGGAGTGGAACGACCAGGGCCCGCCGAAGTCCTTCAGCGTGTCGACGAAATGCCACGGCGTGGGCATCAACCGCGGCGGCATCAGCGGGAAGAACGCGAAGCCGAACAGGGCCATGCCCGTCATGATCGCCAGACCGTTGCGGATGCTCGGATACCGCTTCGGCATGTAGTTGAAGCACCAGAGCATGGCCGCGATCGTCACGATGAAATGGAACGTGCCGTAATACGTGTTGAGTGACTGGATCAGCAGACGTGAACCAAGGAACGCTTTTTGGATCGATTCCTCGTGGAAGATCCCGAGGAATTCCTCGGCGCGGATAATCCGCTTGGCATTCGTGAAGGCCTGCTGCGTCGCCTGGACGTCGGTACCCTGCCGGTTTCGGACCAGCCAGTACAGCCCGTAGAAGACACCGACGTAGAAAAATTCGCGCAGGAGCGCCGGTCGCAGCAACCGGCGTTTCTGGTCTTCCGGGTTTTCCGGGGTGCGTTCGACGGTCGTCACTCGGCCGACAGCGTAGGGCGTCCGACAGGTATCCGCGCTACAACGAACACGAACCGAATCGGTTGAGCGTCTGGCCTGGGGGTATGCCGCGCGTTCGCTTCCCGGCGGCGGGTGAGGTGGCTGGCTGCGTCGGGCTCGGCTGGGCTCAGTTGGGCCCACGATCGTGGCCGGGTGTAACAGCGAGCGTGGCTACGGTGCCACATCGTGCCCAGGAGGCGTCACCGTGACCACGAACCAGCACGCTGACCACGATCGTGGTTCTGACGTTCAACTAAGCGCGTAACTAAGCGCGCCTATGGCCGAGGTCGTCCATCGTGGCGGTTGCTAGCAAGTGATAGCAGACTGCTAGCATTTCGCCATGGTTGAGAAAGCTGCGCTGTTCGTTCGGTTGCCGACTGAGGTGATGGCCTCGGTGGATGAACTTGTGAAGATGACCGGCCGTACGAAACAGGCGTTGGTCACCGAGTTCGTTGAGGCCGCGGTGGCGTCGCCGCTCGGGGTTGCCTCGAAGTCGGAGCCGAGCAGCGCGGTGCTCGATCTCGAGGAGGTGGCGGCCCTGCTTCGATTGCGGCCCGAACAGGTGGTGGCCCGCGTGGGCGACGGCGATCTCCCGGGGCGTCGCTTCGGTGATGAGTGGCGCTTCTCGAGGGAAGCGGTCATGCGGTGGCTCGACGGCGCCGACAAGCCGAAGGCCCGAAAGCCCGGGTTTTCGCGATGAAGGTTCTCGTGCTCGGTGGATCGCATTTTGTCGGACGCGCCCTTGTGGAGTCGGCGATCGCGCGGGGCCATGAAGTCACGGCGCTCAACCGGGGCCGCACCGGACATGACGTCGACGGGGCAACCCTGATCCGGGCCGACCGGACCGACCATGAGGAGTTTGCTGCCGCCCTCGGCGACGAGTCGTGGGATGCCGTGATCGATACGTGGTCCGGTGCTCCTGCCGTTGCCGCGGCGGCGGCCGCGTTGCTCGGACCGCGTGCGGCTCACTACGGCTACGTGTCGAGTCGCTCGGTGTACTCGTGGCCGATTGCGATCGGGCTCGACGAATCGCACGCGACCGTCGACGGCGACCCCGACGACACTGCGAGCGATGACTACGCAGTGGCCAAACGTGGAAGTGAACTCGGCGTGCTGGCGGCACATCCCGACGCGTTGATCGCCCGGGCCGGGCTTATTCTCGGGCCCTACGAAGACATTGGACGGCTGCCCTGGTGGCTGCTGCGTCTGCAGCGTGGCGGGAAGGTTCTCGCGCCCGGACCGTCGGCCAGACCACTGCAGTACATCGATGCACGCGACCTCGCCCAATGGATGATCGCGTGCGCCGAACAGCGTGTAGGTGGGGTCTTCAATGCGGTCGGACCGGTGGGCCACACGACCATGGGTGAACTGTTGGCCACGGTGGCCGAGGTGACCGAATCGCAGGCGGAACTCGTGTGGTTCACCCCGGAAGAGATCGAGGCCGCCGGCGTGGAGCCGTGGACCGAGTTGCCCATCTGGCTTCCGCCCACGGGGCCACTGGCTGGTCTGCACGATTGCGACGTCAGCGCGGCAGTTCGCGCCGGATTGCGATGTCGGCCAGTAGGAGAGACCGTCGGGGACACCTGGCGATGGCTGCAGGCCGAAGGTCCGCCATCACAGCGAACCGACCGTCCGACGCACGGGCTGGATGCGCAACGCGAGGCCGATCTGATAGCGGCTCATATGCGCCCATAGCAACTCGCTAGCCCATCGTGGTGCGCGTATACGCTGCCTACCCGAGCGGCCTTCAGGTTCGGGTGGCGCGCAGCCGGGCCAGGTCTTCCGGGCTGAGCCGCTCGTGAATCAGCGCTCGAACCGCATCGTGGGCCGGCGCCCACCAGGCCCAGACCGACTCGGCCCACTGCCGCAGCGCAGACACCCGATCGTCGATCGAACCGACCAGGGCGACGTCTTCGACGGTGAGCGTGGCGTTACCGGACGGGCGGACGAAGACCGGATAGCGCTTTGAACGCTCGGCCAGCATCTGATGAGCCGCCCGCACGGCGACTCCGGTCCAGCCGTCGTCGAGGGTCAGCTGAAGCCCGATCAATCCGAACGCCACGGTGATCGGCTTCGTGTCGGCGCCCGCGTGTTGGGCGCCGTAGGTGTCGACCATCATCTGGTGCCACCGACCGAGTACCGCCATGTTCGCCAGCTCGAAGCCGGCGATCTCGCCGTAAAGGCTCCAACATTCGGCTGACGCATTGCGGCGCGCCGGCCCGGCTGCGCCGGTCGTCGGCATCATCACGCCGCAGCCCGGACAGCCGGTCCACCCGGGACGTCCGGCTACGTCGTCTTCTCCGGCGTCGTGCATCGTGATCACGGGTTCCATCGTTCCACCATCCCTGGGTTCCAGCGTTCCAACCTTCTGACCTACTAAGCACACCTAGGATTTCTTTGCTCTACGATCCGGTATGGACGATCTCGAGTTTGATCAGGTGAACATCGTGCTTCCCGACGTCGTGGGTGCCGTCGAGTTTCTCCGGGCGCTCGGTGCCCCGATCGATGAAGTCGCACCGGACTGGGCCGACTGGGCGCCACACCACACCGGACTGCCGGCCACCAAGGGTGCGTTTGCCGCGGACCTCGACAGTCCGGCGTTCGCATCACACTGGGGTGGGCTGCCGCAGGATTTCGTCGGGGTCGTCGTCAACTTTCGAACGAAGAGCCGCGGCGACGTCGATGCCGTATTTGAACGGGCGTTGACCCTGGGCGCACAGTCGTTGCGGGCTCCGTACGATGCGTTCTGGGGAGCGCGCTGACGCGGTGTTGCGCGGGCCCGGTCCGATGACGGTTGGGATCATGAGCCCGGCGGACCCCGCCGCCCGAAGCGGTTCACCGCTTCTGTCCGACTTCACCTGAACAGTTTGCTACGCGCACGTATTGATCGGTTGACCGGTTTGCGCGGGTTGGTCGGTTGATCGGTTCGGGCGGGTGGCACCGAAGCGGCCGCGTGATTGCCGGCCCTTGTACGCTTTTCCATGCGCTTTGTCGACGAGGACCTCACCGCAGCGGAGTTTCGGGAGTGCGATCTCAGTCGGGCCCGGTTCGTCGGCGTCGTTCTGAAGGACGCCGAGATAGACGGACTCGTCACCAATCTTGTGGTGAACGGGGTGGAGGTGACCGCGTTCGTGGAGGCGGAACTCGATCGGCGGTATCCCGTGCGCAAACTGCTTCGGTCGGAGGACCCGGCCGAATTGCGCGAGGCCTGGCGGTACCTGCAAGACGCCTGGCAGGCCACGGCCGAACGGGTTCGCAGCATGCCCGAAGGCAGCGAACACGAGCAGGTTGGCGGGGAATGGTCGATGGTCGAGACTTTGCGTCACCTCGTCTTCGTGCACGACCTGTGGTTTCGGGGCTGCATGCTCGGCGCAACCGGCCCGTTCTCGCCGATGGGTCTTCCTGCGCCGTTTCTCCCCGATGCGGCCGGCATCGATCGAACCCTACGCCCCAGTCTGGACGAGGTACTCGACGTGCGCCGTCATCAGGCCGACGAACTCGAAGCCTGGCTGGCGCACGTCACCGCGGAGCAACTGGCGGAGCCGGCACCGGTGCCCGACGGCGACGGATGGCCTCCGTACGCACGAGGGCGGACGCTGCGGCAGTGCCTCGGCACGGTGCTCAACGAGGAGTGGGCGCACCACGGTTTCTGCGTACGCGACCTCGACCGCCTGTGATGCGCCCCGGCTCTGATGCGTACCCGCTGTGATGCGCCCCGGCTGTGATGCGTACCGGCTGTGATGCGCCCCGGCTGTGATGCGCACCGGGGATCTCGGCGTGTCAGCGGAGCTTGTTGATCAGGTCGTCGAGAGCTTCGCGAAGGAGCGACGCTTCGGTGCGGTTGAGGCGTCCGGCCAGCTTGGACAGCCGTTCGAGTGAGGCCCTGGAGTAGTAGTTGCTCTTGAGGACCATCTTCTCCTCGACATAGATCGCGACCCGCCCGCCACCTTCGCGCTTCCCGCGGGCGAGGGCTTCGTTCGCGCAGCGGAAGAGATCCTCGGTTTCGGTCGCGTGCGGAGGCCGGGCGGCGACGCCGAACGTGGCGCTGATGGTCCACGAGCCGACGGGATGCTCGGCCAGGTGAGACCGGACCTCGTTGAGGAGGATGAGGGCGTTCTCGGCCGAGGCGTTCGGGAGCGCGATGCCGAACTCGTCGCCGCCGAGTCGGCCGACTATGGCGTCCTTCGGCAGTGAGCGGGTGAGGGTCTCGATCCACACCCCGAGGACCCGGTCACCCGCGTCGCGGCCGAGCGTGTCGTTGAGTTCGCCGAACCGGTCGAGATCGGTCAGGGCGACGGCCACCGCACCGCCCGCGACCTTGCGGTCGACGTTGGCGATGAGATCGCTGATGTCGATGGTCTTTTCGTGTCCATGCCAATTCATCGTGATGTCCATGACATATATATGTCGCATATATATACGCGAATGTCAAGAGGCGGCTCGTTTCACACCGGTGACGAGGTGGCCCGGGCCGGGTGTGTGCCTCGGCGGCACCGCTGGGCGTGGCCGGTGCCGGTCGATCGTTCGACGACGTGGCCAGGGCGTTCGACGACGTGGCCAGGGCAGTCTCGACCGTTCGCCGAGAAGGATGGGGAATACATCCACTCACCACTAGGGTTGAACGGCAGTGCTGCCGAAGATACCTGTCGGTGTACGCCACCTGCTGACCCACAGCCAGCGCCAGCGGTTGCGCCAGCTGAACCACACGAATCCCTGCTGAGAGTGAGAAAAAATTGTCAAGTTCTCCGTCGTCCACCAGCCCAACGGTCGGGTCTGTCGCTGCCGCTTCGATGATTGAGCCCGATGTGCTCTCCAGGGTGCTGGCTGAAGCGGCCAAAACCGGTGGTGATTTCGCGGAGGTTTTTGCGGAGGACCGGGTCAACTCGAGTGCACTGCTCGACGACGGCCGGATCGAAGAACTCACGAGCGGACGCGAGCGGGGCGCCGGTATCCGCGTCATCAGCGGCGACACGACAGGCTTCGCCCATACCGCTGATCTTTCCGAAGCCGGTCTGATGGCCGCGGCCTCGGCGGCCGCTGCTGCAGCCCGTGGCGGCGGTGGCGGGATCAAGGTCGTTGCGCTGACCGACCGGTCACGCCCGCGCCCGCACGTCGTACTGCAGAGCCCGATCGACATACCGAAGTCCCGGAAAGTCGAACTTCTCCTTCGCGGCGATGCCGCCGCCCGGGCTGCCGGAAGCGCGATCCGCCAGGTCACCGTCGGCTACGGCGACGCCCGTCGCCGGATTCTCGTGGCCAACACCGACGGCGTGCTTGCGACCGACGAAGTGGTCCGCACGCGTTTGATGGTGCAGGCCGTCGCGCTGGGCGATACCGGTATGCAGACCGGATACGACGTCGCGGCGAAGACGATCGGCTGGGAACTCTTCGACGAATACGACATCGAGGAAATCGCCGCCCGCGCATCGCAACGTGCACTTACGAAATTGTCGGCCCGACCCGCGCCTTCGGGCAAGGTCACGATCGTGCTCAACAAGGGGGCGGGTGGCACGATGTTCCACGAAGCCTGCGGGCACGGACTGGAAGCCGACCTGGTCGCCAAAGACACCAGCGTCTTCCGGGGCAAGGTCGGGCAGCGGGTCGCGGCGAAGGGCGTGACGATCGTCGACGACGGTTCGTATGCCCGGGAGTGGGGCACCAGTGCCATCGACGACGAAGGCAACCCGACGAAGCGCAACATCCTCATCGAAGACGGCATCCTCACCGACTACATGTGGGACCTGCGTCACGCGAAAAAGGAAGCGCACATACCTTCCGGTAACGGGCGTCGCCAGAGCTATCAGTTCCTTCCGATTGTGCGCATGACCAACACCTATCTGCTCGAAGGCGACGAAGCGCCCGAGGCGATCATCGCCGGTACAAAGAGCGGCGTGTACTGCGCCAAGCTCGGTGGCGGCCAGGTCAACACCGCAACCGGCGACTTCGTGTTCGGCATGGTCGAGGCGTACCTCATCGAGAACGGCGAGATCACCGAGCCACTCCGCGACGCGAACCTCATCGGCAACGGCCCCGAGGTGCTCCAGGCGATCGACGCGATCGGCAACGACTTCGCCACCGGCGTCGGCACGTGCGGCAAAGACGGTCAGGGCGTCCCGGTGTCCGATGGCAATCCCACGCTGAGAGTGCAGGGCATCACGGTCGGAGGTACCGCAGCATGAGCGACCTTCAGAGTCTCGCCAAGAAGGTCGTGGGTTGGGCCAGTGGCGACGAACAGGTCGAGGCCTACGTCGCGCATTCCCGCGACACCGAAGTTGAGGTGTATCAGGGCGACATCGAAACGTTGTCGAGTGCGGAGACCGACGGTGTCGGCATCCGGGTCGTGCTGCCCGGTCCCGATGGTGCGCGTCAGGGATTCGCGTACACCGGATCGCTTGATGAGGCGTCGCTGCGCGACACGTTGAGCGAGGCCCGCGACAACGCCCAATTCGGAACACCCGATCCGTTCCTCGGGCTGTGCTCACCCGACGGCGTGGCGTTCGCTGAACTCGAGTTGTGGCGAGAGGAGCTGCAGTCGTACGCGACCGACGCCAAGGTCGAAATGGCGATGGAGCTGGAGCGTCAGGTCCGAGCCGGGGATTCACGCATCCGGTCCCTGCGGAGTGCGAGTTACGGCGACGGACTCCTCGAGGTGGCCATCGCGTCGACGGCGGGGATCGACGCCGCCTACCGCCGCACCGGCTGCTCGCTCGTGGCCTTCGCCATCGCCGGGCAGAACGACGAGACCCAGACCGGCTTCGGCTACTCAGTCGGTCGTCAACCGGGTGAGCTTGACATCGCGAAGGCCGCGTCGATGGCGGTTGAGCGGGCCACACGAATGCTCGGGTCGTCGAAGCCGACGTCGCGCAAGACGACCGTCGTCTTCGACCCCTACGTAACGGCCAGCATTCTCGGCATCCTCGGCGGCACACTCAACGCCGAGTCCGTGCTGAAGGGTCGATCGCTGTTCGCCGACCGCGTCGGTGAGGCGGTCGCGGTCGAAGGGTTCTCCCTCGTCGACGATCCGACCAATCCGCTGGCCTACGGTGCGTCAATCATCGACGCCGAAGGCCTGGCCACCCGAAAGATCAACCTCATCAGTGGCGGCGTTCTGCAAGGTTTCGTGCACAACTCGGTCACGGCTCGTCGGGCCGGCAACGGCGCGGTGTCGACCGGCTCAGCCGTCCGTGGCGGGTTCAAGGGCACCCCCGGCGTCGGATGTCGGGCACTCAGCGTCACTCCGGGAGCGTTTGATGCCGAAGCGATCCGCAAGCAGGTCGGCAACGGTGTGCTGATCCAATCCATCAGCGGCATCCACTCCGGCGTGAATCCGGTCAGCGGCGACTTCTCGGTCGGGGCCGAAGGGCTCCTCATCGAAAACGGTGATCTGGCATCGCCGGTACGCGAGTTCACGATCGCGTCGACTATCCAACGCATGTTGCTCGACATCGTGGCCATCGGCTCCGACATCGAGTGGCTCCCCGGTGGATCGGCCGGCGTCACCCTGGCGGTCGACGGCATCAGCCTGTCGGGTTCGTAAGCGCGCCAACATGTCGGTGGTCGACGAGGAGAAGGTTGTCGCGCGCAAGGCGGCCCGGGCCGCCCGTCGGTCGATTCCGGTCGATACGCGCGCTGAGTATTCCTCGTTAATCTGCGCACATATCGAATCCTGCGATCACTGGAAGTCGGCGTCGGTTCTCACGGCGTTCCTGGCGATTCAGTCCGAAGTCGACCTTCGTCCACTGCTGTTCGAGCGCCTGGGCGAGCGCACCCTGGGTATTCCGCGAACCGACAACGACGTCATGACCTTCGACGCCGTTGATCTCCACGATCCTGACGCACTCGTAGTTGGTGAATTCGGCATCACCGTGGCCCGACGGATCGCCACGATCGATCCGTCCACCGTTGATCTTGTGTTGGTGCCGTTGCTCGCCTTTGACGCGCAGGGTCACCGGCTTGGCGCGGGGCGGGCGTTCTTCGACCGGTGGTTACCGCAGGCCGTCAACGCGTTTCGCCTCGGTGTGGCCTTCTCCGCGCAGGAGATGCCGTCCGTTCCCGTCGACCGGTTCGATCAGCAACTGCACGCGGTCGTGACCGAAACAGGCATCCGCTACTTCTGACTTCGGCGCTTCAACGCTTCGACCCTTCAGCGTTGCAACGCTTCAACGCTTCAACGCTTCAACGCTTCAACGCTTCAACGTTGCGGTTCGGGCCAGGCTTCCATCGCGGTGTCGATCATGGCCTCCATCGCACCGACCGGAGCGCCGACGACGCTGAGGTTCGTCACCGCCTGATAGATCCCGAGGAAGTACCACGCGAGCGCTTGGGTATCGGTGTCGATCGCGAGTTCACCGCTGGTCAGTGCGGCGTCGAGAAGTTCGACGAGCTTGCGCTGTTGTTGACGGGTGGCGTGAAGCGCCAGCTCCTGGGAGTCGGAGGGCAGCGCGGCCAGGTCGGCGCAGCTTCGCACGATGAAGCACACCGGCGTGGTCTCGGCCCGCTGGGCGCGCCGGAGCAGCGACCGAAATCCCGCCTCGAGCTTCTCTCGGTTCGTGCGTCCCCTTGCGCTCGGACGTTCGTCGATCATGCGTGCGACGGCCCGCGCTCCGTAGATCTCGAGCGCTTCCCGGTACAGACCGTCCTTATCGCCAAAGCGGTTGTAGATGCTCGAACGAGACAGGCCGGTGGCATCGATCAGATCCTGGATCGACGTGCCCGCGTATCCGTGTCGGCGGAACACCTCGATAGCGGCGTCGAGTACGACCGACTCGTCGAATTGTGGTCGACCTGACAACAAAAACTCCTTGACACGTTGGAATAATCGTTCCAAGATAACACAGAACGATCGTTCCAAGATGGGATGGGCCATGAAGACAGAAATCAGTAGTCGCCGAGATCGACAAGCAGCTGCCAGATCGGTGTCCGACGAGAAAGTGGCGATGCTCCAACAGGCCTGGTGGAAGCCCGACCCGGCCGCCGTGATGTGGCTGTCGGCGAACCTCGAACTTGCCACGCCGAGTCCGGGCGCCGTCCTTCTCGCTTCCCGGGCCGCGGCTCCGTCGTGGTTCTACATCAGCGTCGCCGAGGCGATCACCGTGTTCACCCCATGTGGCGCCGTGGAGGTGGCCACGTTGGGCATCACCCCGATCATCCGGCAAGAGGGCGTTGCGGCGACCACCATCGCCTCGGCGAGCCCGGTCTGGATCGGCCACAGCTCGGTACTTCAGCGCGTCCTGGAAGTCGCCCCGGTTCTAGCGCTGGCGGCGATTCGAGATCCCGACTGTCCTCCCGTGGAGGCCCGGGTCGAGGTGCTGGTCTGACCGACCGGCTCGGACCGGACCCGTTCGCCGGTGCACTCACCGGTCCAGAGACGGACGACTGATGGCCGGTGAACTCACCGGTCCAGAGCTGAACTCACCGGTCCAGAGACGGAGGACTGATGGCTGGGAGTTGGGTTCTTTGGTGCTCAGCGCACGGGCCGACCGCAGCGTCACTATCTCGGACGCAGTTGCGCTGAGCTGTCGTAACCTGGGAAGGCCATGAACGACACCGCGCCGCAAGATCCGAAGCAGGAAACCATTGCCGTCCGGTCCGGACGCAAAGACAACTCCTCGGCGCTGGCCCCGATCATGTGGGCGTCGACTGCGTTTGAGACCCCTTCGTTGGCCGAGGGCCGCAAGATGGCCAAATCGACCCGGTCGACCCACTTCTACTCCCGCTACGGCAACCCGACCGTCCGCTCGTTCGAAGACGCGATCGCCGACCTCGAGGGCGCCGAGGCGGCCCGGGCGTTCGCGTCGGGCATGGGTGCGGTCACTGCGGTCGTGCTCGGACTCGTCAACCAGGGCCAGCACATCGTCGCCCAGCGCCAGCTCTACGGCGGCACGATGCAGCTCCTCACGATGGTCTGCCCGCGATTCGGGATCGACGTCACGTTCGTCGACGCGACGAAGCCCGGTGCGTTCGCCGAGGCGATCATTCCCGGCAAGACCGTGTTGATCTTCGCCGAATCGCCGGCCAACCCGTGCCTCGACATCGTCGACATGGAAGAACTCGGTGCCCTGCTGCCGATTACGTGCGTCGACGCCACCTTCGCCACGCCGCTCGGCATGAACCCGCTGTCGTACGGGGTGAACCTCGTCGTCCATTCGGCCACCAAGGCGATCGCCGGCCACAACGATGCTTCGCTCGGCGTGATCGCCGGTGAGCGGGAGCTCATCGACTGGTTGTGGGGTTTCGCAGTGCTGCAGGGCGCCAACGCCTCGCCGTTCGACGCTATGAACGGGGTCCGCGGACTCCGGACGTTGGGTGTGCGGTTGCGGCAGCAGTCGTCGACGGCGATGCAGCTCGCTGAGATGCTGTCGAAGCACCCGGCCGTGGCCTCGGTCCGCTATCCGGGTCTCACCTCCCACCCGCAGTACGAGCTGGCCCAGCGCCAGATGCGCTACATGGGTGGCCTCGTCACGTTTGACCTGGTCGGCGGGGGCGTAGCGGGGGAGCGGTTCGTCGATTCGGTGAAGCTGTGTCGCACGGCGACGTCGCTGGGCGGGCCGGAAACGCTCGTCACGCACCCGGTATCGACCACGCACGCTGGCCTCGACGACGACGAACTCGCCGCCTCGGGCATCTCCCCCGGCATGATCCGCGTGTCGGTCGGCCTGGAGCACGAAGACGACGTGCTGGCCGACGTGCGCCAGGCCCTCGACGCCCTCGTCCAGTAGCGGCCGGTAGGTCCGGCCCGGCCCCCCACCCAACTTGGCTGATTTTGGTCGGCGGGCGCACGGCTTTTGGCAGGTTGGGTTCCTCGGTCGGAGGGGTCAGGTCACGGGCGCTGCTGAGTTGGGTTCTGACCGTGCCGGCTCCCAACGTTGGTGGTTTTGGTACCCAACTTGGCGTGTTTTGGTCGGTGGATGCACGGTTTTTGCCGGGTTGGGTTCCTCGGCCGGAGGGGTCGGGTCACGGGTGTGTCCTGGTTGGGTTCTGACCATTCCGGCTCCCAACGTTGGTGGTTTTGGTACCCAACTTGGCGTGTTTTGGTCGGTGGATGCACGGTTTTTGCCGGGTTGGGTTCGTCGGTCGGAAGGTCAGGCGACGGGTGTGGCCGGGTTGGGTTCTGTCATTCCGCCTCCCAACGTTGGTGGTTTTGGTACCCAACTTGGCGTGTTTTGGTCGGTGGATGCACGGTTTTTGCCGGGTTGGGTTCCTTGGCCGGAGGGGTCAGGCGACGTCCACCGTCACGTTGGGTTAAGACGTCGCTGGCCGAGTTGTTGGTCAGGTCAGTTGTCGCTTCGCCCGGCGTCGTTCCCGACATTGGTGGTCATGGTACCCAACTTGGCGTGTTTGGTCGGTGGAGGCACGGTTTTTTGCCGGGTTGGGTTCGTCGGCCGGAGGGGTCGGGCGACGGGTGTGGCCGGGTTGGGTTCTGACGATTCCGGCTCCCAATGTTGGTGGTTTTGGTACCCAACTTGGCGTGTTTTGGTCGGTGGAGGCACGGTTTTTGCCGGGTTGGGTTCCTTGGCCGGAGGGGTCGGGCGACGTCCACCGTCACGTTGGGTTAAGACGTCGCTGGCCGAGTTGTTGGTCTGGTCGGTTGGTCGCTTCGCCCCGGCGTCGTTCCCGACGTTGGTGGTTTTGGTACCCAACTTGGCGTGTTTTGGTCGGTGGGCGCACGGTTTTTGCCGGGTTGGGTTCCTCGGCCGGAGGGGTCGGGCGAGGTCCACCGTCACGTGGGTTGGAGCGTTGTTGGTCTAGTCGGTTGGTCGCCTTCGCCCGGCGTCGTTCCCGACATTGGTGGTTTTGGTACCCAACTTGGCGGTTTTGGTCGGTGGAGGCACGGTTTTTGCCGGGTTGGGTTCCTTGGCCGGAGGGGTCAGGTCACGGGCGCTGCTGAGTTGGGTTTGATCAGCGGATTCCCTCGATGATCAAGATGATGCCGAATACGACGAATGAGAGCGCGGCACCGATCTTGATGGCCTTCTCCGGGAGCCGTTTGCCGAGCTGCTGACCGACGACGATGGCCAGCGCGTCAGCTGCCACCATCCCGATGGTGGATCCCAACCAGGTGCCGAACAGTCCGTTCGTCGTCGCCAACGTGATGGTGGCCAGCATGGTCTTGTCGCCGAGTTCGGCCAGGAAGAAGGCGGTGCCCACCGCGATGATCACCGATCGCTGGGTCTGCGTGACCTTGGCCTCTTCGTCGTCGTCGAGTTTGTCGCCGCGGATCGTCCACGCTGCGAAGCCCAGGAACGCGATGCCGGCGACGATCGAGATCGTCTTCGTCGGTAGGGCGGCACCGACGACTGCACCGAGGATGACACTCGCGAGGTGGACGAGCGCGGTGGCCAGGGTGATGCCGATGAGAATCGACCGGGCCTTGTAGCGGGCGGCGAAGGCAAGGGCCATGAGCTGGCTCTTGTCGCCGAGTTCAGCCACAAAGATGACTCCGAGGCTGATGAGAAAGGCGTTCATTGGGTCTCCGGGGGTTGGGCCCGGAAGAAGGTTGGACGCCCTCGACCGGGCATCTGATGATGCCAGGCCGAAGGTCTTGCTCACCCGCAATCGCGGACCTGAGGACCGGGGCTCATCACCCAGTGTGTCGATCTCTCAGCGTGGAGCTACTCCCCTTCGCCAAAGGCCAACCCTACCAGCCGAATTCCGAGGCAGTACACCTGCTCCGGAGTCGTTCTGTTCGCCCGGGAGCGACTCTTTGACTCCGGAGTGGGTTTATGCGCCTTCAGGCTCGATGCGCCGAGCCCGGGGTGGTGTTGCTCCGGAGTCGTTTTCGTTACGGCTGGGAAGGTTTTCGGCTCCGGAGCGGGGTGCCGGCTGGGAAGTTCCCGGAGCGGGTTCTGCTCCGGAGTCGTTTTGTACGTCGGGGAGCGACTTTTCGGCTCCGGAGCAACACGCGAAACGGCCGGTCCTTCGCAGGACCGGCCGGATGCAGCAAACGTGGGACTGCGTGGGTCAGCTCACCGAAGCGAGGGAACCGGACGACGTGAAGAGCTCTTCGAGTTCGGCGTCGTGGAGTTCGCTTTCTTCGAGCACGTTGAGCTCGCCGGCCTTCGGGCCACGGAAGATGAGCACGCCGAGGCCGACGGCAGCGAGTGCCACGCAGACCCACATCGAGATTCGCCAGCCGTCGACGAAAGCCACCTTGGCGGCTTCGGCCACCGCCGCACCCTTGTTCCCGAGCTGGGCCGATGCGGCCAGAGCGGTGCCGATGCCTTCCCGGACCGGGCCCTGGACCGCGGCAGGCAGCGCGTTGGCGGTGGCCGAAATGCTGGAGCGGTAACCGCTGTTGAGCAGCGAGCCGAGGACGGCGACGCCGAGGGCCCCGCCGAGCTCACGGACGGTGTCGTTGAGGGCCGAGGCGACACCCTGCTTCTCGACGGGCAGCGACTCGGTGATCGCAGTGGTCGACGGGGTCATCGCCAGGCCCATACCGGCGCCGAGGATCATGAGGCCGGGGAGGATCGACAGGTAGCCGCCGTCGGCCGAGACCATCAACGCCATAACGGCGGAGCCGAGGCCGAAGAGGGCTGTGCCGGTGATCAGCGTCGGGCGAATGCCGATGCGCTCGACGATGCGGGGAGCGAACGTCGACAGCGGCATCATCACCGCGGCCATCGGAAGAAGGCCCGCTGAGGCACGGAGGGCGGAGAAGCCGGCGACGGCCTGCAGGAACTGGATCAGCACCAGGAAGAGCCCGAACATGGCGGCGAAGAGAATCAGCAGGTTGAGCGAGCCACTCGACAGCGACCGGTTGGAGAACACGCGAACGTCGAGCAGCGGCTGTTCGTGGCGAAGTTCCCACACGATGAAGCCGACGAGGGCGAGGAGGCCGACACCCAGCCCGACCAATGTGATTGGCGCTGACCAGCCCTTTTCCGGACCCTCGTGGATGCCCATCACGACCATGCCGATCGCAAGCGCCGAGAGGAGCGAACCTCCGACGTCGAAGCGTCCGGCGTGGTGCTCACGGGAGTTGATGACGAAGCGGGAGGTCATGGCGAAGCCGACGGCCGACAGGGCGATGGGCATGGCGAACAGCCAGCGCCATGAGAACCAGTCGACCATGGCCGACGAGAAGAACAGACCGAGGATGCCACCGACGCCGGCGAAACCGGCCCACACGCCGACCGCCTTGGCCCGCTCATGCGATGGAAATGTCGACGTGATGACCGACAGCGTCACGGGCATGATCATCGCCGCACCTGCACCGGCGGCCAGTCGAGCGAGGAGCATCAACGTGGTGGTGTTCGCAAACGCTGCGCCGACATTCGCTGCCGTGAACACCGTGAGACCGCTGAGGAGAACGGTCTTGCGACCCCATCGGTCACCGATCGCTCCGATGGGTAGGAGCAGCGCGGCCAGGACCATCGTGTAGCCGTTGATGATCCACAACAGCGTGCTCTGCGACGCGCCGAGGCTCACCGCCATGTCGCGTTGGGCCACATTGAGACCGGAAACCGATGCGACGACGCCCACCAACGCGACGCACATTGCGATCAGGATCATCCGCTGACGGCGGGGGTCAGTGACGATGACTTCTTCCTCGGAGAGCAAAACCGCTGGTGACGCGGTATGCCGACCGTTTGGCGGGGTGCTGGGGGACATCGGTTCCTCTTTTCGATCGTTCTCGAAACGGCAGTAACAGTACGATACCGTCTCGTATCTAACAGTACGATACGGTATCGTACTGTTATTCGAAAAAGCGAGGACTTTTTGATGAGAATCCCGTCACAGCTACGATTCGCCGACGAGATGACTGATCCGCGAATTTCCCGAACCCGGGCCGCCGTGCTTGACGCCGCGGTTGACCTCGTGGTCGAAGGCGGGCCCGCCGCGCTCACTGTCGATGCGGTGGTGGCCAAGTCGGGTGTGGCCAAGTCAACGATCTATAGGCACTGGCCGACCCGGGATGACCTGATGGTCGGGGTCTTCGGGCACTGCATGCCGCACATGGAAACGCCGCCAGCCGACATGGGCTTTCTGGAGGCGGGGCGCGGCTTCACCCGGGCGCTGGCCGCAATGATGGCCGAGCCCAACTGGTCTCGTATCGTGCCTGCACTGTTCATGATGAAGGCCCACGAGCCCGGGATCGCCGAGCTCGAGGGCCATTTCAAGGAACGGGAAGACCTGATCGCGCAAGATCTGTTCGAACGCGGCCAGAAAGAGGGCCTCCTTCGGCCCGACATCAATCTCGATGAGGCGATCGCCCACCTGGTCGGTCCCCTCGTGTTCTGCGTGTTGGCCGACGTCGCCCTGCTGTCGGAAGGCTTTGCCGACCGCACCTTCGACGGGTTCGTGGCGGCGTACGCCCCGCGCTGAGCCCGGCCCGCGCTGAGCCCGGCCTGCGCTGAGCCCGGCCTGCGCTGAGCCCGGCCTACGCTGAGCCCGGCCTACGCCGTGGGCTGCAACTATGCAGCTGTCATCACGCAGTCGAAGCTGGCGGTCCCGGCGACGAGGTCGTTCGGAATGTGTTCGGGGCCGGCGAACATCCCGACGACGAGGGGAAACAGTCGCGGGTCCATCGTCGCCATGGCGTGGTCGAAGCGCTGGCGTCGGATCGTGCGATCGGCTCCCGGAATCACGCAGGCGGCGTTGAGGACGTCGGCTAGCAGGCGCAGCTTCTGCATGCGCTCGGTCCGCTCGGCGCCGTAGGGTGCAAAGTCCCGGGCCCGGTAGGCGCCGTCAAGTACCAGGTCACGCACAATGCGCGCATCTCGGAGGGCCACCGACAGTCCGCAACCGGCCGTTGGATCATTGTGCCCGGCGGCGTCGCCGATGAGCACGACTCCGTCGACGAACGGACGATCCGTCCAGGTGTCGGATCCGGGAAACGCGGCGCAGGGGCCGGCCGGTCGTGCGGAAGTCAGGAGATCACGCACCTCGGCGGGAGCCAGCGCCATGTCGGCCAGGAACCGTTCCGGGCCATTCGCTCCCGCATAGCGGGTTCGCAACTCGGGCGGCACGACGTGGTAGGCCCGAGCCCGACCGTTGCCCTGCGGGAACAGCAGGAACAGGCCGATATCGGTGTCGCAAAGCGCGTCATGGTCGGCCTGTTCGCTCAACCCGTCGACCAGCATGCCCGCAACAAAGCCGTCAGCTGACTGCTCGTGCAGGGCAATTCCGGCGCCTCGTCGAACGACCGAACCCCGCCCATCGGCCCCGACGATGAGGAGGGTGGACGTGGTCTGGGCCTCGCCCTGCTCCCGGTAGCAAATGGTGGGGAACGCGCCACTGACGATGCGAACATCGGTGATCCCGCGCCGAACGGTTGCGCCGGCGGCCTCAGCGGCATCGAGCATTGCCTGACAGGCGACCGGATGGGCCAGGTTGAGGGTGCCGTTCACGCCGGGAACCAGGATGCCGATCGGAATGTCGCGGGCCTCGGAACCTTCGCCGTGACGGCGCCACCGGCCCGAACAGTGACCTCCGGCGGCGAACAGCACGTCGGCCACGCCGAGGTTCTGCGCTTCCTTGACTCCCCACGGAAGCATGCTCTCGCCGCGAACCCGGTCGTCGAATCGCTCGGTCGCTTCAAGCACCAGGACGGACTGGCCGGCGCTTGCCAGGGCGAACGCGAGCGACGCTCCGGCGATTCCCCCTCCGACGATTACGACCTCGTGCCCGCTGGTACGACCTGCGCTGTTCATGAATTCTCCCTGGTTACAAGTGCAACAACGTTACGTAACGATGCAACGTAACGATGTTGCGTTAGTTTGTCAAACCATGGCCCGGCCGTTCAAACACGACAGCCACACGCGAGAGGCCCTGCTCGACGCGGCTGAGCGCCTCCTCGCCGCGGGAGGGCCCGACGCCGTGTCGGTGCGTGGGGTGGCGGAGGAGATCAACGAATCGACCAGAGCCGTCTACAGCGCGTTTGGCTCGAAGCAGGTCCTGATGCATGCGCTCGCCGCGAGGGGATTCGGATTCCTGGCCGATCTGGTTTACGCAGTGCCGACGACCGACGACGCCGCGGCCGATCTCGTACAGGCCGGTATCGATGGCTTTCGGGCCTTCGCCATCGGCCGTCCGCACCTGTTTCGCATCACGTTCGACCAGATGAGCACCGAGGTGATTGCCGACCCCGCGGCCAATCGCGAACTGGGGCGCTCGTACTCAGCCCTGGCGGCGAGGGTCCGACGCGCGCTCGACGCCGGTGATCTCGCGCCACGACCGATCGTCGAGATCGTCTTCGCGTTTCACTCGTTCTGTCACGGGCTGGCTGTGAACGAACTCAGTCGACTTCCTCCGCCCATGGGCGCAAACTTCTGGCGCCGGCTTGGCGACGCCGACGGAATCGCGCTGTGGCGATTTTCGCTGGAGGCCTTCGTCGACGGCCTGCGGCTTCCGACCAGCGGCCGGTCAGCGGGCTGACCTGGTCTACGTCTCGGCTCGGTGAGCGACAGCTTCGATGAGGAGCCAAGCCAACTCCGGCGACTCGGCGACGCACTCCTTCACGACCTTGCGGCTGATCACGAGGTATTCGAGTGGGGTGAGGGCCTGAACCGTTGAGTTTCGGGGGCGGTCGAGAAGCATGCCCATCTCGCCGACCACGTCACCCGGACCAACCTCCGCGACCTTCCTCCCGTTCCGTCGCACGACGGCCGAACCGGCGAGGATGATGTATGCCTCACCGGCTGCAGCGCCCTCGGTGATCAGGTTCTCACCGGCTTCGATCTGCTCCTCGTGGGTCAGCTTCGCGATCGCCCGAAGGTGACGCTTGGCCACCTTGGCGAACAGGGGGAGGTGCGCCAGGCTGTCGACACAATCCGCCAACTTCAGCTTCTGTGAGCTGACTATGTGGTTATCGGGGAACGGTGAGAGGGCCATGGCTCGACCTTTCGGGGCGGAGAGTCAGTTGAGTGGTTGGTGTCAGGTTCTCACCGACCAGCATCGTTGTCTGTGACCGGCATTACAAACCACGACGGTGTTACGTGTGGCCCGGTCAGCCGGCGGCGCGTTTGCGAGGGTCCGACGGGAACACCCGCGCCGTCATCAGCGCATCGGCTATGTCGCTGACCTGGCCGATCAGTGTTTCGGCCGCCGAACCGAGCGCCGCCATCAACGCGTCCTGTGACCTATCGGTCTGATCTTCAAGGCCGACACGGACGTTTCGGCCCTCGGCGGTCAACGTCGCGGTCGGGACGTCACCGACCACCCATCCCCGCTCAGCCAACGACGCCACCGCAGCCGCCAGCGCGTCGGGCCCGAAGCCACGGCTCGCGGCGTAGCCGCCGACGGGATAACCCAGCCAGAGCTCGGTCAGCACGTTCATCTCGACCGCGGTGAGCCCCGCGGCGATGCACGCAGCGAGGTGGCCGTCGCCGCGGTGTTCTCGGACGAGCTCGGCTGCCCTCCAGAGCCGACCGAACTCGTCGGCCGGTGTCGGCAGTTCCCGCAGCCCGCTGAACAGGGGACGGGCGCATCCATCGAGCCCGGCCAGCGCGGCGAGCAACGTATCGGCTGCAGCTTCCGACTCGGCCCGCCTCGCCTCACCGAGCACCGTGGTGAGGCTTTCGGCCGCGCCTTCTTCCCGGGCGGCCAGCACGGCGGAACGGGTAGCGCTGCTGCGTCCCTGGTTGTACACCGCGCTCAGGAACGCCGGCTCAAAGACCCCGAACGTCGAGACGACGACCGACGCCGCAGGTTCCCCGAGGGCCGCGGCGCGTCCCCAGACGTACCCGTCGAAGAAGCCCAGTCCGAGGGAGGTCACCCGGTTGGCGGCGGAACGCGACCACCAACCCTGGGTAGCGATGGGCTCGAGTGCATCGCGGAGTCGACGCGCCGGTGTCGACGGGACCTCCGGTTCCGGAATCGGTTCCGTGAGGGGAGCCAGGAACATCGAGGCGATCGTGTCGTAATCCATTCGCCGACCCTAGTGGTCCGCCCGGCTCGCCGAGTGGTCGGCCGACTGGCCGACCGGGTGGTCGGGTGGTCGAGTGGTCGAGGGGTCTACCGAGGTCGAGAGGCACTGGGGAACGGGGCTTGGGGACTACCCTTGGCACCATGACTCGCATCGTCGCCGGTTCTGATCACGCCGGATTTCGCATGAAGAATGAACTGGTCGCCATGCTCCGGTCACTCGGACACGACGTGGAAGATCTCGGGACCCACACCACGGATTCGGTCGACTATCCCGACTACGGAGCGGCCGTCGGGCGCGCCGTCGCGGCAAACACTGCTGATTTCGGCCTCTGTGTGTGCGGGAGCGGGATCGGAATCGCGATGGCCGCGAACAAGGTTCCGGGAGTCCGCGCCGCCACGATCCACGACGTGACGAGCGCCCGCCTGGCCCGCGAACACAACAACGCCAACGTGATCTGCCTCGGAGAACGACTCGTCGGCCCGCAGGTCGCCCACGACGCCGTGCTCGCCTATCTCGAAGCGACATTCCAGGGGGGACGGCATCAGCAGCGCATCGACAAACTGCTCGCGCTCGACGACGCCGCCACTGCCGCATCCGCCGACTAACCGGCTGTTCTCGAGTCCGTGGCCGGGTACCTGCTTGTCATCGGTGTGGCGTTTGCTATCACCGCGGCACTGATGCCCATGGCGATTCGAGTTGCCGAGTACCTCGGAATCCTCGCCGCACCGGATGCCGACCGACGGCTTCACGAGAAGGCCACGCCGCTCCTCGGCGGTGTCGGCATGTGCATCGGATTCATCATCACGATTGCGTTCGCCTCCCGGATTCCCCAGTTTCGAGAGATGTTCAACGCATCGTCGGAGCCGCTCGGAATCGCGATCGCGGCGATGATCATCACGGCCGTCGGCACCATCGATGACGTGGTCGAACTCTCCGCTCCGGCAAAACTTGCAGGTCAAGTTCTCGCGGGAAGCGCGCTCGATCTGTTCGGGACGACGCTCGACCAGATCCCGCTTCCGCTCGGTCTCGGCACGATCCAGATTTCGGCCGACCTCACGCCGCTGGTGACGGTCCTCTGGGTGGTCGGGATGGCCAACGCGATCAACCTGATCGACGGACTCGACGGCCTCGCCTCGGGACTCGTCGCCGTCGCCAGCGCCGCGTTCCTGCTCTACGGCGCGAACCTCTTCTCCAACCAGCTGATCACCGGGTCCAACGTCGGTCCGCTCGTCGCGGCGATCCTCCTCGGCTGCTGCCTGGGCTTTCTGCCGTTCAACTTCTCGCCGGCGAAGATCTTCATGGGTGACGCCGGAGCGATGCTTCTGGGGCTGCTGCTCGCGGCGTCGACCATGGTGGTTGGAGGGCGCGCCATCCAGGTACCGGTCGCCCGCCAGACGTACTTCTTCTTCGCGCCGCTGTTCATCCCGATCATCATCTTGGCGGTGCCGATCGGCGACACGATACGTCTGGTGATCACCCGGACGATCCGCCGGACGGGTGTCGCGACGGCGGATCGTGACCATCTGCACTACCGCCTGGTCGAACTCGGACACGGGCCCCGCCGAACCGTGATCATCCTCTGCTCGCTGACGGCGATCTTCTCCGGCTTTGTCCTCGCCCCGCTGTTCTTCCGCTCCCGACTCGTGCTCGTCCCGCTCGTCGTCGCGTTTCTCACCGTGGTGTGGTTTGCGGGATTCCATCCGCAGCTTCGCAAGGAACGTCGCGAGGAGCGGGAGTCGCGCTCGGTCGAATCAAACGTCTGACCAGCGCCTCCGCTCCCGTGGCGTGCGTGGTTCGTGCGTCGGTGGTTCGTGCGTCGGTGGTGGCGCCCGGTACGTCGCCCACGGGTCACCACCACCGGTGGTGCCCGTCCTGGTGGCGGAAGGTACCCAACCCGGGGATGTTCCGCGCCTGGGCGGCCCGGAACGTCCTGGTTGGGTACCGCGATTGGTCAGGTTGGGAACCGCACCGGCCGGGTTGGGAACCGCACCGGCCAGGTTCGGGCCTAGATGCGTTCGATGATCGTGGCGGTGCCCATTCCGCCGCCGGTGCACATGGCGATGAGGCCGAACTGCTTGTCCTGGCGTTCCAGTTCGTCGACCAGGGTGCCGATCAGCATGCCGCCGGTGGCGCCGATCGGGTGGCCCAGGGCCATGGCGCCGCCGTTGACGTTGATCTTGTCCCACGGGACGTTCGTGTCACGCATGAACTTCAACACGACCGAGGCGAACGCCTCGTTGATCTCGAAGAGGTCGATGTCGTCGAAGGTCATGCCGGCCTTCGCGACGCAACGCTTGGCGGCCGGACCGGGGGCGGTGAGCATGATGACCGGGTCGGTTCCGGCGACGGCGCTCATCACGATACGGGCGCGGGGCTTGAGCCCGTGGGCCTTGGCGAACGTCGGGGAGGCGACACACACGGCGGACGCACCGTCGACGACACCGGAGGAGTTGCCGCCGTGGTGGACGTGGCGGATCTCCGAGAGATGCGGGTAGGAGAGCAGCGCGGTCTGGTCGATCGTGAGGCCGGTCTCGGGGCGGACGAATGCACCCATCTTCTCGAAGCTGGGCGTCAGCTTCGCCAGGTCGGCGAGGGTGGTGCCCGGACGCGGGAACTCTTCGTGGTCGAGGGCGAGCGTGCCGTCGTCGTGGAAGATCGGCACGAGGCTGTTGCCGAAGCGACCTTCAGCCAGAGCGACGGCGGCCCGGGCTTGCGATTCGACGCCGAGGGCGTCGCATTCCTCACGGCTGAAGCCTTCGACACTGGCGATGAGGTCGGCCGAGATGCCCTGGGCCACCATCGGGTACTGCTCGAACAGGTGCGCATTGTTGGCGGTGAAGCCGTCGACACCCATGGGGGACGGACGAGACATCGACTCGACACCACCGCCGATGACAAGGTCCTGATGGCCGGCGAGCACGCCCATCGCGGCGAAGTTGACGGCCTGCTGACCCGAACCACAGAACCGGTTGAGTGTGACTCCGGGAGCGTCGAGCGACCAACCGGCGTCGAGGGTGGCCATGCGGGCGATGTCCATCGAGTGGTCGCCGCTACCGGCGCCGCAACCCATGATGACGTCGTCGACGTCGGCGGTGTCGAAACCGACGCGGTCCTTCAGCGCGTTGAGAACCTGCGCGAGGATCCGCTGCGGGTGCACGTTGTGCAGCGCTCCGGTTTCCTTCCCCTTCCCTCGAGGTGACCGTACGGCATCAATGATCCAGGCTTCGCGTTCCATGGCTTCTCCTTGTGGTGGGGCAGTGGTGGGGCAGTTGAGTCCCGATTGCCGTTCTCGTTGAAGGGCGCGTTCGGAGCCTGTTGATTCTGGCGGAACCTGCGTGCGCATTGCACATCGTGGGTCCCGCGCACGTCGTGGGTCCCGGACACATCGCGGTCCGGTGCACATCGTGGGTCCGGTGCACCTCGTGGGTCCCGGACACATCGCGGTCCGGTGCACATCATCGGTCCGGTGCACATCGTGCATGCGGCGACCAACGCGCGGTTACCTACTCCGCTCCGGTCGGAAGCGGTTTACGTTGCTCGGACCTCCTCCCGTGAATGTTGTGCCGCAGGAATCGCCGCGTCCGTGCAGGAGTCCGGCTGATGGTTCGAAGCGGTCGGACCGGTTGGAGGTTGTGATGGGAACGTCGAGCGCTGTGGCCAGGGAACTTGAACGGTTGGCGGCCGAGTTGGGGGATTGGGCCGCGAGCCTGCTTCAGTGGGAACGTCGCCTCGCGCAATGTGGATTCCATCCCGCGGCTACTGCGTCGATGGCGGTGGCCTTCCTTCGCCTAGCTCTGGATCGCCAACACGGCTGGGTCGGCGACCGGGCGCACGGGTTTCGTCGGGCCGACGCCGCCGAACGGCTGTCGGCAATGAATGAGCGCGTGCACCGGGTGCTGCTCGACTCAGCGAAACGCGAGCGCGGCGCCCGGGCCACGCTGCAGCGAGGGCTGGCGGAGAAGAACGAACGGGTCTACCTGCGGGGAGATACCCGCAACGACGGACAGTTGGTCGAAGTCCTCGGTGACCTGGTGAACGCGCAGCACATCATCGTGTTGGTCCCGGGCATGACGAACGAACTCGCGAACTTCGAAACGCAGATCCGTCCGAGAGCCGTTGCCCTTCTTGCCGAGGCGAAACGACAGGCGCCCGGAACCCGGGTCGCTGTCATCGCCTGGCTCGGCTACGACAGCCCCGACCTCAGCTTCACCGGGTTGCTCCAAGCCCGTGAATCCGGTCGAGCGAGAATCGGCGCCGAGTCACTCGGGGCCGACCTGGAAACCATACGCGCGCTTAACGATTCGGCGCATCTGACCATTCTTGGGCATAGCTACGGAACGGTCGTGGTGGGTCAGGCCATGAAGCGGGGGCTCGATACGAAGGGGGTGACCGACGCGATCGTGGTGGGCAGTCCCGGGATGGATGCCAACCACCGAAAGCAACTGGGGTCGCCCAAGATCTCGCTGTGGGCCTCGAAGGGCACGGTGGCAACGCCTATCGCCGTGCCGATCCTGCTCCCGCCCCCGTTGCCCGTGATTCGCCACATCACGTTGGATCCGATCTCGTTCGCGCCGGCCCATGGCGAAGACCCGTCGGCGGAGGGCTTTGGAGCGAAGCGCTTCTCCTCGCAAGGGGCGAAGACCCACGGTGCTTACTTCGACCCGGGGTCGGTCGCTATCCGCAACATCGTGAAGATCGCCCTCGGCCACGGCGATACCGTCTCGCAGCCATGACGCATGACGCATGACGCGGGTGCGCCGGTGAACGGCCGGTGCGCCGTCGGTGAGCTGCACTTCGGCTGCGCTGGTGTCAGCTCCGGTTGCGCTTCTTCCGGCTCCGGTGATCAAGGAGCGACGCGCATCCGAGCACGACCTGGGTAACTACGAGAAGTTCCCCGACCCAGCGGAGCTTCGGCAGCGTCAGCGGTATCAACAGCAGGCACAGCACCGCACTGCCAAACAGAAACACCGCACGGCGGTCGAGATCGCGATCCATGTGTCGTCTCCTGCTAGCTGAAGAGGGCGATGATGCCGTAGGTGATGGCGGCGACGAGGGCCGAGCCCGGAATCGTGAAGATCCAGGCCCACAGCACGCGTCGGGCCACGCCCCACCGGACGGCGGAGAACCGGCGGGCCGAGCCGACCCCGACAATCGCCCCGGTGATCGTGTGCGTCGTTGACACCGGGATGCCCTTGATCGATGCGAAGAAGAGCGTCACCGCCGCCGCCGATTCGGCGCACACTCCGCCCATTGGATCGAGCCGCGTCAACTTGTTGCCCATCGTCTTCACGATCTTCCAGCCGCCGGTCAACGTGCCGAGGGCGATCGCGCTGTGGCATGAAAGCACGACCCACAACGGGGTTTCCGCGCCAACCCCGAGGCGCTTCGTGGCCAGTAGGAGCGTGATGATCACACCCATCGTCTTCTGCGCGTCGTTTGCCCCATGGCCGAGGCTGAACGCGCCGGCCGACAGCAACTGCAGTTTGCGGAAGCGCTTGTTGACCTTCCCGGGATTGGTGCTGCGATGGACGATCCACATGACCGTGACCATGATGATCAACCCGAGGCACAGGCCGACCATCGGCGAATAGACGATGAACGGGCCAATCTTTCGCAGGGTGTCGACTTTGATCGCGTGCCACCCGCCCTTGGCTATCGCGGCCCCGGCGAGCCCGCCGACGAGCGCATGACTCGATGACGAAGGAAGCCCGAGCCAGGCCGTGAGGATGTTCCACGCGATGGCGCCGAGGAGCCCGGCGAACACCACGGCGATCGACGCCACAGTCGGCGAAACGACCTTGGCGATCTCGTCGGCGACCTTCAGCGGAAGGATCGCGAACGCAATGAAGTTGAACGACGCCGCCCAGAGCACCGCTTGCAGCGGGCTCAGCACGCGGGTGGCGACGATGGTGGCGATCGAGTTCGCTGCATCGTGGAAGCCGTTCACAAAGTCGAAGGCGAGCGCGAGTGCGATCACCGACCAGAAGAGGGCGCTTGTCATCGAACCGGTTTCAGAGGTTTCAGCGAGTCAGGGGGATCAGCGGACGAGCGTTGCGGTGCGCGCTCAGGAGTGCTTGATGGCGATGGACTGCACGAGCCGGGCGGTCTTCTCCACCGCGTTGATGGCCTTTTCGATGCGGCTGATCACGTTGGTCCAGCGGAGCACTTCGAGGGCTTCGTACTTCCCCGAATAGAGCTCGCCCACGAGCGTGCGGTGCAGCGCGTCGCCCTCGGACTCGAGGCGGTCGATGTTGGCCACGTCTTCGGCGAGGTTGCCGAGCGACCTCAGCTTGCCGATGACCCCGACGTTGGCCTGGGTGATCCGCACGAGAAGATCGGTGAACTGGTCGACGCCTTCGATGTGCTGAGCAAGATGGTGGTGCTGGGCGTTCTCGGCGGCGGAACGAATGTCGTCGTAGACGTCGTCGAGTTTGTCAGTCAGCGTGTAGATGTCTTCCCGGTCGAACGGCGTCACGATCGAGCGCTCGAGCTGGACCAGGATTTCCCGCTGCAGTTTGTCGGCGGTTCGCTCGGATTCGACGATTTTCACGACGGCGGCATCGTTGACCGGAATCGATTGCAGAAGATCGTGCAGGAGGCCGGCAGCTTCGGCCGCACCGGCAGCCAGGCGGTCGAACGGTGGGAAGAACGACTCGTCGCGGGGAATGAGCCGAAATGCCATGATGGTGTCCTAGGTCGTGACGGTCGGGTACGTGCTAGCAGGAAGCAACGTGACAGTACTCGCGTTCAGACTCCGTTCAGTTTCTGTTGGGTCTCCGTTCAGGTCCCGTTACCCGGGTGTTCACTCGGAGCCTGGCGCTTGTTCACTGTTGGTGCGGCAAAGGGGTCGACCCCATACGACGCAGCGACCGGCTGATGTTGCACGTGTCACGCGAGTTGTGCCGGGCACCGGCCCGGCACAACTCGACAGAGACACTCTTTGGATCAGGCGGTCGTTGTATCGGTGGCGGCGGCGGTCGTTGTGTCGGTAGGGGCGACGGTGGTTTCGGTGGCCGCGTCGGCCGGAGCGTCTTCACCGGTGTATTCGATGTCGAAGTTCACTGACGATCCGTTGACTTCGGTCACGGAGATCTTGGCGACGCCACTGCCTTCTGTAGCCGTCACATCGCAATCCATTGATTCGTCGACTTTGGCTTTGAGGTCGTTGGGGCAGGTAACGCTGTTCGGCGCCGAACCGAACTGTGCAGTGAGCTTTTCGGCGATGGTCTTTTCGGCGTCGGCCTTCTTGACGGACTTGCTTCCGATGCTGGCTTCGCAGCCGGCGACGGTAAAGGGAAGAGCGAGTACAACGGCAAATGCAATTTTTCTATGGAACATTGTGTCAACGCTACTGACACAAACCTAAGAATTCGGTCAAAGTCGACCGAACGGTCATTCAAGCACTGAAGCACTATGAACCTGCGATACCGACGACATGAAGTCGTCGCAGGTTGGCGTGCGTGCCTACGTTGCCGCGACCGTAGGTGTGCCGGAGAAGCTGCCACGCGACTCGTAGACCGCGGTCTCGAAGTTGCGGAATCCATCGAGGGCGGGAGGCGCCATGAAGGGGAACAGTTGCGTGGCCCATACCCCGCACACGCGATTCACCGGATCGATCCAGTAGTAGGAGTTCGCGAGACCCGCCCAGGCGAGGCTGTTGGCCGGCCGACCTTGCGGTGTCTCTTCGGTGTTGATCAGGAAACTCAGCCCCCACTTGCAAGGCATCGCGGGGTAGAAGTCGGCGTCACAGGTCAGCAACGGGTTCACGCTGATGAGCGGCTGCACCGTGACCTCACCGATGCTGTTGCGGCCCATTTCCTCGACTGTCGCCGCCTGAAGGACGCGGGTGCCGTTGAGGGTTCCGCCGTTGAGGATCATGTTGGTGAACCGGAGGTAGTCGCTCACCGTCGACAGCAGACCTCCACCACCCATTTCGAACTCCGGGGCCTCCGGAGCGGGCATCGCGAACGGAACAATGCCGTCGGAAACCGTGAGGTGCAGGCTGGCCAGCCGGGCGGCCATGGTGCCGGTTGGCGTGAACCCGGTGTCGTTCATCCCGAGTGGCGCGAAGAGATGCTCGCGGCAGTAGTTGCCGAGGGTCTGCCCGCTGGCGGCTTCCACGAGGAGTCCGACCCAATCGATGCCGATCCCGTATTCCCAGCGACTTCCGGGTTCGAACATCGATGGAACCCGCAGCGCCGCCTTCTCCAGCGTGCGGAACGACGGGACCCCCGAGGTCTCGGCGTATCGGGCGAAGTCGGCATTCCACATGTCGTAGACGAACCCGGAGGTGTGGGTCAGGAGATGTCGGAGCGTGATCTTGGTGCGGGTGGGTCGAAGCTTCGGTGACCCGTCGTCGGCGAAACCCTCAAGCACCGGAACTTCGGCGAGGTCAGGCAACACGTCACCTGCCGGCCCGTCGAGGGACAACCGGCCCTGCTCGACAAGTTGCATGGCCGCGGCGCCCGTGATCGCCTTCGTCATGGAGAAGATCGCGATGACGGTATCGAGCGTCATCGGCTCGTTTCCGCCGATGACCCGGGCCCCGGCCGCCCCCTCGAAGACGGTGTGTCCGTCGACGGTTACGGCGGCGACGACACCGGGCAACCCCGAGTCAACGGCGGCCTCCAGCGTGGACTGCAGTGAAGCGGAGAGATCCATTTTCGGATCGTATGCCGATCGTCATCGTCTGTTCGAATACGGGCGCAGTCGCGGGAACTCGGTGAACGCGTCGGTGAAGGTTTCCATCCAGCGGTTTGCGTGGCCCGGGCATCCGAGGCGGTAGTAGAGCATCCGGCGGGTGGACGGTCCACGGTTGGGGCCGGTGTTGTGCCCGAGCAGGAAATGTGCGAGCACGACGTCGCCTCGCTTGCCCAGGACGGGTATGGGTGCCCCGAGTTCGGGTGGGTTTTGGAGCAGTGTGATGTGGCCGCCGTTCGACATCAACGAGTCCGCCCCACGTTCTCGGAAGAGTCGCTCGTGCGTGAGGTGTGATCCGGGCCAGACCCAGAGGTTGCCCTGGTCGGTCTGCTCCTCGGCCGAGAGGAACGCTCCCGCCAACAGCGTGAATGAGTACGGGGCCGTCTGGCCGGGGTGAAGGATGGCGTGGCCGTCGATGTGCGGTCCACCGGGTTGTTGTCGGTTGGGCGGGATGTTGAGGGCGACCTGGATGTGGTCGAGGATGAGGCTCAGGGGCGCTGGTTCGGTCAACTGCTCGGCGAGGGCGAGCGCCTCGGACTCCCGTAGCACGGCGTGGGCGGCCGGCAGTTGGTTCGGGGGGAGGAACCAGAAGTGTTTGCCGGTGGCCGACGCCGGTGGTGGATTGTGTTCGATAAGGGCATCGATCTCAGCATCTGCGGCGGTGAGCAGTCGTTCCTCGACGACGCCGGGCACGACCACAAAGCCTTGCGTCGCAAAGTCTGCGAGCTGCAGTTCGGTGAGCGGCATCGACCGAACGTACCAAGCGCGGGCGACCGCCAGTGTGTCGTTAACGCGACGCCCACGCCCACGAATCGCATCCGACGTCAACTACACGGCAGGTGCGGGATCGGTTCGTGCCGTAATGGTTGATGCCGCATTGGTTGATGCCGCATTGGATGATGCCGAATTGGTTGATGCCGAATTGGATGATGCCAGGTCGGTCGGTGCGGGATCCAGGGTGAGGATCTGGGCGACCCCGTCTCTCACGATCACCGTGTGTTCGAACTGCGCTGACGGCAGAAAGTCATCGGTGACTTCGGTCCAACCGTCATCCCACTGGTGGTGGCGAATGGTTCCGGCCGTGAGCATCGGCTCGACCGTGAAGACCATCCCCTCGACCGCCTGTACGCGGGACGGACGGACGATGTGATCGATGTGCGGTTCGGCGTGGAAGTGCCTACCGATGCCGTGGCCGCCGTAGTCGGACACCACGCCGAACCCACGTGAGAAGGCGAACGGTTGGATCGCTCGACCGATGGCGTCGATCGACCGGTCGGCCCCGACGGCGCGAATCCCTCGCATCGTCGCATCGCGGCAGGTGTCGACCAGGGCGGCCACCGACTCGCTCGCCTCACCGACGATGAAGGTGGCCGACGTATCGCCATGCATTCCGTCGAGGTACGCGGTCACGTCGACATTGACGATGTCGCCGTCGCGAAGGTGTCGGTCGTCGCCGATGCCGTGGCACACGACTTCGTTCACCGAGGTGCAGATCGACTTGGTGAACCCCTGGTAGTTCAGCGTGCTCGGATACGCGCCGCTGCCCGATGTACGCGTTGTGGGCGATCTCATCCAACTCGTCGGTGGTCACCCCGACGGCGACATGACGCCCGACTTCGTTCAGGACCTGGGCCGCGACTCGGCAGGCGTTCGCGAGGCGGATGAAGTCGTCGGGGTCGTTGATGATCTGCTGCGCCGCCCGGTCGGGACCCCCGTGGGCGCTGGTGATGTAGCCGGGACGAGCGATGTCAGCCGGCGCCTGCCGCATGGGCGAGCTGCGGCCTGGTCGAACCGGTGATCCCGGCCGCTCGAAGACGCCGTGACATCGCTTCAGCTTTCGGCCGGACCCGCACCAGCAGGGGTCGTTTGAACGCAGGCGAATCATGAAAGCTTCGATCGTCGTGAAAGCTGCCGGGTCTGCTGCCACTCCATGATTTCCGGTCTCAGCCAAAGTTGAATCCGACTCCGACCGAGCGACACGACCGGCCGAGGCATATCAAGGTACCTGCGAAGGTACCCGTGGACGCTGTTCGGATGACCGACGCCGATCAGCTGCGCTACCTCGTGCGCGTCGCAGAGGTCGTCGGTATTCACCATGGGACACATGTCTAAAGACTACATCTCTAGACAGGATCCCCGGACAGCATCACCTCGAAGGGACGACGCAACATGCGCGCCAACTCGAGTCGCTCGGTACCCAACTTGGGTGGGTTCCTTCCCTGACCGGCCACGCTTGTGCCGGTCGCGGCGCTGGTTTCCCCGGGGTTGGGTTCCTGTGGACACGATGTTGGGAATCGCCGGCCGCACGACGTGATTACTCGGCCCGAGCTACGGCCGGGTGATCACGCGGGTGCAACTGTTCGGCAGGTACTCGGCGAGTAGGCGAGCGGCTCGACGCGCGTCGTTGTGGTCCGGTGCATCGAGAGAGTCGATGATGAATCCAACGCAGGTCGTATCGAAGCTGATCGCAGTCCTCGACGTCTGACGCCAGTTCCAGCGGCGGCACGTGACTCCCGTGTCGTCGATCCAGATTGGCTCGCCGGGTTCGGGATGTTCGACGACGGCTTCCCCGTTTGCGTTGGTTGCGAACGGCTCAGTACCGGTCGAAACGATGAGGCGGGCCGGACCGTCGTATCGCCCGAGATCTTCCCCGCCGATCGGAACGCAGCAGAGGATGGAGATTGCGTTGTAGAGATCGACCAGCGTGTTGATTCGAGGCAAACCGGCGTCGGACATCGCGCGGCGTGTGAGCGCGTCGACGCTGACCCGTGCGACACGCGGTTTGACTCCGAAGTCGCGGTACGCCGCGTGCCACGTCGTGATGCGGGTATCGGGTTGCGTGTCGGGATCGAGGGCACGGGCAAAGGCGTGCGCATCACCGAAGAGTCCGTCGGCCACCTCGACGAGGCTCGCGACGTCAAGGTGATCCGCCGCGACCAGAATGGCCTGGTAATCCGGCCAACGAGCGCCAACGGACGCGTCGACAGTGGAATGGTTCACCCAGTCTTCGGCGGTGATCGTCATCGGATGACCCCCGACGTTGCGGGCTCATGCACGGCCAGCACGAAGTGCACCGGTACTCGGCCGTCGTTGCGGTACCAGTGCGGTTCGTCGGCCCGAAACACCGCGGATTGGCCGCGCCGCAGGGTCACTGGTTCCGCCGCCCCGACGCCCAACGTAACGGTTCCCTTTGTCACCAGGATCACCTCGCGCGAGCCGGGCCGGTGGCTCTCGGAAGTGCGCTCGTCGCCAGGCTCCAGCGTCCACTCCCACAACTCGAGGGGATCGGACCCGACCAGCATTCGCGCCTCGCCGCCATGATCTCCCGTCCACAGCACGGGTGCCGAAGCGTTGTCGCGTTGCACGGTGATCGATGGTTTGTCGCCGCCGGCCAGGAGGTCGACCAGCGAGACATCAAACCCTGCGGCGATCGAGAGCAGCGTCGACAGTGAGGGATTCGCCAGACCGGCTTCGATCTGCGCCAACAATCGTCGACTCACGCCCAACCGTGGTGCGGCGGTGTCGAGCGTCCAGTTTCGTTGCTGACGTCGACGACGTACCTCCAACGCAACCTGCGCGATTTCACTGTTTCCGGCCTCATCCATGTAGTGCACTATATCGCACTACATAGTGCATCCGGTGCTCTGAAGCCGACGAAGATTGCATCGATCCGCTACGGTCAGTCCATGGCGACTCCTGAGACAGAACGCGAAGGGCTCCGGATGGTTCTCGGCTGGCAGCGCGAGTCCCTCATTGCCAAGGTCGCTGGACTTTCTGACGCGCAGGCGAGGATGACGCCAACAATAAGCGCGCTTTCTTTGTTGAGTATTCTCAAGCACTCGGCGACGTGGGAGTGCCGATGGTTCCAGGTGGTTGTCGCCGGGAGGAGCTTCCCCGGTGAATGGCCGACAGTCGAGGACACGGATGAAACCGGAGAAGACGCCACGTTTCGCCTGGAGGAAACGGACACCATCGCATCGGTTGTCACTCAGTACCGAGAGCACATCGAGGCGTCGAACCAGATCCTCGACACCTACGAACTGGATGCTCCCTGCGCTATGGCGCCGCTCTCGGACCGCAACCTGCGGTGGGTTGCGCTTCACCTGATCGAAGAAACCGCCCGCCACGCCGGCCATGCGGACATCATCCGTGAGGCCATCGACGGCGTCACCGGGCGCTGATCCGAACGATCCGACACGCTCATATATGCACACCGGCCGAGCCGGGTTTGCAGGTCAGGACGAAATCCCCTGGTTTTGACGTCTCTCGATTCCGCACTGTGAGTTCGGAAAGGATCTCCACATGAGACCGGTTGAACTGATGGATGGTGCGACGGGCTCGGGTCCGTCCGAAGGCCCGACTGGGGCCGAACCATCGGTGATCGTCGGCTCGTACACGGCGGTGCTGCGGGACTCGGACAACCCGTCGATTGCCTATCGTGCGTACCGGCGTCTCGATGGGCTTTCGGACGCCGACGCGGGTCAACGGGCACGACGCCAACTGGTCGCGCATTCCCTGAACGTGGAGCGCCTGCTCAGTCACCGCCGCGCCGATGGCACGATCCGTCTCGGCTCCGAGTACCACGCCTATCGGAAGTTCCAGGGCGCCCACTGGACGTTGGCCGGGCTCGCCGAACTCGGCTACCCGGCCGGTGACGCATCGCTGCTGCCACTCGTCGACCAGGTCCATGAATGGTTGTTCTCGCGCGCTCACCTCAGTCCTCCTTCGACCGCCTTCGTGTCAGGTGAATTCGACCGCGTCCGACGATGCGCTTCCCAGGAAGGACTGGCGATCTGGTATCTCGACGTGCTCGGTCTCACCGACGATCGCGTCGACGCACTGGTATCTCGTCTGGTCGAGTTCCAGTGGCCGGATGGCGGATGGAACTGCGACAAGCGTGCGGGCACGCGAACATCATCGGTGCAGGAGACGCTGCTTCCGCTTCGGGGCCTCGCGTCGTACCTCCGAAGCGGTGGAGAGAACCCTGCCGTCAGGGCGGCCGTCGATGGGGCCGCCGAGTTTCTGTTGCGGCGCAGGCTGTTGTGGCGCTGTCGAGATGGCGCTCCAATCCGACCGTCATGGGGCCGGGATCCAATGCTGATCCATTGGCCGATCCGCTTTTACGATGTTCTTTCAGCGCTCGTGGTCATGGCGGAACTCGGTCGCGTCAGCGACCCGAGGTGCGCTGACGCACTTCGACTCCTCGCCGGAAAGCGGCTCAGGAATGGAGGCTTCCCGGCGGAACAACGAACGGCCCGTACGGTGGACGCAGTCTCCAGCGGAGGCACGTTCGCCGATTGGGGACCGTCCGGACGCACTGTCGCCAACCCATACGTGAGCATCGACGCAACGTGGGTGCTCATGCTCGCAAACGCTGACCGGTAGTGCGCCCGGGATTGTGTGCGATTCCTTAGGACGGAGCTAAGTCAACGCACACAATCCACGAGCGAACACGTGGGAGGTCAGGCCGGGACACCCGACAACTCAGGCATCGCAGGCATGTCCGGCGTGTCCGGCATCTCCGGCATCGACGGTGCCTCGTGCAGTCCGTAGCGATCGTGGAAACGTCGAAGCGGCGCGGGAGCCCACCAGTTGCGTTCGCCGAGCAGCTTCATGGTTGCGGGGACGAGAAGTGTCCGCACCAGGGTGGCGTCGACGATCACCGCAATGGCGAGACCGACGCCGAGCTGCTTGACGGCGAGCACTTCACCGGCGGCGAACCCCGCGAACACCACGACGATCAGTGCAGCCGCCGAGGTGATGATGCGACCCGAACGCTGCAGGCCAACGGCGACGGCCAGGTCGTTGTCACCGGAATGATCGTGCACTTCCTTGATACGGGAAAGGAGGAACACCTCGTAGTCCATCGACAGGCCGAAGGCGAAGATCAGGATGAGGACGGGCATCCACAGGTCAAGTGCACCGACCGACTCGAATTGGAGTACGCCCGAGAGATGGCCTTCCTGGAAGATCCAGGCGAGGGCACCGAAACTCGCACCGAGGCTGAGGACGTTCATCGCCACGGCCTTGACCGGCACGATCAGCGACCCGGTCATCAGGAAAAGCAGGAGCAGCGTGGCGAGGCAGATCAGAAGCGCGGCGAACGGCAGACGTTCGCCGAGTCGGGCCTTCACGTCGATGAGCTCGGCCGCCGGTCCACCGACCTGAATGTCGAAGGTCGGAGGGTGTGCCCGGAACTCCCGAACGAGGTGCGTTGCGAGATCACCCTGCGATGTACCTTCTGGTACAACTTCGACCACCGCAAGACCCTCGGGTGTTCCCGGGCGCATCGATGTTCCTGCCACGTGGTCCGTTGCGGCGACGTCCGAAAGCCACTGTGTGAGTGCCGGATCGCTGCGATCGGCCTTCGCCACGACGACGATGGGATCGGTGCCGCGGGCCGGGAAACGCTCCGACAGCGTGAGGGCCGCGTCGCGTACTTCCGACGACTTCGGCAGAGCTCGAGCGTCGCCGTTCTCGAACCGGGCACCGAGAAACGGAAGGCCCAGCAACACGAGCGTGATCGCCGCGGCTCCACCCACGGCGTACGGATGCGACTGCACCCATCGCGTCAGTCGGTAGAACCGTCCGTCGACGTGGGGCGACGGCGCGAGCGGCTTGATCCGTCCACCGACCGCGGCGAGCGTGGCGGGGAGCAGCGTCACCGCGGCGAGCATGCTCAGCAGAACGACGGCGAGCCCGGCGATCCCGAACGAGGTGAGCAGCGGCACGCCGAAGACGAACAGGCCCGACATCGCAACCGCGACGGTGAGAGCGGAGAACACGACCGTCGTACCCGCCGAGGCCACCGTGGCTTCGACAGCGTCGTGCACACCGCGGCCCAGTCCCCGTTCCTCCCGGAAGCGGTTGACGATCAGCAGGCCGTAGTCGATGCCGAGTCCGATGCCCAGCATGTTGACGACGTTGACTGAGAAGATCGAGACGTCGCCGAGCTTGGCGGCCCCGACGAGGACGGCCAGCGTAGTGAGCACGCCACCGATGGCGACGAGCAGGGGCATACCGGCCGCTGCGAACCCTCCGAGGAGGAAGATCATCGCGACGATCGCAATCGGGAGCGCGATGGCTTCTCCGCGAAGCAGGTCGCTTTCCGAAGCCGTCTTGAACGTCTCGCTGACCAGCACTTCACCGCCGACCAGCACCTCGGGTGCATCGAGTTCATGGGCCAGCTTCTCGATGTTCTTCGCGACGGCGAGTTCCGCGTCGTCGTCGAGACCGCCGGAGAGCGTGACGACGACGAGAGCGGCCCGACCATCGGTCGCTCGCAGCGCGTCGATCCCGCTGGTCCACGGGTCGGTGACGTCGAGCACGCCTTTGAGGGAGGCGATCGGGGCGAGTCCCCTGGTAATGGTCGCCTTGATGCTCGGGTCGTTGACGTCGATATCGTCGGCGATGATCGCCACCTGTCCACCGGTTTCCGCGAGTTCGTCGAGTTGATGGGCGACGCGGCCCGACTCGGTCGACGTTCCGGCGCCGAATTCGCTGGAAAGCACGGAGAACGCTGAGCTGCCGATCGTCGCCGTCACAAACAGAATCGCGATCCAGGTGACGATGACCATCCGGCGACGACGGACGACGAATGTGCCGAGGCGCTTCATGCCGCACCTACAACCGGGCACGCCGACTTGCTGGAAGGCGTCGCCGACTCGCTCGATGGCGTGGCGGAGGCTGTAGGGGTCGAGGTCGCCGACGGGTTCGAGGTTGCCGAACCGTTCCAGCGCTTGGCGAGGACGCCGGCGAGCACACTCACGAGCAACGCACCGGAGGACCCGAAGAGGGCATGCTGGCGCTCGGCGTCGACGATCACGTTCGCGGTGACGAGCCATCCACCCGCCCACAGCAGCGGTGTGGCGAGAGCCCAACGGAGCCGATCTTCAGCGCGGATACGAGTGGAGAAGGCCTGCGCCAAACCTACGGCGGCCCCGCTGACGGCACCGAGAACAACGAGGCTTGCGGTATCAGTGCGGTATCCGATCGTGGCAGCACCGGCACACAGCCCGATGGCCAGGCCGACACTCGTGCCGAGAGTCCACCGGGCGCGCTGGCCCGGGGCGATTCCACCGATCGATGCTTGAAGCGCACCGAGTGTCGCTCCACCGACGAGGCCACCGAGGGCCGCGGCGGGAGCGTCACTGATGTTTCCGACGGCCAAGCGTGCGGCCACGCCGGCGATCGGGAACGCGACGAAGGTCGCCGCCCATCGCGCCCATGCGCCGCGAGACTTCTGCGTGAGGTGCCAAGGTTGCTGTCTCATGAGTCCTCCTTCAGGTAGTGGTGAGCGACGCCGCTCACACCATCAGGTTCAACGAAGGCCCTGACATCTCCATGACGGCGGCGCGTGCTCAATCCGCACTCGATGTCAACGCGATGCCAGCGAGGTGTCAGCGACGTGTCAGCGCAAACGTGCATCGTGCAGACATGGATGAAGACCCACGCTTCGCTAGAACTGCACGCACGGATGAAGACGAGACCGACGCCCGGATCCGGCGGGCCATCGGTGGAGACCTCAACGCGGTGAGCTACCTCGTGGCCTCAGCGCCTTCTTCGGGCAACGCCCGGTTCGTGGTTCTCGCGGGACTGCTCGAATCGCGACCTGACTGGATCGATCGCGCGGCGCAGTTGGCCACGACCCGCTGCGACCGCCAGACCGTGGCCATCGCACGGAGCCATGTGGCCGGCGACCGGGAACTGGTCGATGCCCTAGCCCGCGATCATCTCGTCGACTTTCCCGACAGCCTGATTGTGGCGTGGATCGCCTCCGGCGCAGGAACCTGCCGTTGATCCCGACCTTTGGTAGCCACACAGCTTTCGTACACTCAAGGGGTGTTCGTGTTCTGTGTTCTCGGACCGGTTGAAGTCCGGAGCGGCCCGCGCCTGATTCGCGTGCCCGCAGGCAAGACCTCCGAGCTGCTGGTGCGCCTGGCGCTCTCGGCCGGTGAGGTGGTTCGGAGCGACGTCCTGATCGATGAGCTGTGGCCCGAGGATGCCACGAGCACCCAACGCAACACGCTGCAATCGAAGGTGGCGCGTCTTCGGAAGGCGCTGAGCGAGCCCGACCTGATTGAGACGCGCGACGGCGGGTACCGGCTCGCCGCCGAGCCCGCCACAATCGATGCGCTGTCGGTTGCCGCTGATGCCCTTGTCGCCCGACGGCTGTGCGACGTCGGCGATGACCGTCAAGCCGCGACTCTCAGTGCGTCGGCGCTCAACCGCTTCAGTGGCGACATCCTCGCCAGTGCGGGCGACAACGCGTGGGTTATTCCGCATCGGGCCCGACTCGACGAAGTGCGGCTCTCGCTCATGGAGACGAATTTCTCTGCGCGCTTACGAATGGGATCGCCCGGTGAGATCGTGAGTGAGGTCGAAGACGCGCTGAGCCGTTATCCGTACCAGGAGGCGCTCTGGGCGATCCTTATCACCGCGCTCTATCAAAGTGGGCGACAAGCCGATGCCCTCGCCGCATACCAACGGGTTCGTACGCTCCTCGCCGATGAACTCGGTTTGGAACCGGGTCCGCAACTCCGGAAGCTTGAACAGCGCATCCTCAGCCAGGACCCCGCCCTCGCCCCGTCGTCGGCCGTGGCCAACGGTCCCACGTCGTCGGCCGACGGGCTCGCTCAAACGCCAAAGCCAACGACGAGACCCGGCAACCTTCCGGCGCTCGACGTCGACATCATTGGTCGCCAGGTGGCGATTGCGCAGATCGTCGAACTCGTTCGGACCCGACGCCTGGTGGAAATCATCGGTCCCGGAGGTGTGGGTAAAACGACGCTCGCCATCGCCGCGGCGCGAATTCTCGCCGACGACGGTGACGTGCGACTGGTCCGCCTGGAGTCGGCTTCCACGCTGCACGAGGTCATCGACGCGACGATCGCCGCGCTAGGGGTCACCGGCGGGGAGTCGGAGCTGATCGAGCGACTTCGCGCCTCGCCTACCGTGGTGGTTCTCGACAACTGTGAACACGTCATCGAGGCCGCTGCCGCCTGGACGGAACGACTTCTCGAACAGGCACTGCCGGTCCGGCTTCTCCTGACCTCGCAGACGACATCAGACGTCGCCGGTTCAACGGTCTTCGATCTCGGGCCGCTCGACCTCAACGAATCCATCGAGCTGTTCCGTCAACGAGCGACCCAGCACCGAAAGCCCACGGTCAACGCCGACCGCGACCTCGACGATCCTGACAACGATGCTCGCGACCACGATGCTCGCGACCACGATGCTCGTGACAACGATGCTCGTGACAACGACGCTCGCGACCTCAACGCCGTCCGCGAGATCTGCGGCGCCCTCGACGGGCTTCCCCTCGCCATAGAACTGGCCGCCGCCCGGACCCGGACGCTGTCGACGTCGGAGATCATCCGTCGCCTCGATGACCGCTTCGCCGTGTTGCATGACCCGACGAGCCGCAAACCGGAACGCCGACGCGCGCTTCGGGCCACGATCGGCTGGAGTTACGACCTGCTCTTCGCCGACGATCAGCGGGGTTTGTGCGCGATAGCTGCGTTTACTTCCGGCGCATCCCTGTCGGCGGTGGAATTCGTCTCATCATCACTCGGCGTTCCGGCGGCAACGGCGATCGACGTGGTCGGCCGCCTGGCAGCCCGCTCCCTCGTCGTCGTCGATCACGACCATCACACCGACCAACGTCGCTACCGGCTTCTCGAAAGCATCAAAGCCTTCGCTCTCGAACAGATGCACGCCGACGGAACCGCCGAGCTCGCCCAACGCGCCCATGCGCAGTGGTACGCCGACGCGGCCGATGTCTCGACCGAAGGCGTTCGGAGCGGAGAGCAGCGTGAGTACCTCGCCTTCGCCCAATCCGAGCGGGCCAACATCGACGCGGCCCTCGCGTGGTGTCGGACCAACGACCCGACGATGATGCTTCGGATAGCCCTCGGTTTCGGATGGGCGTGGGTGGTGCTCGGCGACACCCGCGGAGCGGAACGCATTCAGGCGGCGCTGGCTGCCACCGGTCCGCTGGCCACGGCGCAGCAACGGGTCCACGCGCTGCTGCTCATCGGCTGGATCGAGGCGTCCACGGGGCATCTTGAACTGGCGCGGACGCTGATCAACGAGGCCACGACCGACGCACAGCGTCTGGGCGACCGGGAGCTGCAGGCCCGGTGCGCCTACTACCGGGCCTACGTCGTGTCGCACAACGGCGACTTCGAACTCGGGCTGGCGCTAACCGACAGGTCGGCGGAGCTGATGGACGGGCTCGATATGCCCTGGGACCGCGCGGCGAATGGACTGTTCGCGGCCCGGGCGGCGATCTCTTCCGGGGACCGGGAACGGAGCGCCGAGACCGCCGCGCTCGTGACCGCCTGCCTTCGCCTGGTCGACGACCCGTGGCTCCACGTCCGCGGCGACGCCATGCTCGGCGAACTCGCCCGGCTCCAGCACCGGTTCACTGACGCGGTCGCCCACCTTCTACGGACGACGGAGGTGTGCCGTCGTCGTTCCTATGCGCAGACCGAGGCCTATCAAACCGCCAGTCTCGGCCGGGCCCAGTGCCTGGCCGGCGACTGCGAGACGGGTGTGGCGACGCTGTTTCGCTCGATCGAAAAGGCCGAAGCCATCGGTGACATGCGTATGGCGGCGCTCGCCCGCATCCATCTGGGCCGGGTGCTGCGAGGTCAGGGTTGCACGGCCGAAGCCCGTGGGGCCCTGGAGAAGGCCGTCTCGTGGCAGCGCCACGCCGGTGGTGGGGAACAGGCGTTGCTCGGCGAATGCCTCCTCGCCGCGCTCGACACAGTCGACCGTCGACGCAGTCGACGCTGCCGATGCCCCGGGGCGAATAGACGCCATCCTGAGCGAAGCGCGTCGTCGCAACGACGCACCCGTCGAAGTGTTTGCCCTCGACGCGGCCGCCCGTCATGCCGTGGACCGGGGTGACCGCGAGTCGGCCAAGGCGCTGCTGGCGGCAGCCGACGCCCGGATGGTCGAAGCGTCTCACTTCATCTCCGACGTCGACCGGATCGACGCCCGCGTCGCCCGGTCCCTTGGGTTTATGTAGCCGTAGATGCCACCGCACGACAGCTACGGCCACATGAACGGGCTCCCTTGGGTTTATGTAGCCGTAGCTGCCGCGGCACGACAGCTACGGCTACACAAACAGGAATCCCTGCCACGTTGCGTCAGTACTCGCCCTTGATCACGAAGTACGAGCCCCGAACAACGCCGGCCAACTTCGACTTCTGCCGGGCGAACTTGAACTTCGGTTCGAGCTCGGCCGGGATGTCCATGCCTTCCGACAACTTGAAGCCGACCGCCCGCTTCTTGGCGTCTTCGATGGTGTACATGACGTTGATTGCGAGACCGCTCTCGTAGAACACATACGCGAATCGGATGCCGCCGACTTCGAATTCACAGGCCTCGAGTGGGGGAGAAGCGATGACGATGTCGCGCTCGGTCTTGAGCACGTTCTCCACGTACTTGATGGTCTTCTTCGCCTTGCCGGCGGGCTCCACCACAAAGGTGTGGTCGTACTTCGTCTTGAAGTAACGGGCCTCGTGGGCCCGCAGCCCGGCCAGTGTGTCGGCCACCGGCGACGACTCCAGTCCAACGGTCGACACGGTTGCGAAATCGACGGTATATGACATGCGTACTCCTCAACGCCGTCGAAGACTCTCCTCGACGTCACCCTCACAGTATCCCGACGCCAACTTCCGCCGATGGCTTCGCCCGGGTGGGGGTCACGCGGTGGATCGGCTGAGTATGTCGATGATCTTCTGCTGCTCGGCGCGAGCCTCCTCCCAACCGGTTCCCGGACGCCCGGTGGTCCAGCCGGCGAGATCGAAAGCCGTGGATCCGTTGTCGTTGGCCCGGTTCGGATCGGCGCCCAACATCAACAGGGCGGCCACCGCCGACGAGCAACGGTTGCGAACGGCGCGGTGCAACGGGGTCACGCCGCCCGCGGCGAGCGCGTTCGGGTCCGCTCCAACGCTCACGAGATACTCGATGACGGCCACCTGCTGAACAGGGTTCCAAGGATCCGAACCCGGTCCACCGGTAATAGCGGCGTGCAACGGTTCGGCCCCGCGTCGGTTACGCGCTCGGACGTCGGCGCCGGCCTCGACCAACCGACGGGCGAACTCGCCGTCGTAGGCAAACGCGGCGGCGTGTAGTGCAGTGTCGCCCGCGTACACCTGGGCCCGTGATTCTTCGAGGAAGAACTCGTCAGCACGAGCAACCTTGGCGACCACGAGTTCCGGATGATCACGAAGGATCTGCGACGCGACCGCGTGTTCGCGACGCCCCACCGCTCGCAGGAGCGACAAGAGATCCGGACCGTCGGCCATGGCGAAGTGTACGACCAACGCGCCTGGTTTCGAGCCTCACTGTCTACGACCAACGCCCCTGGCTGCGAGCGGCACTGGCTTCGAGCGGCGCTGATTACGAGCGGTGCACGCGCAGTAGCAGGAACGCCGGACGGTCTCTCTCCCCGGCCCACTCCGGAATCGCCTCTACTTGCTCGGGTGTGGGTCCCCACTCGATGAGCGCGTCGATGTGAAAACCGCTGCCGATTAGTAGGTTCACATAGGTTCCGATGGTTCGGTGCTGCTTCACGACGCCGGGCGCGAACCAGTTCGTGACCCTCGGACCTTCGATCAGGTACCGGTCGAGCGGCCAGGTGAGACCACCGTCGGATGCGGTCACGAAACCGGGGTTCGTCGGTGCCGTGAAGAGCGGGTGCTCGACCGAGAAGACGAACACGCCACCAGCACGTAATGCGCCGTGCACCTGGCGCACCAACGCGGGTAGGGCTTCGAGGTAGTGGAGCGTCAGGGAGCTGTACGCCACGTCGAACGCGTCGGCCTCCAGCGTCACATGCTCCAGGTCGTGCTGCTCATAGGTGATGGACGGGGTGACAGCTGTGGTGCTGGTCCGCGACCGAGCGGTCGCCAGCATGCGCTCCGACAGATCGATGCCGAGTACTTGATCTGCGCCGTTCTCCACCGCCCAACGACTGAACCAACCGTATCCACAGCCCAGGTCCAGCACCCGGCGGCCCCGGAGATCGGGAAGCAGGTCACGCAGCGACGGCCACTCTGGTGCGCCGTCGTGTCCGTGAATTGATCGTGGAAGCGTTGCGTATCCGGCGAAGAACGACTCGTCGTCGTAGATGTTCTGGGCCACGGATCAACGGTACCGTCGGACTGAGCATTGATGCCCGAAGTAGGACGAAACGCACGCCGGTCAACCCGACGTCCGATCGTCACAGCTGCCACACTCGGAGATGGGCTCGGACATGAAACCCGATGAGCGGAAGTACCGAAGTGCCGAACGACGGCTCTGGGACTCGTTCGGTATGCAGCCGACGGAACGGCGTGTGCACCTGCCGAACCTGAACGTCACCGTGCGGGTCCAGGAAATCGGCGAGGGACCTCCGGTCGTTCTGATCCACGGAGCGTCGGTGGCCGGGACCAGCTGGGCCAATCTGGTGCGGGGCCTCCGAGCGTTTCGATGCATCATCCTTGACCGACCCGGCTGCGGTCTGAGCGACCCCATGCTCGGCGACGCGGGCCACGCCGATCTCGACGCCGTGAAGCGGGCCGCCGACCTGTTGGTTCCCGATCTGCTCGATGCCCTTGAGTTGCCAGGGGCCGACGTACTGGCCACGTCGTTCGGCGGGTTCTTTGCGTTGCGGGCCGCGGCCGCGGTGCCTGAGCGGGTGGGCCGGATCGGGTTGTACAGCTGGTCGGTGGGCGTGCCGATGGACCACACGCCGCTCGTCATGCGGATCGCCGGCATCCCCGGCCTTGGGAATCTGACCGCTCGAATTCCTGTCAACCGGGCCGCGGCGAAGATGATGCTTCGCCAGGTCGGTCTGAAGGGCGCCCTCGACTCGGGCAGGTTCAACGCGGAGATGCTCGACTGGTTCGTCGCGTTGTTGCGATGCACGCCGACGCTGCTCAACGAAATCCGTGCGACGCCCAAGGTCATAACTCCCGTCAAGGGTCTCAACCGGGCGATGCTGTTCACCGATGAGCTGCTGACGCGGGTGGCGTGCCCCGTGTACTGCTTCTGGGGCGAAGACGATCCGAACGGCGGGGCCGAGACCGCGAAACACTTCGCCGCCCGTCTACCGCAGTGCACGCTCGAGCTGGTGCCCCATGCCGGCCATGCGCCGTGGATCGACGAGCCCGACCGGGCGATCGCTTCGACCCTCGCGTTTCTGAATGCATCTGACTGAATGCATCTGACTGAATAGTTGTTCGTTCGGTCGCTCACCGAGCGACCGAAACAACAATGTCGAGGCCGAACTCCAGCTGGCCGGTTGGCTACTCGAACACGATGACCTGACGGCTGACCTCGCCGCGCTTCATCGCCGCGTAGCCCTCGTTGATCTCGTCGAGTTCGAGCCGGGCCGAGACCATCTCGTCGAGTTTCAGACGACCGTCAATGTACATACGAATCAACGCAGGAATGTCGGTCCGGAACTGGTTCGAACCCATCATCGATCCCTGGATCCGCTTCTCCGAGAGAAGGTCGATGCCCCGGATCTCCAGCGTCTGCCGGGGTGGAACCATCCCGATCACCGTGGCCGTGCCACCCAGGTCGAGCATATTGAAGGCCTGCTCCGCGGTGGCTTTCAGTCCGATCGCTTCGAAGCTGTAGTCGACGCCACCGCCGGTCAGGTCCTTCACCGCGGCGACCACGTTGTCGACGCTGGAGGCGTTGACGAGATCGGTGCCGCCGAGCTGCCGGGCGACGTCCAACTTGGTGTCGCTGACGTCGACGACCACGATCTGCCCGGCGCCGGCGATGCGCGCCCCTTGGATCGCCGCCAGGCCGATTCCGCCTGCGCCGATCACGCAGACCCGGGCGCCGGGCGGAACCTTGGCCGTCCGGAACACCGCGCCGGTCCCGGTCGTGATCCCACACCCGATGAGCGCGGCCCGATCGAGCGGCATGTCTTTCGTGATCGTGACGAGCGCGTTCTGATGCACCAGCATCATCTCGGCGAAGCCACCGAGCCGGGCCATCTGCTCGACCCCGGACCCGTCGCCCTTGCGCAGTCGTGGACTCCCACCGGCCGGACGCGACGTCGCCTCGGGATTCACACAACGATGCGGATTCCCCGACAGACACTGCCGACACTGGCCGCAGAAGATCGACAGGCAGCACACGACATGGTCACCCGGCCGGCAATAGGTCACATCGCTACCGACGGCTTCGACCACGCCGGCGGATTCGTGACCCATCACCGCCGGGAGCGGGGTCTTGAAGGTCCCTTCCATGAAGTGCAGGTCGGAATGACAGAGCCCGGCGCCGACCACCCGCACGAGCACCTCGTTGGCCGCCGGTTTGTCGACCTGCAGCTCCTCGATATCGAGTGGGCCGGGAGCACCGTTAAGGACTGCTGCGCGCATTGCACTACCTCCTGCCGGGGACTCTATCGGTGCGACGCGGAAGATGTCGGGCCGAAGGTCGCCGCTGGGAATGTGTGCGATTCCTTAGACCAGAGCTAAACGAGCGCACACAAACCGGCGGGGTGCCTTGGCGAAGGGTCGGCCACGAAAGCGTGGCAACATTCGACAACCTCGCCACCGTCCCCAAATCGGTTCTCACTAGGCGACTCGGCCGACTTGGTCTTGGCGGTCGAGAGAAGATTTGCAGTGCGCTGGAAGCATTGGCCGACTGCTGAATTGAAACCCAAGCGGTGTCGATCGGATACCAACATTCGAAACTCGCCAAGAAACACGTGGCGGGGGACTCGATTCTGACGGACCGTTCGCGTTCCCACCGGTGAGGGCGGATTCAACCGGTCGACGCCACACCAATTCACAAACGCCTCGACGAGCATGCAATCGTGCGACGATTCGTCCCCGCCCGTTCGACTCGGGACGAGTGTCCCAGGATGGCGGGTCGACGATCGTCGTACCATTCCGATATGTCGACGACGCCTGGTTTGAAGAAGCTGAGCGCGTCTCTCGTGGCGGTGGTCGTAATCGGATGGGCCGGCGCCATCGTGCTGAAGTCGTCGGCGTCGGGCGCTGACGCTGCAGAAGCGGTTTGGCAGCTGTCGTTTGTCACGTACGGCGTGCTTGGCGCGCTGATCATTCGTCGCCGACCGGATGTCTCCCTGGGCTGGCTGCTGCTGATGGCCGGCGTCCTGGTTGAACTGGCCGCGTTGGTCGACGCATACGCGATCAGGGCGGCCACGGATGGATGGCCCGCCGAAACCGCGATGCGCTGGTTGCAAAGCCTGCTCTGGCTTCCAGCACTCTCGCTCGTGCTCGTGCACATACCGCTCCGCTTCCCGACTGGATCGATCCCGGGTTCTCGCTGGCGGTGGGTCTCGCGCGCGGCCGTCGCGGTGGTCGCAACCGCGACGGTCTCCACTGCCTTTGCTCCAGGTCCGATCGGCGACGAACTCCCGATCGAAAATCCCCTCGGCATTGCGGCCCTCGAAGGGTTGCTCAAGTTTTTGGCGGGATGCGGCGCGCTCCTGCTCCCGCTCGGGATCGCGTCCTTCCTGTCGCTGCTTTCTCGTCGTCACGAGTCCGTCCGCCAACACCTTCAATTGCGGTGGTTCGGTTTCTCCCTCGTCCTGGCTTGCCTGGTCGCGTTGGTGAGCCTGTCATTCCAAAACGACGAGCACTTCTCGACCGTATTGGGGCCACTGCTTGTCGCCGTTGCCGTTGTCGTCCCGGCGATCGGCATCGCGGTCGCCGTTCTTCGACATCGTCTGTATGGGATCGATGCCATCATCAGCCGATCGACGGCGTACGGCATCGTGTCAGCTGCGGCGGCCGCCGCAGCGCTCGGTTCCGCCACGTTGATCAGCGCTTTCGTCGGCCACAGCACGAACGCAAGTGCCGTCGTGGCCGCGGTCGTCGCCGCCTTCACGGTTCGCGGGTCGTGGCAGTGGGTGCAACGTCGTGTCGACCGGGCCGTTTACGGTGAGCGCGGCGATCCCCTTCGTGCGATTCGGTTGCTCGGTGATCGACTTGAGCTCGCCGGAAGTATCGACGACGCCCTCGAGGTAGCCGCGTCGACCCTCGCCTCGTCGCTTCGGCTCCCGTTCGTGCGGATACGTATCCGCAACGGTCCGACCGTTATCGTCGGGAAGGCGGGAGGTCCGATCTACTCGCTTCCGATCGCGACCCAGGGAAGTGTGGTTGCCGACCTCGAAGTCGGCGTGCGGCGAGGCCAGACCGAACTTGATCGTCCCGACGAAGAGCTGATCGGCGAAGTCGCTCGCTCGATCGGCCCGCTGTGCCAAGCGGCGGTATTGGCCGGTGAACTGCGCCGCTCAATGGACCGACTCGCTGAAGCTCGCGATGAAGAGCGGAAGCGGATCCATCGCGATCTCCACGATGGCCTCGGTCCCACTCTCGCCGGCCTGGCATTGCGCACCGACATCTTGCGATCGCGAGCAGGCGCGGATCTTGCGGACGAGTTGGTCGCACTCGAACGTGAACTCAAGAACGCATTTCACTCGGTGACGAAAATGATCGACGGTCTCCGGCCGAAGCTGCTCGACGACCGGGGCCTCGCCGCGGGGTTGGCCGAGCACTGTGCGGCCCTCACGGCGACGACTTCACCACCCCTGAACGTCCGGCTTCGTACCACGGGCGCACTATCGGAGCTGGGTCCGTCGGTGGAGAGCGCCGCGTGGTACATCGCATCGGAAGCGCTCAACAACGTTGTTCGGCACTCCGGTGCCCGGTCGTGCTCGGTGGATCTGTCGCTGGACGACCGGTTGGAGATCGTCATCTCCGACGACGGAAGAGGAGTCGGACCGTCGGAGGCGGCGAGCAGTGGGCGTACCGGGTTGCGATCGATGACGTCGCGAGCCGATGCCGTCGGAGGACGTTGCCGGATCGAAAGCAACGAGTTCGGTGGTACCACCGTGCACGCGGTGCTTCCCCTTGAGGCCCGGTGATGTCGACTCCGGCCCCCGGGCGAATCCGAGTGCTGCTCGCCGATGATCACCCGATCTTTCGCTCGGGGTTGCGCGCCGTCGTGGCCGCGATGGACGACGCCGAGGTGGTCGGTGAAGCCTCAAACGGGGTCGAAGTCCTGGAGATGACCTCCGCCTTGGAGCCCAGCGTCGTGGTGATGGACCTCCACATGCCCGACCTCGATGGCGTCGAAGCCACCAGGCGGCTGTCGATCGAGCAACCCCGTTGCGGCGTGTTGGTCCTCACGATGTCGCACGAGGACGAATGGGTTCGTGCCGCCTTGCGGGCCGGAGCACTCGGCTACCTGGTCAAGGGAGCCGAACGGTCCGAGATCGAGACGGCGATCCGATCGGTGCACCGCGGCGATGCCGTACTGGCGGCTCGGATTGCGCGGCGGGCGCTCGCCTTCGTCGGGCCGACGGAATCGACCAGCCCCTTCCCGCAGCTTACGCCCCGCGAGTTGGAGGTTCTCGCCCACCTGGCCAAGGGACGAACGAATCCCGAGGTCGCTCGGCTGCTTTCCCTGAGCCCGAAGACGGTTCGGAACCTCGTGTCGAGCGTGATCTTCAAGCTCGACGCCACCGACCGAGGCGGAGCGATCAGGCGGGCGCAGAGCGCGGGGCTCGGGTAGCGGTCCCGGACCACTCGTGACGGACGTCCGTCGCCGTCGGGACCGGGGCACCCCGATCATCGACGCATGCTTCGAGTCCATCCTCTGCCTCGCCCCACCGCTGCCGTGTTGACAGCATTCGCACTTCTGTTCGTCGCCTCGTGTAGCAAGGAACGGGTCGACTCGACCGACGCATCTGAACCGTTGGCCGTCACGTTCGGCATCGGAAGCATCGACGCCCCGCCCCGGCTCCCCACCGGAATGGTCACCTTCGCCATCCGAACGTCGCCGAAATCCGACGAGCCCCAGATCCAGCTCCTCCGTCTCGAAGACGACACCGTGGCGTCCACCTTCTTCGAAACGTTGGCCGACGGCGACCTACCCGGAGTACTTCGGCTTGCTCGACCGGCAGGCGGCATCAACCTTGATCCCGGAGGCACGACGGAGCTCTTCGTCGAACTCGATCCCGCCAGATATGTGTTCCTCGATCCGGACAGCGGCACCGTGAGCAAGATGTTGGAGGCGGCCGGGGTCCGGGCATCCGAACCGTCGTCTGTCGATGGCGTCGTAGCGCTGCGGAAGTTGGAAATCGCGCTGCCGAGCGAGTTCGGGGACGGCACCTATTTGGTGGAGAACACCGATGGCGATGTGCACGGGCTCACGCTGATCAAACTCGATGATGGCGTCACCCTCGAGGCGGCCAGGAAGCTCTTGGCCAGCGATACCGATCTTCCGGGCATCGAGATTGTCCGGGCCGGGAACCTCGGTCCGGGCACGCGACAAATCATCCATCTCGACCTTCGGCCGGGGCATTACCTGGCGGCGAGTTACTTTCCCGATCCCCAGAGTGGATCCACCCAGGCCGCGCTCGGCATGGTCACCGAGTTCACCGTGAAGGGGTGAGGACATGATCGTTCTTCCTGTCCTGATCGCCGTCGGGCTCGGCTGGGCCGTCCGACCCGCTCGACACGCGCAGTTGGCCATCGGCGTCCTGGTCGGCCTGTTTGCGCTGGCCGCCTGGTTGGCTGCCGCTCACGACGACGGTGAGACGGGAACGTTCGTGGCGTCGGTGACCGGACTCTGGATCCTCACCGCTGCCGCTGGAGCGTTGGGAAGCTACCTCGCCGGCCGTCGAAGTAGCAGAACCCGCTGATCGGCGCAGGTCGGCGCAGGTCGGCGCAGCGGCGCGACCACGTCATCATGCGAGCCAATTCGTAGAACGTCAGCGGATCATCGCCGAAGCCTTGCGGCGGTATCGGCGCACCTTCAACGTTCCAGCCACGCGACCGGGCGGGTCGTCAGACCCAAATCGCGGTGCGCCACAAAGAAATTTGCTTTGGGATTTGCTCAGAATCCGCCTGTGGATTATCTTGTGCACGCGTTCACAAGCGGGTTGCGAAGTTGTAACCCGTGCGCAAAGCTTCACCGCCCCCCGCACACCACATTCGCGAAGGCTCGCTTCCGTGCCCTTGAAAAGCTCAGCGCTACCTAAAAGCTCAGTGCTACCCAAAAGCTCAGAGAAGCCGACCCTTTCCGCGTCTTCGCTCGCGAGCTACAAGCGCGACAGCTACAACGGTTACGGCAACGGACTCGCCAAGGCATTCGAGCTTACGATGACGCCGGCGCTCTTCGGTGGCATCGGCTACCTCATCGACCGCAAGGCCGACACGAAGCCGATGTTCATGATCGGCCTGATCCTGTTTGCGATCGTGGGCATGTTCATCCGCATGTGGTACGGCTACGACGACGAGATGAAGCACCACGAAAAGTCGATGGTCCGGTCCGGCCCGTCGGCAGGATCGCCCAGCCCCACGGATGCAACGCCCGTCAACTACGGCGACGCCATTCCCGAGCGGATCACGCTCCCGACCGGCGTCACCCTCGACACCGATCCGAGTGACCTGACGCATCAGATGACGGCGAACACGTCGGCCAACACGACGGCGATCACCGGCACGACCAACGGAACGACCACTCGATGAGCGACGCGTCGATTCCTTCGATGTTCGGCCCGCAAGACGGTCCTCCCGTCGAGCGCCAGATCGCGCTCGACATCGTTCGTCGCTCGCTTCCGTTCATTCCCTTCATCATTGTGCTCGCCGCGATTCCGTGGGGAACCAAGGGTTCGGCCTCGGCCGCCTATGCGATTGCCCTGGTTTTGGCCAACTTTGTTCTCGCCGCCGCACTTTTGACCTGGGCGGCTCGTATATCCTTTGCCGCTCTTGGAGCGGCAGCCCTCTTCGGTTACCTCATCCGCCTCGGCCTGATCACGATCGCAGTCCTGCTCGTGCGCAACCAACCGTGGGTGAATCTGGTCGCCATGGGGATCACCATCGTTGTCACCCACCTCGGCTTGCTGCTGTGGGAGATGCGCTTCATCAGCACCTCGCTGGCGTACCCGGGTCTCAAGCCGGGCGTCCGTGGCACCACCGCAGCACCCCTTGTAACTCCGAGGGATCCAGCAACACCAAACAACGCAGTTTCACCTGCAGCAAACCCGTTCGTATCAGTTGATCAAGCCGATGGAACCCACCCGGGTTCCGGAGAATAAGGAGTAGCTCCCGTGCTCGCCGAGCTTCAGTTCCCACCGATTTCTCACCTCCTCGAATACAAAGACCTCTTTGGTTCGGGCCTCTTCGCGTTCAACAAGATCGCGCTGATCAACATCTGTGCCGCGTTGGCGACGCTGTTGATCTTCGTTCTGGGGACCCGCAAGAGCTCGCTCGTGCCGAAGGGCATCCAGAACTTCGCTGAGGCGTCGGTCGACTTCGTTGAGCACGGCATCGCCGAAGAAGTCATGGGTCACGCGGCCAAGCCGTACATCCCGCTGTTCGTGTCGATGTTCTTCTTCATTCTCTTCAACAACATCTTCGGTGTGATCCCCGGCATTCAGATGCCGGCCACCGCCCGCATGGCCGTTCCAGCGATGCTCGCAATCCTCGTCTGGGTCGTGTTCAACGTCGCCGGCATGAAGGAGCAGGGCTTCGGCGCCTACTGGAAGAACGTGCTGTTCCCCCCGGGTGTGCCGAAGGCCCTCTACGTCCTGGTGACCCCGATCGAGTTCCTCTCGAAGATCATCGTTACGCCCTTCTCGCTCGCCGTCCGTCTTTTCGCCAACGTACTCGCCGGTCACATCCTCCTCGTAACGTTCGCGATCCTCACCGCCACCATGATCAAGGCCGACACCTTCGCCCTCAAGCCCGTCGGCATCCTGCCCTTCGTCATGTTGATCCTCATGACCGGTTTCGAAATCGGCGTGGCGTTCCTTCAGGCGTACATCTTCACCCTTCTCGCTGCCGTATACATCGGCGGCGCAATACACCCCGAGCACTGAGACAGTGCGGCTACTCGCCGCACTCCTTCGGCACGGACCGCTCGCCGGTTCGCTCGGACGTACCTAGCAACACCAGCACCACTTGCTACAAACCACTGGCAACACCTGCAGCACCGCACCTCAGTAGTACCCATCGCAAAACCATCACTTGCCGGATCCCGGCCCCGTAAGGAGAAATTGACATGAGCATGAGCATCCTCGCTCAGACCGCAGCAGAGCAGAAGGCCAACGCCGCCGCTTCCGGCGCCGGTCTCGCCTACGGCCTCGGCGCCATCGGTCCTGGCATCGGCATTGGTTACCTCGTCGGCAACGCCGTTCAGGCCATGGCCCGTCAGCCTGAGGCTGCCGGTATGGTCCGCACCACGATGTTCCTCGGTATCGCCTTCACCGAAGCTCTTGCCCTCATCGGCTTCGTGGTTTTCATTCTTCTCAAGTTCGCCTAAGCGAGCCGACGTCCGTTCAGAAAGGAAGCTATGCGCTTCAACAAACTGATTGCCGCAAGTGCACTGACTGTCGCCAGCGTCTTCGCGCCGTTTGCGTCGATGTCGGCTCACGCCGCCGTGCGCACGCAAGAAGAGACCACGGTCGCCGCCGAAGAGGGTACCGCTGAGACCGAGGCTCCGGCCGAGGGCGAAGCCGCCACGACAGGCGAAGCGAAGATCTCACACGACGCCGAAGAGTGCATCCATCTCCTCGAAAAAGGCGAACCGGTCGAGAACTGTGTCAAGGCTCCGAACCCGATTCTCCCCGCGACCGACGAGCTCATCTGGGGTTCGATCTCGTTCCTCATCATCTTCTTGGCCCTGTGGAAGTTCCTCATCCCGGCGCTGAAGAAGACCATGGCTGCTCGTGCCGCGAAGATCCAGGGTGACCTCGATTCCGCTGCCAAGACCCGTACTGAAGCCGACACGATCGTGGCCGAGTACAAGGCCAAGCTCGCCGATGCCAAGGCCGAAAGCGACCGCATCATCGACGAAGCCCGCCAGCAGGCCGAGACCGTCCGCAAGGATCTCATCGCCCGGGCCGAATCCGACGCCGCTGCCATCCGCGCCAAGTCCGCTGAAGACCTCAACGCTCAGGCCGACCGCCTGAAGGCCGACCTTCAGACGCACGTCAAGGGTCTGTCGCTTGAACTCGCCGAGAAGGTTGTCGGCGCGAACATGAACAAAGAGACCAACTCCGCGTTGGTTGACCGCTACATAGCTGAGCTCGGAGCGAAATAACCATGTCGGCTCTCGCAGAAGGATACGCAGCCGCGTTCTATGAAGTCGCCAAGGCCGAAGGGGCTCTTGGCGTCGTCGGCAACGAACTGGCCACGTTCGCAAACGCCTACGAGAGTTCGCCGGAGCTGCAGCAGACGCTGACCGATCAGGCGGTTCCGCTTGATCGGCGTCAGCAGGTCGTCGAGACGCTTCTGGGTAGCAAAGCCCACAGCGTCACGACCAACCTGGTGTCGATGGTTGTCGGCGCCGGCCGGGCCCGCGAGCTTCCGTCGCTCGTGCAGGCACTGCTGGCCAAGTCGGCAGCCGAGCAGGGCAAGGCATCGGGCGAAGTTCGCTCGGCGCACCCGCTCACCACCGAGCAGCAGGCCGCCCTCACCGCGGCGGTCGAGAAGTCGACCGGCAAGTCCGTTTCGCTTACGTTCCTCGTCGATCCGTCGGTCCTCGGTGGCGTCATCACCAAGGTCGGCGACTCGGTCATCGACGGTTCGATCCGCCATCGTCTTGATCAGCTGAAGGCAGCGATCTGATCTAGATCGGGCTTGCCCGGCTAGTCAGATCGGCCTCGGCCGGTCCCGCCCGAGCATTCGGGCACACGTTTTGTAGATGTAGTCGCATTTTGCAGAAGTAGTCGCACCATCGGCAGCACCCGCAGCGCCAGCAACACACCGCACGTCTTTTCGTATCTCCGTCTCGAACTCAGGAGTCACAAGCCACCATGGCCGAGCTCACCATCTCAACCGATGACATCACCGCAGCGCTTCGCTCAAGCCTTGCCTCGTACAACCCAACGCTCGTCAGCGAGCAGGTTGGCCGCATCCTTGAAGTCGGCGACGGCATCGCCCGTGTCGGCGGTCTCCCGGGCTGCGCGGTAAACGAACTCCTCGAGTTCGACGGCGGCACCATGGGCCTGGCCCTGAACCTCGACGAAGACTCGATCGGCGCCGTGGTTCTCGGCGACGTCGGCCACATCCAGGAAGGTCAGGCGGTGAAGGCGACCGGCAAGATCTTGCAGGTCTCCGTCGGCGACGGCGTTCTCGGTCGTGTGCTCAACGCTCTCGGCGAGCCGATCGACGGCAAGGGACCGCTCAGCAATGTGCAGCCCCGCCGTGTGGAAATCCAGGCTCCTGGCATCGTCGGCCGCAAGCCGGTGAAGGAGCCGATGCAGACCGGCATCAAGGTGATCGACGCCATGACCCCGATCGGTCGTGGCCAGCGCGAGCTCATCATTGGTGACCGCAAGACCGGCAAGACCTCGGTCGCGATCGACACGATCATGAACCAGAAGGGTCTCGGCGTGAAGTGCATCTACGTCGCCGTCGGCCAGAAGGGTTCCTCGGTCGCCGAGACCGTGCGTGCGCTCGAAGAAGCCGGCGCCATGGAATACACGGTCGTCATCAACGCTCCCGCCGCCGACCCGGCCCCGTTCCAGTACCTCGCTCCGTTCACCGGTGCGGCCATCGGCCAGCACTGGATGGAAGCCGGCGACCATGGCCTCGTGGTCTACGACGACCTGTCGAAGCAGGCCGAGGCCTACCGTCAGATGTCGCTGCTCCTCCGTCGTCCGCCAGGCCGTGAGGCATACCCCGGCGACGTGTTCTACCTACACAGCCGCCTTCTCGAGCGTGCGGCCAAGCTGTCCGACGCCATGGGCGGCGGTTCGCTTACCGCTCTGCCGATCGTGGAGACCAAGGCCGGCGACGTTTCGGCGTACATCCCGACCAACGTGATCTCGATCACCGACGGCCAGGTGTTCCTCGACCTCGACCTCTTCAACTCCGGTATCCGCCCCGCCATGAACGTGGGTATCTCGGTGTCTCGCGTGGGTTCGTCCGCTCAGATCAAGGCCATGTCCGCGGTCGCCGGCTCCATGAAGATCGACCTCGCCCAGTTCCGTGAGCTCGAAGCCTTCGCGGCCTTCGGTTCCGAACTCGACAAGGTGTCGCAGGCCCAGCTCGACCGTGGCTACCGCCTTGTCGAACTGCTGAAGCAGGCGAACTACTCGCCGCTTCGCGTTGAGGAGCAGGTCGTCTCGATCTATGCGGGTACCCGCGGCTACCTCGACGATCTCGAAGTCCGCCAGGTTCGCCCGTTCGAAGAGCACCTCCTCGACACGTTCCGCACCCAGCACCGCGACATCCTCGACGACATCCGCACCACCGGTAAGCCGGTCGACGACGCCCGTCTGGAAAAGGCCATCAACTCGGCCAAAGACAGCTTCCGGGCCAAGGCCTAAGTCGCTATCGCGGCTTGCGCTGACAGAAAACATTCGGATCAGGAACTAGGAACAGGAAGGCTCACGGACCATGGCTGGTGGCGAAGAACGCATCCTGCGACGTCGCATCAAGAGCGTCAACTCAACGAAGAAGATCACGCGCGCTATGGAGCTCATCGCTGCCACGCGCATCGTGAAAGCTCAGCAGCGAGTCGCAGCAGCACGTCCGTACACGGACCAGATCACGTCAGTGATCCAGAGCCTCGCGTCGTCGGGCGCCGGAGCCGGTCAGCCGCTGCTGACCCCGAAGCCCGACGCCAAGAAGATCGCGTACATCGTTGTTGCCGGCGACCGCGGTCTCGCTGGTGCCTACAACTCCGCCATCATCCGTATGGCCGAGCGCTCGATGGTCGCCGATACCGCCGCCGGTCGTGAGTACATCATCATCGCCGTCGGCAAAAAGGTTGAGGACTACTTCAAGTTCCGCAAGTACACCGTCGCTGCGGCCTTCAAGGGCTTCACCGACAACCCGACCTACGAAGATGCCCGGGCGATTGCCGCGGAAGTCGTCGGCCGCTTCGATTCCGGCGACATCGACCAGGTTGAGCTTCTGTACACGCAATTCCTCTCGGCGGGCTCGCAGCGTCCGATCATGCGCCGCTTCATGCCCATGGAAATCGACGCTCCTGCGGCTGGTGCCGGTACCGATGGTCACGGCGCAGCAGCTGCCGGTCCGAAGTCCGACTACGAATACGAGCCGGAGCCCAACACGATTCTCGGATCGCTGCTCCCCCGGTATGTCGAAAGTCGGCTCTTCGCCGCACTCCTCGATGCAGCGGCTTCCGAGCATGCGGCCCGTCAACGGGCCATGAAGTCCGCCACCGAAAACGCCGGTGAGCTCGTCAAGAAGCTCAGCCGGCAGATGAACACCGCCCGCCAGGCGGCGATCACCACGGAAATCATGGAAATCGTCGGCGGCGCCGAAGCGTTGAAAGACGCCAACGACGGGGGATCCAGCATCGAACGGGTCTCCAACGACGACTTCTTCGAGGCCCGTCTCCACAATGCCGAGCGCCATGTGCTTCACGGCGCCGAGCATCATCACTGATCCAGCGGCACCGGATCTCCAGCCGCACCCGTAACTTTCACTGCTCCGCAACAACACCCAAGCAACTGCCAAGGAACATCACTATGACGATGACCGAAAACACCCCCGTACTTCAGAACGGCCGCATCGTGTCCATTGCCGGACCCGTTGTCGACGTCGAGTTCCCCGCGGGTTCGCTTCCCGAGATCAACGACGCCGTGATCTTCACGCTCACCGTCGACGGTGTGACCGACGAGATCTGGGCCGAAGTTGCGCAGCACATCGGTGAGAACCGGGTGCGCGTGGATCGCGATGAAGCCGACCGACGGTCTGACCCGCGGCGCCGAAGTGAAGCAGCTCGGCCACGGCATCCAGGTGCCGGTGGGCGACATTGTGAAGGGCCACGTGTTCAACGTGCTCGGCCAGCCGCTCGACACCGGCGGCGCGCCGCTCGAAGGCGTCACCGAGCGTTGGGCCATCCACCGCAAGGCACCGGCGTTCGACACCCTCGAACCGAAGCGTGAAATGTTCGAAACCGGCGTGAAGGTCATCGACCTCCTCGAGCCCTACGTGAAGGGCGGCAAGATCGGCCTCTTCGGTGGCGCCGGTGTAGGCAAGACCGTTCTCATCCTCGAGATGATCACCCGCGTGGCCAAGGAGTTCGGTGGCGTGTCCGTATTCGCCGGCGTCGGCGAGCGCACCCGTGAAGGTACCGACCTCTGGTTGGAAATGAAGGAAACCTCCACCGGTGAAGAGGGCAAGTTCGTTATCGACAACGCCGCCCTCGTGTACGGCCAGATGGACGAGCCGCCAGGCGTGCGCCTTCGCGTCGCCCTCTCGGCGCTCACCATGGCCGAGTACTTCCGTGACGTGCAGAACCAAGACGTGCTCCTCTTCGTCGACAACGTCTTCCGCTTCACCCAGGCCGGTTCCGAAGTTTCGACCCTCCTCGGTCGTATGCCTTCCGCGGTGGGTTACCAGCCGACCCTCGCCGACGAGATGGGCCAGCTCCAGGAGCGCATCACCTCGACCCGCGGCCACTCGATCACCTCGCTGCAGGCCGTGTACGTGCCCGCCGACGACTACACCGACCCGGCCCCGTTCACCACGTTCCGCCACCTCGACGCCACGACCAACTTGGCCCGTGAAATTGCCGCCCTCGGCATCTTCCCCGCCGTGGACCCGCTCGCTTCGACCTCCACGATTCTTGCTCCCGACGTCGTCGGCGATCGCCATTACAACGTCGCCCGTCGTGTGCAGCAGATCCTCCAGCGCTACAAGGAACTCCAGGACATCATCGCCATTCTCGGCATCGACGAACTGTCCGAAGAAGACAAGGTCCTGGTCCAGCGCGCTCGTAAGGTGCAGAAGTTCCTGTCCCAGCCGATGTTCGTCGCGAAGGCGTTCACCGGTATGGAAGGCGTCTTCACGCCGGTGTCCGACACCATCGAGTCCTTCGAGAAGATCACCGCCGGTGAACTCGACCACATCCCCGAGCAGGCGTTCTTGAACGTCGGCGGTATCGACTCCGTTCTGGAGAAGGCTGCCAAGCTCGAGCGCGGCGAACTGTAAGAGGCCCCCATGGCTGATTCTTCTTCAGCAACCATGCACGTCGAGTTGGTCTCCCCCGAGCGGAAGCTGTTCTCGGGTGAGGCGACGCTCGTCGTGGCCCGTCCCTCCGACGGCGACGCCGCGTTTCTCGCCGGGCACGCCCCGTTCCTGGGTCTCCTCGGAACCGGTCCGGTCTTGATCCGCACACCCGACGGCAAAGACATCCGCGCCGCCGTGCACGGAGGCTTCATCGAAGTGCGGAACAACCGGGTGACGATCCTTTCCGACGTCGCCGAGTTGGCTTCCGACATCGACGCCAACCGCGCCGCCGCTGCCAAAGCCCGCCTGGAATCCAAGCAGCACGAGTTGACCGATGCCGAAGCGGCTGCCGCTCTCCGTCGGGCTCACGTCCGCATGGAACTCGCCGGTTCTCCGGCTCAGAGCGGTCACTAGCCTTCAAACATCTGAAATTGAGTCGAACGGAAGGGCACCCTCCCGGGTGCCCTTCGTTCATTTGATCAGGCAGCAATTCCGGCCGTATGTCACAAGCTGAACGCTTTCGCCGTTGTGTTCGTAGAACCAACATCGACACGGCAACCCGTGGTGATGCATGATGTCCGCAGGAGCACTATGACGATCGAACCCGGTTCTCCCAATCCCGAACCCCCCGTGGCAAACGCCACCGATGAGGAAATCGACGCGTTCTTTTCCTCGCTGTTCGGAGATTCCTTTGCTGAACTCGACGATCCCGTCGAACGGCGTCAACTGGTCGGGGTGTCACGGGCTCTACGTGAGGCTCTGGCGACAGGTCCGCTCGACGCTGCACCATCCGCCGATCTGCAGTCCCGCACGCTCGGAGCGATTCGAAGCGAGGCCGCTGCGACGGCCCCACGCACGAGTTCGAACGCGGTAACGCAAACCACGGTTGAGCCCGCCCGGGCGACATCAGTAGGCCAGTCGCTCGGCGGTCGGCTGAAGCGTTTCCGGGGTCGGATCGTGATCGTTCTGGTAGCGCTGGTGACTGCCATCACCGCGCTCTTCTCGTCCTTCGGCTCGTCGCCCGTCGTCGCCGCGTCAGCCGTACTGGCTCCCAATCCGGGCAGCCCAACGCCGACCGCGTCGGGTACCGCCGACTTCATCAGCCCCAAAAAAGGGGCGAAGATCAACAAGGTCGCGATGAAGGTGACCGGGCTCACACCCACGACCGAGACCACCGAATACCAGTGCTGGCTTGTCGGTCCGGGAGATTCGACGGCTTCGCCGAACCGAATTCTCGTCGGTACATTCTCGACGCAGGACGGCACCGCCGACTTCGGCTGGAAAGCCGCAAACTACTCGCCCGACTTTGCCCAGCTCGACATCTCGTTGGAGCAGAAGGACGGAAATCCCGACTTCGGCGGCGTAACCGTCCTTTCAACGAAAAAGTACAACGGTAAGCGAACCGGATGAACTCAATGTCGGCTGCGGGAATCGAATCGGCGAAGCGGGCGGGTGATACCGACGCCGAGATCGAAAACGCGCTCATGCGTCAGGTCGCGGGTGGTGACCTCGGCCGACCGCTGGAGCAGCTCTACGCCCGCTACGAACGCCGCCTGTACCACCTCGGCATGAAGCTTCTCGGCAACGAAGGTCTGGCCGAAGAGCTGGTGCAGGAGACGTTCCTGCGGGTCTGGCGGGCGGCCGGGCGTTTCGACCCCGAACGCGGAAACGCCGGGGCCTTCATCTATGGCATCGCCCGCAACATCGCGATAGATCTGTACCGCCGACCATCGTCACGTCCGGCCGAAGCTCTCCCTGAGCACGGGTCGGTCGATGACCGCGTTGAATCGCTCGTGACCGGGATGGCGGTCCGCCAGGCGCTTGACTCGCTGTCACCCAGCCACCGCGAAGTGGTGGAAGCCGTATACGGTCGGGGCGAGCGGGCGGTCGAAGTCGCCGAGCGGCTAGGTGTCCCGGCGGCGACGATCCGGACCCGTTCGTTTCACGGCCTTCGGGCGCTGGGCTCCGCCCTTTCCCAACTCGGCTTCGAGCACTGACCCGGCCGAGCCACCGCGACATTCTGCCGCTCGGTGGGGTAACGCACGACCCAACGTGTGCTGTTTAGGTCTCCCAACTTCAGGCTGGTGGTACCCAACGTGGCGTTGTGACGCGCGTGTTCCGGGCTCCGACGTGGGGGTTGGGTACCTTTTGCTGGCAGGTTGGACTTCGGTGGTGGGCAGTTGGGTACCGGGTGTTCGGACGGACCGGGTTTTGCCAAGAGCGGTTCGGGGGCATCCAACTTCGTGACCCGGTTCCCAACTTCGGGTTGGGGGTACCCAACGTGGCGGTTTGATCGCGTGTTTGTGGCTCTGATGTGGGGGTTGGGTACCTTTTGCTGGCAGGTTGGACTTCGGTGGTGGGCAGTTGGGTACCGGGTGTTCGGACGGACCGGGTTTTGCCAAGAGCGGTTCGGGGGCATCCAACTTCGTGACCCGGTTCCCAACTTCCGGTTGGTGGTACCCAACGTGGCGGTTTGATCGCGTGTTTGTGGCTCTGACGTGGGGGTTGCGGTACGTGGGGCTGGCAGGTTGGACTTCGGTGGTCGGGCAGTTGGGTACGGGCTTGCGGATAGGCCGGTTTATGTGCGAGTGCCTGATTGGGTCGGAAGCTGGGCTGAATTACCCTCGGCGTATGCCTCGGTCTCGTTTGGGTGTTGCGTTTGTTCTTGATGAGCCGGCGCGAACGGAAGTGCTCGGGCTCCGTCGAGCGCTCGGGTGTCCGTCGCTGTTCACCCAGCCGCCGCACATCACCCTGGTGCCACCGGTCAATGTGCGGGTTGAAGACATCGACCAGGTCCTCGAATCCACCCGACTGGTATGCGCACGTAATAGCCCGATGCGGGTCAGGCTCGGGCCGATACGCACGTTCGCTCCCGTGAGTCCGGTGCTCTACCTGGCGGTCGAGGGTGACGATGCCGCTCGCATCGAGACGGTACGTTCGAGCGTCTTCACCGGCCCACTCCTGCGGAAGGTGTCCTATTCCTATATCCCGCACTGCACGATTCACGAAGACGCCCCACCGGAGTTGATCGCCGCGGGTCTCGTCTCGATGGCGGAGTTCCGCCGGGTGGTGGATCTCCGGTCGGTTGAGATCCTGCGCCAAGACGAGGACCGCGTTTGGCGGACCCTGGCGTCGTTTCCGCTCGGGCCGAGCGCCGTACGGGGCCGAGGTGGGATCGAGGTGAGCTTCTGCTCATCAGATGCCGTGAACCCGGGGTCGGTCGATCTCCTGGCCGAACGTGACCGTCGTGTCGGTAGGCGGAACTGGAGCATCGAAGCGCGGTCTGCCGATGGGGCGGTGATCGCCACAGCGAACGGGGTGATTCTCGACGGTGTCTGCACGGTGAACGAGTTGACCGTCGACCCGGCGAGCCGTGGGTTTGGAATCGGCAGCCATCTCCTCACCGAGGTGCTGCTGCGGGCCGCAGCGGAGCAAGCCGACACCATCCGGCTGGCCGAGCCGTCGGAAGCCTGGATTCGGGCGTGGCTGGAGCGCCGGTCGTTCGTGAGCGAGCCGACGCACGAGTTGGTCCGAGCCGATCCGGGTGCGTGAGTGGTGGACACCCGACGCTCCGTCGTAGTGTCACCCCATGACGAACAAGCCGACGAACGAGACGAACGAGCCGAACGACACGACCAGCGCTGACGCCCCATCGCAGACGTACGGTCCCTACGAGTCGCTGCGGGTAGAGGTGGGCACCGGTGCCGATGCCGGCATCGCCTGGGTCACGATCGACAACGGGCCGGTGAACCTGTTCGACCGGGTGCTGTACCCCGAGATGGCGCAGGTCAGCGCGCAACTCACCACCGATGAACGGATCAAGGTGGTCGTGCTGCAAAGTGCCAATCCCAACTTCTTCATCGCGCACTTCGACGTCGGCCTGATTCTGCGTATCCCGACCGATGGTCCGGTCGCCACCGCTCCCACGGCATTCCACGAGATGTGCGAGAACTTCCGCACGATGCCGAAGGCGACGATCGCGAAGATCGAGGGACGCGTCGGTGGGGGAGGCAGTGAGCTGGCACTCAGCTGCGACATGCGTTTTGCCGCACGGGGTCGGGCGGTCTTCAATCAGCCCGAGGTGGCGCTCGGGATCCTCCCGGGAGGAAGCGGTACCCAGCGCCTCCCCCGCCTCATCAACCGGTCACGTGCGCTCGAGGTGATCCTTGGTTGCGACGATATCGACGCCGACACCGCCGAGCGATGGGGTTGGGTGAACCGCACGCTCGACCCCGCGGAACTCGGACCGTTCGTCGATCGTCTCGCTCGACGGATCGCGGGGTTTCCCGCGTTTGCGATAGCGGCCGCCAAGGCGAGCGTGCTGGCTCACGACGGAGACATGAACGACGCGCTTCTGCAGGAGGGCATCAAGTTCAGCGAAACCCTTCGGGATCCCGAAGCGCAGACCGCCATGACGAACTTCATGGCCCGTGGTGGTCAAACCGTTGAAGGCGAACAGCGGCTGGGTCAGCTGGCGACGGAACTTCGTTAGTCGCTGACAGATGGCTGCGTTGGTGTTCTCCCGGCGCCGTGGGTTGCCGCGGGTTTAGCTTTCTGTTAAAAGTCGACCGAGGCGTAGCTGTTTAGCTTGTCGAAGTGGTGCCACGCTTCGATCCGACGAACGGTGCCGGACTTTGAGCGCATTACAAGCGACTCCGTCTTCGCTCCGTCGGGACCGAAATGGACGCCCTTCATGAGGTCGCCATCGGTGATGCCCGTGGCGGCGAAGAAGCAGTTGTCGCCGCGCACGAGGTCATCGACGCCGAGTACCGCTTCAAGCACATAGCCGGCATCGAGAGCGGCTTGGCGTTCTTCGTCGTTGCGGGGCCACAGGCGACCCTGGATCTCGCCACCCATGCATTTCAGCGCGGCCGCTGCGATGACACCTTCCGGCGTGCCGCCGATGCCGAACAGCACGTCGATGCCGGAATCGGGCCAGGCCGTGGCAATCGCACCGGCGACGTCGCCATCGGAAATCAGGCGGATGCGAGCTCCAGCGGCGCGGACCTCGGCGATCAGGTCGGCGTGCCGATCACGGTCCAAGATGACGGCGGTGAGGTCTCGAACCGATTCACCCTTGGCCTTGGCGATCGCCCGGAGGTTCTCGGCCGGCGTGCGGCGGATGTCGATAACTCCGGCAGCGGCGGGTCCGACCGCGATCTTCTCCATGTACACGCACGGTCCGGGGTTGAACATCGTGCCGCGCTCGGAGACGGCGATAACGGCGATTGCCCCGGCCCGGCCGTAGGCCGTGAGCGTGGTGCCGTCGATCGGGTCGACCGCGATATCGGTGAGCGGTGGAACTCCGTTGCCGATGCGCTCGCCGTTGTAAAGCATCGGCGCTTCGTCTTTTTCCCCTTCGCCGATGACCACGATGCCATCCATTGAAACCGTGGAGAGGACGACGCGCATGGCATCAACTGCCGCTGCGTCGGCGGCCATCTTGTCTCCTCGGCCCATATGCCGGGCAGCGGCTAGTGCGGCGGCCTCAGTCACCCGAACAAGTTCGAGTGCGAGGTTGCGGTCTGGGGCTTGTCGATCGGTGTTCGCCATAACCATTGACACTACCCCTGCATGGGTCGGTGCCACCACACGATGTGTTTGACGATTGCGTTGCTTCTTTGTTCCGGCGGGTTGCCTGGTGGCCGACGGATAGACGAGATCTGTCATTGCGATGCTTCTTTCTGTTGCGAGGCGGCTGCCGCGCGGGTGCGCTGCCCGTCACTCAATAGATCGACGGAGTCAGCGATCAGCTTGACCCTGAGTTCGAGATCGACGGGTGAATCGCCGCACCCGCAGCTTCGCAATCGCATCGGAGCGCGAATTTCATTTATGAGCGTTTACTTAGATTATTTGTGAGATCGCTTGCCGTATGTTGCGTCGTTCACAGGAGATATTGACTGTCGATGAATCTGAATAATTGCTTAAAACCGGATCGGAAGTGTCGGGTTTCCTAGGGTGCCTGGCGTTGCCGTTCCTCCATTCACAAATTCTTTCTGTCTCCTTCGGGCTCATCATTGAATTCCTTGAAACTTCTAGTAACATTTCAGTTGTCTTCGGCGGAACTGAAGGCCACTAAACGGCCTCGGGAAATTTCTTCGCGACTCAACGTCACGGCGCACGTCTACCTGAGGCGTGGTCGCTAGGGCCACGGATCGTCTGTCTCTCAGGAGTGTCAATGTCCCTTCTAATGCGCGAACACCTGGCGACCCTCGCCCCGACCCCTCTTGTCAGCCGGACCAGCCCCACCCGACCGAACAATCCCGAGACAGTGGAAACTCTTAAGACAACAATTTTTGTAGTTGCGTCACCCCAGCTCGTGGCCACGTCCGTTTCCCGAGCCCTGCGAAACGCCGGATGGACCACGGGTGACCCGCTCGCTTCACCCAGTGGGCTCGCCGATGTATCGGTCGGCGCCAACGATGTAATCATCCTCATCGAAAACGCGTCCGGCTATGTCAGTGGCGCCGTGACCGGCACCGTCGTCGCCACGGTTCGTCGGGTATTTCCAACCGTGGGCATCGTCCTCCTGGCAGCCAACGACAGCACGACGGTCGCCAACGACAGCCGGGCCCGGGTACTTCCGAGCGGCGCCAACATCCCCATGCTGTGCTCGGAGGTTTCCCGGCTTTCGGGCAACGTCGCCGAGCCGGGTCCCGGGCTGACGAGTCGGCACCTCGAGATCCTGCAACTCATCGCCCGTGGCGCTACGACCGACGAAGCCGGTGTCATCCTCGGTATCGCGTCGAAGACCGTGAACAACCACCTGAGCGCCGCCTATCAGCGCCTCGGTACCCGCAACCTCACGCAGGCGGTGCTCGCCGCCGCTCGAGCCGGCCTGATCGACACCGGCGCTCTTTAGGAGGCCGCTGCGTTTGATGTGCTAGAAACACATCAATTTGCCTGATACTCCGCCTCCGTCGCGCCGCGAGCGCGGGTGTACTCCGAGCATGGTTGCGTCCGGTCGGACGCTGGCCGAACCTCGATTAGCTCCCGACGGCACCGCCGTCGTGTTCTCCACCGTCGGACCGCTCGGTACGCAGTTGGTCCGCATCGATCTGTTCGACACCGAACCGATGACCGCTGGTCCTGAGGTTGTGGTGACGTCGGATCAACAGCCGGTCGGTGTTCACGCCGAAGGTGGAGGCAGCTTCAACTGGTTTCCCGACAGCGCCTCGCTCGTGTTCGCGGCACGCGACGGCGCGTTGTACCGGGTGTCGCGAGAAGGGGGCCCAGCCACGCTGCTGGTAGCTGCCCCCGACGCAGTGCACTGGTACAGCGCTCCTGAAGTGTCACCCGATGGTCGTCGTATCGTATGTACACGTAATTCCGACGAGGAGAACGTCGTTGTCGTGCTCTCGCTCACGTCCGACGCCCACGCCGACCTGGCGAGCGGGGAAGTCGGGGCGGTCGTTGCGGACGTGGCCGGTGGTCCTGATGCGGATTTCCGACTTGACCCGGTCTGGGTCGACAACGAGACCGTGGCGTGGCACGAGTGGTCGAATCCACGGATGCCGTGGGACGGGAGCCGCATAGCCCTCCGGACGGTCATCGACGGTCGACCGGTCGGCGGCGTTCGGATTCAGGCCGGGGGTGATAGGGAGTCGGTGGCCCAACCTCGAGCGGTTTCGCCCGCACCGGGTGCTTCCGTGCTCGGCTGGCTGGGTGAGGCCACGGGCTTCGCGAACGTGACCGTTGTGCCCGTTGTGCCCGTTGTGCCCGTCGCTCCGTCCGCCGGTTCGGAGAAACCAGACGTGGTCGGCCGATCGGGCGACGTCGGTATCCCGGTGGTCGGCATTCCGGCGGTTATCGAAGAGCCGTACGAACACGGTGGCGCAACGTGGGGGAGCGGGGCCCGGACCTGGTGTTTCTCACCCGATGGTCGGTCGGTTGCCTACTGCCGCAACGAGGCCGGGTTCGGCCGACTGTGCACGGCCGCGGGGCCAGGACCCGACCTGCTGGATGGGACGACGCCCGGGTCAGACGATCGGAAGTGGCAGGTCACCGAGTTGGGCCGTGGTGTCCACCACGGGCTGTCGTGGCAGCAGACCAGCGCCGGCCGTCAACGCATCGCGTCCATTCGAACCGGTGGCCGGACGCCCACCCAGCTGGTCATCTACGACGGCGTCGGTACCGACTCGGTGAACCGGACCATCGTTGCCCGGGGACCGGCCGGTGGATGGGAGCAACTCGACACACCCGAACCGGTGCCCGTCTCGTGGACATCGTCCGACGGAGTGACACTTCACGGTCGGCTCTACCTGCCGACCGGTGCGGATGCCGCCATATCAGTTCGCTTTCCCGTGATTGTGAGCATCCACGGTGGTCCGACCGGTCAGAGTCTTGTGCAGTTCAACGCGCGGGTGGCCTATTGGCTGTCGCAGGGGTGGGCGGTGTTCACCCCTGATTACCGAGGGTCAACCGGTTGGGGGCGTGACTACCGTGAGGCGCTCAACGGATGGTGGGGTGTGCGCGATGTCGACGACGTGGCCTCCGGGGTCGCTGCGATGCTTGCGTCGTTTCCGCTCGACGGGTCGCGTGTCGTCGCGATGGGAGGCTCGGCCGGTGGTCTGACCGTACTGTGCCTTCTGGCGAAACACCCGACGCTCTTCAGGGCGGCGGTGGTGCTTTACCCGGTGACGGATTTGAACGCGCTCGACGCGACGACCCACCGATACGAGCGCTTCTACAACGAAGTGCTCATCGGCCCGAAACCGCGGCACGAGGAGCAGTACGCGGCGCGCTCTCCAGTCAACCTCGTCCCCGAGATAAACACGCCGCTGCTCGTTCTGCACGGTGAGACCGACCGGACCGTCGTCATCGCCCAATCCGAGGAACTCGTGCGCCGACTCTACGAGCGTGGGGTCACCGTCGCGTTTCATCGCTATCCCGGTGAGGGCCACGGCTGGAAGCGGAGCGAGACCACTGTCGACGAACTCCAACGCATCGATGCGTTCCTGAAGCGGTACGGCTGACGCACGAGTTTCGAATGCACGGCTTTCCGGATGTGTCGGATCGTCAGGCAACTTGTGCCCTCAAGCAACTTGAGCTGCCTCGGTACAACTAAAAGTGTCTTCGCACTAACCTGGCAATCCATGCTGCTGGCGGAGATAGAGATCCGTCATTCCCGGCCCATCGCCCCAACGCGGCGAGTCGCCCTGGGTCTGACGGTGCTTCCGATCGATCCGCTGCCAGGTTGGGGGCCGGTGCTCCTCGGCGGGATGGTGGCCGCCAACATGGGGGATCTGGATCCGGAGTTCGTGCCCGGCATCCACAATCTCGTGCATGATCTCGAAGCCGGTATCCGGATCACGCAACCGCGCCTGCGTCACCGCTTCCAGCGAGACACCGTCGGACTCGACCGGAGTCGACACAGCCTCATCGGCGATGGCGAAGAAATCTGGTTCGACCTCGACGAACACGCCCTTCCCGAAGTGAACGTGCTCGGAGCGGTTTATGCCGCTGCGGACCTTCCGGTCGAAGCCCGGCCCACGGCGTTTCGGGTCCTCAAAAAGGCTCTGAACTGGGAACACACGCTCGACGCCCGGTTCGTGGCCCACCTTCTCGGCGACGACGCCACGTTCTCCCGATGGCGGGCCCTGCCCGACGAACGACGCTGGGCGCTCAAGTTGTTCGGGTTCGGTCCCTATGACACCCCCGACCGCGATGACATCCAGAGTCGTTTCCGCGAGGCCGTCATCAACGCTCACCCGGACCGTGGCGGCGACTCCGACGACGCAGGCGAGCGAATCGTGCAGTTGACCCAGGCCCGCCGCCTTCTGATCGGCTGAAGTGGCGATGGCGAAGGCGACCAAGAAATCAGCCGGGCTACTTCTCACTCCCGGAGCCGGTTCGGCGGCCGATCATCCGGGACTCGTGGCGATCGAAGTGGCCGTGGCCGACCGGCTCCCATCCGTCGGTGTCGTCCGGATGGACTTCCCCTACCGGCTCGCCGGCCGTCGGGCCCCCGACCGGGCCCCGGTTCTGCTCGAAGCGGTGCGGGCCGGTTTCGATGCGTTGAAGGCCACCCTTCCGAAGAACGCTCCAATCGTGGTGGGCGGGCGTTCGATGGGCGGCCGCATGTGCTCCATGGCCATAGCCGAAGGTCTCGATGCAGCCGGCTTGATCTGCATGTCGTATCCGCTCCACCCACCCGGCAAACCCGACAAGCTCCGGATCGAACATCTGCCCGGTGTGACCGTCCCGTCGCTGTTCATCAGCGGCACGAAGGACACCTTCGGCACACCCGCCGAGTTGGAGAACCACCTCGCGGCGCTCGCCGGGCCGCACACGTTGACGCTCCTCGACGGCGTCGGCCACGACCTCAAGCGCCAGGAAACCAAGGTCGCCGGGTTGGTCGTCGACTGGTTGTCGACGCTGCTGTCAGCCTGATCCGGGACAGCCCTCCTACACTCGGCTGCGGGTCTGACGTTCGTGCTCAGCGAGCCACATCGTGGCCACTTTGACGTGTTCTGACACCGATGTGGCAGGCTGGCACCGATCGTCAATTCGTTGTTGTTTCGAGTGACGTGGGGAGACGGCGAACCATGAAAAACACACGGGCCAGCGCCTGGGTGGTGGCCGCGGCGATGCTGTGTTCGTGCGGCGCCAACACAGCTCCACCCGCCTCCGTGACCGGAACGCCGATCGAGCGGACAGCGTCGCCATCGGACACCAGCGAGCCGACCACGACGATCTACACCACCGCTCCACCCGAAGGATCGTTCGCCGATCGCCTCAGGAGGATGACCGGACAACCCGGCATCGTGCGCAGCGCTACCAACGACGGCCGGACAACCACCGTCACCCTTCGAGCGGATCAGCAGGCACTGGCCGACGAGTTCCTGGCTACCTTCGGATCGGCGGTGCGGGTTCGCCTCGGAAACTTCGACTACCCGCTCGACCCATCGACCGCCACCGACGTATGCCCTGCGGCCGCCGAATGGCCACACGCCACCGACGAACTCGCCGCCTCTCTGACCCTGACCACCGACACGGTTGCCCCCGGTGCCGATTTCACCGGCACGCTCACGGTCACCAACGTGGGCACCCGCCAGGTCGTTCTCGGCGGTGGCCCCTACACGCCGGTGGTACGCGACCGTGGCACCCGTGCCGTGATCGGCATCGAGACCGAGGTGATCGCCCCCGCCGGCTCGGACGCGATCACCCTTGAGCCCGGCGACAGCCACACCTTCGAAGTGAGCGGAACCACCGCGAGCTGTGATCCAACGCTCGGCGCCGCACTACCAACAGGCACCTACGACGTCACCGTCGACCTCATAAGTCCTGAGCTCAGCGCGCCAACCGCTGCCACGCAACTCGCCGCCGGACCCGCTGTCCTCATCGTCAGTTCCCGTTGACCCAGCCAGACCGACACGTGTAGTAGGCGGTGTTGACTCGGTCGGGTCGAAGACATCGATCAAATCCACACCCGCACATCACGGGCCGTTATGGGGCGGGGGCGTCGTCGAGTCCCGATTCTGTACAGTCGGACTTCGGCTGTAGCTAGTTCATTTCTCGATGGTGCATGCGTGGGAGCGGCACCAAGCAGCCACAGCTGCGATGTCCACATCCGTAGTCGTGTCGACCCGAAGCACCTGGCGATCTGTAGGTTATTGATTGCGCCTCGGCTCGGGTTCAGGGCGTGGCTCGTCCTCACCCGGATCACGAGTTACTACGTGTGCATATGAGTTGTCGGTCAGCAGAGGCGACCGGGTGGTGCGCTGCAGTAGTGGTCGCCGTTGGGGGCGATGAAGGTGAGTGCGCTGTTGGCGTTGCCTTGGACGGTCCAGGGTTGGTGTTTGGAATGCACCATGCGGTGATGGCGGTAGCACAGCAGGAAGCAGTTAAGGAGGTCGGTGGTTCCGCCTTTGGCCCAGTGGATGCGGTGGTGGACTTCGGTGAATTGGGCGTGGACGTTGCAGCCGGGCATGCGGCATTTGCGGTCGCGTCGTTTGATGGCTTTGCCCAAGGCCACGGGGATATTGCGGGTTTTACGGCCGACGTCGAGCACTTCGGACTGGCCGGCGGTCACGATGCGGGTGATGTTGCAGTCGCACAGGATGCGGTGGATGTCGTTGATGGTGAGTCCGTAGTTGGAGTAGCGGGTTCGTGCGATCCCGCCTACGCGTTCTTCGAGGACGTCGAGGTTGACTTCGACGTGGACGTCGGGTCGGTTCCCGTTCGACGTGCCGATCTGGTCGTTGTGGTCGAGGAAGAACCGCACAATCAACTCGAGGGCGTCGGCGCGTTCCTCGGCCCGGTTCCGGTCATCCTCCGGCCCGTCCTCGACCGGTTCCTTCGCACCTGCGGGCTTGGCGGGGGTTCCGTCTTCGATTGTTTCGTTGTCGACGGGGACTTCGTCGGGATTCTCGCCCCGGACGAGTTTGCGGGCCAACTCGATTGCGGTGCGGAACGTTTCGCCGAGGACGGGGGCGAGTGAGCCGTTTACGATGACTTGGCCGTCGGCGATTTCGGACACGTACAGTTCTGATGTCGGGTCACGATCAGTGTCGTTGGGCTTCGGTGCATCGTCGGGTTTGTGTGATTCGATTTCGGCGTCGACGCGGGCGGCCCAGGCGGCCATGAATAGTTTGCAGTCGTTGACTGATAGCTGGTTGGCGTGTTCGATGAGCATGTCAACGTCACGTTCGGCATAGTCGGCGCGGGGTTTGGTGAAGCGTTCCAGGATGACCCTGGCTTTATCGATCGACAGGTCGCCGTCGACGACAGCGTCGGCCAGCTCGACCCGGTCGTGAAGACCACGAGCCAATTTCAATAGCAACACGGCGTGTCCGTGGTTGATCCCGAGCCGGTGTTTCAACCAGGCCGTGGCGGAGAGAGCGCCTTCCAACTTCCAGGTGTCGCGGTCATCGAACGCGGCGACTGCGGCGGCCAGGCGAACTTCGGCTTCTTGGAACTGTTCCCACGCGGTGCGTACGTGGTCGTTCAGGGAGCGGGGATCGAGTTGGCGGGTGCGGGTGCGGCCCATGAATCCGAGTAGGAAGGGGTTGTCGATTGGACCTTGGGGGTCCCATATCGGTGTACCAACCTGTTCGAACATACGAACGATTCTACGAGAGGGGGTATGACAAAAACCGACCCGTCCAAAACATTCTCAGGCGAATTTTCGAAACAGTTCGATCCAACCGTGCGATGGCGGAACATGACCATCGCGGTGCCCTCGCCGCACCGGGTTCAGCTGGGAACTGCAGGTCCCGGGTCAAGGTGCAGGTCCCGGGTCAAGGTGCAGGTCCCGGGTCAAGGTGCAGGTCCCGGGTCAAGGTGCAGGTCCCGGGTCAAGGTGCAGCATGCCTGATGACCGTGAACATGCCTGATGACCGTGAACATGCCTGATGGCCATGAACGGACGGGCGGCAGGGTTCGTACCGTTAGGTCAGCAGTTCGATCGGGTTGACTGGCGTCGTGGGCGTCGGGTGGATGGCCGGTGAACCCTCGGATTCCTGCAGTTCGCGTCCGGCCGTCTCGGGTAGCAGCATCAACAGCGCGATGCCGACCCAGAGCGCGGCGGTTGTGAGGGCGATGAACGGGCCGGTTTTCGTGGTGGCCAGCCAACCGACAAACAGCAAGCCGGCCGCGCCGCCGATGCGCGTGAACACGGTCCCGATACCGTTAGCGGTGGCGCGCATTTCGGTGGGGAACAGTTCGGCCGTGAATACACCCATGGCCGGAAGCGCGAGCCCGCCGACGAGTGCGCCGATGATCGATGAGATCCACAGGCTCGTGCCGTGGGTGAGGAACAATCCGGCGTCACCGATAGCGAACCCGGCGAGCCCGACCGCGATGAAGAGTTTCCGTCCGTAGCGGTCGCACAGCATCGTGCTCAGCAGCAGCCCGATGAGCCCCGGTGCGTTGGAGAGAATCCCGAAGACGCTGACGTTGAGTGCCGAGAAATGCCGCTCGGTACGAAGAAAGTCGTTCTGGAGTTGGCGCGCCGGTGTCTGCTCGAAGGCCACGGCCAACCCGAACAGGGCGACCAGAAGAAGGCGCGTGCGATGGACGTACATGGCCCGCAACGTGGCACGTCGATCGATCTGGTGCCGCTCGTTCGCGGCCACGTCTTCGAAGCGCTCGGTCTCCTGCAGTCCCCGAAACAGCCACATGAGAAGGGGAACCGCGAGCAGCGGGAGAAGGAACGGGTAACGCCAGGCGTCGGGAGTCCGGTCTGCAGTGGCTGCAACGACGAGCAGCGCCCCGGAACCGAATGCGGCCAGCGCCACGAGGACTCCGGTGGCCCACCCGCGGCTACCGGTGGGAAATTCCTCGGCGACATAGACCGTGATGAGGATGGCGATCGCGGTGGTGAGTGCCCGGGACACGAATTGCAGCGCACCGAGCGCGGCCAGCGAGTTCGTGAACGCACACAGGCCGGTGAACACCGGGGCGGCGATCGAACTCCAGATGAGCAGGTTGCGGCGGCCGAACCGGTCGGCGGCTCGAACGATGATCATTGCGGCCACGATGTCGAAGCGGAGCAGGGCGAGCAGGTGGGTTTGCTCCGGCCCGGTCTTGCCCCACTGGCGGGCCGGGTAGGTGAGCATCGTCGAAAGAATCGATCCCTGGTAGCCCGTGACAAACGCGGTTATGACCAGAACGGGGAGAATTCGGCGACTGCGGTCGGTCAACGGAACCGGGGAGCCGACCAATCGAGTGATTCTTCGAAGTGCGGCCACGGTTCATTGTTGCACCGCTTATCAACATTCAGTGTGTAAACGGTGTGAACGACCTATTCCTCGGGCCCGGGCCGCTCGGGACTGGGTCGTTCGGACCGCAGGAAATGCCAAAAGCGGCTCAACCCGTTCTGGAATGCTCGGGAGATGATCATCCGACGAGAGACTCCCGCCGACGCACCCTTCGCCCGAGCGGTCCAGGTGGCGGCGTTCCGTCCCGGCCGCAACGCCAACCGCCGCCGGCGGCGCCGAGGCCATAACCGTCGACGCCGACAGCGACGAGCCCAACAACGACGGGGCCAACAACGACGGGGCCAACAACGACGGGGCCAACAACGACGAACCGGTCGAAGCGCGACTCCTCGACGAACTTCGGGAGTGTGAGGGTTGGATCCCCAAACTCTCGCTGGTGGCCGAGATCGACGGTGTTGTCCGGGGGCACGTCGTGACGACCCGTGGCTATGTCGATGCACGTCCGGCCCTTGGACTCGGCCCGATCGGGGTGGAACCGTCGTACCAGCATGTGCGTGTCGGGTCGGCACTGGTGTACGCGACGATTGGTGCCGCCGAAGCCCTCGACGAACCACTTATCGCCCTGCTCGGTGCTCCCGCCTACTACTCGCGGTTCGGGTTTGTGCCCTCGATGCGATATGGCATCGTGCCGCCCGATCCGGCCTGGGGTGAGTACTTCCAGGTTCTGGTCCTCAGCGCGTACACCCCCGACCTACGGGGCACCTTCCGGTACGCCGAGCCGTTCGACCGCCTGTAACGTCGGTGCCGCACTTATCGAGATAGTGGACGGAAGCCAATATATCGTCGACAGCGCGATATAGTGGACGGAATCCACTAATTGAGGAGGCCGCGTGGAGTCCGTTGCCGAGATACGTAGATTCAACCGTCACTGGTCCGAGGTGCTCGGTCTTCTCGACGAAGGACTGCTGGAGACCGAATACAGCCTGGCCGAGGCCCGGGTGATCTTTGAACTCGCCGCACACCGCACGTGGGAACGTCTGGCGCTCCGTCACCGTCTCCGAATGGACGCGAGCTTCCTCACCCGTGTGCTGACGCGGCTGGAAGAGCGTGGCCTCGTGGTCTCGACGCCGTCGTCGACCGATCGTCGGGCGCTGGATGTATCGCTCACCAAAACCGGCCGAGCGGCATTCAAAGTCCTCGATCGACGGTCGGCGGCGCAGATCAAAGCACTCCTCAAGTCGTTGACCGCCGATCAGCGGGCCACCATCACGGAATCCATGACCGTCATTCGACAGCTGACGGAACCCGAGCCGGGCGAGCGGCGCATCTCGTTTCGTGGGTTGGTGCCGGGTGATCTCGGGTGGGTGGTGCAACGCCACGGCGCGATCTACGCAGACGAATTCGGTTGGGACGCCGACTTCGAGGCGCTCGTGGCCCGGATCGTGTCGGACTATCGCACCGGGCACCGGCCGGGTCGTGAGAATGCCTGGATCGCCGAAGTCGACGGCGCTCGCGCCGGCTGCATCTTCTGCTGCGAGAAGGACCCAACGACCGCCCAGCTTCGTATTCTGCTGGTCGAACCGTGGGCTCGGGGCCTGCAGCTCGGCACCCGCCTGGTCGAACAGTGCATTGCGTTTGCGCGGGAAGCGGGCTACTCGGGCGTGATGCTCTGGACCAACGACGTCCTCGTTTCGGCAAGGCGCATCTACGAATCGGCCGGCTTTGTCCTCGTCGACGAGGAACTCCATCACAGCTTCGGCAAGGATCTCGTAGGCCAGAACTGGGAGCTGAGATTCTCGTGAACGGACGTTCCCTCATCACGAGCCCGCCGTCTGCGGAAACAGCTTCGGTGCTGAGCCGAGTGGAAGACGTCCCACACGGCAATGGTCATTGTGTGCTGCTCGGCGTCTCCGACCGCGTTCACGAGTGGCCCCGAGGGTCGGGACTGCCCGCTGAATATGGCTTTATCTCAGGTTGCTTGATATACAGGCGCAGGCTTTTCCGTAATGCCCTCGCGTGCTGCGTCGGTGGTGCGGTACGTTTCCCGTTCATGGCCATCTTTCATCGAGCGACTATCACGCCCACCAAAGAAGAACTCATCGCCCAGTGGGCCCCGACCCAACCGTGGGGTCCATCCGGTGGAGAGGAGTTCGACGTGATCGGCTCCTACCGCTTCGATGACCCCGACGGCCGAGTGGGCATGGAGAGCTTCCTCGTCCGCTCAGGAGGCGTGGTGTTCCATGTTCCGTTGACGTACCGCGACGAGCCCCGGATCGGAGCCGACGACGCGTTGATCACGGAGATGCATCACTCGGTTCTCGGGGCGCGCTGGGTCTACGACGGGCTCCGCGATCCGTTGTTCCTCGTGATGCTCGCTGCTGTCGCGATGACCGGACAGGGCGAAGCGCTCGGCATGGCGGTGTATGACGGCCGCTGGTTCATCGCCCCGAGCAAGGTGCGGATCCACGGCGGTGGATGGACCCAGGAGCGCGTACCGGTCGACGGCATGGAAACCGCTTCCGTCGACGGGGCCGAGGTCACGTTCACCAACGAGCGGTTCGAGCTCACCGTTTGGCGGCGGCCGCAGGCCGGGCCTCGGCCGACCTTGGGTCTTACGGCGACGTGGGACGGTGCCGCGGACCCCGTTCTGCTCGCGCAGGTCCGAGAACGTTAAGCGAGCTGGTTCCACATCGCAGGTGTCCTGACTCGTCATGCGGTCATGACTCAGGGCTGCTGACGTACCTCGGCGGCCCGGAGCACGTCGATCGAGCGCACCAGGTCGGGAAGTGAAGCGGCGTCCATCTTTCGCATGATGTTATGACGATGCACCTTCACCGTCTGCTCGCTCACCCCGAGTGCGGTCCCAACCTGTTTGTTCAGCTTCCCGGCGACGATTGCATCCAGGACCTCTCGTTCCCGAATAGTTAAGCGTGCATATCGTGCTCGTATGGCCGCTTCCGTGGCACGGGCGTTGAGTTCGGAGGCATGGAGGCGAAGAGCGGCGTTCACGGCATCCAGTAGTTGATCGGGGTGGAAGGGCTTCGGAAGGAACTCGAATGCTCCGGCCTTCATGGCTCGAACCGCAGTAGTCACGTCGCCATGCCCGGTGATGAAGACGATGGGCAGTGGATTTCGTGCCCGGCCGAGGTGCTGTTGGAGCTCCAACCCTCCGAGTCCTGGCATCCGGATGTCGAGCACCAGACACGCTGCGACATCCTCAGCGGGATGGGCGAGAAACTCGGGCGCCGACGAAAACGTCACGACGCGCTGTCCGACGGAGCGCAGCAGGCTGCTCACTCCCTCGCGTACGGCGGGGTCGTCGTCGACGACGTACACGACGGTCTCGGTGGTGATGACGTTTCCGGGGACGTTGATGAAAGCGTTGGTCATGGCGTTCACTGGGCCTTCGGTGAGCTGACCGGTAGCGCGACGGTGAAACACGCGCCGCCCTGGGTGGAGGTCAGGTCGAGCGTGCCCCCGTGGGCATCGATGATGGAGCGACTGATCGCGAGTCCCATGCCCATGCCGTCGGGCTTGGTGGTGAAGAAGGCTTCAAAGATGCGCTCGCGGTCCGAGTCGGAAATACCGGGACCGTTGTCGTGCACCTGCAACACGACCTCGTCTGACGTCGTCGTGGCTCGGAAGGTGATGCTCGGATGCGAAACGCCAGCGGAGACCATGGCCTCGATCCCGTTCATTACGAGATTCAACAGCACCTGTTGCAGCTGAACGGGATCACCGGAAATTGGCGGTAGGGGATCATGAGGTGGGCGGGCCAGGCGCACATTGTGTGTTTCCGCAAATGGTCCGACGATTCCGAGCACGTAGGTGACGATCTCGTCCGGGTCGACGAGTTGCTTCTGCAGCCCGCTGCGGGCGAGGAATCGACGGATGCCGCCGATGATGTTGCTGGCCCGCGTGGCGTCGCGAATGATCCGTTGCATAGCGTCGTTCGCCTCGGTCTCGTTGCGATGCTCGGGAGCGAGCCACCGCAGTGCCGCGTGACTGTTGGCGACGAGTGCGGCGAGAGGTTGGTTGACCTCATGCGCGATAGACGCGGCAAGCTCGCCGAGGGCACTGGCTCGCGTGACGCGGGTGAGCTCATTCTGAGCACGCGCCAGAGCGGCCTGCGTTTCTACCCGGGCGGTCACATCTTCGATCACGAAAAGGTGAAGCGCCGTACCTGCATCGATCAACGGGCTGCTCGACTCCGTCACGTTGGCCCAGACAATGTTTCCGTCGCAACGACGAAGCCGCCGCTCTCGTCCAGCCAGCGCCAGCTCGGCCGCGCCCGAGTCCGCGTAGGACATGAGTGGTGTTCCTCGCAGTTCGTCGACGCTGAAGCCGAGCATGGTCTCAAGCGCGGGGTTGGCGTCGACGAAGATGCCATCGGCATCGACGAGCGCGATGCCCGCCGCAAGGTTGTCGTAGACGGCCCGCCACCGGGCCTCGGATTCACGAAGGGCGTCGTTGGATGCCTGCAGCGCCCGTCGTTCTGCGATGAGTTCGTCGGTCAACTCGGCCAGGTCGCTGCTCTGGCTTGTGAGCTCGACCTGTAGCGCATCACGCGCTCGTTTCATAGTCACGAGGTTGCGCGTTCGAACCCGAAGCTCGTGCGCGGAGAACGGCTTCGTAAGGTAGTCCTGGACCGCCGAAGAAAGCAGACGAAGACGCAACTCGTCGTCGGCGCGGGCCGAGAGGATCAGCACCGGCACCTGCGCGAGCTTCGGTTCGGCGCGCATGGCGGCAACGAGTTGCTCGCCGCCTCGCCTGGGCATCATGAGGTCGGTCACCACAAGATCCGGCGATTCCTGCAGCGCTAACGCGATGGCCTCGTCGCCGTCGGACGCCGCGACGACGCGGAGTTCGTCGCGAAGCGCCTCGACGATGAATCGCCGCATTTCGCTGTGGTCCTCGACCACCAGCACCGTGGGAAGGTCTATGCGCCGGTCGGGAGCGTCCGCTCGGGACCTCGCCCACCACCACAAATCAAACGGTTGCACGGCCGGGCGCTCGATGGCTTCGGGTGCGGCGACCCGCACATAGGCGGTCTCCGGGGCTCGCACCGGAAGCTCGACCTGGAACAGAGCCCCGCCTCCGGGCGCATCGGTGACCGTGATCGTTCCCGAGTGGAGGTCAACGAAGCTCTTCACGATCGCGAGTCCCAGCCCGCTACCTTCATACGACGGTCCACCCGGCGTGCCGGGCGCGCCCTGGTGAAACCGCTCGAAGATCTCCGCCCGCAACTCGGGGGCGACGCCGGGCCCGCTGTCCTGAACGGTCAGCAGCACGTGGTGCTCATCGCTGCGCTCCAATCGACAACGGATCCACCCGTTGTTGGGAGTGAACTTGAACGCGTTCGCCAGGAGGTTCAATACTATGCGCTCATACTGATCTGCATCGACGTCGGCCAGGAGGTCCTGAGGTGTGTCGATGACGTAGTTGATGCGTCGGTGCGCGGCGAGTGCTTCAAAGTTCGCGGCCAGCGATCCCACGAGCATGCCCAGATCGAGCCGTGAGTAGTTGAGGTGCATTTCACCCGCGTCGACCTTCGCGAGATCAAGCAGCGCGTTGACCTGCTTCAACAACATCGCCGCGTTCCGGCGCACGATCTTGAGGTTCCTCCGCTCGGTATCACCGAGACCCACAGCCGACTCCAGCATTTCCTCGACCGGCCCAAGGATCAGGCTCAGTGGCGTTCGCAACTCGTGACTCACGTTCGCGAAAAACGTGCTCTTCGCATTGTCGAGATGGCGGACCCGGTCGAGGAGAAGCTGGAGTTCTTCGGTCTTGCGGGCCAGTTCCGCTTCGGCCCGCTTCTTGTCGGTGATGTTGCGACCCTCGGGAAGCAGGAAGACGATGCGTCCGCTGTCGTCGCGGATCGGAGTTAGCGAGTAGTCAACGATGATCGTCTCGCTCCCCAAATCCTTCCCGTACACCTCCACATCGCAACGTACGAACTCGCCCAGGCCCGCCCGCTTCACCATGTCTTGTGCTTCATCGCGGGATTCGTTGGAGATCGCCCACCAACGGGCTTCCCAGAACGGTCTTCCCTGGATGTCGCCTAGCCGGATCCCAGCGCCTTCAAGGGCCGCCCGGTTGATTTCGAGCGTCCTTCCATCCGCGTCGAGCAGGCCCACGAACTCGAACAACTCATCGAGGATGACGCGGGCGAGTTTCTCTCGCCGGGCGACCGGGTCGTCGTCGAGCGAGAGCGTCACGTCACGAACGCGTACCACCTGAGCGTCTGCGAAGAGGTCGTGTTCGACCGTTGTCATCTGGCCTCCCCTGGCTCGACAACCCCCGGTGGGCGGGGGCATCCGACTGATCGGATTGCCGTCCGGATGCTATCGCGGGGTCACCCACGAGCACCCGGGAACGATCTAAACCAAAGTCGTAGTTGCCCGGCACCAAGAGCCAATTCCGGTCAAGGCGCGAGCTTCGTACGATGCTCTCGCCCGCAAGCCGACGAGACACGTCGCGGTGGCGGGAACAAAGGGGGAACGCCATGGCGACGCTTGGACGCCTTGATTGGTACGACATCGCGCGATCGACGAACTGGACGCCGACCTACGTGACCGAGGACGAACTGTTTCCGCCCGAACTGTCGGATGCCATGGGTCTTCCGCTTCCGGTGTGGGAGAGCTACGACGAGCCGTACAAGCAGACCTATCCCGAGTACGTGAAGGTCCAGCGCGAGAAAGACGCCGGGGCGTATTCGGTGAAGGCCGCACTCGAGCGCAGCACGATGTTCGAGAACGCCGATCCCGGATGGATCAGCGTGATGAAGCTCCACTACGGAGCGATCGCCCGGGGCGAATACTCGGCTTCGACGGCCGAAGCCCGCATGGCGCGCTTCGGCAAGGCTCCCGGCATGCGCAACATGGCGACGCTCGGAATGATGGACGAGGTCCGTCACGGCCAGATCCAGCTCTACTTCCCGCACGAGCTGTGCCCGAAGGACCGCCAGTTCGACTGGGCCCACAAGGCCTACGACACGAACGAGTGGGGCATCATCGCCGCCCGTCACCTCTTCGACGACATGTTCACGACACGAGGCGCGGTGGGCGTCGCGTTGATGCTCACGTTCGCGTTCGAGACGGGCTTCACGAACATGCAGTTCCTCGGGCTGGCCGCTGACGCCGCGCAGGTCGGCGACTGGACGTTCTCAAGCCTCATCTCCAGCATCCAGACCGACGAGTCGCGTCATGCGCAGATCGGCGGGCCCTGCGTGCAGGTGCTCGTGGAGAACGGCCGTAAGGCCGAGGCGCAGCAGATCGTCGACGTCGGTATCTGGCGCGCGTGGCGTCTGTTCTCCGTGCTGACCGGTCCGATCATGGATTACTACACGCCGCTGGAAAACCGACATCAGTCGTTCAAAGAGTTCATGCAGGAATGGATCGTCGCCCAGTTTGAACGGGCGCTCCTTGACATCGGGCTCGAGCGCCCCTGGTACTGGGACGAGTTCATGGCCCAGATCGACACGCAGCACCACGGCCAACACCTCGGCGTTTGGTTCTGGCGTCCGACGGTGTGGTGGAACCCGGCGGCCGGCGTGTCACCCGAGGAGCGCGACTGGCTCGAACAGAAATACCCCGGCTGGAACGACACGTGGGGCAGGTGCTGGGACGTCATCACCCAGAACCTGCTCGACGGTCGGCCGGAACTCACGTACCCCGAGACCCTCCCAGTCGTGTGCAACATGTGCCAGCTTCCGATCAACACCACGCCCGGACCGGCCTGGAAAGTCCGCGATCACTCGCTCACCCACGAAGGTCGCCTCTACCACTTCTGCTCCGAGCCGTGTAAGTGGGTGTTCGAGTTGGAGCCCGATCGCTACAAGGGTCACCTCTCGCTGATCGACCGGTTCCTCGCCGGCATGATCCAGCCGATGGATCTCGGTGGAGGCCTTGCGTACATGGGTCTCGGACCGGGCGAGATCGGTGACGACGCGCACGGGTACGCGTGGGTTGAGAAAGTGCGGGCCGCCCGGGCCCGCAAGGCAAGCTGAGCGAGTTACGGAGGACAACGAGATGGCACTGTTTCCACTTACGTCGAACGTCGAAGAGGACTTCGTCCTGCAGTTGCTGGCGGTCGACACTGAGAACACCATGGACGAGGTGGCGGCCGCTGCAGCACACCACTCGGTCGGACGGCGGGTCGCCGACCGTCCGGGTCAGATCCTGCGGGTCCGACGCCAGGGCTCCGAGGAGCTGTTGCCGCGGTCGATGACCGTCGTCGACGCCGGGCTGACCCCGATGGAATGCATCGAGGTCGTCTGGCAGGCCTCAACACTCGAGCCCACCGGCTCGCCCTCCTGAGGAAGGACGAGACGATGGCCTTCACCAAGGTCTGCAGCCTCGACGACGTCTGGGAAGGCGAGATGGAGTCCTTCGATGTCGATGGCCAGGAGATCCTGATCGTGTGCGTCCCCGGCGGCGAGATCCACGCGTATCAAGGCGTGTGCCCGCATCAGGACATCCCGCTGATCGAGGGGAAGTTCGACGGAAAGCAGCTCGTGTGCCGAGCGCATCAGTGGGTGTTCGACGGCAACTCCGGCAACGGCGTCAACCCGGCCAACTGTCGGCTCGCCCGCTACCCGCTGCGCATCGACGACAACGACGACGTCTACGTCGACACCGAGGGCGTCACGCCACTGTTCGCCGCCAGCTGACGCGTGGCTTCACCAGAACTCTGAACGACCGACTTGAACGACCGACTTTGCACGACCGACTTTGCACGACCGACAAGGAGCATCATGAGCAACATCGCAACCGCCTATCTGAACAACCGGGTGGGGCCGATCATGCGCCACGGCGAGCTTGCCGTTGCGGTCGCCGAAGCCGCCGGTATCGACAATCCGGGCAAGACCGTGATCGTCGACGACAAGATCGCCTACCTCCGAATCGAGACCGACGACGAGCTCGTTCTCACCCGCCAGACGATCGAGGACCTCCTCGGTCGTCCGTTCTCGATGAACGACCTTGAGGTGGAGCTCGCCTCCTTCGCCGGTCGCATCGACACCCAGCCCGACCGCGTCCGCTTCTACTACGCCACCCATCTCTGAGCGAGGCCCACCATGTCCGAACCCGAAGTCCTCAAGCCGCTCAAGACGTGGAGCCATCTCGCATCACGCCGTCGTAAGCCGAGCGAGTACGAGATCGTCTCCACGAACCTCCTCTACAACACACGTCCCGGCGCGTCGCCGTTCGAGCTCGACCCTGACGTGTTCATGAACACCTGGTACCGCCGCAACCGCGACGAGTCGGGTCTGCAACACCCGGACTGGAACTCGTTCCGCGATCCCGACGAACTCGTCTACCGCACGTACACGATGCTCCAGGACGGGCAGGAAACCTATGTGTACGGACTATTTGACCAGTTCAACGAGCGCGAGCACGATACGTCACTCGACGCGTCGTGGGTCGCCACACTGGCCCAGCTGTACACGCCGGGCCGGTACCTGTTCCATACCCTGCAGATGGCGTCGGCCTATCTCCAGCAGATGTCGCCGGCGAGCACGATCACGAACTGCGCGGCCTTCCAGGCTGCCGACTCGATGCGTTGGATGAGCCACACGGCATATCGCACCAAGGAGCTTTCGCTAACGCACACCACGTCGGGCTTCGGCACGGGGGAGCGGGACCACTGGGAGAACGCATGCGGCATGGCAGGGATTCCGGTCGCTGATGGAGCACGTGTTGGTGACGTGGGACTGGACCGAAGCGTTTGTTGCCCTCAACCTTGTGGCCAAGCCGGCGATCGAGGAGGCCGTGCTTCAGACGTCTCGGCGACACCGCCCGTCATCAGGGCGACACGCTGCTCGGCATGATCACCGACGCGGAGCTGATCGACGCGGCGCGGCACCGCCGCTGGGCCAGCACACTCGTGTCGATGCTGACCGGTGACGCCGCGAACACCGCGAAGTTCGCCGAGTGGATCGCGAAGTGGGAACCGCAGGCCGATGCCGCCATCGACGCGTTCTGCGCGGCACTACCTGATTCCCCCGATGCCGCGGCCGTAGCCCGTGATGCCACTCGCACGCAACGGCGCTCGTGGGGGCTGTGATCGCGTCACATCCGTCGTCGACCTTCCGGATCTGTATTGAGCGGACCGGCGAGACCTTCGAGCAACAGCCTGGAGACACCGTCTTGCGTGCCGCACAGCGCGCCGGTGTGGGGTTTCCGTACGAGTGCAGTTCGGGCGGGTGCGGGACGTGCCGGTTCCAGGTGCGCGACGGTCACGTCGACGATCGGTGGCCCGATGCGCCGGCCCGTTCCGATCGTGACCGGCGTACGGGCCGACTGCTCGGTTGCCAGTGCAGTGCGACGAGCGACCTCGTTGTCGACGTGCGGACGGGCGACGAATACGTTCCGGGGGTCCGCCCCGTGCGGTCGGAGGCACGACTCAGGGAAGTCGAAGACCTCACGCATGACATGCGGCGGTTCGTCTTCAGCGCGGACCGACCGTCACCGTTCCTCCCCGGGCAGTACGCGGTGCTCGCCTTGCCTGGCGTGCCGTCGACGCGCTGCTATTCGATGTCGAACGTCGCCGACGATTCGGGAACGTTCGAGTTCATCGTGCGCCGGGTTCGCAACGGCGTCGGCACTCGTGCGCTCTTCGACCTCGAACCTGGTACACGGGTCGAGATCGACGCACCGTATGGCCTCGCGTGGCTCCGATCGGACAACAACCGCGACATCGTGTGTGTCGCCGGCGGCTCCGGTCTCGCGCCGATGCTGGCGATCGCCCGTGCCGCATACGCCGAGCATCTCCTCGATACCCGGCTGCTCCACTTCTTCCACGGCGTACGGACCGTCGACGATCTTTGCGCCGAAGCGTTGCTCGGCGCGCTCGGAACCGGACGGATCGTGTACCACCCCGTTCTGTCGGAGCCACCGGCGGACGGGTCGTGGAGCGGAGCGACCGGGTTTGTGCATGAGGCCGCGTGCCGGTTGGTACCGGGTCCGCTGTCCGATCACGAGTGGTACTTCGCCGGCCCTCCACCGATGACCCAGGCCATGCAGAACGCGCTGGCGGTCGAGCAACTCGTCCCCGTGTCGCAGCTCCATCACGACCGCTTCGCCTAACCAGCAGCGCGGCGGCGTGACCGGGCCGGGGTGGTGGGAGCGCGCTGTGGGTGTGGTTCAGCGTGCCCGGGTGGTGTGGGGGTGTGTCGCTGAGGTGCCACTCGGGCGCTGCGGGGTGCAGGTCAAATTCGGCGAGCGTGGTGTTCAGCCGACAGCTTCGCCCGCCGCCTCGTCGGCGTGCGCCTTGGCGAAGTATGCGCCGTGGAGGATCTCGGGGTGCTCCGCCAGATCCGACGCCGGTCCGCTCCACCCCACGTGGCCGTGGCCCATGACGACGGCTCGATCGGCGACGCCGAGTGCAACCGTCGCGAACTGTTCGATCAGAAGCACGCCGACGCCGCGCTCAGCTAACTGGCGCAGCACCGGCACCAGGCGAGACACGATGATCGGCGCCAGGCCGAGTGAGAGCTCATCGACGAGCAGGAACTTCGGCCGGCTGACCATCGCCTGCGCGAGCGCGACCATCTGCTGCTGGCCACCGGAGAGTGCTCCCGCTCGATAGCCGAGACGTTCGCGAAGTTCCGGCAACACGTCGAGCGCGTCATCAACCGCAGATCGCAGATCCCGTTCGTGGGCCTTGCCGCCGGCCGCTCGGAGGTTGTCGAGGACACTCAGGTCGCTGAGCACACGGTGACCCTCCGGCACCGCGGCAACGCCGGCGGCGCGTACCTGGTGCGGCGCCCGTCCGCTTATGTCGACGCCATCGGCCACCACCCGGCCCGCGGCGATCCGCAGTACCCCGGCGATGCCGAGCACGAGGCTGCTCTTGCCGGCGCCGTTCGGCCCGAGCAGGGCCACGACCTCACCGGCATCGACGTCGAACGAGACATCGCGCACGACCCGCTTTCCGCCGCGGTCGATGCACACGCCGTCGACCACAAGAGAGGCGCTCATGCGGTCACCTCGGTGCCGAGGTACGCGGTCTTGACGCGGTCGTCGTCGAGAACTGAAGCGGTCGGACCGTTAGCGAGAAGCTGGCCGAAGTCGAGCACGGCGACCCATTCGCACGTGTCGATGATCATGTCGATGTCGTGGTCGATGAGGACCACTTGGGCGCCGAAGCGTTCCGGGATGGAGCGGATGATGTTCGCGAGGGCTCCCGACTCGCGGGTGGACAGTCCCGCTCCGGGCTCGTCGAGCAGCACGACCTTCGGGTGCCCGACGAGGGCGCGTCCGAGTTCGGTCATGCGTCGCTCGTACGTGTCGAGCGCGCCGACCGGCACGTCGCGTCGCACGATGCCCAGCACGTCGCACATGTCATCAACCTGCGCTCGGTGGCGATGTCGACCGTCGGTCGAATCGAGCATCACGGTGATGTTCTCGCGTGCCGTGAGATCCGCCGCGAGCTGTTCGGTCTGGAACGTGCGCCGCAGTCCCCAACGCGCCCGCTTCCGAGCCGACATGGCGAGCAGATCGTGACCGTCGACGTTCATGGTGCCCGACACCGGAACCACGAACCCGCTCAGGACGTTGAGCAGCGTCGTCTTGCCGGCACCGTTGGGTCCGATCACGCCGTGCACGGGCTTCGAGAGCTCAACGGTGAGGTTGGAGAGCGGCCGTACCCCGCCGAAGTCAACGCTGAGGCTGTTGATGGTGATCACGCGGTGGGGCTCGTTTCGCTCGTGCTACCGGTTCGTCTCGAAGCGAGTACCGGAGCGAACTTGGCTCGTATCAGTGCACCGAGACCGGCGAGCTGGCCGGCGATCCCGCTGGGTGCACCGATCAGGTTCACCATCAAGGCGACGCCGAAGAACATCAATGCCACATTTCCGTCGACGCCCCAGTCGTTCAGCAGCGTCGGCACCGCGAGGTACAGCAACGACGCGGCGATCCACCCGACCCATTTGGTCGAGCCGCCGATGAGCGTGAGCGAGAACAGCAGTATGGACGACGACGCCTGAAACGATGACGGCCCGACCTGCCCCAGTTGACCGGCGAGCAGCGCGCCACCGATGCCGCTCAACACGCCGGCGAACGTGAACGCCCAAGCCTTGGAAAGCGTCACGTTCACACCGCTGCTCAGCGCGGCCGCCTCGCTCTGAGCGATGATCGCCCACGCGCGTCCGATGCGGCTGCGCATCTGGAGCCCGACGATCACGAGAATAAGCGCGCTTATGATTACGACGAAGCGGAAGTAGGCGACGTCGTCGCGGGCGAACGACGGACGGGGAAGACGTCGAAGTTCGCCGGAGGCTTGGTAGCCGAGGAAACCGCCGCCGCCGTTCGGAAAGCCGGTGGCATTGAATACCACGTCGAATCCACCTGCGACCATGAGCGTGACCAGTGCGAGGTACAGACCCCGTAGGCGTAGCGCCGGGAGACTCAGCACAAAGCCAAGCGCACCGGCGGCAAGCCCGGATGCGACGACGAGCAAGGGGAAGGGCAGCTCAAACGCGAATCCGACGCGTAATGCCACCCAGCTTCCAACACCGACGAAGGCGACCTGGGTGAGCGAAGCCAGACCGAGTCGTCCGTAGAGGAGTCCGAGTCCGGCGGCGGTCATCGCAAAGATCGCACAGCTGGTGAACGTGGCGAGCCACGCTGAGCCGACGAGCGCCGGAACGGCCCACGCCACCGCGGTCACGGCGACACACCACGAAATCACCCGGCGCACCAGCGCCCTGCTGGCGGTGTTCATCGACGACCGGCCAGCGACGCATGACGCTGCCGCCACAACAGAAACACGATGCTCACCGCGAACGGCGCGACACCGCGGTACGCGCTGATACTGCGAAACGGCACCGCGAGTGATTCGGCCAGACCGACCGCGAGTCCGCCGGCCACGGTGGCCGGCAACGAAACCAGACGCCCGATCACGGCAGCCGCGATCGCGGGTATCACGAGAAACGTGAGCGTGCCGGCGTCGAGCCGCACGAGATCGGCGACCAACAGTCCGGAGAGTCCGGCGAGCACCCCGCTGAGCAGCCATGCGTGTACACCGACGCTCGCCACCGGGATGCCGAGCATCGAGCTCAGCTCGCGGTCGTTCGCCATGGCCCGGAGCTTCAAGCCGATCCGCGTGTGGCGTAACAGCGCACCGACGGTCACGGTGATGAGCAACGCCGCCGCGAGGGCGAGCAGCTTCGTCGCCACGACCCGGACACCGAGCACGGAGAACCCGTGGTCGTCGGTCGGGAGGCTGAGCGAGCGTGAGATGTCACGCCAGTGCCAGTTGCAGAAGCCGAGCAGCAGCAGCGCGAAGCCGAGCGTCGACGCGGTGTTCACCGTCTGGTCGCGCAGCGCGAGCCGAGGCGCCACGATGACGCCGTAGGCGACCGACAGTGCGGTCGACACCAGCACACAGACGAGCCATGCGATCGGCTCGGGTCGACCGTGCTCGATCATGTCCCACGCGACGAGTGCACCGACGGCGCCCGTCGCCCCGTAGGCGAGGTTGACCACCGCGGTGGTCCGGTACAGAACGACCGCTCCCACCCCCGACAGCGAATACACCGAACCGAGCGCGAGGCCGGTGACGATGAAAGGTTTGATGTCGGTCATGGAAGCGGTCGGTTCTCAGGTCACGAAACGATTGAAAGTTGACGGATTGACATCTGACGAATTGGGCCGAGCGTCACTTCACGAGCGACGGATCGGACTTCTCGGCCGCACGGATCGAGTCGAGTTCCGGGTCAGCGATCTCGAAGCATTCCTTCACCGTCTTGAAGCCGGTGTCGCCTGAGCCGGTCATCTGCACGATGCGTCCGCTGTGGTTCGCGTTGTGGGCCGTCGCTGTGCCGAAGTACCACGGAGCGCACGTGAGGTCGGTGTGGTAACCCTTCACGGCCTTGAGCGCTGTCGTGACCGCGGCCCGGTTGATGGCGGCGGGCTTCAACTTCAGCATGGTGTCCGTGAAGATCTTCGCGGCCAGGAAGCCGGCCTGGGAGAAGCTGTCACGCGGATCGCTCGACTTGCCGTACTTGTCGAGGACGGCCCGCCAGGTGGTGTTGTCGGGGCCGGTGCTGTCGAGCGGTGAGAGCTCGATCTCGGCGTGGAACTTGTTGTTCCAGTACGAGCCGACGGACTTCGGGAAGCTGAGGTCGTATGTCGACGTCGCGCCGTACCACTTCACCTTGCCGCCCTGCTGCTCGCCGACCTTGAGGTAGGCGCCGGTCACGGGGCCCGGGTCGACCTCGACGATCGCGTCGGGGTTGGAGCCGATCGCTTGCAGTGTGACACTCTCCGCGTCGCTCGCATCGGCCTTGCCGAGGAACGTCTTCACCGTGATGCCGTTCGCCTTGCCGTAGGCCTCAATGCCCTGGCACACCCATGCGCCGAAGTTCGGGATCACGTTCGCGACACATGCGATCGACTTCGCTCCCTGCTCCACGGCGTACTGGGCGACGCCGATTCCGCTGAGACGCGGGCCCTGGTTCGTCGGCGAGATGTTCGGGCTGTGGAAGCACTCACGGGGCACGCCGACGCCGGCGATCACCGCGACGTTCTGCTTCACGTAGTACTCGGCGTTGGCTCCACATTCGACGAAGCTCGTGCTTCCGATCATGGCGACGACCTTCGAGTCCTCCACGAGGGCCTTGGCGAACTGCGACGCCTTGACCGGATCCCAGCCGTCGTCCTTCACCTGATAGCTGACCGGTCGGCCGTTGATGCCGCCGTTCGCGTTCACACATGCGAAGAACGCGGCCGCGCCCTTCGAGGCGGAACTGAAGTCAGCCGGGCCGGTGGCCCCGACGATCGCGCCGACGTTGATCGCTGCTCCGGTCGCCTTCTTGCCGTTGGCGAGTCCGCACTTCACGCCAGTGGTCTTGGTCGTGGTCTTGGCGTGTGCCGTCTCGGTGATACCCGAGAGTCCGAGCGTGAACGCCGCTGCGCCCAGAACGCTCACGACGACACTGACCAGGCCACGGGAGCGGAACGCGCCACGGGATCTGAATCGTTCCTCCCGTGGTCGGACGCTCGTGGTCCGATCGAGGTGGGCCGGGTGGTGGTGGCGGTGCATGGCGATCCCCTTCGCTCGACGCGGCCGACGTGACGGCCGACACAGGCGAGTATCGCGAGCTAAATATTAGATGTCAAGTTTGATATTCGATATTTTGTATCGACCCGTTATGCTGTTCGCGTGGAACCTGTGCAACGCACCGAGACGCTCGCAGAACAGGCCTATCGCTCGCTGCGAGCCGCCCTGCTCGACCGAACCCTGTCGGCTGGAACCCCGCTGACGATCCAAGAAATCGCCCGCCGTCTGGGCGTCAGCGCCACGCCGGCCCGCGAAGCGCTCCAGAAGTTGCGAGACGCCGGCCTGGTCTCCTTCGAACCGAACAACCGGGTCGTCGTGGTCAACCCGACCGAACAGCGAATCCGTGAAGCGTTCGAGCTGCGAGAGGCGTTGGAGGCGATGACGGCGATGCTCAGTGCCGCTCGCGCTACGCCGGCGCAGATTGCCGAGATCAAGGAGCACGCCGCGGCGACATTGAACGCGGCCGAGAACGGCGACGAGGCCGAATACCGTCGACGCGATACCGCATTCCACGGTGTTCTGGCCCAGGCCGCCGGGAATGAACGACTGCGGCAGTCCGTTGCCAGCGCACGGGATCTGGCCTGGGTGCTTCGCGAGACGGTGGTCGGCTCGTTGCGTTTCATGGTGGAGTGCTCCAAGGATCACGTTGCGATCGCCGAGGCGATCTCGGCTCAGGACGGTCCGGGTGCTGACGCGGCCATGCGTCGCCATGTGCGTCGGGTCCTGGAGTCGAGTCTCGATGACTTCGATGATTCCTCCGACGACGACCCAGCCGTTGACACGCCTTCGTCCCGCGCGACCCGGACGCAGCTCGCATCGACCTGACTCGCATCGACCTGACTCGCATCGATGTGACCGTGCACTGACGTGACCGTGCACTGACGTGAACGTGCACTGACGTGACCGTGCCGTCAGGCTGGTGCGTCGGCATTGACCGACGTCTGTTCGGGATCCACGACGACGTGAATCACTGACGGCCGCCCACTCGCCAGGGCCGCTTCGAAGGCTTCCGGGAACTTGGTGTCGTCGTCCACTCGGAAGCCGCAGCCGCCCAACGACTCAGCGAATGCCGCGAAGTCGACCCGACCGAGGCCGGTCGCGACCGGTCGGCCCGGATACTCGCGTTCCTGGTGCACGCGGATCGTCGCATACGCCGAGTTGTCGAACACCACGGCGACGAACGGCAGATCCTCCCGAACCGCCGTTTCGATCTCGGCTCCCGTCATCAGGAAGCCACCGTCGCCCACGTAGGCGATCACCGTGTGATCGGGTCGGGAGAGCTTCGCGGCGATCGCCGCGGGGATGGCGTAGCCCATCGCTCCGGAGATCGGGGCCAGGACCGAGCCCGGCCGCTCGAATCGGAGGTACCGGTCGAACCAACCCGAAAACGTCCCGGCGTCGCAGGTGAAGATCGTCGGATCCGGTGCCAGGCGGCGTATGTGGGCGGTGACGGCCTGCTGATCGGCATACCCGGCGCGGGCCCTGCCGCGATCCGGAGTCGTCTCGGTCTCCCAACGGGCCCGACGCTCGGCCAGCGATGTCCGGCGTTCGGCGACCGCCGCGGCGACGGGCGGATCCTCTATGGACGCAGAGAGCAGCGCCACTGCGAACGAAGCGGCGTCGGCGATGATGCTTTCATCGGCACCCAACGGCGAGGTAATTCCGTTGGGGTCGACGTCAACGTGCACGAGACGGGCCTTCGGCGACGGGAACTGGTATCCCAGGGTGGAGTTCTCGTCTAGCCGATGGCCGATCACGATTGCGAGGTCGGCGCCGAGCAGCACATCACGTACCGCAGGTGCGGCGCGAAGCCCGGTCTGACCGAGGAAACAGGCGTGTGAGTTCGGGAATGCGTCGCCTCGCCGCCAACCGGTCACCACCCCGATGGCTTCGCGCGACGCCAACTCGGCGATCGTGTCGGTTGCACCCGCCGCGATCACGCCACCTCCGACCATCAGCACCGGTCGCTGCGCCCGGCGTAGTTCCGCCAATACCCGACGGGCGTCGCCCGCCGACGGCTGCACCATCCAGTCGGTCCCGGTTCGAAGCGCCGGCCCCCGCCCGGACGGCTCCCGCAGGATGTCCTCGGGGAGCGAGATGACCACCGGGCCCGGTCGACCCTGTTGTGCCACGCGAACCGCGCGGTTCACGATCTCGGCGAGTCGATCGGCTCGGGTGGGCTCGACCGACCATTTGACCAGTGGACGAAACACATCGACGAGGTCGACTTCCTGGAAGGCCTCGCGGCCCCTTCGCGACGTGGGGACCTGCCCGAGCAGGGCGATGACCGGACTCGAGTCCTGCATGGCGGTGTGTAGTCCGATCGCCAGATTGGTTGCACCGACCGCGCGCGTGGCCATGCACACCGATGGTCGCTTCGTAAGTTTCGCGGTGGCCTCGGCCATGAACGCCGCGGCACCTTCGTGGCGCGTCGCCACGGTCCGGATCGTCGGATGGTGATGGAGCGCATCGAGCACGGCGAGGAAGCTCTCGCCCGGCACGGTGAATGCCGTCGTGACTCCAGCGTCGGCCAGCACGGAAACCAGCGCCTGCGCGCCGGACAGATCGTTCATGGTTTGCTCCTGAAAAAGACCCGCCGGGCACAGGCCCGGCGGGTGGGGGATTGGAATTCGTAGAAGTCGGCTGGGCGTCGGGTAGGCCCGGTCGGCTCGAGCCGTGCTGGGATCGGCTCAGGTGTAGACGGACAGGAAGGCCGGGTTGAGCTGACGGTCGTGATAGAAGACGGCGGGCCCTACTTCGTCCCACGTCCACTTGATCGGCGCCCAGTCGGGATATGACTGGTAGCCGCCGCAGAAGGTTTCGAAGCGGTTGCCCGAGTTGTCGAACGCGTAGATCGTCGTGCCGCGGGTGACGCCGTGGCGGGTCGGGCCCATGTCGATCGAGACCTTGTTCATCGACATCAGGTCGGCGGCGCGCAGAACCTTCTCCCAGCTCTCGAGCAGGAACGCGGTGTGGTGCAGTTTGCCCGGCTCCTCATTGCGCACGAACGCGACGTCGTGGGCCTTGGTCGAGCACGAAAGCCAGATTGCGAGGTCGGTGACGCCGTCTTCGAGAACGATGTGCTCGACGAGGTAGAAGCCGAGGACGTCGACGAACAACGCCTGAACCTTCTCAATGTCGGGACCGTAGAGCAGCGCGTGGTCCATGCGGATTGGCGCGATGCCGCGTTCCGCGGCCGGGTTCCACGGTGCCGGGTTGACGTAGGGCATGCCGTTGCCGACGTCCTTCTTCTCCCAGTACAGCTCGATCTGATGACCGGAGGGGATCTCGAACCGAACCCGCTCGCCGGTGTCGAGGAGATCACCGGCCGGAATCCGCTCGGTGGTAACGCCATAGTTCTTCAGGTCGGCTTCGAGCTTCGTGAGGGTTGCGGCATCGGCAACCTTGAAGCCGTAGAAGTCCATACCCGCTTCGCCGGCATCACGGAGGATCAGGCTGTTGGCGTCACGCTCGTCCCAACCCTTGAAATATGCGCGCTTTGCATCGCGACCGGTCTGGACCAGACCGACGACGTTTGAGTAGAACTCGACTGCCTCATCGAGATCGAGGACTTTCAATTGCATGTGTCCTGGACGGAGGACGCCTGTCATGGCCATGGTGATGCTCCTTTGTAGTGGGTGTCTTGTGGTTGGTGTCTTGTTACAGGTTGTGTGTTGGTCGAAGGTGCTGCGAACAGGGAGGTGGTGGACACCTCGGGTCGGTGGGCGAGCCCCAATGGCTCAACTCGAAGGTCGCTGGTCGGCATGATCCGGCACGCAAGTACGACATGCCTCGCCAGATCCTCTTCACTCACGTGCGCCTTCGACATCCGCTTCGACTCGTAGGTGCCGGAGATGACGTGCACCCGGCATACCCCGCACCCACCGCGACGGCAACCGACCGAAATCGTCGACAGATGCGCGTGCTCCATGCCCTCCAACACGTTGACGGTGTCGGGGCAGGAGAACACGGTTGACGAGCCGGCGGCGGGGTCCTCGATCGACACGGGAAACGTGGTCATCGTGCTCAGATCCTCTTGAACAGTGGGCTACGGGCTCGGGCCGAATCAGCGGCCGACACGAACAGCTCCTGGTAGATGTCACGCTCGAACAGGCGACCCTGCATCAATGTCGAGATGCACGCGTCGATCATCGCCGGCGGGCCACAGAGGTAGGCCTTGTGACCTCGGAAATCACCGTTGAAGTGTGCGTTCGCCGCCTCGTGGGCGAAGCCCCGGTAGCCGGACCATCCGGTGCCTTCCGGCTCATTCGAGAGTGCAGGAACGTACGTGAACGTAGGAGTTGTTTGTGCCAGCTCCTCGAACTCGTCGACCCGGTAGAGCTCGTCCTGCGAGCGGGCGCCGTACACGAGCGTGATGGGAAGCGTGCAACCGTTCTCGAGGAGATCGAGGATCATCGAGCGCGGGCTCGACAGCCCCGAACCGCCGGCAATGAACAGCATCGGCAGTTTGGCCGACACGCGCACGTGGAATCGTCCGTACGGCCCCGAGAGCTTGACGCGGTCGCCGACCGCCAACTCCTGGTGAACCCACGTGGTTGCGACACCGCCGGGAACGAAGCGGACGTCGAGCTCGACATCGTGGGCCCGCGACGGCGGGTTGGCGAACGAGAACGGTCGGTGTCCGCCACCAGGCAGATGCAGGTTCGCATACTGCCCGGCCTGGAACGGAAGGCCATCGGGATCCTCGACGTGCAACTGCACGCCTTTGATGGTGGGTGTGTACTCGATAAGTGCACTTACGGTAGCGTCAACGGTGCGCACGGGCAGGTTGAGCGCGTCGGGTTCCTCATCGATGTCGGCCTCAATCACGACGTCGGATTCGGCCGTGGCACAGCAGGCCAGGCACCAGCCTTCATCGCGCTCGAAGTCCATCAGGGCGAAGCTCGAGATCGGGCCGTGGTCGATGTCACCCTCGACGACCTGTACTTTGCACGTGCCGCACAGACCGTGCCCACAGGCATGGGGCAGGTAAACGCCGTTGCGGAGCGCCGCGTCGAGAAGGGTCTGCCCCTCCTCGACGGCGACGCTCTGCCCGAGCGGTTCTATCGAGAGCTCGAACGTCACGAAACCGACCTCAGCTCGACGTGCCCTTGATGCCGGTGAGACCCGGGGTCCGGAACGTGATCGAGTCTTTGTGCTTCAACCCGTTCTCGGCCAGGGATTTCGTCGGGTCCGGATTGAAGGGCTTGCCGTTCGAGCGGGCCCACTCCACCTTCGACCAGTCGATCTTGGCGAAGTCGGGATGGGTGCCGAACGCACCGGGTATGACTGCTTCGATAACAGCGCCGAACGGCATGTCGGGCGGCAGCGGGAACGCGAACGGGGCGCAGAACATCAGATGGTCGAGCCATCCGATGTAGGTGAGCTGCGCGCCGTGGAACTTGTCCTGCGTGTCCTTGGCCACGCCGGGGTAATCGGCAATTGCTTTAACGGTCATGGTCGTGTGCCCTTCTCAGTTCGTCGTCGACATGGCGCGCCACGTCTCGAAGTTCTTTTGGTCGGCCGAGCCCTCGTACGGTGCGTTGTCGACGCCGACGTTGACTCGGTACCACTTGATGACCTCGAGCAGCGGGTTGAAGTCCGGTGAGGTCGGATCGGCGTCGGGGCCGAAGCAGTCGCCCTGGTAGATCTGGTGCACCGGCAGCCAGGCCTGGACGTACTTCTCCGGCTCGTGGTCGAAGATGTTCTTGCAGCCGTCGGAGCAGAAGTGGTACGTCTCGCCCTCGTAGCTCGCTCTCGCGGTAGCAGATGCGGGTCGGATCGCCGGGCTCGGTGAACAGCATCGGGATCTGGCAGACCTGGCACAGCATGGGCAGCGTGCCGTTGTTGAAGCGGTCGCCGGCCGCTTCACGTTCGCGCGACAGTACTCGAAGCGTGGCCGGTAGTACTTGTCGAACGTGTCGGGGTACTTCTCCGACAGCCAGTCCATCTCGTCGTCGTGTCGGGGACCCAGGTGTGGAACGGCGCCGCGCCGCTGATACTGGTAGAAGGTGGACCACGCCTGGTGGCGACAGGTGATCCTTGTCGTCGCACGCCTGCTGCCATGCCGAGCGGAGCGCGGATGCCGTAGCGGGCGAGGTCGTTGAACAGCGCGCCGCCGTTCTGCTCGGCGTACATCTCCCAGGCTTCCTTCCAGCTCATCACCTTGCTTGGGCAGCATGTAGTCGAGCATCATCGCGACGAGCGTCGAGCACGCGGTAGCCGCGCCAGAACCACTTGTCGATCCAGTGCTGCACGATCGGCACGTTGTCCGGGTCCTGCTCCAGCATGAACTTGATCGCCTCGAGGCCGAGCGTCATGTGGCGCGACTCGTCGGACTGCGCCGAGAAGCCGAAGGTCATGGTCGGCCATGTCGCCGTTGTAGCGCCGCGCCGGACATGAAGGGCACGAACAGCAGGTTGGTCAGCACGTACTCGAACGAGAAACCGATCGCGATCATGAACTCGAACGGACCGGCGGTGATCGCGTCGTCGAAGAACGACTTCGGCACCGAGAGATACCAGACCCGGTCGTGCATGTGACGCGCAGTCGTGGAAGCCGTCGTAGTAGCTTGTTGTAGTTGCGACATCGAGTGGATCTGCGTCTGCGCGTGGCGCAGCTCGTCGAGCGACTGCATCTGGCACGCGACGCGCGCGCCGACGCCCGGGAGCTGGCGGCCGACGTGGGCGAAGCCACGGTGCGCCTTGTACTCGAGCGGCGTCACGCCGGTGAGGAACAGCTTCAGCGCGTTGATGTAGCGGGCATCGGTGAGGCCGAGCTGACCGTTGTTCTGCGCGAACGCATCGATGACCGCGTAGAGCTTCTGCTCCTTCTCGGCCTGGTACTTCCAGTACGCGTCCATCGTGAGGCGGAACGGGTCCTCCCACTTGTCCCAGTCGTGGACCTTGATGCCCTCGTACGTCGTCGTACGGGAACACCTTGTCCATCGGCTGATACGTGGTCTCCCAGTCGAGACCGCGGGTCATGAGCTGCGTAACGCTCCTTCAGACCGAGTTTCTTGTTTGCGGCAGTTGTTGTCATGGGGGTTTCCTCAGTTCTTCCAGCTCAGGTTGAAGGCGTCGTCGGACTCATCGATGTGGCCCGACAGGGTGATCAGGTGGACGTGCAGCTCCTGCAGATCGAAGGGACGCCCGAGCTTCTCTTCGATGGTTTCGCGCTGGATCGTCATGGAGTCGGCGACGTCGACCTTCACCATCGCCGGTTGCTCCTGTACGACTGCGGCGGGGTTGTCTTCGACAATCGCTTCGACGATGCCGCGGCTCGTCTCGTTGGTCTGAAAAGCAATGAATACGTTGGACATGGGGTTCCTCTCCGGTGTCAGACCGTCAGGCCGCACTTGGCGGCGCGGGCATTGAACGTTGCGACGACGTCGGCCACGGCTGTTGCAGCTCCATCGCCGAGTGCGATTGCGGCCACCGGCTGCAGGGCCTTCGCGGCGCGGTCGCGCCAGGCCGAAGCCCAGCCACTGAGAAGCCTGGCGTTGTCGGCTGATTCCGCAGCGGCGGTCTTGATCGTGGCGTCGACCCACTTGGCCGTTTCCGCGAACCACTCGCTCTGGAAGCGCAGCAGCATCGACACCGTCGGGCCGGCGGTGGCGGTGAGCGCCGAGTCGACCTTGTCGTAGAGCAACGGGAACAGCAGACCGTCGAGCGCGAAGTTCTGAGCGACATAGAGCTCGAACCAGTCCTGCGTGACGAACGTGTCTTCCACATACCGACGCAGTTCCTGCCAGGCCGGTGACTGCATCCAGGACTCTTTCGCAGCATCGAGGGTTTCGACGTCTCCGAGCAGCAATCCGAGCCGTGTGAGGTACTGCGCGATGCCGAGTTGGTCCATCGCCTGGAACATGCACGGCGCAGTGATCGCGGTGCCGTAGCCGTACGCGCAGATCGACGAGTTGTTCATGTTGGCGCCCCACGCTGCATGGCGCAGCGGCACGAACGTGTCGATCGCCTTGGCTTTCGCATCGGCGTTGAACGTGTCGGCCAGGGCCCGGCGTTCGACGAACTCGAAGTCGGCTTCGGCGGTCTCCTGCAGCCGGGCGCGTGCCGCGGTGTAGGTGCCGTAGTAGAGCTGGCGTGGATCCTTGAACGTGTACCAGTCAGCCATTGCGATCTTTGTACGCGAGGCGTCGAAGATCTCGTGCGTCGGATCCCACGTCGGGCGATAGTGGAAGTTGGCGTCGGCTTGAACGTCGAGGGTGCCCTCTTGGTAGCGAGACGCCGACTTGTCGGGCCCGATTCGCTCCTCGATGTTTCGGAACGTCTGGCGTATGGGTTTGATAGAGACGGTGCGGAGGTCGATCTGCATTATGGGTTCGTGCTCCTTGGTTGTGTCGCGCGCTCGACCGGTCAGACCTCGCCGGTCCGGGTGAGCGGATGCTTGGTCAGCTGAAGCGGTACTGGTCGGTGTTGAGGCGGTCGGTTATTTCAATTGAGGCGGTGATGGGTGGCGTCGTGCATGGTCCAGTTCCACTGGTCCGTTTCGTCATCGGACGGGAGTTGCCCCGAACCGGTAGCGGACGGAACAACGTCACCGAGGACTTCGGTGTTGTCCTCCGAAGCGAACCTCTCGAAGTCCTCCTCACGAAGGAACATCTCGACGAAGAGCCCGGGATCCCCGAGAGCGAAGCGGAACTCCACGAAACCATCCGCCCGCCGTTCGACAACTTGAACGAAACGACGGTGCGGATCGAATCCCTTCGGCAACGGTTCCCCTTCGTTGATCACAGGGACCAGCGTGCGGTGCCTACGGTCACACGTACAGCGTTCCGTTCCGCAAATCGGAACGGTTGTCTCGAAATGACATTCGCCCCTGTCGTACGTTCGAACCCGACGGTTAACGACCAGGACGTCCCCAGGAGGCTGGCGCATGGCCCTATCAACGCAACGCCCGGAAATCGGCCGAATGGTCATGGCCGGCGGCACGCAGACGAACGTTCTCGAAGCCGGAAGCGGCTCGCCGGTCGTGCTCATTCACGGCTCGGGGCCGGGGGTTTCGGCGTACGCGAACTGGCGACTGACGGTTCCGTCCTTGGCCTCAGAACACCGCGTCCTGGCCCCCGACATGGCCGGGTTCGGCTTCTCCGAACGACACGGCCGCTACGACATGACGAGTTGGCTCGACCAACTCGACGGGTTGGTCCAGGCACTCGGGCTTGATCGGTTTTCGTTGGTCGGCAACAGCTTCGGTGGTGCGATCGCACTTGCATATGCGACCGAAAACCCGACGAAGGTCCGACGCCTGGTGCTGATGGGGTCGGTGGGTGTGTCGTTTCCGATCACTGAGGGACTGGACCAGGTGTGGGGATATCAACCCTCGATCGAGAACATGCGTCGCCTACTTGATCTGTTCGCTTACGACCGCACGCTCGTCGACGATGAACTAGCGAAGCTTCGCTACCATGCGAGTATCGAGCCGGGCGTTCATGAGTCTTTCAGTTCGATGTTTCCGGCTCCGCGCCAACGGTGGATCGAGGCGATGAAGACGCCCGACGCGGTTATCAGGGCACTTGATGTTGAGACGCTGATCGTCCATGGCCGCGACGACCGGGTCATCCCGCTCGCCACGTCGCTGCGCCTGCTGCAACTCATCGACCGCTCCCGCCTGCATGTGTTCGGGCGCTGCGGTCACTGGACGCAGATCGAACATGCCGCGGAGTTCAATGCGCTGCTGCTTTCGTTCTTGGCTGACTGACGACTCCGAGATAACCCATTCCGGCACTGATCTCGGCGGCGCACTGGCGCACGAGTCGTATGAACCGGGGGAGGCGCTCATCGGTTACCCGGGTGCTGCGCCCCGCAACCGACACCGCGGCGATACACGTTCCGAGATGGTCGAAGATCGGTGCCCCGATGCTCAGAACGCCACGTTGGTTCTCATCGACGCTCAACACGTAGCCGTTGGTACGGATGTCAGCAAGGGCGGATCGCAACATCGCAGCCGTGGTGATGGAGCGGGGACCAACCCGGGCCAGACCTGATTCGATCACCGCGTCGACGGCTTCGGGCGGCCCGAACGCCAGCAGACATTTTCCCGATGAGGTGGTGTGCGCAGGTATCCGGCGGCCGAGTCGTGCGAACATGCCAAGCGTGCTCTGCGCCTCGAGGCGGTGAATGTAGATCGCGTCGGGTCCGTCGAGCACAGCGAGATGGACCGTTTCGCCGGATTCGACGTGCAGGCGGTCGAGGGGTTCGTGGGCGACCTGACGGATCTCCAGGCCGCTCACGACCAGTTGCCCGAGTTCGTGCACCCGAAGGCCGAGGCGGTAGCGGTCGTCGGCGGTCTTCATGACAAAGCGCTCCGCCGCAAGTGTCGTCAGGATGCGATGCACCTGGGCTTTGCTCATACCCAAGCGCCGGGCCAGTTCGGACACGCCGAGCTCGGGGTGCTCGTAGCTGAACGCCTGTAGGACCTGCAGGGCACGGGACAGGGTTGCGAGTTGCTCCATGTCGCACTCCTCCTACGAGAGCACATCGATGGTGCCGGTGTCACCGTTGATGCGAACGTATTGGCCGGTGCGCAGAAGGTGGGTTGCGTGCGGAACTCCCGTAACGGCCGGCAATCCGTATTCCCGACAGACGATGGCGGTATGACTCATCAATCCGCCCGCTTCGCTGATGGTTCCGCCGGCCCGGGCAAAAACGGGGGTCCAACTCGGTGAGGTCTGTTCCGCGACGATGATGTCGCCGTCTGCGATGTCATCAAAGTGCTCGGCATCGGTGACGACGCAGACCCGACCCTCGGCGACTCCCGACGACGCGCCGAGCCCGATCAGCCGGGTGGGGTGGTCGTTCGCATCGCCAAACGACGCGGCGACCGACGACGCAGTGATTCCCCAGAGCATGACCGTGAACGGTTCGGTGAAGCGACGCGGTGGGGTCCCAAGAGCCAGTGGCGGTTCCCATGCCGCGCACGCGTCGATGATCCGATGACGTCGTTCGATCTCCTTCGGCCAGTACTTGGGGCCCCGGGCGCGGTGACCACTTCCCCACGCGAACGTGAGGTCGGCGATGGCCGTATCGATTTCATCGGTCCTCAACATGAAGACGTCATTGACCCGACCCCAGAATCCTTCGTTTACGAAGAGCTCAGACAGTTCACGCATTTTGCGCCAAAAGAGCGACATGGCCCAATGTTCCACGTAGAAGTTGTGGTTCTCCACGTAGTGGAAAACCAGGCGCACATCAGCGAGTCGTTGTGGGAATTCCTCCTGCTCGCTCGGGGGAAGTTGGCCCATGCAGTCGGCGGCAATCTCATCTCGTTCGTGCGTAATTCGCTCGGTCGGGATGTCGATCGTATGGCCGCTGTCTATCTGGTGAATGTAACTGCGGATTAGGCCGATGGGGATGTCGAGGCGGTCGAACCACACCGGATCGCTGTGGTGGAGGCCGGATCCCGTCGAGAAATTGAACCACTCGAGCTTCGCCCGAGCGAACTCGGCAAGCCATTCGGCGGCTCCGGGGTGCTGCTCCGGCGACACCGCCTCGAGAGCGCTGAGTACCTCTGATACCGGGCCGGCGCAGAGTGCTTCGTCGAGGCCCAGGTCGATGGCCAGGGTGGCCAGGTGCTTCAGTGCGCGGTCGGGTCCGTAGAGGTCGACCTCTATTCCGGCGACCATGCGGGCGATACTCAAATCCTCGATAGATGGAAGACGCGATTTGCAGTATTGGAAAAATTCCAGATACCTCGCATATCCGAGATTCAGCATCTCGAAGTGGTACTGCCATAGACGCACAATGCAATCCATGAGCTCATGAAACCTTGCGGGAAGCTCGTGGACATGGCCAAGTCCATTCCCTGCGACCACTTCATCGAGCGGGACCACATCAGGTAGCGAACGAAACTCGATCGCGTCGATTTCGGTGATGAGAACCCGCACCTTGGCGCGCCATTCCGCGTAGATGGCGTCCCAGTTCTCGTAATAGTGCCCGGCCCGCTCCTGAAACTGCGCGGATCGATTCTCCACCGTGTCGGCTTCGTCGATCGACTCCGGGCTCAGGTAGCAGTAGCCGCCGAGGATGCGAAGTCCCAAACCCTTCGTCGATGGAAAAAGAAAATGGCGATGGTTGAACTGTCCGAGTGACGCCAGTGCGAACTGGGGAATGGCCGACTCAAACGGCGTGACGACCCGCGGCCAATGAATCGAATCACGAAACCAGAATGCGTTGTCCTCTTCGCTTCCGTCGTCGCTGAACGGAAGTGAGTACGCATAGAGCTGTTCCCAGCCTTCGGGTTTCGGCCGGAAGGGTGAGTGTCGACCGGCGCGGAAAAACGCGTCCGGCAAGCGGATCTTGCCCTTCGGATGCGTTCTTCATCGGTCTCCTAGTAGCCAGTCGTTCGAAAACGAACGTGCGGACGGCGAAGGAGCGCATCATGACACACCCTTCGTAATCTCGGGCCGGGCCCTTCGGCCCTAAAGCGTCAGGCCCCGGTCCACTCGTGGATGATCGTCAGGAAGGCGTCGAGAATCGGCGAACGGTTCCCGCGGAGATACAAACAGCTGAGTTCGACATCGGGCAGTTCCGCGCAGACCAGGGGTCGGAACACGACGCCCGGCAGACGCAGACTCGCGGCCGAGCGCGTTGTCACACATGCTCCGAAACTGGATGCGACCAGGGCCACGGCCGTGAACACATCCTCGACTTCCTGTTCAACGTTCAGCACGAGACCCTCGGCGCGAAACGCGTCGGCGACCTCCTGCGCCAGGCCCCGGACCGGCTGGTTGGGGTACAGCACGAGCGGCTCGCGGTCGAGGTCACGCAGGGTCACGGTCTTGTGGCGGGCCAGGCGATGGTTCGTCTTGACGCACACCGTCAGCGGCTCGCGAAGCACCGTCTCGACCGCGATGTCGTCTTCGTCGGGGACAAAGCGGTTGAACCCGATGGTGATGCGATGCTCCCGCAGCGCCGCGAGCTGCTCGGTCTTCGTCAGGTTGTGAAGCACGATCTTCACCTCCGGCCGATCCCGGTGGAAGCGGGCCAACAGGCGGGGAATCACGTCGAGCACGCCAGAACCGAAGAGGCCCACATCAAGGCGACCGACGAGTCCCTTCCCGGCGCGTGTTGTGCGTTCCTTCGCCCGTTCCGCCAACGCGAGAACGTTTGCCGCGTCCTCCAGCAGCGTGCGTCCGGCTTCGGTCAACTCCACCCCCTTCGGGGTGCGCAGGAACAACGCAGTGCCGAGTTCCACCTCAAGTGCCTTGATCTGCCTGGAAAGTGGCGGTTGCGTGATGTGGAGCGCAGCTGCCGCTCGGCCAACGTGGCCTTCCCGGGCGACGGCGAGAAAGCATTCGAGGTCTCGGAGATCCATACCCAAAAGGTATCAAATGTACAAAATCAGGTATTGGACAGCATCGAACGCGATTCGTACCTTTGACCCGGAAGCCGAAAGGACCGGGAAGCCGAAAGGATGGGAACCCCGTTGTCGAATCCGCCACACGCAATCTCGTCTCGCACGATTACCCAGCACGCGGCCCATCTGGCTGTTGCGGCAGCGACCGAGCATGCCCACTCCCTCGGGATCGCGGTCAACGTCGCGGTGACAGACGCATCGGGCACGTTGATGGCCTTCCTTCGCATGAACGGCGCGTTCCTCCACTCGATCGACATCTCGATCGACAAGGCCTACACCGCCGCAGGATTCGGGTTCCCGACCAGTGCCTGGGAGCAGATGTTCGCCAACGACGAAGCGCTTCGCACCGGACTCTCGACGCGACCACGACTCGTCGGCATCGGCGGCGGACTTCCCATTCACGAAGACGGTGTCCGCATCGGTGCCATCGGTGTCTCCGGCGGATCCGCCGAACAGGACGAAGCGTGTGCGCAGGCCGGTATCAACGCCCTCTTCCTGAACTGATCAGTTGAAACTTCCCCCAAACGAGGCAACATGAGCACCACCCAGTTTCTGAATTTCATCGGCGGCGAATTCGTCGCGACGTCGGCCACGTTCGAGAAGCGGGCTCCCGTTGACAACCACGTGATCGGGCTCGTGCACGAAGCCGGTCAGGCGGAAGTCGATGCTGCGGTGGCGGCCGCGCGAGCAGCACTGCGGGGGCCGTGGGGTTCGATGAGCGTCGTCAAGCGCGTCGAGTTGCTGCACGCCGTTGCGAACGAGATCGATCGCCGCTTCGACGAGTTCCTCGCCGCGGAACTGGCCGACACCGGTAAGCCCGCGAGCCTGGCGTCGCACGTCGACATACCCCGCGGCGCGGCGAACTTCCGCATATTCGCCGACATCGTGAAGAACGTCCCGACCGAGAGTTTCGAAATGGCCACACCCGACGGAGGGCGGGCGATCTCGTACGCGGTGCGTTCGCCGCTCGGCGTCGTTGCGGTGGTGTGCCCGTGGAACCTGCCACTGCTGCTGATGACGTGGAAGGTCGGCCCCGCGCTTGCGTGCGGCAACACGGTGATTGTGAAACCGTCGGAGGAGACACCCGCTACGGCGACGCTCCTCGGCGAGGTGATGAACGCCGTCGGCATTCCGAAGGGCGTGTACAACGTCGTGCACGGCTTCGGTCCGAACTCGGCCGGAGAGTTCCTCACCCGACATCCCGGCGTGAACGGCATCACGTTCACGGGCGAGACGCGCACGGGTGAAGCGATCATGGCGGCGGCGGCCAAGGGTGTGCGCCCGGTGTCGTTCGAGCTCGGTGGCAAGAACGCCGCTGTGGTGTTTGCCGACACCGACTTCGACGCGGCTATCGCCGGTGTTACGCGTAGCGCATTCGAGAACTGCGGACAGGTGTGCCTCGGAACCGAGCGCGTCTACGTGCAGCGCCCGATCTTCGACAAGTTTGTAAGTGCACTTAAGGAACGGGCGGAGTCGCTCAAGGTTGGCCCGTCGAACGAGCCCGGGGTGGGCCTGGGTCCGCTGATCTCGGCCGAGCACAGGGCCAAGGTCCTCTCGTACTACGAGAAGGCCAAGGCCGAAGGGGCGAACGTGGTCACCGGAGGCGGATCTCCGGCGATGTCGGGCGAGTTCGCCGACGGACACTGGGTGCAGCCCACGATCTGGACCGGACTGCCGGAGTCGTCACCGATTATCCGCGAGGAGATCTTCGGTCCGTGCTGCCACATCGCGCCGTTCGACACCGAAGAGGAGGCGATCGCGTTGGCGAACGACACGGCATACGGTCTCGCAACATCGATCTGGACGCAGAACCTCGGCGTCGCGCACCGCATGGCAAGTGCCATCGAGGTCGGGCTTTGCTGGGTCAACAGCTGGTTCCTGCGAGATCTGCGCACCGCATTCGGTGGCGCCAAAGCTTCCGGCATCGGACGTGAAGGCGGCGTCCACTCGCTCGAGTTCTACACCGAGCTCCGCAACGTGATGATCAAGCTCTAAGCCTCGAGCCCTGACGCATCCAGATCTGGCGCATCCCAGCTCTGACGCATCCAGCTCTGACCTCGAATCAGAAAGCGAATTCCCATGACACCTGAACAGATCCAAGCCAAGGCCGACGCCCTTCATCGTGCACTGCTCGATCGCACCACCATCGCGCCGCTGACCGAAACCGACCCCGGGATCACGGTCGACGACGCGTACCGCATCCAACTACGGATGGTGCAGCACCGCCTCGACGCTGGGGAGAAAGTGATCGGCAAAAAGATCGGTGTCACGTCGAAGGTCGTGATGGACATGCTCGGTGTCAACCAACCTGATTTCGGCTACCTGCTCTCGGGGATGGCGTTCAACGAGGGGGAGCCCATCGACACGACCAAACTGATTGCCCCCAGAGCCGAGGCCGAAGTCGCGTTCGTGCTGGCCCGCGACCTCGAAGGACCGGGTGTCACCGCGGCGGATGTCATACGGGCCACCGACTTCGTGATGCCGTGCTTCGAGATCGTCGACTCGCGCATCCGCAACTGGGAGATCAAGATCCAGGACACGGTCGCGGACAACGCGAGCTGCGGGGTGTTCACGCTGGGGGGCACGTGCAAGAGCCCACGTGATCTCGATCTCGCCCTCGCGGGAATGGTGCTGGAGAAGAACGGCGAAATCATTTCAACCAGTGCCGGCGCCTCGGTCCAGGGATCACCGGTCAACGCCGTGGCGTGGCTGGCCAACACGCTCGGGCGACTCGGCATCTCGCTCAACGCCGGCGACGTGATCCTGTCCGGGTCGCAGTCACCGCTCGTGCCGGTGACCGCGGGCGACAACCTCCATGCGAGCGTCGGCGGCCTCGGTTCCACGTTCGTACGGTTCATCTAAGGAAAGTTCATCCAAGGAAACTGACATGGCACTCGACCGCACCACCATCGAAGCACTCGCCGCTCACCTCGAAGACGCCGAACTCGGCGCCCGCGACGTCACGAAGATCACCGACGACCACCCGACCATGGACTGGTCCGACGCGTACGACATTCAGGACGAAATCCGTCGTCGCAAGGAGACCCGCGGCAATCGCACCGTTGGCCTGAAGGCCGGCCTCACCTCGTTCGCGAAAATGCGCCAGATGGGTGTCGACACGCCGTGCTTCGGCTTTCTGAGCGATTACATGTCCTGCCCCGACGGGTCGGAGATCGCGATGAACGAGCTGATTCATCCGAAGGTCGAAGCGGAAATCTGCATTGTCACGAAGGCGCCGCTTCGCGGACCGGGCTGCCACGTCGGTGCCGTTCTGGCGGCCATCGACTTCGTGGTTCCGGCCGTGGAGATCATCGACAGCCGCTACCGCGATTTCAAATTCGATCTCAAGAGCGTCGTTGCCGACAACACGTCGGCCAGTCGATTCGTTGTTGGCGGACGCTCCCGATCGATCGAGGATCTCGACCTGCGGACGCTCGGCGTCGTGCTCGAGAAGAACGGGCAGATTGTCGCGATGGCCGCCGGTGCGGCCGTACTCGGTCATCCAGCTGCGGCGGTCGCGATGATGGCCAATCACCTCGGAGCCCGCGGTCAGGAGATTCCCGCGGGAACCCTCATACTCACCGGTGGCGTCACCGAAGCGATCGCCGTGTCGGCCGGAGACAACGTGTCGGTGAGGTTCCAGGACCTCGGGACCGTGTCGATGCGTTTCGCCTGAACCATCTGGTTCACCACCATCGACCCATAGTACGTACACATAGCAATGGAGCCCACCATGACCAAAATCAAATGCGCCGTAATCGGCCCCGGCAACATCGGCACCGACCTTCTCGCCAAGCTTCAACGCAGTCCCGTGCTCGAACCGGTCTGGATGGTCGGCATCGACCCGGCGTCCGACGGTCTGACCCGCGCCCGCGACATGGGCATCAAGACCACGTCGGACGGTGTCGACGGGCTGCTCCCGCACGTGATCGCCGACGACGTGCAGATCGCGTTCGACGCCACCTCCGCCTACGTGCACGCCGAGAACTCCCGCAAGCTCAACGCGCTGGGGCGTGCTGATGATCGACCTCACGCCGGCGGCGATCGGGCCGTACTGCGTGCCGCCGGTCAACCTCGACGCAGCACGTCGGCAAGCGCGAGATGAACGTCAACATGGTCACCTGCGGCGGCCAGGCCACCATCCCGATGGTGGCTGCGGTGTCGCGCGTGCAGCCGGTGGCCTACGGCGAGATCGTCGCCACCGTGTCGAGCCGCTCGGTCGGGCCGGGCACCCGCAAGAACATCGACGAGTTCACCCGCACCACGGCGGCGCGGTCGAGAAGGTCGGCGGCGCGGCCAAGGGCAAGGCGATCATCATCATCAACCCGGCCGAGCCGCCGATGATCATGCGCGACACCGTGCACTGCCTGACCGAGACGAGCCGGATCAGGACGCGATCACGGCCTCGATCCACGACATGATCGCCGAGGTGCAGAAGTACGTGCCCGGCTACAAGCTGGTCAACGGCCCGGTGTTCGATGGCAACCGCGTCTCGGTCTTCCTGGAAGTCGAGGGCCTGGGCGACTACCTGCCCGAAGTACGCCGGCAACCTCGACATCATGACCGCCGCCGCCGCGCGCACCGCCGAGATGTTCGCCGAAGAGATTCTCGCCGGCACGCTCGATCGCTCCGGCCACGCACGTCGACGCCCGGTCCGGCCCGTTGGCACTCGCCTTACCTACCAGGAGAACACCATGAATCTCACAGGACAGCAAGATCACCGTCCACGACATGACGCTGCGCGACGGCATGCACCCCAAGCGCCACCTGATGACGCTGGAGCAGATGAAGTCGATCGCCTCCGGCCTCGACGCCGCCGGCGTTCCGCTGATCGAGGTCACCCACGGCGACGGCCTCGGCGGCAGCTCGCGTCAACTACGGCTTCCCCGCGCACAGCGACGAGGAGTACCTCGGCGCCGTGATTCCGCTGATGAAGCAGGCCAAGGTCTCGGCGCTGCTGCTTCCCGGGCATCGGCACCGTCGACCACCTGCAGATGGCGCAAGGACTCGGCGTGAACACGATCCGCGTGGCCACCCACTGCACCGAGGCCGACGTGTCGGAGCAGCACATCAGCATGGCGCGCACAGCTCGGCTGGACACCGTCGGCTTCCTGATGATGGCGCACATGGACAGTCCCGGAGGGTCTGGTCGACGCAGGCGCATGCTGATGGAGAGCTACGGCGCCAACTGCATCTACGTCACCGACTCGGCCGGCTACATGCTGCCCGACGACGTGACGGCCCGCGTCGGCGCGGTGCGCGAGGCGCTCGAGCCCGAGACCGAACTCGGCTTCCACGGCCACCACAACCTGGCCATGGGCGTGGCCAACTCGCTGGCCGCCATCGAGTGCGGTGCCAACCGCATCGACGCTGCGGCCGCCGGTCTCGGGCGCCGGCGCCGGCAACACGCCGATGGAAGTGCTTGATCGCGGTGTGCGACCGGATGGGCATCGACACCGGCGTCGACGTGTTCAAGATCCAGGACGTGGCCGAAGACCTGGTCGTGCCGATCATGGATCACATCATCCGCATCGACCGCGACGCGCTCACGCTGGGCTACGCCGGCGTGTATTCGAGCTTCCTGCTGTTCGCCAAACGAGCGGAGGCGAAGTACGGCATGCCGGCGCGCGACCTCCTGGTCGAACTGGGGCGTCGCGGCATGGTCGGCGGCCAGGAAGACATGATCGAAGACACCGCCCTGACCATGTCCCGGGCCCGTGCCCTGGCGTCCGCGAACTGACGAAACGAAGGAGTAGTCCAATGCCGTTTGCTCAGATCTATCTGCTCGAGGGAAGAACCGAAGACCAGAAGCGTGCCGTGATCGAGAAGGTCACCGCGGCGCTCGTCGAAGCCCTCGACGCCCCGGTGGCCAACGTGCGGGTGTGGATCCACGACATGCCGAAGGAGAACTGGGGCATCGCCGGCGTGTCGGCCAAAGACCTCGGTCGCTGACCGATCTGCCCACCTCCCTCGAACCGGTAACCTCGTCGCATTGCACGCGTAATCGACCCTCAAATCCTGGCCGAGAAGATCTTCGCCGGCGATCGTTCAGCGTTGGCCCGCGGCCTCACCCTCGTCGATCGAGGTGAAGCACCGGGCCGACAACTGGCGTCGCTCGCGTGGTCGCATCCCGGCAAGGCATACGTCATTGGTATCACCGGCGCTCCCGGCGCCGGAAAGAGCACGCTCACCGATCAGCTGGTGAAGTGCCTCAGGCTCACGCAGGCCCGCGTGGCCGTGTTGGCCATCGATCCGAGTTCACCGTTCAGCGGGGGAGCGTTGCTCGGCGACAGCGTTCGCATGAGCGACCACTTCCTCGACCCCGAGGTGTTCATCCGCTCGATGGCATCGCGCGGTGCTCTCGGCGGTCTTTCCGCCGCCGTGCCCGAAGCGGTTCGGGTGCTCGACGCCGCGGGATTTGACTGGATCGTCCTCGAGACCGTCGGGGTCGGACAGGTTGAAGTCGACATCGCGGCCGCCGCTGACACGACCGTCGTCGTCACCAACCCCGGTTGGGGCGACGCGGTACAGGCGAACAAGGCCGGATTGCTGGAGGTGGCTGACGTCCTGGTCGTGAACAAGGCTGACCGACCCGGTGCGGCCGACACTGAAGCCGACCTTCGCTCCATGCTGCACCTGCGTCCGCACAGTGCCGGATCGTGGACGACTCCCGTTGTTGCGACGTCGGCCACCGAACGTACGGGGGTCGACGCCCTCGTCGGCGCCATCACCGATCACCGGACTTGGCAACTCGCCGAGGATCGACTCGTCGCCCGGCGGCGCGAGCGCTTGGCCCGCGAACTCGAACGCCGGATCCTCGAAGAGATCGCCGACGCCGTGCACCAACGCATGGCCGAGATCGGATTCACCCAGACGGTCGACCGGGTCTGGAACCGGGAACTGTCGCCGTCGGCCGCCGCTGAGGAACTTCGGCCGTCGTTCACCTGAGCCCCGCCTCGAGCGGCGCTGGGTTAGTGTTCGCGAATGAGCGATTCTCCAGCACCAGCCGCGCCGTTTGTCCGCATCGAGAACCATGGTGAGGGGCCGACGCGAGTCGCGGTCCTCCGCCTCGACCGCCCCAAGGTCAACGCGATTTCACCGGAACTCACGGCTGACCTGCTGCGCTGCGTCGACGAACTCTCGGAAGATCTTCCGGGCGCGGTGATCGTGTACGGCGGCGAGCGGATCTTCGCCGCCGGCGCCGACATCGCCCGATTTGGTGGTCCCGACGAAGCACGGGTCATCGGAGCGATGCTCCGTCGGGCATTCGATGCTCTGGCTGCGCTTCCCCGCATGGTGATCGCCGCCGTGGCCGGCTACGCGTTGGGCGGCGGGTGCGAGCTCTCACTGGCCTGCGACGTGCGCATGGCCTCCGACACGGCGACATTCGGTCAGCCGGAGATTCTGCTCGGCATCATCCCGGGCGGCGGCGGAACGCAGCGACTGTCGCGGCTGGTGGGCCCGTCACGGGCCAAGGACATCATGATGAGCGGCCGTCAGGTGAAGGCCGACGAGGCACTGCGCATCGGGCTGGCCGATCGGGTCGTGCCGGCGGCTTCACTCTTCGACGAAGCACTGGCCTGGGCGCAGGAGTTCGCCCGCGGCCCCCTCACCGTGCAGGGCTACTGCAAGCGCGCCATCGATGCCGGTCTTTCGGGCTCGCTGGCCGAGGGTCTGGCGATCGAACAGGACCAGTTCGTTGCGGCGTTCCGCACGGCCGACGCCAAGATCGGCATCGCCAGCTTCCTCGCCAATGGTCCGGGCAAAGCCGAATTCACCGGACAGTAACCGGGCTCGCAAACGGGTGATGGGCGACCAGCGGGCCGCCCATCACCACATCTCTACAAGAACTGCCTCGTGCGCAGAATGATTACTTGAGCGCGCCCAGGGCCGCGTCGTAGTTCGGCTCGTGGGCTACTTCGCCCACGAGTTCGCTGTGAACGATGTTTCCGTTGGTGTCGATGACCACGACGGCACGTGCCGCGAGACCGGCGAAACCGGAGTCGGTCACGCGAACGCCGTAGGCGTCGAGAAACTCGGGATGGCGAAAGGTCGAGACCGGGACGACGTTCTCCAGGCCTTCGGCTCCGCAGAAACGCTTCTGAGCGAACGGAAGATCGGCACTCACACACAGCACGGTCGTGTTCGGCACTTCGCCGGCGCGTTCGTTGAAGGTGCGGACGCTCTTCGCACATGTGGCGGTGTCGACGCTCGGGAAGATGTTCAGCACAACGTTCTTGCCGGCGTAATCGGCGAGCGACGTCTCGGAGAGGTCGATCTTGGTCAGCGTGAAGCCTGGTGCGGCACCCGTGGACGGGAGGTCGCCGGACGTATGAATGGGGTTGCCCCCGAGGGTGATTTCAGCCATACGTCACAAGTTACCGCTCAACGCGGAAGTATGCCCGACCGGGTTACGACGAAAGGATGCCCGACCGGGTTACGAAGCCCAGGCGATCGTGCCGACCTCGGCCCAACTCCCGAGATCGGGATGTGTCGGAACGACGCGAATCGTGAACCCGTAGCGGCCGGCTCGTGACCCCACGCACTGACCGGTGTAACGGCCCTTGGCGTCGGGGGTCATCACTACCGTCTGGGTGCCCTCAAGCTCATCGTTGAGGCCAACCACGCCGTGGACCAGTTCGACCGACACGTCGGATGCTTTGAGTTGGCCGAGGGCGACCTCGGCGTGCACGATGCGGACAGTTCCGACGTCGACGACCTCGGGGCCCTCGGATTCGACGGAGGTGACGCGGACTTCGGCCCACGAGGACCGGACGCGACGCTTCCACTCGGCGAGCGCCTTGGCTTTGTCCCAGCCCACGCCGATGACGGCGTCGGCTCGGCGGGCGGCCTGCTCGTAGTAGTTGGTTGTGTAGTCCTTGACCATGCGACCGGCCATGACCTCGTGGCCGAGCGTGGCGAGGGAGTGCTTCATCTTGAACACCCAGCGGCGCGGGAACGTGTGGTCGGGTCGGTCGTAGAACAGCGGAACCACTTCGCGCTCGAGCAGTTCGAACAGCGCGTTGGCTTCGGCCCGGTCACCGTCTTCGACCGAGGTCGGATTGGATGACGACGGGATCGCCCAGCCGTTGCTCGGCAGGCTCGCGGTGGCAGGGAGGTACATCTCATCCCACCATCCGTCGAGGATCGACAGGTTGATAGCCCCGTTGATCGTGGCCTTCTCTCCGCTCGTGCCGCAGGCTTCCATCGGACGACGCGGGTTGTTGAGCCAAACATCGGAGCCCTGGTAGAGCATGCGAGCGACGCCGATGTCGTAGTTCTCGACAAAGGCGATGCGGTGACGAACGGCGGGGTCGAGGGAGAACTGGATGATCTGCTTGATCAGTTCCTTGCCGAGGTTGTCGGCGGGGTGCGCTTTACCGGCGAACACGAACTGCACCGGACGATCGGGGTCGAGTAGGAGTCGCTTGAACCGTTCGGGATCGCTGAGCAGCAGCGTGGCGCGCTTGTAGGTTGCGAACCGACGGGAGAAGCCGATCGTGAGAACGTGAGGGTCGAGTGCCCGGTCGCACCACGTGAGGTCGGCGGCGGAGAACCCACGCCCTTCAGCGGCCGACCGCAGGCGTTCCCGGATGAACGAGATCATGCGCGAACGGGTTTCCTCACGGACCCGCCAGATCAGGTCGTCGGGGCAGTCGTGGATGCGGGCCCAGCGCTCGGCGGGGGCCTCCGGCCATTCCGGCAACACGTAGCGGGAGAGGAGCTCGCCCATCTCGTTGGAGGTCCAGGTGCGCGCGTGCACGCCGTTCGTGACAGAACCGATCGGCACCTCGCTGACCGGAACCCCGGGCCACAGGTTGGAGAACATCTCGCGGCTCACGGCGCCGTGCAGTTTCGACACCCCGTTGGCCTGGCCGGCGAGGCGCAGGCCCATGACCGCCATATTGAACGGTGCGTCGGCCCCGTCGTGCGGTTCGTGGCCGAGGGTCATGAACTCATCGAATGAGATCCCGATCGACTGGGCGTAACCCGTGAAGTACTTCGCCATGAGGGGTTTGGGGAAGCGGTCGATGCCGGCAGGAACCGGGGTGTGCGTGGTGAAGAGGGTGCCGGCGCGGCCCGCCTCGATGGCTTCTTCGTAGCTCAGGCCGTGTTCGTGCATGAACAGGCGGATCCGCTCGAGGCCGAGGAATCCGGCGTGGCCTTCGTTGGTGTGGAACACCTGGCTTTCGATGCCGATCGCGTTCAGCACCCGAACACCACCGATGCCGAGGAGGATCTCCTGGCGGATGCGCTGTTCCTCGCCGCCACCGTACAAACGGTCGGTGACCATCCGGCCGTCGGCCTCATTGTCGTCGATGTCGGCATCGAGCAGGTACAGGCTGATGCGGCCGACCTTGGCCTTCCAGACACGAGCCACCAGGCGCTGCCCGCCCAGGTCGACTTCGATGCGAAGTTCCGGCCCGTTCGGGTCGCCCGCCGAGTCCTTCGTTGCGCCGGCCCGCACGATTTCGAGCGCCATGAGGTGCGGATCGAGGACCGGGTACTGCTCGGTCTGGTAGCCGTCGTTGGTGAACGTCTGACGGAAGTAGCCCTGGCGGTAGAACAGGCCTATGCCGGTGAGGGGGAGACCGAGGGCGCTGGCGGCCTTCAGATGGTCGCCGGCCAGCACGCCGAGTCCGCCCGAGTACTGGGGCAGGGCCTCCGAGATCCCGAATTCGGGGGAGAAGTACGCGACCGAGCGCAGGGGGGTTTCACCGCGCAGTTGCAACCACCCGGGCGAATCGAGGTAGCGCCGGAGGTCGTCGTGCATCTCGTCGAGAAATGCCATGAACGACGGGTCGTTGGACAACTCGATGAGGCGGGCCGGCGCAACCGTGGCGAGAAGCCGGACCGGATCCCGGCTGACCTGTTCCCAGAGCTCCGGATCGACCCAGCGGAACAAACGCCGACAGCGGTCGTCCCACGACCAACGCAGGTTGTTGGCCAAGACGCCGAGCGTCGAGAGGTTGGCCGGAAGTTGAGTTCGAACGGTGAAACTTCTGAGGGCTCGCACGCGGTCGACGCTATCGCAGACACAGCGTCGATTTACGACCAACAAGTGATTTCTGAAACCGCTTACATGAATTTTATGTCACGCCAGGATGTCCACTGGACCGCTGGCCAGCGTCCTGGGTAATTCTGCCGGGAACGGCGTTAATCCTGGGCCGCCTGCGACTGAGCGGAATTTCATATGTGACAATGCACTCTATGCGGTTACGTGTGCGTGGCGACGACGACGAGCGCTCCCGGTCGGGCGTGTTTGCTTGGTTGCCGAATCGGCGGATTCTCTTTATCGGCGTTGTCCTTCTTTTGCTCGCTGTAGAAGGCGTATTGGCGCTCAATCTGCGCGGTGGGAAGTCAAAATCCGACTCGGTGCAGGTCCTCGGTGAAACCGTAACCGCCGACGACACGAGCGCGAAGTTTGATCCGGCAAAAACGTTGATAGTGGGCGAACCGGTCGCCCCGACCGAGACGATCAGCGAGCTCAGCGAGTCGTTCGATACCGAAGCGCCAACCGATTTGCCGTCTTCACCCGGATCTGCGGCGACCATCGCTACCGAGTCGGTCGGGCAGACCCCGGCAACAACAGGAGGACTTCGACGCCTGGTCATTCTCGGCCCGGTCTTCCAGGCCTCGCCGACCAGTGCGGCCGCGGTCACGGTTCCGGTGACGTTTGGCCCGGTTCCATTGTTCCCCACGACGAAACGCACCGTTCCGCCGACGGCCGCGACGGCGTCGCCGACGACACCTCAGGTTCGGCCGACGGCCGGCACCGTTCCGGGTACGACATCACGCTCCCCGAGCGCAGCAACGGCGACCGCCACGGCGAACGATCCCACGACCACGGTCCGACGCTCCGATGTCCCCACGACAACGCTCCGAGCCGGTTCACTCTCAGTGATTGACCCGACGACCACGGCAACGACCGATCCTCCGGCGACAACCCGCCGAACCACGACGACCGACGCTCCGACCACCACGAAGAAGTCGACGACGACGACCGACGATCCGACGACAACGACGACGAAGAAGCCGACGACCACGACGACCGACGAGCCGACGACAACGACGACGAAGAAGCCGACGACCACGACAACTGACGAGCCGACGACCACGACGACGAAGAAGCCGACGACGACTACGACGACGACGGAAGAGCCGACGACCACGACGACGAAGAAGCCGACGACCACCACGACGCACGCCACAACGACGACGACGAAGAAGCCGACGACCACCACGACGACGACGGAAGAGCCGACGACCACGACGACGAAGAAGCCGACGACGACTACGACGACGACGGAAGAGCCGACGACCACGACGACGAAGAAGCCGACGACGACTACGACGACGACGGAAGAGCCGACGACCACGACGACGAAGAAGCCGACGACGACCACGACGCACGCCACAACGACGACGACGGAAGAGCCGACGACCACCACCGAAGCTCCGACGACGACGAAGAAGCCGACGACAACGACGACGACCACCGAAGAGCCGACGACCACCACCGAAGCTCCGACGACGACGAAGAAGGCGACGACCACGACAACGGATGCGCCGACGACGACCGACGCGCCAACGACGACTGATGCTCCTACGACGACCGACGTGCCGACGACCGATCCGACGACAACGACGAAGAAGCCGATTTTCGGTCCGCCGCTTCCCTCGCTTCCGACGCTTCCTACGCTTCCCTAGTTCTGCGGCCGAAACCGGGAGTCTCGAAGGTGCTTCGCGCCTGGCCCGGTTGCATGAGAGTCTGGAACGGCAGATGGTTCGGCGGCAGGTGTTGTCCCGACGGGTTACGGTGTCCCAATGGATAGAGGTTTGAATTCGGTGTGGGGAGATCTCGATCTCTATCTGTTTGGTGAGGGCCGTCACTACGAACTGTGGGAGCGCCTCGGTTGCCATCTCGGTGAACGACTCGTCGACGGCCGGACCGAGACCGGCGCGTGGTTCTCCGTCTGGGCGCCGAATGCCCGAAGCGTTCACGTCGTGGGTGACTTCAACGGCTTCGATCGCGCGGCCAACGCGCTGCAACCGCTCGCTTCCAGTGGAATCTGGTCCGCGTTCGTCCCGGCGGTGGTTGAGGGACAGTGCTACAAGTTCGCAATCGAGGATCGCAACGGGCAGGTGGCCGAGAAGGCTGATCCGATGGCCCGGGCCACGGAGGTTCCGCCCCGCACGGCCAGTGTGGTCTTCGAGTCGAAGCACAACTGGTCCGACGAGGAATGGCAGGGCCGCAAGAGCGCGGCCAACCCGTGGCACGAGCAACTGAGCATTTATGAAGTGCACTTAGCATCGTGGCGAGGTGAGAAGCCGTATGCCGAGGCCGCCCGTGAGCTGGCCGCCTACGTGGTCGAGCAGGGCTTCACCCACATCGAATTGCTCCCTGTCGCCGAGCATCCATTCGGTGGCTCATGGGGATATCAGGTAAGCGGATACTTCGCCCCGACGTCACGGTTCGGGTCACCCGATGATTTCCGGTCGTTTGTCGAGATCATGCACCAGGCCGGGGTCGGTGTGATCATCGACTGGGTCCCCGCCCACTTCCCGAAAGACGACTGGTCGCTCGGCCGATTCGACGGAACGGCGCTTTATGAGCACGCCGACCCGCGCCAGGGCGAGCACCCCGACTGGGGGACCTACATCTTCAACTACGGTCGCAACGAGGTTCGCAATTTCCTCGTGGCCAACGCGCTGTACTGGCTGAAGGAGTTCCACATCGATGGACTCCGCGTCGATGCTGTGGCGTCGATGCTGTACCTCGACTACTCGCGTGAGCAGGGGCAGTGGATCCCCAACACCTTCGGCGGACGCGAGAACCTCGACGCCGTGAACTTCCTGCGTGAGCTGAACACCGTCGTGCACGCAAATCATCCTGGCGTGCTCATGATCGCCGAGGAGTCAACGGCGTGGCCCTCGGTCTCACGGCCACTCGAAGCAGGCGGACTCGGGTTCGGCTTCAAGTGGAACATGGGTTGGATGCACGACACCCTCGAGTACTTCTCGAAAGATCCGGTCCACCGCCAGTACCACCACAACGATCTGACCTTTGGGCTCCTCTACGCGTTCACCGAGAACTTCGTGCTCCCGCTGTCGCACGACGAGGTTGTGCACGGCAAGGGATCGCTGATCGACCGGATGCCCGGCGATGCATGGCAGAAACGGGCCAATCTTCGGGCGCTGTACACCTGGATGTGGGCGCACCCGGGCAAGCAGTTGCTGTTCATGGGTGGGGAGTTCGGCCAGTGGGCCGAATGGCGGAGCGAGGGTTCCCTCGACTGGTGGCTGCTCGATGATCCGGGGCACCGCGGGATCGCCGATCTGGTCCGCGACCTCAACAAGACGCAAGCCTCGACCCCGGCGCTATTCGAGCGCGATTTCGACCCGATGGGCTTCGGCTGGCTGGCCAACGACGACGCCACGTCGAACGTGATTGCGTTCGTGCGCTGGCCGCGTACGTCGGGCCTCGGACCGGTTGTCTGCATCGCCAACCTGGCCCCGGTGGTGCGGATGGGTTACCCGCTCACGTTGCCCCGTGGTGGGGCGTGGCGCGAAGTGGTCAACTCCGATGCCACGCAGTACGGCGGCAGCGGTGTCGGAAACGACGGCTGGGTCTACGCCGACGATCTCGGCCGCTGCCAGGTGACGCTACCGCCGCTCGGGGTGCTCTGGCTCCAGCCCTAATTGTGTGGCTCAAGCCGTATTTGTGTGGCGCCGGTCGCGACGATTGCGATGGCGCCGGTCGCGTCGATTGCGCTGGAGCCGGTCGCAAATGCGCTGGCGCCGGTCGCAACGATTGGGATGGCGCCGGTCGCAAATTGCGCTGGCGCCAGGAAATGCCGCTCGGCTACACCCGGGCGCCGGCGAGGATCGCCGCGGCCTCTTCGGGTGGCATCACGTTGATGAGCACGCCCGTGCCGAGTTCGAAGCCGGCTCGGGTGGTGACCTTCGGGTACACGTGGGCGTGCCAGTGGAATACTCCCTGGCTGCGGTACGGTGCCGAGTGGAACACGATGTTGTAGGCGACATCGCCCAACGCCGCCTTCAGGTTCGACAGGCCGTGCCGTAGGCCGATACCCACCGATGCCAGGTCGTCGTTTTGGGCAGCGTGGAGATGAGCGCCGTGGCAACGCGGAATGGCCAGCATCTCAAACGGTGTTCCGCTCCAGTACGGGCAGATCACTACGACGTTGTCGTCGGAGTACACCAGCCGGGAACCGGCATCGAGTTCGGCCTCGATCGTCGTGCACAGCAGGCACGCACCGGAGAACCGGTCGAAACCAGCCTGCTCGGCGAGGATCTCACCCGGGACGAACGGAAGACCGAGGAGCTGACCGTGGGGATGAACGAGCGAAGCGCCCGCTTCACGGCCGTAGTTGACTATGGCCTGGCTGTAACGCAGTTCCGGCATCCCGGCATGCGCCTCGGCTCGTGCCGCGATGGCCGACATGACCATGGTCGCCTGATCGTCGCTCAGATCGGCCCAGGAGGCTTCGTGGTCAGGGTGGACGACGAGCACTTCATGACAACCGGATGCATCGGCCTGCGTGAAGATCGGGCCGAGGTGCTCCACGATCATCGGATCGCGACCCTCGAAGGCCGGATACAGGTTGGGGACAACCAGCACTCGCCATGAACCATCGGGACCTGGGGTTACCAGCATCGGAGGTTCGGATTCGGCTCGGCCGGGGCAGAACGGGCAGGGCCGAGCGGTGTCGGTTTCCACCGTCATCGAGCGCGCCGTGAACTCGTTCGGTCGTTGGCGTCGCTCAGCGTTGATTGCGACCCAGCGTCCGGTGAGTGGATCGAGTCGTAACTGGCTCATGCCATCCTTTCGGCCGGTAGGGCCCGAGGTGTGAGTGATTTATGCACTATACGCATCGGAATTGAATGTTAAGCGTACCGCTCTCTGGGACCTATGGAAACGCTTTCAGTCCGGTGGGTGGGCGACAACCCGCCCGTAGTGGCGTGCACGCCCGCACATCCGGGCCGATCAGCCGGGGAGTCGCGGTTGGTCGAGCGGCCGAAATGCCGCGTCTCGGCTGTGACGGGAGTGTTTCGCCGGCCTTTTCACCAGCCCCACGAAACCTGAAGACGGGCGGTACCTGGTTCGGTTCGCGGCACCTACGCTGGTGTCGTGGCCCCTTTTGCCTATCTCGACCATGCGGCGACCACGCCGATGCTCCCGGAGTCGTTGCGCGCCCTGACCGACACGTTGGCGAACGCCTTCGGCAACCCGTCCGGCTCCCATGCCGCGGCCCGGCGCGCCCGGACCGCGCTCGACGACGCCCGCGACCGGTTGGCTGCGGTGCTCGGGGCTCAGGCTCGCGAAGTGATCTTCACCTCCGGGGGCACCGAAGCACTGAACCTGGCGCTGATCGGCGCCGGCGGATCGGGAGCGATGGCCTGGTCGGCGGTCGAACACGACGCGGTCCGAAACACTGTTGCGGCGCTGGAGCGCACCGCTGGGCGCCGGTCGATTGAATTGCCCGTCACATCTGACGGGGTCGTCGACCTCGATGCCGCAGCTGCGTTCCTCGACCCTTCGGTCTCGGTGGTCGCCGTTATGGCGGTCAACAACGAGGTCGGTTCGGTTCAGCCGGTGTTGGCATTGTCCGAGCTGGTCCGCCGGTTGGCTCCGAATGCGGTGTTTCTCGTCGACGCGGTGCAGGCGCTTCCGTGGCTCGACCTTCGCCCGATCGTGGCCGTCGCTGACCTGGTGGCCATCTCGGCCCACAAGTTCGGAGGGCCCAAGGGTATCGGTGCTCTGGTCGTGAAGGAGGGTGTCGCTATCGAACCGACGGTGTTCGGTGGCGGCCAGGAGCGGGATCGTCGAAGCGGAACCCAGAACGTCGCGGGTGCCGTGGCCCTCGGGGTGGCGGCCGAACTGACCGACTCGGCCCGCGCCGAGGTGTTGCCCCGGGTCGGCGCGCTGCGTGACCGCCTGGTCGACGGCCTGGTGGCGTCCGTGCCCGGACTCACGGAGACCACGGCGCGGTCATCGAAAGTGCCCGGCAACGCGCATGTCTGCATCGAAGGCATTGAAAGCGAAGAACTCCTGGTACTCCTCGATCAGGCCGGGGTGTGCGCGTCGGCCGGCTCGGCGTGCGCCAGCGGCGCCGCGCATGCCTCGCCCGTTCTGCTCGCGATGGGCATTCCGAAAGAACGGGCCCTCGGATCGTTGCGCCTTACGCTCGGTGCTTCTTCGACCGACGCCGACGTGGATCTGGCGTTGGGGGCAATTCCCGGAGCTATCGAACGGCTGCGCTCATGAAGGTACTTGTTGGAATGTCGGGCGGTGTCGACTCGTCGGTCGCCGCGGCGATGATGATCGAAGCCGGCCACGAAGTGGCTGGCGCCACCCTGCGACTGTGGGGAGGCGACAGCGATTCGGGTTGCTGCTCGGTCGCCGATGTCGACGACGCTCGCCGCGTCGCGCAGCAGCTCGACATTCCGCACTACGTGTTCAACTTCTCCGATGAGTTCGACGAGCGCGTAGTTGCGCCGTATGTGCAGTCGCACGTAGACGGGCAGACGCCCAACCCCTGCATCGAGTGCAACCGCCACCTCAAGTTCGACCGGTTCCTGCAGCGGGCCCAACGCCTCGGCTACGACGCAATCGCCACCGGGCACCACGTCCGGCGCATCGGACCGCAGACCGACGGATCGTTTGCGCTTGCTCGCGGCGAGGACCGTTTGAAGGATCAGAGCTATGTGGTGCACATGATTGCCCCCGACGTTCTGTCGAAGTGCCTGTTCCCGATCGGCGAAATTTCCAAAGACGAAGTTCGTAAGCGCGCTGCACAATTGCATCTCCGTACGGCCGACAAGCCCGAGAGCATGGATGTGTGCTTCATCGCGAAAACCGGCGGCGGTCGACGCGTGTTTCTTGGTGATCGCATTCCGCTGCGTCCGGCCCGGGTCGTCGACCAGTCAGGTGTACAGGTCGGTTCTGTCGACGCGGTCGAGCTCGTTACCATCGGCCAGCGCAAGGGCCTTGGCGGAATGGGCGGAGCCGACAAGCGCTACGTCGTGAGCGTCGACACCCATGCCGGTCTGGTGACCGTAGGTGAACATACTGATCTGCTGACGCCGACCGCCGTGCTGCACACGGTGGTCTGGAGTTCGGGGCCGAAGCGTTCGGGCTCGTTCACCGCGCAGTGCAGTGCACACGGCGATCCGGCGGCGTGCGCGTTCGATTCATCGACGGATGTAGTGACGTTCGCGGAACCACACGTGCGCGTGGCTCCCGGCCAGACAGTGGTGTTGTACGACGGCGATGTGGTCGTCGGGGGAGGAATTGCGTCATGACTGATTCCAACGGAGTTCGCTCCGTTCCGGAAGTCGGCGAAGTCCTTGAGGGAATGACCATTGAGGACCAGTTCCGCCGCAAGGTGAAGGTCACCAAGGTCATCGCGATCATCGAAGCCGTGAGCTACTCGCTGCTTGCGTTCTTCATGTTTCGTAAGTACGCATTGGATATGCGCGGTGGTTCGAATTACTTCTGGCTGCGCGTCGTCGCGTACTTCCACGGGTTCATCTCCATTGCGTTCGCCGTGATGGTGTTCGACATCTTCCGGGTCATGAAGTGGTCCGCGCAGTTCGTTATCGTGACCCTTCTCGGCCCGCCCGGCGCGCTCATCGCCCATCACCGGTTGCGCAAGCAACCGTTCCCCACGGTGATCCGCAAGCAGGACATGCTCTTCTAACTCGCCGGTTCGCTGATCCCCAGCGAACATGTGGCTCTTGGCGAACATGTGGCCGTAGGTGTCGCTGGGTGGTTTCTTTGGCTACATGAACGTGGAAACTGGCGAAGGAGTGGGGACGCGAACGGGAGTTGTGGACATAAACGGGGTGGGCGGTACATTGCTCGGGTGATCTCTGCCTACTGCTGGCCTCATTCGGGAATTCCGGGAACGTCGTTTCCGCTGAGCGCGACCTCGTCGCTCGGGCCGGTGAATGTCACCGTTACGAGGGTGGGTGGCACGCGGGAGGTGGTGGCGTCGTTCGACAACGTGGCCGTCGACGATCTGCCGGTGCCAGTTGACGCGGTGGAGAACGGGTGTGGCTGGCCGACGGCTCTCAACATCGTCACCGACGAAACGTGGCGATCCGGGTTCTATGAAGTCGCGCTCGAACCGGTCGCCGGTTGGGCGAAGCGCCGCGGTCCGAGAGGTGGATCGAACCTGGCGTTCTTTGTCGTGCGACCGGTGAAGGCATCTCCCGATCGGGCGTTGATTGTGCTCGGCACGAACACGTGGCTGGCGTACAACGACTTCGGCGGCGCGAACCTCTACACCACGGCCACGAAGGCATCGTGGGACCGACCGCTGGCCAACGGCCTTCTTTACAAGCCGCCGGGTGCTGGCCGCCGGGTTTCGGTCACCAACCCACCCGACTTCCGCATGAACGCCCACGTCGGCTACACCAAGCTCGAAGGCCTCTCGGACTGGACCGGTTCAGCCGGTTGGCCGAACTACGAGCAGCCGTTCATCGAGTGGGCGGAGAACGCCGGCTACGAACTCGATGTCGCGGTCAATGCCGATCTCGAACGCGACCCGCACCTGCTCGACGACGCCTCGATGGTCCTGTGTGTCGGGCACGACGAGTACTGGTCGTCGATCCAACGCGACGTGATCGAAGCACACATTCACCGAGGCGGGAACCTTGTGGTGTTCTCAGGAAACACGAGTTTCTGGCAGGTGCGCTACGAAGACGACGGCCGTACCATGATCGGTTACAAGGGTCGCTTCAAGAAGGATCCGGTGTTCGGTACCGACCAGCAGCACCTCACCACAACCATGTGGTCTGATCCGATCCTGGACCGCCCGGAGACGACCATGCTCGGGGTGAGCTTCACCCGGGGAGGTTATGCGCGCATAGGAAGATGCGTGCCGCGCGGTTCCGGTGGTTACACCGTGCACCGGCCGGAACACTGGATCTTCGAAGGAACGGAGTTCGAGTGGGGCGACCTGCTCGGGGCGAAGTCGACCGTGGTTGGTTACGAGTGCGATGGATGCGTGTTCACGCTCGTCGATGGTCGGCCCGTTCCGACCGGGGAAGACGGTTGCCCCGCCAACTTCGAAATCCTCGCCACCTCGCCGACGTCGCCGTTCAGCCGACGCACCATGCTTCGTCCTCCACCCGATCACATGCTGTCGGAGATCGAAGGTGTCGCGGAGCGTCTCTTCGGTGATCACTCGCCCGCATCGACGGAGAAGATCGCGTACGGGCATGCGGTGTTCGGGACCTGGACGACCCCCAAAGGCGGGGTTGTCGTCACGACGGGCTGTACCGACTGGGCCTGTGGCCTCGGCGTGGGCGACAACGACGTCGAAACCGTCACCCACAACATCCTCAGCGACTCTGGAGCCGCCAGTCGTAGCGATCTCGTGACGAACCCGAATGTGTGCGTCTTCATAGACCCGGTCTAACCAAGTGCACACACTCCTCTCCCGTCAAGAAATTTCGACGTCTCAGCACAAATGGGCATCCAATTTGGATCGCGTCCCGAACAAGGCGAAACGAATGCCGCTTGGCGTTCCCGGCTTAGGAGGATTCCGTGAGAGCTACCCGATCCGTTGCGGTTGTCGTCACCCTGCTTGCATCGATGGCGGCGGCAGCCCCGTTTTACGCACCGTTCGCCAAGGCGGCGCCGCCGGCAGTCTGCTCGGAACGGGCCGAAGGCGGACCCGCGGTGGGGTACGGACTCACCGTCGATCAGCGATTGGTTTGCTTCAAAGCTGCCCGCCCTTCGAGCCAGCAGACGTTGATGACAACGGCGACGCTCACCGCACCTGACACGATGCTTGTCGGAATAGACGTGCGTCCCTCGAACGGAACGATCATCGGCCTCGGCAACGCTGGAGGGATATACCTCCTGGACCCGAATGAACGCCAACCGCAGTTCAAAGCGCGCCTCAACGTGGCGTTGGAGGGCCGACACTTCGGTTTGGACTTCAATCCAACGGTCGACCGTCTGCGCGTGGTCAGTGACACCGGGCAGAACCTCCGCATCAACGTCGATACCGGCGCGACGACGGTCGACGGCTTTCTGAAGACCGGTGGCACCCGCACCAACGGTGTCGGTGCGGTTGCCTACACGAACAACGACAACGATGCGTCGACGGCAACGACCCTCTTCGACATCGACTCGATAACCGACACCCTGACCACCCAGAACCCGCCCAACGACGGCGTGCTGTCGTCGATCGGCCGAATCGGCTTCCAAGGAAACGCCGTGGCGGCATTCGACATCTGGACGGGGTTGAAGGACGGCAAGGCTGACACCAATCTCGGTTTTGCCACGCTCGACGGGGGAGGTTCGCTGTTCGCGATCGACCTCAAGACCGGCCAGTCCAGCTTCATCGGCAACTTCCGTGTACCTGTGATCGGTCTGGCGTTTCCCATGACCCCGTAGGCACACACAATCGCCCGAGTGGGTGCATTCAGACGGTCCCAGCCCGAGCAGATGCACCCACTCCGGTGTCGGTGACCGGAGCCGACGCCGGTAGTCTTGACGCCGTGCGCATAGGTACCTGGAATGTGAACTCGTTGAAGGCGCGTATGCCGCGGGTTGAGGAGTGGTTGGGTTACGCCAACTGCGACGTGCTGTGTTTGCAGGAAACCAAGTTGTCCGACAGCGCGTTTCCCACGATGGCGTTTCAGCAACTGGGCTACGAGTCCTTCCACGTCGGGCAGGGCCAATGGAACGGTGTGGCCATCCTGAGTCGGATTGGCATCGAGGCGCCGCAGGCCGGCTTCATTGAAGGACTCAACGGCACCGGGGAGGTCGACGACTACACACAGGGTGTGCTCGGCGAGGCCCGACTTGCGACGGCCACGTGCGGCGGGATCCGGATCACCAGCGTGTACGTGCCGAACGGTCGAACGATCGAGGATCCTCACTATCTGGCCAAGCTGGAGTGGTTGATGCGGCTGCGCGAGCAGTGCGACCGCACGTCGACCCCGGATCAGCCGGCCATGATCCTCGGCGACTTCAACATCGCCCCCGACGACCGCGACGTGCCGAACCCGGCGGCGTTCAAAGACTCGACCCATGTGACCCCGGCCGAGCGGAACCGTCTGAAGGAACTCGAGGCCTGGGGCTTCGAAGACGCCTTCCGTAAGCTCTACCCCCAAGATCGTCTGTACACATACTGGGACTACCGGGCTGGCGACTTCCACCAGCACCGCGGTATGCGGATCGACCTGATTCTGGCGACCAAGCCGGTGGCCGATACCGTCACGTGGGCCCTCGTCGACCGCAACGCACGTAAAGGCAAACTGCCTTCCGACCACGCCCCCGTCGTGGTCGATCTCAACTGGAAGAACTAACAAACAGTGGTAGTCATTGATGCAAGCGCGCTTACGGTTTCGCGTCCCGACAAACCGTTGTTCACCAATCTCTCGGTAACGATCCACGAAGGCGACCGTCTTGGCGTCGTCGGGATCAACGGGTGTGGCAAATCGACGCTCCTACGAATTCTCTCCGGCGAGAACGAACCGGAGTCGGGAATCGTGCGTCGCGGCCGCGGTGTTCATGTCGCGACGTTGGAGCAGGATCCGAAGCTGGCTAAGGGTACGGTTCGCACCGCGGTCATCGAAGGGTCTGCAGCACGCGGCGACGTGGGAGGCCGAAGCGGTACTCGACCGGCTCGGCATGGGTGGTCTGCTCGATGCCGACACGTCGACGCTTTCGGGCGGGCAGGCCAAGCGTGTCGCATTGGCCCGGGCGCTCGTCACCGAGTCCGAACTGCTCATCCTCGATGAGCCCACGAACCATCTCGACCTCGACGCGATCGTGTGGCTCGAGGAGCGCCTGGCCGCGCCACCGTGGCGCGTTGATCATGGTGAGCCACGACCGGCACGTCCTCGACCGCGTCTGCACCAAGGTGCTCGAGATCGACCGTGGCGACGGCTTCATGCACGAGGGCGGCTATCAGGGCTTCCTCGACGGTCGCGCCGCCCGCGAGGAAAGCGCGGCCGCCTCGGAGCAGACCCGCCAGAACCTGGCCCGCCGCGAGCTCGCCTGGCTGCGGCGCGGTGCACCGGCGCGTACCCGCAAGCCGAAGGCCCACATCGAAGCGGCCACCGCGTTGATCAACGATCGACCCGAAGGCTGCGGCACGCGAAGGATCGTTCGGTCTGGCCGCGGCCACCGCGCGCACCGGTGAAGGACAGCGAGACTCCGCGAACGCGCAGGGCAGCTTCCGCAACAACCTCGACGAACGCCTGGCGCCCCGCCTCGGCAACAAGGTCATCGACCTGCACAGCATCGGCCACCACTTCAAGTTGGACGACGGCACCCAGGGGCCGTGGCTCTTCCGCAAGTTCAACGTGCTGCTCGGACCGGGGGAGCGCTATGGCATCGTCGGCGCGAACGGCACCGGCAAGTCGACGCTGCTCGACATAATCGCAGGTCGCCTGAAACCGACCGAGGGCCACATCGAAGTTGGCCCGACCGTGCGCGTCGGCTACTACGACCAGCGGGGCCGCACGCTCGATCTGACCCAGCGAGTGCGTGAAGCCGTTGCGGGGAAAACCCGTCCACCCGGAACGCCGGAAGACAAGCGGCTCATGGAGCAGTTCTGGTTCAACGACGACGCGCAGTTCGCGACCATCGGCACCCTGTCGGGTGGCGAGCGTCGTCGCCTGCAGTTGCTGCTCGTGCTCGCCGATCGTCCGAATGTTCTGCTCCTCGACGAACCGACAAACGACCTCGACCTCGACACATTGCGAGCGCTCGAGGACTTCATGGAGGACTGGCCCGGCACGCTCGTGGTCGTGAGCCACGACCGGGCGTTCATGGACCGCACGGTGGAAGAAGTGCTGTCGATCGAAGGCGGCCGGGCGTCGCTCGTATCCGGTGGCTACGCCGGTTGGCGGGCTCAGCGTGAGGAGCGGCTCGCCAAGACCGGAGGGACCGCAGGAAAGACGGCCAGCGTGTCGGGCCCGTCTCCCTCGGCCGCATCCGCGTCAACCGTCGATAAGATAAGTGCGCCTAGTAAATCGACAGCGAGCGCTCCGACGAACGCCTCGGCTGCCGCCAAACCGGCCAAGCGATCGGCGAGCACGCTGCGACAGCTGATGAAAGACGCCGAACGCGACCTCAACAAGGCCACGAAGGAACGCGACAAGCTGACCACCGAGCTGGAGGCCGCGGGAAGCGACTACGCAACGGCTTCGCGCATCGGGACCCGACTCGCTGAGGTTCAGGCGGTACTCGACGCCGCCGAAGAACGCTGGCTCGAAATCGCCGCTGAAGCCGAAAGCTGAATCGGCCACCTCGGCCGGTCGGCCACGCTCGGCCGGTCCGCCACGCTCGGCGGTGTGGCAACCGATCCGGCGGCCCCCATTGTCGGCACATGCCAGTAGGCTTTCTGAGATGCGTGAGGACTACCACCCACCGGTCGAGGAATATCTCACGACCATCTACGAGCTGAGCGAAGACGGGGTCACCGTCATCCAAGCGCGTCTGGTGGAGCGCCTCGGGTATTCGGCTCCGGCGATCTCGGAAATGGTCAACCGGTTGAAGAAAGACGGCTTTCTGACGGTGGCCGGACGCTCGATCACGCTTACGTCGGAAGGTCGGTCGCTCGCCGAGTCCGTCGTGCGCAAACACCGCCTGGCCGAGCGACTGCTAACCGACGTCATCGGCTTGCCGTGGCACCGTGCGCACATCGAAGCCGGCCGCTGGGAGCATGTGATCTCCGATGAGGTCGAGGCCCGTCTCCGGATCATCCTCGACGACCCCTCCACCTGCCCGCACGGCAACCCGATCCCCGGCACGGTGCAGACCGACCACTCCGTAGTACCGCTCAGCGCCGCCCGGCCCGGCGATCACGTGATGCTGCGGCGGGTCACGGAGACGGTGGAACTCGACGACACGGCCATGACGTATCTGTCCGACAACGGCTTCATCACCGGCCAAACGGCCAAGGTGGCGGGCCGGGCCCCCGACGGAAGTCTGTCGCTCACCGTCGGGGCCAACACGGTGGTGCTCGGGTCCTCGCTCGGCGAGAACCTCTACGTGTCGATCAGCTAAGCCGCCTTCCGCGAGAAACAGCTCCGACGACGACGCCGGGGCTCCCGGGATTCAGGCGGGGGGATTCAGGCGGCGGGGTTCAGGCGGCGGGGTTCAGGCGTCGTGCGTGCCCCGGTGTGCATCGTCGTCGAACGGAAAGACCACGACGTCGATTCCTTCGGAGCGCAATCGGAGAGCGACGTCGGAGACCGATGACTCATTGGTCGGGGTCAACTTGGTTATGACCACGACGAACCGGGCACCCGACGGCACCGACTTTCGACTTCCCGCCTCACTCGTCAACAGGTGGGCCGCCCGCTCGGGCGTGAATCGATCGGTGATCTCGGCTCCGAGCAACTCGGCCAGCTGTTCAGCCCGGTGTGCGACGTCGCCGATGACCTCATTCAGCGCATCGGCCCCGATCACGGCCACGACGTGAGTGGCACACGCCGGAATCACCGGCTCGTAGTGCGCCGGGGCTTTCACGTTGTGGCGCCGCGAACCGTCGGCTTCGATCACGATCGCGTCGACATGACCCGAGCGGGTCAGTTCCGTGATGGTGGATTCGTCAAGTCCACCTACTTTCGGACGGTCGCCCGGTCCTCGGACCGACTCCACCGATACAACCGCTCCATACTGCGCTATCCCAGCGACCACCTCGGCCACGGAGGTGCCGACGACCGCTAGCCCGCCGGTCTGTGACACGCCCATCTTCGTCGTGGTGGTCGCCACCACCCGCAGGCCACGGGCATGGAGCAGACGGGTCAACCCGAACATCGTGGTGGTCTTACCCCCGCCACCGACGAGCGCGATCACGCACGGAAGCTTTGGACCTCCGAGCGCGTCAGCGAGTTGCTCGAAGGGATCGGGGTTTGCGGGCACGGTCCATTTTGGCCACTCCGAGGTGACGGGTGCGCGTTCAACGCGCGGAAATCACTCGGGAACGAGAGAATTCTCGAACACGAAATCCCCGAAACCGCTCTCCGCTACGGCGGCCAGGCGGTCGAAATACTGCGAGCCCATGAGGTGGCCGAGGAACTGCCGCGGTTTACCGGGGATGTTCGCGCCCATGTACCAGGAGTCGGTACGCGGGTAGAGGGTGCGGTTTGCGATCGCATTGATCTCCGCTGCCCAACTTGCCTCGGCTTCCTCGGTCGCTTCCATCGTCGCGAGGCCGGCTTCCTCGAGGTGACGTATGCACGAGTCGATCCAGGCCGTTTGCAGTTCCGCGCCGAGTGGCATCGTGAAGAACACCCCAGGGGCGCCCGGGCCGTGGATCATGAAGAGATTCGGGTACCCGGCAATCATCATGCCCAGGTAGTTGTCGAAGCGCCCGGCCCACTTCTCGGTCAGTGGAACTCCTCCACGGCCCTTCGGGTTGAGTTTCAGCATCGAGCCGCTGACCGCATCAAATCCGGTGGCGAGCACCAGCACGTCGATCGGGTACTCGCCATGGGCGGTGCGGATCCCGGTCTTCGTGAACGACTCGATCGGGTCGTCGCGGAGATCGACCAACGTGACGTTGTCACGGTTGTAGGTCTCGAAGTAACCGTTGTCGAGGATGAGCCGCTTCGTGCCGAACGCGTAGCTCGGCAGCAGCTTTCGGGCGGTCTCGGGATCGTTGACAATGTCTCGGATCTTGTCGCGTACGAATTCGGCGATCTCCTCGTTCAGGTCCTCGTCGGAGTACACCCCGGAAAAGCTGTTGATGGCCAGGTGAATACCGCCCTGCTCCCATAGCTCCTCGTAACGCTGCCGGCGTTGTTCGAACGTGTGGTCTTCGGCGCGGAGCTTGGTTGTGGGGAACGGCCAACCTCCACGGTTCCTCATCGATGCGCGGAGTTCGTCCCAGTTCTGCCGGTACTGGGCCAGGTCTTCCTGGGGTAGGGGTCGGTTACGGGCGGGAAGCGCATATTGGGGCGTTCGCTGAAACACCGTGACGTGATCCGCGGTTCTCGCGATCTCGGGGATGGCCTGGACGCCGGACGAGCCCGTGCCGATCACGCCGACCCGCTTGCCTTCGAACGACACGGGCTGGTGCGGCCATCGGCCGGTGTGGTGGATGTCGCCTGCGAAGTCGTCGATACCGACGTATTCCGGTTTGTTCGCCACGAAGAGCGCCCCGGTCGCGCAAATCAGAAATCGTGCACTGACCTGCTCGCCGCGGTCGGTCTCAATCGTCCAGTGTTGACGGTCTTCGTCGTACCTCGCGTCGGTCACGAACGTGTCGAACTGGATGTCTTTTCGGAGATCGAGCTTGGTGGCGACGAACTCCACGTAGGCAAGTACGTCGGCCTGAGCGCTCTGCGTCTCCGGCCATACCCATTGGTCGACGATTTCCTGACTGAAGGTGTACGCGTAGAAGGGACTGCTCGGCGCATCAACCCGTGCGCCCGGATAGCGGTTGTACCACCAGGTGCCGCCGACGTCGCTTGCGGCATCGAAGGCCCGGACCGACAGACCCATCCTGTCGCGCAGGTGGTACAACGCGTAGAGGCCACCGAAGCCGGCGCCGATGATGATGGCGTCGTAGGTCGGCGTCCCGTCCGTTGATGCACCGGCCGGTGTCGAGTCATCCGGTTGCGCGGTTCCCGAGGCGTTGGTCACGGGCTGAACCTAGTAGTCCGTCGCCTATTTCGCACGTTGGGGTTTTATGCAACGGTCCGCCAGCGACTAAGAAAGCCGGATCAAACGCTGGATCGATATCGGTTCCGCAGGACTACGGCGAAGAACCGCAGAGGACGCAATGGATTTTGACGATGTAATCATGGGACGACGAAGCATCCGCGGGTACAAGCCCGACCCGGTGCCGCGCCCGTTGATCGAGGAGATCTTGGCGCTCGCAATGCGGGCGCCGTCGTCGATGAACACCCAGCCGTGGAACTTCACCGTCTTGACGGGCGAACCACTTGATCGCATCCGCAAAGGCAACACCGAACGGAACCTCGCCGGCATTCCACACTCGCGCGAGTTCCGTATCGGGTCCGCGTTCGACGGAGTGCACCGCGATCGGCAGGTGTTCGTGGCGAAGCAGTTGTTCGGGGCGATGGGCATCGAGCGCGACGACAAGGCTGGTCGACAGGATTGGGTGTTGCGCGGGTTCCGTCAGTTCGACGCACCGGTGTGCGTGATCATCACCTACGACCGGGTCCTCGCTGGATCCGACGACACACCGTTCGACTGTGGCGCAGTGACGACGGCGCTCGTGAACGCAGCATGGTCACACGGCCTCGGCTGCGTGGTGAACAGCCAGGGGATCATGCAGTCACCGGTCGTGCGCGAACACGCGGGGATTCCCGATGATCAAGTGATCATGAAAGCCGTCGCGTTGGGCTGGCCCGATGACTCGTTCCCCGCGAACGCAGTGGTGTCGGAGCGAAAGTCCGTGGCCGAAGCGGCCCGCTTCGTCGGGTTCTGAACGCTGTCCAGCGGCTCGATGCCTAGACCTGGGTGCGGCCGCGCTCCATGATCGCCACTCGGCGGGCTTCGACCGTGGCCGGGTCGTACGTGCGCTTCGACCAGGCCCGGCCGACCCGCGCCTCGTGGCGTTCACCTTCGCCGACGCTGACGCGATGGATGGCCCGGTAGCTGGCGAGAAGCTCGCGTAGACCGTCCTGGTTGTTGCCGACCATGTCGGTGGCCAGCTTGCGGGTGACGGTGATGAGGTCCTCGTGGGGCACAACGTGGTTCACGAGGCCGAAGTGCAACGCCTCGTCGGCCAGCATGAAGTTGCCGGTCATGCTCATCTCGAGGGCGCGTCGGAAACCGACGGCCTGCGGCAGCAAGACGCTCAGGCCCCAACCGGGCAGGATGCCGACGCGCGTGTGCGTGTCACCGAACGCGGCCCGTTCCGAGGCGACGAGAAAGTCGCACTGCAGTGCCAGTTCGAAACCGCCGGTAATGGCGACGCCGTTGATGGCGCCGATGATCGGCTTGACCGTGGGCGCCCACGGGTAGTTCGGCTCGTCGCCCGCAGGACGATCCCCGCCGTTGGCGGGTCCCAGGTTTCCGCCCGTTGAACCAAGTTCTTTCAGGTCGAGTCCGGCGCTGAACGCCGGATCGGCGCCCGTGAGGATGAGCACGTCGACATCGTCGCGGGCGTCGAGTTCGGCAACTCCCGCTCGAAGGTCGCGCAGGAGCGCGCTCGAGAGCGCGTTGCGTGACTTCGGCCGGTTCAGGGTTATGGTGCCGATGCGATCGGCCACCTCGAGCAGCAGGATCGGCGCTTCGGGGGTGCTCATGGGTTGTCTCCAGGTTTGGTAAGGGGCTTGTAAAGCTCAGGCTGCGCCGACATCAGCCGGGTTGACGTGCGGGCTCATGACGGCGATCGGCACCGTGGACCCGGCGGACGAGCGGACCGTGGCGATGCGTCTCCCGGCCTGTACGGCAGTGATCGCCGGTTTGATCAGGTCACCCATCGAGTCAACGGTGGCATCGAGGTCATTGCTCGTCAGAGCGAGTCCGAAGAAGGTGGCCGGTTTCGCGGAGCGTGTTTCGTCGATGATCTTCGGCCCGACGACCTCACACAGCACCCGGTCTTCGGGGGCGGCGTCGCTGCCGCCGAGCCAAAAGAAGGCCTGGCGCATCGTCGTCGCTCGATCACCCGAGCCGTAGGTTCGTTCCCGTTGGCGACGGCAGTCGAGGCCCGCTGATTCAAAGGCGGCGATCGTCCGGTCGATGACCGGCGTTGAAACGACGAGGTGATCGATCTGCACGACCCCGTTCGGGTGCACGGGTCGTTCATCGGCACCGGGCGTCGGGTGGTCCGACGACGCAGTTTCCCCGACGACGTCAATGCCATCGATGGCGTCGGGCAACGCGCCGCCATCGGTAGCGAATTCCCATCCGACGATTCCGCCGGGCCTCTCAGTGCTCGCTGCATCGGCGCCGGTCGGGACGCCGATCAGACGAAGTTTCACGTCGCCGATGCGTACACACGAATTCACTACGGAAAATCCGAGACGTTCCCAGACTACGGGCTCGTCGGTGATAGTCAGCGAACGTAACTTCAGCACGACGTGAACCTACTGTGCCTTGGGCCACAGGACCCAACGCGCTGCACATGACGCGGGCCGGTCACGCTTCAAAATGTCGTGGCGTCGTGGCCGGAACGCGAATGTGACCGGCCGTTTCGGCCGGTCACGCTTCAAAAATGAAATTGCGAGAGACGAACGCGAAAAACGTCAGCCGCGACCGCAATTTGGCTTCTTGCCGTGGTTGGCTTTCTTCTTGCGGGCGCGGAGCTTGCGCTTGTTGGTTCGCTTCGACATAGGGGGAACATTGTAGTGCACCGGAAACGGGGCCCGGTCACGCGGTGGGTTGGGACCGGGTGCGCAGGCGGCACGGTAGTGCACCGGAAATTTCGACCCCCGTCGGGTCGGGCGCCTTGATGGGTCGTACGGATCATTCGAGAAGAAAATGACTACATAGAGTGCAGGAATTTGAGCCGAATGCCGAAATGCTTCAGCAAATACCACTCTCAGTGAAAGTATCGACGTGATGATCAGAAGCCGTACGAAGCGAACAGTCCTGTTTGCGGGTCCCCTAGCGATGGTGGCCGGCCTTGTGGCGCCCCATGCTGCTCCACAGGCGTCAGCCGCTGAACAGGTGTCGGTCGTGGTGACCGCCACCCCCGGAGGCAGCTCGGTCGCCCGCAGTTCCGTTGTCCGGTTGGGCGGCCATATCGACCGGGAACTTCCGATCGTGAATGGCTTCTCGGCCAGGCTGCCGAAGTCGCGGCTCGCCCGGTTGAAAGCCGAGGCGGGGATCGCCTCCGTGACGTCGAACGGCACGATGAAGACCCAGGGCGTGCTGCCGGGGTCGACCTACGAGCAGACATCGACCACCACGTCGATGTACAACACCACGCTCATCACCGGTGCGCAGGAGTACTGGAAGCGTGGCTTCACCGGTCGGGGCGTCGATGTCGCCATTATCGACACCGGCGTTGTCAACCAGAACGGCCTCAACGGGCGAGTGATCAACGGGCCCGACCTCTCCTTCGAATCGCAGGACGCGAACCGTCGTTACAAGGACAACTACGGTCACGGCTCGCACCTCGCCGGCATCATTGCGGGCAAGGACGACGGCGTTACGAGCTACGTCGGCAACAGTTCCGCATTCATCGGTATGGCCCCCGATGCCCGGATCGTGAACGTCAAGGTGGGCGACGGCAACGGCGTCACCGACGTCAGCCAGGTCATCGCTGCGGTCGACTGGATCGTCCAGCACAAGAACGACAACGGCATGAACATCAAGGTGCTCGAGTTGGCCTACGCGACCGACAGCACCCAGGACTACACGCTAAGTCCGCTTACGTTTGCCCTCGAGGTGGCCTGGCGCAAGGGCATCACCGTCGTCGTGGCCGCCGGCAACGATGGCAAGGCCTCGGGTCTCGCCATGCCCGCCACTGACCCGTACCTCCTCAGCGTCGGGGCGGCCGACACCAAGGGCACCGTTGCGTTGAACGACGACGGCGTCGCCGACTTCTCCAGCACGGGTAAGCAGTCCTGGGTCGGACGCGGTCCCGATGTCATCGCTCCGGGTGTATCGCTTCCGAGCCTGCGTGTCGTTGGCGGCAAAGCCGACAACGAATACCCGTCGGCCCGCATCGGAACCCGGTTCTTCAAGGGATCGGGCACTTCGCAGGCGTCGGCCGTCGTGGCCGGTGCGGTCGCCCTGATCGCCCAGGAGCGTCCGAACGCCACGCCGGACCAGATCAAGGGTGAGCTGAAGCTCCACGCTGTTTGGCTCCCGAACGAAACACGTGGCACGCAGGGGCAGGGCGAGATCAACTTGGCCTGGGTGCTCGGCGTCAATGACCAAGGCTTTGTCGAACCGGCGCGAGTACAGGCGACCGGGCTCGGGACCCTGGATGCCACTCGCGGTACCCGCCGACCGACCATCGGCGGTAAACAGCTCACCGGCGAAATCGACATCTTCGCCAAGCCATGGAACATCGCGACGATGGTGTCATCCACGCTCAACGCGAACACCTGGAACGGCGGAACCTGGAACGGCAGTTCCTGGACGGGGTCGTCGTGGACCGGTAGTTCGTGGACGGGGTCGTCGTGGACCGGTAGTTCGTGGACCGGTTCGTCGTGGACCGGTAGTTCGTGGACCGGTTCGTCGTGGACCGGTAGTTCGTGGACCGGGTCGAACTGGTCCACCGGCGGCTGGAGGTAGACCATTCGGGGCGTTGGTTTCGGACCCGCCAACGCTTGATCTGAAGGTCGCTCTGACACACATCGTCGATGGTCGTCGGTAGCATCGACTGAGTGACAGACGCCAGCATTCGCCAGGAACTCGCCCTGCGCCTCTCCGAGGCTCAGGGCGATTCCCTTTTGGCGGACCTGTTCGGGACCGCTGACGCCCGTACCGCGGCCGATGCCGTGATGAATCTGGTCAGCGAATTCGCTGTGCCCTCCGGGATAGCGCTCGTCCGTCTGAGCTCGGGACTCGTGGTCGGCTTCGATGGTTCGGGGTCCGGTGGCTCCGGGGCACTTCAGCCGCAGCGCGTCGTGGTGAAAGTTCACCGAGGTCATCTCGTGCCGCGACTGCAGGCGGTCCTCCGGGCCCAGGCGGCGCTCGGCTCCGCCGGCCTTCCGGTGGCAACTGCGCTCTGCGATGCGCCCGTACCCGTAGGTTCCGGGGCGGCGCTCGTTGAAAGTTGGCGGGCGGTCGGTGACGTGGTCGATGTCCGCCCAGCCGATCGACGCCAAGCTCTGGCCCGCTGCAGTTTCGCGATCTCCGAGGCCCTGGGTCCGAACGACTTCGCCGATCTACGACCGGCGTGGCCCGGTCGGTACCCACCCCCGCATTCGCCGCTGTTTGATTTCGAGGCCACGGCGACCGGGGCCGAGTGGATCGACGAACTGGCCGACTCGGCGTTGGCGGCCGCATCGGAACTAACCGCAACCGGCGCCGGTCGCCTGGTTGTCGCGCATGCTGATCTGCGGCCCGAAAACGTGCGGTTGGACCTCAGCGGAACCGAGCCGAGGGTATCCACGGTCTATGACCTTGACAGTCTGGTGACCGAGTACGAAGCCTGGGCGATTGGTGGGGTCGCCCGGGCGTTTTCCACGAATTGGTCGCTTTCCGATCCGATGATGCCCACCGTCACCGAGATCGGCGCATTCGTCGCGGATTATGAGTTGGCCCGCGGGTGCCCGTTCACCAGCGACGAAACGCGGTTGGCGGTGTGCGGCACGGTCCATTCGCTTGCGTATTCGGCGCGCTGTGAACATGCGCTGTTCCCCGACGGATCGCCCGCCCCGTGGGGTCCGGGATGGCGCTCGCTGCTTCGGCGCTACGTCGAAGCACCCGGTCCCGGGGGAGGTGCCCTGGCCAGTAACGTATGAGCCCTTATGGAGCGCTTTGGTTTTGTCGGTCTTCCGAATGCGGGCAAGTCGTCGTTGTTCAACGCGCTTGCCGGCGGTGGGGCGCTCGCGGCGCCGTACCCGTTCGCCACGAAGGAGCCCAACGTCGGTCGGGCGAAGGTTCCGGATCACCGGTTGCTGGCACTAGCCGAGATGTCGAAGACGAAAGTGATCGTGCACGCGACAAGCGAGTTCGTCGACATCGGCGGTCTCGTGGAAGGCGCCAGCAAAGGCGAAGGTCTCGGGAACAAGTTCCTGGCCAACATCCGTGAGGTCGACGGAATCGTGTTCGTTCTGCGGGCCTTCGACAAGGGTTCGACCGGCGACGAGGTGCCCGGTCCGACGAATCCGCTCGACCATCTCGCCGTCGTCGAGATCGAATTGGCCCTCGCCGACCTCCAGAGCGTGGAAGCCCAGCTTCCCAAGCGCGAAAAGCAGCTGAAGCTCGACAAGACGCTTCAGGCCGGCGTCGACGCCCTGCAGCGGGCCCAGGCGATTCTCAGTGAAGGCACGCCGCTGTACCGCGCCGGTATCAGCGCCGACGACAAAGCCGAGCTGAAGCAGTTCTTCCTCCTCACGAACAAGCCGGTGCTTTGCGTCGTGAACGTGGGCGATGAGGATATTGAGCGCGCTGATGAACTGGCCAAGCCCGTCGCTGATCTGATGGCCGGGCACTCGGAGGTTCTGGCGATGTGCGTGCAACTCGAAGCCGAGGCGGCCATGCTCGACGAAGCCGAGCGCAAGGAAATGCTCGACGGGTTCGGCCTCGGCGAAGGTGCTCTCCCTCGCGTCATGCAGTCCGCCTACCGCCTCCTCGGCCGGCGCACGTACTTCACCACCGGCGAGAAGGAATCGCGCGCCTGGACGTTCCGGGCCGGAGCGAAGGCGCCGGAGTGCGCGGGCGAGATCCACTCCGACTTCGAGCGTGGCTTCATCAAGGCCGAGACGATCTTCTGGGAAACGCTCATCGAGCTCGGCTCGTGGGCCAAGGCCCGCGAAGTCGGCAAGGCACGCATGGAAGGCAAGGAATACGTCGTGCAAGACGGCGACGTCATGGACTTCAAGTTCAACGTTTCCAAGTAACCGGGTTGCTCGGGTACGGCGATGACCGAATCCGATGTGGGCCTGTGGCACGGGGGTACCCGACTGTGCGACGCGGAAGTCGCCACGACGCGCGCAACCCGCCGGATCGGTCTGCTCGGTCGACATGGCGTGGCGGGCGTGTTCGTGCTTGAGCCGTGTCGGAGCGTGCACTCGTTTCGCATGAAGTTCGCGCTCGATGTCGCCGGCTGTTCGCGGGCCGCCGACGGCTCGTTGCTGGTCCGTTGGATTCGCCGGCTTCCGCGCAATCGCCTGTTCCTGCCGAGCCTGACGGCCAACGTGATGATCGAGGCCGAAGCGGGCCGGTTTGCCCAGCTCGGTGTAAGCCGCAACGACCGGCTGGAGCTTCGATGACCGACGACGTGACCGCCGACGACAGCGATTCCCGCGACGACACCGATTCCCGCGACGACAGCGACCTCACGGAGTCGTTGGACGAACCGGAGGGTTGGGTCGAGCGAAGCGCTGACGAAGGTGAGCTGATCCTCGTCGCCACACCGATTGGGAACCTCAGCGACTGTTCGCCCCGGGCGGCCGCGACGCTTCGCGACTGCGATGCGATCGCGTGCGAAGACACCAGGCACACCCGCAAGTTACTAAGTGCACTTGGCATCACGGGAAAGCGGATGCTTGCGGTTCACGAGCACAACGAGGGTGCCGCGGCCGAAGGTCTCATCGGCCTGCTTCAACGGGGCCAGCAGATTGCGCTCGTGACCGATGCCGGTACCCCGGCGATTTCCGACCCCGGTCAGCGGGTCGTCGCCGCGGTCGCCGCGGCTGGTTTTCGGGTCACGTGCGTGCCCGGAGCTGCTGCCGTAATCGTGGCCCTCGCGGTGAGTGGGCTTCCGACGGACCGGTTTGTCTTCGAGGGGTTCCTTCCTCGGTCGGGACGCGATCGCAAGGAACGGCTGAATGCCTTGGCGACGGAAACGCGAACGTCGGTGATCTACGAATCGCCGCAGCGCATTGCGAAAACCCTGACTGATCTCATCGGAGTGGTCGGGGCTGATCGTCGGGTCAGCGTGAGTCGCGAGCTTACGAAGAAGTTCGAAACCACCTGGCGCGGATCGCTCGCCGACGCCGTTACTGAATTCGCGTTGAGCGAACCGCGTGGCGAGTTCGTCGTCGTGCTGGGAGGGCGTGAGGATTTGCGTGGCGCAGCGTCGCCCGAAGTCGATCCCAGCCTGATCCGGGCCAAGATCGACGCGCTCAGAGACCAGGGAATGCGCACCCGCGATGCGGTCGATGCGGTCTCGGATGAAACGGGCGTGCCCCGTCGACAGGTCTACGCGATCGCAACGGCACCGGCCTGAGCTGCGGGCCCTGAGTTTGAGGTCGCGAAGGGTGAATGACCGGAGGCCGGTTGTTGGGTCTAGGCGTCTTCGTCGACCGGGGCCAGGAGTCCGGCGTGAAGCAGGCTTTGGGCGGCGGCGGCCAGCGTCGCCATGTCGATTCCGGACCGTGTGCTGATGGCTTCGAGGTCGTTGGTTCCATCCGAGAAGCTCAACATCCACAACACTGCCATCTCGGCGCTTCGACGGTCCACGGCACCGCCGGTAGTGCGGTAGAGGTCGCGGCGCCCGAGTTGTGGCTCGCCGTACGGCTCCAGGTTCATGTACGTGCGATTGGCATCCATCCCGTCGACGATCTTCGTCAACAACTCCAGGGATTCGGTCATGGAGTCATCGTGCACGAACGAGAGATCGTCGGCCGACGTGTGGTATTCGGGATACTCGCCGTGAATCGAACGTCCGAAGCGTCCGACCGCCAGGTTGAATCCGGGAGAGCAGAACTGTCGCTCGTCGTAGCCGTAGGGGTAGAACTCCATCACGCGGTGAGCGCCACCTGCCGCGAGGATGTTTCGGGCGACCCGGTCGATCGCGGTGTCGGCGGCTCGGGGTCGCTTCCAGGTCGGGTCGCCGAGGTCGCCCACACCGGTCACAACCACACCACCCCGGACGCGATCGACCAACTCGCGGTTCGTGGCCAGCCACGTGATCGACCCGATCGTGCCGGGGATGAACAGGAACCGGACGGTCAAGCGGCGCGGCGACGAAGCGAGTCGTCGGGCCAACTCGGTGACCACCGCAATCCCGCTCAGATTGTCGTTGGCCATCGACGGGTGACAGATGTGTGTCGTGATCAGAAGCTCGTCTGGTGACGTGCCGGGGATCACGAGCTCGCCGTACGTCAGCGACCCCTGCCGGAAGTCGCTGTCGATGAAGACCTCGTAGTCGCCTTCGTCGGTCAGCGTCTCAAGCAGCTCATGTCGAAGGCAGAATCCCCAGTTGCGGCGGTAGTACGACGTCACGTACGGGATCTGCGTCGGGCGATCGGGCAGCGAATGGAGGTGTTGTTTGAGCTCGTCGAGCGGCATCGCCGCGTGGACGGGCTCGCTGTAGCTCATGAGATGAAGCGTGTGCTCCGACAGATCGACGATCCGCCGGCCGGTAGGGGATTTGATCCACGCCTCCCGGACATTCCATTCCTCAGGGACGGTCCAGTCGAGAACGGGCGTCCCGGTAGGTACCTCATGGACGACGACAGGGATCTCACGCTGGATTCGCTCGAGCGTCTGGCGGACGCCGTCGCCGGTAATGCTGCGACAGTGCGGAAACAGGTCGGCCATGAGCAACCGCATGGATGCGGTCGGGTCCGGTCCTACGTCGGAGGACGTCGAACCCGGGCCGCCATCGACTCCGCTCACAGGACCGTGGGAAACGGCACGGGAACAATGAACTTGCCACCGGCCTTCGTATATGACTCGAGTTGCGCCATTATCTCGTTTTTGAAGTTCCAGGCCAGGAGCAGGACATAGTCAGGAGGATCTGTCGAAAGAACGCTCGGGTCATAGATTCGAAGGCGGCATCCCGGCATCAACATATCCTGTTTGTGCCAATTGCGGTCGACGACATAGGACAGCAGATCCTCGCCGATACCGATGGAGTTGAGAAGTGTTGCGCCCTTTGCAGCCGCCCCATACGCAGCCACCGTCTGGCCGCGGTTCTTCAGACATGTCAACAGTTCAGTCAATGCACGGCTCGTGTCTTTTACGGATGTAGCGAACTGCTGATAGAAGTCGAAACTCCGCATTCCGAGTTCCTCTTCCTCGGCCAGGAACGCCAGAGCGTTGCTCGAAGGGTTCTCCTTCTTGCCGATATGCCAGCGTAAGGTGCCGCCGTGAAGATCATCGAAGAACTCCACGTCGTTGAGATACAGACCGTGCCTACGCACGAGTGCATCGACGGAAGTGCAGGAGAAGTAGCTGAAATGCTCGTGGTACACGCTGTCGAATTCGACATGATGGATAAGTTCCCTTACATAGGGATTCTCTACGGTAATGAGCCCGTCATCGGCAAGTAGAATCGACATTCCCTCAACGAAGTCGTTCAAATTCGGAATGTGAGCCATGACGTTGTTGGCGATGATCACATCGGCTGGAGGTCCTTCCGATCGCAGCCTGGTCGCAACCTCCGCGTTGAAAAATCCTACGAGTGTGGGTACGCCGGCCTTCTCGGCTTCACTGGCCGGCCCCGGGGAGGGATCAATGCCAAGTACCTTTACGCCGGCCTCAACGAAATTGCGCAGAAGATATCCGTCGTTGCTGCCCAGCTCGACCACGAGGTTTCTCCCGCCGAGGTGTCGCGTGCGGAGCAGAGCGTCGGCGTGTTCCTTGGCGTGACTGCACAACTGCGTGGAGAACGACGAGTAATACGGGTAGTGCTCCCCGAAAATCGCCTCGGCCGGCAGCTCGTACCCGAGTTGCACGAGCGAGCAGCGTGGACAGAACACGAGTGCCAGGGGGTACGACTTCTCGTACAGATCGGCATTGAGCGGCAGGAGGGCGTTGGCTATCGGGGTGGACCCGAGATGCAGGAATTCGTGGAGTTCGTGGTGTTCACAGCAACGGCATCGATCCACCCGGATTGCCTCGAGTTGGTGGCCAGCGTCGTTCATAAGGTGTTGAAGACCTTCCTCGGAGTACCAGGGCGGATTCGAAATACTACTTTCCGTGACTGTTTCGTGTACGACCTTGTTCAAATTTGAATCACATGGCTCGGCGTCGTGGGTTGGATGAACCAGTCCGCCCCTGAGCAATCGCGATGCGTTCACCCCACCCGAAGCGCTGCCACACAGGCGGCGCACACGAGGCGGTTTCGGAACATCCCAAGATCGTCCTGAGATCCGCAGAACACGCAGGCGTGTTGAACTTTGCGAATCAAGATGCCGTCGCCCGACAGGGTCATGTCGAGCTGGTCGCCGACGTCAATGCCGAAGATCTTCCGGTATTCCTTCGGGATGACGAGTCGACCGAGTTCGTCGATACGGCGAACGATTCCGTGAACGGAGGGGTTGGCGAACTGATCGTCGGGCATCGGAGCCATGGCCCTAACCTAGTGGGGTGGTCACGAACGTTCCCGTTGCTCAACATCTCCGTCGCCGCGGTCACCTCGCCGGTGACCAGGTCAAGGCCAGCGCATGAGCGGGCCCGTGCGGTGGTTTGATTCGCATTGCCACATTCACGATCCCCGGATCGACCGCACCGAAGCCGTTTCCGCCGCGGCTGCGGCCGGGGTGTTACGGATGATCACCGTCGGATGCGATGAGCCGACCACGAGGGCCGCGATCGAAACCGCCGTGGCGTTCGACAACGTGTGGGCCACGGTCGGCCTCCATCCCCACGAGGCCACCTTCGGCCTTGACTGGATCGGCGATCTTCTCGACAATGCTCCGGCCAACCGGGTTGTCGGCGTCGGAGAATGCGGCCTCGACTACTACTACGAACACTCACCGCGTGCCGCGCAGATCGATATGTTCGCGAAGCAAATTCAGCTAGCGCATTCCCACGACCTTCCGCTCGTCATCCACACCCGCGACGCCTGGGACGACACGTTCGAAGTGCTCGCCAACGAAGGCACGCCCGCAACCACGATCTTCCACTGCTTCAGCGGAGGAGCCGACGAAGCGAAGGCGTGTCTGGCCCTCCACGACGGCGTGTATCTGAGCTACTCCGGCATCATCACGTTCAAGACCGCGCAGAACCTCCGCGATGCCGCGGCGGTGACGCCTCGGGAGCGCACGCTCGTGGAAACCGACACTCCATACCTGGCGCCGATTCCCTACCGGGGGAAACCCAACCGCCCGGCGTTCGTTCCCTATGTCGGAGCCGCCGTGGCTGAGGCGCAACAGGTGAGCGTCGAGGAACTGGCCGCGTCGTCGTGGGCCAACACGCACCGGGCGTTCCGGATTTCGGAACCCACCGAATGACGCTGACACGCAAGGAAGTTGCGGCGTATTTCGAGCGCAGCGGTGGGCGTCCGAGCCGAGCGCTCGGCCAGAACTTTCTGGTCGATCCCAACACGGTCCGCAAGATCGTCCGGTTGGCCGGAGTCGAAGCGACGGACCATGTCATCGAGATCGGGGCCGGGCTCGGATCGCTCACGCTCGCGCTGGCCGAGACCGGGGCAACCATCACGGCGATAGAGATCGACAAATACCTGATCGACGAACTTCACATAAACGTACGTGAGCTTACGAATGTCACGATCGAGCACTGCGACGCGATGAAGATCGACTGGCCCTCGTTCCTCGATGCGCATCCGAGTCCGACCGGTCGTTACGTGCTCGTTGCCAACCTGCCGTACAACGTGGCGACGCCGCTGCTGTGCGATCTCCTCGACTTCGTACCGCAGATCGAGCGGATGCTCGTCATGGTGCAAAAAGAGGTCGGCGACCGGTTGGCCGCCCAACCCGGAAGCGAAGCGTACGGTGCCGTGAGCGTGAAGGTCGCGTACTGGGCCGACGCGAAGACCGTGGGTACCGTGCCTCCAAGTGTCTTCATCCCGCAGCCCAACGTTGATTCCGGCCTGGTGCGGATCGACCGGCGTCCGCTCCCGGCCGTGGACCCGTCGGTCGTCGATCACGATCGCCTGTTCAACGTCGTGAAGACCGGCTTCGGTCAGCGTCGCAAGATGCTCCGGCGATCACTGTCGGGTCTGGTCTCGCCCGAGGCGTTCGCCGCGGCCGGGGTGGCCCCCGAGGCTCGCCCCGAGGAACTCGACGTTCTCGCGTGGGGCCGCCTGGCCGCCACCAGCGTTGGATCGCATCGACGTAACGGTCGTTTGCGATGCGGCGTCGAGCTTCGGGTCCGAAAGAATCTACGGGCCGATGCTCGTAGAGCGTCGTTTCCTGGCCAACGTTGTACGACCGGCTCTGTGTACGTAGACCTATAGACACACACTTTTGGGGTTGGCTATATTGGGTTTTTCTTGGGCACGAGTTCGCGTCGATTTATTCTTCTCGGACCAACGACACAAAGTTGACTGAGTGTGGCTCATGAGTTCTGGTACTGAGTGTCCTCGATTGCCAACGATTGTTGTGTCAATAAGGCTACAACGTGAGTTGAATAGAGGGGCTGCAACATGGACATTTAGGCAAACAATGGCGCCCGCCAAGTTGACCGTTTCGCTGAAAATGGTAGGGCTGCGCGACGACGGCTACCACCTCATCGATGCCGAGATGGTTTCGTTGGACCTCGCCGACACCCTCACCTTCACCGAAGGCGACGGGCTGTCAATCACCGTGGCCGCCACCGCCGCACGAGGGCTCAGCGTGGAAGCCACACCCGACAATCTGGTGGCCAAGGCGCTGCGACTGCTCGGGCGAACCGCTCACGTCGATATCGTGAAGCGCATCCCGGCCGGGGGCGGCCTCGGAGGTGGGTCCGCCGATGCTGCAGCGGTGTTCCGGTGGGCGAATCGAGCGGGCCCCGACGACGTGATCGCCGCGGCGAAGCTCGGGGCCGACGTTTCGTTCTGCATCGTAGGCGGGCGGGCCCGGGTTACGGGGATCGGTGAAATCCTCAGCCCGCTTCCGTTCGTCGAGCGTACGTACACGCTTCTGACCCCGCCTTTCGGCGTCGCCACACCGGCCGTGTACCGGGCCTGGGATGCCCTCGGGGGACCGGTCAGCGACGGTCCCAACGATCTGGAGCCCGCGGCGCTTGCGGTGGAACCCCGGTTGGCCATCTGGCGGGACCGACTCGGTGACCTGACCGGTCAAACCCCCGTTCTGGCCGGTAGCGGCTCCACGTGGTTCGTCGAAGGCGCGTTTTCGGGCGAGCAACTGGTGGTGGCCCGCACGACCGGCGCGTAGAAATCGTCAAGCGGCGACTGAACGCTGACGGCGGCGGTATTACAGGATTGCGTGTCTTTCCGTGAAATGAAACAGAACGTCGGGTTCTGAGGCGATTTGCACAGCGAACATCACCACGTCCTGGAGGGCAAATGTCTGCGTCCCAAACTTCCGCCGTCAGTTCCGGCGGCCTGTCCGCCAAATTTAAAGACATGCGAGTAGGACGAAAGCTCGCTCTCCTCGTGGCCGTTGTCGCCGTCGCCATCGGCAGCGTGGGTTACATCGGCATGGAGTCCCTCGCCAACGTGAACACCGCGGCACAGCAGATCTACAGTCGAGGTGCGATTCCCCTGGTGCAGTTGGCCGACGTCCGCTTCAACGTGAACACCGGTCGGATCGACGTCCTGAAGCACGGCATAGCGCAAACGGAGGCCATGCGGGCCGAGTATGAGGCGGCCATACCGGAAGTGGACAAGGACGTGGACGCATCAATGGCGCACTACGTTGAGGGCCTCGGGAAGCCCGATGCCCGACGACAGAAAGAGATTGCGGATTTCACCGACGCAAAGACCAAATGGCGCGCCGCTCGTGACGACGATTTTCTACCGGCATCGAATGCCAACGACATGGTGAAGGTGAATGCCATCCTGGCCGCCAGCATCAACGGGGAAGCGAAGCGGATGGCCGACGCCGTTTCCAATCTGTTCGTGATCGAGACTCAGGACGCCAAGGACCTGGCCGGCTCCGCGTCCTCGACGTATTCGTCGGCTCGGAATCTGATGGTGGTGGCTCTGCTGATCGGGTTAGCGGTGGCGGTCGCGTTGGGCTTCGTGATCGCCCGAGGCATCACCCGACCACTGCAGCGCATCGTCGAAGTCATCCAGAAGCTCGCCAAGGGCGATCTCCGTGACCGCACCGGCCTGGTCAGCAAGGACGAGATCGGCCTGGTAGGTACGGCGCTCGACAACGCTTTAGAGACATTGGGCTCCACGGTGGTGGCCATCGGCCGCTCATCGGACACGCTCTCGAGCTCATCGGTGTCCCTGTCGGCCGTCGCCGACCAACTGGCGTCGGGCGCAGAAGAGGCCGCAGCCCAGGCAACGTCGGTGTCGGCGGCCAGCGAGCAGATCAGCGTGAGCATCAACACGGTCGCGTCGGGAACCCACCAGATGTCGGCCACGATCAGTGAGATCGCCCGGTCCGCCGCGGAGGCCTCCCAGGTCGCCGAGCACGCTGCCGACACGGCACGGACCACCCGAGAACACGCCGATGCGTTGCAGTTGGCATCCCAAGAGATCTCCTCGGTAGTGAGCACCATCTCGGCCATTGCGGGCAAAACCAACCTTCTCGCCCTCAACGCCACGATCGAAGCGGCCCGCGCCGGCTCGGCGGGAAACGGCTTTGCGGTGGTGGCCGGTGAAGTGAAGAGCCTGGCGCAGCAGACGCAGGTCGCCACCCAGGACATCGCCCGCAAGATCGCCGGCATCCAGTTTGCAGCCGAGCAGGTGTCGAACGCCATCTTGCTGGTGAGCGACACCATCGAACAGGTGAACACGTACCAGGCGACCATCGCCGCGGCGGTGGAGGAACAGTCGGCCACCACCAACGAGATCGGTCGGGGCACGGCCGAGGCGTCGACTGGCACCGGCCAGATCGCTGAGAGCATCACCGACGTCGCCGCCTCGGTGGCCCAGACCGCCCAGGGTGCGCAGGGCGCCAAAGGAGCTGCCGCCGGTTTGTCGGATCTCGCCGCCGAGTTGCAGGACCTGATGGCCGGGTTCCTCGTCTGATCTCCCGAGCGTCGGGTCCGTTACCGTGACCCGACGCGCAAAGGCCGCTCAGCTCCGGATATCCTCCGGACCTGAGCGGCCGCGTCTTGCGTCTCCCGGTGTCGTGTCCCGAGCTACCGCGCTTGAACTACGGCGCCGGCACGCTGCGAACGACCCCGCAAACGAGTCGGGACAGCTACTTCTTCTTGGCGCGTCGCTGGAAGCGGGTCCTCTTCAACATCTTCTTGTGCTTCTTCTTACGCATGCGCTTACGGCGCTTCTTAATTAGCGATCCCATGAGGGTGATGAGATTAGTCAAAGAATCAGCACCGCGAAAACTCCGGGGCCGGATAACCACACAATTTGCGCCGTTGGCACCAAACCTGCGGTAATCAGGCCATGATGGAGGGGTGCGCAACGTCCTGCTCACCATTGAAGACGACGACGATGTTCGCCTGATGCTTCGAATGGTCCTCGAAGATGAGGGCTACGACGTATTGGAGGCGGGCAACGGCACCGACGGTCTCGCCGTGTTCGCAAACGAGAAGCCCTCGCTGGTGCTCGTGGATCTGAAACTTCCCGATATGAGCGGTTTCGACATCTGCCGTTCGATCCGCCAGACCAGCGATGTCCCGATCATCATCGTTACGGCCCAGGAATCGAGCTTCGATGTGGTGGCCGGGCTGGAGTCGGGGGCCGACGATTACGTAACGAAACCGTTCGTGCCGAAAGAGCTTGCCGCTCGGATCCGGGCGCACATGCGCCGCGTACAGGCGCCGCGCCCAACGGAGACGTCGAACACGTCACGAACCTACGTCTACCGCGATCTCGACATCCGTCCCGATTCCGGGATGGCCCTGCGGCGCGGGGAACCGCTTCCCCTCACCAAGACTGAACTTCGCCTGCTCGTTCTCCTTGCGGCGAATCCCGAGAAGGTCTACAGCCGCGAGCAGCTGCTCGAGCTTGTCTGGGGCCATGATTTCCTCGCCGACGGACGTCTGGTCGACGCCCACGTCCGGCGCCTAAGAACCAAAGTGGAAGACGATCCCGGAGAGCCGGTCCACATCGTCACGGCCCGCGGCCTCGGCTACAAGTTCGTTCCGTGAACCAACCGGGAGGTCGCGAGCTCGCGAAGTTCGACCCGGCGAACCCCCGCCGCGATGGCGTCGGTCCGGGGTTGGACCCGAACAGCGAGAGCGCTCCACGCGATCCGTCCGCGCGAACGAGTGCCCGGCCGTCACCATCCGCGCCGTCCGCTCCGGCCGCGTCCGCTGGGCCGACGAGCACCGGTTCTTTTCCCGGCCCGCTCCACAAGCCGTTTGACCAGGACGAAGCGAACATTCCGGCGGCGTTCGCTCTCGCCGTTCGCGGGGGAAAGGTGCCCACCGATTTCTCGCCTGACACGGAGCAGGAGCGGCGCAGCTCGCTGTCGAAGATCATGCGGAAACTGCGTCTCGGCCTTCGCGCCAGAACCACGTTCGCGCTTGCCCTGCTGTCGTTGCTCATTTCCATAGTGGTGTCGTCGCTGACCTATTTCGTAGCTCGGACCAGCTTCGTCAAAGAGCGTCGCATCAACATCGAGCGCCTCGCGTTCGCCAATGCCGAAGTCGCGTCCCGGGAGCTGATCGACAACCAGCAGAACATGAACCTGGTGCTCGAACGCATCGACGCGGAATCCGGCCTCGCCGCGAGGTCCCTGCTCGTTTACGACGGTCAGGAGTACAGCCGCGGTGGTTCACTCAAGATGAGCCGTGACGTTCCGGCGACCCTTCCGTCACTGCTGGCGGCGGAAAGTCAACGGGAGCGTAAAGCCAACGCGGCCTATCAAATCACGAACGGCGACGACGGCACGCAGCTCGTGGTCGGCGTGTCGCTTCCCAACCTGGGCGATATCCAGTTCTACGAGATCGCGTCCATGTCGGAAGTGGAGTCCGAGCTCCGGCAACTCGCCCGAGCGCTGTCGGTCGCCGCGCTGATTTCGACCCTCGGGGCGGCGTTCATCGGACGCGCAGTCAGCGCCCGGGTGGTGGCCCCGCTCCGAGAGGTGGCCGATGCCGCCTCCGACATCACGAAAGGTCAGTTCGATACCCGGCTCCATCCCACCGGCGACGCCGACCTGGATCCGCTGCTGCGCTCGTTCAACACGATGGCGGAGTCGCTCCAGCAGCGACTGGAGCGCGAGGCGCGCTTCGCTTCCGACGTCAGCCACGAGTTGCGCACACCGCTCACCGCGCTGTCGACCGCGGCCCAGCTGCTCAACAGCCGGCGCGACGAAATGCCGGAGCGTTCCCAGCGGGCCCTCGATGTGCTCGTCACCCAGACCGGGCACTTCGAGCGCCTGGTTCTCGACCTGCTCGAGATCTCCCGGTTCGATGCCGGTGCAGCGGAACTGCACCGCGAGGAAATCGACCTGCCCGACTTCATCTCGCAGGTGATATTCGTCAACGGCTCGCAGGCCGAACTCGACGTGACCGAGCTCTCGATGTCTGAGGTGATGGTCGACAAGCGGCGGGTCGAGCGAATTGTGGCGAACCTCATCCAAAACGCCAACACCTACGCGGAAGGCGCTACGAGGGTCTCCATCAGGGATTTCTACGCGGACGAACCGGGCGGGCCCACGAAGCGCTACATCGAGATCGTCGTAGACGACGAGGGACCGGGTGTTCCCGACGACGAGAAGCCGGTGGTGTTCGAGCGGTTCCGCCGGGGCAAGGCCCATCTCCGCGGCACGTTCGCGCAGAAGGGCACCGGGCTTGGACTGTCGCTCGTCGCTGCGCACGCGGCACTGCACGATGGCTCCGCCCGGGTCGAGGACCGTCCGGGCGGAGGTGCTCGCTTTGTCGTGACGCTGCTCGATGGTGATGGCGGCTTCGACGTCGACAACGGCGACGATCTGGATGTCCCATGAGTCCGTGTGATGGTGCTTCCCGTGGTGGTGCTCCCTGTGGTGGTCCCCGTGGTGGTGGTCCCCGTGGCGGTGCTCGTCACTCGCGGCGGAGTCGCGTCGCCGGTGGGTTCGCGGTGCTCGCGCTGGTCGTCAGTGCGTGCTCGGTCCCGAAGGACGTGGAGGCGCGCAAGATCGCGGCCGACCGGATCCCGCAGTTCCTGCAGAACCAGGTCAAGCAGCGCACGATCTTCCTGCTCCGTGGGTCGCGGCTCACGCCGGTTCTCGTCACCGTCCCGCTCAGCCTCTCGCCGGAGAAAACCGTGCAGAGTTTGCTCGACCGGCTCCGGGAGCCGTTGACGCCCGAGCTCAAGAAGTCGTACTCGAACTCACTTGAGATGCTCCCGAACTCGATCGAGGGCTACGACGTCAAACTGGAATCGGTCGAAGGTGACCTCGTCACCCTCGACATCAGCAACGCGATCGGCATCGATGACCAGAACCCGCCGGCGCTGGGTCAGCTGGTACTTACGATCACCTCGGTTCCGGGGTTTTCACGGGTTGACTTCGTCAAGAACGGAAAGCGGCTTTCCCAGGTGCGAGCCGGGCTCGGGGTGGACCAGACGTTCGTGGCCACCCCTGTCCGCAAGGAATCGTTCGATCAGCCCATCGAGGTGAGCCATGCGCCGGTGTTCTTCGTGAAGAACGGTCGGCTGCGTCAGATCGAGGTCAACTTCGAGGGCAGCGATCCCTCCGATTCGCCCCTCTACACGGCCCAGCTCTACCTGGCAGCGCTCGAAGACGAGTCCAACCTCGAGGGAGCACCGGCCGGGTACAAGACACTCCTCCCCGGACTCGACGCGGCGATCACCGAAGATGCCGTCGGCAACTTCGTCCTTTCATTCAACGAGAACTTCCGGAAGCTCTCAAGCACCGATCAGGCGCTCGCGATCGGCCAGATCGTGCAGTCGCTGCGGTTGGCCGGACAGATCAGAACCCTTCCGCCGATCGCGCTGGTCGTCGCTGACAAGACCGTCGGAACGCTGGACCTCACCACGTATCAGGACCTGGTCGATTCCGGTGTTGACAGTACCGATCCGGTTTCCGACAGCCCGGTTTCCGGTGAGTCGATTCCGCCGTCGTGAGATCGTGACCAACCCCTTGGCGTCGCCGTTTCGTGACCCGAGGGCCGGAACCGGTTAAGCAGCGGGCCTGAACAGCCGAATTCCTTTATCGCAGAAGGCGCGAGCCACTGAGCCAACGAAAGTATTTGAGCAATGAGAACCGTGCGACCGTGCCCAACGTGCTCAAGCGAGAACCATTTGACCGTCTACGTGAAAGATGGTCATACCCTGGTTCGTTGCGTCGACTGCGATCTGGTGTTCGTACGCGACCTTCCAACTCCTGACGAACTGGCCGCTCTCTACGATTCCGACGACTATCACACGGAATCTGAGCAGCGCACGAAGTCCTTCACCGCCCGAGCCGCGGTCCACTCCGAGGTGTTGGAGCGCTTCAGCCCGACGAAGGGCCGCGTTCTCGACATTGGGTGCTCAGACGGCTACTTCCTGCGCAACGTCCGCGACCGCGGATGGTCCACCTCCGGTGTTGAACTGTCGAGTCGAAGCGCGGAAACCGCCCGGTCGGTGCACGGGCTCGACGTCGTGACCGGCACCGTCGACGATGCCCCCTGGCCGGCCGGGTCGTTCGACGTCGTGACGATGTGGGACGTAGTCGAACACCTGCCCGAACCCGGCGCCGTGCTCGTCCGGGTGTCCGAGTTGCTGCGCCCCGGTGGCCTGCTGATCATGGCGACGCCCGCGGTCGATGGCCTGTACCCGCGCGTCTCGCTTCGTATGGCACCGATCACGGGGTGGTGGGGTCACCCGGAACCGCCCTATCACCTTCAGCAGTACGGGAAGAAGACCATCACGGACCTGTGCATGCGCCACGGGTTTTCCGTGACCGCAATCGTGGATGACCTGATTGACCTCGGCTACAGCTTTGGCCTGACCCGAGATGTGAAACGCATGCTGTCGACGGTGGTGATGCTTCCGCTGGCCGCTATCGGACCGAAGATCCACATGGGCGATTCAATGTTCGTGGTTGCCGCCAAAGGATCAACCGAATAGGGGTCGCACGGAGATTTGGTCCGGCGGGAGCGACCCTCTTCGCTGATATCATCCATCAGCCCGATCGCGGGTCGTCCAATGGCAGGACATCTGGTTTTGGTCCAGAGAATGAGGGTTCGAGTCCTTCCCCGCGAACTACGTGATGCACCACAACGTCCGGCCTGACCACCCGACCGATGACGTCAGGCGGGTGGCTGCACCGCAAGACTTCGTAGTGGCTCTACGCTTTTGACCGGTATCTGCCGATGTTTGGGCGAGTTCGTCATTCGCCTCCAAGGAGTCCTTGCGTGAAGATTTCCCCGATAACCGGCCGTCCGCTGGCTGCCGTAGTGATGGCCGCCGGTGAAGGCAGCCGAATGAAGTCGAGCCGACCGAAGCCGATTCACCGTCTGTGTGGCAAGCCAATGGTGTTGCACGTACTTGGCGCCGCATCGGAGTTGGGTCTCGAACGAGCGGTGATCGTTGTGGGGCACGGGGCGGAACGCGTCACCAAAGCCCTGATCGAAGAAGCTCCTCCGGAACTGCCGCTCGAGTTCGTCACCCAGCACGTCCAGCGCGGCACCGGCGATGCCGTGTCGGTGGCCATGACGGCGTTCAGTGCCGAAGAGATCGACGACGAAGCCGACGGCGACCTGCTCGTGATGCCCGGTGATCAGCCGTTGTTCCGTCCCGAGACCCTCGCGGCGTTCGTCAAGGCCCACCACGATGCCGACGCCGCGGCGACGGTGCTCACGTCAGTGGTCGCCGATCCAACCGGTCTCGGCCGTGTCGTGCGGGGCCGCGGAAACCGGGTCAAGCAGATCGTCGAGCATCGCGATGCGACCGACGAGGAACGCCAGATCCATGAGATCAACACCTCGGTCTACTGCTTCAAGCGGTCGCTTCTGGCGCCGGCCCTCCGCCGGCTCAGCCCCGAGAACAGCCAGGGCGAGTACTACCTGACTGACGTAGTGAGCGTGCTCTACGAAGCGGGCTACAACGTGATTTCGCACATTGTCACCGATCCGGCCGAGGCCGCCGGCGTAAACGACCGCATCCAGTTGGCTGCCGCCGAGGCCGAACTGCGCCGTCGGACCAACATCCGCCTCATGGCGCAGGGCGTGACGATGCTCGACCCGGCCCAGACCTATATCGATGCCACCGTGCAGATCGGTCCCGACTGCACGGTGTACCCCGGTGCGCTGCTGCAGGGCCACACCGTCATCGGACGCGGCTGCGACATCGGTCCCAACACCCACCTCATCGACTGCACGGTGGGCGACGAAGTCACGATCGAGCAAACCGTCGCGGATCGCTGCGAGATCGGCGAAGGGGCGACCGTCGGGCCGTACGCGACCCTCAGCCCGGGAAGTAGGGTGCTACCCGGCACAACGACCGGCTCGTTTTTCAGGAGCGACGGCCCGGCCGGTTAGCCTGCACGAGCACACCAGCCCGAGCACAATCAGTCACCCGAGGGGATATCGCCATGGAGTTTGCGCCAACGAAGCGTCTTCAGCTCTTCGCCGGACGTTCAAATCCACAACTTGCGATTGAGGTGGCCGACCATCTGAACATCCCGCTCGGCCAACCGAACCTCGTCGACTTCGCGAGTGGGGAAATGCGCTGCACCTTCGGTGAGTCCATCCGTGGCTCCGACGTGTTCATCATGCAAACGCACTCCTACCCGGTCAACGACAACATCATGGAGCAGTTGATCATGATCGATGCGGCGAAGCGGGCGTCAGCGAAGCGCATCACCGCGGTGTGCCCGATCTACGGCTACGCCCGGCAGGATCGCAAGGCAAGTGGACGCGAACCGATCACGGCCAAGCTCCTGGCCGACATGTTGACGGTGGCCGGCGCCGATCGCGTGGTCAGCGTCGATCTGCACTCCGGCCAGATTCAGGGCTTCTTCGACATCCCCGTCGACCACCTCACCGCGATGCCGGTGCTCGTGGAGCATCTCCGGTATGCCGTCGGTCCGGGCTGCGTGATCGTGTCGCCCGACTCCGGCCGGGTGAAGGTCGCCGAACGCTTCGCAAAGCACCTCGATGCCGACGTCGCCTCGATCTACAAGCGGCGTTCCAAGAGCACCGTGAACCAGTCCGACGCCATCGACATCATGGGCGATGTGGCCGGTCGGGTTTGTGTTCTCGTCGACGACATGGTCGACACCGCGGGCACCATCTGCGGTGCCGCCGACCTGCTGAAGAAAGCCGGTGCCACCGAAGTGCTCGCCGTCGCGACCCACGGTGTTCTGTCGGGCCCGGCCATCGACCGAATCAAGAACTCGGCCATGACCCGGCTCGTGATCACCAACACGATCCCGCTTCCTCCGGAAAAGCAGTGCGACAAAATCGAAGTGCTGTCCGTCGCCCCACTCCTGGCCGACGCCATCTCCGCCGTATTTGAAGACGCCTCGGTCTCAGAAATCTTCGGCGGAGAAAACCAGTCCTGAAATCGGCGTTTATGTAGCCGTTGCTGCCACCAGGCGACGTGTACGGCTACATGTACGAAGGTTTAGTGGCGGGGCTTTTTGAGGCACTTCGCGGCGCCGGCGTCGGTGTCGGTCACGGTCGTTCCATCGCCGACGAACTTCCAGCGGTAGCTGCCGTTCGCGAGTTCCAGTCGGAGAAACCCGAATCCCGTGATGCGCTTCACGCTGTTGGCGCGCAGGTTTTCGACCCCGTAGAGCGACCGGCCGCCGGTTCCGACGACGAACGCGCGAAGCCCGGTGGGGCTGGCGTTCGCCTCACCGTCTTGCGGCGCGAATCGCTCGTAGATGTGGTCGTGGCCGGTCAACACGAGGTCGGCGCGGGCCGCCAGAAGCTCGGTCCAGAACGCGGCGGAGCGGACGTCGTTGCCGTGGGTGGAGGAGCTGAAGCGCGGATGGTGCCACATGGCCGCGATGCACGGCTTCGTGGTCGAGGCGAGATCCGCCCTGAGCCAGTCGACCTGGGTCGAATCACCGGAACACGACACGTAGTCGCAGTTCGAGTTCAACGCCACCACGTGCCACGCCCCGAGGTCGACGGAGTAGTAGCCCTTCGACTCGGGATGAGACGACGCCCCGAAGTAGCTGAAGTAGCCGTCGGCGGAACCGCTCGCATACTCATGGTTTCCCGGAACGGGAAGCGCGCGGTTCAAGAACCTGCCGAAGTTCTTGTCGTACGACGCGGCAAACGCAGAACGCTCTCCGCTGTCGTATTGCAGATCGCCGAGGAGGAGCACCTGCGCGATCTCGGGGTCGGATTGGATCATGTCAGCCACCTCGCGGTCGTGGCACTCCGTCTCGCTCCTGGCCGTGTCCGGGGCACACGCCACATCCCCCACGACGGCCACGGTGACCATTCGCCGCTTCGGTGTCAATTGTTTCGTTGCGGCGGCGGTTGGCTGTTTCGTTGCGGCGGCGGTTGGCAGGGGTCCACGCAGCAATCCACTCAGGACGGCGATTCCGAGGAACGCCACGAGGCCAAATGTTGAGCGCCGAGCCATGGCCGAAGTATCGACGCTTCCAGGGCAGGGGTTGAGCGGCAGGCGGTCCGGGTTGAGCGGCAGTCGGTTCCGGGCTGAAAACCGGTGGTCCGATCGTCGTCTATGCTCTTACGTTCGTTGTAACGGTCCGATTCGACCATTCCAAATCACGAACTTCAGCCAAACCACGAGTTTTAGCCCAGAGGAAATTGCCATGGCCGACATCACGTTCACCGCAGAGCTTCGCACGACTTCGGGCTCGCGTTCAGCGGGTCGCCTCCGTGCCTCAGGCAAGGTCCCGGCGGTGCTCTACGGCAAGGGCATCGAAACCCCCATCTCGCTCTCGGTCGACCACCGCGAACTCCGCAACACGTTCAATGACCGTGCGGTTCGCGAGCTGCCCTTCACCCTCGTGGTCGACGGCGTTTCCCGCAACGTGAAGATCCAGGACATCCAGCGTGACCCGGTCCGGGGCAGCGCCGCGCATGTCGACTTTGTCGTCGCCTGAGCCAACCAGCCGCGCGGCGGCCCGCTGAAGCAGGAACCTGAGCAGTGGCGTTTCGTCGCGCAGCGGGAGCGGCCGATCGCGTTGGTACACCGGCCGAATGGCTGGTGATCGGCCTTGGTAATCCCGGCACCGAGTACGAGGGCACGCGCCACAACGTCGGCGCCGAAGTCGTCTCGCTGCTTGCGGCGCGTTCTGGATCCCGCCTCAAGGCCGGGAAGGAACGGGCACTCTCGTGCGAGGTGCGGATCGACGGTCACCTGGTCGCTCTCGCGTTTCCGCAGACGTTCATGAACCTGTCGGGCGAGTCGGTCCGGCTCCTGGCCAAACGACACGGCGTTACCGACCCCGGGGCGATCATCGTCGTGCACGACGAACTTGATCTGCCGGCCGGACGCGTGAAAGTCAAGATGGGCGGCGGGATGGCCGGGCACAACGGGCTGAAGTCTCTGGTGAGCCACCTGCACACCCCCGACTTCGTTCGGGTGCGCATCGGCATCGGACGTCCTCCGGGTACCCAACAGGTTGCCGACTACGTGTTGAAACGGCCGGGCAAAGCCGACCGGACGCTCCTCGACATTGCGGTGGAGCATGCCGCTGACACGGTGCGCGCAGTCGTTACTGATGGTCTCGACCGCGCGATGAACGCCGTAAACACGGCCCCGGAAACCTGATGTCCGCCATGCTTGATGTTCGACAAGCTTCATGTCGGCAAAGCTTGAAGTCCTTGCGCTCGATGTCCGTAAACACGTAAAGAAGATGGCTCAGGATCCGATGATTCAATGATGCAAGAAACGCCGCCGTCGACGGATGTGACCGTCGTCATTCCCACACGCGACCGAACGACCTACCTCGGCTTTGCGATCGACTCGGTGCTTGCCCAGACCCGGCCGCCCAGTCGTCTCGTGGTGGTGGACAACTCGCAGAAGAATGCCGCAGCCGTTCGCGAACTCTGCGAGTCGTACGGTGACGGAGTCGTGGAGTACCTTCCTCCGCTGCGCGATCTCAGCTTCAACGAGAATCACCAACGGGCGCTTTCGGCCGCAACGACGCCTCTCGTTTGTGTCATGCAAGATGACGACGTGTATCGGCCGACGTTCATGGAGCGAGCCGTGGCAGCCTTGAATGCGGAACCGCGAGCGAGCATCTTTGCCGTGAACTACGCCGTGTTGGATAGCGACGGACACGAAATTCAGGACCGGGCGTGGACCCTGTTCCCGGCTGGAACCCTTTCGTCGGCTGACTTTGTAGCTCACGTGATTTCCCACATGTCACCGGTTCACCTGTCGGCGAGTATGTTCCGGCGTGAGGCCGCATGCTCGGCCGCCTTCTACGAGCAGGACGCGATGGCGTCCGACATCGGGTTCTTTCTACGCGTCGCCTGTGCCGGCCCGGTCATCTTGCTGGACGAGCCGCTCTCGGCCATTCGAACCCACAACCAAACAGAGAGTTCGAAACAGGGCTGGATGTACGGGAGCGCGTCGCACACATCGAGCATGATTCCTCTCGAATGGGGCGTGAAGGATCGATTCCTGCAATCCGTCCCAGCAAAAACGGTGCTCGGCGATCGGCTGAATTCGGTCCGCGGCCAAGGTGCCGCACGCGCCCTTGATCTGTACAAAGGTGTTATTCGACAAAGCGATTCGTCGAAGGCAGAGCGCGTCGCGTGTGGTCGGTTCGCCGTCCAATTGTTCTTCGACGAACTCCGCCGCAAAGCCCGTCGCTAGGGCTCGTCGAGCCGGGGTCACCGTTTGGCCGCTCCAACGAAGACGCGCTCCAGAAGACCAAGGGATTTGCCGAAGACGAGTAGGTAATGCAATTCCGTTAGAGCGACATTTGACCACGGACGGAGACGAGATGCGCCAATTGGGACCTGTGGCATCACTCTCTGAAGGTTTTCACCGGTCGCCCTTCGGCGAATCTTTCCATCGGCGTGGCCAAGGGTAATTCGACTCTTGAAAACCCCATCGGACCGAATTCATTATGGACAACCCGCTGGGAAGCCAGCGTCTACCTTCCTTGGGAGCGATTGAAGTGAATGAGAAGCAATATCGGGTCACGATTGTGGGGCTCGGCAAGATCGGACTCCCGCTTGGCGTGCAGTTTGCCCGCCAGGGAATGTCGGTGATCGGAGCTGACCACAACCCCAAGGTCGTAGAAATCGTCCGGTCGGGTGTCCCTCCGTTTCCGGGCGAGGAGAATCTTCAGGAGTTCCTCACCGAGGCGATAAACAACGGGACCCTCGAAGCCACCACCGACACGACCGACGCCGTCTCGCGTTCGAACGTGGTGATTGTGGTTGTCCCGTTGGTGGTGGACCACGACACCAAGGAACCCGACTTTCGGGCAATCGATGCGGCGACCGCTTCCGTGGGTGCCGGCCTCCGCCCGGGCACGCTGGTCTGCTACGAGACGACCCTCCCGGTCGGAACCACCCGAAACCGCTTCGCTCCAGCGCTGGCCAAGGCATCCGGACTCACCCTCGGTCAGGACCTCTTCGTCTGTTTCTCCCCGGAACGGGTTTCGAGCGGCCGGGTGTTCTCCGACCTCATGAAGTACCCGAAACTGGTCGGAGGTATCGATCCGGCCTCGACGAAGCAGGGTATGGCCTTCTACGAAGCCGGGTTGACCTTTGTCGACCGCCCCGATCTGCAGCGCTTGAACGGCGTGTGGGAAATGGGTTCAGCCGAGGCTTCAGAAATGGCGAAACTCGCAGAAACGACGTACCGCGACGTCAACATCGCCTTTGCGAACGAGTTGGCCCGCCACTGCGATCAGTTGGGGGTCGACGTCGGAACGGTTATCGAAGCGACCAACAGCCAACCGTTCAGCCACATCCACCAACCGGGTGTGGCGGTCGGCGGGCACTGCATCCCGGTGTACCCGCATCTGTACCTCCGCGGGGATCCGACCGCCCAGATGCCGAAAGCTTCGCGAGCCGTAAACGATCGTATGCCCGCATACTGTGTCGACCGACTCGCGACGCTGATCGGCGACCTGAGCGGCAAAAAGATTGCAGTCCTCGGACTCGCATATCGCGGTGGCGTCAAGGAGACGGCGTTTTCGGGTTGCTGGCCGTTGGTGTCTGAGCTTGCGGCTCGAGGGGCCAACGCCGTCGTGGAGGACCCGCTTTACACCGACGCCGAACTGGAAGCGTTCGGGCTGACGCCGTTCCATCTTGGCGAAGCAGTCGATGGCGTGATCGTGCAAGCCGACCATGTTGAATACCGCTCCCTCGATGCGTCGGATTTGCCGGGCGTCCAGGCGATTGTCGACGGACGCAACATCGTCTCCTCATTCACGTCGTTCACCGAGGCGAACGTCTCGTGGAGCATTCTCGGCCGTCGCTCATTTGTGGCGGGTGCGCGATGACCGCCGCGTATATCCATCCGACCGCGGCAATCGAAGACAATGTGGAGATCGGCGACGGAACCCGCATCTGGCACCAGGGACATATCCGTGGCGGTGCCGTCATTGGCAAGGACTGCAACCTCGGGAAGAACGTCTTCGTTGACTCAGACGTTCACATCGGCAACGGTGTGAAGATCCAGAACAATGTCAGCGTCTACCACGGCGTGACCATTGAAGATGACGTCTTCGTCGGCCCGAGCGCCGTGTTCACGAACGACCGGTATCCGCGTGCGTTCAGCAGCGATTGGGAAGTCGTGCCCACCGTCGTTCGTAAGGGAGCTTCCATCGGTGCCAATGCGACGCTTGTGTGCGGCATAGAAGTCGGCGAGTACGCCGTGGTGGCCGCGGGCAGCGTGGTTCCGAAGCCGGTACTGGCGCACCAGATCGTGATGGGGAGCCCGGCTCGTCATTACGCGTGGGCGTGCAAGTGTGGGCGGGTCGCGGCGCGGACAGTTGATCGGCCCGACGATCTCCGGTGCGAGACCTGTAAGGCCGCAGCCGAAGGCTGAACGACCGGCGGGGTGGTGAAGCGTATTGCGTCGCTTCACCACCCCGCGGATTCCGTGCTCAGCGACTGACCGAGCCGGTCGTCACGGTTGGTGACTGCTCGGACTCACGGTTCCCAGGTAACGGTGGATTCGCGTAGAAGTTTCGGTGGATTTCCTCCGTAAATCGAGGAAGCCCGTTCGAGATTCTTCGACACGACTGATCCCGAACCTACGATAATTCCATCGGCGATCGTGACGCCTTTCAAGACGATCAGGTTGCTTCCAAGCCAGACATTGTTTCCGATGTTCACCGGACTGTCAGGGTTGATCCGACGGTCACCGTCGATGATCTTGTGGAAATCAGAGTCCATGATCGTGACCTGCCACGAAAGCAGGCAGTTGTCGCCGAAGGTGACGCTGGTGAGGCAGTTGACGGAAAGAAGCTTCCTCGCCGAGAACTGCGGCCCGAGAAGCGCGCACGCCGAGTCAGCGACGTAGATTTCACATGCCTCGCCGAACTCTGCGCTTCCACGGAACTCCAGCCGACCATTCACGACGAACCGGCATCGCGGCCCGAGAACGATCGACCCACGTGGTGCACCTTCCGGAACAACGAGCTGACCATTCGCTCCACGAACAACGCGTGCTCCACGGTGAAGCAGGATCGGCAGCGTGATGAGACCGGGAACGCCGCCCACGCGGGCATTGAGAGCGAGCGTGTGAATCCAGCTGATCTCGGTGATCATGGAACGGACGGACTGCAATCGCTGGCGCAGGGCACCCAGGGGAGAGGTCATTGAGCGGTGACCGACACGGCGGAAGTGACCGACACGGCGGCAGTGACCGACACAGCAGTGATCGACACAGCAGTGATCGACACGGCAGTCAGCGACACGGCATGCATCAGAGGCTCCATCGGCGTCTGAGTGTGCGGGCCAACGGTCGCTCAATCAGGTAGAACGACAACGCGGACAAGACGAGCGTGATCGCAAGAATCTTGACGTAGGCAAACCTGAAGAACAGCGGGTCCTGGTAGAAGAACCGCCAAACGAGCATGTAGTGAACTACGTACGCTCCGTACGACACTGATCCAACCCATCGAAGCGGTCGCAACTGAAGTATGTACGAATACCATTTTGATGAACCCTCGACCGCTCCGAGTACGAGCACAACAACACAGAGATCCATTGCCAGGAGTCCCCCGGCGAAAGGTAGTGGATTCGGTCGAAGAGGAAACGCGAAGCACGCGGCCGAGAACACGACGGCGCAAATCGGGGTGAGCCAGCGTAGGTGCGGTCGGAATTTTGCGTAAAGAGTCGGATAGCCGATGCGGACAATTGCCGCAAGAGCTCCCAAAATGAACCCTGAAGCTCGGGTATCGGTACCCCACAACGCTCGTTCGTAGGAGTCTCGACGCTCGAAGATCCATCCGATCGAGGTAATCAACACATTGCTCAACACGAGGCCGATGCTGAGGATGACGACGATGAGTTTCAAATGGCGTTGCAGCGTGTCGACCGTCATCGGCGTGTTCTCCGGCGATTCTCCCTGCTCCCGCTTCCGGCGCCGATACAGCGCGAACACCATTAACGGGGGGAACACCATGTAGAACTGTTCCTCGATCGACAGTGACCAGAGCGAGCCGACAAAGCCGACGTTGTGACCACGATTCGTCGAGTAGATCGCGATCCAGTTGTAGAAATAGGAGAGCGACCCCAACGCCTGCCGCCGGCTGTCGGCTCCTGATGCACGAAAAACGTGGTCGAGGTGCGTGACGATGAAGACCGCAAGCACAAAGATAAAGGTGGCTGGGAGGAGTCGAATAGACCGTCGAAGGTAGAACTTCTTGAGGTTTATCGAACCCTTCCTCGCGTATTCGCTGACCAGAATTGTGGTGATCAGAAAGCCGCTGAGGACAAAGAACAGATCGAGGCCCAGATAACCGCCTGTCATCGGGCCCCAGATATTTTCGACCACCGGTGGTGTGATGTGCACCGAGAAGACGATGAGGAACGCAAGCGCCCGCAGGCCGTCGAGCGCCGGAAAGTATTGAGCCTTCGCGGGGACGGCGGGCTCACCGGTTGGAGCGCTCGGTGTGAGGAGTTCGATTTTGGGACTGTTCAACGTACGTTCTCCGTTGCGACGATGGCTGCGACCGTGGTCGAAACCATGGCTGAAGCGAGTGGCCAGGACTCAGCCAGCGGCTGGGGCCCAGACAATGGCGGGACGACTACTTTGGGGCGGTAATCCAATTGGGAATCCACACGGTTATGCCCTCGTCGCGCATGTACACAAAGCCCCCAGCGATCGGTTTGACCCGGAAGCTCCGGTACTCAGAGGGAAACTTGACTCCACAGAGTTGCAACGATTCCGTCGCTACCTTGGGAGGGCCGTCGCCGAGACTGAGGACGACCGGGGGCTTGTCAGGTTTGATCAGGTCGAGCTCGCAAGCTTCAGCGATACGCGCTCGGAGGACGTCGGGGAGCGGCTCTTCGACGAACAACCCGGCGAGAGGTTGGGCGAGTCCGACCGCGTAGGTGAGACCCGTTCCGTTTGAGGTACTGAATCCCGGTTTTCCGAGTGCGCCCTCACGAACCAGGATCTCCCGCGTCTTCGAAATGAGATCCGCAGTGGTCGGATCAAGGTTCAGCCCCTTCAATTCCGGCACGCCCGGAGACGCGACCGTTTCGTTCCAAAGCGGACCAACCCGGAATGAGTCGGTCCACAGCCCTTGGAGTCCGGGGAACAGGCCGATGATGCATGCGGTAGCCACGCACGTGGCGGCCGGGACGACGAACGGGATGCCGCCACGTTCGATTGCGATAACCATGAGCACAGCCATCGAGGCCGACCAGGCGCCACCGGCGCAGAAGGCGATGCGAAACATCGGGTTACCGGTTCCGATCGCCTGAAGGAGTGGGGTCAGGGTCAGCAGAATCAGTCCGACGACCAGACTCTTCGACTTCGGGTCCGCGGAGATCTTCACAATGGAATCTCCCGACGCTTTGACCCAACCTTTGGATGTTTTTGCGGTGGAGTACGCCAGCATCAAACCGACGCCCAGGGTTCCGACGAAGAAGATCGGAAACGTTGATTCCAACTGAATCACGTTGATTTCGCCGCCCGTGAGGTAGCTCGCTAAACGGGCTCGTACGACCAGTGCGACGATTCCGAAGCTGTACACGTAGCCGGCCAGCGTCGGACGACGCCGAACCAGCAGCATCGAGGCGATGAAGAACGGAATGAGCAGTGGACCGCCGATAACGAACACGTGGTTGGCCGTCCGGCCGATGTTGCGAACGTAGATCCACACATATGCGTCGAGGAAGTTCTGACCTTCAAGAAGCGTCGAACTGGCCGAGGCGAGGGTTCTCATGCGGTAGACGATGTTGCCGACTACGAGCTGAGCGAGCAGCAACGCTACGAAGCCCCCACCGAAGGCACACCCGAGGAAGGCGGCAAGCTGCTTTCTCCGTCCGGAAAGGATAATGAATGCTGCGATACCGGCCGAGATACAGAACGCCGATGGCCATTTCACGAGGAGCAGGAGCGTCAATGCGAAGCCGGTCGCCACGGCGAGCAAATACTTCCTCCGGCCTTCAGCAATAGACCACAACAAGGTGAGTGCAACGCCGAACGAGCTGAAGACAATCGCCAAATCGTTGTATCCCGGCGACTGAGGAAGCCACGAATAGATCGACAACGACCCCAGAACCGTGGCGCCGATCACGATCATCTGCTTTTCGCGTCGGAGCTCCGCTGGCCGAATGTGTGCGAAGACGAATCGGATTGCGGCGAATCCGAGGAAGGCCGAACTCGACAGCAGGAAGAGCATCTTGACGATTCGGAGCTTGGGGATACTCCAGCCGAGCCACTGGAATATCGGCCCGAAGATGATGGGGGCCCCACTGAACGTCAGATCGGGGTTCTTCCAGCCCCGGTAGTTGTTGAGGTAGATGCCCTCGTCGGTGAGATCCAGTCCACGGCTGCTTGCTCGCAACAGTATCCACACGGAAAACGCGATAGCTGCCAGCAGTCCGCTTGTTGCGAGTCGATAGAGAACGGAAACGAAGGGCGAACTCATCTGAAGTCGACCGACATGGTCGACTCGGTACTGCTCTTCATCAGAGTTCGCGTTTCGGGTCGCGACCTTTGCAAACATTTGGCTCTTTCGTTCTTTCGTCTTCGTTCGAACAACGTGACCGCAAGGAACGCCAGTGACGTCTTCGAGTCAGTTTGTTGAACTTCGGTGCGGCGGGAATCCCACTGATTCGAATATTTGGTGAAGCACTTTTACGGCTGGATTTGAGGATCGGAGTCCAACTCGCGAGCGAGCTGGCTCGAGACGTCTGGGTGTTGGGTGTTGCGTTACTTGCCGAGGAACACGCGATGGGCGAGCCCGAGTGCCGCGGTTCCGTCTTTGGCCGAGACAGCGGGCTCCGAGCCGGTGTTGATGCTTTCGGCGAACGATCGCAGTTCTTCCATCAACGGCTCGCCCCGGTTCTCGATGAACGGGATTTCGACGACGCCGCTCTGCCGGTAGCGCGCTCCCTCGCCGGACAGGAACTCCACTTGCTGCATCCGGTGGATGTTCACGTCTTGGCGAATGAGGTCGGCCACAACGACGGAGTCGGGTTGAGTTACCGAGATCTGTCGGATCTTCTGCTGACCGATACGGCTGGCCGTGACCGAAGCGGTGACCCCGTTCTCGAACGTAAGCAATGCAACAGCCAAATCGGCACTGTCGCTGCGTGTCGCTTGGGTGATCGAGCGCATCTTCGACACTTCTGATCCAGCGATCTTCCGGGCCAGGTCGAGGTCGTGGATCATGAGGTCAACAACCACGTTGTCAAGGACGCGCGGCGAAAACGGTCCCGATCGGACGATGTCGAGATGGATCGGATGATCGACGATCCGAAGGAGTTCGCGAACCGCCGGGTTGAACCGCTCGACGTGTCCGACCTGCAGAACGAGCTTGGCGTCGTTCGCTTTCTGCTCGAGATCTTCGCCCTCCTCGACCGTCAACGCGATCGGCTTTTCGACGAGCACATGAACGCCGGCGGCCAGCAGTTCCGCAACGACCGCATGGTGGAACTTCGTAGGCGTGGCGACCACCGCGGCATCAAGCTTCGTTTCCTTGAGGAGCTCGGACACCGTCGCGAATTCGAGAGTCTGGAACGCCGTCGCCAGGGCGTGCCGCTTGTCGGCATCGACATCGACGACCGCTACAAGTTCGATTCCGTTGGTGCGAGATGCCACACGGGCGTGGTTGGCCCCCATCTGGCCGGTGCCGATTACGGCAAGTCGAATCATGACAACACTCGTCGGATCGTCGACACGATGGTGCCGAGATCGTCGGATGAAAGAAACTGGTGGACCGGGATGGAAGCTACGGAAGCGGCAAAGCGCTCAGCATTCGGGGACGGGGTGACCGAGATCTGCGGGTGGGAGCGGAAGCAGTCGTAGTCGTACGCCGCTTTCGGGTAGTACACGCCGCATCCAACACCGTTTTCCACCATCTTGGCGACAAACTCGTCGCGGCTGATCGGTGCGTTTTCGGTGAGCCGAATCGTGTACTGGTGCCATACCGATTGACGGCCCTGGGGCTCAAACGGAAGGACGAGCGAATCGAGATCGGCGAGACCCTTGGAAAGGGTGTCGGCGTTGGCTCGACGCTTGGCCTCCATGGTGGACCGGTTCTCGAACTGCGACATGGCGAGCGCGGCCACGAGGTCCATCATGCGGTAATTGTGTCCGGGCATCTCATAGACGTAGCGGGCCCGCATTCCCTGGTTGCGGAGAACCCGCATACGGTCGGCGACGTCGTCGTCGTTCGTGGTGACCGCACCGCCTTCGCCCGTGCTGAGATTCTTCGTCGCATAAAACGAGAAACACGCAACGCCGTAACCGCCGATCGGTGCGCCGTCCACGGTTGCTCCGTGAGCTTGAGCAGCATCCTCAATGATCTTCAGGTTGTGGCGGGTCGCGATCTCAGCGATACGCGTCATGTCAGCCGGAAGCCCGAAAAGGTGCACGGGCATGATGGCCCGGGTCTTCGGCGTGATCGCCGCTTCGATCAGCGCCGGGTCAATGTTGTAATCGTCGGCGACGTCGGCAAATACGACCTGCGCGCCTACGTGGACGATGGCATTGACGGTCGCCGCGAACGTGAACGGCGTGGTGATCACTTCATCGCCGGGCCCGATCCCGAGCGCCTGAAGCGCGAGCACGAGTGCCGTTGTGCCGTTGTTTACCGCTACGGCATGCTTCGTTCCCGCCATCTGCCGGCAGTGCTCTTCGAATCTGGCGACCATCGGGCCCTGGGCCAATTGGCCGGAGCGGAGAACTTCCAAAACGAGCGCCTGGGTCGCTTCGTCAACATCGACACGAGAAATGGGAATCATTCGAATTCTTTCGGTTTAGTAGCCGTGACTGGGGCAGATTGAAAAGCAACGTACGAGTGAATGTCGGCGCATGTCTGCCGAATGTTTCTTCGACACAATCCGATCACAACTAGAGCCTCTAGGCGATCGCATCGGTATTTGTTGAGGAAAGCTGCGCTCTGAGTGGTATTCGTTCACCACGCGCCGAGTGGAGATAACGAGAGCCTACCGATTGCCTTTGCCCACCCGAAACACGCCGAGACCGAGCAACTCCCGAATTGAACGCTGAGCGTACGTGTTCCACTCAAGGCAGCGTCAGAGCGCGTCCGCCATCACCTCGTTCAAGTCATTTGCCCGACCCGAAGGTCATTTGCCCGACCCGAAGGTCATTTGCCCGACCCGAAGGTCATTTGCCCGACCCGAAGGTCATTTGCCGATCCTGAAGGTTATTTGCCCGAACAAGGTCACTGTCGCACCCGAGGTCATTGTCGCACCCGAGGTGATTGTCGCACCCGAGGTGATTGTCGCACCCGAGGTGATTGTGGCACCCGAGGTGATTGTGGCACCCGAGGTCATTGTCGCACCCGAGGTCATTGTCGCATCGAGGTCATTGCCCGACCGGATGCACGTTGACGAGCGGTGTTTTAGACGGTCCGAGCTTTGATCAGATGCCGTCGAAGGAACGTGTTCGACGGTCGCTCGACAATTTTGAAGCTTGCGATCGCCAACAGAACGCAGATGACAATCGAAATCACCGCGGCAGCAAGCGCCTCGATCGTGAATCGCGAGAACGAGACGATCTTCTTGTCGACCAGTTGAAGCACGTACGGATGAAACAGATAGAGGGAAAAACTCGCGTTTCCCACGGACAGAATCCACTTGGGAAATGGCACGCGACCTTCAAGACTCAAAAAACACAGCAGCATCGCCACCGAGGGCAGACCGATGATGGTCAGGCGGTTTCCCTTCGTAGCGAGGTCGGTTTGGGAGAGGATCCAGACATAGCTCAGCAGTGATCCGACAATGCCGACGACAACGGGGATACGGCCGAGCCACGGCCGAAATCTCAGCCAGAACGCGTACACACCGATGCCGAACGCGAACTCCACGATGACGGGATGCGTGCAGAACTTGACGATCGCCGCTGACTCGGGGATCTGGCTCCCTACGATTGCGGCGGCGACCAATATCGCCGATGACACAACCATGGCGCCCTTGCGGTAAAGCTTCAACGCAAGCGCGTAAATCACGTAGAAGTAGACCTCAAGTTCGAGTGACCAGCCAAGGAAAAGCACCGGAGACACGCTTCCGGTATCCCGGCGGAAGGGAATGAACAACATCGATTTCACCAAGTCGATGGCGTTCAAGTTGGGTGAGTTCAGTTCGTAGGGCGCGACGACTGCGATCAGAAAGACACCTAACGTGCCGACCCAGTAGAGAGGAGCGATCCGAATAACGCGCTTCAGAAGGAAGTTATCGGTGTTGGACGCGCATACGTACGCCACTATGAAACCGCTGATAACAAAGAAGATGTCGACGCCGTATCCACCTTTGTGGATGAAATCGATGTGGTACATGACCACGCTGAGAGCGGCGATGGCACGCAATGCCTGGACCGACTTCAATTCCTTGCCGGCACGCGATTCAGGGAGCGGCGCAAGCGGGGCACTGTCGACGACTGTCCCGGTCTGGGTGATCCCTGAGGCTCCTTGAAACATGAAATCCTTTGATCCTGGCAGCCTCGTATTGCGAGGTAGCGCTGCAACGGAAATCCGGAAAGTGTCGATTGCCACTCGACAGCCCGGTTGGATGTTCCGTAAACCCGGTTGGGCCCACGTCTGTCCTTCGGCACAATCTGAGCACACCTGGAGAGGTACTACGACACGCCAGGCGCTGGGCTCCGTAAGCGTTGCCAGGTGAACGGCGTTCATGGTGAGCGAACGGTGTTGCGGTCCGTGAACGGTGTCAGGTCGGGTGAACAGCGTTCATGGTGAGCGAACGGGTACCAACCGCGTAACGCACGCGGGCGGGTTTGGTCAGGTCGCGTCTCGACGGTTACGCATGCTGCGCACAAGGTTTCGCAGTCGCGTCCGTTCGAGAAATTCCTGCACGATGGCGATGCCGAGGTCTTCGTATCGGTACACCATGTGGCGCAGCGACAACCTGTCGCGGTGACGCCAGAAGAACCGCAGGTTGTCGACGAGACGCAGGTCGGATCGACGATGCGAAATCACCCACCACACGTTCTTCGCTCGCAGCGGACGCTTGAGTCGGATCCCGGTTTGTGACCGGTCGTTCAGCACCATGATGTCGGGCATGACCGTAAGCCGGTAGCCGACCCGGCGTGCCCGGAAGAAGAAGTCAGCGTCACCGAAATATTGGGGAAACGCCTTCGCGTCGCAGTTCCCAATTTGTGAGAACAGCTCAACGGGAACGACAACGGCGTGCCCGGGCAACCAGTCGACCGTGGCGAGTCCGTCGGGTCCGGCACTCGGAGCCTGCTGGATGTACTCAAGCCCCCGGGAGGTGATCTGTCCGCCGAAGCTGACCGGCGATCCATCAGCGAGGTCGCCGATTGCCGCGCTCACAATCGTCTTCGACCGGACATCGCAGGCGGCCAGCATCGGGCCGATCCCTGACGACGGGGTAATGCAATCGTTGTTGAAGAACAGAACCTTCGTTGCCCCCAACTCGATGGCACGTGCTATCCCGAGATTGGTGGCGCCCGACCACCACAGTGATCCGTCGCCGTCAACAACGACGGTTTCAGGGAAGAGTCTCGTTACATCGTCGGAGGTACCGTCGGACGAGCCGTCGTCGATGAGCACAACTCGAATATCCGGGTCGGTCGACTGCAATTGCCGAATGCAGCGAAGTACCGATTCCTTTTCGTTGAAACAGGTGATTACCGCTACGACGAGGTCAAGCGGCACGACTTCGTTACGCAATCGACGGACTCCTGAGAGAGCTCTGAACACGCTCTGGATTCCTCGTACGCACGCCACCGGAGGGTTCGTCGAGGATCGCCTCGTCAGGAGGTCCTTCGGGTCTGGAGGAAACTTCGGCCGCGGCCAGAGCGAAGACCAACACGAACGCCTTTTTGTAGTCGGCCCCGATGAACAGGGAGCTGACCCCCGCAGCGATCATTGTGGCCCTCGTTGCGGTGCGCGTCGCCCGATCGAGTTTTTGTGACCGAACGAGCAGAATCACGCCGATTCCTGCTATCAGCGTGAAGTCAACGAGACCTCCTTCGAGCAGGATCGACAGCGGAGTGTTGTGCACGACGAGCGAGCGACCGACCTGACCGCCGATGACGTAACGCGACGACCCTGCGCCGTAACCGAGCAGCGGTCGTTTCTCGATGTTGTCGCGAGCCGCCCGCCAAAGATCTTCACGGAGTTTTGCCGTGGCCGTATTGCTGTCGAGGCTGGTGGTCAGCCGCACCTGGGTGTTGACCGGAAGGATCGCCCACGCTGAGTAGATAACGATGCCCCCCACCACGGCGGCGACGATTGCTTTGCCAACCTTGCGCAAGACTCGACTTGCGACGTACACGGCGATCGCGAGCGGTGTGAGGACGCCGGATCCGCGCGAGCCCGTCAACAAGATGGCGAACACGGTCACGCCGCTGCACATCACCGCGGCGACCTTTGGCCACAGTTTGGCGGACCGGCTCGCCGCCGACCACAAAAGAACCAACCCGATGACGAGCACCATTGCCAGAAAGTTCGGGTCTTCCCCGCCGAGGGTGAACCGGGCAATCTCACCGGTGTTCTGCTTCGTTGCGAGTTCTTTCAGATCCGTGCCGCGGTACGGCACGTCGTTGATCCAGTTGACGATGACAAACACCGAAGCGAGCGCCGACCCTGCGCCGAACGCAGCAGCGAATTCGCGTCTGGACTTTTGGGTCGTGAGTCCCTGCACGATCACCACGGACAGGAGCACCAGCTGCAGAAGGATGTTGAAGAGGAAATCGCCCTCCCCGTTTCGCGCCTTCGTCCACGAAAGTCCGATCGCGATCCAGCAGAGATGGAGAATGAGGAATCTTCCGATCCAACCGGTCGTTCGAATCCAGCGCCGCGACAGCGACTCGAACACCACCAGCGCAAAGCCGAGACCGGTGAACAGCTTTGGCAGCGATCCAACGGCGGGGAGATTCGCCGCGCTTTCAAGCGGTACGGAAAACCCGATGCCGAGCAGCACCAGACGAAGCAGACCCTGGACTTCGTGTTCGCCCCGCGGGTGGTGATACGAAGTGGAGCGAGCGGTGTCGGCGCGCTCCAGAGCATCGAGAGTCATTCCTCAAGCGTATTGGAAATGCCAACTCACGGTGAGCTGTGGCAGGCGAATAAGCCGAAGGACATGGGTCGACCTCACTAGTGAAGAACGTTTCGGGCACCGACCGTGGTTGTTCGGACGGGCGTTCATCCCGTGATAAGAATTTCGTACCGTCAGGACGTGCTCCCGACCGGACGTGCTCCCGATTCATGCGCGTCGATGAACAGTCGCTTTCGGTGGGCGGCGGCGAAACATCCTCAAGCGGGGCAGGCGCGAGGCCGACGATACCAACGCTCATTCGTTGATAGGTGCTGAAGGAGGGGACCTGTGGTCAGAACAACATATGTCCCCGTCGTCCACGTCCTTCAGCCGGTGGTCGTGGTAGTGACTCACCGACCCCGGTCGGCCGCACCTTTCGCCCTTGGCTCAACAGTCCAAGCCGGAGATCTCCAATGACCCCCGACAATCACGTGAACCCACCGAGCCCGATGCTGGTCTCGGTGGTCGTTCCGGTGTACAACGAGGGCGCGTTCATCGAGACACTGATTTCGAGTCTTGTGGCGCAAGACATCGAGGGCCGCATCGAGATCCTCCTCGTCGACGGTGGATCATCCGACAACACGGTGGAGCTTGCGCGTAATGCCGCGAGCGGCTGGCCTCAGACACTCGAAGCGTGAGGGTCCTGCACAACCCGAAACGACGCAGCCCGAGCGCCATGAACGTGGGTATCGGCGAAGCCACCGGCGAGTACATAGCGTATTTCGGCGCGCACGCGTCCTACGACGCGAACTACCTCAGTTGCTGCGTTGAACACATTCGCCGCAGCGATGAGCCCCGCGCGTTTGGCGGGCTCATTCGAACGCTCCCGGCCACCGGCAAACGCAGCGCCCGCCTGGTCGTAGATGTGCTTTCTAGTCGGTTCGCGTCGTCTGGTTCGAGTTTCCGGACCCAGCAGTCGGGACCCGTCGACAACATCCCGTTTCCGGTGATGCAGATGGCCGACGTTCGACGCACCGGTCTCTACAACGAACTGCTCGGCCGGAACGAAGACAACGAATACAACGGTCGTCTGCGCAGGAACGGTGTCGAGCTGCACATCACCTCAGAAACCGGGGCCTCGTACTTTCCGGTGCGAACTGTCAAGGCGCTCGCTCGTTACGCGTTCCGAAACGGGTGGTGGAACATGCGGACCGTCGCGTTGGGTTTCGGTGGATTGAAGGCCCGTCATTTCATCCCGGCCGTGTTCACGGCAGGGGTCGCAGGTTCCGCTCTTGTGGGCCTGGTGGTTCCCGGCAGGTCGATAGGAAAATTGGCCCGCATGGCGTTCGGCTCGGCGCTGTTGACCCACCTGGCCACGGGCTCGGCCACGACGGTTCGCGAGTCCGGTTACACCAGGGGAGTCGAGCGTCTGCTCATCGCCCCGGTGATTCTTGTGTTTCACATTGCATACGGAGCGGGAACCCTTTCGTACCCTTTTCTTCGGAAAGAACCCTGACCATGAGTGTCCAGAACCACCCGTACGAGATTCCGACCGAGGCCATCGAGTGGGATGTTCCAACCTGGAAGCGTGCCTTTGACCACTGGGAGACCGCAGTGGCCTCTCTCGGCGATACGCCACACGATGCGCTCGAGCTGGGTGGTCGGCGTGGTGGCGGTGCGTTGTTCCTGGCCGGACGGTTCGGGTTGCACGTGACATGCAGCGATCTCGGCGGCCCTCACGTCGAGGCCTCCAGCATTCACAAGAAATACAACGTTGACGGCCTGATCACCTACGCCGACGTCGACGCCACGTCAGTCCCGTTTCCCGACGCATCGTTCGACGTCGTGATCTTCAAATCCATTCTTGGCGACATCGGCGGAGCCTGCGGAAGCGAAGGCATTGCCAAAGCCGTGCACGAAATGGCGCGGGTCCTTCGCAAGGGAGGTGTGCTCCTGTTCGCCGAGAATCTCGCCGCCACACCGCTCCACAAGTGGGCGCGCGAACGCTCTCGTCCCTGGGCGCACGCATGGCAGTACATGGAGCTCAAAGAACTGGAACGGATACTGACGAACGAGTTCTCGAACGTTTCGATCAAGACCACCGGTACCTTCGCGGTTGCCGTGCCCGACAGGTACTCGAGCGCCAAACGGCTGGCCGCACTTGTCGATTCGGGTCTCGACCGGATTCTCCCGCAAGCGAGTCACTACCTTGCTTTCGGGCACGCCGTGCGCTGAGGAACGACGTGCGAATTCTGTATCTCACCAGTAGGTACCCGTTTGTGCCGGGTGAGAATTTCCTGTCCGCTGAAATACGCGCCCTGCAGAAACTGGGCGCCACCGTCCTTGTCGTTCCGTGTGTGCGCCACACCGGGACCATGAATCCCGACGCGGTGGATCTGGTGCAGGGGAGTCTTGTGGCGATCGATCCGCTGATCGAATGGGTCAAGGCCCTTCGCCACCCGCGCCAGGCGATCACGCTTCTCTCGTCGCCGCTGCAGGCATTTGCCCGTGAACGCACGAAGCTGGCGTTACGGGGGGTGCTCCGCGCGGTCGATCGGGCTCCGTGCGGCAAATGAGCTGAACGGCCGGTTCGACCACATCCACGCCCACTGGGCCGAGACCCCCGCGACCGTGGCGATGGTTGCGTCGCAGCTGACCGGGATTCCGTGGAGCTGCACGGCACACCGCGGTGACATCGTGATGGCCAACGACCTGCCCAGGAAAGTGGCCTCGGCGACGTTCGTCCGCTGCATTTCCGAGACCAGCCGTCAACTATTGATCGCTGAACTCGTCAACGGAGCTCCCGATGTGAAAAAGGTGGTCGTCGGTCACCTGGGCGTTGATCTCGTTGCCACCGAGTCTCGAATCGATGACGACAGCATCACGCTGGTTTGCCCGGCGCAATTCAAGGAAGTGAAAGGACATCGGTACCTCATCGAGGCCGCTGCGATACTGCGCGAACGGTCGATCCCTTTTCGATTGCTCCTGTGCGGTGAGGGCCCGGAGGAAGAAGCCATTGCTTCGTTGGTGGAGCGTCATCGACTCGGCGGTTCCGTGGTCTTTGCCGGGCAGCTGAGCCAGGTCGAGTTGTTCTCGCTGTATTCGAGCGGCACCGTTCGGTCGGTCGTTCTCCCGAGCCTCGACCTCGGAAACAACCTGCACGAAGGAATTCCCGTTTCGCTGATGGAAGCCATGTCGCATGGGGTTCCGGTGGTCTCGACCACGACCGGCGGAATCGTCGAGCTGATCGCAAACGAAACGACCGGGATGCTGGTTCCGCCGGCCGATGCCACAGCGTTGGCCGACGCGTTGGCTCGTTTGCTCAGTGATGTCGCGCTAGCCCGTAGAATCGGTGGCGCTGGTAGAAATTCCATCGAGGCAAACTGGTCGTCGGAGTACTCCGCAGCCGAACTGCTGAAGTTGATTGACCAAGGGCCGCAATGAATGCAGTGAATCGGAAAAACTTTCGTGCGGCACACGTTTGTCTGAGCCACAACGAAGACGACGGACGCGTGCGTCACCAGTTCTGCGGAGCGCTCCACGATGCCGGGTTCGCCGTGCACCTGTTCGCTTCCCGGCCGGTTCATCCGGTCGAAACCGCCTTTCCGGTCCATTACGTTCGGGCAGACTCCAGCCGGATTCTCCGGTTTGCCGAAGCGTGGCGCACCGCGTGGCGAGTCCGCCAACTCGACCCCGACGTCGTACACGTCCACGAACCAATACTCCTCGGGCCCGTCACCCTGCTGTGCCGGAAATCAAAGCTGATGTGGGATGTCCATGAGGACTATCTCGCATTGCTGAAGATCCGGTACTGGATTCCGGAACGACTTCGAACGCCGATGGCGACGTGGTGGGATCGTTCGGAGCGTCGTTCGGCAAAGCGATGTGTCGCTGTCACCGTGGCCGTCCCCGCCTTCCTCGATCGCTACCGTTCGATGAACGACACGGTGGTGATGCTGCGGAATTTTCCGAACATCCAACCGGAGAGAGTCCGATCTCCCGAGCTACCGCCAACCGCTATCTACACCGGAACGATCCTTGACAACCGGGGTCTCGCCGAGTCGATTGAGGCTATTTCGATCGCCCGTCAAAAGGGTTTTGAGATCCGATTCGAAATCGCCGGGCCGTGCGACGACGACTACATCGACGTGCTGAAATCAAAAGCGCAGGAGTTCGGCGTCTCCGACCTCGTGACGTTCCATGGTCGATTGTCGCGTGCTGATGCGCTTGCGTTGCAGGACCGCGGAACCATCGGACTCGTGCCCCATCTGCCCGAGACCAGCAATCTGAACGCCTGGTCGGTGAAGATGATCGAGTTCATGGAGGCGTCGCTTCCGCTGGTCTATTCGAACCTTCCCGCCCATCGCGAGATTGTGGAATCGAACATCGTCGGCATCGAGGTAGACCCCGAATACCCGTCGGAGATTGCCGATGCGCTCATCTCGCTCTGCGACAGGGACCGGGCGAGGGAGCTCGGCGCCGAGGGTCGAAGGGTCGCGGTTGAGCGACTCAGTTGGTCAGCGGAAAAGCAGAAACTCATCGATCTCTACGATCAGGTACTGGGTACCGCCGCCTCATAGGTGGTCCGCCGCGACACCCAACGCAGCAACAGGGACTGCGCAGCCAGAGGAACTGCGCAGCGACACGGTGGTGCGGTGCCGGCGCACGCCGTCAAGGGGCCCCAGCGGTGAAAGAGGGCTCAACTGCACGCGACGAAACGCCGAAGAGTAGATGCACGACGACCACCTAGAGACTGCTTGCTGCTTGGTCGTCGGCGAGTACTGGTGGACAGCGTGAATCCCTTTGCAGAAATGCAAAGTATGAAATGAGAAACCTTTGAAGCTAAGTGTTATAGGCACGGGGTACGTTGGCCTCGTAACGGGTGCGTGTCTGGCTGATGTAGGTCACAAAGTCACCTGTGTAGACGTGAATCACGAGAAGATTGAGCAACTTCGCTCCGGTGTGATCCCGTTCTTTGAACCCTCCCTACAAGAGGTCGTTAGCCGGACCATGAGTCGTGGCCGTCTTTCGTTCTCCTCGGAGATCAGTTCAGCAGTCGCCGACTCTGAAGCGATTTTCCTGGCCGTCGGAACGCCTTCGAGTGAGGATGGGAGCGCCGACGTCACCCAGGTGGTACAGGTCGCCCGGGAAATCGGACGCCATCTCTGCGCTCCGGCGGTTGTCATCACGAAGAGCACCGTACCGGTCGGCACTGCGGAGAAGGTGAAGGCCGCGATACAGCGAGAACTCGACGCTCGCGGATCTGATCTCCAATTCGATGTGGCGTCGAATCCGGAATTCCTCAAGGAGGGGACGGCGGTCAGTGACTTCTTTCGGCCTGACCGAATTGTTGCGGGAGTGGATTCAGAACGTGCCCGATCGATTCTCTCCGGTATTTATCGCCCGTTCATTCTGAACGGACACCCATTGATGTTCATGGATGTCGCGTCGGCGGAGATCGCGAAGTACGCGGCCAACGCGATGCTCGCCCTTCGACTCAGCTACATGAACCTCATTGCGCAGATCTGCGAAGAGTATTCGGCTGACGTCACCTCCGTTCGAAAAGTCCTCGGTTCAGATTCTCGCATCGGTCCTCAATTTCTCTATGCCGGCATCGGCTACGGCGGTTCATGTTTCCCGAAAGACGTGCGGGCGCTGGCCAAGACTGGCGAAGCAGCCAACATCGGCGTTGAGCTCCTGCGTGAGATTGAGCGAATCAACACCGCGCAAAAGACGCTGCCGATTCGAAAGTTGAAGAGTCTTTGTTCTGATCTCCGGGGAATGAAGGTGGCAATCTGGGGACTGTCGTTCAAACCGAATACCGATGACATGAGGGAAGCGCCGTCGATCGACCTGATTCGCGGCCTCACCGCCGAAGGGGCGAAGGTCACCGCGTTCGATCCGGTATCCGCAGAGCAGGCTCGTGGTCTGTTTGGTGATCTTGTGGAGTTGTTCGACGATCCGTACGAAGCGATCGACGGTGCCGACGCCCTCATACTTGCGACTGAGTGGGCGGAGTTCCGCAGCCCTGATCTCGATGAGATGTCGGTTCGGATGCGCGGTCGCATTGTGATCGACGGCCGCAACGTGCTCGATGCTGACGGGTTCAGAGCGATGGGTTTCGACTATCAGGGTATCGGTTTGCGTAACCCGTTGTCGGTCTCGGAGGTGGCACATGTCTGAGCACGTTCTTGTAGCGGGAGGAGCCGGCTTCCTGGGCTCGCACCTTTGTGAACAACTACTCGCCCGGGGCGATCGGGTGACCTGCGTCGACAATCTCTCGACCGGTTTCCTGCAGAACACCTCTACCTTCTCCGAGCATCCGAACTACAGCTTCTTCCAGCACGACATCACCGAAACACTGTCGGATTGCGCAGAGCTGCAAGCGATCCTGCGCCGCCATCCCCTGACCCGGATCTGCAACCTGGCATCTCCGGCCAGCCCACCGACGTACGAGCGCTTGGCGATCGAAACGCTGCGGGTTGGCTCGGTTGGTGTGCAGAACCTTCTCGACGTTGCTGTAGAAAGCGGTTCGCGGTTCCTGCAGGCTTCAACGAGCGAGGTGTACGGCGACCCCGATGTTCACCCGCAACCCGAAACGTATTGGGGAAACGTCAACCCGATCGGACCGCGAAGCATGTACGACGAATCAAAGCGATTTGCCGAGGCGATGTGCGCTACGTACGAACGGGTCAAATGCGCCGACGTGCGAATTGTGCGGATTTTCAACACGTACGGCCCGCGTCTTTCGCCCGGCGACGGACGTGTCGTAACAAACTTCATCGGCCAGGCGCTCAAGAACGAGCCGATAACGATCTTCGGTTCCGGCGAACAAACCCGGAGTTTCTGCTTTGTCGACGACGAAATTCAGGGCCTGATCTCATTGCTCGACTCCGACGTGAGAGGCCCGGTGAACATCGGGAACCCCAACGAGTTCACCATGCATGAACTTGCCGACCTCGTGCTTGAGCTGACCGGTTCAACGTCGAGTCTCACGGTTCGGGATCTCCCCGGAGACGATCCGAAACGGCGCCAACCAGATATCACCCGAGCACGGTCGTTGCTTGGTTGGGAGCCGAAGGTTCAGCTCAGGGAAGGCCTCGAGCGGACGATCTCGTGGTTCCGTACGCTGCCGGAGTTCGTCGAACTGGCAGACTGCAATCGATCGACCCGATAGAACATGACGTCAACCTTCCCCGAAATGCCGACGATGCCCGAGTCCCCGACAATGCCTGACAAACCGACAATGCCTGAGACCCCGACAATGCCTGAGACCCCAGAGCCGCACGGATCGCAGGATGAGTCGTGGCCCGACCTGACGGTCGTCCTGATGACCTGCAACCGACCGGACCTGGCCAAGGAAGCGCTTGCGGGCGTCCTCGCCCAAACCGTGCGACCGGCGACGGTTCTGGTGTCGGATGACAGTCGGGACGACGTGACCGAAGCGCTCGTCTCCGAGTGCGGCGCATCGAACGTGGTTTACCGTCGTGGCCCCCGAACAGGCCAGTCAGGCAACCTGAGATCATCGCTCGGCTTGGTTACCACCCCGTTCGTTCTCGTTCTTCACGACGACGACCTGTTACACCCTGACCTTGTTGCTGCGGCCCGTGATGCCATGACCGCGCATCATGTTGACGTGTACGCGTCGGGTATGAACTACATAGACGCAGACCGCAATCCTCTGGACTCGATGACCCAGGTTCGGCGACAGTCACGTGAAGAACTGCTGCACCACGGCATCAACACGCTTACAGACGACGCAAAGCGAATCCGTGCGCTTCTGATTTCCCAGGTGCTGTCGCCGTTTCAAGGCACAGTGTTCCGGATGGAGACACTCGCTCCCTGGTTGAACTCGGGAAGTCGAGGTGACGTCGAGGACTACTGGATCAACACCCATCTCGCCAAGGCACCCGTAACGATCTACTACGACGAGCGACTCCTCTGCGACTATCGCGTGCATCCGGAATCAGTCACGCTCCGAGGTGGGAAGTACTCGTTGGAAACTATCGACATGTTCTTCGAGGCGGCGAGGATCGCTGAGTTCGTCTCCGTCCGTCCGGAACTTGAGCGAAACGCTCGCCGCAAGGCCTCAGCGATAGCGCAAGCTGAAGCTGTTCATGGATCACGTTCTGTCGCGCTTCGCGTGCTTCGGGACCGGATCGGGGTACCGAAATCGATCCGCGAAGTTGCGCTGTGGAGTGCAGCGGTCGTTCCCATGCAACGGGTCTTGACCGCTTTGGCCGACTTCAAGTCAGCCAAACGTGCCCGGTAATTTGAAATTGGGATCATCACGAGGTGCGACCGACGGTCTATTCATGCGTTTCGGGGGTTAGGACGTCGTGGGTTTTGCGGCCAGCGGATCGACGGGTTTTGTGGGAAGAACGAAGCGGAATTCGCTAGCTCATTTCGAATCTAACTAGCTCACTAGCTGTGGTTAGCGGTCGAAAGACGACCACTGCGGGGGATGAACTAGCATCGATCGTATGAAGATCACGAGGCTTGTCGTGGGCTGCCTGTTGGCAGTTGTGGGGTTAGCGGTGTCGATGCAAGTTCTCCCGTCGATGTCGACGTCGTCAGCCACAACCTTGCCGGCCGTCGCACCAAAAACATCGGCCAACGTTGCTGCGCAGGCCTCGGCGAACGGGTCGAATGACGGCGGTTCGAAGATCATCGGCCTGCCGTGGTCGGGTGAGGCGCTGGGTCGAATTGTCGTGAAGGACTACACGTCGGTAGCCGTCATGTTTGTGGCTGAAGAGACGTCGCAGATTACCTCGATCAATCCATCCTTCATCGGCTCCACGAGTCCATGGCCGGCAAATGCGAATGAGGACACGAACTATTCGGCGGGAAACGGCGGAACGATAAAATTAGACATCTACGCCGATGACGGCTCGGCGTCGCATATCCCGACTGGCCCCTCCTTGGGCGGGTTTGTGTGGAATGAACCCATGCGAAATGGGCAATGGCTTGGTGTTCCTGGAGCGGTTGGATATGGCTATTCCGCGGCGATCAACCTGTCGAATCCTGTTCCTGTCGTAGGTGGCCGTCGGTACCATTTGGTCTGGACGAATCCCAATCCCCAGGCGTCGACAAATTGGTATGGAGTGAATTTCGAGACCACGCGTTGGAAGCAGTTTTCAACCGGCGCCACCCAGGATGTCTCGGTCATGCCTGCGTCGCGCTTCGACGTGAAATATCGCGCCACCGGTGGTTCGTATGTCACTTCTGGGCGCTGGAAATCGTGCACTTCGCAGTCGCCGGGAAACTACTGCTACCACTACGGATTCTTTTTCACGCCGATCGTTTCCGTCAATTATGCAAATGGCCGTGGCCAGGGCAACGCGTACGAGGGCTTTCGATTGGATCCTCAGGAGTTGGCCCCGAACGTGACTGGCGCAAACAAGATTCGGCAAATTATGAAAGTCGATTCAGATACCACCATTGATTCAGCGGTGTTCTCGGCGATTCCGTATGCGACTGGCGTCGCACGAGTAAGTCTGAAGCGCTATCTCGACGACTCCCTGGTCGTTTCGAAAGATGTTCCGTATTCGTTGGCGCCTGCGCTTCTGCGAACCGACATTGGTTGCAACGTTGCCCCGAATCCACCGCCATACAGTTGCGGCACAAATTCCATTCGTCTGACCGCGTCATTCGGAACCCCGGTCGTGCTGTCCCCGGGCTTCTACTATCTGGAATTCGCATCGGTGAGCGGCAGTTACAACGTGACAATTGCGGAGCCAAACTACGAGTTTCGTCCGCAGACGTACGACATTGAAGGAAGCGCCGGAAAGTGGGATGGATCGGCCTGGACTCCTGTCGGTGGAGGCGGGTGGGATGTCTTCGCCTATCTGCGCCCGCCCGGTCTGCCCAAAACCGACGCGGTCTCCGTACCTCCTGTGACTGTCAGTCGGTCAACGAAGATTCCAGCGCTCACGGTCGACAAACTGTGTGCCGGAGGAACCCGGTACCAGGTCGGAACCAAGTCGGTGGAGTTGGTGGGTACGCCCGGGAGTATCGGGCCTCGAATCGTGAATTGGACCAATCCGGTTACGGCACTCAAACTCGCCCCGAGCCCCAACCTTCGGAAACTGTCGTCGGTCACGCTTCGCTACCGGTACTTTGCCGAGTCAGCTGCGTTGCGAACCGGTTATCGGGTGCCACTCGCAAACGTCACCAACTTTGAACAACGGGGGTTGAAGTTCCCGGCGACGAAATCCTGGTCGACGGTCACCCAGCGCTGGTCTCCCCAACCTGCGGGTGCAACGGAGTTTTCCATCTCGTGGGATGTAGACGGATACAGCACGTTGCATATCAGCTATATCGATCTGTGCCCAGCCGCGTAACAATCTGATTCTTTCAGCAGATACGAACGAGATCGAACATTCATCGCTTCGCGTTCGAAGCGTTGTCATGACGGAGGCATTGCCAGTCGAACTCAATTACCCGGGTAGTTCCCGCGGTTCATTCAGAAACATCATCTGCTTCTCAAGGTCGGTTCGGATAGCTGCCGATAGACCAGGTCATGACCTTGAAGAGGCAACGGGTACTGGCAATCGTCGCTATGTTAGGCCTTTTGGGCCTGGCCAGCCTCCCGGCGGGGATGAGCTTTTCTGCCACAAAGAAACTGGTTCTCGGTTCAGTTTGTAAATGGAAAGGATTTGCGGGAACTATCCGACGAACCGCAAAGGGACAGGTGCTGTGCTTTGTACCTAAGCGCGCAGTCTCAAACCCGAAATCCGCGGTTCCGAATCAGATTGCGCTTCGAGTTAGCAACGATTCGGCCGACGCTCCTTTGAAGTTCGACGAGACGAAAGTCTTCACGAACGGACCGACGTCGTCGGTCGTCCCCGGTGTGGCCGGCCCCGCTCCGACGTCCCCGGCGACTGTCGCATCGGCGCCCACCTCGCCGCCCACCTCGCCGCCGACATCGGACCCGACACCTGCTCCGACCGGCTCATCTACCGGATCCCCGGCCGCGTCATCGACGGGGCCGGCCGAGGTCGGTGTGACGTTGCCGACGATCCCGCAGACCGTTGTGACGTCGGCGCCTCCGGTTGTTCCGAGTGCGACGGGGACACGCGCGGAGCCGGTCCTGCCAACGCCGACATCGGCCACCGTCCCAACGAACACGACATCAACAACGAAGCCGGTTTCAGTTACGACGCCGACGACCGGGACCACCGTTCCGACGTCGATCGCGCCGACTAGTTCCGTGGTTCCCACGACTTCAGCTACGACGACACCGACAAGCACGGTTCCCCCCGCCACCGCGGTAATCGTGAACACGATCCCGTTGGTGACCGTCGCTCCAACGCCGACCAACGTGCCGACGACGGTACCGGTACCTGTCACGACCGTGCCGGTCGGTTCCATCGGAGTGGGTCAAACGGACGGCAGTTCAGGGTTCGTCGGCTTGCCCTGGTCCGGTGAGGCTCTGGGGCGCATGGTGGTGAAGGACTACTCGTCGGTGGCCGTGATGTTTGTCGCCGAAGAGAACTCGCAAATCACCTCGATCAACGCATCGCTGATTGGTGCCACCAGCCCGTGGCCGGCGAATTCGAACGAAGACACCAACTATTCGGCCGGCAATGGCGGGACGATCAAATTGGATGTGTACGCGGACGATGGATCAGCGTTGCATGTCCCTACGGGTCCGTCATTGGGTGGATTTACGTGGAACGAGCCGATGCGCAATGGGCAGTGGGTCGGGGTTCCTGGTGCAGTGGGCTTCGGCTATTTCGGGGCACTGGAACTCTCGAATCCGGTCTCAGTCGTCGCCGGTCGTCGCTACCATCTGGTGTGGACGAACCCGCATCCACAGGCGTCAACGAACTGGTACGGAGTGAACTTCAATACCACTCGTTGGAAGCAATTCTCTACCGGTGCTTCTCAGGATGCATCAGTGATGCCGGCGTCACGCTTTGACGTGAAATATCGGGCAACAAGCGGTGGGTATTCGACAGGTGGGCAATGGAAATCCTGCACGGCCCAGTCATCTGGCAACTACTGCTACCACTACTCGTACTTCTTCACGCCGATCGTTTCGGTGAACTACGCGAATGGCCGGGGGCAGGGCAATGCGTATGAAGATTTCTACCTGGACCCTCAGGAACTGGCGTCGAACGTTACCGGCGGCAACAAGATTCGCCAGATTATGAAGGTCGACACCGACACGAGGGTCGATTCCGCCGTGTTCTCGGCAATTCCGTTTGTGGCCGGCACGGCTCGGGTCAGCGTGAAGCGCTATCTCGACGACACGCTCGTCGTCTCGAAAGACGTCCCGTTCTCGCTGGCGCCGTCGCTGTTGCGCACCGATCTGGGCTGCAACGTCGCGCCGAGTCCTCCGCCGAACACGTGTGGCACAAACTCGGTTCGCCTCACGGCATCGTTCGCTTCGCCGGTGACGCTGTCTGCGGGCTACTACGTCCTGGAGTTCGCTGCGGTAACCGGGAGCTACAACGTCACGATCGCCCAACCGGTGCACCAATTCCGAACCCAGACCTACGACTACAACGGAAGCGCACAGAAATGGACGGGCTCCGGCTGGGCTCCCGTGGCCAACGGCGGATGGGACGTGTTCGCGTATCTTCGCCGAGTGTAGGAACACGCTGAGCGCTGAAGTGATTTGCCACGCTGCGCGCGTAACCGAAGGTGGCAAGTTTGTCGCGGTTCGCTGAACGGCTTGTCGCGGTTCGGTAAACGAGGCGGCTGGGATCCGTGTAGTGAGCGGACTGTTGAGCGGTATGTGAGGCATCGTCCATCCGTCGCCGGGACCGAAGGCCGCGGAGAGCGGCTAGTTTTTGAGGATGGTGAATGACGACCCATGCCGGCTTTCGGGCTTTGAGGCATCAACCACCCACAACGAACCGACGTTGAACGTCCGATGGTGGTGCTCATGAGGGCCGCTCCCGGGGCGCTGCGAGTTCGATCATGCGCGATCGGAATCGTCCTCTTGTCGGCCCTGTCGGTGCTGTCGTTGACGAGCAGTGGGCAGGCGGCCGAGTCGACTGACCGAGCGCTGACAGTCACGAGTCCGGCCGACCGATACTGCCAGGCGACATCGCTGTTCCGCTTTGCGGCGACCGGTGGTGCCGCCGTCGGCTTCGTCTTGACGGGTCCGTACTCGGCAACGATCTACGGCCAGAACGCGGCCGAACACCTGCCGGTCGGTACCTACACGGTACGTGCCTACCGAGTGAGCGGTGGCGTGACGGTGATTTCGCCGGCGACGTCGTTCTCCCGTTCCGCCGACTGTGCAGGAACGAAACCGGGACCGGGCTCCGATTCGGCGCCCCCGCCGATCGTGACCCCGTCGACCGTCGTCAACACCACCGTGCCACCGGACGGCGGATCCGAAACACCGTCGGTCAGCGTGGTGAGCCCGGCGAACGGCTCCTGTCAGTCCTCGTCGTTGTTCCGTTTTGTGTCCTCCGGCGGTTCCGGAGTCCGGTTTCTGGTGACGGGACCCTTCTCCGGCACGTTCTACGGTGAGAACGTCGCCGACCATCTACCGTCGGGCTCGTATACGGTCCGGGCGACCAGCGTTGTCGGTGGGATCACGGTTGTTTCGCCGATTTCCACCTTCACCCGAGCGAGCGGTTGTTCCACGACCGTCCAGCCTCCGGTCACGGTTCCCCCGGGTGTCCCGACCCCACCGACCACACCGACTCCGCCCGCGACACTCAATGTCGTGAGTCCGCCAGGCGGTTCCTGTCAACCGGGTTCGTTGTTCCGCTTTACCTCGTCAGGCGGCTCGGGCGTCCGGTTCGTGGTGACGGGGCCATTCTCCGGCACGTTCTACGGCGAGAACGTCGCTGACCATTTGCCTTCGGGTGTCTATACCGTCCGCGCATCCGCCGTCGTCGGTGGTGCGGTGGTCGTTTCTCCGAGTTCCACGTTCCGCCGCTCGACCAACTGTTCGTCGACGGACCAGGCTCCGGTCACCGTACCTCCGACAACTGCGCCTCCGACCCCGACGACCCCGACGATTCCAACGGATCCGTCCCCCGCACCGTCTCCGGGACCGGGATCGAATGCCGGGTTCGTCGGCCTGCCGTGGTCGGGCGACGCCCTGGGCCGGATGGTCGTGAAGGGCAGTTCGTCCGTTGCGATGATGTTCACCGCCGAGCACTCCTCGTCGATTGCGTCGGTGAACGCCTCGCTGATCGCTTCCCGGTCCCCGTGGCCGGCGAACCCCGATGAGGATTCCAACTACGCCGCTGGTCACGGCGGCACGATCAGGCTCGACGTCTTCAACGATGACAACACGGCCGCGCACAACCCGGCCGGACCGTCACTCGGAAGTTTCGAGTGGAAGCAGCCCATGACGAACGGCCAGTGGAGTCCGGGAGCCGCGGTCTACGGATATTTCAACCAACTTCCGTTGTCGAACCCGGTGCCCGTCACCGCCGGCCGCCGCTACCACCTCGTATGGAGCAATCCGCACCCGGCCGCGTCAACCAACTGGTACGGGATCAACTTCAACACCACCCGTTGGAAGCAGTTCTCGACCGGCTCCACGCAGGACACCAACGTGTTGCCGGCCTCGCAGTTCGATGTGAAGTACCGGGCCGTTGGCGGGTCGTATTCGACCGCTGGAGCATGGAAATCCTGCGTTGGGCAGACACCCGGAAATTACTGCTACCACCACTCGTACTTCTTTTCGCCGATTGTCTCGGTGAACTACGCGAACGGTCGAGGGCAGGGAAACGGGTACGAGAACTTCTACCTCGACCCCCAATTCCTCGCTCCGAACGTGGCCGGCAGCGCCAAGACACGCCAGATAGTCAACGTTGCGTCCAGGGTCACCATCGATGCCGCCTCGTTTTCCGCCATTCCTTACGCAGCGGGCGTCGCCCGGATACGCATAGGACGTCTTTCGGATGGAGCGATCCTGGCTACCAGAGACGTTCCCTTCTCACTCGCCCCACCGTTGCTGCGCACCGACTTGGGGTGTAACCCCGTTCCCAACCCCGGTACTCCGACCTGTACGGTCAATTCGGTGCGATTGACCGCGGCTTTCGCCCCGTTGAATCTCGAGGCCGGGAGTTACTTCGTGGAGTTTGGCTCCGTCTCAGGCAGCTACAACGTCACGATGGCACAGCCGATCTCGCAGTTTCACCCTGATACCTATTCATCGGGCCGAGCCGAAACCTGGAACGGCTCCACCTGGACACCGGTCGGCAACGGTCAATGGGATGTATTTGCCTACTTACGTTTAGCCCGCTGATTGCTTACGTTTAGCCCGCTGATTGCCGATGGAGATCAGGCCATATCGTTACCCGAGTTAGGTTCTTTCCATGAGATCTAGTCCCCTAATGTTCTCGCCGCCGCAGATTGACGAAGCGGAAGTCGAGGCTGTCGTCGCCGCGCTGCGGTCGGGTTGGCTGACTACAGGTCCGAAGACCCAGGAGTTTGCGGCCGCGTTTCGTGAGTACGTGGGCGCTCCGGCGGCGCTTCCGGTGAACTCGTGCACCGCAGCGCTTCACATTGCGCTTGCGGCGTGGGGAATCGGTCCCGGAGATCTCGTCTTCACGACACCGCTCACGTTCACTTCCACGGTTCACGTCGTCGAACATCTCGGAGCGACGCCGGTCCTCGTTGATGTTGAGCCTGATTCGCTGAACATCGACCCCGAGCTGCTCGAAAAGTCAGTTGAGCGGGCCTTCGCCGACAAATCGGGTACGCCACGCGTGTTGTTGCCGGTTCACTTCACCGGCCATCCGGCGGATCTCGACCCGATTCTGGCCATCGCCGAGCGATTTGGCCTGAAGGTGCTTGAAGACGCTGCGCACAGTCTGCCGGCCAGTTACAAAGGGCGACCGATTGGTGACGTCGCCCATGACTCGGTGGAGCGGGCAGTCGCGTTCAGCTTCTATGCGACGAAAAACCTCACGACCGCCGAAGGTGGAATGCTCACGGGTTCGCAGGACCTCATCGACGAAGCGAAGTTGTGGAGTCTTCACGGCATGGGCCGAGATGCCTGGAAGCGTTACGGGGCGGGTGGCTCCTGGCACTACGAGGTGACTCGCCCAGGCTTCAAGTACAACATGACAGACCTGCAGGCGGCCATCGGCCTGGTGCAACTCGACAAACTCGCCGGCTTCAACAAGCAGCGACTCGCGATTGCTGAGGCGTACACCAGCGCCTTCAGTGAACTTCCGATGCTCATCCCGCCGACTTCTCGCCCCGAGGTCGGCCACGCCTGGCATCTGTACACGCTTCGGCTGCAGCTCGACGCGCTCGAGATCGGTCGCGATCAGTTCATCGACGAACTTACGAAGCGCAACATCGGAACCAGCGTCCACTTCATCCCGATCCACCACCACAAGTTCTACGCCGAGAAGTACGGGTTCGATCCAGAGCTGTTTCCCGTTGCGACGGCGGCGTTCCGATCGGAAGTCTCGTTGCCCATCTATCCGAGCATGACCGACGAGGACATCAATGATGTGATCGAGGCGGTCAGCGATGTGGCGACAACGTTCTCGCGTCGCTGAGCAGCGAATTGATCAACCTACCGAGCAGCATGTCAGCGAGTGGTCGCGTTCGTTTTCGGTGACACTGTTGGTCCTCGGCCTCGCGTTTCTCGTGGCCTTCGTCGTGTTTGCGATCCCCTTCTTTCACACTGTTTCCGATCTGGGCACACCGCAGGGACAGCGATGGCCACTCGACCGTTGGGTGATCAGCCGCCGTATCGAATACCGCTATCTCATGGATCTGCCTCCTCGGGTTCGCCTTCTTCGGAGGCTTTCGTACGCCAACGTGTGGCTCGGACTGCTCGGTGGACTGGTCGGGATTGCCATCGGGTTCTGGCGAAGGTCGAGCGCACAAATCGGGGCCTTCATCGGGGCGATCTCCATGCCGGCGCTGGTCAGTGTGATCGTGAAACCGCTGGTTCACCGACAAGCCGGCGGTTCCACGCCGGCCGTCGACTCGTTTCCTTCTTCGCACGTCGCGTTGTTCGCCGGCCTTGCCTGTGCGATTCTCGTTTCGCTTCCCGACCCGAGAGCACGTGCGATGAGTGCGGTGCCCCTGATGGGCGCCGTGGGGCTGTATGCGTATTACACGGCGTTGGCTGGATCACACTTCCTGAGTGACTGTGTCGGTGCCGTTCTGCTGTCGACGGCCGTCGTTGCGCTTGCATCATCGGCGGTGACGGTGGTCGCCCGTGAGTTCTTTCCATCCGGTCGCTTCTCAACCTCGCGTTGGGAAGCGACAAATCCCTGAATCGACGTTCATGATGAGAGTCCCAGTTAGATGAGAGTCCCAGTTAGATGAGAGTCCTGGTAATAGGTGCGCATCCCGATGATGAGCTACTTGGCGCTGGAGCAACCGTCGCCAAGCATGTTGAAGCGGGCGACTCGGTGGTTCTCGCGATTCTCTGCGAAGGCGAGTCGACCCGATACGGGACCGAACGCCGCGACACGGTCGCCGAGCAGTCCCGTCGCGCCGCGGCGATCCTTGGAGCGCAGACGCTCGTTATCCGCGATCTTCCCGACCAACGACTCGACACGCTGCCCATCTCGGTGGTCGCACGCGAGGTTGAGGCGCTCGTTCAGGAGCACGCTCCCAACATTGTGTACACCCACTTTGTCGGTGATCTGAATCGGGACCACCGTGTCGTGGCAGAGGCGACGCTGATAGCCACGCGACCGTATTCGGCGCCAAGCGTCCACGAGGTCTGGATGTTCGAGACCCCTTCGTCGACGGAGTGGGGCGAAGCCGGTGTTGCGATTTCGTTCACCCCGACCATGTTCGTGGACGTCACCGCAACCCTCGGAAAGAAGCTCGATGCCCTGGCGTGTTACGAGGCCGAAGTACGGGAGGCACCCCACCCGCGCTCGCTTTACGGTCTATCGACGCGGGCGGCGCACTGGGGATCGATCAACGGCGTTCAGGCCGCCGAGGCGTTCATGCCGATCCGGGTGCTCCGTTGATGCGTAGGGCCGTCGACATTGCCGTCGCGCTGCTTGCGTTGATTGTTCTGTCGCCACTCTTCGGGCTCCTGGCACTTTTGGTGGTGCTGGAAAGCGGCCGCCCGGTGTTTTACGGCGGCGTGCGAATCGGCCGCGGTGCGAAGGAATTTCGGATGTGGAAGTTCCGTTCCATGACGGTCGGAGCCGATCGTCAGGGAAGCGTTTCAGGACCGGGCGATGCTCGAATCACGCGAGTTGGAGCGGCGATGAGGGCCACGAAGTTCGACGAACTACCGCAGTTCGTCAACCTTCTGATCGGGCAATTGACGCTCGTCGGGCCACGACCCGAGGTCCCCTCGATGGTGGCTCGGTACAACGACCGGCAGCGGGCGATACTCCGGTACACACCGGGAATCACCTCACCCGGGGAGATCTTCTTCACCCAGGTGCAGGAGCCCACGATTCCGGCCGACGTGAACCCCGAGGAGTTCTTCTACGAGGAGCTACTCGACCCAAAACTAGACGTGGATTTTGCCTATTTTTCGACCCGCACACTTCGATCGGATCTCGGGGTTGTCGGGGCAACGATCAAATTAATGTTATCTGCGTTCACGGACCACTTTCGGCGGTCGTGAGTTAGTCAATAGTTCCCCGGCACCTATCGACGAATCTGCGAGACGTCTAGACTTTCGGCTACCGGATCTGCGTCGGGCGACAACGCGTCGTGCGCTCGGTACACGTGCAATGGATGAGTGAATTGAACAATACGAGTCGAATCCCAGTCAGCCGCACGATGGATTTCAAATCTATCGTCGACCTTGTATTGCGTCGGAAGTTTGCGGCCCTCCTTGCACTGCAGTTGGGGATCGCCTACATGATCTTCCAAACCGTGACCACGGAGCCGTCGTATGTATCGACGGCCAACCTGCTGGTAAAGCCGAGCTACATCAGCGGTGATGCTACGCAGGGTGAAGTTCCCGACTACGACGGTGGAACTCCGGAAAACGAGACCCGGGTCATCGAAGGATCGACGATTCGGTTGCGTGTGGCGCAAAAACTCGGGTACTACCCGTCGCGGCTTTTCACAAACCCGGTCACCAACACGAACTTCATCACCATCCTGTACTACGACGCCGATCCGAAGAAAGCTCAGGTAACAGCCCAAGCCGTTGCCGAGGAATACCGGTTGTACCGGTTGGAGAGTGTGACGGCTCGTCTTGAGCGGACCATCAAATTGCTCGAGGATCGCATTCCGGCACTGCAGAAACGCATCGCCAAATTCGATGCCGAGATCGCCGCTCTCTCGCCCAATTCCCCCGAGCGTGATTCGAAGGCGCTGCTGCGAAGCAGCGTGCTCAATACGGTCACCTATTACAACCAGCGTATTGGTGCGCTCTCAGTTTCCGTCGCTTTGGCCACCGGTGGTGTAACGATCATTGAGCCGGCCTTTCTTCCGTCCGAGCCGATCGCCCAATCATTGGTGAAGCTCGCGATTACCGGAATCGCGATTTCGGTTGCCGTGGCCGTATTGCTGATCGCGCTTCTTGAGACGTTCGACGATCGGATTCGCAACTCCGAGGATGTTCAGGCCCTTGGCATTGCACCGTTGCTCGGTGTTATTCCGAACGTGCGGTCCTGGCGGTCTCGGAAGATTCCGGCACTCTTTACCCAAACCACGCACAGCGAAAACGCCGGCGAGGCGTATCGAGCCCTGCTCGTGGCCACCGTTCATGCTCTCGACGAAAGCCGATCCGGAACGGTGCAGTTCACCTCTCCGCATGCCAAGGCCGGCAAGACCACGACAGTTGCGAACCTGGGAGCTCTTCTCGGTTGGAGCGGTCGTTCAGCTGTGGCGGTCGACCTCGACCTTCGCTCTCCGAAGGCGTCGGCGATGCTCGGCTTTGCCGGTGTCGACGGGTTCTCTGAAGTCGTGGTGGGCGAGGCAACCCTGTGGGACTCGATTCAACAGACCGCCCTGGGAACGCTCCGGCTGGTGCCCTCGGGCTCCTCGCACGGCGATCCGTCGGAGACGATCGGCCGCACCGAAACGCGTGACGTGTTGCGCGACCTCGAAAGCCAATTCGATGTCGTTCTCGTCGACAGCGGAGCACTGATGCCGTACTCAGACGCTCTCGTGATGGTCCCGGCGACCAAGTCGGTAATCCTCGTCGTGCGAGAGGGCAAGACCCACAAGCGGGAACTGATCGAGGCCGCCGACGCGTTGCGGTCCTCCGGTGGCAACGTGATCGGTCTGGTGCTTACTGCGAGCCACTCGGTCCGCACACAAAGGATCCGTTCCATTCCGAAGCCGCCGAGTCAGCAGCTCGGGCCCAAGCCGCATGAATTGAAGAGCGACGAGGTCGACCTGTTGCCGGCTCGTTCACGCTGAGCGACGGATCGGAATGGCCTCGGTAGTCAGCGCGCGACCGCGAACGTAAGACCCTCGTCGTTTCGACGCATTTTCCGCTCCCCGAGTCCACGGGCGGCGATATGCGCACGATGCATTTTGTGCGCTACTTCCAGGGGCTCGGACCCGTAGACCTCGCCTTCACCTACGGTGAACCCGCCGGTGACCAGGCCGGAACGTTCAATCGGGTTGAACGCCTGGCGCTTCGATCCGCAACGGACCTGAAGGTCCATGTGGTCGTCGGCGCGGTCACGCAGAGGCCGTTTCCGCTCTACCTCTATACGCGTTCGGCCCGCGAGGCGTTCGCTGAGATGATTCGCTCCGGAGGGTACGACTACGTTCTGATGCGCTCGTTGTATCCCACCGGGCTGGTTTTCGACGTTCCTCCCGCCGCTCGGCGGACCGTGCTGCTGGACCTCGACGACAGGATTTCCGGCACCCTGTATGACCAGACGGTTCGGGATTCGCAGGAATCCGCTTGGCGACGCTCGGCCTTTGACGGAAATCGCAAACTTCTGGAACGGCATGAACGCAAGGCGGTGCGCCAAGCCGGAGTTACGTTCGTTTGCTCCGAAATGGACCGCGAGCGATTGACGTTTGATCAACCGGTTGCCCCGCAGATCGCGCCGAACATCTATGAACTCGCAAGTTCAGCTTCGGAAGGGGATCCCGGATACGACAACGGAACGCGGCTGCTGTTTGTCGGAACGCTCGACTATGCGCCCAACGTGGAAGGACTCCGTTGGTTCCTGAGCTCGATCTTTCCGGATTTTCTTGCTCGCCACCCCGATGCCCGGTTGTCGGTGGTCGGACGCAACCCGACGGCCGAAGTCAGGTCACTTTCCGCGGCCAACGATGCCGTTGACCTTTGGGCCGATGTGCCCGACATTCTGAGTCACTATGCGAGCTGTCGAGCGGTCGTCGTGCCGTTGCTATCCGGCGGGGGGACGCGCATCAAGATCCTGGAAGCGGCATCGGCGAAGCGGCCCGTCCTCTCCACCCGGGTCGGGGCCGAAGGTTTGGATCTGGTCGACGGAAGCGAGTTGCTGTTGTTCGAAAATGCCGCGGAGTTCACGAAGTCATACGAACAGCTTTCCGATGTCGACTGTTACGAACGGCTGGTTGAGAATGCGCACTCCACGGTGAAACAGAAGTACTCGAAGGTGGCCTTCGATCACTCACTGGATCGAGCGCTCGATCAACTCGACCGGGTGCCGGCCAATGTCCGCTGATCGCCATTTCACGGTCTGTGAGCCCGTAGCCCTTGGCTACGAACACGTCCCGGTGAACGCCGGACTACTGAGCACAATCCGATTCGCTTTTCCCGACGCCACGATCGCCTTCCACGGCGACGCCTCCCACCTCGAGCTGGTCCGCGCCCAGGTCGGTCCTGAACTGGCGGGTTCAATCCAATGGGTCACGATCACCAACCCGGCGCGCCCGACCAGCTTCTTCAAGCGGCTTCCCACCGATTTCCGACGCGTGCGTGAGCTTCTTCAATCCACAGCGCCCGACGCGGCAAACCACGTGCTGGTGTTCAGCTTCGGAAACGCTTCGATCATGTGGTCGCTGAAGGCGCTGGTCTCCACGAAGTTCCGGAAGCGAAACGCACAAGTTGTTCTTCACGGCGACTTTGCGACCCTGAAATACCGAACGTCGCTGAAATTCGAAGTCAATCCGCTCTATCACGTCGGGAGTTTCAAGACCGCCGTGCGGTTCGGGTGCCTGGCCAACGCGCAGTATCTGGTGCTGGAAGATGCCGTACGCGACGCGGTGATCGCCAAATACCCGAAACTCACCGACCGATTTCGGGTATTGGATCACCCGGTTCCGGGTGATTTGGGAGAGGTGGAAGCCATCCCACTGTCCCGCCCGGTCCGGTTCGGGTTTCTCGGACGCAGCGACGGAGCCGAAGGGATTCTCGCGTTACCTCGAGGTGGCGAAGGAAATCAGCGAGCGCTTCCCGGGCCAGGCCTCGTTTTCGTTCGTCGGGTTCCTGGCCGAGAGCCAGACCAGCGACTCGCTTCCGAACCTCGTCTATCTGCAGGACGCACCGACACACGACAAGTTGGACCGCGACGAATACGTACGCCGTGCGAACGAGTTGCACTTCGTGTGCATGTTCTACGAAAAGGAATACGAGTTTGCGGCCTCGGGCGTGCTGGCCGATGCCATCGAGTGGGAGAAGCCCCTCATAGCGTCTCAATTACCGCTATTTGCCAACGTCGAACGCAAGTTCCCGGGTTCCGCGTATATCAGCGAGCGGGCGAATTTCGGACAGGTCATAGAACGGATTCTCACGACCTTCGACCCTGAGTATTACGAAAAGCAACTGCAGGCGATCCGCGAATTGAAGCATTCCCGAACGCCAGCGGTGCTGGCTGACACCTATCGACTGCTCGTCACCGAACTCAATGGTCGCAACGGTCGCAACGGTCGCTGAAGTCGCTGAACGCATTCGGTGCGACGAATGAACGCATTCGGTGCAACGACTGAACCTGTGCGGCGCAGGCCGACCGCATCCGGTGCGACCGAATTCAGCGCTTGCGGAGTTGCAGGAGCCGAACTTTCGCGATGTATGCGACGGTGCGCCAGGTCGATGGTCGTGTCACCAGCTGCGGGCGCAAGGTCCCGACATTCCGTAATTCGTCGACGATTTCCCGGTTGTCAGACACCGTGAGTCGGGTCAGCACCGGATCGAAGATCACGCTCGACTCAATTTCATCGAGCATGCGGCTGAAGTCCTGCGATCGCGTCACGTCGCGGCCCCGGAATCGAATCGGTACCGGTCCGCCACCCATCCGCTCCCAGGCGTACAGGTGACCCAAACCGCGCGAGAAGGAGTACATCATCGCCATGGCGATCCCCGGGAACCCGTCGCGCCACCCTTGCTGAACGATCGCCCATCGGTAGAACTCCCGCATGGTCACCAACGGGTCGAGTTGATCCCTTGAGGTGATGGACTCGGCTTCGGTGCGTGCGTAGCGTTCGCACTTTTCCCGGTAGGCATCGATGCTGCGGATTGCGTAGTGGTCGATCGGCGGAACCTGGCCGACGAGCGACAGGAGCGATCCGTCGAGAATCGGGTTCTGGTGCGCTTCCTGCTGGTCGTTGTATCGCACCCGACCGTGTCGGAACAGACGGACGGAGGGGTTTGTGCCCATTCCATGGTCAAGGGGAGTATTGAGCGCGAACAACCGAAACGGCAGCGCATACGCCGCAACGTCGGTGTCGACGGCGGCCTGAAGAATCGGCTGAACCTTGGTAATGAAGTCCGGGTGGAGGCGCTCATCGCAGTCAAGCTGCAGTAGCCACTTCGACTGGTAGCGCTCCAGATACGCATTACGGACGCGTTCAGCTACTGGTTCGGTGCGTACGTCTATGACGATCGCTCCGTATTTCTCAGCGACTTCAACCGTGTGGTCGGTTGAACCCATGTTCAAGACATAGATCTCGGTCGCCCACGGGACCGTCGCCAGGCACCGGTCCAGGTCGTCGGCTTCGTTTTTGCTGACTATTCCGACCGCGATGCTCTGGTGATTTGGCTGATTGTTCGGCTTGTTGGCCGTTGTTGTTTCCATGATTTCGAGCCGTTCGGTAGTGCTAAATCCTGTATGTCATGTTTCCGGAGGTCTGGCCTGCCAAATTGGCGGCGACCGCGACTCGCCGAACAATCGAGGTGGCCGGTCGTGTGATCAGTTGACCTGGCCAAGATCGAGACCCCAGCGGAGCACGTCGAGCGACGGGTCAACGTCGTGGACAACTATTGCGCCGTCGCCGCACACGATGGTTACCCCGTCCTCGGTTCGGTGCGCCACGCGCCCCGGTATCCCCGAATAGGGGTGTGGAAACTCGGTGGCCGACCAGATCCGCAGCTCCGTGCCATCGGGAAGATTCGTGTAGGCCCCGGGATATGGTCGGGTCTGCGCTCGAATGGCGTTGACCACAACCCTGGCGGGGCGGGTCCAGTCGATCCGTCCGTCTTCGAGCGCGGCGGAGCCCGACGTAGCTCACGCCATCGGTTCGCTGGATGACCCGGGGAGCCGTGCCACGCAGTAGATCCTCGATGTTCGCCGCGATGAGATCTGCGGCGCACACGTCGGCCTTCGCTAGTAGATCGGCGATCGTGTCTTTGTCATCTATCGGTATGACCATCTGGCCGACGATGTCGCCCGTGTCGATCCCGTCATCGAAGTAGAACAGTGACACGCCCGTTTCGGGCAACCCGAGGAGACGAGCCCAGACCAACGGGGCGTTGCCCCGCAACGACGGCAGTAGCGACGCGTGGATTCCCAGCACGCCACGGGGGAACAGCGAAAGCATCGAATCGGGCAGTATCCAGTACCAGCCCAGGACGAGCCCGACCGTCGGCTTCTGGCGTTGGATAACCGCGCTCAACTGGCTCGGCTTGGTGATGACGTCGAGCTCAACGCCCCGCTGTTCGCAGGCCGCCCGTATCCCGGCGAGGTCGGAACGCTCGTCGGTGCTGTCGTCCATGGTGACTGCACAAAGGCGCTCTGGCCCGAGAATGTCGGCACACCGCTCGAGTGCGCGCCGGCCGAGCAGCTTGGTGCCGATGAAGAGAAGCTTCTCCTGATCGGCGGGCACTAGGAACCAGCCGTCATGCCGAGGCGCCGCAGCAGCCGTTTCGCTGTCGGCGTCGGACCGAAATGGGTCAGCGCCCAGTTGCGACCATTCGCGCCGAGCTGATCCATCGCCGCTGTGTCTCGAATGGCCTCGAAAGCCGGAGCGGGGTTCTCGAGATCAACGCCGACATAGTGGACGCCTTTGACCGGCATCTCCGGCAGCGCGATTCCGTAACGTTCAAAATCGACGTGAAGCGTCACGCAGCCCGCGGCCAACGATTCCCAAAACCGCCAGCTGTCCCATTGGAGAACGCGACGCGGGGGACCGATCTTCGACGCAGCCAATTTGTTCCGGAGCCGGTCGACGTAGTTCGGAGATCGTGTGTGGTCGACGGGAAACGGTGGGAAGCCCATACCGCCAAAGGCCGCGACCGCAGCCGTGTTGCGGAGACGCTCGTAGTAGGTGGGGTAGTGGCGGCGACCGGTGTGGTGCCACTGAAGGTGATCGAGGGGATCCGTTGGCTCGGCATCGAATGCGTCGACGGTCGTGTCGAGCCGAAGTGGACTTGGCAGAAGACCGCTGATCGCCTGGAGGGCCTCGGCGCGCAACGGATGGGGGATGCGAAAGTTGGCGAGCACGACGGGGTTTCGTTGCGAAACCGGTTTCGCCCCCTCCGTGGCCCGGATGATCCGTTTGGTCAAACCGTACGCCCAGGGTGTCGCGTTCGATGGCAGTTGGGTACGGCCGTTCGCCTGGGCCTTCAACACCAGGTCGAACCCGCGGAGCTCAGGATCCCAGGTCTTCGTGACCGCCCCGTCGAGGAAGTCGATGTACACGGATCGGAACGTTCTGGCCGGATCGGTCAGTTCCTTCGGGATCGGAGCACCGAAATAGCCGTGGTTGCTGTCGATTATCACGACGTCGCAGTCGGAGGGAGTGATCTCCGCGGTGTGGGGGATCAACCACGTGGACTGATCAGCGGTCGTGGGCCAGTACGGCACATTGCCGTAGACCTCGATTCCGAGTTCGACGAAACCTTCGGCGAGAGCGACCGAAGCGTGGCAGTACGGAGAGTTGTCCGGCTCGCGCGGCTCGACACAAAAGAAATATGCCCGCTTACAATTCATGGTGCGTCCTTCTGACGAGAAGTTGCTTCGCGTTTCTCATTAAGCAGACGTCGGTTCTACCCGATGAAACCTTTAGCCCGTCGACACCAAGCACGGGTGGTGTTCGTGACCGTTCGGCGCCGGCCACTTTCCGGAGTGGTTTCGCCCTCCTTTGAGTCGAGACAGGTCATCACACCAGAAATGGATGCCGATCCGGACGGCATCTCAGAGTTCGACTGCGACGTTCAACTATGTTTGAGAATCCGTTCACCCGATGAGGCCACTGGATCAGCCATGAAGAAACTCATTTCGCTCGTCTATCCCGTCTTGAATGAGGCTGAAGGAGCCCACCTGCTCGCCGAGCGCATGTCAACGCTCACGAAACTCAACCCGGAGTATGCGTTCGAGTTCGTCGTGGTCGACGACGGCTCGACCGACTCGACCACCGAGATCCTGGCCAAAACGGTCGGACCGGAGATCGACCTTCGCGTGATCACCTTCGCCCGTAACTTCGGCTCGCATGCGGCACTGTCGGCAGGTATGGCAGCCGCCAAGGGCGACTGTGCGATATTGCTCGGAGCGGACCTGCAGGAGCCCGAGTCGCTCGTAACCGACTTTCTCGCAGCGTGGTCGGCGGGCAACGAAGTCGTATGGGGCGTTCGGAACCAACGCAAGGTCAAAAGCCGTAGCTCGAAAATTGCTTCGGTGCTCTTTTCGCAGCTCTTCACCCGGTACGCGGATCTCGAGAACTACCCGCCCGAAGGTCCGTCTGGAGTTCTGTGCGACCGAGCCGTTATCGACGTGGTGCTCGAATTGGGCGAACGCAACCGGAACCTCTACGGGCTCATCGCCTGGGTTGGCTTCAAACAGACCAAGGTGAATTTCGAACAGAGCGAGCGCAAGGTCGGTCAGTCGAAGTGGACCACCCGAAAACTGGTGAAGTTGGCGCTCGATTCGCTCGTGCAGTTTTCCAGCGCACCCATTCGACTTATGTCATACGTCGGAATGTTCTTTGCCACGACGGGATTTCTCTATGCGACCTTATTGGTTGTACGCGCCTTCTTCGTGCAACGTGGCCCCGAAGGTTGGACGTCGGTTGTGGTGGCGGTTCTCGTGATCGGCGGAGTTCAGCTGTTGATGCTGGGCATCTTGGGGGAGTACCTGTGGCGCGGCGTCGACGAAACACGCCAGAGAAGCCTGTACGTGATCGACAAGCGAAAATCGACAGGGCTCTGACCAGTCTCCGCTGACCCGGGCTCAAAGGGCCCGACCCGCCGGCTCGTTACCGGTGGGCTTGTCCGCTGGCGGAGCGCCCGCGGACCACCACCCGCGGACCACCACTTACGTACTTAGACGAGCACGTCCGTCAGCGCAGAAACAACCCGCTCCTGCTGCTCGGTGGTCATACCCGGGAACAGCGGAAGGGTAACGGCGCGATCGTTGACGTCGGCGACTACGGGGAGATCCGATGGGGTCAACCCATACCGCGGCCCGTGAAAACGGGTGAACGGGATCGCAATCGTTCCTACTGTTGCCTCGATATTCCGATTTCGAAGCGCGTCGACGACTTCAGTGCCGAGTCGGCCTTGCGGGGCCAGCATGACGTACGACTGGACGACCGACCCGATGGCGCGTCGCTGAGGCTGGCATCCAAGCGCAACGAGGGAATCGTCGTAGTTCTCCGCCAACTTTGTCCGCTCCGAAACCATCCACTCCAGCTTCGCCATTTGGGCTCGGCCCATCGCTGCCTGAAAGTCGGTCATCCGCAGGTTTGATCCGATTGCGGAAAACGCGCCATCGCTTTGCCCGTGGTTGCGGTAAGTCGCGCGCATACGCCGCCAACGCGGCGTCGTTGGTGGTGATTGCGCCACCCTCGCCCGTGGTGACGACCTTGCGCGGGTGGAAGCTGAAGCAACCCGCAACACCTATGCCGCCGGCTGCACCCCGCTCGCTCTTGGCGCCGATCGCGCAGGCGGCATCTTCCAACACCGGCACGTTGGCGGCGGAAGCGACATCCATGATGGCGTCGATCCCGGCCAGGTTTCCGAACGTGTGCACGGGAAGGACCGCAGCAACGGTCGATTGCTCCAACAGACTCTTCAAGCTCGACGCGCAGAGGTTGAACGTATCGGGGTCGATGTCGACAAACACCGGCTTGGCACCGACAATCTCGATGGCGTTCACGGTCGCGACCCATGAGTAGGGGGTTACGACGACGTGGTCGCCGGGTCCGATTCCCATGCCACGCAGTGCAACCTCCAGGGCCACGGTGCAGTTGCTCACTGCGACCGCGTGCTCTGTTCCGGCTGAAGCGGCGATCGCCCGTTCGAATTCCTGAACCTGTTCGCCCTGGACGAGCATTCCGGACCGCAGCACGTTCGTTACGGCATCGATCTCAGTGTCGTCGATAGCCGGTCGGGTAATTGGAATACGGTCCATGGCAATTCACGACTTACGACGGTCGCGGATCGCAGCTGCGGTTCGGGCAATGCCTTCGTCGAGGTCGACGACGGCTTCGAATCCGATGAGTTCCTTCGCCTTTTCGACCGAGGGAATACGGAGCTCGACGTCGACTGAACCCTGCGGGACGAATTCGATCTTCGAACGCGAGTTGAGAACTCGGACCACGGTGCTGGCGAGGCCGTAGATCGTTGTCACCGCACGTTGGTTGCCGATGTTGAACGACTCGCCGACGGCCTTTGGGTGGGTCAGACCCGAGCAGCACGCCCTTGACCATGTCGTCGACGTAACACCATGCTCGGATCTGCGTTCCGTCACCGTGGATCTGGATGGTCTCGTCGCGGATGGCGCGTTCGATGAAGATGCGCAACGCGCCTTCGCCGACCTGTCCGGGGCCGTACACGTTGAACGGGCGAACGACCGCCACCGGCATTTTGAACTCGGTGTGATAAGCGATCGCAAGATGCTCTTCGGCAAGTTTCGAAACGGCGTAGGTCCAGCGTGCTTCGCCGACCCGACCCATCACCGTTGCGTCGGTTTCAGATGACCGAAAGGCCCGCTGTCCGAACACCTCGCTCGTCGAGAAGCACACGACTCGTTTCAGGTTGGGAAGTTCGTTCGCCGCCGCCAGCACGTTGGCGGAACCGATCACGTTCACCCGCATCGTCGTAACCGGACTCTGGATGACCGTGTCGATGCCGGCGATGGCGGCGCAGTGCACGACGTGATCGTGACCCGACATGGCCTTGGCCACGCCCTCGGCATCGAGAATGTCGCCACGGATGATCGTCACGTTTGGATGGTCGGCCAAACTCGTCTTCGACACCGCGTCTCGGCGAAAGTTGTCATAAATGGTGATCTTGTTGTTCTCAACAAGCTTTCCCACCAACGTCGAGCCGATAAAACCTGCCCCGCCGGTAATAAAAACGCTAGCTCCTTCAAGCACAGTCTGAGCCCTTTCTAACTTGGATAAATGTGAGCGGATGCTCAGTTGTTCGTGAGTACGGCGGGATCGTTGGAGGCCGTTGCGCTCGAAGCGCGCGTCCCGACGTCGGCCATCGCCTCGGCCTTCCAATCGAAGCGCCCGAGGACGCGTCCACCGGTCGAATACTGATCGACAGTGGCCGGGAACGGGTATTGCGGCAAGATCTCAAAGGCACACACCGATAGCGCCACGTCGACGACAGCCGTACCGTGAACCACGATGTGAACCGTGTAGCGACCGGGCTGCAGCCAGGGTTCATCGAGATGGAGTTCACCTCGAGCACTCTCGGTGCCACTCATCCACACAGCCATGGCCCGCGAGTCGCACTGGACGATCTCATCGCCCGACTCGTCGATGATATGTGCACTTATCGCAACTTCGCACTGGAGGTCGGAAAGGTGGTCGAGTTCAAACTCGAACGACTTCGTTTCGTTCGGCAGGAAGGCCGGCTTGAGCGGTTCGAAGTGGGCAAGGCGGAACTCACCGGTGCCGGACCTTCTGGTGCGGTCAGCATCGGACCGGAGGTTCGTAGATGCCAACGTATCGAGATAGACCTTCGCGGCGTGCTGGGGAGAGCCGTCGAAGGCAATCGTTCCGTGATCAAGAACGATTCCGCGGGTGCACAGTTCGACGACCGAAGGCATGTGGTGACTGACGAACAGGATGGTTCGGCCGTCGTTGACGATCTGCTTCATCTTGCTGATCGACCGCGATTTGAATGCGGCGTCGCCTACTGCGAGCACCTCGTCGATCAGAAGAATCTCGGTCGGGAGATGAGCGGCAACGGCAAATGCTAAGCGGACATACATACCGCTCGAATAGCGCTTCACCGGCGTGTCAAGGAACTTCGAAACATCGGCGAAGTCGACGATCGCATCAAAGTTGCGGTCCACCTCTTCCTTGCGCATTCCGAGAATGGAGCCGTTGAGATAGATGTTCTCCCGACCGGTCAATTCCGGATGAAAGCCGGTACCGATCTCGAGAAGGCTTCCTACTCGGCCGTAGATCTTGATTTCGCCCTTGCTCGGCGGGGTGACGCGGGTGAGTACTTTCAGGAGCGTCGATTTTCCGGCGCCGTTGCGGCCGACGATTCCGAGCGCCTCGCCCTGCTTCACCTCGAAGTTGATGTCGTGAAGGGCGCGGAGGGTTTCCCGCTGTTCGCGCTTGCCGATCGAACGGAGCTTCGACGCGAGTTGCTCGGCCAACGTGTTGGCCCGCGCTCCTTTGCCAAGGATGTATGTCTTCTCGATATCGCGGACGCTGACGGCTAGATCAGATGACATCGGCAAAGTCTCTTTCAACACGTTCGAAAATGATGAGCCCGACGATCAGGATGATCGTGCCACCGATCACCGAGCGGACGATCGACGCGGTGGGGAAATCCCGGCCCGGAAGGCAGCACCATCGCATGCCCTCAAGCAGCCCGACAAGCGGGTTGAAGTTCATGTAGCCCATGACGGATGAAGGGACATTCGAAAGGCCGTACGCGACCGGGCTGGCGTAGAGCAGGAGTTGCAGGACGACGGGCAGCACGTAGTTGATGTCTCGATAGGGCACCGCGAGTGCGGCTGTCGCTGCGCCGATACCCAAGGCCAAAAGCGCGAATCCGATGAGGAAGGGGATCAAGAAGATGAGTTTGGCGCTGAGTCCAACGCCGGAAATAACCAGGGTTCCGAGCAGCAGAACCACCGCTACCGATACGTCGACCATGGTGGAGAGCACCGTCGAAAGGGGGAGGAGGAGCCGCGGGAAGAAGACCTTTGAGATCATTCCGGCATTCGCCAAAATGGACCCGGACGCCTTCGAGATAATGGTCGAAAAGCAGCTCCAGCCGACATAACCCGACATGGTGAGTGCGTAGTACGGCACGCCTTCATCGGGGAGCTTGGCCACCTTGCCGAACACGAACGAGAGCACGCCGGCCGCCATGAGGGGCTGCAGGACGACCCAAACCACGCCGAGTGCGGTCTGGCGGTACCTGAGCGTCAGGTCTCGTTTGGCCAGCCGTGCGAGGAGGAATCGCGATTCCCAGATCTCCGGAAGGCGAAATCCTCCGAAGCCACTTCTGGGAACGATGGTTATGACGGGAGTTTCTACACTCATGCGACCTTTTCTTTGGCGTTGTCCGCCGAGGAGTCCTGGCCGCGAACGCTTTCCTGCTCGAGGAACCAGGCATAAGTCGACGCAATTCCGTCGGCCAGTTCGATCTTTGCGCGCCATCCCAGAGCATTGATCCGAGACACGTCGAGAAGTTTGCGTGGGGTGCCGTCGGGTTTTGAGGTGTCAAACGCCAACGTCGTTGTCGGAGCAACGATGGACTGCACGAGCTCGGCCAGTTGCTTGATCGAGACGTCAGTGCCGGTTCCGACATTCAGATGGGTGTTTCCCTCGTAGTTCTCCATGAGGAAGAGGCACGCGTCGGCGAGATCGTCGACGTGGAGAAACTCCCGCATCGGCGCGCCGGTACCCCAGATGGTGACTGTTCCATCTGTCGGCGCGTCGTGGAAGCGACGGATCAGCGCCGGAAGCACGTGGCTCGATTCAAGGTCGAAGTTGTCATTGGGTCCGTACAGGTTTGTTGGCATCGCGGAAATGAAATTGCACCCATACTGTCGGCGATATGACTCGCACAACTTGATACCCGAAATTTTCGCGATCGCGTAAGGTTCGTTCGTTGGCTCAAGGAAACCCGACAGCAACTCCTCTTCAGTGATCGGCTGAGCCGCCATCCGGGGGTAGATGCAGGAACTCCCGAGATACAGGAGCTTCCGCACCTTGTTCAGATAGCTCGCGTGAACGACCGTTGCGTGAATCATCATGTTGTCGTAAATGAATTCCGCGGGTCGCGTTGAGTTCGCCATGATTCCGCCGACCGTTCCTGCGACAAGAAACACATACTCCGGTTGGTTCGCTTTGAACCAATAGTTCACGGCCGCCTGGTCGCGAAGGTCGAGTTGCGCGCGAGTCGCGGTCAAGATATTTGTAAATCCCTCCGCCTTCAGTTTCTTCAAAACAGCTGATCCGACAAGCCCGCCGTGGCCAGCGACGAATACCCGAGAATTCCGGTCAATTTCCATGTCTCTCCAAACTAAAGCGATCGCGTCACGGTTCGCGCCAAAACCGGCAGCAGTGGCACAAACGACACTAAAGGGATTTCGCCAATCTTAGAATAGGTCTTGTGTCTCTGAATCCGGCCATGCCCTTCCCACGCTGAGGAGGTCCGAGTACCGTCGTAGTGTGGTCAGCCTTCTGAACCGGGTACCGGCAGCGATTCGTGAAGGCGTTATGTACGCGGTGGCCATCGGTGTCGCACGCGTCACCGGCGTCGTCGTGTTGCCGCTGTTAACCCGTCGGCTGAGCGACACCGAACTGGGAGTATTCGGTCTTTTGACCTCTGCGCTGCTGCTTTTTCAGTTCGCGTCAGGGTTGGGTCTGGATTCTGCTGCCACCCGCTGGTACTACGAGTCAACCGTGCAAGGCCTCGTCGGAAGTGAACTGGAAAACGACCGGCGAGTGACACTCTCCACATGGGTTTGGACCACCATGGCCTTCAGTACGGCAATCAGCGGCATCGGCGTGGTGACGGCGGGTCTGATCGCCCGCACGTTCTTTGACGGAACGGGTTCCGAAATTCGATCGGTGCAAATGGCGTCGCTTTGCGTACCTGCACTGGCGATGATCAACATTCTTCAGCATTGGTATCGGATGGCTCGGAGGCCGGGACCGGCATTGGTCATTGCGTTTGTCGTCGCCATCGCGACGACCATATTGACGGTGGTGTTTGTCGGCGTTCAACGGATGGCGACTCCGGGCGTATTCGGTGCCCAGGCTGCCGTCGGCGCAGTGGTGATCGTCGTTGGACTCCATCAGTTGTGGCCCGTTATCGGTAAGCCGCACGTCGACACCGACCGACTTCGAGCGATGCTCCGCTACTCGCTTCCCCTGCTGCCCGGCGTGGCGTCGACCCTGTTGCTCGGTCTTTTGACCCGGATTCTGATCGGCGCGTTGTCCGATGTCGGAGAGGTTGGCGAATTCCAAGTTGTTTCGATGCTGGCGACCGTCGTGCTCCTGTTCGCTACCGCGCTGCAACAGGCATGGGAGCCGTTCGCTCTGTCGGTGACGGATCGCCATGCCGCGAAGCCTCTTTACCGGACGGCGTTGACCGGTTACTTCGCGATCGCCGGGCTGATGACGGTCGGACTCGCCGGTGTCCTTCCGTTCGCGATGCCTATTCTCGGACGCGGCTACGAAGGGCTGGCGGTGGCCGTTGTCGTGCTGTGCGGCTCGATCCTTCTCAACGGGGCGATGCCCATCCTGACGACGGGCCCGAGTATCGTCGGATCGGGTCGTCCGGCCTTCGAGGCGGTCCTCGCCGGCGCACTCGTAAACATCGCAGGATGCTTGTTGCTGGTTCCGACATTCGGACAGCTAGGTGCCTGCTGGGCATCGCTGGCCGGCTCTGCGGTGCTCATCATGGTCTGCTGGTTTCGCTCCGAGCGTTTGTGGCGAATCGGTTTCGAGAGCTGGCGGTCGGTCGTCACCTTTGGTGTGGCTGCAGCGGTGTCAGCGGTATGCCTGGCGTTGGGACGAGCGGGAGGGCATGTGATTTCGCGGGTGGCGGCCGTCAGCGCAATCCTTGCGGTGTCGATCCTCGCAACGGGCCTAGTTCTCCTACGGGCTCAGCGTGACCGGCAGCCGAGGCTCGCCAGGTGAGATAACGCCAGGCGACCCTTGACCGCCTGCGCGCGACGAGCGTTAGGACGAGCATTTGGGACGAGCCTTTGCGCCGAGATCTATGGATGCGTGGGGAAGTTGATCGTCTCCGGTTTCGAGAGCACAACTTTCCGTGTCCCACTCACCGTGGTGTTCGAAACGGTGACCGTGTAGCTGTCAGGGTTGACCTGAGGTTGATAGAGCAGGTCGACGTCGTATGTCTTCGGTGATCCCTGTGACGTATCCAACTGCCCCTTGAACGTCAGTTCCATGGTTGCGTGCGACATGGGTGCGACGTCGATGAAGACGTCGTACACATTCAGACCGAGGTCCGTCGAACGTTTCATGACGATCGGCTCGCCCGAAACGCTCGCCGATTCCAACTCCAGCCGGGAGTAGATCGAGATTATTTCGGTCGCCGTTCCGAAGGGAACCTGGCGGCCGGTGATGACGTTCCCGATGATGTAGCTCGGCAGGCCGGTCGGTGGAGCGAGGTTCTGCACGTCGACGATCGCCGTGGCAGAAATCCGGTTCTGTTCATCGACCTGGGCCTTGTAATCGATCGTGCGGCTGACATACCAGTCGATCTTGTTGCCGCCGGCGTTTTGCATGACGACGCCGAAACGGTCGAGTTGTCCCTTCTTTTCGAAGTCAGGTAGGTAGCGACCGGATGCGCCCACCGTGGTCAGATACGCCTGACTGCGGGGGTTCTTCGACCAGATCTGGACGCGTCGACTTCTCAGCGCCGGACCGAGGTTGTCGGCGATTCGAGCCGGCTCGTCCAACGGAATATCGGTGATGCGATCGAACGTCGCACGTGCGATCTCTTCCAGAATCGAAACCCGACCCTCCTGGGTTTCTCCGGCTTGCACGTAGAGATCGTGAAGCAACAGCCGCGAAGCGTTTTCGCTCGTGACGGGCTCGGCGAGTCCCTCGACGGTAAGCGGACCCTCGAGCGCGAGGACTGCGGCGAGACCGAGCGGATCAACGGAGATGACCCCGTCGACACTGCTTCCCGTGAGTTCGAAGTACTGGCCGGCCAGCGCGTAAGCGTTGCTCGGAAAGTCGGGCGAGACAAGGAGGTTCTCAAAGAACTGCTTCGGGGTGAACTGCGCGTATCGGGCCTGGTATCCGGGTGTGAACGTGTCGGCCCGCTCCTGCCACGGCTGGTCCGGCCGGCGCAGCGCCAGAATCCGGTCAAAGCGCTTCAACGAAACCTTTCCGTTGTCGACCTCAATCTCCCCCCAGTTTCCGATTGCCCCTCCCGAACCGCGTGCCTCGGCCGGGGTCGGAAACACCATCAGGTACCGGCGGGGTTTGTCAGCACCCAGAATTTCGGGCAGCGACTCGGCCGCGTTGGTGGCCGTGTCGACCTTCTCGAGAGCCCGTTGCACATATGGCGTGAATCGATCGATCTTCGCTCGGACCGGGCTCACGATCCAGGGCCCATGGTCGCTGGCCAGCCGCTCGTTCAGACCCGTCAGCGACTTCCGCAGTTCCAGGAGCGTCGGTATGAACTCGTTCAGCGACCCGACGTTGATGCTTCCGTCGGCCCGACGGAGACGACCGGTCGGATCGGTTCGAAGGAACCCGTCAGCGACCGATACGGCGACGAGCGACCGGTCGACGAGTGCGCGGACCGCATCGGTGTTCTGGGCCCCGACGGGCAGGAGGGCCGCAAGCTTCCATACAGGCGACGTGAGCTTCTTACTCGCCGAGCTGAGCCGAGCCTGGGCCTCAGCGAGGGAAGCATGCGCGGTTGCGACATCGAGGGACTCGACCCCGTCGACGGAGTTCGTGAGCACCGATACGGAGTCTTCGAGTTCGGTCTTCGTGCTGTTGATGTGTTGCGCTCCGTACGCAGCTCCCGCCGCAAGAACACCGAGTCCGATGGCGACGGTGGCACCGACCGTCACCCGTCGGATCGGCGATGACCGTTGTGTCGTTTTGGCTCGCTTTGAGCGGACGCCGACCGCCGCCGCGATAACCAGCGCGGCATACGACCAGCGCAGCAACCACGGACGGTGCTATGGAACGGACCCGCGTCGGATACCAGAACAGCGAAACGCCAACGGCAACGGCGACAGTGAGCCGGGCAAACGATGTCGACCGGCCGAGGCTGGCCAGAGCGACTGCAGCTCCGAGGGGCGCAAAGCATGCAAATGCTTCGGGCAGTGACCAGGTACCTCCGAGGAGAAGGAAGAGAAGCGGCGGCGAGGCCGCAATCAGCAGCGTCCGCTCGCCGGCCCGAGCCAACAGTGGGCCGACCAGCAAACCGAGGGCGATGATGTAGCCGATGTCAAGACCGTGACGGCCGGTCGGTGAATCGCCGGCGAAAACACCACTCGCAATTACTGCGATAGAGCAGATTGCAATCCGGATGCGAACTCCCGATTTGCCAACTCCCGATTTGCGAACACCCGATTTGCCAAGTTGCCGATCCTCCACGAGACCGGTCAACGCAGCAATGGCAAATCCCGCAGAAGCACCGAGTAGGGCCTGGCCGAGCGCATGACTGTCAACGAACTCCACCATGCGCATGTGTTCGATGGTAATGCCACGGCCACACGCTTCCGTGGTTGGATCGACCCATGGGCAATCCGACCCCCTTGGTGACGTTTGGACGAATGCAGTGGGCAATACGACTCAGTTTGGGCCCGTTTGATTGACCTGTACCGGTCGCGGCCCCATACTTGATGTCATGTTCAGGTCTGTAGTCAAAAGTGTCGTAGTTGGCAGCGTTTTGGTAGGCGTGGTTTCCATTCCCGGCATCGCACTGGCGCAATCGTACGTTCCCGCACCGGGAGGCGACACCGTCGTGACGAAGAGCATTCCCCTTGAGCCGACCCCAGCTCCCGCCGTCGCTGGTAGCGGACCGGCAGTTTCTGCCACAGCAGCAGTACCACCGAAGGCCGCAGTCGTTGAAGGATTGGTAGTCACCAACGCGATTCCGACTGCCTCGGTGAAAGGTGTCCAACTGAGTGCCGCCGAAGCTCCGGCGTTCACCGGTTCGAACCAGACCATCCCGCTTGTTGCCACGTCGGCCGCTCTTCTCGCCGTAGGTGGCGCGTTGGTCGTAGCTAACCGGCGGACGCGAAAGTCGCTCGCCAAGTAGTTCGGCGTTCAGAACGCTTTGTGCGTTCGAATCGTTCTTCTCTGGCCTCGGTGCCGTAAGAATTTCGCCTCTTTCTGGCGGGTCGATCGACCCAATTGCGACTTGGCGCCACGAAGAATCGCGTCTTTTAGCTTACGATCTCGCTATTTCCAGACGAGGATTGAAGTATGAAAGCCGTACTACTAGCCGGTGGGCTTGGCACACGAATCAGCGAAGAGACAACCGTCCGCCCCAAGCCGATGGTTGAAATTGGCGGTTCACCGATTCTTTGGCACATCATGAAGATGTACTCACATCACGGTATCGATGATTTCATCGTGTGCTGTGGGTACAAGGGAAGCTATATCAAAGAGTGGTTTTCCTCGTATTACCTGCGATCGAGCGACGTGACGTTTGATTTGGCCAATAACCAGGTCGAATACCGTAATCCCCGAACCGAAAAATGGCGGGTGACTCTGGTCGACACCGGCGAAAGCACGATGACCGGCGGACGGTTGAAGCGAGTTCGTGACCTTCTCGGCGACGACACCTTCTGCATGACCTACGGTGACGGAGTCGCCGACGTAGACATCACGGCGTCGATTGCGTTTCACCGGAAGGAAAACCGGAAGGCAACGATGACCGTTGTCCAACCGCCCGGCCGATTCGGCGCCGTCGTGCTCCGCGAGGACCAAAACGACGTGAAGCACTTCAGCGAGAAGACCGACGGCGACGGGGCCTGGATCAACGGTGGGTTTTTCGTACTCGAACCATCGGTGCTCGACGAGGTGAGCGGCGACTCAACCGTTTGGGAGCAGGAGCCCCTGCGCCAGCTGTCTGACCAAGGTCAGCTTTCAGCGTTTCGTCATGGCGGGTTCTGGCAGCCAATGGATTCACTTCGTGACCGTCATTTGCTTGAATCGATGTGGGAGTCCGGCGCAGCCCCCTGGAAATGCTGGTCGTAACGAGCCTTCGCGTCAGAGCTGGATGCGTGTCTGGCTGAGCCTCAGCCCTACCCGACTGTGGTGCTGAACCGGAATAGCTCCCATGGTGCGATGACGTCAGCGCGGGCTCGAAGGATCGCGTAATCGATGCCGGATCGGGATAGTTCGACCGAAACGAACTTACCGTTTGCTTTGGATTGCAGCGCGCAGCCCGCCGCCGATTGGCAGTCACCCACGACGCCAAATCGTTCCCAGGGGCCGATCACATCGGCCCGGGCCCGCAATATTCCGTAATCATCGCCACCGTACGCAAGCTCGGCTGACAGGTACTTTCCGTTCACGTTGCTCTTCAGCGCGCAACCCTCGGCGGAACGACAGTCGCCGACGACACCGAAGTCCATCGGGTTCGGTGTGGCACCGGCCAAGGCTCGCACCGCAGCTTGGGATTCCGCCGCCCGTGCGGATTGATCGACCGCGACGTAGGAATTCGCTGCGATGGCAAGGATCGTGCAGTGATTGGCACACGTCGGCTGACCCGATTGACCAGGCAAGGTGGTTGTTGGTGTGGTCGTTGTTGGTGTCGTGGTCGTTGTTGTTGTAGTTGTTGGTGTGCCGGCGGCCGCGCTGGTCACGACCCCGAATCGCTCCCACGGCCCGATCGCAGCCGATCGGGCCCGAAGAAGCCCCGAGTCTTCTCCGGTGCGATTGAGTTCGGCTGCCACGTACAGTCCGTTGGCTTTTGACACGAGGGCGCATCCCGGTTCCGATACGCAGTCGCCAACCACACCGAACCTTTCCCACGCGCCGATCGCATCGGCGCGGGCCCGCAACATCCCGTAGTCCTCGCCGGAGCGAGCCAGTTCCGCGGCGACGTACTTGTTGTTCGCCGTCGACCGGAACGCGCACCCCAGGGTCGAAGTGCAGTCACCGACCACGACCAGGGTGTCGAGGCCGTTCCCGGATCCGATTCCTGAGGCCCGGACCAATCCTGCTGCCTCACCGGTCCCGTTGATCTCACTGTTGAGATACTTCGAGTTTGCCTTCGACACCAAGAAACAGCCGGTAGAACACGCAGCAGGTAACCCGCCCGATCCGGTGGTTGCGGTGGCTCGGACCTCGATTTCGTCCACGGCGAACGTGACGGGTCGACCGGTTGCGGCGTTTTGCACGAGGATCGTCTGGACCTGGCCGAGACCGAAATCGGACCAGGGGATGTCGATGGTGGACCATGTATCGGCGCTCGGCTCGATCGGAACAAGCCGGATTGTTGTACAACTCACGTCGGCGCAGGCGCCCAGGTTGAGCTTCACGGCACCGGTCGGCCGTATACGGAGTCGCAGGGATCCCGTCGGAACCGGAAGTGGCGTCGACCGGTGAAGTGAGAGAGCGCCCCAATCGGTGGTTTCGGATGCCGACAGTGCGAGGCTGCCGGCTGCGACGTGATTCGTGGCGTAGGGGTTGATGGTGGTGTTCCAACTGGCGTTTACCCAATTCGGGTTGAGTTGGTCGTCGTAGATGGTTTCCACAACTGATCCGCCCGACGGTGGCCCGGTCGTCGTGGTGGCCGGGGTCGTCGTGGTGGTGGTTGGGGTCGTGGTGGTGGTTGGGGTCGTGGTGGTGGTCGTCGTTGGGGTGGTGGTGGTGGTCGTGGTGGTGGCGGTCGTCGTTGGGGTCGTCGTCGTGGTGGTGGTGGTCGTGATGGTCGTCGTGGTTGTTGCCGGGGTAGGGGTGGGCGTGGGGGTGCCGGTTGGTGGGCAGGTTGGGCTGCGTTGGAAGGTGGTGATGGGGGAGCGGGTTTCGGTGCCGTTGACGGTTGCGATGGCTTGCACCGTGTAGACGCCGGTGGGGAGGTTGATCACGGTGTTTGCGGGGACGACTGCGGTCACTGCGCCGTTGAGTTCGAATCGGAGGTTGGTTCCGGTGTTGGCGGTGAACGTGAAGCCAGATTGCCACTGGCAGAAGCCGTTCGTCGGGCTGGTGACGATCAACGAGCCGTTGATGACCGGTGGCGTGGTTGCTTGCGTGGTGGTTGTTCCGACAGGCCTTGTAGTCGTGGTGGTTGCCTGGGTGGTGGTGGTTGCCTGGGTCGTCGTTGTGGTGGTGGTCGGAGCCTGGGTGGTGGTGGTTGCCCGGGTGGTGGTGGTTGGGGCCTGGGTGGTGGTAGTTGTGGGGGTGGGGGTGGTTTGGAGGGTGCCACGGGCTTTGTTGATGGTGTTGAGGGTGATGCGTTCGAGGCGGGTGTCGCGTCGGGAATCGAGACCGAGGTAGAGGGCGAAGCGGATGGTGGACGCGTTGAAGACGAATTTGCCGGTGGGGAGATCGCGGATGACGGCGTTTTGGCCGAAGGTGGAGCCAGTTGGTGAGGGTGAGTCGGAGAGGATGGTGGTGTCGTTGGGTCGGCCGGTGGGTGAGGTGTCCCATTCGCCGCCGACGATTCCGGGGATTTGGTCGCCGTTGTTGAGTCCGGTGCCGGTGTAGATCCAGTGGTTGGCGTTGGTGACTTTCCAGGGTGAGGTGGTGCCGAGTGGTCCGGCGGAATTGTTTTGGAATGCCGCGCCGAGGATGTTGAGTTCGGGTAGGCCGACGCGGGGGTCGCGAAAGACGGTGGTGGTGAGTGATGGGGAGGTGGGGGTGATCGGGTCGGCGACGTTTTTGTAGGAGTACATGAGGCGGTTGGGGGTGCCGCTGGTGGATGGTCCGAAGCGGACTTGCCAATACATGTTGTTGGCGCTGAGGAACGCTGCGCTGGTGGTGGAGGCGATGGCGTTGGTGAGGTTGTCGTACATTTGGCGGCTGTAGTACTCGTCGTGGTACGCGGTCATGAAGAGTTTGCGTTGGGTGAGTGCGGCCGGGTTTCGGTGGAGGTCTTCGCTGGTGATGTAGGTGGCGTCGATGCCTTCGCGTTCGAGCATGGTGATCAGTTGGTAGTCGCCGAGGAACAGGAATTCAGTTCCCATGTTGTCGGCGTAGGGACGGTCGAAGGAGACGCGTTGGGCGGGTGGTGCGGTGTAGAGGCTGCGTCCGCCGAAGGAGTTGTAGGCCTGGTAGGTGTTGAACGGTATGGAAACGGCGACGTCGGCTGGTTGTGCGTCGTTTCGGACGACGAACGGTATGTAGCTGGAGGTGGTTTCGGTGCCGGTGGGGTTGAGGGCGGCGAGGTAGTAGCCCGAGGTCCAGCCGGTGGTGGTGAGGGTGGCCGTGGTGGGCCAGTTCAGTTCGACGGTGCCGAGGGTGTCGGGGGCGGGGACGGCGAGGTTGATCCCGGGAAGGTTGGTGATGCGGGTGATTTCGCGGGCGCCGGTTCCGTTGTACCAGCCGATGCGGTAGACGACGACGTCGATGCGTTGTCCGAGGGTGGAGCGGATGTGGAGATCGAGTGGGGTGCCGGTGTTGACGGATTGTTGTCCGGCGTAGCCGATGATGGGTCCGGAGGTACCGGTGTTCGTTGTCGGGGATGGAGCGAACCCGGCATCAGGGTCGTGCCCGGTCGGGTTGTCTTCGTCATCTTCGTCATCTTCGGCGTCGGTCGCTTTCGCGAGTAACGCCTGGACGGGTTCCGACAAAAATGACGACGATCCGGGCTTCGCATTCTCGATCTCCACCGGGTTCAACACCACCGGCATCAACCGTGCACTCACCCCCGATGAAAACAACCCACCCAGAAACACCGACACCGCCAGCGAAACGGGCAATATTCGTCGGCACAACCCGCGCTCGTTCCTTCGAACAACTCGGGACCCGCATCCGCCTACTCTGAGCATTCGCACGATCCTAGGGTGACTCGAAGGCCGGATCGGTGCAAGTCAGCGGCGTGGTACCCGAGACTGTGTCCTAGTGGCGAAACCCTTTCGAACGGCCGATAAGTTGTCGGAGGAAAGTTACAGTCGCAGCTCGCTTTGCCAAACTTGGCGAGGAGTCCTACGCGTCGTCCGACGCTGAGCGCTCCGGTCAACCGCCGGTCATGGACCGGGTCCGCGGCATTCTCAAGGCAATTCGGGGTTGAGAAGCCAACCTGCCTTGCCGATGTAACAGATGAAGTGGTGATCCTGAAATTGGGATCGCCGAAAAGTCCGCACACCACGCTTTGAGGTCTTCCGACTCCGATCGCTAGTCCCTTCGGCGTCGCAATTCGGGCAAAAGAACTACTGCAGCCGGGGGGAATGGTCCGTAGACTCTCGGACATCGAACTACAGTCGCTACGCTCGACATCACTCTAAGTGGCGGATAACATAAGGGTTGACGGAGGAAACGTGATGCGCAGTAACCAAACGACCGAATCGGTCCAAAGACGAGGCTCATGGCCATCGAGGGTGGCGCATGCGATTCCCGATCGGTGGGCGGGTCCCGGACAGTTGGGTCTGGACCTCGGCGGGTGGGCTGCGTCAATCGGAATTATTGCGAAGCTGAGCGGAACGGTTGAGTCGACCGGCAGCTACACGCGGCTCGTGGTGCTCGTGGCGGCGACACTGTTCATCCTCGCAGTGAGCGGACTGTCGATGGGGCTGTACCGTCAGCGCTGGCGTTTCGGAAGCATGGATGAAATCGCGGCGGTTCTTCGAACGGCATTCGCGACCGGCTTTGCGCTGATCGGCGTAAACGCACTGTCGACTCCGCACGTGTTGCCGATGGCCGTAAGCGTCAGCGGCGGTTTCGTCGGACTCGTCGCGATGTTCGGCGTCCGCTACATCTGGCGGCTCGTGTTCGAATCCGGTCAGGGCCCCGATGCCAGTTCTGCCGCACGGACGATCGTGTTCGGCGCCGGTGAAGCGGGCTCCGAGGTTGTCCGCAGCATGAAGCGAAACCCGCGCAGCCCGTACCTTCCGGTCGCGTTCCTCGACGATGAAGGCGCCAAGCAACGCCACGAAGTCAGTCATGTCCGGGTGATGGGTACCCGGAACGATCTCGCCCGAGTAGCTCGGGAAATGAAAGCCACAACGCTTCTCATTGCGATGCCATCGGCTCCGACGGAACTCGTCACCTATCTCAACAACACCGCGAACTCCATCGGTCTCGACGTCAAGATCCTTCCGCCGCTGGAAGAACTGTTCAACCGGGAAGTCGGCGAGAACGACATCCGCAACATCTCCGAGACCGACCTCCTCGGACGCCGTCAGATCAAAACCGACATTTCATCGATCGCCGGTTACCTCCGCGGCCAGCGGGTTCTTGTCACCGGGGCCGGAGGTTCCATCGGCTCGGAGCTCTGCCGCCAGATCGCTCGCTACGAGCCCGAGGCGCTCCTCATGCTGGACCGCGACGAGTCGGCCCTGCACAGCGTGCAGATGTCGATCGAGGGCCGCGCCCTTCTCGATTCACCGAACCTCATCCTCGCCGACATCCGCGACCGCGACCATATGTTCTGGATCTTCGAGGAGTACGCCCCCCAGGTCGTCTTCCATGCTGCCGCGCTCGAAGCACCTGTCCCTGCTTGAGACCCACCCCGCTGAGGCGGTCAAGAGCAACGTGTGGGGCACCCGTAACGTTCTCGATGCAGCGATGCACGTCGGGGTAGAGCAGTTTGTGAACATTTCGACCGACAAGGCGGCCAACCCGTCGAGCGTCCTTGGCTACTCCAAGCGTATTGCCGAGCGTCTGACCGCCCGGTGCGCACAGATGGCCGAGACGGGCACCTATCTGTCAGTCCGATTCGGAAACGTGCTCGGCAGCCGAGGCAGTGTTCTCCCGGCGTTCCGATCCATGATCGCGGCCGGTGGGCCGGTCACCGTCACCGACCCCATGGTCACCCGGTTCTTCATGACCATTCCCGAATCGGTGGAACTCGTGATCCAGGCCGGAGCCATCGGCCGCCCCGGTGAAGTCCTGATCCTCGACATGGGCAGCCCGATCCGCATCGACGATGTCGCTCGCATGCTCATTCACGAGTCGGGCAAGGCGATCGAAATCGATTACACCGGTCTGCGTCCCGGCGAGAAACTGCACGAGGAACTGTTCGGCGACGGCGAAGTCGATGTCCGCCCGGTACACCCGCTGATCTCGCATGCTCCGGTGCCACCCATCGATCTCGACCAGGTCTTCGACTTTGACGTGCTCGACGTCCCGGAGAAGGTCATCAAGCGTCTTCAGGAATGCTCGGCCGTCGAACGTCGAGCCCTGGTTCGCAAAGCGGGCTGAACGACCGGGTCGTCCCGAGGGTTCTCGGAGACGCTCTCCCTAGTGTCCTTGGGTCGGAGTGTCCTTGGGTCGGAGTGTCCTTGAGTCGGAGTCTGCTTGGGTCCGGAGTCTGTTGGTTTCGCTCCCGGGTACTGTGGAGCCATGGCCGTTTCGCACACTTCCCCGGCGAACAGTGTTCGCAGCTCAAACGATGAAGGTCTGAATCGCGAGAGCGCCGGCGGGCCGCATCGTTCCCCTGCCGGTTCGAACCGACGTCGACTACGCGTGATCCTCGGCGTGTTCGCGCTCGTGGTGTCGGTCGGCGTGGCGGGTGCGCATCCGGCCGTTGCGCAAACACCGGTGCCGGCCCAGGCCATACAGGTGACCGTGGCACTTCCAACGGCGGTACCCGCAGGAGTGAGCGGTTACCGCGTCGACGCCTTCTGCAGCAACGTCCCGCTGGCCGCCGGTATCTATCGTGTGGCGATCCAGTTTTCCCGTGATGGCGGCTCGGGCGCGCTCTACATTCCCGTCGCGGTGGGAGTGTCATGCATCTTCCGTCTGACCGTCCAGGGCACGGGTCCGCGCGGGCTCATCGGCGGAGCCGTCCTCATCGGAGGAGCGTTGCGCGCCGGTCGTTTTCTGACGACCGTTGACGGCGTGGCCGTCGACGCGAACACCGTCTTCGAAACCGACGCGATTCCGTTGGAGGCGCCCACGAGTGCGATCTTCGGTGATCCGACGACGCTGACGAGCACGACCACGTCAACGACGACCACCACAACGACAACCTCTACGACGACAACCTCTACGACGACGACCACCACAACGACGACCACCACAACGACAACGCGCCCGCCGACAACCACATCGCCCGCCACCACGCAAGCGACCCTGCCGCCGACAACCAAAGCCCCGGTTCGGGTGCCGACCACGAAGGCGCCGGCCAAGAAGAAGTTGGTACGGGTGTGCACGAAGCGAGTGAAGGGCCGTTGTGTTGCGTCTAAGTTGGTCCGCCGATGAACGCGTCTGATCTCCTCCTGCTGACGAGCTTCAACTTGGGCCTGCCTCGGCTGAGGAGTCTCGACGCGGTCCCGCTGCGGCTTCAGTCCCGGTGAGTCTGGCCCCACTTCCCGCCCTGCTCCGAGCAGACGGTGATCTCAGCAATCTTCTCGGTTCGCCGTCCGCGCTTCTGGCCGTCGCCGAACCCGCTCGCGCGTATGTCATCGCGGCGCTGAGCGCGATCACCCAGCGCCGTCCACTGTTGGTCGTCACCGCCACGGGTACCGAGGCGGAGCGGCTCGCGAATGATCTGCGCGCGTACCTTGGCGACACCCAGGTTGACATGTTTCCCGCGTGGGAGACGCTGCCGTTCGAACGGGTGAGCCCGAGCGTCGAAACGATGGGCCGACGCCTCCAGGCCATGTGGCACCTGCACTCCGGCGAGAACATGCCGTTGGTACTCGTCGCTCCGGTGAAGGCGCTGTTGCAGCGACTCGGGCCGCACGTCGAAGAGACCGAACCGGTCGTGGTCCGAGCCGGTCAAACCCTCGATGCCGAGGACCTCGTGGCCACGCTGGTCGGGCTCGGGTACCGGCGCGAGTACCAGGTCGAGCATCGCGGTGAAGTGGCCGTTCGCGGTTCCATCGTCGACGTCTTTCCGTCCACCGGTGAGATCCCGGTGCGAATCGACCTGTGGGGCGACGAGGTCGACCGGCTGAGCGAGTTCAGCGTGCACGACCAACGCTCGACCGTGGATATCAAAGAAGTCGAGCTGATCGGATGCCGCGAACTGCGTCCGACCCCTGAGGTTCGAGCGCGAGCCGAGGGGCTCATGACCAGCGAGCCATGGGGGCGCGATCAGTGGGAGCGCCTGGCCCAGGGCACGGTGTTCGACGGCATGGAGTCGTGGCTTCCCTGGCTGACCCAGGGCGAACACCTTCTTCTCGATCTGCTGCCGAACGACGCGCTGATCGTGCTCGTCGAGCCGCGCCGCATGCGTGACCGGGCCGCGGACCTTCTCGATGAGGAATACGCGCTGGCCGGAAGCTTGGCCCGCACGTGGGGTGCGGACCTTACGAGTACCCACGTCGCCGACAACGGGCGATTCCCGGCATTGCACCTTCCGTTCGACCGGCTGCTCGCGCATACGCATGCACCCGTATGGACACTTACGACCGCGCCGGAAGGCCCCGACACGACGGTCATTCCGGCCATGGGTTGGGCCATCAACCACGGTGACCCGACCGCGCTAGTAACGCAGTTGCGAACGCTCATGGCCGATGGCTACCGCATCGTGCTGGCGGCCGACGGTGAAGGCTCGGCCGATCGGCTCCAGACCGTGCTGCGCGAGGAAGGCATCAAGGTCGATGTCGTTCCGGCCGGTTACGAGCCCGACATCGACCGCCGAACCGCTGCGGGCATTCAGATCGTCGTGCAACCCATCGAGCGCGGCTTCATCCTGCCCAGTGCCAAGCTCGCCGTGCTCTCGGAGAGCGATGTCACCGGTCGGCGTCGGGCACACCGCAAGGCCAAGCGCTCCCGCAAGCGTGAGGCCCAGGCGTTCTTCGACGACCTGAAGACCGGCGACTACGTGGTCCACTACATGCACGGCGTGGGCCGTTTCGCCGGCATGGTGAAGCGGGCCATCGGCGGCACCGAACGCGACTACCTGCTGCTCGAGTTTCGCGGCGACGACAAGCTGTACGTGCCGAGCGACCAGATCGACGCCGTACGGCCGTACACGGGCGAACCGCCGTCGCTGCACCGCCTCGGCGGTAAGGACTTCGCCGCGGCGAAGGCCAAGGTTCGCGCCGCGGTACGCGAGATCGCGCAGGAACTCGTGGTGCTCTACCAGAAGCGCATCACCGCACCGGGCCACGCCTTCGGGCTCGACACCCCGTGGCAGCGTGAGATGGAGGACTCGTTCCCCTTCGTCGAGACCCCGGATCAGCTGAAGGCCATCGAAGACGTGAAGGCCGACATGGAGCAGGCGTCGCCGATGGACCGGCTCGTCTGCGGCGATGTCGGCTACGGCAAGACCGAGGTGGCCATCCGCGCCATCTTCAAGTGTGTGCAGGACGGCATGCAGGCCGCCGTGCTGGTGCCGACCACGCTCCTCGCCCAGCAGCATTACCAGAACTTCTCCGAGCGCTTCGCCAACTATCCGATCCGGGTCGAGGTGCTGTCACGCTTCCTCACCAACGCCCAGGCCAAGAAGGTGATCGAGGGCGTGAAGACCGGGCAGGTCGACGTGATCATAGGTACACATAGGTTGTTGTCGAACGACCTCAAATTCCCGAAGCTCGGCCTGCTCGTGGTCGACGAAGAGCAGCGCTTCGGTGTGAGCCACAAAGAGGCGATCAAGCACCTCAAAGAGAACGTCGACGTGCTCACGCTCACCGCCACCCCGATTCCCCGGACCATGGAAATGGCGCTCACCGGGATCCGTGACCTCACGCTGCTCAACACCGCTCCCGCTGACCGCCAGCCGATTCTCACGTATGTCGGCGAGTACGACGACCGGGCCGTCGCTGAAGCGATCCGCCGCGAGTTGCTGCGTGAAGGCCAGGTCTTCTACGTCCACAACCGGGTCGCCGACATTGAATGGAAAGCGAAGCAACTCGCAGATCTGGTTCCCGAAGCGCGCATAGCAATCGCGCACGGTCAGATGGACGAGGGGTCGCTCGAGCAGGTCGTCTACGACTTCTGGGAAGGCAACTACGACGTCCTCGTCTGCACGACGATCATCGAAACGGGCATCGACATGCCGACCGTCAACACGCTCGTCGTCGACCGGGCCGACCGGCTCGGCCTCGGTCAGCTTCACCAGTTGCGGGGCCGCGTCGGCCGCGCCGGGCAGCGCGCGTACGCGTACCTGTTCTACCCACCCGACGTGAAGCTCTCTGACGAGGCTTACGAACGGCTCAAGACGATAGGTGAACATACGGAATTGGGATCGGGCTTCAAGATCGCCATGCGCGACCTCGAGATCCGCGGCGCCGGCAACATCCTGGGCGGTGACCAGTCGGGCCACATCGCCGCCGTCGGTTACGACCTCTACAGCCAGATGGTGATCGAAGCGGTCGGTGAGCTCAAGGGCGAAACGCCGAAGGAGCCGGCCGAGATCAAGATCGAGGTGCCGCTCGACGCGAACATCCCGCACGACTTCATAGCGAAGGAACCGCTGCGTCTCGACGCGTACCGTCGACTCGCGGTGGTCACCAGCCAGAGCGACGTCGACGACATCGCCAACGAATGGATCGACCGCTACGGCCCGATCCCCGAGCGGGCCAAGGCGCTGCTCGACGTCGCCCGGTTGCGGGCGGAGTGCGTTCGGATCGGCATCCGTGACGTCACCGTCACCAAGGCGAGTGGGATGGGGGCGTCACTGCTGAGCGGTGCGGTGGCCGCCCGGCTCAGCCCGATCGAGTTGAAGACGAGCCAGGAAGTCCGGCTGCAGCGGCTGTCGAAGACGGCGGTCTACAAGCAGAAGGAACAACTGCTGATCGTGCCGTTCGGCCCGAAGCTCAACGTGGTTGAGGCGCTGCTGGTGTTTCTCGGAGAGTTGTATCCGAGAGGATGAACCGCTTCGGTTCGATGGATGCGTGGGTGGCGCCGGATGCGTGACCGGCGTCCATCGGTGAGCCGTTGATGTGTTCCCACGCCTGAAGCCGCTGCGGCAGGGTCCAGGCCTGGGCGAGCGATCGTTCGGATCGGCCGATCATCTCCATGGGTCGCACGTTGTTCTCCCATGACACCACGCCCATCACGAGGTGACACAGGATCTGGTGACCCACGTCGATCGGGCTGGATTCGACGCGACGTCGAATGCGTTCCAGGGCCCGTGAAGCGGTCTCGCTATCGGAGTCGCAGAGGATGAGCCCGTAGCGCGGGGCTGCGAAACCAGCCACACAGTCTTCGGTTCGCAGGCAGCTTCCGATGAAACGGCCCAGTTCGTTGAACAGGCGCCTGGCGACATCGTCGCCGTATTCGTTGATGATCTGGTTGTAGTCGGCTATTTCGACGAGGGCGACGGAGAACGAGTCGGTGTCGGGCCTCGTGGCGGCCCAGGTGTCTCCGAGGCGCATGTTGAAATCGGTCCGGGATAGCACGGCAGCCCGTTCAACGATGGCCGCTGCCACTCCGGCCCCGGACTGGAACTCATCGAGTTGTCGGTACGCGACTTCGAGTTCTTCCTCGTTGGCCGCGATGCGCCCTTTCAGACGCTCGACGCGCTGGCCCAGGAGACCGTTCTCGATGCGGTTGCGAACGAGGGTGACCGACGATGCGTTGCCCTCGAGGAAATGCAGGATGAGCGACACGCTGCAGACCGCCAACACGATGGCCGCGGCAAACTGGCTCGACTGGCCGCTCGTGGCCAGTCGAATGAACAGCGGGGCGAGCAGCGGGACGGCCAGCGCAAAGAACGCCGGGCGCAGCAGCAGCGTTCCGAGGCCGACAGAGCTGACCACGGCGAGCAGCGTCGCTGCGAGCAGCATGCGCATGGTGGCATCGGTCGGAAACGCAATGAGCGGGCCCGTGCCCCACGCCGCGCCGAGCAGGCCGACGGTGAACACCACCTCGTTGTGGCGGTTCTCGACGGATTCGACAGTGTCGAGCGGAGGGGCAAATCCGGCGACGTACGTCAGGATCACCGTGGCGCCCGCCACGAGTCCGAGCCACAGGCAGAGCATGGTCGTGTCGACGTCGTTGCGCAGTGCGAACGCGGCGATGATCGCGAGCGGTAATGCCACGACCGTTGTGCGACGAAGCGGGCGGCCGACCAGCACGAGACATTCCGCCAGAACCTGCTGCTTCGGTGACAGCGACGTGGCCGGCGCCTTGGACGACGAAGGCGCGGTGGGGGAACTGACGGTGCTTTCGAGGGGCACGGGTACTCCGTTTTATCGGCGGATTCAGGACGAATCTGCGGAACTATCGACCATCGGGAGCCCGAACTTGAGGGGTGGTCACCGCCGGGCTTCGGCGAGCAGCCGCTCGGCGTGTGCCGCGACACCCTGCAACCCGTACCGCATCCCGAGCTCGCTGGAGGTCTCGAGCCAGGCCAACGCCTCGGCGTCGAATCCGCCGGTCCGCCGACGCTGGGCGACCGCCAGCGCGGCCATGGTCCGGGCGCGGTGGTAGTCCCATCCGAAAGACTCGGCGAGCGCCAGCGCGGCCCGGAGGTGCTGTTCCGCGACGTCGTGGCGGCCGAGGATCGACGCGAGGTTTCCGACGTAGGCACCGATGCTCCCCTGACTCGTGATCCCGCTGAAGGCGACCTCGTCGGCGAACGGTTCGAGGATGGGGAACAGTTCAGCGGCGGCCGACGCGTCCTGGAGTTCGATGGCGAGCACCGCGTACCCGATGATTGCGGTCATCCAGATCGAGTCGAGGGGCAGGTGCGAGAAGCCGTCGGCCACGCCGGCATCAAGAAACGCCTGGGCTTCGTCGACGCGCCCGGCGGCCTCGCAGAGAATGGCGTGCATCAAGCGGAACACAAACATCGGGGTCGCCTGCATCGCCGCCTCGACAAGCGGCAGCACCTCGGCGTGGCGACCGGAGAACGTCCGGTTCACCAGGATCTGGGCCGCGTAGATGGAGAACGCGTCGGTGTCGCCGAGTTGCGTACCGAGCTCCAGCAGGACCCCCGCGAGCCGCTCGGCCTCCTCGAGGTCGGGCCGCATCATCGCCTCGAACGTGTCGGTGAGCATCACGAGCCAGCGCAACCGTGGTTCGCCAACCGCGTTGGCGATGGAGCGCATCCGTTCGCTGCTGAGCCGGGCCCCAGCGGCGTCAGCGACCTCGATGGCGAGCCGATATGCGGCGTCGTACGCCCGGAACGACAGGAACGGATCACCCGTGGCCTCGGCCGCCGCGATCGCTCGCCGGGCGAGGTCGCGTCGGACCGAACCGGAGCCGGCGCCCCACAGCGCATGCATGAGCGGCATGGCCAGCTCAGCGAGCAGCCGCTCGTCGTTTGCCCGATCGACGATCCCCAGGGCGCGAAGCGTGGCCGCTCGCCGGTCCTCGGCCCGATCGGTGTGGGTCAGTTCCCGCCCGAAGAGCGCGAGGAGCCTGGCGAGGGTCGCTTCGTCGACCCGGTCATCGGCCGCATCGGCGGCGGTGATCGCGGCTTCGATCACGTCGATCAGCGCAAGATCGACGTTGGCTCCGAGTATCCCGCGGTCGGTGGCGAGTGCGGCCTGGATCAGGATGCCGTCGGCACCGCAGCGTCGAGCGATTTCCGCGGCGCGTAGAAGCGTCTCTCGCGCCGGCTGACCGGCCCGGTGCTGGGCCCGGCCGAGTCGCACCAGAAGGTCGGCCTCCACTTCGGGACCGGCCCCTACTTCCGCAGCATGGTCGAGGGCAAGGGTGAACCATCGGGCGGCCTCGGCCGCGGCGAGGTTGGCCAGTGCAAGGTCCCCCGCCTTGGTCGACCAATGAAGCGCGGCTTGCGCGTTACCGGCCAACTCCCAGTGCCGCGCCAGCTCGACGACCACTGATTGAGGATGGGTGTCCTCACCCTTTTCGTAGGCGCGGGCGGCGCGCTCGTGCAACGATCGCCGACGGTTCGGCAGCAGCTGTTCGTAGAGCGCGTGGACGAGGAGTCCGTGGGCGAACCGCAACGGGAGGCGCGGGCCCGGGTCTCGGTCGAGCAGGCGCGCCGCCATCGCGGCATCGAGCCCTTCGAGCACCTCGGTCTCTGACTCGTCCACGATCTCCACGAGCAGGTCACGATCGAATTCCAGGCCGAGCACCGACGCCGCGGCGAGCACCTCGGCGGCCGTCTCGCCGAGAGCCCCCGCCCGGCTCCACACAATGTCTTGCAGCCGCGGTGGAGCAACAACGTCGCGGACGTCGCCGGCGGAGCGCACGCCGGCGTCGTCGACCTCGATCCGGCCCGACTCGATGAGGTGACGTACGAGCTGACCGGTGTAGAGCGGGTGGCCGGCGGTCTCGTCGAGGAGGTGGTCGACCAGGACCGAGCCCGCATCGAGCGACCCGTTCGCCATGGATTCGATGAGCTCGGCCAGTTCGGCGCGGTCGAACCCGCTGAGGGAGACACGCCGGGTGTCACCGCGCTCCAGGTCGACGAGCGTGCTGCGGAGATCGTCGGTGACGTCGACGCCGGTGTCGCGGTAGCCGACGATCGCAAGCACCGGCGCGTCGTTGAGTGCTCGGGCCAGATGACGCAGCAGCAGCAACGCGGTCGGCTCGGCCCAGTGGAGGTCGTCGAGCGCGAGCACCAACGGGCAACGTTGGGAGACCCGACGGAGGAGGTCGACGACCGCTTCGAAGAGGACGTAGCGCTCGGTCGCTTCGTCGGTGACCGTCGGCAGCGGCGCGTTGGGTACGCGCCACGCGAGCTGGGGCGCGATGCGTCGGAGTTCTCCCCCTTTCGTCGCGACGTGCGCCGACAGCAGATCCAGCGGCGCGTGGTCCACGATTGCGCCGACGATGTCGCGGAACGGCTGCAGGGGAACGGCGGCACCCTCTGCGCAACGGCCGTAGACGAACGTGCCTCCCGCCGACTCGTGAAACGAACGGGCGAAGGCAGCCAGCACCGTCGTCTTTCCGATACCGGCCTCGCCTCCGAGCAGCACGGTGCGCCACATCCCGCCGGCCAGGGAACCAATGTCGGCGTTGAGCTCGGCCAGCTCAGCCTGGCGCCCGACCAGCCGCCATCGTTGGCTGAGGACACCCTGGAGCGGAATGGAGACGATGCCGTCGTTTCGACCGGGGCCGGGTGCCGACTCCCGCAGCGAGGCGGGACCACCGCTTCCATTCCAGTCGTCGTGACCGTCCCAGCCCGTCGCCACCCGTCGTTCGACCGACCGAATGTGCTCTGAGGGCTCGGTGCCCACCTCATCGATCAGGTAGGTCCGGTAGTCTTGATATGCGCGCAGAGCATCGGCCTGGCGACCTTCGAGCGTCAGCGCCTGCATCAGAAGGGCGTATGACCGTTCGCGGATCGGCGAGGCCGCGACGTGGGCCCGCAATGCGGCGATAGCTTCTCCCGTTCGGCCCCGGCGAATCAGCTCGCCGGCCCGTTCCTCAATGGCGAGGGACCGGAGTTCGTCGAGGCGCAGCGCATCAGGGGCCGCCCAGGGCTCGTCGACGAACTCGGCGAGTGCCGCACCTCGCCAGTGGCCGAGCGCTTCGTCGAGATCTGCGAGCCGGTCGGTGCCCGGTCTCACGCGGGTGACGAGGTCGGTGAACAGGTCGGCGTCGACCGGACTGTCGAGTCGGTACCCACCGGAATAGGACTGGAGCGCGCCCGGACCGAGGTTGCGGCGGAGTCGGGACACGCCGGTGCGCAGGGCGCCCCCAGCCAACCCGAGGAGCTCACCGAGATAGTCGGGACGCAGCACCTGACCGGAGTTGATGGCGAGCACCGCGAGCATGCGGCGCTGGTTGCGGCTGCCTAGGTCGTTGGTGAGTCCGTCTTCGCCGACTATCTGCACGGGGCCGAGAACGCGGACAAACGCGGGACCGTTCATCGAGGTTGGCGTCATCTAGGTGGGCGTCATCTAGGTGGGCGTCATCTAGGTGGGCGTCATCTAGGTGGGCGTCATCTAGGTGGGCGTCGATGGGTTCCGTCGTTTCGAACACAAGCCCAGTCCGGTTCCGGTTGCACGCTCGGACTGTAGCAATCGACCGAGAGAATTGCCCGGCCGATCAGATAAGCAGGTGATGCGCGCCTGTAACAGCCGTTGCGGATACTCGAACATACCCGGGTGTCAGCCAGCTGACTGCGGTCACGACCGCAACCCGTCATGCTGCAGTCAGAAACGTTCCCCGCAGTTCCACCGACCCCACTCAAGGAGCATCATGAGCACCGACGATACGACCCAGACCGACGACATCGAGGACCTCGAACTCGACCCGACCATGAGTGCCGACGTGAAGGGCGGGATGACTGGTGCTGAGAAGGCAGCCGCCATAGCGGCGGGTACCTTCGTTCCGCCGCCTCCGCCGCCCGCTCGGCCGAAGCCAGCCGGCGGCGCCGCCGCAGCCCCCTCCGTCCCGAAGAAGTCGGGCTGAGGCACTGCATCGGACCGGGCGGCGCAGCAGCGCCGCCCGGTCGTTTCGCGTCTGCGCCTGACCTTGCGGTCGGCCTACGCCTCGGCCTGCTGTCCGTAGAGGTGGAAGTACAGGCCACCGCGGGCCAGAAGCTCGTCGTGCGTGCCGGTCTCGGCGATGCGGCCCCGCTCCAGCACGACGATGAGATCCGCGTCGCGGACGGTGCTGAGCCGGTGGGCCACGATGAACGCAGTGCGGCCTTCGAGGAGCCGCCGCATATTCGCGGTCACCGCCCGTTCCGCTTCGGAATCGAGGGCGCTCGTGGCTTCGTCGAGGAGTACGACGGCGGGGCGGTGGTAGATGGAGCGGGCGATTGCGAGGCGCTGGGCTTGACCGCCTGAGAGGCGGAGGCCGCCGTCGCCGACCCGGGTCGCATAACCGAGCGGGAAGCGGTCGATGAAATCGTGGGCGTCGGCGATCTCCGCCGCGTCGCGGACCTGCTGTGGGTCTGGTGTTTCCTCACCGAAGCCGATGTTTGCGGCAATCGAGTCGTCGAACACATGGGGGCGCTGCGGTACGAGACCGATGCGGCGGCGGAGGTCGCGCCAGTCGAGCTCGTTGAGGTCGATGCCGTCGAACGCGATGGTTCCCTCGGTCGCGACGAATAGACCGGCCAGGCACTTCAGCAGCGTCGATTTTCCCGATCCGGAGCGCCCGACCAGCGCGACGGTCGTGCCGGGTGCGACATCGAGGGTGATGCCTTCGAGGATGGCGGTGTCGGGCGTCGACGGGTAGCGGAAGCCGACGTTGGTGAGCGTGACCCGACCTTCGAGCGTCGGCACCGGTCGCAGCTTCACGTCGCTCGCCTGCTCGGGTTCGTGCTCCATGATGTCCTGCAGCCGCCCGATCATCACCGACGCGTTCTGCCAGTCGTCCCACAGCGAAAGTAGTCCCACGAGCGGCCCGGTCGCGAGAAGCACCAGCGAGTCGAACACGATCAGCTGCCCGACGGTCAGGTTGCCGTTCATCGTCTGCATCGCCCCGAGGAACAGGAACAGCAATAGAAGAAGCGTCGTCACCGCTGAAACGAGCCCGCCGTAGGTGAGCGCAGTGCGGTCAGCCCGTAGCATGCGCACCGACAGGTCGTCGAAGTCGCGCACCATACGCTCGCGCAGACCCTCTTCGACGCCGAGCGACTTCACCGTTTCGATCCCGGAGATGGCGTCGAGTTGGCGCGAACGGTACCGGCCGAAGCTCTCTTCGACATCCGAGAAGGCCGGCCGCATCCGCTTGGTCGACACATGTGTCAGTGCCAGGTAAATCGGTGTCGTAAGTACCCATACGATAACCAGCGGGACCGAGGTGAGTGCCATGAACACGACCGCGGCGATGAGCTGCGTGACGCTGGTGAGCACGCCGATGCCGTTGCCCACGGCAAACGCGCGAACGTCGCGCATCCCGTCGAGGCGCCGCTCGATGTCGCCGTTGCGCCGGCTTTCGAAGTACCGCAGGGGGAGGCGCAGGAGTCGGGACGAGATGAAGTCGAGGCTTGCGCCGTCCATCTTCACCGCCGACGTGGAAAGCAGCCGGCTCTGCCAGAGCCCGGCTGCGAGGGCGAGCAGCTGGAGCACGGCCAGCGAACCCGTGAGGAAGTAGAGCTGGCCGTAGTCGCGGTTGCGCACCACCTCGTCCACGATGCGACCCGTCATGACCGGTAGCAGCATCTGCAGGCCGGCCATCACGAGGGACAGCACGACGACGATCCCGAGAGCGACCTTATGTGGACGGACGAATGGCAGGAGCCACCGGAGCGATGCGTGCTCGGCCGGCGCGTCGGCCAGGGCCGGCGTGGGGCTCGGCAGCGCGGTGAAGCCGCTCCAATCGGTGAGGAACGCATCGCGGGCGATCCAGCGTCCTCCCATTCCGGGGTCTTCGACGTGCACACGATCGGAGCGAACCTCGTCGAGCACCATCCAGTGGTTGGCCTGCCAGTGGACGATGGCCGGCAGGGTCAACTCGTCGAGTTTGTCCTTCGAAACTTTGACGGCCTTGATCTCGAGACCGAGTGCTTCGCCGCCGCGCTGGATGCCGCGCAGGCTGGTGCCGTCGATCGACGTGCCGATCACGTCACGGATGTGACCGATCGGAACGGCGCGTCCGAAGGCCCGGCACACCATGGCCAGGCAGGCAGCGCCGCAGTCCATCATGTCGAGCTGGCGAACCAACGGGACGTGATGCTTCCGCCGCAACCGTGGGATCGTTCGTAATGACTTCGGCACATCGGTCGAACGGGCGACCGTGGCCTCGTTGCTTTCGGGCATCTCGGCCCCGGCCGGCAGAAGCTCGTCGGCGAAGTCGATTGGCACATTCATCGCGGGACCGCGCTCGTAGAGGGAAAGCTGCTCGTCGATGCGCGCCCGGACCGCCGGGAATTGCCCGGTGATGTGGGCGAACGCCGCAGCGTCGAGGGAGAGAAGGCGGGCGGTGGAGACGGCGTCGACGGTGGCAGCGCGGGGCTCGCCCCGGTACACGGAACGCTCGCCGAACAGATCCCCCGAGCGCAGGTAGCGCAGGACCACGCCGTGCTCGTCGCAGGCCCGCAGCCGACCTTCGACGATCACATACAGCGGACCGGCGGCATCACCCTTGTGGAACAGCACGTCGCCCGCCGCGACGTCAACCTCTTCGAGCTCGGGCAGTATGGCCGCCAGCGCATCGGAGGGGACCGCGGCGAACAACGCGTGCTGGCGCAGCAGCGGTGCCAGGCGTCGGGCCCGGGCCTGTTCGGCCAAGGCGAGGCCGACCTCGGGATGTCGACGGACGATCGCGCCGAACAGGGCTGGCTCGAGTCTCGCGGCGCGCACCTTCGACGACGCCCGGACGGTGGCCACCCGGGGCGTGCCTTCGAGAAGACCGCTCTCACCGAACGCCTCGCCGGTATGGATCACGCCGAGCTGTACCTCGGCGCCGTGCTGGGTCCGGAGGGCGCGAGCGGATCCTTCGAGGACGACGTAGTAGCCGTCCGGAACGTCGCCCTCGCGAACGATCTCGTCGCCGAACGCGTACGAGGCGGGCGCGAACGACTCGACCACCAGCTCGGCGACGAGTGGCGGGATGCCCAGCAGAATTGGCTGGGCGGCCAGAACCGCCATGTCGGCGTCGTCGAACCCACTGACACCGGTAACACCGGGTTGCGGGCGGGTGATCGTCTCAGATTGGAGCATGGAAGCGGACCTTTCCGGCGAGTCGGCGGTGAAGCTGTTCGGAGACGACCTGCGCTCGGGCACGGGCCCACACGGCAGGATCGTCGGCGTTCGGGACCAGGCGCTCTCGGAGCACGAGAACGCGCCAGGCCCCCGCCTCCTCGATCGGGCCGAGCGCTGCGCCGGGCTCAGCGGCCAGCAGGTGAGGGGCTGAGGCTTCCCCGGCTTCCTCGGCCGTGCACGACCGGGTCCTTACGGGGACCTCCGCGAGCGCACCCACCGCGGCAAGGTCGAGGCCGTCGGCGCGCACGCACATCACCGCCTCGCGAGCTGCTGTCGCCGAGCTGAGCACGAGCTCGTCGAACTCGAGCTGCGTCCAGTCCAGCCGACGCTCGGCCAACAGCTCCCGCACGTGGCGAGGGTCAGCGCCTTCGAAGGCCCGTTGGCGTGCACCTGTCCAGTCCAGAACCGTGGCTGCCATATTCGTCAGCGAGGAGACATCTCGGACCTGCAGCGGCAGGGCATTGTCGGAGGCCGCGCTCCGGGCGAGCGCTTCGGCGTCGCTGTCGGGGCAGGGTTCGAACGACGTGCCGGCATCGTGTTCCAGGTCGGCCGCTGCGGCACCCTCGAGCAGCCGACCCACGGCCGACTCGAACGTTCCTTCCACGACGATTGCTATGCGGGCCGAAGCACTCAGCTCAGCGTCATCGACGTCATCGCCGTCCTGAACTTCCTGGGTCGTGTTGCTGGCGGTCGCTTGATACCTTTGGGCCTGAAGGGCTCGGGCGAGGTGGCCGCGCCAGTCCGCCACCGACAGCGAACGCTCCGCCAACCAACTCTTCAGGTCATCGGCGGCCAGGAGGCGACGCGCCTGCCGGAACGCAACCTCGGCCGATTTCACCTCGTCGCGCGTCGGTTCTCCGACGGCGGAACTTGCTGGAGCCAAACCCGCCCGCATCTCGGCACGTACCTCGGTCCACCGCCCGCTCACAAGCAGTTCAAGGAGTGCGTGGTCGCCGGTGATTCCGATGTCGCCGAAGCTGGCCAACGGCGCCGGACCGGTTTGGACATCCACGGTTATCCCTTCCGGCCCGCGTGCGGCCGTTGACGTACGGGCCGCCATCGGCAGCCGGTGTCAGTGTCCACATTCGTTGTTACAGCTGCGCATCACCGGCGGAAAACCGGTGCGATTCGACGCCGCGCCGTCACTCTCGGCCGTTACCATCTCGCCGCATGGAGGCGCAGCCCGAGAGCATCCGGCCGGAGAACGTACGGCCACAAAATCCACGACCGCAGAATCCACGACCGCAGAATCTGGCCGTAGCGGCATCGGTGGTCGAGCACCTGATGGCGACGCCTCTCTTCGGCGCGCTCCGGGCTGAGACACTCAGACCCCTTGCTGACGCCACCCGTATGCACACCTACGAACGGGGCGCGGTGCTGTTCAGCGAGGGCGATCGCCCGAGCGTGGTGCACGTGCTGGTCAGCGGGCTGCTCCGGGTGTTCGTCACCTCCTTCGATGGCACCGAGCCCACGCTGGCGACGCTCTCGGAGGGCACGATCGTGGGTGAACTTGGCGTGCTCGGCGACATCCCGCGCTCGGCATCGGTCGGTGCACTTCGCAAAGCCCGGGTGCTGACGATTCCCGCAGACGCGTTCCGGGCCGCGTACACGTCTGATCCCGCCCTCGCCCGCCGCCTGGTCGAGTTGCTGTCCGAGCGGCTCCGCTCAACCAGCGGCAGCATGGCCGACCTCATGTACCTCGACCTCGGAGGGCGCCTCGCCAAATATCTTCTTAACGAGGCCCGCCGCGGCGGCACCGACGTGGTCACGCTCAACTTCACCCAGGGCGAGCTGGCGCAGATGATCGGCGGGGCGCGTCAGACGGTGAACCAGCTTCTGCAGTCGCTCGAACTCGCCCGGCTGATTTCGGTTCAGGGTCGTGAGATCCGGGTTCTCGACGTAGCCGGTCTCCAGATGCGGGCTCTGTCAGCTCACTGAGCCCGCTGATCGTGTGTCGGGCGGCCTCCCGCTAAGGTGGAGGGCGTGACTACCGTGCTTCCGGGTCCTCGTGTTCGAGGCAGATCCCGTCGTTTCCTTGCTGCAATTGCGATGGGAGGAACGGCCCTCGTTGCGCTCTCATCGTGTTCGGCGGTAAAGCCCAATGCCCTCCGGGTCGGCGACTACGAGCTGTCGAAGTCGGATTTTGAAACTGAACTGAAGTCCGCCGCCGTGGCCTGGTCGAACAACTCCGACGCTGTCACCCAAGCCGGTCCGGCGAAGATGGAAGACGGAAAGGGCTGGAATCCGGCCTTCGTCGCGAACACCCTCAACGGTCTGCTGCTGTGGCGCGGCGTTCAGGAGGAGTTCGACAAGCAGAAGCTCACCGTCGCCGCTGACAGCAAGAATGCGACGGCTGCCGACAAGGAAGCGGCCAAGCAGGCCAAAGACGGATTGATTGCGGCCTACGGCGGGGCGACGGAATTCGCCAAACTGCCCAAGGCGATTCAGGAGCGCGAGATCGCCCTCAACGGACAGATCGATGCCCTCATCAAGGCCGAGACGGCGAACCTCGGATCACCCGAGGAATACTTCGCCAAGAACAAGGACCAGTTCCCGGATCAGATCTGCTCGAGCCACATCCTGGTCCAGACCCTTCCCGAAGCTGAAGCGGCGAAGAAGCGCATCGACGCCGGCGAGAAGTTCGCCGCGGTGGCCGATGAGCTCACCCAGGACCCGGGTGGAAAGGGTAAGGGTGGCGATCTGGGCTGCACGAATCCCGAGTCCTACGTGGCCGAGTTCGCTACGGCGATCAAGGCGCTGAAAGTCGGAGCCGTTAGCGATCCCGTTCAGACCCAGTTCGGCTTCCACATCATCACCGTCACGGATCGCAAGACGGCGACCTACGACGCCCAGAAGGAAGCCGTTGCCACGGCCATGAGCCAGATCGGATCGCAGACGGCTCAAAAGGCGGTCTACGGCCGTCTGACCGCGAAGACGGTCAGCGTCGATCCTTCGCTCGGATCGCTTGATACGTCGGGCGAATACGTGCGGATTGTTGCACCGCAATCGAAGATCTCGCCTCCCGTAACGACGGCCCCAGCGGTTTCGATCCAGCCCTGACGTGGGTGAATCGGCCGGTCACGGGCCGGTTTCGGTCGGCCCTCGGATTGTCGTGGTCGGGCTCGGACCGTCGGATGCGTCGCTTCTGACGGCGGCCACCATCAACGCGATCGAGAAGGTGTCGCGTAGGGTGCTGCGAACGGCCGTCCATCCGTCGGCCTCGGCGGTTCCCGACGCGATTTCCTACGATCACCTCTACGAAAAGTCCGACAGTTTCACCGAGGTCTACACGCAGGTGGTCGACGATCTGCTGCGTCAGGCCGTTGAGTTCGGCGAAGTCCTTTACGCCGTACCGGGGTCACCCGCTGTCGCTGAGCACACGGTCGAGTTGCTCCTGGCCCGGGCACCGGCGGAAGGCGTCTCAGTCGAGGTGATCCCGGCGTTGTCGTTCGCGGACCTCGCCTGGGTTCGGCTCGGGGTTGATCCGCTCGCTCGAACGGTCACGATCATCGACGGCCATCGCTTCACCGACGACATTGCCGGCCGTCGCGGACCGTTTCTCGTGGCCCAGTGCCACAGCAACGCCGTGATGAGCGACATCAAGCTCGCTATCAGTGACGCGGTCGCCGATGCCTCGGAACTTCCCGAGATCACGGTCCTTCACCATCTCGGGTTAGCCGACGAACAGGTGCTGTCGGTCCACTGGTCCAAGCTCGACCAGTGTGTTGCGGCCGATCACCTCACGTCGTTGTACGTACCGGAACTGCCGAGGCGGGTGGGTCCGGCGGCCGATCGGCTCTGGTCGCTGATGGAGCAGCTGCGGGTTGAGTGTGTGTGGAACGCCGAGCGCACGATCCAGTCGCTTGCGCCCTACGCCGTCGAAGAAGCGGCGGAGTTGGTCGAAGCGATCAATGAACTCGGCGACGAAGACTCCTATGTGGACTTAGCACCCGACGACGACGCCGTTGTCCACTACCGACAGGAGTTGGGCGACGTTCTCTACCAGGTGGTGTTTCACTCGGTCGTGGCCCACGACGAGGGCTGGTTCTCGTTGGAAGACGTAATCCGGGGCCTGCACGACAAGCTCGTCTACCGGCATCCCCACGTGTTCCCGCGCCCTGACTTCGATCCCGGTGAAATCACCTCAAGCGCCGACGTCGTGCGCAACTGGGAAGCCATCAAAGCCATCGAACGCGCTGCAAAATCCGCCGATCGCTAGTGAGCTGATTGTCACACACCGGCTTGAGCCGGAACAGTAGTTGCCCGCATGATCCCGAGAGCCATCACCGTCGCTTCGGTCTCAGTGAGTTTCGCCCGTCGTGGCCGGGTCGCGAGGGCAAGTAGCGCACTGGTGTTCGCCGGCATGACCGCGCCGAATCGACGTGCCCGACCCACCTTGGCTTTCCAAGGTCGGGAAAACCGCCGAAGCGTTCACCTAGCCAACGGGCGAAGTCGACATCGGAAATATTCGTTTTCCTCTTGTTGGAGGTCGGTTTTTGTCATACCCCCTTTCGTAGAATCGTTGGTATGTTCGATCAGGTTGGCACGCCGATATGCGACCCGCAGGGTCTGATCGGTAACCCGTTCCTGTTCGGGTTCATGGGTCGCACGCGTACCCGTCAGTTGGATGCCCGCTCACTCAACGATCACGTGTTGGCGGCTTGGCAGCAGTTCCAGGAAGCCGAGATCAAGCTGGCGGCGGCGGTCGCCGCGTTTGATGATCGTGACACGTGGAAGTTGGAAGGGTCCCTGTCACCGGCGGCATGGTTGAAGCACCGTCTCGGGATCAGCCACGGGCATGCGGTGGTGTTGTTGAAACTTGCTCGTGGACTGTGGGAACGCGTTGAACTCGCCGACGCCGTGGTCGATGGTGAGTTGTCGGTCGACAAGGCCAGGGTGATCCTGGAACGTTTCACCAAGGCACGGGCTGAGTATGCCGAGCGTGATGTTGACATGCTCATCACCCACGCGAACCGGTTGAGCGTGAATGATTGCAAGGTGTTCATGGCCGCGTGGGCGGCGCGGGTTGATGCGGAGATCGAGTCACTGAACCCTGACGACGACACGCCTTCGGATAACGACGCAGATCGGGACCCGACATCGGAGTTGTTCGTGAACGAGATCGGTGACGGGCAGGTCATCGTGAACGCCTCACTCGCCCCAGTACTCGGCGAAACGTTCCGCACGGCAATTGAGTTGGCCCGCAAACTAGTGCGTGGTGAGAACACCGACGAGGTCCCGGTCGACAGCGAAACCCTAGAAGATGGCAACACCAACTCGAAGGCATCGAAGGCGTCGGGGTGTTCTTCGTCGACGGAGGAAGGACCGGAAGACACCCGGAACCGGGCCGAAGAACGGGCCGACGCGCTCGAGTTGATCGTGCGGTTCTTTCTCGATCACAACAACAACATCGGAACCACCAACGGCAGTCGTCCCGACGTTCATGTCGAAGTGAACCTTGACGTGCTCGAAGAACGCGTCGGTGGGATCGGGCTCACCCGGTACTCCAACTACGGACTCACGATCAACGACGTGCACCGCATCCTGTGCGATTGCAACATCACCCGCATCGTCACCCGAGGTGCATCCGAAGTCCTCGATATCGGCCGCAAAACCCGTAATGTTCCAGTCGCGTTGAACAAAGCCATCCATCGACGCGACCGCACATGCCGCATGCCCGGCTGCGACGCCCACGGACTATTCACCGAAGTACACCACCGCATCCACTGGGCCCACGGCGGCCCAACCAACATCGTGAACTGTTTCCTGCTCTGCTACCGGCATCACCGTATGGTGCATTCCAAGGATCAACCCTGGACCGTGCAAGGCAACGCCAACGACGTCCTCACCTTCATCGCACCCAACGGCGACCACTACTGCAGCGCACCACCAGGCCGACTCCTTTAACCCGGCCTTTTGAATATGCACACCTACGACCCTGCTTGTGTTCGGGACGCAACCCACCGCGTCCCGAACACGAACCAGGTCGTGAAGGCAGCCGCATTGCGCGCCCGATATCGAGCGGGTGTTGGATGTTGACCGATCGTCGAACGCCAGTGAGTTCCACCATCTGTGGCGAGCTCTGTCGCGTGCCTGCGATCTCGTCGTCGGTCGGCCCGTGCCCGACCGTCCGTTCGGATCGTGCTCGACGATTCACGCAGGCGCTGCCTAGGCAGCCGGTTCCACGATCGACTCCAATGAGTCGCTCAATTTCCTCGACTCATAGCTGAGGTCATGACTTGAGCGTGGGAGACGGACGACAGACAGCCCTCTAGTTGCATCAAGATCCGCTGGGCTTTCGCTCGAGGCCGCGCTCGTGGGTGTGAGAGTCGACATCCGGCTGCTCGTTCGTGCCACCGGACAGCATGAGCATGTTCCCCATCCAGTAACACCTCTGCGAGATCGAAGCCTGGCTGCCATAGTTAGGACTGTGGCGAAGCAACGAACACACCAGGAATTGCAGCGGGCAGTCGAGGGCGTCGTCTATGCGTTTAGGCAGCACCTTGCAGCTGCTGACAAGCTGTGTACGTTCAAGTTCGACGACGTAACGGTTCGCAACGCACTGATCGAAAGCGTGCTGAGCAATGCTCGATGGGTGTGCGCCTTCCTGCTGAGCAGCGGCAGTCACGACGTGCTTGCCACAGGAACTCGCGCCAACGTGGAGCTTCGAGGATCAGGCAGATCGGAAGTCCCTGGGCGAGCTCACGGGCGGATCTCGAAGCACCTGTCCCACGTGAGCGGTGCCCCAAAGATCTTCGTGGAACTGCGTCAGAGATCTGCGGCACCACGAGCTATGCAATGACGCTCTTCGTCAATCACCTGCACGAGGAGCGCAACGAATGGCTGTCGCACTTCGCCCAACTGCCTGTGATCGAGAACGTGGTTTTGCCTCGGATCGCCGAGCGCTCTGGTCTCACTTACCCTGTACCTGAGCCAACGATCTGAGTCGAGCCTATAGCGCCTCGAGTACGACTGGAGGTAGCTGCTGCAGCCTCCGATGGGGCCGCCCTACGCACAGTGCCCGCACACTTCGGCCCGATTGCGTGCGGTCTCGGCGCACACCCGGAATGTGCAATCACCTGCGAGACTCACGCGGTGGGCGAAGCAGAGAAGAACATCGACGAAGACTGGTTCCGACGGTTTCGACTGCCCGACGACCAGATCGATGCCGCACGCGACCGAGTCACCCGAGATCGCGAGAGCATCGAAACCGAAGGAGGTGTTGCTGAGATACTCGACAAGCTCCTCGAACTCGCCTGGGCACTCACGCCGCTCGGGGAAGAACGTGAAGCAGCACAATACGGTCGGCGCGCCATAGAGCTCGCTCGGTCCCGAGGCTCCGTCGAGATCGAAATCGAGGCGCTGCTCCACACGGCCACGGCATTGCAGTACCTACACGATCAAGAAGCCGAAACACTGTTCGAAGACGGTATCGAGCTCTGTCGCGTGTCCGGCCACGACGAACAGCTGCACTTCTTCCTCCATCATCTCGGACGCCTCAAGGCAGAACAACTCGACGAGGCGAGCGCCACAGCAAGGTTCGACGAAGCGATCATCGAGCGTGAGCACCGCCACCTTGACCGCCTGGCCGAGTCATCACGATTGGCTTTGGCCAGCCTACGACCCTGGATTGCGAACCGGCGGTAGCGAGCTCGATAAACGATTCAGTAACCGCGCGTACGGTCTACGAGGTTGTTCAATGGCTCGCCGGCGGCGAAACGGCGGAGGTTCTCGGCGACGACCGGGATGCAGGTTTCCGGCATGCTGTCGGCCGCTACGTGGGGTGTGACGGTCACGTGGTCGTGCGTCCAGAAGCGGTGATCGGCGGCAAGCGGTTCACCGTTGAACACGTCGAGGACCGCGTGACGGAGATGACCACGGTCAAGCGCGTCGAGGAGGTCGGCATCGACGACGTGTGCGCCGCGGCCGACGTTGATGACGACGCTTCCTTTTGGCATAGCGCTAAATGCCTGGGCGTTCAGGATGCCCCGGGTCTCGGGCGTGAGCGGAAGGAGGTTCACGACGATTTCGCCGGCCGCAAGAGCGGTGCCGAGGTCGGTGGTGACCGAGACCCCCTCAACCGGAGCGCCCGACCGCGACCATCCGACAACCTTGAAACCCAGTTGGACCAGGGTCTGTGAGCATTTGCGACCGAGTTCGCCGAGGCCGAGCATGGTCACGGTTCGTTGCGGAGCGAGCGGCTGGGGTTCGTCTTTCCAGATTCCCTTTCGCTGGTTGCGCTGGAACACGTCGCCGGAGCGATGGGTCCACAACACGTACGCCGCAACGGTTTCGGCCATCGAGATCGGCATGCCCGGGTCGACCATGCGGGCCAGGGGAACATCGGGGCTGAGTTCCGGGTCGCCCACCAGTGCGTCGACGCCCATCCACAGCGACTGGATTACGCCGAGCGACGGGAATCGGAGCAACGGCTTCGCGTTGGGGATCGAAATAACCGCAGCGTTGACGATCCCCGGGTCGGTCCAGTCGTTTTCGGCTTCAAACCGGTCTTCGGGCCGGGCCAGACGGAGTCGGTCGATCCAACTGGTGGCTTGTTCTCCGATGACGGCGACGTTGAGCATCGGTCGATCGTAGAGGGTCCCTCGACGCAGCGGTTGGGATGATTTGGCGATATTCAGCATCAATTAATGAACATCAAACGAGTCCGCGAGGTCGAATTCCGGTGCCGGACCGACGACGTCGCGCTCGGCTGGGAAATAGTAGGGGAACATATGTTTGATCGACGCGGCGCCGTCGATCTACTACCTTTAGGTCACGCCAACCCCCACACTGGCAGCCCGTATCCCACTTCCCCAGAGGGCGTCATGAGCGCAATTGAAAAGGTCATCGGCCGCGAAGTTTTGGACTCCCGCGGCAATCCCACCGTTGAAGTCGAGGTGCACCTGGAATCCGGTGCGATCGGGCGGGCCATCGTTCCGTCGGGTGCTTCGACCGGTGAGCACGAAGCGGTGGAGCTTCGAGATGGCGGTACCCGGTTTCTCGGCAAGGGCGTGCTGAAGGCGGTTGAAGCGGTCAACACCGAGATCCGCGACCTGCTCACCGGCCACGAGGCACATGATCAGCGCACGATCGACCACGCAATGGGTCAGCTCGACGGCACACCGAACAAGGCACGTCTCGGTGCCAACGCGATACTCGGTGCGTCGCTCGCGGTGGCCCGATCGGCCGCTGACGAGCTGGGTCTCCCGCTGTTCCGCTCGCTGGGTGGCCCGAACGCCCATGTGCTTCCGGTGCCGATGCTCAACGTCGTGAACGGTGGAGCGCACGCAGACAACACGATCGACCTCCAGGAATTCATGGTCATGCCGGTTGGTGCGGCGTCGTTCCGTGAGGCACTGCAGTGGGGCGTCGAGACGTATCACACGCTGAAGAAGATCCTCCACGATCGTGGCCTGGCCACGGCGGTCGGCGACGAAGGAGGCTTCGCTCCGAACCTGGCGAAGAACGAAGACGCTGTGAAGATCCTCGTGGAAGCCATCGAGAAAGCCGGATACACGCCCGGCGAGCAGATCTGTATCGCACTCGACCCCGCAACCAGCGAGATCTACAAGAACGGTTCCTACGTACTCGCCGGCGAGGGCCGCACGCTCAGCTCGGCTGAGATGGTCGACTACTGGGTTGATCTGGTCAGTCGCTATCCGATCGTGTCCATCGAAGACGGCATGGCCGAAGATGACTGGGACGGTTGGAAGGCTCTGACCGACGCACTCGGCGGCAAGGTCCAGCTTGTTGGCGACGACCTGTTCGTGACCAACTCCGAGCGTCTGCAGATGGGCATCGACCGCAAGACGGCCAACTCGATTCTCGTGAAGGTCAACCAGATCGGCTCGCTCACCGAGACGCTCGACGCCGTCGGCCTGGCCACGCGCAACGGGTACTCGGCTGTTATGTCGCACCGTTCCGGCGAGACCGAAGACTCGACGATTGCCGACCTGGCGGTCGCCACGAACTGCGGACAGATAAAAACCGGCGCTCCGGCCCGGTCGGACCGGGTGGCGAAATACAACCAATTGCTTCGGATCGAGGAGTTGCTTGGCGACTCGGCCGCGTACTGGGGTCTTGAGGCCCTGACGCCCCGTGCATCCATGCGGACGGCCTGACATGGCCACCACGCTCGGCGGACGCTCCAACGTTCGCCCGCAGTCGACCATCGGAGTCTCCGTCGGTGCGCTGGGCACGCGGCTTCGCCGGTTTGCGCTTCGTGGCGGTCTCGCCCTCGTCGCCGTCGTCGGGCTGTTTGTTGCGTTGATCGTGCTCGGGGTGATTCCCGTTCGCCAGTACCTCACCCAACAACGCGAACTTCGGGACACGAAGGCCCGGGTGACGATGTTGAAGACCCACAATGCCGAGCTGACGGCGAGGTCGGCCCGGCTGCGCACCGACGCTGAAGTGGCCCTGATCGCCCGCGAACAGTTCGGGATGGTTCCGATCGGTGAGAAGCTCACACTGCTTCCCGGTCTCCGAGCGGAGAACAACGCACTCATGGGCGACGGTCGCGACGCCGTGCGACCGGTTCCACCGGATCCGCAGGAGGGCAACCTCAACCTCTTGAAGGCCATCCTCGGTCTCTTCCACTTTCCGGTGAAGTAGCCAGTCGCTTTCGTCGCCTCCCGGCGCCACGACCGTACGCGGCACCCGCAAGCGAGGGTGCGACGCGCACAGGCCGGTTTGGCCCAAAAAGGGACCCGTTTGTCCCCGCGATTTCGTCGTGACGCGAGGCACATCTACGCTCGGCGTGATAGAACCGCAGGGTCGCATTTGCGAGTCCTGCCCTCGGCAGCCGCTCACATCTTGGAAGGGATTTCTATGAAGGTTTCAATGACCGTCAACGGTCAAGCTCAGAGTCATGAGGTCGAGGATCGGACCCTGCTCGTTCACTACCTACGAGAGGCGTGCGGACTTACCGGAACCAACATAGGTTGCGATACTTCGTCGTGTGGTGCGTGCACCGTCCACCTCAACGGTGAGTCGGTCAAGTCATGCACAGTGCTTGCAGCGCAGGCCGATGGCGAAGCGATCACGACGATCGAAGGCCTCGCCAAAGACGGCGTCATGCACCCGATGCAGCAGTCCTTCCAGGAGAACCACGGCCTTCAGTGCGGCTACTGCACGCCAGGCATGGTCATGGCCGCGATCAGCCTGCTCGAAGAGATTCCGAACCCGACCGAGCAAGACGTGCGCATCGGCCTTGAAGGCAACCTCTGCCGCTGCACCGGCTACCACAACATCGTCAAGTCCGTTCTGGCCGCGGCCGCAGCGAAGTAAGAGGAGAGAACATGATTCCCGCCGCTTTTGATTACGTTCGCGTCGACTCCGCCGATGCCGCAGTAGCCCAGTTGGTCGAGAACGGCGACGACGCCAAGATCCTCGCCGGTGGCCACTCCCTCCTTCCGCTGATGAAGCTTCGCCTGGCGTCGCCGGCCAAGCTCATCGACGTCGGCCGCGTCAAAGACCTCTCCTACATCCGTGATGCGGGCGACCACATCGCGATCGGCGCGCTTACGCGTCACCGCGACGTCGAGACCTCGGCCCTTCTCGCCGAGCAGAACGCGCTCCTGTCGCTCGTGGCCAGCCACGTCGGCGACAACCAGGTCCGCCACCGCGGCACCATCGGTGGTTCCATCGCCCACGGCGACGGCGCCTCCGACCTTCCCGCAGCCGTTCTGGCTCTGGGCGGAACCATCGTGGCCAAGGGACCGAAGGGGGAGCGCACCATTGCCGCTGCCGACTTCTTCCAGGGCTTCCTCACCACGGCCCTCGCCGCCGATGAACTCCTGACCGAGATCCGCGTTCCGAAGATCGCCGGAGCGAAGGTCGCCTACCAGAAGTTCAACCGCCGTGCCCAGGACTGGGCCATCGTCGGTGTCGCCGCCTGGAAGCTCGGCAGCAACGCCGGCGTCGGTCTCGTCAACATGGACTCCGTGCCGGTTCGCGCTTCAGCCGTCGAGTCGGCCCTTGCTGGTGGAGCTTCCGCCGCCGACGCCGCAGCGCACGCTGCCGACGGCCTCACGCCGCCGTCAGACCTCAACGCCAGCCCCGAGTTCCGCTCGCACCTGGCCCGGGTCCTGACCCGCCGTGCGTTGGAGACCTGCGGAGCCTGAGCCGTTCGGTAGCTGGTTTTCCCCGCTTCGCCCGCTGGTTCTGCGCACCGGTCCGCTTCGCGACCCTGCGGAACATGTGGCCGAAGCTGCCGGCAGGCAACCACTACGGCTACATAAACGGAAAACGTAGGGCCACGTAGGGCTCGAAAGAACAAACGTGGGTGCCTCTCAACCGAGAGGCACCCATTTTTACGTCCTGGCCCGGACCGTACGAAGTCGGTACGTCGTCAGTGCTCCACCGACGATGAACACGACGGCCGCGAACAGCAGCCCGAACACGTCGGCTCCGGTCATCGCCATCTGGTTGGGATCCGATTCCGGCTCAACCGTCGTGACGGCGGCAGCGTTGACCGCCGGTTCGCTGGCGGCCGCCACGTCTGAAGCGGCCGGACCTGACGTCCCACCAATGATCGTGATGGGCAGCACGGATGCTTTGACATTCCCGGCGGTGTCGTTGCCGACCATGACCAGATGATGCGCACCGGTGAGTTTGCTTGGGACGGTGACATCGAAGTGGATGACCCCCTGTGCGTCAGCGGTGAACGCTCCAAGATGGACCGGCTGCGAAGCGGCGTACAGGTGGCCGGTGGCGCCCGGACCAAATCCACTGGAGGTACCCCTCACGATCCCCTTCACCTCGGTCGGCGTTCCCTCGATCGTGAGCCGGCCGTCGACGGCGACGGGACCGGTCGGAAGTGGCTGATTGCTGGCCACGAAGAGATCCTTGACGATGTAGCTGGCGACCTCGATGTTTTCCTTCTGCTGGTCGGCGGACAGGTTGCTCGTGTCACCGCTCCAGGTCGTCTTCACCGCCTCCTGGGTTCCGATCGGAACCTCGTTCGCCGGCCCGGCGGGAGCCCCGGCGTTTGGCACAACCGTGGTCGTGGCCGCCGGGGCGACGGTGGAGCTGGTTGGGGCGACGGTCGTGGTCGTGGTGACGGCGGGGGCGGGAGTGAGCTGCTCGATGGGCTTGTTCGGATCCGGTTGCGGATCGAACGCGATCGTCGGGGTCGTGACCGATGAAGGTGCAACGGTCGTTGAGCTGGCTCCTGCGGGCGTCGTGGTCGGCGGCGTGACCGTGGTGGTCGTCGCCGACGGATCAACGGTGGTTGTCACCGAGTTCGGGTCGACGGTCGTGGTTGGTACCAGCGGGATGACGGCACCGGTGGTGGTCGTGGTGGCGACGGGCGCCGTCGTCGTGGCCTCGGGCGCGGTGGTGGTTGGAGCCGATGTTGTGGTGGTGGTCGTGGTCGTCGAGCACGGATCAATGGTCGTGGTCGTAGTCGCCAGCGGGTCGGTCGTCGTGGTAGTCGCGAGCGGATCGGTGGTGGTCGTTGCGAGCGGATCGACGGTGGTTGTGGTCGCGCACGGTGGCGGAACGACAGCGGAGGCACTGGGCGACGTGCGATCGCCGACGTTGGGCAGCACGAGGAGAACTGTGACGAATGAGCCGAGGGCCAGTCGTGAGACGAGCTTTCCGACCGCCGATGCGCGTGACGTTGTGGCTGCCATGGTTCCTTCCAAATCGCAATGTCACCCAGGAGCGAACGCTGTTCACACAGTCGGTTCGCGTAGTTAGTGCAGAAGGATCATCGACGTGCCCCGGGGGTCGCTTAAGCCGGCTGCGGTCGGGGCCGCCCTTTTGGTCCAAACGGCCCACCTTCAGACCGGCGATGCTCACGCGCGGATCTGAGGGTCGGTTCATCTGCCGCATGTTCCGATTGGGTTCAAGGGAACCCGGCAGGGTTTCGCCGGTGCGCGCCCAAGGTGATGTTGCCCCCGGGTCTACCTTTCGGCGTAGCAGAGACGACCATCCTTCTCAACGAAGTGGCGGGTCGGTTGGGGGATCGCGTTGGTGGTGGTTACGACGAAGGACGGGAGCGCGTCGTAACTGATGCCTGACGTGATCTTCGAGGCAGCAGGGAACGGGAGCGTCGTCACCGAGTCGGCGGCGCCCTTCAGAGCGGTCGCCATCGCCTGCCCGCGCGCATCGGCATCATCCGGCGGGGGGTTGAGGCTCGTGATCACGACCTTGCGGGTGGCCCGGTCCACCGCGATGGTCGCTGAGAGGCCGTACCCAGCCGTCGGGGGCAGCCCCAGGCCGCGAGCCTTCGCCTGCCATGCCCGTCCGAGCCGCGTGTAGAGGTCCTTGAACCACGGATCCCAGTTGACGCCTCCGGCCGGGAGTGGGTCGCAGTGCTCGACCACCACGAGGAGTTTGTCCGCACCGCATTTGAGTAACGGCGCGACCGTGACCGCCATGCGTCCCGCAGACGACGGCGCGGGCGCGGGGGCTGAGCAGTCCTCCAGATCCCAGGTGACCGTCGCCTCAAGCGTCCGGAAGCCGTTCGACCTGTTGGTGGCGCTGCCACGTAGCATCGCCCCGGTCCCGAGGAGGGTCGGGGTGAACTGGTTCCAACAGTTTTCCCGGTAGGTGTGCGAATTGTGCGATGGTTTGAGGGTGCGGCCGTTCACCACGGTGGTGGCATCGATCGTTTCCGTGGTCGGGATCGTTCCGCCGCGCTTCGGATGCGAGATCCGGTAGGTCGCCGACGCGGTTCCAGGCACACCCGAGTACGCGGCGCGAGCAGATCCCGGGTAACCAGTGCTGACCGATCCGTGGCGCTCGATTCTCGTGGTCCGGCTGGTGCTCTGAGTGGTGTTGATGATGGTCTCGCTCCAGTCGAAGACCGAGTCCTCGCGCACCTGGGTTGAACCGTCGAAGGTCAGCGTGGTTTTACACAAACCTGACAACGTGTGGTCCCCGTTCGAAGGTCCGGCGCTCCACGTGTTCTGCAGTTCGATCGTGCCGGCCAACCGAGCGGACGATCCGGCGGCGGAGGCTCCCGTGGCTCTTGGCGTCGACATGGCCAGCATGGCCCCGGCGGAGGTGACCGCTACGACGAATCGCCCGAATCGGATCATTCGCGGATCATACGGCGACGCCGAGTTCAGGGCTAGTGGGAACACCACGGCCTCGGCGACTAGGGCCTCGGTCATGGCGATCGGTTACGTTGTGCCGTATGGCTCTCCTCGATCTCAATCCCGACGAACTTCTTTCCACGACCCGCGCAGTTCGAAAGCGGCTCGACTTCACCCGAGACGTTCCCGACGAACTGATCCGTGAGTGTGCCGCTTCGGCCCTCCAGGCGCCGTCGGGATCGAACCACATCACCATGAGCTTTGTGATCGTCAAAGATCCGGCGAAGCGTCAGGCGATCGCCGATGTGTACGCCAAATGCTGGGAGATCTATTCGTCGAGCCCGATGTTCGCCGGTGCGATCCAGAAAGAAGGTGAGGTGGCCCAGGCGCAACAGAGCCGGGTCGTCGACTCGGCGACGTTCCTGTCACAGAACATGGCCAAATCTCCGGTGCTGCTGATTGCGTGTTCGGTCGGCGCACGCCTCGACAATCTCCCTCCGATGGCGTCGGCTTCGGTGCTCGGAAACATCCTCCCGGCCACCTGGAGCTTCATGCTGGCGGCCCGCGCCCGCGGGCTCGGCACGGCGTGGACGACGATCCATCTCATGATGGAACAGGCCGTCGCCGACATCGTCGGGATCCCCTTCGACACCGTGCAGCAAGTGTGCCTGTCGCCGCTGGCCTACACGGTCGGCACCGACTTCAAGCCGGCGATGCGCCCGGAGCCCGACTCCATCCTGCACTGGGACACATGGTAAGTGCACCTAACACCTTGGCGCATGTGATCCCACTGACGCATGTGATCCACTGACCCATGTGATCCACTGACGTATGTGATCCACTGACGCGGTCAGTCCTCGAGCATTCGTTCGTGGCCCTGAGGGCACCGCCCGCGAATACTGTCGTGCCACGTCGGATCGTCGTCGTCGAACACGTCCCACACGACCCAGTGCTCTTGGCAGTAGTTCTCGGCGCACACCTGACAGTGGAAGGGTGCGAGCTCAGGATCGATGGCGAAGATGGCCCTGAAGTCGTCGTGGTCGAGGGCGTTTCGCAGCGCTGAACGCTCTCGGCCCGAGACCGACCGAGTCATGTCGCTGGTGAACGAGGACCTCAGGATTTCCGTCGTATCTCCTTCGTCGATCAACATGATGTCGCCGCACGTCTTGCCGCAGATCCCGCAGCGGTAGACGTAGCGGGGAGTCCTCCGCGCTCGGCTGTAGGCCACGACCGCGTCATCGAACCGGTCGGCCAGCGCAAGAAACGCATCGCCCCATCCGCTGCTCAATGCGAGCTCTTGCAGCGGCCCGGTTGGGGCGAAGACCACGGAAGCACTGATCGACTTCCGGTCCCGCACCGCAGCGAGAAGGAAATCGATCTCGCCGAGTGCGTGATCGGTGTCGACCCACGACGACCAGGTGAAGTCGTTGTCGGGTCGAGCGACGAGGTCGCGGGCCTCGCGCAGAACGCCGATGAGATCCGATGCCGCGGTCGCCAACGGCGCGGTCGCCGCTGGCGGGTTGTCGGATGACGTGTCCACCGGGCTCGGTCAGTTGAGGCTCAGATCATCGGGCAGCGCCGCGATGAGCTTGCTCGACCCGGCATGGCGTCGGATGACCCGCGACCAGAGACCGGCCAGGTCGTCGGTGAACGCGTCATCCGGGTGGGCGTCGACCACCACCCAGCCTTCCATCGCCAGTTCGGCGTCGAGTTGCTGCGGGGCCCATCCGGAGTAACCGGCAAACAGCCTGACGCGGGTGAACCCGTCGGTTGGTGGTCGCGAAAGGTCGACGGCACCGAGCGGTTGCGGTGCGTTGCCCAGGTGCGTGAACCCGTCTATGTGGCGACCGGGAACCGGCTCGCCGAGCCCGAGCACACCATCGGTCTGCACCGGTCCACCGCGAAGCACCGGTGGCGTGACGGTTTGCGCCCACGCCGAAACGAGGTCGCTCGGGGAAACGTCGGCCGGATCGATCGGGTCATTGAGCACGAGTCCGAAGGCCCCGTTGTCGTCGTGCATCAACACCAGCACAACCGACCCCGTGAAATTCGGATCGGTGAGCTGTGGCGGAGCCACGAGCAGCCGTCCGGAGCAGTTCGGAATGTTCACCATCGCAAACTCAGGCTACTCCTCGCCACGGTGGCCCACGGTGGGCCGGGGGTGCCCAGGTGGGCCGAGTGGACGGGCTATTTCGGGAGGGTTACGAACTCGGGCTTCGGCAGGCCGAGACCGGCCAACTGCGGTTCCACCACCGCACGGTCGCCGACGAGTACCCAGATCATGTGGTTTTCGTCAACCGCCTTCGGGGCAATCGCGTTGATGCTGGTCGCGTTGAGTTTCACTATGCGCGCGTAGGAATCGAGCAGGTCCTTCGGACCCTCGCCGAGACTCAGAAGATCTGAGTGGGTCTGCACGACAGCTTGGGGAGAGGCGAACACGTCGAGCACCCCGTTGGCCTGGGATTGCACGGCTTTCGTGACTTCGGCCGGCGTCACCCCCTTCTCGATCGCGGCGAACTCCTTTTGGATCTCGGCCAGGGACTTCCCGGTCACGGCGGCGTCGACGCTTGTGCGCGTGTTGAGAAAGCCGAAGCTGCGGTCGAACGCGTACGACGAGCTCGCGCCGTAGGTGTAGCCCTTGTCTTCCCGAAGGTTGGCGTTCAAACGGCTGGTGAAGGTGCCGCCGAGCACCGTACCCAGTGCCTCATACGCGAGAGCGTTCGCGTCGGACGCTTTCACCGCAGGGCTCAGGACGCGGATCATCGTCTGCGCGGCGCCGGGCGTGTCAACAAACACGAGCCGCGGGCGGCCCAGTTTCGGTGACGGAGCGACATCCTCGGGTGCCTTCGGCCCCTTGGCCTTCCAACCTCCGATCGTCTTGTTCAGCTTCGCTTTGGCTTGATTCGGGCTCAGGTCTCCCGCCATGAGCACCGAGAAATTCACCGGCTTCATCAGTTCGTCGTAGCGGGCCTTGACGTCGGTGAGCTTCAACGCTCGGGCTTCGGACGGTGACAGCATCGCTCCGAAGGGGTTCGTCTTCCCGTAGTACTCCCGTATACCGACATCGAACGACACGCCACGCGCATCGTCAATTCGTGCGTCAAGGTTCTCGGCGAGAACCGACTGTTCGTCGTTGAATTCCTTCTTGGTCAGAAGGGGTTGCTCGACGGCTTCATCGAAGAGCCGCAGAGACGCATCGAGGTTGCGCGTGAGTGCGTTCAACGACACGATCACCTGCGACGAGGAGTACCCGGCCGACACCGTGGCGCCTACGCGGTCGGTGGCGAGATCGAAGTCGGGGGTCTGGGATCCGCGGTCGAGCAGCGCAGCCAGCAACGCCGTGCTTCCCTTGACCTTCTCGCTCGCTGTGCCCCGACCCGTAACGAGCTGCACGTACGACGTTCCGAACTCACCAATCTGCCAGTACGTGACGGGAAGTCCGTTCTTCAGGGTGAACGATGTGCTCGAGGGAAGTTTCGGTGCAACCGGCGCCGCATCGGTGGGACGCTTCGGAAGAGCGGCGTCGGCCTGCCCCTCGTTTGGAAGGACTGTCAGGATCAAACGGTTGCTGTCGAGGTATTTCTTGAGTGTCTTGTTGAGATGGCTCCGGCTCACCTTTGGTGGCGCGTCGAGCAGCCGCAGCGAGTGGTACGGATCATCGAAGTAGAACGTGTCGGTGGCGATGGTGATGGTGCGCCCGACGATGTCTTGTGCCTCACTCGACTCGCCCGCTTCGGACGCCGTCACTGAGCCTTTGATCTCATCGGAAGCCAGGCCGTCGGTGATGCCGTCAAGCTCGTCGTCGATCGCGTCCTCCAGCTTCCCGAGGGTGCTCCCGTCGCCGGTGGCAGTGGCCACGACGTTGAGGGTCGAGCCGAGTGCCCCGCCGTCTACATAGACCGAGACCGAAGACGCGAGCCCGTCTTTCACGAGCGAGGCGTTGAGGCGCGAGTTCATTGGCTGGGTCGCGATCCGCAACTCTTTGTATTCCTCGGTGGTTTGCCCCGGAACCCTCCACACCATGGACAGGCGCGGTGACGTGACGTTGTCGGTGAACGTCGCCCGTTTCGTTCCGAGTGGCTGCAACGTGGGGGTGTCCTTGCGGACGATGTCGTTGCCCCGCTGAAGTGGTCCGAACAGCTTTTGGATCATCGGCTTCACCGTCTTGGTCGCGAAGTTGCCGCCGACGACGAGTGTCACGTTGTTCGGAAGGTAGTTGGCGGCGAAGAAGTCCTTCACGTCCTGCACGGTCGCCGCCTTCAGATCCGTAGGTGAACCTATGGTTCCTCGATTGTATGGGTGACTCGTTGGATAGATCAGCTGGTTGACCGCTTCATCGGCTTCGCCGTAGGGCTCGTCTTCGGTGGTCTGTCGGCGCTCGTTGAGCACGACGTCGCGCTGCAGGTCGAGCTTCTTCTGATCGATGTTCTCGCCCAGTGCATCAAGTCGGTCAGCTTCCAGCCACAACAGCGTCGGAAGAGCCTGAGCCGGGGCGTTCGAGTAGTAGACCGTCATGTCGGGGGCGGTGTACGCGTTGTTCTCCCCGCCGTACGATTCGATGATCTTGTCGTACTCGCCCTGCGGTACCCGTTTGGTCCCCATGAACATGAGGTGTTCGAACAGATGGGCGAACCCGCTCCTGCGGTCGGGTTCGTCCTTCGAGCCGGTACGCACGAGAAATGTCACGGCCGCCTTGGGGGTGCTGTGGTCCTCGTGCAGGATGACCTGAAGCCCGTTGTCGAGTGTGTAGCGCTCGATCCGGAGCCCACCCGTGACCTCGCCGAGCGAGGTGTCACTGCCTTTGGAGCTCGAGCAGGCCGCGAGCATCATGGCGACGGTCAGGAGACCGATCGTCGCTCGGGTTCGGGGGCGGCGAGGGGACTTCTGCCGATGGAGGGGAGAGCTGGTCACTGTTTGATCTTTCGAACGTTGAGATGGAACTGCTAGGTGTGCGTAGGAATGTGGTGGGAGCGTCGGTCAGCGATTCTGGAGAAGTGTCCAGGCAACTTCGGGCATGAGCCCGCAGTCTGGATGGACCTGGATCGCAGTTCCCGTTCGGCCGAACTGCTCGTCTGTGGTGGCGGTTTCCGTAGGGAGGTCGGGGTTGTCGAGTGAGAGGGCATCGGAGACCGCGAACCACACGGCTCGTGCCGCGTCGTCGAGCGCCGCCGTTCCAATCGGTTCCGCGGGCTGCCGGGTGAGGTCCATCTGTCCGGTGTCGACGTCGATCGCCACCTCAACGGTGTACCCGCGAAAGGTCCTGACGGTGCGGGCCCGGACAACCGGCTCCGCTGCTCCGACGATCCCCTCGGCTACCCGACTTGCGTGCACACGCGTGATGGCCCGCCGATACCGCGCTGTGCCGTGTGGGTCAGCCGGTGGGTTCAACGCCATGCCGGGCTCGATGAGCGCCGGTCCTCCGGCAAACCCGACCCCGGCCAGAATGACCGTGCCGTTGGTCGCCCGATGGCCGACGATCGACACGATTGGTCGGCCGCCAATCGGCGATACCGTATGTGAGCATACGGTCGTTGCGTTCGACCCGTAGTTCGGGATCATCACGAACTCGATGTGTTCGGCCCGCCACGAGTCGTTGCCAGGTGAGAGAAGGTCGACCAGCGGAAGGTCGGCGGGCGCCTCGGTGGACAGCCGAATGGAACCAGCCGCCGACACCGCAAGAAGCGCGGCCACCAGTTCGCTGTTCGCGTTGTCGGGGTCGGTCGGTGTGAAACCGGCTCCGATTGCCTTCACGTCGGCAAGGACATCAAGCAGCCTGACATTACGGTCGGCGCGGCTCGCCCAATCACGTCGCGCAACGGAGCGGAGTTCCGGTTCGAGGAGCGGGTTCGACGCGACCGCTTCGAGACTGGTGGCCGTCGGGATGACGATGAACTCACCGTCGGGCGACAGGGAAATGTCAGTCATAGGGAAGGAACGCTCGGTGTTCGTGACCGCAGTGATCGATTATCGGGCCGACGCCAGAAACGTGCTGACCTCGTCGATGAACTCGTCGTAGCGGTCGTACTTCACGTGGTGTCCGGCGCCGGGAATCCTGGCCCAGGCGACGAGCGGGTTGAGGCGCACGGCCTCTTCGGCATCGGCCTGGCTCACGATCGCGCCGCGGCTCGGCTCTCCGCCCAGCATCAGCAGCGTGGGGCAGCCGAAGCGGGGGACGAGCGGACGCCAGGGTGACCGATCCGACGGGAAATGATCGAAGAGATCGAGTTGGAACTGCAGCCGACCGTCGAGGCTGACCTCGACATCGACCGGCGACCAGGTCGGTTCGTCGGCCGTGCGCTGCGCGAGCGCCTGTTCACGCGGCATGTTCTGCATGTCGGCCACCCACAATCGCCAATCGCCGAAGTACTTGGCGCGCAACTCACGTTGCGCGGCGATCTCCTCGTCGGTGCGCTCTGACCACGCCGGGTCCTCGAGAACGGCGGCTCGGCTCAACCTCGGGTTTTGCGCGATGGCCTGGGCGACCGTGGCTCCTCCCATCGAATGTCCCATGAGCGCCGGCCGGTCGAGACCGAGATCAGTGATGACGGCAACGAGATCAGCGACCCGCGTCTCGTCGTCGAACCGATTCTTCACGCGACTCGACGCACCGTGTCCGCGGGCGTCGTACGCAATGACATCCCAGTCCGCGGCCAGGGCGTCGGCCACGCGGGTGTAGTACAGCGTGTGATCCGTGAATCCGTGGACCAGTACCAGCGGCGGCCGGTCCCCACCCGAGCGGAAGTATCGCAGCGACGCACTGTCGGAACCGTCTGAACCGCCCGAATGAACCTGACCCTGCTGCCAATCCTTCATCGCCGTAGCGTACTCAGGGTCAGCCGTTACCGAGATGCGTCAGGGCACACATTGAGCCGGTATCGACCCGCCTCTCGTATCGAAAGGGGAGTGTTGGCCGTAGCCCGAGTTGAAAGAATGAACGCGATGATCTGCGCAAACGTGATCCTGATCGGCCCGCTGTCTGCCGGGAAGTCGACCCAGGCCGCACTGCTGAGCGCCGAACTGGGGCTCCCGCTCGTCGACGTCGATGAGCTTCGAATACCCTTCTACAAGAGCATCGGCTACGACGAGACCTACGCGGATCGACTGTTTGAGGAGTCCGGACCGAAGGCCCGCGGCGACTATCGCAAGCCCTTCGAAATCGCGCACGTCGAGCGACTGCTGTCGGACCACCCGTCGGGTCATGTGATCCCGTTCGGGGCCGGCAACTCCGTGTACGCCGACCCTGTCCATCGGGCGCGAGTCCGTCGGGCGTTGGCGCCGGAACCAAACGTCGTTCTCCTGTTGCCGAGTCCGAACCCTGACGAATCTCTCGAAGTGTTGACTCAGCGCTTTCGTGCAATCGTGCCGGATGTGACCGAGCGCAACCTTGCGCAGGTCATTGATCTGAACCGGACGTTTCTCCAGGACCCCAGCAACGCGGAACTGGCAACAGCGACCGTTTACACCGCCGGCAGAACGCCGGATGCAACAGCCAGGGAGATTTTGAGCCACCTCACCCGAACGTCCAGCCCGGGTTCATGAAACGGCTCAGAAGAGATGAACTCAGAAGAGATGAGCTCAGAAGAGAACAGCTCAGAAAAGAACAGCTCAGAAAAGAACAGCTCAGAAAAGAACAGCTCAGAAAAGAACAAGGCCCCGGCTACTTGCCGGGGCCTTGCTTGTATCCGCAAGTTCGCTCGGGGGGCTGGGCGAACTGCGTTGGGGGGTCTTGCGCCCTCGGGTCGAAACCCTCAGACGATGGCCTGGTGGAGTTGGCCGAGGATGGCGACGCAGCTGATGATGAACACGACGAGAATCGCGTTTGTTTCAGCGAGTCGGTAAACCATTGCAACGTTCGTCGGCTTCGGTTCGTCGTCGTTGACCATTGCACCGGCGCTTGACAGGCGGTAGTACGCAGCGAACTGCGGTCGCGTGGGAAGCAGCTTCCGAATCCGGTAGGACGTGACGAACGAAGCGGCCACGGCGACCATCTTCACGGCGAAGACACACAGGTATGCCGTGCCGTTGGTCGTATTGAGCAGCTCTCTCGGATTGGTGAGCCCCGGCGACGCGCTGACCACGTTCTGCACACCCGTGATGGTCACGAGGAACAGTCCGCCGATGGCGAGCAGCGTGTAGTGCATGCCGATGAAGCGGGTGATCTCCGAACGGGCACCGGTGTGGCCGATCCGATTGGCGAGCACGAGTCCGAGCACCGAGATGATCCAGGCGCCCGCACCGGCCAGGTGCATCATGGCGACGAGGGCGTTGGTGAGATCGAACGGATGCACCGCTACGAGCGTGCCGTCGGCCGCCGTAACCACAGTGTGCGTGGAGCCATGCGTGGATCCATTCGCTTCGATGGCGGCTAGTTGCGCGTCGGTCAGGGTACCGGGATTCGGATTCGTCGGGTCGTACTTGTCATAGAAGTTCGGATCGATAGCCCGAACCGCCTTGCGTGAAGGAGTGTTGGCGGTGTCTTCGTGCGTGATCGTTCCGGCACCGACAATGTTCTCGGTGAACAGGTCAACGTACTGCGTTGGCTTGCTGACCCGAATGACGAGGACCCAGTCGCCGTCGGACGGGAAGGTGACCTTCGCTGTATACGTGTTGCCGCCGTCGGTTGACTTCATTGGAACCGTGGGCACCCGAAGGTCCGGGTCGGCGCCGAGGCCGCCGATGTCGGGATCGGCGTTCTTCACGACGTTGCCGTTCGAGTCGAACACCGTGGCGACATATACCCGGTCGGCACCGGTGCCGACACCGGTCGTCAGGTTCACCTTGGTGACCTTGACTCCCGATGTCGTCGTGGTGCTGTCGGTACTCGTGGTGCTGTGTCCTCGGTGCTGGTGGTGCCCACAGCTTTCGCTTCGGTCGGAGCGGGCACTGGATTGGCAGCGACAGTGTCTGCGGTTTTCGACGATCCGGTCGCGGTTCCTGCATCAATGGCCGATGATCCGGCCGTGTCCTGGGCTTTCGCCCGACCGGCCACACCGGCGAGCACGAAGGTCATCAGCGCTGCGAGCGCAACGACCTTCAGTGCTCGGGTGGGGAGTGTTATCACGCTGGCTTCACGGCCCAGACTGTGGTCATGCCGTGCAGACCGTTGTCGGATTCGGCGTGGGTGAGGATGTGGCAGTGGAAGGCCCATGCGCCGGTGTACAGGGAGGACACGATCACGTCGTAGCGCTCACCTGGAGCGATGTTCAGCGTGTCAACCTCGTACGGAGCCGGAAGGAAGTTGCCGTCCTTCGCCACCACCGTCATGCGGTGACCGTGAAGGTGCATCGGGTGAATGATGAGACCCTCGTTCATGAACCGGATCAGCGTCTTTTCGCCGACCTTGGCGACGATGGGAGCGGTTCCGGGGAAGCCCTTGCCGTTGATGCCGAACCCGAGCGGGCCGTCGGTCAGGATTTCCGTGTAATCGGTGTCGTGGGCGTAGAACGCCGGTGTCGGGGTGGTCGTGCAATCGACGATAAGTGCACCGAGGAGGCCGAGCGGCACCTGGGCGTCAGCGGCATGGTGCGAGTGGTACATGTGCGAACCACAGTTGAGCGGGGTAATCGTGTATTCGTAGGTCTGGCCCGGCTTGATCGGGTCCTGGGTCACGAACGTCACGCCGTCTTGCTTGTTGTCGGTGAGTTCGAGGCCGTGCCAGTGGATGGAGGTCGACTCGGGGAGTTCGTTCTTCAGGCGGACCTTGATCGTCTCACCCTGCTTGACGTGGAGTTCCGGGCCCGGGACAGCACCGTTGTAGGTCCAGGCTTCGAACTTCTTGCCCGGGGCGACTTCCCACTGGACGGCCTTGGCGGTGAGGTTGAACACGTTGACGCCATTTTCTACGGCTGATGGCTTCATCTTCTGGCCGCCGAGACCCTCGGTCTTGGCCGGAAGGCCCGTCAGGTACGCCTGGACGACCTTCTGGTGCTCTCGGTCAACAGCTTCTTCGTCCTTCGGCGGAAGCGTGTTAACGGTCTCGGCCCCCGTTTCGGACGCCGCCGAGGTGGCTGCAGCGGCGGTCGCCGTGCCGGTGGCCGTGGCGGAGGAGCCCGTTACCGTGAACGTCCCCGTCATGCCCGCTTCCTTGTGGCCGGCGATGTCGCAGTACCAGGTGTAGGAGCCAGCTTCCAGGGAGCCGAGGCTCAACGTGACTGACTTTCCGACGGCAAGCTTGTCAGTCCGGGCGACGCCGTCGATAACCAGCGTGTGCGGGGTGGAACCGTTGTTCCTGATCTTCAGTTCGATGGGCCCGGCCGGGAAGGTGTCAGGCACGCCGCGAATTTTGAAGTCGGTGAGAAAGACGTCGGCGGTTGCGACCGACTTGCCCGATTCCTGACTTGCAGCAGCACCGCCTCCACCACCTCCGCCATCGTTGTTTCGAAGGCTGAACCCAAGCGCGGCAATGCCGAAAATCACGGCAAGCCCCGCCGTGAGTAGGGCTAGCAGGGACACGCCCTCGCTTGATTCACGCGAGGGACCGGAATACGCGGTAACTGAACTCATGGGAGCGAGTGTAGAAAGCCGATGGGGCGAAAGGACCCTGCGAGCGATGGGAAAGTTCCGGGACTTAAGTCCCTTTCTCGATCTGCGCGTTTCGTACATCGTGACACGGGGCGTATGTTCGCGTGCGCATAGCGGCCATTTTCGGGTGCCGGAGCATGTTTACCCCGACCTCGCGTTTGCGAAACATCTTTCGGGGTTCGTGTCGCACGATGCCCGACCTCGCCGGCAACAGTTCCATCTGAGCGTGTGACTCCCGACCTTCGAGTTGGTTGGAATCCACGCGTTCGCCCGATTCCCCGTAAGGTGTAGGGATGGTCAAAATGTCGAAGGAGCGGGTCGACTCAGGTTTTGAATCTGCCAACGACATGCCTCTGGTGACGACCGTGCTGCTCGAAGCGCTGGAGCAGGCTCCCGACGCAATCGTCATCTGCGACCGGACCGGCTCTATTGAATACGTCAACCGGAGCATCGTCACGATGCTCGGGTACAGCCAATCTGATCTGATCGGTAAGAAGATCGAAGTTCTGGTTCCCGACCGGTTTCGCCTCCAGCACCAGAACCACCGCGGAACCTACGCCGACTCTCCCGATACCCGACCGATGGGACTCGGTCTCCAGCTTTCGGCCAGGCACCGCGACGGCCGGGAGATCCCGGTGGAGATCAGCCTCTCGCCGGTGCAGGGTGAAACCGAAGGGCGGGTCATTGCCGTAATGCGCGATGTGGCCGAGCGCCGTCACCTTCTCAATCAAATCGTGGAGGCCCACGAGCGGCTCGCGATCGCCGAAGACCGCGACCGCATCGCCCGAGATCTGCACGATACGGTGATCCAGCGGCTGTTCGCGACCGGACTCAATCTGCAGGCGGCCATCGGCCGCCCTGATGTGGCCGAACGGATCGACCAGGCCGTTGCCAGCATCGACGACGCCATTCGCGACCTCCGCACGTCGATCTTCTCGCTCCGGCGTCCGATCGACCCGCGAACCGTGGGCGATTCCGTCCGTACGACCATCGACGAGGCCCGACGCATGCTCGACTGCCCCCTCGAGGTTCGTATCGGCAGTGAGGTCGAGTACCGGGTGCCCTCGCGACTTCGCGCCGATCTCGTGGCCGTGATCCGTGAATCGCTCACGAACATCGTGAAGCACGCATCGGCTCGGCGGGTGGGGGTCGATGTCGACGTTGAGGGCGAACAACTTGTCGTTCGGGTCAGCGACGATGGTATTGGCTTCGAACACGATGCGACCGCCGGCGTCCACAGTGGGGGCCAGGGGCTGCGGAACCTGCGGGACCGCGCGCTCAGTCTCGGCGGAAAGTGCGACATATCGTCGTCACAAGGCGAAGGTACGCACATTGTGTTTGCCGTTCCGCTCGGCTGAGCCGAACGGAACAGCGTTGACCCGACTCCCGTGTGTCAGTTGCCGGGTGTCAGTTCCTGTGTCAGCGGTGGGTGGTGCCGATCGGGGCCGGGTTCTGATGGTTGGTCAAACGTGAGGCGAAGACCGCCGCTTCCGTTCGACGCTCAAGACCCAGCTTCGACAAAACCGAAGACACGTAGTTTTTGATGGTTTTTTCGGCCAGGAACAGGCGCTCGCCGATTTGACGGTTGGTGAGGCCTTCAGCGATCAACATCAAGATCTTGCGTTCCTGAGGTGACAGCACTTCAAGCGGATCCGGCTCGGCTTTGGGCGGGGTGCGCAACCGGTCGAGAACCCGCGCCGTAACGGCTGGATCGAGGAGTTGCTCGCCTTCAGCGACGCGTCGGATTGAGGAGATGAGTTCGTTACCGCGGATCTGCTTGAGGACGTAGCCCTTTGCTCCGGCCATGATCGCCGAGAACACCGCGTCGTCGTCGGCAAACGCGGTGAGCATGAGGCACGCGACGTTTGGGTAGAGGTCCTTTACCTCTCGGCATACTTCTACGCCGTTTCCATCGGGAAGCTGGTAGTCGAGCACCGCCACATTCGGCGAGGTCGCACCGATGCGAGCAGTCGCTTCGTCGGCTCGACCGGCCTCACCGACGACGATCATGTCGTCTTCACGGTTGATTAGATCAGCCAATCCACGACGCACAATTTCGTGGTCGTCTACCAAGAACACTCGTATCGTCACGGGCTAAGTCTGCACGAACTCGGCCGGATTCGCTCCATTGCTTTTGTCCCGACGTCACGTGACGAAAGTCCCGAGATTGTGGCATCGGTCACGTCGCTGAACGCGTTTGTGAGCACCGCGAGCCGCGTGGCGACTGGGACCATCGGCCGGTGGCCTCGGGCCGTTTGCTGGTTGTTGATTACCTGGTCAGAATGCGACAACAGATTCAGATCAATCGCGACATCACGATCATTTACTAAGGAGACACACATGGCTCGCATCGTTGTAGGCATCGATGGTTCGGAACCGGCACGGGCAGCACTCCTGTGGGCAGCTGACGAGGCGAAACTCCGCGGTGCGACACTTGAGATCGTTGGTGCCTGGACCTTTCCGATGTACGTCGACCCGATGGGTGGGGCGTTCCCGCTCCCCGGAATGTTCGAAAAGACCGAAGCGAACGAGCGCGAGATGGTCGAGGCCGAAGTGAAAACGGTGCTCGGCGAAACCCCCGTCGTGCCGGTTGAACTCTCGATTCGCTGTGGCTCGACGGCGACCGAACTACTCGCCGCGGCCGAAGGGGCCGACATGCTGGTCGTCGGTTCACGTGGTCGTGGTGGTTTCTCGTCGTTGCTGCTCGGTTCCACCGCGCTGCAGTGCATCCATCACGCGACGTGTCCGGTGACCGTGGTGCGCCCGCAAAAGAAGGACTGACCGGGTGTCGCCCGTAAAGGCGCCCAGGGAGGAACACCATCATGATGGTTGAACTGACTCGCGAGGAATGTCTTTACGCACTCGGTACCCACAGCATCGGACGCCTGTGTCTGGTGGTCGACGGGACCCCGCTCGCGTTTCCGGTGAATTACCGGCTCGTGGTCGAAGCGGCCGCGAGCCTCGTCAGCCGGGAAACCCAACTGGTCCGCGACGCGGCCTTTGTCCTGGTGTTTCGCGCCAGAGAGGGCGGCGTGCTCGACCATCCCGGTGCCCGTGTCGGATTTCAGATCGACGGTACCGACCCGGTGGCGCAGACCGGGTGGAGCGTGCTGGCCCAGGGCACGCTCCACGAGGGCCACAACGAAGCTGCGCCGGAATGGCTTCATTCGTGGGATCCGCACCCGTGGACCGGCGATCGTGAGACCTGGCTGTATGTCATGGTCGAGCAGGTATCGGGCCGGCAGCTGATCAAGCCGGAAGGGGAATGGGCGTTCGAGATCCGCGGCTACCTCTGAGTCCCCTGTGCACAGCGCCCGGCTTCTCTGAACCCGGCTTCTCTGAACCGGCTTCTCAGGGCCCGGCTTCTCTTCAGGCCCGGCTTCTCTTTATGGCGTCAGCTTGATGAGCGTCAGGTTGTTGTGTGACTGGTTGACGCGTGAGCTGCCGTGGCCATCACCGGCACCGGATGCAGGTCGGTGTGCACACTTTCGATGGTGATGAGCTTGAAGTCATCGTCGTCGTCGGCGTGGAGCGTGTGCGCCTGACCGGCTGGGATCACGATCAGCTCGCCCTTGTCGAGGCTGACTTTGGCGGCACCCAACGCGACAGTCCCTTCGCCGTGTGCCACGAGATAGATCTTCTCCGCCGCGGGTCCGTGCTCTTCGACCGTCTCGCCCGACTTGATGCACATGGTGGCGATTGCGAAGTTGTTCGTTGTCAGCTGCGGAGCGCGAACCTCGTGGGTCTTTTTCGCAATCGACTGAATGTGAAACGTCTCGATGACCGGGGCCATGGTCGCTGCGATCTCGTCGGCGTGGTCGTTCTTGTCGTGGGCGTTCTTGTCGTGGGCGTTCTTGTCGTGGTCGTTCTTGTGGTGGTCGGTCTTGCCGTGGTCGTTCTTGTGGTGGTCGGTCTTGTCGGAAGATGCCGCCTGGTCGTGGGCCGCCGCCGCCTGTTCTTCGTGCTTGTCATGCTTGTGTTCGTCGTGCTTGTGTTCGTCGTCGCTTGTGCGCTTTCTTGCTCATCGTGGCGCTGCTTTCCGTGTTTTCGGGTCAGCCAGAATTGACGGAATCCCGTTACTCCATGTGTACCCAACCGGCTCTTTCGGCACACCCGGCAAAAGTCCCAGGTGACGCCGCCGTTCGTCGTCTGGACCGAGGACTCTGCCGCCGTGCGCCACATTCGTTGTGTCATTTGTTGTGGTCGAGTTGGCCGGAGCGTGGCCGTGAATCGGCAAGACTCATGAACGATGAGTGATTGGCAACCCGATGAACGTGCCGCGATCCGAGCGTACCTACAGCGATGTGAAGTGCGCTTATCGACTATTCACCGGGTCGGAACAGCCTTGCTGTCGGGAGCGGGCCTGATGGTTCTGCTGCCGGCGATCATGCGCGACCAGATCGTCTCGGTGGTCCGGGTCCTCCTCGAAGCGGAAGTGAGCACGGGTCACGTTGTCCTGACGGTCTTGGCCATCGTCGTCTTGGCCTTCCCCCTGGCGGTGCTCTGGGTGCTCCTTCGCGATATGACGCGCTTCTATTTTCATGCCCAGCACGTACACCACGACGGAATCGAATCGTTCACACCGCGCTTTACGCTGACCGGCCTGCGGCTGCCGCTCGACGAGCTTTCCGAAGTCGGGCTCCAGGCGCTCGAAGCTGCCCGATTGGAACCCGGAACCGTGGAGCTCCTCGTACCTCCGAATGTCGCCAGCCGGGCGGCGATCGACCAGCGGCTCGACGCGTACGGTGGGCTCGGTCGCGACGATGCGCCGGGCGACGTCGGTCGCGCAGCCGGGCTTTTTGAACTGGTGGCGAGCAGGTCTCGAGGTCTGGCCGAGGAAGTGGCCAAGGTTGAACACGGTATGGCGCGTCACATACTGCGACTTCAGGTGATCGTGATGCGCTACGTGAAGGCACTCGTCGCATTCCTCACGACGAGTCTCGCGGTGGTGGTGGCCGCAGCGGTCCTTCAAGCTGATCCGGTCGTTACCCCGAGTTCAGCCCTGTGGTTGGCCGGGGTCTACGCCTTCTGGGCCTCGTCAGTGGTTGCCGTCGTAAGTGCGCCGGTGGACTGGATCGACCAACTGCTTCGGAGCGAAGGAGCTGCGGTGACCGATATCGCGAAGGACCGTGAGTTCACGCTGATCGAGCGCATGGCGGCCCCGGTGGCGATATTCGTGTGGTCGATGTCCGCGCTCGAGATCGTGATCGTACTGGTGACGGAAGTGAACGGTGCGCGCCGGATCGGCTTCGCGATCGGGACCATGATCGTGTCCGGGATCGCGCTCGGTGTCGCGTTGCACAAATCACTCGCGTCAACGGGGCCGTTCAAGCGCACGATGCCTACATTGGCGTGATCTCTGTCGGCCTTCTGGCAATTGCGGTTCTCGGCGTGTTCGCCCGGCCCGCTCGGTGGCCGGTCTGGGGCACACCAATGCTTGTCGCCGTCGCGTCTCTGGTCTTTCGGCAACTGACGATTCGCGAGGCTCTCGACGCCGGTCGGCCACTCGGTCCTCCGCTGCTGTTCCTTCTGACTGCTGTTCCGCTCGCGGTGCTGCTCGACCGGCTCGGGTTCTTCTCAGCGGTTGCGTCGCTGTTCGACAACGGCCGACATCTCGATCTCGGCCTCTGGGTGCTCGCCGCCCTGGTGACAACCGTTCTGAACCTTGACGCCTCGGTCGTGCTCCTCACCCCGCTCTACATCCGGATCGCCCGTCGACACGGCCGCGACCCCCTGCCGTTCGCGATCCAACCGGCGGTCGCCGCGGCGCTCTCATCGAGTGCGCTCCCGGTTTCCAATCTCACCAACCTCATCGCAGCCGAACGGCTCAAACTCGGCGCCGTTGACTTTCTCACCCATCTGGGTCCGGCATCGCTGCTGGCCACCGTGGTTGGGTACCTCGCCTACTGCAGGACGTTCCGACGCGAGCGCGACGTCGAACCGGAACGTGATCACGTGGATCGTTCGGCGATCCGCCGGGGCCTTCCAATCGTCGGATTCGTGCTCTTGGGATTCACCGTCGGCGATGGGTTCGGAGTCCCGGCGTGGATCGTCGCCTTTGTCGCGACGCTGTGGACGCTGACCTTGCTGTCAGACCGATCCCTGCCCGAACTCCCGTGGGGCGCGGCCATCCTGGCGCTTTCGCTCGGGTTGGTTGCGAGCGCGGCAGCGCCGCATCTCGGGCTCGGCTTGCTTCTCGGCCAATCCACCGTGACCGGAGATCTGCGCACGCTGGCCGTTGCCGTGCTCGGGGCCAACGCCATCAACAATCTCCCCGCCACGCTTCTCGGCACCGGCATCCTGCGCGCCGGCGACGCCCGGATCTGGCCGATGCTGGTCGGTGTGAACTTCGGCCCCGGCCTCATCGTCACCGGCGCGCTGGCCGGTCTGCTCTGGAGGGACACGGCCGCCCGACTCGGGGTGATCGTAAGTGCGCGTCGCTTTTCGGCGATCGGCCTACGAATCGTTGCTCCAGCACTCGTGGTTGCCGGGGCGGTGGTCGTCGCCACGAACGCCGTGCTTCGCTGATTTCCGCTGGGCCGGGCACCCTTCAGGATCGACGGCGACGGCGGGTCGCGAGGATGAGCAGGTAACCGCCCATCAGCAGCAGACCGGCAGTAGTAAGTACGCCTAGGACTTCGGAGCCGGTCAGGGACAGGATGAGGTTCGAGTCGATGTTGTCGGTGGGGTCGGCGAGGTTCATCTTGCCCGACACCCTGGCCGTCGGCTCCCGCTCAACGGGGGGATGGCTCAGCCATTCCTTCCACATCACGTCGTTGTCCGTCGCCTTGTTGTTCGAGAGAACCGGGTCGGTGGCATCGGCCGGAGCCTCCACCGACGCCGAGTTGATCACGTTGGCCAGGGAGTGCTCGTCGACCGTCGTGCGAACCACGAAGCTCACGCTGGCATCGGGGCCGAGATCGACGAGAACGCCGTCGATGTCGCCGTCGCCGCTTTCGGTCTGACAGCTGGCCGAGCCGGTGAGCACTTCGCACTTCCACGAACCGTTGTGGAGGTTGCCCGGCAGGTGGTCGGTGACCTTCACGCCCTTGAGGGCCGACGGTCCGTGGTTGGTGACGACGATCCGGTAGTAGTTGACCCGACCCTGTACCGCGTACGGTCGGCCGTCGGTCTTGGTAATCGACACGTCACCTCGTCGCTCGACCGTGGCGTGATCGGTCGCCGAGTTGTCGGACTCCGTGATGTCCCTGCTTCCCATCGACGGGGTTACCGACGCGGTGTTGGCCAGGTCGGAGCCTTCGAAGGCCGGATCGACGGTCGCCTCGAGGGTGAACACCACCGGTGCACCCGGACGGACGGTGACCTTGGTGTCGATCGATCCTGTGCCGATGACATCGCATGCACTGCCGATGTCGGCTGCGCAGGTCCAGCTGGCGTTCAGAAGTGACGCCGGCAGCACGTCGGTGACCACGACGTTGCGGGCCGTCGACGGACCGTTGTTGGCGACCGTGATCGTGTAGCGGACCTTGCCGCCGGCGACGACGTTGCCACCCTCGTGGGTCTTCGTGATCGAGAGATCGGTTTCGGGAACGATGTCGTCGATGTCCTGTGCGGTGGTCGGCCCGGGAGTCGGCGCCGGAGTCGGGTCGACGACGTCGCCCGGAAGAGCGGCCGTTGCGATGTTCTTCAGCTCGCCGGCTTCGGCGTCGGGGTTGACAGTGGCCCGGACCTCAAACGTTGCGGCCTGATCGGGTGCGAGGTTGACCGTGGTGTCGAGGTCGCCGGTTCCCGAGGTGGTGCCGCAGCCGTCGGGGGTGACGCAGGACCAGGTGGCACCGATGAGCGAGCTCGGCAGTTGGTCGGTGACCTGAACCTTCCCACTGTTCGAGGGGCCGTGGTTGGTGACGGTGATCTTGTAGGTGAGGGCCCGACCGGGAGCGACTTCGCTCACGCCGTCGTCCTTGGTGACGGTGAGATCGGCCTTCGGGGTCAGCGTCGATTCGTCGATGGCCTCGTCGTCGTTGATGTTCTTGTCGACGCCCGAGGTGGCGGGGGCCACGGTGGCGATGTTCTTCAACACCCCGGTGGCCGCCGGATCGATCGTGGCGGTGAGCTTGATCCTGATCGACGTGTGCGGCGGAATCTGGGCCAGCAGTTCGGGCTTGGTGCCATCGGTCGGGCAGGTGGCACCGCTGACTCCCTCGCATGTCCACGAGATGTCGCGGAGGCTGTCGGGTGCGACGTCCTTGATGCGGGTGTCGGACGAGTACGACGGGCCTTCGTTCGTCACCTCGATGTCGTAGGTGACCTTGTCGCCCGGCGTCTGCGTGTCGGCGTGGTCGGTCTTCGTTATGCGGAGGTTCGTTTCGGGTGTGAGTTGCGTCTCGTCGGTCGACGTGTTGTTGGACGGATCGGGATCCGGGACATCCGACGGCGACGTCACCGTCGCGGTGTTGCGAAGGAGCCCCGACGACCCGGCGCTGATGTCGGCGTTCACGGCGAACGTGACCGTCGATTCGGCCGGGAGGTCGACCGATGTGGCGATGCTTCCGGCTCCTGAAGCTGTCGGGCAAGTGGCCCCGCCGGTAGCGGCGCAACTCCAGGCGACGTTCAGCAGTTCGCTCGGCATGGCGTCGGCGATGCTGGCTCCGGTGACATTGGACGGACCCGCGTTCGTGACGGTGATCGCGTACGACGTCGCCAGACCGGGTATGCGGGTCAACGCGTTGTCGGTCTTGGTGATCTGCAGATCGGCCTTCGCGACGAGGGTGTCGACGTCGGTGGCCGAGTTGTTGGTGGTGTCGGCGTCGGGCTCGGTCGATGTGACGGATGCGGTGTTGGTGAGTGTGCCCGTGGCTTCGAAGTCGACCCGGGCGCTGATCCGGAAGGTGGCCACGGCGTTGGGGGCGAGGGCGGGAATCGTTTCGCTGAGCGAGCCGGTGCCTGACGCGTTGGGGCAGGAACCCGACGTCACCGTGCAGGTCCATGTCGCGTTGTGGAGAATGGTCGCGAGCACGTCGGTGACGACGACGTTTGTGGCGGTAGACGGTCCGGCGTTGCTGACGTTGACGGTGTACGTCATGCGAGCGCCGGGTGATGACTCCGTTACACCGTCGGTCTTGGTGATCGAAACGTCGGCGGTTGCGGTGAGATCGGTGGTGTCGGTTGCCGAGTCGTCGGAAGCGTCGGGATCGGTCGTGTCACTCGGTGCGGACACCGTGGCGGTGTTGGTGATCGTGCCACGCAGCGCGGGGTTGATGGTTCCGCTGAGAACGAAGGTGGCGCTCGCACCGGGTTCGAGATTGATCGCGGTGTCGATCGCGCCGGTCCCCGTAGCGGGGCACGATGTGATGCCTACGGTCGGTGAAGTGGTGCAGGTCCAGGTCGCTCGGGTGAGGTCGGTGCCGAAGCTGTCCACGATTCGAGCGGCGCGTGCGGCCGACGGCCCGTCGTTGTGGACGGTGATCGTGTAGCTCGTGTCGGATCCGGCCACCGCGGTGATCCGGGCGTCGGTCTTGGTGATGCTGAGGTCGGCGATGCGGTTGAGATCGTTGGTGTCGGTCGCGGTGGAGTTCGACGGGTTCGGGTCGACGACACCGGTGGGTGGCGTGATCTGAGCGGTGTTGCCGAGGGTGGGGCCGGTCGCGGCCGGGTCGACCGTCGCATCCAGAGTGAACGTGGCCGAGGCACCGACAACCAGATCGACGGTTGTGGCAATGCTTCCGGCACCGCTGATGGCGCCACAACTCGAACCAGCACCCGCTGTGCAGTTCCACGTGGCATTGATAAGCGCGCTTGGCAGTGTGTCGGTGACCACAGCGCCGACCACGTCGGAAGGGCCGGCGTTGGTTACGGTGATCGTGTAGGAAGCCGGGAGTCCGGGCGTCGAGGATGTGGCACCGTCGGTCTTCGTGATGACCAGGTCGGCGGCCTTGAGGATGGCAAGCAGGTCCGTGGCCGTCGTCGGGCCTGGGGTGGGATCGATCAGGCCGGTCGGGTACGTGACCGTGGCGGTGTTCACGAGCGAGCCGGTCGCCGAGGCGTCGAGCGTGGCGGTGAGGGTGAACGTGGCGACGGCGTCGGGTTCCAGATCAAGGGTGCTGAGAATCGACCCCGAGCCGGCCGCGGTTCCGCACGACGATGGCGACACGGTCGAGCAGGTCCAGGTGGCACTCGACAGCGATGCGGGCAGCGGGTCGGTAAGGGTGAGCCCGATCGCTCGCGACGGTCCACGGTTGGTGGCGGTGATCGTGTAGGTCACGGCGGTGCCGGCGACGATCGAACCCGTTCCGAGGTTGTCCGTCTTGGTCAACGCCATGTCGGCGGTCGGCGTCAGGGTGTCGGTATCGGTGGCGGTGTTGTTCAGCGTGTTCGGATCGTCGATCGCCGGCGGAACGGCCACCGTGGCGGTGTTCGTCAACGAACCGGCGGCGTTCAGATCAACCTGCGCCTGGACGGTGTAGGTCACGGTTCCGGCTGGGCCGAGGTCCGCTGTCGTGTTCAGGTTGCCGGTGCCGCTGGCGGTGGAGCAGGCCGAACTGGAATCGGCGACGCAGCTCCAGGTCACCCCGTTGAGGTTCCCCGGAAGAACGTCGGTCACGGTCACTCCCGGTGCGCTCGACGGCCCGGTGTTCGCCACGGTGATCGTGTAGGTCACGGGTGCGCCCGGGGCGGCCACGGTGAGGCCGTCGGTCTTTGTGATGCGTACATCGGCCGTCGGGTCGAGGGTGTCGGTGTCGGTGGCGGTGTTGTTGGCGAGGTTGGGATCGACGCCGGTAGGGGCGGTGATGCCTGCGGTGTTGGTCAGGTTGCCGGTCGCGTCGGGTCGAACTGTTGCGTTAACCGTGTACGTGACCGTGGCTCCGACCGGGAGGGTGACGGCGTTGTTGAGGTTGCCGGTTCCGCTGGCGGTGCAGGTGGCGCCGTTCGTCGCGACGCAGGTCCACGTTGCGTTGGTAAGTGCGCTTGGGATGGTATCGGCGATCGTTGCGCCGGTGACGTTCGACGGTCCGTTGTTGGTGGCGACGATCGTGTAGGTGACCGGCGTGCCGGGGATCTCGGAGGTGGTGCCGTCGGTTTTCGTGACGGTGAGGTCGGCGGTCACGTTCAGCGTGTCGGTGTCGGTAGCGGTGTTGTTGGTCGGCGAGAGGTCGACCACACTGGTCGGAGCGGTGATCGATGCAGTGTTGGTGAGGTTGCCGGTCGCCGTGGGCCGGACGTCGGCGTTGAGTGTGTAGGTCGCGGAGCCGCCGGTGGGGAGGTCGACGGTGTCGGTGATGTTGCCGGTTCCGCTGGCGGTGCAGGTTGCACCGGTGGAGGCGACGCAGGTCCATGTCGCGTTGGTAAGCGCGCTTGGGATCGTGTCGGTGATCGTTGCACCGGTGACGTCGGATGGTCCGTTGTTGGTGGCCACGATCGTGTAGGTGACGGGAGTGCCGGGGATCTCGCTCGTGGCCCCATCGGTCTTCGTGACGCTGAGATCGGCGCTGACGCGAAGGGCGTCGGTATCGGTGGCGGTGTTGTTGGCCGGGGTGGGGTCGGTGACGCCGGTCGGCGTGTTGATGGATGCAGCGTTCGTGAGGGTGCCGGTGGCGGTCGCTCGTACGTCGGCGGTGACGGTGTAGGTAACGGAGCCGGTTGCCGGGAGGCTGACCGTGTCGGTGATGTCACCGGTTCCGAACGCGGCACCGCAGGTCGCTCCAGCGGCGGCGACGCAGGTCCACCCGGCATTGGTAAGCGCGCTTGGGATCGTGTCGGTAATGGTCGCGCTGGTGACGTTGGATGGTCCGTTGTTGGTGGCGACGATGGTGTAGGTGACCGGGGTGCCGGGGATCTCGAAGACGGATCCGTCGGTTTTGGTGATGGTGAGGTCGGCGGTGGGGTTGAGGGTGTCGGTGTCGGTGGCGGTGTTGTTGGCCGGGGTGGGGTCGGTGACGCCGGTCGGGGCGGTGATCGAAGCGGTGTTGGTGAGGGTGCCGGTGGCGGTGGCTTGCACGTCGGCGGTGAGCGTGTAGGTGACGGTGGCGCCGGCGGGCAGGTTGACGCTGTCGGTGATGTCACCGGTTCCGAAGGCGGTGCCGCAGGTCGCTCCAGTCGAGGCCGCGCAGGTCCATCCGGCGTTGGTGAGGGCGGCCGGGATCGTGTCGGTGATGGTCGCGCTGGTGACGTTGGATGGTCCGTTGTTGGTGGCGACGATGGTGTAGGTGACCGGGGTGCCGGGGATCTCGGTGATGGATCCGTCGGTTTTGGTGATGGTGAGGTCGGCGGTGGGGTTGAGGGTGTCGGTGTCGGTGGCGGTGTTGTTGGCCGGGGTGGGGTCGGTGACTCCGGTGGGGGCGGTGATTGATGCGGTGTTGGTGAGGTTGCCGGTGGCCGACGGGCGCACTGTGGCGTTGAGGGTGTAGGTCGCGGTGGCGCCGGCGGGCAGGTTGACGGTGTCGGTGATGTTGCCGGTTCCGCTGGCGGTGCAGGTCGCGCCGGTGGAGGTGGCACAGGTCCATGTCGCGTTGGTGATGGCGGCCGGGATCGTGTCGGTGATGGTGGCTCCGACCACGTTGGAGGGTCCGTTGTTGGTGGCGACGATCGTGTAGATGACGGGGGTGCCGGGGATCTCGGAGGTGGCGCTGTCGGTTTTGGTGATGGTGAGGTCGGCGGTGGGTACCAGGGTGTCGGTGTCGGTGGCGGTGTTGTTGGCCGGGGTGAGGTCGGTGACGCCGGTCGGGACGGTGATCGATGCGGTGTTGGTGAGGTTGCCGGTGGCCGACGCCCGGACCGTGGCGTTGAGTGTGTAGGTCGCGGTGGCGCCGGCGGGGAGGTTGACGGTGTCGGTGATGTTGCCGGTTTCGCTGGCGGTGCAGGTGGCGCCGGTGGAGGCGACGCAGGTCCATGTTGCGTTGGTGAGCGCGCTTGGGATCGTGTCGGTGATCGTTGCGCCGGTAACCGCTGATGGTCCGTTGTTGGTGGCGATGATCGTGTAGGTGACCGGGGTGCCGGGGATCTCACTGGTCGAGCCGTCGGTCTTGGTGATGGTGAGGTCGGCGGTGGGGTTGAGGGTGTCGGTGTCGACGGCGGTGTTGTTGGCCGGGGTCGGGTCGGTGACGCCGGTAGGTGCGGTGATCGATGCGGTGTTGGTGAGTGTGCCGGTGGCGGTGGCTCGGACGTCGGCGGTGAGGGTGTAGGTGACGGAGCTGCCGGTGGGCAGGTTGATGGTGTCGGTGATGTCACCGGTTCCGAAGGCGGTGCCGCAGGTCGCTCCACCCGTGGTGGCGCAGGTCCATCCGGCATTGGTAAGCGCGCTTGGAATGGTGTCGTTGATGGTGGCGGCCAAGACGTTGGATGGTCCGTTGTTGGTGGCGATGATCGTGTAGGTGACCGGAGTGCCGGGGACCTCCGACGTAGCTCCGTCGGTTTTGGTGATCTGGAGGTCGGCCGTCGGAACCAGCGTGTCGGTATCGGTGGCTCCGTTGTTTCCGGGTGTCGGGTCGGTGGTTCCCGTCGGAACACTTATCGAAGCGGTGTTCGTCAGCGAGCCCGAGGCCGTGGCCCGCACGGTGGCGTTGAGGGTGTAGGTAGCCGTGGCCCCCACCGGGAGGTTCACGGTGTCGGTGATGTTGCCGGTTCCGTTCGGGGTGCAAGTGGCTCCGGTGGAGGCGGCACAGGTCCAGGTGGCGTTGGTCAGCGCAGCCGGGACGGTGTCGGAAATTGTGGCGCCGACAACGTTGGATGGTCCGTTGTTCGTGGCGACGATCGTGTAGACGACCGGAGTTCCGGGCACTTCAGTGGCCGCGCCGTCCGTCTTGGTGATGGAGAGATCGGCCGTCACCATCAACGAATCGATATCGGTGAACGTGTTGTTCGTCGGGTTCGGATCGGTCGTGCCGGCGGGCACGTTGACGATTGCCGTGTTGGCGAGGTTGCCGGTGGCTGTGGCTCGCACGGTCGCGTTGAGGGTGTAGGTCGCGGTTGCGCCGGCGGGGAGGTTGATCACGTCGGTGATGTTGCCGGTTCCGCTCGTGGTGCAGGTGGCTCCGGCCGAGGCCGCGCAGGTCCATCCGGCGTTGGTGAGGGCGGCCGGGATGGTGTCGGTGATGGTGGCGCCGACCACGTCGGATGGTCCGTTGTTGGTGGCGACGATGGTGTAGGTGACCGGGGTGCCGGGAATCTCCGACGTAGCTCCGTCGGTCTTGGTGATGGTGAGGTCGGCGGTCACATCGAGCGTGTCGGTATCGGTCGCGGTGTTGTCGGCCGGGTTCGTGTCGGAAACACCGGTCGGGGCCGAGATGGTGGAGGTGTTCACCAGGTTGCCGGTGGCCGACGAGCGCACCGTGGCGTTGAGGCTGTACGTCACCGAAGCCCCGACCGGGAGATTCACGGTGTCGGTGATGCTGCCGGTTCCGCTGGCGGTGCAGGTGGCACCTGCCGTCGTGACACAACTCCAGATGGCGTTGCTGAGTGAGCTTGGGAGGGTGTCGGCTATGACGGCGCCGGTGACGGCGGAGGGTCCGCTGTTGGTGGCGACGATGGTGTAGGTGACCGTGGTGCCCGGAGCCACCGACGTGATTCCGTCCGTCTTGGTGATCGACAGGTTGGCCGCAACGCCGAGGACGTCGGTGTCGGTGGCGGTGTTGTTGGACGGCGTGGGGTCGGTGATGCCGGTTGGAGTCGAGACGGTCGCGGTGTTGGTCAGGGAACCGGTCGCCGTAGAGCCGATGTCGGCGATGAGGGTATAGGTGACGGAGCTGCCGGTGGGCAGGTTGATGGTGTCGGTGACGTTGCCGGTGCCGCTGGTCGCGCACGTGGCTCCGGCCGAGGCGATACAGGTCCACCCGGCGTTGGTAAGCGCGCTTGGGATCGTGTCGGTGATGGTGGCCCCGACCACGTTGGATGGTCCGTTGTTGGTGGCGACGATCGTGTAGGTCACCGGGGTGCCGGGCACCTCGGTGGTCACGCTGTCGGTCTTGGTGATCTGGAGGTCGGCGGTGGGGTCGAGGGTGTCGGTGTCGGTGGCGGTGTTGTTGGCCGGGGTGGGGTCGGTGACGCCGCTCGGGGCCGTGATGGTCGCGATGTTGGCGAGATTGCCGGTGGCGGTGGCTCGCACGTCGGCGGTGAGGGTGTAGGTGACGGTGGCGCCGGCCGGGAGGTTGATGGTGTCGGTGATGTCACCGGTTCCGAACGCGGCGCCGCAGGTCGCTCCACCCGTGGTGGCGCAGGTCCATCCGGCGTTGGTAAGCGCGCTTGGGATCGTGTCCGTGATGGTGGCCCCGACCACGTTGGAGGGTCCGTTGTTGGTGGCCACGATGGTGTAGGTGACCGGGGTGCCGGGCACTTCGGTGGTCGCGCTGTCGGTCTTGGTGATGGTGAGGTCGGCGGTCGCTACAAGGGTGTCGGAGTCGGTGGCGGTGTTGTTGGCCGGGGTGGGGTCGGTGACGCCGGTCGGCGAGTTGATCGACGCGGTGTTGGTTAGCGATCCGGTGGCGGTGGCTCGCACCGTCGCATTCAGGGTGTAGGTCACGGTGGCGCCGGACGGGAGGTTTACGGTGTCAGCGATGGTTCCGGTTCCGCTGGCCGTACAGGTGGCGCCGGGGGAGGCGACGCAGGTCCAGGTCGACGCCGTGAGCGCGGCCGGGATGAGGTCGACGATCGTAGCGCCGACCACGTTGGACGGTCCGTTGTTCGTGGCGATGATCGTGTAGCTGACGGGGGTGCCGGGCACTTCGGTGGTCGCGCTGTCGGTTTTGGTGATGGTGAGGTCGGCGGTGACGTTGAGGGTGTCGGTGTCGGTGGCGGTGTTGTTGGCCGGGGTGGGGTCGGTGACGCCGGTCGGGGCGCTGATCGACGCGGTGTTCGTGAGCGACCCGGTCGCGGTGGCCCGTACATCGGCCGTGAGGGTGTAGGTGGCACTCGCTCCGGATGGGAGGTTGACGGTGTCGGTGATGTTGCCGGTGCCGCCGGCGGTGCAGGTCGCGCCGGGGGAGGCGGCACAGGTCCATGTTGCGTTGGTAAGCGCGCTTGGGATCGTGTCGGTGATCGTTGCGCTGGTGACGTTGGATGGTCCGTTGTTGGTGGCGACGATCGTGTAGGTGACCGGGGTGCCGGGGATCTCGGAGGTGGCGCCGTCGGTCTTGGTGATGGTGAGGTCGGCGGTGGCGTTGAGGGTGTCGGTGTCGACGGCGGTGTTGTTGGCCGGGGTGGGGTCGGTGACGCCGGTAGGTGCGGTGATCGATGCGGTGTTGGTGAGTGTGCCGGTGGCGGTGGCTCGGACGTCGGCGGTGAGGGTGTAGGTGACGGAGCTGCCGGTGGGCAGGTTGATGGTGTCGGTGATGTCACCGGTTCCGAAGGCGGCGCCGCAGGTAGCTCCACCCGTGGTGGTGCAGGTCCATCCGGCATTGGTAAGCGCGCTTGGAATGGTGTCGGTGATCGTGGCACCAATGACGTTCGATGGTCCGTTGTTGGTGGCGACGATCGTGTAGGTGACCGGGGTGCCGGGGACCTCGGTGATGGAGCTGTCGGTCTTGGTGATCTGGAGGTCGGCCGTCGGAACCAGCGTGTCGGTGTCGGTGGCTCCGTTGTTCCCGGGTGTGGGGTCGGTGGTGCCGGTCGGAGCGTTGATCGACGCGGTGTTGGCGAGAGAGCCGGTGGCCGTGGCCCGCACGGTGGCATTCAGCGTGTAGGTGACGGTGGCGCCGACCGGGAGGGTGATGGTGTCGGCGATGGTTCCGGTTCCGCTGGCCGCGCAGGTCGCGCCAGCAGAGGCGACGCAGGTCCAAGACGCGCCGTGAGCGGTGCCGGAATGAGGTCAACGACGGTGGCGCCGACGACGTTGGATGGTCCGTTGTTGGTGGCGACGATCGTGTAGGTGACCGGGGTGCCGGGTACCTCGCTCGTGACGCCGTCGGTCTTGGTGATCTGGAGGTCGGCCGTTACCGTCAAGGTGTCGGTGTCGGTGGCGGTGTTGTTCCCGGGTGTGGGGTCGGTGGTGCCGGTCGGGGCGTTGATCGAAGCGGTGTTCGCGAGCGAGCCGGTGGCCGTGGCCCGCACGGTCGCGTTGAGGATGTAGGTGGCGGTGGCGCCGACCGGGAGGTTGACGGTGTCGGTGATGCTGCCGGCTCCGCTGGCGGTGCAGGACGCGCCGGCCGAAGCGACGCAGGTCCAGGTGGCCGCCGTGAGTGCGGCCGGGATGGTGTCGGTGATCGTTGCGCCGACCACGTTGGAAGGTCCGTTGTTCGTGGCGACGATCGTGTACGTGACCGGCGTGCCGGGAACCTCGCTCGTGGTGCCGTCCGTCTTGGTCACACGGAGATCGGCGGTGACCGTGAGGGTGTCGGTGTCGGTCGCCGAGTTGTCTGCCGGAGTCGTGTCGGTGACACCGCTCGGAGCGGTGATCGTCGCGGTGTTGACGAGAGTTCCCGAGGCGGTCGACTTCACGTCGGCGTTCAACGTGTAGGTAGCGGTTGCGCCGACCGGCAGCGTGACGGTGTCGGTGATGCTGCCGGTTCCGCTTGCCGTGCAGCTGGCTCCACCGGAGGCGACGCAGGTCCAAGCCACATTGGTAAGCGCGCTTGGGATTGTGTCAGTGAGCGTGGCTCCGACCACTGCCGACGGTCCGTTGTTCGTCGCCACGACCGTGTAGGTGACAGGTGTTCCCGGTACCGCCGAGGTCGAACCGTCGGTCTTGGTGACGGCCAGGTTGGCCTCGACCCCAAGCGTGTCGGTGTCGGTGGCGGTGTTGTTGGCCGGGGTGGGGTCGGTGGTTCCGGTGGGAGCCGTGACCGTCGCGGTGTTGGAGAGCGATCCCGTGGCCGTGGCGCGGACGTCGGCGGTGAGCGTATAGGTGGCGGTCGCCCCGGCGGGCAGGTTGATGGTGTCGGTGATGTTGCCGGTTCCGCTGGCGGTGCATGATGCGCCGGTGGAGGCGACGCAGGTCCAGGTCGCTCCGGTGAGTGAAGCCGGGATGGTGTCGGCGATGGTTGCGCCGAGCACGTTGGACGGTCCGTTGTTGGTGGCGACGATCGTGTAGGTGACCGGGGTGCCCGGCACCTCGCCGGTGGTGCCGTCGGTCTTGGTGATCTGGAGGTCGGCGGTGACGTTCAGGCGTGTCGGTGTCGGTCGCCGTGTTGTTGGCCGGTGTGGGGTCGGTGACCCCGGTCGGCGGCGTTGATCGACGCGGTGTTGGCGAGGGTGCCGGTGGCCGTGGACCGAACCGTGGCGTTGAGGGTGTAGGTGGCCGTCGCGCCGGCTGGGAGGGTGACGGTGTCAGCGATGGTTCCGGTTCCGCTCGCCGCGCATGAGGCGCCGCCGGAAGCGACGCAGGTCCAGGTCGCACCGGTGAGGCCAGCCGGGATGAGGTCGACGACCGTGGCGCCGGTGACGTTGGAGGGTCCGTTGTTGGTGGCGACGATCGTGTAGGTGACTGGTGTGCCAGGTACCTCGGTAAGCGAGCTGTCGGTCTTGGTGATCGGGAGGTCGGCGGTGACGTCGAGCGTGTCGGTGTCGGTGGCGGTGTTGTTGGCCGGTGTCGGGTCGGTGACGCCGGTCGGGGCGGTGATCGTAGCGGTGTTGGTCAGCGATCCGGTGGCCGTGGCCCGTACCGTGGCGTTGAGTGTGTAGGTGACGGTGGCACCGGCGGGCAGGTTGATGGTGTCGGTGATGTTGCCGGTTCCGCTGGCCGCACACGTCGCGCCGGTGGAGGCGACGCAGGTCCAGGTGGCGCCGGTCAGGGCGGCCGGGATCGTGTCGGCGAGGGTCGCGCCAATCACGTTCGAGGGCCCGTTGTTGGTGGCGACGATCGTGTAGGTGACGGCGGTGCCGGGGATCTCGTTCGTGGCTCCGTCGGTCTTGGTGATGGTGAGGTCGGCGGTGGCGTTGAGGGCGTCGGTGTCGGTTGCGGTGTTGTTCGCCGGGGTCGGGTCGGAGATGCCCGTCGGGGCGGTGATCGTTGCGGTGTTGGTGAGCGAGCCGGTGGCCGTCGCTCGGACGTCAGCGTTCAACGTGTAGGTCGCGGTTGCGCCCGACGGCAGGTTGATGGTGTCGGTGATGTTGCCGGTTCCGCTGGCGGTGCACGATGCGCCGGTGGAGGCGAGGCACGTCCAGGTGGCGTTGGCCAGAGCGGCCGGGATGGTGTCGATGATGGTGGCGCCGGTGACGTTGGATGGTCCGTTGTTGGTGGCGACGATGGTGTAGGTGACGGGCGTGCCGGGCACTTCGGTGACCGAGCTGTCGGTCTTGGTGATGGTGAGGTCGGCGGTGGGGTTGAGGGAGTCGGTGTCGGTCGCGGTGTTGTTGGCCGGGGCGGGGTCGGTGACCCCGGTCGGCGCGACGATGGTGGCGACGTTCGTGAGCGACCCGGAGGCGGTGGTTCGGACGTCGGCGGTGAGGGTGTAGGTGACGGAGCTTCCGGATGGGAGGTTGACGGTGTCGGTGATGTCGCCCGTTCCGAATGCGGCACCGCAGGTCGCTCCACCAGTGGTGGCGCAGGTCCATCCGGCGTTGACAAGCGCGCTTGGGATCGCGTCGGTGATCGTCGCGCCAGTCACGTTCGACGGCCCGTTGTTGGTGGCCACGATCGTGTAGCTCACGGGAGTGCCGGGGACTTCGTTCGTGACACCGTCAGTCTTGGTGATGCTCAGATCCGCAGTCACCATCAGCAGATCGGTATCGGTGGCCGAGTTGTTGCCCGGGGTGGGGTCGGAGACGCCGGTGGGGCCCGTGAGGGTGGCGGTGTTGACCAGGGTGCCGGTTGCGGTGGACCGGATGTCGGCGGTGAGGGTGTAGGTGGCCGTTGCTCCGACGGCGAGGTTGATGGTGTCGGTGATGTTGCCGGTTCCGCTGGTCGTGCATGATGCGCCGCTGGAGGCGACACAGGTCCAAGTGGCGTTGGTAAGTGCACTTGGGATCGTGTCGGCGATGGTGGCGCCGACCACGTTGGATGGTCCGTTGTTCGTGGCGACGATCGTGTAAGTGACCGAATTGCCGGGAACCTTCGATGTCACCCCGTCGGTCTTGGTGATGGTGAGGTCGGCGGTGGGGTTGAGGGTGTCGGTGTCGGTGGCGGTGTTGTTGGCCGGTGTGGGGTCGGTGACGCCGCTCGGGGTAGAGATGGTCGCGATGTTGGTCAGCGATCCGGTGGCGGTGGCCCTGATGTCGGCGGTGACCGTATAGGTGGCGGTGGCGCCGGCGGCGAGGTTGACGGTGTCGGCGATGTTGCCGGTTCCGCTGGCGGTGCAGGTGGCGCCGCTCGAGGCGGTACACGTCCAGTTGGCGTTGATCAGAGCGGCGGGCAGGGAGTCGTTGATCGTTGCGCCGGTGACGTCGGATGGTCCGTTGTTGGTGGCGACGATCGTGTAGGTGACCGGGGTGCCGGGCACCTCGGTGAGTCGCGCTGTCGGTCTTGGTGATCGTGGAGGTCGGCCGTCGGAATCGAGCGTGTCGGTGTCGGTGGCCGAGTTGTTGGCCGGGGTCGGGTCGGTTGTTCCGCTCGGTACGGCGATGTTGGCCGTGTTCGTCAGCGATCCGGTGGCCGTGGCGCGGATGTCGGCGATGAGGGTGTACGTGGCGGTGGCGCCGGAGGCGAGGTTGACGGTGTCGGTGATGCTGCCGGTGCCGCTGGCCGTGCACGATGCGCCGCTGGAGGCGACACAGGTCCACCCGGCGTTGGTAGAGCGCGCTTGGGATCGTGTCGGTGATGGTGGCACCAACCACGTTGGAGGGCCCGTTGTTGGTGGCGACGATCGTGTAGGTGACCGGTGTGCCGGGCACTTCGGTGAGCGAGCTGTCGGTCTTGGTGATGGTGAGGTCGGCGGTGGGGTTGAGCGTGTCGGTATCCGTGGCCGAGTTGTTGGCCGGGGTCGGGTCGGTCAGACCGGTCGGGGCCGTGATGGACACCGTGTTCACCAGGTTGCCCGTCGCCGTGGCTCGCACGTCGGCGGTCAGGGTATACGTGACGCTGGCACCGACGGCCAGGCCCACGGTGTCGGTGATGTCACCGGTTCCGAAGGCGGCGCCGCAGGTCGCTCCGGCCGTGGTCGCGCAGGTCCATCCGGCGTTGGTAAGCGCGCTTGGGATCGTGTCGGCGATGCTTGCGCTGGTGACGTTGGATGGTCCGTTGTTGGTGGCCGTGATCGTGTAGGTGACCGGTGTGCCGGGCACTTCGGTGGTCGAGCTGTCGGTCTTGGTGATGGTGAGGTCGGCGGTGGGGTTGAGCGTGTCGGTGTCGGTGGCGGTGTTGTTGGCCGGGGTGGGGTCGGTGACGCCGCTCGGGGCCGTGATGGTCGCGGTGTTGGTGAGGTTGCCGGTGGCGGTGGCCCGCACGGTGGCGGTGAGGGTGTAGGTCACGGTGGCGCCGGCGGGGAGGTTGACCGTGTCGGTGATGTTGCCGGTTCCGCTGGCGGTGCAGGTGGCGCCGGTGGAGGCGACGCAGGTCCAGGTCGCCGCGGTGAGGGCGGCTGGGACGGTGTCGGTGATGGTGGCACCAACCACGTTGGAGGGTCCGTTGTTGGTGGCGACGATCGTGTACGTGACCGGGGTGCCGGGGATCTCGCTCGTGGCTCCGTCGGTCTTGGTGATGGTGAGGTCGGCGGTGGGGTTCAGCGTGTCGGTGTCGGTCGCGGTGTTGTTGGCCGGTGTGAGGTCGGTGACGCCCGTCGGGGTCGCGATGGATGCAGTGTTGATGATGGAGCCCGTGGCCGTGGCTCGGACGTCAGCAGTGAGGGTGTAGGTGGCGGTGGCGCCGGCGGGGAGGTTGACGGTGTCGGTGATGTTGCCGGTTCCGCTGGCGGTGCAGGTTGCGCCGGTGGAGGCGACGCAGGTCCAGGTCGCCGCGGTGAGGGTGCCTGGGAGGGTGTCGGTGATGGTGGCACCAATCACGTTTGATGGTCCGTTGTTGGTGGCGACGATCGTGTACGTGACCGGGGTGCCGGGGATCTCACTGGTCGAGCCGTCAGTCTTGGTGATCTGGACGTCGGCGGTGACGTTGAGGGTGTCGGTGTCGGTTGCGGTGTTGTTGGCCGGGGTCGTGTCGGTGATACCGGTGGGCACGCTGACGGTCGCGGTGTTGACGAGGTTGCCCGTGGCCGTCGCGCGAACATCGGCGACAACGGTGTAGGTGGCGGTAGCGCCGACGGGAAGCGTGACGGTGTCGGTGATGCTTCCGGCCCCGCCGGCCGCGCAGGTGGCGCCGGTGGAAGAGGAGCAGGTCCAGGTGGCATTGGTAAGCGCGCTTGGGATTGTGTCGGCGACCGTGGCACCCGTGACGGCCGACGGTCCGTTGTTCGTGACAACGATCGTGTAGGTCACGGGGGTACCGGGGACTTCGGAAATTGAACCGTCGGTCTTCGTGATCGTGAGGTCCGCTTCCGCCCCGAGGGTGTCGGTGTCGGTCGCGGTGTTGTTCGCCGGAGTCGGGTCGGTCGTGCCGGTCGGTGCTGCAATCGTTGCCGTGTTGATGAGGTTGCCGGTGGCCGTGGCCCGGATGTCAGCGGCGAGGGTGTAGGTGACCGTTGCCCCGGCCGGGAGGTTGACCGTGTCGGTGATGTTGCCGGCGCCGTTGGCCGTGCAGGCCGCGCCGGTGGAGGCGACGCAGGTCCATGCGGCATTGATAAGCGCGCTTGGGATCGCGTCGGTGATGCTGGCACCGGTGACCGCTGACGGTCCGTTGTTGGTGGCCGTGATCGTGTAGGTGACCGGGGTGCCCGGGACTTCGCCGGTCGAGCCGTCGGTCTTGGTGATGGTGAGGTCAGCGGTGGGGATGAGCGTGTCGGTGTCGGTGGCGGTGTTGTTGGCCGGGGTGGAGTCCGTGGTCCCGGTTGGTGCGGTGACGGTGGCCGTGTTGATGAGGCTGCCGGTGGCGGTGGTCCGCACATCGGCGATCACCGTGTAGGTGGCGGTCGCGCCGACCGGGAGGTTGACGGTGTCGGTGATGTTGCCGGTTCCGCTGACTGCGCAAGTGGCGCCGGTCGAGGCGGCACAGGTCCACCCGACATTCGTGAGTGCGGCCGGCACCACATCGCTGATCGTTGCGCCGACCACGTTGGACGGGCCGTTGTTGGTCGCAACGATGACGTAGGTGACGGGGGTGCCTGGAACTTCGGAGGTGGCCCCGTCGGTCTTGGTGATGGTGAGGTCGGCGGTGACGTTGAGGGTGTCGGTGTCGGTGGCGGTGTTGTTGGCCGGGGTCGAATCGGTGACACCGGTCGGAGCGGTGATCGTCGCCGTGTTGGCGAGCGAGCCGGTGGCTGTCGCCCGAACGGTTGCGTTCAACGTGTACGTCGCCGTGGCCCCGACGGGGAGGTTGACCGTGTCGGTGATGTTGCCGGTTCCGCTGGCGGCGCACGACGCGCCGGTGGAGGCGATGCAGGTCCAGGTCGCGGACGTGAGCGCGGCCGGGATCGTGTCGGCGATCGTGGCCCCGACCACGTTGGAGGGCCCGTTGTTGGTGGCGACGATGGTGTACGTGACCGGGGTGCCGGGGATCTCCGAGGTCGAGCCGTCGGTCTTGGTGACGGTGAGGTCGGCGGTGACGTTGAGCGTGTCGGTGTCGGTGGCGGTGTTGTTGGCCGGCGACGGGTCGGTGGTCCCGGTCGGAGCGGTGATGGCTGCCGTGTTGGCGAGTGAACCGGTCGCCGTGGTGCGGACGTCAGCGGTGAGCGTGTATGTCGCGCTGGCCCCGGAGGCGAGGTTGACGGTGTCGGCGATGTTGCCGGTGCCGCTGGCCGTGCAGGTCGCCCCGCTCGAAGCGACGCAGGTCCATGACGCGTTGACCAGCGCCGCTGGGATGGTGTCGGTGATCGTTGCGCCGGTGACGTTGGAGGGTCCGTTGTTGGTGGCGACGATCGTGTAGGTGACCGGCGTGCCGGGGATCTCACTGGTCGAGCCGTCGGTCTTGGTGATCGTGAGGTCGGCGGTGGGGTTGAGCGTGTCGGTGTCGGTCGCGGTGTTGTTGGCCGGAGTCGGATCGGTGACACCGGTCGGCGCGCTGATCGTCGCGGTGTTGGCGAGCGAACCGGTGGCGGTGCCGCGGACATCGGCGGTCAGGGTGTAGGTCACCGAAGCGCCGGCGGCCAGGCTCACGGTATCGGTGATGTCGCCGGTGCCGAAGGCCGCTCCGCAGCTGGCGCCGGCCGATGCCGCGCAGGTCCAGCCGGCATTGGTAAGCGCGCTTGGCATCGTGTCGTTGATGGTGGCCGCGACGACATTCGAAGGTCCGTTGTTGGTGGCGACGATCGTGTAGGTGACCGGGGTACCGGGGACTTCGTTCGCGGCCGCGTCGGTCTTCGTGATCTGCAGATCGGCGGTGACGTTCAGTGTGTCGGTGTCGGTTGCGGTGTTGTTGGCCGGGGTCGGGTCGGTGGTCCCGGTCGGTGCGGTGACCGATGCGGTGTTGACCAGGCTGCCGGTGGCCGTCGCTCGAACGGCTGCCGTCAGCGTGTATGTGGCCGTGGTCCCGGACGCGAGGTTGACCGAATCGGTGATGTTGCCGGTTCCGCTGGCCGCACACGTCGCGCCGCTGGAAGCGACACAGGTCCACGCCGCGCCGGTGAGCGCGGCCGGAACCGTGTCCGTGATCGTGGCCCCGGTGACGTTCGACGGTCCGTTGTTGGTGACGACAATGGTGTAGCTGACGCCGGTGCCCGGCACTTCGGAGGTCGCACCGTCGGTCTTCGTGACGATGAGATCAGCCGTCGGGTTCAGCGTGTCGGTGTCGGTCGCCGTGTTGTTGGCCGGGGTCGGATCGGTGACGCCGGTCGGGGCGGCGATCGTTGCGGTGTTGGTGAGCGAACCCGTGGCCGTTGCTCGAACATCCGCGGTGAGCGTGTACGTGGCCGTTGCGCCAGTGGCGAGATCGATCGTGTCGGTGATGTTGCCGGTTCCGCTGGCTGTGCAGGTCGCGCCCAAGGATGCGACGCACGTCCACGTGCCATTGATAAGCGCGCTTGGCAATACATCGGCGACGGTAGCGCCGGTGACATCGGATGGTCCGTTGTTGGTGGCGACGATCGTGTAGATGACCGGGGTTCCCGGTATCTCCGAGGCGACGCCGTCGGTCTTCGTGATGGTGAGGTCGGCGGTGACGTTGAGCGTGTCGGTGTCGGTGGCGGTGTTGTTGGCCGGGGTCGGATCACCGACGCCGGTGGGCGCGGTGATGGTCGCGGTGTTGGCCAGCGAGCCGGTGGCGGTCGCTCGAACGTCAGCGGTGAGCGTATAGGTGGCCGTGGCGCCGGCCGCGAGGTTGACGGTGTCGGTGATGTTGCCGGTGCCGCTGGCCGTGCACGTCGCGCCGCTGGATGCGACACACGTCCAGGTGGCATTGGTAAGCGCGCCTGGCAATGCGTCGGCGATCGTTGCTCCGGTGACGGCCGACGGACCGTTGTTCGTGGTGACGATCGTGTACGTGACCGGGGTGCCGGGGACTTCGGTGAGCGAGCCGTCCGTCTTGGTGACCACGAGATCAGCACTGCCGCTCAGACCGTCGGTGTCGGTGGCCGAGTTGTTGGCCGGGGTGGGGTCGGTCGTGCCGGTCGGGGCCGCAATCGTTGCGGTGTTGATGAGGTTGCCGGTCGCCGTCGCCAGCACGTCGGCGTTGAGCGTGTAGGTCGCGGTTGCTCCGACGGCGAGATTGATGGTGTCGGTGATGTTGCCGGTTCCGCTCGCCGCGCAGATCGCACCGCTGGATGCGACGCAGGTCCATGTCGCGTTGGCCAGGTAGGCCGGGATGGCGTCGGTGATCGTGGCGCCGGTGACGTTGGAGGGCCCGTTGTTGGTGGCGATGATCGTGTACACGACCGGGGTGCCGGGGATCTCCGATGCCGAGCCGTCGGTCTTGGTGATCTGCAGGTCGGCGGTGACGTTGAGCGTGTCGGTGTCGGTTGCGGTGTTGTTGGCCGGGGTGCCATCGGTGGTGCCGGTCGGTGCGGTGACGGTGGCCGTGTTGACCAGCGTGCCGGTGGCCGTGGCCCGCACGTCGGCGATGACCGTGTACGTGGCGGTCGCGCCGACCGGGAGGTTGACGGTGTCGGTGATGTTGCCGGTTCCGCTGACCGCGCAGGTCGCGCCGGTCGATGCGGCACAGGTCCATCCGGCGTTGGTCAATGCCACGGGCAACGCATCGTTGATCGTGGCGCCGATCACGTTGGAAGGTCCGTTGTTGGTCGCAACGATGACATAGGTGACCGGGGTGCCGGGAATCTCGGAAGTGGCCCCGTCGGTCTTCGTGATCTGCAGATCCGCCGTGACGTTGAGCGTGTCGGTGTCGGTTGCGCTGTTGTTGGCCGGGGTTGAGTCGGTGACACCGGTCGGAACCGTGATGGTCGCGGTGTTGGCCAGTGATCCGGTTGCGGTGGCCCGGACGTCGGCGGTGAGCGTGTACGTGGCAGTCGCGCCGACGGCGAGGTTGATGGTGTCGGTGATGTTGCCGGTTCCGCTCGCCGCGCAGGTCGCGCCGCTGGAGGCCACACACGTCCATGTGGCATTGGCCAGGGTGGCCGGGACGGTGTCAGTGATGGTTGCACCGACCACGTTCGAGGGTCCGTTGTTCGTGGCGACGATGGTGTAGCTGACCGGGGTGCCTGGCACTTCTGAAGCGGTGCCGTCGGTCTTGGTGATGGTGAGGTCGGCGGTGACGTTGAGGGTGTCGGTGTCGGTGGCGGTGTTGTTGGCCGGGGTCGGGTCGGTGACGCCGGTCGGCACGGCGAGAGCAACACTGTTGACCAACGTGCCGGTGGCGGTCGCCCGAACGTCAGCGGTGAAGGTGTAGATCGCGGTTGCCCCGACCGGAAGGTTGACCGTGTCAGCGATACCGCCGGTGCCGGTGGCCGCGCAGCTCGCGCCGGTCGAAGCGACACAGCTCCAGGAGCCATTCGTAAGCGCGCCTGGTATTGCGTCGGTGACCGTCGCACCGGTCACCGCGGAGGGACCGTTGTTGGTGGCCGTGATCGTGTAAGTCACGGGCGTGCCGGGGACCTCCGACGCGGCACCGTCGGTCTTCGTGATCTGAAGGTCGGCACTGGCATTGAGCGTGTCGGTGTCGGTCGCCGTGTTGTTGGCCGGCGTGGAGTCGGTAACGCCGGTCGGAGCCGCGATCGAAGCGCTGTTGACCAACGTTCCGGTGGCGGTCGCTCGGACGTCGGCGGTGAACGTGTACGTCGCGGTCGCGCCGACCGGGAGGTTGACCGTGTCGGTGATGCCGCCGGTGCCACTCGCCGCGCATGCCGCTCCGCTGGATGCGACACACGTCCACGTCCCATTTGTAAGCGCGCCTGGCAATGTGTCGGTGACCGTTGCACCGGTCACGGCCGATGGACCGCTGTTCGTGGCCACCAGCGTGTACACGACCGGTGTGCCCGGGACTTCGGAGGGCGAGCTGTCGGTCTTGGTGATGGCCAGGTCGGCGACCCGGGTGAGGGTGTCGGTGTCACTGGCCGAGTCGTTGGCCGAAACCGGATCAACGGTTCCACTCGGGACTGCGATCGAAACCGAGTTCGTGAGGTTGCCGGTAGCCGTCGGATTGATGTCGGCGGTGAGGGAGTAGGTCACGGTGGCACCGACGGGAAGGCTGACGGTGTCGATGATGTCGCCGGTGCCGAAGGCCGACCCGCAACTGGCGCCGCCCGAAGCGGTACAGGTCCATCCGGCATTGCTAAGCGCGCTTGGCATCACGTCGTTGATCGGCGCGCCGACCACGGCCGAAGGTCCGTTGTTTGTCGCAGTGATCGTGTAGGTGACCGGGGTGCCGGGGATCTCGGAGGCCGCACCGTCGGTCTTGGTGACCGCGAGATCGGCCCGCGGCGAAAGACTGTCGGTGTCGGTGGCCGAGTTGTTGGCCGACGTCGGGTCGGTGGTTCCGCTCGGCGCGCTGACCGACGCGGTGTTCACGAGGGTTCCGGTGGCGGTCGGGCTGATCGTGCCGGTGACGGTGTACGTCGCGGTCCCGCCGACGGCCAGGTTGATGGTGTCGTTGATGCTCCCCGAACCCGACGCCGCGCAGCTTCCACCGGATGCGCCGACGCAGGTCCAGGTCGCTCCGGTGACCCCGGCGGGCAGGGTGTCGGTCACGGTTGCGCCGACCGCCACGGATGGGCCGTTGTTCATTGCCACCACCGTGTAGGTGACCGGCGATCCGGGGGTGGCTGATGCTGCGCCGTCGGTCTTGGTGATGGCGAGATCAGCGCTCGGTGAGAGTGTGTCGGAGTCCGTGGCACTGTTGTCGGCCGGGTTCGTGTCGACGATCGACACCGGACCCGTGACGCTCGCCGTGTTGTCGAGGGTGCCCGTGGCGCTCGCGCTGATCGTGCCCTGGAATGTGTACGTCACGGTGGCGCCCGAGGGGAGGTTCACCGTGTCGGCGATGCTGCCCGTCCCGCTGGCCGTGCAGGTTGCTCCACCGGTAGCGGCGCAGGTCCACGTCACACCGACCAACGCGGCTGGAGCCGTGTCCGTGATCAGCGTGCCGGGGGCATTGGACGGTCCGGCGTTCGTGGCGACGATCGTGTATGTGACCGGTGTTCCCGGGATCTCGGAGGCCGACCCGTCGGTCTTCGTGATGGAGAGCTCAGCGCGGGCACCGAGCGCGTCGACGTCGGTCGCGGTGTTGTTGGCCGGGTTCGGATCGGTGTCACCCGAGGGCACCGCAACCGTGACGGAGTTCGTGATCGAACCGGTCGCCGCGGGCGACACGTTCGCGGTCACGGTGTAGGTCGCCGTAGCTCCGACGGCCAGGGCGACCGTGTCGCTGACGTTGCCGGAGCCGCTGGCCGCGCAGGTCGCGCCGCTCGAGGGGACACACGTCCACGTCGCGCCGGTGAGCGAGGCGGGAAGCACGTCGGACACGGTCACACCCGAGATGTTCGACGGACCGGCATTGCTCGCGACGACCGTGTACGTGACCGAGGAACCGGGCGTGGCCGAGGCCTGGCCGTCGGTCTTCGTAACCGAAACATCGGCCGAGCGCGTGATGGTGTCGGTGTCGGTGGCCGAGTTGTTGGCCGGGGTTGAATCGGTCGTGCCGGTGGGAGCGGCGACCGCGGCAGTGTTCGCGAGCGATCCGGTGGCTGCCGCCGAAAGCGTGGCCGTGACGGTGAACGTGGCCGTTCCGCCGACCGACAGGTTGACGAGCTCGTTGAGGTTCCCGCTACCTGATGCGGTGCAGGATCCGCCGACCGGAGCGCACGTCCATGTGGCTCCGGTCAGCGAGACCGGGAGGGTGTCGGTGACCCGGGCACCGACCACCGAAGAGGGGCCGTTGTTGGTGACGACGACCGTGTAGCTGACCGAACCGCCGGCCACTGCGGTGGCCGAACCGTCGGTCTTGGTGATCTGCAGATCGGCCGACGGCGTCAGCGTGTCGGTGTCGGTGGCCGAGTTGTTGGCCGGGGTGGAGTCGGTCCAACCGGTCGGCACCGCGACGGTAGCGGTGTTGGCCAGTGAGCCGGTAGCAGTCGGTGACACTGACGCAGTCAACGTGTAGGTGACGGTTCCGCCGACGGGGATGTTCACGGTGTCGGAGATGCTGCCGGTTCCGCTGGCGGTGCATGAGGCGCCGGATGCGGCGACGCACGTCCATGAACCACTGCTAAGCGCGCTTGGCAGTGTGTCGGTGATCGTCGCTCCGAGCACGTTCGACGGTCCGTTGTTCGTGGCCATGACGGTGTACGTGACCGATCCGCCCGGGGTGGCCGATGCGGTGCTGTCGGTCTTCGTGATCGCGAGATCGCTGACCGGGTTGAGCGTGTCGGTGTCGGATGCGCTGTTGTTGGCCGATGTCGGGTCGGTGGTGCCGGTCGGTGCGGCGACCGAGGCCGTGTTTGTGAGCGAACCCGAGGCGCTGCGGGAGATCGTTCCGGTGATCGAGTAGGTCGCGGTTCCGCCGTTCACCAGGTTGACCGTGTCAGCGATGTTGCCCGAGCCACTGGCCGTGCAGCTCGATCCGCTCGACGCGACACACGTCCACGTCGCGCCGGTGATGGTCGCCGGAAGGGTGTCGCTGACGGTTGCACCGATAACGTTGGATGGGCCGTTGTTCGTAGCGACGATCGTGTATGTGACGGTTGTTCCCGGGATCTCGGATGCGGCGCCGTCGGTCTTCGTCACCGAGAGATCAGCGTGTGCGACCAGGGTATCGGTGTCGGTGGCCGAGTTGTTGGCCGGGGTCGGATCGGTGGAACCTGTGGCGACTGCGGTGGATGCGGTGTTCGCTAGCGAGCCGGTCGCACCTGAGGCGATGGTTGCGGTCAACGAGTACGTGACGGTGCCACCGACCGGGATGGTCACGGTGTCAGCGAGATTGCCGCTGCCGCTCGCCGTACACGTCGAACCACTCGAAGCCACACACGTCCACGTCGCTCCGCTGAGTGACGCGGGCAGGGTGTCGGTGACGGTGGCGCCGGTGGCTCGCGACGGTCCACTGTTGGTGACGACGATCGAGTACGTGACCGGCGTGCCGGCGGTTGCCGTCGCTGAGCTGTCGCTCTTGGTGATCTGCAGATCACTCGACGCCACGAGTGTGGTGCTGTCGGTGGCCGAGTTGTTGGCCGACGTGGTGTCGGTGAAAGTGACCGGCGCGGTGACCGAGGCCGTGTTCGAGAGCGTGCCCGTTGCGGTCGAGGCGATCGTCGCGTTGATCGTGTACGTCAACGTCCCGGCGGCCGGGATGTTCACGGTGTCGGTCAGGTTGCCGCTCCCACTGGCCGTGCAGGTGCCGCCGATGCTCGCGGCGCAGGTCCACGTTGCCCCGGTCAGGCTTGCGGGAAGCGTGTCGGAGATCGTCGCTGCGGTCACGTCGGATGGCCCGCTGTTCGTGACGACCACGGTGTACGACGTCGCCGTACCCGGCGTCGCGTTGATCCGGCTGTCGGTCTTGGTGATGCTCAGATCACCCGAGGCGTTGAGGGTGTCGGTGTCGGTGGCCGAGTTGTTCGCCGGGGTCGGGTCGGTGGCTCCGGTTGGCACCGCTACGGTTGCCGTGTTGGCCAGCGAGCCGGTGGCGTTGGATCGCACCGTGGCCGCAAGCGTGTAGGTGGCCGTGGCCCCGACCGGCAGGTTCACCGTGTCGCTGATCGAGCCGGTACCCGATGCGGCACAGGTGCCTCCACCGGCTGCGACACAGGTCCAGGTCGCACTGGTAAGCGCGCCTGGTAGTGAGTCGGTGACGTTGCCCCCGGTGATGGCCGACGGGCCGAGGTTCGTGGCCGTGATCGTGTAGCTGATCGGCGAGCCGGGCGTGGCCGAGGCGGCCGAATCGGTCTTGGTGATGCGGAGATCGGCCGAGACGGCGATCGTGTCGGAATCGGTTGCGGAGTTGTTCGCCGAGACCGTGTCGACCGTACCGCTTGGTACAGACGCCGATGCGGTGTTCGACAGCGAGCCGGTGGCGGTGGCCGAGAGCGTTGCCGTGACGGTGTACGTCACGGTTCCATTCACCGCGAGGTTGACGGTGTCGTTCAGGTTGCCGGTGCCGCTCGCGGTACACGCCGATCCGCTCGATGCCACGCAGGTCCAGGTCGCCCCGCTCAGCGAAGGCGGGAGCGTGTCAACGACCGAGGCACCGATGACCGCCGAAGGTCCATTGTTGTTCACGACGATCGTGTAAGTGTTCGCTGCACCGGCCACCGCGGACGTCTGCCCATCGGTCTTCGTCACCGAAAGATCGGCGGCCGCGATGAGGGTGTCGTTGTCGGTGCTCGAGTTGTTGCCGGCGACGAGTTCGGTGACACCGGTCGGCGCGGTGATCGTGGCCGAGTTGGCCAGGGTGCCGGTGGCAACGGGGGAGACGGTTGCCGTGATGGTGTACGTGACTGATGCGCCGACGGCGAGGTTGACGGTGTCGGTGATGTTGCCCGATCCGCTGGCCGTGCACGTGGCTCCGGCCGTTGCCGCGCAGGTCCACGTCGGCGACAGCAGGGTCGCGGGAATCGTGTCGCTGATCGTTGCGCCGATCACGTTCGACGGGCCGTTGTTCGTGGCCTGAATCGTGTACGAGATGGACGAGCCCGGCGTCAGCGTGGTGACGCCGTTCGTCTTGAAGATCGCCAGGTCGGCCTGCCGGGTCAGTGTGTCGGTGTCGGTCGCGGCGTTGTTCGCGGCGTTGGGGTCGGTCACACCACTAGGTGCACTTATTGATGCGGTGTTCGCCAGGCTGCCAGTCGCCGCGGCGCTGATCGTTCCGGTCACGGTGAACGTGGCGGTCGCACCGACTGCGATGTTCACCGAGGTGTTGATCGACCCGGTGCCCGAGGCGGCGCAGCTCGCGCCTGAGGATGCGGTACATGTCCAGGTCACGGCGCTGAGCGAAGCCGGCACGGTGTCGGTCACCGTTGCGGCCGTCACGTTCGACGGTCCGAGGTTCGATGCCACGACGGTGTAGGTCACTGACGTGCCCGGTACCGCTGACGTCGCCCCGTCGGTCTTTGTCACCCGAAGATCCGATACTCCGACGACGTTGTCGGTGTCGGTCGCGCTGTTGTCGCCGGGGACCAACTCAGTCGCGCCGGGAGCAGGAGCCGCGGCCGCGGTGTTCGCCAACAGACCGGTTCCCTGCGGAGCCGAGGCGGCCAGCGTTGCGGTCAGCGTGTAGGTCAGCGTTCCGCCGACTGCGATGTTGACCGTGTCACTGATGCTGCCCGAGCCGCTGGCCGTGCAGGTCGAACCGACCGAGGCCGCGCAGGTCCAGCTTCCACCGGTCAATGTGCTCGGCAGGTTGTCGGTGACCGTCGCGTTGATCGCAGCCGACGGTCCACCGTTCGTCACGGTGATTGTGTACGTCGTCGACGTACCGGCGGTGACACTCGTGACCGAGTTCGTCTTGGTGACGCGAAGGTCGACTTTCGAATCGACAACGCCCACGTCGGTCGCGGTGTTGTTGCTCACGTTCGGATCGTCGGACAACGGCACCGATGCCACGGTCGCGACCTGGGAGATGTTGCCTGACGCGGTCGATGACACGACTGCCGTGATCGTGTACGTCGCGGTACCACCCGGAGGCAGCGTGTACGTCGTGTTGATGCTGCCCGAGCCCGATGCTGAACCACACGCGGCACCGACTCCGGTGGTGGCGCAGGTCCACGTCCACGAGGCGATACCGGTGGGGATCGGATCGACGAGCGTGGAGTTGACCGCGGCGGACGGACCGTCGTTGGCCACGACCACCGAGTACGTCACGGTGCCGCCCGCGGTCAACTGACCGACGCGCGTCTTCGCCACGCGAAGGTCGGTGATCGCGGTCGTGACGTCACTGACCGACGACGTGTTGTTGGCCAGCACCGGATCGGTCACGGCAACTGGTGCGGTGACCGTCGCGTTGTTGTTGATCGTCGCGCCGACGAAGAACGGATCGATCGCGCCGTTCACGGTGTAGGTAGCGGTGCCGCCACTGGCCAGGTCCACGGTCTGGTTGATCGAACCCGACCCCGACACCGCGGCGCACGAAGACCCGGCCGAAGCGGAACACGTCCACGTCGGGGTCAGGAACGACCCGGGAAGATTGTCGACGACCGTCGCTCCGGTGACAGCGGAAGGACCGAGGTTGGTGACGGTGACGAGATACGTGATGCCACCGCCGGCGACGACCGGACCGGTTCGGGTCTTGTTGATCACCAGGTCGGCGCGAGGGGCGACGTTGTCGGTGTCGGTTGCGCTGTTGTTCGTTGTCGACGGGTCGGTCGTGTTCGCAGCAACCGTGGCCGTCGCCGTGTTGACGAGCGTTCCGGTTCCGGCCGGGGTGCTCGGGGCCAACGTGCCGGTCACGGTGTAGGTGACGCTCGAGCCGACCGGGATCGTGGCCGTGGTCGCGATTGCGTTGCCGCTGCCCGATGCCGCGCCACATGTCGAGGTGCCGGCCGCGGTACACGTCCACGTCACGCCGGTGATCGACGCGGGAACGGTGTCGGCGACCGCGACGTTGGTCGCGAGCGACGGACCGGCGTTGCCGACGACAATCGTGTACGTGATCGGCGAGCCCGGGGTGGCGCTGGCCTGAGCGTCGGTCTTTGTGATCGAGACGTCTGCGACTGGAGTGACGTTGTCGGTGTCGGTGGCCGAGTTGTTGGCCGCCGACGGATCGGTGAACCCGGCCGGGGTGCCGATCGTCGCCGAGTTGATGAGCGACGCGGTCCCCGCGGGTGTCGTCGACGCGAGCGTGGCCGTGATCGTGTATGTCACGGTGGTCCCGGCCGGAACGGTGGCCGTGGTGGCCAGGTTGCCCGAACCTGATGCTGCACCACAGGCCGCGCCGGCGCCGACCGCGGCACATGTCCACGTCGCCGACGTGAGCGCAGCGGGAAGGTTGTCCGTGATGGTCACACCGGTCACCGTCGATGGTCCGGCGTTGGAGACGACCACCGCATAGACCACTGTCGATCCGGGCACGGCGTTCGTGGTTCCGTCGGTCTTCGTGATCGACAGATCACCGGTCGGAACGACGTTGTCGGTGTCGGTGGCACTGTTGTTGGCCGGGTTCGTGTCGGTGGTACCCGATGCTGCCGCGACGCTGGCTGTGTTTATCAGTGTGCCGGTGCCGGCTGGCGTGGTCGCGACAACGGTGGCCGTAACGGACAATGTGGCCGACGTTCCCGAAGGAAGCGTCACCGAGGTGTTGGGGTTACCGGTTCCCGATGGTGCGGCACACGCAGCGCCGGTGCCACTCGGTACGCAGGTCCACGAAGCATTGGTAAGTGCACTTGGTAATGGGTCGGTTACCGTCGCTCCGGTCGCGGTCGAGGGACCGGAGTTCGTGACGACGATCGTGTAGGTCGTCGTGCTGCCCGGAATGACCGAGGTCGCGGAGTTGGTCTTCGTGACGGAGAGATCAACCTGGGGTGTCACGTTGTCGGTGTCGCTGGCCGAGTTGTTGGCTGGCGCGGTTTCCGTGAAGGTCCCCGGCGCGGTGATCGCGGCGGTGTTGACGAGCGAGTTCGTCCCGGCGACGGTCGACGGGTTGAGTGTGACCGTATAGGTATACGTAGCGGTCCCGCCCGGTCGAAGGGTCGGAGCGTCGGTCAGGTTGCCGGTTCCGCTCGCGCCGCCGCACGCGGATGACGCCGACGCCACACACGACCATGAACCACTAGTAAGTGCACTGGGTAATGTGTCCGTGACACTCGCGGCTACGACGGTGGACGGTCCGGCGTTCGTCGCGACGATCGTGTAGGTCAGCGTGTTGCCGGGGATCGCGTTCGTTATGCCGTCGGTCTTGGTGATCGAGAGGTCGCCGCTCGGGGTCAGCGTGTCGGTGTCGGTCGATGAGTTGTTCGACAGGTTGGAGTCGGGGAAACCTACCGGCGGCGTAACCGTCGCGGTGTTGACGAGTGAGCCCGTCGCGTTCGCATCGATCGTGCCGGTGACGGTGTAGGTGACCTGACCGCCCGGCGCGATTGTCGCGGTCGTCGAGATATTGCCTGCTCCTGATGCTGCGACGCACGATGATCCGGCCGTTGCCGCGCACGTCCACGTCGCGCCGGCGATGGTCGCGGGCAGGGTGTCGGCGATCGTGGCCCCGGTCGCGGTCGACGGTCCGCTGTTGGTAACTCGAATGGAATACGTGACCGGTGCGCCCGGCACCGCGGTGGCTGAGCTATCGGTCTTGACGATCGCGAGATCGACCGACGGTGACAGCGTGTCGGTGTCGGTCGCCGAGTTGTTGGCTGAGACACCGTCGACCACACCGGCGGGAGGGGCAACGGTGGCCGTGTTGATGAGCGAACCGCTCGCGGTCGGCGACAGCGTTGCGATCACGGTGTAGGTCGCGGAGCCACCGACGGCGAGGTTCACCGTCCCGGCCACGTTGCCCGTTCCGCTCAACGCGCCGCAGGACGAACCGACCGTCGCCGCGCACGTCCACGTCGCCGAGGTGACTGCGGCCGGGAGATTGTCGGTGACGGTTGCGCCGGTGACCGCGTTCGGTCCGCCGTTTGACGCAGTGACCGTGTACGTCACCGTGGCACCCGGAGTAGCGGTGGCGACGCCGTCGGTTTTCGTGATGCTGAGGTCGGTCGCCGCGTCGACGGTCACGTTCACCGTTGAGGTGTTGTTCGCCGGTGAAGCATCCGTCACGTCTGAGGGCGCGGTCACCGTCGCGGTGTTCGTCAGGGTTGATGCGGGCGTCGATGTTGATACGGTGCCCGACACTGAATACGTAACGCTGGTTCCGGCGTTGAGGTCGGCGGTGGTGGCAATCGTGTTGCCGGATCCACTCGCCGCGGCACAGGTTGCCCCTGCTCCGCTCGGGGTACACGTCCATGTGACACCCGTTACGGAAGCAGGGACGCTGTCGGCGATCGCCGCGCCGGCAACGTTCGAGGGACCGTCGTTGTTGACGACGATCGTGAAGTTCACGCTCGCACCCGGGAGCAGGTGCGTGACGTTTGCGGTCTTGGTGATGCGAAGATCGGCCTGGCGGGTGACGTCGTCGACATCGGTGGCTGAGTTGTTGGCCGGGTTGGTGTCGGTGACGCCGGAAGGAGCAGCGACAGTCGCGGTGTTGGACAGCGTGCCCGTGCCCGTCGGTGTTGATGCGGCCAACGTACCGGTGACCGTATAGGTCGCGCTCGTCGACGGGGCCAGGGACACAGTGGTGCTGAGCGCGTTGCCGGAACCGGAAGCCGCGCCGCACGTTGCCCCGGCGCCCGAAGGCGCGCACGTCCAGGTCACGCCGATGATCGACGCCGGAACGGTGTCGGCCACGGTCGCGCTCGTGACGTTGGATGGACCGTTGTTGGTCACGATGACCGTATAGGTGACGGGGCTCCCGGGCACCGCTGTCGCGCTGCCGTCGGTCTTTGTAATAGAGAGATCAGCTTGCGGCGTGACGTTGTCGGTGTCGGTGGCCTGGATCGCGCCGGGTGTCGGGTCGGTCACGCCGACCGGCAAAACCACCGACACGGTGTTGACCAGCGAGTTCGTACCGGCGGGGGCCGCAGGATTGACGGTGCCCGTGACCGAATACGTGACAGACGCGCCAGCAGCGATCGTTGCGGTCGTGGCGATGGTGTTGCCGGAACCCGAGGCCGCGCCGCACGTGGCCGATGGTCCGCTCGGCGTGCACGTCCAGGTCACCGACTGCAGTGCCGCGGGGACGGTGTCGTTGATCGCGGTGTTCGTGACCGTCGACGGACCGGTGTTCGTCACGACCATTGTGTAGGTCGTGACGGTGCCGGGAATCGCGTTCACCGTGCCGTCCGTCTTGGAGACGGTGAGCTCGGCCGTCGGCTTCACATTGTCAGTGTCGGTGGCCGAGTTGTTCGCCGGTGTCGGGTCGGTCGTGCCGACCGGTGCCGAGACCGTGGCCGTGTTGACCAGCGTTCCGGTCCCCGCAGCAGTGGTGGGGTTCAGCGTTCCGGTCACCGTGTAGGTCGCGGATGTACCGGTGGGAAGCGTCACCGTCGTGGCGATCGCGTTGCCCGAACCGGTCGGCGCGCCGCAGCTGGCACCGACCCCGGACGCGGCACACGACCAGGTCACACCCGTAAGCGCGCTTGGTACCGTGTCCGTGACGGCCGCTCCAACCGCGTTCGATGGCCCGGCATTGGCGACGGTCATCGTGTACGTGACTGCTGTTCCGGGCACCGCGTCGGTGATGCCGTCGGACTTGGTTATCGAGAGATCGGACCTGGGCGTCACGTTGTCGGTGTCGGTGGCCGTGTTGTTCAGCGAGTTCGGATCGATCGCCCCGCTTGGAACTCCGGCGGTGGCCGTATTGACCAGTGTGCCGGCACCGGCCGGAGTGTTCGGATTGAGCGTGCCGGTGATCGTGTAGGTCGCGGTGCCGCCGACGTTGAGGTTGGCCGTCGTGTTTATCGCATTTCCGGTGCCGGTTGCGGTGCCGCACGACGAGCCGACGGTTGCGGCACAGTTCCAACTCACGCCGGTGAGTACCGCAGGCACGCTGTCGGAGACCGTAACTCCACTTAGGTTTGACGGTCCGTTGTTGGTGACGGCGAGCGTGTAGGTCACTGCAGTACCCGGCACCGCGTCCGTTATACCGTCGGACTTCGTGACCGAGATGTCAGCGCGCCTATCAATGTCGTCGACGTCGGTCGCCGAGTTGTTCGTGTTGTCGGTGTCGGTCACGCCACTCGGGGCGGTGACGGTGGCCGTGTTCGACAGGGCACCGAGACCGGGGGCCGCGGACGGATCGATTGTCGCGTTCAGCGTAAACGTCGCGACGTCGTTCACCCCGAGGTTCACGGTGGTGGCGATGCTGCCGGTGCCATTTGCGGCCCCACATGCTGCGACGACGGATTGCCCCGCGACCGAGCAGGTCCAGGTCGCGCTGGATATGACAGCGGGGAGTGTGTCGGCCACGGCCGCACCGGTGACGGCTTGCGGTCCGTTGTTGCGGACAGTGATCGTGTAGGGGACGGTAGAACCCGCGGCCGCGGCCAGCAGGCCGTCGGTTTTCGTGATGGCGAGGTCAGCCTGCACGGCGAGCGGCGTGGTGGCGGCGAGCGCTATCGGGGAGAGCACCTGGGTCGGAATGGTTGCTCCGGCGTAGGTGACCTGGGCCTGGTTGATGATCGCCGTGCCACCCGGGGTCGACGCGTTCACTGTCGCCCGAAGCGTGACCTCGGTACTGGCCAGCGGATTCAGTGAACCACCGGCGCTGGCCGTGGCCCCGGTACCGAGATTCACGGTGATCAGCGAACCAACGGCCTTACCCTGGTCAGCGTCGACGGCATCGGTCTTGGCTCCGGCGTTGGGACCGGTCGTGACCCGGATCGTTCCCGGCACATACGTGAGTTGGGGCGGGATGGTGTCGTTGAGAACGATGTTGGTGGCGATGTCGTCGCCCTGGTTCGTCATCGTGATCTTGTATTCGATGACGTCGCCCGGGTTGAGGTTGCCGCCGTTGAGGTCGGTGCCGACCTTCGTGGCCACGATCTTCGGCGACGGAAGTTCGATGGCGGTGGTGACGACATCGGGGAAGTACTGGTCGCCGTTCGTCTTGAGCCGCAGACACGCGTTGGTCGAGCCGTTCGTCAAGATGTTGTCGGCCTGAACGATGTCAGCGTCGTAGCCCCAGGTGTTCGCCGCCGACGGGTTGCGCGTCGTTACGTTTACGCCGAGCGTGGAGATCGAGGAGTTGAAGAAGTTGTTCGACGGGTTCGTCGCGTCCGACAGCAACGGGTTCGAGTCGGAACATGCTGCGGCGCCACCTGGGCCAAGGGTCACGGCGTCGCCGACGAGACCCGAGTCGCCGTCCTGGGCGACAACACCGATCTTCGCCCGGACGGGGCCGATGGCCGGGGTGACGAATGGACCGAAGGGCACATCGACGTCGGTCGTGCCGGTGACTTTGTTGAAGCCGTTGAACACGGTGAGGTTGCGTAAGTGTGCGGCGGGGTTCGAGTAGGCGACGACCAGGGTCCATCCGGCCCAGTCTCCGGAGCCCGAGGAACCGGTGCCGGCTTGAATGTTGGCGACCGAGTAGGTCCCGGTGCCGGCGTTCGCCACGGCCTGAACGAGTGTGGTGACGTTGGAATAGGCGTGGTAGATCGGTACACCGTTGTTCGCGGTAACGCCGCCGTTGTCGGTGTCGACATCGGCGGGGAGCGCCGTGACGAGCGTGTATCCGGTCATGGCCGGCGTGCGGAAGTAGACCTTGTCGCGGTCGGCCGGGGTCGGGGCCTGGGCGCCGCCGGTGCCGCTCTGCTGGGCGCCGCTGGCCTCGTTGCCGCTCCAGAAGAGTCCGGCGTAGAGCACCGACGAGCCCGCGGGCAGCGCCATGTTGGCCGTCGAGGAGTTGAACGTCGCTACGGTACCGCCGCCCTGAATACTGCTGGCCGCCGCTCCATCGGCGTCGACGTAGATCATCGTGCCGCTGTTCGCGGTGGTACAACCCGTTGAGCAGGTCATGTTCGCGTTGGCGACGAACGCGATGTCGCCTTCGATGTTGGTCTGGTACTTGAACGCGAATGCCGTGACGGCCTGGGCTGCGGTCGGCACCATGATGACCAGCAGGCTGTTCAAGAGCGCGGTGAGCACCAAGAAAGAACCGAAACGAAGTTTCAGCCTTTCTATGCGATTAGCGCGCGAAATGTTCATGATTCACTCACGATCGGCATCGCCGTGAGTGGTCTTAATGGCTCAACGGGTACTTCGCTGAGAGCGCATTTTTCGGTGGGTCAAATGGCCCACGAGCTGGAGTTATGTGTGATTGAAAGATTGAAGGATCGAAATCCAAGCCGAAATACCGCTGGTTGAATCGATGGAAATGACGACGGAAAGTGAGATAATTTGCCTCGCATCTCGACGGGCTGGCAGGAATTCCTAAAGAAGCCGTGAAAGAGCGCCGAGATTCTCGACATGTTCGAAGCAATCACCCCGATGAGTGAAGTTATTTCCGTGGTTCACACGAAGGGTGGTGCCGGCAAGAGTTCGCTCACCACGAACCTGGCCTTTGCGCTGTCTTGCCTGCTGTACCGGGTCCTGGTGATCGACCTTGACCGCCAGGGCGGGCAGAGTGTCGGGTTCGGGATCTCGGGGCTCCGGCGCAACGCCCTGGGTCAGCAACTAGATGTGGGGAGCGTCCTCCGGGGGGAGGCCGATATCCGTGATGCCGTTGTGACCGATGTCTATCCCGGGCTCGACGTTCTTCCCGCCGAAGAAGGCTCGCTCATCGCCGCCGAGCGAGCGCTGGGTCGAATGGGAATCGACGGCCAGGTGCGCCTTCACGAGATTCTTCATGGGGCGAGAGAATCAATTTCGTCCGATGCGCCCGGCTGGGACATCGTGCTCATCGATACGCCGGGCCGGCACACCGACATTGTGGGGGTGGCCCTCACCGCCTCGACCGGTGTACTCATTCCGGCAATTCCGGAAAGTGGACCCGTCGCTGAGCTGTCCACGGTGTTTCGTCATGTGGCCGAGATGCAGGCGGTGCTCGGCACCCTCGACATCTACGGCGTTGTGAAAATGCGCATCGGCGGCAATTCCAAATACCGTTTCCTGGCCGAAGAGCAGACCAAGGAGATCGCAACGTCGTTCGGTGTTCCCGTGTTTCGCAACAAGGTGCCCGAAGATGCCCGGTTCGGGGAGTCGCATCTGGCTCGTGAACCTATCGGTGTGTACTCGTCGACCTCGCGTTCGGCGCTCGCGTTTCGTTGTGTCGCCGACGAATTGGCGTCGAGACGGGGTTGGCCGCGCCCGGGGGCGGCTCCGATGTTCCCGGAATCATGGCTTCGCGCCTCCGTGGGCCCGAATGGCCGCACCCTACCCCCCACCCCGGCCGTCGCGGGCGCTCCTGGGGCAAATGAAGCGATTTCGTCGGTTTTGGCCGGAGAAGCCTCGGCTGGTCGAATCGACGAGGAATTGGCCCGTGTCTGACCGGCGTTTGGACCCGGCCCAGCTGAAAGCCCGCCTGCAGGCCAGCCTGGCCACTGAACCGGCCCGCGGCCACCTTCGGCCAGCAGTGTTTTCCCAGCTCACGAGCCACGAAACATGGACCCCGCCGGCGCCGGTATCGCAGGTGGAAACACGGAAAACACTCGAAATCGAACCGGTTTCCGACGTTGTCAGCGCTCCCGATCAAAGCCCTGGAGCGGTGTTGACCGTGGCAGTTCGCGAGTCGACGACGACCTCGAAGGACGCGAAAGAGCCCAAAGACGGAAGGAAACGAGCGGTTGTGCACCGCTGTGACGCCGGTGCTGTGTTGCGGGGCTACCGGATCCCGCTTCACCTTCATCGACGGGCCGAGCGCGCCAAGCTCGCGGCGTCGGCCACCCGCGGTGCGACCTTGTTCTGGGACGAGATTCTCCAGGGCGCCATCGATGCCCTGCCGACCGATATCCGTGAAGTAGCGAAGTCTCTTGGCGCTCCCAGTGGCCGGGCCGAGCCCACCACCACGACACGTGTGCTTCAAGCGACGATTCGCCACGATCAGGAGTTGACTCTGCGCCGCCTGCGCCTTGATCTCGAGGAAGCGCTCGATCGAACGGTCCGCTTGGAAGAGATCTGGACGATGTTGGTTGAACGGGTCATCGAACGCGGCATCTGAGTCGGTGCCGGGACCGGCTGAGCGATTGGTGAGTGTCTGCGCGGATCTGACCGTACGCTCAGTGCAGCCGTGTGGGGTCGAAAGGGGCGCGTCCGCAACGCTCTGAACTGGGGTGATTCGCTGCGAGCGTCTCCCGGATTGCGGTGATTCGAGCGTCAGTATTGGTGACCTCAGGTGACCTGCTGTTCACCGCTGAAGTTCACCTTCAACGTAACGTTGGTTCGCGACGGGTCCGGTCGACCGGCCCGTCCGGTCACCCGACCTCCTCACAACCACAGCGCCGATTCACTTCTGAGTCGTCGGTTCACCCGCGGCGACGTTCACGGAAATGCAGGTTCACTGGGGGAACGGCCGTTCAGGGTAGTGACGTTCCCGTACCGTAAAGGACGACGAAGCCGCCACTGGCTGAACCAGCGGCGTGATGTGAGGACCGGTTCAATCCTGATGTATGCCGCGATCCGGTGATCTCCTGCCTGAAACCGCCGTTCAACACTGAGTATCCGCTTCAGGGTAGCGATGGTAAGGCATGAAGCTATTCGGCGCAGTGTGTGCGCCTGAAGCAGTGCTCATCGAGTGATTAGTTGTTCACCACTGAGCGGCGAGCCCAGCGTAAGTGCACAGCAATGGGTCCGGCGTTCAGTGATGAATAGTTCGTTCAGAGTAACGTTGTTTGAGTAATCGAGCTCCTCGCTGAATATCGATTCAGACTTCGGACCCATCGCTGGACTCAACGTTCAGTTCTGACGAGACTGCTCAAAGTATCGGGGTTCAGGTGAATGAACATCCAAACCCGGTTGGTGATTCGTAGTTCAGTGGTGAACCTCGGATCAGGACTGACGCTGAAGGGCTCGTCAACGGTGAGGGGTCATCGGTCATGAACAATGGTTCACCCCTGAAGGCAGACGTTCAGATCTGCCATGCCCATCATGTGTGGACGCCGGATTCGGATCTGGGCCATGAAAGTGAATCACCGCTCGGGGTCGAGGGTCGGTGCGGACATGATCCCCGTTCGGTGATGAAGTGTGTCTCGTGGATGAATCGAATTGCGGAACGTGTCTTCCCTTCATCGATGAAGGAGCATCCGAATTCGAGAATGATTTCGGTTGCGAGCGGGCGGTCGAATTTGGACGACGTTCAGGGTTGAACGATCGACTCAATTCACAGACTGCGACAGATCTGAGCCGTCGGTCATCACTGATGAAGTGATCGTCGACTCGCAACGGTTGGCGGGATTGGCGATCAACTTCCTCTATCAACTTCTTCAATCATCGGCGCCATTGCCGCCGTAGTTGATGTTCGTGTTGACATTGGCGCCAATCCCGCCAACATCCGGCGTTCACCCGTGGTTTGGGATTGTCCATTGCCGCCATCGCCGCCAACTGAGTCTCGCGGTGCGATCGAAGACAGTGCCATGCCGTCATTGCCGCCACCGCCCCGGAAAGCGTGCTCCATACGTCGTCCGACGGCGAACGCGACGGTGACGGGAAACCCTGACGACGAGGGTCGAACAGCTTGGCTGCACCGACCAATTCCTGGTCCTGCGGCACTGACTCTCACTGCTTGTGGCGAATATCGTTTCTGAACATCGATGAGTGGCGGAATTCATGCGTCGTTTCGAGGAAATCCCCATGAAAACGTGAAGATTCACTCAATTTCTCGGGGTGGTCCTCCGATGCTCATGGTGTGCCGCTGCGTAGTTGGCACCCACCTCCGCTGATGCCCCCGACGAACTCTTCCGACCAGAACCTACCCCTTTCGACTCCCGTGTATCGGGCTCGGAGGTCGCTTCGCGTTGCCTTGGCGGTAATGGCCGGACTCGTTGTCGTCCTGGCCGAGTCATTCCAGCCTGCCGCGGTCACGGCGGCGTCCCGTCGATCGTCCACGCCGACCGGCTCCTCCTCGTCGTCCACACCGACCGGCTCCTCGTCGTCGTCCACACCGACCGGCTCCTCCTCGTCGACTTCGAGCTCCTCTGTGTCGACCGGCTCTTCCTCGTCGTCCACGTCGACCGGCTCCTCGTCGTCATCCACCTCGCCCACGTCCTTGTTGCCCACGGGCGGGAAATCGTCGGGTTCGCTGCAGAGCGCCACGGCCGGGGGAGCGGTTGTCACAAGCACACCGTCCTCCAACACATCCGCTCCAACAACGTCGTCCGACGGCTCGAACCCGTCAGGCTCCTCGGTGACCAAAAGCTCCGGCGCGCTGAAGAGCTTTGGGGGACGGGTCAAGCAGGACTCGTTGGGTCGCTGGATCGTCGACGGCGAGATTGTCGGGCTCGGCACCGTGAACCTGCTTCCCGGTCAGGATGCGATCTTTGAGACAACGCTCCCCGTCGGGCTCACACCGGTCGAGTTTCGTGGTCGGTTTGTTCCGTCGGTCGGTAGCCCGGTTCTGGAGATCGGTCTGACGGGGTCGCCGGTCAAGCAGATGCGGCCAGGTACGTTCGTCCTGCCTACCCTCGTGTCGTCGACGACACCGACCAACGCTCTGGCGTTCACCGACGGCAGCTATCTGGAGTTCACCGCCCGGTCGAAGGACCTCGGGCCGTGCCTCGAACTGCAACCGGCCCAGATCGATTCGGTTCAGGTGGTCAGCTCGGGTACGGCGATCGCTCCGGAGACCCTCGCTGACTTCTTTCCTCCGTACCTCGATCGTCTGGTGCTTCGGTTGCCCTCCGGTGGTACCTCGGAGGTGGACGAGCGAGTGGCTCAAGCGGTGCTGAACCTCACGACATTCGCGGCGCAGCGTTGGCCCGCAGCTCGCGTCGTCGTCACCGACAAGGCGGTTGCTATGACTCCTTACGATCGCCAGATCGCCTTCGCCGAGGCGTCGAACGGGTCCGTTGCGTTGCGATCAGCCGGCCCGGGCGTCGCTGAGCTTTTGATCTCGGGCCCCCTCAAGAAGCTGCCGGACCTGGCTGACGTCGTGAGCTCACCGACCTTTGAAGCGGCATTCGTAAGTTCACTTAGCACCGACGGTCAGCGATACGTTCGGCCGGAACTGTCCGACACCGTAACCATCGGCGACCTACGCGGTCGGGCCCTCGTGGCAACCGGTTTCGGCACGGTGGAGCAAGTCGTCACGCTCAGCCAGTCGCAGTTCGGTGGTCAGTCATCGAGCATCGACATCAAGATCACGGGTGTTGCTCAGGCCGAGGGCTCCAACGATGTCATTCTGCAACTCCGGGCCAACGATCAGGTGCTCGACTCGAAGAAGGCCTCCAACGATGAGCCGTTCGAGTTGAAGGGCACGGTGTCGCGTTCGACGCTGGCCCGTGACAACATCATCGTGGTTCGTGCCACCGAGACCGGTGCGCTGGCCCGCCAGTCAACGGTGAAGCAGGTCGCGTCGAACGGTGACGTGGTCGACTGTGTTCAGGGTCGTCCGGAAGTCACGCTCCGACTCGACCCCGGTTCGGTGTTCCACGCCACCCTCGGGCGTGGCCTTCCCGCCGGTTTCGACCGCTTTCCCCAGGCGTTCGTTCCCGGGTTCGACGTGCGCTTCACCTCGTTGACCGTCGACGATCTTCGGGCGGCCGACGATGTGCTGCGCATGCTGCAGAATCTCTCGGCCCCCCGTCTCCTCCCGAACGTCATCGGTCCGGACCGGTCGCACCGTTCCAACCGACCGATGCTCTACGTCGGTCCGACGACGAACGAGCTGGAGAAGATGAACGCCCCGATCGTGCCGGCCCGGCGTAGTGAGAAGGACGCATTTCCCGTCTCCGTGCTTCAGGGCTTCGCGGCGACCGGTGATGACCATCTCGTTCTCGTGACCAATGGTCCGTCGTCGGCCTTCGGCTCAACGTTGAAGACCGTTATCGACGATGCCCGGGGCTGGCGTTCGCTGAAGGGTGACGTCGTTGTGCAGCAGAACGGGCGGGTCCGCAACCTTCGCGTGCGGCCCTCGCTCGGTACCGGTGAAGAGCGAGCCCGCGAACTTCACCAGTCGAGAATCTGGCGTGCGCTCGTCGCAGGCCTCGGCTTCGGGCTCTGCGCCGCGGTCGTCGTGGGCATCTTTGCATTCATCAGGGAGAAGCGTTCATGATCCGCGACACGACCGAAGCTATCTGGGCCGTGACCGGAGCCATCCTTTCGCTGATTCTGTCGATCGGCAGCGCCGCGCTCATTCGCCAGGTGCGTCACAACTCGACCGCTTCATCGCAGGCGGAGCGATGGGGCAACGCCGCGAGTGTCGTTCGCGGCTTCCTCGCCGGTGACGCGACCATGACGGAGCGGTTCGTGAAGCTACTGCGTCACTCCGACACGACCGAGATCATCATCGAGACTCTGTCGAACAGCGCCCGCGCCGTTCCCGACTCGGCCTCGGTGCTCCGCGGCCGTGATGACGACATGGAGATCGTCCGGCAGTGGGTGGCCAAGGCGCTGGAGAATGACGACGAAGGCCGTCGCTCCCATGCCTGCGAAGTCGTCGCGACCTTACGACTGCGCTCGTGTCTGGGTTTGGTTCTTGCCGCCACTCAGGATGCGTCGAGCAATGTGAAGGTATCGGCCTGCCGGGCGCTTGCGGTGCTCAGCCCCACCGATGCCGTCGGAGTGCTCCTCGGGTTGCTCGAGACCGAGGGCGTCTGGGCCGCCGAGCTTCTCGTCGATCTGTGCCAACGCATTCCGGATCAGGCCAATGCGGCCGTGCTCGGAAGGATTCGCGAGTGGGGCGTAACGCCGGCGCTCGTGAAGATGCTCACGCAGCATCCGTCCGCGGCGGCCAACGAGATATTAATAAGCGCGCTTGATACTGACGACCCGGACCTCCGGGCTCGGATCGCCGACGCGATCGCCGCCGTAGGCTCACCTGCGATCTCGGCGCTGGCCGGGCTCCTGTCCGATCCGAACGAGACGGTTCGACTCAGCGCCGTCAGGTCGCTGGGTCGGAGCCATACACCGGACGCCCTCATGATGTTGAGCGGCGCGGTCAGTGACTCGTCGCGGATTGTTCGGTTCGCCGCCGCGTCCGGAATCGCGGCAACCGATCATGGTCGCGGTGTGCTCGAGCGAATGATGGGCGGCAGCGACCCGAATGCCCGCGAAGCGGCCGAGTTGGCTCTGTGGCGTTTGGCGTCCGACATCAGCGATCGCTCCGAGGAACACGAGGGCCTGAAGACACGGACCGCTCAGGCGGTCCTTGACCGGGAGGACGACTTCGAACCCGGTTCGAACGCATGGCTGGAACAGCTGGTCGGTTCGTCCGACACCACCGGAGGGTCCGACATTCCCGACACCGACTTCCTTCCCAGCGTGCTCATTGATTTGCAGCATGTTCCCGAAGACGTCGCTCAAGGGCCTGACGAACCTCGTACGCCCGTGACCAACGGCGATGACAAGATCACCGAGATGCCTGCGGTCAAGACGAACGCGGTGAAGACGAACGCGGTGAAGACGAGCGCAGTCAAAGCGAGCGCGGTCAAGACGAGCGCGGTCAAGACGAGCGCGGTTAAGACGAGCGCGGTCAAGACGAGCGAAGTCAAGATGAGCGAAGTCAAGATGAGCGAAGTCAAGAAGTCCTCGAAGAGGACGACAGCTGACCGCGTGAACCGTCCCGCGTCTACCAAGGCCGCGACGAAGTCGGTATCGAAAGGCGCGGCGAAAGGCGCGACGAAGGTCGTAGCGAAAGCAGTGGTTGAGCCCGTGACGAAGGTCGTGGCGAAGGCTGCAGCGAAGACCGCTAACGAAGTTGCAACGAAGCTTCCCCGTACGGCTCCTGTGGTCTCACCAACGGCGTCCACCAAAGCTTCGAAGAAGGTGGCCGCCGACCTCGTCAAGGTTCCGAAGGTGATCGCGGTCCCGGTGGTCGCAGCCAAGGGGAAGCCGGCGACGGCCGGCAAGCCACCTGCCAAGGTCGCGTCCCCGACGAGAAGTGTCGTCGCTCCCAGGAAGTCGACGGCGCCCGAGGCGAAGGTCGTCGAGGTCACGACCCCAAAGCCGGTTGATGTCGTTCGTCCGGCGAAGGCCGGAAAACCCGCGACGGCTCCGAAACCAGCCAAGGTTGCGAAAGCCGACCTTCCTATGAAGCCGGCTGAGCCGGTCAAGCCGGTCAAGCCGGTCAAGCCGGTTAAGCCGGTCAAACCGGCGGCGTCCGTGAAGTCCGTGAAGTCCGTGAAGTCCGTGAAGTCCGTGAAGTCCGTGAAGGAAGCCACTGCGGTGAGCAAAGCGGCTGCGTCGAAGCAGATGAAGGCCGCGACGGCCGAGCCGCTGGCGAAGCCGAACGTGCGGAAGGAACCCGCCGCACCTGTGAAGAAAGCGAAACGGGCGTCGACGAACGACGTATCGCGCCTCGCCGAAGCATGGCTGGCGGCCAATCCGGAAGCCGGTGCGAGTGGCGAACGCGGCCGGGTGGAGCGATGGCTGGTCGAGCTGCTCCTGGCCAACGGCGGGATGGTCCCGGCCCCGACGATCAAGGCGGCGGCCGCCGCGCACGGCATTTCTGAGCGCACGCTCGAGCGCACCCGACCGACTGTGGCGACCAGTGTGCGCCGCGGCTTCGGCGAGGGTGCCCTCTGGCAGCTTCGCTAGCTGGGCGACCCGGGAGTGTGTGCGTTTTCTTAGCTCCGGGCTGCGCCAGTGCACACACTCGTCGGATGAGATGCCGGGTTTTCGACCGCCGGATGACGGACCTGCGGGAAAGGCGGCCAGAGTGAGTCGATCGAACTACTAAGACGGTTCCCGCGGCCTACGTAGGGGTCACCGATCGTCGCCGATGGTCCTGTCGTGATCGCATCGGTGCTCGTCGTCGTGATGTGGAGCTGCTTCATCTTCGGCATCGCCCACTACCTGAGCATCTATGCGTTTGGCATCCTCAGCCGTCGGTTGCTGCGGCGCCGCCGGGCATCGGTTCGGGTGGTTGCCCGCGATGAGGTGCTCCACAGCTCGGCGATTCCCGGCGTGACAATTATTATGCCCGCTTACAATGAGGAAGTTGTCATTGTCGAGACGGTCAGGTCGGCGCTGGCCATGTCGTACAACAACCTTGAAATCATGGTCGTGAGCGACGGGTCGAAGGATCGCACTGTCGAATTTCTCGTCGACGCCTTCGATATGGAGCAGTCCGTAGCACCGGCGAATCCGGGCCCGCTGCGCTCCAAGGAGATCCGCGCCGTATACCGCACTCGTGGCGACTCCCGGCTCGTGGTCGTCGACAAGTTCGCGGCCGGATCCAAGGGTGATGCGCTGAACTGCGGACTCAACATGGCCACGAAGGAATGGGTCGTGGTGATGGACGGCGACGAGCTCGTCGAGCCCGACGCCTTACTGCGCTGCATGACAGAAGTTATGCACACTGATAAATATGTGATCGGTGTCGGAGTCTCACTCCTCCCCACGAACGAATGCGACGTGGAAGCCGGTCGCGTGACCGTTCCTCGCGTCGCCCGCAATCCGGTCGTGGGATTCCAGCTCGTGGAGTACCTCAGCGCGTTTGTTCTGAGCCGACCGGGCATGGCCGAGATCGACTCGATGCCGATCGTGTCAGGCGGGTTCGGGGTGTTCCGCCGACAGGAGCTGATAAACGTGGGCGGCTACCCGCATCCCCATCTCGGGGAGGATCTTGAAGTCGTCGTGCGAATGCACCGACGCTGTCGGGAAGCCGGGATTCCGTACACCGTGCTGCAGGTCCCCGATGCGATCGTCTGGACGGAGTTCCCCCCGAACCTCAAGATCCTCAGACGTCAGCGGATGCGTTGGCACCGTGGACTGCGTCAGGTCATCCAGGCCCATCGGGGTGTGCTGCTGAAGGGACGCTACGGATCGTTCGGCCGAATCGGCATGGGCGTGATGTTCCTGTTCGAATGGCTGGCCCCGTTCGCCGAGGTGACGGGCTACGCGCTCGCCCTTCTCCTCCTTCTTCTCGACTCCAAGTCGGCCGGCAACGGCATCGCCCTGATGGTCGCCACCCAGGTTCTCGGCATCCTGATCACGACATCGTCGGTGTGGACCGCGACCCGATTTCTCGGCGTGTACAAGAGCTGGAAGGACACCGCTCGTCTGCTGATGTACGCAGTCGGCGGCCAGTTCGGGTTTCGCCAGTTGACCCTCTACTGGCGTATGCGGTCGCTGTCGAAGAAGAACGCCACGTGGGGCACGATGACCCGTGTTGGTCACGGCGCGCAAGCCGGAAAGCCGCAACCCGCGCCACCGGCGGTACCGCAAACGGTCAAAGCGTAGGCCCGGCCTCGGGGTGACGACCTGACGTTGTCCTACAGGGCGCGTGAAGGTCCGCCGATGAAATCGACATGAAACGTCTTGTCTCCGTCACTGCGCTGTTGCTGCTGGCGGTGAGCACGTTCGGCTTCGACCCGGCGGCAAAAGCCGCTCCGAAAGCCGGGGCCAAGCGCAAGAAGGCCGCCCCGACGGCGGTCGCACGCCCGAAGCTGGCCGCGGCTCCGAAACCGATGGTGGTCGACGGCTTCACGATGCCGGGCCAGGTCACGGGAACTGCGGTTTCGATGGCGACGGGCACCGGGATGCAGCCCAGGTTCTGGGCCGGCGTGAACCTCGGCGCAACCCTTCCGGGTACCTGGCCGGGCGAGCTGGCCCCGACGCGCAAGGACTACGACCGCTGGCTCGCGCAGATGGGGGAGCTCGGCGCAACACTCATACGTACATATACGATCATCCGCCCGGACTTCTACGATGCTCTGCGCGCATATAACTTGGCACACGCCGACGATCCGTTGTTCGTCCTCCAGGGAATCTGGGTTCCCGAGGAGCGTATGACCGAGACCCTCGATGCGTACGATCCGGCGGTTCTCGCTGAATTCCAGGGTGAGATCAACGACATCGTTTCGGTCGTTCACGGTGACTTCACCCGGCCGCACACTCCGGGCCATGCGAGCGGGGTTTACACGAGTGACGTGTCGCCGTGGGTTCTCGGATACTCCCTCGGCGTCGAATGGGACCCGTACATCGTCGCGGGAACCAACGAGAAGAACGCGACCCGTGCCGTTCCGGAGGGCACCTACATCAAGGTGAGCGCCAACGCGAACCCGATGGAACGCTGGATCGGAATGCACCTTGACCATCTCGCGGCGCAAGAGGCGAAGCGCGGCTGGAGTCGACCTCTTACGTTTACGAACTGGGTTACGGCCGACCCCCTGAAGCACCCCGACGAGCCGTTTCCCGACGAGGACAACATCGTCGTCGACTCCATGCACTTCTCGGCCACGAGTAAGTGGCCCTCCGGCTTCTTCGCCTCGTACCACGCGTATCCGTACTATCCCGACTTCCTCCGGATCCAGCCGTCGTACCAGAACTTCACCAACAAGACGGGTGAACCCGATGCCTACGCGGGCTACCTCGCCGACCTTCGTCAGCACCACCAGGGCCAGGCCCTCATGATCACCGAGTTCGGTCAGCCGACGAGTATCGGGATGGCGCACCGGGGTCCGAACGGCCGCGACCAGGGCGGGCATTCCGAGCAACAGTCGGCTCTCAACAACGCGGCCATGATGAAGGACATCTACGACACCGGTTTGGCCGGCGGCATCATGTTCGAGTGGGTCGATGAGTGGTTCAAGTTCACCTGGAACACGATCGAACACGAGATGCCCAAGGACCGACGCGCGATGTGGCGCAACCCCCTGACGAACGAGGAACACTTCGGCATCATTGCCATGGAAGCAGGCGCAACGCAGAAAGTTGTGATCGACGGCCGCGACAAGGAATGGACGAACAAGCAGAGCAGGGTGATTCTCAAAGCGGCCCACGGTGTGCAGGAGGTCCGGGCCACCCATGATGAGGAGTCGCTCTACCTGCGGCTGAAACTCGAGCAACCCGGTGCTGCGAAGAAACCGGCGGCCGGGGTTCCCGTCAAGAACGTCTGGGACGACCGTGAGATCGTGGTCGGTCTCGACCTGCACCCCGAGGGGAACCAGGGTCTACCGGATCGCCCGGGCGTCTCGCCCGAGAGCGATGTCGCCGTCATCGTCGGTCCGGGCAACAAGGCCCGGCTGCGCATTGCGGCGTTCACCGACCCGCTCCCGTTCGAATTCGGCATCAAGCGCAAGGAAATCGAGATCAACCTTGCCGATCTGCAGCCGGGGAGCGGCGTGTGGCGGGAGCCGATGCAGATCGAGAGTCGGCCGCTCTACATCCCGACAACGGATCAGAAATTGCCGACCGACGTGCAGTCCTACGGTGATCTGCGGTGGGGCACGAACGACCCCGCGAGCCCGAGCTTCGACGACCGGGCGCTCGTCAACGGGTCCGGCGGCGTGCTTGAACTACGCCTTCCGTGGGGCATGATCGGCATGTCGGACCCGTCGTCGAAACAGGTCCTCGTGCCGAAATTCGAAGGCAGTGTCGTGTCGCTGACGAGCATTCCGATCGAACGGGTCGGGATCTCGGTTATCGGGGCCGATGGCACGTTGCAGAACACGCCGGGCTACCCGTGGGACGCCTGGAACATCGTCAAATGGCACGAGCGCAAGAAGGCCGGCTGGCCGATTCTCCAGCGGGCCTTCTACTCCTACCTGACGTCGGCCCCCGTGCCGTCGGCTCCCGCGGCATCGACGGGTGGGACGGTCACCGCCCCGCCCTCGGTCTCCACGGCCACCGCCCCGGCGACGTCTTAGGCGTCCGTCTTAGGCGTGCGTCGGCTGGGAGAACCTCGAAGTGGGCTTCCACCGGCTTTTGGCTGTTGATCGTCAGAATGTCCTGGGGGCACGCTGACATCACACAGATGCAGTCGAGCTCGGCGCGCAGCACGACATAGTCACCGGGCTTGCTCAGGGCCGGCTCGAACGACAGCCCGCCTTCCTGGGTCCAGGGAATGTTCATGAAGATGTTGAGCGACGGCGGCGTATACGGAACGGTGATACCGAGTTCGGCGAGTGCGGCGTGCATGTTGTCGCGGCAGTTGTCGTGGTAGTCGGTGCAGCCGAGCAGACCGTAACGCTCGTTGTCGCACGGTGCGACGAGTGTGTCGTGGCGACCCGGCGACGTGTCTTCGTCGAGCCACAGAAGCGGGCGACGACGATTCGTGTACAGCGCCGTTCCGACCCGGGGGTACAGGTGGGTCCAGGTGGCCCGACTCTGCTCCATTCCGACGTATTCGGTCTGCATGGAGGCAACGAAAGCCCAGAAGTCGACAACCTGGGTTCCGTGCGTGTTGATGATTTTGATCTTTTCGCCGGCCTTGACGAAGGTGGCCTTGCCTCGGCGTGCTGGGATGGTCTGCAACATGGGAGCAAACGTAGCCGCGCCAGGGGGACGGAAGGTACGGTGGTGCGGTGCGCACGAGACAAGGCAGGCGGTCGGCAACGGCGCGTACCGTCGTTGCTTCGGTCCTGCTGAGTGCATCGGTCGTGATGTCGGGGGCTGTCGTGGTGTCGGGGGCGGTCGTGGTGTCGGGGGCTGCCGTGGTGTCGGGGGTGTCGGCGAAGACCGCCAAGCCAACGACTAAGCCAACGACAAAACCAACCACGAAACCAACGACGAAACCAACGAAGCCCACGAGGAAGCTGACCAAACCGACGACGAAGCCGACCAAGCCGCGGTCGACGACAACGATTCGTCCGGCACCCACCACCACGATCGGTATTCGGTCGGTGAACGTACCGACCGGCTCCCTCATCGAGGCGTCAGGTTGTGCGGTGTCGGTTCACGATCCACAGACCGTATGGCTCCACAACGATTCCGGAAATGAACCCCTGCTCTTCGCGTTCGACATCGCAACGTCAAAGTTGCGGGCGGTGCCGGTCGCAAACGCGACGATGATCGATTGGGAGGACATCGCTCCTCTTCCCGGGGGTGGCGTGGTGGTGGGCGACATCGGCGACAACGACAGCGAACGTGACTCGGTTCAGCTGTACCTGATCACGGATCTGACTGCGACCCCGTTGAATGCGGTGCGCCGGGATCTGCGTTACGAAGACGGTCCGCACAATGCCGAAGCGCTGGTGGTGGATCCGACGTCATCGCCGACCCACCCCGACATCTACGTGGTTACCAAGGAGCCGACCGGCAAATCGGCGGTGTATCAGGCGGTCGACGGTGTCCTCAGGAACGTGGCCGCTGTTTCGATCCTCGACGAGGCGCTCATCTTTCCGAACCAGATCACCGCCGCAGATTCCCTGCCGGGCGGTGCCGGTATTATTCTGCGCACATATCAATATGTGTACGTTTACAGAAGGCCAACCGGTCAGCCGTTTCTGTCGGCCCTCAGCGCCAAGCCCACCCGGATTTCCCTCCCCTTCCTGGCCCAGGCCGAGGCGCTATGTGCGCTTAGTAATGGAAAGACCGCCATGACCACAACGGAGTCGCGGGGTTCCGCGACGCTCCCTTTCGTGTTTTTCCCGATTCCCTAGGAGACTTCGGAGCAAATGATCGTTGATTGCGCAGTGTACGAAGGCGGCGCCCGTCGGGCGTCGACTCTGGACTTGGTGGATGCCTTCGAGGCCGGCCGAGCCCCGGAGGCCTTCGTCTGGATTGGACTCTACGAACCGACACCCGAGGAATTTCAGCAGGTTCAAGAAGAACTGCCGCTCCATCCACTCGCGGTCGAAGACGCGCTCCGGGCGCACCAGCGTCCGAAGCTCGACGTGTTCGAGGATTCGACGTTCGTGGTGATCACCACGGCCCGCTACAACGATTTGGACGAAGTCATCGAGAAGGGCGAGATCCACGTCTTCATCGGTGAAGGATTTGTCGTCTCGGTACGCCACGGTGACATCGCTCCGCTTGAGCCGGTCCGCCGTGAGTTGGAACGGCAGCCGGAACTCCTGAAGCTCGGCCCCGGAGCTGTTCTGTACGCCGTGCTCGACCACATCGTCGATCGGTATCAGGAGGTGGTCGAAGGGGTGGAGAACGATATTGACCAACTCGAGGCTGAAGTTTTCGCGCCGGGTCGCCAGAATGCGGCCGAGCGGATCTTTCGGTTGAAGCGCGAGGTGCTGAACTTCGGCCGGTCGGTGTCGCCGCTCGTTGAGGTCCTCGATCGGGTCGTGCGGAAACAGGTACCGAGCGTCTGTGTCGATGCGAGCCTCATCGACTTCTTTCGCGATGTCGAAGATCACACGCTCCGGGTCGCCGGGCGGGTCGACACTGCACGGGAACTTCTCGGAGCGGCACTCGAGGCCAACCTTGCGCAGGTGAGCGTGCGACAGAACGAAGACATGCGGGCCATTTCAGGCTGGGCGGCGATCATCGCCGTACCGACGCTGTTCGCCGGGATCTGGGGCATGAACTTCGAGAAGATGCCCGAGCTCAAGTGGTACCTCGGCTACCCCTTTGCGCTGTTCACCATCTTCGGCAGCGGCATCGCCGTCCGCTGGAAACTACGCCGCAACGGCTGGCTCTGAGCTTGATGGTGGCGGGCCCCGCCTCCGCTCCGCTTCGGCACCCTTCCGCTGGGCGGCCGTCATCCGATCTCGGCTGTTGCTGGGAGTGTGTGCGTTTTCTTAGGGTCGGTCTAAGGCATTGCACACACTCTGTTTATGGCGGCGGGCCCCATCTCCGCTTCGCTTCGAGTCCCGCCGCTGGGCGGCCTTCATCCGGTCTCGGTGGTCTCGCTTCGTTCTCTCGCTGCGCTCGTTCACTTCTCTCGACCCTCGCCGGGGCCGCGGTGTTGCTGGGAGTGTGTGCGTTTTCTTAGTGCCGGTCTAAGGCATTGCACACACTCTGTTTATGGCGGCGGGGCCCGCCTCCGCTTCGCTTCGGCACCCTTCCGCTGGGCGGCCTTCATCCGGTCTCGGTGGTCTCGCTTCGTTCTCTCGCTGCGCTCGTTCACTTCTCTCGACCCTCGCCGGGGCCGCGGCGTTTGATGGCGGCGGGGCCCGCCTCCGCTTCGCTCTATCTGCGCACCGGTCCGCTTCGCGACCCTGCGGGCACCCCTTCCGCTGGGCGGCCTTCGTCCGGTCTCGGTGGTGTCGCTTCGTTCTCTCGCTGCGCTCGTTCACTTCTCTCGACCCTCGCCGGGGCCGCGGTGTTGCTGGGAGTGTGTGCGTTTTCTTAGTGCCGGTCTAAGGCATTGCACACACTCTGTTGATGGTGGCGGGCCCCGTCTCCGCTTCGCTTCGAGTCCCGCCGCTGGGCGGCCTTCATCCGGTCTCGGTGGTCTCGCTTCGTTCTCTCGCTGCGCTCGTTCACTTCTCTCGACCCTCGCCGGGGCCGCGGCGTTTGATGGCGGCGGGGCCCGCCTCCGCTTCGCTCTATCTGCGCACCGGTCCGCTTCGCGACCCTGCGGGCACCCTTCCGCTGGGCGGCCTTCGTCCGGTCTCGGTGGTCTCGCTTCGTTCTCTCGCTGCGCTCGTTCACTTCTCTCGACCCTCGCCGGGGCCGCGGTGTTTGATGGCGGCGGGGCCCGCCTCCGCTCCGCTCTATCTGCGCACCGGTCCGCTTCGCGACCCTGCGGGCACCCTTCCACGGGGCGGCCTTCATCCGGTCTCGGCAGCTCGCTCACTTCACTCGCTAGCGCTCCCTCCGCTCTCTGCGCCCTCGCCGGGGCCGCGGCGTTTGATGGCGGCGGGGCCCGCCGCCAAATTTAGGGCAGGCGGATGTCGACGCCGAAGGCGGCTTCGAAGCGGTTGTTGTAATCGTCGTCGTCGGTTGCTCGCATGAGGTCGACCCATTGATTGTCGGGAAGGGTCTTGCGATGCTCGGCGATTTCGGGCCCACCCCACGAACATGCGTAGCGAAGCTCCGGTGTGTCGGTCGTGATGGCGTGCTCGATGATGCGGGCGACTTCGAAAGGGTCGGTGGCGTGGGCGTTGCCTGCGGCGTAGAACTGGAACAGGCGGCGGTAGTGATCGTCGTACGCACCGGTGGAGTTCGGTGCGTCGATGTTCTTGGCGAAGATTGCCGACTTCGTCACGCCTGGTTCGATGATGACGACCCGTATTCCGAACGGCGCGAGTTCCTGGGCCAGCGCTTCGCTGATGCCCTCGAACGCCCACTTCGACGCAACGTACGGGGACTGGGCCAGGGCGGCGAGGCGTCCGGCGATCGAGGTGATGTTGACGATCGTCCCCGACTTTCGGGCTCGCATCTGAGGCAGTACGGCCTGGCAACAGCGAACGGCTCCGTAGACGTTGACGTTCATGACCTCTTCGTAGAGGCTGACCGGGCACTCCTCGAGCACGGCGTTGCCACCGATGCCCGCGTTGTTGACGAGAACGTCGATCTGGCCGGCCTTCGCAAGGATCTCCGCCATGCCGTCGCGGACGGACTCGTCGGTCGCGATGTCCATCGTTACGAGGTTGAGCTTCGCTCCGGCGGCATCGGCCATCGTAAGCAGCTTGGTCGGCCTTGGCCATGTCACGCACGGTTCCGTACACGTCGTAGCCGACGGTCGCTAGGTGGATCGCGATGGCGCGCCCGATCCCTGAGTTGGCTCCGGTAACGACGGCGACTTGTCCCATGCCGGGCACGATAGTGCGGCTCGTGTCGGTTTGCTCGTTGGCTATCGGACACGAGTTGCTCGGTCTTTCCGGCGACCCTTGGCATGGAGCCCCGCGCTTCCCGCGAAAGCTGATCACGATGCGATGCTGGACCGCACGTCACATCATGGCTATGCACCCACGCATGCCTGGGCAGGGCCTACCCAACGATGATCAAATTGCTCGCTTGTCGGTAGCTCGACTCGCGATTGAGGACGTCGAGCGATGATATGCGCGCTTGCGAGATGAAGGATGGCGGACACGTCGATCCGGAACATTCACGGCGTGTTACGTGCGGCGCTCACGCAAGCGGTGCGGTCAGGTTGGGTGGGGAGAATGTGGCTTCGCTGGCGGAGCTGTCGTCTCGGAAGCTGATGTCTGCATCGGTTCGAGCCCGTTCCGGGGGACGGCGGTCCTCGATTGACGCAGGCGACTTGTCTGCCACTATCACGGTGAATACCATGACGCTATGAAAGTGCTCCGTGTGCGTAGTTTGTTGGCGCTTTCGTTGATGGTTTCGGGCGGGTGGGTTACGCTGGCCACTGGAGCGGGAGCAGCGAGCCCAGCAACCGCGAAGTCGGTTGCCACCGCCGCGAGCGGCACCTCCAAGTGGGCGGTCGGCGACTGTTTTTCGAGTTCCAATGTCGACGCGGACGAGGTGGACCTCTCGTCAAAGGTTCCGTGCTCAAAGGAGCACTCAGTCCAGGTCACTGGCGGTATCCACCTCTCCCCGTCCCTCGCGAGCGCAGGTCTACCCGAACTGCTCAGCAAATCCTCGCCGACGCGTCCCGCGCTGAGGCAGGCCGCGCTGATCGCGTGTAACGCCGGCAGTGTTGTCCCGAACGTCTACAGGCGTTTGGGGGCGAAGCTCCTGGAGCTCATGCTAAGTAAGGACGTCACCGAGTTCATCCCCTCGTCACTGGGCCGCATGGGCTGGGTGCTTCCCGACGCAGCATCGTTCGCCGCCGGATCGACGGATCTCATCTGTATCTTCGAACCCACCAAAGGGACCACGGCCACAACCAGCGACATCCGTCAACTGGAGAGCCGACAGACCCTCCCCAAGTTGCGCATATGTAGGGACTTCCGGGCAGACAACTCAGGAGCGGAATTCAAGAGCTGCGCGAGGCCCCACGATATGGAGTCCCTCATCTATGTCTCCCAGATCGTGACAGGCACGCCCGAGAAGTTCACCGATTGGACTGCTGGTGACTACGCCCCGTTCGACGCTACGTGTCTGGAGTTTGCGAAGGTCCTAATCGGTGCCGATCGAGCCGACCTCTTGATCCGAGCCGAAATTATCGCTGGCGCGGTCGTCACCTTTGGGCGCCTGACGTTTGACTGTATCGCCTACACCCGGAACGATAAGCTCCAGCTCCCTGCGGGCACGCTGGTCGGCGCCGGTAAGTCAAAGATCAACTTCCCGAAGAACTAGCGCAAGTAGGGCAACGCTCTCGGCGAATCGTGGTCGAACGGCTCCCAGGGAATAGCGGTCCGCGGCACTACGCCTCTGAGTGAAGGCCCTCGAAATTTCACCGTCCGAACTCAATTGCCCGGTGCCCGGGCATGGGCCAGCGGCGTGATGATCAGCCCATCCCGTGACGGGCCGGTTCGGCCCGACCGTCAGGCGCCCGCCCAGTACGCGTGGGTGCCCGACGCGATACGTTCGGGCAGGCTCACCGCAGCGACGGGGCCGCTCGACATGTCCTGTGCATCGAACACCAGGCATTCGGAACGATCGGCATTCATGTCGATCGTGTACGTGAGCACGTAACCGTCGTCTTCCGCCGTCGCGTTGGGACGGGGCGCGAACACCGCCTCGGAGCAGAACACGCCTTCGTCGAGCTGCACCAGTTCTTCGGTCCCGTCGACCACATCGTGTTTGACCAGACCGTTGAAGAGGAACCAGCCGGGCTTGGAAACGGCGTTGTAGCTGTACCGGTAGGGGAGCCCGCCGATGCGGCCGTTGATCGCCGGGAACTCCATGATGCGATCCGACAGATGATGCTCCCGGGTTTCACCGGTTTTGAGGTTGAAGCGCCAGCGGTGCGCCTTGGCTCGCATTCGGTAGAGGTCAAGGAACCGGAAAAGGCGGTCGTTCGGGGTGTCGTCGGGCCGCGAGGCCGGCGACGGGTCTTCCTGAAAGAAGCCGTCGAGCACGATCTCATCGCCGTCTTCGTACGCGTTGGTCCAATGGAGCACGAAGGTGGGGTCGGCTTCGAACCATTTCACGTCGCCGCCGTGCCTCGGGACGACGGCGAAGCGCGTGGGAAGGTCACGGTAGAACTTGTTCGCGTGAATGCCCTTCTCCAGGAGTTCGGGGTTCCAGAACATCGGGCAGTCGTTGAGAATCGCGTAGTTCGTGGTGAAGGCCATGTCGTGGGGCAGCCGCGGGCCGGGGGTCGGTATGTCCTGCATGTACGCAAGTGACCCGTCGGGCGCCACTATGCCGTATTTCAAGTACGGAGCCTCCTTCGAATACGAGAAGAACAGAAGCTCGCCGGAGTTCTCGTCGATCTTCGTATGCGCGCTTACTCCCCAGCCGTTGAGTTGGCTGACCCACGGAGCCCGGCCTTCGTCGGCGAGCGTGACGGGATCGAGCTGATAGAGCTCCCCGCACTGGTAGAAGCTGGCGAGGGCCTTTCCGGCGTGCACCACGACGTCGGTCGACCCGGCGTCTTTCATGTGGCCCCGCGCGCCCCACCCGGGCCGCTCCGCCAGCGTCGGGGCTTCGGCGATGCCGGCGTAGAGGGCGTGACCGGCCTCCAGTTCCTGCATCAGCCCGTCGGTGCGAACGAACCGGTTCGCGTACCTGGCCTCGCCTCCACCGAAGGTGATCGAGTGCAGCATGCCGTCGCCGTCGAAGGGGTGGTAGGTCTGCTTGTTCGCAATGAGCGGGTTCTCGGTGTTTCGGAGGTAGGTGCCGTTCAGGTCGTCGGGGATCCGGCCTTTGACGTCGAGCTCCCACGCATCCCACTCGGTGGTTTGGGGGCGCCACGCCCCCGTTCGGTACGGGTGGTCGTCGTTAACGGGAAGCTGTGAATCGAAGCGTTGATGGACCTGGCTCTTCATCTCTCCAGCCTCGCATGTTTCCCGAGCGCACGACCAAGTCTCGGCCGGGCGGTGGTCGGAGCGGGCCGGGGTGGTGGCACCAGCGGGGCGCTGTGGCCCATTCGAACTTGGGGTGTCGGAATGACGGCCGCGCCGACGATGACCAACGGCAAGCAAACTTCTCCAAACCACGCGAAAGTTGCCCATTGTGATTGCCAAACTGCGCCGCCGCCAGGAAATCAGGTTCTTCGCTGAACTGTGGCGGGCCGCGCCCGGCTACGCCCTCGCTTGGTGGGCGTTTCTGGTGGTGCGGGCCTGTATGCCGGCGCTGGTCTCCATCGCCTTCGGCTGGTTGATCAGCGCCATCACGCTGAAGCAGTCGCTCGCCGGTCCGCTCGTGCTGGTCGGCGTCGCGTTCGGGGCCATCGTCACGCTGCTTCCCCTTCACCAACTGGTAAGCATGAACCTTGGCAGTCTCATGGCCAATCATCTCTACGGGCGCCTCATGCACGCGGGGATCTCGCCCGAGGGAATCGCGCACCTCGAACGGCCGGAGTTCACGAACGATCTCACGACGGCCCGCGACTTCGACCAGGGCATCATGGGGCCGCCACTCGCCATCTCGATGGACTTCATCACGAGCGGCCTTCTCGATCTGTTCGTGGGCGTCGTATCCGGCCTTCTGTTGTTCGGGTTCTCGTGGTGGGCACCGCTGCTGCTGATCGCATCATGGATGGCCACCCACTGGCTCCTGCGGGAAAGCGGGGTGTGGAAGGATCGGAACACCGACGAGGTGCGCACGGCTCAGCGTCACGCGGACTATGCATACCGCTTGGCCGTCGACGCGGGGCCATCCAAGGAACTGCGGTTCTTCGGCCTCGGTGGTTGGGTCACCGACCGATTCATCGAGACCCGTCGCAAGCTCTATGAGCTGCAGTATGAGGCGACGAAGCTCCGGGAGAAGTCGGTTCTCACGTGTCTCGCCATCGTTGCCGCAGCCAACGGTGTCGTGTTCCTCGCCATTGCAGCGGCGGCCCGCAACGGCGAGCTCAGCACTGGCCGCATCGTGGTGTTCGTACAGGCCGCCATCGGGGTCTCGGCGATCGCCTTCGGAGGTCTCAACTGGGCGCTCGACGGTTCGAGCGCTCCAGTCGTCGCGCTCCACCGGTTGGAGAAGGCGATGGCGGCGGCCGGATCCCTCCGCTCCGGAGCCGAAAACGTTCCGGCCGGTAACGTTTTTGACTCCGGAGCACATCAAACCGGGCCGAAGATCGAACTTAAAAACGTTACGTTCGCATATGAAGCCGAAGGAACCCGCGAGATCTTCAAAGACTTCTCGTTGACGATCCCGGCCGGAACGTCGATGGCGATCGTCGGCTCGAACGGCGCGGGAAAGACGACGCTCGCCAAGCTGCTGTGCCGCCTCTATGATCCCGTCTCGGGTTCGATCGAAGTCGACGGCGTTCCCCTTGACACGCTCGACGTCGAGACCTGGCGAACGAGTCTGACGGCCGTGTTCCAGGATTTCATCCGGTTCGAACTTCCGCTTCGAGCGAACGTCGCCCCGCTGGGCGCGCCCGATGAAATGATCGTGGCCGCCCTGGCCGAGGCCGGGGGAGAGGCCCTGGCGACCGGCAACCTCGACACCATCCTGTCGAAGGCCTACCCGGGTGGAACCGACCTGTCCGGAGGACAGTGGCAGCGGGTCGCCCTGGCCCGCGCGTTGTGCGCCGTGCGGCAGGGAGCGCGGGTCGTGCTCCTCGACGAACCGACGGCGCAACTTGACGTTCGCGGTGAATCGGAAATCTTCGAGCGGGTCATCGCGGCAACGAAGGGTTGCACGACGATCCTCATCTCGCACCGTTTCTCGACTGTGCGGCTTGCCGATTCCATATGCGTACTTGAGAACGGGAGAGTCGCCGAGTTGGGTTCGCACGATGAGCTCATCGCGCTCAGCGGTCGTTACCGGCAGATGTTCGAACTTCAGGCGTCGCGCTTCACCGAAGTCGACGAGACCGGAAACGAGATAGTCCATGAAACCCTCTGAACCATCCGACCGCGATACGTCCGATGGGGCGGTCCCGGCCGATCTGCCGCCGGCCCTGCGCTCGCTGAAGCGAACGTTCATGCTCGGCTATCGCGCCGAGCCCCGCCTCCTCGCGTTGTCACTCGGCTTAGCGCTTTTGATGATGCTTCCCGACGCGTTGCTCGCCCTGTGGCTGAAGATCCTGATCGACGGAGTCCTGAAGAAGAGCGGGGATCAGATCACCGTGGCCGCGGTCGGTCTCGCCGCGTCGACCACCGCCACGTGGTACCTCTCGATCCTCTCGCAGCGGGCGTCTCGCCGTTTCCGAGATCGTGTCGCGATAGCCCTCGAATCACATGTGGCCCGTCTGCAGGCTTCGGTCCCGACGGTTGAACACCATGAGAGGCCCGAGTACCTCGACCGGCTCGCCATGTTGCGTGATCAGGTTTTCGCGCTCGATCACATGTTCATGTCGCTGTTCTCGACGCTGGGTTGGATCTTTCGACTCGTCGTGACCGTGCTGTTGCTGGCCTCGATTCATCCGGCGCTGGTGCTTCTGGTGGTGTTCGCAGTTCCGGCGGTGTGGACATCGACGTGGCGACCCGGAATCGAGCGCAAGGTCGAGGAGTCGGTGATCGCCAACACTCGACTCGCCCGACACCTGTTCGTGCTGGGCACCACGGCATCTCCCGGCAAAGAAGTACGAGTCACCGGAACGGCGAAGTGGCTGGAGGTCGAACGCGACGCCGCCTGGCGAAAATGGTATGCGCCCGTAGCAAAAGTACGCGTGGCTACGGCCGCGTGGCACTCAGCGTCGTGGGCGGTCTTCGCGCTGGCCTACGTCGGTGCGATCGCCTTTGTCACCGCTGGTCTCGACGCAAGTGTCGGCTCGGCGGTTCTCGTCGTGGCCGCCGGTACCCGGCTCGCCGGCTACGTGGGAGCAACCGCAGGAGAACTGGGATTCCTCCGAGGTTTCTGGCTGGATTCGTCCAGGCGCCTGACCTGGTTGGAGGACTACGCCGCCGGGATCGAACAGCCGGCCACCGCTCATTCGCCTGAGCGACTGGTGAAGGGAATCGTGTTCGACAACGTGTCGTTTCACTATCCCGGCACCGAACGTCTTGTTCTCGATGGCGTGAACCTCGCGATTCCCGCCGGTCGCGTCGTGGCCGTCGTCGGCGAAAACGGTGCGGGCAAGTCGACGCTGGTCAAGCTGCTCGCCCGCATGTACCTCCCGACCGGCGGCCGCATCCTCATCGACGACACGGATCTCTCGACGATCGCGATCGAGGAATGGCGCGCGCATCTCGCCGGCGCGTTTCAGGACTTCTTTCGGTTCGAGTTCTTCGCCCAGCGAACGATTGGCCTCGGCGATCTGCCTCGCCTCGATGAGCGCCCGGCGTCAGAAGCTGCGGTACAGCGCGCCGGCGCGGAGGATGTCATCGATAGGCTCGCTTACGGTCTCGACACGCAGCTCGGCCCGTCGTGGAACAGCGGAGCGGAAGTGAGCTTCGGCCAGTGGCAGAAGCTCGCGCTCGCCCGGGGTTTCATGCGTGATGACCCACTTCTGCTCATTCTCGATGAGCCCACCGCGGCACTCGATGCGGAAACTGAACACGCGCTCTTCGAACGGTTTGCGCAAGCATCACGCGTCGAGTCGGTCAACGGCCGGATCGTGGTGCTCGTATCGCATCGGTTCTCGACCGTTCGAATGGCCGACGTGATTGTCGTGATGGACGGTGCACGGGTCGCCGAGGTGGGGTCTCACGAGGAGTTGATCGCCCGGGGCGGGCAGTACGCCGAGCTCTACGCGATGCAGGCTGCTGCGTACGGATAGCGCGTGTGGATAGCGCGTGTGGCCAGAGGGCCAGCGGGCTAGGGTGACAACGACGACGAGCTGAGACTTCTCGGGAGAACGTCTGCCGTTGTTAGTTCGAAAACTCGTGAACACGGGTGGTACGCAAGCTCGGTGCGCTCGAACGATCGAAGTCCCGGATTCGCTTCCATGAACTCTGCGAAGGCCTTTTGTTCGCCCACGTTCGGAGGGGTGTTCGCGTCGCCCCAGTCGTCGAAAACTACGAACGCCCGGTCGGCGATGAGGGCCCGACAGAACGTGAGTGCTTCGACCGCCGCGGTGTAGATGTCGCAGTCGATCATGATCACATCCGCCCGATCAATACCCAAGCGCGTCTTCGTAGACTCGGTTAGCGAAGTGCTAAACCAACCCTTCACGAGCTCGACTCGGTCCTTCGGAACGCCGTTGGCACGTAGGTAGGCCTCGGTATACGACTGGCTGCACGCAAAATCACCGGGGCTCCACGCCGCCCCACCCTGGTCATCGCGTGTTGCCGTCTCTGGCGGCAGCCCTTCAAACGAATCGAATCCGATCAATCGGTCGGGCATGGCGTTGCGGTGTGCCTCAAGCGCCTCGTGCATGCAGAGCATCGACGAACCTTGGTTGACACCGAACTCGAGGTAGACAATCCGGTCGGTTGGTGCTTGAGACAGTTCCTTGACAATCGTGGCGAAGGTCGACTTCAGCTCGGCAATTGGTACAAGCGGTGGGCGGAGGTCGAGCCGAACCAACACGCCTCGCACCGGGCCGGGCATACGTTCCAGAAGATCCAGCAGCCTCGGACGACGACGGACTTCTTTCTCAAAAGCTTGGATTGCTGCATTGGCGGCGCGTCGCCAACCTCGATTTACGGCTGAGCTTGTCTCCATCTGTCCTCGGTCCTTTGCCGTTGTCGTACCCGCGGACTTCGTGCGATGTCGTGCGGGTACTAGGTCGGGTTGTCGATCTTAACGAGTTCTTAGCGGCAATCTTAACGGGTTCTTAGCACTCAACTTAACAGTTACGTAAGGGTATGTCTACCTTGTGTGTGTCCAGTGATGAAGATCGGTGGTCGTCAGATACACTCGCAACGCGATTCGCGATGGAAACGACGGGGTGGCTGGAACTCACATGACGACGGAAGACCGAGAAGTCCTTGCGAGGAACGCCGCCACCCGTGGATTGCTCAGAATCGGACAAGTGGCTGAGATAGTCGGCCTGTCCTTGCGTACCGTCCGGTTTTACGAGGAAGAGGGATTGGTCGTTCCCGTGGCGCGTACTGACGGCGGGTTCCGTCTCTACGACAACGACTGCGTGGACCGATTCCGACTGATCATGCAGATGAAGCCGCTCGGATTCTCCGTCGAAGAAATGCGCGCATTGATCGAGACCCGGGCGGCGTTGGCGTCCGGGACATTGGACCCGGAGTCCCGACGAGACCTGGCCGAGCGTCGAAGGATGTTCTCCTCCCTGGCGGAGGCGAAGGTTCGGTCGCTGCAGGAGCAGCTGACGATCGCCGAGCGTTTCTCAGAGCAACTTTCTAGCGAAGTGCGCGAAGACGTCGATTAGTCAGTCCAGCGGCCACCGGTCGGTCAACGAACCACCGGCCCGTCGTGAGGCGGCCGGCCACTACGGTACCCAACGTTTACGTAAGTGTAGGCTTGCGCGATGAGAAACCCGGATGGTTCTGGAGTGCGTCGCTCATCCTCCCGGGCGGGCTTTGAGGCTTCAGGCGTGAACCGCCGGTCCTACGCCGCTCGTAAGGAGGGCCTCGCATGTTCATAGTCGACACTGCACTGAAACGGCGAGAACTCGAATGCCGTCCGATCCAGGTTGCGATTGTCGGCGCCGGGTCGATGGCCGACGGCCTTACCAACCAGATCGTGAACTCGACGCCGGGGATGCGGGTCGCGGCGATCGTAAACCGCACGCCCAGTCGAGCGGCAGCGTTGTTTGCGAAGTCCGGGGTGCCATCGGTGATGGTCTCGACCGATGAGGAGCTGGAGCAAGCGATTTCGTCGGGGATAGGGGCGGTGACTGACGACCCTGATCTCATCTGCCGCTCAGGGCAAATCGACGCGATCGTCGAGGCCACCGGAGCCGTCGAATACGGTGCCCGGGTGGTGACGGCTGCGATTGCCGGCCACAAGCACGTCATTTTGATGAATGCCGAGCTCGATGGGACTCTCGGTCCGATTCTTAAGACGTACGCCGAAAAGGCTGGAGTAATACTCAGCGGATGCGATGGTGATCAACCCGGCGTTGAGATGAATCTCTTTCGCTTTGTGACGGGAATCGGCCTGACTCCGTTGGTTTGCGGGAACATCAAAGGGCTGCAGGATCCGTATCGCAACCCCACGACTCAGGCGGGATTTGCCGAACGGTGGAAGCAGAATCCCGCTATGGTCACCAGCTTCGCTGATGGTACAAAAATATCGTTCGAGCAGGCGATTGTAGCTAATGCCACCGGAATGAGAGTTGCCCGTCGTGGAATGCTCGGCGCTCCGTTTGAAGGTCATATAGATGAATTGACCACCCACTACGACGTCGATGAGTTACGGAACCATGGCGGGGTTGTCGACTACGTTGTCGGGTTCAATATCAAGCCGGGCCCCGGGGTGTTTGTCCTCGCCACCCACGATGACCCGAACCAGCGGCATTACCTGGACCTCTACAAACTCGGTCCGGGGCCGCTGTACTCCTTCTACACGCCGTACCACCTGTGCCATTTCGAGGTTCCGACGTCTGTCGCGAGAGCGGTTCTCTTTGGCGACGCGGTCCTGCAGCCCATAGATGGCCCGCTTGTCGAGGTGATAACCCTCGCCAAGGCTGATCTTTCGGTGGGAACGGTTCTGGACGGGCTAGGCGGATACCACGTCTACGGACAGGCCGAGAACTATCCAATCGCTCGGCGCGAGGGGTTGCTTCCGATCGGGCTGGCGGAAGGGTGCCGCCTGCGTCGGGATGTGCTCAAGGATGAAGTCCTTACCTGCGCCGATGTGGAATTCCCGGCCGGGAGGCTCTGCGATCAATTGCGCACCGAGCAGGATGCGCGTTGGCCGGGAAACTGAGACCCGGAGATCGACCGGTCGTTGACGCTGTCGCCCTTGGCGACAACGAACGCTTCTCCTCAGCGCTTCTGGCCCCGAAAATAGTCGGTATACCATTCGACCGTTCTCTCCAAACCCGCAGCGAATCCAATCGAAGGCTTCCAACCGAGTAGATCTCGAGCCTTTTCGGAATTGAGCTGCATGTGCGGGATCTCTGAGCCGGCGCTGTCGCCCAAAATGGGCTCCAGCCGAGTCCCCATTATCTCGCAAATTTTGCGAATGATATCGACAACTTCGATGCGTTCGCCGTAGGAGAAGTTGAAGGCTTCTCCGTACAGGACGGGATTCTTGGCCAACTGTTCAGCGAGTAGCAGTTGGACTTCTACGGCGTCCTCGATATACAAGAAATCACGGGTAAAACGACCATTTGAGCGTAACGATGGTGCCTCGTTGCGGGTGATGCTGCGGACAACTCCGGGTACCAGGCGCTCAAAGTTGAAGTCATAGCCACCAAAGTAGTTTCCGCATCGAGTTATGCCGACGTGTGATCCGAAGACCTTTCCGAAAGTCTGCGCACAGAGATCCTGCGAGGCCTTCGCTGTTTCGTATGGATGTAGGGGCAATAGTGGTGACGTTTCCCGGTAGGGAAGTGGCTGCCGGCCGTAGACTTTGTCCGTTGAAGAGACGACGGATATGCAGTCGGGGTGATCGCGCCGAATGAAATCGAGGATCTGCCATGTGCTGAGCGCAGCGGCCGTGAAGCATTCGAGTGGCTCGGTCAGTGCCCGGTTCACGTCGGAGAGCGCCGCAGTGTGAAAGAACACCTCGATCTCATGACGCTCGAAGATGTCATTCACGAACGCCTGATCGGTCACGTCGCCGTATTCGACGGTAGTCAGGTTGTCGAGCGAGCGGAGGAAGAACTGTGACTGGGGGTTCTTCGTGCGCACGAGCGACACCACTTGGGCTCCCGACGAAATCAGCCGGTCGATCAGCCATCCGCCGAGAAATCCCGTTGCGCCGGCGACAAACACTCTCTTGCCATCCCAGAACTTGATGTCCACCGCGACTCCTCTCAGAAACTACCGTTACGTAAGAGTATAGTTTGCGGTTGCAAGATTGGCTAGGGCCGGACTGCTCCCAATTGTTGGGTGGGTCCCGAGTGATTGTGGTCACCGGTGTCCAACTTCTGGTGTCCACCGTCTTGTGTCCACTGCCTGCGGAGCAGGCTGAGGCGGCTGGCTATGGCGAAAAGTTCAGCGGGCGGGGGCGTAGGCGCGAGATACCGAGTCGGCATCGGCGAAACCCAATCCGGCCCCGACGGGTTGTATAGAGCGGAGCATCGATTCGCTGCGTTCGCGGTTCAGGAGGCGTTCGACCACCCAGCCGCAAAGCTGTTGAGCCGCCAGACAGCCGGCGGCGGTCGCAACGTTGCCGTTGGCCACGAACGGCTTTTCCACAACCGTCACGCCGAAGGCTTCGAGTTCCACCCTTGCGGTCGGATAGGTGGTGGCCTCCCCGCCCTGCAGCAACCCGAGGGCCGCCAGAATCAACGCCCCGGAGCACATCGATCCAATCAGCTGGCGGGACGGATCGAGCGCCACCCGACGCAGATAGTCGTGGTCGGCCATGAGGTGACGGGTGGTCTGCCCGCTCGCGAAGAGCACCACATCAGCGCTGGACAGCTCATCGATGCTGCCGTGCATCTGAAGGTCCAAACCAGTCGACGAACGGTGCGACGACTCCGTGCCGACCAACCTCACCGCCCATCCCGGTTCGCGTACCCGGTGGAAGAGATCCCAGGGGAGCACGACATCGATGTCGGTGAATCCGTCGAAGGTGACAAGGTCGATTCGCATAGGGAAACCCTACGGGCGTGTCATCCTTGCGACTAGACCAGTTGGAGGTAACTGGTCTAGTACGCTTTCTGGCGTGATTCGTGAAACGTGGCGCCTCCGTCCGGGCCAACTCGCTGAACGTCTCGCTGCTGAGATCCGCGAAGAGATTGCCGGTGGCAATCTGACCCCGGGTACTCCACTTCCGTCCGAGCGCGATCTGGCGACGGCGGCCAGGACGAGTCGGACCACCGTTGGACTGGCCATGGAGATCCTGGCTGCGGGTGGATGGGTCGACCGGTTCGACCGCGCCCGGGCCATCGCGACGCTGCCCGATTCGACGGCCGAGTACTCGCTGGCCCCGTCGGCGTTGGGAGCCTCGGCCGATGTGATCGACATCGTCGGCGCTCGAATCGCGGCGCCAGCAGACGAGGTGAACCGGGCCGTCGAAGCGGCGCGCACGCAATTGACGCCCCATCTGATCGGCGATGGTCGCCAGCCGTTCGGATTGGGTGAACTGCGAGAACGGGTGGCTCAACGCTTCACCGAGACCGGGTTGCGGACCACGACCGAACAGATCATGATCACCAACGGGGCGATCGGGGCGCTGGAGGCGGTACTCGGGAGCGTACGCGGTTCGGTGCTCGTTGAAGATCCGACGTATCACCGGGCGCGCCAGATCATGGTCGCCCGCAAGCGTCGCCTCATCGCGTGGCCCCGCGCGTCATCGTGGGACTTCGATCGACTCGATGCGCTCCTCCGAGCGGACATCGGCGTGAGCTATCTCGTTCCGGACTTCCACAACCCGACCGGAGAGTTGGTGGGCGATCGTGAACGCAAGACGCTCGCATCGCGTGGGAGACGTCTGGGCACGGTGGTCATCGACGAGACTCTGCGGGAGCTGCACATCGACAGTGGACGGTCGCAGCGACCGCCTCACCTGGCGGCTTACCTCACGTCTGCCGTGACGATAGGTGGACTTAGTAAAACGGTGTGGAGCGGGCTGAGGATCGGATGGATGCGCGTGCCCTCGGAGCGCAAGGCGGAGTTCGTTCGGTTTTCCGATGCCCAGCCGGTCCCGGTGTTTGACCAGTTGATCGCCCTGGCCCTCTGGGATGACATCGACGGAATAGTAGGTGCACGTATTAACCGATTGAGGATCCAGCGTGACCACCTCGTGGATTCCCTCCGGGCCGGTGGTATTGCGGTCGCCCGGCCTTCCGGTGGATTGGTGTGCTGGGTGGATCTCGGCCGACCGATTGCCACATCGGTCGCACGGCGGCTGGCGGAGCGAGGCGTGCTGGTCGCGCCTGGCCCGATGTTCAGCGCCAGTAGGTCCTTCGATCGCTACCTGCGGATTCCGTTCACTCCACCCGTTGAGGTGTTGACGAGAGTCGTTGACTCCCTGGTTGGAGTTCTCGCCGAGACCTGAGCCCGAGCCTTCGGGTCATCTCAGGCGAAGCAGAAGCCGACCATCCACGTGTCGACCCGGAGGATCGCGCCGACCAGCAAGCCGACGCTGAGGCCGCAGAACAGGGGAATGACGCGGGGCTTTCGTCCCGTCACCGGAACTCCAATCGAAAGTGCACATAGGATCATCACGACGAGCCACAGCACACTCAACCCCCGGTGAGCCTGAACCTGGCCGCTGAACCCGTCGGCCGGGCAATCCGGGCTGGCGCTGTACTGCATGGGCGCTCGGAGAAACGCGACGAGAGCGAAGAGCACCGAGGCGAGCCCAAATATGGCGCCAGTTAAACCCAGGTTTCGGGCATCGAGGTCGGGCTTGCGGTCTTCTTCCCGACGGCCCCGAACGCCCTGGCGCCGATCGTCGCCTCGGCGGTCCTCGGTGATCAGTTTGCGCCGATGCGGCTGCTCCGCGGCAGCGCGGTCGTCTTCACGTGTGATCATTCGGTGATTATCGGCTGGTCCACTCGGTCAACTTGAGCAACCGAGGGGTTCGCGGGCTGTCATATCCTGCCGGTAGCTTGGTGCCCATGGCCCGACGACTTCGACAACTTGCGGCGATTCCCGTAAGCGAACTGAAGCGCGTCGGTGACAAGCGCACCAAGGGTTTGTCGGAGATGGGGATCGAGACCGTCCTCGACCTGCTCACGCACTATCCGCGGCGCTACATCGACCGTACCGCCCAGGTCACGATACGCGACCTCAAGATGGGCGAGGAGCAACTCGTGCTGGCTACCGTGCGACGCAACGAGGTCCGTCGCACCCGCAACGGTCGCAGCCTTGTCGAGATCGACGTTGCCGATGGATCCGGCTTCTTGAAAGTGTCGTTCTTCAATCAACCGTGGCGGGCGAAGCAGCTGCCCGTAGGTACCGAGGTCGCGCTCTACGGCAAAGTCGACTCGTTCAAGGGCAGCAGGCAGATGACGAGCCCGGTCGTCGACCTCGTGGGTTCGAAGACCGGCAAGGTCGTGCCACTGTATCCGCAGTCGGAGAAGTCCGGCCTGACCACGTGGGAACTGGGCGACTGGGTCAACGAGGCGTTGGAGCGCAGCGGCGAGTTCGTCGAGCCTCTCCCGACCCGCTTCGCCGACGAGATCGATCTGGTGCACCGCACGTGGGCGATGCAGCAGGTCCACAATCCGGAGTCGATGGGCGCCGCGCATGCAGCCCGTAAGCGACTCGCGTTCGACGAGTTGTTGCGTCTGCAGCTCGTGCTGGTGATGCGCAAGCGCGCGGTCGAACGGGATGCGCAGGGCATCGTCCACGAGGGGGCCGATGGCCCGGGCAACGGCCCGATGGTCACGACCTTTCATGCGAGCCTTCCGTTTCCGTTGACGGGCGCGCAGAAGCGGGCCATCGCGGAGATCGGGCGCGACATGGCGTCGCCGCAACCGATGCACCGTCTGCTGCAGGGCGACGTCGGTGCGGGCAAGACGCTCGTTGCGGTGAGCGCCGCGCTCATGGCGATCCAAGCCGGTCACCAGGCCGCGCTGATGGCTCCGACTGAAGTGCTCGCCGAGCAGCACTACTTCGGCATCCGCGACCTGATGGCCAAAGCCGACCTGCATGTCGACGAACCGGGCAACCTGATGGGTCAGCGGCCCGTCACGGTCAAGCTGCTGACCAACAAGACGACCGCGGCCGAGCGACGCGAGCTGTTCGCCGCGCTGCAGGCCGGCACGATCGATCTCTGCATCGGTACCCATGCGTTGATCTCCGAAGGCGTCACGTTCGGCGACCTCGGAATGGTGGTGATCGACGAGCAGCACCGCTTCGGCGTCGAGCAGCGCAGCGCGTTGAAGGCGAAGGGCAACGGGCGTGATCCCGACGTGTTGGTCATGACCGCCACCCCGATTCCCCGTACCGCGGCCATGACCGTCTACGGCGACCTCGACTCCACGATCCTCGATGAGCTTCCCCCGGGCCGCACCCCGATCGTCACGCACTGGGCCCGAAGCGAGATGGAAGAGGCGAACTGTTACACGCACGTCCGTGAGGAGGTCGAGGCCGGTCGTCAGGCGTACGTCGTGTGTCCCCTGGTCGATGAATCCGAGAAGATCCAGGCGAAGTCGGCCATCGAGACGCTCGAAGAACTGAGCGGCGGCTACCTGCATGGTCTGCGGATGGGGCTGTTGCATGGCCAGATGCCAAGCGCGCTTAAGGAATCGACGATGAACGACTTTCGCGCCCGCAAGCTCGATGTGCTGGTGGCGACAACGGTGATCGAAGTCGGCGTCGACGTCCCGAACGCAACCGTGATGGTGATCCAAGACGCCGACCGCTTCGGCATCGCCCAGCTGCACCAGCTGCGCGGCCGCGTCGGTCGAGGGGCACAGAAGAGCTTCTGCTATCTGTTGGGTGATCCGTCGACGACCGATGGTGAAGAACGGTTGAAGGCGATCGAGGCATCGACCGACGGGTTCGAGTTGGCCGAAGTCGACCTCGAACTTCGCGGTGAAGGCACGATCCTCGGCACCCGTCAGAAAGGCCGCACCGACCTGAAGCTCGCGTCGTTGCGACGCGACAAGGCGCTCGTGATCGAAGCCCGGCGGGTGGCGACGGAGATCGTCGGCACCGACCCGGAGCTGTCGAAGCATCCCGAGCTGAAAGATGAGATTCAACTCTTCGTCGACCCCGACGAAGCCGAGTTCCTGTTCAAGAGTTGAGGTTCGGCCGCTTTTCGGCGATCGAGCGGAGAACGATATGTGCACAGAAAATAGGTATACCTATGAATGAGTCAAGCGAATCCGAAGCCGGCGCCCGGTCCCCGACCCCGACCCCGGGCTCGACGCCGGGCTCGACGCCGGCTGAGGCGGGAGTCGAGGCGCAGCCGAAGTGGATGCGCATTTCGTTGATCGTGGTGGGACTCGCGGTGCTTGCTCTGGTCGTGGTGCTCAGCCGGGGTTAGTCGTCGGTGGTGCGTGAATCACGCCGGTGACCGACGATTGGAGGAATTCCGCCAGGAAGGAGCATTTCCGACGTCGGAAATCCTCCGTTCTGGCGAAAATCGTCCTTTCACCTACCTTGGAATGGTCAGAGACCACTGTTGAACGTCGATTCGGCTCTGGTCAACGGCTCACCGTTGTGGGCCGAGTCACCGACGTGACACGATGGAAGGGTGATGCTGCACGGAAGACCTGCCGGGCGATCGCGCATCGCACGACAGACTGCCATCGGAACACTCGCCGTCACCGCGTTTCTGTCCTGTATGCCAGCGGGAGCGGCCACGAATGCGAACGTGGCGAAGACCCGGGCCAAACGCAAAACCACGAAAGTCGTCCGTTCGTTGCTCCCGGCCTCCTCGACCGGAGCGACCACGCCTACCGCCACAGCCCCTGCCACGCCTACCGCCACGGCCCACGCCACGCCTACCGTCACGGCCCACTCGACGGCAGCGAAGGGCGGGCCAACCGGGGCGCCCGCAAAACCCGCCCAGTCGGCGAATCCTGTCCTGCTGGTGTCAACGCCATCGATCCCACCGGCGTCTCCGGAGTCTCCGCTGCCCGCTCCGCCAAGCGCCCCTCAGGCGAAACCGGTGGCAACCCTCGACAGCGCACGGGCGCAGCGTATGACCATGGCCCTCGAAACGTGGCTCGCCAACACTGACGGTGTCGACTCCATGATGGTGGCCCTGCGGGTCAACGGCCAGGCCTGGGAGGCATCGGCCCGTCACGACCGGGGGCCGGCGAGGGATCCGCACACCCGTTACCGGGCGATGAGCATCACGAAAACCGTCACCGCGACACTGGTGCTCCGAGCGGTTGAGGCTGGAATGGTCAGCCTCGACGCACCCCTGCCGGCCATCGACGGCGTAGCCACGCCGGTGCCGAAGGAGATCACGATTCGGCAGCTTCTGGCCCACCGGAGCGGGCTGGCGGATTACACCGAGTCGCCCGGCTACCAGGCGGACCAGCCCATGACCCCCGAGCTGGCGGTTGCCCTGAGTCTGCGGGCGCCGCTCGTCTCCGTTCCCGGAACCACCACGCGTTACGTCAACAGCAACTATCTGCTTCTCGGACTTCTCCTGCAGCAGATCCACCACCGCACCTACGCCGACCTCGTGGCCGATCTGACCAACCCGCTCGGACTCGTCGATACCAAGGTTGAACCGCCTGATCGACCGGGCTGGGCGGGCTTCGCCTCCGGAGGGATGATGTCGACCGCCGCTGACATGGCCCGGTGGGGCGAGCAACTGTTCACTCCCGGGCGCGTGATGTCACCGGCGTCTTTCGCGTTGATGTCAACGACCGGAGATCTGGGCGGCGGGCTCGGACTCTGGAGTGTCTGCCCCTGCGACGGAGCGTCGAGTGGGATCAACCAGTTTTCCGCAATCGGACACTTCACCGCCGCCGGGGGCATGTTCCACTTTCCCCGCACCGGAATCACGTTGGTCATGAACGCCGAACCGGCGACCGGCGACACCGTCGCCCGAGCCGTCTCGCTGCACCAGGCCCTCGCGGCTGAGCTGTTCGGCTGAACTCTTCGGCTGAGGCTGAAGGTGCGCGGCGCGCAAGCGCCCTCACGAGGTCGCAAGGCCTGCTCGGTCATTTGTGCGGCGACTCGACTCTGACGTGGTTGGTGTGGGTTATGTCACACGAATTTGTTTCGTGACATCTTGGTCGTACACAGGAATTCGTAAGGTTTGACGTAGACAATAGAGCGTCTTATGGAGCTCTTACTTTCACCGTATTGGATGACAACCATGCGGCGACGGATGCTCTCACATCCACATGGTACGGATCTCGGGCATTCTGAGAGGTATCGAGGACCGGTTGTTCAAAAGTTCGGGCGTATTTCGGGCCTTATCGTGTCGAAGATGCAGGACCCGAATGACATCTGTCTCCGACGGGTCCACCATAGTTTGTTGCAAATTGCGCCATGAAGGGCTCGGTGATTCAACGGACGGGCCTGTACGAAATCCCGCAGGCCGAAGTCGACGGGGCAACGACGCGACCGGTCGTCACACGAGATTCCGCGCTTGACTTCCTCCGGAGTGTTGCGTTGCTGCGGATCATCTTCTGGCACCTCTTCGCCCAGACCTGGATGACGTGGATCGCCGCAATCCCAGTGATGTTCTTCGTTGGTGGTTCGGTCCTTGAGCGCTCCGGTCCGCATTTGGTGTTTCTCCGTCGTCGGCTACGACGCATCCTTCTTCCCCTGTGGGCGTATGCCGCTGCGGTCGCCGTCATCTCGGTGTGGTTTCGTCACCTCTCATCGGTCACCGGTAGCGGATTCGTCCGGGCCCTGACATGGGTGGTACCGGTCGTGGACCCGAGTTCAGTCGGTTGGGACGGTGGCTGGCTGTCGAACCATCTCTGGTACGTCCGCTGCTACATATGGATTCTCGTTCTCGCTCCCGTCCTCATCCGCCTGTCGAAGCATTTGCTCCGAACCGCTGCGTTCGTGGCGATGTTCGTCGTTGCGCTCGAGTTGAGCGGCGGGACACGGTTACCGCTCCTTGGTTCCGGAACGGCTCGGGTCGTGCTTGGCGACTTCGTCGTGTACGGATTCTTCGCGATTCTCGGCATCCGCTACCGCGCATCGGATCGAAAGCCCTCGGCAAAGGTATTGGGCATCGCGTCCGTGCTGTTCGGGTCGGCGGCGTACGCGGTTGGTCAAATGGCCGACCTCACCTCCGAGGGCGTGAACGGTTCGTACCCGGCGATTTTGTTGGTGGGCTGTGCCTGGCTGGCTGGGATCGGTGCCGTCGAGCGGCCGCTGCGGGCGTTTGCTGCACGTGGGCGGGTCCGGGAGGTGTCACAGCGGCTGTCGTCGCGATCGCTCACGGTGTATCTGTGGCACCCCGTGTGCATCGTGGTGGCTCGCCGGTTGGTCCCGGTCGGCGGCGTGTCGGGCACGGTCCTCGTCGTCGCGATGACGTTCGTCTTGGTCGTGGTTGCCGTCGGCCTCATGGGTTGGGTCGAGGCTCTAGGTTCGACGCGTAAAGGTGTTGCGGCTCGGGTGACACGGGCCGAACTGGTTAGGGGCGCGGTCGCCACGGCGATGGTCGCTGCCGCTGCGGTCCCGGTGTTCGGAACCTCGGCCCTCGCGACGGCTTCGGCAGGTTCGGCCAGTTCGACGGGTTCGACCGGTTCGACGGGCTCCGCAGCGTTCGTCCTCGACATCCCGGCCCCATCCGCCAGAGATGCACTTTCCGACAGCGCTTTCGGCCAGGCGCCGAGTCCGACAGTTGTCACGGTCGCTGCGCAACCCGCCGGGTCCCCGCCGACGCGGACGCCGGCGCCGACGACGAGGCCGACGCCAACGCCGACGACGAGGCCGGCGCCGACGACGAGGCCGGCGCCGACGACGACGCCGACGCCAACGACGGCAACGGTCACAGCGAATACCGCCGCCTCGGCAACCGCGACGGCCAACACTGAGCTGCCGGTTTCGACCACCGCCGCGCCGACCGTCGTTTCCGGGCGCCAAAGTGCGGGTTTACGCCTTTTGAAATCGGCCCCGACCGTAACCACCAAGCTCGCAACCACGAAGTCGACCGCCGCGAAGCCGGCCGCCGCGAAATCGGCCGCCGTGAAGTCGGCCGCCGTGAATTCCAACGTCAAGGCCGCTTCGTCGAACGCCATTCCCACGATCGCCACTCCCACGACACGTTCGACTGTCGCACCGCCAACGACCGCCGGCACCCCCTCGCAGCCCGCCCGGGAGCCTTCGCCGACGGCAAGCTCGGCTCCGCAGACGACAGCGCCCAGGTCCGCGACAACGACCGTCGTCACGGCCCCACCCGACGATGAACCGGCTCCTCTCGACGAGGCCAAACTGCAGAGTGCCCTGGAGGCATGGAGGGTGAGCGCGAAACCGCGACCGACTTCGATGATCCTCGCGCTCCGCTCCGGCAGCCAGACGTGGGTGGCCAAGTCGCCCGATGGCGGCGTGGCGTTCCAGGAACCCGACGCATTGTTCGGTGCCGCCAGCCTGACCAAGACGTTCACGGCCGCTCTTGTGCTGCGGGAGATCGAGAAGGGAACGCTCAGCCTCGACACCCCCGCACCCAAGATCAAGGGCCTTGAGGTGGCGGTGCCCGATGGCGTGACCATCCGTCGGCTGCTCACCCATACAGCGGGTCTGGTCGAGTACAACCTGGCCCCGGGATACCACCAGTGGGAACCGATGACGGCGTTGAAAGCGGTCAACCTTTCGTTTGCCGCACCGCAAAGTGACGGGCTCGGGAAGACCGTTCGCTACAACAACTCGGGCTACTTGTACCTCGGCCTGCTTCTGGAGCAGACCACCGGCAAGTCCTACCCCGATCTGGTCGCCGACTTGGCGAAGGATGCCGGCCTGAAAAACACAACCGTCGACACGACCCCGCAGAACGGGTGGGTCGGATTCTCCTCGGGCGGGATCGTATCAACCGTTGCTGACCTGGCGATCTGGGGGCAGGCGCTCTATTCATCGGACAAAATCCTAAGTGCACATAGTTCGTCGATGATGACGACAATCGGCGACGCGAACCTCGGCCTCGGCGCGTGGCCGGCCTGCCCGTGTTGGACCGACGCCGGCGGCGTCAAGCGCTATACCGCAATCGGGCACAACACGGCCAACGGCGGAATGTTCTATTTCCCGGCTACCGGTCTCACGATCGTTGCCATGTTCGACTCGGAACCGAACGACATCGTGTCGCTGACAGATGCACTGTCGAAAGCCCTGGCCCGCTGACGCGTCATCTGTACGGTAGGTGTACCGAGCGCTATGTGTGCATACGGTGCGGGTTCGGCTGTCGGTGGCGGATGCCCCGCCGCTACCATCCGTCGTCGAGCGCGTTCGTATCTTCGCCACCGGGGACGATCAGGTCCCAGCGGTCACGGCAGTCTTCGCAGCGGTACGTGGCGACGTCGCCGGGAAGCAGTGGTTGCTCGTCAGTCACGATCGTAAGCAGATGGGCCCGCCCTCCGCAGTCGATGCACGTGATGACCTGGGGAACGAGTTCGCCATCGGCGGCGTCCCAGGGCTCGCTCATGGCTGCCACGCCATCGAGCCGGCCGGCACGGAGATGAAGATACCGGAGGCTTCCACGGCGACGGTGCCGTCGGGGAGTAGGAGGCGACCGTGAACCTTGTGGCGTCGACGGGGCTTCGGATCGTCGCGCCAGCCTTCGACCCGTAGGTCACCGCGCCCGAGCGGGACCGGCTTGCGGTACTTGAGCTCGAGGGTGGCGGTGACGCAGTGGACGTTGTCGAGCATGTAGCCGACCGACGCCATGGTTTCGTCGAGCGCGGTGGCCGCGAGGCCACCATGAAGAAACCCGGGCACCCCTCGGTACTGCGGTTTCGGGGAGAACACCGCGACGCAACGGTCACCCTCCCGGCTGAACGTCAGGCCCAACGAGATCGGGTTGTCGTCGCCGCATCCAAAGCACTCACCTTCCATGACGCTCCACACTAGGGCGGCTCCCCACTTAGATCGCTTCCGGGCTGGGAGTGGCTTCGTTGACTGGCTTTGCGGTGTGCTCCGGAGTCGTTTTGTGCGGTTGGGAGCGACTTTTCGGCTCCGGAGTGGTGGGGGTTTGGTTGGGAGTGGCTTTGCTGTGTGCTCCGGAGTCGTTTTGTGCGGTTGGGAGCGACTTTTCGGCTCCGGAGTGAGGGGGTTTGGTTGGGACTGGCTTTGCGGTGTGCTCCGGAGTCGTTTTGTGCGGTTGGGAGCGACTTTCGGCTCCGGAGTGAGGGGGTCTGGTTGGGAACCACCCCTTTTTCCGTCGGTTAGCGAGATTGGCACTACGTTGCGTGCAATGCGCGTCGTTGCCGGATCTGCCCGTGGCCGAAAGATTGTCGCCCCACCGGGCCTCGATGTCCGACCCACCCTTGACCGGGTGCGTCAGGCCATCTTCAACGCGCTCGACGCTCGGGGCGCCGTCGAAAATGCCCGCGTGATCGATGTGTTCGCCGGTTCCGGCGCCCTTGGCATCGAAGCGCTCAGCCGCGGGGCGGAGCGTGTCACGTTCGTGGAGCACGATCGCAAGTCGCTGGCCTGCATCAAGGAGAACCTCGAGAGTCTGGGTTTCATGGAGCAGTCGACGATCGTGCGGAGCGACGTCGTGGCCTGGAGCGCATGGAAGGTACCCGAGGCCGATCTGATCCTCGTCGATCCGCCGTACACCTTCGCGGGCTGGCCCCAACTGTTGGAGCGCATCCTTCCGGCACTCAGCCGACCTGACGGCACCGACCCTGATGAACGTGGAATCGCCGTTCTTGAGACCCGGCACCCAATTGCACTCCCCGCGACCTGGGAAGTTGTTCGCGAACAGCGCTACGGGGGTACCGTAGTGACCTTTGCAATACCGGCTCTTTCCGATTCGTTAACGCCGTCGTCATCAACTTCGACATCGACGTCATCCTCGGAGTCGCCTGCTGTACCCCTCCCCGACACCGATCTCGATTTCGAACCCGACGATCCCGATACCAACTGACACTGGATGCGCCATGGTCCGCAAAGCTCTCGTCCCCGGTTCCTACGATCCCGTCCACAACGGGCACCTCGAGGTGATCGAGCGGGCGTCGCGGCTCTTCGACGAGGTGGTCGTCGCCGCAGTCCGCAATCCCGGCAAGAACGAGGCAATGTTCACGCTGGAGGAACGGCGCGACATGCTGCTTGAGGCAACCGCCGATCTCGACAACATCACGATCGAGTTCTTCGATGGCCTCCTCGTCAACTTCGCCGCTGAACACGAATGCAACGCGATCGTGAAGGGCCTCCGGGCCGTCTCCGATTTCGAGTCCGAGCTGCAACAGGCGCAGATGAACGAGAAGTTGAGCGGCATCGCGACGCTGTTCATTCCAACTGCCTCGAGGCATTCGTTCCTGGCCTCTCGACTCCTGCGCGAAGTGGCGCGCTATGGCGGCGACATTTCGTCGATGGTCCCCGAGTCGGTGAACCGCCGACTGAAGGACAAGTTCGCGTAAGATTGCACTGTCGGAAACGCAGCCGGTACTTCGGGCCGGTTTGCAGCCCCGTCGCTTCTTCCCCCGCTTCCCCTGCGCTGTAACTGAATGAGGCCGATATGTCGGTAATTGAAGACGAAGATCCCGCATTTCTGTACGCCGGGGAACACGAAGTGGTCGCGCTGATCCGCAGCGTCATCGACATTGTGGCCAACGCCCGTCCGCTCCCGCTGTCGTCGTCTGTTCGTATCGAGCCCGAAGAAGTGTTGGGCCTCCTCGACGCCGCAGTCGAGCGGCTGCCCGACGAACTGCGTCAAGCCCGGCGCATGATGAAGGACCGCAAGGAATTCCTCGAGAAGGTGCAGCTCGAGGGCGACCAGATCATCGAAGAAGCCCGGGCGCGCGCCGAAGCGATGGTGGCCCGTCAGGCCATTGTGCGCCAGGCCAAGACCACCGCAGCGACGCTCGTCAACAACGCCGAAGAGGAAGCCCGCAAGAAGAAGCACGATGCCGAAGACTGGTGTGATCAGCACCTCGCCCGGTTTGAGATCGTCCTCGATCGCACGGTGAAAACCGTCTCGAACGGCCGGGCCAAACTTCGCACGGTTCCACTGCCCGACGCGGCTCCCGGCGATATCGACCACGGAACCGACGACACCGGCTTCTTCGACCAAGACATCTAGCCGCTGGTCCGCTCGGCGCCACGGGCGAGTACTGACGCAAAACTTTGGACTCCCGGCCCGTTCATGTAGCCGTAGCTGTCGTGCGGTGGCATCTTCGGCTACATAAACGATGGGGATTCTGTTTGTGTAGCCGTAGCTGTCGTGCGGTGGCATCTTCGGCTACGTAAACGATGGGATGTCAGCGCCAGTGCTTCCACAGGTAGGCGAGCAGTTGGAACGTGCCGATCGCGGAGGCCGCGAGGGTGATGGCGAGGCCGACGTTGGGGCCGACCCACGGCCGGGCCGTGAGGACCTGGGAGCCGATCAGGCCCATCGCTGCGGCGATCGTCCGGGTGGCCCGTTCACCCACGGTCACGACACCGATCTCACCCAGGCCGGCCGCTCCGGCCCGGGCGCGGGTGTACTCAAGCCCGACGATCGCGCACCCCGCAGCTACCGCGAGCCATGCCTCGCCGCCGGCGATCAACAGAGCCAGAAGGAACAGGCCGTCGCTGGTGCGATCGACGACCGAATCGAGGACATAGCCAAACCGGGTGGCCCGATCGGTGAGCGCTGCGACGCAGCCGTCGACACCATCGGTCACCGCGCTGATCACCACGAACAATGCCGCAACAGCCGGGGAGAAGCCGACCACGACAACGACGACGCCCGCCCACGCCAACCCGAGGAGCGTGATCGCATCGGGCGCGACCCGTCGCCGAGCGAACGGCCGAGCGCAATGATAAGTGAACGTAAGAAATAGGCGAAGCGCGGTCGTGTCGCCCGGATCGAGATCAGGCGCGTGGTGCTGAACCTGCCAACGGGCGAAGTAGTCCCGCAACGAAGGGACCGACGAGGGCTCGGTACTCAGCGGAACACCTATCAGGGCGTGACGACGATCTTGCCGAACTTGCCCCCGGCGGCGAAGCGGGCGTACGCGTCGGTGATCTGGTCCAGCGGAAACGCCGCCACGATCGGCACGGTGATCCGACCCGACGCAACATGAGGGATGACGCTCCGCTCAACCCGGGCGGCAGCATCGGCCTTCTGCTCAAGTGGACGGGCCCGAAGTGTTGAACCGTGGATGCGGGCCCGCTTCTGCATGAGGGTCAGCATGTCGAGTTCGCCCTTGCCGCCGCTGGCGGCGACACCGATCACGCTGATGCGGCCACCAATATTAAGTGCACGTAGGTTCTCGGTCAGGTTGCCGGCACCGATGAGTTCGAGCACCACGTCGAACGGTCCGTGTTGACCGAAGCCCGCTGAGTCGACGGCCTTCACCGAGCCCGGAGCGAGCGCCTCAACCTGGGCCCGCAACGCCTCGTTGCGTACCGTGGCCGTCACCGTGGCACCGAATGCCGCGGCGATCTGGACGCCGGCCATGCCGACACCTCCGGCCGCGCCGTGCACACACACCCGCTCGCCCGAGACGAGGCCGCACTGCGTGACAAGCGCGTCGTGAGCGGTCGTGAACGCTTCGGGAAATGCTCCCGCTGCCTCCCAATCGAGTGCGTCGGGGACGGCGATCACCGTGCGTTCGTGCATCACGCACAACTCGGCCATCGCTCCACCGCCGACCACCGCCATGACCCGGTCGCCGACCTTGAAGCGGAACACGTTCGGTCCGATTGCAGCGACTTCGCCCGCAAGTTCAAGGCCGGGGATGTCGGTAGGTGATCCGGGGGGAGCCGGATAGCCACCGACGATCTGCATCTGGTCGGCGTTGTTGAGTCCGGCGGCCCTCACCCGCACAAGCAATTCGCCGGTTCCGGGAACCGGATCGGGTCGGTCGACAACGGTCAGGGCACGGTTTTCGATGACGGCAGCACGCATAGCCGTGGAGCCTAAACCCAACTCACGCCGGACCCTCGATCGCCTGGCGCACCAGACTCCCGGGATCCTTTTAAACCGGTCAGAAGATGGCCGGTTTAGTCCCGCAGGATGTGCTCATGACAACAACAAACGCCCCCGCCCAACTCTTCGCCTCGCTCCCCTCCGACGACATCCGCTCCGTGTTCGGACGGGCGACCAACCTGGCCGGCTCGGTGATTGCCGGCGTTCGGCCCGATCAGCTCGACCGGCAGACCCCCTGTGAAGACTTCAACGCCCGCAAGATGATCCAACACCTGATCGGGGTACTGGAGCGGATTGCCGTCGTCGGCACCGGCGCTTCACCGTTCACGGTTCCCGGATTCGCCGGGGGAGTGGCCGACGCCGACTTCATCGCCGCCTGGAACGCCGAAGTCGACCGGGTTGAGAACGTGTGGTCAGACGACGCCGTTCTGACCCGAGACGTCCTCGTGCCGTGGGGGAAGGACGTTGGCGGCGTGGCCCTGACCCGCTACGTAAACGAAGTGTCCGTCCACACCTGGGACCTCGCCAAGGCCACCGACCAGCAACCGGCCTGGAACGACGATGTGCTTCAGGTGGCCTACTCCGCGATGACCACATTGCTGCCGGTCGAAGGTCGCCGAGCGATCTACGACGTGGCCCGGGCGGCGATGCCGCCGGAAATGGCTGCCAACTTCAAGGACCCGTTCGTCGACCCGGTCAGCGTCGCCGAAGATGCGCCGGTGATCGACCGCCTCGTGGCGTTCAGCGGCCGTCAGCCCTGAGGCCCCTGAGGTCGTAGCCCCGACGACCTGCCGTGGAGTGTGATTGTGGAGGTACGCGGATTACCTGAGTGGGAAACCCTCCACAATCCGCCGCGGTGCAGAGTCAGTACCGGATGCGTCCGGCTCCGACGATGTCGCGACGCTTGATTGCGGCGATCCGCACGGGAATGCCCTGACGGGGGGCTTCCACCATCTTGCCGTCGCCGATGTAGATCCCGAGGTGGTGGATCGGGTCACCGTAGAACACGAGGTCGCCCGGTTCGAGGTCGGCGACGTTGAGACGCACCGTCTCTTTGAACTGCACCGTTGACTGATGGGTGAGCCGGATACCGACGCTCAACCAGGCCATCTTCGACAGGCCGGAACAATCGAAGCCGCCGATGCCTTCACCACCCCAAAGGTAGGGCTGGCCAACCTGGGCGAGAGCCCATGTCACGACGTCGGCCGCCAACGGTGAAACGGGAGGAACCACGTCGTAGTCCTGTCGGCCGACGAACACGTAGACCTTCGGTTTGGTCGTGGTCGGGATCGTCGGCACATCGGTGTCGGCCGGGGTCGAGCCATCCATGGGAACGGGGACCGTCGGCGGGGTGCCCGGCGGTGGTGCCGTCGTGGGAACCGTGGGGGTGTTGCGGGTCAGTACTGGCGTGATCAGAACCGTCGGGAGCGGCGAAACGGGAAAGGTCGTCTGGGTGGTTGCCAACGGAACCGGCACGGTAGGAGGCGGGGCTGGTGCGGCCGACGTCGTCGGCGTGGTGGGGGAGCCCGACGACGAGGTGGGCGGGGTCAACCCTCCGGCGCCGGATGTCCCCTTCGAGGCATCGGCGAGGATCACGACACCCGCCACGGAGGCGCCGGGTCGAGCCGAACCGGGTGCAACCGCCGGAACCGTCTCAAGGTCATAGGCCACCACGGTCGTCGTGGTCTGGCTGACCTTCTTGAGTCGGGTGGTTGTGGTGGTCGTCTTAACCGTCTTCGATGCCGGCTTCGTCGTCGGTGCGGTGGTTGCCACCGGAGCGGGAGTCGGAACCGCAGTGGGCGGAACCGGAACCGTCGCCAACGGTGCGGGAACTGACGGTCCGGCCGGAGCGTTCTGGCTGCTTCCATCGGAAGGACTCAGCACGATGTAGGGAATGTTGACCGGCGGGGGTGGCGGCAGCAGGATCACCGGCGCGGCGGGGGGTCCGGCCGGCGACGTGGTACGCGGCGACGATGTCGAAGGCGCAGTACCGGGGCCGTTGCTGAGTGGAACCGGGATGGTGGGGTCGGGTTTGGTCGATTTTGCCGCCTCGGCGCTGGCGCCCAACATGCCGGTGCCGAGCACCCCGCCGTTGAATGCGCACACGACCAGGATCACCGAGACCGTCACTACCGGAATTGTCATTCGTCGAACTCTGCGTTGCATGACGCTGAAGTCAATCGACCCGCAATGAACGAATCGTGCGTCGGTTGTACGCGGTTTGCGACGAGTTGTGAGGGGTGTCTGGCTGAAAGTCATGTGGTGGGGTTGGCAGACCCATGTCCGCACACCACTAGTTATCGACGCAAAACCGTAGCTTTCTAAGCGAAAGTTAGGATTTTCTCCCGAAATACCCAAAATAACGGGCTGAACGGCTCAAAATCGCGCGCTAAGCGCTGTATTGAGGGGTTTCGAAGGGGTCTGATCAGTTTCGACGGCGTCTGATCTGACGCCAGCCGGGTTGACCTAACGCCAGTCGGGACTGACCTGACGCCAGTCGAGGCCGCCGGGACTGTCTTAGACGGCCGCTGTACCCACGAACGCGCCGGGATCCTTGGCATTCGGCAGCACCGGGCCGGTCCAACGCATCATGCGGGCCAACTCGTCGGTCACGACCTGCCAGGTGTCGGGGTTCCAGTCTTCGGCCGCGTTGACGACCTTGCCGTCGGAGCCGATGTGGATGATCGCCGGAACGCGCTCCAAGCCGAAGGCCTTCGTGATCGAGCGGTTCGCATCGGGGAAGGTGAGAATCTCCCTTGCATGCGGTCCGAGGAACTGACGGGACTCATCTGCGTCGGCGCCTGTCATCAGGAATGCCACCCGGCAGTCAGCCTGTTCGAAGGTCTGCAACACCCGCACGGCCGTGTTGAGAAGCCACGCCGCCTCGTTGGTGAAGGGGTCGAGAGCAACCACCAACAGGTGCGTTTGCACCAGGTAGGCGGAAATGGGAAACCCCTTGCCGGTGAGCGGGGTCAGTATAAGTTCGCTTGGCGGATTAGCAGCCACGGCGCAAAAAGGTAGTCGACGGATGGGGGTCGACGTGATATCCGGACCCGGAAAAGAGCAAGAAGTCCCGGATTTGTCAGTTCTCGAAGCCGAAATGCCGAAAGACGTCGTAGCGCCCGGGATCTGCCGTGGCTCTGACCCGGCCAAGACCCAGCCGCGACCGCGCCGCGACCGCACCGACGTCCAAGTTCGTGCGGACCCGAGGAATGGTGAATTCGCGATGCTCGACTCTCACGTTGGCGTCGTGGACCGGTAGGGTGGACTCGTGCATCCCATCGAGCGTCTCCGCTATGTGGCCCGTGCCTCCGACGAAACCGGGCCGTCGTTGCTCGTTCGCGAAGCAGCGGGCGCACTGGCGTCGTTCAGTCGGGATCCGGCCGCGCTGGTGACGGCGTGTCGACGGCTCGTGGATCGCCAGCCCAATGCCGCAGCGATCTGGTGGCTCGCCGCTCGGGTGCTCGGTTCACCGGAACCGGCCTCGGAAGCGTGGGTGGCGGCCGACGAACTGGAAAACGACCTCACCGCCTCGCATCTGGTGTCACTGCTGCCCGAAGATTCGATGGTCCTCCTTCTGGGGTGGCCGGAGGTCACCGCGCCGGCGATCGCAAAGCGTGGTGATCTCGACGTGCTCGTCGTTGATTCGCGAGGCGAAGGCCATTCGCTGGTCCGTCGGCTCGAGCGGGTGGGCACCGACGCCACGCTGGTCGACGAACGGGGCGTGGGCGGAGCCGCGGCCACCGCCGATGTTGTTCTGATCGAGGCCATCGGCCTCGGGGAGTCGGGCATCACGGCGACTGCCGGGTCGCTGTCGGCGGCCGCTGTCGCGGCCCAGGCCGGCAAGGAGGTCTGGTGCGTGGCCGGCGTGGGTCGCGTACTGCCCGGGCGCCTGTGGCAGGCCTACCTTGACCGCGTGCAGGACGCCGCCGACCCGTGGGACACCGATCTCGACGTGGTACCCGCGGCGCTGTTCACCTCCGTGGTGGGGCCAACCGGGGCGTCGACATTCGACGCGGCCTGGCGGCGCGCCGACTGCCCGCCGGCTCCTGAGCTGTTCAAAACCAGCGTTTCCTGACCCCGCGTCCTCGTTTCCTGACCCGCGTTCTGAACGAATCAGGAGCCGACGCCGTTCGCTGGAGCCGCGCTGGCACCCGATCGTTCGCTGAGGTCGGTCCCCTCGGCCAGAATCGGTCGACGAAGCGGCGTGGCATTCGTGCGGAGGCGGGCCAGACGCTTCATCAGCTCGCTGCGGCTCGGGCCCAGCGGGGGCATCGGGGCGAGTGAATCGCGCCCGTTCCACGAAGCCGTCACGCGAGCCACGAAATCAGCGTCGTCGATCAACTGGTTCGGGGCCGTGAGCATGTTGAAGTGGCGACCTACCGCGCGCAACACCTCGATGTCGGACTTCATGGCGATGCGCAGCCCGTCGCGCATAATCGTCCACCAAAGGGCCGTGGGGTCGGTCGAATCGCCCTCGACGCGGGATCCTTCGACGTCGGATCCTTGGACGTCGGTTTCTTCGACGTCGGTTTCTTCGAGGTCGGCCGACGAGACCCGGCGCGTTTCGTTGTCGATGCGTATGGTCGACAACACCCAGGGTTTGAGATGACGGCACACCTCGGTGTCGTAGTGGAGGGCGGTGGCCGACAGGTCGTCGGGATGGGCCGCCAACGCATCGGCCAGCAACTGCGCACTCCAGACCCCGGTCGTGCACCCGCGGCCGTACAGGGGGTTCGTCAGAATCAGCGCGTCGCCGACCGCGAACACCCCGACGGCAACCGGAGTTCCGTCGACGACGAAATCGCGCCATCGATTGATCAACCCGGATTTGGCATGCACACCGCTGATCGGCACGGCGCGTCCGTCGAGATAAGACGCCGTACTTGCAATCGCCAGGGCTGCCGCGTCGAAGCGGACCTCATCGTCGAGCAGCCTTCGTAACTCGGTGTCCTCGCTAGGCGCCGCCAGGGAAATGGCGAACGTGCCGTTGTCGCCTGGGAATATCGCATACTTCAGATAGCGGAGATCCCCGCCGATCGGTTCGGGCAGGCGAGGAAAATCGAAACCGAAACGGAGTCGGTAGTAGCGCGAAAAGAACGCGATTCCTGATTCACCGCGGATCTCCGGGATGGGCGCGGCCCCCATGTCCTCGAGCCAACGAGGCAACGATCCGTGCCGCCCGGTGGCCACGATTACGAGATCGAAGGACTCGGTGGTCCGGTCGGCGAGCACGACGCCAGTGACCCGATCGAGCGAGCCGGCCAGGCCCGATACCTCGACGCCGCTTCGGATCGTCGTGTGTCCGTCTGCTTCCACGGCGCGGCGCAGCACCCAGTCGAAGGTGGTTCGGCGGCATGCGAGCATGGTGAGGTCGTCGTCGCCCGGTTCCGGCGGAGCGTCAATGAACGGCGTCGAATCCACAAATCGGAGGTCGGTCGCGCCGGCGGCATGGAGACGGTCAAGGACATCGGGATAGCGGTCCCGCAGCAGATTGCGGAGCCGGGCCAGAAACGCGTGGCTGTGCCGGGTTTGTGGCGCGCCCCGACGATCGTGTTCGAACGCCTCGTCGGCGTCGCCCGCGTCAACATCGCTCAGCGGATCGCGCTCGAAGACCGTGATCGTGTGACCGGCACGTCCGAGCATGAGGGCCGACGCCAGACCCGCCACCCCGGCCCCGACGATCGCGATGTTCTTCGGGGCCGACGCGTTCACTCCGGGGACCGAGCGTCGAGTTGAGCCAAGAGCGTCTTCGTGGCGACGAGTCGGTACGCGTCTTCGAGAAGTTCAGCGATCTCCTCATCTGAGAGGCCCTTGTTGAGGTGAATGCCTATCCATCCGCGGTGTCCGACGTACGGCGGAAGGAAGAAACCCACCGGGTTTTCGGTCAGCAGCGCCTGCTGGTCGCTCGGCGTGCAGGCCGCCCACAACGCAAGTCGTCCGTCGCCGTGATGGTTGTCGACATAGTTCGCGAAGGTCTTCTTTCCGGCGAAGAACGTGGGCGAGCCGTGACTGAGTCGCTCGGAAGTTCCGGGAAACGCGAGGACCACCGAGCGGACGAAGTCGAGAGGTCGCGTGGGGTCAGATTCCGCCTTCACGGAACAGCACACTACCGACGAAGCGGTGCACATGTGGCGTGCCGGTGAACGGTGAGTGGCCACTGTGCCCGAAACCACAGTGGTTCGGTTGGGAGCCAGTCGGATTGGTACCTAACCTTGCCAACATGTCTGTGTTCGTCGCGAAGAATTTTGCTCACAATTCCGAGAACCGGATCCACGCCGATGATGTGGCGGTGCAATACGGATTTCGCGGTGGTCTGGTACCCGGTGTCACCTCTTTTGCGTACGTGATCGAGGCGGTGATCGACACATTCGGATTCTCCTGGTGCGACTCGGGTCGGTTGAACATGCGCCTGCTGCAGCCGATCTACGAAAACGACACGGTGACTGCGACATGTTCCGACAGCGGCATCGTGAGCCTCATCGACAGCAGTGGCAGCGAATGCGTTGAGGGTCGCGCATCGACGACGCCTGTACCGTTTGTTGGCGACGCCCTGCCGACGGCGCCGGCCCCCAAGCCGCGTCCCGAGGCGAGTGCGAGTTCGCTGGCACCAGGCACCGCACTGGCCACGCTGAGCTACACCGCATCGTCAGAACATATGGATGCATATCTTACGTCGGTGAACATCGAACCCGGCCGATGGGAAGAAGCGAAGCTGTGGCACCCCGGAGTTCTTCTGTTGGCGGCCAACGAAGCGCTCGCGACCAGCGTACGTATGGGCCCGTGGATCCATGTCGGAAGCGACATCTCGCTTTTCGCTCCGGTCCGCCTGGAGGCCGGGATCGAAGCACGTTCCGTCGTACGCGACCGATACGACCGCAAGGGCCACGAGATCGTGGAACTCGACATGACCATCCACGCTGAAAACGAATTGGCCGCGCACATCCACCACACGGCGATCTACAAGCCCCGGGTCAACCGGTAACGACCGGTTCGCCCCGGCGGTCAGGCCGCCAGTGGGTCGAACGGCCCAACCTGGGCGGCAACCCAGGAAAGACTGGGGGATGGTGGGGCTGTGAGTGGTTGTCGGGTTTCCCGACACTGGATCCATGACCACAAAGCTTGCCGCTCCGGCTACCCGGCCCTCGCCCGCTCGTCCCTCGATCGCCCTCTCGGCGTCTGCTACGCCGGCCACCCGCAACCGAGCCTCGCTCGATCGTTCCTCGGCTGCCGTCTCGGCGTCTGCTACGCCGGCCACCCGCAACCGAGCTATTGACGCCTACCGTGCGCTCGCGATGTGCGCCGTCGCACTCGGCCACTGGCTGGCCGCCGATGTTCGGCTGAATTCGGCGGGCCGGTTGTCCGGTGGTAACGCTCTCGACAGGTTGGCCCCGCTTCATCTCCTGACCTGGCTGTTTCAGGTGATGCCCCTGTTCTTCTGCATCGGCGGGTTTTCGAACGCCGCGTCGCTCGATGCGCACTGGCGAGGTGGTGGTTCGTCGGCTGACTGGGTGCGGGCCCGCCTTCGCCGGCTCGTGGCCCCGGCTTCGTGGCTGGCAGGCGTATGGCTCGTCGTGGTCGTTGCGTCGCAGGCCACCGGCGTGATGAAGTCGACAGTTCTCGGCGCTGCGGCGGTGGCGGCCATCCCACTGTGGTTCCTCGCCAACTACGTTGCCGACACCGCTCTCGCCCCGGTGACGCTTCGATGGTTTCGCAGTCATCGACGTGTATTTGTCGGATCGCTAATCTCGGTGTTCCTTCTCGCTGAATCGACCCGGTTCTTCCACGTGCGTTTCGCACTGCAGATCAACATTGTGCTCGGTTGGTTGCTGTTCCAGGTTCTCGGGTTCGCCTGGCGCGACGGTCTGCTTCCTCAACCGAAGGTCCTTCGTCGACTCGGACTCGCGGCATTTGCCATCGCCGGAACGCTGGTGGCCTTCGGCCCGTGGCCTCTGGCCATGGTGAGCGTGCCCGGCGCCCGCTTCGCCAATACCTGGCCGCCCTCGTTGGCTCTGGTGTTCTACGGCCTTGGGTCATGTGCGATGTACATCGCGGCGGCTCCGACCGTGGGCCGCTTTCTGGAAACTCACGAGCGGGCGTGGAAGCGGGTGGTCGTGGCGAACTCGATGACCATGACGTCGTACCTGTGGCACTTCACTGCACTCGCCGTCGCAGCAGCCATATGTGCACCTATGAATCTCCTCCCGACGGCGTCCATCGGGTCTGGTGCGTGGTGGCTGGCCAAACTCCCGATCATGTTCGTGGCGCTAAGCGTGCTGGCCGTCATCGCCCTGTTGCTGTCGGGTAAGGAACGGGCCGGGCTCGTGGCCGCCAAGGCGGTCGACGGTCGCAGCGCACCGCATGCCGGTTTTGCCGCGCTGGTCATGGCCGGTGGGTTTGAAGTGTGGACCAGCGCCACCGGCGATCTCGCCCGCACGCTGATCGGTGTCTCGTGTGTATTAATTGCTCGGAGCCTGGTCCGGGCGAAGGGATAACTTCCGCGAATGCTTGTTTCTGAACGCCTGCGATACCGGACCTGTCTTGATGCCGATGCCCCGCAGCTCGGCCTCCATTGGAACCGCCCCGAGGTGCGTCGGTATCTGTGGGACGACGAGCCGGTTTCCGCCGAACGGGTCGACGGTGCAGTGGTGCGGGCAAAGCGGGCGAGCGCCGATTTCGGAGGCGGTCTCTGGATGCTGACGGTCGATGGTTCCTTTGTCGGCACCTGCGGGCTTCTCCCGGTGTTTGACGAGGTCGACCCACTGCTTCGCCGAGCGTTGGACCCGGCCCTCCTGGCCCTGGTGGGTGACGGCCCGATGGTCGAGGTTATCTACAGCCTGGAACCCGAAGCCTGGGGTCAGGGGTTTGCACTCGAAGCGACCCGCGCGCTCGTCGACCACGCGCAGGTGAGGTGCGGAGTGAAGGTGGTGTTCGGCGGAACCGACCTACCCAACGAACGATCGGTGAGGACCCTGCGATCCGCCGGCTTGACCGAGGTGGCCAGGTTCGACGGCGACGTCGGCCCGTTGATCTACTTCGTCAGCGTGATGGCCTGAGCACGTCGTTGATCAACTCGCGGATGTCGAGGTCCTCGGTCCCGGGATCGAGAAGCTTCCCGGCCAGCCGTCCGGCAACGTCGCTTCCGTGGACGGGTTCGGCGAGCCGGACGAACTTGTCGGAAAGATCATAAGTAGACATAGGGTCTGCCTCGTCGCCGGGAGCGACCAGTCGGGTGCGTTCGTATACGGTCCCATCGGTGGTGGTCACGACGATCCGGGTCGGGTAGTGGGCCGGGTAGTGCGGGTCGAGCGCCGGATCGTGGGTCACGCTGACCTTGGCCGCGAGGTCCAGATGCACCGGATCATGCAAGACAGCATCAGATATCTCCCGGGCCCCGGCCCTACCGGTTTGCAGCATCGCGGCGAGCACGAACGGGAAGCTGTACTGGGCGTGATCGAGCGATGCCGGCCGCTGATCGCTCAGGTTCATCGACGGTTCTGGTGTGAACACGTCGATGCGGGCAACGTTCTCGGCCGTGAGTTGGTGTGCGGCCCGAAGCTCTTCGAGTGACCGAAGGGCGGTGTGCGTATAGCGGCAGGCCGCGTACGGCTTTAAGTACGTGTTGGCCGCTTCGAACGTTGCGCCCAGGCTGGCCACAAACGGGTCGTCCATCGCTCCGGGCCGGTGGAAAGGTGTCGGAAGGAAGGTGGCATCCATCGCCGAAGCGGAACCCGGCGGCATAGCCATGAACCCGGCCTGAGCCAGGTCCGCGGCAAATACTGCGGTCGCTGCCGACCAACCAATCGACTCTTTCACCATCGGAAGTTGGAACGTCGACATCGGCGCGTGAGCCCACGCGACAGCGATGGCGCGGGCGATTGCGTCGGCATCGGCACCCCGGAGACTGGCGACGGCAGCTGCGGCTCCGAGTGTGGCAGCCGTTCCCGTGCAGTGGTAGTCGTCGAGCGGATGCTTCGGCCAAAGGAGATGAGCGGCGCGCAGGCCGATCTCGTAGCCGGCAACCTGCGCCGTGAGGAAACTACGTGTGCTTACTGAGTATGTCAGGCGGGAGGAACTCGACCGCGCCGATCAGCGAAGGCACGATCACCGAACCGGGGTGAATCGCGCCGCCGCGGTAGTGGCCGTCGTCGAAGTCGAGCGCGCTCGCGTGAACGGCGAGTTCGAATGCGCGAAATGTCGAGTTCACGGCCGTGCCTGTTCGCACCTTCGTGGCGATTCGTCCGGCGGGAGTGATCGAACCCCCGAGGATGCAGCCCAAGGTGTCGCGAAGCGTCAAGGCGGCCCGGGTTCGGGCGGCATCGGGAATCGCGTCCCACTGCAGTCCGGCGACGAATTGACCGAGTCGGACGAGCGGAGCTGAGACGGGGCCCGGCTCCATGAGATTGGATGTCATGGGATTCGCGGCTCCGGCGAGGGCGCAGCGTAGCGAGATGCTGAGACCGGGTGGGAGCCGCGGTGCGTCGGGTGTCGAAGCGGAGCGGAGACGGGGCCCGGCACCATTGAAATCAGTGCCCTTCGAAGGTGACGCCGACCAGGCGGGCACGGGCGAGTGATTCGGTGTCGAGGCCGCGCTCGATCAGGGCGGGCGGGAGTTCGCCGGTTCGCACGATCGACGCTCCGGCCTGTGCGAACGCCGGAGCCATCTGAATGCCATAGCCACCCTGACCGACGAACCAGAAGAAACCGTCAATGCCCGGCTCGAAACAGGCGACGGGGGACCGATCAGCCACGAAACTGCGGAGGCCGGCCCATGAGGAGCGGACCGAGCGGATGTTCAGGGTGGTCGCGTCGTTGATCACGTCGATGGCCATGGCGATGTCGACTTCCTCGACCTTGGCGTCGCACGGTTCTGATGGCACTTCGTCGGCCGGGGAGCAGAGGATCTGCGGGCCTTCCGGCTTGAAGTAGAACGCACCGTTGGCATCGCCGGTGAGGGGCACGTCGTGCGCGTCGACGCCGTCGGGCGGGTTGATCATGAAAACCGTGCGCCGCATCGGGTGAATACCGATCGGCTCGACTCCGGCAATTGTCGCGACCTGATCGCACCAGGCACCGGCCGCGTTCACCACCACCCCGGCATCGTGCACGGTTCCGGCGGCGTCGGTCACGTGCCAGCGTCCATCGACCCGCTCCATCGCGGTGACGCCAGCGGACGTGAAGATCTCACCACCACGGGCTTTGAGGCCACCCACATAGCCGCCGTGCAGTGCCGCAACATCGATCTCGCTCGCACCGGGTTCCCGGATGCCGGCGCCCACCCAGTCGGGCCGCATCACGACCGTTGCTTCGACGGCCTGCTCAGCGGTCAGCTTCTCCATGGTCGGTATGAACTCCACGACGGCGTCGTACATGGCGTCGAGGTCATCGACCTCGTGGTGCGGTGCCACCCAGATGAGGGGTAGCGACTTGAGAAGCGGGCGGGTGAATCCCTCGGGTGGGTTCTCCATGAACGCCCGACTGCCCGATGTCAGCAACCGAATCGTTCGACCGCCGTAACTTTCGAGAAACGTGGCCACCGAGCGTCCGGTGGTGTGGAAGGCGAGCGTCGACTCCATCTCCAGCAGACCGACGCGTCGATCCTCGGCCAGTTCGTAACCGATGGAAGCGCCGGCGATGCCGCCGCCGATGACCAGAACGTCGTAAGAGCCCATTCGCTCAGCTTGCCAGACCGCCGGGCATCGGGCTGCTCTGCCAAGGATGGGAGATCTGCGAAGGAGACAGTCCGGGCCCGCGCTAGGTCGATCGGCCCAGCATGGTTACGATGGTTACCGACGGAGTTTGTCCTGAAGCCGTCATCACTCTGAGTTGCGGGAGAACAAAATGAAGCTTGCCTGGTGGGGGCGCTCTTCCAAGCGTCGATGCGTACTAGCTGGCGCGCTGGCGACCGTGGCGACGGGGGTGGTCGGCATCCAGTCGCATGTCCAGGCCGCACTGCCCCGCAGCGTTGTGCCCGTCGTGGTCACCGGCGACCAACGTGTCGGGGGCACGCTGACGTGTAACGCTCCGCGAGGCGAGGGCCCGCGAGGCTCGACCGGTTACGCCGATGCGGTCGATGTCCGGTGGGACACGGGCTCCGGCTACCCGAGCGCCGCGCAGGCGGCGACCCTCGACACCACCGGGCTTTCGGTCGGGCAGAGCGTGCGGTGCAATTCGGGAGAGTCGCGCGACAGCGCGCCGGTGGTGCTCGTCAGCGCCAACCAACCGAATGGTGTCCCCGTGTTCCGCCCCTTCTACGGATCTGTCTGGAGCGTTGATAATCCACCAGATGCCGACGGGTACTACACAATGACCGTTCACTGTGAGGCGACGGCGTGGCTGCCCGACGGTTCGGCGGCCAACGTGTCCTATCGTTGGTTGAAGGGGGTCTACAACGAGGCCACGCGGAGCTACGACTCCTTCCTCGTTGGGTCCGGACCGACGATCGAGGTGGGTTCCGAAGATGCCCTCGGTTTTTCGTTCCCTCCCGATCTCAGCTGCCAGGCCCTGGCTACTGGACCGCGCTGGCGCCGCATTGCTTGTTGAATCGTGGTCTATCCTCACGGAGCGTCGCAGCGTCCCCACGCTGACGGGTTCCCCCCAAGTTGGCAGCACCCTCACGTGTCAGCCGGGAACGGAGTTCGGTGGTGCGCCAGTTCCCCTAGGTACCAACGGGTTCTTCGAGGTGATCGACGTCGGTTTGGAGACGTACCTCGGACCACTGCCTTCGCTGGTTGTGCCCGAACGGAGTGCGGGTCGACGGATCGCATGTCGCGCCGCTGGCGGACAGACGACCGTCATCATCGCAAACACACAGGTGCCGCGCCCGCAAACGTTCAGCCGGATCACGTCCGGTGGCCACGGGTGCGGGGTCACGATAGCGGGCGCCGCCATGTGTTGGGGCGGGTACGTCGATTCCGCGGACCTAGTGGTCGATCCCGTACCGATCGGCTACGGCAGCGGGGTGACCGCCGTTGACAGCTTTATCAATGGGGGCGGCGGTTGCGTGCTTGTCAGCGGTCGGGTTGAATGCTGGGGTCAGCGGGCCAACTCGATGCCCCCTCTCGGCTCGCCGAGCCTTCGACCGAAAGTGGTCGCGGGACTCGAGTCAGGGGTGACCGACCTGAGTCTTGGATATTCGGCCGCGTGCGCGATTCAGGCCGGCGTGGTGAAATGCTGGGGGAGCGGGTACTTTGGCGAACTCGGGAACGGCCCCGAATTTCGGGAGACCGCCGAGCCGGTTCCGGGCCTACCGACCGGAGCAACCTCGTTGGCCGACGATGGCTCATGTGCAGTCGTGGCCGGTGCCGCCTGGTGTTGGGGCTGGAGCACCGCTGCCTCGTCTGACCGCTCGGCGACCCTAACCCGCCCCAGAATGATGGCTGGTCTGGAGTCCGGGGTCACAGGGATCTCGGCGAACATCCACGGCGGCTGCGCCGTCGTGAACGGCGGGGTCAAATGCTGGGGTGACAACGTCGAAGGCCAGCTCGGGAACGGGCCGGGGCCCTTCACGACCGTGCCAACCGATGTTCCCGGTCTGTCACGCGGGGTCACCTCGGTCAGTGTCAGTTCGCAACACGTGTGTGCGATCGTACGCGGTGGCCCCGTAACGCTTCCCGGCTTCGCGCCGCTATCCGACGGCGTGGTGTGTTGGGGGTTGAACAATGAGGGTCAACTGGGCCGCCGGACGATGGATGCTTCGGCGACCAGCTTTCCGGGGCCGGTGCCGAACCTGTCGGGGGTCACCGCGCTTTCGGCATTCGATTACGGCAACTGCGCGCTGGTTGGCGGGCTGTCGAAATGTTGGGGCACGAACCACGGGAAGTTTGGCAACGGATCCATCGGAGGGTTGGCCCTTCTGCCGGTCGGCTACCGGGAAGGAACGATTGGTGATGCGGTATGGAACGACGACTCGAACGTCAGGGTCTTCGAATCGATGCCAGAGCCAACCCGTGGCCTGAGCGGTGTGGCGGTTCGCCTTGACCGACGGCACGGGTCACGAGTGGCGCACGACGACGGACACAACGGTCTCTACGTATTCGGACCGCTGCCGTTCGCCGAGAGACCTACCGCGTCTGCATCACTCCGCCAGCGGGCTTCGTGAGCTCGAACGGGTCGGGTTCGACGGCTCCCGGCCAGGCCGACGTAATGCCCGACGACCCCAATACGAGGCCTGATCCTCGAACGAGGCCTGGTCGGTGGGGGCGTCGTAGATGTCGAGTCCGGCTTCGCTGAAGGCAACGAAATCTGCTCCCGTTCCATTCAGGTGAACGAGCAGCACGGATCCAACGACACGATCGACTTCGGCCTGTACCTGCCCGACGGAACCCCCGAACCGCCGACCGCCACAACAACAACGACGTCCACCACGACCACCACGTCCACTACGACGCCCACAACAGCCACGACGTCCACCACCACGACGACGCCACCACACGACGACACTCCACCACGACCACTACGACGGCGCCGACCACCACTACGACGCCGTCAACCACGACCACCACAACACCGTCAACGGGTGGGTCGTATTCGATTGGCAACCTGGTGTGGGACGACGCGAACAACAACGGGCTCGTGGAATCCGGCGAGCATGGTCTCGCTGGTGTGTCCGTCTCGCTCCACCAACTGTGCGGCGGAACGGACTGCCCGACGGGTCGGGTCAGCACGACCGATGCCAATGGGGCATATCGCTTCGACAACCTGCGGTCCCTCAGACCACTACCGCGTGTGCCTGTCGGTCCCCGACGGGTACTCGAGTTCGACGGGCAGCGGTGCCGGGCAGCCGGCCGGCCCTCGCGACGTACCCGGGGTTGTTCGATCTGGCGACGATCCGTACGCGCCGGATCCGAACAACTACGTCGACGACGACGACAACGGACGGCGGGAAACGATCGATGGCGTCGACCTCGTCTGTAGCGGGTATGTGTCGGTCAACGCCGAGCACCCGTCGAACATGCGAGTGGATATCGGGCTTCGACACGGGGCTGGGAGCATCGGCAACCTGGTGTGGAATGACGCGAACAACAACGGTCTTCGCGAAGCCGATGAAGTTGGTGTCGCCGGAGCGATCGTGACGCTCTATCAGCACTGTTCAGCGACGGACTGTCCGTACGGGAACCCGACCCCCTACCGGGTCAGTACCGATGCCAACGGGCATTACGCGTTCGACGGTCTTCCGGCGTCGTCCTCGTACCGGGTGTGTCTGACCCTTCCGGCCGGGTACGTCGGCTCGACCGGCTCGGGTGTCGGCAACCCGCCCGGACCACGCGATCTACCTGGATCGGTCAGGACCGAGCCCGATCCCTACGCCCCCGATCCGAACAACTATGTCGACGACGACGACAACGGGCGCACGGAAATCGTTGTGGCCGACGCCGTTTCGTTCGGAACCTTCAACTGCTCGGGCTATGTGACAAGTTCTCAGGACCACCCCTCGAACCAGCGTGTCGATTTCGGAATTCGGTCGGGATCCTGATTTCCACGCCTCGCTACCGCTTCACGAACCGCTCTCAGATTGCGAGCGGAATTCCTGCAACGCCGCGGTTGTGCCACAACTTTGTAACAATCTGTTCACGGTACGAAGGACCTTCAGTTCCCCCGATCCGATAGCGTTAAGCCCCATGTCAACGGGAGCCACCAGCGTACCGTCGGTCGGCAGGGGCCGACTCGCCGGAAAACGTGTGGTTATCACGGGTGCGGCGCGCGGAATCGGGGCTGAGATCGCGTCGAGTTTCGCCGCTGAAGGGGCCTCGCTCGCTCTGATCGACCTTCTCGATGCCGAATTGCGAACGGTGGCTGAGCGCTGTGGCGCAACAACGATCGTCGGTGACCTCCGCGACCCGGAATCCGCCCAGGCAACGACCCAGGCCGCGATCGATTCGCTCGGTGGGATCGACGTGCTGGTGAACAACGCCGGGGTGCTTCGGTTCTCGTCGATTCTCGACATGTCGGTCGACGACTGGGACCTCATGTTCGAGGTCAACGCCCGGTCGATGTTACTTACGACGCAGGTCGCGGCGCGAGCCATGATTGCGCAGGGGCGTGGCGGCAAGATCGTGAACATGGCCTCGATGGGCGGCAAGCTCGGGAGCCCGAACCAGGCGCACTACTGCGCGTCGAAGGCTGCGGTAATCGCGTTCACCCGGGTGTGTGCCATGGAGTTCGGTCCCCACGGGATCAACGTCAACTGCATCTGCCCGGGATATGTCCTCACCGAGATGGGGGCCGCCACGCGTACGCAGGAGATGGTTGACGCCTGGTCGTCCAAATCGCCGCTCGGCCGACTGGCCGAACCGGTGGATGTCGCCAGAACCGCACTGTTTCTGGCTTCGCCCGACGCGGACTACTGCACCGGTCAGGCGATGAACGTTTCCGGCGGAATGGTGATGCACTGATGGGTTACGGATTTATCCCCGGTCCGGTAGGGGGCCCGGCGACGCCGGGTGCCGCGCTGATGTACGTTGCGCCGACCGTTTTCCGACTCGATCCGAGGAACTCATGATCGAAAAACCCACGTTCCAGTCCGGAAACCCGGCCCTGGTGTTCGACCAGGTGTCCATGAAGTACCCCGACGGCACCCTGGCGTTGAAAGACGCGACCTTCTCGGTGAGCCCCGGCGAGTTCGTCACCGTCGTCGGTCCATCGGGCTGCGGCAAGTCAACGCTGTTGCGCATCGCTTCCGGGCTCGTCCACCATTCCGGCGGCCGCGTGTCAGTCGATCGGGAAAGCCTCGGTTACGTATTCCAGGACGCCACGCTGCTCAAGTGGCGAACGGTCCAGGGCAACGTGGAATTGATGGCTGAGCTCAGTGGGATCGACAAGGCCAAGCGCGCTCAGCTCGCCTCCGATGTCATCGATCTCGTCGGCCTCCGGGGCTTCGAAGACAAGTATCCCAAGCAACTGTCGGGCGGCATGCGGATGCGGTGCTCGCTCGCCCGGGCGCTCGTCATGAACCCGAAGGTGTTCATGTTCGACGAGCCGTTCGGAGCCCTCGACGAAATCACCCGTGAGCGCCTGAACGACGAACTGCTTCTGCTGTTTCAGCGTCAGGGTTTCGCGGCATTGTTCATCACGCACTCAATTGCGGAAGCCGTCTTCCTGTCGACCCGGGTTCTTGTGATGTCGGCCCGTCCCGGTGTCATCGTTGGAGACTTTGCCGTTCCGTTCGACTATCCCCGTTCGCCTGAACTGCGTTTTGATCCCAAGTTCGCCGAGTTGTGCGGCGAGGTTTCCCACGCACTGAGAGACAGCCACGCATGAGTTCAACCATGACCGCAATGCCAAACCCCGCACTGCCGACTTTCGGCGGGCAAGACGTCGTCACCTTGAGTGGACCGCAGGTCCGCGCTCGCAAGGTGCTGTTTCGCGCCCTTCCGGTCTCGGTCTTCGGGGCCTTCATCGGCGTCTGGTACTTCATGTCGTACTGGGGTCTGCAGCACCTCTTCGACAAGCCCCGGTTCCTGTTGCCTCCACCCCATGAAGTGATCAACGAATCGATCACCAACGACCAGGTCCGCAAACAACTCGTGGCCGCCACGATCCTGTCGGTGCGCGTGGCGTTTATCGGACTGCTAATTGCGATCGTCCTCGGCATCGGCCTCGCCGTGCTCATGAGTCAAGCCAAGTGGATCGAACGATCGCTGTTTCCGTACCTCGTTGCGCTTCAAGCCATTCCGATCCTCGCGTTCGTGCCGTTGCTGGCCGTGTTCTTCGGCTTCAACTTCAAGGCGCGTGTGATCGTGTGCGTGATCATTTCGCTGTTTCCGATCGTGTCGAACACCCTCTTCGGTTTGCTGTCCGCCGAACCCGGTGCCCACGACTTGTTCACGCTTCGGAAGGCGAGCCGTCTGACCCGCCTGCTGAAACTGCAGATGCCCGCTGCGTTGCCGGCCACGTTCGCCGGATTGCGGATCGCGGCCGGGCTCTCGGTCATCGGCTCGGTGGTCGGCGACACGTTCTTCCGGCAGGGCAAGCCCGGCATCGGAATCCTCATCGACAACTTCCGCTCCCGCCTCCAGAACGAGGCCATGTACGGCGCGGTGATCATTGCTGCGCTCATCGGCATCGCCGTGTTCGTCTTCTTCACGTGGCTGTCGGAAAAGACCATCGGCCACTGGTACGAGAGCACCCGCTGATATCCGGGCGTGCTCCGATCACTTCGCTTGTTCTCCCCGCTTTACCCGCATCACCTCCCGTTCCACCAATCCCGTCCAAACACCAAGTCCGTCCAAACGGAAAAACAAACATCAAGGAGTACCGCTTTGCGTAAGCAATTGAAGAAGGCGATTTTCGCCGCACCGCTTATGGCCGTTCTGGCCCTCTCGGCCTGCAGTTCCGACTCAGCCGACACCACCGTTGCCACGGAGACCACCGCTGCGGCCACGGAGACCACCGCTGCTGCGACCGAAACGACCGCTGCCGCCGCCGAGACCACCGCTGCTGCGACCGAGACCACCGCTGCCGCCGCCGAGACCACCGCTGCTGCGGCCCCGGCCGGCGATGTCAGCCTGAAGGGCGTATGTCCCGACGTCGTCGTCATCCAGACCGACTGGAACCCCGAGGCTGAGCACGGCTTCCTGTACCAGATGGTGGGCGCGAGCCCCGAGATCAATGCTGACAAGAAGCTCGTTACCGGCCCGCTCATGTCGGGCGGCGTCGACACTGGCGTCAAGGTCGAAATCCGCTCAGGCGGCCCGGCCATCGGCTTCCAGACCGTGACCTCGCAGCTGTACCAGGACCCGTCGATCCTCCTCGGCTACGCCTATACCGATGAAGCCATCCAGACCTCGGCCAAGCAGCCGACCAAGGCCATCTTCGCTCCGTTCCAGAAGAACCCGCAGGCCATCATGTGGGATCCGGCGACGTATCCCGACGTCAAGACCATTGCCGATCTCGGCAAGACCGACGCAAAGGTCCGCTACTTCTCGGGCGCCGCGTACATGGACTACTTCACCAGCCAGGGCATCTTGAAGCCGAGCCAGGTCGACGGAAACTACGACGGCTCGCCGGCGCTCTTCGTCGCCGACCAGGGCAAGTCCGCCTCGCAGATCTTCGGCTCGGCCGAACCGTACATCTACCAGAACGAAGTCGAGCAGTGGAAGAAGCCGGTTGCCTACTCCTACATCAACGATGAGGGATGGAACAACTACGCCGAGGCCATCGCCACCAAGCCGGAGAACATCACCGCTCAGGGCGAGTGCTTCAAGAAGCTCGTTCCGATCCTGCAGCAGGCCGGCATCGACTACCTGAAGGACCCGGCCGCGGCCAACACGCTGATCCTCGACCTCGTGACCAAGTACAACAACGGTTGGGTCTACAGCCAGGGCGTCGCCGACTACGCCGTGCAGACGATGATCAAAGACGGCCTCATGGCCAATGGCACCGACGGCGTGTACGGCACGTTCGACGAAGCCCGAGTTGCTGAGCTCATCACCAAGGCCACGCCGATCTACACCAAGCTCGGCACCGCCCCGAAGGACGGCCTGACCCCGGCCGACATCTTCACCAACGAGTTCCTCGACATGAGCAAGAAGATCGGCTGATCCAGCTGATCGATCCTCCGGGATCGTGAACTTCAGTACCAAAGTACGAATTGCCGAAAGGCCCGGGCGGAAACGCCCGGGCCTTTTGCATTTCGTTGGTTTTGTTCGCTCGAGCAACCCGAGGTTGGGTCGTTTGTGCCCACTGGGCGGGCTGTTTCTCCGGGCAAACAACTGTGTCCCAACGTCGGGGGATTGGGAGCTCAGCTCGAAACGATGATGTCCTCGAACGTCACCTTGAAGTAGCCCTCAACGGTTGCTGTCGGACGAACGAAGGAGCCGCTCCATTTGCCGGCAGTCTTGCCATTCTTCGTGACCTTGCCGCTGAAGGTGCATGCGCCGTCGGCGGTGCACGTGTACGGGGCGCTTCCTCGCAGTTGCCACGAGCCCGTCTGTGTCGCCCCGAAGCTGTAGCCGAGCACGATGGGCCCCGAAATGACACCCTTGCTGGGAGCGGTTTTCGAGCGTTGATTCGTGCGGCGCACCGTCAACGTGCTCTTCGCGGTGAGTGGGCCGGTGACGTTTTCGTTGTTGCAGAGGCTTTGGACAGCGTCCCAGTCGTCCTCGGCCGTGACTCCGCCGTCGCTGAACGTTGCCGTGTGCTTTGCGGTGGCGCTGTCGAGGGTCGAAATCTTGCAGCTGACCGGCTTGTGTGTGCGTTTCGCTTCGGCCGGGGATCCGGCGACGAACGATGCCGCGGTTAGGGCCATCGCTGCCGCGACAAACGATGCGATTCGGCGGGTTGCGGTACGGCGGGATGGGTTCACAGGTGGGCTCCTTGATTCGCAATTGATTCGGTTGATCCGTTGGTGCACCAGACGGTCGACGTCACATTGGGTTACACGTCTCGCGCTAATTCTGCGTGTTGATGCGCCTGCCCCGTGAAGTCACGATCGGCGCATCTGCTGTGATGTTGGTATGCCGGTCGAGGATCTTCCGCCGATACGAAAGGGCACGCTCCGGGTCTATCTCGGCGCGGCTCCCGGGGTGGGAAAGACGTACGCCATGCTCGACGAAGGTCGTCGGCGACAGGCCCGGGGAGCGCGGGTCCTGGTCTGGGATGTGAACAGTCGGGGGCGGACGGCTACGGAGGAACAACTTCAGCGCGTACTCGTGGCGGCTGAAATCGGCGCCGCCGCCTCCCCGCCGGACAGCTCCCGGCTGTCGGTTGACGACATCGTGGGGCGACGACCCGATGTGGTGCTGGTTGATGATCTCGCCGCACCCAACCCCGCAGGCGCGTCGCACGTGCATCGTTGGCAGGACGTCGACGACCTTCTCAACGCCGGTATCGATGTCGTCACGACGCTCAACATCGGCGATCTGGAATCTGTCCGCGACGTGGTCCAGCGCGTGACAGGCATCGCGCCGACCGGCGCGGTTCCGGATACCTTCGTGCGTTCCGCCCAGGTCGAGCTTGTCGATATGACCCCCGAGGCTCTCCGTCGACGTCTAGCGCACGGAAACGTTTTCAAGCCCGAGGACGTCGACGCCTCGGTCGCCGAACGCTTCGAAGAGCGTCGGCTCGCTGCTCTCCGCGAGTTGACGCTGCTGTGGGTGGCCGACGGTGTCCGCGCCGAGCCGGGTGCTGCGGGTGCGGGTGCTGCGGGTGCTGCGGCCGTCGCCGGTGCCGCGGATGTTTACGCCGGCGGTGCCTTGACCGGCCTCCAACTCGAAAGCGGTTGGGAAACCCGGGAGCGCATCGTTGTCGCGGTGTCGGGAACCGCGGGAGACGATGTCGTCGTTCGCCGGGCGGCCCGCATGGCGCAACGGGCCCGGGCGACCCTGGTCGCGGTCAACGTCCTCAACTCCGGACCGTCGCCGGAACGCGGGGTGGGCACACCGGCGAGCACTCAACGGGTTCGCGAACTCGTCGAAGAGCTGGGCGGCACGTTTCACACCGTAATGGGTGGTGAAACGCCAGCGGCCTTGACCGCGTTTGTGCGGGCGGAGCGAGGTACCCAACTGGTCGTTGGTGTTGGCAGCCACCGGCGGGGAAAGAACACCTTCACCCGCTCCACGGTCGATGAACTGATCGAGTTGGCCGAAGACTTCGACGTTCACGTGGTGACCCACAAGACGACCGTGACGTCGCCCGATCTGCCGGTGAGTCGGCTGCTGGTGTCTATCGGCCCGGCCCTGTTGAGACGAACCCGTTTGACCCATCGGCGGCGTAACTACGCCGCGCTGATGGCGGTCGTCGCACTTCCCGGCCTCACGTTCCTTCTCGAGATTCTCCGGGACCGCATGACCCTGGCCAGCCAGATGCTGCTGTACCTCGGTCTCGTCGTGGTGCTCGCCGCGGCGGGCGGAATCGAAGTCGGCATGGGGTCGATGGTCGTGGCGCTGGTTGCGGTCAACTGGTTCTTCACCGAGCCCCGCCACACGCTTCTCGTCGGTGAAGCCGAAGATGTGGTCGCGCTGTTCGTCTTCGGAGTCGTGACCGTGACCGTGTCAACGCTGGTGAGTCAGGCGGCGCGTCGGGCCATCGAAGCACGCCGTTCCCGGACGGAGGCGGAACTTCTGGCCCGGGCGAGTGCAACGATGGTCGGGTCGCACGATCCGCTCGGTGATCTGATCGAGCAGCTTCGGATCTTCAGCGGTTCAACATATGCGCGCATAGAAAATCTCGTTCCCGGGGCTCCCAAATTCGGCCCGTCTGAAGCCGTCAACCGGACGGTCATTCCACTGGATCAACAGCGGGCACTCGTGCTGATCGGTGGACCGCTTTCTGCGCAGGACCGGGAGCTGGTGTCGGTGTTCGCAGATCAGATCCGAACGGTCCTGAGAACCGGAGAACTGGCGCTCGCCGCGTCGGCGACGGCTCGTCTGCAGGAAGCCAACGACTTCCGGACCGCCCTGCTTCGAGCGGTCTCGCATGATCTACGGTCACCACTTTCGGGGATCAAGGCCGCGTCGAGCAGCCTTCTGTCGACGGAGGTCACGTGGCCCGAAGCACAGAAGCACGAGTTCATCCAGACGATCGACACCGAAGCGGACCGGCTGTCGAGGTTGATAGAGGAACTGCTGGAGATGACCAGACTCGAAGCCGGTGTGATTGTGGCCCATGCGGTCGAAACGGACCTGGTTGACGTTTGTGCCGAAGCCGTGCGGGCCCAAACGGCCATCGAACGGTCCCGGGTAACCGTGAAGTTGGGCGCTGGAGCGGATCGGGCGCGGACCGACCCCGCTCTTGTCGAACGGATCATCGCGAATCTCACGACGAACGCGCTGAACGCGTCGCAATCACAACGGGAGCCCGAGCGACGCGTGGTGGCGATCGAGGCCGAGCGGGTTGGCGACAGCATCGTCATCCGTGTCGTCGACCGTGGTCCGGGGCTACCCGCGTCAAAGCGAGAAGCAGCCCGCCAACCGTTTCAACGCCTCGATGATTCTGCTCACCACTCCGGCCTGGGGCTCGGCCTGGCCATCGTCGACGCCTTGGCGAAAACCCTCGGAACCGAACTTCGTCTTGACGACACCCCCGGCGGTGGGCTGACCGCGTCCATACGTGTCCCTATCCACTCCGAGCAGGAGGAACCGACTCATGTCGCCGAGTGACCGTCCATCTCCATACGTGTTACCACCACTCCGAACGGAAGGACCGAGGTATGTCGCCGAGTGACCGTTCAAAGAAGGTTCTCGTCGTCGAGGACGAACCGCAACTGCGCAAGGCATTGCTGATGAATCTCGTCGCCCGCGGGTACGTCACCGAAGAGGCCACCGATGGCGAGGAAGCCCTCGCTCGTTCAGCGATCTTCAAACCCGACCTACTGCTGGTCGATCTCGGTTTACCCAAGCTCGACGGGCTGGACGTTATCGGTGCATTTCGCCTGTGGAGCAAAGCACCGGTCGTGGTGATCACCGCCCGCGGAGCGGAAGCCGACAAGGTAGCGGCGCTTGATATGGGCGCAGATGATTACGTCACGAAGCCCGTCGGCATGGACGAACTGTTTGCCCGCATCCGTGCGGTCACGCGTCGTTCGATCGAATCGCAGTCGGCTCCGTCCACGCTGGTGCCGACCGAGTCGTTCACGGTCGATCTGGTCCAGGCCACGGTAACGCTGCGCGACGGTTCGCAGCCCCACCTGACCCCGATCGAGTGGCGGCTGCTGGAACACCTGGCCCGGAATCCCGGGCGGCTGATCGGCCAACGTGAGCTGCTCCAGGCGGTGTGGGGGCCGGAGTACGGAACCGAAGCGCACTACCTGCGCGTGCACCTCGGGCACCTGCGACAGAAGGTGGAAACCGACGCCGGGTCGCCTCGCCACATCGTCACCGACCCCGGACTCGGCTACCGCTTCATCGTCTGATTGCGGCGCTCGGCCGCCCGATCGACACACCGGGTTTCCACGGTTCAGAATGCATCTCTACGCCGTCTTTCCGCCATCTTTACGCGGGCACTCTTCAACGAAAACGCGGTTCCTGATCCACTGGAACTGATGAGTATCACCCTTGACGTTGAGCGTCCCGCCGATCCCCAAACGACTACCCCGGAGCCGAATGCCCATCCGGAATTGGCTGAAGGACTGGGGTACCGGGTCAAGAAGAAGGTTCTCGGCAGCCCCCTGCACACCGAGCAGCTGCAACACGAGCGATTGGGTAAGCCGACCGCTCTCGCCGTCTTCGCATCGGACAACCTTTCGTCGTGCGCATACGCAACCGAGGAGATCCTGCGGGTGCTGGTGCAGGGCATCGGACTCGCGGCGTTCGCACTTGTCACGCCGATCACGATCGCGCTGTTGATCGTCCTCGGCTTCTTGATCCTGTCGTACCGCCAGACCATCAAGGCCTACCCGAGCGCGGGTGGCGCGTACATCGTGACCCGCGACAATTTCGGACTCATCCCGGCCCAGGTCGCCGGTGTCGCGCTTCTGACCGATTACGTACTCACGGTTTCGGTATCCGTGGCGGCGGGCACCGATGCGCTGGCCTCGGCGTTCAGCGCACTTGAGCCGTTCAAACTGCTGATCGCCATCTCCTTCGTGCTGCTGATCGCCTTTGGCAACCTTCGTGGAGTGAAGGAGTCAGGCAAGCTCTTCGCCGCACCCACGTACTTCTTTGTGGTCAACATGGTGATTCTCCTCGGCGTCGGTATGTACCGGGTGCTGTTCACCACCCTGCCCCGTTACGGAACCGGCGCTGAGGGCCTCGTGCCGATCGGCTCCAAGCACGGTGGAGGTCTGCTGCTCGGCGCAGGCGTGCTGCTCGTATTGCGGGCCTTCGGTTCCGGCGGTGCGGCCGTCACCGGGGTCGAAGCGATCTCCAACGGCGTTCCAGCGTTTCGTGAACCGTCGTGGAAGAACGCACGCGACACCCTGGTGGTGATGGGGGCGCTCCTCGGCGTGATGTTCCTCGGGCTCTCGGTCCTCGCGGCGAAGGTGCATGCCATCCCGTACGAAACGGGTACCCCGACGGTGATCTCACTCGTCGGCAAGGCCGTTTACGGCACCGGACCCGGTGGGAAGATCCTGTACCTCGCGTTGCAGGCCGGAACGATGCTGATTCTCGTGCTCGCCGCCAACACGAGCTTCGCCGACTTTCCCAGATTGGCGAGCTTCCACGCCGGTGACAACTTCATGCCACGACAGTTCATGAACCGCGGCCACCGACTCGTGTTCTCCAACGGCATCCTGTTCCTGGCCGGCGCCGGAATCGTCACCCTGATCGGAACCGGAGGCCGTGTCAGTCGGCTCATTCCGCTCTACGCGATCGGTGTCTTCACCAGCTTCACGCTGTCTCAGGCGGGCATGGCCAAGCATCACACCACGCACAAGGAAGAAGGCTGGAGGGTCGGCCTGTTCATCAACGGCATGGGAGCGCTCCTCTCGGCCGTGGTGCTCGTGATCGTGGCGGTCGTGAAGTTCACCTCGGGAGCGTGGGTGATCATGATCCTGATCCCGTTCATGGTGGTGGGCCTCATGCGCCTGAACAAGGCATACGAGACGGAGATGGGCGAGCTCCACGAGAACGCCCCGGCCGCCGCTGCGGTTCCGACCCTGCGCAGCCACGTCGTGATCACGCTCGTCGATCGGCTTGACATGGCTGCGGCACGAGCGATTCAGTACGGGCGAACGCTGAGTCCATCGTCGTTCCGGGCCGTGCACTTCGATCTCGACCAGTGGCGGAGTCACCTCCTTACCGAGGACTGGCGCACACTCGGGTTCGACAACATTCCGCTCGACGTGATCGAGTGCCCCGACCGTCGCATCGGCCGGGCGGCCGTCGACACCGTCCTGCTGGAGTTGGCCAACGGCGATACCGAGATCAGCGTGTTGATTCCCCGTCGCGAGTATGAGCGGCGTTGGCACCGGATCCTGCATGACCGTTCATCCGACAGCATCGCGAAGGCGCTCGCCGCCATTCCGCACTGCAACGTCACGATCGTGCCCTATCACCTGGGCACGAAGTACGAGAGCGTCGCACCGGCTGCCAAGGCCAGCGCAGCATGCGGTGCCGGCACGCTTCGGCCGAGTCTGGCTTCGGCCTTGTTGACCGACACTTCGTCGTTGCCCGTCGACCGGTCCCTGATAGCGGCCGTCCCCCTGCGATCCCGAACGCGAGTGGCCGGTCGCGTTCGTGCGGTCCGGGTGCAGCCCTTCGGCGGAAACCCGAGCCTTGAAGCGACCGTGGCTGACGAAAGCGGCGAGATCGTGATCGTGTTCACGGGCCGCCGCGCGGTCGGTGGCATCGTGCTCGGCACCTACTTGGCGGCCGAGGGAACGGTGGCGAATCGCAACGGCCATCGGACGATCCTCAATCCGGCGATCGAGTTGCTGAAGGTTCCGGAGGCCCCGCACGCGCCGACGCACTGACGCACTGACGGACTGACACGATCAGCGAGGCATGCTTGGCTTCGGCTGACACAGCTCACGGGGGTTGGAGTCACATGGTTGGGTCACGTGGTTGGAGTCACATGGTTGGGGAGCGAGATCGGCTTTGGTATACGGTTTCTTCGATGCCGACTGTCGTCATTATCGATGACCATCTGATGGTGGCAGAGGCGTTGGTTGCGGCATTTGAGCGGGAAGAAGGGTTCGCGGTTCTCGGGCTCGCTCGGACCGGTGAAGCCGGAATTGCGATGGTTCTCGACCTGAAACCCGACGTAGCGCTCGTGGACTATCGCCTTCCCGATATTACGGGAGCGCAGGTGACCGAGCACCTCGCCGCGACCTCCGACACGCGCTGTGTGATTCTGACGGGCACCGGTCAGGAGCGCGCGCTGATCGAGTCGATCGACGCCGGAGCGGCGGGTTTCCTCACGAAAGATCAGCCGCTCGATGACATCGTCGCGGCGATCAGCGGGGTCCTACGCGGCGAGGCCCGGTTCGACTCGGCGCTCCTGGCGAGAGCGCTACCCGGACTGCGTCAGGGGAAGAACGCGAACCAACGATTGACCGATCGGGAACAGGATGTGCTTCGGCTGCTGGTCGCTGGAATGTCGAATGGTGAGATCGGGGAACGGCTGTTCATTTCGACGAATACGGTCCGCAACCATGTGGCCAATGTGCTCACCAAACTGCAGGCGAAAACCCGGGGCGAGGCTGTGGCCATCGCCTCGCGTGAGGGGCTCATCGGGGCCGACGACTTTCACCCGTAGGGCGGGCCGTTGGCTGGGGACTGTTACGAGTTCGGAGCCGTTACGAGCTCGGGGCGGTTAGTAGGCCGGGGCGTTACGAGCTCGAGGAGGAGTTCGAGAGGTTGATCGGAAGCCGAATGAACACCGTCGTGCCCTCACCGATCGAGGATTCCACTTCGCACGTGCCGCCGAGCAGTCGCGCCCGCTCCTGCATTCCGCTGATCCCGAGGTGACCCGCCGATCGCCTGACGAATTCCTCCGGAAGTGCGCCGCCACCGTTGTCGCCAATCTCGACGACCACGTGTCTAGGGGTGTCGTACAGCGAAATCTGAACGACCGTCGCCGAAGCGTGTTTGGCGATGTTCATGAGTGCTTCCTGCCCGATCCGGAACAGCGAATCGGTGATTTGGCCGTCGAGACGCCGGCTTGTGTGATCGTCGATCTCCACTGACACGTTGGGGCCGAGGACATGGCGGGCGTGGTCAACCAGGCACGCCCCCAGCGTCTCGCTGACCAGGTTGGGCGGCGTCAGTTGGAACAGCAGCATGCGAAGTTGACGGATGCTGCTGCTGATGAGTTCTTCGGTCTGGGCGATGAGCTCGCTGTCGATCGTGCCTCCACGACGGGCCGTGCCCAACCGGAGCGATAGCGCCGTCAGCGTCTGGACGGGTCCGTCATGAAGATCAAGGGCCAGACGTTCCTGCTCCCGTTGCTCGGCGACCGCAAGAGCTGCCGCCAGATTGCGCCGAGAGTTCTCCTGCTCGACCAACTCGGTGATGTCGCTGCCAACGATCACCATGCCGTCAAAGGCGCCGTCCTTGTCTCGCACGGCGACCGCTGAGCCGACGGCCGGAACCTGATGCCCGTCTCTCGCGATCAGCGTGATCCGGTTGTGCGCGTAAGAGGCACGTCCATCGCGGCAGTGTTCGAAAATCCTCCCGCGCCATGTTTTGCTGTATGCCTACGTGGAACTGATTGGCCGGGTGCCCGATGACCTGTTCGCTGGTCGCTCCCAACGTCGTCAGCAGGCGATCGTTGGCAAAGATCACGTCTCCGAAACGGTCGGTCAGGGCGAGCAGCATATCGGCGTGCTCCACGATCGCCCGGTACCTCGATTCACTCGCCGCAAGAGCGGCCGACGATCTGAATTGTTCGTCGATATCGAGGGCCATTATCAGAAATCCGTCGATATTCCCGCTCGTATCGCGAGTGACCGTCGCGGCGACGAACGCCCAGAACTCCGACCCGTCCGGGCGTTTGAGACGAATCTGTCGACGTTGGACGGCGTTTCCACCGACCAGGGCTCCGCGTGCATCGGCGAGTGTCCGTTCCCGTTCTTCGGGCGCCAGCATCGACAGTGATGACAGTCCGAGAAGTTCGTTCGGAGTCGTGCCCAGCATCGCCGCATAGGCGTCGTTCGCGACGAGCAGCCTCCCGCCGATGTCGAACAGGGCGATTCCCTCGTTTGCGGTCTCGAACAGCGATCGATAGCGGTGCTCGCTCGCCTTGAGGGCTTGTTTGGCCACCTGTTTGGCCGAAATATCATCGACATGCAGAATGATCTTTGAGTCAAGTGGAATGACATGACACCGATAGAAATCGTTGCTATCGGTGCTCATGAATCCTGGTATTTCAATCACGTTCGGACTGCCCGAACGCCAGATTGAACCCATGGCGTTCGCAAACGTTCGAAACGGGATTTCTTCGGAGGCGAACGACGATGCCATGCGTCCGGGGACCTGATCGGCCTCTACACCGAGCAAACGGCCGCCGAGTTCGTTCACGTATTCGAATTCGAGATCGATCACGTCGTCACCGTTCAACACGGGACGAAGAATCCCCGCCGCAACCGCGCTCAACTTGGTGCCGCCGACGAGCAGTTGCTGCAGCCACTGCTCCCGGGCCTCGGCCTCGCGAAGCGGTGACTGGTCGGACAGGCTGACCCCGAGTACGCCGTTTTCGGGCACGATCCGGTAGCCGATGCGGGTGACCGGGGCGACCCGTGGCTGTACGTCGGCCTCACCCACTGCGATCACACCGGTGGATTCCGCTCGAATCAGTAGGTCGTAGAGCTGGCCGCCATCGGGCAGCAGTTCCAGGAACGATCGACCGGTAAGCGTTCCGTCGGGAACGCCGAGGAGGTTGGCCAGAGCCGCGTTCGCCCACCGGCACCGGAAGTCGCGCCGACCCGGCGCGTCCTCACCGACCACGATCATCAACGCTTCCTGGCTCATGCGAGCGAGCAGACCGGTCACGTCAATTTCGCCGTCTGGGCCGTTGACCGGGTCATGAAGCGGTTTGCCGCCGGGGTTGCTGATCGGGTCTGGCAGCCTGTCGATCTCAAAACTGTCGGCCACATCGACGCCACGATGCCCGAGCTGACGAGGGACCGGGAGTTGATCGAGTTGGTCGTTGTCCACGGAGTGCCCCGTTCTTCGCCTTCGTTCCGGACGTACCCCAAACGCGTGTGCGGACGGGCGCGGCCGGGAACTCCGAAACGCAAAATGGTAGCGGCCCTCGATGCAGGATCGCATGTGCCGCAACTCTCGCGCGTTGGCAGTGCATGAAACGCGGCTGCCACGGTGTCAGGACGAGCCCTTCTCGGTGGGGAACCCGTCATCTGATGCGTCATCGGGCGCCGCGCTCGACGTGCCGCTCGACGTGCCGCTCGACGTGCCGCTCGACGTGCCGCTCGAGGTCGGGCGCGACGTCCCGCTCGAGGTCGGGCGCGACGGCGGTTGAACCGGTTGGGGCTCGAAATAGAAGCCAACTCCTCGTACCGTTACAACCGCGTTCTCGTGTCCGGCATCGCGAAGCTTGGTCCGAAGGTGCGCGAGGTGCGTGCCCAGGACGTTCGGGGCGCCGTACCAGCAGTCACCCCACAACACGCTTACGAGCTCCTGTCGGGTGACGATTGCGCACGGGGTGCAGGCCAGCCGGAACAGAATCTCAAACTCGGTCTTCGTGAGTTTGACCGGGTTGCCGTTCACGGTCACCTTGCGGCGGGCGGAGTCGATCTCGAGCGAACCGGATCGCAGGTGTCTGGGTGCAACGGAGGCTTTTCCCGACCGGAGAAGCTCGATGAGTTCGTGATAGCCGTTTCCGAGGTCATGGAGGGACGTGACGCCGGCGGTCTCGGCCGCCAGCTTTTCCTGCGGCGCGATGGTCGGCGCGACCACCCGGATCGCGGCCTTCGTCTGCTGCCGGACGACGCGGCACAGCTTCAATGCCGAGACCAGCGACCCACTCGCCTGAATAACGACATCGGTCGGATCTTCCACCGCGATCGCCTCAAGGAGTTCGACCAGGTCCTCGAAGATCCGGATAGGGGTTTTGCATTCATCGGCCGTGGGCCATCGGAAGGGCAGCGGGAGTTCGGCCGGGTAACCGAGTACCCGTTGGGTGGAGGATTTGTTCATGGTTCGTTCGCATCGCTTGCACGTCGTCGGGCGGACATCGGGAACCGTCGAACGATCCCAGCCTGCGGTCAGCGCTCGGCAGGGCCCTGTCCGCGATGACAACAATCGTATGGAGACATGCAATCGGTCTGAAGATCCGAAACGATTAAAGAAAACCGGTCTGTTCGAACCGGCTGATTGGTCCTTCCGGACCAGATGGCCGATGCCGGAGAACGTGCGATCAATCCCATCCGCTCCCACCGGATGTGATGGTGTTGCCACCGTCGGGTACCGTGGTGACATGAAGGTAGAGATCTACTCAGACGTCGTCTGCCCCTGGTGCTACATCGGGAAGGTGCGCTTCGAAAAAGCGCTGCAGCAGCTGCCCGCCGAAAAGCGCAGCAAGATCACCTATGAGTGGAAGCCCTACCAGCTTGATCCGACGGCGCCGTCCACCCCGAGCCCCGTTCTCGACGGTTACGCCCGGAAGTTCGGCGGGCCGGCGAAGGCGAGCGAGATCATCAATCACGTCACCAGGACCGCCGCGGCCGATGGCATCACGTTCAACATGGAGATCGGCCAGCGCGCCAACACGATTGATGCGCACCGGCTGCTGTGGATGGCCATTCACGATCACGACGCGACCCTGCAGGACGCGTTGAAGCAGAAGCTGCTCGAGGCGTACTTCACCGAGGGACGCGACGTCGCCGATCATGCGACACTCGTCGAAATCGCGGCGGGGGTTGGGATGGACCGTGATCGCGTCGCGGCAGATCTGGCCGGAACGTGTGGGTTGGCCGAAACCCGCGACGAGATCCGCGACGGCATCGAAATGGGGATCTCGGCCGTTCCGACCTTTGTCATCGACGGCCAGTGGTCGATCCCCGGAGCCCAGGATCCCGAGACGTTTCTTCGCGTGTTCGCGCGCCTTGCGGAGAAGGAGGCCGAGCGCGCTGCTCTGGAATCCGGCGACGCGTGCGCCGTCGACGATCCGAACTGCTGAACCGGGTTCGGTGAGGCGGAGGCGCTGACGATGCGGGTCTCGTTGTTCATCACGTGTCTGGTCGATATGTTCCAGCCCCAGACGGGTGTCGCCGCCGTCAAGGTCCTGAAGGCGAGCGGCGCCGAAGTGTCGTGCCCGATGGGCCAGACCTGCTGCGGTCAGCCGGCGTGGAACTCGGGGTTCGCCGACGAAGCGGCCAAAGTAGCGCGCACATCGCTCGACGCGTTGGAAGCCGACGCAGCCGATGCGGTGGTGGTTCCGGCCGGTAGCTGCGCGACCATGATGCGGATCTTCTGGCCGGAGATGTTCGAGTTGGTTGGTGACCACGCCAGCGCAGAACGAGCTCGCCAGTTGGGTAAGCGAACGTACGAATTCTCCGAGTTCGTGGCCGCACGCCGCTCCGAAGGAGCGCTTCCTCAGCTCGATGCGCTCGGGTCGTCGACGGGTCCATCGTCCGATTCCACTTCGGTGGCCTACCACCACTCCTGCCACATGCTCCGAGAGCTCCGCATCGATTCGGCTCCGACCTCGCTGGTCGAGGCGGCCGGTTGTTCGATCGCGGAGTGGCCCGATGACCGCCGGTGCTGTGGCTTCGGTGGGCTGTTCAGTGTCAAGCTCCCTGAGATCTCCGTGGCGATGGCCGACGACAAGCTGACGTCGATTCCCGACGGAGTCGATTTCCTCTGTGGAAGCGACGGTTCATGTCTGATGCACCTGCGGGGTCGGATCGAACACGAGCGACGCGACCTTCCGGTGAAGCACCTCGCTGAGGTTCTGGCCGATGCGATCGACCATGCCCACGTCGGTGCCAGCGATGGTACCCAGGACGGTGCGGCCGGTGGTGCGGTATGAGCGGGTTCTCCCTTCACGGCACCGAGCTGCGCGAACGACAGATAGGTGCACTTAGCAATGTCGAGCTGAAGCGAAAGGTGTCGACGGGCGTCGACAAGTTCGTGAACCGGCGGGTCGACATCCTCGGCCAAATCGGGCGTTCGACCTCCCACGGCGACGGAGTCACGGGTTCGCCCGACGAGATCCGCATGGCCGCTCGTGCGATGCGTCACCGCACGATCCAGCACCTGCCCGAGATTCTTGAACGTTTTGCCGATCAACTGTTGGCTAACGGTGTCCACGTGCACTGGGCGGCCGACGGAGCGGAGGCCAACGCGGCTATCGCTGCCATTGCGCAGCGGGTCGGTGCCAAGCGGGTCGTCAAAGGTAAGTCGATGGCGACCGAGGAGACCGGGCTGAACGAGGCCCTCGCCGCAATCGGAGCCGAGGTCGTCGAGACCGACCTGGGGGAGTGGATCATTCAGCTCGATCACGACGTTCCCAGCCACATCATTGCCCCGGCGCTGCACCTCGATCGTCACGACATCAAGCGCATCTTCGAGCAGCACGCCGGAGCCGAGAACCTCGAAACCACTCCGGAGGTCCTGAACGCGTTCGCCCGCAAAGAGCTTCGTCAGCGGTTCCTGGCCGCGGACCTGGGTATCAGCGGCTGCAACCTGGCGATAGCGGAAACCGGCTCGATCCTGCTGGTCGAGAACGAAGGCAACGGGCGTATGTGTACGACGATGCCGCGGGTTCACGTTGCGGTGATGGGCATGGAGCGGATCGTCGACAACTGGGACGACGCGAACCTCGTTCTCAATCTGCTGGCCCGTTCGGCGACCGGGCAGACGTTAAGTAGTTATACGAATATCATCTCCGGACCGCGGGGCCCGGGCGATGCCGACGGGCCTGAAGAAGTGCACGTGGTGATCCTCGACAACGGCCGCTCCGCACTGCTGGGCAGTGAGTTCGAGGAGATGCTGAACTGCATCCGTTGCGGGGCGTGTCTGAACGTGTGTCCGGTGTACCGCCAGACCGGCGGACACGCGTACGGCTGGGTGTATTCGGGACCCATGGGTGCGGTGCTGACACCATTGCTGGCCGGGAAGGACAATCCGGAAGCGGCCGAGGTGGCCAACGCATCCACATTGTGCGGTGCGTGCGCCGATGTCTGCCCGGTCGGAATCCCGTTGCAGGACCTGTTGCTGGCGGCACGGCGTAAGCGGGTCGACGAGGGTGCTTCGATCATCGAGCGCGCCGGTTGGAAGACCTGGGCAGCAGCGTGGAGTCGTCAGCGCACATATGAATTGTCGATGAAGGGGGCGTCGCTGGGAAGCGGCCTGCTGGGATCACAGGTCGCGAAGTTGCCCGGTGCCAACGCGTGGGCCGACGGTCGGACGCTGCCCGAACCGGCGAAGGTGAGTTTCCGGGCGATGTGGAAAGCCGAGGAGCGGTCGTGACCACCGGCGTCGCGGCCGGTCGCGAGTTCGGCGATCGACACGCGTTTCTGGCTCGGGCGTCGACGAACGCGTCCCGGTCCTACGTCGAGAACCTGGCTCACCCGCTTCCACCGGCGTCGTCGGCCGATGGTCTCGTGCCGATCGGGTACCGCTCGCTGGAGGTCGTTGATCTGGTCGGTTCGTATATGCGCAACGCGAAGGCCGCGCTTCTCCATGCGTATCGGCTGACCGGCCCGGCGCCCGACGACGACTTTCTACGCGCACTTATCGATGCTGAGAACGTTCACAAGGTTGTGGTTTCGACGGAACCCCGAGCGGTCGCGATCGGACAGCGGTTGGCTGGCCTCGGATGCGCGGTGGAGACGTACTCCCGGGCGGCCGCCATCGATGCCGACCTCGGCGTCACGAGCCCGGCCTTCGGTATCGCGGCCATCGGGTCACTGGTGCAGGACTCTTCGCTCGAAGGCAGCCGCGGCGCGAGCCTGGTGCCGCGTGTGCATCTCGCCTTGCTGCCAACGGATCGGATCGTCGGAACGACCGCCGACGTCCTCGGCACGTTCGCGTCGCACCCGAACGGCATGCCGGCCAACATCGTATTGATCTCAGGCCCGAGCCGTACCGGTGACATCGAGATGATCCTCACGATCGGCGTCCACGGTCCGGTGAAGGTCATCGTCTGTGTCGTCGACCCGTAAGCGACAAGGACCGCGACCTCGCTCCCGAATTCCTGTTGCTCCGGAGTCGATTACTCGCTCCCGCACGTGCTTTTTGACTCCGGAGCGGGTGGGCAGCCGGTGGAGCTGATCGTTCCTCTTCCGAGTTTTGTGTTGCTCCGGAGTCGATTACTCGCTCCGGCACGTGCTTTTTGACTCCGGAGCGGGTGGGCAGCCGGCGGAGCTGATCGTTCCTCTTCCGAGTTCCGTTGCTCCGGAGTCGATTACTCGCTCCGGCACGTGCTTTTTGACTCCGGAGCGGGTGGGCAGCCGGCGGAGCCGATCGTTCCTCTTCCGAGTTTTGTGTTGCTCCGGAGTCGATTACTCGGCTCCGTACGTACTTTTCGACTCCGGAGCGGGTGGGCAGCCGGCGGACGACGCGAAACCGGTGGCGACCCGCGAAGGGCACGCTGATCCTGGACGGCAGTTGACCGGTCTGGGTCGTTCAGCAGCGCGGCTTCTCCCGTACAATGCGGTGTGAGTGAATTGATGAGTGATGCGCGGTTGGCGGCGGTGTTGGCGGAGCGGGCGGGTGTGCATCTGCTGAAGATCCGGCGCTTTGGCGAGGAGCAGGGCATGCCTCCGGAGGAGATCGGCGACCTCGGCGATTCTCAGGCGAATGACCTGATCCTTGGAGCCTTGGCCGAAGCTCGGCCGGGCGACGCGTTCCTGTCGGAGGAGTCGGTCGATGCTCCGGCACGGCTCACGGCCGATCGGGTCTGGATCATCGATCCGCTCGACGGCACCCGCGAATTCCGCACGCCCGGCCGTCCGGACTGGGCCGTGCACATTGCGCTGTGGGAGCGCACCGATGCCACGAGCGGTCGGCTGACCGCTTGTGCCGTCGCCATGCCCGCGCTCGGAACGGTGTACGCCACCGACACGCCGACCGCCCGACCCGTAATCCCGGAAAGCGACCGGATCTCGATGGTCGTCAGCGAGAGTCGTCGGCCGCCGCTCATCGGTGCACTCGCCGAGCGTCTGCCCCTTGATCTGGTTCCGATGGGTTCCGCCGGGGCCAAGGCGATGGCAGTCGTCCGGGGCGAGATCGACGCGTACGTTCACGACGGCGGGCAGTGGGAGTGGGACTCCGCCGCACCGGTCGGTGTTGCGCTGGCCTCGGGTGTTCACTGCAGTCGGATCGACGGTTCCCCACTGCGTTACAACGAGGCCAACCCGTACCTTCCGGATCTGTTGATCTGTCAACCTCACCTGGCCGAACGGTTGCTCACGGCCATAGCTGCGACCCGCTGAGTCGGCGCCGGGGGGCCTCGAAGTAGTGGTTGTAAAGTAGTAGGTTGACATCAACGAGACGCCGTAGAACCGACGCCTCCCTCACCGTTCCAGCGGAAGGGCAGTCGTGAACATCGAAGTTGGCAACACCCGCACACAGCGCACGCCGGTAGGTGACTCCCGGTGATCGTAGCTGCGTGGTTGGTCCTCGGGGTGCTGCTCGTGGCGGTTGAACTGCACCATCTGGCGTTCTTCGCGCTCTTCGGTGCCATCGGGGCCTTTGCTGCGGCCGGGGTTGCCGTGGTTCTTCCCGACGCCGTCGGACTCCAGTTCGCCTGTGCGGTCGGCGCGAGTGTCGTGGGCATCGGAGCAGTGCGACCGTATGTGAGCAGAGCATTTCTGCATCGTCGAGGCGAGAGTGTCGCCCGGGGTGTGCACGGGGGAATCGTCGGCGAAGTTGTCCAAGTGATCGACACGGTCAACGCGGAGCCCGGTGGCCACGTTCGGATGGCCGGTGAGAACTGGTTGGCCCGTACCCAGAACGGTGAGGTGCTGACCGCTGGAAGTAAGGCAATCGTCGTCGCTGTAACTGGCACCACCCTCACTGTGTCTGCATCGGCGGCAGGCGCGGAAACCAAGCCGTCAACCCATCAAATGGAGCAACTCCGTGAGCACTATGAGCACATCGTCGGTAGTAATTCTGGCCGTCCTGGCGATATTCGTGATGGTGCTGATCTACGCCCTTCGGCGGATGATCAACATCGTCCAGCAGGGTGAAGTCGGCGTCGTAAAACGCCTGGGCGAATACCGCAAGACCCATGAGCCGGGGCTCGTGATCCTGGCTCCGTTCATCGATTCGCTCCAGCGCATCGATATCCGTGAGATTCCTCGACCGGGTGACCGTCAAGAGGTGATCACGAAGGACAACGTGGTCGTCACCGTCAATGCCACGATCTTCACCCAGATCGTCGATGCCAAGCAGGCGTTGTTCAGCATCGCCAACTTCGACGTCGCCATCGACGCTCTCGCCCGCACCGCACTCCGATCGGTCATCGGCACCCTGTCTCTGGACCAGGCCCTGTCGGAGCGTGAGCGCATCAACACCGACGTGCAGGCGCAGATGGAGGCGGTCACCGACAAGTGGGGGATCCGCATCAACCGTATCGAGATCGTGGAAATCGCGCCGCCACCGCAGATCCTTCAGGCCCTCGCCCTGCAGAAGCAGGCCGACCAGGAGAGCCGGGCGAAGATCCTGCAGTCCGAAGGTATCCGGCAGTCCGCGATCAATGTGGCCGACGGCAACTCGCAGGCCGCGGTCAAAGCCGCCGAAGGCGAGCGTCAGGCTGCGATTCTCCGGGCGGAAGGCAACCGCCAGGCCGCGATCCTCGAAGCAGAGGGCCGGGCGCTCGGTATCGCGAGCGTTTACGGTGCCATCAAGGAAGCCAACCCCGACCCGACCACGTTCGCCATCCTGCAGCTCGACGCCCTCGCCAAGTTCGCCGACAGCGACAACACGAAGGTTGTCATCCCCTACGAGAGTGCCGCCCTGATCGGTGCCGCCCAGGCGCTGAAGGGCATCCTCGCCGACGTCCCGACCAACTGACGTCCCGCCGGTTGGTTCCCGACCTGGGTGGTGCCGGTACCCAACTTGGCGGTTTTGTGGCTGTGGTGGCCGGTTTTTGCCTGGGTTGGGTTCTGCCGGGCAGTGGGTTGGAGGTGTTGGGAGCCAAGTTGGGTTTTGCTGTTGGGGTCGGGTCGGCTGATCAGTTCGCTAGCGGCCGCAGATTGGTTGGTTCCCGACCTGGGTGGTGTCGGTACCCAACTTGGCGGTTTGTGGGTGGCCGGTTTTTGCCTGGGTTGGGTTCTGCCGGGCAGTGGGTTGGAGGTGTTGGGAGCCAAGTTGGGTTTTGCTGTTGGGGTCGGGTCGGCTGATCAGTTCGCTAGCGGCCGCTGATTGGTTGGTTCCCGACCTGGGTGGTGTCGGTACCCAACTTGGCGGTTTTGTGGCTGTGGTGGCCGGTTTTTGCCTGGGTTGGGTTCTGCCGGGCAGTGGGTTGGAGGTGTTGGGAGCCAAGTTGGGTTCGGCCCTCAACCGACCTCGGCACGACTGCCGGCGTTGCGGTCCTACGCGGCGGGGAATTGGACGCGCATCACAGCGCCGTGGGGTTCGGCATCGAGCACGCTCACGGTAGCCCTATGCGCGCGTAGTATGTCGGCGACGATGGCCAGCCCAAGACCGGCGCCGCCGCGTTCGCGGCTGCGGTCTTCGTCTACCCGGGTGAAGCGTTCGAAGATGCGCTCCCGTTGCCCCGGGGGAATACCGGGTCCGTCGTCGCGTACCTCGAGAATCACGCCCTCCTCGGTCATCTTCACCACGCACGCGACAGTCGTCTGAGCGAATCGCACAGCGTTATCAAGAAGGTTGATAACGACGCGGCGAAGCTCGTCAGCGTCGCCGGAGACCCGACCACCCGACACCCCAGCGGTGGAGAGCACAATGTCAGTGCGCATACGAAGTGTCGCTATCTCGTCGAGGACGATGTCGTCGAGGTCCACATCGGTGAACGCCGGCGTCGGCGTGCCTTCGCTGCGAGCGAGAAACAGCAGGTTTGTGGTCAGGCGCTCCATGCGAGACGAATCGTTGAGCACACCTCGTGCTACCGCCGGCCAGTCGGTCTTGTCAGGATTGCGGAGTCCCACTTCCACCTTGGTCCGCAATGCGGCCAGGGGGCTGCGGAGTTCGTGCGACGCGTCGGAAACGAAGCGGGTCTGGCGCACGTTCGATTCGTCGATGCGGGCAAGCAGTGAATTCATGGTGCGGGCCAGTCGGCCGATCTCGTCGTTGGCGGCCGGCGCGCTAACCCGACGATGCAGCTCCGAGGCCGAGATCGCATCGACCTCCGACCGGAGCGTCTCCACCGGGCGAAGCGCTCGACGGGCCAGGAGCCAGAACAGCAGGGCCGAAAACGCCAGCACCAACGGTGCGATGGCGATCATCTGGTTGAGGAGCGCCTGCATCGTCTCTTCGGAGGCCCGGAGTGGCGCAGCGACAATTACGCCGAAACGTCCGGTCGCCGTGTCCACTCCCTGCACGAACACCCGGCAACTCGCCTTGTCGATCTGGGCGCGGCCGCTGATCAACGACGGCTCGGGCTTCCACGCCGCGAGGTTGACCATGGCTTTCATGTCGTCGACGTTCGTCGTTGCCGCGATCACCATTCCCGCGGGGTTCACGATCTGGGCGAACAGGGGCGAGTCGCGCGCTGATGGCAAGCGAGCGGGGACGGTACCGGCCTCGACGAGTTGCACCAACGTGTCGACCCGTTGCCGGGCCGCTTCGGCGATCTCGTTGCTCTGCTGGGTACGGAGGGCGTTGCGAAACGCAACGCCGCCGACGAACAACGCGAGGGCCAGGATCACCGTGGCGAGCGCCGCAAGTCGCACGGCGAGCGGCAACGAGTTGAGATGGTTCCCGGGCTTGCGTTCGCGCTTCAAGACCCGCAAGCCTACTTTTCAGGCTGGAAGCGGTATCCGACGCCGCGAACGGTCTGCAACGACGATCGGCCGAACGGTGCGTCGATCTTGCGGCGCAGGTATCCGACGTAAACCTCGACGACATTGGGGTCGCCTTCGAACGATGTGCCCCACACATCGTGGAGGAGCGACGTTTTGGTGACGGGATCGGGGCTGCTGCGCACGATCGCCATGAGCAGGTCGAGCTCGCGGGCGGTGAGCTGGATCTCGTCGTTGCCACGGAAGCAGCGCCGGTTGCGGGCGTCGATCACGAGATCGCCCCGTTGCAGGCGGTCGCCGCCATTCGAGAACGCGTTCGATCGACGCGTCAACGCCCGAAGGCGCGCCAGCAGCACCACGAACGCAAACGGTTTGCACAGGAAGTCGTCGGCACCGGTGTCGAGGGCTTCGGCTTCGTCGAGTTCCCCCTGTTTGGCCGTGAGCATCAGGATCGGTGTCGCCACCCCCGCTGACCGCAGATCGGCGCAGACGCGGTACCCGTTGCGCTTGGGCAACATGATGTCGAGGACGATCGCATCGAACGCGTTCGACGACGCGAGGGTAAAACCGGTGTCGCCGTCGTGCGCGAGCGTGACCTCGTATCCCTCGACCCGGAACCCTTCGGCAATCGACTCCGCCAAAGAGACCTCGTCGTCGACCAGAAGGATGTGCACGCTGCGATCGTACGGGTGGCGCTCCTCGTCGGTCGACCCGACCTGAGAGTCTCCTGAAAACCCTCACCGGCCTGTGGGCGGCGTCCGCGTGCTGCCGGGTGGGTCCCGGGAACGTCTGCGGGAACGGGAGATGGAGCGTGGCCGGGTACGTCAGGCGCCCGATTTTGCGACAGACTGAGGTCATGTCCGTTGAACCCGTCAAGGCTCCCATGCCGCTACCGAAACTCGATTCCCTGCCCGTGTACAAGCCGGGGAAGTCGGCCGAAGCCACCATGGCCCAGTACGGACTCAGTTTTGCGGCGAAGCTGTCGTCCAACGAAAACCCCTACGGACCCCTGCCCGCTGTCGTCGAAGCGATCCAACGGGCCGCTCACAACATCAACCGGTACCCCGACACGAACTCGACCGAACTGAAGGCCGCGCTCTGTGCCCACGTCAACGTGGAAGGCCCCCGTCTCACCGTCGCCAGCGGTTCCTCCGGTGTGCTGCTGCAGACCCTCAACGCGTTCGCGGGACCCGGCGATGAAGTCCTTTTCGGATGGCGAAGCTTTGAGGCGTACCCGATCTTCACGAGGGTGCACGGCGCGACCGATGTCATGGTTCCATTGCGCGGGTTCGATCTCGACCTCGAGGCGATCGCCGCGGCCGTCACCGACAAGACGAAGGTCGTGCTGCTCGCGAACCCGAACAATCCCACAGGCACCGCTCTTCAGCGGGCGGCGCTCGACCGCTTTCTCGATACGGTTCCGGCGCGGGTGCTCGTCGTGCTCGATGAGGCCTACCGTGAGTTCATCCAGCCCGGCGCAACGCCCGATGGCGTGGAGACCTATGCGGACCGATCGAACGTCCTCGTGAGTCGAACCCTGTCGAAGGCCTACGGCTTGGCCGGCATGCGCACCGGCTATGCCGTTTCCACTCCCGAGATCATCGCGGCCCTCGACAAGGTGGCGCCGCCGTTCTCGCTGTCGAACGTCACCCAGGCGGCGGCAATCGCCGCGGTCGGTTGTGAGAAGGAACTGCAGGAGCGGGTCGACATCATCAACAGCGAACGCAACCGCATCGTCGCGGCCATCAGAAAGATGGGGCTTCCGGTTCCGGAATCACATGCGAACTTAGTATGGCTCCCAGCCGGTGCTGCAACCGGTGATCTGTTCGAGGCGATGGAAAGCAAAGGTGTCGTCGCTCGGGCGTTCGCCAACGAAGGCGTCCGCGTCAGCGTCGGCTCGCCCGAGGAGAACGACCTGATGCTCAGTGCGCTTAGCTTTGCGCAGGAGCGGGTCGACCTCGCTGCTGCGTGGATACGCTTCGACTGAGCGCCGAGGTCAAGACTTCGCCCGCACTTGCGACCGCAATTTCGCCATCACTAGACCACTTCGCAAGGACAACCATGATCGAGTTTCTCAACCCTTCCACCGTGGGCGCGCCCGCCGCCGCGTACAGCCTCGGAACCAAGGTGGCCGCCGGAGCCGAATACGTCTTCACCTCCGGCATCGTCGCCACGAAGGCCGACGGCACGATCTCGTTCGACATAACTGAGCAAACCGAAGCGATCTGGTTCGCCATCGGTGAGATCCTGAAGGCCGGAGGCTGCTCCTTCGACGACCTGGTCGGGTACACCACGTACGTCGTCGACGGCGCGGATCTCTCCGCTGATCTGGCCAAGGTCATGGCCGTCCGCGATCGTGTCCTGGCGGGCCGCAAGCCGACATCGACCCTGATCGTCGTGCCCCGCCTGGCCCGCCCCGAATGGCTGCTCGAAATTGCGGCAGTCGCAGGCCGCGTGCCGGAGTAGTCCGAGCACCGTCCACGACCCCGTCGGGTCCGTTGGAAGCGCTGCTCCGGAGCCGAAAACGTTACGGCTGGGCATCTTTTCGGCTCCGGAGCGAGTTGGGTGGGGAGGGGTGGGAAAACGTTGCTCCGGCGCTGGTGAACTTGTTGCTCCGAAGTCGAAAACGTTACGGCTGGGTATCTTTTTGGCTCCGGAGCCGGTTTCGTTGCTGGTGAACATGTTGCTCCGGAGCAGAGGTTGCCCGGTGTCACTCCAGGTTCGCGGGCCGGATGCCGATAGAAACATGTGTCCGGGCTTGAAACACGAGTGCAGGGTGGTGCCGCTGCGAGCGGCGAACCTTCGCCGCGTGCGGCGGTCGCACAGGGCGATAGGCGGGCGACCCGCCGCGGGCCGGACCGTCGACGCACCTTCTCGTGGCGGTCGCAGCTCCGGGTCCTCGTTCCGCTGTTCATCGTGTGGATCGGTGGGTTCGGCGTTCTGGGCGCGGTCGTGGCGCATGGTGACGTGGGTTCGCTGTTCCTCGACCCCGCGTATCTGAACGGCGGGGTCTGGTACGACGGACTCGTTTCCCAACTCGGTGTGATGGCCTGGACCGTCGCAGCCGTCTCCGCAGCGTGGTCGGCTTGGATCGCGAACGCGTCAGGACGCGCGAGTGCCGCGAAGTTTCTCTCGGTGGCATCGATCGTCGGAACCATCCTGTTACTCGACGACCTTTTCGGTTTCCACTCGATCGTGCCGAGTTTCGGAGTTCCAAAAATCGTAGGTGAACTTATGGTTCTCGCTCCGCTGGGCGCCTGGTTGCTCCGGTTCTGGCCCGACATCGCGCGCACCCGCTATCCGATTCTGCTTGCCGCACTCGGGGCGAACGCGGCTTCGGTCGTCGTCGACGGGCTGTTCCATCCGGCCAACGCCGATATCGGTCTGCTCTTTGAAGATGGTCCGAAGTTCCTCGGCATCCTCGCCTGGGCGACGTACTTCGTGTTGACCACGTGCGACATCGCCCGCTCCGCAATGTCGTCGCGCTCCAACGAGACCACTGATCGAACGGTCCCGGATCGACGCGTGGACCCGCGGACCCGTGAGCTAGTGGCGGCCGGCCGCACCGAGTGGCACCCGCTGTGGGTCAACGAATCGAACGAGCTGCGGCCGAGTTGGATAACCTCCAACGATGGCAACTGACGATCGTTCCGATTTCGACCTCGCCTCGCTTCTGCAGGCTCCCGCTACGGCGATGGCCGGCTTCATGGGGTTGGCCGACGGGGCCAAGAAGGCGGTGACCGGAATACTCGACACGATCGCCAGCCTGCAGCGGGCCGCCGCGGCGCTCGAGCAGTTGTCGGCCCGCATGACCTCGCTGCTCGACGACATCGAGGCACCGGTCCGGGCCATGACACCCGAATTCGAGCGGGCGATGGGGCGTTTCCAACGGGTCGCCGATGCGTTCGAAGGACCGATCGACCGGCTTCTTCCGGGACTCGAGAATGCGGTCGAGACGTTTGACCGGATGGCCCTGAGCCAGCTACCCGAAAACATGGACCAGCTCCGGGATCAGGTGGTCACGATTGTTGAGGTCTTCTCCGAATTCCCGCGTCGGATGGCTGGTCTGGCCCAACTCGTTCCCGGCCTCGAGCGGCTGACGTCGTTCCGGCCGGTGCCGCGTTCCACGCCGTCGGTCAGCGCGGCTCCCGCAGCGTCGGCAAGGGCGGTGACCTCCGCTCCGTCGGCTCCGACAGCTCGGAAGAAACCTGTGGCGAAGAAGCCCGCGTCTGCGAAGAAGACTGCGGCGAAGAAGGCTGCTCCAGCGAAAAAGGCGACAGCGAAAAAGGCCGTAGCCAAGAAGTCCGCACCGGCCAGAACCTCGGCCGCCAGGCGTTAGAGGATGCGACGGTAGACGATTGTGTGCGCTGGCTTAGCCCGGGGCAAGGGGAACGCACCCAATCGCCGATAGGCCGTCAGCGGTCAACCGGTTAAGCGGTCAACCGGTCAGGACCCGAAGTCGATTTCGAAGTGCTTCTCGGTGTTGTGCTTCGCCTTCTGCAGCGCGGCCCACGCCCGACCGAAGATGTCGTTCACCGGCTCACCCGGTTGAGCGACAGCCATACCGAGCGACATTGCGACGGAGACCGGCTCGCCGTCTTTGCCGGCGAGCGGCTCGCCGAGCTTGTTCAGAAGGCGTTGGGCCACGACGGGGAGGTCGTCGGCGAACAGCCAGTTGATGCTCAGGATGGCCACGATGTCACCGTCGATACGACCCGCGATCTCGATGCTGCGGATCGTCGCTTCCAACCGCTTGGCCAGAAGGAACATGTAGTCGTTGGTGGCGCGGCTGCCGATGGACTTGCGGGACTCCTCGAGACCATGCAGGTCGATGAACGACACGGAAACCGTTAGCGCATCAGACTGCATGCGTGACACCGTCGATGCGACGTGCTGCGCGAACAGCAGACGGTTCGGCAGGCCGGTGACCTTGTCAAGGCCGGGCTCGAGGGCCGGTGCTTCCGCGTCGGCTTCCGTACTCAGCTTCTTCGGACCAAGAAGCAATTCCGGATCCGTATAGCCCTCTTTCAATGCGGGCGGCTGCCACGGGCCCTGATGCTGGCCAGCCGTGGGCGGTTGCGCCACCACTTCGGCGGGGACGGCGAAGGGGGCCTGCGCGGCCGGTGCCTGACCGAACTGCGGCATCTGCGGGGCACTTGGAGCAGGTTGGGCCTCGGGCGCGACAACGGCGATCTGGGCCACTGCAGACGGGACCACCTGAGGGGGTGGAACCTCCAGCACCTGGACCTGCGGAGCAGCGTCAGCCTGGAGAGCGGCGTGAACCGGAGCGGTCTGAACTTCGGTGGCCTGGACGGGCGCGGTCTGAACTTCGGCAGCCTGGACGGGCGCGGTCTGGACTGGCGTGGACTGGACAGGCGCGGTCTGGACGGGTGCAGCCGGCGCGGGCACGGGCTGGGGTGCTTCCGCCTGTGGTGCCGGCTGTGGTGCCGGCTGTGGTGCGACAACTGCCGGAGTGGCTTCGGGCTGGACGGGCGGGTTCACCGGCGATGGCGAGGGAACCGCTATGGCCGCGGGGACCTCGGCGTGCAGCGCGGTGCTGAACGGCGAGAACGCGCAAAGGTACGCGAGGACCGATCCATCGGGGCCCAGTAGCGGTGCAGCCGCAGCGTCGACCCGGCGCACGCCACCGTTGGGCAGTTGCAGATCGACCAGCAGACGCCAGCCTTCTTTGCGGTAGTTCCCCTGACCGGCGACCTGCTTGAAGCGCTCGAGATCATTGGGATGGATGGCGGATAGGAACCCGTAGCCCTGAGCATCGGCCGTGGCTTGGCCGGTGAGTTCGGTCCAACGATCGTTCATGAACGAGCACTGACCGCGGGCATCGAGGAAGAAGACGGCAAGCGGCGACTTGCGGGCCTGATCGACGCTCGAGGGAGCGTCGTTGCGCAGAAACGCTTCGAACGCGTATCGGGTCGACAGCTCGTACCCTTTGAACATGACGCCGAGGAGTTTCCCCTCCTCAATGAGCGCGCTTAGTTGAACACCGGTTTCAAAGCGTCCCTGCCATGGGCTCGGCCAGTTCATGGCGAACATCGGCTGGGCTACACCGGCTCGCACCTGCTGGAAGGCGTTGGCGAATCCCTGGCGCTGCTCGGTGGGCACCGCGGCGAGGACCGGCTGGTGCTCGAGTGTGGCCCGGGCGAAGCCCATCACGTACTCCGGCGAGCCGCCGACGTGGACGATGCGTCCGTCGGTGTCGAGGAGCAGCTGAACTTCGCAGGCCGCTTCCAGCAGACCGGCGAACGGGGCGACCCGGGGGTCCGGGGCCGGACTCTGGGTGGCGGGGGCCGATGTGCCCGAGCCTTGATTCTGATTAGTTGACGCTAGATCCAATGCCACGAGCAATGCATCGGCAGAGTGGGTCAAAAGGTTTACCCCTAATCAATCCTGACGACGTGTTCACAGACAGTGTTGGGAATCAGGTGAAGAAAACCGCGAGAGACTATCTCCATGGAACCTTCAACCTTGGACGGGGCGGGGCGCGCCGACTCGTCTACCGACCCCGTCGGTCCTGCATCAGAACGAACGAACGAGGCCCCCGAAGCGGTGCTGCTGGCGCCCTCGGATCCCGAACCGGCTATCGGTGCACCCCCGGATTCCGGGGCTGGAGTGCGCACTGTGCACGGTACCCGTCTGATCGCGCTGGTCGCCGTAATCGTCATCATCACGTTCGTTTTCAATCTCGTGATGGCCGAGCGGAACAAGTCGAACAACAGCCAACGGGCGGCTGCCGTTGCCACGGTGAACGACACAACCTTGACGAAACAATCATGGACCAACGTTGACGACGGGCTCATCGCCCAGTTCGTTTCCGTCGGGGACAACCCGGACACGGTGGACCAGATCCGCGACCTCCTGAAGTTCCGCCGCACCGAATACCTTCGCGCGAACTATTCCGATCCTCGCTTCGGCAACGCGGCAGATCGCAGGGCGCGCCGACCTGGAGTTCGGCACGTCCAAGATGAAGCTCAACTGCCGCTACCGCGACATTCCCGGGGGAGGCGAGCTGCGCTGGATCACGACCGACCCCGTCATGCTCGACTCACTCAAGGAGTGGGCCGGAGTGGTCGCGGTGCCGTCCGCGGGCTGAGCCCGGGTCGCCCCATGTTTCGACCGTGCATTGACCTCCACGAGGGTCGCGTCAAGCAGGTGGTCGGCGGTACGTTCGGCGAGGGCGAGAGCGCTCCGACAACGAACTTCGTTTCCGAGCACGATGCCGGATGGTTCGCCGCCCGGTTCCGCGACGATCGCCTCACCGGGGGCCACGTCATCCAACTGGGCCCCGGAAACGACGCCGCGGCCCGTCTCGCGCTCGCCACGTATCCGGGTGGGCTGCAACTCGGCGGTGGTGTCACCGCAGGGAACGCAGCCGAGTGGATCGACGCTGGTGCGTCACATGTGATCGTGACGTCGTGGCTGTTTCCCGACGCGGTTCTCGACCGTACGCGCGCTGATGATCTGGCGCAGCGCGTCGGAGCGGAACGTGTGGTCATCGACCTGAGTGCGCGTCTGGTCGACGATCGCTACGTGGTGTTCATCGACCGGTGGCGTACCCCCACCGACACTGTTCTCGACGCTGCCCTGTTCGCCGAGCTGGCTGAGCGGTGCGACGAGTTTCTGGTTCATGCCATAAACGTCGAAGGACTCCAGCAGGGGATCGATCTGGCGCTGGTGGAGAAGCTCGCCGACTGGTGCTCCAAGCCGGTGACGTACGCGGGCGGTGCGAAATCGATCGACGACTTGCTACGTGTACATACGGCCAGCGACGGACGCGTCGACCTGACGATCGGCTCCGCCCTCGATCTCTTCGGCGGCTCCGGCGTCGCCTACGCCGACGCCGTCGCCTTCAACCGTTCCATCACCCGCTAGCGCGGATTAGCCGCCCACACGAGCACGGCGGCGCGGGGTTACTCGCCGGCTGCCTGTGACTTGGCCCAGCGGTAGTCGGCCTTGCCGCTCGGGGACCGCATCACCTTGTCGACGAACACGAAGGCTTTCGGGAGCTTGTAGCGGGCGATGTGCTTCTCGGCTTCGTGGAGAAGTTCGGCGTCGGTCACGGTGGCGCCTTCGGCCAACTGCACGATCGCGATGACCTCGTTGCCCCACTTCTCACTCGGGCGGCCGGCCACGAGGCAGTCGTAGACGGCCGGATGGGCCACCAGCGCGGCTTCGACTTCTTCGGCGAAGATCTTCTCCCCACCGGAGTTGATCGTGACCGAGTCGCGGCCGTGGAGTTCAACGATAGGCATGCCGAACGACGCGTCGTTGCCGGGAAGCAGCCGGGCCCGGTCACCTGGCACGGAGTACTTCACGCCCTGCACGACGGGGAACGTCTTGGCCGTCTTGGCCGCGTCGCCCAGGTACCCGAGCGGTAGACGGCCGCTCTTGGCCAGCCAGCCGAGACCTTCGTGCCCGGGTGCGAGCTCATGCGACAGATCTTCGGCCAACACGTGGTTGCCCGGGGAGGCGATGAACGTGCCGGTCGAAACGGAGTCGGGCGAACCGCTGCTGATCTGCGACATTTGCCCGCCGGCCTCGGACGAGCCGATTCCGTCGATGACCATGAGGTGCGGAACCGCGGCGAGGAAGCGGCCCTTCAACGGCGCGCTGAGTGGAGCGCCGCCGCTCAGGATCACCGTGAGCTTCGACAGGTCGTAGGGCTCGCCGGCTGCGGCGGCCCGCTCGATCTCGTCGACGATCGGGCGTCCGAACGCGTCGCCGACGATCTGAAGAAACGCCACATCGTGGTTCTGTACCGTTCGCAGCAGGTCGGCCGGATCGAGGTGGTGCACTTCGTCCTGGATGACGACGACCCCGCCGCGATGCCAGGCCGCGAACGCAATCCATTGACCGGCGCCGTGCATGAACGGGGCGGCGGGAAGCGCTATGAACGGCGGCGCCGACGTCGCGGCCTCCACCACTTCCTCCACCGAATTCCACTCGGCGTTGGTGGCTGCGTTACGAAGACTCATGGCCGACACCGCGATGTCGACGTTGCGCCACAGCACACCCTTCGGCATGCCGGTGGTGCCGCCGGTGTAGAGGATGTAGAGATCGTCGGGCGACCAGTCGCCACCCATGACCTGCACCTCGGGCCGTTCCGGGCTCGACGACGCCAGGGCCTCCTCGTAGTCGACCGCGCCCGGAAGCAACGCGTGGCCCGAACCGTCGGCCACCTGCAGCAAGATGTCGAGCTTCGGAAGCTGGTCGCGGATTTCGGCCAGGGTCGGAGCGAAGGCTTCGTGGTACACGAGGACCCGGCAACCGCTGTCTTTCAGCAGATACAGCAGTTCCTCGGCGACGTAGCGGTAGTTCACGTTGAACGGCGCGACGCGGGCCTTGTAGGAACCCAGCATGCACTCGAGGTACTCGTTGCCGTTGTACAGGTAGATGCCGAGATGGTCCTGGCCCGACTCGTGGTCGTCGAGAAACTCACGGCCCACCGGGTTGGCCACGCCTCGACTGATCAGATAGTTGGCGAGGCGACGGGTGCGGTCGGTGACGTCAGCCCAGGTCCAGGTTCGGTCTCTCCAGATGATGCAGGGACGGTCGGGAACGGCGGCAGCAAGAGCTTCATGGACATGGGCTTTGGAGAAGTCAAACATCACCCCCGAGTCTGTCACGTGACCGCAGACACGCCGAAGTCGTCGCCGTTTGTCGACGACGAGAGTCGACAGTGACAGTCGACGGCAGTTTGTCGACGACGAGACTCGACGGCGTTGTCGACGGCGTTGCTCCCAGGGCCTCGCGGAATCCGGGCGACGAACATTCAATTTAAGTCACGGAGCGTGGTTGTCGATAGTCAATGAGTTCCCATCTGCCACTCGCTGAGGTCTTTTCATGCGTCGTACCCGTTTGTTCGTTCTCGCTGCCGTTGTCTCCGCGTGCGTCGGTCTTGGTGCCGTCAGTCAGCCCATGGCGTTCGCCGATAGCGGTAAGCGCGGAGGCGGTGACGATCGCCCGAAGCCCAGGGCGACGGCTCCGGGCGCCCCGTCAACCGGCGCTCCGACGTCGGTTCCCGGCAGCGCAGCTCCTGCATCATCGGTGAAGCCGTCGTCGGTGCCCCGCCCCACCAAGATCGACGACGACTCCGATCACGACCGGGACCATGAATCCGACGAACACGAAGACGACGATGACGCAAACGAACACGGCTCCTCGACGACCACCGCGCCGTCGGGATCCAGCCCGACGGTGACAACAGTGCCCGGCAGCTCCGTCACGACAGTCGCCGGGGCCCAGCCGAAGCCGAACACCCTGCCGCTCGTAACGCCGACATCGGTCAAGCCCGGTGCTGAAGTTCTCCGGACGCGCCCGTCGTCGGTGCCGTCGTCAACCCCGAAGGCCTCGCTTCCGGAGAAGGCCGCGGCCAAGCAGGAGGCGCTCGCCAAGGTGAAGGCCGATCGCGAAGCTGCCCTCGCCAAGGCGAAGGCGGAGAAAATGGCGGCGCTCGCCAAGGCGAAGGCTGAGCGCGAAGCAGCCCGCAAAGCCAAGAAGAAGTCGTCCGTCTCCACCACGGTCCCGACCACGGCTGTGCCAACGACGGTCCCGACCACGGCTGCGCCAACGACAGTCCCGACCACCGAGGCTCCAACCACAGTCCCGACCACCGAGGCTCCAACCACGGTCCCGACGACTGCGGCGCCAACCACGGTGCCAACCACGACCGCCGCCGTGTAAGGAGCAGGTCATACCTATGGGTGCATTTTGTAAGTCTGGGACTGACGAGATGCACCCACTCCAACGACTACGTTCGTGGCCGTGCAAGATCGTCATGAATTCGTGAGCTTTGAGGACCCTACCGAACAGCGCACGTGGGTCTTTGATGTCACGTTTCTCGCCAGCCGTTGGCAGTGCATTTTCGGGGCCGGATGCCAGGGTGTCTACTCCGAAGATGCCACGGACCTGGAAGAGGGATGCTGCTCGCATGGCGCCCATCTGGTCGACAAGGCCGATCGCACCAATCTGAAGAAGCACGCGCTCCGGCTCAACGATGAGCAGTGGCAGTTCCGGAGCATGGCACTGAACCCCAAGGGAGAGGCGACGAAGCTCACCGAGAAGAACGACGAGGGTCAGCATGTCACCCGTACCGTCAACGGTGCGTGCATCTTCCTGAACCGTCCGAGCTTTCCCGGTGGGTCCGGCTGTGCGCTTCACCGTGCGGCACTCGATGCCGGTGAGCGGCCGCTCGATTGGAAGCCCGAGGTCTGCTGGCAGCTTCCCCTCCGTCGTTTCGACGACAAGGACAGCTACGGACATGTCACGAGCACGGTCCGGGAGTGGAAGCGGCGCGACTGGGGCGACGGCGGCGCTGAGTTCCACTGGTGGTGCACCGACGCTCCGGATGCGTTCGTCGGCAAAGTCCCCGTGTGGGAGTCGCTGAAGGACGAGCTGACCGAAATGGTCGGAGCCGGTATCTACGCCGAACTTGCGAAATTCCTACGTGCGCGTACGAAGGAACTCGCCAAGACCGGCGGCACGACGTTTCTGCCGCATCCGGCACTCAAGAAGAAGCGCTAACCGCGGCGGATTCGCGTGGCGGTCGGGGCCTTGAAACCGACGCCGAACGCACGCCGAACGCCGGGCCACGCGGTCAGGAAGCCGCTTCGATCTCCCTAAGACCCTGCTCCATCGTGAACCAGGCGAGGGTGGCGCATTTGATGCGGACCGGGAACTTCACCACGCCTCGAAGCGCTTCGATGTCGCCCAGCTTGACTTCGGAGACCGGTTCATCGTGGTCATGATCATCCGCGCCGTCGGCGTCGTCGGATGAATCATGGATGTTCATCAGCGACTTGAAGGCGCCGATCAGCTCACGGGCCTGCGCCACCGTTTTACCCTTCACAATCGCAGACATCATCGACGCCGACGACTGGCTGATCGAGCATCCCTGACCGCCGATCTTGATGTCGTTCACGGTGGCCGAATCGCCGGTGCCGTCGACGAGCAGATAGACCGCGATCTCGTCGCCGCACAGCGGGTTCATGCCCTCGGTCTTGTGGGCCGGTGGCGTTTCGAGTTCACCTTTGTTCCGCGGGTTGCGGTAGTGGTCGATGATGATTTCTCGATACAGGTCTTCAAGTCCGGCCATCGTGGGTCTCCAGGTTCCGCGGGTACTGCGTTCAATCTACGGTCAATTTACGGGGTGCGGACCGGGGTGGTGACCACGGCGGTCCACGTGTACAACGTGCGTGTTGGTTACGGTACGAACGCGTCGGTTACAGCACGAACATGTCGGTGACGTCGTCGAGGGCCTCGGCGAGGAGGTCAACGTCGGCTTCGTCGTTGTAGATGAAGAAGCTGGCCCGGACGGTTGCCCCGGCGCCGAGAACCCGCATGAGCGGCTTGGCGCAGTGATGACCGGCCCGTACGTAGACGTTCTTCTGGTCGAGCACCTGGCTGATGTCGTGGGGGTGCACACCCCGAAACGCAAACGACAGCGTGGCGCCGCGAAGCTCGACATTTCGCGAGCCGTGGATAGTGATGTCGTCGCCGAAACGTTCGGTCAGCGTGTCGATCGCGTAGCGGGCGATCTGGATCTCGTGCTGGCGCACGTTGGCCATACCCAGGTTCGACATGTAGTCGATTGCCGCGCCGAGACCGATGGCTTCGGTGATCGGGGGAGTGCCCGCCTCAAACTTGGCCGGAACCGGCGCACAAGTGAAACCGTCGAGGCGCACGTCGGTGATCATCGACCCACCGCCGAGGAACGGCGGCATCGCGTCGAGGAGTTCCGCCTTACCCCAGAGCACGCCGAGGCCCGTGGGCCCGCAGAGCTTGTGTGACGAGAACGCCATTAGGTCGGCGCCGAGCGCCTTCACGTCGGTGACGTTGTGCGGCACGAACTGGCACGCGTCGACGATCGCGAGAGCACCGGCGGCATGCGCCGCGTCGGTCAACAGACGGGTCGGCGTAATCGTGCCGAGCACATTCGACATTGCGGTGAACGAGAACGCCTTCGCACCTTCGAGCAGCTGCTCGAGGTTGCTCAGGTCAAGCAGACCGTCGGGGGTGAGACCGACCCAGCGGATCTCGATGCCACGTTCGGCCGCGAGCATCTGCCACGGGACGATGTTCGCATGGTGCTCCATGTGGGTGAGCACTACGGCATCGCCGGCCTTCATGTTGGCCCGGGCCCACGAGTGCACGATGAGGTTCATCGACTCGGTCGCGTTCTTCGTGAAGACGATCTCGTCGGGAGTGGATGCGCCAATGAAGCGGGCCACCTTGGCGCGGGCCCCTTCGAACAGATCCGTGGCGTCAGCGGCCATCCGGTAGGCCGAGCGGTTGATCGGCGCGTAGGAGTTCTCCATGAACTCGGTCATCGCATCGATGACCTGGCGCGGCTTCTGGGTGGAGTTGGCCGAGTCGAGGAACGTGATCGGCAGGTCGTTGATCCGGCGCTGCAGTATCGGGAAGTCGCGCTTGATCGCGGCGACGTCGAGGCTGGCGACGTGCAGACCCGACGGGGTCACAGTTGTGGTCTGGGGGGAAGTCGTGGAGGTGGTCATGCGGCCTTCCATGCGTCGTAGCCGGTGATTTCGAGTTTCTTGGAGAGTTCGGGGCCGCCGGACTCCACGATGCGACCGTCGATCATGATGTGCACGAAGTCGGGCTCGATCAACTCCAGAAGCTTCTGGTAGTGGGTGATCATAAGTACACCTAGGTTCGGGCGGGCGGCCCGTACTTCGTTCACCCCTTTGGCGACGACACGCAACGCGTCGATGTCGAGTCCGGAGTCGGTCTCGTCCAAGATGGCGAAGTCGGGTTCGAGGATCGCCATCTGCAGGATCTCGTTGCGCTTCTTCTCGCCGCCGGAGAAACCCTCATTGAGGTACCGGTTCGCGAAGTTGGGGTCCATGTTCAAACGCTGCATCCACTCCATGATGGAGAGGCGCAACTCCAGGACCGAGAGGTCGATGCCCTTGCGGGCCGACAGGGCCTGGCGGAGGAAGTTGATCACCGTCACGCCCGGGATCTCCTCCGGGTACTGGAACGCGAGGAAAATGCCCGACTTGGCCCTCTCGTCGGTCGGCAGTTCGGTGATGTCGTCGCCTTTGTAGACGAGCGAGCCGGAGTCGACCCGGTACTCCTCGTTGGCCAGCAGGGTGTTCGCCAGAGTCGACTTACCCGAGCCGTTGGGGCCCATGATGGCGTGGATCTCGCCGGGCCGGATCGTGAGGTCGAGGCCCTTCAGGATCTCTTTGCGCGCATCGCCTTCTTCGACGCTCACGTGGAGGTCGTCGATCACAAACAGGGGGGAGACAGCGGCGGCAACGGAGAGTTCAGACACGGGGTCCAGTGTACTTTCTCCTATCGCCATAGGAGAAATATCGGAGCATCCTCGCGAACGGGCCAATCCCGGATAAGGCTGGTGCGATGAAGTGGCGAAGGGAGCGCGTTCCGCTCGAGGATCAAACCATCCGACATCGAGCGCTGTCGCTGCTCGGCGGGATCTACGACGTGGCGAGTTGGGGCTACCTCGCCATCGTGCTCGTAGTAGTGGTTTCGCGCATGTCAGACGGCGCCGCGCCGGTCGTGCTCCAACCGCTGCAGGCCGGTTTTCCGATCCTGGTGGCGCCGGTTTGGATCGTCCTTCTTCTCGCCGCGGTGACCCGGCGTTGGTTCCAGGTACCCGTCGCGCTGGTACTCGCGGTCACCTTCGTGGCCTCGGTCGCCCCGGCGCGTCAGAAAGTGGCCGAACCGTACTGGGTCCAGGAGGCGGCGCGGGTTCGGATCGCCTCGGCCAACTTGTACCTCGCGAATCCCAACGTGGATAAGGCCGTTGCCGCCGTCATGGCACACGACGCCGACGTGCTGGTGCTCACGGAGTTCACCACGACGTTTGCGGCTGCCTTCAACCGGGCGGGAGTGGGAAACCGCTACCCCTACGCCGCCGAGCGGGCCCGCCTGGACCGCAACGGTGTCGTGATCTATTCCAAGATTCCGTTCACCGAGACCCAGGAACTCACTGACGCGAAGATGCCGGCCGTCAAGCTGACGTTGGCGACTGGTGAATCGCTCTGGGTGGCGGCCGTGCACCCGTATGCACCGGAATCGGAAACGAAATCCAAGCAGTGGGTTACGGCGCTTCAGGAGATTCGCCGCTTCACGGCGAGCGACGCCGGTGATGGTCCATTGGTGCTCGTAGGGGATTTCAATGGAACGCGGTGGCAGCCGACCTTCGGGAAGCTTCTCGCCGGCACGATGATCGACGCCCATGAGGCACTCGGACGCGGTCTCAGCCGGTCCTGGCCGGCCGACTCGGTGATCCCGCGTCTGGTCCGCCTTGACCATGCGCTGCTCAACGAGCGGGCCTTTCCGGTGGCGATCGACGACTTCGTCGTTCCCGGAAGCGACCATCTGGCCTTCGACGTGACCGTCGCCGTCAAGGCCGCCCAGGCGCCCGGCGTGCAACCGGGCGAGGACTCCATCGTGACCACGACAACCAAGAAGCCGAAGAAGCGCTGACCGTACGAACGGGCACGGGCGAGACGGCGGCCCTTGCCGCCAGACGAAACAGCCAAGCGCTTGCGTCGGGGCTTACAGGCGTTTGGCGAGAAAGTCCTGGCTACCTCGCATCACGTCAGCCGGGACGTCGACGTGCTTGCCGGGGTGCGCAGAAAGCCGCTTGTCACGGGTGGAAATCCGGTCGAAGAGGTCGATCGCTTCGTCGCGGGGAATGAGCTCGTCATCCCACTGCATCAGGAACAGCACCGGAATCGACGTGATGCGGGTCGCGTCGAAGGCCAGGCGTCCACCGAGGCGACTTCGATGCGTCCCCATCAGACCGAGTACGGCCGCCTTCACCCTGGGTTCGGAGGCGACGAACGGCAGACCGAACATGGTGCCCATCGATAGACCCCAATAGCCGATCCGGTTGGCGTCGAAGCGGCCGGTGGCGACGAGATGGTCGAGCGTGCCGGACCAGTCGGCGTTCATTGCGCTGTTGACGCCTTCGAGGTTCCAGACCTCGCCGAATTCGCGGGCCAGGGCGGCGGCGTCGCGGTCGTTGCGCCGGGCGCCGTGGACCGGTCCGTCGATCGCCGCCGCGGCGATCCCGTGGTGCTTCACGAGTCCGCGTGCGACGGCCGCAACGTAGTCCTGTTTCTTGTGACCGTTGCCGCCATGGCCGATCAACACCAGTGGCACCGGACCCTTCGCCTCCGACGGTTCCCAGAGGGCCACGGGCACGGTGCGGTCTTCGACTTGAACGGTGAATTCGGTTTCGACGATCTCCATGACGAAAAACTACAGGTACAGCCCTGTGCAGCAAAGTCCTCGTGGGGGTTCGAGCCGACTCCGACAAACCGGGAATCCGAACCCTCGAAATATGTTTGCTTACGTTGCTGTTGGGTGTTGCGATCAGTCCGGGTCGAGCGGGGTGACGGTCACGGCGAACCCGGAAAGCACCGGCATCGCGTTGAGTGAGTCGGCGTCGTCGGTTGACGTGAGGTGGTTGACGTTCACGAGGCTCGACGCGTGCGGCAGCGACACGACTCCGAGGCTCATCGCGTCGGTGACCTCCACGACGGCGTGACACGAGCCGTGCCGGGTCGACACCTTCACCGAACCGCCGTGGCGGCATCCGACTCGCTCGGCATCACCGGGGTTCATCAGGAGCGTCGGTGACACCGGTTGCAGCGAGGTCGTGAAGGAGTTGTACTGCTTCCCCGTCCGACGGTTGACGAGCACGAGATCCGGTCGCGGCGGGAGATCGCCGAGCCAGGATCGCCGAAAACTCTGAGCCAGTTCCTCCGGAGCCAGATCGAGTGGCCGGGGAATTCGCCCCGGAATCATCCAGCCGGGGGCGAGGCTCTCATCGCGAATGCCGAACGGTGCGGCAACGACATCGTCGAACGGGTGACGGGCCCCACGCGCCGCCGCCCGTGCGATCGTCTCGTCGTTCTGCTGCTCGCCGGCCAACTGGGCGTCGACCCGGGTGCTGCCGAACAGGGGGAGCCCGAGCCTTCGACCCAGTTCGGCGAACATCCACCATTGCGGCTTCCGCTCACCAATGGGATCAACGACGTTGCGCGCGAAGCGCATGAACGGCTTGGCCTGTAGGTAGCCCGTGAGAAGATCGGACCGCTCGAAATGGTCGGTGAGGGGAAGAACGTGGGTTGCCAGTTCGGTCGTGGTGGTCGGCTTGGCGTCGATCACCACGAGCAACTCGAGCGACCGAAACGCTTCGCTCATGCGGGCGGTGTCGGGAATCGCCAGTGCAGGATTTCCGACCCGCACGAACAGCGCTTTGATGTTGCCCGCTTCGATCTCGTCGGGAAGCGCGGCGCAGGGCATTTCGCCGTTGACGATGAGCGGAAGCTCCGGGCGGCTCGATAGTCGCGGGCCCAGGTCCCCGCGTCCTCCGGGGAGCGATTGCTCCATCGGGCGCATGAAGCCAGGATTGAAGACCGCACCGCCCGGGCGGTCCAAACTCCCGGTCACGGCAGACAGCGCCCACACCAGCCATTCGGTGACGTTGGCGGAGCGACCCATCGAGACCCCGGTGCCCGTCTCGATCGCGACGCGCCCGGCGGAAACAACCATCGCGGCCAACTCGTGCAACTGCTCGACGGAGACCCCGCTGATCTCCGACGCCCGGGAAACGGTGAACGGTGCCACGAGTTCGCCCAGTCGGTCGAGACTTTCGACGGTGGCGCACTCACGGAGAAATCCCGAATCCCGGCCGGCGTCCGGGCCCGAATCGAGAACATGACGGACCAGGAACGCGAGCACGGCGGGGTCGGTACCCGGCCGCGGAGCTATATGAAGGTCGGCATGATGGGCCGTCTCACTTCGACGGGGGTCCAGGACCACGAAGCGAGCCCCGCGCTTCTTGAGGTCGCGCAAGCGGCCGATCGGATTCGCCATCATGACGCCGTGTCCGTGCGACACGACAGTGTTCACCCCGATGGCGATCAACAGGGTGCACTCGTCGAGATCCGGTTGAAACGGGAGCTGCACACCGGCCACCAGTTCAGGCACGAGAAACTTCCCCGAACAATCGATGCTAAGCGCGCTGAAGTTCTGCGACGTGCCGAGTGACCGGAAGAATCCGTGCGCCATCGCGTACCCGCTTGGATCAAGCGGTCCGCCGGTGCCGGTGTAGTGAGCGATCGCGTTCGGTCCGTGTGCCGACACGATCTCGCGCACCCTGGCCGTGATGTCGTCGAGCGTTTCGTTCCATCCGGCCGGCTCAAGAACACCACTTCGTCTCATCAACGGTGTGTTCAGCCGATCGGGGTGGTCATGAAACCTGGGTGCGTCGCGGCCGAACGCACAGACGTAGCCCTTGGACCACGGATCGTCCGGGTCGCCGGTGACCCTCACGATCCGTTCGCCCCGAACCTCGACGAGCGTGCCGCAGCCGACCGCACAGACCCGACAAGCCGTGGCGACGACGGAGTGCGAGTCGGCCGGATGGGTTTCGGGGCTCATCGGTGAACCATATCCCGCGCTGCTGCGGCGTGCTCCGGTCGCCCCGCCGGGCCGAAAGCGCGGAATGCCGGTTGGTGTGTCCGGTGCCGGTGTGTCCGTTGCCACAAAGTCCTCTCGACGCGTAACGCCGGGAGAGTTCTAAGGTTCGCTCCCATGAACGCTCCCGAATATCGACTTGGCGAAGACGTCGCCTGGGACCTGGCACCGCTTACCGATACGGCTGATGTCGCCGAGGGCGTCAACGCGCTCTTCGATGTGGCCGACGCCAAGACGGAGGAACTGCAGCAGTTCCGAGGGCGCATCGCCGCGCTCAGTCCGGCCGAATTCGCTGACGTGATGCACCGGGCCGAAGAACTGCTGGCCCTCGTGTCGCGTGCGGGTACGAGGGCCGAGCTCGAATACGTGACCGACATGGCCGACGAGAAGCGGGGAGCGGTCGTCGCTGCGTCGCGGGAGCGCACGACGCGGATCGGAACCCAGATGCTGTTCATCGATCTGGAGTGGGCGGCGGTACCCGACGACCGGGCGCAGACGATCATCGAGCATCCGGACCTGGCGTTCTGCCGACATCACCTGACGGTGCTCCGTTCGGCGCGGCCATTTCTCCTGAGCGAGCCCGAAGAACGCGTCATGGCCGAGAAGTCGGTCACCGGCACGTCGGCGTGGACGCGGCTTTTCGACGAACAACTGTCGGCGGTCAAGGTCGCACTCGGATCCGACGACCCGATTCCCCTCGATGCGGCTCTCAGTCGGCTGCAGAGTCCCGACGGCGAAGTTCGCAAAGAAGCGGCTTCCGCCATCACCGAGGCACTCGCTCCCGGGCTTCGTACGCGCGCATATATCTACAACACGCTTCTCGCTGACAAGTCGACCGATGATCGTATGCGGACATATCAAACCTGGGTGTCGAGTCGAAACCTTGCCAACCAGGCGAGCGACGACGCGGTGAAGGCGCTAGTCGACGCCGTGACCGCCCGCAACGACATTCCGCAGCGCTGGTACCGGTTGAAGGCGAGCCTGATGGGTGTCGACCAACTCAAATTCTGGGACCGCAACGCCGTACTCCGGATCGAGCCGAAGGATGCCGGCTCCGGCGAGCGGCCGTCGGAGGTGGTGGCCTGGAACGACGCCAAAGCCATCGTGCTCGACGCGTACAACTCCTTCTCCCCGGAACTCGGCAACGCCGCGAAGGAATTCTTCGACAACGACTGGATCGACGTGCCGGTGCGCGCCGCCAAACAGGGCGGGGCGTTCTGCGCGCCGACCATCCCCGGGGGTAACCCGTTCCTGCTGCTCAACTACTCGGGTACACGCCAGGAGGTTCTCACGCTCGCCCACGAGATGGGCCACGGAATCCACTTCCTGCTGGCCGGCCGCCACCAGAGCATCTTTGCGTACTCGATGCCGTTGACGGTCGCGGAGACCGCATCGGTATTCGGCGAGACGGTCACATTCGGTCGGTTGCTCGACGCGGAAACCGACCCGTACAACCGGCTCTCGCTACTTGCCGGCAACGTCGACGGCCAGATCGCGACGGTCTTCCGACAGGTCGCCATGTGGCGATTCGAAGACCTCTGCCACAACCAGCGCCGCAACGAAGGTGAGCTCAGCGTCGACGCCATCGGGTCCAACTGGATGAAGACCCAGAACGAGTTGTTCGGCGGAACGATTGATACGACCGGTTACGAGTCGTGGTGGAGCTACATATCCCACTTCATCCACGTGCCGGGCTACGTGTACGCGTACGCGTTCGGCCAGCTGCTCGCCCTGTCGGTGTACCAGCGCTATGTCGAAACCGGCTCATCGTTCGTGCCGAACTACATCGAGCTGCTGAAGGCCGGAGGTTCACGATCCCCCGAAGGTCTGGCGGCCATGGTCGGCTGTGACCTTCGCGATCCGAGCTTCTGGGCGTCGGGCCTGCAACTCGTGGATCAGACGCTCGTGGCCGCCGAGGAAGCCGCCGCGATCGTTCGCTCGATGTAGCGGCGACTCGGTACACACGACCTTGTAGCCCCGGCAGCGCGCCGCTGACCGTTGCGCTCAGCGCGGGATGCGGGCCACGCAGTCGATCTCGATCAGCGAGTCTTCCAGGAGACTCGCAACACCTACACAGGTCCGGGCCGGAAGCTTCGGGGTGTCGAAGAACGTCCGGTAGACCGCGTTCATCCGGTCGAACTCGCTCAGGTCGACCATGAACACCCCGACCCGGAGGACATCGGCGAACGATGCTCCGGCAGCAGCGAGCACCCGCCCGATCCGGCCCATGGCGGCCGCGGTTTCGGCTTCGATCGTGGCGGGCCCGGCCCAGTCCGCATCGTCGGCCGCAAGCTGACCCGCAACGAACAGGAGGTCGCCCTCGCGTACCGCCTGACTGAACGGGAACCCGTCTTCAAGGGGAAGGTTGATGTGCAACATGTCACGACCCTATCCGGCGGTCGACTGGCGAATTACTGAAACCCAACAGATGACCGGCATCGGTGCCGATGGGGGCCGCATGATTATCGCCCCGATTCATGTCGAGGAAGAGGCGCGAATCCTTGCTCTGAAACGGTTGGCCGTGCTCGACACACCGGCGGAGGAGCGCTTCGACCGAATAACGCGGTTGTTGTCAACGGTGCTGTCCGTGCCGATCGCACTGATCACGTTTGTGGACTCCGATCGCCAGTGGTTCAAGTCGCGGGTCGGTCTCGATGTTCCGGAAACGCCACGGGAGATTGCGTTCTGCGCGCATGCGATCAACGAACCACCGGAGGAACCGTTCATCGTCGAAGACACGTTGTGCGACGACCGCTTCGTCGACAACCCGCTGGTCGTCAACGATCCGAATGTGCGCTTCTACGCGGGCCAGGTTTTGCGCGACCCCAGTGGGCTGCCACTTGGAACGCTGTGTGCCATGGACCGCCGACCCCGGCAGCTGAACGACGAAGCGAAGCAGGCCCTCAAGGACCTTGCGGTTCTCGTGGAAGCCGAACTCCGGCGGATGGATGAGCGCGTGCTGCGTCGGGAGCTTGATGAGGTTTCGCGTCGAAACAGCCTCATCCTCGATACCCTGGCCGAAGGACTCGTGTTTCATGATGCGATGGGTCGGATCGTCACCTGGAACCCGGCTGCCGAGCGAATGCTCGGGCTTTCCGGTGAAGAGCTGAGCGGCCGCACCTCGTTCGACCCTCGATGGGGTTCGGTTCACGAGGACGGAACGCCATGGAAGGGTGAAACCCATCCGGCGATGGCGGCTTTGCGCACCGCCGCCCCGGTGAGAAACCAGCTCATGGGGATCGATCATCCGGTGCGCGGGCGCGTGTGGTTACGGGTGAACGCCGAACCCGTCGTCGATCCCGAGGGAAAGGCGGTGTCGGTCCTGGCGGCGTTCTCCGACGTCACCATCGAGCACTCGCTTGCCGTCGAGTCGCGTCGGTTCAGCTACCTGTTCCGACACTCGAACGACGTCATCAGCGTGATCGACGGCCAAGGTCACGCGATCTACCACAGCCCATCGTTTCAGCGGGTCTTCGGGTACCCACCCAGTTGGCGCGACCCGGCCGGCCTCTGGGGATCGCTTCATCCCGATGACCACCAACAAACTCGGGTCCATCTGGCGAAGGTCATGGGACCCGGCGGGTGTGAACGGCCGTTTGTGGTTCGATTCCGGACAGCCAACGGAAACTGGATCGCCCTCGAAACTGTTGCGGTCAATCTCCTTGACGAACCCGAGGTGGGTGGCATCGTCTTCACTTCCCGTGATGTGACCGAGCGGGTGCGGGTCGCGGAGGAGCTTGCGTACACGGCATCGCACGACGAGCTCACCGACCTTCCGAACAGGCGAAAGCTGGCTCAGTGCATCACGAATGCCCTGGACCTCAACCGTGGCCGAGACCAGTTGGTTGGGCTGTGCTTTGTCGACCTCGACGGGTTCAAGTCGGTAAATGACACGTTTGGTCATGCCACCGGCGACAAATTGCTGGTGGCCGTGGCGCAGAGCATCCGCGCCGCGATCCGACCCGGCGATCACGCAGCCCGCGTCGGCGGCGACGAGTTTGTCGTAGTCCTGAGTCCGGTGGCCGACACGAACGACGCCCTTCACCTGGCGTGTCAGCTTCGTGACTCGATCGTGGCCAGACCCGTCGATGGTTTACCGTCGGATGCGTTCGATGCGTGCATCGGCGTCGCCGTGAGCGAGCCCGGCGACACGCACTCGTTGCTTCTGCAGCGGGCCGACCGGGCGCTCTACGAGGCGAAGTCGCAGCGCGGTTGCGTCCACCTGGCCCTTCGGTGAGTAGCCGGATCGGCGCGGGCGTCTGGTCCCGACCCGGGAGCAGCTCTCGACCGTGACGTCAACGTCGGCCTGATACGTTCGGCATCCGGCCCGCCGCTCGTGGCGTTCGGCGGTGGGAGGGATGCCCGTGGTTGATCTGATTGTCGACGCTTTGATGGCCATCGGTCGGTCCGACCGCGCCACGGCCGTCAGCTTGGTCGATCAGGCATCGGCCGCGTATCCCGACGCGCTGCTGCCGGGAGAACTGGGCCGGTATCTCCGCAGTGCGGCGTCAGGCGAGGTCTATGTCGATCCACTCGGTTTTGAGCAGTTCATCGGCGGGGGAAACAATCCGGAGCTGTATCGGCTGACTATCGCCATCCTCGCAGACCGCCACGCCGTCAACCGACCGGCGTCGGCCGTCGATCTCGGATGTGGCGATGGTCGCGTCACGGCTTCGGTGTTTGCCGACGGAATCCACCAGGTGGATCTGGTCGAGCCCTCCGACGCGCTGCTCTCGTCAGCCGTCACCGCGGTCCGGTCGGCCCTCGGGTCATCCGGTCAGGCCGAGGTGCAGGGGCACAACACCACGGCGACATCGTTCTTCGCCGGACTCGACGCCCGACGTCGTTGGGACAGCGTGCAATCGACGTTTGCCATGCACACCCTGCTACCCGTTGATCGAGCATCGGTGTTGCGGTCGATCGCGTCACACGCCGACAGGTTCCTCATGGTCGACTTCGACGTGCCGGACTTTGCCGACCGCAGCGTCGACCATGCGCGTTACGCCGCTGAGCGCTACGAGGTCGGCCTGCACGAATACCCCGGCAACGACGTGGTCTCGCAGTGCTTTCTGATGCCGGTGCTCGTCGGGCAGTTCGATCCCACCCAGACCCGCCATACGTTCGAACAGCCGGCCGACGAATGGACGCGTCTGGCGTCGGAGGCCGGTTTCACCGATGTACGCATCACCCCGGTGTTCGACTACTGGTGGGCGCCGGCGTTTCTCCTCGAAGCAACCGTCTCGTAACGAGGTCGCACGCGAGCCGTTCCCCGTAAGATCTGCCCATGAGCATGTCAACGACAGCGTCCTCCGCTGACACCCCTTCTGATGAAGCCCCGGCGGCCGTATCCGATGGGCTGTCCGTGCTCGGTCGGCGCGTGGAACACCCGATTGAACACATCGAGTGCTTCCCCGCGCCGAATGGTGTCACCGTGGTCCGCATGAGCACCGACGAACTCGTCTCGATGTGCCCGGTGACCCGTCAACCCGACCTGTCCAAAGTGGTCATCGAATACGAGCCCGACGCCTGGTGTGTCGAATCCAAGTCACTCAAGCTGTACTACTGGGGATTTCGGAACCGTGAGGTCTTCGCCGAACGTCTGGCCGCGGAAATCGCCGACGAGATCATGACGACGGCGAGCCCCCGGTCCGTGACCGTGACACTGACCCAGCGTCCCCGCGGTGGCATCGAAGTTGAAGCCGTGGCCCGCCGATAAGGGCAAAATGCAGGTACTTCACGAAAGTGTCAAGAAAAGCACGGTAAGCGCGCGTAGTACTTGCGGTCCCGGCAATCTTCGCGCAGTTATGAATCTTTCCTCAACTTAGGGTGTTTTCCGGCCGATAAATCAAGCATGTTGTTACACGCGACTGAATCCGGAGTATGGGAGAAGCGGGCCCTATACGCGATGGGTCACCTTCAAGGCTCAGCGGTAGGTCTCCTCGACGCGGACTTTGTCATCCGCTGGTCGAGTCCTTCGTTTCGACGCATCTTCGGCTACGACCCGACCGGCGTTAGCGCTCTCAAGCTCCTGCATCCCGATGACCTGCGTTATGCGGTCGGCGTCCTCCAGGACTTCCACAACCAGGAGCGGCTCTTCGGCCACGGCTGCCTGATCGACGAGATTCCCCCTGCCGAAATGCAGATGCGGGTGATCCATCGTGACGGACGTTGGCTCCAGTGCTCGATCTCGGTGGAAAGTCGTCTGGAGGATCCCGAGATTGCCTCGCTCGTCATTCGCCTAGAGCACACGCCCGACCACTCCGGGATGGGCCGTGCGTTGAATCTCCTGGCTGAGGCCGCCCCCACGGCGGAGATCGTCGAGACGATCGTCGACTACATCCGTGCGGATCGGCTTCGGGAGTTGCACGAGGAGACCTGCGTGGTGTGGTGGGACGACGACGGTTGGCATGTCCGGTCCTCGATGCCCGGAATGACGGTCGACCATCCACTCGTCGATCCGTCGGTCATCGGCGGCGGCATTTCGACGGACGGACCCGTCGGAACCCGGGTGTCGGATCTGCCGCCCGGCCTGACCCGGACCGTCGCCCAGTCCCAGGGCTTCACGAAGGTGTGGACGGTGGCGATCAGCGAACCGGGTGCCGCGCCAGTTGGTGCGGTCATCGTGTGGTCGACATCGCACGGTGATCTGCAGCTTCGGCCCGAACTGCACATCACCACGGGCGTACATCTGCTTCGCATCACGCTGCTCGAAGCGCAGCGCCGACGCGTGATGTTCCTCGCCGCGAATACCGACCAACTCACCGGTCTTCGTAACCGCTCAGGTCTTCGAAGCGCACTCGACGACGCGGCTCGCCACGGAGGTTTTCCGCTCACCGCGCTGTTCGTCGACCTCGACCACTTCAAACAGGTCAACGACACGCTCGGCCACGAGGCGGGCGACCTTGTTCTGGCGACCGTTGCCTCGCGGCTGAAGCGGATCTGTACGTCGCGAGACACGGTCGTGCGCCTGGGTGGCGACGAGTTCGTCATCCTGCGCCCGTTCTCCGTCGACATCGACGTGGCCAACCTACTCACCAAGATCGCCGAAGACCTCACCTGCCCGATCTCACTCGATTCCCTCGGGCAGGGCGGGCGCAGAACGATCGACATCGGGGCGAGCATCGGCGTCGCCACGGCCTACGACGCCGGTGGTCTGACGGACCTCCTGAGTCGGGCCGACAAGGCGCTCTACCAGGCCAAGGACCAGCGCTAACCCACGACGTTCCGTCGTGTCCCGACGTTCCGTCGGGGTGGTGCTCCCTTCGGTCGCGCTCATTGGAGTTCCGTCGAAGCGAAGCGGCTTCGCCACCGCTTGGACGGCATCGTCTCGGCTGGCGCCTCGTCGAGGGGGGTGGTGTCCCGACGTTCCGTCGGGGTGGTGCTCCCTTCGGTCGCGCTCATTGGAGTTCCGTCGAAGCGAAGCGGCTTCGCCACCGCTTGGACGGCATCGTCTCGGCTGGCGCCTCGTCGATGGGGGTGGTGTCCCGACGTTCCGTCGGGGTGGTGCTCCCTTCGGTCGCGCTCATTGGAGTTCCGTCGAAGCGAAGCGGCTTCGCCGCCGCTTGGACGGCATCGTCTCGGCTGGCGCCTTGTCGATGGGGGTGGTGTCCCGACGTTCGTCGTGTCCCGACGTTCCGTCGGGGTGGTGCTCCCTTCGGTCGCGCTCATTGGAGTTCCGTCGAAGCGAAGCGGCTTCGCCGCCGCTTGGACGGCATCGTCTCGGCTGGCGCCTCGCCGATGCGGGGTCGTGTCGCGACGTTTCGTGGGGTCAGCGAGCGGTGAGTTGCGGGAGAAGTTTGCGGCGGGTTGCGGCTATGCCGAGGGCTGCGGTGAACAACGCCGCGAACGCCCCGACGTTGATGCTGGCCTGGGCGCCCCAACGGTCGGCGACCCAGCCGACCAGCGGCGCGCCGAACGGAGTGGTGCCGGCGAACACGAGGCCGTAGAGGGCCATGACCCGACCTCGCTTGGTCGGGTCGGAGTGCAGTTGCAGGGTGGCGTTGGCCGTCAGCATGAACGTGATGTACGACGCACCGGTGATGAAGAGGCCGAGCCAGGTCAGCGGTTCGAACTTGGTGGCCGCGGCGATCGCGAGCCCGACGCCGAACACCGCCGCGGCACCCGACAACCGGTAGCCATCGGGCCGCTTCCGACCGGCGGCCAACAACGAACCGCACAGCGCCCCGACCCCGAGGATCACCTGAAATGTCGCGACCGTGCTTTCGCCGCCGTTGAAGACGTTCTTCGCGAGGAGCGGGACGAACACCTGAAAGTTGAGCGCCAGCGTTCCGGTGATGAACACCAACGTGATCACCGTGGCCAGAACCGGCGTGTCTTTCACATGCTTGAGACCGTCGCGGATCTGGCCCTTCGCCCGAACGGCCCGGGCCATCGGATGAAGCTCGACGGTACGCACCATCAGCAGCCCGGTGAGGATGGCGAGAAACGACGCGGCGTTCAGCCCGAAGCACCACGTGTAGCCGAGCGTCGTGACGAGCACGCCGCCGATCGCCTGACCGACGACGCGTCCGCTGTTGAACAGCGCACTGTTGAGCCCCACCGCGTTCGGGAGTCCCTCAGCACCGACAAGTTCCGTCAGAAACGCCTGCCGGGTCGGCATTTCCATGGCGTTGCCGCAACCCATGAGGAAGGCGATACAGCACAGGGTGATCACCGTCGCATGGCCGCTCAGGACCAGGATCGTCTGCGATGTCGAGATGACCACGAAAAAGATCTGTATGCGTATCAATACCTTCCGCTTGTCGGACCGGTCGGCGATGGTCCCGGCCCAGAGCGTGAAGAGGAGGATCGGCATAAACGTGGCGGCGCTGAGGTACCCGAGCTGGCGCCCGGCGCCGTGCAACCGGTAGAGGATGTACGTGCTCTGGGCGATCGACGACATCCACGTACCGCACATCGACAGCAGTTGCCCGATGAAGAACAACCGGTAATTGCGGACCCGCAGCGAACGAAACGTTTCTCCTCTCGCTGTCTGGCGGGTGGTCGTCATTGCGTACGACCTTACCCTCGGCCCCTGCGGAGACCCATTCGCAACGAGCCGAGTTCTCCGTTGTGGCGTCTCCGTTGTGGCGTCTCAGTTGTGGCCGTCGCGCAGCGATTCCTTCCAGGTGCGGAAGCGCTCGTGGGTCTGCGCGTCGGGCCCGACGCCCGAGCCGTGACCCTCGGGATCGAGTGTGAACGTGTACCGGCGGCTGAGGTCGGCGGCGTCGAGGGCCATATAGCGGGCGTTGTCGTCGACGGCCGGGCCCGCCCGCCACAGCAGCCAACGGCCGATGCGGCGTTTGTAGACGACCAGTTCGTGCCCGAGATCGCGACCGAGCGACAGCAGTTCTTCGGGTGCTTCGACCCACAGCGATGCCGGCAGGCGGCGATCCCGCTGCGGAAGCGGTGGAAGCGCGTCGGTGTGGAACGGCTCGGTAACAAGCGGGCGGGCTTCGTCGCCGCGGGGACTGTCGGTCACAGGTCCACCCTAGAGGCCCCTGGGCAATTCCGGTTCGGACCGTCAACTTTTGGTTGACGAATATTGGTGCGTCAACGTATGGTTGACGCATGACCGATCCCCTCGCGATGATCCCGGCCCCCAGGCTCGATGACCTGATCGGTGCCATCAAAACGGCGCAATCTGACCCCCTCGAACAGCTTTCCTCAGCCGTCGTGGTGGCCAGCCATCTCGGGGAAACCGCCGACGCGCTGATCGGTCACTTCGTCGACCAGGCGCGGAGGTCCGGTGCCTCGTGGACCGACATCGGCGTCAGCATGGGGGTCACGAAACAGGCCGTGCAGAAGCGTTTCGTCGCAAAGGTTCCCGGCACCACCGCCGACCCGGGACCCGACGCCACGTTCGGAAAGTTCACGCCGCGCGCCCGCAACGTGGTGGTCGCCGCGCACAACGAGGCGAAGACCGCACGAAGCCCGGAGGTCGGCACGGCGCATCTCATCCTCGGTCTGCTTGCCGAGCCCGAAGCGCTGGCGGCGAAGGCGTTGTTGGAGGCCGGCGTGACTTTCGAGGCCATCCGTGAGGCCGCCTCGCAGGCGCTGCCCGCGCCGATCGCCGAGGCGCCCGACCTGATTCCGTACAATGCGGCAGCGAAGAACGCCCTTGAACGGACGTTGGCTGAGGCGCTTCGTCTGCACCACAACTACATCGGGACGGAGCACCTGCTCCTCGGGCTTCTCGAACACGAGCTGACCGAGCCCGGCGTTCTTCACGAACTAGGTATCGCCAAGGCTCCCATGGAAGCATCGCTCCTGGCCCTGCTTGCAAAGGTCCGCTAGGAGGCGGCAGGCACAACCGTCGGACGGGCCACCCGGATCGCATACGGCCCCCGCCGGCCGACTCGTGTATTTCGACGAATCAGTTGATGCCGCCGAGGGCCAACGGGACGACCAGCGCGATGCTTCCGGCGAGGATCGATGTCACGAATGCCCACCTCGGGAGCGTCCAACCGTCGGGCCTCGGCGCGAACGAGCACGTCGTGGCCCAGATGATGACGGAGTAGATCGCGACCATCCCGATGATGCCGACAACGGTCTGCACTGAGGCCCCGAAGTCGCCGATGATGCTGTTGGAGATGGCAAAGACCGGGATCGTTGCGACCAAGGCGAGCACCGCCCGGGTCCGTATCCGCCAGTCCTGGCGGGCAAGTGCGAGGCCCCCGCCGACGACGGTGGGGAGCATCGGCCCTCCGGCGGCGACGAACAACGGCAACATGGCTACGACGCCGAGGACGCGACCGACCGTGAGTATCGCAGGTCGTGAGCCCCGCCGCACCCGCCGACGGGCGACCACGACACCGGCCTGAGCCAAGCCGAAGAGGGCGAAACCAAACATGATTCCGAGGGTCCCGTTCCACGTGAACTCCGGGTCGACCGCAATGCCCCGCATCCAGAGGCGAGCGATGGCGCCGAGTGCCAAGCCGCCGAAGAGCCCGATCGGCAGGGCATAGCGCGCCCGAGCCAAGTCCGACGCATGTGCCTGTTTGCGTCACCGGTTCGTGGGTCACGGTTTGATCGGTCATGGTTTGGTCGGTCATGGTCGAGCTCCCTCGGTGATTCAGCGTGCGACGTGACGGGTCAAGTGGTGATGCGTCGAGCGGGGGATGTGGTGTCGAGTGGTGTCGAGTCGGACTAACCGGAATGATCGGTGGAGGCAGGGTTGGTCAGTCGGCGGGCGATGCCGGCGGTCAGTCCGAGGGCATCGGTTTGTCTTTCGTGCGACCACGCATGATCGAAGTTTGATATATCGACCTTCGATAGTCAAGGGTGAGCTGGTGGGTCGGCCGAGATGCGAAAAAACACTTTGCCTTTTGGTTAACTGTCTGAAATACTTAGCCTCATGGCACAGTATTCTGCGGCGCAACCCACAGGCCTCGATGAGGTGTTTGCCGCGCTCACGGACCCGACCCGCCGTCAGGTGATCGGCGCACTGGGCCGGGGTGATGCGAGCGTGACCGATCTGGCCCGTTCGTCGTCGATGACGCTGCCGTCGTTCATGAAGCACATCCGCGTGCTCGAGATCAGCGGATTGATCCGCACGGCGAAGACCGGCCGCGTGCGCACCTGCACGCTCAACCGCGAACGCGTCGGTTTGATCGACGGTTGGCTGGCCGAGCAGCGAACCATCTGGGAGCAACGCACGGACCGTC
>CAVXNJ010000004.1:0-1406362 GCA_963763135.1 uncultured Acidimicrobiales bacterium | reverse complement strand
GGACTCCCGCCCTTCGACGGGTACCGCGTGATGCGACTGCACCCCGACAGTGAACCGGCGCACTGGAGCCATTTCCACGACGACAACCGCTGGTTCGAAGTGAGTGCAGTCCACAACGCGGTGAACCGCAACAAGCGTGGCGCGGTGATGAACCTCGCGAACCCGAGCGGGCGGGAACTGTTCCTCGAGCTGGCGCGCAACGCAGATGTGGTTCTGTGCAACTTCACGGCATCGGTGCTTCCGCAACTCGGTATCGGCTTCGACGACCTGATCGCCGTCAACCCGAGGATCGTCGTCGTGCGCATGCCGGCATTCGGGACCGAAGGCCCGTACAGCCACGCCGCCGGATACGGCACGGTGGTCGAGGGCATGGGCGGTTTCGGAGCACGATTTGGATACGAAGGCGAAGGAGCAAGGATTTCCGATCTGTACTGGCCCGACCCGGTCGCCGGCATCCACGCCGCGCTCGCGGTCATGACCGGCATCGAACGACGAGATCGCACCGGCACGGGCTGTGAATTCGACGTGTCCCACATGGAGGCGATGTGGTGCGCGCTGGGCGAGGGCATCGTGGCCGCGTCGCAGCGCGGCGTGGATCTCACACGGATGGGCAACACCGAGCCCGGGATGGCGAGCAGCGGATTCGTCCGAGGAGCTGATAACCGATTCGTGGCCTACGTGGTCGCAGATGCGCAAAAGGCGGCATCCGTGGAAGCGGTTGTCGCCGGGTCGCGCGATGTCGAAGCTTTTGCGTTGGTGGATCTGATGCGCGTCGCAGGTGCGCAGGCCGAAGTGGTCCTCGAAGTCGCGGATGTGTTGGCGGACCCGCGTCTTGCCGAGCGCTTCGAAGAAGTCGATCATCCCGTTACGGGACCGATCCGACACATCCGCAGCCCGTTTGTGATCGACGGCGTAGCGACGAGAACCCAGCGGCACGCGCCACTGTTCGATCAGGACACCGATGCGTTGCTGACCGCGGCCGGTACCAGCGCCGACCGGATTGCCGAGCTTCGTTCTGCGGGCGTCGTCGGTGGAACCTTGCCGGCACCTGCGGTCTACGGTCTCTGAATCTGGAACGCGAGATCCGGAATTCCCGAACCCGTCGGCCGACGTAACGACCTGATCGTCACCGGTTTGAAGAACAACTGATATCTATACGCCGCACCTCCGTTTGCGGTCGTCGTCAACTTCACGGCGACCGCAACGGTGGCGCTACCGCGCAGTCCGCTGTGGCCCGACGCGCTGATCCACGTCGAATCGCTCTTCGAGCAACGTGCCCGCTACAGTCGCCGACATGGCAGCCTCCGACATCCGATACGCGCTCGACCCCAGCGACGAGCACAACCACGACGCCGGCGACATCGGCAACTTCAACGAGTCGATGTACTTCAACGCCTTCGACAGCGAAGGCCGATGCGGGAGCTGGTTCCGCATGGGGAATCGGGTCAACGAGGGCTACGCGGAACTGACCGTGTGCATCTACCTGCCCGACGGCCGGGTCGGCTTCAACTTCAAGCGCCCGAAGATCGATACCAACGAGCGCTTCGACGGCGGCGGCATGAAAATCGAGATCGTCGAGCCCCTCGTGCGTCAGCGCGTCACCTACGAGGGCAAGGTGTGCCTGCTCGATCGTCCGCACGAGATGGCGAACCCGAAGAAAGCGTTCACGGAGAACCCGATGGTCGACTGCAAGGTCGACATCATGTTCACGGGGATCTCGCCGATCCACGGCGGCCGCCCGGTCGACGCCGACGGCAACGACGTCGACACCGGCAGCGACTTCGCCAAGGCTCACTACGAACAGTTGAGCTCCGCCGTCGGCACGATCACCGTCGGCGACGAGACGTTCAACATCAACGGGTTCGGCGTCCGCGACAAGTCGTGGGGTCCGCGTTTCTGGCAGTCGGTGTACTGGTACCGCTGGCTCCCGATGGTGTTCGGCCCGGACTTCGGCATGACGCCGTCGTACATTGGCTCGCCCAACGGGCGGACGCACCACAGTGGCTGGGTGTTCGACAAGGGCGAGGTCCACGAGATCACGGAGTGCACCGTGAAATCCGAGTACGACCCGGACCACTACCAGACCAAACTCTTCACGACGGTGAAGACCGAGAAGGGCTCGTACGATCTCGTAGGCACCGTCCGCTCACTCATCCCGCTGCGCAACCGACGCGCCACCCCCGACGGCGACGAGCTCCTCACGCGAATCACCGAAGGCATGACCGAGTTCCGTCACGGTGACCGGGTCGGCTACGGGCTCAGTGAGTACCTCGATCAGATCGTCGACGAGATTCCCGTCGGCTATCCCACCGACGCGCTAAACCCGCAGTAGCCGCAGCTTCTTAGCCGTCGCTGGCCGCGGCCCAGCCGCTGACTGACTCCATCCTCAATACCAGGACATCGGCGAAAGGCTCGGGTTCGCGCTGGTATTGCGCGTAGCGCTGCACGAGCAGATCGCTGAGCGACTGCTGTCGTTGGATCTCGTCGGGTTGCCATCGCAACTCGGCCCGCACCCACCACAGCGTCGACCAGTCTTCGGCGTCCCAATGCTCGATCAGGAGCGTCGCCCGCGCGTCGCCATCGAGATTTCTCGCGTTGCAACCGAAATGACGACTTCGGCTTCACCCGATCAATAGGTACACCTACGAATCCGTCGTCATCCACGGCGAATACAACCGGGACGGCATCCACACCCCGCTCGGGATGGATCGTGCACAGGATCGCGTGATCATGCGACCGGAGCCGCTCCAGGGCCTCGGCGTCGGTGAGCTTCACGGCACGGGTCCCGTCATGCCTCCACGCTAACGCTGCGCTGACGCGGAGTGTGCCGCGCCATCGCCCCGCTGCATCCGAGAACAGATCGCGTGACCTTCGGCATGATTTCTCGGTGAGGCGCTTCAGGTCATCGTGGACCTGAACCTTCAGATCCTTCGGAGCACCGTGGCGACCGGGATTCGCGTGGCCATCGCGGCGGGTATCAGGGCCGTGACCAGGACGATAAGTGCACATATCAATGGTGCGGCCAGGACCATCCCGAGCGGGACGACCGGCACGTTGACGATACCGAGTCGATCGGTGGCCAAGGACCATGCCGCGCGTCCAGCGATGACACCGGCGGGGATTCCGATCGCCGTACACACTGCGACGAACGTCAGGCCCTGCCACACGATCACGGATCGGACGTCGGAGCGCACGAAACCAAACGCTCTCAGCACGGCAATATCGCTCTTGCGGCGACGTACTGCGCTGATCATGGCGTGGGCCACCGTTCCGATGCCGAGGATGGCCGTCACCGCACCAAGGGCCTGTGGGAGAAGCCCGGCGTCGGCGAGGTTTGTCAGATCCAGCGGCTCGACGGAAACCGCTGAGGTCGAGGTCGGAAAGATGGATCGAAGTGCGCTCTCGACGGACGCCGTCTTTCCCGGTGCTGCATCCACCAGAAAGATCTGCGGACCTATGAACTCGGCCGACTTCGCGTTGAGAATCGCCATCATGCTCCAGTCGAACAGCGCACCGCGGCCAGGTGGAATCGAGACGTCGACGCCGGCCACGTTGAGTACAACGGTTCCGGTGATTCGGAATGCAAAGGACCCGGCGATGGCGTCGTTGATCGTCAGCTCATCACCAATGCGCAGTCCGGTCTCATGCATCGTCAGTGCTCCCAACGCCACTTCGCCTTTTCCGGGCGCCCTTCCTTCCGTGACGAGCGGGGTGACGGTCCCCAGTTGCTGCTGCACCATGACCGATGGAATCTCGCCGTACGGGGTGTCGAACGCCGTAGTCGCCATCCCGGCAAAAGCCGTTATGTCGGGGAGTGCACGGACCCGCTCGGCCAAGACCCGCGCATCGTCAGGCGAAGTCATCGCACCAGCGGCGACGTCCCACGCGACACCGTAGCGCGACGGATTACGGCGGCTGTCGGCAAGCGAAGCGGAGAAGATCTGGGCGACCAGGACAATGGACAGAGCGGAAGCCGCGGTGGCGATGGCACTGCGCACCGGCACCGCGTCACGCCGACGGCCCGGCTCGAGTGCGAACCGCACTCCGACGGCCGCAGGTGCCCGGAGGAAACGGCTGGCCGACGAAATGAGCCAACCCGCACCGCGAGGGCCGAGCGGACTGCGCCAGGCACCGCGTTCCGCAACGACCGTTGGGGGTCGCCGCAACGTTGGTAGTGCGGCAGCCAGAACGGCGAGGAATATCGCGACGACTGCGCCGACGACGAGGACGGGAAGGTCAACCGAGACGCCCGGATGCAGGGCCGCGCGGCGGGCGACCGTTCCAGGTAGAGGCGCAAGGGGCGAGAGTGCGATTGCGCCAAACAATCCGAGCAGGCTGCCGGCCGCGGCCACCGGGAAGGCACGGATCAGAACAGCCAGCCGCAATTGCCCGCCGGTCATGCCGATCACGCGAAGGAACGCATCGTCTGACGATTCCGACTCGATCTGACGACCGAGGGTTTGCCCCACGAGGTACAGGCCCGCGAGACCGAGAACCAAGGCAAACACATCGAGCCCCCGGGCGTGGAGCGACGCGCTTCGAGTGACGCCCTTGAAAGTGCCCCGCAACTCCAGGAACCGGTCGTGGTCTATGGAGTACGCCCCGGTCCGTTTCGTCATCTCGGCCAAAAGTGCAGGGAGATCAGTACCACCCGCGACGTCAAAGGCCACCATCGGGTTGAAGTCCGCAATGTCGCCGCCGGCGGCCCTCCAATGGGCCGAGGACAGGTAGATGTCGTGGTGGACGGTGTAGTCGTTCGCCCGGAAAACAGCTGTGTCTGGGTCACGCAGATCGATAGGTCGACGCACGATGCCCACCACCTTCACCCGTTCCGTCCAGCCGGCCGCTGGCGTGTTGGCATCGGCCGAACGCTGAGCCCCGCTGTAGAGACGCAGATCGACCTCCGACCCGACTTCCAACGCGGTGTCTCGGGCCAACTCCTCGTCGATGACGATCTCGTCGGCGTGGCGCTCATCCATGGTGCGCCCCCTGACGAGTGGGAGGGTGCTCACCTTGGTGATCGCACCGGGTTCCATGCCGATCCACCCACCGACGGCGAGTCGGCCAGCGGGGACGGTCGGGCCTGACAGTTCGGCCAGAACGTCAGCGAAACGTGCGGTGCCGGAAACGCCGGGAAATGCCTTGATCGCAGCTTCCTGCGTTTTGAGGTCCGGGTCAGCCGTGCCACCGGCGAACGGCAGGGTGAAAGCCGCGTATCCGTCAGCACCCCGGTCCGCCGCGACAAGTTGCCCGACGACGGTGTCGGTGCGCCGTGCTCCCGCCACAGCGGCGAGCACGACGGCCACCGTGACGGCCAACAGCGCTCCGATGAGCGCGCTCGAGCGCAGGTTACGGCGAAGACGGGCTCCGGCGACCAGCCAAATCGGTTCCACGTCCCCCCTCTGCGCGTCGGCAAATAGACCCAACGAGAATATCGTCGAGTTTGCGATGCGCCGAGGGGGTCACCACCCGTTCGCCGGGGAGTGCTGGTACGAACCATTGAGGAGAAACCTTGTCGGTGGCCATGGAGGAGAAACCTTCTCGGTGGTTTCCTGACCAGCCCGGGCCGTTCACTGGGAACGTCCGGGAGTCGGTCGGTGAACCTATGCGATGCAGCCCTGCCAGACACCGGTCATCGTGGACGGCTGGAGATTTCGCGTGGAGGTCATCGTTCCTGCGTAGCAAATCTGTGTGGTCGACGAGGTACGGGTTCCTTCGTAAACCGTACGGGTGATTTGTGAATTTGGGTTGATGAAGTCGAGGGTGAGCGTCGTCGGCGTTTCGATCCAACTCGACCCGGGCATGCCGGCATTGGCTCCGACGAGTCCGTTCACGTTGAGCGTGAGGGAGGCTCGAGGACAACCGCTGCGGAACGTCGTTGAACTCCAGCAGTAGTTCAACTGGATGGTGCGACCGGCGATGCTGCTTGTGGTCACTTGGGCCTGCGGGGCGGCATGAGCTGCACCCGGGGCAACGACTGAGCTGGTTGCCGCAACGAATGCTGCGAATGCGATGAGTGCCGACTTTTTGATTGAGTTCTTCATGTTATGTGTCCTTAGGAAAGTTTCTGGTGAAACCATTGTCACGATCGAACGCTTTCCCAACCATCCCGTATTGCCGGGGAGTCAAACTACCTATGTCAGCTAACTAAGGGCACTTACTCTTCTAGTTTACGAACAGACGTACGTATCAAGCCGAATGGGATTTGCCGGACCGTGCAAGCGGTTCTCCGGTTCCGGCTGCGACTGCATTCCGGTCTCGGGCGCTCAGAGACATACCCCACAGTCTGACGATGGCGACCGCTGTCGCACGATGTTCCCGTGTCGACCCGACCGACGCGTCGGTCGCGATCACCACACGCCCAAGCTCCCGGTCATGGTATCGAACCGCCACTGCCACACCTTCGGGCGGCAAGCTCAATCCACGACGGGTGAACAGCACGTGGTGAATCGTTCCCGGCAGCGGATTCCGGCTGGTGGGTCGACCAATAGAACCGTGTGAGTCGAGCAAGTGAATAGCGGCAACGTCTGTGGGTATGGGTGTTGCGACAAACCTTGCCTCGGTGGCGCCGATAACCGTATGCAGACCTCGCTGCAACTCCGTCCACAGGTCTTCGTCTGGCGCGTCGTCGACCATCAGTTCGGTCATCCGCGACATGGCTTCGATGGCACCGATGTCATCAGCCACGCGCGCCTTCGCCACCCCTTGCCGTTCAGCCCCGATACCGACGATGAGGCCGACCAGACCGAGCAGACAGACCGCAGCCAGGTCCTGACCTTTATCGACGCGCAGCGTCATGTACGGCGTGACGAGGAAGAAGTTGAAGCTTGCCGTGGCCACGAGCGCGGTAACGAGTCCTGCGGTGCGACCGCCGAGGCTCGCCGCAACCACCACGACGATGGCCAGGGCCAGGGCTCCATTTGTCCGCCCGACGTGTTCCCGGGCGGCACCGAGCAAGCCTCCGAGGCTTATTGCCGCAGCACCCCCGATCGCTGCACCGATCCACGCATCCTGTCGAACATCAGCATTCAGTTCCATGCTGTGAGTAGATCACCGCGCATAGCGTGAAGGAACGGCCTTCACACATCCTCAACACCTCGACGAGGGATCTCAATGTCGCAACAATGGCGACCTCTGCTCACGTCGAGGCGCATGACCCTTGGTGCAAAGTGCGGAAAGTCGATGCGGAAAGCCGATGCTGATACGTCGATGCGGATCGGCTGAAGACCGTCCTTCGACGGCGGTTAGTCGGGTGCGCTCATCGCGTTGAGTTGGTTGGGCAACCCGGCAAGAAACAACGGCATGATCGGCCAGTGGGTGGAGAAGGTCGACGCCGCGGGGTCGAGCGTGATCTCAAGTCGGTGTGGGCACGCAAGCATGACCAGGTCGATGGCGATACGCCCGTCGGGCAGCAGCGTCGAACTGGCTGACACCTCGGCTCCAGGTTCGCTCGACCAACCCGGCGTCAAGGGAAACCCGAGTGCATGGTCACCCTCGTGCAGCAGCACCCGGCCATCGGCGACGACGACCGATGAGATTGTGCGATGTGAGGTCGGCCCGGGCGCGCCCGGTTGATGCAGCCCGTTCGTGGGCGGCACGGGTGTTCCTCCGAGCCGGTCGGCCACCGTGGGAAGCGACAACCTCGACAGACGGGTCGAGAGCAGATGATCGGCTTGCGCTGGAGCTTGCGCCGATGCCGGAGCCGACGAGCCGAAGGCGGGAAGCAGGTGCATCCACATGAGATCCAATACGGCTTGCATGTTCTCTTCGCAGGAGAACATGGCGACAACGGCATCGTGTTCCGGAAGCACGACCATGTACTGACCAAACGCGCCGTCACCGCGGTAACCGTGCTGGGATCGCCAAAGCTGGAAGCCGTAACCCTGGCGCCAGTCAGGCTCGTCGCGTTGGGGGTTGGCGATCTGCACGCTCGATGCCTGGGCGACCCACCCCTCGGGTAGTAGCCGTTGCCCGTCCCACATGCCGTCGTCGAGGTACAGCTGACCGAGCCGGGCCACGGCGTCAAGGTTGGTGTAGACGCCGGAGAATCCCATGTCGAGGCCCGGTCGCATCTGGGCCCATCGCAGGTCCGCAACGTCGAGCGGCTCCAGCACTCGGGGCCTCAGGTACTCCGACAACCGTTGACCGCAGAGCCGCTGAAGAATCGTTGCCAATGCCAAGACCGGGGGCTGGTTGTACGCGAAGAGCGTTCCGGGTTCCTCGTCGGGTGCGACGGTGAAGAAACCCCGAACCGGGTCTGACGGGTCGGCCGTTATGGCCTCCATGATCATCTCCCGGTCATGCCCGGATGACATCGACGCGATGTGTCGGATCCGCATGCGACGCGTTCGTTCGTCGGCGCCTTCGAACAGCTCCGGGAGGTGCTCACACACGAGGTCGTCGAGTGCCAGCCGACCTTCCCCGAGTTGCATCGCCAACGCTGTTCCGGTGAAGGTTTTGCTTAGGGAGTAGACGAGGCGGCTCCGATCGGGCGTATGCGGTGCCCAGTAGCCTTCGGCGATCCGGTGGCCGTGACGCTGGATGATCAGACCATGCGGCTCGATGTTCGGATCAGCCTCGATTGCGTCGAGGAAGGCGAGGATTCCCTCGGAGGCGACGCCTTGCGCTGCGGGTGGGCTGATCGGTAGGTCCATCTCAGCATCGTGGCACAACGTCTGGAAATCGCACTTGTCATGACACCCCGGCTCGGTCGAGTTCGGATGACCAACTGACGATCCACCTCTTGACAATCGCAATCCTTGTTGTGTTTCAATGCATGTCATGACAATTCAAACTGACTCGACCATGTGGTGGCCCCCGGGTTTCAACCATCGCCACGCCGCCCGCTTTCTCGCGATGGTCCAGGAACGACTAGACGCTCATGGTTTGGAATTCTCCGGCACCGCGCCGATCCTCACTGACGACGAAGGTCGCCAGATCTTTCTCGGCAACCTCGCCGAACAGTGCGCGCTCGAGGAGCAAATCGCGATGGCCGGCCATCGTGGATGAATTCATCGGTTGCGTGGCCGGCATGAGCAACCTCTCGGATCCGCTCGCCATCAGTCCCGACGTCGTACGAAAGAGTCTGCGGTTGCGCCTTTATCCGTCATCGGCGATCCCGAAAGACGTGCCTGACGTCGTCGAATCATCGGAGGACCTGTTTGGCCTGGTTGTTCGCCGACCGGCGATGCCCGGGACCGAGTGGCTCCTGTACCTGCGTCGTCCCGGAGCCGGACAGGGGGTAATCAGCGACCACCTCGAAGGCTGGGGCATCGATATCGATGAAGCCTTCGCCCTCGCCAGGGAGAACACACTCACCGAGGAACCGGCCGAGTTGTACGAACGGCGTCGAGTGATTCTTGCGTCGGGATGCTCGATGTTCGCTCACGCCGCGGTTCTGACGATCGGAAACCGGTTTCCCGCCGAGCTTGGGTACTTCGTCGGGGTTCCGAATCGGCACGACGTGGTCGCATCGGTCATCGCCCCGCGCTCAACGGGGCTCGATCGCCTGGCGGAGGCGGTGAAAGTGGCCGTCGAACAATTTGATGCCAGTCCGTACCGCATCCATCTCGGCGGGTGGTTTGTGCCTCCGGGGGGAATCGGTCGGTTCGGAGAGAATGCCGAACCCATTCAACTGTTCGTGGACGGTCCGTTTGGTCCGGAGCTATCGGTGAAGTTCGGTCCCAACACGAACGCGTATTTCGCCGACCTTGGTTAGTGCCGCCGAGGCGTCGTCCGAAGCGGCCACGTCGACGGTGACCCTCTTGGTTGATCGTCGACCGAAAGGCGCGATGGCCGTGCTACCCGGTATGTTCTGGCCATGACTGATGTCGTTTCCACGGTCGAGTCCCGATGGAACTTCGGTGACCTCTTCGATGCATTGGCGCCGGCGCTCGGCGAACGGCCGGCCCTGCTCCATGGTGAGGTCGTTCGAACCTGGGCGGAGTTCGGTGAGCGATCGAACCGGTTGGCCCGAGCGCTCGTAGCTCGGGGCCTGCAGCCGAACGACAAGGTGGCGTTTGTCCTTCGTAACAGCCCGGCGTACATGGAACTGTTCGCCGCGTGCGTAAAGGCGCGTCTCGTCCACGTGAACGTCAACTACCGCTACGTCGACAACGAACTCCTCTATGTGCTGCAGAACTCCGACTCCAAAGCGGTCGTGTTCGATGCGGAGTTTGCGCCGCAGATACAGCGGCTTCTCGACCGGCTCGAACCAGGTGTCACGTTGATCCAGGTCGATGATGAATCGAGCCCGTCTGTCGCGTCGCAGGTACCTGCAGAATCGTATGAACACCTATCTTCTGAAGGCGACGGCAGCCCTCTCGATATCACCCGAAGCGGTGCTGACCTCTATTTTCAGTACACGGGCGGCACGACCGGCATGCCGAAGGCGGTCATGTGGCGGCAGCACGATCGGATCTCGCTCTTCGCCATGGCTCGAGGTAGAGATGCCTCCGACCATGCAGCGCAGACCGCCTCACGGGTGGGGTATGCGGTGTTGCTGCCGGCCTGCCCGCTTATGCATTCGACGGCTTTGACCACAGCGATAGCGACGCTCTGCGGCGGTGGTGCCGTGGTCACCCTCCCGGGGCACCGGTTCGACGCTGCCGAGTTGCTCGAAACGATCGAACGCAGGAAGGTAAGTGCGCTTTCTATCGTGGGTGATGCGTTCGCCCGGCCGGTGCTCGACGAACTGCGATCGACGTCGCGAAAGTTCGATCTCGGGTCCGTGACTTCCATTTCCTCGGCGGGCGTGATCTGGAGTTCAGAGTGCAAACTGGAGATGCTCAACTACTTTCCCAACGCGATCCTCCGTGACTCGCTGGGATCGTCTGAGGGATCGGGTCTGGCCGCAATGGAAACGCGAGCGGGGTCAACCGCGGAAACCGGCTCCTTCGTGCTTGGCGACGGGGTCAAAGTGTTCACCGACGATTTCCGGGAAGTCGTTCCAGGCTCGGGTGAACTCGGGCGCATAGCAAAGTCGGGATACATCCCGGTCGGCTACTACCGCGACGAGGCCCGGACCGCTGAGACCTTTCCGGTCGTCAACGGAGTCCGCTATGCGATACCGGGCGACTGGTGCTCGGTGGAGTCCGATGGCACCATTCGTCTGATCGGGCGGGGGAGTACCTGCGTGAACACCGGCGGTGAAAAGGTGTTTCCCGAGGAAGTGGAAATTGCCCTGTGTCAGCTGCCGGGTGTGGTCGATGCGCTGGTAACCGGTGTGCCCGACGAACGGTGGGGGCAGGCTGTCGCAGCCGTCGTTCAAACGGCTCCCGGGTTCGCAGCTGATGCCGAGTCCATCCGCCGCCAGCTTCGCGAGCACCTTGCGGGGTACAAGATCCCGAAACACGTTGTCTTCGTAGGTAGCGTGCCCCGGGCGGCAAGCGGAAAAGCCGATTACAAGGGCGTGCAGAATCTTGCGTTGGCCGCGATCTCCGCTGGCTGAATGATCGTCGGGTTCTACCAACCCGTATCGATGAACTGCGCGGGTTTGCCGTAGCGTTTTTTGAGTCGGCCGCGCAGATGCGCTCGAAAAGGTGGGATCAACAAGAAGATCCCCACGATGTCCGTGAGAAATCCCGGGCTCAGCATGAGCGCACCCGCCAGAAGTATCAGACCGCTGTCGATGAGTTCGTCGGTGGGCATCCGTTGCTGTTGCAACTGCGAACGAATCCGGCTGAAGCACCGGACGCCCTCGCGTTTGATCAACCACGACCCGGCCACGCTGACCAGGACCAGCAACGCGATGGTCCAAAGGGCCCCGACTACCTGCCCGACCTTGATGAGGACATACAGCTCTGCGAGGGGGACGAGCAGAAACAGCACAAACAGGGTGCGTCCGACACGAAGGCTTCGGTGCTGCTGTCTCATCAGACCCATCGTCGCACAGGTGAAAACGAAACGTCGCCGATCAAACCGGTGTCGGAGCACTAGGAGACTGGTGTCAAATGCATGCAATCCGTCTCGACGGCCATAATCGCCCTCGCCTTCGTCCTCGTCGTTGCGGTTGGAAAAAGCAGGCGCTGCCTCCTGCGTCCTTGGCGAGAACGATTCTTGCTCGCCGATCCGAACAACGACATTCAACACCAGCCTCCTAGGTCGCTCGAACCTCTTTTGAACATTCGTCTTGACGTGTGTCGATCGCGAGTAGATGATCAACGCAGACGAGCAAACTGCTCGAGAAATCCGAGGGCTGTTTGAACAACTTCCAGTCTCGAAGTTCCTAATAACAAAGTCGCTTACCGTCGCGAAGATTGCGGCTCACGCCACGCACGTTCCCCAAAACGAAGAGCGCCAAGCTGCACAATAGTGCGGGGCCTCAATGACGAACAGGCCATGACGAGAGTGCAAAATCAACTTGATCAGGTATCGACGGCATACCCCGGTATCGTGGTGATACCGGGGTATGTTGCTGGACCGGATCGTAGGTCATTCGTAGATTCCGGTATCGCAGCGCCGATGTAAAAGGCTTAGCGTGAGCAAAGTCACAAGGAAACGCCAGGAATATCAGCGGTAACTATTTACGTATAAGGCCTAGGTCGCGTGCTCGCCATTATAGATATTGAGCGACCGATCTTCGACTTCTCGTGGCAGACCGGTCAAGACCGGCCGTTCAGGTGAAGAAATTCAGTGTTTGCCGGGAAGCTTGTCGGCGAGGTCTGAAACCTTGTCGATAGCGTCCTTGGCCTTGTCGCCGAGACCCCCCGGCAGTTTGTCGCCGTGCTCTTCGACGACGTCTTTGGCCTTGTCGGCCAAGTCGCCGGCCTGGTCAGCAAGATCTTTGGCTTTGTCGAACAATCCCATGAGTTTCCTCCAAGTCGGTTCCGTTCCGGACGAACGGGTTAGTGGAGCGTAGGCGTGGCATCGTGGGAGTTCGGACCGCTTGGGGTGCCTACCCGGGTCCGAATCCCACGTATCACCGCAGGCTCGAACGGAGCTCCGCGAGGCATGGTGTCGGTCGAGCTGGAGGGTTACGCGTTTCGGCATAACGCCGACAGCGTCATTACCGTACAGAGGTGTCTGATGAGCCCGGCCCGCCACCGCAACCGTCTGAGCGCCGACTGATGCTTCCGGCATCGGGCGCTACGGCATTGCAGACGGCGCTCGGCGTGATGACCGACCAGGGCCTGATTGACGAGCTGCTTTTCGAACTGGAGGGTCGACTTGTCTCGCTTTGGCCGTTTCCCGACGAATCCGATTTTGCCGGTAACGAGCAGCGCCCCATCCTCCTCGCCATCGAGGAAGCCGATTTGTTGCTGCGGGCTCTGCGGCTCACGGAAGCATTGAGCACCGGGTTCGAGTGGTACGCCATGGTCGTGAAGACCGTCCATTTTGTGTCGGACCAACTCCTTGCGCTGTGGTCGCCGAACGAATGGTTGGCATTCCATGACCGGCAGCAGGATCGGTAGATCCGATTGCCTTTGTCGGCGTTTCGCCGCCTTCAGGGTTGTAGGTTCTCGGAGTGCGTTTTTGGCGTGACACCTCCATCTCCACGATCACCGCCGGGTTCGTGGCGATGCTCGTGGGCTACACCAGTTCTGTGGCGATCGTTTTCTCGGCTGCTCGGGCGTTCGGCGCCAACGACGCAGAAGTCACGTCGTGGGTATGGGCGGTTTCGATCGGGATGGGCGTCATCACGATCGGTCTATCGCTGCGGTGGCGTATCCCGACCATGGTGGCATGGTCGACCCCGGGGGCCGCAGTGTTGGCTACAGCGCAACCCGGGCAATTCACCATGGGCCAGGCCATCGGCGCGTTCATCGTCTGCGGAATATTGATTGCGGTGGTCGGGTTCACCGGCTTGTTCGAAAAGGCCATGAACAAGATCCCGCTCGCCCTCGCCGGGGCATTGCTCGCGGGTGCACTCAGCCACTTCGCCATCGACGGTTTTGCCGCGGCGTCGTCTCGTACCGGGCTGATCGTCGCGATGTTTGCCGCGTACCTCGTCGGACGTCGGTTCATCATCCGATACACGATGATGCTCACGTTGGCCGTTGGCGTTGTCGTGGCCGTGGCCACCGGAACGTTCAATTCCGACAAGTTGCAGCTCTCGCTGGCCCATCCGGTGTTTACCCGACCCTCGTTCTCGTTGGCGGCGATCGTCAGCCTCGCGGTACCGCTGTTTGTCGTGACGATGGCCGGCCAGAATCTGCCCGGCGTGGCTGCGATCCGAACCTTCGACTATCCCGTGCCGTTGTCGAAAACGATAGGTATCACCGGGCTTGGGACGATGCTCCTTGCTCCCTTCGGCGGGTACATGCTGAACCTCTCGGCCATCACCGCAGCCATTTGTATGAGCCCCGAATCCCATGAGGACAAGAACCGCAGGTACACGGCCGCTGTGTGGAATGGGATTTTCTATGTGGCGATCGGGCTGTTCGCCACCGCAGTCACCGGGCTGCTCAACGCGTTTCCGAAAGAACTCGTTCGGGCCGTGGCCGCCCTTGCGCTCGTGATGACCATCGCCAACAACCTCACCAACGCAACCGCCGACGAGTCGACCCGTGAGGCAGCGATCATCACCTTCCTCGTGACCCTCTCCGGTGTCACGATCGCCCGTGTCGGTTCGGCGTTTTGGGGAGCGTTGGCCGGCGCAATCGCACTCATCGTGCTGAACCGTCGACCCACCCGGTCGCTCCGGTAATCAACCGCCCCACGTGCGGTGGAAACATCTCACGACCGTGAGCGCACGCCATGCGAGAGCGGGCAGATCTGGCGACGACTGTTGCCCGCCAGTGGATAGCACGACTGGCCATACGGCGGCCAACGACCGGGGTGACATGCCCTAGTATTTTCCCAGCTAGGGGCCGTGAGCGTCGCGGCCGGATACGCCTGGGTGTACGGGATTGCAGCTGGAGATGGGATTTTGTTGTGTCGAAGCGGGTCAGGTCGCGTGCTGACTCCAGACCTAGAGCTGGCACGTCGGTTCGTCGACGCGAACCGTGGCCCCGGAGTCTTGCTCAGCTGTGCTGTAACCGGCCCGCACATCTACGGGTTTCCGTCGGCCGACAGCGATCTGGATATCAAAGGGATCCATCTGGCCCCGACCCGTTCGCTGCTCGGACTCCGGCGTGATCAAAGGTCCTCAGCCCACGACATCACCGAAGACTTCGAGGGCGTGCAATGTGACTTCACAACCAACGAGGCGGGTGAGGCACTCACGATTCTGCTGAGCGGCAACGGAAACATGCTCGAACGCATCCTTTCGCCGATGCAGGTCGTTCAGCACCCTCACCTGGCTGAACTACAGACGATCACCCGACGGTCCCTCTCGCAGCGCTTTGCCAAACACTACGGAGGGTTTTTCCACGGATGTCGCCGGGAGTTGCACCGCGCCCCCACGCTGCGAGGGCTGTTGTATGCCTACCGCGTGGGTCTGACGGGTGTCGAACTGCTCCGTACCGGCGAACTGGAAACCAATGTGTCCATACTTGCAGAGATCTACGGGTTCGACGGGGTCCCCGAACTCGTTGCGGCCAAGCGATCCGGCCAGGAACACGCACGCATCGATCCCGCCATCATTGAACAGCACGAGTCGATGCTCGACCGCCTACATGAACACCTTCTGGCCGCCGAATTGGGCAGCCTCCTTCCGCCAGCGCCGACCAATGTCGACGAACTCAACGACTGGTTGATCGATCGCCGCCTCGACGCCGTTCGCTGATCCTCAGCAATTTGCTGCTGAGGATCAGCGACAACGTGGGGCGGCGACCGGTTAGCCGATCAACCGGCAAACGTCGGGGCTTCTTCGATCGGTTCGGCAGGCGATGGTTCAACGGCCGGAGCGGCGGTTGTGGCGGGGGCCGCTGGCGCCGTGGTGGTCGTTGTAGGAATCGTGGTGGTCGTAGCTGCGGTTGTGGTGGTCGCGATAGTCGTTGTCGCAGGGACCGTGGTGGTTGCCAGGACTGTGGTGGTCGTCGCCAACGGGATCGGTGTGCCTGTTGCGGGAGTCGGAATCCCGAACGCCGTACGGGTCGTCAGGTTTCCTCGGACCGCGCCACCCGGGAAGGGCGCCGTGTGTACATTCACGTAGAAGTTCGCCGGTGCTGCCGCGATTCCGGTAACGACTGCCGCCGATGCCGTTCCACACGAAGCTGCGGTGGCCGTCGCCGGAGCAACGATTGGCACCACCACCGGTCCAGCTACACCGAGCGCTCCTGAGTGAATGTGCGCTGCAACAGCTGGGAGGTCGAGCGCAGTGAGTTCGGTCCATACGCACGCCTGGTTGGCGGTGGTGTCGATGGAGACGACAGACCGACCGGAGCCGTCAGGGTCTCCGAGGGTGGGTACCTCAGCGGAGCCCACGAGTGATGCGGAAAGCATCGTCGAGGTCAACTGTCCGCGTACCGCGCCGCCGGGGCTCGCTGCGGTATGGGCATTGAAATAGAAGCCGTTGGGGTTGGCCAGAATGGCCTGCGCCTGTTGCGGGGTGGTCGTCACGCAGCCGGCGACCGCGGTTGCGGTGTTGGGCAGCGGCACGACGACCGCACCGTTCACTCCAAAACCCCCGCTGTGGATGTGTGCGGCCGTGATGGCTCCTCCGAGCCCGCTGATTGTGCTTTGCACGCAGACGTCACCCGTGAACCCGTCAATGCTGATGTCGACGACCGCACTCGCATTCAGGTCACTCGCACCGGGCGCGGTCACCTCCTGGTTGGCCGACGCAACAGCGCCGAATGTGACGGGGGCAGCTTCAGCTCGCAGCGCGGGGAAAAGTCCGACCGCCAGCACGAGGGCGCCAGACGAACACGCAGCAATGCGTCGTAGTTTTGACATGTCAATCTCCAATAGTGGGTAGGGAGTTACTGGTTCTCGGGGTCGTGGCGGAAATGCAAAATGCAACTGCTTGGTACCGCCGATGACGACAGTCGGTGCCGTCCGGACCGGTTCGTCGCCGGGTGTTTCCGGGCACGCGAAACGTGCGCGGGCGTTTCGGCTCCGGCGGATAGATACCCAACTCTCCGCGGACTAAACCCCGCCCGCTCCGGCGTCGATAGGTTGTGACGTCAGCACTATTTCGATGCTGGTCCGGCCGCCGTAGCATTGGGGAGCTGCGAGCTGCCGCATTCCTACCAATGCCGGTCGTGACCTTACGTCCGGTAAAGAAAGACGAGACTTCCCCATGTCGACAACGGTGACCGCCCAAAACGTGCAAAGCGTCGCTCTACCCGATCGGGTCGATTTCGCCGTGATCGGAGGCGGGATCGTCGGCCTTTCCACCGGACTCCACCTTTCCGAGCGATTTCCGGGGTCAACCGTCGCTGTGCTGGAAAAGGAAAGCGCGTTGGCGGCACATCAGACCGGCCACAACTCCGGCGTCATCCATTCCGGGTTGTATTACAAGCCGGGGAGCCTGAAAGCGACGATGGCCAAGGCGGGGGCCAGGTCAATGGTCGAGTTCTGCGAGCGTCACGGGATCGGTCACGACGTGTGCGGCAAAATCGTCGTGGCGACGAGCGCAGAGGAACTCCCGCTGCTCGAGAATCTCTATGTCCGCGGGTTGGAAAACGAGCTGCCGGTAGAAAAGATTTCGGCGTCGCGTGCCAAGGAGATCGAACCTCACGTTGCCGCGGTTTCAGCCATATGGGTCCCTACGACCGGAATCGCCGACTATCGGGCAGTCTGTGCGACGTACGCCCGTCTGATCGAAGAGGGCGGCGGCCAGGTTCACCTCGGCACGAAGGTAGAAAAGCTCGATCGGGTCGGGTCGACTCACCGCATCGTCACCAACCGCGGCGATGTCGAAGCCGGGTTCATTGTCAATTGCGCTGGCCTCTACTCCGATCGCGTAACCCGTATGGACGGGGCGGACCCCACGGCGCAGATTGTTCCATTTCGTGGCGAGTACTACGAGTTGGCCCCGCATCGGCGTGACCTGGTCAAGGGTCTCATCTATCCGGTGCCGAACCCTGACTTTCCTTTCCTCGGGGTTCACTTCACCCGCATGATCGACGGGAGCGTTCACGCCGGACCGAACGCCGTGTTGGCCTTCAAACGCGAGGGTTATGAGAAAACCGACTTCGACGCCAGAGAGCTGGCCGAGATTCTCAAGTACAGCGGCTTTCACAAGTTGGCAGCGAAGAACTGGCGGGAGGGTGCCCGAGAAATGTGGCGGAGCTTCAGCAAGAAATCGTTTGTGCGGAGCCTGCAGCAGCTCATACCCGAGGTTACCGAAGACGACGTTGTGCCGACCCACGCAGGCGTGCGAGCCCAAGCCCTGAAACCCGACGGGGGAATGGTCGACGACTTCCTGATCGTCGAAGGCGTAGGCGCTCTTCACGTGTGCAACGCGCCTTCTCCGGCAGCCACCGCGTCGCTGGAGATCGGTCGCGAGATAGTTTCACGTGTCCCGGCAATGGCTGGTTTAGCAAAACGATAAACATCCGACGGTTGGTTATCACCTGTACCTTGTAGGGGATGGGGGAGTCCGAAGGAGCTGAGTCAGTTCGTCGTTTCGGACTCGTGGCGCTCGACCCTCAAAGGTTTCCCGCCGATGGGCTCGTCAACGACGTTCGTGCACGGCTTGATTCCGACGGGGCCGTAGTAGTCGTTGCTCCACCCGGCACCGGAAAGACGACTCGGCTACCGCTACACCTGACCGAACCGGGAACGCTCGACCGTCTGATCATCACGGAACCCAGACGCGTGGCCACGCGGGCCGCGGCCGAGCGGATGGCGTTGACACTCGGTGAACCGGTAGGCGAGACCGTGGGCTACCGCATGCGTGACGAAACGAAGGTAAGCGCGCGTACAAGAATTGAAGTCGTGACCGAGGGGGTGTTCCTGCGTATGCTGCAGAACGACCCCGGACTCGAAGGCGTGTCGACTGTTCTGTTCGATGAAGTGCACGAGCGAAGCCTTGATATAGACCTCTCGCTCACCCTGGCTGCTCATGCAAAGTCGCTGCTTCGTCCCGAACTTCGCTTGATCGCGATGAGTGCCACCCTTGAGTCCGAGCGGTTCGCTGAGCTGTTGGGCGCATCGGTTGTGGCGACGGAGAGCCGAACGTTTCCGCTCCACGTGCGAGAGAAGCCCACCCTCATCGCACACCTCGCCGACGGTGTCGTTGATGAGCTTCAACTCGTCTCCTCGCCGGGTGACGTTCTCGTGTTTCTTCCGGGAACCGGCGAGATCCGGGCGGTTCAGCGGGTGCTTCGGCGGCGGCCCCTGCGGGACGGGGTCGTCGTCCACACCCTCACGGGTTCGACCGCTCCCGACGACGTAGCGCTGGCCCTCAGACCCGACCCGTACGGTCGCCAAAAGGTCATTCTGGCCACCGCAGTCGCGCAGACCAGCATCACCATCCCGGGCGTGCGAACGGTGGTCGACAGCGGACTGACCAGGCGATCATCATTCGATCCTCGTACCGGACTCAGCCGACTCGTCACCGAACGAACCACAAAAGCGACCGCTCGTCAGCGGGCCGGTCGAGCCGGACGTGAAGCGCCCGGTGTGGTCATACGGATGTGGTCCGGTGCAGACTTCGAGCGTTCGCCCGACGATGACGTCCCCGAGATCGCCGACGCGGACCTTACCGATACCGTTCTGCAGGTTTCGGTGTGGGGCGTCACTGATCCGGCGGAACTGCGATGGGTGGACGAGCCTCCCCTCGAACACTGGAACGCCGGCGTCGAGACGCTTCAGCAACTCCGAGCCCTCGACGGCGACCGTAAGCCCACGAAGCTCGGGACCGCACTGGCCGGCCTGCCGGTACCGGCCCGGGTTGGAGCGCTCCTGGTCGAAGCCGCCGGGTCGGGCGATGAGGCGACGTTCGATCGAGCTATCGCCTTGGCTTCGGAATTGGTCGGCGGCACCGCAACACCAGCGCGACTGCGCCGGTTGATCGCTCGAAGTGGCGGCGGGCTCCGCCGCAGCGGATCCGAGGGCCGTCCCCGAAGTACGGGTCAGTTGGCTGCCGTCGCGTTTCCCGAGCGAATTGCGGCCCGGGTCGGTGACGACGCCGGCCGCTATCAACTGGTGTCGGGCGTCGTTGCCACGATGTCCGACGAAGATCCGCTTCGAGGTTCGGAACTCGTGGTTGCGCTGGAAATTGATGGAGACCGCCGTGCGGGCAGGATCTTTCGAGCCGTACCCGTCACGGTCCAGGAGGTCCTGGACCTCGGTGTGTCCACCGAGACCATACGGGTCCCGCGACGTCTTCCCAGTGGCCGGATCGAGACCGTCGAACACCTTCGGATGGGATCAGCCGTACTTTCGGTTCGGGTCGTAGCTCCGACCGAGGAAGACGTGGTCACGGCGGTCCTTGCCGATCTCGATTTCGATGCCGTACTGAATGCGGGGCCGGTGGCGGTTCTCCGGGCTCGCATAGCGTTCCTCCGGGCGTCGGACCCCGACGGGTCTCAGGACGTTGACGACCTTTGGCCCGACTGGTCGGTACCGACGTTGGCGGTGACGGCGGAGCACTGGCTCGGTCCCGCGCTGGCGGGCCGCGATCCGAAAAATCCCATGCGGGGGCTCGACATCGACGCACTTTTACGAACACAACTGAGTCACCGCCTTCGTCAGCGGCTCGATCTCGAAGCTCCGGTTCACGTCGCCATCCCGTCGGGTCGCGCGGTGAGTGTTGACTACCTCGATGCCGGAGGACCCACCATCGAAGCGAAGCTACAGGAGTTCTTCGGAGCTTCGACCGGACCCCGCATCGCGAAGGGTCGGGTCGCGGTGCGTCTGGTGCTTCTGTCGCCGGCCGGTCGACCGGCGGCTGTCATTGCCGACCTGTCGGCATTTTGGAAGTCGGGTTACGCGGCGGTGCGCTCCGACCTTCGTGGTCGCTATCCAAGGCACCCGTGGCCGGAGGATCCGGAATCGGCCGTTGCAACCGCCAAAGCGAAGCCCCGGTTGTAGTTGACTGTTCATCTATATTTAGGCTTATCTTAGGCGGTTTTGCCATCGTTTCCGGGCAAAACGTGCAGAAACTGCACGATCTTGTCAGAATCATGAGACTGCGTACTTCCCAGGAAAATCAGGGGTTGTGACGGTTTTTGATCCGAATCCGACGCAGTTTATTTGGGAAATACTCACGGATTTTGGATGGGCGGCCGAGGTTCGTTCCGGCAACTTCGGAATTTGTCGTATTGTCTCCGCCAGCGATGACGTGGCTCTCCCGCCGGGGCCTGCATTTGCGAGTCGGTTCTGGTGGGGACTTCGCCTTCCCCACCAGAACCGCACCGTTCAACTGCTCCGGTCTGAGCCGCTTCCCTCAGATGATCGACGAGTAGATGATGCTTTTCAGCTGGCCTCGGAAATCGAAGGTGCTGGATGGAACAAGTTGCGTGAGGAAGATGACGCTCATGTCTTCTTTTGGATCGACCCAGAAGATCGTCGACGCTGCTCCACCCCAGTAGAAGTCGCCTTTGCCGAGCGTGCCGGTGGCAACCTCGTCGAGGGAACTGGCGAAACCGAGCCCGAACCCGACGCCGGCGTTCGCGGTTTCCGAAAACGCGCCTATGGCCATCTGGGTGAGGTCGCGGCCGTCCATCAGGTGGTTGCGGGCCATGAGGGCAATGGTCCGTGGACCGAGAATGCGGGCACCGTCGAGTTCGCCGCCACGACGCAGCATCTCGGCAAAGCGGTAGTAGTCGGCCATGGTGCCCGTCAAGCCACCACCACCCGAAAGAAAACTCGGCGTTGTCGCGTACGTGGTCTTGTCCTGGGAGTCGATGCACACGAGCGACTTGTCCCGGCCGCGTGTGTAGTTTGCCGCGAACCGTTCCATCTTCTCCGGTGCAACGGAAAACGCTGTGTCGACCATTCCTAGAGGATCCAGGATCGTCTCCTGCAAATAGGCGTCCAACGACTGGCCGGAGATCGCTTCCACGAGGTAGCCGCACACGTCGGTGGCCAACGAGTACATCCAACGCTCGCCCGGGTGGTACCGCAGCGGTACCTGGCTGAGTTGCTCGACGAAGTTCGCCAGCGTGTCGGTCGGCGACCTCCGGATGCCGAGCCGATCGTAGGCGGCGTCAACCGGGTGCGGAGCGACGTCCACGCCGATACCCGAAAGGAGGGAGCCGTACGTCAGACCGCTGGTGTGGCCGAGTACATCTCGCATGGTCATGGGGCGGTGTGGGGCCTCCAGGACCATGTTGTCGCCTTCACCCGATACCCAGACTTGGTGTCCCTTCCACGACGGGATGAAGCGGGAGACCGGGTCGTTGAGTTGAAAATGTCCCCGCTCGAACAACGTCATCAACGCCACCGACGTGATCGGTTTGGTCATCGAGTACATCCGGAAGATTGCGTCATCGCGCATCGCCAAACCGCGTCCGAGGTCCATGCTTCCGAGCGAGGAAAAGTACGCGGGCTTACCATGACGCGAGACCAGCGTCTGGCAGCCCGCGATCTTTCCGGCGTCGATGTAGCGGCGGTTCAGATGATCGGTGATGCGATCGAGTCGGTTCGGAGCGAAGCCGGCGGCAATGGGGTCGAGGTCAAAAGGAGGCATGCCGTGATGCTGTTCCGTCTGCGCGCATATGTCCAAACGAGCGAGCGAGACAACCGGTGCGAGGCAACGGGCCGTGGCAGCCGACGTTGAAGAACGTCGACGTCAGCTCCGGATGCCGGCCCGGTCGACCCAGTGCTGACGCAATGCGGAGATGGGTTGCGGTTCCTGGAAAAGGTAGCCCTGGGAGAAATCGCAGCCAAGACCGGCAAGGTGGGCGAGTTGCGTTTCGGTCTCCACGCCCTCTGCCGTTGCGGTCATCCCGAGCGCGTGGGCCAACGCGATCACCGAGCGGACGATTTCGTTGTCGCTGCTTCGCGTCTCAAATGTCTGAACGCCGGGCATGCCGAGCGATTGGACGAACGACCGATCGATCTTCAGCGAATCGACGGGAAAGCGTGAGAGGTAATTGAGCGAGGAGTATCCCGTGCCGAAGTCGTCGACCGCGATTGACACGCCAAGAGCCTTGAGTTGTTCCAGGGTCGTCACGGTCGCGTCGATGTCGTGCACCAGCACGGACTCGGTGATCTCGAATATCAGACGCGAGGGTGGGAACCCCGTTCGGTTCAACGACTCGGTGATTCGGGGAACGAGTCCGGCGTCGTGGACCTGACAGGCGGAAAGGTTGATGTTCAGGTTGATCGGCGCGGCATCGAGGAGATCGGAGCACGCCCGGTCGAGAATCCAGTCGCCGAACGCGAGAATCAAACCCGATTCCTCCGCCGGCTCGATGAACGTATCGGGCGAGAGCCGTCCTCTCGTGGGATGGTCCCAACGCATCAGCGCTTCAACCGACGTCAACGTGCCATCACTGGTTTTCACGATCGGTTGGTACAGGACCACCAGCTGATCTTCGGAGATCGCGAGCGGGAGCTCTGAGATCAGGTTCATGCGATCGATCGCCCGCTCCCGGAGACGATCGTCGAATTGCTCGGCACGCCCGCGCCCGCGCTCTTTCGCCCGGTACATAGCGACGTCGGCATCCCGGAGCAACGTTTCCGGTGTCGAATGCGCCTCCGACAGTGCGATCCCGATGCTGGCGGTACACGGATATGGCCGACCGATGCCGATTTCAAACGGTTGAGCGAAGATCGCCTGGAGACGCTCGGTCACCTCGTGGATGTCGGATTCGCTCCTCACACTCGTCAGCACCACGAACTCATCGCCGCCGAACCGCGCCACGATGTCGTAACCCCGCAGCGAGGCGGTCAGGCGACGGGCCACCGACACGAGCAGTCGGTCACCGGTCTCGTGACCCAGGCTGTCATTCACGATCTTGAATCGATCCAGGTCGCAGAACACGACACCTATCCGGTCGCCGGTACGTTGAGCAGCAGCGAGAAACTGGCTGAGGTGCTCCGACAGAATGATCCGGTTGGGGAGGCCCGTCAACGTGTCGTGGGTGGCCTGGTGAAGCAGTCTCGCTTCAAGGGCCTTTCGCTCGGTGACGTCCTCCATCGTGCCAACGAACCCGCACGGTTCGCCCTTGTCGTCGAGGATCACCGTCCAGCGTCCGATGACACTCCGGCGGGTGCCTTGCGGGCCGTGAAGTGTGAGATCCAACTCACCGGAAGCCGTGGTGTTGTCTCGGATTTCAACGAGTTTCACCTGGTCTCGCCGGTCGATCACGTGGGTCCAGCCAAGACCCAGCGCGTCTTCGAGTGACTGCCCGGCGAGTTCGGTCCAACGGTCGTTCACGAACTCGCAGTGTCCGTTGAGGTCAAGCAGGAAGATCGCGATCGGCGTCGATTTGGCCAGCGCCCGAAACCGGTTGACCTCGGCGTGGCGTTCCCGCTCGAGTTCCAGGCGGCCCGTGATGTCTCGTCCGGTCAAGACGATCACACCGTCGGTGGCTAGGAGGTTCAGGGGAAGGATCTCGAACGGCACCCAGTGGCCGTCGGCGTGTCGCACACGGACGTTGATCGATACGGTTTGTCCGGCGCGTTCGCCGGCATTCTCGAGCAGATCCGACGCGGTCTCTACGTCATCGGGATGGACGAAGCCCACAACGTTTTCGGCAACGACCGTGTCTGGTGGGTAGCCGACCAGCGGCTCGACCGACTGTGAGGTGGCGAGAATCATCCCGTCGGCATCAATGACGACGGCGATATCGCTTGCATTACCGGCGAAACGGACAAAATCGAATGCACGCGGTGCTTGCATGGCACGTGGATCGACGCTTTGCGTGGTCGACTTGACCGAAATGGGCCAAACGGCCGGGCAACCGTTGTTTGGTTGGTCCGCGGGCTCATAGTGCCGGTTTGGACCTGCAGGAGCGCGTTATGTCAGCCGGCAACTTCCTGCAGTTCGATTCGGTTGCCCCACGGATCGCGCAGGAACGACTGGCGGTTGGTTCCGACCCCCTGCGGGTCGCTCACCTTCACGCCTTTGCCCCGAAGCTCAGTCACGCTGGCGTCGAGATCGGCGACCTGAATGGCGAAGTGGTCGAACGTTTCGTTCCGGGGTTCGCCAACGACCAGATGGACCTGCTGCGAGCCGACGTCGAGCCACCAACCACCGAAGGGAAAATCGGGACGGTCAGACCGCACCGATAGTCCGATCACGTCGACATAGAACGCTCGTGCCTCCTCGGCGTCGCGCACGGTGAGATTCACATGATGCAGGCCGAGAATGTCCATGCCCGGAAACACTAGACCTCATGTGTTGCGGCCGCTCGATCCTGAAGACCGGCCGCGGCCGGTCTTCACCTGGCGGTGGTTCGGCGGTCGGCGGCCAAACGCCGGGCGTCCGAGCGCTGAGCTTCCGACTGCGTGTTACTACGCTGAGCCTTCCGGCTGCGTGTTACTACGCTGAGGCCAGCAGCGGTTCGCGGTTACGTTCGGCGGCCGGGCGGTAGCCGAACCGCAGAATGTCCTCCAGCTCCGACGCCGGGGCGGGTTTGCTCATGAGGAAGCCCTGACCGAGTTCGACGCCGAGGGCTCGGAGTGCGTCGTGAATCTCGTCGGTTTCGATCCCCTCGGCGACGGTCTGCAGACCGAATGTCTGAGCGAGCTCGACGATCACGTGGACGATCTGCGCGCTCGTGGCATCGGTACCGATCCGCTGCACGAATGCCCGGTCGATTTTCAGCTCGTCCACCGGCAGCGTGTGCAGATAGGCGAGCGAGGAGTAGCCGGTCCCGAAGTCGTCGATCGACACCCGGAAACCCAACGCACGGAGCTCGGTCATCACGGCTCGGGAGGTGCGAGCATCTTCCATAAGCTCGCCCTCGGTGACTTCAAGGGTCAACATCTTCGGCGGCACACCGTGGGCCGTGGCATGGGCGAGCACCCGGCCCGGCAGTGACGGGTCGCTCAGCGACTGCGACGCAATGTTGACCGCCACGTCGATCTCCATCCCTTCGTCGAGCCACACCCGGCACTGACGCAGTGATTCGTTGAGCACGAACTCGGTGAGTGAGTCGATCAGACCGGCTTGCTCGGCGAGACGGACGAATTCGTCCGGGCGGATCGGGCCCTGCTCCGGGTGCGTCCAGCGGCAGAGCGCTTCGACCCCGAAAACGTGCCCGTCGTTGAGCGAGGTCTTGGGTTGGAATGCGACCCAGAGCTGATGATTCTCGATGGCGTGGCGAAGGTCTTCGAGTAATGAAACCTCGCGGGCCGTCCACCGTTGCTGCGACGCGTCGTACACGGCAACGGATGCGCTCCGACGGTCCTTGGCGGCGTACATGGCAATATCTGCGCGCTTAAGAAGCGTGTGGCGGTCAGTCCCGTGTAGCGGGGCGAACGAGACACCGATCGCCGCGTCGAGGGCGAACGTGACGTCGTCCACAGTCACCGGCAACGTGATGGCGTTGCGGAGATTGCCCGCAACTTCAAGCGCAAACTCGGTTGAACCGACGTTCGGAACCATGATGGCGAATTCGTCGCCACCGAGGCGAGCCACCGTGGAACCGATCGGAAGGGCACCGGCCAGGCGACTGCCGATCTGCACCAGTACGTCGTCGCCGGCATGGTGACCCATCGTGTCGTTGATCTTCTTGAAGTGGTTCAGGTCAACGAGCATGATCGCCGCTGTCTGTCTCGGAGCAGCCTCCGAACAGAGGTATGCGTCGGATGCTGCATTGAATGCGGCCCGGTTGTGGAGGCCGGTCAGCGTGTCGTGCGTGGCCTGGTACTCCCGGACGTTGACTTCCCGGTCCAACTCCTCCATCAGGCGCGAACGCTCCAAGATGACCGATGCATGGTTCGCCATGGTCGTCACGAGGTCCAGGTCGGAGGCCGAGACCCGAACGGCGGAGTTGAGCCGGTTGCGACCGACCAGGACGCCGATGTTCGAATCATCGAGTCGCAACGGTGCGACCACAAGATCGGTGGCGTGCAGGTCGACGAGTTCCTGACGCAGAGCGTCGTCGGCTTGGAGAGCCTCCGTCGTGAGATGGAACGCCTTGTTTTCGCGGAGAGCGCGCATCCATATCGGATCCCCGGGCGCCAACGATTTGGCCGTGGACGATCCGCCCTTCTCCGACAGGGACCGCGAGAGCACCACGAGACCTTCGGTTGTCGCGAGCGTGATGGCCGCCTCTTCCACGCTCATCAGCTCAGCGGCATGGTGGAGCAACTTGTCGAGGATCGTTTCGACCGAACGGTCGGGAGCGAGTGCCCGGGTGAACCGCTCGAGCCGGATCATGGCCGAGTAGCGCTCGCTCAGACCCACGTGACGTCGATAGGCGAGCAAACATGCCGCACCGACCAGCACCGTGAACACGACCGAGACGCTGTTGACGACGGTCAGCACCACGCCGATGATCGCAACACTCGCCATCGCCAGTCCGCCGACGATCGCCAGGCTTGCGTTTCGGACGAACTGGCTCGGGCTCACCTGCCCGCCCGACAGAAATATCGCAGCGGACACGAGTGCGGCTGAGATGAAGTTGGCGGCCACGGTGCCGACCAGCGCAGCAATCCAAATCCGGGTGTCAGTGACCGCGGAGTTCGCTGCGAGCGTATGCGTGAAGCGAAAGACGATGCCGACTTCGAAGGCGGTGATGGCCACGTTGAAGAGAACCTTGTTCAGCGCGAGACGTTGGATGCCGAGGCGGGCGACCGTCGCACCTATGACCATCGCCAAGATGGCATACCGGGCGGGGAGCGTTAGGACCGCAACGACGAGTGGCAACTCGTGCAGTGTGAAGGAGTGGATCTCCCTTCCGGCCTTCACGTGAATCGGAAACGCGGTGGCGACGAGGGCCGATCCGAGGATGAGCAGCATGGCGAGCGGCCCACCGTTGAGGGGTGGCCGGGCAACATGATCAAGCGAAGCCAGGAAGAGAAAGGCGCAGCCGAAGAGGATGACGCAGTACGCGCTGAGCAGCGTTGAGCGGGTGCCGCGGGTTTCGGCGTTGGCGTGTTGTTTCACGGTTATTGACTCCAAAGCGAAGACCAGGCTGACCCGGTCCATTGGGAGCCGGTCCACTGTGAACCGGTCCATTGACTTCCCGTCCATTGCGACCCGGTCCATTGCGAACCGGTCCATTGACTTCCCGTCCATTGCGACCCGGTCCACTGTGACCCGGTCCATTGGGAACCGTTCCAGAGCAGACCGGTCCATTGGTTTCCGGTCCACTGTGAACCCGTCCACTGGTTTCCGGTCCATTGGTTTCCGGTCCACTGTGAACCCGTCCACTGGTTTCCGGTCCATTGATTGCCCGTCCACTGGTTGCCGAGCCACGCGGTCCCGTTCCATGCGGCTTGAGCCCAGGCGATGAGGGCCGGATTGCCGTCTCCGGCACCACGGCACCAGGTCGGTCCGCACTCCTTGAACGGATCCGACGGCAGGATGTTCGTCAGGCTGCGCCGGGTGGTGATCGCATCGTTCACGTCGACGCTGGTCTCGATGCCGGTGACGTCTCGCTTTCCGCGCTCCTTGTCGGGTCCACTCGTCATCATGGTCTTGATCTGATCGGGGGTGGCCGAGGGAAAGGCTTCAAGGAGCAGGGCGGCAAGGCCCGAAGCGACCGCCGTCGCCTGGGAGGTGCCGGTCCCGCGGGTCAGTTGGTCACTGATGTTGGATTGGGCGAGGAACGTGTCGATGAACGACCCCTTGACCCGGAGGCTGATGACGTGGCTCCCGGGAACGTAGATATCCGGTCGGCGACGGTTGCCGGTGCTGGTGAACGACGCAATCCCGTAATCGTTACGGCCGCCGCGCTGCGTCTCGATTTCTGTAGCCCCGACCGCAAGAATGTTCGGTGAGTACGCCGGGCTGGCGAGTTCATGATTCGGGCCCTCGTTGCCGGCTGCCGCCATAACGACGATCCCCCGGCGCCACGCAACCTCGGCGGCCCAGGCGAGAGGGTCAAAGCGCCAGTTCGGGGTGGCGGGCGCTCCGTAGCTCAGGTTCACTACGCGGATGTTCATGCCGTTGGCGTAACGGTTCTGCACGACCCAATCGAGACCGGCGATCACCTGGGACACGTGAACGGTTCCGTCCATCGCTCCGACCTTCACGTCGACGATGCGTGACCCGGGAGCGATGCCGACGAACGCGTTCTTCGCATCCTGCGGGCGCACCACGGAGGGATCGTGTCCGCCGATGATGCCTGCCATGTGCGTTCCGTGTCCGAACCCGTCGAGGAACCGAAGGTTCGGGCTCGCCGCGTCAAGGGACAGGTCGGCGCCCGGTGTAACTGTTGGTGCTCCAATGACTGGTGCGATCCCGGTATCGATCAGCGCGACATCAATTCCCTTGCCGGTGTAGCCGCGGCCCCAAAGGGCCCGTGCTCCGGTCACCCGAGCGATCGACATCAGCGAGCCGGGGTCATTTACTTCGGCGGGGGCCTTGGTCGTCGTCGTTGTGCTCGTGGAGGTGGTTGAGCTGGTCGTGCTCGAGGTCGTAGATGTGCTTCCCGACGAAGCTTTCGTGGTGGTCGGACCGGATGATCCCGTTGGGACGGTCGTGGTCGCTCGGGTGCGTCGTGACGAGGAACTCTTTCCGTCCTCGTCGTCGTTTCGGACGCTGGTTGTGGAGGTCACCAGGGGAACGGTGGTCGTTGCATCGATTCTGGTGCTGGCCGGCGTGGTCGGGTTCGGAATAGTCGCGCCCGGATTTGTCGTGCCTGGATTCGTCGAGCCCGGCGTCGTCGAAGTCGGTGCGGTGGACGTTGACGATCCGTTGGTCGCGTCGACCTTGATGGTTGAGGTTGGCGAGGTTGAGGTTGGCGAGGTTGAGGTTGGCGAGGTTGAGGTTGGCGAGGTTGAGGTCGGCGAGACTGTCTCGGGGACAGATGTCGGCGGCCGAAGTTGGATGACGCCATCCGACGGGAACATTTCGGCATCTTCGACGACGACCCGGACGCCGGGAATGTCGGCGATTGCTTCCCGGTTGCCGCGAGCGACAGTTATTGCGAGGGAACTGATGAGTTCGAGAGCCCGGTCGATGCGGGCGCCACGGTCTTCGAGGGCAGACCGAACCGCCCAGAGACGCCCGGGAACTACCGCAACGATAAGACGTTCGCTGTTGGAATCGGTCGGGCGGAATGATCGGTCGTTGCGGCCCGAACCCTTCGACGACGAGCTGCCCTTTTCGCCCTGATCGGCAGACGCGGCAGAGGAATTCGGGCCGAACGTCGTGGCGGTCAGCGTGAAGGCGAGGGAAACCGCTACGAAACCGTGAAGAATCTGGTGGCGCTTCTGATGGGGGGCTGTCGGCTTCATCACGACCGGTCTATCGGTTGACCGTTGTACAGTCTGAACACTCTTCGTGGTGGTTTGATGCGAATTACCTAACGATTTCCTCACGCTACGTCGGACTTTTGTTCCGGATTTCGTTTGTACTTCGTCAACATCCACTAATGCCGGTAGTTGGTTGCACGAAATGAACTTCTGGTGTAGGGTTTCTTCAACCGAAGGGGAGTATCCCGCGAGGCCCGTCGTCAACACAGCGCTCACGCGCTCGGTGGGGCTAGTCGGAACGGATCTGCGATCCGGACCGGCGGAAAGACTTTCGGCTGTTTCTACAGCCGATTTTGCCTTTGAAAGGGTCTTTCCATGTCAGTTTCCCTTGTCGTTTGGGGTCTCGTGCTTGCCGTTATCGTCGGCGCACTGTTGTTGGACCTCTTCGTGTTTCACCGTGATGCCCACGAGGTTTCGGTCAAAGAAGCCGGTGTCTCGAGCGCCATTTGGGTTTCGCTCGGTCTGGCGTTCGGTGTCGCTATCTGGATCTTCGGCGGTTCCCAGCACGCCGGCGAATACTTCGCCGGGTACCTGATCGAGAAAGCCCTCTCCGTCGAGAACATCTTCGTGTTCGCGCTCATTCTTGGGTACTTCAAAGTTCCGTCGAAGTACCAGCACCGGGTCTTGTTCTTCGGTGTGCTCGGAGCACTCGTGTTGCGTGCAATCTTCATTGCCGCCGGAGCGTCGCTGCTTGAGCGCTTTCACTGGATGGTCTACCTGTTTGGTGCCTTCCTGGTGTTCACCGCGGTGAAAATGCTTCGGCACTCGAACCACTCAATGGATCCCGGTAAGAATCCCGTGGTTGGCCTGCTGCGCAAGATCATGCCGGTCACCAACGACTACCACGGACAGAAGTTCACGGTTCGGGCCGAGGACCTGTCGTCGGCAGAGCTTGCTGCGGTGGAGACCGGCGGACGCTCCGCATTGAAATCCGGTGCCCGGATCGCCACACCGATGCTGGCGGTGCTCGTTGCCATAGAAACCAGCGACGTGATCTTTGCGGTTGACTCGATCCCGGCCATCTTCGCGGTTACCGATGACACGTTCATCGTGTTCACGTCCAACGCGTTTGCCATCCTCGGCCTTCGGGCCCTGTATTTCCTGCTTGCAGGAGCGATGGACAAACTTCGCTACCTCAAGCTCGGACTCGCCGGCGTGCTCGGCTTCGTCGGGGTCAAGATGCTCGTTTCGGGTGCCTACAAGATCCCGATCGTCGCATCGCTCCTGGTCATCGTCGCCACACTCGCCGTGGCGACGTGGGCCTCGCTCCGTGCGGACGCCCGTGATCGTCGGGAACTCGTATCCCCCCGAGTCCCGACGCACGTGTAGATGGCGAAGGCCGTTGCTGCTACCGAACCTCTTGCGGTCGCCGGGTTGCTCCCGACCGCCGGGGACGTGGGTAGCGGCAGCGGACCGAAGTCAGGGTGTTCTCGGGGTCCGAGTCAGGGTGCCCGTTGCCCGCCCGGAACATGTCAACCTCGATCGCTGTTGCAATCGAACATACGTAGTAGTTGAACCGGAGGCCGGCCGCCAGGCCCCTAAGCCGACAAGGCGCCGCCTCGTTTCCAGCCCAAAATCTCTCAATCTCAAGGAAAGTACGCATGCAGAACATCTCCAATCGCAGTATTGCGAACAACATGAAGACCGTTGCCCTTCTGGGTCTCCTCGGTGGTGGCATGGTCGCAATCGGGTCGGCCATCGGCGGAAGCGGCGGGGCCACCATCGCCTTTGTGCTCGCCCTGATCACCGTCGGCGGGTCGTATTGGTTCAGCGACAAGCTCGCGGTGAAAGCCGCCGGGGCGAAGCCGGTCGAAGCCGGTCAACTCGCATGGTTGCAAGACGACCTGGTCGAACTTTCGCAGCGCGCCGGAATAGCGACCCCTCGCCTTTACGTCTCGCCCAGCCCCCAGCCAAATGCTTTCGCGACAGGGCGCAATGAGCGCAAGGCCGTGGTTGCCGTAACCGCCGGATTGCTCGAAGTGCTCGACCGGCGCGAGGTTCGCGGTGTGGTCGCTCACGAACTCGGTCACATCAAACACAAAGACATCCTGATCGGGTCCGTAGCTGCAGCAATCGCCACCGGAATCAGCTACCTGGCAAATATGGCCATGTGGGCGAGCGTGTTTGGTGGTGGCGACGATGAAGACCGCCCCAACCCCATAGCGATTCTCCTCGTCAGCCTGTTGGCCCCCATCGCAGCGATGATCATTCAGGCCACGATCTCCCGTGCGCGGGAATACGAGGCCGACCGGGCCGGTGGCGAAATCAGTGGCGATCCCACCGCTCTGGCCGATGCGTTGGCGAAGATTGAGGCGTACGTGAAGCGGGTGCCGATGTCAGTCAACCCGGCCCAAGCCACGGCCTACATCATCAATCCGTTCACGGGGCGTCAGGTTCGTTTTGCCTCACTGTTTCAGACCCACCCGCCCACCCAGGAGCGGATCGATCGTCTGTACGAAATGTCGTCGACGGGCCCCGCACGCCTTCGCCAAAACGTCTGACGTAAACCCCCTTTGCCTGTACGGACAGGCCCACCACCCAGCGACGGTGGTGGGCCTGTTCCGCGTTTTCCGTGACACTGATACATGAACCCAAATTCATGTATCGTGGGACGTATGGAATACAACTCGATCCTCGCGGCCGCGCAACGATATTCCGATCGGTTCGTACCCGATCAGTTGACGGCGGCACCGAGCCGTCGCCTGGTGATCCTCACCTGCATGGACGCTCGGCTCGACCTGTTCCGTTTGCTAGGCCTGGAGATCGGCGATGCGCATCTCCTGCGAAACGCCGGAGGTCGGGCGACCGACGACGCCATCCGGTCCATGGTCCTGTCGTCGCACTGGCTCGGAACCCGCGAGTTCGTCGTTGTCCACCACACCGGTTGTGGGTTGCACGGTGTGACAAACGATGAGATCCATAACCGGGTCGAAGAAGCGGTCGGGCTCCGACCGGAGATCGACTTCTACCCGTTCAACGATGTCGAGCAGAGCGTCCGGGAGGATGTGCGGCGGGTGCGCGAGTGTGCCCTGCTTCCGCACGACGCGATGGTCTGGGGTGCCGTCTACGACGTGCACACCGGAACGCTGCACGAGATTGTGTCCCCCGCCGGCTTGGAGCGGCCCGGTCCGGAAGCGACCGACTGAAGGCAATCGCCAACTGCCCCACTGAAAACTTTGGCGGCGCTGCGGTAGGTTCCAGGTCCATGAACGTGCTGGAGCTCTTCGACGGATCAACGTCTCAGCTGATCTTTCCCGACGGGCAGACGTTTAGTTCCGGTGAGCTGGCCAGGCGAGGTCGCTTGACTGCGTCAGCGTGGATCGCGGAAGGGTTGCAAACCGGCGATCGCATCGCGCTGTGGCGAAAGAACGACCCGCTGTACATCCAGGCCCTTTTGGCCTGTGCCGCCGGCCGTTTCGTGGCGGTGTCGGTCAACACGCGTTTCTCGACCACGGAAGCAGAGGCGCTCGTCGGTCGGTCCGGCGCCGTGCGGGTGATCGGGGCTGATCACGTTGATCTTCCAATGTCGGATGATTCGCTCGGGTCGCTCCCGTCGGCGAATGCAACCGATCCGTTCGTCGTGTTCACTACGTCGGGCACGACCAGTCGACCGAAGATGGTGCTCCACAATCAGCGATCGGTTGCGGTCCATGGTCGAAACGCGGCGGGCGCACTCGGTTACACCGCCGATGACGTCGTGCTCCTCACGATGCCGTTGTGCGGAACGTTCGGCCTGTCGAGCCTGACGGCGGCGATCGCCGCGAATGCAACCGTCGTGGTCGAAGATCACTTCGACGTCACCGAAACCGCTCGGCGAATTTCCAGCCATCGCGTGAGCGCCGTGAACGGAAGCGACGACATGTACCACCGCCTCCTGCTCGCCGGTTCGGATCTTTCGACCATTCGGCTCGGGGGTTACGCACGATTCAATTCCAGCCTCGAAGGGATCGTCGAGCGGGCCGAATCGGTGGGCGCAACGCTGACCGGGCTGTACGGGATGAGTGAAGTCCAGGCACTCTTCTCGGGTCGGAACCCGTCGGGCGACGCCGCGTGGCGAAGCCTGGCCGGGGGCACGTTGGTGTCGGACGAGGCGGCGTTTCGAATCGTGGATGGCGAACTGTGGCTCCGGGGCCCGAGCATGTTCAGCGGGTACCTGGCCGAAGGCGGCGACCACATCGACACGGCCTTGACCGAAGCGGCGTTTACCGACGGATGGTTCCGCACCGGAGATGTAGCCGAAGGACCCGCGGAGTCAGACTCGACCAACCGTACGTTCACTTACATAACGCGAATGGGCGATGCGCTGCGCCTCGGCGGGTTCCTGGTTTCGCCGGCCGAAGTCGAGCAGCGCGTGCTTGAGGTTCCGGGGGTGGAACAGGCGCTGGTGGTGGCAGTTGACATGCCCACCGGAGCTCGGCCGGTGGCGTTCGTTATCGCTCCATCCGGCATCGACGAACAGGCTGTTATCGCACACTGCGCAGCACACCTGGCCCGCTACAAGGTGCCGATCAAGGTTATTGCGGTTGACGAGTTCCCGGTCACCCCGAGCGCCAACGGCAACAAGATCCAGAACGTGAAACTTCGGGAGATGGCTGTGCAAGCGTTGAAAGTCTGAGTCGGATTCCGTTCGCGAATCAGTCGCGAACCTCGACCCGGAATGTGTGACGATGGCCACTCGCCGTGTCGCGTTTTGGACAATCGTGTCATTCGATACTGAAATGGTGTCATGGCAACTGACGATTTGATTGATGAACTACATGCATGGCTTGAGGCGAACTGGGATGCCGACCTGACCGTTGAGCAATGGTGGGACCGCCTCGGCAACTCCGGGTGGGCCGCTCCTTCGCTGCCCGAAAACGCGTTTGGCAAGGGCCTCTCCCGCAGCGACTCGGTGAAGGTCGCGAACAAGATCGCATCGTTTGGCGCACTTCCGGCTCCGGGCGGGCTCGGGATGCTTCTCGCCGCGCCAACCATTGCGACGCACGGAACCCAGGAACAGATCAACCTCTTCGTGAAAGACATCGTCACCGGCCAAAAGGCGTGGTGCCAGCTCTTCAGCGAGCCGGGCGCCGGTTCTGACCTCGCCGGCCTGAACTCCAAAGCCATGCAAGACGGCGACGAGTGGATCGTCAACGGCCAGAAGGTCTGGACCTCAAGCGGTCAGTGGGCCGACCTCGGCATGCTGCTGGCTCGTACGAATCCCGAGGCGCCTAAGCACCAGGGCATCACGTATTTCGGAATTGAGATGAACCAGCCCGGCGTTGACCTTCGTCCTCTGAAGGAAATGACCGGACACGCCATGTTCAACGAAGTCTTCCTGACCGATGCCCGCGTGTCCGGCGCCTCGATGATCGGTGCGCAGAACAACGGCTGGGCCGTTGCGAATACCACGCTCATGTTCGAGCGGTCCGGCCTCAGCGCTGGCGGCGGTGGTGCGCAGAGCATGGCTATCGCCGGTACGGTCGCCGGTCACCTTCCGAAGCGCGCTGGCGACTTCGTTCCGAAGCCTTCGGCATCGGGCGTCTCGTCGGCCGGACCGCGTGCGGCGAGCTTCAAGGGCCTCACGTACCTGGCCAAGCAGAACGGCCAGATCGACAACCCGACCATCCGTCAGGGCCTCGCGACGCTGCACACGCTCAACGAGATCGGGCGTTACAACAATGAGCGAGTGAAGGCAGCTCGCATCCAGGGCAAAGACATTCCCGGGATGGCCAACATCGGCAAGTTGTCGATGAGCAACATCGTCCGCCTGCAGCGAGACCTCGGTCTCAGCATCCTCGGGCCACTCGGAATGCTCCACGGCTACACCGACGAGCAGCGCAAGTCGATCGAGGACATCACCGGTGAGAAACTCCTCTCCGGTGTGACCGAGGCCGCGCTCTACGCGCAGGCGCCACCCATCTACGGTGGCACCGACCAGATCCAGAAGAACATCATCGGCGAGCGCGTTCTCGGGCTCGCGAAGGAGCCCGGAAACGACGCGAAGGTTCCGTTCTCGTCGCTGCCGAAGAACGGCTGACCGATCGAGGTGTACTGAAATCGAGGTGTAACTGAAAGAGCCGGGCCCCACGGGACCCGGCTCTTTTCGCGTAACGGATTAGATCCGGTTGATCGAGAATGCCGGAATCACGCGAGGGGCGGCCTTGGTGACGTACTCGCCGAACTGCGGCATGATCGCGGCCTGCGCCGCAAGAGCGGCGGCGGCGTCAGCGTCGCTGAGTTGCACGACATTTGCCCGAAATTTCTCGGTCTTGTGCTCAACATCGATCTCGGGGTGGGCGAGAAGGTTGAAGAACCAGTCGGGGTGCTTTGGCGCACCGGCGGCGGAGGCGAACACCACCATGGTCTCGCCTTGCGGAAGGGCGACGAGCGGGATCTCGCGAACCTCGCCGCTTTTTGCTCCGATGGTGTTCAAGATGACGAGCGGAGCGTCGCCGAATTGGCCGACCTTTCCGCCATTGGCTCGAAACTCGGCAATTACCTGGGTATTCCAATCACTCATACCGCCACCTTACGACACTTACGATTCATAAGCACGCAGCGGCTTTGGTCAGGTAGAGCGTTTCCGTGTTGGGCGGAGCTGGTCGAGTTGCACGATCGCCACGCCTGCAATGGCGATCATTCCGCCGATGAGTACGAGGAAACTCAAGCGTTCCCGTAGAAGCACGGCGCCCAGTACCACCCCAATAACGGTGGACAGATATGACACGGCGCTCGATTGCATGCTCGATGCCCTTGAGAGCAACTCCGACCAGAGAACGAACGACACGGCGAGTCCGAGGAATGTTAAGTACACGAACGAAAGCATGAACTGCCAAGGGAAGGTCATGTGGCCGTGGTTTTCGGTGGCGGCGCCGATGCCGAGCACGATTGAGGAAAGCAGCAACTGCACGGCGACGATCATGAGCCGGTTGAGCCGGGGGAGCGGGAACTTCTTGTACATGATCGACCCGAGCGTGGAGCCGATCGCGGCCAACACGCCGAAGACAACGCCAATCGTCTTGATCTCTCCTTCGACGGCTCGGGATGCCACAACCACGGCCCCGGCGAGACCGACCAGTAAACCGACGACGACCCTACGCGTGATCTTCTCGCCCAGGAGAAACGGGGCGAACATCGCCGTGAACAGCGGCATGAGGTTCGAGAAGATCGATACGAGGCCCGCAGGAACATTCTTGGCGGCGAGGAAGAGGCACGCGGTCGAAAGACCGGTCATGAGAAAAGCGATCCATGCGAGACCGGTCCACTCCTGTCTGCCGCGGGGCCAGTCGGCACCACTGCGTCGGGCCACGAGGAGCAATACCGCACCGCCAATTACGGCACGGCCCGCGGCAACGGTCAGGGGAGGAACGGTGCGGCCGGTCACCCGCATGCCAACCGAATTCATGCCCCAGAAGAACGCCACCATGACGAACAGCACATAGGCGGGGATGCGCTGGACGAACGGCTTGGGTGTCCGGGGCATGACATCGTCGAATGTGGTTGCGGCAGCCATGGGCGAGAGTCTGCCGCATCGACCGAGCAACCGCCCAAAGTCGGGTTGCGAGCTAGAACCCTGATTCGATGAGATCGTCGAGGCGCTCGAAGTTCTCGTCCATACCGGCGCCACTTTCGTCGAACGCAAGCATCTCGCTGCAGTGCTCGGCCGACGTGTGATGTGCTTGGAAACGGCTCGCAGCGATATCGGAAACTGTTCGGCGATTTCGTTCACGGTGGCGTCACCGGTAATGAGTCCTTCGACAATCGCCCGACGCACGGATCTCCGAGCGCGTTGAACGTTGTGGTGACAGAGTCATGGGTGGGGTTCATGCGAGGATGTCGAAATGGGCAAGCGGGTGATCATCGGGGCCGGTGAACAGCGCTGGGGCGGGTGGATTGCGACCCAGCAGAACGAACTCGACCTACTGCAGCGGCACACGTTCGATCTATTCTTCGGCACTGAAAGGGCCGACGCGTTTCTGTGCGAGCACACCTGGGAGCACCTCACGGTTGAGGAAGGTGTCGAAGCGGCCAGAACGTGCCGGGATTTCCTGGTCGACGGCGGACGACTGCGCGTGGCCGTTCCCGACGGGCGGTTTCCCGACGTCGAGTACCAGCGAACGGTGCAGGTCGGCGGTCCCGGACCGGCCGATCACCCAGCAGCAGACCACCGGATTGTCTACGTGGCCGAAACCCTGCAGGCGGTGTTTGAAGCGGCCGATTTCACCGTGACGTTGCTCGAATGGTGGGACGCCGACGGAGCGTTTCACGTTGCTGACTGGTCGCCCGACGATGGACCCATCTACCGGTCCAGTCGGCTCGACCATCGCAACGGCGACTTCCGCGCCGGACTCGGTCCGCCGGGATTCACGAGCCTGATCCTCGACGCAGTTCGCAACCGCGGCACGCTCAGCGGCTGATGCCTTCGAGCCAGGGAAGGAACGTCTCTGACAGGGGGTTGCCCGCGGTCTTGTACGTGGTGAGTCCTTCGTCCAGTGAGCGGTAGAGCGTAAGGAGGTCACCGGCGCGGTCGGGGCGGGTGAGCAACACCCGTGCCGGGGCGAGCTGCAACTTGATGGTGAAGAGAATCGCCCCGCTGCTCGGGAGCACCTGAAGGGTTTGACGCTCTGTGCGGAGCCAGAACGGCGAGCCATCGTCGGCGACTTCGATGCGTCCGGCATCGCCGAACGCTTTGCGTTGGGGGAGAAACAGAAGGGGATAGGCCTTGATCGACAGGTTGCGTCGCCACACCGCCTGGCCGGGCTTCAACCGGTCGAAGAACCGGTCCACTCGGGGCGACAGCTCCTCGCTGTAGTGGGCCACGTCGCGGTGGAGTCCACTCGTCGACGACTCGAACTTTTCCTGAAGCGACCACAGCGAAGGAAAGCAAAGCACGGCGGCGTCGAGGTGCCAGTCATCGCCTCGACGCATCATGAGGCAAAGGTCCTCCTGCACGACGCGGCCGGCGGCTTCGAGCGGGTGCATGTCGTCGGGCATCGCCGGGGGCGTGATGCCCCGGTCACGAAGAAATGCACGTACCAGCTCGAGGGTTTCCGCGGACGCGGCGTCGGCACTCGGTCGTGACGCAAAGACCACCTCGTGCTGTTCGTCGAGGAGCCGGTTGCGTAAGGACAGCTCGCTGTCGCGAAAGGGGTCTATGCGCAGGCAGTCGGAAACATCGACGGTGCGCGTGCCCATCTTCAAGTAGGGCGGAGCAGGTGTGAGATCGAGTTCGTCGAGCCAGTCGGGGACACCCGCTTCCTCGTACAGACGGAAGTCGGGCACGTACGACCACAGAACATCGGGGACGAGATCACCAGCCATACGTGGACATACTAAAGCGGCTGGGGATCCCCCGAGGCCGGCCGCCTTAAATGGCGCCCGCCTCGCGGAGCTTCTCGATTTCCTCCCACGCGTAGCCGAGTTCCATCAGTACGAGCTCGGTATCCTGTCCGAGTTGCGGGGCGGACAGCCCCGGAATCGTGGGGGTTTCGCTGAGGGCGATCGGGCTGCCGATGGCTTTCATCGGGCCGAATTCCGGATGCTCCACATCGATGAGGTAGCCGTTGAGGGTGTTGTGCTCGTCGGCGGCGATCATGGCGTAGTCGTTGACCGGAGCCACCCGTTGACCGCTTGACCGCATCTTGACGAGCCAGTTAGCGGTGGTGTCGTTGGGAAAGATCTCGTTGAGGATCACAAACAACGACTGCTTCTGTTCGGGGGACATGAACGTCGCTTGCAGCCGGGGATCATCGATGAGATCAGGTCGGCCCAGCGCCTGGCAGAACGCCAACTTGTTCGCCGGCGGTACGCCGACCATGGCGATGTAGCCGTCGGAGGTCCGAAAAATGCCATAGATCGCATGAAGAAGCGGGTGGCCCTGATTGGCGGGTCGAGACTGGGACCCGGTAAGAAAATAGGCGGTGAGTTCCGACGCCTGGGCCCAGATCGCGCCTCCGACGAGCGAGACATCCACCTGCTGGCCACGCCCGGTGGCGCTGCGAGCGATAAGTGCACTTAGAATTCCGATACTCATGTTCTGCGCCGCCATGTGATCGGCGATGGTCACGCCGAGCGGTGTGAGTTCCCCATCGGTGCGACCAGTCGTCGAGATGAGTCCACCAGCGGCCTGGCCGGCGAGGTCGGCCCCCTCCGAAGCGGCGAGAGGACCCTTGGGGCCGTACACCGAACCGGTGGCGTAAATGAGTCGGGGGTTCAACGCGGAAAGTACCGAGTACCCGAGTCCCCATTCCTCCATGGTCCCCGCTTTGAAGTTCGATATGACGACATCGGAGGTCTCCACCAGCCGGAAGAACACGTCCTTTCCTTCAGGCTTACGAAGATCGACGGTGACCGAACGCTTGCCCCGGTTGACACCGTGGAAATACGGCGGTCGAGGGTCACTCGGCGACGCTCCGATCCAACGAGCCTGGTCGCCGAACCCTGGCAGCTCGACCTTGATCACATCGGCACCCAGATCGCTGAGCATTGCAGCCGATTGTGGGCCCTGGACGAGAAGGCCGAGGTCGAGGACGCGAATTCCGGTAAGTGCACCCATGTCTGAAGAGGTCCTTTTTGGTTGGCTGGAGTTGGGGTCGTAGCGGATCGGATGGAGGACTCGCGTTTACAACTTCCGGCTCAGAAAATCGTTGATATGCGCACCTAGGAGTTCACCGTGCGTCGACGGGACCATGTGGCCGGCATCAGCGATGGTGATCCGCTCGATTCCAGGTACTTTGCGCTCGATGTAGTCGGTGGCCCCGACAAACGCGGCGTCGTCGGAGCCGACGATCACGAGGGCCGGGCAGGAGATATCACCAAGATGGTCCATCACGTACGAGTCCTCGTGCAGGCCGACGAGGGTCTCGGGTCGTCCCTGCTTCTCCGCGCCCCGCCGTACATCGGTGTTCCACTTTTCGCGGGCGTCGGGTGACCGGAAGCCGGGCCCGGTAGCGATGAGGATAAGTGCCTTGACCCGGTCGGGAAACTCGATGGCGTAACGGCACGACAGGTACCCGCCCAGAGAATGACCGAGCAGGATGACCGGCGCTTCGGGGTCGGCCACCCTCGCCAGCGATGCGTAGGCCAGGCCTGGACCGTAGGCCGAATCGTCCGCCTTCTCCGACTGGCCATGACCGGGCTGATCCCACGCAATGAACGTTCGCGAGGCGGCAACGACGGGGGCCAGCGCCGCCCATATCGTGGTGTCACTGCCGACCCCGTGCGAGGCGATCACTGCAGGTCCCGTTCCGGAGCCGGTTCGTTCAATGTGGAGATTGGTGGTCGTAGTCATCGGACGCAAACCCTACCGATTCATTCGGATTTCGACGAATGCTGGCTCGCCACCAGGCCCTGGCGCGGTCATGATTGCGCTATGAATGCCTCGCTGCCCGACACCGTCGAACTCGACACCGCAATTGCCCGGGCCCACGATCGCTACACCGACCGACGGCCGCTCAGCGCCCAGATGCACCGGGCTGCGTGTGCGGTGATGCCCGGAGGAAACACCCGAACCGTGCTTCACTTCAAGCCCTACCCATTTCGGGTTTCGACGGCATCGGGTTCGATCGTTACCGACGTCGATGGCCTCAGTTACGTCGACCTGCTCGGGAACTACACCGCTGGCCTGCTGGGCCACTCACCGAAGGCGGTTCGAGACGCCATCGTCGAGCGGCTGGACCAGGGATGGTCGATCGGGGCGACGCATGAGGCGGAGATCGAGTTGGCTCAGTTGATCCAAGCACGCTTTCCGTCAATGCAGCTGATGCGGTTCACCAATTCCGGGACCGAAGCCAACCTCATGGCATTCGGAACGGCGAAGTATGTGACCGGTCGACCCACGATCGTGGTGTTCGACAACGGATACCACGGGGGCGTCCTGTCTTTCGGGCACGGAGGTAGCCCGTTGAACGTTCCGCATGACTTCGTCGTGCTGCCGTACAACGATGTCGCAGCGCTCGAGGCCACGTTCGCAGCGCGGGGTCGGGAAATCGCAGCGGTCGCCGTTGAGCTGGTGCAGGGATCCGGTGGCTGTATTCCCGCGAATCAGGAATTCGCTGAAGCGATGCGCCGGTTGTGTTCCGAACACGGCTCGGTTCTCATCTTCGACGAGGTGATGACGTCGAGGCTCAGCCCGGGCGGAGCGCAAGCCCTGTGGGGCGTGCGACCCGATATGACCACGCTCGGAAAATACCTGGGCGGCGGCATGTCGTTCGGCGCATTCGGTGGATCGTTGGCCATCATGGAAGCATTCGATGCCGACAAAGGTGGCGTGCTCACGCAGGCCGGCACATTCAACAACAACGTGATTTCGATGGCAGCCGGTGTGGCGGCGCTGAAGCACGTCGTGACGCCGGAGGCTCTGATTGCCCTGAACGAACGTGGTGACCAGCTTCGCGAGCGGCTCAACGATCTCTTCGTGGCTCGGGGCCTTCCGTTCGCCGTTCGGGGACGCGGTTCGATGATGAACTTTGTGATGGGTAGCGACGCGTGGATGGAATTGCTGTTCCACGCGTGTGTCGACGCCGGGTTCTACATAGCTCGCCGCGGGATGATCGCCCTGTCGCTCGAAGTGACCCCGCAACAGATCGAAGACTTCTGCGCGCATATCGATCGGTGGGCCGCTGACCCGCTACCGGTTTGAGGGAACGTCACCAAACAACACAAAACAAACAACACAAAAGGTGACAGCCGTTGATCGGCAGGCGTCAGTCGGCAAACCGAATGGTCAGTTGCGAGTCCTGGATGCCGAGGTCCGCCAAAACGGCAGAACGTAAGCGCTCGTACTGTTCAGCAAGGCGGCCGGGGAGTCGCCGTTCACGGTGGATGGTGATCGGGTTCTGCACGAGTTCATGCGGTGCGAATTGTTCACGGGTGAGATCCACTTCGGTGCCGTTCGGTAGGCGGTTCCAGTAGTGCACGCCCTGCAAAGCCCCCGAGTCGTACAGAACATCAGCGACCAACAGATCACCACCGAGAATTTCCTGTAAAACGAACGCAGTCACGCCGCATTGACCGCGTGAGGGGTTGCCCGGGTGCCAGTCGCGCACGTCGACGGTGTCGCACGTATCGAGGCTCCAATTTCGCCGGATGGCGGCGGCCAGTGCGGGCAATTCAACAGGCATGACCGAAATCGTAACCAGTGATCCACGGCAGGATGGGCTGTTCGCGGGCGAACGAGCGCGCCGCGGCGTTCTTTCCTAGAGTGTCGCGATGCGCATTGGATCGCTCGAGATTCTTCCGGTGTACGACGGCGTGGCCAAGGTGCCGGCCAAGGAGGTTCTTCGGTTTGCCGGACCGGATGGAGCGGACCCGTGGGCGCCCCACGCACCGTTTCTCGACGCCGACGGTCAGTTGGAGCTTGCGCTCGGAGGATTCCTCGTTCGCATCGGGTCGAAGGTGATCGTGATCGACTGTGGACTCGGGCCGATCAACAAACCACCCTTTGTGGGAGGAGCATTTATGGACTCCCTGTCGGCCCACGGGGTCGCTCCCGAAGACGTGACCGACATTCTCTTCACCCACCTTCACTTCGATCACGTTGGGTGGGCCACGCAGCAAGGACAGATCGTCTTCCCGAACGCGACCCCGAGATGCCATCGCGCCGACTGGGATCATTTCGTGACCGGCGAGGATCCGCGTGCGGCCGAAAAGCTACGACCACTTACGGATCGAATGGAGTTCTGGGAGCATGACTCAACCCTTTTCCCAGGTCTCGACGTTCAGGGGGCGCCCGGCCACACACCCGGTTCGACGATCATGGTCGTGAGCGACGGTAACGAGCGGGCGATGCTTCTCGGCGACGTCGTGCACTGTCCGATCGAACTCGTTGAGGACGACTGGGAAGCGGTCTTCGACATCGATCCCAAGTTGGCTCAGCAGACCCGCATCGCACTGGCTCGCGAGCTTGAGGGGTCCGATGTTCCCGTCGCTGCCGCTCACTTCCCGGGCTTGCAGTTCGGCCGCTTGCTGGCGACCGATGTGCGCAGGGGCTGGACCTATTAGGCACACCGATGATGCGAGGCGCGCCAGTGTGCGCCGTCAGCCGGGTTGGGCCATTCAGTCGAGCCGCTGAAGGCGTCGAGCTATGCGGTTGTGGGAGGCAACGTGGCTGTCAAGGCGGTCGTCGGTGAGCCGGCCCCCATCCACGAGCACGTTACCCGCAACAATCGTTTGGCGGGCTGACGTCGGTCCGCATCGCAGCCATGCCTCGATCGGATCACTCAGGGCACCGGCGTACAACGGCCCGGTGAGATCCCAGATTGCGATGTCGCCGACGGCTCCGACCGACAGCTCTCCGAGTTCGCCCTCTCGGCCGAGACACGCCGCACCTCCACGTGTGGCGATTTCCAACGATGTTCGAGCGTGCATCATGTCGGCTCCGCTTCGAAGCTTGCCCGTCAACATCGCCAACCGGGCTTCCTGCCATAGGCTGGCCGAGTCGGCCGACGACGAGCCGTCGCAGCCCAAACCTACGGGCGAACCCGCCGCCCGCAGATCCACCACCGGTGCCAGACCGGAAGCGAGGATCATGTTCGAACTCGGGCAGTGCGCAACTCCGACATGAGCCGCGCCGAGCCGCTTCACCTCGTCGGGGTTGGGCATCACGCAGTGTGCGACCCACGAACGTGAGGTCGCCCAACCGACTTCTTCGAACTGCTCGATGCAGCGTCGGCCGAAGTGAGCCATCGAGTAGTCATCGTCTTCGGCGTTCTCGGCGAGGTGCGTGTGGAGTCGTACATCGAGTTGCTCAGCCAGTTCGGCGGTGCGAACCATCAACTCGGGGCTGACCGAGAACGGCGAACACGGCGCGAGCGCAATCCGAACCATGGCTCCGTGCGCCCGGTCGTGATGGAGGTCGACATGGCGTTTTGACTCAGCCAGGATCTCGTCGTCGTTGCGGACCACGGAGTCGGGCGGAAGTCCACCGTCTTTTTCGGAAAGGCTCATCGAGCCGTAGGTCGGGTGGAACCGGAACCCGAGTTCGCCAGCGGCTTTGATCTCGGCGGCCAACAGATCACCGGCACCCACGGGATGGACGTAAAGGTGATCCGTGCTCGTCGTACATCCGCCGAGCGCGAGTTCGGCGAGCCCGACCCAGGCGGACTCGTAGATCGCCTCCTCGTCGAGATACTGCCAGAGGGGATAGAGCGACTTGAGCCAGCCGAAGAGGGGAGCGCTGGTCATGGGACCATATGCGCGCGTAAGGTTTTGGAAAATGTGATGGTGGGTGTTGATGAGACCGGGTGTCACCAGGCAACCATCGGCATCGATGGTCTTCGAAGCGGACGGGAGGGGATCCAACGGGCCTCCAACCGCAACGACGACACCATCGTCGACGGCCACCCATCCTCCAGCGATTTCGCGTCGTTCGCCATCCATGGTCGCCAGGCATCGTGCGTTGTGCACCAGCAGTTGAACGGGGGAGGGCGAGGTGGTGGAGGACACGAATTCTCGGTTCTGAAGTTGTCGGGTGTCGGATCCGGCGGGACCCAGGTCGGTTGCTCGTTGATCGGGAGGTTTGGCGATTAGGTTTCGGGAGTCTTGCCGGCGGTTTTCCCGTCGGGCTTGGACCTAGGTGACCGAACAAGGCCTTCTTGCGCGATGGTCGCAAGATGGATTCCGGCCTCGTTGTACGCGGCTCCGGTCGCCATCCCCCTGGCGTTGACCAGCCCGTGACCGCTCATGTCGAACAAGATCCACTGTGTCGCGTCGATCGGACGATGAAACCAGATCGCATGGTCAAGCGACGCCGTCATCATCTGGTCCCAGGCCTGACCCATTGGGTGGCTCAGGATCATTGAGTCCATGGGATTGTGATCAGACATGTAGGCGAGAGCGCAGGCGTGGAGGCCCGGGTTGTCACCGAGTTCCTCCCGGACCCGCATCCAAACTTGAGACCGGGCGACCCCCGGTTTCGGTTTGATGTCTCGAACCTCGGCCATCGCACCCCATTCGACCGGTTTCACCTCGTCTGGCATGGGAACACCGTCGGGCAGGCCCGCTTCCTGGATATCCAGGTCGTCTTCATCGGCTTGGAAGCTGGCGTCGAGATTGAGGATCGCCCCGCCGGACTGCCTCGCTACCACGCGGCGGGTCGTGAACGAGCGGCCTTCTCGCAGGCGGTCGACCTCGTAGAGGATCTGCTCACCCGGGGCGCCACCGAGAACGAAATAGGCGTGGAGTGAATGGACCCGGTGGTTTTTCTCCACAGTCGCAGTTGCGGCCGCCAGAGCCTGAGCGACAACCTGGCCACCGAAGACGCGACCCCACGGGTACTGCGGCGTTTGCCCGATGAAGAAGTCGGTGGCGACGCGCTCCAGCGTCATGAGTTCCAGAAACGATCGGGGCGTTCGGTCGGACATTTCCTAAAACGTACCGGCTGACAGCGGTCACCCGGTACATTTCGAACGCGCTGTTCACATCGATGTAACCGACCCTTCCGGCTTCCGAGCCCCGTTCGACTGCATCTGTTTCCTTGGCTGGGTCATGATTGGGGCTTATGTCACAAACACCGGCCGCGCCCGACCTCTCCTCGCACCGACAGACCCGATACGTTCCCCCGGCCGGGGCCACCGAGATCGTGCTACTCCGTCACGGAGCGAGCGAACCATTCCGACCCGGGTATCCGTTCCCGCTCGTTGACGGTCACGGTGACCCGGCCCTGGACCCGGATGGTGTAGCTCAGGCCGAACTGGCCGCTCGGCGTTTGGCCAGCGAAACCTTCGATGCGATCTATGTCACGAACCTCCGTCGGACGGCCCAGACGGCCGCGCCGCTTCTGGCGAAAAACGGGATGACCGCAACGGTCGAGCGCGACCTTCGTGAGATCTTCCTCGGTGAATGGGAGGGTGGCCGCCTGCGCGAGCACGCCGCAAACGGGCACCCACTGTGGCAGAAGGTCCTCGAAACGGGTGATTGGGGTCACATCCCTGGCGCCGAGACGGCCGAGCAGCTACGGGCCCGATGTGTCGGCGCCATCGAGCGTCTTCATGCCATACATCAGGATCAACGGGTTCTGTGCGTTGTCCACGGAGGCGTAATCGGAGCGCTTGCTGGTCACGCTGTCGGCGCGTCGTCGCGATCGTTCGGCGGTTCCGACAACTGTTCGCTCCACACGATCGTCGTGCTCGGCCCGACATGGGTACTTCGACGATTCAACGATACGACGCACCTCGACCACGCGGGTTTTCTCGGCGATCGCTGAGCACCCTTCCTTGCCGGGTCAGCGGATGGTCTCCGCCGACCACGGACGGTGCCCGGTTCGCCCGACCACAGACGGTGCCGTCTCGGCGAGGCAACGACCGGGAACGAGTATCTTCGTTTCCAGCTCGGCTGAAAGTAGACGTGAAATTCGGGGATTTGCCGATTGGCGGCCCGGATGGTTCGATCGGCCCGTTGTGGATGATCCCCTGCGCTTTTAAGCTGATTTCTAGGTTTTCGGAATCAGAACGGCTCCGATTTGTACGAAATGGGACGGCTCGCGATGAAGGTTGTGATTCTGGCAGGCGGTGTCGGGAGCCGACTGAGCGAGGAAACCGACGTACGCCCGAAACCTATGGTCGAAATCGGATACCGCCCGATTCTCTGGCACATCATGAAGCACTATTCGCACTACGGCTTCAATGACTTCGTACTGTGTCTCGGCTACAAGGGCGACTACATCAAGCGGTATTTCACCGAAATGTTGCAGGCCTCCAATGACATCACCGTCGACTTTTCGACCGGCGTGATCAAAAACACCCGGCAACGACAGAACCCTGGCGGGTCACCATGGTCGACACGGGCCAGCACACGGAAACTGCGGGTCGTCTGCTTAAGGTGCGTGATTATCTCGACGATGAACCGTTCATGCTGACCTATGGCGATGGCGTCGCTGACGTGGACCTTCAAGCACTGGTGAAGTTTCACGAGTCGCACGGCAAGCTCGCGACCGTTACGGCCGTTCATCCGAACGCCAGGTTTGGGCAACTCGCGCTCGATGGTGACATGGTCACCCGATTCGACGAGAAGCCGCAGATGTCCGAAGGTTGGATCAACGGTGGGTATTTCGTTCTCGAACCGGGCATTTTCGACTACATCCCCGGTGACGTCGACTGGGCGAAAGAACCACTGGAAGGCATCGCCCGCGAGGGCGAGCTCGTGGCCAACCGGCACGAGGGTTTTTGGCAGTGCATGGACACCCTCCGCGACAAGATCTATCTCAACAACCTCTGGGATCAGGGGCAGGCAACATGGAAGGTGTGGGCATGAAAGTTCTCTTGACCGGAGCCGACGGCTATATCGGTGTGCGTATGGGGGACTACCTCATTGGCCGCGGACATGAGGTGACAGGGCTCGACTCGGGTCTTCACCGCGTCGGCTGGCTGTACAACTCGACCGACCGTCGACCGCAAACCCTCACGAAAGACACCCGTGACATCACCGTCGACGACCTCGCCGGTTTCGACGCGGTCGTTCACCTGGCCGAGGTCTCCAATGACCCGGTGGGCGAACTGAATCCCGATGTCACCTACAAGATCAACCACCACGGCAGCGTACGTCTGGCGAAATTGGCCAAGGAAGCCGGCGTCCAGCGTTTCGTGCACATGTCGAGTTGCAGCGTGTACGGCGCGTCCGGAGACGCACCCAGCAAAGAGGGCGATCCGACCGAACCGCTCACCTCGTACGCCAAGTGCAAGGTCCTCGTGGAGCAAGACGTCGCCCCACTAGCCGACGACAATTTCTCGCCCACGTTCATGCGCAACGCCACCGCATACGGGGCATCGCCTCGGCAACGGTTCGACCTCGTGGTTAACGACCTCGCCGCCAGCGCGTTCCTGTACAAGGAAATTCGTATGGCCAGCGACGGCACCCCGTGGCGCCCGTTCGTCCACGTGCTCGATATATCCAAGGCGGCGGCTTGCATTCTCGAAGCGCCGCGAGATGCGGTGCACAACGAAATCTTCAACGTTGGCTCCGACAGCCAGAACCATCAGGTTCGCCAGGTGGCCGAGATCATCGGCGAACTTGTTCCGGGTTGCGGACTCATCTTCGGCGACTCCTCAGCCGACAAGCGCAACTACAAGGCCGACTTCACCAAGATTCATACGCAGCTTCCCGGCTTTTCCTGCGAATGGAGCGTGGCGAAGGGTGTCGCCGACCTTCTCGCGATTTTCGCAAAGATCGGTTTCGACGAGGATCTCTATCGTTTCCGTGGGCACACCCGCATCAAGCAGGTGAAACACCTGATCTCAACCGGCCAGGTTGACGACTTCCTCGTTTGGGACCGCTAAGTGCGTTTTGAAGAAACCAAGCTTGCGGGTGCCTGGATTGTCGATCTGGAAACCAAAGACGACGACCGGGGCTTCTTCGCCCGCGCGTTCTGTCAGAAGGAATTCGACGACCACGGCATAGCGTCCGATGTCCGACAGGCAAACATCTCGCTGAGTTCCAAGGCCGGAACGGTCCGCGGAATGCACTTTCAGTATCCGCCGGCCGCCGAGAACAAGTTCATCCGTTGTATCTCAGGTGCGTTGCTTGACGTGATCGTCGACCTTCGACCGGAATCGCCGACGTTTTTGCAACACACGTCGGTGGAGTTGACGGCGTCGAACCGCCGAGCGTTTGTCGTGCCACCCCGCTTTGCTCATGGGTTCATGACGCTGGCTGACGACACCGAAGTTCTCTACCTTGTCAGTGCGTTCTACACGCCGGCCGAAGAGGGTGGTCTTCGTCACGATGACCCGGCGCTTGCGATTTCCTGGCCGCGGGCCGTTTCGGTAATCAGCGAAAAAGACGCTTCCTGGTCTTCACTAGGTGAGCAGCAAGGACGAATCGACCAGAAGATGCGAGTCGAAGGAGACCCGTCATGATCATTATCGATACCGCATTAGCGGCCCGGGAACGAGCCGGAAAACCAATTCGGGTGGGGTTGTTCGGCGCTGGATTCATGGCCCAGGGATTCGTTAACCAGGTCACCCATTCGGTGCCCGGCATGACCGTCGTCGCCATTTGCAACCGCAACGTCGAGCGTGCCCTCAAAGTGTGTGAGTACGCCGATACCAAAGGCGCCGTCGTCGTCGAAACGCTGGCGGCGTTGGAAGCCGCTATCGCGAGCGAATGTCCCGCGGTGACCGACGATCCGACACTTCTGACGCGTTCGGAGCAGATTGACTGCCTGGTGGATATGACCGGAGCGGTCGACTACGGAGCAGCAATCGCTCTTGATGCGTTCGCCCACGGCAAACACCTCGTTCTCATGAACGCCGAGGTCGACGCGACGATCGGGCCACTGCTGAAGAAGAAGGCTGATGCAGCCGGCGTGATCGTGACCGCCTCCGACGGTGACCAACCCGGCGTGCAGTTGAACCTTTGGCGATTCGTCAAGGGCCTGGGTCTCACCCCGAGAGTGCTCGGCAACATCAAGGGTCTGCAGGACCCGTACCGCACTCCGACGACCCAAAAGGGATTCGCCGAAAAGTGGGGACAGAACCCGACCATGGTGACGAGCTTCGCTGATGGTTCGAAGGTGAATTTCGAGCAGGCCATCGTGGCCAACGCGACCGGGTTCAAAGTCGCCAAACGTGGAATGTACCAATACGACCACTTGGGGCACGTCGACGAGTTGACCACGAAGTACGACATCGATGAGCTGCGTGAACTTGGAGGAATCGTCGAATATGTCGTCGGCTCCAAGCCGGGCCCCGGCGTGTTCTGCCTGGCGGAACACCCCGACCCCAAACAGCAGCACTACCTCAACTTGTACAAATTGGGTGAAGGGCCGCTGTACAGCTTCTACCAGCCGTACCACCTCTGCCACTTCGAGGCCCCGACGACCGTGGCCCGGGTAGTGCTCTTCGGTGACGCGTGCGGTCAGCCCGAAGGCTGGGGCTCGGTCGAGGTCGTGGCTGTGGCCAAGCGTGACCTGAAAGCGGGTGAAGTATTCGACGCATACGGCGAATACATGACCTATGGCGAAGCCGACAACTCCAGCGTCGTGCAGACGGAACGGCTTGTACCCCAGGGTCTGATTGAGGGTTGCACACTCACGCGCGATCTGGCGATCGACTCGGTCATCAGTTGGGACGACGTGCGTCCGCCCCAATCGAGTCTGGGTCACCAGCTCTATCGCGAGCAGCAGGAAGCCGCTCGCAAAGACGGTGCACCGGGTTACTGAGCCATCCCGCGCGGGAGCTTCGCCCGCGCGGTGACCTGCGGTTAGGGTGTCCCGTGACTTCTTCAACCGTGGATGCATCGCCCGGGTTACCCGCGCCCAGTGGCCCAGCAGATATGCCGGTCCTACCGAAGTACTTCGTGTTGGCCCTTGCCGGGTTCATGGGGATGGCGGCGATCTCGATCGACATCCTGCTACCGGCGTTCCCGGCCATCCGAAAAGCGTTCGATCTGCCGGCCGACTCGACCCGCGTGTCGCTGCTCATCACCTCGTTCTTCTTCGGTATGGCCACCGGCCAGTTGTTCTACGGTCCGGCATCTGATCGCTACGGTCGCAAACGGCCGATGATGATCGGACTGGGAATCTTCGTGTTTGCCGGGGTCGGAACGGTGATGTCGACATCGCTGGCGATGATGATCGCCTGGCGTTTTCTGTGGGGCTTCGGAGCCGCCGGTCCCCGCTCGCTCACACTCGCCATGGTTCGCGACACGTCGGTGGGGGACTCAATGGCCAAGACGATGTCCGTGATCATGAGCATCTTCGTCGTCATCCCGATCGTGGGCCCGGTGATTGCGTCGGGGATCTTGAAGGTGGGTTCCTGGCACCTCGTGTTCTGGATGCCGATCGCATTTGCGTTCTGGATGTTCTTCGTACTTACGAAAATGCCCGAGACCCTTCCGGAGAGCAAGCGGCGATCGGTGGGTCCCGCTGCGCTGTGGGACGCGGTGAAAGCCATTTTCCGAACTCCGGTTACGGTCGGGTGCGGTATCGCCGTCGTTTTCTACTTCGGCATCATGTCGTCGTACATCGGCGGAGCTGAGGTCATCTTCGACGATGTCTACGACCAGGGCGCGCGCTTTCCGTTGATCTTTGGAGTCGTTGCGGTGTGCTTCGGCACCGCGTCGTTTCTCAACGGTCGAATCGTCGGGCGGTTCGGGCTGTCTCGGGTCCTGCAGGTCGGGTCACTCCTTGGGGTCGTTTCCACGGGAGCGTTGCTGGCCCTCGTGGTTGGATTCGGTGGCAAACCCCCGGTCCTGCTGCTGATCCTAGGAATGGCGGTCATGTTGCCCGTGATTTCAGGCATGACCCCGAACTGCAACTCTGCGGCTATGGCGCCGGTTCCGCATGTGGCCGGGATGGCCACCGCCGTTCTCGGGACCGCCGGCACCGCCGGGGGAGCGGTGTTCGGAGCGATTTCAAACCGGGCCTTCAACGGTTCGTCCACGCCCTTTGCCGTATACGCGTTCATTTTCGCCTCCTTCGCAGCGGCCGCTATTCATGGCATCGCCCGACCCACGCAGTTGCTCAAGATCGGCCGCTGATCTTCCGGTTCGACGAAGATATTCTCAGCGGTTTCACATCAATTTCTCAAGATCGCATGGCATCGTGGCGAACGTGGTGAACCTCGTGGACGCGGACGTTTCCGACTCGACCGTGTCGGAAACGACCGTTTCGGAATCGACCGTGGAGTTCGGGCCGGCGACCGGCCAACGATCGATCCGATCGGCGGTTGGTGGTCAACGCATCGTCGGGTTGGGGAGGGCGTCGGTGGGCGAGGCGGTTTCGGTCCTGGTTCTGCTCTGCACTTCAGCGGTGCTGAACCTATGGGCGCTTACTTCAGTGGGTTGGGGCAACGCCTACTACTCGGCGGCAGCTCGAAGCATGGGTACGAGTCTGAAGAGCTTCTTCTACGCGAGCCTCGACTCCGGGAATTTCGTATCGGTCGACAAGCCGCCGCTCTCCCTTTGGGTGCAGGTGCTGTCCACCAAAATCTTCGGATACTCCCAGTTTTCGCTGCTGTTGCCGGAGGCTGTCGCGGGAATCGGCGGCGTCGCCCTTATGTATGTGGGCATACGACGCTCGTGGGGACACGGGGCCGGGTTGGCCGCAGGAGCGGCCCTCGCCGTGACGCCGATATTCGTGGCCGTGAACCACACGAACGTCATGGACAGTGTCCTTGTGTTTCTTATGACCGCGGCTGCCGTTACGACGATCGAAGCGGTACGGCGCGGCCGGCTCCGCTGGTTGCTGCTGGCCTGTGTGCTCGCCGGAGGTGCTGTCACGGCCAAAATGGCTGCGGCCCTACCCGTCCTTCCTGGAGTGCTCGTCGCGTACATCTGGTGCGCGCCGAGGGCTTGGCGCACCCGACTGTGGCACGGCGGAGTCGCCGCGCTGGTGCTTGTCGTATCGTCGCTTTGGTGGTTCGCCGCCGTTTGGATGACCCCGGCTGACGCACGACCGTACGTGGGGTCAACCCGGAAGAATTCGGTGTTCGAGTTGGCGGTCGAACGTAACGGCGTGAACCAGGTCGAAGGTGGCGCGGGTGTCGGTGGTCCGGGCGGGGGCGGCCCGGGCGGCGGGCGCGGTGCCGGCGGAAATCGCGGCTTCCCGGCCCCACCGTCGGCGGGAGCCCCGTCGCCTGGTGCGGGCGCAGCGACGACTCCGAACCCGCTTCCCGGGTTTCCGCCGATCCCGGTGACGCCGACACCGAACCAGGGTGCAGACGGGGCTCCCGGCGGCCTCTTCCCACCCGGCGTGCCGGCGCCGAATATCGGAAACGGCACACCGGGCGTTCCTGGTGGTCGCGTGCCGGGCGGGTTCGGTGGCCTCAACGGCCGGGGCTTTCCCGGTGGCGGACCGGGCGGGGGTGGACCCGGCGGCGGCTTCGGCATCGGATTCAGCGGAGGAACTTCGGGGGCGCTTCGTCTCGTCAACGCGGACCTCGGTACCCAAATCGGATGGCTTTTGCCGGTTGCCCTCGCGGGATCCCTCGCTGCTCTGGTACTGGTCGGGCTTCGAGGATCGACAAAACTAGGTGCGCTTATTGTATTTGGTGGATGGTTTGTCGGTGCCGGCTTCGTGTTTTCGATAACCAAGGGAATCGTTCACCCGTACTACGTGTCGCAGCTCGCGCCGCCCGTCGCGGCGCTTTTCGGCATCGGGGTTGGTGCCTGGTCTGGCCGCGTGGCGCGAACAGACACAACGACCGCCGCGAACGCCGGAGTCGGGTTCGGGAAAAGCCGGTGGTGGGTGAGTTTGCTGTTCCCTCTCGGTATTGGGATGACGGCCTATACGCAGTGGACGATCCTGCGACGGGTCGAGTGGCGATCGTGGTTGGCACCGGTCACGGTGACGGCGATCGGTCTGGCCGTCGTCGTTTCGGTCGCGGAACTCTGGGCCACTCAGCGACGTTCGGCTCGTATGGCCTCCAGAGGTCTGGAGTCGATGTCAAACGACTTGGGTGATGACGGAGAGGTCGGCACCGCAGGAGACAGCGAGAACGGACGCCCGCAAGTTCGGTGTGCGGTCGCTCGGCGCCGGCCCGGTATTCGTGGTTGCTTCATGCCTTTTTGCGCCGCTTGTGTGGACCCAGGGGAGTCTGGCGGCGGGGATCTCCGGCAACCTGCCGTATGCGAACCCGTTGGCGGTCAGTAACGGTGGCCGGGTGGCCGGCGGCATCGCGCCCAACGGCGGTACGACCTTCACCACTGCAGCTACCGATCCCCTTGTCAGGTATCTCCGGGAGAACCGGACCACAGAGGACTGGATCCTTGCGGTGCCGAGCGCCGGTTCGGCCGAACCGATCATCATCAACACCGGGGAACCGGTAATGGCGCTCGGTGGCTTTATCGGTAGCGACCCCATCCTCACCGACGACGACCTCGCTGCGCTGGTCGCCGAAGGGCGGATCCGCTTCTTCCTGGCTTCCGACAGCTCATCGGGATTCGGTGGAGGCGGCGGTGGGTTCGGAAGCGGGAGCCACGCCAGTTGGATCACGTCGAACTGTTCGGTCGTCGATGAGTCGCTGTGGACCGATGATCCGACGGGCGACGGGTCGGGAGCCGACGGCGCAAATGGCAGCAGCAGCGGTCGCGCGTTCCCTGGTGGGCCAACAGCGGGAAACTACTCGCTGTACGACTGCAAACCGGCGTAATTCGCCTTGGTTTTGACAGGACGACCCGAATGCCCACAGGCTCGGGTGATGGCCGATGAACTTTACGAAAACCCACCGATCCTTGCCGAGCCCTCTCCGGTCATCCCGGCAGCAACGGTCGTGCTTGCCGCGCGATGGGGACTCGGGCGTTGAGATCTTGCTCGTGCGCCGCGTCGGTCGAGGCAACTTCGCCGGATACTCGGTGTTTCCGGGTGGTCGCGTGGACCCCGAAGACGTCGATCCGGCGGCCCCCGACGACGACTTTGTCGCCGCTCGCAAGGCCGCAGTCCGGGAAGCCGCCGAGGAAGTGAACCTCCACATCAACGAGCACGAACTGGTCGCGCTTTCACACTGGACCCCGCCCCCTTTTGAAATGAAGCGGTTCGGCACCTGGTTCTTCGTGGCCCCTACGGTGGCCGGCGAAATCGCCGTGGCTGAGGGCGAGTTGACACACTTCGACTGGATAACACCTGCCGACGCTCTGGCGCGGCACGCCGAAGGCACCTTCACCATGGCCCCACCCACCTGGATCACGCTGCACGATCTGCAGGGATTCTTGTCGGTCGAAGAAATGCTCGAAGCCCTGCGTCAGCGGGAGGCATTCCGGTTTCTCACGTGGCCAATCCGGCGTCAGCCACTCGTGCTCAGCTGGGCGAACGATGTTCATCATCTGGCCGCGCTCGAGGAAATCGATCTCGACGCCGATGGTTCGCGGCATCGTCTCCACATGCACGAGGACGGCTGGGTCTACGAAAAGTCCGGCTGGGCCTGAATCGCTCCGTTCCGGTCGGGTGGCTGCGTTACGCCGCGGCACCGGAGTTGCTGTCTGACCGAGTTTGCGTCAACCGAGCTGCTTTCGACGGAGTTGCTTCCGAGTCGCTTTCTGATGGTGTGTCGGAACCAACCGGCACTGGCCTAACCTGCGTGATGCGTCTGATTGCCACCCTGGCGGTCGGGGCGCGCCTGAATCCATGACCGACGAACTTCGACTTAGCAAATACAGCCACGGCGCTGGTTGAGCCTGCAAGCTCGGCCCGTCCGAGTTGGCGCAGGTTCTGCGCCGTTTGCCTGTCTCCACCCATCCTGACCTCCTGGTCGGCACGTCCACCGGCGACGACGCCGCAGTTTGGCGCGTCGATGCGGACCGGGCCATGGTGGCCACCGTCGACTTCTTCACGCCGATTGTCGACGACGCAAAGACCTGGGGCGCGATCGCCGCAGCCAATTCGGCGAGCGATGTCTATGCCATGGGCGGCCGGCCGTTGTTCGCGTTGAACGTCGCGGCCTGGCCCCGCGGCGTGATCGATTTTGATGTGTTGGGCGATGTGCTCGAGGGCGCGGGTGAAGTTGCCACCCGCGGAGGATGGATTGTCGTGGGCGGACACACCGTCGACGCACCCGAGCCCATGTACGGGATGAGCGTCGTGGGCGAGGTTCATCCCGACCGCATTATGACGAACGAGGCGGGGCGTGCCGGTGATGTGTTGGTTCTTACGAAGGCGATCGGCACGGGGATTATCAGCACCGCGCTGAAGCGTCTCGAGCTCGAGGCGACCCGGCCCGGCGGAAGGCTTTACGCGGCGTACACGGCCTCGGTGGCGTCAATGACTCAACTGAACGATCGCGCCAGCGCCGTTGCGAAGGCGCACAATGTCCGCTGCGCTACGGACATAACCGGATTCGGTCTGACCGGACACCTGCATAAGTTGGCGAAGGCGAGTGGGCTGGCCGTCGAGCTCAACGTCGCCGAGGTTCCCTTGATCACCGATGCCGCCGAGTTGTTGGCCGAGGGATTCGTACCCGGTGGCACCCATCGCAATCTCGAGTTCGTGGAAGGTGCAATCAACGACGCCGGCAATCTCTGGGAAGCGAACCGGTTTCTGCTTGCCGACCCGCAGACCTCCGGTGGGCTCGTGATGTGTTTACGACCCGAACGGGTGGCCGACGCGGTCGCAGAGCTGACCGAAGCGGGGCTCGTTGCGGCAACGATAGGTGTGCTTACAGATTCAAACGAAGCCGGAACGCTGCTGATCCGCTAGGTCTCCGGACTCCGCCGGACACCGGGTCAGTAGTCGATGCCCTTTTTCGCGGCGATTCCGGCCGCGTAGGCGTGTTTGATCTCGGTCATTTCCGTGACCGTGTGGGCGATCGCTATCAACGGCGCTGGCGCGTCGCGTCCGGTGCAGATCACGTTGACCGTCGGCGGACGCTTTTCGATCGTGTCGACCACCTCGTCGACCCCAATCCAGCCCCAGTTCATTGGATACGTGATCTCATCGAGGATTACCAGCTGGTACCGCCCCGATTCGATGTGCGCCTTCGCCGACCGCCACGCTTCTGCCGCAATCGCTTCACTTTCGGTGAGGTTCGCACTGTCCCAGGAGAACCCGTCGCCGAGCGCCCACCAGTCAACGCCGAGCTGGCGGCCGATTTTCTCCTCGCCAACTTTCCAGTTCCCGGACTTGAGGAACTGCACCACCGCAACGTTCCAGCCTCGAGCTACCGCCCGGAGCATCGTTCCGAATGCTGCGGTCGACTTGCCCTTGCCGTTGCCGGTGTTCACCAGCACCAGGGAAGGCAACCGGATCTCGGGGGCCTTGATCGGCGATTCGGTGAGTGGCGCGAGAACCTGTTCTTCAGACATTCAGTCTGGTCTAGCGCACGTTGACGACTAGCGAGCGCGATCAGAAGCATGCGACACGACCCATGCCAGGCGAAGCAAGACGTCGGATCGGTGAAGCGCGGTCACTCGTAACGCGTCGGGCGGTGCGTCGATGTGCTCAACTTCGTTGCGCATGTCCAACTCTCAGGAACACCCAACGGCGAGCAACGGATCGACAACGGTTGCCCCATCCGGGCTTCGGTCGGCGGTTGGTCACTATTTCGCGGCCCAGCAATTCCTGACCCGACTTCCGTGTCCATCATGGACGCCCTGGGAAAACGACGCGCTCGCCCGGTCGATGGCCTGGTTCCCTTCGGTTGGTCTGGTAGTTGGCGGGCTGGCCGCTGCGGTTGCTTCTTTCGCCGGTGGCGTGCTGAAACTTTCGGGCGGGGTGGTTGCCGTGCTGACCGTCATGGTCCCGGTCGCCGTCACCGGGTTCTTTCATGAGGACGCATGGGCCGACGTGTGCGACGCGTTCGGAGCGATGACGCCTGCCCGCCGTCGGGAGATCATGCGGGACAGCCGGGTTGGATCCTTCGGTGCCACAGGCGTAGCCCTCCTCGTCGTGGCGAAGGTGGTGGGCCTAGCGGTGCTTCCCTGGCAGGTGGTCGGACCGGCTGTGCTATGCGCGCATACATTATCGAGATGGAGTTCGGTCGTGATGATCACGATGTCGAACTATGTCGACGATCCCTCCTCGCTTTCGAAGCCCTACGTCGGTCAGGTCACCGCCCCACGACTCGCGTTTGCGAGCCTGGTACCCACGGTCCCGCTGGCGGTGTGGGTGCTCGGACCACTGGTGACGCTCTGCCTGCTGGCCACCGTCGTCGCGGTGGTCTGGTCGGCCTCGCGGTTCTTCGCCAAGTGGCTCGGTGGTATCACCGGAGACTGCCTCGGAGCGGTAAACCAACTGGTGGAACTGGGTGTGCTTCTCTTGGCGGGCCAGCCGTGGATCCTCGAAACCATCCGGCATTTCTGATCGGCGAGAACGGGGTCGGAACGGCCGTGGCGAATCAAGGATTGGCCCGACCAACGGCCGGAGTCAGACGACCTGCTCCTTGGCCCGGCTGAACAGGAGGAGTCCGATGGCGCTCAAGGCTGCACCCGTCAGATAGGACGTCCGATACCCACCAGCGTGATCGCGTAGGTATCCATACAGGAACGGTCCGGCCGCGACGCCGATGGTTGTGAAGAACTGGCTGCGACCGTAGATGCGGGCGTAGTCCTTCACTCCGAACGTCGTGGCCAGCAGCAGTGGGTGGAGCAGGAGGACATTGCCGACCATGAGCCCGAACAGAACGGCGGCCGCCGTCACCGACGGGGTCCCCTTGGCGAGGGCAAGAATTCCGAGAGCAACCGACTGCAACGACAGGACCATGAATGTGAATGTCCGGTTGCCGATTTTCGGGAGAATCAGGCTGCTTGATAACCGACCCACGACACTGCACGCAGCGATGATCGACAGGATTCGGCCGGCCGAAGCCTCGGCGGTGATCCGCTCGTGAGCCAACTTGTCGAGCTGGGCGATGGCGCCGACCTGCGCCCCGAGTGCACAGAGGAAGCCGAACGTGATAGCGATGAACGCCGGTGAGCCGATGGCGTCTTCGTAGCTGATGCCGTTGAGTGCCGGCCGGATAACCTCGCCCGAGCCCGACGCCGACAATTCGAGCGGCACACCGTCAGCCCCCTGACCGTATTTCGCCGGGTCAGGTCGCAGGAAGATCACGCACGCAGGTATGACGCCGACGAGGTAGAGGATGGCGATCCAGGTCGTCGCGTGCTCGATCGACATCGTCCTCAGCATGTTTCGCGCCACCGGCGTGAGAACGATTCCACCGAAGGACAGGCCGGTGCTCGCTATGGACAGCGCCACGGCGCGCTTCTTGTCGAACCAACGGGCGACGAGGGTGGTTGACACGATCAACGCCGTGCCCGCGTATCCAGCACCGAACACTCCGTACACGAGGTAGACCTGCCAGATCTGGGTCACCCGACCAAGGGTGAGCATGGCGCCGGCCGCGACCACTGCTCCGACAATGACGATCGGGCGCGGATCAACCGAGCGCAACAGTCGAGCGATGAACACCCCGGCGACACCCGACACGACGAAGTACACCGCAGTGGCGGCCGACATGCTCGAGACGGAAAATCCCCGCGTTCGATTCAGCGCCGAAAGGTAGACGGACAGGCCGTAGAACCCGAGGCCGGCCGAGGTCGTGAGCACGATGAAGAGTCCAACAATGACCAGCCAACCGCGCGAGAGTCTCGACATGGGTGCCGACGGTACCCCTCCCACGTCGTTCTCCGCTAACCTGCGTAACGGTGACTCATCCTGAGTCATTTTCTGACTCAAGGGGAGTGTCGGCATGGTACGAAATCGTCTGTTGGTTCGTCGGTTGGCCGTCGGTTTGGTCTCCGGGCTGGTGCTGGCGGGTCTGGCCGGCTGTACCAGCGACAAAAAAGACGCAGAAGGTACCGTCGCAGGCTCCGCGTCGGAGGAGACCGTCGCGGCATCCGATGCATCGTTCGGCTCGGGCATCACGGGCAAGAAGGTCGTGTACCTGATCAACGGCGCCCTCGGCGACAAGGGCTTCTACGACTCCGGGGAAAGCGGTATCAAGGAGCTTGAGAAGACCTACAACGTGAAGTCGAGCACCCTGGAGGCGAACTTCGATGCTTCGAAGTACCAGTCGCTGGTCGACGCCGCGTTCGAAGAGGGCGATGTGATCTTCGCAATCGCCTACGGATTCGAAGATGCGTTGAAGAAGGCCGCAGCCGCCCACCCCGACAAGCCGGTGATCAACCTCGACTTCGATATCGCCGACCCGGATAAGCACGTGACTTCGGTCGATTTTGTCGAAGAAGAGTCCGCATTTCTGGCGGGCGCCGCCGCCGCACTGCTCACCACTGACACCACCGTCGCCGGAGTCAACGCCGACAAGAAGCTTGGCGTGGTGCAGGGCGACGTCGATCCCGTAACGAGCTCCTTCGGATTTGCGTTCACGAACGGAGCGAAAGCCATCGACCCGGCCATGAGCGTGGAAATCAGTTCGCTGGGCGGAGCCTGGGACGACCAGGCCAAAGCGAAGCAAGCAACCGGCCAGCTGTACGACAGCGGTGTTGACGTGGTGTTCCAGGTTGCTGCAGCCGCTGGTCTTGGCGTGCTCCAGGCGGCGAAGGACCGCAATCTCTACGCCATTGGGGTCGACGCGAACCAGAACGATCTCCAGCCCGGCCATGTCATAGCGTCTGACATCAAGAATCTCGGCGGCACCGTCGTCAAGATCGCGGCCACGATCGAAGACGGCACGTTCCGGCCGGGTCAGGTCCTGAGCTACGGGATTGCCGAAGGCGGTGTTGACCTTGATCTCACGGCCACGAAGCCGGTGCTCAACGATGCCGCAACCGCAAAGGTGAAGGAACTCCGCGACCAGATCGTTGCGGGAACCTTGAAGATCGAGCGATACGTCGCGAAGTAGTTCGCAGCTGTGGCTGGTTCGGCGGGTTTCGTCGAACCAGCCGCGATGAATCCTCGGATCACAAGCGTCCGCGTAGGCGCGTCGAGCATTCGACAGCGACGGCGTGTAGTTTGCGGGCTCCATGAACGGAGTAGAGACGGTGCACGCAGCGCAACCCCGCGTGCTGGGCGTGGTTCGACGAGCGGCGGTGTGCTGGCTCCGTCATCCGCGGCTGGCCGCACTCAGCGGTGCTGCGATAGTTCTGCAGCAGCTTTTCCTGACGGCTTTCGCGCTGAGTCTGAAACTCATCATCGACGACGTCAGCGGTAAGGAGTCGGGCCCATCCACGTCGTTGGTGGTCACCCTGCTGCTCGTGGGCTTCGTTGTGATGGCCTTCGCCAGTCTGGGCGGCGAACGGGTCAACGCTCGCATGGGTGTGCTCATCACGAGCGACGTCCGACGCCGTCTGCACAAGAAACTCCAGTCGCTGTCGGCCGATTTCTTCGCCGGAGCAACGATGGGGGATGTACTGACGCGGTTCACCGCCGATGTGAAATCAATCGAGACCGGATACACCCAGGGGTTCCTCAAGTCCTGCGTCGTATTCGTAAGTCTTCTTATGAATGTTCCGATTCTGTTCGTCCTTGACTGGCGACTCGGTCTGATCACGTCGGTGACGCTTCCCGTGCTGTTCGTGATCGTCGGTTGGTTGCTTCCCCGATCGATCGCTGCTTCCCGTTTGGTGCGGTCCAGCGAAACCGCAGTAACCAACGACCTGCAGGAGGCGGTCAGGGCCCAGCAGATCGTGCGGGCCTTCCTGCTGGAACCCGTCATGTCCAAACACTTCGACGACAGTCTGGAACAGTTGGGTGAAGCCACCGTCCGCTCCCGTTTCACCATGGCTCTCATCAGCAAACTGCTGTCACTCGGAGTTCTGTTCGTTGAGCTTCTGGTGCTGGTGATCGGAGCAAAACTGGTGCTGGATCGCCATCTCGAGGTGAGTTCGCTCATCTCGTTCATGACCATTCTCGCAACGGTCAGCGACCGGGTGGCCGAGTACCTGAAAGAGGTCATGCCGGTGCTGATCGACTCGGCCGGGGGCATCGGGCACGTCGAAGAATTTCTCGACCTGCCGATCGGCGTCGCCGACGCCGCCGATGCTGTGGAGGTAGGACCGCTCCGAACCGGCATTCAGTTCGATCATGTCGGCTTCGATTATCAGCCGGGCCACAAGATTCTCGACGACGTTACCCTTTCGATTCCCGCAGGCCAATCGGTGGTCTTCGTGGGTGAAAGCGGTTCGGGCAAAAGTACGGTGCTGAGCCTCCTTATGCGGTTCTACGACGCCAAGACGGGCAGCGTCTCCATCGACGGGTGCGACATTCGTCGGACCACCCAGGGCTCGCTGCGGAGTCAGATGAGCGTTGTGTTCCAGGAGAGCTTTCTGTTCAACACGACCGTGCGCGAGAACATCCGCCTCGGCCGTCCCGGGGCCACTGATCGCGACGTCGAGGAGGCCGCCCGTCTGGCCGAGATTCACGACCTGATCACGTCGCTGCCGATGGGTTACGACACGTTGGTCGGCGAAGCGGGCGGCCGACTCTCGGGCGGACAGCGGCAACGGATCGCCATCGCTCGGGCGATCGTGCGCGACCCCCGCATCCTGCTACTCGACGAAGCCACATCGGCGCTCGACCCGGGCGTTGAGGCCGCGATAAACGAAACGCTGGCCAGACTCTCGAAGGACCGCACGGTCGTCTCCGTCACCCACCGACTCAGCTCTGCGGTCGGCGCTGACCGGATCTTTGTCATGCACGCCGGTCGGTTGGTTGAAGAGGGTTCCCACGAGTCACTGCTTCGCAACGGTGGCCCCTACGCTCGGCTCTGGCGAAAGCAGTCAGGTTTCGATGTGCGGAAGGACGGTCGCTTCGCCACCGTCGAAGCCGAACGACTCCGTGAGATCGATCTGTTTTCGAACTTCGACCACGCAGTACTGCAGGAGATCGCGAGTTCGTTCTATCCCGAGCATTTTGAGGCTGGACGTGACGTGATCGTCGAGGGGGATCGGGGCGACAAGTTCTATCTGATCGTGCGCGGGCAGGTCGCAATCAACACCAGGGATTCGTCAGGTGTGAGCCACCTGCTGCGGGTGAGCGAGGAGGGCGACCACTTTGGCGATATGGCGCTCTTGACCGATCTTCCCCGCAACGCCACTGTCACGACGATCAAGCCCTGCCTCCTTTTGGCGATGGCCAAGGCCGACATGCTTTCGCTGATCGAGCGGTTTCCGGAAATCGGCCGCGAGCTTCGGGCCCGCATGCCGGTGGCCGCGTCCGCGTCCTCCGTCGCGTCCTCCGTCGTGTCCTCCGTACCGTCGACCGTCTCATCGGGTGTCCCCTCGGGCGAAACGTGACGCGGTGCCGTCCTTTCGGAGGTCGTTTCCCCGTGTCGTGTAGCCGGATCTTCCCGTTACGCTCGGCAACGTGACCGGTTCATCCGAAACGAAGTTTGGTCAACCCGTGAGCGGCCACCCGCTCGTGGCATTCCGGGCGGTCACAAAGGTGTATCCGCCATCGACCGTAGCCCTTGACGGTGTGAGCGTCGATGTGCACGCAGGCGCGATACACGCGTTCGTCGGTGAGAACGGCGCCGGCAAAAGCACACTCATGAAGGTGCTGGCCGGAGAGATCGCGCCCGATGGAGGCGAGCTTCTGGTTCGGGGCCGGACGGTGAACTTTGCGTCGGCGGCCGATGCAATGGCTGAGGGCATCGGCATGGTGCACCAGGAGATTCTCCTCGTCAACGAGCTGAGCGTCTGGGAAAACGTAGTGCTCGGGGTCGAGCCGATGATCCGTGGACTTTTTGGGTTCGGTCGCATCGATCGTGACACCGCCCGCAAGCAGGTCACTGAGAGCCTTGACGCGTACGGGCTGAACCTCGACGCGGATGCGTTGGTAGGTGATCTCAGCCTTGCCGCTCGACAGAAGGTGGAGATCGGAAAGCTGCTGCACCGGGGAATGGAAGTGCTGATCCTCGATGAGCCAACGGCCGTTCTGACGCCTCAGGAGATCCCAGAACTTTTTGACGAGTTGCGGCGCCTTCGAAACGCCGGGCGCACAATCTGCTTCATTTCGCATCACCTCGACGAGGTGGTTCAGTTGTGCGACACGGTGACGGTTCTTCGTAACGGTAGGTTGATCGAAACGCGACCTGTCGCCCAGACCACGATTGCCGAGTTGGCTCGCATGATGGTTGATCGCGACGTGGAATTCCACGCGGTCCGACCCCCAATGCAAGTCGGTCGCGTCGTACTCGATGTCCGGGCCCTGACCTGGTCCGAAGCGGGTGTGGCCGCGTCGCTCGGGCCGATCGACCTCATGGTTCGAGCGGGTGAGATCGTCGGCGTGGCAGGTGTCGACGGCAACGGTCAGACAGCGCTCGTCGAGTGTGTGACCGGCGCTCGCCAGCCGACCGGCGGCACTGTCACGATAAGTGGAGCCGACTGTACGGACGCGAGTGTTCTCGATCATCGGGGAGTCATGGCGTACGTGCCGGCCGAACGTAAGATCGCCGGCTCGGCCGCTGACGCTTCGATCACCGACAACATCGCCATGACCCACCATCGATTGACCGATCGTTTCACTACGGACATCGGGCCCGTCCATTTGATGGACCGTGGGGCGATGCGGAGCGCAGCGGAAACGATCCGATCGGAATATGCGGTCGCCACGCCGTCCGTCGATCTGGCGATGAAGAACCTTTCAGGTGGCAATCAGCAAAAAGTCATCCTGGGGCGCGAGTTGCTCGAGGATCGTGACTTCGTGCTGCTCGATCAGCCCACGCGCGGGCTCGATGTCGGATCGATCGAGTTTGTCCACCGGAGGATCCTGGAGTTGCGGAGCGAGGGACGTGCGGTGCTCCTGGTGTCCGCTGATCTCGATGAGATCGATCGGCTTGCCGACCGCGTTGTGGTCATGCACCGGGGCCGGGTGGCGCTCGACGCGGACTCAAGCACGGTTGACCGCGTCACCATCGGTCGGGCGATGCTGGAAGGGTCTGGAGCCGACGCGCCCGAGGAGATTGCGTTGTGACCAGATGGCTGCAGCAACGTCGCGAGTGGTCGTCGTCCTTACTGGGCCTGGTCGTCGCGCTGCTGGTCGGTCTGCTTACGGCGCGGGCCTTCGGGTACGCCGCGCTCGACGGCTACCGGGCGCTCGGGCGGTTCTCGTTCGGCTCCTGGTCGAAGACCGGCTTCACGCTGTCCAACGCGGTGCCGCTGCTGTTGACCGGACTATCGGCGGCCATCGCGTTCGGGTCGGGTCCGGTGAACCTCGGACAGCCCGGCCAGGTTCTGATGGGAGCGTTGTTCGCGACAGTTGGCGGTCTGTCAGTTTCGCTTCCGGCTGGTCTCCAGATTCCGCTGCTGTTGGCGTTGGCGTTCACCGGCGGCGCACTGTGGGCGGGTGTCGCCGCGCTGTTCAAACGCCGATTCGGGATGGACGAGTTCATCGTGACGCTGATGCTCAACGAAATTGCCCGGCTGTTCACGGACTGGGTGATCGGGTCGCCCCTTCGCGACAAGACCGCGGGATCGGTGACGACGAAGGCCATTCACTCCACAGGATTTCTTCCGAGCCTCGGGGTTTTCAACCTAAGTGTGCTTATCGGTCTGGTGATGCTCGTTGTCTGCATTCTTGTCGTACAGCGTCTCGTCGTCGGGTACGAATGGCGGATGGCGGGCAAGGCTCCGCTGTTCGCCCGGCTCGGCGGGGTCGACGTCGATGCCAACTTCACCCGGGTCATGTGGTTCACCGGCGGACTCGCCGGAATGGCTGGAGGCGTGCTGCTCATGAGCGGATCACACCGTTTCCTGAAGGGTCTCGGCGGGAATTTCGGCTGGGACGGTGTGATGATCGCCGTGGTCGCGGTGAACGCGTTGCTTGCGGTTCTGCTCTACGCGATGGTCTTTTCGGCGCTGCAGACGGGGGCGATCGGAATGGAAATCCGCGCTGACATTCCGCAGGAGTTCATCCAGATTCTCCAGGCCATGATCGTGCTGGTTACCGTTGCGGCCCGCGGGACCGTCGAAGCAATCCTGCTGCGCGTGGCATCGCGGAGAACGGCCAGCCGCGCCACCGCCCGCGCCAATCTGCAACCGGCCGGCGATCACCCAAAGCGAGGCGAATCGAAACGCAATTAACGCTAAAGACGCCGCCTGGCCTCACAATCGTGCCGTGTCTGTGAAGTCTCCTTCCCAAGCTGAATCTGCGGCCTCCGTGGTGATCTGGTTCCGTAGGGACCTCCGTTTGCTGGCCAATCCGGCGCTGTGGGCGGCGTCGGATGTCGCAGCTTCGGCCAACGCAAGGGTCGTCCCGCTGTTTGTTCTCGACCCGTCGTTGCTCGGTTCGGGCCGGGCGAATCGTCTGGCGTTTCTTTTCGACGCGCTTCGTTCACTGCGAGCCTCCGGTGTGCCACTCCTTGTCCGCGTCGGCCGATCGGAGGATGTGGTCCCGGCCGTGGCCCGGGAGTTCGATGCGACGACGGTCGTGTGTGCAGGGGACTTCTCGCCACTCGGGAGTTCCCGAGACGCGCAAGTGGAAGCGGTCCTGCGTAGTCGCGGTGTCGAAATGCGTCGGGTCGGGAGCCCGTACCTGGTCGATCCCGGTACCGTCCGAAAAGGCGACGGCACACCGTTCAAAGTGTTCACTCCGTTTCGTCGGGTGTGGGAGCAGTGCCTCGACAATGCGATGGCGCCGTACACGCGACACACCAACGACGTCGCGATTGCCTGGTTCGAACCCGCAGGTTCGCCTTCACTCGGCGACATTCCGGCCTCCCCTCCCGGACGCTCCCCGAAGCTTCCGGTGGCCAGCGAGGCTGCCGCAGCGGATCGACTTGACCACTTCGGTCGGAATCATCTGCGGACATATGATTCCGACCGCAACAATCCGGCGGCCGACGCCACGAGCCGGCTGTCGGCCGACCTGAAGTTCGGACTTCTTCATCCGGCCCAGATCCTGCCTCTGCTGAGCGCGGGTGGGACCGGCGCTGAGGTGTTCCGATCCGAACTTGGGTGGCGCGAGTTCTACGCAGACGTGCTGTGGCATCACCCGGGCAGCGCCCACCGCAGCTTCAACCCGACGATGGAGAACATCGAGGTCGACACCGGTCCGACCGCCGACGAGCGTTTCGACGCGTGGTGCCAGGGAGGCACCGGCTTTCCCTTCGTAGACGCCGGGATGCGACAGCTCCTCGCCGAAGGTTGGATGCACAATCGGATGCGGATGGTCACGGCCAGCTTTCTCGTGAAGGACCTGCATATCGACTGGCGCCGGGGCGCGGCGTGGTTCATGGAGAAACTCGTCGATGCCGACGTGGCGTCGAATCAACACGGGTGGCAGTGGACCGCCGGAACCGGAACGGACGCGGCGCCGTACTATCGGATCTTCAACCCGGTCTCTCAGGGAAAGAAGTTCGATCCCTCGGGCGCGTACATCCGCCGCTATGTCCCGGAGCTGGCCGGGTTGGCCGCCGGCGAGGTTCATGAACCGTGGGACGCCAGCGGCGGCGGTCTCTTCGGTGGCGTTTCGGGCTATCCCACACCGATCGTCGATCACGCCGAAGAACGACGTGAAGCGCTTGAACGCCTGGCCGCGGTGAAGACTCGGACTGAACGGTGATCCGCCCGGCAGGTTCAACGATCGCTGAAGATTCCCCTGAACCTTCGTCGGATCGGTGATGGAGCCGCACGAAACCGCCACATTGAGGTATTTCCGTCCCGGACTACACAAGTTGCACCCCAGGTTCACTACGATCGTGCAATGACTAAGGGGGCTGAAGGCTCGAGTCGCGCGTGCTGGCCACTCGTCATCTATTCGATCTTCCGACTCATCGGCTGGGCACGCTCCCGACGCGCATGCCGACACTGACGCCATCGACCCGCTCGATCGGCGGAAGGCCGCCGTACTTCGGGCTGTCGTGTCGGAGCACATCGAGACCGGTCAACCCGTAGGTTCTAGCCACATTTCAGCTACTCCCGGCATTGGTGTGTCGTCGGCGACGATCCGCAACGAAATGAGCGCTTTGGAGCGCGACGGGTATCTGATGCATCCCCACACGTCGGCCGGACGCATACCCACCGATCGCGGCTATCGCTTCTTCGTGGATTCCCTCGATGGGGCGATGCGGATGCCGGAACCGAAAGTGCAGAAGGTTCGTCAGTTCTTCGACAGCGCCCGCGGTGAACTCGAACAACTCATGACGGAAACGTCCAAGCTGCTGTCGAACCTTACCGACTACGCCGCCGTCGTGGTGGGCCCCGCCGCTGACGTGGCAACCATTCGGTCCGTTCAGATCGTTGCGCTCAACTCGCGTTCAGATGCACCGAACGCTGTGGCCGTTTGCGTTCTTTCCAACGGAGCGGTCGAAAAGGGATTCCTTGCGTTACCGGAAGGAAGCGCCGATCGCATCGGCGCCGCATCGGTCCATCTCACCGCGCAGCTGAACGGCCGGTCGCTGGGAAACACCGGTCCGGTCAACTCCACCGGTGATCGCACGACCGACGAGATCTGTGCCGCCGCGGTGGAAGCGCTCGGCACCGTCCCGCTCTCTGATCCGGCTGGAGTGTTCGTCGGTGGTGCGTCCCGGATGGCATCGGCCTTCGACACCGTCGACACCATCCGCAAGGTGCTGTCCACACTGGAAGAGCAATTTGTCGTCGTCAACTTGCTCCGCGAGGCGCTCGAACGATCGAGTTCGGTGTCGATCGGGGCAGAGCACGGCATGGATTCCGCGTTCGAATCGCTGCTTACGTGCTCGGTGGTGGCGGCGCCGTATGTGATCGACGGGAAGCTGGCCGGGGCGATAGGCGTCCTCGGTCCGACGCGCATGGACTATCCGCAGGCGATGGCCGCGGTATCGATGGTCAGCGAAAAGTTGAGCGACCATTTGGCGGAAACCTAGGCGTCTGTTCGATCAAGTTGCCTGAACCGGTGCGCGTCACCGGTTACACGCGAGGCGAGCAGGAGATGCGATGATGGTCAGTCCCCACTGTAAGGATGGTTCGCCGTGCGGACTCTCCTCGGGACGTGGCGCCGGTCAACCGGCATGAGCTCTTTAGGCAGAACATGAACGATTTCTACGAACTCTTAGGTGTGAGTCGCACCGCTTCCGACGACGAAATCAAAAAGGCGTACCGAGTCAAGGCTCGCGAAAACCATCCCGACGCGAACCCCGACAATCCCGACGCCGAGAACAAGTTCAAGGAGATTTCGCTCGCCTATGAGGTCCTGAAGGACCCGGAAAAGCGACGTCGATACGACCAGTTCGGACCCGAAGGGCTGCGCGGCATGAGCGGCGACGGGGGCCAGGGCGATCCCTTCAACTTCGGTGGCGGTCTCGGAGACCTGTTCGAGGCGTTCTTCGGCGGTGGAGGTGGCGGCTTCGGTGGCCAGCGACGTGGGCCGGTAGGTCCGCCTCCGGGAGCTGACATGGAGACGGTCCTTGAGCTGGCGTTCGAAGAGGCCGTGTTCGGCGCGAAGTCCGACGTTTCCCTTCGACTGCCGGTCGGGTGCGACACCTGCAGCGCGACGGGTGCCGCTGAAGGTTCGTCCGCAACGACGTGCTCCCAGTGCGAAGGCACGGGAGAAATCCGCCGAGTTCGTCAGTCCCTCCTCGGACAGATGATCACCTCGAGTCCGTGCGGCCGCTGCGGCGGGATGGGAAAGGTCATCGAAAAGCCGTGTCCCACATGTCGCGGCGAGGGCCGTCGGACCGAGGCGCGCACCTACACGGTTCCCGTTCCTGCGGGCGTCGACGACGGTTCCACACTTCGCATGTCAGGTCGCGGGGCCGCAGGAGCCCGAGGTGGCGCAAACGGCGACCTGTTCGTGCACATCCGGGTCAGGAAGCACGCCCGGTTCCAACGCCAGGGTTTCGATCTCATCGAAGTGCTGAACATCCCCTTCACCCAGGCCGCCCTGGGTGTTCACCTGGATTACGAGACGCTCGACGGCAGCGAACTGCTGGAAATCCCCGCCGGCACGCAGCCCGGTCGCACGCTCCGACTCCGCGGTCGCGGCGTTCCCCATCTCAACGGCAAAGGCCGAGGTGATCTGATCGTCCAGATAAACGTTCTGGTACCGACATCACTTAGCAAGGCCGAAGACGAACTGCTGCGGCAGTTCGCCCAAGAACGCAACGAAGAGGTCGCTCCACCCGACAAGAGTCTGCTCGGAAAGATCCGTTCGGCATTTCGTTGAACATGGGTTCAACGAGTCCGGCCGACGTTGATTCCGTCGCCCACCTGGTCGTGGACCCGAGTGTCCTGGCGGACGCGTCGGGTCGATTCCAACTTGACGATGCGAACGCCCATCACCTGCACCGCGTGCTGCGCGTGAGGACCGGCGAGTTGGTGACACTGACCGACGGAATAGGTGGATGGGTGACGACCGCGGTCGAAGACGCCAACGCCACCGGCTGGCTGACCCGGATCGGCGAGGTCCATTCCACGCCGATCCTCCGTCCGTCGCTCGAGGTCGGCTTTGCCCTGACGAAGGCCGATAAACCTGAATGGGTCATTCAAAAGCTCACCGAGCTGGGTCTAAATTCGATCGTGCCGTTGGTGGCTGAACGCTCAGTCGTGCGGTGGGACGGCGAAAAGGCGAACAAGAACCTCGCCCGTTTCCAGATCATCGCCCGTGAGGCCGTGCAGCAGTCGCGCCAGACCTGGTTGCCGGCCATTCAGCCGCCACAATCCATCACCGGATTTGCCTCCGTTCGGCGAGAGGGCACATTCGCTCGCTGCGACCGCGGTGGGATGGAATTCGACGCCTTCTTCCGGGCCGCCGTTGCCGCAGCCATCGACCAACCGACCGAATCTGACCCCGTTCGTGGACAACAGAAGTCCTTGTCGTCAGCGATTCCGACGGGAAATTCGATCGTCAGCGTGCTCGTGGGTCCCGAAGGCGGTTGGAGCCCCGGCGAGCGCGACGCGCTTCCGGTGGCCGTCGGGTTGGTTGCTCCCGTACTCCGGGCGGAAACCGCAGCGGTCGTGGCCGGGGCTCTGCTCGTCGACCGTCGGGCGAACATGCTTCGTAACTGAACACAACTTAGTGACCGACGGAGTTTTCCCAGGCCATGACCAGTGTCAGTGCCCGTCCTGTAGGCAAAACGGCCTATCGACGATCGTTTCGGGGTAATCACCCGGTAACAATCAAGAACAAATCACATAGTTCGAGGTATCCACCTACCGAGCGTGGTTGTGAACTAGCCTTCATTCTTGATAAGTTGACCTGGCCGACACGCACGTCGGGCAAGTTGGTCACCTACATGGATCAGCGAACGCAGGGGCACCAGTGGACGAAGAACAGGCCGACGCTAATTACACCCAACAAGTGGGCCTAAGGCTGCGCGGGGTAAGACGGTCGAAGCGACTCTCATTGCACGACGTCGAAATGTCGTCGAACAAGGAATTCAAGGCGTCCGTTCTCGGCGCGTATGAGCGGGGAGAGCGGGCGATAAGTGTCCCGAGGCTCCAGCGGCTTGCCAGCTTCTATGCGGTTCCCGTCGATTCGCTGCTGCCTCCGATCGAAATTGTGCTGACCGCCGAAGAGCGCGAAGCCCAGGAGCGCCGGGTGCCAAGTCGTGGCATCACGATTGACCTGATTCGTCTCGAGGCCATGTCGTCGCATGAGGCCACGCTGCTGAGCCGCTATGTCGGAATGATCCGTCAACAGCGTGCCAACTTCAGGGGGACGGCCCTCACCATTCGTAGAGAAGACCTCAACGCGCTTGCCGTCCTTCTCGAAGCCGATCCGGAATCCGTGAAAGAGCGGATGAGCGGTCTCGGTTTCGAAATGTCACGCTGATCCACACCGTCACGCTGATCCATACCGTTTGGACCAGCTTCCGATCTGCGAGGTCTGAGAAGTGTGCGACCCGGTCCATGGCCGGGTCGTTTCGCGTCCGGATGTGACCTGCCCGGTCGGGCGCCTCTGATGCGGAGCGTCCCGTAGTCTGTTGGCGTGGATAGCGAGCTGCGTTGAACCGTCGGACCGACTTCGAGGCCGGTGACTTTGGCGTATACGTCCACATTCCGTTCTGCTCCAAGCGATGCGACTACTGCGCCTTTGCAACCTGGACCGGTAAAGACGCGCTGTTCGGTGACTATGTCGACGCCGTGATCGAGGAGATCGCTGCAGCGCGGGATCAACTTCCGGCGGCCACCAGCATCTTCTTCGGTGGGGGCACGCCGTCGTTGCTACCGAGCGGGTTGCTCATGCGGATCCTCGACGCCATCCCGCGACAGGACGACTGCGAAATCACCGTCGAGTGCAATCCCGACACGGTCACCGCGGCGATGTTCGACGATTACCGGGCGCACGGCGTAAACCGGGTCAGCTTCGGTGTTCAGTCGATGGTGCCCCACGTTCTCGCTGCGCTCGGTCGAACCCATCACCCCGAAAACGTCGTGGCAGCGGTTGAGCAGGCCCGACGGGTCGGAATGCTGTTCAACCTTGATCTGATCTACGGCGCGGTGGGCGAATCGATGGACGACTGGAAAACGACCGTGGATGCTGTGCTCAGCCTCGACGCCGGGCATTTCGAGCGCGTACGCCCTGACCGTGGAAGCAAGCACGCCGTTGGCCGCCGATTCGAGCCGTCACCCCGACGACGACGACGAGGCGGAGAAGTACGAGCGGTTGAGCCTCGCCCTCGAGGCAGCCGGGTACGAAAACTACGAGATCTCCAACTGGGCCCGATCCGGACACGAGTCCCGGCACAACCTCCTGTATTGGGCGCAGGGCGACTACCGCGGCTACGGGTGCGCAGCGCATTCGCACCTCCAGGGCCGTCGGTTCTGGAATGTGCGGACGCCGGAGCGGTTCATCGAACTTCTGCAGAACAGCGGTTCCGCGGAGTCGGCGTCCGAGACCCTGGAAGCCGACGTTCGGGAACTCGAAGGACTTCAGCTGGCGCTTCGAACGCGCCACGGTGTGCCTAGCGGTGCATTCACCAACGATGACCTGGCGCTGTTCGACGAGGCCGGCTGGATCCGAGTCGAGGATGCCCGCGTCGTGCTGACCCGGAGTGGTCGCATGATGGCCAACTCGGTCGCCGTGCGGTTGCAGTTGCTCCGGGGCCGCTCCAACGCTTGATGAGTTGGCGAACGAACGCACCGGCGAGGCGATGGTTGTCGAACCGCCAGTCAGCGCCTCAATCGTTGTCGGGTAGCTGAGACCGCTGCACCTTCCCGATGGCCGTGCGCGGCAGCTCATCGACGATGATCACGGCCTTCGGGGCCGCGTACGACGGGAGGATCCGTTTGACGTGCTCCCGAATGGCGTCCACCGAGGGCGGGTCATCCGGGGCGGCCGGGACCACCCAGGCCACCACGCGGTGCCCCCATTCAGGGTCCGGACGGCCGGCAACCGCAACTTCCCGGGCCGGGGCGAAATCGCGGAGCGCTCGTTCGACGGCATCGGGCCAGACCTTTTCGCCACCGGTCACGATCACATCGCCGATGCGCCCAAAAACCCGGAGGCGACCATCGTCGCCGATCGTCCCGGCGTCGCCCGTGGCGAACCAGCCTTCCGGATCAGCCACCCGAGTTCCCTCGGGGGTCTCGGAGCGATACGCCCGAAACAACATCGGTCCGCGAACTTCGATGTGTCCGTTGACGCACCGCACTTCCGCGGTGTCTACGCACAGACCGTCGTAGACGAGGCCGCTCCCGGTTTCGGTCAGGCCGTAAGTGCGAACGACGTTGGGTGGAAGGTCTTCGGGCATCGCTGACCCGCCGAGCAGAATCACCCGCCAGGACTCGGTGCGGACCCGGCCGAGTGCGGTGGTGACCAGGGAGATCAGCGTGTGGTCTCTCGAGGATGCGTCGACATCAGCTACATCGAATCCCGCTCGGAGGGTGAGCGAAGTGCCGGTGAGCAGGGCTTTGGTCACGACCGAAAACCCGCCGATATGCGCAACGGGTAGACATCCGAGCCACCGGTCGCGCTGCGGGTCGACCCCGAGTCGACGCGAGGACGCGACCGCTGAGGCCATCAGGGCGTCGTGGGTCAGGATCACTCCCTTCGGCAGCCCGGTGGTCCCCGACGTGGCGATAACGACAGCATCGCCTGGCTCGGTCGGAACGCCATCTGCTCGGGCCGAACGGTTACCTGTCGCATCGACCACGGCAGTGGGTCGTACCGCGGCGAAGAGCTGGTCCTTGGCCGCCCGGGGGAGGCGTTGATCGACCGGCAGAACAGTGTCGCCGCTGTCCCAGACGGATTTGACCGCATCAAGGAACCGTGGGCCCCCGACCATGTCAAGCGCCACGAGCTCAGGCATGGTCACGGTTCCGTCGGTGGCTACAGCATCGGGAACGCTGGGTCGTGCGGGGTTTCATGAGGAGACCATAACCACTATGCACAACGCGGCGAGTGCAACGTTGCGCACCACCGCATCGCGGTCGGCGGGCTGAGCGTTTCGGGAACCGAAACAGAAACACATCGGCACGCGACCTTTCGACCGGACACGGACAATCGCAGCAGTGAACGCGACCAGCAGTACCAAGCCAAGTGCGGCCGACACCGGTGACAGGGGAGGGACGACGATGGTGACCGCCACGGCGATCTCGACAAGCGGAAGCGCACGGCTCACCAACGAAACGAATCGCTCGGGAATCTCGAGCTCCCGGGTGCCGCGAACCGATCCTTCAGCGTCTTGCAACTTGGTTACGGCGGCGTAGCCAAACACTGCGGCAAGGACGATCCGGGCGGCCCAGACGGCGGCCGTTGTCGCATTGTTGACCACGCCACCACGGTAGCGCCGTTGACTCGGAAGCCGGTTTTCGGGTCCGCTCGCTTAGGGCAGTTTGGTAGGCGTCGGTTGCCACCGACGGTTGCCATCGACGGTGGAATGACGCCCGAATCGCCCTGGACCGGTAGAATCTTCCGCCATGTCGAAACCGCCTTCTGCGTGGGATCTGAGCTGCGCAAATGCAGTTGCCTGACGCTGCATCACACGTGAGGACGTGCCGGCAATGAAGCAACCCAGGGCCCCGCGTTCGCGTCTGGCCCATCCCGATGACGCGCTGCGAAGGTTGGCCCGCGGTTCGCGGCCGCCGATCGGTCCGTCCCCGCACGACCTGACCCGTCGCGATCGCGACGCGCCTAAACCGTGGTGGGTACTCGGCGTCGTAGCGGTGATCGGTCTGCTGGCTCTGGTGATCGGGGTGCCGCTGTCGGCCGGTCATAACCGGATCACGGTCACCGGTATTCGCGACGGCGAGTCGATCACCAAGGACCGCTTGCAAAAGAACCTCGTGCAGATTCGCATCAGTCCGGCATCAGAAATGCGCAAAGCCAAGCTTCGAATCGACGGAACACCTCTGCGGGTACTGGAGGAGGGCGATTCTTTGCGGTGGTTGGCGCCGAAGCTGCAAGACGGCGAACACCGACTGTCCATCCAGTCGGGAACCCGGGTGCTGTGGCGCGGAGCTGCGTCGACCGCCATCCGATTCACCGTCGATTCGCAGCCTCCGACCCTGGAGATCGAACAACCCGCCAAGCCGCTCGGACTCAACGAATCGTTCGTCCTGAACGGGAGCGTCGAGAAGGGCGCGACCGTGCTGATCGACGGCAAAGAAGTGAAGACCGACGACGGTCACTTCTCGAAGACCTACAAGTACCCGCCGATCGGTCAGGTCGACGTTGTTGCCGTCGACGAAGCAGGTAACCGCACAACCGCGTCGCGAACCCGAGAAATCGCCTTCCCCGTGGTCCGGGGTCTCCACGTGAGTGCTGAAGCGTGGGCGAACCCGAGTCTGAAACTCGGCGTGTTGCGCATGGCGGAGGCCGGTCGGATCAACACCGTGGTTCTCGACGTCAAAGACGAAAACGGGATGGTTCTGTACGACAGCGCGCTCCAAGCGGTTCTCGCATCACGTGCCAGCGCAAACCTGTACGACCTTCGCGACGCCGTCGCCGAGCTTCACTCGCTCGGCCTGCGGGTCATCGGCCGTCTGGTGGTGTTCCGCGACCCGATCCTTGCGCAGTCGTCGATGGCCGTCGGCAACGCAACAGACGTCGTGCGTGGGCTCGACGGCACTCCCTATCAAAGCGCCGACGGGGTCTTCACCAACCCGTTCTCAAAGAGCGTCCACGATTACAACATCGCCATAGCCAAGGAGGGCGCAGAAGCGGGTATCGACGCCATCGTGTTCGACTACGTCAGCCGGCCGACCGGCGCGCTGACCGAGATGATAATGGCCGGATCAACCGCCGCGGCCGACGGGACCCTGGATGCCTCGATCGACGAAACGATGGTCGAGTTTCTCCGCCGGGCCGCCCGAGGCCTATCCGGAACGCCTACCCGCATGGGAGTCGCGTTGTTCGGGCAATCCGTGATTTCGCCCGCGTCAGTCGGGCAGAACCCGATCACGATGTCGAGCGCCGTCGACTTTGTCGCTCCGATCGTGTTTCCGTCGCGGTTCCGGGCCGGCTCGTTCGGGATCGCCACACCCAGTTTGAACCCGGCAACCGTCGTTACCCGTGCCCTGACCCGGTTCAAAGACCGGGTCGCTCCGAGCGGTGCCGCAATCGTCCCGTGGTTGCAGGACTTCTCCAACGGGCCGTTCATCTACGGGCAGAAAGAACTCAAAGCGCAGGTCACCGCAGTGAAGGCACTTGGCATCGACAGCTTCCTCGTGTGGGATCCGAAAGTCACGTACTCGGCCGCGGGGTTTCCGGCGGATGCCCCGGACGCCGAGCTCGCGAGCCGGGTGACAACATCAACCGGGCCGGCGCCCACCGCCGCTACGATTGCCGGAACGGCAGCTCCATCCTGAAAGCTCGGTGCCCGTCAGCGCCGAAGGCTGAGGTCCTGACCACCACGCAGACCCGCGTGGGCAATCCGGGAGTTTCAGGTCCCGGAGACGGTGCGGCGCGAGTTCAGGTGCACCACGGCACGCCATCCAAGGAGTGACAGGCCGAGAAAGCTGGTGGCCACGATCACAAAGGGCAGTGCGGTTCCCCGGCTGAATACCGTGCGTCGAAGCACCATTCCGACGATCAATGTGGTGGCCCACACCACGGCCCCGAATCGAAGGGTCAGGGGCCGGCGATCTACCCGGGTTGCGAGCAGCCAGCCGGCGCCGAGCCCCAGAAGAAACGGTGCGGCGACCCTGACTATTCCACTGACGGCATTGCCTTCGTCGTGGTTGTTGCGTCCGATGACGACGAACAGGACTACCGCTGCGATATCGCCCATGGCCGCCCGGATGTGTGTAGATCGTCCATCGCTTTGCTCAACAGGGGAAGACGGTGAAGACATGACTCCAACGTAACCGACCGCCCGGTGCAACTTGCCAGCTGCCCTATGGTCAGCTTGGTTGCAGCGGCAGGCGAAGGAAGCGACGCAGCTCTGCGAGGAACGCATCGGGTTGCTCCAGGTGGGCGGCGTGGCCGGCGTCGGGGATCCCGTGGAATCGTGCATGCGTGCCGATAGCGTCGGTCAGTCGGTGACCCAGCGACGTGAACTTCGTGTCTTCGGAACCTGCCGTCGCGAGGGTCGGAATCGTAAGTTCGCGTAGCTTTTCCCAAAGCGGCTGCTGAGAACCTGTTCCGCATAATCGAAGGCTCATCGCCAGGCCCTCGGGAGTGTTCGTCAGTCGCGCCGCAACATCGGCTTCGGTGGCACGCAGCGTACGAAACAGCGGGCCGCTCATCCACGATTGTACGAAGTCTGGAACCCCTTCACTCAACACCCGCTGGGCCAACGCTTCGTCGGCCGCTCTTCGTTCCGCTCGCTCAGACTCACGGTCGAGACCTGCGGTTCCGCCCACGAGGACCAGGCGTTCGACGAGTTCAGGGTGAGCAAGCGCGACGTGAAGCGCGATCCGGGCTCCCATCGAATATCCGATGTAGGTGGCGCGGCCCGCCGCCGCAACCAGCTCGGCGGTTTCGGAAAGCCCGGCGACGACGTTGCCTGAGCGCCCATGACCGGGGAGGTCGAAAACAGTCGCTTCCACCGGCGCCCGGTCAACGAGTCGGTGAGCGAGCGGCAACCACGAGACTGCCGTCTGGGTGAAGCCGTGGAGGAAGACCAGCCGCTGACGATCGGGTGCGGTCGAACCCGTGACGGTTGTCCAAAGTCGCTGCGTACGCACGGCGCAAACACTATTCGGTGAGGGCTGTTCACAGTTTCGGGTCTCGACGGGGCATCATCTTTGGATGACGTTGTCCGATGACCAGGCCACCTTCTGCGCAACCCTCCTCGACGAGTGGTGTCGGGCTGGGGTCACGCATGCGGTGGTGTGTCCCGGGTCGCGTTCGACACCGATGGCCTTGGCCGTGGCCGACGAGTCACGGCTCACGCTGCACGTCGTGCTTGACGAGCGGAGCGCGGCGTTCATGGCGCTCGGCATTGCCCGCTCGACCGGGATGCCGGCGGTGTTGGTATGCACCAGTGGTACTGCTGCAGTCGAGTTCCATCCGGCCGTGGCCGAAGCGCACCTGGACCGGGTCCCGATGATCGTTGTGACCGCCGACCGGCCGCCAGAGCTGCACGGTATCGGCGCTCCCCAAACGGTGGACCAGAACCGGCTGTTCGGTCGTTCCGTACGGGAGTTCTTCGAACCCGGGGTCGTCGATCGCAGCACGTCATCCACGTGGCGGTCCCTTGCCTCGAGGGCATTTCTCGCGTCGACATCCGGTGCATTCGGTCCCGGTCCGGTGCAGTTGAACCTCGCGTTTCGCGAGCCACTCGTCGGCCGATCAAAGAAGCTTCCGGCGGCGCGACCTGACAGAAGACCATGGCACACCGCAATTCCGCTCGAGGTGGGCGACGAATCCGCTGCGTCAGTCACCCCCTCAGTCACCGCCCCGGGCCTCGCCGAGCGACTCGCCGGTCGGCGAGGTGTTGTCGTGGCGGGGGCAGGTTGTGGCGACCCCAACGCGATCCGCACTCTCGCCCAGACGCTCGGCTGGCCGTTGCTTGCCGATCTCCGATCCGGCGCTCGTGGGAGCACGACCGCTGCAGGTCCGGCATCGATCGACCACGTCGACTCGATTCTTCGCTCACCCACGGCTGCGAAGGCATTGCATCCTGAGGTCGCGCTGCGGTTCGGAGCTCCGTGGGCGTCCAAGGTGCTTAACCAGTGGCTGGCCTCGATCACCGACGATGTCCTGATCGACCCACATCACGCCTGGCTCGACCCCAATCGGGTTTCCCAGGTGGTGGTGCACGCGGATCCGACACTGATCGCTCGAGGCCTCTTGGCGACGGTGAAACCCGCCGATCCAGGTTGGGCGGGTCTTTGGGCGAAGGCCGAACAAGCGTCGCGGCAGGTTCTTCACGAACACCTCGACCGCGATAACGCGGAGGGTCAACCGTCGGAACCGGGTTGGGTCCGGGGCTTGATCGGGGCGTTGCCTTCGGGGAGCGAACTGGTCGTTTCGTCGTCCATGCCGATTCGACATGCCGAGTGGTTCTCCGTTGGGCGAGGCGACATTCAAATCCACTCCAACCGGGGTGCAAACGGCATCGATGGTGTTGTCTCCACCGCTCTCGGGGTTGCGGCCGCGAACACCGGGCCGACGTTTGCGTTGATCGGCGACCTGGCGTTTCTTCACGATGCCGGCGCATTGGTCCTGGCGGGCCGAGGTGCCATCAACTGCACCTTTGTGGTCGTCGACAACGCCGGCGGGGGGATCTTCGAGTTTCTACCTCAGGCATCCAACGTTGAACGATCCCGATTCGAGGCCCTCTACGGAACGCCGCAGAACGTCGACATCGTCGCCCTGGCCAAGGCCCACGGCCTCCGGGCTATGGAACCGAAATCGCTACGTGCGCTTACTACATCACTTCGAAAGTCAGCGACGGAGACGGGAGTTCGGGTGGTCGTGGTCAGAACCGATCGCCAGGAGACCGTCAAAGTCGTTGAAGGCCTCAACACCGCTGTCGTCGCTGCCGTCGAGGCGGCGCTGCGCTGCTAGAAGTCGCCAGCGGCTCCTAGGAGCGCTGGCGACTTCTGTTTGCGTTCGTCAGGGGCGGACCACGGCGGCAAGCAGCGCCTGGAGCTTGAGCTGGGTCTCGACCAGTTCGGCGACGGGCTCGGAATCCGCGACGATGCCACCCCCGGCGAACATCCGGGCTCGGTTGCCCTCGATCCGGGCGGACCGCAGGCCGACTGCCCATTCGCCGTTGCCTGCAGCGTCGACCCATCCAACAGGTCCGGCGTAGGTGCCGCGCGCTTCGGGCTCGAGTTCCTGCTGGAGAGCGACTGCGGCACCTGTCGGGACGCCTCCGACCGCAGCGGTCGGATTCAACAGACCGGCGAGTTGAAGCGCCGATGGAGCCTTGGCATCGGCCACATCGCGGGCTCGGAGCGAACCCGTGATCAGCGTCCCGAGATGGGAGACGTTGCGAAGCGCGACGATCGATGGCGTAGAAGGAATATCGAGCTCGTCACAAAGCGGCCCGAGCAACTCCTGGAACGCTCCGAGGACGAGGGAGTGTTCCCAGCGATCCTTCGGCGATGCGAGGAGCGCAGCCGCGAGTTTGGCGTCGGTCTCCGAATCGCCGGACCTGGCGATGGTGCCGGCCAGGGGATGCGCCCGCACCGCCGATCCCTTGCGGGACACGAGGAGTTCCGGGCTCGCGCCGATGAAGCCGTGAACCGAAAACACCATGCAGCTGGGAAACAGCGCATGGAGTCGGGAGAGGATGTCGCCGATAACAAAGTCGTCGGTTGCGACAACGTCGACACTGCGGGCGAGAACGACCTTCTGCAACGCACCCGCCTTGATGCGTTCCACGGCCACGCTGATCTTTTCGCACCACACCTCGTGCGTGACGCTGGAGTGCAGGTCGAACCCGTGGGGTGACCAGCGCGACACACGAGGAGCCACCATTTCCAGTGGTTCACCCGGATCCGGGGCATCGAGTGGCCCGATACGCGTGACCCACGCCGATCCGTCGCTCGACTTCGCCACGATGACCTCGGGCACCGTCATCGTCGCCGGCTCGCCGGGCAGGTAGGGGAGTGCTCCGAACGCGACCGGCCCGGAGCCGGCCCGCATCAGTGCGTCGTCGACGTTTATCGCCCGAAGCACGGTTTCGACGTGGTCGACCGACCGGCTGCCCTCGGGCATGGGAATCGTCAGCGCGACCCCTCGGGCGGCGAGCCCGACACCGTCATGGGTGAACAACAGACCGTCGTCACCGCAAAATGCCAGAAGGTTCAGGTCCTGTGCCTCGGAGGGGCTGAGCCGCCGGGTGACAGACCTGAGCATCGAGGCGTCGGCAATGGTGTCGTGAAACACCGACGCTGTCGCGTTCACGCTCGGCCTACCTTCGTGCCGACGATGAGTTGGGCAATGCCTCCGGCCAACAGATCACGCTGTACCCCGGAAAATCCGTGGCTTCGCAACATGTCAAGCATTACCGGTGGCTCGGGGAGATACGCGAGCGACTTGGGTAGGTACCGGTATGCGGTCGGGTCGCTGAGGAGCCCGCCGATCAGCGGAACGACGCTGTCCGAAATAGATCCCGTGACCAAACTTCATCACGGGATTCGGCGGGGTCGAGGCGTCGAGCAGGGCTACCCGGCCGCCGGGTCGAGTGACGCGACCGAGCTCGGCGAAGAACTGGTTGAGGTCGGCGAAGTTCCGTAGCGCGAAACCACACGTCACGCCGTCGACGGCGCCATCGGCGATTGGCAGGCGAAGTGCGTCGCACTGGACAAGCGGTGCGTCGGTCTTGGCGTGCGAAAGCATCCCAAAGCTGAGGTCCATGCCGATGGGGACGATCCCGGCCTTCGCGAGATCGCGGCACAGGTCACCCGTGCCGGCGGCCAGATCGAGCACCCTTGAGCCGCTCGGGAGACCCAGCGCCTTCACCGTGCGCTTTCGCCACCCCACGTCCATACGGAACGTCATGACCCGGTTGACCAGGTCGTAACGCGGGCTGATCGTGTCGAACATTTCCCGCACGGCTTTGGCTTTCGCGTCGCCGGTTGGAAGTCCTGCGCTCAGATCGATCGCTTGACGAGTTGGACCGGGGGACGTCGACGTTGGCACCCTCCCATGCTACGAGCGCTTTTGGCGGTAGTGGTAGGACCGTTCGGCTCGGCGTTTCGGGTGGATGAACGAACGCGCGAAGAACGTGGCTGACGCACCGAGGTTTGGCGTGATTGCGTTCCCGGTGGGTTCGCTTTGGTTTGCAATCGTCATTTGGTCCGGTGAAGTGGGCTACGTGCCCTAACCTTGAACGCTGTGTTAGAAGTAGCCGACCTCCGCATCGACCTGGGCCACCGCGTCCTGCTCGAGGGCGCGTCCTTTCGCCTCCAAGACGGGGAGAAGGTTGCACTGGTCGGGCCCAACGGAGCGGGCAAAACGACCCTGCTGAAAACGCTGGCGGGTGAGCGCCATCCATCCGGGGGCACGGTCAACCGGCCCGACTACTTCGTTTGGCTGCAGCAAGACGTCTCGGCCAAGGCCGAAGAAACCGATCGGATGGCCTTCGATCACCTGCTCAGCGCCAGCCCGCTCACCGACATGGCCGAGCAGTTGAAGGAGTGGCAGGCCCGCATCGAAAAGGCCGGCATCGACATGGGTGCCGGCGTCGATGGGGCCGACGAGGCGCTCGACAAAGCGGTCCGCAAGTTCACCAACCTAGAGGAGCGGTACCGCACACTCGGGGGCTATCAGGTGGAGTCCGATGCCGAGCGCATCGCCGCAGGTGTCGGGCTCGACGACGAAGCGCTGCTGCGCGCCGTTGGCACGTTGTCGGGCGGTCAACGTCGACGATTGGAACTGGCCCGGCTCCTGCTCGCCGGTGGCGATCTCATGATCCTCGACGAACCCACCAACCACCTCGACGTTGAAGCCAAGCGCTGGGTGATGGAGTTCCTGAAGAAGTGCAAGTCCACGGTCCTCGTCGTGAGCCACGACATCGAACTGATGGACTCCGCGATCGATCGCGTGCTCGCCCTCGAAGCCGCACGGATCGAGCAGTACAAAGGTACGTACACGCAGTTCCTGAAGCAGCGCGAGGAGCGGGAGTCGCTGAGGGCCCGCGAGTCGGCGAACTTCAACAACGAGATCGCCCGCTTGGAAAAGACCATGGACAAGTTCCGTGGCGCCAATGCAACGCACGTGCAGAAGCGCAAGAACCTGCTCATGCGCATGGAGCACATGAAGAAGAAGCGTGGCCCCGAGGTCATGCAGGTCAAGCGGCGCACGATGCGTGTGCGCTTCCCCGAACCGGCCCGAGCCGGAGACCGCGCCCTGACGGTGACCGGGTTGGCCAAGGCATTCGGCGAAGACGTGATTTTCGCCGACGTGAGCTTCGACGTCGCCCGTGGCGACGTGTTCCTTGTGCTCGGCCTCAACGGTGCCGGTAAGACGACCCTTCTGCGTTCCTTGGCCGGTGTGTACACCCCCGACGCTGGCACAATCAAGCTCGGGGCCAACGTCAAACTCGGCTTCTACGCCCAGGAACACGAAGACATCACGCCGACCCGGCCCGTTATCTCGCTGCTTCGCGAGATGGACCCCACCGTCCCCGACCCGACACTGCGCGGAATTCTGTCGCACTTCGGCATGGTCGGCGATGTCGCGGACCAGGAAGCCGGAACCCTGAGCGGCGGTGAGAAGACCAAGCTGTCGTTGGCTCGACTCATGATCGGCAAGTCGAATGTGCTGCTCCTCGACGAACCGACCAACAACCTCGATCCGCCCTCGCGTGAAGCGGTTCTGGCCGCGCTCCAGAACTACAAGGGCACGATCATCCTGGTCAGCCACGACACCGAGTTCGTAGCGCAGCTTGCGCCGACGGGCGTACTGATGATGCCCGAAGGTCAGCTCATGCACTACGACGAGAAGATGCTCGATCTCATCGAATTGGTGTAGAAACTCGGCCATGTCGAATACGGCCCAGTCGAACGTAGTGCCGCTTCCGGTCAACCTTTCAAGGGGCGATACCGAGTTGCGTGACCAGGTCGGTCGATTTCTGAGTCAGCCGCCCGAGCTCGAACTGACCCTGGCGATCGTTGTGATCAAAGACGGCGAAATCATCGCCGAGGGTTACGGCCCCGGAGCGGGCGTCGACCACACGTTCATTTCCTGGTCGATGGCCAAAAGCATGACGCACGCGGTCTACGGCCTTCTGACGCTCGATGGTCTCGTCGACGTCAACGAGCCGGCCCCGGTCGCGGAGTGGGCGAACGATGATCGACGCAACATCACGATCCAGCACCTGCTGAACATGCGGTCGGGATTGCGATTTGCGGAGGACTACGTCGACGCCGGCACGTCAGATTGCATAGCGATGCTGTTCGGTGAAGGCCAAGCCGACACAGCCGGATACGCCGCCGGTTTACCGCTCGACCACGAGCCGGGCACGGTATGGAATTACTCCTCGGGCACGACGAACATCCTCTGTCGAATAGCCGGACAGCGCATCGGGGGTGGGCAAGCCGGTATGGCGGCGTACCTTCAGTCCCGTTTGTTCGACCCCTGTGGAATTACTTCGGCCATTCCGAAGTTCGACGCCGCCGGAACCTTCATCGGCTCGTCATTCGTCTACGCCACGGCGCGCGACTTCGCCCGCTTCGGACTGCTGTACCTGAACGACGGGGTGGTGAACGGGCAGCGAATACTTCCGGAAGGTTGGGTCGATCACGCCCGGGAAGCGATTCCGGTGCCCGAAACCGAAACGTACGGCTACGGAGCACATTGGTGGCTTCTGCCGGAGTTCGGTGCATTCTCATGCAACGGTTATGAAGGCCAGCGGATCGTTGTTCTGCCCTCACAAAACGCCGTGGTGGTGCGATTGGGAAAAACGACGGCGGCAAACTCCGACACCCTGAACGCTCGGCTCCACGATCTCTTGCGATGTGTGTAACGGCGCTGATGGCTGATGCCCGAGTCTTCTGGTTTCGAGACGGGCTGACGGTGGAGAGGCCTGTGAACGGTCCGGGTTCCGACGGATGTTCGAACCTTGTTGGTGCGGTCGCATTGATGCTCCAGGTCCCCGGACCTGGTATTTCCCGTCGGGAAACGCCCATCGTCCTCAAGCACCACTCAAACGGCGTCGATATAGCTATTGTCGAGATACCAGGAAGGGCCATGCCGACGCCATGTCGGCAATGAGGTGACTACGGATGCGGATCGAAGTGGTGATGGCGACGTACAACGAGGCTGACTGCATCGAGTCCGCGATCATCGGCCTTGCGAAGGCCGCCGCGCAGATCCGACAGGCCGGCGACGAAGTGCAGTTGTTGCTTCTCGACGACGAATCTCCCGACGGTACGGCTGAACTGGCCGTTGCGGCCGCGCAGGTTCACGGTCTGACGATGTCCGTTTCGAGCCACCCGAGGTCAGGTCTTGGAGCCGCGTATCTTCGGGGTTTCGACGAAGTGCTGAGACGGGGCTGGGCCGACACGATCGTTACGCTCGATGCCGATGGACAGCACGACCCGCTGGTGATGCCCGATCTCCTTCAGACGTTTCGGGAGTCGACGGCGGATCTGGTGATCGGTTCGCGCTGGACCAAGGGCGGCGAAGTTCCGGGTCTGTCACTGGGGCGGCAGTGGATGAGCCGCCTGGGCATCCTGTGCTTTTCGATGGCGACGGGCGTGTGGGGTGTTCGCGACGCGACGACGTCGTACCGGGTATTCACGACCGAAGTGGCGCGATCATTCGATCCCGGCCCCCTGGCCATCACCGGTTACAGCTTCTTCAGTTCGTTTGTGGGGCTCGCTTCGGCCGCCGGGTTCACGATTCGTGAGCATCCAATCGTGTTCTCGTCGAGAATCGGCGGCGCGTCAAAGTTGTCGCCGAAGGAACTGAAGCAGTTTGCGGCGAATCTCCCGCGTCTCGGGTTGCAGGTCCGTTCGCGACGTCGTCGACCGCCACACGTTGTTACCCGGTCCCTGTGGCCGTCACCCGTTGCCTGACCTCTCGAACAAGCGATGAGCGGATCAGGGTCCGGCGGGGAGGAGGAAACGCGGGCCGAACGTTCCCCCGATCTCACCTCAGCAGCCGGAGATCATGAAGCTGCCGTGACGGCCGATGTCGAGGGAGACCACGACACCGATGTCGACCACGACGATGACCCCGACACCGATGTCGACCACGACGGCGATCCCGTCGAGTCAACGCTTGCGCCGGTCAGGCTGATCCGCCCGGACCTGGATGGGCCCACGCCGGATGACACCGAGGATCCATCCGACGAAGCGTCGAGTCCTGTACTCGAACCTCCCGTCGAGCTCCCCGAACCACCTCCGGCTCCTCCCTCAAGGCCGGTGATCCAGCGAACCCTGGTCGCCGCTCGCATCGTCTCAAACCCCTTCGACCGTGATGGAGCGTCCCGCCGGTCCGAGTCGTCTGATCGTTTGGTCGCCGACACCGATCATCCGGAGTCGCCGATGCCCAGCCCGCCGCGGCTTCGCGCCCTCGGCGACGAGGTGAGCACCGACGAATCGACGACCGGTGAGGTGAACCCCGAGCCTGCTCTCGTTGGGGAGCTTCTCAACCCAGGTGATCCACTCAACTGGGAGGGTGTGGGCATCGACATCGGCGTCGACGAATTCGCGGACGCCGACGCTGAATTCTCCGGCGATCTTGCCGGGTCGCCGGTCGTCTCGCCCCAGTCGTCAAGGCGGCGGTTCCGCGGGCCCGAACCGGTCTTCGAGGCGGCGAGCAGGTACATGGAACGGGTGCTTCGCGATCCGCTCCCGGGGCTCGTCGTCCTGGCCGCAATGGTGTTGTTCTCCATGGTGTTCTCGTGGGCTCACATCCAAAGCCATCGGGCCTTTGCCACCTACTCGTTCGACACCGGCATCTATGACCAGGCAGTTTGGGCGTTAGGGCACGAGGGGAACCCGTTCATGACGGTTCGTGGGCTCTATGTGCACGGACACCACGTAAATCTCATTTTGTATCTCCTGGTTCCGGTGTCGTGGCTTGGCGGGGGAGCTTCATCGTTTTTGGTCATACAGACGCTCGTCTTCGCCCTCGGCGCGTGGCCCGTCTACCTCATCGCACGGAAGGTCCTCGCCCGGCCGACTCCAATCGTCAGCCGACGGCCTGGATGCGGGTAATCGTGTCGCCATGGGCGGACGCCGGTTGTCGACCGGAGTTACCGGCGGAATTTTTGTCGGCACCAAACCGAATTCCACCGATACCGGAACGGCGGTCATGGCGTGCCTGCTTGCGTTGGCATACCTCCTCAGCCCGGTCGTGCAGTGGATCAACCAATCGCACTGGCACCCGGAGGCATTCTCCGGGACGGCGTTGCTTTGGGCCTGGTGGTTCGCGATCAACAAACGATGGCGGGCATACGCGGTCGCGGTGCTGTTGGCCCTGGCCACCCGTGAGGAAACCGCGTTGGCCGTGGTGATGCTCGGTGTCGTCCTCCTGGTCGAAAACCGGCGTTCGCTGTGGACCGATTTCTTTCGCAACCGCGACCGTCGGCGCGACGTGGTTCCGGCCTTGTTGACGATGCTCGCCGGCAGTGCGTGGTTTCTTGTAGCCACCAAGGTGGTCATCCCGGCGTTCAACGACGGTCAGCCGCCCTACTTCTTCAAAACGTTCTTCGGCACATTCGGCGGAAGCGCCGGGGGAATCGTACGCACCGCGATCACTGATCCCGGCCTGGTCGTTTCGACGGTGATCAAGCCTGATCGGGTCCGTTACCTCCGGGACTTCGGTCTGCCGACGCTGTTCGTGTTCGTCTTGAGCCCGCTGCATTGCCTGATGATGCTTCCATCGATGGCATCAAATCTTCTGACCGACAACACGTACGCTCGTGAGATCAAGTACCAGTACGCCGCGGTGCTCGTGGGCCCGATGTGGATCTCGACGGTCCACGGCGTGGCGCGGCTGGTCCGATACCGAACGTGGATGAAGCGGCTGGTGCTGGCGGTGTTCCTGGCGTCGCTGATCGCGAACATCAACTTCTCGCCGTCGCCGCTGAGCAAAGCGTCGAAAGATGGCTACTGGTCAACGCCAAGCAGTCGATCCGCCATCCAGCTCCAAGCGGTCCGCATGGTCCCCAAAGACGCCGGCGTGGCGGCAACCTATTTCCTGCTGACCCATCTTGACCAGCGCAAAGACGTCTACGACTGGCCCAACCCGTTCAAACCCTCGTACTGGGGCAACTACGACCCGGTGAAACCGACACCTGATCCCGACCCGGCCCGGGTGCAGTGGATCGTTGCTGACCGTATGACGATGGACGATGACGGCCGGGCCCTGCTCACGTCGCTCACCTCGCCCGGAGGGCGGTTCGAGATTTACTTCGACGAGTCCGACATCGTCGTGGCCGGTCCTGTACGGAAGCAACAACCCGAAACAGCCGCCGACAATCCCTGAACCTCACCCGTTCATCGATGACGAGAACGTCGGGGTTCGATGACGACGCCGGCGCTACTCGATGACGACGCCGTCGCTACTCGATGACGACGCCGTCGATGTCGGGTTGCTTCGGAAACGTCATTTTCAGGCCGTCGAGTACCGTCGTGAGAATCGTCAAAACGGCAAAGTCGCGGTACCACTTCTTGTCAGCGGGGATGACAAACCACGGAGCGTTGGGGGTGGAGGTCTTGGTGAGCACGTCTTGGTATGCCGCCTGATAGTCGGGCCACAGCGCCCGGTCCTCAAGATCGCCCATGCGGAACTTCCACTGCTTGTCAGGGCGGTTGATACGGTCCTGAAGCCGCTGCCGCTGCTCCTCCAGCGAGATATGGAGCATGAACTTGACGACGACGGTGCCCGACGCCGTGAGGGCCGACTCGAAGTCATTGAAATGCTGGAACCTCGGACGCCATACCGCGGGTGGGGCGATGTTGCGTACCCGCACCGCCAGAACATCCTCGTAGTGGGACCGGTTGAAGATTCCCACGCGACCCTTCGCCGGGAGGCGCTTGTGGATCCGCCACAGCACATCGTGGGCTCGTTCTTCGTCGGATGGAACGCCGAAACTTGTGACTTCGGCACCGGCAGGGTTGAGACCGCCGTAGAGACCCTTGACGGTGCCGTCTTTGCCGCCGGCGTCCATGGCCTGCAGAACGACCAGGACCGAGCGGTCCTCGTTTGCTTGGATCAACGCATGCTGCGTGGCGAGTTTGGCCTTGAGGGCGGTGGTGGCCTTCTCCGTCTTTGACCGCTCACCGGAGGGTGCCATCGGTGTGCTGCTCGGATCTTTACTACGAAGCGAGAAACGTTCACCCGGTCGCACGATCCATGGATCGAGGCCCTTAACATTCAGATTGGTCACGTCTGCATCGTAGAGGGCCGCAACCGACCACTGATACTCGAACGTGCTCCTCACATGACTCTCACTGGAATCGACGACACTAGGCCCATGACTTCCCCCCAAATGTCTAGCCGTCTCGTGTCTCGAGGTGGTCAGCGGCGCCGGTACCGGACTGCGATCACGTCCATCGGGCTGATCGCCGTGATGTCGGTCGCCACAGCCCGGATCGGACCCGAGACGGCCCAGGCGGCAGCCAAAAAGGCGGTCGTGGTGAAAAAGACCGTCGTGGCGAAAAAGACCGTCGTGGCGAAAAAGACGGCGGCGGCCACAAAGACCGTTGCCGTGAAAAAGGCGGCTCGGTCGCAGATGAAGCCGAACGGTCGGGCACCGAAAGACGCGGTGCCGTTTGTGTTCAGCGCGTCGCCCGTCGGTGGAATGACCAGTGCAGCGACCGCAGCCGACGCGCTGGGTCGGCTCCCGCTCACCAATGGTCTCTTCACCCTCCTGATCATCGGCTCCGATGCCCGACCCGGGGAGAACGCCACCCGCACAAGAGGCGACAGCGTTCATCTCCTGCTGTTGAACCCTTCGACGCAGAAGGGCACGATCCTCGGGTTTCCTCGTGATTCCTACGTTCCGATCGCCGGCCACGGGTCGGCGAAGCTCACCTCGGCACTCGCCTGGGGTGGTCCGACGCTCATGGTTTCCACGATTCAGTCGCTCACCAAGATCCCGGTCACGAACTACGTGGTTACGGGGTTTGCCGGCTTCACCGCCCTGGTTGACGCGATAGGGGGCGTGAACCAATTGGTTGACCCGGCTATGAACGACCGGTTCTCCGGAGCGATGTTCGCGAAGGGTTGGTTCTCAATGAATGGTCCTGCTGCTCTGGCCTTCAATCGAGACCGTCACGATGTGGCCAACGGTGATTTCGGCCGCTCGGCGAACCAGGGCAAGTTTCTTCTGAGCACGCTGGCGCGTCTCCGGGAGTCAACGTCGGACTCAAAGGGGCTGCTCGTCTGGATTGCCGCCATGAAGCAGCAGGTGAGCACGAACATTCCGCTGAAGGATCTTCTGGTGTTCGCCCAAGCGGCGCGCAGCCTGGCACCTTCGTCGTTCACTTCGGTCGTGGTTCCCGGTACGAATGCCAAAGTGAAAGCTCAGGCGGTCGTGAAACTCACCCCGGCCGCGTCGGTCATGTTCGCCAACGTTGCCACCGACGGGGTTCTTTGAGTTCGTAGCGTTTGGACGACAAACAGAACAGGCGCCACCCGGGTGGGTGACGCCTGTCTCGCGAAACATACGGGTGGTCGGACCGGCCGACCCCGCAATTGGCGAAGCTCAGTTGTAATAGCGGAACAGCAGCTCAGCGACACAGCTCGGCTTGGCGGCACCTTCGCACTCGAAGGTCGCTTCGACGGCTACCTGAATGCCGCCGGCGACGTCTTCGACCCCGACGAGCTTGGCGCCGACCCGAATCTTGGATCCGACCGGAACCGGCGACGGGAAGCGGACCTTGTTGGCCCCATAGTTGACGCCCATCTTGACGCCATCGACCTTGAGAACCTCGGCCAGCAGGACGGGAGCCAGGGAGAGCGTGAGGTAGCCGTGAGCGATCGGGCCGCCGAACGGACCGGCCTTGGCCCGCTCCACATCGAGGTGGATCCACTGGTAGTCGCCCGTGGCCTCAGCGAACAGCTGCACTTGCGGCTGGGTGACTTCGAGATAGTTCGAGTACCCGAGGTGCTCGCCGACGTGTTCTTTGATGTTGTCGAATGTGAGTTGACTCATGCTGCAACCCTACTCAAGCCCCGCCGGAGCACCCAGTCGCATGGTGCTTTCGTGAAACGCTCCCGTTCGACCCTGTGCCCGATTGGAGTCGAACGGTGGCAGCTGGTGGTTTCGTCGGGAAGCTCCCGTTCGACCCTGTGCCCGTTTGGAGTCGAACGGGTGCATGGTGGTGGTAGTTGTGTTTTGCCGGGAAGCTCCCGTTCGACCCTGTGCCCGATTGGAGTCGAACGGGTGCATGGTGGTGGTTTGGTTGCCGGGAAGCTCCCGTTCGACCCTGTGCCCGTTTGGAGTCGAACGGGTGCATGGTGGTAGTGTGTTTTGCCGGGAAGCTCCCGTTCGACCCTGTGCCCAACTAGTGTCGACGGCATGGCAGGTCAGTTTTCTATCGTGTGGCCGAAACGCCGTGGTCCGTCTGATCCGTGGTTCCGGGTTGGCACGGTCGATGCGACCACCGCAACTCTCGGTGCAGCACTGGCAGTGGTTTCGTTTTTCGTTTACGCCCTCGACAAGTCACTTCTCCAGTGGCTGGCGTTCAGCCCGGATCGAATTACCCACGGTCAGATTTGGCGGCTGGCGACGTGGCCGGCGTTGAACGAACCGCAGATCTTTACGGCGCTCGCGATCGGAATCTTCTGGTGGGTGGGAAACCGGCTCGAGATGGATTTCGGTCGGATTCGGTTCCTCAAGTTCTTGATCACGTGCACCCTCGCTCCGGCAATCTTTGCCACCGGCTACTACTACGCGACCGGCGGCCTGACGTACGAAAACGCCGGGTCCCTTGTATCCATCGCCAGTCAGGGCATTGGGCTTCTGGTTTGGGCCGTGCTCGTCGCATTCATCGTCGAAAACCCCAACATGCGTTCGTTTTTCGGGATCAAGGCGTGGATCCTGGCCTCGGTCCTCTTCGGTATCAACATGCTGCAACTCCTCGGTGACCGGTACTTCCTTGCGGTCGTCTTCGAGTTGTTGATGGTCGGGTGCGTGCTGATCCTGGTGCGGGCGTACGGGCTCGGTACCAATGTGTCGTGGGTGCCCCTGGTGCGGCTCCCGCAGTTCATCATCAGCGACGGCTCAGGGAAGAAGGCCAAAGTGCGCCCGACCAAGCCAGCTCGTTCGAAGCCGGCGTCGTCGAAGGGGAAGGGCGAGCCCATCGTCGGTCCTTGGGCCGGAAGCGGTTCGGGACCCGCAGCCACTGCGACGCAACACGATGTCGATCGGATCCTCGACAAGATCGCGGCCAGCGGCATGAACTCGCTGACACCGGCAGAAAAGGCGACGCTCGAAGCGGCGAGCCGGGCCCGCCGAGACAAGAACAGCTGAGCGCTACTCGGACTGACGGGCGCTGAGCTGACCGCAGGCGGCATCGATGCCGGTGCCCCGGTTACGGCGAATTGTGGCGTTTACCCCGAGTTCGATCAGCGCTTCGCAGAACGCTCGGACTCCGGCCGGCTTGGTCCCGACCGTGGGGTACCCCGGCGTGGGATTCAGCGGAATCAGATTAATATGCGCGCTTAGTGGTCGTGCGTAGGCCGCAAGTTGACGGGCATCGGCATAGGTGTCGTTGACGCCTTCGATCAGCGCCCACTCGAATGACACGCGCCGGTGAGTGGCATCGAAGTACGCAGCGCAGGCGTCGGCCAGTTCGCCGAGCGGATACGTGCGGTTGATCGGCACGAGGGCGTTGCGCTTTTCGTCGTCGGCGGCATGCAGCGAGACGGCCAGGTTGACGGGAAGCGCTTCTTCCGTGAGACGCCTGATACCGGGGATGATCCCGACCGTCGAAATGGTGATGTGGCGCGCCGACATGCCGAGGTCACCGTGGAGATGCTCGACCGTGTTCCATACGGCGTCGTAGTTGGCCATCGGTTCGCCCATGCCCATGAACACCACGTTCGACAGCCGCCGACCATCGTCGGTGGCCCGACGGCGGGCTCGGATGACCTGCTCGACGATCTCGCCCGTGGTCAACTGCCGTTTGAACCCGGCCTGGCCGGTCGCACAGAACCCACAACCCATGGCGCAGCCAGCCTGCGAGGAAATGCAGACGGTCGAGCGTTCTTTGTAATGCATGAGAACCGTCTCGATGCGGCTGGCGTCGTGAAGGTTCCACAACCACTTGATCGTCTCGCCCCCTTCGCTGGACGATTCGATTTCCTTCTCGAGCGATGAACCCATCGACTCCTCGGCGTTCAGCCGCGCCCGCAGGGCCTTCGGAAGGCTCGTGATCTCGGCGATGTCGAGACCCTGCTCGTAGAGACCCGCCCACACCTGATCGACCCGGTACCGGGGTTCACCATCGAGCAGCGTGGCGAGGTCCTTGCGCGTCAGATCGAAACGCCGAACCGGCACAACCGGCTTTTCTCGGGTTCGGCTGACAGAAACGGGGGTCGACTCCACCCCTTCAACGTTAGGCGAGACGTTAGGCTCTGCGATCGTGATCTTCCTGGCCGTCATTTTGGTGTTGTCCGTGGTCATGATTGCTGTTTCGCTCGTGAACCGGAAGTAGGACGATTCGAATGGGTAAGCCGAGGTCGCCAAAGGGTCGGGCCGCGCTGGTTGCAGAGCGTCTCGCCGGGAGTTTTCCCGGCGACGCCAAATCGCTGTGCGAACTCAACCACGACAACGCGTTCCAGTTGTTGGCGGCCACGATTCTTTCGGCCCAGACCACCGATGTCCGGGTTAACGAGGTAACGCCCGTCCTGTTCGCCAAGTACCCGACCCCGGAGGCGTTGAGTTCGGCGAACCCAGAGGAACTCGAGGAATTGATCCACTCCACCGGGTTCTTCCGGGCCAAAGCAAAGTCGCTGATGGCCATGGCCACCCGACTTGTCGACACCTTCGATTCCGAGGTGCCGCACTCGATCGAAGACCTCACGTCCTTGGCCGGAGTCGGTCGCAAGACCGCCAACGTCGTGCGAAGTGTTGCGCTCAACGAGCCCGGCCTACCCGTCGATACGCACGTCCTACGGCTGTCGAAGCGACTTGGTCTCACCGCTGAAGACGACGCCGTGAAGGTCGAGTTGGAGCTCAACTCGCTGGTCCCGGCCGCCCAACGGGGCGTGTTCAGCCTCCGGGTGATTCTGCACGGACGCCGCGTCTGCACGGCGAAGAAGCCGCTGTGTGGCGAGTGTGTTCTGGCCGATTTTTGCCCGAGTGCCGGGAAGTAGATCACTCGCGAGTCCGAGACGACCGGTGCCTGATCCGGCTAACCCACCTGTTGGGTGAGGTGATCCCCGACCGGGGGGTAGGTCGGTTGGCTCATTTGACGGAGCTATTTCAACAAAACCTTGCCGTTTCTTCTGATGTCACGTTAAGTGGTCGAGCATCGTCGCCGATGGAGAAGTCAATGCTTCCCCTGACCATCGTTCGCCGCTGGATGCTCGCCGGCCAGAGCCGATCCGCCAAATGGCTGCGCGGCGCGCTGTTGGTGTGGCTGACGTCGGTTGTGGTCGTTGGCATGGTCTCGAGCGTGAACGGATCCGCAAGCGCTGACGATGCCGTGGCCGGACCGGCCTCCGCTGGCCGCCTGGCCGCGGTGAGGTTCATCGTCGCCCAGTCGTCACCCGCCCCGGGGGAGCAGATTGCGTTCGAGGTCTGGGTCGACGGAAAACGCCGGATCAACGGCCTTGCCGCCAACATCGTCAGTCCCTACCTGCTGGTGGGAAGCGGAATCCGAAGTCTTGAGATTCGCCGCGACGGCTCCGTGGTCGTGGGCGAAGTACGGGACGTGGAAGGTGGTTCGTCGACGACGTTCGTTGCCGCCCACGGATCCGGCCCGGCCCGACTTCTCGGGGTTCCCGACTCGAAATCCCACGATGCGCTGTCGGTTCGAATGATCAACGCGACGTCGATTTCGCAGACCCTTCAGGTTCCTGGCGACACTTCGGGGGCCACCGTGGTGGTCGCACCGTTCGCGTCATCCAACCCGGTGCCGATTCCCGCGGCCGGCGCGCCGGCGCTTCGCTTCGAAGGGGTCGATCTAACCTTCGACACGCCAGTTGTGGGAGCGCCAAAAAAGCCGGTCCCCGGAGCCTCCTCCGCTACAACTGGAGTCGGATCCCAGCTGCTCATCGTCGCCGCCGCAACTGATGGCTCCGGTGGTTACTCAGCCTTGAGTTTTCCATCAACGCGCTATCCAGCCAGTCTGCTCCCGGTCGATGAAGGTGCCCCAAGCTCGGCCCTCGACGCACCGGGTCGGCCACCCGAGTTCTGGATTCGTCGGTTCTTGGCGGCCCTCGTTCTCGTTCTGGTCGTGGCCGCCACGATCACCACGCTGCGGTCGTTTCGGGTGCAGTCCCTGCACAGCCGGGTACGCGCTCGCATGGAATAGGGCCGCGTCGGCATCCGGCCCAGAGCCGAGTGGTACGGGCTACAAACGGTGCACGAGTTTGCCAAGACGTCGTTCGGCGTTGACGATGGTTGATTCGATCTGCATGACCTCAGCGGCAATGGTGTCACCGCCGGGAAGACCTCGCTGATCGCGGGCGACGGCAAGCAGTCGATCCACGATGTCTTGTAGCGAGCGGTGCAGCGAAGACAGTTCGGGAAACGGATCAGCCATCCAGTGATTCTCTCAGGCCCGCGCACCCTACCGGGTCGGCTCGACCCGGCACCTGGAACCAAACGTGCCTGTGGAGCCGCCGGTCGTCCCGTAGGCTTGGACCCATGGCTGATTCCTTGCCCGTTTCCCCCCGTCCTGAGATTCGGGCGATGGAGGGCTACCACTCACCCCAGGTCGAGGTGGCGGTTCGCCTGAACACCAACGAAAGTCCCTTCCCGCCGCCGCCCGAGTGGCAGGCCCAGTTGGCCGCGGCCGTTGCGTACATCGAGTTCCATCGCTATCCGGACCGGGCAGCTACCAAGCTTCGAGCGGCAATCGCGAATCTGCACGGCGTTTCCGTCGAGAACGTCTTCGTCGCAAACGGTTCCAACGAGGTGCTGCAGACGTTGTGCCTCACGTTCGGCGGAACCGGTCGCACCGCCGTAACGTTTGAGCCGACATACGCCATGCACAGCCAGATCGCCCGGATCAGCGGGGCAACCGTGGTCTCGGGAACGCGCGACGCAACCCATCGGCTCACGCCCGAAGCGTTCGACGCCTTGGTGTCGGGGCTCGATCCGGCAATCGTGTTTCTCTGCTCGCCGAACAATCCCACCGGGCAGCTCGAGTCCCGGGAGTTGATCGAGCACGTGTACGCCAGTTCGCCCAACGCTCTGGTCGTCGTCGACGAGGCCTACGGCCAGTTCGCCCCGTGGTCGGCGCAGGAACTTCTCGACGACCACCCCCGGCTCGTGGTGATCAGAACGTTTTCCAAGACCTGGTCGATGGCGGCCACCCGACTTGGCTACTGCATCGCCCAACCGTGGCTGATCGCCGAGCTGGAGAAGGTCGTCCTTCCATATCATCTCGATGCCCTGAAGCAGGTCGCCGGTGAGTTGGCGCTGACCCACGAGGCGGAAATGCAGGACCGGGTCGCCGCTCTCGTCGCCGAACGTGAACGACTTCAAGCGGGCCTGGCCAAACTCAAGGTCGAATTCTGGCCGTCGGCGGCCAACTTCGTGTTGTTTCGCCCGTTGGAGCTGAGCCCGAACGACGTGTGGCAGCGCCTGGTCGACCGGTCGGTGCTCGTGCGCAACTGTTCGTCGTGGCCCGGTCTGCATGGCTGTTTGCGGGTAACCGTGGGAACCCCGGCCGAAGACGACGCCTTCCTCAACGCGCTCACCGAGATCGTGGGGAACGCCGAATGATCACCCGGCAGATTCCCGCTCGCATCCCCATCATCGTTGCCGCCACGTTCGTGTTGCCCGCCCCCAATCAGACAGTAGGAACCGCATCATGAACCCGACCGATTCACCGACCTTCTCGACCGAATCGTCGCGCCGTTTTGCGGAAGTAAAGCGCTCGACGAAAGAGACATCCATCGACATTGAAATCGAGATCGATGGTTCGGGCGTCGTCGAGACCTCCACCGGCATTCCGTTCTTCGACCACATGTTGGCGCAATTGGGCAAACACGGGGGGTTCGACCTTCGGGTGAAGTGTGTCGGCGACATCGAGATCGATACCCACCACACCATCGAAGACGTGGGGATAGCGCTCGGCGACGCGTTCCGCCGCTCGCTCGGTGACAAGGTCGGCGTCCGTCGCTTTGCCTCGATTGCCGTGCCGCTCGACGAGGCGCTGGTCGATGTCGCGGTCGACCTCTCGGGGCGGCCCTATCTGCACTATGACGTCGATCCGTCGGGAGGCACCGGCCAGACCTTTCTCCTTGGAGAACCGGGCTTCGACCCGCAGTTGACCGAGGAGTTCTGGCGGGCGTTTGTCACGTCGGCGATGATCACTCTCCACATCCACCTGGTTCGGGGAAAGAACACCCACCACATCCTCGAAGCTTCCTTTAAGGCGGTGGCCCGCGCCCTGCGTGACGCTGTTCGACTCGATGGTGGATCCGGCATTCCGTCGACGAAGGGCACCTTGTGAGCGACACCGTTGGTCACATGCCCTCGACGTACCCGGAGGGGTCAGCGCGGCCGAAAATTGCGCTGCTCGATTACGGGATCGGCAACCTTCCTTCGGCGTGGAAAGCGCTGGAACGCGCCGGCGCATCGGTAGCCGTCACCAGTGATCCGACGGTCATTGCCGCCGCCGACGGTGTGGTGCTTCCCGGTGTGGGAGCCATGGGACGCTGCATGGAGGCTCTTGATCACCATGACCTCCGGGGTCCGGTGCACGAAGCGATCGCCTCGGGCCGCCCGTTTCTCGGTATCTGCGTCGGTATGCAGATGCTGCACAGCGGCAGCGACGAGTTTGGCGGGGTTGAAGGTCTTGACGTGTTCAAGGGGCGGGTACGCCTGCTGCCCGACACGGTGAAGCGGCCGCAAATGCAGTGGAACCTGGTCCGACGCGTTCGGCCGTCGCGGTTGCTCGGAACATCCGACTCGCCGATGTGGGCGTACTTCGTGCACTCGTTTGCGCCGGAATACCACGAGGATGTGGTCGGCGTCTGCGACTACGGCATCGAGGTCCCCTGCGTGGTCGAGCGCGGAAATGTTATGGGGACACAGTTTCATCCCGAGAAGTCGAGCGCATCCGGGATAGCGCTGCTTTCGACGTTCGTCGGTTTGTGCGTTCCCGCCTCGGCTAGCTCGAAGTAAGGGCAAGGCTCGAAATGCGTCTTGTTGTCGCGCGCTGCACCGTGACCTACGAAGGTCGGCTCGCCGCTCTTCTTCCCGAGGCGACCCGATTGATCATGGTGAAAGCCGACGGGTGCGTTGCCGTCCATTCCGATGGTGGTGCCTACAAACCGCTCAACTGGATGACCGCGCCAAATGTCATCCGCGAGGAAGAGGGTCAGTGGGTCGTCGCGAACCCGAAAGGGGAGACCCTCACCATCGTGCTGCATGAGGTGTTCACGGATTCGGCGCACGATCTCGGCGTCGACCCCGGCCTGCAGAAGGAGGGCGTCGAAGCCGAGCTTCAAGTATTGCTAAGCGAACGTACCGATGTGCTCGCCGCCGGCATGCAGTTGATACGGCGTGAGTATCCGACCGACATCGGCCCCGTAGATCTTCTGTGCCGTGATGCCGACGGGATGACGGTTGCCGTGGAGATCAAGCGCCGAGGTGAGATCGACGGCGTCGAACAGTTGACGAGATATCTCGAGTTCTTGAACCGCGATCCGATGCTTGCGCCCGTTCGGGGCATGTTCGTTGCTCAGGAAATCAAGCTGCAGGCAAAGACGCTCGCCGCGGACCGGCGGATCGTGTGCGTTGAGGTCGATTACGACGAACTGAAGAACCGACCGTCGAACGTCCTTCGCCTGTTCTGAACCTCGTCCGAAACCCGGTATCGGGTTCGCCCTCCGCAGAGGTTCGCCCTCCGCAGCGGATCAGATGCAGAAGGTCAGTTGTCGACGTGAAGTGTTCCCGACCGGTTGGTGACGCGGACCGTCACCGTGCGGGTTCGGCCGTTGTCGATCACCGAACACGTCACCCTGCTTCCCGGCGGGAGTGACTGAAACGGTTCCTTGCCGCATACGGCCTTGGCCTGGGCCCCAACCGAGGCGGCTGCAACGACTTCCACCGCCCTCATGGCGATGATTGGAAACGTCGGTTCTGCGGAGAACGCCCCGAACCCGTCGGGTTTCACCAGGTAGGCGACCGTGGTCTTGCCGAGGGCGACGAGGCACTGGACAGCGGGCGCGTTGAGAGCGCTTCCGGCCGGACAGATCGGCTTGCCCAGACTCACCCGGAACCGCGTGGCATCTTTCAAGGCGGCGGTTCGCGTGGCTTCGACGAGCATCTTCACTTCGATTGACGGTCCGAGCTTGATGGTCGGAGGCACCGTGTCGGTGGTCGTGCGTTTTTTCGAGGTCTTTTTGAACGCCGTTGCGAGGCCCGAACGGGCGAGTTGTTCCGTCGCTGATGCCGGGGTGTATGCAGCGGTGAACGACAGTGTCGCCGCCATGAGGACCACCCCACAAGTTCGTGCCGCGGCGGGTCGCCGGTGGGTGAAAACAACAATGCCACGTCGACCCATGAGTGTCAGTCTACGGCTGCGGTTTGACGGCCTCGGCCTTCTCCGGCAGTTGGCGAAAGTTGGCGGCAACGGGCAGGAGCGGGGTGCGGGGATGCAGCGGGCATGAAGGTGGTCCGCCGCCAATCGCCAAACCACTACCGTGAACGGATGCGCAATGTGCGAGTAATCCCATGTCTCGACGTCGACCAGGGCCGTGTGGTCAAGGGCGTGAACTTCGTGGGCATCCGAGACGCCGGAGATCCCGTGGAACTGGCGGCCCGCTACGACCTCGAAGGGGCCGACGAGCTGGTTTTTCTCGACATCACCGCGACCTCCGATGATCGGGCCACGATGCGCGATGTCGTCGAGCGCACGGCGGAATCCGTGTTCATCCCGCTGACCGTGGGCGGAGGAATCCGCACCGTCGAAGACGCGAGAGCCATGTTTCGAGCCGGCGCTGACAAAGTGAGCATCAACTCGGCTGCCGTGAATCGGCCGGAGCTCATCAACGAACTTTCGGTGGAGTTTGGGGCCCAGGCGGTGGTCGTCGCGATAGACGCCCGAAAGTCGCCCGAGAAGGGGCACTACGAGGTGTACACACACGGGGGTCGCACGCCGACCGGAATCGACGCAGTGGCGTGGGCCGTGGAATGCGAGGCCCGCGGTGCCGGCGAGATCCTGCTGACGTCCATGGACCGGGATGGGACCCGCGACGGGTTTGAGCTCACGCTGACGCGGGCGATTGTCGAAGCAACGACGATTCCGGTGATTGCCAGCGGTGGAGTGGGCACCCTCGATCACCTGGTCGCCGGGGCCGAGCTGGGTGGTGCCGATGCGGTGCTCGCCGCGAGCATCTTCCACTTTGGCGAGTTCACGATCGCCCAAGCCAAAGAGCACCTTCACCAACACGGCATCGACGTTCGTCCGGTGTAACGGTCCGGTGAATCGCCGGGTCACACGCCGCCCACGCTCAGGGCTTGTAGCCTTACGGTGTGAACACTTCGTCGGACAAAAAGCTTGCGGTCACGATGCTTGCCGATCGGGTGCTGGTGCAGATCCCCGGCAACGACGGCGAGCGAATCTCCAAAGGTGGCCTGCTGATACCGGCCACCGCGCAGGTGTCGCGTCGCTTGACGTGGGCCGAAGTGGTTGCGGTCGGACCGAGTGTGCGCCTGATCCAGCCGGGTGACCGCGTGCTGTTCAACCCCGAAGACCGCTACGAGGTCGAAGTGAGCGGCGACGATTACCTGCTTCTCCGTGAGCGTGACATCCACGGCGTCGCCGCCGATCGCAACGACGGGGCGACCGGCCTCTACCTGTAATACCGCTCCCCGGGGCATCGGCTCCACGACAACCGGGGTAGAAAAGCACGGGCAGTGTGCCGGGCACGCCTACTGTAAGGAGCGTGTTTACCGCCGTGCCGATCGTTCCGTCCGCAACTGAGTTAGCCGCCGTTCGCTACAACGAGCATGGTCTGGTGGCCGCCATCGTCCAGGAAGCCACGTCGGGTCAGGTCCTCATGATGGCGTGGATGAACGCCGAGACCCTGGCCCAGTCGCTTGCCGAAGGCCGCACCGTGTTTTGGAGCCGGTCGCGTCAGGAAGTCTGGCGAAAGGGCGACACTTCCGGTGATCGACAGTTCATCCGCAGCGCCGCCTACGATTGCGATGGCGACACCCTGCTGTTCAAGGTTGACCAGGAGGGCAAAGGCGCATGTCATACCGGTGCGTACTCGTGTTTCTTCCGTGACTTCGGCGCCACACCTGCCGACGGGTCGGCGGCGTCGTGACGTCCACCGCGAGTGCCAACCCCGCCACCGGTCTGCGTGGTATCAAGCCTGACATCGACGCGTTTCTTGAGTTGGCACGTACCCATACGGTTGTACCGGTGTACCGGGAGATGATGGCCGACCTCGAAACGCCGGTCGCCGCCTTCGCCAAACTCGTGGGCGATGGCTCAGGGTTTCTCCTGGAATCGGTCGAACACGGCGGACAATGGGGCCGTTTCTCGTTCATCGGTCGCAATCCGCTTGCGACCATCACAGCCACCCGTTCCGACGCAGGTGCTGTTGACCTGAGGGTTGAAGGCACGATTCCCGAGGGCGTTCGTCTCGACGCTGGCGTGCTGTGCGCTCTCGAGGATCTTTTGAAGGCGTACCGGGCCCCGGAACATCACGGGCTGCCGCCCCTGACCGGAGGGCTGGTCGGGTTTCTCGGCTTCGACATCGTCCGGGAAATCGAGAAACTCCCGAATATCCAGGAGAATCAGACCGGCTTTCCCGATTCGGTGATCAACGTCGTCGGCTCAGTGGCGGCGTTCGATCACTGGAAGCATCGGGTGTTCCTGATTGACAACGTATTGGTGACGGGTGACCCCGATTCGGATCGTGATGCCTACGACAAAGCCGTCGCACGGATCAACGAAATGTCCGATGATCTCGGTCAGCCGCTCCCGTATTCGCTTGCACTGCCGCCGGATCCGACTGACCCCCGCCCCGAAACCACGTGCTCGATGGCACCGGGCCAGTATCAGTTGGCGGTGCAGACGGCGAAGGAGCACATTCTCGCGGGCGACATCTTTCAGGTGGTTCTGTCGCAGCGTTATGACCTCGATCTCGATGCGAACCCTTACGACGTTTACCGGGTGCTGCGGCTCGTGAACCCGAGCCCCTACATGTACCTCATCCAGTCGCCGGAAGTGACCGTGATCGGTTCCTCGCCAGAGCCGATGGTGCAGTTGCTCGATCGACGCGTGATCTCCCGACCGATCGCTGGCACCCGCCGTCGTGGGGCCACCGAGGAAGAAGATCGTCGTCTCGGTGGCGAACTCCGTGAGCATCCCAAGGAAGTGGCCGAACACATCATGCTGGTCGATTTGGCCCGCAACGATGTTGGTCGGGTCGTGAAGTTCGGGACCTGCACGGTGGAGGAACTGATGACCCTCGAGCACTACTCGCACGTCATGCACCTGACGTCGCAGGTTTCGGGCGAGCTGCGCGACGGCCTCGGGCCGATCGATGTTCTCCGCGCGACGTTTCCCGCCGGAACCGTCTCGGGCGCGCCGAAAGTGCGGGCGATGGAGATCATCGACGATCTCGAGCCGGCGCGACGTGGGCCGTATGCCGGAGTCGTGGGCTACTTCGACTTCGCCGGTAATCTCGACACCGCCATCGCTATTCGCACCATGTTCGTTCGCCCCGACGGGCGGGCGTCGGTGCAGTCCGGCGCCGGCATCGTGGCCGACTCCGACCCGGTCGCCGAAGATGAAGAGTGCTTCTTCAAATCCGCGGCCCTCCTGGCGGCGGTGCCTGCCGCCCGTCGCATGAAGCAGTCACGGTCATGAGCGGTCGCGTACTCACGGGAGAACAGGGAGTACGCGCGCTTACTGATTCGTGCGGAGCTGTTGCTGTAACTCGCGATGTGATCGTCGCCGATGGTCCCGACACGTTGAAGTTTCTTCAGAGTCAATTGAGCCAGGACCTGAGCGAACTCGCCATCGGCGACGCAACGTGGTCGTTTCTCCTGCAGCCCACGGGAAAACTCATCGGCTTCATGCGGGTCACCCGAACCCATGAGGCGACGTTTCGTCTCGATGCAGATCCCGGCACCGGAAGCGGGATGGAGGCGGCACTTCGACGCTTCCTGATACGCACGAAATGCGTTCTGACGCTTGTCGAGTCTTCTCCGGTTTGGGCGTTGCGCGGCCCCGACGCTGCCGAGTTTGCTCCCGATGGAGCGGTGCCCGCCTTTCCGGCCATGTCTGGCGTCGACGTGTTCGTCGACGCCCTTTCGAGCGACGTTCCGATGGTCGATCCCGAGTGCCTTTCCTATGTGCGCATAGCGTCTGGCGTTCCTATGTTCCCTTATGAACTGAACGATTCAACGATTCCGAATGCGACCGGTCTCGTCGGCCTCGCCGTGAGTTTTTCCAAAGGCTGCTACGTCGGGCAGGAGCTGGTCGAACGCATCGACAGCCGGGGTGCCATGACGCCTCGGGTGCTCCGGCGCATCCAGTTCGATGGTGTTGAACTCTCGGTGGCCGAGCTGATCTCCGTCGGTGCCGAACTGACACACGACGGCTCGGTTCGGGGAACGATCACGAGTGTCGCATCGCTGCCAGACGGTGCGGATCCCACAACGGCAACGGTCGTGGCGTTGGGCTATCTGCATCGTGATACCGAGCCCGGCTCATCGGTCAACTGTGGACCATCAACGGGGGTCGTACGCACACTGGGGGAGTGGTGACGCTTCGGCGCCTGGCTGGTGTTGCCTCGGTGGTGGTGTTGCTCGCTGCCGTAACCGGCGGATGTGCCGGTGAGGTCACCGTTTCCTACCCGGTCGTACCGTCGACTCTCCCGTTGCAGTCGACCACGACACCAACCATTGGTATCGATCGGTCGAAGGTTTCGCTCCAGACGATCGACCCGGAGGCGACGACCACGACAACGATCGGATTCGGACCGAGTTCCGGGTCGCTCGAGGGAGTCGTTCGTGGTCCTGAGGGACCGGTGCCCGGAGCCAAGGTTCGGATCGAACGGCTGGTCGGGCAGCAGTCCGCAACGACGATTGTCGACGCCGACGAGAAGGGTCGCTACGAACTCAAAGGCGTCGAGTTGGGTCGAGTCCGGGTCCGCGCGTGGCATGCGCCCGACCTGGCGATGACTGTCGACGATGTGTTCTTCACCGAGGCCAAGGCCAAGCATGACCTGACCCTAAAGAGCTACGGCCGAACGGATGTGCAGTGGGCGATGGCCCCGACAACGCCGTTGGTGGGCCAGAAGGTGAACATCGTCGTAGAGGTCTCATCCCGTGTGGTGGATGAGGACGGAAAGATCTCGGTGACGCCGTTGAGCGGTGTCGGTGTTTCCGTGTTCCCTCAGGGCGTGCTTCTGCCCATTGAGGTGGGGGAGCGGTTGACCAACGGCGATGGACGGGTCATCTTCACCTTGCGGTGCGACGCCCCCGGCACTTCGGCGCTCGACGTGCGTTTGGCGACGGGCGGCCAAGCGACCATCAACCCACCTCCGTGTGTTCGCCCGATCATCACCGAGCCGCCGACCGTGGCAACGGTCCCGGCCAACCCCGACCCGTCAGCGACCACGGTGGCACCGGTCGGGGCGGCCACGACCGTACCGGTGGTCCCGAACCCCAATGATCCCGTGATCAGCCTGGTGCCGGTTCCGGTCGTTCCCCAGCAATAGGAGTTTTTCGTGTCGCCAAGTCAAGATCAGCCGCTCGCCGATGCGAACCGTGACCTCGACGTGATTGTGGTCGGCGGTGGAATCATCGGCTGGTCGGTCGCCTCGGCGGTGGCTCGTCGCGGCATGAGTGTTCTGGTCTTCGAACCGGGCGACTCCCGCTTCGGTACGTCGTCGGCCAACGCCGGTCACCTCGTTCCGAGTCACGCAATACCTTTCGCTTCGCCGGGAATGGTGCAGTCAGGCTTGAAGTCATTGGCGAAACGAGACGGCGCGTTTGCCATTTCCCCCAAGTCGGCCCGCCATCTGATTCCCTGGCTGGTTCGTTTCGCCATCGCCTCGTCGAATCGAAACGTCGACCGAGGCGCGCCGGTTCTTCGAGAGCTGTTGGCTACGACGATGGCCGAGGTGCAACGCCTCGCGGATTCTGGCGCGAACTTCGATTTTGGGCAGACCGGATTGCTCCAGGTCTTCACTGAGCCGGCGAGCTTCGCATCCCATCTCCACGAGGTGGAGTCGATGCGGAAGTGGGGCGTGAAAGTAAGCGAACGTAGTGCTTCGGAGCTTCACGCAGACGACCAGTTGTTCACCCAGCGCGTGGTCGGAGCGTATCTGTTGGAGGACGACGCTCGAATGGACCCGGCCCTGCTGCTACAAGCTGTGCGGGACAACGCGGAAGCGAACGGGGCCCGAATTGTCGAGGCCTCGGTGACCGGCATCGAACGTGTCGGCACCTCCGCAGTCGTGCGGACTTCGACGCCGGACTACAGCGGAGTCAGGGCCAACCACGTGGTGATCGCGGCAGGTGTCTGGAGCCGCGAGCTGGCCCGAGCCCTGGGTAACGACTTTCCCCTGATGCCTGCGAAGGGATACAGCGTCACCGTCGATCCGGGCCCCATTGCTCCGTCGCGCCCCATGGTGTTGATGGATCAGCGGTTGGCGCTGTCTCCACTTGCCCGGGGCTTGCGCATCGCCTCGCGATACGAGCTCACGTCGCCCAGCGACCGGTCGATTCCGGCGAGCCGGATCACACAGTTGCTCGACGCTGCTCGAATCGCACTCAACCTTCCGGCATCAACCCAACCGACGAATCCCTGGACCGGACTCCGACCGGCCCTGCCCGATGGAGTTCCGGCACTTGGTCGCCTGGGCGACACCGGTGAAGTGTTTGTCGCCACGGGCCACGGCATGCTCGGAACGACGACAGGGCCGGGCTCCGGAGAATTCATAGCCGCGCTTATTGTCGGTGAGAAGCTCCCCTTCGATCCGGCCATCGTGTCGCCCAACCGCTTCCGCCGCTAGCAGGGTGTTGAGGCCACCAACTGTTGCTGGTGGCCTCAGTTCCTGGGAAGGTCGTTTCAGAGGCCGATCGCCGGATCGATGAATTCGTTCGTTGCGAGTTGTTCGGCTTTGAGATCCTTGGACACGTTGGCCAGACCGGCGTCGATCATTTGATCGATACCCTCTTGGACCCGGGGCAGATCAAAGTTGCCGAGGGTGGAGTCCGGTCCGTTTGAGATGAGTGCCAAGTCCTTCATGGTCTTCACCGCGAAGTCGGCTTCGCCCGCCGAGTAGACGACCTCCTTGAGCTGATCGAGCATGTCGACGATCTTCTTGTTGGCCGCCGCCGGATCGTTCAGATAGTCAACGGTTGACTGCTGCACGATCGGAACGAACTTCTGCAAACACGGGCGAAGGGTCTCGAGGTCAGCCGTTCGGATACCGAGCGGTTGTGAGTAGAACCGGACTCCGGCGTCGTAGACGAGTTCATACGCGACGGGCTTGCCCCACTTTGGGTTGTTTTCGTACTCATACGGTTCGGCCGAAGCGAAGCCCTGCTGCGCAATCTTCCCGGCCGACGCCACGAACCGGGCCGGTGTACCGTCGAAAGATCCGTCCCAGGACGCTTTCGGCACGACGCCCTGCTTGGTGAGAATCTCCTGCCATGGACCACCGGGAAAGACGTTTATGGTGACGCCCTTCTTGCCCAGGTCGGCAATCGTCTTGACATCGGGATACGTCGCCGGATCCCACATAACGATCTGGGGATTCTTGTCGAATGGCGCTACTACCGAGAGGGTCGGCAGCTTGGCGTAGTCGTTCGCTGCTGAGTCGTGGCTTGTAAATCCGAGGGTGATGCTCGTGTCGGTGTACATCTGGGCGGTGACCGGCGCAAAGCCGATAGCGGGTCCTCCGGATCGAATTTCGATCTGTACTCCGGTGTCGGCGCCCCCATGTGCGATCAGCGGGCCGGAGATCGTCTTCTTCGTCGTATCAACTTTGAACGTATCACCGAGCAACTGAAACAGCGGTCCGCGCTCAGCCGACGGGTACCAATCGGTCTGAATGGCGATCGTCGCCGGGCAGATGTCCTTCAGCGAGCCGGCCAGCGAGGTTCCCGTCGCCGACGCGACCGAGTCAGCGGACGAGGTCTCGGTTGCGCCTGCAGCGGTTGTCTCAGCGGCGGCAGCGGTTTCGGGTGATGTGGTTTCGGCAGATGCCGTAGTGGTTTCAGCGGATGTCTCGGCGGCGGTCGTTTCTGTGGATGCTGCGGTCGTATCGGCTGGCGTGTCGCTGTCGCTGCTGCAACCGGATACCAATAGCCCGACGGCGAGAACGGGCAGGGCTGCACGACGGAGTAGGCGGTGTGTCTTCATGGCTCCCTTTGTGAGCTCGTGATCCGGAGCGAGCTCGATCCACGAGCAGTATTCCACAGGGGAATATTAAATTCATGTCAGAACTATTACAACTGTGTTCAGCCGAGCGACATCTCAGAGAGTCGGGGAGGTGGTGCTGTGGCGAGGGACCACATCGACGTCTTCGCTGACGAGAATCAAGAGCAGACGGGCCGGTTGTCGAAGAACTCGATAACGCTGGTTCACGCCACCGCTCGACGAGACGCTGTCGCCTTCACCAAGGGTGAATCGGGTGGTTTCGTCGAACTCGAATTCGTATTCGCCGCTCAGAACCACGCACACTGAGTCGTTGCGGTGGACGTAGGGGACCGCGGCGAACTTCGCCGGTCCGCTGTCGAACTCTACGACGCGCAATTGCCCGGACCTGCGGGTCAGGGCCTGGCCCATCCCCTCGTCGTGGTCATATGCCGGCAATTTCGGCCGTTCGTTTCGGCGCACGACATCGATGGTCACCGGTGCATCGGATCCGGCGAATAGACCGACGGCGCTCGTGCCCAGAGCGCGGGCCACCCGATCGAGGGCGCCCATGCTCATGCGCCCGATACCGCGCTCCACCTTGCTGAGGAAGGGTTGCGACAGGTCAGCGGTAGCGGCGAGTTCGGCCATGGTGATACCGAGTTCCGTGCGTCGATTTCGGATGGCGCGACCAATGTTCTCGCTGAGTTGGTCGACGTTGTCGATCGCCATCGGGACAACCTGCCGCGCCGGGCGCCCGGCTGGGGTTTTCTGCCCGGCCCCCGTTACTTTCCCGGTTGCGTTTGTCTTCCCGGTTGGCGTCGGTTTCGTGTTGCCTGACGTCGTGTTGCCTGACTTCGGGTTGCTTGGCTTCGGGTTGCTTGGCTTCGGGTTGCTTGGCTTCGGGTTGCTTGGCTTCGCGTTGCGTGCCTTCGGGTTGCCCGACACGGCCTTGGTCAACGTCTTGGTCTTTCGGCCCGGCGCCGCTGAGGTCGTCCTGGACGACGATTGGCTCGGCGCAGATTTCGGGCGGGGAGCGTTCGGCTTCATGCGGAGATGGGTTGGGCCGTATTCCTCTGTGGAATACTTATGGGACTATGGAATTGCATCGCTCCGACGTTAACCGCCCCGGCCGTCAAGATGCAGCTGGCCGACTGGTGCTTCGAGGCGGTCACTTGGAGGACGGAACGTTGGCCGACGTTGCCGTCGATCGCAGCACCGGGCGCATCAGCGCAGTCGGACGAATAGAAGCGGCGGAAGGCGATGAGGTAGACGACTGTCGCTCGATGGTCGTCCTACCGGCCGGGGTTGAAGCACATGCACATCTCGACAAAGCGCTGCTGTCGACCGACACCCCGATGCCCGCCGATCTCGACGCAGGTGTCGCTGAGTGGTTTGCCCGGGTTGGTGACCTTTCCCACGAGAGTTTTGTCGAGCGAGCCACGCGGACGATTGAAATGCTTGTGGCCCATGGGACCACCACGATCCGCTCACATGTCGACGTGGCCACCGCCCATGGCCTTCGAGGCGTGCACGCACTCATCGAAGTCCGAGACCGAATACACGCTCGCGGGTTGGCTGACATCGAGCTCGTTGGTCTGGCGGCACCACTGGGTGGGGTGGCCGGGGAGCCCGTCCGGCAACTTCTCGACGAAGCGATTCGCTCGGGGATCGATGTCGTGGGTGCAAGCCCCGATATCTCCGGAGACCCGATTGGTGCCACGACGGACGTCGTGAATGCTGCCGCACGTTCCGGGCTGCCCATGGACGTTCACACGGACCAGAGTGTCGACGCCGAGATGTTCTACCTGCCCGAGTTGATACAGCAGGTACGTAGGCAGGGCCTTACCAATGTGGTGGCCAGCCACTGCGTGAGCCTCGCCTCGCAACCGATCGCCGTACAGCAGCGGATCGCCGACGAGTTGGCCGAGGCTGGGATCGCAGTGTTCACGATGCCGTTGTCGAGCCTTTTTCTGTTCGGCTGGGACGAGTTGGAGTCTCCTCCTCGCGGTGTGACTGCGATCAACACGCTCCGTAGGGCGGGCGTGGTTGTTGCCGCCGGGTCCGACAACGTGCAGGATCCCTTCTTCCCCTTCGGCCGATGCGACCCGTTCGAGACGGCTGGCGTACTCGCGTTGGTGGCTCATCTGAGCGCCGGCGAGGCGTGGACCATGGTTTCCGGCGAAGCGCGCAAGGCGATGGGTCGCGAATCCGTGTCGGTGGCGGTCGGAAGCCGAGCTGATCTCGTCGCAATCGAAGGAACGAACATCACCAACGCGTTGTCGATGGCGAGTGAAGTTCGAACGGTTCTTCACCGGGGGCGCGTTGTCGCCCGAACAACCGCAAAGCGCTCGATGTTCGCGTAAACCTCGGATGTCCGGAGGGTCTGAGACCATGTTCGTGTGAAGCTGTCGCCGATCTTGGCCGCCGCTGCACTGGGAATCGGCCAAGCTGGTCAACATGGTTTTGGAACTTGGGATCGACACGTTCGGAGATGTGACCGTCGGAGAAGATGGTGAACCGGAAAGCTATGCGCGCGTAATTCGCAACGTGATCGACGAAGGGGTGCTGGCCGATCAGGTCGGCGTCGACTTCATCGGTGTTGGCGAGCATCACCGCAACGATTTCGCGGTATCGGCCCCCGAGGTGGTTCTCGCGGCGATCGCCGGCCGCACCAACCGTATCCGTCTCGGCTCAGCGGTGACCGTGCTGAGTTCCGACGACCCGGTGCGTGTCTTCCAGCGGTTCTCCACCCTCGATGCCGCGTCGAACGGACGAGCGGAAGTCATCCTCGGACGCGGTTCGTTCACCGAGTCGTTCCCGCTCTTCGGCTATGAACTCAACGACTATGAGGTGTTGTTCTCCGAGAAGCTCAATCTCTTCTCGGCCCTCCTGCACGAAAAGCCGGTCACCTGGAGTGGAACGACGCGAGCGGCCTTGACCAACCAGCAGGTCTACCCGACGACAGAGTCCGGCAACCTGAAGACGTGGGTCGGCGTCGGTGGCAGCCCCGAGTCTGTGGTTCGAGCGGCACAGTATCGACTCCCGCTGATGCTCGCGATCATCGGTGGCGAAAGCGCCCGCTTTGCACCGTTTGTCGGACTGTTCCATCGGGCCCTGGAAAAGTTTGAAGTCCCGACTCTCCCGATTGGTGTGCACTCACCTGGCTACATCGCTGACACCGACGCGCAGGCTCGAGAAGAACTATGGCCGCATATGAAGCGGATGCGGGACCGGATCGGTGCTGAGCGCGGCTGGGGTCCGATGGGGACCGCTGAATACGAACAGCAGGCCGGACCGAAGGGCTCGCTGTATGTCGGGTCGCCTGAGACTGTGGCCCGGAAAATCGCCGAAACCGCAAAGGTGCTCGGACTATCACGGTTCGACCTGAAATACAGCGCCGGGCAGCTTCCCCACGACAAGCTCATGCGTTCCATCGAACTCTACGGAACGAAAGTGATTCCGCTCGTGCGCGAAATGCTCGCCTGAGCATGGACTTGCTCGCCTGAGCATCGACTTGCACTCCTCAGCACCTCAGCGGTTCGATGCGTCAGGTGGAAGCTGGAATGTGGATAACGAACGACGTGCCCTCGGGCGACGTGCGGGTTTCGATCGTTGCCCCCATGAGGTCGAGCAACTCCTTCACGATCGCCAACCCGAGTCCGGTACCGATCTTCCTGGTCGGCATGCGGTCGGACGTGAAAAGACGTTCGAAGATGTGCGGAAGATCTTCCTCGGAAATCCCGGGGCCATCGTCGGCGATGGTCAGTTGCAGCGTCGGTTTGTTTGGGGGATTCGAGGTGTCGAGGTGGAGGCTGATGGACACGGTGGTTTTCGCGAACTTCATCGCGTTGTCGATCAGGTTTGCGATCACCTGCGCCATGCGTTCAGGGTCGACGTTCGCAAACAGCGCATCGTCGGCGTCGAGTTCCAAGCGCAACTCGTGGCGCTCAGCCTGCGGAAGGAAGCCATCGGCCGTGTCGGTGACGAGATCCGATAGATCCGTACGTTTCATATTGAGCGCGAAGCGCTGCGCTTCGAGCCGGGCCAGGGTCAGAAGATCGCCGACCAACCGCTCGAGGCGGCGCGCTTCGGAGGCGATCACAGCCGCGGCCCGTTCCTGATCAGGAGCGGTTCCTTCACTGATGGCCTCGGCAAATCCCCGTATCGACGTCAACGGTGTCCGGAGATCGTGCGATACCGAAAGGAGAAACTGCTGTTCCTGCTTCTGGGCCCGATCGAGCGAATCGGCCATGACGTCGAGCGACCGCATGAGTTCGCCGATCTCGTCGTTGCGTCGGGCGGCACGGCTGTCTCCACTGACGCGGACCGACAGGTCGCCTTCGGCAATTCGTCGGTAGGCGTCGGTGGTCGTCACAAGCGGGCGCACAAATCGTCGGGCGAGGACAATTGCCGCAGCTACGGCAACGATGAGTGCGACGATCATGGCAAGAAAGATGACCCGCACCGCTTGGCGGGCGTCACCTGCGATATCGGTGACGAGTACCAGGGTCTGGACTTCGCTGTTCTCGGTTGATGACCGGACCGCGGCGTACGCACGGTTGCCGACCGTGCCGACGAGGTTCTCGCCTTCAGCTATGAGTTGAAGGTCCTTGGGGCCGATTTTTCTCGTCACGGCCAATGGCGTGCCTCCGGCGGAAAGCGCTTTGCCGTCGGCGGTTTCGAACTGAAACGCCGCCCGCAGTCCGTTGATGGCCTCGGGGGAGTCGGGGTTCACGTCGGGCCGGGGAAACGTCCAGACCGATGCTGATTCCAAGCCGAGGGCACGTTGGAAACTGATAAGCGTGCGTAGGTCCCTCGCTCCTCCGCCGCTCACGAGGTTTTCTGCGTACGTGCTGAGATTGTGCTGGCTGCGGTTGACCGCATCGCGTCGAATACCGATGAAGGTCACGAGTGCGGCAACGAAAAGCGCGCTTATAACCGTGCTTACGATGACCAGAATCAGGCGTCGCCGCATAGCGTCAGCTCACAGTCCGGCGCTCGGACGGTACCGCTGGGTAACCGTGGCCGTGTACTGCCTCAGTTGAGGCGATAACCAACGCCGAAAACGGTCTTGAGGGGGAACGCGTCGCCCAGCTTCTTCCGCAACTGACGTACGTGCACGTCAACCGTGCGCTCGTCGCCGTACCAGCCGACGCCCCACACGCCGTCGAGCAACTGCTGACGGCTGAGGACGAGACCCTGGTTGCCAGCGAAGTGCGCGAGCAGGTCGAACTCGCGAGTAGCGAGACCGATGACCTCGCCGTTCACCCGCGCTTCCCGTCGGGCCATGTCGACTTCGACCTCGCCGGCGATCAGGGTCTCCGGGCGGGTTTCTTTCACGACGACCGGCTCCATCCGACGCAGAATGGCCTTGACCCGGGCGACCAGTTCGCGGGGTGAGAAAGGCTTCGTCACGTAGTCGTCGGCGCCCATCTCAAGGCCAAGCACTCGGTCGATCTCGCCGTCGCGGGCGGTGAGGAACAACACGGGCGTGTCAGCTTTGGCCCGGATCGCCCGGCACAGATCAAGTCCGTCCATGTTGCCGGGGAGGCCGACGTCGAGTATCGCCAACTTCGGTCGTTCGCGCAGGACGGCGGCCAGGCCGGCCTCGCCGTTTCCAGCTTGAATCACCCGGTAGCCGGCCTGCCGAAGAACCATGTCGAGCAGATCGGCGATGCTGATGTCGTCTTCTACGACGACAATTGTGCCGTTATCGGTCGGAGCCATATCCACCATGCTTGCAGGTGAAGCGGCGTTGTGGGTGTATCGCTCCTAAGACACCGTCACGAGTCGAGATACCCGACCGGAGAGCCGTGAATGTCATCCGGGCATTGAGGCGGGCGCGAACTACGCTGTCGGTGTGACTTCCGGGCAAGCGACATACCTCGACCGCATCGTGGAGGCGCACCGGGCGGCAGCGGCCACTGATGCACGCGATCTCAAACAATTGAAGGCCGAAGCGGAGTCGGTCTCCACCCCGACCCGTGGGTTTGCCCGGGCGTTGCGGGTTCGGGGCCTGTCGGTCATCGCCGAGATCAAGCGGCGGTCGCCGTCGAAAGGGGCGTTGAACGCCGATCTCGACCCGTCGGATCTGGCCAGGACCTACGAAGCCGGCGGGGCCGCATGTCTTTCGGTGCTGACCGATGTTGCGCACTTCGGTGGATCGGTGGCCGACCTTCAGGCGGCTCGGGCTGCGACCGCCCTTCCGGTCCTTCGCAAGGACTTCACGGTCTCCCTGGCCGACGTCTACGACGCCCGGATCATGGGCGCCGACTGCCTCTTGCTTATCGCGGCCGTCCTTACCGACGCGGAGCTGGCCACGTTCCACGCCGAAGCGATCCGCATCGGCCTCGACGTGCTCGTGGAGATCCACGACGAAGCCGAACTGGCCCGAGCGCTGGTCGTAGGCGCCGAACTGGTTGGGGTCAACCAGCGAGATCTTCATACCTTCGCCGTCGACCATGAGCGCGCCATCCGCGTAGGTCGGGCCATCCCCGAGTCCGTCGTGCGCGTTGCCGAGTCGGGAGTGCGCGGACCCGACGATGCACGATCTCTCGCCCATGCCGGGTTCGACGCCGTACTCGTCGGAGAGTCCGTCGTGACCGCTAGCGACCCGGCTGCCGCCGTGCGTGCGCTTCGCGACAGTGATGCCATCAGTGAGACGGCTCAAGTGGATCGGAGCAGCCATGCGCCAAGCTCGTGACCTCGCCCTCAACGGGTTGTTCATCAAGATCTGCGGCATCACCACCGAGGAAGACGGGCTGCTGGCTTCCGCGATGGGCGCCGACGCACTCGGGTTCGTGTTCGCCGCGGGATCTACACGTCAGGTCACCACGAATGTCGTGACCGACATTGTGAAGCGCCTTCCGCCCGATATTGCAACGTTCGGAGTGTTCCGCGACGAGCATCCCGACCGCGTCGTCGAGATCGTGCAGCAGTGCGGCCTTACCGGTGCCCAGTTGCACGGCCACGAAACCGCCGAACAATGCGCCAGCGTGGCCGAACGGGTCAACTTCGTCATCCAGGCGTTCACCGCCGGCGACCGTACGATGGATCGGGCCAAGACGTATCCCGTTGAAGTTATCCTCCTCGACAATGCCAAACCGGGATCGGGCGAGTTGTTCGACTGGTCGCTCGTCGAGGTCCCCGACGGAAAGAAACTGCTGCTCGCCGGCGGGCTCGGACCCGACAACGTGACCGACGCTGTTCTCAGTGTCCGCCCCTGGGGGATCGATGTGTCAAGTGGCGTGGAAGCATCGCCGGGTCGCAAAGACGCCCGCAAACTGCACACGTTCATTTCGAACGCCCGGGCCGCGGCCGCCACGCTGGCGCAGTACAGCCTGGAGCCCCACGCCGAACCAACCGACCAGCTCTACGACTGGCAAGAGGAGTTCTAAACCATGTCCAACACCCCCAGCACTTCCGTCGCGTCCGCAGACGCCGGCTCCGCGCACCCGGAGGGCGATACCCGTCCGCTTTCGAATCATGGGGTGGCGTCACTCATGGGTGATCCGACCGAAGACGGCCGATTCGGTGAGTTCGGCGGACGCTACGTTCCGGAATCGCTCGTCCCGGCCTGTGAAGAACTCGAGCAGGCGTTCCGTTCGGCGTGGTCCGATCCGGAGTTTGTCGCCGAGTACCACCGCGTGCTGCGCGACTACGGCGGTCGGCCGACGCCCGTCACCGAGTGCTTCCGTCTGTCGGAGAAGCTAGGCGTCCGGGTGTTTCTGAAGCGTGAGGACCTCGCCCACACCGGTTCCCACAAGATCAACAACGTCATCGGTCAGGCCCTGTTGGCCAAGCGTATGGGCAAGAAGCGCATCATTGCCGAGACGGGTGCCGGGCAACACGGCGTGGCTAGTGCCACCGCGTGTGCGCTGCTCGGTCTGGAGTGCATCGTCTACATGGGCGCCGTCGACGTTGAGCGGCAGGCCCTCAACGTTTTTCGGATGAAGTTGCTCGGAGCCACCGTGCGACCCGTGTCGTCGGGTTCGCGCACCTTGAAAGATGCCGTGAACGACGCCATGCGCGAGTGGCTTGCGTCGGTCGAGACGACGTACTACCTCCTCGGTTCAGTCATGGGCCCTCATCCGTATCCGTGGATGGTTCGTGAATTCCAGCGTGTTCTCGGCGACGAAGCTCGCGAGCAGTGCCGACTGATTCTCAATGGTGGCGATCCCGACTACGTGATTGCGTGTGTCGGTGGCGGGTCGAACGCCGCGGGCGTGTTCGGTGGATTCGTTGACACCAAAGCCAAGCTGGTCGGTGTGGAGCCCGAAGGTGGAGCAGCCGTCGGACACGGCGTGCCCGGTGTGGTTCACGGCATGAAGTCGTACCTTCTCCAAGACGAGTTCGGTCAGGTGCTCGAGGCTCACTCGATCTCGGCCGGCCTCGACTACCCGGGTGTCGGGCCGGAGCACGCTCACCTGTCGGCGTCCGGTCGAGCGGTGTACGTTCCAGCCAACGATGCCGAGGTGCTCGACGCACTTCAACTGCTGGCCGAGACGGAAGGCATCATTCCGGCCCTCGAACCGGCGCACGCGATCGCCTATCTGGCCCGCGCTGCGATAAGTGGTGAGATTCCGGCAGGCTCCACGGTCCTCGTGAACCTGTCGGGCCGGGGCGACAAAGACGCCCAACAGGTGATGGACAAACTCGCGCTCTGCAGCACCCGGCCCTGCGAGCCGGTTTGCGAGCACTGCCCCGTGAAAGGCGCCCAACAATGAAATCGACCGCAACTGCTGTGACCTCACCGGCGACGCCGGCCGACTTCATGGGGCGAATTGAGACGGAGTTCCGCGCCAAGCGGGCCGGCGGGAAGAAACTGCTCGTGCCGTTTATTACCGGGGGAGTGACGGCCGACTGGACGGAACTCGTTCGCGCTGCGGCCGCCGCCGGCGCCGATCTGATCGAGATCGGTATTCCCTTCTCCGATCCGGTGATGGACGGCCCGGTTATCCAGGAAGCCTCGGTTCTGGCCCTTGCGCGCGGCACGACACCGGTAAGCGTGCTTAACGATTTGGTGAACATCGACATCGATATTCCGATGGTGGTCATGACGTCGTACAACGTGGCGTTTCGTGCCGGGCACCAACGCTTCGCTGCAATGTTGGTCGACCGGGGCCTGTCGGGTTCGATCCTCCCTGACCTGCAACTCGACGAGTCAGACGATTGGCAACGGGTCGCATCAGCCGCCGGTCTGGAAAACGTCATGCTCGCGGCCCCGACGACCCCCGACGACCGCATGGCCCGGATCTGTGCGGCTTCGCGTGGGTTCGTCTACGGCGTTGGCACGATGGGCGTAACCGGCGAACGGGCCACGCTCGCGGGAAGCGCGGCAGTTATCGCTACTCGGTTGAAGTCCATGACGGATCGACCCGTGCTGGTCGGCATCGGTGTATCAAACGCCGAACAGGCGGCCCAGGTCGTCGGCGTGGCCGACGGGGTCATCGTCGGAGCGTCCGTCATGCGCCGTATCCTCGAAGGTCAGGGCACGCAGGGCGTGGCGAACTACGTCGCCGAGTTGCGGGCCGGGATAGACGCCGTCTGACTCGGATCGCCCGTCCGTCACAATTCGCCGGTCCGGGTCGGACCGCCGGGGCTAGCACCGCGACTAGTACCCGCGACTAGTACCCGCGAACTCGAACCGGCTTACGGGTGCGGAAATCCGGCTCAAGTGCACCGGAAATACGGAGTTCATCGGCTGATGACGCAGAGAATCGGATTGGAGTCGCCCAATCGCGATTCCAAGACTACGATTCCGGCAAGGTTCATTGGGAGCCTTCGGCAACGCCCGGTGGGCACCGCGTGCAGCAATAAGGGATGACGATGCAGGAAGAGACTGAGGCGACTCAAGCTTCGGTAGAAGCCCCGGGGGCGAGTGCTCCTTCGGCGGAAGTCCAGGAGTCCACACCGGAGGTCACCCCGGTGGTGGCCGAAAGCGGCAACGTGGAAGCGGCGAGCGAGTCGCCCGACGATGTTTCGGCCGAGGTTCCGTCCGTAGCCGCGACAGAAGTCCCCGCCGAAGTCGTTCCTGAAGTTCCGGAACCGGCGACCACTGAATCGCCGTCCGACGTCTCGTCAGAAGCGCCTGCCGAGGTTTCCGCAGAAACACCCTCCGACGGTTCGGCTGAATCGGTCGAGGCCCCGGCTGAGTCGGCCGCAGCGAGTGCTGAACCGACCTCTGCTGAACCGACCTCTGCTGAGCCGACGACTGCTGAGCCGGTCGTCGAAGTGGCAACGATCGTGTTCACCTACCAGCCAGGCGACATCGTTCCCGGCATCATCACGGTGATCGGCCCGAACGGTATCGAGGCCGATCTTGGCGAAGGCGAAATGGCCGTCATCCCGAAGGCCGAGTTGGTCGACGACCACGAGCCGGTGGTCGGCGAACACATCGAAGGGACCGTCGTTCGTCACCAGGCCGGATCCGGTCGTTACGTGATCTCCCCGAAGCGCGCTCACCGCACCCGTTCGTGGACTCGCATCGAGGCGGCGTTCGAAGCCGGTGAGCCGATCACCGGCGTCGTGAAGGCCACTACCAAAGGTGGACTCATCCTCGACCTGGGTATGCCGCGCGTTCCTTCCCGAGAGTCTGATCGACGTACGCAAGGTCGCCGATCCGGCGTCGCTCGTGGGCACCACGATGACCGTCAAGATCATCGAGTGCGAAAAGATCACCGGCGAGCAGGCCGCTACTGAGCGTCGCTCCGAGAAGATCGTCGTGAACCGTCGCATCATGCTCGAAGCCGAACGTCAGGCGCAGCGCGAAGCGTTGTTCTCGACCATCAAGGTCGGCGATCGAAAGACCGGAACCGTAACTGCCCTTACGGATTTTGGTGCGTTCGTCGACATCGGTGGTGGCGAAGGTTTGATCCACGTTTCGGAATTGGCCCACCGTCAGGTCAACAAGCCGAGCGATGTTGTGAAGGTTGGCGAAACCGTCGACGTCGTCATCCTCGACATCAAGCCCGAGCGAAACAAGATCAGCCTGTCGCGCAAGGCCGTTCTGCCCAGCCCGTGGGATCAGTTCTCCAAGCTGCACAAGCCGGGCGATCTCGTGTTCGGCACGGTCACCGGCCTGGCTGCCTTTGGCGTGTTCGTCACGATCGAAGGTGAAGGATTTGAGCCGGTCGAAGGACTCGTCCACATCTCCGAGCTCAGCCGTTTCCGGGTGGAGCAGGCTTCGGATGTGGTTGCGGTCGGCGAAGGGGTCTGGAGCCAGATCCTGTCGATCGATCCGGAGAAGCGTCGCGTCGCTTTGTCGATGCGCCGAGCCCTCGAGTAAGACGCCGTGTCCGACGTGGTTCGGGACCCTGACTGCGAACTCTGCGAAGCGGTCCCGTTCACGCGCCAATTCCATCGTGACGACATTTGTTGGATAGCTGAATGTGAATCCTGCGATGTTCCGATGGTGGTGTGGAACTCCCACGGCACGGAGCCGCCGCCCGATCAACTCGAGCACATGCTCGCCCAGTTGAGCGCGGTCGGCGAATCGTTCCTTGGTCAGGAAAAGGGTGTGGTCTGGTTCATCGACCGGCATATGCGCCAGATCCCGAACCACTTCCACGCGCACGCACGCATCGACCGCTGGAACACCAAGCGCTGACTGCCGGGAACGGTGGTTGTTACGTCAACCTCCGCTATGTCCGGTCTTGCACGTCCATCAAAGAGTCACACTGTGACCGGCGTCGGCGCTCCGATGAATCCGTGTGCGCACGGGGGACGGCCGACGAGCATTCGTTCACGATCGGTGTAACACCAACCGGTGTTTCATCGAAAGGAAGTACGAGAATGCGTAGTCTCAAGTCCCTCCTCGCTGCCGCCGTGGCCGTGGGCGCCGTTGCGATCGGCGCATTTGTCGTGCCCGCATCGGGTACCGCTGCGACCACGCCCGATCCCTTCTCCGCCGTACGGACACCGTCGGAGATCAGGTCGAACTTCGTCGGGCTCGTCGATCGTGTTCCACTCGGAATCCAGGTCACTATCTCCGGCGACGTGGTCGCGTACTGGTGCGACGGCACCGGGAAGGTCAGCGTCTGGTTTACCGGCAAGCAGGCATCAAAATCCACGCAGTTGCAGCTGAAATCGGCTGACGGTTCGACGATCGAATTCGACACCAAGAAGCTCACCGGGACCGTCACCCGTCAGGGAAAGAAGACAGGGTTCAGCCTGGCCGTGGCCCAGGCCAACGCTGGCATATACCGGTCGACCATCACCGCCGGAGACCAGCGATCCGTCACCGGTTGGGTGCTCACCAACGATGGATACCTCTCGGGACAGGTGACGGTCAACAACCAGGTCGCCGGGTCCCTTTTCGAAACACCGACGTCGCCCGGGCAAATTGTCTCGCCGACCGGTGCGGTTCCCACCACGACAATTCCTGTCGCTGTCATGAGCCTCGGTTGCAAAGCGAAGTCGATTCGCGCCATCTGGACCGAAATCCGCATCATCAAGCCGAGTACGGAGAAAGCGAACGAGCTCTGGGATCAATGGGTTGCTGCGGGTTGCGGTCAGCTCGCGTCGACAACCTAAATGTCGTTGGAAGCCGCCGCGTTGGAGAGCGTAAACCCCCTGCGCTAACGACGGTCAGGTGCCGGGAAGGGCGCGGTGAAGGTCGTGTAGCGCGTTGCGGACTGACGGTGCGCCTCCGTCGAGCGATTGCTCGACGGAGGTGAGAACCGGTTGAAACAGCTTGGCGGCAGACGCGGTGTGCGGCACGGCCCGTTCGCGGTGAGCTGAAGTCGATACGAGCGCCCGTCAGCGGGGTTTGCGACTCGGGTGATGTGACCACGGCCTTCGAACCGTTTGATGTAACTCGACATGGAGGTCAGGGGTGCAGCCATCCACCGGGCGAGTTCGCTCGGTGTCATTGAGCCACTGCTTGTCAGGACGCTGTAGATCGCGAATTCATCTGCGGTCAGTCCTGACGGAGCGAGCGCTGCGTCGAGGACCGCGAAGGTCGCCCGCGACACGAGCCACACATCGAACAGCACGTTGGTGCCCTCGGGCGGAACCACGGGCGCTTGGGGGCTCTGGTCAGGTCGATCAGACCCTCCCTTGACAGATTTACTACGAGATCGCATAATCACAGCTTACTACGAACTCGTAGTATCCGCAAGATGGCTGAGCCGGAACGGAGGGAGGCATCGTGATTCTGATAGTGGTCGCACTCGTCCGCGTTGTTCATCGAGGCCGGCGAAAGGCCCCAGGGGCCGAGGTGCGAACGGCACCAACGGACCGTCGACGATCGCGCCTCCGTGCATTGCTTGGCACGAACCACGTTCCGATCGAGCGGCAGTTCGACGAGCTTATGGAGTCCCGTTAATGGCCTCGCTCCTCGCCTCGGGGGTCGCCCTCGGTCATGGACCGAGTCTGCTGATCGAGGGACTCGATCTAGCGGTGGTGGGTGGACGAGCCATCGGCCTCGTCGCCCCGAACGGCGCTGGCAAGTCAACCTTGTTGCGCGTGTTGGCCGGCATCGAACCGCCGCTGCGTGGAGAAGTTCGGCGGTCACCGCGCAACGCGACGATCGGCTTCTTGGAACAGCTGATCGATCCAGCCGCGCCTCATGAGACCACCCTGGAGTGGCTCGCGCGGCGGACCGGTGTGGCGGACGCGACCGCAGCGATGGAGGCGGCGGCCGCCGAAATGGCGACCGACGACCCGACGGCCGTGGACGGCTACTGCGACGCTCTCGAATCGTGGCTCGCGCTCGGTGGGGCCGACTTCGACGACCGCGCTCGTGCAGCGTTGAGCGATGTCGGATTGGCTACCGAACGTACGGTCGCAGTGGCCTCCCTTAGCGGTGGCCAGAGGGCCCGCCTCGGGCTGGCGTCGTTGATCGTTGCTCGCCATGACTTCCACCTGCTCGACGAGCCGACCAACGATCTCGACCTCGTCGGCTTGGAGCGAATGGAGAAGCTGGTCCTTGATGAGTTGGCTCGCGGCGCCGGTGTGGTCGTGGTGAGCCACGACCGTGCCTTCCTCGAGGCGATCGCCACCGACATCGTCGAGCTCGACCCGCTGGAACGACGGGCCACGGTCTTCAGCGGCGGCTACGCCGCCTACCGCGAGAGCGAGAGATCGCACGGCGCCGCACGTCGGAAGCCTTCGACGACTTCCGTTTCCCGGCGCGAGCAACTTGAGTCGCGAGCGCGCACCACCCGACAATGGACCGAACGGGGCCTGCGCCGCTCGCGCTCGGAACTGGACCGAAAGGGACTGGACCCCGACAAGATCGGCCGCCGGTCTCGCGCGGAATCGGCCGAGCGGCAAGCAGGCAAGGCATCCCAGTTGGAACTGGCCATCGAACGCCTCGAAGTGGTGGACGCGCCTCGGGTCGGGTGGCAACTCAGGTACTCGATCGAAGCAGCACCGCGATCCGGCACGGTCGTCGCCACACTTCGTGAGGCGACCGTGGAACGCGGCACGTTCCGGCTCGGACCCGTCGACCTCGATCTCACCTACGGCGAGAGGGTTGCGATCGTCGGCCCCAACGGCGCCGGCAAGTCCACACTGCTGTCTCTGCTGCTCGGCCGCCTGGAACCGACCATCGGCACCGTGACCCGCGGGCGCGGTGTGGTGGTCGGTGAGATCGATCAGGCCCGCGTTTCGATCGACGGGGGCCGGAGCCTGGTGGAGTCGTTCCTTGCCTGGTATCCGAGGTCGTCGATCGGCGAGATCCGAACCCTGCTCGCCAAATTCGACCTGACCGGCGATGACGTCCTCCAGCCCGCTCGTCGATTGTCACCCGGGGAACGAACCCGGGCGACGCTCGCACGCTTTCAGCACGACGGTGTGAATGTCTTGGTGCTCGACGAGCCGACCAATCATCTCGACCTCCCGGCAATCGAACAGCTCGAGGCGGCGCTCGACCGCTACTCCGGCACCCTGCTGCTCGTCAGTCACGACCGCCGCTTGCTGGACACGGTCCGGGCCGACCACCGGTGGCATGTCGACGCCGGTCGCGTCACGATCGGCTAGCTCCGGCGGTCAGGCTATGGCGTCGAAGATGGGGGCGAATAGCGCATCGCGGTCGTAACCCGGTGTGTTCGACATGATGACAACTGCCAGTCCGTGGTCGGGATAGACGCGCATTGAGTTGTACACGCCCAAGCCTCCCCCCAGGTGCTCCACGAACCGTGGTTGGCCCTGTCGATCCTCCCGGGCGCGGAACCAGCCGAGCCCATGGTCGTAGGGCTTGCCCGGTGTCGTGATTTGTTGCATCTCGGCGACTGTCGCCGGGTCGAGCAACCGTGGCCCGCCATCATTTGCTTCGAGATGCGCACGCACGAACCTGGCTGCATCGCTGGCAGGTCCGACGAGTCCGCCATAGGCAGCACCATTGACCCGGAACGGCCGGTAAGACACCCAACGACCCACCCTCCCGGCCACGGTCCCACGCGGAAGTGCCAGCCGCAACATAGGTGTCAGCCCGGGCCGGGCCACCTGGTAGACGGTCGTCTCGTTCGGACGGGGCGCGTCGAAGTAGGTACCGGACATGCCAAGCGGTTCCAAGATTCGTCGATGAACGTGCTCGACGAACGGCGTCCCTGCCGCTTCAGCGACGATCTGTCCGAGAACCAGGTAGCCGAGGTTCGTGTACCGACCCGTGGTGCCAGGCTCGGAGTGCAATCGTCGGTGACGCCGAAGCTGCAGTTCCAGGAAGTCGGCCGGGTCTGGGCCGGTCCCGGTGGCGTCATGCACCCATCGCACCGGGATCGGGTTGGCGAGCCCGGAGGAATGCGACAGGAGATGGCGAACGGTGATGGCCCCAGACTGCGCTCTCGCCTGGCCGAGTATGGGAAGGTAGTCGGCCGCTGGACGATCGAGGTCGAGGACTCCCTGTTCGACGAGTTGCATGACCGCCGTGGCGGTCACGATCTTCGTCATCGAAAACCACGGAAACGCCGTGTCGCTGGAGGCGGTGCGGCCGGTGGCAAGATCAGCGTGTCCGATCGATGTCGTCCACGTGTGTTCGCCGGCCTGCACGATGGCGATCGTCATCCCGACGACGTGCTGTGACGCGGTGACGCTTCGCACAGTCGCCGCGAGCTGTTTCTGAGCCTCCGGTCCGTACGGTGATTGGTGGTGGGTGTTCGTGTCGACGTGGTGCATGGTGGGCGCCTCCTTGCGCTGACGCGGGGCTGTCAAGCCCGGCAACTACTGCGATATCGCAGCAACGCGATTATGCGATCTCGTAGTACTTCTGTCAAGCGACCTTGTGTCGAGGGTGAGCATTCAGCTTCAGCGAGTTGGCCCTTGACAAATATGCTGCGCAATCGCAGTATCGTTCACTACTACGACATCGCACTATCTGGAGGCATCTGATGGAAGTAACCTGGCACGCGCTATACGACGTCGACGACGCATCGGCCGCACCGGCCTTCCATATCCGAGACGTCGACGGCGTCAGCACCTATACGGACCCGATGCAGTTCCGCCTGGGGCCGCGATGACCAGGTCCGCCATTCGAAGCGACGACGCGGTGATGCACCGTGTTCTCGCCGCTACCGGTGCAGTCGCTGCGATCCTCACGATCGTCGGCCTCAGCGGGGTCGGTGATGCGCCAGCGCCGCACGCCGAGGCGCGCTCGATGGCCGAGCACTTCCGGGTGGTTCACGCCGACGTGTTTGTCGGCGCGGTGTTCGGTGCCATCGGAGTCGCAGCGATGACGACGTTCGTGCTCGCAGTGGCGTCGGGTCTCGTCCAGAAAGGCAAGCGTGGTGCAGCGTGCGCTGTTTGCGCCGGGCTCGTCATCGTGGACGGCTACTTGTTGATTACCCACGCTGTGTACACCACACTCTCCTACGTCGTCGCGGCAACGTCCGCCGACGTCACCAAGGGCATGTTCGCCGCCACGATCCTTGCCGTGCCCGTCTTCGGGTTTGGCGTCGCGACCATGTTCGTGGGTGCTGCCATCGGCACCTGGCAAGCCAACCTCATGCCGCCTTGGTGGAGAGCGGCCACGCTCGCGGCTGGGTCAGTTGCGGCCGTCGCGGTGTTCTCCTACGCGGATCGTGGGTTCTTCTCGCCGGACGTCCAACAACAGGTTGTCGCCCACCTCCTGATCGTCTGGCTGTTGACGACGTCTGGTGTTTGTGCGGCGACGCGCCGCCGCGTGGTTGGCACGCCACCGCTCGACGTCAGATCCAAGCAGCCGACTGACCTCGCCCTGGATCGGTGACCGCTGCCTTACGCCTTCTTGCGGCGGAGCTTCCTGAGGAACCCGAAGCGCTTCCGCTGCGGCTTGAAGCCGAGGGCCGCAGCGGTCTCGGCCTGTCGGCCGTCCATGCGCTTCGAGATCAAGGCGCGGCGTTCCTGGAGCTGGGCGTAGGTGAGTTTCTCGACGTCGGCGTCGACGCCAATTGAAGCTTTGAAGCCGGTGATGTCGACCATCGACGCGTCGATGGACATCCCGACGTCGTTGGCGATCCGCTGACCGTGTTGAACGGCGAAGTGCATGGCAATTTCCGTAAGCGCGCCGAACAAATCGAGATTGGGAGCGAGCGTAGCCATGGCCCCGTCGAGGAACAGAAGGTCCTTCACATAGAGCATGAGCTCTTTCGGCATCCGGGCGCCGTAGCCGAGTAACGCCTTCGTGATGTCGCGGATCTCTCCGATCATCTCGTCGGGCGACATCTTTGTCGGGTCCTTCACCGGACCGTCGAGCTTGAGGTCTCGGATGACGGCTTCGACATCGGTGTCGTGTGGCAACGCTCCGAGATCACACAGTGCCTGGACCTGGCCCTTGATGTCGTTCGTTGTACCCGAGAGCATGAGGCGCAGGAACGCCTGGCGCTTGCGGTCGCTGAGGCGTCCGGTGATGCCGTGGTCGAGTAGCGCAGTACGACCGTCGGTCATTACGAGGAGGTTGCCGCCGTGAAGGTCTCCGTGAAAGACACCGTAGAGCATGGCACCTTCGAGGAAGGCGACCATTCCGGTCTTGATTACCGCCTCGGTGTCGATGCCGGCCGCGCGCATACCGGCGGCGTCGTCGAATGAGAAGCCCGACAGGCGTTCCATGACCAGCACTCGTTTGGTCACGAGGGTCGGGTGGGGTCGCGGTACGACCATGCGCCGCTGGTTGGTTTTCGCCAGCACTGCACCGATATCGAGCATGTTCTCGGCTTCCAGGCGGAAGTCGAGTTCCTCGACGATCGTTTCGGCGAACAGCTCGACGAGGGCCGGGGGGTTGGCGAGAGCGGCGATCGGGATACGACCGATAAGGCGCGGAGCGAACCAGCTCATGGCCTTCAGGTCGCGGCGGACATTGCTCGCGACCGTCGGCCGTTGGACCTTCACGACGACGCTTTCGCCGGTGTGCAGTGTCGCAGCGTGGACTTGGGCGATCGACGCGGCAGCTATCGGCGTTTCCTCAAAGAACGAGAACACCTCTTCCAGCGGCTTGCCGAAGTCTTCCTCGATCGTCTTGCGGACGGCCGAGAACGGCTCGGGTGGGACCCTATCCCGTAGCAGCCGGAACTCGCCCACCAACTCGGGAGGAAAGATGCCTTCGCCCGACGAGATGATCTGGCCCATCTTGATGTAGGTCGGACCGAGTTGTTCGAAGGCAATGCGGAGGCGGCGGGCCACGCCGGCACGACTGATTTCCCCGCCCGCGGGCTTCTCCTTGAGGCGCCACATGAACAACGCCCCACCCAGAATGCGTCCGGTCTTGATCACCCGGAGGCCAGGGGGCAGAACGCCCGCCGTGGTGAGGAGCGGCACCTGCGCACGTGTGCGGTCGCGAAGGGGGCCGAGGCCCCGCTTCCATTCGATGTGTTCGGGATCAATGATCCACGGGGCGGTCGACGTGAACGACCCAAATGCGAGATCGGCCGGTTCCTCCGCCGGAGAGTCGGATGTTGCGAGACCTTGGGGAAGCGTTACTGACACGTTGACCAGCCTACGTGGGGTGTGCGTCTTACCGAGAGTGGAGCCGGCCACGCCGGGAATTCGCGGGAGAACGGTCGCCGGGCGATACAAATCCCGCGCAAACGTTCGTCGACACACATACCGCGGGCTGGTTTCGCTTCGGGGTAGTGGCCTAAGGTCGGCGTCCGATGTTTCCGGTCTGTTCCCGTCTGGGTTGGTATTTGCGTGGTTTCTGAATCCGACAACCCCCTGGCCGCGCCGCCATCGCCGTCGGAGGCCGGTTGGGCGCTGCTGCGCGAAATGCTGCGCCCGCAGCGGGTCGATATTGCGAAAGGCCTGTTGGCCAGCCTCGGTTGGACGTTCACGAAGATCGCCATCCCGGCGATCACCCGGATCATCGTCGACCGGGGGATCGTCAAAGGTCAGCCGGGAGCCCTGCTGACGTGGTCGCTCGTGATGATCGGACTCGGGCTGGTTTCGGCGCTTTTCGCGGGGCTGCGTCGGATCAAAGCGTTCTCGGTCTCGTACCGAACCGAGCGTCGGATTCGTGATCGCCTCTTCGCGCACCTCCAACGTTTGCCGTTCTCCTTCCACGACAGCCATCCGACGGGCCAGCTGCTGGCCAACGCAAACACCGACCTCAAAGCGGTCGAGGGCTTCATCACCATGGTGCCGATCACCCTCGGCAACGTCGTGACCATGATCGGCGCCACTGCCGTGCTTTTGTACCTCGACTGGAAGCTGGCGCTCGTCGTCCTCGCCTCGCTTCCGCTCATCAACATCTTCGCCCGTCGGTTCTCCCATCGGCTGCACCCGACGGTGGCCGGTCTGCAGAATGAGCTGGCCAAGCTGTCCGGCGTGGTCGAGGAAACCCTCTCCGGCGTTCGGGTGGTGAAGGGGTTCGGCGCTGAGCCCCGACAGCAGGCCGCTCTTAGTAAGCGCGCTGACAGTGTGTACGAGCGAGCCATAGCCAGCACCGTCGTGCGCTCGGTGTACTGGCCGATACTCGACCTGCTGCCTCAGCTCGGGTTGGTGGCCATCCTGTGGATCGGCGGCCATCGCGTGCTTAGTGGCGATCTCTCGCTAGGTGAGTTGGTTGCGTTCAATTCGTATGTGCTCATGCTGGTTTGGCCGCTGCGTTCCACCGGCATGGTGATCGCGCAGGCCCAACGAGCAGGGGTTTCGGCTACGCGGATCGCGGATGTGCTGTCGACGGTGTCTGACCTGCCTGAGCCCTCGCATCCGCGGCATCTTCCGGCACGCGTGATCGGTGCACTCGTGGGGGAGGTCCGTTTCGAGCGGGTCAGTTTCGCCTATCACTCGACATCGCCGGAAGGCGAAGTCGCCACGGTGCTTGACGAGGTTGACCTTGTCATCGCGCCCGGCGAGACGGTCGCTCTGGTAGGAGCGACCGCGAGTGGAAAGACCACGATCGCCCGACTGGTGCCCCGCTTCTACGACGCCACCTCGGGACGTGTTCTGGTCGATGGCGTTGACGTGCGCAGCGTTCCACTGGCCGAATTACGTCGCAACGTGGCGATGGTTTTCGACGAGTCGTTCCTGTTCAGCGACACCGTCAGGAACAATCTGCTGTTCGCCCGCCCCGACGCCAGCGAAACCGACATGCTCCGGGCCACCGCGTTGGCCGGTGCCCACGATTTCATATGCGCGCTTCCTGATGGCTACGACACCGTGTTGGCAGAACGCGGACAGTCACTGTCAGGCGGACAGCGGCAACGCATGGCCATCGCCCGAGCGATCGTCGCCGACCCGCGCGTGCTCATTCTCGACGACGCCACGTCGGCCGTGGACCCCACCAAGGAACACGAGATCCGGGCAGCGCTCGAAGAGGTGATGCGCAACCGCACCTCGATCGTGATTGCGCACCGAGCTGCGACAATTGCCATGGCCGACCGGGTCGTGGTGCTCGATGCCGGAAGGGTGATAGCCACCGGCACGCACGACGAGCTGCTTGCCGCCAACGAGCGCTACCGGGAGATCCTCGCCCGGGCCGAGGCCGCGCCGACTCCATCGTCAGGCGGCGTAACGGCCGAGCCGAAGACTACGCAATCGAGGTCGGTGTCGCCGAACCCAGCGAACCGCCCAGCGTCGCCGAAGGTCGTCTCCTGATGGGCTGGGTGATGCAGCGGGCCATCGACGAGCAGGATCGGCTCGATCGCAGCGCAGCCAAGCATGTGGCCCGTCGGACCGCGGCGTTGTTGCGACCCCATAAGGCCAAGACGCTGGCGGCGGTCGCTGTCATGATCGCGTCGACGCTGATGACGATCGCGGGTCCGCTCCTCATTCGAGCGGGCATCGACAAGGGAGTCCGCGGTCGTAGTGATCAGGCGTTGAACCGGGCGGCCATCGGCTACATCGTGGTTGTGATCCTCGGTTTTGTGTTCGGCCGCGCCCAGATTCTTCTCGTCGGACGCGTCGGCGAAGGTTTCCTGCGCGATCTTCGCGTACGGGTGTTCGCGCATCTGCAGCGGCTGCCGATGGCGTTCCACGACCGAGAGCCAACCGGCAAGCTGGTTGCCCGAATGACGAGCGACATCGACGCGCTCACCGACCTCGTCCAAATCGGACTGGTTGCGTTCGTGACCAACGGCCTGCTGATCGCGCTGTCGGTCATCGTGTTGCTGGCGATGAGTCCGCTGCTGGCCTTGGCGTCTCTGGTCGGTTTCCCTTTCGTGATCATGGCCACGAAGCGCTTCCGACGACGCTCCGATGAGGCTTACCTCGAGTTGCGTGACCGGATCAGCACCACGATGTCGTCGCTACAGGAGGGGCTGAGCGGTGTGCGGGTCGTGCAGGCCTCGGCTCGGGAAGACGACGTCACCGCATCGTTCGGCCAAGCCAACCGCGCTCAGTTCGAAGCGAACATGAAAGCGACCCGGGTTTCGGCCGAATACTTCCCGGTCGTGGAGTTCGCTGGAACCGCGGCGACGGCCGCAGTCCTGGGTTTCGGCGGAGTGCTCGTCCATCGCGGCAGCGTGTCGGTCGGGACCGTGGTTGCCTTTGTGCTGTATCTCGGCAACCTGTTCGAGCCGCTCCAGCAACTCAGCCAGCTGTTCAACACGGTGCAGTCATCGGGCGCGGCACTGCGAAAGCTGTTCGGCCTGCTCGACGAGCCCGACACCCTCGCTGACCATCCCGATGCCGTGGACCTTCCGTCCCGAGGTTCGATCGAAGTTCGCAACGTTACGTTCGCATATGAAAGTGCCGACACGAAGGTTCTCGAGAACGTTGATCTGACCATCACACCGGGGGAGCGGATTGCCCTGGTCGGGCCGACCGGTGCGGGCAAGTCGACGCTTGCGAAGCTGATCGCCCGGCTCTACGACCCATCGAGCGGATCGATCAGCTACGGCGGTGTCGACCTGCGTGACGCGTCGCACCGATCACTACGCGAACGTATGGTTGTTGTTCCGCAGGAGGGATACCTGTTCACTGGAACGCTCGCCGACAACGTGCGCGTTGGGCGACCTTCGGCCAGCGACGCCGAGGTGAAGGCGGCGCTCGACCGCATCGGTGTGCTCGGCCACTTCGAGGCCTTTCCCGACGGCCTCGACACCGAGGTCAACGAGCGTGGCAGCCGTCTATCGGCGGGAGAACGGCAACTCGTCTCGCTGGCTCGGGCCGCGCTTGCAGACCCGGAAGTTCTCGTGCTCGACGAAGCGACGTCGAGCCTTGACCCGGGCACCGAAGCTGAGGTGGAGGCCGCCCTCGAAGCCCTGATGACCGGACGCACCGTGATCGCTATCGCCCACCGCCTCTCGACGTCCGAACGGGCCGACCGGGTGGGCGTGGTGGTCGGCGGTACGATCGTCGAGCTCGGCCCCCACGAAGAACTGGTCAAGGCCGGCGGTCTCTACACGGCGCTCTACGCGTCGTGGACCCGCAACCAACACGCCTAATGGTCCGGAGCATTTTGCTGCTCCGGAGTCGAAAAGTCGCTCTGCGACGTGCGAAGTGACTCCGGAGCGGGAGTGGGGAGTCCTGGGTCCGAGACGCATGGCTGCTCCGGAGTCGAAAAGTCGCTCTGCGGCGTACGAAGTGACTCCGGAGCGGGAGTGGGGAGTCCTGGGTCCGAGACGCATGGCTGCTCCGGAGTCGAAAAGTCGCTCTGCGGCGTACGAAGTGACTCCGGAGCGAGTTGCCGTTTGGGATCGGTGCTCCGGAGTCGAATTGTCGTTGTGGGGCGAACGTAGTGACTCCGGAGCGGGGAATGGGGAGTCCTGGGTCCGAGGCGCATGGCTGCTCCCGGCCAGCAACGTTGCTCCGGAGTCGAAAAGTCGCTCTGCGGCGTACGAAGTGACTCCGGACCGAGTTTCCTGTTTGGGATCGTTGCTCTGGAGTCGAATTGTCGTTGTGGGGCGAACGTAGTGACTCCGGAGCACACAGCGAACTTACGCTTCCGGCCGCCACGGGGGTATCGTCAGCACATGAGCAGCGTGCAGTTTCAGTTGGATCCGGCGGTTCACGACCTTCTGGTGCGAGAGGGGTCGGCCATCGAGTCGGGCCGGGCTCTCACGTCAGCAGCGGTGGAAGCGGTGAAGCCCACCGGGGCGTTTCGTTTGTACGTTCCGACGGCATATAACGGGCCCGCTGTCGACCCGGTCACGGCCATAGACCTGATCGCCGCGCTGGCCGAGGCCGATGCGTCGACGGCCTGGTGTGCGTCGATCGCGTCGCTGTCGTCGCACGTTTCCGGCGTGCTCGCTCCCGAAGCAGCCATGGAAATCTTCGGTACACCGAGCACCATCGCCTGCGGTGCGTTCGCTCCAACGGGCAAAGGTGAAAAGGTCGACGGAGGGTTCCGGGTCAGCGGACGCTGGGCCTGGGGGAGTGGCTCACCGGTAGCGCAGTGGATGAGCGGTGGGGTTATGACCGACGACAACCGGTTCCTCCAGATGATCTTCCCCATCAGCGATATCACGCTCCACGACACCTGGTACTCGAACGGTTTGCGCGGTACGGGTTCCCACGACTTCTCGGTCGACAACGTGTTCGTACCGGAAAACCGGACCGTACAACTCGGGGTCAGCAAACCCCGGTGCACCGAGCCGATATCGCTGATGCCGCTGTTTCCGCTTTTCGGGGCGGGCGTGGCTGCGGTAATGGTCGGCATCGCTCGCCGGGCCGTTCGTGAACTCACGGAACTGGCGACCGTGAAGAGACCTGCGCAATCGTCGAAGACGCTCGCGCATTCTCAGGTCGCTCAGATCGAAATCGCCCGGGCCGAAGCCATCACCCGCAGCTGCTATGTGTACTTAGTAGACGAGATGGCGACAGCCTGGGAGACCATTTCCAACGGTGATCGCCTCGGCATGGAGCAACGGATGCGGTGCCGAATGGCGGCCTCGCACGCGGGTACCGAACTTGTCAGGGCTGTCGACATTGCCTACAACCTGGGTGGTGGTTCGTCGGTGTTCACGTCGTCGCCACTGGAGCGGTGCTTCCGAGACATCCATACCGCTTCGGCCCACATCATCGTCGGCTCACGGGCGTTCGAGACGATCGGTCGGCAACGCTTCGGCCTCGAAAGCGATCTCTCCAGCTTCTGACCCTTCGCTGTCACCGGTGAACGGGTAGCGGAACCCGGTAGTCATGACACTGGGGGAACCGTGCCGGGCGCGGCACCGTTTATGTCATGCCAATGTTCGTAGGTTTGCACGAGCCAAAAAGCAGCAAAGAGGGCGATTTCCGCGATCTCGATAGCCAGAACCTTGTGGTCCCAAGATGTGGCGAACAGGGCCGCTGTGAGAACCATCAGCGCACATATTGTTCCGTAAAGACGTACATATTTCTGTTCCGCATTTAGCTTCTTGTGGTGTTGTGCGTTCGAGCCGACCGCGAGGGCCAAAAACCCGAACATCAGGACTGCCGAAGAGCCATGCGCACGACTGGTGAAATCCTCCCCGTAGGCGTTCAGCAGTATCCAGCCCAAGGCCAGGAAGGTGAGTGAGACCGCGAAACCGATTCGCAACGATCGAGCGCCGAGCGTGAATACGGCGGTGGGCGACTTCTCCTTTATCGATGCGATGATTCCGGCAGCCACGAGCCCAGCGATTCCCGCAATTAGCAGCGCATGAAGATTGTTGTCAATGTTGGCGGTCGTCCAGCCAGCGAACCCACCTGTGTCATTTGTTGGTGAAGGTCCGGGTTCGATTGACCAGCACTGGCCCACGGCTGTGGTCGGAACCACAGCAACGATGGGCGCCAGCATTCCGGCGATGTTCAGGCAGATGTCTTCGAACTCCGAGCGTCCTTTCACGGACAGGAGCGCGAGTCCGATAGCAAGAAGCCCACCGACGAAGATCGCACGGACCGGTGTGTAGTAGTAGGCGCTTATGGAGGTCTGCCAGCAGGTGGCCTTGGCTCGTTCAAGCGCGAACCGACGCGGCCAGCAGGAGCACGGCGCCGACCATGCCAATTCGCAGATAGCGGTACGTCTTGATTGCCGATTCGTCCATGCTCGGAGTGTGCCAATTTCCGCCTGGGAATGCACCCGGAAATCTTGACGACCGACTCTCGGGTCGGCATCGTTACCCGAGCGACGTCGGATTCCCGACCCTCGATAACCGGTTGGTCCGCTGTTGAACGGGTCAGTCAGCCTGTGACGCCGATGCTGCCGCGAAGGTCAGCGTTACGCGTCGGCCAGCACGAACAGCAGACCGGCCTCGCAAGCCTTCTGCCCACCGACGCTCGCCGTGCCTTCACCGTTTCCGGCGCGGCTGCTCATGCGTCCGATAGTGACGTGAAGATCGAGCACATCACCCGGAACGACCTGGCGACGAAACCGCGCCTTGTCGACGCCACCGAACAGCGGAAGTTTTCCGGTGAAGCGCTCGTCGGCGAGCAAGGCAATTGCTCCGGCCTGGGCCAAGGCCTCGACCATCAGTACGCCCGGAAGCGTTGGACGACCGGGAAAGTGTCCCTTCCAGAAGTCTTCGTCGCCGCTCAGGTGCCAACGGCAATGCGAAGAGACCCCCGGCTCAACCGCAACGATTTCCGTGATGAACAGAAACGGCGCACGGTGGGGAAGTACGGAAGCCGGGTCGACGCCGACGACGGAGTCGGTCACTTGGATCCAGCCTCGGCGAGGGCCGCCAGCAACGAGGTCGGGGTGTCTTTCGGGCTGATCTTGTACCAGGCATGGGTGACCTTGCCCTTTTCATCGATCAGAAACGCGGAACGCTCGATGCCCATGTACTTCTTGCCGTACATCGACTTCTCCTTCCACACCCCGTATGCCTCGGCGACCGTATGCTCGGTATCGGCGAGTAACGGGAACCCCAAGGTGTACTTCGTGTCGAACTTCTTCTGTTTGGTCGACGGGTCGGGGCTGATGCCGACAATCGAGGTGCCGCCGACCTGGCCGGCCCCTATCGCATCGCGCAGGAGGCACGATTGCTGGGTGCATCCCGGGGTGTCGGCCTTCGGATAGAAGTACACGAACAGCTTGGAACCCTTGAACTTCGACAGCTTTACGACGTTGCCGTCTTGGTCGGCGAGCGCGAGTTCCGGGGCCTTGTCTCCTGCGGTCAGCATCGCCGATCAGTTCTCCGCTGGACCGAACACGATCGTGCCGTTATGACCGCCAAATCCGAACGAGTTCGAGATGGCGGCCTTTGGCGTCCACTCGCGGGCTTCGTCGAGGACGAGGTTGATTGTCACGGCCGGATCAACGGTTTCCCGACTCGTACCCCGCGTCGGCGGGATGAGCTTCTTGTACAGCGTGAGGGCGAGCGCAACGGCTTCGATGGAGCCCGCCGCTCCCAATGCATGACCGGTCACACCTTTGGTCGACGTGACGAGGGGTCCGGGATTGCCGAACAACTTCGCAACGGCCTCTGCCTCGGCGGCGTCGTTGAGCGGGGTGGACGTTCCGTGAGCATTGATGTGGCCAACGTCGGACGGGTTGATGCCAGCGTCGATCAGCGCGAGTTCCATGCAACGGATGGCACCCGAACCGCCGGGAGCGGGAGCTGTGATGTGGTGAGCATCGGCGGTGGAGGCCGAGCCCAGAACCTCGGCGTAAATGCGTGCGCCGCGGGCTACGGCGTGCTCCCATTCCTCGAGGATGAGAATGCCCGCACCCTCGGCCATGACGAAGCCGTCGCGACGGGTATCGAAGGGTCGGGACCACCCCGAGTTGGAGAGCGCCGTCATGTTTCCGAAACCGGCCATCGCGGTTGGTGTCATGGCGGATTCCGACGAACCGGCAACGACGGCATCGCAGAGGCCGGTGGCGACGAGCCGGGCGGCGTTTCCGACGGAGTGAGTACCTGCAGCGCAAGCGGTAACGACCGCTTCACAGGGACCCTGAAGCCCGTATTTCATGGAGATCGAGGCGGCAGCCGCGTTGGACATCATCATCGGCACGAGGAAGGGCGAAACGCGTCGTTCACCCTTTTCGTGGCGTATGACGATCTGCTCTTCGAGCGTTTCGAGGCCTCCGACGCCGGTGCCGACCATGGTCCCGAAGCGGGCGGGGTCGATACCGAGTTCCCCGGCGTCGGCCAGCGCCTCGGCCGCCGCGGCCAGAGCGAACTGGGTGAAGCGGTCGGACCTTCGTACTTCTTTTGGATTGTCGAAGTACGGCGTTGGATCAAAGTCCACCATGCGGCGACTTGCGTCACCCGGTTCGTTGTGAAGCAATCCGTTCCAGAATGCTTCTACTCCCTGGCCGGCGTGGGCGACCACGCCCAGGCCGGTTACAGCTACTCGATGGGGATAACGACGTTGGGTCATGTTGGACTCCGATCCACGCGATTTCATTGCAACACCTTGCGGCGTTTAAAGACAGGGACAGTCAGGTGTGAGCGAGGCTCAGATGCTGAGGAGCGAGGCTCAGATGCTGAGCTTGGTGCAGACGAGATCGAACGCCTTGCCGACCGTCGTGACGCCCTCAAGCTCCGATTCCGGAATCTCGACGTCGAAGGATTCTTCCAACGCCATCACGAACTCAACAAGGTCAAGCGAATCGGCATCAAGGTCATCGGCAAACGACGCTTCGAGGACAACCTTGTCGGCCTCGACCGACAAAACTTCGACGGCGGCTTTGGTGAAGGTGGCGAAGGCTTCGTCACGAGTCATGGCTTTGGAACTTCCTTTCAAATGCCCGCCGGTTCGACGGACATGGTTGTTTGTGGGGTGATGCTAGGTGCTGCAGCGGTTGGAAACTACGAGGGTCCGATCGGACCGGTGCCGCCACGGGTGTGACGGGTGCGGAGGATCAGTTCCCCATGGCCATTCCACCGTCGACTGGGAGGACGACGCCGGTAATGAACGCCGCTTCCGGCGATGCCAGGAAGGTTATCGCCGATGCCACCTCGTCGGGTGTTGCCAGGCGGCCGAGCGGTGTGAGTGAGACGATTCCGTCGCGTTGGGCGTCGGTCAGCTGCGACGTCATATCGGTTGCGACGCCGCCCGGGGCCACCACGTTGACGGTGATTGAGCGCGATGCCAGTTCCCTCGCCATCGATCGGGCCATGCCGATCAGACCAGCCTTCGAGGCGGCGTAGTTCGCCTGGCCGGGCACGCCGTAATACGCGACGATCGACGAGACAAAGATGATGCGTCCCTTGCGTTGGCGAAGCATGGATGTCGCAGCCCGTTTGGCGACCCGAAATGACCCCGTGAGGTTCGCGTCGATCACCGACGTGAACGATTCCTCGCTCATGCGCACGAACAGCCCATCTTTGGTTATCCCGGCGTTCGCCACGAGTACTTCGACGGGGCCGTGCTCTTTTTCGATTTCGGCGAACGCGGCATCGACTTCGTCGGCTTTCGTCACATCACAGTGAACTGCGGTGAGCCCGGCGGGTGCGTCGCCCCGCACCGTGACGATCACGTTGTCGCCCTGCTCTGCGAAGCGTCGGGCTGTCGCCAGGCCGATACCTCTCGAACCGCCGGTTACCAGAACAACTCGTCCACTCACGCTTGGGCTACCGCCGACTGGGGCCCAAAGAGTCCGGGCTTCAGGGTACGCGGGTTGGCGGCATGCCACTCGGCGCCGTGTCCACCGGTACGAACCTCGCCACCCCAACGCAGTACTGCGCTGGCCCAGGTCATTCCGGCCCCGAAACCGCACATCAACACGTTGTCACCCGGTTGAATGGTGCCCTTGGTCAACTCGTCGGCCATCGCCAGAGGAATCGACGCGGCCGAGGTGTTGCCAACCCACTCGACCGTCGTGGAGGTGCGTGCCATCGGCCAGCTCAGGCGCTTCAGGGCGGCCTCAGTGATGCGGAGGTTGGCCTGGTGCGGGATGACCCAGTCGATGTCTTCCATCGTGAGCTTGGCGCGCTCCAACGAACGGTTGGCGGAATCGGCCATCGCACGAACCGCGTGACGGAAGACTTCCTTGCCGTCCATCTTCGTGAAGTCGTGATGCTCCGTGTACAGGATCTTCACCGCCGAACCGTCAACGCCGAGATCGAAGCCGAGCAGATCCCCTTCGCCCTCGCAACCTTCGATAACCGCAGCTCCTGCGCCGTCGCCGAACAAGATCGCAGTCCCGCGGTCGGTCTTGTCGATTATTCGACTCAACTGCTCGCTGCCGATCACCAAGATCCGGTTCATTCCCATGTTGAGGAAACCGTGCGCGGTGACGACGCTGTACATGAAACCTGAGCATGCGGCACCGAGGTCGAACGCTCCGCACGTCAGCCCCAGCCCGTGCTGCACGATGGCGGAGCTACCCGGCAGGATGTACTCGGGGCTGCAGGTCGCGAAGACCAGTAGATCGATGTCGCTCGGCTGGAGTCCGGCCATCGCGATGGCTTGACGGCCCGCCTCGATGCCGAGCGCGGCGGGGCCTTCGTCGCCCCAGAACCGGGTACGGATACCGGTACGTTCGACGATCCACTCGTCGTTGGTCTCCATGGTCTTGGCCAGATCATGGTTCGTCACGACTTGGGCGGGGAGCGCAGTGCCCCAGCCGGTGATTCGACCTCCGCGTGCGTTCATATGCAACGACCTCCTACGACGTGATCATGGTTTGGGCGTATCGCAACTGTGGTTGTTGTGCGATCGCAGTGGTGGGTGGATTCAGGCGATTGATCGAAACGAACGGTGTAGGTGTGAGGTGCACTGAGAGACACGATCAGGCAACCTCGAGCCAAGCGATTGGTTGCCCGATGGCGACCCGTTCTCCGGCTACCGCCATCATTCCGCTCACTTGGCCGGGAAACGACGAACGAACCTCGATCTCGCCGACGTGACCGAGGATTCCCCCGACGCTCAACGTCGCACCCTTGGCGCCGAGGTCGCTGGGTTGGAAGATGCCCGCTGCTGGCGACACCACCATGCGCACGCTCATCGAAAGGTGCTCACCTTCGTGCTGACGGGCCAGTGGAACTGCCGCGCCACCATTGAGCAGTTCGACCAGCTTGTCGACATCGGCTGGGGTGGCGACGCTGATACCGCGGGCGTCGGGGACGATTCGCTTGATGAGACCCGTCAGCACCGAGCCCGGGCCGAGTTCAACGAAGGTGGTCGCTCCGGCATCGGCCATGTTCTGAATCGTCTGGCGCCAACGCACCGGTGATACCAGTTGCGCACTCAGGAGACTCTGCCAGTCCGCCGCACTCTGGTGGGACCTCGCGTCGATGTTTGCGTACACCGGGATCTCAAGATCGTTGAGCCGAGCCGCGCTGATCGCACTGCGGAGCTGGTCTCGCGCCGGTGCCATGTAAGGAGTGTGAAACGCTCCTCCGACCGGGAGGGGCATCGCCCGCTTGCAACCCAGTTCCTTCGCCGCCGCGGCGGCGCGATCGAGCGCACCGGCTTCGCCCGCGATCACGATCTGCCCGGGGGCGTTGTAATTGGCTACCCAGGCGTCACCGTCGGCTCGCCGACACGCGGCGTCGGCGTCGTCGTCTTCGATGCCGAGCAGGGCAATCATCGTGCCGGGATTGCGGTCGGCAGCGGCTTGCATCGCCTCGCCTCGGATCGAAACGATGTTGGCGCCGTCTTCCAGGCTCAATGAGCCGGTCGCCGTCAATGCCGTGTACTCGCCCAGGCTGTGACCCGCGGCCATCGCCGGTTGAATTCCGACTCGTTCAACCGCGTCGAGAACCACCATCGACAGCATGAATGTCGCGAGCTGCGTGTTGCGGGGTGCCTTCAGTTCGTCAGCGTCAGCGTCGAGTAGCAGTTTGGCCACGTCGCGACCAACGACCTGCGACGTGTCTTCGACCAGCTCCCACGACGGGTGGTCCACCCATGCCTGTCCCATGCCAGGTTTTTGTGAGCCTTGACCGGGAAAGGTGAATGCAATCATGGTGTCCTTGTGCTGGCGGAAAGCAGAACTGTGGTTCGTCGGTCGATGAATGGAAAATGAACGGCGGAATTCCCGTTTGGCGGTACGCCGTAGGTTACGACCAAACGAGGTCGCGTTCGGTTACATCTGTGTTGCATTCCCGGATGTTCGTCACTATGCGTAGGTGCGCGAGCACGCGTGGCGCGGGTCGTCGAAGACCGTTCCCACATGAGGCCGGAATCACTCTGCGTAGGAACGCCCCGATTGCGTGACAGTTTTGGGCGCAGTCAGCCGAGATAGGTGGTCTTGACGCGAATTTCGCGTTAAGGGCCGTAAGCTCTTTCCTTCCCCGAATTCAGGAGTTCCAGTGTTTCTCGCTTCGTCCGCCGCGAAGAAGAATTTTGTCGACATCGATGTTCCCAGCTGGGCGTGGGCGGGTTTGTTGGCCATCCTGTTGACCCTCCTGGCGATTGATCTCGTGCGTCACCGCGACGCCCACGCACCGACGAACAAGCAGGCCCTGACCGAGACACTCATCTGGATCACGTGCGGTCTGTCGTTTTCTGCCGTGATTTTAATCGGGTTCGGATCCGGCGCATTTGGCGAATATCTCTCGGGCTATGTCATTGAGAAAGCCCTGAGTGTCGACAACGTCTTCGTCTGGTCTTTGCTGTTCACGACGATGGCTATTCCGCTGAAATTCCAGCACCGAGTGCTGTTCTGGGGAATCTTCGGTGCTCTTGCGCTCCGTGCGGTATTCATATTTGCCGGCACGGCGTTGATCAACCGTTTCTGGTGGTTGATGATCGTGTTCGGGGTGTTTCTGGTGTGGACGGGTTGGAAGATCCTGCGAGAGGGAGAAGAGGGCGAGGCGGAGGAAGCAAAGACGCCTGGTCTTTCGCTGTTGAAGCGGTTTGTGCCGGTGACTGACGAATACGACGGACAGAAGTTCTTCACCCGGAAGAATGCAGTTCGTTTCGCGACACCGCTCTTCGCTGCATTGGTGGTCATCGAGCTGAGCGATGTGATCTTCGCAGTCGATTCCGTTCCCGCGATTCTTGCGATCTCGCACGAACCGTTCATCGTGTTTTCATCGAATGCGTTTGCCATTCTTGGTCTACGGGCAATGTATTTCCTGCTCGCCAACGCCAAGGATCGCTTCGAATATCTCTCAGACGCGCTGGGCGTCATCTTGCTGTTCGTAGGGGTGAAGATGATCCTGAGTCACTACGTGCACATCTCGACTGCGATCTCGCTCGGGGTGATCGTTGTGGCGCTCACCGTCGGCATCGTGGCCAGCGTGCGCAAGGGACCGAAAGAGCCGACTACTCACGAGTAACCAACTCGGCGGCGGCGGTTCCGCGTTGGCGGAACAGGGCTGAGTAAGTACCCGAGGCCGGACTTGAACCGGCACGTCCTCACGGACAACAGATTTTGAGTCTGCCGCGTCTGCCATTTCGCCACTCGGGCGGGACTTCTCAGCGGAAACACCCTAGTGGATGGTTAAGCGGTGTGGTGACGTTTAGCCTTCATGGTGGTGAACATTGACGATGCTCGGTCCCTGCTCGGAACTCATGAGGGCTGCTCGCCCGAAGAGTTGCGGTCCGCGTACCGCAAACGGCTTCATGAGCTGCATCCCGACGTTCGAGGAGGCGAGGCTGGGGCGGCCGCGGACACCCGGGAGCTGATAGCGGCCTACCAGCTCGTGCTCCAGGCGTCGACACCGGTCTCCGCTGCTACCCGGGGCGAGCCCACCGTCGAGGAGTTCGCGCGGTACTCGGAACCGGTCGCAACAGCTCAGCGCGGTGAATCGGTGTCCGAGCCGGTGGCGACGAGGGTTGATTCCGGACCCGCGCCGACGCACGACGATGCCGGCGACGTCGACCCGTCGTCAGGGGTTTGGTTGGTGGAGTCCGACACACTGGCGATTGATTGTCCGGCCGATGAGGCCTACGGATTGTTGGTTGAAGCCGCTCACCGGCTTGGCGATGTCACCCACGTCGACCGGAGCTCGTTCGAATTCCTGGAGTTCCTGGTTCGCAGCACCTCGGGTGACGCGATCTCCGTGGTGTGCAGTCTGCAGGGACGCGCGAACGGATCAACCGAGGTGTTCTTCACCCTCGAACCCCTGGCCACCGCCCGCGGACCGCTGCCCGATGTTCGCGAGGTGGCGATGCTGATAGGGCAACTGATTCGCGAACGCCTCGGCGTGGGCTGAATCTCCGCCCGCTCCATCGTGTCCGACATCCGCGGTCCGGACAGAGTCTGCGGGTCGGCGCCTTCAGCTTCTTCAGCGTCTTCAGCGGTTGAGTGACCGGGCGACTGCTTCGACGCATGGATCGGCGAGCGCAGTGTCGAGGTCTACCGGAAGCGCGATACGCCAGTTCGGCCACTCGTCGATGGTGCCCGGCATGTTGGGGCGTTCTTCGACGCCGAGCGCGTCGTCGAGTGTGGCCGTGAGAAGTTTGCACGGAGCTGTCGCCAGCTCCCGGTAGAGAGCCTCAACGAGCACCGGAATGGTCGGTTCCCCGGGTTTTGGCGGTTCGCCGAGGTCGGCGACATCGGTGTACCCGGCTTTGGCGGCAAGCTCGATGCGAACCGATCGCATCCCGGCTTCGTTGGGTTGCACGCCGATCGAACGTTGCGCAGCAAGGTCACTTCCGGTCCACAGCCCGGGAATCGTGGGAAGGTCGTGGGTAGTAATCGCCGCGAGGGCCATCTCCGGAAACTCACGGCTCGGACCCGGCTCGAACTGCGACAGCTTGTACGACAGAACATTCGTGGCGGTCAGTTCCTCCCGCACGTAAGGCTCAATCGTTCCGAGGTCTTCGCCGACGACGTAGCTTCCGGCTCGCACCGACTCCAAGGCAACGATTCCGAGAAGATCGCGAAATGGTGTGTACACATAGCATCCGTTGGTCGGGCTTTCGCCGTTGGGGATCCAATACAAGCGGAACAGACCCATCACGTGATCGATGCGAAGCGCACCGGCGTGCCGGAAGGCCGCACGAACCGTGCGGATAAACGGCTCGTAGGCCTGTGCCTTCAGCTTCCACGGGTCGAAGGGCGGCAGGCCCCAGTCCTGTCCCTTGGTGTTGAACGTGTCAGGCGGTGCGCCAACGCTCATATCGAGCGCAAAGCTGTCTTGCCACATCCAACCGTCGGCACCACCGCGGTCCACGCCGATCGCCAGGTCCGTCATCAGATCGAGCGAACCACTCGCTGTGGCGAGTTGCCGGTCGAGTTGCCACTGCACCCACGCATGGAACTCGACGCGGTCGCTGTTGGCCTGGCGAAACGCCGCCACAGCGGGCGATTCGGGTCGTTTCAGTTCGGTGGGCCAATCGAACCACGAACTTGGGCGCTGCTCGACGATGGCACAGAACGTGGCGAAGTCGGTGAGTTGGTGCCCCTCGAGTTGTTGGTAAGCGGCAAATCCGGCGGAATCCGTCGGACGTTCGCGCCACTGCTTCCAGAGAAGTTCGAGTGACTGGTACTTGAGGCGAAACACCGCGTCGCGGTCTATGCGGCGGTCATCGTTCAACTGCTGGCCGAGGCGGGCCAGCGGATCGATTGAGTCGGCGAGTTCGGAGGCGCCGTCGATTTCGGCGATGTCCAGATAGAGCGGATTTCGGTATACCCGGCTCGTCGGGAAGTACGGGCTCGGCTGTTGGCTCAGAATCGGTGATGGCGCATGAAGCGGGTTGACCAGAACCATCGACGCCCCACGGGCCGCCGACCAGTCGCTGAGTGTTCGAAGGTCGGAGAAATCGCCGATGCCCCAACTCCGTTTGGACCGGGCCGCGTAAAGCTGAACGGCCCAACCCCAACCGGGTTTCACCGGAGGCACAACGCAGGCGCCTGGTGTTTTGATGATTGTCGTCGTACGGCCGGAGGCGAGCCGTTCCAGGCGGTGGTACCCGTTCGGGAGGGTGTCGGCCAACAGCGTGGCGTTTGCCGAAACGGTCTCCGTGGCCCCGTGTTCGAAGCGGAGCGTCGAAGCCTCGTCGACCGCGAAGGACATGCCGGGATGGAGCACCACAACGGCTGTGGTCGGAGTGGGAGGAAGAACAGAACCGTCGGGGCCCGCCTGCACTCCCATCGACCGCTGAATGGCGCGCTGAACGTCAGGGTCCGCCGGATGAAAGGATCCGTCTTCGTTCGTGTACCCGTGGGCGATGCCCCAGTCATCGGCGTTCATGGGGGAAACGCTACGTCATCACGCACGGGCCTCAGGCCAGGGAGATGACCAGGTATCTACGTGATCGCGTGGAGACGCGCAGCGGCGCGTCGGACCGGGTGAACTCGACCAGAATGGTCGTATGTCGAATCCTTCGCTTCTCACGATCGCGGCTGGACCGGCCGCGATCACGGTCGATCCGATGGCTGGCGGCCGCCTTGCGTCGTGGACGGTAGACGGCATGCAGTTGCTCGTTGAGCGAGATGGCGGTAACCACCCGTTCGGTTGGGGTTCGTACCCGATGGTTCCCTTCGCGGGCGCGTTCGGCGTGGCCGATTCACGTTCGAAGGTACGACCTACGAGATGCCGATCAACATGGAGCCCCACGCGATCCATGGCACGGGTTACGACGTGCCATGGGAAGTCCTGGCCCACAACCCCAACACGCTGGTTCTCGGGCTTCGCCTCGTTGATCCGTGGCCGTTCCCGGGCACGGTGACCCACATCATGCAATTGCGAAACGACCGCCTGGTCCAACAGATCACGGTGACCGGTGGTTCCAGAAACCAACCGGTGACGTTCGGTTGGCACCCCTGGTTCCGACGAGATCTGGGGGTTGGTGGCTCGCTCGAACTGCACGCCGACATGTCGTCGGCCAAGGTATTCACGCGAGACGACGATTACATCCCGAGCGGGAAACTCGCCACGGTGAAGCCTCGTCCATGGGACGACTGCTTCGAAGGGGTGGGTGACATCCGCCTTGACTGGCCGGGGGCCCTCTCGGTCGAAGTGCTTCATGATTGTCCGTTTGTCGTGATGTACGACCCGGAAAACGCGATTTGTGTCGAACCCCAGTCGGGGCCGCCAAACCCAACCGAAGTTCGCCCCGAGTCGGCCTATCTCGGGATGTACGAAACCCGCGAGCAGACCGTTACCTGGAAATGGTCAATGGCCTCGCGCCCGTGACCCCGTACCCTGTGCTGCGATGCGTTGGCTCATCGAACGACAACTGAAGCAAACGACCGCACGCCTGCGTAGCGCTCGGGAAGACCTCGTCCGGCTCGACTATGAAGTCGATTCGTTCGTATCCGATGCCGATGACCTCCAGACCCTCTCTCGCATGGCGGATCGGGTCGACGCTGACCACGACTACGCCGAAGCCGCTCATCAGGTCGAAGTCCTCCAAAAGGCTCGTGAGGATCTCCGCTCCAGGATTCGCGCGCTGAGCGCCAAACAGGACGAGTTGCTCGACCAGTTGAGCGCATCGAAGAAATGAACGGCGCGATTCCTTCACCGGCACCCTCAACGCCGCCTGTCCTGACATCGCCCACCGCTCCGATACCTGCGCCGTTACGGATCGTGGTGGCCGAAGACGAGGCGATCATTCGACTGGATCTGGTGGAAATGCTGGCGGAAGAAGGCTACGAAGTAGTCGGCGAAGCCAGTCGCGGCGACGACGCCATCGAACTTGTCCGAATGCTCCGACCCGACTTGGCCATCTTCGACATCAAAATGCCGGGTCTCGACGGCGTCAGCGCCGCTCGGGTTGTCGTAGACGAAGCGTTGAGCGGCGTCATCGTCCTGACGGCGTTCAGCCAGCGGGACCTGATCGAGTCGGCTCGAGATGCCGGCGTGCTCGCCTATCTGATGAAGCCGTTTCAAAAGCCCGAGTTGGTTGCGGCGATCGAAGTGGCGGTGGCACGGCATCGTGAACGTGCTGCGCTGAGCCAGGAAGTACACAACCTGGAGGATCGTCTAGCGACCCGCAAGCTCATCGATCAGGCCAAAGCGGTTCTGCTCAAGAGCGGCCTGACCGAGTCGGAGGCCTTCGCCGAGATTCAACGCTCGGCGATGAACTCGAGGTCGACGATGAAAGCGGTGGCGCAGGCAATCGTCGACCGAGGCGTACCGGACGAGACGGTGTAGTCCCGCACGAAACCGGGCGAGGGTGGAAGCGCGGCTCCTGAACCCGCCGAACCCCACGTAGCATCGCGGCATGGCTCGAAAGATCATGTTGCTCGACGGCAACTCACTTACCTACCGTGCGTTCTATGCACTGCCGAGCGACATGGCAACAGCATCGGGCCAGGTCACCAATGCGGTTTTCGGGTTCACCTCGATGCTGCAGTTCATGTTGAACGAACACAAACCCGACGTCGTCGGAGTCACCTTCGACCGCCCGGAACCAACGTTTCGCCATGAGATGGTTGTTGACTACAAGGCGGGTCGTAAGGAAACTCCCGACATCCTTCGTCAACAGATGGGCCTCGTCCGGCAGGTGATCGAGTCGCTCGGTCTCCCGGTCTACGAGAAGGTCGGATTCGAAGCCGACGACATTCTTGCCACACTGGCCACGCAGGGCATGGCAAACGGCGATGACATGATCATCGTGACCGGCGACCGCGACAGCTATCAACTCGTGCAGGACGCGAAACCCGGAACATCCGGTTCCATCCGCGTGCTCTACAACAAACGCGGCGTTTCCGACTACGCGCTTTACGACGAAGCGGGCATTCTCGAGCGCACGGGTGTAACTCCCTCGAAGTACGCGAACTACGCGTCCTTGCGGGGTGACGCCTCCGACAACCTGCCTGGCGTTCCCGGTGTGGGAGAGAAGACCGCGGCGAAACTGATCAACGACTATGGCGATCTTGAAGGCATCTACGAGAACCTCGCCAAGCTGACGCCGAAGCTCCGGGAATCGTTGGGCAATGCGAAGGAGCAGGTGTTCAGCAACGCGAAAGCCACCCCGCTCATTCGTGATGTTCCCGACGTGAACATCGACGAACTGCGGGCGCCGACTCCGAACCTCGAGGCGGCGAAAGAGCTGTTCAAAACACTGGAGTTCCGTGCTCTCACCGACCGGATTCTCGATGCGTTCCACTCGATCTGGGGGAGTGGTTCGGAAGCGAAGCCGGTTGCCGATGGCGAGCGACTCGACGTCCTTGTTCTGCCGATGGGCGAGGGCGTGTTCGCCGAACTGCTGGAGGCGGAGTCCGTTGGTGTCGCCGGCCAGTGGCATGGAGCCGAATCCCGATCGACATTCGAGGGTCTGGTGTTTGCCATTCCCGAAGGCGGAACTTGGTGGCTCCCGGCGGAGTCGCTCCAAGATCCCGCAACGGCGGACTCGGTTCGCAAGCTGTTCCAACAGCCTACGCTTTCTGTAAGCGCGCATAGAATGAAGGAGCTTCTTCGTTCCCTTCACGAGTCGGGTATTTCCTTGGATCCCGATCCGGGTTTCGCGGAAACGCTCGTCGGTGGTCCTGTGGGTGATGCCCTGAACCTCGATACCGCCGTTGCGGGTTACCTTCTCGATCCCGCCGAAAACGTCTATGCGTTGGAGGAACTCGCGCTCCGCTATGCGCAGCTCGATCTTCGGGCGGCGGAGTCGGCGCCGACCGGTCAGCTCGACTTCACCGGCGCGGTGGAAGACCCCATCGACGCGACCGCTCGGAAGGCCGTTGCGGTGGCGCGCCTGGTCGAACCTATGCGCGCTGCACTTTCCGCCCGCGGTCTCGAAGATCTCTACCTCGATATCGAACGGCCGCTTGTCGGAGTTCTCGCTCGTATGGAAGCTGTTGGCGTGCGCGTAGACACCACCTACCTCAAGGAACTCTCGCAATCGCTGACCCAGCAGGCCCGTGAGCTTGAAGCACAGGTTCAGGAACTGGCGGGGGAGAAGTTCGTCGTGAACTCCGTACCCCAACTCCGCACGATTCTCTTCGACAAGCTCGGCCTGAAGACCGACAAGAAGACCAAGACGGGTTACTCGACCGACGCCCAGGCCCTCGAGAAGATCCGCAACGAGCACCCGATCGTTGACACGCTGATCCGTTATCGCGAAGTCGAAAAGCTTCGCTCGACCTACGGCGAGAGCCTGTTGGCCGAGGTTGCCAGCGACGGTCGGATCCACGCGACGTTCAATCAAACCGTGGCCCGCACGGGTCGATTGAGCTCCGACCGTCCGAACCTGCACAACATTCCGATTCGCAGCGAAGAGGGCCGTCAGTTTCGTAGGGCGTTCATTCCGGCGGATGGGTGTGAGTTCCTCGTCGCCGACTACAACCAGATCGAGTTGCGCGTCATCGCCCATCTCGCGGCCGACCCGGGCCTGGTCGAAGCGTTCACGAGCGGCGCCGACGTCCATTCCGAAACAGCGAAGCGCATCTTCCACGTCGAGGCCGATGGCGTGACGCTCGCGATGCGCTCGAAGGCCAAGATGGTCTCCTACGGGCTGGCGTACGGAATGGAGTCATACGGCCTCGCACAACGACTGGGGGTGCCGGTGAAGGAGGCCTCCGAGATCCTCGACGCCTACTTCGTGGCGTTCCCGAAGGTGAAGAGCTACATGGACGCTGCTGTCGCCGATGCCCGAAACAAGGGTTACACCGAGACCCTGTTCGGTCGTCGGCGTCTGATTCCTGACCTCCAGTCACCGAACTACTCGCGCCGGTCGGCCGCCGAACGACAGGCTATGAACGCGGGTATTCAAGGTTTGGCGGCAGACATTTTCAAAGTGGCGCTTGTGGAGTTGGACCGCAAACTGCTTGAGGGTGGTTACGCCAGCAAGGTGATTCTGCAGGTCCACGACGAGGTGGTCGTCGAGGTAAAACCCGATGAGCGCGAAGCAGTAGGCACACTTACGATCGACACCTTGCGCGGAGCCTGTCGCCTCGACGTTCCGCTCGAGGTAAATGTCTCGTGGGGAGCGAGTTGGGCCGATGCCAAGGGCTGATCGGCCCGAGCTGCCGGCTGCGTCGACCGAAAACGCTGAGGGCTTCGGCTCGCACTGGTTCGAGGCCATGGCCGACTTCATGGGTCCGGCCTATCTGCGGTACTCGTTCACCAAAGGGACCACCCAGGAAGTCACGTTCCTGATGGAAGCGGCTCGAATCGAACCGGGCATGCGGGTCCTCGACGTCGGATGTGGGCCCGGGCGGCACACTTTGGAATTGGCTGCTCGCGGAGTACACGCGTAACCGGCGTCGACATTTCCCAAACTTTCGTCGAGCTCGGCACGGCCGAAGCTGAGCGTCGCAACGTTGCGTCCCTCGCTACGTTCGAGCGACGCGACGCACGCTCGCTCGGATTTACCGATGAATTCGATGTCGTGCTCTCGCTGTGCCAGGGTGGGTTTGGGCTGGTCGGTCGGACCGAAGACGGAGCCGCCGACGCATCAGTACTCGACGGCATGGCCAAGGCGCTAAAACCCGGAGGACGGTTGATCGTCAGCGCGTTCAGCGCCTATTTCATGTTGCGTCATCTTGAAGACAGCGATTGCTTTGATGCCGCAACCGGCGTAAACCACGAACGAACCACCCTCCGTGACGGCGGAAGCGGCTCGACCGAAGTCGACCTCTGGACGACCTGCTTCACGCCACGTGAACTACGCCTTCTTGTGGAGCGCTCCGGGCTCCGTCTGGAAAACCTCTGGTCCGTTACTCCCGGCGCTTACAGTGCGAAGGCGCCCGTCGTCGACGAACCGGAGTTCCTGGTCGTCGCCGAAAAAGCTTGACGAAAGCCACAAGTTTGAGCTCGAACGCGACGATGAACGGATATCCAAGCCCCGAGGCCGCCCGTTCAGTTTGTGCGGAATGCAACGGGCGCCAGGAAGGCCAGACACAGTTGGAACGGATAACCGGAACGGTGAAGCGATCGGCGACGTCGTTCGTGCGCTGGTCGCCCGTAGTCGTTCCGTCGTTCCTACTTGTCGTCATAGCGCTGCGCCGGTGGCGGACCGACTTCGGGTGGGACAGCGACGACGTCCTCGGTTCGCAGACGTACCTCCGCGGGTTCGTGCCGTTCGAGACACGATGCGGGTCACATTCTTGATGTGTACCGAATCCCGATCAATGGGATTCTGTACCAGATTCCAGCCGGCTCCTGACGCCGACCCGGTCGCTGCTGCTGGCGTCGAGCATCTGGCTGGCGATCATCCTCGTCCTCGTGAAGACTATGTGGCGGGGCTGGTGACCCGCACACGGGACGAACAAGCAGGTCGCCGGAACCCGGATCTCCACGTGCCGCTGCTGTGCATGTTGTTCTGCATCGGCTGGATGCATGCTGTCGGTGTGAGCGGAACGACCAACCACAACCTCGAAGCGGGGATCGCCATCGTGGCGTCGCCGTGTGTTGATCCGGCCGTGCGGAACGACAGATCGATCCTCGTCGCGTTGGTGGCGCATCGCTTCCTCACAGCGACCCGTTGGTGCTCATCGACTCCGTTGCCGCCCTGTACGTGATCCGGCCGTCGGTCATTCGCAAGAGGGAGCTCGATCCCCGGCTGTATCTCGCTCTCGCCATTCCGTTGCACCTCTGGATACACCGCATGGACCCGCCGCCGGCATCTCGAGCTACGGAAGTCCGCCGCTGACCGGTATCACGCTCCCGCCGGTCCAGACCGTGATCCGCAATCAGGTGATCTCGTTCCAGTACCTGGTTCGGTCGTCGGTGGCGTCGACATCTCGACGGTTCCGCTGACATCGATTCACGGAATCGCCTGGACCATCCGGGTCACGCTCTTCGCCGTCGCCGTGCGATTCTGCGTGAAACAACGAGATCTCGAGTATCACCGCTTCGCTCTGGTGTCGCTGGTCGCCACCTGCCTCACCTGTGGTGCTTTCGGACCGCCCGAACTGCGCTACTTCTGCCCGACCATCATGGTCACGCTCGTCGCGCTCTCCGGCGCGCTTGAGGCGTTATGGCGTGATTTCGTGCCGAAGGAAACGCAGCGCCGGGTGACCCGGTCCGCCGTTGTCGTGCTGTGTTTCGCGGTCATGTTCGCCTGGTCCGAGCCGTACTACACGAAGCATCCGAAGACGCCGCAGTTCACCAATCAGCTGAAACTGGCCAAGATGCTCAATGAGCACCACGTGGACATCGTCATGGCCGGATACTGGGATGCCGGCATTCTGAGCTTTCTGACCGGGCGCAAAACGCTCGGCCTTGCCGTGCAGTGCGAACCGAACGGGTTCGGCAGCCGTGATCTGAACCTCCGATCCGATTGGAAGTTACCGGCGAAGGGTTCGTACGCGGTCTACTTCGATGCGACCATGACGGAAGCATGCCGCAGCAAACTCCCCGCCGTGGCCGACGTACACCGATCCGTTCAACGGCAGTCTGTTCTTCTTCGATGAGAATCCGTGGCCGACGATCTCGTCGCGACCAGCCATTCGACCGCTTTAGCTGTCCTAGGGGACGACCTACCGCTAGACCGGTGTGGCCGACAGCGGGCAGCAGGGTCGGGGGTTGGTCCGTGACCCGAAAAGAAGTTCAACGCTGGTAGTGTAAGAGGTCCGCTGGCGCACCTGTCAGCGGAGGCCGCCAGTCGGAAAGCCCGAATCTGCCGGTTGCGTCTACCAAGCGAAAGCACAATTACATTTCATGAGCGACACACTTTCTGAAGAATCCTTGTTCGGATCCTTCGATGAGGCGGGCAACTATGTGCCCCGCCAGATTGCCTTCAACGACCTTTCCGGCTCATTCGACGACGCCATCGGCGGCACGATCGTTGAGTTCGAAGATGGTGACATTGTCAAGGGCACGGTCGTCAAGATCGACCACGACGAAGTGCTTCTCGACATCGGTTTCAAGAGCGAAGGCGTAATTCCCGCTCGTGAGTTGAGCATCCGCCACGACGTCGACCCGTCCGAAATCGTCTCCCTGGGCGAAGAGATCGAAGCTCTCGTTCTCACCAAGGAAGACAAAGAGGGTCGCCTCGTTCTCTCCAAGAAGCGTGCTCAGTACGAGCGGGCCTGGGGCACGATCGAGAAGGTCAAAGAGAACAACGGCGTCGTCGAAGGTCCGGTTATCGAAGTCGTCAAGGGCGGCCTCATCGTCGACATCGGCCTCCGCGGCTTCCTCCCGGCTTCGCTCGTCGAGCTTCGCCGTGTGCGCGATCTGCAGCCCTATGTCGGCAAGACCGTGCAGACCAAGATCATCGAGCTCGACAAGAACCGCAACAACGTGGTCCTCAGCCGTCGTGCATGGCTCGAAGAGACCCAGAAGGAACAGCGCGAAGACTTCCTCGCCAACCTCAAGCCGGGCGAGATCCGCGAGGGTGTCGTGTCGAGCGTCGTCAACTTCGGTGCGTTCGTCGACCTCGGTGGTATGGACGGCCTCGTCCACGTTTCCGAGCTGTCGTGGAAGCATGTCGATCACCCGTCGACCGTCGTTGCCGTTGGCGACAAGATCACGGTTCAGGTGCTCGAGGTCGACTACAGCCGTGAGCGCATCAGCCTCTCGCTGAAGAACACCCAGCAGGATCCGTGGGCGGCGTTCGCTTCCGGTCACCGTGTCGGCGAGCTCGTCTACGGTCGGGTCACCAAGCTTGTACCGTTCGGTTCATTCGTGCAGGTCGACGAGGGCATCGAAGGTCTCGTCCACATCTCGGAAATGGCCGGCCACCACGTCGACCACCCCGAGCAGGTCGTTACGCCGGGCGAGGAACTCTGGGTCAAGATCATCGATCTCGACCTCCAGCGTCGTCGCATCTCGCTGTCGATCAAGCAGGCCGCCGAAGGTGGCGTCGTCGCTGCCGAGTACCAGGCTGCGTTCGGCGAGCACGCCTACGACACCGAGGGCAACTACATCGGCGAATACGCCGTTGGCGAGTTCACCCCCGACAACGAGGCTCAGGCCGCGTGGTTGGCCGATTACAACGCCTCGCAGGCCTCGGCCGCGGCCGAAGGCGAAGCTGCGGCTCCCGCTGCCGAATAGTCGTTGATCCGCACCGGCAACGGTGCGGTCATCCGAATGCGAAAACGTGGCCCCTCGGGGCCACGTTTTTTGTTTCCCGATCTCGGCCGCCGAGCACTCGGAGCGTGCGTCGGGTACAGCCGGCTGTCGCTCGTCAGACGCAGTTCTTCGACACGAACGACTTCGAGAGTGCGTCCACGGTCGACGCGAATGTCGTCTTCGCCGATTCCGGATAGGTGATCGTAAGGAGTCCCATGAGTCGGCATGACCGCTTGTACGAGGCCCGAACGTAGAAGATCGTTTCATCGTCGTAGAGGAGACCCGATTGCACCAAATATGTCGGTGCCTCCTTCGTATACGAGACCGTCCCGCCTCCGAGGTTGTCGATCGTTCCCCCGATGAGGTCGTAGGGCTCGTGGTACAGCTCGGTCCCGAACGTGACCCGCAGGCCCCTGTAGCTTGCGACGCTTTGTCCATCGACGGTCGCAAACGTCAGAAACGTCGGTGCCTGTACGGTGCAGCAGGCGGTTCGAACCAGCCGCGTCTTGGTGCGCGTGGTCGCCGCCGCCTCGGTCGAGACCGATGCTGTTGGAACCGCTGTCACCAAAGCCGTGAGTAGAGCGGCCCCAAGCATGGGAGGAAGTAAGTGAGCCGCCCGTCGGCGCAACTTCATAGCGTGTCCGTCGTTACACGTGTGTCTGGGTGGGCCCCGGTTAATCCAGGCGGATGATGCCCATGCGCACGGCGCGCACAACGGCAGCCGTTCGGTCAGCGGTATCGAGCTTCTGATAGATCGAAGCGAGATGGTTCTTCACGGTCTTGACCGAGATGTACAGCTTGGCGCCCACCTCGACGGTCGAGTACCCGTCGGCGATCAACTGCAGGACTTCCTCTTCCCGCTTCGAGATGATCTGCTCGCCCGGCTTCTCCGGGATCGGGAACTTCGCCTCACGAAGCATCGATTTGGCGAACTCCGGCGAGACGGAGCCTTCGCCGTTGGCTGCGGCACGTACGCCGTCGGCTACTTCGTCGGTTGAGCAATCCTTCACCAGATAGCCGGCGGCGCCGACGCGTATGGCCTTGGCCAGGACTTCGCGATCAGCGTGCATCGTGAGCATCACGACCTGAGTGTCGGGGCTGACCAGACGGATGCGGCGGGTGGCTTCGACGCCATCAAGCACCGGCATCGAGACGTCCATCAACACCACATCGGGACGCAGAGCCTGGGCCAGGCGGACACCCTCCTCACCGTCAGACCCTTCGGCCACCACATCGAAGCCGTAAAGCTCCATGGATCGGCGTAGACCTTCACGCAGCATTCGATGATCATCCACAAGCAAGAGGCGCAGCGGACGCGGCGATCCTTGGCGAGTAGCAGCAGCGGTTCCCAGAGGCGATGACCCTACATTCATAGTCTTTCCATTCGGCAGCGGACGAGTGTTCCTTGACCCGGTTTTCCCAGGATTTCTATTTGTGCGCCCACAGCAGTGGCGCGTTCGTACATGCCCCGAATTCCGTAGGAGTCGGCCCTTCCGCTGTTCTCGGAAAAGCCCTTTCCGTTGTCGGACACTTCGAGCAGCACGAACCGGTCGTGACAAACCCAGTTGACCTTCACCGACGATGCCGCAGCATGACGTTCCACGTTCACGATTGCTTCCTGGGCGACGTGGAAGAACTCCCGTTCCTGCCGCATGGTGAGCTGGCTGTCCTGTTCGTGGGCGAAGGACACGTCGAGTCCTGAGCGTTTCTCCACCCGCTCGAGGAAGGCTTCGATGGTCGGGATCAGACCGCAGTCGGGTGTGACATCGGTGCGGATGTCGTAGAGCGTTTCCCGTACTTCCGTGACCACTCCGCTGACATCCTGTCGGAGTCGCTTCACCTGGGTGGTGAGCGCCGGATCATCGGTGGAACGCACGATCCGGTCGAGTTCAAACCCGATGTATGCAAGCGATTGACCGACGCGGTCATGAAGGTCACGAGCGATACGAATTCGTTCCTCGTCAGCGGCAACGGTGCGAATCCGGCCAAACCACCTTGCGTTGTCGATGCCAACGGCGGCCGGTTCGGCAAACTTCGAAACCAGATCTTTCTGATCGTCGCCGTCGTGACCACGTTCGAAGTACTCGACGGCCAGGAAACCGATCACGCTCTGCCGGGCACGAAGGGGCACGTAGATGCCGGACTTGGCGGCGGGCAGAAGCGCCTTTTCCGACGGACGCTCGAACGTGGCGAGCGAGGTCGTCGCGTTAGTTCGGCGAGCGAGTTCGATGGCGAGAGGGATCTGATCCGACGGGATCGCGGCAGGGAGACGAATGCCCTGCGAAGCTGCGACCAGAAGATCGTTCGACGAGTCCTGCGTCAGAAGTACGGTGATGGAGTCCGGGCGAAAGAGTTCCTTCGCGTTCGCGATGGTCGTGCCGAGGACGTCTTTGAGGTCCAACGATGCCGGCAGGGTTTGCGCGAGGCGGTGTAGCGACACGAGCAAGCTGTTCGCTGCGGTGAGCTTCGCCATCCCGTCGATCGCCGCCGTGTGCTTTCGTTGTGTGTCAAGCAGGACCCGATGACCGAGTCCGGCGACGAAGGCCACCAGCATGAGCTCGACCGCCCACTGGCCACTTTCGCGCCACTGTTCAGCGGTGAGACTTCCGGAATGGAAGATCGATGCGAACGTGACGAAGAGCGAGGTGACGGTGCCGTAACCGACGCTGAGCGGGCCGCCGTCGGAAAACCCGCCGATGAGCACGCCGGGAAGCAGCAGAAACGACAGAGGTGAGGACCAGTAACCGGTGGCGCAGACGGCCGCTGTCGCCACGCCGAGTTCGATGATGATCGATGAGGCGGTGCCAAGCTCAAAGCCGTAGTTGCGAATCGGCCGGATGGTGCGGACCGCCGTCCATAGGGCCAGGCCTGCGAACATGACCGCGTCACGCCGGGAGTGAGGACCGGGCGATGTGGCGAGAAGCAGCGCACAGACCCCGAGACAGACCCAGCGAACCATCGAAATGAGCGACTGGAACTGTTCGAGCCGGTCGACCCGTTCACCGCTGGCGAATGGCGCGTTCCGAGGCTCGGGGGGATCGTGGCGAATCTCAGCGGTTTGGTCGTCGCTGGACGCGTGAAGAACGGCATTTCCCATGGGTGCTGATTCCATCGACCCATTGATGGTGAAGCTTGAACGTTTCAGTTCGCCTGTGCTGCGCCGGGGATGCGAGGATGAGCAGGTCGCGGTCGAGAACGGTCGATCGGTTCGAAGGGGAGCACATGAAACTTGTTGGTTTGGGCGGCGGGATCGGTTCAGGGAAGAGCACCGTGTCGTTGCTGCTCGCCGAGTACGGGTGTGCGATCGTCGACGCGGATCTCATTGCCCGCCAGGTGGTTGAACCCGGCAAGCCGGCCCTCGCCGCGATCGTGCAGCATTTCGGACCGGAGGTACTGGCCGACGACGGAACGCTGAAGCGCCAGGCGCTCGCCGACATCGTGTTCAAGGACCCCGAACAGCTCAAGGCACTGAACGGGATAACCCATCCGGCGATCGGCCTCGAGATGGTGGCGCAGGTCAAAGCGAACGCCGGCACCGACCGGGTGGTCATCTACGACGCGGCACTGCTGTTCGACTCCGGGCGCACCGGCATGGTTGGTCGCATGGTCGTCGACGTCGACCCGGAGATCGCGATCGAACGATTGGTTACGTTCCGGGGCCTGTCGGCCGACGACGCCCGATCGCGAATCGCTCGCCAGATGAGCCGCGAAGAACGGGTGCGGCTCGCCGATTTCGTGATCGACAACTCCTCGGACCGTGACGCACTCGCAAAAGAAGTGGCACGCGCGTGGGCCTGGATCGGCACGCTGCCCCACAGCGTCGAGGCGGAGCCGGAACCGAAGAGCTGACCCGAGCTTTGCCGCGCGCGCAGCTGCCCAACTTGGGAGTTTTCTGCCTCCAACCTGGTGGGTGTTGGTACCCAACCCCCGGTGGATGGTCCGTCGGGGCGGCGGGTCGTGCCGAGGTTGGGTACTTCCGGCGGGTGAGTCGGGTCAGACTGCACTCTGAACGCCAAAGCGCACAGTGTCCGGTTATGGCCGGTTCGGATTTTTTGTCATAGGGGTTCCGTACACTCGGGGGTATGCCCAAACCTTTCAAGGTCGTTTCCGACTTCGCTCCGGCCGGTGACCAACCCGAGGCCATCGCGGCCCTGTCGAAGGGAATCAACGCGGGGGAGCGGTTCCAAACCCTGCTCGGTATCACCGGTTCCGGCAAGTCAGCCACGATCGCCTGGACCATCGAGCAGGTACAGAAGCCCACGTTGATTCTGGCGCCAAACAAGTCGTTGGCGGCCCAGTTGGCCAACGAGTTCCGGGAGTTCTTCCCCGAGAACCGGGTCGAGTTCTTCGTGAGCTACTACGACTACTACCAGCCCGAGGCGTACCTCCCGAGCTCAGACACCTACATCGAGAAAGACTCGTCGATCAACGACGAGATCGACCGACTGCGGCACTCGGCCACGAGCGGGCTCCTGACCCGATCCGATGTGATCGTCGTGGCCTCGGTCAGCTGCATCTACGGCATGGGCAATCCCGAGGAATACCGGGGCAACCTGCTCGAACTCCACACCGGTGTCGACTACGACCAGCGCTCGATTCTGCGTCGGCTCGTCGACATGCAATACGACCGCAACGACGCGAACCTGGTGCGCGGCAACTTCCGGGTGCGCGGCGACACCGTCGAAGTGCACCCGGCGTATGAGGAACACGTACTACGCATCGAGATGTTCGGCGACACGGTGGAGCGGCTCGTGATGGTCGATCCGGTGACCGGAGAACAACTCGGCGAAGAGACCGAAGTGCTGATCTTCCCGGCCACGCACTACGTCGCCGGCGAAGAACGAATGCGGCGGGCCATGGGCGGCATCGAGATCGAGTTGCAGCAACGGCTCAAGTGGTTCGAGACCGAAGGCAAGCTGCTCGAGGCCCAGCGGCTTCGCATGCGTACGCAATACGACCTGGAGATGATGTCGGAGGTCGGGTACTGCAACGGCATCGAGAACTACAGCCGCCATATCGACGGTCGCCAGCCCGGCGAAGCGCCGTTCACGCTCATCGACTATTTCCCGAAGGATTTTCTTCTGGTGATCGACGAGTCCCACCAGGCCGTTCCGCAGGTGCACGGTCAGTTCGCCGGGGACCGGAGCCGCAAGGAGACGCTGATCGACCACGGGTTCCGGCTTCCGAGCGCCGGCGACAATCGGCCGCTGCGGTGGGACGAGTTCTACGAGAAGCTCAACCAGGTCGTGTTCGTATCGGCCACACCCGGCAACTACGAAGTGGAACAGTCGAGCCATGTGGTCGAACAGGTTGTTCGACCGACTGGCCTGATCGACCCGGAGATCATCGTGAAGCCATCGAAGGGGCAGATCGACGACCTGATGGCTGAGGCCCACAAGCGCATCGCCATGGGAGACCGCGTGCTGGTGACAACACTCACCAAGCGGATGGCCCAGGACCTCACCGACTATCTCCTTGAGCAGGGGCTGCGGGTCCGTTATCTGCACTCCGAAATCGACACGGTCGAGCGCATCGAGATCCTCCGCGACCTGCGGCTCGGCGAGTTCGACGTGCTGGTCGGCATCAACCTGCTTCGTGAGGGTCTCGACCTTCCCGAAGTGTCCCTGGTGTGCATCCTCGATGCCGACAAAGAGGGTTTCCTGCGGTCCGAGACGTCGCTCATACAGACCGTCGGACGCGCCGCCCGCAACGTCGACGGCCAGGTGATCATGTATGCCGACAAGGTCACCCGGTCCATGCAGGCCGCGATCTCCGTCACGCAAGAGCGCCGGCTCAAGCAGATCGCGTACAACACCGAGCACGGCATCAGCCCGCAGACGATCCGCAAGGCGGTGACCGACATTCTCGCGATGCTGCGGCCCGAGGAGGCCGCGGCGCGGTCGACTGTTCCGGGCAGCGACAAGCGCAAGCGCCGCGCCGGCGATGTGCGCAGCGACTTCAAGGAACTGCCGCCAAGCGAGTTGGAGCGCCTCATCCGGGTCCTGGAGGAGGAGATGCACGACGCGTCGCGAGACCTCCGGTTCGAATACGCGGCCAAGCTCCGCGATGAAATCAACGACCTCAAGAAAGAGTTGAAGAGCAACTCATGAGTGTTCGGTTGATCCAACTACCTCGTCGAACACCTGTACGATAGGCGGCCTTATGTCGGATCGGCTCATCGTTCGTGGTGCCCGCGAACACAACCTGCGCAACGTTTCTGTCGACCTTCCCCGAGACCGGTTGATCGTGTTCACCGGGCTCTCGGGCTCGGGAAAGTCGAGCCTCGCGTTCGACACGATCTACGCCGAAGGGCAGCGTCGTTACGTCGAAAGCCTGAGCGCGTACGCGCGGCAGTTCCTCGGGCAGATGGACAAGCCCGACGTCGACTTCATCGAAGGCCTGTCGCCCGCCATCTCGATCGACCAGAAGTCGGCGTCGCGCAACCCGCGTTCGACCGTCGGCACGATCACCGAGGTCTACGACTACCTGCGTCTGCTGTTCGCCCGCATCGGAATCCCGCACTGTCCGAAAGACGGTTCACCCGTCCAGCGGCAAACGCCGCAGCAGATCGTCGACCGGGTGCTGCAGCTTCCGGAAGGAACACGGTTCCAGGTTCTCGCTCCGGTGGTGCGCGGCCGCAAGGGCGAGTACACCGAGCTGCTGAGCGATCTGTCGAAACAGGGTTTCGCCCGTGCGCGCGTCGACGGGCAGGTTCGCGAGCTCAACGAAACCATTGAACTCGCCCGCTACGAGAACCACTCGATCGCGGTGATCGTCGACCGACTCGTGAGCAAAGCCGGCATCGAGCGCCGGCTCACCGATTCCCTCGAAACCGCGCTGCGGCTGGCCGAGGGTGTCGCAGAGGTTGAGCTGGTCCCCTCGCCGGAGCAGCAGAAGAAGGGCGAGGTCGCTCCGGAAGTGCTCACGTTCAGCCAGCACCTCGCGTGCCCGACGTGCGGCACGTCCTACGACGAACTGGCCCCCCGCAACTTCTCGTTCAACTCGCCCTACGGCGCATGTCCGCACTGCAAGGGTCTCGGCACCAAGTTCGAGGTCGATCCCGAACTCGTCGTGCCCGACCCCGACATCAGCATTATCGCGGGCGCCATCGCTCCGTGGGCCGGTAGCAAGGGCGAGTACTTCGCTCGTATCCTCGAAGCGCTCGCGGCCCAGTTCGACTTCTCGCTGAAAACGCCGTGGACCAAGCTGACCAAGGCCCAGCAGAAGATCATTCTCTTCGGCACCGGCCAGGAGACCGTACACATCGAGTATCGCAACCGCTACGGTCGTACGCGCGCTTACAACACCCATTACGAGGGTGTCGTGCCGTGGATCACCCGGCGCCACACCGAGGCCGAGGGCGACTGGTCACGTGAGCAGATGGAGGGCTACATGCGCGAGGTCGCATGTCCCGAGTGCAAAGGCGCTCGCCTCCAGCCCGCCAGCCTCGCGGTGCTCATCTCCGGCAAGAACATCTTCGATGTCGGCAACCTCTCGATCGGCGACGCAGCGGAGTTTTTGGCGGGAATGCAACTCACCACCCGCGACATGATGATCGCCGAACGGGTCGTCAAAGAGGTCAACGCCCGCATGCGTTTCCTTCTCGACGTCGGTCTCGACTACCTGCAGCTCAACCGCAGTGCCGCCACCCTGGCCGGCGGCGAAGCGCAACGGATCCGCCTGGCCAGCCAGATCGGCAGTGGCCTGGTCGGCGTGCTGTACGTACTCGACGAACCGTCGATCGGGCTCCACCAACGCGACAACCACCGGCTGATCGAGACCATGATCCGTCTCCGGGATCTCGGCAACACGGTCATCGTGGTGGAACACGACGAAGACACGATCCGGGTGGCCGACCACATCGTCGACATCGGCCCGGGAGCGGGGGAGCACGGCGGCGAAGTGCTCGTTTCCGGCAGCTTCCAGGACCTCGTCTCCGAGGAACGGTCGCTCACCGGCCAGTACATGTCGGGCAAGCGGAGTATTCCCATTCCCGCCAAACGGCGGCCCGGGAAAGGACTGTTCCTCACGGTGCGCGGCGCCCGGGAGAACAACCTGCAAAATCTCACCGTCGACTTCCCGCTCGGCCAGTTCGTCGCCATCACCGGTGTGTCGGGTTCCGGCAAATCGACGCTGGTCAACGACATTCTCCTGGCCAGCCTCATGCAGAAGATCTACCGGGCCAAGACCGTCCCGGGCCTGCACAAGGGCGTAGATGGCATCAGCCAGATCGACAAGGTCATCGCCATCGACCAGTCACCGATCGGCCGCACGCCACGTTCCAACCCGGCCACATACACGGGCGTGTTCGACAACATCCGCAAGCTGTTCTCCACCACGACCGAGGCCAAGGTCCGGGGCTACCAGCAGGGCCGCTTCTCGTTCAACGTGAAGGGCGGTCGTTGCGAGGCGTGTTCGGGCGACGGCACGATCAAGATCGAAATGAACTTTCTGCCCGACGTCTACGTGCCCTGCGAAGTCTGCAAGGGTGCCCGTTACAACCGCGACACGCTCGACGTCACATTCAAGGGCAAGAACATCGCCGAAGTCCTCGACATGCCGTGCGAAGACGCAGTGCAGTTCTTCGAGAACCAGCCCAACATCGCCCGCCACATGCAGACGCTGTGCGACGTCGGTCTTGGATACATCCGGCTCGGTCAGCCCGCCACCACGCTCTCCGGTGGCGAGGCTCAGCGCATCAAGCTGAGTGCCGAACTCGCCAAACGTTCAACCGGCAAGACCGTGTACATCCTCGATGAGCCGACGACCGGCCTGCACTTCGAAGACATCCGCCGCCTGTTGAATGTGCTGTCGCGCCTCGTCGATCAGGGGAACACGGTGATCGTGATCGAGCACAACCTCGACGTTGTCAAGACGGCCGACTGGGTTATTGACATGGGGCCCGAAGGTGGTTCCGGCGGAGGACTTGTCGTCGTCGAGGGAACTCCCGAAGACGTCGCCGCCCACGAGTCGAGCCACACCGGCCGGTTCCTTCGGCCGATCCTGGAGGGTGCAGCCCCGGGGGAGAAGAGCCCCGCCCGGGCGGCCGACAGTCCGATGGAATCGCCCGCCAAGCCAGCCAAGCCAGCCAAGCCGGTCAAGGCAACTGCCAAGGCGAAGTCGCCGAACGACACGCCGCTGGTCAGTGTCGAGAAAGCGGTGAAGATCGAGAAGCCGGCCAAGGCCAAACCCGTGGCGAAAGCGGCGCGGGGCGCGAAGGTACCGATTCCTTCGCTGCTCGAATAGCGGAGAGCCGTTATGGTCCAGCGTCCACCGGTCGGCACGATTCCAGAAGGGCCCGGCTCGTATCAGTTCAAAGACGCCGACGGTCGGGTGATCTACGTCGGCAAGGCGAAGTCGCTTCGGTCGCGACTCAACAATTATTTCGGCAATCCGCATCTCATGCACCCGAAAACCGCGCAGATGGTCTCGATGGCCGAGTCCGTCGAATGGATAACGGTCCGCACCGAAGTCGAAGCCTTGATGCTGGAGTACTCGCTCATCAAGCAGTTCCGGCCCCGCTTCAACATCCGACTCCGCGACGACAAGAGCTATCCCTTCCTCGCAGTCACGATGGCCGACGAGTTCCCGCGGGCCATGGTGCGCCGCGGTGCAAAAGATAAAGGTACGAAGTACTTCGGCCCGTACGGCAACGCGTACGCGATCCGGGAAACACTCGACCTGCTGCTGCGGAGCTTCCCGATCCGAACCTGCAGCGACAACAAGCTGAACACGCACCAAAAGCTCGGCCGGCCCTGCCTGCTCTTCCACATCGAGAAATGCTCCGGTCCGTGCGTCGGCGAAATTGCTAAGCCCGCATACGATGCGCTGGTCGCCGAGCTTCTCGACTTCCTCGACGGCGAGACCGAGCCTCTGGTCAAGCGGCTCGAAACGCAGATGCTCGAAGCGGCGGAAGCGCTCGAATTCGAACGGGCGGCCCGCACGCGAGACCGCCTGGCCAGCGTTCGCAAAGCCATCGAGAAGCAGCAGATGGTCGCCGAGAAGACCGACGACTTCGACGTCATTGGCATGGTTGAAGACGAACTCGAAGCTGCCGTGCAGATCTTCTATATCCGCAAAGGGCGGGTGGTCGGGCGCAAGGGCTTCATCGTCGACAAAGTCGAGGACCTGAGCCCGGCCGACCTGATCGGCCAGGTGCTGGAAGAGCTTTACTACGAGGAGCCGCCGATGGGCTATCCCCGTGAGGTCTATCTTCCGGTGCTGCCGAACGATTGCCTGGTCTATGAGGAGTTTCTGGCCGAGCGCCGCAAGGCCAGTCGAGAGGGTGGACCCGGTCGGCTGACCGCACGGGTGGCCCTGAAGGTTCCCGAGCGGGGCGACAAACGCTCGCTGCAGGAGACCGTCACAAACAACGCCAAGGAAGAGTTCGTCCGCCACCGCCTGCGCCGAAGCGCGGATCACAACGCTCGGGCCAAAGCCCTCAACGAACTGCAGGACTGGCTCGACCTCCCCGAGGCACCACTGCGGATCGAGTGCTACGACAACAGCCACATTCAGGGCTCCGACTACGTGAGTTCGATGGTCGTCTTCGAAGACGGGCTCCCCAACAAGCGTGAATACCGGCGTTTCAAGGTCCGACAGGCCGGCGACGGCACGTCGCTCGGCAACGACGACTTCGCAGCCATGGAAGAAGTGCTGACCCGCCGGCTGAGCGCGTACCTCCGCGACCGTGAGATGCCGGTCGAGCAGCGCGGCAAGTTCCGTTACCCGCCGAATCTCCTGGTGATAGACGGTGGCAAGGGCCAACTCAGCGCCGTGGTGACCGTGCTCGAGCAGCTCGGTCTGGAGAACGAGATCAGCGTCTGTGCGCTGGCCAAACAGTTCGAAGAGGTTTACCTGCCCTACCAATCCGAACCCGTGCGGATTCCCCGGCAGAGCGAGGCGCTGTACATGCTGCAACGCCTCCGCGACGAGGCTCACCGCTTCGCCATCACGTACCACCGCGAACTGCGGGCCAAGCGGATGACGAAGAGCGTCCTCGACGACATACCCGGCTTGGGGGAGACCCGAAAGAAGCGACTCACCAAGGAACTCGGGGGAGTCACCGCCGTGAAGGCGGCCTCCCTTGAACAGCTTCAGGCCCTGACGTGGTTGCCCTCGGCGGTCGCCCAGGCCGTGTTCGACAAGATTCACGCTCCGTCGGCCAAGTCATAACCGACCCGTTGGGCTCCGTTTCAGCGCGGCCACGCAAACAGCCGCTTTCCGCGTAGAACGATGTCGGCCGGTGTGCCAGCGCGTGCGAGGCTTAGAGAGTGCGCAACGATCGGGAAGAACTGTGGGAAATAAACGCCGGATGGTGGCAGGAAGGTTTCACCGACGGGGCTGATGTCGAATACGTCGAGCAGATTGTTCCGATGGCCATCGAGCGACTGCGAGGGGCTAAGCGGGTACTCGATGTCGGAACGGGGGAAGGGCAGCTCGCCCGGGTCGCTTCCTCGCTCGGTGCGGAACTGGTCGTTGGTGTGGATCCGACCTGGGCTCAGGTGGAAGCAGCAGCCCAGAAGGGTGGCGCGCCGGGCTACGTCCGAGCCGAAGCTGCGCTGTTGCCGTTCCCCGATGCCAGTTTCGACTGCGTTCTGGCCTGCCTTGTCTTTGAGCACATTGCCGATGTCGACGGCGCCATTTCCGAAGTGGCACGTGTGCTCGAACCCGGTGGTCGGTTCGTGTTCTTTCTCAACCATCCTCTGCTGCAGACCCCGGGCAGTGGTTGGATCGACGATCAGATCATCGAAGAGCAGTATTGGCGCATCGGACCGTACCTGGTCGAAGCCGATGAAATCGAAGAAGTGGAAAAGAACGTGTTCATTCCGTTCGTCCACCGGCCGATGTCCAGATACGTGAACGCTATGGCTGCGAACGGCCTCCTCCTTGCCGAACTTCGTGAGCCCGCGCCTCCGCCCGGGTTCCTGGAAATAGCTGGCGAATACGGTGAAGCGGGGACGATACCCCGTCTGCTTCTGCTGCACGCCGTGAAGGCGGAGCCGTCGCCGTGGGCCGGTGAACGCCATGGCTGAGTTCGTCATCATCACCGGGATGTCGGGGGCGGGCCGCAGCACGGTTTCGAACACATTCGAAGATCTCGGTTGGTTTGTGATTGACAACATGCCGCTGCTTCTCGTCGGCAAAGTCGCCGAGTTGGTCGAAGGACCGAACGCGTCGATCGACAAGGTCGCGTTCGTCGTCGGTCGCAACGCCCCCGAGGAGTTGAGCGCTGAAGACTCGCTCACCCGGGCCATCGAGCAGCTTTCAGCGGGTGGGTCGCGGGTCCGGGTGGTGTTCCTCGACGCGCCCAACGAAGTCCTCATCCGCCGCTACGAGGGGTCGCGGCGGCGCCATCCGCTCGCCGAATATGAAGGTGTCGGCATCGGTATCCACCGTGAGCGCACACTGCTCGAGTCCGTCAAGGCCCGAGCCGACCTCGTCATCGACACCGGCAACCTCACCGTGCACCAGCTTCGCGATCGAATCGCTGACTTCATCGGGCTGGGCGATCGCACGGCGATGGCCATCAACGTTGTGTCGTTCGGCTTCAAGCACGGTATCCCGGGCGACGTCGATCTCGTCTTCGATCTCCGTTTCCTCCCGAACCCGCACTGGGTGGAAACCCTCCGGCCTTTTACCGGTCGCGACGAACCGGTCCGCGACTTCGTACTGTCGAACCCCGATACCCAGGAGTTCCTGACGAAACTCGAAGACATGTTGCTGTTCCTCCTGCCCCGCTACGTGGCCGAGGGCAAGTCCTATCTATCGATTGCGATTGGATGCACCGGTGGGCAGCACCGGTCCGTAGCGCTCTCGGAGGAATTGACCAAGTTCTTGCACGACCACGACTACGTGGTCAACGTGCGGCATCGTGACATCGAGAAACGGAGCTGAACGCAGGTGCGTGACACTGATCCAGCTCACCCCGAGGTGGCCGAGTCGTCTCGATCCGGGGCGGCGCTCCACGCGGAATCCCCGATCCGGGACCCGTGGCTACGCGCTGCCGCCTATCAACCGATGGTCGAAGGCGGCCCGAAGGTCGTGGCGCTTGGTGGGGGCTACGGTCTGTCGACGACGCTGCGCGCGGCGAGGCACTACGCCAGTTCCGTTACCGGGATCGTGTCGGTCGCTGACGATGGGGGATCAAGCGGACGCTTGCGTCGGGCCTTCGGCATCCCGGCGCCGGGTGACTTACGGCGATGTCTCGTTGCTCTGGCCGACCAGGACTCGATCTGGGCCGAGGCGTTTGAGCGTCGTTTCGACGCGATGGAACTCCAGGGCCATCCGCTTGGCAACATCATCATTGCCGGATTGACCTCGACCCTGGGCGACTTCGGCCTGGCCATCGACGAGGCGCTTCGCCTGCTTGGAGCGGTGGGCCGCGTCGTACCGGCCACGGCCGAGCCGGTCACGTTGAAAGCGACGTACATGCGAAGCGTGGGAACGGTTGAGCAGCCGATCTCTGTTCAGGGCGTGGTGGAGGGCGAAGTTCTCGTGGGTCGCACCACGGGCCTCACCGAGGTGTCGGTGGTGCCGCCCGATCCCCGGGTCCCCGATGAAGCGCTTCAGGCGATAGTGAACGCCGACCAAATCTGTATCGGACCGGGCTCGCTGTTCACCAGCGTGCTTGCCGTGGCCGCGATTCCCGCTATCCGCGAGGCGCTCCAACAGGCCACGGGCCAGCGAATCTACATTTGCAACCTGAGTGAGCAGCACCCGGAAACCAGTGGATTCACCATGAGCGACCACGTCACGACGATTCTGGCCCACGGTGTTCCGCTCGACCTTGTCGTTCATGATCCGGCTCGCCTCCCGTTAGGCGACCCGGTGTCAGCAACGGTCGTGACCCGACCGATGGCCGACCGGACGGGGCGGCTCCATGACGCCGAACTCCTGGCCGCTGCGCTGACGTCGCTCCTCACGTCGTTCTTCTGACTCGCGCTTCTGACCCGCGCTTCTGACCCGCGCCTCTGACGTCGCCTGACGACTGTTTGCCGCCGGGTGTCCCGGCCGACGCTCATGCCGCAACAGGGAGACAACCTCGATTCGTCCCAGATCACGCACCGCCATTGGCCTACCGGCGTTGACTTGCAGCCCTTTGTTCCCTGATTTGACGTGACTTAGGACCCAAAGTTATGGAGGATGTTCGCGGGCGGGCTTTGGAGCGACCATGATGTGGGTGCCTAATTGACTCTCGCCCGGTCACACGACGGGGCACATCGAAAGGACTTCTCATGGCTGTACGCGTCGGCATCAACGGATTTGGTCGGATTGGCCGCAACTTTTTGCGGGCCGTGATGGAACAGCAGGCGAAGACCGGTGTGCACGACATCGATTTCGTGGCCGTAAACGACCTGACCACCGTCGACACACTCGCTCACCTGCTGAAGTACGACTCCGTGATGGGGCGCCTCTCGGGCAAGGTGAGTTCAGGCGACGGGTTCATTTCAGTCGACGGCGACCAGTTCAAAGTCCTGGCCGAGCGTGATCCGAAAGCCCTTCCGTGGAAAGACCTTGGCGTCGACTTGGTGATCGAATCGACCGGTATCTTCACCGACCGCGAGAAGGCCGCGATGCACCTTGAGGCCGGTGCCCCGAAGGTGATCGTGTCGGCTCCGTCAAACGGTGCCGACGCCACGTTCGTGGTGGGCGTAAACGAAGACACCTACGACGCCGCCGCTCACACCGTTGTCTCAAACGCATCGTGCACCACCAACTGCTTCGTTCCGATGATCAAGGTTCTCGACGACGCGTTCGGCGTGGAGAAGGGCCTGATGACCACGGTTCACGCGTACACCGGCGACCAGATGCTGGTCGACGGTCCGCACAAGGATCTCCGTCGTGCCCGTGCCGCCGCGGTCAACATCGTTCCGTCCTCCACCGGTGCCGCTCGCGCCACGAGCCTGGTGCTCGCGTCGATGAAGGGCAAGCTCGACGGCCAGTCGCTTCGGGTTCCGATCCCAACCGGCTCGGTTACCGACTTCACCGGCATTCTGTCACGTGACGTAACTGTCGCAGAGGTCAACGAGGCGTTCAAGCAGGCGGCGGCCGACGCTCGTCTCGGCAAAGTCTTGGAATACACGGAAGACGAAATCGTCTCGTCCGACATCGTCGGATCTCCGGCCAGCTGCACGTTCGACTCCGGCCTGACCCAGGCCATGGGCAACATGGTGAAGGTGTTCGGTTGGTACGACAACGAGTGGGGTTACTCGAACCGATTGGTCGACCTCGTCCGCCACATGGGCGCGAAGTAACACCCCGACATGAAGTTCGGCGTTCCTGAGTTGGAGGACCTGCCTTCGGTTGAAGGCAAGAAGGTTCTCGTTCGGTGCGACTTCAACGTCCCGATTACGAAGGGCGTCATCGATGACGACCTTCGCATTCGGGCGGCGTTGCCCACCTTGAGTTGGCTTGTCGAACGAGGCGCGATCGTTACAACGTGCTCGCATCTCGGCCGCCCGAAAGGCGCGCCGGATCCGAAATATTCGATGGAGCCGGTAGCCGCTCGGCTGAAGGAGTTGGCTCCCACGGTTTCATTGCTCGACAACCTGCGGTTCAACGCCGGTGAAGAAGGCAACGATCCGGCGTTTGTCCAAACGTTGATCGCCGGGCAGGACATGTATGTCAACGACGCGTTCGGTGCAGCACACCGGTCCCATGCGTCGATTGTCGGACCCACCCAGTTCCTCCCGTCGGCCGCTGGGCGGTTGTTGGCGAAGGAAGTGGAAGTGCTCGGCGGGCTACTCGACAGCCCGGCCCGACCGTTCGTGTGCGTGCTCGGTGGCTCGAAAGTCTCCGACAAACTCGGCGTGGTCGAAGCGCTGCTGGCGAAGGCCGACCGCCTGATCATCGGTGGTGGGATGGCGTACACCTTCCTGGCCGCCCTCGGTCATTCGGTGGGAGGCAGCCTGTTCGAACCCGACATGGTCGAAACCTGCAAGGCGCTGTTGGCCAAAGCAGGTGACCGCATCATGTTGCCGAGCGATGTCACGGCGCTGTCACAAGACGGTGGCTTCGGGTCCGACGCGGCAGTGCGCTCTGGAGAGGTTCGCCAACTCCACCGCTCGGTACCGGATGGATTCAAGGGACTCGATATCGGTCCGGGATCCGCGGCCGAGTTCTCCGACGTGATCCTCGAGGCCCGAACCGTCTTCTGGAACGGTCCCATGGGAGTTTTTGAAGATCCTCGGTTTGAGGCGGGCACCCGTACTGTGGCGCACGCAATGGCTGATACGAAGGCCTTCACGATCGTCGGCGGTGGCGACAGCGCAGCCGCGTTGGCGAAGTTCAAGCTCGACGACGAAGTGAGTCATGTATCGACCGGCGGCGGCGCCAGCTTGGAATACATCGAAAACGGTGATCTTCCCGGCCTCGCGGCCTTGCGTGAAGCGGCTGCCCGCATGGGCGTCCACTGACCTATCCCCGTCCTTTCAACAATCCGCTTTTCCGTCAAGGATAAAAACATTCACATGGCAAGTATTCGCCGCATGCTCATCTCCGGTAACTGGAAGATGAACCACAACCACCTCGAAGCGCTACACACCGTCGAAAAGCTGCATTTCCGACTCGCGAAGGAAGACTTCATCCACACCGACGTAAGTGTCCACCCGCCGTTTACCGACATTCGGTCCGTTCAGACGTTTCTGGCCGGTGAAAAGAAGGCCTCTCTGCTCCTCGGCGCACAGAACTGTCACCCCGAAGACAAAGGTGCCTTCACAGGTGAAGTGAGCGTGTCCATGGTCGCCAAACTCGACTGCAAGCTCGTGATTGTCGGTCACTCCGAGCGTCGCCAGATCTTTGGCGAAACCGATGAATTCGTAAATGCCAAGGTCAAGGCCGTCATAAAACACGGCATGACTCCAATTCTTTGCTGTGGTGAGACGCTCGAACAGCGCGATGCAGGTGACGCTGAAGTCATTGTCCGAGCCCAGATCGATGCCGGACTGGCAAAGGTCAAGCCCGAAGACGTGGCGAAGTTGGTCATTGCCTACGAGCCGATTTGGGCAATCGGAACGGGTGTGACCGCCACATCCGATGACGCTCAAGCCATGTGCGCAGCCGTTCGCGACCAAATCTCCAAGTCGTTTGGAGAGGCGGCCGCGTTGGGTGTCAGAGTCCAATACGGAGGTTCGGCCAAGCCGGCAAACGCGGCTGAACTTCTCGGACAACCTGACATTGATGGACTCCTGGTCGGCGGCGCAAGCCTTGACCCGGATGAATTTGCCAAAATTGTGCAAGCCGCCGCAGCCGTTTCGTAAGCGGCGAGGGCAGAACCAAGTAATTAACACGGGGGAAATCCACCACTTACCCGGCAGACACGTGATGAACGTCGATCATCTGTTTAAAGGTAAGAGTTTGGTAATGTTTCCCCTTCAAACTCCTGATAACGCGCACGCGTTTTCGGCCCGACATCACGTCGGTAGAAAGGATCCTGACCGAATGAACAAGAAGTTGGTCGCCGCTTCCCTGAGTGCTGGCCTGATAGTCAGCCTCGCGGGAACATCGGCAACGGCCGTCACCAAGAAGGCCACGACTACAACCAAGAAGCCAACAACCACGACCACGGCGAAGCCCGCTGCAACCACGGCTTCGACGGCGGCTCCGGTAGCGACCACTGGTGGCGACACCAAGTGCTCGAAGACCGGTGGCACATTCCGTGACAACTGGAACTTCAGTGCTTCTGATGCTGCCCACTACGATCCAGGTCTAAACACCGAACTTATCGGTGCCCAGTTGAACAACATGATGTTCGACGGTCTCACCCGCATCAACGCTGTCACCGGCAAGCTTGAGGCCGACGTCGCCGAGTCCTACTCGAGCAACGCTGCGGCAACGGTGTGGACGTTCAAGATCCGCAAGGGCATCAAGTTCACCAACGGTGAAGACGTTCTTCCGTCAACGTTCAAGCGCACGTGGGAGCGCAACGTGGCCCCCGACTTCGGTTCGGAATACGCGTCGCTCGCGAGCACCATCAACGGCTACCAGGCTGTGCAAGACGGTAAGTCGAAGTCGCTCGGCATTGTCGCCGACGATGCAAACATGACCCTGACCGTCAACCTCTCGTCGCCGTACGGCCTGCTTCCCGACGTGATGACCCACAACTTCTTCTTCCCGCTTCCCAAGGAAGCCGCCGATATGGGCAAGGACTGGGAGACCAAGGGCACCATCATCGGAAATGGCGCGTTCAAGTTGGACAAGCACACCATTGACCAGTCCGCCCGCCTCGTGCGCAACGACTCGTACTTCGGTGGCATCTACGGCCAGAAGGCCTGCCTCGACGCCATTGAAATGAAGGTCTCCAAGGACCCGCTCGTGGCGTACAACGACTTCCTCGCCGGCAACGCCGAGGGTGGACCGATCCCCGTCGGCAAGTGGAAGGAAGCGACCGGCAAGTACGGCGATCGGGCTGCTCCCGCCACGCTGAACACGGGCTGGCTGGGCTTCAACTGGAACAGCAAGATTGTCGGCGGATTTGCGAACACCAAGCTGCGCCAGGCGATCCAGCTCGCGGTTGACAAAGAGCAGATCATTGAAGTCATCAATCAGGGTTCAGTGAAGCCGGCTCTCGGGTTCACGCCTCCGGGCATCACCGGTTACAAGGCCAACCTCTCGAAGATTGTTCAGAACACCAAGGCCGACAAGGCCGCTGCCAAGAAGCTTTACGACGAATGGTCGAACGGTGGTGCGAAGTCGGCACCGAAGATTGATTACTGGTACCGCAACAACTCGGCCGCCACGACCCTCGCTCAGCTGCTCCAGGCGCAGATCAAAGATGCCCTCGGCTTCGAAATCAACCTGGTTCCCCAGGTGGCCCGTGGCTACTTCGGTCGAGTCGGCACGGAGAACCCCCCGATGTACCAAGACGGATGGATCTGGGACTACAACGGCTACGACAATGGCTTGAACGAGCTCTTTGCCACGCAAGACGACGTCTCGAACAACCACACCGACTTCTCGGTGGGATCGTTCGACAACCTCATCAAGTCGGCAAAGGCCAACGGCGACAAGGCCAAGAGCGCTGCGCAGTTCAACCAGGCCGAATCCATCATGCTCGACACGGCCGTGGTGATCCCGCTTACGTGGGGCCGCAACCAGAACGTGGTCAGCGCCAAGGTTGACAACTACCCGGTGACGGCGTTCGGCTTTGCCGAATTCTCACTCGTCTCCTTGAAGTAATTCCATACTCGCTGTGGTCGGCCCTCGGTACCTGCAAAGGGCCGAGGGCCGACCCGCGGGAATTTGTGTACTCAACGAAAGTTTTATATGGGTTCCTATCTTCTGAAGCGTCTGGGCCAGGCCGTCATCGTCATATGGGGCGCAATGACCCTCATATTTCTGTTGTTCGTCGCTATTCCGGGCAACGCCCTTGACAATCTGGGCGGTGGCAACCGACAGGTCGATCCGCAAATTGTGAAGAACATTGCCAAGCAATACGGCCTCGATGACTCGCTTCCAGTGCAGTACGTCAAGTACTGGAAGAACTTCGCTACATGGAACCTTGGCGTTGGCACGTCCGACCCGAACCGAAATCGATCGGTCAACGGTCTCCTGAAGGACCGGGCGGCGAACAGCGCTCGCCTCGCGTTCTGGGGTCTGGGCATTGAAGTGTTCTTCGGAATTGGCGTGGGGGTGATCGCCGCTGTCCGTCGGTATTCCATCGTCGACTACGCGTCGAGTTTCGTGGCCGTGGCGTTGACGGGCATACCCGTTTTTGTCCTCGGCCTCATCTTGCAGTTCTTCCTTGCCGTGAAGGCAAACCAGTGGAACTTTCCCCGTTGGATGCGGTTCCCGGTCGAAGGGATTCCCGAAAAATGGTGGGGACCGATTCCGGTCTCATCAGATTGGAAGAAGGTTGTACTACCGGCGATTGTGCTGGCTGCGGTCAACACCGGATATCTCACCCGCCTCACCAGAAGCTCACTGTTGGAAGTTCTACGGGCCGACTACATGCGCACCGCAACGGCTAAGGGCCTCAAGCCATGGAAGGTCATCATCAAGCACGGCCTCCGCAACTCCTTGATTCCGGTGGTGACGACCCTCGGCATCGACATCATCGCCATTTTCGGCGTGGCCGTGCTCACCGAAACGGTATTCAATTGGCCGGGGCTCGGCTCCACAATCGCCGGCGCAGCGTTCGCCGAAGACGTGCCCGTTGTTCTGGGCCTTGTGTTTCCTGTGGTGTGCGCAACGGTTTCGTTGGCGCTGATAGTTGACTTGTTGTACGCGGTTTTGGATCCCCGTGTGCGAATTACCGAGGGAGCTGCGTGATGACTGAAGTACAGGTAAGCCCGGTGGTCTCGTTGGCTGTCTCAGCCGGCGATCTCCTTACCGAAGAAGCCGCCAACCCCCGTCGAGACGCCTGGCGTCTCTTCAAGAAGAACCGAGCGGCGATGCTCGGTTTGGGGTGGGCCGTCCTTTTGGTCTTCGTCGCCATCTTTGGACCGCTGATCCAGCGGTACGACCCGAAGAAGATCGATATCGAGGCAGCGCTCAGCGGGCCGAGCAGGAAACACTGGCTCGGCGCCGACATTCTGGGTCGCGACGTGTGGAGCCGGATCATCAACGGGGCCCGCGTTTCGTTGAGCCTCGCCATCGGTGTTGTCGCTGCGGCGCTTGTCCTCAGCTTGATGATCGGAGCCATCGCCGGTTACAAAGGCGGTTGGTTCGACTCCCTGTTCATGCGGTTCGCCGACATCGTCTTGGCGCTGCCCTACATCATCGTCGTGTTGGCCTTCACCAGCATCTTTGGTCGCAAGATCGGGGTTCTGATCATTGCCATTGTCTCGATCTCGTGGATGGGTGTCGCCCGACTCTTCCGCGGCTCGGTGCTTCAGGTCCGTTCGCTCGACTACATCGAGGCGGCTCGGGCCTCGGGAGCTTCCACCAGCCGCATCCTGCGTCGTCACGTGTTCTCCAATGCGATTCAGCCGGTCATCGTTTCGATCGGCTTCTCGATCGGTTCAGCCATCCTTCTTGAATCGATCTTCTCCTTCCTTGGTATCGGCCTCGAACCCGGCACGCCGTCGTGGGGAGTCATGGTCGGCGACTCGCGCCAATACATCAATACGTCATCGCATCTGTTCTTCTTTCCTGCTGGAGCGCTCGTACTGACGGTGTTGGCGTTTTCCTTCATCGGCGACGGCGTGCGCGACGCGCTGGACCCGAAGCTTCGTGGCTTTTAGAAGACGACGAAGAATGTCCTTCCGCCACGCAACTAACTCTCCCTTCGGACCTCTCACATGACTACCGCTCCGGTTCTTTCCGTCCAAGACCTACGTACCTACTTCCATACCGACCGTGGAGTGGTGCGAGCTGTCGACGGCGTTTCGTTCGACATCTATCCCGGTGAAGTAGTTGGCATCGTGGGGGAGTCTGGTTCAGGAAAGTCGGTGACGGCCATGACGATCCTCGGGCTGGTGCCGACACCTCCGGCCCGGATCGAGAGTGGCCAGATCCTGTGGAAGGGCAAGGACCTTCTGACCGCTACACCGGCCGAACTGCGAAGCATCCGCGGCCGTCAGATAGCGATGATTTTCCAGGACCCGATGTCGTCTCTCAATCCGGTTTATACGATCGGAAATCAGATTGAAGAGATGATCCGCACGCACCAGAACGTTTCCAAAAAACATGCCCGTACGCAGGCCATCGAAATGCTGGCACTCGTCGGTATCCCCAAGCCGCATGACCGGGTCGATGACTACCCGCATCAGTTTTCCGGCGGTATGCGTCAGCGAGCGATGATCGCTATGGCGCTGTCGTGCCAACCGGAATTGCTGATATGCGACGAACCGACGACCGCGCTCGACGTAACCGTTCAAGCCCAGGTGCTCGATGTCATCCAGAATTCGGCCAAGGAACTCGGGGCCTCAATCCTGTTGATCACGCACGACCTCGGGGTTGTCGCGGGTATGACTGACCGGGTGTTGGTGATGTACGGCGGGCAGATCGTCGAACAAGCGCACGTGGAGGATGTCTTCTATACGCCGCAGATGCCCTACACGTGGGGTCTGCTGTCTTCCATCCCGCGAGTCGACGACTCGGTCGGGCGCCGTCTTGTGCCCATCCCAGGTGCCCCGCCGCTTATGTCGCGGCCGCCCGCTGGGTGCCGGTTTTCACCGCGTTGTACGTACATGACACCAGGGCTTTGCGACGCGGCGATTCCTGAATTGCTGCAAATTTCGGGTGCTGGCGAAGACCACTTTGCTCGTTGCGCTCGGCTCGTCGAAGCCGGATTTGCCTCAAATGCCCCAACGTTTTCGGAAGTAGCACTGTGAACGCGTCGAACCCCGCTGAGTCGCCGCTCGTGAACAACGAGCCACTCCTCGAGATCAAGAATCTCGTCAAGCATTTTCCGATCCAGCGGGGGCTCCTGAAGCGCACCGTCGGTTATGTGAAGGCCGTCGACGACGTGTCATACAGCGTCTATCGGGGCGAGACGTTTGGTCTGGTCGGCGAGTCGGGCTGTGGTAAGTCAACCACTGCCCGTTTGGTGCTTCGGCTCATGGACCCGACTTCGGGAACGATCCGCTTCGACGGTAAGGACCTTTCGGCCGGAGTCGACTTCGACCGGTTGGCACTGCGGAAATCACTGCAGATCGTGTTCCAGGACCCCTATGCGTCGCTGAATCCTCGCATGACGGTCCGCGACATCGTGGCCGAGCCGATGGAAGTACAGGGTGTTTCGAAAGAGCAGGCCTATGCCCGGGTCAACGATCTGCTGGTCATGTGTGGTTTGGCTCGCGAGCACGCCTCTCGCTACCCACACGAGTTCTCCGGCGGGCAGCGTCAACGTGTTGGCGTCGCCCGGGCCCTCGCCAACGAGCCGAAACTGGTGTTTCTCGATGAACCGGTGTCGGCGCTCGACGTTTCCATCCAGGCCCAGATTGTCAACCTTCTCGATGACCTGCAGACCGAACTTGGACTGACCTACGTCTTCATCGCGCACGACCTTTCCGTAGTGGGTCATATTTCCGACCGTATCGGCGTTATGTACCTCGGCAAGATCGTGGAGTCCGGAACGAAAGACCAGGTCTTCGGCACCCCGCAGCATCCATACACGAAGGCATTGCTCTCGGCGGTTCCGCTTCCCGACCCCCGGGCCGAACGTCAGCGAAAGCTGAAGCGCATCGTGCTGGAAGGAGATCTTCCTTCAGCAGCCGATCCGCCCAGTGGATGCCGCTTCCGCACCCGGTGCTGGAAGGCAACGGATCTGTGTGCGCAAGAAGAGCCGGCACTCATTGACCGGGGATCCGGCCATCCCGTCGCCTGTCACTTCCCTGAATAGATTCGCTTTTCGCTTCCCGCCGGGCTCCCGTCCGACCCGGTCCACCATGGACCAGCTTCGCCCGCAACTTTGCTAGCGTCGCGTCACCCGCATTTATCACTGAGGTTTGTCGTGTTTCTCACTTGGATAGTCATAGCTATAGACGTATTGGCGTCCCTGCTCATGATCGTGCTGGTTCTGTTGCACAGCGGCCGCGGCGGCGGACTGTCCGACATGTTCGGCGGCGGTATGGGTGCGGCAGCGGCCGGTTCGACCGTGGTCGAGCGAAACCTTGATCGCATCACCGTCGTCACGGCGATCATCTGGGGCTTCTGCACGATCGCCCTCGGTATTCGCCTGCAGTAACAACATCAGACTCGGCGCCGTGGAGCGCTGGAGTCCTCGCCGGGTCGCTAACCGAGTGTCATGGCCAGAAGAAACAACAACGCGCCGGCCGCAAGAAGGCCCATCGCCAGCCGGTCGTCGCTTTTCCGGGCAAGTTTGAGTTGCTGGAGTGCTTCGGGCGAACCAGTGGGTTGACGTCGCGTCTGCGACCGGGTTCGAGCGTCCCCACGAAGATGTACGGCCACGCCACCCAGGAGAAACGGTACCGCCACGATTGCCACGGCGTTGGCGAATCCCTGACGCCACGAACCCGTCTTGACTGCGAACGGCCAGGCTAAAAGCGCTACCACGGTCGCTACAGCTCCAGTAACGAGTCCGAGGCGCCGGAGGCCCTGACGCCATTCATCGGGCGTCATAGCGGCCTGGAACGGCTCGAAGGCGTTACGAACAGACGTGACCCTCATCGGGTCAGGAGGTGACCGGGTCGGCGGTCGGGGCACCGGAATCGTCGGTCTCGGGGTTCCGGATGTCTTCGGCCGAACGCAGCGGCCAATGTTTGACCGGGTAGAAGCAGGCCGCGTGGTGATCTGGGGCGAGAGTCCGCAGCACCGGCTCCTCCAACGAACAATTCGCCTGAGCACGCGGACAGCGCGGATGGAACCGGCAGCCCGACGGCGGGTTGAGCGGGCTCGGCACGTCGCCTTCGAGGGTGATCCTCTGCGCACCCTGCGCCCGACGGGGATCAGCGATGGGCACCGCAGAAAGCAGAGACGCTGAATACGGATGGCGAGGGTGCTCGTAGAGCAGTTCGCTGTCGGCGTGCTCGACCACCTTCCCCAAGTACATAACCGACACCCGATCGGAGATGTGGCGCACCACGTCGAGATCGTGGGCGATGAAGACGTACGTGAGCCCGAATTCCTTCTGCAGGTCGCTGAGAAGGTTGAGAATCTGGGCCTGAACCGACACGTCGAGGGCCGAGACCGGCTCGTCGCACACAATGAGTTTCGGCTCGAGGGCGAGCGCTCGGGCGATGCCGATGCGTTGGCGCTGGCCACCGGAGAACTCGTGGGGGTAGCGGTTGTAGTGCTCCGGGTTGAGCCCGACCCGTTCCAGCAATTCCTGTACACGTGTCCGTTGCACGGCGGGGGTCCCGAAACCGTGAATCTCGAGCGGCTCAGCCACGATCTGGCCAACGCGCATCCGGGGGTTCAACGAGGCCATGGGGTCCTGAAACACCATCATCAGGTTCCGGCGGGTCTCGCGGAGTTCGGTGCCGCGCATGTGCGTGATGTCTCGGCCCATGAACTCGATGGTTCCGCCGGTGACATCGAGTAACCGTACGATGCACCGAGCGAGCGTCGACTTTCCGCAGCCGGACTCGCCGACGATGCCTACCGTCTCTCCGGGGTAGACGTCGAGATCGATACCGTCGACAGCCTGCACGGTACCGATCTGCTTCTTGAAGATGATTCCCTGTTTGACGGGGAAATGCTTCTGCACTCCGCGAAGCCGGAGAATCGGTTCTTCTGATCGGGCGTCGGTGGCGTTCATTTCCCTTGCCCCGCTGCGTCGTCGGCGCCAACCTCTGGTTCAAGGGCCGCCGATTCGGCTTCTTTCGACCACACCGACAGATCGGAGTCGTCGGATCCGGCAGCAATCGACCACTCGTGGGAAACGGGGACCGGGTCGGCTATGAGGCCGAGGGCCCTAGCTTCGTGTTCGCGGGCCTTGGCGTCGAGGGTGCACGCCACCGCCTGGCCCGTACCGCGGATGGCCAGCAACGGCGGCCCCGGCGGTACGTCGCAGATGTCAGTGTGGTAGGCGCAGCGGGGCGCAAAGCGGCAACCGGCCGGTGGGTGCAGGAGACTTGGGGGTGTCCCCGGAATCGAATAGAGCCGGTCACTGTGGATGTTGCGACCCGGCAACGATCCGAGCAGGCCCCACGTGTAGGGATGTTGCGGGCGCTCGAAGATTTCGAAGACGGTTCCCCGCTCAACCACGCGCCCGGCATACATGACGATCACGTCGTCACAGAGCTCTGCCACCACACCGAGGTCGTGGGTGATCATGATGACCGCAGAATGAAACTCGCGTCGCAGGTGTCGGATCAGGTCGATGATCTGCGCCTGCGTGGTGACGTCGAGGGCGGTCGTCGGCTCATCGGCAATCAGCAGTTTCGGGTCATTGATGAGCGCCATCGCGATCATCACACGTTGACGCATGCCGCCGGAAAGCTCGTGAGGGTAGTTCTTCAACCGGGCTTCGGGCGACGGAATCCCGACGGCCTCAAGCATCGCCCGAGCCCGCTCGCGGGCCACGTCATGGCTCACATCGTGGTGGAGGAGTACCGCTTCTTCAAGCTGCCATCCGACGGTGTAGACCGGGTTCAGCGACGTCATGGGGTCCTGGAAGATCATGGCCATTTCGCTGCCGCGAACCTTCCGGAACTCTTCGGACGACAGAGTCCCGAGGTCACGCCCGCTCAGCACGATGGAGCCGGTGGTCGTCGCCGACTTTTTCGGCAGCAACCCCATGATGGAAAGACTGGTGACCGACTTGCCGCAACCTGATTCGCCGACGATGCCAAGTACCTTTCCGGCCTCGACCGAAAATGACACGTGATCGACCGCTCCCACGACCCCGTCGACGGTGGAGAACGACGTGCACAGATCGGTCACTTCGAGAAGAGCCATAACTACTTTCCGCTCACGTGAGCCGGATGCGCGGATCGATGACCGCGTAGACGAGATCGACCAGAATGTTGGAGACGACGATCACCAAACCGGCGAACAGGACCACGCCGGCGACGAGTGGGACGTCGAGTGACGTTGCCCCATCGACCGCGACTTTGCCGAGCCCCGGCAAACCGAAGGTGCCTTCGGTGAGCACGGCCCCGCCGAGCAGAATGCCGATGTCGAGACCGAACATGGTCACGATCGGAAGCAGGGCGTTACGAAGGGCGTGGCGAACGACGACCCGACGCTCCGACGCACCTTTGGCTCGTGCGGTACGAACGTAGTCTTCGCTCATCGCCGAGAGCATGTTCGAGCGGACCATACGGGCATAGAGCGCGGCGAACTGCAGCGCGAGCGTGAACGCGGGCAACAGAAGGTGCCAGGCCCACTGCCACAGCCCACCCTGCGCGATCGGGGAGTACCCGCCGTTGGGGAACAGATCGAAGCCGACTTTGAACCCGAACCTTCTTTTCGCTTCGTCGGAACTCGGGAGATACGCGAGGAAGTACAACGCGAGAAGGCCGAAGTAGTAAATCGGTAGCGCCTGTCCGAGTAGCACGAACATCATCGTGATCCGATCGAACAGCGACCGGGTTCGCAACGCTGACAGCACGCCGATCGGGACGGCGAGCACCAGCCATATGACGGCCGCGAAGAGCGTGAGGGAGATCGTCACCGGTATCGCCTCTTTGATCACCTGATCCACCGGCCGCTGCTGGCGGAAGGTACGACCGAGGCGCCCGATGCTCTGCGAACACTCCGAAAGCTTGCCCGTCGGATTCAAGCGACGGCATTCCTCGTCACTCGGGCCGAGGACCAGTCGCTTCATGTACCGCTCGTACTGGACGTACCAGGGTCGGTTGAGGCCGAGGATCGAATTGACCTGGGCGACGGTCTCCTCCGTCGGGTGGTTGCCGGCATAGAGCCGGGCCGGCTCGATCTTGGATTTCCACTGGAGGACCGGACCGAACAGCAGGAACACCGACATGGTGAGCGCGACCAGTACGAGGACACCCCAGAGAATTCGTCGGATCAGATAGCGAAACATCGGCTCAGTGCAATTCCGGTCGGCTCGGTAAAACGGACGTTCAGATCAATCGGTGACATCGGCGGTGCGGAGCGGACGTGTCGTCCACTCCGCACCTGCCGGTGCCTCAGTTACCGGCTACTTGCCGTCGGTTACGTAGTAGCTGCTCCACAGTTGGTGGCGGGCTGTGGTCCAGGCGTGTCCGCCGAAGCGCTCCGAAACGAACGAAACGTGCTTGCGCTGCATGACCGAAACATAGGGCAGGTAGTCCTTCGCAGTCTCTTGGGCGAAGGCGGCCCATGCTTTGTCTCGTTCCGGGCCGATCGGCATGGCGTCGATGGTGTCGACCTTCGCATCGAAGGCCTTGTCACAGAACTGTCCGTAGTTGGTACCGCCGCCGGTTGACTTGCAGGTCATGAGTGGGCCGTAGTACGTAACGGCGTCAGGGTAGTCCTGTCCCCATCCGGGAAGTGCCAGCGAGTACTCGGACTTCGGGTCGGAAAGGAATCCGTAAAACGCCGAGCGGGCGATCGACTTGAGCTCAACCTTGAACCCAACGGCCTCGAGGTCTTCCTTCACCGATGCCGCAGCTTCAGGGGCCGGGGAGTCTGAGAAGTGGACCAGGGTGACGGCGATAGGTGTGGCAACGCCGGAATCCTTCACCAACTGCTTGGCGGCTTCTTCGTCGGGGCCTTCGATGGAATACGGCTGGGTGGTGTCGCCGGCCATAAGGTTGGCCGACAGGGTCTGGGACCATGGGTCGCGGATGTACTTGCCGCCAAGGATCGACACCAGCGCGGGGCGGTCGACAGCTGTCGCTACCGCCTGACGCAATTTGATGTTGTCTTTGAACGGGGCCGAGTCGCTCTTGAAGACGAGGTAGTCAACAGCCGCGTCGGCGTCGGAGTAGAAACGCTTGCCGAACGTAGCGTCGCCAGCGACTGCTTCGATGTCGGAGCCCTTCGGCGCGTCGTAGCTGATGTCGAGTTTCCCGGACTTGATGTCCTGCAACTGGACGTCACTCGGGAGTCCGATCTGGATGTCGAATCCGTCGAGGTTGTTCTCGTTGGGGTCCTCACTCATCCCGGCCGCGACATTGTCTTTCCAGGACGGCTCACGGTCGACGGTGACCGACTTCTTCGGTGTGTACTCGGTGAATTTGTACGGCCCAACCGCCTGAATCGTGGGGAGCTCCTCGGGCTTCAGGTGTCGGTGCGGGAGCCCGGCCTTACGGATGAACGCCCAGCCCATCGCGGTCGCCCGCAGGAAAGCCGGGTTCGGCTTCGTGGTCGTGAACTCGACCGTCAGGTCATCGACGACCTTGATGCCGGAGATCTCCTTGGCCCGGTTCGGGTCGGGCTTCTTGTCGGATCCTTCAGTGACGGTCTTGGTGTACTCGTCGAATCCAGCCAGCACGTTGTAGTAGCCGGAACCAAGCGGCCCGTCATAGAAACCTGAAGCCGGGTCGAGCAGATACTCGTATGTGGCCTTAACATCGGCCGCAGTGACCGGGCTTCCATCGGGGAATTTGAGTCCCGGCCGCAGTTTGAAGGTGAACTTTGTCTGGTCTGGCGAGGCGGTATAGGACTCGGCGACGCCCGGCATCATCTCGTTCTGCTTGACGGGGTCGGGCGTGCTTGCGTACGTGAGCAACGGGCGGAACATCGTCCAGTTCCAGGACCACTGGTCGCCGTAGTACGAGGTGCCGTCCCAATAGTCGAAGTCTTCCTCGAGGCCGATCTTGAGGCGTCCGCCCTTGACCGCGGTTCCGGTAGCCACCGCAGCGGAGGTGTCACTGACCGGTTGCGTGTCAGCCGTCGTGGTTTCCGCAGAAGCTGACGTTGTTTCAGCGGCAACGGTGTCGGCGGAGGACGTTTCTGTCGCGGCGGCGGTCGTTTCGGCACTGGTGTCGTCGCCGCCTGAACTCGAGCAGGAGGCTCCTATCAGCGCAGCGGCTGCTAGCGCCAGGACTGCTATCGACTTGCGTCTCTTCATGGGTGGGTCCTTTCGTTGAAATGCGTGGGTGGTGCGTTGCGGTGTTGAAGCGGGTGTAGCGGCTTCCGTCGGGGAGGAGGGTGTCGGCCTGGTTTTTCAGTCGGCCGGTCCGTGCGGGTCGAATGTGTCTCTGAGCCCATCTCCGAGGAGGTTGAACGCAAGGACAGTGAGAAAGAGCAGGGTGCCTGGGAACAGCATGAGGTGAGGATGGTTGCGGTAGTTGCCGCCCACGGCGGCGTCGGAAATCATCCGCCCCCACGAGGGTTCATCGGGCGGCAAGCCGAAGCCGAGAAACGACAACGCTGCTTCGAAGCCGATGGCACTTGCGACGGTGAGCGATCCGTACACGATGATCGGGCCGACCAGGTGGGGGAGTAGGTGCTTAGTCATGAGACGACGGTTGGTGGCACCGAGCATGCGGGAAGCCGCGACGAACTCACGTTCACGAAGGGAGAGGATCTCTGAGCGGAAGATGCGGGCGGGGTAGAACCACGAGAAGAACACGATGACGCCGATCACGGTGGCCAGCGACGCGCCGAACGCGACCGACATGGCGATCGCGAAAAGCAGGAATGGAAACGCGGCGATGAGGTCCATGAACCGCGACAGCAGCAGGTCGGTGGTTCCGCCGAAGAAGCCGGCCAGGAGGCCCATTCCGACCGCCAAGCCGATGGTGAGGATGGTGGCGATCAGCCCGACTTCAAGCGATGTTCGTGCACCGTAGGCCAATTCGACCAACATGTCGTTGCCTCGGGTGTTGGATGCGCCGAACACCATGCAGGACTTGTCGCCCACGCTGAAGACGCCGTCCTTACAGCCGGTCAGCGGACCGACCGGCTGGGAGTTCTTGATGCCGTACTTGAAGTTCTTCTTGCCCTGCTCGTGCCCGGTCAGGTTCTGCGTGAGCGGCGCGAAGATGGCAAACAACGAAAGAAGCACGATGAACGCGAACGAGACAACGGCGACTTTGTCTTTTCGTAAGCGAGACCAGGCGAGTTGGCCCGGGCTGCGAGCGGCCACTGCTCCAACTGAACCGTCGTCGACCCATTTCGTAGGCGGAGACGCTGGCGGAGCAATAGCCGACGGCGTCATGGTTGTGTCATACCCGCAAACGGCGTGAAGGATACCTTCGCCTCATTCATGCCTCTGTACCCTAGTTGGGAGGTTGTTGCTCTGTAATTTCGCGGGGTCATTTTCGGCCACGGTACGTGGTCGTGGAACTTCTTTCCGCCGAGGTCGCGAGCGTTCAGAGGCCAGCCGATGCGAGCGCGGATACGGTTGCTCGATGCCGGTGGAAACGGAGTTCGATACTGAGCCTGGAGAGATACGAATTGAGGCGCCCTCGTTGGTGGTTCTGGTCGGACCGTCTGGGTCAGGTAAATCGACCTGGGCTTCAACGTGGTTCGCCGCTTCCGAGATCGTCTCATCGGATTCGCTCCGCGCCTTGGCGGGCGAGGGAGAACACGATCAGCGGGCATCGGCCGATGCATTCGCGGTGCTTGATCTCGTCGTCGAACGTCGGCTAAAGCGCAAGCTCTTGACCGTCGTCGACTCCACCGCGTTGGAGGTTGATCGCCGGCGCGCGTATGTTGCCGCGGCGAGGACGGCCGGCGTTCCGGTGATCGCAGTTACGGTGTCGACGACGGCAGCGGAATGTCGCTCTCGAAATCGCAAACGAGAGCGACCGGTGCCGGCGAGCATCTTGGCTTCACAGATCGACAACTTCGCCAGCGTACGGATCGCTGTTGCCCTCGGAAGGATTCGACGATGTCGTTGAGGCGGCTCCGGTGCGAATTGTCGGGTCGTTGGTCGGGCGGCAGGCGACGAAGCGACCCTCTGCGCGCTTATCGTTTGGCTTGCAGGTCTCGGCGTTCGGCTGGCCCGGTGGCCCGGCGGAGATTCGCGATCGGCTAACCGCAATTGCCCGAGCCGCTGAGGACGCCGGGTTCTCGCACCTTTGGGTCATGGACCACTTCCGCCAGATTCCACAGGTCGGACGCGCCTGGGACGACATGCTCGAGTCGTACACCGCTCTCGCGTTCGTTGCCGGCGTGACCTCGACGATTCGACTCGGAACCATGGTGACAGGCGTGACGTACCGCAACGTTGGCCACCTGGCGAAGATCATCGCAACGCTCGACGTTCTCTCTGGTGGCCGGGCGCAGTGCGGTCTGGGCGCTGCGTGGTTCGCTGAAGAGCACAAGGCCTACGGTTGGCCGTTCCCGGATGTACCTGAACGGTTTGATCTGTTGGAAGATGCGCTTCAAGCACTGCCAATGCTGTGGGGACCCGGTAGTCCTGCGTTCACGGGCAAAGCCATCACGATCCCCGACACGACCTGCTACCCGCGGCCATTGCAAGCGCGCATACCACTTTGGGTAGGCGGTGGGGGTGAGAGGCGGACCCTGCGGCTCGTGGCGCAGTATGCCGACGCCTGCAACCTGTTCGGGGACCCGGGTGTTGTCGCCCACAAAACTTCGGTGTTGCGCTCCCACTGCGAATCCGTGGGGCGCGATCCGGCTGAGATAACGGTGAGTCATCTGTCGAGTGTGCTGGTCGGTCGAGACGGTATGGAGCTCGCTGCTTCAATCGAACGCCTCCGCCCATCGACGGTCCCGGCGAGCCGTTTCGCATCGATGACAAACGCGGGGTCGGTTGCCGATCACGTGGCGTCGTTCGCGGCGTTGGCCGACGTCGGCGTTCACCATTGCGTGGTGTCGCTGGCCGATGTGGGTGAGGTCGATCCGGTTACGACATTCGGCGACGTGATCGACGAGTTCCGCTCTTCGTAGGCCGCCGGGGCGACCAGCTGCTCGTGTTGGCCGCTGCTTGCGTTGGCCGCTGCCATGTCGGCAGCGCCGGCAACGCCGGCCGCGCCGGAAATCGTGGCCTCGCGGACGAAAGGAGCATTTCCGCCAGAAAGGAGGAAACCTACCGACGGAAAGCTTCCTTCGTGGCGGAAATCCTCCATTGGCAGTTCACCTCATGATGAGAGCGGCGGCCCGCTGCACCGGTGTCGAGATCCCGCCAGCTTGTCGAAATTGCGACGTCACAAAAGCAACAACGTGGCGGAGAGTCGACACCCTGACCAGAGGGTTCGGCGTGGCGGGGATCGGATTTTCCGGGCCGGCTCGCCATGCCGGCCCGGAATCCTCCCGTCGAGGGACCCGATTGATCCGGCTGCACCAGGGGGGGAGGAGCCGAATCTGAACTGCACAGAGTTGCGATCCGGCGGTTTGATACAAATTTCTTCGGAAAAGAATTTGTTTCCATTCCTGCACACGGACCCGGAAAAGCCGCGCTAACGTGTGGGGCTCCCTTTTGGAGGGGGCACCACGTCGAAGTGGCGAAATAGGCAGACGCACTAGCTTGAGGGGCTAGCGCTCGAAAGGGCATGGGGGTTCAAGTCCCCCCTTCGACACGATTTTCCGGCAGCATTTCCGCAGGTCAAAGACCTGCGACGGCTGTGGATGCTTGGCCAGGTAAGGCGTTTGCGAATGAAGGTGACCTGACAGCGAAATTTCCCGCGAAGTCGCCGCTGGTCTGGGGCCAATTCGTCGGTGCCGAGTCGCTCGGCGAGACCGAGTCGTTGCGCTTCATCTGAGGCGGTCGGGTGCCCCACCATCGAGGCGCGGTTCGGAAAGGTAATCCAGGTTGCTTCGATGGTCGTTCGTCGCCTTGGTAGGAACGGCCGTGAATATCAGCATCAGAACACAAGTCGGATAACGGCTCAGATCGTGAACGCAATTGCTCGGAAGCAATCGCGCAAGACTGGGCGAATGGGTACGGGTAACGCGGGACTGTTCTCCGACGACACGGCACTCGACGTTCGTGACGAGTTCCTCGAGTTGCTTCGAGAGGGAGCGGAGCCCGCCGACGCGACACGCGCGATGCTCGAATCCTGGAGCGATGCGATCGACGACAACGACGAAGGACCGGTGTTCTGGCTGAGCCTCGCGGCGACTCAGTGGAAATGCGGGTGCCTTCAGGACAGCGTGAAGACCCAAGCCTTGGAGGCCATTCACAACGGTACGGACATCCGAAAATGGACCGGCTCAACGAGTGTAAGGAAGCGGCAGAGCGTGTTGGACGCGCTTGCGGAGAAACTGGTTTCGCCACAACCTGAATTTCGGCGGCCCCGCAAGCGGAAGGTCCCCGTAATACCGTCGACGACCGTGCGATCGCCGGACCGGCGCTTCTCCGCGACCATTTCCCAACTCGGCAAAAGGTCGTGGCCCAACAGTCCGAAATGCCAAGCGTTGGTCGAGTTCGTAGCCGAAAGATCCGGTGGTGGAGTGTTCGTTGCGACGTGCGAGTACGACGAGGTCGACATCAGTTGGATCGACGTGGATACGGTTCGCATTCGATATCCCGCTTCAGCAGTGGTAACCGACCGGAAAGCGGTAAGTCGAAACTTCGACCAAGTGATCAACGTCGTCTATGAAACTCGGGAGAACGACTAGCAGCCGAACGGCTGGCAACAGCAGCAGGGTGAGCGAAGGAAGATCATCGCGAGTTCGACCACGGTCTCCGCCGCTCCACGATTGATACTGATTCCCTCACACTTCTCAGGTCTGAAAGAAGAGAAACTCGTCGACGCGCGTTGTACGCGGATTGATGTCTGAACCAATTCAGATGCTGGTGGTACCCATGGGACTTCGACGCTTCATGGACCGAACGGCGCTTCGGTGATATCAGGAGGCCGTAGGCGGTTCGTACCACTCGCCTTCTTCGCCCTGAATCCGAGCGTCTAGTTGACCCGCGACCTCGAACATTTTGGCCATCACGACGGCATCGTCTGGAGCTCGAAAGGAAATGTGGCCTGAGGAGAATCTCAACATGCACAAAGGACGGCCGGTCGGGGAGGTCCACAGCACCATGCCGGGAGCTTTCATGCGGATGACTTCACCGGTACTCGGATTGGTCACCGATACTTCCGCCTTGGGTTCAAGCTCGGGGTCGTTCGCTACGAGGTAATTCCACTCTGATTCGACAATGCCGCCCGCCAGTTCATCGTGATTCCAGATGTCGGGCCATCGATGAATGAAAAGGTCATACGCCACGCAGGAACTATAGATCGGAGAGTCTCAGCGATCCGAGGGAACGGTTTGGCCGTAGCGTCCCGCTGCGAGGCAACGCTCGTGCAGCTTGTGGAGGCGCGCTGGTGTCCGATTCCCGGGTAGGTGCTCGGGCGTCGGCGTTGCCCCGTCGCGTTTCCAACCGTTCGAATTCCGCAGACTGCATGCCTCCAATTGTTGGTTATTACTTGGACGGTCTTGACGACGCGGCATCCGATGGGTTCACCGCAGCACTCCGCCAGAGTTACTTTGACGTTGTTCCGGGTTCTCCGCTCGAGGTCGGGGCGACTGACGATGTCGGCGCAATTGCTGCGGGGTGCGAGTGGGGAGTTGTGCTCCCTTGGCATGTTGCGCCTGAGCGATGACGGCGATGGCCGGCTCGCCCGTCATGGGACAAATTCTACGGGTCTGGTGACTTCGCCGGAACATCGAAAATTCGTTACGCGCGCGTACTAATTCGACGCGTCGCTTGTCAGCGCTTTGGTCGTCGTCTTGCCTGCGGACTGGTCAAGACCAGCGGTGTCAGACCGAACGTAAGCGTACATACTGGCAGATACTGCCTCTGAGCAAACAACCGAGCACATTCAAAGTGCATACGAACATACGTCTCCTTGTGTGATCGAAGGCTGTTGCTGCAGACGGCACCGAGCGAGGGTGTCGCGCACTCTGCTCCCGCCCCTCGTCCATTGGCGAATTCCGCACTCACTGAAACGTTTGTCCGTTTCAGTGACTGCAAGACGCACCTCATCGCATCCCAATGATCGAAGCATTTCCCGGCGGCATCCTGGCCTTGACCTCGGGTGCGAAGGGAACGTCGACCAGCCGTTTCACTCGATCACCGGTCGACCCGACACGACGCGGCGCGATCGTTCAAGCGAGACACCCCCTTGCGGAATCGGCGCTGAACTGGGACTATTCACCAAAGGCCTTCCAGGGGGTTTCGGTGGTCCGTGGCACGAAGTCCAGTTCCGAGGAGAACGTCGTTGCGAAGGCCGGTAGTTCAGCGCGAAAGCGAACACCAAAGTCCGGCCCCGTGGATACGGACCCGAATGCCGGGTACCGAATTCGCGGCCGCTTCTTCGAGATGTGCGACTGCTTCACTATCTGCCCGTGTTGGGTCGATCAGCCCCCCGACGACGGTAGATGCACCGGAGCCTTCGGTTGGGCGATCGACGAAGGCTCAATCGGCACGCTCGATATGACAGGAAGATGCGTGGTGAGCGTCTCGTACCACGAGGGCCATCGTGACGCCGGCGGTCAGGAGGTGTTCGTGTTTGTGGACGACGGCGCCAGCACTGAACAGTTCGACGCACTCGTGCGAGTGTTCACCGGCGGTGCCGGCGGGCCTCTCGGCGAGCTGGCACCCCTGATGGGGAAGCTGCGCATGGCGTCGAAGGCACCGATCGAGCTGACATCCGTGGGTAACAACCTGTCGGTGACGGTAGGCCGCGTCGTCCGAGGTGACGCGGTCATGTTGACGGGCCCCGACGGGAATCCGACGGAGCTGCGTCATGGTCGACTAAGTGCCGTACTTGGCGACCGAGCGGAGGTCGGCCGCAGCTCTACGTTCCGCATTGACCTGGGCCCACAACTCGCCGTCGAGGTACGCGGCCGGGCGGCTATGCGCGGCGGGTTCTCCTACGAGTTCCGCGGCGCGGACTGATGCTTGCGCAACGTCGTAAGCGTGCTGAGTATCTGCTCGCACCCGAGCGTGTCGTGCTCGGCGTCACTGTGGTTGGCGCATCAGCCGCACTCGTCGCATGGCAGCGATCCGGGAGTGCCGCGTTGCTCTCGCACAGCGCCGATGCCGTGCACCATGCGCCGACTCGGTTCGTGGTCTTCGTCGCCGCTTGGGCGTTGATGTCGGCGATAACGATGCTGCCATCGACCGTAAGCTTGCTTACGTTTGTCAGACGCGTCGCCGCGTCACGGGTCAGATCTCCTCAAACCGCGGTTGCCGCGTCCGTAGTGGGAATGCTCGCGATCTGGTGCGCGGCCGGAGCGGTGGTCGCGATCGTCGATGCTTCGCTGCACCAGGCCGTCGACACGGGCACGATCAACGTCGGGCATCGCACCGTGCTCGGGATGCTGTTCATCGGCGCCGGCGCCTACCAAGCGTCCCCGTTCGCAATGCGCTGCCTCACAGCGTGCAGGTCGCCATTCGGTTTCGTCGCCCGTCACTGGCGAGCAAGGCAATGCGCACGCGAGAGCGGCGACGATCGGTGCCGACTACGGCCGTTCGTGTCTCGCATGCTGTGCCGGCCTGATGGTGGTGATGTGTGCCGTTGGCATGACCAGCCCCGCAGCCATGCTCGGCGCGGCGGGTTGGACCCTGCTCACGAAGCGCGCCTCCTGGGGTCCGGCGCTGATGAAGCCAACTGGCGCACTGCTCGTGGCCACCGGCCTCGCCATTCTCGTCGCGCCGATCATCGGAGTGCGCTGATGGCCGCGAACCAGGACGGGAAGTGGCGGCCTCCGGCGGCCGTGCCGTTCAAAACGGCGAAGTTGGCTGACGAGCTCAAGACGCATTCGGTGACGGACGACCGCGGGCAGTTCGTCATCCACGCCATTCACCTCCGATCGGGCAAGGTGCTCTGGTTCAGCGGTCATGCTGAAGACCTGCTTTACCCGCAGACCACGTACCTCTTCGACCCGAAGAAGCCCAGCGACGTCGTAGAGAAGAAGGTGCCGGCGGGGATCGATCTTGTTCTGCTGCCACTACGTGCAGCTGCAGGACGGCAACGTGCTCGTTGTCGGCGGCTCACAGATGGATCGCCACAACGCGACCGGCTACTGACGCCGATCGCGACTACCGCGGTAGCTCCGGCGCTTCGACCATTGCGCTGTTCGAGACCGAACCCGGGCAAAGAGGCGTGGCGGAAGTTGGGCTCGCTGAAGCAGGGACGCTGGTACCCGACTGCGGTGACTCTCGGTGACGGCAGCGTGCTCGTCATCTCAGGTCGGAGGGAGGCGCTCGATGTCAGGGGCCTCTAGCGCACGGTCGTAGCCAGACTCATCACGAACCGGCGCATCGCAGATATGGTCGAGCATCTCAGGCCGCCCGCCTATACCGCTGCAGAGCTGACGGGTGCATCGAAACCGATTCCGATCTACCCGGGGATCCACCTCGCGCCCGACGATCGGCTGTACACCACGCACACGAACTGGGGGCAGGAAATCGAAGAGCCGAGGACGTTGGCCCTCACCGTGATCGCCACCCGCTTCGGGGGCACCGAAGGGTGCCACGGCGACCGGCACTGGACGGAGTTCACGCTGGTTGATCATCGGGCATCGCAGCCCGCAACGCGAGGAAGGCATGAGCGTGATGCTTCCTGTGCTCGTCGACTCCGTAACGAAAGGTCATCGCGCCGACACGGTCGGCAAGTTCCTCGTCATCGGTGGTGGCTTCGCGGTGGACCACGAGGGTATTTCGACGGTGCAGCAGCCGAGCTCCGCCCTCGCCAACGATGACGTGGAGCAAATCGCGACGGTCTGGACACCACCTTGTTCAATCGCCAGAACATCGCCACACCTGCACCAGCCGAGATCCTCGACGTGACTCCGTCGCACGGGCCGACGTGGACGAAGGCTCCAGGAACCCTTACGAAGCCTCGAATCAACGGGCATTGTGTCCTGCTTCCCGATGCGACCGTTGCCATCACTCGGCGGACACGACAGTTACAAATGGCACGCGCCGGCGAACACGACGGCCGCCAATGCACCTCCGGCAGCGCCCGCGTCAGCAGTCCGCACACCTTCCCACTTGCGTCTCCTGCGATCACCACGCCAACACCGGCGACGGCGCCGCCCGAACGCGCCGATTCCCGTGACAAGCCACGCTCGAAGTCGAGATCTTCACGCCGGGCACCGGCTTCCACCTGGGCGGCCGATGGTGCATCCGCGGATGTACCACTCGGTCGCCATCCTGCTTTCCGACGGCAGCGTGATCGTCGCCGGTGGTGCCGATCCGAACGAACACGAGCCCCCGCTCCGCTATCCGGCGGGATGGCAGGGGCGTGCGCTACCACGAGCACGCTGCGTACCTGATCGGCCGCCGCAGCTGAGCGACGAACGGTCGAGCTCGATGTGAGCGCCACAGCGGCGGTGCCATGGCCGACGTTGGCGGTCGGAACAAAGGTCATGATCGCACCCGGGCAGCCACGAGTTCATCACCGAGTTCAAGAAGCAGTCGCTGGTCCCGGTGCCCGATCCGTCCGTAGTCATCGATATCCAGAGCCCGCTACGGCGGCCATACAGCGGGCCGCACGATCGGTCGAATTCCGTGCGCCCGTCGTCGCGAACGTTCCGAGGGAACGAATGGCTGACCCTCGGCCCCTTTAACGGGCGCATCACCCACGCACGCCGCTCAATCGCAAAGACTACGAGATCTGGGAGCCGCCGTACTTCCACAAGGCCGGCACCCGGCCGGTGCTCCCTGAGCTACCGAAGGGCAAGGTTCAGGTCAACTACGGCGCCTCGTTCACCATCGCCACCCCCGACGCAGCGCGCATTACGCGCGTCGCAATTATGCGCCCCGCATGCGTCACCCATCACACCGACACCGAGCAGCGCTTCATCGAGCTCCCGATGTCACCGGTTGATGCGACGTCGCTTCAGGCCACGATGGTGCCGGCGGCCGACTCGTCCCTCGCACCCCCCGGCTACTACATGCTGTGGATCCTCGCCGGTGACCTTCCCTGCGTGGAGGCGCGGTTCATTCAGCTCGTTGGTGCGCCGGCCCTCCGTTCGCCGACAGTTCCGGTTGAAGCGTCGGCACCTCCCGTTCCAGTCGTGACACCACCGCCCGCTCCCGTCGCGGACCAAGGCGATGAAGGCGGATGCCCGCTGTTTGCAGCCAGCGCCGCGGCCCCGGTCGCCTTCATGGCGTTCCTGGCGTTGCGCCGAGTGGAGGAGATGCGTGCACTGCGCGCCGAGGTAACGACCTACCCGAGCGGGGCGCGGTTCGTGGCAGCACTCGGACGCCCGTACTACCGCTTCGGACGCCGTGCCGTGCCATACATCACGGCGCGTCCGCACGTGGCGGCGGCCGTCTGCACAACTGTTCTGGCGCCGGCCGCCCGCTGGGCGACGCGCGCTGCTCGTTCCGCACGCGATGACAGCGGCCGGCTCCGTATGGGTCGCCTCGTGCCGATGTTGAGCGCCGTCGGTCTTCTGACCCTCGTAAGCGCTCCGATTGCCATTGTTCGGGCGAAGATCGAGTCGCGTAACGACGTTCGCCAGCGTCGAGAGCGCTACGCGTTCGGGAGGAGGCCGCGATGAGCGAGCCGGGCACCCTCGAAAAGATAGCGCTCCTCCTCGGCGACGCCTTTTCGGTGCTCGTAGCCGACTTCGAGAATGAGGGCGGGCTTCAGGTCCTCGCCGAGCTCGGACTCAGCCTCCCGCCTGATGTGGTGCCGCCGTCGCTGCTGAGCGCACTCTCCACCGTGGTGTCCGCCGTGTCAGAGCTGCCCGATCAGGTGGCAGACCTGATCGATGCCGTTGCGGCCGACGCCGAAGCGCTGGAGCTCGTTGCCAAGGCGGTGCCGATCGTGCAGTCATGCGTATCGTCGATCACCGCGTTTGCGACCGTGGCCGACGAGATCCAGACCGTCAACTTCGCCGACTTGCCCGGTCCGCTGCTGCAACAGTTCTCAGCCACACTGCCGAAGCGCCTGATCGACCGCACGATCGTGCGTTACCTGTCAGAGAACCAGCGTCTGCTCACCGGTCTCCTTCAGGCAGTGGGCATCGTTCGCCGCGTTGATGCCAACGCGGGATCAGACGATTACTACATGCCGGAAACGAGTGTGGTCGAGCTCGATCTCGGACGCATCAGTCAGCTGTTCAGCTCGCCCGAGACGGTCGTCGATGACCTCTTCGGCTGGAACACGAACGCGTTCGACGGCAACGCCGCTGTCGACCTCCTCTACGAGCTGCTGGCATTCGTCGGGCTTCCCGTTGCGTCGGGTGTGATCAAGGGGCCGCCCGACCGCAAGTTCCTTGAATTCTTTGTGGCTTCGATTTCGCCGACCGACCCGAACGATCCGACGATCCCAAAGCAAGGACTTGAGCTTTTGCTTAAGTTCGCAATGGCGAAGGGCATCGACTTCGCTGTACCCGTCGCCGACGGGTACCTGCTCAACCTCAACGCCACCGGCGCGTTCAGCGCGTCGACCGGAGTGCGGCTACTGCCGCCCGCCACCATCACGGTGGTCCCGCCGCAAGGATCCGTGCAGGGCAGCATCGGTGCGGGCTTCGACAAGGTGCCGAAGGCCGGCACGGATCGCGTCGAGATACTCGGCGTGGCCGGCGGCACAAGCCTGTCGGTTCAGCGACTCGGCTTCGGGCTGAACTCCGGCTTTTCGTGGGACGTCGTGAAAAACGTGGCGTCGGGTGACTTCGGCATCGAAGGACGCCTGGCTGGCGGGCGACTTGTGGTCTCGATGGCCCAAGCCGACGGCTTCCTCGCCGAGATCCTCGAAGGATTCGGTATCGACGCGTCATTCGACATCGGCTTTGGATGGCGCTCTGGCAGCGGCGTGTATTTCACCGGCAGCGGGGGACTCGTTGTCGCCGTGCCGACGCACATCTCCATCGGGCCGGTGACGATCAGCGAGATCGAGCTCGATATTGGCATCGACGGCACGGGTTTCCCGATCTCTCTCGGCGTCACGATCGGGGCAGCGCTCGGGCCTGTCGCCGCCGTCGTCGAAGGCATAGGTGCAACGGCAACGCTCAGCTTCCCGGCGGGAGGCCAGGGCAACCTTGGCCCCGTCAACCTCGATGTGGCCTTCAAACCGCCGAAGGGCGTCGGGCTGTCGATCGACGTTGGGGTATTGAAGGGCGGAGGTTACCTCTACATCGACACCGATCGCGGTGAGTATGCAGGCGCGCTCGAGTTCGTGCTTGCCGAGTTCCTCTCAATCAACGCCATCGGTCTCATCACGACGAAGAACCCCGACGGCTCCGACGGCTTCTCGCTGCTGATCGTGCTGACCGTCGAGTTCCCCGGCGGCCTCCAGCTCGGTTACGGCTTTACATTGCTTGGCGTCGGCGGGATCGTCGGCCTCAACCGCTCGATGAACCTCAAGGCGCTGGCCGACGGTGTGCGCAGCGGCGCAATCGAGTCGGTCATGTTCCCACACGACGTCGTGAAGAACGCGCCGCGCATCCTGAGCGACCTGCGCACGTTCTTCCCCGGGCGTGAAGGAACGTTTCTCATCGGTCCGATGGTAAAGATCGGATGGGGAACGCCGACGCTCGTGTCGGTGTCGATGGGCGTCATTATCGAGATACCGGGCAACATCGCGATTGTCGGTGTTCTGAAAGTGGTGCTGCCCACCGAAGAGGCCGACCTGTTACGTCTTCAGGTCAACTTCATCGGCGCTATCGAGTTCGACGCCAAGCGACTGTGGTTCTTCGCGTCGCTCTACGACTCGCACCTGCTGTTCATGACGCTCGAGGGCGAGATGGGCTTGCTGGTCTCGTGGGGCGACACGCCCACGTTCGTGGTGAGCGTCGGTGGATTCCATCCGAAGTACGTGCCGCCGGCCCTCCCGTTCCCGTCGCCGAAGCGGATCTGCGTATCGATCCTCGACACGTCGGTCGCTCGGATCCGGGTGTCGAACTACTTTGCGGTCACGTCGAACTCCGTCCAGTTTGGTGCCGCGGCGGAACTCTTCTTTGGCTTCTCGGCCATCAGCGTCGAAGGCCACATCGGCTTCGACGCGTTGATCACGTTCCCGCCGATCCACTTCATCGTGGTCGTGTCGGCCTCGGTGTCGTTGAAGGTGTTCGGTCTCGGGCTGTTCAGCATCGACCTCGCATTCACGCTCGAGGGCACGTCGCCGTGGCGAGCGAAGGGCCGCGGCACGCTCTCGCTCTTGTTCTTCGACGTGTCCGCCGACTTCGACGAGACCTGGGGCGACCACGACGCCACAGCGCTCGACCCCATTGCTCTGCTCGGCCTCGTGGCCGGCGAGCTAGAGAAGCTCTCCTCCTGGACGACGCTGCTCCCAGGGGCCACCTCAGGCGCGGCGGCCGGCGTCGGTGTCACGTTGCGCGACGGGGTCGAGTCTGCCGCCGACAGCATCGTGCTTCACCCCGCAGGTGAGCTGCGCGTGAATCAACGGGCACTCCCGCTCGACCTCGACGTCGCACGCGTCGGTGCCAAGAAGCCGTCCGACGCGAAGCGCGTGACAGTGGCGGTATCGCCGGGCGCCTTTGCTAAGCACGCTGACGTTCGCGATCAGTTCGCGATGGCGCAGTACCTCGATCTATCCGACGCGGAAAAGGTGTCGCGTCCCTCGTTCGAGCCTGCGAACAGTGGGCTGGCCCTCGCCCCCGTCAGCGCGACCGCCGCAACCGCCCGCACAACCCGACGCGCAGTGCGATTCGAGGAGATCACGATCGACGACCGCTTCCGTCGACCCAAGCCGAAGCGCTTCCAGGACATGTTGCCGTCGATGTTCAGCGCGTTCCTCGACGGCTCCGCGTCGACCAAGACCGTGTTTTCGAAAGGCGTGACGTCGAAGCTCGATCCGTTCGGCGAGGGCGTGAAGGTCGCCGAGGGATCGTTCGTCGTTGCGTCGACCATCGACAACACCAAGCACGGGTCCACCGCGGTATTCGGGTCGTATGCCGAAGCGGCCGCGCACACTGCTCGCCTCATCGACGACGACCCTACGCTCGTCGACGCGGTGCACGTTGTTCCGATCCATGAAGCGGTGGGGGTCCACTGATGAGCGCCAGCGCCTACTCGTTCCTGCCCTGGTTGCGGCGCGGCGTCGCCGCAGCAATCAGCACTGCGCCGACCGGTGTGCGCTCTACCGTGTCCTTCCAGCTCGACGTGAACGCGACAGCAATGGACGGGAGCGTACTGACTCGAGCGGTGCCACGCTCGGTCGAACTCTATGGCCCGGGTGACGTCGTCGGGATCGACGCCCGTATGGTCGTGCGCACCGATCCGCGGCGGGCCATCACCGACTTCGAACCGAACTACCTTGCCGCGATCGAGTTCTTCGACGAGGACTTCCTTTGGCGTTACAGCCCGGGCGTCGTCGATAACGCCAAGCGGCTGATCCCATGGATCTCGCTGATCGTGCTGCGCGACGACGAGTTCGAAGAGGTGCGGGTCGCAGATGCCGTAGCACCGAGCATCACGGTCAACGACGCCGTGTCGCTCCCGCCGATCGAGCAGCTATGGGCGTGGGCGCACGTGCAGATCAACGAAGGCGTCACTACGAACCCGGCGCAGATCGTCAGCGATGCTGCGGCGGCTGTGATGTCGCGTGTCGACGCAGTGCTCGGATCGAACGCCGACAACGGCTTTTCGCGCCTCCTGTCTCCGCGACAGCTCGAGCCCAACACGAGCTATCACGCCTTCGTTGTACCAAGTTTCGAATCGGGTCGGCTCGCTGGCATTGGACTCGACCCGTCGACCGCGCCATCGGCCCTGCACATCGCGTGGCAGGCCTACGGCGGCAAGCCCGAGGCGCTTCGTCTACCCACGTACTACCGCTGGTCGTTCCGAACTGGCATCGTCGGCGACTTCGAGTACCTCGTGCGACTGTTGCAGCCCCGCGCCGCCGATCCTGCGCTCGGCCAACGAGACGTCGACGTGCAGCACGTCGCCCCCGGCGTCGCCGGACTCAGCGACGCCACGCTTCACGGCGTACTGCGCCTCGGAGGTGCGCTGCGTGTGCCGTCCACGAACCTCGACGAGAACGAACTCGCGTTGGCGCAGCGCTACGAGGATTGGGATAAACCGCGGCCGCATGCGATGCAAACGGGCATCGCCGCGCTCGTCAATCTCGCCGAGGACTACCGCACCGGTGCGACTGCGCACCCCGACCCCGTGATCTCGCCTCCGCTCTACGGCCAATGGCACGCGCAGACAAGTCGGCTCCTGGATCCAAGCGCTCCGCCAGGGACAACGGACAACTGGGTACATGAGCTCAATCTCGATCCCCGCTTTCGCTTGCCCGCGGGCTTCGGCACTCGCATCGTGCAACGCAACCAGGAGCAGTACATGAACGCGGCGTGGCAGCAGGTGGGTGCGGTGCTCGATGCCAACCGGCGCATCCGCCTCGCCCAATACGGTCATACGATCGTGTCGAGCGTGCATCGTCGGCACCTCGCAGCCCAGGTAAACGCTGACCCGGAACGCGTGCTCGCGCTCGAGCGCGCCGCTTCACCGGAGCACCCGCGTTGAAGCGCTTACGGTTGCCCATCAGGTGAAGACCTCGGTGCTCACCGCTGCGCCCGTGTCATCGACGATGCGACGCCTGACGCGACCGACTTCGCGAATTGTGAAGCGGGCGGCGATGGCTCGTGACGTCGCCGGGCCCGAGCGCTACGACGCTCGGGGTCTGCTCCGGAAGATGGCCTCGGGTTCGCTGCTCGGCGGTGGCGTGAAGGCCGAACTCACCGGTGTGTTCACGTTGGAACATGCACTGGATGCCATGCGCGGCAACCGTTTCGTCGCCGGGTCGTTGCTCTTGAAAGACTTCGCCTCCGGAGCCGTGGATCGCCTTCCGCAGGACCGGTCGTGGTCGGTCGCCGACCGTCCGCCCCTGCTCCCGATCGATCGACGCGTACCCTCGTTCGACCCCCGTCACGATCCGTTCACCGATCGGTTCACCGATCCGCCGCGTCAGGCACGCCCGCAGCGCACACGCGGGACAGGTGCGACAAGGCCTGAATTGCCCGCATCGTCGGGGAGGCCTCCCGAGATCGTCGAACCGATCGGATCCCTGCTGGGCGAGCCGCGACCGAACCTGCCGACACGTCCACCGCGCCCCGTCGACCCACCGCGCGACAGCATCGATTCCGTGGCCTCTGTGCGTTACAAGGACGCGCTGAGGGGTCATCTCGAACTCATGCGCGCCACCGATGCGTCGGCCGTTACGCCACCGCGGGCAACACTCGACGCCCGGTCGCTCGCCACGGCCATGCTCACCGCGCTCTCGCCCGACCTCACGGTGTCACGCAAGGTGTTCTCACTCATCTCGTTGCCGGATCGCTTCGCCATCGACGTGACCAAGCCGCCACGGGAGGTGATGGCGTATCCCGTGATCGACGTGCCGATGTACAAGCCGCTGGTCGACGAGTCGATCGAGCTCTTCCTGCCCAACATCAACGTGATTCCCCAGAACACCATCTGTCTGCTGGAGACGAATGGTCGATTCATCGAGTCGTACCTCGTCGGACTCAATCACGAGATGGCCCGTGAGCTGCTGTGGCGTCAGTATCCGACCGATCAGCAGGGCTCGTACTTTCGCCAGTTCTGGGACCCGAGCGCCCAGCTCGTGGTCGCCGGTGAGTCGCAGGCGCAGCGCGCTGAGCGATTGCGTGACGTCACCCCGCTGCACACCTGGGACGCGCTTTCGAAGCTGGGTTCGCACGATCAGCGCTCGCAGTCGGGGGAGGACGTCGTGCTCGTGATCCGCGGTGATCTCCTGAAGCGCTATCCGAACGCCGTGATCTACGCTCACCGGGCCGAGTGGGTGCTCGACGCCAACGGCAACATCGACGACACCGCCGAGCGTGTTCGCGTCTCACTGACCCAATCTGAGGAAGCGCATCCGCCCACGACGAAGGTGCTCACGCCGCTCTACGAGGCCCGCGTCGACCCGGACATCTCGTTCTTCGGGTTCGCACTCAGCGTCGACGAGGCCAACGGTGATCCGCCCACGAAGCCGAACGCGCGTCCGGGTTGGTTCTTCGTGATCCAAGAGAGACCGGGCGAGCCCCGTTTCGGGTTCGACATCGAACGTGGCGCCAAGCTGCAGGTCTGGAATGACCTCGCATGGGCCGATGTGGTGGCTTCCGGCAGCCCGTTCGTCGATGTGGGAGCCGCTGCGTCGTCGCATACCGTGCAGAAGCCGACCGACGCAGCCGATCAGGAGAAGCTCGTGCAGTGGACCGATGACAAGTCACTGCACTGGGGCACTGACCTGCAGGCTTCGGAGGTTGCCTACATCGCCTATCAGGCCCCCGTACTGGTCGCCGTACACGCGAGCACGATGCTGCATGCCTGAGCTCTCACACGACCGTGGACTGAAGCTCCAGCAGCAGGCGCAGAGGCACCGCGAGCTGCTCGAGGTGAAGCTCGAAGCACTGGCACAGCTCCGCGACGACGACCGGCGTCTCGCCAAGGAAATCGAGGGGGAGCGCGCGGCTGCCGATCCCCGGCTCGGCTCTGCGTCGCTGGAGGGGATGCTGCGCGAGCGCCGGACCTTGCAGGATCGAGTGCGCGAGATGGAAGGCGATGTAGCACGGGCGCATTCAGCGCTCGATGACATCTCGGCGACGCTCGCTGATGCCGCGTACGACCCAGCCCGCGCCGCCAAATCACTTGACCCCGATACGCCGCTGCTGCTTATGCCTTTGCGGCTCGAGACGCGATGGTTCGCATCCGAGCTCCGAGTGCGGTTCTATCCCGACGAGTGGGCAGTGAATGGATTCGACCCGCGGCTCACCGACACCGAAGTGACGACCACAACCGCGTTTTGGGCGGCATGGTTCCGTGCGGCCGGGGACGAGAGCATGCGACGCGACGCGTGGCGGGCACTGGTTGCGAGCCATGGCGGGGGACGGGCCGGCTGGCTCGTCCACGCGATGCGCCCGGGCAACGAGGACGACGAGCCCGTGCGGACGAGCCCGTCCGAGCTCGTGATGGTTGCTGCAGTCCCCGAAGATCTGAACGTGGCGGAGCGTGCCGCACTCGTTCGTTACTGGTCGACGTGGTGGGCGAGCAATGGCGACGACGACGCGATCGTCGCCGCGGCTGACGCACTCGACGTCGCACTGGGCGCGGACCGCTCGATGCGTTGCCGGGCAATCCCGCTGGTCGGAGCCCCCGCCGTTGTCGATGCCACCGTCGCTCCCACCATCGCGTGCTGTGTCATCGTGCCGCCTGCTGCGAGCGAGCGCGCCGCCGCCGGGCGATTCGTCGCCGCAAACGCGTCGGTGCTTCCCGAGCGGATCACGGCGATCGGATATGCGAACGGCGTCGAAGCGTTCCGCGTGGTCGGCGCGCCGGTTCCGCCGTCACTTGCTCTAGGGCCCGACTCCGACACGCCGGAGAGTGAGCAGTTCCGGATCGAAAACGGCGAACTGGTCGTACCGGATCCGTTGCGATGGATGGTCGACTTCGACGTTGCTGAACGCGTCGGTATGGCCGTGCGGATACCCCGCCGCGCACCGATGGCGAACGGCTTCGACCGACTAGTCGTGATCGGCTTGCGCAGCGCGTTCGAGCCCCGATGCTGATGCGGATGCGCTCTCGGCACTCGTGCGAGCGCACAACGCGACGTCGAAGGGCATCGCCGTGATCGCTCAGGGCACACCGACGAACAACACTGATGCGCAGGGGGCCGGCTACACGACCCGCGATGATGCCGACGCCTCGTTCGATCGCGTGTTCGTAACCCGTTCGCTGCCCGACGCAGAGGATTGGCGGGTGAAGACCGATGGTCAATGGCTCGCCGATGCGCTGGGGCTGGACCCGGCCCTCGTGCACGGGATCGCGGGCGCGTTCGGGACCGACCAGGCGGAGGCGATGCTCGCCAACACCGCGCTCTGGCCGGCGACCCTCGGTTACTTCATGGAGACCATGATGGCGCCGGTGTTCTCGCTCGACGCGATCGACGCCGTCCGCGACTTCTTCCTCGACAACGTGAGCGGCCGGGGTCGCCTTCCGGCGCTGCGGATCGGACGCCAGCCATATGGTCTCGTCGTCACAACGGCGATGCGCCGCCTCCAACTTGGTGGAAGGGTCGCCAGTGTGCCGCGCACGTGGCTCGGGAAGCCCCGCGTTCACAGCGCAGAGCAGATCGCGACGGCGATTCATGCGATCACGGCAACCGTCGCCGCCGACTGGACTGCGCTCGCAGCTGCCGTGCCACGCCTGGGCAGCGGTTCGAATATCGACCGAACCCTGCTCGATGTCATCGGGCTGCACCCTGCGTCCGTCGAGTTTGCGCAGCGTTATGCCGAGTCGACCGCGGCGATCAGCGCGCTCATGCACTTCGACGGGCTCGGTGAAGTCTTCCTCGATGCATGGGATCGCAGCGGCTCCGTCGTGACCGCGCAGACACTGCTGCGCCGGCTCGGTTACGCCGGCGCCGTGTCGCCCGACGTTCTGTCGAAAGTGTTCCGCGGCGCGTATGTACAGCTGCATGGGCCGGTCGTCGACACGGCACTGCTTTCGGAGACCGACGCGCTGCGAAGCACGCGCACCGACGGAGCCAACTATCTCCGGTTTCTCGCCGACCACGGGTCGCGGGACCTGGAGGCCGTGCGCCTGCAGACCGGCTTCGAGGATGGAAAGCCACCGATCGCGCTGCTCTACGCGCTTGCCCGCCATGCCTTGATGCTGGGTTGGCGACGAAGTGCCGTTGATCTCCGCGAGTCCGCCGGCCTCATCGACTCGGTGCTGCGAACGACCATGCTGCGCGAGCCGGCGTTCGTGCACATCGGCAATGACAGCGTTCGGGAGGCGGCGACGAGCTGGTCGGCGCTGTACACCCCTGCCGAACCGCTCACCGGTAACGCATCGCTGTCGCTGCACAAGGTCATGCCATCGCTGCTCTCCACCGACCCGCTCCAGCATCTGGGCGATGTCGTGGATGCGCTGGACCGCCTCGCGGGTCTTCCGACCGCTCGACTCGAACGGCTATTTGCGGAACACATCGACCTTGCCAGTCACCGGCTCGATTCATGGCGGCTCGGTGCTGTGCACCACCGGCTTCGGATGCTGCGAGCCATTCCCGGCGGCCGGACTGCACCCAATCGAACGGGACCTCGCCGTGGTCTGCACATCGGCACCTTCGCAGTGCTCGAGGAACCCCGTCCTGACACCAGGCCGGTCACGCAGATCGATCCGAGGCGCGCGGCTCACCAGCGAGCAGGCGGCCGTTTTCGCCCGCCCGACCGACGCACCGCTTGTTGCCGATCCAGCGAACGCCGGATACATGCATGCGCCATCGCTCAACCATGCGACAACCGCAGCGATCCTGCGCAGCGGGCATCTCGCCAATTCGTCACCGGCCCACCGGGACGCTTTTTCGGTGCTGCTCACCTCGCGGCGGATGCGCCTGGCAGCAGAGGTGCTCGAAGGTCTCCGCAACGGGCAGGCCCTTGGGGCGCTCCTCGGGTACCGCTTCGAACGCGGTCTCCACGACGCCCACTCACTCGCTGAGGTCGACAAGTTCATCCTCCCGTTCCGGCAAGCGTTTCCGCAGCCAAGCGACCCGAAGGGAGTCCTGGCAATGGATGGCCTGGCGCTCGCCCAGCACCTGCTTGCTTCCGGTCAACGCTCGTATCCGTTCGCGCTCACGTCGATGCCGCCGGCTTCCGGACCGGAGGCGTTGGCCATCGAAACCGAAGTCGCTGCGCTCATCGACGTCAACGACGCGCTCGCCGACCTGGTGCTCGCCGAGGGCGTGCACCAGGGCGTGCTCGGCAACAGCGAGCGGGTTAGCGCCGTGCTGGATGCGGGACTCGCAGCCGCGTTTCCTCCCGAACCTGCGGTACTTGAGACCCCGGTCGCCGGACTCACAATGACCCAGCGCGTCGCGGTGCACCTACGCGCAGGGCTTGCGCCCTCGTTCACGCCCGTCATCGGATTGGCACCGACACCGCGTGCGATGACTGCGCCCGCGGTCAACGAGTTCGTTACGTCGATGCTGCCCGATCCGGCGGAGATTGTCGCCCTTGTGCGCTGGCACGCCGGAGACGCCGAACACGAGCGGGCCGTGAGTGTCGTCGAGCTCGGCCTCCAGGCCGTGGATCTGCTCGCGCTCGTGAAGCTCGATGAGGTCGCATCCCTCGACACCCTCGATGATCTGCTCGTGTCCCACGTGGTCAGCAGCGAAGGTCTCGATCTGTCGACCGACGTGCGTATCGCCCACACCGAAGCCGTGCCGGGCGCGTGGACGTTTTTCGAGCTGGGCGCGGCACTGTCCTATCTCCGATCGGTCACGTCGTCGCGTCCGTTGCGGGCGACGGATCTCATGCTGGCATCGTCGGCGAGCGGGGCGTTACCGACGCCGATCGCGTCGCGTGCAGGCATCGATCTTGCCGTGAAGCGGCTCGACGCGGTTCGCGCCGACATCGAGCTGGAGCGTGGTGCGCTCTCCGCGCTGGTCGCGGATCCTCTCGCGAATCGCGACGCGATCATCGATGCGGTCGACGGGGCCGTGGCTTCCCTGCGCGTCGTGATGCCCGCGGCCGTCGAGTTCGGAGTCCTCACCGTGAGCCCGGAAGCCGCACGGTCGCGCGCCCGTGACCTCCTCGTGGCGTTGCGCGCCGCTGCCGCTGCTCGCAGCGAGGCCTGGACCACCCGCCTCAGCCGTGCCGACGCGGGGCTGGCGAAGGAAGGGTCGCTGCCCACCCTTGCGACAGCCTCGCAGCGCGTCGCGGCACTGGCCGTCGCAGAGCAGGCTCTCCGTGCGCAGATCACCTCGCCGTTGCCCACGGATCCAGTCGCGTATCGCTCCGCTGTGGCGACGCTCAGGACACAGGTCGCCACGGCGCGCACGGCACTGACGGCGGTGCTCGACAACGGAGCGCTTGCCGACTCGCTCGACAAGGCCAGGAGCACCGTCGACGCGGCAGCGTTCGACCCCGAAGCCCTGGACGTGACCGCGGTCGAGGACGGGTGCGTCGCGTTGGTGATCGACATCGAGGCTGCGTTGCGAGCGACCGTGGCCCAGATCGATCAACGTCGAAGCGCGGTCAACGAATTGCTCACCACCTTCGACACCGCGGCATCGGGCGGAGACACCCTGGGCGCGGCAGAAGGCGACCGCGGACGCCGTTCATGCGCTGCTCGGGCCTGCGGCGATCTCGATCCCCGAGTTCGTGCTCGACTCCGCTGCGGCGGCATCGTTCTCCGCAGCTGTTGCCTGGTCTCGCTCGGGCAAGCTCACCGAGCATCTCGGTCGCGAGTTCGCCGTCGACGACTGGCTGCACGAGGTTGCCCGGGTGCGCGACGCGTTCGCGCGTGGAACAGGCCCGACTACTCGCGACGGTGGCCGGACGTACCGACGGCGAACTACTCGCGGTGCAATTGCCCCACGCCGATGAGCCCTGGCTCGCGACGACGTGGCCAAGCGGCGTGACGCCGACCGGAGAGCACGTGCTGTTGTGCTCGTCGTTCGCGGGTGCTTTCGTCGGCACCTCGGCGCAGTGCGGTCTGCTGATTGACGAGTGGAGTGAGTTCGTGCCGAGCCGGGAGCACACCAGCGGGCTGGCGTTCCATTTCGACAGTCCGAACAGCGAACCCGTGCAGGCCATGCTTCTCGTGGTGCCGCCCGACGACAAGGGTTGGTCGTTGGACGTGATCACCGAGGCCGTCCACGACACGCTGGAGCTCGCCCTGTTGCGCGCGGTCGAGCCGGACCAGCTCGCCGGCACCGCGTACTGGCGCGTTTCTTCCGGCAACAATCGCTTCCGCTACGGTGCGCGGGGTCACGCTGAGCACGAACTTCGCGGTGAACAATCAAGTGCTCGAGGTCCTGAAGGTCGACAATGCCTGATCGAATCCATATCGAGAATCTCGAAGCTGTGTTGCTCGAGCGGATGGTTCCGACCGTTACGGTGTGGAATCGTCTCGAAGGGCGTCCGCGCACCCGTGACTTCTCCCGAGCGCTGCGCGCCGAGGTGCGAGACGGTCTTTGGATGCTCACCCGCCAGATTCAGACGGGCGAACTCCAGGCCGACGACGCTGCGTCACCCGTGCTTGCCAAGGTCGCGTTGGCGTCGACCCCGATCCGCCGCTTCTCGGCCAGCTTGACGGGAGCGAGCGCTCCCATCGACCCGAACGTTCCGCTGGAAGCGACGGTCGAAGCGCAGGCGGTCGAGTCGCTGTTCGGCATCAACGCGGCCAGCACCGTCGGAGCGATAGACCTGCGACTCCTGCTCGGCCGTCGCTTCCTGCGGCTCATCCCGACGTCGTACCGAGCGGCGTTCATCCAGCAGTATCCGTTCACTGCCCCCGGCGATTCGGCAGCCGATGCCGAGGGAACTGCGCAACTCGACGTGTGGTCCATGTTGCGGGCGCTCGCGGGTCGGGCGATGGACGGGTATTTGCTGTATCGGCGAATGAAGAGCAGCGCGTCGGCAACGCCGTGGGGCTCCGTAGCGGTGGCTGAGAGCGACAAGCAAACCATTCGTGACGCCGCGGCCGCGATGGTGGCCCTGTTTGACGGGATGTTTGTTACACCTCCCGCCGCACCGACAGCGTGGGATCCAGGGCGGCTAGAGCACCGCTTTTCGGTCGACGCCACCGTGGCCGACGGACAGAAGCGCTTGGTAGCCGACCGTTTTGGCGGCGGACGCCTCGACTGGACGGCGTTCTCAGTCGACCCTGCTCGAGCGCGAGCCAGTGCCCCCCTCGGCGAGCCGTTCGCTACGATCCCGACGCGCGTTTCCTATGCCGGCATGGCCAGCAACCGTTGGTGGGCGTTTGAGGACTCACGGGTGAACTTCGGCCACGTGACCGGTGATACGACCGATCTGGCTCGGCTTGCGTTCGTCGAGTTCGGCGTGTCATTCGCGAACGACTGGTTCTCGATTCCGCTTCCGCTCGAGGTTTCCACCGTGAATTCGATCGGCGGACTCGTGGTCACCGACGTGTTCGGCGAGCGCACGTGGATCGAGGCAGCGGGCCGAGGACTCGACGACGACCCGACCCGCTGGGCGGTCTTCAGTCTCGACGTCGCCGGCCGGACTCCCGAGCCAGCGGATCTCTCGCTCGTCGTTCCGCCGAGTGTCGCCCATTCGCTCGAGGGCGAGATCCTTGAGGAGGTGACGTTCGTGCGCGACGAGGTGGCGAACATGGTGTTCGGCGTGGAGACGACGGTAGCCAGCCCGCTCGGGCGCGGACGTCGCGGTGGCGAGGTGGCGGCGGACTTCGTGGCCCGCCTGCAGCAGCTGCATGGTGTGGCGCCAGCGGTCCGGGCTCCGGCTCTCGGCGGTGGGGCGGCCGACCGGTACTCTCTCATGGACACGATCCCAGAGCACTGGATTCCGTTCGTGGCCGTGCACCGTCCGGGCGACGTGCGCGAAACGCAGTTGCAGCGCGGCGCACTTCCTCGACTCGTCGACGGCCTTGCGCCGGATCCGGTCCGCCCCCGCACGTCGCTGCTGCGCGTCGGCCTCGACCAGCCGACCGCGGCGGCGTATTTCGTGCACGACGAGGAAGTTCCGCGCTCCGGAACGGTCGTGTCGCGACGTTTCGAGCGGGTGCGATGGTTCGGCGGACGTTCCGTGCTTTGGCTCTCCACTCGTCGCTCGACGGGTCGCGGTGAGGCCTCGAGTGGGCTGGCGTTTGACTCACTGCACTCGGAGCCGCGCTGAGCCCGCCCGGGAGCGGGCATGGACGGGAAACTCGCGGCGGCCGGTTTCGACCCGTCGGATCTCGATGGCTCGCCCCTCACCGGACAACGTCTACGGGCTCGTGACCGGGCCGGACCATCGAAACATTCGATAAGCGCGCCTACTAACTCGGTCAGTCGCCTAGCCCTCGTGGATCGAACCGGTCGGTTGTCACCATCCGCACGTTTCGGAGAGTCGCGGTTTCGAGATGTGATTCGTAGAGCGACTCCGCCCAATAACTGAACAGAATGCTGCGACGACGGGCACCAGACGGATTCCGGGTGGCCGCATGAATCAGATCGGCATCGAACACAATGACGTCACCGGCGGAGCCGGAAAGTTGCACGGAGCGGGACTCATCTTGGAAATCGACTGGCGGCTCACCGTGCCCGGGGCGGTGACTGCCGGCGACAATCCGGGTCGCCCCGTTCTCCGGGCCATAGTCGTCGAAGTAGGCCAGGGCGACCACCGAATCGCCGGGCCGACGCGCGGAGAGGTCCCGGTGGAGCATCTGATGGCCGCCTCCCGCCAGCGGTTCGCGGCCCTCGACCTGAGACAGGAAGAATCTTTCCCCGATCAGTGCGCCGACCACGGCCAGAATCTCCGGCAGACGGCATACGGCCTGGACCGTTGGGTCAAGGTCCAGCAACGAATGACGCCAGTCGGCTCCGCGCGGCACCGGCCATCGATCCGACGGTGTCATGCCCGCTTCGAACGCTGCGCGGAAATCATCCAGCCAATTCGCCGGGATCGCTCCGGGGAGCAGCGCGTAGCCAGCCAGATGAAGTCCTTCAAGGTCAATCATGACGCCCTCATCCTGACACGCAGCAAGCCTCGTGGTAGGGGGTCTGGAGTAGCGCGCTTCGTGCGGGAGAATCGAGCAGGCGATGGTCAAACGGCTCTGACGCAGGCCTCGAGGGTGATCATTCCTCCGGCACGGGCCCACCGGAGCTTTTCTACGCGGCGAGCACGCTCTCGCATCCGTGGGTTCAGGCGGTCTGGCCAGACTTTCCTCCGGCGTAGTTCGTCGATCAGAACAGCTCCAACAGATCGGTTGGTTGATCGCACACAGCCCACGCGCCGGCCGCCTCCAACTCTTCGCGGTCGCCGTATCCCCAGAGGGCCCCCACACACGCGACCCCGTGTACCGCGGCGCCAATGACATCGTGCTGTCGGTCGCCGACCATGACGACCCGGTCCGGCGGAGGCGATCCGAGACGCGTCAGCACGTCGCCGACCACGAGCGCTTTCGAGCCGCGGGCGCCGTCCAACGTGTCACCACCTATGACCGTGAACCATGACGAAACCCCCAGAACGGAAAGGATCTCGACCGCCAGCGACTCTCGCTTGCTGGTGGCCACGGCGAGGCACAGACCCCGACCGTGCAAGCGGGTCAGCAACTCCACGATGCCGTCGTAGAGAGAAGCGTTGAGCAGGCCGCCCTGCGTTTCATACCTTTGACGGTAGGAGGCGATGACGGACTCCAGACGGTCGGCGCCGACCAGAGGCGGGAGCGATACGCGAAGTGGTGGACCCACCAACGACCTGGCCGTTGCATCGTCGAGCCAGTCGATGTCATGCTCGGCAAAGGCCGCCTGCATAGACCCGAGAATGCCGGGTGCTGAGTCGCTGATCGTCCCGTCAAGGTCGAACAGGACGGTGGTGATCTCGCTCAATTTCATCGTCGTCGACGTTATCCAGTTGACTGACGGGCAACTCCGATTTCTCCGGCACATTCTCGTCTCAGGGTAAAGATTTCCGCGAATCGTCGATTCGAGGGTTGCCTGAAGCTCCGCCCGAACGTGTCTACGCCGCCCCCGATGTCGACGCCTTGGGAAGGACCCTGCATCACCTGTAAGACTCCGCTCCATGAGGATTTACATTTCGGTCGACATGGAGGGGATCAGCGGAGTCACGCGCTGGGAGGATGTCGTCACCAGGGGACAGGACTACCAGCGGGCACGTTCATGGATGACCGCAGATGTCAATGCCGCAGTGGAAGGGGCCAGGCGCGCCGGAGCCACGGAGTTCGTGGTGGAAGAGAACCACGGCATCGAGATGCTCTGCAACTTGATGATGGACGAGATCGACCCCGAAGTTGACGTGGTGCGAGGATCACCCCGAGGTGGTGCCACGACCATGGCGGCTCTCGACGGTTCCTTCGACGCGATGTTCCTCGTAGGTCATCACGGTGCAGCGGGCGACTACCCGGGAATATGCGCGCATACCATTTCCTACGGTTCCTATCGCACGGTTCGATGTAACGGCGAGTTGTTCAGTGAGGGGGAAATCTTCGCCACGGTTGCCGCCTCGCACGGGGTTCCTACCGTGCTCGTGACGGGCGATCAAGTGGTCGGTGCACGGATGGGGCGCTTCGTGCCGGGGATCGAGCAGGCCGTAGTGAAGACGGCGCTGTCGCACACCGCCGGGGTGATCGCGCCGCCAGCTCGTGCTCGTCGGATCATCACCGACGCCGCCGAACGGGCGGTCGCAAACGTGGCTCAGATGGCCTTGCCGGTGTTTCCCGCGCCGTACGAATTCGAGATCGAGCTGCGCGAGCCGCTCAGCGACGAGGCGCTCGCGGTTTATGCGGACCGCTTCCCGGAGTTCACGATCGTCGGTGACCGAACTGTCACGTGGACTGCGGATGACATGCACCTGTGCTTCCGGCGGGCGGCCATAACGAGTTATCTGGCCGAAACGCCGCACCAGATCCATCGCTACTGACGTTCAGTTCGCCTCGGTGGGTGCGGGTGAGCAACACTGAAACCCATGGATGCGACGTCTGAGCCAGTGCAGGACAGCGGAGAGAACGCAGAGCTGACGAAGTATGCGTTCCGGCTCCCCGCCGGAACCCGGACGGCGCAGCACCCGAGCCGCCCCGATATCCACCTACTGGGGTTGGACTTCAACGCGGCACCGCTGGAGCCGCTGGCCTGGATGCGCGCCAACGCTCCGGTCTACTGGGACGACAGCACCGGCATCTGGGGCATCACCCGCCACGCCGACATCATGCGTGTCGAGGCGGATGCGAAGACGTTCTGCTCCGCTCTCGGGTCACGGCCCGAGAGTTCCGTTCCATCCATGATCAACAAAGACGCACCCGAGCACACCAACCGGCGCCGTCTCATCAGCTCCGGCTTCACTCCCAAGCGGGTCCGTCGCCACGAGGACTTCCTCCGGTCCATCGTTGCTGGCCTTATCGACAACGTGATCGAGTCGGGCAGTTGTGATTTCGTAGCCGACGTGGCCACCACAATCCCGCTCAGGATGATCGCCACGCTCATGGACCTACCCGAGGCCGACTACGACAAGCTGGTCCACTGGTCGGACCTGTTCGCCACCGGTGGTGAAGAGGTCCGGGATCAAGTGGTTAGCGCCGTCTACGAGTACGCGGCGTACATCCTCGGCATCGTCGAACAGCGGCGGGGGAGCGACGCGGAGGATCTCGTGACTCTGCTGGCCAACGCACTGCCGGGCGGTGAGCCACTCAGCGACGAGGATCTCGTCTACGAAACGATGCTCATTCTCGTCGGAGGCGACGAGACCACGCGCCACGTCATGTCCGGTGGTTTGCTGGCGCTGCTGCAGAACCCCGAACAGCTGGATCGTCTGCGCGCTGATCGATCACTCCTGCCGGGCGCCATCGAGGAGATGCTGCGTTGGGTCACTCCGGTACGCAACATGAACCGCACCGCGACCCGCGATGTGGAATTGTCCGGGCAGCAGATCCGTGAAGGCGACCGCATGCTCCTGCTGTACCTCTCCGGCAATCGCGACGAGGCGGTGTTCCCAAATCCCGAGAGCTTCGACATCACCCGGGAGTCGAACATGCACCTGGCCTTCGGCGGCTACGGGCGGCACTTCTGCCTGGGCGCCCAACTGGCCCGTCTGGAACTTACGGTCCTGTTCGAAGCAGTGCTGGAGCGCCTGCACGACCTGCGGATCGACGACCGTGCCCCGGCACCCCACGAACGACGGGGCAACTTCGTTCTGGGCCTTGAACGGCTTCCGATCGTCTTTCGCCCGGGTGCGCGGATCGAGGTTGCGGCGCTTTGAGGCGCTTCGAAACCTGCGGGTGCCATGTTCGCCCTGGGTGTGGTGGCGGCACCAACCGGTGCAACTTCGCAGTATCCGGCGCATCCGTTGGCCGCCCTGCGACGCGACGTGGGTTGTGGCGCTGAACGGGGTCGGTGCTACCTTCCGTTTCATGTGCGATGACACTCGAAGTTCAAATGTGCGTCGGTGACGCAGCATTCGAGACTCGATTCCCCGTCACCAACCGCGCCAAAACTTCCCAGGGAGCAATTGAGATGACCGACAACGAGAATCCGCAGCCAACCGTGGACTTTGATCCCGACGCGCTTCGGGCGCGCTATCAGGCGGAGCGGGACAAGCGCATCCGAGAGAACGGTGCCGACCAATACCTTGAGATGGCCGGCGAGTACGCCCGTTTCGCGGAGGAAGACACCTACGCTGATCCGAACTTCGACCGTGAACCAATCAACGATGAGATCGACATTGCCATCATCGGCGGAGGGTTCAGCGGCCTCCTCGCAGCGGCTCGCCTGACCGATCAGGGTGTTACCTCATTCCGCATCATCGAGGCGGGCGCCGATTTCGGTGGTACCTGGTACTGGAACCGGTACCCGGGCGCCCAGTGCGATACGGAGGCGTACTGCTACCTTCCGCTCCTTGAGGAGCTCGGCTACATGCCGAAGCGAGAAGTACGCCTACGTGAACGAGATCTTCGGGCACTCCCAGCGGATCGGGCAGCACTATGACCTGTACTCGCGGACGCACTTTCAAACCCGGGTCCGCTCCATCGACTGGGACGCGTCGATCGACCGTTGGCACATCAGAACGAACCGCAACGATGACCTGAAGGCGCGTTTCGTAATCATGGCGCTGGGTACCACGACGCGCGCCAAGCTGCCGGGCATTCCTGGAATCGAATCCTTCCAAGGCCATTCGTTCCACACCAGTCGTTGGGACTATGGCTACACGGGAGGCGACAACACCGGAGGCATGACCAACCTCGCCGACAAGCGTGTCGCGGTGATCGGCACGGGTGCATCGGCTATCCAGGTCATCCCTCGACTCGCTCGCGACGCCAAGGAGTTGCTGGTCTTCCAGCGAACCCCGTCGTCGATCGGGTTGCGTCGCAATCACCAAACGGACCCCGAGTGGTTCGCCTCTCTCAAGCCAGGGTGGCAGCGCGAGCGTCGCGAGAACTTCGCTGCGCAGGCCGCCGGTCAGCCCGTGGAGGTCGATCTCATCAACGACTCGTGGACGGAAATTTTCCGGGCGATCAGTGCTCCGAAAGGGGCGAACCGGCCGCGTACCCGTGAGGAGCGCGAGCGCGTGGTCGAGTTGGCCGACATGGCCCTCATGGAGCGCCTGCGCAAACGGGTCGAAGAGACGGTCGGCGATTCGGCTACCGCCGAGGCCCTCAAGCCCTACTACCGGGTCATGTGCAAGCGGCCGACCTTCAATGATGAGTACCTCGACTGCTTCAACCGCGACAACGTGACCTTGGTCGACGTCAGCGAATCAAAGGGCGTGGAGCGAATCACCGAAACCGGACTCGTGGCCAACGGACAGGAATATCAGGTCGACCTGATCGTCTATGCGACGGGCTTTGAAATCTCGGCCGAGTTCCGTCGTCGGTTGGGACTCGACATCCAAGGCCGCGATGGCCTGTCACTGTTTGACCACTGGGCCGACGGGCTGAAGACGCTTCACGGTTTCACGACCCGCGGCTTTCCGAATTGGTTCTACATCGGCGTGTCGCAGAACGCGTTCAGCCTGAACATGACCTCGATGTTCGACGATCAGGCCCGGCACATCGCCTTCCTCATCGCCGAAACGATGCGTCGAGGGAAGTCCACCATCGAACCGACCGACGAGGCTGTCAACGACTGGATCACGCTTCTTCGAGGCTTCCACGTGGGAGGCGCAGGGTTCCTCGAATCGTGCACGCCGGGTTACTACAACAACGAGGGCACGGTGAAAGGGGGCAGCGGGTTCTTCGGTTCCTACACGCCCGGTGCCGCGGCTTTCAACGAACTACTCGAAGCGTGGCGGGCGAACGGCGACCTCGCTGGAATGGACCTCGTATAAGCGGCCAACGGCGAGTTTCGCCGAAGCGTCAACTACTATGCGCGCTGAGTGACTCCGATGGAGCGGGTCTCTGACCGCCGACCCCGGCAGACCGTAGGCGTACATACGGCCGTATCGGGTCGTCACCGATACGCTCAGCGCGCGCCTTGACGCCCCGCAGCATGTCCCTCGACATGACGAAGTCCGCGGGCACCAGCACGATCCATCCTCCGGCCGTTAGCCACCACGGACGTGTCGTCCATCTCGACCGGAAGTGGAATCGCGTGCGAGCGCCGTCGTCGAGCGGTCTGAGGACGAACGTCCACGACCAATCGATGGTTGCGTGTCTCCTCCAACTCATCGGCAGGTGGCTGTTCGAGTGCAGCACCAACGATCGTTCGCGATCGATCTCCTCGACAAAGAGTCCGCACTGGGTTTCCGGCGCACCGTCTGGAATGAAGGTTCCAACCCCAATGTCTTGTAGTGCGGGGTCGATCCGGTCGGCACTGGGTCCGTTGGCAGGAAAGAACAGACGATCCACCCAGCGTGCCGTGTACCAGCCACCGCGCCCCCAACCCATTTGGGCCAACCATGGCCAGACGTTCGCAGGAGGAGCATCAATCGTGATCGCGTGGTCTGTCACGACAGAGGGATCGCGAACGATGTGATCCCCCGGTAAGACTGCGGCTCGCTCGCGTTTCGTAGATCCGTAAGTGCGACCGAGGAGTATGAGGGCCGCTTCGCCGAGAGCAAACAGGCTTACGGCACCGGCGACCCAGCCGTTCTTATTGGCCATTTTGGCCTCCATGTTCGGTGTCAGTTGAGGTACTTGTCGAGGAACGCGACAGTTCGTTGCCGCCACTCCTCAGGTCGAGCGTGGAAGCCGCCGACGTGTCCGGCCCGGTCGACTTCCCACACCGTGACTCGGTCGGCGGCGCCGGACTTAATGAACGACGCAGCTCGGCCTTCGTCGTCGACCCTGCCGGCGGTGATCAGGAGGAATTGGGTTCCGGCGGACTCCGCCACCGCCGATCGCAAGGCGACCGGCGGTGGCGCAGCGGTGAGGAGGTCGGTCACGCGATCCTGAACGGCTTCCATCCGCTCCTGCAGCCGGCCACGCCAGCCGTAGACATCGGAGAGCCAGTCCTTGTCGGAGGCGCGGCGTCCCGTCGCTCCCTCGGCGACCACGGCGCGGACACGCGTGTTCGTGGCCGCCGACCCAATGGCTTCTTCGCCACCCATGGAGAATCCGACTACCCCGATCCGATGAGCGTCGATCTCTTCCCGAGATGCCAGAAAGTCGGTTCCCGCTTTGATGTCGAGATCGCCGTACCAACCGAAGTCCATCGCGGTTCCTTGGCTATCGCCGTGCCCGCGAGCGTCGACAAGCAGGCACGAGTAACCCGCCTCGACAAGTACCGCCGCTTGGTCGAGTACCGCTGAACGGGTTGATCCAGCACCGTGCATCACGACGACCGCAGCGCGGTTCGTGCCCCGCAGATACCAGGCGGCGAGCTTCACCTTGTCGGCAGTTGTCAACGTAACCACCTCGAAGTCCATTCCGTTTGCTGCGGGCGTGGAACCGATATGGGTGGCCGGAACGATGGTGGCCGCCACCGCCGGGGCAACTATCGACGTGGCTACACCCACCAGGAGAACCGTCGCCGCGGTACCGGCGAACTTGATGACGCGAGTCCGGTCCCGGAGGATCGTTCGGGCGCCGCCGATAACCGTCACGCTTCCGCAGATCAGAAGGACCACGGACACGACCGAGGCGAGCGTAAGGCCGTTCTTGAGGAGGTGTGGCACGAGGCCAAGCCCAGCGGCGAAAAGCACCGCTCCGACGGGCCCGAGCAGAACAGCCGTGTGGCGCGCGTCAGAACGTCCGGGCCATCGCCACCTCGCTGTTTCGTTGCGAGTGCGGCCGGGGGCATCTCCGGTAATGCCGGTTGCGCGTTGCGTGAGGCGTGGCTGATCGCCCATAAGGAAATGGTGTGAGAACAGCGTGCAAGCCTCTAGAGCCGGAGGTCCCAACTTGCGCCTGAACAGCGCACTGTTAGCGACGAACGCATGAAGGTCGTGCAAATCACACCGCGCAGCAACCTCAGAGCCATCTTCCGTGTTTCCGACGATCCCGGCTCGGACTCTGCGAACCACGTTTTCGTCGGACCGCAATTGCCGATCAACCCCTCAATGGGGGAGTATCTGGTCCTAGGCAGAGTCACGCCGAGGATTCCAACGAAAGGCAGGTTGTCCCATGGGCTTTCACCACATTGCGTACGCCACCCGAGATGTCGAGGCGACGACGCACTTCTACAACGACCTCATGGGCTTTCCCCTGACCTACACCGAGGTTCAGGGAAAAGACGAGTCCTGGGTTCGGCACGTCTTCTACGACATCGGCGACGGCGAAGCGTTGGCGTTCTTCCAAATTCACGCCGTCGGCGAGAAGCCGGACTACGCGACCGACATTTCTGAGAGTGTCGGTCTCCCGATCTGGGTCAATCACGCGGCAATCAGGGCGACCGCCGAGAAGCAGGAAGAAGTTCGAACTCGAATGGAAGCCGAAGGCATCAAGCCGCTGATGGAGCTCGATCACGGATGGTGTCATTCGCTGTACTACGGCGATCCCAACGGGATCATGGTCGAACTGTGCCGGGACACGCCCGGGTTCCGTCCGGACCCCGTTGAGGCGCTCCGCCTCGTGAAGGCCGATCCGTTGACGCTCATCGGTTCCGGAGTTGCCGGCCGTCACTCCGAGGAACAGGGAGCCTGAAACGTGCCCCGACTCGGTGAGGTCGCAAAGGACGACGCGCATCCCTTCGCTCAAGCGATCTACAACATGGTCTTCAACGGTCGCGACCCGGTCGCCGAGCCGGGGACAGCAAGTGGTACTCCGGGAAACTGGTGGACGGTGTTCGCGCTCGTACCCGACGCGTTCGACCACACGACAGCGGGGTTCCAGTTCTACAGAAATCCGAACCGCAGGATCACCCCTCGCCTTCGCGAACTCGGTCAGACGCGAGCTGGCTACACCGTAGGAAGCCAGTTTGTGTTCAGCCAGCACTGCAAAGCGATGCGAGACGTCGGCTTCACCGACGAACAGGTTGCCGCGATCCCGAACTGGTCGATCGCCGAGTGCTGGACTCCTGTCGAACGCCATCTTCTCGCGTACACCGACTGTCTGGTACTCCAACACGGTCGGGTGCCCGAGGCGTTGTTCACGTCGATGAAGGCGCTTCTGAGCGACGAGGAGATCCTGGAATTCACGTACATCACGTGCACCTACGCGATGCACGCAACGATGAGCCGGGCGCTTCGTCTTGAATACGACGATGTCGCCGATCCGGTGGTTGAGAAGGCCGATCCGACCGGGGCTTTCCGGGGGCTCGACGTCATGGCCGTGGTTGACAACGGCTGACAAACCCGGTCGTATCGTGAGACTCCCGTTCATCGCATTCCGTGACTGAGCTAGGCATCTGGCTGCTGGGCCCATCCCGAGTCGGATTTCGGGGTACCGAAACAGAGGTAAGTGCTCGTATTGAACGCGTCCTGTGGGCCTTGGCGGTCGCCATGCCCGGGACGGTTCCGGTGCATGCCGTCGCGTCAGCGCTGTGGGGCGACGAGCCACCCGCGTCGTGGGAGTCCGCGCTTAGGACCCATGTCGCCCGGCTGAAGAAGCTTCTTCTCACGGTGCCAGGCGCACCGCAGGTCATTCATGCCCGCGAAGGATACGCCCTCGAGGGAAACGTCGATGCGATCGATGTCCATCGGTTCCAAGGGCTGATCGGCCGAGCCGAGGTTGCGGAGTCGGTGGCCGATCAGTGTCTGCTACGCGACGAAGCAGCGGATCTCTGGCGAGGAACTCCGTTTCGCGACGCCGATGACCCGGACCTTCGAGAGTTGTCCGCTCAGCTGGAGGCTCTGTACGAGGAAAACGAGCGCAGACGAAACCTTTTGGCCGTCGAACTCGGCGACGGGGAAGCTGTCGTGGGGCGTCTGCTCCCGAAGTTCGATGCGGAGCCAGCCGAGGCGGGGCAGGTGGAGCCCCTGGTGTGTGCCCTGCTGGCGCTCGGACGGGATCGTGACGCAAGGTCCGTACTGAGCCGTCACCGGTCGGCGCTTGAATCACGAGGATGGGAGCCTTCCGCGGTAGTTGCCTCGCTGGAGCGTCGAGCAGTTGCTGCCGACTTGACCCGCAACATCAGCGATGACGCTCTGTCGGCGGCGCTGCCGGCGATGCTTCGACAGGACAAGCTCCTCGTGGGCCGCACCAGCGAAGTGAATGAGTTCCGCAACTTCCTGAGTCAGGGCGATGTGTCGTTCATCGTGCTGCAGGGGCCGGCCGGAATCGGCAAATCCCACCTGTTGTCGTCATGGGCATCCGTGGCACGGGCCGACAAAATCCCGGTGCTCGGAACCTGGGCCGACGAACATTCTTCGCCGTTCCAGCCCGTCGCTGACCTGCTCCAACCGTGGGCGGATTTGGTCGGAGCGCCAAGTGGCGAGTCGCTGGAGATGTTGCTCTCCGCACTCGTCGATCTTTCCGAGAATCGACGGGTGGTGGTGATGTTCGATGATCTTCATTTTGCGGACCTGGCGACGACGAAGGCGCTTCGCCGTATCGTTCGACGAACGCCCATCGAAGGTGTCACGTTGGTATTCACGGTGCGTGACACGTTCAGGAATCCGTTGGTGGACCAACTCCTCCGGGACCTCCAAGACCTCGATAGCGCACGTATCCTCCAGGTCGGCCCGCTCAGCATCGATGACACCTTCGAGTTGGTCCGCCAATCCGAACGCCTGACACCATCAACGGCCTGGACTCGTGCCGGACGACTCTTTCGAATGTCGGCGGGATTTCCACTGGTGCTCGACTTCCTGATCGGTGATCAGGGAAACAGCGCCGACTATCGCGGTCGTGACGGCACTGACTCGGTTGAGGTCGTGGAAGCTCCCGACCTGATCGAGTTTCCACCGCAACGGGTGGATGCCGATGCAGTCACACTCGCCGCGGCCGGCCGATTGTCCGACAGCGACCTCGACATCGTCGTAACCGGCGCACTGCTGGGGCTGGTTGTCGAGATTCCGATCCTCGTCGATGCAGTTACACAATCGATAGCGACGGTTCACGACGCTCTGGATCGAGCTCACGAAGCCGGTCTCACCGAACAGCGGACCGGAACAAGCGTGCGGTTCCGGCATCCGCTGATTCAGCGGGCCCTCTGGCAGTCTCGATCCGCTGTTTGGCGTTGTCAGCGGTCCCGAAGTCTTGCGGAAGCTCTGACCCGACGTTCGGGTGACGTGTTCGCCATCAGCCACCAGTTGGCCCTCGCAATTCCGAACGAGACCTCCAACTTGCTGTTGAAACGCGTGTTCGAAGGCCTCGACCAACTGCACGAGCAACAGCGGTGGGAAGAAGCGTTTGCGCTTCTCGAAACAACGGCGAGCACGCTCGATCTCGAGCCTTGGTGGGTGGAGACCGAAGATCTGTTCCGCTATTTCCTGCTCTTCGCAATGTCGGCAGACGGTTGTGCTGATGGCGAGCTCGCGCGGGAGTACTTTCGAAAAGCAAAGGCCCTTGCTGATCGCGAACGTCGAGCCGAGTGGCTGTTCGAAGTTGCGATCCGGTCGTCGGTGAGCAGCCAACCTCTCGACGGGGATGCGGAGCGAGCGAGCTGGCTCCGGACGGCGTTCGATCCCGCCTCGGGTCTCGACGACCGACGGCGAATCCAGGCACTCGCCGAGTTCGTCTATCTTCGAGGGCTCTCAGCAGTCGACGCCGAAGTGAACGAATGCGTTGCGGAGATGGAACGACTGGCCTCGGTGCTCGACGATGACCGTACGCGTGCTTACTATGCCCACGGAGCGCTCGTCGCCATGCTGTGCTCTTCCGACGCAACCGGCCGCTTGGAGTTCTGCGAACGAGCCCGCAACTGGGGCCGAGCGGTGCCCCCGGAAATTGCCGTTACACCGATCCTCGCCTCGGTCTTTTCGTTGCTGCAACTCGGTCGACGAGCGGAGGTCGACCGCGAGATCTCCCAGATCGAAGACCTGGTGAACCTTCGCCAACGTCCTGGCGACCGTTGGATGATGTTGCTGTTTCGGGCGATGCTCGCGGAATGGGACGGCCAGTCGGATGTGGCCGAGCACCATGCCCGGTCGGCTCGAAACCTGGCGATACGTCATGACATTCACGGTGGACGGGAGGCCTGGGGCCTGTTCCAAATGTCGCGCGTCTACCGAACCAATGACCGGTTCGCCGCCAGGAGATTCGCGGTTGACCGAGACGATCTGATGCCCGTGGAACAGGCCGTGGCCGCACGATTTCTTGCCTGCGACGGCCAGTTTGCGGTCGCCGAGCGAATCATCGATCGGGTCCTGCCCGCTCTCGTTGCCGGTCCACCGAACCTCACGTGGTTGCCGGCATGCCTCGCTTTGGCCGAAACTGCAGCTCTCACGGGCTCAATGAGCCGGGAACGGCTTTATTCGCTTCTTTTACCGTTTTCCGGGGTCATGGTCATCAATGGGTTGGTGGCCTCAAGCACCTTCGGCCCGGTCGATCGGGTGCTCCACCTGCTTGCCTTATCCCTTGACGACAAAGCGTCGGCGAAACGTTTCGAGGCGCGAGTCGCTTCACAGTTGGCCGGTTCGGGGCTCTCGGGATGGAGCGTCAGGTAGGCCAACCCGCTGGCGATACTCCCGTTTTGCGCAAATTTTGCGAGTCGCCTGCAACGATGTGTTCACCGGCAGGGAGGTACGGAGCGCACGGGGTGCGCGACGGCGGAGTCCTCTCCGATGAGGGGCGGGATGTACAGCATCATCCTCATCGGAGAGAACACCATTGCGACTTCCCGTTACCTGGGTGGCGTGAGCGTGAAGCCGGTTCGAAGCTCTTCAGACGAGTCGGCGACCGTGAAGCGCGTGAGTTGCTGGGCGTGCGGCGAAAGCTTCTGATGGTCGGCTTTGGTAATCCCCGGGATGACGGGCTCCCGGAACCAGGGCGCGTAAAACTCGACGTTCGGAATCGCCCGGACATGGTCGGAAACATTGGGAGTACCGCCGTGCCAGGCCCGTACGTCGCGAATTTGGACCGAACCTGCCGGGGCGGGGCACACCGTGCTGAGGCGCATCCACTCGGGTTCTTCGGCCAATGTGGGAATCGGCGCCCGCGAATGATGTGAACCAGGTATCTGGCGTGTCGGACCGTTCAGCGGCGTCGAGTCCACGGTGAGAACGTTGACGCAGACGTACGGACAGGGGAGATCGCGCGTCGTGAGGTGACCACGCGGGTCACGAAATGAGCTGAATGGCGTCTTGTCGGGGTCGACGGCATCGCCCATGTCGGAGTGCAGCGGCTGATACTTCGTGGCACCTGGTAGGCAGAAATCCCCGCTAGCGGAGCGCAGCATGTAGTTCGATGAGCCGAAGATCGCCGTGATGATCGGGGTGACGGTCGGCAGGTCGACGAGCATCTGCCACTCCGGGCGGTGCAGCATCGAGCGTGTGAGACTCGACCCGCCGAAGGAGTAGCGATCCGAGCCGCGATTTCCTCGCCGATCGGGATCCAGCGCGAGGATCTGCTTGACGGCATCGTTCACGCCGTCGCGGAGGAACGACAACTGCTCGGCGGTCAGCGCGTTGCGAATTACCACGAAGCCGTCACGTTGAAAAATCCGGACAGCCCGGTCGACCTCGGAATGATCGAGGATCTCAAGACCTCTAATCCCGTTATTGGCCTGAAGGTAGGTTCTGAACTCTTCAAGCTGCTCGGCCGATTTGGTTGCTTGCGCCGGACCGGTGGGGGACCCCGCGTAACCGGTTCGCTCGGGAGACTCATTTGCTAACGAAGCCATGGACCCACCGTAGCGAGCGGAGCGCGCTTCAGCACGTCCGTCGGGGTACTCACCGTGTTCTAACTCGTGAAGCCCATAGTCGAGATAGCAACGAAAGGAACTGCAATGCACAGAGGACACGGATTCGGCTCTCGCGGCTATCACGATGGGGCCTGGTTCTGGGTAGCCCGACTGGGCTTCATGATTGTGGTCTTCGCCCTTTTGGCGGCCGGGATCGCATACCTTCTGCGTTCGACCCGACGACCGCTGGTCGCTGATTCGGGCCCGGCGGTACCTTCACAACCAGTCACTCGGCTGAACGACTCGAGACGCGACGACGCCGCGGTCGCTCATCTGCGCCTCCGCTACGCCAAGGGCGAAATCAGCCGTGACGAGTTTCTGCTCGCGGCTCACGACCTCGGAGCATCAGTTGACTCCGTTCGAACCGAACCCGTTTCGGATCGCGCATCTTCAGATCTGAACCCGCCAGCAGAGCCTTAGGGGTGCCGAGTCGCCCTGGGCCCGGCAACGGCCGACGGTCGCTCGGAAGTCGACGAGATCGCCGCTATCCCCGGCGCAACTGGCATGATGTTCACGTTTCCTGATTTCGTCGAGGGCGTTGAGCGGTTCGGTACCGACTTGATGCCACTCCTTGAGCGCAAAAGTAGGTCGATCCTCAAATGACTAGTTCCGGTCCGCTCAACATTGTCATCGTCTGTGGCAACCCCAAGGTCAACTCGCGCACGCTGGGCGTCGCCGAAACAGTGGCCCGACAGGTAGCCGAATCCGTTGGGCGGGCCGATAACGTCAGTACACATATCATCGATCTGGGCAACCTGGGTGGTCAGCTGTTCGATTTCTCGTCCGAGGCCGTAAAGGCCGAAGTGGCGGCGGTGGCCGCCGCCGACGTGGCGATCATTGCGTCGCCCACCTACAAGGCCATGTTCACCGGACTCCTCAAGTCGTTCTTCGACTGGTTCGGTCAGACCGGAATGGCCGATGTCGTAGCCGTACCCGTGATGGTTGGCGGATCGTCGATTCACGCCCTCGCTCCTGAGGTCTACCTTCGGCCGCTGCTGGTTGAAGTCGGCGCAGTAGTACCAACGCGGGGACTGTTTATCCTCGACACCGAACTCGACCAGCTGCCCGCAACACTGGCAGCGTGGTCGGAAAATGCCGGCGGAACTCTCCGCCGACTGCTCGGATAAAGAGACCCCGGGTCCCGGATTCGTCGGTGGTGACGTCGGAGTCGGCGCCACCCAAAGCCGACGATCTCACGACGCCCACGGCGTGGTTGGTTTGCTTCGACGGTAGCGAAGGTCGTTGACGATCGGATCGTCGTTACGCGAAACGCTTCTCCAACTCGTTGATCTCAGGCAGTCCGATAAAGCCGAGGAAATCGCCAAACGGCAACATGGTGCCCGACATCGACGCGGGGGTGCCTTCCGCCTTGATGATGGCAAGCGCCTGACGCATGGCGGCGGTGGCCGACAGCAGTGTCGAGATCGGACAGATGATCAGTTTGAATCCCAGCCGCTCGATTCGGTCATAGGTGAGCGGAGGTGTCTTTCCACCTTCAGCCCAATTGAATAGGAGCGGGTACCCTCGGAGCTTCTCGCACACGGTCTCGATCTCGGCTTCGCCTTCCAGTGCCTCCACGAACAACACATCAGCACCCGCGTCGGCGAAGCCCTTGGCCCGGTCGATCGCCGCTTCGAGGCCGTCAACGGCCCGTGCGTCGGTTCTCGCGATGATGACCGTGTTGGGATTCGATCGGGCGGCGACGGCCGCCCTGATTTTGCCGATCGCCTCTTCGGCCGGGATCACCTGTTTGTTGTTCATGTGCCCGCACTTCTTCGGGGTCACCTGATCCTCGAGGTGAAAGCCCGCCGCTCCCGCCTGCTCCCAAAGCTGAACCGTTCGAATCACGTTCATCGCGTTGCCGTATCCGGTGTCGGCATCGGCGATGACGGGAAGCGAGGTGGCCTGCACAATTCGACGAAGGTTGTCGAGCATCTCGCCCTGGTTGGTAAGCCCGACGTCGGGCCGACCCAGAAGAGATGCCGACGTGCCGAAGCCCGTCATGTAGACGACGTCGAACCCGGCCTCCTCGATGAGCCTGGCGCCGAGTGCGTCGTAGCAACCAGGCGCCGTCAGTGGTCTCGGGCCAGCGAGAAGTTCTCGAAGGCGGGCTGCTCGATCAACGGGGCGGGCAAGGAAGTTCACCACAAGAGTCTCGCAGAAAGCGGCCCCGGTCCGTCTAGTCAGGCGACCTCCAGGAGTTTCGATACTCAGTGTCAACAAATTGGACGCACCCAATGAACATTTCGGTGCTTACCGTTCTTCACCACAGCAACCGATCGAAATGGCTCCAACGAAATCCCCCGGCTCTACTTTTGCGTGAACCGACCCAGGGAGTTGGGTGGGCGTAAAAAGGAAGTGTTCGAAAACACTTTCCGGAGCAGATCTCACCGAGGACCGAGTCGTTGAGCAGCGCTACCGCGCCGAAAACAGCGCGACGGCGATCGGTACGGCAGTCGGGAATCTCCCCCTGGTCGGCCTTTGAGAAGCCGTGACTTTGTATTCCGAAGTCGTAGAGTCGGCCTGTGAGTTCCGAGTCGAAACCTAAACGCGGCCGCCCACGATCCACCCAGGTCGATGGTGCAGTGCGCTCCGCAGTAATCACGCTTCTGGATCAGGTTGGCTACAACCAGCTTCGGGTCGACGATGTTGCCGAGTTGGCGGCCGTCTCGAAGACGACCATCTACCGGCGGTGGCCCACCAAAGCCGCACTGGTCGTCGACGTGGTGCGCTCGTTGAAGACCGCAAGGGTTCCAATTCCGACGACTGGCGATTTCGATGCCGACCTCCGATCGCTCGTGTACGACCTTTACGACTGCCTTTCGACGACGTCACTCGGTCGGGCCTTGCCGGGACTGATCGCGGAGAAGGTGGCCGATCCGGAGCTGGCGGCCGAGATTGAAGGCCTGTGGAGCGCCCGCAAGAAGTTGGTGGGTGCGGTCATCCGCCGGGGCATCGAGTCCGGTCAGGCGCGTCCTGATCTCGATGTTGCCGCGACGGTTGACCTGCTGGCGGCACCGGCGTATTACCGGCTGCTCCTCACCGGTCAACCGATCGACCGGCGCAGCGCCAAGCGTCATGTCGAGGCACTGCTGGCGATGGCCCGGGCGCAGTAGCCATACCGTGCGGCAAGCGGGAGGTTGCAGGTCGTGGGCCCACCGTTGGCATCGTTAGGGTGCGGCCAATATGTGAACTGCCAGTTGCGAAATTGGGTCTTTCATGAAAGCTGACGCGTTCGAGACCCCAACGGTAGTCCGGTAGGACGCCGGCCTGACTATCTCGGATTGCGGCGCCGGGGTCCGAACCGGCGCTCCATCGGACAACAGCCCGCGTATCGGTGAGAAGCGAACCGGGTACCGTGTTGCCATGGAGTATTGGTACAACGTTGAAACAAAACAAGTGGAAACCGACGAGAATCGCAGCGAATCGGTTGACCTGCTCGGCCCGTTCCCGACGCGGGCGGAGGCCGAGCAAGCGCTCGAGTCGGCCCATCGCCGCACCGAGTCTTGGGACCAGGCCGACGAAGAATGGTCAGCCGACGCTGACTGAGCGAACGGTGGGCTGATAAGCCGTTGAACGCCCCAGTCACCATGTGCTCTGGTTGCGGCTGGTTGCGCCGAGCGACGCAAGCCTCGGGGAACGGTGCGAGGCTGAGGTCATGACTGTTACGAATTGGGCCGGCAACGTCAGTTTTGAACCGACGAACTTCTACGAACCACGCTCGGTTGCGGAGCTGCAATCAGTCGTGGCGGCCAGTCGCCGGTGTCGGGTGATCGGCACCGGACATTCGTTCAGTCCGTTAATCGTGACCGACCACGATCTCGTGTCGGTCGCTCATCTGCCGCAGCGTATCGAGATCGACCGCGAGAAGCACCAGGTCCGGGTCAGCTCAGGCATCCGGTACGGGGAACTCGCTGCGACGTTGCACGCGAACGGCTTTGCGTTGGCGAACCTGGGTTCACTCCCTCATATAAGCGTGGCGGGTGCGTGTAGCACGGGAACCCACGGGTCGGGCGATCGCAACGGTTGTCTCGCCACCTCGGTTCGACACATCGAGTTGATAACGGCGACAGGTGACATCGTCGACGCGTCGCCGCAATCGCATCCTGATACCTTCGCCGGGCACGTGGTGAGCCTCGGAACGCTCGGGATCGTCAGCTCCCTCACGCTTGAGATCGAGCCAACCTACGACGTGACCCAGGTCGTGTACGACGACATGGATTTCGACTCCGCGATCGAGTCGCTGGACGAGCTATTCGGGGGAGGGTACAGCGTGAGCCTGTTCACGGCGTGGTCCGGGCCGGTGATCGATCAGGTCTGGCGCAAACGTCGGGCGACCGAGCCTGTCGTAGACGGTGCATGGTTCGGGGCCGTCCGCGCTGAATCACCTCGACATCCGGTTCCCACGATGGCCGCCGCCGTGTGCACCCAGCAGCTCGATGTCATCGGGCCTTGGCACGAACGGCTTCCACATTTTCGACTCGACTTCACACCAAGTGCAGGCGACGAGCTGCAATCCGAGTACCTGATCGATCGAGCTAACGCCGCTGCAGCACTTCGTTGTCTGCACGCAATCAGCCCGGAGATTGCGCCTGTCCTTCTGATCGGTGAACTGCGGTCCGTAGCGGCCGATCATCTATGGCTGAGTCCGGCGTACGGCCGAGAAAGCCTCGCAATCCACTTCACGTGGAAGCCCGATCCAGTCGGCGTCTCCAGCGTTCTTCGGAGCGTCGAGGAGACTCTGGCCCCATTTTCGCCCCGCCCACATTGGGGAAAGATCTTCTCGATCGATCCGGAAGTGGTCGCTGCCTCGTATCCGAGATTTCCCGACGCCGTATCTCTCGCCGAGCGTTACGACCCGAACAGCAAGTTCGTAAACGGCTTCACGGCGACCCATATACGCCACGCACCGGCGTTAGGCTGAGGGCATGACGCGAGCCTCCAGAACGGCGACAGTCGGAGGCGTAGCGCCTTCGATTGTTCTTCCACAAGCTGACGGCTCCGAGTGGAGCCTTGATACCGCCCGGCGCACGTCGCCTGTCGTGCTCGTGTTTCTTCGGGGCTTCTTTTGACCCAACTGTCGAAAGCACCTCGCGCAGTTGCGTGAGGCTCACGAGCAGATCGCCAGTGCGGGTGGACAAATCGTCGCCGTCGCCCCCGACGATCTCGCCGGTCTGCAGAGGCACATGAAGTCGAACTCGTACCCGTTCGTGGTGGTTGCTGATCTCGACGGCAAGGTATTTGAGGCCTACGACGTGACGTCAAGGTTGCTGGCGCTCGGACAGCAACCGGCAATGTTCATCGTCGATACCGCAGGTGTCGTGCGCTTCGACGCCGTTGGTAAGAACCAGTGGGATCTCATCTCGCCCAAGCAGATCCAGAAAGAACTGGCTGCGATCGACGCCTGACCCGGATGCGGGCACCCAGCGCCCGCATCCGGCCTCAGCTCCCGAGGTGTTAAATGAACTCCGCGAACATTGCTTCAACGGCCCTGTAGTCCGACGCCAGACCGCCGGACACGCCGGCCGCCATGTCGCCGGGGTAGGCGTCTTCGACGTCATTAACAAGTGCGCTTATTAATGCCTCGGCCGTCTCGTCGGTCGTCAGTTTCGGGATCGGCAGGTGGGCCGTCAGGCGGGTGTCGACCGCTCCCGGCATGAACGCGCAGACGAACGTGTTCTGGTGTCGTAGCTGGGCGCGCAACGCCTGTGTGGCTGAGAACAGCGCCGCCTTGGAGGCACAGTACGTTGCCATGCCGGGGTGATTCGCCCGGCTCAGGATCGAGAGAACGTTGAGGATCGCGCCGCCCCCGTTGGCCGCGAGAATCGGTGCGAATGCCCGCGTTACCGCGAGCGTGCCCAGATAGTTGACTTCGATTTCGTGGCGGGCCCAATCATTGTCGTCGGCGCCGATCACCGGAGCATTGTGATTGACACCCGCATTGTTCACGAGGATCGTCACGTCGGTGCATTTCGCCGCGGCAGCGTCGATCGAGGCCTGGTCGGTGAGATCGATGTGCACGGCCACTACGTTGTCGTGGGTGAGGCCGATTTCGGCGCCGTCCACTCGCGTTCCTGCGTAAACCTTGGCGACGCCGGCATCGAGCAATGCCCGTGTCGCAGCCCGGCCGATTCCGCCACCTGCTCCGGTAATGAGGACAACCTGTCCATCGAGATTCATCAGCCGATCGCCTTTCCCTCGGAAGACGACCAGGTGCCCATCAGTGTGTTCGACGGAAGCGACTCATCGGTCAACTTCTTGGCGGTCTCGATGCCAGCGACGGGCAGACCGGTCGGGTCCAGCTTGCCTATTTGCACCAAGACTGACGCCTGGTCCCAGTAGATATGTTCGTGGTACAGCTTGTCGCCTCGAAACTTGACGATTCCGACGAGCGGAATCTCCACGTATTTACCGGTAGGGGCGACACCGGGAAGCATCCAGTCGATCTCCGTCGTGTGCGTGAAGCAGAACAGCATCTCGTCGACCAGGCTGTTTGCGCCGATCGTGCGCGAGAGCGGAACGAGTTTCGTATCCGGTGGGTTCGCATTGACAAAGTGCCATTGATAGAAGCGGCTGAGTTGTTCGGATCCGACACCGCCGGTCATGGTGGGGATGTGGTTCACGTAGGGGTCACTCACCATCGTCGCCATGGTGTCTTTCACGTTGCGAGTGGCGAACTCGTACTCGCAGTGCTTGTCCCACAGCGCCGACAGGTCGTACTGGGGACCGAGCACGCTGCGGAACAGTGCGATCGTACGATCGTTTGCGATCCGTGACGCGGTCTTGTCGTAGTGCTCGCCCTCCGGGCGCGAGAACGTGTGGTCGCAACCGACATAGGTGTGAAACGTCGCGTTTGACCTGCCGGCGAATGCCGCCTCGACCGCGTCGCGCGCCTCCTGGGGCGCATAGCCGTCGAGTTCAGCGAAGTGGAACAGGATCGGAACGTTGATCTTGTTCGCCTCGTCGACGTGCGCCTCGAGCCCAACGCCGTAGTAGCTGACGGCGCAGTCAACGTCAGTGCGTGAAGCAGTGAGCATCGCGAGCTTTCCGCCGAGGCAGTAACCGACGCAGCCGACCTTGCCGGTTAGGGTCGGATCACTCCGTAGGACCTTTATCGTGGCGTCGATGTCGTTGACGCCGTTGTCGACATCGAAAGTCTGGAAGAGTTCGAAAGCCCGCTGCCACTCTTCGGGGGAGTAACCGAGGTCGATTCCGGGTTCGATGCGCCAGAAGAGGTCGGGCGCGTAAACGACGTAACCCTCTTCGGCCAGCCGATCAGCCGTGCGTCGGACATAGCCGTTGACACCGAAGATCTCCTGGATCAGGACAACACCGGGGCCGGAGCCGGCAGCGGGACGAGCGACGTACGACTGGAACGAGCCGGTCCCGTCGAGCGCGGCGATTGATACGAATTCACCCATAGCGGTAGGTCTCCAAGGATTGGTGGGGACGAAAGAATCGTCGGTGACACTAGTCGCCTTCCACCGACCCGATGCTGTGGCGGATCCCGCTGATTGACCTACCGGCCGAGGTACGCGCGCCGGAGTTCTTCGTCGGCGGCCAGATCCGAAGCAGCGCCGGAAAGCACCACGCGACCCGTTTGCAGCACGTATCCGCGTGAGGCGATGGCGAGCGCTTGATTCGCATTCTGCTCGACGACGAGCATGGCGACACCGGACTGGTTGACCTGTTGGATGATCGCAAAGCTCTTCTCCACCAGAACGGGCGCGAGTCCCATCGATGGCTCATCCATCAGGATCAGCTTCGGGCGGCTCATAAGTGCGCGCCCCATGGCAAGCATTTGCTGCTCGCCACCCGAGAGCGTGCCGGCCAGCTGATCGCGGCGTTTGTGGAGGAGGGGAAAGAGATCAAACACGCGGGTAAAATCTTCGGTGAGATCGTCGGACCGCAGGTACGCACCCATTTCCAGGTTCTCCTGCACCGACATCGGTGCGAACACGCGTCGGTTCTCCGGCACCACCGCCATACCCGCGCCGATGCGTTTGGGCGTGCCGTCCTTGGTGACATTGCGCCCGTCGAACGTGATGGTTCCGGTCTGGGGCGACACAAGACCGAGGATGGTCTTGAGGGTTGTCGATTTGCCGCACGCGTTGCCCCCGAGGAGGCAGACCAGTTCTCCGGCCCCGACCTCGAGGGCGACATCCTGGAGGATGTGAATGGGGCCGTAGAAGGTGTTGATGCCGGTTAATTGAAGGAGGGGTTTCGTCGAATCTGTCATTTCGTCGCCGCCGATCCCTTGCCGAGATAGGCCTCCACGACCCGAGGGTTGGTCGCCACTTCCTGAAACGTTCCTTCGGCGATCTTCGTTCCGTAGTCGAGGGCGACCACCCGGTCGCTCACTCCTTCGACCACGTGCATGTCGTGCTCGATAATCAGGATCGTAAGTCCGAGTTCGGTGCGCAAGCGGCCGATGAGTTCCGTGATTTCGTGGGTCTCGGCCGGATTCATTCCAGCGGCCGGTTCGTCGACCAGGAGTAACCGGGGCTTGGTGGCCAAGGCCCTGGCGATCTCCAGGCGTCGACGGTTCGCGTACGACAGGGAGTACGCCGGTTGGTCGAAACGGTATCCCTGAAGCCGCGTGCCGAAGAATGCCAAAAGCTCTTCGGCGCGATCGTTCATCGCTTTGGCTTCACGACGTGCGGACGGAAGCCCGAGTGCACCGGCGAGAAAGCCCGACTTGTTGCGACCGTACATCGTGGCCAACACGTTCTCTTTGACGGTCATATTGAGGAAGAGCCGAAGGTTCTGAAACGTGCGCGCAATTCCCATGTCGTTGACCCGATTCGGATCAACTCCGACGATGGATTGCCCGTCGAAGCGAATATCGCCTTGATCGGGTTGATACACCCCCGTAATCAGGTTAAATAAGGTCGTCTTACCAGCCCCGTTAGGGCCGATAACCGCAACAATTTCACCCTCATTGATCGCCAGATCCAGGCCTTGAATTACCTGTAGGCCACCGAAACCGAGATGGACTCCGGCTATATCGAGAACAGTCATCAGAGCACCTCGACTCGCTTCGTGCCGAAAATTCCCTGAGGTCGGCTGGCCATGATCGCAACCAGGACGGCACCTATCAAGAGTTGGCGGGTGATTGAGCCTTGTTCGGCAAGACGATTTTCCCAGGCCAGCATCGAAACGTACGCGACGACTCCTCCGGCCAGCGGACGCCATTTACTTGGCATCGTGAGCAGCGCGAGCCCGCCGACGATCGTGGCCAGGAACACGGTGTTGCCGAATTTCACGCTGTCGTCGAGGTGCGGCACCAAGGCGCCGGTCACCCCGGCGATGCCGGAACTGCGGGGGAGCAGCGTCGTGTCGCCGATCACGAAGAGGAGGCGGAAGGCCGCTCCCGTTGCGGCCAACGCGCCTACGAACTGCCCCAGACGGGGAGCCGAACGCAGGCGCAGCGCAATGAAGATCACGAGCGCACCGTATACGAGGAGTCTGCCCGTCGAGGGTTCCCGCAGCATCTCCGGCACCACGACGACGATGAGCGCCCCGATGAATCCTCCGCCGAGGTTTCCCAAACCACCGAGAATCGCTGCGGCATAGAGAAGAACCAGAATCTGCGTGTCGAAATTGCTCCCGAAGACCGCTACCTGAACGGCCGCGAACACCGTTCCGCCGAGTCCCGCGACTGCGGCTCCGATGGCGAAGGCTACGAGGCGGAGGCGTCGGACGGGGACCGAGAGGATCTCCGCGGCGAGCGCGTCTTCGCGCATCGCCCGAAGCGCCAATCCGGAACGGGCAACGCGAAGGCGATAGAAGAGTCCGATGGCGATCGTCGCGATAATTACCGTCACCACGTAATACCCGGTGATGGTTTCTATCTTCTTTCCAAAGAGGGAGAACGGATCGATACCCGTAAGGCCGTTCGGCCCGTTGGTCAGATTGAAGGGTTTCGCTGGGTAGTCGGTACCCGCTACGTTGAGCTGTAGTCGGTCGCCGTTGTTGGCAATACTGAGGAAGATCTGACCGAAGAAGAGCGTCACAATCGCGAGATAGTCGCCGCTCAAACGCCGCGAGGGGAGACCCAGGATGTAGCCGAGAGTGCCGGTGATAATGACAACAAGCGGGACGGAAAGGATCGTGGGGAAATGAGCGCCGAATTTCTCCGACGACATGAGCGCGTATGCATATGCCCCAAACCCGAAGAATGCAACGTACCCAAGATCGAGTAGCCCGGACCATCCCACGACCACGTTCAATCCCGTCGCGAGAAGCGTGTACAGAGCGACGGTGAACGCCACCCGTGTGGTGTAGTCGCTGGGCGAAACGACGGCGAATACCAACGCCAACAGTCCGACGCCCAGAACCCGCCGCTGGATCGGGATGGTGGTGAGGCGACGGCGCCATCCTTCGATCGCACCGCCAACGATACGGGTCGATGACTGAGCCACCCACTCATCGGTGCCGATGGCGCGACTGGCCGGAGCGTCGGTGATGGAGACGGCGGAGTCGGCAGTGGTGGACTCTTGCATGGTGTTGTCGTCGTTGCTCACCGTCATACCTTCTTCAATTCGGCCACGCCGAAGAGTCCTCGCGGGCGTAGAAGCATGAAACCGATCAGCACGACGAAGACAACCACGTCGTAGAAGGTGGTCGAAACGTACCCCTGGGCGTAGCTCTCGGCCAGACCAATGACGATGCCTCCGACCATCGCTCCTTTGATTGAACCGATCCCACCGACAACCGATGCGGTGAAACCCTTGAGACCGGCCACGAAACCCATGGTGTGGAACACGCGGTTGTACACGAGGCCGCTCATCACGCCACCGACTCCGGCGAGGGCGGAGCCGATGAAGAACGTCACCATCACAACCCGGTTGACATCCATTCCCATCATCTGCGCGGCCTCCGGGTCATACGAGGTAGCCCGCATGGCCTTACCGAGCTTGCTCCGTTTCATGAACGTGTTGAGGGCGAGCATCACCACTGCGCTCACGCCGATCACCAGCATGCGCATAACACTGATGTTCAGTGGTCCGGCGTGGATTCCGGTGCTGACGTCGATGAGATCTTCACTCTCGTAACGAACGATACGTGCACCTACGACCAGCAGCATGGTGGCCTGCAGAAAGAACGAGGTTCCGAGGGCCGAGACCAGCGGAGCGATCCGCGGTGCCGCTCGCAGTGGGCGGTACGCGAAACGCTCGATCGCAACGCCCACGAGGCCGGCCCCGAGTGCGGCAACGAGAAAGAGCACCGGAATAAGCAACGCAATGGGGAGGGCCGGGTCAGCCGATCCGCCGAGCACCTGAAGGGTTCCGTACCCGATAAAGGAACCGATCATGTACACCTCGCCATGGGCGAAGTTCAGCAGCTTGAGCACGCCGTATACCAAGGAGTACCCAAGAGCTATAAGCGCATACAAACTCCCTAGCGTGAGTCCGTTTACGGTGAGTTGTACGAACTGGTCCATCAATTTCCGAATCGACTACGGCCGAAAGGTCTACGGCAAGAAGGAAATGAAAACGGACCGTCAACGACCAGTGGCTGGCACTGGATCCATCGACGGTCCGATCTCATTACTGGTGTACTTACTACAGGAACAACTGGGTGCTTCGGGCCGATCAGCCGGCGATGAGGTTGTACTTCTTGCCTGTGATCTTGAAGAGGTAGAACTGCGCATCGTTGACATCGCCGTTGGCGTCGAACGATACCGGGCCACCCAGAATGGTGGAGGCCAGCTTGGTCGACTTCACTGCAGCGGTTACGGCAGCGCGTGTTCCCGGCTTACCCGACTTGCAGGTCGACTGAATTGCGGTGGCGAGAACCTGAGCGGCGACGTATACGGGAGGGCCGAAAGTACCGAACTTGTCGTCGTAGGCCTTCTGGTACGCGGCAACGACGGTGTTGGCCGAGGCCACACCGCGCACGTCGGGGGCGAACGACGCTACGTATGCGCCTTCAAGGTTGAAGTCGGTGGGGGAGTAGAGACCGTCGGAGCCGATGATGACGGCCTTCTTGCCCTGTTCTTTGAGCTGGCTACCGAACTGCTGCGCGTTGGCGGCAAGCTGCCAGGGGAGGAACACGGCGCCGGTGTCGTCGGTGACCTTTGAGACCAGCGACGAGAAGTCAGTCGCTGACTGGGCGATCGACTCACGGCTCACCGCGATGTTGAGGGTCTTGAAGCGAGCGGTGGCCGAGTCGGCGAGACCGGTCGAGTACGACGTCTGGTCGTCGACGATCAGAACCTTCTTGATACCGAGCTTGTTGGCGAAGTTCGCAATCGTTGGTCCCTGGGCGTCGTCGTTGGGGACAACGCGGACGAAGGTCGGGATCTTTCCGTTGGTCAGGCTGGTGCGGGTCGCCGACGGCGACACGAACGCAAGCTTGGCGGCGGTCATCGCAGGACCTACCGCTTCGACCTCTTGCGAACCGGCCGGGCCGAGGACGGCCACGACGCTCTTGTTCGACACGAGACGCTGCGCACCCGTCGTGGCCTTGGCCGGATCGAGTTCGGTGTCGGTTTCGACGATGCTGAACTTGGTTCCCTTGGCCTTGTTGAAGTCGGCAATGGCGAGCTTGCCCCAGTTGAGCTGCTCCTGGCCGATGGAAGCGGCTGGTCCGGTGAACGGACCCATGAAGCCGATCTTGGCCGTGCACGGCGTAGCTTTTTTGGTGGTCGCCTGTGATGCGACTGGCACACTGATGAGTAGTGACGTGGCAGCGGCGAGGCCGACAAGCGTCTTTGGCGCGATAGTCATAGGAGTAGTCCTTCAACGGTTTGGGGCAGGGCGAAATCGGGTTCGTCCCTCACGGATGTGAGGAGGGCGAACGTAGCAGAAACTACGCGAACCGACAGAAGACCGTTACCCCACCCTCGATATGGGATGGAACAACGCACGAGGCGGGTGCTCGGGCTTCGAAACGAATTGGCCAAGAGCGTTGGATGCGGTCTGCTCAGGCCAGCAGGGAGCGGTGTTTCGAAAGCGCAACGAGACACGTGTCGACGTCGGCTTCGTTGTTGTATAGGTGCAGAGAAAGGCGAAGGTTTCCGTCGCGGCACGATGCGCCGATCCCCATGGCATCCAGTTCGGCGACCAACGCATTCTCGTCGGTTGACGCCACGGCGAGCATCGCCGAACGCAGTTCAGGTTCGGCGGGGGTGACCATGGTGGCACCAAGTTCGTCGAGGCCGTCGCGGAACCGCTGAACGAGGATTTGCACATGATCGGAGACGGCGTTCACGCCGACACTTCGTATGAGGTTGAGCCCGGCGAGACCTGCGAACAGGTTCGGGACGGGTGGGGTGCCTGACTCGAACCGGCGAGCGGTCGGCGAGGGCGAGTAACGGCGGTGATCCATGGCGAAGATGTCAGAGTCGGCAAACCACCCCGTTGAAACCGGAGTGTGCGACTCGATGATCTCAGGGCGGACATAAAGGAAGCCGAGGCCGGCCGAGCCGAGGAGGTACTTCAGCGCACCCGACGCCAACACGTCGACGCCAAGATCGACGACGTCGATCGGCACCGATCCCATGGCCTGGTACGAGTCGACCGCAACGAGCGCCCCCTTGGCATGACCGATGGCCGCGACCGCTTTCGGATCGAGTCGGCTTCCGTTGCGGTAACAGACGTGGGTCATCATGACGAGAGCGGTTCGTTCATCGACGGCTGCCTCGATGTCTTCCAACCGCACCGTCCCGTCGCGTGAGGGAACAACCACAACTTCGGCACCACGAAGGGTCTGAGCAAACGAAATCTGTCCTGCGGTCGGGAATTCGAAGTCGGTGATGACGATGCGATTGCGCTCGCCGCTGAGTGTCAGGCTCGACATGAACGCCGAGAGCCCCGCCGAAACCGATGTGGTCACGGCGACCGAGTCGACCGGGGCGTTCACGAGGTCAGCCCAGGCGGCGCGCACCAACTCGTTGCGTTCCGTCCATGCTCCCCACTGGGCCCCGTACGTCTCCCAACCCTCAAGGAATTCCTCGTATGCCGCCCGCACCTGGACTGACAGGGCTCCCTGGGAGCAGGAGTTGAGATACACCCGGTTTTCGAAGATTGGGAACGACGCCCGGAACGAATCCGACAAACTCGACAAACTGGACATGCTGGGCTCCTGTACGACTGGTCGGGTGGCGACGCCGAGCATCGTAGAGCCGCGCACCCCCCAACCCGCAACGGAGCCCGGTGGAGTGGCGGACCTGACGCTCGATAGGGTTGAGCTTATGAACGCAACCGATCCGATGCCGGCCACGCCACTGAAGAATCCAACCCGCTCGACGGTCCGCTCGGCCGAGGTAGTTATTCGCTGTTCCGACGTCGCCGAGGCGATGGAGTTCTACCACGAGTGCCTGGGTTTCCTGGTCGATGCGATCTTTCCGGCGGACTCCCCGAAAATCGTGGTGCTGCGTGGTTACGGTCTCCGCATCCGGTTGGATCCCGACGGTCCGGGGCCTGCCCATTTGCGCTTGATCTGCGACAATCCACGCGAGATCGCAGATTCCGATTCGCTCGTCGCACCAGACGGCACCGTGGTCGAGTTGATTTCCTCGAACCCGCCACTTGTGCTTCCCGACATTTCGCAGTCGTTCGTTTTCGAACGGGCGTCTGACGATTCTTCATGGGGTGTGGGCCGGGCCGGTATGCGCTACCGCGACCTGATCCCGGGTCGCCAGGGCGGCCGCTTCATCGCGTCCCACATCCAAATCCCCGACGGCGGGCTGGTTCCCGATTACGTGCACTTCCACAAGGTCCGGTTCCAAATGATCTTCTGCTATCGCGGTTGGGTTCGTTTGGTGTACGAGGATCAAGGGGAGCCGTTCATCATGAATGCCGGTGACTGCGTGCTGCAGCCGCCGCAGATCCGACACCGCGTGCTGGAATCGTCTGCGGGTCTCGAAGTCATCGAGATCGGTTGCCCCGCCCTCCATGAGACCTTCGCCGATCCGCTGATGCCGTTGCCCAATCCCGTGGTGAACCCCGGACGGGATTTCCACGGGCAGAAGTACATTCTTCACCGCGCTGAAGGTGCTCCCTGGACCCCCGGTTACCGAGGTTTTGCGAGGCGACGATTCGGTCTGCGAGAGGCCACCGGTGGTATCGCCGAGGCGAGCGTGCTCCGCCCGGAACTGAATGCCGATTTCTCCGATGTGCCGTCCGCACACGACGGTGAGTTCTATTTTGCGTTTGTGCTCGATGGATCGACGACGCTGCAGCGTGGGAATGAACGACCGCTGCCCATGACCGTCGGCGACAGCGTCGTGATCCCGGCCGGGGAACCGTTCGGGTTCGTGAATTCTTCACCAGACCTCGAGGTCCTCGAAGTCGTTCTTCCCGGCTGAGAACTCAACGGGAGGTTCGATACGCCCGCACGGCAAAGGGCGTTGGGCCCTATGTATCGCCGAACCGAAAGCGCACTGTGTGGCTAAGGAAGCGGATATCCGCCTTCCAGGTATGTCATGAGGAGTTGGGTATGCATCAAGTTCATGCGATTGTTTGGCTCGATCACCGTGAGGCTCGAATTGTCGGTTTCTCGCTGGGTGCCACATCGAGAATTGAAGTGCACAGTGAGCGTCCCGTCCGCCGCGTCCACCACAAGGCGAATGTGATCGGTACCGGCCGAGCGCCCGACGATCACGACTTCTTCGACGGCGTCGTCGATGCCATAAACGAAACCGACAAGATCCTCATCTCGGGACCGGGCATTGCCAAGAACGCGTTCGCCACGTATGTGCGTGACCGTTACCCCTTGGTCGCCGACCGCGTCGTGGGCATCGAACCGCTCGATCACCCGTCTGACAAGGAACTTCTTGCCTACGCGAAGAAGTACTTCAAGGCCGTGGACCAGTTGGATGCCGACTGACCGAGACTGAACCCAACTGAAACCAACTGAACCCGACGCCCAGTCAGCACGTCGATCTGCCCGAGAGATCACAGATCGCCACGTATCTGCTTTGTTGAGGAGCAACGGTTGCGGTGATACAACTAGGTGTGGCCGTGTACACCGATTATTGCGTAGGTCCTGCCGGGCATCTTCCCATGGGAACGGTGGTGGGTGCGAGGGTTGACGGCGACTCGGTTCTGGTCGAGTTCGACACCGCGACCGTGCCGCTCCTGAACGAATGGCTCCGAGACAACTGCCCCTGTGCCGGGTGTCGGATCGTGCAAACCGACGAACGACGTTGGACACCCTGGATCGAAACGCAGACGCCGTCGGTATCGACGCTGAGCGTCGACGAAACCGGACTCTCCATCGTTTGGGGCAGCGGACACGAGTCGCTCTACCCGCCCAGCTTCTGGGTCAAGATCGACACGGCGATCCACCGTACGAGCTATACCGCTCGGCTGTGGCGGGCCGGCTACGAGGTCGAACGCTTCGATCACGACACAACCATCCAAGACCTCGAAACCCGGCGGTCGTTGTTCGAAACGTTCCGTCGCGATGGGGTAGTGGTCATCACCGGCTCACCGACCGCGCCCGGATCGTGCATCGAGTACATCAAGGCGCTCGGAATCACCTTGATCCACCACAACCTCGGTGTGATTTTCGACGTGATGCTCGACCCCAAAGGTTTCAACGTCGCGTATACGTGCGAGGCGCTCCCACCTCATCATGACAACGCCCAATCGACCTATCCGCCGAGTGGGCAGGTCCTCGCGATGATCGCGAACGACGCCGAGGGCGGCGACAGCCTCGTCGTGAACAGCTGGGCGCTGCTGAACGACCTGGAGGAGCGAGACCCGGAAGCGCTCGACGTACTGACCCGAGTCGAAGTGGCTTTTCGTCAATATTCGGCCGACGCCGACGGTTTTACGCGAGCTCCGCTCGTCATCCGCGACGGTGCGGGTGGCTTCAAGCATCTTCGCTTCTCCAATCAGCTCATGCAGCCGCTGCCGTTCGACCACCCCGACCTGGCCGCCTGGTACCGGGCGTACCGCCTTCTCGGTTCGATGGTGGTTGACCCGGCCTACGAGGTTCGCTTTCGCCTCAATGCGGGCGACACCCTCATCGTTCACAGCCAACGCGTCATGCACGCTCGGGCGGCGTTCACACCGAACGGCCCTCGGCACCTACAAGATATTTACTTCGACGTTGACGATGTCTATGGCATCTTGGCCCGCATGACCGGCGAAGCGACGAATGCGATGGTGCACTCGTGACTCGGCACGCTGTCATTCTTCGGGCCTTCGGAGTAACCCGCCCAACACCCCCAGCAAACCCAAGGAGCATCTGTGGATAGCAAGCTTTCGACCGGTGAGGTCGTGTCGTTCACGAGCATGGCAGACGCCACATTCGACGACTACGAACTGGTTTTTGCCCACGAGCAGGAACAAATCGACACCCAAGCCGACCGGGTGCTCGACTGGTTGCGACAGATGGATGCCTCATCGCCCTACAAAATCTCCCGTTTGGACCATTGTCTCCAATCGGCAACCAGGGCCGAGCGAGCCGGCGAGAGCTCCGAGTATGTGGTTTGTGCCCTGCTTCATGACATTGGCGACATCATCGGAACCGCAAACCACTCCGAAGTCGCCGCGGCGATGCTGCGCCCCTATGTGAGCGAACAGAACTACTGGATCGTGAAACACCACGGCCTCTTCCAGGGGTACTACTGGTTCGGGTATTACGGACGCGATCCCCACACCCGTGACATGTTCAAGGACAACCCCCACTACGACGCCTGCGTTCGGTTCTGCGCCGAGTACGACCAGAACTGCTTTGATCCGGCATACGCCCATGAACCGCTGGAACACTTCGAGCCACTGGTGCGGGAACTGTTCGCCAAGGTTCCCGCCGACGTTTTCGGCTCACGTTTCGTCGAAAACTGACCGATTACTCCACTACTTACTGCTGAGAGATCGTCTTTCCGACTCGAATCGACGCACGGAGCGTCAGACGTGACCTCATCAACACCCTACGATTCGCCACAACACCACCAAACAGCACTATCGTTAGTGCTACCTCATATTCGTAGCCTCTAGGAGATCCAATGTTGTCAAAAACACTTCGTACCGCCGCAGTTTCGTTGATCATCCTCGGTGGTTCCACCGTCGTCGCCTCGAGCGCGATGGCTCAGGAAACCACCACCACGGTCGCTGCAGCGACGGAGACCACGGTTGCTGCGGTTGCCGATACCACGGCAGCAACCCCCGAGGGCGGCGTTGCGGCAGGCGGCGGCTTCCTCTCAGATGACCAGGGTTCGACCACGCTCCCGATCGCTCTTGCGACCGCAGCAGTTCTCGGCGGCGCCGGCGTCGTAGTGCTTCGCCGCCGCAAGGCCTAATTTCCCTACGTTCGCAATCTGGGTCGTAGCTGGCGGGCTGTCGTCCGAGAACCACGGCTACAACATCGAGCCCAGATAGTCGAAACGCGTACATGAAGACTCAAACAGCCACCCGACGCAGCACGCTGGTCGGGTGGCTGTTGATTTTTCTGGCGGCGGTAGCGGTTGTGGCGGGAGTGTCAGCGAACGCTGTGAAGAGCCCTGGCTCGGCGGTGTCAGGCACTGACGACTCGACGGCGGGTGAATCGCCGTCGGAAGATTCCGTCGGCAAAGGTTTTGTCCCGAAGGGTGTTTCGCCCGAAGCGGTCACCGAACAAAACGCCGCCTCGACTGATCAAAGTGATCCAAAGCGATTCCGAATCGTGGCCGATGGCGTGATCGAAGATGCGGCAACCGGAATCCGGCGCAACGTTGATGGTGTGAAGACCGGGCAGGACGCACCCTCGCCCGAGGCGATCCGTGAATTCAACAGCGCGAACAGTGATCTGCGGTCCGACCTCTCGATCGGCGCCGATCCCGAGCCGACGCGTCTCGTCGTGGAGTCGATCAACCTCGACGCAGAGGTCGTGCCCATCGGTCTCGACGCCAACCAGGCGCTGGCTGTCCCGAAGCGTGCTGACATCACCGGTTGGTGGTCAGGTGGCTACAAGCCCGGTGAGTCCGGCCCGACCGTAATCGTCGGACATTACGACTCCAAGGTTGCTCCAGGCGTGTTTGCCCGCCTGAAAGACGTCCAGGAACTCGATCGGATAACCGTCCAACAGGCCGACGGGTCGAAGTACTTCTACGAGGTCGAGTTCGTCGAGCGCCTTCAGAAGACCGAGTTCCCGACCGAATTGGTCTACGGGCCGACCGCCGGCTCGACCCTGCGCCTGGTGACGTGCGGTGGCAAGTTTGATCACAAGACCCACCACTACGTTGACAACGTCATCGTGTATGCCAGCCTCATAGGGTCGGAGATGGCTGGACCACGGGAGCCGGCCGGTCCATCGTCACCGTTCGGCCCCGACTCCCTTGAACCGCCCAACACACCGCCGGGCGGCTTCGGGGCAAACGGTGAATCAGGACCGCACATCCCGACATCGACTACCGCGCTGTCGCCAACGAGTGCGCCCGTGCCTTCGGTGGCAACGTCGGTTGTCACAACCCCAGCGGCAGCTGAGGCCCCCGTCGTATCGTCAACAACTCCGAGCGGCTCGGCATCATCGGGAGGTTCCACGACCTCCTCCACCGTGGAATCGCCTGCTTCCACACTTCCGCCGCCGGTTGCCGAAGCCCCGTCGAGTGTCGGCCAGGCGGTCGAGAGTCAGTCGCAGGTGGCCCCAGCGACGGAAGGCATCAAGCCCGACAGCTTGCCGTAGTTCGGACGTCGGGTCACCGTCTGACGCCCAGCAGCCGACCTGGTGAAGACTCGAATTTCCCCGTGGTCGTGGATTTGTAGGGGACCTGGCCAGACCAGGGAGATTTCCTCAATAACCCGCATGTTCGGCCGCGTTGGGTGTTGGGAAGGTGCGTTTACCTCAACCTTTTTGCGTCGAAGGTCGATGAAATTGAGGCCAGAGATGTACGGATTCAAGTGCTCGAAGAGCGGCGGACTCTGGACACACACCAACATCTGCAATTGAGGAAATCAATGTCGCCATTTCGTCGGGTCGTTCCTGTACGTCCCACCACCAACGCTCGTCGGCCGTATGGCCCAGTCGGGATCGCTGCGATACTCACGACGTTCAGTGCGGTGGCTCTGGTTCGACCGATGATTGCCGGCGCGAGCCCTACGACGAGCGCCGTCTCCGGAACCGTGTTTCGGGACAAGAACCAGAACGGCGTCAAGGACCTCGGTGAGCAGTTCCTGCCCGGCGTTTTCATCAAGGTCACCGGTCAGACGGCGGGGGTCGACACACTCCTGAACACGTCGGATGACGTGGTGAACACCTATACGGCCGGCCCGTCAGACTCGCTAGGTGCTTGGTCCGCCGCGTCGGTCACCTCCGACGGGAAGGTCCGCGTCGAAGTCGCAGGATACGACGCAAACAGCAATTCTTCGTTCGATTCTGGTGAGTCCGCTGTGCCGACATGGTTGCGTCCGGCGGCCAAGGGTACGAACAACGGCACGTCGGTTCAGTTTGTCGATCTCGCCTCTGCCACGAACGTGAGCTTCGGGTTTCAGAACCCGGGAGATTTTTGTCAGGCATCGCCGAATCTTGCGACGACCTGCTTCGTGAACGGTGACACCACGGGCAACGTCACGAACAATGTCCTGTACAACGTCCCGGCTGGCGGCGGGTCGTCCACCGGAATCGTGAAAGCCGGCGCACAAGGCGCAGCGTACGGCGTGGCCTACAACCGAGGCACCAAGCAAACCATCGTTTCCGCGTACGTCAAGCGTCACGCGGGCCTTGGGCCGCTCGGGATCGGCGGCATCTATGCGGTTGATGGTTCAACGGGTGCTGCGGCCTGGTCGATCGATGCCTCCAGCATGGGCGCCACCCTGGGATCCATCGCCGACAATACGACCCGAGGGTTGGGCGCGATCGGAGCCCCCAGCACTGATGCGTCGGCCTTTGCCCTGGTCGGCCGGGCTGGTATCGGTGACATCGAGGTCAGCGAAGACGACACGACCCTGTGGTTCACCTCCCTCGCAGACAACCGGCTCTACAGCCTCGGGTTACCAGCGAATGGGACCGCTCCCACCGGCACGGCAACCGGACATTCTGTAACCAGTGTCTGTGACAAACCTATGGCCGTTGCGCCTCACGACGGCAAGATCTATGTCGGTGTTGCGTGCACCGACGCATCGAAGGCCGAGATCGTAGCGTTCGATCCAGCGAACTCCACTTGGAGCAGCGTGCTGCAGTTCCCGCTGACGTACAGCAAGGGTTGCGCCACGGCGGGCGCCGTTGCGCAGGCTTGCCGCTGGAACGCCTGGACGAACGTGTACAACCAAGATGCCTCCGGTGCGGCTGTCACCATGGACAGCAACGCGGACTACACCGCTGCAATGTACCCCCAGCCGCTCTTTTCGGACTTGGTTTTCGCCGCGGATGGCTCGGTTCTCGTGGGTCTTCGTGACCGCTTCGGGGACCAGACCGGCCATCGCAACAATCGCCCCGACGGGTCCTTCGTGGGATCAACGGGAATCACGGGAGTATCCGGGGGTGACGTGCTGAAAGTCTGCAACGTCTCGGGAACGTTCGTGATGCAAGGTGGCGGTGGATGCGCCAACTTGGTGTCGAACAGTGAAGGCCCCGGAGGCGGCGAGTTCTTTGCGCTCGACCGGTTCCTTTCTCCGTACGATGGTTCAACGGCGCATTTCGAGACATCATTTGGTGGTCTGGCCTACGTCGCTTCGTCGGATTCGCTCTACGTGACGTCGTTGGACCCGGCCGTGACCTTCGACGCCGGAGGCATCGAGAAGTTTTCCGTCTCGGATGGTTCTGAGGGGACCGCCACAGAGATTTATGCGAACGGCGGACTCAACAGTGCGGTCTTCGGCAAATCCAACGGAATCGGCGACATTGAAGCGTTGTGCGACCAGGCACCGGTCGAGGTTGGCAACCGGGTGTGGGTTGACCTCGACCGTGACGGAACACAGGATCCGAACGAGCCTCCCGTCAGCAACGCAACGGTTACCCTCTACGCCTCCAACGGGACGAGCGTGATCGGCAGCACCACGACCAACTCGAACGGGGAGTACTACTTCTCGTCGACCACGTACCCAGCCATCGCGCCGGGAGCGCAACTGGTTATCGGTGTCGCCCCGTCGGTAATCGTTGACGGTACGAATACCGTGGCAGGCTCGGGCACAACGCTCACGCTGACCACGAAATCGCTCGCTGCGGATCCACTCGGTTCAGACGGCGATCAAAGTACCGGGAAATCGGTGGCCTTCACGGTCGCCGGTCCCGGAGCCAACGATCACACCTGGGACTTTGGATACGTGCTTCCGTCGATCGATCTCGAGGTCGCCAAGACGCTCCTGACTTCCGGGATCGTGAACCCTGGCAATTCGGTCCAGTTCGGCGTGACGGCGAAGAACAACGGCCCGGGTGCCACGACGCGAGCGTTCACTGTCGTGGACCGTCTTCCGGTTGGGTTGACGCCGGTGTCGGCATCCGGCGCAGGATTTGTTTGTGACTCGCCGATCGGTCAAACGATTACCTGTACGCAAACCCCGTTTGTCGCATTGGGTGCTGGTGTGTCCGCCGCAACCATCACGGTCAACGCAACCGTCGACACCGCTGCGACCGGAGCGCTGAAGAATGTGGTCAAGGTCGTTCCCGGTTCCGGCGAGCTGATCGAGTCGAACCTGCTCGGTTCCACCGACAGCGGGTTCGAGACCGGTGACCCGACGGTCGGCTCGAACAATGACGCTTCGGCCTCGGTGGCCGTCACGCCAGTCGGCGAGACGACAACGTCAACCACTACGACGACCACTACGACGCTCGCCGTAACGACAACGACCTCAACGCCGTCGGCACCGACCCCGACGGCGGGCGCACCGATTCAGTTGGTTCCGACGACGACATCGACAACAACGGTTCCGCCCCTCACCCAGTCCGTCCCGATCACGGTCGCCCCGACGTTGACGACCACTACTGCCGCTCCAGCGGTGTCAGTGCCTCTTGCCTCGATTCCGGCGGCCGACCCGCAGTCGGCCGTGGAGGGTGCCGCAGCGGAAGACGTCGCCTTCACGGGTTCGAACTCGTTGTCGTTGGCCATCGAGGGCTTCGGTCTGATGGTTGTCGGTCTCGTCATCGTGCGACGCGCACGTCGTCGAGCGACCCGCTGATGGTTCATCGGGCACAGCGGACGCGCTGAGCTGAACCAGAGATAACCCGGAGACAACCAGGAATGTGAAGCTGCGAACGGCCCCGGGCTCCTGTCCGGGGCCGCTTGCATTCGGATCCGCCTGCGATTTGGTCCGCTCAGCCTTCCCGGGTGATGACTTCAGACCCGTCGGCGACGGCGTCGTCGGCGACCCATGGCGATGACCGTTGCTGGAACAAAGAAGGCTCGAGCGGGAAGCGAAACCTCATTCCATGGTCGCTTCGTCAATGGGGAATGCCAAACGCTCATCCGATAGACCAGAAAAGCGGCAATGAGCGAGTGCAGGCCGATTATCGCCCAGTAGAAGCCGACCGGTCCGAACGCAATCATCAGACCGGCTCCGACAAACGGCCCGAGGATGGCGCCGATCCCATACAGCGCAATCAACTGTGACGCCGCGGCGTTGACGTGCTCGGGCTGGACCCAGTCGTTCGTGTAGGCCCCGGCAATTGAATACAGCGGATAGCTCGCTCCGCCGACGAAGAGCATCAGGACCAACGCCATCGGCCGGTCCGCAGGACCCAGGAGCAACAGCACCCCGGCCGCGACCGCTCCGAGTGCAGCCGCTACACCCACCGCTCGTCGGTCGAGATCATCTGACGCGGCCGATACCGGCCATTGGAACAGCACGCCACCGACCATGGGAGCCGTCACGAAAAGGCTCGTTTGTTTTACGGAAAGGCCGACACGGGTCGCGTAGATCGCTGACATTCCGATGAGTGCGCCGTGAGCGATCCCGACGAGAAAGCACGAGCCCACTCCGGTGGGCACGGTCTTGGCCAATTCTCGAAGCGAGATGTGGTCCTTCGCGTCGACGACTGGTGGTGCGCTCGCCTCGGAGAGCGCGACGGGTGCAACGGCAAGCGACGTGAGGACCGCGGCCAGGGCGTAACCGCTCACCCTCTTGGCGTCGAAGCCCGAGATGAGCAGTTGCCCGCCGCCGAACGCGCCGGCGGAGATGACGCTGTAGATACCGAGAAGGCGTCCGCGGTTCTCGTTGTTCGCCAGATCATTGAGCCAGGACTCGGCCACGACGTAAATCCCGGCAAGCGATACACCGGTGACGAACCGGAGTCCGATCCACGCTATCGGCTCGCCAACCAGGCCGACCAGGATGATTGCAGCGGACAACAAGGATGCGAGTGCTGAGTAGACGCGGATGTGGCCCACGCGACTCAGCGCCTCGAGGGTGTACTTCGATCCCGCCAGAAAGCCGACGTAGTACGACGCGCTGATCAATCCGCTCAGCCCCGTGGAGAGGCGGACCTGCTCGGATCGAACGCCGAGCATCGTGCCGAACAAACCGGCGGACACCATGAGAAGTGCCAGCCCGGCGAACAGACCCCACGTGGCCAGGGCGATGTCTCGGGTGAGCGCTGGTCCGTCGTCTTGGCGGTTGCTTTCGGGCACGATCGGAGGCTAGGTGATTCTGGTCCGAAAGAGACGATGGCGACCTCGTGGCGGTTGGCGACAAAACGTCGCGGCGACGCTTAAGGTCGTAGGTATGGCCACAAGGAATGTTGCTGAACGCGATGACCTCTCGGATTAACGGCCCACGTGAATGGCCCACCGGATACGTGTCCCGTTGCTGCGACGATCCTTCATCGCCCGGGAGATGAACGATGCGGTCCATAGCGACGTACCAAAGGCTGTGAACGCGGCGCCGTGCGGGAAGAGTCGATATGGAAGTGTCGTGTGAGGTGTCGATGTGTGAATGGGTGCCTGCGATTATCGGGTGCCGTCGGCCGGATTCTCGACCCTGCAAGTTCTAAGCGATTTCTAACGTCGATGTTGTTTACTGCGGGACCAACCTCTTTGCCGCTAACCAAACCGCAGCTCCCGAGTGCCAAGCAAAACGCGTGAACCCCACCCATACGAACTTGAATTGGAGGTGCCGATGACCACAACCGATGTCAAAGGTCGGGGAGTCGCCGCCGCGTTCTCGGCCGGTCGGAACCGACGGATCACCGTCGGGATACTGGTTGTGCTGGTCTGCGTGGCGGCCTACGCCTTCGCCAGGCCTTCGTCGAAAGCGAAGGTGTCAGCTGAGCCCTCAGTCGAACAACAAGTGGCGACAGCTGTAGACAAGGCACTCAAGAAGGCGGCGGCTGCTCCGTCGACGGCATCTCTCGTGTACCAGACCATTTCGCCTTCATTGGTTGTCATAACTACCGAAGACTCATCGGCAAGCGGTTCTGCGTCGGTCGACAGCACACCACCCGTCGACCCGATTGTGCCCGGCGCGCCCACCGAAACGATCCCCGGGCAAAAGAACGGCCTGGGCACTGGCGTGATCATCAACGAGCAGGGTGCGATTTTGACTGCGAACCATGTGGTTTCCGGCGCATCCTCGATCCGGGTCATCTTCGCCGACGGCACCCGGGGCTCCGCCCAGATCGTGTCACAGGACGCGACCAAAGACATAGCGGTGCTGGCGGCCGATGCAACTCCTGAAGTACTCGTTCCTGCGGTGATGGGCGGAGGGGTGAACGTCGGAGACGAGGTCTTTGCTGTGGGCCATCCCCTTGGGCTCGTCAACTCGCTGAGTGCCGGTGTCGTGTCGGGTTTGGGTCGCGCAATACCCGTCAACGACAGCACGGAGCTTGAGGATCTGATCCAGTTTGATGCGGCGGTGAACCCCGGGAACTCGGGAGGTCCGTTGCTCAACCGGAGCGGCCAGGTCGTTGGCATCGTGACGGCATTGGCAAACCCGTCGGAGCAGAACTTCTTTGTCGGCATCGGCTTTGCGGTACCGATTGCCACTGCCGGGGGCGCTGCCGGCGGCCCATCGCAATAGGTGAGCCAACCCTTCCGCCTAGCCCTTTCTCCAACCCCTGCCGTACGAACAAACCCACCAACCGATCCACCGAAGTTCAACTGGTCAAAGCAAGGAACATCACCATGACAACTCAGAACTCCACCGCCGGCACCCTCGAACAAGTCGCCTATGAGGTGAAGAAGGTCATCGTTGGGCAGGACGGCCTCTTGGAGCGCTTGTTGGTAGCGCTGCTTGCCCGTGGGCACATCCTGGTCGAAGGCGTCCCGGGTCTCGCTAAGACCATGGCGATCAAGACACTTTCGGAGGCGATCGGCGGCCAGTTTCAGCGAATCCAGTTTACGCCGGACCTCGTGCCGGCCGACTTGATCGGAACGCGCATCTACAACCAGAAGCTCGGAGAATTCCAGACGTCGCTCGGGCCGGTGTTCGCGAATCTCCTTCTGGCCGACGAAATCAACCGGGCACCCGCCAAGGTACAGAGTGCGCTTCTCGAGGTTATGCAGGAGCGCCAGGTCACCATCGGACGCGAGTCACATCCCGTTCCGAATCCGTTTCTCGTCATGGCCACCCAGAATCCAATCGAGTCGGAAGGCACGTACCAGCTTCCGGAAGCGCAACTTGACCGCTTCATGCTGAAGGTGCTCGTCGGATACCCGAGCCAGAATGAGGAGTTCGTGATCGTCGACCGGATGACGCGCCGGCACGAACCTCCCAAGGCGGTGATCGACATCGCTCAACTTCGCGAACTTCAGCGTGCCACCGACGCGGTCTACGTCGATCCGGCACTCATGGAGTACTCCGTCAACCTGGCCCGGGCGACGCGCGAACCCGGCACGGTGGGGCTGGGCGCGGTTGCGAAGTACATCACGTTCGGTGCGAGCCCTCGCGCTTCGATCAACATGGTTCTCGCAGCAAAGGCTCTTGCTGTGCTTCGCGGTCGTGACTACGCGATTCCCGACGACATCCGTGACATCGCGCTCGACGTCCTGCGCCATCGCATCGTTCTGTCGTATGAGGCCCTTACCGACAACGTAAGCCCCGACGACATCTTGATGAATGTCCTTAAGGGCGTGCGTTTGCCGGATCCGTCACAACACCGTCAGCAGTGGGACAGCGATGCGTCCGTCGGCCTCCGCACCTGACGACAGCAGCAAGGTCCTAGCGGAAACGCCGGAGACTGTTCTGCGGCGTCTGCAGTGGACGGTGATCCGTCGTCTCGACGGACGAATTCAAGGTGATTACCGAACGCTGCTGCATGGCAGTGGTATCGACGTGGCCGATCTCCGCGAATACGAGCCGGGCGACGATGTCCGGCACATCGACTGGAACCTCACCGCTCGAATGGATACGCCGTACGTTCGGACCTATCTCGAAGACAGGGAACTGAGTGCGTGGCTTCTGCTCGACCGCTCGGCGTCGATGGGCTTTGGGCCGACCGATCGACCGAAGGAGGCGGTGCTGGCGGAGTTGGCGACCTCCTTCGCCCGTCTGCTCACCAAGCGCGGCAACCTCGTTGGTGCGGTCCTCTTCAACAACTCGGTAGAGAAGGTGTTTCCGCCACGAAGCGGCCGCAACCACGTTCTCCGGCTTACCAAGGAGCTTCTCAAACCATCGTTGTCGACCGGGTCGAGCACGAATCTTGCCGACCTTGTTCTGGCGGCGAACCAGACGATCAAGCGTCGGTCCCTGGTCATCCTCGTATCCGACTTCATCAGCGAGCCGGGATGGGAGCGGCCCTTGGCGCTGCTCAGCCAACGCCACGACGTACTCGCCGTTCGACTGTACGACCCCCGAGAAACGGATCTCCCCGACGCGGGTCTCATCGTCGTGGAGGATTCCGAAACAGGCGAGTTGCTGTCGGTGGATACCAGCGATCCCGAGTTCCGGTCACGCTTTCGTGCCGCTAGCGACCAACGGGAGGCCGATATCGCGGCTTCGGCGAAGCGGGCCCGGGTTGATTTTCATTCGGTGTCCACCGAAGACGATCTGGTCGCCGCGCTTGTGCGAATTGTCGATCTCCGCCGACGCAGGAGGCGTTGATGACCTTTCTTCTCGCCCCCATGCTCGGCGCTCTGCTGTTGCTGCCACTGCTCTTTGCCGGTTACCTCGCGCTCGTCCGGCGGCGTAATCAGCGAGCTCAGGAACTGGCCACGCTCGGGTTTGCGCCAACCGCGGCCACCCTCAGACTGCGGAAGAAACGCCATGTCCCGTTCGTGTTCTTCTTCCTCGGTCTGGCGGCGCTGCTCCTTTCCCTGGCGCGTCCGGCCACAACGATCAGCGTTCCCAATCGAGAGGGCACGGTGATCCTGGCATTCGACGTCTCAAACAGTATGCGCGCTGACGATCTGAAGCCGACCCGCATCGACGCCGCGAAGGCCGCGGCGAAAGGCTTCGTCGAGAAACAGCCGTCTTCCATCAAGATCGGAGTCGTTGCGTTCAACGACGGTGGCGTTGTCACGCAGCAGCCCACGAAGACGAAGGCCGATGTGTTGGCTGCCATCGATCGGCTGAAACCCCAGGGAGGTACGTCGCTCGGCCAGGGGATCTTTTCCTCGCTCAACGCCATCGCCGGCAAGGCGCTCGCGGTCGACCCAACGAAGCTGAGTGAAGGTCCTGATGGCGCCGTGTTCGACATCGGGTTCTACGGTTCAGCCGCGGTGATCCTCCTGTCCGACGGCGAGAACCGTGGCGATCCCGCTCCCGTCGATGTGGCGAAGTTGGCCTCGGTGGCAGGGGTCAAGATCAACACGATTGGCGTCGGAAGTCCGGGCGGAACCACGGTGAAGATTGACGGCTTCAGTGTGGCGACAGCACTTGATGAAGCGAGCCTCCAGGAGATCGCGAAAGTCAGCGATGGCAAGTACTTCGCGGCGGAAGACAGCGCTTCTCTTAGTTCGATCTACAAAACGATCGACCTGAAATGGAGAACGATCAAGGAAAAGTCCGAAGTCACCGGAATTCTGTCGGCGGGCAGCATTCTTCTGTTGCTGGTTGGATCCGGACTTTCGCTGTTCTGGTTTGGAAAGGTGGTCTGACATGTCCTTTACCTGGCCGTATGCGTTGCTGCTTCTCCTTGCGGTGCCTGTCCTCATTGGGGCCTACTGGTTGCAGCGACGTCGCAAGCGTCGATCCGCCGTGGCGTTTTCGAGCGTCGCGCTGATTCGAGCAGCTATGCCGTCGAAGAGTCGATGGCGTCGGATAGTTCCCATGGCGCTGTTTCTGGGCGGGCTGGCATCGCTCGCGCTGGGCAGTGCCCGCCCGCAGGCTGCCGTAAAGGTGCCAATCGGTCGAACCTCGATCATCCTGGCGCTCGACGTTTCCCGTTCGATGTGCGTAAGCGATGTCCTACCGAATCGACTGACCGTTGCGCAGGATGCTGCGCGCAAATTCATCGCCGAGCAACCCGGAGGCACGCGCATCGGGATCGTGGCGTTTGCCGGATATGCCGAGTTGGTGGTTCCCCCGACTACCGACAAGAAGGCTCTGAAGGCCGCCATCGACAGCTTTACCACGGCGCGCGGTACGGCGATCGGGTCAGCGATGTTGAAGTCGATCGACGCGATTGCCTCAGTCAACAACGATGTGAAACCGATCGGCAACGATGTCAACACGGAGTCAGGCGATGGTTTTGACCAGTTCCCGACGCCCCCGTCGACCGATCCGGCACCCACGCCGACCGACACCATTCCGCCGCCGGCGGAGGGCTATGTACCCGACATCGTCGTCCTGCTCACTGACGGCGCAAACACACGAGGGATCCAGCCGCTCGATGCCGCACCCGAAGCGGTGAAGCGCCGTATACGGGTGTACACAATCGGCTTCGGAACCACGAATCCGACCGCACCGATCTGTACGGCCCAGCAATTGGGAGGTGAGGGCCTCGGTGACGGGGGATTTGGCGGTAACGGTGGATTCGGAGGCGGCAATGGTGGTTTTGGGGGAGGGGGCGGAAACATTCGGCCTTTCCTCATCGTTGACGAACCGACGCTCAAGGAAGTAGCCCGGACCACCGGCGGGAAGTACTACAAAGCCGAAGACGCCAGTCAGCTTGGCAAGGTGTTCGACGAACTTCCGAAACAAGTCGTCCTGCAGAAGCGAAATGTGGAGTTGAGCGCAGTGTTTGCCGGGCTCGGAGCGTTGCTGGTTGCGGTCGCCGCTGCACTTTCGCTGCTCTGGAATCGCTCTCCGTAGCGCGGTTACCTTTCGCGTGCATCAGTGCGCTCACGATTGCGTAGGGACCATCGAACCTCGCTGAGTGGGCGCGAAACGCGAATGGTTCAGTTCTCCACTAGCGTGTCCTAGTGGGTTGGCCAAAGCAGGGCAACTCGATCGGCACCTTAGGGTGCGGCTGTCATCTCCATGTCATCCGTTCGGCCGGTTAAAAAAAGCAAAAGACACAGGAGTTACAGCATGGCAACAGGTCTCGTGAAATGGTTCAACGGCGAAAAAGGCTTCGGCTTTTTGACCCAGGATGATGGAGGACCAGACGTTTTCGTCCACTTCTCCGCAATCCAGGGCGGCGGTTACAAGAGCCTCAATGAGAACGACAAGGTCGAGTACGAAGTGACGCAGGGCCCGAAGGGCGCCAACGCCGCCAACGTTCGAGTTATCTGAGTTTCCGCGGCGTAAGCCGCACGACCTGAGCTTCGGCTCGGGTCAAACCTCAGTGTGAAGTGGCACCGGCTCTTGCCGGTGCCACTTTTGTTTGGGCCCTGAGGGGGTCAGTCCGACAAGTCAGTATCGCGGATGTCGGATGGCCAGTCGCGTTTGGCGAGGATCGCGGCCTGCTCGGCCATCGCAACGTAGGCCGCTCGTTCCCGGGGCGCAAGGGCGGCAACATGCGCACGAACTATTTGCCAGTCACCTCGGGCCACCGGACCCGGCAGGGCACGGGCCGGTCCGATCCTTCTGGTGCTCTCCAGTGCTTCGGTGGCCAGATCCAGGTACGCCTCAAGCGGTACGCCGACCTGCGCGGCCACCCGTTCGACCTGCCCCATCAGCGCGATCAGGTGATTCGAGGCAATCACGGCTGCGGCATGGTAGGCAACCCGATCCGACTCGGCGACATGAACAACCCGGCCCTGCAGAGCATCGGCAACCCGGTCTATGAGCGGATCTCCCGACAAGGCCATCCACGCTCCTTTCAGCGCCCTGGCACCGGACTCCGGATCACTCATCGGAACGAGAGGATGCAGCGACGCCCGACGCGGGTGGGGGAGGAGTGCATCGAGGGTGGTCGCTCCGGAAATATGCGCGATTACGGTTTCGGATTCGACGGCGATACTCGTGGCGACGTCGGCGATCACCGAGTCGGGGACTGCGAGAATCACGACATCAACGTCGATGCCCGCATGCCGGAGATCGTCGCCGTGGCGAAGAGTCGATTTGAGTTCGACGGCATCGCAGGTTGAGAGCGCCAGCGAGAGTGCCCCGCCCGCTCGGCCGGTCCCGATGATTCGAATGCTTAGCAGCGTCACGCTCACGGAGGGTACACGGCGATCGCTCGGCCCATAGGCCTGCCAGAACTACGCTCGATCGGTGGCTATTCGGCCGGGAAGGAAAGCGATGGGAAGAAGGCCGAATCAGGTAGACGGTGAATGGCGGTGGTCATTCGCCCGAAAGCAGTTCATTCCGGACGCGTCGCAGCCGGATCAGACCTATCTCAAGCGATGGCGCTTCGACACCCCACTGGGGTCGATCTTCCTTCACGCCATTCTTCGGCCCGACGGTGATCCCGACCCACACAGCCATCCGTTTTCCCGGTCGATCAGCCTCATTCTGAAGGGCGGGTACAACGAACGACGCGGAATCTTCGGCGAAGAAGTCCGCGAGTTGAAGCCGGGACGCGTCAACCGGATCAGTGGCTCTGACGTGCACCGGATCATCGAACTCCACGACGATCGGCCAGTTTGGACGCTGTTCTGGGCCGGGAAACCGCACGGACGAGGCTGGGGCTTCTACGTCGACGGCACCTACGTTGACCACAAGGTGTACCTGGCGAGGCGAGAAGCGGCCACCGTGGGGTCTAGCGGGGTCTAGAGCCTCGCTACGACTTCGTCCCGTCCGACCGACGGGCTGCCTATCGTTACGGACATGATTTTGTCAACGATGAACGATCTTCCTGGCCACGTCGTCGAGCAGGTTCACGGCGAGGTGTTCGGCCTCACTGTCCGCTCCCGGAACATTGGAAGCCAGATCGGCGCAAGCTTCAAAGCGATCTTTGGCGGTGAGCTTCGCGGCATGACGAAGAACCTCATCGAGTCGCGTGAAGAGGCCCAGAACCGGCTGGTCGAATCCGCTACGGCCAAGGGAGGAAACGCCGTCTTGGCTATGCGATTTGATGCGACCGAGGTCGGGGGAGGCTGGCAGGAGATCTGTGCTTACGGAACTGCGGTAACGGTTAGGCCCTGTAGTTCGGCGCTGCGACACCCCGACCATCTGAACCGCGGTTCGCCGAATCGAAATTTCGGCACGTTTCGACTAGGAAGGTGGCCACCATTTGACCGATCGTCTGTCGATCAGAATTCAGGAGCACTCAAACATGCGCGAAGCAGTCATCGTTTCCTACGCCCGTACCGGGCTAGCCAAGTCCGCCCGCGGTGGATTCAACATCACCCCGGCCATGACCATGGCGGCACACGCGATTAAGCATGCTGTCGCGAAGTCGGGCGTCGAGCCCGAAGCCGTGGAAGACCTCTACCTCGGCAACGGAGCCCACGGAGCGGGCAACCTCGGTCGCCTCGCCGGTCTTCTCGCTGGTCTGCCGATCACCACCGGCGGCTCGACCATTCAGCGTCACTGTTCATCGGGCCTCAACTCGATCGCCGCAGCCGCCAACTACATCAAGCAAGACGGTGCGAACGTCGTCGTAGCCGGTGGCGTCGAGTCGATCTCGATGCCCAACCCCGGCATGGGTGGATCCGCCAACATGGATCCGGCCCTCACCGACATGTACCCGGCGATCTACATGGCCATGATCGAAACGGCCGACATCGTGGCGGAGCGTTACGGCGTCAGCCGCGAGTACCAGGACGAATACTCACTTGAGTCGCAGCGCCGCATGGGCGTTGCCCAGGCGAACGGCCTGTTCGAAGACGAGATCGTCCCGATGGCCACGAAAATGAAGCTCGTCAACAAGGAGACGAAGGAAGAGACGATCGTCGACACCATCGTCGACCGCGACGAATGCAACCGCCCCGACACGACGCTCGAAGGTCTGGCCAAGCTCGGACCGGTGCGCGGCCCGGGCAACTACATCACCGCCGGCAACGCCTCCCAGCTTTCCGACGGAGCCGCTGCGGTCGTCATGATGGAAGCCAAGGAAGCCGAGCGTCGTGGTCTCACCCCGATGGGGGCCTTCAAGGGTTGGGCCGTCGCCGGCTGCGAGCCCGACGAAATGGGCATCGGGCCCGTCTTCGCCGTTCCCCGTCTGCTTGAGCGTCACGGCCTCAAGGTCGAAGACATCGACCTCTGGGAACTGAACGAGGCTTTCGCCAGCCAGTGCCTCTACTCCCGCGATCGCCTCGGAATCGACCCGGCGAAGTACAACGTCAACGGCGGCTCCATCGCCATCGGTCACCCCTTCGGTATGACCGGAACCCGTTGCGCCGGCCACATCCTGCAGGAAGGCAAGCGCCGTGGCGCCAAGTGGGGCGTCGTCACCATGTGTATCGGTGGCGGACAGGGCGCAGCCGGTCTCTTCGAAATTTACTAAGTAGGTTTCGGGCTGCTCAAGCCTGTCCGCCGCTGTGCATACGGTGGCGGACAGGGCGCAGTCGGTCTCTTCGAAATCTACTAAGTCCACTTAGCGTCGACCGACTGCTAAGTCCACTTAGGACCTTCCGCAAAACAACGCGCGAAGTACTACGTCAGCATAGGAAGTGCCGCGCCACCCGGCCGGGTGGGCGGCACTTCTCGCGTCCGGCGTGCCACAAAGAATCAGGCAACTCAATTCGGTGAAACATCTATCGTTCGGCCAGAATGTCGAGCGCTCAAAGCAATGGGGGAGCTATGCCAACTGACCAGAAGACCGATCATCAACCAACCCGAGGGTTCGATCCTGACGCGCTTCGACGCAAGTACGAAGAGGAGCGCGTCAAGCGTCTCCGGACTGATGGAAATGAGCAGTACATCGAGGTCGCCGGCGACTTTGCCCGGTATCTTGAGGACCCGTACGTCGAACCGATAGTTCGCGATCCGCTGGCCGACGACACCGAGGTAGTCATCATCGGTGGTGGGTTTGGCGGTTTGTTGGCCGGGGCCCGACTCCGTGAAGCAGGAATCAAAGACCTCCGAATCATCGAGAAAGGCGGAGACTTCGGTGGCACCTGGTACTGGAACCGCTATCCGGGGGCCATGTGCGATGTCGAGTCGTACATCTACCTTCCGCTCCTCGAGGAAATCGGCTTCATGCCGAAGGAGAAGTACACCCACGCGCCCGAGATCCTTGCGCACAGCCGCAAGATCGGCGAACACTTCGACCTCTACACGAACGCCCTGTTCCAGACTGAGGTGACTGAACTTCGTTGGGACGAAACAGAGCGTCGCTGGATCATCTCGACCAATCGCGGCGACCGTATGCGCGCGAAATTCGTGTGCATGGCGAATGGCCCGTTGCATCGGCCCAAGCTTCCCGGCATCGTTGGGATCGAATCGTTCAAGGGCCATACGTTCCACACCAGCCGATGGGACTACGGCTACACGGGAGGCACCTCCGACGGTGGACTCGTCGGCCTGAAAGGCAAGCGCGTCGGGATCATCGGCACGGGTGCTACCGCCGTGCAGTGCGTGCCCCATCTCGGTGAGCATGCTGACCAACTGTTCGTCTTCCAGCGCACGCCATCATCGATCGACGTCCGGAACAATCGGCCCACCGACCCCCAGTGGGCGGAATCGCTCGAGCCCGGCTGGCAGAAGCGTCGCATGGAGAACTTCAACAACCTCGTCTCAGGCGCGTTCGAACCGGAAGACCTCGTGAACGACGGCTGGACCGACATCATCGGCAACCTGCTGATCATGGTCCGCAAGGGCGAGGCCGACATGAGCGCCGAGGGGATGTCACGTAACGTCGAACTCGCCGACTTCGAGAAGATGGAACAAATCCGCTCCCGTGTCGACACCATCGTGGCCAACGCGTCGACGGCCGAAGCGCTCAAGCCCTACTACCGACAGTTCTGCAAGCGTCCCTGCTTCCATGACGACTATCTGGCGACCTTCAACCGTCCAAATGTGGAGTTGGTCGATACCCAGGGTCGAGGAGTCGAGAGGATCACCGAAAAGGGAATCGTCGCGAATGGCGTCGAGTATGAACTCGACTGCATTGTCTACGCGACGGGCTTTGAGGTCGGCACGGAGTACACCCGGCGATCGGGTTACGAACTCTTCGGACGCGACGGTGTCACGCTGACCGAGAAGTGGGCCGATGGTGCATCGACCCTTCACGGAATGCACAGCACCGGATTCCCGAACTGCTTCATCTTCAGCAACATTCAGTCCGGCTTCACCGTCAACTTCCCGCACATGCTCGATGAGCAGAGCAAGCACCTGGCGCACATCCTTCGCCATGCTTCCGAGCACAACGTTGCGACCATCGAAGCCGAGCCCGAGGCGGAGGAGAAGTGGGTGGAGACCATCGTGAGGCTGTCCACCGCCAATCAGAAGTTCCTCGAGGCTTGCACACCCGGCTACTACAACAACGAAGGAAAGCCGGCCGAACGGAGCCTTCGCAACGGAAGCTATGGCGGGGGATCAATCGAGTTCATCAAGCTGCTCGAGGATTGGCGCTCCGACGGTCAGTTCGCTGGCCTGACGTTCACGAGCTGAACGCCGTAACCAGATGCCCGACGACCTCTACGGAGACCAACACCGCGCGTTGCAGGACGCGTTCGGAACGCGAAACCTGGCCGATCGGTTGGCCTATGTGCGATCGGCGACGCTGTCGGATGACAACTGCGCGTTCATCGCTGGCCTAGACATGTTCTTCCTGTCGACGGTTGATCACGAGGGCCGACCGACAGTTTCGTACAAAGGCGGTGCTCCGGGATTCGTGAGCGTGCTCGATCGATCCACGCTCGTGTTTCCGAGTTACGACGGCAACGGCATGTTCCTTTCGCTGGGCAACGTAACGATCAACCCAGAAGTCGGATTGCTGTTCATTTCGTTTGAGAAACCCAACCGGCTGCGGGTTCAAGGACGCGCTGAACTTTCGAATGATCCTTCTGAGCTTGCGTTGTACCCGGAGGCCGACGCGGTAGTACGTGTGCACATCACACACGCATTTGCGAACTGTCCGAGATACATTCACCGCTCGGAACAACAGGAGCGCTCCCGCTATGTTCCCCGGGAGGGGGTCGAAACGCCGATCGCCGAATGGAAGCGGATCGACGGGCTGGCCGATGCCCTTTCACCGGTCGACGCGGCTCGCGTCGCCCACATCGGTACCATCAGCGGTGCTGAGTGGGCAGACCGGGTCCGCACGGGCGATCCAAACGTCTAGCACCGAGTGTCTTTTTAGCTAGACGCCCACCGTCGCGGAACCGCTGTCGCTTTCACGGAGAGTTTGCTGAACGGTGAAAACGGGCTATCCGACGAATCTCTGCTTGGCTGGGAAAGTGTCGGCACCCAACTCCCAACGACTCCGCGGCCGATGTGCCTTGACGCGCCGACGGCCGGCGCTTCTTTGGACGCTTTCGCTGCTGTGGCTCCTGGTTGTCGCGGGATGTACTAGTTCTGATGAATCCAAACCAACGACGTCCGTGAACTCGGAAACGAGCTTGCCGGGCAACGACGCGCCAGTCACGGCACCGGAGGGGGAGTCCTCACGTACAACCGTGGCCGGCGCGACTTCCAGCGAAGTCCCGATCACCGTCGTCGTGACCGAGCCTCCGGCGTCGGGGGCCACCACAGCAGCATCGGCCTCCGACGCGCGCAGCCCCAGCTTCGGTGCCGGCCGCCACGTACGGCGGTCCTCAGGCCGCAATACCGGCGTACTTCGCCCCGGTCCCGCTGTGGCAGCTCATGTTGGCCGCCGAGGCGAACGCACCATTGAAGCTGCAGATGGTCGTGATGAACCCGGCGAGCGGGCCGGGATCATCGGCGTTTGTCGAATACGCGGCGGCTGTAGCGGCCGCGCGGGAAAAGGGTCTCCGGGTGCTCGGTTATGTCGCAACCGGCCACGGACGGGCGCTCGATGTCGCCGAGGCCATCGCGGCGTACAAGCGCTTTTACGGCGTTGTTGACATCTTCTTCGACGAGGCGGCAACGGATTGCACGAGCTTGGAGGCCTTGTACAGCCCATGGCTCGCGGCGGTCAAGGCGAACGACGGATTTGTGGTCGTGAACCCGGGTGTGACCCCTGCACCATGCTGGGCGGCCGCAACGGATGTCATCGTGAACTTCGAAGGCGCGTACGGTTCATATTCGACGCAGTCCTATCCCGCGTGGACGCAGTCCTATCCGCCGTCGAAGTTCTGGCACATTGTCTATTCCGTGCCTGTGGGCTCGGCGCGTTCGGTTCTCGACTTGGCTACGCAACGCATGGTCGGATACCTGTACACGACGGCCGACGGCCTGCCGAATCCGTATGACACGCTCTCCGATGAGTACTCGATCGTGTCGTCGTCGAATGATCCGCGACCGACGGGTATCGGGGTTCCGGGCGCCGACGGTGCTCCGATCATCCTCGTGCCCGACGGTGCCGCTGCGCCGTCCACAACCGGCTACACCGGCGGGTGATAGCAAGTCGGGCCCTAATCCAGCGAAGAGAGCAATTGAATCGCCCGGTCAAAATCAAAGCCGTTAACCACGGAAACCAGTTCCTTGAATTGCTCCGTCGGAAGGGAAACTCGCAGATTTCCGGCTAGTTGATCGACGAGCTCGGTCGCGTAAAAGTCGTGTTGCTCAAGTGCCACTCGCAGGTTTCCCAGCTCTTCCGCAGAAATCGGGTCGGCATTTCGGGCATCGGCGAGAGCCAATTCTTCGGATCGCTCGACCAGTACTCTTTCCGCCGCGAAGGCACCACGCGCGTCAGCTTCAATTCTCCCGATGATCGCGCTGAGCACACCGAGATCCGAACGAACATCGTGTTGTGCCCGCGCTGCCCGTTCAATGTGGGTGGCCCGTTCGGCCAAGAGGGTGGCCCCGAGCACTTTTGATCCGCCAATCATCTTGTGCAGACGCGCTGCCGTTTTCTCAGGTTCCGTGGTCGCTACATCTCGAAACTCGTCGAGAAAACGCTGCAACATCGAGAGGTACACGCTGGGGTCGTCGCGAACCACCTGGACGACTGACGCCATGTTGATCCCCGGAATGTCGAGCTCGAAAGTTCGCCGCCCGTTGGCCCCCAGCTTGCCTCTGGTTGCGTTGTCGGGCGCCGGGGATGTGGTCGCAATAACAGGCGACTTGCGGTAGTGCTCGATGTGGCGTCGGAGGCATCCGATGACGCGCTGGGGTTCGAGTGGTTTGGCGAGAAAGTCGGTCATACCGGCCGCTTGGGCCGCCATGCGCTCCGACTGCAACACTCCGGCGCTCAAGGCAATGACAGGGACCTCCTGGAATCCGTCAATGGTCCGAATCCGTCGAACGGTCTCATAGCCGTCCATTCCCGGCATTTGGACGTCAAGCAGGACAGCATCGAAGTCGTGTTCGAAATCCGACAGAATTGCGAGCGCTTCGGGGCCATTAGCGGCCAGGAACACGTGGGCCCCTTCCAAGGCCAGGACCTTGCCGGCGACTTCCAGGTTGAGCGGGCTGTCGTCAACCACCAGGATCTGGACGCCGGCGAGCCATTTCATGTTGTGGCGGCCCATCACTGTGCCATCGGTGACGCGATTCGATTTGATGTTCGTACGCACGATCGCCTCATTGACCGCGTTGAACAATGCGGACCCCGTGGCCTTCTTGATCAGGATGCTCGTCGCCAGGTTGGCCGGGTGCGTATCTCGCACTCGGTGCTGGTCCTGTGGTCGCACCAACACCACTGCGGGAAGGACGAGTCCATGAAGTGCTTCGCGGATTTCGGCCAAAGCGGAGATCCCACTGACATCGGGCATCTGCCGCTCGACCACCAGCGCATCGACCGGGTGCCCGTTCTGCAATTCCGAAACCACGGTATCGATGAGCTGTCTGCCCGTTTGAACCGCGAGGGTTCTCCATCCGAGGGCATTCGAGAGCGAAACGAGCAGGTCGCGTTCCCGGTCGTTGTCCTCGGCTATCACGACGCGAAGTGGACGGTTTTCGAAGGTGTCCAGGGCGGCGTTGTCGGGACATGTCTCGAGGGGAATGGTGACCGCGAATGTGCTGCCCTCGCCCTTTGTGCTGCGGACGACGATCTCGCCCCCCATCAGTTCCACGATGCGAGAAACAATCGAAAGCCCCAGCCCGGTTCCGCCGAACCGTCGCGTTGTCGACGTGTCAGCCTGCACAAATGGTTCGAATAGGCGGTCGATCGCGGAGGTTTCGATTCCGACCCCGGAATCGCTTACCGAAATGGTGACCGTCGTGTTGCCGCTGGCAGTCACTCGAACGGCCACCTCGCCGCGGTCAGTGAACTTCACGGCGTTGCTGAGGAGGTTGACCAGTACCTGCCGGACTCGGGTTGCGTCGCCCTTCACCACCACCGGAACGGCGGAATCGACTTCGAGCCACAGCTCGAGACCCTTTTCCTCCATCGAAAGTCGAGCGAGGTTCGTTTCTTCCTTGATCAGTTGCCGAAGATCGAACAGCTGCTGCTCGAGTTCCAGATGACCCGCCTCGATTTTGGAGAGATCGAGCACGTCGTTTAGCAACCCGAGCAGGGATCGGCCCGACTGGGAGATTTGCGAAATCATCGCATGCTGGTCGGTGGACAGTGACGAGCTTTCGAGGAGGTACGTGAGTCCCAGGATGGCATTGAGCGGAGTACGGATCTCATGACTGGTGTTGGACAGAAATTCCGACTTTGCTCGCGACGCGTTCTCCGCGATTTCCCGCGCTTCCTCCAGAACCGTCACGTCGCTGTAAAACGTCATCAGACGCCCATCAGCGAGTCTGCGGACGACGACGTTGTAGCGACTGCCGTGTTCGACCGACGAGATCCACTCGCCACCGTCTTGATGGGCCGCAACCCGTTGGGCGACCCATTCTTCCAATTGGTCACCTTCGAGGCCCAGGTTGCGAACCGCACTTTCGCGCTCTATTACCTCCAAATGCGCACCCAGAGCGACCTTTTCCCCCAGATTGGCCATGAGGACGCGGTACCCCTCGTTGAAATACGCGAGTTGGTTGTCCACGTCAAAAATTGCCAGGCCCGCTCCGACTACCTGTAGAGCATCCGAAAGCACCGACTGCGCTTCCTTGACGGCGTTACCGGCGTCGCGAAACGCCGAAAGGTCTTGAAGCGCACCGACCAGCCGAACGCCTCCATCGTCAGCGTGTTCAACGGTCGCCAAATGTCGTATCCAAAGAGATCGACCATCGGCGCTGATCGCTGGGACTTCAACGTCCCAGCCTTCACCGGTTGCGATCGCGTTGGGCCTCAGTTCATCGATCATGGTCCTCGCTTCCGCTGAGAACATCTGAAAAACACGGTTTCGGTCAAAGGACACGTCCTTGGACAACCCGAATATGCGAAGAACTTCGTCCGTAACAGTTACCGCTCCCGTTCGGGGATCAAGCTCCCACCCACCTACGTGGGCGAGACGTGCCGTGCGCTCCAACTGCAACGTCCGGTCCGCAACTTGGCGTTCGAGGTCTTCGCTGGCCGAGCGAAGGCTCTGGAGCAACGCCAGTCGCTCGGCAATGGGGCGAAGAATTTTCACCACCCCGGATACCTTGCCGTTGGAATCGAACATTGGACCAGCGGAGATTTCAACATCGACTGAAGAACCGTTGCGGTGCCGCCGCTGCGTTTCGAACGGTCGCGTGGCATGCCCCGCCAATGCCCTGTCGAACAAGAGCGATTCATCATCGACGTTTGCCGGGGCCAAAGTGAGATCGGTCAAGTGTTTCCCGACTGCCTCCGCTCGCTCAAAGCCGAAAAGATCCGTCGCGGCCCGGTTCCAGGTGACGACGCAACCGGTCAGGTCGAGCCCGATCGCAGCATCGCTCGCGCTGTCGAGCATCGTCGTGAGCCGAATGCGGTCCTCCAACGCATGGACGCTGCGCCTCCGGTGTTTGAACCAAAGTAGAGCAAAGCTGAGAACGAATCCGATGGCGGCCCCGATGGCGGTCAACATCAGGTTCAACCCCAAGATGCCCTGCGACTTGGCCAATATCGACAGATTCAGTTTCGGAGGGCGCGCCGAAAGCGTGGCGAACAACGATGCCGACGGATGAGTTACGAATTCGCTAGTCGTCAAGGCTCTTCTCGCTTCCGTTCGGATCCGGATGCGAGATTGGTGAACTTTCGCTCTCACCGATGATGAGGCTCCATGCCTGGCGACGTCCGTGATGTTTCGCTGCGTACAAGGCTCGATCGGCGCACAACAACAGGTCGTTGGAGGTGACTCGGCCGAAGTCGGAGTTAGAAGGTGTTTCCGATGATGTGGAGTTGGATGATTTCCCGTAGGAGGTCGCGGCACCGACGCTCACGGTAAGGAACTCACCGATCAGCGAGCCGCGATGTTCGATCCTGAGCGCGTCGACGCTCTGGAGGATGCTTCTCGACAGGCAGCCAGCGCCAAATTGATCGGTTTCAGGGAGTACCAGGACGAATTCCTCGCCACCGTAGCGAGCCACGAGGTCGGCAGCACGCGCGGGAAACGGTCTGAGTGCCTTGGCTACGCGGCGCAAGACTTCATCGCCGGACGGATGCCCATAGCGGTCGTTATATGCCTTGAAATAGTCAACATCGATCATAAGAAGTGAAAGAGGCTGCCCGTTCCGATTGCTGCGTCGTACCTCCAGATCAAGGACACGGTCGAACTCTGACCGGTTGGCTAACCCCGTCAGGTAATCGGTTTTCGCGTTGACCTGCAGCCGATCGCCGAGTTGCTTCATGCGTACAAGGTTGTCGAGGCGTGCAACAACGGCGCCTCCACGCGGTGGCTTCGCCATGAAATCGGATGCCCCCGCCGCAAGCCCACGAACCTCGGATGCCTCGTCGGAATGCGAGGTGAGAAACACCACCGGGATCGATTCGGTTTGGGGGTTGGACTTCAGGCTTTCGCAGACGCTGTAACCGTCCAAATCGGGAATCTCGACATCGAGGAGTATCAGGTCCGGCGGGTGGTCAGCCGCCAAAGCGAGACCTCCATATCCAGTCAACGAAACGGACACCTCGAAATGGCTGGTGAGAAGTCGGGCGACCGCGCTCAAGATCGTCGGATCATCGTCGACGATGAGAACCCGCGGGCGATGCTGAGCGATTTCGGTGCCACCAAAGCTTGAGGTGGGTGTGCGAGGTTCCGTCGTGTCGAGGCTCACGTAGACGACCGCCTCCCATACCTTTGCGGCGCGACGCCAAACGGTGGTGTCCGCACGTTGTCTGGTCGAATTGTCCATCGTCCGGAGCACGGGTGACCCGGACCAAAAGCGTCCATGGAACAACCATACGCGTTGGTTCTGAAATCCTGTCCGTTCGTGTCGTAAAAGTTTCAAACATACGAGTTCCTCACGACAGTCGTGCAGGTAGCTCAACATGCCCCGGTAGGTCAGGCTAACCATCGAGCAATCGGGTTCGAGCCGCGTCGATCCAGCAGGTCGCGACTTCTGTCACGACGCGAAGCGGCTCCCGGTACACCGGGAGCCGCTGACGACGTTGGATCCTTACCGAGCGTGCCCGCCCGGTTTCCCCGGGTGAGTTACGACTCTCGGCTTCATCAGACTGCGTGGATTGCCGACCACACTCGCTCGGGGGTGCAGGGCATGTCGATATGGGTGACGCCGAGATGCGAGAGCGCATCCACCACGGCATTCTGAATCGCCGGGGTGGACCCAATCGTGCCGGATTCACCGATACCCTTCGCTCCCAGCGGGTTGCGGGGGCTGTCGGTCTGGGTGTTCGAGGTTTCAAAACTCGGAAGCTCAGCGGCTGAGGGGACGGTGTAGTCGAGCAGGGTCCCGGTGACCGGGTTCCCGTCTTCGTCGTAACGAACCCATTCGTAGAGCGCCTGGGCCGCACCTTGTGCGATGCCGCCGTGCTGCTGCCCCGTGACCAGAAGCGGGTTGAGGATGCGGCCGCAGTCATCGACGGCGATGTGGCGACGCATGACGACCTTGCCGGTTTCGGTATCGACTTCGACGACTGAGACGTGCGCACCGAACGGGAACGTCGAGTTGGTTCCGTCGAAGTCGAGTTCGTGGCGAAGCGTGGACGGATCGAGGCCGGCCGGAAGTTTCGAGGCGTCTTTCGACGCCACGGCGAGTTCCGCCCAGGAGATCGACTTCGACGGGGTACCCGCAACATGCAGCGAGCCTCCTTCGGCGACGATGTCTTCCGGTGCTGCTTCGAGCAAATGCGCAGCGATCTTCTGGGCCCGGCTGAACACTTCCTTCGAGGCAAGGAAGATCGCCGAACCGGCGGTCTGCAGCGAGCGGGACCCGAGGGTGCCCGATCCGCGTGGGACCCGGTCGGTGTCGGAGTTGACGAGGGTGATCTTCTCCATCGGAATACCAAGGACTTCCGTGGCGAGCATCGCGAACGCAGTCGCATGACCCTGGCCGTGAACACTCGTACCGGCGAACACGCAGGCCGAGCCGTCGTCGTTGATCTCGACGGCGCCGAACTCCACATGGAGGCCCACCGGAGCGGTCACCTCGACGTAGGCCGAAATGCCGATGCCGAGAGCGATCGGGTTGTTCTCAGCGCGGCGCTTGGCCTGCTCGGCGCGCAGCTCCGTGTAGCCCGACGCGACGAGGACGGCATCGAGCGCCTTTTCGTATTCGCCCGAGTCGTACGCAGCTCCGGTGTTGGTTGTCATGGGGAAGGCGTCGGGCTGGATGAAGTTCCGGCGGCGGATTTCCGCAGGATCCATGCCGATCTTGGCCGCCGCGACATCGATGACCCGCTCGATGAGCTGCGTGGCCTCGGGGCGACCGGCACCTCGGTATGCACCGATGGTGGTCGTGTTCGTGAGGACGGTACGGGTGTTGAACTTGACCTTCTGAATGTCGTACACGCCGACGGCCATCATCTGGGTGAGCATCGGAAGGATGGCGCCGATGGCCGGGTACGCACCGGCGTTGGCGGTTACGTCGCCCTGGAGCCCGGTGAACTTTCCGTCTTTGGTCACGCCCAGCTTGGCCGTCATCACGAAGTCACGCCCGTGCACGAGCGAAACCATGTCTTCTGAGCGGGTTTCGGCCCACTTGACCGGAACGCCGAGAGCGCGGCTCGCCGCGGCAGCGACGATGTATTCAACGTAGATAGCGGCCTTCGGGCCGAAGCCACCGCCAACCCACGGGCAAACGACGCGGACATCGGCGGCTTCCATCCCGAGCATCGCAACAAGCGCTCCATGGGCAGCGTGCGGCGTCTGGTGTGAGATCCAGCAGGTCAGGGTTCCGGGGCGTTCACCGGGCTCGGCGAGAATCCCGTTGTTCTCCATGGGCGCTCCAGCGAGGCGCTGGCTGACCATCGTAACTTCGCCAATTGCGTCGGCACCCTCGAACGGGTCTACGTCTTGGCCGTGCTCGGTACCGAAACATACGTTGGATCCGTGCTCCGGGAACAGAATCGGGGCGTCGGGGGCCAGGCCCTGTGCCGGTGTGACGACCGCCTTGAGCGGTTCGTACTCAACGATCACGGCCTCGGCGGCATCGGCCGCAGCGGACTTCGACGTTGCTACGACGGCTGCAATCACGTCGCCTACGAAACGGACGACGTCCTTGGCGAATATCGGCCGGTTCAACGTGGTCGGCATCATGGGGAAGCCCTGGAACGACGGCAAACCGAGATCGTTGCCTGCGTGGTAAACGGCCTTTACGCCCGGCATCGCCTCCGCTGCGGAAACATCAACACTCAACACCTTCGCGTGGGCTTGGGTGGACCGAACAAACGTGACGTGGAGTGTGCCGGTTGGCGCCAAGTCATCGAGGTACTTCCCCGCTCCGGTAAGAAGAGTTGGGTCCTCCATTCGTTGGACGGCATTTCCCAAAATCGATCCTGCTGCTGCCATGGCGATCCTTTCAACGACACGTTTTGACCTGACGGTGCCTCTATTGCACTCGTGTGACGAACGTTACGTCAAACACGGCCGGTACATAGGGTTTCGCGACCAAAAAGTTTCGCGAAGCTCGCGGTGCGCGGGACCAGCGTCGCCTCGGTTCCGGTCAATTCGAAAAGGCCAGCGAGCGCGCTGAGGTGTCAAGGTCCACGGGAATGCCGATCGGCACCGGAAGATGGTTCGCGCCGTGGCCGAACGGTGCGTCGAACAACAGTGGGCAGTGAAGCGCCTCGAGTCGTTCCACGAGTACCGTCTCCAACTCGGTGTTCGGCGTGTCCTCCCGAAATGCCGGTGCGCCTGCATCGTCCAGGTGGGCGTCGTCGAGGTGGACGCTGTCGCCGTCACGCTGCTGCTCACGCAGTTGCGTACTTACCGACACCCCGTGGCAGCCCTCCCAGGAGCCGCAGACCACCCCGACGGCATTTTCGAACCAGCCGGCCCGGAGAAGCTGTGTGAGCATGCGATCGACCCGGTAGGGCGCTTCGTTCACATCCTCGAGCACCGCGATGAACGGCTCTGGCGGCGGGGTACCGTCGGATGATCCGCACATTGCCGCCAACATGGTGAGGTTCCCGCCACGAAGCGGTACGCCGCGAACGCGACCCCCGCGCACGACCCTGGTTGGTGCACTGAATAGGTTCGGAAGGATCCCGTGGAACAACAGCGACCGAAGATCGTTGGCTGACGGGTCGTCGTCGGGATGATTGGCGATCCCACCGGCAACGTGGACACCAAGAATCGACGACCAGCCGAGCCGGCCGGCGAGAGCCACGTGAAGACCGGTGATGTCGGAAAAGCCAACCACCGGTTTTGGAGTCGATCGTCGGATTCGTGACCAGTCGAGGCCGTCGAGAATCCGAATGACGCCGTAGCCCCCACGAGCGCAGAACACCGCCGCAATCTCACGGGATTCGAGTGCCCACTGGAGATCGTGAGCGCGATCGGAATCGGCACCGGCGGTCATCCCTCGACCCGTGTTGACATGCGCACCGAGTACCGGCTCGAGGCCCCACGACCTCAGGGTCTCGCAACCGCTGGCCAATCGGTTCGCGTCGGCGGGGCCCGACGGCGTGATGACGGCGACGGCATCACCGGGTTGCAGCAGTGGCAGACACCGGTTGTAGCCAGACACGGAGGTCAACGCGATACCGCTTCGTCAGAGTGCGGCAAAGCGGAATCGGCTTGCCTCGTCCCCGCAGGTGGAACAGGAGCAACACCGATGACTGCCGTCATTCCGAATCCTTCGGCGACGCGGCGTGGCTTTGCTTGCGCCATCCGATCGAGGCGAACGAACCAAGGATGATCGGAGGCAGCCAGGTCACGGCACGGTAGAGAAGCACCGCCGCCACGACCGGCTCGGCTTTTCCGCCAAATCCGGTAAGCGCGCTTGTTAAACCGATATCGACCACGCCGAGGCCGCCGGGTGTCACGGGGAAGGCGGTGCTCAGCAGCCGCGTGCTGGCCCATGCCGCGAACGCCTCGGCAACGGTCACATCGGTGCCTTTGATCCCGACGGCCCGGATGGCTACCGCAAGGACGAGAAACACGGTCATGACCCCGACGATCGTCGACACCGTGAGCGCCAACCACCGCTTCTTCAACAACTCGACGCTGTCCTGTCGAAACGTCACGAGCGTTTCCGACATTGATTCGCGCACGGTTGTTCTCCGGCGGATTCGGTCCCACAGCCGAACGAACCGATCGCCCACGTGCCCGACGCTGACCGCACCGGTGTCACTCCGGAGAACCTGAGCGAACGCTCCGGCCACGATCACGAAGACAACGGTACCGATACGCGCGCTTACTTCCAGGGCGGCATTGCGTCCACCCCGTAGAAGCAACAGGGCGAGCCCGCAGAGGGGCAGGGCGAGATTCACGAGGTTGTTCCAAACTCCGGTAACCACCATCGCTCGCGACGACTCGCGTTTCTCGAACCCCCACGCCCGAAACATCGCGTACTGGACCCCCATGCTGACCGCGCCGCCCAGGGGCGCCAGGTTGGCGATCGCCGTACCGGCCAACGTCACGCGCAACGACTTCCTGTACGACAGGCCGGGCAATGCCGCCATCCAATTCGGTGCGTATGTGAGGACGTTCAGCGCTCCCGTGACGAAAAGCGCCAGGAGCGCCAGCGTCGACATGCTTCCCATCGCATCGGCGACGTCTCCGTAATTTGCGAAACGTGGAAGAACGACGACAAAGGTGCCGACAATCACGACGATCGCCAGAAGCAACGGGGCCAAACGACGCAGAGTCGCACGCGTGCTCATAGTGTGAACGCTAGTAGCCATGGCCATCGGATCGGGGGAGACCGGCCCCTAAGGCGACCCCGAGGTGACTCGGGTTCACCCGGGTTCATCCGGGTAACGGCAGGCGGGTCGCCGTCGGGCAAACTAAACACATGAGCGAAACGCTGCACCACATTGGCTTTGGATCCGGCGACTTGGGGAGCAACCCACCCACCGCCGTCCTCCTGTCGGGTGACCCCGACCGGTCCGAGTACATCGCAACGGAGAAACTGACCAATGCGCGAGTGCTTTCGAGAAACCGGGGGCTGACCAGCTTTGTGGCTGATCTCCCGAACGGACGACCGATCCTTTGCTCAACGAGTGGGATGGGCGGCCCGTCGACCAGCATCGTGGTCAATGAACTGGCCCAGCTGCCGGTCAAAACGATCATCCGTATCGGTACGACCGGCTCGATTCAGCCGCACGTTCCCGCGGGTTCGATCGTGATCAGCTCGGCCGCGCTTTCACGGCAGGGCGCGGCTATCGACGTGGCGCCGGTCGAATACCCGGCGGTCGCCGATCCGTTCTTGACCGTCGAACTCGCAAAGGCCGCGGAACGCCTCGGGTTCGAGTCGTACGTCGGTATCACCGCTTCGGTCGACACGTTCTTCGAAGGACAGGAACGCACCTCGATCTCGGCGAACCCCACCCTGCAACGTTGGCTGCAGGGCATCACGGCGGAGTACCGGGCCCTTGGGATCTTGAACTACGAGATGGAGTCGGCGACCCTCTTCAAGCTCGCGTCGGTATATGGGCTCCGGGCCGGCTGTGTATGCGCGGTAATCGCGCAACGCACCGAGGGCGAGAACATCGTCTTCGCCGCCAAGGAAGGGGCGGTCGACGCTGCGATCGACACCGCCATTGCCGCCGTCGAGGCGTGGGCCTAGCGGAACTGAGACCGTCTGGGTGTTAGCCCGAACCGCGCGTCAAGCGTGCGAATTCTCCGATGTGACGCTCAGAAATGCCAGGGGTAGGGTGACCAGTCCGGCGAGCGCTTCTCCAGGAACGAATCGCGTCCTTCCGCAGCCTCGTCGGTGCCGTACGCCAGGCGGGTGGCTTCGCCGGCAAACACCTGCTGCCCGACCAGTCCATCGTCTATGAGGTTGAACGAGAACTTGAGCATGCGCTGCGCAGTCGGGCTTTTCCCGTTGATGATCCGCCCCCATTCCAGGGCGGTTTTCTCGAGGTCGGCGTGATCGACGACCTTGTTCACCATGCCCATGCGGAAGGCATCTTCGGCCGTGTATTCGGAACCGAGGAAGAAGATCTCGCGAGCGAATTTCTGACCGACCTGGCGGGCAAGATACGCGGACCCGAAGCCCCCGTCGAAGCTGGCCACGTCGGCGTCAGTCTGCTTGAAACGGGCATGTTCACGGCTCGCCAGGGTCAGATCCGAGACGACGTGAAGGCTGTGACCGCCGCCGGCGGCCCATCCGGGTACCACGCAGATCACCACCTTGGGCATGAACCGGATCAGTCGTTGCACCTCAAGGATGTGCAAGCGGCCGGTCTTGCCCGGATCGATGGTTTCCTTCGTTTCCCCCTCGGCGTACTTGTAGCCGTCTTTTCCACGAATGCGTTGGTCGCCACCGGAGCAGAATGCCCAGCCACCGTCGCGAGGCGACGGGCCGTTACCCGTAAGAAGGACGCAACCGACGTCGGTCGTCATCCGCGCATGGTCGAGGCTTCGAAAGAGTTCATCGACGGTCGAGGGTCGGAACGCGTTCCGGATTTCAGGTCGGTTGAACGCGATGCGGACGGTCCCGTGAGCGATCGCCCGGTGGTAGGTGATGTCGACGAGATCCTCAAAACCCTCGACCGTTCGCCACGCGGTGGGATCAAATATTTCGGAAACCTTGTCGCTTTTCGGAGTAGCCATGGCAGCAAGGGTAGCGGCGGACACGGTCTGATCTTTGTCATCGAAGACGTGACCGCTGGTTGCTCGGTTGGTGTGCGTTTTGGACCATCGGGTGGTGCACACGGCCTACCCAAACCTTCACACCACACAACTTCGGCGAACCACATGAAGACTCGCTGCCCGGTCGCTCACACCTACCTCACACGTGGCCGGTAGTCATTGGTAATCCACCTGATTAGTGGTTCAGTTCTCAAGGAGTCAACGTGATTCGCAAGTATTCCAACCACGGAACCAAACGTCGCCTGGGCGCCGGATTAGGTCTCCTCGTCACCCTCGCTTCGGTCGTAGGTCTTCTCGCCACCCTGGCGGGCCCCGCCGAAGCCACCCGCCGGGTCCGTAACGTTGGACCCGATTTCAACGTTGTGGTCTCACCCGACAACGTGCGGGTGGGCGCCGGACAAACGGCGAACTTCCCGGTGTTCATCCAGGCCGTGCGCGGTTTCAAGGCGACACCCGTCTTCGATATCGATGGCGTTCCCGATTACATCGACGCCGAGATCGCCCGGGTAGGCACCAACCGCTACCGGCTTTCGCTGATCGTTCCCGCCAACGCACCTTCGTCTAACGCTGTCTACAAGCTTTACGCGACATCGAACAAGCGCACCAAGGTCGCACTGTTCCGATTGATCGTCGCTGGTGCTGCGCCGGTCACACTGCCCACCATTCCACAGACCGTCCCACCGACACTTCCTCCCGTCACCCAGCCGCCCGTGACCGTGGCGCCGCAATTCCAGATCTCGGTTGACAACACCGAGCGGACGGCAAAGACCGACGAGACTGTTCAGTACGCCTACACGATCGACCGATCCGCCTACAACGGCCCCGTCAACTTCGTGCTCAGCAACGCCCCGACCGGACTCCGCGCCGGTTTCTCCCAGAACCCGAGCCTTTCCAATTCGTCGGTACTCCTCGTCACCCCAGCCAGCAACACACCTAGTGGGCGCTACGTGATGACGATCATCGCTTCGGCCGGATCGACGCAGCGGATCTCCGCCGTTGTCCTGAATGTTCGGGCCGCCGCAGACTTCGCCTACGTCGTCACGCCGGTGACCCAGACCGCCACCAAGTCCGGCACGTACTCCTACCGGATTGATCTGGCTTCAGCGTCTCCGGTCAAGCCGATCGTGTCGTTCGAGATCGCCGGCGTCCCGACCGGAACCACCGCAAAATTCACGGCTGCGTCGACTGACAAGACCACAACGCTTCAGGTGACGACCACGGCCGGGACGCCGAACGGCACCTACTTCCTGACGATCACCGGTCGTTCCGGCAACTTCGTCCGCCAGACCAACGTCTCGCTGATCGTCAACGCCAACCCCGGATTCGGCATCGCCGCTGATCGCAGCGTGGTCGGCGTTACCCGAGGCGTGCAGAATTTCTTCGGAGTTACCGTGAAGCCGTTCGGTGGATTCTCCGGCCCGGTGGCGATCACCACCTCCGGCCTGCCGGCCGGCATTACCGTGAGCGCAGCCAGCACTTCCGGCCTTACGACGACACTCGTCATATCTGCCGACCAGGTGACCGCAAAGCCCGGCAACTACAAATTCAACGTCACGGGAACCTCGGGAACCTATGTCGCCACGGTCGTACTCGATCTGATCGTGACCTGAGCTGATCACCTGACGCCCCAACGGCCTGCCGGGCAGACTGATCCGAGTCGGTTCGAGCCTGGGGTAAGAACAACCAGATCGAAGGGTGAACCCGAACGGGTTCACCCTTCGTCGCGTACGGCCTCGCTACGGCGTCGCGTACGAAGTCGAGTCCGTTAGCTCAGACCGATTCGACATCCGAGACGTGCATGGCACGGGCGAATTTCGGACGGCCATCGAAGAGCGCGGCCCGCTCCGGTGACGAGTGATAAACCGCCTCGGCTTCGGCGAACGGCTTGTCGTGTTCGACAATCCACGTGAACTCCGCGTTGGCGCGATCGAGATAGGCCGATACCAGACGGAACCCGAAGCCGGCTCGAACCGGGGTGAGCTCGTTGAAGAACGCCAGCCATTCGTCGACAAGGGTGGGTTCGAGTTCGTAGCGTCGGAGTTGGAGAGGCATTTCCACAACGTAGACCGACCCGTGACCATTTGTGTCGTAGCGGCGATGGTCCCGTTGGAGCGATTGGGCTGAACCGATTAGAACATCGGCATGAGAATCTCCTGCCGCGTTTCCGCCCGTTCCCGAAACGCCCCTCCACATCGAAACCGCCGAGAAGCTCGGCTATCACACCGCCTGGGTCTACGACACTCCGGCGTTGCAGGTCGATGTGTGGATGACGCTCGCGTTGGCGGCCGTGCGAACGTCTCGCATCACGCTCGGACCTGGGGTGTTGATCCCATCGCTTCGCCATCCGATGGTCACGGCCTCGGCAATCGCGCACCTGGTGAGCCTGATCGGCGAAGACCGGGTTGTAGTCGGGGTGGGGACCGGTTTTACCGGACGCCGGGCGATGGGGCAGAAGCCGTTGAAGTGGGCCGACATGCCGGGATCGGTCGGGGTGGTGCAGGCGTTGTTGCGGGGTGAGACGGTCGAAATCGAGGGCCGCATGACCCGAATGCTCCACGGGGAAGGTCATGCACCGCGGCGGCCGATCGATGTCCGCTGGGTCCTTGGGGTGAATGGCCCAAAAGGCCTGGCCACGGCCGCTGCGTTGGGTTGCGGGGTTTTCAGCAGTCGCCCGCGTCCGGGCGCGTCCTATGCCGACCTCCCTTCGGCCACGTTGCTCGGCTTTGGGACGGTGGTGCGTCCGGGAGAAATCCTGTCGACCGACCGGGTGTGGGAAGCGGCCGGTGCTCCGGCCGCCGTCGCCTACCACGCATTTTTGGAACAGCACGATGGTCGGCTCGATTCGCTACCGAACGCTCAGCGGTTTGTGGAGTTGGCCAACGCCATCCCCGAAGAAGTCCGTCACCTGACGCTCCATGAAGGGCACCTGACCCGCATGAACGATATCGATAGGCAGGTCATGACCCCCGAGGCCGCGGCGACGATCTCTCCGCTCACCGGATCCATCGATCAAATCCGGGCTCGGGTCGAGGACCTGAGGAACGCCGGGATGACCGAGATCGCGTTTCAGCCCGTCGGCGACGTCGACGCCGAACTTCACACCATGGCCGAGGCCTTAGCGCCCTGGATGTAAACGGCGCTGGAGGACGTCGGTTGGGATTTCGCCCTGTCGGTCTCGGACGGTGACCGACGTTCTTAAGCCATCAACACTTCCTGTCGATTGGTTCACGCTGCCATCGGGCGGCTCAGCCGATCGTGATGTATCCGGAGTGTGTTGTGAACCAAGCAGAGTCAGCGTCCGCCAGGCCGCTCGCAGCGTCGTTTCGAGTGGCAGTGCGGCGTCATCGGCAAGCAGCGGTCGCTTCGATGTTGGCCATCGGTGTGGCGGGAGCGGCGGTAGGGGTGTCCTCGATCGGGTCGCCGGGCGCTTCCGCCGTCCTGACCAGCGTCGGGACGGTCAGCGGCGGCGGGTATTCGGCGACGCCCCGCTCTGGAGTGTTTCGTGACTACAACGCGAACGGCTCCTGGGACGCGGGGGAGCCCGGCCAGGGCGGAATAGATGTCACTGCGGTTTGTGTCTCGGACGAGGGCGCCTCGACCTCGTCGGTCGACGATGTGTACACACCGGCCACCACCTCGACGACGGCAGAGAACGGTTCGTACAGCCTGACCGGACCCAACGTGCGAGGCACGTGCCGAATCGAGTTCCAGATCCCCGTGGCCTGGCAGGCCTTTCTCGAGCCGGGCGTGGCCTCCGCGGGGGCCATCGCTCCGAACTCGGCAGGTTCGTTTGTGCAGTTCGTCGACTCCCGGTTGAATCCCACGGTCACCACGAGCGTGAACAACCCGGCCGACTTCACGAACCCGACCACCACTCCACAGATCGCCACCGGTCGACAGGACACGGGTGATCCAACGGTTGGGACCAACTCGGCCCATGCCGCCGCATTCGACACCGTGTACACCCTCTCGTACTCCGGCACCGGTGTGTCCGGAATCGGGAAGGCGAGCGAGACCGGTTCCATTTGGGGCATCGCTTACCAACGCTCGTCGGGAACGGTATTCAGTTCCGCCATGTTGAAACGGCACTCGGGAATGGGTCCCGGCGGACCCGGAGCGATCTACGCGTCGAACCCGGTTCCCGCAAACAACCCGTGGTCGACTCCGTTCACGGATGTGGATACCGATGGTGGCGCGGTACAGGCCAATGCGACACGCGGCCTGGTGAACTACACCGACCCGAGCGACGACGACGCCGCGTTCGCGCAGGTCGGAAAAGTCAGCTGGGGCGATCTCGACATATCTGAAGATGGGACGACGCTCTACGCCGTCAATCTCATGGCGAAGACGGTGCAGCCGATCGACATCGCGACGAAGACCGCAGGCAACGCGCTCGCCATTCCTACGCCTTCGTGCGTAAACGGTTCCAGTCGCCCGTGGGGCCTCGATGTAAGTGACGGCATCATTTACGTCGGTGTCGTCTGCGATGCCAGCTCAGGTACCGCAGCAGATCTTGCCGCGTTTGTCTTTGCCTACAACCCGGAGTCGGGGACCCTGCCGGTCAGCGGCCTGCCGTCGGGGCTCGCGTCGGCAACGTGGTCATCCAACCTCGTCGAAGACTCGACGCCCGGAAACGGCGTGCAACTGAGCTTCACCAAGGGCTGCGTTTATGGTTCCACGCTCGGCTGTTCCTGGAATCCGTGGGACGACAGTTACACCGATACGGAGTTCAACCCACCGAGCCAGTCGTGGGCCGCAATCCGCCCCCAACCCATGCTTACTGATCTGGAGATCGACGACGACGGGTCACTGCTGATGGCATTCGGCGATCGGCTCAGCGCCCAATTCGGATACCGCAACCGCCGGCCAAACTCCACGAACCAGACGGCAAACCTCGAAGGCGTCAACGGTGGTGACTTGCTGCGTGCTGCACCCAACGCGTCGGGATCGTTCGTTCTGGAAAGTGGCGGATCGGTGGCTAAGGGAGCCTCCATGGGAGGCGGCACCATCACAGGCGCGGCGAACTCCCAGGGTCCGGGTGGGGGAGAGGTCTATTCGCACGAGAACTTCGGCTCGTCGGGAAGCGGACATCAGGAAACATCGCTTGGAGCTATCGCCAAGGCGCCGGGCAAGGAGGAATACGTCCTTGGGATCATGGATCCGCTCGACACCGATTCGGGTGGGCTTGGCTGGTATCCCACGAGCGGAGCCGCACGTAACAATCAGATCGAGCTCTACGACACCACCGGCCTGAATTCCCAGGGCTTCGGCAAAGGCAACGGGTTGGCGGACATCGAGATACTCGGCAGCCTGGCGCCCGTCGAAGTCGGCAATCTCGTCTGGAACGATCAGAACGCAAACGGCGTGCAGGACCCGGGGGAGCCCGGTATGTCGGGCGTTACCGTTGACATGATCGTAGGTGGACATACTTACTCGGCAGTCACCGATGGCGCCGGTCAGTACCTCTTCTCGTCGGTCGCTCGGAGTGGGGCGACGACCGTTCCGGAACTCGATCCAGCCAATTATCGACTGAGCGCCGCCGACGATTCGGCGACGGTTCGGATAGCGAACGCAGCCGGCTCGAGTCAGCAACTGAATCTGGCCGGACTCGTGCCCACCGAAGGAAATGATGCGACCGCAAACGCGCCTCAGGTGATCGGGAGCAACAGCAGCGACAGCGACGGTGTACCGAATGGTACAGCGGTGGAAGTCACCTTCCTGCTCGGATCACTCGGTGGAGGCAACGACTCCAACAGCGCATCTGGTGACGGCGTTGATCGAGAAGGATTCAATCGTCATATCTTCGACTTTGGGTTCACACCTCGAGTGTCGCTTGGCAATCGCGTCTGGTTTGATACCAACAACAACGCAGCACTTGACGGTGGTGAACAACCCGCGATCGGGGTTGCGGTTGAACTGTTCTCCGACGTGAACGCGAACGGCATAATCGACGTGTCTGAGCAGACGCCGGTTGCATACGACACCACCGACGCCAACGGTTTGTACTACTTCGACCAGTTCACCGACGCATCGGGGAACCCGTTGCCCGCCGCCCACTATCTGGCGAGTGGCACTTACGTCATCGGTGTGGCCAAGACAAACTTCGGTGCTTCGGGCCCGCTCGCCGGCTACCACTCATCAGGAACTTCGATCAACGCCGCGGGGGTTGTGTCGGAGACGATCGCTCCGGATCCGGACAACGATACGAATGCCGACGACAACGGAACAACGCAAACGACGGGCTTCTATGCGGGGGGCGTGCTCTCGCTCCCGGTCACGGTGACGCCCGGCGACGAGCCGACCGGCGAGGAGATCGGGGTGTTCGACAACAACGACAGTGCCGCGATCTCCGATGACAGCTCGAACCTCTCGATCGACTTCGGCTTCTACACCCAATCCCTCGGCGATCTCGTCTGGGTCGACGGTGGAAGTGGTGGGGGAACGTCGAACGACGGGCTTCTGAATGGCACCGAATCAGGCCACGATGGCGTGACGGTGAAGCTGTACGCCGCTGACGGAACGACCGAGATCCCGGTCGGCCCCGACGGTCGGCTTGGCACCGCGGACGACGCGGCCGGCGGGTCCCTGACCGTCGACGGAGGCCTGTACCGGTTTACCGGTCTGCCCGAGGGATCGTATGTGGTGAAGATCGAAGCACCCACCGGATACGTCTCGACAACCGACCCGGTGCTCGGCTCGACGGCCTTGGGCGCTGAATCCGATGACAACGGAGCTGGAACCGGATCGGGGACAATCGCGTCGGGTTCGTTCTCCCTGACTCCAGGTTCGAGCGCGAACGGTTCAACTGTTTCGAACGTCGATGGGTCGACATCAACCACCCGGGTCGACTTCGGGCTGGTGGAACTCTATGACCTCACGCTGTTGAAGACACTCACCAGCAGCGGACCGTACTCCGACGCATCGGCGGTGACCTTCGCCTTGACGGTGACCAACAACGGGCCGGGAAGCGCGCTGACGGGCCTGACCGTTACCGACAAACTGCCCACCGGGCTGAGCTTCGCCAACCCCGCGGCAACCGGTACTGATTGGAACTGTGGCGCGCCGAGCGGACAACTCATCACGTGTGCGTACATCGGTGCCACACTCGCGTCGGGGGACTCGGCCCCACCTGTCACGGTGAACGCCACGGTCGATACGCCAGCCGCCACCGGCTCCATGGTCAACGTGGCCGTGGTCGAGCCATCGCCGCTCCAGCCCGGCCCAGAATCGATTCCGGTTGGTTCCACGCCTGATCGTTTCGAAAACGGAAACAATGTACCGAGTGGTTCAGATCCGTCGAACAACGATTCGTCGATCGGAGTCTCCGTCTCGGCCGTTGCATCAACGACCACGACTACCACGACGGTCGCCACCAGCACGACCACAACAGTTGTGCCGGTTACTTCGACGTCAACCACACTCGCCCCGACGACGACGACGACGACGACCTCGACGACGCTGGCGCCAGCGTCGACAACGACAACCGTTGCATCAACGACCGTTGCACCGACCACGACCACGGGTGTGCCGACCACGACCACGGAAGTCCCGACGACAACCTCGCCGGACACCGCCACAGCAGTCGTGACATCGACCACCGAAGCGGCAACCACCACGGCACCGGTCGCGTCAACGATCGCTCCGCCGCTCGTCGTTCTGACCCCGAGCACAACCACGGTTCCGAGTACCACGACATCGGAGGTGCCGCTGAGCGCGACGATCCCCCTTATCGCTCCGTCGACCACGGTGGTGGCTGCAACTGTTCCGGAGCCCACTTCGGAAATCACCGGCGTGGTGTGGAAGGACGCAAACCGCAACGGCCAGAAGGACCCGGACGAGCGACCCGTCGCGGGTGCGAAAGTGTGCCTCAGGAAGGGCGAAACCGTGGTCGTAACGACCGCGGATTCCCAAGGGTCCTACGTCTTTGATTCACTGCTGCCCGGCACCTTCGTCGTCTGTGTGCAGGCCAGTACCGATCCCACCAACGGCCCTCGCGAGCGAACGGTCAACCTGGGTGCGAACGAGCACCAAACCGTGAACTTCGGCTTCTCCCAGGTCGATGTGAACGGCGTCGAAGTGGAACGCCCGTCGGATCTGGCCTTCACCGGTTCGCCAACGGCGCAACTTCTGGCGCTGGCCCTGGTCCTTCTTGGACTAGGCGGCTTTGCCATCTCGTGGCGCCGGCGCTCGAGGGTCGGTTGATTCGCAAGGGCCCATGCTGTCGGTGCGTCATCCTCGGCATGTGAGTGCCGATACTGCCGTCTGGTGCTTCAGCGGTTCAGCCGGTGGCCTGACCGCTTGCGGAATCTCGCGGCGACTGGATGCTCTCGGTCCACTCAATCTTCTGGTACGTGAAAGCGACCTTGTCGATTCCGAGTTCCTTAGGGTTGAACTGCGCCGTGCCGCTCAGCGTCGTGCGAAGTTGTCCGGGCTTTTGGAGCGCGACCGTGAACTGACACGCGAATTTGGCGCACTGATAGCGAGCTTTTCCTTCGACGGGCGTCGTGATCACCTGCCAACCCTCTACGGACGTCCCGGACGGTTTGAGTTCGTGGCTAACGGCAATCACAAGGATTCCGTTGCCCTGTCGACGTTTCGCCGCCGCGGGAAACGCAATTTCGGTTATCAGCTGCCCGGTAACAGGCACCGTCTTCGTTCCGCAGGTCGCAGGAGCGTCCTTGAAAGCCGCAATGATCTCGATCCAATCTGCTCGGCTCTTGGACGGACCCGATGATGTCGTCGCGGTCATTGGGTCGATTCGGCAGATGACAGGTTTTGCTTGGCGCTTTTGCGTGGCCTGGGCCGGAAGCGCGCCCAACGAAAGGAGGATGCCTGCGGCGGCGACAGCGACCACCTTGCGGCGAATTTGGACACGAAGCACGGTTGGTCCTTTGTTCGGAGTTACCGACCAAGACGTCGCGATCACGTTTCGGTTACACCGCGCTGCAAGTCGTGGAGCTAGGCGTTGGTTCGTACACCTTTGCCGGAAGCGAGCGGGTGTACGCAAGGGCGACGTTCGCCCATCGACGTAGCTCGCGTTTCGAGCGGATGTGCTCGCTCGAGATTCGCACCCAACCGGACATGGAGCGACCACGCATGATCGCCAACTCGGCCGGCCCCCGCTCGACCAACGACGCCGCCCGGGCGGGATCGCAGCGAACCAGGATGCCGCCCTTGCCGCTCGCAGTGATTGCCATATGGCCGTTCAGGAGAAACGCAAGACCACCGAACATGTTGGACTCGGTGATTCCAGCTTCGCCGGCCAACAGTTCCCGGATACGGTCGGCCAGCTCTTTGTCGTAAGCCACAGACGAATCCTGGCAAATGCGGTGTCTCGGGGCAATAGCTCGGCCACGTGTGAGCCTCGTCGATTCGGTGTCGACAGGTCGAGCGAACGGAACTGTCGCCGCGTGTATCAAAATTCCTTCGACGTCCGGCTTGGGTCGCTTCACAAGCCTGCCCGCTTGAGACGTGAATGTCCGCGATTCCGTGCGCGCACGGGGTACGAAGTCGACGACGTTCGCGAGTCTTGGCGGAGGGCACGAACTTCGTGTCCGGAGACAGGAGATCTGTGATGATCCGCCGTACCCTTTTGCTCTTTGGAGCCGCATCGTTACTCGCTGGGACGTTCGTCTCGTCGGCCGTGGAAGCAGCATCTGCGGCGACAACGGCCGCGGTGCTGTCGCCCGACGAGCAAGCGGCGATCATCGCCGACTCACAGGGACCGTTCGTGAACTTCGCCGGGAAGCTGCCGGGTACCAACGCGTACATAGGCGTTGCCACTAGAGGCGGAGTGGTTGAGGCCTATATCTGCGACGGCGGAAAAATCGCAGTGTGGTTGAAAGGATCCGTGAGCGGCAGCAAGATGTCGGGATCGAACACCGCCGGCAACGCCTCACTCAGCGCCACCCTGGGGAAGTCAGGATTGGTTGGGAAGCTCACGCTTAAGGGAAGGTCGATCGATCTCCGGATTGCCAGGGTGTCATATCCCAGCGGACTGTGGAGGGCGTACGACGTGGTGGGCGAGAAAGTCGTAAAGGCCGGATGGGTGCTGCTCCCTGACGGAACCCAGCGTGGTGCGAAACTGGTCAATGGAACCGTTGGCAGCGTGGACTCGTTAATCCCAACTGGCGGCGGCGCCGATATCGGCCAGGATGGCATTCTTGATTCCGCGGACCCGGTGGCCTTCAAAAAGACCGTGACAAAGAAGGACGCCCCGCCGAAATCGACCTGTGCGAAGCTTGAAACCGAGTACGACCGATTGAGGGCCATCGCTGACGATCCCAATCGTTCCGCTGGGGATCGCACCGAGGCCGGAAATACGGCCCACGACATCTATCTGAAGGGAATGGGCCATAGCTGCGGATGGTCTCCCTCACCTTCGGGTCCGGGTAACGCGAGCTGAGTTTCCGGGCGCTCAGTACTGGCACGACGTGTGCCAGTGCTGAGGTTTGGGATCAGGAAGCGACGGGAACCGTAACGACCGCGATCGACGGGGGAGTGGTGGGGACGGTCGTGGCGATCGTGGTTGCGACAGTTGTCGGAACAGTCGCCGCAGTCGTCACGGGAGCGACGGTCGAGCGCCCGGGCTTGGCCTTCTTGCGGGCTTCTTCGCGGATCTTGTCGTTTGCTTCCTTGGTGGCTTTGCGAAGCTCGGCGTTCGACTTGTGCGTGTCCTGGCGAGCCGTCGCGTTTGCCAGTGCTGTAGCTTCCCGCGCCGCCTGATTCGCATCGCGGGTTTGCGCCAGCGCCGCCCGGCAGGCTTCGCGTGCTGCGTCGAGCCCGGTGCCTGCAGCCTTCGCAGCCGCCAGGTCCGTCTTGCATTTGGCGACGGCAGCATCGTGACGCGCCTCGTTTTCCTGCTTTGTCTGCTTCCGCAGTGCCTCGTTCTTGTCTTTGGTGCTTTGTCGCGCTGCTTGCGCCTGTTCTTTGGTCGCTTCGCGATTTGCCTTCGTCTTGTCTTTGACGTCACCGCGGCCAGCAGCGTGGGCGGCACCACCAAGGAGTGTCGACGACAGGGCGAGGATGGAGACAGTGGTCAACATAAGTCGGTTACGTGCTTGCGTTTTCATCTTGGTGGCATCGGCATCAACCATTAGCAACCTATGAGCTACGTAGGAGAATCGTTCAAAAGCCCCTCCGGTCCGTGGACGCGGTGAGTCGCGCGAACCATTGCCAAACCACCTGACATTGGAGCCGATGGGTTATTACGTCACTGTGACAAAATATTGGTGTGGAACCCGGGTGACTCGAGAGATTTGGGTGGGTGGCTGTTGAAACCCGGCCCGCAATTTCTTCGTCCGCTCGGGTGGCCACTCGTTGGCGAACCCGGTCTCATTTGGCGCCGTCGCGGTCGTCGACACGACAAGGGGACGTCGGCGGTCGGCCCCGTCGTAGAAGTCGCAACGTGCTGGGCGATAGGACGACGGGGGTCATCAAAGGCGGTAAGAGTGATCCGAAGTTTGCCAAACGGATCAGGGTGCGCCACGCACCCCTGTTCATTGAACCGCCCATAATAATAGTTATGTAAAGTTAGACCGGGACGTCTCGAGTGAGTTCGGGATGTCCCGCACCTTCCTTCCCTCCCCACCGGCCAAAGCTGCGAATCTTGATCAGTCGCAGGTGCACGCGAAAGCAAAAGCAGGCATGCTTAGGAAATGAACATCGTGTTGTTGGTTGGCCGGGTCAGTGATCGTCCGTTTCGACCGGGGAACGCCGAGCGACTCGTGGTCCGTGTCGATGTTCCGTCACCACGTCGATCGGGGCATGTCGACGAAATTGAGTTTCACTGCTTTGGCGCGGTTGCGGCAAACGTCGAAAGTCATGTTCGTCTGGGAGACACGGTTGAGGTGCGTGGCCGCGTGGAGCATCGCATCGGCCGCGATGACCAAGGTGAGTACGACGACATTCGGATAGTGGGCGACGATGTCGTCGTAGTGCGGTCGGTCGCCCATCGGGGAACGGGCGAAGACAACGCGATCCGCTCCCCCGCCTGCGACGGAACAACATGCGCCGATCTTGAGTACGTCGAGGGAGTCGTAAAGGCGTTTCGGGCCAACCAGAACTACGGCTTCATCGAGACGCCGAACATTGAAGGTGATGTGTTCTTTATGGCCCGCGATGTTCACGGGACCTCGCTACCCAAGCAGGGCGATACCGTGCGGTTCGTTCTGCAGAGCCGTCAGAAGGGCCACGGCGCCGCCCATATTTCCATCGTTGCGTAGCCGGGCACCGGACGGCCAGAGTCATCGTCCTCGAGGGTTCGACCTTCTAGACACGCGATTTTGCCGTGTCTAGAAGGCCGGTGGGCCAGACGGCTACGGGACGAAGAACCCACTGAAAAGAACGGTCTTGCCGGTGTTCGGGCCGACGGGGATGATGAACCCACACTGCACCGTGTTCGGGCCATCGGTCGCGCCGTTCACCGCCTCGACGATTTCGATGGTCCCGTCGGGACTCGACATCGCGACGCCATGGAACACAAACGCCTTGGGCGTGGCGGTGGGGTCGACATTTCGCCACACATGCGGGGTTGCCCCATTTCGCACCTGCTCGCCGACAAACTGGACGTTGCCCCCGGCTGGGTCCGTACATTCCATCGTGCGCTCGACGGCCGGAGAGTCGGCGGTGGCTGCTCCACCACCGAAGAGCACCATCGCGGCTACCGCAGCGAGCACGAATCGGGTTGGAAGATGGCGTTGGATGTTCATGGGTTGCCTCCGGAGTGGACGGGTTCGATGGAGGCCATCTTGCGCCGGCCGCGTCAGCGGTTCATCAGCGGCCGCCGGGCGTCCGTCCGCAAACGAGTGTTTTCGACCGACCGCCGGTACACTTCAGGCATGTCGAAACTTGTCTTCTCGCAAGAGGAATTGTTAAGTGATCATAGTTTTGCTCAGCCCCACGTGGCGGGCTCGCGGCGGATGCACGGCGGGATGGCGGCCGACGGAACGTATGTCCCACCCCGCTCGCTTGGTCGAACAGTTGCGCTGAACGCGTGGACGGACGCGCTGCGGTCTCGAGGTGGCGACCTGTTCGACGCTGATTCTTCCCTGCTTAACGGTGACCGGATTCCGACGGTTGAGCAGTCACGCATTCTGCTTCGACACGGCCTCGGCGAAACGTTCTGGAACACGCTCACCATTACGGGAAAGATCGAAGCGAAGGGGCGTCTTCTTGCCGAGATGAAGTTTCCGGAACTCCAACCGTTCATCGTCGACGACATCTCCGAGATGGCTATCGGACATCTCAACCGGGGGCTGCTCTGGGCGCACGGAATTGATGAGGGCGGCCAGCCTGAACTGGGCATTGGCGGCCACGACGAAATGTGGTTCGTCGCACGCGATCTGGTGTTTGGTATCGGTGCGTTTCCCGACGTGGACCCACCCGAGAGCATTGCTCGCCCCGAGGCCGGTCAGCGGTTCATGCCGGAAGTTTCCATGGCGGTGGAAGGGCTGTTGTCGCTCCTCATGAACCTCCTGATGATTGAGTTTCGGGCGGAGATCGGGTTCGCCATGACGCAGTCAATCCTGCGCACGCCGGATCTGTTCGCGAGTCGACGTGCGGAGGCGGAGCTTGCCGCTGAAATCGTGGAGCGGATCCGGACCGATGAAACGATTCACGTGACGTCGTTGCAGCTCTACCTCGGCGAGTTGCAGACGATTCGGTTCCGGACCGAGTCTGGTGGAGAGGTCAGCGGTGCTGAGTTGATCGACCGCTTCTGGGCCGGACTCGTGCAGTGGGCCACCGTTGATCAACCCCGTCAGGTTGCCGCTCAGCAACGAGCGTTGATCGAGGAGCGAATCAACAAAGCCGGCAACCCCACGCAGATACTGGCCGAGTTTTCCGCGGCCGCTTAGCGATCAGGACCGGGCTTCCGTCGCCGTTCGTTCAATCGGTCGTAGTCGGAAGTCGTCGCTCGGCGATCGCCATGAGGTTGTGCTCGCTGTCGCGGAAGAACGCCATCCACTCCTCCAACCCTTTCGCCGCGAACGTGCCGTCGTGGCGATGGATGAGTTGCGGTCCGTGCTCAAAATGCACACCCTGATCCATGAGGCGTCGATACTCGCCTTCGATATCGGCGACCTCCAGGTAGAGCGTCGTTGGTGTCGCTGCTGCCTCTAACAGCATTCGTGCATTGCCCAGATCGACGAATACGAGTCCGGGCGGATCGAATCGACCGAGAATCGGCAAACCGAGCATGTCACGGTAAAACGCCTCAGCCCGACCAAGGTCGTCTGCATGTTGTGCCACTTGAAGCAATGTCATGTCACTCATGGCGTCACGGTACGCTCCCCTTCTACTGTTGTCGAGGTGCAACCGCCCCCATAGTGTCGGGACCAGATACCTTTCAGTGGTTCGTCGAACTCCGAAGCTGTCGAACCCGATCTTCGACCGTCGCCCGATCGTCGGCGGTCACCGTGATGTGACCAACCTTGCGGCCTGGTCGATTTTCCTTACCATATGCGTGCATATGACACCCGGGAATAGCAAGCACACTTAGCAAATGGGGAAGAGTGCCAATGGCGTTGATCATCGTTGAGGCTCCCCGGGTTGCGACGTCTCCGAGGGGAAGATCCATCACCGCCCTCACGTGTTGTTCGAACTGACTTGTCGCCGAACCTTCGATGGTCCAGTGGCCGGTGTTGTGCACCCGAGGCGCAAATTCGTTGACGACAAGCGTTCCGTCAACGTCGAACAGCTCGATTCCTATTACTCCGACGTATCCGACATGTTCCAGAAGGCGGTGAGCGATGTGCTCGGCCTGTGACTGCAATTCGGGGGTTACCCGGGCCGGCGCCATGGTCTCCCGGAGGATCCCGTCGACGTGAACGTTCTCCACGAGCGGGTAGCAACTGATCGCACCACTGACGCTCCTGGCGGCGACCAACGAAAGCTCGCGTTGAAACGTGACGAGTCCTTCCACGATCGGGTCCGGAAGCTCACGAAGGGCGGCGGTTCGCTCGTCAGCCGTTCGTGTGCGAATCTGACCGCGGCCGTCATACCCTCCTCGACGCGTCTTCACGATGGCCGGAGAGTCCGCTGGAACCTCGTCGTCGAACGGGGCCGTCGGAATCCCCAGCGAGCGAAACAGCTGCTTCTCGAGCAACCGGTCCTGCGCCGCTCGTATGCCTTCAACTCCCGGCCGGACCGGAACCCGCTCGGCCAGCCAGGAAATGGCCTCGACCGGTACCGCTTCCAACTCGATCGTCACAACGGAGCAACGTTCGACGAGTCGCTGAAGCACTCCCCTGTCGTCGAACGCTCCTACGATCACCTCGGCCACTGGGGCCGCAGGGCAATTCGGACCGGTCGGTTCGACGACCACACAGGCGATGTCGAAGGGCCGGGCAGCGAGAGCGATCATCCTCGCCAATTGACCACCGCCGAGGATCCCGAGCGTATGTTCCCGGCTCGTAGCCGTCGGCGTATCTTGGCTTGGCTGGCTCACGACAGCCGCCACTACTGCGCTGGTTGGGGGTCGGGGTTGGCGAGCACCGCATCGGTCTGGGCGTCCCGCCAGGCACGGAGGCGCTCACGCCATTCAGGCCGATTTGTGGAGACGATCGCGGCGGCCAGCAGGCCGGCATTGACCGCACCGGAATCGCCGATCGCCAACGTGCCAACCGGTATCCCTTTGGGCATCTGCACGATCGAGAGCAGCGAGTCGACCCCATTGAGGATGCTCGACTTCACGGGCACGCCCAGAACCGGAACGAGTGTCTGCGCCGCAATCATGCCCGGAAGATGTGCTGCACCACCGGCGCCGGCGATAATGACTTCGATCCCCTTCGCCTCCGCCGACTCGGCGAACTCCGCCATGAGTTTTGGTGTGCGGTGAGCCGACACGACCCGCACGTCGTGAGGTATTCCCAGCTCGGCGAGGATCTCCGATGCGAAACGCATCGTGGGCCAGTCGCTCGCTGAACCCATCACGATCGCGACGACCGCGTGCGCCGTTGGGCCGCTGTCAGTACCGGTCTGAACCATGCGCAGTACTTTAGGGGCCAGCGCCGCTTCCCCCGGGAACACACACGACTGCGAACGCAAACGCGAGCGAAACCCTCCGGAAACACGCGCGGCCTACGTTGGAAGAATGAGCCTTATCTTGACTGGTGGACGGGTTATCGATCCCGCGTCGCAGACCGATATTGTCGCCGATGTTGTCGTTGAAGACGGAGTGATTGTCGGGATTCACCCCCTTGGATCCCCGGAAGTAGCGGCGAAAACCGCCGAACCCAACGTCCGCTGTATCGACGTGTCAGGACAGCTTGTCGTTCCCGGGCTCATCGACCTCCACGCCCATGTCTTTCCGGGGCTCGGTGACTTTTGTGTGAAGGCCGATGACGTGGGTGTGGGCATGGGTGTGCCGACAATCATCGACGGCGGCACGAGTGGCGTGGCCACCTTTGATCTGGCTCGAGCAGCTGTCATCGACCATCCCGCAACCAAGACCCGGGTCCTCGCGTTCATCGATCCAAACCAGTTGTATCTCGCGACCAAGGACTTCATCTGCCACAAGCTCGAGATCGCGAACGACCTGCGTAACCTCGATCCCGATCTTCTTGCCGCGTCGCTCGAACGAAATGCCGACGTGCTCGTTGGGTGCAAAGTCCGCGTCTGCCACACCGGAAATCCCGAAGTTTCGCCGTTTCTCGATGCCGCCAAGGCGGCAACGGACAAGCCGATCATGGTTCACCTCGGTAGATTCCCCCACACTCCGGTGATCTCGACGCCGTCTCTGCTTCGTCAACTTCGAGGTGGCGACATCATCACACACGCCTTCCGCGGCGGGGGCGGCATGCTCGGCATGGATGGAAAAGCGATTCCCGAGTTCCGCGATGCAGTCGACCGAGGCGTGAAACTCGACATCGGCCATTCGGGAACCGACTTCCGATTCCGGGAAGCCCGTCGTATTCTCGACCAGGGATACCTTCCCGACACGATCTCCACCGACCTGAACGTGTTCAACATCAATGGGCCGGTCTACACGCTGGCTGAGACGATGTCGAAGGTGTGGGCGCTCGGCGTCGACCTGTACGACGTCATCGCCATGGTTACCCGCAACCCCGCCTCGATTATCGGATACGGAGACACGTTAGGTGTACTTAGTGTTGGTCGACCCGCCGAGATCAGTGTCCTCCGCATCATTGAAGGCGATATCGGCCTGAGCGACGGCAACGAGACAGTGATGACCGACAAAGCCCTGGCGACCGTGGGTTGCGTTCACAACGGAACCTGGTTCGAAGCCGGTCCGATGCCGAGTTTTGCGACCGTCGGCAAGACCTGGGGCCCTGCTCTCGACGACTCCGACTGGTGAGCTACACCGACGTCGCTCGAACGCCCGTTGACTTAATGGACTCGATGTCTGGGGATCCCTCGGTCACCGTGGATTCGATGTTCGAAGCGGCACTCCGGAGGTTCTGGCATCCGGTATGTACGGTCAACGAACTTGCCGACTCGCGGGACCCCTACGATCCGCAGAGCGATGGCATGGGTGCGGTCGGTCCGCGTCCGGTAACGCTCCTCGGGGTTCAGTTGGCCGTGGCGGTAACCGCGGATGGCAGGGCCATAGCGTTGGCCGATCGGTGCGTCCACCGCTCGACCCGTCTTTCCGTGGGAGCCGTGGATGGGGACACGCTCCGATGCGCCTACCACGGTTGGCGCTATGACACCGCGGGTCGTTGTGTCGACATTCCGGCCATGCCCGACGGACCGATTCCTTCACGGGCCTGTGTCTCCTCCTATTCGGCCAAGGTGGCATACGGAATGGTGTGGGTGCGCTTGGACGATTCGGTGGAAACGGAGTTGCCGCCATGCGCCGCATGGTTGACACCGAACCAGCCGGATCCTGGGCTTCGGGTCCTGTCCGGACGCCCATATACGTGGCCGGTGGGTGCGGCCCGCCGCGTCGAGAATTTTGTGGACCTGTCGCACTTTGCCTGGGTCCACGACGGAAGCCTGGGGCGACGCGACGAGCCGGTGCCTCCGCTTCCCGAGATCGAGAGAGTCAACGGTGCGCTGGAGTTTCACTACGAGTCCCCTGACATGGACGCTGACGGACGGGCACTCTTCGGATCACAGGACTACGTGATGGCCATGCCACTCACTGTTCAGATAACGTTCCGGCAACGCAGTGGCGGGAAGCGGATTCTGTGGATGACCGCATCGCCCGTCACGATGCAAGAAACCCGATCGTTCTGGTTTGTGAGCCGCAATGATGCGCTCGACGAAGACGATTCCGAACACCTCCGGTTTCAGGATCAGATCCTCGCCGAGGACGAGCCGGTGGTCTGCAACCAGGTCCCCGCGGCGCTGTCCTTGGAACCGGCAGCTGAACTAAGCGTACGTACTGATCGGGTTTCCATCGACTATCGGCGATTCCTGCGGGACCTCGCTTTGGCCGTCGAGACTCCGGATCAGTTTGCCGCGCTGCTCGGCAAACTCCCAAAAGTCGTTGCCGGATGAACATGGCTGCCTCAGGGAACATGGCTGCCTCAGGATTGATTCCGTGAACGGAGACCTGTCGGCCGCAGGAACGCTGTCGGATCTTCTTAGCCCCTCACGAGGACCACGATGAACGCGACCGAACCCGACCCGACGCCCCCTGGGGCGAACACCCGCACACGGGTGACCGTCATCGACAACGAGTCGCTGGCTCTGCGGAAGGCATGGCACTGCGTCGCTCACAGCCACGAGGTCGGGGAAGAACCCGTTGGGGTGACCCTCCTCGGAGAGCCTTGGGTACTCGCTCGGCTCGGCGCTGAAGTGCGAGCATTTCCCGATCGCTGCCCGCACCGCAGCGCTCCCCTCTCCGCCGGAAAGATCGTCGACAACGAACTTCAGTGTGGCTATCACGGTTGGCGATTCGACAGTGCCGGGGTCGCAACGGAGATCCCCGCACTTGGATCCAACGCCACCCTGCCGTCCCGTGCATGTGTCAGCCCGGCGTTTGCCGTCGTGGAACAGTTCGGACTGATCTTCGTGGCCCCCGATGAGCCGCACTCCCCGCTCCCCTCGTTCGATGGATGGCACGATCCGCGCTTCGCGACCGCGGTTTGTGAAACGCGAACCACACCGGTCAGCGCGGCACAACTGATAGACAACTTCATGGACGCGGCCCATTTTCCTTTCGTCCATGCCGCGACATTCGGGGTCGATGGAGCGAACGAAGTCGGCAACCCGCCGATCGAACGGGGTCCTTCCTCAGTTTTCAGCTCGTTCGACGCTCCGTACCAGAATCACGATGATCCGCTCGTGGAGACCGGAGATCACCCACTGGTGCAACCTCACACGGTCACGAAGATCGGTCATGCGAATTTCATATGTGAGCTTAGATTATCGTTCCCGCTGACCCAGGGGACGTTCTGGATTCTGTATGCGTGTCAGCCCCTTCGTAACGGAGCAACTCGCGTCTACAAGTTGATTGCACGGGATGATCTCGCTCACGATCCCGCGCACATTCAGAAGGTGGCTGACGACGAAGATGTGATCCTTCTGGAGGACCTGAACATTCTTGAGCGCTTCACGACGATGGAACTGAACCTCGATCCAACGTTTGAGGTGCATACGAGGGCGGATCGCCTGTCCCTGTCATGGCGTCGGCTGATGGCTGATTACTTCGTCAAGGGGTAAGGCTCCGACGGTTGTACGGCGACCGTTCGAAACGCACGAACCGGACTCACATTCGTAACTTTCAAGGAACCTCGAAGCGTCAGGGGCGAGTGATTCATTGAAGGCGAGCGCACGTGCCGCTCGCCCGGGCCAAATGTCTTGCCATCGACTACGTTCGCGTTCACGACTTCAGAGACGGAGTGAGGACGATATGGACACGACGCAATTGCGTCCAGGCGGCGTACTTTTACACTCGGCGACGACGCGCCTGATCAGAACCGGATACCGCAGCACGGGCGGGCACCGGCTGCGCAAGCCGGCACGGCGAGACCCGAAGGAGGCGGTGTGAAAGCTCGCATGCAGGTCCGGGAGGCTACGACCGAGGAGGAACGCGACCGCATCTTCCGGTTCCGATACGAGACGTATTGGGAGCAGCAGCATCTGCTCCCCGAGTTGTGCGACCACGAGCGCAAGACGCTTTTCGATGCCGACGATGCTACGGCGAGGCTGTTCTACGTCGAACGTGGCGGGGAGGTTCTCGGGACCCTCCGGGCGAACTGGCTCGCCGACGGCCCGGTGTCGGACGAGAACCGCGAGTTGTTCGGAGTTGCGCCGTTCGAAAAGTCGATGGCGCCCGAGCAGATGGCGATTCTGAGTCGCTTCATCGTCACCCCGGAAGAGCGGGGCGGCGCTTGCGCTGGTCTCCTCCTCCTGGAGGTCGCCCGGTTCGGCATCGAGAATCGGATCCACCTCGCGTTCTGCGACTGCGAACCGCATCTCATGCCGTTCTACCGGTCGATCGGCTTTCGAAGCTACAAATCCGTGATCGGACACGCGACGAGTGGCGTGCTCATTCCACTCGTGCTGGCGGTGAGCGACCGTCCCTATCTCGACAGTATCGGTTCGTACCTCTGCTCACTTCTTCCTGCTGACTACCCGCGGTGCCCCGATGACGTCGTAGCACTCATCTCCGACGGCGGGGCGCGATCGGTGGGCACCGACGTCGACGAGGAGCAGACACTCGCCGAGTACCGCCGGGCTGCCGAGGGAGGGCACACGCTTTTCGAGGGGCTCAGCGAAGACGAGGTCAAGAGTCTGCTGGCGAAGGCGCTCGTCATCGAGTGCTCGGCCGGCGATGCCCTGGCCCGATCCGATCATGCGTCGAAGACCCTCTACGCGGTGCTCGAGGGTGTCGTGGAGGTCCAGCGAGACGGACAGTTGGTGGCCATCGTGGGTCCCGGTGAACTCACCGGCGAATTCGCGTTCCTGCTCGGACGAGCCCGCACCGCGGATCTGATCGCGGCAACGAACGTGCGGGTTCTCGCCATTTCGGATCGCACGCTGGATCGGGTGATGGCATCATCGCCGGGCGTCGCCTCGACGCTGATGCGAAACCTTGCTGCCACGCTCGCAGAACGCCTGATGCGCCAACACAGTCGAGCCATCGGCTCTACCGGACAAGCCTGAAGGTTCCGCCTCGCCGAGCCGCGCCCCGGGCCTATAAAGCGCGTGCGGACATCGGACTCGGGTAGCGAACACCTCACGTCGGGCAGCCGGACAAGTGCCCACGGTTCTCCGAGAAGCCAAACCCGGATCGGATGCGCGCTTAGTTCCGTGCTCAACGCCACCGGATGCCAGAACTTTCGAGTTCGGCCGAAGTCTTCGATATCAGTTTCTTTGGAATCAGTGTGGTCGCGGCGGATTCGGGCATGGGTTTGTGCGGGGTCGAGAGGCTGACGCCGTTCACGCCACGAGGGTCACGTTTCGCGGGCATATCCACCGCGTGACCTGTGGTCGTCAAACCTCGGCTGGTTGCGGGTCATCGAGGGATCGCGGAATGTCGCCTCCTGCGTTCGACTGCAACCAGTCGGCCGCGCCACGACCTGCAGCGCGTCCAGTGCTCATGCTCGCCTGCAGCAGGTAGCCGCCGGTCGGCGCGTCCCAGTTCAGCATCTCTCCGGCGACAAACACACCGGGGGCCTTCACGAGCATGAAACGGTCATCGAGCTCGTCGAAATTGATTCCGCCGGCCGTGGATATCGCCCGTGCGATCGGGGCCGGCCCTTCGAAGTACAACGGGACCTGTTTGATCAGCCGAGCCAGCTCGCCCGATTCGTTGGGGAGTTCGGCGCAGCATTCCCGAAGCAGTGCTATCGCTGCGGTTGACAGGTGCGCCCGCTTTTGCAGCCAGGTGCTCATGCTTTGCGAACCGCGGGGCGACGACAGGCTTTTTGCGAGGCTTTTCACGGAAACATCAGCGCGCAGATCAAGTTCAGCTTCCACGCCTTCACCGTTTTTGGCTGCAGATCGGAGCGTTGAACCGATCGCATACATCAAGCCGCCCTCCAGACCGGCTTCCGTAATCATCAGTTCGCCGCGCCGGTGTTCGCCCGACACCGAAATTGCGACGTTCTTCAATGGTTTGCCGGCATGCTTCGAGCGGAAGTGTTCGGACCAGGCGACGCGGTATCCACAGTTGGACGGAACAAGAGGATCAACTTTTATGTCGTGAGCCTCGAACAGTTCAACCCAGGAACCGTCGCTGCCCGTGCCGGGCCAACTTGCCCCACCGAGCGCGATGACGCTGACGTCGGCCCGGAGGTCAGACGGGGCACCGGTACGTTCATGGAGGAAGTGGTGGACGATCGGCGGTCCGACGGAGTCAGCTCCATCCGCAACCGTCCAACCCGTCCAACGGAGCTGGCGCTCGAACGAAACGCCGAGCCGGCCGAGGCGATCCAGCCACGACCGCAAAAGAGGGGTAGCGCCGAAGGAATCGGGGAAGATGCGTCCGCTGGTCCCCTCAAAAGTGCCTTCGCCGAGCTCGGCCGCCCATGCCCGGAGCGCTTTCGGTGAGAACTGCCGGATGGCACGCTCAAGCCGTGCGTCGGTCGGGTCGTAACGGGCCAGGAAGGCCTCAGGCTGCTCGGAGTGGGTCAAGTTCAGCCCGCCTCGGCCGGCCAGCGTGAATTTGCGTCCGGGAGTGCGCATTCGGTCGACGACGACGACGTGGTTTCCTTCGAGAGCGAGAACTTCCGCTGCCATGAGCCCGGCGGGGCCTCCACCGATCACAAGCGCGCTGTTCGACACCATAAGAACCTACAGTTTGTTTGTGGTGACGCCGCACTCCGATGAACAGTTTGGTGATCGGGCCCCGTTTGTCGAGCGGGTTCTCGATGTCGTATCTCGAATCCCTCGCGGGAAGGTCATGTCCTACGGCGACATAGCGGAATACCTGGGCGAAGGCGGACCCCGGCAGGTAGCAAAAGTTATGAGTACCTACGGAAGTGAAGTGCCGTGGCACCGAGTGCTTCGCTCCAACGGGACCTGTGCTGAGCAGGTAGCCATCCGACAGCTTTCACTTTTGAAGCACGAGAAGGTCGCGTTCGATCCGACCGGGACCCGGGTGCGAATGTCGGAATGCAGGTGGGACGGGCAAGCGGTGTCCACCAAACGCCGGGCGAAGACTCCGGCGCTCTAGAGCGCTCAGGCCCTCATCGGGGTCAGGTCGCCGCGGAGTCCCACCCGTTCGTCGAATACGAAGCACGCGCCGTCGAAGTGCTGCTGACCCACGTCTTCGAAGTACTGCAGGATTCCACCGTCGAGTTGCACAACGTGCTCGATCCCGGCATCGCGCATGAAAAGTGCCGCCTTCTCGCACCGGATACCACCGGTGCAGAAACTGACCACGCGCTTACCGGCCAGGTCCGCGGCGTGCGCTACGACCTGCGAGGGAAACTCTGTGAACTTCGCGATGTTCCAGTGGATTGCTCCAACGAACGTGCCGCAGTCGACTTCGAAATCATTGCGCGTGTCGAGCATCACCACCGGGCGCCCGTCGTCGTCGGATCCGCGGTCGAGCCATGCCTTGAGTACGAACGGAGCCACTGACTCGGCCCGTTGATATGCGGGCTTAATGGTCGGATGATCCATGCGAATGATTTCGCGCTTGATTTTGACCTTCAAACGCCGAAATGGAACGTCGGTCGACCAGCTTTCCTTCACTCGAAACGTAGCCAGACCATCTTCTGTCCGCAGTACATCCAGCCACCCGCGGACGCCCTCTTCGGTTCCCGCCATGAACGCGTTGATGCCTTCGGAAGATAAGAGGACCGTCCCCCGCAGGTTGTATCGCTGCGCGGCACTCAGCAGGCGAAGACGCAAATCATCAAGTTCCCGTAGTTCCACGAACAGATACCCGGCGACATTGAGAACGGGCTCGCCCGCTCCTTCGGTTGACTGCTCGGAAGGTCCTAGCGCCCGAAGTGCCGCGTCAGGTTGTGTAATCGGCATTGATGCGAATGTAGCCATCAGAGAGGTCACAGCCGTACACCGTGCACGACGCGTTCCCGGTCATCAGGCTCACGTGGATGGTGACATCGCTTGAGCGCATGTACGTACGGAGGACCTCGAGGCCCTTCTCGTCGGGGCTTTGCGGGTAGACCTCTTGCGCGCCGAAGCGGATTATGACGCGGTCGGGGCTGATATCGCTTTCGTCCTGGCATTTGCCGACCGCCATCGCCACCCGGCCCCAGTTCGGATCCGCACCGTGGACGGCCGTTTTCACGAGCGGCGAGTTGAGAATCGATTTGGCGACTTTCTTCGCCTGCGCTTCGTCTCGGCTGCGATCGACCGTGACAGTCAGAAGCTTGGTGGCGCCTTCGCCATCCCGGGCGATCTGCTTCGTCAACGACAGCGCCACCGCTTCGAGTGCATCGGTGAACTCGGCGCGGTCGACGAAGCCGGCCCGGCCGTTCGCCATGATCGCCGCCGTATCGCTCGTCGACGTGTCGGTGTCGATGCTCAGGCAGTTGAACGTGCGGTCCATCACCTGTTTGAAGATCGGGCGAAGCTCACCCGGTGCGAGGCGTGCGTCGGTGAAAAACAGCGTGATGAGCGTGGCCATGTCGGGCTCCAACATCCCGACGCCCTTGGCGACGCCGACGATGGACGCCGCATGCGGCCCCTCCCCCACCCGGGCGGAGGCGACCTTGGCGACAGTGTCGGTCGTCATCATGGCGTGGGCCACGTCGAGGGCATTCGTGCCGCTGAACGGATAGTGGAGCTTCGAAATATGGCTACGAATCTTCTCCATCGGATACGGGCGACCGATCACGCCGGTTGAGGCCAAAACGATCTCATACGGCTGGCACCCGATCACCCGGGCCACCTGCTTCATGACCTCTTCGGCGTTCTCGTGCCCGACCCGCCCGTTGGCGACGTTGGCATTCTTCGAGATGACGACGAACGCCCGCACGGCTCCATCGGCCACGCTGCGACGGCTCAGGTGGACGCTCGGGCCCGCGAAGCGCGACTGGGTGAATACGCCGGCCCCGGCGGCCGGACCGTCGGCGGCGATAACGACAAAGTCATCGGTGCCGTCTTTTATGCCGATGTTGGCGACATGCGCCGCGAACCCCGATGGGAGGGGTACCGACGACAACCAACCTGAATCAGACACGGGGTTCTCCTTCGAAACTCATGGCTCCAGTCTGTCAGCCTCGCGCACCGCGCTCGGGGACGCCGTGTCGGCCGATAGACCCGGATCGCAACCCGGCTTACATTGCCTCCAGAAATCCGAGTGCCGCATCGAGAAAGCCGAAATTCTGGGGAGTGCCGAAGTGATCAACACCACGGAGCCCGACGAACTTCGAACCGACTATCCCTTCGACAACGGGATCGGCCGGACCGGCGAAGTCTTTGTCGCCGATAACTACCAGCGTCTCGGCGGTAACTGCCGCCAGTTGTTCGGCGGTGAGCCGACCGCCGGGACGACGCAGGCAGGCAGCGAGGGCCGCAGGATCATTTGTGCCGTTGGCGGCAAATTGCGAGAACGCTCTCGCCATGCGACCAGCATGACTGTCTTCTCCGTCAGCGTCACCGATCCCATCAAGCCCCTGCTCGATCGCTCTGGCCACCGGTTCGGGGTCGCCTTCCCGCATGTTTCCGATGCCGATCCCGGCGACCACGATCTTCCCGAAGCGATCCGGTGCCTTACCGACCGCTCGAACCAGGGTGACCGCTCCAAGTGAGAATCCGACGGCGTCGACCTGCCGGCCATCGGAGGGCAGCGCCTCAAGCACCCGCTCTTCGAGAAATTCATACGCGGACGGTTCGTATGGCTTCGGGGCGGTCCCGTGGCCGAGAAGATCCACCGCGATAACTTCACGCCCTGCGTCGCGCAGCAGATCCACCCACCCATTGCGTTCCCAGTTCAGCGCAAACGACGACGCAAAGCCATGAACTAGGAGCACCGGTTGGTTTCGCACGCCCCGGAGCGTAGGAGATGGCGGCTTTTCGTGCCAGAACAAGCCCGTAGAACGCTGATCGTGGGCACAATCGCCCGGAAATCTTAGGCAGTCGAAGAGGAGACCTTGAGTAGATGGAGTAGCCTCTCCGCGCTATGTCTCACCGTCTCGACATCGAACTCACCAGCTCTTCGGATTCCGGCTGGACCTGGCGCGCCGCAGGCGCCCGCCAGCCAAAAGGAACCGTCGACATTTCCCTTCTGTATCCCGGCGCACAAGTCGGTGATGTCGTACGGGCGGAGGTCGAGCGCGATCTCGATGGAACCCGCATCGTCTCCGTCGTCCCGCCCCGTGCTGCCAAGGCTGAAGCGGAACGAATCCAGCTGCTGGAGCGCGCCGCTGGCCCTTCGGTGAGCGTCAGCTACGCCGAGAAGCCCGGTGGCCGACGCGGCCGAGACGGCGACGACGACCGTCGTGGACCCCGTCCTCCCCGGGGCGACCGCCCCGACGGACCGCGCGGCGAACGACGTCCCGGTGCCGACCGTCCGGGCACGGCCCGCGGCCCCAGGCCCGAACGAGCCGATCGACCGGATCGTCCGGCGCGTACCGATCGCCCCGCCCGTCCCGAGCGGCCCGCTCGCGCCGGAGCGCGTCCGGCCCAGAAGCGCTTCACGCCGGGTAAGGCACATCGCGATGCGCTGCTCGACACGCTCCCCGTTGAGCAGCGTCCCGTGGCCGAGCAGCTCTTCCGCGGTGGCATTCCTGCTGTGCGTCAGGCGATCATCGACCAGAACGCTCAGCTGAAAGCCTCGGGGCAAAATGAGGTGCCTGCCGGTCCACTGCTCGCGATGGCCGAGGACCTTCTCCCCAAAACCCGCCAAGCGGAATGGCTCGATCGGGCCGCAGCCGCGCTCGACGTCGCCGACGAGATCCCGTTGCGAGATCTCCGGGCCGTCGTCACCCAGGCTGACGGTGTCGCCAAAGACGATGCGTCGCGAGAAATGTCGGCGAAGCTCCGTGAGGCGCTCAACCGCCGGGTCGAGGGCGAACGTACGTCGTGGGTCAACGACATCGTTGCCTCGCTCGACGACAGCAAGCTCGTCCGCGCCGTTCGCCTGAGCGGCCGGCTGCCTGACCCGGGAGCCAAGATCCCGGCCGAGCTCCTCGCTCGCCTTATCGCCGACACCAACGCCGGTCTCAGCGCCGACACCCCACAGGACCGTTGGGCCGCACTCATCGAGGCGGCCGCAGATGCGCCGTTCCGCCGCGACGTGGTTCCGGCCGGGCTTCCCGCCAACGCCAACGAGTCGGTGCTGGCCACCGCGGCCCAGGCTTCCAACCGGATTCCCTCGCTGTTGAAGCTCCTCGGGCTGACCATCCCGCCGCCTCCCCGTGCCAAAGCGGCACCTACGGGCCGACCCCTCCCGCCGCCTCCCCCTCCGGCAGCCGCCGTTGCACCGGTAGCTGAGGCGCCTGTCGCTCCTGCAGCCGAGGCGCCCGCGGCTGAGGCACCCGTCGACGAGACGCCAGCTGTCGAGGCTCCGGCCGCTGAGGCACCCGCGGCCGAGGCACCTGTTGCGGAGGCACCCGTCGCCGAGGCACCAGCTGTCGAAGCACCGGCCGACGAGGCCCCTTCGGCTGACGCCTGACCGCTCACCAAACCAATTGCATCCGAAGTTCGCCCTGTCTCCTTGAGGCAGGGCGAACTGCTTTTCGTCAAGGATTTGTTCGCCTCGCGTCGCACCGAACAGACTCAGACGCATGATCGACTACGAAGTTCAAGGCAATGTCGCTGTAATCACCATCAATCGTCCCGAGGCCCGCAACGCCGTCAACGGACAGTTCGCCACGGAGATGGAAGCGGCGATCGACCAGATGGAGAGCGACGACGCGGTGTGGGTTGGCGTCCTGCGCGCGGTGACGGTCGGCGACCGCCCGGTTTTCTGTGCCGGAGCGGACCTCAAGGAAATCAACTCGGGCAACGGCGCCGCCCTGAGTACGGCGAAGGGCGGGTTCGGTGGAATTGTGTACCGCGAACGCAACAAGCCACTGATCATCGCCATCGACGGCCTCGCTACCGCTGGCGGCTGCGAGATCACGCTCGCCGCTGACATCGTGGTCGCCACGACCCGGTCTTCGTTCGGTCTGGCCGAAGTGAAACGAAATCTGATCGCCGGAGCCGGCGGGCTGTTCCGTCTCCCGCAGGCGATCGGTAAGGCCGCTGCGATGGAAGCGATCCTCACCGGAGACCCCATCACCGCTCAGCGCGCATATGAACTCGGTCTGATCACCCGTCTGGTGGAGCCGGGCCAAGCTGAAGCCGCCGCGCTGGAAATTGCGGCGAAGATTGCCACGTCGGCGCCGATGGCCGTTGCCGCCAGTCGCAAAGTCGTGCTCGCGAGCCAATACGGCACCGAGGAGGACTTGAAGGCCCTGACCAACGATGCCATGCGTAAGGTCATGAGTTCCGAGGACCTCAAGGAAGGTCTCACCGCGTTCATCGAAAAGCGCGCCCCCCAGTGGAAGAACCGCTGACGCTGAGGCTGACGCACCCGTAGCGGTATCCGGGCTGTTTCAGCTCGGATACCTGTCGGTCGTCGACCGTCTCGAGGGCTATTCGGGTGCAGGGGTCAACGGTTTGGCGGCGTTGACCACCCCGCGTCGGTTGGCGATGCGGTACATCAGCGCCCATGCAATGGCAAGCACCGAGGCTCCGGCGGTCAGCTGATACAACGGGGCGCCGTGGTCGGAACCGGCGAACGCTCCGTGGAGGCTGGTCAACCAAAACGTCACGTAGCTCGACAGGTGGATGACGCGCCACGTGCGCTTCGACAGACGCTTCTTCGCTAGGGATGTGAGCTCGACGGCGAGGAGCGTCCACGCCGCAAAAATGCCGAGCGCCACCGCTCCCGTCTTCCACTTGGAAACGAACGGGACGGCGATGTCAACCAACCCGAAGTGCACATAGTTGTCGGCGACCAGGGCGACGAGATGTATCGCGGTGAACATGACGGCCAGTCCTCCGAGCCAACGGTGGAGATCCAGAATCCACGCTGGTCGCCGTTGTTCCGGAAACGCCTTCGTGGCGAGTACGACACCCCAGACGACCGACGCCGTCAGCATCATCCAACCGACGATGCCCGATGCTCTCGTCGTGTACCACCAGAACTGGGTGTTCATACTGCACCTACTCTCGTTCGTCTGCCCGATGCTCTCGTCGTGTACCACCAGAACTGGGTGTTCATGCTGCACCGGCTTTCGGTCTTAATTCGACATCGGCAAATTCATATGTACGCAGAATGTCCCCCGCCGTGGTTATCGCCAAACCTTCCGCGCCACGCTTTTCGAGTTCATCGATCACCCCGTCGCTGCCGGCCAGCAGGCCGGTCTTGGCCAGCACTTCCGCCTGCCACCCGGTTGGTGCGACAACCGTGACGGCGACCAGGTCAGTCCTAGACGCCCGGCCGGTGCGGGGATCGAGGATGTGGTGGTGTTCGTGGGCGCCCTGACCCCATCGACGGGAGGATACGTTGGAAGTCGCGATACCTGCGTTGTTCAGGGCGAGAGAACACAAGATCCCGTCGGCGGGATCGGCATGTTCCACATCAACCAACCAACCCTGGGGATCGGGCGAACTCCCGGCCATTGACAGGTCGCCGCCGATGCTCACCAACGCGCCGGTCGCTCCGTTCTCGATCAGCCAGGCCACGACAAGGTCAGCGCCGAAACCCTTGCCGATCCCACCCGGATCAATCGCGAAACCGGCTGGCACCGTCACTGACGAGTTGGTTTCCGAAACGGTGACTTCGGACATGGGACGGATGCCGAGGCGGTGTGTCGGAAGAACCGTCGACCTCGTGGGATCCACTCGGCTTGACGCGTAGCCATCATCGACCAGTTGGGCGAGGATCGTCGGGTTGAACGCCCCGCCGCTGGTGCGCCACCCGTCGATCATCCGGCTGACGAGAGCGGTAGTTTCGGCAGCGACGGGTACGTTCCCGCCCCCCGAGTTGTTGATCCGGCTGATGTCGCTCGTGGGCGAGAAGCGGGTCCACAAGGTTTCAAGCCGTTCGAGCTCGTGGACCGCTCGACCGATGAGTCGCCGATCCTCGACGGTTGCGAGGATCAGCAACTCACTGCCCATTACCCGGCCGTGAAATTCAGCGGCTTCCATTGCTCTTGGCCCTCGGAGCAGCCGAGGGAGCCGCCTGACGCACCACCGGTTGAGCGCTCAACACGATCGGTCCCTGGGTCGTCTGTTGACCGGCAACCGGTTGAGCTGCAACCTGTTGAGCGATGATCGGTTGGCCTGCTTGCTGGACGACCCCGGTAACGCCGGACCCGATGGTGCCGACCAGCACTGCGTTCTGGGCTACGGGCAGGGCCGGTTCCGGAACGGCGGTCGGGGCGACCGCAACGTTGGTCGATGCTTGGTGAAGCCCCATGATCCCTACGAGTCCGAGCATCGAGGCGACCCCGAAACCGGCGGCGACCACTCGCCCACCGGCGGCGACGTGCGGTCGCTTACCTGCTGGCAGACGACGAGAGGCGCCGACATTTCCGGTTCTGGCGGAATCGATCGATCGAGCGGGTCGGGGCGCTCGCCCCACCTGGGTACTTGCGGTGTGACTAGCGGCGGTCTGAACATCAGTCATCGTCGCCACCTCCTTCATATTCGTGTTCGTTTTCATGTTCGCCGCCGCCGTTTCCGGAGTTTGCGGCCGGGGCGGCCTGGGTGATGGGTTCGTTTACCGCGGCATCAACGGTGCCGTCGGGCTTGAGTGTGCCGGTGAACTCCAGCGTCCGGGTCCCGTTGGTGAATGTCACCTTCAGGACCTTCAAATCGGTTTGGCTCAGGGTCCAGGTCCAACCTGAGGTCGGCGCGACTTTCGCCAACCCGAGCGTGTCGTTCGCTGCGGCGAGCGTTACGGTGCCCGCCACATCGACGACGAAGTCCTGGGTTCCCGTTGCTCCCACTGCGCTAGCGGCGGAAGCGGTTTGATTCAGTTGGACATTTACCGCCTGGGGAATCGTTGTTGTCAGGTCGGCCGTGGCCAACGTTCCAACGGGGTTCTTCTGCGTGCGGTTCAAGATGCCGAGGTTTGCGCTCACGGCGAACGCTCCGGCAAGGGCTACTGCGACGATCGAGGTTGCCGTGATGAGGCGGGTCCGACGAGAGGGGTTGCTGGTGGCTCGTGGTGTGTTCATGCAATCGAAGATACGGACCACCACCCCAAGGGGCGGACAGCGCAAGGCAAAAGTTCGGTAAAGGTCCAAACTGCCGTTCAGGGGGCTGTGCGAGACTTCGAACGTGCGACTACTGGTGGTGGAGGATGACCCGACAATCGCCGAACCGTTGCGAGAAGGACTGACCCGCGAAGGCTTCGAGGTGACGGTGGCGGCCACCGGTTCAGCGGCGCTGAAGGCTGATCCCGTCGATCTGGTACTTCTCGATCTCGGGCTCCCTGACCTCGAGGGACGGGTCGTGTGCCAGGAACTCCGGTCTCGGAGCTCGGTCCCCATCATCGTCGTGAGCGCTCGTGGTTCGGAGATGGACCGGGTGATGTTGCTGCAACTCGGGGCCGACGACTACGTCGTGAAACCGTTCGGGTTCCTCGAACTTGTCGCCCGAATTCATGCGGTGCTTCGGCGCACATCGAGCCCGCAGATCCCGTCGGGAGCGACAGCGACGTCGTCGAACATAACGATAGGTGAACTTACGATTGATCGCCGGGCGCACAGTGTCGTGTTCAAAGGCGTTCCGGTCGCACTGACCCCGAAGGAATTCGACCTGTTGCTGCGGCTCGCATCCGATCCCGGAGCCGTCGTAACGAGAGAGCAGATCATCAATGATGTCTGGGACGAGAACTTCTGGGGCTCGACCAAGACCCTCGATGTTCACGTTGCCTCATTACGGCGAAAGTTGAGCCCCGACATTCTTGAAACGGTTCGATCGGTCGGTTACCGCCTTATCGATCCAGCCGTCACGACAGATCAGCCGGGCGCATGACTCGCCGCGTCCTCGTTGGAATTCTCACCGTAACGGTGCTTGTCCTGCTTCTGCTGGAGATACCGCTCGGGCTCTTCTACGCGCAGCGGGAGCTGGAACGCCTCACGGGTGACGTGGAGCGCGATGCTGCCGTCATCTCCACGATCTACGAGGACGATCTCGAAGCGGACGTGTCAGTCGACCCCCGTCCCGCCACGCTTTACGCCCAACGGACCGGTGCCCGGGTCGTGGTTACGGACGCACGCGGCATCGCCAAGATCGACACCGAAGGCGTCGTTCCCCGCGACTTCTCAACCCGGCCGGAGATTGCGTCGGCGATGAAGGGAACGCTCGCGTCCGGGAAACGTCGTTCCGAGACGCTGGGAGCAGATCTTGTCTTTGTGGCGATCCCTGTCGCATCGAGCGGAACGGTGCACGGAACGCTCCGGTTGACGTTACCGACAAGCGAGATCGACAGCCGGATCCATCGATACTGGCTCGGACTGGTTGGTGTCGCCGGGATTGTTCTCGCAATCATGACGATGGTGGGTTGGGCGATTGCGCGCTCCGTCACCCGTCCGATACGAAACCTGACCGCTGTCGCTTCTCGATTCGCCGATGGCGATCTCACGCTGCCCGACGAGCTGGTCACGTCGACCAAAGATCCCGAAGAGTTGCAGGTTCTTACCCGGACCCTTGCGACGATGGCCGAGCGACTTTCGAAAATGCTCGAAGAGCAGCGTTCGTTCGTCGCCGATGCTTCACACCAGCTTCGGACACCCTTGACGGCGCTTCGGCTCAGGCTGGAGAACCTGCAGGCACAGCTCCCACAGGCGGACACCCCCGCCATCGATTCGGCCATCGACGAAGCTGACAGACTTTCGGGACTTGTCAGCGATCTCCTGCAACTGGCAAGGGCGGACCAGCCCCGACCAAGAGAGATCATCGACCTGGTTCCCATCGCCGAGCAACGGATCGACACCTGGACCGCCGTAGCCGAGACCCAGGGCGTGACGCTCGAAATCGATGTCTCGACGGCGTCAGCGCTGGTGCAGGCCGTTCCCGGGGCGGTGGAGCAGATCCTCGACAATGCCCTCGACAACTCGTTGAAGGTAGCGCCGGCGAACAGCGCCATCACGGTCCGCGTCAGCTCGGAGCCGCAAGCCTTTGTCCTCCAGGTCGTCGACCGCGGACCGGGACTTTCCGACGAAGACAAGTCACGCGCCGTGCGCCGGTTCTGGCGCGCGAGTCCCAGCGGGTCAGGAACGGGCCTGGGGTTGGCGATCGCTGACGGGTTGGCCCGCGCCTCGGGCGGCGAGCTTCGACTAAGCGACACCGAGGGTGGCGGCCTGACCTTGACTCTGCGTCTTGACTCTGCGCCTTGACTCTGCGCCTTGACGCGGCGACCTGACGCTGCGTCCTGACAGCACGATTGGAGAAGGCAAACGCCACGATTGGGTGGCGACGCGAAGGCCGTTGTTACCGGTCAGCTAATGAGGCGGAGAAAGCCGTGTTCGGCGAGGAAATCGGCCAACCCGTCGACCAGATCGAAGTCGGTGACCTCATCGAGAGGCACCCACAGCGCTTCGGCTGCGTCGTCGCCCGCCTTGGGTTTCGGCCGCTCATCGAGCACGGTCACGAGGTAGTCGTGAATGACGAAGTGGTAGTCGTCGGAGATTCGTTCGACCATGCCGACGAAACGCTCGGCGACGACCTCCAGACCGGTTTCCTCATAAACTTCGCGGGCCACAGCCGCCATCAGGGTCTCGCCGGTCTCGACCCGACCGCCCGGCACCGACCATTGGCCTTGCGCCGCGCCGCGGCCGCGTCGAATCAGCAGCAGCCGATCGCGGTCGATCGCTATCGCCCCGACACACACCTCAGGTCGAACGGGCGGCGCCTGAACGTCGTCTGACCGGTCGCTCATGTATCCATCGCCCCCTCGGCTGATTCCTCCGCGGAGTCCGCCGAAGACGACTGCGTCGTGGCGTCGGTTCGCAGATCGACATGGACGGTAAGAAGGCGGGCCTTCAGGCCGAACGTCTCGAAGAAGTTCTTGGTCTCCCGGGCCCCTGGAAGGGCGAAGGAGTCGACCCCGTCGCAACCCATCTCCCGACACCATCGCAACGTCGATTCGAGAAGAGCCTCCCCGGCACCGATCGCTCGAGCTTCACGGTCTACCGCGATCTCTTCGATGGTCGCGATCCGGCGTTCGTTCGGCAGGCGTCGAACCGTCGTGAGCGCCCACCCGACAAGTGCTCCGTCGGCCAGCACCACATCGCAGTGGCATCCGGGGAGGTCGGCGGTCTCAATGATTGACGCAGTGCTGCGGTCGGCGCGGTCGGCCAGGAACAAGGGACCGCCTCGTTCGCCTTCGAGTTCGTTCACGATTGCCGAGCGCAACTGGTCCAACCCGGCGGGGCCGTCAGCGTCGGATGCTTGCACCGCCCGAACCACGAGTTCCATCGTCAGAAGCTCTGGAGCTGCCGGGAGCGGTGAAGGACCGTTCGCCGAGCCCGGTTCGCCGATTCGTACGCCTCGACCGCTCGGAGCTGTGACTGGCTCAGGCCGTCGAGAAGGGGAACGATCGACGACGAAGGGAGACCGTCGTAGCCGTCGATTCCGAGTGGGTTCTCCGGGGTCGATCCCGTGGCGACCGCCCGCCTCGACGCTGGAGCCGACTCGGAGCGCTTTCGTGCGCCCGCAGGTTTCGGGGCCGGCCGCGAGTTCACCCGAGCGTTCGGCGATGGCACCGTCGGCTCAGCCGCTGAGGCCTTGCGATTGGCCGCACCGGTCTTCCGGGATGCCTGGGCTGGAGCGGACCGTCCGGCCGGAGATGCTTTGGCTGCGGGTGCTTTGACCGCCGAGGATTTGGTCGGCGCAGCCTTGGAATTGGTCGGCGCAGCCTTGGAATTGGTCGGCGCAGCCTTGGTACGGGTGGCGGATTCTTTCTTCGGTGTCGTTGACCGCGCCCGACCCGACGCGCCAACGCCGTTCGATTGGACATCTGCGGCCGCCGAGGGGGCCGTAGAGCGCTTTCCAGCAGATCGAGCGGCAGGAGAGGCTTCGGATGGCGCCGCCGCCTTAGGAGGGCGTTCAGCCGACGACGCCCCGGTGAACGTCGCAAACTGCGTTTCGACGAACGCTGTGACCTTGCGGCGCAGAATCGGCGTCACGAACTTGCCGATCATGTTGGCCGTCTTGACCTGCGATTTGGCCTTGGCGCGGACATTTTCAACCACCTCGAACAGATCAGGGGTAGCGGACTTCCTGCGCACCTCGCCAGAGGCGTTCGCATGCGTCGATGTACTTGTGTTGCGTGATGGGGCCATGTTGCTCGGTCACCGTTTTCCTGGTCGATGGCGGGCCCCGTCGGATGCGGCCGGCCGATACCGATTGGCTCTAACGAGCCGTTGAACAGCATTCAAAAAAGACCTGACGAGCGTTACCCGCAGAGATGCGTTTCAGACACGGTCTCCGAAGAGATATGTGTCAGACAGAGTCTCGGCCGGGACGCTTTTCAGGCAGAATCTCGGCAGAGATCCTTGTCAGACACAGTCTCGGCAGAGACCCTTGTCCTTGTCGGCCAACTGGCTTGGGTGCTTCACCAGGAAACACGATTGGCAGACGAATTCGTCGGGCCGTTTCGGGATCACCAGCGTCAAGCCCTCCGACCGATCGTCGGTGTCGGGCATGTCTTCGTCGTCGACCTCGACATCTTCGATGACGAGCCGATCCTTCAGAATCACGTCGAGACTGGCCTCGACGTCGTCGGGATGCATTTCGTCTTCGTCGAAGTCGTCGTCTTCGACCGCCGTGAGCGGAACAACGGTGACAACGTCGTCGTCGAGCTCGTCTACAACGTCGTCGACCAGCTCCTCATCGTCGACCAATCCGTCAATATCGTCGTCGACCAATCCATCCAGGTCGTCATCACCCAGCTCATCCAGATCTACATCGTCGAGCTCCTCGCCCGGTCCATCTCCTTCGAAATCGTCGACGTCACCGAGTTCGAGGCCATCGTCGAGCATTTCCTCTTCGACGTCATCCACAACTTCTTCAGCGGCCTTTTTTGGTTTCTTAGCCATTGCACATATCTCCACGAACCTTGGACCTTGGGGAGAGGTCCACAAAGCGCGGCACTATAACCGGGTCCCGGCGTTATCGGGTGCATCCTCACCGCTTTTACCCTCTATGTGACGATTGACACCGTCAAATCGACCGAGATCGACGTGATTTGTTGCAGAAACTGCAGGCGGTGGCCCTAAATCGGATCGTGATCCTGCTCGCTAGCGTCGGACCAGGAAGCACGTTTCAACGCCGAATTGACCTGGCAAGCGAGCCGCTGGGAGCGTCGGGTGTGATCCGACGACGGTCGTGGAAGGTGGGGTTTCGACGTCGGCGCACAACACCAGATTCGCCAAATCGTCTGATGCGGTCACCGAGCTCGGACACAGCCCCTTACCGCGGTCGAGATCGCGTCGACCGGTTCGCGCATGACTCCGCCCCAATCGGGTCTTCCAACACTGTCAACTCGGAGTTCGCCGAGGGCCAAGGCCCGCGATCGAAACCGACGCTGTCAAGCGCCGCCGCCGACGTCGACGACTCTGGCCGTGGCCCGGCGCCCCGGTAGCTTGATGATCTCCACCGCTCGGGGCAGGCGCTCTTTCACCTCGGGGGCATGCGTGACGACCAGAATTTGTCGGAATCGACCACTCAATTGCGTGAGGGCCGCCAACATCCGGTCCTTGCGGTCGGTGTCGAGGCTCGCCAGTGCTTCGTCGAGCACCAGCAAGCCGACTTGTCCACCGGCCTGAAAACGAACCTGCTCGCTGATGGCCACCCGCAGAGCCAGGTTGGCAAGATCGACTTCGGAACCCGAGAATCTTGAGCTGAGATACGGCACACCGGCATCGATAATGCTGATTTCGTATGTTTCGGGATCCAGCTCGATGCCGTCGTACTCCCCCGCTGTCAGCAGGTTGAACAACTCGCTCGCCTGGACCTGCAGGCGCGGGCCGATTGCTGCCACCACCTGCTGACGAAAACCGTGCAGAAGCTCAGCCGAGCGACCGACGTACCGGACCTCCTCGGCGAGGGCCGAAGCCTGCCCATGCTGCTGTTGGGCCTGCGCCGCCAGCGCCACGACAGTTGCGACCTCCTGCTCCGCTCGAGCATGTGCCGCAGCCGCCCGGTCCCGGCCCTTGACGGCCTCGGCCAAGGATTCCGCCGCATCCTGGCGTTGCGTTTCCAATACTGCGAATTGACGGGTATCGAAGTTGAGCTCATCGAGCTCGCGTCGCAGCCCTGTTCGTGCAGCCTCGGCGGTGTCGAGGGCGAGCTGCTCGGCCTGAATCTGGAGCTTGACCCGCGGAAGTTGCTCCAATTTGGTGACGAGGACCGTCCGTTTCCGCTCCTGCAGTTTTTCCTGCGCCAGCCGTTCCTCGAGCTGAGGAAGCTCGTTCGGGACGGGGCTGCCTCCTGCGTCTTTGAGAGCGTCGTCACACTGCCTGACCCGATCTTGGGCCGCCTCGCGTTTCGCTATTTCGACGGTGAAGCGCTCGATCTGCTCGCGGAGCTGCGTCAGTGACCGCTCAGCCCCCGCCAGAGCCTTCGCGTGCCGCTCGGCGTCTGCCGCTGCAGTGAGCCTGGCCGCGTGGGCTTCTGCCAGGTTCCGCTCAGCCCGCTCCAGGTCGGTTTGCCGGTGCTCGAGGACGGCAGCGAATCCGCGTCCGAGTGCTTGGCCACAGAGCGGGCAGTCGGCCTCTGCACTGAGCGTGGCCGACTTCTTGAGCACCTCTGAAACCCGTCCGACCTCGATCGTTGCCGCCTTCACCATCGCTGTGGCGGCGGCCAGCTCCCCTGCCGCGGACGCTGCTGCGGCCCGGAGTTCCACCAGCTGCCCCTCCAGTGCCACCGACTCCCCGCGCAGCGTGGAACCGTCGGGATCGGTTGGCGCCTTGGGCAGAGTGGCAAGCGTTCGATGCGCCTCGTCGAGTCGTTCGAGCAGTGTTACGCGAAGTTGATCGGCTCGTCGGTCCTCCTCGGAGCGGATCGGGCCGAGCTGATCCAGGAGAACTGCAGCTCCTTGGAGTTCCTCGTGTTCGGCCGCCAACCGTTCGAGAGCCGTCGCAGCCCGGTCGCGTTCTGCACGGGCCGCGCGTCCCTTCTGCGTGATCAGGGCATGTTGCGCGCGTAGCGATTCGAGCTCGCGGAACGAGGTTTCGATGTTTGCGAGAGTGGCCTCGGCGCTTTGCTGGCGCTGGAGTGCGTCGTTGAGCGCAACTACGGTTTCGGACCTGGTCAGATCGGCCTGGCTGCGTCGGGCATCGAGTGCGGCCAGATCGGGCAACAGTGCCAACAGGCGCTCGTGATCGGCGCGTTTCGACCGCGCATCGGATCGGGCGCTGTCACGGGCCTTTTCGATGGGCGTGATCCCGAGCAGCTGCAGAACCAATCGCCGACGGGTCTCCGGAGTTGCGTCGCTGAATGCCGAAAGTTGCTTCTGTTCGGCAAAAACCGATGATCGGAACGCCGCCTCTTCCATCCCCAGGGTCGATCGTAGGAAGCGGCCGACTTCAGTGGGTCCATCGGCCACCGTTTGTCCGCCAATTTCGACGCGTGCTTTGACCGTGGAGTTCACACCCGAAATGGACCGACGAACGAGATAGTGATGGTCTTCATGTACGAAGGCCAGCTCAACCGAACACTCCCCACTCGAACCCGAGGTCCGGATCTCCGCTTTCCCCGTGCGGGCCCGCCCGTAGAGCGCCCACAGGATGGCTTCGAGAAGGCTCGACTTTCCCGACCCGTTTGGACCGTAGATACCAACCAGTCCGGGCGGAAGTTCCAGATCGAGCGACGCGTAGACGCGGAAGTTTCGAAGCGAAATGGAGGTGATCTGCATCAGCGATCCTGCGTTTCGACTCGCCCAACACGAGCGCGAGGACGAACTCGGTTACGAGCTTGAAATCCAAGCCGGGCCGACATCAGGCGCGATCCGACAGCGGGGTGCTCCGGGTCATGGCTCAGTCAGCCGATCCGGGGTCGATTGATGCGTCGATGGCCCGCTCCAGGTAGTCGAGACCAGTTTGCCGGAGTCGGTCCGCATCGAGGTCATCGTATTGCTGGGTGCCGACGTATTCGTTCCAACGGGCCCCAATATTGGCCAGTTCCGGTAGATCCTCGACGAGGAACGTGGTCGAGACGAACTGCGGTTCCAACTTCACGTGGAGCAGATGTTTGGCCTCGGCGATGATCCCCTGGATATCAAGGAGCCGGTACACCTCGGGCTCGATGTGCTCGAGCAGCAGACGCGCCACCGATCCTGCCGGCAACGCAGCGAATCGACGGATGATCTCGTCGGTCAACTCCGACGGGCTCCGGCCGAAAGCGTCGACCGGATTGGCCGTCAGGAGTTGTCGTTGACCGCTCAGACCGACGTGTGCGCACGTTCCGGTGTCAGTGTCGAGAACGACGAATCCCTTCGACCGGTGCGGATCGTCGGCGAAAGAAAACGTGTCGGTTGAACCTGCGTACCAGACGTTTCGACGATCGGGAACGGCGCAGAACGTGTGGTAGTGACCAAGCAGGACAAGGTCGGACTGCAATTCCCGGTCGTCGATTTCGATCTCGTTCATGTCGGCGTAGCGACGTTCGACGCTGTGAACAAGCGGGTGGGTGAGCAACAGGTTCACCCGGTCGAGGGAGCGTTTCGCGCTCGCCTGGTGGAGGGCATCGAGGGTGTCTTCCGACGTCTTGGTCTGCGGAACGGCGTGGACCCTCAGGCCCGCAAGGTCGAACGCTTCGTATTCGAGGCGGTACGCAAAGTGAAACTCCGGAAACGCATCGGCCAGCACGGCGTAGGGATTGCCGACGCCGGGGAGACGCGGTGTGTCGTGGTTGCCGCTTATGGCAACGAGACCGATGCCGTGTGCCCGGATCTTGGCGAGGGCCTGCATAGCCACCCGGAAGCTGCGGTAGTTCGGCCGTGGATGATCGAAAATGTCGCCGAGCCAGATCATCAGATCAGGCTTTTCGGCCAATGCCCCATCGACCGCTGCGGCCATCGACAACTCGAAGTCGTATTCGCGTTGGTTGACACCCTCAGCCGTGGTGGCTGTGGTGGCACTCCGCCCGAGGTGGGCATCGCCAATCGCTGCAATCCGCATGCTCTAAGCATGCCTGATGGCTATGACAGGCCACGCCACCTTCTGGTCGGTCAAGCGATGCGGCTCAACTCGACCAGGACGGAGGTTCGGATCTGATCCGCTTCCTCGCCTCCACCGACCTTTCGACGGGTGCCGTCGGGTTCGAGGCGCACCACCGAGAACGCATCGACCACCTCGTGCCCGAGCGTCGTCACCTTGGCCGAAGTGATGTCGAGCCCGAGCTGGCTCAGTGCGTTCGTAACCCGGTACAGAAGCGCGATTCCATCGGGCGCCCGAACCTCAACGACCGTGGCGCGCTCCTGGATCTCGTTTGAAATGAACACCGCCGGTTCGGCCGATAGATGCCGGGCGTGGCGGTCCCCAACGGTCCTGGCGTACGAGGCCACGCGCTTCGCCAGCGCAACGTCGAGATCGATGGTTCCGTCGATCGCTGCGTTCATGGTGTTCTCGACCTGGATCCAGTTGGTATCGCCACCGATCCGCCGAGCGACACGGACCACGTCGACTGCGAAACCGTCGTCGGTGGTCCAGACATCGGCCGAAACGACATCCACGCCATGAAGCGAGAGCGAGCCGGCGACAAGTGCAAACAACCCGGGTCGGTCAGGCGCCGCGAACGTCACAACGTCGTCGTCCGTTGGATCCACGGACAGGACCAGGCGCCCGCTCGACCGGACTGTCTCGATCAAGGCGTCGTTCTGAGGTCCGAGTGGCGACGCCGGTTCCGGCGGTCGACGGCCCGAGAGCACGGCTTCGGTTCTTGTCACCAACTCGTCGCAGAGGCGACCCTTCCAATCGCTCCACGCCGTAGGGCCGGTGGCCAGGCTGTCGGCTTCAGTAAGCGTACGTAGTAATTGGAGACGATCCACATCCTTGGCCGCTGCCGCAACGTACGAGATGGTGCCGGGGTCACTGAGGTCGCGGCGCGTCGCCACATCGGGAACCAGCAGGTGATGCCTCACCAGATCCACGAGAACGTCGACGTCGGACGGTCCAAAACCCATGCGCGGACCGATGGCCTGCATGAGTTCGACGCCGACCTCGGTGTGGTCACCCGGAAACCCTTTTCCCAAGTCGTGGAGCCACGCTCCTATGAGAAGAAGGTCCGGCCGACCGACCTCACGCACCAGATCAGCGGCGTTCGCTGCTGCTTCGCAGAGATGACGGTCGACCGTGAACCGGTGATAGGCGTTGCGCTGCGGCTTGGCTCGGACGGCCGCCCACTCGGGCAGCACCCGGGTGATGAGGTCATAGTGGTCGAGAGCCTCCATCACGGGCAGCATGTCCGGTCCCGACCCGAGCACGGCAACGAGAGCGTTACGGGCTCGTTCCGGCCACGGGTTCGGCATGGCCGGCGATTCCTCCGCAAGACGCCGAAGGGTGTGACGCGAGATCGCGGCCCGGTTCAGTGCCGCCGCCGCGGCGGTTCGAAGCAGAAGCGTGCAGTCGTTCGCGGGATCGGCATCATCGGTGAGGACAATTTCGCCGCTTTGAATGGCCAGGTTCGGCGCCACTTTCATCGGACGACCGAAGCGCGATGCGAACCGTTTGTTCAGCGCGTCGGACAGTCGACGAAGCGACTCTTCGGTACACCAGGCGATCGACTTGGCCGATGCCGAGACGACCGACATCAGTGCGTCGGCGCTGGCCAGACCGAGGCCCTCGGCCACCGCGTCCTGTTCCTGCAGGAGCAGACGGTTGCTCGGGCGTCGGGTCCGCCGGTGAAGTTCGGCCCGTACCGTCAAAAGCGCGTCGTGGGCACCTGACAACTCGGAGACCGGTCGCTCCAGAGCGCTGGCCACAGCCGGGTGTTCGCTTCGCTCTATAAACCCGAGAACGTGAGCATCGCGAAGCCCTCCCCGACCGTCGCGGAAATCGGGTTCGAGGAGAAAGGCCACTTCGCCGTGCTTGTCGTGCCGCTCGGCCGTGGCGTGGAGAAGCTCCGGAAGGTATCTCTTGGCGTTGGTCTTCCACCGGTCCTCGGCCGCAGCGATGAAGGCGTTGGCGGTGACCCCATCGCCTGCAACGAATCGTGAGTCGAGCCACGTCACGGCCGTTATGACCTCGCGATCGGCCAACTCGAGGGCGGAAGCCTCACTGTGCACAGCAGGAGAAAGCTTCAGTCCGTTGTTCCAGAAGGGATACCAGAGCGATTCGCTGATATTCCGGATCGCCGGGTCCTTGGCTTTTTTGGGGTGAAGCAGCAACAGATCGACGTCGCTACCCGGGCAGAGTTGGCGGCGCCCGGTTCCACCGACCGCCAGCAAAGCCCACCCTGGTTGCCACTCGACGCTGTCAGCGACAGACGCGACGAATTCGAGCGTCAGACCCGAAAGCGCAGTTACCAGATCAGGAACGATTCGTAATGGCCCCTCGAGCTGCAACAGTTCAGCGCGCTTAGCAACAAAGTGTTCAACCGCCTCGTTTACGAGCGTCGCGGAACGATCAGAGGGCGTCGTGATCTCGTTCACCGGTTCGGATGCGAACGACCGAACCGATGTCGGTCACCCAGATTTTTCCGTCGCCGATCTTGTCGGTCCGGGCTGCAGCGACGAGGACGTCGATGATCGCGTCGACCTCGTCGTCGTCAACGAGTATCTCCACCCGGGTCTTCGGGACGAAGTCGATGGTGTATTCCTGCCCGCGGTACACCTCAGTGTGGCCCCGCTGACGACCGAAACCCTGGACTTCGGAAATTGTCATTCCCTGAACGCCGGCTTCGCGCAGGGCGGTCTTCACATCGTCGAGTTTGAAGGGTTTGATGATGGAGGTGATCAGTTTCATCGGGTGTGTTCTTGCTCTCTGGTTGGCTGGTCTGGTCGCGACTGTTGCGTTTGGTCCCCGGCGATCATTGCCGGTTACAAACGGCCGCCGAACGCGTATGCGGTTTCCGTGTGTTGCGAAAGGTCGAGGCCCGTATTCTCGTCTTCATCGCTCACTCGCATTCCGATGGTCTTGTCGATCGCTTTCGCGAGAGCAAAGGTAACGACGCCGGAGTACACCAGCGTGACACCGGTCGCCAGCAACTGCTTACCAAGAAGCGACACTCCCCCTCCGAAGAACAGCCCGTCGGCCCCGAGGCTGTTCACGTTCGTGTCGGCGAAGAACCCCACCAATAGCGAGCCCAGGATGCCGCCGACCAGGTGGACACCCACGACGTCGAGCGCATCGTCGAAACCGAATCGTGTCTTCATGCTCAGCGCCAGATAGCAGAGCACGCCGGCCAACCCACCAATGACGAGCGGCGACAAGCCGCCAACGAATCCGGCGCACGGCGTAATGGCGACGAGTCCCGCAACGGCTCCGGAAGCCGCTCCGAGGGTGGTGGCATGTCCCCCTTTGACCTTTTCCACGATGAGCCACGAACACATCGCGGCGGCGGCAGCAAGGTGGGTGTTGATGAATGCCTGTGCTGCGAGCCCGTTCGCGCCGAGGGCCGATCCGGCGTTGAAACCGAACCATCCGAACCACAGAATGCCCGTGCCGAGCAGTGTCAGGGGAAGTGAGTGCGGCGGCATGGCCTCTTTTCGCCAGTTGCGACGTTTGCCGATCACCAGCACCACGGCCAACGCGGCGATTCCTGCGTTGATGTGGACGACGGCACCTCCGGCGAAATCCAAAGCGCCCTTCTTGAACAGCCAACCGGTGGGGCTGAACACCCAGTGGGCGACCGGTGCATATACGACGATGAGCCAGGCGCTGATGAAGAGGGCATACGCGCTGAACTTCAGTCGGTCGGCGGTCGCGCCGGTGATCAATGCCGGCGTAATCACCGCGAACATCATCTGGTACGCAGCGAAGGCGAGGACGGGAATCGCGAGCCCGAAATCGCCGACGTAGCCGGGAACACTCGCCGAGGCCTTTCCGAGACCTTTGAGACCAACCATCGAAAAATCACCGATCCAGCCGCCACCATCACCGAACGCCAGTGAGAACCCGACCAACGCCCAGAGGACGCTGATGATGCCCATGGCGAAGAAGTTCTGCATGAGCATGCCGAGCGCATGCTTGGAACGAACCATTCCGGCGTAGAAGAAGGCGAGCCCGGGGGTCATGAACAGCACCAGGGCGGCTGAAACCAGCACCCAAGCGGTTGCTCCCGCGTCGATTTCGGCCAGCACGGGCGCAACTAAGGCAGTCATTGAAGTCGGCTTCCTTGATAGGGGTGAAAGTGGGTCACACCTTGCCCTATCAACATTTCCGTTCTGTGCACTGTCTGTTTCTATTGTGTTTCGGAAACTTTTCTATCTCTACGATGCCGGAAAGGGGTGGGTGACCGCCGCGAGATCGGCCGGCGCGTCAACGGAAACGTTTGCGCAGAGCCTGTACGTTTCTGGCGTATTGAACGGTGTCGGGGTACAGCCCGTTCGACCGGATCGAACCCTGCCCCTGGTAGTACGCCTGCAGGGCTTTCGTGGCATTGCCGTCGTGCATCTTCAGGAGGTACCAGAGATACCGGGCGCTCATCCGAATGTTGTCTTCGGCGTTGTTGGGATCGAGGTCGCGCCCGATGAGGGATCGGGCAATGAAGGCCGAGGTGTCTGGCATGAGTTGTCCGACGCCAACCGCCCCGGTTTTTGACACCTTGCTTTGATTGAAACCCGATTCCAACCACAGTGTCGCTTCGAGGAGGTCGGCGGGAATGCCGTTCTTTTTCGCCCACTTCTGCGTATGACGCCGAAGTGCCAGACGCTCTGCATTCGCCGCCAGGCGAGCCGGAAGATCGGCGCTGATCGGCAGATCCACCGGCGCTGGAATGCGCAACGTCTCGCCGATCCGGATGAGACCCTTCGCCGAGACACGGTTCAGTTCCCGCAACTCGCGCACTGTCGTCCCGTAGCGAGCGGCCAACCCGGTGAGCGTGTCGCCCGGCTTCACCTTGTACTTGAGCACGGCGGCCGCGTCGGCCTTGTGGCTCGTCACCTGAAGAAATCCGGCAAGAACCAGAAAGATGCAAAACGTCGCCAGGATCACGTGCCCAGAGCGTCGATGAACGCGTTCGAACCGGGCCGGACCCGGTCGGGTGCCTTCAGTGTGATGAACCGTCATACAAGTGAACATCGGCTCATCCTTGAAGGAACTTGAGCCTGAGGCGTCATCAGGCAGTTAGGAACTGTTGGTTATCGATGACCAACCGTACATTCGGTTTGCGGCATATGTCCGCAGACCACGTTCCGTGTTGAAAACGTTCGCTTATTGCGGTCGGGTCTCGCGCCGTTGCTCGGCGCGACGCTCGGCGTCGAGTCTCTCGAGGTCATAGGTCTCGTGGTCGACGAACTTCATCATTTCGGCGATTGCGTGATGACCGGCCTGCTCAGCGATCAACGTGTGCATCTCCTGCGCCACGCGACGGTACTCCTCGTGACCCTGGGGCGACGAGCGGAGCTCCAGCATGTGCATGGCCTCTCGTGCGTTGAACTGCATGACGAATCTGACCCGATACGCCAACGAAACCGCGTAACTGGAGGCGCTCGGAAAGCGATCGACCATCGCGTCGTAAAGATCGGCCGATCGGTCCATGGCGCTTTCGAACATGCCCACTACTCCGGCTTCAACCACGGAATCCGGAAGGACGTAACCGTGTGACGGCGACAGTGGTTGCCATTCGACGGTGAGCAGACGGTGCCGCTGAAGGTCGCGGAACGCGCCGTAGTCGCTCAGCACGTCGAAGCGGTAGTCGGTTCGCTCAAGGGCTCGGCCCGGCTTGTGCCGCCGGTTGGTGCGATCGCCGACGTAGGCCCGCACGACCCGCATTTTGTCTTCAACGCTGAGTTGCCGAACCCTGGCCAGGATCCGTTCTTCGGGCAGATCGAGCGATTCGTAGAGCATCGCCGCAATGACCTTGTCTTCGCCGTCGGGGTCAAAATCGACCAGGCGCACCCGGGGCGGCTCCAGGTCGTCGGCCTCGGTCGAGGCAAACAACTGCGCAGCAACCTTCGATGTCGCTTCACGGTTCGTGGCCAAATAGTCCGACCACAGTCCCCCGCGGTCAGCACGGTCAACGCGCTGCAGGAATGAGGGAATGACCTTACGGAGCTCGTGGAGCATCAGATCCGCGTATTCCCGGGCTTCGGGCAGCGGATGCGACCTCATGCGGAGAAGCAGCATTTCGTATCCCTGGCCGGAACCGTATATCCCGAGGTTCGACAGCGATGCGGCGGGAAGAATCCCGCGAAGGGCGTCGAAGGCCTTGGCCCGGGTGGCCTGACGCCACACCATGTCGGAATCCTCCGGGGACTTCGGGTAGCGCTCTCGGAAGTAGTCCTGCATGACAGGAAGAAGTTCGGCGTAGGTGTCGAACATACGGTCCATGTCGCCCACATACCGGGCGCCCAGGTTCGACATCAGCACTTCGGAATCCCGGAAGTAGCGGTACCGGCCCTCGGTGCGGGCGTCGTAGGCGATGTAGCGCGTCGACTGCTCCAGATAGCTCATCAGACGGCCGCGTTCCAAAATCTTGGTCAGCAGATTTGACGCCTGTTCGCAGGCCAGGTGCACGCCACCGAGTTGCGCGACGGAGTCATCACCGTACTCAAGGAAGACCTTCTCGTAGAGCTGTTCGGCGCGTTCCACCCCGACGGTGGCGTCGACGGACGAGTCGCCCGAGATGTCGAGTTCCATGACGAACTCGTCGAGGAACAACCGGCGAAGACTCTTCGCCGACCGTGAGTAGCGGGCGAACAGCGCGCCTTTGACGACCTCCGGCAGATTCACCAAGGCGAATACCGGTTGGTCCAGATTGGTGAAGTAGCGGCGGAGGATCTCCTGCTCTTCTTGGGTAAAGGATTCAACGGTCGTGAGCAGCACCACGTGAAAATGTAGGGACTTTGTCGACACAAAACCGGGATGGGCGGTTCGCGCGCGCGGCCCGATTGCGTGCTAGTGGCGGGCGCGCTGCACCGAAGGACACCCGATCAGCGTTTCCCGGCGGACCACCTACCGGTGAAGCGGCACGGTCAACGGGCTCCCCACCACCATGATCGAGGGCGGTGACGCCGCATCCGACTTCCCCGTGCTGGTGTTCTTCCACGCCCACCCCGACGACGAGGCGATCGTTACCGGATCGACGGTTGCGCACCTCGTGGAAGCGGGCTGTCGAGTCGCTGTTCCGGTGGCGACGAGCGGCGAACTGAGGATGACCGTCAGAGGATGACCGTCAGAGGATGACCGTCAACGCATCGGGAAGCACCTTCAGAGCGAACGACGAGCTACGGCCACACGCCACCCCGTCGAGCCAGAACCGCAGCGGACGTGCCAGGGTCAGCGTGGCCCCCTCCACACGACGCTCGCGGATTCCGGGGTGCGGGAGATGGGCGCCGAGCCGGGCGCGCTTCGCCACGAGGAATCTCTGCTGGGCGGGAAGCTCGGCCTCGTAGATGTCGACCAGACCGTCGCCCGGATGTGCCCGGTGACCGAAGCGAAACCGACCGAGATCCTGCACGTTCATGGCCAACACGACTCGGCTCCACGTGCGCGTGTGCGCCGAAAGGCTGGCCGCGAAGCGAAATCGTCCGGCATCGGTTTGCACGTCGATAACGTCGCAGGGAAAGCCGATGGCGTCTGCCGAAGTAACCCGACCGACACAGCTTCCACCGCCCAACATCGCCCAGAGCGAACCACCACTGAGCCCGATGACAAGCGGAGCGGACGGAATGGGCCCGGGCCCGTGTTCCCCGACAGCGGGCTTGGCGTTGAGCCAATGGAAGATCGCGGAATCGGAGCTCAGTATCGGCGCTCCGTGGGGAAGTACGTGAGCAGCACCCCAGGACGTCCCTTTTCCGATAGTCACGAAGCAGAATCTCCGGCTTGGGCCGAATCCTCCGGAGGAGCCGGCAGCGGAGCGAGCTCCGGTGTTCCGGTCGAACCGGTCGAACCTGGCTGTCACCGGATTTGCAGCCTCGTTGGCTGGTGGCGGAGCCTCAGCGTCGGTGTCTTCGGTCGGCTCCGTGATCGCTGCCGCGCTGACGACTCCACGGAATAGGTTCTCTGCCGCTTGTCGAGCGGCTTTTGCGGTGGAGGGATCAGGCGCGACGTTGCCGATCTGGCGGAGGAGGTCGATCAGGATCCTGATCGTGCGGACGAAGTCGCCACCCGTGATCTCCGAGTCCTCCAGGACCGATTCGAGTTCGCGACCGGACGCCCACTGTCGCGCTATCGCCACGAAACCCGGTGCCAGTTCTTTCGTCATCGGCAGACCGAGGTCGGCCTCCAGGCCCACGAGGTCGTCGGCTATCGCACACATCGTGCGGTAACGACCAACCAGAACCTTCGGAAAATCGCGGGGTAGGTCGCCAATGCGGGCGGACTCCGACCGGTCGGACCTGTCGGAGCGTTGCCCCCGGGCAAACCGTTCGTTGCGGTCGCGAGAGAACCCCGGTCCACGCCCTCGTGACCTGGAGCCCGGCCCGCGCTCTTCGAAGACGAAGCACGACACCAGCCCGGCCAGGTCAGCTGGAGCCGTGCCGTCGAGCACTCCGTCGCGGAGACACTCGGCGATGAGCAGGTCGCTTTCGTGGAAGATTCCGGCGAGCATGTCGCCCATCGGGGTAACCGACCATCCGTCGAGATACGCGAGTTCCTCAAGTAGCCGAAGGACCGCGTCGAACTGATCGGCGAGTGAGTTCTGCCTATCGCGCGTTGCCGCCACCAGCCGGTCGATGTCCTTGCTGACCCGTTGGGCGCGTTCGTATGCGCTTACGTGGCGAGCGAAGTCGGGGCACGACCGCAGCGGATCCGCGCTTCGACCGGAACGACCACCGGGGTCCACGCCGGTCGTGCCCTGGCCGTTCGCCCGGAGCCTCGATCCCTTTTTCGGGCCACCGTTTCGGTCGATCACCTTCGAGAGCGAATTGGCCGCTTGCTGTTGAAACGAGCGGCTATTCGGGTTGAATGGCGATGGCAGTCGGACCTGCGCAACGACGGTCGGAACCGCTCGGAAGTCTCGGGCGGTCAGCGACAGAAGTCGGCCGTTCACGGTGATCGCTTTGACCGTCGTCGGTCGATCCCTTCGACGTGCCGTTGAGACGACGACGGACCATCCGTCGCCCGGGCGAGCGCCACCCTGGACGCGTCGGGCCGCTTCGGACGATCCGGAGATGTCGTCAGTATCGCCCGTGATCTCGCCCTCCGAGGCATCGGGCACCCCAATTCCACTCAACACATCGCCGGGGCGCAGCGTGTCGAGAGCAAGCATCACGTCGCGCTCTGGAGCCGCGGGGCCCTTCGGTACATGGTGTTGACGGCGAAGGTATTCGCTTATGTCACCGTGTTCACAGAACGCTTCCGATTGAGCTTCCGCCATCTCCCGGCGAAGTCGATCGAGTCGGATCGTGATCTGAGCCAACGAGGCATCAACGCGGTACTGAGCAAACGACAGGGCCAGGAGGTGATGGGCCTCGTCGGGCCCGTAGCGGCGTACGAGATTGACTGCCATGTTGTTGTTCGGCCGGAAGGACGATTTGAGTTCGTAGGTCCGCAGGGCGGCCAACGAGGCAACCTGCTCGAACTCGATGAACGGCGTCCAGAGAGTCGCGGCGTAACCGACGTTGTCGATACCCCGACGCCCGGCCCGTCCGGTGAGTTGCGTGTACTCCCCCGGGGTCAGGAATGCATGGCGTTCCCCACCGAATTTCGTCAGCTTTTCGACCACGACACTGCGTGCCGGCATGTTGATCCCGAGTGCCAGGGTCTCCGTGGCGAAGACCACCTTCACGAGTCCTTCCACAAAGCACGCCTCGACGGCTTCCTTGAAGGGCGGCACCATCCCGGCGTGGTGTGCGGCGTAGCCGTTTTGCAGTGCAGCCAGGAACCTCGAGTAGTCCAGAACGTCGAGATCACTGCTGGTGAGACCGGCCACCCTCGCTTCGACGATCGATGTGATCTCGCGCCGCTCCGCGGGAAGGGTGAGACGAGCCCCCGACTGCAGGCAGGTCCGGACCGCTTCGTCGCAGCCCGACCGACTGAAGATGAAGTAGATGGCGGGCAGCATGTCGGCCTGCCGCAGGGCCGCCACGATCTCCTGGCGTTTAGGGGTACAGGTTGGCTTTCGCCGGTTGGTACGGGGTCCCTCGAAGCTGGTGGATTCGGCATCGAGGCGGGCGGCCTGCGGATTCGGTCGACCGTTCACAAACGTCGGAAGAATCGTGACCTCGCCCGTGTCACGGTTGCCGACGAGATACAGATGGTTGAGCTCGATCGGCCGCTGCTCGTGGATGATCGCGGTCGTATGGCCCCGCACGGAAGTGACCCAGTCGGCCAGTTCCTCGGCGTTCGACACCGTGGCCGAAAGACACACCATGTCGACGTCGAGCGGCGTGTGGATGATCACTTCCTCCCACACCGGACCGCGGTAGGCGTCCTGGAGGTAATGCACCTCATCGAGCACCACGTAGCGGAGGTTGTCGAGTGTTGCGCTCCGGGCATAGATCATGTTGCGCAGCACTTCGGTGGTCATCACGACGATCGGCGCGGTGCCGTTGATCGAGTTGTCGCCCGTCAACAACCCGACCTGATCAGCGCCGTATCGCGACACGAGGTCGTTGAACTTTTGGTTCGACAGCGCCTTGATGGGCGCGGTGTAGAACGCCTTGCGTCCCTCGGCCAACGCCCGATGAATCGCGTACTCCGCCACGATCGTCTTGCCGGACCCGGTCGGGGCGGCGACGACCACCGATGACCCGGCATCGAGCGCGTCAAGGGCACGTACCTGAAAGTCGTCGAGTTCAAAGGCCAGTGACTGCTCGAACCCTTCTCGGGGAGACTGGCTCACTTCTTCAGAAGACGACCGATCAGGATCGCGATGTAATAGAACAAAATCATGGGAATGGCCATCGCGAAGAGCGTGAAGGGATCCTGGCTTGGCGTAATGACCGCTGCGATGACGAAAATGATGACAATGGCGTAACGCCAGCGCGCCAGTAGCTGCTTCGGCGTCACGAGGTTCACGAGTTCGAGGAACACCAGCACCACCGGGAACAGGAACGAAAAGCCGAACGCGAGCACCATCAGGGTCAGGAGCGAAACGAATTTGTCAAGTGTCCAGAACGGGTCCTGGTTCTTACCGGCGACGTTGACGAGGAACTCGAGGCCCTTCGGCAGCGTAACGACAGCGACGACGCCACCACCGATGAACAGGAACACCGACGAGAGCACGAACGGAATCGCGTAGCGCTTCTCTTTCTCCTTCAAACCCGGCGTGATGAACCGCCACACTTCCCATAACCACACGGGCGACGAACCAAACAGGCCGATGTACCCGGAGACCGTCAAGCGGTTCCCGAGCCCATCGAGCGGGCTGAACGTGGGGAATTTGCGGTTCGAATCGTTGGCCGCATCTCGGTAGTAGTCGAGGAGGTAGCCGGAAATCTTGTTCCAGAAGATGAACGCGACGATCGACACCACGACGATGGCGAACAGCGCCCGGAACACCCGCGACCGGAGTTCGCGCAAGTGCTCGACCAGCGTCATCCGCTGTTCAACGACACTATCGGTCATAGCTGTCGAGGGCTCCTAGTCGGGGGCGGGAGTCATGCGCCCGCGAAGACGGGTGAATGTCGTCGTAGGAAAAACTCGGAGTCGGAATCGACTGGTCGCCGAGGGTCGGGGCCGGTGCATCTCCTACGAACATGCCGTCGGGCGGTGGGATCGCAGCAGCACGGCTTTCGGCGATGAGGCGATCCGTTTCGGCCTGGGCCTCGGCGGCGAGATTCATGTCGAAGGCGGGAATGCCCGGGGACTGATCCGAGTCGTAGGTCGTGTCAGGGATCGAGGTCGATCCATAGGTTGCGGTTGACGCGGTGTCGTTGATACTTGCCGTCAGCGACGATGTGAGCCCCTGCAGTTCGCCCTTTATGGAGCTACGAAGGTCAACGACGCTCCGGAGACTCTCCATACTCTCTCGGAACTCCTCGGCCCCCATCGCGTCTTTGAGGTCGCTCTGGACTCCCGTCGTGATCCGGCGAAACTCAGCAATTGCCCGGCCTATGTCGCGCGCCGCCTTGGGCAGTCGTTCGGGCCCGAGCACGACCATCGCTATAAGCAAGACCACGAGGATCTCGCCCCCTCCGATGTTGAACACGGAGTAGAGCATACCGAGCCCGCCCCGGTTTGGAATGCAAAAGGTCCGGTCCAAACACGAGGTTTGTACCGGACCAGATACCTGGCGCTTGCCGTATTGCCCCGAACCGACCTATTCGGTCGACGGACTTGCCGGGGCTGACGCGGTTTGGAACTGCAATGGCCAGGTACCGCCATCGGTGGAGGCGGCGACTTCCGTGAACGGCCGTACGTACCGGTGGCCCGCTGCGCCTCCGACGGATTCGGCGCTGCGGTCACGAGGGTCGGCCGGACGACATCGTCCTGGTCAGTCGGGTTCGTGTTGAGTGGTGATCAGTCGTGGTCGGTGGTTGTCAGTGGTCGGTGGTTGTCGGTGGTCGCTGAGGAGGTCGTCGTGGTCTGGAACGGCTCAGAAGTTGTCGTTGCGCATCGTCGACTCAAATGTGCTGAACCAGTCAGGTTTCGAAAGCATGGCTTCGAAGTCCTGCAGGTCCCGCTCGGTTAAGGGCGGGTGGTCCCGGTGGACCGATACCCCAGCTCCCTCGCAGCGGACACCGGCGCTCATCAAGAGCTCCAGCACCTCCGGCACGGCTGACCGTTCAATGGAATCAGAACACTCAGGACATTCAAATCGGTATGAGGCGGTTTCACCGGTCGTGATTGCGCCTCGGCTGGAGGTGACAACAACTATCGATTCGATGCCAAACTCGACATCGCCACATCCTGGGCATCGAGCGCGAATTCGGGTCATGACTGACCTCTCCTGTTCAAAAATCATCGTCCACCCAATCCGTTGGATGGATCCCTCTGCTTCACCACCAACCCAGCACCACTTCGCTGCTGTGTTCGTGACTCCCTGACCATCGACGGTCACTACCTCGTCATTTAGGGCCGCAGAGGGTCTTGAGGCAACAATGAATCGTTCGACCCGTGGGTTGGAACCAGGAAAGAAGTGGGCTCGATTCTGAGTGTCGGATCATCTCGCCTACGCTCACCCCCCGATGGTTTCGCTTGTTCAACCGCCTATCGGATTTGCTCATCGTGGCGCGAAGAAGCACACGCCTGAGAACACACTTGAAGCGTTCCTGCTCGCCAAGCGACTCGGCGCCACCGGCTTGGAAAGCGACGTGTGGGTAACGGCCGACGGTCACCCGGTACTCGACCACGACGGGGTCGTGAAGACCGGCGTGCGGCGAAGGATGATCCGCGACGTGAACCGCAGCGAGCTTCCCAGCCATGTACCGGGCCTCGACGACCTGTATGCAACGGTCGGTACCGCCCTACCGCTCTCGCTCGATCTGAAGGACCCCGAGGCCATCGGCCCGACTATCGCAATCGCTCGGGCCGCCGGCTCGGAAGCGGTCGAAAAGCTTTGGCTGTGTGACTGGAATTGGGAACGCCTGGCCGCGGATCGCTCACGCTTTCCCGACATCAAGCTGGTCGATTCGACCCGGCTCAAGCGGCTGAAAGTGGGCCCGGAGCGTCACGCGGCTCGGCTGGCATCCGCCGGTATCGATGCAATCAATATGCACTACACCGATTGGAATCTGGGTCTAACGACCCTCTTCCATCGCTTCGACCTGGTGACCTTCGGTTGGGACGCGCAATTTGAGCGCGTGATTCGCGATTTGATCGCGATGGAAATCGACGGGCTGTTCTGCGACGACACCGAGTTGATGATGGGCGTTATCCACGGCGTGGACTTCAGAACCGCAACCTGACGCTGAGTTGCTCGGTCACCAGTGACTTCATGCCACGGCGACTACACGCCACACGATGACATCTTCGGGGTCGCATGCCGCGTCAGACTCCGACGGCGACGAGGAACTACAAACTGCCGAACGAACCGATCGGCCAGATGCGGATCACTGCTCGACCCACGACCTGATGACGGGCCACCGTGCCCCAGAACCGACTGTCGTAGGACTGCGCTCGGTTGTCACCCATGACGAAATAGGAGTCGATCGGCACACGGACCGGTCCGAACGGATCTGCCGTCGGGACGACGCCTTTGGGTAGGTAGGGTTCGTCGAGCGCCACACCGTTGATGAAGATCTTGTGGTCCTTGCCCTCCACGAGCTCCCCCGGGAGCCCGATGACCCGTTTGATCAGGTCTTTCAGCTCGGGGTCGACGCCTTCGGGTCGCTCGAAAACGATGATTTCCCGGCGGTGGATGTCTCGCACGGATGGCGTGATCTTCTCGACGAGAAGACGGTCCCCGATTTTGAGCGTGGGCACCATCGATGCCGACGGTATCCAGAACGCCTGAACCACGAAGGTCCGCACCAGAAATGCGACGAGAAGAGCGATGACGACGATGGCCGACCACTCTTTGACCGCGGAGATCTTCCGCTTCTCGTAACGATTTCGACCGCGCATCGCTGGTGCTATCGGCACGTTGACGACCGACCCTGACTGATCAAGTGCCGGAGCGTCGGATTCCGGCAAAACCCCGGCGTTCTCATCGACGTCCAACATTGCAACAACGGTAGTTCAGGTGACGTGTCAGGCGTGCGCGTCACCAGGCGGGTCGACAGGTGCGAGTCCGACACCGAGGGAACGGGGCGGTTGTCCGTCGTTAGCGGTAACGGGAGAGAACCTTGCGTGCGGCTGCGGAGGCTCCCGCCCATTCCGTCGGTTGCTCCAACACCGTCACCGTCGTACCGAGCCGGAGCATGAGGCGGTCGAGCCAGGCCCATTCGCTAACGGCCAGCGTCACCTCGATCGATCCGTCGGGACGGGTGTGCACGGCCTCGACGGGATACTGCTCCACCACCCAGGCCGCCTCCGAAGGCACAAGGAAGCGAACGGTCCCCGCCTCGCCCCGGCGCTCGAACAGCACCGGCTTCGCGTCGACGCGGGGACCAGAAAACGGTGATTGCAGTGCTTCAACCGCAAGAATCCGGTCGATTCGGAACACCCGCTCGGCCCCGGCCAGGTGACAGTATGCCGACACGTACCACTGACCCCCGGTGGAGAAGACCCCGGCCGGCTCGATGATCCGCGTCGATCGGTCATCGCGACCGAACGCGTAGTAGTCGATTTTCACCTGCGTTCGTGCCGCGACTCCCTCACGCAGCACCGCCAAGATCTCCGGGGCGATTTCCCCGAGGTCCACGTCAATCGAATCGGCGGCTCCACCGATCGCTGCAGACAGTTTGGCCAGCCCTCGCGCCAACGGACCCCCGGGATCGGTTCCCGGGGTCGCCAACAGGGTCGTGGCCGCGGCGATGAGCGACAGGCCTTCCGAAGGGGTGAGGCGAAGGGGTCGACTGAAATAGTCGGCGTATTGAATGAAGACCCGCTTGTTGACGATCGCGGCTTCGATCAGAAGATCGGGAGTGTAGGGATACAGGCCGCAGAGGTAGAGAAGCTCAATGTCACTGGCCAACTCCGCAGGCGTGCAGCCAAAGCGTTCGCAGGTTTCGGCCACCGATGGACCGTCGTGAGCCACGACCCACGGAACCATCGCCAGGATGCGCTTCAGACGTTCCTCGGTTGTCGCCCTAGCCATGAAGCACCTCGTCGGAATCGGCCGAACCGGCCTCAACGTCGTTCGGGTGGTTCAGGCGGGCGGTATCACCAGGATCGTGAACCTGCTGAACAATGGCTTCTAGCCACGACACCATGCGGGCTCGAAAGTCCGGTGGTGCAACAACCTCGGCCCGGTCCAGCAGTCCGAGGACGAAGCCGCGGAACGCATCTTCGTTTCGTACCTCGAACCGAAACGACAACGAGCCGTCGTCGTGTCGTTCGCTCACTGCGTCTTCGCCCAGGTGCGCCAGAGCCCACGCCGCCTGCGGTGCATCAATCCGCACGAAGGCCGGCGTGACCTCACCGTCACCCAGCTCCCAAGGACGGCGCAGCGACGTGATCGGACTTGTCTCAACCGCTCCTCGTTTGGCGACCACCGCGTCGCCGACCGTCACCTGGCCATCCATACGGTCGACCCGGAATGACCGGTCGTCGTTGCGCCCGACGTCGAATCCGGCCAGGTACCAGTGACCGTTTCGAAAACTGAGCTGTCCGGGCTCAACGGTTCGGGTTTCGTTGCGGTAACCGAAGTGAACGGCGCGGCCGGTGGCAATGGCGGAGAAGATCGAGGCGAGCGCCTCGGTGGCAGGCACGAACGTTTCGCCCGAGGCCACTTCAGCGGGGAACTCTGCGGAGTCGCCGGGGGCACGAGCCGGGAGGCCGAGTTTCCAGTGGGCGTCGTTGCCCTCCAAACCCTCGACGTGGACCATACGTGCGGCGAGGTGCAACGCGGAGAGCTCGTCGGGCGCCAGACCAGGGTCCCGCAGGTAGTAGTCGTCGGGCATTATCCGGTAACCGAACTGCGCGCCCGCACTGTCGAAGTTCAACGGCTCCATCGTGAGTGGAAGACCGAGTTCGCGAAGTGCGTCTTTGTCTCGTTCGAACTGCCGACGGAACGAAGCCTTGTCATCCGGGTAACCGGGAACGCGTTCTCGGAGTTGATCGGCACTCAGCAGGCGCTCGGCGTTGAGCAGGGCTGCGGTCAGGTTGAGTAGGCGCTCTATACGACTCACGGGCCGTCCAGCCTACGCGGTCACACGCGGGTCAACGGGACCCAACCGCGCGTTGCACTCTTTTCGGTTCCGCAGCGAGCGGCGACGCTAATCACGTTCGTCGCGAGCGGCGACGCTAATCAGAGCGACGCTATGAGCTTGTCGACCCGTTCGTCTTTGCTCTTGAACGGGTCCTTGCACAGCACGGTCCGCTGAGCCTGGTCGTTGAGCTTCAAGTGGACCCAGTCGACCGTGAAGTCCCGCTTGCGCTCTTTCGCTTTGCGGATGAAATCGCCACGCAGCTTCGCCCGGGTGGTCTGCGGCGGATTCTCCACTGCGTTGTCGATCGCCTCGTCAGTGCACATACGTTCGACGAGGCCTTTGGACTGCATCCGGTAAAACAGGCCGCGGGTGCGGTGGATGTCGTGGTACTGGAGGTCGACCAGGGCGACCTTCGCGTTGTTGAGCGGAAGGTCATGCCGCTCGCGGTACGCCTCAATCAGCTTGTACTTGATAACCCAGTCGATTTCCCGGTCGAGGCTCAGCGGATCCTTTTCGATTCCTTCGATGCAGTGCTTCCACATGTCGAGCGCCAGGTTCTCCTCGTCGGAGAATCCGCGGGTTGATGCGTATTTGATCGCCCGGTTGAGATATTCGCTCTGGATGTCGAGTGCACTGGCTTCTCGACCGTTGGCCAAACGTACGGTGCGGCGGCAGGTGATGTCGTGGCTGATCTCGCGTATGGCGCGGATTGGATTTTCGAGTGTCATGTCCCGCAGAACGACACTCGGGTCTTCCAGCATCCGCAACATGATGCTGGCCGCCCCGACCTTCAGAAACGTGGTGTATTCGCTCATGTTCGAGTCGCCGACTATCACGTGGAGCCGACGGTAGCGCTCAGCGTCGGCGTGAGGTTCGTCTCGGGTGTTGATGATCGGACGACTCCGGGTGGTGGCCGAACTCACGCCCTCCCAAATATGCTCAGCCCGCTGTGTGATGCAGTACACGGCGCCGCGAGCGGTCTGAAGGACCTTTCCGGCGCCGCAGTAGATCGATCGCGACACCAGAAACGGAATCAGTACGTCGGCATAGTGGTTGAGCTCGTCGGCGCGACTCGTGCAGTAATTCTCGTGGCATCCGTAGCTGTTGCCCGCCGAATCGGTGTTGTTCTTGAACAGATAGATGTCGCCTTTGATGCCCTCTTCGCGGAGTCGTTGCTCAGCCGAACCGAGAAGGCTTTCGAGTATCCGCTCCCCGGCCTTGTCGTGGGTGACGAGTTCCAGAACTGAATCGCATTCGGGCGTCGCGTATTCGGGATGTGAGCCGACGTCGAGGTACAGCCGCGCGCCGTTCTCCAGGAACACGTTTGAGCTCCGTCCCCAGGAAACGACCCTGCGAAACAGATAGCGAGCGACCTCGTCGGGGCTCAACCGACGCTGGCCGCGCAGCGTACAGGTGACCCCGTACTCGTTCTCTAGCCCGAATATCCGTCGTTCCATTCACCGCACCCTATCGGGCCTGAGACCTTACGATGTGGCTTGTGTGGACCGGATGACCGACGGCCGGGGAATCACCGAAATTGCGACGACTCGTCACGGCAGAGTGCGCCGTTCGTTGAGCTCCGTCGCGAGGTCGTACAACGAGTCAAGATCCAGCGCCGTCAGGTTGGCCCGACGCTCCTCGCTCCACCCGCCGACAAGCGCCGCACGGTCGATGAGCGCAGCCCACCCATGCGACACATCGGGCTCGCCTGCAGCAGCGAGGTGGTCGTCGCCGGAAGCTCCGACGGCCGATACCCCGAGCACGATCGCCAGACACGAACCGAGCGCGTCGGCAAACCCTTCGGTGTCTATCGAGCCTATGAGGCGCTCGGCATCTGCCTTTGACAACTTGCGCGCGTTACTGGTTTCCGTCATGTCCGCGTCACCTGGACGGACGTCGTGTACATGTCAGCGGGCGGTCGGCCGACCTGGTGCGCTACTCGGTCGCGAGGAGGGAGTTGAGCTGCTCGCCTTCAATCCGGCGAAACAGCCGACGGCCGTTCATGCGATCGAGGACAGCGACTTCCAACTCGTGATCGGTCAGCTTGCGCTCGGCCCCTGCCGCGCCAGCCAGGGCGGCGACCGCGGCTCGCACGACTCCAGCCAAATCCATGTTGGCGCTGTAATGGGTCTTCAGGCGCTCCGCCACCGTGTCGGCTTCGCCCCCGAGCACCGTGAAGCCTTCTTCGTCCATGACGGTGCCGTCGTAGAGGATGTGAAACAGACGATCGTCTTCCGCGGACGGTCCGACTTCGGCGACCAGGATCTCGACCTCGAGCGGCTTCATCTCGTGGGTGAAGACCTGTCCGAGCATCTGGGCGTAGCTGTTCGCCAGGCTCCGGGCCTCGACGTCTTCGCGGCTGTAGCTGTATCCCTTGAGGTCGGCGGCCCGCACTCCGGCGATGCGAAGTTGGTCGAACTCGTTGTATCGACCAACTCCGGCAAATGCTATGCGGTCATATATTTCGCTGACTTTGTGCAGCGTGCGCGAATGATTCTCGGCAACGATGCAGATCCCCTCGCTGTAGCTCATGGCACACAGCGAGCGACCACGGGCGATGCCTTTTCGGGCGTAGTCGGCCCGGTCTTTCATCACCTGTTCCGGTGAGACGTAGTAGGGCATGCTCATGCTGCACCCCCCTGTTGCATTTTCGATTCGACGATCGCCGCGAACCTTGCTGCTATCTCGGAGTCTTCGGCGTTGAGATATCCCGCAGCCGAGATCGTGGCGACCGACGGGTAAATGCCACGAACCAGGTCGGGTCCGCCAGTCGCGGAGTCTTCATCGGCTGCTTCAAAGAGCGCCGCGAGCGCAATGTCGACTGCTTGCTCGCGGGTCAGGTCGTCACGCCAGCGTTGTTTGATCAGGGAGCGGGCGTACGTTCCGCCGGACCCCGTCGCGTGAAACTCCAACTCTTCGTAGCGACCTCCGGTCACGTCGTAGTTGAAGATCCGACCGACCTTGCGGCGGAGGTCGTAACCGGCGAATATCGGGATGACGACCATGCCGGCCTGCATGGCGGCGGGAAGATTGTTGCGGATCATGTTCGAAAGTCGGGTGGCCTTGCCCTCGAGAGAAAGCGCCACGCCTTCGACCTTCTCGTAATGCTCAAGTTCGAGCTGGAACAGTTTCACCATTTCCGCCGCCACGCCGGCGACGCCCGAAATCGAGACGCCCGAGTAACGATCGGCGGGGAACACCTTGTCCATGGTCCGATGGGCGATGACGTTTCCGGCTGTCGCTCGACGGTCACCGGCCATGACCACGCCATCGGCGTAGCGCAACGCAACGATCGTGGTCGCGTGGGTGAGGACCGTTGCGTCACCGCTCTTGTTCATCGGCAGCTGCACCGCGCCCCAACCCGGCGAGACCGACGTGGCACGGAGCAACTCGACGAAGCTCGCCCCGGTTTGGGCTACCTGCATGCTCGGACGAAACGCTGACTGGTCAGCTGCAGAACTCACTGACCACCCTTTTGGACGTAGGACTTCACAAACTCTTCAGCGTTCGTCTCAAGCACCTCGTCGATCTCATCGAGAAGATCGTCGAGTTCGGCCTTGATTTTCTCGCCCTGCTTGGACGTGGTTGGTGCTTCGGCTTCGGGCGCGGCCTCGCGTTCGCGGACCGGCTTGCGTACTTGTTCACGTTCACTCATGAAAGTTCCTTACGACGAAAGGGTGCTGCGTTGGCGACCGGGGAACCCGGAACGGGTGACCAGGTCGATACGTTGCCTCTTCTTCCTAGCAAAGAATAGGGACCTTCGGCATCCTTTGGGACTCCGGAGCTGGAGAAACCTTCATTCTTGGCCGAAGTTCTCTGCGGTGATCCCCTCCGGGACCGCGATGACGACCGGCTTTGTGATCGGAGCGCGGCTTCAGCGGCGGGCCATCATCCCGCTCCATTCGGTGGGTTATGCGCCGAGCCTCGCCAGAAGCTCAGCGGGCGTCGCGCTCGATTCGATGAGTTCTCCGACCATGGCCCGCGTACCCCGCAACGGTTCCATCATCGGCACTCGGCGAAGCGGGTCCGTCCCGAGATCGAACACGATCGAGTCCCAGTTCGCGGCCGCTATGAACGACGAGTATTTCTGCAGACATTTTCCGCGAAAGTACGCCCGCGTATCAGTTGGAGGCTCGGTAACCGCTTCTTCGATCGTCTCGTTGTCGAATAGCGTGCTCAAGCCGGCCCGGGCCGCCAACGATTTCGCCGGTCGAAGATCGTGATACTGAAGGTCGATGACCCGAAGGCGAGCATCGTCGGGCTCGCAACCGTGCCTGTCGCGGAATCCGTCGATCAGGCGCTTCTTCGCCACCCAGTCGACGGTGTCGGCCACCGAGAGAGGGTCGGTCTCGAGTCCGCTGAGCACGGTCTCCCAGCGAAGGAGCACGTCTTTTCCCACTTCTTCGCCGACGCTTTCGAAACCTCGGGTGGCCGCCCACTCCTGAGCGAGCGCGAAGTACTCCCACTGCATTTCCAGGGCGGTGATCGACCGACCGTCGTAGAGCTCGACGGTTTGGCGAAGCGAGGGATCGTGACTGACAGCCCGAAGGGAGCGAACCGGATCGACCATCGAGAGGTTCTTCGACTTCATCATTCCGTCTTCGATCATCGACAGCACGATTGCTGTGGAACCGAGCTTCAGAAACGTTGCCGCCTGACTCATGTTCGCGTCGCCGACAATCACGTGGAGCCGGCGGTAGCGCTGCGAGTCTGAGTGCGGCTCGTCGCGAGTGTTGATGATCGGACGCTTCAAGGTCGTTTCAAGGCCGACCTCTTCTTCAAAAAAGTCTGCGCGCTGAGTAATTTGAAACGGAACGTCGTGTACACCCGGGAGTTCGCAACCAACCTTGCCCGCTCCGCAAAACACCTGCCGGGTGACGAAGAACGGCATGAGATTTGTCACGACATCAAGGAACGGGAGTCGTCGGTCCATGAGGTAGTTCTCATGGGTGCCGTAGCTGTTGCCCTTGCCGTCGGAGTTGTTCTTGTAGACAACTACTTCCTGCTTGCCGGGAAGCAGCTTGGAGGCTTCGGCCATCGCGGCGAGCAGCACGCGCTCGCCGGCGAGGTCGAACAGCGTCGCCGAAAGCGCGTCGCGGCATTCAGGGCTCGAGTACTCCGGATGGGCATGGTCGACGTAGAAGCGGGCACCGTTTGTCAGCACGGCGTTGACGAGGTGAGTCTCGACCTCAGGCGGCATCGCGCCGCCGACTGCCCAACCGCGTGCATCGTTGCCGGGCATCTCGTCTTCGAAGTTCCACGAGACCTTTGCCGAGGGGGCCCGGCCGAGGGACTGCACGAAACTATTCACGAGCAGGCTCGACGACTGGATGGGGTTCATGTCGGGCGCACCCGTCACGACGATTCCGTACTCGGTTTCGATCCCCATCACTTTTGGAATTGCCATAGCTACCTCCGCGCCGACCCTACCCTATGTCGACTCAACAACCACTGCCTCCGGGCCGACCGCCATCGACCGTCGAGAGCACTACGAGCACTACGAGCACTACGAGCACTAAAGGTACTGACCCGTCGCCACCCGTTCGATAGCGCGACCTCCGAGGGGTTCCTTGTCGGCGCCCTTCGAGATGATCGTGCGCACGTAGACGATGCGTTCGCCCTTCTTGCCGGAGATCTTGGCCCAGTCGTCGGGGTTCGTGGTGTTCGGCAGGTCTTCCTGCTCCTTGAATTCCTGATGCGTTGACTCGATCAGGTCTTCAGCGCGGATGCCCTTGCCGTGTCCGGCGATCTGCCGTTTAATCGAAAGCTTTTTGGCCCGACGCACGATGTTCTCGATCATCGCGCCCGACGAGAAGTCCTTGAAGTACATGACTTCCTTGTCGCCGTTCTGGTACGTCACTTCGAGGAACTTCGTGTCTTCGGCCGTGCGGTACATCTCGGTGACGCAGCCTTCGATCATCAGCCGGACAGCTTTCTCCGGATCTCCCCCACCAAGGCTTTGAACCTCTTCGGGATCGAGCGGCAGGTCGGCGGTCATGTACCGACCGAAGATCTGCTGAGCGCTTCGCTCGTCGGGCCGCTCGATCTTGATCTTCACGTCGAGGCGGCCGGGCCGCAGGATGGCCGGGTCGATGAGGTCCTCGCGATTCGATGCACCGATGACAATCACGTTCTTCAAGGTTTCAACCCCGTCGATCTCCGCCAGCAACTGCGGAACGATGGTTGATTCCATGTCGGAGCTGATGCCGGTGCCACGCGTACGGAACAACGAATCCATCTCATCGAAGAACACGATGACCGGCACGCCTTCTTCGGCTTTCTCGCGGGCCCTTTGGAAGATGAGTCGAATCTGGCGCTCGGTCTCACCCACGTACTTGTTCAGAAGCTCAGGGCCCTTGATATTCAAGAAGTAACTACGCGCCGCAGGTTTGCCCGTGACCTGGCTGACCTTCTTCGCCAACGAGTTGGCGACTGCCTTCGCGATCAGGGTCTTTCCGCAGCCCGGAGGACCGTAGAGCAGGATGCCCTTGGGAGCGGGAAGCTTGTGCTCGTGGAACAGGTCCTGGTGAAGGAACGGCAACTCGACCGCGTCTTTGATCATTTCGATCTGGGAGTCGAGGCCACCGACGTCTTCGTAGGAAATGTCAGGGACTTCTTCGAGAACGAGTTCTTCGACTTCGGGTCGGGGTAGGCGTTCCAGCACAAGATTCGAACGTGGATCCATCAGCAGCGAATCACCGGAGCGAAGCTTCTCGCCGAGTAACGGTTCGGAGAGCTCAACCACTCGTTCTTCGTCGGCTCGACCGGTCACGATCGCTCGTAGCCCGTCTTCGAGCAATTCCTTCAATGTGACGACCTCGCCGTTGCCGTCGAAGCGGCGGGCCAGAATCACGTTGAACGACTCGTTGAGGACGACTTCCTGGCCGCGAGCAAGCGGTTCGTCGTCGAGGTCGGGGTGAAGCGACACCCGCATTTTGCGACCGGCGGAAAACACGTCGACAGTTCCATCGTCGTTTCGTCCGAGGTACGTTCCGTACCCGCTTGGTGGCTGCGTCAGTTTCTCGACTTCTTCGCGCAGCGCCGCGATGTGATCGCGAGCTTCACGCAACGTATAGGAAAGCTTCTCGTTTTGGCTGACTGCGGCCGTCAATTGCCCCTTGGTCTCCAGAAGACGTTCTTCAAGGGTTCGAACTCGCTTCGGTGCGTCCTGCAATTTCCGACGAAGGTTCACCACTTCGTCTTCCAGGATCTTTATCTGCTCTTGGAGCTCGTCGACTTCACGCGCGTAGGATCCAAGTCGTAACTCGTACTCGTTAGTTTTGCGATCACCCGTTGCCATGTCGCCTCCTCGCAGTTGGCTCAGTTCGCACCCTAGTTCCTCGGACGCGCAACACCAACGATCTCCGCCGATCGCCCCACTGGCGACAGTCCGTTCGACCTACTGGCAGATTCGTCGGATCAACCTGGGCGTGTCCGATGACCGGCCCAACAAACGAGAAATAATCAGCGGTAACGTCGTTCAAGTACACGAGTTGGCTGCCGATGTTGATAGGGTTCTACCGTTTCCGTTCAACAACGGCAAACAGCCCCCTCAATCGTCAAAAAGGCAGGAAGTACCAATGGGCATGAAAGTTTGGATCGACCAGGACCTCTGCACGGGTGACGGTCTTTGCGAGGAGATCGCACCTTCGGTGTTTACGCTCCTAGACGACGGCCTCGCGTACGTGAAGGAGGGCGCAAAGGTGTTCTCGGATCCGGGCGGACCTGACGGCCTTGCCAACGTCCCCGACAACATGCAAGACGCAACCATCGAGTCGGCTGAAGAGTGCCCGGGCGAGTGCATCTTCATCGAGGTCGAGTAAGCGCATTCGGGGGCTCAGCCAGACACGAACCGTGTCGGAGCTCAACTTTTGAAACGCCCGGCTTCGGCCGGGCGTTTTCGCGTGCCGGCTAACGGAGGCAGTGCCCGGGGATTCCGGCGCCGGTTGGGCTCTTCGCCGAATCCAGGAATGCCTGCAGTTCGCTGACGGGAAGCGCATAGGCGGTGCTGGCCCGATCAGGAGCCACAGCAAATGCCACGCCGACGAGTCGCCCACTTCGGGCGACCACCGCAGCTCCCGAATCCCCCGGCTCCAACTTGCCGGACAGGACCAGGACCGGACGCTTCGTGCGTTTCCCGTCGTAAATGTCACGACCCACCGAATCAAGCATTTCCCGGACGCCGGCGGGCGCGACGCGAAGTGCTCCGCCGATCGGGTGACCGAACACCCCAACTTCCTCGCCGAGATCCGGAACTCCGTATGAAAGCGCTGCGGCCCGGTATCCCTCGACGTTGAGGAGGGCCAGATCTCGTTGAGCATCGAGCACCGTCACGGTCGCCGGGCGCACCACTCCATCGTTGTCGACCACGCTCACCGCTGACGCTCCGGCGATCACGTGAGCGTTGGTTACAACGTTTCCGTCGCCGACGGAGAACCCGCTGCCATCAGACAGCACCCCGCAGGTCGTTGCGGAAACCTCCACGACCGACGCCTCAACCATCGTTTGGGTCGTGAGGTCGAGGGGTGCTTCGACCGGTGGCAACCCACCGTCGAGCGACCGCTCGATTGCGCTCACGACTACCGGGAATTGGCCGCCTTTCGCGAGCCGTCGCACCGACCCCAGCAGGTCGGGGCCGACTGGCAATTTGTCTGCCACGATGCGTCCGACGGCCGACGCACGACTTGACTCGGCCGGCCAGCCCGGGATGTGGGCCATCATCGGTACGACGAGCCAGACGGTGAACACGACACCCACCAACCCGAGCGCTCCACCGGCCAGACGGTCGGCCTTGCGAAGCGTTTGGGTAGGCATTCGGCCGCGGAACCATCGCCCGAACAGCACGCCAGCACCGCGGCCGAGGAGCGCGCCCACCAGAAAGAAGCCGGCCATGTACGGCAGTCGCCGACTCTCAGCCGGCGGACCGGCGATGTCGAGGAGTACCTGCATGTTTTGACCGACCAGCACCGCTCCGAGAATCAGACCGACCAACGACGAGGCGCGGACGAGAAGTCCCCGCCGATACCCGCCGACAAACGCTCCGAGCGCGGCGAGACCAATCGCTATGTCGAGCCCATTCATGCCGTCCAAATTCGCACGGATCACCACCGAGAAGGGGGATGCCCGCTGCTGGACCAAGCGGTCAGATCAGCCTTCCGCCGTATGTCGGATCGAATCAGGCTCCAAGGTTGTCGTCGGGCGCGCCGTGGTCGAGGTCGTCGTCGAGTTCGTTGTCGAATCCATCGATCTCATCCCCGGAAGCCATATCGGGCGGCAATTCTTTTTCCGGGCGGAGAAACTCAACCGGGGCGTCGTCGCCGAGGAGGCGGGCCTGCGTCAGAAACCCTGTGTGCGCAACCATTCGATGGTCGGGACGCACAGACATACCCTCGATGTGCCAGCCCCGATGGAGTACCTCGATGGTTTCGGCCATCGCAAAACCGTGGTCGGCCAAAGTGTTTCGGAGCGTAACCGTCTGGGTGATGGTCGGCAGGTAGGACAGGATGATTCCTCCGGTCCGGAGAGCCTTTGCCGCATGCGGTATGACACTCCAGGGTTCCGGAAGGTCGAGAACGATCCGGTCAAGGCCGGTCTCGGTGATCCCCTCGTAGCAGTCGCGGATCTCAACCCGGTACCTCGACGCGGCGTCGTCTCCCAAGAAAGCTCGTACGTTTTCCTGGGCCTTCTTGGCAAAGTCCTCACGAATCTCGTAGCCGATGACTTCTGCGCCGGCCCTGAGCAGTGTCATCGACATCGCCCCCGAGCCGATTCCCGACTCGAGTACCCGCGCCCCGGGAAAGATGTCGGCGAGCATCAAGATGGCGCCGAGGTCCTTCGGATAGATGACCTGGGCCCCTCGAGGCATTTTGAGCACGAACTCGGCCAAGGTCGGTCGGATGGCGGTGTACCGCGCTCCGCCCGACGAACGAACCGTGATGCCTTCCTCGGAACCAATGAGCATCGAGTGAGGAAAGAAACCGGCGTGGGAGTGGAACTCGGCGTTTTCGGCCAAGGTCACGAGATAGCGCCGTTTCTTTGCATCAACGATCACCACTTTCTCGCCAACGAGAAGGGGACGACTCATGTAATGCCTTTCAATAGCTGAGTGTTGAATAACGCTGGCGTGCGAATCTGCGAGTCAGATTCGTTCGCGGGCAATGTCTGCGCACCGACCTGCTTCGCAGTCCTGCGGGACGTGGATGACCCCACTAGCCCCGCCCTAATAGGGTCGACGAGGACGCCGCGAGCGACGAAAATGGCCGCAGAGGCGCTGTCATTAGTTGATCAGCACTCGGGTTGTTCAGCACTCGGCTAACGCTTCGATGTGAGCGCGTCTAGCTCTTTTGCTGCGCGTCTCGCACCAAATCCGCCTTTGTCGACTTTGGCTTGAAGTTCGGCAACGGCCTTGGCGTGTGCGGCAGCTTCGGCCGCTCGACGCTTCAGCACTTCGGCGATTTCCTTGCGAACCGGACGGACCGGCTTACCCGGATACCGCAGGGTCAGTTCGTCGCCGGGTCTGAGTCGCTCCCCCAACGCGATGCGCTCGGTCTTGCGCCCCTTCTGGTCGAAGTACTTTCGAAGCAGGCTGAGCGCGCCCATCGCAAGCCAGAACGAGGATTGACCCCGAACGCCTTTCGTGACGATAGAGGTTCGAACCCAGGTGCGCACCAGGGACTTCAACACCGGTTACGCCCTTCGAATCTCTACGAACGCGTACTTCTGCTTGCCGCGGCGCTTCCCGATGATGAACGCGAGGATGACCAGCAGCAACGCCACGCCGATTACGGCCGCCACGCCGAGGCCCGAGGCCGACTCTTTGACCGAGTCGATGTCGTCTTTGATCGAGCGCAAGCCTTTTTCCAGGTCCTCACGCTTGATTGGACGGTCTGCTGCCGCCGTTGACGTTGACTTCTTGCTCATGAGCTCGCTCCAGTTCGCTTCGCACTCTTGGTCGCCCGCATCAACATCGAAACGATTATCCCGATGGCGACGAGGCAGCCGACCGCCGTCAAAATGTAGGGGATGAACGTGAGGCTGCCGCTCAGCGGTCCACGGTCACCGTTTGCGCGGACATAGGCAAAGGCCCCCTGGATGCCCCGGAGCAGGGCCAGCGTGTAGAGAATGAGGCCGAAGCCCATCAGCGTGGCCCCAGCCAGACCAAGCGCCAAAAGTCGCCCGATTCCCGCCAACGGCTCCTTGGTCTCCTGTTTGATGTACGCGATCGACATCGAAACAAGTTCTTTGGTGCTCGTGACGCCGTGAGTCGCTGAGGTCTTCGCAGCGGCGGGGTTCACGCTCTTCACCTTCGCCACGGCAGGACCGGCGGAACCCAGCAGTTTCCCGATGAGGGAGCTTTTCGAAGAGTTTGATTCTGAAGCCACTGGTTCCTTTTCGTTGATGTGGATGTGAGCGAATCGATGGTCGTACAGCGCCGGCAGCAGGTGTTAACTACCGTCGATCCTAGGCGCTAGCAAGGCGTCGTGATCGTCGAGCAGCGAAGCCAACAGAGCGACGCGCTGCATCGTGCTGGCAGATCGTAGCAACGCCAGTTCGTCGATCGGGCCGATTGGGGCTACTGCACAAGCCTGCCAAAGTGCCACTGCCGGATCATCACTCAGCGTCGTTTCGGGAGGCATTGCCGGCACGCGGGCTTTGGCGCACAGACGCAGTGAAGAACGCAGCCGTTCGACCACCACGGCGATCGCGTGGGCTTCCGCCTCGGTCAACTGGCTGTCGTCGAGGCGCTCAATCTCAGCTCGAGGATAGGGCGAATCCTCGAGCCACCGTCGAACGCGGATCCGCTGCCTGCCGACGGCCATAACCGACCAGGTACCATCGCTCTGGGGAGCCGCATCGACGATCTCGGCAACGGTCCCGATGTCGAACCGGACGTCGCCCCCACCGACCTCACTCCCCCGTTCGATCAGCACGACCCCGAATTCGTTGGTCCGCTCCAGACAGTCAAGAACCAGTTGCCGATACCGCGGCTCGAACACCCGCAATGGCAAGCCCACGTGCGGAAACAGGACCGATCCGAGCGGAAACATCGGTAACGGCGCATCGCTGTCGTTCACGTGCCCACCCTACAATCTCCGGTCCGCAAAGCGGCTTTGCGCCACAGGCGCCACAAGCGCTTCCCCGGCCTGGGGGTTACGGGGCGTCGAGGCCCACGTGAAACTGCTCGACCGGCGGCGCGTCGGGAAACTTCACCAGGGCGGTCACGATCGCGTCGGCGGCCGCCACACCGTCGCCGGTCGATTTGAGATTGTTGAACACGATAGCGAACGTGACCTGCGAGCCATCAGCTGCGTCGGCGGTGCCGGCCAGAGACGACACCCCGTTGAGCGTTCCGGTCTTGGCGCGCACTTTGCCCTGGGCCTCAGTGTTGCGCAGCCGCGACCGCAGCGTGCCGGTACGGCCCATCACCGGCAGTCCGTCGAAGAACGCGCTGGTCGAGGGGTGGCTCTTCACGGTGTCGAGCAGGGTCCGGCAGGTAACCCGGTTCGAAACGTCGAGACCGGAGCCATCGACCACATGGACGTCGGCCTCCGAGACGCCGGCCAGTCGTAATGATCGGTGGAGGTTCTGGATCCCGAGAGCCCATGAGCCGACCACCGGCTTGATTCCCGAGTGCCCGATTTCCTTCAGAAGCATCTCGGCCGTGGTGTTGTCGCTCCAACGCAGCATTTCGCCGACCACGTCTGCGATCGGCTTTGACTCCACGGAGCCGATCACGTTCGGGGCCGCCAGCTCGGCACCCCGTTCGGAGTCTTTTGGTGCCCGCGGTTCCCCGATGACGGTCACGCCGCGGTCGGCCAGCATCGTCTGCAAAAGGCGTGCCGCATCGACGGGTGGGTCGCTGGCGGCGATGCGCTTGTTCTTTGCGTTGATCACCGTGAAGTTGTCATCGACCATCAAGCCCGAAATCACCCCCACCTCCCCGGCCGTCACGTAGGACCGTTTCCAGGACAAGACCCGACCCTGGTCGTCGAAACGGCGGGCGTCGCCGATCACGCTGCCAGTGATCGTGGTTACGCCGGTTTTGACGATCTGATCAACCAGGTCGTCAAACGGGGTGGCCAAATCGGATTCGTGCTTCTGGGTCTTCGTATACGCCGATGTTTCGAGCAAGGGGTCTCCGCCACCCACCAGCCACAGGTCGCCGTTGAGCGTTGCCCCCGAGACCTCTGCCGCCGAACGAACTTCGGTTCGAAATCGCGTCGAGGGGTCCAACCGGGCAAGCGCAGCCGTGGCCGTGAGGACCTTCTGCGTCGAGGCCGGCAACACCTGTCGATCGATTCCCTCGCCCACCACCAGGCCGCCGGCGGCGTCGATCACCACGCACGATTTACCCACGGCTGACTTCAACGAATCGACGCCCAACTGCTCCGTCACGGTGGCGGATAGTCGCTGGCGAGCGACTGCGAGACGAAGCGTCTGCGGTATGCGACGCGCTCGACAGGACCGGTACGGGCTGATCCGGCGACAACACGGATGTGCCGCGGTCAGCGGTTCCTGCGAGAACCACGAGCCCTCCCCCCGCCAAGCCGAGTGTCACAAGGGCAATTCCAACGGCACGGCCGAGGCGGCCGGAGGTCGTGGAAGTCACGAGTGGGGGCTCCCCTCGTGTAGCACCGTCGCCGAGATCTCGGCGACCGGAAGCGTGGGCGCGTTGTAGGGATCGAGCGCTGAACGGAAGAACGTCCGCAGATGATCAAAACGGCTCCGCAGCACGTCGGGTGAAAGCGGGTCACGCGAGGTCAGCGCTTCGAGGAACGGGACGTCGCTGAAATACGAAAGCAACGCTCCGTAGCCGGTCAGCAACAGTTGTTCGGGGTCGTGGCGACGAAAGCGTCCGGCAACCATTTCGCGTTCGAAGAACGCGCAGGATCGCTGCATCAACGGACGAAGCGTCTCACCAAGATTGACCGGCAAGCGCCGGTCAAGGGCTTCGCGTCGGACGAGCCGGACAAAGTCCGGGTTCTCGAGGAAGAACGAGAACGCGGTCTCCAGCACCTGATCGAGCTTGTCCCAGCCATCGGATTTGTGCTCCGTGGCGGCGAGCACGCGGCTGAACCAGTCACCGATATGCAGAGCGAAAACGTCGTTGTACAGGACGTCTTTCGATTCGAAGTGATGAAGCAGGCTCGGTCGCCGGATTCCGACGGCGGCAGCAATGTCGTTGAGCGAGGTTCCGTCGTATCCCTGCTCGGCAAACAGACGTTCCGCCGCCGAGAGAATCGTGTCCCGCGTCGACGGCGCGGCCACACCGTCTGGGAGCTCAGAATCCATCGTTGAAACGATAGTGCCGAGCGGGGTCGGTTCACCGCCTTCCCTTCAGCAAACCTTTTGGAAACGGATTCCGGGATCGACAGCGTCCGACGGCCAGCCGCGGCCCTTCGGGTCGGCCGCTACCGGTCATCGTGGGCAGTTAGGGTCGCGTTGTGCACAGTTATCGATTCGGCTCTCGCTTCGGGGCAAGTTGCTCCCAGCATCCGATTCCGAGCATCGCTGTTGGCGAAGCGGTCGGCGACACGTTGGAGAAGGTGGGTCAGGAGCCGGACCTTGTGGTGGTCGGCATGACGCCAGATCTCAGCGGCACGTTCGACGACGTGGTCGGCGTAATTCGCACGGTACTCAAACCGCAGGCGCTGTTGGCAACCACCGCTACTGCCGTGTACAGCAACGACACCGTCGTGGAACACCGTCAGGGCCTGTCGATCTGGGCCGGACGGTTCGGGCGGGCCGAGTCCTTTCAGCTGCCGGCGATCGACGACAACCCTCACGCCGTCGATGATCTCGAGCAGTGGGCTGACCGATTGGATGCGGATGCGGTGACGGCCTCGGCCATGGTGCTGTTCACCGACCCGTTTTCGTTCCCCGCCGAGGCTTGGTTGAGCCTCGTCGACCGGCGATGGCCGGGGCTGGCGGTCATCGGCGGGTCGTCATCGGCGCCTCGACGACCGGGAGGAAGTCGCCTCGCTACCAACGCGGGGACCACCGCATTTGGAGCCATAGGTGCGTTCATCCATGCGCTTCCACCGGTGGTGACGGTGGCATCCCACGGGGCGGCCTTGATCGGCCCGACGTTTCGTGTCACCAAGGCGGAACGAAGCGTGGTGTACGACCTCGACGGTGGTGCGGCGAAGCCGACCTTCGACGCCCTGGTGAGCACGCTCGACGCGAAACGGCGGGGGTCGCTTCGCGATGGCGTGTTTCTCGGTTTGCTGGCGAACGGCGATGAATCGCACAAGGCGTCGCCGCCACGCGCTCATCTGTCGGACGAATCCAACGCTTCGGCATCGACTCATCGACAGGCACTATTTGAGGTCGTTGGATTCGATCGTGACACCGGTGCCCTCGGCCTTGACGCGGAAGTCCCTGTCGGAGCGATTGTCGGATTCTTTGCCCGAACCGCCGAGTCGGTGGTGACCGACCTGACCGAGCGTGTCGCCACCGCTTCAGTCGACCGCAGCGCTTGTTCGAGCCTGTTGTTCACGTCGACCGGTCGTCGAAACCGCACCAGTTTCGCGGCGCGCGAAGCGGTTGAAGCGCTGTTTGACGTGACCGGAGCTGCGGTCGGCGGGGTGTCGTGCTTGCAGCACTTCAACGGTTCCGGTGGGTTGAACACCGCACAGGGAACCGGTTCCGCGATCGCGCTATTCGGCTGAAAGAGCCTTCCGCTAAGCGCTGGCGGGCTGCTTTGCACAGCAAGTCAGACCGGAAACAAAAGAGCCACAGCAGTGCGGGCCGACGGAATACCCACACCACTGTGACGCCGTCAATATTACCCGATCCTCTGCCGCAGGGAAATGAACGAGCAAAAATCTTGAGTCTTCAGGGCATTCCCCCTAAACGGAAACGACCCCTGGTCATCGGATGAGCCGATAAACGAGGGCGCATGGTGGCCCGGAGGTTTCGATGGTAAACACGTCAGATGTCGTGTGTCGTGGAGCCCGCGAACTCCGTAACCACTTGCTCGGATGACCACAAAAGATCCCGACGCGAAGTCGCCGCGATCTTCCTCGTGACGGCGGTGGCGGCGATCGGCTTCGGATGGAACGTGCAGCGCAATCAGTGGAGCAACGAGTACTACTCGGCCGCGGTCCGCTCCATGAGTTCAAACTGGCACGCCTTCCGCTTCGCGTCGGTAGACGTCGGCGGATGGGTCACCATCGACAAGCCACCATTAGCGTTTTGGCTGCAGTCGACTTCGGTTCGCGTCTTCGGGTTCCATCCCTGGAGTGTCATGCTCCCGTCGGTGCTCCTGGGCGTTTCTTCTGTTTGCCTGTTAACCGCGACCGTACGGCGTGTGGCAGGTCCCGTCGCAGGTTGTCTCAGCGGACTCCTGTTGTCCGTCACCCCGGTCATGGTCGCGATGTCGCGTTCGAACATGCCCGACGTAACCATGACCTTCTTCATGGTGCTCAGTGCGTGGGCAGCAGTACGTGGTTACGCCTCGAGCGCATGGCGCTGGCCGGTTCTTATCGGCGGTGCCGCGGCCGCGGGGTTTGTCACCAAGTCGCTCGCAGCGGGGCTCGCCGTTCCCGGGATCGGTGTCGGGTACCTGCTGTCTGGCAACGGTCGATGGCCCCAACGGATCACCCGTGCCGTTGCCGCCGCAGGGGCCTTCGTGGCGCTCGCCGGGCTGTGGTTGCTGTCGGTCGACTCGCGTCCCCTCTCGTCTCGACCGTGGGTGGGCGGGAGCACGAACGGAACTGCCTGGGATCTGGTCTTTGGCTACAACCTCAGCGTCTTCGGTGGTGAGGGTGGCCTTCCTCCGGGGGTCGGTCGGGGGCCGGGGGTTCTCGGCCAGCTTTTCATGGTGTTCGGCGGTGAGCGAGGTGTGGGCCGGATGTTCAACGATGGGATGGGCGACCAGGTGATGTGGTGGTTCCCGATGGCAGTGTTCGGTGTTGCAGTCACCGTCGCCGGACGATCGCGCTGGAAGCGACGGGACCCGGTTGTGGGAGCGACGGTGATGTGGATGCTCTGGGCAGCCGTCGGCATGTCGGTGTTTTCGTTTACCAAGGGGGCTCTCCACCCGTACTACGTCGTGGTGTTCGCTCCAGCCTTGGCCGCGTTGGCCGCGATCGGCGCAGTTCGCGCTTGGGAGGCGCAGGGCCCATGGCGGGCTGCGGCCGGAGCGGCATTACTTGCGACCGCGGCACTGCAGGTGATCCTGATACGTCGGAGTCCTTCGTACCGGTGGTTGGGTCCCGGGCTGATCGCGGTCCTCGCCGCAATCGGCTCGGCCGTCGTGCTCGGTCGATGGATCCTCCGGGACCACGTCACGTCGCTTCGAATGTGGTCGGCGGTTGCCGTTTCCGTCACGCTGCTCACCGCTCCGGTGCTGTGGTCGCTGAGCGGAATCCGCCACCAGGTCGGTGGCCTGTTCCCGGCGGCCCGGCCGGGAACCGATTCGCTGTCGTTTGGTCCGCCCGACTCCGGAGGCCCCTACGGGTTTGTCGACTTCACGGAGGACACGCTCCGCTGGTTGGACGCGCAACGGACCACCGAAACGTGGACCGTCGCGATGGCCTCAGCCATGGTGGCCGAAGACGCCATAATCGCCGGGCACCGGGTCGTAGCGATCGGTGGCTTCAGCGGCGGCGACAACTCGGCCTCGCCCGCACGAGTCGCAACCGCCGTAGCCACCGGCCGGTTGCGTTACTTTCTCGTGACCGGCGGGGCCAGGGGACTCCGCGAGCCCGACGTGTTTACAACGGTCAGCGAAGTCTGCTCCGAAGTCCCATCGTCGAACTGGGGTGGAGAAGGTCAGTCGGGCGTCTTCGACTGCCGGAACCATGCTGACGCCCTGATGGGATCTCCGTCCTGACGTAAATTCGGAGCTGACTCGGTCCCGTCGGTCCGCCCAGCTCTGCTCAGCCGGCTCTGGTCAGCAGTGCGGATCAGCCGGCGCTGCTCAGCGGTGGGGGTCAGCCGGCTTCGACGGGGCGACTGTCGTCGGCGCTCCATTCCGACCACGAGCCGGGGTACAGCTTTGCACCGGGAAGCTCCGCGATAGCGAGGGCGAGGAGATTGTGACAAGCAGTCACACCGGAACCGCAGTGGCAGACCGGTGCAGACTCACTCGACACGCCGAGCGCACGAAACCTCGCCCGCAGGTCTCCAGACGATCGGAACCGACCGGTGACGGGATCGATGTTCTCGGTCCACGGTGCGCTCTTGGCTCCCGGGATATGACCGAAGCGGGTGTCAACGGGATTCGGCTCGCCCCGGAACCGCTCGGCCGACCGGGCATCCAGAATGACCGCAGGTCCACGACGAAGGCTGTCGACGTCGACGATGTCGACGACCTGGTCGGTCGGCCACGGTCGGGGTGTGAAGTGGGTGTCGTCCTTCCAGGATGGCAGCTCATTCGAAAGTGACCCGGTCCACGCCGAAATGCCGCCGTCGAGCACCGCAACCCGTTGGCCGATACCGCTGAGCATCCACCACAGGCGCGCCGCTATCGATCCACCAGCATCGTCGTAAGCGACAACGGTCGTTTCGTCGCCGATACCAAGGCGTTGCATCGCCTGCGCGAAGTGCTCCGGGCTCGGGAGCGGGTGTCGGCCGGGTCCATGGCTTGGATCACCAGCCAGATCGCGGTCGAGATCGACGAAAACCGCTCCTTCGATGTGCCCGGCGTCGTAGGCCGCCTCACCGCTGCGTCCGTCGATATACCAACGGACGTCGGCTACGACGAGGTCCGGGTGGTCAAGACGGCTGGATAACCAATGCGCGCTTACGATTGGGCCTGGAAGGAGAAGTTCGCTCACGCCAGCCGAGCGTATTCGCCCGGTCGGCGCGGCGCTACTACTGCGGAAGAAACATCTCTCCCGAGTATCCGAGCGATGCCACGGTTGACCTACTTACCGAACTCCGCGGCACGCGTGTTCAAGGTCGCGAGCAGGTCTTCGAAGCTCTTCGAGAACGATGCCACTCCTTCTTCCTCGAGCACCTTGGCAACATCGTCCATGTCGATACCAACCGTAGAGAGTGCACCCCATACCCGGAACGCCTCGGCGATCGACTCGACCTGATCAATGGTGCGGGCCATCGTCGCGTGGTCGCTCAGCGCTTCCAGAGTGTTCTCCGGGAGCGTGTTCACGCTGTCGGGACCGATCAACGTGTCGACGTACAGCGTGTCGGGGTACGACGGGTTCTTCGTCGAAGTCGAAGCCCAGAGCGGCCGCTGCGGACGCGCTCCGCGTGCCGCGAGTTTTTCCCAACGGGGTCCGCTGAATGACCGCTTGAACAGTTGGTACGCGAGAACGCCCTGGGCCACAGCAGCCTTGCCTTTCAACGCCAGAGCTTCCGGGGTCGCGATCTTGTCGAGTCTGCGGTCGACTTCGGAATCAACCCGTGAAATGAAGAACGACGCAACACTCGCGACGTTCGAAAGGTCGTCGGTTGATTTGGCGAGTTCCTCAAGACCGGCGATGTACGCCTCGATCACCTCGGCGTAACGGTCGAGCGAGAAGATCAGCGTGACGTTGATGTCTCGCCCCTCGCTGATCATCGTCTGGATGGAGGCCACGCACGGCTTGGTCGCCGGGATCTTCACCATCAGGTTCGGTCGCTCCACGGTGGTGTGGAGATACCGGGCCGCGGTCGTCGTTCCAGGCCCGTCCTGGGCCAGTGCGGGTGAAACTTCAAGCGACACGTATCCGTCGATGCCCTTCGATTCCGAATGAACTTCGGCCAAAAGGTCGCAGGCGCCGCGTACGTCGTCGATGGCCATCGTCCAGTAGGCGTCTTCCACCGCTGATCCGGCTTCGACGAGGACCTTCAGCTGAGCGTCGTAGTCGTTGGATCCGGAGATCGCTTTCTGAAAGATGGTCGGGTTGCTCGTAACTCCGCGGATGCCACGCTTGACCAGCGTCTCAAGCGTGCCGTCGGCTACGTACGCGCGCTTAAGGTTGTCGAGCCATGGGCTCTGTCCGAACTCCGAGGAAAGAGCGTGCAGTCGATCGGTGGTCATGATTCTCCTTGATGCTTGACGGGCTTTTGCAGACGGCTACGTGTAGGTAAGTGAACGGGCGATGGTGACGGACGCTTCGAGCGTCGACTCCGGTGCTGTTGGGCACCCTGAATCGGTTGCGGCTATTCGCCGCCTTCGAGGAGCATCAGCGCAGCTTCAGCGACGGATTCCGGAGTGAAGCCGTATTCTTCGAACAGTTGATCAGCTGGACCTGACGCACCCCAGGTGTCGACGGTGACCGCCAGATCAGCCCAACGTTCCCAACCGAACGACGAGCCCATTTCGCAGGCCACGACGGGAATGCCGGGAGGAAAGATCGTGTCGAGATACGACTCGTCCTGCTGATCGAGAAGATCCCACGACGGCATGGAAACAACCTGAGCGCTCCAACCTTCGGAGTCGAGGAGTTTGGCCGCCGCGACGCAGTGTTGAACTTCGCTTCCGGTGCCGACGAGGACCACATCGGGTCCGTCGCCCTCGGCCTCGAGAAGAACGTACGCCCCCCTCGCAACTCCGCTCTCAGCCAGTTCTGCGGTACCGGCCAGAACCGGGACCTTCTGGCGGCTGAGAATGAGCGCAACCGGCCCCTCTTCAGCAGCGATGGCCACCTGCCAGGCCGCGGCCGTCTCGTTCGCGTCGGCCGGCCGGATCAAGGACAGACCCGGCATGGCCCGCAGCGACGCCAACTGCTCGATCGGCTGGTGCGTCGGGCCGTCTTCACCCACGCCGATCGAATCGTGCGTCCACGAGTAGATGACCTTCAGCTTGCTGATGGCGGCCACGCGAACCGAGCCGCGCATGTAATCGCTGAACACAAAGAACGTTCCGCCCACGGGAATCATGCCGCCATGGGCAGCCATGCCGTTCATGATGCCGCCCATGCCATGTTCGCGGATGCCGTAGTGGATCAGGCGTCCATCTGGTGTGGCGGTCGAGAAAGTGCCGACGTTCTTGAGTTGGGTCCCGGTGTTACCCGTCAGGTCGGCTCCGCCGCCGATGAGCGAGGGCACCAAAGGCAGCAGGGCGTTGAGGCAATCGCCGCTCGCGGCTCGAGTTGCGACTTCCTTTCCCGCCTCATAGGCCGGGAACACTGAACGGTCAACCGAAACGATCGGGTTGAGACAAGCATCGAGGCCGGCGCCACGATCACCGGCAGCCTCAACTCGCGCGGCCCAGGCGTCGACGAGCGGAGCCCCGCGCCGCCCGGCTGAACGGTACCGCTCGAGAACCTCATCGGGGACGTAGAAGTCTTCGGCCGGGAGACCGAGGATGGCTTTGGTTTTGGCGATCTCTTCGGGGCCGAACACCTCGCCGTGGGCCGCCGACGTGTCGACGCGGCCCGGCGACGGGTAACCGATATGACTCCGAAGACGGATCATCGTGGGCTTATCGGTGACAGCCATGGCCCGACGCAGCGCTGCTTCGAGCGCATCGAGGTCGTTGGAGATCTCGCCGACCTCGTCGACGTCCCAGCCGTAGGAGCGGAATCGCATTCCGGCGTCGTCGTTGACCGTAAGTTCCGTGACTCCGTCGATCGTGATGTGGTTGTCGTCGTAAACACAGATCAATTTGCCGAGACCAAGGTTCCCGGCCATCGACGCCGCCTCGTGGCTGATGCCCTCCATCAGGTCGCCGTCGGAGACGAAGGCGAACGTGAAGTGGTCACATACGTCCTTGCCGAAGCGGGCGCGAAGATTTGCCTCAGCGATCGCCATGCCGACCGCGTTCGCGATGCCCTGTCCGAGAGGTCCGGTTGTCACCTCGACACCGGTGGTGTGCCCACGCTCGGGGTGGCCGGGGGTCTTCGAGCCGATCTGGCGGAAGTTCTTCAGGTCATCGAGTTCGAGTCCGTAACCCGATAGGTACAGCAGGCTGTAAAGGAGCACCGACGCGTGGCCCGGCGACAGGACGAACCGGTCACGGTCGAACCATTCGGGCGACTCGGCGTCGTAGTTCATCACTCGGGTCCAAAGGACGTGCGCGAGTGGCGCCAAGGCCATGGCCGTTCCACTGTGGCCGCTGTTCGCCTTCTGTGGTGCATCCATGGCGAGACCACGGATTACGTTGATGGCGAGCTGATCGATCGTGTCGTAGGAACTCGACGCGGGTGGCGCGTCAAACACATTTCCTTGGGGCCCTGTCGACATGAATCGCTCCGTTTCTGAAGTGGTAGGCGCTCTAGCTGCATCGATACCGAAGCGGCATTGGCGTCTGGAGATTTGAGTGCTCGGTGAACTGGCGGGTGTGTCGGGCACGTTGCCGCTGCAAGGTGCGCCGGCACACGTTTCGAACGATCAAACCGTAGTGCGCCAAACGGGCTGAGGGTTACGACCACGGACTTCCGACGAACTCCGTTCGCAACGCCTCAACGGAGATCCGGTCCTTGGCTCGCCCCGTCCGAGTCCGGCCAACATCAATCGGATGTGGCATGAACAATCCCTCGATGCCACGGAAGGCGCAATAAACTGATGCAGAATGGAAGCCGACGGAAAACATGGTCGGGAATGAGGTCGGCAATGGTTGGTTCTTCGAAGCGAAAAGGTCACGTGCAGATGTCAAAAAGGCCGACAGCCCGGTTTACCCGCACCAGCGGAGCATTTTTGGTTGTTGCGGTCGGCTGCGCAGCAATGCTCAGCAGTGGCGCAGTGTCGGCCCAAACATCTTCAACGACCCCGGGTTCCTCCATCTCATCGTCGTCATCGGCGCCGTCGAGTAGTTCCTCGTCTTCAACGCCCGCCTCGACCACCCCGGGTTCGTCGACCTCAGCGGGGCCCTCGATCCCCGGAAGCGCCTCATCCACTTCGACGCCGACCCCAGCGGGTGGCACATCGTCAAGTTCAACGCCCGCGAGTTCGTCGACCAGTGCGTCATCCTCGAGTTCCACGCCGTCTTCTACCGTGCCCGGGGCCGACACATCAACGACGGCCGGAACCTCGACGGTGCCCGGTTCCTCAACCACGACCCCTACGTTCAAGGCCGGCCGGGTGCTGAAACAGGGCATGAAGGGCGACGACGTTCTGGAGTTGGAGCGCAAGCTCGATCTGTTGAAGTACTACCCGGGGAAAGTTGACGGGAAGTTTGACAGCCAGACCTGGCAGGGCCTCATCGCCTTCCAGAAGTTCAACGGCCTGAAGCGCTCAGCCCAGTTCGATGTCGCCACACAGGAACGCCTCTTCACCGCTACGGTCCCGGGTGGAGTCATCCCCAACGGTGGCCTTCCCCGGATCGAAGTCGACATCAGCCGCCAGGTTGCGTTGATCTTCGACGAATACGGCCTGGCCCGTGTGGTTGCGGTCTCGAGCGGTAGCAACAAGGCCTACTGCTCAAACGCGAAGCCCCGAGACGGTGAAAAGAACTTCAAGCCGTACAAGGTCTGCGGAGACGCTCGGACGCCGCGAGGAAATTACAAGATCCAGCGACGCATCAAGGGAGTACGCAACAGCTCCCTCGGAACGTTGATCAACCCCCTGTACTTCAACGGTGGCTATGCGATCCACGGTTCACCCTCGGTTCCCGGGTATCCCGCCTCCCATGGCTGCGTCCGCGTCACGAACACCACCTCGAACTGGATCTTCGAGAACGTGAAAGACGGCACACCCGTCTACGTGTTCGACTGAAGTTGGTCAAGCCGCGACGGCTGGCCTAACCGGACGAGGCCGCGGGGTCGGCCGTCGTGAGCGAATTTTGGGCCCGCACGCATTCCCGTGTCATTTCTTCGCTCCGCCCGCTCGTTAGGGTGGAAGGATGCCTCCGCTCCCGCCCCGCCGTAAGTCAACCGGTGATCCCGCGATCGACCAGGCCATCGTCGATCTCCTCGCGATGGTTCCGGCTCGTACCCCTGACCGCGACAACCGTCTCGACAACCGCGATCAGCTACGGGAAATTCTGACCACCGCGATGTCGATGGCTATCGATTCCGCCGCTGGCGCCAACGATCGGCTTGACCTGAAGATCGCCAATGCAGCGCTGGCGGAGATGCGTGATGCATATCGAATGTTTCAACCGCATCGGGCCCGACGCAAGGTGACAATCTTCGGGTCCGCTCGAACCGAGGCCTCCGATCCGGTCTACGAACTCACCGTGGCGGTCGCCTCGGCGCTGGCTCGCAAGGGATGGATGGTCGTCACCGGCGCCGGACCCGGCATCATGGCGGCCGGCCTTGAGGGTGCCGGTAGGGAGAATGCACTGGGTGTAAGCATCCGGCTTCCGTTCGAGAGTTCGGCCAACGCTTTCGTAGAGCCGGAGAACCTGGTCGACATGCGGTACTTCTTCACGCGCAAACTGGCCCTCCTTCGAGAAGCTCAGGCGTTCGTGGTCATGCCCGGAGGTTTTGGAACCCTCGACGAGGCCTTCGAGCTTCTGACCCTCATACAGACCGGAAAGGCCACTCCGGTGCCGATCGTCATGCTCGGACTCGGTCACGGTTACTGGACCGCGTGGCAGCAGTTCATGGACAAGGTCACGAGTGAGGGCTACACGTCGCGGACCGATACCGACATGTACCTGATCACAAACAGCGTCGACGAGGCGGTGACCGAGATCGAGCATTTTTACAGCAACTTCCATTCGCTCCGGTGGCAGGGCGACACGCTCATCCTTCGGGTTCAGCGCGGTCCAACGGATGCCCAACTTGAGCAGCTGAACATCGACTTCGGTCAATTCACCGACGGGACACCGATAACGCGTTCTGAACCTCTCGTGAGTGAGCGAGCCGAACGCGATCACCTGGAGCTTCAGCGGGTGGTGCTCCGCTTCAATCGCCGCCAACCGGGCCGGCTGCGCCGTCTGATCGACACAACCAACAACTGGTAACGATAGGTGCACTTAGCAATGCGGCGCCGCTTCGGCTTTCCGAAGCCCTACGCGCAAATAGTATTGGCCGCACCCGGCGTTATGGGTACGTAGGTTATGTGCGCGTGGGTTATGTGTGCGTGGGTTATGTGTGCACGGTAAGGCTGACCTTGCCGACGGCGGGCAATTCCTCGGCGGCTATTCCCCCGGCGGTTGCTATTACTCGGTTGGCGCTCCTGTTGCGAGCCACCACGTCCATCGGTAACGGCCGGCCGGCAAACGGTACTCCTCGAGAGTGTCGGGGCCGCAGGAACCGGTCCCGACACCGCGGAGGAAATAGTCGACGTAGACCGACGTTTCATCGCTGGCCACCAGTTCGGCCGTCGTCGTTGCCGCTTCCAACGCTTCATCGCTGTGATGGCGGGCAGCGAACGAAAAGAACCGGTCGGCGCCGACCGACAAGGACTGGGTCGGTGATCCGATGCTAAATCGGCGGGTTTCGTGGTGGTGACCGTGGTCCTGCGGGCGCATGTACGGAACGTATTGATTCGCGACCGTGGATACCCACGTACCCACGAACTCGCTTCCGTAACGGTCGCTGTAGGAATCGCGCGGACCCCGACCGAACCAGGTCAGGTCTTCAAACCCGGGAATCAGCGTGAACCGGTGGCCGAGCCTCGGTAGGTCGGCCAACGACTCCGGCACCTCGACGTCGTTGTCGAAACGCACAATGCCATCGGTATAGAAGCGGGTGCGCGTGGTCCAGGTAACACCGTGGTCCATTCCCTTCGGAATCAATTCGACCGTGGAGCGCACGTCGGTTTCGGTCGCATGAATCGTCTGGGCGCGCACAACGGTGCGTGGTTCGGAAATCCCCTGCGCCTTCCACCGCGTGTAAACCCCGGGAATGCCGAGGGTCCCGGGCTCCACCCCGTCGTTGTCGATTCGCGATCGCCAGATCGTCGGCTGCACCGGGCTGGCGAGAATATCGGTACCGTCGACGAGAAGCGCTTCAAGTTGGGCCGTGCCGTTGTTGAACCGAACTTCGACGCGCCCGGAAATCGCCCGATGGTCATCCTTCCAACCGGTGGACCACTTGACCGGCCGGCCGAGCGGTATGACAACGGGGGGCGGTGGAGAAAGGGGAAGCTGCGTGGAAGCCACCTCGAATCCGGCTGGAGCCCAGGCCGTTGGTTTCCTCAGGGTGAAGCTCAGCGTCAGATGGGCGTCACCCTGTCGTCGGGAAGGTCGACCGAAGATCGGCACTTTGACTACCTGGGATGTGCCGGGCTCCATTCCGGAGATGTCGAGTTGCCCGGTTTCCAACAACTCTCCGTCTTCGGTCAGGACCCACGAGCACAGCAGATCGTCAAGGGACAGGTAATCCCGTTCGTTGGTGATGCAGATCGTTTTCCGCTTCGGCTCGACGTTTTCTACGCGTATCGACTGCCAGAGGTGCTTCACTTCGGCCAGGGCGGGATGGGGGGTTCGATCGGGCCAGACCAAACCATCAGCGATAAACGCTCCATCGTTCGGTTCGTCGCCGAAGTGACCGCCGTAAGCCCAGTGCGACCGCCCTTCAGAGTCCTGGGTGAGAATGCCGTGATCGATCCATTCCCAGATGAATCCACCTTGGAGCCCGGGGTTGGAACGGACCGCATCCCAGTAGTCGGCCAGGCTGCCGTTGGAGTTGCCCATCGCATGTGAGAACTCGCACATGATGAGCGGCCGGCTGTCGCCGTTACGCTGCGACCACGCCACGATGTCGGCGACCGTCGGGTACATCGGTGCCACCACGTCGGATGCCACCATGCCGAACCCGTCAGTGTCGGATCCGATGCTGTAGCGGTGGGTTCCTTCGTAGTGGATGAAGCGAGTGGGGTCGTAGTGGCGCGCCCACGCGGCCATGGCGTCGTGGACCGGCCCATATCCGCTTTCGTTGCCCAGCGACCAGCCAATGATCGACGCGTGGTTCTTGTCGCGTCGGACCATGCGGACAATCCGGTCCAGACACGCGAGTTGGTATGCGGGATCGTTGATGAGCGAGCGGTATCGGGCGTGGGTTTCCAAGTTGGTCTCGGCAATCACGAACAGTCCGAGTTCGTCGCACAAGCGGTACAGCGTCGGGTCGCTCGGGTAATGAGACGTTCTGACGGCGTTGATGTTGTGCTGTTTCATCGTCACGAGGTCGAGGCGCATCGACTCCTCGGTTACAACGCACCCGGTGCGCTCGTCGTGGTCGTGACGGTTCGCGCCACGAATCAACGTTGGATGACCGTTGAGGAGAAGTTGGCGATCCTTGATTTCGACCCGCCGGAAGCCGAGCACCTCGACAGTCGAATCTACGACCACCCCGGCATCGTTGCGAAGCTCGACGTGTAATTCGTAGAGGTTAGGTATTTCCGGTGACCAGATCGCCACGTCATCGACTTCGATATTCCACTGCACCCGATGCCCGGGAAAGTGATCGCCGGATGCGGCCTCGGCGATGATTGAGCGCCGATCGAAGATCGGGACCGGTGCCCGTAGTTCCCGCGCGGCGTTGACCGCCTCGAACGGTTTGGGAAAGCGGACGACGGGGGTCAGATCCTCGGCCACGATCCGCATGGTTGTCGGTCGCGACGCCAGCGTTGCGTCGGGCTTGCGCCGAAACAGTTTCGCGGCGACCGTGAACCCGACGGTCGGCTCTGACGTGAAGCGAACGTACGCTTCAACTTTGGCGGTTCCGACCGTGCAGCCCGGATCAAGCGACGTTAGGGCGACGACGTCGAACAGGTGGGTCGGCGGAACCGATATCAGGCTCACGGAACGGGTGATCCCGGCGAGCCACCATTGGTCCTGATCCTCCAGCCAGGTCGCGTCGGACCACCGAACGACCACGATGGCGAGGGAATTGGTGCCACGCTTCAGGGCATCGGTGATGTCGTACTCGCTCGTGAGCCGAGTGTCTTTTCCCATACCGATCGGTTGACCGTTGACGTACACATAGTGAACGCTGTCGGCCCCACCCAGACGCAGGATGGTCCGGCGACCGTCCCACTCCTTCGGCAGCGAGAACTTCTGTCGGTAGACCCCGGTGGGGTTGGCTGCCGGAACGACCGGTGGGTCGGTCCGAAACGGCATGACCACGTTGGTGTAGTGCGGGAGTCCCCAACCCTGGGTGTTCCAGGTGCCCGGAACCGTGATGTCAGTCCACTCCTTCGTATCGCCGACCAGGTGGTCGTCGGCCAGCTCCTCGGGGTGATCCAGCAGCTCGAATTTCCAGCGACCGTCGAGTGACTTCGCCCATCCGTCGGCACCGACCAACGGACTTCGCGAATCGAGTCGCCCTACGCCGGTGATGGTCGGGGTCTGCCACGAATGGCTTCCGAATGCGTCAAGTAGCGAGCGGTGCATACCCAAAAGCTACTGCCTGCCATTTAGGGAAAGCATCTGACCAGGCCCCTCTGGGTCGTTCAACCCTGGTGGTACTACGGAGAGTGTGGGAATCTCGGAGAAGCCTGGATTCAGGAGGTTCCGATGTCGTTCACATTCGTAAGACAACAAAGCGCGGCGAAGATTCCGAGCATGGCTGGTGGCAATCGAAATGTGTCGTCCGGTCGACGTCAACGGGCGAAGAGCTTTCGTCTCAGCAGCGCTGCGATAGCCCTCATGCTCGCAATGGTCGGGGCTCTCGTGGCTCAACCGAAGTCCGAGGCGGCCGGTGACCTCTCGGTCTACCGTGACGGCCTCGGCACGACATGGCAAAACTGGTCATGGGGCACAACCGTCGAACTCGCGTCCAACAACCCGGTGAGATCAGGTGTGGCGCTGGCTGCAACCATCGACAATCCATGGGGTGGGCTGTCACTTCGGAGCTCCGAAGCGGTTCCGTTTTCTGCGAACAATTCGCTGCAGTTCTGGCTTCACGGCGGAGTGTCGGGGGTCTCCCTCCGTGTCGCAACGAGCGTCGATGACCCAAACACGCAACTGACGTCGTTCGCCCCGATTTCTTCACCGGCGAACACCTGGACGTTCATCACGATCCCGTCATCGGCACTCGGAAACCCTGCGCAGATCAAGCGGATCAACGTCGTGGGAACCGGAAGCGCTCTGGTGGGCCGGTTCTCCATCGACGATTTCGCCATCAACGCGGGCACCCCGCCGACAACGCTCCCTCCCACCACTCCCCCGACGACAACTTCCCCGACGACAACTTCCCCGACGACAACTTCCCCGACCACGACGCCCCCGGCAACGACGACATCGCCGCCCGTCACGACTGCCCCGCCACCAGCCACAACTGTTCCACCCCCGGGCACCGATGGTTCCATCCGCTTCAACGCTACGGCTGCCGGCCGTCCGTTTTCCGCGGCCAACTACGGCACGAATTCGTCCTTTTACACAGGATCGTGGTCGTTTGCCAACGCGCAATTGCGGACGCGAATCGCCCAGACGACCGGTTTCATACGGTTTCCGGGGAGTCAGGACAGCCAACGGTGGGGGTGGGCCAGCTGTGAGTTGGGCTATCAGTTCGGCGGCGCCGTTCCCTGTGGCCCTTACGGCGGGCTGGTCAGGCCCTCGGAGTTCATCGGCCTTCTGGCGGCAACGGGTTCGCAGGGTGTCGTCACCCTCAACGTGAATGCGACGGCAGCCGAGAACGCGGCGTTCGTGGCGTTCATGAACGGGAGTGTCACCGATACCCGAACGCTCGGCGTCGATCAGAAGGGCACGAATTGGCAGACCGTCGGCTACTGGGCCCGAGTCCGACAGAACGCGGGATACCCGAACCCGGTTGGCATCCGATACTGGGAGTTCGGCAATGAGACCTTCGGCGGTTCGGTTGGGCCGGCCAATTGTCTGAGTTGGGGTTGGGAGGCGACATGGACCTGCGATCCCGTCGCGTACGTAAATGGGCAGGGATCGGGCTCAGCCCGGCGAGACGGATACGTAAGCACGCGTACCGCCTTGCGCTCAGTTGACGGATCGGTTCTGGTCGGGGCGCCGGCCGTGGAGATCGACGGTGACTACAACAACTGGAGCAGCGGCCTAATCCGGACCGGAGGAGCAGTAATCGATTTCCTCGTCGTGCACCCCTACTTCGTCTGGATGCCACCAGCGAATGACACGGCGGGCAATGCGTTGTTGCTCGCACTACCCGAGTCGCACTGGAGCCGGGTTCGCAACGGTTTCCTACAGTTGGAAGCCCAGTTCGGCATCAACCGAGGCATACCGATATTGGCCAGCGAGTACAACCTGACCGCTGGCCCGCAAAACGATCCGGCCAAACGGATCAACGGTCAGGGAACCGCGCTCATTCTCGCTGACTCGGTCGGACAGATGGCGCAGATCAACGGCTACATCGGCAGCAACGTGTTCAACCTCTTCGGAGGAGCAGAAGCCGACGGAAGCTGGTTCCCGCAGATACGCAACGACGGCAGCCTCACCCGGAGCCCGTCGTATTACGCGTTCGCACTCTGGGAGCGATTCGGCAGCTCATTGCTCCCGGTCTCGTCGTCGTTCAACGCCGCCAGCCAGCTGTCGGTCTACGCCGGGCGGATCGACGGAGCGATGGTGTCGATCTACGTCATCAACAAAACCGGCAACCCGACGTCGGCGTCCATCGCGATCGATGGCGTAACCGGACTCCAGAGCGTTCAAACGGACGCGTCGGTCGGTTCGTGGTTGTTCGATGAACGCCCGGCGTTCAACGGAACCTTCTCGCAAAACGACGACCTTTCGAACGCGCCAGGCGTGGTTCGGGCCTTGAACGGCGAACGCGGCTTCGTGAGCTCCTTTCCGGCCTACTCCGTGTCCCTCCTTCGGATCCGTATCGGAGGCGCTCCGGCAACTTCGACGACGACCACCGCCGCCACAACCGTCCCAACCACCACGCGACCCGTGACCACCACGTCCTCGGGGATCACCACCACCACCCCTGCCACGACCACCACGGCGCCGACCGGCGGTTCAACGTGCCGAGTTTCGTTCCGTACGTTCTGGGACAGCGGAGCGGGTTATGGTGCCGATGTACAGGTGACGAACCTCGGAGGCCCATTGGTCGATTGGCGATTGAGCTGGGCCTTCAACAGCCAGGAGGTCGTCACCACCAGTTGGGGCGCATCGATCGCCGTGGCCGGCGTCACCGCCACCGCCACCCCGGCGTCGTGGATTGCGTCGCTCGGCACCAACGCAACCGTGGGATTCGGTTTCAACACCACCTATCGTTCACCGCTTCAGTTCCCGACGTCTTTCGCGCTGAACGGACGACCCTGCACCCAGGGTTGAGCGTGAAATCTGGGGCCGTATGGCGGTGACCAACCAGTTCGGGTCTGGGCGGATAAGGTCTGGGGATGGCCGACGACGACGCGAAACCGGCTGCGACCGAACCCGACAGTCACGAAGCCGCCCTGAACGGCGACCACCCGCAGAGCGAACCCGTTCGGGCGATCGTGCCGACCCCGCACGTCCTCCCGGCGCCCCACCAAACGCATTCGGCCGCGCCTAGCGTCGACCATCCACCTCGGCCACCTCAGGAGATCAGTCCTGATCCCGTCGTGCGTGAACGCAAACCGCTCAACCCGGCGTACGCCATTCTCGCCGGAGCCGTGCTGACGGCGGCGTCGGGAATCACCGCGACGTTTCTGACCATCAGATCGTCGGAACGACTTACCCGGGAGCGGGATCGAACCGACCTGGCCCGTCAGGAGCGCGACGACCTGGCGAAGGAGCTCGAGAAAGTCAAAGCCGACCTCGCGAATCAATCTGAACAACTGCAACAGTTCTCCTCGACCACGATCGCCGTTCCGGTGATCACGCAACAGACGATTCCGCCCTCGATCGTGGTGGTACTCCCGCCGCAGGCGACAGTCGTCCCAACGGTGACCGTCACGGTCCCGACGACCAAGGCGCCGGTCATACCCGAGGAACGCCAGACGACCGTTCCCGAGCCCACCCTGGCTCCAACTATCGCTACGACGGTACCTGCGCCGACGACCGCGCCGCCGTCCTCAACCGCGGCGGCCACCACGTCCTCTCCGCCGCCGACCCTCGCACCGAGCGGCCCCGCTCCATCGACCGGAGCCGGCAGCTCGGCTACGGCCCCGCCAGCCCCCAAGGCCTAGGCTCCAAGCGCTTACCAACGTGGGCGCCGCCCGCGTTTTCATGAAAATTACCGTCGAGCCCTACAGTCGCGGACATGACGCTGAAACTTGGATTGCAGACCGGCTACTGGAGTGCAGGCGTACCTGCCGGAGTGACGGAACAGATACAAACCGCCGAGGAACTCGGGTTCACGTCGCTGTGGACGGCCGAAGCTTACGGATCAGACGCGCTCACTCCCCTTGCGTGGTGGGGCGCCTCGACGAAAGACATCAAGCTGGGCACGGCGATCGTCCAGATGTCTGCTCGTACACCGACCGCGACAGCGATGGCTGCCCTCACGCTCGACCATTTGAGCAACGGCCGAGTGATTCTCGGACTCGGCGCCTCGGGTCCGCAGGTCGTCGAAGGTTGGTACGGCGAGCCATACCCCCGCCCGCTGGAACGCACCCGCGAGTACATCGACATCGTGCGTCAGGTCTGGGCCAGGGAGAAGCCGGTGACGTTCAAGGGGAAGCAGTACCAGATCCCCTACGAAGGCGGAACCGGACTCGGCAAAGCACTGAAGTCGACCGTTCATCCCCTGCGGTCCGACATTCCGATCTACCTCGGAGCCGAAGGGCCGAAGAACGTTGCGCTGTCTGCTGAACTCTGCGACGGCTGGCTCCCGCTCTTCTTCGCGCCGCGCCACGATGCGTTCTATGTGAACTGTCTCAAGGAAGGCTTTGCCCGTCCGGGGGCGCGTCGCACCATGGATGACTTCGATATCGCCGTCAGCCTCAGCGTCATCATCGATCCCGACGTCGAAGCCGCCGCTGACCGGATTCGCCCGATGCTCGCGCTGTACATGGGCGGCATGGGCGCTCGCGACACGAACTTCCACTTCGACGTGTTCGCACGCATGGGCTACGAGGACGTGGCCGTGAAGGTGCAGGAGCTCTATCTGGCCGGGAAAAAGCCGGAAGCCATCGCATCGATTCCCACGGCGCTCTGTGAGGAAGTCGCTCTCATCGGACCAGCAGACAAGATCCGCGACGACCTGGCCATGTGGGAAGACTCGTGTGTGACGACGCTGCTGCTCAGCGGTCCGCCGAAGTTGCTTCGGACCATGGCCGAACTGGTTCAGGGTTAACCCGACGATGTCCTCAGACTCTTCCACCCCCGCAACGTTTTCGCCCGAGCCGTTTCGGATCGATGTCTCCGGCGGCGTGATCGTTGACCTCCAGGATCGTTTGCACCGAACTCGCTGGCCCGATCAGATGCCGGGTACCGAATGGCAGTACGGCACGGAACTCGAGGCGTTGCGTACGCTCTGCACGTATTGGGCCGATTCCTACGATTGGCGCACTGCAGAGGCCGCGCTCAACGAGTGGCCGCAGTTCACCGTCATGATCGACGGCCAGAACATTCACTACGCACACATACGGTCACCGCACGCCGACGCCATGCCGCTGGTGCTCACGCATGGCTGGCCGGGCTCGATAGCGGAGTTTTTGAAAATCGTAGGACCCCTTACGAATCCCACCGAGCATGGCGGGCAGGCATCCGACGCGTTCCACGTTGTGATTCCATCCATACCCGGTTACGGCTTCAGCGGACCGACCACCGAGCCCGGATGGGACGTGGCTCGTGTTGCGAGGTCAACCGCAGCGCTCATGGCCGGCCTTGGCTACGAGCGTTACGTGGCGCAGGGTGGCGACTGGGGCGCGATCATAAGCTCGCATATTGGCGCGCACGATCCCTCGCATGTGGCGGGTGTGCACATCAACATGGTGGTAGCCCGACCGCCCGAGGGGAACCCACTCGAAGGTGTTCTTCCCGAGGAAATGTCCGGGCTGGCCTCGATGGGCAACTTCCGAGACAACGAGACCGGCTATCAGGAGATCCAGAAGACGCGTCCGCAAACGCTCAGCTACGGCCTCACCGATTCGCCGGCCGGTCTGGCGGGTTGGATTCTCGAGAAGTTCCGGCAGTGGAGCGATTGCGACGGTGATCCGTTCACGGTGTACACGTTCGACGAGTTGTGCACGAACATCATGATCTACTGGGTCACGGGCACAATCAACTCGTCAACCCGGCTGTACTACGAAACGCTCGGGCCGGGTCGTGCGACGCCGTTCCCCCGAGTCGAGGTACCAACCGGGTGTGCCGTTTTTCCCAAGGAGATCTACCAGTCGCCCCGCTCATGGGCGGAAAAGCAGTACAACGTGCAGCACTGGTCCCGATTCGAACGCGGCGGTCATTTCGCCGCAATGGAACAACCGGTCGCTCTCGTCGATGACATCCGGGCGTTTGTGCGGACCCTTCGAGGATGAGCCCGTCCCGGTGATGAGTTGGCGATGCCCGGCGGTCGACTTACTATCGACCCCATGAGTCGACTCACCCACGCCGAGCATCTCTCTGAACTTCGCAGCAGCCTCTCGCGGTTGGAGGTCGTCGCCACCGGCAACCTCAGCGCAGACATTCCGACGTGTCCCGGGTGGCAGGTGCGTTCGCTGCTCGGACACCTCGGTCGGGTCCATCGGATGGCACTCGCCGTAATTGCCACCGGAGCCATGAGCCCAGCCAACCCGAAGGAGCTGGCACCGGTCCCCGACACCGATGAAGCTCTGCGTACATACTTTCTCGAATCGTCCAAACAGTTGCTCCACGACCTTGAGTCCACCGATCCAAGCTCGCCATGCTGGACGTTTCTCGGCACCGAGAACGAAGTGGCGTTCTGGTCGCGTCGGATGGCCCACGAGCACACCGTTCACCTGTTCGATGCGCTCCGGGCCACCGAGGCCGACCCCGCGCTTCCGGTCTCAGCGTGTTCGGCGTGCGATGCCATCGACGAATATGTGTTGATGGCCAACGGTCGATCATTGGCGAAGCGTCCGGATTTCGACCTCGGCGGCACCCTTCACCTCCACACCACCGACACCGACGAAGGCGAGTGGATGTTCAGCACCACGCCGGGTCGACTGCTCGTGGAGGCCGGACACGGCAAAGGGACGGCGGCCGTACGAGGCACCGCCGTCGACCTTCTGCTCGGCCTGTGGGGCCGCTACGACATCACCACCGATGCACGCTTCGAGCGGTTCGGCTCCGATGCCGTGATCGCCACCATGGCCGGAATCGGCGGTAACTGAGCCGCGTCCACGCTCGGTTGCGTCCAACGTTCGTTCATTCGCTGCCCGCGGCAATCACGCGGGCGTGATCATCCTGGATCGTTAGTCGTCAGCCGCAGCGCCCTGCAACAGTCCGACCGCCTTCTCCACAGCGCGTCGTGCCCGGGTAACCCGTTTCTCGCGGGCCACCAATTCCGCCCTCGTATCATCATCATCTGCGCGCATAGCTTCACGTAGAAGATCAACAGCGGCCTCCGCCAGCGCCTCTGCACATGCTGACAGTCGTTCCTCGATCGACGAAAGCTCGCTCATGACCGGCCGGCCTTGCGGATACCAGACTCCGACGGTTCGCCATGGAGCGCGATGTCGATGATCTGCATCGGATGGAGAAGTTCATAGCGATCGCCGCTCAGCCACATTGAGCACCCAGGGTTTGCACTGGCGACGACGGTCGCCATCGTCGTCGCAATCGCCTCGAGCTTGTCGCTTCGGATCTTGCCCGCCATCTCGGGTTGCTGCACCTGATAGCTGCCGCCGGCGCCACAGCATCGACCATCGTCGGGGATTTCGACCAGCTCCGCGTAAGGACGCAGCACCGTGCGGACCGCCATGTGTGCCTTCTGCACATGTCGGAGATGACACGGGTCCTGCACCGCCACCAATCGTGGATACCGTGCTACTGGCTGCGGAAGGCTCGCCAACCGATCAACCAGCCATTCGTGTACGTCGAACACGCGGGCGCTGAATTCCTTGGCTGCCTCTGTGCCGAGCAGCTCGCCGTAGTGTTTGAGGGCGGCGCCACAACCGGCTGAATTGACGACGATCGGGGCCGTTCCGGGGCAGGATTGCATAACCCGCTCAGCCAGTCGTTTCGCGTCGTCGTGAAACCCTGAGTGTGCATGCAACGCTCCACAGCAGTCACCAGCCGAGGTGGGCAGGCCGACCGATGCTCCGCTGGCCCGCATCACGCGAAGGGTCGCTTCGTGCACGTTGCGCTGCCACGCGTCCATTACGCAGCCGGTGAACAGCCACGCGTCGACAGCACCGCTGTCAGCGACCAACGGACGCTGCCTGATCGGCACCCGCTCCGGAAGGCCGACCCGGGCCGCCAGGCGTTTCGGAAGGAGTTTCGATCGCTGAGCCACGCCCAGAAGTGACGATCCGATCAACAGCAGCCGGTGGTTTCCGAGCGGCGACAGGACAAGTCGGAATACCTTCGACTGCGGTGTCGGCTTCCGTTCCGCGAGGACCGTTCGGGTTTGCTCGATCAACGCCCCGAAATGCACCCCGGACGGGCATGCCGTTTCGCAGCCACGACACTGCACGCATCGCTCCATGTAGGAGGCGAACGCATCATCGATCGGAATCTCTCCCTTCTCGACCGCCCTCATGAGGGTGATGCGCCCACGCGGCGAAGCTGACTCCTCCTCGGTCGCCCGGTAGGTGGGGCAGTGCGGCAGGCACAGTCCGCACGAGACACACGCCGCGAGAAGGTCATCGTTGAGTGACAGTGGTGTCGACGGTCGTGGTGTCGACGATGGTGGCGTAACGGACACCGCTTGATTCATGGTTGTACTCCGGGATTCAGGCGGCAGCTGGGGTCATATGCGCGCTTAAGATCAGTATTGAGTTGTTGGACCGGCGCCTCGAGCGGAATCGCCGGCTTGACGACGTCGGGTGCTTCAGTGTGAACAACCCCCACGCCGATCTCGGCGAGCCATCGCGCCCCGGCGAACTGCTCGGGAGCGCGCCGAAGTTCACCGGGTCGAAGTGATGCACGACGTCCACTGGGAATTCCCACCGGACCACATTCGGACCAGTCGGTCGCCACGGACGTCATCGACGCTCGCTCTGCTCCGATCTCGACCGCCGACCCTTCTAAGCACACATATGTTTTCTCGCCGGTCCAGCCGATGAACGATGGTTGGTACACGCGGTCACGGACGAGAAACGGATCGGCATTTGCGGACTCGAACCAGACCTGCTGCTTGGGCCGCGGTCGACACCGCAGCACCACTTCGCCGATGAGCCCGAGAGTTCCGATGGACCCGACGAGCAGTCGACACAGGTCAAAGCCCGTCACGTTCTTGACGACAGGCGCACCCGCCTTCACGACCTGCCCCTTGGCATTCACATAGTGCGCCTCGAGCAACAGGTCCCGGATGTGTCCGTAGCGCAGTCGACGAAAACCGGATTCACCCACGCTGAACACGCCACCCAGGGTGGATGATCCGTTCGGTGCATCCACGGGACACAGCATCCCGGCGTCGTAAAGAGCCGCGTCGAGTTCCGACCACGTCGTTCCGGCGTTGGCCCGCACAATGAGCTCTGCCGGCTCCAACGAGATGATTCCCGACGGCGCCCGCACCTCTCGAACGTCCACAGCCGATGTTGAATCAGCGGGACGGGCGAGACGACCGCGGTCCCAGTGTGTACGGCCACCTACTACGCATACGGCGCCATCGGGCCCGACCTCTTCGGCAAACGCCAGGAGTTCAACCGACGTTTCGACCCGAGCAATGGAGGCGCTCATATCCAGGCCCCATCGGGCACGTGCTGCAGTTCGCCACAGTGGCTTCCCGTGGGCAGGACCTTCTCCGGGTTCCACCGACCGTGCGGATCGAAGACGTTGCGCAGTGTGGTCTGCTCCGCCAGATCGAGTTCGGAGAAGACGAGATGCATGTAGTCGCGCTTCTCGAGACCGATGCCGTGTTCACCGGACAGCACCCCGCCCGCAGCGACGCAGGCCTCGATAATCTCGCTTCCGGCTCGGTGCACCCGATCCATCACCCCGGGTTCGCGCTTGTCGAAGACAAGTAGCGGATGCAGATTGCCGTCACCGGCGTGAAACACGTTCAGGACCATCAGGTCATTGCGTTCAGCGATCTCGAGAACTTTTTCCATGATCTCCGTGAGCCGGGTGCGCGGCACCACGGCATCGTGGAGGTAGTAGTTCGGCTTCAGGTTGGCAATGGCCCCAAACGCCGATTTCCGGGCTTTCCACAGCAGAGCCCGTTCCTCAACGGTGGCGGCGGTTCGCACACCGCGGGCGCCGTCGGTTCGGCAGATGGCACTTATCGCCTCAGCTTCGGCATCGGCACCCGCTTCCGTTCCTTCGATCTCCACCAGGAGCACCGCCCCCGCATCGAGCGGGAGTCCGGCCTTCGCCCAGTTCTCCACCGCTTTGATGCAGTTGGCATCCATCATCTCGAGCGCCGCAGGAAGCATCCCGGCGCCGATGATGGATGTCACGGCGTTTGACGCCTCACGGATCGTGGCGAAGTCAGCGAGCAGCGTGCGAATGGCAGGCGGATTCGCCACCAAACGGACCGCGATGCGGACAGCGATGCCCATCGTGCCTTCGCTCCCTACGAAAACGCCTCGAAGGTCGAGACCCGCGGAATCTGCTTCAAGGCCGCCGAGCATGGCCAACTCACCGTTCGGCAGCACGACCTCGACGGCGAGGATGTGTGCACTGGTGACTCCGTGGAGCAGGCAGTGTGGTCCACCGGCGTTGGTTCCGACGTTGCCTCCGATGGAACAGGTCTGCTGGCTCGACGGGTCGGGAGCGTAGTGCAGACCCAGCGGGTCGGTGGCCTTGGAAAGATCAAGGTTCAATACACCGGGTTCGACCCACGCAATACGGTCGTCGGTGTTGATCTCAAGCACCCGGTTCATCTTCGTGGTCGAAAGCACGACCGCCCGACCGATCGGTACGGTTCCGCCGGCGAGTCCGGTACCTGAGCCCCGGGGCGTGATCGGCCTCCCGTGTTTGGTGGCGATGCGCACACATGCCTGGGTTTCGGCCGCGGTACCGACCAGGCACACAACCGACGGTGGCTGCGGATCTATCGCTGAGGCGTCTTTGCCGTACAGCACCTTTTCCGTAGCTCCGACCAACACCCGTTCGCAACCGAGAACCGAGCGAAGGTCCGCGATCAGCTCGGCGTCTTCGGGGACATCGGATTCTCCGGCCCGGTCCGAGGGTGCATGGCCGGATAGCCGGCCGACACGCTCGAGGAGTGACTGTTTGAACATGAGCCCACGCTACCGCCCTCCCCGGTGGGGACGTGGCCGCGTCCCGTTCAGGGTGACGCCGGATCAAGGGGTGAGAATTATCACCGGTGAGATCGTCGTCGACGCTGAGGGGGCAGTTGCGGGAACCGGGACCGCCGGTACGGTCGCAGCCGTGCACGACCGGTACTGTCGCAGCCGTGACGACCACCGGAGGGATCGTGGTCGTCGGCGGGAGCAGAACCGGCTGTGCCGGAGCCACATACGGCGTGACGGGGACCGGGATGAACCTCGGGTCCGTCGTCTGCCCCGGCGCCGCATAACGGGTGGCCCAAAGCACCGGCCACCAGTTCGGTGGCGTGACCACCCAATCGTAGAAGCTTGCGCCGACGCTCTTCATTTCGAAGTGCGCTTGAAGCCACCCAGCCAGATCATTGGTGGTCAACGGACGGTCGCCCACTCCCCCGATCAAGTAAACGGGCAGATCCGGCCGCTGAAGAATGGCCCGGAGCCGGGTCGCATTATCCACGGAGATTTTGTAGGCGTCGCGCCATCCCCCGCCGGCCGACCGTTGGGTCCAGTAGTTCTGAATCATCCACAGGTCGTAGTACGGAGCGATGTCGACGTAGGGAAACGGGGTCCAGTACGAGGTTGGGGTTGCGGGCGGCTTGCCGTATTCCGTCGGCCAGAGATTTGGGACAGCTTCCATGATGTTCGGCTGCACGATGTTGTTGCTGATGAATCGGCCTGGCAACAGCGACCGCAACGACTGGCTGTACGACACGAGTCGACGATTGCGTTCCGCGACATTCGCCACGTTGCGAGCTTCGATGTCAATCGAGATTCCGTCGACGTCGAGGTTGGCGATGGCGACGGTGCGGCGCAGATCCGCGTTCACGTCGGTGAAAGTCGGGAGATACCAGACGACCACGTACATGCCGAGCTCGTGCGCCCGATTGATGATCGGGACCAACCTCTCAGGTTCGGCTACGTCGGCGGAGTCGTATCGCGCCGCTTGTACGAACACGGTCTGCACGCCTGCCGCCGCCATCGCATCAATGGTCTGGGCCCCGACCTTCGGCGTCTTTCCGCCCTTTTGAATCGTCCAGTCGAAGGCGTCGATCCAGGTTCCGAGGCCCTGATACGGCGTGACTCCGGCCGCAGTGGGGCGACTCGGCAGGTTTGCCGGTGCCGGGTACGGGGCCAGGGTCGTGGTGGTGGCAACCGGTGTGGTCACACCGGGAACGGTGGCGTTCGGGTCTGCTCCCGGGACCGTGGACTGGGCCGGAACCGGGGTGACCGCTCCCACCGCCGTTGCAACTGTCGCGTTCGCTCCCGGATTTCCCGCGTCGACCCCTTCGACCAGGGTGGCGGCAACCGGCACGGTTGGGGCAGGCATCGCCGTCGTTGAGGTCGATCGCTTCAAGGGGAGCTTCGACGTGGTGGTCCGCTTGGCCTTGGTGGTCGTGGTCGCCTTGGTCTTCCTCCGGGTGGTGGAGGGTGCCTTCGACTTCTTCTTGGTCGTGGTGGTCTTCTTCGCAGTGGGTTTCTTGGCGGTGGTCTTCTTCACCGCGCTGACGACCCGCGCCGCAGGAGCCGTTTTCGCGGATCGCCTAGGCGCGGCGGCGCCCGACGCCTCGTTGGTTGCCATCGAAATAGAGACAATTACGACGGTTATCGCCGTAAACAAAGCGAATAATTGGTACGGCCCGTGTCGCTTCAGCATCTCAGAAACTTTAGGCGAGGGACTGGGCCAAAACGTGAGTATCAGATAAGGAAGCCATGAGGCCCGTCACGCAACGTGACGGGCCTCATGCGATAACGCTTGGAGAAATACCTGAACGGCTAACTGAACGGACAAAGAACTGACCGACAAATACCTGACGGACAAAGAACAGAATCAAATCGCCGACAATTCGACGATGCAGTTCCTCAGCGCTTCGTTCGGCGACGATCCTCTTCCTTGAGGATGCGCTTGCGCACACGAATGTTGAGCGGCGTGATCTCCACCAGTTCGTCGGCATCGATGAACTCGATCGCAACTTCCAGCGTCATTTCCCGCTTAGGTGGGAGCTTCACTGCATCATCATGGGAGTGGGTACGAATGTTATTTTTCGCTTTTTCCCGCACGACGTTGATGAGCATTTCCTCTGAACGAGCGTTCTCGCCGACGACCATGCCCTCGTATACCTCTTCGCCTGGATCGATGAAGAAGACACCGCGGGACTGGAGGTTATCGAGCGCATACCCCGTCGCAACACCGGCCCGGTCGGAAACCATGGCGCCGCCCAGACGGTGCGGCAGATCGCCGACCCACGGCACAAAGCCGGCGTGGCGTTGGTGGATGAGCGCCGTGCCCCGGGTTTGGGTCAGGAGTTCGTTGCGGAGGCCGAGAAGACCTCGCGATGGACAGTCGAACGACAAAATCGTGCGTCCGGTGTCGCCGGGATACATGTTTGTCATCTGGCCCTTGCGGGGAGCCACTGACTGCGTGACTACGCCTACGTACTCGTCGGGAACGTCGACCGTAACTTCTTCGTACGGCTCGTGCTTGTTGCCGTCGATGATCTTCGTGATGACCTCGGGGCGGCTGACCTGGAGTTCGTAGCCTTCACGGCGCATCGCCTCGATGAGAACCGCCAGCTGAAGCTCACCGCGACCGGCGACCTCCAAGATGTCGGGGGAATCGGTCTCGCGGAGTTTGATTGACACGTTGCCGAGGATTTCCCGCTCCAGGCGTTCGCGAAGGTGACGGGAGGTCAGGAACTTGCCGTCTTTGCCTGCGGTTGGTGCCGTGCTGACGCCGAACGTCATCGACAGCACCGGTTCGTCGACCACGAGTCGCTCGAGCGCGATCGGGTTGTCGGCCGACCCCAGGGTGTCGCCGATTTCGATCTCGGGGAATCCTGCGACCACGAACAGGTCACCGGCCACGAGTTCTTCGACGTCGACCCGCTTCAGGCCATCCACAGCCATCAGGGTGCCGAGCTTGCGCTTGATGAAGCCACCGGGCACTCCGGGTGCGGGCTCGGCGCCGAGCAGCGCAACCGACTCACCCTTTCGGAGTGTGCCGTTCTGGACCCGGCCCACGCCGAGACGCCCCAGATAGTCGGACGCGTCAAGGTTGTTCACGATGGCCTGCAGCGGCGCGTCGGGATCTCCACTGGGAGCCGGGATCGTCTTCACGATTGCCTCGAAGAGGGCCGTGAGATCGTCTTCGGCGCCCGGCATGCCGATGCCCTGCATGGAACGACCATCTCGGGCTACCGCCGAAATCACGGGGAAGTCGAGGTGCTCAGCGTTGCCGTGCTCTCCGAGAAGGTCGAAGAACAGCTGCTCGATTTCCGTCAGCACTTCGTCGGGCCGGGCATCCTGACGGTCGACCTTGTTGACGACGACCACGACCGGAAGGTGCTTGTGCAGCGCCTTCGACAGCACATACCGGGTCTGGGGCAGCGGACCCTCAGCCGCATCCACGAGCAGCAGAACGCCATCGACGATGTGCAGACCGCGTTCGACCTCGCCACCGAAGTCGGCGTGGCCCGGGGTGTCGACGATGTTGATCTTGTAGTGGTTCCACCGGACGGACGCCTGTTTGGCGAAAATCGTGATGCCGCGCTCGCGCTCCTGATCGTTGGAGTCCATGATGCGGTCAACCGCCTGTTCGCGTGCACCGAAGACACCGGCGAATCGGAGCATGGAGTCAACCAGCGTGGTTTTGCCATGGTCGACGTGAGCGACAATGGCGATATTTCGGAGTTCAACGGCGGTCATACGGGTCCTCAGGTAGATGCGGGCCGCAAAGACGCGGCAGGTGTTATCAACGGGAGACAAGGCGTCACCCAGAGTTTGGAGCGGAAACAAAAGCATGAGAAAAACGGCAAAAGAACGAGCGGTAACGCTGGCGCGAATCAACCGGCTCGCCGCCTGAGCGGCTATCTCGTGAGGTGACTCGAAGGGAAAAGGTCGAGAAAGTCAGTAGTTCGCAGCGTCGTCGGTGTCGAACTCTGCATCGTCATCGTCGTCGAGAACACGGGCGAGGCACCAGGACGCACACTTCTCATCCGCCGCCGCGCCGCACTCGTCACAAGGCTCGGTGCTTGGCTCCAGCTGAATCCGCTTGAGGGCTCTTGCCTCTTCAAAGCGGCGATGCCGTCCCTTTTTCACGTGTTGCTCCCAGAAATTTCGTCAGTCTTGGTCGTATCGGGTGAAAAGTGTACTCGGGTTGAGCACATAAATTCGCGGATGCCGAATTTCCCCGGGTGTCGTCACGCGCATCGCCCCAGTAAGAGGCCTACGACCCCCTCCCGGGGCGGACCGACCGGCTCCGCGACCCTGGTCTGCGAACGTCCGGAAGGGGGTCTACAGTCGCTGCGGTGAGCGACAGTTTGGATATCGAAGCCTTCCTTGAGCGTTTCCGTGAACGAGCGAAAGCCGTCCGAAACCGTCCGATGCCTCCGGTCGAAGGAGCTGAACGGGCCCGGTTCCGCGAGCGGATGCAGGTCGACTTCATGGATTTCGCCATGGTCGGCGACGCGACAGCGGTCCTGGAAGACGGCATTTTGACTCTCCGTATCGATTTGCGCCCGCCGAGCTGACCGTGGCGTCGCCTGGGCCGTCGCTGCCGACCGCATTCGAGGGTCAAAGCGCCGGCATCGTCATTAGCGCGTCCGGACGCCTGTTCAACCACGGCGATCTGGGCATGGCCTGCTCCGTGGCGTCGGTATCGAAGCCGCTCGTGGCCTACGCCGTGATGGTGGCGGTCGAGGAGGGAACGCTCGATCTGTCGACCCCGGCCGGTCCGTTCGGGTCGACCGTGCGCCATCTCCTCGCACACGCGAGCGGGGTGGGATTCGAAGGGGATGAGCCGCTCGCCGCTCCCGAGAGCCGTCGCATCTATTCCAACTTCGGTTTCGAACTGTTGGGTGCCACCTTGGAGCGCGAAGCGGGGATGACGGTGGCGGAGTACCTCGACGCCTCCGTATTCGTGCCGCTCGGCATGACGGCCTCGTCGCTGGTCGGATCCCCGGCAAAAGATGTCGTCTCCACGGCTGACGACCTCGGCCGGTTCGTGGCAGAGCTGCTGAACCCCACGCTGATCGACCGCAGCACCCACCGCGAATTCACCCGGGTACATTTTCCGGAGCTGGCCGGCACCGTCCCCGGAATCGGACAGTTCCGTCCGAATCCCTGGGGCCTGGGCGTCGAGATACGCGGCGCGAAACACCCACATTGGACGGGACGCGACAACTCGGTCGACACCTACGGACATTTCGGTGGAAACGGGTCATTCATCTGGGTCGACCCGGCGGTTGGCCTCGCCACCGTCGTCGTGAACGACAGACGGTTCGGACCGTGGGCGTTGCGGGCATGGCCGACGCTGAGCGATGCGGTTCTGGCGGAGTTCGCCTGAGACGAGGTGCTCCGAACCGCTTCGACCGCCACATGCACAAAAGAACGGGATTGCACGTAGTCTTCACTCTGCCGTCAACCCACGAGATACCGAGGTCCTCATGAGTGCCACCGAGCAGTCCGACCAGTCCCAGATCGACAAACTCTCCGGAGGTGGCGGTGCGTCACTGCTCGACGCCGCCGAGCGAGGAATCGACGAAGAGCGACTCCATCGCAAACAGCGACTCGCTGCAGCCTTTCGCCTGTTTTCGCGCTTCGGCTTCGACGAAGGTGTCGCCGGCCACATCACGGCCCGCGATCCCGAGCTCACGGATCACTTTTGGGTCAATCCGTTCGGCATGCATTTCGGGCACATCCGGGTCAGCGACCTCCTGCTCGTGCGTCACGACGGAAAAATCATCGAAGGAAGCCGTCCGGTCAACCAGGCCGCCTTCGCCATTCACTCTCAGGTTCACGCGGCACGACCCGATGTGATCGGCGCCGCACACGCTCACTCGGTGTACGGGAAGACCTGGTCGTCGCTCGGCCGACTTCTCGATCCAATCACCCAAGACGCGTGTTCGTTCTACAACGACCACACGTTGTTCGATGACTACACCGGGGTCGTGCTCGACACCGAGGAGGGCAAGCGGATTTCCTATCAATTGGGCGAACGTAAAGCTGTGATTCTCCGTAATCACGGTCTTTTGACCGTCGGCCATTCGGTAGATGAAGCCGCGTGGTGGTTTATCACCATGGAACGTTCCTGCCAGGCTCAGCTCATGGCCGAAGCAGCGGGCAAGCCGGTGTTGATTGATCCGGAGATGGCCGCGTTGACCGCCACGCAGGTCGGCACCCACCTCGCGGGATGGTTCAGTTTCCAGCCGCTGTATGACCGGATCACCCGGGAACAGCCTGATCTTTTCGACTGAAACGCGACTGTCGGCGGGCGCTATGCCCGCCGACACCGGTCGCCCATTCGATGGCGTGGTTCAGTGCTTTGGAAGGAACGGCGGTTTTACGACTGTTGCCGGGAGGGCTTTACCCCGAACATCGCAGGTGACAGGGTCTCCCACCGCAACAGAGCCCGTTTCGACAAACGCAAACGCGATCGCGTAGCCGAGCGTCGGGCCGAAATTGCCGCTGGAAACCCTGCCGATGGGCGCACCGGCTGCATTGCTCACCACGGACCCGTCGCGGGCCGGTTGGCGGCCCTCGAGGCGGAGCCCGACGAGCGACCGTGCTATCCCGCGGTCGCGTTCGGCGATGAGAGCCGCCCGCCCTTGAAATTCGCCCTTGTCAAGGCGGACAACCCAACCGAGGTTCGCCTGCCAGGGTGTGATGCCCGGGCCCAGTTCGTGGCCGTGGAGGGGTAGCCCGGCTTCGAGTCGGAGTGTGTCGCGGGCGCCAAGACCCGCTGGATCGCTCCCGGCCCCAACGATGGCGAGGAGTATGTCGAGTGCGCGCTCCACCGGAACCGCCACCTCAAACCCGTCTTCGCCGGTGTATCCCGTTCCGGCGGCCAGGCACGGTACGCCAAGTAGATCAACCCGAACAACCCCGAAATGCGGAACCGCGGCAAGTTCGGGAAACACCGTTGCAGTGCGCGCACGCGCCTGCGGTCCTTGCACGGCCAGAACCGCCCGCGCCGACGTGATGTCAGCAACGCGAATGTCGCCGGGTGCCTGCTGCAAGGCAGCCACGACCCGATCGGTATTCGACGCGTTGGGCATCACGTCGAAAACATCGGGCTCCCCCTCGGCCCGGGGATGCCACCACACGATGATGTCGTCAAGCACGGACGCATCGAGCGGATCCAATAGGTGGGTGTACTGCGCTCGACCCGGACCGATGCGGTTGAGGTCGTTGGTGAACGCCGACTGGAGCGCACCGAATGCGCCCGCCCCCTCAACTCGGAGCGTACCAAGGTGGCTGACATCGAACACCGCTGAGCCTGTGCGACAGGCCTGGTGTTCGGCAATGGTTCCTGCGGGGAACGCTATCGGCATCTCCCAGCCGCCGAACTCCGCCATCTTTGCGCCTCTGGCTCGATGGTCGGCGTCGAGCGGAGAATATTTCATGGGAGTCTTTCGGTTGGAACAGCAGCGACGGTTGGCGTCCGACGCGCAGGATCGGGAATGGTCAGTTTGCGACCGCTTGAGGAAGCGACGAGCCATCGAGCACCGGAACGGTGTCGAGGGGAAACAACTGGAGAATCGCAGCATTCAACTCGGTGACGACCGGCGAGAGCGGAACGATGTTCAACACACCCTGTCCACCACGAATCAAATCGATGATTTCGCCGTCTTCACGGACGAGAAGCGGGTTCTCACCGCAGAGAACAAGGTTCGCCGTGACAATGTCTTCGCCCAGGTGATCCCGGAGATACTCGACGGCGGTACGAGCGGATTGAAGCGAAACCTTCGCATCCAGCAGGCTCTTTATGACCTTCAACTCGACGAGATCCTTGTACGAATATCGCCGCTGAGAGCCGCTGCCCTTCGCATCAGAAATCGAGGGACGCATGAGATCGGTGCGTGCCCAGTAGTCGAGCTGGCGGTAGCTGATTCCAACGATGGCACAGACTTGCGGGCCCCGGTAGCCCACGACCGGCGCCGCTCCGGTCGAGATGTCGCCAGTCGTTTTGTTCACAATCAGTCCTTCGAGGAAAAATAGACAAACCGTGATGGTCGGCTTGGAAGTTGCGAGGCCGTAGTTACGACCTTGTGATACACGCTAGCGACCGTGGCGCGCGCCGTCAATAGCGGTTGTACGGCACGAATCGTTGCCGTCGCTATCGAAAATCTTCGGGGTTTATGTCGTCGATAAACCGCTTGAACTCGCCGACGAGTTCTTCGCTGTTGCCTGTTTCCGGATCTTCGTCGGCGCTCTCGATTATGGCCCGATCCTCCAGGACCTGGTCATTTACATAAATCTTGGTCTTCGTTCGAACCGCCAGCGCGATGGCATCGGATGGTCGGCATGACACGACGCGACGCTCACCTCGCACGGTGAGGTGAAGTTCACCGAAGAACACCCGGTCGCGGACTTCGGTCACCAACACAAAATCGACAACCGAGTCGGTGGCCGCGAGCACGAGCGCCAGAAGGTCGTGGGTCAGGGGACGCGGGGTCGGGCGACCCTCAAGGCCGAGCTTTATGGCTCCTGCCTCCGCGATTCCAACCAGGATCGGCAACAAGCGCCCCGACCCGTCGAGGGCACGAAGCTCCACGAACGGCATCTTGGTGGCTTCTTCCACACGGACGTCGACCAACTCCAATTCGACCACGACGGAGAATCTACTGCAGGCCACGAGGTTCCGGCACGGCTTCGACACCGTTTGCGACAGAAAACCAACCGACGCATCGGGGTCGGGCGCAGGCATGAGCCTTCGTTCGGTCGGGCCGTCAGCGTCCGTCGAGACTGGCCCGGAGAAGGCGTCGAAGGGCGACCATTCGCAACTGCGTTCCGAGCGCGATCAACTCTTCCAACTGGTCAGCAGCGACCGTTCTCGCCGCTTGCTGCCGGCGGTGAACGAGCGGCGACACGATCTGTTCCAGGAAGCCTGATTCCCGGTCGGCCATCGTGCGATAAATACGCATGTGACGGGGTTCAATACCGAACTGCTTGAACCCGTGTGCGGCTCGAGCGGCCAATAGGGCGTCTTCGTCGTAATACGTTGCACCGAGAACCTGATGGCCGGCGAGGAGTCCAAACGACTCGAGCTGGCGAAGTTCGTCGGGTTCCAGCCCGGATGCGCGAACGAGTTCCTCGAACGTGAAGCTTGCACCCGTGTACTGGCCGATCAGCGGGTTGGACGACCCGAACGCCTGACCGGGCTTGTCGGGGGTCGGCACCTCAGGCTGGACGGCGGCCGGCGACGCCGCCTTCGCGGCGTTCTCGCGGCTTCCAGTAGCCCGCTCGGCCTCGGGAGACGGTGCCTCCGCGCCTCGACGCGCTGAAGGCGAGTTACGGGAGGGGGTGGCTCCCGGGGTTGCGTCACCGGTCGCGGTATGGCTCGCGCCGGCGGATGATGCCGAGCCTCGGCCGCCTCCCCCGGCGGCGCCTCCCGATACTGTCGGTACGGTGCCGGACCCGCCTGGCCCACCCGTCGAAGGTCCCGCTGCGCTCGACGAGCCCGACGCCTCGGTTCGGCTCCCGACCGTTCGACCGGCTGCCGATCGCCCCGGAGTGTCGGGACTTGTAACGGTTTCGTCGGTCATCGCTGCGAACGCGTGCTGAACACGCCGGGCCACCGACGACGGATGGCGGGATTCTCCGAGGGCTTCTTTCGGCGCATGACGCAGTGAGGGATCCGGCGCTTCGTCATGGTCATGGTCCTGGTCATGGTCGCGATCGTGGTCCAACTCCTCCGCGTCATCTCGGGTCGCCGAACCCGGCGCCAGACGGTTCAGCGGGATCGGCGCCACAACAGCGGAACTCCGTGGTTCAAGCCGGTGGACAGACGCCGTCGGGTCCGGAGGGACCGATGGCGGTGTGCTCAGCGGCGAAAGAATTCCGGAAGCCTCGGCCGCGGCCAGACGTTGCCTGATTTCTTTGAGCGGAACATAACCGTCACGTTGCTGGTCGAGGATCCACCAGAGCCGTTCCACCTGACCCGAAAAGAACTTCCTGTAGCCCGACGGCGTCCGTTCGGGTTCGAGCAATCCCTGTTGCTCCAAAAACCGAATCTTCGACAGGGTCAGATCGGGAAACTCGGGGCGTAGCGTGTCGAGCAGCTCGCCGATGGCCAAATAGCGACGTGCGGGCCGAGCGCGACCTCCAACGGGGAGACCGTCATCGTCTGCGCCACTCCCGAGACTCGAGTGGCCGTTCTCCGGATCGTCGTGGTCATCAGAAGTCATGGGGTTTTAGTCTCGTCGATCCGAGCCCGCAATGGGTGGAGGTTCGCAGACCCGACGGGCTGCGGTCACTCTCCGAGGTATCCGGTCGAAACGAACGCCAGAACAGTGTCCGAGCGTGATTATGCGGGGTGTCGGTAAACGGCCATGTGGGCAGCAGCGGTGTTCACGTGAAGCTACTTGTGCGGCGAGCCGGCTATCGGCTGTCACCTGCGGTCATCAAGCGCGACTATGCCGAGCGTGTGGTCAGAAAGACCAGATGGAACTTACCGACCTGAATTTCGTCGCCGCTGTGCAGCTTTGCCTCGTTCACCCGTTCGCCATTGACGTAAGTGCCGTTCAACGAACCGGAGTCACGAACGACGAACACGTCGCCGTCGAGGCGGATTTCGGCATGGCGGCGGGAGACGGTCACGTCGTCCAGGAAGATGTCGGCATCTGTCGCTCGGCCCGCCGTCACCAGAGGTTTGTCGAGAAGAAAGGATTGCCCCGCTTCCGGTCCGCGGCTCACGACGAGAACTGCGGTGTCGGCGTCTACCTGGACTACGACATCAGGGTCAGCGACGCCCCGTGGGTCATGCAGGGTGAGCGTGAGATCCTCACCGGCCGCGATCAATGCGGCGCCACAGGACGTACAGAAATTCGCGCCGTGGACATTACGGTGACTGCACTGGGGACAAAACACTCCTGGCATGGCACTCCCTTTTCTCGGTACGAAGCACTGCAAGCCAACCCCGCAGCACCGACGAATCTCCAGACGCTCAACTACATATCGACGTTGCGAACCTCCGTCTTAAGGAACACACATCGCCATTCAAAGCCATCCCCGTTACGTTCGATGGTTCTGGTGACAGCTCAGATCTTGCAACTCTTGGCAACACCGCCGAGCGTTGTTTGTTCCTGATATGACCATACGAGTTGACTTTTCGGCGTTAGCGGGACTCCAGATTGTTCGTCGCGTGCGTGGTTGGGATTGGGTTGTAGGACTCGGTCCCCCTTGGACCTCAGTGACCTCGGGTACCGCGGCTCACGACGTGAGGGCGGCGTAGGCCGAAGCGCTGAGCAGCGAATCAACCTCCGCGGGATCGCTCATGGCGATCTCGCAGAGCCAGCCGTCGCCATACGGATCAGAGTTGACGAGTTCCGGCGAATCCGAAAGCCGGTTATTGACCGCAATGATCGTGCCGCTGACCGGAGCGAAGATGTCGCTTACCGACTTCGTGGACTCGACCTCGGAGAATGTGGCACCAGCCGAAACAGTCGAACCAACTTCGGGGATCTGCACGAACACGATGTCGCCAAGAGCGTCTTGCGCGTATTCCGTGATGCCGATTCGAACGTTGCCGCCGTCGACGCGAACCCACTCGTGGTCCGTCGAGTACTTGAGATCCTCGGGATTTCCCATGTGCTGACCTTAGTCAGCGGAGATGGGGTGTTGGTAGCTTTCCGAGTCCCTACGTGGCGGGAGGATTTGTCGAACGCCGGGGACCGCGGTCCACATCCCGGCCACGCCAGGCGCAACTAGCGGTCGCAACCGATTTGCCGGCGATCGGTGTGCCCAACGTTACTCTCCTACCGGGCGCGCACCCTCTCGGCCGCGGCGCCCTTCGCGAAGCGTGTTTTGGGCGATTGGAATGTACGTCGCCGCTGCGTAGTAGCTGAAACACAACGCGGGCACGATGCATACCCACGCGAGCACCTTGGCGAGTGAATGCCAGGAGGCGCTGGAGTGCGACACCAGAAAGAGCGGGAACGCGAGCATCGCGCCCATCGTTCCGGCTTTCCCCACCCATTGCACGTCGATCCGTTTGGCACCGAGCGCCGCGAGGACCAGCACCGCGAGCGATACGACTGCTTCGCGGACGACCACAGCAATCCCGACCCACAACGGTACGGAGCGATCGATGATGATGCTCCCGACGCCTACAACCAGGAGGACCCGGTCCGCCACCGGGTCGATGATCTTGCCAAGCGTCGAACCCTGGTCGAAGTGACGAGCGATATAGCCGTCAATCCAGTCGGTTGCGCCGAGACCACCCAGCACGGCAGCGGCGCCGTATCGGTTGTCCTTCGCGAACAGCAGCCAGACGAAGACCGGCACGAAACAAAGGCGAACGACGGAGAAGACATTCGGAATCGTCCAGATCCGATCATCTCCGGTTCGCTTTTCACCCGGCAACCGCTTCTTCTCTCCGGTTGCTCCTGCTGCCTCCGGCCCGCTTTTGGGGCCGGTTGCTCCCTTGGTGTTTGCTCCCGGTTGAGATGCGTTCGTGGCCACGGACGCAGGTTAACGAACTCTTGGTCGAGCGCCGTGCAGCGGAGGGCACACCGGCGACCCCGCCTACTCGCGGATTCCTCATCTGACTCGAATCCCGACATACTGGCGTCATGTTTGGCGACGATCCCAGGGTATGTACGTTCTGTTCCATCTCGGCCGGTGATCGACCCGCAGAAGTCGTGTACCAGGACGACACGGTCATGGCCTTCATGGACGCACTGCCGATGACCCGTGGTCATCTGCTGTTGATCCCCCGCCGACATGTTCGAGATCTCTACGAACTCGAAAGCGAAGATGCCGCCCCGCTTCTCCTAGCGTCGAGCCATCTGGCCCGACGCATCATCGGAGCACTCGGGGCACAGGGGGTAAATCTGTTGAACAACAACGGCTATGCCGCCGATCAGTCGCAATTCCATCTCCACTTTCACCTGATTCCGCGGTACGGCAACGACCGGCTCCTGCACCCCTACGAGCGCCGATTTGGTCACTGGCCCGAGATCCGTGAGGTGGCCGCCGAGCTTCGGGCCTGGTCGGAACCCGCCGCGTGAGGTGCCGCGGCTAGCGCGGCTTGCCAAGATCAATCAGCAGCGGGACGTTGCCGAAGCGGGCGGCCTCGTTGCGGAGGCGTCGCATGTGCGACGCGTCGGTGTCGGTGCTGTAGAGGTCACCGACCTTTCGGGGCATGGCCGCGTTGCGGTTGAGCAGCATGGCCGAAACCTTGTCGACCACCCGAGGAAGAAACAGTTCCGCACCGGCTCGGGGGGTTTCGGGCAGCAGGAGAAGGATCCGATCTCGATCATGCATCGAGATGATCGAAACGTGATCCGTGGCACGGATGGTCGTTCGCAGGAGTTCCCCGAGTTCAAGCCTCACCGAACCCTGTTGGGCGGGAGCCAACCCGGCGAAAACATCTTCACCGAGGTCGATTGCGATCATCGAAAATGCCCGCTGATAACGCTGGTTTCGAGCCAGTTCGCCATCGATCAGGTAGACGATCGCCCGAGGACTCAGACACGATGTGCCGCTTTCGTAGAGTTCGTTGCCATCGGACCGGCCGAGCGCCGAACGGATGATCCCGTGTGCATATCCGCCGAGTCCACCAAAACCGACAAGGACGAGTCCGTGGAGAAGTACGGACCGGGCAAATGATGCCGAGCCGAGTACATCAACGGCCGGAAGCCGAAGGACCGCATAGATCACGGTGGCCACAACTCCCACCACGACCCCGCCCACCACACCCGCGAAAACGATCCCGGCCAGCACCGCGAACAGCAGCAGGGTGCCCACGACCTCGGCCCGGTCGAAGCCCTTCGTGAATTGCAGAACCGCTACGAGTGCAAGAACGACTCCCATCCCGGCGAGGAGGACCCGGTCATGAACGGTGAGTTTTTTCGAATCGTCGTTCGCCATGGCCCAACAAGATAGTGGGATGGCATCAGAAGTCAGCGATCATCGCGCTCGTCGTCACGCGCCGATTCCGATCGGCGGGTCGCACAACCATGCGGCAGGGCATGCCAAGCTGAAGGAATGGCGTCACGAACCCGAGCGACGATCGCGAGTGTATTTCTCGTGTCAGCACCATGTCTGGCCGTCGGATTTTTCCCGGTCGGCGGACTCTCCCATCCCGTGACGTGCAAGGCCGACTACGGCGAGATGTTCACGATTTTCCGCGAGGGCGATTCGAACTTCACCGTGTCAAGCGCAAAGGTCATCGAGCGGGACGCGCCGCCGGCGAAGTCGTGCGATGGCCTCAGCCTGGGCCTTGAAGTCATGCCGCTCAGCAAATCGAAGGCTCGGGTGCTCCTGCCCCTGCTGAACCAGTCAACGCTCGATGTCGAGGCGACGACGGAGGTCCGCGTCGGGAGCCGTTCAACGTTTCTGCGCTTTGGTCGGGTGCCCACCGGTTCGACCGTGACGAAAAGCTTCGTCCTCGATCTGAACGAAGGCGAAACAAACATCGATGCCCGACTCCTGATCGGCCGCTGAAACGGACGACGCGCCGACGGCGCAGGTCATGCCACGTGGAAACGGATGACCGTGCGACTCGCCCGAACTCGATCCACTACATACGTTCCGTAAGTGTTACGGTCAGGCGTGGTGAACGAGTCTCCCTTTTCCAGATCGCCGCGATTGAGCCTGCACCTCGAGGAGTGGCTTGGAGCATGGCCCCCGCACAGCACCGGAGTGACTGTCGTCGGTTCCCCGAAACGCTCTCAGCCGGGCTGGGACGGAAAGATTCATGATGTCATCGGCGTCGAAACCCCTCATGGAGCGGTGTTGTCCGTTCCGGAACACGCCGTCGACAAGGTCGCCGCACTCGTGCGAGGCGAAGACGTCAACGAAGACATCGACCTCCTGAAGTACGAGCTGGCGCACGCAGTCGGTCGTGAAGGTCATTTCAGCCGCGGCGTGTTCCGTTGGACGGAATCACCGACGAGCACCGAAGATGTCGGTGAGTGGGTCCCGACCGACGATCCCCGCGTGCCCGAGTGGCTCCATCCGTTCAACGACGAAGTGCTTGTTGCGTGGGATGACAACGGAAACTACGGAGCCGGGGTGGGCCGGAAGAAGCATGATCGGTTCGGTCACGAGATCAGCGTCGGAACCGAGCCGGCTCTCCGAGGACGGGGAATCGCCCGACTGCTGGTTGCAACCGCCACCCGCCAGATTCTCGCCGACGGCGCTATAGCGACGTATCTTCACGACGAGACGAACTACGCGTCTGCCAAGGTCGCCGACGCGGCAGGGTTCCCCGACCTCGGATGGAAGATCCTCGGGCTCTGGTCCTGACCGGCGGCTGCCGTCGCGGAGCGGGTTCGGTAACGTCCGAATTCCGCTAGCGGTGATCGTCGTTGTCGGTCATTGTGCTCGTATGGATCTGCCTTCCGACGACGAGGAACGCTGGTACCGGTCGGTAGCGAGCAAAGATCCGCGGTTCGACGGCTGGATCTTTGTCGGGGTCACATCCACCGGCATTTACTGCCGGCCGAGCTGTCCGGCCATGACGCCAAAGCGGTCGAACATGCGCTTCTTCAAGACGGCCGCTGCCGCACAGGGACAGGGTTTTCGGGCTTGCAAGCGCTGCCGCCCTGACGCATCGCCGGGTTCGCCGGCATGGAACCAACGAGCCGACCTCGTCGGCCGCGCGATGGGTCTCATTGTCGATGGTCTGGTGGACCGGGAGGGTGTCGAAGGTCTCGCTCGCACGCTCGGCTACAGCGAACGGCACCTGAACCGTCAGCTCGTCGCTGAAGTCGGTGCCGGGCCTCTTGCGCTCGCGCAGGCGCAGCGCGCCCAGAACGCTCGAATTCTCATCGAGACGACGACGCTCACGTTTTCCGATATCGCGTTCGCCGCCGGGTTTTCCTCGATCCGGCAGTTCAACGAGATCATCCGGACCGTCTTTGCGCTCACCCCCACCGAACTCCGTCAGCGCACCCGGAATCCCGGTGCGAAAGCCCCAACGCCGGGAGCCCTCAGCGACTTGCCGTCAACCGAGGTCACGCCGTCCGGGGCGGCAACGTCGTTGTCGATACGGCTGCCATTTCGCAAACCGTTCGCCGGCGCGGAGTTGCTCGGTTTCCTGCACGCTCGGGCGGTTCCGACGCTCGAATCCGTGAGTGCCGGATCGGCCGGTGGCGAAACCTCGCTGCGCTACGACCGTTCGCTCCGACTCGCGTACGGGGCCGCAACGTGTTCCCTCGTGTTCGGGCCCGACGCGATCCAGGGCACGTTCCATCTCGAAGATATCCGGGATATGAGCAGCGCGGTCCATCGCTGTCGTCGCCTTCTCGATCTCGACGCTGATCCGGTGGCCGTGTCGGAATCCTTGGCCGACGACCCGATCATCGGCGAACTCGTTCGCAAGGTTCCGGGGCTCCGGGTGCCGGGTCACATCGATGGGTTCGAAGTAGCGATTCGAGCGATCGTCGGTCAACAGGTTTCCGTTGCCGGGGCGAGGACCACTCTGGCCAAGATTGCTGGTCGCTACGGCGAGGTGCTCCCGGCCGCCCTGCAGCAACGCTCACCGGAGCTCGAACGCCTCTTCCCGACCCCGGCGATGTTGGCCGAAGCCGACCCCGACACGTTGGGTGTGCCCCGAGCACGCGCAGCGACAATCATTCGCGTGGCGGAGCATTTTGCGAGCGGCCACATACAGGCTGACTTGGCCGCCGACCGCGAAAGAACGATGGCGGCACTGCTCGACGTGAAAGGCGTCGGCCCCTGGACGGCAACTTATGTGCGCTTACGAGCGTTCGGGGATCCGGATTGCTTTCTTCCAACCGACCTCGGCGTCAAGCATGCGTTTGCGGCCCGCGGCCTTCCCGTCGATGAGCGATCGATTACCAGGGCCAGCGACGCCTGGAGTCCGTGGCGTTCGTACGCGCTTATGCACTTGTGGAACAGTCTCTGATACCGGATACCGGGTCAAGCGCCGGACGGTCCCAACCGATTCGATTGGAGCCGAGCGAGTCTCACGACATCATCCGGGGTGGTTGAACCACCACCGAGAAGCACGAGCATCATCGTGGTGCCGATCGGGCGAACGACCACATGGGCGACGAACGGCACGTCTGTAGCGTGCGGGTCGGCGATCGAGGCTCCGAACGATGCCGGCGAACCGAGTTCGACGGCGAAGGGAACCGCGGCCGCCGCAATCAGTGCGTGGACCTGCTCGGCTGCGGCCAATTCAGCGTCACGTTCGCTGCACAAACGGTGAAGGGTGACTTGAGCGACGCGTTCTCCATCAGTCCACGAACGCAGCGCTCCGGCGGCAAATCCGTGGCCCCGGAGGCGCGCCAGGGCCGTGGCCGGGTCGGGGTCGGCTAGTGCCGCTTCGTACATGTCGACGTCGCCATCGGGCGACTGGCGGTCGCGCTGAATGCCGACATCACCGTCGTCAAGAAGGAGTTGAGAAAGCGAAGTAGCCGGCATCGAATTCACGCGGCGAATCGTGCGACATAGAGCCCGCACAGTGCCAGGAAGGGAGCGGCCACAGCGACCCGTTCAATCGGTGCTCGCATCGAATCCAGCTTCGCCGAGCGCCGGGCCATGGCCGATCCATCGCTCACGCCAACCGAAGAGGCGGACGATACGACGAACCGGATGGTCGCATAAACGATGGCCCCGAGCACCGACACCCAGGGTCCTCCGAGCGCACAGACGACAAGGGCGGCCCACCAGGTCCAGGTCGTGAGGATGGTGGCCGGTCCGACTCCCATGCGGAGTCCGTAGCGGAGCGAGGCCTTCCACGGTCCGTTCTTGTGTCCCCAGTAGCGCGGCACCTGCCGGTACAACGCAAGGGGCCGCGGCCGACCCCACCGTCGATAGGCAACATCGGCGAGTCCGGTGAGAAGACATATCGTCGCTAGCGTCCGTATGCCGACGGAACCTAGATCAAGCGCACCAACCGCTGCCGCCGTGAGGAGTCCGACGGTCGACGCTCCAACCGTTCCAGAGGAAATTTGAACGAGGGTGATCGTGAGTTTGCGATACCCGCGCACGGCGGGCATAACCGTTTCAGCAACGGAACGGCCTCAAGGCGACCACAGCGAGGCGAATCCGGCGACCGCGAACAACAGCGACCCGATACAGAGCGCCGGCCACGACGGAATCACGCGGGTGTACCGTTCTCAGCAATCACGCCAAACCACCGAAAGTTCTCATCGAAGATGGCAGGTCGAGCTATCCGACGATTGGAAGGGTGGGCCGGGTGGTGGACGAAGTCGTCGATGTCGTTGTCGTCGAAGGGGAAGTCGTCGCCGTTGTCGGGTCGCTCGGTTTGGCGTCCGGTGAAGTCGGGGCCGTCGTGGTCGTCGCCACCGGTGGAACCGTGCGAGGAACGGGCGTTGGAGGAGTCGACACCGGCGGCGCTGGATTCGGGGCCGGCTTCCGTTTCACGTTCGCCTTGCTCGCGAGCGTCGTGGGCGGTACCGGTTTGCCGGAGACCTTGGCCTTGCCAAGCTCTCGTTCCTCCATCGGTTGGGCAATTACCGGCAGCCCCTGGCCGTCTTTGCCGATGAGGTAGCGGGTCTCGTAGCCGTTGACGGCCGACTGCAGCTCGTACACGCCTTGATCGCCCAATGACCCGGGTCCGGTTTGGAGGAGATCGGCGTGCGAGAAACGCTTGCGGTTGGTAGTGAACCAGTCTCGAAGATTCGGATCGATGAGGCCGTCGCCGTGAACGATCACGACGCCGCCCGCGGGCAACGCTCCCACGGCCGTGTGGACTGAGCCGTCAGCAACGACGACGAGAGCGAACGTTCCGCTTGTCACCTTGCCCAGGAGACGATCAGCGATGGCCTGGCTCGTCACCGACGGGTCGGTGCCGGCGATGCGCTCGATCCCACCCGCCCCCGGCGCGGAGAACGTTTCATTCGCAACGTCGTCGCCGACGAGCAGCAACGCGAAACCGTTCCCCATCTCGGAGCGAAGCGCCTCGACTGCGCTACCCCCCACGAGAAGCGGAACCCCGCGTACGGCGGCGTAGGCGGCCGCCGAGGGCGCAAAGCGGCGAGAATTCGCCGAAGCTCCGACACAGACGACTGACGTGAGCGCACCCTGTCGGGCCATCCACTTCGCGACTTCCACGGACACGGTCGGTGCATCGCCACCGCCTCCGACGTTCTCGACGCCAGGGTGTTGGCGTAACCCTTCCAGCCCCCCGCCGATGAGAATCAGTCGGGTCGAACCCAGGCGGGCGATTTCGTCGTGTACGACCTGCCGATTGCCGCTCGGATCAGCGAGGAGAAGCGGTACTCCCAACAGGCCGGCAACGGGGGCTGCTATCGCCGCGACGAACGGATCGAGACCATTCGCGATTACGAGCGTGGCCGCACTCCCCGATTTGCGCTGGGCGCTTCGAGCCAAGGACACGTCGACCGCATCGCCCCCGACGTAGCGCTCCACCGGAACTGTCTGCAGCCGAGGGTCCTCCAGACAGCTTTCGACCATGCAGTACACCGCCGACCCGTCGGGGCAGTAGCCCTGCACGTTCGGGTGGTTTGTCTTGCAACAGTCGCAGATCTTCTTGAGTCCACCGTTCGAACAGCAACCCGGGCTGGCGTACCAACACCAACCCCACGCCACGTCAGGACCGACACAGTCAAACGTCGGGCACTTCGGCGAAATACCGGATTGCCCGCATTGCCGGGCTTCCGCCTGGGAGGCAAACACCTCAGCGAGACCCGAACCGCCGGCCACAACAAGTGCGACCTTCCCCGTCGTGCCGAGAAACGACCTTCGCGACGTGCGTGAGGCCAACCACCGGGCGGCGGCCTCGCCGAGTCGATCAACAGAATGCATAGTTCACAGCTCTTTAAAGTCAGAAAACGAAAGGGAAGTAACGCTTGGTCCGCCGTTGCATGGTCGTGCGACGATCCGGCTCGGCGGTAACAGGGTCCGGATCTTGGTGATTGCGGGGCGCGAACACGGTTCGCACTGATCGTGCTTCGAAAATCATGACTTGGTGAAGCCGACTCCAGCGCGGTCAGAGACTGCGGCCGACGTTTCGCGGACAAGTTCCTCGATCTGCTCCAGCGTGTTCGCAACGCCAGCGCCGCGAACGATCCCGCCTCTATCCACCATCACGACATACGGGGTCGATCGAACCGCAAACGCATCGAAAACCGTCGGCTGCAGTTCCAGCTCCACGGTCTCCAGATGGACCTCGCGGTACTGCCGGCGTATCGCATCAAACGACGGCCGCAGTTCCCGGCAGATCACGCAGGTCTGCGAGGAGAACACGAGCATGGTGAGGTTGTGAGTTCCATAGTCGGCGACACCAACGGGAGCGTGGTCACCCACTGTCGGTCCTTCTCCGGCGAAATGCGTTCCCATCGGGGCGAGTCGGGCGTGGAGGACGCCAATCTGGCGTAGCAACACCATCACGGCCAGACACAGCACCACGATGACCACCCACATCACGATGTAGCTCGCAGTCCACCACGTTCCGGTCATGACAGCGCCTCGCTCGGATTATGCAGGCCAGAGGCTGGAACCCCGGGGAAGAGCGAACCCGTGACTCTCCAGATCCGACCCATTTCGAGAAGTACCTGAGCGCCGGCCGCGGCCGCTCCCGCAGCGAGCAGTGCGGGTCCGTCAAGTTGCAGACGAGTCACCTGGAACGCAAGGAGCGATGCGACCATCAGCGCGGCGTTGCGGACGAACGTCAAGGCCGTGACCTCCGATGACGACCCGAAGCAGTTGCACCGGATACGCGATGGGCCGGTGGTTGGCGCAAGCTGCCGCGCTCGCACAAGCGCAGCGGTGAATCCGGTCAGCATCAACGCCGATGTCACCGCTCCGAACCGGGGAACGGCCAGCAGCATTACTGCTGTGCTTATCTCAGCCACGATGACGGGCAGCACGAGCCCGCCGGGCAAGCGCAGCACGACAAAGCCCGAGCGAGTCCCCGACAGGTTGCGTAACTTGGCGACGCTGGCGAACAAAAACACGGCGCTCAAACCCATTGCGGCGAGCGAACCTACGATGACCACGTCGTCTCCATCGGGTGGAGAGCCTACGTTGAAAGTGGCCGGAACCGATAGTTTCCAAGGTCCCTTTCTGGTTGATAGCTCGACCGCCGCGGCGATCGCCGCGGCAAACGCGGTTTCGGCCGACGACGGCGGTCAGGCGAGTTCGTCGAGAGCGGAGCGCAGGAACGCCACGTCGTTTGCCAGACCTTCATCGGGTGTTTCACAGATCACCGGTGCATCAGCCTTGCGCACGAGATCGAGTAGGACCCGAGGCGAGATCTGGTTGTCGGTGCCGAGGACCGAGAAGTTCTGATGACGGTCCCGTCCGCTTCCCTCCGGGTCGCGTGAGCCGTTGCAGTGGATGAGATCGATGCGTCCGGTAATGGCCAGAATCTCATCGACGCTGCGTTCGAGATCTTCGCCCGACGAGTAGGTGTGGCAGGTGTCGAGACAGAACCCGATTCTCGGATCGCTGCCGATCACGTTCCACAGTCGGTCGAGGGTCTCCCAGCGCCGGGCCATGGCGTTGTCGCCTCCGGCGGTGTTCTCGAGGTAGATCGGTACATCGGTCTCGAGTTGGTCAAGCGCCTTCTTCCACCGGGCGAAACCTTCTTCGAGGTCGTCGTGGTTCTTCACGTGCCCGCCATGCACGATGACCGCGCGTGCTCCGACCGCCGCCGCTGCGTGGCAGCAACCCTGCAGGATCTTCCGACTCGGTAGCCGGATCTTGTTGTTCTCCGACGCGAGGTTGACCACGTACGGGCTGTGAACGTAGACGGGAACGCCACTCGCCTTGATCTCGGCAGAATCCTCGCGAATGGTCGGTGTCTTCCAGCTCTGAGGGTCACCGCAGAAAATCTGGATACAGGCTGAACCGGTATCGGCGGCAGCCTGAATGGGTTCGTTCTCTCGTACGTGGGCTCCGATCAACATCCGATCAGCGTAACGACCCGTGGCGCACTAACGCGTCGAAGAAGCTTGTTCGACGGCGACCCGAAGGCGGTACCGTTTGAGCATGACTCCGGATGAATTTCGACGCCTCGGTCACGAGGTCATCGATTGGGTGGCCGACTACCGGGAGTCGCTCCCGGATCGACACGTTCAGGCGGCCACCGCCCCGGGTAACGTGCGACGACAGATCCCGACAACCGCTCCCCTGGCTCCGGAACCGCTCTCGGCCGTGTTGGCCGATCTCGACCAGATCATCGTTCCCGGCCTGTCGCATTTCCAGCACCCCCGTTTTCACGGCTACTTCCCGGCGAACTCCTCGCTTGAATCAGTACTCGGCGATCTGGTTTCGACGGGGCTCGGCGTAATCGGCATCACGTGGCAATCGTCGCCAGCATTGACCGAACTCGAAGAGGCGATGATGGAATGGCTCCGAGTCGAAACTGGACTTTCCGGGAAGTGGACGGGCACCATTCAAGACACCGCCTCCACGGCGTGTCTCGTTGCGTTGCTATGTGCGCGCGCGAGAAGTCGAGCAACTTCTCCATGAACAGCGGCGGCTTGCAGTCGACCTCGCATGCCCTGGTCGTGTACACCTCGCCGCACGCCCACTCGTCGGTTCAAAAGGCGGCGCTCCTGGCCGGGTTCGGCATCGAAAACCTGCGCTTCATCGACGTCGATCCGACCACCCAGGCGATGCGCGTCGACGCGCTCGAAGCCGCGATCGCCGCAGACGTCGCTGCTGGACGCATTCCCTGTGCGGTGGTCGCTTCGATCGGGACCACCGGAACGACAGCAGTCGATCCCCTCGCGCAAATTGTCGACGTGGCCCAGCGAACCGGACTGTGGGTGCACGTCGATGCGGCATTGGCCGGGTCCGCGATGTTGCTCCCGGAATGCCGCCATCTGTGGGAGGGCGTTGAGGGGGCCGACTCGATCTGTTGGAACCCGCACAAGTGGATGGGTGCCGCGATCGACTGTTCCGCATACTTCGTCCGTGATCCGCAACATTTGATTCGGGTCATGTCGACGAACCCGTCGTATCTGCGCTCAGCGGTGGATGGGGAGGTCACACAGTTCCGTGACTGGGGCATTCCGCTCGGACGCCGTTTTCGATCGTTGAAGCTGTGGTTCCAGATGCGACTTGAGGGACTCGACACGATCCGCGCCCGCCTCCGGCGAGATCTCGCGAACGCCCAGTGGCTCGCCGACGCGGTTCGGGCGACGCCCGGCTGGACCGTGCTCGCTCCGGTGCCCCTCCAGACCGTCTGCATCCGCCATACGCCGGTTGATGCGACCGGCGTCGCGTTGGGTGCTGAAACGTTGGATTCCCACACCCTTGCGTGGTGCGAAGCGGTGAACCAGAGCGGAGAGGCGTACCTGACCCCATCGCTTCTCGACGGTCGTTGGATGGTTCGCGTATCGATAGGTGCGCTTACTACCGAACGATCGGACGTCGAAGCGACGTGGTCCGCAATACGTTGCGCCGCCGAAACTTTCTAGCGGTTTGATGTTCGGCGATCACGATGGGTGAGTCGACGACCGGCGCTGCGGATACTCCGAACGCCGGCAAACCCGAGTTCAGGTGCCGGTGGTGCCGACGACCATTCGATCGAAAACCCGGCCCCGGAAGACCGCAGGAATTCTGCAAGCGAAGTTGTCGTCAGCGAGATTACGAGTCCCGACTCAAAGCGCAGGAGCACGGCCTCGACGAAGCTGATCTCATCCTCGCTCGCAGCGTCATCGATACGCTTCGCGACGACATCTACGTGTTGCAATGTGCAATCGAAGACGTCGACCGTGATCTGGCCGCGTCAGATTCAAAACAGGATGTGCGCGAGGCGTTGAAGTGGATCCTCGACGCGGCGCGACCACTCGTCGAGAACGCCATCAACCTGGGGACGGCATGACCTGAGACCGGCGTGACTCACGATGGTAGGAGGACACCGGGATTCAGCACCGCATTGGGGTCGAGGGCGTTCTTCAAACGCGCAAACGCGTGCAATTCGGCCGCGGACCGACTGAGCGACAGATACGGCACTTTCGCGACCCCGATGCCGTGCTCGGCCGAAATGCTTCCCCCGTCCGCGGTGACCAGTCGCAAAATCTGCTCCTCCATCGCCTCGGCCCGATCGTGGTCATGGTCGGAGGGACTCTCGGCGCTTTGTCCGTCTGTGTTGCCGTTCGACGGCTCGTCAGGTTCCGACTCTCGGGCCATTCCTCTGGGGCCGGCAAAGGCACCGGGAACGTTAACGTGGAGGTTGCCGTCGCCGAGATGACCGAAAACGATCGGTGTCGTGGTCAGCGGCAACGTCGCCAGATCGGACAGGAAGCGAGCGATTGCGCGGTTGGGAACCGAAACGTCGAGCTTGAGTGGAACACCAAGGGTTCCGATCGCAGCCGTGTGCTCCTCCCTCCAACGCCACAGTGACGCTCGGGCGGAAGGGCCACCTGCCACCGCGGGTTCCGCCACCAACTCGTCGTCGACGCCGGCGCAGGCGAGAGCGAGTTCAGCCTCGACGTCACCGTCGCCCGCCACCTCTATCAACAGAAGCGCCGACGAGTCCTCAAGGGGCCATGGAGGCTCACCACCGAAGGCCGCTTGGACCAGCTTCACTCCGGCGCCGAGCATGAACTCCAGTGACTCCAGCGACGCTACGGTGCGTCGGAGAAATGCTGCGACACGAACCGCTGATTCGGCGTCTGGCAGCTTCAACAACGCCGTGGAAACGTTGGTCGGGGTTGAACGTAGCTTGAGAACGACTTCAGTGATGATGCCGAGCGTGCCCTCGCTTCCGGTCAGCAGTCCCTCGAGGTCGTAGCCCGTGTTGTCTTTGTCGAGTGCCGACATGTGCGAGATCAGCGTCGCGTCGCCGAGCACAGCCTGAATCCCCTGTACCTGGCGGCGCATCGTGCCGTAACGCACGACGTTGATTCCGCCGGCGTTCGTGGCAACCATGCCACCGATCGTGCACGAGGCTCGTGCACCGAGGTCGACGCCAAACGTCCATTCCGTGGGCCGCAGGGCGTCTTGTAGTTCCTTGAGCTTGACTCCCGCCTGAACCGATATCTGTCCGCTCAGCGCATCAACTGTTCCGATGCGGCGGAGCCGTTCGGTCGACACGACCACGGAGTTCAATGTGGTGGGGATGCCACCTCCAACGAGCCCGGTGTTGCCACCCTGCGGGACGACGTGGAAGTGGTTCCGGTTGGCGAGCGCCACGACTTCGCGTACTTCGTCGGCCGTACCCGGACGCACCACCGGAACCGGACCACTGCGAAAGCGGCCGGTCCAGTCCGTTCGGTACGACGACGTTATGTCTGAATCCGTGACGACGTGCTCAACGCCGACGATGTCCCGAAGTTCGTTCAGGAGTCGGTCGTCGAACACGATCAACCGTTACGGCGTTGCTTCGCTCTCGACCTACGTGTCAGATGTTTTGGATGCTGACGGGGACGCCGAGCGGAATCGTCTTGGCCATCTTCGTGATGGCGGTGTTCGTCATACGGATACAACCATGGCTGATCGCCTTACCGACGTCGGAGTTGTTGCGGGTGCCATGGACACCGATACGACCGTCGCCACCGGCGAACTTCTCGATACGGGGATCCTCGGAGAATCCCGACAGCCCGAACGCAAAGGCGCCGTAGGGGCTCCCGGCCTTTGGACGCAGAAGGTCCACGGTGTAGAAGTATCCGGTAGGCGTGAGTCCGAGACTGGGCGCGCCGACACCGACGGGTTCCTGCTGGATTACCCGTCCCGAATTGCATACGGTGAGGCGGCGGGCGTTGAGCTGGATCACGATGTAGTACGAATGCTGATAGGTGTGTACTTCGGAAGCTTTGATCCAACCGGTCAGCCCGTTCGGACGCCGGGGAACGTTCACGTTCAGCCAGTCGCCGTCACGCGAGTTCACGGTGAAAACCGGAACGCCGTTCACTTCGATTCCTACGCCCAGCGTCGTGATCGGCTCCGCTTTGTCATCGGGATCCTTGTAGACACGAATTGGAGCACCAAACTTCGTATTGTTCATTGCCGCGACAGTTGTGAGCGACTTCGACGGACACGGGTTCGGAATCGTCGTTTTGGTGGCGACCGGCTTCTTGGTGGCCGCTGGAGCGTTGGCCCCGGGAACGATTGCCGCGCCGAGTGCGAGCGCAGCGCACAGGGCAATTCGGGTCCGGCGGAAGAGCCGCGCGGAACTACTAGATGAGCGATACGACATTTGGGAAGTGCTCCTTCGTCCTGGGTTGGGATCGAACCAAGTGGGTTGGTCCGGGGGGCTCTCAATAACCGAGACCCGTTGGAAGTTGGTCAGTAAGTGTACGTGGCGAGACTGTCTATTCTGGGTTTTCCGAATGTGATGAGAACATGAGGATGGGAAGTGCCGCAGGCCGGCGCCTCCGAGTGACCGTTTCGCACTCGTTCTTACCAGCACGTATGTCGAAACGTCACCGGACCCGGTCGTCATCCGACGCCTTTTCGACGCTTCGAAATGCGACGGGTGTTCTCACGGAACGTGACGTGGGAGACCAAAATTCTGATCGAGACCGGACCGACGGGTGAGCTCCATGTCAGACACGTCATGGAACGCAGACAGGTCACGGAGCTACGAGATAGTGGCTGTGGGGTCGTCGTCGCTGGCCGACGGCGAATCGAGAACCCAATCTGCGGTGGGCTTGGCAATGTCGACCGACAGCGAGGTTCCGGACCTTTCCTCGAGCACGAGCGAACTTCCGTCTCCGAACGCCAGGGCCGCTTCGCCCGAAACGAGCTTGCGTACCGCGCCGCCCACTATCTCCGATCGCCATCCAACCGCCAGGCGAGCGTCTGCGTCGCCACGAAGAAGGCTCACGAGATCCGAACGGGTTGACAGGAGGGTGGCGTCGATCTTCGCGTCGCCGCGCGAGTTGGGCCACCCAGGCGGAAACAAGCGTCAGGGCCGGTCGTAGCTTCCGATCGAAATCGTCGGGCACCGGGACCTGGAGCGCCGACGAGGGCATGTCAATTGCGGCTCGGACCACTTCGAGGATCTCCCGACCCGCTCCCCCCTTGAGGTAGCGGCCGTCGAGCCCACGCATGGTCCCGAGCGCATCAGGGGAATCCGGGCGCGATTGTGCGATCGTCAGAACGGCCAAGTCAGGCAGAACGAAACGAACCGGCTTGTCTTCTGTCTGGGCCCGCTTCTCCCGCCACACGCACAACTGCTGTGCGATGAGTCGGTCCTTCCCGCGCAGTACCCGTCCGTCTTTCAGTCGCCACCACGCTCGCTCCGCATGGCCGTCGCCGCGTGAACGAGCCTGGAGCAGCGCGAGTTCCTCCTCGAGCCATTGCGAACGACCGGACGCCTCCAGTTGTTCGTTGAGCAGATCGCGAAGCTCCAGAAGATGCAGGACATCGGACGCGGCATAGTTCTTCTGTGCGTTTGTGAGCGGTCGCTGCGTCCAGTCGGTGAGGCGGTCGCCCTTCGACAGCCGGATGCCCAACACCCGCTCAGACAGGGTGGAAAGCGACGGGGTCGAGAACCCGACGAACCCCGCTGCTACCTGGGTGTCGAAGATTCGCCTCGGCGCCGAACCCGTCATGTGCTGGAGCACCTCGAGGTCCTGGTCGGCTGCATGGAACACGGCGACGACATCAGAGTCGAACAGCGGAACAAACGCCGCGATGTCGACGGCCAACGGATCGATGAGAACCAGACCGCCGGGCCAGGCAATCTGCACCAGCGCCAGGTGCGGATAGTACGTCCGCTCCCGATGGAACTCGGTGTCGATGGCGTACGCCGGTTGCTCAAGCAGCGTCTGAACGAGTTCGCGCAATGCCTCGCCCGTGCTGATCCACTCGTGAGGAATGTCGGCCTTGTCGCTGGAGGGCGAACTCGGCGACCCTTTCCTCAGGTTTCTCATGCGTCGCCTGAGGTATTCGTTTGGGGTGCGACCGGGCCGGCTTCGGTGGGTAGCGTCGCTTCGACCCAGGCCAACGTTCCGCCCAGTACGTTCACCGCGTCGACGCCTTGTTGACGCAACCATTCGCAAGCCTTATGACTGCGCCCACCCGAGCGGCAGATCACGTAGACCGGAGTATCGGTGGGAAACGTCGATAGCGCCTGTGGAACGCTTTGAAGGGGAACGAGCCGTGCACCGATGGCACGGACTTCTTCGTACTCGTGGGGCTCGCGGACATCGACAAGCGGGGCGCCCCCACGCAACAGTTCGAAGACTTCGTTGACCCCGATGCCCGGCACCGGATTGCTCATGTCCACAAAGTACACCCGCAGAACCCTGAACCCGGCGACCGGGTGCGTTGGCGATCGTCCACGGCCGTGACGGGGCGTGGGAATCGGTGATAGGTCGGGCGAAATGGCACAACGAGCGGAGCTCTCCGATGCGACGCACCGCCGGTCCGCGTACCGGCAGTCAGACCCCGTCCCCACCGGCTCCGGCGAGGCGGGCCCAGTCTTCCGGGGTATCTGCATCGTCGGAGGACCCGGACTCGTCGGGGACAACCTTGTAAATCAACTCGGCGACAGCCGCAAACAATCGACGCTCGCCGGCCAGAAACCGCCGTTCCAGGGCCGCGAGCGCGGCTCGATGAAACACAGCGTGCAGCGGTTGTGGCCGCCCCTCCCGTGCGCTCATCACGAGGTCAAGGACATCCTCGTCATCGTTGGCACGTGGCCGATCGAGATCCTGCTCCAACACCTCAAACAGGGTTGCGATCGAGGAACCGGTGAGCTTCGGAAGGTCGCACGACAGGACTGCCACCGTCGCGGTGACCGGCGGTCCATCGGGTTCCGACGATCGGCGGCCGGCCAGAAACCCCAGACCTGTAACGAGTCCACCTAGCGGCCCCTGGCCGGGCCACCGGTCGTCGACGAAGTGCACCGCCTGTCCAGGGGCTATGAGTTGCACAGCTGAGCCCAGCGCTGTCTCGGGGACCGTGGTGCGACTGCCGACGACAACGACCTCTTCCAGGCGTTCGACCGCCAACAACTCGCGGACCACCCGGCCGAGGAGCGTGAGATCGCCCAGCTTGAGCATGGCCTTGTCGTGTCCCATCCGTCGGCTGGCACCGCCGGCGAGGACAATTGCACTCCGGTGAAACAACGTTCACTCCCCGGAAAGGTCTCAGCCTGCCACGAGCGTCCGGAGCACCTTGTCGTGCAACCGACCGTTGGTACTGATTGCGCTTCCCCCGTCGGCCCGAACATTGCCGTCGAGATCGCTGAACCGACCGCCGGCCTCTTCCACGATGACCAACAGGGCGGCGAGATCCCAGAACGACACGATTGCCTCGGCGGCGATATCGATCTGGCCTTCGGCCACCATCATGTGCTGCCAGAAATCACCGAACGCCCGCTCGCGCCCGACGAGGGAACGAAGTGCGTCGATACCCGAGCGCCGTCCTTTCACCGCCCATTCGGGGCTCTCGCTGTATGAAAGAAACCCGTTCTCGAGTTCCGACACTGCCGAGACGCCGATACGGCGGCCGTCGGCAAAGGCGCCGAGCCCTCGAGCGGCCCACCACCGGAGTCCCAACGCCGGAGCACTGACCACGCCCACGTCGAGCACCCCGTTGCACTCGCGAGCAACGAGCGTGGCCCAGATCGGAACGCCCCGGGTGTAGTTGCTCGTACCGTCGATGGGGTCCACGATCCACCGCGCTCCGGTGCTCGACGCAAGATCACCGTGTTCTTCGCCGACCATTCCATCTCCTGGGCGGCCAGCCACGATGGCATCTCGGATCGCCTGTTCCGTCGAACGGTCGGCCACGGTGACCTCGGTGAGGTCTGGTTTGGTTTCGATGACGAGACCCGTGGAGCGAAAGTGCCGCATCGTGATGGGCTCGGCCACATCCGCCAGCGAAAGCGCGAAGGCGAGCGCCGCCTGACGCTCCGCTTGCAATTCGGCATGGATCGTCGATCCGGGAACGCCCGGTTCAGCAGTCATTGTTACTCCGGTGTCGTTTCAGTCGGCGTCGGTGCGCCGGTTCCAATCAGGATCCAGTTGCGCCAGGAACAGCGCACAGCGCTCTTCCTCGTCGGTTTCCTGGATTTCCGCCGCCGCGGATCGCAGCCCTTCGAGCGCTCGAAGAAAGCCTCGGTTTGTCGGATTGCGCCACCGCACATATCCCGAACCCCGCCAGCCCGAAGCCCTCAATCGATCGAGGCCGCGGTGGTAGCCCACCCGGAACGCCGCATAGCGTTCGATGGGGTCACGACCGAGCCGGCCGATTTGCGCCCAGGCATCGAGAAAGCGCGGCCACCGGGCGACCACGAGCGAAATTGCCGCCCGACGCTCGTCAACATTGTCAATCGCCAGGGCGGACTCGAGCGCTTGGAGCGCTTCGGTCGGTTCAGGGTCAAGGACCGTTTCGGGCAAGCCGGTGGAAAACGTCACGGGTCGATCAGCCATCCCTCGATGGTGCCACGAAATCCGCGCAGGGCGGATCTGCCCGCCGAGGTCGGGATGGGATGTGCGCGGGTTCGACGTGTTCGATCCGTCACCGCTAACTTGGCCCGGGGCACACTGGGTGCCACATCAACCACAAGGATGCGCCATGTCGAAGGTCGCCATTATCGCCAAGATCGTTGCCCAGGAAGGTAAGCGCGATGAGCTTCTCGCCGTCTTTTCGTCGAACATGCCGAACATCGAGGCCGAGGCCGGCACGATCGTCTATGCGATGCATGCAGATCTTTCTGACGAAGTTACGGTCTGGTTCTACGAGCTGTACGCCGACGGCGATGCACTCGCAGCGCACGGCACCTCCGACGCGATGAAGGCGCTCGGCCCGAAACTCGCTCCGCTTCTCGCCGGTCGGCCGGAGATCAAACGGCTGAACCCGATCAGCGCCAAGGGGCTATAGCCATGAAGGTCGTGGTCGACTTTGACCGTTGCCAGAGCAACGCCCTGTGCCAAAGTTCGGCACCTGAGGTTTTCGAGGTCCGAGACGACGGGATCCTCTATCTGTTGACCGACGCACCGAGCGAAGAACTTCGCTCGAAAGTCGAAGAAGCCGCCCGTCTCTGCCCGACGCAGGCAATCAAAATCCTTGACTGATCTAGTGACCTGTGCCAGAGAAAGAATGAATAACTCACGGCCCTTTTCGGTCATTGCTGCGTCCTCGTCCTCACGCGAGGGCACGGCTCGCGCCTCGTCCTGCGTCCTTGCACTGACCAAAAATGGCTCGGTGATGTATTCACACCTCTTCCGGCACAGGGCACTAGTGATCACGCGTGCCTGAAATCGTAATTGTCGGCGCCTCACTCGCCGGCCTCCGCACGGCCGAGGCGCTGCGTGACAGCGGCTTCGACGGTTCGCTGACACTCGTCGGCGACGAAGAGACCCTGCCGTATGACCGTCCGCCACTGTCGAAGCAGTTTCTCCGCGGCGAGTGGGACGAGGACCGGATACAGCTCCGACCGCCGGCCGAACTGCAAGACCGTCTGAAGCTCGACCTGCGTCTCGGCATCGCCGCGACCCGGGTCGACCCGATCGGGCGAGAACTCGGACTGAGCGATGGCCGGTCGCTCAGTTTCGACAAACTCGTGGTTGCCACGGGCGCACGAGCGCGCACCCTGGCGGCTTCCAGCCGCTCATCAATCAGCGCACGTTGTCCGCACCAAGTCCGACAGCATCCGATTGCGCAATGCCCTGAAGCCGGGGCAGCAGGTCGTCGTGATCGGGGCCGGTTTCATCGGCGCCGAAGTTGCGGCGACGGCGAAATCGCTGGGTTGCGACGTCACCATCGTAGAAGCGGCACCGGTACCGCTCGAGCGGCAACTCGGTCCGGCAATGGGGGCCGCGTGCGGAGCGCTCCACGAGCGAAACGGGGTGACGCTTCGCTGCGGGACGAGTGTCGAGCGTTTCGAGTCAGCGAGCGTTCAACTTGCTGACGGTACCGTCCTTGCGGCGGATCACGTCGTCGTCGGCGTCGGTGCCCAACCGAATACGGAGTGGCTCGGGGGTAGCGGGCTGCGGGTGGCCGACGGGCTGAACGTCGACTCGCGCTGCCGAGCGTTGACCGACGACGGGCAAACGCTCAACCATGTTGTCGGAGTCGGCGACGTGGCCAGGTTTCCGAACATCCGTTACCGGTCCCTCGACGGCACAGGCGCGCTTTCGATGCGAATCGAACACTGGACCAACGCGGCCGAGATGGCCGTGGCCGCTGCGCAAACGCTCGTCGGGGAATCTCAGGATTATCAACCCGTTCCCTATTTCTGGAGCGACCAGTACAGCCACAAGATCCAGTTCTTTGGCCGGGCCGACGGATTCGATGAGGTTCAGGTGGTCGATGGAAACCCGGCCGATGGAAGCTGGCTGGCGATCTACCGTCGGGCCGACCGGCTCGTGGCGGCCCTTGGGGTGACAAAGATTCGGGCACTGATCCCCTACCGGCAGCTGCTTCTGAAAAACGCCAGTTGGGATGAGGCGCTCCAATCCGCAGCGACATAAACGCGGGTTCACAGAAGCTCCCGAACACGTCTCGGGCGATTGCTCCCGTTAGATTGGACACACCATGGAATTGATCTTCGTTCGCCACGCTCTCCCCCTCCGAATTGAAAACGCCGCCGGCGCGGCCGATCCCCATCTCGATCCGGTCGGGCACGGCCAGGCTGAACTGATGGCGAAATACCTCGTCGAAGAGGAGATTCATGAAGTGTGGGCCTCGCCGATGAATCGGGCCCAGCAAACCGCCGCCCCGTTGGCGTCGTTGCTCGGCCTGCCGATCAACACCGACGACCGGTTGGCCGAATACGACCGCCATGAGTCGACCTACATCCCGGTTGAGGAGCTCAAGGCGGCGAAGGATCCGCGTTGGCAAGCGATGGTCAAGGGCGAATGGGAACGTGACGTCGATCCCGCGGTCTTTCAGGCCGGGGTGGTCGAAGCGGTAAACGACATCGTGAAGAAGAACTCCCGCCGTCGGGTGGCCGTTGTCTGCCACGGTGGAGTCATCAACACCTACATGGCGCACGTGCTCGGAATCGGCAGTCCGGTCGGATTCTTCTACCCCGAGTACACCAGCCTGCATCGCGTGATGGCAGCCTCGACGGGGGAACGAAGCGTACGAAGTCTCAACGAAGTGTCGCACCTTCGGGGCTCAGAGCTCCGACGACCCATCGCCTGAGTCTCGGTCCGTCCGGCGGAAGAAACCGAAACATCCGCCGAGCACTTCGTGACACCCACCGACGGCCCGCTCGTGTCGTCCCGACAAAGCCCGACGTGGAACTTATGACCGTACCGCACGCTATTTTCGCCCCGGCACGCGACACTGCCGCGGAATCGGCGTGTGCCCCCGTTGGTCCGAGCATCACGCGGGTCTGGACCGCTCCGCACCCGACGGATCTGAAACTCACACTCGGATCACTTCCGCGAGGTCGATCCGATCCGACCGTACGTATTCTCGACACCGGGTTCTGGCGCGCCACCCGGACCCCGGAGGGACCGGCTACGCAGCGCATTCGCGTCGTCGGCCGGAACCAGTTCGAAGTCATGGCTTGGGGTGAAGGCGCCCGGTGGCTTGTCGATCGAGCGCCCGTGCTGATTGGAGGTAATGACGACCACGACTCGTTTCCCGATCATCACGAGGGACTCCATCGTCTGCATCGCACCTACGATCGGATGCGAACGCCGTGCACACAGGCAATCTTCGAAGCGCTACTGCCCACGATCCTGGAACAGAAGGTAACCGGCAGAGAGGCCCGTAGCTCTTATGCGCGCATAGTTCGCTTCTTCGGCGAGCCGGCCCCATCAACCGATCGCGGACCTCGGCTGCTTCTTCCGCCTGATCCCAAGGAAGTGGAGGGATCGCCGACGCACGTCTTTCACCAGGCAAACGTAGAACGCAAACGAAGCGCGACCATCAAAGCCGCTGCCGCATACGCTAACCGTTTGCAGTCGGCCGCCGACCGCTCCGATGTCGCAGTCCGCAAGGCCCTTGCCGTAATTCCCGGAATCGGCCCGTGGTCCATCGCTGAGGTTATGGCGGTCGCCGCCGGGGATGCCGACGCCGTTTCGGTCGGCGACTTTCATCTGAAGAATTGGGTGAGCTGGAACCTCGCGGGTGAGCCACGCGGAACCGACGAGCAGATGCTGGATCTGTTGGAGCCGTTCCGACCGTTTCGCGGACGCGTGATTCGGCTGCTACAACTTGGCGGATCCCAGCCACCCAAATACGGGCCCCGCCTCACGATCCAACAGCGGTGGTGATCCCTATCGACGCTCCCCACCTCGCTGCCAGGAAAGTACGCGCACAGATGATTTCGACGAACTACGACCATGACAACTGAACCGGGGGGTATGCCTTCGGCGAGGGAGGCTCTTCGACCGGTGGCGGTTCGGGCATCGATTGCCTCGATGTTGTTTTCCAGCACCGCCTCCATTGCGCTGACCGTCACGCTCGGGCTCCAGGTCTACGACATCACCAAGAACAAACTCGACCTCGGCTGGCTGGGTTTGGCGGAATTCCTTCCGTCAGCGTTCCTGGTGCTCGTTAGCGGCTCGATCGCCGACCGCCTCGACAGGCGGGTAATTGTCGCCGTCTCGGGGATCGTGGAAGCACTTATCGTATTCGGACTCGGTTGGTATGCGCGCGGATCAAATCTTGCGGTGTGGCCGATTTATGTGGGTGTCGTCTGCTTTGGCATTGCACGTGCACTCGCGTCACCGGCCATGAGATCACTCATACCGGCTTCAGCGGCGACGCCGGATGCAATTCCGCGGGTCGTCGGAATGAGTTCCGTCGGATGGCAGATCGGAGCGATTCTCGGACCGCTGATGGGGGCGTTTGCGTACAAGCAGTCGACCAATCTGGCCTACGGATTGGTAGTCGTCTTCTATCTCATCGCGAGTGTTCTGATTCTTACGATTCCGGTTTCGGTCGGGCGATCCCACCTCGGTGAACGTTCTCAAGACAAACCGACCTTTCGTCATGCCATCGAAGGCCTGAGCGTGGTGCGCCGCTCCCCGATTCTGCTGGGTGCGATCTCATTGGACCTGTTCGCAGTGCTGCTCGGAGGCGCGGTCGCGCTGTTGCCCGCTATCGCCGACGAGCGGAACTGGGACAAGAGCGCAGTAGGAATTCTTCGCGCCGCCGGAGGAATCGGTGGCGCATCAGTCACGTTCTTTCTGGCGGCCCGACCGCTGCAGCGCAACATCGGCCGGTCGCTGCTGGTTTCCGTGGGCGTGTTCGGCGTCGCGACCGTCGCGTTCGGATTGAGTACCTCGGTAGCGGTGGCTGCGGTGTCGATCTTTGTGCTGAACGCCGGCGACTCCATCAGCGTCTTCATCCGGTCCACGTTGGTACCGGTCGTCACGCCGTCCGATCAACAGGGCCGGGTGCTTGCGGTCGAGAGCGTTTTCGTTGGTGCGTCGAACGAGCTCGGTGCCTTCGAGTCCGGCGTCGCCGCGCAAGTGTTCGGCACGGTACCGGCCGTCGTTGCGGGCGGACTGGCGACGCTCGGGATTGTCGCGTTGTGGTGGTTTGTATTCCCGACGCTGCGCAAGGTGGATCGCTTCCACGATGTGATGCCGAAGACCTGAGCATGTTCCGTCTGCGTTTGGCCGACCCGCGGAGGACTCCGATACGTTCAGGTGCATGTTTCCTGGAGCACACGCACTAACCACCCCCGACAAACCGGCCTACATCATGGCGTCAACGGGGAAGACCGTTACCTACAAAGAGTTGAACGACGCTTCGAATCAGGTGGCCCAGATGCTCTGGGCCCTCGGCCTTCGCCGGGGCGACTCGATCGCGATCATGATGGAGAACAACCCCCAGTACTTCGTGATCTGCTGGGCGGCACAACGCTCCGGGCTCCAGTACACAGCGGCATCGAGTCGGCTCACGGTCGGCGAACTGGAGTACATCATCAACGACTGTGGGGCACAAGCCTTCTTCACGTCGTACGAAAAACGCGAACTCGCCACCGCCGTCCGCCCACTCATCCCAAATGTTAAGGGCACATACGTTGTCGACGGAGCCGTCGACGGATACGAATCGCTCGAAGACGCCATGGCCCGCTTTCCCGCCGACCCGATCGCGGAGGAGTGCGAGGGCGGCGACATGTTGTACAGCTCAGGAACCACCGGCCGTCCCAAGGGCGTGAAGACACCGCTGTCCTTCGCTCCCATGGGCACCGGACCATCGCTCCTCGGACTCACGACCGCGCTCTACGGCTTCAACCCGGAAATGCGGTATCTCTCACCCGCTCCGCTCTACCACGCCGCTCCGCTGCGCTACTGCATGACCGTGATGCGGGTCGGCGGCACCGTTATCGTCATGGAACACTTCGATGCCGAAGAAGCACTCCGCCTCATCGAGAAGTACCGGATCACCCATGCCCAATGGGTACCCACGATGTTTGTGCGCATGTTGAAACTCGATCAGGCGACCCGCGAAAAATACGACGTGTCGTCGCTTGAGAATGTGGTCCACGCAGCAGCACCGTGCCCCATCCCCGTCAAGGAGCAGATGATTGCCTGGTGGGGTCCGAAGATCCACGAGTACTACGCCGGCACCGAAGGCAACGGGTTCTGTGCAATCAATTCCACGGAATGGCTGGCCAAGAAGGGTTCCGTCGGTCGAGCCCTTCTCGGCGAGATCCACATCTGCGACGAGCACGGCGAGGAACTTCCGGTCGGTGAAGCCGGAACGATCTACTTCGGCAATGGCTCGGAGTTCGAGTACCACAACGATCCCGAGAAAACGAAGTCGTCACGGCACCCCAAAGGGTGGTCGACACTCGGCGACATCGGCTACGTCGACGCCGACGGGTTCCTGTTTCTCACCGATCGCAAAGCGAACATGATCATCAGCGGAGGCGTCAACATCTACCCGCAAGAGGCCGAGAACGTCCTCACCATGCATGACAAGGTCAGCGATGTCGCGGTCTTCGGTGTGCCGAACGAAGACTTCGGCGAAGAGGTCAAGGCAGTAGTGCAGCCGGCGAACTGGGCTGATGTCGACACACCGGAAAAGCAGGCCGCGCTGGAACGGGAGCTCATTGCGTTCTGTCGCTCGCAGTTGGCCGACATCAAATGCCCACGGTCGATCGACTTCGAGGCCGAACTTCCCCGTCACCCCACCGGCAAGCTGTACAAGCGCATCGTCCGCGATCGCTACTGGGAGGGCCGGGCGTCGAAGCTCGTCTGACTTCGTTCGCTTACCGCAAATCCACCTACACGGTGTCTCGGGTTTCGAAGGCCCGAGACACGCATGCGTTCGACCGCCCGGCGTCGCGATCACGCCGGCCATCCGGCGTCGACCATCACGCGAGAAACGTCACCGGGAAAGTGCCAATGTTGCGACCAACTTTGGTGTAACAACTATCCGTGACTTCTCAGAACCCGCCGCAGTTCGCCGACCGAACCAAACGACTTCGTTCCTCGGCCATCCGTGACCTTCTCAAGCTCACGGAAAACTCCGACATCCTCTCGATGGCCGGCGGCCTTCCTTCGCCGGAGTCGTTCCCGCTGCCCGACCTTCGCCGCGAAGCCGACCGGCTACTCAGCGAATACGGTCCGACGGTGGTGCAGTACTCAGCGACCGACGGCGTCGTCGATCTTCGCCGCTGGCTGGCGGCGAAATACACCGAGGAGTTTGGGCGCGAGGTGGTCGTGGAAGGCCAGATCCTGGTGACCCACGGTTCCCAGCAGGCTCTTGATCTCCTGGCCAAAATCTTCATCAATCCCGGCGACATCGTCGTTTCTGAAGCGCCTGCGTACCTCGGGGCCATCCAGTCGCTCGAGTTGTTCGAGCCGAACTTTGTGGCCATCCCGGGCGACGAACACGGCATGCAGGTCGAGATCCTCGCTGAGCGTCTCGCGCAGGGTCTGCGTCCCAAGTTGATCTACATCGTGCCGAACTTTCACAATCCGTCGGGGGCGACGCTCTCGCTTGAGCGTCGGAAGCTTTTGGGCGAGTTGGCTGATCGGTACGAACTGAACGTAATCGAAGACGATCCCTATGGGGCCATACGATTCCAGGGTTCGCCGCTCCCACCGGTTGCGTCGTTCAGCGAACGGGTCATTTACCTCAGCACCTTCTCCAAAGTCGTGGCACCCGGCTTTCGCGTTGGTTGGGTGATCGGGCCAAAGTCGGTGATGGCGATGGCCATCCGGGCGAAGCAGGCCGCCGACCTCCACACGTCGACGTTCGCTCAGCAACTCCTCGCCAACCTCGTGTCACGGCCGGGTTGGATCGAAGACCAGCTGAAGCGGATCGTGCCGATCTACCGCGATCGCTGCGTCGCCCTCGCCGATGCATTCGACTCGACGTTCGGTCAGGACCGGATCCGATTCCACCGCCCGGAGGGTGGCATGTTTCTGTGGACGACCATCCCCGAGGTCGCCGACACGACCAAGTTGCTTGCGGCCGGAGTCGCCAACGGTGTCGCGTTCGTACCGGGCAACGCGTTCTCCATCGATCAAGTTCCCGACAGCAACGCCCGATTCTCTTATGCGACGCTCAGCCCCGAGCAGTTGCGAACCGGAGTGAGTCGGCTCCAAACCGCACTCGCCACCATGTCCCACGCCTGACCCATTTACGCCCGCCCGCGACACCGAGCACCGACCCGCCCAGGAGGGCACCACCCATGGCTGAACCCCGCACCATTCAACGAGTTCTCGTGGTCACGGCACATCCCGACGACGTTGATTTCGGCGCTGCCGGAACCATCGCGAACTGGACCGATGCCGGAGTCGACGTCACGTACTGCATCGTGACCGACGGTGACGCCGGCGGGTTCGACCCGGCGGTTCCACGAAACGCCATCGCCGGAATCCGCCAAGAGGAACAGACCGCCGCCGCAAAAGCCGTAGGCGTTTCGAACCTGGTCTTTCTCGGGTACCCAGACGGCGCCGTGGTGGCCTCCCTCGCCCTGAGGAAAGACATCAGCCGCGAGATCCGGCGGGCCAAACCTGACGTGGTGCTGTGCCAGTCACCGGTGCGCGACTTCACCCGCATCTTCTCGAGCCACCCGGACCACCTCGCGGCGGCCGAGGCCACCATGTGCGCGGTGTACCCCGACGCCCGCAATCCCTTCACATTCACTGACCTGATGGAGGAGGGATTCGAACCCCACACCGCCTGGCAGATCTGGATCATGGGCGGCCCGAACCCCAATCATTACGTTGATACCACGACGAATTTCGAGCGCAAGATTGCGGCCCTGCTCTGCCATGAGAGCCAGCATCAGGATCCCGAGAATATGAGCCGTCGAGTGCGGGGCTGGAACGAAACTCTCGCCAAGTCGGCATCTTTTCCGGAGGGTGCAACCGCTGAATGTTTTCTCATCGTTGAGACACCGTAGAAGGTTGAAACCGACCCGTCGTCGATTTCACTACTTTGCGTGGTAACTATCCTCCGGAAAGGGTCCGATACCACTCTCTGTGAATAGTCAGCCAGAGTCGACAGTGCTTCCCTTCGCCGCCGTTTGGCGCAAGGCATCGACCACGTTCACCGGTGTACCGGTCGAAGTCCATGTTGCCGGCTCCGACGAGCAGGCCGATGCCATGCTCAACCGGTACCTCGAATTGCTCGGTGTGTCGACGCATCCTCTGTCGGAACCGTTGTTCCGACTCGCCTGTGCGGCCGACGCGTACCTGAACGAACTGAACAACACCATCTCACGACACGGCTCGACCAAGCTCGAGCGGCGTCTACCTCGACTCGCGTTCGCGATCGGTGCGCGGATCGAACGCTCCAAGGGAGCGAACTTTGAGGTTGAAGCGACTGCGCTCCCACACAACGCCATCGTCGTTATTTCTCAGCACGGGCACACGGTCTGTATGACGTCGGTGCGAGGCCTGCTCGGCGATGCGATCGCAGTGACCGGTTCACGTGCATCCACGTGCGTGGTAGCCGGACAGCGCCTCGCTGAACACCCTGGCGATCTGGCCGACCTGAGCCGCTACTTCGGCGTAAGCGGCGTGGTGATCGAGCGGTGCCCCACGCCGACCACCATCGGCTAGTCGCCCCGGCCACAAGTCGCGCCAGCGCTCGACCGACCGTGTTGAAGTCGGCCGAACGCGGCTACATGCACCTGCGGTCAGTTCCTCGGAACCTCGAGCCAGCTTCTGCCCTTGTCGACCCGAACATCGCCGGGCAGGCCGAGAACCCGCTCACCGAGGATGTTGCGCATCACTTCGCTCGTGCCACCCTCGATGGAGTTCGCCCGGCTCCGTAGGAACGCCCGTTGCGGGGTGGACAGATCCATGGCGCCTTCCGGGCGACGCATGCTGAAGTCGTCGTAGAGCATTCCCTCGGGACCGAGAAGATCGACCGCAAACGAGAAGATCTTCTTGTTCAGTTCGGCCATGGCCAGCTTGGCGACCGAACCTTCTGGACCGGGGTTGCCCACCTTGCGGTTTTCCGATGCCCGGAGGTTGGTGAGGCGCGCACACTCGGCGGCCGTCCAGAGCTTCATCAGTTCCTCGCGTTCCGCCGCTGTGCGTTCACGGGCCTGGAAGTTCTTGACCGCCATACCGATGGGCCCCGATCCTCGAGGCGCGATCGCTCCACCGATCGACACTCGCTCGTTCATCAATGTGGTCAACGACACCCGCCACCCGTCGCCGACTTCTCCGAGGCGCTCAGCGTCGGGCACCCGCACGTCGGTGAAGTACACCTCGTTGAACTCGGCGTCACCGGTCATCTGGCGAAGCGGACGAACCTCCACGCCCGGCGCGTGCATATCGACCACGAAGTAGCTGAGTCCCTTGTGCTTCTCCGCGTCGGGATCGGTGCGGACCACGAGCATTCCCCAGCGGGCCAGGTGGGCGAGCGTGGTCCAGACCTTCTGGCCGTTCATGATCCACTCATCGCCGTCGCGTACGCCCTTCGAGGCGAGTCCGGCGACATCCGATCCGGCCCCCGGCTCGGAGAACAATTGGCACCACACTTCCTCGCCGGTGAACAGCGGGCGGAGGTAGCGCTTCTTCTGATCCTCGGAACCCCAGGTGTACACGGTGGGAGCTCCCATTCCGTGCCCGATCGGGTTGGCCGCTACCGGATGGGGCGCGCCCGCTGGGCGAAGCCGTCCGTCGATCTGGGTCTGGAATTTCGGGCTCAGCCCGAGTCCCCCGTAGCCCGGGTCAAAGTGCACCCAGGCCAGGCCTTTGTCGAACTGCGCGCCGAGAAAGGTTCGGGCCGGGGTGGACGACGGCGGAAACTCGGCCAGCAGCTCGTCGACGAGCTTGTCGACGAGTGCGACGCTGGAATCAATCGCAGGGGCGGTCATTGAAATCTCCAAATATGGGAAGCGGAACGTTGGGCTACGCCGACCGGCGCTTGACCGGTTGGTCTAGTTTTACGTTTTAGCTGACCAGCACTGCGAATCGGTAATCAGCGCGCGTCCGGTGACGGGCTTAACCCTTCAGCCGAATTTGAACGACGGAGGTCGCTTTTCGAGAAACGCCCGCATCGCCTCAGGATGGTCCGCCGTCTGGCTGAGCAGGATCTGGTTGCGGTTCTCGATGTCGATGCCGGCCTGCATCGAGGGAATCTCCAGTTGGCTCCACATCACTTCTTTCGTCATCCACACCCCCATCGGGCTGTTGGCACAAATCAGGCGAGCCGTCTCCAACGCGGCGTCAACGACTGCACCGTCGGCCACCACTTTCATCACGAGCCCGATGCGGTCGGCTTCGGCGGAATCGATGATCCGCCCGGTCAGCAGAAGCTCGAATGCCCGCGACGCTCCGATAAGGCGGGGAAGCATCCAGCTCACGCCGATGTCACAACCCGAGAGTCCGATACGTACGAACGCCACGTTGAATCTCGCCGAGGTCGCGGCAATGCGTACATCGCTGGCCAGTGCCAACGCCAGTCCGCCACCCGCCGCCGGACCGTTTACGGCGGCAATGATCGGCTTGGAGTGGGAACGCATCTGCGTTGCCAGGGTCGCGATGTGCTGTTGCACCCGCATACCGGTGGGCACCCGACCGAGATCCTCGGTTCCCGGCACGGTTCCATAACCGGTGAGGTCAAGACCGGCACAGAATCCGCGGCCATTGCCAGTCAACACGATCGCCCTGACCTGGTTGTTCACGTGGAGGGCCGAGAACGCGTCGTGGAGGTCCTGCACCAGGCCGACCGTCATTGCGTTGAGTTTGCTCGGTCTCGACATGGTGACGATCGCTATTGCTCCATCGTCGACGAAGCTGACCTCCACGTTTTCGTACGACTGGGCCGGACTGGATTCGGAAGTGCTCGACATGGCTCGAAGTGCATCACAAGGTCGCCCGACAAACCAAGTTGGATGGAATCGCGCTCGGAAGCCCGAGGTCGACCGCCATGCCTACAGAGCTAAAGCCCGAGCTCCAACGACACTTCCGTCGCTACCGCCACGAACGCGTCAATCGTGTCTGTGCAGCTAAAGCCCGAGCTCCAACGACACTTCCGTCGCTACGGCCACGAACGCGTCGATCGTGTCTGTGCAGCTAAAGCCCGAGCTCCAACGACACTTCCGTCGCTACGGCCACGAACGCGTCGATCGTGTCGTTGGTCCACTTGATACGCCCGTCGTAGCGCTCCATTCCGGCGCTGTGGGGCGTCAGACCTCGGACCCGGGGCGGAAGCTCGATCTGGACGCCGCCCATTCTCGGGCGATTGGCGGGGTTGTCGGGGTGTAGGCCACGCAGTTCCGACGGGATATGTTCGATCTGGTCGATCATCGTGAACTCCGATAGCAGATGGCGAAGGTGACCAGCCGTACGGGCTGCCAGTTCACGATTTCCGCCTCCGAGAAGCAACGACGTCCACAGTCCTTCACGTCCGTAACCGTGGATTGCGATGACGAGGTCAACGTGCTCCAGGAACGCAGCCAGCTTGGGGGAAGCATCGGGGGTGACCCTCGATGAGGGCAGGTGCTCCCGCAACGGGTATTCCTGCACCACGGCGTAGAGCGACGCGCCACTCCGCTCGGCGGCAACGGTCGCAATCTCGTCGGTCCCACGCTCCAAATTCCCGCCGTGGAATGCCATGAATCCGAACCGGCTCCGGATTTCACAGATCTCGGTGACGTTGGGATGAGCCAGCAGCTCAGCAAAGTGCACGTCACAACCGTAGCGGTGATCGCCGCCTAATAGGTGGCTACCCGACTACGTGACTTCCTAGCCGCCACCGCCGCCCATCCTCAACCGACTCCGTCTCTGTCTCCGTCTCCGTTGTCGCACGTCGCATCCTCAGGGGCGATGCCAGCCTTCGTCGGCAGAGTACCGGCGGACCACTTTCGCCGGGGAACCGGCGGCCACGCTCCTGGCGGGAATGTCTTTTGTTACGACGGATCCGGCGGCGACGGTGACATGCTCACCGATGGTCACACCCGGCAGGACCACAACACCGTGACCCAGCCAGCTTCCCGACCCGATACGAACGGGCTGCTCAGGCATGCTCTGCGCTCCGATCGGGCGGTCGAGGTCCTCATAGCCGTGGTTCTGGTCAGTGATGTAGCAGTTGTGACCGGTGAACACGTCGTCGCCAATTTCAACCGCAAAGTGGGCGACGATTGCGGTCCCTTTGTTGATTAGGCACCGGTCGCCGATCACGATGACCGGATCGGAGATGGGGACCTGGTCGGGATGAATTCCTACGGAGAGGGTCACTTCCGGACCGATCATCGTGTCGGAACCGATCCGCATCCATCGTTCCCCGTAAATCGTGTTCCACGGGAACATGATGATCGTGCCGTCGCCAAAGGCACCGAACCGTTTCGCCATTCCGCTGTGGGGACCTACCGCTCCCCAGAGTTTGATCGTTTCCCACGCTTTTCGTACGAAAACGCTCCGTCGTTCGGCGAACTTTCCACGAGCGGTCGCGTATCCCCATCCAGGTCCAGGCATACCGGCGAAGGTAGCCGAGTGCACGAGTGCTGTTGAGCGATCTGGGCGACATCTCAGTAGCCTGGCCGGGTGACTTCATCGGTGAAGACGTTTGGCGGAAACGCAATCGTGAGCCTGTTCCGCATGGGGGAAAGGTACGGGGGTGTGCTTACCGAAGTCGGCATTCGTCGGCGCCAGGGCGGGATCGCGTGCCCGGTGTGCGAGCACGATGGCTTCGAACCCGTGAGATTCGAACGTTGGGTCCGTTGCACTTCGTGCCTAACCGTCTTTGTGCAACGACGGCCGAAACAGATGGCCGAAGTGCTCGGTGACGCGACCAAAGAACTGGTCGATTACACCAAAGGGCGAACCAGGAAGCAGTAACTTGTAGGTTCGTGCTGCACAGGCTGGTCCCTCCTCCACTACCGGTTACCGGGAATCCTCTGGAGGGCGAGAAGCCGAAACACCGCGGCCGTCTGCATCAGATCGCGTTCTTTCTGAGCATTCCCGCCGGTCTGGCCCTCGTGGGGTTCGCTGATCCCTCCACGCCGACGCGGATCGCTGCCGCGATTTACGCGGGAAGCGTCACTGCCCTCTACGCCACCAGCGCCCTGTACAACCGTCTTCTCGGTACGCCGAAATTGCGGTCATGGATGCGGTGGCTCGACCACGCCATGATCTACGTGCTCATCGCCGGGTCGTATACCCCGGTGACGTGGCAGAAGCTGCCGCGCGCCTGGAGTATTCCGCTCCTGTCCGCTGTGTGGTTCGCTGCGCTCACGGGCATCGTCTTGAAGCTGAGTTCCCTGAAACGGTTCCGCCGCATCGGCGGGGGGCTGTACTTCGTGATGGGATGGGTGTCCGTCCTCGTTCTCCCCCAACTGCTCCATAAGCTCACGGGGCCGGAAAAGACGTTTCTTCTGCTCGGCGGGGCGCTTTACATGATCGGGGCGATTCTTCTGCGGTTGCAGCGCCCGAATCCTTCGCTGTCGTTCGGCTACCACGAGGTTTGGCACACCTTCGTTTTTCTCGCCGGCACCTGTCACTTCGCCATGAACTGGCTGGCTGTTCGATAGTCCCCGGGCCAGAGGTCTTTCGTCCCCTGAGTATGGGCTGAGATCTTGCCAAGTTGATCAGCTCGGAGATGCGAGACTTGGTGCATGGTTATTGCGGCCGGAGGCTTCGGAGGCGGGCGTACTCCTCTGGCCTTCGCACTCGTGACTGGCGTCATCACCGCGTTCAACCCCTGTGGCTTCGCCATGCTCCCGGCGTATGTGTCGTACTTTGTCGGGAAACACGCCGACGACGATCTTGGGCTGTCTCGCCGGTTGACCAATGCCGCCATAACGGGGCTTCTGGTGACCGCCGGTTTCATCACGGTATTCGGCTCGATCGGACTCGTCGCCACCAGCTTTCTTTCTCAGATCAACAACGTGGTGCCTTACATCTCGATGGTTGTCGGCGTCATCTTGGCCATTCTCGGCCTTTCCATGGTCAGGGGCTATGAACCGAAGCTCACGCGTCTGACCGTGAGTCGGGCGCGAGCCGGCAGCGGGTACCGGTCGATGTATCTCTACGGTCTCTCGTATGCGGTGGTGTCGCTGTCGTGCGGGTTCCCGGGTTTCATTTCTGCCGTGGTGGCATCCACCCGAGAGAAGGGATTCCTTTCGAAGATGAGCGTCTATTTGGCGTTCACCCTCGGCATGGGCCTGGTGATGGTGCTGCTCTCGTTTTCCGTGGCCTTGGCGCAACAGGCCGTCGTTCGCGGAATGCGGAAGATTCTCCCCCACGTGAACCGGATATCCGGTGCCCTCCTCATCGTTTCAGGACTCTACGTTTCCTACTACGGGTACTACGAGTGGCGCACCATCATCCGCGGCGAGGATGTGCCGGAGGGTCCGGTTGCGTGGGTCCAGTCCTGGTCCTCGTCACTTACGAACCTCATCGATCGCCTGCCGCTGTCGCTGGTTCTGATTGCGCTCGTCGCCGTCGTCGGCGCAGCCTCCGCAAGCGTCGTTCTCACTCGAGGTTCCCATCGCAATGGGAACGATTCGAAGCCCTCCGAAGGAGTTTCATGACACGTCAGCTTTCCGCGCTGCGGCGTCGCCGCCGAGCCGCCGGAATCGCGCTGTTCAGCATTGTGGGGGCGGGAGCGTTTGGCATACTGTCGGCCGGCGACAGCCCGGCGATTGCGGCCGGAAATCCGCAGGCGGTAACGCGGACCACAACGAAACCAGTTCCGGCGAACCCGCTCCCGTCGATATCCGTGACCGACGTTCGAACCGGGAAATCCGTCGCGCTGCGCAGCGCCCTGTCGGGCAAGAAGCCTCTGCTCGTCTGGTTTTGGGCGCCCTATTGAACTACGTGCATCGGGGAAGCCCCGGGCGTCGAACAGTTCGTTCGACAAAACAGCAGCAAGATCGACGTCATCGGCCTTGGTACCCAAGACGATCTGGTGAGGGCCAAGGCGTTCATCACCCGGACCAAAGTCAAGTCGTTTCCTATGTACTGGGACCGGACCGGTTTGTCATGGACTCTGATGGGCGTTCCCGCTCAGCCGGCCTGGATTCTGATCAGCAAAGACGGCAAGGTGTTAAACGGTGAGCTCGGGTCCATCCCGTACAAGGACGTGTTGAAGGCCATCGCCTGAGCACCATGCGACCCCGGCATGGCGTCCCCGACTCGTTAACCGGCGAGCGCTGCGATGACCTCATCAGCCGACGGGTTCACCATCGAGAGCTCGCCCACCGTGACGGTCGGAACCGTTTCGTTGCCCCGAGCGACGGAACGTACGAAGGCGGCATCGTCGGGGTTGTCCCAGATGTTACGCATCTCGTACTCAATTCCTCTGGCGTCGAGATTTCGCTTGAGCGCTGAACAGAATCCACAGCCCGGTCGCCAGTACATCGTCACGTTTGTTGCCATGCAACCGAACGTAGCGTAAGTGTCCGGGCTCTGACATCAACTAGCCGAGGCTCGTCGGTACGCGATCGACCATGACGTCGACGCCCATGGCGTCAATGCCGTCGAACCGACCGGTGATCCAACTGTGGAGACGGTACGGGTCAGCCAGGTCCCGGGGATCGTGACTCGGAAGCACTGACACAGCCATCACCGGAAGGAGCACGAACAAAAACGTGAGTGTCCATAGGAGCATGCGGAGATGCGCTACCGGCTGGAATAGCCGACGCTCATGCCACATCATGGTCACGGTTCCGAGCACGGCGAACCAGGCGAGGATGACCGCGGAGACGAGCATCGCCGCCGTGTAACGAATTCGTCCCCCGCCGATGGCCCGGTAAACATCCGAGGCAACGGTCTTGTGCTCGACTTCTTCGGCCAGATGCCACAGAAACAACGATGCGCCCCGAGGATCTGCGCCCTGCAGCACGTCGTCGGCGTGCTGTTCGACCCATCGAGCGGCGCAGAACGCCACCGTTTCAAATCCCGCGGCGAATGCGACGCCAAACGTGGCTGACGTGTGTTTCTCGAGAAAGTGGTAGGTGAAGTCGGCCCACCGTTCAATCCGGCGAATACCCCGATACCGTGTCCCGAGCAGTTGGTTGTACATCCGGTGCTGACCGTGGTGCTGCGATTCTTGACGCGCAAACCCCTTGGCATCTTCGGCCAGGGACGGTTCCTTCAGGTCATCAGTGACCGCACGAATCGACCGGACGACGTAGGGCTCAACGAACGGCATGAGCAGCGACACACTGTTCGCGGCGATGGCCAACTCGGGCTTTCGGGTCCAGACCAAATCGTTGACCGACGGAAACTCAAAGCTCACGCGCCGAAGCGGTAGTGCGGGGGCGTCGCTCATCACGTTAGGTCCATCGACCTAAACCTTAGGTTGCTTAAGCCGCCAGACTGATTCAGCATCGATCGTCCGACCCGGTTAGAAAGTATCCATGCAACTGCGCTCTCGGAGCTTCGAAGTCGAAGACGACGACGCCCAGAAGCTGTTTCGGGATCGAGGGTGGACCGATGGGCTCCCCGTCGTGGCGCCCACCCCCGACCGGGTGCTGGCCATGCTCGACTGGGTCGGGTCGAAACCCGACCACGTCGTCGGGATCGAAACGGTAAAGGTACGCGCACTTACGGCCGAGAAGATCGCCATCAACGCCGTGATGGCCGGTTGTCTGCCTCCGGACTTTCCCGTGGTCCTCGCTGCCGTCGATGCGTTGTGCCAACCGGATCTGTTGGTTCACGGGGCAACAGCGTCAACCGGTGGCTGCGCAATCCTCTTGGTGGTAAACGGATCAGTCCGACTTGAACTCGGTATGTCGTCGGCGCACTCCGCTTTGGCCGGGCCCGATCGGGCATCCGTCTGCATCGGCCGAGCCGTACGACTCATCCTCCGAAACCTGTTGGACGCTCGGCCGGGCGGACTTGACCGCTCCACCCTCGGTCATCCGGGAAAGCTCTCGTGGTGTCTCGCCGAAGATGAGGAGGGTGGGGCTCCTTGGGTACCGCTTGGGACGGAGCGCGGTGTTCCCGTCGGAGTCTCGTCAGTTACGGCGTTCGCGGCGTCCGGCCCCCGGCAGATCATGAACGAGTGGACGACCGACCCTCGACAACTGCTGACGACGGTCGTCGCGGAGATCAAAGCGACGATGCTCCACTATTCGATTTGGGCCGGCAACTACGCAGTGGTGTTTCCGCCTCAACTCCGCGACGTGTTTCATCGCGCCGGTTGGTCGAAGGCCGACGTTCGTGAGTTCGTGTTCGAGCATGCCGTCGTACACCGATCCGACTGGGAGCAGGTTGGGAAGCAGGCTGTCGTGAACGATCGAAATCGCGACACTGAGTACCGGGCTCTTCCTTCACCCGATCATCTTCTGGTCATCTCGGCCGGCGGCGACGCTGGCGGATTTGCTGCGGTCATTCCGCCGTGGCTGGGTCCGAAATCCGCCGCCGTGACCTCCGGGATCGGCGTGTGTTTCAATTGCTGAACAGGAGACATCTCGATGTCTGACAGCCGATCAACGACATATCGACAACGACACATCGACAATGACGCATCCACGAACCGTGCCTGACGCCCGACGGATCACCGTGCTCGACCCCACGTTCGAAGACGACGCGGAGCCAGTCGTTCTCGCAGCTCGCCTGACGACGCTGGAAGGCGCGACGGTCGGCATCATCTCGAACGGGAAGTCGAATACCCGACCGTTTTTTGCCCACCTCGCTCGCATTCTCCGAGACGAATGGCAAGTCGCCAGCGTCGTTCTCCGGACAAAATCCAACTATTCAGCACCCGCCGAGGTCGAGCTGATCAACGAGGCGTCGACGTGGGGTGCGATGTTCTCTGGTATCGGCGATTGAGGAAGTTGCTCGTCGTGCAGTTTGCACGACGCCGTCAGCGGTGAGCGGGCCGGAACTCCGTCGGTCGGGGTCATGACGACCGCCTTCGTCGACGGTGCTGAGTTGATGGCAACCGCTTTGGGCGTGCCCGGGTACAAGTTCGCGGTGATCGATCATCCGATCTCCTCGGCCACTGATGCCGAACTTGAAGCGAAAGCCCGAGCCACGATTGAGCAAGCGGTACAGCTGTTGATCGCACCAGTACAACGCTAGGGGTGTCGCAGCGGATTGCCATTGCCCGATCCCGACACCGTAGATTTTACCCACCCACACGAAGGAGGCCGCGATGCCAGGACCCGAGAGTTTTGAACAGCGTCACGCCCGAGCGGCGGAGGTCTTCACCCGGTTTGTTCCAGGAGTCGAACCCGAACGTGTCTCCGACTCCATGGAACGGAGGCTCGGCCCCCTTGGTTCGTTCGCATTCAACGCGGTCGGGCACATGTGGTCGCGGCCCCAACTTTCCCGACGTGATCGGTCGCTTCTCGTCATCTCGGTTCTGGCGGCCCACGCCCGCGATGAGGAGTTGGAGATCCACACCCAGATCGGCCTGCATCACGGACTACAGCGAAGCGAGATCGAAGAGATTCTCCTGCACGTCGCCGCCTATGCCGGCTTTCCGGCCGCGATGGCCGCCAGCCGACACATGGATGCCGCGTTCTGTAAAGCCGAGGGTGTATCGAGGATCGAAGGCCGGAGTCCGGCCGCTCGAAAGTCCGACGCCGACCGTGAACGCGATGCCGGTGATGTCTGGCGCACGCTGACGGGCTCCGACGCCGTCGATGCCGAGGCCGTCCACGCGATGATGGTCGAGCATCTTGGTGGCGTCGGTGAAGTGGCGTTTCAATGGGCGTTCGGCGAAATTTGGTCGCGATCCGAACTTTCCCGGCGGGACCGGTCGCTTGTTGTCATCACGATCCTCGCCTCGTTCGGCCTGACCGCCGAGCTTGCGTTCCATGTCCCCGCTGGACTGCGTCATGGCCTCAGTCGAGTTGAGATCGAGGAAATCATGACCCATCTCTGTCTGTACGCCGGCATACCGCGAGGCGTGGAAGGAATGCGCGCTGCTCGATCCTCGTTCGACAAGATCGACACGCCGAAGACGTGATTGGGCAGATCAATACTGGGCGGATAAATACTGGGCAGATCAGGAAGGAACGAGCGAGGGTGCCGACATGCGGACATCCAAACCGATTCTGGTCTCGATAGCTGCAGCATTTCTCGTCCTGACGTTGCGTTGTGCACCGGCAGGCGCAGCGACGCCCAAAGCCGGTAACCAGTGCAAGAAAAAGCAGGTGAACGAGGTCATCGGCGAGTTGAAGTGCACCCAACTGCCCGGCCCGAAGTACGTGTGGCAACGCGTTCCGATCGCCCCCGCCACCGGGAACAAAACACCAAAGTGCGATCCGAATTACTCGCCATGTGTTCCGATCGACTCTGACGTCGACTGCGCCCGCGGGTCAGGGAACGGCCCCTCATACGTACGGGGTCCCGTGCGGGTGATCGGGGATGACGTTTACGGTCTTGATAGCGACGGCGACGGCATCGGCTGCGAAAACTAGTTGCGCATCGAATCCGTCGACCATCAACATTGCGAGGGCTAGGGGGAGGCTATAGCCGACCACACTCCCCCGCCGCCCGTGGCCCTAGCGAGACGACGTTGGAACCGATGACGGGCCACGGGTCGATGGGGTTGGGGCCCCGTCGACGATCAAACATTGCGAGGGCTGCGGGGAGCGGATACGCAACCACACTCCCCCGCCGCTCGTGGCCCTGGCCAAACAACGTTGGAACGGCCGACGGGCCACCGTCGATGGGGTTGGGGCCCCGTCGACCATCAAACATGGCGAGGGCTAGGGGGAGGCGATAGCCGACCACACTCCCCCGCCACTCGTGGGCGATACAGGACTCGAACCTGTGACCCCCGCCGTGTGAAGGCGGTGCTCTACCAACTGAGCCAATCGCCCGTAGGGGCCTTTATCCTAGTCACACCGAAACGTGCCGTCGAGCATTCCGAGGCGTGCAACTATGTCTTTCGAAGCCGCATTCGCGGCATGAGCAAACTTCCTAAGGAGTACATCATGGGCTTGATGGATGAGATGAAGGACAAGGCCGAAGGCGTGGCCGACAAGGCTGAAGGCGTCGCCGACACGGCGAAGGAAGCAGTCGCAGACACGAAGAGCGAAGGGGGCGGACTCCTCGACAAAGCCAAGGCGGCGGCCGAAGGCCTGAAGGAGAAGGTCTCGGGGGGCGAAGAAGGCGGCGGACTCCTCGACAAAGCCAAGGGAGCGTTCGAAGACGTCAAAGACAAGGTCACCGGCGGCGAAGAAGGCGGCGGACTCCTCGACAAAGCTAAGGATGCGTTCGAAGACGTCAAAGACAAGGTCACCGGCGGCGAAGAAGGCGGCGGACTCCTCGACAAAGCCAAGCATTCGCTAGAGGGCGTAAAGGAGAAGCTCGACAAAGACCACGATGGCGACATCGACGTTCTCGACAGTGCCAAGGGCTTGGTCGGCAAGGCGAAAGGCCTGCTCCACAAGAAAGACTGATCAAGAACGACTGATTCGGTCCTCCCTAAGCCCACGACGGTGACGGGCCAACGGTCGAAGATCTGACTTAGCGACTCGGAGATTGCGAAAGCGCCAGCACGATGACCGAAGGGTCGGTGCTGGCGCTTTTTCTATGCGGTCGTTCTATGCGGTCGTTCTATGCGCTCGCTCTTCGATGCGCTGCTTCCTCGTTTGCGACCACGCTCTCATGTACGGGAATCGCGGTGGACGACGTCGGCTACTTCTTTGTTACTCGGCGCTTCGTTGTGGCGGCCGGCTTCTTCGTTGGCGTGGTGGCCGACTTCCTCGCCGGGCTGGTGGTCGGTACCGCTCGTTTCGCGGCGGTCGTCGGTGCAGCTAGCGCCAATGCCTGCGGAACGTTCGTCGCAACGGGAGCGGGCGTCGATCGAAGTTGCATGAACTGCTGGGTGACGAACATGACATCGCCTTTCATGACGATGCCGATGCCGATCGTGTCGAAGGTGGGGTCCATGATGTTGGCGCGGTGCTTCGGGCTCTCCATGAACTTCTGTTCAAGTTCGTCGACGTTCACGTCACCGCAGCCCACGTTCTCCCCGAGCTTCTGCCAGTTCGCGTTCACCGCGGTTCGGAGATTCGGGTTGTGGGAGATCTGACAGATGTCGTTCGCAGCCGGATCCCATGCCGCCTGCATCTGCGTAGCCCAGCTCCGTGCTGCGTCGACCAGGGCGGGGTGAACGGTCAACGGCTTCAGCCCTTCGGCCACCCGGGACTGGTTGATCAGCTCCACATACCGGGCTTCGTCGCTCACCGTATCCGCTCGAGCCTGGCTGACGTTGAACGGGAGCAGGCCGCCGGCCATCAACATGGCCGCACCGGCCGCAGCGGCACCCGCCAGAACCTTTCGATATGTACCGCTGAATGTGGCCATGATTTCCTCTCGAAGCGCTTATCGCTTCCGGGATAATCGGCACCACCGCCACGCAACGTGAGAACAAATCAAAGAAATTAGGCCGAGCTACCTAAAACTCGTCACGGAGACGAACCTAGGCTGCTAAACGGTGCTAACTCGGCGGACCTCAGTCGTGTTCGTCTGGGTCCAGCAGAAAATCAAGCAGCGACTCCACAGCACCGACGAACGTGGCTTCCAAATCCGCGATTGTCCTTGTACGTCGAAGTAACTCTCGCCAAAAATCCCGAGGCTCAGAGGCACCGACCGCGGAGCCCACCCGCTGCACGATTCCGGTCTTCCAATCCTCACCGAGTGGTATCTCCGGCCATCGAGTGATGCCAATCACGTGTGGACGCACGGCCTGCCAGATATCTACAAATTTGTGTCCTTCGATAGCGACGTACTCACCGCGGCAGCGCTCCGCTATCCGAGCTTCCTTACTCCGCGGCACCAGGTGGTCGACGAGAACGCCGAGTTTGGCGTCGGCGTTGGGGCCGAAGTCGGCGATTGCCTCCGGCAGGATGTCGAGACCATCGAGTCGCTCGACGACGATGCCCACGTCACGTAGGTCATCTCCCCAGATCTTCTCCACCAATTCCGCGTCATGAAGGCCTTCGACCCAAAGTCGCGACGCACGAGCGATTTTGGCCCGCTTCGCCGATCCCGGCTCGGACTTAGCCGCCACCGACCCCGAAGCCGTGAACGTGGGCCCGGTCGCCTTCGGCGCTACGGGCCGAGTCAGCGTGACCACCTTCGCATCAACCAGGAAACCACCCGGAGTAAACCGAAAGCTGCGCTCGTCGCTCGATGCTCCGCGCAGAACGACGCCGTCGGCCACAAAACCGATGACCACACCGATAAAGCGCGAGCCGCGGTGCATCGCCCGCATGCCGAGCGCGGCTGGCACCGTCGGCCACTGCACGTTCCGGGGATTTTTGGCCGCGTCGTCGATCCCGGGTCCGAGGATGCCCCGGCTCATCGGCGCTCCCAGTGCATGCTCGGTTGTACCCCCAACATAGCGGCCAGGTAGTCGAGCAGCTCGCGTCGCCGTCGCAGCAAGAGACGAGGACTCGGGCGCTGTCCGAGGCTCTGGAGGATCTCCACTTCGACAAAGGCCGCCACGACGGCAGCGTAAGCGGAGATGACTATCTGTCGGGGATCTCGACGGACCATCGGTGGGTTGACCGTGGCCGACTGGACGAAGAGGGCGGCCCGCTCGGTGAGCGGTTCAAGAGTACGGGCGAGGCGGTCAACGGCCGGGCCGCCCAGCCGACTGATCTCGCGCACCAGGCCGATGAGTTCCGGGTTGCGGCTGGTCAGGGAGAACATCGCCCGAACCACCCGCTCCAATCGGGACCACGCATCGGCGGTACTTCGACCGGCCAGCGCACCGTCAACCGCGTCGGCCATGGCAGTAGCGACGTGTTGAATCGTTGCTTCGAGAAGGAGATCCTTCGATCCGAAATGGTGAAGGATCGTCTGCTTGGTGATGCCGAGGGTTCGAGCGAGCGAATCCAGCGATGTGGCCTCGAATCCCTTTCCGGCGAACGAAGACAGCGCAGCCCGCAAAATTCGATCGGAGGTCGACCCGCCAGGCACCGCCGTTGCCAGGCTACTTCGCCCACCGGACCGGGCCGCTGGCGGTCCGGACGCGGCCTGCTCCCGTTCTGCCCGACTCACACCTTTCGACGCGAATTGTGGTGAAGAATGCAGCGCGGCCATCTACCAAATGGTAGACAAAGAGCAACATGAATGGATCGATGATCAACGAGCGACTCGACGGGGCCCGAATCGCGATTACCGGCGCTACGGGTTTTCTCGGAACGGCACTGGTCGAGCGATTGCTTCGGAGCGTGCCAACCTGCGAAGTTGCCCTGGTGGTGCGTTCAGGAAAGCGCACCCCGGCCCGGGAACGTGTGCGACGCGAAATCCTGCGCAACGACTGCTTCGACCGACTCCGGGAGCAACTCGGCAAGGACTTCGACGCCGAGATGGACCGTCGGATCCACGTGATCGAAGGCGACGTATCTCGGGATGGGATGGGGCTCACCGAAGAAGGTCGGGCTCTGCTTTCGACCTGCCATACGGTTGTGCACTCGGCCGCTGCAGTTGCATTCGACTCTCCGCTCGACAGCGCCGTCGAGACGAACCTGCTCGGCCCAACCCGCGTCGCCGAAGCGATGCGCCAATCCAATTGCGCCGGACACCTGGTGGCGGTTTCGACGTGTTACGTGGCTGGAGCCCGCCGAGGCGACGCCCCGGAGAAGATCCTCCCAGAGACTCCGTTTGCAACCGAAGCTGACTGGAAGGCCGAAGTCGCAGCGGCGCGCCGCCTGCGAAGCGACATCGACTCCCTGTCACGTGACATCAAACGCCTGAAGTCGTTCCGCAAACAGGCCCGAGCCGAGCTCGGTGCCGCCGGCACGCCGCTGCTGGCCGCCAAGACCGAGAAGCTCCGCGAAGAATGGGTCCGTAACGAACTGGTGGAGGCCGGGCGCGCCCGAGCCGCCTCGCTCGGTTGGCCCGATGCTTACGCGTACACGAAAGCGCTCGGCGAACGGGCCCTCCTCGAAACCCGTGGCACTGTTCCGGTCACCATCCTCCGGCCCTCGATCATCGAGTCTGCCCACCTGGAGCCGAAACCGGGATGGATCCGCGGCTTCCGTATGGCCGAGCCGGTCATCATTTCCTATGCGCGCGGACTGTTGAAGGAATTCCCGGGAATCCCGGAAGGTGTTGTCGACGTCATACCTGTAGACCACGTCGTAGCGGCGATCATCGCGGTCTGTGCTGACGGGGTCTCCCCCGAGGGTCCTTCCGTCTACCAGGTCGCTTCAGGCTCACGGCAGCCGCTGCGTTACCGGGAGATGGTCGACAACATCCGCGAGTGGTTCACCGAGCACCCGCTGTATGACCGCGAGGGTCAGCCGATCATCGTGCCGGAGTGGTCCTTCCCCGGCCGAGGACGCGTCGAGAAGCAACTTCGTCGGGCCACTGAGATGCTGGAGCGGGGCGAGAAACTGATCACTTCACTGCCGGTCCGGGGCAAACAGGCCTCGTTCGCGGCAAAACTCGAAGAGCGTCGCGGTGATGCACAGCGCGCCCTCACCTACGTAGAGCTATACGGTGCGTACACCGAAACCGAGGCACTGTTCCGGGTCGATCGTCTGCTCAGCCTCTACGAGCGGCTACCACAGACCGACAAAGAGAACTTCTGCTTCGACCCCGCCGTTATCGTATGGCGCGACTACATCCGTGAGGTCCATCTCCCGTCGGTTGTCGTGCACGCTCGCGTGAAGACGACGTCTGGGAAGAAAGAGGGCGACAGTCGGAGCACGCGTTCCTTGCGAGCCATCCTGTCTCCCGATCGCCATATCGCGGCCTTTGACTTGGAGAACACCCTTATCGCATCGAATGTCGTGGAGTCATATGCGTGGTTAGCAACTCGCGATCTTGACCGAAACGAGCGGGTGAAGTTCACGCTCGATCTGTTCCGGGAAGCCCCGTCGTTGCTGCTTCTCGACAAGAAGGACCGAGGCGACTTTCTCCGGTCGTTCTACCGACGCTATGACGAGGCGAACGCCAAACTGCTGTCCGACGACGCGTGGGGTTACCTGACGGATCTGGTGATCACGAAGTCGTTTCCTGCGGGCATCCGCCGGGTTCGGGAGCACCGAGCACTTGGGCACAAGACGATTCTCATCACCGGGGCGCTCGACTTCCTGGTGGAACCGTTACGTCCGCTGTTCGATGAGATCGTCGCCGCCAAGATGTCAACCCGGGCCGACGGCACGTTCACGGGCGAGCTCGATATTGGGCCACCCACCGGAGAACAACGCGCGCTTATTTTGCAGGATTACGCCTCAAGCCTGGGGCTTTCGCTTGAAGAGTCGGTGGCCTACGCTGACTCCGCTAGTGACCTTCCCATGCTCGAAGCGGTGGGGCACCCCGTTGCCGTGAACCCCGAAGCCAAGCTCGCAACCATCGCCCGTAAGCGCGGTTGGCACGTCGAGGAATGGTCAAAGGCACCCGGTGGTCCACGGCCGCTCCTGCCAATCGGTCGACTCAACCCGACCCGGAGCCCGTTGCCCCGGCCGCTTCCGCGCGCTGAGCGGGGAGCCGCATCATGAGAGCGCTCGTATTCGAACGAAAGATCGTGAAATACGGCGCCGCCCGCATTTCGTCGATCCGCAAAGCCGGTCGTGGTGCCGTCTACGGCCCGTTGTCGCTCGACGATGATCTCAAGCACCTGCCGTTGCCAGGCCCCGATTGGCACCGTGTTCGCCCACTCCTGGCCGGAATCTGCGGTAGCGACCTGGCCACGGTCGACGGCCGTAGCTCGCGGTATTTCGAAACCATCGTTTCGATGCCGTTCACGCCGGGCCACGAAGTGGTCGGCGAACTCGACGACGGCCGCCGCGTCGTGATCGAACCCGTGCTCGGCTGCGCCACGCGTGGCATCAACCCGCCGTGCCCGCAGTGCGCCTCCGGCAACCTCGGCGGCTGCGAACGCATTTCGTTCGGCGCCCTCAAGCCCGGTCTGCAGTCAGGATTCTGTTGCGAGACAGGCGGAGGTTGGTCAACCTCGATGGTCGCCCACATCAGCCAGATTCATCAAGTCCCGGATGGCTTCTCCGACGAAGACGCCGTCATGGTCGAACCTACCGCGTGCGCCGTTCATGCAGCGCTTTCGCCTGGATCGCTGGGCGGACGCGACGGTGGATCGATTGTCGCGGTGATCGGTGCCGGAACGCTCGGTTTGCTTACAACGGCGGCGCTTCACACGTTCAATCCGTCCACCCATCTCGTCGTTGCCGCGAAGCACCCCGAGCAGCAGAGCTTCGCCAAGCGGTTCGGAGCAACGTCAGTCGTTGACCCCAGCGCATTGGTGCGTGCCGTGCGAACGGTCAGCAAAAGCATGGCCATCGGCGACGGCGGCATCGAGAGGCTGACCGGTGGAGCTGACGTCGTGTTCGATTGTGTCGGCAACGACGCGTCGATCACCCAGGCTCTCCGGATCACGAAACCGGGCGGACGGATCGTGCTCGTGGGCATGCCGGCTTCGGTCACCGTCGACCTCACTCCCCTGTGGCACCGCGAGATCACGCTGGTCGGGGCATACGCCTACGGTGTGGAACCGATGTTCGCCGACCGCCGGACCTTTGAACTCGCGATCGACCTCGTCGAGCAGCTCAAACTCGGCTGTCTCGTGTCAGCCACCTATCCGCTCGACCACTACGAAGACGCTATTGCCCACGCCGCGAACGCAGGTTCACGCGGTGCCGTAAAGATTGCATTTGATATGCGCGCAGAGAAAGCCAGAAACCGATGAGCAAGACGTCACGCGGAGCGCGTCCGGGATTCGTTCTCGAAGTCGACCGTTCCACCCCACCCACGCTGTTCTGGAAGGGTGAAGGATACGGACTCGAAAAGCTCCCGGTTGGAAGCCGCGTCATCTACGCACCTGAGCCCCACGAGCCGCTTGAAGACCCCCGCGGAGCCATTCGTGAAGCGCTGTTGAATCCCCTCGGTGATTCTCAGCCGCTCCCGACCCTGTTGTTCAGCGGCATGAAGTTGACCATCGCCTTCGATGACATTTCGCTTCCGCTCCCTCCAATGGAGCGGCCCGACATTCGCGAGATGGTCATTGAAGAAGTACTCGAGATGGCGGCCGCCGCGGGAGTCGACGATGTCGAGATCATCGCCGCTCTGGCCCTTCACCGTCGGATGACCGAAGCCGAACTTCGGCACGCGGTTGGCGACCGGGTCTACGACTCGTTCGCTCCGTCCGGCAAGCTGTACAACCACGACGCCGAAGATCCCGATGCTCTCACCAACCTTGGTCAGACCAAGCACGGCGAAGACGTGATCATCAATAAGCGCGCGGCGGAATCCGATCTGCTCGTGTACGTGAACATCAATCTTGTGGCTATGGACGGAGGTTGGAAATCAACCGCCACCGGTCTGTCGGGATACCAGAGTCTCAAGAGTCACCACAACGTCAAAACCATGCGTAACTCCCGCTCGTTCATGGACAGACACAAGTCGGAGCTCCACTCGTCGAACTGGCGCATGGGCAAAGTCATCAAGGATTCGGGCGTCAAGATCTTCCAAATCGAAACGACGCTCAACAACGACGCATTTCCTGAGCCGTTCGGTTTCCTGCAGAAGCGGGAGTGGGAGTGGAACGCCAGGGATCGTGCCGGTTTCATCGCGTCGTCGAAGGCACTCGACCGCACCCCCGCCCGACTCAAGCGTTCGATTTTCCAGAACATCAAAGCGCCTCACCGAATGACCAGCGTGCAAGCCGGCGAAGTTGAAGCCGTTCATGAGGTCACCACCGCCAACGTCTACAAGCAGCAGCTGGTGACGGTCGAGGGTCAGACCGACATTCTCACGATGGGCCTGCCTTACATCTGCCCGTACAACGTGAATTCGATCATGAACCCGATCCTCGTGATGTGCCTCGGGCTCGGCTATTTCTTCAACCTCTACAAGAACAAGCCATTGGTCCGTGAGGGCGGCGTGCTGATCATGAGCCACCCGACACCGTGGGAATTCCATCCGGTTCACCATCCGAGCTACATCGACTTCTTCGAACAGGTTCTCTCGGTCACCACCGACCCGGAGATCATCGAGCGCGACTTCGAGAAGCAGTTCGCTGAAGACGAGTGGTACCGACATCTCTACCGCACGAGCTATGCGTACCACGGGGTGCACCCGTTTTACATGTGGTATTGGGGATCGCACGCGCTGCAGCATCTCGGGAAGGTAATCATCGTGGGTGGCGACGTGAAGTCGGTCCGCCGCCTTGGCTTCACCCCCGCATCGACACTCCGTGACGCATTGGAAATGGCTTCTGATGTCGTGGGATCCAATCCGTCGATCACGCACATCCACAACCCACCGATCTTCCTCGCCGACGTCCAGTAAAGGTAGGTGCACCTATGAAGTTGTCCTCTTCCAAGCTCACCGACGTCACCACTGCCAAATCCGTATGCCTGGTTACGATCGCCGTGTCGTGCGTCGTGATTGGCGTCCGCATCCTTCTTCGGGGGCACGTATGAGCGCGAAACCCGTGGGCGAGAGCAGGGCTGACGACAAGCCCTGGCGCCGAGGGCCGCTTGTAAAGGAAATTCGAGACCGGATTTCCGGCCCTCGCATTCTCCCGGCCAAGTTCTCCGCGTTCCCTTTCACTGCTCCGACCAAGCCTCGTAAGGCCGACGTACTTCCCGAGATTTCCGATCTCGGTATCGACTACGACACAGACTGGGCGCGGGAACCAACGGCGAGGGTCGCTCGCCGGGTGATGCAGGAAACCCTGCTGAAGGCCGCCGTGAAAGGTTTGGCATCACCGACCGTTCGAGGGCTTGACCGGATCGCCCATCTCGACGGACCGGTGGTTTTTGCGCCGAACCATCACAGCCACCTTGATATCGGGATAATCCTGCAATCGATCCCGAAACGCTTTCGAGACCGCACGCTCGTAGCGGCAGCCGGTGACTACTTCTTCGACAAGAAGTGGAAAGCGGCGTCGAGCGCGCTCATGCTCAATGCCGTACCGATCGAACGGAAGAAGGTGTCCAGACAGTCAAGTGATCAACTTCTTGCATTGCTTAGCGACAACTGGAATCTCGTGATCTTTCCCGAGGGTGGTCGTTCTCCCGATGGTTGGGGCCAGGACTTCAAACCCGGTGCAGCATTTCTCGCCATCCGTCGGGGTTGCCCGGTGGTTCCGATCCACATCGAAGGTACCGACGAGGTACTTCCGAAAGGACAGAACCGTCCACGACGCCACGCGTGCACCGTGACGTTCGGTGCCGCGCTCATCGCCGGACCCGACGAGGATGCCCACGCGTTCAGTCCTCGGATCGAGGCCGCCGTCGCCATCCTGGCCGACGAGCAAAGGTCGGACTGGTGGACCTCACGTCGCAACGCCGCCGAATCGGAGACCCCGTCGTTGACCGGGCCCCAGACCACCTCGTGGCGCCGTGAATGGTCGAGAACCGCGTCGAAGCCCAAGACGCCCGTGACGAAGAACGAGAAGAAGCGAGCCTGGCCGTAACCGCCAGCGGAACGGCGAGTTCAGTGCCCTTAGGCGAACGCATAACAACGAAGGCCCGTGCACTGAGCACGGGCCTTCGTTGTTCCACTGATTAGCGTTGCGCTAACAACGCCTACTTCGGGCGGCTGGCCCGCCAGGTCAGCTTCGGCGAGCCCTGGAATCCACCAGCGGAAGCGCCTCGAGCCGCCGGACGGCCTCCGGGCTTGCCCCCGCCGTAGCTCGGGCGTCCACCCGGACCGCGAGTATCGGCCCGCGCGCCGGGCCGGTCACCGTTCGACCACGAGCGGCTGCCGGGAGCTCCCGACGACCAACGGGTCGTTCCCTCACGGGCCGGACGATCCGAGCGGGGGCCACGATCGGCATCACGATCGAACCCTCCGGCCCGGGGAGCCGGACGATCGGATCCGCCACACGGCGCCCACTCGGTCCGAGGTCCGCTAGAGCGGAAGCCACCGGGACGAGCGCCCCGATCGGGGCGGTCTCCCGAGGCCGGGCGGTCGTTCCACGCCGGACGCGCTCCGCGATCGGGACGGTCACTCGAAGCCGGGCGGTCGTTCCACGCCGGACGTGCCCCGCGATCGGGACGGTCACCGGTGGGTCGGTCACCACGAGGAGCATCCCAGCGGGGCCGATCGCCGTCGGGACGACCACCACGGGCCGCACCACGATCACTGCCGTTCCGGTCGCTGCCAAACCGATCGCCACCGGAGCGGTCGAAGGACGGGCGGTCGGATCCCGAACGATCAAAGCTCGGACGGCCTGAACTCGGTCGGTCCTGCCACGAACGCGCAGGTCGATCCGACCCAGCGGCTTCGCCTCGCGGTGCCCACGGACGACTTTCGCTGCGGGCTCCATCTCGGGCACCGTCGCGGTTGAACGTCCGCTCGCCGTAAGGCTTGGCTGGGCGTCCGTAGCCGCCATCGCTGCGGCCAGCACCAGCGCCACCGCGTTCGAAGCCACCCGGCCGGGCCGGACGCTCTGACCGGAAGCCACCTGCGGCCGGACGCTCGGACCGGAATCCGCCGCCAGCGGGACGGCCACCGTCGCCGGCCCAACTTGGCCGACCGCCGCTGCGCTCTTCAGTGCGGGCTGCGAAGCGGTCGTGCGTGCTGCTGCTTCCCGCGTGCGACCAGCTGCGCTCACCGACGCCCCGGGGAGCCGACGGACGGAAATCTCGTCCGCCACGGTCGCCGCGATCCTTGCGAGCCTCGAAGCCCCGTGGCATAGCCGGACGTTCTCCGCCACGTGAGCGATCGCCCCATGAGCGTTCGCCAGAGCCGCTTGATGCACGCTCGCCCCACGCGTCAACGTCGGGATCGGCCAGTTCCTTCTCGTAGCGCTCCTCGGTGCCAGCCCACTCATCGACCTTGCCGGCCCGTGGCTTTGCCGTGGCTTTTGCCGCTGGCCGGGCGATGCCGTCGATTCCGTCAACATCGTCGAGCACCGCGAGGGCGTCATCGAAGCTCAAACCGGAATCGCTGTCGGTCTCCTCAAACCCACCGAAGACCGGCTTTGGTGACAGTCGGACCGCCCGAATCAGTTCACGTGCCTCGTCAGCACCGGAGTCGGCGACTTCCACGCCGAGACGCTTGAACATCACCGCAGCACCCTTGCGCTGTTCTTTCCTAAGCATGCTTACTACCACGCCGGTTGCACCAGCACGGGCAGTGCGGCCCGAGCGGTGGAGGTAATCCTTGTGCTCTTGCGGCGGATCAACGTGAACCACGAGATCAACGGCGTCGACGTGCACGCCGCGGGCGGCGACGTCGGTGGCCACGAGTGCCCGAACACCACCACTGGCCCAGCGAGCGAGCGCTTTGCTGCGGGCCGCCTGGGTCATGCCTCCGTGCATGGCGAGCGCCGACACGCCAAGATCGGTCAGAGCGTCAGCCGTCCGTTCGGTTGCGAAGCGATTCTTGACGAACAGAATCGTGCGCTGCGAGGCGTCGCACAGGTAGGCGAGATCCTGGAATTTCGTGGGAGTGGCCGTGCCGACCGCGAGGTGCTTGGCGCGGCGCATGACGGCTTCCTCGTCGTCCTCCGTCGACAGGGTGTGGGTGATCGGATCGTTCATGTACTTCTTGACCAGGTGTTCGACGTCACCATCGAGGGTGGCCGAGAACAGGAGGATCTGACGTTCCTTGGCGACGCTGTCGAGCAACCACGTGACCTGCGGCGTGAAGCCCATGTCGGCCATGCGGTCGGCTTCGTCGATAACGACGAGATGCGTCTGCTCCAGGCTCATTTCGTTGCGGTTGATGAGGTCCGTCAATCGGCCCGGCGTGGCGACGGCGATGTCGACACCGCGACGCAGGTCTTCGATCTGACGCATCATGCCGGCGCCGCCGTAGAACGCGGTGACCCAACGGCCCTGAGCCCGGGCGAACGGCGTGAGCGCGCTCGCTACCTGCTGGGCGAGTTCACGCGTCGGCACCAGAATGAGCGCCGAGGGCATGCGACGGTTGGCCTTCTTGACCAACTGCACCACGGCCAGGCCGTAGGCGAGAGTTTTTCCGGAACCGGTCGGTGCTTTACCGCACAGATCGCGACCGGTGAGCGCGTCTGGAATGGTTATGGATTGGACGGGAAACGGGGCTTCAATGCCCTCTTGGGCAAGCGTGTCGACAAGGCGCGGCGCGAGGCCGAGCGCAGCAAATGCGTTCATGTTCTTTTCGGTTCTTTCTCAGGGGACGGCTTGCCTCAATCAACCCCGAGGTTTGCCGACGGCTGCAGTGTGCAGCGAGACGTCTACGATACACGGTCTGCGCGCATAGGACCCACCGGTCGGAGTGACGTTCTTCACCATCCGAACGCCGATCGCCACAAACGCGTGATAAACCCGCCGTCGTGCTTCCGTATCGCGACGACAATCCCACCCGACGCCGACCGATCGTCACGCTCTTCCTTCTCGTGGTCAACATCGGGGTGTTTGTCCTGCTGCAGTTTCACGGCCGCACGGAACCGATCATCGACCTTCCTGCGCCGGTCTCGAGTTTCGACCTGGAACTGAACGAAACCTCGTTCCTCTACGCCAGGGCGGCGATCCCGTGCGAGGTGTTGCATCTCCGACCGCTTCGCATCGCGGAGATCACGAGAACCCTCGACACCGGCCAGGAGAACTCGTGTGGCAAGGCGACCGAGACAGGAAAGCAGTTCCAGGTTGCGCTCTTTCCGCAGAAGTCCATTTGGATCTCGATCCTGAGCTCGATGTTCTTCCACGGTGATGTCATGCACCTCGCGGGAAACATGCTTTTCCTGTGGATCTTTGGCAACAACGTCGAGGACCGCTGGGGACGCGTCCAGTTCCTCACCTTCTACCTCGTGGGTGGGGTGGTGGCTACCCTCGGACACGCGCTGGCGGCCCCGTCGTCGACCGTTCCGCTGGTCGGCGCATCCGGTGCGATCGCAGCTGTTATGGGTGCTTACCTTGTGCTCTTCCCCAAGGTCAGGATCAGAGCACTGCTGACGATTATCCCGGTACGGGTTCCGGCGTGGCTTCTGCTCGGTGTGTGGTTCGTCTCACAGTTCTACATTGCGCCCACGTCGGGAGTCGCCTGGATGGCCCACGTCGTCGGATTCGCGTTCGGCATTGTCGTCGCCATGTTGTTGCGCAACGTCGGCCGACCGGTCGAACCGCCGTCGGCGCTCAGGCTCCGCTTCTGAATCGAGCTACCGGCATGAAAGTTCGCTCGCCACGAGAGCAGCGAGGTTCTCCGCTATCAGGTCGGGGGTTGGGTTCACCGGAAGCTCAGCTCGCAGCGTCACGCCGCTCAACACCAAACCGAAGCGGGCGCCCATGGTTACCGCCATACCGCCGTCGGTCGACGGACGATCTCCGACCATGAGCAGATTTCGACGCTCGGCTGCCGTCGGGTTGAGGCCAAGACCCAGACGCTGAAACACGACCTCGGCCGCCGCAGCATTGGGTTTGCCGCCGAATTGTGGGGATATCCCGGCCGCATAAGCGATTGCCGCCACTATGGCTCCCCCGCCGGGGATAGGACCGTCGATCGTGGGGTAGGTCGGGTCGTCGTTCGTTCCGATCAAACGGGCTCCGGCGTGGACGGCCTTGAACGCCGTTTTGAGCTTGTCATAGGTGAACTGCCGGTCGATACCGGCCACGACGGCACTAATGCCCGGCTCCAGCTCACGGACGCACCGGACACCGCGATTCGTAAGTGCCTCTACGATCCCGTCGCCGCCACACACCAACGCGACTTCGCCTGGTTCGACCAGCTCGGCGGCGGCCTGGGCTGACGTGCAGAGTTCTTCGGCGGCGACCTCGAGTCCCATCGTGCCCATCTTGGCGACGTACGCCGCGATGGTCATCGACGAGTTGTTTGTCAGGAACAACACCCGCTCGCCAGCGGCCCGAAGTTCGCGCACCGCGTCGAACGAGCCCCGGATGGGCGTTTCGCCCAGCCACAGCACGCCGTCAAGATCAAGTATCCAAGCCACGCACTCAACCTAATGGACCTCAACCCTGACCACTTCAGTGTGCGGGTGCACGAGCGTCGACCACCCTGAATTCATCAGCGGCCCCAAGTCGGCTAAACAAAGACCATGACCGTGTTTCGCCCTTTCGCTGCGCTCCGCTATTCGGAGACGTCGGCCCTGAACGACCTGATCGCCCCGCCATACGACGTGTTGAGCGCCGCCGATCGGATGGCCCTCGAAGACCGGCACCCGCACAACAGCGTCCGGATCGATTTTCCCCACGGAGCCGATGATCCTGGCGCATACACCGGTGCACGGTCGATGCTCGATGCCTGGTTGGCTGAAGGAGTGATCGGGATCGACGCTGACCCGTCGTTCTCGATATACCGGATGATTGCGACCGACGAGTCGGGTACAACGAGGCAGACAACCGGTGTTATCGGCGGACTCGGGCTCGAACCACCCGGAACCGGCGATGTGCTTCCCCACGAGGAAACCACATCGAAGGACAAAGCGGACCGCCTCAACCTGATTCGCGCAACCGAGATCAACACGTCGCCGATCTGGGGACTCTCCCTGACCTCCGGGCTCGGAGCGTTACTCGAATCGCTGACGACCAAGTATCCGGTTCTCGCCGAAGGCACCGACGAGGAGGGTGTCGTCCACCAGGTGTGGCGCGTCGATCAAGCAGACGACGTTGCCGCCATCCAGTCACTTGCCGAGAAGACCCCGGTGGTGATCGCCGACGGGCACCACCGTTTCGAGACCGGTCTCGCGTATCTGAGCGAGCGCGGTACGAATCCGGGGGAGTCGACGGGAATCATGGCCCTCCTGGTTGAACTGGCGGAGGACCAGCTCGTCGTCCGGGCGATTCATCGCCTGGTGGAGCTGCCCGAAGGCACGTCCGTCGACGGGCTGGTCGACGGACTCTCGGCGTTCTTCGACATCGCCCCGGCCGCGCCGGTTGGCCCCTCGGTCGTCGATGAGATGGCTGCGGGCGGTTTCCTGACGCTGGTCAGTCCGAACGGCACCCGGACCCTCACGCCCAAACCAGAGGCCTTTGATGAGGCCGTGAACCTCGACTCGACACGAGTCCGAGTTGCTCTGGCCGCAGCCGCTCCGGATGCCACCGTTCGGTACCAGCACAGCATCAACTCGGTCACGAATCAGGTGAATGACGGGTTGGCGTCGGTCGGCATTCTTCTCCGTCCGGCGACGGTCAACCAGATTCGAGCCGTCGCCGACAGCCGTACACGCATGCCGGCCAAAACCACGTTTTTCTGGCCCAAACCCCGCACCGGAATCGTGTATCGCTCAGTGCGCTGAGCGATACGAAGCACCGCGTCGTTCCAATTAAAGGAGTCCGGGATACTCGTCGAAATCTGTAGGACCAAAGTCCACACATGTCCCGACGTTCACCGACTGTCAAATCGGAGCGGAGTACGCTGACGGCGTCCCTATGGGCACACATTTTCTACGTTCGACTACCCGGAGGCTTCCGCAACATGGCAAAGCTCGATGTCACATCCGTTCTCGGCGACCAGGCGGAGAGCCTGCTCACCCACAAGTGCTCGACCATTGACAAGTCGACCCTCCACCTCCCGAGCCCAAACGTCATCGACGAGATCTACTCGCAGACCGACCGACCCATTCCGGTACTCCGCAACCTGGCTTCGATGTTGACGCACGGCCGGTTGGCGAACACCGGGTACACGTCGATTCTCCCGGTTGACCAGGGTATCGAGCACTCCGGTGCCGCCAGCTTCGCCAAGAACATGACGATGTTTGATCCCTCTTCGATTGTGGAGCTCGCCATCGAAGGAGGCTGCTCCGCCGTAGCCTCGACGTTCGGCGTTCTCGGTGCCGTGGGCCGTCGGTACGCCCACAAGATTCCGTTCATCGTGAAGATCAACCACAACGAGCTTCTGACGTTCCCGAACAAGGGCGATCAGGTTCTGTTCGGCAACGTCCGCCAGGCGGCCGACCTTGGAGCTGCCGGTATCGGTGCCACGGTGTACTGGGGCTCGGCCGAGTCGACCCGCCAACTCCAGGAAATCGCCGCCGTGTTCGACCAGGCCCATCAGCTCGGTATGTTCACCGTGCTGTGGTGCTACGTCCGCAACTCGGCGTTCACGGTCGACGGCAAGAACTACGAAGTGTCAGCCGACCTTACGGGCCAAGCCAACCATCTCGGCGTGACCATCGGCGCCGACATCATCAAGCAGAAGCTCCCGGAAAACAACGGTGGCTACAACGCTCTACCGAAGTACGGCAAGACCGACAAGCTGGTCTACGAGAAGCTGACAACCGATCACCCGATCGATCTCACGCGTTGGCAGGTTGCGAACTGTTACATGGGCCGCATCGGCCTGATCAACTCCGGAGGCGCCTCATCGGGCGAAAGCGACCTCGCCGAGGCCGTTCGCACCGCCGTAGTCAACAAGCGAGCCGGTGGCATGGGCCTCATCGCCGGACGTAAGGCATTCCAGCGCCCGATGGCCGAAGGTATCGCCCTGCTCAACGCCATCCAGGACGTCTACCTCGACCCGGCGATCACCGTCGCCTGATCCCCATCCGTTAGTCGCAGAAAATGACGAAGGGCTGCTCCTAGGAGCAGCCCTTCGTCGCGTCGGTCGTTTGAACCTAGAGATTCGCCAGGCGTGAGGTGACGTCGGCAAATTCGGCATCGTGATTGGCTATGCGCTCGAACAGCACACGGGCCCGCGGCAGATCGCCGGCACGTTCGTAGAGGTCGGCCAGGGAGTACCACAGCCGCAGATGGTGGGGTTTCGGGCGCTTCGACGACAGCGAGGCCCGCTCCATCAAAGCGATGGCGTCGCCAAGCTTTCCCTGGTCAGCCAGTGCGCCGGCGGCCACGATACGGCCCTCGGCAACCAGATCTGCTGAAGGCGACGACGACGACAGTTCCGCCCAGAGGGTTTCAACCACGTTGTAGTGGCGCAGCGCCCGATGGCAGTCAGCCAGGACCGGATTCTGCTCGACCGAGCCGGTGATCTCGCAGAAGTGCTGAAGATGGCGGATGGCTTCGGCCCACTTCCCCTGTCGGTACAGACAAAGCCCCGTCAGCTCGCGCACGGCAGCGACATCAGGCGCCTCTTCTGCCAGTGGCCGGAGGATCCGCAACGCATCTCCGAAACGCTCGCGCTCGAACGCCTTGGACGCCTCCATGAGACCCTGCTCGAGGCGGGCGCCGCGTCGCGCCCCCACTGCGGCGTTCAGCTCTTTCGCTACTGCTTCCGGTGCCTGTCGCCGTTTGGCGGTCCGGGCATCGGGTCCGCCGCTTTCGACCTCACGGTCAAACGTCTGGGGGGAATCATCCATGGACGAGTCGACTTCGAACTCGCGCTCCCAGCCGGCGGCTTCCCACTGCTTCGCGGCCTTTTTGGGTTTGCGCTTCTCTTCGAGCGGAACCTCTTCGATGATCTCGTGCCGACGCGGTGCGCGCTCCTCCATCGGCGGAATCTCAGGAATAGCCGCAGCCTGCTCCCGTTCGATTTCTGTGCGGTCCACGCCCCACGCTCTTACCGGGCGTTCGCGATCGACGAATCGATCTGCGCCGCGCACTGGTTCACGCGGCCCGCGGTCCTCGGAGCGCGGGTCGCGGGAGAACGTTCGAGGTCCTCGATCCCGCTGCACGGCGTCGCGGAACGCATCAGAGGCCGCCGGACGACCGCCGGACGGCCCACCCCGCGATGGCCCACGGTCGCCTCGATCGTTGAAGGGACGCGCCGGACCATCCGAACGAGGACGGCGGTCATCCGACCGGAACCCTCCCTCGCGCTGACCACGCGAATCAGGCCGACTCGACGGTCGCCCGTCGTCGCGACGGGGTCGACCGGCGTCACCACGTGGGCCACCATCGTTACGTGGACCACCCCACGAACGGGTCTCGCCCGTTTCCGGGCCACGCGATGGACGTCGTTCAGACCCGGAGCCGCCAAACCGGTCAGGCCGCGGCCCGCCGGGTCGGGGCCCAGACGGACCTCCACGATTAGGCCGATCCCCACCGAAGGAGTTCCCCCGCGAGTCGTCGCGTCCGAAGGACCGCCCTTGTGGCGCTCCGCTGCCCCAGGATCGACCGCCTTCTCTGCCACCTGCGCCACCGGCATCTCGAGCACCGTACGAGGGACGGCCCGGACGATCGCTCGGAGGACCGTAGCTTCCGCGGCCCGGCCCTGGACGGTCACCTCGACCGACAGCCGGTCCACGATCACGATCGCCCCAAGCAGGCCGATCGCGACCACCATCTCGCCCGAAACCGCCCGGCTGCCGCGGTCCACGATCGGGTGCTCCCCGGTATCCTCCGGCCTCCCCGCGTGGTTCGACGCCAAAGCGACCCCGAACAGGTCGCCCACCGTCGGTGCGTGCCGCCTCGGGACGAGGCGTACGGTCCCCAAACGCTACGTCTCGACGACCAAGGCTCTTCGGGCGATCGGCGCCCGCTCCCCTTGAGCCTCCGGGACCCGGCCGATCAGCACCGAAGGTCCGCCCCGGTCGGGCGTCGCGCGATGGACTGCGTCGTGGACGCTCTTCTCGTGCGCTAAATCGCTTCGACGGGTCATCAGAATCAGACATAAGGGGATAGAAGGATACTCGGCTTCTTCGTCGAAGCCGGACAGCCCACGTGCTCCTTTGTCACCCACTGATACCCCTCGCCCGCCGGAGCGTCGGGTTGAAAATCCGAGCTAATCCCAAATCGACGCACGATGTGTCTGCACGCAAACAAGGAATAGGACTCGTAAGTATCTACAAAATAGCGAGAGCGGCGAAACGCATTTCGAGTTGCGGCAAACCACTAGAACAAATCGAATATGCCTGGAATGGTTGAAGCCCCGCTGCCTGGTGGGGCGCGGGGCTTCTGTTTGCGTAATCCGGCGGCGTCCTACTCTCCCAGGAGGATGACCTCCAAGTACCATTGGCGCTGGCGAGCTTAACTTCCGTGTTCGGAATGGGAACGGGTGTGACATCGCCGCTATGGCCACCGAAAACTGTTGTATCCGGTCGGATAACGAATCTGTGAAACTAAACCTACATGTGTGTCCTGTAACGGTTTAATAGCGAGCACAAGCATAAATAAATCCAAGCCCTCGGCCGATTAGTACCGGTCAGCTGAAGACCTCACGGTCTGTACACCTCCGGCCTATCAACGTGGTGATCTAACCACGGGCCTTACCCGATTGTATCGGTGGGAGATCTCATCTTGAGACGAGCTTCGCACTTAGATGCTTTCAGCGCTTATCCCTTCCGCAGGTGGCAAACCAGCCGTGCCTTTGGCAAGACAACTGGCACACCAGAGCTGCGTCCGTCCCGGTCCTCTCGTACTAGGGACAGCCTCTCTCAAATCTCCTTCGGTTGCAGCGGATAGGGACCGAACTGTCTCACGACGTTCTGAACCCAGCTCGCGTGCCGCTTTAATGGGCGAACAGCCCAACCCTTGGGACCTGCTTCAGCCCCAGGATGCGACGAGCCGACATCGAGGTGCCAAACCTTGCCGTCGATATGGACTCTTGGGCAAGATAAGCCTGTTATCCCCAGAGTACCTTTTATCCGTTGAGCGACGACGCTTCCACACGCAATCGCCGGATCACTATGCCCGACTTTCGTCCCTGCTTCACTTGTAGGTGTCGCAGTTAAGCTCCCTTTTGCCATTGCACTCGACTACTGATTGCCAACCAGTATGAGGGAACCTTTGGGCGCCTCCGTTACTCTTTAGGAGGCGACCGCCCCAGTCAAACTCCCCACCTGACGCTGTCCCCAGCCCGGATAACGGGTCGAGGTTAGAGTCCCGGCACATGCAGGGTGGTATTTCAACGTTGACTCCACACTGGCTAGCGCCAATGCTTCCTAGTCTCCCACCTATCCTACACAACACGTACCAAAACCCAACATCAAGCTAGAGTAAAGGTTCATGGGGTCTTTCCGTCCTGCTGCAACTAACGAGCATCTTTACTCGTACTTCAATTTCGCTGAGTCTATGGTTGAGACAGTAGGGAAATCGTTACGCCATTCGTGCGGGTCGGAACTTACCCGACAAGGAATTTCGCTACCTTAGGACCGTTATAGTTACGGCCGCCGTTTACTGGGGCTTAGGTTCAAAGCTTCGCCCTTGCGGACTAACCTTTCCCCGTAACCTTCCAGCACCGGGCAGGCGTCAGTGCATATACAGCGCCTTACGGCTTCGCATGCACCTGTGTTTTTGGTAAACAGTCGCTTCCCCCTGCTTTTTGCAACTCCCCCCAGCTTCAGACGCGAAGTCCTACACCAGAAGGAGCCCTCCTTCTCCCGAAGTTACGGAGGCATTTTGCCGAGTTCCTTAACCATAGTTTTCTCAATCGCCTTAGTATTCTCTACTTGACCACCTGCGTCGGTTTAGGGTACGGGCGCTGTGCAAACTAACTACGAGGCTTTTCTTGGCAGCATAGGATCACTAACTTCACCATAAACGGCTCGGTATCATGTCTCAGGCACATGAACAGCGGATTTGCCTACTGTTCGCCCTACACACTTACCCCAGGTCAACCAACGCCTGGGCTTAGCTACCTTCCTGCGTCCCCTCTTAGCTGTCCGCCACGCCTTGGTCGATTCGCCCGAAAGCAGCCTCTTAGTACGACGTCTTGGAATTTGCGCGCACACAGCGGTACTGGAATATCAACCAGTTGTGCATCGACTACGCCTCTCGGCCTCGCCTTAGCTCCCGACTCACCCTGGGAGGATTAGCCTTCCCCAGGAACCCTTGGTCATTCGGCGGAGGAGTTTCTCACTCCTCTCTCGCTACTCATTCCAACATTCTCACTCGAATACGCTCCATAACGGTTTCCACCGCCACTTCACTGCATACTCGACGCTCCCCTACCCATCCATAATTACTTATGAATGACGCAGCTTCGGCTCAATGCTTGAGCCCCGTTAAATTATCCGCGCAGGACCACTCGACCAGTGAGCTATTACGCACTCTTTCAAGGATGGCTGCTTCTAAGCCAACCTCCTGGCTGTCTATGCAGTCCCACATCGTTTTCCACTTAGCATTGAATTAGGGGCCTTAGCTGGCGTTCTGGGCTGTTTCCCTTTTGACCATGAAGCTCATCCCCCATGGTCTCACTGCCGCACTCTGGAGCAATGGCATTCGGAGTTTGATTGGGTTCGGTAATCGGGTAGGACCCCTAGCCCATTCAGTGCTCTACCTCCACTGCTGAACATGCAACGCTGTACCTAAATACATTTCGGGGAGAACCAGCTATCTCCGGGTTTGATTGGCCTTTCACCCCTATCCACAAGTCATCGACTCGGTTTTCAACCCAAGTTCGTTCGGTCCTCCACAAGGTCTTACCCCTGCTTCAACCTGCTCATGGATAGATCACCCGGCTTCGGGTCTATAGCATGCGACTAAACGCCCTATTCAGACTCGCTTTCGCTCCGGCTCCCCATCACTGGTTAACCTTGCCACATACCATAACTCGTTGGATCATTCTTCAAAAGGCACGCCATCACGGCCAACAACAAGTTGTTGACGACGCTCTGACTGTTTGTATGCCAACGGTTTCAGGTACTATTTCACTCCCCTCCCGGGGTACTTTTCACCTTTCCCTCACGGTACTTGTTCGCTATCGGTCGACTAGGAATACTTAGCCTTACGAAGTGGTCTTCGCAGATTCACGCCGGCTTGCTCGGATCCGGCGTTACTTGGGATATCTCACCAGAGACCACAGACATTTCAAATACGGGGCTATTACCCACTACGGCCCACCTTTCCAGGTGCGTTCTTCTATATCGTGATTTTGTAACTCTGTTCGAGATCTGATGCTCTCGTGCAAGATCCCACAACCCCACGTCAGCAACACCATCAGGCTTGACACTGACACGGTTTGGGCTCAACCCGTTTCGCTCGCCGCTACTCAGGGTGTCGTTGTTACTTTCCTTTCCTCGGGGTACTTAGATGTTTCAGTTCCCCCGGTTCCCTCTACCGACCCTATATATTCAGGCCGGAGTACCAGCCCATAACGGCTGATGAGTTTCCTCATTCGGATATCTACGGATCAAAGCCTGGTAGACGGCTCCCCGTAGCTTTTCGCAGCCACCCACGTCCTTCATCGGTTCTAGTCGCCAAGGCATCCACCGTTGGCACTTTGTAGCTTGGAATATCAAAGATGCTCGTGCTCGCTATTAAACTGTCAAAGAACACACACAACCAACAACCCTTAAAAGGGTCGAAAAATCGCAGAAAGAAACAACAAAACCCGACCTAAAAGGCCGGGCCATGTGCTGTTGTTCCTTCAAAACGAAATAGAGGACCGAAACATTCACACCATCAACCAGGAGGCAAAACCTACAACCAGAAGACAACGGAAACATATGAGCTAGTGATCAACCAGAAGACCAAACCACCAACACACCACAACGGCATGTTAAAGCGATTGGCTACTCCTTAGAAAGGAGGTGATCCAGCCGCACCTTCCGGTACGGCTACCTTGTTACGACTTCACCCCAATCACTGACCCCACCTTCGACGGCTCCTCCCCTTACGGGTTAGGCCACCGGCTTCGGGTGTTGCCAACTTTCGTGGTGTGACGGGCGGTGTGTACAAGGACCGGGAACGTATTCACCCCGGCAATGCTGATCCGGGATTACTAGCAACTCCAACTTCATGGAGTCGAGTTGCAGACTCCAATCCGAACTGAGACTGGCTTTAAGAGATTGGCTTGTCATCACTGACTCGCGACTCGTTGTACCAGCCATTGTAGCATGTTTGCAGCCCTAGACATAAGGGGCATGATGACTTGACCTCATCCCCGCCTTCCTCCGAGTTGACCCCGGCAGTCTCTAGCGAGTTCCCACCATTACGTGCTGGCAACACTAGACAAGGGTTGCGCTCGTTGCGGGACTTAACCCAACATCTCACGACACGAGCTGACGACAGCCATGCACCACCTGTGTACGGCCCCGAAGGACACCACATCTCTGCAGCTTTTCCGTACATGTCAAGCCTAGGTAAGGTTCTTCGCGTTGCATCGAATTAAGCAACATGCTCCGCTGCTTGTGCGGTCCCCCGTCAATTCCTTTGAGTTTTAGTCTTGCGACCGTACTCCCCAGGCGGGGCACTTACTGCGTTAGCTGCGGCACGGACCTCGTTGATAAAGGCCCACACCTAGTGCCCAACGTTTACGGCGTGGACTACCAGGGTATCTAATCCTGTTTGCTCCCCACGCTTTCGCTCCTCAGCGTCAGTATTGGCCCAGATCACCGCCTTCGCCACTGGTGTTCCTCCTGATATCTGCGCATTTCACCGCTACACCAGGAATTCCGTGATCCCCTACCAAACTCTAGCTATTGCAGTATCGAGTGGCGTCCCCAGGTTGAGCCTGGGGTTTTCACACCCGACTTACAAAGCCGCCTACGAGCTCTTTACGCCCAATAAATCCGGACAACGCTTGCACCCTACGTATTACCGCGGCTGCTGGCACGTAGTTGGCCGGTGCTTCTTCTGCAGGTACCGTCAATTTCGTTCCTGCTGAAAGTGGTTTACAACCCGAGAGCCTTCGTCCCACACGCGGCGTTGCTGCGTCAGGCTTTCGCCCATTGCGCAAGATTCCCCACTGCTGCCTCCCGTAGGAGTCTGGGCCGTGTCTCAGTCCCAGTGTGGCTGGTCGTCCTCTCAGACCAGCTAGCCGTCGTCGCCTTGGTGAGCCATTACCTCACCAACAAGCTGATAGCCCGCGAGACCCTCCTAAAGCGGAATCCATTTCCTCACCCAACCATGCGATCAAATGAGGACATCGGGTATTAGCAGACCTTTCGGTCAGTTATCCCCGTCTTCAGGGCAGGTTTCTCACGTGTTACTCACCCGTTCGCCACTAACCAACCCCAAACATTACTGTCCAGAGAAGATCCGTTCGACTTGCATGTGTTAAGCACGCCGCCAGCGTTCGTCCTGAGCCAGGATCAAACTCTCCATCAAAACCAATGTCCACAAAAGCGGACATAGACCATCAAAAGAGCCGGCTATCCACCTGAATGAATAACCTGCTGACACTCAGAAACAGACACTATTGTCCATTTGTTAAGCGTTACTACTTTTGTACAACTTAGATTGAGCACACCATAACGATGCACTCGCACTAGCTCTTGGCTTCCTCTATTCCGTTTTCAAAGAACAACTAGTTCATAAGTCTTTCGACTTAGTGGAACCGCCGTGTGCATCAGCTGCAACCTCTGGTCGAGTTCCGCTGAGCGGACTTCGTTGGGTTGGGCCGTGCGGGGCGAGGGAGAACGTTAATCGAACTCGCTAAAAAGTGTCAAGCAATTTCTTTTGGAAACTACGATCGACTCCGTGAACGACTTCATCGACGAACTTCAGTGGCGCGGCATGTTTCACCAGGCGAGTGATCTCGAGGGTTTGCGTAAGCACCTCGCAGAAAACCCACGACGTGCGTACATCGGATTGGATCCCACTGCCGACAGCCTGACCATCGGCAATCTTGCCACCCTCATGCTTTTGGCGCACTTCCAGCGGGCCGGGCATGAGCCGGTGGTGCTGGCTGGCGGAGGCACCGGGCTCATCGGTGATCCGGGAGGGAAATCGGCCGAACGTCCCCTGCTTTCCACCGACAACGTCCGTTCCAACGTCGAATCGCAGAAGCGGATCTACTCGGCGCTCCTGCCGGGTGCTCAGGTGCTCAACAACGCTGACTGGCTCGAGGGACTCTCGTACATCACCGTCCTACGAGACATCGGCAAGCACTTCAGCGTCAACGAGATGATCAAACGCGACAGCGTGCGCAACCGCCTCGAAGGTGATGGCATCTCGTATACCGAGTTCAGCTACATGCTTCTGCAGTCCTACGACTTTCAGCACTTGTACCGCGAGCATGGGGTCACCCTGCAAATGGGCGGATCAGATCAATGGGGCAACATCGTTTCGGGTGTGGACCTTATTCGTCGCATTCACGGCGCTGAAGCCTTTGCCCTGACTGGCCCGCTCGTTGTGAAGGCTGACGGCTCAAAGTTCGGTAAGAGCGAATCCGGAGCAATCTGGTTAACGGCAGACCGTACGTCGCCCTATGCGTTTCACCAGTTTTGGCTCAATACCGACGATGCCGACGTCGTCGGCTACCTGAAAAGGTTCACGTTTCTTTCGCGGACGGAGGTCGATGAACTCGGTGCCGAACTCTCCTCCAATCCGGGGGGCCGTGTGGCGCAGCGTACGCTCGCCAACGCGGTCACGTCCATGCTCCACGGAGCGTCGGCCAGCGAGAATGCGGAGAAGGCCGGCAAAGCACTCTTCAGCGGAGATATTGCCGGGCTTGATCAGGTCACGCTGAACGAAGTGTTTGCCAACGTGCCGTCCAGCACGCATCAACTCGAATCGCTGAACGCTGGGGCCGATCTCATTGAGCTTCTTGTGGCCACGAAACTGGCGTCATCAAAGCGCGAAGCCCGCGAGTTCATTGGGGCCGGGTCGGTGTTGATCAACGGAACGAAGGCGTCGCCGGATCAACTGCTCCAGACCACGGATCTTCTGTTTGGATCCACGGTGGCCTTACGCCGTGGAAAGAAGAACTGGCACATCACCCGCTGGGAATAGACCGTAACCGGTCCTACATCACGATCAAGGCTCAAACGACGTGTATCCGGCCTCTGGGGCCGGATACACACGCGAATGACGTAATAGTTGGTCGGGTTTGACCGACCGTTTGTGAGCGTCAGCAGGGTCCGCCGGATTTGGCTACGCCGTCTCGATCGATCCAGCCGACAACGTCTACAGCCAGTTGAACGCCGTTCTGGCTCACGTAGAAGGCGGCTCGGGCATCAGCACCCACGGGAATCACCACGTGACCCGACGTGACCTGTGCGGGCGCCATGTTCAGCACTAACGCCGGGCTCTGGCTTCCGGTCGGCACCACTGTTACGTCAAGCGGACCCGACGCCGCGCTCGCCGTGATATTGAGGATCACGCCGGTGGGAACCTGTGTGCCGCCGAGCGCCGGCGGCACTTTCGCCACACCCACGGCGGGGATGTCGAAGGGTTTGGCCGGCGTGACCTCACCCGACAACCCACCAGCACCGGTGGAGGTGTCGAGCAGTCGGCATGATTCGAGAGCGATCGCCGAAGGCTCTGTCACACCGGCCGGCGCCGTCACTACCCATCCCACAACGGCAATCGTGAGCCCGCTGGGGCCGGCCGTGGTTGAAACGCGGACCTTGCCGCCAAAGCCCACAGGCACGGCCACGCGGGTGACGGTGGTCGAGCCGGCTTGAAACGCCAAGTTGGCAGCCACGACGGTTCGTGCGAAATCCGGTGCCACCGGGGTAAGGGTGACCTTACCGACCGTTGTGGGATTGCTCACGGTCACATCGACGATAACCGAACCGGTCCCCGACGCGGCCAACCCGCTAGCGCCACGAACGTCGGCCTCGACCTTGCCGCCGGCGGCGAGTTTCGCGACCTGGTTGGCGTCGAGATCGAGAACACGACCGGCACCGGGGATGAACACCGGCCCGCCTTTGGCTACCACCGCTGCGGTAGTTGAAGCGCTCGTGGAGCCCTTCTTGGTGGTCGTGGACGCGTCTGATTTAGGTGCTGTTATGGCAACCGTGGTGGTCGCGTTGCCGGCGCTGGACTCGGCTTTTGTCGTGGTCGTGGACTTTTTGGATGAAGCGGTCGTCGTGGTGGCTGACGACTTCTTGGCGACCGTCGTCGTGGACGAGGACGCCTTTTTGGTAGTGGTCGTCTTGGCTTGGGCGGTCACCGTAAGGAGACAGGCGCTTGCGGTAACGACGGCGAGGGAAGTGAACAGTCGGGAGGACCGGGTTTTGGTCATCCACGTACCCTACCGAAAAGCAGGCCTCTCGCAACCGCACGCCGTTCACTTCACCCACGCGCGGTGTCTCGGAAGAGCCGCCCGCGAACGTCGGAGGCCCTAGGGAAGCCGAAATCGCCAGGGTATGGCGACGTTCTTCGAGATGCCGACTCTCGGCCCCGCCTCGATCGACTGGGCGATAAAACCGTCGCTGCGTAGGCAAAAGCCATCGTTGGAACACAGGTCAAGTCCGTTGTGCGAGCCGTTGATTCCAAGGGCAATCGCCAGTTTCCCGGGGCCATCAGCGAGATGGGCGTCGACGCGGCACTTTGGGCGATTCCGCCGCATCTCTTCCAGGCCGGCGATTGCAGTCCCGCCTCGTAGCAACACCGCTTGGCCGTCGCCCGGGTGACCGGTGACCACGTTGAGGCACCAGTACATCCCGTAGATGAAATAGACGTAAGCGTGGCCGGCTGAGCCGAACATGACTTCGTTGCGCTTCGTGGGGCCGCGAAACGAGTGGGATGCCTCGTCGTCTGCCAGATATGCCTCGGTCTCGGTCAAACGCACCAGAAGGTCACCCACCTGAAGGATGCACCCGAGGAGGTCCGGGGCGACGTCGACCGCGCTTCGCTCATAGAACGAGCGCTTCAGACGTGAAGCCTTGACTGCCACGTCAGGAAGCCCGGTTTTACAGGTCGAGACGCGCCGCTTGGCGGGAGAACGCAGCCTGGAAACGCTCCATCTGGACGGCCACCGGCTTCGGCCCGGCACCACCTGGCGTCGTGCGCCGCGAAACCGACACCCCGGGTTCGAGCAGATTCAGGGCCGTAGGCCCGAGCGCCGGGTGGTTCTCGACCAACTCGGCGAAATCGACATGGCGGTCAATCGCGTTTCGAACAAGCGAACCGACCACTGCGTGAGCCTCACGGAACGGCATGCCCCGCTCCACCAGCAGTTCGGCCAGATCGGTTGCCGCTACGAATGGCGTGTCGGCGGCCCGTTGCATTGCTGCGGTATCGAACGAGATCGTGGCGTACAAGCCGCTGAGCGCCGACACAGCTCGAGTGACCTGGGTCAGGGAGTCGAAGAGCGGTTCTTTGTCTTCTTGAAGGTCGCGGTTGTACGACAGCGGGAGACTCTTCAGCGTCGCCAGGAAGCCGGTCAGGTTGCCAATCATGCGACCGGCTTTCCCTCGGGACAGCTCGGCGATGTCGGGATTCTTCTTCTGCGGCATCATCGATGAACCGGTGGCGTAGGCATCGGAGAGCCGAGCGAAGCCGAATTCTTCAGTCGTCCAAAGCACGATCTCTTCGCCCATCCGGCTGAGGTGGACGGCAATCAACGAAATGGCGAACAGCGTTTCAGCCACGTAGTCACGGTCGCTCACGGCGTCGAGAGAATTCTCGAACCGGTGGGTGAACCCGAGGTCCGCGGCAACGCGATCAGGGTCGAGCGGAAGCGACGATCCCGCCAAGGCGCCGGCTCCGAGCGGGGATACGTCGGCACGACGACGGGCATCAAGAAGACGGTCGACATCGCGGCTCAGCGCCCATGCGTGAGCGAGCAGGTGGTGCGTGAGCAGAACGGGCTGGGCCCGCTGCAGATGCGTGTAGCCCGGAAGATACGCGTCGCCCGCAGCGATCGCCCGCTCAAGCAGAACTTCCTGAAACCCGTGAATGCGACGAGCGAGTTCCATGAGCTCACGTTTGGTAAAGAGCCGGAGATCCGTGGCGCACTGATCGTTGCGGCTTCGACCGGTATGAAGGCGCCCCCCGGCCGAACCGGCCAGCTCGGTCAATCTTCGCTCGATCGCCGTATGGATGTCTTCGTCACTTTCGTGGAAGGCGAACGTGCCCTCGCGGAGTTCGACCTCGATCGCATTCAACGCCTCGAGAACCGCCGATTCCTCTTCGGGCGAGAAGATCCCGGCATGAAGGAGGCCCCTGACGTGAGCGCGGGATCCGGTGAGATCGTCGAGCCACATGCGCTGGTCGAAGCTCAAACTCTCCGTGAAAGCCATCAACTCGGCGGCCGGCCCGTCGCCAAAGCGCCCGTGCCAGAGTGTTGATCCCGATGGTGACCCTGCGTTGCCAGTCATAGGCCTTTCAGCGTAGACGGCACCTCACAAGCCGAGCGCGGCATTCGCCGCGGTGGCAGAAGTCCGAACGTCTTCATTTCGCGTTGGCATGAACTGGTGCCGAGTGAGCGGTCCGGGGGCGAGTAACTTCGTGCACCATGTCGAAGGTGCTCATGTCGTTGCCCGCTGGTGAGCGGATTGGAATCGCATTCTCGGGAGGACTCGATACGTCCGCCGCCGTCGCGTGGATGCGCTCAAAGGGAGCTATCCCGTGCGCATACACCGCTGATCTCGGCCAGCCCGACGAACCCGATCTGAGCAACGTTCCGGAACGAGCGAAGCTCTACGGCGCCGAGATCGCCCGACTCGTCGATTGCCGAGAAGAACTGGTCCACGAAGGCCTCGTCGCACTGCAGTGCGGGGCCTTCCACATCTCGACGGCCGGCAAGACGTACTTCAACACGACACCGCTTGGTCGAGCGGTAACCGGCACCCTTCTCGTGCGGGCGATGAAGTCCGACGGCGTCGACATCTGGGGCGACGGCTCCACGTACAAAGGCAACGACATCGAACGGTTCTACCGTTACGGATTGCTCGTCAATCCGAGTTTGCGCATCTACAAGCCCTGGCTCGACCAGACGTTTGTCGATGAACTCGGTGGACGCAAGGAGATGAGCGAGTGGCTGGTGGCGAACAACCTTCCGTACCGTGACTCGGTCGAGAAGGCGTATTCCACCGACGCGAACATCTGGGGCGCCACCCACGAAGCGAAGGATCTCGAGTTCCTCGAAAACGGCATCGACATCGTTGCGCCGATCATGGGTGTCAAACACGTCGATCCATCGGTGGAGATTGCACCCGAAACGGTGACCATCGCCTTCGTTGAGGGTTGGCCTGTGTCAGTCAACGGGGTGCCCTACACCGACAAGGTCGAGCTCGTGCACGAGCTGAACCGCATCGGCGGCCGACACGGGCTGGGCATGAGCGATCAGATCGAGAACCGCATCATCGAAGCCAAGAGTCGCGGCATCTACGAAGCCCCCGCGATGGCGCTTCTGCACATCGTCTACGAACGCCTTGTCAGCGGTATCCACAACGAAGGCACCCAAGACAATTACCGCACCATGGGACGCCGCCTCGGTCGCCTCATGTACGAGGGCCGCTGGTTTGATCCTCAGGCGATCATGTTGCGCGAACCGTTGCAGAAGTGGGTCGGCTCGGCCATCACCGGGTCCGTTACGCTCCAACTTCGGCGGGGCGACGACTACACGATTCTCAACACCGAAAGCCCGAACCTCACCTATCAGCCCGAGCGGTTGTCGATGGAGAGCGGCAAGGGGGAGTTCGGGCCTCTCGACCGCATCGGACAACTCACGATGCGCAACCTCGACATCACCGACTCCCGGCAAAAGCTTCAGGTCTACTTCCGGACCGGCGCACTGTCGTCGGGCGGTGACTTCGGCCTGCTTGAGCTGAACGAAGGCGATACGAAGTAACACCGCCCCAAATGTCGGAGCTCGGCCGCCCGCGCGACAAGCGGCGGAGTTCCGACTGGGTCGCCGGCCGCCGTCGGCTCCAACCGCTTAGAGTCCGGCGAGGGTCCTCATATGGTCCGCTATGTCACGACCCGGGTAACGCTCGTTGCAAACGACAAGAATCGTGTCGTCGCCTGCCACGGTACCTATGATCTCGTCGAGGCCGGCCCGGTCCAGTGCGCTCGCCACCACGTGCGCCGACCCCGGCGGGGTTCGCAGAATCACCAGATTGAGCGACGACGCGACGTCAACGACCCAATCGCCGAATACCCGCTTGAGGTGGTCTTCGGGCATGACCTGATCGCTCGGCAACTCGGGTATCGCATAAACCAGCTCACCGCCCGGCACCCGAACCTTTACTGCGCCCATGTCTTCCAGATCGCGGCTTACCGTGGCCTGGGTGGCCAGGACTCCGTCAGCCGCAAGATGCTCGACCAACTGCTGCTGATTGGCCACTGCGAACTGCTCCAGGATCTTGGCGATCCGATGCTGGCGCTGCGGCTTCGCCAGGCGCCCGCCGATCATCTCGGCGCGCTCTCGCTCCGTGTCCTGCTTCGACGGCGCTACTGGCGTCTTCTTCGCCACAACCAGTCCCTGTCGGGCTTTGGGGACTTTAGGTGTGGTCATGAGATTGCGCCTTGATGGTGGAGCCAGAGAAGCAGTCCTCGGAACGTGTGCATCCGATTGTGGGCCTGTTGCCAGATTCGGCTTTGCGAACTGTCGAGGACCTCGGTCGTAACTTCTTCACCTCGGTGTGCCGGAAGGCAATGAAGGAAGATGGCGTTGGTTGCGGCGAGGGACATCATCCGCGAATCGACCGTGCAGCCTTCCATGGCTCGACGACGAATCTCCTTCTGGTCCTCCTGCCCCATCGAATACCAGGCGTCGGTGGTCACTACGTTCGCTCCGGCCACGGCATCGGACGGCTTCGTATGCACACTTATCGTTGCCCCATTGACGGCCCGAGTCATGACGCGGTCGATGTCGACGGGCGTCGGCGCATAGGCGGTCGGACCGGCGAAACGAAAGGAAGCGCCCAGGCTCACTGCCCCGAGCGCAAGCGATCGGGCCACGTTGGAGAAGTCGCCAACCCATCCGATTGTGACGCCCTCGAGCGATCCCAGCGACTGTCGGATCGTGAGAAGGTCGGCGAGGGCCTGCACCGGATGTCCGTCGTCGGACAGCAGGTTGATGACCGGGTGCTGAGCCACGCTGGCCATACGCTCAAGCTTCGAGTGCTCGAAGACCCGGGCGGCAAACACGCTGTAGTAGCCGTTCAACGTGCGGATTGCGTCCTCAACCGACTCGCGCTGATCAAGGGCGATCTCGCTGTTGGTGATGTGCGCTGGATGGCCACCAAGCGCCACGACTGCCATTTCGCAGGAGTTTCGCGTACGAAGGGAGGGCTTTTCGAATATCAGCGCCACCCCACGCCTGTGCAGGACGTCTTCCGCCGGCTTTTCCGACGCGTCGAGCACGGCCGCGATTTCCTCGGCGGTGAGATCGTCGATTTCCAGAAAATGTCTGAGTGTCACGCTGCGTTCACGTCCTGCAGCGCCTGTTTGATGAGGCCGACACCTTCACGGATGTGAGCTTCGGAGATGTTCAACGGCGGGGCCAGACGAAGCGCCGTGTCGGTAACCGCGTTCGTTACGAGGCCGAGTTCCAACAGACGGGTATACACGCCTTTGGCGTTTCCTACGGTGAGCTCCACCGCGATCAGAAGGCCAAGGCCACGGACTTCGGCGACCCCGGGAACCTCGCTGAGGAGGTGGGTCAATAGCGCGGCAGAGTCTTCAGCGCGCTTAGGAATGTTGTCTCGCTCCATCACGGTCAGCGTGGCCAGCGCGGCGGAGGATGCGATCGGCTGGCCGCTGTAGGTTGAGCCGTGATCGCCCGGTTTGAAGGCCGCGGCGATCTCGCGCTTGGCCCAGCAGGCGCCGATCGGCATGCCGTTGCCGAGGGCCTTGGCCAACGTTACGACGTCGGGCTGGACTCCCTCGGGCAGGAAGTGCTGGAAGCCGAACCACTTGCCGGTCCGGCCGAAACCGGTCTGAATTTCGTCGACCATGAACAGGATGCCCCGTTCGTCGCAGAGCTTGCGCAGGTCGGCGAAGTATCCCGGAGGGGCCGGGTTCACCCCACCTTCGCCCTGCACCGGTTCGAGCATGATCGCGGCCACGGTCGGGTCGATCATGCGCTCGAGATCGGCCACGTCGGCCCAGGCCGCGTGTCGGAAACCTTCGGGGAGCGGCTGAAACGCTTCGTGCTTCGCCGGTTGACCGGTCATGTGCAGTGTCGCAAGTGTCCGACCGTGAAACGAACCGTATGCACTTATAACAACGTGGCGACCGTGACCGGCCCACTTGCGGGCGACTTTGATCGCGCACTCGTTCGCCTCGGCTCCGGAGTTGGCGAAGAAGATCTGCCCACCGCCACCAAGCAGTCGATCGACCTTCATGGCGACCTGCGGCCCGACCGTGGTGGCAAAGAGGTTCGACACGTGCATGAGCGTTCCCGCTTGAACCGCAATCGCTTCGGCGACCTCGGGGTGCGAGTGCCCGAGTCCGGTGACAGCGAGTCCGCACAGGAAGTCGAGGTAGCGCTTGCCGTTCGTGTCCCAGAGTTCGGTCCCGCGTCCTCGGGCGAACGTCACGAGCGGAGCTCCGAACGTGGGCATCAGCGGGCAGTACTGCGCCTCGGCCGCCCCGGGAACGCCGGCGATGGCGGTGGTATGTGGACTTACTGTTGTGCTCATAACGTGACCTCGGTCCCGATGCCTTCCTGAGTAAATACTTCTAGTAACAATGCATGCGGGCTTCGACCATCGAGGATGTGCGCTTTTCCGACACCGGCCCGAACCGCATGAATGCAGCTCTCGATCTTCGGAATCATGCCCTCGGTAAGAAGTCCGGTGTCGAGCATCGACTGGAGCTCATCGATACCGATCGAACTGATGAGCGTTGCCGGATCCTTCACATCCCGACGCAACCCTTCGATGTTCGTGAGATACACGAGCTTTTCCGCCCCGATTGCTCCAGCGATCGCCCCGGCTGCGGTATCGGCGTTGATGTTGTACGCCTGACCGCTGCTGTCGGTGCCGATTGTGGCGATCACCGGGATGAACTCGTCGTTCAGGAGGCGCTGGAGCACTTCGGCGTTGACATGCTCAACGTCGCCGACGAAGCCGAGCTCCGGATCACGTGATGTGACCTGGAGAAGGTTCGCGTCTTCGCCCGACATACCGACCGCGAGCGGACCGTGGATGTTGATGGCCGCCACGATGTCGCGATTGACCTTTCCGACGAGGACCATCCGGGCAACCTCGAGTGTCGCCGCGTCGGTCACCCGAAGGCCGTTGCGAAACTCGCTGGTGATGTTCAGCTTCGTAAGCATCTCGGCGATCTGCGGTCCGCCGCCGTGGACCACGACCGGGCGTATCCCGACTGAACGCATCATTACGATGTCTTCTGCGAAGACCTTGAGCGCTACGGACTCGTCGGTGTTCGACAGAACATTGCCGCCGTACTTCACGACCACGATTTTCTCGGCGAATCGTTTGATGTACGGAAGGGCCTCGATGAGGACCGCAGCCTTGGCTGATGGCGTGAGTGGCTCGGAACTCACGGGTACACCGCGGTGGTCGGGAGGCCAGTGGTTTCCGGGAACCCGAGGGCAAGGTTGAGCGACTGGATGGCTCCCCCGGCGGTGCCCTTCACCAGGTTATCGATCGCGGCAATGGCCACAATGGTGTCGGTGCGTTCGTCGTAGCGGGCCGTGACAACACAGTTGTTGGTGCCTGCGGTGGCCTTGGTCGAAGGCGAACCCTCAATCACGTGAACGAAAGGCTCGTTGGCGTAGGCCGTGCGGAGAATGTCGAGTACTTCGGCCGTGCTGGTCGAGCGGGTTGGTCGGCCGTAACACGTGGAGAGGATTCCTCGCGTGATTGGGAGCAGGTGGGGAGTGAACAGGATCTGCGCTCCGATGTTCTGCTCCATTTCGGGCGTGTGCCGGTGGGTTAGCAGGCCGTACGCGAGGTAGTTCTCGTTGACCGTGCCGAACAGATTCTCGTGCTTCAGGGTGCGACCTGCGCCCGAAACGCCACAGGCGGAATCGACGATGACGCCCTTCGTAGCCATGATCCCGTTGGCGACAAGGGGCTTCAGGGCGAGCGTGGCCGACGTTGGATAGCAGCCCGGAACGGCGATGAGCGTGGCGGTCTTCAACGCTTCACGGTGCAGTTCGGGCAGTCCGTAGACCGACTCGGCCAGGAGTTCAGGACAGGAGTGGGGTTCTCCGTACCAGGTCGGGTACAGCGAAGCGTCCTTCAAACGGAAGTCGGCCGCAACGTCGACGACAATCTTCGCGCGCTTACGAAGTTCGGGGACGTACTCCTGGCTTTTGCCGTGCGGCAGGGCGAGCACGACAACGTCGAGGTCGTCGGCTAGCGACGGGTCGTATGTCGCAAACGCGGTGTCGCCGTAGGCGGCGAGAAGACTCGGGTACAGGTCAGTGATCTTGCTCCCCGCCTGGGAGTCACCCGTGGCCCAGACCACATTGAATTCGGGATGGGCGGCGAACAATCTCAGGAGCTCAGCCCCGGCGTAACCGGAAGCCCCAACAATTCCAACGGACGTCATTCGTGCACCTTAGCAAAAATTCAGGTAGATGCATTTTTATGCATCACCCGCTCAAACCGAAAACAGTCCGATCGATTCAAATGCGCCTCCGGGGCTCCAAACAGGTTGACTCCCACCGAAGCAGGTGGTTTCGTTGACCATGATCGCCCGTGAGACCCACGAGGATGGCATGGAGTTCGGCCGGTGGCTTCAAGGGCCGAGCGATGAGGTCGTGCTTTATTCCGTGGACGGCACTTTCAGTCGTGGACTCGTCCGAAACCGGATCAGAGCTATCGGAGAACTGGTCGAGCAGGTTGCTGACCTCGTCGCCGTGGTCGGCATCGGTGACGACCGCACGCTTTGCGCGTCTGCGGCCATCCAGTTGGTCGGGGGTATCGCCACGGTGCTCGATCCACGGACGCCGGGCTGGGTGGTCGACGTCGTCAGTACTCAACCAGTCGCTCGAATACTTCTCATCGGCCCGATGCCATCTGCGCTCACCGAGTTCTTCGGCCAACTACCGGTGGACATGGTGGTGCATCTGGATGCGATCATCGATGCCGCTGACCGCCAGTACCACGCGGGCGTCGCCGACGACGATCCGCAAGGATTTGCGCCTCGCCTCGGGGACTGTCTTGTGCTTTTCACGAGCGGAAGCACCGGAGCGCCAAAGGGGGTGTTGCGGACCCACCAATCGATACTGCGAGACCTGTTGCCTCTCGAGCGATTCGCCTGGCGGTACTCCGACAACGTCGTACTGATTGCCGGACCGCTCGGCTACGTCTCCACGCAGCTCATTGTTCACCAGGCGTTTCGAGCGGGGGTACCGCTGGTGATATTCGACATCCAGGCGTCCGGCCTCAAGGCGTTGGTCCGGCTGATGCGAACCACACGTACGACGTTGTTCAACACCCAGGTAGCGACGTATCGCACCTTGCTTGACACCGAGGGATTTGATGAAGTCCCGCTCCGCCTTCAGACCGTTTGGGGAGAGCCGCTCACGCCTGCGGATCTGAAGCGCCACAGCGAGGTTCAACCCGAGTGCGACCTCATCATCGGGTACGGCTCCAGCGAGACCATGGTGGGCGGAATCATCGAGTTACCCGCGGACCAGCTTCGATCGGACCGACTCGATCACTTCCGCTGTCCGCCCGGCGTTGACGCAATGATCATCGATCCCGAACGTGCCGCGCACGGAGAGTTCGAATCGGTCCCGGCCGACGACACCCTGCACGACGGGGAACTGGTTGTATCGAACCCGTGGTTAGCCACTGCCTATTTTCGACTGCCTGAGCTCACCAAGCGGACGTTCATCGATTTCCAAGAACGCACGTGGTGTCGGACCGGCGACCGGGCCAAGTGGAACGGTGACGGCAGTTTCCGGCTGCTTGGTCGAATCGACGATCGGCTGAAGATCCTCGGAAACAATGTGGAACCATTCGTCGTCGAAGAATTTCTCCGAGGACTCTCCAACATTCGAGACGCCGCAGTCGTGCCTGCGGTTCGGCCCGGCGGCGGGCAGCGTCTCGTGGCGTTCGTGGTGCCAAATTCGCAGGTGAGCGTCATCGAGCTTCGCTCCACCGTTCGAGACCAGTTGTCTCCTGCGTATGTGCCGTCGATCTGGAACCTGGTGACATCGCTACCTCGACTTGCGACTGGCAAGGTGGATAGGAGGACGTTGATCGACGAGGCGTCTCGCATGGCCGTCGACACACATCCCGAAGCAGTCCCCACGAACGAACTTGAGCGCCTCGTGATGTTCCACGCATGTGCCGTGCTTGGACTGCCCGAGCTAGGAATCGACGACGATCTGTTTGCGCTGGGCCTGGACTCCTTGGCGATGGTGGAACTGCAGGCTCGCCTTTCGCAGCCCGGGTCGGTGGCTCCGCCACTGCCTGCCATCGCAGAACTTCCGACCGTCCGGGCCCTCGCCAGTCACTGTGCCGCGCCATCGCTCGCATCCTCGGGGCCTCTCGTCCAATTCAGAACGACCGCAGACCCGACCAGCCCATCGACGGTCAGTCACAACCAGCGGGCAATTCGGTTTCTGCTCCTCCCCGGCGCAGGGGCGAGTGTCTTGTACCTTCGACATTTGGCCGTGCTGCTTGAGCAACACGGAGGAGTCAGGGCCGTCGACACCGTGGAAATGGAGTCCATTCAGGCGACGGTCATCACAATCACCAGTGCGTTGCGCGAGCGTGACACCAGTGACTTGATAGTTATCGGGCATTCGGCCGGTGGACTGGTCGCTATGGAGTTGGCCCGGGTCGCATCTGGTGTCGGGCTCCACGTCGAAGGCGTGGTGCTACTCGACACCCAGGCCCCCGATCGCGTTTCGCCCATCACCCGGACGGTCCGCCGGATCAGCGTCGGAAAACGGGTCGCGAAGCTCCGCACGAAGCCGCTGAGTCCTACTGGGGCGATAGCAGTTGACCTTCACCGCTCGGCTATCTCCGCCATAGGTGACCAGCACTTCTACACGCGGGTAGCCGAGATCGACCGTTTCAACTGGAGGCCGGCCGACGTCCCAGCGATGGTGATCAAGGCGGCGGATTCGCCGCCCGTGGACCTTTCCCGATGGAAGCACTATTTCCGGCGTGAGATCTCTGTGGAAACCGTGACAGGTTCGCACACGACGATGCTCACCAGCCCGAATGTTGAACAGATCGTTCGCCTAATCGTCGACGCTCACCCCGTAAATCGATAATGCGCGCCTTCTCCGTTCCCGTGGCGGATCCTAAGTGCACAGATTATCTGTGGACAACTCGCGTAAGTCACAGGGTTTGCGCTCTCGTTGTCCACAGGTTGACTTCCGTATGGTGTTCCCATGGGATACGAGATCAGCTTCTCCGACAATCGCTGCGAGCTCGTCGAAGCCGACGGCTATGCACTCGAAGGACCGCTCACCACGTTCTTCTGCACCGAACCCGGCCGTACTCCCCGACTCGACCCGTGGGCCACGCGTATATTCAGCGTGCGTACCGATTCGATCGCCATGATTCGTCGCGCCACTGAGCAGGTCGCCGGCCTTTCGCTCGTCGGCTGAAGGCTCATGGAGTCCGAGAAGGAACTGCGGAAGCCGGCTGCCCTGACCGTCGACGGATTCGGGGACGAACGATCGGCCCCACTCGGGATACCAACTCACCATCACCGGAGGTTAGCTACGGAGGACGGCTCCGGTGGCCTGGGCAACGGCGTCGATGCATGCCTGACGGGCGGCGCCGACCTCGGCGTCGGTAAGGGTACGGTCCGGCGCGCAGATTCGAACCGTGTAGGCCAGGCTTCGAGAGCCGGCCGCGACCCGGTCGCCCTTGTACACATCGAACAGCGACAACGACTCCAACAGTTCACCGGCGCCCTTTCGAAGCGCAGATTCCACCTTTGACGCGGGCACGGTGTCGGGGGTGACGAAGGCCAGGTCGAAGTCGCTAGAGGGGAACCGGGAGAACGAGTCGATCCCAATCGAACGCTTCGGGAGACCGCAAAGATTCTCGAGATCGACCTGGAGCCACCCGACCCGCCGATCGATCCCCCATGCAGCCAGCACGCCGGGGTCAACTTCGCCGACGGCACCGATCGGGAATCCGGTGCCGGCACCGATGATGCGGGCCGTACGCGTCGGGTGAAGGCCGGGTCCGTCCGACCAGGCATCGAGACGGAGGGCTTCGGGTTTGACCCTGAGAAGGTCGGACAAACGGTTGAACACGGCGGTTGCGGTCCGGGCGTCGTCGTTGTCGAGGGCCAGCACCATACCGAGGTGCTCCCGTTCGTAGGGAACGATCTGCTCCGGGCGAGGCGGCTGGAACACATGGCCGATCTCGAAGAACCGCTGGGCCGGGTTGCGGTGGTTTGCGTTGTGGGCGAGCGTGCGCAGAAGACCGGGAAGCAGCGACGTCCGCATCACTGACTCGGCCTTGTCGAGCGGGTTGCTCAACACGACGGCTTCCTCCGGCAGGCCACTCTTCGACAAGTCAGCCGGATTCATCAAGGTCGCCGTCCACACCTCGTGGGCGTCGATGTCGGCGAGGAGATGCGTTACCCGACGACGCTGCAGCTGGTACGGGGTGAGCTTGCCGACGAGATCTGTGCGCAGCGTGCGACGTTCGATGTTCTGGTACCCGAAGTGGCGGCCGACCTCCTCGATCACGTCGACTTCGGCTGACGAGTCGGTACGCCATGACGGAATGACGACATCCTGCACACCTGACTCACCCGTAGGCGTACATACGAATCCGATGGGAGCGATCAATGAGGCGATCGTCGCGTCGTCGAGGTTCGTACCGAGCAGCAGATTGGCCCGCTCCGTTCGTAAGCGCACCTTCTTTTCGACGGCCTGCACCGGGCGAATGTCGTCGAAGCTCTCGATCGTGAGCTCAGGGCAGGTGAGGCGGACCAGCTCGACGAAACGTTCCGCTGCCCGAACGAGACCTTCAGGATCCGAGCCACGCTCGAACCGAGCCGACGCTTCAGACCGCAACCCGAGGCGCTTGGAGCTTCGAGCAATGCACATCGGGGTCCAGTGCGCGATTTCGAGCAGGAGGTTCGTCGTGTCATCGTCGACCTCCGAGGAGGCGCCGCCCATGATCGCAGCGATCCCGACGGCGGTGTCGTGGCCATCGATGATCACCCCGTCTTGCACCTCGGCTCCCGCTGCCGTGCGTCCGAGCGTGCGCGTGTTGCCGTCGAGCGTCTCAATAGTTTCGCCGGCTTTCGCCCAGCGGACCCCGATCGCTCCTCCGGCCAACTTGTCGATATCGAACGCGTGACTCGGCGCTCCGAGTTCGAGCATGACGTAGTTCGACGCGTCGACCAGATTGCTGATGGCCCGCATGCCGGCGTGGGCCAGCCGACTCTTCATCCAGGAAGGCGATTGCGTCACGGTGACGTTTCGGATCACGGTCACGGTCAGACGGTCGCAGAGGTCCGTGGCAGTGATGCTCCCGCGTGTGGTTGACGCGTTGGGAGCAGCGGCCACGCCGGCGTTGGGCGTCGGCATACGTGAATGGAACTTTGAGTTTCGCAGCAAGGTCGCGGGCGATGCCGACGATGCTCATGGCGTCGGGACGGTTCGCTTCGATGCTCAGGTCGAACACTGCATCGGCAGTGATACCGAGGGCTTCAGCGATCGGGATGCCGATCGGCGTTGACGGATCGAGGATGAGCAGCCCGCCGTGGTCGCCGTCGAGCTTCAGTTCCTTCGACGAACACAACATGCCGTTGGACCATTCGCCGCGCATCTTGCGCCGCTCGATCGACATCCCGTCGGGCATCGTGCTCCCGAGTGTCGCCAGAGGAACCTTGTCGCCTTCGTTGAAGTTCCACGCGCCGCAAGCAATCTGCAGTGTTTCGGTTGCGTTCTCCGAGGTCACCACATCGACCAGCCGGATCTTCTCGGCATTGGGATGAGGGCGGATTGTGCGAACCTGAACCGTGATAATGCCTTCGAGGCCCTCGCCTTTGGCCTCGTAGCCTTCGACGATCAGACCGAGTTCGTTGAAGGCGTCGGCCAGTTGCGCATTGGTGATGGGCGGGTTCAACTGGTCAAGGGCGCAGTATTCGGCGAGCCAGGAGCGGGGTACGAGCATGAGGGACCTTCGTGCGTGGGATTCGTTACGGGTGCGACAGGAGTGAGGAGCGGCGGCGTTCAGAGAAACGGCGTTCTATACAGAACTTGTCAGAACTGTCGGAGCATGCGGACGTCGTTATCGAGAAACATACGGAGGTCCTCGATGTCGTGGCGGTTCATGGCGAGCCGGTCTATGCCGAAACCCCACGCGAACCCGGTGTACTCCTCAGGATCAATTCCGCCTGCACGAAGCACGTTGGGGTGCACCATGCCGCAGCCGCCGAGCTCGATCCAACCGGTCTGCGAACACGTCTTGCAACCGTCGCCACCACAGAACGGGCATGTGATCTCGAACTCCGCTGAGGGTTCGGTGAAGGGGAAGAATCCAGGTCGTAAGCGCGCTTTGAGATCTTTTCCGAAGTACGCGCGAATGAACGTCTCAATCGTGCCGGCCAGATGGCCCAGCGAAATCCCCTTGTCGATGACGAGGGCCTCAATTTGATGGAACACCGGGAGATGTCTCGCATCCGCCGTGTCACGCCGATAGCAGCGACCCGGCATCACTGCGTAGATCGGCGGCTTGGTCTCCTGCATGACCCGGATCTGCATAGGCGAGGTATGCGTACGTAGCACCACTTCCTCGGCCTCGCCGAGTTCCAGGTAGAACGTGTCGTGCATGGTGCGCGCCGGGTGGGCTTTGGGGAAGTTGAGCGCTTCGAAGTTGTACCAGTCGGTTTCGACCTCGGGTCCGTTGAAGACCGAGAATCCCATGCCGAGGAAAATGTCTTCGAGATCGTGAATGGTCTGAGTGATCAAATGCACATGCCCGTTGCCGCCGCGGCCGACCTGTTCGGTGAGATCGAGCCGCTCGTTTTCCAAGCTGCGCACGACGGGCTGCGTCAGTCAGCGTCGAGCGACGATCGGCGATCGCCGCAACAACGCCGGCCCGGGCCTCTTGGAGCGCCGCTCCGAACGATTTCCGGTCTTCCGCCGACATCGCCCCAAGCTTCTGGCTCGCCAGGGTGATTGGCGCTTTCTTGCCGACAGCTTCGATCTCCGCTTGCTTCAACGACTCCAGCGAATCGGCTTTGACTATGGCATCGATCGCCTGACGGGAAAGCGACGTGATTTCATCGAGTTGCAACTCACAGCTCCTGGACTACCCGGGGTCGACCAGCCGACCGCGCCCGTTCAGGTTAGCGGTGCTTTCGATCAGAGCTGCGTAAATGCCGATAGTCGCAGAGCACGTCGAAGCTTGATGACGCACCCCGATGATCCCGGCCTTCGGCTACCGGCGGGGATCGGGATGCAGGCTCGTTTGGGTCGGCAGCCGAGCGAAGACCGTCGTTCCGCACCCGGGCGCCGACGTAACTTCGCAGTACCCACCCAACTGACGGGCCCGCTCATACATGGTGCGCAGACCGATATGGCCGGCCTCTTCATTCCGAAAGGCGTCGTCACTCCCACCGAGCCCGTCATCGATCACTTCAAGGATCGTGTCCGTGGGGGTCTCGTGGAGGGAAATCTTGACCGTGGTTGCTCCGGCATGCTTAGCCACGTTGGCCACAGCTTCCTGCGAGATTCGGAACAGCGTCTCGGTGGTGCGGTGATCGAGCAACGACGTGCGACGATCATCGACTTCCACCGAAACACCTTCGGGCAAAATCCGTTGTGCGCGGTCGAGCAGGCACGAGCCCAAGGTTTGGCTTTCAAGTTCGGCCGGCGACATCTGAAACAGCAGCATTCGGAGTTCTCGAATAGTTGTTCCGACCAGTTGTTCGGCTGCCGACACCAGCTCGCTGTCGAACTTCTCGGAACGGAGCGCTCCGCCGAGGCGCAGCGACAGCGCAGAGAGCGTCTGCACCGGCCCGTCATGGAGGTCCGAGGCCAGCCTCGAGCGTTCTCGTTCTTCGGCGGTCTGCAGGGCTGCTTCCATCTGGCGTCTGGCGTAGTCCTGTTCCGCAAGATGCGTAATGTCCGCGGCAACGGCGACGGCGCCGTCGAATTCACCTTTTGAGTTCCGAAGGGCCACAACCGACCCAATCGCCAGCACACTGCGGCCGTCGAGGGCGACCAGGTCATAGCGAACCGGCAGGACGTCGACGCCTTTCACCAGCCGCTTGAAGTCGTCGGCGACCTGCCGACTCGCTTCACTGCCCAAAATGTCGAGCGAGCGCTGACCCACGAGCTGCTCACGGGTTGCGGACAACGTTGTCAACATTCGGTCGTTGACGTATACGATTCGGCCAGTAGCGTCGCTGAGCATGAGTAACACGTCGGCGTGCTCAACGATCGCCCGGTAGCGGGCCTCGCTCGCTGCGAGCGCTTCGGCTGACCGGAGTTGCTCATCAATGTCGGACACCATCAGCACAAACCCGTCGACCTTCCCGTCGGCATCTCGGGTGAAAGCCGAATTCACAGATGCCCAAAATTCTGTTCCGTCGCCCCGAACCAGCCGATGACGTCGACGGGGAGTAGTGTGCTGGTTCGTTCGGAGGGCCTCGCTTGGCGAGTTCTCGGTTCTGGGACCGAGTTCGTCGGACGGTATAAAGAAAGCGACGAACGGCCCACCAGATCCTCTCGGCTGATGAGGAACATTTCGGCGAACGCCTGATTCACAAAACGAAACGTTCCGTCTCGTTCGACCAGAGCGATGCCTTCGGCGGCCACCTCGAACACGGAACGGAAACAGATGTTCACTCGCGGCCAATGCCGCCTCGGAGGCCCGTTGCTCCGAAATGTCGACGACGTTGAGAATGACCTGTGACCGCAACGGCGTGACCTGGCACCGAAGCCAGTCCGGCTTTCAGCTTGGTTCCTTCGCCCGAGGATTCGAACGTCACCAACTCGCCCGAATGCCAACTCTGCACACTTTCTGCGCAAACGGATGTTGCCCGGCGGGTAGCTCCGACCATTCGGAAAACCGCCTACCGATGATGCCCGACGGTAGTGCGCCGAGCATTTCACCCCCAAGGTCGTTGATCGCCTCGAATATAAAATCGACGGCCTGACCGTTCTCGATCAGAGGGCGAAGAACCGCGGCAGCCACCACGCTCGACTTTGCTGCTCCGGTAATCAAACCCTCAAGCCATTCCGCCCGGTCACCGACCTCTCGGAACGGCGAACGGTCGCTGACGCTGATGCCGAGCATGGTTCCCATCGGGACGATTCGATAGCTGAAGCGGGTCAATCGCCGTATTAACGGGGGACACGTCGACCTCACCCGAGATGGGTCTCTGCTCCGATCTCGGCACCCACGATCGTCGTGTAAACGGCCCGCTTGCCGGAAGAAAGTCCATCAGGATCGACCTACCAGCGTGCCGGGGGGCAACGTTCACAAGTCGTGCGCCTCGTGTTCGCCCACACACATCGAAAAGCCCGCGTCACCCGTTAGCCGTCGTCCTCGCCGAGCCAGGACGATCATCGGTTCCTGGCTGGTCGATGCCACCAGGGCCAAAAGATCGATCTCCGGCCTTGCTCGCCACTGCCTTCGGTTCGGCCGCCATTCGCCCGCTCCTTCAATGAAGCTGCGGCGGCATTCACCGCCGAATTGCTTCTGTTCGTCACTGTAACGGTCCGTTACGAACATTGATGGTAGAGATTGCGGCTAACGGAATGAACGATGGTCCGAATGGACTACAAGATCTGTACCTGCGGTTGTCGTACGTCGCTGCCGCGCCGCTTCGAAACACACAAGAGTGGCGGCCATCGATAGATTCAACGACTCGGTACGGCCCACCATCTCAATCGACAACCCATTCAGGAACAACGCCCGCTGTTCGGGCGAAAACCCGTGCGCCTCGTTCCCCATCACGATCGCCGTCGGGCCGGTCAAGTCGGCGTTGTCGAGCGACGTCGACGTGGGCGAACGGGCTTCGGTGGCCCATGATCGGACTCCCCACGACTCGAACGCTCCGGCCAACTCGACCACCGAAACACCGGATACGACGGGGAGGTGGAAACACCGCTCCCGCAGACGCTCGTACAGTTTTCGGGTTGGTAACTTCAACGGAGTCGTCGGTGAACACCACTCCCACCGCACCGGCTGCTTCGGCGCTGCGAATCACGGTTCCGGCGTTTCCGGGATCGCGGATCTCGACGCACACGAGCACGAAGCCGCCGTCGCGAAGCGGGGTGCGAAGGTCGGCCAGCGTTGTCGCCGGTGTTTCAACCACCGCCATTATCGGCTGCGGCGAGACGGTGTCGGCCACCCGTTCGATGACGCCCGGCGCCAAACGGTGCACCACCAGACCAGCCGCTTCGCACCGGTCGACCACCGCATTCTTGAAGTCGGCATCCGCGAACACGGCGAGCACGCCGGCTTTCGCATCGAGCGCCTCCGTCAACGTCTTCACGCCTTCGATGACGAAGGATTGCTCCTCCACACGCGAGCTACGGCGCCCCACTAGGCGCCGTAGTCGTTGTACATGTGGATGGGTGAAGCTCAACTCGTTGGGGTACGACATTCCTCAGACTGTAGATGCCCTCAGATGCCGATCCGTTCGAGCAGAACTCACTGTTTCCTTCCAGTGGAAACCACCGGAGCGATCGTCAGGCCTAACTACGCCGCAGACTTAGCGTCGGCGGCAACCTTCACCAGAGCTGCGAAGGCCGCAGGATCGGTGACAGCCAGGTCGGCCAGCACCTTACGATCGACCTCAACGCCGGCAACCTTTAGCCCGTTGATGAAAACGCTGTAGCTCATGTCGCTCAGACGGCACGCAGCGTTGATGCGCTGGATCCACAGGGCGCGCATGTCGCCCTTGCGTGCACGACGGTCGCGGAATGCGTAGCGCAGTGAGTGGTTGACCTGCTCATTGGCTGAGCGGAAGGTACGGCTCTTGTTGCCGTAGTAGCCCTTGGCCTGCTCCATAACTGCTTTGTGATGCTTCTTGGCGTGGACGCCTCGTTTGACACGGGCCATCAGACGCTCCTTTCAGGGGGTGGCTCTTCAGTGAGCCTGGCGAATGGGGTTTGGCAACCGGAAACCGACTGCCGGAAATACGTGGATCTGCGGGCGCTAGAGGCCGAGCATTTTCTTGACCTGGGCGGAGTCGCCCGGGGCCAAGACGTTGTCGCGGTCGAGTCGACGGGTACGTACCGACGACTTGTGCTCGAACTTGTGCTTGCGGAACGCCTTGCCACGCATAACTTTTCCGGTTCCGGTGATACGAAACCGCTTCGCAGCGGAGCGGTTGGTCTTCATCTTGGGCATGAGGAGACTCTCTCTTCTCGTTGGGGACGCTTCGTAGCGGGATTCGCTACCAGGCGAGCGTGCAGCGACGTAATGGCGCTGCGCAGTGGGACTTAAGCCTCGACGACTTCCGAGGTTTGAGGTTGTTCAGTGGATTCGACGGGCGCTGCCGCGGGGGTTACGCCCGAGACGCGATCGGTGATGCGTTCGATACGTTCACCGCGCTGGGCTTCCTTGGCTGCTTTGGCCAGGGCCAGCTGCGCCTTTTTGTCTGGTGCGAGCACCATCACCATGTTTCGCCCGTCGAGCTTCGGGACCGCTTCCATCTTGGCGGCCGGCCCGATCTGTTCGGCGATCTTGTTCAAGATCTTCATACCAAGCTCGGGGTGCGCGACCTCGCGACCTCGGAACATGATCGTGACTTTGACCTTGTGGCCCTCTTCGAGAAACTCTCCGACCTTCCGCGTCTTGGTGTCGAAGTCGCCGCCACCAATTTTGGGGCGGTACTTCATCTCCTTGATGATGACGGCTTGGGATTTCTTTCTCGATTCCTTGTCTCGCTGCCGTTGCTCGTAGACCCACTTCGAATAGTCGAGGATCTTGCAAACAGGCGGGTTTGCCATCGGAGCGATCTCGACAAGGTCGAGTTCGGCTTCGCGGGCAAGCGAAAGGGCTTCCGGCAATGGCTTAATGCCAAGCTGGGCGCCATCGGCGGCGATTAGGCGGACCTCACGGGCACGAATGCGTTCGTTGCGGCGAGGTTCATCGGTGGTGGCTATTCGGCATCACTCCTTGGTACATAGGTGGTCCTTTGTAGGCGGTCGCGGTGCAAAGCATCAACGCGCCCACCGCAAAGCGGCCGGCTTGTACGATCGACCTGGACGCACGGTTACCTGCCGAGCAGGTGGTTGTGGCCGGGTGGGGTTCGAGTACTTCTTCGACAGATATCGCAGAAGCAGGGTCGATCCCGCTTTTCACCAAGTTGTGGCATATAACCTACCAGGGTATGAGCTCCTTGTGGACACCAGACGGCGAACGACCGATAAAACGTGAGCCTTCAGCTCCGCAACCGACGCCCGGGGGTGCATCGGGCCTCGACAGTTCCGCCGGCGGTCCCGAATTCGAGCGGGAACCGACGCCCGAAGAAGTCCGTGCGATGCAAGAAGAGCTCCGCGCCATGACCGACGAACTGGTGCAGGTCCCGGCCTTCGCCGTGATCGCGAATCACTGCATCGGGTTCTTCCAGTTGGCTGCGGCCCACCTGCAGCAAGAGCCGCCGAAACTCGCCGATGCGCAGGTCGCAATCGATGCCATGGCGGCCGTTGTCGACGGGCTTCGCGGCCGACTCGGGCCCGACGAGGGAACGTTGATTGACGCTCTGGCGCAGATCCGTCTGGCGTATGTACAGGTCAGCGGGGCCTTCAACCGGTCACAAGGATAGCTACCGGCAGCACCACAGCACCCTGGCGCCCGCAACAGCCTGCGCGTCTAGGAGTGGTTGGCGGCCCAGGTCTGGCGGGCCGCATCGAGTGACAACACGTTGGCACCGTTGGCGTACGACGGATCGTTTCGCTGCACCGGATCGTCTTCCCAGTTGCAGACCTGACAGATCTCGTAGTCGCCTGCCGCACCCTGAACGGCGGCGCCACATACCGGGCATTCGAACGATTCCGACTCGACCGAAACGATCGGGGCATCAAACCCAGTCGGGTGTTCATGACCGGGTCGATGACGAGGTTCTACGTCGGCCGCCTCCCAGCGTCCCATCCGCCCGGCGATCACCCGGAAGTTGACGTGGGTGCCGACAGCGATGGAGCGCGATCCGTCGGCGATCTGGGTGCAGTGGAAGAAGTAGGTCTCCCCTCGCTCCGTGGAGACTTCGCCGAATGCGAGCGAATCGTCGAACGCCGTCACTGTCCCCGAAACGTGACGCATGTCAGTGGATGATTTTCTCGATCGGAAGCTCAAGTATGTCGGTGGCCCCGGCATCTTTGAGGGCGGGTATCAACATGTTGATGCCTTTCTTCGGAACAACGGTCTCAATGGCGTAGCCCTCGTTGTTGTGAAGCTTTGAGACGGTGGGGGTCTTCATCGCGGGGACAATCTTGACGACCGCGTCGAGGGCCTCGTTCGAGACGTTCAGCTTCAGCAGCACCTTGCCACGCGCCTCGAGCGTACCCATCAGGAGTGTGTGGATCTGCGCCATGGCGTGGCGTTTTTCGGGATCGGCGTAGGCCTCTTTGTTCGCCACGAGTTCGGTGAAGCTTGTGAGTACCGTATCGATGATCCGCAGGCCCGCAGCCCGAAGCGCCGATCCGGTTTCGGTGATCTCAACCACGGCATCCGCGATGTCGGGGACCTTGGCTTCCGTCGCTCCGTAGCTGAGGCGGACGTTCGCCTCGATACCCAGGTTCTTGAAGTACCGCGAGGTGAGGCCCATGTACTCCGTGGAGATCCGCACGCCGTTCGGGAGGTCCGCCGCTTTCTGCCACGGCGAGTCCTGAGCCACGGCCAACACCAGGCGGATGGGTCTGGCCGTCGCCTTGGAATAGTGGAGCTCCCCGAGCGACACCACGTCAGCCCCCGTTTCTTCGATCCAGTCGCGTCCGGTGATGCCGAGGTCGAACATGCCTTCGGCCACATAAGACGGGATTTCCTGTGGTCGCAGGATCCGGACCTCGCTGACGCGAGGATCGTCGATCGATGCCAGGTACTGGACCGCCGAGGAACGTTGTACGCCCAGATCCGCATGTTCGAAGAGCTCCAGAGTCGCTTTTTCCAACGAACCTTTGGGGAGCACAAGACGCAACATGGTCTCCAGCCTACGACGAGCGAACGGGCGCGGCGGGAAACGTTCGGCAAACAACGGAGAACCGATTGGCCTGCGCCGGTGGTATTCGAGGTGGGGGGTGGGTGACGCGCGAGGATGGCGCATGACCGATCTCCTCAGCTCCCGGTACGGATTTGCGAATTCAGGTGGCGGACCCACGATCGTGCGGGCGGCAGGGTCGATCCTCTACACCGACGACGGTCGGGAGATTCTCGACGGAGCGAGTGGCGCGTTGGTCACCAACATCGGCCACGGACGGCCCGAAGTCGCGGCCGTGGCTGCGAAGGCCCTACTGAACGTCGACTACGCCATTCCCCCGTGGCCGACACCGGCCCGCATGAACCTTGCAGACCTGCTCGTGGACCGCTGGCTGCCAAAGGACTACCACCACGTGTTCCTCGCGTCGGGAGGCAGTGAAGCCAATGATTCGGCTATCCGGCTGGCCCGGCTCTATCACCTCGCGAACGGGGAGCCGACCCGTTGGAAGGTGATCGGCCGTAGTCCGAGCTATCACGGTTCAACGCTCGCCACGTTGGCCATGGGTCATCACCGGGCACGACGCGACGGGTTCGATCCGTTTCTGGCGGAGTGGCCGAAGGCCCCGTGGAGCGACGCCGGTGCCGTTGGCGCGGCCATCGAAGCGGCGGGTCCCGAAACGGTGTCGGCGTTCGTTGCTGAGCCGGTCATCGGGGCGGCGGGCGGGGCTCTGGTTGCTCCCCCTGACTACTGGGCCGAAGTCGGCGAGATTTGCCGACGTTACGGCGTGCTGATGATCGTCGACGAGGTCATGACCGGCTTCGGCCGCACGGGAAAGGTCTGGGGCCACGATCATGATCCGTGGACTCCAGACATTCTCGTAAGCGGCAAGGGCCTCGGCGGCGGGTACGTGCCCATCTCGCTCGTCTCCGCCAACGATCGTGTCGCCGACGGGATGGCGAAGGGCAAGGGTCCGCTCATGTTCTTCACGTATTCCGGGCATGACCTCACTTGCGTGGTCGCTCAGGAGGTTCTGCGGATCCTGGAGGACGAACAGTTGGTCGCGCGTGCCGACACCATGGGCGCCAAGCTACGTGACGCGTTGGAAAGCGCGCTTAGTAAATCCGATCGGGTCGCCGAGATCAGAGGGCGCGGCCTCATGCTCGGCATAGAGCTTCGTGGCATTACCACCGCCACCGTCGTCGCCGAATGTCTCGCGCTCGGCCTGTGGGTGTACCCAGCGGGATCGGGGCATCCGGTACCGGACAGCATCCTGGTTGCTCCTCCCCTGGTGGTCACCGACTCGGAAATCGACCGCCTCGTCACCACCCTCGCTGAAGTACTCCGGTAGTAGTTCGATTGGGTTCGCAAATACGGTCCGCGGCTGCACCCGGTCGGCCCGGACGCGACTCGAGTGCCCGCTTCAGTGGATGGTGGTTTCGCCGGTCATCAGGCTGAGGGCGTGCGGGATCATGTCGAGGACCGCACCGAGGCATTCGACGCAGCCCTTTGGTGATCCCGGGGTGTTGACGATCAGCGAGTGGCCAAGCGTGCCGGCCACGCCGCGACTCAATCGGCCGAGCGGTGGGTTGACGAGACGGGTCGCTTCGGCAATCCCCGGGGCATTTCGTTCGAGAACGGACAGCGTTCCCTCGGGTGTGAGGTCACGGGGACCGAAGCCGGTGCCTCCCGTCGTGACGATGAGTCCGGCGAACCCATTACTAAGTTCGCGTAGTACGTCGGCAACCGATTCGATGCCGTCGGAAACCACGCGGCGGTCGACAACCTCCCATCCGGCTGCCAGCAGTTGATCGTTCAACGCCACGCCGGATCGATCTTCACGCACACCGTGGAAGACCCCGTCGGAGACCGTCACGACTTTGGCCTGTAGCACCTGGCTCACAGCGACTCGATGGCGTTCACGATGCTCAGACGCAGGTTGCTCGCAGCTTCGAGCGGATTTGACTGGGCAAAAATTGCGTTGCCGGCGACAAACGCCCGGGCGCCCGCTTCAGCGGCTCTCGGTCCGTTAACCACGTCGATTCCGCCGTCGACTTGGATGACGGTGTTCGCATCGAGCCGTTTGAGTTCAGCTTCGGTTTCGCGCATCTTGGGCAGGACCGACTCTATGAACTTCTGGCCTCCGAAACCGGGAAACACGGTCATCAACAGGATCACGTCGATGTCGGCCAGGTAGGGGGCGAAGTCTTCGAAAGGGGTATCGGGGTTGGCGACGAGGCCCACCTTCATTCCGAGATCGCGTGTCTGGGCAATGAGATCTTTCGTCTGCCCGAGCTCTACGTGGACGGAGCAACTGTCGGCGCCGGCCTTCGCAAAATCCGGAAGATACTTCGCTGGATCAGTGATCATGAGGTGGCAGTCCATGAACAAGTCCGTATGTTTACGTAGCGATTTCACGACCGGGGCACCAATCGTGAGGTTGGGAACGAAGTGCCCGTCCATCACATCAACGTGGAGCCAGTCAGTCTCCGGCGTGACGCCGTCGATAGCCGCAGCCAACGCGGCGAAGTCGGCCGACAAGATCGAGGGACAGATCAGGACATCAGATTCACTGCGCACAACCCGAATCTAACGCGAGCCGCACAACAAGATCCCCGTGACCACGGTCTTTCGAGCACGTCCGGGCGTTTATACCGGCACATTCGGTACAAACGGTGGGGCCGACTCGATATCGATCGTCAGCACGTATGTTTCGATCGCCGAGGTATCGATCGCCGAGGTATCGATCGCCGGGTCGCTGACGGCGGTCGGATCCGGTATCGCGCTGGCTTCGGCGGTCGCCTCTGCAGCTGCGCCGACCAGGCGAGCTCCACGGACCCGGACTCGACGGTATTGACTGGACGAGTCGACGTACAACTCCAGTTGAGCGTTCGAAATCCGCTCGCCGTTCGGGAGCGTCACCCGTCCGAGCAGCGAGGAGTAAACGCACGTGGCCACACCGCTGACTGCCGTGTCATTGAGCCACGTCGCGTCGGTGAAACGATCGGCAAAGGGAAGCGCAAACGCAGCAGCGATCTGTTCTTCGGTAAACGGCACCTCGGACCACACGTCGGGCTGCGTCGCTACGAAGTGGCGTCCGCCGACCAGGATCTCGGATTCGGAGGCCGAGCCGTTCAGTCGGGCAATGAAGTTCTTGGCCTCGTTGTCGACGAATCGGGTTCTCGTTGTTTCCACGAGGTTCGAGTCCCGGCGGATCTCCTCCACCTCCAGATGTCGCTCGTAACGCAGCGCCGAGCGCATCGGCGCGCGGGCTCCGCACGACAGACTCGTGGGATGAAGCGCAAGTTCAGCGGGAGGGATCGACGCGTTTCGACGGTCCAGCACAGCGACCTTGACAAACCCTCCGATGAGCACGACCACAACAAGAGCGAACACTGCGAAGGAGCGGGAGCTACGGCCGGTGTGAGCTGTCTCACGGGGAGCCCCGCCGTGTTTCGGCTCGTCGGTGCGCTTGGACTTTCCTCGTGACCGAGTGTTGTCCGAGTGAGTCGGAGCATCGTCAGGACGCGAGTGCGCACCGAATGCATCCGCCGCGAGGAACCAGTTTGCCGGCTTCGCTTCCCCGCCATCATCGTCAATATCCACGACTCCCCGGAGTGGGTCGACGTTCACGATCAGCAGGCTCCGACCCGCTTCGATGGTGACGATAGGAGGATTTGGTCCGGTCTCGGGGTTCGGCTCCGGCGCACTAACCCACGCGTGGACGGAGTTCGCATAGAGGGCGTTCGGCGCGGCTTCAGGTTCTTCGGATGCCGGATCCTCCGCAGCGTTCGGAAGTGTCGCGGATGCGAAATCGCTCAAGTCATCCGCTGCGCTGAAGAACGATTGTTCTGCGCCTCGGACGACCTCTGGTTCAGCAGCATCTCGAACGGTCGCGACCGGCGTACGCGGTGTCGGTCCAGCCTCGGGGTTCGGAGCGAGCGGCGTGACCACAATTGGAGGCAGGGTCGCCGCAAGTGGATCGGCGACGATTTCCCGCTCCGACTTCAGCGCGAGTTTCGGAAGTCCCGAATCTTGCAGCGGAAGTGACTGAACCGGGCTGACGATCGCGGCGGCAGCCGTCGATTCGGCATCGAACAAGCCATCGGCGAGGTCGTCCGGGCGCGGACCATCGCCCGAAACTATTTCCACTCCCTCGGCTGACATATCGGCTTCATCGGCAGCAGTACCCGACACTTGAGGACTCCCACCGTAGGTGGTGACTTCGCCGGAAGCCGCAATCAAAGCTTCACTGGAGACGCTGACATCCCGACTAAGAACACCGGTATGCAATCGCGATTGCCGGCAACGACCGGCCCACACCCAACGCCATGAATCCGAACGCGCTCATTTTCGATTTCGACGGCCTGATCTGTGACACCGAGGGCTGCCTGGTCCGCGCCGCCGAACGTGTTTTCGAACGCCATCAGGTGGCCTTTCCGTTCGACAAGTGGCTCGAGGTGGTCGGAACGGCATCACCGACCAACTTCTGGGTGTCCTGGCTGAGGGAGGGCGCTGACCGGTCCATCGACGAGCGCGAGGCCCTCGCCGAATTTGACGAATACAACCTCGCAGCAATTGCGGAACTGTCACCGAACGCCGGCGTCATCGAGTTGCTTGATCTGGCCCGATCGAACGACATCGCACTGGGCGTTGCTTCCAGTTCATCGATCGGTTGGGTCGGTCGACTCCTCGAACAGCTGGAAATCCGCGACCGTTTTGCCCACGTGATCACCCGTGACGATGTCACCCACGCGAAACCCGCTCCGGATCTTTACCTCCTCGCCGCAAAACGATTTGGAAGCGACCCGGCCCACTGTCTGGCCCTCGAGGACTCCCACAACGGGTCCCTCGCCGCGATTCGAGCCGGGATGCCGGTCGTGGTGGTTCCGAATGACCTTACGAAGCACCAGGACCTTTCGCACGCGACGCACTCGGTCGACACGCTTCACGACGTGACGCTCGACCTGTTGCGAGATATCCGTCGGCGTCAGAGTTAGTCGCACGCATTCGCAGCGATCTGACAGCTGACTGCGAATCCTCTCAGGAGACGACCGAATCCCAATTCGGGGTGCGTTTCTGAGCGAAGGCGCCCATGCCCTCTGCTGCTTCTGGGCTGGCGAACAACTCCCCTGAGAGCTTCGCCGTCCAACGGAAGGCATCTTCTTCGTTAGCGAACGCGGGAACCGCGGTGAGCAGGTTCTTCGATGCGGCCATGGCCTTTGGGCCACCGAGCAGGAGTTTGGCCACCATCGCGTCGGTTTCGGCATCGAGTGCGTCGTCGGCGACCGCTCGGTTGATGAGCCCGACCCGGGCGGCCTCCCGGGCATTGATGCGTTCTCCGGTCAGAAACAGCTCGGCGGCGTCGGCCGCCCGCAATTTCGGGAGGCACACGACGCTGATGATCGCCGGAGCAACTCCGATGCGCACCTCGGTGAAACCGAACATGGCTTTTTCGGGAGCGATCGTGATGTCGCAACTGCAGGCGAGACCGAGGCCGCCGGCAAGCGCGGAACCGTTGAGTTTTCCGACGACCGGTTTCGGCGCGCTGCGAATCGCCTGGAAAATGCGCACGAACGAGGGGAGATCGTCGTCGGCCGCGGTATTGGTGACGGTGCGTCGTTCCTTGAGGTCGGCACCCGCACAGAACACGGTGCCGGCGCCTGTCAGCACAATTACCCGGACTGCAGGATCCGCGATCGCCTGGTCGATGTGCGTACGGAGGCTCTCGACGAGATCAGTCGACAACGCATTGCGATTGTCAGGGCGGTTCAGGGTGATGGTTCCGACGCCGCCGGAGACGGTGAGAAGCGTTGCTGTCATGCCCCAAGTGTTTCCGGTTCTGCGGCATCGGGCAATTCGTCGGAAACCGTGTACGACGCATTCGATTCCGCAGCGCTCTCGCGAACTTCCGGAACGTCTACGGCGTCAGCGGCGTCCGTCGCAATCGGTTCATTCGATTCGGTCGATTCAGCTGATTCAACGGTTTGCTTCGACTCCTCGATCTCCGTCGATTCAACCGATGCCGTCGTGTCCGTCGACTCCGTGATTTCGGGCGACTCAGTGATTTCCAGCGACTGAGCAGTTTCGCTCGACTCAGTGGTTTCGGTCGTTACACCTGATGTCTTGCGATAACGGAACATCACCATGCCGTCGGTTTCGTCCGGGAGAAGCCGGGCGCCGGTGCCGATCGGTTCCCATCCCGCTTCTTGCATACGTTCGTCGGCTACGAGGGTCGGTTCGCTGCGAGCCACCCACTCGTCGAGACCGAGCGACTCCGGGCGGGTCAATGTGCACGCCGAGTACACGACTGTCCCACCGGTTTTGACGGCAAGCGCCGCAACACTCATAAGCGCGCGTTGCAACTTCACCAGTTTGACGATCTCCTTCTCGTCCATCCGCCAGCGGGCATCAGGGCGCCGACGAAGCGACCCGAGTCCGGAACACGGTGCGTCGACGAGGACCCGGTCATAGGACCCAGGTTCAAAGTCCAACGTTGTTGCATCGCCGATGCGAACCTCTACGCGATCAGCCAGCCCGAGACGGTCGACGTTCTCCGTAATCAACTCGCCCCGATGCGGATGAATATCGACCGCCGTAACGAACGCGCCCTGCGAGGCCATGAGCGTCGCCTTTCCTCCTGGGGCGGCACAAAGATCGAGAATGCGTTCCCCGTCTTTCGCTCCGACGGCCTCAGCCACCATCTGCGATGCGGGGTCCTGAATGTACCCGTCATCGCGCACCGAAACGGTGGCCGGCTGATTCATTGCTTCGAGAACTCGACGAGCAACCTGGGGTCCGAGATCATTCGTAAGCGCGCGAACTATCCAGTCGGGGTAGCTCAACTCGGTCGCCAGGTCGGGCCACCTCGGATTCACATCTTCTGCGACCCTACGAAGACAGAAGTTGACGAACTTCTTCGACCAGTTCGGTGACAGGTGGACCATCTCCGACACGGCCGCATGCGGAGGCGTCTTGAGGAAGACCAATTGATAAGCGCCCAGATGGAGCACCCGCAGTGTCTCGTCGTCGGCGTCTCGCGTGATGTGCCGTTGCACGAGCCAATCACACGCGCGACGCATTCGGACCGTGCCGTACGTCAATTCCGTGGCGAAGTTCTTCTCCCGATCCTCCAGTTCGAACTGAGAATCCAGTTCGGTCAGCAGTGCGGGCAACGCGATGTTCGCATAGGCCCCGTCGTCGACCCTGGCGAGCGCCTCAAGGGCTATCTCCCTTGCGGACGGAGGCGTTCGAACGTTCATTGACCCATCACATCGTTTTCGTTTGGTTGGGCGCCATTGCGCCAAGACGGTGCGTCCATCGGAGCTTTTCCCTCGGGTTGAACGCGTAGCAGCGCCAGCGAACCCCGGCCGGTCGCCACGTTGAGGCCGATCAACGAACCTGGTGCGCCCAGCGGAGGAGCAGTCTCAGCGACGTCGGCTTCGAGGATTTTGAGGCGCTTGCCTCGAAACGTCGTCCACGCCGACCCGAGGCGGATGAGACGGGAGATCTCGATCGCCGGTTTGGTCCAATCGACGAGGTATTCAGACGGGTCGATTTTCGCGGCGTACACGGACTCGCCAACCTGCGGTTCGGCTGACCCGAGCGAGTTGAACCCGTCGGACAACCGCCGGACCAGCATTTCCGTTCCGATGTCTACGAGTCGGGTCCGCAGCGTCGTCAGCGAATCGGTCGGCAGGATCGTCGTGGTTTGGACTTCGTACACCGGACCGGTGTCGAGACCAGCCTCCAGACCCATGAGGCATACGCCGGTTTCGGAATCCCCGGCGAGGATCGCCCGCTCAACCGGTGCTGCTCCGCGCCAACGGGGCAGGAGCGAGAAGTGCAGGTTGATGAACGGCATGGCATCGAGAAGCGGCTGGCGAATCAATTGGCCGAACGCCACGACCACGCCGAGCTCGGCTCCCGCCTGTACGGCGGCAAGAACATCAGTGGCTTTGTCACTTACCGGAATGCCGAGTTCGAGGGCGGCGGCCTTTACCGGCGAAGCGACGAGCGCCGACCCGCGGCCCCGTTTCCGGTCGGGTTGCGACACCACCAGAAGAATCTCGTGGCCGGCGTCGACCAGGGCATGAAGCGGTTTCACGGCCGCGTCAGGCGACCCCAGGTAGACCAACTTCATGCGATACCGACGGCTATCCGCGCTGCGCTCAGCGTTTGCCGGGAAGCGACAGGCCGAACTTGTTCTTCGGCGCGGCGGGCTTCTCGGGAGCCGGTTTGTTACTGAGGATGCGGCCTCGCAGGGTCTTCATCGCGTCTGCCCGTTGTTCTGCGTCGAGGTGATCGATGAGCAGCTTGCCATCGAGGTGATCGAGTTCGTGTTGGTAGAGCCGGGCCATCAGTTCGTCAGCTTCGATGCTGATTTCGTTTCCGTCGAGATCGTAACCAGTCAGATGAATTTCCTTCGGGCGCACGATTTCCCACGAGAGACCGGCAACGGAGAGACAGCCCTCGTCGTAGGACCACTCACCGCGTGACTCTGAAATCACCGGATTCACCAGTACCTTGGCGCCTTCGCCATCTTGCAGGTCGTAGACGAACAGGCGCTTCTGGACCCCGATTTGCGGAGCAGCGAGGCCGAGCCCGGGCGCCGCATACATCGTTTCGATCATGTCGTTGGTAAGGGCTACCAGCTTGCCGTCGACGTTCGTAACCTCGGCCGCGACCTGTCGAAGTACGGGGTCACCAAATTGTCGGATGTCGTAGGCAGCCATACACAAAGGCTACCGGGCATTGGACCATTGCGGGCCCACTCCCGGTAGCTTTCACAGTGACTGTTGTCCGAATCGCGAGAATCGATGTTGCGGCAGGGTCGCCGCCTCAACTCTCGGATCAGCTCGTAAGTTCGCGTGCGAAATCGGCGAACACGTTGAGGTGATGGTCGGTTTCGGCCCTCGTGTGCATGATCGAGATCAACCACTGTTCATCGAGGCCCGGCGGTAGCAGGATGCCCCGATTGACGCCGTAGATCCAGTTCGCGTAGGCGATGTCGAAATTCGACGTCTTGTAGTCGCGGTAGTTGCGCACCGGGCTCACGGTGTACGTGACACAGCCTTTGGCGCCGAGCTTCACGGTGTGGGCTGGAATCGAATGCTCAGCGATAATCGAATCGATTCCGACCATCATCTCGCCGTTGAGTGAGTTGGTGGCCGCCATCGCTTCGGGAGTGCACACGTCTCGCAGCACGGCCAAGGCCGCAGCGCTGACCAGCGGGTTGCCGTTGAACGTTCCGAGATGAAGGACACTGCCGTCGGAGATCCCGGCCATAACCTCGGCGCGTCCACCGAAGGCGCCTATCGGGAGACCACCACCAATGGATTTGGCGAGACAGATCAGGTCGGGCTGCACACCGAAGTGTTTCGTCGCGCCGCCCCAGCCAACAGTGATACCCGTCTTGACCTCGTCGAATATCAACATCGTGCCGTATTTCCGGGTGATTTCCCGTACCTTGGCGAGATAGCCGGGCATGGGAAGGACGATGCCGATGTTTTCCATTGCCGGTTCGACGATGAACGCAGCCACGTCGCCTTTGGCCAGTTCCCGCTCAAGAGCTAGCGGATCGTTGTATTGCACGACCGACACTTCCGCCAGCAGACCTGTCGGGATGCCCTTCGTGGCCGGAACCGAATACGGCGCATGAGCGGGGCCGGCCATATCGAGTGCAGGTTTCATGGAAACCATGACCTCGTCGTGGTGGCCGTGGTAGCCACCTTCCACCTTGACGATCCGGTCTCGACCGGTGAAGGCGCGAACAGGCGCGGATCGCGTCGTGCGTGGCCTCGGTGCCGGAATTGGTGAAGCGGACGAGATCCATCCCGAAGCGCTTCTTCAACTCCTCGGCAACCTCGTGATTCGTTTCGCTCGGGGTGACGAACAGGGTGCCCTTGGCAATTTGCTCGTGGAGGGCCTTCGCCACCACCGGATGACTGTGGCCGGAGTACAGGGCCCCGAAGCCCATGCAGAAGTCGACGTATTCGTGCCCGTCGACATCCCAGATTCGGGGGCCGGCGGCCCGGTCAGCCATGACCGGGTGGGGATCATAGAACTGGAACGAGGAAGCGACACCCATTGGCATCGAAGCTTGCGCTCGGCTGTTCAGTTCCTGGGACTTGGGCGTGCGCTCTTTGTACTTTGCGAGTTCGCGAGCCGTGATTGCTTTGGCCTTGTTAGTAAGGCTGACGTTCAGAACGGTGTTTCCGTTCATGTGGATCACCCCTTTTCAGGTTCGGATATCGTAGCAGTGAGCCTCGAAATTGGAAGGATTCGAAGCAACTTGACGCGAAAATGATGCATTCCGTTTACACGTCGAAATCGACCGGAAACATGGCCGATACAAACCCGCCTCGCGGGAAGCCCACGGTCAGCGTGACACCTGAAGTAGCGTTCATCTGATGCGGCGTCTACCGACAGCAGTTATCGGCCTCATCGTGTTCATAACCTCGGCCACGATCCTGGTGCTGGAAATCGTCGCCGCCCGACTGCTGGCCCCGTACGTCGGTGTCACGCTCGAGACCTATACGGCGATCATCGGGGTCATCCTGGCCGGCATCGCCGCAGGTGCATGGATCGGCGGTCGGATTGCGGACCGATGGAATCCCTCACGACTCGTCGGTCCCACCCTGATCCTCGGCGGGATATGCGCGCTTATCGAAATCCCTCTGCTTCGATGGCTCGGACCCAAAGTGACGTCCACCGATGCTTCCGCGGTGATCGGCCTCACCGCTGCGGTCTTTCTCCTGCCGGCCACCGTTCTTTCGACCGTGCAGCCTTTCCTCGTGAAGGCGAAGCTCACCGACTTGCGCCAAACCGGCCGTACCGTCGGTGGCCTCTCCGCGATATCCACCGCTGGCGCGTTGCTTGGATCGTTTATGACCGGGTTCGTGCTTGTGCCTAATTTTCGATCACGCGTGATCGTTGGCATCGCCGGCGCCGTGTTGATCACGATGGGCGTGCTGTTGACCGCGGCGCTGCGGACGTCACCCCCCACATCCGCAAACCTCGTCGCAACGGTGGTCGGCATCGCCTTGGCCATCGGTGCCGGGTCCGCCCAGGCGCTCACCGGATGGCGCGACCCGTGTCAGATGGAGTCATCGTATTTCTGTGCTCGGGCCGAACCCGATTCCAACGACGACTCGAAACGGCTTCTCGTGCTCGATGATGGCTGGCACAGCAAGGTCGACGTCGATGATCCCACGTATCTCGAGTTCGAATACGTGAGGGCCTTTCGGATCGCCATCGATGCCTGGCGCTCTCCCCCGCAGAAGGTACGCGCGCTTCATATCGGGGGCGGAGGGTTCACCATGCCCCGTTACCTCAAGGCCACCCGGCCGGGGTCGGAGAGCCTCGTCTTCGAGGTGGACCCGAAGCTCGTGAAGTTTGATGAGAAGCACCTCGGACTCGAGTTGGCTCCCGACCTTCGAACGGTGGCGGGCGATGGCCGGCAGAACCTGCGTCGGGAACCGTCGAAGTCCTGGGACGTCGTCATCGGTGATGCGTTTGGCGGGCAATCCATCCCATGGCACCTTGCCACCCGGGAAGTCACCGCCGACATCCAACGTGTGCTCAAGCCCGGTGGGCTTTACGTGCTGAACGCGATCGACAGCCCACCGCAGAAGTTCATCAAGGCGGAGATCGCCACGGTGAAATCGGTGTTCAAGTACATCGCAGTGCTTAGTTACCCCGATGCGTTTTCCGGCGACATCGGTGCGAACTTCGTCGTCGTCGCAGCCGACTCGCCGTTGGCGTTGCCCGGGATGACGACGGCGCTGGCCGCCGACATCGACCAGACAGGGATGGTTCTCCTCGATGGGGAGAAGCTCGACGAGTTCATCGGTGACGCGATCGTGCTGACCGACGACTTCGGACCCGTCGACCAGCTCTTCACCCGGTGATCGTGGAACCCAACCCCGCCGGCTGAGGTCGCCCAACTCGGCGCAAACCTGCCTTCCGGCCGCGCGAAAACCCCGAGTTGGGTACCCGGCGGCCTCGGGTTGGGAGCCACACAAGCCGGGGTCGGGCACCCAGAAGCCGGGACCCAACCCCGACGGCTGAGGTCACCCAACCCGGCCAGAAACTGCCTCCCGGCCGCGCGAAATCCCCGAGTTGGGTATCGCCGCCCCGCAAGTTGGATCGAGTTGGAGACTGGCTAGAACGCCTTGGTCGGCGGTTCGAACGGGACCGGGGTGCCCCAGGTGTCGTGGAAGCAGACCTTGTTGATGGGTTTGCGCGACGGGACGCCCCACTTGCCGGTCGGGTAGCCCATGGGCAGGCACCCGTGCATGAACCACTTCTCTCCCGTCGGAACGCCGAGGATTTCGCCGGCCTCCTTGGCGTAGTACATGTTCAAGATCGTGGTGATCGTGGAGCCAATACCTTCGGCGCGGGCGGCCAGGCACATACTCCAGAGCGCGGGCCAAATCGATCCCGGGTTCTGATCCGTCTGGCTGAAGCCGAACACGAGCAACGGGACCTCGTGGAAATGCTCAGCGAGATGCTCGGTGGAATTCAGCACGCGTACGACCTGCTGGGTGCGGGCATCAACATTTCCGGATGCGACTGCGGCCCGGACTTCCGCGTTCGACTTCGCATAATGACCGCCGAACAACTTCGCCAGGCCTTCTCGGTACATGGGTGCCAGAGCGCCGATCTTGTCGGGGTCGGTGACGGCCACGAAGCGCCAGTCCTGGGCGTTTCCACCGGTTGGGGCCCGAATTCCGGCGTCGAGGATCCGGCCAATCACATCGTGGGGCACCGGTTCGGACGAAAGGCGGCGCATGGCCCGGGTGGTGTAGAGGGCTTCGTGAAGTTCCATCCGCACAGCATGCCCGGCCATCCGTTTCGGCACCACTCGGACCTGACCCCGAGCCGATCCGCAGGAGGCAGGGGGTTAGTAACCGAGGCGGTCGAGGGACTTGGCGCGGCGCTGCCAGTCCTTGTCGACCTTGACGTGCAGGTCGATGAACGAGCCCGGAGGCAGCTCGGCTCGAACGGCGGTACCGACGGCCTTCAACACTGAGCCGTGGTGGCCGATCACGATGCCCTTTTGCGATTCGCGCTCGACCAGAATCTCGACGCGAACAAACGGCCCGTGGTTCTCGCGGTCCTCCCACTCGGTCACGACGCAGGCGATCGAGTGCGGAAGTTCTTCCTGGGCGAAATGCAGCAACTGTTCCCGGACGAGTTCCCCGACCCAGAACGCTTCGGAGGTGTCGCTGATCGTGTCCCGCGGGTAGAACGCCGGCCCTTCCGGTAGCCGCTTGATGATCGCGGCCAACAGTTCGTCGACGCCCTCGCCGGTCGTCGCCGAAACGGGAAAGTACTCGCTGAACTCGAACTCGCCAGCGCGCTGCAACTGCCGCAGTACTTCCTCGCCGGTGCTGGCGTCGCACTTGTTCACCACGAGAATCGCATTTTTCGGCGTGCGCTGGGCGATGAAACGATCGCCTTTGCCGAGGGGCATGGTGGCGTCGATCAGAAAGCAGACGACGTCGACATCACCGAACGTTGATGTCGCGTGTTCGTTGGAACGTTCTCCGAGAAGTGTCCGCGGCCGGTGGATACCCGGAGTGTCGACGAAGACCACCTGTGCATCGCGCCGGTTGAGGATGCCCCGGATTTGGGTCCGGGTCGTTTGCACCTTGTCGGAGACGATCGACACCTTCTTGCCGAGAATCTGGTTGAGCAGCGTCGACTTCCCCACGTTCGGGCGGCCCACGAAACTGACGAATCCGGACCGGAAGGGAACCGAAGGCGCCCGACGCGAACGGTCGGTGCGCGAGCTCACGGTCGTTCGACCTTACCCGGAGATGTGCGATCCGTGGCGGCCATGATCGCGATCGACGAGTGTGCGCTCATAGCTCTTCCGACTCGGTTTCTTCGGCGGGAATGTGCGTGATCCGCACGCGGCCGATCCGACGGCCCTTCACGCGTTCCGCCCGCAGTTGATGCCCTTCGAAGACGAGCGTCTCACCTTCGTGAGGTACGTGACCGAGCTTGTTGAATAGCAGGCCACCGATGCTGTCCCAGTCTTCCGACGGCCAGTCAACGACGAGCAATTCATTGAGTTCGTCGATCAGCATGGAGGCAGCGACACGGACGTCGCCGTTGGGCAGGCGTTCGATCTGGGGATCCTCGACGTCGTATTCGTCGACGATCTCGCCAATCAGCTCTTCGATCAGGTCCTCCAGCGTGACCAGACCAGCGGTTCCGCCGTACTCATCGAGCACGATCGCCATGTGGTACTTCTGGCTCTGCATCTCGCGCATCAATTCGCTGACCCGCTTGGATTCCGGGCAGAAATGCGCGGGGCGAATGATCGCCGCGACCGGCTGATTCTGTTTCCCGTCGCGTTGAGCCCGCATCAGGTCTTTGGCGTAGACGATGCCAGCGATGTCGTCTTTCGACTCACGGATCACGGGGATCCGGGAGAAGCCGGCTTTGATCGCAATGTCCATGGCTTCGTCGACGGACTGGGCGGCTTCTACAGTCATCATGTCGGGCCGCGGTTTCATAACCTCACGGACCACTGTGTCACCGAATTCGATGATCGAGTGGATCATCGAGCGTTCGTCTTTCTCGATGACGTCTTCGTCGAGAGCGGCGTCGGCCATGGCCAGGAGTTCCTGCTCTGACGTCGTAGGCTCATCGATGCGGCCCTTGACCAGGGCGTTCGCGATCGAAACGAGCAGGACCTGCATCAGTCGGATCGGCAGGAAACGCACGATGGCCGAAATGATCGGGGCCGCGGTCAACGAAGCCCGATCGGTGTATCGGATCCCGTAATTCTTCGGAACCAGCTCCGATGCCACAAAGATCACCACGGCTTCGGCAATGATGCCGAAGACCACACCGAGAGTTCCGAATGGCTCCTCCAACAACTTCGGAACCAAGAAGCCGATGATCAAATGGCAGGTCAGAAGCAGAAACAGCAGCGAGTTGAGCCATTTTTCGTGGGACTCGACCAGGCGAACGAGCTTTTTGGCTCCCCGACGACCATCCTCCTCCAACGAACCGGCCCGTATGCGCGACATCCGGGTGAGGGCAGTCTCGGCCATCGCAAAGAAGCCGCTGACCAGAATCAAAACGAAGATCGTGATGATCATCCCGACCTGCACACCGCCGAATTCAGATGCGACGATCAAGACTCACCTGCCGCTGGTTCCGCATCAACCCGGTAGAACTTCGTGAGCAGCTCCTGCTCACGAGCCTCCATGACTTCAGCCTCGGCGTCAACGATGTGATCCATCCCGAGTAGATGGAGTATCCCGTGAACAACGAGCAACGCCAGCTCATCGTCGAGGGAACCGTCGTGGTTGTCGCCGACGTGCTCGGGCGCGTTACGTGCCGCGACCGAGGGGCAGACCAGCACATCGCCGAGCAACGACGGTGCGTCACGGTCTTCATCGTCGAGAAACTCGGCGCGCTCGTCTTCGAATTCGGTCTGCACGGCGAACGGGCTTCCACCGATTGGCGTACCGGGCTCCGGTTCGTCACGAGGGTCGTCGATCGGGAACGACAGCACATCGGTCGGACCCTTCTTGCCCATGAACTGCTGGTTGAGGTTGGCGATCGTTGGTTCGTCGACGAACAGCAGCGACATCTCGACGTCGACGCCCGGCTCCATGACGCCTTCCTCACGAATTACCTGTTCAGCCAGGTTGCGCCAACGGGCGGTGTCGATTTCGACGTCGGTCTGCTCGTCGGCCGCGAAGACCGACAGCACGCCTTTCGACACCGGTCGACTCATCGCCTGTTGACCGGTTGGCGTATGGCCGCTTGGCTCTACACCCTTGTTTTGACCACTCGGATCGTTCATCTCGTATTTTCTCCGGCCAGGGTGGCCCGGTCGTACGCATCGACAATATCCGCAACGATCTTGTGGCGAACGACATCGCCCCGGTTCAGGTACACAAACGCCAGGCCGTCGATCTCGCCGAGGATCTTCTCAAGGCCGACGAGCCCGCTCTTGTCGCCTCGAAGGTCAACCTGCGTGACGTCGCCGGTGATCACCGCCTTCGAACCGAAGCCGATGCGCGTGAGAAACATCTTCATCTGCTCAGGCGTGGTGTTCTGCGCCTCGTCGAGGATGATGAAGCTGTTGTTCAACGTACGGCCTCGCATGAACGCGAGCGGCGCAACTTCGATGGCGCCGCGCTCCATGAGCTTCTGCACGCCTTCGGGCTCGATCATGTCGTACAGGGCGTCGTAGAGCGGCCGCAGGTAGGGGTCGATCTTCGCCATGAGATCACCCGGCAGAAATCCGAGCTTCTCCCCCGCCTCCACCGCAGGCCGGGTCAGGATGATGCGGGTGACCTGCTTGGCGAGCAGCGCCTGAACCGCCAACGCGACCGCCAGGTAGCTTTTCCCGGATCCGGCCGGCCCGATGCCGACCGTGATGATGTTTTCGGCGATGGCCTCGGCATAGCGCTTCTGACCACTGGTTTTCGGACGAACCGACCGGCCCCGGCCCGCCTTCAGCACCTCGGTGGTCAGAACCTGGCTCGGCCGCTCGTCGGCGCGGACCATCGCGATCGAGCGGGGCAGGTTCGTTGCGTCGATGCCGTGGCCGGCCTCAAGCAGAACCACGAGTTCCTCGAAAAGCTTGGCGGCTTGGACCGCTTGGGGGCCCGACAGCGCGATCTCGTTGCCGCGAACCACGATTCGGGTATCGGCAAACGACGATTCGATCAAACGGAGATGCTCGTCGCGGTGACCGAGAAGGCGCACCATCAGGTGGTTGCTCGGAACGAATACTTTGACGGTATCGCCGTTCTCGCTGGGTCCGGCGCTAGGAAGAATGGAAGCTGGCAAGGGAAGAATTCGCGTTTCAGGAAGAAAGAGTGGAGTGGTGTTGCCGCAGGAGCGAACCGAGTTCGCGGAGATTGCGGGCAGCGCGTGACGTGAGCGGAGAGCGCAGGACGAACGGGCGCATGACGCTTGGTTGGTCGTGGTCGATCAGGGCTCGTGTCGGACGAGGCGGGCGTCGGGAAGCGACGCCCGTGGTTACGCGACCGGAAATGGGGGCCAACCCATCGAGTGACCGCCGATGACGTGAAGGTGCAGGTGATCGACGCTGTTTCCGGAATCCTGACCGACGTTGAACACGAGCCGGTAGCCACGTTCGGACAGCGAGTCGATTCGTGCAACCTCTTGGGCGGTGACGAACAGATCGGCGACCGACGCACCGTGCTCGGCGGTGATTTCGGCGGCGTTGGGGATGTGCACCTTCGGAACCACGAGCACGTGGGTCGGCGCAGTCGGATGCAGGTCTCGAAACGCGAAACTGTGCGCGCTCTCGACGACCTTGGTCGACGGGATTTCACCGGCGACGATCCGACAGAAGAGACAGCCCATAGAGGGCTCCACGATACCGGACTCCGGTCGGTTCCGGTGCGGACCTTTCGTGTGAACTTCGTCGTCGACCCGACCAAGGACAGCCGACCAAAGGACAGGCGTCACGTGTAACCGGCCCGAAGCCTCTACCGTGCATGCGTGCCTGAAGGACATACGATCCACCGACTCGCCCTCGATCAGACCAAGGACCTTGTTGGTTCCGTGGTTGAGGTCACCTCACCGCAAGGACGCATGGAGGCCGGAGCCCAGCTCGTGAACGGGCTCGTGCTGAAGCGCATTGACCCGTACGGGAAGCACCTGTTCTACCGATTCGGCTCACCATCGCCGAAGAGCGCGACAACCGTGCATGTACATCTCGGTCTGTTCGGCAAATTCACCCGGCACAAAGGCGAGGCTCCTCTGCCGCGAGACACCGTTCGTATGCGCATGGCGACCGGCGATGTCGCAATTGATCTGACCGGACCCACGGATTGTCGGATCATGGACCTGACTGAGGAGACCGGGGTCCGGGCGCGTCTCGGACCCGACCCGCTTCGCAAAGACGCCGATCCGGAGCTCGCTTGGGATCGGATCCGCAAACGGCGGAGCACGATCGGGGAAGCGCTCATGGACCAGAAGGTGATGGCCGGTATCGGGAACGTGTACCGGGCGGAAGCGCTCTTCGTGAACGGGATCCACCCGAACCGTCCGGCCAACTCGCTGTCGAGACCGGAGTTCGACGCGCTCTGGACGACCATGCGCGACATGCTGACCAACGGTGTGAAGGACAAGCGAATCATCACACTCGGGCCGCAGGACCTGAGGTCGCTCGGCCTCGCCCGTTCGCGCGTCGCCAGCAAAGAAGCCGTGTACGTATACAAAAAGGACCACTGCTTCCGCTGCGAAACCCCCGTGCAGCGGTGGGATCTCGCCGGCCGCTGGGCGTACGCGTGCCCGGCGTGTCAGCGGGTCTGAGCCGCCCGACCTACGGAGAGGGCGGGTACCCGTGACGATTTCCTCATTCATGAGCCCGACGTCACTTACCCTTTTCGTTTTTCCCGGATTCCCCCTACGCTCAGCGTTGTGGACTCCCACAACCAACGGCGAACTGGAGACATGGCGGAGGGGCTGCGAGGCCGGATAGCCGAACGCGACGATGGGTTCGAAACGCTGCTGGCCGAGGCGCGCTCCGAACGCGACTTCGACGAGCGTCAGGCCCGCCGGTGGCAGAGCCAGGTCGACGAGGAATCGGCCACGTGGGAGGGCACGCTTCTCGACTTGGCGGAGGCTGAAGCACACGTCGCCCTCGACACGACCCGGGGCACCCGAATCGTCGGACAACTGGTCGCAGTTGGAACGGACGTACTGGTGCTTCGCCGGGCCGGATCGCCCGAATCGTGGTTGCGCCGGTCCACGGTCGCTGCGGCGGGCATTCTGGAACGCTCACCCGTCGCTCGAGGGTCGAGGGATGCGCCGACCGCCACGCTTCAGCAACTGCTGTTCGATGCTTCGGCCCACCGACCGAATATCACCTTCGTGCTCCACGGCGTTGCTGCCGCGCTCTCGGGCGTGCTCATCTCTTGCGGAGCAGATGTTTGCGTCGTGCGAACCGATGGCGAAGTCCGCCGGTCCGTCCTGGTGCACGTACCGTCGATCGATGAGGCGACCATCCATGGGTGAGCGCGAAACCCGCCCGGGACGGCCGGATTCCGCCGGGCGACAGGCGTCGCCGCTCACAGGTCAGTCGATGTCGACACCCTTCGCATCGGGATACAGATGCTCGAGGGTGCCCGGTTCGATGCGGGCCGAGGTGATGAACGAATCCACTTCCTCTTGCTGGAGCCGGATTACGCGGCCGAATTTGTACGCGGGAAGCTGCCCTTCGTCGATGAACTTGTACAGGGTTCGTAACGACACGCCGAGGCGGCTGGCGGCATCGTTGGTGGACAACCACCTGATCTCAGAACTGGCCATAGACCAAAGTGTATCTCCTTGTGCATGGGATGTACCGATACCCTTCAAACGTATTTCTTGCACTTCTATGTTATTTGAAGTAGAAGTGGAGGAATGGCGCGAATGACCGAGATGATGGATCGGCTGGAATCCTTCACCGACGAGCGAACGGGTGGCGGGCCGGGGTCGAAGCGCTCTCGCCGCAGACAACGCAGCGGTTTGGTCGCGGGCCGCGGCGCCGTTCTTCCGGGCTCTCGAGCGATACTCGGAGCGCTGCTGTGCACACTTGCGGCACTGATCACGTTCGGGGCCTACGCCCGCTCGAATCGGCCACCCACCACCAAGTACCTGGTGGCCACGAGGAATCTCGAACCGGGCGCAGCGATCACCGCTTCCGATGTCGCCGCCGTCGCTATGGAACTGCCCGAGACGTTGAGCCGTCGGGTGCTCGGGCCTTCGGTGTCGCTCGAAGATGCCGTGGTGCTCGGTCCGGTTGCGAAGGGCGAACTCTTCCAGGTTGGCAACCTCATCAAGAAAGCTGGTGGGAGTGAGAGCCGGGAGCTCAGCTTTCCAATCGACTCTGCGTTTGCGGCCGCAGGTCGGCTCCGTCCCGGTGACCGCGTCGATGTATTTGCGAACCACGGCGATGTCGCCACGCCTATCGCCACCGATCTCCTGATCATCGCCACGTCTGCACTCCCGGAGGGCGTTTCGAATACCCGGGGAACGATTGTGATCACCGTTGCATACGACGGAACTTTCGATGGAGCGGTACTCCTCGGGGCAGCCCAGACCTTGAAGCTCAGCCTCATTCGCCGAACGGGTGTCGTCGGCAACATCAAACCCGGCGCAGGTCCGGCGAAGGCATCCCCGAATTCATCGACTTCATTGACGTCAGACGCGGAGGTCACGCCAACCTCGATCCGGAGCGGAGCCACGTCGTGACCGATGCCCGCTACGTGATCGCCGGGGCAGCTCGACCGCGCTCGTTGTGGTTCAACGAGGTGTCGCAGTGGGCCAACGCCGGGTCGATCCCGGCGGAATTCGTGAAATGCGTAGGGCTGGCGGAACTGCGCAGTCACGTGGTGTCGGGCCGACCGCTCTCTTCGCTTCTGATCGACGGAGGCTTACCGGGGCTCGACCGCGATCTGTTCGCTGTTGCGGCCGAACGCGACATTGCCGTGATCGTGGCCCGTGACCCTCGCGTTCCGACCGACTGGAAGGCACTCGGCGCGAAAGCGGTGCTGGAGTCGAGCTTCGAACGAGGAGCGTTGCTCAGCGCGCTCTCGGCCACCTCGGCGCTCGTGAGCCGGGCCGAGCCAACCGTCCACAATCCCGACGATCAGACCTCGGCGTCGCCGATTCAGGGGCACACGTTCGCCGTGACCGGAACCGGGGGCACCGGCGCGTCGACGGTGGCCATGGCCCTGGCCCAGGGACTCGGGCGCACCGCCGAGTACGCAACCAACGTCGCACTCGCCGACCTTTGTCTGCGCGCAGATCAAGCCATGCTCCACGACACCCAGGCCGTAACTCCGGGGATTCAGGAACTCGTCGAACGATTCCGGACCCGATCGTTGACCCCCGATGACATTCGCCGGTTGTGTTTCACGATTGACGGACGCGGCTATGACCTGCTTATCGGTCTGCGTCGTCGAAGGTTCTGGACCTCGCTTCGGCCCGCCGCCTGCACCTCGTCGCTCAACGCGTTTGCGAACGCGTACGCCGCATCAGTCTTCGACGTCGACAACGACGTCGAAGGGGAGAACGAATCCGGATCGATCGACATTGAAGAACGCAACGTTTTGGCACGAACCGCTCTGCGCATGGCCGACTCGGTAGTGGTCGTCGGGCAAGCTTCGCTCAAGGGCCTGCATTCCCTCACCCGGGTGATCCACGATCTCGGCGACTACGGCATCGATCCAAGCCGGATTCAACCGGTTCTCAACTACGCCCCGCAGAACCCCCGAGCGCGAGCGGCCTATGCGTCGGCGCTGGTCGACCTCGTCGACAAGCCGGATCTGCAGGAATCGGAGAACATCGCGCCGCCGCTGTTTCTTCCGACCCGAAACGTCGACGAGTGCGTCCGAGCGATTGCCCCGCTACCGAACGGCATCGTCGATCCGCTCGCGTCCTACGCCCTTCACCGGCTTCGGGGTGGCCGCCTCCAACGCACGTCGTCGATGTGGAGCCGTATTCGACCCGGCTTCGTCAACCGCGGCGAGGCGGCGTCGTGATGGCGCCGAACGCCGGAGCAGACGAGCGCTCACCCCTCATGATCATTGAGGAGTTGGTCCAGGACCGGGCGAAGGCACTAGGTCTCGATCTTGCCGTGGCCGGCGGCCACAATCGCCTCCGTGACCTCGTTCAGAGCGAGATCGCGAACTGGCGACTGGCGTACCAGCAGGGTCACCGGGGCCACGACATCATCGACCCGGAGACGCTGCGTGATCGGGCGCTGAGAAACATCGCCGGCTACGGACCACTTGAATCGCTCTTAACCGACGACGACGTCTACGAGATCATGATCAACGCGCCGTCACAGATCTTTGTGAAGCGACACACCGGTCGCGGCGGTTATCACGATGAGGTGTTTCACGACGACGAACACGTAACCCGCACGCTCACGAAGATCCTCGACGACGCCGGTTCAGCGCATCGCAAGCTCGACCCGTCCGAAGGCTTGCAGGACGCGCAACTCGACTCGGGCGCCCGCCTTCACATCGTGCACGGCGACATCGGACGCGACGGCCACACCATCGTCAATATTCGTAAGTTCACGGGCGTTTCGGTAACCAATCTCGACGAGTTGGTCGACCGCGAAATGCTGGGCGATGAAGTAGCAGCGTTTCTCCGCGCGTGCGTGCGGGCCAAGTCGACAATCGTGTTCGCCGGTGCACCGGGATCCGGCAAGACCACGATGCTGTCGTGCTGCGCGGCCGAGCTTGATCCGTCGCTTCGCGTCGTGATCGCCGAAGAAGTTTTCGAAGCCGATGTGCCCCTCAGTAATGTCGCCAGCATGCAGACCCGGCCCTCACGGGCGGATCGTCGCGAGGTGGACCTTCGGCGCCTTGTAGCCGGCTTCCTGCGCATGGCACCCGACATCGCGATCGTAGGGGAAGTCCGTGACCGCGAAGTTCTTCCGCTGCTGCTCACGCTGTCGTCCGGAGTGAAAGGCTTCACCACGCTCCACGCGGGTTCAGCCCGGCAGGCGCTGTCCCGGCTCCGCTTCATCGCGCAGTTGGCCGACACGAGCAACGAGTTGCCGATGTCGGCCTTGAACGCGTTGATCAGCGAGGCGGTCGACATCGTGGTCCACTGCGCTCGCACCGCAGTGGGTCTGCGGGTGATGGAGATTATTGCGGTCGAGGAGCAACAGACCGTGGCGGACGGAACCGCGTTCACCGTCACCGAGCTGTACCGCCGTCCGCGGCCCGAAGCGGACCTTTGTTGGACCGGCAACATTCCCGTTCGGTTGCAACGGCTCGTCGAATCGGCGGGTATCGATCTGACCCCGATCCTCGCATCCGCTCCTCCGTGGCCCAGCGGACTCAGCCTGAACGGTTCGCCTCTGGCCGCCCGAAGCCTGGCTGGCAGTCGAGCCGGTGAAGGCGGGTCGCGATGATCGCCCTCGTCGCCACCATGGCCACCCTCGGAACGTATCTGGTGTTCAGCGAGATTGCGTTGGGCAAACGCGGCCTCGCCCGATCATCGACACCTTCGAGTTCCATCGCGCGACGACGCCGTTCCGCCGATTGGCTCGCGCAGGCCGGGGTCGGCGACGTCGGCCTCCTGGAGTTCGTCCTCGTTGAGGCGGTCGTGTTTCTGGGCGTCGGTTTTCTTGTCTGGTTGGTGTTCGGGGCGCCTGTTCCCGCCATCGTGAGCGGCATGTTCGCGGCCACCGCACCCATCGCGGTCTACCGCGAACGACGCCGACGGCTACGCGACACGGCTCGTGACGCGTGGCCGTACCTGATCGAAGAAATCCGCCTGCAGACCGGCGCTCTCGGCCGCTCGATTCCGGTGGCGCTGCTCGATGCGGGCCGCAAAGCCCCAACCGAGCCCATGCGCAAAGCCTTTGAAGAGGCGAACCGGACTTGGCTGCTCTCGACGAGCTTCCAGCGAGCCACCAACGTCCTGAAGCAGATGCTCGCCGACCCGACGGCCGACGTCGTGGTCGAGACCCTGCTCGTCGCCCACGAGATCGGCGGCAGCGACCTCGAGAGCCGCCTCTCATCACTCGTCGAAGATCGGCGAACGGACCTACGCAACCGACACGAAGCCCGTAGTCGCCAAGCCGGCGTGAGGTTCGCACGTTGGTTCGTGCTCGGTGTACCCGCCGGCATGGCCCTTGTGGGCTTGGCCATCGGCGAAGGCCGAGCCGCGTATTCCTCCACGGGTGGACAAATTGCCGTCGTCGTCGGCATCATCCTCACCGGTGGCTGTTGGCTGTGGGCCAACGTGATCATGGCGCTCCCTGAGCCGCTTCGGGTGTTCGAGTGATTCGCCTCTACGCGCTCGGCGCATTCCTTGGTTGGATCGGTCTTTCGCTACTACTCGCGGGCGTTCCGGGGCTCCAGCAACCCAAGCTGGCCGACCGGCTCCGGCCCTACTCCCCGGCGACCCGTCGCACACGGCCCCGGATCCTGGCTGCCCGTTCCTTCGCGGAAGTGATCGGGCCACTGGCCTCCATGGTCGGCGGAGCCATCGCTCGCGGGTTTGGCGTTCACGAGGATCTGAAGATGCGCCTCGAACGCATCCACTCCGACGACGATGCAACCTCGTTTCGGGTTCGTCAGGCCGCGTGGGCGCTGGCCGCCCTGTTCGTTGCCGTGATGCTCACGCTGGTTGTGGCGATTCCGCCGCTGCTGGCCGTTGCGATGATCTGGGCGGCACCCGTGCTCGGGTTTCTCCTCGTTGAGCAGAACCTGGCCAACAAATCCGAAGCCTGGCAGCGTCGCATCAAGCTCGAACTGCCGGTCGTCGCCGAACAACTTGCGATGTTGCTCAGTGCCGGGTTCAGCCTCGGAGCGGCATTCAACCGGCTCGCAGAGCGGAGCCGAGGCTCGTTCGGTCAGGACATCAACCGCGTGTTGCTGCGCCTGCGGCAAGGCGTGAGCGATAGAGACGCACTCGATGAATGGGCGGCAATCGCCAAGGTGCCATCCGTCGAACGACTCGTCGCCGTGCTCCGCCTGCACGGCGAGGCATCCGATCTCGGACGGCTCGTCTCCGACGAGGCCCGGGCCTCACGCGAAGAGGCCCACCGGGATCTCCTTGAGTCAATGGAGCGCAAAGCCCAGCAGGTATGGATTCCCGTCACCGTGGCTGCCCTGTTACCGGGCTGCATCTTCCTCGCCGTCCCTTTTATAAGTGCACTTAACTTCTTCAACCAATGAGCAGTATGTACGACGGTGGAGCCATTCGGCCTCGCCAGTAGCCGCAGCACCCCAGTAGCCGCAATACCCCAGTAGTCGCAGTACCCCGCGCCCCGCAGTCCCGGCATCGAATCAATCCACTGAAAGGCAAATCTCGTGAACTTCGAACCCCTCAACAATGCATCTCTGCGCGCCAGCGTTGTCGCTCAGAACCGCTCGTCGTCAGCGGCCCGGGCGGTGAGGCGACGAGTCGTCGAGGCCAAGAGCGAGCGAGGAGAAGGCGTCATCTCCGCGGCGATCGTGGTCCTGGTGTTCGCGGCCATCGGCGCGGCAATGTGGGTCGCCTACAAGGCACTGTTCGACAACGCGTCCACGAAGACAACCACACAGATCGACAAGATCGGCGGCGCATAGTTCGTCGCCCGACCGGTTAACCACCTTCGGATCGATGAGGATGACGGGACGGCCAGCCGTCGGACGGGTCGCGTGTCCAAACGAGCGACCCGTCCGAGGCGCGACGTTTCGAAAACCGCCGAAGACCGAAGCAGGAACCGGACTCCTCACATCCGGCATCGTCGCCACGCTGCTGTTGCTACTTCTCCTTCTGGCCAGCCAAACGTTGCTACTGCTGTATCGAAGTTCGTTGGCGGAAGCCGCGGCGTTCGATGCCGCGTCATCGCTTGCTACGAAAGGCGGACGCTCCCAAGACGTCGAGGTTCGCACCCGGGAACTGCTTGGCTCTACAGCGAAAGCTCAGGTGCTCAGCGACGGCGACCCGGTTGTCGTTCAGGTGAGCCTTCCCTCGCCGGGCCTCATGAAGTTCGGGCCGGGCTCGTCCAAATTCATCGTCCGCACGGCGAAAGTCCGACGAGAGGTTTTCCGCCCGGGAGGCGCGCCACCATGATCGTGTTGTCGTGCGGTCGTCGACGCCGGTCACAGACCGAGTCGGGACAGGCCGGCGGCGAGGTTCTCGCCATCGGGTTCGTCCTACTCGTGAGCCTGGTCTTTCTTGGCATGAACGCGTGGGCGGTCATCGATGCGAAGATCCGCCTATCGGGCGCATCGCGCTTCGCGGTGCGAACGCTGGTCGAAGCCGAACCCGACCGGATACTTGCCTCGGCCGGGGAATCCACCATCGAACGAGGACCGTTCAATGTCGTCACTGATGCCCTGAAGATCTCGTTGGCCGACAAGCCCAAACTGCTCACCGGCATCAGTGTCGCCGTCGAATTAGCCGACGGTGCGCAGCGGTGCTCGCGTGCGTTCGTGACCGTCAGGGCCACCGTACCGTCGTTTGGGCTCCCCCACGTCGGTCCGTTGCGCGACGGATTCGGCGTTGTCACCCGCCAAAGCGAGATCGTCGATCCATTTCGTTCCGGTCTGAGCGGAATCGGAGACTGCGGATGATCGCTCCATCATCAGGTCGCAATTGGCGATGGCTCAGGCGTAGCGAGTCCGGCTCCGCCATGGCGCTGTTCATTGCCGCGTTCCTGGCGGTGTTCATGCTTGTTGGCATAACCGTTGATGCCGCGACCGTGTTCCTTGGCCACCGGGAACTTGCCAACGCCACGAACGCCGCCGCGAACGATGCCGTATCGGCCATCGATATGGACACGTACTATCGAAGTGGCGACTACTCGATCGCTGAGGCCCTTGCCCGCAACCTTGCCCTCAGATCAGAACGCTTCACCACCAGCAATGAGGTCACGAATGTCGTGTTCGATGATCCGGTGAAGCTGACCGACACCAGCGTTCGGGTCTCGGCGCACGGCGTCGTGCACCTCTTCTTTGCCAAGGCCTTCCCCTTTGTTCCGTCCACCGTTGAGGTTCGAGCGAGCTCCGTCGCCGATGCCCAAGGAGCGACACCATGACCCCTGCCCCACCACCACCGGCTCGCACATCGTCCAACCACCGGCCACCCATCCGATTCCGCGTCCTCGCACGGCTCAAGCTCGGACTGATCGTGATGGGAAGTGTCGCGGCGATCGGACTCGCGCTGAAGCATGAGCGTCGAAACGGGATCACCATCCACGGACCAGGCGCTCGTACTGCTTCGAACGCTGGTGGTGATCCTGTCGGGATGGCTTCTCGCTTCGGTAGCGATCGCAGTCCTGAACGCCGTCACCGATCCATCAACCACCGGTTCCAGTCGACATGCGCCGGTGACGACGCCAGCGCGGCTATCGCTCCGGATTTCGCCGCGTTGGATTCGGTCGCTGGCTCAGCAGGCTTTCGGCGCGGCGACCGTGGTCGCCGTGTTGACGAGTTCCGTGTCGACGGCCGGCGCGTCAGCGGCAGCTCCACCGACGACGATCTCGGTCCGTCGTGACGCCCTCAGATCCGCGGGACCGGCCGACTCGCCGCAACGGTTCGTGGTTGACCCGTCGTCGGGCCAACAGTGGCCCGTCATCGAGGAACAGGCGGAGGCACCCGAAACCTCCCCGGCCGCTTCCACCCCGAAGCCCGTGCCGGGGGTGGCACGGACCACCGTTGCGGCGGTGTCGTCCGAGACCTTGCCCCCGTCGACCACCAGACCCCCGGCCACGAAACCCACCACGACCACGCCCACGAAACCCACCACGACCACGCCCACGAAACCCACGACTACCACGCCCACGAAACCCACGCCCACGAAACCCACGACAACCACGAGCACGAAACCCACGACCACGAAACCCACCACGTTGCCGGTTTCAACGACATGGGCCGTACCGTCGACCGTGATCGGCGCATCGGATGCCGTTGAAATACCGCCGATCGGACCACGCGTGCCAACGACTGTCGCCAACGTCCGCCCCGAGCTTACGAGCCCGAACCGGATTCCCGACGTCGCCTCGACCCATGTGGTGCGGCCCGGTGAAAGCTTCTGGACGATCGCCGAGACGGTGGTTTACCGCACCAATCCCGCCGCGACCGATCACGAGATCGCTCGGTACTGGGAGGGTCTGGTGCGGGCCAATTCCGCTGATCTACCTGTCCCCGGGAACCCGGACCTGCTGTTTCCCGGTGTCGTGGTCCAGCTTCCGCTCCTCTGAGCAACGCTCCAACCCCCACGAAAGGGCCATCTCGAGTCCCGCCGGGGCGTTATGGCTTCGAAGAATGGCCAGAAGCCCGTTAGGCTGAGGGACCTATGTCTTCTCGTGTTTGGACGCCCTCAAGTTGGCGCGATCTTCCCGCCGTGCAACAGCCTGACTGGCCTGATCAGGGAGCCGTCGACAGTGCGCTGAAGCGCCTGAGCCAGCTTCCGCCCCTCGTATTTGCCGGCGAAGCCCGTCTGCTCACCGCAGCGTTGGGTCGGGTCGTTGAAGGCAAGGCTTTCCTGTTGCAGGCCGGCGATTGCGCCGAAAGCTTCCACGACGTCTCGGCGGCGTCGATCCGCGACAAGCTGAAAGTCATCCTGCAGATGGCGGCCATCCTCACCTACTCGGGTGGCGTGCCGGTCGTGAAGGTCGGTCGCATCGCCGGACAGTTCGCCAAGCCCCGATCATCGCCGACCGAAACCATCAACGGTGAAGTGTTCCCGAGCTTCCGTGGTCACATCGTCAACGACGACTCCACCGACCAGCAGGCCCGCATTCCGAACCCCGAGCGCATGATCGATGCGTACCACCAGTCGACGGCGACCCTGAACCTGCTCCGGGCCTTCACCAAGGGAGGTTTCGCCGACCTCCGCCAGGTGCACTTCTGGAACCAGCAGTTCGTCGCATCGAGCCCGGAAGGTCAGCGTTACGAGAGTCTCGCGGCCGGCATCGACGCCGCCCTTCGGTTCATGGCCGCCTGTGGCATCGACCTGTCGGACCAGGCTCCGATTCATCAGGTCGACTTCTACACCAGCCACGAGGCCCTGCTTCTCGGCTACGAGGAGGCCCTCACCCGCCAAGACACGCTGACCGGTACCTGGTACGACTGCTCGGCCCACATGCTCTGGATCGGTGAGCGCACCCGTCAACTCGATCACGCGCACGTTGAGTTCCTCCGGGGTGTGCACAACCCACTCGGCTGCAAGGTTGGCCCGACCGCCACGGCCGAAGAAGTCATCGGGCTGTGCGAGGCGCTCAACCCCAACCGCATTCCCGGGCGGCTCACGCTGATCTCGCGTATGGGAGCGAAGAAGATCGCCACCGCCCTCCCGCCGCTGCTCGAAGCGGTGCGCGATTCCGGACACCCCGTCGCCTGGATCTGCGACCCCTGCCACGGCAACACGTTCACCTCGGAGTCGGGCCTCAAGACCCGTCACTTCGACGACGTTGAAGCCGAAGTGGCCGGGTTCTTCAAGGCCCACCACGATGCGGGCACCTGGCCGGGTGGCCTCCATATCGAGCTCACCGGCGACAACGTCACCGAATGCATCGGTGGCAGCGACGACGTCGCCGACGTGAACCTGCCGGAGAACTACACGACTATGTGCGACCCGCGTCTCAACGCGCGTCAGTCGCTCGACCTCGCGTTCAGCGCCGCTGAACTTCTGCGAAAGTAAGCGCACCTACGACATGTCGAACACCTCGAATGGGGCGCGCCATCTCGCGTGGCGTGTCGCATTTGTGGCGTTCATCGTTTTGCTGTTCTCCTCCAGCGTGCGAGGCACGTTCTCGCTGCTGATCAACCCGCTGATGAAGGAATACGGCTGGAGCCGGAGCGTCACCACGCTGCCGGCGTCGGTCAACATGTTCGTCTTCGGATTCACCGGACCCTTCGCCGCGGCGCTCATGGTCCGGTTCGGTTTGCGCAAGGTCGTGACCGCGTCACTGTGCACGATCGCGTTCGGAGCACTCGCCGGAACGCAAGCCACCCAGCCGTGGCACCTCATCATCGCCTGGGGTGTCGTAATGGGCCTCGGCATGGGTTGCACGGCCACGGTGCTGGCCAGTTCCGTTGCCACCACGTGGTTCGTGGAGAAGCGCGGCATGGTGACCGGCGTGCTCGTGGCATCCGGTACCGCTGGCCAACTCCTGTTCATTCCGCTCAACCGGATGCTGATCTCGCATTTCTCGTGGCGGGCCGCGAACGTGGTGATTGCCGGGGCAACCGGCGTCGGGATCATCATGGTCATGCTGTTCCTCGTGAACCGGCCCGAAGACCGGGGCGTTCGTGCCTACGGGGCGCCCGACGACTACGTCGCTCCAACACGGTCCGCCAACCCGCTCGGGCAGGCGATCTCCGGGCTGCGCGACGTGTGGAAGTCGGGAATGTTCTGGATTCTCTGGGGCAGCTTCTTCGTGTGCGGCGTGTCGACGAACGGGCTCGTGCAGACCCACTGGTTCGAAGCGGCCGACGACCACCACATCGCCAAAGCCACGGCCGGAGCACTTCTCGTCGCCATCGGCGTGTTCGACCTGCTCGGGTCGCTCGCGTCCGGATGGCTGACCGACCGCTATGACCCCCGCACGTTGCTCTTCGCCTACTACGGCCTCCGAGGGCTGTCGCTGTTCGCGCTGGAGAACGTGCTCAGTCTCGGAACGTCGAACGTCGCGCTGCTGGTGGTGATCGCGTTCTACGGCCTCGATTGGGTAGCCACCGTGCCCCCGACGATCGCCCTGGCCAACCGGATCTTCGGCCCGCAAAAGGGTGGAATCATCTACGGCTGGCTCTTTGCCGGGCACCAGCTCGGCGGGGCCCTGGCGGCGTGGGGCGCCGCCGAAATGCGCGACTGGACGGGCAGTTACCGCCTCGCCTACACCGTCGGGGGCGTGTTGTGCCTCGTCGCTGCGATGGGCGTTCTGCGGATCTCGACGCCCGATACCACCGGGTACGCCAAGGTTTTGCCCCGACGCAAGCCCGTCGCCGTCAAAGCCTGATTGCCTAACACGCCGAGCCACAGCTCGGTGGCGCCGGGCGTTGCAGCGCGAATCCAACTCAACCGGCCCGGTCCCCAACTCGACCAAATTCACGCTCGCAGGCCCATTTCTCATCCGGGTTGGGTATAGGAACACCGACGTCGGGAACCCACCCTGCCGACGTTGGGTTCCCGGCTCGGCGGTACAGTCGGCCCATGACACTCCCCGTTTCCCGCCTGACCCTCTACAAGCACGGCCTCGGCTTCTTCGAGCGGGCCGGCGCGACCGAAACCACGTTTGGTCTGGACCTGCCACGGCGGGCGATGGACGACGTGTTGAAAAGCCTGACGGTGCTCCCCGAACGCGGTGTCGTGCAGAACATCACGTTCGAGACGCCTCCCGACCGCAATCCCAACGCACAACGGCAGCCGCTGCAGATCGACGCAAACCGTCCGCTGTCGACGGTGGTCGCGTCCTTGATCGGTCATGAGGTAGCGGTGTCGGTCGGTGACCGGATCGTGTCGGGCGAGCTCATCGGCTTGGAGGGCGAAGACGAGGAGCATCTCGAGCACGCTCTGCTAAGCGTGCTGACTTCCGCCGGGATCAGCCTGACCCCGCTGAAGAACGTCACCAACATCGCGGTCGTCGACCCGACCGCCAAGGGCGACCTCAGCTTCGCCCTCGAAGCCCGTCGGGGCGACACCGACCGGGCCGAGGCACGGGTCACGCTGTCGGAAGCGACCGAAGTAACTGTGAACTACATCGCCCCGGCGCCGTCGTGGCGGGTGTCGTACCGGGTTCTCATCGGTGACGCGGCCGAATCGCCGACGGGTGACGCCTCCAAATCCAGCGAGACCCGTGATGTGTTCATCCAGGGCTGGGGACTGTTCGACAACACCCTCGAAGAGGACCTGACCGATGTACGGCTGACGCTGACCGCCGGCATGCCGGTGTCGTTCCGGTACGAGCTTCATCAACCGAATACTCCAGAGCGTCCGTTGGTACGAGACGAGAGCCGAACGGTAAGCGCGCCTATCGAATTCTCGCGGATGGAAAGTGAGTCGCTCGACTACGGAATGCCGGCTCCCGCACCCGCAATGGCGATGATGTCCGCGGCCTCCGGCGGTAGCGAGGGCCTCCGACGGGCTCGCAAGTCGACGCCGGGATCGCTTGCCGAAAGCGCCCCGACTCAGGCCGCCGCCCAGGAACGGGGCACGCTGTTCGCCTACGAGATCACGAGCCCGGTGAGTGTGCGTCGAGGCGAAAGCGGCATGGTGCCGATTCTTACGGTTCGGACCCCGGGCAAACGTGAGTTGCTGTTCAACCGGTACAAGCAGGCAGCGCATCCCGCCGCCAGCATTCGTTTGTCGAACGGGCCACTGACCTTGGAGCGCGGCCCGGCGACCGTTCTCGAAGACGGCAACTATGCAGGCGAAGCCGTGGTGCCCTTCTCCCCCGGTGGCGCCGAGGTGATTCTCGCGTTCTCGGTGGAGCTCGGCGTGAGCGTTGAGGTGGAAACCAGCTACCGGGAGGAGCGACGCTCGCTCCGGATCCTCGACGGCAGCTTGTTCATCGGCATTATCGAGTTCACCGAGACGACCTACCACGCGTCGTCGGATCTCGCGAAAGACTGTGTGCTTACGATCGAGCATCCGCGAATCGGTGGCACCGAACTCGTGACGCAGGCGGTCGAGCAGACCGTTGCTGAGGCCCGCTTCAAGGTCGACGTCCCGGCGCGGAAGAAGACATCGGTGACCATCGTCGAGCGCCGCGAGAGCGGACGCTACGAAAGCATCTCCGGTCTGCACGGTGGCCAACTCGCCTCCTACCTCGGTGAGCATCTTCTCGATCAGGAGACGTTCAAGGCCCTGTCAGCTCTCATCGAGTCGTATGCCCGGGTCGCTGATCTTCACCGCGAATCCGAAGAGACCGAGAACGAGCGGGAGAAAGTACGCGCGCGTATGGATGACACCAGGAAGAACCTTGAGCCGCTCGACGCGACCCACGACAGTGCGCTGCGTTCGCGTTTCATCACCCAACTGCAGGCGCTCGAAGACCAGATGATCGTGCTCGATGGCAAGGATCAGTTCCGGGCCAACGAGATCGTGCAGATCGAACAACTGATCGCAGCCGAACTGCAACGGCTGTCGAAAAACAGCTAAGCGCGCGTAGAAGTGGGCTACTGGTAGTTGATGAACATGGGGACTGGCGAGAGCGGAAGCACTTCCGCCGGACCCATGATCGGAACGTCGTTCTTGTAGAACAGCTTGAATCCCGTCAACGTGGTCGGCATGCCGGCCTTGGCGACGCGATACGAGTTGAGCTTGGTCTCTGGCGGACCGAAACCGTCCATGTTCACCAGCAACCGCACCGACTTCGGCACCACGATCAGACTCGGGTTGGTGACCATGAAATCGCGGAAGCGGTGAACCGTCAGCAGTTTCGGGGGCAGGTTGTTGGTCTTTACGATCTCGTCGAGAACCGTGATCGCCCCGTTGATATCGGAAGCGTCCATGGTGCCGACCCGGGCACCGGGCTTGACTCCGGCTGGCATGTCCCACTCGGGGTCGAGCGCGAGATGCACGTCGGGGAGTTTCAACCATGGACGCAGGTAGTCGACCTCCGACGCCACGGTGCTGTGACCGACCTGCACATCGAGAATCGTTATGCAGCCAACGGACCTGGCCCAGCCGATGACCCGCTCGATCACCTCGGGCTTCATTCGGGCCCGGTACAAGCCGTTCGAACCGGAGCCCGCCTGAGCGGCGATGGCGATCAACTCCAGTGCGCATTGCGTGCGGACCGTGGGATCGGCCGCGCGCCAAACCTCGGTCTGGGCGGCGAGCCGCTTCAACATGTCATCGACGGGATACTGCCCGAGCACCCCCATACGCTTCGACAGCGGGTTGCCGTAGTACGCAACGATCCGGCAGTTCGTGCCCGGCGGAGGAGGTGTCGTCGTCGTGGTGGTCGGCGCGAGCGTCGTGGTTGTGGTTCGTGGTTGTGGTGGTCGTCGTGGCGCTGGTGCCGTCGGTTCCGCTCGGGACCTTCGTGGTGGTTGTCGGCGCAATCGGTGAACCCGGTGGGAGCACCGACTGACAGACGGGCATCAGCGTCGGGTCGCCGAACGAGAGCGGTGGCGGAAGCGGTGGGCCGTACGGAACGATCGTGGTCGTGGGAATCGGTGGACCGATCGACGTGGACGGGCGCGTCGTTGTGGGGAGCGTCGGCAACGGCGGCTCGATGGTGGTCGTGGTCGTCGTCGACAACGGAACCGTAGCGGCGGTTGGCGGTATGGTCGGCTGCAACGTGATGACGGAAGCGTTGTCTTGGTGGGTCTGGGAAGCAAGGGTCCGAGCCGACGAGTCGACAGTTTCCCCCAGTCCGAATAGCAATATGAGCGGGGCGACAAGGACGGCCGCGGTCCGGAGGGGAAGGCGGATTCTCACAACAGTCGATCCTAGGAGACTTACCCAGCAAAACTAGGGAATCAGCGTAAACGTGTCAGTTGACCACCTGCGTGGTCACGGACAGTTCCCCGTTTTGTCATCGGCCGCCCCGTAGGCTGGTCATGTCATGGACGAACGTTCTGCCAGCAGCGAATGGTTTCAACCGGAAACGCTCACGGAGCGGGCTCGGGCTTGGAGCGCGACGATGCAAGGCTTCGCCGACGACGGTGTCGCGGTGCGCTTCGCGCATCAGGGCAAGCCGACGCTGCTGTTCGACCTTGATGGCGAAACGTCCAACGCCGCCCTGGAGCGTCCGCTGTTGCGAGCCGAACGTGAGGATCGCGAACACGCTGCGATGGTGCCGGGCGCCACCCGGGCATCGGGTGCTGGCGAGCGCTCGCTGGAAGAGGAACCCGACCCCGTCCGAACGTGCTTCGAACGTGACCGCGACCGGATCCTGCACGGTACGGCCTTTCGGCGCCTGGCCGGCAAGACCCAGGTGTTCATTTTTCCGGGCGACCACCAACGCACGCGTCTCACCCACGCCCTGGAAGTTGCGCAGGTGGCGCGCAGCATTGCCGGTGCGTGCCGACTCAACGTCTCACTCGCTGAAGCAATTGCCATAGGGCACGACTGCGGTCACGGCCCCGGCGGTCATGCGTCCGAAGACGCGTTGAGCCCCTACGTTCCGGGCGGTTACGACCATGCGGTATGGGGCGCCGATGTTGTCCTGGCCCCGTTGAACCTTTGCGCCGAGACCCTCGACGGCGTGCGTAACCACAGCTGGTCCCGTCCCACTCCCTCGACGCCCGAAGGCGAAGTCGTCAGCTGGGCTGATCGCATCGCCTATGTCTGTCACGACTTCGAAGACGCTGTCGCCGCCGGCCTCGTGGTCGCCGACGATCTTCCGCCGCTCGTACGCGAAATCTGTGGCACGACGCGCTCCAGCCAGCTCAACGCGTTCATCGTCGGCGTCGTCCAAGCCGTGGCCAGCACCGGTCGCGTCGGCATGATTGAACGCACCGCCGAAGCCCTTGCGGAATTTCGTAAGTGGAACTACGAACGGATTTACCTTCGCCCCGCGTCGCAGTCACAGGCCGGCGCAGTCATCTCCATGCTGCGGGCACTCGTCGAGCACTACGCCGATCGGCCGGCCCTGCTGCCGCCGACCTGGAAACCCGGTGGGACCCCCATCGGGGGCAGCGACGCCGCACTCCATGCCGCCGTCACGTACGTCGCCGGCATGACCGACCGCTTCGCCTGCGCCGCCGCGATGTCAGAACTCAACTGGGACCCGGCCAAGCTTCCGACCGTCATCCGCTGATTCCCGCCCGTTCACTCCCACCGCCGTTCACTCCCACCGCCGTTCACTCCCACCGCCGTTCACTCCCGCCACCCGTTCACTCCCGGGCTCCATGACGCTGGCGCAACGACAACGGCGCCACGAATTTTCCGCTCGCCATGGAGCGATAGTCTCGCTCCATGGGACCTATGTCGATGAGCGATGCAACGGTGGCGCTTCGGTCGCTGCCGCGTCGATACCGTGAGGTGGTGTCGGGGCCGATTGGCGACGATGCCTGGGACCGACTCGTTCGTTCGGTCGTGCCCGGCGACCGCAGTGCCCTCGGATGGACCGTCTACGCCACCCACCTGGTGACGGCGCTTGGTACCGCGGTGCTGGAACTTCCACTGAAAGCCCGGCCGGCCGTCGACCTCGCCAAGCTGCACCGCTCCCGAATAGAAGCACCCCGGGCCTCCACAGTCGAAGAAGTCACCGCCGAGCTCACAAGCAGCGTCGAACGCACTGCCCAAGCGATCGCTTCACGTTCCCACGAAGCGTTCGAACGCGAGATTCTCGTCGATGGGAAGCCCATCGAAGCTCGCCTCGTGGTCGACCAGTTCGTGCGCGAAGCGGTCGGGCACATCAAAGACGCCGAAGCTGCGCTGCAGGCCGCCCGCGACGCCCTCTGACCTGACCTGTCAAATCAAAACGGCCCGGCCAATGAGGCCGAGCCGTTACTGATTGTTTTCCCACCGCCTGGTGGCGGTCGAACGACGAATTAGGCGAGTTGCTCCACGAACTTTTCGAGCTGCCGAAGGTTGCGGCACTCGAATGTGCCGTCGGCATGGGCCGAGTACTCGCTGAGAATCGAGTCGCCGGTGTTCCAGTAGCTCTTCGGTTCCGGGTTCAGCCAGTAGACATGGCGCGCCTTGCGCCGCATCTCCTTGATGACCCAGGCCTGGCTCGCGTGGTAGTTGTTCCGGGCATCGCCGAGCAGGATCACGGTCGTCTTCGGCGAGATGTCCTTGCCGTACTTGTCCCAGAAGACCTCGAAGGCGTGACCGTAGTCGGAGTGGCCGTCGACCCAGATCACATCGGCCTCGGTGTTCACGCGGTGCACGGCTTCGGTGATGTCTTCGATACCCTCGAAGAAGCGCGTCACTTCGTCGAGACCGTCGATGAACACGAAGCTCCGTACCTTCGAGAACTGGCCGGAAATGGCGTAGACCAACTGCAGGGTGAACCGGGCGAATGCCGCCACGGAACCTGAGATGTCGGCAATGACCATGATCTCGGGCTTGGCCGGCCTCGGGTACTTGAACTTCGGGTCGGCAGGAACGCCGCCGTAGCTCAACGAGGTGCGGACGGTCCGACGGAAGTCGAGCGGGCCCTTACGGCCGTGGCGACGCTTGCGGGCCAGACGAACGGCCAGCTTGCGGGTCAACGGATAGATGGCCTTGCGCAACGACGCCATCTCGTCGCGGGTCGCGTGCATGAAGTCGACGTCTTCCGGGAGCGGCTTCCGCAGCGTCTTGGCCATGGCTTCGGCCCCGCGGTCGGCAACGAGTCGACGCCGAATTTCGGCCTCGATCTCCTGACGCATCTGGTTGATGCGGCTCTCGTATTCGTCTTTCTCCAGCTTCTCTTCCAGCGGCGTGAGCTCTCCCCCGGCCTGCTGCTTCGACGCTTCCATCAAGCGCTCCAGCATGCCGTCGAGGTCAAGGTTCCGCAGCGTGCGGTAGAGGTAGTAGGTACCTCCGACCGGACGACCCGGCTCCATGCCGCTGAAGCGGGTGACGGCCGCTTTGGCGATCGCCCGCATCATCATCTGATCCGCATTGAGCAGCGCGTTGTACAGCATCTGGGCCAGCTCTTCGGGAGTCAGACCCTCCATGCCGCCACCGGATTGCTGCTCGCCTGGTTGGCCCGGCATCTGCTGGTCCATCTCGTCGCCGGTGATCTCACCGTCTTCGGAGATCGCGTACTGCGACCCCCGAAGCGAGAAGTACACCTCGAAGACCGTCTCGAACGCTTTCCAGTGTGCGTTGTTCTTCACCAGGGTGCAGGCCAGCGCGTACTTGAACGCGTCGCGATCTTCGACCGGGATGACCTTGACGGCTTCCATGGCATCGAGGTTTTCGGTCAGCGAAACCGGCAGCCCCGCGTTACGGAGTTCGACGATAAAACCGCTCAGTAAATCAAGCATAAGCGCACGTACTTTCTCTTACGACAAAAATCGTAAGCACCTTTACTTATCGGAAAATTCCTTGGCGGCTTTGGCAATGTCGGTCTGGTACTTGAGAAGGATGTGGAGCGTCTCTTTGTAGGTCTGCTCGTCGATCGACTCCTTGCCCAGCAGCACGAGGGTACGGGCCCAGTCGAGGGTCTCCGAAACCGAGGGTGACTTCTTCAGCTCGAGCTGACGAACCGACCGCACGATACGAACGATCTGGTCGGCCAGGTTGTCTTTCAGACCTTCGACGCGGGTGAGAACGATTTCCTTTTCGCGGTCCATCTGCGGGTAGTCGACGTGGAGGAACAGACAACGACGCTTGAGTGCTTCGGAAAGCTCACGGGTGTTGTTCGACGTGAGAAACACGAGCGGGATCTGCGTCGCCACGACGGTGCCGAGCTCGGGAATCGAGACCTGGTAGTCGGAGAGGATTTCGAGCAGAAGCGCCTCGGTCTCCACTTCCACACGGTCGACTTCGTCGATCAGCAGCACAACCGGCTCGGTGGCGCGGATGGCTTCGAGGAGCGGACGGGTCAGGAGGAACTCATCGGAGAAGATGTCGTCTTCGATGTCGTCCCACTTGCCGCCTTCACCTTCGGTGACGCGCTGGGCCTGGATACGAAGGAGCTGCTTCTTGTAGTTCCACTCGTAGAGTGCCTTGGACTCGTCGAGTCCCTCGTAGCACTGCAGACGGATAAGCCGGGCGCCGAGCATCTTGGCCACGGATTTGGCCAACTCGGTCTTACCTGTACCAGCCGGGCCCTCAACGAGAACTGGCTTCTCCAAGCGATCGGCGAGGAATACGACGCCGGCGATACCTTCGTCGGCGAGGTAGTTCACGTCTTTCAGCGACTGACGGACTTGTGCAACGGATTCAAAACGAGCGCTCACGCTCGGCCCTGCCTTTCATTGTCGGAACTGCTTTCACAGCTTTGGAGTTCCCGCTTCATACGAAGTCAGGACCGGATCTGACCCTCGCCATCGACGAGGTACTTCGTGGTGGTGAGTTCCCGAAGCCCCATGGGACCCCGGGCGTGCAACTTCTGGGTACTGATGCCGATTTCGGCCCCAAACCCAAACATTTCGCCATCGGTGAAACGAGACGACGCGTTGACCATCACGGCCGCCGCATCGACTTGAGCTTGGAAACGTTGGGCGTTGGCCAGATCGTTCGTGACGATGACCTCGGTGTGGCCGGTGCCGTTGCGATGGATGTGGTCGATCGCATCATCGATCGAATCGACCACTGCCACGCTCAGCTTCATGGCCAGGAACTCCCGTGCGAAGTCATCCGGCGTCGCCGGTGCCATGCGGTCGTTGCCGGTGATCTGTCGGGCCAGTTGGTCACCGACGAGATCGACGCCGACGAGCGCCTGCGCCGCCATTGGAAGGAACGTCGGGGCGACCGCGACATGCACGAGCAACGATTCCAACGCGTTGCAGACCGATGGGCGCTGCATCTTCCCGTTCACAAGGATGTCGAGCGCCATCTGCAGATCGGCACTTGCGTCGACGTACAGGTGGCAGTTGCCGTCGCCGTCGATGACATAGGGGACGGTTGCGGTCGCAATGATGCTCTGGATCAACGACGGCCCACCCCGTGGGATCAGCACGTCGATCGTGCCCCGTAGGCGCATGAACTCCGCTGCGGTCTCGTAGCTCGTGTCTTCAACGAGCACCAGGCAGTCGGCCGGCAGACCCGCCTCGACCAGACCTTCGCGAAGGGCGGACGCAATGGCCATGTTTGAGGCGATCGCACCCGAACTACCACGAAGGAATGCCACGTTGCCGGACTTGATACACAGGCCGAAGGCGTCGCTCGTGACGTTCGGTCGGTTTTCGTAGATGATCCCGACTACGCCGAGCGGAACGCGAACCTTGCGGATCCGGATGCCGTTGGGTTGCTGCCAACCTTCCACGACTTCGCCAACGGGGTCCGGAAGCGAAGCAACGCTGCGGAGGCCGTTCGCCATCGCTTCGATCCGCGCGTCGGTGAGGCGCAAACGGTCGATCACGGTCGGAGCCACGCCTGAGGCCTCGGCGCGGGCGATGTCGGCGGCGTTCGCCAGGAGAATCGCGGACGCGTGGACGATCAGCCGATCGGCCGCCGCGACAAGAGCAGCATTCTTGGTATCGGTTCCAGCCAACGAAAGCACGCGCTTGGCTGCTCGGGCCCGCCGACCCAGGAGTTCCACGGCTGATGCAGGTGGAACCAGGTGCCCGGCGTCGTCGGGTACGACCCGCAATGGTTGAACGACGTCAGTCACGGTGGTACACCCTAGGTCGTACTTGACCGCGCGGTCGAGTTCATAGCGATCAAACCATCAAAAACCGCAACCAACGACCGGTTGCCGGCATCCGTGAGGCCCGGTCAGGTCGTTTTGGCGGGTGCCTCGGCGATGAAGATGATCGACTTGCCCAGCTTCAACAGCCTCGTCGCCATCGGGGCGAGCATCGGCTCGATGTCACGGATGCGGGTGATGTCGATCTCCCCGAACGTGACGCGGTGCGTGGTTCCGTCGACCTTCTTCTGCATGGTCTCGCCGTCTTTCGACGTCCAGCCGGCCTGGTCGAACACCGTCACGAGACTCGCTCCCTCGGTTGAGGCCACAGTCGACAGTGTCACCACGACCGGTTGCGTGGACAGGTCGAGGCCGAGCAGCGGGGCCAGGTCGGTGAGGTCGACGTCGGCTTTCGCTCCGGGAATGGCGGGAAGCGCGGAGAACCACGCGGGGGTGGCTTTGCGTTCGGCCGATGGGGCTACACAGAGCGCCCCCGCTGCGAGTGGCTTGAGATCGATCAGCAGCGAGGCGGCGTGCTGCGCTGCGCACGACGAATCAAGCACCGCCCCGTGGCCTTCGCCCTCGTACTTCAAGAGGTGCGCGCTGGATCCGAGCTCTTCGGCCATTTTGGTGGCCCACACGAACGGCGTCGCCGGGTCATTCGTGCCACCGATGACAAGAATGGGCGCAGACCCGTTGTAGGAGAAGTTCTTGGCCTTCGGACCCTCGGGAAGCTTGCCGCAGCCGGTGTCGGTCAGGTCCTTTTCATCTATGTCGATCGCGAAATGCGGGCCGGCGGCCTTGAGACGAGCGACTTCCTCGGCCGGATTGGGCGCGGGGGGTGGCGAGATGCCCGAAGAGCAGCTGATGATGCCACCGGCCTGGATGCGACCGTCGTAGGTTCCGTCGGTATTTCGGCCATAGGCAGAATCGGCCAGCTGCAGCAAGAGTTCGCCGTCGCCGTCTTCCACGGCTTTCAACGCCGAGCCGAGCGAGATCCATCCGAAGTCGCGGCTGTAGAGCGAAATGCCGGTGCCGGCCAGCAGCACGCCCTGGTTGGCGAAACGGCCGTTCTTGCCTTTGGCCGGGGTGCTGTCGAGTTTCGTACGAAGGGCCAGCCACCGAGCGTCGACGTTGCCGCCTTCGCCGAAGGCGCATAGCGGCGACTTTTCGCACCAGGTGACCCAATTGCGGAACGAATCCTCGCGACCGCTCAGCGATATCTCGGACTGTGTGGCGAGGTCCTGCCCGGTCGGGTCGTAGGCGCCATCGAGCACGAGCGCCCGCACGTTGTTCGGAAACAGCGACGCATACGCCGCACCCAGGTACGTTCCGTACGACACGCCGAAGAAACTCAGACCCTTGTCGCCCACCGACTTGCGGATCTCGTCCATGTCACGTGCCGTGTTTTCGGTGCTTATCGCAAGTAGCCCGGCTTTGCCGTATTTCGCCAGACAGCCATCGTCGAATTTGTCGTCGAGCGCGTCGGCGGCCGCTTGCTCCTCGGGTGTTTCCGGGGTGATGTCGATCGTGTAGATCTCGTCGAGGACCTTGTCGGAAACGCAACGCAACTGGCTCGAACCGCCGACGCCGCGAGGATCGAAGCCGATTACGTCGAAGCGGTCGACGACCGGGGCAAACGCCTCGGGCGCCTCACTCGCGAGGGAGAACAGAAAATCGCGGCCACCGCCACCCGGCCCACCGGGATTGATCAGCAGCGAGCCGATGGCGTCGCCCGACGTGGCCTGATGTCGGGCCATGGCGATGGACATCGTCTTGCCTTTGGGCGCCGAATAGTCGACCGGTACCTTCAATTCGCCACAGTCGACGGCCTCGGCCACGTTGTCGGGCACGTTCTTCAGAAGCTCCGGCTCGCATTTATGCCAGATGATCGATTCGACGCGGCCACCGGTGCCGGCGGCTGAAGTGGTAGGGCCACCGGAATCGGCAGTGCCCGCGCCCACCGTCGACGTCGAGCCGTTTTCGCCGGAAGCTGTTGTGCTGGAGGAACCAGACGCCCCGGACTTCTCACTGTTGGTGCACCCCGGCAGTGACAGCGTCGTAACGACCACCACCCCACCGACCGCCAACCTACGAACGACTCCTAACCAACCCGACAAGTTTGCCCCCACAACAAAAGCCTACCGGTACTCGTTCTGAGCAACGGACGCGAAGCGGCCCACCCTTTCGGGTGGGCCGCTAGTAATGCTTACCGAGCGTGACGCTCAGTGAAGGTCGACGTCACGGCTTGTACGCCTGCGCGGCTGCCGAGTCGACAACCTTCTTGACGATGAGTCCACCGGGAACCGAGATGTCGACACCGGAGATCGTGACAGCCGTCGGGCCGACACGCTTGGCCGGATCAACGTAGTTCCAGTCCGGGAAGATTCCCTCGGTGTCAACCTTGCCGAGCGACGCCATGGCCTTCTTCATGCCGGCCTTGGAGAGGTCGTTGTCGGCAACGGCCTTCTCGAGCAGGGCGATGACGGTGCGGGCCTGGACCCAACCCCAGATGGCGGCAGCGTTCGGGTTGCCGATTTCCTGGGGAGCGAACTTACGGATGTCGTCCATGAAGCGCTTCATGCCCGGAACCTTCTCATCGCCGAACTGGCTGTTGTCGGTGGCCACGATGACTTGCTTCTGGTAGGCGATCGAGTTCGACGGTACCACCGTGGTGACGGCGAAGGACGGGCCGAGAGCCAGGATGGTCGGGAAGTAGTCGAGCTTGGCGGTCTCGGCGAGCAGACCCGGGGTCTGAGCTTCACCGGAGATCGTGGCGACGACGCCTTCACAGCCGGCGGCCTTGAGGGCAGCGGCGGCGGCGGGGTTGGTCGAGGTCTTGATCTTGGTGCCGACCTTCAGCTTGAGCTGAGCCACACCGAAGTCGAATCCGGCCTCACCGGCGTTTCCGTAGGGGCTGTTCGCGAGCGAGAGGCGCACACGGTCTTGCCGGCGCCTCCGCCATCCTTGACGTACCAGTCGAGGAGGTTGATGGCCTGCGCCTGGTAGGTGCTGCCAACGGGAAGCATATTCGGGTCGTTTACCCAGGCCGAGTCGAGCGAGATCGGTGAGCCGATCAGGTTGTCTTCACCGAGGGACTTGGTAAGGGCCTGTCCGAGCGGCGTGCCGTAAAGCTGGCCGATCATGACGACGTTGTTCTTGATCTCAGCGTAGGCCTTCACAGCCTCCGACGGCGTGTAGTAGGTCTCCTTGAACGCAACGTTGACCTTGTACTTCTTGGCAATACCACCGGCCTCGTTGAGACGGCTGATGGCAGCGTTGAAGCCTGCGGTCAGTGACTTGCCACCGGTGGCGAAGCTGGCCGAGGCCGGGAACTGCGCGTTCACCGAGACGTTGCCGAGGTACCCGACGGTGATGGTCTTGCCATCGAAGCCCGGGACGTTGGCGAGCCCGGCGGCCGGAGCCGGCGTGGCGGCGCCTGCCGCTGCAGCCTTCGTGGTGGTCGGGGCAGCGACAGCCACATAAACGCGGCTCTTGCCCTTTGCGGTGCAGATAAGGCCGTTCTTCACTTCGCCGAGCTTGGTGCATTTCGCACCGGCTTTGGCGGTTGCCGCGTTGGCGGCCGGCACGGCCACAAACGCAAGACCAGCCGTGGCCGAAAGGGCCAAGACGGTCGAGATAGGACGCTTCATAAGGTATCCCCCTGGATGGATGGTGATTGGTTTGTGACCTGGGCCACGATGTTAATGATTTGTGACCTGGGTCACGCTTTGTTGCTGTTGAGATGATACATACCCGGAGAATCCAGGCGTGTTTTCGACCGAAAGTGAACGTTTTCGTCCATCTGCCGGACGCCTTGCCTGTGCCTTACGAGAACGGCCAGGTGGCGAAGTACCTACGGACCTTGGCCCAGAGGCCAGCGAGTCCGGTCGGGAAGAACATGAGAAACAAAATCAGGGCCAGGCCGTAGACCAGGACTGCGAGCAGATCCAACGTGAGGCCGGTCTGCTTCGTGCCGTCGAGTTGGATGAGCGGAAGTCCTTTCAGGAGATCCTGACCCTCTTGGAACAGCGGGAACAGGGCGGCGATCACTATGGCACCGAGCACTGATCCGTACACAGAACCAACGCCGCCGATCACGATCATCGCGATGAACTGAATCGAGAAGTCGAGCGCAAAGCTGTTCGGCTGGACCGACGAGAAGTAGCTCGCGTAGAGAGCACCGGCGATGGCGGCGAAGGCGCCCGACACGGCGAACGCCCACGTCTTGGTGTACATCTGACGGACGCCGATGACTTCCGCCGAGAGGTCGCGGTCTCGGACCGCCATCATCGCCCGGCCCTGGCGGGAGCGCATGAGATTTCGACCGACCACAATCGCGAGCAGGGCGAATGCCCAGCACAGCCAGAAGTAGCCCTGGTTCTTCGTGAGGAACCAGGTGTCGAAGAAGTTCGACGAACCCTCCTCGTTGAACCGTATGGCCTTACCGGGCCAGACCGTGAACACGAAGCCCGGAAGGTCGTTGCGCGGGGCGACGTCGCCGCCGGTAAAACTGATCCAGTTCGTTGCGATGTGGACCGCTGCCAGCACGATGAAAATCGAGACCATGGCGAGGTAATTGCCTCGGAGACGAAGGGCGAACGGTCCGATCGCCGCGCTGATCAGCGCACCCAAGACCCCGGCTAGAAGTACCCAAACGAGTCCGGGAAGGTGCTTCCCCCCGACGAGGAGATCCTGGCCGAAATATCCGGTCGAATAGGCGCCGACCAGAATGAAACCGGAGTGACCCAGAGAAACCTGTCCGGTGTTGCCGATGAGCAGGTTCATCCCAATTGCGCCGATGGTGTAGATCGCCGCGAGAATCCCAACGAGTAACCATTTCTCGTTCATGGGAAGCCCGGGAATCAACTGCGTAGGCAGGTGGAACCCTTGAAAACCGATCCAACTGAATCCGACCGGCGCACTTATAAGAATCAATAGACCGGCGCCAAACCCCACCTTGCTACCGAGCGTGCGGAAGCGTCGATGCTCGACGCCGTAGGAGGTGACCAGATTGTTGGCTGCGTCGCGGCGTTGCCACATGACCAAGCCGACAATCGCAGCGACCAGCGCTGCGATTACATATACCGCTCCGGGCATCAGACTCTCCGAACTTCTTTGGTGCCGAACAGGCCTGCGGGGCGCACCAGCAGGATGATGATCATCAGGACAAATGGCGCAATGGTGGGGAAACCGTGCCCGAGGTTGACAATGTTGAGCACTTTCTCTTCGTAAATCGACCCGAACGAGACCACCATTCCGATGATGAGGCCGCCAATCACCGATCCTTCCAAGGAATCGACGCCACCGAGCACGATGGCCGGAAACCCTAGGAAGGCCCACTTCGCGAGCCCCGGACCGGTTTGCGTCTCGAGCGAGCCCGCTCCGCAGGCGAGCAGTACACCGGCAATCGCCGCGAGTGAAGCCGAAAGTGCCCATGAGGTTCCGAAGATGACCTTCGGACTGATTCCTTGAGCGATCGCGGCCTCCTGGTCGAAGGCGGTGGCTTTCATGGCGGTGCCGAGCTTGCTGCGCTGAAATCCGAAGAAGAAGGCAATCGAGATCACGATCACGACGCCGAGGGTGAACACGTCGATCCAGCCGATCGCGGCCCCGGCGAGCTTGAACGACTTGAGCGTCCAATCCGGAGCCCGGAGGTTGAACGAGATCGTTCCCCAGATCGTGCTCATGACCGAGCCGAGCACTGTTGCAACACCCAACGTCGCCATGATCACCGCGAAGACGGGTCGACCACGGAACCGGCTGACGATCACGACGTCGAGCAGCCAACCGAACAGTCCGAGAACGATCATGGCCAGTACCAGCGAGAGCAGGAACGGCAGACGCAGGAGCGAGGGCGGGTACCGGAAGTTCACACCCCGGATCGGGCCGCTGAACCAAAAGGTCAGGTAGCCACCGAGTACGAGCAATGATCCCTGGGCGAAGTTCAGGGTATGGGTCGACCGGTAGACAATCACGTAGCCGAGCGCCATGAGCGCAACGATGCCTCCGATGGCAAAGCCGGAGACCAGGGCACCAAGGAATTGCGTCATGCGAGAACCTCCGAGCGAACGCGGCCGAGAATTTCTCCCGCCGCTGGAGACATGGGAACCGCCGGCACGTGAAGCATGCCAAGCAGCGAAACGACCTTGGCCGAAGCCTCGGTCGTCAGTGTGCCGTCGTGGAGGATGGCTCGGGTTCGGGCGAGACCAAGGCCGCGGCGGGCCGACGTGACCGCCGACCATCCCATCACCACCGTCAGCAGGGCCGCCCCGAGAGCAATAAGCGCACATACGAGCAGGCGAACGAAATCATTAACCGATACCGTCACCAGCAGAAACACAAAGGCGAGCACCGCAGCGGCAATCCCCACGATGCGGCTCATGCTGATCTTCGGTGTGGCGGTCGCCGTTGTGAGAAGTGGGCCGCCAACAAGGCCTCTGCGAGCGGCGAAACCCTTCAGGCCCTTCCCCGCCGCTACCCGACGCTCGATGCCTTCGGCCGCATCTTGCAGCCAGGTCTTGTTGAGAGCGACAAGCGACGGCTGAACCTGACGCATCGCCTGCGTCGAAAGGTCCGGCTGCCCGACGTTGACGGCGAGACCAAACGCCAACGGACCGACGACGCTCAGCGCGTGTTCGATCGGATCGGCCAACGACGTCTGCACACTCACGATGTCTGACGCGCTCGCTCCGACGGCGCTCTTCAGATCCTCGGCATGTTGGGTCAGCGCGTCGTGGCTGTACCGGCGCGCCTCGACTTCCTTCGACGAACGATCGATCACGCACAGGATTGCGCCGGGGTCAGACCCCTGAACCGTCGCCGCTTTGGCGTCCCAGTCCCCCGTGCCGGTCGAGCGGTTCTTGAGTTGCTCAATCGTGAGGATCTTGTCGGCATCAGGACGCCCGGCGACTTCGATGTGGCGAAAGCCGCGGGCATCAATCACGACGGTCGACTGCAGGGTTGTTGCGTTCGCGGCCTGCACCTTGTCGAACTGCTCCTGGTCACCGACCACGACGGCCTTGACCTTTGTGACCTCGAGGATCTCACGAACCGTCGCCGGAGCGAGGTCCGACGACAGGACCGCTGCCACACAACCGATGCCCTGCGCGCCAAGTTCAGCGGTAATCGCAGTCACGCTGTTGCCGGCCAGAACGCCGACGACATCGCCCTTGCCGAGCCCCAACGCCGCCAGGCCCATTCCGATTGCCGCAGCTTCGGTGTGGATGTCATTCCAGGTGGATTCGTTCCAAACACCGAGTCGGAACTGCCGCCACGCCACCTTCTGCGGCGTTTGGGCGACCCGGTCGAGGAGGAGTTTCGGTAGGGTGCTCACGCCGACGCTCCGAGATACGCCTCGATAACGCGAGGGTTCGAGCGGATTTCGGCCGGAAGGCCCTCCGCGATCTTTTGCCCGAAATCGAGCACCATTATTCGTTCGGCGACATCCATAACCATGTGCATGTCGTGTTCAACCAGGATCATCGAGATCTTCAGTTCATTCTTGATTTCGAGGATATAGCGGGCCATGTCTTCCGTCTCCGTGGCGTTCATGCCGGCGACCGGCTCGTCTAGGAGAAGAAGCTTGGGTTCCATGCAGAGCGCTCGCGCCAACTCCATCCGCTTCTGCACGCCGTAAGGTAGCGAGCCCACCGGCTGACCGCGGTAGATGTCGAGGTCGAGAAGCTCCATGACTTCTTCGACCCGCTTGCGATGCACGATCTCCTGCTTCTTCGCCGTTCCCGAGAAGACGAGCCCGGCAAGGAATCCACCCTTCATCAGGTGATGACGACCGAGCATCAGGTTCGCCACGACGTCGAGGTTTGCGAAGAGCCCGATGTTCTGGAACGTACGCGCTATGCCCAGGCCGACCGTGAACGGTGGCTTGGTCCCGATGATTTCCGCGCCCTCAAGCTTTATTGACCCCTCCTGCGGCCGATACACCGCGTTGAGGCAGTTGAAGATCGAGGTCTTGCCCGCTCCGTTAGGACCAATTACCGCGAACAGTTCATTCCGACGAACTTCGAAACTCACGTTGTTGATGGCTGTTACACCACCAAATCGCATGGTGATCCCATCGACGACCAGCAGCGGCGTCTGGTCGGCATAGCGGTTGGGGTCCGCGTTGATTCCCATCACGGTCATGCCAGGTACTCCCGTTTCGTGCTCTGCCCGCAGGTGGCTGCGTTACTTCCAATGTCGCTCACGCCAGGTACTCCCGTTTGGACCGGTAGGACTTCAGATCACGGTAGGACGTGTGCTCCGATTCGCCACCCAGATAGAGCGCCTGGATGTCGGGATCGGCCAGAAGTTCCTTGCCCGGGCCCTCTTTGGCGACCCGACCGGTCTCCATCACGTAGGCGTAGTGCGACATCGACAGGGCCATCGACGCGTTCTGCTCCACGATCAGCACGCTTGTTCCCATCTGATTGATCTCCAGCACAATGTCGCGAATCTGCTCCACGATGAGCGGCGCCAGACCGAGCGACGGTTCATCGAGAATCAGGAGCTTCGGATCGGCCATCAGCCCACGGGCGATCGCCAACATCTGCTGCTCTCCACCCGACATGTAACCCGCCACCTGCTTGTGCCGCTCCCGCAACCGCGGAAACAGCGTCATCACCTTTTCGTAGGTGTCCTTGATTCCCGCTTTGTCTTTGCGGGTGTAGGCCCCGACTTTCAGGTTGGCGTCGACGGTCAACTCACTGAAGATGCGTCGACCTTCCATGACCTGGGCCATACCGCTGCGAACCAGCGTGGCGGTGTCGGTCGCGGTCGTGTCGGATCCGTTGAACGCAATCGAACCGGCCGTGATCCGACCGTTCTGGTACGTCAAGAGACCCGAGATTGCTCGGAGGGTGGTGGTCTTCCCAGCGCCGTTTGCCCCGAGGATGGCAACGACCTGGCCCTGCGGAACCGTCATCGACACGCCACGGAGTACCTGAATGGCACCGCCGTAGACGACCTCGATGTCTTTCACCGAAAGAATCGGTGAACCGGAGGGGGCAGATTGGGAAGTGGATGGTGTGGAGGCGACCGATGTCACAGGATGGACAGTGTTGCATACCCAATCGGGCGCCATGCAAAACCGGTAGCGCTGTTACAGGCGAAGGACCCTGGGCCCGCCGAAACGGCAATGCTCATTCGTTGAAATTGGAATCATCCGCTCACCGAGCATGCGAGCGTTCGCACGTGCCCGCAGCCTGGGACTGAAAGCGAACGTCAGGCGCAGAGCCGTACCGGGCGAGGCGGCACATAGCCCCACAGCGTCGCTCAGACATGAAACGATGGCGAGCGTGCGTTCTCCGACTTTTCCAGACACTCTGTGCCGCCCGTTCGCGCACATCGCATCGTCGGGCGGCCACCACGGAGCCGTCCGGTGACCAACGACTACCTCAACGAACCCGTCGAAGATTTCGTGAGCGGGCTGGCCGAACCGTACGCGGCACTTGCCAGGCAGGCGGGGCACGAGTTGAAAGACGGAGGTCGGGAAGACTGCGCGCTGGAGGCCTTCAACCTGGTGCTTGCGATCACCGATGCCGACGGACGCCATACCGACGATGAACTCTGGGCCACGCTCGTGACCTTCGGCCCGCGCTTTCCGACCCAACTGGGTTTCGCAACGCCAAACGAGATTCGCTCGGCGGGTTTCGTCGTCGGAAAGCGGGTCTGGCTCGACCAGCCGTCCTCGCTGTTCGATCTCCTGGTGAAGGCCGATGTTCGAGATGGCACGACGCACTCATGGACGTACTACCGCGAGGCCATGGCAATCGCGCAGGTCGTCGTCGCCCTCGACTCCAAACCGACCGAGACCGAATTGCGGGCTCTCGATTCGTTTCGCTCGCTGCTCGTCGGCCACATAGAGGCGGCCGGCGTTGTCCGTCCGGGTAGCCCTCGGAGCCCGATTCCTTCGAACCGCTCGGCCAAGCCCAACACCCCGGTGGCGCCGGGAGGGGGCGGTCCGACCGCATCGACCACCGGCGGAGCCAACGCCCCCGCAACTCCCCCGGTTGAAGAACTCCCGCCACCCGAGCCGCTCGATGACCTTCTCGATGAGCTCGAACAGCTCGTCGGATTGCACGAGGTCAAGGCCGAGGTCCGCCTCGTCACCAACCTCCTCCAGGTCCAGAAGCTCCGCAAGGAACGCGGGCTTCCAGTGGTCGACGCCAGCCGGCACCTCGTCTTCACCGGAAACCCGGGAACCGGCAAGACCACGGTCGCCCGCCTGTTGGCCAAGATCTACCGCACCCTCGGTGTCGTGGAGAAGGGCCATCTCGTCGAGACCGACCGCGCCGGCATGGTGGCGGGATTCGTCGGCCAGACCGCGCTCAAGGTCACGGAAGTGTTCGACCGGGCCAACCAAGGCGTACTGCTGATCGACGAGGCCTATGCGCTGGCCCGCGGCGGCGAACGAGACTTCGGTCAGGAGGCGATCGACACGCTCGTCAAGCTGATCGAGGATCGGCGCGAGACCACCGTGGTGATCGCGGCGGGGTATCCCGACGAGATGTCGGAGTTCATAGATTCCAATCCCGGTCTGCGGTCCCGCTTTCCGAAAACAATCCGCTTCGCCGACTACTCAACCGATGAGCTGATGGCGATCTTCGCCGGAATCTGCAAGAAGAACAGCTACGAGCCGACCCCCGAGGCGCTCGAGAAGTTGCGCGCGTACTTCGAGGCCCAGGACCGTGGGAAGGGCTTCGGAAACGGACGTGTCGCCCGAAACCTCTTCGAGCAGGTCGTGGGAAATCAGGCGACCCGTCTCGTCGGCAACCGACCCCGGCCCTCCAAGGCCGACGCCTCACCGAAGACCGACGCCCAGGCTGCGGCCGACGCGAGCGCCGGCAAGGGTACGTCCGGCCACGTTGCCCCTTCAACAAACGCTGAACTGAGCACGGCGGACGCGACGAACACTGAGCCGAGCGGGGCGGGCGCACCCGTTGCCCCCAGCAACGATGCCGGTCCCGGATCGGCACCCGTCGACTCCGACAAGGCGACCGAAAACTCGGCCGACAAGACCGCCGCACCACCACCGACCGCCGGCGACGAACCTCCAACGAACGCTCAGCTGCTGACAATCGAGGCCAGCGACATCCCCGGGCCGAACGGTGAGACCACCACGGTGACGACCACGGTCACGACCGTGACCACCACACCGGTCGTGACCGATACGTCGACGACTCCCCCGCAACCGTGAAGCGAATCAACCAGCCGACGGATCCATCGGGCCGAGGTGGTTACGATTCCCCCTCGTACCTAAGTAGTGTCGGTTTCTGATGCGACGTCTCCTTGCTGCTATCGCCGCCGTCGTGATGGTCGCCGTAGGCTTCATCGTCTGGCAGGCCCGAAACGACTCCTCCACGAAAACGCCGGGTACCAGCGCCTCCGAAGTCAAAACGATCTGGTGCGTCCCTGAAGCCGTAGCGGCCTGCAACGCCACGAACGTGCAAAGCGTGGTTGAAATGACACCAGCCGCCATCGAGGATGCAATCGTCGCCGCCCGTACACGCGACGCGCTCGACACCAATGCGATCGTGGCACCCGACTACTGGTTGCGGCGATGGAACAAGGTGGTCGCGTTCAACGGCACGACGAACCTCGCTGCGAGCGCGGTTGTTGCGGTGCAAAAGGCCGGCACCGACAAGAACTGCGAAGGAAAACTGAACTGCCTGTTGGCGTTGGAAAGACGGCTTTCGCTGCCGAGTCTTTCGTCGTCGTCGAGTGGACTGTTGGCTTCCGCCCTCGCCCTGAAGGCCGCCTCGGTGCAGGAACCGATCGACGATACCGAGACCAAGACGGCTGATGCGATTGCCGCGATCAAGGCAGCGCTGCAGGAACAGGATTCCAACGCCATGTTCAGAAACCTGCTTTCCGCTTCGATTCTCGACGCAGCCGTCATGACCAAAGCGGAGTTCGTGAACGCCGATCCGGCCCAGGCCCTGCAGACACCCGTGATCCCTGCGGGCACGGTCACTATGGGTGTCGGAACCTTCACCGATTCCGGTCTTTCGGCGCTCAAGGAATCGCTCTCAGGAGGGTTCACAACTAATGGATGGGATCCGTTGGGAACTCCAGCCAACGCTCCCGCTGATACGTACTTGAACAAGACCTACGAGATTTTGGGGAACTGATGCGCACATACAAGACGGTGGCCGGCGTGATGTTGGCATTGGGGCTTGGGCTCAGCGGCTGCAAATTTTCCATACCGCAGGACACCGCGGCCGGAAACGACGGGGGCGATTCGGCCCCGTCCAACCGTACGGTCGTCGACATGGCCGTATCGAGCGAGAAGATCACGCTGCTCAACGAGTTGGCTGCGACGTTCAACGACGACAAGAAGCTGTCGACGTACACCGGCGCCGACGGGAAGGAGCACCGGTCTTTTGTCCGCGTGAAGAGCAAGGCTTCCGGCGGTGCCGCCCAGCTCCTCGTCGACGGATGGACCGACCCGAACGACGGGCCGCAACCGGTGATCTGGTCACCCGCCGCATCGTCGTGGGGCGCGATCGTGAACCAGCGTCTCACTGAGGCGGGCAACAAGACGATCGTTCCGGCCAAGGCCACGCCGTTCATGCTCACGCCGCTGGTCATTGCCATGCTGAAGCCCATGGCCGACGCTCTCGGCTACCCGGCCAAGCCTGTCGGTTACGCCGACCTTCTCGCGTTGGCCAAGGATCCAAGCGGTTGGGCTTCCAAGGGACACCCCGAATGGGGCACGTTCAAACTTGGCAAGACCAATCCGAACTTCTCGACGTCGGGCCTCTCGGCAACGATCGCTCAGTACTACGCCGCTACCGGCAAGTCCTCGGGCCTCAACCTCGAGGATCTCAAGCGCGACGACGTAAAGCAGTTCTCGACGAGCATCGAGTCATCGGTCGTGCACTACGGCGATATCACGATGACGTTTCTCAACAACTGGTTCCGCGCTGATGAGCGCGGCACGTCGCTCGGTTACGCGTCGGCCGTCGCTGTCGAAGAGAAGTCCCTGATCGACTACAACTCCGGGAACCCCGACGGCGTGCTCGATCCAGGCGAGACACCCCGAAAACCTCGGGTTCCGCTCGTCGCCATCTACCCGAAGGAAGGAACGCTGTTCTCCGACAACCCGTTCTTCATCCTCGACGCTCCATGGGTCGATGCCGACGAAAAGGCGGCCGCCAAGGCCTTCGAAAACTTCGTTCAGCTTCCCGCGAACCAGCAAAAGGTGCTCACGTTCGGCTTCCGTCCGGGTAACCCGGCCGTGGCCGTGGGCGCGCCCATCATCACCGCCAACGGTGTGAACCCCAACGAACCGAAGAACGCACTCGGGGTCCCGGAGCCGAAGGTTCTTGTGAAGCTGCTCGATCTCTGGGCCGAACAGCGTAAGGGCGCTCGCGTCATGATCGTGATCGACGTCTCGGGCTCCATGGGTGAGCAGGCCGGGTCCGGCATCGAGACGAAACTCGACCTGGCCAAACGCGCAGCCATAAGTTCACTTGATAATTTCAAGTCCGACGACTTGGTAGGTGTACGTATCTTCTCGACGGGCATCACACCCGACGGCTTCGGCGACTACCAGGACATCGTGCCGATCGGCCCGGTGGCCGCCAACCGTGAAGCGATTCGTCTGGCCATCGATGGTCTTATTCCGACCAACGCGACACCCCTGTACACGACGGCACAGAAGAGCCTCGATGACATGAAGGCATCCATCGACAACAGTCGGATCAACGCCATCGTGTTCCTCACCGATGGGAAGAACGAAGACGACAAACCCGACGACGACCAGAACCAACTCGACACACTGTTGCGGGCCGGGCGCGCCGGCAGTGAGGGCAAGCTTCAGGCTGAAGTCCGGATCTTCCCGATCGCCTACGGTGAAGGCGCCGACCTGTCCACGCTGAAAAAGATCGCTGAATCGACCACCGGCATCGCTTACGACGCGACCGACCCGAACAGCATCGAGAAGGTCTTCGTCAACGTCGTCAGCAACTTCTGACCCCAGGGTAGGGGTCCGCCGGAAGAAGAGACTGAATCCCGGACCGCGCTAGCGTTCAAAGCACCATGGCATCGGAAGCAACCGGAAAAGTCATCGCCCAGGTTGGGCCGCGTCGTTTGGCTGAGGCGATCATGTCACCGACGTCGCTGCTCGTCGCAGGAGCGGTCGGCGGTATCGCCGTCGCCGCGACCGGACCCGTCGGGTTGGCCGTGGGTGCCGGTGCCTGGGTGGTTTCGACGCTGTTCAAGCTTCGCAAGCCCGCCTCGGCAATGGCCTCGGCCCAAGCGACCCGGATCGATCCGTTCGCCGTAGCCGAGCCGTGGCGCCAGCACGTGCAATCTGCGCTCGCTGCGAAACTCCGATTCGACCGGCTCGTCCAGAGCACGACGAACGGCCCGCTGAAGGAACGGTTGCGAACGATCGCGAGCCGCGTCGACGAGGGTGTCGATGAAGTGTGGACGATCGCCCAACGGGGTCACCGCCTCGCGAACTCCATCGACGATCTCCAGATCGGTCAGGTGCGGGCCGAACTGAAAACGGCCGAGAACGCGATCCAGCGAAATTCCGATCCGAGCCGCGCTGCCACGTTGCAGGCGACCCGCGACAGTTTGCGATCGCAACTCGACAGCGCCGAACGGCTTGCCGGTAAGGGCCTGTCAACGATCGACCGACTTCGGGAACTCGACGCGAAACTCGATGAGCTCGTGGCCCGCGGCACCGAGCTTTCGATCGCCGGATCCGAAGACGCGTTCGACGATCTCCGCAGCGACGTCGACGCGGTCGTCACCGAGATGGAAGCACTCCGACGCGGTATGGAAGAAACCACTGCGATCGAAAAGGGCACTGCAACGGCATAGGTCCGGCGGCGCATGATTCCCCTTAGGGAACATCAGGGAAGCACGAGCTGAGCCTCGACCACAACCGATAGCGGGGTTGCTACGCTTCGCTCCATGATCAAACTCGTTCGTCGTGCATGGGCCTACGTCACAGCAGCGCTCACCGGAAAGTTCAATGCCGCCGCTGACCCCAAGGTTCAGTTGGAGCAGGCCATCATGGAAGGCCAGGAGAGCCACCGCCGCTTGAAGGAGCAGGCCTCCAGCGTCATCGCCAACCAGAAACAAGCAGAAATGCAGATGTCTCGGAAGATGGAAGAGCTGGAGAAGCTCAACAATTCGGCCCGTCAAGCGGTGATCATGGCCGACGAAGCGGCGAAGAAGGGCGACCCGGTCAAGGCCACCGAATACACCCGTACGGCCGAGACATTCGCGAACCGTCTGATCGCGGTAGAAAGCGAAGTCGAGGGTCTCAAGCAGCTCTCACTGCAGGCGGCCCGAGCGTCCGATCAGGCCAAAGCGGCCGTCGCTCAAAGCTCGACCCAGCTGCAGAAGCGCATCGCCGACAAGCAGAAGCTCCTCAGCCAGCTCGATCAGGCCAAGATGCAGGAACAGCTGAACAAGACGATGGGTCAGCTCACCGAAACCGTCGGCGACGACGTGCCGACCCTCGACGAGGTTCGCAACAAGATCGAAGAGCGTTACGCCAAGGCCATGGGTTCGGCTGAACTGCAGTCGACGACCGTCGAGTCACGCATGCTCGAAGTCGAGCAGGCCAGCCTCAACACCGAAGCGCAGGCCCGCCTCAGCCAGATCAAGACGCAACTCGGCCTGGGCGATACACCCGCCGCAGCCGCCGCACCGGTGGTCGCTCCCGAAACCGGGACCGCCACGGCGTGAGCCGCAGCGCCGACCCGATTCACATCTGATCCGTATCCCCAACCGAACCTGATCCGAACCCAACGCCATGCCTGACGCACCCACCGCAACGCTTGTCCTCGAATGTGTCGGCCTGCTCGGCATTGGTGGCTCGCCCATCAGTGCCGAACTCGACGACAGCCCGATCTTCCTCGGATGGGACAAGCCCCAGACCTTTGAACTGGCCCCGGGTCGCCACGGTTTGCGCATCAGCTACGAACCGATTCGTTGGCCCTTCGGGGCCAACAAGTTGGCCCGCTCGATCGATCTCAATGCGGGCTTTCGCACGACGATCCGCTACGTGCCACGGATCGCACCGATGCTTCCGCCGAAGATCGAAATCAGCGTCGACCGAAACTGATCGGACCTGCCGGTCGCGCTTGGTTGGCGCGCTTGCTTGGTGTGCTCAGGGCAGAAGTACCAGATCGTCGCGGTGCACGAGAATCTGCGGCACACCATCGGGACCGCTTCGGGTTCCGAGGACAGAGCGCATCGTGTCGGCGTCGAGCCGGGCCATTCCCCGGGCAAACGTGGTGCCAGCGGGTCCGCACAGCTCAACCAGGGCCCCTTCGTCGAATTCGCCTTCGATCGACGTAGCACCGGCCGCCAGCAGCGACACGCCACGCTCCAGTAACGCGGTCTGCGCGCCCTGGTCGACGACCACCTTGCCCTCGGTGTCACCGGCGAACGCGATCCACAACTTGCGCGCCGACAAGCGACGGTCGTGCGGTGCCACGACGGTACCGACCCCCGAACGACCCTCCACCGCACCGATCAGTGCGTCGTCTCGTTTCGACCCGGCGATCACCGCACGCACCCCCGACCACGACGCGATTTTCGCCGCGCGTAGTTTCGACCGCATGCCACCCGAACCCCGGGCCGAGCCGGCGGATCCCGCCATCGCTTCGAGTTCCGGCGTCACGTCTTCGACATGCTCGATGAGCGTCGCGGTCGGGTCGGTCGTGGGGTTGGCGGTGTAGAGGCCCGACGTGTCGGTGAGCAACACCAGAACGTCGGCACCGACGAGGTGGGCGACGAGGGCGGCGATCCGGTCGTTGTCACCAAAGCGGATCTCGTCGCTGGCGATCGTGTCGTTTTCGTTGATGACAGGAATGACACCGAGGTCGAGCAGTCGATTGATCGTCGCCCGGGCGTGGAGATACTGACGACGGTCGAAGAAGTCCGTTGGCGTCAGCAGAACCTGGCCGCTGATGAGCGACAGCGACGCGAACGATTCGTCCCATTCGCGCATGAGCCGACTTTGGCCCACCGCCGACAGGGCTTGAAGGGTGAGTACATCGGTCGGCCGTCGCGAGCCGAGCCCCAGCGCCTGCACACCAGCTGCGACAGCGGCCGATGTCACCAACACCACTCGATGACCCTCCGAGCGGAGCTTGGCTATCTGGGCCACTGTGCGGTCGATCGACGGCCGCGAGATACGCCCGGTCTCATCGGTCAACGACGACGTACCGATTTTCGCAATTACTGTCAGCACTTCATACCTAACGCTTCACTGGTCAACACAGCTCACCACCATTGATATGTGAGCATATAAACTTCGCGATCATCTGCGTGCGTAGTAATTCCCGTGCCGCACGCGCTTCGCGCTCTACTCGTAGGCGAACGTGAATCCACCGACGTGCACGATATCGCCGACGCGGGCCCCCGCCCGGGCCAAAGATTTGTCGACGCCGAGCTTGGCCAACTGCTTGTGGACGTGCTCGAGGGCGAAGATGTCGTTGAGGTCAGAAACGGCAACGGCATGTACAGCGTTGCGGCCGAGAACGGCCCATGAGCCGTCGTCGTTGCGGGCGATCTGCACACCTTCTTCTTCCGGCCGGTGTACAACGAACGTCTCCGGCTCAGGCTGCGCGGCACGAGCGGCAACGATCACCGGAGCGAGGGCCAGCAGAAGTTCACGGGTTCCTTCGCGAGTCACTGCGCTGATGCACAGTTTCGGGCAGCCCTCGATCTCGCGGGCGGCTTCGAGTCCACCCGGGATCGTGTCGAGTTTGGTCCCGACGACGAGACGCGGTCGTTCGAGCAGCTCGGGCTGGTACGCGCCGAGTTCGTTGAGGAGAATCCGTTCCTGCTCGAGCGGTGACACACCGCCTTCTTCTTCGGCGTTGAGGTCGAGGAGCACCAGAAGACCGCGGGCCCGTTCGACATGGCGGAGGAACTGGTGACCCAGGCCCTTGCCTTCGCTGGCGCCTTCGATAAGACCGGGGATGTCGGCCATCACGAACTCGAGGTCGCCACGGTTGTCGAGCGGGGTGCCGTACTTTTCCACGCGCACCACACCGAGGTGAGGTTCGAGCGTGGTGAAGGGGTACGCCGCAATCTTCGGCTTTGCGGCCGAGATCGTGGAGATGAGCGTGCTCTTACCGGCGTTGGGGAAGCCGACGAGGGCGATGTCGGCCATCAGCTTCAGTTCCAGGTTGAACCAGATCTCCTCCCCCACTTCGCCCTGCTCGGCGAAGGCCGGGGCCCGGCGCTTGTTCGACAGGAAGCTGCCATTGCCTCGCCCGCCGCGGCCACCTGTGGCCGCGCGCCATCGGTGGCCTTCAGCCGCCAGGTCAGCAACGATCTCGCCGGTCTCGCGCAGCTTCACGACGGTTCCAACCGGCACATGGACGATCACGTCAGTGCCCCGCTTTCCGTGTGCGGCCTTGCCCTTGCCGTGCGTGCCGTGCTCGGCGGCGCGGTGCGGGTGATCGCGAAAACCGAGCAACGATGCGACGTTGCGGTCAGCGACCAACCAGACGTCGCCGCCTCCCCCGCCGTTGCCACCTTCGGGGCCGCCTTTAGGCGTGAACGGTTCCCGACGGAACGACACGCATCCGGCCCCGCCGTCGCCGGCTTTTACGTGGATCTGTGCTTCATCGACGAACACACTCATGGTCTTCTCCTGCTACTTAAAAATCCTGGGTGCATGTGCACCGTAGCGCCGCTGCCGGCGTATGAAGCTCGGCTTCGGGGGTGACCCCGGACGCGAAAAACGAGCCGGACGAATCCGACTCGTTTGACAAGGATTCGTCGATGCCGACCGGTCGGTCAGCGGCAAACGAAACTTATTCGGCGGCTGCGACGTTGACGAGCTTGCGACCGCGGCGCTCGCCGAAGTTCACAACGCCATCAGCGAGGGCGAACAGCGTGTCGTCTGAACCCTTGCCGACGTTGACGCCGGGATGGAACTTGGTGCCACGCTGGCGAACGATGATCGAACCGGCGGTAACCACCGAGCCACCGGAAACCTTGACACCCAGACGCTGAGCGTTGGAGTCACGGCCGTTGCGGGTTGAACCGCCACCTTTGGTCTTTGACATAGCGAACTCTCCTGTGACGGACTCGGCGGTTAGGCCGAGATACCGGTGATCTGAACGGACGTGTAGTGCTGACGGTGGCCCCACTTGCGCTGGGCACGGGCCTTCGACTTGTACATGTAGCCCTGAAGCTTCGGGCCCTTCATGCCGCCGGTTACCGTCGCGGTCACGCTGGCGCTGGCCAACGCTGCCGGCGAGGCGATTACGTTGTCGCCATCGACGAGGAGCACGGGCTTGAACGAAATCGTCGAGCCGACCTCCTGGCCGAGGAGTTCGACGTTGAGCGTCTCCCCTTCGGCGACTTTGTATTGCTTTCCACCGGTCTTAATGACTGCGTACATAGGGGGTAGATCCTACACGTATTCCGGTATACCCCTGGTCACGCGGCCAGAAAGTTCGCCAAAACCCTCGTCGCCCTCACGAAGCGCGCGACCTGGAGCCGGTTTGCCCCGGATTGTGGAGGATTTCGAACGCTGGGCGCCCATTCTCCTCCACAATCTCGCTGCTGCAGTGCGCTGCGACTCGGCGTGCGCGACTTACTCGGCCAGCAGCGCCTGGTCGAAGACGAAGCCGCGTCCGCCGCATTCCGGGCAGGTCGTCGACAGCGATTCCACGAGGCCCTCCGAGATCCGCTTGCGGGTCATCTCGACCAGGCCGAGTTCGGAAATGTCGAACACCTGCGTACGGGTCTTGTCGCGGGCCAACGAATCACGGAACGAATGGATGACGGCATCGCGGTTGGCCCGGGTCTCCATGTCGATGAAGTCGATGACGATGATGCCGCCGATGTCACGAAGGCGGAGTTGGCGGGCGATCTCGTCGGCCGCTTCCAGATTGTTGCGAAAGACGGTCTCTTCGAGCGACGACGAACCGACGTTCTTGCCGGTGTTGACGTCGATGACCGTCAGCGCTTCGGTGCGTTCGATGATCAGCGAGCCACCCGACGGCAGCCAGACCTTGCGGTCGATGGCCTTGTGCAGTTGCTCGTGCACGTGCTGCTTCTCGAACAGCGGGAGCGGTTCGGTCTCCCGGTCGAAGAACTCGACCCGGTCGGCCAGTTCCGGGGTGATCCCCTCCACATACGAGCGGACTTCTTCGTAGAGGGTCCGGTCGTCGATGACGACACCGCGGTAATTGCGGTTGAACTCCTCCCGGATGACGCGCACGGCCATGTCGGGTTCCTTGTAGAGGAGCGCCGGACCTTTGGCCTTTTTGTACTTCGCGTCGATGTCGGCCCACTGGCGAAGCAGCATCTGCACGTCGCGCTGCAGTTCGTCGGGCGTTGCGCCCTCGGCAGCGGTGCGGACGATGAGGCCGTGTCCTTCCGGCTTCACCGTGTCGAGGATCCGCCGGAGTCGCTTGCGTTCGTCGTCGGCAAGCCGCTTCGAGATCCCGTAGGTGTCGGAGTTCGGCACGAGCACGACGAATCGGCCGGGAAGCGACACTTCCTGGGTGAGGCGGGCGCCTTTGGAACCGATCGGGTTCTTCGTGACCTGGCACAGCACGAGTTGGCTGTTCTTCAGGATCTGCTCGATGCGCAGGTCGGACTTCTTGCCTGAACCTTCGACGTCGGTCGAGTCGAAGCTGAGATCGCCGCGGTAGAGCACCGCATTCTTGGGCGTGGCGATGTCGACGAACGCCGCTTCCATGCCGGGAAGGACGTTCTGGACGCGCCCGACGTAAATGTTGCCGTGAATCTCGCTGACGTTGTCGGACGGTCGGCTGACGTAGTGCTCGATCAGCGAGCGTCCTTCCAGCACCGCGATCTGCGTGCCCTCCGGGCGCGTGTGCACGCACATCAGGTAGCGCCCGAGCGGACGACCGTTGCGCTCCAGCCCACGACGCCGCGCCGAGGCTTCGTCGTCGACTCCGGGATCACGGGGGCCCCGGCTCGGACCACCGCCGCGAGCGGGTCGACGGGGGCGACGTTCGGCCTCGGTGTCGCCGCCTTCGACAGCGGATGCCGGAGATGCCGTTGATGCCGGAGATGCCGATGATGCAACGGTTGCCAGTTCGGTGGCGTCGTTGTCGTCGGCGCCTTCGGTACCGTCGGCGCGCTGCTGCGGCGGACGGCGACGCTTGTTGGCCGAACGGGGCCGGGAGCCGGGTTCCCGGGGCTGTGTGTCGGCGCGGGGCTGGCCCGCTTCACCTTCAGCGTCGGAACGCCCGGACGTGCCCGAGATCCCGGACGTGCCCGTCGGTCCGCTTCCTCCCGGATCGTTCGGGTAGACGGTGACGCGTGCTGCCGCCTCGGCCGACGGAACGCCTTCGTAGGGCGGATCGGGCAGGTCGCCCGGGCGGCGGTCGTATTCCTGCTGTGACTCGGGCGACCGTTCGCCATCGGGGCGGGTGCGCTTGCGTCCACCCCGGGACCCGCGGCGACGTTTGTTGGCGCCGGGTCCGCCCGCAGTCGTAGCGGTGTCGGCAGGGCCCGATGCCGGTCGGTCGCCGTTGGCGGTCGGGTTCGGGCGCGCTCCGGCGGGTCGCGGGGGTCGCTCGGCGCGGACGGTCGGGGTGCCTACAGGCGAACCGGATGCCGACGGGCGGGGCGTGTTTGCTGCCAGTTGACGACGACGTGTCGAACGATGGCGCCCCGTCGGGCGAGCCTGGTTGGGGCTGACGGCTTTGCGCCGAGTCATTGTTTGGGCCCGGTGTTTCGGACATGAGGAGGATGCCTTTCGAGAAATTCCCGGGTCAACTTCGCCCGGAGCGGACCGCCGTCGAGCGGCACCGCTGAGAAATCGTGTGTTGCGACGGTGGCGACCATGACGGTCGGGTCGCTGCATGCCGGGAAGCCCGGCGAGATCAACCACGGGCGCACAGCCCGTCTGAGCTGGCATTTCTGCCAGGTTGGGAGCGACACGAACCCTGGGTTCGCCACCGGTCCACGTTTGGAAGAGCCGTTGGACGCATGCCAGGGAAATACGAACAAGCGCCACCACATCTGGCCGCTGCCTTCGCTTTCCGACATTCATCACCGAAGTACCCTACCCCCACCCAGGTGACCAAATGTGGCAAACGTCATGCCACAAATTCGTCGCGATCTCGCTCGTCGGGCCCGAGTCGGAGCCGATGCCGGGTTTCCCGACCCTGACCGTCGAGGTACCCAACCTGGCCAGATTTTGGTCGGCGGAAGCATTTCCTCCCGAAGTTGGGTACCACCGCCCGAACAGTTGGGCAGATCGCACTCCGGACGAGCCTGATGCCCCCGTCGCCCAACATCGACGGGCAAGGTACCCAACCCGGCCAAAAGTTGGTCGGCTGCCGCACTTCCTCCCCAAGTTGGGTACCGCCACCCGGGCAGTTGGGCAGATCGGACACCGGACGAATCCTGATGCCCCCGTCGCCCAACATCGACGGGCAAGGTACCCAACCCAGCCAAAAGTTGGTCGGCGGAAGCAATTTCTCCCGAGGTTGGGTACCGCCACTCGGGAAGTTGGGCAGATCGCACTCCGGACGGATCCTGATGCCCCCGTCGCCCAACTTCTATCGCAAGGTACCCAACCTGGCCAAAAGTTGGTCGGCTGCCGCACTTCCTCCCCAAGTTGGGTACCACCACCCGCGCAGTTGGGCAGATCGGACTCCGGACGAATCCTGATGCCCCCGTCGCCCAACATCGAAGGGCAAGGTACCCAACCCGGCCAAAAGTTGGTCGGCGGAAGCACTTCCTCCCCAAGTTGGGTACCACCACCCGGGCAGTTGGGCAGATCGGACTCCGGACGAATCCTGATGCCCCCGTCGCCCAACTTCTATCGCAAGGTACCCAACCCAGCCAAAAGTTGGTCGGCGGAAGCAATTTCTCCCCAGGTTGGGTACTGCCACCCGAACAGTTGGGAACCACCGTTCAGTCGGTTGGAGCACCGGGCGGAAGGAGGCGAGTGGCCCTATCTGAAGCGGTGGACGCGCACGCTGGCGACGAGGCCGATGGCGATGAACGCCACGATGGTCGACGAACCGCCGTAGGACATGAACGGAAGCGGAATCCCGGTGACCGGCATGATGCCGAGGGTCATGCCGACGTTCTCAAAAATTTGAAACAAGAACAACGCCATGACGCCGCCGCAAATCAGCGTGCCGGCGGTGTCGCTTGCGGTCGTGCCGATGCGGAACAGTCGCCAGCAGAGCAGACCGAACAGCAACAGCACGCACATCCCGCCGATGAAACCCAACTGCTCGCCGATGACGCTGAAGATGAAGTCGGTATGGCGCTCGGGGAGGAACCGGTACTTCGTCTGGGTCCCCTCGAACAGGCCTTTTCCGGAAAGTCCGCCGGAGCCGATGGCGATCTTCGACTGGGTGACGTTGTAGCTGCCTTCGATGAAGCCGGTGAGCCGCTTCACCTGGTAGTCCTTCAAGATCCCGAGTTTGACGGTGATGAGCGTGAAGGCCACTCCCCCGAGGGCCAGGCCACCGAGGTGGGCCGCCTTGGCTCCGGCCACCCAGAGCATCACGACGACGATCACGAGCAGCACAAGCGCCGAGCCGAGGTCGGGCTGCAGGTAGATCAGCCCGGTCGGGAATCCGGCGATCCCGAGCACGAGGAAGAAGCGGCGTATGTCGAGTTCGTTTCTCTGCGCCGAACCGTAGGCGGCCAGCGTCAGGATGATCACGATCTTCGCGAATTCGGCCGGTTGCAACTGGAACGCGCCGATGTCGTACCAACCGTGGGCGCCCTTGTGGGCGGGCACGAGAAACACACCGAACAACGAAACGATGAGGCCCATGTACAGCGCCGGGGACAGATCGAGGAAGTTCCGGTAGTCGATGAGGGCCGTGGCGATCATCAGCACGAAGCCGATCGCGAAGAACATGATCTGCTTCTTCGCGTAGAGGTAAGGATCGCTCGCGGACTGGCGGAGACCCTCGCGGGTGGCGCTGTAGACCATCGTGATGCCAAGCGTGCACAGCGACATCACCGCGATCATGAGCCACGGGTCGAGCAGCCGGAAGTTGAGGCGCGGCCGGGAGACCGACGACGATCCCGAGCCGAAATTCCCTTCGAGTGGAAGCGCCATGACCTACCGCTCCCCGAGTGTTCCACTGGCGACGCGAACGTCACCGATCGGCAGACCGGCGAGGCCTTCGAAGATTCGACGCACGACGGCACCGGACTGGCGGCCGTAGCCGCCCTCTTCCATGACGACGGAAACGACGTACTTCGGGGCGGGCACCGGCCCGAAACCTACGAACACGGAATAGTCCTGTTCCTTGTTCTTCTGGGCCGTTCCGGTCTTTCCGGCGATCGGATACGACTGGAGCGGGAACCCGGCGAACGCGGACACGGCGGTTCCGCCGTCGGAGCCGACGACGTCTTCAAAGCCCGCGATGAGCGGCGTGCGGATGTCGTCGGGCAGATCGACGTGACCTTCGACGGTCGGCTCGACCTTCACCGGCGGCAGCGTGGTCGTCGTGAGCGTCGGTACGAGATCGGGGGCGTCGACCACCGAGCCGTCGGTCACGACGGCAACCGGAACGGGCGGGGCGATGTTCGGGTCGGCGGCGGCCACCGCCGCGGCGACGGCCACATCCGGGGCGACGGTTGCAGCTGGTTTCGCGAGCGTGGTCGTAGGGATGGTCGACGTTGACGTGGTGGTCGTCGTCGTGACCTTCGGGTCGCGGGAACGGACCTCCAACTCGATCTTGGCGTCGAGCACGGTGCCGCCGTTCGCGAGCGCACCCCAGGCCCGGTTCATCTGCAGCGGGGTCACGAGCACGTCACCCTGGCCGATCGCGACGTTGATCGTGTCGCCGAGTTTCCACGTGCGGGGGAACTCCTTCGGATACAGCCGGTGCAGCCGGTCGAGTCGGGCCCGGTCCGGCACGACACCGCTCGATTCCGAGGGCAGTCGAACGTTGGTGGAACGGCCGAATCCGAGGGCCCGGGCCATTTTCTGGATACCGTCTTCGTGCTTTTCCGACTTGGCGAAGTCGTGGCCGAGTTTGTAGAAGAACGCGTCGCTCGACACCTTGATCGCGCTCTTGCAGACTGATCTGGCCGTAGGGCGTGCTGCCGGCGTTCTGCCAGCGGCACTTGATCTTGCGAGGGTCTTCGCACAGCGACTTGATCTCGTAGTAGCCCACGTCGTCGAAGACGTCGGTCGGCGTGAGCAGCGGCTTGCCGTTGTCGTCTTTGGTTTCCATTGCGGCGAGCGCAGTAACGAGCTTGAACGTCGACCCCGGCGGATACCGGCCCGACACGGCCCGGTTGATGAGCGGCGTGTGCCGATCGGGTGCGGTCAGCGCCGCGTAATCCTTGGCCGAGATGCCCTGAACAAAGTTTCGGGGGTCGAAGGTGGGGTAACTCGCCATGGCGATGATTTCGCCGGTGTTCGGGTCGGTGACCACCGCCGAGCCGCTGTGGGCTTTGATCGGCCCCGAATCCGCCGACCCCTCGTACTTGATGAATGCGTTGAGGCGGGCGACGTGAAGGCCGCGGGCGAGCGACTGCTCGGTGAGGCGCTGCACGTCGATGTCGATCGTCAGGCGAACATCGGAACCCGGCGTCGGCGGATAGACCTCTTCACGCTTGACGACCCGTTGACGACTGTCTTTCTCGACGACGAACTTTCCCGGTACGCCACGGAGTTCACGTTCGAACGACTTCTCGATCCCGGACTGCCCCAGCATGTCGTCGGGTTGGTAGTGCAGGTCGTCGGGCATCTTCGCCAGGTCTTCGGCGTTGATTCGCCCCACATAGCCGAGCACGTGGGCAGCCAGGGTGCCGTTGGGATACACGCGCTCCCAGGTCTGTGAGGTGCTTACGCCCGGGTACCGGTCGAGGTGCTCGTTAAGGAAAATGATCGTCGATTCCTTGACGTGGCGGGCCACTTCAATTGGCTCAGACGGGTTGCCGGCCGGATCATTGATCGACTTTTCGATGTCGGCGTATGACGTGTCGAGAATCGCTGCCAGCTTGGCGATCGTTCGGGCCCGCAGCGCCCCGGCGATCTTGCCCGGTTCGAGCCGAACGGTATTGACCGGAAGATTGTCGATGAGCACGCGACCGTAGCGGTCGAGCACTCGACCTCGCGTCGGGGCCACGTAGACGACGGAGCGGAAGTTCCGCTCCCCTTCGAGGGCCAGTTGCTCGTGGTCGACGGTCTGCAGGTAGGCCAGTCGCAGGGACAGCACACCGAGCATGACGGCCACGACGAGCCCGACGACACGGAGACGGTGTTCGCTGTCGATCATGAAACCGACTCCCCGAAGACCCGGCGAACGAACATCCGCATCGGCAGCCCGAGGATCACGTTCCAGCCGGCGACGAGCCCGAGGGCGATCGCTATGCGCGTGAGTTTCGGCACCGGTGCCTCGTCGACCACGTATGAAATTCCCACGTAGCTAAGGACACCTATCCACGATGAACCCACGATGAGAAGCAGCGGGAGTCGCTCCCGCGCCGCGGGAAAGGCGTGGTCGCGGGCGAAACCCACGCAAAACCCGAGCAGACAGCACACGAGCGCCCAGAGACCGATGCGTCCGGTGCCGAACAGGTCAGCGGTGAGCCCGAACACGAAGCCGGCCAACGTTCCGCTGTACGAGCCGAGTTCGAGCGCGCAAATAACCGTGAGTAGCAGGAAGGGAAGCGGACGAACGCCGAGGATCCGAAGCTGCCGGAGAAAGAACGCGTCGATCACGACGAGCGACAGCGACAGCAGCGCAATCCGGCCGAGAGGCAGACCATCGTTGCCGTAGTTACGGTCCATCATGATGTCGCCCCCGTTGCGCCCGTCGCCGAAGGCGTCGTCAACGGCGCCGCGGTGGGGGTTTTCGGAATGAGGACCTTCACGAATTCCAGGTGCTTGAGGTCAACGAGCGGCGTCACGGTGATCTCCTGCTGAATCGCTCCGGGCTTCACTGTCCGCACCGCGGCGACCGGAATCCCCGCCGGATACGTACTTCGTTGCAGGCCGCTCGTCACCATGATGTCGCCCTTGGCGACTTGCGTGTCAGGGGAGATCAGGTCGACCGTGAGTGGTTCACCAACGGCCACGCCCCGGGCGATGCCGACATCGCCCGACACCGAAAGCCGCACACCAACCCGCGACGACGGATCGGAGATCAGCAGCACCGACGCCTCGTTGCCGCTAGCCGTCATCACCCGCCCGACGAGCCCGGATCCGGTGACGACCGGCGCCCCGATCACGACCCCGTCATTTTTCCCGATATCGAGGACGACCTGGTCGTCGAAAAGCCCGACACCGACGTCGATCACCCGGCCGGCGACGGATTTGAGCCCGTCGGGATCGGTCAGCTTCTGCAGGGCCAAGAGCTCACTTCGCTCGCGGACCGCATCTTTGTAGCGGTTTTCGTTGGCCTTCGCCGCATCGAGCTCACGGCGCAGGCGTGCGTTGTCGGCCCGGAGCTTGTCGATCGAAAGCTTCGCAATCTGGCGTTCTATCGGCGAAGTGACCTTCTTGCCCGCCGCCCGAACCGGGGCCAAGGAGTCGCGCGCCTTCCCGCTGACACTCGCAAAGCGGGCTCCCCCGGCCAGCAGCGTTAGCGAGCTCAACACAGTCACTCCGAGAATGAACCGTGTCCGAGACGAGCCTGACCGAACCACGCCGACAGCCTACCGGGCATCGCGTTCGTGAGCGTGCACGCGCCGTTGGCCGCGGTCGAAAAGCCGGGACGAAAAGCCGGGAAACGCCGCGGCAGCGGGTGATGCGCGGGGTGAGTTCAGCCGCGGGTGTCGGACGAGAGGAGGCCCTTGAGGGCGTCGAACTCTTCGAGGCACTGACCCGAGCCGAACGCAACGGCATAAATCGGGTTCTTGGCCACGTAGACCGGCATGCCGGTTTCTCGCGAGATCCGGTCGCTCAGGCCCCGGAGGAGCGCGCCGCCACCGGTGAGGTAGATGCCCTTTTCCATGATGTCGGCGGCCAGTTCGGGCGGGGTCTTGTCGAGGGTGGCCCGAACCGCGTCGCAGATGGAAGCGAGTGGCTCCTCGATGGCGAGGCGGACTTCCTGCGTGGTCGTAACGACCGTCTTCGGCAGACCGGTGCGGAGGTCGCGGCCGCGAAGTTCGGCCTGCAGCTCCTGCTCCAGTTCACAGGCGGAGCCGAGGGCGATCTTCACTTCTTCGGCGGTGCGCTCGCCGAGGGCGAGGTCGTATTCCTTGCGGGCGAAGTTGATGATCGACTCGTCGAGCTCATCGCCGCCGACACGGATCGACTGGCTGGTCACGATGCCGCCAAGGGAGATAACCGCAACTTCGGTGGTGCCGCCGCCGATGTCGACGACCATGTTTCCGGTCGGCTCGTGCACCGGAAGACCGGCGCCGATCGCCGCCGCCATCGGCTCTTCGATGACGTGAACCTTGCCGGCACCTGCGTAGTGCGCGGCATCCTGGACGGCTCGACGCTCAACCCCGGTGATCCCGAACGGGATGCAGATGACCATGCGCGGCTTGGCGAAGCGGCGCTGGTGCACACGGTGAATGAAGTAGCGGAGCATCTTTTCGCAGATGTCGAAGTCGGCGATGACGCCGTCTTTGAGTGGGCGAATGGCCTGAATGTGGCTGGGCGTGCGGCCCAGCATCCGCTTTGCTTCGAGCCCGACCGCGACGGGACGCCCGAGCCGGGTGTCGATCGCGACCACGGAAGGCTCGTTCAAAACGATGCCGCGACCCCGCTCGTACACCAGGGTGTTGGCAGTACCGAGGTCGACCGCAAGGTCTCGACCCATAAATGAGTTCATTCGACAGCTCCCCGGAGGGTGATGCGACGCCAGGTGACGACGCGAAAAAGGGTAAACCGAATAGCAGGGCGCATCAAATGCGCTGGGGTTCTACGTCGGCCCGAACCCATTGGCACAGAAGCCCGCCTTGGGATAAACACCCAAGACGGGGTACAACGTGAAGATCAGGAGGGGAAAAACAGGGCAATCTCACGGGCGGCCGACTCGGCGGAGTCAGACCCGTGAATCAGGTTCTCGGTGAATTCGATGCCGAGGTCGCCACGGATGGTGCCGGGAGCGGAGTTGCGTGGGTTGGTCGCACCCATCATCGTGCGAACGACCTGCCAAGTGTCTTCCGGACCCTCGATCACCGCCAAAACGGCCGGGCCACGGGTGATGAACTTCACCAGGTCGGCGAAGAACGGCTTGCCGTCGTGTTCGGCGTAGTGCTTCCGGGCGGTCGCTTCGTCGATGTGGCGAAGCTCGACCCGAGCCAACTTGAGGTTTCGGCGCTCGAAGCGAGCCAGGATTTCGCCAACGAGGCCGCGTTCGACGGCGTCGGGCTTACAAATAATAAAGGTCTGGTCCATACAGGGGTGAAAGGCTACTCGCCTCCGAGATGGCCTATTTCCGCCACTCTCCGCATGTGACCAGCGTCGCTCGACTTCTCGGCGTTCCCAACTTGTCTGACGAGTGCCTCCCAACCTGAGGAAAAACCACGTGCGAAACGACGAACCAGCCCGGGTTGGGTACTTACGACGCCAAGTCGGGAACCCCGGGGGCCGACGAACACGACCTTCCCCGCACCCCCAACCACCTACCTTCGGTCGCCAAACCCACCGGCAACTGGAACCCAACCCGGGCCAAACGGACGCAGCCACGAACCAAAACCCCCCAAGTTGGGTACCTACAACCGCAAGTCGGGAACCCCGGGACGCGTCAACTCACCGACCTTCCCCGCACCCCCAACTACTACCTTCGGTCGCCAAACCCACCGGGACCCAGAACCCAACCCCAGGCAATACGACCCCGCAGCCGACCCAAAGACCCCAAGTTGGGTACCTACAACCGCACCCCCAACTACCTACCTTCGGTCGCCAAACCGACCGGCAACCGGAACCCAACTTCGGCAAAATCGACCCTGCCACCGACCAAAACCCCCCAAGTTGGGTACCTACAACCGCAAGTCGGGAACCCCGACGCCAGCCGAACACCGACCTCCCCCGCACCCCCAACCACCTACCTTCCGACGCCAAACCCACCGGCAACCGGAACCCAACTCCGGCAAAATCGACCCCGCCACCGACCATAACCCCCAAGTTGGGTACCTACAACCGCAAGTCGGGAACCACCACGCCAGCCGGACACCGACCTCCCCCGCACCCCCAACTACCTACCTTCCGTCGCCAAACCGAACGGCGTGCGGAACCCAACCCGGGCAAAACGACCCCGCCAGCCGACCCAAAACCCCCAAGTTGGGTACCTACAAACGCAAGTCGGGAACCCGGGACGCGTCAGCTGACGAGCATGGCTCGGACGGCACCGACCAGGTACAGCGATCCCGTGATCAGCACGCAGTCGTCTTCTTCGGCTTCGCCGTGAGCGAGGGAGATGGCCTTGCGAAGGTCGCGCTCGACGACGACGGATATGCCGCGCTTTTGACACTCGGCCACGATGATCGCCGGATCCATCGCCCGGGGCGACGGCGGTGGGCAGACGATGACGAGGTGGGCACGCTGGGCTTCGAGCGAATCGAGCACTTCGCCCGGGTCACGCCCCGTCAACAACCCGATCAGGATCACGCGGCCCGGGTTGGCGGCGAACTCCTCGGCCAGGGTCGCCGCCGCGGCGGCAGCTCCGGCCGGGTTGTGGGCCCCGTCGAGAATCGTGAGTGGATCCCGGTCGATGACCTCCATCCGCCCGCCGTGGGTCACATTGCCGAAGCCCGCCTGCACGATGTCGATCGGCAGCGGCGCTCCAAGAAACGCCTCAACCGACGCCAACGCCACCGAAGCGTTCTCCCCCTGGTGCGCACCATGCAACGGGACGACGATGTCGGGGTAACTCGTGGTCTGGGTCCGCAGTGTGCAGAGGCGTCCACCGACGGCAACCCGATTCGAGTCAGCGGCGAAGTCGACGCCCTTCATCAGGATCTGCTGAGCACCGACCGCCCGGGCTTCGCGCTCCAGATACGCGGCAATGTCGGGATCGGTCTCCCCTATTACCGCGACCGATCCGGGCTTGATGATTCCGACTTTTTCCCGGGCAATATCAAGTTTCGTGTCGCCAAACCACTCCATGTGGTCCATAGCAATATTCGTAATTGCAGCGACTAACCCGTCGGCGACATTCGTGGCATCCCAGCGTCCGCCCGCACCCACTTCGATTACTGCGGCTTCAACGGCCAGGTCACCGAACCACCGAAATGCTGCCGCGGTGACCAGCTCGAAGTGCGAGCACGGTTCGCCGCACGCCGTCTCGGCCAACGCAACCGCGTCGATGACTTCGGCGAAGGCCTCGTCGGAAATCGGCAGACCGTTGAACGACAATCGTTCGTTGATCGTGACGAGGTGAGGGCTTATCAGCGTGCCGACACTGAGCCCGCTCGCGATCAAAAGCTCTGTGGACATACGAGCTGTGGAACCCTTGCCGTTGGTTCCGGTGATGTGCAGGATCTGCAGATCGAGTTGCGGATCGCCCAGGTACGCGAGCAGGGTGCGAATCCTCGACAGCGACGGTGGGTCGAGGCGTCGTGCGGCCATGCCGGGAGCCGACGACGACGGAAGTGGCGACGTCCACGGCGCCACGCCGACACGGTCGTTGACCACGCCGGTCTGGTAGTTCACGTGGGCATCCAGGTATGCCAACGCGTCGGCATAGGACATTGAGGCCAAGTCGCGCTCCGATGCAGCTGTAGGAAAGACGCCGAGTCGGCTACGTCAGCGCGTGGGAACTACGACGCAGCGCGACGCGGACGCTCGGCCTTTTCGACCGGGATCTCGGACCGCGGAACCAGCGTGGGATTCACCCGGTCGAGCACGACCTTGCGGTCGATGACACAACGGCCGATATCGCTGCGGCTGGGCAGGTCGTACATCACGTTGAGGAGCACTTCCTCGAGAATCGCACGGAGACCACGGGCACCGGTATTGCGAAGCAGAGCCTGCTCAGCAATCGCCTCAAGCGCATCGTCGGTGAAACGGAGATCCACGTTGTCGAATTCGAAGAACTTCTTGTACTGCTTGACCAGTGCGTTCTTCGGCTCCGAGAGGATGCGGACGAGTGTCTCGCGGTCCAGACTCGAAACGGCGGCAACAACCGGCAAACGGCCGATGAATTCCGGAATCAATCCGAACTTCATGAGATCTTCGGGAAGAACCTGCTTGAAATACTCGCCCGGATCACGGTCGGTTTTGCTCCGAATCGACGCCGTGAAACCCATGCCTTTTTGACCAACACGGTGCTCAATAATCTTGTCGAGCCCGGCAAATGCGCCACCACATATAAACAAAATATTGGCGGTGTCGATCTGGATGAATTCCTGATGCGGGTGCTTGCGGCCACCCTGCGGCGGGACCGACGCAACGGTTCCCTCGAGGATCTTCAACAGGGCCTGCTGGACACCTTCGCCCGACACATCACGGGTGATCGACGGGTTCTCGCTCTTACGGGCGATCTTGTCGATTTCGTCGATATAGATGATGCCGGTTTCGGCCTTCTTGACGTCGTAGTCGGCCGCTTGGATCAGCTTGAGGAGGATGTTCTCGACGTCTTCACCGACATAACCGGCCTCGGTCAGTGCGGTGGCGTCGGCAATGGCAAACGGCACGTTGAGCATGCGGGCGAGCGTCTGGGCCAGGTGCGTCTTGCCGCAGCCGGTCGGACCGAGCAGCATGATGTTCGACTTGGCCAACTCGACGTCGCCGCCGCCACGCTCCGTTGCGCCGGCCTGAACCCGCTTGTAGTGGTTGTACACCGCTACGGACAACTGTTTCTTGGCGAGGTCCTGACCGATCACATAATCGTCGAGAAACGCATGAATCTGCTTCGGCCGTGGCAGCTCATCGAGACGCACTTCACCGTCGCCGGCGAGCTCTTCTTCGATGATCTCGTTACACAGATCAATGCATTCATCACAGATGTACACGCCAGGACCGGCGATGAGCTTCTTGACTTGCTTCTGTGACTTGCCACAGAAACTGCATTTCAGCAGATCTGCGCCGTCTCCGAACTTCGCCATTGCGTGTACCTACAGTCTTTCGTGGTCGCTCTAGGTTAACTCAGCGAGCGATCGCCGTGGGGTCAGCAATATCGCGTGAGGAAATGACCTCGTCGATGATGCCGTAGGCGACCCCTTCTTCCGCGCTCATGATGAAGTCGCGGTCGGTGTCTTTGGAGATCTTCTCGATCGACTGACCGGTGTGCTTGGCCAGGATCTCGTCGAGCATCGAACGCATCCGCATGATCTCACGGGCCTGGATCTCAATGTCCGACGCCTGACCGGCCGCGCCGGAGTACGGCTGGTGGATCATGATGCGGGAGTTCGGGAGAGCGAAGCGCTTGCCCTTGGTTCCTGCGGCGAGGATCACGGCGGCGGCGGAAGCGGCCTGGCCGTAACAGATCGTCGAAACGTCGTTGCGGATGAAGCTCATCGTGTCGTAGATCGCCATAAGGGCGGTGATCTCGCCACCGGGTGAGTTGATGTAGATGTTGATGTCTTTGTCGGGGTTTTCCGACTCGAGGAACAGCATCTGTGCGCAGATCAGGTTTGCGACCACATCGTCGATCGGCGTGCCGAGGAAGATGATGTGTTCCCGCAGCAGCCGGCTGAACAGGTCGGAGTACCGCTCGCCACGGTTCGTCTGCTCAATGACGTTCGGAACGTAATAGTTCAGGATCTTCGGTGCGTGGGTGATCGAACTGATCGCCAGAGGACTGGTCGTGCGCGTGCTGGCTTCGTTCATGTGCTTTGCATCTCCCAAAAATGTTGACGGCCCACATATATGTGTCGGCATGTTTCGTCGGGTCCTAGACCTTGCCACGTCGGCAATCCCTAGTTGCGGCAATCTGACACTGCCAACCCGAAATTTTGCAGTCGGCCTGAAGAAATCCCTCAAGAAATCATGGTGCCGGCTGGAGTTTTGTGAAAAACGGCGACCTGGGAACTAACCCAAGCCGCCGCTCCAAAGTCGCTGCGTTGACGGCGCCGGCAAATGCCGACGAAATCCCACTTAGTGGTTGTGGCCCTCGTGGTCGTCGTGATCGTGACCGTCGTGGTCGTGGTCGTGACCCTCGTGATCGTCGAGGCCGAGCATCTCGGCTGACTCTTCGGCATCATCGAATTCGGCCGGCGACACTTCGAGCAGCGCCCGGTCGATCGTGTGGCCTTCGGCGTCGATCACGGTGGCGTGCTCGGTGAGCCAGGTCACAGCCTTCGCCTTGCGGATGTCGGCGACGAGCAGCGGCATCTGGAAGTTCGACTCGAGGTTGCGGCGGGCCACCTTGGCCTTCATGTTGAAGCGCTTGGCCAGGTTTTCGATCTCGGTGGTGATCTCTTCCTCGGAAACCTGGATCTCCTCGGAGGCTGCCACCGAGCGAAGCGCCAAGTCGGCCTTCACCGATTCGACGGCCGACTCACGCATCGGCTCCACCAGGTCTTCACGGGACTGACCCATGGCCTGCATGTACATGTTGAGGTCAGCACCCTGCTGGGCCAGGCGCTGGTTGAGGTCTTGAAGACGACGGTCGAGTTCCTGCTCCACCAGCACGTCGGGCACTTCGCCGTCGACGAGCTCCACGAGCGCCTTCACGGTCTCGTCGCGCATCGCCATGTTGGCCTGCACCCGCTTGACCAGGTTCATGCGCTTCGCGATGTCGGCCCGCAGTTCGTCGATCGTTGAGAACTCGGACGCTCCGGCCGCCCACTCATCGTTGGCGTCGGGCATGACCTTCTCGTTGACGGCCTTCACCGTGACGACAAAGTCGATCCGCTGCTCGTCGTTGCCCGGGACCTGGGCGTTGAACGTGAGGGTGTCGCCGGCGCTGGAGCCGGTGAGCTGCTCGTCGAGTTCCGGAACGACGGAGCCCGAACCGACCTCGTAGACGTAGTCGGTGGCGGTCAGGCCGTCGATCGCCTCGCCGTCGGAAGATCCTTCGATGTCGATCGTGACGCTGTCGCCCGGGTGGGCCTGGCGGTCGACGACGGTCAGGGTGGCGAACGCGTTACGCATGCGGTCGACCTGGGCGGTGATTTCGTCGTCGGAAGCGACGGGGCTCGGCACGGTGACCTGGAGGCCGTCGTAGCCGGGGACCCGGACGGTCGGACGAACTTCGACAACTGCTTCGAAGATGACCGGGCCGGACTCGGCACCTGCGGTCAGGTTGAGCTCAGGCGAGGAGATGGCGTCGACGTTGGCCTCGGAGAGGGCACGCACGTAGTACTCGGGCAGGCTGTCGTTGAGCGCCTGCTGGCGGGCGTATTCGGATCCGACGCGATTCTCCAGGATGCGGCGCGGCACCTTTCCGGGCCGGAAACCGGGAATGTTCACCTCCCGTGCGATCTTTTTGAACGCCGCGTCAAGCGACCGGTCAAACTCGGCTTCGTCTATCTCTACGAGGAGCTTGACGTGGTTGGCTTCTTGGGGCTCTACGGTCGTTTTCATACGGAGAGACAATGATAGTTGGCGTGGCGCTGGCCACCGAACCCACGCGAGAAAATGTTCGTCACGCCAACAATCATCCAACGCAGTTGGCGTGGCGCTGGCCACCGAACCCACGCGAGAAAATGTTCGTCACGCCAACAACCATCCAACGCAGTTGGCGTGGCGCCAGGCACCGAACCTGCCCAGCAAACTTTTGTCACGCCAACAAGGGGTGGGGCAAAAGCGTTCCGTACCGAGGAGGGCTCGACTACGCTCTTCGACGTTCAGTTGGGTAATCGGGGCGTAGCGCAGCTTGGTAGCGCACCTGCTTTGGGAGCAGGGGGCCGCAGGTTCAAATCCTGTCGCCCCGACCACAACCGAACTACGATGTGCGTCTTCTAAGATGTGCGTCTGCAGTAACCTCAACACCTTCCGCGGGTGTAGCTCAATGGTAGAGTTCCTGCCTTCCAAGCAGGCCATGCCGGTTCGATCCCGGTCACCCGCTCCATGCATTTCCCCTGGTCAGGACGCTGACACCTCCTCTCCAGGCTCCGATCCGTCGGCATCCATCGCGTGCTGATCGCGCGGCCCGAATCCGAGACACCTTCGCCGGACGATTGCGTGGAGCCTCAAACATGACCCCGAGCTTGTCTGCAATCTCCCGATCGCGGTCTACCGCCGCGTGCTGATACCGAAGCGCTGCCGTCGGCGAAGCGTGCCCGCCGCGCGCCATTAGCTCTTTGGTCGTAACCCCGGTGTGGGCGACGTACGTCAACCCACTGTGGCGAAGGTCGTGCATATGGAGTCCCGTCGGCAACAGTGGTTCCCCCGCCATCGCCCGGTCTTCGTCGACCTTCTTCTTTGCCGCCGCCCATGCTTCGGCCCACTCCCAACGCCACCACGGCCGCCCCGTCGGCGCACAGAACAGCCAACCGTCGGGACCCTGCGAGCAGAACAAGTCAATGTGATTGACCGCCTCCAGAATGAGCCCGTCGGGAAGATGAACGTCGCGGATGCCCGCTTCGGTCTTCGGCGGGGTGACGATTCGACCGTGACCGGCGACCTCTATCGCCTGCCGTTCGATCCGAACCAACCGGTTCGCCTGGTCGACGTCGCGGACCTGGAGCCCGAGCAGCTCACCAAGGCGCAGCTGGCCGAACTCGGCTAGTAGGACCATGACCCGGTAGCGCTGGTCGATGGCGTCGGCGAGGTCGTGCGCGTCGACGAGGGAGATCAGCGGCCGCTTGGCTGACTTCTCCGCCCCTGCTCCTTTGATCTGGCAGGGATTCGCTCCGATCTTGCGGTCGCGTGCTGCTGTCGCCAGCACCGCGGACAGGAACCGGTACGCCTTCGGAGCAATGGCCGGCCGATCGTCGCTCAATGCCTTGAACCAAGCCCGCACGTGCTCGGGTCGAATCGATCCGATGGTCATTTGGTGAAGGTTGCGCACCCCGGCGAAGTCTCGACCGACATGCAGCCGGTTCAGGTCGCGGTAGTACGACGCCGTTTTGGGTGCCAGGTGCGCCTTGGTTCCCCCGCCAGCTATCCACGCGTCCGCATACTCGGCCAGCGTGATCTTGCCTTCCTTGGGATCGACCGCCACGCCGGAAAGATCATCGACAAGGATCTGGCGTAGCCACGCATCGGCATCTTTGCGACGAATGAACGTCTTTGTTGTCGGCTTGCCATCGATGCGCACCCGGACGTCGTAACGAGTCTCACCGGCCGCCGTTACCCGCGTCGTGATCCGGTTCTTGGTGGTCGACTTGCGGTCTTCGGCGGTCACGCACGAATCATCACGCACGCAGGCAGAGTATGTCAAGCAGAAGATTTATCCTCTTCGCAACTGCTTAAGTGCTCCGTTGAGTGCCTGCCGAAATGCCGGGCGACTGGTGAACCTCGAGATTTCGTTCTTGTTCCACGAGCGCATCTGGTTGTTGGTTATTGCGGGAGCCATAGCGTCATCACCCCAAGCGCAAACCAAGCGCAACGCCTTTTCGGAGGGACGCTTAGAGCGGTAGTTCTTTGCGGGCACCCCGGCCAGCGTCGCTCGCGCCGAATTGAACACCTGAACCAGTTCATCGGAACTCACGTCCGGGTCGACGTCCAAAGCGATACGACGAGGCCCGAACTCCGTCCCGAAGGTGACATTGATCGGCTGGACGATCGGCCACGAACCAGAGAGAACGAAACCTACGGCTTGCGCTGGTTGCCACCCGAAGTCTTTCGACAGCGACAGGGAGAGGTGCCGAAGCTGGGCAAGAACTCCGCCGCTGTCGACGTATTCGCGGCCCACCCACTCGCCCTCCGGAAAGTCGACCGTATCGGCCGATACTCGAACCGGTCGGGTGAGTATCGGAAGGGTTGCCTGACTCGGGTCCCAACCTGGCGGCGCTTCGTACGTTACGTAAACCGCAGCTTTTTCCGGCTTATGTTCACGAATCCAGGTCGGTATTTCCTCGGGCGCCAGCGGAAACTCCGGGACAAATCGAACTCGGAAATCCTTAACGTCATCGCGACGCCCCGCGTCATGGAAACGGACCAACGACAGAGCCTTTACCCACAATTCCATCGGCTTGCCGATGTACGAAAAGCCACTAAGCATCGGTTCGCCGTCGGAACCGTCGTTCGGCTTTTTGGGAACCCAGTCGCGCGGTTTTCGCGCTCGATCCTCGCGCACAAGCTGCGCAACTTCGCGAGCCGTAAGAGGCCCATCGACTTCCGCAGCCCAGTACGCACGTTCTTTCCGTGTGAGTTTCTGTTTCGCCGGCAAAAGTGCGTCAACGACATCGAAATCAAACACGATGGACGCCTCCGTACATGAGTGACTTATGGGGCCGATAAATCATACGCCAACGATAGAGCATATGAACACCCCCGAATTCACCCAAGTCCAAGCGGTCGGAGCTTTGCGACCGTCCGCAGCCGCCACCTACCTCGGGATAGGCCGAACCCACCTTTACCAACTGCTCAACGCGGGAGAGATCCCGTCCGCATCGGTTGGCAAGGTTCGCCTAATCCGAATCGTCGACCTCGACAACTTCCTGGCCCGCATCGTCGACCCGCAGAGTGCAGCGTGAGCCCGCTCGCTCGACTGATCGTTTGGCTCACGATTCGCCTTGACGATAGAGCGAAGCGGTGATGCCCGCTGAAACGCCCGGGGCCGGAACCCCGGGGCGATTCAACAACTGCCGTGGCTGGCGACGACACCAATTCTACATTGCCGGAGGTCTTGGCCGCCGTCGAGCAACTGCGCAACCGCAACGGATGGCCGATACGCCGCCTCCCGGCCTCTCCCGAGGACTGGCTCATTGCGATTCTGGCCTACCGACTCGCCGAGTCCCCACATATTCAGCGCGCTTATGGTCGTGAAGGTTTCGACGCGCTTCGCCTGCTCGAACCGGCCGACATAGCCGTCGCCACCCGGTCGCGAACCCTACGCGAACTTATCGAAACCGCCACGAGCGGCAAGACGATCAGCAACGAGCACGCCCGCTCCATTCTGGTGCGGGTTGGGATGCCAACCCCGGCCAGTCTCGACATTGCGTCAGTGGTTGCCGTAGCGGTCGACCATCTCCGGTCCCGCCGTCGTGCGCTGCTCGCTGACGACCTCGCCAAATCGACAAGCACTGAACACCGCCGCAATCTCCTCGAACGACTCGGCCAACTGGAGGCCACCGCATGACCACCGGTGAAGACGAAAAGCCGACCATCGGCCAGCAACTGCTCGGGTTGGCCCGACAACGCTGGAGATGGGGAATAGACGAAAGCGGCCGACCCTTCGCCGTCGACACCAACGGACCGAACGTGACCGTGCCATTGCGCGGCCCCGGGCTCACCGTGCGCACGTTGTTGTCAGAGATGTTCTCCACGCTCTACGACCGCCCCGCACCTTCGGGACCGATGGCCGACACCCTGGCATCGCTGGAAGGCCTTGCGTACCAGTGCGACCCGGAAACCGTGTCGATCCGTGTCGGCGACCACCGCGGCCACGTCGTGGTCGATCTGGCCGATATGACCGGCCGCGCCATCGTTGTTGACGCCCATGGTTGGACGATGCACCAACGCTCACCGGTCCTGTTCCGGAGAACCGCAGCGATGCTGCCAATGGTCGAACCAACCACGGCGAGCGTGGACGCCTTCGGTCGACTCCAAGCGCTCCTGAATGTCAACCCGGCTGACTGGCACCTTCTTCTTGCCTGGATGACCGCGAGCTTCTTTCACGCGATCCCCCATCCCATCCTCGCCGTAACGGGCGAACAGGGAACCGGCAAGACGTCGGCCCTTCGCGCAGTCGTGTCGATGATCGACCCTTCTTCCGCACCAACCCGAGCACTTCCACGTTCCCTCGATGACTGGCAAGTGGCAGCGTCCGCGTCATGGGTTGTGGCACTCGACAACCTGTCAGGACTTGACCCGAAGATGTCCGACGCCTTCTGTCGAGCCTGTACCGGCGACGGGCTCGTCAAACGCCAGCTCTACAGCGACTCCGACGTGTCGGTTCTTTCATTCCGCCGCGTGATCGCTTTCAACGGAATCGACGTTGGCACCATGCGCGGCGACCTCGGCGACCGCCTGGTGGCCATCGAGCTTGACCCGATCATTACCCGCCGAACCGAGGCCGAACTTGACGCCGAACTCGATCGACTTCGTCCCGCTGTGCTCGGAGACCTTCTCGATCTCGTGGCAGTCGTGCTGCGTGAACTCCCGAGCACGCCGACACCGCGCGACCTTCGTATGGCCGACTTCGCTCGAATCCTCGGAGCACTTGACGCCGGCACCGGCTGGACCACCCTTGATCGTTACCGTGAAGTCGCATCGTCGACGATGGCCCGCCTGGTCGATGGTGATGCGTTCGCAATCGCGGTGCGCGACCTTGCCGACCGACACCGGACGTGGACCGGTACCGCCGCCATGCTGCGCAACGAACTTGAAGACGACAATCACCAGCACCAGCAATGGCTCCCGCACACGCCGAACGGCATTGCCCACGCCCTTCGCCGCTGCACGCCCTCGTTACGGGCGGCAGGCGTGACCATCCAGCATTCCCGCAGCGGCGCACGCGGCCGAGCCATCACCATTTCACGCCAAACAGTGACACCAGTGTCGCTAGTGACGCATGAGTCGGACCCCATTCGAGAACCCTTGACTCCCTCATGACTCGAATGGGATGCCAAACCCGCGTCACTAGCGACACTGCGACACCTCCGCCCAACCCGAAAGGAACCCAAATGAAACTCTCCCTACATATCGGCACCCGAAGTCGACGACGCAACGAACAGTCACGTTCTTTAGCGGACGTCGGCGGACCGCAAACCCTGCCGTCGTCGCGGATTCCTATTAAGAAATCTGAGCTGGAAACCGGATACCTACCGACCGGCGAGGTGTCCCGATGAAGTACGTGAGCGATGTCGCCGCCGTGGCCGCCGCTGCAGTTGATCCGGCCGACCAGCCCGCCGTGAAGGTCATTGTCCGTTTGGTTGGAGCCACCGTCGAGCAGGCGCGCCGGCAACTGAACTTCACCGATGATGAAGTGCTACGCGCGTTCGTTGAGCAGATCGTGCTTGTCGGCTACGAGCTCGGCGACGGTCACCCCATGATTCCGGGCTTCGAGGCCGCGTACCATCACGTTCGGGATCTCGTCATCGTGCGCGACCTCGACGAGCAATTCCCGCCCAGCGGCTCGGAACCCTTGCCTTGAGCACCGAGGAGGGACTACGCTTAGGAACAGTAGTTCGATGGTCAACGCGGACGCCGTCCCGAGCATCGTTGAACAGTTTCACCCCTGGCAACTTGCGGGAGTCTCCCCTAGGTCAGGTGCAGTTCCCCTTTGGTACCTGCGGGAGTCTCCCCTCGACCAGAGTCGCCTTAGGCAGCAACACCCGTTGAGCGGACGCCGTCCCTCCGGAACGCAGCCGTAAGCGCACCCTCCCCTTGTCGCGTCCCCCGTCTGACGTGCTCCCGCCCTTGAAAGAAGGCATCCATGCAGATTCTCCCGATGCTGCGCGACAACAAGACGCGCCTTGAAACCGCCCGACAGGCCGCGTACGCGACCCTCGAAACCATCTCCGACACGGCCGAACGCTCCGGTCAGGCACGCCTCACCCCCGAGCAGGAACGCGCGTTCGCGTCCGCTCAGGCCGAAGTCGAATCGATCGACGTCCACCTTGACGAAATCACCGAGCGCATCGCCGAACTCGAGGTCCACGCCGCGCGTGCCGCACTCGCCGAAAAAGGCGCCGCCTCACGCCGACCGATCGGCCGCGACTCCGGCACCTCCGTAGTCCGCGGTGCAGCACTCGACCTGCTCGAACGCTCAACCGGCCGCGGTGTCTCCGATGCCACGATCGCCGCGTGTGTACGCGCCGTCGAAGCTGACCCCACCGACAAGGTGGCCGAGGTCGCGCGAGCAACTGGCGACCCCGACTACCTCAGCGCCTTCTCGAAGGTCATCCGCGACCCCGAGCACGGTACCCTCACGTGGACCGAGAACGAACGTGCAGCGTTCGCACGCGTCACCGACCTCACCCGCGCCATGTCAGTCGGCACGAACAACGCGGGAGGCTACGCCGTACCCTTCACGCTCGATCCAGCGTTCACGGTTACAGGCGCGGGCGCAATAAATCCGATGCGCGCCCTGGCATCGATCCGACAGACCGCCTCGAGCAACTGGCATGGAGTCACTGCGGGTCAAATTTCGGCGGCGTGGACAGGTGAATCGACCGTGGTGGCAGATTCGAGTCCAACCTTGGCCCAACCGACATTGACGCTTGCCACCGGCCGAGCGTTCATTCCGGCCAGCTTCGAAGCATTCGACGACATCCCCGACCTGGCCGCAGAAATCGCCATGCTCCTGGCCGACGGGAAGAACAACCTCGAAGCGACCGCCTTCGCCACCGGTAGCGGTAGCGCCCAGCCGAAAGGCATCGTGACCGCCGTCAACGCCGTCACCGCGTCGCCGCGTCGCCCCCACGACTGGTGGCTCCTACGGCCTGCCCGACATCTACGCGCTGCAGAACGCGCTCCCCGCCCGACACTCGGCCAACGCCAAATGGCTCATGAGCCTCACGGCAATTAACAAAACGCGCCGATTTGGCGAAGGTACCAGCGGATCCAATAGTGCGTTCTGGTCCGACCTTGGCTCCGGCCAACCACCGCAACTCCTCGGACGCGACCTCCACGAATACTCGGCCATCTCGTCGAGCTTCACCACCGGTCAGGTCGTGGCCGTCTATGGTGCGTTGGACAAATTCCGAGTGGTGGACCATGTTGGGTCGACCCGTTTGGAATATATCCCGAACATGGTTGATGTCGCGGGTGGAACTGGGCGACCGACCGGACAACGCGGGTTCATGCTTTGGTGGCGTACCGCCTCCGACATGCTTGACGCCGACGCCGCTCGCGTCCTGGTGCTCTAAACCGGATCTTCGAGCCTGGCGTCAACGTCGACCGACACGGGTCCTTTGATCTTTCATTCCCGTGACCGGAGCGAAGCACCGCACCCCAAGGGTTCCTTTGACCCGCGGTGCTGCGCCAGGCTCGAGCCCCCCGCTCAGCAATCCTTAGACCCCCTCAACGCGGAAGCCTGCCAATGTCGCGCACCCCTGAGAACGAAACCGTCGCGCTCGCATCCTGCCACCCCGGCATGGTCTGCGAACCCTGGCATCGCTCCATCCTCGGCATCACCATTCGCGACGCCTACACGGCCCGCAGGATCGTCGGCAACCACTCCCATCACGCCTCAGGCGCACACGTAGCCACGGCACGATGCGACGCCGTGCGCGCCTTCCTAGACGCCCCACAACAAGCGGACTGGCTGTTCTTCACCGACACCGACGCCACCTTCGATGACGACCTACTCGAGCAGCTCCTAGCCTCCGCCGACCCCGAGCACCGCCCCATCGTCGGCGCGCTCGCCTTCGGCGTCAACGAACACGGCCACCTGTTCCCGACGCTCTACTTCTTCGACGACAACGGCCAGACGCTAAGGCTCGACGACTACACCCAAGGCGAACTACTGCAGGTCCACGCAACCGGCGCACACGCCCTACTCGTCCACCGATCCGTACTCGCTGACCCGAGGTGGATGACCGACGCCCACCCGCTCCCCTGGTTCCGGTCTGGCTCGGTGCTCCACGGCCGCGAGGTGTCCGAGGATGTCTTCTTCTGCGTACGTGCCGGCGCACTCGGCTTCCCCATCCACGTCGACACCGCAGCCCGCACCGGCCACCTGAAGACGTTCAACGCCAACGAAACCCGCTACCTCGAGCAACGCGCCGCCGCAGGTTGACGCCCCGTTCTTTAGGGTGGGTCAGTCCGCGGCAAAGATCCTGCTCTCGTCTCTATTCGTAACGGACAGGGGGCACCCGCTCTAATTTTGGCCCTGGCTCCACCCGCAGATGCAGGGTCTGCCGCCCCTCTCTCTGAGCGATTTTCGGATTCCGGGGTACGGCAAACGGTGTAGGAATCCTAAAGATTTGGGTCCTAACCCTGTAGATAACCGGTGGGGTACTTGTGGGCAACGGCTAAAACCACCAGAATTGAGACATGCCCAAAGCCGACCCGCTGAAGGTCCTTCTTGAATCGCTTCCAAGCGATCTCTATGAAACCTTCGTCGACGAACTGAACAATGCAATAACCGACGTGTGTGCGCTCGCCCGCAACCCAGACCAAGCGGGTAACAGCATTGTGGCACTGGCCGAGCTGATTCGTTCGTGGCACCTCACGGTAGCGTTGTCATCGAACGAAGCATGGGTCAAGGCGATGCAAGAAGACATCGAGTGCCAGGACGACGAGATCGGAACTTTCGACGATCTTCGTAAATTGCTTGCTTCGTGAGCTGGAGCCTTTACAGGCCGGATCACGTCGCAGCACTCGTCCGAGGGGTGTCGCAGAGATACCACGAAAGCATCCTTGAAACGATCGAGCGTGTTCTGGCGAATCCGTTTCGACCGGCGGGGTGTGTCGTGGATCGCATCCCCGGCCAACGGGACTACGACCGAGATCGGCTCGTGGTCGATGCGGGCTTCGGGATCTTCATCACTTACGAAGTTTGCGAGGGGATAGCTCCTCTCATGGGCCAGCGATTCGTTCGCATCATTCACATCACCGCCCTTGGCGAGTACCAGCGGCCGATATAGGTCACGCAAAAAGGGGCCGCCCCACCGAAGCAGAGCGGCCCCTCGACGACGTAGGTCGGCTACTGCGCGACCAACGACGGGTTTTCGGTGGTGATTTTGCGGTAAACGCCACCGAGGCCGGCACGCTCAAACGCTTCGGGGATCTCCACCCCGTCGTGGAGGAGATCGATCACCTCCACAATCTTCGCCGCCTGCTCCTCAGGGAGCTCCTTGAGCCTTTCCGAAAAGCTCCGGCCTGTTGAATTTCGTGAGTCTGTCATTTGCATTTCTCCTTTTTCCATCGCGCGTCCATTGCGCGGTCGCTTACGTTCACTACAAATTGTTGCCGTTCGTCGAGCCACTCCGAACGGATCAAATAGTGGCTCTGAGCAGGTGATATGTGTTCACTCCCGTACACTGGCGTTCAGGGTAGATTTGCGGAAAAGTAGGGCATTTCTGCCTTCCAAGCAGGCCATGCCGGTTCGATCCCGGTCACCCGCTCCACACGAAACCCCTGCTCCGCAGGGGTTTTTGCATTTCCGGAGCAATGCGGCGGCGGTCACAGTCGATTCCGACGGGGCGAGAGGAGGAATACCGCCACGAAGGAAGAATTCCGACGTCGGAAATCCTCCTTTCTGGCGGAATTCTTCCGATCATCAGGCCGGCCGACGCCCTCGCTCCATCGCTTCCTCCTTCGCGTTGCGCGTGAAGTCGACAACTTCAAGGAGATTGGGCGAGTACGACACGGCGACGCCGTCGACGGTCCACGTCGACTCCGAGGCCGGGAGGTGGGCGACCGCCCGCCGAATCCGTTCGCCAACCGCCGCCGGGTCAGCCAGGACCTCGACCGCTGTGAACCGCAGAATCCGAAACCCTTTGATCAGTTTGTTCTGCCTACGAAGGTCGCGCTGCAGCGCCGCTGCTCCCGAATGCTGGTCGGTTCCGTCAACTTCGATGATGAGGCGGTACTCCGGGATGAACAAATCTGGAAAGAAGACATCGAGAACGTAACCGTCGCGGTCCACGATTCGAAGGGTGACCTGGCGCAGCACCGTGAAACCGACCGACCGAACCGCTTGAAACAGCAGCGTCTCCGGGAAGCTGCCCGTCGGTCGATCGTCGTCAGTACGTCGACGCAGGACCGTGCGAAGCACGTAAGAGCCGCGCAGGCGCGGATCGCGTTCTACGGATTCTCGCAATTCGATCAACCGGTATCGGCTCCATTGGTCGGGCCGGCGGGGATCGGGTCCACGCAGAACCGACTCCAACATTTGCTCGAGCGCATCAGCCTCGCATCGCGCAGCGACATCTCGGAGGGTTCGCACGATCGAGGTAGTCCGTAGGCCGTCGAACGTAACGGATCCCGAATCAGCGATAGCCGACCGGTGCACCCCGGCCGTTGAACGCCGTGTCGTTGGCGGGACAGTCACCTCAAGCGGATATCCGGGTTCGATTCCCTCGAATTCGTGAAGCTTCGCCGCCGAAAGATGACTGACGATTGCCCCCTCACCGGCGTGGAGTAGAAGCCCAGCGAGTTGAGATTTCCATGCGGCCATTCGCTCCGGCTCGGTGGTCGCAACAGAATGCGGACGCGTCAGGTAGATCCCGGGATAGAGCCGTTGCCACTCGCGGCGCTCGACCAATCGGAGCACTCGACGAGCACTGAAACCTGAGTTGATCGCTTCGTTGAGGGTGACGACGTTGTGGAACATCTCGTCATCGTGATTCGACCTTGGCCCTACGAGAAGGAGGCAACCGCGCGCTTGGTCAGCCGTCGTCCGCACATTTCTACTGACCGCCGCACACCGTCGGTCGCCACCAGAGGAGGATTTACGCCACGAAGGAGCGTCGGCGACGTCGCAAACCTTCCAATGTGGCGGAAATCTTCCACTCGGCGCCGGCCACCGGCCGGCCCCTAATACCTTGTCAAACATGCTGGTTGTACGATTTGTACATGGTGGGTGTGGATGGCGAATACACGCTGGTAAGGCTCCTTGGGCCCGTTGATGCCGTTCGTGGGGGCGAGATTTTCGTCCCGACGGAGGGGAAGTCGACGGTGCTGCTGGCGCTGTTGGCGCTGCGGAATTACGCACTCGATGAAGACGAGCTGATCAGCCTGCTGTGGAGCGGCGCTCCGACCCGGTCGGCGACGAGTGCGTTCCGCACGTACCTGGCGGAGATCCGTCGGGTGGTCGGTCGCGACAACCTCATCAGCGGCGGCGGCTCGCATCGTCTGAATCGGGAGGCCGTCCGGGTCGACCTGGAACTCGTCGACGACGCCGTGGGGCGAGCCGGCACCGGCGACGACGCCGCCACGGCCGCCGCGCTCCTCGCCGTACTCCACCACTGGCGAGGACGCGCTCTCGAAGGGGTCCGGGAGAATCCGGCGCTGGCCGACGACGTCCGCATCCTCGACGAGCAGCACGAAACGATCCGAGACCGCTACCTCGAGGCGAAGGTCGGTGCGCTCGAATACGAGTCCGTCATCCCGGAACTGCGACGCGCGGTGCTCGAGATGCCGTGGCGAGAGAACCGCACGGCGATGCTGATGACGGCGTTGTCGTCGAGCGGCAATCGTGTCGAAGCTCTGCGCGCATATCAATCGCTCTACATCTACATGACCACTGAGTTCGGAATGACCCCGAGCGCCAAACTCGTGTCGTTGGAACAGTCGATCCTGCTCGACGTCCGCGATGGCCTCCCCTTCCTCGGCGTCAACCGCAACGCACCGCTATCGCCGCTCCTCGACGCCGCCTCGTCCGGGTTCGTCGGTCGAGGCGAGTTTCTTGCCACGCTGAACGACGCGCTGCGCAGCGGCGAAGCCACCGGCGCGATCATGCGTGCGGTCGTCGGCGAGTCCGGCTCGGGGAAGACGGCGGTCGCAGCGACGCTGGCCCGCTCGTTCTCGGAGAACGGTGTCGCGTTCGGCTACGGGTGCGCCGAACGTACGAGCCACTCCCCGTACGGCCCGCTGCTGCAGGCGTTACCCGGCCTGGGGGTCGACGAGAAAATGGATCCGCAGGTGGTCGTCGAGCGTCTCGCCGAATGGGCGCTCGCCAACTCGAACTCGCACCCCACCACGACGCCCGACACATCGGGCAAAAACAGCCGGACCACCCCGACCACCCCGACCACCCCGACCACCCCGACCACCCCGACCAGCCCGACCAGCCCGGTCCTGATACTCGACGACTACCAGTGGGCCGACGCCAAGACCCGCCAGGTGATGAGCCTCTTCGCCCAGTCCCGCGACGGGAGGCTTCCGCTCGTCGTGGTGTTCTCGCGTCCGGGGCCCCAGGTGAACGACCTCGGCGTGGCGCAACTTCGGCTGCCGCAGCTGACTGAGTCCGAGGTCGCCGAGCTTCTTCAGTCGAAGGGCGCGCCACATGACGCGGCGACGGTCCGGTCGGTGCTCGCCAAAACCGACGGGCTCAGCCTTTATGTATGCGCGCTTGCTGATTACCTCGCTCAGCAGGTGTCGGGCAGTGAGCCAACCCGCTCCCCGGCCATAGCTTTGGCGGCGGCTCCACACGCGTCAGAAGCGCTTGCGCCAATGCTTGAGCTCGCGTTCCGCACAACGTCGGGTGAAGACCGTGTCGTGCTCGGCACCCTGTCGTTCTGCGGGGCGACGGCCACCGTGTCGAGAATCGCGAACCTGCTCCAACGTCCGTACACCTCGATTCAGGAAACCCTTCAACGGGCGGCCGACGAACGCCTCGTCGTGATGGGCGACGTCCCCCGGTTCCGTCATGTGCTGTTGGCCGATCACGCCGGTTCGTTTCTCACCGAGGTCATGAAGCGGAATCTGGCCGAGCGGCTGAGCCTCGATTCGTCGCTCGACAGTTGGGTGCAGGCGCGGTACTCCTTCGCCCGGGTCACACTCGTGACCGACGCCTTCATCGCGACCACCGAGGCGGCGATCAACGATGCGCTCAACACGGGGCATCCGAGCGCTGCGGCGGAGATCTGTGTCGACTTTCTTGAGCGCTGGGAGACGCAGGTCAGCGATGCCGTGAAGTTCCGGTTTCACGTCTCGGCCGCTCGGGCGTTTGACCTCTGCGGCGATCTGGCCAGCGGCTGGAAGTTTCGCGAAGCGGCGTTCGACCTGGCGCAGGTCGCCGGGCTTCGACACGAAGCGGTGATGCTTGCGCTGTCGCAGCGGGAGTCGGGCCGTTCGGTCCTGAGCGATGCGCAGGAACTCTCGCTGTTGCGCCGGGCCGTCGTGCTCGCGTCGAAGGAGCCGCCCGACATCGTTGCCCGCATCCACGCCGAGATGGCTTTTCGCAAGCTCTACTACCGCACATCAGACCAGCACCCACCCGACGAAGACCTGGCGATCGTGCGCCAACTTCTCCCGACGGTGACGGACCCGGCCGCGAAGGGCATGGCCCATCGCACGCTGTACCTGGCGTCGGTGGTGGGGCTCGAAGCGGACCCCGAAACCCACGTCGCCGAAATGATCGCCGCGGCCGACCATGTCAGCGACCCCGATTTCACTGCGTGTGCGTTGCAGTACGGCATTCGTCAGGCGATCATCTCGGGCGACCGGCGCCGGGCCATCGATCTGCAGGATCGCTACGAACTGTTTGCGGCGACGTCGCTGCGGCCGGTCGACGTGTGGTGCCGCGAGGTAATACGGGCGATCATGTGCGAGCTCGAAGGCAACTTCATGCGGGCCCGGGAGCATGCCGTGCTCGCACGCGACTACGGACGGAAACACTTCCTGCCCGACACCGAGATCGCGTGGTCCCTGCATCTCATGTCGCTGGTCCTGCTGACCGGCATGGCACCGGATCCGTCGGATCGGCTGGGCTCGTTTCAGAAGCATCCCCTCATCGACCCACTCGTCGACGCGTACGCCAAAGATCTAAACGCCGACTCCCCGGAGCTGGCGCAGTTCGTGGAGGAACTCGTGTCGAAGCCTCCGTCGACCGGCACGATCGCCCTGCTCGGTGTGACGACCGAGATCGTGATCGTCACCGGCGCGGCGCAGTTCGCCGACGCGCTGCTCAAGGTTTGGTCCGGTCACTTTTCGAGGAAGTTGTTCGGCGTCATCGGTCACGTGCCGGTGACCTGCCTGGGCCCGGTCGCCCGTTACCGGGGTCTGCTGCATGCATTGCGTGGCGATCTCGAATCAGCGTCGGTGGAACTGGAGTTGGCGACCGCGCAGGCGACCACGTTCGAAGCGGGCGTCTGGCAGGCGCGGTGTTTGCGGGAGCACGCCGACGTACTTGATCAACTCGGTCGGCCCTTCGATGCCGACTCGCGGCGAAGCCGGGCCGCCGGTCTTGAATTTGCGATAGTTCCGGTGATCGACCTGACCGGACCCCGCCCGGTGACTTACACCCGGATAGGTCACAGCGGTGGGCCGTCATTTTCCACCGCTGCGACCGTATCCAACCTTCCGCCATCGTCGAACCGCGCCGTAGCGACGTCGACGAATACCCTGCCTGCTTAGCGTTCAAGACGGGCGGGAAACGCCGAAGCGGCTCCCGCCCTCCACCGTTTGTCTTGCCCGAGGCCAAATTCCGCCTGTCCTCGAGTTCTACGCGCTCAGAGTATTTGCAGACGACTGCAAGTCGTCTGCAAACCGCCCCGGTAGGCCCCGCCGGCACCGCCCCGCTGCCACCGCAACCCAACTCGCATGGCGCCGGTACCCAACCCAGCCAAATTCGCCCACCAGCCGACCAAAACCACCCAGGTTGGGTACCTCACCACGGAAGTCGGGCACCCGACAACCGAAGGTTGGGGAACCGCCCCACACCGCTGCCGCCGTTCGCCCCCGTCATCCAACCCATCACCACCGCAACCCAACTCCACGGGCCCCCGTACCCAACCCAGCCAAAACCACCGACCGCCGACCAAAACCACCCAGGTTGGGTACCTCACCACCGAAGTTGGGTACTCGACGACCGAAAGTTGGGGAACCGCCCCACACCGTGCCGCCCGTTGGCACCGCCGGCGGCGGCCAACCGAGCACCATCGCAACCCAACTCCACGGGCCCCCGTACCCAACCCAGCCAAAACCACCCACCAGCCGACCAAAACCACCCAGGTTGGGTACCTTCACCGCCAAGGTCGGGCACCCGACGACCGAACGTTGGGAACCGCCCCACACCGTGCCGCCCGTTGGCACCGCCGCGGCGGCCAACCGAGCACCATCGCAACCCAACTCCACGGGCCCCGGTACCCAACCCAGCCAAAACCACCCACCAGCCGACCAAAACCGCCCAGGTTGGGTACCTCACCACCGAAGTCGGGCACCCGACGACCGAACGTTGGGACCGCCTCCACAGTCGGCAGCCGCGGTCAGCCGCGCATGGAGGAATTCCGCCACGAAGGAGGGAAAACGACGTCGGAAATCTTCCTAGCTGGCGGGAACCTTCCACTCATACGTCCTCCCACCGTCGCGTGTCCACCCCACGTCGTTGTGCAGTCACTACGCAGATTCAACGCTGAACTGCCGATCAGCCCGACAAATCCTCCGAGGAGTGGCAAATGCAGGCAGCAGCACTACGAGCACGTGGCACCAAGACCCCAGCCCCGCGAGTTCAGGGACCGTCGCGTAAGACGGGAGCCGGGGACGTCGAACAAGTCGTCCCCTCCCCCGTCCCACGGCTCGCAGAAGCTGAAGAACGCGGCGAAGGACGGCCTGTTCATCAAGGTGCTGTTGGCCGGGCTGATCCCGCTGCTGGCCGCGTCGGGCCTCACGTTGTGGCAGTCGAGTCGAGCCGCGGCCGAGCGCGACAAGACGTACGCCACCGAAACTGCGACGCGCCTGGCCGACACGCTGGCGAGCACGTTCGAGCAGAACCGCACGCAGATCCTCATCGCCGCAGGCAACGAGGCCCTGCAGCGCTGGTACCTCTTCCCCGACGAGCGTGAGACGCTGCGCCCGAAGATCGACCGTCTGCAGATACAGCTCAACTCGCTCTACCCCGACCTGATCGACGAGGGTTGCGTGATCGACATCAGCGGAGTCGAGCAGGCTCGCCAGGTCCGCGGTGCCGCGGCGCCGATCGCCGACCTGTCACCCGACGAGTCGAAGAGCCCGTTCTTTGCGCCGACGTTCGAGCTGGCCGTCGGTCAGGTCCTGCAGGCCCGGCCGTATGTGTCGGCTGACAGCGGCCGGTGGGTCATCGCCAACTCGACGATCATCGAGATCAACGGCAAGAAGCAGGCGTTCCTGCATTTTGAGGCGTCGCTCGAGGGTTACCGTCAGCGCCTGCTGAACCAGGTGCCCAAGGGGGTCACCGTGCGGATCGTCGACTCCGAAACCGGCAACCTCCTGCTCGCCACCGACGGGCAGCCCGTCATAGACCAAGCGTTCCAGCCCGCGGCCCGACCGCTATCGGGTATCCGGGCGTCGACGGTCGTCAACGGCGGCGCGAACAACCAGAACCGTTGGAACGTCGACGTGAGCGTGCCGAGCTCACCGTTGGTGAGTGGGTCGGACCTAACCGAGTTGCTTGCGCTCGTGGTGTCGGCGACGGTCGGTCTCGTGATCGTGGCACTGCGGTTCCGCTCCAAGCTCGTTACGCCGATCGATGAAGTCGTCGTGGTCGCCGAACGCATGGCCGAAGGTGACCTCACGCAACGGATCCACACCGGCAATCGTCGTGATGCCATTGGCCGCATGGGTGATTCCGTGAACCGGGCGGTCGAACGACTCGACGGCGCCCTCGAGCAGATCGGTGTCGAAGCGGGTTCGCTCGATCTCGTGGCCGGCGAGCTGAAGTCGATCGCGGATGGAACGTCGGGCCGGGCCGCGTCGACCGCTGACCTGGTGTCGTCGCTGGCGACAGCCGTGTCGGGGGTGACGTCGAGCGTGAGCGTCGTTGCCGACAGCGCCGACGGGCTCAATCAAGCCATCAGCGAGATCGCCCTCCGCTCAGCCGGAGTCACGAGCACCGCCCGCGATGCCGCCGACATGGCGCGTTCGACGGCGGCTGCGGTGGAGCGTCTGAAGGCCGCCAGCGAGGAAATCGGTACGTCGGTTGCGTCGATCCGTGGGATTGCCCACACGACGAACCAGCTCGCGTTGAACGCAACGATCGAAGCCACCCGCGCCGGTGAGTTCGGCCGTGGGTTCGCGGTCGTGGCCAATGAGGTGAAGAGCCTCTCGCAGGCGACGTCAACCGCAACGACCGACATCGAGTCGCGCATTCAGGCCATGCGGGAGGAAACGGCGTTGGTCGACGAAGCCATGCGCGGCATCACCGACGTCGTGGCGCAGATCGAGAGTGAGCAGACGTCTATTGCCGCCGCGGTGGAAGAGCAGCTGGCGGCAACGTCGGAGATCGCACGAGCGGCCGACGACGCGTCGCGTCAGGTGGCGACGATCGACTCCGCCGTGCGAGAAGTGGAAGGTTCCGCCCGTGACAACCAGGACGGCGCCCGTCGCAATCTCGACATGGCCGACTCGCTCGCCGAGCGGTCACGGACTCTGGCTGACCTGAGTGCAGCGTTCACGCACCGCTAGTCGGTCCTGAACGCGCTATCGCAGGCTGATCAGCTCGGGGTGATCGACGGAACTGCCGGTCCGATGGCGGGAACGGCCGGCCCGGCGGCGGAAACGCTGCCGCCATCGGCCGGAGCAATGTCGTTCATCTCGAGCTCGACGGCGAGTTTCGTGTAGTCCTTGGGCGTTTCGAAGAACAGTTCGTCGGGCTCCGCTGCCGCCGGGTCGATCATGATGTTCGGCGCTGTGGTGGAAACCATCCTTTGCGCAACGTCGACGGTCGTCGGCACGGGGTCGGCCACGAGCGTCGGGGCCACCGCTGCGGACGGGTCAGCCAGGACCTCCGACGGGAAAGCAGCGAAGGGATTCATCACGGGAACGGGGACGATGATCGTGATCGGAATCGTGACCGACGCGCTGGTGGGCACGATCGACGACGACATGACCAGCTTCTCGAATGTGCGGGTCGGATAGTCGAACGCGTACTCGTTGACGGTCCGCGTCTTGTTTTCGGTCACGGTGATCGCCCAGGCAACCTGGACGGCCGCGCCAGTGAGCACAAGTCCCACGAAAACACTGAGGAGTTGGGCGCGGATCCCGGAGCGCATGATTCATTCCTTGGGTCGGTTGGCCTAGATCCACGAACCTTAGTGCTAATTACCCGTATAGAAAACACCGTAAGTGATTCCCCGGCGTAGAGGGACGCTCCAAGGAATTCGTGGCTGGGACCGTCGCTACGAACGGTCGGAATCCGTGTCAGCCGTTGGCGGGAGCGACGGTCTCGACGTCGGTGAATTCCAGCTGCGGGGCCAGGCCCGTGTAATCGCCCGGGTTCGAAAAGTCGAGCACGTCGGGATCCGACTCGGGAGTTGCTGGCGCGATGTCGGAGGCGTCGGGAGTCGAGGGAGTCGACCCGGCCAGTCGGGCCGGAAGGTAGGTGGTGCTCTTCGGTGCCGGTTTCGGTGTCGGACGATGCCGCTGCTTGATGAGGGTCACGGCCCAAACCCCTTCGGCTATCAGTACCAGCGTGATCAGGCCGACGAGAACGCTGGCAACTTGAACTCGGAGGGCGCGGATCATCGTTGAAAAGTCGTTCCTAGACGGCAGGCGGGGCGGGACGCAGGCAACGTAACGGCCTTCCGGGCAAAGTCAAAACAGGGTGTGACGCAGCGCGCGAAGTGATCGTGGAGTCGGCGCGCCGTGCCGTTCCGGGGTGGGATGCGGACCACACCGATGTCGGAATCTCGCCTCGTTGTCGATAGTGCGACGTCGAAAAACCGACAACGTGACACAAGAACGGCAACGATGCGGACCTCACGCGGGGGTCGTCGCTGCCGTCGCTGCGGTGGTCGTGAACGACGGGTCGTCGGGCGGCGCGGTCGGTGGAGGCGGCGGAGTTGGTGCCGGGACCGTGGCGGGTGGTGCCGTCGCTGCTGTTGTCTCGGGCGTCGGGGCCACGGTCAACGCAGGAGCGACGGTCACGGCCGCTTGGATCGTCGACGCAACGGTCGCCGGAAGCGGCACGGGTACCGTCGGCACTGTGGTCGTCGGCCGGGCCCGCAGCGTTGTCGTGGTGCGAGTCGGCGGGGGCGGGGCGATCGTGGTCGCCACCGCCGTTGTGGCGACGGGGAGCGTGGTGGCGGCGGGCCTGGTCGGCGGAACCGTCGGAGCGCTAGTGGACGGAGGTCGCCTCGTCGTCGCTGTGGTCGTCGTGGTCGTCGTTGAGGCCGAGGTCGACGTGGTGTTCGGGAAGGACGTCGTGGAGGAGTCCAACGAGGAGTCCGTCGGGGCTGAGTCCGCCGCAACTGATTCGGATGGCTCGGACGAGATGAATGACGTGGACCGCGTCGTCGTTACGATTGCCGGCGGGCCGGCCTTCGGCGGTTCGGTGATCGTGATGACGACCGTCGCGAGCGTTGAGGGCTCAAGACTCGACGTGTCGGTTTGGGCCAGAACTCGCGGCGGGATCGGAGGTGTTGACTTCCCCGATTTCTTGTTGAGGCCGAGCGCCACAACACCTTCGACGGCCATGGCCGTAACCAGCAAAACTCCGACTACCGACGAAACACGCAAAGGGCGGCCTTCCTGTCGTGGCCGCCTGGTCCGCGGCGGTCTGGGATTAGTCCCAAAGGCTAGGTCGACAAACGACACTAAAGGCGCAACACGCGCTCAGGGTGACCTAGGAATTTGCCACGAGCCGGTGAGTCCCAAGCCTGACTGGTAGGGCCAGCGCTTCTCGGCCTTGGCAGTCGTTCGCTCCAGTGGCGGACAGGCCAGCGAAGTGTCGGATCACAAACCGTTGTAGGGGCGCGAGGTCACTCGGAGCTTCGGAGCCCAGAAACGGTCACCATTGGCGAGCGGAGCCGATGAGCCGCCAAAGGGCGGAGCCCGAGGCGGAAGGCGTTTACTCGCGCTGGGTTGTCGGTCGGGGAATTGCCGGACCGGCGACCGGGGTGACAGCTGCCGGCGACGCTGGTGAGGCGATGTCCGTCAGCTCGATTTCGGGGGTGAGAACGGCGTAGCTGGGCGGCGGGGCGAAGAACAACTCGTCGACCGTGGTCGTTGGGACTTCGGCGGCGATGGGAAGGTACTTCGTTTCATCGAAGACTCTGACGGCCTTCACTTTGCCGTGTGTTGCACTCAGACTCAGGGCCCAGACCGCCTCAGCGGCGAAGGTGAGCGTGAGTAGGCCTACTACGACCGTTGCGACTTGGACTCGGATTTCGGGAAGCATGGTTCTTCGTTCCTCGGACAAGAAGGTTTGGGGGGCAGCGCCAGACTAGTGGGCAAATTCCCAAGCGGCGATTCGTGCGACTTAGCGCGCGATTCGCGGATACGCCAATGACGCGACCTGGAAAAGCAGTCGATCGAGAAGAATAAAAGTCTTCCGAAATTCGTCAATGGGCCGGCCCATGGGATCGGAAATATCTTCAGTGTCTGCAAAAAGTTCGTCGGATGTTCGCGTTGATGCCACCTGCGCTACCCATGTTGAAAACGAAACGTCGGGCGTTCGGGGCCCGACCCCGATCGCTAATCGGACGAATGAACCGAGGGTAAACATCTGACCCAGCCCGTCGGGATTCATCTGCATCAGGTCACGCACGTGCTCCGAAGTCATAGCCAACACGAGGTCCGCACTTCGCACGACCGTCGGCGTGAGCTGCCGACTCACGTGGCCACTAAGGTCGAGCCCCTTTGCCGCCGAGGTCTGCACCGCAGCTTCTTCGGCCGGCCGTCCACCTTCGAGAAAGCCCGCAGACCGCACCAGTGCTGGGGCGTCGAGCTTTGCGAGGTGTCGGCGAAGGCAGTGCTCCCCCATCGGCGAACGGCAAATGTTGGCGGTGCACACCACCAAAATCTTCGGACGCTCTCCCGCTGGATCCACCGACAACACGGTACCCTGTCCATCTCACGAAACAGGCCCGAAGAATTCACTGACGGGACGAAAGTCCTTTTTCAACGATTTTCGACCACTTTTCGTGGCTTGCTCCTAATTTTCTCTCTCAGTTACCCACTTCTAGCGGTGAATTTACTAAGGTGAAACACAAACGCAACCCACGGCGCTTGGGTGCGATTGGGTAAATGGATTAGGGTTATCAAAAGAAACCGCTGGTCATAGCGGTGGTTATTCGACTGACGAGAGCGGGAATTTCGACGGTGAATGCAAAAATTACTAAGAGGCGGCAATTGTGACGGAGACCATGTTCCGGCCCAGCGAACGAACCGGGCCCCTACGACCCCATGAAGCGATTCGCGAGCGCATGCTCGATCAGAACGGCCTTGTTGGCCCTGTACCAAAGCCAGCCACCCTTCCCAGAGGAAATCGAAAGTACAAAGTTCTGCTCTGTGCAGCGGACTTTGGCGTGATCGTGATCGCAATCTTGGTGGGCTATTGGTTCTATCCCGTTCTCGGGAGCAACGTTTCCAGACCCACCGGGTACGCCGCGGCATTTGCGATTCCGTTCATCTGCATTGGCACGTTGGCTCGTTACGGGCTGTACTCGGCTCGGCTAGTTACGACACGCCTCGATGAGATCGGTCGGCTGCTCAACGCCTGGATCGCATGCGTACTTATGGTTGCCGCTCTGTGCTTCATGGCGAAGCTCGAGGTTTCGAGAGGCTTGGCCGCCACGTCTGCGATCTACGCGTTCATCGGATTGGTGTTTGAACGAGAAGCCGCCCGCCAAATCTTTGCGCGGCTCCGGTCGCAGGGGAAGCTCGGCCGCTCAGTTGTCCTCGTTGGAGCAAACAACGAAGGCATTGCCCTCTGCAACTCGATCGTCCAGAACCCATGGCTCGGCTACGTCGTCGCCGGTTTCGTCGACGACAGCGCTCCGATCGGGAGCGAACCGTGCGCTGGATTCAAAGTCATAGGTCGTGTCGACGACCTCGGCGAGATCACCAGTGATCGAGCGATCTCAACCGCACTTCTCGTGTCAACCGCAAGCGACGCCGACCGGACGAACGAACTTGCCAAACACCTCATGGATCTCGGCATACACGTGGAGATGACGACGGGTCTTCGCGACGTCGCCCCCGAGCGCCTGAAGGTACGCCGTCTTGGCCGATTTCCGGTCATGTACCTCGAGCCCGTGCCCACGTCCGGATGGCGTCCAATCGCGAAGCGCACCCTCGACATCGTTGGGGCGAGCGCGCTCGATTCTTGCCACGTCACCGCTGCTGATAGCCGGAGCTATTGCAATAAAACTCGACAGCAAGGGACCTGTGCTGTTTCGGCAACAACGCTTCGGACTCGGCGGCAAGCGAATTGGGGTCTTCAAGCTTCGGACGATGATCGCCGACGCCGAGCAAATGCGAGCGGCGCTGGAAGCGCAAAATGAGGCGAAGGCCGGCTACTTCAAACTCAAGCACGACCCCCGCATCACGCAAGTCGGGCACGTGTTGCGCCGTCTCTCGATCGACGAACTCCCGCAGTTCTTCAATGTTCTCAAGGGAGATATGAGCTTGGTTGGTCCGAGACCATTGCCAGTTTCCGACGTCCTCGGAAACATGAGCGTACACATGGCCCACCGCCTACGCACCCGGCCCGGACTCACAGGAATGTGGCAGGTAAGCGGACGAAGCGACGCAGATGAGGAGGACTTCCTTCGCCTCGACACCTATTACGTTGACAACTGGTCCCTCTGGGTCGACTTGGCAGTTCTGGCAAAGACTTTGCCCAGTGTCTTCAAAGGCAGTGGCGCCTACTAGCTCCTCGGATTCCGGCTGAAAGGACGTCCGTGAATTATGGAGGGCGATTTTTTGGGCCATCGCCCGGTTCCATCAAACTTTAAGGGTCGCAACACGCCGATACGAGCGGCAGCCGCGATCTATCGACTGAGCCATGCCAACTCTCATTTCGAAAGACGACTAACGCATCCCTCTCGATTTACAAGCAACATCCAGCTAGATCACCCGAAAGCGAAGAATGTGGACCGTTCGAAGCTCGCCGCTGTTATTCATTCGCTGTAGTCATAACCGGCCACGAAGGCGCCGATACACGTTGTGGACCTCCGGAAGTTAACATCGTCACGGAGAACGGCCTCCCGTTTCGGGTTCGTTGTTAGCAATGTAAAATATGGCTAGCGACAGCTCGTGGATCAACCACGACTCCTTTGCTACCAAAGGACTACCACTATCCAAGGAGCAATACAGTAGTGATGCGTAGATTGATCCCCGCTGCAACCGACATAACGAGACTCGTGCAGTTAAATAGAGTCTTAGACTTTCGATTGAATGCGATATGCGGACCAGGCTTTAAAGCGACAGCGCGGTCGAATCTGATTACACATGACTGCGAAAGACACTCGATTCGATTCGGGAGCAACGCCACAGTAGATGGCACGGTCGAAGTGTACGAACGAGGGGTGTTCTCGGCGGGTAAGAACCTCTTTCTCGGCAGGTCACGTATCTACTGCTCCGAACAGATTACTATAGGCGACTACGTACTCATTTCCGACAACGTGTCAATAATGGATAGCGATCTGCATCCAATTCAAGCCTCGAAGCGGCGCGAAATATCGGACTCTTGGGCCGATGGCCACTTCCCGAACGTGTACAACGATATTCGATCATCGCCAGTTCATATATCTAACGATGTCTGGATCGGCTTCGGTGCTTCAATACTTAAGGGAGTAACAATCGGCGAGGGTGCGATAGTCGGCGCAGGGTCGTTAGTCACGTCCAACGTCCCCTGTTGGACAATTGTTGCGGGTACGCCGGCGCAACCTATCCGGAACATCGACGTTACAGATCGCTAAAGGGTCCAAACCTAACCCCATGATGAATAACGAATCGAAATCGAGGAATGCACCCAGTTTGCGTGTTGAGCAAGCTCCCATTGGACTCTTCGTGTTTAAACGCCCGGAGCACACTCTCCGGACCCTCGAGTCGCTCGCTTGTAATTCGGACTTCGCGAGATCAAAGCTGACAATATTTTCAGATGGACCGCGGGGAGACAACGACAAATCCGCCGTGCTGGAGACCCGAAGAATAGTTGAAAACTTCGATCACCCAGCAAAAACAATAATGAGCTCCGATCAGAATCTTGGATTGGCAAACTCGATCGCCGCCGGCGTTACTCACCTATGCAACACGCACGGAAAAGTCATCGTCGTCGAAGACGATTTAATTGTTGGGAGCGGATTCCTCAACTACATGAACGGATGCTTGGCGCACTACGAGAATGAGGATCGAGTGATGCAGGTGTCCGGCTTTATGCACGATGTGAACCTCTCAAATTCGTTCGACTGTACCCTACTGCCGCACACCACATCATGGGGCTGGGCGACATGGAAACGAGCCTGGGACCACTATGACGAAGCAATGAAGGGATCTCACCTCGTGTTGTCCGACAAACGTCTCAAGAAACGATTCGACCTGATGGGGAGCTATCCGTACTCGCAAATGATTCAAGCACAACGCGCAGGAAAGATCGATTCATGGGCCATTCGGTGGTACTTGAGTGTATTTTTGCGAGATGGTCTTGTAGTTCATCCAAAGAAGACGCTCGTTTCAAATTCCGGTTTTGATCGATCGGGCACGCATGGGCGCCTCAGCAAGCCGCCCTCAAATCCAATCATCTCGAATGATCGGTTCGAGACCTTGCGCTACCCGGAAGTCAGATGCGACATTGAGAATCTATCAATTCTGCAGAACCACTTGTTAAGACAGCGAGGTCTTCGCGAACGGGGACTCGAGATGGTTCGCATGCTTCGAATCATTCTATCCAAAACTTAGAGTACAACCTACGGGCCGTCCGTTTAAGCCCTTGAAAGGGTCAGACTTCCGGGCGCATTCATTACAGGGCAAGGCATGATATGAACCAAGCAAATTTCGTCAATTGGGAGGAAGCCGTCGAATGGCTGCTCTCTCAACCCGATAAGGCCGATTTGTGCCGCTCATGCTACTTTGACCGACCTCCTCTACTTGCTGCCGAGCGTTTCTGGGCCAGCACAGAATGGGCCGAAGTTCGTCAGCTCTTGCCCACCCCTGGGCGCGCTCTTGATGTTGGAGCGGGCATGGGGATTGCCACTTACGCATTAGCGCGAGACGGTTGGACGACGACTGCGCTTGAACCCGACCCTAGCAGTTTGGTCGGAGCGGAGTCCATTCGACGACTGAGTATGGAAGCAGGACTTTCTATAGACGTTGTGACGGAATGGGGCGAAAAGATGCCCTTCGATGACCAAGCCTTCGATGCCGTGCATGCCCGTCAAGTACTCCATCATGCAAACGATTTAGGTGGATTCTGCAAGGAACTGTTCCGCGTACTAAAACCTGGAGGAAAACTCATTGCTACACGAGAGCACGTAATCTCAAATGAAAACCAACGGGCTCCGTTTCTAAACCAGCATCCTTTACACAACCTATATGGCGGCGAAAATGCATACCAATTGAGTGAGTATACAGGCGCACTTTTAGCCGCCGGCTTCTCAATAGAGTCAAAGATTGGTCCGTTCTCTTCACCAATCAACTTTGCGCCGCACACTTACGAGAGCTTGCCGATCGAGATAACCGAGAGATTTGTGAAACTCTCTGTGATGAAACCAGCATCTACATGGCTTCTTCAGGGCCGGACCGGTGAACTCATTCTCAACGCGTTGTCTAGATTGGATCGGCGCCCGGGAAGGCTGTGGAGTTTCGTAGCTAACAAGCCTTCGAATGCGCCCTCGGCGAAGCGATGAGAGTATGGATCACAGGTGGCCGCGGATTTGTTGGCCGGCATCTTTCGAAAACCCTGGCAGCGCAGGATTGCTCTGTCGCGGGAATCGGTCATGGGGCATGGACCCAACCCGAACATCTCCAGTGGGGAATGTCAGTGTGGAGGAACGGCGAAATCACGCCGGCGAACCTCGATTCGTTGCTACAAGCGGCCGGCGCGCCAGACATCGTTTTCCATCTGGCCGGCGGCAGTGCAGTAGGTCCGTCGTTTGAGCAGCCGGGCGAAGATTTCCAGAGATCGGTCGTTACGGCAAGCAACCTCATGGAGTGGGTAAGGCTGCGAATGCCCACGGCTCGCGTGGTGATGGCCTCTAGTGCGGCCGTATACGGCGCCGGGCACGACAAGCCAATTGTCGAATCAACACCGTGTTCTCCATATAGCCCGTACGGATTCAACAAGCGGATGGCGGAACTTTTACTCGAGTCCTACGCACATAGTTTCGGCTTGCAAGTAGCGATCGTGCGCCTCTTTTCGGTGTACGGACCAGGACTGCGGAAGCAACTCCTTTTTGATGCTTGCCGGAAGATTCAGCTAGATGCGACTCATCTCCGCCTTGGTGGCACTGGTTCCGAATTGCGTGACTGGATTCACGTCGAAGATGCTGTCATGGTACTCAGCAGGGCCGCTGCCCACGCAAGTCACCATGCTTTGACGATAAACGGGGGAACCGGTTTGGGCGTTACAGTCCGAGAAATCGCTCAGGTCCTGATGGCTTCCCACGGCAAGAACGGAACTGTCACATTCGAAGGACGAGGCCGACCGGGCGACCCCGAGCGATTGGTCGCAGATACCAGTCGTCTGCAAACGTTCGGAATTGCTGCTGTACGGGATTGGCGTGCTGGCATTCAAGAATATGTCTCTTGGTATCAACACGAACAGAACCGTTAGGTGCCTGCATCCGGCCGTTCATCGGGTAGCAACCGCACGAGCCACCGCTTCAGCAAATCGTTCGCCGAATCGCCTTCGTTCCAGCGAATATCGATCTCCAAAGCCAGTTTCCCCTTCCTGACTTTCCCAACACTCCAAGAGTACTCCTGCCAAGTCTTCGGGGGAGTGCGGGTCGAAATACTTGGCTCCCCACTCCTCGGCTTGCTCTCTATGGACACGAAGGTCTGAAAGCACCAGTCGCTTGTTTGATGCTTTGGCCTCTTCGACCGTTGTACTCCAACCTTCGAAAAGCGACGGATTCACCAACGCGTGGCTCGCCACCATAAGGGCGATAACGTCTGAGTAGTCGACAAGCCCTAGGTAACGAAAACTCTCTGCCAAACCCAACTCCTGCGCCAGAGAGACGACGGTCTGAGGGTATTGCGGGTTGCGAGTGTCAACTGGACTGCCAGTGCAGACAACTGCTAGTTCAGGGGTGGCACGAACCGCAATTTCGAGTGCTCGCAGAAGCACAAGATGATTCTTGTGTCGCCATAGCTGGCCCGGCATATAGAAGAATTTCGAAGGGAGGTTGTGTTTCGCAACGACATGTCGAGCCTCAAGAGGATCGACCAATGGTTTTGCGACTGCGAAGGGCACCACCTCAGTTCGTCCAATCGATCTTGGGTAAAACTGTTCGCAGTCTCGCCGGGCGTCTTGACTACTGAGCATAACAATGTCGGAAAATCCGGTAATGAGCCTATATCCAGCCTCTCGTTTAGCCAACTGTTTACGCGAGAACATGCTATCTGGTGGCGATGTTGGAAATCAGGATCCAGCCGACAACCGGAACGTGGGCAATTCGACCGATACCAACCAGATGCTGCAAACACGGCGTCAATGCCGTACTCGGCGAATCGCGCCGAAGTCCGTCTATCATGCCCGACAACGATTTGACTTACTTCCGAAAGAGTCGATCCTGCTTCGATCCGCTATTCGGAATGAAAACTGGCGCCTCAGACAGATGGGGCGCTACATCGTTAACCCGTGACGACGAACTATCCGGGGACACAAATAGAACCGGTTCGATCCCGAGCTCGGGACTTCCAGCCAACAACGAGACCAGATTCCTGACATAATTGCCTCCGCCAGTCCAGTCTTCACCGCCGACCATTGTGAACGCTACTCGGACTGTCATTGTCCGCAGCCTAGAGCGTCATGGACCATACGCTGAACGCAGCCAACTCGAGCACTAGGAACCGAAAAATGTCTCGTTGCGCCATGAGAGCCGATTCAAGCGACCTTCGAGAAGCCGCACCCCTCGATCGCTTAGCACCCCGCTGTCGACGAGGATCCCGTTCCTGAAGACCCCAGCATACTCCGCATGAAGGCTTTCCAGCCAAGCCGCAGTGGGGGGATTGAACCCGCGCTTGGGGCGGTCGACTATTTCAGCTGGAAGCAGATCCGAAACGGCCGTTTTCAATAGCTGTTTCGACGGTTGGAGCGTGAAGTCTTGCGATGATTGCAGTCCAACCACCAATTCGATCAATCGGTAATCCACAAAGGGAAGCCGTGTCTCAACCGAGTTGGCAAGCTAGCCGATCCACTTGAGCGAGACCCACGTTCAGCATGTATTCGGAGGCTATTGCTGCGATAAATGCTTCGGGGTTGTAGGAACGGGAATAACCCCTTGGGTAGACGCCGGACGCATTAGCGTTCCGAAAGGCGCCGCTCAACACCAAACTTGACCCACGTCGTGCACGCCAGAGGTCATCCGACAAAAGGAAAATCTCCTCAGCAGAAACCACTTCTACAGTTTTTGGATTTCTCCATTTATATACTGATGAACCCACGCCCATTACGAACGCCTTCGCCCGTCTACTAATTGGTGGCGTAATGCTAGGGGCTGTATCAACACTGCCGCCACGGGCCAACCGTGCAGCTCTTTTCACCCAATCATATCCCCAGAAGATCTCGTCAGACCCTTGCCCTTGTAGTAAGACCGGAAAGCCATTGCTACTCGCAGCCGCCGACAACGCATAGTACGAAGATCCAGCGATATCCGCAATTGGATCGTCCCTTGCGGCGCAGAGGTTGGGAAAGCTATCAACGAGACTTCGCTCGTCGACTTCAACCTCGACCAAATCAACTTTAATGGCCTTGGCGGTCTTGCGAGCATCGGATCTCTCATCTTGACGAGGTTCGCCTTTGTATCCGACAACGAACGCCGTGGTGTGTTCACTTCGTTGTGCCGCCAGCGCTGCGACAACTGCTGAATCCAAGCCGCCACTTAGCGCCACGGCAACAGGCACATCCGCCTTCACCATCGTGTCCATCACTTCGTCGAGCATTCCTCTGACCAAACGTGGAGCATCTCCAGTTGCGGGCTGAATGTCCTCGAACCGCCAGTAGGACCTTCTCGAAACCCGCAAGTCCGGCACGGACACGTCTAAACGCTCCCCTGGGGCCAACTTTTTGACGTCTGCGAACATCGTGTCGGGTTCCGAGACCCACCCAAGGTCAAGGAAATTGGCTACAGCGCCATAATCCAAAGATTTCCGGGAGAAACCCCCAGCCACCACTGCCTTCATTTCGGATGCAAAGAAGATCTCCTCAGAACTCTCAACCAGATATAGTGGTTTCTCGCCGATCCGGTCCCGGGCCAATACCAAAGTTCTGCGCTCGGCGTCCCACACCGCAGTTGCGAACATCCCGCGAAGTGACTCCGGAAACGTCGACGGACTGTCTTCGAAAGCGTGGGGTATGACTTCACAGTCACTCTTGCTTAAAAACTTGTGCCGTTGACCAAGTCGACTGCGTAGAGCCAAATGGTTGTAGATCTCGCCATTAGCTATTGCGACGATCCTCTGATCCTCATTGAAAAAGGGTTGCATGCCCCCTTGAGGATCCATGATTGCTAAGCGGCACATCGAAAGAAATACATGACCGCAAGGTGACTGGAATTCAGCTGAGCCGTCTGGGCCGCGGTGCTCCATCGCTCGCACTGCCGTCCGCACTCGTGCCCGACCATCGCTGGAAATCGGTTCCTTGCTCGCCAAGCCCGCAATCCCGCACATGCAGCACAACTTTCCTAGCTAACGCCGTAAACCGGACTGTAACAGAGTCCGGTCAACGTTGTGGCATCTACTTTCCGATCTCGTGCGACCAGGGGTCCCGCACAAACGATGACGCCGACAACAGGACGACAGCGACTGTTACGCCCTTGTCTTCGAGGGGCGACAAAAGGACACTATTGGCCCCGACGAGCAGGAATAGGGAAACGACGCCTGAGCGGGTGAGGCCATTGCCACGAACGGCCCGCCAGATAGACGAACCGATCGCCAAGTACAGGACCAGCGCCATCAATCCGTAGTCGCCCAGCACGCCGAAGGGGGAATCAACCGTGATCGTTTCGACGGTCGTTCGAGAAGTCCGGCGATACGTGGTTATAACTGTTCCGGGGCCGGCACCGACTAACGGGTTTTCCCTAAACTCCCTGAGAACAATCTGCGTCTGATCTCTCCGCTCCACCGAGCTCGCGTCTTCGTTTTGGCCGGAGCCCCTAACCAGAAGAGTAACCCGTTCGCCCAACACCGCCCAGTCGGGTTTCGCGAGGAAATTGATCGCCAAAGCGACCAAGAGGCCGATCACGACGCGCCGACCGCGGAATCGCCGTGTCTTCGAGCGCCCTGGATCTTGACGGTGCGAATCGTCGTGACGCCCCCAAAGGGAATACGCGATCGCTGGAACGGCCAGAACGTTGGTACGTGTCCCTGTCAGTATCAGAGCTACCAACGCACACGAGATCGATACAGTCCAGAGAACCGAAGGCCTGTAAATTTTCTGTCGACGCAATCCATAACACAGGCCGGTCAGAGGAAGCAAATAGCTTGCAAGACCTAAGTTCGCAAACGAGTTTCCAATAATTCCTCTGCGCGATGCCCAAACACTAAAGGTAATCAACGCCGACACCAGCGTTGTCAGAGCGAATAGTCGGTCCAAAGTCCGCTGGCGGGCTCGGCTTGCTGCGTGGAGCCCGACTATTGGCGCAAGGAGGAGCATGGCGTATGGAAGCACGTCACGAAATGCATCTACCATCCGATTGTCATGAAGTCGACTCGTGAGTAGCGAACCAGCAAGGACGACAAAGCCAGCAAGGCTCGCAACGAGGATCCGGTCTCGGTCTGACGCCAGATGGGCCGACTTGCTCCCAGTCGCCAAAACGAAGAATCCAAAATACAGGGCAAAAACCGCGAGCTTCGGACCCGAAATGGCCTGGGATGACTGGAACACGAGTAGCGAACCGCCCACAATCGCAAGCAACGGACCGATTCGCGTCATCAAACCACGAACCGCCAGCGGCACGAAACCCAACGCGAGACTCAGTCCGGCCGAGCGAACTGACAACGTCATGCAAGCCGCCAAAAACACCGTGCCAACGATTAATGCTGACCACGGGATGTGTGTGTCGAAGTCGAAGGATCTGTATGACATCACGGGTTCCACCGATGAAATATTCCGTCCGCCTGCAGGCGCTGTTTAGCAAGGGGATCGCAAAAGTCGGATTCAATTCCAATCCAATAGATGCTTGCCAATAATAACCGCTTTATGGCCTCGCTGAGGAGCAATCCGCCGCCACAAAGGTGACCGAAGGGCAATTCCATCCGAGCGGCAACCATGGCCTTCCACTTATTCATTGCACCGTTGAGTACTTCATGTTCGATTCCCGTCGCAGCTACCGCTAAATCGATGCAGAACTCAGATGTTCTTCTGTCCACGTTGACGGATCGAGAGGAGCGACACGCGCTTCCTGAGCGGAGACGCCAAGCCTGAGCATCAAGGCCCCACCGACGAACACCGCGCTGAGTGACGCCCGGCTTTTTCATGAGTTCGGGATGCGGAACAACACGACCTCGGCCGAATCCCGGACAGCACATCGTTACCACTCCGGTCGCTTCTTGACAGCCTCTCTGATCCGACGACCCACACTCGACTGACAACGATCCCTCTGTTGGACTCAATCAACGGCACGCATCTCTCTCCACAATGGTAGCCCAAACTGGCCGATAGCTACCAGAGCGTTACCGACAGAGATTGCTACGCAGACCAAGAGATCAAACCGACCAAACGGACTCACCGTGGCGATCAAAACGACCGTCAACGGGGCAATCGCGGATTTGACCACTGGCGGGGCAACGGCACGTTCTTCATTGCGAATGAATCGAAGAAATACAAACAAGACAATTCCATAAATGGCGTTGGCACCGAGCACCGCCGAAAGGGATGCGCCTCGTCGGGCCATAATCAACATAGCGAATAAGGTAAGCGCAGCGGATGGAATCGTAACAATAGCAATTCTGGTTGTTCGTCTTGCGGCTAGCAACAGATAGTACGGCACCGCAGAGAGCGCGATCAAGTTGTAGGAAGCGAGCGCAGCGACAAATGATAGGCGAGGAATGGGCGCAAACGATTGCAGAACATCGCCCGCGAACATTGCGCCGACCATTGCCATGGTCATCAAGCAGCTTGACGTAGCTGCGCTTGCCATGAATCCGCGCCTCACCAGCGTTGTTGCCTGACCAAAATGGTCACGCTGTCCGGAAGCAGAAGCCATGATCGGCTGCAGAAGCGATGCGGCTAAAGTCTGTGCCTGAAGTGCGACGGCGACAACTGCCACGTAATAAGCGAGCGAGACCGATCCTAAAAAAGATCCGACAATGATACGGTCAAGCAAGTTGAATGAAACCGTGCTAAGCGACCCCAAAAACGAGCCCGCGCCCATTCCAAGTTGCTCCCGTATGTGACGAATTGATGGCCAAATCGGACCATTCAAATGAAGACGTCGCAGAAGTCGTCGAGTAGTAAATAGATGAGCTAGCAGAACGACACTAGTTGCCACTATTTGAGACAAACTCAAGAATATCAAGGAGCGAGAAAGATATGTCGCTCCAATTAGAAACGCAACACTAATGAGAGAATCGAACACACTGAGTGAGCTACGGACACCGAATTCCTTGAGACCCTCCTCCACTCCAGTCCATGCGGACACCAGCACTCTCAACCCGAGGTAGACACTATTAAGCCTCAAGGAAGATTCGATCTCGTGGAAGGGAATCGACTCAGGAGCGCGAAACAACCGACTAAGGGGGCTCGCGATCAGCACTAGCAAAAGCACGCCGCACGCCGCTGAAGTCGCCGCTATGGCCCGGCCGTTCGCAATCGACCTTCGAGCGGCCACATCGTCGCGCTTCGCCATCGCGCTCGACAAGAACACGGCGATTCCACTGGAACTTCCGAGATCAACGACGGCGACGATTCCCGAAGCGGCGGATACGAATGCCCAGGTTCCGAACCTCTCCGGGCCTAGGCGTGCCAAGATCAATGGCACCGAGACGGCGGCAACGACCGACCGAACAACTACCGCTGCCCCGTTAATCGCGCCCGCCTTGGCTAATCGCAACGCTCACACCTGACAGGCATAGAGTTCAACGTGATTGGAGAAGCGGGCCAATTCTGCTTCCCGCAACCGAAAAACGAGCAGCGACCATCACACACCATATATAAGCGCCCGAACGAAGTCGCTGGGGCCCGGGAGTTCTATCAGCGAGGGTACGGGAACCTCAAGTGTGATGGTTTCGATGGCTCGAGCCAGGGCCACAACGTCTGGCTTGGAGTCACGGCCAAGACCGTTCCTCACCACAAAGGATGCCAATTCAGAATCAGATGCGACTATTATGGGAGTTGCCATCGCAAACGACTGCAACGCTATTCCACTGCTGATTCTCTCGGCATGCATACTAATGGTGTAGTCGACGGCCGCAAAGCAGAGCGAAAACTGCTCATTCGAAATGTAGCCGTCCAATACGTGTAGACGTCCGCCCAATACAGAACGAGCCCTAGTGACTGCGTTCTTGGAAGGTGAGTCTTCGATACGTCCAGCTACCAGGAAATGAAATTTCTCATCGAGCAGTTCCGCTGCACCGAGTACTAGATCGGGGCGCTTTCGCGCCGACAATCCGCCGATTACGCCGCCAAGTGATGTTCCCGCTGGCAGTTCGAGCCCAAGAAGTTGACGCGCTCGGTCTTTATCACACGCTCGGCTATCCACGGGTGCTGGATCCGGGACTTGTTGATACCTAGACCGGGGTACCTCAAAAACCGCTTGAAGCTCTGCTATCCGAATTCCCGACCGATGCGATACGGCGCGTTCAAGAAAACGCTTTGTCGTTCTCCGGAAGAGTGATTCGACTACTCGAGGTGGTCTCATAATTAGAACCGAAATTGAACACCCACGAGGGAAACGCATCGCAAGCAACTCGGGCAGTATCAGATCGCCATGGAGAATCGTTACTCCGCTGCCAGGTCGCAATGATCGAAGTAGGGTCTGCAAGTCTGCACTTGGGATTATCTCAACATCCTTGCCCTCTAGGTGTGTTTTGAATTCAATGGATTCCAACGCCGAGGGAGCAGTGCACACAGTGACTACATGCTCATGACTCAACTCCTCAGCAAGGAGTGAAGCGTAAAACAGATAGTGACCCGAATAGTCTGGCGTCCACACGTAGTGTTTTCGTCGAATATCTGCGGACACTATCCACCACTTTGCCATTTCGGAGCCTCAACAGCCATTCCGCCACCATGATGGCAAAGACAGCCGAACAAAGCATTCCCACCGACAGAAATCCTGCGCATTATGTTGAAGAATACCATTGTTTTCCTCGCTATTGTCGCGGGTGGCCTTGATTCGCTAGACTTGTGAACAAGAAGCCCGGCGAAAGAAGAGCGTTTACAAATGAGTTTCTATACCGTACTTTTGCAAGGACTTTTAATGCGCGGGGACCTGCGACTCTCTGACTCCGTCTTGGTTTTGGCAGGCGGCCAAACCGACAGAGATGCTTTGCAGTCTGTCGGGTTCCGAAATGGAGTTATCTCCAACCTAGCGCCACACGCAGGGCACGTCGAGTACGAGCCCTTCTCTTGGCAGTACCTTGACGCTGAGAATCTAGAGCTTGATGACGACACTTTTGATTGGGTCGTGGTTCATGCTGGCTTACATCACCTAGCATCTCCAGCAAGGGGAGTTTGCGAGGCGCTCCGAGTCGCAAAACACGGAATCGTTTGCATCGAAAACCGAGACAGCGTTTCGATGCGACTCATTCAGCGACTTGGACTCGCGTCGAGTTATGAGCTTGAATCGGCCGCCCTCTCTGATGGGATTGTGGGAGGGTTCCGAAATGGCCCAGTTCCCAACTACATTTATCGTTGGACCGAACGAGAATTCGAAAAGCTAGTGTCGTCGTATCTGCCAGCGCACGAACATACATTCTTCTACGAGTACGGCATTCAGATTCCGACGGCACGACTACATATGTCGCAAAGCATTTTCGTCCGAGCGGCGGCGCGACCGTTGGCAATGGTTGGGCGGCTTGTCGAAACCATCGCTCCAAGGCAAGGGAATGTTTTCGCATTCGGAGTTCTAAAGAATACCAAGTTGCATCCTTGGATCGAAGACCAAGACGGTGAGCTTGGCGTAAGTCGCGCCTACTTGGCTGATCTTTACGACGCTGCACGTTACAAGCGACCTTCGGATACGTGAGCTGAATCGTCTTGCCGTGAGCCGAAAGGGTCTCATTTGTCAAGGGACGATTCGAATACCATTTCGAAGCGGTCTGCGATAGTGCAAATATTGAATTCTTTCTCCGCGAATTCCCGACCATTCCTGCCGAAATCCGAAGACGACTGGCCGCTCAGAAGCTCGCAGGCTGCAGCGACGAGTGCTTCGAGATCCCCCGGCTCAACAACACATCCCGACCGTGTTTGGTTGATCATCTCCGCGGCGGGGTTGTCAAGTGGAAGTGCAGCGAGAATCGGCCGGCCGGCGTTTAGGTAGCTCAAGATCTTTGACGGCACCGAGTATCGTCCGGCCGACGGCTCGAGAAGCGCTACAAGCACGCTGGCTGCTGCAAGCATGTCGCCCAAGTCTTCATGCGGTTGAAATGGAATAACTCGAGGTTGGTCGATAGGAAATTCCTCCGTTAGAACGTCAGCCCCAAGTCCCTCGGAGGCCACGACTACATGCGCTAACCCGGATAGCCGAGCGGCGAGTTCGCCAAGAATTCGAGGATTGTGCTTCAATCCAAGCGTTCCAGCGTAGATAACAAGTGGGCCTGGCGGTAGCGAATTCTTGACGCGCCATTTCTCGGACAGCTCAATCGATTGATGGCCGGCGCTCAGCATCGCCCAGTTCGGAATCACGGTGATTTTTGACCGCTCAACTCCCCAACCTTCAACCTCTGGAATGAAATGGTCAGAAATGACGACAGTGTGCTTTGCCCCTCTACCGACCGACGCTTCTATTTCCGCAATACATCGCGCAGGAATCCGACCCAATGGACCAAAACGATCAACAAGAAAACTAGTCAAGGCAGGTGCATATAGGTCTTGAACCCAGAAAACATACGGAAATCCTCGGAACATGGTGACCACACGTGACGCGGCTACTGCCAACGGAGGAGTGTTTCCGATTAGAACAATCGTCGGTCGAAATCGAGTCAGTCGAACACCAAGGCGTACTCCAAAGAGCAATTCTTGAAAGGGTCGTTTCAAGACGGAGTATTTGTCCATCTTCGCTCCGGATCCGACCCCCTCGAAGCGCAAGTTCGATGGATCACCGATCGTGTGTTCTAATCGGCCACGCGGGCCGCTGAAGCCAGCATTGTAAAGATGCAAAACCTCATACGAACGGTTGGCAAGTTCTCTCGAAAGCTGTGTGGCGAATGCGTGCCCTGAGTGTTCCAAAACTACGATTCTTTTGCGCCTCATACTTCCACCATTAGACATATTTACGGGTTGCCGAGCGCCAAGGCGAGACATCAACACCGCGACATGCTTACGCATCTTCTCGCTGCATGTCGTAGCTCCGACTGGCGACGTTCGTTCGATGGTAGCGCGGAAGCAGCGGCCGGCAGTCATTCTCACCTCAATGCTTGCGTTGTCGGTTGAGCATTCAAATCACAAATTTGCTTGTGTCGGACTCCAGATCCTTGCCCATTGAGATCACGTCCTACAAAGCGCGCGATGCGCTCGGAGCAGCCAGACGTTAGCAACGACCAGCTGCTTCGTCGACCCTCAAGAGAAAATTCGCATGCTCGAAACAGTTCGTTCGTTTCTGCAGGTCTTGGTTCTCACGAACACGGCTTCGGCCGCAGCGTGGTCATCCAACCCGACCAAGAATCGTTCGAGCACATAACGCTTATACACAGCTCCGCGTTCTTTTTCAGAGCCGCACAACTCGGCTGGGTCGTCGTTGGTCATCGCGCCGGTTTTCTGATTCGCACGACTCTGCCCGACCCAGTTACCCAGCGTGCCCTCGTGCGCCCCAAGCTCGCGAGCTACAAATAGCGAGCGGTTTCCGACCGAGCGCATTTATCAAGACCCGCACATCGACAACGGCCCCCCTCAAGGTAACCTTCGGCGCCCCTACGGAATCGAGCCCGACTGACACGCCGAATCGATTCGATCGCTTCGCCCGAAGTGCACAACCTGGCCAGCAGAGTCACCTGCGGCCGAGCTTCGGCGTCGCCGAGGTCACCGGGGTTCGCCCGACCAAGGTGAAAGAGAAGATCGGCCTTTTAAGCCGGGAGCACGCTCAAACGCAGAACAATCTTTGCTCAAGGCGTGCGCCGAAAGACATGCATTTGATGGTCTTTCGCCGTCATCCAGGTGGGTGCCCTCCGAGTTACAACCGGAGCATAAGCCAGCTTCGGGCTCACTCGCGCTATTTCGCAAAGGAGGATGTACCCAAGATTCTTGCTGGCTTCCTTCACCTTCCCGAGAAGGGAGGAACGTACATGACTGATTTGTTCGCATTCCAGCGAAACGAGGCCCACTTCCAATGCAAGTTGAGTCAGCGACTGATCCGACACGAAGTTGACGTGCTCGACCAAACTACAATACCAGTACCTTCCTTTTTCAAGTCTCCAGGAAAGTGCTGCCCTATCGCCGGTTACAATCAACACAATTCCACCGGGTTCAGTCACTTCAGCCAGAAACCGAAGGAAAGTTAGGGGCTCATTGATGTGTTCGAGTACGTCCAACGCCATAACCAACGAAAAGGTGACATCAGACCGTGGTATCGATTCAATATTTGGGCCGAGAATTCTTACTCTGCGACTCGACGCTATAGCTGCCGCGCTTGGGTTTGGCTCAATTCCTGAGCGATTCCATTCAGGGCACAAGATGTCCATCACTGCTCCACTGCCACATCCCACGTCGAGAACAGTTCGTGCGTAGTCGTTAGGCAAATACTGAGCAATCGCCCGGACTAGCGGCGCCAAGTTCCTAGAGCCGAGATCATCGGCACCCTCACCCCAGTGTGCCCCGGATGCGAGGTCATACGCCGCCTGCAGTATGGGTTCGGGAATCGCTGGATCCTTGAATGCAGAACCGCATCCACCGCAATCGACCAGGAAAAATTCACTGTTGAGCAGGTCCACCCGCACACCAGCGACAGTCGGATGTTCAGGATGAAATACCCTTGTCGTTCGCTTCCGTACCGTGCTGCCGCAAAACGGGCAGGGCCGTAGGTTAGCTACCATTTCTGGAATTTTCGCCGTAGCGGATGGTCCGTACGCACAAACATTAGATCTAGATGTCCGAGATAGTCTTCAGGCTGATAACGCAGAATCCCCATGACGTCATACCATGCAAAGCCGTGCTCTCGCAGCCAGATAATTATCTCCTCAACAGTTGGGAGCCCGTCGGCGAACGGGTAAAAACTAACTTCGGCGAGGACAGCCTCAACCGACTCGAGGGTCCTTTCGGCACCCTTGAGGACTTCCAATTCATAGCCTTGCACGTCCATCTTTAGAAGAGTCGGGATCGACATTTGTCCTGAGTCCACCAGATCGTCCATACGGTAGATCGGTGCTGTCGAGTTCGGGAACGAAGAATCAAGCAAGGTCGTCTGGTGTCCCCGCTCGACATAGTTGATCGTTCCTTGGGTGTTTCCAAGGCATGCACGCTTAAATGAAAATCCCGGCAACTGTTGCGCAACCGACGCGAGCGATGCTTGTTCAAACGAATTAGGCTCGAACCCAATCACCTCCGCTGAAGGCCAAACATCAAGGGCCATGCGTGCCCATGCGCCGCTTCCAGCCCCAACATCAGCGATGCACTTTGGTTCAAAACCAAGATCTCTCATCACTTCTAAGCGACGATCCATCTCAAGGTGGCGCATGCCCGGAATGAGTGACACTGCCTTCGCTCGAAGTTTGTTCCGGAGACCGCTAGGGAGCGAGTCGCTCAACCGATATCCACGAGAACTGACGTTCGAAACTTTCCGAGGAAGGCTAAACATCTGAGCATTCTAGTCATATGACCCCCAGCGTGACCCCCGTATGGTGGTCAGGTGGCTTTTCGATGGGGATGGAGATTTGTGGCGCAATTCTGGCGAAAGCGGTTGAGGTGAGCAAGCGGGTTGAGTTGTTAGGGTCATTAGTCCGCCGGTGTCAGATGACGATCGTATGTGTACTGTTGAATCTGGACAAGTCGCGGACGGCAGTGGCGACGAACGCGGGAGCGTTATCCAACCGCAAGGGATCTCGGATGCCACGGAACCATTGCGATCCGGTCCCGGGCATTCGACAACTGCGTCGGCTCCGATTTGCACCTCAACTAGGCGGGCGGCTTGGCATTTTCGGGTGTGCTCGTCGACGCGTTCCGAGTTGGAGCATGCGCCGGTCACGGGTTTGGTCGAACTGGAAATCCATCCCCGTGCCCACAACACGCTTCGTCGGATCCAGCACCTCTGACTGAGACCACGCGTCCTTGCGTAACGGGCGATTCCGTCGACGCGGGACCTGAAGTCCTTAGTCACGCCCAAGTGGTTCCACCCGTTTCCGGTTCACGCCGAACCCGGCCGCATGGCCAAGATCGGTCGCTCGTCGCCGTCCCCACCTCGGCCGGTCGTTCTCGGACTGTAGACATACCCGGAGTCGTACTTCTTTATCTTCGGCCACAGGTTAGGGAAGTACCTGCATGGAACGGCGCTGCCCGGCAACGTTGCAGGAGCTGCGTTTCGAAACCCTATTCGTTCCCGGCTTATGACCACCGCTACCTGCGCAGATTCGAGGTCAGCATTTTCTCTGCGATCTCTTTCGACATGGACTTGTCACTCGGCCGCAGCGAAACTTCTTCAACCTTGCGGTTTTGGGCTCCTTCTCCATGCGTCGTTCGTGACATCGGCGTTCATGCCACCCCAATATGCCCGCCAATGCTGAACGTTGGATTCGGTCACCAGATGCGCCTTCACACATCTCAGGCTGCGCCTGCCCCACCGAGAGAACCTCGTCCGCTTCCCGAAGTCTTCCTCACGGCCTGCTCCGGCATGCGTATCGTTTGCATCATTGTCGAGAGTCCTCCTGCCCCCATTCTGGAGCGACGAACTCCCACAAGCATGTTCCGCCGCCGAGGGATCAGGCCACATAGGTACTTTGCACGAAACGCGCGCACAGAGAACGCGCGCTGATAAAATTTCACGATGAGAACTACTGAAGTCGCGGGACCTGAAGTTCGAATCATCGGTGTACGAAAATCGCTTTCGGTCGTGCTCTCCGCAGCGCTCCTGACCACGGGCCTGGTGCTTCTGCCGAGGCCGGAACCATCTCAGGCGTTCCCTGCTAACGGGACTCCGAACGAAGTCATCGCGAACCTTGCAATGAACTATGTCGGCCAATGGGGTGGCAACGCCTGTATCGCCGCCGGCCGAAGTGGTTACAACGGCACGACACCTGGTGGCCAGACGCATGATGGTCTTTGCAAGGCTTTCATCGTTTGCATCGTTCTCATGGCGACCGGCATGTGGGTCGGAAACGACGACGAGCAGTATCAACCCGGATTTCCTCGTGAGGGCGCCATCGAGGTTCGCCCCGACGAAGCTCAGCGCGGCGACATCGTGATGATTGGGGCGACCGATAGCTCTTTCCCGTTACACGCCGCCATCATCTGGGCACCCGTGTCGGGGCAGCGGTTCCAGGTGATCGACTCGAATTTCAGCCCTGATGAGAAAGTTCGTTTTGGAACACTTCTGATTCCCACCCACGAATCGCACATTTGGCGTCTCGGACAGGTGCCGTCGGGGCGTAACCCCGATGTGAACGGAGTCCGCGGATCGATCCTCGGCTCTATCGGCCCCGGTTCGGTCATGCCCGCGCCCGGCTCGGCAATCAACCCAATTCCATTCCCGGCAGTCGCGAGCGGAGGCGGAAGTGGAGTTATCACCCTAACCCCCACCACCAAAGCCACTGTTCCTCCCACCCAGGCAACCACTACGCAGCCAACCACCGTGGCATCTACACAGCCGGCTGTCGTTCTCACCCAACCCACCAGTGCCACAACACAGGCGACGACACCGCCGTCCGCGTCGCCGACTCAAGCCACGTCGGCCACCACACAGGGAACAATCCCGCAACAGACTCAAGCAACCCAGGCAACGATTGGTTCGACCAACCCGTCGTCGCCGGGCCCGAGCACCAGCCCTACAGTGACTAGCACGACAAGAGCAGCTGGTTCCGCCGGCACCACGGCGACTACGACCACAAGGGCCTCGGCTGGTTCAGCCACATCGACAACGACGAGGGCGAGCTCATCAACAAGCGGAGGGCGCGTCGTCCAGCTCGTCAGGATCGGCCGGTACAGGAACGGGTACGAGTTCAGGTTCCTCGTCTACGTCGAATTCTACCGGGAGCGGTGGCGCTGCCACTCCGCTGGCCGGAGGAACGCAATCGACGACCGGTGACAGCGCAGCCCCATCGAGTGCCTCCGAAGGAACCCCAACCGGAACAAGTTCTTCGGGCAAGACTGCGGTCGTGAAGGGGGAAACGATCACCAAGTCCGCGGCACCCACTGGAGCGTCCAAGTCGACAACCCTGCTTCCAGTGCTCGTCAACATCGGTCGCCTGAAATACGAAGCGTTCGACTACAAGAAGTGCAAGAGCGGCGTGCTCCTGAAAAGGAAGGGCTCGAAGCAGAAGGTTTGTGCGACGACCGCTCAAGCCAAAGCGATCCGCAAGGTACAAGCCAAGCTGCCACCAGCCTGATCCGGTCCACTCAGGCGAGACAGACTGCCTCCGGCAATATATGTGGGGCTCGATTCGCAGCAACTTGGCCTGTTGATCGGCGTAATGAGCTCAGCTACGAAACAGTGAATTGTTCAGGCTTTGCGACGCATCTCCACCGCGCTGTACGCCTTCAATTCGAAAGTGCCTACGAGAGAATCTCCTTCGGTGCGGAGCAGAGACCCTTCCTTGGGTGTCTCCCAACCGCCCGGCGTCGAAATTTTCAGCGTGACAGTGTCTGCGTTGACGACGGGCTGGTACATCAGATCAAGCCGATACTTGCCGTCCTTCATCGGGACTTTGCCGTGTACGGCGTACGTCAGCGTCCGTTCCTGACCAGATGGAATACCGACCCAACCACTGGCGACATTTCGACCGAACTCGGAGCCGCCAATCATGGTGATCGCACGTTTCTGATACGAGATTTTGGTGAAGCGAAGCGGGCTGTACAAGCTGAGGCGGGTCACATTGGTGCCCTCCGGAACCGGCCTGTCATCAATCAAGTTGCCAATGATGTATTTGGGAAGGCCGAATTCGGGAGCATCGTTCCTTACCCGCACCGTGACCAAACCGTCGACGGTCCCATCACTCAAAACCGTCGCCGTGTAATCGACAAAACGATGCGCATAAAAATCAATCTTGTTGCCGCCTCCATTTTGCCCGATCAGCCCCAAGGAGTCACCGACAACCGGAGGAACGCTGGCGGCACCACCGATCCCCTGGATATACGTTTCCTCCGTTGGTGCTTTCATCCATAACTGAATGCGACGATGCTTTAGAAGCGGCCCCAGCGCATCAGCCAGCTTCGCTGGCGACGGTAGCGACATGCTCGTCAGCTTCTGCCAGACCTGAAGCGAGACATCGGCCATAACCGCGAGTCGCTGTTCCTGATGCAGCGGATCTTTCGCAAGCTCGGCGTAGATCTCGTTGAGCATCACACTTGGCGCATTCTTGCTGTCGATCGGCACGGGCCAACCCGGAACGGTTACCGGCCCGGTGATCTCCAACAACGCCGCGAGACCGTATGGGTCCATACTAAGCACACCATCGATCGACTTACCTCCCGCTTGCGGATACTGCTGCGCAATAATCGCTGCGTTCGTCGGAAAGTCCGGAGAGAGAAGAAGGTTGTTGAAGTACCGCTGAGGTGTGAATTCTGCGTATGTCGTCGTGTAGTCGGCAGGAGCGGTGAACGTCCTCTGCTCCCACGGCAGGCCACCGGTCATCAGATTGAAGATCCGATCAAAGCGAGACAATGCAACCTTGCCTTTGTCGACCTCGATCTCCCCGAAATTGCCCAGCACTCCCCCGCCACCTCGGTTTTCCGCAGGCGTGGGGACCACCAGAAGGTAGCGGCGAGGTCCGTCAGCGCCAAGGATCGCTGGCAACACCGCAGCCGCACTCGCTCCGGAGTTGGCTTTTTTACGGGCCTTCGCCAGCTGAGCGTGGAGCGGGCGGGTCCGGTCCTTGATCGGGCTCAGCACCCAGGGTCCGTCGACGATTTCGATGGCGCTTGAGGCATTGTCAATCATCACCTCGGCGTCGCCGAGCGGTTTGGCGAGATTTCGGATGGCCACAACATCAATGACCCCGCCTGCTGGCCGCAGCTTCTCGAGATTCGCAGCGCTGAACACTACGGACGCGCTAGATGACAGGTCAGCCCCGACTGCCGAAAGTCGATGGACCGCCCGTAGGTTTTGAGCCAACACCGGAATCGCAAATGCCGGTTTCGCCAACCAGGAGCCCGTTCGCTCGCTGGCTCGGGTGAGACGTTCCCGGGCGCCATCGAACGACTTGGTAGCTCCATCGATATCAAGCGCCTCACCCAGATCCAGCCCAGCTTTGGTGGCTCGCACCCCGTTCTCAACATCGGACCGAGCTTCGGCAAGTGAAAAAATCCCGAGGAACGAGGCGCCGACGGCGACCCCGCCCAGGCCGTAGATACCGATTCGGGCTCGACGCTTTCCGGTGGAACGCAACCTTGAGAGCGCAGCAATCAGGACGACCGCCGCAGCTACCGCTCCCACCAGCGAAGGGACATACGTCGGGAGAGCAGTCGGCAATCTCAGAATCGCGTGCGCAATGCCGGCGGTCACGACCACGTTCGCCAGGCGGTAGCGCGTCTTGTCAAGACGGAGCCCACCTGCTCCACCAAACGAGGCGGCAGCGACCGCCACCGATGCTGCGGTGGACCCGCCGCGGAGCACCCCGACACACGCTGCGATCATGACTATCGATGCGGCGACCAGAATCGGACCTCTGCGGGCCTTCGCTCCCGCAGCCGTCAGGAGAACAACGAAGGCCACACGGAAAACGGCATCGACAACCCGCCCATCCGTCGGCGCCCCCGGAGAGAAAATTCCTACAGCTCCGCTAACCGCAGCAATGAGAACGATGAGCGCCGGGTCGGGCCGCTTGCGCATCCACGTCGGAGCCACAAACCCAATCAATGCAGCACCGGTGAAACCCAACCCACCACAAAGCGACACGAACGGAAGCGCCTCAGTCAACTTCATACTCGAACCTGTTCCCGCTTCGCCCACCGACACTCATCGTGCGGGTTTCAAATCCCGAATGCCGTGCATTCTGCAATAGCCACCAAAACAAAACAAGCGGGCGACGTTTCCGTCGCCCGCTTATTCAAACTCGTAACGAAAAACTAGGCGCGCTTACCGGCTGCTTCGTTGCGGCGACGGCTCGCTACGGTCAGCGCAGCGCCAGCTAGCATCAGGGCGCCCGCTCCAGCTGTCATGGTCAGCGAGTTCGCACCCGTGAACGAAATCTCGGCCTGCGTGGCAATCGCTGCGGCCGGAGCAGTTGCGATCGCCGCAGCCGCCGTCGGAATGTTCTCGATTGACTCCGAAAGAACCTGGATGTTCGACGATGCAGCCGGAGTCGCGGCGGCAGGCGCCGCTTCGACTGGAGTTGAAACAGAAGCTGCTGGAGCTTGGGCTACCGGGGTGGCCACAGCAGGAGCAACCGCTGGCGCCGGGGTTGCGGGCGACGCTACGGGATCGTCGCCAATAAGGCCCGCGCCGCTACCTCCGTTGTATCCGCCTGCTGCGTGGGCGCTAGGAGCGACGAGGAAGCTCATCGCTACGGTGAATGATGCCGCCAGAAGTGTCCGCGTGTTCATGAATGAGACCCTACCGGTCAACACGGAGAGAGTCAATCATTTCTTTTTGAACGGTCACGGTGAGAGACCCCCTCCAAGCTGCAGAAACACGAGCGAAACACAAGCGCACTTACCTTTTCGCCTCCGTTGCGTTCAGCCCACGTAGATTTCCCACCGCGCATGAACGAAACCTCACAAACCGACGTATTCCGTCGCGTTTGGCCCCGTTCCGAAGGGCTCACATGCGTCGCTACAAACCACACGAAATTGGGGTGAATCGAAAATGACCATGATTTTCTCCTGTTCGAAGCCTTGCCAGTAAAGGAAAACCCAACGAGAATACGAACTGTGGTTTGCGTTGACGGACGCTCTCTTACCGTGAGCGGCTTCATGCCTCCGTCGCCGCTACAAAATTCGAACGTTAACAATTGCGGGCTGAACGGCGGCCAACCAGCCAAAACGGGCCCACAACCAATCGATATTGAGGCGAAGTGGCGCAGCAGAATCCAAGAGCACAATCGGCAAACGGCTACAGTAAATCAGTGGCTGCCGGCAAACTTTCGAAGGAAATGGACCTGCACGACGTAATGCGTGTCGTTCGCAACCGGTTCGCTGTGATCCTTCTGCCAATCGTGTTGCTTGTGGGAGTTCAGCTTCTTCTGGTCATGCGCGCCACGCCAATGTACGCATCCCAAGCGAATCTCCTTGTGCAAGCCGGTTCGACCGAGGGAATCCTCACCGGCATCAACGGCGCCAACAACACCCAACGGGCAAACTCGACTGGCCGCCTCATGGAAACCGAAGTCAAGATCCTCGAGAGCGATGTGGTGTCGATTGCCGCGAACAAGGTGCTCGGTTTCACCGCTGAAGTAGCCGGATCCGGCAACGACACGAGCGACATTCTCACGGTACGCGCTGTCACCGACGATCCCAGCAAGTCGGCCCAGGTCGCCAACGAGTTTTCGGCTCAATACATTAAATTCCGTCGGTCACAATCCATCTCCGACTTCGTGCTCGCAGCGAAAGAACTCAAAGAGAAGACCGACAGCTACCAGGCGCAAATTGATCAGTTGGTCAAAGAGGCCGAACTTCCGGCCAACCAAGTCGAACCGTTCGCCAGCGCCATATCGCAAAAGCGACAACTTCTCACCTCGCAACAACAGGTCTATCAGGCGAAGATCGACTCGCTCAGCGTTGACGCTGCGTTGAAGACCGGTGGAGCATCGGTCATAACGCCCGCCGTTCCAGAGCCGACGCCAGTGTCTCCTCGGCCCTTGCGCAGCGCTGCTCTCGGCTTCGTGCTGGGCGCCATGTTGGGCCTCGGCATCGCGTTCCTTCTGGAGATGCTCGACACCCGCCTCCGTAGCCGTGATGACCTGGTGACGCAGTTTCCCGCCGTGTCGATTCTGGGAGAAATCCCCTTCGTCGAAGAAATCGCCGAGCGGCGCTCGGTATATCGTCGATCGATCGGGAGTTTCTTTCGCCGAATCCGGGTTCGCAGTAAGAAACAGCCTGTGGAAGTTGGCCTTCCACCCGTCGCTGCTGAGTCATTCCGGTCGCTTCGCACGAGCCTGCAATTCACGGCGCTGAACACCGGATTGAGCTCGATCATGGTGACGAGCCCCAACCCCGGTGAAGGCAAGACGACCACCACGATCAACCTGGCGCGGGTCCTGACCCAGACCGGTAAGCGAGTGATCGTGGTCGACGCCGACCTTCGCAACCCCCGTGTCGCTGAATACTTGGGCCTCACGAACAACATTCGGGTTCACCGACATGCTCGTCGCCGGCGCGACGTTCGCGCGAAGCGGCTCACGTCGTTGAAGGGTTCCTGGTTGTGCCGTCGGGCGCCATTCCACCGAACCCGGCCGACCTTCTCGGTTCGCCGATGGCCAAGGCCGTGTTCGACTTCCTGCAGTCGAAGTGCGACTTCCTCATCGTCGACGCTCCCCCGGTTCTGCCGGTCACCGACGCAGCGATCATCGCCCAGTACATCAACACGATCGCCCTGGTGGTTCGCTCCAAGCGCACCGATGCCCGTGACCTGGAACGGGCTCTCGAAGTGTTCGAGCAGGCCGAAGCGCCAATCGCCGGCGTCATCCTCAATGGTGTCGATCTCAAGCGTCGCAGCGGCTACCGCTACGGCTATGGCTACGGATACGGCTATGGCTACGGATACGGCGCCAAGAACACGTCGAACGCCGCAGCATCCGGAGCACCGGCGCACATTCCGACGATGGCCATCGCTCCCTCCGACGAAAGCGTCGACGACATCTGGAAAGAAGCGGCCGCTTCGACTTCTGCGCCTGTTCCTGCTGGCCCCAAAGGTGGCGTGGCCGTAGCCACCGCTATTCGAACGGTCGCCAAAGACACCGGCGCACGCAACGGCGTAGCCCCCAAGAACGGCGCACCTCACGCAGCCGCCAACGGGGCCACGACCGTGAAACCGACCCGGGCCGAGAACCGAGCGGCCGCCAAGTTGCCAGCACCCGTCGTCGTCCCGGAGCCCACGAAACCGACCTCGGAGACCGAGATCGAAGAATTCTGGGGCGAGGCCGAAGCAGCCGCCGCCGCCGAGGCTCCCATCGACGAGGCACCAGCTCTCGAGACCACCGACGCGGTCGAGCAGACCGACGATTCCAGCGACGACTCCAAAGATTCCAGCGACGACGACTCGACCGGCGGCCCCACCATTGACGCCACGGTCGACGACGATGACGCCAAGGTGTCGGAAGCGACGAGCAACGCTGCTGCCCAGGAGAACGTCGACGCACCGGTGCAGCGGATCATCGACCTGCGCACCACGGAGTTTTCCCCGAGTTCGGCAAGCCGCGCGGCATTCGTCGCATCTTCCGCTAGCGAAACCTTCGCTTCACCAAAGGCGGATTTCCGCCACGTTGGAAGAAAAACGACGTCGGAAATTCTCCTTTGTGGCGGAAATCCTCCACTCGTCACGGTACTTCCACCCACGAAGGCCGCCGACGAACCAAGGTTGTCGGAATTCTCGCCTCGTTGTCGAAATCACGACGTCGCAGAACCGACCACGTGGCGTAAGAGCCGACAACGGTGACCGTGACCGCCGCACCGTAGCTGCCTCAAGGGGCAACGTCCGCTGCCCCTCCGAAGGGTTTTTTGGTACACCGGTGCGGGGCGTCAGGAACATCATGGACCGGTGAATGCCCTGACCTGCGCTGATTCCGGCTTCGACCGCCGCACTGTGCCCCGTCGCCACCCGTATCGAGCCTAAGCGACGGCTCGCGTGGACCACGCTCGCCCTCAAGACGTCGGCCCCGACGTCGACAGGTCGAAGCGAGCCGCGACTGCCCGTCAGGACCGGGTCGTCCTGGCTGAGGGGATGCAGGCCCTCGTTGGCAACCGGGCCGCCCAGCGCATCCTCGCCGACCGATCCGACCGAACCGACCGGACCGAGCGTCACGGCGGGCTCCGAACGCACCCGTCGCACTCGCCATCGACGCTGAACCGCGAGGTGCAGCGCGACGCCAAGTCCGACGCCGAGGCAGCGATGCTCGACAAGGAGAAGGTCGTCCAGAAGAAGATCGACGCGTTCACTCCACAAATGGCCACGGTCACCGTCGAAGACCCGATCTCGCCGTCGCACGTGCAAACCGACAGCCGTTACAAAGGTCCGCCGGCCGTCGCCAAACTGATGCACGCCGGCGTCGCGCCCCGCCCGCAGAACGAGAACCAGAAACGGTCGTCGTTCGACGACCAGTCCGCAGCGGTTGCCTTCGCCTCCACGATCGCCTACGGCCAGGGCGCGGTCGTCGTGAACGACAGCGGCTACTTCTTCGTCGTGAAGGGCACCATCAACGGAACTCCGTTCAATCGTACGAACACTTACGAAGTTGCCGCACCGGCCGGTGTCGTCGCAGTGCTCGACACCAATGCAGTGGTGCTGAAACCGGGTTCGTCGTACAAACCGATCGACGGCGACAACGCGGCAACGGTGCGTGACGTCAGCAAGGAAGAGGGCGCTCCGCCCGACGCCAAGTCGCTGCGGGAGATGCTCAGCATCCCCGATCCCGGTCAGAAGGACCGCGACCCGAAAGTCGGCGGAGCGAAGGACAAGACAGTCATCAAGCCGGAGAACGCCGAGGCGTTTCTGCGCACGTATATCTCGTCGAGAGCGATGGAGATCCTCGGCCAGAACCGGGCGATGGCCGACAAACTGTCGGAACAGTTCAAGCCCCAGCCGGCCGGAGGCTCCAAGGTCGGGCCGGAGGCGAAGAAGCTCATCGATTCGTCGCGGGAGATGGTGCCGAAGGTCCAGGAACTGACGGCGACCGAGATGAAGCTCACCGGCGCGCTGGAGTCCACCTACTGGAAGGGTCTCGGTCGCGGCGACTACAAGGTCACCCTCGAAGGCATCACCCGGTACGGGTTCGAATGGCGCGACGACTTCCAAAAGACGCTCGACCTCGTGAAGCAGACCAAGGCCGACACGCTGTCAAAGTCGCCGGTCCTCGCCAACACGGCCCGCATCGAACCGACGCCTGACGCGATCGATTACTACTGGGACGCCTACAAGAAGGTCAACCCGTTGGCCCGCATCGGTGGCGGCATCTTGAGCAGTGTCGTGCACTACGGCGATCCGCCCGAGCTCAAAGAAAGCGAGTTGGCCAAGGGAGCGTCGGCCGACTCCGACGAAGCGGTCCGCCAACAGTTCCTCGTAAAGCTCGACGACATCCGCAAGGCCATCAACCTCACCGAACACCACGTGCTGTCGGGCGACATCGAGTACCTGCTCGGCCTGTCGTCGCTTCGCCAGATCGCCATCGCCGACATGGGCAAGGTCGCTCCGGCGAACGCCGCGCTCAAGACGAAGCTCGACGAGTTGCTGAAGAAGTACGAGATCAAGAAGATCGTCGAAACCGTCGGCACGATCGCCGTGCAGATCGCCGGTCTGTTCGTTCCGGGCGGGCAGTTCATCAGCGCCGCGATCGGCATGGCCCAGGCCGTGAACTCCTTCGACAACGCGCTTGAGCAGTGGTCGGTGAGCAAGGCGGCGGTGGACCCGGCGACGGCGCTCGTCGATCAGCAGGAAGCCCAGAAGGCGATGATCATGGAGTCGATCAACCTCGGCATGTCGGCCGTGGCGTTGGCCGTGGAAGTGGAGGCCGTGGCCAAGGGGAAGTCGCTCGCCCCGCACGATCCGGCCGGTACCGGGCCTCATGATCCGGCGCCGGGCGGCGGTACGGGCGGAGCAAAGGACCCACACGCCCCGGGTGGAGGTGGCGATGCGGCCGGCGACGCCCAGCAGGCGGGCATGGTCGACGACTTCATGAAGAAGCTGAAAGGTGCCGGAAGGAAGGGAACGCCAACGGTTCTCGACGACGCTTCGGCGGTCGGCAAGATGGCGAAGAACACCGACGCCATGGTGGCCAAGTGGGCCACCGAGGTGAACGTCGTCGAACGGGCGAAGATGGCATTGCCCGTGGTGAACGAGCGCTTCGCCGCCGCCGGGATCCGCCAGTGCGGCATCGACGTGATCCCCGGCGGCGTGTGCCTCTTCAACGAGCGGACCTGGATGATCTCCCTGGGGGCCGACTACCTGACCGGTGACATGAACGCCCTGAAGCTCAACAACCTGTTGAACCTCACCGTGCACGAGGCCCGACACGGCGAGCAGTCGTGGTCCGCGGCACGGTACTTCCTGTCCCAGAACCCGAATGCCACGGCGGCCGAGATGTCCGCAGCTCTCGGCGGCATGGAAATCGGCACGTGCAACTGGGTCAAGTCGGCCGGGGTGCTCGACAAGTCCTCGGCGGAGTTCAAATTCGGCAAGGAGATGTTCGAGGCCCGCTTCACGGCCGCGGGTCGGGCGGCGTCGAACAAGGCGCTGTCGGAGGTGAAGCCGGTCCTCGACGCCAGTGGCCGCCGCTACGCCGCCGCCCAGGCGCTCGACCATGCATCGAAGCTCAACCCGGCGAACCCGCAGGCTCTGGCGCAGGCGAACGCCGAGATGCAGGCCGCCAACGCAAACTACGCAGCGATGGAGAAGGCGGTCGGTGGGCCGAAGGCGGTCGAAGACCGGATGAAGGCGTACCACGCACTGCCGACGGAGGCCGACGCGTACCGGGTCGGCCCGCAGATGGCCGGGGAAATTCAGGTCAAACTGGGGCAGATGATGGCCGAACGGATCGCCGCCGCCGACGAGGCTTTTGCCGTCGCCGCGTCGCGCTTCGAGGAGATGAAGATCGCCCCCGGCGGTTGGTCGGCCGAGCAGATCGACGCCTACCGCCTCGGATACGCGCAGGACATGGCGCGTCAGGCCGAACTGAGTGCGACGTCCCGCAAGGGACTGCAACAGGTCGCGGAAGGCCCGCAGGCCGCCGCCCTGAAGGTAAGCGCGCCACCGAACCAGCGCCTCGCTGCCGCTTCGACGTGGGCCGATGCGAACGCGGCCAAGGCTGATGCTGCCGCGGCCCGTGCCGAGCACGTCGCCGACAGCGTGGCCCCGAGCGCGCCGGGCAAGCTTCCCCAGTTCAAGCAACCGGGCGAGCTTGCGTCCCCCGAACAGGTCAAGGCGCACTTCACCGCCCTGCAGGAGCAGGAACGGGCCCGCGCCATCAAGGCCGCGATCGACAAGGCCAAGGTGTCGTTTCCATGAGCACTTCCCGTGATTCGCTGGCCTTCATCGACCGGATTCGCCGGAATGCGTGCGAGTTCCGTACCGACGTCGACGGCTTCTTCAACAGCCTCCGGTGGTCTCGTCCGGGGGACGGCGGTGGCGGTGGGCGATTCCGGAGATGCCGTGATTGTGCAGACGGGTGACCGACGGGTGCCCGTCGCTGAGGTGCAGCTCGCCTGGCCCGGTGAAGCGCCCCGCGGTGCGATTGAGCGGGTGGTGCTGCGGCTGGCTGCGTTTCCAGGGTTTGGTATCAGGGAGCTTGAGAACCTCTTCGGCCCGATGATCGAGGGGCTCAAGTACGACTGGGACGAGCCCGCGTCGTGGTACACCCATATCGACGACGCCGCCCGCAACGAGTTTGCGGCCGTCGTGGTGCAATACGGCACCGGCCCGACGGCGTCGGTCCTCCAGACCATCACGATCACGCCGTACGACCGGGCCGAGGTGACGAGCTAGTCGGTGCGTGCTGGCACGATTGGCCCGACTGGCCCGGGTCTGCGGAACCGATCGTTGTCGGAATCCCGCCGCGTTGTCGAAATTACGACGTCGCAAAACCGACAACCTGGCAGAAATCCGACAACGTTGAACCTCGTCGGCCTGGCTGCCCAAGCTGACCGGTAGCACTTGTGCTACCATTGTCGAATATGAAAACCGTTGGACTCCGAGAGCTGCGCCAAGAGGCTTCTGACCTCGTGCGACGCGTGGAGAACGGTGAGGAGATCGAGATCACCGTTGCTGGTCGTCCTGCCGCCCGCCTCGTCCCGGCGGCGCCGAGGCGCTGGCTGCAGTGGGCCGATATCGCCGAGCTGTTTGCTGGCGGAGTCGATACAAGCTGGGACGTCGACCGAGACCTCATCAGCCAGTCGGTGAGCAACCCGTGGGAGCGTGTTGGTGAAAGCGGTTCTTGACACCAGCGTGCTGATCGCCACCGATCTTCCGCAACTCGACGGGGACCTCGCAATCAGCACTGCGTCGCTCGCAGAACTCCACTTCGGCGTGCTTGTCACTACCGACGCCCTCACCCGGGCGGAGCGTCTGAGACGCCTTACCTTCCTTCAGCGGTCCTTTGATGCGCTCCCCATCGATGACAGTGTCGCTGCGCGGTACGGACAACTCGCCGCGGCAATAGCTGGTGCCGGGCGTCAGCCACGTTCGCGAGTGATGGATCTCCTCATCGCAGCGACCGCTCTCGCACACGGCGCCCGCCTGTACACGCGAAACGCCTCTGATCTCGTCGGGATCGAACACCTCGTCGACATCGTTTCGGTCTAGAGGCTTCAGCGGGGAGCCGGGAACCGATCGTTGTCGGAATCTCGCCACGTTGTCGAAATTACGACGTCGCAAAACCGACTACGTGGCGAAGAACCGACAACGTTCACCGCTGGTCGGCAACGTCCTCAACGCTGGCTCCGGGTCGGCCATGATTTGGGGGTGTCCCCAATTGCCACCCCCGCGACGGCAGATCGATGGTTGGTCGCGGCCGATGATCGGACCGGGGCGTTCGACGTCGCCGGCGAATTGGCGACGGTTCTCGGGCCGGTGGCGGTCCGGTGTGCAAACGAACTCCAGTTGCCCGACGATCTAGCGACGCTCGCCGAGCAGGGTGGGGTCGTGGTCGACTTGGGGTCCCGACACGCGGCGCCCAACGATGCTGCTGCGATCGCTTCTGGCGATTCCGACCGTTCGCGGCGGCTGGAACGCTCACAAGATCGACTCGCAGCTTCGGGGGAACTGGGCGGCGGAGCTGGTGGCTCGTCAGAAGAGCACCGGTCTGCGGGTGCTGCTCGTTCCGGCCTGGCCCGCGTTGCTGCGGGTGTGCGTCGACGGCGTCGTGTTGGTCAACGGCGTGGAGGTGGCCGACGGTCCGGCCGGGGCTGACCCTCGGAGCCCGGTGCGAAGCAGTCGCCCGGCGGAGCATCTCACGGCGGCCGGCGCATCCGCCGTGGCGTCGCTGCATTCGGTCGACGAGCTCGACGCCTGGCTGAACGTGGCGTCGCCGGCCGCACCGTTTGCGGTGTGCGACGCGTTGACCGACGACGACGTCGAAGCAATCGCTTTGCGATGGGCGGTCGTTGCGAGCGAGGTTCTGCTCGCGGGTCCCGGTGGTCCGATCGGTGCCGGTGCTCGGGCAATCGCCAGCGGTGTCGGCGTCCAGACTGCGGCTCCCGACCTGGGTAACAGGTGGCTGATTCTGTGTGGCAGTCTGCATCCGATGGCCCGTCGACAGATCGCCGAGTTCGCCCGACATTTCCCCGACGTTCCGGTGATCGCATCCGACCCGGTCGACGATGGATCTTCCGTCGAACACGTCGACGCCCATGCGATGGCGGTCTCCTTGGCCGAGCGGGCCAGGTTGGTTTCTGGCGAGCCGGTCACGACCGTTGTAGCGATCGGTGGCGACACGGCCGCAGCGCTGATCGGCGACACGCCCTGGACCGTATGGGGCGCGGCCGGTCCCGGCCTCCCCTACGGTCGGGCCGCCGACGGCACCGGACCCTGGATCATCACCAAAGCCGGAGGGTTCGGCCACCCCACGACGCTCGTCGATCTCTACTCCACGTTCTCCCAGTTCGGAGTCACCGCATGAACCTTCCTTTGGCCATAACGATGGGCGATGCATCCGGAATCGGCCCCGAGATCGTCCTACGTGCACTTAGCAATCACGAGATCGACGCACGCGAGATCGTGATCTACGGCGACGAGGCGATTCTTCGTCACGGAGCTGAACTGCTGGGCCTCACGATGGACTGGAACTCGGTGTCGATCGTCGACCTCGGGCTGTTGACGGCCGCCGATCACAAGCCGGGTCAACTCGATGGCCCATCGGGCGCGGCGGCTCGTGCGTATGTGGAGCGGGCCACGCTCGACGCGTTGGCCGGTCGGGTCGGGGCCGTCGTGACGATGCCGATGAACAAGGAGGCGACGCAGCTGAGCGACCCCACCTTCGTCGGCCATACGGAGTTCATTGCCCAGCTGTGCGGAGCGGCGTCGGTGACGATGATGCTCACCGCGGCGTTGGGTGGTCCGCAGGGGGTGGGGTCGCTGGCGGTGACGCATGTGAGCACCCATTGTTCGCTGGCCGAGGCGATCCAACGCGTGCGGCCGCAACGGGTCACCGACGTCATCCACCTCACGAACGACGTCCTTCGACGCTTCCTCGACCGTCCCCGGATCGCTGTGTGCGGGCTCAATCCGCACGCCGGCGAACACGGCCTTTTCGGCACCGAGGACATCGACCACATCACACCGGCCATCGAAGCTGCGGTCGCCGAAGGACTCGACGTTTCCGGGCCACATCCGGCCGACACGGTGTTCTTCCAGGCCGTGCACCGTCGCCGCTACGACGCGATCGTCTGCATGTACCACGACCAGGGCCACGGCCCGATGAAGCTCCTCGCCTTCGACACCGGGGTGAACGTGACGCTCGGTCTGCCGATCGTGCGCACGTCGGTCGACCACGGCACCGCCTTCGACATCGCGTGGACCGGTCAGGCGTTCACCGACTCGGTCGTCCACGCGGTTTCGTATGCGCACAAACTGGTTTCCAGTGGGCCCGCCGGAGTGGGCGGCGCTGTCGGTGGGTTGGGTGGGCCGCGGCCAAGTGCCCAGCAACCGCTGCGACCACCACTGGGGCAACCACTTGGGCAGTCGCAACCGCAGCAGCACCAACGTCCCGGAGGACAGCAATGAGCACCGACGATCCACTTCTGCAGCCCTTCACCCTCGGGCACCTGCAGTTACGCAACCGGATCTTTTCGTCGGCGCACGAGCCGGCGTACTCCGAAAACGGTCTGCCGAAGGAGCGCTACCGGCTGTACCACGTCGAGAAGGCCAAGGGCGGGGTGGCCCTCACGATGACAGCCGGTTCGGCGGTCGTGGCCGAAGACTCGCCGCCCGCGTTCGGTAATCTGCACGCTTACGATGACGCGATCGTGCCGTGGATCCGCGAGCTCGTCGACGCCGTTCACGAGCACGGCTGCGCCGCGATGATCCAGCTCTCCCATCTCGGCCGCCGCACCGGATGGGGGCAGGACGACTGGCTTCCGATCGTCGCCCCGTCCGCCCTACGCGAGCCGGCGCACCGCAACATTCCGAAGATGGCCGAGGAATGGGACATCGAGCGGATCGTGCAGAAGTACGCCGACGCCGCCGAGCGCATGAAGGCCGGCGGCATGGACGGCATCGAGATCGAATCGTATGGACACTTATTTGATCAGTTCTACTCCCCCGTCACCAATAAGCGCGCTGACGAATATGCCATCGCGGCCAGTGAGCTGGGCCTCCGCTTCAGCACCGAGGTGTTGCAGGCGATCCGCGACAGGGTTGGGCCGGACTTCCTCGTCGGCATCCGGATGTCCATCGACGAGCAACTCCCGGGCGGCGTCGACACCGAGCGGGGTCTGGCCATCGTGGAGAAGTTCGCGTCGGCCGGACTCATCGACTTCCTCAACGTGATCCGTGGATCGATCGCCGACGAAGCCGCGCTGACCGAGGTCATTCCGATCCACGGCATGGCCGCCGCGCCTCACCTCGACTTCTCCGGAGAAGTACGCGGCGTACGGGTTTGCCGGTGATGCACGCGGCGAAGATCGACGACGTCGCCACGGCACGGCACGCAATCCGAGAGGGCAAGCTCGACCTCGTCGGCATGACCCGGGCTCAGTTGGCCGATCCGCACCTGGTGCGCAAGATCATGGAGGGGCGGGAGTCGGAGATCCGCCCGTGCGTCGGGGCGACGTACTGCCTCGACCGCATCTACGCCTCCGGGGAAGCACTATGCATACATAACGCTGCCTCGTCTCGTGAGGCGACGATGCCGCACATCATCCCTCGAGCCTCGGCTCAGCGGCGGTTCGTGGTGGTCGGCGCCGGACCAGCGGGTCTCGAGGCTGCTCGTGTCGCGGCCGAGCGCGGCCATCGGGTGCTGGTGCACGAGGCGATGCCGTTCGCCGGAGGCCAGATCCGGTTGGCGGCGCGGAACCATCGTCGACGAGACCTTCTCGGGATCATCGACTGGCGCATGTCGGAGCTCGCAACGGCTCGGGGTGGAGGTTCGCCTCGACAGTTACGTGAGCGGCGAGGAGGCCCTCGTCGGCGATCCCGATGTCGTCATCATCGCGACCGGCGGCCAGGCCCAGCTTCCTCCGTTGGAGACCGGCGACGATCTCGTCGTGACTTCCTGGGACGTCCTCGGTGGACAGGCGACGGTGTCGGGTCGGGTGCTCGTATACGACGACAACGGTACGCACTCCGCTCTTTCCGCCGCGGAAGTGATCGCGTTGACGGGTGCCACGGTGGAGCTCGTGACGCCGGAACGTTCGATGGGCATCGACGTCGGCGGGATGAACATCGTCCCCTACGCCCGGGCCTTCAACGAATGCAATGTGCGCATAACACTTAACCAGCGGGTGCTGGCGGTGCGACGGGCGGGTGCGGGTGGCCGTGGCTGCGGCCTCGAGGTGACGCTGGGCAGCGACTACAGCTCGCACACCACGACGCGTGAGGTTGATCACGTCGTCGTCGACCACGGCGCCGCGGCCAACGACACCGAGTACTTCGAGATCAAGTCGCGCTCCTCGAACCTCGGGGCGGTCGACTACGGAGCGTTGTTGGAAGGGCGGCCGCAGACCCTCGTCCGCAACCCGGCCGGCAGCTTCCAGCTCTTCCGCATCGGCGACGCCGTCGCAAACCGCAACATCCACGCCGCCATCTACGACGCCCTCCGCCTGGTCAAGGACCTCTAGCCCGCGACGTTCGGACCCAACTAGCGCTGGCACGCTTCCCGACCCGGCTTCGCAGGAACCCAACCCCACCAAAAACCGGGAGCCACACGCGCCAACACCCCCAAGTTGGGTACCAAACCACCCCAAGTCGGGAGCACCACGCGACGTTCGGACGAATGTGCCCGCCCACCGGGAGTTTGTGACCGAACGTCGGGCGCAGCCGGCCAAGGCGGGCCAGCAGGACCCAACTCGCCGGTCGGAACGTTTCCCGACCCGGCTTCGCAGGAACCCAACCGCACCAAAAACCGGGAGCCACACACGCCAACACCCCCAAGTTGGGTACCAAACCACCCCAAGTCGGGAAACCCACGCGACGTTCGGACGAATGTGCCCGCCCACCGGAAGTTTGTGACCGAACGTCTGGCGCAGCCAGCCAAGACGGGCCAGCGGGACCCAACTCGCCGGTGGAACGTTCCCAACCCGACTTCGCAGGAACCCAACCCCACCAAAACCGGGAGCCACAGCCGCCAACACCCCCAAGTTGGGTACCAAACCACCCCAAGTCGGGAGCACCACGCGCCGCCGGCCAACTCGGGCCAGCGGGACCCAACTCGCCGGTGGAATGTTCCCGACCCGGCTTCGCAGGAACCCAACCGCACCAAAAACCGCGAGCCACACGCGCCAACACCCCCAAGTTGGGTACCAAACCACCCCAAGTCGGGAGCACGACGCGACGTTCGGACGAATGAGCCCGCCCACCGGGAGTTTGTGACCGAACGTCGGGCGCAGCCGGCCAACTCGGGCCAGCGGGACCCAACTCGCCGGTGGATGTTCCCGACCCGACCTCGCAGGAACCCAACCCCACCAAAAACCGGGAGCCACACGCGCCAACACCCCCAAGTTGGGTACCAAACCACCCCAAGTCGGGAGCACCACGCGACGTTCGGACGAATGTGCCCGCCCACCGGAAGTTTGTGACCGAACGTCTGGGCGCAGCCGGCCAACTCGGGCCAGCGGGACCCAACTCGCCGGTGGAACGTTCCCGACCCGACCTCGCAGGAACCCAACCCCACCAAAAACCGGGAGCCACACGCGTCAACACCCCCAAGTTGGGTACCAAACCACCCCAAGTCGGGAAACCCACGCGACGTTCGGACGAATGTGCCCGCCCACCGGAAGTTTGTGACCGAACGTCTGGGCGCAGCCGGCCAAGACGGGCCAGCGGGACCCAACTCGCCCGGAACGTTTCCCGACCCGACCTCGCAGGAACCCAACCCCACCAAAAACCGGGAGCCACACGCGCCAACACCCCCAAGTTGGGTACCAAACCACCCCAAGTCGGGAGGGATCGCCAGCCGCCCGACCACCCCGCCCGACCGCCCCGGGTTAGCGGCGAAGTGACCGGAGTGCTTCGTTGATGCGGGCGCAGTCGCGTTGGTCGTAGTTGCCGTCGAGCAGTGGCATCAGCCGGGCGCGCCAACGTTCGGCGATCTCGTCGGTCACCGACTGCCGAGCGATCCGAGCAGCGCCAACTCCGACTCCAGCACACGAATCTGCAGATCAACTTCGGTGTAGCGGGCGACGACGGTGGGGAGACGCTCAGCTTTCGACATCGGATAGAGGGTGCCGTCGACGAAGGCCGGGGGTTCCATCTGGAAGAGGCCGGCAAGCAACAGCACGGTCCGTTCACTCGGCTGAGCCATGTCGGCTTCGAGGTGGGAAACCGCGGTGCGTGACATGGCGAGCCGGTCGGCGAGGTCCTGCTGGGTCCATCCCCGCTCGGCCCGAAAGCGTGAAACCCGGCGTCCGATCGGCTCCCGGGGTTCACGGCGTGCACCGGCGGCACCGGCGAAAGGAACTGGTGGTGCGCCGCGGTCGGAGTCCATCGGGTGCCAACCCTACGACGAAGAAAATGCTGTCGCTGCCAACTGAATTGGCTGAAGTTCATTATCGGAAATGTCGACAATGGTTCCTATGACAGCAAAACGTGCACTGATCACCGGTATTACGGGACAAGACGGGTCCTACCTGGCGGAATATCTTCTCGGACTCGGCTACGAGGTGGTCGGCATGGTTCGGCGCTCATCGACGGTCAACTTTGAGCGAATTGCCCACATTCAAGACGACCTGACCCTGGCCTCGGGCGACTTGCTCGACGAAGTGTCGCTGATGGGCGTCATCCGCGAGCACCGCCCGACCGAGGTCTACAACCTGGCAGCGCAGTCGTTCGTGCAGACATCGTGGAATCAGCCGGTATTCACGGGCGAAACTACCGCTCTCGGTGTGACCCGCATGCTCGACGCCGTCCGCGCCGTTGACCCCGAAATCCGCTTCTACCAGGCGAGTTCGTCGGAGATGTTCGGCAAGGTGCAGGCCGTACCGCAAGACGAAGACACCCCCTTCTACCCCCGCAGCCCGTACGGTGTGGCGAAGGTTTACGGCCACTGGATCACGGTCAATTACCGCGAGTCCTACGACATGCACGCCAGCTCCGGCATTTTGTTCAATCACGAATCACCCCGCCGCGGTATTGAGTTTGTAACCCGCAAGATCTCCTACAACGTCGCCCGAATCAAGCAGGGTCTGTCGACGGAACTCCGTCTGGGCAACCTCGACGCCCGCCGCGACTGGGGCTTCGCCGGCGACTACGTGCGGGGCATGCACCTCATGCTGCAGCAGGACAAGCCCGACGACTACGTGCTCGCCACCGGCGTCACCGAGACCGTCCAGCGGTTCTGCGAGGTCGCCTTCGGCCATGTGGGTCTGAAGTGGGAAGACCACGTCGTCATCGACCCCCGTTTCATCCGTCCGGCCGAAGTTGAGCTCCTGATCGGCAACCCGACCAAGGCGCTCGAGAAGCTCGGCTGGAAGCCGGAAGTCGCGTTCGAAGACCTCGTCACGATGATGGTCGACAGCGACATGAGCCTCATCTCGGCCCTCAAGTAGGCAAGCAGCGGGGTTCCCCCCTGCTCCGGAGTCAGAACGTACGCCCCACAGCGACTTTTCGACTCCGGAGCGAACAACCCGGCATAGCGACGCATACAACTGTCGGCAGAAACGACAAAGGGCGGGTCCTGATTTCAGGACCCGCCCTTTTTTCGTGGGCGATGCAGGATTCGAACCTGCGACCTCTTGCGTGTCGAGCAAGCGCTCTAACCAACTGAGCTAATCGCCCCGGATGCTCTCGGAGCCGTAACAACCTAGCAGCCAAATGCCCGCCGGTTGCGCACTTTCGACCACACAAACGCGGGACTTTCTCAAGTTCTGATTTTCGGTTGACGAAGAGTACCGAATACGGAGCAGACGTATTGCGGGGTCCCCACGATCTTTCGCCGCGAAACGCCTGCTCGATGCTCCCGAGTGCGGGACAGGAGGTGTGTAACGAGTGCAACTGACAATGCTTCTGGCCGCCGGCCACAGCTCGACCCGATGGCTTGACAGTCTGTCAAACGCGAACGCCGCCACCCGCGCCTTCCTGTTCTATTCGCTCGCCCTCATCGCCGTGGGTCTGTACTCGGCGATCAACCGGGCGTTGCTCCACGCCGACATCTCCCCGAAGGCGAACCCGGGCGCGTTGCGTGACGAACCACCTGCGGTCGTGAACCTGCTGATCAACGATCTCGACACCTCAGCTGACGCTGCCGACGGCGGTCCTGCTGCACCTCGTCCGCCGGAACTACTTCACCATCGAGATTTCCGCCGACGAGGTCGAAACGGTCTCGAAGAACCCGGACCGGGTCGACACCCCGCTGCGCGACTACGAAGTTGCCGTGTTGAAGCTGGTTGACCAGGCCATCGACGAGCGGACCATAAAGCTGCGGGTCGCCGCCGACCAGGCCGCCCGCGGAATCACCACTGAAGGCGACGCGTCCAACAGTCACGAGGCGGCTCCTGAGCGGCGAGCGGTCGCCGTCATCACCGAACCCGAGGTCGCTGACGGCGCTATCACCGTCGCCGAACTTCAGGCGTACTGCCGCAGCCACACGAAATCGGATCGGCAGTGGTGGGACCTGTTCCGTGCGTCGGTCGTCGAGCATGCGCTGGAGCTGAAGATGGTTTCGCGTCGGTGCAGCCCGACGATGGTGCGCATCCTCCGGGCGCTCGCACTCGTGATCGTCGGCATCGGCATCGCCACGATGGGCCACTCATCGGAGGCCAAGGCGAGCGACCCAACGAGTTGGGCGGTCGGCATTTTGACGTTGAGCGCCATCCTCACGTTCCTCTCGCTCGCCCGCCTCGATCTCAACGAACTGCGCTACACACGTGCCGGCAGCCAGGCCACCGCCGATTGGCTCGGGACCCGCTCGGCCATGCAGCACGTCGGCTCCTTCTCCGACCTCGGGCCTTCGACGGTGAACATCTGGGGCGACCGGATGCACTACGCCACGACCGCCGGTGTTGCTCGTGAGACGTCACGACGACTCGCCCTCGTCGACGGTGACGGCACCGAGATCTGGTACGTCATGAATGAGCGCTGGCACCACGCGAAAGCCACGGTTCCACGCATTTCGGGCTGGGGTCGGTCGCCGTGGAGGCTGTTGCGTGACTCCGCCGTGCCGTTCCTCGTGAGTGGGGCGGCATCGACGTCGGTGCTCGCCATCTTGTGGTTCGGAAAAATGAAGTCGACCGACGGAAAGAAAGTCGGCTTACAGGGCGCGATCGACCGGGTGCTGCACTTCCCCCAGCGCCTGTCGTTCGACGCTCTCCCGCAGATTCTCACCCTCGCCGTGTTCGGTGGGTTGCTGTGGGTGCTGCGGGGACATCTGCATCGGGCCGCCCCGGTGTACCGGGCGATCCTCGACATATTCATGACCCGCCGGGAGCAGGGCGTCATCGCCTACGAAAAAGACGGTTGGATCGGCATCGGCAACCCGCACTCCCGACTCATGACGCTCTACCACCTGCCCCCGAACTTCCAACCGGAACGTGGCCACCTCGTCGAACTCACGGCGACCCGCTTCTTCGGTCAGGTACGGGCGGTGCGAGCCGTAGAGCCGCCGAAGCCGCGTCGTCCAGCGTTCTCCTAGCGCGGCGTGTCTGGTCGGGGGCCAGGGCGGCTGCTCCCGGCTGCTCCGGAGCCACAACGTACGCCCCACACCGACTAATCGACTCCGGAGCGGGCCCCCACCCAGGAGCCACCGAAACCCCGCTGCTCCGGAGCCAAAACGTACGCCCCACACCGACTAATCGACTCCGGAGCAACCACCCCACCCCGGCAGCCACCGAAACCCCGCTGCTCCGGAGCCAAAACGTACGCCCCACACCGACTAATCGACTCCGGAGCGGACCCCCACCCGGAGCCACCAACACACCACCACTCCGGAGCCACAAACCGCACCAGCCGTAACCTTTTCGACTCCGGAGCGGGCCCCCACCCCAGGAGCCACCGAAACCCCGCTGCTCCGGAGCCAAAACGTACGCCCCACACCGACTAATCGACTCCGGAGCGGCCGGTAGCAGATCTGCACGCGGCACCTGGCGTTCTAACCTGGCGAGATGACCCGCCTGACCCGCCCGGTAACTGTCGACGAGGTGCGTAGCGCTCCGAAGGTTCTGCTGCACGACCATCTCGACGGCGGACTACGCCCGTCGACGATCCTCGAACTGGCCGACGCGTGCGGTTGGTATGCGAACCTACCGTCGCACGACCCCAATGATCTGCACGCATACTTTATCCGTGGTGCGGAATCCCGCGACATCCTTGCCTACCTGGCCACCTTCGAACACACCGTCGCCGTGATGCAGACCGCCGAAGCGATCGAGCGCGTCGCCTTCGAAGCCGCCACCGACCTCGCAGCCGACGGGGTCGTCTACGCCGAAGTGCGCTTCGCTCCCGAGCTGCACGTCGCGAATGGCCTGGCGCTCGAGGCCATCGTCGAAGCGGTGCAGAGCGGCTTCCGTGCGGGCGAGGTCGCGGCCAAAGCCGCCGGGCACCCCATCGAGATCAACACGATCATCTGTGCGATGCGCACGGAGCAGCGCTCGAAGGATATCGTTGACCTGGCAATTCGTATGCGCGCGAAGGATCCGCGCATCGTTGCGTTCGACCTCGCCGGAGCCGAAACCGGATGGCCACCGTCACTGCACGCCGAAGCCCTGGCGATCGCCCGCGACGCGCTGTTGCGCATCACCATCCACGCGTCCGAACCGCCCGACCTCGAGCTGATCCACAACGCCCTCGTCCACGGGGCGGAACGCATTGGCCACGGCGTGCGACTCGCCGCCGATGTAAATCGCGAAACCGGCGCACTCGGCCCATTGGCGAGGTACGTGCGCGACCGTCAGATCACCCTCGAAATGGCACCAACCTGCAACGTGCAGATCGGTGCGGTGAAGACCCTCGCCGACCACCCGATCGGACCGTTCCTGCGCGCCGGCTTCCGCGTCGGCGTCAACACCGACAACCGCCTGATGTCGAACGTGTCCATGACCAGCGAAGTGCACGCAGTGGCTCAGGCGTTCGACCTGAGCTGGTCGGAGATCGGTCAACTGGCCCGCAACGCCATGGAGGGATCGTTCGCGTCGACCGACACGAAGCGTCGTCTCCTCGACACGGTCATCTCCCCCGCCTACGAAGCGTTATCTGCGGGCTGAACAATTGTCGTTATTCCGCCTCGTTGTCGGAATTGCGACGTCAGAAAACCGACATCGTGGCGAGATTCCGACAACCGTGCCGGAGCCGGCCCGAGCCGAGCTCGCCCGCGCCAGGCGCGGGCCGGAAGCGACTCAGGACGCGGCGGGGCAGCTCAGCAGCATGAGGGTGGAGCCAGGCACCGTGAACTTCGGTTCCAACACGGACCCTTCGTCGATGAATACATCGGTCGACAGCTCAACAGTCCACGGTCCGCCTTCGGCGATGTGGAATTCCTGCTCCACGGGCGCCTCGTTAAGCACGAGAGCCAGCCGCACGGTGTCGGAATCGAGCAACAGCGTGAGGCCTTCCGACGACGGACTGTCCCACCGGGCCGAAGTCATCGAGGTTCCGTCGGGCGCAAACCAGGCCGCGTCTTCGGGCTGCAACCACGACGGGCTTCGCAGGATGTCGAATTGCTTGCGCAACGCGATGCAACGGGCGGTGAAGTAGATGAGGTCGTCGTCGGCGGCCTTCCAGTCGATCCACGACATCTCGTTGTCTTGGCAGTACGCGTTGTTGTTACCCAACTGGGTACGCGAGAGCTCATCGCCGGCCACAAGCATGGGCGTGCCTTGTGACAGCAGCAGCATGGCGAGGAAGTTGCGCTGACGCTGCTTCCTATGCGCACGTATGGTCTCGTCGTCGGTCGGGCCCTCGATACCGCCGTTCCAGGAACGGTTGTTGTCGGTGCCGTCGCGGTTGTCTTCGCGGTTGAGTTCGTTGTGCTTCGAGTTGTACGACACGAGGTCGGCGAGCGTGAAACCATCGTGTGCGGTGACGAAGTTGATCGACGTCCACGGCGCGCGGTGGCTTCGCCAGAACAGATCGGCTGAACCCGTAATGCGCTGAGCCACTTCACCCTGGGGGCACGGCGCATCGCCCCAGAAATCGCGGACGGTGTCTCGGAAGCGGTCGTTCCACTCCGCCCACGGCGATGGGAATCCGCCTACCTGATATCCACCGCTTCCGATATCCCACGGCTCGGCGATCAGCTTCACCTGCGAAATGACCGGATCCTGGGCCACGGCGGCAAAGAAGCGGGCACGGTCCGAGAAGCCATTGGCTCCGCGACCGAGCGCGGTGGCAAGGTCGAAACGGAAGCCGTCGACGTGGAACTCCTCAATCCAGTAGCGCAACGAGTCGAGCACGAGGCGAAGGGCGAGCGGGTCGTCGAGGTCAAGCGTGTTGCCGCACCCGGTCGTGTCTTCGCGGCGGTACCAGCCCTGAGGATCCGTTCCACGAAACGACAGAGCCGGACCGTCGGGGCCGGCCTCGGCCGTGTGGTTGTACACGACATCGAGCAGGACCTCGATCCCTTCGGCGTGCAGCAACTTGATCATGCCCTTGCACTCAGCGACCTGCTCACCACGGGTCCCGGACGCACTGTACGCATCGTGAGGGGCGAAGAACCCGAGCGTGTTGTAGCCCCAGTAGTTGACGAGGCCGTTGCGGACGAGGTGCTCTTCGCTGCCGATCTGGTGGATCGGGAGTAATTCGAGGCTCGTGACGCCGAGTCGATGAAGATGTTCAACGAAACCGGGATGCGCCATACCGGCATAGGTGCCACGCAATCCCTCGGGAACGGCGTCGAGCAGTTTTGTCGATCCCTTCACGTGCGCCTCGTAGATGATGGTCTCGGACCACGGCACGTTCGGAAGCGAGTCGGAACCCCAGTCGAACTGCGTGTCGACGACGATCGACTTCGGAACGTAGGGCTCCGAATTGCGCTGATCGTTGGGCTTGAGTGCTCCGGCGGCACCCTTCCAATCGATGTCGCCTTCGATGGCACGAGCGTAGGGATCGACGAGGAACTTGGTGCGCAACTGCCCGGGCCCGGTCATGCGAAAGCCGTATCGGTCGCCCGCCTTCACGCCGTCGATGTGGGCCCACCAGATGTTGCCCAGTCGGTGCGACATCGTGGTTGCCGTCTCAACCCCGTCGTCGCTGATGATGCTCACTTCGACCGTCGTGGTGGCCGGGCTGGCCGCCACGGCAAACGCGCAACCGGTCGTTGTGAGCTGAGCGCCTAATGGCGGAGGAGTCGAATCGGAGCGAAACACTGCTAAATCCTTGCAGAAAGGGACCATGACCCCCAACATGCCGTTGGCCACAGTCCAAAATGTGGAAAAGTCAGACGCATGACCGACGCCCCGTTGTGGTCCCCCCGGACCTCACGAACGCAAGCAACGAACCTGTACCGCTTCTCGCAGTTTGCTTCGACAGATGCCGGCCCGGCCTTGACGCCCGAAGGCGTCCGCCGGTCAGAACCTGAAAGTAACGCAATAGCGCCGCTCGAAAGTGTTGACTACGGGCGACTGCACGCGTGGTCGGTGCAGAAGCCCGGAGAATTCTGGGCGCGGTTCTGGGATTTTGCCCAAGTCCGGGGCCAACTCGGGTCCACAGCTTTCGCCGACGGCGGCCACATTCTCGCCGACCGGTACTTTCCCGAAGCAACCTTGAACCTCGCCACGAACCTGCTCGCCCGAACCGGTCCGACCGATGCGATCGTCGCATACGACGAGGTACGCGGCCGCCGCTCCATCTCCTGGGATGCGCTTCGTGCGGAGGTCGGCGCATGTGCCGCAGCGATGGCAGCCGACGGGGTCGGCGTCGGTGACCGGGTGGTGCTGTATCTGCCGAACGGTATCGAGGCGATCGTTGCGATGACTGCGGCGGCTTCGCTCGGAGCGACGGTGAGCTCCTGCTCCCCCGACTTCGGGGCCGACGGCGCCCTCGATCGTTTCGGCCAGATCGAGCCGAAGGTGCTGATTGCTACGCACACGTACAGTTACGGCGGCACGACGTTCGACGTGACGGCCAAGGCCACGGCCATCAGTTCCGGGCTGACGACGCTGGCGCGCACCGTCGTCGTCGAAGACGAATGGGACGCGTGGCTCAGGCCGTTTCGAGGGACTCCGGTGCCGACGGTCGAGTACCACGCCGATCAGCCCTGGTACGTGCTCTACAGCTCCGGCACCACCGGCAAGCCGAAATGCTTCGTGCACCGGGCCGGAGGGGTGCTTCTGCAGCATCGCAAGGAGCAGATGCTGCATTGCGATATCCGCTCCGGCGACGTGGTTCTGTACTTCACGACCACCGGTTGGATGATGTGGAACTGGCTCGCCAGCGTGCTCGCGAGCGGTGCGACGATCGTGTGCGTCGACGGCAATCCCGCCTTCCCCACCGCGAACCGGCTATTCGACATCGTCGACCAGGAAGGCGTGACGCTGTTGGGCGTCGGGGCGAAGTTCATCGACTCTCTGCGCAAGTCGGGTCTTCGTCCGTGCGACACCCACGACCTGGCGACGCTGCGGACCGTCTGTTCGACCGGGTCCCCGCTGAACGACGACGGCTTTCGCTATGTGTACGAAGCAATTCATCCCGACGTCCATCTCGCCTCGATTTCCGGGGGGACGGACCTCTGCGGATGCTTTGTGATGGGCAACCCCTGCGCCCCGGTGTACGTCGGTGAGATCCAGGCTCCGGCGCTCGGCATGGCGGCCGACGTATTCGACGCCAACGGTTCCTCATTGCGTGCTCAGCCCGGCGAACGGGGCGAATTGGTCTGCACGCATAGTTTCCCGTCGATGCCCCTCGGGTTCTGGGGAGACGACGACGGATCGCGTTTGCGGGCGGCATACTTCGAGCAGTTCGAAGGCGTGTGGGCCCACGGTGACTTCGCCTCCTGGACCGAGCATGGTGGCTTCAAGATTCATGGGCGCTCCGACACGACGCTCAATCCCGGCGGCGTCCGCATCGGCACGGCCGAGATCTACGCCCAGGTCGAGGGGATTCCCGAGATCGCGGAGGCGCTCGTGTTCGGGCAGAACTGGGACGACGACACCCGCATCGTGCTTCTCGTCCGCCTCATGCCGGGCACGTCGCTCACCGATGCGATGATCGCCGACATCAAGCGTCGCATCCGTACGAACTGCTCCCCTCGCCACGTGCCGGCGTTGATCGCCCAGGTCGACGACTTTCCCCGGACCAGGTCGGGCAAGTTGGCTGAGCTCGCCGTCAGCGACTCGGTGAACGGCCGCCCCATCCGCAACTCCCAGGCCCTGGCCAACCCCGAAGCCATCGACCCGATAGTGGCGAAGCTCACGCAGTGACGAGGGCGGGGATGCCCTGTTGCTCCGGAGCCACAAAGTACGCCCCACAACGACTAATCGACTCCGGAGCAAGCTCGGGGCCAGTGCATGCCAAGCACCCCTCCACTCCGGAGCCACAAAGTACGCCCCACAACGACTATTCGACTCCGGAGCAAGCGCACGGCCGGTGCTGCCAAACACCCCGCCACTCCGGAGCCACAAAGTACGCCCCACAACGACTAATCGACTCCGGAGCAAGCTCAGGGCGCGTGCATGCCACGGCACCCCGCCACTCCGGAGCCACAAAGTACGCCACACAACGACTAATCGACTCCAGAGCAACCCCACGCCGGGAGCCCTGCACGGCACCCCGCCACTCCGGAGCCACAAACCACACCAGCCGCAACCTTTTCGACTCCGGAGCAGGAACATACCGGGAGCCCAACCACGATCACCCGACTCCGGAGCCACAAAGTACGCCCCACAACGACTAATCGACTCCGGAGCAAGAGCTGGACGGGAGCCGGCACGGCACCCCGCCACTCCGGAGCCACAAAGTTCGCCACACAACGACTATTCGACTCCGGAGCAACACATGGATGGGAGCCCGGCACGGCACCCCGCCACTCCGGAGCCACAAAGTTCGCCACACAACGACTAATCGACTCCGGAGCAGCAACATACCGGGAGCCCGGCACGGACCCGCCACTCCGGAGCCACAACGTACGCCCCACAACGACTAATCGACTCCGGAGCAGCAAAAACCCGGAGCCCAACCACGATCACCCGACCCCGGGAGCAATTCCTCGGGTCGGAACTCGTTCGATCTGGGCGGCCAACACGGTGGCCACCCCGGCCAAGCCGGCCATTACGGCGATCATGAGTCCATAGCTTCCCCACGCGGTTTCCAGGGCACCGCCGACCAGGGGGCCGACGGCCTGCGACGCGGCAGTGGCCATGGCGACGACGGATGATATGGATCCATAGTTCTTCGTCCCGAAGAGCTCGGCGATGAGCGTGGCCCTCACGAGAGTGAACATGCCGCGAGAGATGCCAGCCAAGGCCACGTACACCGCCACGGTCGGGCGAGCCGCGCTGAACAGCAGCAGCACCAGTCCGACGAACTGGGCGGCGTAGGTGAGCGTGGTGACGGTCTGGGACGGCGTCCTCGCGGAGATGGGTGCGAACACGGCCCGGCCTCCAACCTGCCACAGACCGATCGCGCCGGTCGCCACCGCCGCGGCGGCCGGGGTCCAGTGCCGTTCTTCCAGGAACGAGATCTGGTGGGCGATCATCGCCGAGAACGTCATGGCGAGGGCGACGTTCGCCGCCAAAAGATACCGAAACCGGCGGTCACCCACCGCTTCGCCCCTCGTGAGGTGCACCACGGAGTCGGTCGTTTCCTCCTCGTACACAAAGTCCGGGGCCGGTTTGATGACGAAGGCATGCAGCGGAATGGTGATCACGCCGAGCACAACGGCCATGATCTGCAACGCGGTGCGCCAGTCGTAGTGCTCAAGCAGTCGCTCCTGCAGCGGCACAAAAATCGTGCTGGCCAATCCCGCCAGCAGCGTGACGGCGGTCAACGCCTGGCGCCGTGCCTTCCCTCGAAACCACTGGGTCACCACGACGAAGGCCGGTTCGTAGAGGATCATGCCCATCGACACGCCGATGATCGTCCAGGCCAGGTAATACGTCGGGAGCGAATCGGCTCGGGACCACAGCACCGTGCCCAACGTGGCCAGCACCGAACCCGAGGTCAGAACGGGACGGGGATCGTGACCGTCGAGATGACGGCCCACCACCAGGCCCACAAACCCACTCAGCAGCAGAGCGAGCGAGAATGCGCCGCTCAACTGCACTTTCGAATAGCCGAGCGCTTTCTGGGTCGCCGGGAGCAGCGTGCCGAAGCCGTAGTAGACAACACCGAACGACGTGGTTTCCGTGACCGCCAACGCGGCGACGATGGCGATTCCCCGACGCTCGCTCTTCGTCTTCGGCCGACGCTTCGTGGACACGGGGTCTGTTGGTTCGGGTTCAGCCATGCCTAACGCATTCTGGTCGAGGGAACGGGGAAAGTCACGGTTCGATCGACCACCAAGACACTGAAGTTACAGCGGTTCCCAAACCCGGCCCTCGATGGTGGCCGTCACGGGCCCGGGAACACCGGACCCGTCAGACAAATATGCGTGCATACGAATTGCGGACACTGCCGCGTCAAAGGCATCTTCCGACGTGGCCGCCAGTTCCATGAGCCCCCGGTGCGTCGCCGATGCTCCCTCTACGATCATCCCCGCCAACATCTCCTCACGGGCGTCACGGCGACGTTTCACCACCGGCCCGGTCAGTAACCGCGGGTACATCTCCACGACCGTGGCCAGCGGTGCCACGTCGGACTCGCACGCGAACGGCCAGATCGCGCAACCCGCTTCCACGAGCGTCAACAGGTGCGGCATCCCCCGCACCGACCCGGTGCCAACCGCACCGGCGCCGCCGATCTGAAACGTCGACTTCGGCCGCACCGACCATCGGGCAGCGATGTCGCGTTCGGTCTCCCGGTACTGTTCCTCGACGCCCCGCTTGCGACCCGGCCGTCCCCAGAACGGAAGCGGGCATTCACGCAGCCATGCTTCGCCCAACGAACGTACGTCGCTCCACATATCGAGATGCGTCGACCATCCCTGATCTACGGCGAACCAGCGGGGAAAGGCGAAGGAGAAGTCGAGCCCGACGATCGACCCCGGGTGCGCCTCCGCCAGAGAAATGATCCGCTCAACCACCGCACCCCGCCGCCAACCGTTGCGCAGCTCTACCAACTCGCCGTCGACGCAGTGGGCCAGCCACAAGCTCGCACCTCGATCATCGGCCGCCCCCGACCAATCGACCGCGATCACCGAGTGCGAGACCCACGGGACCTGCGCAGCCTCCGCAGTGACCGGCACTACGAGCGGAGCCCCAGACGAACCCGGAGCGCGGCCAATTCACCCTGGTGGAGCAGCGTGTGCCCGATCGCCTCCCACTGCACGAGCCACGACACCGGCTTGTCGGCCCAACGCTGCGCGACCCACGCGACGGCTGGATCGACGACCCCGGCATCGGCCAATCGCAAAGCCGTTGGCGGAACCGTGTCGAGTTCATCAGCGCGCAGATTATCCAACCAGCCCGCAGTGCTGGCGTTGACCGCATCGGCGTAACGCAGGACGGCACTCACGTCGACCGAGGGGTGAGCATCGAGCTGATCAGGCTCGTTGAGCGGAACCGACCAGTGAAGGTCGCCCAGCCCCAGGTGGGCCCAATGCTCGGTCGCCACAGGCGGGAGACCCCGAGCCGCCACGGTGATTCCCGCATCTTGATGCACGGTCGTGTGCAGAACCAACCAGGCCGCCGAGCAGCCGATACCACCGGCCCGTTCGGTGAAGCGCTCGAGCGGGATCTCTGACACGAACCAGTCGTGCAAGCGCGGCCCGAGCGCCCCATGCTCCTGGCGTATCCACGTCATAACGTCCATCGTCGGTCACTCCCACGTCGTAGCTCGTCAGCACTTCAGGCGTCACCTTACCGGCCCGTTCCATGTAGTCGCTCACGGACAAGAGGTCGTCGCGTTCACGACCCGCAACGACGAGATGCGGTCGTTCCAGTTCGAACCGAAGTTGGCGAGATCAGGGTAGAGGCCCTGTTGCATCCCGCCCGCCGCGGAGCCAGCGAGAATCGAGCACGCGCCACCGAATCGAACGTTCTGAAAGATAAGTACACGTACATTGCTGCCGAGCTTCGCTGCGGAGATCCGGTCGTTCCAGTTGCCGCCGGTCGACGGCAACCATTTCGTGAGGTCCGACACCTCCGACCCGACGGTGAATCCGAGTGACTCTCCCCCGTAGCCGCCGTTCTCGTACAGGAACACCTGGCTGGAAGCAGGAGCTTCGATCGCCTGATTGGCGCACGTCTGCCCGGTGCGACCGTCAACGACCTTGAGCGACGAAATGGCGTCGTTCCACGTGCTCGAACCGACCCCGGTCAACTGTCCGACCAGCGTGTCGTATTGACCGCCGGTGGCGCCGCCGACCTGCGAGCCGGCGAGCGTGAGACACCGACCTCCGTAGTTCACACCTTCGAACGCGAGAACCCGCACGTTCCGCCCGAGTTTGGCCGACGAGATCACGTCGTTCCAGGTGCCGGAGCCGGTGACGTGCCATTGCGAAAGGTCGCGAATCTCGGCCCGGTACGGGAACTGCAACACCTGGGGTCCGAAGTTGACCTTGTCGAAGAAGAAGGCCTGGTCATCGTTGGGCGTCATGCCCGTCACGTCGGCGCAGCTTCGGCCGCTCGCGCCATCGACGACCATCAGCGACGAGATCTTGTCGTTCATCTCGAACGAGGTGAGGTCCTGGTACTGCCCGCCGCTGGTCCCACCGACGTCACCTGCAGCAAACGTGATGCACGTTCCCTTGAACTCGGCCTGTTCGAACGCGATGACCCGGGTACCGGCGCCGAGAAGCATCGATGACAGCTGGTTGTCCCAACTGCCACCTGTCGAGCGAGCGATGGCCGACAGGTTCCGAATCTCGTTCGTGGGGTTCACGCTGATCGAATCACCGCCGTAACTCGACTGGGTGAAGAGGCAAACCTGGGAGGACGCCGGACTTTGGCATGTCGACGTTGTGAGGGTGACACTGTCCGGGCCTTGCCCCGCGGTGCCGTGGCAGGCGTAACGTCCGCCGGCCTCCTGGGCGTAGACCAAGGTGAGGCAGCGACCGATGGCCTGCTCGCCGAGCGCATTCGGATGCATCGATTCTTCCTGTGCCCCCTGAGGTGGGGCGAGCGGGTTCAGGACCGGTTCGAAGGCGGCGATGAACCGAGCCCACTCGGCCGTCGCGGGATTCGGGCTACGTGTGGTTCCGGTCCGGCATACCTCGTGTCCCTCGAACAGATCGCGAAGGTCGAGGAACTCGACGCCCGTCCGCAGCGATACCGCCCGAAGATTGTCGGACAGCATCGGAACGAGGGTGTCACGGGCCCATGTCGCATCCGCGTCCCAAACCGGACAGCGGCCGGGTGTAACACGTGGTGGATATTCGGTCGCCAGTACGAACAGTGGGTTGATGAGCAGCCCGAGTGTCGGATCAAGGCCCGACACTTCGGGAATGGCGAAGTCGCGGCCACGTGGGAGCGGCGACGGATAGCTCTGGAGCACGAACCGGTAGGTCCCGGGCGCCTTGCCCTTCTCGGACATCACCCGTTGAACTTCTTCGATGGTGAGTCGGACAGCCGTCATAGCCGTGCTCATCCGGCCGGTCACCTCGATGTTGCGGTCACCGTTGCACGTATCGGGCGCCAGCCGGGAACTCAACACGTAGCCCTTCGCACAGTCTTTGATGATGTCGGCGAAGGACAGGTCGTTGCCACCGATCGAGAGCACGATCAGCCGGATGTTGTACTGGTCGGCGGTCACACGAAGTTGATCCAACTGGGTTGCCACGGAGCCGGGACCCGAACTCTGGGGAACCGAGCGGATGTTCTCGGTCTTGGCTCCGGAACACGCCAGGTTCACCCGCACGTCGACGGCGAGGTTCGCTGATTGGATCTCGGAGGTGTCGGAGCGGTGACAGATCGTGTTGGGCGGATCGGCATACACCTGATGTCCGCCAACGGTCCGATCGGTTCCTCCAACGTCGCCGACGACGGCAACCGGGTCGGTCGAGAAGTTACCCTGCCAGCGACCGCCTTCACCGGAGATGAAACTGTCGCCGAGCGCGACGGCCGCAGTCGGTCGGGTGTCGCCATCGGAACCCGTCCCGCCTGATCCCGTACCGGTGCCAGTGCCAGTGCCAGTGCCCGTACCGTGCCAGTACCCGTGCCAGTGCCAGTCCCTGTTCCCGTACCGGTGCCGGTGCCGGTGCCTGTCCCAGTGCCACTGGGATTCGCGCAGGTCGCCGACGTGCTGATCACGATCCGCAGTGAGGAGATCTTGTTGGTCCAGTTGTTGGACGACGAAGGTAAACCCGCCCTTTCCACCGAGAGATCCGGAATGGACCCGCCGCTGAAGACCGTGCAGTAGCTCGTGTAATTCGGCTTCTCGTAGACGAGGACCCGCACCCCGGATCCCACCTTGAACGCGGAAATGACGTTGTCCCAGCTTCGGCCAGAGGCACGCGGCACGGTCGACAGCTGTGGCACATCGATCGGACCCGTCCAGGTCTGGTGCGGCTCCGCGTAGTTGAGACTGTCAAACGCGATGACCTCGTTCGGCGCCGGATTCAGCGCCGTTTGGTCCGTGCACGACAGCGCCGAACCAAGGTCGACGACCCGAAGCGACGAGATCTTGTTGTTCCAGTTCCCTGACGCTCCGGGCATGCCGGCCCGTTCCTTCGACAGATCGGGATAGCTGCCGGGGCCGAACGATGCGCATCGGCCGGTAAATCCCGAGGTTTCAAACACGAGGACACGGACCCCGCTGCCAACTTTGAAACCGGAAATCGTGTTGTCCCAGTTCCGGCCCGAACCGCGCGGAAACTGCCGGTTAGTCGTGCGACGTCGGCAGGCGCGCTCCAGCTCTGATGGGGCTCCGCAAAGCCCGCTGCTTCAAAGGCGACGACGTCCGTTGGCCCAGGATCCGCGCCCCCGCCTTGTGCACCGACTGAAGTCGCTCCAGCCATTACGAGGGCGACAACACCCGCTAAACCGGCAAACCGACGGGTAACCAGGGACGACCGCGTTCGCATACGACACCACTTCCTTGACGTAGGGCGACACCTGGCGACGAATGGCCGGTGTGTGACTTGAGCCTTCAGTGTCGATGCCGGATATCCAAGGACCGTGGGTCCCGACGGCCTGGTCGGCAGTTCCTTTCGCGAGTGGGAGCAATCGGGACGGTCGACTTGAATTTGCGACTCGGAAACAGTCCTTCGGCCCACCGGCTCAAGGATGGGTCATGCCCGATGCACGATCACGCCGAGCGCTGTCATCGGTTTCCCGCCGACTCTGCCCCGGTCGATCCCTGAGCCATTCAACGCGCACTTTCGACGCTGCCGACCGGGGTACGGTGGAAGGTATGACCCCGGAGGAGATTGCGGAACTGGTCCACCTGCGTCGGGCCCGTGACCTCATCGACCGCAACTATGCCGATCCTCTCGATGTGCCCGCGATAGCGTGTGCCGCATTGATGTCGCCTGCGCACTTCTCGCGTCGCTTTCGTGCCGCCTACGGAGAAACTCCGTACACATACCTTATGACCCGCCGCATCGAACGGGCCAAGGCGCTGCTCCGCCAAGGCGTGTCGGTTTCCGAAGCGTGCGTCACTGTCGGTTGTACGTCGCTTGGTTCGTTCAGTTCGCGCTTCACCGAAATTGTTGGCGTGCCGCCGTCGCAATATCGAGAACGCGACCACCGCGATCTGCAGACGGTGCCGTCCTGCGTCGCCAAGTTCGCGACGCGGCCCCAACGGAACCCGACGCCGAACTGATCGACCGAAGCGACAATCGAGCAGGATCGAAGAAGCGTTCCTCGAGGCTGTCCTTATACGGTTGACCGCATGACAATCACCGTTTCAACCGTATTCGTTCCCGTCCACGATCCAGATGCTGCGCTGGGTTTCTACCGTGACGCTCTCGGCCTTGAAGTGCGCGCCGACGTCGCCTCCGACGGCTTCCGCTGGGTCACGGTCGGCGCCCCCGGCCAAAACGTCGGCATCGTGTTGTTCCAGCCTCACGGCGGACGCTCCCAGGCCGAGGGTGATGCGTTGCTCGCCCTCGTCACGAAAGGTTCGATCCAGGCTGCGATCTTCTCGACCGACGACCTCGACGCCACGTTCGAAAAGGTCCGGACTTCCGGTGCCGAGGTCCTCCAGGAGCCGGTCTCGCAACCCTGGGGCGCACGTGACTGCGCGTTCCGCGATCCGTCGGGCAACCTTGTGCGTATCGCCCAGGCGTGACAACGAACGGGCTCCTGCCGCCGGGCATCCTCGCCAAATCGGGTCAAACCAGGTCAAACCTGGCCAAACCTGGAGAAACGTGGACAATCGGCTCACCTTGTCATACCGGGGTGGTTTAATCGAGCCCCGCAAGCGCAGCGGACACCCGGCAATCTGATCAACCTGCGCGTTCTGCGCAACACCATGGAGACACGATGACCAAGGCAACGAAGACTTCGACCCCGAACACAACGGCTCACGCCGGAGTGGGCGCGCCACACGTCGCTGACAGCCACGACATGATCCGGGTTCAGGGTGCTCGGGTGAACAACCTGAAAGACATCAGCGTCGAGATCCCGAAGCGACGCCTGACCGTCTTCACGGGCGTGTCGGGTTCGGGTAAGAGCTCGCTCGTGTTCGGCACGATCGCGGCCGAGTCACAGCGGATGATCAACGAGACGTACAGTGCGTTCGTGCAGGGGTTCATGCCCACGCTGGCGCGGCCAGATGTCGATGTGCTCGACGGCCTCACGACCGCGATCATTGTCGACCAGGAACGCATGGGCGCCAACACCCGTTCCACCGTCGGTACCGCCACCGATGCCAACGCGATGTTGCGCATCCTGTTCAGTCGACTCGGTCAGCCCCACATCGGTTCGGCGCAGGCGTACTCGTTCAACGTTGCATCGGCCCACGGGGCCGGGGCGATCACGGTCGACAAGGGCGCCGGCAAAACCGCAGTGAAGCGAAGCTTCTCCATCACCGGTGGCATGTGCCCGCGGTGTGAGGGCATGGGCAACGTGTCCGACTTCGATCTGACACAGCTCTACGACGATTCGAAGTCGCTGAATGAAGGCGCGCTTACTATTCCCGGCTACAGCATGGACGGCTGGTACGGGCGCATCTTCAGCGGCTGCGGCTACTTCGATCCCGACAAGCCCATCAAGAAGTTCACGAAGAAGGAACTCAACGATCTTCTCTACAAGGAACCCACGAAGATCAAGGTCGACGGCATCAACCTCACGTACGAAGGCGTGATCCCGAAGATTCAGAAGTCGATGCTCTCGAAGGATGTCGAGGCCATGCAGCCCCACATCCGGGCGTTCGTGGAGCGTGTTATCACGTTCACCGTCTGCCCCGAGTGCGAGGGCACCCGGCTCACCGCGGCGGCTCGATCGTCGAAGATCAACGGCATCAGCATCGCCGACGCCTGCAAGATGCAGATCAGCGACCTGGCCACGTGGGTCAGTGGGCTCAACGAACCGTCGGTCGCGCCGCTGCTCGGCAAGCTCCGTCACTCGCTCGACTCGTTTGTCGAGATCGGTCTGGGCTACCTCAGCCTCGACCGTTCGTCGGGCACACTGTCAGGCGGCGAAGCGCAACGCACGAAGATGATCCGTCACCTCGGGTCGTCGTTGACCGACGTTACCTACGTCTTCGACGAACCGACCGTCGGCCTGCATCCCCACGACATCGCGAGGATGAACAGACTTCTGCTGCAGCTACGAGACAAGGGCAACACCGTCCTCGTGGTCGAGCACAAACCCGAAGCCATCGAGATCGCCGATCACGTGGTCGACCTCGGTCCCGGTGCGGGCAAGGCCGGCGGCGAGGTCGTGTTCGAGGGTACCGTCGAAGAACTCCGCTCGGCCGACACCCTGACCGGCCGCCACCTCGACGACCGCGCGAAATTGAAACCGTCAGTGCGCATACCATCGGGTGCTCTGAAGATCCGCGGCGCCAACGCGAACAACCTCAACGACGTAAACGTCGACATTCCTCTCGGCGTACTGGTCGTCGTCACCGGCGTGGCGGGTTCCGGCAAGAGCTCGCTCATTCACGGCTCGGTGTCGGGTCGCGACGGCGTGGTATCGGTCGACCAGGGCGCAATCAAAGGCTCGCGCCGGAGCAACCCCGCCACCTACACCGACCTGCTGGAACCGATCCGCAAGGCGTTCGCCAAAGCCAACGGGGTAAAGCCGGCGCTGTTCAGCGCGAACTCCGAGGGCGCATGCCCAACGTGCAACGGTGCGGGCGTGATCTACACCGATCTGGCCATGATGGCCGGCGTGGCCAGCACCTGTGAAGACTGCGAAGGTAAGCGCTACGACGCATCCGTATTGAAATACAAGCTCGGCGGACGCGACATCAGCGAGGTCCTTGCCATGTCAGTCACCGAAGCGGAAGGGTTCTTCGGGAAGGGCGACGCGCACATTCCCGCGGCGCACGCGATCCTCGATCGACTCGCCGACGTCGGCCTCGGCTACATCAGCCTCGGCCAGCCACTGACCACGCTGTCGGGAGGCGAGCGGCAACGGCTCAAACTCGCGACGCACATGGCCGAGAAGGGCGGCGTCTACGTGCTCGACGAGCCGACTACGGGTCTTCACCTGGCCGACGTCGAACAGCTCCTCGGGCTGCTTGATCGACTCGTTGATTCCGGCAAGTCGGTCATCGTGATCGAACATCACCAGGCCGTAATGGCCCACGCCGACTGGATCATCGACCTGGGCCCGGGCGCCGGACACGACGGTGGAAACATCGTCTTCGAAGGCACTCCGGCCGATCTCGTCGCCGACCGGTCGACGCTGACCGGCCAGCACCTGGCGAACTACATAGGCCGGTAAGGAGCCGTCGCGAGGCCAGGCGCACACACGAATCCGGCTTGCGAGCGGAGTCGAGCAACGATCTACTGTCGCGTGGTATGCAAGCGCATCTCAGCCGGGCGGATCTTTCCAAGACCCTTGATGCGGTTCGGAGCGTGCACGACTCCGCGTCGGCGGCGGGGTTCCGTGATCGGGCATTGGAAGTGGTCGGGGAACTGGTCCGTTCAGACGTACGGTCCATGAACGAGGTCGATCCAAGTCGGGAGTTCGCCGCAGCGGTGTGGCAGCCGATCGACTTTCCGATGAACGTTGAACCGGGTGTTCTGGGACGGCTGGCGGCGTCGCATCCCTTGATCAGCTACGTCACAGAAACCGGCGATGGTTCAGCCCGGACCATCGCCGATTTCTGGACGACTGAGCAGTTTCATGACTCAGCGTTGTACCGGGAGTTCTACAGCCCGCTCGGCGTGGAACACCAGGTATCGATAACCCTCCCAGCTGTGCTTCCCCGTGTCATCGGGCTGGCGATAAGCCGATGCGATCTGGATGATCCGTTCGACGAACACGACCGGGCCATCCTTAATGTCGTACGGCCGCATTTCGCACAGGCGTACCAACAGTTGATTGATGCCGATCGGGTTCGGGCCATGGTTGATGCCGCCGGCACCGTGCTGCAACTCGAAGGGGTGTGGGTGATACTGCTCGACCACGATGAGCCCGTCGACGTGTCGCCGGGGGCGAGCGTTCTGCTGTACCGGTACTTCGGTCGGCCAAGCGCGTCGAGCGCACTACCGGCACGCGTGGAGCGGTGGCTCAATGCCCAACGCGCCGCCGTCTCGTTCGATTCCCGAGAGCCGCGGCTCGAACTGGTACGACCTATGACCGCCGAACGCGACGGCCGACAGCTCGTCATGCGCTTCGTGCCCGGAACCCGCAACGAGTCGTTGGTCCTCGTGGAGTCGAAAGACCACGACGCCGCAACTGGCGGCCTGCAATCACTTGGGCTGAGCGAGCGCGAAGAGGCGGTGATGCGTCTTGTGGCCCAGGGTCTTACGAATGTGAAAATCGCCATGAAACTCGGTATCGCCGAGGCAACCGTGAAGAAGCACCTCGAGAATTCGTACCGAAAACTCGGTGTCGGTTCGCGCGGTGAAGCCGTTGCGCTGGCCTTTGACCTCCTGGGTCATGAGCGCGCCCGACCTCCGCTGCGCTGAGCACCACCCTGAGCAACAACGTCGGCGTGGATGCCGACGGCAAAACCGCTGCGTTCGCTGCTGATCGCCGTTCTTGTGGGCAAATGCAGTCGTCGCCGGACGACGCAACATGACACGATGGCCCGATGACGGCAACGCTCGTAGGTCTGGTGTTCAGCGCTTCAGCGCCGAGGGAACTCGCGTCGTTCTGGGCGCATGCGTTGCGCTGGAACATTTCGGAGCTGGGCGGCGGGGTCGGCGGGGTCGAACTTGTGCCAACAGATGCGACTGGTTTCCGCCTACGGTTCCGTCCCGGCGCACGTGAGAAGGTCGGTCAGAACCGGATCCATTTCGACCTCACGACGTCGTCGCCTGACGACAGGGACACCACGATCGTCGAACTCCTCGCAGTCGGAGGGAGGCACGTCGACATCGGTCAGGACCCGAACGACTCCCACGTCGTGCTGGCCGACCCCGAAGGCAACGAGTTCTGCATCATCGACCCGACCAACCGGTTCCTCGCCGGCTGCCCACGGCTGGGCGCCGTCAACTGCGACGGCACCCAAGCCCTCGGCCACTTCTGGAGCAAGGTGCTGGGATGGCCGTTGGTATGGGATCAAGACGAGGAAACCGCGATCCAGGCGCCCAACGGCACGGGTCCGAAGATCACCTGGAGCGGGCCGCCATTGATGCCAACGTGGGGTGAGGAGCGGCTCCACTTCCACATCGCTCCAGGGCACGGTGACACTGAGCCGTCGGTGATCCAGCACCTCCTCGGACTCGGCGCCACGCTCGCCAACCCCGACCGGACCTGCCAAGGTGCAACGGCGTTCACCGACGTCGACGGAAACCCGTTCTGCCTCGTCAAGCGCTAGGGGTCCTCAGCCGCCGACACCGCTCGTACTTGTGCGCTGAGTCGCTCCACGAGCGACCAGGGCTACAAGAACGCCTCGGGCCTCGCTAACCCATACCGGCCTGGCGCGCCGTGACGATCGCCTGCGCCGCGATTCTCGACGCCGAGCTTGGTGAAGATGTTCGACACGTAGTTGCGGACCGTTCGCTCGCCGAGGAAGAGGTGCCGGGCGATCTCGTCGTTGCGTTCGCCGCGGGCCAATCGTTCGAGCACCTCGTGTTCTCGGGCGGTCAGCCCGGGAAAGCGAGCGACCGGCGTGTCGGGCACGGCCGCGCCCCGGTCGAGTCGTTCGAGTAGATGCTTCGTCGCGGTGGGCCCGAACACTGCGTCACCGCGGGCGACGCCGCGGATCACGTCGGCTATCTGGTCGTCGCGGGCGTCTTTCATCAGATAGCCACGAGCACCGGCGCGCAGGGACGCAAACACGAGTTCATCGTCGTCGAACATCGTCAGCACAACGATGCCGATGTCGGGGTTGTCGGCGATGATCTTCCGGGTTGCCTCGATACCATCGAGTTCCGGCATTCGGATGTCCATCACGATGACATCGGGCCGAAGCGACTCGGCGAGCTCGACGGCCTGCTTTCCGTCCGACGCGGTCGCCACGACGTCGAACCCGCCGATCTCGGTGAGAAGCCGGGCGAGCCCGTCCCGATAGACCGGATGATCGTCGGCCAGCACCACCCGCAGTCGTTCAACGTTCATTGCGCACCCTTCAGGCCGGGAGCCGCAGCGTGACGGTCGTGCCGCAGTCGCGGCCGCTGGAGATGCTCGCCTGCCCGCCCGCGGCGGCGACCCGTTCAACGATCGAGCGCAGGCCAACGCCGGTCCGGTCGGCGGTATCGAAACCGATGCCGTTGTCAGAGATCTCAAGGCACAGCGTCTTGTCGGCCACAAGCGCGTGAACGCCGGCGACCGTCGCCCGACTGTGGCGCACGACGTTCGCTATCGCTTCGGCCGTGGCGCGGTACGCCGCCTCGATGGAACGTTCGGGAATTGGCGACGTCACCGACGCGGTGTCGAGCGTGATCGAGATTCCACTGGCTCGGCGCTGTTCGGCCACCAAGATTTCGAGCGCCGGCACGAAACCTACGTCCTCAAGGATGGAGGGCTGGAGTCCCTCAACGATCCGACGAATCTCACGGATCACGTCGGCCACCGACGCATCGATATCGTCGACCGACAGTTCATCGGCCAGATGTTCGGGGAGACGGCGCCGTTGGGAGCCGAGCCGGAGCCGAATCGACGCGAGGGTCGGACCGATGCCGTCGTGGAGGTCTCGGCGAAGGCGTCGACGCTCGTTGGCCTGAGCCGATTCCAGTTCGAGACGTGAGCGCCTGAGGTCGTCGTTGACCTGCATCGACCGGGCGGCCACTTCGACGTAACGGGTGATCTCCGTGAGCGTCCGGAGGTCAGCGGCGCCGAGCGATTCGCCGCGACGACCCGTGACGGCGACCTCTCCGATGATGGCCGACCCATGACGCAACGGTAGACGTACCGGCTCGCCGTCGGCGTCACCGATCGAGCTCGTGGTCAGCCCGTTGACGGTGATCGACACGAACGCGAGTCGTACTTCGTCGCGAATGATTTCCGCCAGCGCGCCCAACGACGTGGTGGCATCGTCGGGATCGGGCTGATCGCTGTTGAAACGATTCGCCACCGCCGAGGCCCCCGTCGCTCGACCGAATTGACGGTGCGTCCTCTGAACCAACCAGGCAAGCACCGGCCTGGTCGCGAACACCACGGCCCCCGACGCCAGGACACCCTGCACTGTTACCCCGGCCGTGTCACCGACGATGCGGGCGACAACGAAGAGGACCGCAAAATACAGGCCGGCCAAGACACCGCCGCTGGCCGCAACGAGCAGCGTCCGGCTCACCGCGACACGCAGGTCGTAGAGTCCGTATCGAACGATAGCCACCGAGGCGGCCAGGGGGATCGCGAGGATGGCCAGCGCGAACAACCCTTCCGGTGCCTGGTGTCGTTGCCCGGTCAGCGGACCGACCAGCCCGTCAAGTACGACCAGCGCCACGGTGGCGGCCGCTCCGATCAGCACGATGTCGTACTGACGGCGCTCGACACCGTCCGTCCGACGACGAGCCCACACAAGCGAGCCGAGTGCAGCGAGCGTCCCGACGAATCCGAGCAGCCGCGCCCCGGCCGCGGCGCCGGTCGCCAGCTCGGCGGTATCGCCGGTCGCAATCCCCGGTATGTCGAGCACACCGACAGGGTCGGACGCGACCGCGATACCGCCGACGATCGCCGCCATCGCGCACAGCCCACCGATGAGTGACGCCAACATCCCGAAGAACCACCGGGACTGGCGTGACCTCGTCACACCACCCGGAAACAGGACAAGCGGAGCAATCAGCACGAGCGGAAACGAGAGTGGTGACACCCACACCTGCAGCCAGGCCGCGAACGACCCGAACGGCAGCGACCCCGGTTCGCCGATGAGGGTCTGTTTCGCCCACCAGGTGGAGGCGAGCGCCAGCGCGGAGACTGCACCGCCGCCCAGCATCAACCACCCCACGACGATCCTGGGTCGTCGCCCCGTCAGGAACCAACCGAGTGCCGCCTGGCTGACGGCGACGATCGCGTACGTCCATTCGTCGCCGTTACCGGGGATGAGGTTGGTGCCTCCCGTCAGTGAACCGGCGGCAGCCAGCACAGCCACGACGACTGTCGCGGTGAACAGGCACTGGCGCGCTAGTCGGTACTCCACCACGGAACTATCCACCTTGCCCCGGGAGGGCGCAAGTGACCGCAGTCATCGGTTCGCTGTGACATCGACGTGACATTGGCAATGACTTCGGAAAGTTCGAAATGACTGCGAGGTGACTTCGAGACGATGCGTCTCGCTCGGGCGAATCCGCATGCTCAACGGGTCCACACGCCCCAATGGAGGTCTCATCCGATGGCTCACCGATCCGCTCCCCGACGGTTTCCCGTCACCGTCATGCCCACCATCGCCGTCGCAGCGCTCATGGCTGCGGCCACGGTCATGGCTGCGGTCATGGCCTCGGTCACATCAGCGGCGCCGTCCGTACTTGCCAAGCCGACACCCGCCCGCGATTCAATCCGTCTTCTCGATCATGCGTTTGTCCTTCCCAGCACGATCCCGGGACCGCTCGTCGATATCGACATCGTCAACACCGGCAAGGTGGCCCACGAGATAGCAATTGCGAAACTCCGACCCGGAACCACGATCGAGCAGGTGATCACGTCGATCAAGCGCCACGAACACAATCCCAAATTCGTCGTCGACGATCCAGGCGGCATCACGATGCTCGGGCCCGGTCAGCGCCTCCGGTATCAGCGAGTTCTCGAACCGGGCCTCTACGAGATCTTCTGTCCGATGCCGATGAGCGACGGGTCAAGCCATGCCGAGCGCGGCATGGTCGCGCTCCTCACCGTCACCAACGCTCGAAACGGCACGCTTCCCCGGGCGGATTCGGCCATCACGCTGACCGACAAGGCCGTCGCCCTCGGCAAGCTGAAAGCGGGCACCCATTCGATCGCGATCACCAACCGGGGGACGAGACCGCACGAACTCAACATTGCCGGGGTCGCCAAGATGTCGGACCTCGAACGCGGCGAAGAACTCGGCCGCTGGATCGAGGGTGGGCAGTCCGGTCCTCCGCCAATCAACGTCGACTTCCCCGGAGGCCACCAGTCCATCAAGCCCGGCGTCACCGTGATCATGACGATCACGCTCCGCAGCGGCTACACCTACCATTTCGACGACACCGGTGACGGAAGCGCACCGTTGAGCGCCGACCTCACACTGCGATAGATCTCGCGTCTTGTCGTACTAGTGCGCTGGGTCGCTTCTGGAGCGACCCAGCGCTACAAGAACGCGCCGAGCTAGAAGGGCTTGTCGCCGCACACCGTGACCCGTTCGACCCGGCGAGAGAACCCGCCGTAGTCGGGGACCGCGTAATGCTGGGTGCAGCGGTTGTCCCATTGGGCGATCGAACCCGGTCGCCAACGGAAGCGGCACTGGATCTGCGGGATCGACGACTGGCGGGTCAGGCGCTCCAGCAGCGCCGTGGACTCGACGGGGTCCATGTCGTCGATGCGTTCGGTGAAGTTCAGGTTCACGTAGAGGCACCTACGACCGGTGTCGGGGTGCGTCCGCACTACCGGGTGGTGAGCTTCCGGGTAGCGTTCGAGAAGCGCCGCGACTTCATCAGCGGACTTGTTCCTGGCGAAGGTTTTCACGAACGAGTGCGCCGCGGTGCGACCCTCTATCCGTTCCTTCGTCGCGTCGTCGAGCAAGTCGTAGGCCAACTCCATGTTGGCCCAGACGGTGTCGCCGCCGTACGCCGGAATCATCCGGCCATACAGGATCGACCCGAGCGACGGCTCAACCCGCCACGTCACATCGGAGTGCCAGATTTCCGCGGCCGACTGCTTCTCCGGGGTGGACTCGAGCACCACGATTTCGGGGTGGCCCTCAGGCGAAGGAATGAACGGGTGAACTTCCAACTCGCCGAATCGGCGACCGTACGCGACGTGCTCCGCGTTCGTGAAAGGTTGGTCGCGAAAGAACAGCACCTTGTGGGCCAGCCACGCGTCACGCAGCTCGGTGAAGGTTTCGTCGTCGACGTCGCGTAGATCGACGCCCGACACTTCGGCACCGATGGATCCGGTGATCGGCTCGATTCGGATTCGTGCGTACTCACCGACACTGGTCGCGTTGACGAACATTGGGTCCCCCTGGGTTTTGCAAGTCAGCGCATCGTATGCCCAACCGTCCAAACGCGCCGATTCGAGAATGAACGTCGTACCGGTTCGCGGCTCGGCAACACGCAAGACATCAAAGGAAGCATCATTTATTCTAATAATGATGCGAAGCCGGTAACATCGGGCAATGGCTCGCACAACGATCGACATCGACGACAAAAACCTTGCACTAGCCGCCAAGGAGCTGGGTACAACGAGCAAGATCGAGACCGTCAATGCTGCGCTCGCTTTCGTCGCGAACCGTCGTCGGCTGGCCGCCGCGTTCGCTGATCCACTGATCTGGGGCAGCCCCGATCTCGCTGATCCGGAAGTGCGGTCCGGGGCTCGACGTTGATCCCTCCCGGACTCTTTCTCGTCGACACAAGCGCTATAGCGAGGGTGTCGTCGACCGAGGTCCTCGACGAGCTTGTACGCCTTGGTCGCCTCGGACTCCTCGCCACCTGCGTGACGGTAGACCTCGAGGTGCTCTACTCGGCCCGGACACCGGCCGAATACCGTTCGATATCGACCCGACGCGTTGAAGGTTTCGTCGACCTTCCACTTACGCCCGAGATCGGTGATCGAGCAAGAGCGGTCCAACGCCAACTCGCCAAGACGAGCCAACATCGCGCTGCGGGCGTCGTTGACCTGCTCACCGCCGCAACGGCCGAGCATTACAGCGCGACCGTGCTCCACTACGACGCCGACTTTGACCACATCGCTCACGTGACCCGACAGCCGACGCTCTGGGTCGTGCCAAGAGGTTCCGTGAGCTGACGTTCCTACACAAGCAGGACCGTCGACGTCAGCTGGCCGAGACGTCGAGGGAGCTTGCCATACGTCATGAGACTCAGGGCAAGGACCCTGATGAGCGTGTTCTTTCGTGATGACTACGGTGTGTGCGATGAAGCGCTGAGCACGCAGAACTCGTTGCCCTCGGGATCGGCAAGCACGACCCACGACACATCGCCTTGACCGACGTCGATACGACGAGCACCAAGCGCAAGCAGTCGTGCCACCTCGGCGTCCTGATCATCGGGGCGGAAATCGAGATGAAGACGGTTCCGCGAGCGCTTCGGTTCGGCGACCTGAGCGAACAGCAGTCCGGGCATCCGATCTGGCGACGGCCGGATCTCGAATTCGGCCGGATCGTCGTTGACAATCACCCACCGAAGGGCCTCTCGCCACCACTGACCGAGCGCCACCGGATCCTGGGCATTCACGACCACCTGTTCCCACGCAAGGCTCATGAACGCACACTACTTTCGCCGATCCGAACTGACCGTAGTTGTGCTCGCGGTCGCTCGTGGAACGACCGCGAGCACTAGTTCGACCTGCGACGGCGACTCTTACGCCTTGGTGAAGTTGATGCCAGCCGCGAGATCGGTCTCGCCGGAGCGCCACAGGATGAGGCGGATCTCGCCACGGCCGACGGCGAGGCGACCGGTCGCAAGCAGATCGCCGAGGGCCAACGCATCAGGCTTGAGGGACTCGTCGCACGTTTTCGGTGTGCGCTTCAGATCGCGCACGGTCGTCGCCATCGACGTCGCTTCCGGAGACCACGACGCGGTGAAGGACTCACACGGTGTCTCGCCTACCAGCGTGCCATCACTGCGGAACTCGATCGTGCCCGTCGCTCCCGGGCCCGTCCGGTTACCGGCCAGTGATTCCATTCGCCATGAGCCGAACACCGCAGCAGCGCTGAACGGCGGGGCGGAAGGCGGCTGGCCCCGAGTGTCCCACAGCAACGCCTGGACCTGCCGGTAGGTGTACGACCGGGCACCGGCCGTGATCGTGAGGGTCCCGCCGGTCCGAGTGACCGTGGCGCTCTCCCATCGCCAACCGAGCGTCGGCGGTGCCGGACATCCCGCCGCTGTCGTCCGGATCATCCCGACGGCGAGTAGTCGATTCCCTACGTGGAGAAAGTGGCCGTCGATGGAATTGCAGCTGTCGTAGGCGCCATAGCTGGTGCGACCGAAGGCCACCGTTCCGCTGCGTCGCTGTTCGTTTCGGATGACGGTGTCGGTGGTGCGCCAGGCGGTGTCTTCGAGGGGACTTTCGTTGCGCCGCGCAAGTTCGATACGAACGCGCGACCTGGTCAGCACAAGCGTGCCCCCGTAGGCGAACGTCGAGGCCTTCGGGTGCGTGAATGTCCCCGAAAGCACAGTCTGCAACGTGGCCTGGGCGGGCGAGCACTCCGCAGCACCAAGTGGGGCGACGGCGCCATGGGGTGCGGCCGTTATGTTCAGGTTGCGGTCGGACCACGCAAAGCTGCGGTTCGAAACGGCGCAGCCGTCGAAGATCGAGGCGGTGGATTCACCGACACCGTCGCCCCAGTCGAACAGCACAACGGCGTTGGGTGACACGGTGCGATTGCGGCCCCGATCGGTGACGCGTCGAATGGTCCACGACGTTGCGTGCACCGGCGAAGGCGCTGGCTGGTTCATGCCCGACGGATACGGGAGGCGTACCGCGTCGCCGGGGTCGGACTGCGCATGTGCGACCGGCACCGCCAGTGCCAGACCGAGCGCCACCGCGATGGCTGCTCCAACCGACCTGCCCGCCGACCGCCTCCTTTTTCTCGCCATGTGCGTACCTTCGCGCCGCAACCGAACGTTCGCAACTACGGATTGCCCGACCGTTCTTGCAGCGCTCAGTCGCCCTGGGAGCGACCGCATGAACTATTACGGTCAGAAGTTCGGCGAGCGAGAACTCAGCTCATTCCACCGCCGAGTAGCCCGTGCTGCGCGGCGAGTACCGCGGCCTGGGTTCGATCGGTGAGGTTTAGGCGACGAAGGATCGACGACACATGGTTCTTCACCGTTCCCGAGCTGAGATGGAGCCGTTGTCCGATCTCACGGTTGGTGTAGCCCTCGGCCACCAGGAGCAGGACCTCGCGCTCACGGGCCGACAGCTCGGCCAGCGCAGTCGTTTGCGGTGGAGCCCCAAGAGGTGTTGCCTGCGTGACCGGCGCCGTGAAGAGTCGGGCGGCGGCCGACGGTGACAGCTGCATGATTCCAGCGTCGGCGGCGCGCACGGCCTGCGCGAGATCCTTCGCCGCGATGTCCTTCGTGAGATAGCCGAGGGCACCCGCAGCCATTGCCTCGTCAACGAGTGCCTGCTCGACGAACGTCGTGAGCATCAGCACATGCGTGCCGGGAAACCGGGCGGTTATGTGGGCGGTCGCGGCGATCCCGTCCATCACCGGCATGCGAATGTCCATCAGGACCACGCGGGGTCGCAACCGCTCGACCAACGCAACCGCCTCAGCCCCGTCGGATGCGGTCCCTACGACCTTCACCCCGTCATCGAGATCCGCCAACGACGCCAGACCTTCGCGGACCATCCACTGGTCGTCGGCAATGACTACAGAGATCGGGTCGGCGGGGGACGGTGTGCTCATGGCTATCGCGGGAGTGACGCAACGAGAACCGTACCGGCTCCAGGGCTCGAGCGGATGACCAGCGAACCACCGAGACGTGTGAGGCGTTCCCGCAGATTCTTGAGCCCGGCGCCTCCGGCGCCGACTGTGGCGTCAAAGCCGCGGCCGTCGTCGGCCACGGTGACACTCGCCGTCGACGGGGTCACGGTGGTCGAGAGACGGGCGGTCGATGCTTCGGCGTGTCGCAACACGTTGGTCAGTCCCTCCTGCGCGCACCGGTACAGCGTGATCTGGGTGGTGAGTGCGAGCTCTGCGTCGTCGCTGAGGTCGAGATCGACAGACATCGACGGCCCGAGTCGCCCCACCATGCTCCGCAACGATTCGCTCAACGAAAATCCGCTCGTATCGGCATGCGCGCCATCGACCGCGATGCGCAGATCGACAAGGGCCTCCGCGATCGCTCCACTCGCCAACTCGATCGCCTCATCGGCCTGCGCTGGGTCACGGTCGCGGAACGCGACGGCCTTGCGCAGCTGGATCGACGAGGCCAGCAGGAGGTGGCCCATGCTGTCGTGCAGGTCCTGGGCCAGACGCTGCCGCTCGTTGAGGCGGGCCAGTTCCGCTTCCGAGGAGGCCGCGTCGTCGAGCTGTCTGAGCAGATCACCGACCGCCAGGATGAGTAGGGACGCGATCCCCCACGCGATGAACGGTTGAGCCCCGTGGTCACGACCGTCCAAGAATCAGGCCGATCGACATGAGGCCGAGAATCGCAATCGTGTAGACGGCCCGCCGTGGGTTGCGCTGTCGTCTGCGGATGTCGATCAGCGGAAGAGCAAACAGCAACGTCGCGTACGTAGGTTGCCCGGCCAGTACAGCGAAGGTAGCCGTTAGAGCGGCAGCAATGCGGAACCATCCCGGGGCCTCGGGCCCCGTCGTGAAGAGGAACCCGAGAACGCCGGTGGCCACGGTCGCCACGATGAACGCGGCCAGATGCGACCAGTTGGTGGGGGCTGCTCCGAAGCTTCGGCCCCGAATGGGAGCGCCGTCGTGCCAGTCCGCTACTCCGGCAACGAGCACCGCCAACGGCACGCCCACCGCTATCGCGAGGTAGGTCCTTCGGGTGCGGGCAGCGAGCATGCCCGGCCATCTTCACCCGCGACGCCGCGAGTTGAACAAGTGCCACCTGGCAGGGGTCACCCGGCACGGTGCCATCGGCACGGAGTGGCCACCGGGCACTTTCGATTGGAGCTGAGGTCCGTCACGATGGTCGCCATGGAGAAGCACACGTACGCAACCGGTAGGGCTATGGTCGCCATCGGCTCGTTGCTGAGCATGTTCACGTTGACGATCGCGTTGGCGGCGTGCGGGTCATCGTCGTCCGGCGCTTCCGACGCGGCAACGGACACCGCAGCAGTCACCGAGAGCACGTTGCCCAGTACAACCGTCCGAACGTTCAAGGCAGAAGTTTGGGCTGACAACTGGTTCGCGCTCTACAACGGAGACACACCAATCGGCGAGGACTCGGTATCGATCGCCACAGAGCGCTCGTTCAACGCGGAGACCTTCACTTTCGAGAGCTCCTACCCGCTCGAACTTCGAGCCGTGTCGAAGGACTTCAAGGAGAACGACACCGGCCTCGAGTACATCGGCACGGGGCGTCAGCAGATGGGCGACGGCGGCTTCATCGTTCAGATCACCGACCTCAGCACCGGACGAGTCGTAGCCGTCACCGACGAGTCATGGAAGGGCTTCGTGGTGCACGCGGCCCCGCTCAACGACTGCGCCGACTCGGAGACTCCGGAGCAGACGTGCACGAGCCGCATTGTGCCGGAACCGGCCGATTGGAAAGCGGCAACGTTCGACGACAGCTCGTGGGCGGCGGCCACGTTCTACAGCGAGGACCAGGTCGGCGTGAAGGATGGCTACGAGTCAATCTCCTGGGACTCCTCAGCGAAGCTCATCTGGACATCGGACCTGAAGGTCGACAACACGATCCTCTGGCGCAAGACCGTACAAGCCCCGGCCTGAGAACGCCCGAACAGCTCCCCCACCCAACACCGGGTTAGCCCGCAAACATCGGCGCCACCAACCAGGTTCCCGCGCACCAACACATCCACACGTATCAATCGCAGCAACTCATCCGCCACAAGGAAGCTCCATGACAACGATCCACCGATTAATAGCACGCGCGCATATGAAACCGCGCAGTTGGGCCTCGCAGGTGTGGTCATGAGGCGCTTATCGCGTTCCGGCAACGGACCGATGGTGACGCGTCGAGCCTTCATCCTGGGCGCTGCGGCCACGGCGCTCGCCGCCTGTAGTTCCGGCGACGACGCAAGCGACACCTCAGTGTCATCGGATACGACCGCCGCGAGCACGTCCGACGGAACTGCGTCGGCCTCCACCGTTTCGGCCTCCACCGTTTCGGCCTCCACTGTTTCTGCGACGTCCACCGCCACCGAGGGTTTCAACGCGCTGTGGATTCCGCCCCTCCTAACGGGAACGTCGTTCGACCTTGCGCTCGCTCCATCAACGTCGGCCCTACTCAACGGCAAAACCTCCCCGACAATCGCGTACAACGGCGCTGCGATGTGGGGGCCGACGCTGCTCATGAAGAAGGGCGACACCGTGACGGTGAACGTCACCAATAACCTCACGGAGGAAACCACCACGCACTGGCACGGCGCGCACCTTCCACCCGAGATGGACGGCGGACCACACCAGGTGATCGCCGTCGGCGACACCTGGTCGCCGACCTGGACCGTGAAGAACAACGCGGCAACCTACTGGTACCACCCGCATGCGCACGAACTGACCTGGAAGCAACTCAACCAAGGCGCCGGCGGCTTCATCATCGTGCAGGACGACGAAGAGTCCGCGCTGGAGCTGCCGCGTACCTACGGGGTCGACGACATCCCGCTCGTGCTCACGAGTCGCAAGTTCGATGCTGACGGAGCAATCGACACGACGGCGATCTACGGCGACTACCTCCTGGCCAACGGCGTCATAAATGCCGAGTTGCATGCTCCAGCCCAACTGGTGCGGTTCCGAATCCTGAACGCCGAAGTTGAGCGCGTGTACACGGTCGGCTTTGCCGATGACCGATCCTTCTCCGTGATAGGCACCGACGGCGGACTGATGGATGCCCCGGTGCAGGTATCCCGCCTCACGATTCTTCCGGGTGAGCGGTATGAAATTGTGGTCGATCTCAGTGCCGACGCGATCGGAGCTTCGGTCGCGATGCAGTCGTTCAACGGTGGGTACAGTCTCGGCTACCCGGGCGGAGAGCCCGCTGAGACCGGCGACTTCGGCAGCCTGCTCAACAACAAGACGTTCGACCTGTTGCGCCTGACGATCAAAGGTGCAACGACCGATGCGCTCAAGAGCCTTCCCACGTCGCTGGTGAAGAACGCGCTGTGGGCGGCCACGGATGCGACGAACAAGCGCACCATCAACATCACCGACGAAGGTCCGGGCACCCCGTTCACGTTCGACGACAAGGCGTACGCAATGGACACCATGAACCAGACGGTCAAACTCAACACCGTTGAGGCCTGGACCGTAACGAACGACGAGGTGTTCGGCCACGCGTTCCATATCCACGACGTGCAGTTCACGATCGTCGAACGCAGCACCGGACCGGTCGCTGAGTACGAGAAGGGATGGAAGGACACGTTCTTCATCCAAGTCAACGAGACCGTCACCTTCGTGGCGAAGTTCGACGACTTCGCGAGCACCGAACATCCCTACATGTACCACTGCCACATGGCCAACCACGAGGACGAAGGCCTGATGGGCCAGTTCCTCGTCGTTGCCTGACCGGCGCGCCGATCCAAAGCATCAACACCACTCACAAGGAAGACCCATGACAACGATCGACGTGCCAATACAACGCGCGCATATGACACCTCGAAGCTTCGCCTCGAGGCGCGATGACTTCGTGTCGTCGTTCTGCGGGGCCTGGATGGTGGCGGGCGTGTTCGTCGACGGGTGGGCGCATCGCAACGGCAAGGCCGAAACGTTCTTCACGCCGTGGCACGCGCTGCTCTACAGCGGGTTCGTCGCCGGAGCCACGTGGATCCTCTTCATCGGCCGGAAGAACCAGGTACCCGGTCAATCCATGCTTCCCACGCTCCCTGTCGGTTACGGCGTACGCGGGCTCGGGGCGGCGGTCTTCGGCGTAGGTGGTGGGCTTGATCTCGTGTGGCACCAGGTCTTCGGGATCGAGACGAGCATCGAAGCACTGCTTTCGCCCACCCACCTACTGCTGCTGGCCGGTGCGCTGCTGATGATGTCGGGAACGGTCGTTTCGACGATCGTGCGTGGAAACTTCCGCACCGCATCGTGGTCGGTGACGGGCGCGACGATAAGCGCGGTTACGTTTATCCTGGCCGTCTTCCAGTTCTTCCTGATGTACATCACGCCGTACAAGACCCGTCAGTACATGACCGCTCTTTCGACAACAGGTGGCGGCGCGGGCGGCGGACGGGGAACCGGCGGAGTCAGCTCAGGCACCGACACCGCGGCTTTGGCGATCGGGGCCATCCTGCTGTTCAGCCTCACAACATGGTTCGCGCTGGCGTGGCTCATCCGCAACGTCGGTCTTCCCCGGGGTGCGTTCCTGGTGGTGATGGTGGTGCCGGCCTTCTTCCAGACGATCCTGGAAAGCCTTCGACCGGCCAACCTGTTGCTAGGGCCGTTGGCGGCTGCCGTGGTCGCTGAGCTCACGTGGCCGCGCCTCGCTCCGATGCTGCATCGCTCCGCGGTAGCTCTCGCGAGCTGGGCTTCTGGGCTCGTGCTGGTCACCTGGCTTGGCCTGTTCGCCGGCGCCTACCTGAGTTCAGACCTCGGTTGGCAAGTCGAGTTGTGGGCTGGATCATCGGTGCTCGCCGCGCTGCTCGTCGGGATGTTCATCGTGTCCACCGACCCCACACTCCCTTCGGAACAATCCTCAAGTTCGGGGTTTGAGTAGCTATCAGAGCAACCTAAACCCCAAACTTGCGCGCTCGGGCGACTACGTCGGCCGGGTCAGGCTATGGCTCCGGCGGAGCGAAGAGCGGCGATGGCGTCGGCCGACCAACCCCAGTCGGCCAGGATGGCCTCGGAGTGTTCGCCCGGTGTGGCCGGTGGGCTCTGGACCTCGCCCGGGGTGCGGCTGAAGCGCGGTGCGGGTCCGGGCTGGATAACGCCCTCGATCTCCACGAACGTGCCCCGCTCCCGCATGTGCGGATGCTGCGGGGCCTCGGCCATCGACAGCACCGGAGCGAAGCAGACATCGCTGCCTTCCATGGAGGCGCACCACTCGTCGCGGGTGCTTGGCTGAGGAACAGTTCCGTGAGGCGTTTCTTGTGCTCCACCCACCGGGCCTTGTCCATCCGGTTCGGGATGTCGCTCGGGCTCAGGCCCAGCTTCTCGAGCAACTCGGCGTGGAACTTGGCTTCGATGGAACCGATCGAGATCCACTTTCCGTCGGCGCACTCGTAGGTACCGTAGAAGTGGGCCCCGGTGTCGAGAAGGTTGGTTCCCCGTTCCAGGTTCCAACCGCCCGACGCATGAATGCCGTAGATGGCGGTCAGCAGCGACGCAGCACCGTCGACCATCGCGGCGTCGATGACCTGACCCTGGCCCGAAGTACGAGCTTCGAGCAACGCCGCGCACACGCCGAAGGCCAGATACAGGGCGCCACCGCCGAAGTCACCCACCAGGTTGAGTGGCGGCACGGGCGGACCGCCCGCGGTGCCGATGGCGTCGAGCGCACCGGTGAGGGCGATGTAGTTGATGTCATGACCGGCGGCGTGAGCCATCGGACCTTCCTGGCCCCAGCCGGTCATCCGGCCGTAGACCAGTCGGGGATTGCGAGCGAGACACACGTCGGGGCCGAGGCCGAGGCGCTCGGTGACACCGGGGCGGAAGCCCTCGATGAACGCGTCGGCCTGCTCGACCAACTTGAGTACCACCTCCACACCCTCAGGGCTCTTGAGGTCGACCGCGATCGAGCGCCGTCCCCGGTTGAGAACGTTGAAGCGCCGACCCGAGTCGATACCGAGATCGGCGGGCGCCAAGCGGTCAACCCGGATGACTTCGGCCCCCAGGTCGGACAGCAGCATGGCGCACATCGGACCCGGTCCGATGCCGGCCAACTCCACCACTTTGATTCCCTGCAACGGTCCACTCATTCGGGGCCTCCAATCGATTCGAGCTTCGAGGGCCGCAGTCTCGCACGACCTCACCGCAACGCGCCTACCGTGTGGTTCCAAGCGGCCGAGGTGCTCGAACTCGTCGGGTACCACCAGCCTCACGGGAAGCCTCATCAAATCGGCAGACATCGAGCCGATCGACTCGTGCTATACGGTCGTGATTTTGACCGTTCGTTTCGGGAGGAGGGCGCGAAGATCCCCCGGATCCGATGTCAACACTTCATCGCCGGGCGATGCAACGAGCGCGAGCGCCGCGTCGACAACGTCGGAGGTTCGGCTCAACGCCAGCAGATGCCCGACCAGTCGAGCAGCGTCACGATCAAGCGGCCGCTCGTCGACGCCAGCAAGGACCCGCTCAAGGGTCACTTGACGAGAGCGGTTGCGGATCACCTGGGCGACGACCGCGGCGCTCGTCAACACCGGTTCAGCATCTTCGTGAGCACGCACCAGGCGAGCGATCGTTGCACGGTCACGTCGTTCGATCGCGATGAGCGCTCCAGCGTCGAGAACGAGAGCCATCAGGCCGACCGCTTCGTCCGTCGCGCCACCGGCGACTCTGCGAGTAACTCAGCGCGCGACCACCCTTGCTCGGCAATGATTTCGTCGAGGGCCTCGCCCAGTGCGATGTGGCGGAGTCGTTGGCGTATCGCAGTGGCCAGCCATGCAGAGACGTTCGTGTCTTCCGCCTTAGCCGCGGCCCGAAGCGCCTGGCCAAGCTGGGGGTCCAACGAAACACTGAACTTTTCCACGCTCATACGGTGATCCTACCAATGGCGTCCTACCATTGGAACACCAGCGTTCTCCCGACTCGAACCGACTAGGCGCGTCGGATCGACCGAGCAACTCAGTCCCAGCCGCGACGGGCGAGTTCGGCCCGTAGCGCGTCCAGGGGGAGACCGGGGATCTTGAAGCCGCAGCACGCCATGTACACGGGGCCTTGGCGTCATTCGCTCGAATGGGACACCGGCCGGATGCGGCGGCCGCCCTAGACGCGGTTGCGTCACTGGCCCGTCTCGCCGATAGTCACGCCGAGGCCGTCAGGTGTTTCGCTGCAGCCGCAGCGCTGCGTAAGCGCTCACGGCATCGTCGCGCTCACCACCCGACGCCGCCGTCATAGAGGCTACGTGTGGCCAGCTGCGGGCAGTCCTTGGCGAAGACGCGTTCGCCTCGTCGTGGGCTGAGGGATCTTCGCTCTCCATGGAGGAAGCCGTTGAGTACGCGTCAAGAGCCCGGGGTGAACGGAAGCGGCCGTCGACCGGCTGGGCCAGCCTCACCCCGACCGAGGTTCGCGTGGTCGAACTTGATCGCCGAGGGCCTCACGAACCCACAGATTGCCGCCAAAATGTTCGTCGCCCGCGGGACCGTAAAGGTCCATCTCGGCCACACTTCGCCAAGCTCGGGGTGACCACTCGCTCAGAACTCGCCGCCCACGCGGTCCGCCGCGCGTCGACGTGAGCAGTTGGCCTGAGCGGACGGAGCCATCCTTGTAGGTTCAGTCGCTCTGAGAGCGACTGAGCGCACGAGTATGCAGGGCGCAGCTGATGCGTGGCGGCGATCAGCTGTCGGCGTTGCGGATGGTGTCGATGATGGACCCGGCGGTTTCAGCGTCGACGCCCTTCGGCAGGTGCAGGCTCGTGCGGTCGGCAACGCCGGCCACCGTGCGGGCGATTGATGCCCCGAGCTCATCGATCGGTGCGACGACAGCGAACGCGTTGAGCACCTCGTCGTCGATGCGCTCCCCCATCGCCACCCACTGACCCTGCTTCGACAACTGGTTCAGCTCGGTCTGCAGCTCACCCCAACCGTGCAACTCCAGCACACCCCGATAGGCGGGCGTGCTGCCGTAGAACGCGATCCGCTCTTTCGCCACTCTTCGCGCTCGCCGCCATCTCCTGTTCGTCGCGCCCGGTCACGACGAACGGCGCGTACTTCACCTCGAACGAGCCACGATCCCGGCCGGCGCGTTCGAGGGCCCGCTCAACCGCCGGCATCGTTACTTCGCGCGGATATCGTTCCGTGGTGAACCCGTGGAGCAGCACACCGTCGGACACTTCGGCCGCCACCTCGGTCATCGCCGTACCGACCGCCGCCAGGACGATCTTCGGCGCACCGCACGCCAGCGGGCCGGGGTTGAACATCGGGGTCATCAGCGTGTGGTTGTAGAAGTCGCCGCGGAAGTCGAGCTTGGTGCCGTTCTGCCAGGTGTCGAAGATCGCCCGCATCGCCAGAATGTATTCGCGCATACGAGCTGCCGGGTGCGACCAGGCCATCGAGAACCGCTTCTCGATGTGCGGCTTGATCTGCGACCCCAGCCCCACGATCATCCGACCGTTCGATGCCGCCTGCAGGTCCCAAGCGAGATTGGCCACCGTCATCGGGGTCCGGGCGAAGGCCACGGCGATTGCGGTACCCATCTCGATCCGGGAGGTGTTGAGCGCCACCGGAACCAAGGGCAGGAACGGGTCGTGGTCGATCTCGGCCGTCCAGACACCGTCGAAGCCAGCCGCTTCGACTCCCGCCGCAGCCGCACCCGCCCCGGCGAGGGTGCTCGATAACAGCGAAGTGTCGACCTTGATCATGTGCGCTCCTGAATGGCGTAGTCGTGGGCGCGGCGAGTGCCGCGAGATCTTCATAGCACTACTGCCGCCGCGAAGCCGTGCCGGTGGCAGTCTCGGTGCTCAACGCACCTGCAGCGTGTCGGATTTTGGGAGCCGATCAATAGCGTTGTCGACGAAGGCGTGTTGTTCAGTTCTCATCGACGTTGCGGTGATGTCGGGTCGGCCGTGCGCTTTCATGTCGTTCGCCCAAAGCGAGATCGCTCCGGCCGGTCGTAGCGACACGACGAGTTCCCAGATTGGAAGCGTTGCCGGCGACCGACCCGTGATGGTGAGGTACCGGTCGGTGAACGCCTCGGCTGCTTCGGCGCCGTAGGCCCATCGCAGGTCCAGGCGTGTGGTGGCGAGGTCGGCCATGGGGTCGCCGATCGCGGACGACTCCCAATCGATCACGGCGGCGATGTCGTCGTTGGACCACACGATATTGCCCGGAAAGAAGTCGGCATGCAGGAGACACACCTCCGAGTCAGTGGGTGGCCAATGCTGGTCAAGGTGGAAGCGGATGAGGTCTTCTCGTAAGGAGGGATCAGGTTCGCGGCGGGTCAGGTCGTTGATGATCCAGTGCTCCATCCGTGCCGCGTGGGACGGCAGAGAAGGCAGCAACACATCCGTGGGGTCGAGCGCGTGGATGGCGGCGAGCATCTCCGCCATCCGGTATGCCGTCGCAGCCGGCTGGTTCGCAGCGAAGCGAGTCGCTCCGGCGACGAAGTCGAGCACGATATACGCCTGCGGGATGATGTCTCCCGAGCGGTCGAACAGTCTTGGCCGAGCGACCGTGATGTTGTGTGCCTCGAGGTATGTGATCAGCTCGAACTCGGTCTGGAGTGTCATCGGGCGGCGTTCGTGATCGGCCTGCCGTCCGCGCCGCACGACGAGCCGGTGCGGAGCACCGTCGGGCCTCGCGATGTCGATGGTGGTCATCCACGACGAGAGCCCGGCTTGGAGCATTGCGGTGCCGGTCACGGTTGCGGATGGCTCGACCTCCGCGACGATCGCGGCGATGACCTCTTCGGTGAGGGTCGGCAACGGTGCCGGCGCGGGGTCTTGCGCTTTGTCGGTCATGGTCGGCCTACGCCGCCGAGGTTCCGGGGACGGAAGCGCGTGTGCCGACGTACGCGTCGAAGTACGTGACGAGGTGCTGCAACTCGTAGTCGAGAACGCCGGCGATCACGGCGGGATCGGCGGCCATGACCGCCGCAGCGGTGGCCTCGTCGGTGGCCTCGAGCACGGCGATACCGCCGTGGTGTTCGAACGGCCCGCCGAGGAGGAGTATGCCTTCGTCGTAAAGGCGTTGCATCGCTAGAAGGTGTTGGCCGATCGCTTCGCCTTGGCGTTCGATCGGTCGACCGGTCTTCCAGTTGGGGCCGTATGTGAGCAGGGCGACGTATCTCATCGCAACTGCTCCGATGTCGGGTTCGTGTTGCGGGAGTTGGCGCATGCGAGTTCGAACGCGTGATCACCGGATCCGAGTCGGTACGTTTTGACCGGTGCGAATCCAGCCTGTCGGGCGAGCTCCGCGAAGTGTTCGCTGGTGCGTTCGCGTCCGCCGGCGGTAAGCGCGGCCATGAGAATGTCGGCGCGTTGCGCGAGATCGTCCCGAGGGATGGCTCTGCGGATGTTCTCCACGATCACGACGCGAGATTTCGAGGTGCAGGCGTTTGCCACATTTCTCAGAATTCGGACGGCATCGCCGTCGCTCCAGTCGTGCAGGACATTGACCAGGAGATACGTGTCATGGCCGGGAGGCACCGACGTGAAGGCGTCGCCGGCGATGGCGGTGAGGCGTGGGTGCTGCACGGCTCGTTCGATGACGTTCGGAAGATCGAAGACGGATGCGTGCCAGTCGGGGTGGCGGTCGAGGAGGGTTCGTACGAGTTCGCCAGTGCCACCTCCGACATCGCAGATGTGACGGCTGGTGTGCCAGTTGAGGGCGGAGTCGAGCATGAGCGCGTGCATGCGAGCGCCGGCCGCCATTGCGGCGTCGAAGGTGACCCACTCGTCCGGGTGATCTTCGAGCCATTCGAAGAACGGTTTGCCATTGACCCCCTCATACCCGACCGAAGTATCGTCGGCCTTGAGGACCGCTACGGCGTTGTGAACGTGTTCGCTCCCGACGAAGTCCACCCAGGCCCGCCAGCCGGCCGGGTGATCCTTGCGGAGGAACTCGGTTGTCGCGGTCGGGTGGATTCGGCCGGCTCGGTCGACGCGAAGCCAACCCCTCGAGGCTCCGTACCGCACGAGTCGGTCGAGCCGGTCGGGGTCGACGCCCAAGAGTTCGGCCAGCGCGTCGTTCGTGGTTGCGGCCACCAGTGCTTCGGGTAGGCCGGCATCGCAGAGCGCGACGAGCACGCGGTGCTCGAGCAGGCTGAGCGCTGATTCGAGGATCTGAACGGGAGGTGGTGCCATTCGGCGGTGTAGCGCTCCAAGCCGGTTTCGGAACCTCGCCGCGCCCTCGGCCACCGGTGCTGGCGGGAGAACGGGCACTCCGAGCGTGGAGCGGGCGTTGACTGGGCTTCTCGGCGGGGCGGGATCGCTCGCCTGCCCTCTCGGGTGACTGAGAGAACGGGTTGGTTCGACTCGTTGCATGGCTTCTTCCTATCGGGTGGTGGGGAATCGTGTGTTCATTGTGAGGCCCGTGGCCGTGTAGGGCGACTGCCTCGGGGATGCGCCGGGTCGGCCGGTGGGGGTATGTCTGACGACAGAGCACGGTGGTGGCATGCCCTGCGCGATTGGTTACGGGCACCGTGCCATCGAGGGCCGACACTGCAGTGCAACGGCTGGACACGGTGCTGTGTCCAGCCGTCGAGTGTGGTTCAGCCGCCCGTCACGCCGCGGTACTCGCAGCGGATGTAGGAGTCCCCGGGGTCCGCGCCGGCGTGCAAGCAGCTGTCGAAGTCGGGGCCGCCGTCATAGTTGTCCGAACCGGCGCCGCCGAAGATCGTGTCGTCACCGGAGAGACCGAGGAGCGTGTCGTCGCCGTCTCCGCCTTCGAGCCGGTTCCTCCAGCTGTCGCCCGTGAGGGTGTCGTTGCCGGGCGAACCGGTGGCGTTTTCGACCCCCACGACAGTGTCGTGTTCGTTCTGGCCGGAGGTGACCGCGGATGCGACGTCGTTCTGGAGGTTCACGATTGCCTGACTGGCCCGGGTGTAATTGACGGTGTCGACTCCCGGGCCACCGTCGATGTCGTCGTCGCCGTATTCGGCGTCGACGACATCGTTGCCTCCGTTACCGCGGATGTAGTCGCCGCCGCCGTCGCCGCGCAAGGTGTTCGCATCGTCGTCGCCGTGCAGTGCGTCGGCGAAGTTGGAACCGGTGGCGTTCTCGATGTTGTTGAAGAAGTCGCGATCGTCTGCCCCACTGGCGCTTTGGAACTTCGACTGCGATCCGAACGGGCCGGGAACATTCATTTGGCGCAATGACACCGTGACGGAGCCGGACGCGTCGCTGTAGACGACCGTGTCGTTACCGGTTTCGCCGTCGAACATGTCGAGTCCCGTTCCGCCATTGATCCGGTCGTCTCCGCCACTGCCGAGAATCGTGTCATTGCCGGGACCGCCGTTGAGAATGTCGTTGCCCATACCTCCTTGGATCCAGTCCTTGCCTTCGTCACCGACAACGGTGAGGGTCTCAGTGGTCATTCCGTGCCACGCGGCGCAGACCGTATCGTCGCCGCTTCCGGCGTAGACGGAGTCGTCGCCGGGTCCGGCGGCAATGATCACGTCGTCGCCGTCGGTGCCGTAGATGATGCTGGCATTGCTGATGATCGTGGCGAGCTTGCCGTTGCAACGGTCAAGGACCGATCGTGGAGCGATACTTACGGTCGGCGTGCCTTCAGTTCGTGTTGCGGGACTGAGGTCTTCGGCGGAAGCGGCAGAACCGAACGTGCCGAACAAGGCGATCGATGCCGCCACGGTGGCTAGGCCGATCGTGGCTGCGCTGGAGGAGCGCTTGGGTGATCGGGCAGCAAGGGAACCCTGACGCGATCGGGGCGGGGTACTGCGGTTGAAGTTCATTGTTTTCTTTCGTTTGTTGGGTTGGAATCCGATCAGGCGATCGAGACGCCAACGAGCATGAAGACGAAGGCGGCGTTGGGCGTCTGGCCCGGGACCGCGTTCGACGGCCCTCTGCGCCTAGGTCGCTCGGCCGATGCACGGTCATCCGTGGGGCTGACGCCGGGAGCGGATGCCCGGTGTGAAGTAGCAACCATGAAGAACTCAACTGACCTGATGGCTGGCGCGGCGTGCGGAGGGCTCGTGGCGATCGCTGCGCTTCACGCGGCTTGGGGGCGCGGGTCCACGTTCCCCTTCCGATCCGTTGACGCGTTGAACGACAACGTGATCGGGTCATCGAAATCCCCGTCACCAGCCGCATGCAATGGCGTCACCGCTCTCCTGGCCGGCTCTGCTGCGCTGGTTGCGTTCCGGCCCCGAAACAGCCTTCACCGCATCGCTCTCGACACTCTCGCGGCCGTGTTCATGACGCGTTCCGCGTTCGGGTTCGTGGGCCGAACCGACCTGCTCGTACCCGGGAGTTCTTCGCCGCAATTCCGACGCAACGACCGTCGCCTGTTCTCGCCCTTCTGCGCGGCCCTTGCCGTTGCCGTTTGGCAGGCGGGTCACCGGTAGCACGTCGCCATCGTGGGTCCACCGGGACCAGCCCATCGGAGGTCCCGGCCCGGTGGGCGGGACCTCAGGGATCAGTTTGTATGGGTTCGCCCGGCCGGACCAGACCGGATTCGTACGCGAACACGACCAGTTGTGCACGGTCTCGGGCGTCGATTTTGGTCAGGAGATGGCTGACATGGGTCTTCACCGTTCCCGTCCCCATGAACAATGACTCGGCAATTTCGGCGTTCGTGTCGCCGCGAGCGACAGCAAGGAGCACTTCGCGTTCGCGGTCGGTGACCTTGTCGAGCAGCTTCACCCGTGAACGAACCAGCGACGGCTGGTTGGTGAACTCGGCGATGAGTGTCTTGGTGATGCTCGGCGACAGCAGCGCTTCACCGGCCGCTATGACGCGGACCGCGTCGATGAGTTGTTCGCGGCGCGTGTCTTTGAGCAGGAAGCCCGAGGCCCCGAGGCGCAGGGCTTCGAAGACGTACTCGTCGAGATCGAACGTTGTCAGGATCAGCACGCGGCATGCCGAGGTTCGCGTGTCGGCGGCGAGTCGACGGGCGGCCTCGAGGCCGTCCATGACCGGCATGCGGATGTCCATGAGGATCACATCGGGGCGTTCGTTGATCGCCGCGGCGATCGCCTGCTCGCCGTTGGTGGCCTGTCCAACGACCTCGATGTCGTCGCACAGCGAAAGGAGGACGGAGAAGCCGTCACGCACGAGATCCTGGTCGTCGACGACAAGCACTCGGATCATGGGGGGCCTCCGACCTGTTGGGCGTTCGTGTACGGCATTGACGCGATTATCTGGAAGCCGCCACCGGGGGCGGGACCGGTCTTCAATGAGCCTCCGAACGTCGCGACCCGTTCGTTCATGCCGACAAGGCCGTGACCGGCGCGCGGTGGCGACAGCGGCTGCAGCGATGTTGCATCGACGGCCCACGTGAACCCGCGACCGTCATCGCGGACCCGGATCTCGAGTTCGGAGCCGTTGTCGTCGATCGCGACATCGACGTGGCTGGCGTGCGCGTGTTTGAGCACGTTGGTGAGCGCTTCCTGCACTATCCGGTATGCAAACGTGCCGACGCCGAGTGGCAACGCCATCGGGCCGGTCTTCGTCAGGGTTACCTCGATGCCAGCACTTTCGACGTTTGCCACGAGCTGGTCGATGTCGAGAAGCGACGGGGCCGGGCTGAGGTCCCTCCGTGCTCCATCGTCGGCCCGTAGGACTCCGAGCAGGCCACGTAGCTCCACGAGCGTCGCTCGGCTGGTTTGTTCGATGTTGACGAGTGCGCGTTCGGTGTGCTCCGGTTTGGAGCGAAAGGCGGCGGCCCCCATCGATGCCTGGATGTTGATGACGCTCATCGAGTGTGCGACGACATCGTGAAGTTCCTGCGCGAGACGGAGTCGTTCCTCAACGACGGCCGTGTGTTCCCGCTCTGCCGCAAGGTCGGCGCGACGTTCGGCCAGCTCGACCCGAACCCCGGCGTTGCGTCGCGTCGCCGCGGACAGCATTCCGAGGGTGAGGCACCCGCACAAGAGAAGCGCATTTTCACCGGCGCCGGCGATGTCGAAGTTCGGGTAGCCCGTCGACAGCGCGAGCGTGAGCCCAGCAAAGACATAGGCAACGCATGCAGCGGCGGTCCGTCGGCTCGAACGAAGCCCGACGCCGTACATCAGGACCCAGGCCACGAACGGGAGCAGGCCGAGGAGGTAGTCGCCGATCACGAGCCCAAGCAGCGATGTCCACGACACGGCGAACGCAACTGCGGGCGAGCGCCGCCACCACCACACGGGTCCACAGACGCCGGCGACGAGAACCCACGCAATGAACCCCGACGCCCTGTAAGGCGTCAACACTGTCTCTTCCCACAGGTCAAGGTCCGGCCAGACCAACTGCATCACGCCGACCAGTAACCAGCCACCGGCCAAAACCGTGTCGACGACCGCCTTCCGCCTGGCCCCGTCAGCGAGACGTTTGGCGGCAGCGAGGGTCACCTTCCGACCGTACGCCGAAATACGTCGTCTGTGCATCCTCCCCCCGGACGACCGGGCCTCTGTCTCACGATAGAGACCCGGGTAACGGGTGACCTCGTGGGTCTGTCGGGCGAACTACCCCGGGCGACTTGGCGGAAACCGTCCACGGTCAGAAGCGGCACCGACCCTGAGAGCGCACGCTGTTCGGGACCTGAGGAGGTCCCCATGAACATCACTCTGCTCGCCGAGCAATCCACGAATCCACGACCGACCCGAGACGTACCAAGCGCGGCGTCGGCATCACTTGTCACGAAGGTCTACGGACGAGGCGATCTCGAAGTCCGAGCGCTCGACGGCGTTTCCGTCGAGTTCCCGGCGGGTCGCTTCACCGCGATCATGGGGCCTTCCGGGTCGGGCAAGTCCACGCTCATGCACTGCCTCGCAGGGCTCGACCACGTGACCGACGGAACGATCCGCATCGGTGACGTCGAACTCGGCACCCTGAAAGAACGGCAGTTGACGAGACTGCGCCGTGACCGGATCGGTTTCATCTTCCAGTCGTTCAACCTTGTTCCCACGTTGACCGCACTCGAGAACATCACGCTCCCGCTGACCCTCGCCGGACGCCGACCTGACCGCGACTGGCTGAACACCGTGATCGAAACCGTCGGCCTGACGGAACGCGTCGGTCACCGCCCATCGGAGCTTTCCGGTGGCCAGCAACAGCGCGTTGCGGTTGCCCGCGCCCTGGCCTCGAAGCCCCACATCATCTTCGCCGACGAACCGACGGGGAACCTTGACTCGCGGACCGGCGCATCGATCCTGGCGTTCATGCGAACGGCCGTGCGGGAACTCGGACAGACCATCGTCATGGTCACGCACGACCCCAACGCAGCCGCGTACGCCAACCGTGCGGTCTTTCTCGCCGACGGAAACATCGTTCGCGAAATCGACGACCCGACCGCCGCGTCCGTCATCGACACCTTCACTTCGATCGGAGCGTGACGTCATGCTCCTCCTCACCCTCAAGCAATTGGCCGCGAAGAAGGCCCGCCTACTCACCACCATCGCCGCCGTGCTCCTCGGAGTCACGTTCCTCGCCGGAAGCCTCGTACTCACGGACTCCATCGACAAGACACTCGACACCATCCTCGCCGAAGCCAACGCAGGCACCGACGCGTACGTCCGTTCGACCTCGGAGCTTGATCTCAACTTCGGTCAGTCCCGCACCCGCCTCGACGGAGACCTCGTCGCCCGGATCAGGACGCTCGACGGCGTCGATGACGCGGCCGGTCGGATCAACGGTTACGCACAGATCCTCGACCAGACCGGGAAGCCGGTGGGTGACGCCAAGCAGGCACCTGCGTTCGGGCTCAACTGGATGACGAACCCGGTACTGAACCCCTACGAGATCGTCGTCGGGCGCCCGCCGGGCAACGACGACGAGATCGTCATCGACCAGCGCTCGGCCCGGATCGCCCACTTCTCCGCCGGCGACCGGACCACGGTGCTGACCGCCGGAACACCGCGGACCTTCACCATTTCCGGTGTGGCCACGTTCGCCGGCGCAGATTCGCCGGGCAACGCAACCGTCGTGCTGTTCACCGACCGCACCGCGGCGGAGCTGCTCGGAGAAACCGGGCAGGTCGACGGGATCGCGGTCACCTCCGCGGAACTCACCGAGGAGCAGCTCGTGACCAAAGTACGTGCCGCCGTGGCAGACGAGCACGGCATCGAAGTCGTCACCGGCGAAGCACTCACCCGCGAAGACCAGGACGCCGTCGCGGAGAATCTGTCGATCTTCAACGTGTTCATGCTGATCTTCGCCGGAATCGCCGTGTTCGTCGGTTCGTTCATCATCAACAACACCTTCGCCATCAGCGTCGCTCAGCGCACACGGGAGATGGCCATGCTCCGTGCCATCGGTGCCGACCGCCGCCAGATCCTCCGGTCCGTCCTCAGCGAGGCCCTCGCCATCGGCGTGATCGCCTCGATGATCGGGCTGTTCCTCGGACGACTCGCCGCCGCCGGCCTGACTGCCGTCCTCGGCTCATTCGGCTTCGACATGCCAGACGGTCCCGTTGTGCTCGGGACGCGGACGATCCTCGTCTCGCTCGGCGTCGGGATCGGCGTCACCATGCTGTCGGCCTGGCTCCCGGCCCGGCGGGCATCGCGCATCGCTCCGATTGAAGCCCTGCGGAATGTCGCCTACGAACACCGCGGTCGCCACCGTTCCCGATCGATCGCCGGAGCTCTCGCGACCGGCTCCGGCATGGCGGCGCTCACGGTTGGGCTCAACGGCGGCGGTCCAGCGCTGGTCGGCTTCGGGGCCGCCGTCGTGTTCATCGGCCTCAACATCCTCGGCCCCGTACTCGTTCGACCGATCATCTCGATGCTCGGGGCCCCGGTGGCCCGTGCCCGTGGCGTTGCCGGAGAACTGGCACAGCACAACACGCTGCGCAACCCGGCCCGGACGTCGCGCACCGCGGCGGCACTGATGATCGGCGTCGGACTCGTCACGTTCATCACGATCTTCGCGGCATCGCTTCGGACCTCCATCGAAGGGTCCTTCGCGAAGGACTTCGCCGGCACCCACGTTCTCGACTCCGGAGCCTTCGACGCCGGATCCGGGATCAGCCCCGACCTCGCCGCGACCCTCCGCAAACAACCGGGAGTCACCGCGGTCAGCGAGGCCCGTATGGCCAACACCGAGGTCAACGGCGCCCCCGGTCTGCTCTTCGCGTTCGGCCCACACGACATTGCGAAGCTCTTCGACCTCGGAACCGTCACCGGGAACCTCGAGACCCTGGGGAACGACGGAATCGCGGTGTCAGCGAAGACCGCCGCGAGCCACAACTGGAACCTCGGTGACACGGTCCCCGTGACCTTCGCGACCGGGGCGGTCGATCTGACCATACGGGCGACCTACTCCAATTCCGACGACTGGCTCGGAGACCAATTCGTCGGAGTCGATGCCTTCGACCGCCACGTCCCCGGGAGCCTCGACGCCCGGATCTACGTGAACACGACCGATCCCGCACGACTCGCACCAACGGCCGCCCCCTTCCCGACCGCCGAGGTGCTCGACGAGGACGGTTTCATCGAGAGCCGAAACGAGGAGATCAACACCGTCCTCGGACTCGTCTACGCGTTGCTCACCCTTGCCGTGATCGTCTCGCTCCTCGGGATCGCCAACACCCTCACGCTTTCCATCGTCGAACGCACACGCGAACTCGGCCTCGTGAGGGCGCTGGGTGCATCGAAGGCGCAACTGCGGACCACGATCCGATACGAAGCGGTTCTCATCGCGTCCTTCGGAACGATCCTCGGACTCGCCGCGGGCGTGTTCTTCGGATGGGCCCTGGTGCGGGCCCTCGCCGACGAAGGCATCACCAGCCTCACGGTCCCCACCACCAACCTGGCGGTCGTTGCCGCTATCGCCGTGATAGCGGGGCTCGGCGCCTCATTGGTTCCCGCCCGGCGCGCCGCCCGGCTCGACATCCTCACCGCCATCGCCAACTGACCAACCTGGCGTACCCGGCCTGGCGTACCCGGCCTGGCCAACCCACATGGCCAACCGACCCGGCAAACCGACGTGACGGACAGCCACACGCTGTCCGTCACGTCCGCGCCGCACACGTACCCTCAACTCAGCGTTGACCGGGGCGAGCATCGGACGGCGATCGCTCCGGATCGGAACTCATGGCGATCGACGATCTCAAGCTGGATGCGTTCGCGCAGACCGGCGAGCAACGTCGGCCCGTGTCCGGCCAGGACCGGCTGCACGACGAACTCGTACTCGTCGATCAGTCCCAGATCTGCCAATGCCAGGGGAAGTGTCACGCCACCCACCCACAGGCCCTCGCCCGCCTCCTGCTTGAGCTGCTGAATCGCCGGCCCCAGTTCGCCTCGCAACAACTCGGCATTCCAATCGACCTCGCTCAATGTGCTCGACACGACGTACTTCTTGGCCCTGTCGATGCTCTCGGCGAAGGGGATCTGCGTCTCATCCATCCAGTCAGGCCACGCGCCCGAAACCGGCTTCCGCCACACCGACTCCATCATCTCGTAGGTCACCCGGCCGAATATCAGGGCATCGGCTTGCTCCATCTGAGCGGTCCAGAAGCGCATCGATTCCTCGTCGGGGGGAATCCCCGCCTCGTGATGGCAACAGCCGTCGAGCGTGACGTTGATCGAGTATCGAAGTGGTCTCATCTCGTTGCTCCCTGATGCGCCTCGTGTTCGCGGCGATCCTACCCACGCGACTATTGGTAAAGGAGCGGCATGATTCGAATCACTGCGTTCCCGACCCCGTACGTCGTCGAGAAGTCGGTTGTCCTGTACGCGTTGCATGCGTAACGTCCCGGTATGGACACCGCATGGATTGAGAAGTTCCTCGTATCGCCCAGCGAGGACGGCCGGCTGTTCTCCGGCGTGGTCGATGTTCGTCGCGACGGGGAGGTGTTGTTCCAATCCGCCTTCGGCCTGGCATCCCCGCGCTGGGGTGTTCCGAACACGCTTGACATGCGTTTCGATGTTGCCTCGATCAGCAAGCTGTTCACCTCGGTAGCCGTGCTCCAGTTGGTCGCCGCTGGGCGGTTGGACCTCGACGCGTCGATCCACGAATACGTCGATCTCGCCGGCACGACCATCGCCCCCGCCGTGACGCTGCGCCATCTGCTCACACATACCAGCGGCATCGCCGACATCGCGGAGGAGGACGAGGGCGAGAACTATGCCGATGTCTTTCGAGTGGTGCCGTGTCACACGATTATGACCCTGCGCGACTTCCTTCCGGTGTTCGCCGCCAAGCCGCCACACTTCGCGCCCGGAAGCGGTTCTCGCTACTGCAACGCCGGCTACATCATCGCGGGGATGGCGGTCGAGCACGCCTCGGGCCGGGGCTTCCAGGACTACGTCGAGGGGGAAGTGCTCGCACGCGCCGGCATGACCAGATCCGGCTACTTCGACAAGCGTTACGCCATCGACGACCTCGCCGAGGGGTTCGACCCGACCGACGACGGTCGACTCGAACAGAACATCTACGCCTACCCTCCCCAGGGTGCCGCCGACGGTGGTGCGTTCTGTACCGCCGCCGACCTGCACGCCTTCTTTGCGGCGCTTCGCGGGCGGCAGTTGCTGCCCGCCGACCTCACCGACGAGTTCCTCACCTGCCAGGTCGCCCGCACTGACGGCGGGCCCGGAGGCCAGGGTTTCGGGCTCGAGTTCAACGAGTTGGGCTACCACAAAGAGGGCCAAAGCGAGGGCGCAAGCGGCATACTCGCGGACCTGTCGGTCTGGAACGCTGACATCGTCATCCTCAGCAACACGATGGACGGAACGTGGCCCGTTCTCCGCGAGTTCGTGCGGCGCGCACGAGTAGCTCAAGGCGACGACACCCGTCCCACAGGATGAGCATGCCCAGCACTGGCCGGCGCTCTTCAACCTTGGCCAACGCCATCCGTCTAATGCGAACAGCGACGAGCTTCACCAAAGGAGGATTTCCGCCACGGTGGAAGATTTCCGACGTCGCAAAAGCTCCATCGTGGCGGTAATCCTCCAACCGAGCGTCGCGGCCTTGAGCCTGCGTCCCAAACAAAAAGACCCCGCTCGGTTGGCACCGTTACGGGGTCTCTCTTGGAGGCGGCGCCCAGAATTGAACTGGGGTACACGGCTTTGCAGGCCGTTGCATGAACCACTCTGCCACGCCGCCAGGCGCGTTTGAAGGCTCCATACCCTATCCGAGAAACGCGAACTACAGGTACGTTTTCGCCCCGAAAACGCGTGCTCAGTCGTTTTGGAGGAACTCGACCCAGTTGCCGTCGGGGTCGACGACCATCATGATCGTGACACCGGGTCGGATCGTGACGGGCTTGGTCGGAACCTCGTAGCCGGCGGCGATGCACGCGTCGGCGATGGCCTGCACGTTCTTCACCCAGAACGTGAAATAGCGAACGCCGATTGCCGCGGTCGCCCCTCCGGGCGGGTTGGAGATCTCCGGCACTTCGTCGAACTGCGACAGTTTGAGGGTCGTGACACCGGCCTGGACCCGGTGCATCATGCCGGGCTTCAGCGGGAACGGCATCGACATGACGTGCTCGAATCCCAACGTGTCGCAGTAGAAGCGCTTCGACGCCTCCCAGTCGCGGATGATGATTCCGAGATCGACACTGTCTTTCTTGGGATCGATCTGGACGAGCGGATCAGACATAAGCACACATACTTTCTTACAGAGAAGACAATGAAGACCGGGCAAACCGGTCGCCGTGGAAAGGACGCTTTAGCGGAAGACGTAGCCCTTGGGCACGACGACAACCCCGTGGTCGGAGATGGTGAAGCCGCGGGCGCGGTCGTCGTCGTGGTTCACGCCGACCTGGACACCCGAAGGTATGCGTACGTTCTTATCGATGATGCAGCGCCGCAGAATGGCTCCCGGCTCGATCACCGCTTCATTGAACAGGATCGAATCCGAGACGACCGCATGGTCGTCGATGTACACGCCGGGGCTCAGGATCGAGCGTTCGACGTGACCACCCGACACGATGGTGCCCTGGCACAGCAAACTCGACACGGCCGAACCCGGCGCCCAAGATGGCCCCTGCACGAGCTTGGCCGGCGGAAGCGCCGAGTGACCGGTGAACACGGGCCAACTCATGTTGTAGAGGTCGAACACCGGCTGCTGGGTGATGAGGTCCATGTTCGCGTCGTAGTACGCGTCGAGGGTACCTACGTCTCTCCAGTAGCCACGACCGACGTCAGTCTCACCGGGGATCTCGTTGGTGTCGAAGTCGTAGAAGTTGGCCTTCCCCTCGCGGGTCAGGTTCGGAATGATGTTCGTACCGAGATCGTGCTTGGAGTCTTCGTCTTCCGCGTCTTCGGCGATCGCCCGCAGCAACACATCGGTGTCGAAGACGTAGTTGCCCATCGAGGCCAGACACATGTCGTCGCGGCCCGGAAGCGTCGGTGGATTGGGCGACTTCTCGTGGAACTCCTTGATCTTGGTGCCCGCGACTTCCATGACCCCGAACTCGGTCGCCTCGTGTTTCGGCACCGGGATGCCGGCCACGGTCACTCCCCCGCCGACCGCCATGTGGTGGTCAACCATCTGACGGGGATCCATGCGGTAGATGTGATCAGCACCGAACACACAGACGATGTCGGGCTGAGCATCGGAGATCAGGTTGAAGTTCTGGTAGATCGCATCGGCTGAGCCGACGAACCAACGCGGGCCACGTCGCATCTGAGCAGGCACCGGCGTCACGTAGTTGCCGAGCAGTGTGGAGAATCGCCACGTCGCGGAGATGTGCCGGTCGAGACTGTGACTCTTGTACTGCGTCAGCACCACGATCTGGAGGTACCGGGCGTTCGCAAAGTTCGACAGCACAAAATCGACCAAACGGTAGGTTCCGCCGAACGGAACCGCCGGCTTTGCTCGATCGGCCGTAAGAGGAAACAGACGCTTTCCTTCGCCACCGGCGAGGACCATGACAAGCACTTTGGGATCAGCCACATTCGGAGCGTACGCCTACTTGACGCGAATTGCAGGTTCTCTCACCAAGGACTTACGCAACGATGGCGATACAACCGCGACACTGCGCTGAAACACCTGCTCAAGCGTTTGTGAGGGCAAAGCGTTCGCCTTAACGAGAACTCGATACGCTCCGGTAAAGGTCGATGTAACGCGCGGCCGGCCCGTCCCATGACCAGTCGGTCGACGACCCGTTGGTGACTATCGCCGCTCGACGCTTCTTCACTGACCAGGCCCGGACGGCCCGGTGCAGAGCGTCGACCAATCCGGCCGCGCTCACAACTTCGGTGGAGAAACCGTTTCCGGTAACAGGATCCCGGTCCGCGTCGATAACGGTGTCGTGCAACCCGCCAACGTCGGTCACCACCGGGATCGTGCCGTAGGCCATCGCCTGCATCTGCGCCAGACCGCAAGGCTCGAAACGGCTCGGCATCACGAAAAGATCGGACCCGGCGAAGATGCGATGGGCGAACCCGAGATCGAACCCCTCGCGAAACGCGATGCGGTCAGGATGCTGGAGCGATCGCAACCGCAGGCTCTGCACCAGATGGGAGTCGCCGGCCCCGAGCACGACCATTTGCGCCCCGAGCGACGGCAGGAATTGAGCTGCTTCGATAACGAGGTCGACGCCTTTCTGATCAACGAGCCGCGAGACAAACCCAATGACCGGGCCACCAAGATCCTCGAGCTCGGCCTCCCGCAACAGCGCTTCACGACAATGCGTCTTCCCGACGCTCTCGCCACTGTGGAGCGACGCCGTCGTGTAGTTCTGCGGGAGGAACGAGTCGGTCTCCGGGTTCCAGGACTCAACGTCGATCCCGTTGAGGATGCCGACGACAGCATCACCGCGGGAGCGCAGCACGCCGTCAAGGCCGTTGCCGCCCTCGGGCGTCAGAATCTCGTGGGCGTAGTGCGGGCTCACGGCGACGATACGGTCCGCGAGCCGGAGCGCTCCGACCATCGGGTTGCAGGCTCCATACGATTCGTAAGCGAACTGACGATCCCTCCCGAACTCACCGAGGACATGCAGCCAACCGATATCGCACTGACCTTGATAAGCGAGGTTATGAATGCTGAACACCGACGGCAGTGACGGTCCAGCGAAACCAAGGGAGGCCCCGGTGTGCCAGTCGTTTGCGTGCAGCACATCAGCGTTTCGAGCCCGGGCGATAGCGACAACTGCGGCCGAGAACGCCATGAACCGCCGGTCGTTGTCTTCCCAGCCGAACCCGCCGGGCTCGCCGTAGACGTGCGGACGCTGCATCCCTGGAACGTCGACCAGCGTGATGGTTCCGAAACCCGCCAGGTGTCCGGTGCGCGCCGTCGCCCCGCCGACCCAGATCGGTACATCGACGGTTTCAAACGTCTCGTCAGCCAGTTCGGTCTCGGACCCGAAGTAATCCGGCACGACCATGTGCAGTTCAACGCCCAGACGGCGCAGCGCCAACGCGAGTCCTCCCGCCGCCTCTGCCAGCCCACCGACCCGCACATAGGGAGCCACTTCGGCCGACGCCATGATCACTCGCATGAACGCACCCTACAGGCGACCGACCCGGCCGTGACGGCGCCCAATGTCGACCGCCGGGTCAGACCGGTCAGCGCGGCCGGTCAGGCCGGTCAGGCCGGTCAGGCCGGTCAGGCCGGGATGACGTTGAGCCCCGCTTGGCGCAGGGCCCGCAGGTTCCGGTTGTCGGTCGAGTCGGTTATCGCTCCGGTGACGTCGCCGAAGTCGACGACCCGAAACGGTGAAGCCGCGCCGATCTTCTCCGACGACGCCAACACGTAGGTCTCGGAACTGCGACGACTTATCGTCCGTTTGGTCGCAGCCTCCTCGGCCGACCCCGTCGTGAGACCGGCAATAGGGTGAACGCCGCTCACGCCCATGAAGAACACATCGACGGTGACCCCGGCGATCTGCTCGGCCGCTATCGCTCCAGTGGCCACGATCGAGTGCCGGTACATCGTGCCGCCGATCAGCAGAACCTCGATATTCGGCAGCGACATCAACGCCACGGCGATCGTCGGCGAGTGCGTTACAAGCGTCGCCCTGAGCGAATCAGGAAGGGCTCGGCACAACGCTTCAGCCGTCGTCCCTCCGTCGATGAAGATGGTCTGACCATCAGCGACGATCCCCGCAGCCGCCTCGGCCACCCGAAGCTTCTCGTCGGGGGCGACCGAAGTTCGTGTCTCGAAGTCGCCCGCGGCGGCCGAAAGGGGCAGAGCCCCGCCGTGGACGCGCTGCAGCAGACCTTCGTGTGCCAACTCCCGGAGATCGCGTCGAAGCGTGTCTTCCGAGACTTCCCAGGCCACGGCCAGATCTTTCGCGACGACGCTCCCGTCTTGACGGAGCCGCTCCAGGATCAGCGCCTTTCGTTGGGACGTCAGCATGCCTTCACCACCACTTCACCATACTCAGCACAGCAACCATTCTGCACGATCTTGCCCGTTTGTGCACGATTATTCTTGTTTATGCACGAAGTTGCACATATCGTTTCCCGGCATGAACACACCACCTGAAACTGCTGCCGACGGGCTGGCCGACCGACCCCTGCTGATCCTGATTGCCGGCCCCTACCGATCGGGAACGAACGACGAACCCGAGCGGCTGACGGCCAACCTCCGCTTCCTCGAATCCGCCGCGTGGCCGATCTTCCAGGCCGGGCATGTGCCGATGATCGGCGAATGGGTGGCGCTGCCGATCATGGAAACGATCGGATCGGTCGTCGGCGACCCGGTGTCCTTGGGTGTCCTCACTCCTACCGCTGAGCGCCTGCTCCAGCACTGCGATGCCGTCCTGCGACTGCCCGGCGCTTCGACGGGTGCTGACAACGACGTGCGAATCGCCCGCGACCGGGGACTTCCCGTCTACTGGAGCGTCGACGAGATCCCGGTCAGACCATCGCGCTGACCGCCCGACCCGGCGGGCGAAGGAACCCAACCCGGGTGGTTTTGACCGGAAACTGGGGGCGACCCACCGGGGTTGGGTACCTGGGCTACAAGGTCGGGAACCGCGGGTGCCTGAGTTGGGTACCGCCCGGAATACCCGAATCGGCTGCCGGCCCCGCCGGTCCGAAGCGGGTCGCTGTTCGACCCCGCTCGTTCAGCCGTTGATCGGCCCCGAGCCGGAGCTCAAACGAGCGGCGTTCCTACCCCGGCGGACCGCTAGAGCCTCAGCAAAGATCGCGAGGGCGGTCTCCTCCGGCGTGCGGGAGCCGAGGTCGAGTCCGATCGGGCCGTGGACGCGGTCCGCGTCGGCCTCAGCGAGGCCCTCGATGCTCAACAGGCGCTCCCGCCGGGCCGCCTGGGTGTGTCGGGAGCCGAGCGCTCCGATGTACCCGCACCGGCCGCGCAGGGCCGCCGCCAAAGCGGTACACGACGCGGGCAGGTCATGGCTCAACACGGCGATTGCGTCGAGCGGACCGAGCTTCGCCGCGGCGGCACCTGACGCTTCGGCTCCCCCGGCCACCCGCTCGTCGATGATCTCGCAGCTCCATCCGAGCAGCGCTCCCTGCTTGCGGATCGCGTTTGCAAGTTCAGCCACCCCGACCACGAGGACGTGCGGGGCAGGCGACACCGTCTCCAACAGGACTTCGCCCTCAGCAGTTTCGACCGTGGCGACGCGAACCCGGCCGAGTCGAAGTTGGTCCAACGCCGCCTGAACCGCTTCACCGGCCATGCCCGCAATACCCTCAGTCGGATCGCTCTCGGGGGTGACCACGACGCAATCGCCGAAGTGCGGACCGCCGAATCTGGTCGTCAGCACGAACGGTTCACGTTGATCGATCAGCTCCCAGGCTCGCGCCGGAACTGACCCGAGCGGTTGCACAAACAACTCGGCTGATCCCCCACACGCCAGTCCGGCACTGACCGCTTCTGCATCGCCGACGGGAACCACGAGTCGAGTCGGCACCGTGTGATCGAGCGTCGCAAGCTGTGCGTCGACCGTTCCACTCAGCACGCTGCCCACGCTTCGGCCATCGGCTGCTCGCAGCATCGCTTCACCTTCGCGGCGTCCACCGAAACCCTCGAAACGAGTAACCCGGACGAGAACCGTCGGCAAACCGGCAAAACTCGGGACTGACCGCGATAGCTCAAGCACGCGTCCACCGTACCGCTCCGGCCCCGCAATCGCGCCGCCGCCCCCGGATCGTGGCCACTCGCGCATCGCGGCCTTGATCCGCACACTGGGTTCTCGAATGCCGCTCTCCTATGCTGCAGGCGTGGCCATCACCTCGATTCTTGATTCCGACCTCCGCATCGGCCGTTCACTCGCCCTGATCGGCGACACCAACGGCAAGTACCCCTCCGGGAATTCATTGCTCGTGGAAGGGTCGAGCGAGACCATCCTGATCGACCCGTCGGTGACGGTCGCCAAGCGCGGCGGCGCTCCGAGCCGGGTCGACCGCATGCTCGTGAGTCACGGTCACGAAGACCACATGGGCGGGGTGTCGACGTTTCCCGACGCCCAGCTTCATGCCCACCACGACGACGTTCGCGCCCTGCACAGCCTCGATGGCCTAATGGAGATCTACGGCCTGCCCCAGGACATCGCCGACAAGTTCAGCCTTCAGATCATCGAAGAGTTCCACTACAAACCACGCGTCGACGCCACGGGCTTCGGTGACGGTCACGTATTCGACCTGGGCGACGGCTTGCGGATCGAGGTGGTCCACCTGCCCGGTCATACCCGGGGTCACAGCGGCTTCCTCATCGAACCCGATGGCGTGTTCTTCGTGGCCGACCTCGATCTCACGAGCTTCGGTCCGTACTACGGCGACCACTGGTCCGACCTTGAGGACATGGAGCGGGCCATCGCGAAAGCCCGTGAAATCGAAGCGCGGCACTACGTCACGTTCCATCACAAAGGTGTGGTCGAAGGGCAGGCCGAGTTCGTGACCCAACTCGATGCGTTCGCTGCGGTCATCGGAAAACGCGAGGCCCGTCTGCTCGAGTTTCTCGCCGAGCCACGAACAATGGACGACATCGTGACCCACCGTTTCATCTACCGTCCGGGCGTCGAGGTCCTCTTCGGCGACGCCGTCGAACGGCGGTCCATGAGCATGCACATCACACGACTCCTTCGCAACGGTGGCGTGGCGGAAATCGAACCCGGCGTTTTCCGGGCAACGCTGTAGCGCCGACGTCACTACGTCACCCGTGTCGCCCGCCTCACCCGCCGCGTCTCAGGCGAGGGGCGGTTCGCGGCAAACGTGACTTACGCCGCGTAGCGTTGCCGCTGTCACCCCGACCCGGAAAGACACTGGTACGGTCTGACCACTGTAGGTGCTGCCCCGAGCACCCCACTAGATCGAAGGTTCCCTATGCGACTTCCGAATGGCCGTATTCCGCTCCTGGCCGCCGCGACCGTTGGCCTGCTGGCAACCGCCGTCACAATCCCGGCGCTCGGCGCCACCGCCAAACTCGGCGGATCGTGCACGAAGAGTCAGGTCGGAAAGACCTCCGGAACGCTCGTGTGCGTGAAGAGCGGCACGAAGTACAAGTGGGCCAAGCGCTCGACATCCTCAAGTTCCACGAAGACCACCACAGCACCGACCGCAACCGGAAGCAGCTCAACTTCGAACCAGATCGATGTCGCCGCGATTTCGTTCGGTACAGTTCCGGCCACAGCGACCTCGAAGCTCGACGTGGCGTGTAGCGGACTGAGCGGGTCTCAGGCGCAGTCCGTCGCCACCGTCAACTTTGGTGCGCAGGGCGGAACCAACCGCATGCCGTTCGCTCTCGTCGCTCCGAGTTCGTCGAATCCGACCGGCTCGGTTTGCACGGCTTCGGCCTCTGCGCCCGGTGCGGTGAAGATTGCCTTCCTGATCAATGGCCTGCCCGACGGCACCACCTCCACCGGTTCAACTGCAACGAGTCGCTCCTTCACCGGCGCCGACGCCGTCGTCACGTTGCTCATCGAGTACACCCCGGGTTCCGCCCCGGTCGCCACCGCCGCGCCGACCACGACGACACCCGTTGCCGGGTCGATCACCTCGACCACGGTCGCCGGAGCACCCACCACGACACTCGCCGGCTCCACGACAACCACCATCGGGGCACCAACACCTCCCCCGGCCTCCGGCCGCCCCGAACTCGCGACCCGCTTCCTGACGGTGCTCCCGGCCGGAATGACCGGCATCGACTTCACCGTCAACTGCACGCCACCGACATCGCCCGGCGCTTTCCAAACCCAGGCCGTGCGCCTTGGTGTGGTTCCCGCCACCGCTCAGCTCACGCTCACGCTGACGTCGGGATCGGCGACCGTCGCGGCCACCGCCTGCCAGGTTGAGGCCCGCCTTCTCGGAACCGACGTAGGCGGAGCGGCTCTGCGCTTCTTGCTCAATGGCCAGCCGATGGCCGGCGCAACGACCGGCAGTTTCATCAACTCACCGACATTCACCGCCACGCAGGCGTACACGGTGACCCTCGAGGTGTCGTTCCCGAACCTGGCGACGCCGTCCACGACCACGCTCCTCGGGGCCACCACAACGACCCTGGTCGGCACCACCCTTCCGACGATTCCCGGGACTGCGACAACTGTGGCCCCGAGCGCTGCGAACCAGGCGGTCGTGACGCTCAACCTGTCACGTACCGGTACCGCTCCGGCGAACCTCGACGGTTACTTCGTTGACCTGGCCTGCAGCAACGTGCTGGTCGGCGGCAACCCGAGCGGGGCGTTCAGCTTCCGGTCACGAATCCTCCCGACCGGCGGGACCTCGTCGGTACCGGTGACGATCAACGCCGCATCGACCTGCACCGTCACGGTCACCTCGATTGCTTCGACCGGAACCATCGCGACCGGCAACATCACGGTCACCGCCGGTGGAGTTCCCCGAGCCAGCGGTGCGGGTGGCGCAGCATCGACGTCGCCGTTCCCGATCGTCGCCGGCACCCAAGCCGTCACCATCACCGTCGGCTACTGATTCCAATGGTGGCGGGCCCCGGCTCCGCTAGCGCTTCGCCACCCGCCACTGAGCGGCCCTCACCCGGTCTCGGCAGCTCGCTCGGCTCCAGTCGCTAACGCTCCCTCCGCTCTCTGCGCCCTCGCCGGGGCCGCGGATCTTAATGGTGGCGGGCCCTATCTGCGCAGGGCCCGCTTCGCGACCCTGCGGGGCCTATCTGCGCAGGGCCCGCTTCGCCACCCGCCACTGATGAAGGTCATCAACACGAGTAACAGTCACGGGCCTACCCGTTGACGTTACAAACACGCGAACCAGCAAACCCGAGGGCCGGCGTCACCGACGTCGGCCCTCGGCGCGACCATGCACGCAACGCTCGGTTCAGATGCCGGGCAGGCTGAGGAGCAGTTGTTCGGCTTTATCGAGGTAGTACGAGCGGGCTTCGTTGCCGATCGACGCTTCGATGGCCAGCAGGTCGAGGCCGAGGCCATCTTCGTCGGGAACCGCCGTGCCCGAGATGACGAGATCCACCGGGAGGATGGCAACCGCGCCCTCGGGCCTGACGTCGGTCACTTCGATCTGTACCGAAGCCGGCAACTCGAAACGTTCACCCGCGGCGAACGAACCCAAATCGACGTCGAAGCAGATATCCACGAAGAGCGATACGTCGGAAGGGCAAACGAACGCCGTGCCTTCACCCGAACGCGCCGACGACGCCTGATACTTCGCCGATTGCGGGGTCAGACGCGGATCGGCCGCAACGCCCGTCACCGACACGCGTCGCTCGACCGCCTCTTGGTTCACGACGATCGTGAGCGTGAAACGTACGATGTCGCCGGGGTGGAAGATCAGAAACTCGACCGCCGCGGGGGCTTCCCCGAGCGCCTGCCAGATCGTGCTCGACACACCGGCTTGGGTTGCTGGTAACCGTTCGTCGAAGCGGTCACGGAGAGAAAACACGTAGGTCCCCGACGCCGCCCGGAGGCTTTGAGCGGAAAGCTCGGCGACCTTCACCATCGCGCTCGCCTGTTCGCTCGATGCTTTGGCGAGGGCCGCGATTGCCGGGTCCGACGCCGGTCCGACGGGTCCGACCTGCGTGGCCGGAGCGGGTCGTTGCGTGGCGCGTCCGATCAAGAACGCGACGCCTCCGACGACCACCGTGCTGGTCGTGGTCAAAAGAGCCAGGTAGGGAGAGGACACGTCGAGAGCATCGGCACTTCAAGGGCCGCCATTGACCGCATTCACCGAATTGGCCGGCCTGATCGACTCCGGTCGCGCTACTGCGGGGCGACGGTGACCATGTGTTCGAGCAGCGCTTGGCGAACGCCGGCCGGAAACCGGGTCGGTCTCCCGCTCGTGTCGGTCGACCCGGCGCGGACTTCGAGTTCAACCAGGAGTTCGGGCGGGGTGGCATCCGACGTCGGCCGAAGGACCCGCTGCGTCCACGTGCTCCGGACTCCACCGAGCTCCGAAATCCAGGTCTCGATCACCACGCGATCCCCGGCCACGGCCGGTTTGCGGTACTTGACCGTGAGGTCGGTCACCACGATCTGGAGCCCCTGCGCTGCCAGATCGTGCAGCGCCACACCGGCGTCGGCCAACGCCTGCGCCCGACCGGCCTCGCACCATGCCACGTACACCGCGTGGTTGACATGGTTGTACGGGTCGAGTTCGCCGAAGCGGACCGCGATCAGAATGCGATGCACCCCGTCGTGAAAGCCTTCGCTGAAAGGTTCGTTCAAGCCGCTGGTCATGCCCTCTCCCGTGGTCACTGGATCAACCACCTTAGGACAGCACCGGTAAAGAACCGGGTCACAGCCACCGGCTGTCAAAACCGGATATCTGCGGAACGTAGCCGCTCGGCTGCACCCAACCAGCTCGCTCAGGCCTCCAACCTGGTCGACCGACGTACCCAACCCCGGCAAATCAAGACCGCTTTCGCACGGTTAACCCCGGGTTGGGTACCACACGAGCGAGGTCGGAGCCTCCTGCGCCGGGATCGGTCACCACCCACCGACTGGTGGCAACCGCCACCGACACCCCCGGCGCTCCTGACCCCTGGGTCGGTTTGCTAGGTATTTTTCCCCACGAGCGTTCCGGGTATGTTCACCGCTGTTTTCCGGAGTTAGCGTTACAGCGCTCACATACGGGCTCAGGGCTGACGGGCCCCAAGCATCGTTGCGCCGAACGATCTGCCCGCCAAATGCAACGGCGGAGGGCGGAGAGGGATAGTTGTGTCGGCGGCTGGCTTCGGTCAGCCGCCGATTCACGTTTTTGGGCACATGCAGACCCGGGCCGCCCGGGCAGGCGTCTTCACGCTTCGATGCCGCTTCGATGCCGCTGCCGACGCCTCTTCCGACGGCACCTGGCCCGGCGACGCAGGAGCCCTGAAGTAGGATTGCCGTCCCCTTCCATCCCAAGGAGAATCCCCTCGTGAGCGCGCGCATCGCCGAAGAAGCGGGTCGACGCCGGACCTTCGCCATCATCTCCCACCCCGACGCCGGCAAGACCACGCTCACGGAGAAGTTCCTGCTCTATGCCGGCGCCGTCCAACGAGCGGGTGCCGTGCATGCCAGGGAGGGCGGTCGTTCGGCGACGTCTGACTGGATGGAAATGGAGCAGAAGCGCGGGATCTCGATCACCTCAACGGTGCTCCAGTTCGACTACCGCGACTGCGTTATCAACCTCCTTGACACTCCGGGTCACCGCGACTTCTCCGAAGACACGTACCGCGTGCTCACCGCGGTCGATGCCGTGGTCATGGTCCTCGACTCGGCGAAGGGTCTCGAAAGCCAGACGCTCAAGTTGTTCGAGGTCTGCCGGGCCCGTGATCTTCCGATCATCACGTTCCTCAACAAGCTCGACCGTCCGGGGCGCTCGCCGCTCGAGTTGCTCGACGAGATTGAGGAAAAGCTCATTCTCCAACCCACACCGGTCACGTGGCCGGTCGGCGAGCCGGGCGACTTCCGGGGCATCATCAACCGCCAGACCGGCAACTTCCACCGCTTCACCCGCACCGCCCGCGGCGCGACAGTAGCGCTTGAAGAGATCCTGTCCGCCGACGAGGCCGCCGCCCAGGAGGGACCCGCGTGGAAGGCTGCCGCCGACGACGTGGAGTTGTTCGATGCGGTCGGGCAAACGCTCGATATCGAAACGTTCCGAGACGGCACGTCAACACCGGTCTTTGCCGGATCAGCCATCACGAACTTCGGCGTGGGCCAGCTTCTCGATGCCGTCGTTGACCTCGTGCCCAGCCCGTCGCCGTTCGTCGACGTCGACGGCAAGGCCCGCCAACTCGACCAGCTCTGCAGCGGCTTCGTGTTCAAGATGCAGGCCAACATGGATCCGTCGCATCGTGACCGCATCGCGTTCGTGCGACTCACGAGCGGTCGATTTGAACGCGGGATGAACCTCACCCGCGCTGCGTCCGGAAAACCGTTCTCCACCAAGTACGCCACCACCGTGTTCGGCGCCGAGCGCGACACGGTCGATGAGGCGTTCCCCGGCGACGTCGTCGGTCTGATCAACGCCCGCGACCTCCGCATCGGCGACACCCTCTACGAAGGTGAGAAGGTCGTGTTTCCGGCGATCCCGACGTTCGATCCCGAGGTGTTCGCGACCGTGCGCCCTCGCGACACCGGTCGCTTCAAACAGTTCCGCAGTGGCCTGGCCCAGCTCGACGACGAAGGCGTCGTGCAGGTTCTTCGCGATCCCGACGTGGGCGACCAGGCCCCGATCCTCGCGGCCGTCGGACCGCTGCAGTTCGAGGTCTTCTCGCACCGTTTGGAAAACGAGTTCGGCGCGGCCGTCGATGTCTCAGGCAGCCCCTACAACGTGGCGCGCAAGACCGACGAAGCCACCGCTGCGAAACTACGTGGACTTATTGGTGTGCGCGTCGTCAATCGTGCCGATGGTTCGCTCGTCGCGTTGTTCGAGAGCAAGTACCGGATGGAGCGCCTGATCTCCGACAACCCCGACTGGAAGCTGGCCCGTTTCGTCGCTGGGCTGTGACCCGCGGGCACCAACCAGCGGAGCATTCGTCCGCTTGGTGGTGACCCCCGGCGCTTTACTCGCCGTATGCGGTGACGATCGGAGCGAGGTCGGTGGGCGAGGCTCCGTGAAGGATCACGCCGTCGGCGCCGAGAGCGAACTGGTTCTTCACCGCGGCCACGCACTGGGCGGGAGTGCCCGAAGCGGCCGGAGCGAGCCATTCGTCGGGGATCAGCGTGGCCACGTGCTCCAGCTCCGAGGTGTTCGCCTTGCCGTCGAGTGCACCACGAAAACCTGCGACCATCGGATCGGCCCGAAATCGTTTCAGGACCTCGGGATCCCACCCGTTGGTGGACACCATCAAGTCACCGTAGGCCTGAAGATACGTCGCCAGACGGCCGACGGTCTTCTTCAAACGAATAGGTTCCGGGATGTGATCGCCGATCGTGGCGAAACATGACCACACCTTTACAGATTCGGGGTCTCGCCCGGCCTTCTCCGCCGCGTCCTTCACCGTCTTCACGCAACGTTGCGTGGTTTCGTCGGTGAAGAACGTGTGGAGGATGACGCCATCGAAGCAACGACCACCGAGTGCAAGCGAGTGCGGTCCGAACGCCGTGAGCATCATGGGAATGTCTTCACGGAAATCCGGGTCGAGGCGAAGGACGGGCCAGGAACCGGCGGGACCGTTGTGGCCCACAATTGTTTCGCCGTGCCAGAGGCGTCGCATCAGGCCGACGAAGTCCTCGAGTTGTGCGGTCGTGATCCGGGGCAGACCCATGGCGTCGAACATCGGACCCATGCCGCGGCCGAGGCCGAGGGCGAAACGCCCACCGCTCAAGCGGTGCATCGTGGTTGCGTAACTCGCGGTGACGATCGGGTGACGGGTGTTGTGGTTCGTCGCACCGGTCGCGATGTTGATGCGTTCCGAGACCGCTGCGGCTGCTCCCGAAAGTGTTGCGATTTCCTTGATGTTGAAGCGCTCCGAAATGAACGCCGTGCCGAGCCCCATCCGTTCGGCATCCTGGATTTCACCGATCAGCGCTCGAGGTGATTCGGGTGCGCCGGGCAGGAGGTAAAACCCCAACTCCGGGAAGGCGGTTTGGCTGTCAGCGGTTGAGGAAGTCACGTTCCTCAACCTACCCGGCGGCATCACATTGCAGCCAAGTGGCTAGTGTCCCGTAAGCCAAATTCGCTGCATAATTATCGGCCAGCTTCGGCCGTCGCTGCCTCCTCGGCGTTGCGGTTGGGTAAAGCAGGCGCTGCCTTCTGCGTCGTTGCGTCGACCAAACCATGGCTCGCTAATTACGCGACCGTCTTAACTTACGGAACACTGGAAGCGGCCAGTTACGTAGGTGGGGCCGTGCTCGGGCGATCCGACGACGAGGCCTCGGCCAACAGCTTGGCGGCCACGACGCCGCCGATCGCTCCGAAGAGGTGACCTTCCCAACTGACACCGGAGTTGGTCGGCAGAACGCCCCACAGGAGTCCGCCGTACACCGAGGCGACGATCACGCCAAGCAGAATCTGGCGCAGGTTGCGGGCGAACACGCCCCGGACCAGCAGGTAGCCGAGGTAGCCGAACACCACCCCGCTCGCCCCGATGTGAACCTCGTTCGACGAACCGAACAGCCACATACCAAGTCCGCTTATGAACGCGACGATCACCGTCACGGCAAGGAACTGACGGAGTCCACCCAATGCAATAAGTACACCTAGTACCGCGAAGGGGACGGTGTTGCCGATCAGGTGGCCGAAGCCGTCATGGAGAAACGGAGCGAACGCGATACCGCGAAGGCCGAGGAGTTGATGTGGCCGGACGCCGTACTTGTCGAGTCGGTGCTTCATGAAGAAGTCGACGATCTCGCTCAGCCACTGCACGGCCAGAAGGACTCCGACTGCGGCGATACCGGGCTGCACGTGCTGCAGCAGGCCCGGCGATCTGGTGGTGGAAGGTTCGGTCGGGAAATTCGACACCGGAATGGTCACGTGGTCAGGCTAAACCGCTTACCGAAGAAACGGAACCGTCATCGGGCCCATCCCCTACGGGACGAATCCAGGGTTCGAACGTGCGAACGCGGAAATCACGCGTCGGTTCGGAAAATTTCGGCCTAGCGCGGCATACTTTTCCGATGGCACTCCATCCAAACGGTATCCATCACCTGGCTCTGGCCACTCGCGACATGAAGGCTCAAATCGAATACTTCACCGATGTCCTTGGGGGCGAGCTCAAAGCGCTCTACTGGATGCACGGGGTGGAGAACACGTTTCATGCCTTTATCGAGCTCAGCCCGACTTGCTACATCGCGTTTCAACAGCACCCGAACAATCCCGCGACGGGGGTCGTCGGCGTTACCCACGCCGGGAACGCCGGCGGCACGGTAACGGCCGGCACCATGCAACACCTCGCCCTGGGCGTGGATTCACTCGACGAGCTCTATGCGCTGCGCGATCGCATCCGCAGTCGCGGTGTTCCGGTCATCGGCCCGATGGACCACGGGATGTGCCAATCGATGTATTTCGCGGGCCCCGAGGGTCTGGCGCTGGAAATCGCCACCGGTGGCGGCGTCGACGAGCGCGCCTGGATCGATCCGGAAGTGCAGGCGCTGGCCGGGATTTCCGACGAGGAGGTCGCCCGATACAAACAACCGGCGACGTACGCGCGTCCGACAGCTCCCATTCCGCAGCCCGCGTACGACCCGACCAAGCCACATCTCGCGTACCCCGAAGCCCGCTATCAGGCGATGCTGAAGGCCCCCGACGAAGTGTTCTGGCACTCGGTCACCAACGAACCGCCGGTCAAGGTTTCCTGACCGCCTTCGGCGTACCAGAACAAAGCCCGACAACACCGGACCCGACGAAGTCGGGACGACTATCGACGAGGCGCCAGCCGAGACGATGCCGTCCAAGCGGCGAACGAAGTGAGCCTCGCTTCGACGGAACTCCAAACAGCGCGACCAAAGGGAGCACCAACCCGACGAAGTCGGGACGACTTCGTCGGGTTACTTGCCTTCGACTCGCTTATCGGCGAGTTCGAGCACCTCGTCGATGATCGCCAGGCCGGCGCGTACTTCGTCGGCCGGTGTGTTGCACGGCGGGGTGACATGGATGCGGTTGAAGTGGGCGAAGGGCCACAGTCCCTTGGCCTTGCACGCCGACACCAGTTCGACCATCGGTGCTGCCGCATCGCCGGCGGCGTTGAACGGCACGAACATTTCCTTGGTCTCACGGTTCTTCACGAGCTCGATCGCCCAGAACGTGCCGAGTCCGCGCACGTCGCCGATCGAGGGGTGACGCTCCATCATCGCTGGCCAGTTCCGGCCCGATTACGTCGTCGCCGAGCATCCGGGAGTGCTCCACCACGAGCTCGTCTTTGAAGATGTTGATCGAAGCAACCGCCGCGGCGCACGCCATCGGATGACCGGAATACGTGAGACCTCCGGGGAACTGGCGGGTCTTGAACGTCTCGGAGATCTTGTCGCTGATGATCACGCCGCCGAGCGGGATGTAACCGGAGTTGACGCCCTTCGCGAACGTGATCAGGTCGGGCGTAACGCCCCAATGATCCACCGCGAACCACTCGCCACAGCGGCCGAAACCGGCCATCACTTCGTCGGCCATCATGACGATGCCGTACTTGTCGCAGATGGCCCGAACCCCGGCCAAGTAGCCAGGCGGCGGAACGAGGATGCCGTTCGTGCCGACCACGCTCTCCAGTGCGATCATCGCGATCGTGTTGGCGCCTTCCACCATGATCGTGTCTTCGAGATGGGCCAGCGCCCGCTCGGTCTCCTGCTCGGGCGACGACGAGTAGAACTGCGAACGGTAGGGGTACGGACCCCAGAACTTCACGTTGCCACTCACCCCGACTTCGCCGGTCCAACGGCGCGGGTCGCCGGTCATCGCGATCGCTCCTGACGTGGCGCCGTGATAGCTGCGGTACGTGGTGAGCACCTTCTGGCGGCCGGTGTGCAAGCGGGCCATGCGGGCGGCGTTCTCGGACGCTTCCGCTCCACCGTTCGTGAAGAACACCATGTTGAGATCGCCGGGAGCGACCTCGGCGATCAGGCGGGCCGCTTCACTGCGGGCGTCGTTGGCGTGGAACGGGGCGATCGTGCACAGGCGGTCGGCCTGCTCCTTGATGGCCGCCACCATCTTCGGGTGCTGGTGACCGAGGTTGAGGTTCATGAGCTGGGCCGAGAAGTCGAGGTACCGCTTGCCGTTCTCGTCCCAGAACCAGCTGCCTTCACCTCCGGCCACCACGATCGGGGTCAGCGCGGCTTGCGCGGACCAGGAGTGAAAGACGTGCGCCCGGTCGTTGGCATAGGCGTCGCTGGAGCGGGTTTCGAGAACAGTCATGGCGGTGTCCGATCAGAAGAAGTTCGAAGAGGTGTTCAGGTGGAAGCAGGTACGCAGAGAGAGGCGGGGTGAGCAGCTTGTAATGCTATGTGTGCTGAAGATATGCGGACGTAGCGCTTAGCGGTTTTGCGGGAAGCCGAGGTCGACGCTCGAGGTGGCGGGATCGGGCCAACGCGACGTGACGACCTTGGTCTTCGTGAAGAAGCTGACGCCTTCGGGGCCGTACATGTGGTGGTCACCGAAGAGGCTGGCCTTCCAACCGCCGAAGCTGTAGTAGCTGACAGGTACGGGGATCGGGACGTTGATGCCGACCATCCCGACGTTGATCTCGAACTGGAACTGACGGGCCACACCGCCGTCGCGGGTGAACAAGGCGACGCCGTTGCCGTAGGGGTTGTCGTTGATCATCTTCACGCCTTCGGCGTAGGTCTTGACCCGGGTGACCGACAGGACCGGGCCGAAGATCTCGTCGTCGTAAGCGCGCATACCGGGCTTGACATTGTCGAGCAGCGACGGACGAACGAAGAAGCCATCGCCGAATTCCTCTGTGCGACCGTCGACTATCACCGTGGCGCCTTCGCCAGCCGCTCCGGCCAGGTAACCGTTGATCTTGTCGCGATGTTCGGCGGTGATCACCGGACCCATCTCGGCATCGGCGTCGGAGGCGGGTCCGACCTTGATCGCCGGGATGCGCTCGGCGATCTTCTTCACCAGCGCATCGGCGATCGATTCAACCGCGACGACCATCGAGATCGCCATGCAGCGCTCGCCGGCTGAACCGTAAGCCGCCGAGACGACAGCGTCGGCGGCCATGTCGAGGTCGGCGTCGGGCAGTACGAGCATGTGGTTCTTCGCCCCACCGAGAGCCTGCACTCGCTTGCCGTTCTTCGTGCCGGTTTCGTAGATGTACTTAGCAATTGGGGTCGAGCCCACGAAACTGACCGCCTTGATGTCTTCGTGTTCGAGGATGCGGTCAACCGCGACCTTGTCGCCGTGCACGACGTTGAGAACTCCATCGGGCAGACCGGCCTGCTTGAACAGGTTCGCAATGAACATCGCCGCTGACGGGTCCTTCTCCGAAGGCTTGAGCACGAACGTGTTGCCGCACGCGATCGCGTTCGAGATCATCCAAAGCGGCACCATCGCGGGGAAGTTGAAGGGGGTGATTCCCGCCACGACTCCAAGAGGCTGTTTGATCGAATACACATCGACGCCGCCCGAGGCCTGCTCGGAGAATCCGCCCTTCAAGAGGTTCGGGATACCGCAGGCGAACTCGACGTTTTCGAGGCCACGGGCCAACTCTCCCAGTGCATCGCTCACGACTTTGCCGTGCTCGGCGGCGATGATCGTCGCCAACTCTTTGCGATTGGCGTCGATCAGCTCACGGAAGTGGAACATGATTTCCGCCCGGCGAGACAGGTTCGTGGCCCGCCACGCGGGGAACGCGGCCTTGGCGACGGCCACCGCGGCGTCGATCTCGGAGACACTCGCCAAATCAAGGTTGGCCTGCACCGCGCCCGTGGCGGGATTGAAGACGGGGCTCGTGCGGCCCGACGTTCCTTCGACAACCTTGCCGTCGATCCAGTGACTGATCCGGTCCATGTGAGCTCCTCAACGTGCGCAGTTTGTGCGGTGTAGTGCGATTGGTCCACGTCAGCCTATTGACATTCACGCAGTCGATCAATCATTGTTTTGTTATCGTACAAACACCCACTCCCCCGGCGCCGAATCTCCTCAGCGCGATAACCGATGCCGTGAGCGTCCGATCGGCCTCCGGCATCGCGTCAACCGTCAACCGGCTGATCTCGAGCGGTGAACTCCCCGCTGGTGAACGCCTCCCGACGGTCAGGCTCCTGGCCAACCGACTCGGCGTGAGCCCGAGTACGGTCAGCGAGGCGTGGCAGGTCCTGGGCGAGGCCGGGAGCATTGCCGCCAGAGGTCGTCAGGGAACCGTCGTCGTCGGACGTCAGGGGACGGCGCGCCCGACCCGCTATCGCAACGTGACGGGCGGCCAGTACGCGCTCGACCTGTCGACCGGCACGCCCGACCCCGATCTGCTTCCCGACCTAAACCGCGTTCTCGCTTCCGTCGCCCGCAATTCACTCACCACGAGTTACCTCGACGATCCTGTCTTTCCGCCACTCGGGGCGCAATTGCATTCCACCTGGCCATTTGCACCCGAGGCACTCACCGTCGTCGACGGTTGCATGGATGCCCTGGATCGCCTGGCATCGTCGATGGTTCGACTCGGCGACAGAGTCGCCGTCGAGAACCCCACATTCCCGCCATTGCTCGATCTCCTCGAACAGCTGGGTGCGGAGATTGTGCCGCTCGCCCTCGACGACCAGGGCGTTACGGTTGATTCGCTGCGCTCGGCGTTGACGTTTGATCCGGTGCTCGTGTTTCTCCAACCACGGGCCCACAACCCGACCGGTGTGAGTTCGACGGCCGACCGGGTCCGTCATCTGGCCGACGTGTTGGGCGGCAGCCGTGCGCTCGTCATCGAAGACGACCACGCCAACGACATCGCGACAGCAGCACTGTCGAGCATCGGGGAGCATCTACCGGATCGCACAATTCACGTCGCGCGGCTTTTCGAAAAGCCACGGCCCGGATCTCCGCCTGGCCGCAGTAGGCGGCGCAGGCGACGCGATTCAGCGCATGGCGCAGCGTCGGGTGCTCGGGCCTGGATGGTCGTCGCGGCTGCTTCAGGCTGTTCTCGCCGAGGTGCTGGTTCAGGCCGACTCCAGGGACCAGGTCCGGTCGGCCCGGGTCGAGTACGCCCGCCGCAGACAGGCGTTCTCACGTGCACTGAACGAACGAGGTATCGCCCACCAGGGCGACGACGGGATCAACGTCTGGATTCAGGTCGCAAGCGAACGAGACGCTCAGCTGGGCCTGGCGGCGCGTGGCATCGGCGTTGCCCCCGGCTCCCCGTTCGTCGCCCACCCCCTCCACCATGACCACGTACGACTAACCATTGGCCAGGTGCGCGGCGACTTCGAGTCGCTGGCGGCTGCGCTCGCTGCGGTCGAGTCAGGTCCGGGTCAGTCCGCGCTCACGGTCGCGCTGACCGGGCGGTGCGACCACGCCACCCGACGCCGCGACGCGCACTCCACACATCGTCGAGGCCACGTGTGCTCCATGCTCCTAAGTGGACCGACCGTGTCGACGGCCCGCCACCTCGGCAGTATCTGCTGCTCCGGAGCCGAAAACGCTCCCCCAGAACGACAAAACGACTCCGGAGCACAACCACCCCCAACACCGTCGCTACTCCGGAGCCGAAAACAATCCCCCAGAACGACAAAACGACTCCGGAGCACAACCACCCCCAACACCGTCGCTACTCCGGAGCCGAAAACGCTCCCCCCGAACGACAAAACGACTCCGGAGCGAACTCCACCGAATCACTGCCAGCCGTTACCGGCCCAACCATTCCCGGCCCACACGTTGCCGGCCCAACCATTCCCGGCCCAACCGTTACCAGCCCAACCATTCCCCGCCCAACCATTACCAGCCCAGCCGTTGCCCGCCCAGGCGTTACCGGCCCAGGCGTTGCCGGCCCACACCCCCGAGGCCCAGGCATTTCCGGCCCAGGCATTTCCGGCCCAACTGTTGGCCGACCATGCGCCAGTGGCCCAGGCATTTCCGGCCCAACCATTGCCAGCCCAAGCGTTTCCGTTGAACGATCCACCGCTCCACGCAGTCCCCGACGATGTCGCTGCTGCGATCGTCGACGAGTTCCAATCGGCACCGAAAATGTCCCGCTCGCCGCTGAGAGCGACACCGTTGAAGTACAGGACGGCGGGTCCTCGGGATCCTTGGATAGGTCCGGTGCCCGGTGTACCCAGTTGCTTCGGTAGGAGACCGAGAACGGTACCCGTCTTCAGCAGGGCGTCGGCCCGTTGCACATTGATGAACGAGGTGATTTTCCCGTTGACGTCTTCGCCCGATCGACGCAAGGCATTCCGGATCTGGGTCGGCGTCGCCGATGGGTTGGCCTGCACCAGCAGTGCCGCTGCGCCGGAGACGATCGCCGTGGCTTGCGAAGTGCCGGATCCCCGGAACAGGCGGGTACCGACCCGAGCACCCGGATACAACGTATCGATCAGGGAGTTCGGAGCGCGCAACCCGAGCACATGGGATCCGGGTGCCCAGAGATCAGGCTTCAACAGGAGGTTCGTATTTGAAAATGACGCGGGTGACAGCGGCTGAACTGTCTGGTCCACCGCACCGACCCCGATGATCACCGGGTTGTAGGCCGGGCTCAGCACGCGGGACTTTCCGCCGTCATTTCCTGCCGCCGCAACCACAATGATGCCGCTGCGCCATGCCGCTTCCGCCGCCCATGAAAGCGGGTCGTCGAAGAAGTTGTTGGTGCTTTCCGTGCCGTAGGAGAGATTGAGCACCTTGATGTTCATGCCGTTGTCGTTTTTGTGTTGCACGACCCAGTCGATGCCGGCGATGACCTGCGACACGTCGACCGACCCGTCGAAGGCCCCGACCTTCACGTTCACGATCCGCGATCCGGGAGCAACCCCGACAAACTTCGAAGGGTCACTGAGGCTTTTCGTGCCGGGATCGACGCCCGCGGCGATGCTCGCCATGTGCGTACCGTGCCCGAATCCGTCGAGTCCCTGAACCGCCTCGTAGGGGTGGTCCAGCGAGAGATCGGGCCCGTTGATGATCTTTCCGGCCAGGCCGGGGACCGGCGCCACGCCGGTATCGATGACGGCGATGTCCACGCCCGCACCGGTGTACCCGTTTGACCACAACTCATCGGATCGGATTTCGTGGTTGATCGAATACATCGACCCCAGATCGTTCCGCACAGCGGTGATCTCGTTCGCAGGTGGCGCCACGGTCGTGGTAGGTGCCGCCGTGGTTGGCACGATCGTCACCGGAGGAAGCGTCACCGGAGGAACTGTGATCGGTGAAATCGCGATCAGAGGGGACGTCGTCGTCGGAGTCTGGTTCGCGGCTCTGGAAGCAAACTTCGCAACCTCAACGTCTCCGCTGATGCTTTGCAGGGAACTCGATCGGGCCATGGCCCGGACACTCTTGGCCGTAGCGTTAACCGCAATCGCGTTGATCAGCCCAAGACGGCGCGTGACGGTTGCGCCAGCGGCCTGGGCATCGCGAGTCAGCGCGTCGAGCCGTCCGGGAACGGCCCGAAGGATGTAGTTGCCACCCAACGACGGCGCCGAGGATGGGTGCAGAGCGCTTCGATGGTTCGCGCCGCTGGCTGAAAAGGCTGACGAGACGGCGTTCGCCGGACCCGACAGCACGATTGCCGCAATGGCAACAGCACCGACAACAGCTTTTCCATGATTTGACTGGTTTCGCATAAGCCCTCTCGATGACAGTGCGTTAAGTGATCGGTCGAAATGTTCAAAACTTGACCACTTAGAGTGGTTGATTGAAGTAATGAACCGAACGACCTACGAGGGCGACCGTGTGGCGGCGGCCGAACTCCGCAAGACTGGGCGAATGGGGCACGTGTTTTCTGTGGAGTTGCCGTTTGGGTTCGACGCGGCGTCGTTCGAGGTGTTCGATATCGAGCCCGACCTCGATGGTGTCGATTGGGTGGAGGACGACCCCGCACTACCTGAGGGATCAGCGAATCTGTACGTGTACCAGAAGTCCACCGTCGGGGTCGCGTTGCACCTCGATGAGGAATTCGAGGTTTGGGTCCCCAGCCTGGCTTCGGAGGCCGACTGGGAGCTCGTGTTCGGAATCCTTCAGCGGTCAGCCGCGCTGCTCGACACCGTGTTCGTGACGTGGAACGACGGGGATGTGTGGGAGCTGTCTGAGCTCGTCGAGCACTGCGACGCCGATTGGCAGCGTGGCCAACTCGCCGACGACATCGTGACGCTCTCGGCCCGGGTCGAGGTCGAAGGCACCGTCGAGGTGAAGGGGCCTATGCGAAGCGTGCGGATCGGACCCTGGGTGATCGGCCAAGTGGCCGACGGATTGGTCTCGGTAGAAGACGTGCTGCTTCGTACGAACTACATCAACGGGCCACACCTGGTGGCCCAAGCGGCTACCGACGAGGGGCGCCTCGTGACGGTCCTCGGACCCGGTCTTCGCACCCTGCTCCCCCCGTCCGACGCTGTTCTTCTCGACACCATCGACACCGCGGTTCCTCCAGTCCTCATTCCGCCCGACGTTCTCGACCACCTCGAGGGCATCGATGCGACCCGCCTCGATGAGGGTCATCGGCTCGTCCAGGCCGTTGCCGAGGGTTCATGGCCTGCCATCCTCAATGCCGCTCTGGCCGAAGCCCTCCTGCAGCCCGAGACCGAGTCCGCGCTGTAGCTACTTCGGGCCGGCGTCGATGGTGAGCGGAGCTGGCGCGACCGTCAGGTTGCCGACTACCCGGTTGAGCGTGTTTCGAAGTTCGAGCGATTCGACGAGCACGTCGTAGTCGCCGGGCGGGATCGTGTACCCGATGCTCGGGTAGCAACTCGCCGTTCCCCCGACGAAATCGAGTTGCTTGGATTCACCCGGGGCCAACGAAACGGAGAGGTCGGTGCCGACAGTGGAACCATCCCAGTTTCCAACCACGTCGTCGGTGTCGCGCCGCACAATCACACCCTGGAGAGGAACGCTGGCGAGATACGACACGGAGAACTTGCCGGTGTTGGTGATCACCACATGGCCGGTCAGATCGGCGCCGGCTATCAACTCAGACTGGGTGAGGACGACCCTGGCTTCGAGGTCGCGGAGTTCGCCTCCTGGCGGCTTCACCGCACGGCACACGGGTGCGATGGCCTTGTCGACGGGGTACTCGAACATGCCGAGTTTTACCGCGATGGCGTCACCGTAGGACACCACCAGCGACGCCGCGAGCTTTTCCTGATCAGCACGTAAGCCCGCCATCGTCTGACCATCGGGGTTGACCCCTCCCCACATCCGGAACGCGCCGGGGACCTTCGGGGCGTTCGCGTTCAGCCAGTCCTGCGCTTGTTTCATGCGAACCGCTCGAGCCGGATCAGCCGGTGCGGCGACGGTGGTCTCGACTCCTGGGGTCCTGGAACTGGGTGTCTTGGAACTACTGCACGAACCGCCGACCAACGTGAGAACCAGTGCGGCCAAAACCGCTCGAGTCCCACCGACTGCACCAAATTGCATGCCTGACCCTAACCCCCGCTCCAACCTCCATCAAGGATCGCTCGAGGTCGGAACCTCGGCCAGCTGCTAGAGCACGGAGTAACCGGGTTCGAGACCGTTTCGCCCCGTGAGCGACATCATAAGTTCACCTACGAAGTCCGAACCGTGTGCGATGGCGATCTCGACAAGCAATCGCAGCACCTCAGCCAGCGCCCCAGAAGGCGCCACGGGGATTCCCGATACCCCGATCCGCCGGAGCGCCCGTTCCAGATCAAGGCTGTGAACGATGAGTTCGAACGTTCTTGTGGGAAGGTAATCACGCATACGAATCGTTCCGCCCCGACTGGTCGCCAACGAACCGAGGTCAACCGAACGCACGAGCGCCACGACCGAATCCCTGAGTGCGCTTACGAATAGGGCTGGTTCCGAGCCCAACTCGGCTCCCGCTTGTCGACCCCGTTCGGCCACCGAGGCGTTCAAGTCAACTGCGGTTGGCCCCGAGAGCACCATGCCCCGGTAGTAGTCGACAGTCTCGCCAAGTTCCGGTTCAGAGACCAGTCCCGTCGCATACTCGGTGACAGTCGACAATGCTCGGCCGGTATGTCCCACCAGGTCACGAATCGTCCACTCCCCCAGGCCGTTCGCCGTCCAAGCCTGAGCGGGCACCACGGACGTCAACGCGACGAACCAGTCAGCCGCAGCGACGAACGAATCAACAACGGGTTCTACGACAGGGTCAACACGGGCTTGGTCCATGTGACCAGCATCCGACTACTCCGGCCCATCGTCAACGTCGATTAACGCAACATTGACAAATCAATGCATGAGCGTCTCTACCTACGAAATCGCTGGGGCGTCGTTTCCGACGTACTGGACCCGGAGTTCGCGCTTCAGAACCTTCCCGGTTGCATTGCGGGGCAGAATGTCGACGAATTCCACGGTGGCGGGCACCTTGAACTTGGCCAGCTTTGACACGCAGTGTTCGATCACGATCTTGGGGTCAAGCGATGTGTCCGGCTTCAGAACGATCACGGCCTTGCCGACCTCGCCCCACTTTTCGCTGGGCACGCCGATGATCGCCGCATCGGCCACCTCGGGAAGCTGAAACAGCACGTTCTCGACCTCGGCCGGATAGACGTTCTCACCTCCGCTGATGTACATGTCCTTCCAGCGGTCGACGATGAAGATGAATCCCTCATCGTCGAAACGGGCGGCGTCGCCGGTCTTCAACCACGGCCCCTCGAAGGAACTCGCCGTCGCTTCCGGTTTGTTCCAGTAGCCGGGTGTGATGTTCGGGCCAGCGACCCACAGTTCCCCGATTGCGCCGTTCGCCACGTCTACGCCGTCTTCGCCGACGATCCGAACCGCGGTGTGCAGCAGCGGCCGCCCGGCCGAGCCCAGCTTGCGCATGGCATCAGCTGCGTCGAGCATCGTCGTTCCGGGGCTGGTTTCGGTCATCCCGTAGCCCTGGACGATCTCAACACCTCGACCGGCCCAGGCCTCCAGAATGCTAAGCGCGCATGGGGCTCCGCCAACTCCGGCCACTTCCAGTCGGGTCAGGTCCACGTCTTCGAACGACGGGTGCTGGGCCATGAACTGATAGGGCGCCGGCACCGCGAAGTAGTGCGTAACCCCGTAGGTCTTGTCGCCGATCACCGCGAGGGCTTCAGCCGGATCGAACGTCCGCTGAATGATGATCCTCCCACCCGCGTGAAGGACGGGGTTGGCGTAACAGTTCAACCCACCGGTATGGAAACACGGCAGCGACACCAGCTGCACTGTAAGACTGCTGATCCGGGCCGGCACCCCGAGGTTCACGCAGTTCCAGAATGTCATCCCGTGCGTGATGATCGCGCCCTTCGGATGCCCGGTCGTACCCGATGTGTACATGATCGTGCTCGGGTCGTCGTGCGTGAGGTCGAGGACCGAAATCGGACCGGCCGACGCCAGGCCCAACTCGTATTGGCTGTCTGATGCACCGGTGACAATCGAGACGAGGTGCTCAACATTGCACAGCGACTGCAACTGCCCTGCGACCTCGGCGAACGACGAGTCGTGGATCATCACCTTCGGTGATGAGTCGCTCACGATGTATTCCAGTTCGGCAACGGTCAATCGCCAGTTGAGCAGTACGGCGATGGCGCCGATTCGACCACAGGCGAACTGCAACTCGAAGAACTCCGGACCGTTGTGCGCCAGTATGGCGACCCGGTCACCTTTGGCGATGCCGAGCGACTGCAGATACGCACCGAGTTGATCTGTACGCGTATCAAGTTCTCGATATGTGAGGTTGCGACCGGTGGCGAGGTCGTGGATCGCGACCTGGTTGGGCCGACCGGCTCCGTGGTGACGGATCCAGTCGTAGTAACGAATTGTCGGCATTCGACGATTCTGCCCCAGCGGAGGGTGGAGCGTCGAACCCCAGCGTTACCGGTGCGGGTAACGTTTCGCCTCGTGCAAATCGTGTTAGGTATCGACTCATCGACCCAGTCCGTCAAGGTGCAGGCTCACGACCTGGAGACCGGCCGACTTCTCGGCACCGGACGCTCGCCACACCCGGCGACCAACCCGCCGCGAAGTGAACAGGACCCCGATGCATGGTGGTCGGCTCTGGAACACGCGACGAGCCAGGCGACCGCTGATCTCGACCGCAGCGCCGTGGTGGCGATGGCCGTGGGTGGCCAGCAGCACGGGATGGTTGTTACGGATTCGGTCGACCGACCGCTGTACCCGGGCAAGTTGTGGAATGACACCGAGTCCGCGCCGCAGGCCGATTCGCTCGTTGAACGTCTCGGGGCGACAGCCTGGGCCGATGCCGTTGGCAGTGTCCCGGTCGCGGCGTTCACCATTTCCAAGCTGGCCTGGCTCGCCGAGACTCACCCGGCCATTTTCGACTCGTTCAGCCGGGTGTCGCTCCCGCACGACTGGCTGACCACCAAGTTGACCGGCCAACACGTGACGGATCGAGGCGATGCCTCCGGCACCGGGTACTGGTCGCCTGCCGACGGCCGATACCGCACGGACCTGCTGTCATTGATCGGCGACCGCAACTGGGACGAAGCACTCCCAACGGTCCTCGGACCGTTCGAAACCGTAGGCACGCTTACGGCGTCGGCGGCAGAGGCGCTGGGTCTACCCCGGGGTGTGATCGTCGGGCCCGGCACCGGCGACAACATGGCTGCCGCTCTCGGCCTCGGCCTCGTGCCGGGCGACGTCGTCATCTCGCTGGGAACATCGGGCACGGTATATGCGGTGTCGGCAACGCCGACCTCCGATTCCACCGGTTGCGTGGCCGGCTTCGCCGACGCAACGGGCCATTTCCTGCCGCTCGTATGCACGCTTAACGCGATGAAGGTGTCTGACACGTTTGCCCGGATACTCGGCCTCGGGGTCGAGGAGTTCTCGCAGCTTGCGCTGACCGCCGCACCCGGGGCCAACGGGCTCGTACTCGTTCCCTACCTCGACGGCGAGCGCACGCCGAACCGTCCCAACGCTACCGGCAGCCTTGCCGGTATCCGGAACTCCGTAAGCCGCGAAGACCTTGCGAGGGCAACGATCGAAGGTGTCGTGTGCGGTCTTCTCGACGGTCTCGACGCGTTGACCGGGTGCGGTGTTCCCTCGAATGGCCGTCTCTTCCTCATCGGAGGTGGATCAAGGTCAGCGGCCTACCGCCAGGTCGTCGCCGACCTCACCCAACGCGACGTCCTGGTGCCCGACGCTGACGAGCATGTCGCCACGGGTGCTGCTCTCCAAGCGGCGGCGATCGCCCACGGTGTGGCGTCCGTCGATGCCATAGCGCAGGCCTGGAATCTGGGCGGCGGCCACGCCGTTTCACCGACGCCGGGCGTTCCGAACGCCGCTATCCGTGGCGCCTACGCCGCAGCCCGCCAGTAGCGATCGCCGGCGAATGACCGTCGTCGTCAGGCATTCCTTCGACCAACTTCGACTAACTTCGCACAACTGTGCCGACCTTCTCTAGAGTGCGCAGGTGGTGACGACGCTCAACGGCTTTCCGAACGACGCGAAGTATCCCTTTGCCGAGCCGGAGCTGGCGAGCCTCGAGCGCCTCTTCCTCCGCACCCGCAAGGCCCTGATCCTGGGTCAGGGCTGCGGAACCCGCTTCAACCAGCTCATCTCGCCGCTGTGGGACGACCGAGGACCGATCCGCCACTCCATCCCGGGCGCATTCCTGCTGAGCGACCTCTTCGTGCTCCGCAAGCTCAACGATGACGCGCGCCTGCGCCTCGGTCTTCGTCTGGCGATCGACGCCGCCGAGATCGCCATTTCCGTGCTCACTGCGGTTCGCGACGACTACGACGAGTCCGCGATTCCGCTCTTCCCCGGTTGTGCGTTGGCGGTGGAAGCCGGTGGACGTCTGGGCTGGAAGGGCCTGGTTGTTCCGCTTGTCAATGGAGCCGCAGCCGCCGGCGCGCGAAAGGTCCGAAAGTGGCCGGATCGAAGCGGACTGATCGGATGGCAGGTCGCCGGATGTGTCGGCGGGATCGCCCTGGCCGCGTACGGTCGGCGGCGTCGAGCCGGCGAGCTTGAGCTCCATCGCCGACAGCGGGCCGCTCGAATCCAACGGGCCGAGATGGAAGGACGGGCCGACATCGCCGCCACCTCGGATGCCGTGCTCGACGCCGTGCAGCGCGCCACGGTCCTAGTACATCTCGCGACGGGCGACAGTTCAAGCAACGTGGCCGGGCAGTGGAAGGAAGAACTCGCTCAGCAGATCCGACAGGAATACGCGTTTCTCGGCGATGTCATTACGTCATATCAGGCCCAGGCCAACACGGTTCCAGACCTTCGTTCGTTGGTCCGCTTCAACGTGAACGACGCAGCCGGATCGCTACTGCTAAGCCGGGAACAGGCGACCATCCTGCACACGGAGCTCGCTCGCATCGCCCCCACCGGCTCGGTGATGGTCACCGCTCGATCGGACCGCGACGGAACCGAGGTGTTCGTAGACGATCAGGTCATTCATCTTCTCGTGCCGGTCCGCGATCTCAAGTTGACTTTCGATCCGATCCCGGGTGGGTTCGCCTGGATGGCGGTATGGCTCGCCGTGGCGAACGGAAAGACCCGGGAAAACGTGCCGGCGTGGGCCAGCTTCGGGCCTTCACTACTCGCGTTGGGCGCCATGCTCTCGGCCCACTACGAGGGTGCTCGCAGTGAGGATGGAAAGTGCTCCCGCGACCGGGCGGTCACCATGGCCAGCGCTCTGGCGCTCGCATCAACGGTCGTACAGACCAAGACCATGAGAAACAAGTTTGGCGCCGGTGGCACGTCACGGTTTCCGTTCACGCTGCCCCAGCGGGGCCTCGGGTTGGTCGGCATGCTGGCATGGCGGGAACTTTCCAAAAAGGGCCGTGGGCTCGCCATTGGCGCAGGTCTGGGAAACATCGTTCTCGGGTGGATGCTCTCGGCGAAACCTCGAAGTCGACGGGAGGGCTTTGCCGATCTCATCTGGCCGACCCAAGCCGTGTTGTTGGCCGGCACCCTGGCGAAGGAAATCGACGACGACGCGGCGATCTCGGCCAAGCGAATACGTGAACAAGACGAAGCGACGTTTGAGCAGGCCCGCCACAACGGTCGACGCCAAGCCCAGGAGTTTGCCCAACGCTGCCTCGACGAAGCCGTCAAGACGCTGGAAACGAACCAGAAGCGGCTGACCGACGAACTCCGTGTGGAATGTGAGAACCGGCTCCTCGTTTGTACGGATCGGCTGCGCGCCTTTGCTGCGTGACCCGATGGAGCCGAAGGCCTGGCCGGTTGCGAGGCTTCGTTACTCCGCCGGCCGCACGTGGACGATTTCGCTCACGTCGAGATGATGAACTCCGTCGTCGTTGACCACGACCAGCCGACCCTGCTCGTCAACATCGACGGCACGCGCCGTCCACGCCCGACCCTGGCTTTCGATGCTGACCGTCCACCCGATCGTGGCCAGCACCGGCCGATAGGCCGCTAGCACGTCCAACGAATCATGCGTGAGCATCTCGACTCGGGCCATGAACCGCGCAACCACCGCTTCGGCGAACGTGTCGCGGTCGATTACCCGATTCGTAAGTTCACTTAGCCAAATCGGTCTGGCGGTAGGCGGAAGTTCGGGATCCAACTCGTCGGGACGCTTCAAATTCACCCCGACACCAACCACGAGCCGCCCAGCGGATGCTTCAACCAGGATGCCGGCGAGTTTCCGGTATCCGAGGGGATTCGACGTTGCCGGGTCAACCACGATCACATCGTTGGGCCACTTCAAAACGACCGGGCGTGGTTCGTCCCGTCGCACCCCGATCGACTCGTTGGCTGCTTCTTCGACCGCTACCGCCATGCACAGCGAAACGAGCGGCCAGCGTTCAGTCGGAAGCGCAACGACAGCCGCATCGACCAGGATGCTCATGAGCAGCGCCGATTTCGGCGGCGCGACCCACTTGCGGTCCAACCGTCCCCGGCCGGCGGTTTGGAGATCCGCAATCGCGATAGCACCATGCCGGACACTGCCCCGCGCGGCCTCGTCACGCATCCAGCGGTTTGTCGAATCGATCTCGCCAAAGAAGTGGACGTTGTCCGAGAAACTCACGGTTCGACTCTACCGGTGCAGGATCGGCACGCCCACGCCCTCGACGCCGAGCGATTGTTATGTTCACCGAGGACCTTTCGTCGATGTTCACCTGTTGTTACACGTCCAGCCAGACGATCGACAGGTCAGTTCCCTAGCGTTTGTGCACATGGCACAGACCAAAGCACGTACCCGTCCGCAACGCCGCGTGATCTTCGACAGCATCGTCAACTTCCGAGACATTGGTGGCCTGTCCACCGCCGACGGCCGCCCCGTGCGGACCGGCGTGCTCTTTCGTTCAGCCATCTTGACGTTTGCGTCGGACCTCGACCTCGTCAGACTCCGTAACCTTCGCATCGGGCACGTCGTCGACCTTCGAACCGACGAAGAACAGACGATGCAGGGACGCGCCGACGTGGGCCGTCTGCGAGCGACACTTCACCACGTGTCGCTGTTTGACCGGGTCTGGGACTCCTCGGCTTGCAGCGCTTCGACCGATCCCGTCCTGTATCTCGCGGAGCGCTACGACGACATGCTCGCGAACAACGCAAGCAATGTGGTCCGAGCCATCGAGTCGATCTCTACGTCTGATGCCCCCACCGTCTTCCATTGCAGCGCCGGCAAGGACCGCACCGGGATCGTCGCAGCGCTGATCCTCGGATCGCTCGGGGTTCCTGACCACGACATCGTGGCCGACTACGAATCGACTGCGCCAGAGATGGACGCCCTCATGTCGTTGATGGGGTCGATCAATCCGATGTTCGAGGAGAAGATGCGGGAACAGCCGGCGGCATTGCTGAGTGCCCCAGCCGAAGCCATGAGCCGCACCCTGACGAACCTCCGCTGGACCGATGGCGGGGCCGAACAGTACCTGTTGCGCCATGGCCTGCGGGCCGCAACCCTCGACGTGCTGCGCGCCCGACTGCTTTAGGCCTTGAGTGTTCGACGACGCTCGACGACGACGGCGAGCCCCAGCAAACCGAGCCCTCCGAGTAGCAGCCACGCCCACGTGGGCATGGTTCCGAGTTGCTCCCAAGTGGCGATGGTCCCGGCACCGGCGACGGTGATCGACCCGCCAATCGCCACAGCCGGCCGTTTCGTAAGCACACCAACCGCCAGGGCCACGATGCCGAGCAGGATGGCCGCACCGATTCGGGTCGAAGCCTGTTCGGCAAAGGCCGTCGCGAGCAGGTACACCGACGAGTAGAGCGTTGGAGCGAGGAACTCCGGTCCCGCGGTTGCCCCACTCGTCTGCTTGGAACGGGCGTACCGTTCCCCGACGACGGCGAGGGTCACGAGCACGATCGAGAGGACGTCGTACTTCACCAGCCCGGTGGCCGACCAGAGCCCGTAGATCCAGAGCGCTCCAACGGCGGCACTCGCTTGGCCGAACCGCTCCGTCGGTCGGTGCCCGTGAACCCGGCCAACCGCAAACACCACGAGTCCGAAGCCGGTGAACGCGATGGCTTGATGGATCGAACGTTCAAACCCCAAGGCGACCAGCAGAAGCGCCGTGATGCCGGTCGCATCCAGCGGCGTGAGGCCTTTCCGGAGGCCGGCCGAAACCACAAACGCCCCGATCGCCACCGCAACAAGGACACCCTGCCACGTCTGATGCCGCACACCGGCGTCGAACAACTCAGCGACCAGCAGAACCGGTGCCGCAACGCCGGCCAGGTTCCCCACCGCCCGGCTCCGGAGAATCCACGCAATTGCGACAACCGCGAGCCACATGCACCACGCCACCGGCCACGCCGAGTCTGAAATCGTGGCCAAAGCCCCGACGGAACAGAGGGCCGAGCCGGTCGCTGCGCCGGCCTGAGGAACAAACAGCCGGTGCGAACGGGCGGCCCCGAGTGCCAGCCCGATCGACGCGATCACCAGCGGAATGTAGCGGGGTTGAGCGACGCGGTAACCGAAGGACTGCGAGAGGAGGACCGCCACCGTAATGACTTCGAAGAACTCGACGAAACCGTTGTACGACCGTGCCCGACCGGCATCGTCGGGTAGGAGTCGTTCCACGAGGCGGCCGTGAGCGGCCAACTCGAACAGCACAAGCAGCATCGGCGCCCCGCACGCAGCAACCGTCGGTGAGGGCTGAAGATACGCCAAGCCGATAATTCCACCGCTGACAGACGACGCGAGTGCGGCACCAACCAACCAGATTTGCCAGCGCGCATACATTCTCGACAACTGAACGAATACGGCTGCGGCAAGCAGACCTGCCAGTGGCGCCGCCCAGGCGAGCGACCGGCCGTTGGCACCGAGTTCACTGATCGTGCCCGGTCCGAATTTCGTCCGGGCCACCAAGGCCAGCACCGGGGTCAGCGCCGTAAGGAGCGCCAGCGAAACGGACTCGATGTGCCGGGTGGAGGTCATCATCACACCCGCAGCAGCCAGACCGAGCAACAGCCCAACCGGCACATGGGCGATGGCGGCGAAACCAGCCACGCCGAGCGTGACGGCCCCGACCTGAAGCCTGTTCATCCATCGGGAGTTCCATCGCCGGGCCTGCACTTCGAGTGCCATCAACCCGACGGCTCCTCCGGCCAGAATGCAACTTCGCCACGATCCGCCGCCTGCAGCAACCGCCGAGATTCCGGTCGGCACGAATAGCGTGGCACCGAGGTGGGCGAGCGCCTGCGCCGTCTTCGGAACCGAGGATCGCAGCTTCTCACCGAGTACGGCGATCGTGAGATGAAGCGCAATCATCCCACCCAGACGCTGCCAGATGGAGACGCTCTCCCAGTTCGCAGTTGTGCTCGACAGCGCAGCGGTGAGAACCAGGCCGGCACCCGCTATCGCCAACCAGGCCACCGGGTGTTCGCGTGGTGTGATCGTCGACCACAGTCGCAACAACCGGGTCGACGGAGACGCGCCACGGGATTCTGTTGCATCGGACGGTGGATCCTGTGAGACGGGATCGGGCGGCAAGGCGAGCTGGTCGGGCGATGGTTCAACCGGAGGATTCGTAGGCATGCATAGAGCATCCCGACGCCGACCCCACGGCGACACCCGGCAGGTCCCCCAGCTGTGGCTGGGCGATCGCCTGAACTGGGTCCGACGGACCACCCGTATCGGGTGCCGCTCGCTCGATCCGGTCAGCTAATTGGCGACACGGCTAGTCGATCCCGTGCTCGACGGCGTAGCGCACCAGCTCAGCGCGCCGGGTCAGCTGCAACTTTCCGAGGATGTTCCGCACGTGGTTCTCGGCGGTCTTCGCGGCGATGAACAGCTGAGCGCCGATCTCCCCGTACGAGTGGCCGCGGGCGACCAACTGCAGAACCTCACGCTCACGATTGGAAAGCGGTGTCCCACCGGACTGCTTCGAAAGACGCCGGAACTCTCCGAGCACCAGGGCCGCCAACGACGGGCTGAAGACCGGCTCACCCTGGGCCGCCTTGCGAAGCGCCGCCCGCAGTTCGTCGATCGGCGTGGTCTTCAGCAAATAGCCGGCCGCTCCGCAGGCGACCGCTTCGAGCAGGTCCTGCTCCGCCTCGCTGACGGTCAGAATGACTATCGGCGACATCGTGGCGCATGCCCGCACCACGGCCAGACCACCACCACGTGGCATATGGAGATCGCTGATGACCAGGTCGGGTTTACGGGCGTTGACCACATCGATCGCGCCTTCTGCGTCGTCGGCCTCCCCCACGACGTTGAACCCGGGACCCAGTTCCGACTTGAGTCCGGCCCGCACGATGGCGTGATCGTCAGCCAGCACCACACGAACTACCTGCTCCACAGCCGTACCTCCGTACCTTTAGTAGGTTCACTTACTATTTCCACGCGTCCGCCGACCTCCGTCATTCGCCGTTTGATCGAGTGTTCGAGTCCGACCCGGCCCTTCGTGTTTGTGGGTTCAAACCCCTTGCCATCGTCGCGGACCGACACGAATACCACCCCGTCATCGTCAATCTCGCCGAACACGACCACCCGAGATGCATCGGCATGTTTCGCGGCATTCGTGAGCGCTTCGCCTGCGGCTCCACAAATCGCGCTCAGGAGCTCTGTGGGAACGACAAGATCGCCGTCGTCAACCACCGACACTGTGACCGGAAGATCGTAGGACTGGCTGATCCGGTCGGCTGTCCGCCGCAGTTGGTTGGCCAGGTCCGCGTCGCTCTCGTCGTCTCCTGCTGCACCGTGGAACAGCCAGGACCGCAACTCGCGATCGCTGCGTCGCGCGACAGCGGCCAGTTCCGGGTCAGTCGATCGGGTCCGACGTTCCACCAGCGCCAACGTCTGGAGTACCCCGTCGTGCAAGGTCCGGGCCACCTCATCGCGGGCTCGCACCATCGCCACTTCACCCTCCACCGTTCGCAGGCGTCGCGTGACGAAACCCCACACCATGGCGCCAACGCCGTAGAACACGATCGTGGCGATCGCCGAGACGATCCGCTCGCCGGGCCAACTGGGCACGCCGTTGACGAGACCACCGAAGAATCGTCCGGTCCCGACGGCGGCCGCGAGCCCGCCACCCCACCACGGACCGAGCGCGGTCGCCGCGAAGAGCACGGCGATGAGCGGCCAGTTCCCAGCGAGGCTCTGCCCGCGTTGGAAACTGTGACCGGCTTCGAACACCCATCCGTCGATTACGAGGAGACCCCATCCGAGAACCAGTTCCGTAACCACGACCTGCGGACTCATCAGCAACTCAGGCCGTTCGCGAAGTAGCTTCGTGCACACGAGCGTCCACGCCAGGGCCACACCCACGGCGACGCCGGCAATGACTGGATGGCGAAGATCGTCGCGTTGCAGAAAGGCCGTGAGAACCAGCCAACCCCATACCGCCCATCGGGCGACACCGATGCCCTGGATCATCGTGCGTTCGGTCGGCAGCAACGGTCGCGGTGCCAATCGTCGGCTCGTTTCGCCGGCAAAGGCCGGTTGACTTGCGTCGTTCTGCACGCCTCAACGCTAGGTCCACTGTGGAGCGATCGGGCGCATGGGCGTCACTCTTGGGCTAAAACTGCATCGATGCCAGCCAGCGAAGAAGTCCTCGACCACTACCGGGTGGAGCGTCCCCTGTTCCTCGACCGTCCGTGGGTGAGCTCAATCATGGTGGCATCGGTTGACAGTGCCGTTGACATCGGCGGGACCAGCGGACCGCTTGGCAACGACACCGACCGGGCGCTTCTCGGTCTTATGCGGCGTGAGCACGGAGCCGTGTTCGTCGGGGCCAGCACCGCACGTCATGAGAACTACAAACCGTCGAAGCATGCCGGAGTCCGGATCTTCGTGGCCTCGCGCCATCCGAAAGAGGACTGGGAATCACCCCTGTGGCGGGATGAACGAACCACGCTGGTCACAACCGTCGGGGCCACCGACGTTCCGAACCACATCGCAACGATCCGGGCCGGTCACGACGACATCGACCTGAACGCCGCATTACGTGAAATGAAACAGCGAGGTATCGACCGCGTCTCGTGCGAAGGTGGACCCCGCATCAACACCACGTTCCTCGAGGCCGATCTGTTCGACGAAGTCAGCCTCACGCTGTCGCCGCAGGCCGTCGGGGGAACCATTCAACGCGCCTTTGCCGATACGCCGTTTGAGCCCCGCCGCTATTCGCTGGCGTCGCACGGAATCGACGACGACTGGGTGTTCCTGCGATACCTCCGTCGACGTCTGTAGTGCACGGTTCAGCCTGACTCAGCCGGTTCGGCGCGATTCAGTGTCCGTTGAAGGGTCCGGAGCATGTCGGGCACGATCAGCGCCGAGCCGACCACAGTCATAAGCATGCATACGACACCGACCGTTCGTGCTGGAAACGAACCGACGAGCCAGAAGCCGATAAACGGGGCGGAAACGGCCCGGATGCCGGTGGAGAACGTGTGGAGGGACATGTAGTCGGCCACCTGATCCTCGGGCGCGAATTTCGTGGCCCACAGGCTCCACAGCACGTCACCACCGGCGATGCCGATGCCAAACGCCATGGATGCGACGACAAGACCGAGGGTGGAGCGGCTGGCGAAGAACAACCCGATGCTCAAACCGAACGCGATGTTGATCGAGATGCGCAATCCGAAGAAGTTCATGCGATCGAAGATCCAGCCGAACACCGGGGTGAGCACGAGCCGCACGAGCGCTGGGATGGTCACGGTCAGCAATGCGACCTTGGCCGCGTCGGCGTTGATTCCGTACTTGGGGTTGCCGAGGTATTCGACCCGCAGCGGGATCGTCATCAAGTTGGCCAGACCCATGAACATCCACGAGGCCAGCGTGTTCCGGAGAATGGAGTCGGTCTTCAGAAGCTGGAGTCGCCTGCGCGTAGCGGAGCGGTCGGCCGGTAGCAGAGGAAGTGGTTCCGAGGGAATCCGGCGAAGGAACAGCGCCTGGGCCAGCCAGGCAAACAATCCGAGCGCAACAACCAGTGGCCATCGACGGATGTCCCGCTTGAGGAATCCGCCAACCACCGCTCCCACTGCAGCCGCCGACGCGACCCGCACCATGATGCTGCGGCCCACCAATTGACCGCGCTTTCTGATCGGATAGTTCGAGGCGTAGATCGGCGCGAGTAGCACGGTAACGAGATCGGCCACCGCCAGCGCGATCATCGCCGACACCACGTAGACCCGCAGATCGTGGACGAGGAGGGGAAGAATCAGCGCGGTACCGCCGATGGCCACGACCGTCGAAGCCACCAGTGAAGTGCGCCAGCGTCGCTTCATCACCACGGACACGAGCAGCGGGCTGAGCAGCATGCCGAAGCCACCGGCCCCGGCGATCAGCGATTTCGCACTCGAGGGCGCGTTGAATTCCTTCAGTGCGATCAGGAGAAAGAAGGTCCGTCCGTAACTCTCCGAGATGCCCTGGAAGAACGAGCGTCCGGTGTCGAGGCGAAACGTCCGCAAGGTTCGGGCTTCTGCCTGCGGACTGGGTGACGCCGCCAGGACGGCGTCGGGAGCGACAAGATCATCCGGGTGGCCGCCTTCGATTGCGCCACCACGATCCCGGTCAGCGCTTCGACCGGTCATATCGCTCGGGTGATTCACAGTGAAGAAAAGGTACTCGGTGGGCGTAGCGCTTTGGCCGACCTATTGCCAAACTCGAACTGACACAGCATCACCGGTAGGGTTCCACGCATGTCACGAATTCGCTTCGGCTCCTTCCTCGCGCCCCACCACCCCCTCGGCGAAGACCCGATGCTGCAGTTCCGTCGGGATCTCGATCACGTCGAGCAACTCGACCGGCTGGGCTTCGACGAGTTCTGGTGCGGCGAGCACCACTCCACCGGCTGGGAGATGATCGCCAGCCCGGAAATGTTCCTGGCGGCCGCCGGAGAACGAACCCATCGGATCATGCTCGGTACCGGAGTCACGTCGCTGCCGTACCATCACCCGTTCAACGTGGCCCAGCGGATTGTGCAACTCGACCAGATGACCGGAGGCCGGGCGATGTTCGGCAGTGGCCCGGGCGCGCTGCCGTCAGACGCCGACATGCTCGGCATCGACCCGCTCCGTCAACGCGATATGCAAGACGAGGCGCTCGGAGTGATCCGGCAATTGCTTCGGGGCGAAGAGGTTTCCTATGAGACCGACTGGTTCAAACTGAACAAGGCCGCCCTTCCGATCCTTCCACGGCAGATCGACATGCCGATGGCCGTGGCCTCGAGCATTTCGCCATCCGGCATGAAGTTGGCCGGAAAGTACGGCATCGGGGTGCTGTCGATCGCTTCAACGTCATCCGAGGGAATCCTCGCGCTTCCGACGCAGTGGTCCTTTGCCGAAGCAGCCGCGGCCGAGCATGCCTCGACTGGCGGTAAGGCTGATCGCAGCCAGTGGCGGGTGCTCATGAGCTGGCATCTTGCCGAAACCAAGGAACAGGCCAGCGCGGAGGCCGTCGACGGGCTGCAACGTTGGAACAACGAGTACAACGTCCGGGTGCTCGGCCGGCCCAACTCCGTGCACGTGGAAGACAAGTGGGGATTGCTTCGGGCCACCGACGCCGCTACGAGCGATGGCCTGAGCGCTTCGGTGGTCGGCACCCCCGACGAAATGGTGACGGCGATCCGGAAGGTGATTGACTCGACGGGAGGCTGCGGAACGATCCTCGGCTTCGCCCACGACTGGGCTAACCCGGAGAACACCCGTCGGAGCTGGGACCTTTTCGCCCGTTACGTCATTCCGGAGATCAATTCGTACTCCGCTGCTCAGCAGCGCTCCGCCAAGCGGGTCGAAGCCGACAAGGTCCGACTCATGGCGGGCGCCGGGGCAGCCATCGTGGCGCAGATCAAACGCGATCCCAAGGCTTCCGAGGCCATGGCCATCACGCAAGCCCAGGCCGGTCGGGTTTCGGCCGGTGCGTCGGCCGCGGCCGCCGCTGCGCTCGCTCCGGCCGAGGCGGCTAAGTCCAACTGACCCGCCGCCACCGGAACCGACGTCGATAGTCGTGCACCTGGTCGCTCGTGGAGCGACCAGGGCTCCAAGAACGCCCGCAGACCTGCCTGCCTAGTAAACCCGACGCGGGTCGATTGGCGTGGTGAGGGCGAGTTCCGCCTCGAGGATTTCCGCGGTGGCCAGGCAGCGCTCATCGGCGAGCCACGGACCGATCACCTGGACTCCGATCGGGATTTCACCGTCGGGGGTCGTCGCCTTGGCCACCGACGTGACCGCAGCCGGGAGCCCCAGCAGGTTGGCCGGCTGGACGGTTCGGAAGGTCTCGCTCACCCATGGGATATCGGTCAGATCGGTCCCGACCGTGAACGGCAAGCGTGCCCACACGGGTGACACGATCACGTCGTAGCGCTCGAAGAAGCCGGCCCACGCTTCCGCAATGGCCCGCTGCTGTTCAATAAGCGCGCAGAATATCTCGAGGTTGAAATGCTTGGTCGCCTCGTAGCTGCTGGCGAGAAATGTCTTGGCGTCTTCACCGAGAACCGACCACATAGAATCGAAATTCGGGGCGAAGCTACCGGTCAGTACTCCGCCCCATACCGCGAGTGCATCTTCATATCGTGGCGGAACCGCTTCCTCGACACCGTGCCCCTGGCTCTCGAGCACACGACCGGCGGAGCGCACCGCTTCGCTCACTTCGTAGTCGGTCCCGCCTCCCGGAGGTTCCGGCAGCAGCGCAACCCGCAGCGGCCGATCCGGCATACCGAAACCGGCTGACGCCGGGACCGTACCGGGATCACGGGGATGCGTACCCGCTACGACACTCAGCCCCAGCCGAACATCGGCGATAGTCCGGGCCATGGGGCCCTGGACGTTCAACGAGTCGACCCCGTAGGAGCCGACGCCCGGAACCGTCGTAGCGGCATCGGGCACACGATGGCGCGACGGCTTGATAGAGGCGGTCCCGCAACAGGTCGTGGGATTGCGCAACGATCCCCCGATGTCGTTTCCGAGGCCGAGCGCCGTCATTCCCGTCGCCAGTGCCACCGCTTCCCCGCCGCTCGACCCTCCGCATGTTCGATGCGGATTCCAGGGGTTCTTGGTCAGACCGTACATCGACGAATCCGTATGTACACGTAGGGCCAGGTCGGGCAGGTTCGTGCGGCCGATGATGATCCCGCCCGCCGCACGGATCCGTTCGACCATGGGAGCGTCCATCGACGCAATCTGACCGGCCAACGCCGGGACTCCCCATGTGGTCGGCTCACCCTCGACGTCGATGTTCATCTTCACCGTTACCGGGACCCCATGCAGTGGGCCCAACTCGGCGCCGACGGCGCGTCGCCGATCGGCCTCCGTGGCCAGGGCCCGCGCCGACAGGTTGAAGACGTCGACCAATGCGTTGACCGCCGGGTTCACCTCAGCGATTCGCTCCAGATGGGCGTCGACCACTTCGGCCGCTGACAACTCGCCACCTCGCACCCGTCGGCTCAATTCCGTCGCCGTCAGTGTCACGATCTCGTTCATGGCCCGACACTACTGAACCGCCGGTCACGAGTGGTGGTACGACCCGCGTTGGATGCTGCCTTTGTTTGCGCCGTCAGCCTCCGACGTCTGGTTCGTCCGCCTCGATGAGGCGACGCCGGCCGGATTCTGGTCAAATGGGGCCATGTCTGAGCACATCGAGAATTCCCCGGCTGAAGTCGTTGGCGCATTCATTGCGGCCCTTGAACAACGAGACGTCGACAGCGCAATGTCGTATCTCCACAAGGACTGCGAATATCACAACGTCCCGATGAAGCCCATCGTCGGAATCGACACTATCCGGGCGGTACTCAATTCCTTCATCGGGCCGTGCACCGAAGTTGCGTGGCCGGTCCACCGAACGGCATCGGCCGGGCCCGTGGTGTTCAACGAGCGGACCGACCGGTTCCACATGCCCCACGGGTGGGTTGAACTGCCCGTGACCGGCGTGTGGGAAGTACACAACGGCAAGATCACGCTGTGGCGCGACTATTTCGATCTGGCGAGCTACACGAGCCAGATGCCGGCGAACGACTGATCGATTGGGCTTTTGCGTCGATTCGGGCCCTGCGGTTCATCGACGTCCGGCTCGAGGTCCGCTTAGAGGTCCGGCTCGACGAACGACTCGGCCCCTGCTGAGTCGGAGACAACTACATTGCGCTGATGGCCGATTCTTCCAAGCCCGTCAGACCCGCCATCGTCGGATATTCCGGTCGAACCCTCGGCCAAAAGATCGGACTCGACAAAGGTCCTCTTCGCCTGGGCGCAGTGCGGGCACCCGCCGAGTATGCCGATTGGCTCTCCGACGTTTGGGAGCCACTCACCGTCACTCAGGTCACGGCGGCCACGAAGCTCAAGACGGGCTCGTACGACGTGGTTCATATGTTCGCTTACGACCGCTCCCAACTCGACGCCGACATCGTCGACGCAATCGCGGCGTGCGCTGAACCCAAGGGTGCACTTTGGATCTCCTGGCCCAAGAAGTCTTCGCAACTGTTCGTCGACGTCACCGAAGACACGCTTCGCGAGGTGATCCTCCCGATGGGTTGGGTCGACGTGAAGGTCGCAGCAGTCAGTGCGCAGTGGAGTGGACTCAAGTTTCTCCGTCGCAAAAACTGACTCCGCCGAGTCGCAAACCGTCATGTGACTCACGACACACTTCACGTCGTGAGTTGCAGACAGTGACCGAGCCCTTACTAAGGTCAACGCCCGTGCCGTTGCCTCCCGAACCCGAACTCGAAGTAATTCATACGCGAACGTATGACATCAAGGCGTATCGCAAAGATGCCAACACGCTCCTGCTCCGGGGAATCGTTCAGGATCAGAAGCCGGGTGGAACCTACATCGTCGACGATCCGGAGCCGCTGACCGTCCATCACATGGTCGTGGACCTTGAAGTTTCGTATCCGTCGACGGAAATCGTCGGCGTCAACGTCGTGTTCGAGGATCACCCCCACAGCAGTTGTCCGGAGATCGTCCCCGACTACGAGAAGATCATCGGGCTATCGATCTCACACGGTTTCACGCACAAGATCCGTGAACTCTTCGGCGGGCCGAGGGGCTGCACGCACATCCTCGCTCTGCTTCAAGCCATGGCCCCCGTCACCAACCAGGTGCGCTTCACCATGATGATGCCAGCCGCCGGTTCCGGTTCTGAAGCGAACCGGAATTCCGATCCGATGAAGCAGATGCGCAAGCTTGCCCCCGAGCAGCGTCTCGCGGCGATGCGGTTCAACCTCAACACCTGTCACGTATGGGATGAAGAGGGCGAGCATGTGCAGGAGATCCGCGAAGGCTCGCGCCACCGAGGTGCCGGTCTGGATCACCAAACGTTTCGCGAAACTTGGTCGCGACGTCTCGACCTGGCGACGATTCGAGGAATAGCGTTATCAATCGAGCGCCGTACGAGCGCGGCGCGTCAGTGCTTCTCGCAGGCGATCCCGTCGCGGTCCCGGTCGAGGTTCTTCGACTGCGCCCTGTAGAGCGCGGCGTCTTTTTTGAAGTTGGTGACCGGCTCGTCTTTCCGGGACCCCACGTCGTCTTTGGCCCCGGGAAGGCCGACGCCGTGCGGGTAGACGTTGTTGAGCGTTTCGCAGTTTCGGAACTTTCGGGGAGCGGCATCCGCCCCGGCGGTTGCGCCGAGCCACACGAATCCAACCAGGCAAACGCAAACCAGCGACCGTCGACGTGTCATTGCCAAACGGTACTGCACCGAGCCGATTTCCTGGTGAACCAAGGAAGAGGTGACGACCCGCCAACAACAGCCAAATCGCTCCCGGTCAGCGCCCCGGCGAAAGCTCAGCGCCCCGGCGAAAGCTCGGCGATCAACTCCGAAATCGCGCCGACCAGTCCGTCGAGACGCGGCTGTTCGAGGATCGAGAAATGATCGCCCTTGGTGGTTCGTTCGGCAAAACGCCCTCGCACAAAACGGGCCCACCCGAAGTCCGGACGCTCGCTCGGAGACTCCTCCGTCACCCGAACCAGACCGAAGTTCGAGGGCACCAGACGGGGTCGGTACGCCGCGAGAACGCCCTCCAGATGACCCTGGATATCGACATAGCCGTGTTGGGCCGCTTCGGCCCGTAGACCATCACGCCGCGCTTGTTCCGCAACCCTGCTCTTCCGGACCCGCCACCACACGCCAAGCATCGACGGTCCCCGCTCCGCGATGTTCAGGAGCAGGTTCTTCCAGTGCGCCTGCCGGGACATCGGTGCCCGACTCGGCAAGTCGGTGTCGAGCGCAACGACGAGCGGCGTCGGACTTCCGCTGTCATGGAGTTGGGCCACCATCTCCGCCGCGATGATTCCGCCGCCCGAGTAGCCGATCAGCACGCCGAGAGCGTCATTGAATACGCCATCGAGCGCCAACTCGCCCAGGTAGCGTTTCGCGATCTCCGCCACCGACCGGTCAACGAGTTCGCCGGGGTGCAACCCGTACGCCTGAAGTCCGAACACCGGTCGCCCGGGCGTTACCCGCTGAGCCAGCGCATAGAGCCGAAGCAGATAGCCGCCACCACCGTGCACAATCACCGTCGCCGGTCCGACCCCGGTCCGAAGGATCTGCAAACACCGTTGATCCGACGCTTCGGTATCGACCTCGTTCAACATCTGGCGAGGTGTTCCGGCGGTGACGAGCGAACCGAGCGGCAGCCGGCGTCCGAATTCCTCACGGACCTTCACCAGCAGCTCCACGCCGAGCACCGAGTGCCCGCCGGCGTGGAAGAAGTTCTCGTCGGGCCCGACCGGAACGCCGAGGATCTCGCTCCACAGGCAAACCATCTTCGCCAGTCGCGGGTCAGTTTCCGCGAGCTGCTCAACCGTGACCGGTATCTCGACGGCCAACGTCGGAAGCCCCAGTCCTGCAAGTGCCTTTCGGTCGACTTTTCCGCTTGACGTGTAGGGAAGCGTGCCGTGAACTGCGACAAACGCGGGGACCATGGACTCAGGCAGGCGGTCGTGACAGAATCCGCGGACATCCGACGAGGCAACGGTGGCGCCATCGCGCGGCACGACATGGGCAACAATGCGGGCGTCGCTTGAGTCATCGGCCGACCCCACGACGACCACCGCAGCGAGTTGCACCGCTGCGTGCTGCGTGAGAATCGCCTCGATCTCCCCGAGTTCAATGCGCTGGCCGCGGACCTTGACCTGATGGTCGATTCGCCCGAACACGGTTACCACTCCGTGTTCGTCGATCTCGGCGATGTCTCCGGTTCGATACGACCGCAACATCTTGCCGCCCGGGCCGATCGGCAACTCGACAAACACGGGAGCTGTCAGATCCTCGCGTCGGTAGTAGCCGCGCGAGACTCCGGGGCCGGCAATCACCAGTTCTCCCCGCTGCCCAGGCCCGACAACAGCGGCGGTTTCGGGGTCGATAAGTGCACAGACTATTCCCGGATACGCCGCGCCGACGGGAATCCGACTGTCAGGCTTTTCGGTGATCTCGAAGGCCGTCGCGTACACCGTGATCTCGGTCGGGCCGTAGGCGTTGGTGAAACGACCCTTGAATTGCGAGCGGAATTCCCGTGCGAGCGTCACCGGCATCTGCTCGCCGACCGAAATCAGGTGCCGCAACTTCATGAGCGCCCGGCGTTCGTCGTCATCTGCCATGAACAGCGCGAGCTGCGTCGGGGTGCATTGGAGATGCGTTGCCGCGTACCGAGCGACGAGCGGGCTGAGCGCCTCCAGCCGTCGACGCACCACGACGTGTCCACCACAGGTGAGTGCACCGAACGTTTCCGGAACACACACGTCGAACGACAGCGGTGCCCCCGCCACCCAGACGGCACCTTTCGGCGAGTCGAGCACCGACTCGTCGAATGCCTCGATGAAGAACCGCACGTGGCGGTGCTCCACCGCGACGCCCTTCGGTACTCCAGTCGATCCGGACGTGTAGATCAAATACGCAAGATCATTGTCACCGCATCGGCCGGCGTCGATCGTGTAGCCACTTTGACGCCGCCCATCGGCATCGAGGCTGGCGAGAGGAAGCGAGGTAACGCGTTCGAGGTCAGGTGTGCTCCCGTCGGATACGACCCAGCCCAACTCCGCGCCATCGACCACGCTCTGAAGGCGAGCTCTGGGGAAGTCGGAATCGAGGTAGGTCCAGATTCCGCCGACCGCCCAGACACTCAACGCGGTAATGAGCGGCTGCGCGCCACGGACCAGACCCAATCCGACAACGTCTCCCGCCTTGACACCGGCCCGCTCCAGACCGCTCGCCCGATCGCGAACCGTCGCCCAGAGCTCTGAATAGGTCAGCGAATCGGGTCCAACGCTCACCGCTAGAGCCTGCGGCGTGGTATTCGCCCAGTACTCAATGCGCTCCAACAGCGCAGCGGGTCGTTGTGAATGCGGGATCATGGGAAGGTTGGTGGGCTGACGTCGCCAATGCTAGCGCCAAGGGCTCGTCGGCGGCCCGGGCCTTGGGTGGTCACCCAAGTCGGTTCAACCGCGGCGCTCGCGGCAAACATGCGACTCCCTCTGCGGGACCGCTCGACGCCGAGCGACTCGTCGAATCCGAACAATTCCATCGGACTTGGATCGGCTGTTTCGCCGACGGTCTTGAGGGACGGCGGACTGGCCGCGTGACGGTCAAATGCTGCGACCCACGCCCTCCCAGTACGGGTCCCGAAGCAGACGCTTGTAGAGCTTGCCGGTCGGCTGACGCGGCAGGGCGGACTCGATGTCGACGGAACGTGGCACTTTGTAGCCGGCCAGCAGCGTCCGCACGTACGCCAGGATTTCGGTCTTCAGTGCATCGCTCGGTTCAAATCCGTCGGCCAACTCGATCGCCGCTTTGACCTCCTCACCGAATTCCTCGTTCGGGATACCGAACACGGCCGCATCGCGAACTGCCGGATGGGTAACCAGCACACCCTCGATCTCGGCCGGATAGATGTTGACGCCTCCTGAAATAATCATGTCGATCTTGCGGTCGCTCATGAAGAGGTCGCCGTCAGCGTCAAGGTAACCAATGTCGCCGAGCGTGATCACACCCGGCTCCAAGTGGGCTTTTGCCGTCTTTTCCGGATCATTGTGGTACGAGAAGTCGGACCCCATGAGGTTCTTGAGATAGATGGTTCCGGCCTCACCAACACCGGCGATGGTGCCGTCGTCCTTCACGATGCGGATCTCCATCGTGGCCTGGGCCTTACCGAGCGTGCCGGGCTTGGCCAACCACTCCTCCGACGTCGCCATCGACGCAATCCCTCCCTCGGTCCCGCCGTAGTACTCGGTGATCTTCGGGCCCCACCACTCGATCATCCTGCGCTTTACGTCGGGAGGACACGGTGCCGCTCCGTGCCACACGATCTTCAGGCTGTCACCGTGAAATGAAGCACGCGTAGTTCCGGGCAGCTTCAGGAGCCGGATGAACTGGGTCGGAACCAGATGTACGTTCGTTACACCGTACTGATCGATGGTCCGAAGCGTTTCCGCCGGATCGAACTTATGACGCATCACGATGGTTGAACCGGCAAAGAGCGGAAACATCGAAAACGCCCATTGCGCCGAGTGGTACAGCGGTCCGTCGAGAAACGTGACCGACGGCGACGGCAACCCGGCGCTCTGGGCAAAGCCGGCCGCCAAGAGCGCGAAGACCGACGACGGAACGGAGTTGGTGCCCATGAGCGACCCGCGCACGCCCTTCGGACGACCCGTGGTTCCCGAGGTGTAGAACATCGGCCCGCCCATCACCTGGTTCTCGGGCTCCGACGCGTCAGAACCGGCCAGGAACATTTCGTAATCGGTGAAACCGTCTACGGATCCGCCAACCGCAATTCGTTCGACGATCGATTTCCGTCCCTCAGATGCAGCGGCCGCTACGTCGGCGAAACGGGCATCGGCGATGAACACGAGGGCTTCGGCGTCGTCGAGCACGTACGAAAGCTCATCGGCCACCCAGTGCCAGTTCACCGGCACGCACGCGAACCCTCCGTGCGCCGCCGCCGCAAGCACCTCGTAGTACTCGCGGGTGTTGGCCATCATCGCCGCGATGGTGGTTCCCGGCGCTACGCCGAGGGAGCGAAGACCATTCACCAAGCGATTGACCCGGTCATTGAATTCGGTCCAGGAGGTCGTGCCGTTTTCGTCGATCAATGCCGGGGCATCGGGCGTTGCGGTGGCATAGGGGGTAATCAGATCAGCCATGTCCTGAACGTAGACGCTCTTCAGCGTTTGTTCTAGTTGGGCGACTCCGACCCCCTTGACTGCCTCGGTCTGCCTCGACTCGACGGCCGGGTCGGTCAGACGTGCCAGGCTTTGATCGTGGAATGGAAGGAGCAACTGCGGACCGCGCTGGCCGACGCCGGCGAGGGAGCACTGGCCAGCGGACGCTGCGCAGCGTTCGTGTGGGGCGTGCGGGTTGGACCTCCCGTGATCGAGATATGGCGACCTACGGCGAAAGCATTTCCCGGGATGTCGGCGTCGGTGCGTGACGGTCTTGCAGTCGTTGACGCCGCCACGATGATCCTGCAGATCGTGACGTACCGGACACCCGCCGAACTGGTCACGGCCGCCGGCGCGGTCGGCGTCGCCCTCGACGAGTTGAGCAACCGAGCGACGCAGTGGATTACGCAGTTCGGACCCAACACTCGTGACGTTCGCGCGTTTAACGAGCATCTCGAAGGCGTGGCTCAGCCCGACAGTGGCTTGGAAGTCAGGTTTCTCCAAGTGCTTGAGCGTGCTGCACTTCGTAAGCACGCTGAGCTTCATCTCCCAGTGGTTTTGAGCAACGGTCGGACTATTGAAGTCGACGTTGCGTTTCCGGTTCAGAAGGTCATTGTCGAACTCGACGGCTGGGCGTATCACCGGTCCCGTGAGTCGTTCGGACGGGATCGAACGCGAGACGTGGAGCTGGCCTCGCTCGGATGGCTCGTGCTGCGCTTCACCCACGCCGACATCGAACGCCGCCCAGCTTGGGTGGTCGAACAGCTCCGTCGCACGCTAAAGGTGAGGTCGTTGCGGTAGCCTCCCCGGATGTCTTCGTCCGCGGCCACCTCACCCACGGCTCCATCGTCAACGGGTCCGTCGGCCACGTCACGCATGGACCGGGCGTCGTCGTCGCAGGTGTTGGTGGCTCTGTTGGTCATGGTGGCGTTCTTCGGTGGGTCACTGCCGGCCTACAAGATTGCGAGCGAGAGCTACGGTCCGGCGACGATCAACCTCGGTCGCTTCGGTCTTGCTGTCCTCTGCATCTCGCTGGTTTCCCTGCGTCGTCCGAAGGGCGGTGTCGTTCCAACCCGAGCCCTCCTCATCATCGGCTTCTTCGGCCTCGGACTCATGACCCTGTTCATGAGCGTCGGCGTGGACCGCGGTTCGGCCGTAATCGCCTCCATCGTCGTTGGACTCGAACCGATCGGCGTGGCGCTGGCCGGTGTGCTCCTGGTGGGCGACCGTCCATCACCGACCGCCAAGCTGGCGCTGCTCGTGGGTTTCGGTGGAGCACTCGTGGCATCTGGCGTGTTCACGCAGAAGACCGGTCCATCACCCATTGTCCCCATGCTCCTGCTCCTAGGCACGGTCACGACATTTTCGATCTACACGGCCAACGTCCGACGCATCGGCAAGGGGGTCGACCCGCTTCGGGTCACCCAGATCACGCAGATCGGCGCGCTGTTCTTCATCGTCCCGGCCTGCCTGCTCGACGTTCTTGACAAAGGCATGATCCGCAACGGTGGGGTGACGGCGAAGGCGACCGGCGCAGTGCTGTTCCTCGGAATCGGTTCGGCCATCGCGTACGTACTTCTGTGCTCGGTACTCGCGTCGGTTCCATCCCACCGGGTCGCGGTATCGATGTTCCTCACTCCCCTGTTCGGCGTGTTCTTCTCGTGGCTCGCCGCAGGCGAAGATCTTCACGTACGCGACGCGGTTGGCGGACTGCTCGTGCTGCTGGCGTTGTGGATTTCTGAGCGGGGCGCGAAAGCTCGAGCAGCTCATTGACGCTCGTCGAACGTCGACGGGTTTTTTCCGGTGGGAACCGGTAGCGTCCGGCCATGACTGATCGACCGATAGCAACGCTGGTTACGGGTGGAAGCTTCTTCGAGGGACCACGCTGGCACGACGGCGCCTGGTGGGTGTCCGACTTCTACCGTCATCGGGTGATCAGGGTGACCCCCGACGGTGAAGAATCCCTCGTGGTGACGGTTCCGACGCAGCCTTCCGGCCTCGGCTGGCTACCCGACGGGTCGCTCGTCATGTCGTCAATGACCGACCAGAAGATCCTCCGGTTCGCTGACGGCGAGCTGTCGGTCCTGGCCGACATTTCACAGTACTGCGGAGGTTGGGTCAACGATCTGATCGTCGACGCCACCGGGCACATCTACGCCGGGAACTTCGGCTTCGACTTCATGAACGGCGCGACACCGGCCCAGGCCAACCTTGTCCGCATCGACCCCGACGGCTCGACGTCCATCGCCGCGACCGGTTTCGACTTTCCCAACGGCTGTGTGATCCTGCCCGACGAGGTCACGCTCATCGTCGGCGAAACGATGGGCTGCCGCTACACCGCGTTCACCATCCAGCCCGACGGCTCCCTCACCGATCGCCGGCTCTGGGCCCAGTTCGGTTCCACCCCCGGCGACGAACAGTCGGTCTGGCCCGATGGTTGCGGCGTCGACGCCGAGAGCCACATCTGGACCGCCGATGCCCGAGGGGGACGTGTAGTTCGGATTTCTCCTGAAGGTGCGATCGTCGATCAGATCCCCGTTCCTGCGGGGGTCGGGGTCTTCGCCTGCGTGCTCGGCGGCGACGACGGTCGAACCCTTCTCATGTGCTGCGCTCCCGACTCGTCGCCGAAGAAGCGCTCAGCCGCCCACGAAGCGGTTCTGCTGACCACCACGGTCGACATCCCACGAGCCGGCCGCCCCTAGCCCTACCGCTTCCTGCTAGTCGATCGCGACGACCACACCGGGTTTTCGTCGATCGGGAAATGCCGTGTAGCGGTACTTCTTGGCCGGATCAATTCGTAAGTACGCTTGGTTCCCTACTCCGCCCAGTGGCGAACCGGACCGGAAGAGATTCAGCCAGCGCGTCGGATCGACCCGGACCGTGTTTTCTCCCCACTGAAGGCGACAACGACCACGACGCCCGGAGACAACGTACGAAGGAGTTCCAAACCACTCCGTTCTCCAACCGCTCGTCTGCCCAATGAACTCGCAGACGATCGTCAACTGCACCGATTCTGCTGCGTCTGAATTCGCGTCCGCGTCAGCCGTCCCCGAGACTCGTCGCTTTTGAAAGCGCCAAAGTCGGCGGCCAAGAAGGCGCGCTCCGAACATTGCAACGTTCATGGCGCCACCCAAAACGTAAATGATTCCGAAGTAACCAGCTATCCAAAGACCTGCGCTGAGCCACGACCGATTTCCCGCGGCGGCGTCTAACACCAAACGAAGCAAATTGCCCGCCACCAACGCCACATACCAAGGGTTTCGGCGCACCAATGCGACGATCGATCGCCACTTCTCCCAGAACCTGAACCGCCGCACGCCTAAATCGTACGACCGTGAAGACAGACCGGCAAAGGGGCGAACTACCTACCCAACGACTCTCTGGTCAGGTGCGTTCGCGGAAGTCGCCGAAGGCTTTGTCGCGCTCGCTCAGCGCTGCAGTTACGCCCTTTTCGGCGAAGCTCTTCATGTACGCCTTCGACGATGCCTGATGGAAACCCATGGCCTGGATGTCAGCCCCGGCCCGTATGCCGGCGCGGATTCCCATGGCCTCCATCTGGCGGTGCCCAGCGCGCTTATTAAGTGTCAGAAGATCCTTCGGCACCAACGAAACCCGCTCGGCCACCCGGAGCACTTCCGCTTCGAGCTGGTCGGCAGGAAACGCTTTGTTTGCGGCTCCGCAGGCGGCGGCGTCAATGCCGCTGATGCCGTCGCCGGTGAGCAGCATCTCCATGCCCTTGCGCATCCCCATGAGCCAGGTCTGCCATTGCATGTCGGGCGGCGACATCAACCGAACGGGTGGGTAGCCGATCTGCGCATCTTCGGCAACGTAGAGGAGGTCGCACGCCGCAGCGAGTTCCGAGCCCCCGGCCAGGCAGTAACCGTGGACCTGCCCGATGATCGGCGTCGCCATGTCCCACATCTCGAACCAGTTGTTCACGACATGACGGCTCCACCAGCCGTCCTGCTTCGCGATGTCGCGCTCGACGTCGGTGTTCGGCATGCCGAGGTCGTAACCCGCACAGAAACTCGGTCCGGCGCCACGGATGATCATGACCGAACAATCGCGTGACCGGTCGCCCTCTCGCAGGGCGTCGAACAGAGCGCCCCGCAGGGCGTCGTTAAGCGCATTCCGCTTGTCGGGCCGGTTCAGCGTGAAACGCCGGACTTTCGGCAGGGGCTCGTCGATCAGGAGAACAGAATCAGCCATGTGCGCACCATACCGTGTCGGCTCTCGACGTTCGTAGTCGGCTGCGGCCAATGGCGCGCCTTCCCGCGATCGGGTCGAGGTTCCGGCGGGATTTAGGTGAGCGGGACCAGGCCCTGTTCGGCTTCGAGTTCGCTGAAGACTTCGTCGAACGAGACTGGTGCGGCTGGCGCCGTCGAACCCGACGTCGACCGGTCGTTCGGCTCAACGGTTACGACCGACGATCGCTTCACCACAATGACCTCATCACCGCGTGTCAACGCGAGCGCATCGCGCTTCGACGGGTTCAGAACGACGGCGCCGTCGACCGCCCGGCGGTAGCCGATCGCCGAGTGACCCAGCGCGGAGGCACTCGCCACCACCTCGCCGAAATTGCGGCACTGAGCGGCGCCACAACTGTCGGCGGGGACCACTTCGATCGACGCGATGTCGCCGTCGAAGAGTTGCTGGAAGACGCTCAGGAGTTCCTTGCGTTCGGAGACCTGGGCGATCATGAGGCTCGTGAGTTCGTCGCTGACGATGAAGTCGTCGGCACCGGTGGCCTGGGCCAGGGCGCCGTGGCGTTGCTCGAGCATCTCGGCCACGATCCGGACCTGACCGAATCCCTTTTCCGCCACGACCTCCTGGAAGGCCATCAGCGTGAGAAGCGTCCTGGCGTCGGCGTCTTCCACCGAGAGTTCGTCTCGATTTCCGAGCACGATGACTTCGTCGAACAGTGCGGTTGAGGCCATGTCGGCCAGTTCCTCCGGACGGTTGCCGCAGGTGGTGATGACGATGTGCAGGTTGTTGGACGGCAGCAGGGCCCGCAGCTGATCAACGTCGGTCGACGGATCGACCAGGATTTCGAGCGTCGTTTCCTCATCGCCGAACCGATCGAGTTCCTTCACCACGCGAGGTCCAAGGCGACTCCACCCGACGATGATTATCCGACGGTTCGGCTTCTCCAGGTTCTCGACAATCGGCGCACGGACTGCGACCTCAGTCGGGGTCGCGTCGAGGACGAACGTGCTGTCATCGGACGCTATGCCGATAAGTTCGTCGCCGTCGGCCAGGATCGTGCCAGGCCGTGGGCTGAGCTGAATCCGTCCGTCGACGGTATGCATACCTATGATCGTGCTGGATTTGAATCGGAGTTGCGCATCGGCGTACGAGTGTCCGGTCAATTCCGGGAACGTATCGAAATACAGCTCGTCGCCATCGAAGTCGAGGAGCTCACGAAACACCTGGCTCAGCCCACTCTGTCGGCACGCCTGGGCGGTGAGTTCCGCGATGATCGCCTGGGCGTCGACGATCGCCACCGTGTCCTTGAACAGGCGACGCACGGTCTTCGCCGTGTCGGGATCGCCGATCTCAGCGACCACTGGCGCCTGACTTCCGGTCACCCGCACGGCAAGGAGCGACTTCACGGTCGACGAATCATCGCCGCCCAACACGATGATGCTTCGTGCGGCGCGAATGTTCATGAGTTCCAGGTCCGCCGGAACACTCGTGCTCCCCCGTCGACATACGAGTTTCGTGGTCTTGAAGTCGGCGATCGCCTCACGGAGTGAGTCCTCCATCTCGGCCTTGTCGACGTCGGCGAGGATCGTGACGGCGGCGCGCTTGCGGCTCTCGTTGGCAACAATAAGCTCACTTAGGATTGTCGGCACCCGCGACGACCAACCGAGGATGACGGTGTGGTCGTCTTCGAGAACATCGCTTCGACCTTTGCGGAGGCGCTCGATGCGTTGGTCGACGGCCGACGCAATGAGACCGATCAAGCTGCCCGCCACGAAGATGCCGACGAGCGAAACGAACACACCGATCACCCGGGTGACGTTTCCACTGTCTGGCGTGATGTCGGTCAGCCCGAGAACACGAAGGACCGAGTGCCATAGGGCGTCGGTGAAACCAAGCTTCTTCTCTTCACCTTCGATACCCGTGAGCTGAAACAGCGTGTAGCCAACCGCCGAAACCAAAATGATGGCGGCCGTCACGAGGCCGAGCCAGCCGACGATGACGACCGGCCCACGCGAGAGCGCCTGGTCAAAGCGGTAACGGAACCGGGCCTTCACCGAACGCCGCCGACTACCGCCGGCGCCGTCCGCTTGCCGCTTCTGGTCGGTATTGGTCATCAAATCACCCATCTCAGGTCCTGCACGTCGCGAGTAATTCGGCAACTCCCCCAACCGAGTTGACCCTCATCACGTTCCGTGACCTGCACTGGGTCGTTGGACCCAACCCGCCGGGCCAGATACTCATCTGAAGCGCCGGTGGTACCCAACCCCGGCCAAAACGTGCGGCCCAGCACCGACGAACACCAAGTTGGGTACCTCCAGCCCGGAAGTCAGGTCCGCTCGCCCACCACCGAGGGAGACCGGCTAGAAACCCGGAGTCCCTCCAACCCCACACCGAAAGGTACCCAACCCCGGCCAAAACGTGCGGCCCAGCGCCGACGAACACCAAGTTGGGTACCTCCAGCCCGAAAGTCAGGGACCACACGCGCACCATCGGGCTAGCGCTACTCCCACCGACGCGATTGGGTCGATTTCTCGGAAGGAACTCGCGCGCTTGGTCGGGTCATCCCCTTCCCGGGACGAAGACCACGAGTTACGGTGGCGGCGCCGTCTTCCCCTCATTTTGAACACCAGCAAATAGAGGGGGCCGTATGCGTCAACCACATGCTCTTACCGGACCGGCCGCGGCCGCGCTTTGGAAACTCGACGGATTTCGCGACCAAACCTGGCCGGCACTTTGGTGTTGTCCACGCTCGGCCAAGTACGAGCCGGGAGTGATTCGGGCCCGGGCATGGTCAGCGCCGACGGTGATCGACGGGATTCCGGTCGCACCTGTTTCGCTGGTTTTGCGTCATCTCGACGGTGTCCGTCCGCCGAGGGGTATCGACCAGCTCGACCTCGTGGAGTTTGCGGTCGAGCACGCTATGCGTGACGGACTCGTGACGCTGAACAGTCTGTGGTCAGGTGGCGGAGCGGATCCGGGTGACATGTTGATCCGCAAAGTGCTCCGGCGACGCCCGAAGGGCGAACCCCCAACGGAAAGCTACGCCGAGACCGACTTCTTCCAACGACTTCGAGGATCGGGAATTCACACATGGCGCCAAGTCCCGATTATCGGGGGAAGGTCGCCTCGCCGGTCCGACTTCATGGCCTCGCCGCGACCACGTCGGCGACCGAGATTCTTCCAACCGCACGACGGCGTGCTTCTCGAAGTCGACAGCCGCGAATTCCACGACAACCACTTCGAGGAAGACCACCTGCGTGACCTCACCTACGCCGAACTCGGGTACCGCTGGTTGAGTTTCACTCCACGGCAAATCGAAACCGAATGGCCCCGGGTGCTGGCCGTCATCCGCTCCAACCTGGAGCCGCCCGGAGTTAGGTACCGACGTCGGCCAAGCGGCCTGCTCGTGTCGGCCTAGGTCCTCCAACTCGGCGCCGCAAGGTACCCAACCCCGGCCAAAACCGCGCTCCCAAGCAACAGAACCACCAAGTTGGGTACCTTCAACCCCCGAGTCAGGAACCCCGGCAACCTCCGGAAGGCGACGACCTCACCCCGACCCAACAACAGGCAAGCCACCTCCAACCCGGCACCGCAAGGTACCCAACCCCGGCCAAAACGTGCGGCCCACCCCCGAAGAACACCAAGTTGGGTACCTCGACCGCAAGGGGTCAGGTACCTTCCGGCTTCAGGTTGGGTTCATGTTCGGTCTGCGAGACTGTTCCGGATGCGCCTCCTCGTGGTGGAAGATGACCGGGCCCTGGCGGGCGTGCTGAAGCGGGCCCTGACCGAGGAAGGGTACGCGGTCGACGTTGCCGCGACCGGGGCGGTGGCCGACGAAGCCGTGTTCGTCAACGATTACGCCCTCATCGTGCTCGACCTCGGGCTGCCCGACGCCGACGGCGCGCAACTGTGCAAACAGTGGCGGGCGAAGGGGGTCGAAGCGCACGTGCTGATGCTCACCGCTCGAGATGCCCGCCGAGACCGCGTCGGCGGGCTCGATTCCGGGGCCGACGACTATGTCACGAAACCGTTCGACTACGACGAGTTCTCGGCCCGGGTCCGGGCTCTCCTGCGGCGTCCACGGGGACCCCGCTACACGTCTCTCACGGTCGGTGACATCACCCTCGACCCGGCGACACACTCCGTGGTCCGGTCAGGCGTGCACGTGGCGCTGACCGCCCGTGAGTTCTCGTTACTGCGCTTCATGCTCACCCGGGGGACGGAGGTCATCGCCCGAGCCGACCTGATGGAACAGGTATGGGACGCGCACTACGACGGATTGTCGAACACGCTCGAAGTCCACATCGCCGCCCTGCGCCGCAAACTTGAACTCCCCGGCCGGCCGACCCCGATCGAGACGCTGCGGGGCGTAGGCTATCGACTCGTCGACACCACCGGGACTCCGTCGTAAACGTCAGATGTCCAGGTCCTCGTACCGCCGATCAGAAACGGTGCCCATGGAAGCCGAAACGATCATCTCCACCGAAACGAACGAAGCCGACACGCCCCCGGCCGGCCACACCGGCGAGCGGTCCACCGGCACACCGGATGCGACCGTCGGCACTTCAGCGGACGCGGGGAAGAACACCACACGAACGAAGCGAGCAGCGGCCTCGCTGCGTGGCGCGCGTGACTCTCGCGCCGCCAGCGCCATGCTCGGACGACTCCGACGCCTCGGACGCAACAGCCGCTGGATGTCGTTGCGACGCGTCCCGCTTCTCCTCGCTATCGTCACCGCGTTACTAAGCGCGCCGATCGTTTGGTGGTTGGGACAGCGTTGGGCGGAGGCGGAAGCATCCCGGCAATGGTCCTACGTGGTGCGCGACACGATCGAGAAGAACGGTCGGGCCGTCGCCATGGTCGCCGGCGGACCCACGGTGGAGGACGGCAGCAGTTGGATCGTGTATCCGGCGGAAAAACGTTACGACGCGTTGGGTGAAACCGATATCGAACCGCCGCTGTTCCGTCTGGCGGAGTCGGCCAAAGACTCGCCGCAGGAAGCCTGGTTCAGCCAGGGCGATCGCCCGTTCTACTCCTACACCCGACCCATCGACGGCAAGGCGTTCGCGGTCAGCGTGACCGACACGAACTACTTCAACGAGCAAACCCACAAACAGCACCGGAGCATCATCCGTGGCGCGTTCCTGGCCTGGCTCCTCACCGCCGGTTTGGCCGGAGCCGTCGCCCATCTGCTGACCCGACCGGCGCGTCGCACGCTTACGGAGCGCGCCGACTTTCTGGCCGACGCCGCCCATGAGATGCGCACACCCCTTTCGGTGATTCAAGCTTCGGCCGGACACGCACTCTCCCGACCCCGCCCACCGGAGGACTACGTCCAGTCGCTGGCGGAAATCCGCACCGCAGCTGAACGGGCCGGCGCCGGTGTCACCGAACTTCTCGACCTGGCCCGTTTCGACGCGGGACAGGCCGTCCCCCGTCTGTCGCCCCTGCGACTGGATCTGCTGGCCGAAGAACTGGCGGTCTCGACCCGCGTCGACGGGTGCGAGGTCACGACCGAGGTCGGCCCGTCGGTGCTGGTCGAAGCCGACATGGCCCTCCTTCGCCAAGCCATCGACAACATCGTCCGCAATGCCGCGGCCCGGTCGACGCTGGTCGTGCTCCGGTGCAGCATCGAAGGTCGTGACGGTGTCGTGAGGGTCGTCGACAACGGTCCGGGCTTTGCGAAGGAACAACTTCCCTACGTCTTCGAGCGCTACCGACGCGGCGACGGACGCGGCTCCCTTGGCCTTGGCTTGCCAATCGCCGCATCAATCGTGGCGGCGCACGGTGGTCGTATCGACATCGAGTCGCCTGCGCCGACTCCGTCCGCTCCGGGCAACCCCGGAGCCGAAGTCACCATCCGGCTCCCGAGGTCGCGCTAAAGGGACAGGCCAGCGTTTATGTCCACGTTTTGACACGCATTACGTGCAAAACGTGGACATAAACGGGAGTTCTCCTCAGATCGTTGAGCCGCCGTCGATCACGATGGTCTGGCCCGTCAGGAACGCACCGGCCCGAGCCGACAACATGACCGCGGCTCCCGCGATCTCGTCGGATTCACCGATGCGTCGAAGCGGTGAACCTTCGGTCGACTTCTTCAGGATCTCCGGGCTTTCCCAGAGGTACTTGGCGAAGTCGGTGCGGATGAGTCCGGGAGCGATTGCGTTGCACCGCACGTTGTAGGGACCGTATTCGACGGCAATGTTGCGAGCCATCTGCATGTCGGCCGCCTTCGAGATCGCATAGGCCCCGAGGATTTCGGAGCCGCGGAGGCCGCCGATCGAGGAAACGATCGTGATCGAACCGTCGCGGCGTTCCTTCATCTCCGGGAGCACCATCTGGCACAACCAATGGTTGGAGCGGATATTGGAGCCCATGATCTTGTCGAAGGCTTCATCAGGACACTGCGCCATCGGTCCGGCGTAAGGGTTTACGGCAGCGTTGCAAACCAGGATGTCGATCTTGCCGAATGCGTCGTGGGTCTTGTCGACGAGAGCCTGCAGTTGGTCCTTGTAACCAATGTTGCAGGGGATCGACAGAGCACTTCCCGGGAACGCCGTGTTGATCTCGTCGGTCACCTGTTCGCACGCGTCGGCCTTGCGGCTCGAGATCACAACCTGGGCGCCGTGTTGGGCCATCCGGTAGGCGATGGCCTTGCCAATGCCTTTCGTCGAGCCGGTAATGATGGCGGTTTTGCCCGTCAGGTCAAAGAGAGAATCCTTCATGAAGGGTAGGGTAACCACGGTTCGGTCCCCGCGCACAAACCGGCCCCACCCCGGGATCCGAACCCTGAAGCACAACTCCGGTAATCGCGAACAGCCGTTGGCTAGTGGTCGGTCGCTCAATTGAGTATGGGGGATTGCGAGCCATGGTTCGGGGAGGGCAAGGACGCAGAAGACCCCACTGGCTTTACCCCAATAGGGTCGACGAGGACGCCGCCATCGTCGAAGCTGGCCGCAAGCCCACCGTGCGAAATGGGCGACGGACCACTAGAGTGTCTTGCGGCGCAGCATGGCGCCGAGCATCGACGTTCCGAGTGCACCAGATATAAGTCCACATAGGATCGTCAGTGAGTAGCCATCGGTGCGGTCGACCAACCACGCGCCGACGGTCGGACCGAGAAGTGCTCCAAAACCGGCCGCGGAATAGTTGATCCCGGCCAGCCCTCCGAGTTGATCGGGCCCGAACACCCCGGCCAGAAAACCGGGCGACAGCGAGATGAACCCGCCGTACGCGCCGCCGAACAGCACCACGAACACCGCCAAAACGGTGTAGCTCGATCCGGCCACCAGCCACACAAACTGGGTCGCGGCCATTACGAAGAACGACGCCACGTACACAAGGGGTATGCCAACGCGTTCGGCCAGTGCAGCCAGCCCGATCCGGCCGAGGATCGACGAGGCGCCGATCAACGAAACGAGCGTCGCCGCCTTGGCCTTCGTCATCCCGTGGTCTTCGGCGTAGGGCACGATGTTGACGAACACCGAGAACAGAGGAATCGCCATCAGAAACACGCTGGCGTACGACAGCTTGAAGCTCGTGGTGCGAACCGCCGAACCCAGGGAATACGCGGGCATCTGACCGAACGACGGGGGCGTGCGAATCAAGACCGCCACAACCGCGAGAAGCACTGCCGTACCTACGGCAAAGATCACATACGCGTCGCGCCACCCGTAGACCCGGATCAACCGGGCCGCCAGCGGGGCCCCGAGCAGGCTCGAGAATCCGATCCCCGAAACCGCTATGCCAACGGCGGTAGCGCGCTTCTTAACGAACCATCCTCCGACAACCGCCACCATCGGCACATACCCGCAAGCCACGCCGATTCCGACGCCTAGCCCGTAGGTCACGTAGGCCTGCCCCAGCGAGTGGACCCTCGACGTGAGCAACATACCGACGACCTGCACGACGCCGCCGAACACGATCATCCGACGGGGCCCGACCCGGTGAACGAGCGGCCCGGTGACCGCTCCCAGCACGAAGTACAGAAACGAGGTGATACCGAACACCAATGCAATCCCGCCACGTTTGGCGTTGAACTCATCGGCCATCGGCTTCACAAACGTACCGAACGAGTACGGGGTCACGAACACCACGAACATCGAAAGACATGCCATCGCGAACATCGAGCCAGGCGCGCCCACCGTCGAGTTGCGCCGGTCCCTGCGTCGATGGAACCGACCCGGTGGGTGACGGCAATGGCACGGAGGACGCTGACACGTAGGGCAAGCTACAACACATGACCAACGACGCGCCGAGCGAACCCCCCGACCTGGCGGGTGGTCACACCACGGTCAGCGAAGAAGTGGTCAATGAGCTCACCGATCAAAGCGCCGATGAACGCGCCGATGGACGCACCTCCCGGGCCCTCATGGCTCGCGAATATGTCCGGCGACTTCTGTCGTTTGCGGTCGGCGCCGCGGCTGGCACGCTTGTGCTGTTGCTGGTCGTCGAGGCCGTCCCGTTCCTGTCCACGTTCACGCTCGGTGCATTGGTCGTTCTGACGGGCCTGGTTGCCCTCCTCCCCGGCGGTCGCCACTTCCTGAAAGTCGGCCTGGCTGCCACCGCATTACTAAGTGTGCTTATCCTTTTCACGCCGCTGATGGAGTGGTCCGTTGATGCGCTCGACGTGTCGGTTCCTCCGAGGAGGGCCGACGTGATCGTCGTTCTGGGCGCTGGTATCCACTGCGGAACGGGCAACCTCGATGCCACGTCGGTCGCGCGCACAACCAAAGGAGTTGCCCTGTGGAAGGCCGGGTTTGCGCCGGTGATCACCGTCTCCGACGGAGACCGTTCCATCCTCGGAACATGCCCGTCACAGGCTCAGGTCACGATCGATCTCATCGAGTCGATGCTCGGCCAAAACACTCCGCCCATCGTCGTTCTGCGCCACATGCGAACCACCCGGACCGAAGCCAACGCCGTCGCTTCGATGCAGAACGCCAGGAACTGGAAGACCGTCATGGTGGTTACGAGCCCAACGCACACCCGACGCGCACTCGACACGTTCCGAAAAGCGGGCGTGAACGCGTTCGTGGTTGCAGCCGACGAACCGAACTTCGATCGGGCCTTCGACCACCCCGTCGATCGACTACGTGCGCTCGCTCCCGTCTTTCGCGAACTGGCAGCGGCGGTCAAATACCGGCTGAGCCCGTAGGAGCGCCGGCCCCCGCCATTTCCAGGCCGACCGCCTCCGCAATCAGTTCGAACGAGCGGACCCGGTGCGCAGGGTTGTGCGTCGAAGTGGTGATCATCAACTCGTCGACGCCGACCCGATCCGCCAGGGCGAACAACTGCTCGGCGACCTGCTTCGGCGACCCGAGAATCGTCTGCTCCATCCGCGAGTCGATCAGCGAGCGCTCGGCCGCGTTGTAGTCGTAGGACGCCGCTTCTTCGGGGGTGGGCATGCGACCCGGCTTACCCTGACGCAGCCGCAGGAACGACAACGCGCTGGCGCCCGCCAGGAATCGCGCTTCCTCTTCCGTAGGCGCGCATACGACTCCGACCCCGATCATTGCGTATGGCGATTCCAGCGGGCCGCCGACCTCGAAGCTCTCCCGGTACGCGGCCAGGGCCTGCTCGGTTCCGCCCATGGCGAAGTGGTGGGCGAAGGAGTACGGCATGCCCAGTTGCCCGGCCAACTGCGCGCCGTAGTCGCTCGATCCAAGTATCCAAATGGCCGGTTCGTCGCCTTCGCCGGGCACCGCGACAATGCGCGAGTACGGATGGTCGGGCGGGAATGTTCCCCGGAAGAAGGCGAACAGCTCGCCCAGTCGAGCGACGAAGTCATCGGATTCGGTGAGACGGGTACCCCGGAGCGCGCGGGCGGTCAGCGGGTCGGTCCCGGGAGCCCGACCGATACCCAGGTCGATGCGACCCGGGTGAATCGCCTCGAGCATGCCGAACTGTTCGGCGATGGCGAGGGGCGCGTGGTTCGGGAGCATGACACCGCCCGAACCCAACCGGATCCGTGAGGTCACCATGGCCAGATGCGCGATCAGCACCGCCGGGGACGATGAGGCAATTCCTGGCATGTTGTGATGCTCGGCGACCCAGTACCTGTGGTACCCGAGCTCATCAACTCGGGTCGCGAGCGCCATGGACGAACGCAAGCCGTCGCCGACCGTGGATCCGGAGGAAACGGGCGAAAGATCGAGCACGGAAAATCTGACCATCCCTACATCCTGCCCTCAATTGAGCGCTATCAGCGCATTCGGCCGGGCCGACCACCATCTCGTTCGTCCGCGGCCAACGGTGTTACGCCAGCAGGAGCCCGGGAATCGGTTCGGCCTTCCCGGTCACGACCTCGGAGGCGGGAACCCCAAGCCAACCCGCCACGGTCGCGAAGTAATCCGACATGGACACCGTCGCCTTCACGTTGCCGTCGTTGTCGAGTCGGGCGAAGTTCGGCCCGGTTCCATGACGGCCCGATTTCACCGGACCGCTCAACAGCATCGTCGACGCCGTGCCGTGATCCGTCCCGCTTCCGTTGGCCTCGGGTCGGCGTCCGAATTCGCTGGTTGTCGCGACCAGGACCTGGTCCGACAGCCCGTGGTCCGTGAGGTCGTTGTGGAATGCCTCGAGCGCTTCGCCGATCGAGCGCATGTGCTCTCCGTGCGTGCCGACTTCACCGGAGTGCGTGTCGAAACTGCCCCAGGGGATGTGGAAGATCTTCAATCCGACGTCGAGACTCACCAACTGGCGGGTGAGGGCGAGCGCATCCGCAAGGGAGTTGCCCTCGGGATAGCGCTTCGGACGTTCACCGATTTCGTTCAGTGTGCCCAGTAGTTCCAGCCCCGAGGTGAGGTTGGAACGGGCCACGGCCGCGAGATGGTCGAACTCCGCGCCCAACCCCGATTTCGCGGCTTTTGCGTCGGCCATGCGCCCCATCGACGAACGCAGCCGAGCCTCGGCCGGCTCATCCTTCGCAAGTTCTCGAACCATCTCAAGCTGTGGCAGCGACGCCGTTGCCGCTTTCGCCGTGACCATGGCCTGGCTCGAGCCACCCCCCAGACTGAGCCCGGTAAGCGGTTCATCGCCCCGTACGGCATCACAGCATCGACCGAGGAAAGCCGGTCTGAACGTTTCCGAGCCCGTCGGGGTCGCCGCGCCACCAACGGTCCGACATTGCGAAGTGGGACAGGTCGGGTTTGGCTACGCCGACGCCTTCGAGAAATGCGAGTCGCCCCTTCATCGGTTCGAGCCCTTTGGCCATGGCGTATCGATCGTCGAGCAGCACGAGTTCTTTGGGGTCGACCCAAACCCGGTCGCGGAGCTTGCGGAAGCGGGCATCCGCGTAGGGGACCAGGGTGGCGAATCCGTCGTTGCCGCCTTGAAGTTCTACGACGACGAGCACGCGTCGCTTGGTCTTCGATCCCGACTTCGTTGCCGTTCCCTTCGGCGAAGCGGTCGCCCCACCTGGGCCGCTCCCGGAAACAGCCGTGTCCCGGGTGGATGTCGACGAGGCTGGTGAATCGTTGGAGCAGGCGGCCAGTCCCGTCCCCAGGCCGGTGATGCCGAGCAGTTGGAACAGCTGACGGCGGGTCAGGGCCGGCGTGCCGAACCGGCCGGACGATCCGGCCTGTCGCGACAAACCCACGCGGGTCGTTGGGAAATTTCGGTCAGTGTTCATGCGAGCGCAAACTCCGGAGATGTGAGAGCGACGGTGAAGAGCCGCCGGGTAACGGAAAGAGCATCGGCTGCGCCGGCCGTCGCCGTCGCCGCACTGTGCAGCGCTTCACGAGTCGCCGCTGACACTTCGTGAAGATTCGTACGTTCGCATACGGCTTGGACAAGGTCGTGTCCGTCAGCCTCGAGCGGTTGGATTCGCCACGACCATGACCACACGTACGATGCCCGTGCGAGTTGCTGACTCGGCGACAGCCAGCGCTCCCCGGTGGGCCATCCTGCGACATTCGGCGGGCGGTGCGGCAGTTGGTCGAGTTGCTCCAACACCCACGGCTGGACGTCGGGATCCTCGCCCTCGCGAACCGGCCCGAGAGCATGAAGGGCAGACGTCCACCATTCGATCGGGTATCTAGGGCGGTTGAGTCGCTGGTTCAGGAACTCTTCACTTAGGACGATGCTGGTCACGAGTTTCGAAATGTCGAGCCCGCTCGAACGAAACTCGTCGGCCAACGAGGTGAGACGTTCGGCCGTCGGGGCGTTGCCCACCAGAAACCCGTAGACCTTCCCGCTGATGTGGGTCGCGCAGGCCGGATGGTCGCAGAGAATGTCAACGAGGTCATGGGCACGGAATCGGCCACGTTTGCCGAGAAATTCGATCTCCCCGCCGAGTGCCCGTTCTTCATCGAACGAGACGGCTCCCGATTCCCAGTCCACGTCGTAGCCGGCGAACCCGAGTGCTCCGGCCTTCACATCCGGCTCGGCGTACTGCCCACGACCGAGCGAGAAGAGCTCCATTACTTCGCGCGCATAGTTCTCGTTCGGGGCTTCGACGGTTGATCCAGCCCCGTCGAGATACAGCAGCATCGCCGCGTTCACCGTGATGTCGTGAAGCATCGCACGGAAGTTTCCCAGGGCGTGCTTGCGGAACAGCTTCTGCTGGTCGTGCAGCATCTTGAGCTGACCGACCTTGAGGCTCGAGGTCGTGAGGTGCCCATGCCAGAACCACACCATTTTCTCGTGGAGGCCGGCCTCCGGTGAACGGAGATTGTCCGTCCATCCACGCAGGTACACGTCCCAGTCATCCTTGGTGATCTCGCCCGGCAGGATCGCCAGAGGCGGTTGGGCGAGCGCCCATTCGATCGCCGAACGAGGACCGTCAGCGCCTTTCGCAGCAAAGGTCTCTACTGCCCCCGGCGAGGGGCCGAACGTGGTGCGGCGTAAAGCGTGAGCGACTAGAGCATGCGTCGTAGGGGCCATATGACGACCCTACGGAGACCTACCTGAAGCGAAGATGAAGTAGTGAACGCTTAGCAACTAGCGTCACGCCGACCACCCGTGAAGCGCGGACGGCCGATGGAAGCGCGGTAGCGACTCCGGATGGTCAGTCGGCTTCGAGGTCCGCGACGTAGCCGCTTTCCAGGGACCCTCGCAGCTTCGCTGAAGTCTCGGCAGACAGATCGAGCTGGCAACTGATGATGTCGACCGCATCGGGGGCATCTTCGTAGGAGGTCCACGTGTCGCTCTTCCACACCTCGCCGCGCCGGAAGGCCTTGGCGCAGTGGATGAACACTTCTTCCGGCTCAACCACGATCGCGGACTTCGGTGGTCGAAGCTCCGTGGTGAACTCCCCGAGTACCTCCGGGTCAGCTGTGACGAACGCGGTTCCGTTCACGCGCAGCGTCTCCTCACGGCCCGGGTGGATAACGAGCAGACCGGCCCTTCCCGACTCGACGACAGCCCGGAGTGTGTCGATGAGGTTGTTGCCGTTGAGGTCAGGGATCGCAATGGTGCCGTCGTTACGTACTCGTATGAATCCGGACGGACCACCCCGAGGTGAAACATCGACCCTTCCGTCGCCGCCGAGCGTTGCAATAAGCACGAACGGCGATCGTTCGATGAAGCGCTGACTTACGGGATCGATCACAGCTTTGATCTTCCCCTGCACGAGATGGCTGGGTTCGCGGTACAGCTCTCGGAGTTCGTTGACGGTGTTCACGCGAGTAGTCATGTTGGCGATCTTATGTTGCCCGATCGTCTCTTTCCCTTCTGGTCAGAAGCGGGTAGAAAACACCCATGCAGAAATCTCGAGAAGTTCACCGCTCTACGTGGCGTGCCGGTTTTGCCGTTATGGCGGCCGTGGCAGCCGCCGGCTCACTTCTCGGGGGCACAGGATCTCCGGCCCAGGCCCAGTCCGGACAGTCTGACTATTTCGTCTCGGCGTTCGGAGATCCGATGGACTTTTCGAACCAGGAGGATCTGGTCACGAACACCAACGAGGCGATGTTCGTCGGCGGATCGAACAAGTCGATATCCGATGGCCAGCTGCATTTCGACGCCTCGGGCAACTACAGCATCGACGTGGTCTGGCCGGGGTTCGCGACCGGAATCCCCCACGGACGCGAGGGTGGACGCGTGCCGATCGACGCGTCGAGATACCAGCGGATGGTTGTCCGCATGAACGTGCCCGGAGGATCGGCGCTCGGCGTGCGCTGGTACAACTGCTTCATTCAGGCCCAGTGCGAAGGCGGACAGGCCGTCCCTGCCAATCCCGGGTGGAACACCTACGACATTCCTCTCGGCCAGGGCGCCAATTCGGGAAGCGTGGCATGGTCGGGCAACATGCTCGGCCTCCGGCTCATTGGTCTTAGCAGCGGGCGGGTCGACATCGACTGGATTCGCCTCGTTCCGGCCGACGCCCAGAACGTCGGCGAGATCGTAGGTGGACCTACGATCAACCTCGCACCCACTGATCGACTCGACTATGCCACGGCCACGGGAAACGTGTGGGACATGGATTCGCTCAACGATGTTTCACTGGTTGGGATCAAGCCCGGTGCAACGGTTTCCAACAATCGCCTCAGGGCCTGCACGATCGGCACCTCGGCGAACCAGTTCCCCGGTCTCATCTTCAATTTGAACGGCGGGACTATCGACGCCAATCGCTTCAAGACTCTGACGTTCGAGTATTCCTACGACGGTGCGTTCTCCACGAAGCCGACCCCGGGTGGTGGGGCCTTCGCCCGTGTGTTCTGGTTCGATGAGCGCGGGAACCGCCACCCCACGAACGCGATTCATCTGTACCCGAATGAATCCATCGTGCAGATCCGACTCGATTCTGAGGCGTCGATCTTTCAAGGCATCGAAGCGGGCAAGGGTGTCGCCACCGGCGAAGCCTGGGGCGGAAAAGTCACGCAGTTCCGGATCAACCCGAACGACACCAAAGACTCGCGTTGCTTCACGATCGGGCGGGTGTGGTTGACGGCTGACGAACCCGCGGGTGCCGTGGTCACGCCGATACCGGTGGTCACCAAGGCCACGCCGACCCCGACGACGCGAAAGACCGTAACCACCAAGCGGGTCGTAACGAAGAAGAAGCCGACCACCAAGAAACCGACGACCAAGAAGCCCACAACCACCAAGAAGAAGTAGCCGCTCAGCGACCGAGCGGTAACCGTTTCAGCGCAATTCGCACGTTGCCGCTGCCGATGAACACGAACCGGTAACGGCCGGCCGGTAGCACCAGGTCTCCGCCGTCGACATACCGCCGTTCCTTGTCGTCGGCGACCAGTACGAGCGAGATCGATCCGGGAGGCGACGCGAACTCGTCGAGACCGACGCGGGTCCGTGCGCTCAGGACCACGGTGGCTTCGAGACGCTGGCCCCACTTCATGGTGAATATCCGGTTCTTCGCGCCGATCGACAACGTGGTCGGTTGGATCTCGGATACGGCGCTTCGCAGGTACACCAATCGAGAGCCCTGCGGATCACGCGCCAGGTATAGCGAGTATGTGCCGGGCAGAGTGGCGAGAAACGCGCCAGACACCAAGGTTTTGGTCCCGTCGGGAAGGATCAGGCGGCCGCTCAACGGACCCGCCGACGATTCCACGACCAGCCGAAGTGAGGGTCGATCGGTCGTAAACGTGACGATGCCTTCGTCGGCTCCCCTGCTCAGCGTCACCGACGGTCCGTCGATCGACGCCGAAACCGTTTCCACCGCATCGGCCGGCGAACCGGCCAAGACCGGCAGAAAGCTCGCGGAACCGGTGATGGGCTGAGTGAACGCGAACCGGTGAACACCTATCGGCAGCACGATGGACTGGCCGCTTTGGAGACAACGGCCGGGCACCGGCTGGGGGGCCACCGCGGATTTCGCCGTGCCAACCGGTTGGGTGGACGCGACGGGCTGAACGGGCGTGACGCCACCCAACGACCACTCACGAAGTGAGGTCGAACTCAAACATGCGCTGACGCCGGTCAATCGGTATCGCGTTGCTTGGCGCACCTCGATGACACCGGTCTTCGTTCCGCCTTCGAGTACAGCAATGGTTCCGTTGCCGATCCCGACGTCACTGGTTACGGGAGTGGACGCGACGCTTATGCGAAAGCGTCCGGCCAGGTCGGTGTGCGGGTCGATGATCAACGTATAGGGCTCGATGTCCGCGACGGTTGCGTACTTCTCGCTCAACTGGGGTTCCTGGCCGAGTCGGCCGGAGAGCACCTCTTCTTCGAGGTTGCGGTTGTTGCTCCACACCAGACGGCCCCGCGAGTCCCACAGGCTCATGTCAACGGCGGTCGGTTGAAAGGTCTTGTTGCGATACCGCTGGACATCGGGCTGAACGATCTGCGGTGACGCGGACCTCATCTTCACGCTCAACCGGGCAAACTCGTTCGGTCCCAGTTGCACGTCGGTTGACTCGCCCACGGTCAGCACATCGTCTACGTCGACGACCCCCTCGTAAGACCCGCCGCCACCGGCTTTCAGCACCGACACTTTCAGGTCGCGGACATTGTTTCCGGCCAGGCGCATTTCCAACGCCCACTTCCCCGGACGGTTCGCCGACACGGTGGTGAGGGCCCGTTGTTCACCATCGGCCTCGCTCCACTGCCACGGGCTCAAACTCGACGTGAACTTTCCGCTCGGATCACGCACGGCGAGGCTAAGCGGCCGGATGTTCCTGCCAACCACCTGGACGACGTAACGGCCTCCAGCCTCAAAGTTCATCGAGCCAATCGAGGCAAACCACGGGACGTTGCGAAGCGTTACCGGTTCACCGTTCGTCGGCAGGTTCGCCGCTACATCTTCGCCCCGGTAAACCCCCACCCGTTGCCGATTCGGCTTCTCCGGGTCCCCGCTGCCGGACCAGGTCACAAAGGGCGGCTGCGCCGGGTCGAAGGTAAAGGGCACTGCATAAACCTTCGTGCGTCCATCGGCACCTTCTTCCCGGTCGATCCAGGGCTGGCCCCACGCTGACACCATGGCCGAATTCGGCGACGACAGCACGGCCCGCTCCGACGGATCACCCCAGAACGGGACAACGATGCTCTGGCCGTCTTTGGGTGCATTGTCGACCACGGGCGACGGACTGGGCGTGATCAGCACGTCATTGGCCATTTCTTCAACGATCGCATCGACCGAAAGGGGCGGATCCGTGGAAAAGGGATCGTTCGACGAGGCCTCGAGGAGGATGTCGGTGTCGCGGCTGAGGACGAACGAGCGGGCGGTGTCGGCGGGCGCTGACCCCGAGCTCACCACGCAGAACGACTGTGACCCGGGGCGCCCGTCGGCTTCGCTCAAGCACACCGACGATCGCTCACCTGATGGAACCGCCAGTCGGTAGCGCTGGCCTCCCCGAAGTGGAATGCGTACATACTGTTGTCGCAGCTCAGTCAAGTTGAAGTGAACGACCTGGCCTACCGCGCCGGATGTGACGATGGCGGCCGGATCGAGGACCACCACTTGCACACTGGCGGGCGGTGTCAACCCAGGCTGCAGAACCGCCAGGTACCGTCCCGTATCGGTCAGACCGATCGCTGCGGTCCGGCCAGCTGAGATCTCCTGCCCGAGCGGATCGTAAAGTGACCAGGGCCGGTTCGACCGAATCGCAATCGACTGTCCGGCCAGGCCGTTGAACACGAATGCCGCCGCTTGCTCCGTAGCCACGTCTACCCGCGGACCTCCGACCAGCACCGGCGTCGCCGCAAGAGGATTCTCGCCCTGGCCCGGATTCTCGTCGAACCCGGGTTCACCGACGAACTCCGGCGGGGCCACCACGACGGGCGCCGCAGCCGACGTCCCTGCCCTGATCGTTGTAGTCGGAATCGGCGGAATCGTCGTCGTCGGGACCCGGGTCGTCGGCGTCGGTGCGATCTGCGCCGCAGGAGGCCGAAATTCCGGACGAAGTGCGTCGGCGCGCCCCCATGCTGCCGAGACCAAAGGAACCGACAACAACCCGCAAAGAACCGTCCGTCGTAACGTCAGATTTCGAGCCCGCACTCGCTGAGTTGTCATGTGCAAAGCGTAACGGCAGCACCTGCATGATCAGCGGAATTGGCAATGTATCGCCGTATGCTGTGTTCAGGAGGGAGCGGTGGATCCAAAACGGCTGGCAGCAACACTATGCGCGCTTAGTGCAGTGGTCGGAGTGCCGGCAAGTGCGGCGTTTGCCTGGCCGGGCTTTTCGGCATCGCCCCGGCTCCAGTCCACGACATCGGTGCCCACGGTTACGGTGACCATCCTGAACCGGGGAACCGAAACCGACCTTGGATACAAGTACGGATTGCGAATCCGCTGCTCCGTCGATGGTGTCGCGGTCCCGACGAGGCCCAATTTCGACGGTACCTTCCAACTCGCAGCAAACGGGAAACGGGCATTCGGTCGTGATGACTTCCCAACGCTCACGCCCGCTGCACGATGCACCGTGGCGGTGACCGACAGCAACGGAGCACCCGTGAGGTATTCCACAACCCTAAGCGCACGTACTGATGGCTCGGTCCCCACACCGCTACCCGGACAAGTCACGCCAGACGGTTACCTGTCGTCCGCCGCGACCGCAGACGGGCAGACCATCACTGCAGAAGTCAGCTTCAGCGGAGACCTGGCAATCACCCAACGCGTAACGGGAGCCCCGTCATCCTCAAGCGCGATCTACGAAACCCTGGTGACGTGCCCAGACACCGGCTACAGCAACTCGGTGAGCCTGGGCGACGGGCAGCTTCAGATTCTCACGGGCATCCCGGCCGGAAGCGTGTGCTCGCTGGTGCAAAACGACGCAGGATCTTCCTCCGTTCACTTCGAAGACAACAGCGGCAATCCGGGCGATGCGACAGTGACGATCACCGGTACCAGAGCCGACTGCTGGGACCTACGCAACGCCAGTGCCGATTGCCGTGCCACCGTGATCGTCACCAACGCCTTCGACAATCGCTTTGCCGATCCGCAGACGCAGACTGACGAGGCGCCCACGACCACGACTCCGAATAACGAGGAAGCTCCGGCCACGACGGCGGCACCCGCAGTGTCGCCGGCTCCGGCCATCGCCGTTGAGGCGGCTCCAGCGTTTGCCGGTTGAGACAGAAATTCTTCAAGCAATCCCGGGCGTGAGCCGTCTGTTGGTCTCCTATGCTCGCTTCATGCCACGCATGCTCATCACCGGAGGAACTCGCGGGATCGGTGCAGCCACCGCCCATCTCGCCGCAGAAGCCGGATGGGATGTGTGCGTAACGTACGCGTCGGATTCCAATGCCGCCGGCGTTGTGAGCACTTCACTGGCCGACCTGAAGGTCCGTACACTTACGATCCGGGCTGATGTGTCAGTCGAGGCCGAGGCGATCGGCGTGTTCGAAACGATGGACCGGGAGTGGGGCGGCATCGACTGTCTCGTCAACAACGCCGGCATCGCGCCGGGCTACGGTCCGTTCGAGAATCTGACGGTCGCCGACATGGAAAAGACCTGGGCGGTGAACCTCACCGGAGCCTTCGTGTGTGCCCGGGAGGCGGTGAAGCGCATGTCGACCCACCTCGGCGGTGCTGGCGGGTCGATCGTCAACATCGGTTCCAAAGCCGCAGCCATCGGTGGGCCCAACGAGTGGATCCACTACGCGGCTTCGAAGGGCGGCATCGACACCTTGACCCACGGGTTGGCCAAGGAATTTGCGGCGCGGGGCGTGCGGGTCAACTGTGTTCGACCAGGTCTCATCGCCGGAGGTTTCGGTCCGTGGGACCCGTCGAATCGCGTCGACTCGATGCGCACGATGATTCCGATGCAGCGCGAGGGCGACCCTCGCGAGATTGCCGAGGCGATCGTCTGGTTGGCCTCCCCGTCGGCCTCGTACGTCACCGGGGCGATCATCGACGTGTCCGGCGGAAGGTGAGCGGCTCGCATGCGAATGACGGGCATTCCCTTCGGCATTACCGACTGGTCCTCCATCGAACCGACGGTTCATCCGGGCGAGACCGGCGAAGCCGTTTGGCGCACTCAGCAGTTCGGCGAGATTAGGGTCCGGAGGGTGTCGTACTCCCCGGGCTATGTCGCCGATCACTGGTGCCGTAAAGGACATGTGCTGTTTTGTCTTGAGGGTCAACTCGTCACCGACCTCGAAGACGGACGGCGGTTCGTGCTGACTCCGGGCATGTCGTACCAGGTGGCCGACGACACCGACGCCCACCGCTCGTCGACCAGTATCGGTGCCGAATTGCTGATCGTCGATTGACCTTCTGAACTGGCCACGACGAACGGTTCAAACGACTCATCGGTTCAAGCACCCGCTCGATTCTGCCGATGAATACTCCCATGGGGAGTACGTCTGAAGCACTCGTAGCCCATGTTCTTCGGCGGTGCGGCATAGCTCCTGACCCGATGCGCGTGGCCCGGTTCGTCCAAGGGGCCAAGGACCCGAACGCCGCAGCAAACGCCGCGATCGAATGGGCGCTGAACGCTCCCGGCCTTTCGATCCTTCCGGCGCAGATGCCCAAAGACGGCTGGGAGGCGGCACTCAACGGCTGGGTCGACAACCTGCGATCGCCCAATGCTGGTCTGCACGAGCGGATGACGTGGTTCTGGCACGGCCACTTTGCGACGAGCAGCGACAAGGTCGGCAATCTGAACCTGCTGCACAACCAGCAGCAGATCTTCCGGACCAACGCGATGGGCAACTTCTCCACGCTGCTTCGTCAGATGTCAACCGAACCGGCGCTCATGCTGTACCTCGACCTGTCCTGGTCGACGGCGGAAGCGCCGAACGAGAATTTCGCCCGCGAACTCATGGAGCTGTTCACGATCGGTCCGGGCAACTACACCGAAGACGATGTGAAGGCCGGTGCCCTGGCACTGGCCGGGTACGTCGTCGAATACGAAACCGGCAAGGTCACCAAGGACCCGAAGAACTCACTCGGCGGAGAAGTGGTGTTTCTCGGTCGACGCGGCCGTCTCGGCATGGACGAGGTTGTCGATACCGTTCTGAATCATCCGAACTGCGCACCCTTCGTGGCGTCGAAAATCTACCGTCATCTGGTTGGCGTTGCGCCGACGGCCGAGCGAACCGCCAAACTGGGTCAGGTCTTTCGTGGCGCCAAGTACGAGATACGCCCGCTCGTGGAAGAGATAGTGCGGGGCGAGGAATTCCTACGTTCGCGTATGAACCGCCCGAAGTTTCCGATCGAATGGTTCGTTGGAGCGGTGTCTGCGCTCACCCCGTTCCGAGCTGATCAGGACAAGAACATCAACCCGTGGGTCCTGGGACAGCTCAACCAGCTACCTCACCGACCCCCGAACGTTGCGGGATGGCCGATCAGCTCGCGCTGGCTGGCGTCCGATCAGCACTTGACCCGCACGGCCTACACGCGATCACTTTCGTGGAAGATGCAGCCCATCGTTGCGCCGCCGGGTGGCGACCTCGTATCAGCCACGCTGACCCGATGCTCGTTGCATGAGGTGAGCGAACGCACGCTCGGCATTCTTCGCAATGCCGCTCTGGCGACGGCCGGCAGCGCCGACGAACTCACGATCTCCCGCCGCCTGATAACCGCCGCTCTCTGTTCACCTGAATTCGCCCTGGCCTGAGACCTGAGATCGAAGAAGAACTTCCATGAACGAACCTCAGTCACCCCAGGTTGTTTCCCGCCGCCAGTTTCTTTCGCTTCTCGGGCTGACCACCGCTTCCGCTGCAGCGATGCTCGCGATGCCCGATGAAGCGTCGGCCGCCTCGAAGAAGGCCGCAGCCAAGAAGACGAAGGCCGTGAAGGGCAAGGCCGTCGTCCCGGCTGGGCCTATTCCCCTGGATCCCCCGACGTCGAACGGTCCGCCGGCCAGGGCCGGGCAGCGCACCCTCGTCGTCATTGAATTGCAGGGAGGCAACGACGGGTTCTCGATGCTGATCCCAAGCGGCGACGGTCGATTCCGTCAGCTGCGCGATCACGTATGGCTCGAGCCGGGCAACATGGTCCGTCTCGACGACCGGTATTCGGTGGCCAAGGGACTCGCTCCGCTCATGGGAAATCTGGCCCTCGTCGAGGGAGTCGGCGTCGCCAAGCCCGAGTTCTCCCATACCGAGATGATGACGCGTTGGTGGCAGGGCGATCCCGACGGCAACCGTGGTGTGCGCACCGGTTTCCTCGGTCGCTGCTGCGATCTCATGGGGAACACGTCGGGCATCAGCGCAGTGTCAGTCGGTGGCGGTTTCACACCGTCGCTCGTGAGCGAACGGGCCGCGACCGTTGCACTACCCGACGTCGGTTCCCTCCGAGAGCTCACCCAGGACCAGGACCCGCGTATGCGACCGGCACTATCGGCCCTCACCGAGGGAGGAAATGAAGCCAGTGGCCTCGATGCAGTAGACGGCGACCTCCTGGCCAAAGCCCGGGCCGGAATGGCTTCGGGCCTCAACCTGCTCGGGGGCCTGGGCGGCGTCACCGGTAAGAAGAACGGGTATCCCGATGACTCGCTCGGCGGCAGCCTGTCATTGGTACGTGAACTTATTAGTTTGAACCAGGGCATTCGCATCCTTCACATTCCGTGGGGATCATTCGACACGCACACCAACCAGCGCTGGTCGCACCCCGATCAGATGAACCACCTCGGCGCTGCGCTCGGTGCGTTCCGCAACGACCTGACCCGCAACGGGCTGTCCGACCGGGTCCTCGTCGCCACCGTCAGCGAGTTCGGTCGACGACCCGGCGCGAATGCGAGCGGTACCGACCACGGCGCCGCCTCGACCGCGCTCCTGATGGGCCCGGTTCGGGCCGGGCGCCACGGGGCGCCATTGAACTTCAACCAACTCGACAACTCGGGCAACGTGGCCGCGACCGTGTCGATGAACGACTACTACGCCACCCTGGCCAGTTGGCTCGGCCTGCCGATCAGCGAACTGATGGCCGGCGGCGGCACCCCATTGGCGTCAGTAGGAATCTGAGGCAGGCCCTTCCCGCAACGTTTGGATGAATGTGTTCGCCCAGCGGGCAGAAACATCCAAACGTCACGTCCCAGACAGCGCGACCGCAGGGAGAATCCATCGACGAGGCGCCAGCCGAGACGATGCCGTCCAAGCGGCGAACGAAGTGAGCCTCGCTTCGACGGAACTCAAAACAGCGCGACCGCAGGGAGCACCACCCCGACGAAGTCGTGACACGACGAAGTCGTGACACGACGAAGCCGTGAGGGTACATTGACCCCGTGACCGATGCCTTCACCGACCCCGATGTCAACCTCGAACCCACCGAAGCCTCAATCGCTTCGTGGCTGGAGGCGAACTGGAGCCCCGACATCACCCTTCGGGAATGGTGGTCGCGCCTGGCCAGGTCCGGGCTGGGGTTTCCCACCTGGCCCGTGAAGCTCGGCGGACGCGGATGGGACCGAAGTTCGCTCCGGGTCGTGTCGAAGGCGTTCGGTGAGGCCGGAGCGGTCGGAGCACCAACCGGGCTCGGTACGTTGATGGGCGGGCCCGTGGTGCTGCAGTTCGGCACCGAGGAACAGCAAGCGCGCTTACTACCTCCCCTGGTGGACGGGACCGAGGGATGGTGCCAGCTGTTCTCGGAACCCGGTGCGGGTTCCGACCTCGCGTCGGTTTCCACCCGGGCGGAACGAGATGGCGACGAATGGATCGTCAACGGACAGAAGGTCTGGACCTCGGGCTCGACCCACAGTGCCCGGGGCATGCTTGTGGCCCGGACCGATCTCGACGCGCCCAAGCACCGGGGGCTCAGCTACTTCATCATCGACATGCAACAGCCCGGCGTCGAAATCCGGCCGCTGAAGCAGATGAACGGGCAGTCCCACTTCAGCGAAGTGTTCTTCACCGACGCCCGGGTGGCCGATGCCGACCGCATCAGCACGGTGAACAACGGGTGGGCCGTCACCGTCGCCACCCTCGGGTTCGAACGGTCCGGCCTGAGCGTGGCCGATGGCACTCCGGGCATCCGTCCGCCGGCCGGGGAGATAGCGGGGTTCCTCGACCGCAGCCTGGCCGACGTGATCGCCTCGGCCCGGCAGGCGCGCACCCTCCCGGAAGACACCGGCGGAACGTTCTCCATGTTGAAACGGCTGAGCGATCAGTTTGGGCGCTCCACGGATCCGACCGTCCGCCAACAACTCGCCCGACGCTATTCCCACGAACGGATCTCGTCCTTCATGCAACAGCGGGCCGCGGCCAACGCTCGGGCCGGGCGGGCGGCCGGGCCCGAGGCGTCGTTGGCGAAGTTGTTCTGGACGCAGGGCCTGACGCAGGGTCGCGATACCGGTACGGCGATCCTCGGCACTCACGGGATGCTCGACGGTTCCGACAGTGCCAGCGGCGGGGTGGTACAGAAATTCGCCCTCACGATTCCCTCTGCGCGCATAGCAGGTGGATCCGATGAGATTCAGCGCAACATCATCGGCGAACGGGTCCTCGGGCTACCGAAAGACATCGTCGTCGATGCCGACATTCCCTTCCGCCAACTCAAGAAGTCCTGAGCTGGCCTCGACCGAAAGCGCATGACCATGAGCGACTCCAGCGAAATCATCAAGGGTCCGGTTCGGCACGGCCGCAACCTGTCCTTCGGAGCCAAGGGCAGCATCCACGACGACGAGACGGCCAAGGAAATCGGCTTCCGGGGTGGGACCGTCGCGGGCGACATCCACCTCGACCAGTTTGCTCCGCTGCTCATCGAGGCGTTCGGACAGCGTTGGTTTGAGACCGGCTCGCTGTCGCTGCACTACAAACACGCGACCACCGACAACGAGCCGGTGATTGCCTTCCTCGAACGACCGACTGCCGCCGACGACGCCCAGGTGAAGGCGTGGATGGAGACACCCGAGGGAATCGTGGTCTGCGAAGGAACCGCGGGGATCGGCAATCCCGCCGAGCCGACGGCGCTCTATCAACGCGACTTGCGTCCGGTGGATCCGTCCACTCTGAAGATCATGCGGTCCGTCGTCATCGGCGAGCCACTCGACGGCGGGGTGCTGCAGCCCCGGGCATCGGAGCAGTCAGCGCGCGTAGAAAAGCAGCTGATCACCGAACCACTCCCCTGGTACACCGGTTCGTCGCCGTGGGGCGGGCCGATCGCATCGCCGCTCACCACCGCCCAACTGCTTCACTGGGAGCCGGTTCAGCCACTCGCCCGTCGGCTGCCGCCGTTCATCGGCATGTTCGGCGCCATCGAGATCCGCATGCACCACGGCCCGATTCTGCTCGGCCACAGTTACCGGGTGACCGGCCAGGTAGTCGCGGTGAGCGACTCGCCCAAGACCGAGGTGCTCTGGTACGACACCCAGGCCGTCGACGAGTCCGGCCAACTCATCGCCACCCTGCGCATGATGACCCGCCTGGTCAAGGCCTCCTCCCCGCTCTACACGTCGTAGCCCCACGCGACGTTCGGTCGAATCTGCTCGCTCAGTGGGAACAGGTGACCGAAGGTCGCGCCGCGGCCGAAAGTTTGCCGAAACGGTCCCGGTTACTTGGGGTCAATCGGGGTGAGCACGCCCCGGGCGGATTCGATCTGCTCGGCGACGGCGAGCACACGGAGGTCGGTGTAGCGAGCGCCGATGACCTGAACACCGACGGGCAGACCGTCGGCCATCCCACCTGGCACGACCGCACATGGCAACCCGAGCAGGTTGCCGGGCGTGACGGGTCGCATGAGCTCAAGCGTCGCCTCGGCACCTTCGCGGCTGCTGACGTCGAAGCCCTGCACGAAGGCGGGCTGCGTCCAAGTCGGTGACAGGAGCACCGGGTATTCCTGGAACCACAGACTCCAGGCCCTGGCAACTCCGTCGCGGTGATCGTGGGTCAGGTAGTCCTGAAGCGGTGAGGTGGGTGGGAACTCGCCGAGGAGAAGGTCGAGCATCGTGCGACCGTCTGCGCCCATGATCATGTCGAGCTGGTCGCGAATCGGGCGGATGTCGGAGATAAGCGTGAGTGCCCACAGCAGCATCGACATCTCGTAGTCAGGCGGCGTGGCCTCAACCACGTCATGACCGGCGTCGGACAGCGCAGCCGCTGCGTCACGAACGGCTGCCGCGACTCCTGGGTGGGTCGAGCCTCCGGGAGGTTCGGCCATCACCGCCACTTTCAGTTTCTGACCGGGCTGCAGATCGGTCAGCGTGACGGGAAGACTCGCGGGGTCCCGCGGATCGGGGCCGGCTACGACTCGGAGACCGGCCCGCACGTCGGCGACATGCCGGGCCATCACACCCTGCACCGCCATGAGCTGGAACGCCAGCGAGGCATTGGGTCCGGGGTAGGTCCGGGTATCCGGGATTACGCCCTGCGACGGCTTGATCGACGCGATGCCGCACGCGTGGGCCGGGTTTCGAAGCGACCCGCCGATGTCGTTACCAAGGCCGATCGGCGTCATTCCGGTGGCCAACGCAGCGGCCTCGCCGCCACTTGATCCACCGGCGGTCCGATCAGCATTCCAGGGATTTCTAGTGCGCCCGTAAAGCGACGAGTCGGTGTGGATGCGCAGTCCCATGTCGGGCAGGTTGGTACGGGCGAGCGGGATCGCGCCAGCGGCCTTCATCCGCTCAACCGTGGGCGCGTCGGCCGGCGCAATCGCCCCGGCGAAGGCTGGGACCCCGTGCGTCGTGGGCTGTCCGGCGACGTCGATGTTGTCCTTGATCGTGAACGGCACACCGTGAAGTGCACCAAGCGCGTCGCCGCGTTTCACCGCCGCATCTGCGGTGTCCGCCGACGCGAGCGTGTCGTCGCCGAGCACTTTCACGATCGCGCTCACCTGCCCGTTAACGACCTCGATGCGGGCCAGATGCGCCTCGACCACCGCCCGGCTGCTGAAGGAACCGTCGCGAATTCCCGCAGCCAATTCCAACGCGCTCTTCCGCCACAGTTCCTCTGACACAGCTTCCTTTCTCGACAATTCGCCGGACGTGGAGGCAAACCGTCAGTTCTGGCCGCACAGTACTCCTCGGTACCAACCGACTCCAGTCACGGAGCAGTCCCGGGAGTGGACGGGACTGGGCCGGGTCACCTCACCCGTCGCTGACGACCAGGTCCGCGACGGCCGGCACCCGTTCCTTCGGAACCAACATGATGTTCGTGAAGCCTTTCATCGCCGCGGAGTATCCGCCGGTCGACGCCATCGAGCGGAGGTCGGCCATTGACAGCGGACGAAGGGCCGTGCGCCATTCGAGAATCTCGAAGCACGAGTGGGTCGTGTCGACCAGTTCGCTCAGCATGTCGAGCAACTGGTCCGCGTTGGCACCGCATCGCTCCAACCCGTATGGCCAGAACTCAAGCACGATCACGACGCCCGGTGACGTCCACGCCGATCGGCCACCACGAAGGATCGCGACCTCCGAACCCTGGGTGTCGAGCTTCATCACCGTCGGGCGTCGTCCGTTGAGCACGTCGTCGAGTCGACGGATCGGCACGTCGATCTCCGCACGCGGCGAACTCGCCACCACCACGCCGTCGGGGACCACCCGGTGATCGCCTTGATTGTCGACCGACAGCCGCAGCACGCCGGAACCGGCTTCGGACCCGAGGGCCATCTCATGCACCTCGACGAGCGCACCCAAGCCATTGCGATCGACGTTCGACCGCAAGAGGAGAGCATTCACGGGCTGCGGCTCAAACGCCACAACGCTCGCGCCGAGCGCCGCGGCCACGATGGAGTACCAGCCAAGGTTCGCGCCACAGTCGACGAACAGATGCCGCTCTGGAGCCGACCCAGCCGCGACCGGCGCCGACAACACCCGCCGGATCAGCTCGGTTTCGAACGGCTCCCAGACGCCCTCGGTCGCGATCCGCTCGGAAACATGACGGTCGTTGTGCTCGTGCACCGAGAAAGTAAGTGCACGTTGTATCCCCGGAATGCGGGCCTCGGCCAGCCTCAACGGCGTACCGGTATCTCGCAGGCCTGACCGATCTCGACGCGCTCGCTGAGGAACGGGTTGGCGTGGCCGCCGGCTCCCCAACTCGGAAACACGGTCGAGTAGAGCCCGGCCCCACCGGCCATGAACACCAAAATGTCCTTCGGATCCCGGACCGACGCCATCAACTCATCGTCGTCACCTCGTGGCACGAAGCTCGGGTTGAAGAGCCGGAGATCACCCTTGCGGTGACGCGACTCCTCATAGATCCCCTGCTGGATGTCTTCGCGCTTCAGTCCCGCATTGTCGAGAATCTCGGCGTGCTCGGGGTTCAACGCGACGGCCACACAGCCACGGTGGAAATGGGCGTTGTTCGACGCCAGGTTGCCCACCGCGGCACCGATCGAGCGCATCAGGCGGCGCGGTGACGTCGGATCATCGGCGTCGCCAACCGAGATCACCGAGTGCGGGCCTTCAGTGCCGACTACGGTGACCACCGCTTCATCAGCCGAGAAACCGAGCGACGTGTGAAGCGGCGGGAACGGTGAATGTTCTTCGTCTTCGGCCAGGACCATGGCCAGCTTGCCGGGATGACCGAGCAGGGCCATGTCGCTGATACCGGGTCGGGCGCCGCCGATGTTGATGAGCGCAAGGCGGATCGCCCGGCCGATCGACATGTTCGAGCGGTGCCCGGGGCCGAGCGCACCGAAACCCGACGAGACTCCGCAGAAGTCGCGTGCGGGGCCGTTGACGATCACGAGCGGCGAGATGGCGTGGGTGGTCGACTGCACTTCGGCCAGGTCGAAGTCGGGCCTGATCATCGCACGAAGCGCAGCGACAACGACGGGCACATGGTCGGGCAGACAACCGGCCATCACCGCGGCGATAGCGACCTTCTCGATCGTTGCTGCACCGAATGCCGGACCGATTTCTCCGAGAAGAATGTCGGCGTCGAAGCCGGTGGCGAGCACCATGCGCTCAACTCGCTCAGGGGTCGGAACCACCACCGGAAGGCCGTCGGTGCATCCAGCCGCGTGCAGCGCCTCGAGGGCCACCGACTCGTCGGTGGCATCGTGGAGCTCCGACTGCAGCCTCATGAGGAGACCGGGATAGTAAGCGCGCGAAGAATATCCCCCGCAATGTTGTCGGCCACCTTCTGCATGGTTTCGTAGCCGCTTCCTGCCACGGGATGGGGCAGTTTGATACGGGGAAGGTCGGGCATGCCGGCCGAGCGACTCACGAAGTCGCCCTGCGGCCAGAAGGTTTCCGTCACGAGAGCCACTGCGGGGATGCCTCGGCGGGCGAAGGATATGCCGTCACGCACGGTGCCGGATGTGCAACTGCCTCAATGGCCGTAGGCGGTGACGACGACGTGCGCCTCGGCCGCCAGCGCATCGATCTGCGCCTCGGTGGCGATCGCCGATGCGTTGCCTTTGTTGTGCAACACGATGATCGTGCCTTCAGGCGTCGAGCGCTTCAGCGAATCACTCACCCGCTCCAGGAAAGCAACGGAGTCGGGAAAGCCGTTTGCCATCAATCCGATTCGGAGCGGCTCACCCGGAGCAAGCTCCTTGCGCCGCACAACATACGGGTCGATGGGAGCGGCGGGGGCCGAGCGGGGATCGAGGTAGGAGATCACGGCGCGAGCCTAACGCCCGAGCGGTAACTCCGCCCATCCTGAGCGATCCGACAGTCAGCGAGCAGCGAGTTTGGCGACGCGGTCGGCTTCGCTCACCACGCAGTTGTGCTCCATGATCTCGGCTATCCGCTCCAGGCTGCACGGCTGCCCGTCGGGCCGGATGGCCTCGGTGAGCCGCACGTGCACGATCGGGCGATGAGCCTTCCGGAAGTGAGGTCGCTTGGGCACGAACTGCTTGTCGGGCCAAACCTGCTGAGCGCCGCTGATGCCGACCGCCACAAACGGGCACGCCGCCTGCTCCCAGATGGTCGACACGCCGGGCAGCAGCGGCGCCATGATGTGACCCGGTTGCATGGTCTTGATGGCGCCCTCCGGCATGATCGCGCAGTTGACACCGCTGCGAATCTGCTCGATCGCCACAAGGTCGGCCCCCGATTTTCGACCGCCCTCGATGCATCCGATCGAACGAAGGAACCATCCCATTCCGGGCTTCTTGAAGAACGACTTCCCCACAATGAACCGGGTCGGACGCTTCAGCCGGTAACAACAGATCAGCGAGACGAAGACGTCGAGCAGGCTCCGGTGGTTGGCCGCCATGAGGATCGCCTCGTCGGGAATCGGCTCCTGCTGCTCGATTTCGAGGGTCATGAACGCCTTGCTCACAAAATCAAACCCGGCACCCGCCCGCATGAACTGTTTTTGCCAAGCCATCGAACGATCCCTCTGTTGAGCCGCACAAACCTAGTCGACCCCAAACTCCGACCAGGCGCGTGTGCTCCGGAGTCGAAAAGTACGTCCCCGAGCGAGAAATCGACTCCGGAGCAACATCAGGTCAGCCCAGTTACCGGTAAAGAGATTTTACTGGTAACGTCGCCCGCATGGTGCCGACGCTCGCGATACCTCCGTTCCTGCAGGTGGCAAACCATGTTGCTCTCGAGCTTGTCAACACCGTCAACGGACGGCCTGACTGGACGGTCGACTATCTAACGTCGCCGGCCCATGTCGCGGCTTGGGCCGCTCAGCTTCACCTGGCCGGTCCCACCGACGCACATCGCCTGGCATACGCATCGAGCGGCACCGATTTCGACGCAATCATCGACCTACGCGAAGTTCTCTACAGCACGTTTGCCCGCACGTGTCGGGGACGCACTCCCGACACCAACGACCTGGGCCAACTCTTCGACATCCAACGCGAAGGCCTCGCTCAGGCTGAATGGCGACTCGGGGCCGGGCAACTTACGCCAACGTGGGCCGACCGGTCGTTGCGCAGCCTTCGCCACCGGATCGCCCACGAGGCGGTCCAGTTGCTGCTCGTCGGCGATCTTTCCCGGACACGCGCGTGTGTCGGTTGTGGCTGGCTGTTTCTCGATACGTCGAAGAGTTCGGCCCGGAAATGGTGCACGATGAACCTGTGCGGCGCGAAGGACAAGATGCGCCGGTACCGGGGAAACGAGTGAACGCCGCCCGCATCGGCGTCTCGGTCGCCCTGTCACGTCTTCGAGCTCGACCATTGCGAACGACCATGGCCGCTTTCGCGGTCGCGGTCATCCTGGCCAGTTTGATTCTCGTCGCGCTGATCGGCAACGCCAGTGGTCCGGAATCCATTCGCCGAACCATCAACCAACTCGACCCGGGCGACCGATCGCTTACGGTGGTCTACGCGCCGTTTAACTCCCCGACGGCAACCGATATTCGGTCGCTCGACAACAGCATCGTTCGAGCGCTGGCCCAACCCGGTCTCAGCGAGCCGATCAAAGTCGTGCAATATCGGCCACTGGCGACCATGACGGGAGGATCGTTTCGCTTTGTCGGGATCGACGACATCGAAAGGTCGGTGCGACTCCGCTCCGGGCGACTTCCCCGCCGCTGTGACTCAACCTGCGAAGTGGTCGTTCTGCGAAATCCAACCTCGCCGAGTCAGCCGCAACCGGCGTTCGGGCCCGAATACGGGCTCACCGTTGTCGGACAGGTGGAACGCACGAACCCGACACTGCTGACCGGGCAGCTTGCCGCCGACGGCGACGAATGGCTGGTGCTCGCGCCCGGCGTCGCCAACGCGACAGCGTTTGCACCGTTCGAGCGGTTTCGCAAGACGTTCGCGTGGCAGGCACCTCTCGATCCAACGCAACTCACGCGTCAGGTGATCACGCAACTGTTCGCGGCAACCGGTCGAATCAACCGGATCCCCGACCGGGAAAACGTTCGTGCCACGCTCCCCGACCGGGCCCTGGAAACGTCACTCATTCGCAAGCAGATCACCACGAACCGGCTCTGGTTTCCACGGGCGATCGCCTGGGCCCTGGGGCTCGGGATGGCGGCACTGATCGGATTCGCTATGCGCACAGATCATCAACGGGCGGTCGCTCTTCTCCGTCGACGCTCGGCCTCTCCCATCACGATATGGGCGCTGCGAGTAACCGAGGTGGCGCTGCCGATGCTCGTCGGCCTGTTCGGGGCTTTCGCCGTAACCGCGCTGGTCGGACCACGGATCGCTCAGCGGGCCGTCAAATCGTCGATCCGGTTCGGATGGAACGACCTCTATGGACCCGGCGACCTCCAGGTTCTTCTGATGTTTGCGGTCGCATTGTTCGTGATTGCGGCCGCGACCCTGACGTTCGCCGACCACGCCCCGCTCCGGGGCCTCCGTCCCACCGACATCATCGGCCTCGTGGCGGCAGCGGGACTCGCGGTGCTGTCGAACACCAGAGCGAACGGCTCTACGTCGTATCGCCGGTTCGATTCGTTCCTCGTAGCGCTCCCACTGCTCAGCGCGCTTATCGCTTGCGCCGTCGCGGTCCGTCTGGCCCCCGTCGTGCTCGGCGGCCTGGGTCGGCTCCTTCGTTCAAGGCCGCTCGCCCGGCTCGGGGTCATTGACGGGCTCCGCCAGCCGTGGCGGCCGCTGGCCGCCATCTGTGTGCTCACGAGCACGATCATGTTCTTTACCGTGGCCATCGGGTACTCCTCGACGCTGCGAACCGGCGCAGCCGATCAGGCGGCCTTCGAGGTTCCCTACGATGCTCGTATCGGAATGGGCCCGGCACTCGTCAGACCGATCGAACGTCGGCCACCTTCGGGTTGGAGCACGACGAGTGAGGGCGTCGTGGCGACCGACGTCCTTCGCCGCGGGGTCACCCTGCGAGGGAACGGCACGATCTCGACGACCGTCGAAGTCCTCGGCGTCGACCCGGCGACCTTGGGAGCGTTGCACGGTTGGCGTGATTCGTTCGGTGCCCATCCCTCCACGTTTGCCAGCCGGCTCCACACGACGACCGACGCCCGACCCGGCGTAGCCCTGCCGAAGGGGACCGTCGCCATACGCTTGATCGGCCGGGGTTTCAGCAACCTCGCCATTGCTGTCGTGACGGCCCACGCCGACGAGCGGTGGCGGGAATTTCAGACAACCGACGATGATCCGAACGGTGCAGGTGATCCCGGGGGCTCGGGGCTCGAGCACCGTGTCGCAACCGTCGACGAAGACAGCGCCACGACGGCTGGAGCGACAGCGGCGCAATACCTGACCGGATTGCGGATAGCGGTTTCCAGCAACGCGGCCCGCCTCATCGAGCACCAGATCGGGGAAGGCGCAACGTCGACCTCAGCCGGCGCAACGCCCTACGACGTCACGCTCGCTGCAGTCGAGGCGGTCGACGCCCAGGGCAGGTCGACTGCGATCAACATCGACCCAGCGCTGTGGCGGTCGCGACGGGCCCAGGTCGCGGTCAACGACGGCGACATGGAAGCACAGGGTTCCCTCCTCGGTGAATCAGCAATCGTCTCGCTCAACACCAAGGCGTTTGAAGAACCCGTTCCGGCGATCGTGGATCCGCAGACGATGCGGCTTGCGGTCCGAGGCATTGTGTGGATCGATGCCAGCCAGGGTCGGCTCCCGATTCGCCCGATCGGGGTGATCGAACGGTTCCCCGGAGTCGGATCCCGATTTGCGATCGCGAACGTCGCAGCGCTGCAGCCTGCCCTCGACACTCTCGAACCGGGTCTCGGTGCGGTCAACGAAGTCTGGTTGGCCGCCGGTCGGTCGGCGAACACCACGGGCACGGCCGAGCGGACATTGTCCTCAGCACTTCGCGATGCCCGGTACAGCGACCTCGCCATTTCATTGCGTCAGGACCGTGTCACGCTTCGATCCGACGACCCATTGAGCCGCGCGACCATTTCCATTCTTTTGTTAAGTTCACTTATTTCCTTGGCACTCGGCGCCGTGTTCCTCCAACTGTCGACCGCGAGCGATCGGCTCGACGACGCGGAGCTCCACCGATCTCTCGCGCTTCAAGGGGTTAGACCCCGGAACCTCGTTGCGTTGGTGATGAACAAGTCCCTGGCCGGGTTGCTCGTCGCGGTACCCGTTGGCGTGGTGGCCGGCATCTGGCTGTTGAACGCGGTGACGCACCAGCTCGGTATAGGCGCCGATGCCATCGCACCAGTGCCGGCGCTTCGCGTGTCGTTGCCGGTGCTGACCCTGGTTGTGGGAGTCATGGTGTTTCTCACCGCGTGCACCGCGCTGTGCTGGATCGTCGCCCGGCCGGTCCGCCGTCTGTGGTCGGAAGACCTGCTTCGGGGTACGACATGACATCGGACAGGCCCGTTCTCGTCGAGCTTCAGGATGCGTACGTGTTACGAGGCCATGTTGCGGCCCTCCGGGGCCTGAGTCTCACGATCTCGGGAGGCGAGCGCCTCGTTCTCCGGGGGCCGAGTGGCTCCGGTAAATCGACGCTGGTGTCCGTAATCGCCGCGGATCTCGCCGTGAGCGCGGGCGCCGCGCACGTCCTCGGCACCGACACCTCGAACCTTTCGACCTCCGAGCGTCGAAGGCTGCAATCAAGCGGCATGGGCCTCGTAAACCAGAGAACCGCGCTCGACCTCTTCACCGAACTCACCTGTCTCGAAAACGTTGCGCTTCAGTCTCGGATCGTGGGCCACGGCTCCGCCGAAGCCAAACGGTCGGCGCTCGAGATGATGGACCGCTTCGGGGTGCTCGGTGTCGCCGAGCGTCGACCCCGCACGCTCTCGGGGGGCGAGCGTCAGCGCGTGGCGCTAGCCGCTGCTCTGGCGCATCGCCCGAAGATCATTGTGCTCGACGAACCGACCGGAGAACTCGACGCTCAGAGCGCGGCTGCGGTTTACGACACGCTCGCCGATACTGCATCCGAAATTGACTCGGCCCTCGTGCTCGTCACCCATGACGCCCGCGCCGAGCACATCGCCACCCGGGTCATCTCGATGGAAGACGGCCGTTTCAGCACGGAGCGGGTGCGGGACCATCAGGCGACGTTGGTCGTCGACCGACAGGGTTGGGTCTGGCTCCCGGCTCAGGATCGGGCTACAGCGGGAATCGGGACACGCGCCGTCGGACACGCCGTGGCCGGACAACTCACCCTCCACGGAACGGGCGACGACCAAGCGGCCATCACCGCTCCGACACGAACACCGTTCGCCGGGTCCCGTCTCAGCGTCGTCGACGCAAGCGACCTGGTCGTTCCGGTCGGCCCCGATCGGAGACTGGGCCCCCTCTCGTTCGCCGTGCACAACGGTCAGCTTGCGGTGCTCACCGGTCGGTCCGGTACCGGAAAGACCTCGGTTCTGTCGGCTCTTCTCAACCCGACGAAAGCCATCGAAGGCTCCCTCCATGTCGTGCGTTCCTCCGACATTGCCTGCATGCCGCAGACCACGGCATTCTCGGAGCGCCAAAGTGCGCTGGAGAACCTGCACCTAGCCCGTTCGCTTCGGTCGGAACCGCACGCCGACCCGAATCCCCTCCTGACGTCACTCGGGCTGCTCGAACTGGCCCGCCGGCCGATGACCGAACTGTCAGGCGGCGAACGCCAACGGGTCGCGCTCGCCCGAGCGCTGTTCACCGAAGCCCCGTTGATCCTCGTTGATGAACCGACCTCGCAACTCGACCGACTCGGCGCGGCCCGGGTGCTTGCCGCACTCTTTGAGGCAACCGCTCAAGGACGTTCGATAGTGTGCGCCACGCACGACGACCTTCTGATCGAAGCAGCCGACGTGCAGATCACCCTGGATCAGTAGCGGGCTAACGGTTCAGCGACTGCGACCCCGTTCATGTAGCCAAAGGTGTCGTCTCCCGGCATCAACGGCTACATGTTCACCGCAACCCGTTCATGTAGCCAAAGGTGTCGTCCCGGCATCAACGGCTACATGTTCATGGATGTGGCCGGAGCGAATCCGGCCCGGTTCACGACGACGACGAGAGCCAACTCATCCACGACTCGATCGAGGCCGGGGTCGACGCGAACGACGCCTGGATTCTGATCGGTCGACGACCCGGTGCCCGCACTTCGATGCACGGAAACCCACGCCGCGGTTGGAACTGCCGAAACTCCAATCTGTTCCGTTCAAGAACCGACTTCCGGTAAAGGTTCCGCACCGTCAAACGATTCTGGCTCTTGGTCACGTGCACCCGGGTTGTCAGCCAGGCTGATACTGCCGCGGCCGCCGCGCACAGAATCGCAAGCAACCGCTCCCCGTACGCCAGCGACGAAAGAACTGCGAACGAAAAAACAAACGCCGGAAACCCGACGTGCATGATGAACGCCTGCCGGTCACCGAGACCTGGCCGCCTGACCTGCTCGTCACTTCCGCTCGACTGCATCTTGGGACCCCCTCCGGCCACCCACCGACAAGATTTTCCCATCGTCGCACCTTTGGACCGTCGAGTCGCGGCACCCAAACCGAGGATCCGCGAAAACAACTACGAGCGGACCCGACTGTGAGACCGTCGAGTCGAGGCACCAACGGCGGATCGGCGGAAACAACCGAGCGAGGACCCGACCGCATGAAAGCATTCACACCGTGAGCAAGCACCACGAGCGAACCACGTACGCATTTCTTCCCGGCGCGTCAGGCCGCGGCGACTTCTGGGAACCGGTGTCGATGCACCTGTCCGACGCGACCTGTCTCCACTTCGACTGGCCGGGTTTCGGCGATGTTCCGGCCGAACCAGATCGGGCCCTGAACGGCTACGACGATCTTGCCACGCTCGTGATCGAGCGACTCGAGCGACTCGAGCGACTCGAACCGCTCGGACACCCGACGGTCCTGGTGGGTCAATCGATGGGCGGGGTGGTCGCGGCGCTGGTGGTCGCGCGGCGGCCCGATCTCGTGTCGCATCTCGTGCTCGCGGTGACGTCGGGCGGCATCGACGTCGAATCTCTCGGAGCGCAGGACTGGAGGCCGGGGTCCAGCGAGGCCAACCCCGACAATCCTTCGTGGATGTGGGACGACCGGCCCGAAACCACCGAAACCCTGCGAACGCTCGCAATACCCACGCTGCTCATATGGGCGACCGAAGATCCCATCAGCCCGCTGCGGGTAGGCATGTACCTTCGCCAACTGATCCCGGGCTCACGGCTCGTGACGTTTGAAAGCGACGACCACTGGGTGGCCCGTATTCATGCCGACCGGGTCGCCCACGAGATCCGGGGGCTGGCCGGAGGCGACTCATACTTCAACCAAACTTGAACTTACCGCTATGCTCGCTTCGATGACGAATGCCGAGGCCGACCCGCGTACGTTCACCGTTGGTGAACTCGCGGAACGCGCCGGAGTGGCAACTTCGGCGTTGCGGTTCTACGAGGAGCACCAACTCATCACCAGCGACCGCACAAAAGCCGGCCATCGCCGATACCCACCTGACACACTCCGACGGGTCTCGTTCATCAAGGTCGCCCAGCGGGTCGGGCTGACACTGAACGAGATCGCCGAAGCCCTTTCATCACTGCCCGAGAATCGAACCCCGACACGGTCGGACTGGACCAAGCTGGCCAAACGGTGGCAGCCCGTTCTCGATGAACGGATCGCGATGCTGACCCGCTTGCGTGACGAACTTGATTCCTGCATCGGCTGCGGTTGCCTTTCGCTCACGTCCTGCAAGCTCTACAACCCCGACGACATCGCCGCGACGCTCGGCCCCGGCCCTCGTTACCTATTGGGCAACAACGCATCCGAGGTTGTCAGTGACTCGAAGGATAGGAAGTGAGCGTCACGATCGACGATGTTCGCGAGATCGTCCGAGACCTCCCGCGGTCGTACGAGGCGCTCGTGCGGGACCGGGTGAAGTTTCGGGTGGGGCGTATCGTCTGGCTCGCCTTCTCCCGAGACGAAACCGTCATGGGTTTTGCGTTCCCGAAGGAGGAGCGCGACGCGCTTGTCGCATCCGACCCCGACAAATGGGTCATGCCCGGGGCTTCGGACCTCCGCTACAACTGGGTCGCCGTGAACCTTTCCCACCTCGACCACGACGAATTGACCGAGATCGTCCACGACGCCTGGCGGATCGTGGTGCCGAAGAAAGTTGCGGCCGAGTACTTCCACGAACCAACTCCACCGAGCCGCATCCCACGAAAGAGCACTTCCGCATGAACGGATTCAGATGACCCGCCCCCGCTCCTTGGATGGTGGAATCGACGAGATCCCCCTGCCCGGCAACGCCAACGGTCGATTGTGGTTGTGTGGAAAACACGTCGTCGGCCCCGATGCCGAAGCAGCACTCGCGCGGGTCGGCGCGACCACGATCGTGTGTCTCAACCAAAGCCACGAACTCGAGGACCGCTACCCCACCTATGTCCCGTGGTTGCGGGCGAACGCGCCGACGCGCGCGGTGTGGTTTCCGACCTACGACCTGAATATCAGGCCCCTTGACGAAATGCTCCCGCTGCTGCACGACCTGGCCGAACGGGTCACTCGACCGGAACGTCCTGAACACGCCGAACGGATCATCATTCACTGTGCGGCCGGAATCGGCCGTTCGGGAACGACGGCCACAGCCCTGCTGATGCTGCTCGGGCAGGACCTGACGACCGCATTGAAGACCGTCGCCGACCACCGGCCCATGGCCGGCCCCGAAGTCGGCAGCCAACGTGACTTCATACACGCCCTGAGCGTGCATTTGGCAGGGCCGACGGTGTGAAAGGCTCGGGGGATGCAAGTTCTTTCCCCCATCAATGGTGAGGTCATCGGCGAGTACACGGTGACCACGGCCGAAGAGACCGATGCCATCGTTCAGCGTTCCGTCGAGGCATTCGCGGCCTGGCAGGACGTCCCCGCCCCCCGCCGAGGCGAGCTGATCCGTCTGTTGGCCGAGGAGCTCCGGGCCGCCAAGGCCGAGTTGGGTGCCGTTGTCACCAACGAAGCCGGAAAGATCATCCAGGAGGGCCTCGGCGAGGTCCAGGAAATGATCGACATCTGCGACTTCGCGGTCGGCCTGTCCCGCCAGCTCTACGGCAAGACGATCGCTAGCGAGCGCCCCGGTCACGCGATGCGGGAGACCTGGTTGCCGCTCGGACCGATCGGTGTCATCTCGGCGTTCAACTTCCCGGTTGCCGTTTGGAGCTGGAATTTCGCGCTGGCCATCGTCTGCGGAGATCCGGTCATCTGGAAGCCGTCCGATCGCACGCCGCTCACCGCTCTGGCGTGCAAGGCCATCTTCGACAAGGCCGCAGCCCGGTTCGGCGACGCCCCCGACAACCTGCTGCAGGTCGTGTTCGGCGGCCCCGACCGTGCCGTACAGCTGGCCAACGACGCCCGCATCCCGCTCGTGTCGGCCACCGGCTCCACGGCCATGGGCAAAGCCCTCGCTCCGCTGATCGCCGCCCGACTGGGCCGGTCGCTTCTCGAACTCGGCGGCAACAACGCGATGGTCGTTGCGCCATCAGCCGACCTCGACCTGGCCGTTCGGGCCATCACGTTCTCGGCCGTCGGCACCGCCGGGCAGCGCTGTACAACGCTTCGGCGCCTGATCGTCCACCGGTCGATCTACGACCAGCTGATTCCTCGCCTGATCAAGGCGTTCGGCAGCGTCCGGGTGGGAGACCCACGCGAAGACGGCACCCTGCTCGGGCCACTGATAAGCGCGCAGAGCTTTGCCGGCATGCAGGCAGCGCTCGACACCGCCCGGGCCGAAGGGGCCAAGGTCCACGGTGGCGACCGGGTGCTCGCCGACCGGTGGCCCAACAGTTACTACGCGACCCCGGCTCTCGTCGAGTTCGAAGCCGTCAGCGCGCTCATGAGCACCGAGACCTTCGCACCGATTCTGTACTGCGTTCCCTACGACACGTTCGAAGAAGCTGTCGCCATCCAGAACGGCGTGCCCCAGGGCCTCTCATCGTGCATCTTCACCACCGACGTCCGCGAAGCCGAAGGCTTCCTCGCGGCCGGCGGGTCCGACTGCGGCATCGCCAACGTGAATATCGGGCCGAGCGGTGCCGAAATTGGTGGGGCATTCGGTGGGGAGAAAGAAACCGGCGGAGGTCGGGAGTCCGGATCCGACGCCTGGAAGGCGTACATGCGCCGCCAAACGGCCACGGTCAACTGGTCCCGGGCGCTTCCGCTCGCGCAGGGCATCACGTTCGAGGTCTGAGCCATGAGCGAACCTTCCGCCGCAACCACCAGCCCGTCTACTGCTTCTGACTTTCCGACCGAGGCCGACGTGGTAATCGTCGGCGGCGGCGTCATGGGCGCCAGCGCCGCGTTCCACCTGGCCGAGGCCGGCGTGAAGGTGGTGCTCGTCGAGCGCGACCAACTCGCGTCGGGGTCCACGTCGAAGGCGGCCGGCGGCATCCGGGCGCAGTTCTCCGACGAACTCAACATCACGATCGCCATGCGTTCCATCAAGGCGTTCGAGAACTTCGCCACCCGTCCCGGCGGCGACATCGGCCTCCACCAGAACGGTTACCTGTTCCTGCTGACCAACCAGGCCGACGTCGACCTGATCTCCAAAGACGTCGAACTCCAGCAGTCACTTGGCGTACCCAGCGTGATGCTCACCCCCGAACAGGCCAAGGAACTGTCACCGTTCATCAACATCGACGACGTGCTCGCGGCGTCGTTCTGTCCGATCGACGGCCACTGCACGCCCGAGTCCGTCGTGCTCGGTTACGGCGCTGGCGCCCGCGAGCTCGGTGCCCGCGTGCTCACGAACACCGCCGTCACCGGCATCACGATGGACGGCCAGACCATCACCGGGGTCGACACCTCCAAGGGTCACATCGCAACGACCACGGTGATCTGCACCGCCGGTGCCTGGTCGCCGGCCGTCGGCGCGATGGTCGGCATCGACATCCCGGTCTCACCGCTCCGCCGCCCGATCTGGTTCACCGAGCCCATGGACAACGTGCCGAAGAACTGCCCGATGACCATCGATTTCTCGAGCGGGTTCTACTTCCATCCGGAAGGTCCCGGCCTCCTGTTCGGCATGGCCGACCGCGAACAGCCGGCCGGATTCGAGCACGACATCAAGCCCGACTGGCTCGAAACGGTCAGCGAAGAGATCGCCAAGCGGGCTCCCGCACTTCTCGATGTCGGCGTCGCCGGTGGTTGGACGGGCTTCTACGAGGCCACGCCCGACCACAATGCGCTGATCGGCGAATCAACGAAGGTCAGCCGCTTCCTCTACGCGACAGGGTTCTCGGGTCACGGGTTCCTGCAGGGCCCGGCCGTCGGTGAGATCCTCCGTGACTTTGTGCTTCGCCAGACGCCGTTCGTCGACGTGTCGGGCCTCGCGATCGAACGCTTCGAACACGGCGGCTCCCGCCCTGAGCACCGCATCGTTTAGCAAAACGCACCATTAGCCACACGACGTCCGCGAACCCGAGCATTTTCTGCTCCACAGCCGCGACGTTTGGATGAATCTGACCGCTGAGCGAGCACAAACATCCAAACGTCGCGTTGGACCCAATCAGCGTTAAAGCGAGGCCAGGAACGTCGTCATCGCCGCGTTGACGGCCGTGGGATGGGTCATGTTCGACGCGTGGGTTCCCCCTTCGACCACGACGAGTCGTCCGTTCGCCACGCCGGCGACGACCGCTTCAGCGGCGTGCATTGGGATCGCGACATCGGCCGTACCGTGAATGACCAGCGTGGGACAGTTGATTTCACCCAGGCGCGCCGACACGTCGTCGCGGCTCACGAGCGCACCACCGGGGTTGCGCAGTCCGTTCCGATCGGCCTGCCAGCGGGCCTTCCAGATCGGGAGCCACGCTGCGATCAGCGCCTCTTCCCCGAGAATGATCTGGCCGACGCCACCGGCCACCATGTCGTAGGTCGGCTCGTCCTCGCCGCACAGCGCTTCGAGCATGCCGCCGTAACCTTCCAACACCTCGGGAGGATCGAGCTCCGCTCCGGAATCGATCAGCACGAGCGCCCTCACCCGCGTGGGATGGGTCAGCGCCGCACGTAACGACAGGAAACCACCCTGGCTCATTCCGGCGAAGACGGCCTGCTCAATACCCAGGTGATCGAGCAGCGCCACCGCGTCGTCGGCCGAGTCCCAGTAGCTGAAGGCGCCCGGCGCCGGAGTCAGCCCGAAGCCCCGTTCGTCCCAGGAGATGCAGCGATAGGTGCCGCGCAGTGCCTCCACCTGGTCCGCAAACATCGTGTGGTCCATCATGAAGCCGTGGCTGAAAAGGACGGTCGGTCCGGTTCCCCCGGTGTCTTCGAAGTGAACGGGGATCCCCTGGATGGTTGCGGTTGGCATGCTCCGACGTTACCGGACGAGGCGTAGCGGGAGCCGACCGCCCGGACCGCCCGGGCCGCCCGACCGGCCGGCTTGTCAAGGGCTCGCCAGCGAGTACAGCACCTGCCTTCGGTGTTCGTCGTCAGGTCGCCGACCCGGACTGTCAAAGTCCTCTCCGACCCGGTGCACCATCCCAAGGTGTTCCATGATTTTGCGAGACGCGACGTTTCCGACAGACGTAAACGCGACGATCTCGCGCAACCCCAACTCGTTGAACCCGTAGCCAGCGGTGGCGGCGGCCGCTTCTGAGGCCAACCCCCTCCCCCAGTGGGAGCGCGCCAACCGCCAGCCCATCTCGATCGCCGGGGTGAACGGCGCGGGGAAGAGTGCGTAGCCGAGCCCGACGGTTCCGACGAATTCTCCGGTTGCGAGTTCCTCCACGGCCCATTTGCTCACGCCCCGAATCGCCAGCGTGACCGCCCGCTCGTCGACTTGCGCGTCGGCCTGATCCGCCGAACGAACCCCGCCGATGAACCTCATCACGTCGGGATCGGCCGACATCGCCCGGAACACCGGACGGTCCGACTCACGCCACTGCCGAAGGAGCAACCGCTCCGTTCGCAGTTCGGGAACGGGGAGGTGGGCCACCGCGGCCAACCCACCCCGACTGAACGCCGGACCCCGCCGTAATCCCGAGGCGTTCAACCGCCGAACGAGCTGGCGCCCGTCGATTGGCGTCGCACCGAGCTCGATGGCGCGATCCCGCTCGTCCTCATGCAGATCGTAGTGATCACCTTGAAACGCCACCCGGGGCTTGCCGAGAACCTTCACAAACTCGTGAAGTTCGGTGAACGACTCGTCGGACACGAGGTGGCACCACAGTCGACCCCGAAACGGCCATTGGCACTCGTCAACCAGGATCGTCATCACTTACCAGTCTGGCCGAACGACCGTCGTTAAGGAATGGGCGACCGATTTCCGGAGCGTTTGCCGAAGATTTGTCACTCCGACTGACAAGGGTTACCGTCGCCGGACCGGAAACGCTGCTCAGACGAGCCGAGAGACCCCGGCGAACGGAGCCAACATGATCCCGGCCCACGAAACCTTCGATGGCACCTGGCCCTATGCACCGCGCTTCTTCGACGGAAAGGGTTTCAGGCAGCATTACATCGATGAGGGTTCCGGGCCGCCGATCCTTCTTCTGCACGGCGAGCCGACCTGGGGGTATCTCTACCGCAACATCATTCCGAAGCTCCTCCGTCACGGTCGGGTGATCGTGCCCGACCATATGGGCTTCGGAAAGAGCGAAACCCCGCAAGACCGCCGCTATGACATCCGCGACCACGCCGACAACCTCGAAGCGCTGCTCGAATCCCTGGACCTCCGAGAGATCACCCTCGTCGGCCAGGATTGGGGCGGGCCGATCGGAACGGTCTACGCACTCCGACACCCTGACCGGATCAAGCGACTCTGCTTCATGAACACCGGAGTCCCTGGAGCCCCGCCGACCGAAGGGCGCAAGGTCTCCGACCTGCCGTGGCACAAATGGGTGCAAACTGACGAAAGCCAGGTGGTCCTCGGCCACCTCGGGGGTTCCATCCTGTCGGTTCTGAAGCGCATCGGATTCGAACGAACCGCTCACGTCAACGAAACCTGGGTGAGAGCGTACGCATCCCCGTTCCCAACTCCCGCCGACTGCATCGGGGCGCTGCAGTTCCCCAAGTGCATCGGGAATCCCGACACCATGGCCACGATGCTCGAGCACATCGGCAATCTCGCTTTCCTGGCCGCGAAACCGGCGATGTACGTACACGGCGAGGAGGACCGGGCGGTGCCAACCGAAATGTCGGTGGGCTCATTCAAAAGCACCTGGCCCAACGGTCCGGTCGTGACACTTCCTGGGGTCGGCCACTTCCTTCAGGAAGACGCTCCCGAGACGGTCAGCGCGCTCATCGAGCAGTTCATCCAGATGACTCCCTGACGAAAACCACACGCAACCATGCACCCCACCGGGGGTGACAGTGGACACGACCGATACCGAGTCGGCATCGGTGCTTAACAAACCCGAAACAGACGTCCCGCATGCTGGGACGATGGCTACGGGCGCTATTGAAACCGACGCAAGCCTGGTCGGTTTCACGGTCGGCATCACGGCCGATCGTCGGTGGGAGGACCAGGCGGAGCTTCTACGTCGTCGCGGGGCGACCGTACTTCATGGTGCATCGATTCGAACCCTGCCGCTCGGCTCGATCGACGAGCTCTACGAGGTCACCCAGCGAATCATCCGAAAACCACCGCAGATTGTTGTGGCGAGCACCGGTATCGGCATGCGGACATGGCTGTCGGCCGCTGAGAGCTGGGGGTTGGAGGATGCCCTGCTGCAGGCCATCAGCCCGACCCGGATCTTTGCTCAGAGCGCAAAGGCGGCTGCGGCGGTCCAACAGTGTGGTCTCGACATCGTCAGCCGGACCGCCGATGATCTGACCGAGTTGATCGACTACATCCGGTCAGGCGACGGTGTTGCACGGATCGCCTTTCAAAGCCACGGCGAAGACAGCATCGAGGCGGTGAAGACCTTGCGCCGTGCCGGCTCTGAAGTGGTCGAAGTGCCCACGTACCGATGGATCCTTCCCCAGGACACCAAACCCGCTGAGAATCTCATTCAATCAGCGATTGATCGGGCGATTCATGCCATCACGTTCACGAGCGCTCCGTCGATCCGCAACCTGCTGATCATCGCCCAGGAGATGGAGTGCGGGGCGGCGCTCATCGACGCGCTGAACACGGACGTTCTTGCGGTGACGGTTGGACCGGTGTGCGAGAGCGCGGCACGGCACCTGGGCATCACCGACCCGGTCACGCCATCCAAGTGGCGGTTGACACCAATGATAAGCACGCTTAGTGAAGCGCTGCAGGCCACGCAGCAGCGCACCACGCTCGGCGGTATTCCTGTCGCGCTGCGAGGTTCAACGGTGTTTGTCGACGGGGAACCCGTCGGGCTTTCCCGCCGTGAGACCGAACTGTTCCGAGCGCTGCTTCGCCGAAGCCCCGGGTTCGTGACCAAGCGCGATCTTCACCTTCGGGTTTGGGGAGGGGCCGGAGACGATCACGTCGTCGAGGTCACCGTAGGCCGACTGCGCCGCAAACTCGGGCTGTCCGGGTCGGGCATCATCTCCATTCCTCGACGCGGCTACGCGGTGCGGGCATGAGCCCCGAAGGCCCGGTCCCAGAGCAGTTCCGGAGCGAGCATTCGTCGGATTCTCGCAACCCAACCTACGATGTCGGCCATGTTGGAGACCCAAACCCATGCAGGTGGACACGTCGTCCAACTCACGATCAACCGTCCCGAACGCCGCAATGCCGTCGATCACGCCACGCTCGTCGCTCTGGGCGACGCGCTGGATGCTGCGATCGCCGCGGGAGTTCGGGTCGCGGTCCTGACCGGAGCCGGCGGCGCATTCAGTGCCGGGGCTGATCTAACCGGCATCGAAGGACCGGAGTTCTCGGGAGCGTTGATGAAGGTGCTGTCGCTCCTGTCGACCGCTCCGATCGTGACGATCGCCGCCGTAGACGGTCCGGCCTTGGGCGCCGGAACCCAACTGGCGTCATTTTGCGACCTCCGGGTGGCCACCCCCCGCTCGCGCTTCGGCGTTCCGGCGGCCAAATTGGGCCTGGCCATCGATCGGGAAACCGTGGCGCGCGTCGTGGAGTTGTGCGGCGGGGCGACGGCTCGGGCCTTGCTGTTGAGTGCCGACACCGTCGACGCCGACCGGGCCTTCGCCCTCGGGTTCGTGCAACGCGAAGGTGATCTGGCCGCTGCTCTCGAATGGGCTACCGAGATCGCGAATCTCGCTCCGCTGACACTACGCGCACATAAGATGTCGTTGGTTTCGCTGCGCGAACCGACTCCCGGGCCGCTCACCGCCCAAGCCCGCGAGGCCATCCAAGCTGCGTGGGCCAGCGCCGACGTGGTCGAAGGCCGAACGGCGTTCATGGAGAAGCGCAAGCCGAACTTCCAGGGCCGGTAGCCCTTCCTGCGACAGCCCTCCTGCCGCAGGACCGCGTCCTACGAACGACCTCGCGCCAGTCGCGAGACCGCTCCGAGCAGACGTGCCACGTCGTCGTGGTCGACATACCGCGAGATTCCCGCCCGAATGACACCCCCGGAGTTTTCGAGCCCAAGTTGTTTCACGACGTTGAGGGCGTAGTTATGGCCGTCCCACACGGCGATCTTCTCCGCGGCCAGTGCCACCGACGCTTCGGCCGGCGTGATTCCGTCGATCGTGAACGCCGCCGTCGGTGCGCGTCCCTGCATGCCCTTCACGCCCCAAAGCGTGACACCGGGGATCGACTGAAGACCGGTCAGCAGCGGCTCGAATACCTCGGCTTCGGCCGCCTCGATACGGTCCATTCCCTCTTCCGCCAGAAACCTTGCGGCGGCCTCCACCCCGGCGATGCCCTCGAAGTTCGGCATGCCGGTTTCGAATGCGGCCGGACCGACTCCTGATGAAGCTTTGATCTTCACGAGCGGCAACGACGCCAGCAACTCCGGCTCGACGTAAAGCACGCCGGCGTGGGGGCCGTACCACTTGTACGGGGAGGTGACCAGCGCATCGCACCCGAGGGCGGCGATGTCGATCGCCTTGTGCGGTGCCCAGGCCACCGCATCGATGTATACCCGGGCGCCCACTGCGTGGGCCGCTTCGATGATCGGCGCGTGGTCCGGGATGGTGCCTAGGAGATTCGACGCTCCCGGGAGGGAGACCCACTTCGTCCGCTCATCGATGAGTGCAAGAACGTTCTCGACAGGTAACACACCGGTTTCCGGGTCGAACTCGGCGAGCACCTGCTCGGCACCCGACGCCTCACACGCAAAGCGCCAGGGCGACACGTTCGCGTCGTGGTCGAGCATGGTGCCCACCACCCGGTCGCCCGGCTTGAGCGTCGCGGCGAGGGCGCGGGTGAACGAGAGCGTCATGGTGGTCATGTTCGGGCCGAAGGAGATCCCCTGCGGGTCTGCGCCAAGCAGGATCCCCACCGCCGACCGGGCCCGGTCAAGTTGGTCGGCGCAGGCCTGCGCGGCCGCAAACGGACCACCCGCGGCGGCATTGTTGCCGCTCCCCATCCACTCGGCCACCGCCTGGATCGCCACATCAACGGGTTGGGTGCCGGCCGGTCCGTCGAAGCGGGCCCAACCATCGCGCACCCCAGGAAAACGGTGTCGTAAAGAAGCAAACGTCATGACGAGAGCTTGCCAGAAGTCGACTCCGCCTCGTGCCACCCGAACTATCGTGCCCTTCGTGCCGAAGACTCGCCGACCCAACATTTTGCTGATCATGGCCGATCAGCTGTCCGCCCCGTTCCTGCCCTGCTATTCGCACCCGATCGTCAAAGCGCCGAACATCAGCGCGCTTAGCGAACGTGGGGTGACGTTCGACGCGGCGTACACGAACAGTCCGCTCTGCGCGCCGTCGCGTTTCGGCATGCTGGCCGGCCAGCTCAACTCCAGGATCGGGGCCTACGACAATGCGGCGGAGCTGGCATCCTCGGTCCCGACGTTTGCCCACTTCCTCCGCCGGGCGGGATATCAGACCTCGCTGGCCGGAAAGATGCACTTCGTAGGCGCGGACCAACTCCACGGCTACGAGGAACGCCTCACGACCGACATCTATCCTGCCGACTTCGGCTGGACCCCGAACTGGGACGACGCCGAGACCCGGGTCGACTGGTGGTTCCACAACATGGACAGCGTCCGCTACGCCGGCGTCGCCGACTCGTCGAACCAACTCGACTACGACGACGAGGTCGGTTTCCACGCCGTGCGCAAGTTGCGCGACCTGGCCCGGTCCTCCGACGAACGACCGTGGATGCTCACCGCGTCCTTCACCCATCCCCATGATCCCTACGTGGCCCGCCAGCAGTACTGGGATCGCTACGATCACGACGCCATCGATCTACCGACCGTCGGACCGATCGAGGCGTCCAAACTGGATCCGCACAGTCGGCGCCTCCGCAATGTGTCCGACATGGACGCGCTGCCAGTCACCGAAGCGCAGATCCGCAATGCTAGGCATGCATACTATTCCTCCATCGCCTACGTCGACGACTGGGTCGGTTCGTTGCTGACCACTTTGGCGGTCACGGGGATGCACGACGACACGATCGTGATGTTCACCGCCGACCACGGCGACATGCTCGGCGAGCGGGGCCTGTGGTACAAGATGAACTTCTTCGAGAACGCATCGAGGGTGCCGCTGATCATCGCCGGGCCCGACATCGCACCGGGTCGTTGCGCGAACCCGGTCTCGTTGATCGACCTCACCCCCACCTTCACCGACCTCGCCGATGCCCCGACGCCGGACCGGACCGATGGCAAATCGCTCGTCCCGCTGCTGAGCAACAACAACGACCCATCGCGCGTCGTTCTGGGCGAATACCTGGGCGAAGGAGCTGTGGCGCCGATCTTCATGATCCGCGAGGGGACGATGAAATTCGTGCGCTGCGATGCCGACCCCGACCAGCTCTACGACCTGTCTTCCGACCCGAGGGAATTGTCCAACCTGGCCACCGACCCGGCCTACGCCGGACAGCTCGCACAGCTGAATGCGAAAGCGGCGACGCAGTGGGATGCCAAGGGCATTCACGCTGACGTGCTGGCCAGCCAGCGCAGCCGCCGCGTGGTCGACGCAGCGCTGCGTCAGGGCACGTACACACCGTGGGACTTCCAGCCCCACACCGACGCGTCGCAACGGTTCATGCGCAACCATCTCGATCTGAACGTCGTCGAGTCGTCCCGCCGCTTCCCCCGACCTACTCCCTGACCCGCCCTAGCAACGCCCACCACCGAGCGGTAAGGTCAACCACCCACACGCAGTCAACAGGAGCCCAAACATGACGTATGCACCAAGCGATCGGACGTTCTACGACGCCGACAGCCACATCATGGAGCTGCCCGATTTCCTCACGTCGTACGCCGACCCCGAATACCGGGATCAGATGCCGCTGGTGTCCTACTCCGCCTCGCTCGTGACCGACGAAGAAGTGGCCGAGATCGTGAACCAGGGCAACCGGCACAGCGACCAGCACCTGGAGAAGATGCGGGCCATGGGCGACACGCTGATACGCGAGGTCAAGGAGATCCAGGCGCTCGGGGCGTTCAACTCAGCGGACCGCACCGAGGCCATGGACATGCTCGGCTTTGCCCGGCAACTCGTCTTCGCGACGCACAGCGTCCACCTTCCGTTCCATGCCAGCTCCAAAACCGATCCCGGCCTCCGTTACGCGGCCACACGTGCCCACAACCGCCACATGAAGGACTTCTGCGCGAACGATGACCGCCTGATGGGCGTCGCGGTCATTCCGCTCGACGACCCGGCCCTGGCGATGACCGAGCTCGACTTCGTGCTGGAGGGTGGGTTCGCCGCGGTTTGGGTCCCCCACCGGTCATGCGGCGACAAGTCCCCGGGCCACGTCGAGCTCGATCCGTTCTGGGCCCGACTCGCCGAGTCCGGTACGCCGTTTCTCCTGCACGTCGGAGGCGCTCCGCTGCAGCTCGGCAAGGCGTGGATGAACAACGGTCGAGCTGCGGTGAAGGACTGGATGGGCGGCGGAGAAAACGTCCGCAGCAAGGATGCCGCCACTATGCATCAAGGGCCTGAAACTTTCCTAAGTGCACTTATCATGGATGGCGTTCTCGAAGCGCACCCCAACCTTCGGGGCGCTGCGGTGGAACTCGGCGCCGGGTGGGTGCCGGAACTCCTCCGACGACTCGACATGGTGGCCCACACCTACGCTCGCGTCGATCCAACGCTGAAATCCTTCACCCGTAAGCCCAGCGAACAGATCCGCGAGCAACTGGGCTTCACGCCGTTCGTGTTCGAAGACGTCGGCCGACTTGTCGCGGAGAGCAACGAGGACCTGTACCTGTTTTCGAGCGACTATCCCCACACCGAAGGCGGACGCGACCCGATCGCCCGGTTCGAGTCGACGCTCACCGCTGCCGCCGATTCCGTGAAAGACAAGTTCTACGCCGAGAACTTCCTTCGTCTGTTTCCGGAACACGTCTAGCCAGCTGCGGCGCGACATACTGGTTACGTGAGCGAGCGAAACGTCCTCGGTGGCGAACTGGAAACCTGCGGAACCGATCCCATGACCGGGTTCTACCGCGATGGCTGCTGTTCGACCGGTCCGCAGGACCTCGGCAGTCACACGATTTGCGCGGTCGTTTCGGCGGAGTTTCTGGAGCACCAACGAAGCATCGGCAACGATCTTTCGACACCGATGCCGCAGTACCGGTTTCCCGGGCTGGTTCCGGGCGATCGGTGGTGCGTCACCGCGGCGAACTGGCTGCGGGCCTACCAAGCCGGGAAGGCGGCACCCGTGGTCCTCGCCTCAACCCATGAACGGGTGCTCGACATTGTGCCGATCGAGGCGCTGAAGCAGTTGGCCGTCGACGTCCCCTCCGACCCCAGCAGTCTGCTGTAAGCGGGGTTGGTGCCGACATGACGACGATCGGACGCGTTGTTCATCTGTTCCGTTTTCCGGTGAAGTCGATGCGCGGCGAGTCGCTGACCCGGGTCGATGCCACCGAAAGCGGGTTCCGTGGCGATCGTAACTTCGGCCTCGTCGACGCAGCGACCGGACGGCTGCTCTCGGCCAAGACCGTGCCGCAACTCCTCTCCGCTCGCGCGGTTCTTCGACCCGATGGTGAGGCCGAACTCAACATCGGAGATGGACCGTCGTTCGCTACCGACGACAACGACGCGAACCGGCGACTCTCGTCATGGCTCAACCGTGACGTCGTCATCGCTCGACCGGTACCGGACCAGAAGGCGAGCATCGATATCGAAGTCGACCGCACGAACGATGGCGGCGGCGAACATGACCTGTTCACGTTTCAGTCCCGACCCGGCCTGTTCTTCGACGGCACTCCCATGCACGTGTTGACCACGGCGTCGCTCGCGACGATGGCGAAGCGGGCCCCGAACGTAAACTGGCTGATGGAACGGTTCCGGCCCAACATCGTGGTTGACCTCGAGATCTCCGGTACCGACGACCCGTTCCCCGAAGATGCGTGGGTTGGCTCACCAGTCACCATCGGGGGCCTGACGCTCGATGTTCACAAACGCTGCGACCGGTGCGTGCTCGTGACCCGAGCGGTCGATTCCGCCCCGGCCGACCGCGACGTGCTTCGGGCCCTTCACCGGGAGCACGGCGGCGACCTGGGGGTCAAGGCCACAGTCGTCGGGGCGGGCACCATCCAGGTCGGCGACGCCGTAGAGATCTAGCGACTGGGCTCACGATCGGGCTCACGAGCCGGCCACCTGGATCAACTGGGCCGGGCCGGAGGCTATGAGATAGCCCAGCCCGTCGCGGAAACGGGCCGGGCCTTTTCTTGGCAGGGTCGTGAACCAGAGATCCCCATCGAGGTCGACGACCGGGCGGAGGATCAAACCGGTTCGGCTCCGCCGGATCTCGATGGTCCAGTGTCCGAACTTCGACCGGAGCACGTCGGCCCTGGCGGCAACGACGATGCGGAGGTTTTCCATCCGTTCGGCGGCAATCGCCGCCAGCAGCCCGTCAGTGTCGTCGACCGTCTCGGCGTCGTCGATCAGCAGAAGGTGAGGGCCCGCTACGCTAAGCGCGCGTACCTTTCTCAGAAACATCGAGAGGTCGTCCGCCGACGTGCAGCGCGCGTCAACCGGCTCCAGATCTGACAGGGAACTCTTCCGAAGGGAGAGAACCGAGACCGTCGCCCCTGCCGCCAATGCCACTCTGCCCACAGTTCGTAACGCCGTCGACTTGCCGGAATGGGCGGGTGCGGTGACCAGGACGTGCTCACCCGCCCGCAACGAGAAACCGACGGGGTCCAGGTGCTCATCGCCGAGACCGACCGGTAGGAACCACGCGTCATCACCGATGTGGGCGCGACCGGCCAGGTCATCGACATCAACCCGTTCGGGCAGGCTGCGGATCGGATGCGGAGCGCTCATGACCGCTGCGGTTTGCCCTTCGTTGCGGAGCCGCTCAGCCAGCCGGACCAGGTCATCGGATGTCACCTGAAGCATCTGTACCGGCAGCTTCTCGGGGACCGCGACGGCTCGACCGACGATGACCGGCGGCGCGGCGCGGCGTTCGATTCCGAACTGGACGACGTCGGACGGATCTGCGAGCCGGAACACCAACTTGGTGGGCAACGACGCCGATATCGCGATCGGAAATGCACCCGGTCGATCACCCGCCACGATGAAACAGCAACCGAGTCCCGGCCCGTCAGCAGTCAACCGCGACAGCTCATCGCGCATACCGGGAGCGATCTCATCGGTGGCCGCGATGAGACTGGCGATGTTGTCGATCAGCACCACGAGCGTTGGCCGGGTCGGATCGTCGGTCGAAACGCTGCGGCGACGGTCCAATTCGGATCGCAGGAACCGGATCATGCGAACCAGACGGTCACGCTCGTTCGGTGAGATCACCGCGCCGGTGTGAGGCAGCGCGGTGAGGACTCCAAGCGTCCCTTCGCCGAAATCGAGGCCGTACAGGTGCAGGTCGGCGGGCGTGAACCGCTCGGCACCCTGATGCGCGAACGTGAGCAGGCTCGACGACGCTCCCCCACCCAGAAGTCCGCATACCGCCACATTGCCGCGCCGGGGACTCCATTGGTAGGCGCGCTGGGTCTGTTTGGAGGGCTCGTCGAGCAATCCAATTACGACGGAGGCGTCGTCGGCTCTGGTAGCCGTCGGAAGCGGGTCCCACAGTTGGCCGAGCTGTAGACGGTCGGGCAGCGGCTCGAGCCATGGCCGGCGGGGCGGCACGGCCCCCTCGGCGAGCCACGCTTCACGCACCGCCTCCACCAGCGTCTCGATGCTGTCATCGGCTCGATCCTCGCCCGGGCATGAGTTGCTCGGTGGCTCCACCAGTGTCACGGCGGGACCGGTTCCTGATGGGCGGCCGGCAGAAGACGACACCACGCGTGCCGCCTGGAACCTGATCAGTTCGCCCGGCCCGAGACGGGCATAGGCGCGGCCCGGTATCCGCCGGTTGATACCGGCGGCCAACGGCGATCCCAGAACATCCTGCGAATCGTTCGTGTCTTGGACCCGGAGCGCGATTCGTAGGTTCGTGTTCGCCTTGATGTTCTCGTTCACGACCCCGCTCGGTCGCTGCGTGGCCAACAGCAGGTGCACGCCGAGGCTCCGGCCGCGCTGTGCGATGCCGATGAGCGCAGCCAGAAAGTCGGGGAGTTCTTTGGCCATCGTCGCGAACTCGTCGATGATCACCATCAGCCGAGCGAGCGGGACCGCCGCATTCTTCGACTCTCTCCGGTACGCGAGGTAGTCGGACGCGCCCGCGTCGCGAAGCAGGTGCTCACGCCACCGAAGCTCCGCTTCAAGCGACAGGAGCGCGCGCTCACCCAACTGCTCGTCGAGGTCCGTGACCATTCCGACCACATGCGGGAGCCCGACACACACATCGAACGCGCTCCCTCCCTTGTAGTCGACGAGAACGAAGTTGGCGTCGGCCGGACCGTACGTCGCCGCCACGGACGCAACCAGGGACCTCAGAAGCTCGCTCTTCCCTGATCCGGTCGTTCCCCCAACAAGTGCGTGCGGGCCATCGGACACAAAGTCAACAGTGAACGGGCCGTCGTCGCCGATACCCAAGACCGCCTCAAATGCCGACGCAACACTGTCCTTTCCCCGACTCCACCTGGACCGGAGTTCACATACGAATTCGCGACGGCTCGCCCCGAGCGAAAGCAAAGGCATCAGTGACACCGACGACGGTATGGTCCGGACGCCATCCGCTGACTCCGGATCTCGTAGCCCCGCGAGATTCAGTGCACACTGCACCGCCGCGCACACCGGGACCGGCGCCAGCACGACGTCGACCGCGGTCGAACGACGGGTTATCCCGAGGACGCTACCGAGACCCAGGACCGGATCGGAAACGGTCACAACATCGGAACAGAACGACGGGAGTAGATCAGGCGACGGGGCCAGGGCCACAACCGCCACGCACGATCGCCCGGTGTTTCCGGCGTCGACCAGTCGCCGGAGGGCCGACCGGGCCGAGTCGGTCAACATTCCCACTTCCACGACGACGATCCGCACCTCAATCGGCCGGCTTGCCCCCTCGAATCCGAGTGGCCTTGTCGCCGAGACGTTCTGTTGGCTGACGGTGCGTTCAAGCTCTTCAAGCAGCGCCTCGACCTCAACCGGTGATCCGGCGAGCGCAGCAGTCGACACCGTCGAATCAGGTTGTTGCGCGTGCGGGAGGATCGTCGTCCATGACCACTCGTCGACGTCGTCGACCGTGGACAGATCGGCGAGCACCACCAGTTTCAGCTCCCCGGGGCCGAAGAGAGTGACCAACTGCGAGACGATGCCACGGGCCACGCCTCGGGCGGTTGACTTCGGCGACACGACGCCCAGGGCCGCACCGAATGAAAGCGTGACCGTGACCGGGGCGTCGGCAATCGTCTGTTCGCGTAGTAATGCGGCAATCGCTTCCGGTCGGCCTGGCGCGTCAGCCTCGCCTCCACCTCGGAGCGTTGGACGCCAGGCCAGGTCGGCCCGACCCACGTGCACGGTGACCCCGTTGGGGCAGGAAGCGATGCGCCGCTCCCAGAGCTCGGGCGCCGGGCCGTACGATCTGACCAGGGTCACACCGGGATCGGGGTACTCGTACTCCTGGCGGGCGATCTCGCGCTCGCGCTGTCGGGCCACGTCCTCCGCCACGACAGCCGCCGAAGCAGCGATGGCTGTTTCGGCCTCATGCTTCTGGGCACTGATCTTGGAACGTTCCTGGAAGAAGTACGCCACCGACATCAGGGGGCCGAGCAACGAGAACAACGCCATGGCCGGACTGAACAGAAACGCCAAAGCCAAGCCCATCGCCAGTGGAACGGCCACGGTGATCCAGTTGAATCGGGCCTTGTTCGTGGGGACCATTCCCACGACGGGAAGCACGACGTCGGCGGGCACCGGGGCTGACGTGACTCGGGCTGACCGGTAGAAGGGCCGACGCCCGTCGGCTTCGACCGGGCCGAGCCCACTGCTCGTCTGCGATGGACCGAGCACGGTCAGGCGAGATGATCCGAGCGCCACGACGTCGCCGATCGCGAGTGGTCCGCATGAAGCGATTACGTGAGGTCCGACAGCGATTCCGTTCGTGGCCCCGAGATCGTGGATGGTCATACGTCCCGACAGGTCGACCACCACCTCGGCGTGTCGCGCCGACACCGACAGCGATTCGAGCACGATGTCGCAGCGAGGATCACGGCCGATCACATAGCGTCCAGCCCGGAGCTCAAACGTTCGACCCGACCCTTGACCACCACTCACCACAAGCCGGGCGAGCGGTGGTAAGTGGTTGGCGTCGCCACCGGTTCCCTCGACCGCGGCGCGAGTGCCGGTCCAGCGAACCACGGCTGGTTCGTCGCCGTCGTTGAACCAGGGTGCCCGCAATTCAACGTTCGGCGGAAGAAAACGGTGCCCGACCCGAAGCCCTCTCGCCTCGCCCTCAATCAGCGAACCGGATTCCATCAGGACCCGAAGGACGTCGGCGACGGTCATGCCCCGGTTCCCGATCAGCTCCACCGCACGACCGTTGTCGTGAACCGTGATTCGATTGAGAGCGACGTGCTCGCACGGGTATGCCATAACTGCCCCCGACGTCGCTTCCGCATTCACCCCGGTGTGTTTCACGCCAATCCTCGCCCCTACGCAGCCACAGTGGGATCACGGTACCGGACCCGACTTCTGACCGAAAAGGTCCGCGGGCTCCCCCAGGGCGACAAGTGTCCGGTTTCCTACCGCGCGACAACGCTCTCGATCGCCAACGGTGGACGGACGCGAAGCGGGCACCTCGACCTTGTGGTCGAGGTGCCCGGTACGTCAATGCGATCACATCATATGGGTACGTACTTGATGCAACGAACGGCTTGGGCCTACTTCGTCTTCACTCGAGTTGTGCGAGCGGTCTGCTTGGCGGCACGGGTCGCTGCGTTTGCGGCGTTGAGGGCTTTGCGGGCCACACCGAACTGAGTGTTGACGCTCTTTTGCGAGGCGTACGTGCCGTCGAGCACGGCATCGGCGCTGCGAAGAGCTGCGGTGTTGGATGCAGCGACCGCCTTGTCACCCTTGTCGGGGACCAGACCCATGACCAGCGGAAGCGCTGCCGTCGGGTTGATGCCGGCCAACTGCGCCATCGCCGCGTCTTTGGCGGACTGGGCGGACGTCGTGTCAACGCCCTTGGCCTTGGCCTCATCGATTGCCAGTTGCAGCTTGGCGCCTTCAGCCGTCAACGCATCGTTGCGCAGGAGTTGAGTGTCGCACCGGATGACCTTGCCGGCTTTGGGGGCCACCACCATGTAGACGCGGTAGTCGATGAAGATCGAGCGGTAGAGATCCCTGGCCACCTTCAGGTCGGTGGCCGCAGCAAGCGTGGTACCCACACCGGAGAGGCCGGTCGAGGTGTTGGCGATCTCGGTGGTCATCACAATGTTGCTGCCGCAATCCTTGGCCTGTCCAGCGATCTTCCGGGAGAGATCAGCCAGCGTGGCTTGGCGCTTCGCTATGGCGGCGGCGCCCTTGGCTTTGAGGTCGGCAAGCCGGGCGGTGGGGTCGACGGTGGTCTTGACAACCAGAGCCTCGGCGTTGGCCTCGGGGCTGGTCTGGGTCAGAACGACGGGCTCGGCGACGGGAAGCGGCGTGGTGTCATCGGCGAGCGCCCCGGACGAAAGTCCGAATGTTGAGGTGAGGGTGGCGAAGGCGAGGGCGGCGGTTGCGATACGGCGGTTCATGGCGGTTCTCCGGAAGGGTGAGAGTTCGGTGAGAGTTGGTTACGGAGACCAGACTCACCGTGAGGCGTGAGGAACGTATGAACCCGTAATGGCCGTTACGTGATCACTCTTTAGCGTTTCGTCCAACCCGGCCCAACTCGTTAGCCAATTTTCAGAATCGGCTCACAACCCACATTCCGCCATCATTTCGAGTGGGTCGATCGGCCCGCACCGATCGACCCATACGTGGCGCAACACGCGAAACGTATGCGTACGTTGTGTCTTAGGCGGGGGTCAACCGGTACGAGATCGGCAGCGACTTCGGTCCGCCGACAAAGGTGGTCTTCATCGACTTCGGGGTTCCCGCCAACTCGATGTGTTCGAGCCGGGGAAGCAGATCCCGAAACACGGTTCGCATTTCCATCCGGGCCAGCTGCGCACCGAGACAGAAGTGTGCACCGAACCCGAACGCCAGGTGACGGTCCGAATTCGCCCGGCCGACGTCGAAAGTGTTCGGGTTCTCAAACACGGCGGGATCCCGGTTGGCCGCCAGATACGACAGATAGACCCAGTCGCCCTTCTTCACCGCGGTTCCGGCGATCTCGGTGTCTTCCTGAACCGTTCGCATGAAATGACGCACCGGCGAGACCCAGCGGATCATCTCGTCGACGGCGGTCTTCATCAGCGACGGGTTGGCCTTGAGTCGCGCCAGCTGTTCGGGATTCTCGATGAGAGCCTGCATGCCGCCCGTGAGCGCACTCGATGTCGTGTCGTGTCCGGCCGTCGCAACGATCATGTAGTAGCTGACCGTCTCCACGTCGGGCAGTGGCCCGCCGTCGATACGACCGTTTGCAATCAACGACGCCAGGTCGTCGGTCGGGGTGGCGCGACGTTCGGCGGTGAGCGTCAGGAAGTACTGGTAGAAGTCCATGATGACGGCGATCAGGTCCTCCATGCTGAGCGTGCCACGACCCAGGTCATCGTCGGTCGCACCGAAGAGTTCCTGGGTGAGCTTCAACATTCGGCCGTAGTCGTCTTCGGGCAAACCGAGAATCGCGAGAATGACCTGCAGTGGATACCAGACCGCAACGTCTTGGCTGAAGTCGCAGTTTCCGTCCATCGCCTCGAGTTTGGCAATGGTCTGCGCGCTTAGTTCATCGAGGCGACCCTGAAGTCGACCCAGGCTGCCCGGCTTGAACCAGTCGGCCGCAAGCTTGCGGTACTTCGGATGGTCCGGAGCATCCATCTGGACGAGCGACCGCACGACCGCCCCCGACGCGCGCTGCTGTTCGATGTCGTTCGCCCGGGCGAGCACGGCGTTGGGTTCGTTGGTGAACAACTCCGACTGCCGTTCAACCTGCATTACCGCATCGTGGCCCACGACCGCCCAAAACGGCGTGAAGCCTTCCGCGCTGCGGTCGATCAAATGCACCGGACCCTGGGCCCGTAGGGCGTCTGCTTCGCGGTGCCAGGACTCCATATCGCCGTAGCGCTCAGGGTTGGTGAACAGATCGGTCATCGGGTCCTCCGAGGGAAGTTGGGAATCAGCGATTGTGGTGCACGCCGCATGTTCAGCACCATTCGCTGGGACTTTGTATGCGTTTCGGCCGTGTTTCGTCGGTCCGACCTCGTCTCACCTGCCCTTATCGCTCTCGAGAGCCAAGGTCGTCGAGAAACGCGGTGGGGCCGCTCGTCGGTCGTGGCGGCACGACTCGCCCCAGCGGAATTGACGTGTGCACTTGAATCGATGGCAGTTTGTCATTTGGGCACAGTTTTCCTAAGCAAATATGACGGGATACGCGCTTCGCACACACGAAATGCAACCAATTTGTCCAAACCAGCCGTTAGAGTTCTTGTCGAAGCCGAAGGGAAAGATTCGAATGCGTACAAATCTGATCAAGCAGGGCGACGAGCATCTGCGCTACGAGATCCGTGAAATTGTCGAGATCGCCAACGAGATCGTCAAGATGGGCGTCCCCATGATCTGGGAGAACATCGGTGATCCCGTAGCGAAGGGCGAGCAGATCCCCGCCTGGATGAAAGACGTCGTCGGCGAAGCCGTAAAAGACGATCGGGTCTACGCATACTCGCCGACCAAGGGTGATCTGACCGCACGCCGGTTCGTGATCGACCGTTTCAGCCATACCGACCTGTGCACCGAAGAAGACGTGATCTTCTTCAACGGCCTCGGCGACGCCATCAACAAGTTGTTCTCGACGCTCCCCGCCAATGCCCGGGTCATCGGCCCGAACCCGACGTACCCATCGCATGCCACTGCCGAGGCGATCCATCACGGCGGCGATCACATCACCTACCCGCTGATGCTCGATCAGGGCGGTCGTATCGACCTTGTCTCGTTGGAAGCGACGGTCAAGGCCGATCCCACGATCGTCGGAATCCTCGTGATCAACCCGAACAATCCGCTCGGTGTCGCTCATCCCCGCTCGGACCTCGTCGAGGTCGTTCGCATTGCCCGCGAGAACGACTGCTTCCTGCTGTTCGACGAGATCTACCAGCACCTGCTCTTCGACGAGTCGAAGATCGTGCGGTTGTCGGAGATCGTCGGCAAGGTTCCGGCGATCTCGATGAAGGGCGTCAGCAAGGAGATCCCCTGGCCCGGAAGTCGCTGCGGATGGATCGAGATCTACAACGCCGACCAGGACGAAAACTTCCGTGGATACATCCACACGATCGTCGTGTCGAAAATGCTTGAGGTGTGTTCAACCACGCTGCCGCAGATCGTGTTTCCGCGGATTCTCACCCATCCCGAGTTTCCGGCCTTTCTCCAGAGCCGGCTCGACAAGTACAAGCGACGGCTCGATACTGCGCTGCGGATCTTCGAAGGCTGCGATGTGCTCAACGTCGTGGTGCCCGATGGCGTGTTCTATCTCACCGTCACGATCAACACCGACAAGTACCCGAACTCCGAGAAGCTCACCGCCCGCAACGACGACGTTCGGATCTACCTCGACATGCTGGAGTCGAAGTCGGTCCTGCGAACCGACAAGGTCTTCGCCTACGAGATGCTCGGTGCCGAAGGCGTGTGCATCGTGCCGCTCTCAGGCTTTTCGTCGCCGGTCGACGGCTTCCGCATGACCCTCCTGGAGGAAGACGACGCTCTGTTCGATGAAACGTGTCGTCGCATCCGCCGCGGCGCGGAGGCCTTTTTCCGCACCTGACCGTCCTGTTCGAAGAAACGTGTCGTCGCATCCGCCGCGGCGCCGAGGCCTTTTTCCGCACCTGATCAGGGGGCAACTGGTCGAACGGGTGGCCGACGCGCGTCGACGGCCACCCGTTCGCAGGAACGTTGCTCAGCCGAGGTGCTTCGCGAACAGTCGGAACGTGCGGGCCTGGGCCATACCAGCCGGAATCGGGCTGAAGCTTTCCCGCTGGTCGCAATGGAACCCGTGGTCGGCGTCGTAGACGTGGACTTCGGCGTCGGTCCAGGCCTCGCGTACCTTGTCGACCTCTGACATGGGGATGTAATGGTCGAGCGCGCCGTAGTGAACGATCAGTGGCATGGCAGGAACGCCGGTGCCGACGAGACCTGAAGTGCCTCCGCCGTAGTACGACGCTGCGGCCGCAAACGTATCGGCGCAGTTGAGCGATGCTGCCGCTGCAACGGTGCCGCCGAAGCAGTAACCGACGATGCCGACATTGCCGGCTTCCGAGACCGCCTGCCCGGCTGCGACCGCATCGGCGAGAACCAGTTTGAAATCGAGCTTCCCGGCGAGTCCCATACCTGCCTGCAGGTCGGACCCCTCATAACCAAGGGACACGTCGCGCTCGACCCGGTCGAACATGGCCGGTGCGATCGCCAGATAACCGGCCGCGGCGTACCGATCGGTAACGGACTGGATGTGTGGATTCACGCCGAAGATTTCCTGGATCACAACGACGCCACCGCGTACCGGGCCCTCAGGCTCAGCGCGGTATGCAGCGAGTTCGAAACCATCAGCGGATGTCAGTGTGGTGAAAGAGCCCATAGGGCCGACACTACCGCGAGACCCTCCGACATGTAGCTTCCGGCACACGCAGTCAAGGGGCGGTCAGCCTCGGCGGTGGACGCTCACCGCGTAGTCGTGGTCGTCTTCGAACGGGTCGTCGTCCCACGTCGAGAACCGTTCGACCAGGTTGAGACCGACAGCGCTGGTCCACCGGTCCCAGTCATGGAGGGCAACACGCCGTCCGTCGGGGCGGGCGAGCTGGAAGCCCGCAATCACCAGGCCTCCGGGTTCAACGTGACGGGCCACGTTCGCGATGGCTTCGGGCCGATCGGATTCGTCGACGAAGAGGATGACGTTGCCCGCCATCACAATCGTGTGGAACACGATTGGCAGTTCGATCAACGCAAGGTTACCCAGGTGCCATGGCAGTTCGGGGGCCTTCGACCTGGCGTGTCCGAGCATCGACTCGTCGAGGTCGGTGCCGTGCACGTCGTAGCCCCGGGCCGCCAACTCGACGGCGACCCGACCGGTGCCGCAGCCTGCATCGAGGACCGGCCCCGCGTGATCTCGGTTGTGACGGTTGAGCGCCCGTTGAATGAACGCCACCTCACCATGCGGGTCCTTCCCGTCAGCGGCCATCTCGGCCCACTTCCGGTCGTAGTTTGACGGGTTCCAGTTGCTCATGCCGGCCACGCTACCGGTGACTTTCGGCAATCCCGCACACAGCTCGACGTTGGGTCACGCTTGCCCGCCCAGCGGGTACAAACGACCCAACGTCCGCGCGTTCACCAACACATCGGCCCGACTCCACGTACGCTGGACTGATGGGCAACGCACCGGAACAGCCGACATCGGTCATCCTCCAGCGGTTTCCGCTGGGCTTCCAATGGCCAACGGTGGACCCCTTTCTGTTTTGTGTGCATCACCTCGATCACTATCCCGCCGGGAACGGCGCGTACGGTCCGGCCACCGGAGTTGCGGGGCGAAACATCGGGTCGGACTTTGAAGGAATCGATGGCTGGCGGATGTATCACGGTCAGACCGTGCCCGGCTTTCCACAGCATCCCCACCGCGGGTTCGAGACCGTCACCTTCGTCCGCCAGGGTCTCATCGACCACAGCGACTCGCTTGGAGCAGCCGCCCGCTACGGAGAGGGTGACGTGCAGTGGCTCACGGCCGGGAGCGGCATCGTGCACGCCGAGATGTTTCCGCTCCTCAACAACGATGCACCGAATCCGGCCGAGCTGTTCCAAATCTGGCTGAACCTCCCGAAGGTCAACAAGATGGCACCACCGCATTTCACGATGCTGTGGAACGAAGACATTCCCCAGACCGAACTCGGTGGTGGCTCCCCCGACGCGCCGAAGGTCCAGGTCACGGTTGTCGCGGGAGAACTCGCCGGACACACTCCGCCGTCTCCCCCGCCCCATTCGTGGGCTTCCCAACCGGATTCCGACGTCGCGATCTGGCACATCCGCATGCAGCCCGGATCGTCGTGTGTGCTTCCCGCCGCCAAGCACGCTGACACGCTCCGAGTGGCCTACGCGTTCGATGGCGTCGATTGCTCGTTCGCCGGCGAAGCGCTCGAAATCAACAACGGGGGCCTGATCGAGTGCGACCGCGAAGTGGTGCTGTCGAGCGCCGCCGGCGCCGAGATCCTCATTCTCCAGGGTCGTCCGATCGGCGAACCGGTCGCGCAATACGGCCCCTTCGTCATGAACGACAAAGCCGGGATCGAGCAGGCCTTTCGCGATTATCAGGCCACCCAGTTCGGCGGATGGCCCTGGCCCACCGATGATCCGGTCCACGGCCCCGAACCTCGCCGGTTCGCGCAACAGCCCGAGCGGGCGACATCCTGACTGGTCGTTAACCCGGCGCCGAAGCGGCACCGGGCGCGCCACCGGATGTCAGCTATCAGACGATCGACTGCCGCATCGTTCCGATTCCCTCGATGGTCGTCTCGACAATGTCACCGGGAACGAGAAGGCGCGGTGGCTTGCGGGCGAAGCCCACGCCCTCCGGGGTTCCGGTGAAGATGATGTCTCCGGGCAGCAACGGCACGATGGCTGAGATGTATTCGATGAGAAACGGGATGTCGAACACCATGTTCGACGTGCGGCTCGACTGCATGGACTGACCGCTGACGACGCACTCGATGGCCAGGTCCGCCGGGTCCGGCAGTTCGTCGGCGGTGACCAACCACGGGCCGGTCGGACCGAAGCCGGGGAACGATTTCCCGAGCGAGAAGTGGCTGCCCGCGGCGTTTTGCGTGTCGCGTTCGCTGTAGTCCTGTCCGCACGTGACTCCGGCGATAACCGACCAGGCGTCGGCCGCAGCCACCTTATGGGCGCGCTTGCCGATAACGATGACCAGTTCGGCCTCGTAGTCGTGGCGTCCGGGCTGATGCTGCACCGGATCGAACGGGCGGCCGAGGCAGGTAGGGAACTTCGTGAATGTCGCCGGCGCCTTGGGAACCTCGCGACCGCCTTCGGCAGCATGCGCCCGGTAGTTGAGGCCGATGGCGAACACCTGCACCGGCGACGGCGACGGGGCACCGAGATCCGTTTCGGAAAACGCCACGCCGGCCGGAAGCGACGCCGTCGACGCCCACTGGGCAAAGGCTTCCCAGTTGGCATAAACGTCGGGCAGCGTGGGGCCGAACGAGCCCGCTGATGCGATTGCCACATCGACCGCAGCCCCATCAACCACGAGCGTCGCCCGGTCATTCAGGTTGGCAAGCTTCATCAGTACTCCAGTCTCGTAACTTCGCAGCACAACCGTGCCGCAGGGTAGAACCTACCAGCGAGGGATCACCCGGCCCGGACCTCACGCTCGAGTCACCACTCGCAATGGCCACCGAACACCGTTATTCGACCGAAGAGCGCTGACGGGTGCAAGATATGACCGATGGCACACACATCTGAACCCCGATTTCGCGTCCACCACGCCCTTCGCATCAAGGGCTTTGCCAAGGTGGACCACCTTTCGCCGCTCGCCGGGCTCCCCGAACCCCACGTGGTCGAGCACCTCGAGTTGTTGCAGACAGATGGCCTGACCCAGTTCCGTGAGGCGCGCGCGCTGTGGCAGCTCACCCCGGCGGGCCGAGAGGCTCACACCCATGTGCTCGAGGCCGACGCCGGACGGCCCGGGTTTCGTGACGGTCTGGCCAAGGCGTACCCGAGCTTCATGTCCCTCAACGAGGAGTTCAAGGTGCTGTGTGGCGACTGGCAGATCCGAAACGGAGCACCGAACGACCACCAGGATGCGGCCTACGACAAGAAGATCCTGACCCGGCTCGCCAAGCTCGACGCGCAGGCCCAGAAGGTCGTTTCAGATTTCGGGATCGTCGCTGAACGGTTCGCCGGTTACGCGCCGCGCCTGGCGGAATGCCGTGCGGCACTCGTTGCCGGCCAACTCAAGATGTTCACCGGCGTCATGTGCGGCTCGTACCACGATGTGTGGATGGAATTACACGAAGACCTCATTCTGACCCAGGGCATCAACCGGTCCGCCGAAGGCAGTTTCTAGTGACCGACGGACCGGGGATACCGGACGTTCCACAGTGGCCGAAGCCCGGCACTACCCCTTCTTTGCTCGACACGACGCTCGCCGGACCTGCCGGTGATGGTTCGCCCAACGCTGCGGCAACCGGATTGACGCTGCGACCCGTCAGCGTCGGTCAACGACTGGCATCCGGCGTGATCGATGTCGTGCTGGTCGTCGTTGCGGGGATTATCTACACGATTGTTCTCGGGTCCGAGACGCCGTCGGGTGAACTGGCCAAGAAGGCGACGTTCTCCATGCAATTCAACGACAAACAGGTCACCGGCGGCGGAATCTGGCTGTTCCAGCTTCTGGCGCTCGGCTATTTCTTCCTGAGTGAACTCGTTATCGGTGGTTCGGTCGGCAAGCGTCTGCTCGGCCAACGGGTCGTGATGGCCGATGGCTCGAAGCTCACCGTAATCGGGGCGGTCCTGCGAACGCTTCTTCGTCCGATCGACGGGTTTCCCTGGATTCTGCCCAACCTGCTCGGGTTCATCGTCGTCGCCGTGAACGGCCAACACCGCCGAATCGGAGACTTCGTCGGGGGCACGATGGTGATCAGCGAAAAGTAGCCCCGCTGGGCAGAGGATCGCTCTCGGTCTCCCCCTTAACCCCGCAGTCGATCGAGCGAGCGACGGTCGCGTTTGGTCGGCCGCCCGGTCCCGCGGTCTCGCACGAACACCGGCGGCAGGTACTCCTCGCGCTCAACCACGGGGCTGTTGTCGATCATGCAGGTCGCCGCAACGACTGCTCCGACCCGTTTGTCGATGACTCGCACAACTTCCACGATCCGCTCGCGCGAACCCGCGAAGGTGCGGACCTCGTCACCGACCTTCACCATCGTTGAGGCTTTGGCCGGCGCACCGTTCACCTTTACGTGACCTCCGGCGCAAGCATCGGTGGCCGAGGTGCGGGTGGGATGCAGCCGAACCGCGTGCAGCCAACGATCCACGCGGGTGGAGGTGAGGTCGGCGTCCATCAACCGATCATCGCGCAGGGCCGGACGGTTTAAGCGCGAGGTTCGGTCACAGACTCCCGCGAAGCGGGAACATTCGTCCGAACGTCGCGGGCTCCGTGGATTGACGATGGCGGACACATCAGCGTTAGACATGGATCCATGAAGGTCCGATTCGCCGTGACACCACCCGCTCCCGCCCTGTTGGCGGACTCGTTCGACGACTACCTCATGGCGGTGGAGTCCCTCGGGTTCGACACGCTGTGGTTGTCCGATGTCCCACTCGGTCCACTCGGCGATCCGCTGGTGAGCCTGGCCTACGCGGCGGCGCGAACGACGAAGTTGAAGCTCGGCATGAACGTGGTGCCACTCGGTCGAAATCCGTTCTGGCTGGCCAAACAGCTGGCGCAGATCGATCAACTTTCGCGCGGCCGCCTTCTGCTGTCGCTCGTGCCGGGCCTCGGCCAGCCCGCCGAACGCGCCCTGCTCGGACACGAAAAAGGCGACCGGGGCAAGGCGATCGACGAAATCATCGCGCTTCTGCGAGCGTGGTGGGACGGCGAGTCGGTGACCTCCGCGTTCGGCGGCTTTCGCTACGACGAGGTTGCGGTACAACCGCTGCCCCGCCAGAAGCCGCTGGAGATATGGCTCGGGGGCCTCGGACCGTTGGCGCTTGACCGCGTTGCCCGCCTCGCTGACGGTTGGCTGACCGCGTCGTCGACGCCGGCTGAGGCGGCCGCCGGTCGGATCACGATTGAGCGGCGGGCCACCGAACTCGGCCGGGTCATCGACGGCGAACACTTCGGCATCAGCGTTCCCTATGCGCGCGTAGAACCCGCAGGCCCAACCATCGAGGCGCTCCGGGCCCGGCGCTCCGACGGCGATATCTCGCAGATCCTTCCCGTTGGCGACCGGGCACTGGGCGAATTGATCCGTGCGCATATCGATGGTGGTATCACCAAGTTCGTGCTTCGCCCGGTAGCGGCGTCGGAGACTGGGTCGTGGCGCGACGAGTTGGAGTGGTTGGCCGACCGGGTGCTTCCGCTGCAGACCTGACGCGTCAGGGTCGGTACGTCCATGCCATGCGGCCCGGCTTGCGGGATGGAGCGATCAGGTTGGTCCACCGGCACAGCACCGACCGGGTGTCACGGGGGTCGATTACGTCTTCCATCTCGAAAACCTCGGCCGATCGAAATGGGCTCCGGAAGCGATTCAGCCGTTCGCGGATCTTGTCGATCTCGAACGCCAGCGCTTCGCCTTCAAAGCCGCCCAACTCCGCCCGATAGGCGACCTCGAGTCCACCCTCGATCGGCAGAGAACCCCAGTCACCCGACGGCCACGAAAACCGAAAGTGGGTGGCTCCCGGCTTCTTGTTTGCGGCACCGGCGACGCCGAACGCCTTGCGGATAACGACGCAGCAGAACGGACTTGTCGACTGACCGAGGGCGGCAAGGGCCGTCGACCCGTACCGGATGGTGGCCTGTTCCTCGGACTCCTTCCCGATGAGAAATCCCGGGCAGTCCTCCAGGTGGATGAGCGGCAGGTGAAACGTCGAGGCCAGATCTATGAAGCGGGTGACTTTCCGTGAAGCATCAGCGGTCCACGCGCCCCCGTAGATGAACGGGTCCTCGGCGAAGATCGCGACCGGCCAACCGTCGAGGCGGGCGAAGCCCGTGATGATCGACTTGCCCCACCCGCGACCCATCTCGAAGAACGATCCCTCGTCGACCACCGAGTGGATGATCTGCCGCATCTTGTAGACCTTGCGCTGCTCACGCGGCACGATCGACGCAAGCTTTTCATCGCGGCGGTCCGGGTCGTCGGTCGACTCGGCCCGCGGCGGCAGTTCGTTCACGTTGGTCGGCAGGTAGCTGAGGAACCTCCGTGCGGCCGCGAACGCTTCATGTTCGGTGGACACGACGTCATCGATGGCCCCGTTCGACGTGTGAATGCGGGCGTGCCCGAGTTCTTCCTTGCTCACATCGCCAAGCGACGCCTGGTCGACGAGCGCCGGTCCCGCGATCATCATCTGCGCTGTATCAGCCACGATCACCGAGTAATGGCTGGTCGTAACACGCGCCGCGCCGATTCCCGCCACCGAACCGAGGGCCAGGGCGACCGACGGCGCCACCGCTAGATGATTGACCACCTTCTCCCAACCGTTGATGGCGGGAATCAGCGTGCGACCCTTGATCTCGATCGATTTGACCGAACCTCCGCCACCCATGCCGTCGACGAGTCGTACGTGCGGAAGTTCCAGCTCGATCGCGATCTGTTCGGAGAAGTCCCGCTTGGCGGGAATCGTCGCTTCGGCCGATCCTCCGCGTACGGTGAAGTCGTCACCCGACACGACGACGGGACGGCCGTCGACTTCTGCGATCCCGAACACGAAGTTGGCCGGCGTGAAGCTGGTCAGGTTTCCTTCGTCGTCGTAGCTTCCGACGCCCGATACCGCGCCCACCTCGTTGAAGGACCCCGGATCGGAGAATTCGGCAACTCGGTCACGAACCGTCATCTTGCCGGCGGCGCGCTGGCGTTCGACCCGCTCGGCGCCTCCCATGTTCGCGGCCAGAGCCTTCCGATGGGCGAGCTCGTCGATTTCGGGTTGCCACGTGTGCGGTGCGTTCATGCCCAATTGATAGTCGCGACACCATCGTCTGACCCAACCGACCGGCACGGCAGCGTTACGCCTCAGGTAATCGCCGGAACGCGGGTCTCCACTGATCATGGAAGTCGAGGCGCCGCAGCCAGCGACGCACTATCCGTAAGGACTTCACATGAGCGACATCACCACCATCGTTGACACCTACCTCGAGGCCTACGGGGAACCCGATCCGGCGGTCCGCCGAACGCTCATCGAGCGTTGCTGGTCCCCGACCGGCACCTTGGCCGACCCACCATTCGAAGCAAGCGGCCACGACGCGTTGGACGCAACCTTCGCTGCAGTCCAGGCGCAGTTTCCCGGTCAATCGTTCCGGCGCACGAGCGCCGTCGACACCCATCATCGGGTGGCGCGCTACGGCTGGGAGCTGGTCGGTCCCGAAGGCGCGATCTCCGTCGCCGGAATGGACGTGGCCCATGTCGGTGACGACGGACGTTTGGTCAATGTCGCCGGCTTCTTCGGCCCGTTGCCCCCGCTGGGGTGAGCGACAACTCAAACGTACGTTGTCTCATCCGAGGCGGAACGCACCGAGCAGTTCACCGAAGCAGTTCCCCGATGTTGCGCACCGTAGCGACGTTCAGGAGCGCATCGGCCAGGCCCGCCGCGTCGGCCCCGATGATCGGAACCGCCAGGCCGCTGAACTTCGAACGGAGTTTTGCGGCCTGAGCGGCGAGGTCGGTGGCCGGTACGCCGGTGTCGTACACCGCTTCGAAAACCTCGCCCGCGGTTTCCAGTTTCGACTTCGTTGCGGTCGTCGGAAGCGCACGGTCCGTCGAGATCGTCACCGACGCGAGGAACTCCTGGACGTCTCCGCGGTTGATGAGGTTGTCGTCGAAGCTGGCGACGTCGGAGGTGTCGATCCCGTGAACCACAAACGCCTGTGTTGCGCGAAGGCTGAACTTGGCTGCGAGACCCGTCGTCGGATGCTCGATGTTGCACACGTTGAGGATTGACGGATTGACAGTCAACGCAACCGACGTCACGTCGCGAACAGAGGACCCCTCGGACCCGTTGCGGGATGACGCATCGAGGCAACGGCGGGTCGCTTCGATGCCCGCGTGGGTCAGATAACACGCGGCGTGGTATTTGAAGAGCGTGTCGGAGATCAGCCACCGACCTGAATGCCGTTCATAGCGGTCCATGTTCAGGGAACCGTTACCTGCCGCTTCAGCAAATCCCTGCCGAGCGCCGAGGGCGTCGCTGTTTGCCGTGAACCCGCGAGCTGCGAGTTTGGCCGCCAGCAACCCTCGCTCCGCAGCTTGGCCGGCATGCAGCGGTTTTGTCATCGTCCCGAAGTTGGCCTTGAGCCCGGAGGCGCTGCTCGCTGCTATCCCGAGGGCGTTTCCGAATGACGGCGCGTCAAGGCCGAGTAACCACGAGCAGGCTGCCGCTGCACCGAATACGCCGACGGTCGAGGTCTGGTGCCAGCCCTTCGCGTAGTGCTCGGGACCGAGGACGGCACCGATCCGACCTTGTACCTCCTGACCGACCACGTACGCAGTCAGCGCGTCGGCTCCCGAGGTGCCGAGCTCTTCGGCCAGAGCCAGAACCGCAGGAAGAAGTGGCGCGGTCGGGTGACCGTTCATCGTCGTGTGGGTGTCGTCGAAGTCGAGCGCATGACCGGCGGCGCCGTTGATGAGTGCAGCCGAATACGAACTCGTTGTTCGCTTCAGTCCGACGATCGAACATGGCCCGGGCGCTGTCCCGAGTTCGTCGACCAAAAACCCCACCAGCGGTTCCCGGCTTCCGGCCAGCGCGCAGCCAAACCAGTCGAGGAAACACTGGTTGGCCACTTCGACGACCTCACGAGGCAGGTCGGTAAAGCGCAGCCCACCGAAGTCCGACCACAGACGATCAGAAAATTCGCTCATTACCGACTCCCCATTGTGGATTCTCGGACGGGTCGGAACCCGGCTCGTAACCTAACCGACCGAACGATTCCGAACCAGTGTGCCGATCTGATCTGACGTCTTCAGCTCACAGAACCGTGCGACCGGCAATCACGACCGAGTCGAGCAAGGGTGCACCCAGGGCGAGACAGACCTCTTCCGGGTGTATGCAGTCGAGGACGAGAAGATCACCGCGCTTACCAATGTCGAGAGACCCGACCTTCGACTGCAGGCCGAGGCTGTACGCCGCGTTGAGCGTCGCCCCCACGATCACTTCAGCCGGGGTCATCTGGAACCACGGGGCCGCGTTGGCCAGGGTATTCAGAAGCGACGTGGCGTGGATCGACGAGCAGTAATCCGTCGAGATCGCCACCGGAACCTCGTGCTCGATGAACAGGCGGGCGTTGGCCCGCCGATCGGTCATGTAGATCAGCTCGGCGATCGGTAGCAGGACGGCCACGGTGTCGGCCCGACCCACCGCGGAGATTTCCGCGTCAGACGTATACGTGAGGTGATCCGCCGACACCGCTCCCCCGGCAACGGCCGTACGCCAGCCAAGTGAAGGCTTCCACGCATCGGCGTGCACCCGTACCCGGAGCCCGACCTCGTCACTGCGGCTCATCAACTGACGCCCTTGCTCGGGGGTGAAGAAACCGTCTTCGACCGTGATGTCGTGGAACTGCGCGAGCCCCTGGGCCACCACCGCCGGAAGCATCTCGGTGTCGATGAGATCCGTATACGCCGCGCCGCGGTGTTCGGCATCTGCGTCGAGGTCGCGCGGCACGACATGGGCGCCGAGAAACGAGATCGCCAACTCCATCGGGGTGAAATCACGCGACTGTTCCAACAACTGCAGACCACGTAGTTCTTCGGACGTGGTGAGCCCGTATCCTGACTTGACCTCGAGCGTCGTGACCCCACCGTGCAGGATCCGGTCGTAGGCCACCCGTAGGCGATCGAGCAGGACCTGATCGGTTGCGCTGCCGCGTCGCCACGACGCTGCGCCAGATACCGCCACCTTTCGCCGCCACCTCGGCGAGACTGGCTCCACCCAGTCGCTCGGCATATTCGTCGTGACGTTCCCCGTCGAATATCGGGTGGCTGTGGCACTCCACCAACCCGGGCATCACGGTTTTGCCCACAGCGTCGATCGTCGGAACGTCGGCGCCGTGTTCGGCCAGCACGTCGCGGGTGTCGCCCACACCGACGATCACGCCGTTGCGTATCGCGATAGCGCCGTCGGAGATCACGTTGAGTTCGTCTTGCGTGCGTCCGCGTCGGACACCGGTATCGGTCACCCGGGCCAGCGCCGCGGCGTGCACGACGTTGAGGTTGCCGCCCCCACGCTCGGAATTTGCGACGACAGAAGCGCTCATGCGCACCAGTCTCGTATGAGCTGCTCGTAGATGTCGACCGCCTCCAGGTACTGGGCCTCGAACACATACTCGTCGGGGAAGTTGTAGGGCGGATCGCCGGGACCGAAGTTCACCCCCGGGACGCCGAAGTCACGCATGGTCGTGATGTCGCACCAGAACGGCACGCCCTGATACTCCGGGTCTTTGCCCGTCACCTTGCGAACCGCCCGATCGAGTGCCAACACGATCGGGGCATCGGCATCAATTTCGTATGCATGCCTAGGACCCGATATCCAGTGCTCGCTGAACTCCACTTCGGCGTCTATCCGATCATCGACTGTCGCTTTAAGGTTCGCGATCATCGCTTCGACGCGAGCTTTGACGTCGTATGGATCCTGACTCGGCAGGAGGCGGATGTCGATGCTGATCGTGCAGCGATCCGGGACCTGGTTGTGCTTCGTGCCACCGCTGATCGTGCCGATGTTGAGGATTGGTCCGCCGGGCAGGTGAGGGTGGACTTCGTAGGGAAGCTCGCCCTCGAGAGCGCGAAGGCCGACGAGGATCGGTTCCATGGTTTCGATAGCGTTCAGCCCCAGGTGTTTGTACGTCGTGTGGGCCTGACGACCCCTGGTCGTGATGTTGAGGTAGGCCGCGCCCCGGTGGGCGATGCCGATCGTGTTGCTCGAAGGTTCACAGTCGATCGCGGCATCGCCGACAAACCCCGCATTGCAGAGCGCACGTGTGCCGACACCACCTTCGAAGTGGCACGACACGGCCTGCATCAAGACATCCCCGCGGAGTCGTTGTCCGCTGGTCGCTATGCGTCTGACGGCCGCCAGCGCCGCGGCGGTACCGGCTTTCATGTCGGCGATTCCGGCCCCGTACACCTTGCCGTCATCGAGCGTGGGCTCGAACGGTTCGCGGGTCCAGTCTTCGCTCAGTTCGTAGATGTCGATGTGGCCGTTGAGTACCAGCGACCTACCACCGCCGGTGCCTTTCAACCGGGCCCCCACCGATGGTCGGTTCGGCATGGCCTCGATCAACGCCACGTCGTCGCAGCCCCACGATCGAAGTTGGCCCGCCAGGTGTTCGGCCAGTTCGCGTTCGCGACCCCAGATCGAATCAATGGAGCAAACGTCGATGAGAAGGGACGTGTCGGGGTGCATCGGCGTTCCTCGTATCTCGGCCACATCACGACGTGGCCGGCCTTCGCTAGTCATTGGGAAAAATGCTATCACCGAAGAATACATAGATCTTCTTTATGAATAGCCTCAGCTGTGGCAAGCTCGGAGTGTGAGTGATCTCAACCTCCGGCAGCTTCGCTACGTAGTCGCCATGGCCGACACCGGAACGATATCGTCGGCCGCTCGTTCGCTCGGTGTGTCCCAACCGGCGCTCTCGACCAGTCTGCAGGAAGCTGAAGCATCCATGGGTGTCGCGTTGTTCATGCGGTCACGCGGTCGCCCACTCGTCCTGACGGCCGAGGGACGCGCGCTGATCCCCGAAATCCGCCGCTTGGTGGCACAGGCCGACGAGTTGGCGCTTCGGGCCGCCGGACTCGCCGCCCCGACCTCCGGCACGGTCCGGCTCGGAACGCTCGTCACGATTGCCCCGATCCTTCTTCCTCCCCTGCTCTCCGCGTTCCGGTCGGTGCTCCCCGGTGCGACGGTGTCGGTGACGACAGCCGATCAGGCGACGCTCCTCGACCAACTGCGGACCGGTGATCTGCACATGGCGTTGACCTATGACCTCAGCATCGACGAGGGAATGGAGTTTTCACCGATTGCCGTGGTCCCGCCCAGGGTTCTTCTGTCGACATCGCACCCGCTCAGCCGGAGGCGGTCCGTACGTTTGCAGGATCTGTCCGGCGACCCGTTTGTGCTTCTCGACCTGCCCCTGAGTGCCGACTACTTCCAGGCCGTGTTTCTGGCGGCCGGCGTGAGCATGCGACCCGCCATGCGTTGCGTGGACCTCAGCTTCGTTCGGGCGCTCGTTGCCGAGAATCTCGGCTACTCGATCGTGAACCTCATCCCGCCCAAGGAGACCGAGGGCCTTTCGTACGTTCCGCTCGACGGCGATGTTCCAAACCTGCAGATCGGTTTGGCATCCGCCGATCGCACGCCTCCGGCGGCTGCGACGGAGTTCCGATCGATGGCCGGTTCGCTCATTCCGCGCCTTCTGAAACCCCGTGCTCCGGTTCGCCGTCAGCGCTAGCCAGCAGCACGCACTCGTCAGCTAACGGCCGGGGCAACGCACACCGCCGGAATCAGCTGGCGCAAAAAGGTGAGGCAGTCGCGTAGCTGGTCGACCGACACGTACTCATCGGCCTTGTGAGCGACCGCGATGTCGCCCGGTCCGCAGACCACAACGGGCGCACCGAGGGCCGCGGCGAACAGGCCACCCTCGGTTCCGTACCCGATCGGAATGCTTCGACCACGGTCAGCGATTCGTTCGACCAACCGCACCAACGCACTTGATGTGTCAGTCGACAGCGCCGGGTAGCGGACGATCTCGACGTTTTCAACGGGAATGCCGGCCCGCGTCCCTTCGGCTTCGACCACCGCCCAGAACGGTGCAAGCAGCTTGTCGGGGTCGAACTCCGTGGTGTGTCGAAGTTCGAAGGTCACCTCGCACCGTTCCGAAAGCACGTTGAGGGCGGTTCCGCCATGAATCGTTCCGACGTTCACGGTGACATCGGCACTGGCCTCTCCGTTCGCGTCGCGTACTGCCGTTGCCCGATGCGCTTCCGCGATCGACTCGAGCGCGGCAATGGACCGGCTCGCCGCTCCGATCGCACTCGGCAGAAACGGCGACAGGCTGGAATGCCCCGGCGTGGCGTGGAACGTGATCCGGTAGGCGACCTTTCCGAGATGGGCATGACGCGGCCGCATCATGCTCGGCTCTCCGATGAGCACCAGATCCGGCGCCACCACCCGTCCGGGACCATCCGAACCGGTGCGACCCAAGACGTCGTGAGACAACCGGTCGAGCAGTCCGCGCACTCCGACGCAACCGATCTCTTCGTCGAAGGAGAAGGCAAGGTGCACCGGTCGACTGAGCGCCTTCAGGTCAAATTCGCGCAACGCGACCAAGACACACGCGATGAAGCCCTTCATGTCAGCGGTACCCCGTGCTCGCACGGCATCGCCAAAGTCCGGATGATCAAAGCGGGTGAGTTCGTACGCGCCAGTCTTCCAACCGGGTCCAGCCGGTACGACATCGGTGTGTGCCGACAGCAGCAGCCCGCCCGACTGAACGGGACCGACCGAAGCCAAGAGGTTGGCCCGTCCCGCCGGTCCCTCGACGATTTCCACCCGCGCCCCAAAAGCGTGCAGATAGTCCGCGAGCCAATCGATGAGTGCTCGGTTCGGAGTCAGGCTCTCGGTGGGGAACCCGACCAGTTCCTTCAACAGCGACACGACCTCGTCGACCGGTAACCCACTAGCAACCATCACGCCACGTCACGCTAGTTCGCCCGTTAGGTTTAGGGGATGCTCGTGTTTGTTTCCCTGGCGGTTGGTGTGTTCGCGGGACTGAACTGGGTTACCCGGGTCCGATCTCTCCCTCGCCTCGAGACCGTGTCGAAACCAGCGGCAACCGTCGCCATCACCGCTCTGGCCGTGGTGGTCGGGCGTGACCAGCCTCGCGGGGTCATACTCAGCGCGCTTATCGGTTTCATCCTTTGCCTCGTCGGGGATATCGCGCTTCTCGATGCTGTCGATTCGTTCATCGCCGGACTGGCTGCGTTCCTGGCGGGCCACGTCGCTTTCATCGCCATGTTCGTACAGCTCGGGCTTGACCGAAAACGTCTGGGGGCGGTTGGGCTGGTGTTGGTGGCGACGATGGTCACGCTCGTTGGTCGGGTAATCGTGCGCGGGGCCCGCACCCGGGAACCCAAGCTGGCTGGACCGGTGGTGGCTTATCTCACGGTGATCTCCACGATGGTGGTCGTCGGATGGGCGACCGGCAATGTCGCAGCGACGATCGGGGCAACGCTGTTTGTGATCAGCGACGCAATCCTTGGATGGCGGGCGTTTGTGGGCGAAAAGGCCTGGATGTCGTTGGCGGTGATGATGAGCTACCACGGCGCGCTCCTCGGCTTGGCCCTGTCGCTGGCCTGACGCTGAGCATCCGACGCTGCGGCAGGTGCAAACCGCAGTTTCCGGCCGTCGACGCCGTCGTTCTTCCGGATCTCCGATAGGTTCTCGGCGTGAGCACTCTCGACGACATTGGCGACCGCGACGCTTGGCGTTGCTGGATCTGTGACCTTCCCGTCGAAAAGGTCGCAGCGGCCAACGACGAACAGGGGCCGAGCATCGACCGCTCCGAGGTCTTCTCCCGAGGCAAAGGCAAGAAGAAGCCCGAGCCGATCGAGCGACTGGCGCATCGGCAGTGCAACACGAAGAAAGGCGCAATTGCTCCCGTCATCGCCTGGCCGGATCACGTGATCCTTTTCGATCCGGCGCCGATCGTCGGATTCGTCGAGCGTCTGTTGACGAAGGGCGGACGCGAACTGGTGGCTCGATGTGCCACGAAAGCCGACGCCACCGAAACGAGCCGTTGGATACTCGACCGGCTCGGCCGGCTGGTGCCGGGAACGACGTTTACCACCCAGGTCGACCAGGGCGGCGGCCAGTTTCTGCTGAGCGTTCTGGCTCCCCGACCCTAGAGGACCGAAGTCGCAACAGGTCCGGGCTCGTCCCGTGTTCCCTACGGAGCGTGTTCAGGTAAGTCCGAGGAAGAGGAGTTCGACCGAACGAATGGACTAGGGTCCGGCTGGGCTATCGCCTTCCGGATTCAACCACGATCAATTGTTTAACCTCTGATTCATCTTCGCTCGGCGAACCGCCGAAGAGGCGTTTGATGTCAATCGGAAGTTCATGCGAACGACACGTGGCTGATTCCCGGCGGTTCTAGCCTGGCCGCGGCTCTCGTAGCCAACACCCCCACACCACAAAGGACTTACCGAATGATTCGCAGAAAATCCACACGAGTACTCGTACCCGTGTTCGTCGCGATGGCCGCGTTGGCCTCGTGCAGCAGCGATAGCTCAGACACCACGGTTGCCGCCGACACCACCGTCGCCGCCACCGAAACCACCGCCGCCGCCGAGACTTCGGCCGCGGACACTGTTGCCGCTGAAACCACGGCCGCCGCAGCTACCGAAACCACTGCAGCCGCAGCCGGTGACACCACGGCCGCCGCTCCCGCCGCCGATCTCACCGCTCTCGCCGCTGAGTGCACCACGGAGGGCCAGGTCAACCTGATCGCCCTTCCAGATTCGTGGGCCAACTACAAGGGAATCCTTCAGAGCTTCCGCGACAAGTACCCGGGCGTGAAGAACCCCGTCACCAACCCTGACGGTTCGTCGAAGGACGAGATGGAAGCCGTCAAGACCCTCGCCGGTCAGGCTGACCAGCCCGACTCGGTCGACGTGAGCCCGGCCATCGGTGCCGAAATGGCCACCGCCGGACTCTTCGAGCCGTACAAGCCGACCACTCTTGCCGACATCCCGACCTCCCTCGTCGACCCGGCCAACAACTGGCAGAGCGCCTACTACGGCATCATCGCGATCATGACGAACACCACGATCGTCAAGAACGCCCCGAAGACGTTCGCCGACCTGCTCAAGCCGGAATACAAGGGCTTGATCGCCCTCAACGGCGATCCCCGTGAGTCCGGCTCGGCCTTCGCCGGCGTTATGGCTGCGGCCATCGCCAATGGCGGCAGCGCAGACGACATCGCCCCCGGCATCAAGTTTTTCGCCGACCTGAAGAAGTCGGGCAACCTCGGTGGCACCGACGTCACGCCGGCCACGGTGCTGTCCGGTGAGACCCCGATCACGATCGACTGGAGCTACAACCTTCCGTCGCTGCGGGCACAGCTCGAAGCGGCCAACCTGACGGTTGAGACCTACTACCCGACCGACGGCGTCTACGGTGGCTTCTACGGCCAGGGCGTTGTGAAGGGCTCGCCGCACCCGGCGTGCGCCAAGCTCTGGATCGAACACATCCTGTCGGATGAAGGTGCCCTCGGCTACCTCGAAGGCGGAGCCATTCCAGCCCGTTACGAGGCAATCGTTGCGGCCGGCAAGGTCACCGACGCCATGAAGGCGAACCTTCCACCGGCTGAGCTCATCGCTCAGGTCAAGTTCCTCACCCCGGCCCAGATCACCGCAGCCAAAGATGTTCTGGCGAAGGACTGGGGACCCATGGTGGCCGATTCCTGATCAATCTGACTTTCGAGCTTTGGTCCTCACATGACGTCTACTGCTACTGACTCATGACCACCCTCGAACCACTGCAAGGGGACCGCGCCATTGGCGCGGTCCCCGCGTTGTCTGTCCGTCGACCCCGGAACTGGTCGTGGGTCGGCCTGGTTCCGCTCTTCGCGTTCCTCACCCTGTTTCTCGTTGTACCGGCCATCAGCGTGTTCAACCGCGCACTCACGGCCAACGACGGGACCCACGAATTCTCGGCGCTGCGCAAAGCGTTCAGCGGCCAGAATCTCGACGCGTTCAAGTTTTCGGTGTTCCTCTCCTTCTTCGCGGCGCTGGTCGGGGTGGTGCTCGGAACATTTCTCGCCTATGCCGCCACCGTCATACGCCGGCCCAAATGGCTGCGGTCGATCATCACCTCCTTCAGTGGCGTCGCCGCCAACCTCGGAGGCATCCCGCTCGCGTTCGCGTTCATCGCGCTGCTCGGCCGACAGGGCCTTTTCACCAAGATTCTCGACGGTCTGTTCAACTTCCAGTTGTACGGCACGAGCTTCAAGCTCGACTCAACCTGGGGTCTGACGGTCGTCTACTCGTACTTCAACATCCCGCTGATGGTGCTCATCACGCTCCCGGCAATCGACGGCCTTAAGCAGTCATGGCGTGAGGCGTGCGCCAATCTCGGCGGCACCTCGTTCACCTACTGGCGGCGGGTTGGATTGCCGGTGCTCGCCCCGTCGTTGCTCGGCGGCTTCCTCCTGTTGTTTGCCAACTCGTTCAGCGCGTACGCGACGGCTGCGGCGTTGACCCAGAAGTCGCTGATCGTGCCGCTGCGGATCGGGTTCTACCTGCGGGGCGATGTCAGCGCCAACGAGGACCAGTTGGGCTTCGCACTCGCCACATGGATGATCATCATCATGACGGTGTGTATGGGGTTGTACTGGGTGTTACGTAAGCGCGCCGAGAGGTGGCAGCAATGAGTGCCCCTCAACCAATGACCACGCCGGACCGAGGCCACCAACACAGCGCCGAGAGGTGGCAGCAATGAGTGCCCCTCAACCAATGACCACGCCGGACCGAGGCCACCAACACAGCGCCGAGAGGTGGCAGCAATGAGTGCCCCTCAACCAATGACCACGCCGGACCGAGGCCACCACACAGCGCCGAGAGGTGGCAGCAATGAGTGCCCCTCAACCAATGACCACGCCGGACCGAGGCCACCAACACAGCGCCGAGAGGTGGCAGCAATGAGTGCCCCGCAACCGATGACCACGCCGGACCGAGGCCACCAACACAGCGCCGAGAGGTGGCAGCAATGAGTGCGGTTGAACCGCCGCTGACTCCGCCGACAGGTGTAACCGCCCGACCTTCGAAGGGCCGTCGCTACGGCATTATCGGGCCGGTCCTCGTGGTGATAGCAAGTGCGCTGTTCTTCACGCTCCCGCTCATTGCGATGGCGAGGTTCTCGTTCCAGAACGTGCCGATGATCCGGCTCGGCTGGTCGACCCTGACCGATGGCTGGTCGGCGTCGGGCGTGACCAAGGCGTTCGAGAACCCCGACTTTCGTTCCTCGCTGGCGCTGAGTGTCCGCCTGGCGCTGCTCACGGTGCTGATGACCCTGGTTCTGCTGCTGCCCACCACGTTGTGGGTCCACCTGCGTATTCCCAAGGCGCGGGCCCTGGTGGAGTTTTTGACGGTACTCCCCTACGTGATTCCACCGATCGCACTCGTGGCCGGAATCCTCCCGCTGAAGGCGCACGCCCGCTGGTTTCTCAACTCGAACTATTCGCTCGTGCCGTTTTACGCCGTCCTAGCCATGCCGTTCACGTTCCGGTCACTTGACGCCGGCATCAAAGCACTCGACGTGAAGACGCTCGTCGACGCGTCCAGAAGTCTCGGCGCCGGATGGGGCACCACACTCCGGAGGGTCCTGGTGCCCAACATTCGTGCGGCGATCATTTCGGCATCGTTCCTCACGGCGGCCGTTGTACTCGGCGAGTACACGATGGCCCGGGTTCTCCTCAAGCGCACACTTCCTGCGTTCATGGCGCAGTACCAGGGCAGCGAGCCGCAGGGCGGCATGGCGCTCGGCCTCACAGCCCTCGTGGCGACGACGGCGTTGTTCGCCATCCTCAGTTTGGCCACCCGAAAGCGCGGCCGTCGCGTTGACCTTGCCCCCTTAGCCTCGAGCGCCGCGCCTGCCGCCCCTATCAAGGATCTCGATTCATGACCGCACTCGTCTACCGCGGCGTTCGAAAGACATTCGGACCGACCGTGGCCCTCGAGAATCTCGAGCTGACCCTCAAGCCCGGGGAGCTGGTCAGTCTCCTCGGCCCCAGCGGTTGTGGAAAGACCACTGCCCTGCGCATCGCCGCCGGATTTGAGAAGGCCGATTCCGGATCCGTGTCGGTGAACGACACCGACATCACGCACCTCCCGGCTCATAAGCGCAACATGGGCATGGTGTTCCAGAGCTACAGCCTCTTTCCGAATCTGTCGGTGGCCGACAACGTCGAGTTCGGATTGCGTACCCGCAAAATGCATGCCCCGCAACGGGCTCAGCGTTCGAAGGAAGTCCTTGAGCTGGTGCAGCTGGGCCAACTCGCAAACCGGTATCCCCATCAGCTGTCGGGCGGCCAACAGCAACGCGTCGCGCTGGCCCGGGCGCTGGCCGTGCAACCCGAGGTGCTTCTGCTCGACGAACCACTCTCCGCTCTCGACGCCAAGGTGCGGTCGACGCTCCGAGATGAGATCCGCCGCATCCAGACTGAGCTGGGGATGACCACGCTGTTCGTCACTCACGACCAGGAGGAAGCCCTGGCGATCTCGGACCGGGTTGGCGTCATGTCGAACGGACGGCTCGAACAGATCGACACGCCGAAGGCCGTCTACCGGCATCCCTCGAGCGCGTTCGTTGCCCGCTTCGTCGGGTCGATGAACGAGCTCGCCGGAAAGGTGACCAGCGCGACCGAGGTACAGGTCGGTAACGAGACGCTCGTGGTTCCTTCGGTCGGCGGTGAGTCACCCGGAAGCTCCGTTCTCGTGCTGGTTCGCCCGGAGGACCTCCAGTTCGCACCCGGGCCGGCGACCTCGACCACGACGGCGACCACGCCCTCGGCCGCCAACCGACTAACGGGCACCGCCATCGCCTCCACGTTCCAGGGTGCTTCTACGGTGATCACGGTTCGGCTCGACGCGGCCTCAAAGTTGGTCGCGGTCCATCTGTCGGGGTCCGAAAGGGCTCCTTCGGTGGGCGATCAGGTCACCGTCGAGGTCGACACGGCACGCGCCGTCTGTGAGCCCGTCTAGCCGAGTCCCGCAGCTTCAGCGAGCCGCCGATTCGGCGTTGAAGTCGGCGACGATGTCCATCAGCTGAGCGAGCGCATCGAGCTTCTGCGCGACCGTCCCGGGCAGCTTCGCCTGAAGTGTCGTGATACCTGCCAGATCATAAGCGCGCAGACGTTCCTTGATCATGGCCGGCGTCCCGAGGAGATTCGTCTTGAGCCCGATCTCGAGGGGCACGTTGGCCGCGGCCTCATCCCGCCTGCCATCGAGCCATAACTGCTGCACGCGTGCTATCTCCTCACCGAAGCCCTGGCGGGTAAACGCCGCGTTGTAGAAGTTCTGCGTCTTCGAACCCATCGCTCCAATCGTGAACGCGTAGCCGTCAGCGTTCCGACGTGCCGCCTCGTCGACGTCGTCGGTGAACTCCACACCGACCGGAATCAGCATGTCGATCTCCGTGATCGACCGCCCCGCTCGGTCGGCTCCGGATCGGATTGAATCCAGGAACGGAGCACCCCGCTCGGGGATGAACGCGTTGCCGATCCACCCGTCGGCCAACTCCCCCGTAAGTTCGAGGTTCCGGGGCCCGAGCGCAGCGACATACATCGGGACACTCGTGGCCGGAGCCATCGAACGGATGGCCTTGCCCGCGCCCCCGGGCCGAGGGAGTTGATACACCTGACCGTCGTAGCTCAACCGTTCACCGGCGACGGCCCGTCGGACGATCTCAATCGTCTCCCGCGTCGACTGCACCGGGTTCGCAAACTCCACGCCGTGCCATCCCTCCATGATCTGGGGACCGCTCGTGCCGAGACCCAGCAGAAAACGGCCTCCCGACAGCGCCTGCATCGACATGGCTGACATAGCGAGCATCGCCGGGGTTCGGGCGCCGATCTGCACGATGCCGGTACCGAGTTTGATGGTCGCCGTGCGCGCGGCGAGGTACGCGAGTGGGGTCAGCGCGTCGTACCCCCAGGCTTCGGCGACCCACACCGAGTGGACACCGAGTCGTTCAGCGTCAACGACGAACTCCGCGTCGTCGGGACCGGCAATCGAAGCTCCAATGGCAATACGCATGCACGCATCCTGCCCTACCGACACCGGGCGTGCGCAAGCGGCCGGCCGAAGATCGCTCGACCCCGTCCGGGTGTGACACGATGACCGGACTCCGATGAAGGGTGACCCCATGGATCCGCAACCGGAACCGCAACAGGAACCGCAACAGCTTCGATACGCCGACGGACCCACCACGTCAGCTGAGGTGATGATCAGCGCACCACCCGAGAAGATCTGGCCGCTGGTGACCGACATCAACTTCTCGGCGAAGTTCAGCACCGAGTTCACCGGCGCCGAATGGCTCGACGGGATCACGGCGCCCGCCGTTGGAGCACGTTTCCTCGGGCGCAACACGCACCCGGCGAACGGGTCGTGGGAAACGACATCGACGGTTACGTCGTGCACACCAAACGTGTGCTTCGGTTGGTCGGTAGGCGACGTCGACGATCCCTCCGCTACGTGGCGTTACGACCTTGAGACGGTGGCCGACGGGACTCGGGTCACCCAGACAGCTCAGATCGGGCCCGGACGCAGCGGGCTCAGCTACGCCCTCGACGCGATGCCGGATAAGGAGTCAAAGATCGTGGCCCGCCGACTGTCGGAGCATCGAGCGAACATGACCGCCTCGCTGGAGGGCCTCAAGGCCCTCGTCGAACAAGCCTGACGCGCCCGAGCGTCGAAATAACGACGGCGAGACCGCCGGGTCCGAACGACCGACGTCACGGCAATCGTAGGTAGTCTGCGAGATGCCGATTCTTTCGTTGGACGAGATCGAACGCCTTGCCCATGATGCCCTCGTTCGCTGTGGGTCGACCGCCGAGCAGGCATCAGCTGCGGCGGACTCGATCCGAGAAGCCGAAGCCGAGGGAATTCGCAACGTCGGTCTCGGGTACCTGCCCACCTATCTGCTTCACCTGACGTGCGGCAAGATCATCGGATCGGCCGTTCCACAGGTCTTCGCCGCTGACGGATCGATCATCAAGGTCGATGCGGGTCTGGGGTTCTGTCACACCGCGTTCCTGGCCGCGCAAACTCCGTTCGAGGAACTCACCCGTCAGCAGGGCATCGCCATGATGTTGATCGACCGCTCGTATTCGGCCGGGGTGTTGGGCTGGATGGTGGACCGACTCGCCCGAGGGGGCCTGGTCGCGCTCGGCTTTGCCAACTCGTCTCCGCTCGTGGCCCCGTGGGGTGGACGCACCCCGAAACTCGGCACCAACCCCCTTGCCTTCGCGGCGCCTCGAACCGGTCACCCTCCGATGGTGATCGACATGGCGACGAGCGCAACCGCCTACGTCAACATTCTTCAGGCCGCCAACGAAGGACGGGAAATTCCGCTCGGTTGGGCCATCGATGCCACCGGGCAACCGACGACCGACCCGACCAAAGGCCTCGAAGGCAGCGTTGCGCCTCTCGGAGGCGCCAAGGGCTTTGGACTCAGCTTGATCGTGGAGATCCTCGCCGGCGGGTTGAGCGGCGGAAACTGGGCGATCGAGAGCTCATCGTTCGGCGACGACCAGGGCGGCCCGCCGGGCGTCGGGCAGTGCTTCATCGCAATCGATCCGGCCCGAAGCGCTCCGAATTTCGCGAACCGACTTGAGGTGCTCTTCACCGATCTCCTGGAAGAGGATGGGGTTCGCCTGCCGGGTGACCGTCGCCTGGCCGCTCGGGCCACTGCCGCGCAGGCAGGGGTCGAGGTTCCGAGTGAGCTGCTCGACACCATCGCGTCGATCGGATCGTGAGCCGAGCGCCCCGGATCCTTCAACTCAAGTGTTCAGGTACTTGCCGAACCAGTCGAGGACCTTCGCGTACATCGCCGTCGCCTGCGTGGCGTTGTACCGGGCCCCGGTGTCATTGAAAAACGCGTGATCCACGCCGGGGGCCACCACGATCTGGTGCACCAATTTGGCCTGCTCCAACGCGGCCGTCATCGCCGGGCGGTTCGCGTTGACCCGGTTGTCGAGTTCCGCGTAGATCGCCATGACTGCTGCGTTGGGTGATCGGGTGAAGTCGGGATCGGAGGGACCCGTTCCGTAAAACGGCACCGCTGCAGCCAACCGGGTGTCGCCCACGTTCAAGAGACTCCAGACCATGCCGCCTCCAAAGCAGAAGCCGGTCACACCGAACTTCGCTCCGGGCACTCGCCTGGCCAACTCATCCAGACCCGCTTTCATGTCGGCGACGAGGTCTTCCGTCTTCGCGTTGGCCAGCGGCGCTGGCATCTGCGAGGCGACCGCGGCGGTGCCGCCGACCCGAGATGCAAGATCAATGGCGAGGGCCGAGTAGCCATCTCGAGCGAAGCGGCCGGGAAGCGCTTGGAAGTGTTCGGTGAGCCCGCGGTTCTCGTGGATGATCAGCACGGCCCCCTTCGGCTTTTGCGCCGCCGCGAAGCTTCCGAACAACCGCCCGGTGGGACCGTCGAACGTGATCGAGACAGGTGCACCGGCCGCAGTCGAAACGGCGCTGGTCGCCGTGTGGGCGGCGGTCGTGGTGGGTGAGCCCGACGTCGGCGTCGTTGGCTTACGCGTCGTCGCCGGGACTTTTCCTTTTGCTTTCGCCGGCTTCTTGGTGGTGGTCGTTGGGCGCTTCGTGGCTGCATCGGCAGCGCTTCCATCGAGAAGCCCCGAGGCGGTCGTCGTCGAGACGCCGAGTAGGAGGAGGAGTCGAAGCGCCTCTCGCCTCGAGATGTGGCCTTCGGCGTGGTCGAGGGCAATTTCTTCCGTCAGGTACTCGTTCAGTGCCATGGGCGTTTCCGTCGCTTTCGGGTCGGGGACAACGTCAATGTTGAGGCTACCGCTCGCTGCTTTGTTATGCGGTGACGCGATCACCGGACCCGGCTTGGTTCCGGGGCCACTGAGCTGAAAAGATGCCCGTACTCACAACCCGACGACACACACCACAAGTCGCCTTTCCTTCGGAGGTAGTTCGATGCTTACCGGTGCGCAATACAAGGATTCCCTCGCAGATGGGCGAGCCACCTTCTTCGAAGGTCAGCGCGTCGACGATCTTCCGGGTCACCCCATCCTCGGCTCCGCCGTCGATCGGGTCGCTCTCGGTTACGACTATCTGAACGAACAATCCGTCGACGGCACGTCGTCACCTCTTATGGGGGTACCAACGTCGATCGAGCAGTTGCGGGCGAAAAATGAACTTGTTCACCACGCCGGAATGTTGGCCCACGTGACGTACACCTCCATCATGACGCTCGCGACCGCGGCCGGGCAGATGGCAGAGAGCACGCCCGACGAGGTGGAGCGCATGCACGCCTTCATTGAAGACGCCTCGAAGCGCGACATACGCATCACCCAGTGCATCACCGATGCCAAGGGCGACCGGTCCCTGCCGCCCGGCAAGCAGCACGACCCCGATTCGTATGTGCACGTAGTTGACCGGCAACGCGACGGCGTGGTGATTCGGGGAGCGAAGCTCCACATCACCGGCGCATCGCTCGGTCATGAGCTTCTGACCATCCCGACCAAAGCGATGAAGTCCGGCGAGGAGCAGTACGCCATCGCGTGCATGGTTCCGGTGAACGCTCCCGGCGTGAAGATCCTCAACACGACGTACGCTCCCCGTCACCATGACGTGCGCGACTTCCCGGTGTCGTGGAAGAGCCACTGTCCCGAGGGGTTCGTGATCTTCGAAGACGTATTCGTACCGACCGAGCGCGTATTCCTCGATGGCCAGATCGCGCACGCGGCGACGTTCGCCCACTCCCTCGGGTTGTGGGAGCGTCTCGGTGGTCTTTCGGGTCTCGCCGAGGGCGCCGACGTGCTGGTCGGCCTGGCCCAACTGGTAGCCGAAGCAAACGGCCTGAGCCGCGAAGCCCACATCAAGGAGAAGATCTCGGAGATGATCATTCACGCCACCGTCGTGCGGGCGTGTCTGGAAGCCGCGGTCAGCAACGCCAAGACCGGCGTGTTCGGCGCCGCGTTTCCCGACGAGCTCTATACCAACGCCGGGAAGTACATCGGCGCCTCGAACTATTCGTTGATGGTGCGTCACCTGCACGACATCTCCGGTGGCGCAGTGGTGACGGCACCAAGCGTCGCCGACATGGAAAGTCCGGACACGGGTGACCTCGTGCGGAAGTACATGTCAACCGGGCCGGGAGTCGACGGTGAGTACCGGACCCGCCTGTTCCACGCCATCCGCGATCTCACCGCGGACTCGTATGGCGGATGGAGCCAGGTCACGAACATCCAGGCTGGTGGCGGCTTGTACGCCCAACGAATCGTCACCCGCAAGCACTACGACCTGGATGGCGCCAAGAAACTGGCCCTCCAATCGACCGGGCTTGACGCGTTCCGCTGAGTACGTTTCATTCACGTTTACGGATCGCAAACGCCGGGTACCCAGAAAGGCCCTCGTGTCCCGTAACCCAAGTTCGCTGCGAACCTATCGGCCAGCTTCGGCAGTCGCTTCCTCCTCGGCGTTGCGGTTGGGTAAAGCAGGCGCTGCCTTCTGCGTCGTTGCGACTCCCAAACCGTGGCTCGCCACTTTCGCGACCGACCCGGGCTACGGGACACTAGCCTGTCTGGTGCGATGCCATCTTCCACTGCACCCATTTTCCCCTTCGATGACGCTTTAAAAGGGGTTGAAGTGCTGTTGGATCCGGAGCGCATGCGCCATCGGGTTCAAGAAGGTTTCGGCGTTCACGGTCGTTTGGCGCGCCTGCGGATTCGTTCATTCGATTACGTGCCAAACGTTTCGCTTCGGGTGCGCTACACAGCCGAGGTCGGCACCTTGCGCCACGATCTCTGCGCGCAGATCGGTTTTCCCGTGCCCGAACAGAAGGAAATCGAACGTCTGACCGCGTTGGCGAAGGACCGCCGCGTCGCTCGGCTTCCCGTCGCCCGTCTCGGTGATCTCGCCGCGCACGTGAGCTGGTACCCGGTCGACTTCGGTCTTCCGCTGCTCTCGGAGTCCGATGTCGAGATCGCCGATCTGGTCGGGCTGGATTCGGCCGGGCCGACATCGTGCATCGAATGGGTACCGGGTCGGTACTCGGTTGTGCGGTATCCGAACGCCGTCGTTCGCGTGTACCACGACCCCGAGGATGCCACCCGATCGGTTAACGCCCTGCGTCTCATCGATGGACATCTTCCCGTCGCCCGACTCACCACAAAGAACGAAGAACGTGGTCTCGTGGCCCAGGAACTGCGACCGGGCAAGCCGCTGCAGCCCGAGAAGGCGCCCGCCTCGGCGGGAGTGGTCGGTGCATTCATCGCCCAGTTGCACGGAGCCGACGTCACGACATTCGACCCCAAAGGCTGTCTCGTGACACTCGACAACGACTTGATCATCGCCGCGGCAACGACGACGACCGAGTTGGTCGAATTCTGTCGACCCGACCTCACCGATCGCCTCCAGCAAGTGCTAAGCGCACTTAGCGCGACCGCACCCGAAGGGCTTCCGGTCGTCGCGTCGCACGGCACCCTCACGTTCGAGAACATCTATGTGCACGGCGAGGCGCTTCACGTTCCGGGCGCCGACCTGCTGTGTTTTGCTCCGCGCGCATATGACCTTGCAACCTTCGCAACGAGCACCGTATCGGGCCGATCCGACGATCTCGATTCGCTGCAAACGGTTGTCGAATCCCTCATTGAAGGCTACGGATCGGGCGTCGAATCGATGAACTGGTTCCTCGCTGCGGCTCTCCTCACCAGCCTCGACCGCCCACTCAACGGCCTCGGACGCGACTGGACCGAGCGCACCGACCAACTCCTGGGCACGGCAGAACGCCTCCTCGCCTAGTGGGGCGCCGGGGCCGCTGAGCCGAGCGCCCGGGTGTCAGCTGCGCCAGGCCCGTTCGAAGGGAAGACGCCAGGCGTGCGGCGCCACCAGTTGGTGCATTGCGTTCGGACCCCAGGAACCGACCGGATACGGACGCACCGGCGGCGGCGAGGCCAACAGTTCCGACGACAACTCCCACACCCGCTCTATACCTTCCGCGGACGTGAACAGCGTGTGGTCGCCGCTCATCGCGTCGTGGATCAGACGCTCATAGGCCTCGAGCACGTCGGCCTGTCGGCCCGTCTCGTGCAGTGCGAACTGCAGGCTCAACTTGTCGAGCTTCATGCCGGCCCCCGGCCGTTTCCCGTAGAAGGAAAGCGACAGCTTCGACGCGTCGGCCAGGTCGAACGTCAGGTGGTCAGGCCCTTGGGCCCCGACACCCGAACCGGCGGGAAACATGCTCTTCGGTGGCTCGCGGAACGCGATGGAAATGATGCGGGCCCCTTCCGCCATCCGTTTGCCGGTCCGGAGGAAAAAAGGCACCCCGGCCCAACGCCAGTTGTCGATCTCGCACCGCAGCGCAATGAAGGTCTCGGTCTCGGAATCCGACGCGACACCGGGCTCGTCGCGGTATCCGATGTACTGGCCGCGGACAACGTCGGTGGGCTTGATATGCACCATGGAGCGGAAGACCTTGTTCTTCTCCTCGCTGATGGCCCGTGGTTCAAGCGCCGTGGGCGGCTCCATCGCCATGAAGGCGAGAACTTGAAAGAGGTGGGTCACCACCATGTCTCGGTAGGCGCCGGTTGACTCGTAGAAGCCGACGCGCTTGTCGAGAGAAAGCGTTTCCGGAACGTCGATCTGGACATGATCTATGTGGTTACGGTTCCAGATCGGCTCGAACAGGCCGTTCGCGAATCGGAACGCGAGAATGTTCTGCGCCGCTTCTTTGCCGAGGAAGTGGTCGATGCGAAAGATCTGGTCTTCGCTGAACGTCGTGTGAAGCAGCGCGTTCAGTGTGCGCGACGAGGCGAGGTCCATTCCGAACGGCTTCTCCATGATGATCCGCGACCGCTCCACGAGACCGGCTTCACCGAGGGTCTTGATCACCACCCTGGCTGCCTTCGGCGGTACCGACAGATAATGGAGCCGGCGGGGCTCACCGCCCAGTTCGGCCTCAGCGGCGTTGACCTGCTTCGCCAGGCCATCGACCCCGGCGCTTTCCATGACGTACGTGATCTTGCGGGAAAACGCCGCCCAGTGCTCGTCGGTGAACGTGTGAGCCGAGAACTCGTCGCATGCGGCCCGGGCAAAGCTGCGAAATCCTTCATCGTCGAAGTCTTCAAGTGAGGTGGCGACAATCCGGCACTCGGGCAGCAATCCGGCCTGCCACAGATGCATCAACCCGGGGAGAAGCTTGCGTCGCGACAGGTCACCGGCTGCTCCGAAAAGCACGATTACGTGCGACTGAAGCGGCGACATCAACGACGGGGCGACGTCGTTAGGGTCCGAGTGCTGCATGGCCCCGAGGTGCGTATTCATCCCACGACCCTACTTTCTGACTCTTTCGAAAATGTGAACGCTCTTTGAACACCATCGGCCCACTTGGGTCACCCCTGACCGTTTACCGGATACTCACGCTCCGTGGCCCGGGCGCCTCGTTGGAACGGCCACGCCGATTGACAGACCCCCGGGTCCGGTACAGGCTCTCCCCATGATCTCTGGGCAACTTCGAACCAGCGCGGTGCCTCACACGAATACTTCTGCGCCCCGATGACGGCTAGCGCGACGCACCTCGACACTATCGGGTTCATCGGACTCGGCAATATGGGCGGTCCCATGTGCAAGCGACTCCTTGCCGCCGGCTACCGCGTTGTCGCGTTCGATCTGAACGCGCAAGCGGCTTGATAATGCCGTTCGGCATGGCGCAACAGCGGCCGGGTCGGCCTCGGCCTGCGCGGCTGAGGCCGATGTCCTCGTGACCTCGCTCCCTCGACCCGACCACGTAGAAGCGGTCATGCGAAATCCGGGGAGAGCACTCGAAGCGCTTCGATCCGGTTCGCTATGGATTGACCTCACCACCAACCGGAAGGACCTGATCGTTGATCTCGCCGCGGCCGCCCCGGCAGGCGTTGACGTGGTCGACTCACCGGTCACCGGGGCCGTCGACGGCGCCCGCAACGGTCGTCTCTCGCTTTTTCTCGGTGGCGCTGTCGGTCCGGTGGCCCGAGCCACGCCGATCCTTTCGCACCTCGGTCTCGTGATTCACTGCGGTCCGCTCGGAACCGGCAACGTCGTGAAACTCGTTACGAACCAGTTGTGGTTCATCGCCGCCGCCGCTCTCGGCGAAGGCTTTGCCGTCGGTATTGCCAACGGCGTCGAACTCGGAACGCTGTGGACTGCGATCAAAGAGAGCGTCGGTGACAGCTTCGTGGTCCGGCACGACGCACCTTCCATCTTCGCCGGTCACTACGACCCGTCGTTCTCGCTCGACCTTTGTTTGAAGGATCTCGGCCTTATCGGCGAACTCTCGCAAAACGTTCGAACCGAGCTTCCGATGACCGTCGCGGCGACCGCCGCATTTGCGGTGGCCGCCGAACGTTACGGTCCCGACGCGGCCGAGTTGCATGTTGCGAAGCGGATTGAAGATGACGCCAACCTGTCCATGCGCCTCGATGGCGACTGGACCCCGCCATGGGAGATGTAGACGTGTACGAGCTTTCCGATCTTGTTGACCTGGACCGCTATCCCCTGCTCCAGCCCAACTCGAAGCGATACGAATCCATAGTGGCCTCGGCCCGCGAAAGTATGCGCGCCGATGGTTGCGCGGTCATTACCGATCTGGTGCGCCCGGAGGCCGTGCGTCAACTGAGTGCGGAAATCATCGCCCGCAAGGCGACGACCCATTTCTCGAACCAGAGCATCAACCCCTACTTCCACGTGTCGCGAAATCCCGATTTTCCGGATCGCCACCCGGTCAACACGTTCCTCGAACGATCAAGTGGTTTCATTCCCGGCGACTCGTGGGAACCCACCGACGCGATAAGCCTCCTGTTTCATTCACCCGATCTCAGCCGCTTCGTCGCCGATTGTCTCGAAGAGCCGGAACTGCATTGCTACGCCGATCCTCTCGCCGGGTTGACCGCAAACATCCTGGATCCGGGACAGCAGTTCACCTGGCACTTCGACACCAACGAGTTCGCTGTTACGGTGCTCGTCGATGAAGCCGACGAAGGTGGCCTCTTCGAATATGCACCGATGATCCGCACGGTCGACGACGAGAACTTCGACGCAATTCAGCGGGTCCTCGAAGGTTCCACTGAAGGCGTACGGTCCCTCAGCCTCCGAGCCGGAGACATGCAGATTTTTCGCGGTCGTCATTCGTTGCACCGTGTCACGCGCGTGCCCGCCGGATCGTGTCCGCGGCATGCCGCGATCTTCGCCTACACGCAGGAGCCCGGGGTCATCGGTCGACTCGAACGTACGGTGCAACTGTTCGGTCGAGCCCTCCCCGAACATGTCCGGGCGGAGCAGGAACGTGTCCGGGCCGACGCCCTCATTGACTGACCCGGGTCTCGCCCCGCAGTCACTCCTCGACGTCGCCGGCCCATGTTGCGTGGTCGCCGTCACCGTCGAGGTTGGCGGCAGCAAGGAGCGCCAGCCCGAGAACGACTAAGGCGTAGCCGTACACCGCGCCGCCGACGTTGTAGAGGCGATAGCCGACCAGCGTCGCGACCAGTGGCAGAAACAGACCGATCTCCAACGTCTTGCGGTTGCAGCGCGGCCGCCACCACACCAGATCAACGATCTGCATGGCGACCACAAAAGCCGCAACAGCGACAACTGCGGAAACGCCGTGCAACCCGTAGGCCATGATCCCCGCCGGGATTCCGGCCAGCACCATGCCCACAAACGGCATCAGGCTGGCCAGCCCGATGAGGAAGGCCAGGATGAAACTCGCCCGAAGGTGGCTCACTTCAAAAACCACCAGACCGACCAGGGTGACGACGACGACCTGCAGAACGCTGAGCAGGAGTCGGGTCCGACCGCGTATGAGTCCCACGCGAACAATCCCGCGCCACCTCGCCCGAGCGTTCGAATCAGCTATCTGCGCGAGCGCCCCATTCACGTACCGGCGCCCGTGAGCGAGAATAAACAGCATCAGTATCCCCGTCACGAGATACGTCGGGGCCGCCCTCACCCGTGAGAGCGCCTCCTGATTTATGTCGCGGGTCAGCTCCTTGGTGAACGACCTAATCGTGGCGGTGACGCGCAGGTCCCGGGCAATCGACGACCGCTGTTCGAGTCGAGCGGCGGCGACCGGCGCCGCTTGGGCCAACGCCTTCGCCGATGAAGTAAGTTCACTTACCAATCTGGCCACCACCGCTACCGCCACCACGACCAACGCGACAATCGAAAGCAGGACGGCCACCACCCGGGGCAGGCGACGCGAAAGCCATTGGACGACCGGGTCGAGTACGAGGGCCACAACGCTGCACGCGATCACCCATCCCACGGTTCGCTGCGCAAGTACGAACACCCGTTGCAGCACGTATGCGGCAAGTACCGCGCCGACCGTCGCGAACGCCAGCGCCGGCGTGACACGCACCGCCCCGCCACGACGGGGCGCGTCAGACGGTGCATCTGACTTGACCACGGGCTCGGCGGGCACAGTCTCGTCCACATGCCTAACCTATCGTCATGTCAACAACGAGGCGTCAGCGCGACGACCGGGCGACGCCCACCCCCGTTGTTTCAGGTCCGTCAGCGCATCAGTCTTCACCGGTGGAACTCCGCTCGCTCTTGTGGTTGACGGTGGCGGTGCTCGTCGCGTTCGCCGGTCTTGCCACGTTCCGAGTGGCCGGGCACGCGCTCACCCAGGTCGCAATGGGGGTGATCCTGGCGTTGGCGCTCGATCCGCTCGTAGTTGGGGCAGCCGAACGTTTTCACGTCAACCGAGCGAAAGGTGTCGCGATCGTGGCGACGGGATTCGGAGCGCTTCTCATAGCGCTTGTCGTGTTTGTCGGGCCGCCGGCGACCCGCCAGGCTTCCCAGTTCGGCAAGCAACTTCCCGTCACCGTGAAACAGTTTGAGGAATTTCCCGTCATCGGCCCGCAGCTTCAGCGACTGGAACTGCGCAAGAACGTCGAGGAATGGGTTGGGAAACTCCCCGACCGGTTCAACGCTGAGACAGTACAGGTCGCCGCGACCCGGGTACTGAGTGACACGTTCTCCATCATTGTCGTGGCGTGTCTCGTGGTCGGCGCGCTCCTCGATGGCCCCCGACTCCTGTCGCTTATCCGGTCCCCGTTTCAGCGACGGCCGGACCTCCTCGAACGGGTCGACCGTGTGGGCCGCGTCGTGTCGCTCACGCTCGGCCAGTATTTCGGCGGATCGCTAACGGTTGCGACGTTGATGGGCCTGTTTGTCCTGATCGTCGGTCTGATCCTGAGTATTCCCCTGGCCCCGCTCGCTGCGCTCTGGGCCGCCTTCACCGACCTGGTTCCGCAAGTGGGCGGATTCCTGGGTGGGAGTTTCTTCATCGTGCTTGCGCTGACGAAAGGCCCCGGTACCGCGCTGATCGCAGCCGGGTTGTTCGTGATCTACATGAATCTCGAAAACCACGTGATCTCGCCCGCGATCGTCGGTGAGTCGGTTGACCTCACTCCGGCCACGACAATGATCGCCGCGTTTGTCGGCGGAGCCGTTGCGGGCTTGCCCGGGACGCTGGTGGCGACACCGCTCGTCGGTGCCACCAAGCGCCTGTATCTGGAACTGCGAACCGGACGCCGTACGGAAATCCCGCGGAAGAAATCATGGAAGGAGCGGCTCGAAAAGCTCACCCACCGACTCAGGCGTAACTGACGCAAGCGCTTCGACGGATTTGTTCGAGTTCAACCGACGTCAGGTTTCAGTCGCGCGTCGCCCGATTTCGAAGAACACTTTCGAATGCGACATCGGCATCGAGCACGGGCTCGCGGGGTAGGCCCAGCACCCGCTCGCCGAGCGTGTTGCGCTGCACTTCGTCAGTTCCTCCGCCGAGTGACATTCCTCGGCAGTTCAGTACGTGGTATTGCCAATAGTCGGCTTCGGTATCGTCGGCAGTCCACGCCACCCCGCTCGGAAAGGCCACGGCAGCGGCGATGTCGGCGGCAAAGCGGCCCTGCTTGGTTCGCCACAGCTTTCCGATCGAAGGATGGGCTTTACGCTCGCCGAGCCATCGCATGATGCGCTCGCCGGAGTACGCCTGAGCCAGTTTCTGTCGTACCACGACATCATCTGCACGCTTATGAACCCGGGCCAACTCGATTAGTTGCTCGGCCGGAAGCGGATTGCGACCGGCTTTTCGCTTCTCGGTCCGGCTACCCATGACCGAATTCGTTCCGGTCGAAACGCGTTCGTGGGCGAGCAGGGCGGTGGCCATCCGCCAGCCGTCGTTGAGATCTCCGACTATCCAGTCGGCCGGGATTCGGGCCTCGTCGAGGAACACTTCGTTGAACTCCGACACGCCGGTCATCTGGCGCAACGGCCGGACAGTCACGCCGGGCTGACGCATCGGAAGAACAAACATCGTCACACCCCGGTGCTTCGGAACGGTTGGGTCCGTGCGGGCCAGGAGAATCGCCATGTCAGCGTGTTGCGCGCCCGAGGTCCAGACCTTTTGACCGGTGACGATCCATTCGTCGCCGTCACGAACCGCGCGGGTCGCGAGCGAAGCGAGATCGGAGCCGGCATTCGGCTCGGAATACAACTGGCACCAGAGTTCTTCGCCTCGGAGGCCGGGCCGAAGGAATCGCTGCCGCATCGCTTCGGTTCCAAAGTCACGGACCATGGGAAGCGCCATCGCGATGCCGATACCGAACACCGACTCCGTTGACGGCATGCGGTGCCGGCTCTCGTCGCGGAAAATCGTCAGCTGGGCTTGCGCTTCCTCGGAGTCACCAGCCCCTCCGGATTCCGCGGGATATCCGAATCCCGCGAGGCCGGCGTCGTACAACGCGGCCCGAAACGCTTTCGCCCGAGCCAGAACTTGGGGTCCGGCTTCCTCATCAGAGTCGGGACCTCCGCTGGTTTCGACGCGTCCCGCGGAAGATGCGGCATCGAAGAACGACCGTACGTGGGCCCGGTACGCCTCGGCATCGAGCGGCATCAGAGGTGCGGTCCCATGAGCGATGCAAAGTATGCATACGGATCCGGAAGTGGCGGGTTGAGTCGATGCGCCACCGACCGGATGCCGGCCAGACCTTTCGGTGGGTGCGATGCGATCCGATCGGCCAGTTCGTGGGCCCGGGTGACGACGTCGGCGTCGGCCACCACTTCGCTCACCAGGCCGAGTCGAAGGAGTTCCGCGGCCGGAATGCGGTCACCCACCAGCGTCACACGGGCGGCAACGGCGGGGCTGTGGCGGAGATGGAGCCACGCCTGGTTCATCGGCGCCGCGACTCCCATCGCGATCTCCGAGACCTGAAGAAATGCACTTTCGCCGCACACGGTGAGATCGGCCCCCAGCACGAGCGCCGCTCCCACGTTGATGGCGAAACGCTCGAGAGCCACAATGATCGGAGTTTGACATTCGTAGATCGCCGCATGCACCTCGGTCCACGCCTCTCGAGGTTCCTGGGCCAGGTCTTCACCGGCCGCTTTCAGGTCCATGCCCGAGCAGAAGCAACTCCCGGCCCCACGCAGCACGATCGCCCGTATGTCGCTGTCGCCGGCCGCACGCTGTATGGCGGCCTTCAACTCCTGGGCCAGGGCGCGGGTGACGGCATTCCTCCGATCGGGCCGGTTCAGCACGATGTCGATCCGCGGACCGGCGCCCTCCACCAGGACCGTGTCACCAACCGGTATACCTGTCATCTGACCTCTTCTCTCGATGGCTACAGGTGACCAGATTGGCTACTCAGATGGCTTATTAGCAAATCGCTAACCAACGACGGGGCTTCATCGGAAGCAAAGTGCCCGATCCCCGGGAGAATCTCGAATCGATAGCGTGCCGCAACGAACTCCCCCGTCATCTCAGCCGCCGAACGACCTACCGTCTGATCGGCATCACCCCACACGTACATCGTCGGGACTTCGATCGTCCCGATTGGCGTGGCCAGATTCGGCGAGGCCCGATACCAGGCGAGGGCCGCCTCCAGCGACGGTGTGTTGCCCAGTACCGACAGATAGTCGGCCACGGTATCAATCGGCACGCCGGAGCCTTCCAGCATCTGGCGAAGCCGCGCCGCATTGTCCGCCAGCAACAGGCCGCAGGTCTCTTCGGAGAGGAATGACCGGTGGTGACGCGACCGATGCTTCTGGTCACTTTCGGGGGCGGCGAGCGCCTGCCGGAAGGCCGACGGATGAGGACGGGACAGGATCGTGAGCGAGGAAAGGCGCTGTGGGTGACGCGACGCGACACCCCAGGAAACCTGGCCGCCCCAATCGTGCCCAACGAGGTGGAACGGACGGTCCACCCAGCCCTGGGCATCTGCGATATCGAGAGCGTCAGCGACCAGAAGGTCGAATGCGTAGTTCGTCAGGTCAGCTGGGTCCGGGCGGGCTCCTGGGGAGTACCCACGCTGATCAGGCGCCACGACCCGGAAACCGCGATTGGCCAGGGTGGCTGATCTGCTGGCGCCACACGTGGCGCGACTGGGGGAACCCGTGGAGAAGCAACACCGGTTCTCCGTCGCGGGGACCGCTAACCCACGCGTCGAAGACCAAGCCCGTGGGAGCCGAAATAGTTACCTGCTCAAGCGTCGATGGCACGTGAACGATCCTATGCGGATCGCCCCGAAGCTGAACGGGTCAGCTCAGGCGAAGACGACCGAGTGCGTGCCGCCCTGCCCGTTTTCTTCGTACGAGTCGGCGGCCGGATCGTCGAAGAACGATCCTCCTTCGGCCAGATAGCGGAAGCGGACCTGGCTTCCCGCGGGAAGCGCGACCTGCACCGAGCGGGTACCGTTCGCACGAATCTTGAGTGGGTGACGAAGCGGATCCCAGGAGTTGAAATCTGCGACCACCGAGACCGGCGTGCCGGAGTCGGGCAGAACAAAAGTGACTTTGGTGAGGTCACCTGCAGCGGCACGTTGCTTGCGGATCATTGGAACCTCCAGGTTCAAAAACGTGGATCGTTCCTAGTCTGGCCGGTCGGGCCCTCCGCGCCTGGTATTTCGAACGTGCAATCCGTCACGCTCACACTGCGGTAACGGACGGGAAACACAACGATCCCCGAATCCCACCGATTCAGGCGAGATTGGGGACCGTTGCGGGAGTGACCGTTTGTTTCACCGGCTGGCGGGACCGTTTTGGGCCCCACGCCGAGATCTGCCTACTTGCAGCAGTCCGGCGGCAGGAGAACCTTGTCGATGACGTGGATGACACCGTTCGACGCAACCACGTCGGGGGCGATTATCTTCGCGTCGTTCACGAGGAATCCGGTTGTCGCATCGCCCGTAATCTTGACCGTCTTACCTTCGAGGGTCGTGTCTTCAGGCTTCAGATCCGCCGACATCACGGTCCCGGCCATTACGTGGTACGTGAGGACCTTGGTGAGCAGCGCCTTGTCGGCGAGCAGGGTCTTCAGCATGTCGGCGGGAACGGCAGCGAACGCTGCATCGGTCGGAGCGAACACGGTGAAGGGGCCAGGGCCCGTCATGGTGGTGATCAGGTCAGCGTTTGCCAGGAGTTTCGCCAGGGTGAGGAACGAGCCCGCTCCGACGGCTGTGTACACGATGTTGTGATTCGGAGCCAGCGACGTATCTGGCCCGGCAGCCAAGGTGGTCGCCGTGGCGGCCGCAGTTGTTTCGGTTGCGCCAGCAGCTGCCGTGGTGTCCGTGGACGCAGCGGCGATGGGAAGCGTTTCTGCCGTTGCCGTGGTCGTTGTTGCCTCCGCTGCAGCTGCCGTAGTGTCACTCCCCTTGTCCTTAGTGCAGGCTCCAAGCGAAAGGGCACCCATGCCCAACGCGAGCGTGCTGGCGACGAGACGAAGCGAACGTGAACGCATGTTGTAATTCTCCAACTGACTGATCGGGGGGTTGTCGTAGAGAGCGTGCCTGAGCCGCTCGCCTAGCAGGTAGGGACTTTCGTCCCGTTTACCTTCGCCATGAGCCACAACCAAAAGATCGTTTGGATGATCCGCCGCGGTGCACTATTAGTGCGCTAAAGCGCCATTTACGCTAGACCGTGCGCCGTGAACGCTTCCTCGGATCTTCCGCTGCTGTCCACCGACCAGGTGGCGAGCTTCGTCGCTCGTGGGTTTTTGAAGTTCGAGGCCGTCGTACCGCCGCCGATCAACGAGCAGGCCGTGGTGGAGCTCCCTCTCTTGTTCCGCAGCTGGCTGAATGAGTTCAATGCAACGCTGGCAAATCGCCCGGTCGACGACGACGAGGCCCCCCTTCCGCGTTCAGGCACCCTGCTGGCCGACGCGTACCCGGCCGAGTCGGCGATCGGTCAAATGGTACGCGTCCCTACGATCGCCGGGGCTATCGCGTCGCTGGTCGGGAGCAATCCGGTTGTCGATCACCATTTTGTGCACCTCAAGCGCCCCCACGATCTTCAAGCGCAGGGTCTGCACTGCGATGCGATCATCGATCCGGCAACGGCATTCGACATCCAACTCTTCTGGTTCCCCCACGACGTCGCTCCGAAGGCTGGTGGAACCCGTTTCGTTCCCGGAAGTCACCTTCGTCAGGTAACGACGGAAGACGTGGCCCGCTACCAGCACATCGCCGGCGAGGAGTACTACTCGGGACCGGCCGGAACCGTGGTGATCTTTCATCAGGGCCTCTGGCACGCCGGCGCCCCCAATCACAGTGACACCCTGCGGGTAATGGGAAAGCTCCGCTTGAACCCGACCGAACCACAGGTCCGGCTGTGGAACGTGTCAGACCTCGCCGCTCGCAACATCAACAACGACCATGTTTTTGCACATAGCGAAGGCGGCACGGTCGCCTCGATTCTTCGGTCGAAGGAAGACTGGTACGGCACCGCTGACCACCGACACGAAATCGTCAAGCGCTCGTTGCTTTGGCGCTATTTGTCGGGCGACCCCGATTTTGATGTCGATTGGTACCTGACCCGCACCGAGAATCGTCTGGCCCTCCTTCAGACGGCGACCGCGCAATGACACGTCAGCAAGTTCTCATCCTGTGGCTGTCGAGTTCCGCTCTCGACAGTGGTGTCGTCGCGTGGGCTTTTCACGATGGGACCGCCGGTCGGGGTCCGCAGCTCGAAGTTGATCCACCGTACCGGACCGGTCTGGCTGCGATCGTCGATGGCTGGCGACTGCTGCAAATGTCTCAACTCGTTCCTCCTACCCCGGGCCACGAACGAGAAACCTCGTATCTCAAGCACGAGTTCCTGTTTGAGAAACTCGTCGATCTCGACTGAAGACGGTCTCCTCGGTCCTCCCACGAATGGCTTTCCTTTCGGCGAAGGTCAACCGACCCGAGTCGACATCCCCCCGTCGACGGGGAGGAGTACCCCGGTGATGAACTTGGCTTCGTCAGACGCGAGAAACAGCGCTGCATAGGCCGTGTCCCACGCCGTACCCATCTGCGCCTTCAACGGCACTCGAGCACTACGCAACGCCCGGGTTTCGTCGGTCGACCGGCCGGTCGCCTTCGACACTCCGGTAATCGCCATCGGGGTGTCCATGAGGCCGGGAAGGATCGCATTGCAACGGAGGCCGTACTTGGCGTTCGAACCGGCGACGCTGAGCGTCAGACGGTTGACGGCCGCTTTGGAAACTTCATAAGCGAGCATAGAATTGCCGGCCAGCGACGCCAACGAGGATATGTTCACGATGGAACCCGTACCGCTCTCGCGCATCGGGGGAATTGCCGCCTTTGTCGTCAGCCACATCCCTTTCAGGTTGACCTGCATGATGCGGTCGAAGGCCTCCTCGTCACACCGGTGAGGCGGTCCGTCGGAAACTCCGGCGAGAGACCCGATGCCCACGTTGTTCACGAGGATGTCGAGTTTGCCGAACGCGGCCATCGCCCCGCTCACGATGGCGGCCGCCTGCTCGGCATCGACGATGTCGGCCGCCAAAGCCTTGGCCCGGCCACCCTCGGCCTCGATCATTGCGACGGTCTCCATCGCCCGTTCGGCATTTCGATCGACGCAGAGAACCTCTGCCCCCTCCCGAGCGAACAGGATGGCCATCGCCCGGCCATTGCCGATCGTCTCCCCCGGAGTCTGGCCAGCTCCAACGACCACGGCCGACTTTCCGGCCAACCGTCCGACAGATGCTTGGTTCGTCGTGCTCATGTCCGTGACAGTAGCGAAACGCGGCCATTGCGGTTGAATCCGGGGCGCCAGTCGGGTGGCCAGTCGCGGGGCATCAGTCGGGCAGCATCGGCACTTCCACGAGACTCCGACGCATGTTGCCGGCCCGCCGCAGGGCTCCCTTCCCGAAGCGGTCGTGGATGGCGTCGAGTGTCTCATCGAGGCGCGAGGTATCGCGTTGGCTGAAGGGTAGAGCCAATTGCACGGTGTCAGCCGAACTCAAGCCGGTCACCGCGATCCCGATGCGGGTGAGCCCGCGCTCGCAGGCGAGAGGCCAAACGTCGTTTAACAGCAGTTGGACCGGGATGAGGATCACGGACGTCGCGTTCGTGGCCTCCGCAATCGTGTGCGACCGCGTGGCCACGGTGAAATCACCGAACCGCAGACGAAGAACGACCGTGCGGGCAACTCGACCGGCCCGCCGGAGCCGGGCGGTTACGCGATCGACGATCGCCAGCAGGAGTGCATCGCAGTCTTCCCGAACGAGTCCACCGCGAGGAAACGAACTCTGCGACCCAATCGAGCGACGTCGTCGGCCGGTGTCGACACGGCGAGGGTCGCGGTTGTGGGCGAGCGCATACAGGTGATGCCCGGAACCTTTACCCAGCATGCTTACGAGGGCTTCCTCGCTGAGACACGCGATGTCGGCGACCCGCCGTAAGCCTCGCGCGTGAAGTTTGGCCGACGTCACCGGCCCGACGCCCCAGAGCACCTCGACAGGAAGGGGGTGGAGGAAACTGGCTTCATCACCCGGTGCCACTACGAGAAGACCGTTGGGCTTGGCTTCGGCACTGGCCACCTTCGCCAGGTGCTTCGTCGTGGCGACACCAACACTGACCGGAAGCCCCACCTCCCGCGATACCCGTTGTCGAAGTTCAGTCGCGATCTTGCGGCCGTCGCCCCGAATCCGCCACAAGCCGGTGACGTCGAGAAACGCTTCATCAATCGAGAGTCCTTCGACCTCCGGCGTCGTGTCTCGGAAGATGTCGAACACTGCGGCGCTGGCTTCGGAGTACGCCTTCATACGGGCGGGGACGACAACGGCATCGGGACATATCCGCATCGCTTCACGCACGCTCGTGGGGCATCGGACACCTCGGCGTTTCGCCTCGTAACTCGCTGCGGTGACCACCCCCATCCCGACAAGCACCGGACGACCCCGCAGCGCAGGGTTATCGCGCTGCTCCACGGATGCGTAGAACGCATCAAGGTCAGCGTGAAGGATCGTTCGCACCCCTCTGGCTTCGGTCGGTTGCCCCATGATTGGAGGCTACACGAACACATGTTCGCTCGTCTAGCCCGACTAAGGGTGCGCCGCAGGATAAGTGTGAAGATTGTGGCGAGCGCTGGGCGTCAGTCGCAAGGACGCAGAAGGCAGCGTCTGCTCTACCCAACCGCAACGCCGAGGACGTAGCGAATGGCGTTCAGAGCCGTCAGAATCCCGCAAGTTATCCAGCGGCGGACCCTAAAACGCTAGTGACCGGTATAGTTCGCCGCATGACCCGGAGAATTGTTCACGACACCCACATGGCCATCAATATGGCGCACCGTTTGGTGTATTTCGTTCCGGAGGCGGCCGAAGAATACGCAGCCCTCGGCGTTACCGGCCGAGGCGGGTACTTCGCTTCGCGCGTCGCCCCGCTTGGTGCCGTCGCGAATGAGGTGATCGTGGCAACGTTCTACAACTTCGCGCCTCGAGCGGTGATCTCAGCGATGCCGGGCGTCTGGTCGGCAACGACTCCGACAGCGCTTCAAGATGCTCGCTTTCGGGCCGTCGACCGTTCGCTGAAGCGAATCGGCTTCACCATGTCGCCAACCGATCTCGAGGAAGCGCGATCCATCATTGATCCAGTCGTCGCCGGTCTCGACTATGCCGGAAAGCCGCTCGCTGCCGCCAACGCTGCGATTGCGCTGCCAACCGACCCACTCCTTGCCCTCTGGCAACAGATCACGATCATTCGCGAATGGCGCGGCGATGCGCATATCTCCCTCCTCGTCGCCAACGGAATTGGACCGTGCCAGTGCATGGTTCTCCAAGTCGGAACCGGGCGCTTCCCTCTCGCCGTCACGATGGCCACCCGCGAATGGAATCAGGAGGAGTGGGCCGAAGCAGTAAGTGCACTTAATGTCCGTGGCTGGGTTGACGGCGACGGCGCAATGACCGCAGAAGGAACGGCAGCGCGGGAGGAGATCGAAGACGATACGAACCGTTTGTGCGAACCGATCTGGAACGTCGTTGGGGAGGCCAAAACTCAGCGTCTGGCCGAGCTCATCTGGCCGATTCACAAGGCCGTCGAAGCCGCCGGGACCTACGCCGCCCTCGCCTAACACCTACGCGATCGCCGTGCCGAAGGCTTTGCCGATTCCGAACGTGATCGCCGACGCCAGCACGACTATGGCCAGCTGACGCAACGCACCCTTGGGGGCCGAGTTGCCGCTCGAGCGGCTGACCAGGCCACCGATAGCCAAACTCGCGACGACCGTGAGAACGATCGACGCCATGACCGCCGCCCCGCCGGACATGAAGAACCACGGGGCGAGCGGGATGAGCGCGCCAACGGAGAACAACGCAAACGAACTCGTCGCCGCAATCACCGGTGAACCCAATTCATCGGGGTTCACGCCAAATACGGTCTTGGCCGTGAATTTCAGAAACCGCTCTTCGTCGAGAGGTAGTTCGGTCGAGGCCTGCTGGGCCGTGTCGTTCGCGAATCCGTCTTCGATCAGCTGCGTAGTGAGTTCATCGAGGACGAGCTTCGGGTTGCGGGCGATGAGTCGACGGAGCTCCCCGATCAGTCCCGAGGCCAGCTCGGCATGACTTCCAACCGACACCCATTCGCCCGCCGCCATCGAAAACGCTCCGGCGATGAGACTCGCAAAACCAGCCAACCGCACCGACGAGACCGACGCATTAGCGCCCGCCACCGCCAGGATCAAACAGAGGTTGGTCACCAGCCCGTCGTTCGCTCCGAGCACCGCCGCTCGCGCAGCACCGCCCGACACTTGATCGGCTTTGCGCCGAAGCGCTGCCGTATCGGCCGCGGCGTCTTGAACCTTCGGATCGATCGGGATCCGCGTCGGACGGATCTCTCTTGGCTCAGCCACGCTGGAGGTCCGAGAGATCAGCCAACACATCGGCTGCGTGAACGGCCACGTCGGTAACGACGTACGAGCGCCGCAACGTGCCTTCGGGGTCGATCAGGAATGAGAGCCGCTTGGGGAACGCCGAGTACTGGTCGGTGGTCGATCGCAATACCCCGTAGGCGGCGCCCACCGAGCGACCGGCGTCGCTCAACAACGGATAGCGAAACCCCTGGGACTCGGCGAAAACGCGGTTCTCCTCCGGCGAGTCGAACGACGCACCGAGGATCGCACAGTTGACCGCTGAGAACTTTTCGGCGTTGTCACGCAACGCCTGCCCTTGAATCGTTCAACCAGGGGTTGATGCTTTTGGATACCACCACAGCAGAACCCAACGACCGATGAAGTCGGCCAGACACACTTCGGACTCATTCTGATCGGGTAGACAAAATGCCGGGGCAGCCATTCCTTCACGAAGCACGACCTGAGTCTACGGTGACTCGACGCGAAGCTGACGACGCCAATACCGTGCAGAGACTACGTTTCCCGACGATCGGTTCCCCAGGACCAACGACTAGGGTCGGGGCCCGTGCCAACTGTCTTTCTGACCCACAATCCCGAGGATCTGGAGGCGTATTACGCACGCGCCCTGCCGGAACTTGAAAGGGTCGCAACCGTCGTCCGTAACCCGTTACCTCGTGACCTCACGCCGACGGAGCTGGCAAGCGCAGCCAGCGGATGCCAAGTGATCGTCGCCCATCGTTCCACGCCGGGAGGTGCCGAGCTGTTTGCCGCCCTTCCTGATCTGCTCGCGTTTCTCCGTTGCGCCGTCGACATCAGCACGATCGATCTGGATGCGGCAAACACCCACGGCGTCTTGATCGCGAATGCCGACAAAAGTTTCGTCGCCTCCACCGCAGAACTTGCATTGGCCCTCATGCTCGACCTTGCTCGCAACGTAAGCGAGTCGACCCTCGACTACCGCTCCTCGGGCCAAGCCCCCCAACGGACCGGTCGGCAACTGCGCGGGCGAACGGCCGGGATCATCGGCTACGGGTCGATTGGTTCCTACCTGGCCAGGGTGCTGCGCGATCTTGGTATGCGCGTTGTCATTTCCGACCCCGAGGCCAAGACCGCCGTGGCAAACGACGGGTTTGAGGCGCTTGAGCTTGCTGATCTCCTGCAGACCTCCGACTTCGTGTTGCCCCTGGCCCCGTCGATTCCTTCGACGCACAACATCATCAACGCGACGAGCCTGGCCCTCATGCGACCCGGCGCTCTTCTCGTCAACGTGTCGCGAGGCGAACTCCTCGATGAAGACGCGGTGACCGCGGCCCTCGACTCCGGACGACTCGGAGGACTGGCCATCGACGTCGGTCGTGCACCGGATCAGCGACCATCGCCGGCACTCGCCAAACGACCCGGGGTCGTGGCGACTCCCCATCTCGGTGGTCTGACGCCGGAGAACGCCGACGCCCAGGCCATGAGCTCCGTGGAGCAGGTGGCTGCGATCGCGGGCGGAGCGATGCCGCCGAGATCGGTCAACCCGGAGTCCGCACGGCGCCTGCGAGCATGGTGGCAGAGCGGCCCACCGCCGGGATCTGGATCGTCAAAACCCGGATCGCCAGGAAGCCCGTCATGACCGCCTACGCCCACTACCCCTCGCTCGTCGATCGCGGCATCTTCATCACGGGCGGGTCCGAAGGAATTGGAAGCGCACTCGTTGAACAGTTCGCCCGCCAGGGTTCACGAGTGGCCTTCGTCGACCGGAGTGTCGTTGGTGCCAACGATACGATTCGGCGCTGCACGGAGGCCAACGTCGCGCACGTACCTCTGTTCTTCGAGGTGGATCTACGGGATATCGACGCGCTCCGCTCCGCGTGTGAGAGCGTGTGCTCAGCGCTCGGCGGTGTTTCGGTGCTCGTGAACAATGCGGCCAACGACGACCGCCACGATTGGCGTGACATGACACCGGAGTACTTCGACGATCGGATCAACACCAACCTTCGGCACTACTTCTTCGCGATCCAAGCCCTCGCGCCGCAGATGATCGATGCGCGTTCCGGCTCGATCATCAACATCGGCTCCAGCAGCTACATGATGAAAGAGGACATGTTTCCCGGTTACGCGATTGCGAAGTCTGCCGTCGAGGGGATCACCCGGACGATGGCAAGGACGTTCGGCGTTCACGGGATACGGGTCAACACCGTATTGCCGGGTTGGGTGGCGACCGACCGGCAGCTCCAAAAGTGGTGGAGCCCGGAAGGAGAAGCAGGCACGATGCACGATCAGATGATCAAGCGTCGAATCCTTCCGGAGGAGTTCGCTCAGATGGTGCTGTTTCTCGCGGCCGATGACGGGGCCGCGTGCACCGCCCAACACTTTCTGGTCGACGGCGGACGGTTCTGACCCGACCGTTCGTCGGTGGATGTCTGGGTTCACCGGGCTTCACCGATCCGCAGAAATACTGCGGTCCTGGTGTGGCGGCGGAACCACAGCCAGGACCGACTCGCAATCGCAGGCCTCGGCGGAAGGCCACTTCGCTGCTAGAGCGACTCTACGTCCACCGCCAGGCCAATGGAAGTAAAAGTCCGTGAGAGTCACGGTCCGCGGCAAGTAACTGCAGCGCATGAACATTGCGACACCGGTGCCTATTCGCCCCGCCGATCCATGTTTCAGTCGCGTCTGGCGACCAGTCATCGGTCCTGCCATGTGCATATGCATACTTCGTTTCCCTCGACATCCGCGAGAACCCAAAACGCCCGAGCCGATTCATCGTTCACCATTCGTCCACCGGCGGCGAGCGCAGCGGCGATTCGGGATTCGGCGACGTCATGGGGAACCGTCATGTCGAGATGAATGCGGTTTCGCTGTATGCGCGGCTCGTCCATCTGCTGGAACCAGATCGACGGGCCGATCCGCTGCGGATCGACGACCGCACGTACCTCTTCTCCCGGAAGAGGCGGGGCCTCATCCTCGTAGGCGAACACCGCCCGCCAGAACGGCAGGACTGCCGCGATATCAAGGGCGTCGATGGCAATCTCAGCCCTCGACGCGGCGGTGGGCTCGCTGGCCATTTCGGATGAGGCGGCCAACGCCGAGATTGTTCGGGCCAAGTCGATGTCGAGGTCGCTGAGTCCCCTCGCCGACCGTGTGGTCAGGACAATCCGAACAACCCCGGGCGAACGAATGTCGATATCCGGCAGATGACCGGCCGATTCGGCGGCCACGGTTACTGCGCTCACAAACTCGACTGCCAAAGAAAACGATGGCGCACGGAAGGTCGCTTCGATCCTGCGCAGCAGGGCTCGCCAATCGGGCAGATCAGTCAACGCATGAAATTCGGCCTGAGTAATGGATTGCGTCATTAGCCATTATGTCGCTTTGCCCTCAGCGCCGTCGGCCGTCGGCCGCCGAGGAGTAGGTTGACGGACATGCCGATCACGGACTTGTCAGCGCAGGCCACGGAACCCGACGACCTGGTGTTCACGTCGGCCCACCAGCTGGTCGATATGATCCGCGCACATACTGTTTCGTGTCGCGAGGTTCTGACCGCCTATCTCGACCGGATCGAGCGCTGCAACGGGGCTCTCAACGCCGTCGTCAGTTTGCAGGATCGAGATCGGCTCTTGGCCGAAGCTGCGGAGCGCGATGACGCGGTGATCTCCGGTGGGACCCTCGGTGCACTCCACGGTCTGCCGATCGCGGTGAAGGATCTCGCGAACACGAAAGGGATTCGCACAACGTTCGGTTCACCCATCTTTCGGGATTTCGTTCCAAGCTTCGATTCTCTGGTCGTGGCGAGAATGAAGGACGCTGGTTGCATTGTGATCGGGAAGACGAATGTTCCGGAGTTCGGACTCGGCTCCCATTCCTTCAACCCGGTATTCGGAACAACGTTGAACGCGTATGACCAGACAAAGAGTGCCGGTGGCTCCAGCGGCGGAGCCGCCGTGGCCCTGGCGACATCCATGGTTCCAGTGGCCGACGGGGGTGACTTCATGGGCTCACTTCGCAATCCGGCTGGGTTCAATAACGTGTTCGGCTTCCGTCCGAGTCAGGGCCGGGTTCCAGCCTGGCCGGTGGTTGATTCATTCGTGGCGCAGCTCTCCACTGAAGGCCCGATGGGACGAAGTGTCGATGATGTCGCGATGCTGTTCGACGTGCAGGCCGGCTACGACCCTCGGTTGCCGTTGTCCTTGAACGACGGACAGCGCTTCGAACCAAAACATTTGCACGCATATGATCCTGGGAACACCCGGGTTGGCTGGCTGGGTTCACTCGACGGCTATCTCGCAATGGAGCCGGGGGTGCTTCAGACGTGTGAGTCAGCATTAGGTCGATTGGAAGCGCTGGGTTGCCGCGTCGAAACGGCGACCTTGGGCATGGCGCCCGACGCGGTCTGGGAGGCGTGGTTGATCTGGCGCCGTTGGCTGGTGTCGGCTGGCATGGCACCGCACATCAGGGCCGGGCACCGCGACCTTCTGAAGCCGGAGGCGCTATGGGAGTACGACCAGGCTCAAGCTCTTACGGGCGCTCAAACGCTCGAGGCCAGTCAGCAGCGAACCGCGTTCTATCAGAGCATGCTCGCCATGTTCGATCACTATGACGTACTGGTCCTTCCGACCGCTCAGGTATTCCCGTTCCCGGCCGAATGGCGGTGGCCGAAGGAGATCGACGGCCGCAGTATGGACACGTATCACCGATGGATGGAGGTCGTCATTTACGCCACGTTCGCGGGGCTACCGAGCATCAGCGTTCCCGCCGGATTCGGTCCCACCGGTCTACCCATGGGCGTTCAGCTCATCGGTAGACCGCGTGGTGACCTCGCCGTGCTCAGGCTGGCGGCCGCCTACGAACAGACCCTGGCCGATCTGCGGATCGGACGGGCCACGCCACTCGAAGCACGTCCGTAGCGAGGAGCTCCACCGCCCGAGGGCCTACTGACCGAGGACCTACTGACCGAGGATCCCGGCAACGAACGGCCTGACCGACATGCCCCCACACGAGGTGAACACCACCGGGAAAATCAGCGGTTCGGTCTCATTCGGCGGAAACATTTTCAGGGAAACCGAGGGAGCAAGGCACGGATCACCAATCGGTCCGTTCGTCGTATGGAGCAGCGCTGAGGCCGATGCACCGGGCGGCAGCGAGATCGTGGCCCGAACCCCTTGAGCCCGCTCGGCCGGCTCCCCAATCTGCACGCCCGCCGAATCGAGGAGAGAGACCCCGGGGTATCCGTCGAGGGTGCAGGTCCGTTGCCCGATGTTGCGTACCACCAGCGGTTGATACAGGTTGCCAGCGCCCATGTCCGCCGCACCGAGCGATCCTGCGAGCTCTGAGGCCTGGCATCGCAGAGACATCACCGCGGTGGACGCTACGACAGTCGCCGGAACTGTCGCCGAAGCTGAGGTGGTGGCTGGCGCGGCGGTGGTCTCCGCTGCGACGGTCGAAGCGGCACTCGTCTCCACCGGAGGCGTCGTGTCAGCGGCGACGCTGGTTTCGACCACGGCCGTTGTCTCTGCCGCGACGGTGGTCTCAGCCGCGAGACTGCTCTCCGCTGCGATCGTGGTTTCGGTGGAGATTGTGGTGTCGCTCTCGCCGCTCCCACAGGCCGCGAGAAGCACACCCATGACCGCAATTCCGCCAACGGCCACCGGCCGGCCTACGCGGGATCGGAGCGCAGTCGTCTTAAACAGGCGGTTCAGGTGCCCGGATGAGCGTGTGGTGTTGAGGTGAGTCCATATCGCTCCCATACCCGGTCTCACGCGGTCGAAACCGGCACCACCCGTCCGCGAACCTTCGCCGTACATTCGACTACTAGTGTCCCGAGCATGAGCATTCCCGTTGAACTTTCCGATCTGGCCGAACAGAGTTCGAGATTCCCAGCAGCGTTTCTGATCAGCGTGGATCCCGAGAACGCGCCCCGGGTCAACGCGATAACGCCAGCGGTGGTCGGAACCGCAATGCATTTTCAGGTCGGAAAACGTACGTCTGCCTATCTTCTGAACAACCCGAAGACGACCCTGCTATTTCCTCCCCCAACCGGCGAGACGTACGCGCTTCTGGTCGATGGAACGTCTGAAGTGAGCGATCAACAGGTCGTGTTCACCCCGACCTGGGCAGTTCTGCATCAAACAGCGCGAGGCGAGTAGCGCCTCAGCTGACTGCGGTGATGACCGGTTTCGCCGGAATCTTTCCCGACGTACCGGTCGTGGCGGTAACCGTTCCGGTCTCGGTTCCGGCTGAGGTTTCGCCCCCGCTCGATCCTGATGATCCGGAACAGGTCCGCCCGGCTGCGGGCTTGGTTTCCCCGTCGACGTAGAGGGTCGTGTACATGTTGGTGATGTAGCCGCCGGCGACGAGATGGTTCCACACCGCACTCTTGCGACCGGCCCCGGGATCCGACACCGCGACGCCAACGACCTGACATCGGATCGACACGACGGTGCCGTCGGGTATGCGCCTCAGAAGCGCGGATTTGGGATCGGGTTCGGCGCGTACCGCGACATACGTTCCTGCGCCACTTACGGTCGCTCGAAGGGGCTTGAACACGGTGGTCGTCGGTGAGCCGGCCACCGTCGTGGCACCCTTGACGGTGGTTTTGGTGGTGGTCTTCGCCTTCTTGACGGTGGTAACCGGCTTGCGGACCACCTTCTTCTTCACGGTCTTGCGTGCTGCGGTGATGCGGGGCACCGTCCGCTCCGGTGGGACGGTGGCAGCCGTGGGAGGCGCGGCCTGAAAAGCAGGGCCGGTTCCCCCCGTGCCGAGGGCGGTTCCTTCGTTCAACGCCACACCGGCAACGACGACCGCAACCAGCATTGCGCACATTCGACTGCGAGCGGAGTTGCCGGACATACTCCTATCATTGCCCTTCACTGCGGGCACGGCGAACTAGCTCGAATTTTTCGGGGTCGTGACCCATGGATACCTCAAGAGGCTTCTGCACTCGCCGTGTCGTTCCGAAGACCACGGAAATTACGTTACAACGATGTCAATCTTCATGCCTGCGTTGTAATGGCCGGGTGTGTGGCACCCGATCTCGTATCGACCGGCCTTGGCGAAGGTGTACCGGAATTTCTTGGTAACACCCGGTTTCAGGGCGATCGCGGTCGGTTCGTCGCCCATCACCATTCCGCCCATCGCCGCCATTTCCTTGTCATGGGCGACCTGCTCGGCATGCGAGCCCAGGACTGCTTCATGAACGGCCTTACCCTTGTTCACAAACGTGAAGGTGACTGGAACACCCTTTTTCACCTGGATCGATTTCACCGAGTACTTGATATCGGTCATCGTTACGGAGACCTTCTGTTCGGCGGGTTTCGTGGCGGGTTTCGAGGCGGCCCATCCGAGCCCGGCCGGTGAGAGTCCGGTAACACCGACCACCAGAGTGATCCAAACCGCAGAGACCTTCAGCTTCTTCATGGCCTCCAACCTACCGGCGACCAAATGAGAATGCGGTGGCACCGAGTGTGCGCTCCGCCACACGTCGGACGCGAAGCTGACCTCCATCTGGAACCGTTCGACGGATCGACTTAAGGTCTCACGACGCTTTGATGACGTCGCCTGAAGCATCGAAGAAAACCAACGCCCGTTCAGCTGGCATTACACGTGGAGCCCAAAAGGTATGGACGCAGACCAACCCCAACTCGCATATCCCGCCCAACCCAACGGGGCTCCGGGAGCGCTGTCGGGCGTGAAGGTTGTCGAATTCGCTCAAAATATGGCGATTCCCAGTTGTGGGCGGATCCTGGCGGCCATGGGGGCCGACGTCGTGAAGGTGGAACCTCCCCACGGCGACGCGAGTCGGTCCATGTCACCGTTCCCGGGCCTTCGGGAAGGGCGGGGCTACGCGCTCACCAACCCGGGAAAGCGCAGCGTCGTATTGGACCTGACTGACCCCGGGGCGCAAGAAGTTCGCGACGCGTTGATCGCCTCCGCTGACGTGATCCTCTGCGCATTCAAAGGTAAGGACTTGGTCCGGTACGGTCTCACGTACGAGCACGCGGTCACGTTGAATCCCGAAGTCGTGTTCCTCGAACATCGGGCGTTCGGTTCGCTCGGACCTGAAGCCGACGAAGGCGGCTACGACGTGTTGGTCCAGGGGCTCTCGGGCCTGTCGTTTCTGACGTCGCGGTCCGAAGGGGGTCGTCCGCTTACCGTGCGACCGGCGTATTCAGACATGTCGACCGGCCTGGCTTCGGCCGCCGCCGTGTTGGCTGCGTTGTACCACCGCCTCCGGACCGGCAAAGGCCAGCGGGTTCGAACCTCATTGCTTGGAACGGCTCATTGGTTGGCGCTACCCATGAACGGACGCTTCGAGGACCACGATCGAGTCCAGATCGATTCGTTTCACGAGGACCTTGAAATCATCCGAACCGCCGGCCTTTCGTTCGACGATCAACGGGCGCTCTACGAGAGCCGGGTTCTTCCCGCCGGCGGAGCGTTCGACATCTACTTCCGGCACTACCAGACGGCCGACTCCATGCTCTCGGTGGGAGCACTCAGCCCCATGCTGATTGACCGGTTTTACGTCGTGACTCAACTGACCGATGCTCGTAAGGCCGGCTGGGAATACCGCGGCCCGGAATGGCAGGCGCTCGTCGCCGAAGCGGAAGCATTACTCGCCTCCGACACGACGGCGAACTGGATCGCCCGCTTTCGGGCCGGCGGGGTTCCCTGCGGACCGTACTACGCACCAACGGAGGCGATCGACGACCCCGGCGCCGTGGCGAACGGCTTCCTCGTCGACCTCGAACACCCAGCGCTCGGCACCTACCGCACAACTGCGACGCCGATCGAGATGGAACTCACTCCGGTCCGCACCGATTCGCCGTCACCGTCGCTAGGTGCGCATACCGACGACGTCATGCGTGAGTTGGGTCTCGACGACACCATGATCGCCGCCCTCCACGCGGCAGGCGTAATTCGAGCCAGCTAGCGGGGGGCGACGCGCGGCGATCACCGAGGTTGAGGGACGAAGTCCTTCATGAACTCGAAGGCCTCGTCGACGTCGGGTGTTATGCGCACGTATTTTTGAAACATGTCCGGGCCCAGTAGCGGCCTCAGAATCGTTTCCACCGGAAACTGCTGGGTCCACCACCGCCCGATTCCGTCGTAGGGCAGATCGAGAAAGCACATTGGGCTGACCCAGTCGTAGGTCTGGTACGCATTTTGGGCGGCGTCCTGGAAAACCTCCTGGACCGTGCCCGCTCGACCCGGAGCGAACACGACCCCGTGGCGAGCGATGGCAAGGAGCCCGTCCTCGCGTAATGCGTTCGAGACGTACTTCGCGATGTGCGTTGCAAACGGCGTCGGTGGCTCGTGGCCGTAGAACCAGGTCGGAATGCTCAGGCTCGGATGAAGCGGCTCACCATCGGACCGCAGGGCGTTCAACGCCTCAAACGCCGGAACCTGCCAGGCGTGGAGCTCCGCCACCAGGTCAAGGTCGACCGACAGGTCCTTGCGGACAATTCCGCCCGCATGTGGGGAAAGTCCGGGTATCGGCGCAGGATATCGATTGCGTTGTTGAGGGCCTCGTCGGGTCGGTTGGCGGTGGCTGCACCCAAGTGGACGGCTTCCATCGCCCCCGGTCCCCCGCCCGACAAAACGAGATCACCGGTGCGAGCCAACCGACGAGCAAATTCGGCGACGGTCCGGTACGACATATCGGCCCGACCCAGGCGGTGGGTGCCCATAATGGCCACGCAGCGGTTGCCGTTGATCAGCGCATCGCGAGCGTCGGTGATGGCCTGGTCCTGCTCGGCCCAGTCATTTCGCTGCTCGGCGGTGCTGGGGGACTTCGTCGCCAGGTACGTCTGGAAGTCGAAAGTGTCGATGTACGACTCAGGTCGGTCGATGTCGAAATGCCGGAACAACTCTTCGGCGCTGAACAGTGCTCGGGACGGGGTCGGCGCAGTCATCGGAACTCCTCCGGGACGCTAGCCGCGCGACGCTGTCCGCGACACTTGGCCACAAGCGCCCTGAGCAGGTCGGCCAGCCCGAGAACTTGGCCGGGCGGAGATATGCCGAAAGGTTCGCCGCCCTTCGAAGACCCTCGGCGACGGACGCTACGTCGTCGCGACGGGTGCGGCGGTCAGATCGAGCACCACGGGCGAGCCGACAACGGCGAGTTCGCGTTTCTCGTGTCTCAGTGGCTGGAGGTAGAGGGTTGGGCCAAAGATGAAGTCATCGTCGGCCGCTACTTGAAAGACCAGGAAATCCACTGAAAGCCTCCCGTCAAAATCGGGCGATCACCCGAGTCATGACTCTGCCCGTTTTGAGGGGTTTGCGCCATGGTCAAATGGCCCATTTTTGAGCGAGTGGAGCGGCGTTCACCGAATGAGAACGTCGTGTGGAGTTCATCCAAGAATGGTTGACGTTTCGTCAAAGTCCGGTAGCCTCACGATTCGTGTTTTTACGTACCGGCCGGTTGGCCCACTCCGGTGAGGCGCCGCCCCCGCCCATCGCGTGCGCCTTTGCGACCACTTCAGGGAGCAGACGATGACGATCAACGATTTCGCACTTAGCTACTTCAGCCTTGCCGGCAAGAACGCCATCGTCACGGGTGGCAACACCGGTCTCGGCCAGGCGTTTTCCCTAGCCCTGGCCAAGGGCGGAGCGAATGTCTTCGTTCCAAGCATCACCGACGACGACGGTTCAACGAAGGACCTCATCGAAGGAGCCGGGGTCCGCTACGAGTTCATGAAGGCCGACATCACTGAAAAGGGTGTGCCGAAAAGGATCATCGAATCGTGCGTCGAGACACTCGGGTCGATTGACATCCTGATAAACAGCGCAGGAATCTGCCCGATGGCCGAGGTGCTCGAGTTTGGCCGTCCGCAGTGGGATGCCACGGTCGATGTGAACCTCACCGCCGCGTTTGAGATGAGTTTCGAGGCAGCACAGAAGATGGTGCCGCAGCGCAGCGGCAAGATCATCAACATCTGTTCAATGTTCAGCTTTCTCGGCGGACGCCTCTCCTCGGCCTACGCCGCCACGAAACACGGCATCGCCGGTCTCACCAAGGCGTACTGCGATGAGCTCGCGATGTACAACATCCAGGTCAACGGCATCGCTCCCGGCTACTACGCCACGGCGATCACGTTGAACACGCGCAGCAACCCCGATTCGAACCGTCGGGTTCTGGAGCACATTCCTGCGAACCGGTGGGGCGAAACCGAGGACCTCATGGGCACCGTGGTGTTCCTGGCCAGCCGGGCCTCCGACTACGTCAACGGGCACGTGCTTTCCGTCGACGGCGGCTACCTGGTCCGCTGACAGCATCACAAGCTCGAACCTCGCGATAGCCCCGTTATGACCGGCCCGTATCTCATCGGTGTCGACTGCGGCACCCAAAGTGCCAAGGTCGTGATCTTCGACGTCGCTGGCAAGCCCGTTGCCCAGGGACGCCAGCCGTTGCGACCGATGAGCCGCCCCCGCCATGGCGTGGTGTTTCATCCCGACGACGATCTCTGGGATGCCATTGCGATTGCGAGTCGGGCCGCGATGGCTGAGTTCAAGGGGAACCCGGCCGATATCAAAGGTGTCGGCATCTGCCCGATCCGCTGCAACAAGGCGTTTCTGCGAGCCGACGGGTCGTTGGTCGAGCCGGTGATCAGCTGGATGGATGAGCGGGCGTATCAGCCCTACCGGCCGACCGATCCGGCGTGCGTGTACGCCACGACCTCATCGGGCTACATCGCCCACCGGTTCACCGGGGTGTTCAAAGACACCGCAGCGAACAACATCTCAATGCAATGGCCGATCGATTCCGACACTTGGGCCTGGAGCGAAGACGCTGCGATGTACCCGCAGTTCGGCGTCACCCGGGACATGCTGCTCGAACTGCAGATGCCCGGCGACATCATCGGCCCGGTTTCGGCAGAGGCTTCTTCCGCGACCGGCATTCCGGTCGGCACTCCCGTCGTCGCTACAGCAAACGACAAGGCAGTGGAGATGCTCGGGGCCGGTTCGCTCGGTGACACCACCGCACTGGTCTCGCTTGGCACCTACATCTGCGCAATGGTCCACGGATCGGAGAATCACAAAGCTCCGGAGAACTTCTGGACGAACTTCGCCTCGATTCCGCACCGGTACCTCTACGAGAGCAACGGCGTCCGCCGGGGAATGTGGACGCTGACCTGGTTCCTCGATCTACTCGGGCCGGAGTTCGCAGAGAAAGCCACGTCGCTCGGACTCAGTCGGGAGGAGTACATCGAGCGGGAGGCCGCGGTGGTGCCGGCCGGCAGCGACGGGCTGATGACAGTCCTCGATTGGCTGGCTCCCACCGACAAGACCTATCGCAAAGGATCAATGCTCGGCTTCGACGCCCGGCACACCCGCGGTCACATTTACCGCTCGATTCTCGAGGCAATAGCGCTCACGATGAAGCACAACGTCGATGCTATGTGCGCTGAGCTTGGGATCACCCTGACCGAGATCGTCGTTTCCGGCGGAGGGTCCACCAGCCCTCTGTTCATGAAGATATTCGCCGATGTGTTCGGTATCCCCGCACTGCGGAGCACCGGAGCTGGCGGGGCCAGCCTGGGATCGGCGATCTGTGCCGCCTCGGCCGTCGGCGTGTACCCGAGCATCGAAGCGGCTGCAGACGGCATGGCTTCGGCCCGGGAGTCGTTTACGCCCGACGCCGCCAACGGACTGATCTATCGGCGCATGCTCGATACCGTGTATCTCGAAATCCGCGACGCCACCGATCCGCTGTTCGAGCGGGCATACCCCATATTCCATTAATGCACTAACCCGACCCCGGTCGACGAACACCAACGAACCCGTACCAACCACGAAGGAATTTTCACACCATGGCTCTCACACGCGAAGCGATCGTCGAGCAACTGCAGCAGATCGTCGGCACCGACAACGTGTTGACTGACCCGGAGCTCCTCAAGCAACGCAGCATCGACAACTTCCGGAAGCTGCAGAACATCTTCGGCGTGTACACCATGCCGTTTCCGGCCGCCGTGGTCATGGTCCGCAGCACCGAAGACGCGTCCAAGGTTTTGGCGTTCGCCGACGCGAACGGCGTGAACGTCGTCTCGCGCACCGGAGGCACCGCCACCGAAGGCGGCCTGGAGACGCCGGTCGAGAATTCAATCGTCATGGACGGCTCGGCCATGAACCAGATCCTGAAAATCGACGCGTACAACATGCAGGCAACGGTGCAGTGCGGCGTTCCGTTGCAGATGCTCGAAGATCAGGTCCGCCCGCTCGGCCTGACCACGGGCCACTCGCCGCAGTCCAAGCCGGTGGCCCACTTCGGCGGGCTCACCGCCACCCGCAGCATCGGCCAGTTCTCCACGCTCTACGGCGGCATCGAAGACATGATCGTCGGCTGTGAGGTCGTCTTCCCGGGCGGCCAGATCTCGCGGATCAAGAATGTCCCGCGTCGCGCCGCCGGTCCCGACATCCGCCACATCGTCATCGGCAACGAGGGTGCGCTCTGTTTCATAAGCGAAGTTACGGTGAAGTTGTTCCCGTACACGCCCGAGAACAACACGTTCCTGGGCTGGACGACGAAGAGCATGACGACCGGCTTCGCGATTCTGCGCGAGGTCATGGTCGCCGGTTACAAGCCGTCCGTCGCCCGCCTCTACGACCCCGAAGACGGCCAGCTGCACTTCTCCCACTTCGCCGAGCCCGATGACTGCATCGTGTTGTTCATGGCCGAGGGTCCGGCCGGAATCGTGAAGGCCACGGCCGAAGCGATCGCCGAGATCGCCGCCAAACATCCCGACTGCAAACCGGTCGACAGCAAGCTGATCGCCGAGTGGTTCGACGACCTCGTGTGGGGTGTCGACAAGATCACCAAGGAAGACAACCGGATCCGCACCACCCGCAACGTGAACCGCACCACCGAGATCTCGGCCGACTGGAGTTCGATCAACGACATCTACGAGGCGGTCCTGCCCCGTATCCGGGCCGAGATCAAAGGCATCACGCTGCTCGGTGGCCACTCGTCGCACAGTTACATCAACGGCACGAACATGTACTTCAACTACTTCTACGACCTGATCGATTGCGAGCCGGTCGAGGAAAACGACAAGTACTACTTCCCGATCATCAAGATCATCGTCGAGGAGACACTGCGCTTCGGTGGTTCGATCGTGCACCACCACGGCATCGGCAAAGCCCGCGCCCGCTGGGTCAAGGATGAATACGGTTCGTCGTATCCGATGCTCGAAGCGCTGAAGAAGGCGTTCGATCCCAACGGCATCATGAACATGGGAACGATCATTCCCCGCTGATCGTCACACGACCGGTCGGTCCACCTCGGTGGGCCGCACCGATCTACGTATCGGCCGCTCACACGACCGGGCGAAGTATCCAGACCGCGAGCAACGGCACATCCCCCGACCGCATCGAGTGGATGATGCCGGGCGGGTTGTACACGACCCCACCAACGCCGGGCGCCCTCCAGGGCCCATCGTTCTGGCGCCACTCCCCCGGCGTGAGCACCAGGTACGCCTCCTCGGGCGGGTGGGAATGATTTGTGTACGTAGTATTTGGGCCCATCACAGTGAGCCCGACCGTAACGTCGGACGCCTCCAAACCGAACTCACCGACGAACATCGCGTTCGCGTGGCGGACGGGAAAGTCCTCCGCCGCGTCAGGCAACCCGTTACGAAGGATCCAGGGCAGATTTGGCGCGGCGGCCTCGATCATGGCGGCGATGCGCCCTATCGCCGGATCGTCGGCCTGCTGCGCCAGACGAACCGCGTCGGCCAGGAATGCACAGCCCGGTTGCAGTTCGGCCGCCGCTGCTCTCTGGAGCGTGAAGCGATCCTCACCTGTTCGGCGATTCGAGCGCCGTCGGGAGCGACCCCGTTCCGCGCAGCAAACGCGTCGCAGACGACTCCGACGAACTCGTCAATTTCAACGATCATTCCTCGACCATATTCGAGAGAAGAGCTGGGTTCGGGACGAACAGGAGTGCGGGTTCCTCGAGCAGCGTCTTGATCCGTTGGATGAACGTGGCGGCGTCCCAACCGTCGACGATGCGGTGATCAAAGCTCGACGACAGGTTCATCATCCGGCGCGGTACGAACTCGTGGTCGTTCCAAACCGGTCGCATCTGCATCTTGTTGACACCGATGATCGCAACCTCAGGGTGGTTGATGATGGGTGTCGTCACCAGCCCTCCGAGTGCGCCCAACGAAGTGATCGTTATCGTGGATCCGCTCAGTTCATTGCGCTGAGCCGTACCGGCCCGAGCTGCCGCGGTCACCCGGCCGAGCTCCGCGGCGGTGTCCCAGATGTCCCTGCGCTCAGCGCCTCGAACGACCGGTACAACCAGTCCTTGCGGGGTTTGGGTGGCAATGCCGATATGGACCGACCCGTACTGCGTCAGTACGTTGGCGGTGTCGTCGAAGGTGGCGTTGAGCTGCGGCTGGTCGGCTACGGCCCGCACGATCGCGGTCATCAGGAACGGCAACACCGTGAGGCGAGGTTGCATCGGGTGGGCGTTCGTGAGCGTATTGCGCAGCTGCTCCAGCTGGGTCATGTCGACTTCCTCGACATAGGTGATGTGCGGGATGCGGGAACTCGCGATGCTGAGTCGTTCCGCGATCTTGCGTCGAAGCCCGATCACCGGAATCTCGGTCGTTGACGGAGTCGAGTCGCCCGTCGGGTCTAGCGATGCGCCGCGCCCGTCCTGCTGCACCCTACGGTCGAGGTCTCCATGGGTTACGTGTCCGTCGGGTCCGGTGCCGGTGATCGTTGCGAGGTCGAGGCCGAGTCGCCGTGCCCGTTCGCGAACGGCAGGTGCCGCCGTGGCCCTGGGAGCGTTGGCCCTATTCTTCGGAAGCGAGACCGCGGCTGCTCCGTCGTCCGGCACGCCGGCGGGTGTTTCCTCCGGCGCAGGGTCCGGCGCCGGCTCAAGCAAGGAACTGGGGGAAGGATCTGATGGAGTTGCCGACTCCACCAGCTGATCCGTTTCGATCTCGAAGAAGTCGCTGCCAACCGCCAGCACATCTCCGGCCGCACCATGAAGCGCCACGACCTTGCCCGCTATCGGCGCATAGACCTCCACTGTGGCCTTGTCGGTGAGCACTTCGGCCACAACGGAATCCGACGTGACCGGGTCGCCAACACCTACGTGCCAGGCCACCAGCTCGGCCTCGGCGACGCCTTCACCAACATCAGGGAGTCGAACGACACGTTTCACCGGCACTCCTCACCGCGATGCCATCGTCGAGCGCATGGCTTCTCCCAATCGGGCCGGTCCCGGGAAGTAGCTCCACTCGTGGGCGTGGGGGTACGGCGTGTCGTACCCGGTGACTCGGGCCACCGGCGCCTCGAGCGACCAGAGCGCATGCTCCTGCACCAGCGCGCAGAGTTCGGCGCCGAACCCGGAAGTCAGGGTTGCCTCATGGGCCACGACACAGCGACCGGTCTTGGTCACCGATCCGATGATCGTGTCGAGATCTAGCGGCACCAGACTGCGAAGGTCAATTATCTCGGCGTCGATTCCGGTTTCCGCCGCCGCCACCTCGGCGACGTGGACCAGCGTGCCGTACGTCAAGACCGTCAGGTCCGACCCCGGACGATGGATTCGCGCCACGCCGAGGGGCACGGTGTAATGGCCCTCGGGAACCTCGCCGAGCGGGTGCGACGACCACGGCACGATCGCCCGCTCATGGTGTCCGTCGAAGGGTCCGTTGTAGAGCCGCTTGGGTTCCAGGAAGATCACCGGGTCATTGTCTTCGATGGCGGCGATGAGCAGGCCCTTGGCGTCGTAGGGATTCGAGGGAATCACGGTCTTCAACCCGGCCACGTGGGTGAAGATCGCTTCCGGGCTCTGTGAGTGGGTCTGGCCGCCGAAGATCCCTCCGCCCGTCGGCATACGGATCGTTATCGGTGCCGTGAAGTCACCGGCTGACCGGTGACGCAGACGGGCCGACTCCGAAACGATCTGGTCGAACGCGGGATAGACGTAGTCGGCGAACTGTATCTCGACGCACGGACGAAGACCGTATGCGGCCATACCAATCGCGGCCCCGACGATCGCGCTCTCATTGATCGGCGCGTCGAAGCAGCGGTGCTTCCCAAAGCGCTGTTGAAGACCGAAGGTGCATCTGAACACGCCGCCGAAGTATCCGACATCCTGGCCGAACACCACCACCCGTTCGTCTCGCTCCATCGCCACGGCGTGCGCGTCGCGGATCGCCTCCACCATCGTCATCCTGGTCACGTCAGAAGCCCGCCTGTTTCATTTGTCGTTTGAGGTGCGGCGGCATTTCGGCGTAGACGTCGTCGAACATCGACTCCGGCGAGGTGTGTTGACTTCGTAGGGTCCCATAGCTTTCTGCCTCTTCGGCCGCCGCTCGAACAATGGCGTCAACATCTTCAACGCAGGAGATGTGGCGATCCTCGCTCCACTCCCCGAGCCGGATGAGATGGTTCTTCAGCCGGTCCACGGGATCTCCGAGCGGCCACACGTACGGCTCGTCTTTGGGACGATAGGCGCCGGGATCATCGGAGGTGGAGTGTGCACCAACTCGGTACGTCACCCACTCGATCAGCGTCGGCCCGAGATTGTTCCGGGCCCGCTCCGCCGCCCATTGCGACACTGCGTGCACCGCGAGGAAATCGTTGCCGTCGACCCGCAGGGAGGCAATGCCGAACCCGTGGCCCCGGGTCGCGAAGGTCGCCGAGTCTCCCCGGGCGAAACCTTGAAATGTGGATATGGCCCACTGGTTGTTCACGATGTTGAGGATGACCGGTGCGTGATACGTCGACGCAAACACCATCGCCGAGTGGAAGTCGGACTCGGCGGTCGCTCCGTCGCCGATCCAACCTGACGCAATTCGTGTGTCACCCGACAGTGCGGAGGCCATTGCCCAGCCCACCGCTTGAATGAACTGGGTCCCGAGGTTTCCCGAGATGGAGAAGAAGCCGAATTCCTTCGATGAGTACATGACCGGCAACTGCCGACCCTTCAGCGGGTCGCGACTGTTCGAGTAGATCTGGTTCACCATGTTCACGAGTGGATAGCCGGCCGTGATCAGAAGGCCCTGCTGTCGGTAGGTGGGAAAGCACATGTCGTTCGGATGCAACGCCCGGCGATGGGCACATGAGACGGCTTCCTCGCCGAGGGACTGCATGTAGAACGACGTGTTGCCCTGCCGGTGGGCCCGCAACATCCGGGCGTCAAACGCTCGAACGGTGAGCATGTCCCGTAGCCCGCCCCGAAGTTCGTCGGCGTTCAGCGTCCCGGCCCAAGGTCCGACGGCGTCGCCGTTGACATTGAGCACGCGGATCATGTCGTCGCCGAGATCGACGATGTCGGCGGGAGTGACGTCGAGGGGAGGTCGGCGCACTTCTCCCGCCCGGTCGATGTGAAGATCGCGAAATGCCGGTTTCTCACCAGGCCGAGCAACGGGTTCCGGGATACGAAGACGAAGAGGCTCAGCCATAGTGAATCGGCGACCGGTCAGCGACCGTGGGTTATGTAGTCGCCCAGCGCCTTCGCTTCATCTTGCATCTCCGAGACTCGCCGCTTGACGACATCGCCGATACTGACGATGCCGATGAGGGCGCCGCTTTCGACAACCGGAAGGTGGCGAATTCGCTGCTCGGTCATCGCATTCATCAACTGCTCCATCGTGGCGGTGCGTGAACACGTTATGACGTCAACGGTCATGACCTCGGACAGGGGCCGATCGAGCGCCGACGCCCCCTGGGTTCCGATCGCCGCCACGATGTCACGTTCACTTAGTATCCCCACGACCGAACCATCGGCGCCGACCACGACAAGGGCTCCGATTTTTCGTTTGGAGAGTTCGGTCGCTGCCGACGCAAGGGTCTGCTCCGGACCGATCGTCGCGACGTCGGATCCTTTGCCCTCTAAAACACCGCTGACATGCATTGCTGCCTCCTGGTGTGCGAACCAACCCGGGTTCGGGCCGCGTCCTGTCGGCTGATGATAGGTCAACCGCCGCCGCTACGCACCGGGCGCCAATACGCTCGCCAGAGAACTATTTGAGCGGGCCTCGCAGTGCCACGTTCGCGGCGTTGTATCCGCACATTCCGTGCACACCACCGCCGGGCGGCGTGGACGCCGAACACATGAGTACGGTCGGATCGGGAGTCCGGTACGGCCGGCCGATGAGCGGCCGGAAAAGAAGTTGTAGTCCGTCGTTGGCCCCGCCGCCGATGTCACCACCGATGTATGCCGCATCGTGGGCTTCGAACCAGGCGGAGTCGGCAACATGCCTGGCGAGAACCAGATCGCGAAATCCCGGAGCGAACCGCTCAATCTGGTCTTCGATCGCAGCGGTCATGTCGACGGTGGAACCGTTGGGAACATGGCAGTACACCCAGAGCGTGTGTTTCCCGGAGGGGGCCCGGGACGGATCGACCACTGACTGCTGGGCGATCAGCACAAATGGACGGGCGGGGTGCCGGCCGGCCGCGACCTCCGCCTCGGCCAACGCAACGTCGTCAGCGGTACCGCACACGTGCACGGTGCCGGCCGAACGGGTCGCTGCGTTGAGCCACGGAACCGGACCGGCTAGGGCGTAATCGATTTTGAACGCGCCCGGTCCGTGCCGGTAGGCATTGAGTCGCTTCCGGTAGCGATCCGGAAGGCGGTCGCCTACGATTCCGGCAACCTGACGCGGCGAAAGGTCGAACAGCACCACCCGCGCCGAAGGTATGTTCGCATATGACGTCACCCGTCGCCCCGTTTCAACCCGTCCTCCGTGCGCTTGGAGCAGGGAAACAAGTGCATCGGCGATCGCCTGCGATCCCCCCTCGGCCACCGGCCAGCCGACAGCGTGGGCCGCGGCGAGAAGGACCAGTCCGAAGCTGGCGGTCATGGGTTTCGAGAGCGGGAGGAACGCATGGGCGGCGCTCCCGGCGAACAATGCTCGAGCTTCCTCGTCGCGAAACCAGTGAGCGCCGAGCGCCGCCGCCGGGGCGAGTGCGGGGATTCCGAACCGGGCCAGCGTGACGGGATGGCGGGGAACCTGCACGAGGGGGCGCATCAGCATGGGCAGCAGATCATCCCAACGAGCGGCATGACTTGCGATATGCCGGCGCCACGCATCACCGTCCGCGCCGAGTCCTTCCGCGGTGGTCGCCGCATCGCGGTACACGAGCCCCGCTCGACCAGCGTCGAGTGGATGGCTGAGCGCGACCCTCGGGTTGCAGCCAGCGGAGGCCGTGGTCGGCCAACGGAAGTGACGCCATTACCGGAGATCCCGCTCCGAGGGGGTGAATAGCGGAGCAGATGTCGTGCACGAAGCCTGGGAGCGTGAGTTGCGCGTCTGCGGGTGCCCCCGCCGATGGTGGGCTCCGCCTCTAGGACAACCACGGAGCGACCCGCCATCGCGAGCGTAACGGCCGCGACAAGTCCGTTCGGACCCGAACCTACGACCACTGCATCAACTGAACCGGCATCCACATGAACTCCTGACCCGTTGACTTTAGGTTCTTGCGGATCACTACCCAGCCTGGTCGGGAATCGCGCTGAGGCGAAGGGCGGGAACCCCAACACGATGGTGGTGCCAGCCACCCCAACACCGCGCGGGTCTGCACCCTTCCGAGATTGGCCGGTCGTTCGTACCGTACGTCCAGTCACCAAACTCGACGGAGGATCCGATGCATCCAACCACCCACCCGAACGTTGCACCTACGAGACCACTGACCCGGAAGCCTCGCTTGTTACTGCGTTCAGTACTCATCATTGCCGGCGCCGGCGCTATGGCGATACCTACCAACATCATCCGCAGCGGACCTGCATCAGCGGCCAATGAGGTTCAGAACCTCAAAGTAAAAGCGACCGAAGGTGCCAAGGGCGTCTACACATTCGAAGGGCTCCCCTCCACGTTGAAAGGCGGCAACATCGCGATCGAGCTGACCAACAGCGGAAAGGAGGAGCATGACCTGGCCGTGCTTCGGATCGAAGGCAAGCATTCGATGGACGAGGTCATGAAAGTCATCAACTCAGAAGATGCCCCGACGCCGAGTTGGATGCACGCTGCTGGCGGCATCGGCCGAATCTCGCCCGGAACGGTTGGTCGAGCGACGGTAAACCTCGGCCCCGGGACGTACATGTTCATATGCACGGTGATGAACGAGACCACCCACAAGTCGCACGCGGCCGGCGGAATGATGAAGAACATCACCGTGACCGGGCCGAAAGCCGCATCCCTTCCGGCTGGCGCCACGGGCACCATCGTGGCCAAGGAATACGGTTTTGAGACCAAGGGCCTCAAAGCCGGCAAGAACGTGGTCCAATTCTCGGTGGCCGGGAAGGAACTGCACCACTTCCTGATGTTTCCGCTGATGCCAGGGAAAACCATTCAGGACGCAATCGCGGTACTCACTTCCGACAAGCCGCCTGCGGGACCGCCGCCGATCGACTTCGACAAGGGTCAGGGCAGCAGTGTCATTGAAAAGAGCGAAGGAGCCATCCTGACGGAAGTCAACCTCACCGCCGGCCGGTGGGCGATGGTGTGCTTCATGGCCGACCGGGCGGGCGGACCACCGCACATCATGAAGGGCATGGCGGCCGAAGTCGTCGTCAAGTAATCCATTTTGGGCTAAACATCGTTCAGGGTTGCCCCGGACAGACCTTGGCCCGAAACGTTCACTGGAGTTCAACCCCATGCATGGAGTCATGTTTCTGGCCCGGCACGAGTTGCTCCGCCGGTACCGGACCATCGTCGGTCTGACCCTGTTTGTCGCAGTGTCAGGCGCGATGGTCCTGGCCGTGTTTTCGGGTGCTCGCCAGACGGCGACCGCCCTTGACCGGTTCAAGCAGTCGAGCCGCGCCGCTGACGTGGAGCTGTTGCTGCCGGGGGTCTCCGACAACGAACTGCGCGCCGTCCGAAACCTCCCTGGAGTGGTGGGCGTGGGGTCGATGAACGCAAACGCCGTCACGTTCCCGGCGATCCCGGCCCTCGAGACGGTAGGTTCGAGCGTCGACCGGTCGATGGGCACGGTGGTCGATCGGGTCAGGATCCTCTCGGGCCGAGCCGCCAATCCCGATGCTGCCGACGAGATCACCATCAGTGAGACCCTCGCCCACTCGATACATGCCCGAATCGGCGACCACCTCGACGCGCTGTCGTATTCGCCGGCTCAGGTCGAGGCCACGCTCAACGGGGTCGCCGACGTGGGGACCCTCAGCGGACCGGGCATCAAACTGAAGATCGTCGGGATCCACCGCCAGCTGTTGGACCTCGGCGAACGGGGCCAGGCGGGTGGCTTCGTGATGCTCACCCCGGCCTTCGATCGTACGTACGCAGACCAAGTTGGCGTATACGGTGTCCGATTGCGCCTTCGCCTGAGCGACGGGGAAAGCGGCGAAGCGCGAACGATCGCCGCGGCGAAGAAACTCTTCGGCCCGGCACTGTTCGCAACGCAGGGTATGGCGGTGGAAATCGAAGGTGCCCACGATGCGATCAACCTGGTGGCCGCCGCGCTCCGGGCGCTCGCGGCCACGATGACCCTGGCGTGTGCGGTTGCGTTCGCGGTGCTCCTCGGACGCGAGGTCCGCTTGGCGGGCCCGGACCAGGCGACTCTATTGGCGCTCGGGGTGAACCGCCGGGAACGAACGATGGTCGGCGCGGCGCCGGCCTTGCCAATCGCCGTCTTCGGCACAGTGTTCGCGGTCGCCGGCGCGTACCTCCTGTCGCCGCGATTCCCGACCGGCGTGGCGCGCCGGGCCGATCCGTCCGTCGGTTACCGATTTGACCTACCCGTTGTGGCCCTCGGGGCGGTCGGATTGATCGTCCTCGTGGCGGCGCTGGCGGTCGCCACCTCCTACCGAGCGGCGCGGGTCCGCGGCGTCCGTCGGTTGCCGACGGCAGGCCGTTCCGAACGTTCCGTGCTGCTCCGGTTGCTCCGGGTCGGGCTTTCGGTCCCGGTCGCCAACGGAACTCGCATGGCACTGGACGGTGGTGGCGGTACGGACCCCATACCGGTGCGATCGTCGCTTGTTTCCGGAGCCGTTGGCGTCGCCGGTTTCACCGCCATCACGGTCTTTCTGTCGACCCTCGGGCACCTCGGAGCGACGCCGCGGCTATACGGTTGGTCGTTCGATTTCGTGGTCGCCGACGCGAAATCGAACACTCCGTGCGGACGCACCGAGACCTATGGACTCGCCACGATGACGGGGATCAGTTCACTCTCCGAGGTCTGCTATCAGAACATCCGGATCGACGGTCGGCCTGATGTGGCGCTCGCCTTCACTCCACTTTCAGGACCGTTGATTGAGCCCACCGTGCTTTCGGGCCGTGCGCCAATCGGAGCCTCGGAGGTGGCGCTCGGATCAGCCACGCTCAAGCAACTCGGCAAGAAGCTGGGCGAGACCGTGACCGTGGAAAGTCAGGACGCGAGACGGACCTACACCGTGGTCGGGAGCGCCGTGTTTCCAGCTCTCGGTCAACCCCAGGCGCTCGACGACGGCGCGATCTTCACCGGCGATGGGTTGCGACCGCTGTTCACCATCAACATCTTCTGGCGGTACATCGTGGGGACCGTGACGGCAGGAACCACGCCGAGCGACGTCGGTTCACGCATCGCGAGCAACACCGATCTGACCGGCTTCGCCGAGCCCCGGCCACCGGTAGAAGTCGAACGACTGCGCGATGTCCGGTGGTTCCCGCTGACGCTCGGAACCCTCGTCGGCGTGCTCGCCCTGATCGCAGTCACGCACACCATCGTCAGTTCAGGTCGACGCCGTCGCCGCGAGTTCGCCGTATTCGGTGTGCTCGGTTTGACCCCTCGGCAGATACGCTCCTCGATCTCGTGGCAGTCGGTGGTGATAGCGCTGGTGAGCGTCATCCTCGGGGCCCCGATCGGGTTGGTCCTCGGGCGCCAGGTCTGGCAGATCACATCACGACAGTTGGGCGTGTCCGATCGTGTTGTGTTGCCGGTGGCTGCCATTTCGTTCGTCGTGCTGTCGACCGTCGCGGTGTTGCTCGCGGTCGCTCTGCGACCCGCCAAACGGGCGGCCGAGGCGCAGCTCGCACGTTCGCTGCGATCGGAGTAGCACCCGTCCCTCGTTTATGTCCACGTTTTGCACGGTATAGATGTCGAAATGTGGACATAAACGGAGGGCGGGAGCGGGTTGGTGGTGCCAGCCACCCCAACGGGGTGAAGGGCTGCACCCTTCCGAGCCGAACGATTCGTTCGTACCGTGGAAGCGCCAGAGCGGTTTCGGCTTTCGGGACGTCGTAATGGCGGGGGACGCAAGAATGAGCAAGTGTTTGACGCCAACAGACGCGGAGGACGGCGGAATCCGAGTGCCATGACCGCATCTCCCCATGAACCCGTCGTGTCATCGGTGGCCGCCGGCCGGGTCGGAGCCCAATTTTGGGCAAGGACCGATCTCCGACGACGGTGGAAGTCACTCGTCGTTCTCGGTGTGCTCTCGGGTCTGGCCGCCGGGCTGGCCATGGCTGCCCTGGCTGGGGCCCGTCGCACGGCAACGGCGTTCACCCGTTTGCGCTCCGCCACCAATGCCGCTGATGCGGTGGTGTTTCCGAGCCAGGTCGGAGCGTTCAACCCAGACTGGTCAAAGCTCGAGAAGCAGCCATACATCACACAGATCGCGCCGTGGAAGATCGCGTTTGGGCTTGTCGAGGGGCAGCAGGGCAGCCAGACGTTGTTCCTTCCGAAAGATGCCCGTTGGCTCAACGAAACCGAACGGCCGATCGTCGTGAAGGGGCGCATGTTCAACGCCAAAGCGCTCGACGAAGTCGTTGTCGACGAGTTCGCCGAGAAAGCCGGACTCCCGATCGGAACATCAGTCACGTACCGAATGTTCCTCCCGACCCAGGACGACACGGGTAAGGACCCTCCGGCCGGGCCGACGCTCACCTTCCGGGTCGTCGGGGTAATCCGGGAGACCTCGGAGTTTCTGTTCGCCAACCAGTTCGTCATTGCCTCGCCTTCGGTAATAACGAAGTACGGGTCGTCGATGTTCCTTGTCGAAAACGGTTACGTTCGGATCCGAGATTTCGAGCGGAACATGGCCAAGCTGATCGCCGATGCTCCAGAACTCCTTGCCCCCGGAACACCGGTCCTTGACCTGCACGCGCAGGAACGTCGGATCTCCACAGCGTTGACGGTTGAGCGGGCCGCTCTCCTACTTCTTTCGCTCGCCGTAGCGCTGGCCGGGCTCGTGTTCGCGGGGCAGGCACTTATTCGGTCGGCCTCCTCCATAGCGAGCGACTCAGCCGTGCTCCGAGCGATCGGGCTCACACGTGTCCAAATGTCCGAGGCGGCAGCGACTCCCCATGTCATAACCGCGCTTACGGCCATGGTTGCGGGGGTTGTCTCCTACCTGGTCCTTGCTACCCGGTTCCCCATCGGCGTGGCTCGCACGGTGGATCCGGCTTTGGGTCTCGCCATCGACTGGGCCGTGCTCGGGACGGGAACGATCCTGACCGGCCTTCTCGTTCTGGGCGGGGCGTTCGTGGTCGGCTGGCGGACGACCACGGCGCGCCGCCGAACCGAATCCACCCGCTCGTCGCTGGCCGGCGAACTTCGAAAAGTGCTACCTGTATCCATTGGCACAGGCACGGCCATGGCGCTCGATCCCGGCACCGGTCGGACGAAAGTGCCGGTCCGGCCGGCACTGGTGGGTGCGGTTGTCGGCGTACTCGGTGTGGTGTCCGCGCTCACGGTGGGAAGCGGTCTGAACTCGGCGCTCCGGCATCCCGAGCGGGTGGGTGTCGGCTGGCAGGCGGTGGCCACACCGCCCGGTCTGACGCCAACCGTGCCTGCGACCCGGGCCTATTCCCGCAGAGTTGCGGCCGCGGCCAATGTGGGACCGCTGTCTATCGTCAGCCGCACCTCGATGAACGTGAACGGAACCGGAGTGCCGACCGTTTCGATCGAACCGGTTCGAGGAAACATCACGTTCCAACGGCTGAGTGGGCGGGTTCCTTCCACGAACGATGAGGCAGCGATCGGCTCGTCCACGGCGCGACAACTCGGGGTCAAGATCGGCGATCGGGTCAATGTCGGTGACAGCGGACGCCAGGTCACGGTCGTGGGCAAAGCACTCTTTCCCTCCGACCCGCACTCCGGGATCGATGAAGGTCTGTGGATCACACCGGAAACGTTCGAGGCGGTAGCTCCAAAAGGTGACGAGGGTCAAACGCTTGCGGAACGTTGGGTCGCTCTGAAATGGCGCAACGGCGAGGACGCTGACACCGCGCTTGCCCGTTTGCAGAAGGACCTTGGGCCCATATCGACAGCCGTCACCCCGGCGTACATACCTCAGGAACTGACGAACCTGAAAAACGTACGAAGCATTCCCCTAATCCTTGTGGTGTTCCTCGTCCTGTTCGCCCTTGCCACGCTGGTGCACTCGTTGGCGTCGAGTGTACGGAGCCGCAGCCAGCAGTTTGCGGTACTACGCGCGCTTGGCTTCACCCGGCGCATGACGCGGACCGTCATCGGGTCCCAGTGCACGACAGTCGGATTGTTCGGGTTGATTCTCGGTATTCCTATCGGCGCCGTGCTCGGGCGAAGTGCATGGGCATGGATGTCGGCCCGCCTTCCGCTGTTTTACGTGTCGCCGCTCGTCGCCGGGATCTTCGTGATTGTGGTGGCGTTGGTGCTCCTCGTCGTGAACGTCGTGGCTCTTGAGCCCGCGAGGCGCATCAGCCGCATAACTCCAGCCGAGCTGCTCCGAACGGAATAGAGCGACACCAGTGACCCGATTCGTAAATTCGCTGCGCAGTTATCGGCCAGCTTCGGCCGTCGCAGCGTCCTCGGCGACCCTATTAGGGCAGGGCTAGTGGGGTCTTCCGTGTCCTTACGACGACCAAACCATGGCTCGCTAATTACGCGACCGACTTACGAATCGGGTCACTAGATGTACGCCATCGCCTACCGCGTTCGACATACGCTAACGACTCGTCTCCAGGCCACGTTTGCGTCTGTCGCAGTCATATCCGTCGTGTGCGGGGCGGTGCTCGCTATCGCGGCGGGAGCGGTGCGGACCACATCCTCTCCCCGACGCTACACAGCGGCGTTCGGGAGAGGTGAGGACGCCACGGTGATCCAATACGGTGGTCGGCCGCGGTCCGCCGAGGTGGCGGGGCTCGACGGCGTGGCGTCAAGCGAATCCACCACGTTCTTCTTCGGAAGGATCGAGCGGCTCGCCTCGCACGAACCACTGGATGGGTCGACGTTCTCCGGTTCCTTTCGAGCCACCGGCCAGCGACTCATCTCGGGCCGCGAAGCGCGCGCCGTAGGGGAGATCGTGGCGAGCCGAACATTTATGGACGCGGCCAACGCTGCGATCGGTGAGATGTTTCTTGTTCGCACCATCACCCAGGAACAGTCCGACCAGTCCGGTTTCGACGCCCCGGATCCCGCCGGACCAGCTATTCAGGCCAAGCTGGTCGGTGTATTTGACAGCCCTTCATCCATCGACGATCCAAGTCCGCAGGTAATGTTTCCGGCGCAGCTGGTCGACGCGAACCCGGAGATCGGCGTCGCATTGACGCTGAGTGCCGTGACGTTGGATGCGGGAGTTGATCTCGACGCACTTCGGGCTCAACTCGACACGCTTCCGAACGGGGAATCGTTCAGCGTCGCACCGGCTGACCTCATCAGCGAATACGTCCGTAACTCGGTTCGCACGCAAAGTCGCGGCCTGCAGATTCTGGCCCTGTCCGGAGGCCTCGCAGCCTTGGTGGTGCTCGGCCAGCTGCTGAGCCGACAGGTACATCTTTCGCGAGCCGAACGGCAACCACTGATCGCTGTGGGTTACACGAGCCGACAGGTTGTCGCCGAATCTCTGTGGTGCGCCGCAGTCCCGATCTCCGTAGGCGCAATCCTGTCAGCGTTTGCCGCCTATGCGATTTCCGGTCGGTTTCCAATTGGCTTTGCCCGGCGACTCGAGCCCCATCCGGGGCTGCGTGCGGAATGGCCAGTCCTACTTTTGGGTGTTCTCGTCGTGATCGCCTCACTTCTCGTGTGGGTCGGCGTTGCGGTTTCGATCGGCGATCGGCGACGGGCAAGCAGTCGGGTATCACCTCTTGTCGAATCGCTCGCCGTGCGGATTCCGGCGTGGGCCGGCACCGGGCTGCGTTTCGCGTACTCCCCTCGTGAGCGGAACCGAGGATCCGTACGATCGTCTATCGGCGGCTTGGCGCTTTCGATCGCTGCTCTCGTGGCGGCTCTCACATTCGGTAGCAGCCTTGGTCGACTCGTTCACGACCCTGTCCGCTACGGCTTCAACTACGACCTCGGAACCGGCAGCGGAGGACAGATCTCAGCGGAGACCCGCAGGCTCCTCAACGAGGATCCAGACGTAAGCGCACTCACGATCTTCGGAGACGGCGCCGCGTCCGTGGGATCAGACAACCTTCCAATCGTCGGCATGGAGCAGGTTCGTGGTGTCCAAGGGCCGCGAGTGCTGTCAGGTCGGTTGCCGGCGACCGATGGGGAAATCGCACTCGGTCGGCGCAGTGCCAAGTCACTCGGACTACGTGTTGGGAAGGAGGTGATCCTTGCCGGCGACGGCGGTACGTTCACGTTTCGGGTCACAGGCCTCGTAGTGCTGCCACCCATAGGATCGGTTGACGGAATCGGAACGGGCGGTCTGGTGACGATGAAGGCTCTCCGCACCGTCGCTCCGGACGCGACGCCAAATACCGCAGCTGTCGTGTGGAAACCCGACGCAGCACCTGGCGTCGCCGAACGCATCACGAAGAAGCTCGGTATGCACACGGAAGTGACGGGCGAACCAGGCACGTTCGTGCCACCCGCCATCATCAATCTGCGAAACGTCACCCGGATCCCGGACGCTCTGATCGCCCTGCTCGCCATTCTTGCGCTCATCACCATCGTGTACGTCATGATCACGACGATGCGTTACCGCGATCTGGCGATCCTCCGAGCGTTGGGAGCACAACGAGCATGGTTGACCAAAGCTGTTGGGGCCCAAGCGTTCTCGTTCGTCGCTCTTCCTGCGGTGGTCGGCAGTCTGCTTGGCGTGCTGGTTGGCCGCGCCCTGTTCCGACTCCTCGCCGACGGGATCGGCGCCGTCAATGAAGCGTCGGTCCCGATTCTCCTTCTGACGATCGCCGCGCTCATTCTTCTCGCAGCCGCGAACCTGGCGACCGCAGTGCCGAAACGTCGCATGCAACGGCAGTCGGCGACCTCACTTCTGAGGACCGAATGACCACATCCCTGGCAACAAACATGTGGAGCCGAAGCGACCTCCGCGCCCGTTGGAAATCACTCATCGTTCTCGGCGTGCTCGCCGGGTTGATCATGGGGGTTGCGGCCGCGGCATTCGACGGAGCCCGTCGCACCGCGACGTCATTGAAGCGACTGTCTGACAAAACGAACGCCAGCGACGCCGTCGTGTTCGGTTCGCAGGTGGGGGTCTTCCGACCCGACTGGTCCAAGTTGGCGAAGCGCCGCGGGGTGGTAGCAATCGCCCCTTGGACGCTCCTCTTCGGCAAAGTGAACGGACAATCGAGCGGGCCACTGTTCGGGGCGGTCGACGATCAGTGGCTGAACCAGGTAGACCGGCCGATCGTAGTGCGCGGACGTATGTTTGACCCGAACGCTTCCGATGAGGTCGTCGTCGATGAGGACGGGGCTCGTCAGACTCCGCTCGGCTCCACCATCACGTTCACGGCCCTTTCGAACACTGATGTTGACTTTCTCAATGCCACCGGACCGACAGTGGAACTGCGCATTGTCGGGGTGATACGGAACCTTCAAAAGTTCGTGTTCACGAACGGGTACGTGAACGTGTCACCCGGCTACGTGAAAAGGTACGGTGACCGAGTCCTGATTCTCGAGAACGCAAATGTGAAGCTCACGCCAGACGCAGACATACGCGAGTTTCGGGCGATGGCCAGCAAGGACGTGGCCGAAGGAATTCCCGTCCTCGATATGCGGGCCGCCTCACGGCGCGTGCGTACCACGCTGAACGTCGAGCAGGCGATGCTCATCGTCTTGGCCGGCGTGCTGCTTGTCGCAGGCGTGATATTGGTGGGGCAGGCTCTTCTCCGGTCGGCCGCAACCATCGGCACCGATTCGCCGACGCTGCGGGCAATGGGCCTGACCCGCGCCGACGTGGTTCGGGCGGCAACACTGCCGCATCTGTTGACCGTGGCAATCGGATTGATAATCAGCGCACTTACTACCGTCGCGGCGTCACGTTGGTTCCCGGTTGGTTACGCGGCAAAGATCGACCCGGACCGCGGAATTCGGGTCGCACCGATGCTGCTGATCGTCAGCCTGGCATTGCTTTTGCTCGCAGTAGCCGCCGCAACGCTGTGGTCAGCGTGGAGGGTCTCGGGTTCCACCGCGGCACCGACCCTTACGCGACCGGGCCCGCTGCGGACGTGGGTTCGCCACCGTCGCCCGATCACTGTCGGTCTGGGGCTGGCCATGGCCACGGAGTGGCGTAGCGGCGCCCGTCGCACCGGCGCGGCGGCCGCACTGGTCGGTGCTGCCGCCGCAGTCAGTGGGGTGGTTGGCATGATCAATCTGAACCACGGCATCGATGATGCCCTGTCGCACGAGGAACGGGCGGGTGTGGTGTGGGACGCCAGCGTTCTGGCCAACACGGAAAACAAGACAGACCGGGGTGTGAGCCCGAAACTGTTCGATGACATTGCGCGCATTCCCGACGTGACCGCGGCCATCTCCGTCGTGCGTGCCGTCACCGAATTGAGCGCAGGAACAGACCGCTCTGCTGGTATCGCCGCCTTCACGGTCATGGACCATCCCAGCAAGCCCGGGATTCGGTTCACGGTCGTCGACGGGCGTCTCCCGACTGGCCTCGGCGAGATCGCTCTCGGCCCCGCCAGTGCCGAACTCCTTGGGGTGGGGCTGGGTGATGAGGTCAGGTTGGCAGATGGAACGGACTGTGTGGTGGTCGGCGTCACCCTGTTCCCGAATGACATCCACTCCGCTTTCGACGAAGGCGCTTTGCTCGCCAACGAACAGTTCTTCACGCTCCAAAAGAATCTGGACCTTCCCGGTGTGTCAAACGACAAGATCGTCGCAGTACGGTTTCGACCCGGGGACTACGACAAACAGATGCAGGTGTTGACTGAAGCGGTTGGTAACCGAGCTGAGGCAATCGATGTGAAAGACATCCCGCGCGAGTTGCTGAATTTGCGCAACGTCCGAATGCTTCCCTTTGTCCTCGCCGTGTTCCTTGCGGTACTCGGCATGTCCGCAATCGGGCATTCGCTCTTCACCTCGGTCCGACACCGACGGCGCGACTTCGCCGTCTATCGGGCGATGGGAATCACCCGGCGCGGTGCGACGGCGATCGTTCTGTCGCAAGCAACGACCGTTGCCGCAACCGGTTTGGCGATCGGCATTCCCCTGGGGATCATCGCAGGTCGATTCGGATGGCAACAGATCACGGACCGGGTGCCGCTGCGCTTCGTCGCTCCTGTTGCGTTCGTTGCCTTCGCAGTGGTTGTCCCGCTGGCACTACTGATCGCGAATGCCCTGGCGGTCATTCCGAGTCGCCGGGCTTCGAGGCTGCGTCCCGCCGTGGTCCTGAGGTCCGAATGACCGTCTACCGTCCAACGGCATCACTTGACCGCGCAACTAGTATCAGCATCATGACTATTCGAGTCGCTGTCGCGGAAGACAACGCCCTGCTTCGCGACGGTCTCGCTCGGCTCCTTTCGTCCACGGCCGGATTCGAACTGGCAGGAACAGCCTCCGATTACGAATCGCTGTTGAAACTCGCCGGGGAGTGCGTTCCCGATGTTGTGGTGACCGACATTCGGATGCCGCCCACGAGCACCGACGAGGGGATACGCGCGGCCTCGGCATTAGGAGCGTCGCATCCCCAGATGGCGGTCATCGTACTCAGCCAATACGTTTCTCCGGCGTACGCCGTCGCTCTGCTCGCCGGCGGCTCGGCCCGCCGCGGCTACCTGCTGAAGGACCGGGTTGCTGATGTCGACGACCTGCTCGACGCGATACGCGTTGTCGCCAACGGCGGAGCGGTGATTGATCCTCAGGTCGTTGAGCATCTCGTTGCGTCATCGAGGACTTCATCGAAATCGCCAATCGATTTTCTGACGCCGCGCGAACGGCAGGTGCTCGGCTCGATGGCCGAGGGCAAGTCGAACGCGGCGATCGCCGCGGCACTCGTACTGTCCGAACGGGCGGTTGAGAAGCACATCAACGCGATATTCGCGAAGCTCCACCTCAACGAAGAGCGCGACGTCAACCGGCGGGTCAGCGCCGTTCTCATGTACCTCTCCAATGGTGATGCTGGCCACACCGGAGGCGACGTAGCAGCACGCTTCCCCAGCCAGCGCTGAACTGTCACGCTAAATGGCGTCATGGGATGTGTACTGATGAACAAGCCAATCGAGTCCAGCGGAAACGAACTCGGAGCCGTCCGGGTCCTCGTGGTCGACGACCAGGCACCATTTCGAGACGCGGCTCGCGCGGTGATCTCTCGCGTTGCCGGTTTTGAGCTGGTCGGTGAGGCCATCTCGGGTGAGGAGGCCATAGACCTGGTCACTGAACTGCGACCTTCGATGGTGCTGATGGACATCAACATGGGTGCACTCGACGGGGTTGAGGCCACGCGAGCAATCACGAGCGTCTTTCCCGAGACCTTCATAATCCTCGTGTCGACCTACGCGATCGACGACCTGCCTCCAGGAGCGCGAACATGCGGGGCGGCAGCGTACGTCAACAAAGATGAGCTCTCACCCCGTGTCGTGCGGCGACTTTGGGAAGCCGGTGGCGACCCGGCCTGGCAGAGCAGCGAGCGCTAAGGTCCACTCACTCGAAGGCACCCACCGGCTGATCGGTGGAAACGACTGCGAGGGATCGAAGGTGGACGGGCGAAGGGGTTTCCGTCGCGTTGTGACCCGTAACCCGGTCGTCGGTGACTGAGGCCGATTCGGTTCAGGCTCCACGACGTGACCGGCCTAGGAGACGAGTGGGACGACGCCGTGAATCGACGTACCCTTCCCCGGCATGCTGGCGACACTGACGGTGCCACCGAACGCCCCCATCCGGTCCCGCATGTTCACGAACCCGTGGCCATCGCCGGCGCCATGTGCGAGGTCGAAGCCTGCACCGTCGTCGGAGACCTCCCAGTGCAAGGTGGTTTTGTCCTCCCACACCTTCACCATTCCGCTTGCCGTCTCGCCGGCATGCTTACCCGCGTTCTGCAACGCCTCCATGCAGCAGAAGTAGATCGCAGCTTCAAGATCTTGGGCATGGCGTCCGACCTTCACCTCGGCGAAGGTCGGCAGCGCGGCACGCGATGCCGCCGCCGGGAGCGCCTCGGCCAACCCGCCGGATACCAGAAGCGGTGGAAAGATACCGTGGGCCAACGATCGCAATTCCGCGATCGCTTCTTGCAGGTTGCCGCGGATTTCATCGATCATCGCCTCGGCATCGGCCGGGTCGTCGACAACGGCATCCTTGGCAAGTCGAAGCTTGACCGCGAGGGCGACAAGATGCTGCTGGGCGCCATCGTGCAGGTTGCGCTCCAGCTTGCGTCGCTCGGTATCCCCGGCGGCAACGATTCGAACCCGGGAGGCGCGGAGTTCGTCGTTGGTCTGGCGAAGTTCGTTCAACGACGCCTGAAGCGCAGTGTCGAGTTGAACGTTGTGGAGGGCCAAGCCGACTTGGCGCGCCAGCTCGGTGAGAACCCGATCGTTCTCCTCGGTGAATGCGGCCGCGTCAACGTTACGTTCGCATACGATCAGCCCGAGGAGTTCGCCGCTGTGTGCGATTGGGGCCACTCGCGTGGCGACGGATGCAGTCGGACTCACGAGACCGGGAAGCCAGATGTCGAGCCACGTTCCCCCGGACACACCGGCTCGACTGACCACACCCTGCTCTTTGGCGCCGACCGTCAACGGCGACACCGGTCGACTCGGAACCATCGCCGCCACCTCGTAGTGACCGTCGGTGCCGGTCCAGATCTGAGCCGTTTTGAGCTGCATGGATTTCCGCAGGGTTTCGGCCAGCTGCAGCAAAAGCTCATCAAGGGGAATCGCGCGCGAGAGGCGGGAGCTCCACGTCCGAAGCGCTTCATCGGGAGATATCCGTTCGCCGTAAATGACACGGTTCGCACGGTCGCTCAGCCATGCCCGCGACGGGTTGTAGGCCAGCGATGCGCCCGCCGCAGCGGCCATGGAGAAGAACAGCAATGACCGTTCGCTTCCGGTCGGTCGGCGCCCGAACGCCGCAAGAGCCAACAGGTAGGCCGCGACAATGAGCGCCGTGAGTCCGGTGAGCGACACCGTGTGCGTGAGGATGCGATCGATCCGGGAGAGGAGCCGAGGGACGGTTCCGGCGGCAATCGCGACCGGAAGCAACGCCGAAGCGGCGAGCGCCACATCGGCATCGTGATGCGGCCAACCGACGGCCAACGTGAGCGCAGCCCCCAATAACGCAATCTCCGCAGCAACAACGACAGCCCATCCCGACCACTGCAGTCGCCGCTGGGTAAGTACGCCCGCGGAACGGTACGCCGAGTTGGCAATTGGGAGCGCGGCGGCCAGCGTCGTCCAAAGAATCGCGATCGGCCATCGGAGGACGGCGTCGCGGTCGACGAGAAGCGCCGTCGCCAACGCAACGGCCACGCTGTAGGCGGCGAGCACGATCCGACGGTGGGTGGCGCGTGCGAACTGACCGTTGGGCAGGGTCAACATGAGATGCAGCGCAAGTGCGGGCATCAGACACAGACACAGGCGTTCACCCAGGTCAGCGACCAGGGACATGATTCCGTTCAACTCCGACGTCGTGTTCGCGACCCATGACAGCACGCCGACACCGATTACGAAAGCAAATGCCGCTGCGGTGGTGTTCCACGGGATTGGCCGGCGCCTGACCGTGACCACCATGCTTGTCGCCCAGATACAACTAAGTACGCAAACGAGTTCGACGGTTGGCGTAACCGAGTCGGATCCGACGGCCAAAGCAGTGGCGACAACACTCGCCGCTAGGGCCACAATTGCCGCGCCGAACCCGAGGGGTGAGGACGCATTCGTTGCCGCCGCAGAAACGCGTTCGGGCCCTCCGACCCGTCCGACTGACGACTGCATCGTCATGGGTTCACCGGCGACTGTTCACCAGAGCGAGTGGTCATTGCTGAAGGCAACATCGGAGGTTGACTCACCGGTTCACGAACGATTGCGGTGTGTTCACACCGCCGCCAGGCCCCGGCCGTCGTCGACGACGCGTCCGTCTTTCATTCGAACAATCCGTTGTGCGGCGTCGGCCACCGGTTGATCGTGTGTCACGAGGAGGATCGTTTGGCCGTTTGCGTGCAGTCGAGTGAACAACTCCAACACTTCCTCGCCACCTTCGGAGTCAAGTGCACCGGTCGGTTCGTCGGCCAGAAGCAGCGTCGGCTCGTTTGCCAGCGCCCGAGCGATCGCGAGTCGCTGGCGTTGGCCACCCGAGAGCGAAGCGGGGGGTTGCTTGGCTTTGTCGCCTATCCCGAGCAGGTCGAGGAGGTCACGTGCCCGCGTCTCGGCCACCTTCCGTTTGCGACCGGCAATCAGTGCCGGCATCAGCACGTTTTCGAGCGCGGTCATACCTTCGAGGAGGTTGAAAAACTGGAAGACGATGCCAATGTGCTGGCGTCGCATGATCGCGAGTTCGCTTTCGGTTTTTCCCGTCAAGGTCTGGCCGGCCACTGTCACCATTCCGTCATCGGCTATGTCGAGGCCGGCGACGATGTTCAGGAGGGTCGACTTTCCACAGCCCGACGGGCCCATAACGGCCACGAACTCGCCCTTTGCGATCGCCAGATCAGCGCCGCGAAGCGCCCGAACCGGAGCCGTCTCGGCCTCGAACGTCCGGAAAACCTGTTGCGCGTCGACCACGAGATCCAGGTCCGCTGCGCCGTCGGGGCCTTCGGGTTTCGTGTTGTCTCGATCGAGCGTGTCGGTGCTCACGGCCGTGCCTCCTGGGGTTCGAGCGGGTTATCCGCACTGATGTGATTGTTGTCGAAATTTGATTTCCCTGACGGACCGGGAGTGCCCGATGGGGCAAGCGTGGGTTCGGCCACGCGGGCGATCCGCCGGGGTCGGACGGGGGTCGAACGTCCTTTGACCAACTGTTCACCGAGGTCCTCGGCATCGGGCTTGAGCGAGAACTGTTCCCAGGTCAGGTCGCTCACGACGATTTCGCCATCGGCTGCAAACTGCTGGATTCGCTGGCAGAGGTTTACCGCGTCGCCGACGACCGTGTATTCGATGCGTTCATCGGATCCGAGAAAGGCGGCCGCGACATCTCCTGTCGACAGTCCGATTCCCAGCGGAAATGGCTCAAGGCCTTCAGCAATCCAGTGACGGTTGACCTCCACTTGCGCCGCGTGCATCGCGTGGGCAGCGACCAGCGCTCGGTCGGCATGATCGGTCGAGGCCTCGGGGGCCCCGAACACCGCCATCACGGCGTCGCCGACGTATTGCATAACCGTCCCGCCAGCGCCCAGGATCGCCCGATTCATCTCCGCCCGGTGCCGATTCAACTGCTGGGCCAGATTGGACGGATCAGTATGTTCACTTATGGTCGTGTAGCCACGAATATCGCTCATGAGTACCGTGACGTTCAGTTGCTCGGTGTCGCCGGCGTGTGCGCCCCGTGCCCGGATACGGTCCGCCATACCTGTCGGAAGCATGCGGGACAGGGACTCGCCCTGCTCCTCGCGGGAAACGATCGCACCATGGAGGCGCTTCAGCCGGTCGAGCGCCCCGGCGGTCCCGGCCGACACGCCTTCGGCCAACCGCAGGAACAACGACTCAAGTCGCGCTTCGACCGCCGCCGGGGTCGACTGCGTGGCAAGCGCGATCGCCTTGATCGGCTTGCCCTCAGCCACCATCTCCAGCAACGCATCGTCTTCCGCATCGAGACCACCGGTTCGACGTACCGGATTCATCAGCGCGCGTACAACAATCGGATCGAGCATTGACCCACCCGAGGCAACCTCCCGGATTGCCCGCGCCAACTGGTCACCTTCGGCAATGCGGTCTTTGAGCAGATACGCATAACCGCTCGCCCCTTCCGAAAGGAGCGCGATTGCATAGTCAGGGTCATCGTATTGGCTCAGGATCACGACGCCCGTTCCGGGATGGCGCTTCCGGATGATCTGACATCCCTCGATTCCCTCGCGAAGAAAGTTCGGAGGCATGCGAATGTCGCTGACGACAACGTCGGGGATCATCGCTTCGGCGCCGGCGATCAACGCGTCATAGTCCTCGGCCTCTCCGACGATCTCGAGGTCGTGTTGCCGGGACAGCATCGCCTTGACCCCTTCGCGAATGAAGACGCTGTCGTCAGCGATGAACACCGTGATAGCTGCCATGACTGTCATTCAACCAACCCACACGATTTCGGGATAGGGCACAACCCGGTGTTCTCATGGGGGTGCCAGCCACACCCCGAAGTCGCCGGTCACCGCCCTTCCGAGACGGTGACTCCCAGGGCACGATGCGATCATGACCAATACGATCACCCGCCACGAACGCAGTGTGACCACGATTTCTTGGATCCCGTCGGATCTCCTGGAAGGAATGGGGAGGCTGGCCACTCGAATGAAGTTGGCCCATCACGATGCTCCTCCCCCCGACTCGTTGGGGTCCGACGTTCCTGGCTCAATCGAATCGTTGCGAATCCGGGATGGCTTCCGTTTTGCGAACCATCTTCGGGCTTTCGTTGAAGTTGACGACGAACAGCGCATCGTCAATTTCGGGTACTGCGGCGGCGGGGTTATCGGGGCCACGACGGTCGCCCTCGGGGTCGGCTCCATAACGGTGCCTGCGGTCAAATTCACCGACCGCTGCAGCGACCCCGAGGTCGGCCCCGATTTCGTCCGCTTCACCCAAACCGTTGGAGGACGCACGGGTGCGCCCATGCCCCGCAGTGTCGTACATCCGCCGTTTGTCCAGTATCGAGCGCCCATCGTGTGGACCACACTCGAGTTGACCATTCGCATCGACGGTTCCCACGAAGGCCGCCTGGCGGGGGCCTCGGGGTTCCCCCGACACTGGTTGTTCAACCACGACGGGGACCTCACCGCGAAGAGCAGCGTGGCGGAGTACAAAAAATGGATGCGGGAATCCTTCGGTCGCCGCACCCCCTGGGGCCACGAAGACTCGCCGGCGCTGATGACTCAGGTTGAAAGCGCCATGGAACGGGAACTCCAGTCAGCCATCATGCATGGCTCCCGGCGACCCGAGATTCGGAGCCTGAAGCCCACCCGGGCCCTGGTCGAACAGGGTTCGGAAAGCGACGAACTGTTTCTGCTCCTCAACGGCGTTCTGGTCGTAGAAGTTGACGGAGAACCAATTGCCGAAGTCGGCCCGGGGGCGGTGCTCGGTGAGCGGGCCGTGCTCGAAGGTGGCGTGCGCAGCGCAACGCTTCGCGCCGTCACCGACTGCAAGATCGCCGCAGTACCTGTGGCCAACATTGACCGGGAAAAGCTAAAGCGACTCGCCGAAACCCGACGACGCGAAAACGTTTAGGAGCGGACTCGCCGACCAGCCGGAACAGTCAACCACTCTGTCGGACAGTAGGACCGTTGGCATCTTGCGTTTCCCGAACTGTGACGGCGGGGTGAATGCGCATACCAATTTCATGTCGGGCTGAGCCGGTCAATCAGATTGCCGGGAGCCGAGCCGAACGTCAGGCGTTCGTCGATCCGGCGCTCACCGGAAACCTGGGTTTGGCGAGCGCAATACGCTGACAACTGGCGGGCAGGAGCACGGTTGCGACGAACAGCGCAGCAGCAGCAACCTTCACCGCACCGGGTACCACCACGGTTCCGTCAAATCGAAAACCGAGTTGAGGGTTCGGCCCTTCGGCCGTCAAACGGACCGAATAGACGCAACTCGTTCCGCTGATACCCCGAGCGGGGTTCCTACGCAGTTCGTCCGGTACCGGAACATCACGGCGTGAACGGTCCTCCACTTATTCGGTCCGAAGCGAGACGGAGGGTTTGCGCTTCGCTGCGACGCATCCACTTCCAAAAGCGCAAGCCAGACAGACGAGAAGACCGCCCGCGGCAACAGAACCCAGCGACACCGGGATGACTAGTTCGGGGATTGCTCCGACATCGGTAACGAGTCTTTGCTGAATCGTCCGCCCCACAGCCAATCCGATCGCCCCGCCGATGGTTGCCGAGATGGCTCCGGTCGCCAGTCCCTGCCACACGTGGGCCCGGATCACCTGTCCGGTTGTGAGTCCGAGAGCCCGGCTCACAGCGACAGCATGGCGACCGACCCGCACCGTGAGTACGGAGGTGTTCAAAAGCGCCACGGCACCGAGAATGCTCAATAGCACCGCAGCCTTCGTAGGGAGTCCGCCGAGCTCGCCGATGTGGCGGACCTCGCCGGGAGGTGTCACCGGCTCGAGGGCCGCCTCGGGGTGGCGGGCATTCACCAAGGTGCGATCGGCGCCCGGAGCGTAGCGAACAACGATGCCCGAAATGACCGGCTCCGAGACACGACGCAACCCCTCGAGGGTGGTCGCAAAGCCGGTGCCCGCTTCATTCTCCCCAGGATCAAAGTTGTCGCCGACCACCTGCATTTCGGTCGAGCCTCTCGGGCCGATCAGTTTCACACGATCCCCAACGTTGGCTCCTATCTGACGGAGTACCGCCGCTCCGACCGCTGCCTCATGCTCGGCAACCGGGAAGCGGCCCTTCGTGGAAACAATGGTGATCGAGTCCTTCTTTGTCTCGAAGGTACGTACCAAGACGGATGCGGTCCCGGCCTTACCTACCACGCGTACTCGATCCTCGCTCTCCAGAGGCTCCCAAACCAGCGCTACCGCTTCGATGTCGGGATCATGCGCGAGCACTTCGGCGACGCGGCCTTTGCTGCGACCGTCCACCGCAAAGTTCGAGGCGTCGAAGTTCGCTCCATACAACCTCGGCGTCGTCAGAACCCGGTTGATCGACAACTGCATCGTCAGCGCCGTGACCAGCCCCGCCAGAGCCAGGATCACCCCGACGACGCCTCCCCGCCCCGGACCGGAAAGAAGCGTTGTTCCCAACCATCCGGTGGGACCGAATCGGGTGTTCACGAGTGCCCTACGTTGACGACTGGCGGGCACGAGTATCGTCGCTACGAACAGTGCGCCAGCGCTGACCATCACCAACGCCGCACCGGGGATCAAAACGGTTTCGTCGAACCGAAGGCCAGGTTGAGGTTCGGCTTTTCGGGTGATTCCTACAGGCGCCATTCCCGAACAGACGTACGCGACCACCACGGCACCCAATGCCCCTCCTACGGCCGCCGGCGCAAGCGTGAGGAGCACAGATAACCTTCGTTGACGTTTCGTCATCCCGAGGGCAAACCAGGTCGAATCTTCAGTCTGGAGCGCCCGACGCAGCCTCAGGGCCGCCTGCGCCGTGGCGATCATGGTCGCCACCCAAATGGATGCGGCGATAAACAGCCATGCCCGCCGTTGCAGCGAGACTGACTCGTTGATCCGGGCGCCGAGATCTTCAGTCGGCGCCACACTCGACGACGGGTAAACCAGTTTCAATGCGGCAATGACAGCGTCCTGATGCTGCCTTTCGGCCGTCACCCTCACCGTACAGACACAGTTTCCGATCCGATCCCGATTCACAGCAAACCAGGCCGGCGGGAAGAACATCATCGGGTCCGGTGCGTCACTGACGCCGTCAGGCAGTCGTCCCACCGACACGACCTTGGCCGACACGGTCGGGCCTTTTGGCGCAATCTCCGAATTCTGCTCCAACGACTCCTCGAACTGCTCCTGGTTCAACGTGGCCAACGAAAGTGATTCTCCGAGATCTACTCCGAGAGCCGCCCAGGTCGACTCCTCGACCACCACTTCGTCGGCCGCCATCGAGGCGAAGTTCACCTTCTTTCCGTGGACGGGCACAAAGGTGTCGGATTCACCCCGTTGGGCAACTACGGCAAACGCGAAAAATTGGCCCTGGGCCGCCGGGTTGGCCACTGCGACAAACGCGAACTGACTCGCTCCCGTCACCCCTTCAATCTGCATGACCCGGTCGAGCAACGCCGGGCGGAGACTCCCGTCACGGGCGAACACGTCGATGTTGGCCGCGTGAGTTGCTCGAAGCAGTCGCTCGAACGCTGTGTCGCTGCGCTTGGCGGCCGCCACGGCGGCAATTGCGGTGCCTCCACCGACCGCCACCAGTGTTGCGAGAACCGTCAGCAACGGGAGACTCCGCCGCAACCCATGGCGGACCTTCATCGTCAGGACGGCGTTCACGCAGATCATTGAACATCGGCCGGCCCGGGAAGTACAGCGCACCTACACCACCGTCGTGGGGGTGCCAGCCACACCGCGTCAAGCAGGCTCCGCCCTTTTCGCGGCGGGGCGCGGAGGCGAACGACGAGCTCGTGCCCAACTCCGCTCATGCCCAACTCGCTCTTACGCATCGAACGAAGCATCAGCACGGTGTCGTGGATTCCGTCCGACCTATTCGAAGGCATGGGGAAGATCGAGACCCGTATGAAGATGGCCCAAATCAACGGACAAAATACGAATTACTCCGACAGACGGTAGGACCCGTCTTCGTCGTGCGTCTCCCGGCCCGTCAGCGAGGGGGTAAACACACACACCAATTTCATGTCGGTATGCGCGCGTACGACATGGCGGTCGTGCTTATCGAGGGCGTACAGGCTGCCGGGACCCAGTGGATGGACTTCACCAGTCGCAATATCCAGCACTTCACCTTCGCCGGAAATGATCAGGTTCGCCTCCAGGTGGTGCTTGTACCAGAGGGTGAGTTCGCTCCCCGCTGCGATCTCGGTCCAATGCAGGGAATGAGCCATCGCGTCGTCTCGGAGCAGAATCCGACGACTTCGCCAACCATCGCCACGAACGTCGCGTTCAGTATCGGCGATCTCGTCGAGTGTGCGGATGATCATTGGTTTCCCTCCAGAAGTTGAGTGCCCACGTGGAGCAGCAGTCGATCATTGCCGGGAGCCGCAGTCAGCAGCACCGAAATTGGTAGGCCATCGGCGCAGGTTCCGGCCGGAATCGCCAGGCTCGGTAAACCGCAAAGCGGCGCCGGAACAAGAAACGGGAAGACGAGGTCACGCATGGTGTACCGGGAACCCATGTAGTCGGGCGAGTCGGCGTGCTCGATGGTCGGAGCGGCCACCGCCGATGTCGGGGTGAGAAGGACATCGAAGTCGGAAAAGAACGTGTGCATACGTTGCTGCAAGTCGCGTCGATCCGCTACGGCCCGCAGATGCTGTTCGAGGGTGATGGTCTCGGCCAGTCGAAGGCGGGCGGCAACATCCGGCCCGTATTCGCTCTCCCGTTCGGGCCACAGCCCGAGTCGGCGATGTGTTTCCCACCCCTCCGGCAACATCACGTTGGTGAAGATCTCCGGCCCTCGGAGCAACTCAACAATCTCAACCCCGGAGACAACATGACCGAACTGAGCGAGAGCCGTGGTCGTGCGATCCACCGCGGTGGCGATCTCGGGGATCGGGTTGAACGACCATCCGCTCGGCATAACTGCGATGCGCAACGGTCGAGACGGCGAGGGCGTCGGTGGTGCCCCAACCAAACCGGGGCTCCCCGTCCACAGCACCTCGGCCATCAGCGCCGCATCAGAGGGCGTACGCGCAATTGGCCCAACCACATCGAAGCTGGGGGCCAACGGCATCACACCTCGCAAGGACACGGAGTCGTGGGTCGGTCGGAGTCCGACGCATCCGCAGAACGCAGAGGGTTCCCGAATCGAAACAGACGTATCGGAACCGAGCGCCAATGGAACGAGACCGGCCGCAACCGCCGCGGCAGACCCACCGCTCGACCCACCGACGATGTGGCCAGGTACTGTCGGGTGTTGTGTGGTGCCGTAATGCGGGTTCACCGTTGTCACCCCAAAGGCAAACTCGTGTGTTGCGGTTTTGCCCACGATCACCGCGCCGGCGTCGCGGAGCGCCCGAACCGCGTCAGCGTCGGTCAACGGCACCCGACCCGCCAAGATCGACGACCCCGAAGTCGTTTCGATCCCTTTGGTATCGAAAATGTCCTTCACGCCGACCGGCACGCCTTCCAGTGCCCGGGCCGTCCCCGAGCGATAGGCTCGCTCGGCGCTTCGCGCGGCTTCACGCGCTCCTACGCCGTCGACTCTCCAGAACGCGTTGAGCTCACTGCTCGCGATCGAGGCAAGCGTTGCCTCGACCACCGCGACGGGTGAAAACGCACCGGACCGGTACGCGCTGATGAGCTCAATTGCCGTCATCATCGAGAACTCCGTCATGACCAAACCCTAACCGCTGCGAACGAGTGGGTTCCGGCAAACAACACACCCGCCGCAATCAGAATCGTCGCCATCGAGGCGCAACGAAAACGACCGAAACATAAGGTGCGGTTCTGGCTGCAGTCGGCGGAACCGCAGCCAGAACCGGCTCGCAATGCAGGCCTGGCGGGTAGGCCACATCACTGCTGTTGAACATTCTACAACAGACAATCGTGAAGGTGCAGTGATGGTCTGCGACCTGCAGATATGAAGCGATTCGCCGCACGATCGCCCACGGCGGTACCTTCGCGCCATGATTGATGGATTCTGCTCCCCCAAGTTCGATGCGGTGAAGTCCGCCTTTGAGGCCAATTTCACCGAAGGCCGAGACGTAGGAGCGTCGGTCGCGGTCGTCCACCGCGGCGAGGTCGTCATCGACCTGTGGGGCGGGCATACCGATCCGGCGAAGACCACCGAATGGACCCGCGACACGATCGTCAACGTGTGGTCGACCACCAAGACCATGACCGCACTCTGCATGCTGATCCTCATCGACCGAGGCCAGCTGGACCCCAACGCTCCCGTGGCGAAGTATTGGCCCGAGTTTGAGGCCAACGGCAAAGGCAACGTTCTCGTTCGCCACATCATGAGCCACACCGCCGGGCTACCCGGGTGGGACGAGCCGGTCGACGCGTCGGTGCTCTTCGATTGGGACCGCACATGCGCCCTGCTCGCAGCGCAGCCATCGTGGTGGGAACCCGGCACCGCTTCCGGCTATCACGCCATATCGCAGGGTTACCTGTGCGGCGAGGTAGTACGCCGGATCTCGGGTTTGTCACTCGGGGAGTTCTTCGCCCGGGAGGTTGCCGGGCCGGTCGGCGCCGATTTCCATATCGGCACGAGCCAGGCGCACGACCATCGGGTCGTGTCCGTGATTCCGCCCGAATCGGGTTCGCTCGGAGCATCGATCCCCGACGCCGCCGTCATCGCGAAGCGCGCCCTCAGCAACCCGGTCATGGGAGCCGAAATCTCCTCCACGATCCCTTGGCGACGAGCTGAAATCCCCGCGGCCGGCGGTCACGGCAATGCCCGCTCCGTCGCCATGGCGCAGACCGCGGTATCGCACGGAGGCACCGCGTTTGGCCGTCGTCTGCTGTCGCCGACCGGGGCCGATGTCGTATTCAACGAACAGTGCAACGGTACCGATCTCGTGCTGTTGTCGCCGTTCCGTCATGGCATCGGCTACGGCCTCCCCGGAGAGGCCCTGCCGATACCCTCACAGAAGGCCTGCTACTGGGGCGGCTGGGGTGGCTCGGTCATCATCAACGACCTGGAGAACGGCTTCACGTTCGCCTACATGATGAACCGGATGCTCGACGGCACCCAGGGCGACCTTCGCGCCGCCACGCTGCTGATGAACGTCTACGCCGCGCTCGCGTAACTCGCTTACCGAACACCTCCGGTGTGTGCGCAACCGTCAGTTGTCTCCACGGTTGCGCACTCTGCAGGACTCCACGACGAATCGAGCGCCTGGATCAGTTGAGCGATAACGCGTGCAGACCCGAACGGACCGGATTGCAGTCGTGGTCCGGGTGATGTTGAACGTCAGAATCTCGGTCGCTCCGAACGAGATCGGCACACACCTTCCGTCGCCATCGGCGCCGAGCGATGCACCCGACGCATCAAGCCCCTCGAACCATTCCACGTCAAAACTCGCGCATCCGCCGCCCGGAAATGAGTCCAACCAGAGCTTTCCGCGAATTTTGAACCACGGGTCTGACGAACCGGCGTTTTGGCCCCACGTAATGATGGCGGGGTCGGTCGGCGAGCCGAAGAAGTGGCTCGAAGTGGGAGAGCCGAGATCGACTCGTTGGCCGTCTATCACCGGCCGATCCGTGTCGATCGTGGCGGCTGACGCGGCTGGCCCCAAACTCGCTGCGGTGAAAAGAGCAACCAGCGCTGCCCGGGCCAGTCGAGTCGGAATGCGAGGAACGCGGTGAGTGGGACGTGGGTGCATGCGAGCCTCCGAAGAAGTAGGTGCGGAACTGCCACTCCCTACGACGGCACCCTGTGAAACGTTTGTACGTAATTCCACCGATTCGTTGGCCCGTTCATTTCGGCATGGCAGCTTCTGTTCCTCGGCAACCGAATCCGATCGGGAACCCCTATCGATTGAACCGTTTGTAGATCTCAAACCACGCGACCGAGGCGAACGACGCAAGCGCAGCGACAATTACATCGAGCCATCGAATGGATCCCAGACTGAAAGCGCGCCGCGCACCCGGGACGGTCAAAAGGACCGCCAGGAGACCCACCGCCAGACCGACAATCCACTTGAGGGTCGGGTTCCTTCGTTCTCGTAGCGACCGCCAGATCGACAGACGCCATGACCGGTTGACCAGAATCAACTGCAAATTCGCAAGCACCAACGTCGTGAACGTAATGGACCGAACCGCGGTATCACTTCGGTTGCCAAGGACGCTCCACACATAGACGCCACCTACGGCCGCCAACACCGTCAGTCCCTGAAGGATCGCAACGGTCAACACCTTACGGTCGAACATGGCCTGACCCGGAGGTCGGGGCGGTTGGTCCATGATTTTCGGGTCGATCGGCTCGGCCTCGAATACGACCGAACAGGCCGGATCAATGATCAATTCCAGAAAGGCGATCTGCACCGGCAACAGCACCAGGGGCCATTTCGAGGCAAACAGCGGAAGAATCGACATGCCGACGATCGGAACGTGCACGGCAATGACATACGACATGGCCTTGCGCAAATTGTCGTAGATGCCTCGCCCCTGCCGAATTCCGCCGGCGATCGACGCGAAGTCGTCATCGGTAATGACCAGCGCCGCCGCCTCTCTGGCAACGTCGGTGCCCCGAGCTCCCATGGCGATGCCGATGTCAGCAGCCCTCAGTGCGGGAGCGTCGTTCACGCCGTCACCCGTCATGGCCACGACCTCCCCGTTGGTCTTCAGCGCGCGTATCAATTGCAGTTTCTGCTGTGGGACCATGCGAGCGAAGACGCTCACGGTGCGGATTCGAGTGGCCAGTTCGTCGTCGCTCATTTCGGCGAGTTCCGGGCCGGTGATGACACCGGCTTCTCGGTCCAACCCGATGTCACCGGCGATCGCCAACGCGGTGCCCGGGTAGTCGCCGGTGATCATCACCGTTCTGACTCCCGCTCGCGCACATTCGGCGACGGCCTCGGGCACGCCGGGGCGCACCGGATCATGAAGGCTCGTCAACCCGAGAAACTCAAAAGTGAAGTCGTGCTGCTGCGTCGGCAGTCCGCCCGGGTCGTCGGTCTTTCCGAACGAGGCCCTGGCCACGCCCAGCACCCGCTGTCCGTCGGCGGTCGCGATTTCGACCTGTTTCATGAGCGTCGCCAGTTGGCTGGCATCGAAATGGCACAGATCGGCGATTGCCTCAGGAGCGCCCTTCGCGGCGATTACGAACTGGGTGGAATCAGGTGATCGCCAGACGTGGGACAGTGCAAGAAGTTCCTCGGAGAGCGGATACTCACGAACCAGGTCCCAATTGTCATGGACATGCTCCGTTCCCACCAGGTACTGCTCACCCAGCACGCGAAAGGCCCTGTCCATCGGATCGAAGGGGTCGACCGGGGAAGCCAGTACAGCAAACTCCGCGAGCAGGTGAAACTCCTCGGGGATTGGTGTGTCATCGAGTACCCAGCGCGTGCCCCCAATGGTAAGCACGCTTACCGTCATCGCGTTCATCGTGAGCGTCCCGGTCTTGTCAACGCAGATCACCGTGGCCGAGCCGAGGGTCTCGATGACCGGGGCACGACGAGCGAGAACATGGCGTTGCGACATCCGCCATGCGCCCAAGGCCAGAAACACGGTCAGGACCACCGGAAATTCCTCCGGGAGGATGGCCATGGCAGTTGCGATTCCGGCGAGGGTTCCGGCCAGCCAGTCGCCACGAACAACGCCATAGACCACCACGACCATCGCAGCAGCGCAGATCCCGAACACCGCAATGACCCGGACCAACCGGTCGACCTCCCGTTGCATCGACGTTCGCTCGGGCTCGATGTCGCGGAGGGCGGTTCCAATGCGTCCGAGTTCGGTGTTTGACCCGATGCCGGACACGGTGCAAATGCCATGCCCCTTCACGACAAGTGTTCCGGAGAACAACCACGGAGTCCCGTCACCGCCCGGTACTCCCATCGCTGTAACGCCATTTCCTGCCGATTTCCGCACCGGCACAGGCTCACCGGTCAATGCCGACTCATCGACCGACAGGTTCGCGCTTTCGATCGTGATGGAGTCGGCGGGCACCCGGTCACCTTCGCTCAACAACACGAGGTCACCGACGACCACTTCGCGTCCGGCGATGCGAGTTTGCTGGCCGTCGCGAATCACCAGTGCCCGTGGTGATGAAAGATCCCGAAGTGCAGCGAGAGCGTTCTCGCTTTTGTGTTCCTGGTAGATCGAAATGACGATCACGACAACAACGAACGACATCAGGATCATGCCGTCGAGCGGCTCAGCGAGAATGAAGTTGATCGAACCGGCGGCCAGCAACAGCAGCAGCATCGGTTCCTTCAGAACATCCACCGCCTGGCGAAACAAGGAACGTTTCTGCGCGACCGGGAGTTCGTTGGGGCCGTCCCGGATCAGGCGAAGTGCTGCCTCCGACGCAGTAAGCCCCTCAACAAGACCCTCGGCCACCACAAACTCCATGCCTGAACCAATCCCCAACGGACCGACGACTCAATCCTGGTCGACCTCCGTTATTCATCACGGGTCCATCGTGGCCGATCATCGGCCCTCCCCACTAGGGACCAAGGTCATGCCGACGGTAACAACAGCGAAGCCACCGCTTTACGAACGGGCATGCGCTCCGATATGACGTGCCGAGTCCTGCACCTGCTGACGCAATTCGACGCGACGGGTCACGTTCGCTCGGGCGGCCGGCGCCTGCACCGCAATGGCCGCAATGACCCGACCCGACCGATCAAGAACCGGTGCCGACACGGCAACGACGCCGTCGAACTGCTCGCCGTCGTTTATCGCAAAGCCGTCCGATCGCACCCGGTCCAACTCCACGTCGAGGGCCTGCGGGTCAACGATCGTGCGACGGGTGAAGGGCTGAAGCGGCGTGACTGCGTTCGGGTCGACCCGGCGATGAGCGAGCAACACCTTGCCCATCGCGGAGGCATGTGCAGGCACTCGAGTACCCGCTGGTCGCTCAAAACGCAGAGGGTGCCGGCCGGGTACCTGCAACACAATCACCACGTCAGAGCCATCGAGCACGCCCAGCGTCGACGTCTCGCCGGTACGGTCGCTGAGGGCCCGGAGCTCGTCCATCGCTCCCGCCAGATCCGCGTGTGCCAAAGCGATCTGGCCCAACGCCACCGTGGTTGTTCCGAGTCGGTAACGCTCAGTCATCTCGTCTTGCTGAACGAGGCCACCACGGCACCAAGCCCTTATCAGACGATGGGCGGTACTCAGTTTCAGGCCGGTCCGCTCGGCCAGCTCAGTCAGGCTCAATTCGGTTGCCGGACCGAGAAAGCACAGGATCAGCGCAATTGCGCGGTCAACTGCCTGAGCGCCCGTCGGCGATGCCTCGGTGATGTTCGGGTCGGGGTCATTGCGATCGGGGTCAATGCGGTCAGGAGCCATGCGACCTGAAGTCTTGCACGACCAGCATCCCGACAGCAGGTACCACTCGACGTGCATACGAGAGTGGCGAACCTCCAACTAAGCATGGACCATGCGCCTACCCTGGACACATGCCAAACCCACCGGTCCTGCTTTGGGACATCGACGGAACGCTCATGCGAAGTCCGGGTATCGGCGTCAAAGCATTTGTCACGGCTATCGAACGCGTGACCGGCTCGATATGGACGCCGAAGCGACTCGATTTCGGAGGTCGAACCGACCCGACCATCGCCGCCTTGATTCTCGAAGACGCGGGATTCTCCGACCCAGCCCTCGTCGTACCCGTACTCGAGGCGTTGACCCAGGTCTACGGGGAACTCACCGATGAACTCCGATCGGCAGTTGCCGTTCTGCCGGGTGTCTCATTCGTCCTCGACACGCTGCACGCGCAGGGAGCGGTGCAGACGGTCGTAACCGGCAACGTCGAGCCTGTCGCTCGGCTGAAACTCGCGGCAGCGGACCTACTCCCCCGACTGGACGTAGAGCTGGGCGGCTACGGCAGCGATCACGAGATTCGCGATGAACTGGTACGCCTGGCGCTGCGCCGGATCGAAGGTACCGGCGCGGAGATTGACGCTTCACGGGTGTGGGTCGTCGGGGACACACCCCGGGATCTTGCGTGTGCCCGGGCCAACAACGTGCGATGCCTTCTCGTCGCCACCGGCACTTTTTCGCTCGACGAACTGACCGCCCTGGAACCCGATCTGGCGCTTCCGAGTTTGGCGGAACCCGACGAATTTCTGGCCGCTCTCCAAAACTAGGGAGCGGCTCGTCGGAGCGGCCATCAGCGGAATACTACGCGCGCTTATCCCGACGCCGCGGGCGAAGAGCCTGTTCGGTCAGCGTGCCCCGCACGACGACGAGAACCGCTTGCGATAAGGGTTCGGTGATCCGTCACACCGCCACAGGAGCCGAGGCTTGGGCCGTTACTGCTCCGACAATGATTGCTCCGACCGTCATTGCGAACCCTACAAGCTGAATGGCCGACAGCGACTGACCGAGAACGGCCCAGCCGAGCGTGGCGCCGGTAACCGGAGCGGCAAGACCAAGAAGCGGAGGCGACGAGGCAGGCAATCGACGGATACCGTCAAACCAGATCGCAAACGCGACACCCGTCGCGACGAGACTGAAGTAGCCAAACCCCGCAACGTTTCGCCCGGTCAATCCGGGCGGCGCCCCTTCGACCACCACGGCGAGGGGGAACAGCACCACACCAGCGATGAGGAGTTGCCACCCAGTGGCAGCCAGTCTGTTGGCGGGCGTACCGAAGCGTTTCGTCAGGACGACTCCTACGGCGAAACTCACGTTGGCGGCGACTGCGGCCCCCACACCGAGCAGATCGAAGTGGGCTCCCGGTCGAATCGCAACCAGCGCAACGCCTCCAGCAGCGATGGATCCAACAATCAGCTGTCGTTTGGTGATCCGAACACGTTGCGTTGCCGAGGTCATGAACGCAACTAGAAGCGGCTGGATGCCTCCGAAGGATGCTGCGACCCCACCGGGAAGTCGGTATACCGCGACGGTGAGGAGCGGGAAGAAGAGCGCAAAGTTGCACAGTGCCAGAACAACGACGTTGGGCCGTTCACGTCGAGAGGGCCACCATCCCTCCCGGCGACGCCCTAGCGCAAGCAGGAGAACTGACGCGGGAACCACCCGAACTGCCGCAACGAAAAGTGGGCGACCCTCGGGTAGGAACTCGGTGACTGTCAAATACGTCGTTCCCCAAAGCAATGGGGCTGCAATGGTGCTGCCGGCCAGTTTCGAATTTCTCTTCATGTCAAATAGTTTAATATGAAGATAATGAATATGAACAGGTAGCAGGTACGATCGCTCCATGCCGCGAGACATGGTCGATGACATAGTTGAGCAATGGGGAACGGCAAGACCGGATCTCGACGCATCTCCGATTTCCATCGTCGGGCGCATATCCCGTCTGTCGCGGATCATCGATCGACACCTCCAGGCCAACTTCGCCACGTTCGGAATCGAGGATTGGATGTACGACGTTCTGGCGACACTGCGCCGCAACGGTGCGCCGTACCAACTGACCGCCGGCCAACTGGTCGCGCAAACGATGGTTACAACCGGGGCCATGACGAACCGCGTCGATCGCCTAGCCGAACGGGGACTCGTTGAGCGCCTGGCCGGCACCGACCGCCGAACCGTCATCGTCGGACTCACGAAGGACGGAGTCCGCCTGGTCGACCGGGTCGTAGAATCACATCTGGACGTCGAGCGCCAGCTACTTTCCAGCCTCAGCCCAACCCAGCAGCGCACGCTGGCGGCGTCACTTCGAAACGTGCTTGTGGATCTCGGTGACCTGAGAACCCCCTGACTCGAATCGAAAGAGCTAGGTCGTCGTGAGGCGTTCCGCGTCGCTTCGAACGATAGGAGACGTTCGTGATCACGACGCGTTCAGGGCCTGCTCGGTGGCGAAGCAACGCCGGTAGTCGGCCGGAGATGTCGTCAGCAGGCGGGCGAAATGTGGACGCATCGCCGCGGCGTTCGCGAAGCCGCAGCGTTGCGCCACCTCCTCGACCGAGAGCTCAGTTTGCTCCAATAGTTCCTGGGCCCGAAGCAGGCGCTGCCGGATAAGCCACTGATGCGGGGTTGTACCGGTGGTATCTCGGAATCGCCGGGAGAACTGTCTTGTGCTGAGGTTCGCGTGCCTCGCCATGGCGGCAAGCGACAGATCCTGGTGAAGGTTCTCGGCTATCCAATCGAGCGTGGGTCCGAGTCCGTCGTCGAGCCCTGCCGCAGGGACCGGCGTGGGAATGAACTGTGCCTGCCCACCCTGGCGATGGGGGGCGATCACCAACTCACGCGCCACCAGATTTGCAACGTGCGCTCCGTGATCAAGGCGAACGAGGTGGATCGCGAGATCGAAACCCGACGCCGAACCCGCACTGGTCAAAATCTCGCCGTCGTCAACGTAGAGCACATCCGGATCGAGGCCAACGCCGGGATGACGGGTTCGGAATCGTTCGGTCGCATTCCAGTGTGTCGTGGCGCAGCGACCATCGAGGATGCCGGCCTGGGCGAGCAGAAACGTTCCGGTGCAGAACGAAACAATACGGGCCCCACGGGCGTGTGCCTTCCGCAGAGACCGAACCAGCGCTTCAGAAGCTGTTACCTGACTCGACCAACCCGCCACGATGATCGTGTCGGCGGAACGGAAGGCTCCCAGTCCGGCCCGAACATCGACCCGCAGCCCGGGCTGGATTCGCAGCGCGCCGGGATGCTCGGTGGCGATAGTCAGTCGGTACCAGGAGTCAACTCCCTCCGGCTTTTCGCCGAAGACCTCGGCGGCTATCGCGAGTCCGAGCATCGATGATCCGTCAGCAACGAAGACGACGACGTGATGCGACGCATATTTTCCCATGGCTAGATTCTCGCGCTCATGGAAAAACCCGTCAATGGCTGGATTCTCGCGGTAAAGGTCTTTTAAGCCGCTTGTCGGATCGGACTCGAAACCTGACACTCATCCCATGCGACCTTTGAACATTCACCCCGACGACCTCCTTCACCTGATTCAACTCGAGCGCGACGAACAATTGCGATCCCAGGCGAGGCACCCCGCCCCCGCCACTCGGCTAACGCCGCGTCCTCGCCCGGGCATCGCTCGTCACGTCCGCCGAGTGTCGGCTGCACTAGCGAACCGCCGACGGGTCAACTCGCGGTGCTCGGAATGCTGAACATGATCTTCCCCGCACCCATCACGGCTACCGCGTTGGGGCTTAGCAACGAGAAGTCGCCGGCGGTGCCGTACTGCCCGGCGCCCGGTCGGACCGGTCATGGTCGCTGAAGTCGAAGCGGATGAGTCGGTAACGGTCGCGCAGCGGTGGGACTAGCGAGTCCCAACTCCGCTCGACAGCGTGACACCGTGCATGAGCACCACTGGCGGCCCGTGCTCGGGCCCGCTCAGCATTTTCGGCCGAGGCCGACTTTGCCGGTCGATCACTCGATGGACATTGCGCTCGATTTCCATCCAATTAGCGGTAACGCCGAGCCACAAGACAGGAAACGACCGGTGTACATTTCGGCATGGACCTCGAAAAAGCTGTAGCGACGCAGATTCAAAACATCCAGTCCAAGACTGGGCGGACCGTTGCCGATCTCGCGAGTCTTGTTGCCGGATCCGGGCTCGCCAAACACGCAGACAAGGTCTCGTGGGCAAAGACCAATCTCGGGCTCGGGCACGGCGACGCAAACGCGCTCATCCTGCATTTGAAGAAACTTGAGACTCCGGGTGCCGATGACCCGCTTGACGAGATCTACGCGGGACTCAAATCGTCTTTGCGCCCGATCCATGACCGAGTGGTGAAGGAGCTGGCGACCTGGGGTGACTACGAGACGCACCACAAGAAGGGCTACGTAGCGTTCCGCCGCAAGCGGCAATTCGCGATGCTCGGCCCGGCTACGAAGGGTCGAGTCGAGCTGGGTCTGAACGCGAAGGAACTGTCCGGCTCGGACCGTCTCGAGCGACAGGCTCCGGGCGGGATGTGCCAGTACAAAGTGAAACTCACTGATGCGTCACAAGTGGACGACGAACTGTTTGGTTGGTTGCGGACCTGTTTCGAGGCAAGCGCCTAGGGCAGACAAGTCACTCCCGGGGCGGTCTGCGACGGATTCGAAGCCCCCACCGTACGTGTACCTACCTTTCCCCATGTCATCCGAAAAGCCAGCCAGCGCAGGTTTCCGTACCGCCGCTGTGGAACCGATTCTTGATCGGTGCGATTTGTCTGGACTGCTGTTGGATTTGCCGTACGAGTTCGTCATCGAAGACTTCGAGCAGATCCTCAACGACGTCGTTCGCACCATCGCCCCCGGCCCCGGCTGGACCACCAAGTCGCTGGTTGCGTCGAAGTTGAAACGTCGAGTCCGAAGGCCCTCGACGTGAGCAACGAGCCCCGACGAAAAGAGACCATCGCGGAAGAACTCAAAGCCGATGGTCCGCCCCTTTTCCGGAACTATCGGTTCCAAAATTTCCCTGCGTTGGCCGTTTCTTTGTCACGGCTGGTGGTCGCCGGATAGGCCCGAGAGCTCAAAGCCCCAAGCGAGAACGTAACGGGGCGGAAACACGGCGCACAACGTCCCGAAATCGTCGACCCGTAGGTTGCGCTCGTCACACATACCCGTGTGTCTGAAAGGGAACCTACATATGCTTGGGAGAACAACACTCCGTCCGCGCCTGGCAGTCACATCGGCTGTCTTCGCACTGGCCTTGATCGCAGCGGGTTGTGGATCGGATAAAGCGACCACGACCGAAGCTGCGACCGAGACAACTGCAGCAGCCGAAACGACAGCCGCAGCAACCGAAACAACCGCAGGAGCAACCGAAACCACAGCAGCAGCAACCGAAACAACCGCAGGAGCCACCGAAACAACCGCATCAGCGGCTGCTGCGTCCGGCGACACGTGCGTCTCGGGTGACACGGTCAAGCTTGGGTTCCTGAACTCAACGTCGGGTGCGATGGCCATCAGCGAGCAGACGGTACGTGATTCGCTCAGTCTGGCTGCAGAGGAGATCAACGCAGCCGGCGGCATTGACGGCAAGCAGATCCAGTTCATCGAAGAAGACGGCCAAAGCGAGCCGACAGTATTCGCCGAGAAGATCAACAAGCTCCTCACCGAAGACAAGGTGGCTGCCGTGTTCGGTGGTTGGACCTCAGCTTCCCGTAAGGCCATGCTTCCCGTCGTCGAAGGTGCCAATGGCCTTCTGTTCTACCCGGTCCAGTACGAGGGTCTCGAAGCGTCGAAGAACATCTACTACACCGGTGCGACCACCAACCAGCAGATCATTCCCGCCATGGACTTCCTGAAGTCCAAGGGCGTGAAGACACTGTTCCTCGCCGGTTCCGACTACGTGTTCCCCCGCACTGCGAACAAGATCATCAAGCAGTACGCGGCGACCCTCGGCATCGAAATCGTCGGTGAGGAATACGTTCCTCTCTCGAGCGACGACTGGACGACGCAGGTTGCGAAGATAGCTGCGGCCAAGCCGGACTTCGTGTTCAACACGATCAACGGCTCGTCGAACGTCGGCTTCATCAAGGCCTACGACGAGGCCGGCCTCGGAGCAACCAAGTCGCCGATCATCTCCGTCTCGATCGCCGAAGAAGAAGCACCGTCGATGGGCGTAAACCTCACCGGTCAGTTCGCGGCCTGGAACTACTTCCAGAGCGTTGACAGCCCGACCAATGCCACCTTCATCAAGGCGTTCAAGGCCAAGTACGGCGAGAGCCGCCCGACCTCGGACCCCATGGAAGCGGCGTACACGTCCCTCTACCTGTACAAGAACATGGTCGAGAAGGCGAAGTCGTTCTGTGTCGACGCCGTGAATGCCGCCGCTGGCGGCGTGACGTTCGATGCTCCTGAGGGCACCGTCACGATCAACGGCGAAAACCACCACATCGCCAAGACCGGCCTCATCGGTCAGATCAACGCCGACAACCAGTTCGATGTCGTGTGGAAGTCGGACGGCCCGATCGAGCCCGATCCATTCCTCAAGGGCTACACGTGGTGGGATCCGAACGGCAAGTAAGCCGCTCGTCCACCTCGCTTCAAACCCTGTAGATCCCCGGGGGTGCTGCGTGAACAACGCAGCACCCCCATCCGATCGCTGAAGTTGCCCCACTCTGCTCGACGATCCGAAAGCACTCACATGAACGCATTCACAACCCCACTCCTGACGGGCACCGCCACCGGTGCCATTTTGCTCCTCGCGGCACTCGGGCTCACCCTCACCTTCGGCCAAATGGGTGTGATCAACATGGCACACGGCGAGTTCCTGATGGTCGGGGCTTACGCGGCATACGTGACCCAACAGGTGATCAGCAGCCCGGGTCTGTCAACGGTGATCGCGGTACCTGTCGCCTTCGTTTTCGCCGGACTTCTCGGCCTGCTCCTCGAGGTCTTTCTCATCCAATGGATGTACAAACGGCCCCTTGACACACTGCTCGTTACCGTCGGCGTATCGCTGGTCCTCCAGCAACTTGCTCGTGACCTTTTCGGCGCCCAGGGCGACGCCGTCACCGCACCGAGTTGGCTCGGAGGTCGTATCTCGGTGTTCGGCTACGAGTGGCCCCATCGTCAGCTGTTCACGATCATTCTCGCCGTCGGCTCGCTGCTCGCACTCAACGCCGTGCTGAAGTACAGCTCCTTCGGACGGCGCATCCGGGCGACGGTGCAAAACCGGGAACTCGCCGAAACGCTCGGCGTCTCGACCCGCAACGTCGATCGCATCACCTTCTTTCTCGGTTCCGGACTCGCCGGTGTCGGCGGGGTCGCAATCGCCTTGATCTCGGGCACCAATCCCACGCTCGGCACGTCGTACATCATTCCGGCGTTCCTCGTTGTTGTCGTCGGCGGCATCGGACAGCTCAAGGGAACCGTGATGGCGGCGTGGGCTGTCGGCGTGGTCACCGCGTTTCTCACCGACTGGATCAGCGGATCCATGGCCCAGGTGATCACTTTTGCCATGGTCGTGGTCTTCCTCACGATGCGCCCGCAGGGGCTCTTCACCGTACGGACGAGGTCTCTCGCATGACGAAGAAACTCTTCAAGAACTACGGGGCGCTCATCGGCATTGCGCTCCTCGCATACGTGCTGCTCATCTGGGCCCCCGGTTCGATGAGTGCATTCCGGCTCAGCAACCTCGGGAAGTACTGCGCCCTCGCCCTTGCGGCGATGGGCATCGGCCTGGCCTGGGACGCGGTGGCATGCTCGTCATGGGGCAGGGCGTGTTCTTCGGCCTCGGCGGTTATGTGATGGCTATGCACATGAAACTGGAGGCGGCCGGGCCCGGCAACGTTCCCGACTTCATGACGCTCTATGGCGATGGCACCATGCCGGCTTGGTGGGAACCGTTCCGCAGCGGAGTGTTCACGGTGATCGCCATCGTCGTGCTCCCTGCGCTCGTGGCTTACGCCCTTGGATTCGCAATCCTGAAGCGCCGGGTCAAGGGTGCCTATCTCGCCATCCTCACCCAGGCCCTCGCCGTTGCCTTCGCAACGTTGCTGATCGCAACGATCAAGCAGACCGGTGGCTTCAACGGCCTGAACACGTTCACCACCTTCTTCGGCCACAACCTGTACAACCCGACTGTCAAGAAGAACCTCTACCTCCTCGCCGCCGGTCTCGTCATCGTGTTCCTGGTGATCCTGTGGCAGTTCTACCGCAGTCGCTACGGCGAACTGCTGGTTGCCACACGGGATGCGGAGGAGCGCATCCGCTTTCTCGGCTACGACCCGGCCAACATCAAACTGATTGCGTTCGTGGTGGCAGCCATCATGGCGAGCGTCGGCGGGGCGGTGTTCGTACCGATCGCCGGCATCATCTCACCGACCAACGTCGATGCGTCGGCCTCGATTCTGCTGATTGCCGGCGTCGCGTTGGGCGGTCGTTCCTCGTTGCTCGGTCCGGTGCTCGGAGCGATCGCAGTCGGATACGGCCGGTCGGCATTGTCAGAGAAGTTTCCCACCCAGTGGACGTACTTCCAGGGCGCTCTCTTCATCGTTGTCGTCCTGCTCCTCCCCGGCGGTGTCGCCTCGTTGGGCCCGAAGATCACCGGCCTACGGGCACGTATAAAAGTCGCGGGGCCGAGAACCGAACAGCTTTCGGCCACAACCACCGAACTCGAGCACGCAAAGTCTGAGGCACTGGCATGAGTCTTTCGTTCGCAGATCAGGACTATCTGGAGATCCGGGGATTGACCGTCGATTTCGATGGCTTCAAAGCCGTCAACGGCGTTGATCTCAACTTCCTGCAAGGACGTCTCCATTTCCTCATCGGTCCGAACGGAGCTGGGAAGACGACGCTGGTTGATGCCCTCACCGGCCTCGTGCGCAGCACCGGCCAGGCCGAATTCCGAAACCGCAACCTCCTCACGATGAAGTCGCACATGATTGTGCGTCTCGGGGTCGGTCGCACGTTCCAAACGGCATCGGTGTTCGAACAGCTCAGCGTTCTTCAGAACCTTGATATCGCTGCTGGTGTGCACCGGAAATCGCGAGGGCTGATTCGGGCGCGCCGCAAGGTTCCCGAGAGCGTCGAGCAGGCGTTGGAAACGATCGGCCTGACCGACCTGGCGCATCGACCGGCCGGGATCTTGGCTCACGGGCAGAAGCAGTGGCTGGAAGTCGGGATGCTGCTCGTGCAGGACGCGAAGGTGATGTTTCTGGATGAGACGGTGGCAGGCATGAGCGCCGGTGAACGTGAGGAGACCGGCGACCTCCTGAAGCGGATTGTCGGCGAGCGGACCATCGTGGTCATCGAGCACGACATGCAGTTCATGCGTCAATACGCCGACTTCGTGACGGTGATGCACTCCGGCACGGTGCTAGCCGAAGGAACGGTCGCCGAGATACAGGCCGACCAAAAGGTGCAAGAGGTCTATCTGGGAACTGCGACGGGGGTTGCTGCACATGCCTGAACCAATGCTCGAGATGGTCGATGTGACCGCAGGCTACGGGCGCTCGATGGTGCTGTTCGACGTCAACGTGTCGATACCCAAGGGCGGAGCTGCCGCGATCATGGGGCACAACGGGGCCGGCAAGACAACACTGCTGCGCGTTGCCGTTGGCCTGATCCCGGTGAAGTCTGGAAAGGTACTGCTCGACGGCGAAGACGTTACGAGAACGCGTCCCAACCGTCGGGTGCGCAACGGTCTTGGCTATGTCCCGCAGGGCCAGTTGTGCTTCCCGCAGATGACCACGATGGAAAACCTCCAACTGGTGTCAACCGTGAAGTCGGAGATCGACGAAGTGCTCGACACGTTCCCGGCCCTCACCAGCCAGTTGGGCCGCCGAGCAGGCTTGCTGTCGGGCGGACAACGTCAACAACTCGCAATCGCGAGAACTCTGCTCGGAAAGCCACGGCTCCTGATCCTTGATGAACCAACCGAGGGAATCCAACCGAATGTCGTGGCCGAAATTGAACAGGTCATCGTCGATCTCACCCGACGCGGCGACTTCACCGTGTTGTTGGTGGAGCAACATGTGGGTTTCGCGCTTCGTTCAACAGACTCGTACTACGTGCTGGAGTCGGGTCGCATCACCGGATCTGGAGCGGGCGGCGAGAACTCCCTCGATGAGGTCCGTTCCGCAATGGCGGTTTGAGCCCCATCAGCTTCTGACGGAATCCCGGATCGCAGACCGTCACCGGCGCTAGATCCCCGGGCAATTCCCTTGGTTCCGCTCCTTGGGGGTAGCGGCGACCGCCTTCGACCATCTGCTGCTCCGGGGTACGGACTGAGACCACTCGCGATCGTTCGCTCCGTGGTCGCTTCGACGCGCCGCTGTTGCGACTGGCAAATCGGGACTCACAAAACGATTCTTCGGCAACGTTTTGATTGACCAATCGTCTTCCGCAATGTGAGAACACCTGCGGTTCGAGCCACAGTGACCGCGCGAACGGCGCCACCAAATCGTCCTGGGTGGCCCCGAACGCATCCACGCACGTTCCGACGAACGTCATTTCGGCGACCGAGTCAGCAACGGCACACGTTCCGCTGCATTGACTTCACCGACTCCCGGAGAGAGTTCAGGGCGGAATCGGCAAACTCGTAAGTCCATATTGTGGAAATAGCTAATTGTTGATAGAATTAGTCGACTATTGTGCTCACTTGTTCAGCAAGCCGAACCCGTAGGAGTTTTTGTGTCGCTATCCCCGCCCCACCGTGCCGTACGACCCCGTGGCTCCCTGAGCGTCGCATTGACCGCAGCGGTTGTCACCTGCACGGCCATGGCTGCGGCTTCGGCCCCGTCCGGTGCTGCCACCAAAACGGCAACGCCAAAGAAGAATGCTGCGGTCACCACCACGACCAAGGGGTTACCCACAACGACCAAGGCGTCACCCACCACGGCGGCTCCAACGACCGCGGCACCGAGCACGGTCGCCGCGGCGGAGGCATCCAAACCCCGGTCGGGAACAATTCGTCTCGGGTATTTCCCCAACGTCACGCACGCTCCGGCGATAGCCGGCGTCGAGGGCGGCTTCTTTCAAAAGGCTCTGGGCAAAGACGTCTCGCTGAAGACGTTCTCGTTCAACGCCGGACCCGCTGCTATCGAGGCGCTCAACTCGGGGGCGATCGACGCCACGTACGTCGGCCCGAACCCGGCAATCAACGCGTTCGTTCAGTCGGGCGGCAAGGCCATCCGTATTGTGGCCGGCTCGACATCGGGCGGCGCGTTCCTCGTGGTGAAACCCACGATCGGGTCGGTCAACGACCTCAAGGGCAAGAAGCTCGCGACACCCCAACTCGGAGGCACGCAGGACGTCGCATTGCGCTACTGGCTCAAGAGCAAGGGGCTGAAGACCACGTTGGAAGGCGGTGGCGACGTGTCGGTCGTGCCCCAGGACAACGCCCAGACGTTGGAGACGTTCCGAACTGGTGCGATCGATGGTGCATGGGTCCCCGAACCGTGGGCCACCCGTTTGATTCTGGAGGCCAACGCCCGAGTGCTTGTCGACGAGCGGGATCTGTGGCCGAAGGGCAACTTCACGACGACAATCCTGATCGTCAACACCCAGTTTCTGAAGGACAAGCCCGAGTTGGTTCAAGGGCTCCTCGAAGGTCAGGTAGCGGCGATCGACTTCCTCAACGCGAACCCGAACAAAGGTCCTGAACTGGTGAACGCCGGCATCGAGAAGCTCACCGGCCGCAAGCTGACCGACAAGGTGATCAACAGCTCGTTCGTCAACCTTTCCTTCACCAACGATCCGGAGATTTCGTCGATGAAGGTCGCGGCCGACCACGCCGTCGAAATTGATCTTCTGAAAAAGGTGAACCTGAAAGGAATTGAAGACCTGACGCTGCTCAACAAGGTTCTCACGTCAGCGGGAAAGAAGAAGGTCGAGGAATGAGCGTTGCCCTATCGACATCCACCGTGTCTGAAATCCCGGTGGGACTTGTGCCGAGCGTAGAAGTTCGCGAAGTCACGAAGACTTTCGGTCGTGGAGCTGGTGCGGTTAACGCTCTCGACGGCCTGCGCCTCACGGTCTCGCCCGGTGAGTTCGTCTGCATCGTCGGCGCCTCGGGCTGCGGAAAGTCGACCCTTCTGAACGTCGTCGCCGGACTCGATGCACCCACATCAGGTTCCGTCAAAACCGACGGCCGGGTCGGCCTGATGTTTCAGGAGTCGGCGTTGTTTCCGTGGCTCACCGCTGCGGAGAACGTCGCACTCCCGCTCCGACTCAACGGTTCAGCCAAAGATGATCGACGCCACCGCGCCGAGGAGCTGCTGGCCAGCGTCCACCTTGCGGGCCAGGGCCACAAGCGACCGCACGAGCTCTCAGGCGGTATGCGCCAACGCGTTGCGCTGGCCCGTGCACTTGCTCAGGAGGCAGATGTGCTCTTGATGGACGAGCCTTTCGGGGCATTGGACGCAATGACCCGCGATCTGCTCCACGATGAGCTGGAGCAGATCTGGCTCGACCGTCGGATGGCGGTCATCTTCGTTACCCACAATGTCCGCGAGGCGGTGCGACTCGGCGACCGGGTCGTACTGCTGACAAGCCGACCGGGCCGCGTCGCTCAGAGCTTCAACATCGAATTGGATCGGCCACGCCGCATCGACTCGACCGAAGTCTCCGAAGTTGCCAGCCTGATCACCGACCAACTACGAGCCGAGGTTCGTCGCCATGCCGGTTGAGATTGATCTGAAGGGCGCACAGCTCGGCAACGACGGCGCCGATCGCGTAGCGAGTGCTGCACGAGTGTCCGTTGGGGTGTCATCGTTTCGATCCGACACCCTGGCCCAGGAACTCGCCGGGCTGGATGCGCTCGAGCAACAGAGTGAGCCGGACCGAAAGAAGTGGAAGTCAGCCTGGAACGGCGCGTGGCCACGACTGCTCGCGCTAGCGATCTTCATCGGAGCCTGGCAGGCCATCGTGTGGAGTGAATGGCGGCCCGACTACGTGCTGCCCGGCCCCGGCCCGGTGTTCCAACGGCTCGGGGAACTCGTCCGAGAAGGTCAGTTCTGGAAGGCCGTCGGCGTGACCTCTCGACGCGCACTTATCGGGTTTGCTCTGGCAACAGTGATTGGCACATCGCTCGGCATTGCGGTGTCGCGATTCCGTCGCCTGCGAGCCGGTGTTGGCGCGTTCATTACCGGCCTACAGACCATGCCGTCCATCGCATGGTTTCCCCTAGCCGTGCTGCTCTTCAGGCTCAGCGAGGGCGCGATCATGTTCGTGGTCGTCCTCGGAGCGGCACCCTCCATCGCGAACGGGCTGCTGAGCGGAATCGACCACGTTCCACCGCTGCTCCAGCGAGCGGGCCGGGTACTTGGAGCCAGGGGAGCGAGCTACTACCGCCACGTGGTGTTGCCCGCGGCCCTGCCGGGCTACATCGGCGGCCTCAAACAGGGTTGGGCGTTTGCGTGGCGCAGCTTGATGGCCGGGGAACTTCTCGTCATCATCGCCAACCGCCCCTCGATCGGCGCACGCCTGCAGTTCGCCCGGGAACTCTCCGATCCGGCCGGCCTGCTAGCGCTCATGACCGTGGTGCTGATCATCGGGATAATCGTCGACACCATCTTCGGTCGCTTTGACCTCACGGTTCGGCAACGTCGAGGGCTCAGCACCGATCGCTGATCCTGCACCCTGAACGAACACTCGTCAGGACCTGACGCTCTTCGACGCCCAAGGCTGAAGAAGGACGTCAGGTTCTTTCATTTTTCTCTCAGAAAGCTCGTGTTGTATTCCTCCGAATTGCTCGTTTCGCCGATGCGGAGATCAACATGCGTGTGCGCCAATGGCCCTTTCAGCAGACCAAGACCGTTCCGAGCCGAGGGTTCACGGACCCGCCAAAAGACCCTCGGACTCATAGCACGAGACGGTCGATATTGACGAGGTGTGGCGTCGTCGTCGCGTCCGTCGGAGCCATCGTCGGAGCCTGTGCAGTCTCGTTTCCGTCGCCTTCCTTCGCGCAGACCTCGTCCTCGTCCGCCGTGATCGTGTCCACCCCCTACCCCGCCGTGCGGGTCCAACCGGGATCGACGATCACGTTCAACCTCTCGTTTGAAGCAAAGCAGGTTGAACCGGTCTCGTTGGCCGTCGACGGTGTGCCCGCCGGCTGGACGGCAACACTGCGCGGTGGTGGATTTCTGGTGAGCGGCGTAACCGCCACGCCCGACAAGTCGAACGCGGTCTCCCTTGAAGTCAAAGTCCCGGCAAACGCGAAACCCGGGGCCAACACGCTCACCGTGAAAGCGACCGACAACGCCGGCCAACAGAACCTCCCGGTCACGCTCACCGTCGATGCCGCAGCAGAATCAGCGGTCTCGATTACCACCGACTTCCCGCAAATCAAAGGAAAGAGCACTGACACGTTCACCTACAACGTGAACGTTCAGAACAACACCCCGGAGAAGCAGGTGTTCAACTTCGATGCGAAAGGGCCCGACGGATGGGAGGTAACGGCATCGCCTTCGACGGAGGAGCGCGCGTCAACGCTGAGCCTCGATGGTGGTGCCAGTGGCACGGTCAAGGTTGATGCCAAACCACCCGTTGGCATCAAGTCGGGTACCTACCCGATCTCGTTGACTGTAACAAACGCAGCCGGCCAGTCAGCCGATGGCGCGTTCTCGGCTGTGGTGTCGGGAACGTCGTCACTCAAAGTTGCCTTGAGTGACGGCCGGGTCAGCTTTTCGGTGCGGTCAGGCGCCAATACCGTACGTACACTTAAGATAACGAACGATGGCTCGGCTCCATTGTCCGACGTCAGTCTCTCCGCGTCTCCACCATCTGACTGGAACGTCACGTTCGATCCAGCGACGGTGGCCAGCGTTGCCCCGGGCGGCGAAGCCGATGTGAAGATGACGTTGAAGCCCGGCAAGAGCGCGCTTTCGGGCGACTACGTCGTCAGCACGACCGCTTCCGCCGGAACAGCAACGGCAAGTGCCGATCTTCGGGTAACCGTCAAACAATCACGATGGTGGGGTCTCGTCGGCATCGGGTTGATAGCTGCAGCGCTCGCCGTGTTGTGGGCAGTGTTCCGCCGTTTCGGTCGGCGCTGACCATCACGCTGACACCGACGAAGGGAGGACAATCCGAGATGGAACCTGCATCATTTCCGACGCCGCAACCAGACGGCACTGCTGTCGCTGTCATGGAGGGATCGGCACCGCGGGACAACCGGTCGAGCGAAGCGGTGATTGAAGCTGTCGGCCTCACCAAGGCATACGGCAACCGCACGGTCGTTGACGACCTGCATCTCCGAGTGAACCGTGGCTCCATTTTCGGGCTCCTTGGACCCAACGGGGCAGGAAAGACAACGACCATTCTCATGCTGCTCGGCCTCACCGATCCCAATTCCGGGCATGCGACGGTGCTCGGGCTCGATCCGCAGCGCGACTCGCTCAAGATCAAGCAACGGGTCGGCTACCTCCCCGACGATGTTGGCTTCTACCCGAACCTGACGGCTCGGGAGAATCTCGAGTACACCGCACAGTTGAACCGGCTACCGCGCAACCAGATCGGTTCGACCGTCAGCGAATTGCTCGGCGAGGTTGGCCTTTCGGGGGCTTCGGGCCAGAAGGTGGGAGGGTTTTCACGAGGTATGCGACAGCGCCTCGGCTTGGCCGACGCACTGGTGAAACGACCGGAGATCCTGGTGCTCGACGAGCCGACGGTCAACATCGATCCGGTCGGGGTTCGGGAGATAAACCAGCTCGTACGACGATTGCAGAGCGAACGGGGACTGACGGTTCTGCTGTCTTCCCATCTCCTGTCTCAAGTCCAGGAGTTGTGCGACGAAGTCGCAATATTCGTCGACGGCCGCGTCGTCGTTCAGGGGGAGGTTGATGCCTTGACGTTGGAAGCGGGTGATAAGCGGGTGATCGAACTCGAATCGGTGTCCAGTGATACCGCTGCGGTCCGGGAATGCATCGAGTCGGTGCTCGTGTCCGCCCCGACTAGCGAGCTCATCCATCTCGGGGGAACCGTTTGGCGGATCATCGCCGCGGGAGATCACCGTTCGACATTAGTTCGCGCACTTACCATATCGGGTTTGGGCGTCAACACCATCGGCTGGGTCCACGCGTCTCTCGACGACACCTACGCAAAGTATTTCGTCGGCCGACATCCGGTGGAGGCACCCAAATGAGCGCAGCGTCGCCCGAGTACACAATTTCACACCCGGCAGGGCCCTTGGATTCAGGGCTTCCACGCACCCAGCTTGAGACGCCTGACCACAGTCGTCGACTTTCCGGCGGCTGGAAAGTGGTGGCGCGCAAGGAGCTCGCCGACCATCTCCGCTCGGTTCGATTCCTGCTGCTGCTCGTCCTTCTCGGCCTGATCGGTATCGCGGCGGTGAACTCCACCGCCGGCACGATCAACGACATCGTGGGCAGCGGGCCGAAGTCAACATCGCTGTTCCTCTATCTGTTCACCGGGGTGCCCGAGGGTGTGGTTCCAGGGAGCGGATCGAACCTTCCGTCCCTCGTAACCTTCATCGGCATGCTCGGACCGCTGCTCGGGTTGGCATTCGGGTTCGACGCGGTTTCCGGGGAGCGTTCGATTCGCACACTCCCCCGTCTCGTGTCCCAGCCGATTCACCGTGATGACGTGATCAAAGGAAAGTTCGCCTCGGGGCTGACCGCGATCGCTCTCGTACTCGGGGTCGTCATCGCGATTGTTTCCGGACTCGGTGTGCTCCGAGTTGGACTCGTCCCCAGTTTGGCTGACGCCACTCGCGTCCTCACATATTTCGGACTCGCGCTGCTGTACATCGGCCTGTGGCTCGGTCTGTCAATACTGGCGTCCGTGCGCTTTCGGGAAGCATCGACATCGGCCCTCACGGTGATAGCCACCTGGATGGTGCTGACCCTGTTTCTCGGTCTCGCTACTGGTGCAATCGCCAACTGGGTTCATCCGGTGAACGCCAACCCCCAAAACGAGCCGGACCGATACGCGTCACAAACCATCCAGAACGCGAGATTCGACAACAGCCTCCAGAAAGTCTCGCCAGCGCGTCTCTACGACGATGCCTCGTCGGTCATTCTCAACCCGTTCACCAGAACCACCGAGTCCATCGTCGACCCGTCCTCGGCCGATCAGGCGATACCGACCCCGCTCGGACTCACCGACAGCCTCGTCGTGGCGTTTGCCCCGATCGCCATCCTCGTTGGAGTCACGCTGGCCCTGTTCGTCGCCGCGTTCATCGTGTTCCTACGACAGGAGGTCAGAGCCTGACCCCGACCGCGGGCGGGACCGGTGGGGGCGAACCTGAACGGCGTCCGTTCGATCTTTGTCATCTCGTCGGAGACGACGCAGCAGGACCGCATTTCGCATCCCCTTTTCCCGGATCCGTCAGCACCGAGTCGCGCAAGACCCACAGCAACGTTCCGATGAACGTCACGCCTACCGCGGCGATCGACGCCAGTGAAAATCCGAATGCGAACGCCGACTTCAATGCGGCCCGATGCTCCACATCAGGAATGCTCGGCAGGTGTGCGGTGAGGCCGATAACCGTCGTCACCATCAACACCGACGTAGCGGCGGCTACCAGTGCGACCAGGCCCGGCCCGATGTGACGACCCCACGACGCCGGTTCGTCAACCTCGAGCGCATCGGTCAAGCGGAGCACCGCCAGGCCAAGAAACGTCCAGGCCGCAACAACGAACCACGCGGCCACGACGTCACTCGGGCGATGCCAGTGAACGACCACGGTGGCTATGCCGATACCGACGGCATACGGTGCGCCCAAAATCGCCGCGAGAAATTGGCCACGTTTCGGTACCAGCAGGATCAGCGCGACAACAACACTCATCGCCGTGGTGCTGTGCCCGCTGGGCAACGTGTTTACGGCCACGTCAAGATCGGAGAGGCGAACGAGTTGCGGGCGGGTGAGGATCTCCCGTTTCAATGCCTCCGTGGTGGACACCGCTCCGACCAGAATTCCCGCCACGATCAGTCCGACACGTCGTCGTTTCCGGGCCAGTCCGACAGCGACCACACCCACCAGCACCGCCGCGACTGAAGCAACGCTGATCGTGCCCAGCATGGTGCCGGCACTGGACACCAGTCGCTGGGGTTCGACCTTTTGACCGCTTAACGCCAAGAGGTCCAGGAACTGGCCTCGAACGGTGCGAACCGCTACGAAATACGTGGCGATAAGCCCAATCAACGACAAACCCGTGAGCAGCGACGCTCGCAGAATTATCCGGGGCGGGTTCGAATTCATCCGCGCTGTGAAGTCCACCCCCGAAACCTACTTTTCATGTGTCGCTCACCTACGGATCCCGAATGCATGTGAACATAAGATTCGCCCGGTTCGGCGCGCTGATTCAAACAAGAACCGTTCAGAGGGCAACTACCCTCGACACATTCCCTGATCCCTGTGCCGTAAGGATGCTATGACCAGACACGCCCATTTCAATCTGTTCGTAACCGAGCTCGGCTATCACCAGGCTTCGTGGATCGTGTCACCACTCGGGTCAAAGGGTACCCTCGGCCTCGATCACTTTGCTGAGATAGCCCAAACTGCCGAACGTGGCATAGTCGATTCCCTGTTCTTGGCGGATGCTCCGGGCGTCGACCTTTTCCGAACTCGCTTCATGCTGCAAGCAGCGTTCGATCCCATCGATCTTCTGGCCGCACTTACACCGGTGACGGAGCACATCGGATTGTTCGCCACCGCATCGACCACCTACGGAACCCCGTGGGATATCGCACGCCGTTTCGCCACGCTCGATCACCTCAGCAAAGGGCGGGCCGGGTGGAACATCGTCACGACCGGCCATCCGGTTGCCGCGGCGAACTTCTCCGACACCCCGCACGCCGAGCATTCGGACCGCTACCAGCGTGCGCAGGAGTTCGTTGAGGTTGCCATGAAGGTCTGGGATGGCTGGGAAGACGATGCCGTACTCGCGTCCACCACCACCGGACGCTGGGCCGACCGGACAAAGCTGCACCAACCGGACCACCGTGGTGATCACTATTCCGTCGCCGGGATCCTCGGATTTCCGCGTTCGCCGCAGGGCTACCCGGTTCTTGCTCAAGCCGGTTCCTCCAAGGAGGGGGTCGACCTCGCCGGCCGCTTCGCCGATCTGGTGTTCACCCCTCAAGCGAGCATCGAAGCCGGAATCGCGTTTCGTGACCGGATGCGGGCGACCGCTGTGTCCCATGGGCGGTTCGCCGACGATGTCCGCACACTCCCCGGGCTGACCTTCGTCCTGGGCAGTACACAGGCCGAGGCGCAGGCCGCTTGGGATGCGCTGGAAGAAGCGACGAGCGACGAGTTCCGCCTCCTGAACCTGAGCTGGATCGCGGGGGTCGATGAGAAGTACACCGCCGATGTCGACCCGGATGGGCCGTTTCCGTACTCTGTTTTCGAGAATCACGCCACGAGCTCAACCTTCGGTTTGGCGGTGAACCGCGTCGCCCGGGAGGGCAACCTGACGTTCCGGCAAACCGCGCGGCATTTCTCGACGCTCCCGGGCGGCCTTCACCACACCGGTACCCCCGAGTCTCTCGCCGACCTGATCGAAACGTGGTGGCGGGCCGGGGCGGCCGATGGATTCACACTTCAGCCGCTTCGGCTTCCCATCGAACTGGAACTGTTCGTGGACCACGTGGTCCCACTTCTTCAGGCCCGGGGCGTTGCCCGGCGTGAATACTCCAAAGGAACCACCAGGGATCAACTGGGCCTGCGTCGACCGGCCAACCAACACCTCCGCTGACGCCTTACGCACCTTCAGACGAAACGCATATTGAGGTCAGGGAACCAGACGTCGAGACTCGCTCGTCGTACAGTCGACCATTGATCGAACCGATGAACCTCGGTGATCGGAACAGCGACGAAAGAGGCCCCCCGTGAAGCGGTTCCAACGTGTATCGAGAGTTGCCGCCCTGGCTGTTGTAGCCGCAGTGCTGGCTGGCGGGTGCACATCCAACTCGCCAACGCCGATCGTCGACGGAACATCGGCGACGACCGCCCCGGGACCTGAGCCGACCGTTACGTCCGACCTACCCACCGCCGTGCTGGCCGGAACCGTCGGGGCCGCTCCGCGTCTGTTCGATGTCACGTTGTCGCAGGGCAGCGCACCCGCCGTGGCCGGTCCGGTCACCGCCGTGTCGTCCGGTCAACCGCTCAGCGATGCTCGGCGTGATGAACTGACCGGGAAGCTACCGAAGTGGGACGACCCGACGTCGCTCAGTACCCCTTTCAACTGGCCGACCCAGTCGTCGCCACCGCCTCGGACCGGGACCGTGGTGAGCGAACCGTTTCCTCCGGCGGCGACCCCGGAGGCCCCGACCGTCGACAACGGGCCGCTGAAGATCCTGCGGGTCCAGCCCGAAGGCGACGTGCCCGTTGCTCCCTACTTCACGGTCACCTTCAACCAGGCCATGGTGCCCGTTGGCACGGTCGCCCAGGTGACACCGGCCGAAGCACCCGTGAAACTCAGCCCTGCGGTCCCCGGTCATTGGCAGTGGATAGGCACCCGAACCCTTCGATTCGACAGTGACAGCGATACCGTGGACCGGCTACCGATGGCCACAGTGTTCACGGCGACGGTTCCCGCCGGCACGAAATCCGCGGCTGGGGCAACCTTGGCTGCGGCGGCTTCCTATACCTTTACGACCCCCACGCCGACGATCAAAACCTTCGCGCCGCAGCAAGACAATGTTGCTTTGCAGCCCGTGTTCGTCGCCACGTTTGACCAACGCGTTGATCAGGCTGATGTGCTGGCGACCATCAAACTCACGGCGGGAGGCGCGGTCCCGGTCCGACTCGCGACAACGGCTGAAATCGGGGCCGATCAAAGCGCGAAGAACCTGACCGAAAACGCCGAACCCGGTCGCTGGGTGGCGTTTCGACCGGTTCGCCCGATGCCCACCGAGACCACCTATACCGTCGACATCGGGCCCGGTACGCCTTCGGCGGAGGGCTCTCGCCGGACGGACGTCGCTCAGTCGTTCACCGGCAGTACCTACGGGCCGTTGAAGGTCCGCCGAGTGATGTGCGCGTATGGCGACCAGTGCACTCCGGGCAGCCCCATTCTGATCGAGTTCACGAACGCGATTGATTCCGGGGCACCGGGAACGTCCACAGCCAAGGTGACCGTGGCTCCGAAGCTGGCCGCCGAGAATGTCACGTTCGACGGTGCGGTGCGCATCGAAGGGGCCACACAGGCCCGCACGAGATACACCGTCGGACTACCTGCCACCCTCACCGACGTCTTCGGACAGACACTCGGCACCAACCAGACCGTGACCGTCACCATCGGCCCGGCGCAGCCAGTGCTCCGCCAGCTCGATGGAATCACGACGCTCGACCCGTTTGCGAAAGACCAGAAACTGTCCGTTCTCACCACCAACCACGATCAACTCCGCGTTCGCGTGTTCAAAGCCGATCCCGCCAACTTCTCGACGTACCTGCGTTACGCCCAGTCCCGTTACGGCAACGACATCAAGATGCCATCGTGGACGGAGCTTTCCGATAGGAAAATCAGCGTCAGCGGTCAACCTGACACGACGATGGAAACACAGATCGACCTGTCAAGGGAACTGGGTGGGAAACCGGGTCAGGTGATCGTGTTGGCGGAGCCGGTGCCGACGGTTTCGCCCAACGACGAACGGTATTACGAGAACATACCGATCCTGACATGGGTGCAGAGTACGGCGATAGCCCTCGACTCTTTTACCGACGGAAGCGATCTTCGGGTCTGGGCAACGAACCTGCAGACCGGGGCGCCGGTGAAGGGCATCGTGGTGGCGCCGGCCTCGACTGCGGGATCCGGCAACCGATCGGCGACCACGAATGACGTGGGGCTGGCAACCGTCCCGCTTCCGAATGGCGATGACGTTTCGTACGTGTACGGCTCAGGCGGGGGTGAGACATTCGTCCTTCCGGTCAACGCATCGAAGCAAGCCGCATATGACGAACTCCGGTGGTACGCGTTCGACGATCGCCAGATTTACCGCCCCGGGGAAACGATGCACCTCAAGGGATGGGTTCGCCAGGCGAAAGGATCGTCAAGCGCGCTTAGCATTGCCCCGCTGAAGACGGCCGATTACGTAGTCAATGACTCCTACGGTGTCGAGGTAGGTCGAGGGACGGTTCCCGTCGGTTCACTCGGTGGGTTTGATCTCGCGTTCGACATCCCGGTCACGGCCAACGTGGGTGGTGCGAGCGTCGTCTTCACGACCACAGTCGGAGGCGGCTCGAGCAGCGCACACTCGTTCCAGATCGCCGAGTTCCGGCGACCGGAGTTTGAGGTGAAGGTCGAACCCGTTACCGCGACTCCGTTTGTGAGCACCGCGCCGGTGACAATGTCGGCACAGGCCTCGTACTACGCAGGCGGCCCGCTCCCCAACGCTCCCGTCGCATGGTCGGTTTCGACCAGCGAGACGACCTACTCCCCGGTCGGTTGGGATGCGTTCACGTTCGGCATATTCCGGCCCTGGTGGTGGGACGAAGGCTTCGTGACGAATCGGTCGTTTCCCGGATCCGGTACGCAGAACGTGAAGCAGTACAACGGAACGACCGATGCATCCGGACGCCATGCGTTGCGTCTCGACTTCACGACAAAGACCGGCACCCTGCCCGATCTGCCGGTCTCGGTATCGGTTGCCGGAACGGTCACCGATGTCAATCGGCAGGCGTGGTCCGATCAGCGGGCGATCCTCGTGCACTCGGCGAACCGCTACGTGGGCTTACGGTCCGACCGCTCGTTCGTGCGTCAGGGTGATCCGCTGAACATCGAAGCGATCGTCACCGACATAGACGGCAAAGCCCAAGCCGGGTCGAAGATCACCGTTGCAGCGGGTTTGTTGCGCACCAGCTACGTCAACGGAAAGTCGGTTGAAGAAGTTGTCGACCCGCAGACGTGCGAGGTCACGACGGCGGTGCGTGCGTCAACGTGCGAATTCAAGACCCCCGTCGGCGGACAGTACCGAATCAGCTCGACCGTGACCGACGCAAAGGGCGGACGCAACCGCACCGAGCTCTCCGTCTGGGTCAGTGGAGCCACCAGCCAAGCCGCCCGCACCGTCGAACAGGAGGAGCTGACGGTCGTGCCTGACAAGAAGACCTACGCCCCCGGAGACACGGCGAGACTTCTCGTGCAAGCACCGTTCCGGGGCGGTGAAGGGCTCATCGTCGTCAGCCGGGGAGCCACGGTTCGGGAAACCACACGGTTCACCGCCACCGATGGCAGCGCTCAAATCGAAGTGCCGATCTCCGAAGATGACATCCCCGGCATCGGCCTGACCATCGAAGTGGTCGGCGCCACGGACCGGACGGGAGACGATGGCAAGAAGGTATCCGGTTCGGCCCCGAGACCCGCCTATGCCGTCGGTACGCTCACGCTGTCGGTTCCCCCGCTGAGCCGCACGCTCAGCGTGACAGCTACTCCCGCTCAGACGGAGCTGGTCCCCGGGGGAAAGACCACGATCACCGTCAACGTGAAGGACGCCGGGGGCCAAGCCGTCCAGGGCGCGGAGTTCGCGGTTGCCGTCGTCGATGAGGCCGTGCTCGGTCTCACCAACTACCAGTTGCCCGATCCGCTGGAGATCTTCTACGGAACCCGCTACAACGCAGTATCTACCCGCTTCGGCCGGGACCAGGTGCAGTTGGTCGATCCCAAATCGCTTGTGGCGCCGGGAGTGACACCCGCTCCAGCCACTCCGGTGGCCGATTCGCCGGTGTTCACGGATGCCGACGCCGACACCACGGCGGCCGCCGCGTCGGAGAGTGCAGCGGCCGCACCGTTGACTGCCGCAAAGGCCGCGGGGCGTGCTGCCGGCGGCTCAGCTACCGCTCCGGTAGCGGTTCGTTCGAACTTCGACGCACTCGCATTGTTCCAGCCGAGCGTGCTGACCGACGCGAGCGGCAACGCCATCGTGGATATCAACCTTCCTGACAACCTGACGCGGTACCGGGTAATGGTCGTGGCAGTCAGCGGCAACGACCGATTCGGAACAGCCGAGAGCAACATCACCGCCCGGCTGCCGCTGTCGGTTCGGCCGTCCGCCCCACGGTTTCTCAATACCGGCGACGAGTTCGAGCTGCCGGTTGTGCTCCAGAACAGCGGAAAGACCGCAATGTCCGTTGAGCTCGTCATCCAGGCCGCAAACCTCGACACCACCGGCCCGACCGGTCGGATCGTGGATGTACCCGCCGGTGATCGGGTCGAGGTTCGTTTCCCGGCCAAGGTCCGTTCGGCCGGCACGGCACGTATCCGCGTGAGCGGTTTCGCCACATCGTCATCGGGACCGGCGAGCGATTCCGCCGAGGTCGCGATCCCGGTGTTCACCCCGGGCACGGCTGAGGCGTTCGCGACCTACGGAACGATCGACAATGGTGCGATCCGCCAGCCGGTGCTATCCCCGGCGGACGTGGTCGACAGCTACGGCGGCCTGGAGATTTCGACCTCGTCGACCTCGCTCCAGGCACTTACCGACGCTCTCCTGTACGTGTCGGACTACGACTACCAGTCAAGTGACGCGTACGCGTCTCGGATCATGTCCATCAGCTCGCTGCGCGGCGTGCTGAAGGACTTCAAGACCGCCGACCTTCCGACCGAGGCCGACCTCAACGCCACAGTGGAACGTGACATTGCGGGGTTGGTCGCCCTGCAGAACGATGACGGTGGATGGTCGTACTGGCGCAAACTCGACCGGAGTGAACCGTTCAATTCGGTTCAAGCGACCCACGCACTGATCATCGCCAAGCAGGCCGGTTATGCCGTGTCCGCGAATGCCCTCGAGCGAGCGCTCTCGTACGTTTCGAATGTCGAACAATTCATCCCGACGGAGTACGGCGAAACCTACCGAGACATGGTTCGCTCGTACGCGCTATGGGTAAGCGCGTTCGGCGGTCACCGTGATCCGTCGAAGGCAGCAGCGCTGTTCCGGGAACGCGGGGAGAAACTGAACCTCGACGCGATCGCGTGGTTGTGGAGCTCCCTCGACGATGCTTCAGCGAAGACCTCCATCGAACGCACAATTACCAACCGGGCCGTTGACACGGCAGGTGCCGTCTCGTTCACGAGCGGTTACACCGACAGCGACTACATGACGCTCGGCAGCGATCGCCGCACCGATGCGATCGTGCTGGACGCACTGATCCAGAACGTACCGAAGAGCGACCTCGTGGAAAAGGTCGTTGCCGGATTGCTCGCTCACAAGACGAAAGGCCGTTGGGACAACGCGCAGGAGAACACGTTCGCGCTCCTGGCGTTCAAGCGTTATTACGACACCTATGAGTCGGTCACTCCGGATTTCGTGGCCAGGGCGTGGCTCGGGCAGCAGTTTGCAGGCGAACACACCTTCAAAGGCCGGAGTACCGATCGCTCGGTCATAAGCGTCCCTATGAAACCCCTCATCGAAGGCGGTAATCGCGATCTGGTCATCGCAAAGGACGGAACCGGGCGGCTTTACTACCGCATTGGTTTGCGGTACGTGCCCGCCGACCTGACACTCGAGGCCATGGATCGCGGCTTCGTCATGAACCGCATTTACGAAGGAGTCGACAACAAGTCCGACGTGACGCGTGATGCCTCCGGCATCTGGCATATCAAGGCCGGGGCCAAGGTTCGGGTGAAGCTAACCATGGTCGCCGAAAGTCAGCGCACGCATGTGGCGCTAGTTGACCCGCTGCCGGCCGGGCTCGAAGCGTTGAACCCGACCCTGGCGGTCAGCGAACCCGTCGTTGACAACGGCCAGGGAACGGTTACACGGAAGATCTTCTGGTGGGGCGCGTGGTACGACCACCAGCAGTTCCGAGATGATCGCAGCGAGGCGTTCACGACGTATCTCCCGGCTGGGGTGTACGACTACTCGTACGTGGCCCGAGCCACAACCCCGGGTTCGTTCGTGGTACCGCCAACTCGCGCTGAGGAGATGTACGCACCCGAAACATTCGGACGCACCGCGACCGACCGTGTGATCATCGGCTGACGTGATATTCGAGGGCGGTCGTGTGCGCCCTCGACCCACGGGGCGGCGGTCCATCTGCCAGACTTCGTCCATGCCCGACATCAGTGTTACCCGCGACATCGCAGCTTCGGCCGAAGCGATCTGGAAGCTCGTCTCAGACCTCCCCCGAATGGGGGAATGGTCCCCGGAAAACGTCGGCGGAACCTGGCTCAAAGGCGCGACCGGACCCGCTGTCGGCGCGAAGTTCAAAGGGAACAACAAGAACGGTGACAAAACATGGTCGACGACCGTGACGGTAAGCGAGTGCGTGCCCGGCAAAGAATTCGGCTTTCGGGTAACCGTGGGTCCGGTGAAAGTGGCGCACTGGCATTACTCCATTGCCCAGAAGGCTGACGGGATCTGCGCCGTGACGGAATCATGGACCGATCAACGCCCCGGACTTGTCAAGAAACTGGGAGCGAAAATGAGCGGCGTAGCGGACCGGAGCGCACATAACCGCACCGGGATGGAAGAAACACTTCGGAAGGTGGCCGACAACCTCGCGTAAATCGAGCGACGCCGGCTGGGCCCGAGCTATTGCTCGGGAGACCAATCCATCGCCGGGTCAAGCGGATACCTCGGTCCGTCGAGGCGGCGGTAGACGAAGTTCTCCATGCGCAGCGTAGACAGACCGGGGCTGTCGGCGGTGATGATCCCGGTCGCGATGTCGGAAAAACCAGCTCGAAAGTGCTGACTGCTTTTCAGCACCACCAGGTCCCGTGTCGTGACATCGATACCGTTGAGGATAAACACCTCGGGATCAAACACCTGCGAACGACGGGAGCCGACGAGAACATCGAGCCCGCCGCGTCCCCCGATCTGCAGCCTGGCCATCGGCCCGTAGTTGGCCTTGGCCCCACCCTGCATCGGTGTCGTGTAAACGAAACGGCCGTCGGTCAGCGCCTTCACGTAAACCCGGAGATCCAGCGGTTCGCCATGAAGCTCGTCGTGTTTCCCGCCGAGCGCGATGTCAATCGTGGCACCCACGCCCGCCTGGTGAGCCTGGCGGGCGACATCGGGGTCGAAGATGTACCCGTAGCACGCCCGCTCAGGATTGAGGTCGATAAGTGCACGGAGCAAATGGGTTGCGTCGCCCGGCGTGCCAGCGCCCGGGTTGTCGGAGGTTTCGTTGACCACAACCGGACCGCCTCGCTCAGTCACCACTCTCATCGCCTGGCGGAGCGCAATGTCCGGCGACAGCGATTCCTTGGCGAACTCGGTTCGTCGGCTCCATATGTCTCCGGCGATCCGATGAGCGGTTGCCCGGGCCAGGGCCGGATCGTTCATCGTCGTGACGACCACTGAAGCCCCTGCGTGCGGTATGTCCGTGTAGGGAAAGCCGTGAAAGAACGTGGCCCGCAGAACGCCCGGATCGTTCGCCACCTCAAGGCAGCGTTCCCGAACACCCTTTGCCGGTTCCTGGTAGGTCGTAGACGTCGGTACAAAAAATGGGAGCCGCTCCACGTGCGTGGTTGGCTTCCACTCCCCCGACACCAGATACGGCACTGCTTCGATGGCTTCGATGCCGCACTCGTACATGTCGGTGTGCGGATAGTTGTAGCAGCCGAGCATCAGGTCATAGACGGCGGCCATCTCGCGACTGATGTTCCCGTGAAGGTCGAGCGTGGTGAGCAGCGGCACGTCCGGCCCGATGATCAACCGGATTGCGGCACCGAGGTCAGCTTCGAGGTCATCGATTCCGTCGACCACCCCGGCGCCGTGAGTATCGAGCACGACCGCATCCACGGGCAACGCGTCGGCCAGGCCCGCCAGGAGTTCGGACTTCATGGAGCGGTAGGAGTCGGCCTCGATGGTCCCCGAAGGTTGCGCATCGGCATGAAAAATCGGGACCACCTCATGACCGGCCGCTTCCGCTGCGGCCAGCATTCCACCGACGAAGGTACGTGTCCCGCGGGACTGGAACATCGCATCACCGCGGGAGATACGAAACGATCCGCTGGGCGTCGTGCCAAACGACGCGACAGCGAACGTGTTGGTTTCGTGAACGATCCCTCCGATCGCGATCCTCACGACCGTCGACCATTCATCGGTGTGACCCGTTCGTTTCTTTTACGACCAGGGAGCACGGTCTTTGTAGTTCCGGAGCAGGTTGCGGGCCACAACCATGTGGTGCACTTCATCGGGGCCGTCATAGACGCGCGCATAACGGGCCTCACGGTACATCTTCTCCAGTGGTCGGTCGCTCGTGAGTCCGAGTGCCCCGTGCACCTGTATGGCACGGTCCACCACGTTGTGGAGCATCGTGGCTCCGTGGAACTTCACCAGGCTGATCTCCACACGGGCTTCGGATCCTGCGTCCATGGCGCGTGCAGCATCGAGTGTCATCAGGCGGGCCCCTTGGATCTCGGCCGCCGACTTGGCGATCATCGTTTGGATCGCTCCCTTCTCCGCCAGCAGAGAGCCATGAGCTTCGCGGGTCAACGCTCGCTCGCACATGATCTCAAAGGCGCGCTGCGCCTGGCCGAGCCATCGCATGCAGTGGAAGATGCGTCCGGGCCCAAGCCGCTTCTGGCTGATAAGGAAACCTTCACCGCGACGGCCAAGGAGGTTCGCGTACGGAACACGCACATTGTCGAAGATGATCTCGCAGTGCTGCCCACCCACGTGGCCCATGGTCGGAACCGCTCGCTGCAGGAGGTATCCGGGTGTGTCGGTCGGAACAATGATCGAGCTGAACTGCATGTGCTTCTCTGCATCCGGTTCGGTCTTCGCGAACACGGTCGTGAAAGCCGCACGCGAGGCGCCCGAGGTGAACCATTTGTGTCCGTTGATCACCCATTCGTCGCCGTCGAGATACGCCGTTGCCTGCATCCGCGTGGGGTCGCTGCCGGCCACCTCGGGCTCGGTCAGACCGACAGACGGATAGACCTCCCCGGCCACGAGCGGTTTCAGAAACCGGTCCCGCTGCTCGGGACTTGCGTAGAGGTTGAGCATGATCGAGTCCTGCATGCTGACTGAACCAACCGCGACCTGCCCGTACTCGGATCGTCCGATGATCTCGTTGAGGTACACGAAATCCATGAAGGGCAGACCACCGCCGCCGATCTCCTTCGGGTGGCCCAGGGCCCAGAGACCGCGTGATTTTGCTTCGGCTTTCAGGTCTGCCATCAGGCCGGTTGAACGGCGGCTCGCCGCATCCCCGGGGCCCCGTATACCGCGCGTGACATCGTCACCGCGGGCTTCGGCCGCTTCGTGAAGTTCAAGCGGGAGCCCGGTTACCGGGTGATACCCGTGCTCGGCCATCCGCTCGAGCTCCGGTTCAGCTTGGAACACGACGTTGTCGATGAAGTCCTTCATTCGAGCCCGTAGCTCACGGACCTCATCGCTCATACCAATAGCTGTTGCCATGGAGCGTGCTTAGCAGGCGACGGCCTCACGGGCCCAATACGCCCGAGCACGGAGACTCTGCTACGGCGCCTGATCGACCAACGACTTCGAACGTTCACGAAGCCGTTCCGGTTCGCTGACATCGATCAACTCGCAGATGTCGGCGATCCGATGACCCCAGTCGTGATGAAGGCAGGCTCGCCGACGAAGGCCTGAGCGCACGTCCGGACGTCGGCCGAGGCGCACCAGCCGATCAATGTCATCAGTCGAAATGTCGCCGGTGAGTGGCAGATGCTCGATCCCCTCGAGACCACCGAACCCCTCCTCGCTGCTGAACTGCTCATTGGTCGGGTGCACGCCGGCGATGACGGTGCCCGCCGCAAGCGCTTCGACATACCGGGCCCCGGTCTCGGCCTGGTTTCCGGTGACTTCAGGTTGGTCGAATCTCGCATAATTCGTTATCGACACGGCGGAGTTCGCAAACAACGACGCCATCACCAGGCGATGCATATACGGCTCGGTCACGGTTGGCGGCCCGAATGTATCGAAGTGGTACCAACCATCATTCGCCTCCCGCCACCGCAACAACGCCTGATGTTGGAGTGTGGACCGCCTTCCGATGTTCAGCACATCAATAGCCGGGGTCGTCCGCCACGGTGCGGCCAAGACGTCGATGGCCGGCATCATCTGCACCACAGGCCGTCGGACAAAGGGCATGAGCGCCGTGGCCGCCTGCGCGTTGGAGCCCACGATCAGATCAAAGTCCGCCAGGAAATCAAACTCGGAACCATGACGTTTCTTAAGGGCCGAAGCCCAAAGCTCGGTGATCCAAAGCACCTTCACCGCATGGTTGGGGCTCCAGTCATCCCGGGTCGCCGAGAGGACATCAAGATCACCCAGATCCGTGGCGAAGACGAAGAGCAAATCGGCCGAACTGCTTAGGGTTGCAGAACCCTCGGGAGGCCGGAGGCGAGCTCGCCCGGAGGCACGTCGCACGATTCTTCCGCCGCGGCCGAACTTCGACGAGGCACGGCCGGCCAGACTCGTCGGAGGACAAACCGTCAGTCGATCGGCGTCAAATACGTCGACGAAGACGTCAGTCATCAAGAACCCATGGATTGACCACCCAAACGTTCGTAATGAGCTGAAATCGACAACTCGTGCACGTGGTCGCGCGTTCATCGGGTGCTGGCTCCTCGGGAATAGGTTGGTCGCTTGAACGTGGCGATTCTTGCAGCCCGCCGGCGTGGGTCAACTCCCGTTGCGTTGCACTGCGACATCAGCCGGCAGTTTGAGCCGCTTTCGCGGCCAGAGCCCGAGCCCGCTCGTCGTCGCGCAGCCGGTACGGATTGTCTGGTCGCCCCAGGGCCGACCAGGCCTTCCGAAACGGACCGACGCTCCGCAAGGCATCGAAGTCACCCTTGGCCACCCGTTCCATCCGGTCGGCTCGAAATCCCAGCTCTGTCGCGAGTTCATCCTCGGTGGACCAGGAGCGGCTCCGACCGTTCACGGTCATCGTGGTGGTGGTCTTTGCCCGGACCGACAGGACGGCGAACGCGTCCGTGAACATCCCGATCGAGCCGAGCTTCTGGTCCGGGGCGACGAGCACCGACGGTCGCAGATCACGAAGCGCGCTTACCAATGCGTCGGGGTTCTTTGTCGTGTTGATCGCGACACCGTCGGCCACCAGATCGCGAACGGCGTCAGCCCGACGGAACAACGACGTGAACACGAACACGAAGATGCAGGCGAAGGCGAGCATGAAGAAGATCGGATTGCTCAGAAAGCCGAGGGGGAAGGTAAAACCCAGAAGGAAGGCCCACGGAGCTTGAGCCAGTTGTGCGCGGGTGGCCATCCGGACCCAGCGGTCACCCGCCACCACGATCTGCGAGGCCACGAGAGACTCCAGTTCCTGGCGACTCAGAAGTGCAGTCGCACCCTCTGTTGCCACCACGACGAGGCCGTGCGATTTCGTAGGCAGCGCCAGGACGTTCGGCACCCCGGAGTCGACCACCGCCACCTGTTCGGCGGGAGCCCCTATGGCAAGCGCCAGGCCGTCAGCGATATTGCGAAGCCGGTTGCTCGATTGCTGCTCCTGCTTCTCCACCAGCCCGGCGTAGACCCGGTCGGCAACCGCCCGCTCGGGGTAGAACAGCACCACCAACGGCCCGAGGACGATCCCGAGGAGCAGGCCGATTGCCGGGTTGGAGAACACCACCGCTGACAGGGCCCCCAGGAAAATGGTCCACGGAGTCGCCGCAATGAAAACCGCTCCGACGATTGCTCGTTTGGCCCCTGCACGTACCGTCCCCATCCACGGAGGATACCGACTTCTCTCCGGGTCGTCCTTCCAGAAGGCACAACGTCACGCGTTGACCGTACCTCGTCAGGACCCGTTCGACATCGCCTTGGTGAGTGCGTTCATCAGCGACACCATGTCATTGGTCGCTCCTTCGAACATCGCCACCAGCGTGATCCCGGTCGCCGGGAAATAGAACATTCCACCCGTCGCAGTGTTGTGACCGATCGCGGTGTACCGCTTGGTGCCACCATTGTCGGTCCAGCAGGGGCACATCGGCCACGCTCCCAGGCCCAGATTCATGTCGCCGAGCGTCGTCATGAGCGAAACACCATGCGCACTTAGGACCGTACCGGGCGTAAACAGCGCCTGGCCCCAGGTCGCCAAATCAGCGAGGGTTGACGCGATGCCGCCCGACGAGAACCCGACCCACCCGTTCTGGGGAGTCAGATCAACGGTCGTGTGCTGCAGACCGGCGTCGGAGACCAACCCCGCGACGAGCTCTCGGTACGACGTACCTGTGACCTGCTCGAGGAGAAGTCCGAGATACAGGTAGTTGGAGTTTGCGTATCTGACGGTGAGTCCGAGACCGTCCTTCTGAGGCGCGGCGAACGAAAGCGCTACCGCCTTGAGCGCAGTCATCGGCTCCCAGGCGTGGTAGCCCGGAGCTTCGTTGTAGTCAACGAGACCGGTGGTGTGGGTCAGCAAACGACGCACCGTGACACCCGGAGGGACCGGCACCTCGAGACCTTTCACCGCTGGCGCCGGCGTGTCCAGCCCGATGGTTCCCTTCTCCACCTCACGCAGCACCAAGGCGGCAGTGAAGGTCTTGGTGAGGCTCGCAATACCGAATACCGCTTCGGGTTCTTGGAACGCGACTCCCCCATCCGGCGACTTGGCCACCCAGGTTTGTGTCCCGGATTTCAGCGCGAGAACCATGGTCTTCGGCCTCGGACTGGCCGTAGCTCTCCACGCGTCGAGTGCATGCTGGAGATCGGCTTCGTTCAGCCGGCCCGGGCTGTCGACGGACTCGTCTGCTACGGCTGGCGCGGGTGAAGCGGGCCTGGCTGACGCACTTGCCGTTGTCGTGGGGCGTGTCGTCGGGGCCACCGAAGTGGTGGCCGTGCTCGAACTCGTCGTGATCGACTCCGCCCCCGTCGGCGCAGGCGCAACGGTCGTCGCCGACTTGTCCGCTTGACGCGTTGAGGGCTTCGGTACTGACAAACTCGGTGGGGTCTTTGGGGCGACGGCACGATTCCGTGCCCCAGTCGTGGCGGTCTTCGGCACCGCACGTGACTTTGGCACGGAGGTTGCTTGAGTGGTTGGCACCGCCTTCGCCGATTGGACCACGACACCGGTGTCGGAGAGGTGACTCTTCAAGTCGGTCCTCGATGCCGTTCGACGCTTGGTGCTCGTTACGGTCGACGGCGGCGCCACGTCGTGCTTCGCCGGACGAACCAGGGCCAGCATGGCCGGTGGGACGGTTGACCGGAGGACGGGGACGGATGACGAAGAAGGAGTAGTCGACGAAGAGTCCGACTTCGACCATGCGCTTGATGAAACAGCCACGGGTACGCCGGATTCGAATGCGAAGGGCTCCGCGTCGGTCGGCTGAGCAACCGTCGTCGCCACTTCATCTGACCGGTCAGCCGGAGTCGCGGCAAACGCCGCGTCGCTCAGCGCGTCACGTGCCGAAGGTGCCGGGATTCCGACGACAAAGGCAGAAGCGACCGTTGTTCCCGACTGGTTGCCTGATTCACCCGCCGCCGAGAGGGCCGTAGCGTGCGCTCCCACCAGCGGCACCGCTGCAGCGGCGATCACCACCGAGGCCAGGGCGCTGCGCAGAACGTTCCGACGGTTCAACCGTTCACCCGAGGGAGCCCGATGCGAAGCGATGGTCTCTACCCAGCCAACAATTCCGACGGTGGCGATCACCAGAACGAGCGTTGCGATGATCAACAATCCATTCGCGAGGATCCCGTCTATGACGACAAGTCGGCGGGCCACGACGATGCACGCCGGGTGCCACAGGTATACCGACAGTGACCGCGACGAAATTCGGTTCGACACACGCCGAACAAATGGCCTGTCGGCCAGGTCACGGATCCAACGCTCGCCCGCGCCTATGAGTGCCAGCCACGCACCGCCGACCAAGAGGATCGCCGGATACGACCCGTTCACCCCTTCCGACGGAAGCCCGACGTTGAAGGCAAACGCGATCGCCGCCGAGGTACAGGCGATCGACGCAAGCAGGAGCCGTCTCGCTGCCGGCTTGACGGAAGCTCCGCTGTACCAAACTCCCAACACGGCAAAGAAGCCGTACGCCACCGCATCGCCGAGGACGAGCCGAACCGGTCCCGAGCCCAGCAACGGAACATGGAATCGAGCGGCGACCTCCAACGCGATCACTCCGGTAACGACGCCGACCGCCGCAACACCCAACCGCTTCGACAGACGAATGACCAAGGGGGCGAGAAACAGCATCCAGACGTATGCCCGCAGGTACCAGAGATGGTTGGACAACCATCCGCCATCCCAGCCCGTCGATGTCGGATCAACAACCGGAACGACCCAGGTGAGTGCCCGGACGATCCCCTTGGCCGAGGCTCCACGAAGGTGGCCGGTCCAGGCACAGGTCAGTGCAACAACCGACGCATAGACCCACAACGGCAGCAATATCCGACGCAGACGCCTGTAGAGAAACACGCGGTGGCGACCAGGACGCTCGAGCATTGACCCGGCGACGAAGAACATGACGGGTATCGCCGCAATCCACGTCATCCATTTCTGGGCGAAGAGATGCCAAAACACGATGCGCACCAGAGCAACGGCGCGCAGAAGATCGAATGCGGCATCGCGCGTCTTCGAGTTCTGTCGTTCGGTCGGCATCGCCTTGTGTTATCGACCCACATTTTGCGGTCTATAGCGAGACAGGCCGAATGGCTCAGTGGTCACTTGCCACGGGCTCGAACCGGTCTTGAGGATTCAAAAAGGATTCACTGAAGGAGTTCTGCAGCCAACGCATCGTGGAGGGCGATCATGCGCGAAATCGTGTCGCCGGTCGCCGGTTCGGCTTTCATGACGAGCGTGATACCGGTGCGTGGAAAGTGAAACATTCCACCAGCTGCCGTGAAGTGACCGATCGCAATAAACCGTTTCAGTCCGGGGGATCCATCGCACGGACACACGGCCCACAGCCCGAGGCCACCTTGGAGATCACCGGTCGTCGACATCACTTGCATCGATTCGGGCGAGACGATCCGATCCGAGGTGAACAACGCGTCTCCCCATCGGGCCATGTCCGAGGCCGTAGACATGATTCCACCCGAAGCGAAGCCGGCCCATCCCGGCCGGTCGGGTGGTTCTACGCGCGTGTCGACCAGGCCAAGCGGGGCGACGAGATCGGCCACCTGGTCAGCGAACGGGCGGTGATGGACCTGTTGAAGCAGCAGACCGAGGAGGAGATAGTTGCTGTTGACATAACGGGTCGCGGTTCCCGGCGGAGCGACCCGTGGGGCTCGGAGGCTGAGCTCAACCGCCTTCTCCGGGGTCATCGGCTGGTCGGCGAGGTACCCCGGCGCTTCGGTGTAGTCGGCCAGTCCGCTGCGATGGGCGAGGAGCCGACGCACCGTGATGTCCGCTGGGACCGCGACACCAACGCCATCAAGGACCGGAACCGGAGCATCCAAATCGATAAGGCCGTCCTCGACCGAGCGGAACACCAACGATGCAGTGACGGTCTTGGTGATGCTCATGGCGCGGTACCGGGCCTTCGGATCGGGGGCTGGCCCGCGGTCTCGGCGGGCCGCAGCTTCCCATGTCTGTCCGGCGACGCGCATCGCCACCGTCATCGACTCGATATCGGTTTGACCAGCGGTCCACGTTTCGAGGATGGCCTGAAGGCGCTGACGACGCGCTGGGTCAAGCTCCAAGGTTGGCGCGGCCGGTTGTGGTGACTGCCGAACCGATTGCGGTGGAGAAGCGGGTGAAGTAGGCGCGCTTATCGATACTGGAGTCGGGGCCGGAATCGACGGGACCGGTTGTGCAGCGTTGGGGCGAGTGACGATCGGCGGCGTGACGATCGGCGGCGTGACGTTACGTGGCGTATCGCCAGTCGTCCTGAGCTTGGACCGTTTGCCCGGCTTGGGACCGGTGGCTCTCTTCGACGCTTTGGCCGCGTTCCCGGTTGTGTTCTGTACTCCGACGGATGTGCGTCGTTGAGCGGCGGCCACCGGCCCACCGAACAGAACGGCCACCGCGACGAACACCGCGAACGACACCGCGACGGTTCCCCGTAGGGTTCCAACTCGACGGGGGGTCTGAAGCGGCATCACCACGAGATCGTTTCACCCGTGAGCCGTCGCAACAATGGTGAATACGGCCTCATTTATGGTCAAACGACCTAGTGTCCCGTAAGTTAAGACGGTCGCGTAATTTGCGAGCCATGGTTTGGTCGTCGCAACGACGCAGAAGGCAGCGCCTGCTTTACCCAACCGCAACGCCGAGGAGGCAGCGACGGCCGAAGCTGGCCGATAATTATGCAGCGAATTTGGCTTACGGGACACTAGCCCCCTCGACGCGAGGGGCCAGACCGGTCGATACACGGGCCTATTGTCTTCATCGTTGAACCATGACCCGTCGTCCACCAGCACAAGGTCTCGCACCCACATGACACCTCGGAACTTCACTGCCATCGTCAACCCGATCGCCGGTGGAGGAACCGCGGCCGAGCGATGGAGGCAGGTCGCTGCGCTTCTGCAGCAAGCGGGCCACACAGTTGAGTCGATCGAATCGCACAGCCGGGCCCACGCCACCGAGGCCGCCGCCGACGCCGCCGAGGCTGGCCGGATCGTCGTGGCGGTGGGTGGCGACGGCACGGTCCGAGACATCGTGACCGGCGTCGCTCCATGCGGAGCGACGATGGCCATAGTCCCGTCGGGTCGGGGAAACGACCTGGTGAGCGCGCTCAACATTCCGAACGAACCAGATCAACTCGCGCAGGTTGCTCGGCGAGGGACCGACCCGATCCATCGACCTGATTCAGATCGGTGACCAGTTTGTCCCGGGCAATATCTACCTCGGCCTCGACGGCCGCTCGACGGACATGATCAACCGGTTCCGCTGGGTGCCACCAACGGTCCTCTACCGGGTGGCCCCGTTCCTCGCAACGGTCGGATGGCGGCGGTTCAACGCCACGATCGAAACCTCTTCGCCGACCGACGCCGGCGCCGTTCCAACGACGAAAACGATTCGCGCACATATGGTCATGGTGGCGAACTCCGGTCGGTACGGCCACGGCCTGAACATGGTTCCGACCGCGGCAATCGACGACGGCGCACTCGACGTGTTCGTCGTACACGGTGTCAATGTCCTTCGACTGACGTCGCTCATGCCGCAGGCCACAAAAGGCACCCACATGAGCCGTTCCGACATCTCGACCTGGCGGACCACCAGTGCAACCATCTCGGCCGACCGGCGTCTGGCGTACTACGCCGACGGTGAAAGGCTCGGTGAGCTTCCATGCCAACTGTCTGTGCGACCCGGCATGCTGAAGATCATCGCCCCCGCAACATAGCGACGGGTCGCCGCCAGTCGATCGCGCTATTGCGCAGTCGCTGGCACGCCGCGGGCGCCCACCGAGAGATCGGCCGGAGCAACGGGTGACCCGCCATAGGCAAGTCGCGCCGCGGCATGGCCGAGATGATGGAGGCCGAATGCCGATTGAATCGACGACCACTGCCCCTGGATATCCATGCTGTTGTTCACAGCCAGCTTGGCGAGCCGAAGACCGAACGACGGACGGGTGGCGATCTGCGTGGCCATCTCCAACGTGGCGAATTCGAGTTGGTCGCGAGGCACCACCTTGTTCACCATGCCGAGCTGCTCGCACTCGCGCGCCGACAGCGGCCGACCGGTGAACAACATCTCCTTCGCCTTGCGTTGCCCCAGTTCGTAGGCGTGCACGAAGTACTCGTGGCCGTTCACACCAAATGTGACTACCGGATCTGAGAACATGGCGTCGTCGCTCGCGACGATGAGGTCGAAGGGCCACACCAGCATGAGCCCACCCGCGATCACGCGACCCTGGACCTGGGCAATCGTCGGCTTTGGCAGGTTGCGCCACTTCCAGCACAGGCCGACGTAGACCTCCTCCTCGATCGCCATATGGACGGCTGGCGTGGCCCGCCCGATCTTGTTATCGGGGTCCTTCAGATCGTGACCGGAGGAGTAGTCGGGCCCGTCGGCAGCGAGGATCACGACCTTGATCTCGTCGTCGGCCATCGCACGATCGAGGACCGCATCGAGTTGCCGGAGCATCTTCATGTCCTGGGCGTTGCGTTTGTCGGGTCGGGCCAGGGTTGCCCGGCCTACGCCGGGAGCTGGCACGTCCCATCGCACCCTCTCGGGCTCACTGGTTGCTGCTGTGGCTGGGCCTTCTGTCATGGTCGCTCCTTCGCGGTTGTCGGCACACTAACCCGCAAGGCGGCCAGACAACCAGAGGAGCACTGGAGTAGTTGCGAAGGGAGTGGCAGTACCGTCTTCGCCCGTCCTGCGGCGGACCGTCCGTTTAGGGTGCGTTTGTTTCGGGAACCATGACTGACGCGGCCGTTGGAGCCTGACGCGAACAGTGGAGACGAACATGGAACCGATCACGGCCTTCGGAAAGGCATCCGAGCCCGCCAATTCGGTCACGCCGCCCTTTCAACAACACGCGGTCCGGGTTTCCGCAGCGGGTGTACCCGCTGTTCTGGTCACCATTCAGCGCGCTCGTTCGAAAATGGGGTTGGTCGACAGCTTCACCGCACTGACCCGTATCAACCAACCCGAGGGATTCGACTGCCCGGGGTGCGCCTGGCCGGAACTCGACGCGGGTGAACGTAAGCGCGCAGAGTTTTGCGAACAGGGGGTGAAAGCGGTCGCCGAGGAGATGCTCGATGAAGTCATCGATGATGCGTTCTGGAAGAACAACGACGTTGACTCACTCCGACATCAGAGTCGGTGGTGGCTCGGGCAGCAGGGTCGCCTCGCCGGACCCCTGCTCCGTCGACGAGGAAGCAGTCATTTTGAGCCGGTCAGTTGGAACGCGGCACTCTCCCGCGTCACCGACCGTCTTCTGGAGACTGAGACTTCGCGAGCCGCGTTCTACACGTCGGGCCGCACCAGCAACGAAGCGGCGTTCCTCTATCAACTCTTCGTGAGGGGTTATGGGAGCAACAACCTTCCCGACTGTTCGAACATGTGCCACGAACCCACAAGCGTGGCACTCGCCGAATCGATCGGGATCGGCAAGGGCACGGTGCAACTCGAGGATTTTCCGAAGGCCGACCTCATCGTGATCGTTGGACAGAACCCTGGCTCGAATCATCCTCGAATGCTCGCGACGCTCGAAGCAGCCAAAGCGGCCGGGTCAACGATCATCGCTGTCAATCCGCTTCCCGAAGCGGGACTGACACGTTTCAAGAACCCGCAAACGCCTCGCGGTCTGATCGGTCCGGGAACCGTCATGGCCGATCTGCACCTTCCGTTGCGGATGGGGAGCGATCATGCGCTTTTCCGCTACCTGGCCTACCGTCTACTCACCGAACCCAACGCTTTAGGCGCCATCGACCGGCAGTTCATCGACCGGTTCACATCGGGGCTCGATGAATGGCGTACCGCCGTGATCGACTCGTCACCGACGAACTTGCTGGAGGCCACCGGCCTCTCGTCGACTGACGCCGACGAGTTCGTGAGTCTCTGGGCGGGTTCAAAGCGAATCATCCTTTGTTGGGCGATGGGAGTGACCCAGCACACCTCGGGCGTCGACACCGTTCACGAGATGGTGAACGTGATGCTGCTCGGTGGCCACATCGGACGGCCCGGCGCCGGGCTGTGCCCGGTTCGCGGACATTCGAACGTTCAGGGGGATCGGACGATGGGGGTCTGGGACAAGCCCGCCCTTCCGTTTCTCCAGCGCCTCGGAAAACACTTTTCGTTCACGCCACCGACCGAACCAGGCGTCGATGTCGTTGCCACGGTCGAGGCCCTGCTCGCTGGTCGACTCGATGTGCTTGTCGGGCTTGGCGGAAACTTTGTCGACGCGGTGCCCGACACGGAACGAGTTGAGATGGCGATGCGAACGTTAGGACTCAACGTGCAGATCGCCACCAAGCTCAACCGTTCGCATCTGTTCGGCGAAGAGACCATCATCCTTCCGGTTCTCTCGCGAATGGAACGTGACGAACTCCAGGGTTGTCGGCAATCGGTCACCGTCGAAGATTCGATGTCGAGGGTCCACGCGTCGACCGGTTACGCTCCTCCGAAATCCCCGCTGCTACGGAGCGAAACATCGGTCATTGCCGAGCTGGCTTCGAGAGTTCTGGCCGGTCGCCCGAACACACCGGTCATCGACTGGGTTAGCTGCGGACGCGATAACCGGATCATACGTGCACATATCGCCGGGGTGGTGGAAGGGTTCGACGATTTCGAAGACCGCATCCGCGGAGACGGCTTCACCCTCGACAACCCGGCCCGACGACGGGAATTCACCACGACAACCGGCAAGGCGCAGTTCATCGTGCAACGAGTTCCATCGAACATCAGAAGCGACCCAGCCCAAGCCGGGCCCCCCGAACTCCACGCCGTTCGATCGGAATCTGGCGAATCGGTCTCTGGCGAGTCGGTCACTGGTGAATCGGTCTCTGGCGAGTCGCTCACTGGCGAATTGATGCTGCAAACGATGCGTTCACACGATCAGTACAACACGACGATCTACGGCTTCGATGACCGGTACCGCGGGCTCCACGGTGACCGACGAATCGTCCTGCTCAACATCGAGGACATCACCCGCCTGGGTTTCGTTGCGGGTTCGGCGGTCGACGTAGAAAGCCGGTGCGGATCAGAGTCTCGATGGATGCGTGGACTTCGAGTCGTCGAGTATCCGATCCCGCTCGGGTGTGCAGGTGCCTACTATCCCGAGGCGAACGTACTTATCCCCATTTCCCACCACGATCCCAAATCCGGGACACCTGGATCGAAATCGGTCCCGATTCGGTTGCACCCTCGCTAAGCGGCATCCTGTCGCATCGTGCCGCAGCGCTAACCTGATGTAGTCAAGTGCGCCACCTACCGCTAGGGTCACCGGGCAACCGACACAGGAGCCTGGACTCATGAGTGCAACAGCATCGAACCCCCGCCCAAGTCGAGAGCGAGTGGAACTACTTGGGCTCAACGGTTTGCGGTTGGTTGCCGACGCGGCCGGCCATCCTGACAACCCGCCGGTGCTCCTTTTCCACGGTGGGGGTCAGACTCGCCACGCGTGGGGGACCACGGTGGAGGCACTCGCCAGCACCGGGTTTCGCGCGCTGACCGTCGACATGCGCGGTCATGGCGAGAGCGAGTGGTCGCCCGATGGCGACTACACGATCGACGCGTTCGCCGGTGACCTCCTGGCCGTGGCCCGAACCTTCGATCAACCGCCTGCCCTGGTTGGCGCATCCCTTGGCGGAATCGCCTCACTGATCGCAGCCGGGGAACACGTCAGCGAGCGCGTTGTTCGGGCGGTCGTCCTCGTCGACGTTGCCCCGAAGATCGAGGAAGCGGGGAGGAACCGCATCGGTGACTTCATGTTGGAGCACATGACAACGGGTTTCGCCTCACTCGATGAAGTGGCCGATGCGATCCAGCGGTACAACCCGCACAGACCGCGTCCGAGCGACCTCGCGGGCCTCCGAAAGAACCTTCGCGAGCGAGATGGCCGCTGGTACTGGCACTGGGATCCAGCGTTTCTGAGCTGGCGACAGGGTCCAACACCCGACGAAACCCGGACTTCGCTAGCTCCGGAGGCGCGCTTGGAAGACGCCGCCCGAGCTCTCGATGCCATCCCGACCCAGCTCGTTCGAGGTCGTCAGAGCGACCTGCTCAGCGAGGCGGGTGCAAAGGCGTTTCTGGAACTTGTGCCACACGCGGAGTATGTCGATGTGGCGGGTGCCGGACACATGGTGGCCGGTGACCGCAACGACTTGTTCAACGATGCCGTCGTCGACTTCCTGACCCGCACGCTGCCCCACTGACGCCAGCTGACCACGCAAACCCCTCGTAGGTTCAGGAGCGGACCGGATCGAGCCACGTCGTCGGCGAATCCGCGGGTGGAAGCAAAAGCGTGGCGAGGCCGGTTCCGATGAGCGCTGACCAGATCAGTGTTCCCGTCCACAGCTCGGCCGGCCATTGCATCGTGTGACCGGGCATCGATATAGCGAGGTACCCACTCCAGAACAGCAAAGGCCCAAACGCTGCAAACAACCGGTACGCCAACCGCGGCCGGGTCGCGCGGACCTTGGCCAACCCCAGCCACAGAAGATCCACCACAACGCCGCCCGCCGCCACGGCAGACGAGAGTCGTACCGATTTGAAATCCGTGAAGATGAAGTTGCACACGGCGGGAACACAAAAAGCGATGGTGGCACCGCCTACGGGCAGCACCCATCGCCGCGTGAGCAGGAGTATCGGCGCAAAAAACACGATCGTCATCACGACGACACCGGCGATTGATTGCACCCGGATGATCTCGCTCAAGCCGAGGAGATCCGGGACGACGGTGGTGAAGATGCCGCGGTCGAAGGCCGAAACGTATTGAAAGAACACCAACAGTACGGACGCGATAACTCCCGAAGAGAGCACCGCGGGCCACAGGTTCTTCAGCGTCGACGTGTCGTTCGACAGCCAAGTGGAGCGAACGACCCCGAACGAGATCATCAGCATCGCCGACATGAGAAACAGGTGGGTCGGGCTGAACAGGATCTTCACGTCGCGTTCGATCCCGAACTCGGTGTGCCAGATCAGGTCGCCGATGCCCCCGAAACCGAAAAGCGTGGCGCCGACCGTCGCCGATTCAAGTCCACGGGGAATCGCGGCCAAACCACGTGCTCCGCGTTCCTGCCGGGTTCGCAGCACGTACAGCAGGAACACGGCCGCCGCAATCCATCCGGCATAGAGCACGCCGTGAGCGGACGTGAAGAACGTATCGAGTGAACGATCGGTCCGGTGGCGTCGGGTGTCGATCGCCAAGCCGATAGCGATCCACGTCACGATAACGGCGAGAATTGCCCGTTCCTTCGGCATCACATCGGATCGTGTTCTCGATACGGCGATCGGTGAATCCACCGAGCCACTCTGGACCAACGAAGGCAGCGCCACTTCCATCACCGGAGTCTAGGAAGAATCCGAAGCGTTCAGCTGTCTCACGACGGGAGAGTGTGTGAAGGCCAGCGTTTCGATGCGCACCAACGGGTCGATCTGATCCGCAACGCTGCCCGTGCGGACGGGACCGATTTATCGAAATCCAGGTCACGTCGTTACGATCCCCTGACCAAGATCGCTAGGGAGACACGTATGGCACGAGATTTGATTATTCGAAACGGCACCATTGTCGACGGCACCGGCGCCGAAGGTTACCGGGCCGATATCGCCGTTGATGGCGATCGCATCACAGCGATCGGCGATCTCTCCGGTGAAGTCGCGACTCGCGAGATCGAAGCGGCCGGAATGATCGTCTCCCCTGGTTTCATCGACCTGCACACCCACCTTGATGCCCAGGTAGCCTGGGATCCGCTACTCACGTCCAGCTCGTGGCACGGTGTCACCACGGTGCTGATCGGCAACTGCGGCGTCACGTTCGCGCCCGTCGCCCCAGCGGACCGCAACTTCCTCGCCGAGATGATGGAGAGCGTCGAAGACGTGCCACGCGAGGCGATTCTCGGCGGGCTGGGCTGGGGCTGGACCACCTATCCCGAGTACCTCGATGCGGTGCAGGAAATGCGACCGGCATTGAACATGGTCGGCATGGTCGGCCACTGCGCGGTCCGCTACAACGTCATGGGTGAGCGCTCGTTGGGTGAAGAACCTCCAACATCGGCGGAACTCGATCGTATGCGCGCTGTTGTTGAGGAGTCGGTAGCTGGCGGCGCCGTCGGGTTCTCCACGTCCCGGATCCTTCTTCACACGATCCCCGACGGCCGCTACGTTCCCGGCACGCTCGCTCCGATCGATGAGTATCTCGCGATCGCCGACGGAATGAACGCCGCTGGCGGTGGCCTCTTCCAGTCGGTCAACGACTTCGCCAATAAGCCCGAGCACGAGTTCACGCTCCTTCGTGAGATGGCCCGCCACGGTGGAGACGTGTTGTTCTCCGGTGGCCCCGGCAACGGCACAGGCACGGGCTACATCGAGAAACTCGGTGCATTCCTCGACGACATCAACACCAACGTCGGACGGATGACAATGGCAACGCAAACCCGCCCAAGCGGATCGCTGTGCGGTCTTGCGCAGATCTCGCCGGTCAAGGGCGTGCGTTGGAAGGCCGTCATGGCGCTGCCGACGATTGCCGACCGTGTCGCGGCCTTGAAAGACCCCGCCATCCGCGTCTGGTCTCGTCGAAGAAGGCAAGACCAAGGGCCTTTGGTACGACGCCAACCTCATCTATCCGCTAGGTACCGGTCCGTCACCCGATTACAGCGAGACCGACGGACTCTCAGTTGCTAAGCGGGCTGAACAACTTGGCATTCATCCGGTGGAGTTCGTGATCGACCGACTCATTGCGAGCGAAGGCGCCGAGCTCTTCAACACCTGGTTCTTCACCCGCAACGTCGAGGGTCTAGCGCAGGTCCTCGGCCACAACCACGTGTATCCCGGTCTGGCCGACACCGGTGCCCACGCCGGTCAGATCTGCGACGCCGACATGACCACGCACTACCTGTCGTACTGGCAGCGCACCCGCAATCTCACCTCGCTACCCGATGCCGTCCGCCGCATCACTTCCCTCCCCGCCGGTGTGCTCGGTTTGAAGGACCGCGGCACCCTCACCGTCGGTAGCCACGCGGACATCAACGTGTTCGACATCAACACGTTGGAATCACAGCATCCGACGTACGCGAACGACTTCCCCAACGGTGCCGGCCGACTCAAGATTCGCTCACGTGGCTACGCCGCCACCCTCGTGAACGGCGTTGTCATCACCGAGCAGGGCGAAAACACCGGAAGCCGCCCGGGCCGAGTCATCCGCGAGTTCAGCCACAGCTGAGTTCGTGTTGGTGGGGGCGGGTCGAAGACCCGCCTCCACCCCGATTCACGACGTTTTGGGAGTTTGTGCTCGTTCACCGGGCAGATACATCCATCCCTCGAAACATCCCCACAACGTTTGGATGCCTCTGGTCGCTCACCGGGCAAATACATCCGAACCCCAAAAGCACGGCCACGGTAACGCCAGGTAAGTGTGAAGCAACCGCGAAAAGGGTTGGTCAGACGACCCGAGGATGCGCTGGTACTACGAATAACCCGCCTAGCATTTGAGGATGTCGCCCCTTTTTCGTTATCGGGAAGATCGCCCGCGTGTGGCCTTCTTTGCGGTGATCGCTGCCATCGATCTCTGTGTTTACGCCCTGGTCCGCAATCCGATACTCATAGTGCTGTATTGCGCGTTGTCGATGCTGCCGAAAGGCATGACCTGTGCCTTCAACCATCACCATCAGCACCTCCCGACCTTCAATCACACGATCTTGAATCGGGCGCTCGAGATTGTGTACGCGTTGCAGACCGGCGTGACCAGCCATACGTGGACTCTCCACCACTCGGTCGGCCACCATTTGAATTACCTCGATCAGACCGTCGACGAGTCTCGCTGGCTCCGCAAAGACGCCAGCCCCATGGGCCGGGTCGAGTACTCGTTCGTTACCTTCGCAACGTCGTACTTCCGCGCCTGGCGGGCCGGTCGCAACTACCCCAAATATCGCAAAGTGTTCCTGGTGATGTCGGGCCTCACCGCCGTAATTGCCGGATTCCTGGTGTTCGAGCGTCCGTTCGCCGGTATCGCGATCTTTCTGATCACCCCGGCCATCATGCTGTTTGCCACAAGTTGGGCTACGTACGATCACCATCGGATGCGACCCGTCGAGTCGAAGTTCGAAGCCTCCACGAACGTTCTGCAACCGCTCTATAACAAGTGGACCGGCAACCTCGGATACCACACTGCACACCACTACCGTCCGAGCCTTCACTGGACGAAACTGCCGAAGTTGCACGAGTCGATCGCCGACCGGGTGCCCCAAGATGCCTACCTACCGGCCGGGTGGCCCTGGGGTTCCCTCGATTTCCTCAAGATGAATCAGGTCTCCGCCGGCTGAGCAGTCTCCAAGGCTGACCCGTCGAGCGCGTCAGCCTTGGAGGGGGTCAGTAAACGATGCGGCTTACTCCCTACGCGACAATCCCGAGCGCGGCGAGTACTGGCGTGACCGCACCGTGGCGAGTCGCGATGCAGTCATCGGGAAAGTCCTGTGTGTACGTAGTATCCAGATCCGCGAGCCGGTCGAGGAGTTCGGGCAAACGATCTGCTGCAGCACCGGGGGTGTCATGGAGCACGAGCACAGTGTGCGCCATGGTCTTGACGTGAGCGATCGCGGTGTCGACCCAGCCGTCCGGGTCGTCCCAGTCGTGCGGCACCGAATTCCAGAGAACTGTCGTGTAGTCGCCATCACACAGCCGCTGGACCGCATGGGTGTTCAGCAATCGGTGATCTAGCGCGCCCCCGTTGCCGAACGGACGAAACAGCGGCGGCGCGGACCGCAACCCATCAAGAAGCCGCTCGCAGTTGTCGATCTCGGCGTCGACCGACGCGACATCAGCCAGTTCCCCCAGCGCAATCCGGTGGGTGGCGCTGTGGTTGCCGACTCGATGACCCTCCGCAATGGCCCGTTCGCACAGTGCTCGGGCTCCCGGGCCTTCCAGAGAGCGACCAACCACGAAGAACGTAGCGAGGATCGAACGGCGCCGAAGTTCATCAAGAATGCGGTCGGTGACCCCGACGAACGGGCCGTTGTCGAAGGTGAGAGATACCAGTCGTTGGCTCATATCCGAGTATTACGCATGCCAGGTGTGCTGCGGGGCGAGGGGCTTCGTCAGACCGTCCGTGGTCCAACCGTACGCAAGATCACAGCCGAGTAGCCGAGCCAACCTCGGGTCCTCACCGTCGAGGTAGCCGTCGGGTATGTGGTGCCGGTAATCCTCCTGGGGCAGCAGATGCGGACGAGCGAAGAAGTTCGACAGGTTCACTCGAAGCCCCGGGATCTTGCGCGGAAACGAGCCGTGCCACGTCGCTCCGTGCCAGATGATCGCCGAACCGGCCGGAACCTCAACCGGAATCACACCGGGGTTCGCGTTCGGGCCCTCCAGTTGGAACTCGGTTTTCGTGGGCTGGCGGAGGTGACGATGGCTTCCGGGCACCATGGCCAGAGCGCCCGATTCTTTCGTGTAGTCGGTCAACGCATAGTTGCAGTTGGCGGTTTGCGAAGCCGCGGGAAACGGTTGCGGTACGCCGTTGGCCTGATCGCTGTGCAACAACAGGCCGGTTCCGCCGGGCCCCTTGAGGTGGCAACCGAGGCTGCTCAGCACGCAGTGGTTGCCGAGGAGATAGGTAACCAATGCCAACGGCCCCGGGTTCAGCACCGACTGTTTGAAGATCGGATCCTCGAACAGCAGGTACGGCTGAAACGTCATGCTTTCGTAGCTGGTCTCGTGATCGAGATCGAGGGCCTGGCCGGTGCGCCGACGGTAGATCTCCAGGATCGCATCTCGAAGTTCGACCGTGAGTGTCGGTGAGAGTGCGTTCTCGATCACCGTGAAGCCGAAGGCCTCCAGTTCGGCCAGGTTGGTTTCGAGGCCCATCTCTCGGATCTGGCGATAGATGACGTTCAGGTCACGCGTCGCCACCCAGTTGTCAATCTCCACGATGTCTCCTTCGCTCGGCGCGGCTGGACTGAACCGTCAGATGAAACTACGACGGTCACGCAACGATGCCAATTCGCAGGATGCCAATTCGCAGGATGCCAACTATTGGCTCGCAACCTCGGATCGGAGCCGCCCCACTTCCACCGCGGCCTTCGTTACCGCTGAGGGTTCGCTGAGCCGCTCCAGCGTCACCGACGTGATCGTGCCGGTGAACGCGTAGTGGTGCGGGTACGGACCGACCGCAGCACCGGTGTCGATGCCGACGTCGAACGTTTCACCGCTCATGGAGTACACGATCGGAACAGTGCGTTCGAGCCGGCCGGTTGCTGCAACCACGTCGTCGACGAACAACACCACATCGCCGCCTTGCCCGAGTCCGCCGTCGTACGCGAACTCCATAGAGATCCGATGCGGTCCCTCGCTCAGGGGCGATTCGCCCCGCACCGCAGTATGTACGTGCCCATACCAGTTGTAGTGGTAGACGGGATGGCGGTCGTCGTCGATGTACAACGACCAGCCCGCCATGTTTCCACCCTGGCACGCGATGACGCCGTGGGTGAACTCATCGACGGTCACGTCGGCGGCGATGCGACACGAGCAGTTCTTCAGGTTGATAACGGATCGTTCCGGCATCCGAACGTGCGCGGTCGTATACGTCATGGATCTGAGGTCCTCGAGCGACTGCGGTGGAGCGAAGTCACCGTTGCGGGGCGAGCCGGCATCGCGCAACGGGTAGACCCCGTTCGCTTTCGCCTCCCGGTCGAAGATCTCCAGCAACTCGGCCAACTTCTCCGGGTGGGTCGAGGCCAGGTCGACCGACTGTGAGAAGTCTTCCGCCACGTGGTAAAGCTCCCACTTCTCCTGGGGGCCGTCGAACTCGAACCCGGCCAGGCGGATCCAGGGCACGCGTCCGTGGAAGCACGACGCCATCCAGCCATCGTGGTAGATACCCCGGTTGCCGAGGATCTCGAAGTACTGCGTGGTATGTGTGCTTAGGGCTTCGGGTTGGGCGAACGAATAGACCATCGACGCTCCCTGGATCGTCATCTGTTCGATGCCGTTCACGTGTGTCGGTGGGGTGATGCCGATCGCTTCGTAGATGGTCGGAGCCAGATCGACGACATGGTGGAACTGGGTGCGCAAGCCTCCGACATCGGCGATGCGTTTGGGCCACGACAGGGCCATCGCGTTACGGGTCCCACCGAAGTGCGAAGCGACCTGCTTCATCCACTGGAACGGCGAGTCGAGCGCCCAGGCCCAGCCCACGTTGTAGTGGTTCTCGCAACGTGGTGTACCGAAATCATCGATGTGTTCCAGGAGCCACTCGGGATCCTCGTGTACGCCGTTCTGGAACGAAGGCGCACTCCACGCGCCGTGAATCGTGCCTTCCGCCGACGCACCGTTGTCGCCGGTGATGTAGACGATGAGCGTGTTGTCCATCTCCCCCATCTGGTCGATGGACTCAATGACCCGATGTATCTGAGCGTCGGTGTGGGCCAGGAAGCCGGCGAAGGTTTCCATCAGGCGTGTGGCCACCGGGCGGTAGCGCTCGGGATAGTCCTCCCACGCCGGGATCTGCTCGGGTCGTGGGGTAAGTGTCGTTCCAGCGGGTATGACGCCCATCGCCAACTGGCGCTCGAAGATATCGCGCGCGAAGCGAATCCCAGCCTTCGTCGAACTGACCTTTGAAACGGTCGATCCACTCTCTCGATACATGGTGCGGACAGTGCACCGCTGGGGTTGGGAAGTAGCAGAAGAACGGGCGGTCGGGGGCCGACGCGTGATGGCGCTGCATCCACAGGATCGCCTGGTCCGCCAGGTCCTCGGTGAGGTGATAATCAGGTCGGTCGACATAGGGACTGATCGGCGTCGTCTGGTCGTAGAGCGGCGGTTCGTACTGCGAAGCTTCGGCTCCGATGATCCCGTAGAACCGGTCGAATCCCATGCCGGTCGGCCATCGGTCGAACGGCCCGGCCGGGCTCTGCTCCCAGCTCGGTGTGAGATGCCACTTGCCGAAGCATCCGGTTGCGTAGCCCGACATGCGCAGCACCTGAGCCATGGTGGCAGCCTCGGGCGGAATTGCGCTGTCATATCCCGGGAACGAGTTCGCATTCTCCGTGATGCCACCCATGTGCACCCGATGATGGTTGCGCCCGGTCAACAGCGCGGCCCGTGTCGGGGCGCAAAGCGCGGTGGTGTGGAACTGGTTATAGCGCAGTCCCTGGGCCGCGATCCGGTCAAGACCTGGCGTAGGGACGGGTCCGCCGAACGTGGCGAAGGATCCGAAGCCGACGTCGTCGAGCAGGATCACGACGATATTCGGCGCACCCTCGGGAGCCGTGGCTCGTTTGAGCGCACTGGGGATCGAGTCTGTAATAAGCCGGGCTATCGTGCCCTGAAAGTCCGGGGTCGAACGTGGGAGCGTAGTTTCACTCATTGCTGCAGGCCTCCGACTTCGAAGCAGGCCAGCGCCTGTCGGACCATCGCAGCATCACCCTCCACCCGAAGCGATCCGCCTTCAAGGGCTCCCGACAGCGTTGCGGCACCGGTCAACACGTCAGCCCACGACGAACGCTCCCCGCTGATGGTGGCGGTGGCGCCGGTGCCGTCGGTCGGGCAGGCGATGCAGTTGCGCACATGGAGCCCGGTGCGGCCGCCGTCGGTGAACGCCCACGCGACGTGCAGTTCGATGCCTTCGGCCTTCACGGGATCGAGCATCACCCGAAGCAGATGAACGGACTGTTCGGGTGGCCCGGCGACGATCTGCTTCTTGTTGAAGCGGTGCTGGTAGAGGCGGGACGAATCGATCACGCCTTCCAACACGCGAGCACGGGTGAGGCACCAACTTCGTATGTTCGCAGACGTTGTTCGCTGCGCGACCGTCCGAAGGGCGTCGGCGAGGAGTTGACGGTCCTCGTCCGTGGCCGGCGTCGACCCATCGGCTTCGACCGATCGAACGAGCCAGGCGCTGAGTTCGAGCGCCCAACGCACATCGTCAGCAGAAAGTGCAGCCCGGGCCTGGGCGCGTACCGTGTCCGCGACCGCCGAACCCCGCTATGAGCCGACTGGCTCGCTCCCCCGTCGGCAACGGAAACAGATTCCCTTCGTCGCCATCGAAGAACCCGAACAGACCGGTGCGGATCTGCCGCACATGATGCTCGACCACACCGTAGAACTGTGTCGTGAGGTAGTCGGACTCGTAGGAACCGGGCAGATGCACCGTTGCGGCCAACTCGGTGCTGGTCAACCCACGGTTGATCCCACGGACCGTCTGATCCCAAAGGAACTGGATCGAGTCGCGGTAGCGGGTGACCCGCTCGCTGATCTCGATCGTGCCGCTGATCGACGGTCCATGAGCGCCGACCAGGTGCTCAGCGTGCAAGGACAGCAGATGGTCGAGACCCCGCAGCATTATGCGCGGGTCACGGTATTCCTCCCCTCGAATGGCGAACACGTTGAACAGCACCGGCCAAACGAGGTTGTTGACTGCCAGCCCGAGTGACGGAAACCAGAACGTAACCGAGTCGTCAGCGTCCGATGGCGCGGGCGTCACGTCGATGTCGAGGCCCGCCACTGAAATGCGACAGGCATCGCTGAACGTATGCGTCGCCGGGACGTGACCGGGAGTAAACGGGGCATGCCCGGGGTCTCGGAAGAACCGGCCGAGCCCGACATTCACGACACCGTCGGCGCCGTCGGCGGGAAGCTGGATCGCAAACTGCTCAACGAGTCCGCGGGAGTACGCGGGTGCGACTTCGCTCGCGGTCCGAACCCGGTTCAGCGCAATACGCGAATGTCCCCAGACCGGGATGGTGCGGGTCGGGTCCTCGTCGAGGACCGCCTGCGTCCCGGCGACATAGTGGAAGTGGGTGTAGAGCACCGCCACTACCGGCGTGGCCGTAACAGCCCGGAGTTCTCGCAATGCGTCGCGCATCTCCTGGACCGACTCGCCGGTGTCGATGGCGATGATGCCTTCGGGCCCCTCGACGAATGTCTGGTTCGAAAGGCCGTTGCCGACTAGGCACCACACGCCCGGGCGAACCTCGGTGAACTTCCGTGCGAGCCGTTTGGAATGTTCAGACAATTGCCGGTGGACAACCTCACCACCGGGGAGGGTCACGGTATCGGTTGACGTGGAAGTGAAACTCTGACTCGGTGATTGTGTGCTCACGCGGTCATGGTACTCATAGGACCGAGGATGCCCAAGCCCAGACTAGCAAAACGCTAAACAGCCACGAGTGCCGTGGAGCGCCACCCGAGGACCGTACGGCATAGGATCGATCCAGTTGCCTCGAACACCGCGTGAAAGAGCACCATGGACTACCTCGTCAACCTTTCGCTGATCGCCCCTGATGCCGGTCTGGCACAACGGATGGCTGCGAAGAGCATCACGATTCGCCGAGCCCTGGCGCCCGAAGCGAAGCTGGTGGCGTCGTGGGTCTCGGAGCGTTTCGGCAACGCCTGGGAAAGCGAAACGGCGATTGCGATGACACGCCTTCCGCCGACATGTTTCGTTGCCATCCGGGATGAAGATCTCATCGGCTTCGCCTGTCACGAATCCATCGCTCGGGGTTACTTCGGGCCGACCGGGGTAGCCGAAGAATCGCGCGGCCTCGGCGTCGGGCACGCCCTGCTCCTCGCGTGTCTGCTCGATTTGAAGAACCTGGGTTACGGCTACGCCATCATCGGCGATGTGGGTCCCGGTGCGTTCTACGAAAAGACCGTGGGCGCGATGCCGATCCCGAATTCTGCACCCGGCATTTGGGCCGGAATGCTGAAGGTGTAAGGCGTCCTGATGTCGGATCCAACACCGCAACAGCTGCGTTTGGCCACGTCATGGACCCGTTCCGATGGTCAGCCACCGATCTACGCATTGCACCTGACCAACACCTCAAGCGATCGACTGACGGACTTCCGGTTATGTATAAGCGGTCCGGCTCGTGTCGATGGCTCGGCGCTTCTTGAAGGAGGCGTTCTGGTGCGATCACTCTCGAACTTCTCAGAACTTCGCCCGCCGAGCGGATTCGTTCTTGAACCGTCGCAGACCTGGTCAGTTTCGGCCACCAACCTGACGTGGCCACTTCGCCACTGGACCGACGGCGCACAAGGCGCGTACCTCGTCCTCGACAACGGCACCACCGTCGACGTGATCGTGAGCCCGACAAGACTGTCGGGTAGCGACGCTCCGCTGCGCAAGGGAGTCGATACCCATGTGGTCGCCGAAAACGCGCCGGTAACCCTGTCCGTCGTCCCGTGGCCGAATCACACGTCAGTCTCGGGTCGACGGCCGCTGCCAGCCGGTTTCGCCCCGCAAGGCACAGAACAAGCTGCCGTCGACGCGGCCAAGTCTTTCGAGGCGGTCACTCGGGCGTTGTTCGCCGCCGAAGGAATCGTGCGCCCGATCGCCGAAGGCGGGTTGCCGGTCCATCTTCGAATTGAGCACGGCCAGACCAACGAGTCCTACCGGATCGACTTTGCCGCGAACGACACGAGCGGCCCGACGATCACCGCCGGTTCCACCACCGGTCTGTTCTACGGCCTCGTTACGCTCGGGCAACTCTGGCGAGGAGCGAGGTATCACCCGGACACCTTCGCGTTCCCGAACAGTGGAGCAATCGTGGATGAACCGGCGATGCATTGGCGTGGCCTTCACCTCGATGTGGCCCGCCAGTTCTACACAACCTCAGAGATCACACAACTACTGGCCATCGCCGCCTGGAACAAACTGAACCGGTTCCACCTGCACCTCTCCGACGATGAAGCCTGGCGTATCGAGATCGAGGCGTACCCCGCTCTGACTGACATCGGGGCGTGGCGCGGTCACGGCCTGCCGATCCCGCCGCTGCTCGGCTCCGCGGCCCACCCGACCGGCGGGTACTACACCAAGGACTCCATCCGCGCGATCGTGGCGCAGGCCAAGAGTTACGGGATCGAGGTCGTTCCCGAGATCGACATTCCGGCCCACTGCTTCGCCATGCTCCAGGCGCTCCCGCAGCTTCGCGACCCTGACGAGACCGGCACCTACTTTTCCGTTCAGGGATTTCCGAACAACTGCATCAACCCGGCGCTTGATGCCACCTACGAGGTCGTCGAAACAGTCCTACGCGAACTTATCGACTTGTTCCCGTTCAAGACCATCCACATCGGCGCCGACGAAGTGCCCGCCGCCGCATGGACAGGCTCCCCACTTGCTTTGGCCAAGCTACGAGAGGTCGCCGGCGACGAAGCCGCCGACATGCACGCAAATCTGGTGAGCGCCACGTCCAACACCCACGGACCCGATGACATCGGCGGTTCAGGTGCGGCGGTCCTGCAGGCGATGTTCATCAAGCGCATCCATGAGTTCCTCGCCTCGCACGGTTGCATCACCGGAGGCTGGGAGGAAGCTTCGCACGGCAACGTGATTGATAAGCACACGTCATATTTGTGCGGCTGGCGAAGCGTTGAGGTGAGCGCCGATCTGGCCGGGCAGGGATACCGGATGGTGGTTTGCCCCGGTCAGTACTACTACCTCGACATGGCGATCGGCCGTGGCTTCGACGAGCCCGGCGGCAGCTGGGCCGGATGGACCGAGGCCGAGAAGCTGTATCGCTTTGACCCGACCGAAGGCTGGACCGACTCGCAGAAGCTCAACCTGAGCGGAATCCAGGCTTGCATCTGGTCAGAGTCGATGAAGGACCGGGCGGTGTTCGATCGACTCGTGTTTCCCCGTCTTTCGGCGCTCGCCGAGAATGCCTGGACCTACCCGTCGCGCAAATCCTGGGAACGGTTCAACACCGCGGCCGGCCTCATGCCGATTCTTTACAACGCCAAATAGGGCGACATCCCCCAGCCCGCAGATATCACATTGCCTACAATGCTGCGATGACCCTTATCGTTGGCGGCGCGGTCGTTGCAGGGCTTCTCGGCCTCGCCTGTTATGGAATGCTCCGGGGCCTACGACGTGCGAATCGATGGGGGGAAAACCGAACCCATCCCGGGCAAACACCATTTGCGGTAACGGGGCCCGGATCTCAACCGGCGAGGCCGGCAACCGGAAGGCCCCAGGACACGGGATTTCCGGCTGAACGGATGCCCTTTGGGTACAAAACCGGTTGGGTCGCGATACGGTCCGACGATGGGGCGAAGATCGTTGAAGCTCTGGGGCTCAAACACGCAAACCGGGTGGGTTGGGGCGCGGGAGTTGGCGCAGCCTACGAAAACGGCATCTTCGTGACTCCGTCGGTGGACGGCTGGACACTGGTCATGGGATCGCAGATCTCAGATGGCTCGCCATCGGCCGCGTTGATCCGCGACCGACTGGGCTGCGAGGTGCAGGTGTACTCCAGCCATCGCGTCGCCGAATGTCATTTGTGGGAACGGGCGGAATTGGACGGCGACCTGAGATTCTTTTCCATCGAGGATGGCGAGACCGAAAGCCGAGGCTCGCTGTCCCCGGTCGAGCTTGACCTCGGCTTGGCTACCTTCCTGGAAGCCTGGAACTCCGACGACGCTGACGACGCTGACGAGATGCCCGACGAAGACATGGTCATGGCGATCGCGGCGAATTGGAGTATCGATCCAAACACCCTTTCGGGGTCCGACGATCGGCTCGGCTGGTTCACTTCGCAAGGCATCGACAAGGCGTTGTTGCGGCAATAGCCATTTTCGTTGGGGTTGACACTCGGAGCGAACGGCGAACTAAACGCTCTGAAGAACATCCCCGGACGCGGTGCCTGCTGAGATCGCATCGAGCCGAGCGATGCGTTCGCGCATGAGGTCGAGTCCGGGCTGGGGCAGGCAGTCCGCCGCATGCGATGCGGGACGGTCGAAGACCATATGCATCGGGTTCGACACGTCGTAGCGCGGCCACTGGGCCCGACCGGGGAACGACGGGTCGCCCGTGGCAGCGAAGGCGTACCAACGGTCTCCCATCTCCCGGGTCAAGAGGTGCGCGTCGGGGGCCTTGTCGACGAACGGAAATGACGTGTCGAAGACATGGAACACCTCAGCGGCATGAAACGCGCCGGCGGTCTGGTCCTTTGATGCCGGCGCCGACTGGAAGAAGTACCGGTACGTGGGGTGGCCCGCCGCTGAATGCTCGCGACTCGCATGATCCACGTGCACGCCGAACATGTGATCCCCGGCATGACGAACGAGCGCTTTGGGCTCGGCCTTCGAGAGTCCTGGATACAACGCCATCAGGCGGTCAACGGCCTCGGTCGAGCCGTACGAACGAAGGAACGCAGAGCGGATCTCATCGGCGCTCATCGATGCCGGGCCGCCATCGGGTGCGAGGAACTCACCGCCGGCAGGATGCATGAACGGGGCGAGCAGGGAGCCTTCATCGGCGTTGTACCCGATCATGAGCGGCACCGGAGCTTCAAGATGCCGGGAGAAAGCCGTCATCGGAGCGACCGGCAGCACCACCCCATCGACATTCGGATAAAAGTATCGACCGAGGTCGGGCCGTGACCGGTAGAACTCGGAGAGAGCCTCGGGTGTCATTGCGCGAAGGCGTTCGACCTGCCCTGCACCAGAGCCGACAACCGCGTCAGCAAACAGCGTGCCAGCCTCTTCAGCCGACACGAAGTCGAGCATCGGCTTGCGGAGGTGAAGCCACCGACCGCTATCGCTCGGACTCTGCGCAATTGCTCGATGGAACAGTCCCCGCGCCTTTGGAGCGGTAAGCAGGTTCAACACCGCTTCCCCACCGGCCGACTCGCCGAAGATCGTTATCCGACCCGGGTCGCCACCGAAGGACGCGATGTTGTCGCGCACCCACTCGAGGGCGCAGATTTGGTCGAGCAGCCCGTAATTCCCTGAGACACCGGCCTCAGATTCCGCCGAAAGGTCAGGGTGCGCGAAGAACCCGAAAAGTCCGAGTCGGTAATTGATCGTGACAAGGACGCACCCCCGGATGGGTAGCGCATCAGAGGCATAGAACGGATCGCTTCCGCTTCCGTCCGTGTGGTCTCCGCCGTGGATCCAGACCATGACCGGCAGGTCGGCCGCTCCGACGGGCGTCCTCACGTTGAGCGTGAGGCAATCTTCACTTTGTTTGCGCGGGATCTTCACCGCAGTGAGCAGTGCCTTCTGCTTCGGCCGCGACAGGCCCACACCCTCAGCGATGGCAGTCAGAAACAACTCCATGTTCTGGGCCCGTTGGAACGCCATCGGACCCGGCTTCGTGCAGGGCCTGACTCCGGGCCACGGTTGAGTCGGTTGCGGAGCACGCCAACGACGTTCACCGACTGGTGCCGCGGCATAGGGAATTGCTGCGAAATGGGCGATCGTTCGCTTCGAACGGTACGTGCCTCTCACCACACCGGAACGGGTTCGGACAGTCGGGGAATCCTTGCTGAATGGGGTGCGCATCATCGTCTTTCGGATTCGGCGGAGCAGGAGGCCGGCAACTACGTCCCCACGTTATCGACTCAGACTCCTCTCGCAAAGCAGTCCTCGTGAGGTAGGTTCATCGAATGACAGTCGCTGAAAACGGTATTCGTGGTTCGTTGCTGGGCACCCGGGTCGTTCGCTCCGAAGACCCTGCCCTCCTCAAAGGCCTTGGGATCTACGTGGCCGACCTGCCGCTCGAGGGCCGATTGTATGCATCATTCGTACGATCCCAGGTGGCGCACGGCGTGATTCGCAGCATTCACGTTGAAGATGCGCAGGCGATGCCGGGCGTCGTTGCGGTCTGGACCGCCACCGAGTTGGGGGTCGCCCCGCACCACGGGTTCGTTCCCGTCCACGATGACTTTGCCCGGCCTCCACTCGCATTTGAGCGAGTTCGATTCGTGGGTGACGCGTATGCCGTCGTGTTCGCCGAATCTGCCGCGCAGGCCGAAGACGCCGCAGAAAGCGTCTGGGCCGAGATCGATCCGCTGCCTGCGGTCATCGACGCCGAAGCCGCGCTCGCCGAGGGTGCTGAGCTGATCTTTCCCGCACACGGATCAAACCAGGCGCTCGTGATCTACGACAAGCACCCGTTGGACCTTGAGGCTTCGTCCGATGTCATTGTGCGGGGTCGCTACGTCAATCAGCGCCTTGCTGTGGCTCCCATGGAACCGGATTGCTGCGCGGCCGCTCCCGCTGACGACGGCCGGGTTACCGTTTGGGCATCCACGCAGATGCCGCACGGACTCCACGGTCAATTGGCCAAGGCCCTCGGGTGGGAAACGAAAGACATCCACATCATCACTCCCCAAGTTGGCGGCGGCTTTGGCGGAAAAGCCGGTCTTCATCACGAATACACCGTGGTGACCAAAGCGGCCAAGGACCTTCAGCGTCCGGTGGTCTGGGTGCCCACCCGAACGGAAGACATGCGCACGCTTCCGCACAGTCGCGGCCAGATCCAATATGCCGAACTCGGTTGCAAGGCCGATGGCACATTTACGGGGCTGCGCGTTCATCTCGTCGGCGACGCGGGAGCGTACCCGACGATCGGCGCGTTTCTTCCGGGGGGCACGCGTCGCATGGCTCCGGGCAACTACCAGTTCCCTGCAATGGAGTTCCACGTTGCGGTGGCGGTCACCAACACCACTCCCATGGGGGCCTACCGGGGTGCCGGACGGCCCGAGGCGACGGCACTCCTCGAACGACTGGTCGACCAGGCGGCGATCGAACTCGGTATTGACCCGATCGTTCTGCGGGAGCGCAATTTTCTGGCCGACGACGTGTACCCGTTCACGTCGATTGGCGGCAATGTCTACGACTCGGGCCGATACAAGCTTCCGCTCCACACCGCAGCCGACGAGATCGGCTACGCCGAGCTTCGGGCCGAACAGGCCGCCCGACGCCAACGTGGCGATACGAAGTTGTTGGGCATCGGGGTGGCCGCATACGTCGAGATCACTGCCGGCGGCGGCGCGACGGAGTTCGGCGCCGTCGAAGTTCACCCCGATGGTTCAGCCACCGTGTTCGCCGGTACATCGGCGCACGGCCAGGGTCATCAAACCGCGTTCGCGATGCTCGTCTCTGACCAGACCGGCATTCCCATGGATCAGATCCGACTCGTCGACGGCGACACCGACCGCGTCCCGCAGGGTGGAGGCACGGGCGGTTCGCGTTCGCTGCAACTCGCCGGCTCGGCCGTCAACAAAGCGACCGAGATAATGGTCGACAAGGCACGCGCCATTGCCGCCACGCTGCTCGAAGCCGACGTGAACGACATCGTCGTCGACGTTGCCGCCGCCACGATCGGCGTCGCCGGGGTTCCGACCTCGGGGCTCACCTGGAGTGAACTGGCCACACGATCTGCTGAGGCGGAACAGGGGCCGATCGCCGGCGAGTTCATCTTCAACCAGGACGGCGCTACCTTCCCGTTTGGTGCGCACATTGCAGTCGTCGAAGTTGATGCCGAGACCGGTGAAGCCCGGCTGATCCGTCACCTCGCGGTTGATGACTGCGGCACCGTGTTGAACCCGCTCCTCGTGGAGGGCCAGCAGCACGGTGGCATCGCCTCGGGCCTCGGGCAAGCGCTCTACGAACAGGTCGTCTACGACCACGACGGCAACCCGATCAGTTCGAACTTCGCTGACTACGCGTTGCCCTCCGCCGCGGAACTTCCGAGTTTCGAAGTACGGTCAACCCAGACTCCTTCACCGCTCAACCCCCTGGGAGCGAAGGGCATCGGCGAGGCGGCGACGATCGGTTCAACGCCGGCGATCCAAAACGCGGTCATCGATGCCGTGGCCCACCTGGGCATTCGGCACATCGACCTTCCGTGCACACCCGAACGGGTGTGGCGTTCGATTGCTGCCGCTGAAGCCGGTAGCCCTCCCAACCCCTGGAGCGCTCCTCCGGCGTTCTTCGCGGCGCTGAATCCGCAGCAACCGGAAAGCGACGCGGGTATCGACGCAGCGGAAGGCGTGTAGCCGAACAAACGAAACCAGCCGTTTCGTTAGTTCGTCCAGTTGTTACACAAAACGTGAAGATCCTCAGGTTGCTCCAAGGTTCGATCCATACCGTTCTCGCGTGCAACGATCGACTTCGGGCAACATCAAGCTTCGCAGTGCCGTCGTGGAAGCTGCGCCCGGTCCGCTGTTCACACCACCAGCGGGCGCACTTCGGACCACACCTCAAGGACTCGATTCGAATCCCGGCCACGCTGCTTCAGGGCGCCTCGACTTCCTCGATGGCGCCCGGGGTGTGGCCAGTGTGGTCATCGTGCTTTCGCATCTGCTTTCGGCCTGGCTACCGGCTCTCGCGTTTGGCGCGGCAGATCACCGGATGCCGTATCTGACCAGGTTCGCCCACACCCCGCTGGCCATTTTTTGGTCCGGTGACATGGCGGTCATGGTGTTCTTCATCCACTCCGGCTTTGTACTCTCCAACCGGTTCTTCTCCACCGAAGACCGAGCCGATCTGGCGAGGCAGGCGGTGAAGCGCGTCGTGCGTCTCGGAGTGCCCGTAGCTGTCGCGGTGCTGCTCACGGGCGCGTTGTTTCAACTTCACGCGATGCACAACCTCGCCGCCGCCGACCTCTCGAAGAGCACGTGGCTTGCGAGCTTCTATGTACCGGGCCCGCACCCGGGCCTTCTGTGGACGGCGTTCGGCGGGGCGATGTTGCGGGGTCAGGTGTGGTGGATGGGTCCGTTGTGGTCGGTGAACATTCAGTTCTTCGGATCACTTCTGGTGTTCGCACTTATCTCGTTGTTCCGAGACGACCGACGGCGAAACGCTGCGTTCGCGTTCGTGGTGGCGTGGGCGCTGATCGCGGGATCATCGCACTTCGGCATCCACCTGGCGGCGATAACAATCGGGGTGTGGTTTCGTTCAATGCGTGACCAACCGGCCGGACCACTTCGACGGTGGGCGGCGACAACGGCCAGGACCCGCTTCCTACGTGCGATGGCGCTGCTCGCATTTGTGTACTTCGGTAGCTGGCCCGATGAAGAGGCGGTTGGTCCGTGGTACTCGTTCGTCGCCCGCCGACTGAGCTTCACCGACTCCTTTCTTCGCCCCCGTTCCATGGCCCACACACTTGCGGCATCCGCCGTTGTCTGGCTCATCTTCTCCACACCGGCGATCAAATCGTTCCTCACCCGACGGACTGTTCAAACCATCGGAAAATGGAGTTTTGCGATCTACCTGCTGCACTGGCCGATCATGATGTCGCTCGGCTCCTGGGTGTTTGCGTCGACGGCGGCGAGAACGCACTCGATCTATCTCGGCGCAGTGATAGCAAGCGCGCTTACCGTTCTGGCGACGGCGCTTGCTGCCGGTCCGTTCACTCGCCTCGTCGACCGACCAGCGATCAATCTGGCGAACCGGGTCGCCGCTTGGTGGGGGTCGCCGTCTCCAACCGACGGGCGGGTCGAAGCACGCTGACCCGTTACCCCCGTCGGGCTGTGGTTTTTCAGCGTTGACCTGTAGATTGCCCGAATGCGAGTTGTCGGAGTTGATGAGTTCGGTGGACCTGAGGCTCTGAAGGTCTTCGATGTCCCAGAGGGGCACGCCGGACCCGGCGAGGTCCGGATCGCGGTGAAAGCCGCCGCAGTGAATCCGACCGACACCTTCACGCGCAACGGCGCGAGGGCGGAGATGCTGAAAGCATCACCCCCGCCGTACGTGGCCGGGATGGATGTCGCGGGCGTTGTCGACGAAGTTGGCGAAGGTGTCACCGCGCTACGTTCGGGTGATGACGTCATGGCGATAGTCGTACCCCGAGGTTCGCACGGCGGCTACTCCGAGTACATCGTGCTACCCGCTGAATCCGTGGCGCGCATACCCGCAGGGGCATCGTTCGCCGAAGCAGCCTCGCTGCCGATGAACGGCCTTACGGCCCGGTTGGCGCTCGATCTCCTTGCGTTGTCACCGGGCCAGACCGTTGCGGTGACGGGAGCAGCGGGTGCATTCGGCGGATATGTCGTCCAGTTGGCCAAGGCCGACGGACTTCGCGTCATTGCGGATTCGTCGGAGGCCGACGAAGAACTCGTTCGTGGCTTAGGCGCTGACGTGGTCGTCCGCCGTGGACCCGATGTCGCGAAGAACATCCGCGACGCAGCCCCAGACGGGGTCGACGGTCTGGCCGACGGATCGGTCCAGTCGCAACAGATCGTGGCCGCAGTTCGCGACGGCGGGCGCATAGCAACAGTTCGGGGTTGGGCCGATCCGGTCGAGCGCGGGATCACCGTGCATCCCGTCTGGGTGCGTGACTATGCCCGTGAACAGGCAAAGCTCGATCAACTCCGCCTACAGGTTGAGGAAGGTTCCGTCACACTCCGGGTAGCCAGGGAGTTCCCGGCCGAACAGGCCGGCGAGGCCCACCGCATCCTGGAAGCAGGCGGCACTCGCGGTCGTCTGATCATCACCTTCTGAGGCACCGGCGGTCAGGACTCCCGCCGTCATCAGATCAGGACTCCCGGTCCTTTCCGAGAAGCCACGTAACCACCTCAGCGGCGCTCCACCGCTTCTGGTCCGCGGCCAACGCCCGCACCACCGGAATCACGTCGTCGCCGATCGTGACGATCGGCGGCTCGGCCCCCGAAGGACGTTCCTGACCGAGTCCGATGGTCGACAGCAGACCATTGCAAAGGCACTTGCGCCCGACCGTGTCTTCGATGCTGCCGCCCTTGGACACGTAGACCTTCACCGGCTCAGCCGCGCAACGCCATCCCACGGTGCCGTCGTCCTTCTTGTAAGCCGAGCGCAACATGCCCAGGTCACATACGCGCGTGCGCTGTTCGTAAACGTCGGCATCCGACATCGTGCCGGGCACGCTCATGACCTTGAACGGGTATCCGCTCGGTGAGGCCAGCGGATCGGTGCGGACTTCCACGTGACCGTCGAGTGCCTGGCGAATGACGTCTTCCTTCAGGTCCGACCGGATCCCCGACTCGTCGCACAACGCAAACGGCGTGCCAACCTGGACTCCGGCGGCGCCACTTTCGAGTGCCAGCCGGCGGCGTTCGGGACTGTTGTAGCCACCGGCCAACCAGAAGGGCACGCCGGTAGCGCCGAGCTTCGCCAGGTCGACGCTGTCACGGGGCCCGTACATCGGTTCACCTTTGTCGTTGAGCTCCAATTTCCCCCGGGGCGGAGCGTTGTGTCCACCCGCAGTGGGGCCCTCGACCACGAAGCCGTCAGGGCTGGTTTCGGGGTCCTTCAAGAGGAAGGAAGCAAGGGTGTTCGACGAGATGATGGCCAGGAACTGCGGCCGAGCGAGGTGTGGGGCAGGACCACCGAACAACTCTGCCGGGTCGAAACGAACGGCGAAATGGTCGCCCGGTTCGGCACCGGCAACGCTCACGGCGTAGCTGACCTGCTGTCCGCCGGCAAGGTCCCTGATCAAACGGGGGATGCCCGCTGGAATACCTGCCCCCATGAGGATGTAGTCGACCCCGGCCAGCATCGTGCCGTAGATCGCGTCGGGTGTGGGGATCTGCACCTTTTCGAGGAAGTTCACGCCGATCGGTCCGTCGTGGCCATCTTTCGCAAGCCACACCTCGGCGAAATTCGACAACACCGTGAGATCACGGAGGTCCTGAGGCGAGTCGACGTCCGCGAGCGGCATGTTGCGGTACTTCTGACCCGGCACCCGGCCGTCCTGGGAGAACCAACGGGCCAATACCCGCTCGACAACCTGAGCCACCGGGAAATGGGCATACGCCCGACGCAGATGGCCCCCGGGGTCGCCGTCTTCCAGAACGCGCGCATGCACCACGTCGATCGCGGTCCCGGACACCACGCCCATCTGGCCCGTCTCGCCGACCGCGCGAGCCAGTCGCCAACCTGAAACACCAACCCCCATTCCACCTTGGATGACGGTCGGTAACGGGGCGTGGATCGGATCCGCAAGCATGGCGCACAGCCTACCGACCAGTAGGTAGGCGGGCCTAGGGTCGAAGGACCCGACCGCTCTACGGCCTCTGCGACCTGGCAATCAGTACTCCGGACACCCCATCTGCCCTAGTTTCGCACCGAGGAACTTGGGACCTTCGACCCTAACCGCTGGGGACGACGCTCTTTAAGTTCACGGCAAGGACCGGAGCACCACGACAGCACGGTCGGGAGGAAACAGGTGAACGGCTCGACGACGCCCGATGCGACGATCACTCCGCAACAACATGACTTTGTGATCATCGGGGCGGGGGTGTGCGGCATCTATCAGCTGTACCGTCTCCTGGAGCTGGGTGCCGACGTGACGGTGCTGGAAGCGGCCGAAGACGTCGGCGGCACCTGGTTCCAAAACCGTTACCCGGGCTGTCGCTTCGATTCCGAGAGCTGGAGCTACGGCTACTCCTTCAGCAAGGAACTGCTCCAGGAATGGGACTGGAGCGAACATTTCGCTGGTCAGCCGGAAACACTCAGCTACCTCAATCACGTCGTCGACAAATTCGACCTGCGCAGACACATGCAGTTCAACGCCAAGATGAAGTCCGCGGTATGGAACGACGAGACCCGGATGTGGACTCTTGCCTTGGCTGACGGGCGGACTGTCACCTGTCGCTTCCTACTCACCGCCATCGGGCTCCTCTCGGCCGCAACCCTTCCTCGGATTGCCGGGATGGACGACTTTCAGGGCCCGTCATTCCACACGTACAACTGGCCCCACGAACCGCTCGATCTCACCGGAAAACGGGTCGCAGTCATCGGCACCGGGGCCACCGGCGTTCAGGTCATTTCCGCGATCGCCGAGCAGGTTGGCGAACTGTTCGTGTTCCAGCGGCGTCCGAACTGGTGTGCTCCGCTCCACAACAGCAAGATCACCCCGGAGGAGATGACCCGCATCAAGGCCTCCTACGACGAGATCTTTGCGCAGTGCGCGGAGACGCCGGGTGGATTCGTTCATGGACCCGACCGCCGAAAACTCGAAGACGTTCCACACGAGGAACGGCTCGAGTTCTGGGAGAAGCTGTACGCATCACCGGGCTTCGGCATCTGGCTCGGCAACTTCCGCGACGTGCTCATGAATCCCGATGCCAACGCCGAGTTCTCAGCGTTTGTGGCCGGCAAGATCCGCCAGCGGGTGAATGATCAGTCGGTCGCGGAGAAGCTGATCCCCAAAGACCACGGCTTCGGAGTGCAGCGCGTTCCCATGGAGACCCGGTACTACGAGCAGTACAACCGGGAGAACGTGCACCTCATCGACATCAGCGAAACTCCCATCGAACGCATCACGTCGACGGGAATACGTACGTCGACAGACGATTACGAGCTCGACGTCATCGTTTACGCGACGGGGTTCGACGCGCTCACCGGTTCGTTTGACCGGATGGACATCACGGGCGCAAACGGCGTGAAGTTGCGCGACAAGTGGCGCGACGGCCCCATCACCTACCTGGGTGTGCAGGTCGCCGGTTTCCCCAACCTGATCATGCTCGCCGGACCGCACGCTGCGTCGTCGTCGACCAACTTTCCACGCGCGATCGAATCCGGCGTTGACTGGGCGACCGAGCTGTACCGCTACATCGCCGAGCACGGCTACACGCGGATCGAAGCGTCCGCCGACGCCGAGGCCGAGTGGACGTCGCATATTAAGGACCTCTATCAACCGCTGTTGCTGCGTAACGCGAAGTCATGGTTCACCGGTTACAACGAGAACGTGGAAGGTCACGACACCATCCGGTACCTCATGTACACCGGCGGTGCGCCGCGCTACCGCAAACACCTCGCTGAAGTCGCCGCCGAGGGCTACCCCGGTTTCGATTTCAGCTGACCAGCCCGGGGCACGTTCACGGTGCCGATGAGCGTCAAACGAGGTCGACGTGCCAAGCTACGTGCGTATGCAACCGCGACCCACCGCCTCCGAACTCCTCGAAACCGTCGCCCGGGTCCTCGAGGAGCAGATCGTCCCGGCACTGAGTGGTCCCGTGCAGCACAACGCCCGTGTTGCCGCCAGCCTGGTTGCCATCGTGGAGCGCGAACTCCGACTCTCGCCTGTTTCTGATGCCGCGGAGTTCGGTGCACTGCGCTCCGCCCTCGGAGCCAGCGTTCCAGCCGATTCGTCACTTGCAGACCTGCGATCATCGTTCGCGAGCGCCCTGCGATCGGGACTGGCCGATGAACCGTCGAAGTCCGATGAGCTTTGGGCCGTTCTGATGGATGGCGTCCGAGCCGACCTGGCCGTGGTCAAACCCGGCCACGACGCCTGGAGTGGTGACTGATGGCCGCTCCCCTTGCCCCCGCCCTCGCCGTGTGGTTGACCGAGGTGGAAGGCCACCAGGTCGAGGTTCGTGGACTCGAACAGGCCTCAACCGGGGCCCGACGCCTCAACGCGTTGTTCGACGCCGTCTCCGAGAGCGGCACACAACGGCTGGCTATCACCATGATCCCGTCGGCAGCCATTCAACTTCTCGATGTCGCTGGTGAAGCTGCGGTGCGAACCCTCGCTGAAGACGCCGGGGTGCCGGTGCCGCATGTCCATCACGTTTGCCGCGACGAACGTGTGCTTGGCGGACCGTTCTTCCTCAGCACCGCTGTGGCCGGCGAGACCGTGCCCCGTCGGGTTCTACGCCTCGTGGATTCGAGCGGCGTCGGGGAGCGGGTCGTCGCACAGATGGGCGATGCCATGGCCAAGCTCCACGCCATCGATTTCGAAAAGGCACCGGCCGAACTCGTCCGTCCGCCACTTGGGCCGGTCGCGAGTGCCCTCGCCAGTGTCGACAACCTCTACAGCAACGCGCTTCTCTCACCGTCTCCGACATTCGCCTATGGCGTGCGATGGCTGGAGCGAAACGCCCCGGCTGAACCCGAACGCCGAAGCATCGTGCACAGCGACATCCGGACGGGCAACATCATCGTCGGCGACGACGGCCTCCGCGCCATTCTCGACTGGGAAGGGACCCGGATCGGCGACCCGATGGAGGATCTGGCCTGGCCGTGCCAACGCATGTGGCGATTCCGGGAGGATGCCAAGACGGTGGGCGGGATGGCGGGCGTGGAGGTACTGCGCACCGCCTACCAGGCTGCCGGTGGCCGCTTCGACGACGATCGCTTCTTCTGGTGGCGTGTGATGGGCACGGTCCGGTGGGGAATCAGCCTGGCCGGCCAGGCGCGCTCCGACCTCGACGGCAGCGTGCCATCGATTGTCATGGCCGCGTCCGGGCGGCGTGTTCCCGAACTCGAATACGACACGCTGCTTCTGCTTCGCCCCTGAACCCGGCCTACGGGTTCAGTTGTCGTCGGTCGACTCGGTCGATGGCCGGGTCAGGACCGACTCCGCAATCTTGGCGGCCTCGGCGATGTGCTGCCGACACGCCGCAGCCGCGGCCTCCGGGTCGTTCCGTTTGATCGCCTTGAAGATCGCCCGGAGTCGAGCGGGACCGGAGACCGTCCGGTTGACCGAGCCGAGGGTCATGACCCGCAGTCGAGAGATCCGACTGTTGAGTCGGGCAACGATCTCCCACGCGATGTCGTGACCGCTTGTGCTGAAGATGACGGCATAAAACTCGGTAGTGGCGTCGAGCATCGTCGGCGGATCGTGCCGCGCTGCGTTGCGATCGAGGTCGTCGAGAATCGCCGCGAGTCGTGCCTTGGTCGCCGCATCGGCTTTCGCGGCGCAGTCGGCCACGGCGGCCGATTCGAGGAGCGCCCGGATGTCGTAAATTTGTCGGGCGTCGTTCCAATCGAGCCCCGCGACCACCGGCCCTTGGCGAGACATCTCGATCAGACCCTCAGTCTCAAGGTGCCTGATAACTTCGCGGATGACCGAGCGGGAAACACCCAACTGGTCACACAGGGTCCGTTCGACCAGGCGCGCTCCAGGTTCAAACGTGCCAGCGACGATTGCGTCGCGGATGCGAGTCAGCGCCATCTCGCGAAGCGTGACAGGCGGGCTGTCAATGCGCAGTGATTCGATCGCGGTCTCGCGAGTTGTCATCGATCCATCCTTGTCCATCGGCGAGCCTTTTCTGCGTCGTTGCAACGTTTTGAAACTTGGTATACCATCATACGATATTCCACCCGCAAGGAGAAGGCCATGCCGATCGAGTTACGTAAGACCTGGCTGAATGTCGAAACGACCTACATCGAAGGCGGTCGGGAGGCGGCCGTCCCGTTGCGTCTGATTTCCGCTCTGGCCGTGGTGCGCAATCCATGGGCGGGTCGCGGATTCGTCGAGGACCTGAAGCCGGAAATCCACGAGATCGCGCCGATTCTCGGCGAACTTCTGACCCGTATGATCATCGAGACGGTTGGCTCCGGGGAAGCGGTCGAGGCTTACGGAAAAGCCGCGGTTGTCGGCCTCGACGGTGAAATCGAACACGCCTCCGCCCTGATTCACACGCTCCGATTCGGCAACCACTACCGCGAGGCAGTCGGAGCAAAGTCCTATCTCGCATTTTCCAACACCCGCGGTCCGGCCAACGCTCCGATCATGATTCCCTTGATGGACAAAAACGACGAAGGACGTCGTTCGCACTACCTCACGATCCAGACCTCCATCCCCGACGCGCCGTCGGCAAACGAGATCGTCGTGGCACTGGGCGCGTCCGTCGGCGGCCGACCGCACCATCGCATCGGGGACCGCTATCAGGACCTGAAGGATCTCGGGCATGACGCTTCGAATCCCGCCGCGATCTAAGACGCGAGGCGGCACCGCCTACGTCGAGCGCGGTGAAGGCGAACCGGTCGTGCTCATTCACGGGGTGGGCCTTCGGCTCGAGGCATGGAGCCCGCAGATCGAATCGCTCGCATCAACGCACCGGGTGATCGCTGTCGATATGCCTGGGCACGGTTCAAGCGACCACATTCGGCCCGGCTCCGACCTTCCCGCATTTGTCGAGTGGTTCGTGGGGGCGCTTGATGACCTCGGTCTCGATTCGGCCAACGTCGCCGGACACTCCATGGGAGCCCTGATCGCCGGGGGTTGCGCGGTCAGCGCCCCGGAACGGGTGCAGCGGGTGGCCCTGCTCTGCCCGGTTCATCGCCGAGACGCGGCCGCCTCAATCGCCGTCCGGGCCCGGGCCGCCGAGATCGCCGCTGGACGGGTGGATCCGACCGCACCGCTGTCTCGCTGGTTCGGCGACGAGCGCGAACCCGCTGCGATCTGTCACGACGTCGAGTCCTGGCTCGTGTCCGTCGATCTTCAGGCGTATGCAAACGCCTACGGAGCTTTTGCCGAAGGCGACGCCGTTTACGCTGACGACTGGCCCCGCGTCGTGTGTCCAGCGCTGTTTCTCACGGCCGAGCACGACCAGAACTCAACCCCGGCGATGGCACGGGAACTGGCCTCGATCACACCGCACGGCGAGGCGGTCGTCGTCGCCAACCATCGACACATGGTGAACCTCACCGCCCCCGATCAGGTCACCGACGCACTACGACACTGGCTAAACAGAAAGGTTTGATGACATGAAATTCTCTCTCTTCGTTCATATGGAGCGACTCGACTCCAGTCAGAACCACCAGAGCCTCTACGACGAGTTCATCGAACTCTGTCTGATGGCCGACCGGGGAGGTATGAGCGCTATCTGGACCGGTGAACACCACGGAATGGACTTCACGATCGCCCCCAACCCGTTCATCAACCTGGCCGATCTGGCCCGGCGCACGACGAACGTTCGGCTCGGCACGAGTACCGTCATCGCCCCGTTCTGGCATCCGATCAAGCTCGCTGGAGAAGCTGCGATGACCGACATCATCACGGGCGGTCGGCTCGACGTCGGGATTGCGCGCGGGGCGTACAACTTCGAATACCAGCGTTTGGTGCCGGGCCTCGACGCCATGTCCGCCGGGCAGAGAATGCGCGAACTCGTACCGGCGATCAAAGGCGTATGGGCGGGTGACTACGCCCACGACGGCGAAACGTGGTCGTTCCCGGCAACGACCTCCGCCCCGAAGCCCCTTCAGCAACCGCACCCGCCGTTGTGGATCGCAGCTCGCGATCCCAACAGCCACGACTTCGCCGTTGCCAACAACTGCAACGTCCAGGTCACCCCCTTGGCCCTCGGCGACGAGGAAATCGAGAGTCTGATGCAGCGGTTCAACGATGCATGTGCCAACCACCCCGAAACGCCACGACCCAAGATCATGTTGCTGCGCCATACCTATGTGGGGAGCGACGAGGCCGACATTGCGCAGGCCGCCAAGGAAATCAGCGTTTACTACAACTACTTCGGGGCATGGTTCAAGAACGAGAAGCCCGTCACTCAGGGTCTGATCGAGCGACTGACCGACGACGATCTCGCGGCGAATCCGGCGTACTCACCTGAAGTGATCCGAGCGAACACGGTCGTCGGAACCGCCGATGAGGTCATCGCCAGGTTGAAGCATGCGGAGAAACTCGGTTACGACGAATACTCGATGTGGATCGACACCGGCATGACCTTCGACCGCAAGCGTCAGTCGCTCGAACGCTTTATCAACGACGTCATGCCGGCATTCGCCTGACCATCCCCCGATCTCGCACCGCCCTCCGCTGAACAGGTGAAGAAATGACTGAACTCACAAAGCTACGTATGCATATCGATGGCGAGTGGGTCGATGCCTCCGATGGACGCACGCTCGAATCGATCAACCCGGCGACCGGTGAAGCGTGGGCCACGTTTCCGGCCGCGTCCGCCAACGACGTCGATCGGGCCGTGCGAGCCGCTCACCGGGCGATGACAACCGGGCCCTGGGCGTCGATGACCGCGACCCAACGCGGCCATCTGCTACGAAAACTTGCGGACCGGCTGGCGGATCAGGCCGATGTGGTGGCGCGGATCGAGACCACCGACACCGGCAAACTGCTGCGGGAGACCGCCTCGGTCACGCGGTACATCGCCGAGTACTTCCACTATTTCGGTGGGGCGGCCGACAAGTTCCACGGTCACACGTACCCGGTCGACAAGGTCGACATGATGGCCATGACGATCCGTGAACCGATCGGAGTGGTGGCCGCAGTCATCCCCTGGAACAACCAGTTGTTTCTGTCCTCCGTGAAGGTAGGGCCGGCGTTGGCCTGCGGGAACGCCGTGGTGCTCAAAGCCAGCGAACACGGGCCGGCCTCGCTGCTCGAGTTGGCCCGGTTGTGTGAGGAAGTGGGCTTTCCTCCCGGCGTCGTCAACGTCGTAACCGGCGAAGGCGATCCGTGCGGCACGACCCTGACCCGACACCCGTTGGTGGCCCGGATCGCATTCACCGGCGGAACGAACGCCGCCCGCCACGTCATTCGCAACAGTGCGGAAAACCTCGCCGTGGTCACGCTTGAACTCGGTGGCAAGTCACCGATCATCGTTTTCGACGACGCCGACCTCGAGAGTGCGGTGAACGGCATCGTCGCAGCGAATTTTGGCGCGACGGGTCAGAGCTGCGTGGCGGGCACGAGGGTTTACGTTCATGGGCGGGTGGCCGACGAGGTGGAGCAGCGCATCCGCGACCGGGCACGGCGCATCGTGATCGGCGACCCGCTCGCCGCAGACACCGAGATCGGACCGCTAGCCACGCCGGGCCAGTTACGCCACGTGACGACCGCTGTTGCGGCTTCGTTGAACGAGGGCGCCTCGCTGGTCACCGGTGGTCGCTCGCCGCTAGGTCTGGCCAGTGGGTTGGCCAACGGCTGGTACTACGAGCCAACCGTGCTCGCCTGCCCCTCCAACAACATCACGGCGGCGCGCGAGGAACTGTTCGGGCCCGTGCTTTCGATGATGCGATTCGACGACGAGGATTCGGTTATTGCCGCAGCCAATGATTCGGTCTACGCATATGCGTCGGGGGTGTTCACCCGGGATCTCGGTCGAGCGATGCGAGCAACCCGGAGGCTTCGAGCCGGCATCGTGTACGTGAACACGTATCGGGTGATTTCACCGATGGTTCCGTTCGGCGGGAATGGCGACACCGGTTACGGCCGCGAGGCAGGAATCGAAACACTCCACGATTACTCGCGATCGAAGACCGTTTGGATCAATACATCTGACGCGCCGATGGCCGACCCGTTCACCATGCGGTGACTGGACTTGGCCCGGCTCTCGCCCCGAGCCGACGACAGGACCCTTAACTTGAAGATTTCTTAAGCTCTCAGTTCACTCTATTGATTCTCTTACCAAGCTCTTACCATCTCCAATATGCCAAAAGAGCAGAAACGGTCCGACATCACATTGTCAGCAGATCCCCGTAAATAAGGCGCTCTAAGGGTCTTTCTGAGATCTGTATCGCCAAACACCCCCGAACCGTCTCAGTAATTGTGCCCGATGGTCAGCGTCCGTAGGACGTTTGACTCTGGCCGTTGACCTCACCCATCACGTCCAATTAATTCGGACATGTCGCCCGACATGTTTGTCGATTCACAAGATTTCGACGACTGGGCCGAGGTGGTTATGAGAGCAACAACACTTAGGATCGTGGCCCGAGGCCCGATGAAGTCCGAACCGGGTGAACCTTCACCTCGTCGTGCGCGGTCGAGAGCCGCCAAAGGCGTATCGGCAATCGCAGCGTGTATGACCCTGCTCGGGTTGGGTGTTGTGGTCGTTCAGATGCGCCACCGAACCACCATCGCTTCCACCGTCGCAATAGCCGGGTCGACGGCCACCACGACGCGTCGCGCCACCACGACAACAATCGGAAACGCGCAGATCACTTCGTCCGGCGGGTTTGTGATCGACGTGTTCAAGCTTCTCGAGGCCGCGGAGCCCACCGTGGTGAAGATCAGCTTCTCGGTCACCCAGAACACACCGTTCGGTACCCAACAGGGCTCCGGCGCAGCATCTGGCGTGATCATCAGCAGCGATGGACTCGTCCTTACCAACAACCATGTCATCAGCGGATCGTCGGATTTCAAGGTGCTGCTGACCGATGGCCGCACGTTCGCAGCTGATGTCGTCGGGACCGCTCCCGACGACGATGTCGGGCTTCTCCAGCTCCGCAAAGCCAGCGGGCTGAGCGTCGCCAAACTCGGATCGTCCAACAACACGCGCATAGGTGAGCTGGTCTTCGCCATCGGGAACGCGCTCGATCTCTCGGGCACACTCAGCGTCACACACGGCATCATCTCGGCCAAAGAGCGGACGCTGTCTGACAGCGAGGGTGTCACCCTCGAGCACCTCATACAGACCGATGCGGCCATCAACAGTGGCAATTCCGGGGGGCCGCTCATCGACTCCAACGGCACCGTAATCGGGATCAACACCGCGTCGATATCGAACTCCGAGAACCTCGGCTTCGCGATCGCGATCGACCGCGTGAAGCCCATAATCGCGGAGATCAAGGCCAAGGGTGGAGTGATCGGCACCAAACCGTCGCTGGGCGCCACGACCTATGAGTTGTCGGCCATCTCACCGCGTGTACTGCGCAACCGGGGAATCACGGCGACCACGGGCGTCGTGATCACGGAAATCACTGCGTCGGGCGCGGCGGACAAAGCCGGACTCCAGGTCGGCGACGTCATCACCGGTGTTGACGGCAAAGCCGTCGCAAGCGTCACTGACCTGGACACGGCGATTCACGCGCACAAGGTCGGGGACACCGTAACCCTGGCCATTGACCGTTCGGGCACGCAGTCCAAGGTAAAAGTCACACTCACAACCCGATCGACGAGCTGAAACCGAGTGGCTGATGCACGCGAGACCGTATGTGCGCTTCCTATGTTGCGGCTCCCGCCGGGGTGACGCGACGCGCAGCAATATGGCCGGCGAGGTAGTCGGCATCGTGCCAAACCCCCCAGATGAACGGCGACGCACGTCGTGACAACCAGGCGAGCCCGATGAAATAAAGCCCGGGAATCTCCGAAACACCCCGATCGTGCGCCGGGCGACCCTTTTCGTCGAACGCATCAAGCTTGAGCCAACCGAAATCCAACGCGAAGCCCGTCGCCCAAATTATTGAGGTGACACCTGCCTCGGCCAGGTTCAGTTGAAGCAGCGGATCGGTCATGCATGCCGGATCGGGGTCCAAGATCCGGGCCCCGGGCTCTTCCGGAAAGTCCAGGCCCTCCGTTGCGATATATGCGTCGGCCGCGTCGAGAACCGACAGGTAGTTGGCATCGCCGGCGTTGACGTTGGCAGCAACATCGGAGGCGAAGTGCATCACGCCGTTGTCGAAGGTGTCCGCCCGACCGACAAGCGTGATTCCCGCAGCGGCCAGTCGACGAAAATCGACGGTGTGGCCGCCATGTGCTCCGCTGACGGAGATCGTGACATGCTCCTTGCCGGGCTCGGTGGTCTTGGCGTTCCACTGACCAAGGGCACCCAACCACCACACGAAATCCTTGCCGCGGTACGCGCGCGGTGGGCGATCGTGCGGGCCAACCGACAGGTAAACGCGCTTTCCCGAGCGTAGAAGCTCATCCGCGATTTGCGCACCCGATGAGCCCGCGCCCACCACAAGTACAGCGCCTTCCGGCAACTGGCCGGGGTTGCGGTACGCCGCCGAATGGAGCTGGGTTATACCGGCGTCGTCCGGCACCACCGTCGGGATGATCGGGCGCTGAAATGGTCCGGTCGCCGCCACGACGTTGTTCGCTTCGATGACCCCGTCGGGTGTTTCAACGCGAAACCCCGAACCGTCCTCGTTCCTGTGAACCGAGGTAACTTCGACCCCACAGCGGATCGGGGCGTTGATCTGCTCGGCGAACCCTTCGAAGTAGCTCACGATCCGACCGGCGGTGGCGAAGCTGTCCGGTCCAATGTCATCGAATTCCCGGGTCGGAAACCGGTCATGCCAGGCCGGTCCATTTGCGACCAACGAGTCCCAACGCTCCGAGCGCCAACGCTCGGCAATCCGGTGACGTTCGAGAATGAGATGAGGCACGCCCTGCTTGCTCAGGTGCTCGCTCATCGCCAAGCCAGCCTGGCCGCCACCGATTATGAGAGTGTCGACGTGTTCAGTTGACATGTCCGGGTCCTTTGCGATGTTGTTGTTCCGGGCGGTCGAGGCGCGAGCGCTAGAACCCGACGCGGTGACGTGGAAAGTATTCGGCTTCCCCCCTCATCGGTCAAGCCGAACTTTTCACGTAGGTTCATCGAATAATCCGATGAGTTCCTCGCGTACGAACTCCATGAACGCGGAAGCTGAGGCCGGATGTCGCCTGTCCGCCAGCGTCGCCAATCCGAGAAGCAACGGCGGATGATCGGTCTTCAGCGGCACGTAACGCACTCGGGCACCATCGATCGCTGCGGACGTCGGGGGCTTGAGGTTGACCATCGACCAGCCCAGCCCGTTGCCGACCAACGACCGCACCATGTCGAGTTCGGTCGCCCGAAATGACGGAAGGTAGTCGAGGCCTTTACTGACGAACACCGACGCGAAGTACTCACGACTCATCGGCAGATCTATGGCCACATAGGGTTCACCGACGAGTTCCTCTATTGAAAGGGAGCTACGCGTGGCGAGGCGGTGATCGGAACGGAGGACAACCCACGGGGACGCAGTGACCAACGGCTCGAAGATGATCCGGTCATGCATTCCGAGGTCATAGGTGACGACCGCATGCAGCGATCCGTCGACGATCGACTCAAGCAACGCGCTTTGGGAACCGGTGCGAATGTCGATCACCGCATCGCGATGTTTCATCCGAAATCGTCGTACGAGCCGGGGAAGGACGAGCGGGGCGACGGTGACAAGCGAGCCGACAACGATCGGAGCGTGGGCGCCCGCCGTATGCCCATTTACCAAGATCCGCATCTCTTCCGCCTGGACGAGAAGCGACCGCGCCCGAACAATCAGATCTGCTCCTTCGGGAGTAAGCGTCACCCCTTCACCGGCGCGTCGGACGAACAGCGTGACACCGATACTGCGTTCCAGTTGCTTGAGCGAGACAGACAGCGACGAGGGCGACATCATCAAGGACTCCGCCGCGGCACCGATGGCGCCGTGCTCAGCGACCGCGACAAACTGACGAAGACGACGAAGGCTCAGGTCTTCCACGGGTCTACCTTTGGCCCGTTGGCCGGTCCGGTGATACTGGCCTCACCGGTGGGACAGAGGGCGAGATAAAGGGTGAGACCTACGAAAGGTGAGCGCAAGCAGAAGTGCTGCATCGACCAAACCTACCCCGCCCGGCAGTGAGAGGGGCGGCGCCGGCAGAATGACATTTGCGACAACTTGCCGGTCACCGAACTTCTTCAGCGCGCTGACGGTATGTATCAGGTCCCCTGAGATTTTGAGTACGACGGAGTCACCGCAGGCCGACAATCAACAGCCACGACGGTGAACAACGCCGAATCGACCGTCTAGACAAATGAACAACCAGCTCAGCTTGGGTTTCTTGCGCATCGAACGACACGGTTTCGCGGCAATCGGGTTACAACGCGGCAGATGGGCGATCGGCCCGGTTCGAATGCGGAATACTTCGGAAATGGCCCACATCCTGACCGACTCGCTGACGGGACTCCTCGACGCTCGTCCAGAGAACGCCACACCCGCAGACCGGTCCCACCATCGGGTGCTCGTCGTCGTGGACTCACCGTGCGTGACCCCGGAACTGACGGCTGCTATACGGTCCGTCACAAGCACTCGACCGGTGGCGTTTCGGGTGCTCCTCCGGGTTCCCGCCATTGCGGCGTCGCTGATGGCGTGCGTGCCGGGTGACGGCGCTCCTCCGGCGATGGCGTTGTATCCAGCGCTCGACCGTGAACGTCACGAATCCAGCGCGGCTGCGCTACAGGAAATCCTCGACCTCATCGCGACGCGCCAGGCCTTCGGCAGCGGTGCGACGATCGACGGTCCACTCCTCGCGGTTCAACGGGCTCTCAGTCATGCTCAGTTCAACGAGATCCTCGTGTCGTCGGAACCCCGGTGGATTGAGCGGCTTACGCGTTTGGACATCGCCCATCAGTTGGCTCGCTCCCTCCGGCGCGACATCGTCCACTGCGAACGGCCCCGGTACTGAAGCTGTTTGGCCGTTACACGGTCGACACGTCCCGAACGCGAGGCGGTCGCAAATCCATCGTGACCTGCGGGTCCGAGTGCACGCCACACGAGAACGGTTCGGGGTGCCATGACCGTGAGCGGACCGTAGGTCTCAGGGTCATAACGCCAGTCGTACTTGGTGTCGTAGACGACCAGTACCTCCGGGTCGACGGTCGATCCCGACGGTTCACCCTCCAGGATCACGACATCGGTTCCGCTGTCGAGATGCACGGTGAGTCCGTGCCGGGCGCCGATCGCCCGGAGAATCGACGGTGTACCGATGCTGAGGTAAAGCAACTCGTTCATCCACACGCCCCAGACCGGTCGGGGGTGCGGGTGAGCGCCGCGGTCGGCTGCCACAACCCAGTATGTTCCGGCAGTTACCAGTTGCTCCTCCACCCACGACCATTCCAGTGGCGGCTTGTCGGATTCTTGGGAGTAGAACCGAGCGGGACGGCGAACCAGAGCCATCGTCTGAGTGTTTCATCGCGTTTGTTCGTCAGCAACCCGCTTCGGCCCGTCGGATAGTCGGACTCGACCCGCCGCGGATCCGTTCATGGGTCAATCGTTCGACAAAGCGGCGCTGCCACGGAGTTTCAACCGCCCTCGGGTGATACGCCGATCGCACCCACGACACCGCCTCTTTCGGCTCCACGCCGCCCAAAATCGCGAGGACCCCCAGTGCCGTGCCAGTTCGGCCCTTTCCTCCACCGCACGCGATTTCCACTCGTTCAACCAACGCGCGGTCATACGCCTGAACGAGCAGGAGGAGAGCCTCGTCGACGTTGACGGGCAGACGGAAATCCGGCCATTTGATCCAACACGTGGACCAGGCCATCTTCGGAGGTTCGTGGCCGAGCAGATAGAAACCAACGTCTGGATCGCAGTCGAACGTGGCGGGGTAACGGAGACCTCGACATCGCACACTCCTGCCATCGGGCAGAGCGACGACATCATGATCAAGTGGCCACATCCTCATCGTGCCTTCTTACCCGATGGGGGCGACCGACAGACGCCGACATGGCCCGATGGCCCCGATGGCCCCGATGGCGACTCCAGATGTCCGCAGCCTTCGGGCGTCGGCCTGCGGGGCGCCCACGCTAACGTTGCGCTATGGCGTACACCTTCCAACTCGTCATCGATTCAGCCGATCCCCACACGCTCGCCGACTGGTGGGCCGAAACCCTCGGATGGGTCGTCGAACCGCAAGACCCCAACTTCATCCGCTCGATGATCGCCCAGGGGTTCGCTACCGAGGCCGAGACGTGCGAACACCGCGGTGCCCTCGTGTGGAAAACCGGGGCTGCGATAAACCCTCCAGACGATACGGCCCTCCAGCCGCGCATCCTTTTTCAGACTGTCCCGGAACCCAAGGCCGTGAAGAACCGCGTGCACATCGACATCCGTGTCGGCGACGACGACCCGGTGAGCGTGCGCGAACGACTCGTCTCACGCGGCGCGACTGTCTTGCACGAAGGCCGCCAAGGTCCTCACAGTTGGGTCACCATGAGCGATCCTGAGGGCAACGAATTCTGCGTGTGACTCGTCCGACACGGCGCGCCAGCCGGAATTATCTGAAGCGCTCCGCGTTTGCGTTAACAACTCCCGCGACCTACGAATGTTCACGGTGACCGGGCACGCGAAGTCGAAATGCCGGTGTCGTTGCGTCTGAACCACGACCGAGCTCGACAACAGCCCGAGCGAGGCGACTACGGTCCGTGGTGAGGGTGCGTTCAGTGCTGATAGCCTTTTCTCCTCGAGCCAGGAGCGCAGAAGGCGGCGGCATGAAATCTCGAATCCTCATAAAACGTCGCGGAGCGCGGACGTATTTGCTTTCACTCGTCAGCGGTCTGATCCTCCTCGCCGGATCCACGGCCGTCGATCTCGTTGCGGCAGGCAGCCGCACTCGCATCTCCAACGGTGCCTATGCGCAGACAGCACCAAACGCATCGGTCGCAACGACGCTTTCCGGAATGGTTTGGATCGACACTGATCGTGACGGTGTCCGGGAACCGGGAGAACCCCCACTCCCCGGAGCGCTTCTCGAGGTCGTCGATTCGGCGTTCACCCCTCGACCGCTCCTTCATCGAGTCGTAACCGATTCCAACGGCCGTTACGCGATTACGGGGCCCTTCCCACCGCAGGCGATTCTGCAGGCCTCGGTGCCACCCGGATCGCTGCTCGTGACTACCCAGGTTGAAGTCGGCACGGAGGAGTTTGACTCCGACGGTTCCTACTGGCTGTACCCCTACGTGCTGCTCCCGCAGTCGGGACCCGCCGGACCATTCGTGTCCGACTTCGGTTTCGTCTCCCCCGATGTCGTTCCGCCTCGGACCATCGACGGCACAGTGACCGAAGATGTCGACGGCAACGGATCGCCCTCCACTGGAGACCGTCCGTTGGGTGACGTGACGCTGGAACTGCTTGACGAGGCAGGAAATGTGGTGGAGAACTCGGTGTCGGGTCCTGATGGTCGGTATCGATTCAGTCCGGCCAACAGCGGAACCTACCGGATTCGGGCGTCGAATGCGTTCGGGCTCGTGCCGGCTTTGCCCGAACGCCCTCTGCGATATCGGAACTTTTTCGGCTATCCGACTGACGTGCCGACAGTCGCGCTGACGCACCCGATTTCACTGCGAACCCGAATCGTTCAACTGGACCTTGCCTGGGAACAGCCGGTCGCGATCGGGGCCGTCGCTATCGGTGGGCGTATCTGGGGAGACGATTTTCCATTTGACGGCATGCAGGCACGGGAGGCGCCGGACGGTCGATTCATCAACGACTACCCATTGGCCGGGCGAACGGTCGAACTACTCAACGAGATTGGTACTCCGATCGATACGCAACTGTCGGCGGTCGACGGCTCATACTTGTTCCGAGGCTTGCGCCCTGGCACCTACTCCGTTCGGGTCAATCGCCAAGGCGACACGCCGGTGCCGGCACACGTCGGCGACGCAGCGCACGACTCCGACGGCACCCGGTTTGATGCGCTGACTTCCACCACCGATCCGGTTACGTTGACATCGGGCCAATCAAGCCGACTCGTAGACCTGGGATTTTCAACGGCCGTTCCCGCTGGCAACATCCGCCTTACGGCTCTTTGGGGCGACAGCGGAACCCCAACCGTCGGCGCGGTGTCAGTGACGGTGTCATGCCAGATGGGCTTCGTCTTCAAGGTCGATATCCCAATCGGGGCGACACGCGTTATCCGCGGCGTTCGCGCAAACATCTCCTGCTCCACAATTGCGATCCCCGCTGACGCCGTGACCGGGTCTCCGTCGGTCACGATCCAAGTTCAAGATCCCGCCGAGGAACCGACCGACGGCCGGTTCCGGATCAGCGAAGCCGGCGCCAGTTGTATCGAACCGTTGGAAACCGCTGCCGACGCATGCGCAATCTCGGTGCTGCTCACCGCCCGTCCCGACGCCAACTCACCCACAACCACGTCAACATCGACCTCAACATCAACATCGACATCGACATCAACATCGACATCAACCGCGTCATCGACATCGACATCGACATCAGCCGCGTCATCGACATCGACATCGACAGAACCATCAACAACGATTGCGGTCTCGTCGGCAACGTCAACGACCAACCCCGTGTCGTTTACGCCGACGTCGGTTGAACCCACCGCACCAACGTCGACTGCGCTCAGCACGTCAACGACTGCGATCAGCCACATCGCAACGACTGCGATCAGCACATCAACGACTGCGATCACCACATCAACGACAGCGGAGCTACCGACGACGTCAACGACGTCGACGACACTCCCTTCGCCGACATCAACGACAACGCCTTCGGCATCCACGACAACGCCTTCGGCATCCACGGAACCGCCCACGTCCACGAGTGTCTCCACAACCACGAGTGTCTCCACAACCACGAGTGTTCCCACAACAGGGCCCAGTCGCACGACCCCGACCATTGACGTGCAGCAATTGGGAGTGATCACCTTGACTCCGCCGACGACCATCGCCCCAGTTATCTCTGGTGCGCCTTCAACCACCCTTCCGAGTGCCCTTCCGACAGGCGGTCCGGTCACGTCAACCACAGGGGGCATCTCACCAGCCGGCACCGGCGGCGGGGCTCAGGTCCTTGGCATCACCGAGACCATCCCTCCTTCCCCCGCGGCACCGACTGAGGTCGTCGCGGTCGACACGCTCTCCGTTACCGGTGGAAGCACACGTTCGTCGGCCCTGGCGGGCATTGGCGCACTGCTGATCGGTATCGGCTTGGTAGGGCTGGTCCGTACTCGGCCCCGAAGGCTCTAGCGAGCGGCGAACGGCTAGGCCCGGGCGAGTTCCCACACGGAGACGTGCGATGTGCTGACAGCCGTGAACGCATTGCGGTGCCAGTCGCCCCAGCGCTCGACCAGCTTCATTCCCGCCAATTCGGCCATGAGGTCAAACTCCGCCGGGAACGCGTAACGCATCGGGGTGTTGAACGTGGTCGCCCGACCGCCATTCACCCAAACGTGGCGAGACGTCAGTCGCTGGTTCACCACGTCGTACTCGTCGATCCCGACATGTCCATCGTCGATGGCGAACGGCACGAACCGCTCCCCTCTCGGGAGCCGTTGCAACTCAGGTACAAACACTTCGACCACAAACCGACCGCCAGGGACCAAATGTCGAGCAGCATTGCGAAAGCACGCGACCTGTTCGGCCTGAGTCAACAAATTTCCGATCGTGTTGAATACTAAGTACACCAACGAAAACGCGCCGGGCAGGTGTGTCGTGCACATATCGCCGACCACTACCGGAAGCGCATCGCCTCCAGGTTTTTGTCGCATCTGCGCCACCATCGCGTTCGACAATTCGATGCCGTGCACGTCAACTCCGCGAGCAGCCAGTGGAAGCGCAATCCGGCCGGTGCCGACGGCGAACTCCAGAGCGCGTCCGACATCAACCTGACCGGCTAGGAACCCAACGATCGACTCGATTACTTCCGTACTTCCCTGATCGCCCAACGTGGCGTCGTAAAAGGGAGCGACACGCTCATCGAACAATCCATCGGCCGGGTCGGATGTCATCGGGGCTGAGTCTTCCAGAACGGTCGCGTTGACGAACCTGAATTTTCGCTTACGGTTCTCGACCGCAGCTACCCGATGGGAGGTGTGCGTTCGAGCCAACCGACCAGGTTCTGAAGGTCAGACCCCAACGCGAGAAGCTGTTCGTCGTCACCCCACCGGCCGACCAGCTGCACGCCGACCGGCAAACCGGCCTCGTTCATGAGCATCGGGACGACAAGCGCCGGCTGCCCGGTAAAGCTGAACGGGGCGCAGAACATCCCGGTCTTTTGCGCTGCGGCGTCGCCCAGCTTCCACGGCGGTTTCAACATGACCGGCGTGGCCAACAGATCGAACCCGGACTCCCACCAGTCAGTGACACCCGACATCACAACCCGTACACGTTCATACGCGGCACCGACCTCGTCAGCACCTATCTGCCTACCGCGTTCGGCAGAAGCCAACAGGTCGTCACTGAGATCGCCCGGACCGCACGCGCGCCCCAGACGCGTCGAAACCCAAGCCACCTGCTCCGCTCGAACCGACGGGCCGATTGTCTCCATCGCCTCCCAAAATGGATCGAACAGGGTATCGAAAGCCTTCGGGTGGTCAACCTCGACATGATGACCCAACGCGATCATTGCCTCACCGAGCTGACGAACGGCAGCAACGCAATCGTCGGCAACCGGCAGTCCGATGATCGGATCATGCATGAGCAGGCCGACTCGGAGCGGACGCTTTCCGGCGAGCCTTGACGCGACCGGAGGCCGGCCACTTCGCGCGAGCAGAGGAAACAGCGCACCCAGGTCGTTCACGTCGCGAGCGAGGGCGAACTGGGTCCACACACGAAGCGGATCGGTTTGCTCCATCGGAGAGGCTTGCGCGATACGGCCCCGGGAAGGTTTCAAGGTAACCACTCCACAATGCGACGCGGGGAACCGCAACGAGCCCGTCGCATCGCTGCCGTGTGCGATCGGAACCAACCCGGCGGCAACAGCAGCCGCGGATCCTCCGCTGGAACCGCCCACGGTCCGATCGGTGGCCCACGGATTCCGGGTCGGAGGGAACCCGAACGGCTCGGTCGTCGAGGCTGCCGAGAGTTCTGGACACGCACTCTTTCCAACAAACACAAACCCGAGGCTCTCCAAAGCCCCCGCCAACTCGGTGGTGGTCTCGGACCGGTATCCGGCATGCCGTAAACCCTGTGTCCCGACCCAATGCGAGGTTCCGGCCAGTTCTTCTCCGGCGTCTTTCAAGAGCATCGGAACGCCGCTGAACACTGCATCGTTTCGCCTCGCTCCCCCGGCGCTCAACGTCCGGGCTCGCTCGAACAACGGAACGACAACACTTCCGAGCTGCGGATCAAGCCGTTCAATACGTGCGATCGTGGCTTCAAGTACATCGGCCGCGGTCACGACACGCGAACGGATTGCGTCTGCGGTCTGCGTCGCCGACCACCAGCGATACTCGTCAGCCATGGTCCGCTACGCGAAGAATCTGCACGGCACAATTCTCGCATTCCGTCTGAAGGCTCGCCACGTTGCGCACCGCGTGAATGAAGGAGACGCGGGACTATACGTTGCTCGACGCGTCCACGCGACTTCGTCCTATATTCGGACCCATCGACCATAGAAGTGGCCGTAACCAAGGGGGATTCGAGGGATCATGCTGGGCACTCGCTGGATTGCTGACCGGGTCCCCTCGGACCGCTTCCCGAATTACACACGGGGCAATGCCGGCGAGGTGCTCGCCGACCCCGTGAGCCCGCTCGGGTGGACATTTGCGTGGGAGAGCGGCATCGTCCTTGGCTGCCGAGATGGCTTCGTGCAGATGGGCGTCTTCGACGCTGACGAATACAGCCGGGAAAAGCCGGAGACCTTTGGTCTATTCGGCGGGTACTTCTACAACTCACTCACCCAGGCACGGCTCTTCGGTGTTCGCTCTGGAGCCGGATGGCAGGCGGTCGACAACGCGTACTTCGACGATCCCGCCGCTGTTCCTCCCTACCAGGAACGCGACTGGCACAGCTCACCGCGTCACAGCGAACTGCTTGGAAAGCAGATGGGCTGGATCATGTCAACACCGGTGGTCCCCGAAATCGAACGTCAAAAGCTTGATGCCAAAGCACTTCGCGACAGCCGTCCAGACCTCACCACGCAAACCACCAAGCAACTTCTCGGACGAGCCAGATCCATTCAGAGACATCTCGTCGCGATGTTCTGCCAGCACGTCTGGGCTTCGCTCGGTGCGTCAGTCGGCCCGGGCATTCTGGCCGGTCTCACCGCCGACATCGACCCGAGCATGGTGACCAAGTTGCTTTCCGGTGTGGGCGATATCGACTCTGCCGACATTGCGGGCTCCATCTGGGATCTCTCGCGAATGGTGCGAGCATCGCCAACCCTCACCGCCGCTTTCGATTCCGGACTCGACACGGTGATTGACCGCGTGGCGACCGACCCCCAGCCCGATTCGGTGGCCTTCACCGCTTCGGTCGAAGACTTCATGTATCGCAACGGGTCGCGCGGTCCAAACGAATGGGACCTGTTCAGCTGGTCCTATGAGACCAAGCCCGGCCTGCTGATCTCGGCCATCGATCGACTCCGAGGCCACGACGACAACGCGGATCCCCGAAAGGGTGAAGCACGCGGAGCACAACAGCGCGAGCATCTGGTCCGCCAACTCGAGGAGGCCTTCGCTGGAAACGAGGAGGCGCTTGGCCTGCTCGCCACCGGAATGAGTTCGAGTCGTGTGTTCATGGTCGCCCGCGAGCGTTGCAAGACGAACAACATTCGGGCCCTGCACGAAATTCGTATGTGCTTTGACGAACTCGGCAGACGCGGAGCAGACGCCGGCCACCTCGCCCATCCCAAGCAGATCTACATGCTTCTCGAAGACGAACTCGATGACTTCTTCGCCGATCCGCCGCTTTTCAGTGCCACGTTGGCTGAGCGCGAAGCGGACTACCTGGAGCTTTACGAGCTCGACCCGCCATACATTGTCGACGGGGCGGCGGCCCCGCTCAGTAGCTGGACCCGTCGTGCCGACCTCACGACTCAGCCGGTATCAGTCGGCGACGTGCTCAGAGGCGTTGCCGGTTCGCCCGGCATTGTTACGGGCACCGCCCGTGTGCTGCTCAGCGTCGAGGACCCCACCGAACTTGGACCGGGTGACATTCTGATCGCCCCGAACACTGACCCGTCATGGACGCCGCTGTTTCTTGCCGCCGCTGCCGTTGTGGTCAATGTCGGTGCAGTCGGGACCCATGCCGTAATCGTCAGTCGCGAACTGGGCATACCGTGTGTGCCGGCGATCGGAGACGCGACACGTCGGATCCCCAGTGGAGCGACGATAACCGTGGATGGCAGCGAAGGCACTGTCACCATCGACTCCGTTCCGTAAGGACACGTAGTAGTACCTCGCCGGGTCGGCCGCTGCCGAAGTACTCAGTCGAGTTCGTCGATCGAACTGATCATCCGGGCGATGTTCTCGTGATAGTGCGCAATCTTGCACTCTCGCTCCGACAACACATGGTGCGTGTAGCCACTGGAACGCTTCGTACGTTTGAGCTGTTGGTAGATGTCGATGTCTTCGCCGACGACGATCTTCAGCCGATCCCAGTGCACCATCGTGTCTTGGAAATACGCCTCGTACACGGGGTCATTCCGGTCGCCGGGATAGATCAACTCCCAGCAGAGGAAGCGGGTGCGGTCGACGTCGATCGGAATCGGGTTGAACACCTGGACGTGGTTCGGGTTGCAGTTGAACACGGTGTTCGGAAACACAACGTAGTGGCAGATCGCGTGCTGGTGATGATCCCAGTCCTGCGCCAACGCCTCGCGCTTCTCGGCGCGAGGGACGAAGCACATGTAGTTGTTTCCGACGATGTGGAACGACGTGTCACGCGCTGACTTCGTCCACGTCGGCGACACGTGGTGCAATGAGGCGGTGTGATAGATCTCGTTGAACCCGTCGACGATCGCTTTGTAGCTCACAGGCACGTCCCACTCGACGACCTCGTGGAGGACCATGTCTTCCATCTTGAACTTGCCAAGGTCCAGTGAGATCTCGGGCCCGATCGATTCCAACAGCGGCGGCGCTGCTTCTCCGGCCAGATTGATCCACACCCAGCCGCCCCACTCGTCGGCGGCCACGACAGGAGCGCGAAGTCCTTCGAGATGCTTCGCGTCGAAGTCTTCCCGCTCGGGGACACCGACAACGACACCCTTCGTGTCGTAAACCCAACCGTGGTACGGACACGAAAAACGCCGAGCGCCACATCCCTGGAGCGCGGTCACGAACGACGGGCCCCGGTGCCGGCAGACATTGTGAAAACCAGCGAGCGAACCATCAGGTTGACGTGTGACCACGATGGTCTCGCCGTGGCCCTCGAAGCTCAGCCAGTCACCCGGCTGAGCGACCTGATCCGAACGACCGGCCAGCAGCCAATGCCGACCGAGCACCCTGGTCCGCTCAAGTTCGAACTGCTCGGGATCGGTGTATCCCGAGCGACTCATCACGCTCGGGCCGAAGTCGGGGACGTTCTGCACAGTGGGTCCCAACCGAACCGGTGCATCGCCACGCGTTGCCTGGTAAACCACGTTTCCTCCTCAGTGTCCCGACGATCGTATGGTACGCCGCAAAACGTTCTCCGACCATTGCGACCGGGATCGTCACCGGATCGATGGAGCCCGGTCTTGCGCTGTCTTCGGCATCAACGTCTATGCGGTTGCGCCACCATCCACGACCAGCACGTGTCCCGTCACGAATGCCGCAAGGTCCGAGCACAGAAACAGCGCAGCGCGAGCGATGTGGTCGGGTTGGCCGCCGATGCGGAGTGGATTGGACGCGATCGCTCGGTCAATATCGAGTCCGCCGGCCCTGAGTGGTTCCATCTGGGCCTGGACGCCAGGCGTGTCGATGATCCCGGGGGCGATTGCATTGACGCGGATCCCTCTCGGCCCGAGCTCACCGGCAAACGCTCGGGTCATCCCGACAACTGCTGCTTTGGACACGCTGTAGGCGCTGATGTTGGCGCCGCCCCGTATGGCGGCGATGGACGCGAGGTTCACGATGCTGCCACCGCGGGTCATGAGGCGGGAGGCGTCGCGGGCGGCGGAGTACTGCGCCCGCACGTTTATCTCAAGCATGCGGTGAACAAACTCGTCGGTGACCGAACCGATAGGACCGGTGGTCGGAAATATGCCGGCGTTGTTCACGAGAATGTCGAGCGCGTCGTCACCGGCGGCCAGCGCCACGGCATCCGCCAACTGCGTGGCGTTCGTGATGTCGCACGAAACGAAGTCGGCAGAAAGCCCGCGTCCGACCAGCGTTCCCGCCGTTGTGCGACCTTCCGCATCCATGTCGGCAATGGTGACGTGGGCACCGGCTTCCGCCAGCCGGCTGGCAATCGCAGCACCGATTCCTTTCGCTGCGCCGGTTACCAGCGCCCGCTTTCCCACTAGGTCGATCAGCTGGTCGTTCGATGGGGTATCGCTCATGGATTGCGACATTAATGAAGGTTCATTAATGTCGCAATCCATGGACGTCTTTGAGGCGATGGAAACCTGCAGGGCGATGAGGCTGTTGAAGCCCGACCCGGTACCTGCAGAGTTGATCGACAAACTCCTTTGGGCCGCGACCCGAGCGCCGAGCCCGGGCAACAGCCAGGGATGGGACCTGATCGTCGTTGACCAGCCCGTGCCGAAGGCGAAGATCGGAGCCGCTATCCGGGCGGCGATGGCGGATCGGGTGGCCGCCATGCCGCGCACCGACCGTACGACGCGGCTCATGCTCGACGGTACGGCGAAAATGATCGATACCCTCGACCAAGCACCGGCGATCATCTTCGTGACCGGTCCGGTCATCTACCCCGAGGCGTCACCACGGGAGCAGTTCACGTGGTCGGCGCTCTACCCGGCTGCACAGAACATTCTGCTCGCCGCGCGTGCGCTCGGACTCGGAAGCGTGTTCACCACGTTGCACATGACCGCAGAGCCGACGATCCGCGAGGTACTAGGCATTCCCGACCAGATCAAGATCGCAGTGACCATCCCAATTGGCTGGCCTGCTACCTCGTTCGGGCCGGTGAACCGTCGCCCGGTCGAGGACTTCGTTCACCGGAACCACTGGGAAGGGAACAAACGTGGCTAGTGCGGTGGCCCAACGGGGACGGCCGGCCAAGGTCGACGACGCTGGTGTCGCCACACGTCAGCGCTTGCTCGATGCAGCAGCCGCATCGTGTGTGGAGCACGGCTTTGACGGCGCAAGGTTGGGCGACATCGCCCGCCGGGCAGATGTTTCTGCCCCTGCCATCTACAATCACTTCGGCGGCAAGGTCGAGCTCATGGTTGCTGCCGGCCAGGCCGCACTTTCGCAACTGGGTCCAAGGAGAGGCGGGGCGCGCCCGACCGCACGAGACACCGTCCGGGTGTTTCTCACCGATGAGTTCGCGACGACCCGCATGCTCCTGGCCGAGCTGCATCTGGCCAGCCTGCGCCAGCCCGAGCTTGCTGCGCTCATCGCTGATTGGCAGTTGACCCAGGCCAAGATCTGGCGACCGGCCCGGGGCCGCGACCGTGATGCGGTGGTGAAGTTGTTCTTCGCACTCCTTCTCGGTATCTGCCAGATCGAATCACTCGACGCATTACCCGCTTCAAAAGCCGCCATGATCCGCCAAGCCGAGGCCCTTGCCGCGGTCTTGTTCCCAGATGAGGAAATCACATGATCGAAGGTCCGCACGCCGTGGTGTTCAACCTGTTGTCGAGCGACTTCCAGGATGATCCCGCTGGTACGTTCGCCGAATTACGCGACCGATGCCCCGTGAACCACACCATGATTCCGTCTGAGCACTGGACGCTGTCACGAGAAGCCGACGTTACCGCCGCACTTCGTGACGACGACACCTGGTCATCCAAGTTCGGCCCGGGTCTCGCGTTCGGCACCATAGGGTCCGGTGTGTTGGTGTCGAGCGACCCGCCGATGCACACCAACGAGCGGCTGGCGATTTCACGGGCGTTCAAACCGTCGGTGCTGGAGGCCATGGAGCCCGACATTCGGGAACTGGTCGATGGACTCGTCGCTGCGGTCATCGACCGTGGTCACGGCGACCTCATCTACGACATCGCGATGCCGTTGCCACTTGTCGTCATGTGCTGGATGCTCGGGATGCCACGGGAAGACATCTCAATGTTCCGATCATGGGTGCTTCCCATGGCCGAAGCCGTCGCCCTGAAGGAAGGCAGCACGGCCAACGATGAAGTGATCAACGCCTATCGCAGTTACTACCGCTACTTCGGCCCGCACATCGACCGTCGAACCTCGGCCATAAATGCCGGCGACGAAGTGCCCGACGACCTCCTCACCCGCCTGCTGACCGTTGAGCGAGACGGCCAACGCCTGACCCAACAGCAGGTCCTGGGGTTCTGCCAGTTCCTCCTCGTCGCCGGTTCGGCCACGACGACACTGCTCATCGGCAATCTGATCAACCGACTGATGCACCATCGTGATCAGTTGGCGATTCTGCTCGAGAATCGCAGCCTCATCCCCAACGCTGTCGAGGAGAGCTCTGCGCATCGACGCACCGGTCCACGGACTGTTCCGCACGAACAACTGTCCGGTTACCCTCCACGGTGTTGAGATTCCCCAGGACTCGAAGGTGTACATGCTCTTCGGGTCGGCGAACCGAGACCCCGAGGCCTGGGCCAATCCGGATGTGTTCGACATCACCCGGGACATCAAAGACCTGAGGCGTCACGCGGCGTTCGGCATCGGTATCCATACATGTCTAGGCGCGCCGCTTTCGCGAATCGAAGCGGCGGTGGTCCTGGAAGCGGTATTGGACCGGATGCCGAACGTTCGCCCCGACGGTGAGCCGACAAAGGTAAAGGCACCCGTGCTCAACGGCTTCGAGACGCTTCCGGTTCGCTGGGACTGACGTACACCTATGCGCTACGAAAACCTGTTCCAGCCCCTGCAGATCGGCCATTGCGCCGTGCCCAATCGCATCGCCCGCACGGCGCACTCGACCGGAACCACAGGCGAGGATCTCATCACGTATCACGAGGAACGAGCGAGAGGCGGAGTGGGGCTCACCATCATCGAGATCGCCGGAGTGCAGCCCAACTCCGCCACGGCGATCCCGGTGTTCAGCGACCGGGTGCTTCCCTTCTATGAAGAACTCTCGCGTCGTATGCACCAGCACGGCACCAAGGTCTTCCAACAGCTGTGGCATGGCGGTGCCGCGTACGGCCGGGCCGGCCAGCCCATCTCCGCGTCAGCCGTGCCGGCACCGTCGGTCAACGTGGTCCCGATCCCCATGACCAAACTGATGATCGATGACACCGTCGCAGCGTTCGCCGCCGGCGCCCGTCGATGCCGCGACGGAGGTCTCGACGGTATCGAGCTCCACGGGGCCCACGGGTACCTGATCGGACAGTTCCTGTCGCCTGCCACCAACCTCCGCGACGATGAATACGGTGGCTCACTCGAGAATCGCACCCGCTTCCTCGTCGAGATTCTGCATGCGATCCGTGCCGAAGTCGGCGTGGGCTTCCCGATCGGCGTGAGGCTGTCGGGTACCGACTTCATAGAAGGTGGGATTGATCCGTCCGAAGCGGTCGCCATCGCGCAACACATTGAGCCCGACGTCGACTTCCTCGACATCTCCATGGGCTCCTACTGGCGTTTTCACAAATTCCTGTCCACGCTCGATGATCCACTCGGCTACGAGCTCGAGAGCAGTGAGAAGGTCACACGGTCCGTACGTGTACCTACGATTGTGACGGGCCGGATCATGACGCTCGACCATGCCAGTCATCTCGTCGAATCCGGCGTCGCCGACATGGTCTCGCTTGTTCGAGCCATGGTGGCTGACCCATATCTCGTAAAGAAGTCGCGTGAAGGACGCGAAGCCGAGATCCGCCCGTGCATCGGCACGAGCATGGGGTGCGTTGCCCAGCTGATGACGACCGGCCGCCTCCAATGCGTGGTGAATGTCGCCGCAGGAAAAGAAGCGACCGTCGCGTTCGAAACGCCGGCGCCCACCACCACCCGCAAAAAGGTCGTAATCATCGGAGGCGGACCGGCGGGGCTGGAGGCCGCCCGCACCGCAGCGCTGCGCGGGCATGATGTGCACGTCTACGAGATGACCGCCAACCTGGGTGGTCAGGTCCGGATGGCAGCTTCGGCTCCCCATCGATCAGACCTGTCGGCGATCACCAGCTTTCTCGCCGACGAGGTCAGAAGGCTCGGCGTTCACGTGCATTTGCGTACCCCGGTCGATCCCGACCTCGTGATCGCCGAACAACCCGACGAAGTCATCGTCGCAACTGGTTCCACGCCACGACGGAATGGCTTCCAACTGTCGAGCCCCTCGACACCGGTGCCGGGTGCGTCACTCGACCACGTGTACACCGTTTGGGACGTGCTCGGCTTCGGTGGCAGCGCGACGATTGGGCGCTCTGCTGTCGTCTACGACGACACCGCCAACTTCGAAGCCATCTCGGCCGCCGACGTACTGCTTGCGGCCGGAGCGAGCGTGACCGTCGTCAGTCGACTCGAACAACTCGGGGCCACGATCCCGTACCCGCCGGCCACCGTCGAGGCCAGCCGCGAACGCCTCTTCGCCGCGGGTGTTCAGTTTGTCCCGTTCATGGCGCTGCGCGAGATCACTCCGACCCAGGTCATCGCCCGGGGAATCGGCAACGAACTCGTTCGTTCGTTTCCGGCCGACACCGTGGTCATCGCCACGTTCCACGATCCGAACGCGGAGCTCGCCGACCACCTTCGCTCGGCCGGTCTCAACGTGCATCTCGCCGGCAACGTGAACGGCACCGACTCCATCCAGGCCGCGGTGCACAGTGCCGCGGCCATCACCCGAAAGCTCTGATCTACAGCGGACTCACGGCGTGCCGCTGACAAACATGGTCTGCCCGGTCACCCACGACGAAGCGTCGGAGCAGAAGTACACCGCGGCGGCAGCGAAGTCGTGATCGGCACCGAGGCGACCGAGTGGTTGTTTCGATCCGAGCTTCGCGAACTGCTCGTCGGTGAAGCCCGACGTGCGCTCGTAGTCGGCGGTCTGCGTGTGCCCCGGCGCGATCGCGTTCACCCGGATACGACGCGGAGCGAGTTCCAACGCCATCGTTTGCGTGAGGTGATTCAGCGCGTACTTCGCTGCGCTGTAGACGCCGTGCCCGGGTGCACCTCGTGTCGCGGTGGCCGTCGACGAGAGGTTCAGAATCGCCCCACCGTCGTGCATCAACGCCGGAGCGACTCGCGCCGACAGAAACACCGAGGTGAGGTTGCGGTCGAAGGTCGTGTGCCACGAGTCGACCGAGGTCTTGGCCAGTGAACCCATCGGCTCGCCCTGCAATCCACCGGCGTTGTTGACCCAGATCCACAACGGACCGAACGCCGCAGCAACCTCGGCCAGCTTCCGCACATCGTCTTCAACCGTTACGTCAGTTGGGACCGCGAGCCCACGACGACCTCGGGCCTCGATCTCGGCGACTACCTCGTTCAAGGGCTCGGGGCGACGACCGGCGACCACCACTTCGGCCCCGGCCTCCGCTAGACCAAGTGCGATAGCGCGGCCAATCCCGGTTCCGCCGCCGGTGACAACGGCGACGCGGCCGTCGAGACGAAACAGGTCAAATACGTTCGGGGCCGACATGGTCAGTCGATCTCGCCACCGAGGTAACTGGCCTCGAGCAGATCCCGCCGGGCCATGAGGTCCTCGGCCGTGCCTTCGAGCACGAGGTTTCCGTGGTTCATCACATAGCCGCGGTCCGCAATCGACAATGCCATGTGTACATGCTGTTCGACGATCAGAACGCACGTGCCGGTCTCGTCGGCAATGCGTCGAACGATCGGAATCATGCGCTCCACGATGATCGGTGCGAGCCCCATGCTCATCTCGTCGATCAGCAGTGCCTTCGGCTCGGCCACAAGAGCGCGGGCCATGGCGAGCATCTGCTGCTCGCCGCCCGACAACAGACCGGCCAGGCGGTTCCGCAGGGCGCTGAGCGCCGGGAACAGTTCCATCGCCCGTTCCATCGCGACCTTCTGCCCGGCCCTCGGACCGGTGAGCCCGAGCTTCAAATTCTCGGCCACCGTGAGATCGAAAAACAGCGAGCGGTCCTCGGCCACGTGAGCCAAACCACGACGCGCGACCAGGTGAGCCTTGCCTCCCTGGACCGGCTCGCCAAACACCTCGACCGATCCCGCGACCGGGCGTAGCAGACCGGAGATGGTCAGCAGCGTGGTGGTCTTCCCGGCGCCGTTCGGGCCGAGCAACGCCACGACCTCGCCCTTCTTCACGTGCAGATTCAACCCTCGAACGACCGGGATGCCACCGTAACCGGCGGACAGGTTGTTGATGGAAATCAGTGCGTCGGGTGGTGCCGCTACCGCGCTCATGAGTGGACCCTCTCTCCGGCCGCTTTGCCTTCGTTGGCTTGGGCCTCACCGGCGTCGCCGAGATAGGCCGAGATCACCGCGGGGTTCGCCCGGATGTCGGCCGGTGTGCCTTCGGCAATGATTCGGCCGAAGTCGAGTACGTAGATGTAGTCGCACACGTTGAGCACCAGGCCCATGTCGTGGTCGATAAGAAACACGGTGATGTCGCGCTCCAGAAAATCGCGTAGGTGTGTGCCGAGCAACTGGCTTTCCGCAGTATCGAGTCCGGCCGCCGGTTCGTCGAGCAGCACCAGTTTCGGTCGGCTTGCGAGTGCTCGGGCCACACTGACAAGTTTGCGTTGCCCGTGGGACAGATCGAGCGTGAGTCGGTCGCGCAGGTCGGTCAGCTGCATGGTCTGCAGCGCCCATTCGGCCTGTTCATGCGCGGCCAACTTGCGGTTCGGGCGGATGAGGTCGAGGACTACGCCTTTCAGTGACGGACGCTCGGCCGGGACCAGGAGATTGTCGAAGACCGTGAGGTCGTCGAACAGTTCGAGTGACTGAAAAGTACGGGTGAGTCCGGCTTCGGCTCGCTTAGCGGGCGACAGACCGGTGATGTCATTGCCATTGAACAACACCCGCCCGCCTGAAGGGGCGGTGAAACCAGTGATCGCATCGATGAAGGTGGTCTTGCCTGCACCGTTCGGTCCGATTAGCCCAACAACCTTCCCCTGCTCAACCGCAAGGTCGACGTTGTCATTGGCGTGTAGACCGCCGTAGGTCACGGTGAGAGCTTTGGCCTCTAGCAGTGTGGTCATACCAGGCTCCCGGACTCCATAGGTGCACTTACTTCTCGAGCTTCGGGCCGAATGGGCGGTGGCGATTCGACACCTCGCCGCTTCGCTGCCGATGCCTTGATCGCACCGTAGATCTCAAGGCCGATTCCACGCAGGAACAGTCCGAGGACCGGAACCATGAGGAGGAACCAGTTACGGAATTCAGTGGCTTTGTTCCACAGCAGGAGGCTGATCGGGATCATGGCAACGACGAGTCCGGGGGTGACGCGCTTCACGGCGGTGAGCCATTCGGGACCACGGGCCGCCTTGAGCCAGGTTCCGAGATGCTGCAACGGCGCCTGGAGCGACGGGGCAATGCCGACCGGATTGCGAATAGCGGTGAAGATCATGGCTGCGCCGCCGATGATCGTGCTGTAATCCAACACCCCCTGATAGTGATGATTTCCGAACACGGTGACAAGCCCGTTAGCGAACAGGAGGCCGCCAACGATGGCGCCGTTGATCGAGGTGATACCACCTAGGTAGCTGAACGCCAGCACCGCGAGGCTGAACCCGAACACCCAGTTCGCCGAACTCACCGACACCTGCTGGAACGCCGACATGACCCCGGCCATGCCGGCGATCGCAGAGGAAAGACCGAAGGCCAGCAACTTGGTGCCCATCACGCTTACGCCGGACGCGGCCGCCGCTCTCTCGTTGGCGCGAACCGCCAACATCCGCCGGCCGGTCCCACTTCGGCGCAGGTTGGCGGTGGCAACACAAAGCAGGCAGAGCACGACCACACAGAAGATGGTGAAATGTGGGTTGTCGTTGAGGCCGCTCGCACCAGTGGACTTGATGTCGAGTCCGAAGAACGTAGGGTCACTTACCAACGCGTTCGATCCGGCCGTGAGCCCCGTGAACTTCTCGTTCTCGAAGTACAGGGTTTGCAGCGACACCGCCGCGGCAATCGTGACTACGGCGAGTTGCACACCCCGAATGCGGAGGGCCGGAAGACCAAGCAGCATGCCGACGACCACCGCCACGACCACTCCGATAGCGGCGGCGATGGGCCACGGCAGGTTGGGACCGTTTACCGCAAACGGTGACAGCGCCGACACTTTTCCATCCGCCATCATGCGAGCCATGAGGAATGCGGCAACACCTGCGATCGACATCTGCGCAAGTGAGATCTGCCCCACGTAGCCGGTGAGGACGACGTAACTCAGCATGACCATCGCGGCGATCAACGACGTCGTTAGCGGAAGGCCCCACTTCGTTCCTTCGAACTTGAATGCCGCAATGATCGCCAACCCACCCCAGATGAGGGTGTGCTGCCAGACGCGCTTGGGGTACGGCGAGAGCGGAAGGCGCTTTTCCTCGACCGTGCCGCGGATCGGCAACGATTTCCCACGAAGGATGAGCACCAGCACGATGACCACGAGCGGAAGCGCATCGCGGCTCGGTCCTTGCATCCACAACGGGAACCACTTGTGCGATGGCAACCACGTCGTGGTGAACGTCTGCAGCATGCCAATGACAATGCCACCCGCAAGCGCCAGTGGAATCGATGAAAGACGGCCAATCAGGGCGGCACCGAGAGCGGCGATGACGAGCGTCGAGAACTTGACCGGGTTGAGTGCACCGGTGATGGAGCCGACGAGAATTCCGGCGAGGCCGGCGCTGCCGGCGGAGATGATCCAGTTCGCAAGGGCCAGTCGATCGGGTGAATAACCGAGCAGGACGGCACCCTTCTCGTTGCCTGCGGCTGCTCGGGTGGCGAGGCCAAAACGGGTGAATCGATAGAGCGACCAGAGGCCAAGGCCGAGCGCCACGGAAAAAACGGCCATCCAAAACGACTCGCGGGCAATCGGCTTACCCGTCCAGAAGAAGTTGTTGTAAAGGCCCTTGGGAAACACGACCAACGGCTGCGGGTTGTCGGTACCAAAGTTCTTCAACGCAATACCTTGCAGGTAAAGCATGGTGCCGAGTGAGCCGATCACTTTGCCGAGCGGCGCTGCATTGCGAAGCGGCCGGAACACGAGATAGTGGACCATCACCCCGAGCAGAATCGCCATCAGCATCGCGATGATAAAGCCAGGGATGTACCCAACCGAACCCGACTTGCTCAGCGTGATCTTCACCGGAAGGTTCAACGAACGGGTGGGCAAAACATCCACCCACGGCAAGATCAGCACACCCTTTTTCCGGACAGTGATGTACTCGAACGCCACAAACATGGCAATCGCGCCCTGCGCAAAATTGATGACACCCGATCCGCGAAACGCAATCACGATGCCGATGGCCAAGATGGCGAAGAAGCCACCCGACCCAAGTCCCAGAAGAAGGAACGCAATAGCGTCTTTCATAACTCCCCAACGCTCAACTCAAAAACTGCTGTTAACGAACCTGTGGCGAGCGGTCTCGCCTGAGTGCGGCAAGGTCCGGGCCGACCGATAGGGTCGGCCCGGACCAAGCGACGATGGATCAGTGAGCCTCCGGTCCAGGCCGGAGGCTCACCGAAGCGCTACTTGCCAAAATCGAGCGCAGTGCCCTTGATCAAGTAGAGACCCGAAAAGTCCTTGCGCTTGACGTCATAGCCGTTGCCGTTCCACTGCTGGGCGGTCACCGCGGTGTTGCAAGTCGCGATGTACGGCGCGGGGGCTCCGGCACAGTTGAGTGGGCTCGTGCCGAATGCGTGCGAATTCGTCGAGGCGGCGAACTGCTTTTCGACACTGTCGCCGGTGACCTTCGCTGCATTGCCCTTCGCAACGAGGTTGGCCTGCTCCCAGAAATTCATCATTCCGGCGAAGCCCTGGGTGGCGAAGCCCTTGAGGTACTCGTCCTTCGCTCCGTACTTGATGCTCTTGTCCTTGTAGATGTTGCCTTCCTGGAGGAACAGACCCGAGAGGGCACCGAGGTTCGTGATGGGCGTGGAACCGATGAAGTAGATCCCCTTTGCAAGATCGCCGGCCTCCTTCGCCTTCACGTCGTCGGTGCATGCGCCGGAAAGTACAAGCGGAATCTTCGACGGCGTCCAACCGAGCTTGCCGAGCGCCGATACGAAGGTCCAGCAGTCAGCACCTTGCGCCGAGAACACAATAGCGTCGGGCTTGAAATCGAGAACCTGCTGAGCCTGCGCGGTCACGTCGGCCTGTCCGGGAAGGATCGGCACGCCAATGTGCTTGAGGTCCTTGATCGTTCCGGCGGCGGTGTTACCGGTGCCGGGAGTCGTGCCGTTCAGAACGTTCAGCGGCTTCTTCTCAAGGTCGTTGTAGCAGAACACTCCGGGAGCCGTGTTGGCCCACGGGACCGCGACGTTCTTGGCCTTCAGGTCCTTGGTCGCGTACTCGATCAGACCGGTGTGGACGCCGAGGCAGCCACCGCCGCCGCCAATTGCGAATGTACCCGGGCTCGTGAAGTCAAGGGCGGTAACGGGCGTTATGACGATTACCGGAACCTTGGCTGCGTTGAACGTGGCGAAGTGGTTGCCGAAGAAGTTGATCGTCGACAGAACCGCTGCGGGCTTCTTGGATGCCAGTTCGTTCGCGCACCGTTGATTGTCCGCAGGACTGATCGCGACGGAACACACCTCGAGCTTGATCGGGCGGCCCGGCTTTCCTTTCGCATAATCGGCACCGATTCCCCCGAGTTCGTTGTTGATGAACTGCTCGGCCGCCTGCGCCGAAATCCTGTATTCCGGGAATGAACCGTTGGGGTCACCTTCGGGGTTCTGCATTCCCACGACGATTGGGGAACCGGTGGCCTTCAATGGCTTTTTCGCAGTGCAGTCATAGACCGCCTTGGCCCAACTCGCATTGATCCCGTTGGACTTCTCCAACGCCGCGTTGGTGGCGATCTTGCATGATGCGGCCGTCGTCGTCTTCTTCGCTGCAGCGAAGCTAGACGTCGATGCCACACCTGTACTTGCCACGACGGCGAGTACGGTCGCCGCGGTCAAGGACCTTCTTCTGAGCATGTTTCCCCCTGAGGTTGTGGTGATGTTTGTCGGCGTGAATCCGGGTGGTGTTCTGCGTCGAGTCGCCTTGTGACCGGCGACACAGGTAGTCAAGCAGCCATTAACTAATCAGTCAATTAGTTCTAACGGACAGCGGCGAAGGGTTCAGGCACGCACTCGAAACGTCGACCACTTCGACCCATTCCGGTCGACGCCCTCATCGTGCACAAGAACGCAGCACGCGCTAGTTTCGCCGCTAGCGGCATCGTCCGCACAGCCCGAGGAGGCTTCATGGCACGAATCGACGTACCCGACGGCGAGGGTCTCGAGGCATCGAGACTCTGGTTGCTCGCCCCGCACATGGGGGCAGGCGTGGGCGCTCTCGGCAAAGCCGTTTACGAAGCCAGCAGCCTACCGATACGTGAGCGCGAGGTCGCCCGCATGCGCATCGCACAACTCAACGAATGCACTGTTTGACTGAACACTCGCGCTGCATCGGCGATGCAGCAGGGCCTCACCGACGAGCTCTACAACCTCGTCCACCAGTACGAAACGACAGACTCCTTCACGCCCCGAGAGAAGTTGGCCATCGAGTTCGCGGAGAAGTTCGCGTTCGATCACACGTCGATCGGCGACGACATGTTCACCCGCCTGAAGGTCCACTTCAGCGACACGGAAATCCTTGAGCTCACGGTGACCGTTGGCTTTTGCGTTGGTATCGGCCGCGCCTTCCACGTGCTCGACATCGCACGTGATTTCGACGTGTTGTGGAGTCGTGAAGCCACGGGCACACGGCCCGTCACGGTCCGGCGCGATCCGACCACCAGCGGGTAAGTTCCGTGCGGTTCCCAATCATCTTTCGCGCGAACAATCACCAGGAGACCCAATGACCGCGTCCACGATCGCCGCCCTTCAGACCGAGATAGCGAGGGCGCGCGATCTCATCGGGTCGCTGACTGCCGAGGAGTGGTCGGCCCCATCGGGCTGCACGGGCTGGTCCGTACAAGACGTGGTGTGCCACATGGCGTCGGTCTTCCATTCGATTGCCGACCCCACCACGATCGAAGGCGGTAGCAGCCCCGATGTGGAGCAGAACGCCGAAGTTCCGGTCCAGGCCCGCCGAACGTGGACGACTCAACAGGTAGTCGACGAGTACGACGAGTGGGCCGACAAGGGTCTTGCTGCACTCAGCGCGTTGCAGTCACCCCCGATGGCCGACGCCGTCATCCCGTTGGCCAACCTCGGGTCCCACCCGATGCACCTGCTTGGTAATGCCATCGTCTTCGACCACTACTGTCACCTACGCCACGACATCGGCCACGCCATCACCCGCGCTGCAGAGCTACCCCATGACCACGATGCACTGACGGCGACGCTGGAGTGGATGCTGGCCGGCCTCCCGCAGATGTGTCAGAGCGCCCTTTCGACGTGCGATCAGGGTGTCAACCTGAAATTCGAAGGACCCGCAGCCGGTGAGTACACCCTCACCCCAGGGACACCGCTGTGGACCGTCACGCCGGGCCGCGACGCTGCCTCTCCCACGGTCACGACAAGCGCGCATAGCTTCGTGTCCTGGGGTACCAAACGCGCTGACTGGCGGACCTCGGCTTCGATCGAAGGTGATGCGCAAGCCGCCGCACCAACGCTCGACGCGCTCAATATCATCTGAAGATCACGTTGCGCTGCCCGCGTCGCTGACGACGCGGGCAGGGATCAGTAGTTGAGGGATCAGTAGTTGAGGGACCGGCAGTTGAGGGATCAGTCGGTGTGGCCCACCCAGTAGGGAGCGCGCAACGCCCGCTTGTTGATCTTTCCCATCGTGGTGCGGCCGAGGTCTTCGACGATCTCCACGCTCCTCGGGCATTTGTAATGCGACAGCCGTTCGCGGCAGAAGACCAATAGTTCGGCCGGCGTCGGCGGGTTGGCCCGGTCCTTGACCATGACGAGAGCTTTCAGCTCCTCTCCCATCTCGCGGTTGGGCACCCCGATGCAAGCCACATCGAGCACTCCGGGGTGCTGAACAAGTACCTGCTCCGCCTCGGCCGGGTAGATATTTGCACCACCTGAAACAACCATGTCGCTGAAGCGGTCGGTGATGTACACGAACCCGTCCGGGTCGACGTAACCGATCTCGCCCAACGTGAACACCCCGGGCTTGATGTGCGCGGCCGCGCTCTTTTCCGGATCGTTCGGGTAGACAACGCCTCGTCCGGTGGCATCCTCGAAGAAGAGGCGGCCTTCCGTGTTCGGTCCGAGTTCGTTCCCGTCATCGTCGAAGACGTGTGCCGTGAACGGGGGCAGGCAGCGGCCGACCGATCCAGGGTGTGTGAGCCAGTCCTCGCTGTTTATGCTGCAGGTGGTGCCGACTTCCGTCGCTCCGTAGTTATCGACAAACACCGGTCCCCACCATTCGATCATGGCCCGCTTGACGTCTATCGGGCACTTCGCTCCGGTGTGGGCCACCATCTTCATCGACGACACGTCGTATTTCGCCTTCACGTCGTCGGGCAGAGCGAGCAGTCGCACAAAGTGCGTCGGCACCATCACCGTCGTCTCGGTGCGGTAGTCCTGGATGGCCGCCAACGTGGCTTCCGCATCAAACCGGGCCAAGGTGACCGAGGGCTTGCCGGCGACCAGCAAACGCATGCCACTCAGAGGACCGGTGTGGTACATCGGCCCGACCACCAAGTGGGTGCCGTACAACGCGAAGCGGTTCTTCTTCAGACCCTCAAGGTGTTCAGCAATCGTGCTCCCGCCCGCGAACATCGTCGGTGGCAGGTCGGTGCCCTTCGGTCGTCCGGTGGTCCCTGACGTGTACAGCAGATTGGGCAGCGGCTTTAGGTCGAGCGAAGGATCATCTGTGCTGTTACCTTCAAGCCATGTGGTCCACTCGGTGACGCCTTCGGTAGGAGCGCATCTCCAGGCGATGACGTTCGGAACACCTGCAGCAGCCGCCGCTTCCACTCCCCTCGCCAGTGTCTCCGGACCGAGGAACAGCACGCGGGTCTTCGAGTCTTCGAGGATGTACGCGGCCTCGTCGGCCGTGAGGTGGAAGTTCACCGGCACCGTCGAGGCGCCGCCGAGCAGCCCGCCGAGGTGGGCCAGGGCCGTCTCCCCGGCGTTCTCCGCAAATACAGCAATCCGGGTCTTGGGGCCGAGGTCCATGTTCAGCAGACCGTTGGCGACGCGGTTCAAGACGTCGTCGACCTCAGCCCATCCCATGGCCCGATAGGGATCGCGGAGCGCTATTTCATCGGGGCGTTCCTCGGCGAGTTGACGGGCGAATTGTGGCATGAGATCTCCTGGTGGTTCGAATTACTTTGTGTACGTACTATTGAGCGGCGGCGCCGCGCTTCGCGGCAGCCACCATGATCGATTCATCGCCTCGCCGCCAAAGCACCGTCAGGGTGACGCCGTCTATTCGCCAGCCGCCGGGTGTGCGCACGAGCGTGTCACGGTAGTAGCCGCCGATCGTAAACCAGGCATCGTCGTTTCCATGGTCGAGCGCGTGAGCAGCCTGCATGTACATCGTGCAGACCGCGCGATCCGGGTCTACTTCGACGATCGGGTTGCTCATTGTGTGTTGGGTGGCCGCCAAGCCCATGAACAGCGGTCGGACCGAGGCGACCCAGGCGTCGGCTGACATGATCACCGGTGGGCGCGTCGGGTTGTAGCTCGTGAAATCGATGGCTACCTCCGGGGCAAAGATCGACCGATACCGGGTCCAGTCGCGGGTGTCGATTCCGTAGGCGTACGTATAGACGGCCTCACAGACAAGCTGATGGTCGGTTGTGGTCATCGGGTTCGCTCGGTCATTGCTCGTTCACGGCTCGTTCATTGCTCGACGCGGTTGAGAACGCGAGCGACAGATCGGGCGGCCCTTGATACTGCGGCACGAGGGCTCGGCTGGCGAACAACCACTGCCCGTCGACCTTGACATACGTGTCGTCGTAATACGCAAGGAGTATCCCGACGATGCCATTGGCGCGGCAGAAGTGTTCGTTTATGTACCAACGACCGGTCGCCGTTTCACCTTCGATGTGCACTTCACCGTTGTTGACCATCTGGACCACAGCGGCAAAACCGCTCATAGCCTTGACCCACAGTTCAACGATCGCCTCACGACCTTCGACCGAGCGGCCGGGGCCCAGGTGCCACTTCGCGTCCTCTGACCACGTGGCGGCCCACTGGGTCTGGTCTCGGCGAACTACGGCATCGGCGTAGCGATGCACCAGGCCGGCGATGGATTCGCGTGCGGTCGGCAGTTCGGTTGCGGAACTCATCGTTTCACCTCGATGCCGAGTGAGCGAGGTGCGGCCGCCCGATCGTGATAGTCGACTTCGAGCCGCACCAGTCCATCTTCAATATCGAGAAACGTCATGCCTTCAGAGCTCCACTTGCGCCCCACGTACTCGTCGCCGAACGTGGCGGGATTGGTAATCGTGGCCGACATGAGCCAGCGGACCGCGACGCCCTTCTCATTGGTCCAGAAGCCATCAGGTTTCAGGACCAGGTCTGGCCATTTCAGCAGCCCGTTGCCGAAGTATCCACGGATTGAGGGCCACCCTTCGTACCGGCCGCCAATGATGTCGTACAGCACGCCATCGGGATGGAAGAAGACCCCGGGAGCGTCGGCGTTGCCGCTGCTCCACGCGCCGAACAGCGCGTCGGCCAAATCGATTCTCTCGTCACTGCTCATCTGACTCCTCATTGGTTGTTGGTTTGCAAACTCGGAACTTACGCGTCAGGAAATCACCAGGTCAGCCAACCGACGCAGGAACACTTGGTGCAGGCTGGTTCCGATGATCGCCATGTTTGGGGCCCGATTGACGCCGCTCTCGAACAGGGTCAGACAGGTCCGGTTCGCGCAGGCGCCTTTGAACAGGTTGAACGCTTCCCAGTACCTCCACTCTGAGGCTGTGAGCTCCACGCCCACGTCGGCGAAGAGCGCGATCCAGGCGGAGCGATCCATCGTGCGGGCTCCTCGCATCGCCGCACAAAAGACCCAGTCCTCGGCGGGATCGCCCAAATGAGCAAACTCCCAGTCGGTGATCGCCACCACCGCGCCATCGGCATGAACGAAGTTCCCGGGTCCGGCGTCACCGTGCACGACGGCCAAACGCGTTAGCGGAGGTGCGTTCAGGTGGAGCCACGCTGCCGCCTCCTCCAGTAGTGGAATGGGAATCGGTGACGCGTTGCGGTAACAACCGGCCCATCGGTCGATCTGCAGGTGGGTCGCTTGATCGGGCGACGCAGGAACTGTCGCGAACGGAACGGGGCCAGCGTCGAGTGGCAGGTGATGCAGATCGTTAAGCGCACAGACAAATGCTTTACAGGTGTCCTGATCGACGCCGCGTTCGTCGGCGCCTTCAGCCCCGGGAATGAAGTCCATGATGAAGAACGGCTGGCCGAGCACTGAACCGGTCGGGTCGTACCAGCGCACATCGGCCACCGCGACACCGGCCGAACGGAGCCACCTCATTACGCTGCACTCTTCGGTGCTGGACGTGCCGAACACGCCGCCCTGCTCCATCCGCAACATGTACCGGTTTCCATCGTCGGTTTCCACCCGGTACATGGCCCGCGAGTGGCCGACCGTAATGCGCCGCAGGTCAACGACCTCAAGCGACTTGCCGAGTTGAGCGCCGATGAAGGCGGCGATCTCTTCACGCATCGGGAAGCCTTCCCCGAAACGGCGCCAAAAGCACGGTGTTGCCGGCGAGATCAGCGTCGAGTTGAGCCACCAACACCGAGCGAAGTACCGAGCGCACCGCCACGACGGCTCGGTCATCGGCCGGGAGACCGACGCAGGATTGAAGCACGGCCGAGGCGGCCGTCATCACTGATCGATCGTCCCTCGGCGAATCGGGCGACCAGTGCGCATCTACCAGGGAATTCCCGCACAGGTTGTCGAGTGCCTCAACAATTTCGGTGCTCCGGCGAACCGTTGGGTCGGCACCGCGTTCGAGTGCGTAATGGGCGAGGCCAACCAATTGCGTGACCGCGATTCGTGCGTGTTCGTCGGTGACGGAGGGAAGCACGACGTTGCGCAGCGTCTGCGCGATGCTGGCCCACAGCGCGGCGTCGCTCGGACGAGTCAAGGGCTGGTTGTCCGTCATGACGCGCCCTCCACCACGGCCTGGTGACGTAGACGTTCAGCCATCGACTGTTCCGACGGGAAGTCCCAACTGGCCCGCCACACGGGGTCGGCGAGCGTGTGGTCGAGCGAGGTCCAGCCCTGTGCCTGAAACCACTCATATGTGTGCTTATGACCTTCGAACAGATGGTACCGAGGCGTGAACCCGGCCAACCGCGTGGCCTTGTCCGTCGAAAGCACGGCATGATGTCGTGCGCTGAACAGGTGCCCGAACACCGGGGCTTTGACTTCTGCGAGGGCGAGGTCGGGCACCATCACGATGTTCGGCGTCACCCCGACCACCTCGGCCAGCGTGTCGATGTACCGCGTTACCGTGACGCCGTCGGTCGTCGCGTTGAACACCTCACCTACGGCGGCTTGGCATCCGGGGAGTGACATCATCAACGCGCACAGGTCGTCGACGTGGCCGTACGAACCGGTGACCAGACCACCGTGCGGCACGAGGATGGGCAGACCCCGTAGGAGGCGGAGAAACATGGGGGTTTCCATGTCGAAGATGTTGTTGTCGGGCCCATAAATGGCAGCCGGACGCACGATCGATACCGGGAACCCGGTGGCGGCGTGCCGTTCCAGCATGGCCCGTTCAGCCACCGCCTTGAACCCACCGTACGACCGCACTCCTTCGGGGTTCGTTGGCATATCTTCGGTCCAGGGGAACACCCCGACGAGCGACTGGTCGTACGCCATGATCGAACTGACGTAGACGTAGTGTCCGACGCTTCCGTCGACGAGGTCGAGGAGTGAGGATATGTCGGAGCCACCGGCCACCATCACAAAGCCCGACACGTCGTAGATTGCGTCCCACGATGATCCCGCCAGGGCGGACCGCATCGACGCCGCGTCGGTCCGGTCAGCAATCAAGCGGGTTACCCCTCCGGGGAGATCATCGGCGGTGCGGCCGCGGTTCAGCACCGACACCTCATGGCCGGCCCGGACCAGCGCGTGAACCAGTCGTCGTCCGACGAACACCGACCCACCGAGTACGAGGACTCGCATCGCAGCCACCGTTAAACCTGTGCTCGGGCGAATGTCGGGTAGGGACCGAGCACGAAAACTCGCATAGCAGCCATCGTTAAACCTGTGCTCGGGCGAATGTCGGGTAGGGACCGAGCACGACGCACTCGAGGTGTCCGGAGCCGGTCTGAGCCGGGTCGTCGATGTTGGTGCATCGGCCCCAGGTTTCGGCGTAGGACCACGTGTTCAACTTCATGATTCCCTTCGGTTCGACGGCCACCACCGGATGTGAGACATCCCACACCTCACCTTCGCCGTGATCGTCGCCCCGATACACCCCTCGACCGAGGCCATCGTCGTACCCGCCGAAATACCCGCCACCCTGCAGGTACACGGGATACGAGATGGTTTCCACGAGGTAGCGCTCCACCCCGCCATCGGGCCGCGTCAGGGCGACATTGCAGGACTTCATGCGGCGCACCGGTTGGCCGTCGACCTCAACCCACGTGATCTCGTGAGCGATAGACGTGTAGGCAAATGCTTCGCGGGGGTCGTCGTACGGGAACATGCACTGGCTCTCGAATTTCGTGTACTCCCCGGCCGGCGAGTGGTGGAACTGCCAGAACACGACCCGGTCCGGAAGACGGAACACGCACCACTGGCGCAGCCCCGGAGGTGCGGGAGCCTCATGCGGTGGCGGCGGAGCCACCGCATGGGAACGTGGGCCGCCAGTGTTGTTGCCGATGCCCCAAGAGTGGTCGCGCACCCCGGTCCAGCTGCTCACCTCACGGCGCTTGCCGCCGAACTCGATCCAGCCCGTCACGACCGAACACTGGTCATAGTTGGAACGGTCGCTGTGCAATCGTCCGTTGATGATGCTGATCTGACGTTCCTCGTTGTACGGAGGGGCGAAGCCATCCCATGCGAGATCGAAGCTGATTCCGTAATCGTTCGGACCACATCTCACCCGCATCGTTCTCAGACCCTCGATGATCTCTACGGCAAACGGGCCGCAGGTCAACTCATCGATAGCGGGTCGCAGTCGCCGTGACCAGCGGATGTTGTGCTGGCGCCCTTCGCTCGAGATGCACGTGAACGCGTCGAGCACGTCGTTGTTGGCGTGAAGCCGGAAGCCCATGAACCAGGCGACCTCACCGGCGTCGTCGCCCATGGTGAAGTAGTAGCCGTCGCTCCAATGCGGACTGCCGTCCGCGACCACGTCGAAGGTACCGCCCACCTGGTGTCGGGGCCACTCATCCATCTTGGTCAATCGGTAGTGCACGTGATGCGGCTCCTGTTTATTCTCGACGGGCACGGAAATTAACCGCACGATAGATTCCTCCGCATCACCGACCGAGTCAAACCGGTCCCAGCCCAGGAGACTCCCGGACCCCAATGATCAACGCTCGAACCGATCGAAACGGCCACTCATATGGCTCCTACCAAGGCCTGAACGACTGATGTCCGACGCGACTTCCACCTTCGCCCCCGGCCTGTTCAAAGGCCGTGTGGCGCTCATCACGGGCGGAGGCCGCGGCATCGGTCGGGTAACGGCCCTCGCCTTTGCCCGCCTGGGGGCCGACATCTCGATTGCGGCCCGCAACGGCGACAACCTCGCTCGGACGGAGGCAGAGATCACTGCGCTGGGAGGCCGGTGCATCACAAACGTCACTGACATCCGCGACGTGGATCAGGTCGAGGCCCTGACGGCAGCCACGATCTCCGCCTTCGGCAAGGTCGACCTGCTGGTCAACAACGCGGGCGGTCAGTTTCCGGCACGTCCCTCGCAAATCTCCGACCGCGGCTTCCGGTCCGTCGTCGACCTGAACCTCAACGGGACCTGGAACATGTGCAGCCGAGTAGTCCCGCACCTGATCACGAACGGGTACGGCAGCATCGTCAACGTCGTGCACAACCAGGTCATGGAACGAGGCGCGGTGCTTTTCGCGCACTCGGGTGCGGCGCGGGCGGGCGTCGTCAATCTCACCCACACGATGGCGCTGTATCTGGCGCGTCAGGGCATCACCGTGAACGCGCTCGCTCCCGGCCCCGTCGACACCGAAGGTTTCCGAGACGACGAGGTCGCCAACATCTCCGAGGACGTGAAGGCCTACACGGCACAGATAGTGCGCGACACTCCGGTGGGCCGGCTGCAAACTCCTGACGAGGTCGCCGCCCACATCCTTTTCCTCTGCTCCCCCGCCGCCCGGTCGATAACCGGCCAACTGCTCATCGCCGACGGTGGTCATGCGATGGGCAATCAAACCGCCGTCTTCAACCCCGACATCCAATGGTAGGTACTCCTATGATCCCTGTGCAGACGACCGATATCAGCGTCGATTGGTTGAACCAGGTCCTGGCTGACCGCGGAGACGTCGGCGTCATCCGCTCGGTGCGGGCCGAGTCGATGGGCGAAGGGGTGGGAATCCTGGGCGAGCTCAGCCGGCTGCACCTCACCTACGCCGACGGCCAATCGGGACCGCCAACGATGGTGGCGAAATGCCAGTCAAAGTTTCCGGAGAACGTGTTCATCAGCGAGTTGATGGGGTTCTACACGCGGGAGGTGAACTTCTACCGGCAGCTTTCCACCACACTGAATCTTCGGGTCCCCCACTGCTATTTTGCCGACGCCGCGCCGAGCGGAGCGCCGTTCGTGTTGTTGTTGGAGGAGGTGACCGGGGCACGCATGATCGACCAGGTCGCCGGCGCAACGCTCGAGGAATGCCACCAGATCGCCGACGTAGCAGCCACGTTGCACGGCACGTACTGGGAATCACCGGCGCTCTACGCCCTGGATTGGCTCCCACCCTGGAACAACGACGGCTACAAAGCCGCGCAAGCATTGGGCCAGGCCAAGTTGTCGACCTTCGAGGAAACGTGGGCGGCCAACGTGCCGGCCGATGCCATGTCGTGGATGCGCAAGTTCACCGACCGATACCCAGACATCCTCGACTGGTGGGTGGAACAGGGCAATGTCACGTTGGCCCATACCGATTTCCGGGCCGAGAACTTTCTGTTCGGCGGTTCAGCCGGCCCCGGGACGGTGACCATGTTGGACTTTCAGCTCATGACCCGTCATGTCGGCGTATGGGACATTGCGAATTTCCTCGGTGCATCCGTCACGGTCGAGAACCGAAGACAATGGGAACCGAGCGTGCTCGAGCGCTATCACGATCGCCTGGTGGCGGCCGGCGTCACCGGATATTCACGCGAACAGTGCACTCGCGACTATCGCTTCTGCACTCTGCAACAGGCTTGGGCCCAGATCCCCATCAGCGGAGTTGACCCCGCCAACGAGCGAGGTAGAGCGCTTCTCGACGCGATGATCACCCGCTCGTTTCAATCGGCCAGCGACAACGCCGCCGGCGAGATGCTGGAGTTCTTCTGAACGGGCGCACATCAGTCGACCACGCTCCGGGTGGCGACCAGCACCGCATGCGCCCGCTCCACCGGGTCCGGGTACCGAGCGCGCAGATCTTCCGAACGAAGTTCCACCGAGACGGGCACGTCAGGTACCGCCTGCAGCACGGCACCCAGGGGCAGACCACCCTCCCCCGGCAGCCGCCGGCCGTGCAGTGCCTCGTGGAGCAGGCCCTTGATTCCATTGGCCGGAAACGCGAGCGGGGCATCGGCCAGTTGCAAATACGGAAACATCGAGGGGCCTGCGCTGATCAGATCGGCAACGGTTCCGCCGGACCGGGCGAGGTGCAGGCTGTCGACGAGCACACCACTGTTTGGTCGACCTGCGCTGCGGACCACCTGAAGTGCGTCGTCGAGGTTGCGCACCGCGAAGATGGGGAGAAACTCCATCACCACGGTGATGTTTCCGGGCGCGGCCCTGTCGCACAGTGCACCGAAACGCTCGATGAGTTCCGAGGTGACGGGCACCCGGCTCGCGACCAGGACGTTGCGCGCACCTATCGAGATCGCGGCATCGATCAAGGCTTCGCCGGGGTCACCGTCGTCAGCAAAGATCACCGGCTCCATGTCGAGGGCGACCACACCGTTATCCGACAGGGACCTCGTCACGTTCGCCGTGGTGGTCTCGTTCCACGTCGCGGGGTCGAACCAAATGCCGACAGCCGGCCAGCCCGCGTCGGCCGCCACATGGGCCGCATCGGTCGGGCCGACATCGAGAATCGTGCCGGCGGCCAAGGAGCACAATCGCCGACCGGGCATGGCGTTCTTCGCAGTGGGCATGGTCCGTGCTTAGTCCGACCGTGTCCCTCAGCGCCAGCCAAGCGACCGCGGCCGATGCCGAACCAACGAACCGCCAAGAACGACACCATGAAGGAGATGCGATGAATCTCGACGATGGACAGACAGAGCGACTGACAACAGAGCGGCCGATGGGCGAGTACTCGCCGACCGCACCTCATGTGTTGCACGACCCCGCGTCGGCGTATACGGACCTGCGGAACCGCTGTCCGGTCCACCTTCACGAGGGACTGGAGAATCCTCTCTACACGCTGGCGAAGACGTCAGACATCGTCAGCGTACTTAGTGATGCCCACACGTGGTCGAATCGCCAAGGACCGGGCATAGCCAAATCCGTGAGTGTGGGTGACGTGCAGCGCGACGATCCGCCGGAGCACACGCATCGCCGCCAGTTCCTCCGCGATCCCTTTCTCCCCCGTGCGTTGGCCACCACCGCGTCGTCTATTCGAGGGCTGGCCACCGAGCTGGTGACAGCGCTTGCTCCCACCGGGAGTTGCGAGCTTCACGATGACTACGCGTTGGCATTGCCCGTCGCGAGCTTCTGCTCATTGCTGGGTGTCGACATCGAAGATCGTGCGAAGTTCAGCCACTGGGCCGACGAGATGGTGGCAGGAATGACCTATCCCGAACGCGGCGCCGAAGGTAGACGCGGGATCAACGCGTTCTCACGGACTCAGATCGAGCAACGCCGCGCCATGGCCGCCGCGGGTGAGCCGCTTCCCGATGGTTTTCTCAGTTACCTGGCCACCGCTCCTTACGGAACCGATGGCAGCGTGATGGACCTCAAAGAGGCCACCAACACCGTGAGCCAGTTTCTGGTGGCCGGGCACGAAACCACCACCTCCTTGATCACGAACCTGATGTGGCGGCTACTTGAGGAACCGGCTCGGTGGGCGGCCGTCGTGGCCGATCCTGCGCTGATAGAAGCCGCCGTGGAGGAGAGCCTGCGGTTCGACCCGCCGGTACTCGGACTGTGTCGGACCAACAACGTTCCGGTAAGTGTGTCGGGCGTCGAAATCCCGACGGATTCCAAGGTCATGGTGCTCTACGCCGCCCCGAACCGGGACCCGGAACTGTTCAGCGACCCCGATGAGTTTCGCCTCGACCGGCCACTGAGCGAAGCTCGGCGCCACATGTCATTCAGTTGGGGGATCCACTATTGCCTTGGCGCCGGCATGGCCAGACTCACAGCTCGGATCGCGGTGGAGACGCTCGCTCAACACTTCCCGACGATGCGCCTCGCTGGACCCACCGAACGTGTGGAAGCGCCCTTTCTGTGGGGCCGTCGGACGTTGCCGGTCGCCTGGGACGCTCAACCCCGAGACGCGAAACAATGAAGCCCACGGGCCTGGAAAGGAACACATGGAGTCGCTGAGCGATCCCGCAGTCCAAGATGATCCGTTCGCGTACTATTCCATGCGGCAAGCCTCCGGCTGCCCGGTATGGCACGAACCGGATGTCGACCTCTACGTCGTGGGCGGGATGGCCGAAGCCCGCGAGACCTTGAACGACACCGCAACATTCTCCTCTGGCCCCGCGCGTCGTGGTGCAGGTGTGAATCCCGTGGCCGTCGCCTACGTACGAGCGTTGAGTGAACGTGGATGGGCGCGCGCCATCACGCTGCAACGCACCGACCCACCGGTTCACACGCGATATCGGGCCGTTCTGAATCGAGTGTTCACGCCCGGTCGGGTGCGGAAACTGACACCGTCGATCGACAGCATTGTTCGGGAGCTCGTCGACCCTCTGGTCGAGGCCGGGCACTGTGAGTTCGTGGGCGACGTCGCGCTCCCGCTTCCCGGCATGTTCATCGCTGAGCAGCTGGGTCTCGATCGCACGCAGTACCGGACGTTCCGCCGCTGGGCCGAGGCCATGCTGTGTTTGGCCAACCGCCCGAACATGACCATGGACGAAGCGATGGCCGAAGTCGAGGTGGAACTTGAGGCCCAGCACTACCTCGCTGCAGAGTGCGAGAAGCGGCGCCGCGAACCCAGCGATGATCTGATCTCACTGATCGTTCACGCCCGTCTCGACGATGAACCGTTCTCCATGAACGAGCTGCAGGACCTCATGCATCAACTGGTCACTGGAGGTTTCGAGACGACAACCGCCGGGCTGTCAACCGCCATGATGCTCCTCGCCACCCATCCTGAACAGCAGGCGACGCTACGGGCGCAACCACAACTGCTCGGGAACTTCGTGGAGGAGTCGTTGCGGTTCGACAGTCCGGTTCAGGGATTGTGGCGACGGGCCGCATGTCCGGCCCACGTTGCGGGTGTTGACATACCCGAAGGTGGTTCAGTGATGGTGCGATTCGGCGCGGCGAATCGCGATCCTCGGGTGTTCGAGGATCCCGACCGCTTCGACATCACCCGCGCCAACGCCAACAACCACATGGCCTTTGGACTCGGCGCTCACTTCTGTCTTGGCGCGGCCCTGGCGCGCCAAGAGATGATGAGCGCGTTCTCGTATCTCATCGAGCGCACCGAACACATCGAACTCGACGGCGAACTACCGCAACCTCTGCACGAACCCAGCTTCTTCCTCCGCCCGATGAAAGCGCTGCCGCTGCGACTCATCGCGGCTTCGCCCCACCACCAACCCTGAGCATTTCACCGGTAATCCAGCTGGCACCGGGAGAACACAGAAACAACACGGCTGCTCCCATATCGAGTGGTGTGCCGAATCGCTGCATCGGAATGTTCCAACGGGCTTCCGCTTCGGCCAGATCTTCTTCGGTCCGAATACCGAGCGCCGTCTTGAAAATCTCGGTCGGAACCGCTCCGGGGGCAATTCCGTTCACCCGAATGCGCGGGGCCAACTCGGCTGAAGCTGTTTGCGTGAGCGAGTTCACCGCGGCCTTTGCGGCGCCGTAGTGTCCGCTTCCCGGCACCGGTCCCGATCCGGCTCCCGACGATATGTTGATGATCGATCCGGTCGTCATGTGACGAGCCGCCGTGGTTATGCCCACCCATACCGCCGTCAGGTTGAGGGCGATGCAGTCGTCCCAGTCGTCGCGTCGCAGTTCCGTCATGGGGAGCCGCGCCGGCGATCCGCCGGCGTTGTTCACCCATATGGTCAGCTTCCCGAACGCACGTATCGCGGCGAGCGCCAGAGCTTCGACCGCGTCGCCGTCCGTGACGTCGGTGGTGACGGCTATCGCTTCGCCTCCGGCGAGTCGTATGGAGGTGGCGACCGCTTCGATCTCATCGGTGCGACGGGCAGCGATGACAACCTTGGCGCCGGCCGCCGCCAGAGTCCGGGCGATGCCCTCGCCGATCCCACGTCCGCCTCCGGTGACCACAGCGACCTCGCCCTCGAGGGAGAACAGTTCGCCGGGAGCCGGATAGTCGGCGCTCAATTGTTCGTTCGGTTGAGTGCTCACGTTGGGTTTCCTGACCGGATCTCGAGCGAAAGAACGGTGACCGTCCCGTCGGTGCCATTTACTTCAATGAGCGCACCATCAGGTATCGCACGTGTGGCATGAGTAACTGAAACAACGCACGGCACACCGAGCTCACGGCTGACGATCACCGCATGACTGATCTGGCCGCCGACATCAACCACGACGGCTGCACTCGACATGAACAGTGGTGTCCAACTTGGATCCGTGGCCGGTGCAACCAGGATGTCGCCGGGTTGCAGATTGCCAGGTTCACCCGGATCCACCACCACGCGAGCAATTCCGCGGGCAATCTCCGGTGAGCCCGCAATCCCGTTCAGAACATCGCCGGGTGCCGCGGGGCCCACGCTGTCGGCCCCGCGACGGGGCCATTCGTGGAGTGGCGGAACGACCGCGTCGGCGATGATGAACGGAGGCTGCAGCAAGAACAGCTCACGCCACTCGACGAAACGCTCGGCGAGAAGTTCGGTGAAGGAGCCCGGATCGGCGACATACGCGTCGAGCTCCCCGTCGAGAAGCTGGAAAACAAGCTCCCCGTGACCGGTGCGCTTCCCCAGTTCGCGAAAGGCCATCCGAGCCTCGTGAAGCACCCGCACGATTGTGGTCTTCGTGCGCTCCCGGTGAGCCATCATCGCTCCGACCGTCAGGCCCGCTTCGAGCAGCGCTTCGGTGTCGCGGTCGTGAACGAGGCGCTTTCGCGTGTGCTCGATCATCGCGTCGCGCTCATGACCGCGTTGTTCGTGTCGGCGCCGCGGCGACTCACTGTCGGATTGCAAACGGACCCGATCCAGCGCCGCCAACGCCAGGTTCGGGTGGGTCTCCCATGTGGGGGACCGGAGATCCCACTCGTCGGGCCCTCGTGAACCGAACTCTTCGAGAAATGCATCCCACGCTTCAATGAACCCGGTTGCGTCGGAGTGCGCGATCCGTTCCAGGAGACCATCGGGTCCTTTATCGAACGCGGCCGTCAGTGTCGCATCTGCACGCACAAGTCGGGAGAGGTCCCACAGTGCGTAGTTCGCGTCGGCCGAGTCGACGCCACCGATGCTCGACAGCAGCGTCATCGGGAGCCCGGGCTCCCCTACTACCTGCGCCACGACCCCGAGGAGCCCCGGAGCCACCGCGGCACTCGTACCGGAAACAACGTGTTGCGAAAACAGGTGTGGTAGCAACGTCTGCACAGTTCGGGCTCGAGCCAGCAGCTCGTCAGTGCTCAGCTGGGAAAGGTCGCCTCGTGTCCGACGCAGTTCGGCGGCCGACGCCTTGTCGTCGTCCAGCTCCCGCCAAGCGGGACCGCTCATCACCCATTCGCCATGAGCGGCGATGGCCGGGAGAAGATGGGGCTTGTCGTCGTCGGGATGCGCGACGTACTTGGGAACATCCGGATGGTCACCGAAGAACGCGGCGTCGAGAATCTCGACCGAGGCAGCCGGATTGCGGGCTCCCTGCATTCGGATCGCGGACAGGTTGATGTAGAAGTACCCGCCGAAGCAAGCGACGCACTCGGGGTGGGCGACGTCAAAGTCACTGTCTTCGTAGACACCACAGCGAATGAGCCCGGCCTTGTAGCCGGCGACGATGCCACCGTCCCATCCGAACGTCCAACCGAGCGGGCTGACCGGGTCGCCCAGAACCTCGCCGGCGTTGGCGCGGGTGTAATGCGGAAACCTTTGACTCGTTGGCCAGTCGGTGATCCATCGCTCCTTCATCATCGTCCCACGCCCGGGAGTACTCCCCGGTTCATCGTGCGACCGGTGTGGGCCCGCCGGTGCCTCCGAACTCCGGGGTCGCCTCATGACCGAGGAAGATCCGACCCAGTTCGCCGTAGAGTGGATGGGCGACCCAACGATGCGTCGCGCATCCATGAGCATCACGCAACTTCCGTTCCAACGGGCTGTCCATGCGGATGGCGCTGGTGCCGGCCGCGTTGTGGATCGAATCAACGACGTGCATTGACGCGTTGGCCGCGTGCGTACAGGCCAGGCGAGCGATCTGCGTAACTTTTGACGACGGTGCGTCGCGCCCGTCGCGCAGTTCGTCCTCGACCTGCCCCATCGCCTCGAACAGGAATGCACGAGCCGCACGGAGATTGGCTTCGCCCTCACCCATTCGGAAATGCGCAAGCGGCCGATCTCGGAGAAGAACGCTCGACAGCATGGGTGTCTTCACGTTGGCCAATTCCACGAACGCGTCGAGCGCGCCTCTAGCCACACCGATGGCCACGGCCGCCTTGTTGTACGCCAGGCGCAGCGGTACCGGGATGCGGTACACCGGGTTGTCGTAGAGCGGAGGTACGACCATGAGATCGACCCCGGCGAATCGAGCGGGAACCTTGCCCCCATTCGTGACCACGTCGTGGCTCCCTGAGCCTCGCAGCCCTGAAACATCCCAGGTGTCGTGGATCTCCCATTCATCTCGGTGCAGCATCCATAGCTTCACGACCGGCGCCCCGTTGACGATCTTCACCGCATCGTTTTCGAACACCGGCGCAACCATGAAGCACCACGTGGCGTTGTGACATCCACTGATGAAGGTCGCCTGCCCCCATACCCGGTAGCTTCCATCGGGCTCCGCAACGGCCCGCGATGGGAGTGTGCCGGGCCCGCCGCCGCCACACATGATCACGCGGGGATCGTCGATGTAAACCTCACGAGCTAATGCGCGGTCCATTCCTCCTGCGGCCATGGCGTTGATTTCGGAACCGAGCATGACGTTCCATCCGACAGACGCGTCGATCGCGGATATTGCCTCCAGAACCTCGATCGTTTCACCGACCGAAGCATCCTCGCCACCCAACTCACGGGGAATCGTAAACCGGAACAGACCCTGGTCGATCAGAGCGTCGACAACCCACGAGGGGCAGCGACGAAGCTGTTGTGCCTCGTCGCCCGCACGGCGGATCTCATCGGCCAGTCCGGCGACTCGCTCAAGCAACGTCCCGGGCGGAATGGTCTGACCGGGAGAGTTTTCGTTCGACATGACATCGCTCATCTCGCTCGCTCCCGTCGGCTGACCGGTTCCTGTTTGATAAATCCGGAGAGCGTGAACTCGATCAGGCCCTGGCATTCGCTGTCCATACGTTTTGCTTCCTTCTCGTGTAGCCGTGGGCTCTGCGTTCTACGGATTCGTTGGGCGCTGAACCGCTGATTGAATGTGTGTCAGGGGGTCGCCTCGAAGCCCGACCGTAACGGCAGCCACCAGTCGGCGATCTCGGCTGCAAATCGAACGGCGTATTTCTTTGTGAGCTCGTCGGCATTCTCCGGAGCCGTCTGTGGCAAGGTCGGCACGAGTGTCGATGCGCCCTGAACCGGGTCGACCCATTCAAGCCGGATCGCCTCCATCACCGAGCCGAGTGCCGGGCTCGCCAACTCGTGATGGTCGCTCGTCTGGTGTGCGATGAACGTGAGGAAATCATCGAACGACAACAGGGCGTAGTACTGCCGCGGCGATGCGCCCCGCCAGTATCCGTACGCCCGCACACCTACTTCGGTGGCATGGGTTGCCCGATGAAGCGACCGGGCGATCTCTTCGAAGCGCGCTTCAGCACCGGGCCGGATCGTTATGTGCGCAAGGATCGTCGCCATCGGTTCTCTTCCAGGTTTCAGGTTGCGAGGGAACGGGCGGGCGTGAATCCAACGTGCAGCTCGTCAAGCGCCCGGAGAACAAAGCCCGGTTTGTGCACGAATGAGTTCTGCGGAAGCAGGTGGAACTCCTCGATTCGATCGAGTAACGCGTTGAAGGCGATGGTCTGTTCAAGCCGTGACAACCCGGCACCGGGGCAGTGATGTTCGCCCTGGCCGAATGCGACATGGCGGGCGGAATTCGGACGGTCGACGTCGAGGGTTGCGGGTGAGGCAAACATGCGTGAGTCGCGGTTCGCAGCGGCGAACCGTAGGTGAACCGTGGATCCGGCCGGAATCGTGACGCCATGGAGTTCGACGGCTTCGAAATTGTGCCGGTACAGACCCTGCGTGGGCGACTCCAAACGCAGTACCTCGTCGACGAAGTTCCCGATCAGGGCACGGTCAGATCGCAGTCGGGACTGGAGTCCGGGCTCGCGAAGCATGAGCCACAACCCGGACGTGAGGGCAAACGTGGTGGTCTCGTTACCGCCGATGTACAGATGATCGGTGGTGAAGATGATCTCCGCGTCGGTCAGCGGACGGGTCGCCCCGTCGGCGGTCTGAAGCATGGTGTGGGCCAGATGACTGATGACCGAGTCGTCGGGCGAATGTCGCTTTTCCTCGATGACCTGCAGGATGTAGTTCTGGAAGTCGACGCCCTGTTCGGCGACATAGCGCTGCTGCTCTGCGGTCAGATTGCCGGCGAACGGCATCACCCAGGCCTCGGACCACTTCTTGAGCTGCGGGATGTCTTCACGCGCAAACCCCAACATCGACGTGATGACGATGACGGGCAGCGGAAGGGCGAACCGCTCAACGAATTCGATCTCCCGACCTGGATCGCCAATCCACGAATCGATGAGTTCATGCACGATGCGGGTTATGAACGATCGCTGAGTTTCGGCCCCTTTCGCGTTGAAGAACGCGTCGATGAGGTTGCGGTACTGCCGATGTTCCGGTGGGTCGGTACTCAGCGGCGCGCGTCGGAAGCGTCCCCGTTCGCGATAGATCCGCAGGGCCTCGGAATCTTGCATCAATGCGCCGCTCGGCGCGGGTCCGTTCGCGAAGAGATCTGTGCGCTTACTAACCCAGGCAACGTCTTCATAGCGGGTCAGGACATACATGGACGTGCCGGGTACCTGGTACACCGGGGAATGCTGCCGGAGTTCGTCGTACGCGGGGTACCAGTTCTCCTGTGTATCAGGAGCGAAGAGGTCGATATGAGGGCACCCCTGACTCACCCTAGCCCCGTCCGACGAAGCCCCACTCGCCCATGATCTGGACCTCGGTGGCGCTGCGGGCGGCCAACAACGTGTGGGCCCGGGCCGATAGATCTGCGTCACCGTTGGCAAGTGCCGTTTCCAACGCCGCCGAAAAAGCCTCGCCGGCCAAACTGTACGTTCGTGCCATGTCGTCGAGATGCAGGCTGGTGCGGGGCCCGGCATCGAGTGCCGCGAGCGCATCGGCGATAGCCGTTGACGCCGGAGATACGACCAACACATCACGGGCGTACGTCTCCATGGCCAACGTCTCATCTCGCATCCACGCGATCTCGTGTGCCGCGCGCGTGGCCGCGTTGCGGAGCACGTTCTCCAACATCTGCACGCTTACCTTTGCTGCATCGGTGTGGACTTCCGGGCCGATGACCTCAAGCAATTCGCGCCGGCAGTCGAGTATCACCTGTTCGGTCGTGGGGAGGCTGATCATTGGTTCGTCTCCGATACAGCGGCACCAACCAGCTGCTCGTGCATGGATCGCAGAGCGTCGAGCGGTTCAGCCAGTGCGGCGCATGCGCCGATGAAGTTCATATGGCCGACAGTTGCAGCGTTGATGTTGTAGGTGGTCATGACCCCGTTCGTCTTTCCTTCGGCCATGGCGCTGGCCGCCTGCACGATCTGACTGAAGACCTTCACGGCCGACACCACCGAGAAATAGCCGACCGTGGCCTGGTTCACGTGGAGTTCCGATGTGCCCGTACGTTCGCGGTAGCGAGCGAGGAAGGTCTCCGGGTCGATGGAATACAGGCTCGGCGGAGCAGCGGCCGAGTACGTCACGTACCAGCCGAGATCCTCTCTGGGGTCTCCAATATGGGCGTACTCCCAGTCGATCAGGCGATGCGATCCATCGGTGGGATCCAACAGGATGTTGGCGGGCTGAAGGTCACCGTGCTGCAGCGCCAGCGGCATAGGAGGTGGGCGGTGAGCGTCGAGCCACGCGCCGAGATAGCGCATGGTGGGATTCGATTCCTTCAACGTACGTTCGTTCTCAGCCCACGACTCGTTCACCGTGCGCATGTACGCATCCCAGTCAGCGGGGCGGGCCATCGCCGCGGGCAGAATATCGAGATCGACCTGGGGCACACGGGCCACGGTGTCGACAAAAGCGTCACGATGGGCCAGATAGGCAGGGTCGGCCTCGGGGGTTTGTGCTGAAACGAGGTCGTTGAGTTGCGACTGAAGCGAAGGACCGGAACAGAACTCCAACACGATCGCCTTGGTGCCGAGGTGCTCGCCGGACGCGTCATAGTGCAGTGCCGCCGGCATCGGAACCGTCGGTACACCCGACAGGCTCTTCAACACGGCCCACTCCGCGTCGCGGTCAGTGACCAACATGGTCTTGTCGGGAGGCGGATCACCACGCAATACCAACGTCTCGGTCAGCCCGTTGTCCCACTCCACCTCGGCTTTTGCCATGACACGGCTGTATCCACCGGTCATGAGTGCATAGCTGTGGACCCGGGCCTGACGGTCGGGAACAACCGACGCGAGAAATGCCTCCAAGCGAGCCGGCATGGCATCTACTTCGTGCACGTATTTCTCCTTGAGTCTGTTTCGGTGATCTTCGACGCGAGCCGTGTCGAAGAACTTTGACTATCCGAGTGATCCGCCGTCGAACCAACGCTGAAACATCGGTTCGATAGCGCTCCACACCAGTTCGACGATGAGGCCGTTCGGCGGCTGCACATATGTGAACGCGCCGTATCCGTCTTCGGGAGCGCGTTGTGAAGCGACAAGTGTCCAGCCCTTCGCCAGTGCGTCGCCCGTGGATGCGGCGACATCATCGACCCACACTCCAGTGTGGTGGGCACCCGGAGCGACTCGGCCGTCCCAGATGGTGCCGGGTGCGCCCTCCAACAGCTCGATGTGGTTGGGTCCCTCGCATGAGTACGTGAACTTCAACGCAATGGTCTGCAGACCACCATCCGGCGTCCAGACGGACTGCTCCCGCTCCTGCAGGGAACACCAGGTGACGCCGAGCGGTTCACCGAGCTCCACCATGGCCGCGCCGATGTCTGGCACGCGAACACCGAGATGATAAGCGCGCCGATAATCAATCATCGGGCGAGAATGGTGACGCCGGAGATGCCGGGTGCTCCGTACACGTGCGTGTAGGCCGTCTTCGGGTTTCCCGGCACCTGGTGCTCGCCTGCGTCACCCCGGAGCTGAAGAACGTTCTCGTAGACCTGCCGAAGGCCCGACGCTCCGATGGGCTCCCCGTTCGCCAGGCATCCCCCGTCGGTGTTCACCGGGAAACGCCCACCGATCTCAGTCTCGCCGTTAGCCAGCATCCGCTCCTGCTCCCCGTGCTCACAGAATCCGTTCTCCGCCATGTGCATGACCTCGGCTCCGGCCTCGGTGTCCTGCAGCTGAGCTACATCGATGTCCTTCGGGCCGATGCCAGCCATCTCGAACGCGGCCTTCGACGCGTCGACCGTGGGACCGGCGTTGTGCTCGAGCGCGATGGACGGGGCGAGAACTTCGAAGCTGCCGAAGCGACGGGACCGAACGACAGCCGCCTTGAGGAACACCGGACGGTCGGTGTAGAGATGCGCCTTCTCGGCGTTGCAGAGCACCAGGGCGACGCCACCTTCGCCGGGGTTGCAGAACATGTACTGGGTCAGCGGGTACGAAAGCATGGGCGATGCGAGGATCTCCTCCTCCGACAAGGGCTTACGGCGCCAGGCCATCGGGTTCAGTGATCCGTTGCGGAACGCCTTCGCTGAGACCTTGGCGAGCGACTGTTGCGTGATTCCGTACTGGTGCATGTACCGGTTGATCTTCATGCCGAAGAACTGTGTGGTGAGCGCGAGCCCGGACGCGCCGTACCAGTCCATCCCCTTGCTCTCCACCCGGAAGGCGCCACGCTCGTGTTTGTCGAATCCGATGGCGATGCCAAGATCCGACATGCCCGAGCGGATCGCACTGTAGGAACTGAAGAGTGCCGAACCACCGGTCGCGCAGCCATTTGCCACGTTGATGAACTGCACACCGGTCAGGCCCAGCTTCGACACCATCGTGTCGGCCGCGCCGGCAGATTGGCTGCCACCGAACGCGAACTGCATGTCTTCCCATTTGGCACCGCAGTCGGCCAGTGCACGACGCACGGCGACCACACCCTGATCCATCCCGGACACGCCATCGGTACGACCGAACTCGTGCATGCCGATACCGACTATCGCGACGTCAGTCATCGTTGTTCCCCTTAGTTGTGTGCTGGTTGGTGTTGGCTACTGGAGCGAATTGTTGAAGTGAATGGGCGGGCGGGGCCGCGCGTCCTGATGGCGCGAGCCGACTGCGTCAGACCGCGACCGGACGGAACGCAAACGTGACGATTTCCGCGCCCGATGCGTCTTTGGCTATCGGCTCAAGCACCATCTCCATCGTCATGCCGATCGTCAGCTTGGTCGGGTCGGACTCGGTGAGACGGGTCTCGACCTTGACCTGGCCGGGTAATTCCACATACCCGACGCCATAGGCCTTGAACGTAGCTGGATCGGCATCGCCGATAAACGGCGGTGCCTTCGGCGGAAATCCCTGAATGGTCCAGGTCCACAGCGTTCCGCGATTCGACAACTCGGTCCGCTCGGTGTTTGTGCCCGAGCAGCGTTGGCAGCCGCTCTGCGGTGGAAATGCGTAGGTGTCGCAATCAAGGCATTTGCTGCCGAGCAGATGGGGACCATCCTCAGACACTTTGAACACGCCTTCGGATACGGGGACTTGTGTGGACAACGGGCACCTCCGGGCGCAACGGACAAAGGCATGATAGGAAGAACTAATCATCGGGTCAATTCTTCGACTCATGCGATGTTCAGGAGGCAGTTGATGAACGCAGACTCTCAGGTGCAGGGCTACGAGGATGAGCGCGCCATCCGACGAACGCTGCACCGGTACTGTCGCGGAATTGACCGGTGCGATGCCGAACTCGTCGCTTCGGTGTACCACCCCGGGGCCACCGATGACCATGGCGCATTCAAGGGACTGGGCGCCGATTTTGCGACGTACGCCACCGAGGCGTTACGCCGACGGACCGAAGCAACGCATCACATGATTGGCGAACCCGACATCGAGTTCGTGTCCCCCGACGTCGCGCACGTGGAGACATACGTCAGTGCCGTGCACCGCTGCCGCGATGACGACGGACCGTTCCTGGAACGTTTCGGCGGACGTTACGTCGACCGGTTCGAACGGCGGGAGGGCTCGTGGCTGATCGCGCATCGCATCTGCATCCACGAGTGGAACGTGAAGGAACGGATCGAGTTGGCGTGGGCGTACGACCGCTTCACCGAGGGTCGCCGCGATCGCAACGACGCGTGTTACCCGGTGTGAGTCGACGCGTCCTACTCGCCCCGAACCGTCCGTCTGGCCACCTGAAGCGCCTCCCGCATCCCATCGGCGATGGCCTCGACGTGGGGGTTCGCAGGTTGGCCCCAGGCGGAGTCGTTGCAGACCTCCATGCCCCAGGGCACGTCGACGCCCATCTCAATCAGCATTTGCGCGAAGAGGGATGCGCCAAACTCGCCCGAGCCCGGGGCAACGCGGTTACGAAGACAGTCCTGCAGGTAGTCGGGATTTTGCGGGACGAGCGTTCCGTCGCTCATCTGCACTCCGGTGATCTTCTCGGGCGGGATCGCCTGAATAAGCGCGAGATCGTTCGCTCCCCTCGCGTGGTGCCAGATGTCAACACACACTCCGCCGTTCGGGCGATCGGCCACGTCAACGATGCGCAACGCATCGCCGGCCGACACGATGTTGGTGAACGGCAGGAATTCGAGTCCCACAACCAGACCGTGGTCTGCCGCTCGGTCACACAACGCGCCATACGCATGCCCGGCTTCGTCGATAGAGCCGTCGTAGGGCCCGATCGCCTGCAGGTATCGGCAGCCGAACCGATCGGCCATCTCCCAAGCCGTCGCTTCCATCGCGAGGCACGACTCGTAGGCCGCGCCGGATTGGGCCCAGCCCCGTACCACTTCAATTTCCGCAATGACCATTCCATACCGGTCGAGAAGATCGTTGAGCCACGCACCGGCCAGACCTTCCCGCTGGAGGCGCTGATATTCACCGATGTACAACCCGATGCCAGCGAAGCCCGCTGCCGCAGCGGCAGCCACGCGGTCCTCCATCGGATGTTGGCGGTCGAGGCTGAAGTAGCTCAGCACCAGATCCGTACCGGTCAACTCTCGCGGACTACGTTGCAAAGCCATCGGCAAAGTGTCACATACCTCGTGAACCGCCGCACAGGCGAGACCAGTGGAACACGCGCAGCAGTCACAACATTTACAACACTCACAACACTTACAAATCCAGGGGGACATCATGGGAAATCGACTTGAAGGAAAAGTTGCCGTCATCACCGGCGGTGCCAGCGGCATCGGTGAGGGAACGGTTCGGCGTTTTGTCGAGGAAGGTGCACGCGTCGTCATTGCGGATGTGCAAGACCCGAGCGGCGAGGCTTTGTGCGCCGAGTTGGGCGAGGCCACGCGATACATCCACTGCGACGTCACGGTTGAAACCGACGTTGCGGCCGCCGTCGATCTGGCGGTGGCGGACTTCGGCCGTCTCGACATCATGTTCAACAACGCCGGAATCGTCGGTGCCATCGGACGCATAGCCGAAACCTCATCGGAGGCCTGGAACCGCAGCGTCGCCGTGCTGCTCAACGGGGCGTTTCACGGCATGAAGCACGCAGCTCGGGTGATGGTGCCGCAGGGTTCCGGGGTCATTCTCAGTACCGCGAGTACGGCCGGCATCATGGGCGGTCTCGGTCCGCACGCGTACACCGCATGCAAGCACGCCATAATCGGGCTGACAAAGTCGGTCGCATCGGAGTTGGGCTCCAACGGCATCCGGGTGAACGCCATCGCTCCCGGCAACACCGCAACCGCCATGACGGCAGCCGTCATCACGGGTGACCACACCGATCTGGCAACGACGAACAAGCACATCGCTGCCGGTTCACCACTGGGAATCGCCGGTCAACCGAGCGACATCGCCAACGCAGCCCTGTACCTCGCGAGCGACGAAGCCCGCTATACCAGCGGCCACTGCCTCGTAGTGGATGCCGGCCAAACGACGAATGGCGGTTCAGCCCGATTCCACCAATCCCGGTCGGCGTTGGTTGAAGAGGCCGGGCGTCGAACCCACACGTGACCGACTGTCGCGGCCACCACCGTTGACGCGACGGTCATCATTTGACCCGCTTGATCAGGGTCTTTCCCTCAAAGATCGAGCTGAACGCATTTACCGCGAGTCGGTGTTCTGCATCGCTTTGCGACACGGCGTCGGTGAGGCCGATGAGCACGGTTCGGAGCAACACGAGCACCGCAGCCCCATCCTTCTTTGCAACCTCGCCGCGTTTGACCGCGTCGTCGACCAAGTTGAAGAAGAAGCTGAACCTCACCGCCGCCGGACGGGTCGCCAGCTTGACCTCTTCGTAGCGGATCATGTCGATTCGGGCCGCCCCGACGAAACGGGCCAGCGAGGGGTCCTCGCGGTTCAATTCGTGGGCGGCTTCGAGCACCGCTTCAAATCGGTCGAGGAATCCGGGTATGCCTGCAATCGCAGACTGAAAGCGCGCGTAGATCCGTTCCTGTGCTTCGTCGTACACCTCGCAGTACAGCGTGAGTTTCGAATCGAAGTAGTGGTAAAGCGCAGCTGTCGTGACTTCGGCACGCTGGGCAAGAATGCGATTCGTGGTTGCGCCGTAGCCAAAATTGGCGAACGTTACGCGGGCGGAGTCCAAAATGCGTCGACGAGTTTCAGCCGAATCGGAACTAGGAGGTCGTCCCAATCGGGGCTTTTTCTTGGCAGGCACGCGTGACAGTTTAACGACTTGTCCCGTCGCCCCATTTCTATCGTGTGAAATAACCAGGCACAAATTAACTGTTCAGTTGATTCTTTGGCCGCGAGCCCTGGCAGAATAGACAACCGTGACCTCCGTAGAACAGCCAACCGTAGAAGAGTTCGCAGCTGAAGCCCGGGCGTGGCTCGATGCGCATGCGACGAAGAAGAGCGACTCCCCGGCCCACGACGACGAATGGGGTGTCGGACGATTCAGTGTGTCGGTGTTTCACGCATTGACCCACGATCAGGAGGGTGCCCTCCTGCACGACATCATGAACTGGAACCAGAAGAAGGCCGAGAAGGGCTACCACGCCATCACCGGTAAGCCGGAATACGGCGGTCTCGGGCTGTCGAAGGAACACGCGCGAGCCTTCGCCAAGTTGGAGCAGGACTACGAGATGCTCCCGAGTCACGAGACGATCAGCGTCACGACCGGTCTGATCGCTCCGACCATTGCATTGTTCGGAACCCCTGAACAAAAGACTCAACATGTCGCAGCCATGATGCGCACCGACGTGCTGTGCTGTCAGCTGTTCAGCGAGCCGGGCGCCGGCTCGGACCTCGCAGCCCTCGCCTGCCGGGCGGTCCGAGATGGCGATGAATGGGTCATCAACGGTCAAAAGGTATGGAGCTCAGGGGCGGCGCACTCCGCATGGGGCGAGCTGATCGCGAGACACGATCCCGACGTCCCGAAACACAAGGGCATGACGGCGTTCATCATCCCCATGGATCTCCCCGGCATCGAAGTCCGCCCGATCAAGCAAATGAGCGGTGGCGCGTCGTTCAACGAGGTCTTCTTCAACGACGTCCGGGTGCCTGACACCATGCGTCTCGGGCCCGTCGGCGAAGGCTGGAAGGTCGCCCTCACCACGCTCGGCTTCGAACGAGATCACTCTTCGCCGAGTGGTGGATCCCGTTCGGGCGGCTCGTTCAAACAGCTCCTGGCCACGGCAAAAGCGCTCGGACGCACCAACGATCCGCACGTCCGTTCGCAATTGATCGAGATGTACATCCACACTCGTATCGAAGGTTTCATCAACCGTCGAGCCGCCGATTTGCGTAAATCAGGAGCCACTCCGGGCCCGGAAGGTTCGCTGGGCAAGATCGTGTGGACCGAGGGAATGCGCAAAATGTCCGATGCCATCTCCGCTGTTCTCGGACCTAAGTTGATCGCCGACACCGGTGAATGGGGCACCTATGCATGGGGCGAGCATGTTCTTGGCGCACCTGGTTACCGTATCGCCGGCGGATCAGACGAGGTACAGCGCAACATCATCGCGGAGCGGGTTCTCGGTCTTCCCGGCGAGCCGCGCAACGACAAAGACGTGGCGTGGAAAGACATTCCAAAATAGCGTTTGCCGCAGACCTCAACGCCGCGGATCTACGAGAACCTTGGTCTCGGCCGACGTCCCGCCCGCGAGATCGGCCATCACCGCAGCGAGGTTGTCAAGGCTCGCCGTGCTCGAATGCATCGGAGACAGACGCACACGCCCGTCGGCCACCATGCCCATAGCTAGGTCGAACTCCTCGTGGGTGTACGCGAGCGCAGCCGTCAGCTGTATCTCCTTCACGAGCCACACGCCGGGCACGATGCTGGCCGGAGTATCAGACAGGCCGATCAGACACACGGAGCCACCGCGCCGCACAAGATCAGCCGCCGATTGAACGGCCGGCGCACGACCGACACACTCATACACAACGTCGGCACCGAGGCCCTTAGTATGTTCGCGTACCAACTGCTCGGCCTCGGCACCAGCGCCGCAGGTGATCGTGGCGCCCAGTTCGGCAGCAAGTGACCGACGCTGCACATTCGGTTCGATGACGATCACTTCGCCGGCGCCGGCGGCCTTGACCCATTGCAGCGTCGTGAGACCGATCGGTCCAGCACCCTGCACGACAGCAACGTCGCCGAGTCGGATGCGCGACGCTCGGACGGCGTGGAACGCCACGGTGGCGGGTTCCACCTGCGCGGCTTCTTCGTCTGACAGGCTCGAATTGGCTCTGACCAGACGACTTGCCTTCACTGCGAGCCTGGGGGCGAAACCACCGTGGGCCGGGTGTTTCACATCGCGTCCGGTCGCGCTCAGAAACACCGACGAGCACCACAACGTCTGTCCGGCCCGACACGCCGAACACGATCCACACGGTGGCGGCACGGCAACAACCACCCGGTCGCCTTCAGCCACGTTGCGGACCGAGCCTCCGATCGCGGACACCGTGCCCACCCATTCGTGCCCACAGATGGCCGGGTTGTACGGTGCCCCGGATTGATATGCGTGAATATCAGTCCCGCATATTCCGCATAGAGCGATGTCAACGACGGCTCCGTCGGGCGCCGGCTCCGGCTCCGGCACTTCGATGACGTCAAGCTGTTGGAGTCCGGTGATTATGGCAGCGCGCATGGCTTCGCATCGTACGGCTATCGCTCGAGTGACATGGAATTGGCCAACCAATCAATTCAGCGGGTGCGAAAGTCAGGCGTTGTTGGCCATCCACTCAGAGGTCATCTTCCCCATCTTGGCGCCGTCGTAACCGATGCGCTGCGTCGGGGTCACCTTGAGGATCACCCGCCGCGGCGAATCCAGGAACTTCTGAAACACCGCGGCCCGCTTCGGATCGTTGTTGAGAGCGGCAGACAAATCCGGGTAGAACCAGGCCTTCGTCTCGTCGTCGTCGAGCACCTCGCAGGTACCTTTCCAGGTGATCGTCTTGTTCCTCGGCAGGGGGGATCCCGTGGAGGTCACACAGATCGACACGCGAGGGTCACGGCGTACAGCCGAGATCCTCGCTCGCTGGCTGCTTGCGGTCAACCAGAAACAACCGTTGCGCCACACGTAGGACATGATCACCCCGACCGGCCAACCTTCTTTGTTCGCCCAGATGAACGTGCACTCGTTATGGGCCAGAAGAAGGGCTTCCTCGTCATTCGGATCGAGATCGAAGACGGTGACATCTTCGTAGTTTTCTGGATGATTGCTCACTGGAACTCGCTTTCAGGCTGGCGTTGAGGCGGAAGAAACTGCCCAGTGCTCGCCGTCAATCCGCCGTCGACGGGGACCGCTGCACCGGTGATGAAGCTCGCGTCGGTGGACGCAAGGAAACTGATCGCTGCGGCGACTTCGCGAGATAGCCCCCAACGCAGCAGCGGTATGCGGGTCCGGAGCCCCTCATAGACAGCCGGAACCGACTGGATGCGCTGGGTCATTCCGGTCTCCGTTGGCCCCGGACAAACCGCGTTGATACGGATGTTGTCGACGCCAAGGTCGAGAGCAAGCGCCCGGACCAGGTTGATGGCCGCGCCTTTGGAGGTGTTGTACGGCCACATGCCGGGATCACCGCCGGTTCCCGATGTCGACGCGGTCACCACGATGGACCCGGCTCCGGATTCGCGCAACGCCGGAACCGCAGCGCGAACGCCCAGCACAATGGCGCGGACATTCACATCCATCACACGGTCGTACTGGGCCATCGGCATGCTCAGCACATCACCCGACATGGGAATGCCCGCGTTGCACACCAGCACATCAAGGCGACCGAACTGCTCTCGGGCGATCCGGACTGCGTTCGCGTTACACGTCTCGTCGGTCACGTCACCGGCACATAGTGCTATGCGCGCGTTGTTTTGCGCCCAGGAGAGTCCTTCTGCACGATCGACCGCGACCACCGACGCGCCTTCGGCGAGGAACCGCTCGACAGTCGCTCGGCCGATGCCAGATGCCGCTCCGGTAACTATCGCAACGCGACCCTCATGAGCTCCCATGCGGTCACATTACACAGAAGTGATCGAGCGATCACTTCGAGCGGCGCGAGGTCGGTGAAACCACGACGGGATCGACACGGGCGGGAATCCTACGGTTTAGCCATTCATGTAATCGCGGTAGTACGTGATCTTCCCGTTGCGGGTCCGGTAGACGCCAACGCCGGTACGATCGCCTTTGCTGGTCGCAGCCGTCCACTGCGCCCAAACTGTGCCGTTCCCGTCGGCATCAGTGGCACCGGAGAGCTCAGCCAGACGAAACGACGCGCCGGCCTTGGCCATTTCCACGTTCATCTTGGTCATGAACCCCGCAATCGCCGCGCCGCCGGTGAACGTTCCGTAGACCGGGTCGACGAGTTCAGCATCGTCGGAGAACAACTCGGACAGCTTCGAGTAGTCACCCCCGTCCTGAATGGTCCAGAACCGTTTCAAGGTGTCGTAGGCGTCGTTGGACGGGGTGCTCGAACCAGCTGAGGACATGTTGCTCTCGCTCATAGCGAAACGTTATCCCGGAAGGGGCGAACGCGACGGGTCTCCCGCCCAAGGTCGGCTCATCGAGTGAGGACTCGGACCGGGTCCAAACCGTTCCAGTTCGCGGCCGCCTCGGAAACCATGGAATAGAAAGCCCGCAACTTGGGCGTTCCCTCGTAGATCTCGATCATGTGACCGAGCGTGGCGATCGCATCGTGAAATGCGAAAGGCAGGCCAGCCGAAGTGTTTGCGTACAGAACCTCTGCGTGTCCGGCTGCGACGAGAGCTTCGGAGGCGGAAGCAAAGCTGGGAACGAAATGGGCAACGTGATGCAAACCCCGCCCTCCGGGACCGACGACGTCGGCTACCGGTGACGGACCGATCGTATGGTCACACACGAGTTCGACCATGATCGCCCCCCACTGGGCGTAGGCCGAGGAATGGTCAAAGGCTGCGGGCGCACCGCGATAGCGCACGTCGGAGAGGGCGATGTGCTCGATCACGAAGAACGGGCCCACACCACGTCGCTCAGCCCACTGCGCCGCAGCTTCCCGAACATCGGTGACGGCATATGCGATCTGGACCGGGGGCCCGAGCAGGCTGAGTCCCTCGTGTGTTGGTCCAAATTCGTTCGGCGGCATCGGTACGAAGTCGCTATGCAGTTTCAGTACGGCATCGTCCCCCCATCCACGGGAAACAGGCATCCGGTCATGTTCCTGGCGGCGTCGGACGCCAGGAGTACCGCTACCGCTGCAACTTCTTCAACCTTGTTCGGTCGTTTGATGGCTGACTCGGCGGTGAAGAGTCCGATCAACTCGTCGTAACCCGACAAGCCCATTGCCACTGCCGATTCGGGACCGGTGGCGCGCACGATGTCGGTCTCAATGATCCCGGGAAGAATCGCGTTGACGGTAATGCCGAGGGTGCCCACCTCCTGTGCAGCGGACTTCACCAGACCGTTCACCGCGTGCTTGGTCGTGACATAGCCAGGAATGCCCGGTTTGCCGAGCTTTCCCTCGACCGACGACGTGACAATTATGCGCCCGGCGTTTCGAGGAATCATGTGATTCAACGCCCGACGCATTCCCCAAAACACGTGGTTCAGGTTCCAGTCCATCTCCAATTGCCACTCTTCATCGGTCATCAACGCCACCGGCGCGGTGTTCAACACCCCGCCCGAGTTCAGACAACAGATATCGAGTTGCCCGAACTTCTCGATCGTGAAATCGATCAATCCCTCAACGGTGACCTGCTTCGACGAGTCGCCCGCGAAAAACAGGGCGTTCGTCCCCGCTTTCATTTCGGCCAGGCACGCCTGCCCCTTGGCCTCGTCGCGGCCATTGACCACCACTCTTGCGCCTTCACGCAAAAAGGCGTCGGCGATGCCTCGCCCGATGCTTCTCGTCCCACCGGTGATGCACGCAACTTTGCCGTCAAGCTTTCCCATGTTGTCTCTCTCAGTTCTTCAGAATCGGTTTGCGCATAGTCGTTTGGTAATCAGTTCGCCGACGGTTCAGGCGGTTCAACTGCGAAGTCAGTAGGGCGATGTTCCGCCGTCGATGGAAATGAGCGAACCAGTAATTCCTGCGCCCGCGTTGGAAGCAAGCAGTACGGCTACTTCGGCCACGTCCTCGACCTCGTTCAGCCGTTTGATGGCTGACTCGTGGGCGAACACATCGAGCAGACCCTGATAGCTCATTCCCATCGCTTCGGCTGCAGCGGGTCCCTGTTCTTTCATCACGTCCGTTTCGATCGCTCCGGGGCAGAGCGCGTTAACCGTGATTCCAAGCGTTCCGACCTCCTTCGCGGCTGACTTCACCAATCCGTTGATCGCGTGTTTCGAAGCCACGTAATTCGACACGGCCGGTTTCCCCATCTTGCCCTCAACCGAAGAGATGGCCATGAACCGACCGCCACCCTGGGGAATCATGACGTTGAACGACTTGCGCATCGTCCAAAACGTGTGCCAGAAGTTCCAGTTCATCGCATCGGCCATCGCTTCGTCGGTCATGGAAGCGATGGGAGCAGGATCAGCTCCCCCGCCGGCGTTGGCCACAAAAATGTCCAACCGCCCGTATTTCGCTACGGTCTGGTCAATCAGCGAGTCGCAGAATTCCCGTTGCTTGACGTCGCCAGCGATGAAATGGACCCGGTCCCCGGCATTCATTTCCTTTATCGCTACGGCGCCCTTTTCCGCGCCGCGACCGTTGACGACCACGCTGGCCCCCTCCCGAAGAAAGGCTTCAGCAATGGCGCGCCCGATCCCACGGGTACCACCCGTGATGCATGCCACCTGACCATCGAGTGAACCCATAAAACTCCCCCAGAGAGTGAACGTATGTCGAACAAGCCGACGGATGGGCACAGATATTAACTACGGAGTTAGTTTGTGCGTCGACCCGAAACCAAACCGCGACAATCGTCGAGCGGCGAAGCCCGCCAGGACAGCTGAGGAAAACATGCAAGAGGCCGTACAACAACTTCTCTCCCTCGACGGACGTCGGGCCCTCGTGACCGGCGGTGCAACGGGAATCGGCGAGGGGATCGCACGGCTCCTGGCGGCAGCCGGGGCCACCGTCACCGTTGCCGACATTGACTTGGGGGGAGCGGAGCGAGTTGCGACCGACATTGGCGGAACTGCCGTAATGCTGGACGTCACCGACTCCAGTAGCGCCGACGCCGGAGTCGCTTCCGTCCCGGAAGGAATCGACATACTCGTGAACAACGCCGGCACGTACCGCGAAGCCGGAAGCATCCTCGATCAATCGCACGAGTCGTGGCACCGGTCGATCGACGTCAACCTCGTGGGAGTTTTCAACTGCTCGAAGGCGGCCGCAACGAACATGGTTGCCCACGGTCGCGGCGGCTCCATCGTGAACATCGCCTCCGTTGACGGCATGCTCCCCTGTCTCGGCACCGGTTACGACAGCGCCAAGGCTGCGGTGATTCACTTCACCAAAAGCCTCGCGGTCGACCTGGCCCCTCACCAGATCCGGGTCAACGGCGTGGCACCGGGCAACGTGCCCGTGCCAACGTTACGAAAGATACACACCGGAGAACTGCCGCCGCTTTGGCCGGTGAATTCCTCGGTGACCGGACTCATGGGCCCGATGATGAAGCAACGATCCGCGAACATACCGCTGGGACGAAAAGGCACGGTCGACGACATCGCCCAAGCCGTGCTGTTCCTGTGCTCAGCGGCGAGCAGCTACGTAACTGGACACACGTTGACTGTCGACGGAGGATGGACACTCGTATGAGCTCCGACCCCCGACTTCAGCAACTGCTCGATGAACGCGACATCATCGACACCACCATCGCCTACACCTGGGCCATCGACAATCGACGGTGGGATGTCCTCCGAGAACGGGTTTTTCTGGCCGACGCGACGGCTGCATTGGTCACCCCGCTTGTGGGCGTGGAATCGATCATCAGCCGGATCGAAAGAGCGCTGGGCATGCTCGACAGCAGTCAACATCTCATTGGCAACCACCAGGTGACGATCGACGGTGACACCGCGACATGCCGCTGTTATCTCCAAGCGCAGCATGTACGTCAAACCGCCGAAGGGGGTCCGAACTACATCGTGGCGGGAATTTATGCCGATGACCTGGTTCGCACCGACGCGGGTTGGAGAATCAAACACCGTGACCTCCAGGTCCTCTGGACCGATGGCAACACGAAGGTCGTCCGACCTTGACTCCGGTACGAAACTCCGGCGCTAAATCCGACCTGTAGTTGAACAACTTGTCGAGTGGTCTCGCCCGTGGTCGCGAGCGGGATTGGCAAGTCTGTGCCTACGATGATGAACTAATCGGCCAGTTACTTTGCCACTCAGAAGGAGCAACAAAACATGGACCTCGGACTTTCCGGCAAGCGCGCCCTCGTTACGGGTGCAACCAAGGGCATCGGCCGCGCTATCGCCGAGACACTTCTCGCCGAGGGCGCCTCCGTTGCGATCTGCGCCCGCACAGCCGCCGATGTCGACGCGGCCGTGGCCGAGATGTCGGCCAAAGGCAAGGTTGTCGGTGCCGCTGTCGACGCTTCGGACAGCGCTTCTCTGCGCTCGTGGGTTGCGTCGTCGGCTGAGCAGTTGGGCGGAATCGACATTTACGTGCACAACACGTCGGGCAAACCGGCCCGCAAGCTCGAAGCGTGGATTAACAACTTCAACATCGATCTCATGGCGCTTCTCCACGGCACCGAAGCCGCGACGCCGTTCCTCACCGAAGGCGGCGGTTCGCTGATCAGCATCGGCACCACTGCCGTCGCCGAACACTTCGCCTCCGGCAGCGGGAGCTATTCGGCCTTCAAGGCGGCCGTAACGAACTGGACTCTCGGTCAAGCTCAGGTCCTCGGGGCCAAGGGCGTCCGCTGCAACGTGGTTTCCCCCGGCCCGATCTTCATCGAGGGCGGCGACTGGGACAACATCAAGAAGGCCATGCCGCCGTTCTTCGAAGCAACCGAAAAGGGGCATCCGGGCGGCTCGCTCGGTGTCGCACAAGACGTGGCCGACGCGGTCGCGTTTCTTGCCAGTTCACGAGCCAAGCACATCAACGGTGTGAACCTCACCGTCGACGGTGGCTTCCTCAAGCGCGTCAACTACTAAGACGCACGCGTACGAAAGCGAAGGTCGCACCCATGGCTGAACGCGTCGACGCCTACCTGGTGGCAGGCGGGAAGTACCACGACATCGACTTTGCCCGCCTTGAGTTGTTGAAGCTGATGGCGGAGCATGAGCACGTGCGGGTCAAGGTGGCAGCCGACTACGAAGACTCGGAGTCGATCACGAAGGCAAGCGCGCTTATCAGCTACACCTGCGACGTGCGTCCCTCCGAATCGGCGCAACAGGCCATACGTTCCTGGGTGGAGGGGGGCGGGCGTTGGGTAGGGCTTCACGGCACCAACTCAGCGCTCGACCTTCCGAGGCCCAACGGCGTGGAATCCCCGCGATGCTTCCCACTGTGGGCTGAGACGCTCGGTGCGCAGTTTGTCGCACACCCACCTATCCAGCCCTACACGGTCGAGGTGGCCGATCCGTCGCACTGGCTGGTGGCCGGCATCGAGACCTTCGACACCGACGACGAGCTGTACCTGCAGGAGTACCACGAGCGCGAATCACTGCATGGGTTACTCCACACGCACTGGAGCGGAGACGCAAAAGGATTTGCGGAGCGCGACTGGTCCGTCGAGACCGCCGGTACCGATGAGCACCTCGTCATGTGGCTCAGATCGCTCGGCGACGGCCAAATTCTCTACAACACGCTCGGCCACTGCCGCGGTCACTACGACATGGCTCCGATCGTCCCGTACTACCCGACGATCGAACGTTGTTCGTGGGAGAATCCGCAGTACTACGAACTACTCCGCCGCAGCATTCGTTGGGCGCTGGGCGCTACCGCCTGACACCCCGGAACCAACCCAACCGAACCACGAAGAACCGAACCGCACCACCGACGCATCGAGCATTTCCGCATGAACACGTATATCCCGAAAGGATTACATGGAACCGACCCCACAAATCTTGGCTGATCTCCACCGTCGAATGGTGCGCATTCGGCTGTTTGAGGAAGCAGCCGGCAAACTCGCCGAGCAGGCGAAGCTGCCGGGCTTTCTTCATCTGTACGTCGGAGAGGAAGCGGTGGCCGCGGGCGTGTGCGTCAATTTGACCGACGCTGACTCCATCACGTCAACCCACCGCGGCCACGGCCACCTCGTGGCCAAGGGCGGGCTGTTTCGACCGATGATGGCGGAACTCATGGGCAAAGCGACCGGGTACTGCAACGGCAAGGGGGGCTCCATGCACATCAGCTCACTCGAGCTCGGCATGCTCGGGGCCAACGGGATCGTCGGGGCCGGTTCCCCCATTGCGGTCGGAGCCGCTTTTGCCCACAAGTACAAAAACGACGGCAACGTGGCCGTCGCTTTCTTTGGCGACGGATCAACGAACATCGGTGCATTCCACGAGGCAGCCAACATGGCTTGTGCGTTGAAGCTCCCGATCGTGTTCTGCTGCGAGAACAATGAGTACGGCGAGTTCACGCGACGCGATCACACGATGGCGATCACCGACATCGTTGATCGGGCCCAGGGATACGGCATGCCGGGCGTGATCGTCGACGGCATGGATGCCATCGCCGTCTACGAGGCCGCGGCCGAGGCGATTGCCTTCGCCCGGGCCGGCAAGGGCCCGACGCTGATCGAGGCCAAGACCTACCGCTTCTACAACCATCACGGCATTCAGAACCTCGGGCTCAAATATCGGCCCGACTCCGAAGTCGAAGAGTGGAAGAAGCGTGATCCCATCTTCGGTCTGGAGGCGAAAGCGATCGCCTCCGGCGCCCTGACCGCGGACCAGGTCGAAGCGATGTGGGCGGAGCAGCGGGCGGAGATTGCCGACGCGATCCAGTTCGCCGAGGAAAGCCCGCTCCCCAACGCCGACCAGTTGCTCGAAGACGTCTACACGGCGATGACCCCGATCGGAGTTGGCCAATGAGCACCACGGAGACCGCCACCGCGATTCCGCCAGCGGAAACCCGCAACCTCTCGTACGTGATGGCATTCAACGAAGCCGTCCGGCAATGCATGCGAGAAGACGAGAACATCTTCTGCGCAGGCGAGGACATCGGCGCATTTGGCGGGGTCTTCGGCACGTTCGGCGGCCTTCAGAAGGAGTTCGGTGAACGACGGGTCGTCGACACCCCCATCAGCGAGCAGGCCATCATCGGACTTGGCGTCGGTTCGTCGGTTTCCGGACTACGCCCGATCGTGGACCTCATGTTCATGGACTTCATGTGCGTTGCGCTCGATCAGATCGTCAACCAGGCGGCCAAGTTGAAGTACATGTTCGGCGGCAAGGCGTCGTTGCCGATGACGATCACCACCGCCGGAGGTGCCGGTCTTTCTGCCGCGGCGCAGCACAGCCAGAGCCTCGAGGCCCTCCTGTGCCACATTCCTGGGCTCAAGGTGGTGTACCCGTCTAACCCGTACGACATGAAGGGCCTCATGGTCTCATGTATCCGGGAGAACAACCCGACCGTGATGGTCAAGCACAAGCGTCTTCTTGGAATGAGTGGCGCGGTCCCCGAGGACCTCTATTCGATCCCACTCGGCAAGGCGAACGTACTGCGCTCCGGTAAAGACGTGACCGTCATATCGTGGGGACGCATGGCGAATGAGTCGCTGGCCGCAGCCGAGAAGTTGCAGGCCGAAGGAATAAGTTGTGAGGTGATCGACCCTCGCACCCTGCAACCGTTCGACACCGAGACCGTCGTCGCTTCCGCTCGCAAGACGCACCGGATCATCGTCGTCCATGAGGCGGTGCGCTTCGGAGGGCTCGGAGCCGAGATCGCATCGCAGGTCCAGGAGGAAGCGTTCGACTACCTGGATGCACCCGTCGCCCGCATCGGGGCACCGTTCTCACCGGTGCCGTTCTCGCCCGCCCTCGAACAGCACTACGTCCCAAATGCGAAGAGCATCGCCGAAGGCATTCGAAGTGTTTTCGGGCGCAAAGCTCCCGGCAGCTGACATGCATCACCCGAGTCGGCGGTGTCAAACGTGAGCGGAACCGTCGGCGTAATCGCCAACCCCGCCGCGGGAAAGGACATCCGTCGACTCATCGCGCATGCCTCCCCCACCTCCGACGCAGCCAAGATGGGAGTTGTACGGCGTGCCATCGCCGGAGCGATCGACGCCGGAGCGACGCGCATTCTCGTCGCGCCCGACCGCCACAATCTGTCTACCCGAGCCGTTGCCGACTTCGACGTTCCTTCGGCGCGCATCGAGATCATCGACGAGCCAACCATCGGGCACCCGAGCGACACCATCTCCATGGCGACGCACATGCGCAACGAGAACGTCGACGCATTGATCGTTCTGGGTGGCGACGGGACACATCGAGATGTCGCGAAGGGCTGGTTGGATGCGCCAATCGTGGGCATATCAACCGGAACGAACAACGTGTTTCCCCGCCAAATCGACGCCACGCTCGCAGGCGTGGCCGCGGGGCTGGTGGCATCCGGCGCCGTCGCCCTCAAGGATGTGATGCACCGGGCCAAGGTCGCACACGTCTCGTTCGACGATGGCACACGCGACGACCTCGCGCTCGTAGACCTGGTGCTCATGCACGGCAACTTCACGGGCTCGAGGGCGGTGTGGGATCCCACGCAGCTTCTGGCTGTCATAGCCTGCATCGCTGAACCAGCGAGCGTTGGACTGTCGGCCATAGCGGCGCTTCTGAGTCCTGTCGATCGGCGCACCCCGCGCGGGGTCCATGTCGTACTCGGCGGACCGGAAACCGTACGTGTGCCGATAGCTCCGGGTTCATTCGCTGATGTCTCGTACTGGTCGGCGGATGAGGTCGATCTCGGCCAGGCGATCACCCTTCGCGGGCCAGGGGTGTTGTCATTCGATGGTGAACGCGACCGGGTTCTGGGTCCGAACGCCACGGCGACAGTCCGCATTCTGGCCGACGGCCCGCGGGTCATTGATGTTGAGGCAACCCTTGCCGCCGCAGTAGCGGCCAAGCATTTTCAGTCTGGAAGGTAACCGCCATGGCGCTCGAATTCACCATGCCCAAACTCGGCCTCACCATGGAGGAGGGCACAATCCTCCAATGGCTGGTCGACCACACCGCTCCGGTCACGCCCGGCACTTCGGTGATGGTGGTCGAAACCGACAAGGTCGAGACCGAGGTTGAGATTCCCGACGGGGGCGTGCTTCACATCGTCGGAGTTATCGGGGAAACCTACAAGTGCGGTGAGCTCATCGGCTGGATATTGGCCGACGGCGAGGCGGCACCGGGCGGTGCGACGCTCGCCACGCCGGTCGCTCTGGCACCGGTCCCGGCCACGGCCGCGGCCACGGCCACAACGTCGCCGGTTCCGCAGGAGACAACGGTGCGGTCCGCCGGCGAGCGGATTTTCGCATCGCCATACGCGCGAAACCAAGCCGCCCAACTCGGCGTGAAGCTCGAAGCCGTCGTTGGCACCGGGCCCGGTGGGCGAATTACTTCCGAAGATGTTGTGGCGGCCAAAGCGAGCCAGGCAACGATTACGACAGCGCAGCCCGTCGAGGTTTCTCCGACATCGGCCACGCTGGCCCCGCAGCCGGTCGTCACCCCACCCTCGCAGCCGGCAGCAACAGCAGCGATCGACGCTTCCGCTCCTCGGCGAGCGCAGCCGCCGGCCGCCACGTTTGCCGCGGTGGAACTGGCCCGCATCCTTGGCATCGACCTCGCCACCACAGCGATTCTGGCCACCTCGCCCGACGGTCGAATCTCCCGCCAAGACGTCGCGGACCATGTTCGGGCGATCGTTACCGGCGGGAAATCCCCGGCCGCGCCCGCGACCTACACCGCTCTCGCTCAGCAGCCGACCATCACGGTTCCGTTGAAGGGCATGCGAGGCACCATTGCAACTCGTATGCGCGCTTCGCTTCAGGAAATGGCCCAACTGACCCTGATGATCGACGTCGAGATGGACGCGGTGGTTGCTGATCGCAATGCCCGCAAGGCATCTGGTGGGTCGACACCCGGTTACACCGACTACGTCATCGCCGCCACGGCGCGGGCCCTCCGCGACCACCCCCGCTTGAACAGCCAGGTCACGGCCGAGGGCATCGCGGTTCTCCCGGAGATTCACATTGGCATGGCCGTGGCTCTCGATGAGGGACTCGTGGTGCCAGTCGTTCGAAATGCCGACCAACTCGGTCTTGGCGTTCTTTCCGCCGAGACCTCACGACTTTCCGAAGCAGCGAGAAGCGGGAAGCTCAAGCTGCCCGAGCTTGAGGGTGGAACGTTTTCCGTAAGCGCGCTTGGCATGTTCGGTGTAGACGGCTTCACCCCGGTCATCAACCCTCCGAATGCGGGAATTCTCGGCGTCGGCCGCATCCGTGACGATGTTGCCTGGGTCGACAATGGAGGCATTCGACGCGTCAAGCGAATGACCCTCAGCCTTACCTGGGACCATCGTGTCACCGATGGAGCCCCGGCGGCGGCCTTCGTCCAGTCAATCGGTCGTTACCTCGACGACCCGACCACCCTGGGCTGACACGCGCCTTCGGGCGCGGATCAAAGCGCAGCACAGGAGGCGCTCGACGGACGCTAACTCGCGGGCTCCACCGTCTCACCGAGATAGCTCCGCTCGAGAAGATGAGCGTTCTCACGAAGGTGGGCGGCCGATCCCTCCAACGCGAGATTTCCATGACTTAGCACGTACGCCCGGTCAGCGACCTCTAACGCCAGATGCACGTGTTGTTCCACAAGCAGAATGCCGGTCCCTGTTTTCGATGCAATATCCCGAAGGATCGGCAGCAACCGCTCGACGATGATCGGCGCTAAACCAAGACTCATCTCGTCGACCATCAGCAGCTTCGGCTTCACGGTGAGGGCGCGCGCCACAGCGAGCATCTGTTGTTCCCCACCCGACAACAGTCCGGCCCGGCGCTCCATTAAGGCTCCGAGAGCGGGGAAATACTCGAGAGCCTCGTCGAGTGCGGCCGACCCTCGTTTTGCCCGGAGCCGAAGGTTCTCCCGGACGGTCAATTGGAAGAACAGGCTCCGGTCCTCTGGAACGTGGGCGAGCCCGCGACGCGCCACATGGTGCGCCCGGCATCCCCTGATCGATTGACCCAAGACCTTGATGTCGCCGCTGAGAATCGGATTCATCGCCGATGTGGTCAGCAGCGTCGAGGTCTTTCCCGCGCCGTTGGGACCGAGCAGGGCAACCACTTCCCCTTCATCCACATGGAGCGAAAGATTTCGGACTACCGGCACTCCGTTGTAGCCGGTTGACATTTCGCTAATTTCGAGCAGTCTCATGAAGGATTGGCCTCGTTCGCTCTGGCGGACTCCCCGAGGTACGCCGCGATGACCTGCGGATTGCGTTTGATCTCCGCCGGAGTTCCTTCGGCGATCTTTACGCCGAACTCGATAACGTAGATGTAGTCGCAGATTGTGAGCACCAGACCCATGTCGTGGTCAACAAGGAAGATGCTCGTTCCGGAATCGACGATCTTCCGCAGACCTCGACCGAGCAGAATACTTTCGTCGGTGTCGAGTCCGGCCGCCGGTTCATCCATGCACACAAGCTTTGGGCGTGTTGCGAGAGCGCGGGCCGCTGATACGAGTTTCCGCTGCCCCTGACTGATTTCGTTGGGCATGCTCCGCGCCAGGTCACTGATCCCGAGAATGTCGAGAGCAGCCTCCACGTCTTTTCGTTCGCGTTTACGACCGGGATTGACCATGTCCAACAAGAAGTTGCGCGCCGTCTGTTTGTCGGCGGCCACGAACAGGTTCTCTTCCACCGACAAATCGTCGAATAGTTCCAAGGATTGCCATGTCCGCCCCAGGCCCATCCTTGCTCGCTTGTGGACCGGAAGATGAGTGATGTCATGGCCGTCGAACTCGATCCGGCCCGTGGCGGGAACGAAACCCGTGATGCCGTCAATGAAGGTGGTCTTGCCTGCGCCGTTCGGGCCGATCAACCCAACGAGCGAGCCCTCGCGCACGGCGAAGTCGACCGAGTCCACCACGCGCAGGCCGCCGAAGCTGACCGACATATCGGTGGTTTGCAACAGCGTCATTTGGTGTCCATCGCGAGTCCGTTCGTGCCCAACACGATGTCAGCGCCAAGGCGTTCCTTCTTGAGGCGTTTCTCGGCGGCCTGCGCCCGGAATGCTCCGGCGATGCCTTCCGGATTCTGAATCGCCGTAAAGATCAACAAGACTCCCCCGATATAGAACTCCCATTTTCCGAGGGACCCGATGACGCGGGTCATGGTGAAGAACGCAACACCCGACGACGCGACGATGCCAGAGGCGACGGCACCGCTGACGCTCGTGATGCCCCCGAGGTACGCGACAGCGAGAGCAGCGAGCGAGGCCACCGTTCCGTATGAGACGTCGGAGACGGAGCCGAACCGGTATCCGATCAGGCAACCTCCGATTCCTGCAATGAACGACGAAACGGCGAATACCATCATCTTGCCGTTGGCGACATTGATGCCGATTGCGCTTGCCGCCCGCTCATTCGAACGGATCGCCAGCATCCGCCGACCCGTCGAGCTCTTCCGTACGTTGCCGACGAGAATGCAGAGCGCAAGCACCACGACCACGAGAAAGATCCCAAATACCGGTCGAGAGGATTTGTTGCCGAGGATCAAGCCCAAATCCCAGGCACCGATCTTGGGGTTCGGCACCTTGGCCCCGCCGGTCGATGCATCACCGACGAAGTCGGGATTCTTGAACAGGAACTCCCCAACGGTCACACCTCCCGCGAGCGTGATGATCGCGAGGTTCGTTCCACGGACCCGCAACGCAGGGAGCCCGACGAGAAGACCGAAGCCGGTGGCGACCAACGCGGCGAGCAGAGGCGCGACCGGAAACGGTATGTTCCATTGAACCGCCAGTTTGGAGAGCGTGAAACCCGCCACTCCGGCGAAGGCCATTTGCGCAAGCGAGGTCTGACCGCCGAAGCCGGTGAGAACCACCAACGAGAGCGCGAACACGATTGCGATCAACGTTGTCATGATGGCGCCACGCCAGAGCGGTCCGAGGAAGAGCAAACCCGCGATCGCCGCTGCGGCTGGCGCAATCGCCATCACCGGACTCATCTGCGCCGGGGGAACCTGCGGAAGTCTCCAGTTGTCGACGCTCCCGCGGTCCGGTAGCCGCTCCCCCAGCGCGACCATGGCGACGATTATCACGATGAACGGCAGTCCTTCTCGGGCTCCGTACTTCGGGAACCAGGTGAGGTCGTTCTGGAGTTTCGTGAAGACGGATTGGATCATGCCGATCGCGAAGCCGACGGCAACGGTCGGAAGTGGACGTTTGAACTCGCCGATCAACGCCGCCCCGACGGCCGGGATGAGATATGCGAAGGTGAGCACCGTGGTATTCAGGTAGATCATCGGCGCCGCAAGGATCGCAATGAGTCCGCCGACCATCGAAGCAATGACGAAACTCGCGCCCGCCATCAGATCGGGCGAGAAGCCGAGAAGAACAGCACCCTTTTCGTTCTCGGCGGCAGCGCGGGTAATCAGGCCGACTCGAGTGAAACGCAACGTGGCCCATAGCGCGGCAGCCATGACGAGAACGATGAAGGCGAGCCACAGACCATCACGAGGGATAGTGAGACCCGAAGAGATCGTCACCGGATCACGAGGGAGGATACCCGGCACCCGAAGAGCGGTCGTGTCCCCGAAACGACCCCGAACGAGGTCCATGAGCAAGATCACCAGCCCGACACTCGCAACGACACGTGCTAGCGCCGGCGCTTTTCGAAGTGGCCGAAAGACCAACAGGTAGACAATGAGCCCCATCGCTGCTGCAGTGGTCATAGCGAGTAGGAAGGCCCACCGGTACCCGACGTCGCCACCACCGAAGTGGTAGCGCGCCGGGAGACCGGGGATCGGAAACGGATAAGCGCCAGTCCGAAGGTCGGCGTAGACGAACGCAATCCACATCGCCATACCGCCGTAGGCGAAGTTCACGATGCCCGAGCCCTGGTAGGTGATGACCAACCCGAGTCCGAACGCCGCGATGATTGCTGCCGCTCCGCTACCGAGCAGCAAATAGAAGACGTAGTCAGTCACGGCAGACGAGCGTTCGCTAAGAGGGGTCTGGCCGCGTTACGGCAAGAAGGGCTTGGTGTCCACGTTCTCGAGGCCGGGAATCGTGATGTTGCCATCCTTTGTGTAGGTCGCGACCGGGAACGTGAATCCGCAGACGGCCGAATATGCCGGTACCGCACCGCATTCGAGCGCCGCACCTTTGGGCCACACGACCGTGCCCCTCGACGACTTGATGAACGAGAAGAGTGAGGGTCCGGTGACCTTCAGCTTTTTCGCCTGCATCCGGTTCGCATGCTCGGCCAATGTCATAACCCCCTGGATGCCGAGAGCGCCGAGGCTCAACGCACCCGGGTCCACATCGGCCGGCTTGATCTTCAGTACCGGGGCAGCAATGGTCTGGAGGATCGCCCGCTCCGGTGTAATCGAGTCCGTCTGGCTGCCCGGGAAGGCCCAGCCGAGGAGGTCATCGCCGACGACCTTGCGCACGTCTGACCCGGCGCAGATGACCGTGCTCAGAACAGGGATCTTGATGCCGAGCGACGCTCGGCCGCGAACGGTCCCGATACAGCCGGCATCGCCGTAGAGCGACACGATCACATCGGGGTTGTCTTTCGCCGCTTCACGCATGAGCCCTTGATAGCCGGCGTCGGTCTCGTTGTCGCCGCCCTTCACCGTCTTGAACGTGATCCCCGCCTTCGCGAGCGATCCCTGGAGTGATGCGACGGTGCCGGCCGTTCCGGGATTGTCCGCGGCGACGATGGCGACGCTTTTCGCCTTGTAGTGAATCTTCGCTGCGGCGGCAGTCGCCGCCATCGACGTGGCATTGCCTCCTCCGAACAGCAGTGCCTTCGCGGTGTAGTCACCCGGGAGGATCGGAAGGACGCCGAAGACCGGAATACCTGCCGCGTCGTAGGTGGCGTAACCGGGGAAGATGTCGAGGCCGAGGAGGACCGCATCGACCTTCTTGCCAACCAACTCCTGGGCGCAGGCCGCTGAGGTCTCCGGTGATGCTTTGACCACACACGCCTCGAGTTTGATCTTGCGACCACCCATGCCACCGTGCTTGTTCAGGTAGTCCACAGTGCCCTGGGCCATGGTGCGGATCTGGGGGTAGTCCAGCCCGCCGGCTGCGCCTTCCGTGTTCGTCATGCCGATCGTGAACACTGCACCCGTCGCCGGCTTCAAGGTGGGGAAGTTGTTTGAAGGAGTCGTTTTTGCTTTCGTTGCCCCGAGCGTCGTCGATGCGGGTGCAACGGTTGCGGCGAGAGAAATCGCCGCGATCAGGGCGCCCGCGCGTACGGCGTGGCGTTTCGTGGGTGTCATGTGTTTGCTGCTCCTTGGTTGTGGGTGGGTCACTGCTTCAGGTGTCCGCTCAACGTTCGAGCGTTGGTTCAGAGCTATCAGGTCGATCGTGGATCAGTGATATGTGCGCTTACTAGTGACCTGCGCTGGAAGGTCAGGTGAATCCCATGAGTTGTCCGACGTCATGGTCGTCTACGGCGGCGAAGGTCCGTCGGACCAACGCATCGAACAATGCGGTTCCTCGCTCATTGGCCGGGTCGATCGTGAGAAGGCTCGCACCGAACGACACTGCATAGAAGAGCAGCCCTTCGAGGTAACCGCGGCGGACACTTTCGAGGGTCACCGCGTGGCCGGGTACCCCCGCTGCATGCAACCCGGCCACGTAGCGCGCAATGAGTTCATCTTCATGCGATCGCCGCATCTCGATGCTGAGGTTGTTCGCGCAGAAGTACACCACGTCGGTCTGGCCCGGTGCCTTCATGGACAATTGCCAGTCGATCACCGCGACGCCACCGTCTTCGAGGAAGAAGAGATTGTCGAGCCGGAAGTCGCCATGGACGATGGTGACAGCATCGTCGTAGTGGCCTCGGATCCATTCGGGAATGCCGCCAACGAACTGTTCACACCATCGCAAACAGCGCGTTGGGAGTTCGGCCCCGAACCGATCGAGAAACATCGGCCAGCCCATTGCGAACGTGTCAGCGAGCGTCAGGATCGAAGGATCGTCCAGCCCGGGCATCCATGTGAATGAAGCGAGGCGCGGGTGTTCAAACCAGGCGGCGTGGTGACGCGACAACAGATCGATGCAACGCTCCGCCTGGTCCAGGGTCGCGCCCGCGACATGATCCCCGGGGATCGCGGGTGCCAGGTCTTCGAGCACCAGACACGGCGGGTCAGCGATGTTGACCAGAGCCCTCGGAGCCCGAATGTTCAGCTCGGGCGCAACATCTCGGTAGAAGCAATGTTCACGCTCCCACACCCGCATCATCTCGCCGATAAAACGACCACCAGGGTCCGACGTTGGCAGCTTGATGATGACCGACGACGGGACTGTCGGATCCGATGAGCGAAGCGTAACCCTGGCCAACTGGCCCATGAATCCGTGACCCTCAGCGATCTGGTGGACGTCCATCGAATCGAGACCCACACCCAACGCCGTCGACATCCAGGCGACGGTTACGTCAGCAAGACACTGCGGTGTCGTGTTCATCGATCGAGCTAGGTCGAAGTCGGGGTTTGGTTGAAGGTCAGAAATCGAGCGACGGGCACTGGGGCGGGCGGCGGCTGGTCAGTCGGCGACGCTGGCATCGACCCAGCTGCCGTGGAAACCGAACGGAACGCGAGGTAGGTGGACAGACGCGATTGGTTCATCGCTCATCGTGGCCGCGTCGTAGATCACGCATTCGCTGTGTTCGGTATTGGCGTCGTAGACGTATGTGATGAGGTACCCGTCGTCTTCGTTCTTGGCCCCGTCGGCCGGCACGAACACGGGCTCTCCCGGTTGACGTCCGAGCCCGACGTTGATCGACGAACGCACTCCGGTCTGCTGGTCATACTTGAGCAGCGTTCCCGTCGAACTCTTGGCGTTCTCGAAGCTCATGTTGGCGTCGAAGCCCATCAGGTAGCCGAAGCGGTGCTTGAGGCCAATGCGGCTGTCGGGTACCCGCGGGAAGTCCGCTGGATGGTCGTCGATCTGTCGTTCGGCGACCGTGCCCGTTTTGGTGTTGATCGTCCAGCGGTACAGCATCGGACTCGGGAAATCCGTTGCGCCATCACGCCAGACGTGACTCATCCTCGAAACGTCGAGAACGATGGTGTCACCTTCCTCGTACGCGTTGAGGGGATGAAAGACGTAACACGGATTGATGTCGTACCAGACGACCGACGCGTCGTTTCCGTTGCGCGGCATGACACCGAGTCGGGCCGGGTACGCGTCGTCCCACCGGATGGGCATCTCACCGCGTAGGGCCATGTCCATATCGAAGACTGCGGGAAGGTCCATGAAGATCACGTGGTTCTGCGTGACGTTGAAGTCGTGCATCATCGTGGGTCCACCGACAGTGATTTCTTCCCGTTGTACGAGTTGGCCGTCGGCCGACACCCGCAGATACGTCAGATACGGCGGCATCGCGGAGTACCCGAAGGCCAACATTTCGCCGGTCACGGGGCAGATCTTCGGATGGGCCGTGAACGAACCGGTCAGTTTGCCGCCGAAGTCGGTCGGCCCGACGGTGTTGAGGGAACCGTCGAGCACGTAGGGAAAGTGACCCTCTTCCAAGGCGAGGATCTTTCCCGCGTGCCCGACGACATGGGTGTTGGCTTTCGAAGACGCCATATCGAGCGCGACTTCGAGATCCAAGATGTTCAGTTGTGGATTGCGAATGAATGGCGTCTGCACGTAGCGGTTGCGGTACCACTCGGCCTTGCCTTCGCGGAGGCGCACCCCGTGGATCATGCCGTCGCCGAAGAACGGGTGATCGCTCATTCCGGTAAATGGGTTCGCCCCGTTTCGCAAATAGCGACCGTCGAGCTCCAGTGGAATTCTTCCTGTAACAGGCAGATCCGTGAGCGTTCGCTCTTCGTGAACGGGCGCACCGTTACCTAGGAGATGGGCCGGCAGAGAAAGGTCTTCAGTGGTTGACATGGATGCCTCGGTCCTGTTCCGTTGTGCGTTTGGTCGTTCTACGAATCGGCACATGCCCGCCCAAACCACGCACACCGATCCGACCTCAGACACTTGAGCGAGAGGACGATCTTCAGGGCCAGTGACCGATGGCACAATAATTTACCTGCCGTAAGTTTTTGTCAAGCGGCTTTGTTTCCGAATGATTTTCGGGCGGTCACGCACAGGTCGAAGATCGACCCGACGGGCGATCTGCGCATGGACTCCGACTGCACACGCGCAGTCGACAGGGATCAGCGTGCGCGAGCGCGCCGTTTCCGTTGTGGTTCCGAGAGGCCCGACCAGAGCAGTTCGACCAGTTGCTCGGCGACCTCATCGGCGGGGCGCTCGGACTCGCTGATCCACCAGAGCGCGACGAAGTTCAACATGCCGACGATCGCGTAGGCCCATGGGGTGGCCACCGCAGGATCGAGACCCTGGTCCTTCCGCCAAGCACCGATCACTCTGGCCAGCGGAGTGGTGGATCGCTGCGCAATGGACAGATTGTCGTGCGAGGTTCCACTCATCACGTAGTGGAAGAGCTCCCGGTTTTCGTTGATGGTTTCGAGATTGCTCTTCAGCAGAGCGGCGAGCGCTTCCCGTCCGCTGGAATGCCCTTTCAAAGCCTTGCCCGAGGCCGCCACAAGGTGATCGGACAGGCGCTGCGCGAGAGTGTTTCCGAGCTCCGCTCTACCCCCGACGTGTGCATACACGATTGGCTTCGTAACCCCCGCCTCACGGGCGATGGTCTCGATGGACACGGCCGCCCCCTCGCGCCTGATGGCCCTCTCGGCCGCGTCAAGAACATGCTCACGGTCGACCACCGGTTTTCCACCCGCCGGACGACCGGGGCGACGTGGTGCTCGCTCGGTCATTCCCTCATTGTGCCCGAGAAATGACACCGCCCCCGGCGAACCGACGAAACCGACGACATCCACGCCACCGACGACACCGACGAAACGTCATCGTGCTCCTTCGCTGGAATGTACGGCCGCGCACCCGGGTGGTAATACTTACCTCCGGTAAATAATCTCGGATCCGGAGGCCATCCATGCAAAACCTGTTCGACCTGTCCAATGACGTAGCGGTGGTGACCGGGGCCGGTCGAGGAATCGGGGAAGGAATTGCCACCACCCTGGCCGACGCTGGAGCGGCGGTCGTCTGCGCAGCGCGCCGCGCCGACGAGATCGAACGCGTAGCCGCCGGGATCCGGGCGCGGGGCGGAAGGGCGATAGCCGTTGCCACCGACGTCACAGACCGGGCTGCGGTCGAATCTCTCGCGACTGCCGCGGTGAACGAGTTCGGTCACCTCGACATCTGGGTCAACAACGCAGGCGGTTCACCCATACAGACCCCGCTCACTCAACTCGACGAAGACGAGTGGGATGCCACGCTCCGGCTCAACCTAACCGCCGTGTGGATGTGCACGACGACCGCGGCGAAACACATGCGCGACGGAGGTCGGGTGGTCAACATCTCGTCCCGCGCCGCCGTGATGACGGTGCCGGGAAGCGGCCACTACGCCGCAGCCAAGGCCGGAGTCAACTCTCTGACCGTCACCTTCGCGAAAGAACTCGGGCCCCGCATCAGGGTCAACTGCATCATGCCCGGAGCCGTGCCGACCGAGATCATGATGACGGCCATGCGACTGGAAGACGCCGACCTTCCCACGCTGGAACGTCGACTCCGATTGCCGATGCGCCGCCTCGGCACACCGGAGGATCTCGGCGCCGCCGTGCTGTATTTCGTGTCTCCCGCGTCAAGTTGGGTCACCGGCCAGGTGCTTGCTGTCGACGGAGGAATGTAATGGCAAGTTCACAAATAAGACGTACACATATCAATCAAAAAGTGGTGCTTCGTCAGCGACCGGAAGGAACGCCCCTTGACAGCGACTTCGAAGTGGTCGACGACGTTGTTCCGCCACCCGAACCCGGGCACGTTCTGGTCCAGGTCGATGTGCTCTCCATCGACGCGTTCATTCGGACGGTTCTCGACGAAGGCAGCTACCACGCCACTGCCCACATAGGGCGGCCAGTCACTGCGCTCGGGGTGGGCCGCGTGATCGAGAGCAACTTCGACGGCCTCGCCGTCGGCGACCACGTATTCGGCCCGCTCGGGGCCCAGCGAATTGCCTCGCTTCCGGCCGTCGCACTCCGCAAACTCGACGTCACTTCGGTGGAGCCGACCGCGTATCTCGGGGTCCTCGGCCTCACCACGGGAATGACCGCATACTTCGGAATCTTCGAGGTTGGAGCGGTGAAAACGGGAGACACCGTGGTCGTTTCCGGCGCAGCGGGAGCGGTCGGCACCATCGCCGGCCAACTGGCGCGTCTTGCGGGTGCGGCGCAGGTGATCGGCATTGCTGGCGGACCGTCGAAGGTGAGGTTCCTCGTCGACGAACTCGGATTCGACGCTGCGATCGACTACAAGAACGAAGATGTTGAGGTTCGCCTCCGTGAACTTGCGCCCGACGGCATCAACGTGTTTTACGACAACGTCGGCGGCGACATTCTCGACGCAGCATTGATGAATATCGTCGAGGGCACTCGCGTGGTGATCTGCGGAGCCATCTCGCAATACCAGCAGATGAACGATGTTCGGGGTCCCCGCAACTATCTCAAGATCGCCGAACGCCATGCTCGGATGGAGGGTTTCGCCGTGACCCACTTTCACGAACAGTTTCCCCGCGCCGAAGCGGCGCTTGCCGAGTGGCTCCGCCGAGGTGAACTGGTGATGCGGGAACACTACGAGCACGGCTTGGACAACTTTCCGGCAACCCTTCGCATGCTCCTCAACGGTGGACATCAAGGCAAGCTCCTGTTGCAGGTGAGCTCCACCGATCGTTGACCGGTTTCCGCACAACCAATCCCCTGGTGACACAGATCGGTTCCAACCCACGAACCCAACCCCAACCAACCCAACCCAACCCACCAACCGACCAGCAGCGAGGAACCCATGAACAACGAACAAATTGACTACGAAGACCTGACCAGCATGCGGCTCGACGACGACGCCTTGAGCGCCCTTGTCGGACCTGGCGGAGAATGCATTTTCAACTGGACCACCCGCGATGGCTACCCGGTCGGCGTCGTGGTGGCTTACGTCTATCGCGACGGCAAGTTCTGGACCACCTGCGCCGCCCGCCGCAAGCGCGTTCCGGCCCTTCGCGCCCGGCCGCAATCCGGCATCATCATCAACCGCAATGGCAAAACGGCGTCCTACAAGGGGGATTCGATCGTGCACGCCCCAGGCGATGAAGGCTTCGAAGAGCTCAAGGAATGGTTCTATGCCACCCTGTCGGGCCTGCAGATGCACCGCGACGATGACTACCGCCGAGCGTTCGCCAAGTTTCTGGACTCCCCGCACCGTGTGATCGTCGAGACCGAAGCTCGACTCGTGGTCGCATTCGACACGATGAAATTCGCCAAGTTCACGGCCGAAGCCATGGCCGCCGGACTCGCGGACTGACTCCAGAAAAGCAGGAACCCTGGCGTCGCCATATTTCTCGGCGGCGAAAGTGGAATTAACCGTGTAATCAGTTATTGTTGCCCAATGGTATTCCGACCGACCCGCGGCGACGCTCCTGCACGTATCGGACCGGGCATCACACCAAGACATCCGGCACTCACCCAGGAGATCAGCGCCGACGTCTACCGTGACCCGATCCGCTACGAACTCGAGGTAGAGCACGTATTGCGGGCATCGTGGCTCATCGCCGGCCGTTCATCGGAATTAGTGAACGAAGGCGACTGGATCACCTACGAGGGCCACGGTGAAACGATCGTGGTCAGCCGGCTCGCCAACGGCGGCATCGCGTCGTTCCACAACGTCTGCCAGCACCGTGGCGCTCGCCTCACCCGAGGCGAGAGTTCAGGTTGCGACCGACGCTTCACCTGCCCGTGGCACGGTTGGGTGTATGACCAGACCGGTGATTTGGTGGGCGTCCCGGAGCGGCAGGACTTCGACGCGGCAAGCCTCGAGGGATTGCGTTCACCCAAAGTCGCGGTTGAGGAGTGGGGCGGATGGGTGTGGATCAACATGGCCGGACCCGATCTGGCCCCACCGCTTCAGGCCTGGATCGGCAACGAGATCTGCACTGACCTGGGCCGATTCGCCATGGAAGACATGGTCTTGCACGAAAAGGTCGTCGTCGACCTCGACGTCAACTACAAGACCGTGATCGACGGATTCAACGAGGTGTACCACGCGTTCGAGCTGCACCACACCGGTCCGGCATTTCCGCGGTCCGCAAGGGACACCGCGTTCCACCTGAGCGGACCCAACGCGATGATGTTCGTCCCTCGACCCGATAAGGTCGAACAGCTCGCCGCCACCGGAGACCACCACCGCAACACGATCTGCCACTACGTCATCTTCCCCACCTCCGTGTTCAACAACAACCCCGACCAGATCCAACTGTTTCAGTCGATACCCCTCGGCCCCGAACGCACCCGATTCATCACGTGGGAACTGATCTATGGCCCCCAGGCCGGCGAAGACCCGGCCGTTTACGAGGATTACTTTTCCGGGACCATGCGGCGTTGGGATGAGTTGAAGAAGGTGGTTGCAGAAGACGTGTTTGTGTTCAACGAACTCTCGGCGACCCGACACTCGATGGCCTTCCAGCGCAGCCGATTCGGTCGGGGCGAAGTGAAGATCGCCTCGTACCACCGCACCATGGATCACTGCATTCAAGGCGGAAGCCCGATGGACCGCTACAACGACACCGAAACGCATATCGAACACACTCAACCGGAAGAGCCCCAGTCATGATCATCATCGCCGGCACCATCGACATAGACCCCGAACAGTTCGACGCATGCCTCGCTGCAGCCACGCCGCTGCAGAAAGCGACACGAGACGAGGAACCGGGCTGTTTGGCGTACTGCTTCGCTCCCGATCCGGTCGTGGCCGGGCGCATCCAGGTCTACGAGTTGTGGACCGATCAGGAGTCGCTCGCCGCCCACTTCACCCACCCCAACTATCTGAACATGCGAACCACGCTCGGCCAGTACGGCTTGCGCGGCGCCGACACCAAGAAGTTCCGCGTGACACACAGCGAACCCGTCTACGACGCAACCCGAACCCCTCGCGCCGACTTTTTCACCGCTGCAACGTAATCCCCGCAACGCAACTTGCCCGGACCCGCTGTGGTCCGACACCGAGATACCCGACACCGAGATACTTTGTCCTGCTCAACTCGCCCGCTCGACGGCTGGCCCTCACCTGGAGGAAACAAACGTGGCGCTCAGCGCTGAATCGGGCTTAGCCCGCTCACCCGGCATCTCCTATCAACAATTGCTCGATACCGACACCCATCCGGTGCCGGCGGTGCTTCGGTTGGAATCTGTTCGCGACGGAGGAAGTGCCGACATCTCGAACGAGCGGTACACCTCCCGCGACTGGCATCTGCTTGAGATCGAGCGACTGTGGAAACGCGTCTGGCAGTTTGCGTGCCGGGAAGAGGAGATTCCCGAAGCAGGTGACTACATCGTCTATGACATAGCCACCCTGTCGTTCATCGTGATGCGACAGACCGATGGCACGATCAAGGCATTCCCGAACGCGTGTCTGCACCGTGGCCGCAAGCTCAAGGATTACAACGGTCGGTGCAGCGAGATGCGATGCTCGTTCCACGCTTTCGCTTGGACACTCGACGGGCAATTGCTCGATGTTCCGGCCCGTTGGGACTTTCCGCACATCAACGACGAAGAGTTTCACCTCCCTGAGGCGAAGGTGGGCACCTGGGCCGGCTTCGTGTTCATCAACCCCGATCCCGACGCCTCGTCCTTCGACGAATACATCAGCGGACTGGCGGAGCACTTCAGTATCTGGGATCTCGGCAACGCGTACATCGAAGCGCGTGTGTGCAAGATCATCCACGCCAACTGGAAGATCACCCAGGAAGCCTTCTGCGAGGCGTATCACGTGAGTGGCACCCACCCGCAAATTCTCCGTTACCTCGGCGACACCAACAGCCAGGTCGATGTCTGGGACAACTTCGCCCGCGTCATCACGCCGGGCGGTACCGTCAGCCCAGAACTTGAGTACTCCGTCTCGGAGAACGAGATGATGCAGGCGATGCTCGACGTGCGCGTAGGCAACGACAGCCCGGTAACGCTCGCCGAAGGTCAGAGCATGCGCGCGTTCGCCGCAGAGATGGGCCGCACCCGATGGCGGCCGATCGTGGGCGACAAGGTCGACCAGATGTCAGACGCCGAGATGATGGACAGCCTTGACTACACGCTGTTTCCGAACTTTCACCCCTGGGGTGCCTTCAACCGCATCGTGTACCGGTTCCGTCCGAACGGCGACGACCATCGCAGTTCGATCATGGAGGTGCTGTTTCTGTCGCCGTTCAAAGGCGAGCGACCGGCTCCGGCACCGGTGCACTGGCTCGAAGAGCACGAGACGTGGTCCGCAGCCATCGAGCTGGGGATGCTCGGCAAGGTGTTCGACCAGGACCTGTTCAACATGGGCAATGTGCAGACCGGTCTCGAAGCCACGTTCAAACCGGGAATCACCCTCGCCAACTATCAGGAGGGCAAGGTGCGTTGGTTGCATGACATGCTCACCGAGTGGGTTGAGAAGCCCGCCCAAGACGGAGCCTCGGCATGAACGGCCTGAAACACCCCTTCAGCGGGGCCCTTTACGAACAGGACGGTAAAGGCAACATCCTCGTGACGCACGGTGAGAAATCTGGGTTGTTCCGAGCCGATGGTCAATGGATATCCGGTGAGATTCGCCAAGCCGATCCGCAATTGTGCAATTGGGTGGCCGGGCCCATGTTCGGCAACCATCGGCTCACATCGGCGACTGACGCTCCGACGAGCTGACATCGTGTTCGATCTCGCGGGAAAGGTCGCCCTCATCACGGGCGGGTCGTACGGTTTGGGCGTGGTGTGGGCCACTGCCCTGGCCAACGCCGGAGCAGACATAGCGCTTACCGCCCGGTCATCAGAACTCCTGGAACAGGTCGCCGAGGGGTTGCGCACCACCGGCCGAACGGTAAGCACACATACCGGTGACGTAACGAACGAGATCGACGTACAGCGGGTGCTGGCCGATACGCTCGCGGCACATGGCCACGTCGACATCCTGGTCAACAACGCGGGCGTCAGCGAGACGACAGGAAAGTCGAGCGAGCAGACCACCACCGAGCATTTCCGCCATGCGGTCGATGTCGATCTGGTCGGTGTGTGGAACTATGCACGAGAAGTGGGCCGACACATGCTCGAGCGCGGCTCCGGATCCATCATCAACGTGTCATCCATCTGCGGGATGGGCGCCACCGAGTTCACCAACCCGGCTTACCATGCAGCCAAAGCGGGCGTCATCGGTCTCACCAAACAACTCGCCGCCGAGTGGGCCGATCGTGGGGTGCGGGTCAACGCGATCAGCCCCGGCTACTTCATGAGCGAGATGGTCCGCGAAGCCTTGGAACTGACAGGTACGAGGCCGTGGATCGAGAGCCGCACGCCCATGCGTCGGATGGGCGAGCACGAAGAACTTGCCGGACCGGTCGTGTTCCTTGCATCCGACGCCGCGAGCTACGTCACCGGGGTCAACCTGCCTGTCGATGGTGGGTACAGTTCGGTGATAGGCATGAGCCAACTTCAGGCGCCCTGGCAGCTGTGGAACAAGCCCGGACCCATCAACAGCGAACAGACCTACCGCGGGCTGGTCGAGCTCCCTCCGGGCATCCCACGACAGGGTATTCCCGGCTTTCACTTTCCGGTCGAAGAAGTCTGACCCACGTCACCCGAATGGCACCCGAATGGCACCCGACATGAACGCACCTCGACTGTTGGTTGTCACCGGCGGACACCCCTTCGAGCGCGGACCATTTTGCGAAATCTTCGATGCGATCGCGCCTGGCCGATGGAGACACAGCGAACAGCCGGCCGCAGCCGATGAACTGAACCCGGAGAATTGTGCCGATGTAGACGTCATCGTGTTCTACGACATGCCGGGCATCCGCTTCACTCGCGCTGATCCGCCGACGGAGACACCAATGCCCTCCGAATCCCAACAACAGGGCTTGGCGGGCCTCCAGGCACAAGGGAAGGGCCTGGTGTTCCTACATCACGCGGTGGCCGGCTGGCCGGCGTGGGAAAGCTATGCGCACATAGTCGGCGGCCGCTTCCACTATCAACCAGCGCAACTGGCCGGCGTCACATACCCCGACTCGGGCTATCGCTTCAACGTCAGCCACCGCGTGGAGGTCATCGATCGATCACACCCCATCTGCCAGGGCCTCGGCGGGGGTTTCACGATCACCGACGAGTTGTACCTGTACCCGGTGCTCACGGAGGAGGTCGTGCCGCTGCTGCGCACGACATTCCCGATGAACGATGCTTCGCAGTTCTACTCGGCCAATCTGGCCATTCGCGGAGAGCGAAATGAGAACCGGGGGTGGACCCATCCGGCCGGCAGCGACCTGGTGGGCTGGGTGAAGAGCGCGGGGAACTCACCGGTGGCGTACCTGCAATTCGGTGACGGTCCCGAGACCTATGCCGATCCGAGCTTCCGTCAGGTTCTGTCCAACGCCATCAACTGGGCGGCAACATCCGAGGCACAAGAGTGGGCGCGCCAACGCGCCATCGAGGGGAAACCATGAGCATGGGAATCGGGATTTGCCTGCCTCAACTGGGCGAGCACGTGACGACCCGGGCGCTACAGCAGTTCTGTACGAGTGCGGAGGAACTCGGTTACAGCAGTCTGTGGGTACAGGACCATTTCATGTGGCCGCTCAATCCGGTACGCGGCTACGCGGGTCGGCCCGGGGCACCGGTTCCGAAGCAGTACAAGTCCGTCCTCGCTCCTACCGAACTACTCACCGCAGCAGCGCTGTGGACCAGCCGGGTCCGCCTCGGAACCTCCATCCTCGTGGCCGGCAATCATTGGCCGGTATCGTTGGCTCAACGCCTGTCGACCATCGACGTTCTCTCAGATGGTCGGCTGGTGGTGGGTCTCGGCGTGGGCTGGAACGCCGAGGAGCACGTTGCCTCCGGAACCGATATCGCGACCAGAGGGGCGCGAATGGACGACTTCGTAAGCGCACTTATCGCGTGCTGGGGCGAGGACCCGGTCTCGCACGAAGGTCCGTTCTTCTCGATTCCCCCGTCGATCATCAGACCCAAACCGGTCCAGCGGCCGCGCCCGATGCTGTTGTCGGGAATGTGGTCGGGTGCCGGACTCGACCGGACGAGGCGGCAGTTCGACGCTTGGAATCCTGCTGGGCTGAGCGTCGAGGCGTCGTCAAAGGCGGCAGCGGCCATGAACGCGAACCGCCCGTCGGGCATGGCCCCGTTGCAGGTCTTTCATCGTTCGTTCGCCCAGTTCCCACATGCTCCGACGCCAACCGGTGATGTCGTGGCACGGCTCGCCGAAGAGGCCAGGCAGGCGGCCGAAGCCGGGTTCACCGAATTCATCATGGAGCACAACTTCTGGGATGGCGTGGCCTCGCCCGACGACTGGGCAAACGTGCCCAAGACCTTCGCCGCCGTTGTCGACGCGGTGCGCTGACTATCCGTCAGGCGGCTCCCTGTCGAGCGACATCTCGATCAGCGAATCACACCGACCGCCCGCAGCGCCTCTAGAGCCGCTTCGTCGAACCCGTGCTGCCGAAGTACGTCTTCGGTTGACTCCCCGAGCTCATCGACCGACCAGACGGTCTCGTGGGTGGTGTGGCTGAAGCGAACCGGTGGCTTGGCATGACGCATCGGACCTGCGGTCGGGTGCTCCCAGGAATGCACGACCTGATTGTGCAGAACCTGGGGATCGGAGAAGACGGAGTCGAGATCGCTGACCTGTGCGGACGGAACCTGTTCAGCCCGGAGCCTCACCATCAACTCATCTGTCTGCATCGAGCGGAACGCGTTGTCGAGCAGTTCGCCGAGAGCGAGGAAGTTGCTCGTAAGTTGCCGTTTCTGCGGCGTGTTGAACCGATCATCGTCCGACCATTCCGGATGGCCCAGTGCTCGACACAGTCCGCCGAACTCGGAATCCGAGGCCGAGAAATACACGACGCTTCCGTCGGCCGTGGGCTGAACGCGGTAGATCTGGTACAAGATTGGACCGGGCACAGCCTCCTCACTCATCACCGTGTGGCCCATGAACGTGTCGGGCCACAGCCAGTAGAGCGCGGAGTCCAACATGGGAATCACGAGATGCTGACCGCTGGCCTGACCGCGCTCGCGGGCGAACAGCGCTGCGGTGATCGCCTGCGCTGCGGTGGTGGCCGTCGCCTTGTCGCAGATCAGCGTGCGCACCAGATCGGGCACCGGAAATTCCTGCGACACCTGCGTCGATACGACCCCGGTGACGCACTGGATGATGGGGTCATAGACGCGCCAGTCGCTGTACGGGCCATCGGGACCGAATCCGCTGATCGACACATAGATCAAACGCGGGTTGACCGCGAGAAGGTCGTCGGCACCGATGCCCATCCGGTCGACGGCACCCGGCCGGAAGTTCTGCACCAGCACATCAGCTTCGGCAACAAGTTTCTTCAACGCGGCAACGCCGTCGGGATGGCCGAGATCAAGGGCGACCGACTTCTTCCCGCGGTTCGCCGTTGAATACATCGCCGAGATGGTTCCCATACGGTACGCACCGATGCGGGTGAGGTCACCAACACCGTGCGGTTCTACCTTGATGACCTCGGCCCCCTGGTCAGCCAGGATCTGACAGCAGAAAGGGCCGGATATGACCGCAGATAGATCGAGCACCTTGATGCCCTCAAGTGGACCAGCCATTGTAGTTCCCCCGAACTAATAGAGTATGCGCACTTATGATTCGACGCTGAGGTAACGATCGATGTTCTGATGGAAATGTCGGATGCGGGCCTCCTGATAGTCGCCCAGGGTGACACCCTTTCGCGGGGTGGCTCGCAGGCCCTTCTGAACCCGAGCGAGATTGGAGGTGTCCTGCTCGAAGATGGCGGCGAGGCCAGCAAGCTGGGGGGCGTCGCTCCACGGTCGATCCGACGCAATCTTCGTGACCTTCGCGGCCGGCGGTCGCTCGCCAGCGAACGGCATGAGCATCATGACCGTCATGAGACACGAGTTCACGTCGTCACCGTTGGGTCGGAAGCGGTATTGAATCGGTGATCCGTACGCCGCCCACGGCATGAAGTTCGGAAACACGAAGTACTCGACCGCGTCGACCATCAGGGAATCACACACGTTCGACAGATCGGCACCGGCAATGGCACCGATCCGCTTGCGGGCGTCGGCCGCCGCAACGGGGCGAGCCCGACCTCCCTCCGGAAGTTCGAACGTATCCGGATCGGTGCCCCGGTATTGCAGGATGGTCCGAAGGATTTCAGCCTGTTCATAGGCGCGCCCACCGATGTGCGGTGACGCCACTGCGAACGGCGTGATCATGCGCGAGTGCAGGTCGTAGATGTCGTACTGCGTGTTCGCGTCGCCGGTATACGGAAGGATCTGCGGGTGCGTGACCACCGAGTGGTACGCCTCGATGAACGCTCCCATCGTCACCTTCCAGTTGGCCGGCATGGTTCGCTCGACGTGAATGGCGATGAAACGATCTTCCAACGGAAAGTGCGTGAAGTGCTCGGGAATGTTCTGCAGGTACTCGGTGAGCGGTTCGCAGTCGGCGTCGAAGTTGATGAATACGAAGCCCTGCCACGTGTCAAGCCGCACTTCGGGCAGCGAGAATTTTGCAGCCTCCACATGCGGGAAGTCCCAGTCGCACGACACCCAGTTGAGCGAGCCGTCGAGGTTCCAGGTCCATCCGTGGAACGGGCACCGGAACATCGGCACGTTGCCGTCGCTCACCCGAAGTTGGGTGCCACGGTGCAGACAAACATTGTGAAATGCCTTAATCGCATTCGGGCCATCACCGGCCGCTACCCGCACAACGATGACCGAGAGGTGAGCCACGTCGTAGACAATGTGGTCGCCAACGTTCGGGATCTCCTCCACCCGGCACGCCCATTGCCAGACTTTCTTCCATAGGCGCTCAACTTCGAGGTCGTGAATCGCCTGCGAGGTGTACACCGAAGGGTCAACATCATGGGTGCCCAATTCCGACGGCCGATGCTCCAACAGGGGCGCCGGCACAGGAAACGTGTCTTCGCGCAACAGATCCTGGACGCTCTCCATGTCAGACCGTTGGAACGTTACGAATTCACCCATTACAAGAAACTAACCGAATGATGAATTAAAGTCACGACGAACGGCCGCTTCGGATCTCCTGATCCGAAGCGTTTCGCCGCCCACCGCCGTTCAACTGCGCCCCACGGGGCGGCTGCGTCAGGATGACACATGGACTTTGTTGCCAACTTCATGAGCAGTGACCAGGATCCGATCGCCTGGTCCCGAAGCCGGGAAGCCGAGGGATGGCAGGTGCTGGGTTGTGCGGATCACTTCTGGTCCGCCGACCGGAAATTCCCGCATCTGTGGGTCACGCTCGCGACGATGGCGGCATCCACGACGCGCCCGTTGATTACGTCATCGTTTGCCAACAATCTCTTCCGTTCACCGGTCGAGTTCGCCCAGGCTTCGCTGCAGATGCAGGTGGTCTCAGGGGGCCGGTTCGAGGCCGGACTCGGGGCCGGATGGACGCGGGATGAAGTCGAGGCCATCGGCTGGGAGTACCCGGCAGCAGGCGAACGGGCAAGTCGCTACATCGAGGCGGCACAGATCGCTCGCTCGTTGCTGCGTGACGGGTCGTGCCGTTTCGAAGGAAAGCACTACAACATCGACGTGCCGGGCCTGGGGCCCCGACCGGTAATGGGCCCTCCCCCGCTGGTGGCATCACTGGGCGGTGATCGCACCATCCGAGGCATCGCACCACATGTGGATCGCGTGGAGCTCAAGCTCATCGCAGCGGCAACGCGCGACGGCGCACTCGACGTGAAGGCGCTATCGGCCATTCCACGAAGTCATCTGAGTGACCTCGTCGACAAAGTCCGATCGGTGAATCCCACCGTGCCCCTGGGTGTCTTCATCCTGTGCTCAGTCGGCGATGATGCCCGCACCAGGGCGCTGTCGGCCATGTTGGGAGACAGCTTTCTTGGCGGCTTCTTCGGCGAAGCCGCCAAGGTGGCTGACTCAATGCTTGCGCTGGCCGACGCGGGTATCGGTCGCGTGCAGGTGAGTCCGATGAGCGACACGGGATTCAGTCTCCTGGCCCCGCATCTGTTCTGACGCCCAGCAGGAACCGGTCAGCGAACCCGCTTCGCGTAGGTCGGCAACAGGTTGCCAAACTCGTCGCGAACATCGAACTCGCGTGAGATGTCTTCGCACCACTGGATCGTGCCGCTGCGTTTCATGAGGTCCGGCAACGTGGCCAGGGTTGCCACGGTTCTGCCCACGCCCAGCGTTGTCTGGGACGTAGAGAGATCCATGGCTCGTTTTCCTGACCACTCCTGGATGAACTCCGTGGACACGCTGCCCGGATACAGGGTCACCGCAGCGATGCCTTTCGGCTCCAGCTCAATAGCCATGTCGGCGGTGAGCCGATCCAGGCCCGCCTTGCCAGCGCCATAGGACGAGCTGAAGTGGTAACTCTGCCCGCCCGGTGAGGAAACGTTGCAGATAAATCCGCCCGGGCCCGCAGCGAACAACAGTGGAGCCGCGTGCCACGAAGCGACATAGTGGGCGCGCAGACCAATTCCGACCTGGTCGTCCCACACCTGGATCGGGTGGTCCCAGAACCCGCCGCCCCACGCAGGAGGATTCGGGATCTTGTACACGTTGTTGACCAGGATGTCGAGGTGACCCTGCTCGGACCGGACCTGATCGAACAAGGCCGCTATCTGCGCGTCGTCGCCATGGTCGACCTGCACCGCGATGCCTTTTCCTCCAGCGGCTTCGACCATTTCGACAGTTCGACCGATCGACAACTCTCCGGTGGTGGTGCGGCCCGTGATGTAGACCGTCGCCCCTTTCTCGGCCAACGCGATCGCCGTGCCTCGCCCGATGCCCTTGCTCGAACCCGTTACAACAGCGACTTTGTCGGATAACGCCCCCATTTAGAGGAGACCGTAGACGTCGTAGGTGACCGTGCCTTTGCCGGTGGTGCCGTGGCTGACGGCCTGCACACAGTTCAGCCAGGTGTACCGGTCATCGGCGGTCTCGAAGCGCGGCACGGTGCGGATGTGGGTCGAACCGTCAGCCTCGCGGCGACCGAGACCCGTGTAGGTCATGTAGATCGAGGCGCCATCGTCGGTGAGAAGACACAGGCGCACGTCGAGCGACATCATCCCGTCGGGGCGGACGATGACCCAGTCGCCTCCGGCTGCGTCAGCGACCTTACCTTTCAGTTTCGGTCCTTCAAAGGTTCCGCTCATCGCGGTGACAACGACCCGCGTCCCGTTCGGACCGGACGGGATCATCACCGAAGGTTTGTCAGCCGTGTTGGCGGTGATGGTGAAGAGGAACTCGCTGGGCAGTGAATCAAGTGGCATTACAAGAACTCCGTGTTCGTTGGTTTGGTAGGAATGATTTGTTCACGCGGGAACGACGTCGACGTCGAGCTTCACCAGGCCGCGCAACATGAAGCTGGGGTGATAAGCGAAATCGTTGGTATCGGCCAGGGTGAACGACGCTATCCGCTTTGATAGTTCCTGCAGCGCCACACGGCCTTCGAGTCGCGACAGGTTTGCTCCAAGACAGAAATGCGTGCCTTTGCCAAAGGCGAGATGGTCATTGAGGTTGGCCCTATCCGGAGCGAACGAATCGGGTTCCTCGAACAAGACCTCGTCGCGGTTCGCCGACATGAACACAATGACCACCCGGCTGCCTTTCGGGATCTGGACGCCGGCCAACTCCACGTCACGGGTTGCGATGCGGAACATGCCCTGCGTGGGGGTCGACAACCGAAGCGTCTCTTCGATGATTGACGGAATACGGGAGGGATCGGCCTTCACCTGCACCCATTGGTCAGGGTTCTCGGCCAGCAGTCGCATCATTTCAGTGAGCATCTTGGTCGTTGTCTCGTTACCGGCGACGAGGAGCTGCTGCACGATGCTGAGCATCTCCGGCATATCCAAAGCGCGCTTATCACTCACGTCGGGATCATCGTCGTCGATACGTGCATTCAGCAGATTGGTGAGCAGGTCGTCTTGGGGGCTGTGGCGCCGCTTGTCGAGTTCAGCTGCGAAATACCTTTGGAACTCGTTCACGCCCCGTTCGGCCTCGAGGCGCTGATCTATCGAGATGCTGGTCCCGATCCCAGCGATGGAGTCGTCGGACCACTTCTTGAAATCCGCGAGCCGATCGTCGGGCACGTTCAGTGCCTTGGCGATTACCTCGACCGGTAGCGGAACGGCGAACTGCTTCACGAACTCGATGCGTCCGGTGGTGATCCAACCGTCGATGAGTCGCGTCGTGATGGATCGGATGACGGGCTCCAATTCGGCGACTGCCTTCGGCGTGAAGGCTTTCGAGACCAACCGCCGATATCTGGTGTGGTTCGGCGGGTCCGCTGTAAGCATGGTCGGCACGCGCGGATAAGCCTCAGCGATGACCTCCATCATCCTGGCTCGGTCCTCGGCGGGTAGCGGCATGCTCGTGTTGCCGAACGCCGAAGAGAACGTTTCGGTGTCACGCATGATCTCGCTGACGAGGGCGTGGTTCGATACGAGGTACATACCGAGTCCGGGAACGTGCAGCACTGGCTCCTCGGCCCGCATCTTCGCGTAGTGCGGGTAAGGGCACTGCAGCGTGGTGGGATCAAAGGGGTTGAACGACTTGAGGTCAACTTCGGTGGTGGTCATGTCTTGGCTCCGTCTTCTTACAAATCACTGAGAACATTTTTGAGCGCGGGCAGGTCGGCACCGCGGGCAATGATTTCGTCCATTCCGCCGATGACACCTGTGAGATTGGCCATCACGACATGCTCGAGCCCGTTGCGGGCATACGCCTCGAACTGGCCGGCCAACTCATCGGCGTTGCCGATGAAGAGCACCTGTTTCACCATGTCGAAGGGAATCGTGGGGGCGAGGTCGCGGAGGTCGTCCGGTGAAAGATCGTGGATGATGACGTCGACGAAACCTTTGGAATCGTTCCCCAACGGGTGTTTCATACCGTGCGCCTCCCAGATGGATCCCATGGCAAACAGGCCGAACAGCTTGCCGAGCGGCTCCGCTTCGAACATTTCGGCGGCGCGGTCCTGGGACTCGGCGAACAGCACGAACGGCAGCAGCGAGCACTCTGGCGTCGGTCGACCCGCTTTCGCTGCGTGGTCTGCGATGATCGCACGCTTTGCGCCGTATTCGTCGGGCGACATCCACCAGGCCGGTATCCAGCCGTCACCGTATTGGCCGGTGAGGCGCAACATGCGATCACCGTGACCCGCCACCCAAACCGGTGGGCTGCCCCGACCGTCGGCCTTCAACGGGAGTCCCATACGACCAACGCCACCGTCAGGCATCACGCCGTGGTCGAGCAACGAGCGCAGCTCGATAAGGACCTGCTCGAGGCGCGCTACCGGTTTGTCGAACGGATAACCGAAGGGTAGGAGGCTCTCGGCTTCGCCGGAGCCAATGCCGAGGATGAAACCACCCGGAATGAGGTCGTTCAAGGTCAGCGCGGTGCGCGCCAGGTCGGCCGCACCACGACGCGTCGCATCGGTGACCGATATGCCGTACGGCTTGGTCGGTCATCCGGCCGGCGACGGCACCGTACGCGAACGGGTCGTAGAACGCGTCGGGGTCGGCGGCCAGCGCCGACAGCGGCGTCTCGGCCCACAGCCCCGGGTGAAACACGCCGAGGATGTGGTCGGGAGCCCAGTACGAGTCGGCTCCCATCTGCTCGTAGAGCGGCAGCAACTGCTCGGTGCTGGCGAACGGAAACTGCGCGGGGAGATTGATACCGACCTTCATCGAAGAAACCTTTCGGGATTGTCTACGGCTAAACGAATGGAGAACTGCATGGGACGGTACCGAGATCGAACTGAACGTTCGGCGGGGATGGTCGACGATGCGGGCCCGGGTCGCGACCCGAGCGGAACCCTTGGTAGCAACTCAGGATCCGGAGAGGCGGGCGACCACGGGGGCGAACGCCTCCATGACTGAGCGTCCGACAGTGATGTAGCTGATGCCGTAGGCCTCCCGGCGTTGGATGATCTGCTCACATATGGCTTCGACCGACCCGACCAGACCGTGTGGATGCTCGCCGAACTGCTCAGCGCTCAGTCCCAACATCGGACCCATCTTCTCCAGCGTCACCGACCGGTGATCGGTGACAACAGTGAAGTACGCGCCTATCTCGATTTCGATACTGTCGAATCGTTCGCCTGCCCCGTCGCGTATCCAGCCGATTTTTGCCGCAGTGAGCTCGGCCGTTGACGATCCGACACCCGCCGGGCCGATCTTGCCGGACGAGTTGTCGAAGTTCAAACTGACGATGTCGGCCTCGCGACCGGCGATGGTGAGCATGCGCTTGGATCCGCCTCCGATCATCAACGGGGGCAGTGCGCCGCCCGGACGCGTCGCCGGCTTGGGAACCCCTTCAAATCCGACAGCGTGCACGTGCTTACCGCGAACATCAACTTCGCCTGGATTGAAGCAGGCACGGACGACGGCCAACGTTTCCTCAAAGCGATCTATGCGAACCCCGGGTCGATCGAACGGAAGGCCGATGGCCTCGTACTCGCCCTGGAGCCAGCCGGCCCCGAGCCCAACCTCAAGGCGACCTTCACTGAACATGTCGAGCGTGGCGAGGTCCTTGGCCAACATGACCGGGTTGCGGTAGTCCGTGCAGAACACACGACAGCCGACCTTCAGCGTGGTCGTGGCCTCCGCAGCAACCGCCATCGCAGGCACGGGAGAGAGGTTTTGCACGGGGTGATTGGTGGCGGCCAACGCCGGACCCGGACCGATGACGTGATCGGCCAGGTGCAGGGCGGAGTAACCCAACGACTCCGCAGTTCGGGCCTGCTCCCGCCAATCCGCTCCCGACGCGGCCGAGTACGACTGCACGCCGAAGCGGAACGGCTTCGCGGTTCGTGCATTCGCGCTCATGCCCGCACCTCAAGAATCGTGACGTGGCCCGTGTCGCCGTTGACCTCGATGAGCGCCCCATCCGGGATGCGGTCCGTTGCGTCGGTTACCGACACAACGCATGGCAGTCCCAGCTCGCGACTGACGATGATGGCGTGGCTGATCTGCCCACCTACGTTCACGACAACACCGCCCGCCGCCATGAACAGCGGAGTCCAGGCCGGGTCGGTGAGCGGGGCGACCATGATGTCACCCGGGTCAAGGGCGAACGGATCAGCCGGATCGAGGATCACCCGGGCGGTACCACGAACGGTGCCGGGGCACCCTGCGACACCGCTGAGGACGTCACCGACCACCGCCTTGGTCGCATGCGATTCGCCTTTGCGCGACCACTCGACCAGGGGTGGAACGTTGCCGTTGGTGATGAAGAACGGTGGCTCCAGATCCCACAGGAGATTCCAGTCAGACGCGCGCTGCTCGAGCGTTTGTTTGAACGATGCCGGGTTGGCGACAAACGCGTCGAGCTCCGAGTCGAGCAACATGAAGATGTGCGACGCATCAGCGATGTCGCCGGCCTCGGCGTGTCGGCGACCCAACTCGCGAAACACCATTCGTCCTTCGTGCACGACACGAATGATGTTGGTCTTGGTTCGCTCCCGGAAACTCATCTGGTGCCCGGCCACCAACGCGGCCTCCAGGGTACCGATCAGTTCTTCGTTTCCGAGGGCCGCCACCTTGGCCCGAACCTCTGCAGTGAGCTTCTCGCGCTCCTCTGCGCGCTTAGCGTTGCGGAGCTTCGGAGACTCTTCGTTGGACTGGAACCGGATGCGGTCCAGGGCCGCAAGCGCGATCTCGGGATTGGTTTCCCACGTATCTGCCGAGATCTCCCACTCATTGGGGCCCCGGGACCCGAAGTCGACGAGGAATTGGGTGCCGGCCGCAAGAAACGCTTCGGCATCTCGCGACCCGGCTGCGGCCGCTGCCGTCAAACGGTCGACGATTCCGGCGACGCCGGCGTCGAAGATCGCAGTGAGATCTGAAGATGCGCGCACCATTCGCGAGAGATCCCAGAGCGCGTAATTGGGCTCGGCCGAGTCGACTTCACCGATCCCCGAAAGAAGCGTCATCGCAATGTTCGGGTCTCCAATGGCCGCACCGACGGCGGCCAGGATTCCCGGTGCGATTCCGGAGGAGCCCGATGACACCGTGTGGCTCTCAAACAGCTTCGCCAACATCGGCTGCGTTGAGCGGGCCCGCGCCACGAGTTCGCCATCCGACAACGTGGTCAGATCGGGCCGCTCGGCCCGCAGCTGTTTCGTCCACGCTTTCTCGTCGTCGATCTCGGGCCACGCCGTCGTGGTCATCACCCAGCCCATTCGCTCGAGGATGTACGGGGCCAGATCGGGACGGTCGTCACGGGGATCAGCGACATATGGCGGGACGTCAGGATGTTCGCCGAAGAACGCCAGGTCGAGGGCTTCGACGGTCAGCGCGGGGTTTCGTGCCCCCTGCATCCGCACGTTCGAGAGGTTGATGTAGAAGTACCCGCCGAAGAACCCGCATGCCGCCGGCGGTGAATCGGTGTATTCGTCGAGGGTCGTGCATCCGCCCCGTACGTACCCGTCACGCCATCCGATGCAGATGCCGTTCTCCCACGTGAATTGCTGGCCAAGTGGGCTGGCCGGGGTCGGAAGAACTTCGCCGGCATTGGCCCGCGTGTAGTGCGGCCAACGGATGCTGGGCGTCCAGTCGGTGATCCAGCGGTCGTTCACAAGTGCTCCTCGGAGTGTCAAAAAGCGTGTCGGTTTAGGTCGTCGCAAGGCATTTCACGAAGCGATGCAACAAGAAACTACTCGGTGAGTTAATTTGTCGCATGTCGGATGTCACACCGACCGTCCAGACCCGGAGGAAACAATCATGATTGAGACGAGGCGTTCGTTCTGCAGGGTCTGTCACGCGTCGTGTCCCATCGACGTCGACGTTCAGCTCGACGACCCCGCATTTCCCGGAGGGAAGGTCGTCAGCATCCGTGGCGTGCCGGAGGATCCCATCTTTGAGGGCTACACGTGCATCAAGGGTCGCCAACTGCCGGAGCAGATGCACACGTCCGGCCGTTTACGGACTCCGTTGCGTCGTAGCCCCGACGGACACTTCGAAGCGATCGAAAGCGCCCGAGCGTTCGACGAGATAGCGGCGAAGCTGCGTCACATCATCGATACCTACGGCCCCCGGGCCGTCGCCAGTTACACGGGAACCGGCGGATATCAGAACTCCGTCGCCGTTCCCGTCGCCCGAGCCTGGCACCAGGGATTCAAGTCACCGTCGTTCTACACGTCGGTCACCATCGACCAACCTGCGAAAAGCACGGCACCCTCCCGTATCGGCGTTTGGGAGGCCGGCTTCCACAACTTCACCGACGCGAACGTGCTCATGGCGGTCGGGTACAACCCGATGGTTTCGAGTTACGGCGCAATTGGGGGCCTACAGGGCACCAACCCGTTCACCGTGATGCGACGGGCCAAGAAAGACGGTATGAAGCTGATTGTCGTCGATCCCCGACGCACTGAGTTGGCCGCCTTTGCCGATGTTTTCCTTCAGATCCGGCCGGGCGAGGACCCCACACTCCTGGCCGGCCTCATCGGGATCATCATGGCTGAAGGCCTGTATGACCACGAGTTCTGCGAACAGCACGTCAGCGACCTGACGGCCCTTGAGCACAGCATCGCCCCCTTCACCCCGGACTATGTGGCCGATCGGTGCGGGGTGAACGTCGATGATCTGTTCCTCGCCGCTCGCATGTTCGCCGCTGGACCTCGTGGAACCGTGGGTACCGGCACCGGACCGAACATGGCTCCCCACAGCAGCCTCACGGAACACCTCTCGCTGGTACTCAACACGATTTGCGGACGCGTGAACCGTGTTGGCGAAAAGATTGAGAGCGGATTCTTCCTGTATCCGGAAACGCCGAGGCGAGCCCAGGTCATCGCGCCCAGGTCCGTGGTCACCGGCCATCCGGCCCGAATGCGCGGGCTGCGCGGCTACCGGGGTGAGATGCCCACCACCACGTTGGCCGAAGAAATCCTTGAGCCCGGTGACGGACAGATCCGAGCACTTATCGTCAGCGGCGGCAATCCGGCGGTGGCCTGGCCGGACCAGGAGCTGACCTTACGCGCGCTTAACGACCTGGAACTTCTCGTAGTGCTGGACCACCGAATGACGGCTTCGGCTGAGTTGGCCGACTACGTCATCGCCCCGAAACTGTCGCTGGAACGCGCCGATATCCCCCACCTGATGGACCGTTGGTTCCGTCAGCCCTACACGAACTACACCCCGGCGACCATCGACGCCAATGACGACGTGCACAACGAATGGGAAGTCTTCTGGGAGCTGGCTCGCCGCATGGGCACCGACATTCCGCTTCTCGGCGGAAACATCCCCACCGATCGCAAGCCCACCGATGACGAGGTGATCGACCTTGCGTACGCGAACTCCCGCATGCCGCTCGACGACGTACGAGCCAACCTCGGCAGGGTCCATCCCGACCTCGCCATTGTCGTTCAGCCTGCTGATCCTGGGGCCTCAGCCCAGTTCACCGTGGCCCCCGAGGACCTCATGACGGAACTTGCCGAGGTTCGTCAGGAATTGACCGGCGCCGAGGTCTTTCCCGGATTCACACCGGAAGCGTTTCCATATCGCCTGGTCAGCCGTCGATTGAAAGCAGTTCTCAACTCGCTCGGGACCGAACTTTCGGCGCTGCGTAAGAGTGCGGGCACCACCAACCACGCCCACATGAACCCGGCCGACATGGAGGAACTCGGCCTGGTCGACGATGATCTGGTCACCATCACGTCGCCGCACGCCGCAATCACCGGCGTGGTGGCTGCCGCGAAGGACGTCCGTCGCGGTGTCATTTCCATGGCGCACTCATGGGGCGGCGGATCGCTGACCGACGAAAAAGTTCGCGACATCGGAACGCCCACGAGCCGACTCGTCTCAACCGTCGACGGGCACGATCCCACCAACGGCATGGTCGTACAAAGTGCAATCCCGGTCCGCATCGAACGAGCCAACGGGGCCGCAGCACAATCAGCCACACTCGGCGACCCGCTGGTTTCCACATCCTCGTCACCGGCTTGATCATGGATCCCACCCACGTCTCCGAGATCCGCAGGCGCATGACGTATGAGAGGGCGCGCACCGAACCACCCGAAGGTTTCCCCAAGCTCCCCGATCTGCCTCTCGGCCGGTACACCGACAATCGTATGTACGCATTGGAAATCGAAAAGGTCTTCAAACGCTCCTGGCTCTATGCACTGCACGAGAGCGAGCTCGTTCACGAAGGCAGCTACCGACTGCTCGATATCCCGCTGGCACCGGTGCTCGTCGTGCGTGGAAGCGACGGCGCGCTCCGTGCCTTCATGAACTCGTGCCGTCATCGAGGGGCGCCGGTGGTGCGTGACATCGAAGGAGTGGCACGGCTGCTTGTCTGTCAGTACCACTCGTGGGGATATGACCTCCAGGGCAATCTGGTGCGTGTCCCCGACGAACGCGACTTTGTCGACCTCTGCAAGGAAGACCGACCGCTGGTCGAGGTTCGTTGCGAGCAATGGGGAGGCTTCGTCTTCATCAACCTCGATTCCGATGCACCGCCGCTGCTCGAATGGATAAGGCCGCTGGCCGACCGGCTACCCGAGATCGCCGGCGCACCGCTGCGGGTAGTTCATCGAAAGAGCTACGACGTTCGCTGCAACTGGAAGATCATGGCCGAAGGATTCTTGGAGGTGTACCACGCGAAGACCATCCACCCGACAACGGTCGCCGAGACTCTCGACGGCCGCGGTGCGGTGATGGAGCTCTTCGCGAACGGCCACACCGGAATGATCACGCCCTACTCCGACAAAGCACTTGCCGGGCGCGAGACCGTGGCGGGCCTGCCCCGCATTCCCGGGCTTGACGAACTGTTCTGGACGTCGAACCCGGCCTACGGGATGTTCCCGAATCTCATCACGCCGCTCGAGGCGTCAGGGTTCCCGTTCCTGCTCTTTTGGCCACTCGGCATCGATCGCACCCGTCTGGATGTCGTGTGGTTCGGGCTGGACTGGGGCGACGAACCCCGGTCGCCCAAATGGGACAAGCGTCTTCTGGGCTTCGATGTCGTGATGGATGAGGACATGGCCAATCTGGAACCGATCCAGCGTTCCGTGGAAGTCGCTGCACACGGCGGCGTACCTCTGAACTACCAGGAGCGTCGCATCTGGCATGTGCACGCCACCATCGACAACATGATCGGCCGGGCATCGATCCCAGCCCCACTGCAGGTCCCTGATCTGCTCAGTCACTACGTAGAACCATGACCGCAATCCGCAATGCTTCAACCATTCAGGAGATGACCCGATGACCCGAGAACGACTCGTCGAAATGGCCCGAAACAGCATGGCCTATGAGGTATCGGGCAAGAACCAACTGATGGATGGCATCAGTCGGATGCCCGCGTCGAACTACTTCGATCCCGTCCGCTGGCAGCGAGAGGTCGATCTCATCTTCAAGCGCCTGCCACTTCTTCTCGCAACAGGAGCTGAGCTGCGACAGCCCAACTCGTACAAGTCAATTGAGGTTGTCGGCGTACCGGTTCTCATTACACGAGGCAGCGACGGCGCAGTGCGGGCCTTCGTAAACATGTGCAGTCACCGTGGAGCAATGCTCGTCGATCCCGGTAGTGGAACGACGCGCCGCTTCACCTGCCCCTACCATGCGTGGACATACGATCAGGATGGCGATCTCGTCGGCGTGTTCAAAGAGAGCGACTTCGGCGAGCTTGACTTCAGCTGCAACGGCCTTACGGCGCTTCCGGTTGCGGAGCGTGCGGGCCTCATATGGGTCACCCTTTCCACCAAACCGGCCGTCGACATCGACACGTTTCTGTGTGGCTACGACGAATTGCTCGCGTTTCAGAACTTCGGTGAGATGCACCACTACGGCACCACGCTGCTCAACGGTCCGAATTGGAAAGTGGGCTTCGACGGCTACGTCGACTTCTACCACCTGCCGATCCTTCACAAGAACACGTTCGGGACCGGTATCTCGCCTGATGCCGTGTTCCACCGGATCGGCCCGCACCAACGGATTACCGGACCCCGACAGGGTTGGAGCAAGCTCGACGGTGTCGACGAAAAGGATTGGAAGATCGAGGACCTCCTCGGTGGCGTATGGAGTGTGTTTCCCCACGGCTCCATTGCCGGTTTCGCGGTCGGTGAGCACAAGATGTTCCAGGTCGCTCGTTTGTTCCCGGGAGCCAACGCCGATGAATCAATCACCCACCTCGACTTCATCGGCACCGGCGCTCCGACCCCGGAGCACATGGAGCTCGTGAATCAGCAAATCGAGTTCTTGATCGGTGTGGTGCGCGACGAGGACTACGCCACCGGACTGAAAATCCAGCGCACCGTGAAGACAGGCGCAAAACAGGAATTCATCTTCGGCCGCAACGAAGGCGGTGCTCGCCACGTACACGGTTGGCTCGATCGGATCCTCGCCGCGTCAGATACTGAGCTTCCCGGTTTGTTCGCCAGCCAGGACTGAGGAAGCCTCTTCCGCACTCGGTAGTCGCCGGACTGGTGCGGCGCGAAAAACTTATCGTACGATCAATTCGTCGGAAAAGCGCGTCACCCACAAGGGAGCCCCCATGACGAATACCGTCGATCTCATGTCGTTCAGACCCTTGGATCCCGATATCCAACAGTGTCCGTTCGACTACCACCGAGCGATGCGGGCCGAGGCCCCGTTGCTTCGCATCGACGGCGGCCTGATCGGGCGACCCGGCGAAGATGTGTACTGCGTTTCCCGTCACGAAGACGTTCTCGCCGTGTTGCGTGATCCCCGTACGTTCTCGTCGCGGTTCGGCACACCTGCTGCGAAAGTATCCGCGTCACTGGCCGCGCGTTTGCGCGAGGTCGATGCCGACGGGTGGCCGAACGTATCCACGATGCTGACGGAAGACCCTCCGTCGCACACGAGGTACCGACGCCTGGTGTCGTCGGCATTCACAGCCCGACGGGTCGCCGAACTGGAACCCGAGATCCGACGCATCTGCGAAGACCTCGTAGATCGCTTCGACGGCCAGACCCAGATCGAGTTCCTCGGCCAGTTCGGGGCACTTCTCCCGATTCGTGCGGTCGCCGCCATCCTGCAAGTCCCCGATGACCACCAACAGGACTTCAAGCGATGGGCCACCGCATCCGTCGCTGCCATCGGGCGTGCCATCAGCGACGAGGAACGCGTCGCAGCACAACACGTCATCGTGGAGCAGCAGCACTATTTCGCCGCGCAACTCGAGGAACGGCGAGTCGATCCTCGCGACGATTTTCTCACCGACCTGCTCAACGCAACGCTCGATGGAGACGACGGGACGCCCGGCGGTCCGCTGAACATGGCCGAGATGCTCTCGATCATTCGGCAGATCCAGGTCGCCGGAAGCGAGACGACAGCCAGCCTGCTGGCGGATTTGATGGTGGTGTTCGCTCAGGCCCCCGATCAGTTCGAGGCAATCAGACGGGATCCGTCCCGGATCGTGTCGGTCGTGGAGGAAGCACTGCGCTTTGCCAGTCCGAACCAGGGACTGTTTCGCATCGTCACGACCGACACAACTGTCGCAGGACAACCCGTGCCTGCCGGTGCCACGCTCTGGGTGATGTTCGGGTCGGCCAACCGGGACGAGAGGACGTTTGCTGATCCCGATTCGTTCGATCCCAACCGCGAAGGCCTCGGTCGACACATTGCGTTCGGAAAGGGCATCCACGTCTGCCTGGGTGCCGCCTTGGCGCGACTCGAAGCGCGCGTCGCGCTCGAGACCCTCGCGAAGCGGATACAGAAGATCGAGCTGCACCCCGACGCTTCGCTGCGATACGCCCCGAGCGCCATCCTGCGAGGACTTGAGCGCCTCGATCTCGTCCTGACGTACGACGACACCGACACCGACACCGACGCCGGCGCGATCGGTCCGCAGGATCCTTTGTGAGATCAGTGCTCACCGTGGCGTTTCGGGACCAAGGACCCTGTTCTGATTATCGCGTCGACCGGTAACGTCCCCTCCAGCAAATTCATTGGTCAGTCAATTCGAGCGCTTCGATGACAAATCACGAGTCGCTCACTGTGGAGGTAACAGACATGCGGGTACGCAAACACCCACTAAGCGGCGCACGCTATGAAGTGGGTGACGACGGATTGGTGCGAGTCGACGACCACGGCGTCACCGGCTGCTTCACCCCTCGGGGCGATTGGGTGTCGGGCGAACTCCATCACGTCGATCCGCAGCTGTGCGGATGGTTGGCCGGACCCCAACCGCACGGCAAAGGAAGCAACCCGAAGGACCTCGGGCCGGTAAAGGGGCTTCGTGACCTCTCGGGCATCATTCGCGATGGCGCCGCAGGTACGGGGGCCGGGCGATGACGACAATCGAGTCCACCACCTCCGGATCTCCGGCACGCTCGGCCGGATGCACGTACCAGGAGCTGCTTGACACCGACACCCGTACGATCCCGCCCGTTCTTCGGATGGAGTCTCCGATCGAGCCCGGGCCGTCGTTCGTCGCGGTCGAGCGGTACACGTCGCCGGAGTTCCATCGACTTGAGGTCGAGAAGCTGTGGCGCCGCGTTTGGCAAATGGCGTGCCGCGAGGAAGATATTCCGAACGTCGGCGACCACCTCACCTACGACGTGGCGGGCATATCCATTCTCGTCGTGCGTGACGCGCCGGACCACATCGGCGCCTTCCACAACGTCTGTCTGCACCGAGGTCGGCTGCTGAAGACGAGCCCCGGTTGCGACACTGAGCTGCGCTGCGCGTTCCACGGGTTCGCCTGGAACATGGATGGCACCATGAAGCATGTTCCCTGCAAGTGGGACTTCCCGCAGGTTTCCGACAACTGGTCGCTTCCGAAAGTCCAGGTCGGCACCTGGGGTGGGTTCGTGTTCGTCAATCCCGATCCCGATGCTGCCCCGCTCGCCGAGCACCTTGGCAACCTCACGGAGCACTTCAGCGCATGGCCGCTGGAGGAGCGCTTCAAGCAGGCCCACGTCGCCAAAGTGCTTCGCTGCAACTGGAAGCTGGCGCAGGAGGCGTTCATGGAGGCGTACCACGTCGTGGCCACGCACCCCCAACTCCTTCCCGGAATTGGCGATGCCAACAGTCAGTACGACGTGTTCGGCAACTTCTGTCGAGCCATCACCCCGAACGGAACACCGAGCCCGCACCTGCGCTGGGAACCGTCGCAACAGGAGATGCTCGACGCGATGCTCGACCGCAACCTCGACGACCCACTCGTCGTTTCCGTGCCCGAGGGAAAGACTGCACGTGAGGTGGCCGGTGACCTCCGTCGTAGCGCCATGGTGCACATGGTGGGAACCGAACGAGCCGCAACCCTCTCAGATGCGGAGATGTGCGACAGCTTCTATTACACGGTGTTTCCAAACTTCCACCCCTGGGGTTCGTACAACCGAATCGTCTACCGGTTCCGCCCCTATGGAAACCGCCACGACATGTCCATCATGGAGTGCATGTTCCTCAGCCCGTTCGTCGGCGAGCGTCCCCCGTCGGCCCCCATCCACTTCCTCGGGCCCGATGACGATTGGACCGATGCACCTGAGCTAGGGCTGTTGGCCAGGGTCTTCAACCAGGACGTCTTCAACCTGCCGGAAGTCCAAGCAGGACTCGAAACGGGCGCAATCGACACGGTGACCTTCGCCAACTATCAAGAGACCAAGCTGCGCCACTTCCATCAACTGCTCGACGAGTGGGTGAAATAGGTTCACGCCGTGGAGGGTGAGGTTCGCCCGAGGGAATGGTCGCGACCGCTGTCGACAACGACGACAGCGGCCTCGTCGTTTAGCGGGTCAGCCCGACCTCGGCTGCCACTCGGAGCCCAGACCGGGTCGCTCCCTCGAGTCCGCCGGGGCCGACGCGGTCATCGGTGTGTTCACCGGCGAAGAACACCCGGCCACCCAGGGGTCGTTGCACATGGGGCAGCACGCGGGTTCGCTGGTCGCCGAGAGGTGCCCGCACAATCACCCGCGAAAGCTCGTCCCTGGTCCAACTGTGACTCATCTGACCGGTGCGCGTCACCGGAGTACCGGTAAGCGCGCTTACCGACGCGTCAAACGCCATGAACACCGATTCGTCGATAACGGCCGGTTCCGCGTCGCCGCCGAGCAACGACGAGACGCACGCCGCGTTGCCAGCCTGGTGAACCGACTGCTCCACGATCCACGGCGGCATGCCGTCCGTGAAACAACCATGGCCGACCGCCTTGGAGACCGCGTTGCGTTCGGCGTACTGCACGATGACCTTGGATGCGGTGCCGTAGGTCAGCTCTGACAGGGCGATCACCTTCTCCGGAGGGAGGGTCGGCCAGAAGCCGATTCCGATGGTCAGTGGACCGGGCACGGCAACGACCGCAACGTCTGCCCGCACAATGTCATCGTCGGTCTCCACCCGAACGCCAGGGCCGCTCCAATCAACGAGCCGCACACGTTGACCCAGTCGGACATCGAGACCCTCGGCCAACCGTTTCGCCAGCAGGTCGTTTCCGCCGACGACACGGTACGAGTTGCTGCCGTGGGTGATCTGATGGGCGAACTCGGCGGCATCGGCATGGCGGAGCGACGTGACCGGTGTGTACTGGGTGAAGCTCACGAGGAACGAGCGGACATCGCGTGGAGCGTGAACCCGACTTGACCAAGCCTCGAGATTCTCGAATGGTTCTGGCGGCGATTGCGCATACGCCGTCGTGAGCCATCCGGTGATGGCTCGTCGGTCCGATTCACCGAGTGATCGCAGCTGGAAAAGCATTGGTGGAGCGGCTGGATCGAAATAGCCGCACTCGACCGCGTCAAGCTCCAAGTCCCGGGCGAGTCCGAGCACGTTGTCGTGGCCGGCGTACATCGTCTCTGCTCCCAGTTCGCCGAACTGCCCGTCCGCAAGCTGACCGTGCACGCTCCAGAGCCGACCGCCTACGCGCTCGCGCGCCTCGAGCACCACGACGTCGTCGCCGCGCCTGCGCCGTTCGGCGGCGACAACCAACCCGGAGAGTCCCGCCCCGACCACGACCACGTTCATCGGAGACTCAACGTCTACGACGCCTTCTCGGGAGTTTGCAGGTCGACGACTTCAAATGCGAGCAGGGTGGCCTGCGGCGCAACTGGCTTCCCGTCACTCGACTCCGCACGAGCATGTGCATGTTTGAAATCCTGACTCTGAACCCACGCCTGGAAATGTTCCTCAGTCTCCCAATGGGTGACCACGAAGTAGCGGTCGTCGCCGGACACGGGGCGAAGCAGTTCGAATCGTACAAAGCCCGGCATGCTGTCGACGTCGCCTTTGCGGGCAGCAAATCGACGTTCAAGCTCGGGTCCCATGCCCTCGGGCACGGTGATGGCGTTGATCTTTACGACGGTCATGGCAAGTCTCTTTCGTTGGGGGGGTGAAGCGAATGATCCGTTACGACACGAGTGTATGACGACGCCGCTACCGGGCCGTCCTCCCGGTGGTTTTACGAAGCGAGACGAGAGCCGAGTGGCCGGATGTCTCCAGACGGCAGCGTGTCCCATTTGTGTTCGAACAGTTGTGTTAACACTCTGTTCGACAACCAGAGAAAGCTTGAGCGGCGTCGTAGGATTTCATGATGAGCGAGTCTGGACCGGTGATCGTCGTTGCGCTGGGCGGGAATGCGCTCGTGCACGACGATCGGCTTTCCATCCTCGACCAATTCGCTGCGGTAACAACGATTGCTCCGTCGATAGTCGATCTTGCCGTGTCGGGCCACCGGATAGTGGTGACTCACGGGAACGGTCCGCAGGTCGGTTTCATCCTTCGGAGGTCCGAACTGGCGATTCACGAAGTAGCGCCGATCCCGATTGATTTTGCGGTCGCAGACACGCAGGGAGCGATCGGTCACATGTTTCTCATTGCGTTACGTAACGAGCTTCATCGTCGTGGGCTCACAAGCCCCGTGACCGCCATTGTGACTGACGTGATCGTCGATGCCGACGACCCGGCGTTTGCGGCCCCAACCAAGCCCATCGGGTCCCACTTCACCCAGGACCGAGCGGAAGAGTTGGCTGCGACGTACGGATGGGCCGTCGCCGAAGATTCGGGGCGCGGCTGGCGACGTGTCGTTGCGTCACCCTCACCGATATCGGTCGCCGAAAGTCCGGCAATCGCAACACTTCTTGACGCCGGGCACATCGTGGTAGCGGGCGGTGGAGGCGGGATTCCCGTGGCGCGCTACCACAGCGGCGTGCTGGCCCGGGTCGAGGCGGTGGTCGACAAGGACGCGACATCGGCCCTCCTCGCTGATCAGCTCGGGGCTGAGCTACTCGTCATCCTGACCTCGACGGAACGGGTCGCCGTGGGTTTTGGAACCCCGCAACAACGGTGGCTCACCGATGTCACCCCAGAGGAAATGCAACTGCATTTGGAGGCGGGTGAATTCGGCGCCGGCAGCATGGCCCCCAAGGTTGAAGCTGCGCTTCGGTTCGTCGATCATCCAAGTTCCACACGATGCGCCGTAATCACCGCACCGGAGTTTCTCAATGATGCAGTTCGACCGGACGGGAGTACGGGGACCCGCATACGAAAAGCCTAGGCACACGTAGCAACGTCGCAACAGCCAGACGGCGATCTATTTGCTACGTGTACTTAACGTATCGATCCGACCCGGCCGCTGAATCACGCCGGGCGATAACGGCCGGCGAGTCGGCTACGACATGCCGATCGAAAGGAGGTTCGTGAGCGGCTGATACAGCTCCTCGAGGTAGGTGATGTCTTCAACCGAGAGGGTCATGTCGCAGGTGGCAACAAGGTCATCGAGTTGCGACAGCTTCGACACACCGACCACCGGTGCTGTGACTTCCGGCTTCGACAGCAGCCAGGCCAGCGCGACTTGGGCGGGCTTGCAACCCAGTCGATCGGCGACCTCGATAACCCGGTCGGCAATGGCGAAGTCCATTTCGCCACGGTAGAGGCTTCCGGTCCGGGCCCGGTCCTGGCCGGACGACCGGGTCGTCGTTCCACCTTCGAGTCCACCGCGGTAAGCACCGGCGAGAATGCCGCGTGCCAACGGCGACCAGGGCATGACCGCTACACCCGTCGAGGCACAGTACGGCACCATCTCGCGTTCCTCCTCGCGGTAAATCAGGTTCCAGTGGTTCTGCATCGACACGAACGGTGTCCAGTGGTTGGCTTTGGCTGTCATCTGGAGCTCGGTAAACTGCCAGGCGAACATCGACGACGCCCCCAGGTAAAGAACCTTTCCGGACCGGACGAGATCGTGCAACGTTTCGAGCGTCTCCTCGATGGCAGTTGGCGCGGCGCCCGGGATGCCGTGGGGATGGCGGTGAATCACCAGCTGATCGATGTAGTCATGACCGAGGCGTCGCAGGGACGCATCCACGCCTTCGATGATGTGCTTGCGAGACAGGCCGACCTTGTTGGCACCCCGGCCGAGGGGCATGGAGACCTTGGTCGCCAGGACGTATTCGTCACGCGGCGCCAGTTCGCGAAGCAGCGCACCGAGCACTTCCTCGCTCGCACCAAGGCCGTATACATCAGCGCAGTCGAAGGTGAAGAGTCCGCGCTCAAGCGCCCCGGCGATGATCGGCCGGGCTTCATCGATACCGAGCGTCCAGTCGCCCTGATGCCCGCGGCCCGGTATCCCGAGGTTCATAGTGCCAAGCGCGAGGCGCGACACGCGCAGGCCGGAGCGTCCGAGTTGCACAGCTTCAAGCATGGTATTCCTGTCAACGGAGGGTGGATCGGAGGCAGTGTAGGCGTCACGCACCACGACTTCCCACCCCGTCTCGCTCGGTCCCGTGATACCGGAGCGGGACGGCTTGGGCTCCATGAGCGCTCCGCTGGAGAGCAACCGAAGGGAGCGGGACGACCCGGAGCGAGACGACTCGTGCGTAGCCGTTGACTTCGGGCCGGCGCACGTGGATGATCTGGATCCATGACGACGCCAATGACCACGGAAAATTCGTTCTACGGCGATGGTGCTCGCGCACTTCAGGATCATTTCGACAGCCGTCGACTGGCCGATCGGCTCACCGAAATCACGTTGCACGAAGAACTCGATGATGGTGACCTGGCGTTGATTCAGGCGCAGTCAACGGTTTGGATCTCGACCGTCGACAGTGAAGGATGGCCCGACGTCTCCTACAAAGGCGGCGCACGCGGCTTCGTCGTTGCCGTCGGTCGCAATGAGTTGCACATTCCGATCTTTGATGGCAACGGCATGTTCCGCACGCTCGGCAATGTGGCCGACACCGGTCGGGTCGCCCTGTTGTTCATCGACGTCACCCAACCGTGGCGACTCCGGGTCCACGGCACCGGTCGGGTGTCAACCGATGCCGATCATGTTCAGAAGCACACGGGGGCGAAAGCCGTGCTCATAGTGGAAGTTCGCCGAGCGTTTCCGAACTGCGGTCGATACATCCACCGAGGCGACGAGATTTCAGCGTTTGTGCCAGTAGCCGGCGTCGATACCCCAGTTCCTGACTGGAAGAAAATCCCGGTGCTACGCGAAGTGCTTCCGGCCGAAGACGCCGCGCACCTTGCGGCCCTCGATGGCATCAACCCCCACGGCGAATCCGACAACCCTTGACGACCCGCAACCGCAGGTCCTGCTGACGGGTGGGAAACGAGGAGCGTTTCGTGAGTGAGCCCGCAGTGGTTATCGCCGGAGGCGGCCCGGCGGGGATGATGCTGGCCGCGGAGCTAACGCTGGCGGGGGTCGAACTGCTCGTCGTGGAGCGACGTCCCAGCTTCGAGTTGGAGAGTTCCCGTTCCCGAGGTCTGCATTCGAGGACAATCGAAGTACTCGATCAGCGCGGTGTTGCCGACCGCTTGTTTGCCGAGGGCGTTGCCATGCAGGTGCAGGCGTTCGCCGGCGTGCCGCTCGACATCAGCGACTTCCCGTCTCGCCACAACTACGGGATGGCACTGTTGCAGAGCCACTTCGAACGCATCATGTCGGGCTGGATCGACGAGCTGGGTGTTCGCATACTGCGGGAGCGGACGGTGACCGGTTTCGTTCAGGATGCCAGCGGCGTCGACGTCGCCCTGTCCGACGGCACAACGTTGCGGACGCACTACCTCGTTGGCTGCGACGGCGGCCGCAGCGTCGTACGAAAGACCGCCGACATCGAGTTCGCGGGCTGGGACCCGACCACATGCTGGATCCAGGCCGAGGTCGAGATGGAGGAGCAGCCGACGTTCGGCCTTCGTGGCGGTGGCGGCATCGGTCCGGCCGAAGGCGGGCGGGTGGGCGTCACCCTGATCGAACCCGACGCGAACAGCAACGACGAGCCCACGATGGAGGATCTCCGTGCTGCGCTGATCCGCGTCGATGGAACCGATTACGGGGTCCACAGCCCGCGTTTTCTTTCCCGCTTCACCGACATGACACGCCAAGCCGTGTCGTACCGGAGAGGGCGGGTGCTGATCGCCGGAGACGCCGCTCACGTCCACCCTCCGATAGGCGGGCAAGGACTGAACCTTGGCGTGCAGGATTCCGTGAATCTCGGCTGGAAGCTCGCGCAGGTCGTCAAGGGAACATCACCGGCAACCCTGCTCGACACGTATCAGATCGAACGGCATCCCGTTGCTGCGCGTGTGCTGCAGAACACGATGGCCCAACGGGCGTTGGGAGCGACCGACGAGCGAACCGCTGCACTCCGTAATCTGCTTGCCGAGCTGCTGACGATGGACGAGCCACGAAAACTCGTCGCCGGAATGATCTCCGGCCTCGACATTCACTATGAGTTGGGACATGGCCATCCCTTGCTCGGATGGCGTATGCCTGACCTCGACCTCGTTACCGCCACTGGGCCCTCGCGTGTATTTGAACTGTTGAGAAACGCGAAAGCGGTTGTGCTCAATCTCGGTGGCTCTGGAAGGCCTGACATCGCGCCCTGGGCCGACCGGGTTCAACTGATCGACGCCTCGTACGCCGGGAAATGGGAACTCCCGGTTGTCGGTGAAGTGCCTGCCCCTACCGCCGTGCTGATCAGACCCGACGGACACATCGCCTGGGTTGGAGACGGCAGCGATTCCGGACTGCACGAAGCGCTCGCAACCTGGTTCGGACCCTAAGCGGAGCCGCCTGTTCTCGCGCCTGATCACCACATACCGACGACCGACCGCCTCGGTGGAATGCGGCCCTGGCCCGCTTGCATCTCGCTTGCGCGGCTGGCGGACAGTCTCCCGCATGCACATTGCCGGACGACTACGAAATCCCAGCCGCACGCGCCAGGCGCTCGTGGCCACCGCGCTGCTGGGTCTCCTTTTGCCCTTCCTGCAGGCGAGCCGAGCTTCCGCACTTCGCCAGGGTGCAGTCGACAACGATCCGGCGAACAAGCTCTGGGACTGTGAGACGCGTCGGGTGCCCTTTGGCAACGCCGGTTCAGATGTTCTGCGCTGCTTCACCTTTCGCTACGCGGTGCCAGCGGGCGGCATCACATCTGCCTACCTCCATGTCTCAGTGAAACCCGACGGCGACCAGGACACAGACCAGCTCGTGCTCGCCGTTGAGCGCCCGGCCGGAACGGACTGCGCACTGGGTGCCATGCCCGGCTGCGTTGTCCTGCATGGCGGACTCTCGCGGACGCAGGTCTCCCTCAACATCAACCTGCTCGACATCGGCTGCGACGGATCGATCAAGCGCGATCCGGCCCTGCAGGCGGCGGTGGTCTCCCAACTTGCAAGCGGCGTGCTGCATCTCATGCTCCAAGACGACACTGCGGTGAATAGCGCCGAACTCGTGTTGAACGAAGGTCCGAGCTCGATCGACTGCGGCGCCACCGACAACCCGACGAACCCCGCCACAGGCGGCAGTGGTTCCGGCACGCCGTCCACATCGGGAGGAAGCGGGGCGACGGGCGCGAACGGAACGGCGCAGGTCCGCGCCGAGCGGCCGAGCTACACGACGGACGAACCGGTGACCCTCGTCTTCAGCGGGATGCCGGGAACCACCGGCTCTGCATACGATTGGATCTCGATCGTGAAAGCCGGAGCAGCTGACGATTCGTGGTACGACTGGCGCAACCTGGGCGGTGAGCGGGAAGGCCGCCGCGACTTCGGTCGCCTGCCCGCCGGCTCATATGAAGCCCGCGCGTACTTTGACTGGGGTGGAAAGGGCGGTTACACGGTGCAGGCCCGCTCCACCTTCACCGTCGGCGGTGCGCCACCGACGACATCACCACCTGCGTGTGCCGCGGCGACCGGCGCCATCATTGCCACGCCGCCGATCGGAACCCCGGAGCCGTTAGCGACCACGTGTATGACGCTTCAGGCCGGCCAGCGTTCAGTTCGCGCCGGTGACGAAGTGATCATTCCGGTGTGGGTCATCAATGGCAAGAACGTGGCGAACATCAACTTCGAAATGGCGTACGACGATGGTGTGGCCCAGGCCCAACGTGTGACGAAGCGCTCGTCGTTTCTCGGCAGTGCGCTGCAGCAGTCGAACACCGAGCAACCAGGCCGTGTCCTTCTCGGCGCAGCGCAGACCACCGGCGAGACCGGAACCGGCGTGGTGATCAACGTGACGTTCAAGGCCGTTGGAAAACCCGGCGACCGAACGCCGCTGACCCTCAAGGTGACCACCCTCAACGATCCGGCTGGGGCAAGCCTGAGCATCGATCGCATTGACGGGCTGATTCAGATCGTCGGCGCAGACGGCCTGCTGCCCGGCGACTGCGACGGAAACACAACACTCGATGAGGGCGATGCGCTCTGTGCGCTGCAGATGTCAGTCGAACTCCGACCACCAAACACCACACTCGATGTAGATCGAGATTCGAAGGTCACCTCGCGTGACTCCGCTGTCATTCTGCAACGCTCCGTCGGAAGGGTCTGATATGTCCACTTATCATCGTTCGTCAATGCGTCGAATCGCAGTCGCGGCGCTGGCGGTACTTCTGACCTTGGTTTGGAGGGCTCATCCCGCGCTCGGCGCGAGTGTCACGATCACTGCGCCGACGGCAACCGGAGCAACGGGAGCGGAGATCTCAATTCCTATCCGTGTGACTGCGGCACCCGGGATTGGCGCCCTGCACGTCGAGTTGACGTACGACGCAACGGTGCTGGAGGCGATCTCGGGCAGCGCCGGATCGTTGGCGGCCGGCGGATCGCTCGTCGACGCCAACCCGACACCCGGTCGACTGATCATGGGCGTCGTCAGCAGCGACGCAATCAACGGCGACGGTGAAATTCTTGTTGCCAAGTTCCGCGTTCTCGGGACCAAGGGAGCAACCACCGCGCTTGGGCTCGAGAAGTTGCGCGCCTGGGAAGGAACGCTTGAGCGCCTCGACATCCAGGCGGTCGCCGCACCCGGAAGCTTCACCGTCACCGGAGCCAAGTCGGCGTTCCCGTGGTGGATCATCGCTGTTGCGGCGGCAGTGGTGCTGCTTCTGATCCTCCTCCTTTGGAAGCGGCGCCGACGCGAGGAACCGGCTAGGGCGCACTGAACCCGGCGCGGCTTGCAGCCCTCGAATCACCATTGGGGTGCTGCTGGTTCAAGAACTGTCGCGACAGCAACCGGCGCTTCGTCGTAACTGACACAACGTCCCGTGGACGCAGCGACGGCGCTCCTGAACACTGACCGAAGATCAGACCTTGTGATCAGGTCGTATGAGTGTTCCCCGCTTGCCGGTCAGGATGATCGCCGCGTCGGCGAGGGATCCGATCCCGGCGACCCGACCGGTGTGTTCGACGAAACGACATGCCGCATCGACCTTCGGCCCCATTGATCCCGCTGGAAAGTGGAGGGCCCGAAGTTCCAAAGGAGTCGTATCCCGCACGAGACGAGCCGAACCGGTGCCGTAACCGAGGTACACACCGTCGACGTCAGTGAGCACAAGAAAAGCGTCGGCGTCGAGGCGTTCCGCCAGAAGCGAGGCGCTGAGATCTTTGTCGATCACCGCTTCCACACCATGCAGTTTCGAGTGTTCTGAGGCAACAGGTACGCCGCCACCGCCGGCGCACACCACGACCGCTCCGGCGTCGAGAAGCAGTCGAATTACCGGCTCTTCGACAATGCGGATCGGAGGCGGTGACGCGACAACACGTCGCCACCCGTCGCCGTCAGCAGCGACTGACCATCCCCGACCCGCCGCGAGTTTCTCTGCGGTTGCTCGGTCATAGACCGCACCCACGAACTTCGTCGGCTTCCGAAATGCGGGGTCCAGCGGATCGACAACCGTCTGCGTTACGAGTGCTGCAACAAGCCGGTCCGGGAGTGCGTTCTCCAACTCCTGCAGCAGCCAGTAGCCGATGAGCCCCTGCGTTTCCGCTCCGAGGGAATCGAGCGGGTATGGATGACTCAGCGAGCGGTCGGCGGCTGACTCAAGTGCAAGCACGCCGACCTGTGGACCGTTGCCGTGCACGATGACCATCGCGTTGTCGTTGGCCAACGGTGTGAGCGCGGCGACGGCCACGGCCACGTTGTGTTCCTGCACCTCAGCATCAGGTCGGTCGCCGCGCCGGAGCAAGGCGTTGCCGCCGAGCGCTACGACAACCAACATGTCAGTGCTTCGACGAGGCGACGAACAGGCTCGGGAAGCGGGCCAGAACAGCGATCGCGTGTTGCAGTTCGCGCGCGTCGACACACTCGCCGATCCGGTGGGTGTTCTGTTCAATACCTGCGCCAACGCCGAACATTGCCGGATGGCGCATCACGCCGGACGTGACCCACTCTTTCGACGCCGGAACGTCGATCGCCGTCGAATCAAGCGGCACCGGGAAACCGACACCGTCGGTTGAGAACACCCAGCGGTCGACGCGAGGCATGATTCGAAGGGCACCGGCGGTAGCTCCCTCCGTGGGTTCACTGATATGTGGGCTTACGACTCGCCGGTAGGCGTCGACGGCTGCCTGGATCGCCGGATGCTCCTCGGGTGTGACCCAGCCCGGATAGATCTGTGGATTGCACGACTGATACCCGGTGCCGGTCGCCTCGGCGTACATCGGCACCGTGATATCGACGGTAAGTCCGGCTTGTCGGGCCGCTGTGACCGAGGGGAGGCTCTCGATCTCGGCGATAGCGGTCTCGGGTGTTTCGCCGATGGTGAGCCGCCTGTCGAACCGGCACTGGAATCGCTCAGGCACAGCGCAATCGCTCGGCGTATCGAGTGCCGACCATGAGGCAGTGCGTGTTCCACGACCGAGGAAGGGATGATCGGCGAACCCAACAGTCACAGCTCGGTGCGCTGCTTCGGCCACGATCGCCCCGCCGAACTCCAACGGATTCAGACCGAGGTGAGGCATCGATCCATGGCACGAGCGGCCCGTCACGGTCATTTCGATCTGCATACGACCCCGCTGACCCCGGTAGATCCCGAGCGCTCCTTTGATGTTGTCACCGGTTCCTTCCGTGAGAATCACTACGTCGGGCACCAAGTCCGGTGGTGCCCCGGGCAGCACCTTGCTCATCACGTAGCGCGGACCACCACCGTCGTTATCTTCTTCGGCGATCGTTGCGTATGAACGCACGACGGCACCGTGCAACGCACCTTCCGGTGCGAGCTCAAGCAGGATCTTGGTGGCGATGATCTGCGAGACCACACCGGCCAGTTGGTCAGCGGCTCCGCGACCGAAGACCAGATGGTCCCATTCGTCGTCGGGAGGCAGGTAGCCAAGTTCGCTGTGAAGAGAGTCTCGATTGAGCTTCGCCGGATCGATGAGACCGTCGTACGGATCGATTGCACCGCCGAGCTTTTCATGCCATTGACTTCGCAGTGCCTGCACGGTGTCGGTGTGGCCGTCGAGGTAGATGATCTTGCGGTGATCGGGCGGCACCTCGTCGTTCCCGTCCTGCACGACCCACACGAGATTGCCGAACTCGTCGATCCACACGTCGTCGGCGGTATGCACCGCATCGACATCGATGATCGTGTCTCGAAGCATTTCGAGCCGGGCACGTTCGTGATTGGAGAGGCCGGCCTTCGGATCACCACCCTGTTCTTCAGGACGGTCCACCTGGGTCTCGGGTATGCGGATCGCTGATTTCAAAATGGCAACGGCAAGTGGTCGGTACCGTTCGGCGAGCTCTGCGACTCTTGCGTCGAGCGTCATCTCAAACCTCCTCGTCCGAATCTTCGTCAATCGTCGGAAGCGCAACGCGTTCGGCCAGGTTGTCGACTTTCGCCGCAGCCAGCAATGCCATGATCACGTAGACCTTCTTGTTCGCCTGCTTGGCCACTGCAGCTCGGAAGCGCTCCATTACTTCGGGGCTCACTTCGGCTCCGATGTCAGCCGGAAGACAGTGCATGTACAGCGCGTCCGCGGTGAGATCCATGCGGCGTTCGTCGCAGATCCAGTCCTTGAACGACGCGTTCGCTGCGAGCGCCCGCTTCTCGATCTGGTGCATGAGGCTCGTGTCGCCGGCCTTGTTCGCGACCACACGTTCTTCCATGAGCGCACGTGGACCCCAGGACTTCGGATACACGATCTCGGCGTCGACGAACGCTGTGTCCATGTCGTGCACGATCTCCAGCGAACCACCCGACAGTGCGGCTCCTTGACGTGCCCACTCCAGCGGTTGAGGCAGCAGTTCGTACCCCGCGGGATGAGCGAGCGTCACATGTGCGCCGAAACGGGTCAGTAACGACACGAGGCCCTGTGGCACCGACAGAGGCTTCGCGTAGCTGGGCGAATACGCCCACGACACCGTGATCCTCCGACCTTTGACATCGGTACCGAAATGCTGTCGCATCCACATCAGATCGGCGAGGGTCTGGGTGGGATGGTCGACGTCGCATTGAAGGTTCACGATTGGAACGGCTCGGTGGTCGTCGGTTATCGCCAGGTACTCGTCGATGCCGCGCTTCACGTCATGCATGAACGTGTTCCCCTCCCCGAGGATCAGGTCATGGCGAATCCCGAGCGCATGGGCGTTCATGCCGAGCATGGCCCCGGTCTCCTCGGCCGTTTCGCCGTGCGAGACCTGCGTGGACGAACCGTCGACGATCACCGGGTGCATGCCGAGGCGTGCCGCAGCACCGGCCCAGGCCGACTTCGTGCGCGTGGAGTTGTCGAAGAACATCGCATACGCGAGTTCGTTAGGAAGCAGTGCCGTTGAGAGCTGCAAACGGTCGAGGGTTTCGAATCGCGAAGCAAGCGCCAGCAGCGCGTTCAACTCGGTCGGCGACCAGTCATGGGTCGTCAGCAGACTGCGACGGTGAAGCGAAGCGAGGACAACCGAATCAAGAGGTGTCTTCATGCACTCCGGTGTAACACTGCGCGTCCCTGCTCAACAGGGCCCAAGGGCCCTTGGGATGCGGTCTGTCGCCCTCATGCCGACCAAATCCAGAGGTCTCAGCCAACTCCTCCCTATCAGGATTCGAGAGCGGTCTCGATCGCCGCGAGCGCTTCGTTGCGGCCGACGCCAAGGTCCGCGATGGCGTCGGCGAATCGTCGGGCTGCGGCGGCGAGCTCACGTTGTTGGCGACGAACGTCGTCGATCGCACGGGCTAGCACGACCGTCCCATGACGGCCTCGCGTCTCCACCACGCCAGCGGCCTCCAGGTCACGGTAGACACGGGCGACGGTGTTCGCTGCCAGACCAAGTTCAGCAGCGAGTTGGCGCACCGGCGGGAGGCGCTCACCCGAAAGGAGATTGCCTTCGGCGATAAGGCGTGTGATTTGACTGGCGAGTTGTTGGTGCGGAGGAATGCCCAGCGCCCGGTCAATCGTGACGATCATTGAAGGTGCTCCATCGGGGCCAAGAGTACCGAGGTTCAGGCCAACACACTCCTTTTCGCACGAATTGAACGAAACGAATGCGTCGACAGCGCAAACACCGGCGCGACTCCGGAGCCGCTGCCGAAACGGCACCCGTTCTTCACTTCGAAGGAGCACGCACGACTTTCTCGCGAACGGCTCGCCTAGCTCGGTCAGTGTTCCCCGGCCGACGGCCACTCATCGGGAAGTACTGCGAAGACGTCCACGTCCTTGCGTCGGCCCTGCCAGATGCCGTAGCTGCGAAGGGTTCCCTCATGGGTGAATCCAGCGCGGCGTGCAACTGCGACTGACGCCGCGTTCTCGGACTCGATGGTCAGAAAAACCCGAGCTGCTCCGATCGTGAACAACCAACCCGTCATCAACGTCACCGAACGCGTGGCAAGTCCCCGTCCTCTCGCACCTGCCGCCAACCAATAGCCGAACTGGGCGACGTCTGTGCTTGACCAGTCATCGATGCCACACATGCCGACCGGCTCACCCGAGGACGCGTCAACAATCGCGAACGCAGCTCCCGTCGGATCACCGTTGGCTTCGAATGCGCGCCACCTCAGCTCGATGCGCTCGATCACCGCTATCGCGTCGGACAATGAAGCAGGCGCCGGGCCGTTGTAGCGCTCGATAGCGGGGTCCCTCGACGCTTCAGCCAGGAAACTCGCGTCCGCGAAACGCCAAGGCCGCAGTTCGACCACATTGTCGGACAACGTGACCGGTGAACGCTCGCTACGGGGCTCGGTCACGTCGGCTCGATCGTCAAACCAACGGCGGAATCCCGGGCTGGGAAATCGCGAACCACAGTTGGGTTGGCGAAGTCCGTGTTGTCGATGACGATGTCTGCTCTGGAAACCGGATCGACTTCAGCGAGGTAGATCCGTTCAGACTCATGGTACCGGTCTCGATGCAGGCGCTCGGCCGCCGCTCGGCCCAGAGACCCCGAATCGCGCTGTATCCCACGAGCGAGCGACAGTTCCGCTGCCACGTCGAGCCAGATCCGGAAATCCCAGTACCTGTCGTATTCGGGTCTCATCGCGAAGACCGAATCAACGATGAGCACCGCGTCGACGGGAGCTTCGACCGTGACGTGGCGATGATCGACCCCGGTCAATGGATCATTGGCACAGAGCACGACGGTTCCGGAGCCCTGGGGTCCTGCCGGCTCGAGCAGCAGCCGTTGCGCCGACTCAAAGTCCGGTGCGTTCCGGTAGTAGCCGTCGCCGCTCACACGGTCGTAGCCCTTCTCCCCCGCCTCGCGCCACGGCCTCTTGAAGTCATCGAACGAGGCGCGCAACGTCGAACGCCCGCGTGCACGAATCGCTGCAGCAAGCTCATGGGCGAAGCTGGTCTTGCCACTCGCCGTGTAACCATCCACTACGACGCGCAGCCTTCTCGGACGGATCTCGAGAATGCGCGACGCGACGTCATCGATCAGCGTTCGCCGAACTACCGACGTCGATCGAGGCGTGTCCTGCTTCCATGTCGAAACAGACTCATATGCCTCCATACCACAAGTGTGCCAGCGAGAATCGGCCAACGAATCGTCAACCGACGCGGTCCGGATACTCGTTCACACAGTCGCTCCGAGGGCGACCGATCGAACAACAACGACCGCGGCACGTTCGCTCTGACCGAGTGGTCTGATGCCTCGGCCTCGGGCCGAGTCTCAGCGACGGCCGACCCGTTCGGCGAACTGATCGACCAGGTCGCTCGGTCCATCAACGAGAACCGCTACCTCAGCGGCAGTACGACCGAGCGAGAGGATGTCAGCAGCTTGCTGGCGTGCGCCGAGAACGAGTGGGCCGATGGTCCACGGCTGTTCGGAGCTGTCGGGACCGGCGGAGCGTTCACCGGTCGGCGCACCCGCAACGGTGGCAATGATGTCGTGACCGACGTCGAGAAACGGCGAGTCAGCCAGCGACGCCAGTCCAAGCGCGCGACGGATCTGGGAGTGGTGTGCGAAGCGCTCCAGATACTCGCGGGCAATCGCATGCCAGAACGGCGACGAGTCGCCGAACCCGACGCCGAAAAGAGGGACTGGCTCGCCTGCCGCGTTCGGATCGATCTCGCGGTAGTACCGTTCCGTCCACTGCCCGGCGAGATCGAGCAGAAGGAGAAGCAGTTGCGGGCTCATGAACCGGGCGGCCTCGACCCATTGGTCGTTGAACCCGTTGAGCAGCGAGCGGAAGTCGGCACCGGGCATCCGCTCGGCCATCAGCACAAGACCCTGCACGGCTCCGTCACGTTGTCGGCTGAGGAGACTCAGATCATCGCCAAGGATGTGGGTGGCAATGCCCTTCACCGAGTACGCCGGGCACTCCGTCGGCAATGCCCATTGCGCGTCATCCAAGGTCCTAAGCAACTCGATCAGGCGCGCCCGCTCGGGGAGATACTGATCCAAAACGGTCGAGATGGTGGCGTCATTGATCCGCGGCATCCCGACAGCATCGCCGACGGCCACCCATCCGTCCATCGCTCAGATCCCCGGCGGGCACCTCTGCAACTGCTTATGCACCAACGAGCTTGAGCGCGCTGCGAAGCCCACGCTCACCGCTCCCGGAGTGGACCGGGAGCGTCAGTGCTGTGAGGCCCGCCCGGGCCGCACCTGCGTCCTTCTCTACCGAATCACCGACCATCAGCGTCCGGTCCGGTGCCGATCCCAAACCCCGGCAGCCCAGTTCGAACAACAGTGGATCCGGCTTCTCCGTGCCGTGCTCGAAGGAAAGCACCCACGTCGTTACGAACCGATCAGCTCCGAAGTGCTCAAAGACCGGTCGCACGTCCCACCCGATATCGCTGACCACACCAATCGGGACACCGCGGGCCGACAACGTCTCGAGTACCTCAAGCGTGTCGTCAAAGGGCTGCCATCCTGCCGGGTTGGGCTGGTCGAGGTAGATCGCCTCGGCTGCGCCCGTGTGAAAACGGTCGAAGGGACGAAGCAACTCCAACCAACAACGACGGTGTGCCTCCGCTGAGGAGTCGCGGCGCTTTGCCAACTCGTTTGGCGTGACGCTTTCACGCTTCACCTCGGCCCACACTCGGGAAAGAACTGCGACGTCGAGAACGATGCCCCGCTCGGTCAGCAACATCGCTAGACGCTCCGCACCATTGCGCCAGAACAGCGTGTCGCTGAAATCAAAGAGCACCGCCTCGAAACTCATCCACTCCCCAATCAGTCGCCAGGTTGATCCCGGCATATCCACCGAGAGACGCACCTGCACCCTAGTTTCGTAACGGTACGGTCCGGGCGCCCGTTGACCGTCGCGCTCCGGCACGAGTACCTGCCCGACAAGCACCCGAGGCAGGGCGACGGGCGACGGCCAGAACAACCGCTTGCACAGCGCTTGTGTTCAGACGGGACGACGGGCGGTGCCGGTGGGATAGAGCTTGCTCCGGACGACCTGGTACACGATGTCGGCGATCCAACGATGGCCCGCCTCGTTCGGATGCAGCGTGCCGTTCTGGTTGCCCTGCACCGTGAACGATTCGTCGCGCTGGCGCACCAGGCGGTTCGCAGCGCAATAGCCCTTCTTCTCGAATCCTCGACCTGCGGGATCGGTGATCGAGATGCTGTTCCACGAGAACGGCTTGTTCGCCGTCGCGGGAGCACCGGTTCGGGCGAGCTGCGCGTTCAACGGCGTGAGGAATTCGGTGCCGAGCTGGCGGACCTCGTCGGTCCGCACCCATCCATCCCAGCGATCCGGGGTCGTCCCGGTGGCGGATAGATCGAGCTCGGCGCATAGCGCTCCGCTGACGTCGTGGATGGTGTCCGGGTAGTCGGGTATGAACACTCGATCGGTGGGCAGGCCACCCTTCGGAAAGGGTCCACCGAACGTCGAGACGAACCGTTCGTTGAGCTTCTTGTACAACGCCGGTAGCTCACCGGCACTTGTAAAGCGAAGGAATTGCGCCATGTTTGGGAACGGCTCGCCGGCGTTGTTCGTGTACGGCTGGCCGAAGCAATCACCGTTGATCGAGGCCCCGTGGCTGACGCCGGCGTGTGAACACGAGAGGACAACGGGTCCGAATTCCATGTCGTTGACACCGATGCTGAGAAGGATCGCGTCGACCTCACGCCCACCGACTCGATTCTTTGCCTGCTCGATCTGCGGGGGAAGCACACTACCGTCGCGGGGATTGACGCCTTCGTACCGATCGAGGAGACCGCCATCAGCGACGCTGTTGTCCGCCGCAGTGCCCCTCGGGCTGTGGTCGACGGCCTTCGCACCCGAACACGCGAGGTGGACGAACGTGACCGACGTCTTGGGGTCCGACGCCTCCAGCTTCGCGGCAACCTGCGCCTGGTAGCTGATGTGGGATCGATCGCACTGCCGGCTTTGCCAGATGGCAATCCCGCCCGGACCGGTCAGTGGGTTCCCCTCGCCTGACGCGAGTGAGTCACCAAGCCCGAGGATGAGCCAGTCCTGCACCACGACCTCCCTGGTGGCAACGTAGTGGTGCTCCTCCGGCCGCTTGACGTCGACCTTCAGCGACACCTTGAACGCACCCTCACCGTTTGTGCCTCCCTTGCGCCCGGGCCCGGGAAACAGCGCACGCCAGGTGCACTTCGAGGTCCAGGTTGCCGGAAGCGGTTTCGTCGTTCCCGCCGCGTTTGTGTAGTTCCACGTATAGGTTGACGCTGCAGGGTCGGGATTCGGGCAGTCGGTCACGGTGAGGTCGACGGGCCAGTCGACCGGTCGCGCCTGGGCGTCGGTCGGCTCGTCGACAAGGCCGTCGTTGTCGCTGTCGAGTCCGTATCGATCGGGCACCGCGTAATCGAACGTCAACTCGTCCGGTCGTACCCAGGTTGCGTACACACCTTCTGCGGTGAACAGCACGCTCGAACCGTCGAGGACGACGGCTTGGAACTCGATCGGCCCGGTCGGTTTCGTGTAGCCGAGCGGGGGGAACGCACAGATGCTGCTCTGGCACCGGTAACCCTTCCCCGGAATCGCGAAGAACGGACCACTCGAACCGGATCGATACTTCAGCACCACGGTGAAGGGCAGTGGATACCCGACGACCTCGGACTGAAGCTGCACCTGTGTGCCGGGCTGCACTTCGGCGTGGGAGTTTCGCGTCGGCGAGATGATCGAGAGGCGAACCCCGCAGGTCGTGCCGTCGACTTGTGAGCGGTACGAGCGGCGACCGCAGCTCTGTGGGGCCGAAGTCGTGGTTGTCGAGGTCGTGGTTGCAGCTGCGCTCTTGTAGAGGAAGTGCACAGAGAAGTTCGAGAAGCAACCGACCTGCAGATCCGCCGTCGCTCCGGGACTCGTGCTGCTCGGCTTCAGATTCACCGTCACCGTGCGGGTGTTGAGCTTCCCGGGCGCTTCGCTGAAGGCCGAAGCATGAAGCCCAGGGGTGGCAGTGGCGATCAACCCGGACGCATGCACCTCGCACTCCGTCGCAAGGTTCGAGACCGTCGCGTTTGCGATCAGTGTCCATGTGAAGGTCGCTCCGTTGGGCGGGATGGCGCTCGGAGCCGGGAAGTTGATCTCCTGATGGCCCCACTGACCATCCATGCTCGCGGTCGTGCCGTCGGCGGACACCGTCCATGTCACGTTCGGATCGACCTTGACCTTGTCAAGGACGAGGCCAGCGCCATTCCCGGCCTGTGACTCGAGCGCATTCACGTTCGCAGGCGGGAGCACACTCAGCGCGCTGATCATCCCAAGGAGGGCGGAACGCACGACGAGCTTGGTTCTGGGGGATTTCGGCATCTGGCGAAGATATGGAACGGCTGCAAGCGAAGCGTTAGCGAAGATCCAGCGGAACTTGCACGTGGACGATCCCTGGAGGCCCCGGGCTTCTGGGGTTCGACATCGTCGAATTCGATGGCGACGGCCGATTGAAGAGCATCCTCCTCTTCGGCCACCTCGCTAACCAGACACTCAAAATAGCCCTCAGGTGCCCAGAGGAAACACCCGGATCGGGAGCCAACGATGCGCCATCAACCAACCGACGTATCGCCCGTCCCCGGGGTAGACAGAAGGCGCCGCAATAGTTTCGGATCACCCGGCCACGCCTCGTAGATCACCGCGGCTGGGATCCGACGCGCCGCATATCGAAACGCCAATGCCACGACAACGATGTCGTCCAGTGGACCGATGATCGGCAGGAACTCAGGTATGAGATCGATCGGCGAGATCACCCAAACCCCAGCGATGGCGACGGCGATCTTCGCTCGTAGCGGGACGCGCGGATCCTTTCGCAACGTTCGTATCGTCGAGACGCACGCCGGAAGGAAACCGGCGAGGTCTTTGATTATCCCCGGGGGTAGCCGTGCTGCAAGACCGACCATCAGCGCCCACGAACCAACGAGGCACGCGGCGGCAACCAGCAGGGCCCGGATCATGCGTCGGCCTTATCCACACGATCCACACGCGGCTCCGCCGTCGTGGCGATCAGTGGCCGCAAGGGGGTCTTCGCCAGCGTCGCCAAGACCGGAGCGCGCCTGGCTCGGTCACTCGAGACCGAGGTGAGCGGAGACGAAAACTCCCATGTGTGCCGTTGCGAGCACTCGCGGAATTCTGTCAACGCGGTAGCGGGTTCGGGCCGGTCGCCGTCACGAGCCGCTGAGGCACCCATTCGTCGACGTGATGGAACCCGTTCTCGAACGGGCCTACTCCGAGCTCAACGGATGCCCTCAGTGAAAGACGATAGAACTTCACGTGGGTGAAGTCCTCGAACAAGATATAGACGGGGTCGGGTGTGCTGCTCGGGCCTTGGAACTGCTGCCCCGTCAGGACCGGCTTGTGGGCTTCGACGAACGCGTCAAACGTGTCGCCGACCACGACTCCGAGGTGCTCCAACCCCATCTTGTAGACGCGCTGGTGCACCGGCGGAATGAGCTCGATGAGCCGGACGACCTTGTCGTCGAGGACTTCAAGGGGCTCGGCGAGAACAATCAACGAGATCGGGCGACCATTCCAAACGTTCTCGCGATTGGCAACCGCGTGACGCTCGATGAGTCCCCGCACATGTAGATACTGCTCCCACTCGGGGACTCGGTAAGCGAGGTGACTAAGGTCGAATGTGCCGATGTCGATCCCGCGGGCGGCAAGCCGGTCCCGCTGCTGAGTCGCGAATGCCCGGTAATCGCCAATGATGTCCTCGATCGTCTCTGCCACTCCGTCTCCTTATGTTCGGTCCAACGCCGACGACTGTTCGGCGCGATCGGCTACCGCAAATTCCACATCGAGGCCATGGCGCGAACGTTGATTGGCCCCAACGACTTACAGGCACTGCGAGTCGGCACCTATGTACCGGCGATGAGCCAGGAACACGCAATTTCGAGCCGAATGTAGCACCAAGCTCCGTCTGACGTCAGCAGTCCGCAACACGCACATTTGGTGTTGGCGCAACGGACTGCCGGGCGAAGGCCGCTCGTCGCTTCGTCTAATCGAGTCTGCGGAACTGATGACAACAACCCCGTAGTGAACCGACGAACATCAGCATGGACCTGGACTGATCTCAACCTCGGTGGCACCTCGTGGACACCCACTGATGCCAACTTCCCGGGATTGACCACGTGTCTGATCCCCCAGAAGAACCGCACACGGGGTCATGGACCACCGCATCGTCGCTCTCGTGAGTCAACCCGTTCGACTGGAGACGCAGGAAGCAACATCGGCCCGGTCAAAGTACCTCGAAATACCCATAGGGGTATTTTATTTCGGGACTTGCGACCCTGATGGCCGAGAAGGATCGGGTGTAAATTCAGCACGAAGTTCGGCCCTGGGCGCAGGAAGCGTGACTCGTCACAACAAGTCGGCGTGTTCAATGTCGGCCTTCTGAAACGCTCCGAGGCACTGTTGGTGGTGTGGGGCCGATTGTCGCAAAGGAAACATAATGCTCACCGGACATGCGCTCCTCACGAACCGCTACGCGAACAAAGGCACTGCGTTCAACTGCGACGAGCGCGACCGGTTACGACTACACGGCCTTCTCCCGCCGGTCGTCGAATCGCTCGACGGACAACTAGAACGTGTTCGAGTCGAGTTTGATGCTGCCCACGACAACGTCGCCAGACACATCTTCCTGCGGACACTGCAGGAGACGAACTCCGTTGTTTTCTACCGGTTTGTCCAAGACAACCTCGAAGAGGTCTTGCCGATTGTGTACACGCCGACGGTCGGCCTGGCGTGCCAGCAGTGGTCACGCATGTACCGCCGCGAACACGGGCTCTACGTGTCGTGGCCGGATCGCCACCGTGTGGCGGAACTGCTCGACAACGTGCTCGGCGACGGCTGTGTGCAGGTCGTCGTCGCTACCGACGGCGAGCGGATCCTCGGACTCGGAGATCTCGGTGGTGGCGGTATGGGGATCCCCATCGGCAAACTTGCGTTGTACTCGGCGGTCGGCGGCATCGATCCCCGGACCACCCTCCCCGTCATGCTCGACGTCGGTACTGACAACGAGGCCCTGCTGTCGGATCCCCTTTATCTCGGATGGCGTCATCGGCGTGTCCGCGACGACGACTACGACGAGCTCGTCGACGCGTTCGTCACCGCCCTGCACGCCCGGTGCCCGGGAGTCGTGCTGCAATGGGAGGACTTCGCTCAACGCAACGCGACCCGCCTGCTCGGCCGCCACCGCGACACGATCTGCTCGTTCAACGACGACATCCAAGGCACCGCCGCAGTCGCCGTCGCCGCCATCGTCGGAGGCATGCGAACCACGAAGACACCACTCCGCGAATTGCGCATCGTGATCGTCGGTGCCGGCTCGGCTGGCATCGGCATCGCCCGCCAAGCGACCAGCGCGCTCACGGATGCCGGTGTGCCCTTGGCCGAAGCTCGGCGTCGATGCTGGCTCGTCGACCGTGACGGCCTCCTCCACGATCGGCTCGACGATCTCCACGACTTCCAAGCCGGCTACATCCGATCCTTCGATGAGGTTGCTGGCCTTGCCGACGACGACGGCCGGGTCTCACTGCTCAACGTCGTCGAGCACACCGCGCCGCACGTCCTGCTCGGGGTCACTGGCCAACCAGGCTTGTTTACCGAGGAGGTCATACGAGCGCAAGCCCAGCGGGTACACCGACCGATCGTGTTGCCATTGTCGAACCCGACACCACGAGCAGAAGGGATTCCCGCCGACATCCTCACTTGGACCGACGGTCGAGCGCTGATCGGCACGGGCAGCCCATTCCCACCCGTCCAACACCGCACGACCATCCACACGATCACGCAGGTAAACAACCTCTACCTTTTCCCCGGTCTCGGACGAGGCCTCGTCGCCGTCGGCGCCACGCGGGTAACCGACTCGATGTTGAGCACTGCTGCAGCAGCAATCAGCGACCTTCTCGACGACACCGGGGAACAATCCGCACCAACCCTGCTCCCACCCCTGCTACGAGCAGCTGAAGTTGCCGACACCGTCGCACTCGCGGTCGCACGTAGAGCGGTCGCCGAGGGACTCGCACCCTTCCGCGACGATCAACAGATCGAGCAGGCCGTCGCGGCAGCCAAGTGGCACGCTCGCTATACGGACTGACGAGCGCACCGCGACGCTGCACTTCTACTGGCAGTCGATTCGCCTTGCCGCATTTCTAGACATACCCCTTAGGGTATGTCTAGAATACCCCAAGGGGTATCTGAGGAGATGTCATGGCAATGCAAGAAGAAACAATCACAGACGCCGTCCGCCGGCTGAAGCGGATCGAAGGTCAGATCCGTGGCCTTCAGCAGATGCTTCTCGATCGTCGGAACTGCCAAGACGTCATCACGCAGATCTCCGCAGCGAGTAAGGCGCTGGACCAGGTCGGCTTCAAACTTGTTGCAGATGGCCTCGCCTGGTGCGCCACCCATCCGAACGAATCCGGACCGGAATCAAGCGTTGAGGAAATGCAGCGCATGTTCATGAAGCTCGCGTGACCTGCCCCCGAAAGCATCAAGGGCCCGACGGCACCGTTTCTCACAACCCGTTCACATAATCCGTTTCACCAACAAACCCGATCACCACAACCGCCTCGCAAGGCACAAACGAAGGAGCATCACATGATCGACGAACCGGTCGACCACACCACACTCGCTCGCCTCGGCAGGTGGGCCCATGCCAACCGGCGCATCGTCTTCATCCTGTGGGGCGTACTCGCTATCGGCCTCGGTGCCTTCGCGCCCCGCCTTGAACACTCCCTTTCTGGCGCCATGTGGGAAGTGAAAGGCAGCGACTCGCTGGCCGCCCGCAAGATCATCGATCAGCAGTTCGGCGGCCTCTCATCGCAATCCGCTGCAGTCGTCATCCATAGCGACACCCTGACCGTCGACACGCCAGCGTTCCAGAAGGCCATCGCAGATGCCAATGCCGTTCTTGCAACAGAGAAGGCGTTCGGTCAGGCCATGCCCGCCCAACCCGGACCCGACGGCAAAACCGTCATGATCCAAGCCGGCGCACTCGTGAACCCAACCGAAGCGGTGCGCGCAGCCGAACGAATCCACGGCGAGATCGGCGATCTCTCCAACACCACCGACGGAGCAAAGATCACCGTCGCCCTGACCGGTTCCCCAGCCTTCTGGGGCGACTTCAACGAAGTCAACCGCAAGGGCATGATGAAAGCCGAAATGCTCACCTGGCCGGTCACCGCGATCATCCTCGTCATCGCATTCGGCACCCTCGCCGCCGCCGGCCTTCCCCTGCTGCTCACCGCAGCCGGACTCATCTCCTCGATGGGCATCCTGTACGGCATCACCCAGGTGACCGACCTCTCGATCTGGACACTCAACTTCGCCATGATGTTCGCCCTCGCCCTCGGCATCGACTACGCCCTGTTCATCGTGACCCGATTCCGAGCCGCGCTACACGCAACCCCCGACGACCCGCAACACGCCGCCGGCGTCGCCATGGACACCGCAGGCAAGGCCGTGCTCTTCTCCGGCATCACCGTCCTGATCAGCCTCTCCGCCGTGCTCCTCGTCCCGATCCCCGCCTTCCAATCCATGGCCGCCGGCATGATGCTGTCCGTCTCGTTCGTGCTCCTCGCCGCACTCACCCTGCTACCCGCTCTTCTCGGCCCCGGCATCGACAAGTTCCCCATGCCCTGGCACTCCGTCGGCGACCACCGCAGCCCCCGGTTCGCCGCGTTCGCCGAACGAATCCACCGCCACCAGATCCTCGCCGCCATCGCCGCCATCGGACTCCTGCTCGCACTGGCCACGCCAGTGCTAAGCCTCGAGACCGGTATGCCGAGCATCACCATGCTGCCCAAGGACGTCCAGGCCCGCCAAGGCTACGACTTCCTCTCCGCATCATTCGGCCCCGGCGGACCCGGCCCGATCCAGATCATCGTTCCCGCCGGAACTGATGCCAAGACCGTGGCCGACAAAGTCACCAAGGTCCCCGGCATCGCCATGGCATTCCCAGCCCAACCCGGAGCAAAAGGCGCATCCCTCATTCAAGCCATGGGTGCATACGACCCCTCATCGAAAGAAGCCATCGCGACCATCGCTGCACTGCGCACCGCAATGCCATCCGGAGTCCTCGTCGGTGGCCCGGTCGCCGAGAACCACGACCTCGACAAAACCCTACGTGACAAGGCACCACTGGTCATGGGCGTCGTGCTGGTGCTCGGCTTCATCCTCCTCGTCATCGCACTGCAAGCACTCCTGGTCGCCTTCATCGGCGTGATCTTCAACCTGCTCTCCGTCGGCGCCGCCTTCGGCGTCGGCTCACTCGCCTTCCAACACGGCTGGGCCGCCGGACCAATGGGATTCGAAAGCCAGGGCTACCTCACCTCATGGGCCCCCCTATTCTTCTTCACCCTCGTGTTCGCCATCTCCATGGACTACACCGTGTTCCTACTCGCCTCCACCCGCGAGCACTTCGAACGCTCCAACGACCCCGACGAAGCCGTCATCGGATCAATCGCCCACACCGGCCGCCCCATCATCGCCGCCGCCGGCATCATGGTCGCCGTCTTCTTCACCTTCGCCATCGCCGGCACCCTACCAATGAAAGAAATGGGAATCATCCTCGGCGTAGCCGTCCTCCTCGACGCCCTCGTCGTCCGACTCATCCTCGTCCCCGCCGTACTCCACATCCTCGGCAGCAAAGCATGGTGGCTCCCCCGCTGGGCCAACCGCATCCTCCCCGACGTCCGGTTCGCACACTGAACCACCACCTTCCGTTCACACACGAAGAGGTCACGAGGTATCCGTGACTTCGGCTGGAGACCCCGTTCGACTCACGTCGAGCGGGGTCATCCTTTTGTGTCGATCTCAGGTTGCCTGATTCCCAGGAAGACCTTTTCGTCCCCTAACGCGAAACACCATTCGGCCGCGCGCCCAGGACTGATGGCCCTACTGCAGACGGCCGATGCTTCATAGTCTCAGTGCATGCGTCGGGCGTCAATCAGATGAGGACACAGGCTCGACTGGACCGGTTCGCCCGCGAAAAGATCCTGCACCAAGCGATCTTCGTCGTACCATTGGTCATTCTGCTCGGTGTTGGGAGCCTGTGGCTTCGGGCACGACCGTGGGAGTCGCGGACGTTCAGTGGAGCCGCGAAGCTGGGCGCAGCGGCGGGTCTGGCGGGGGTGCTGGGAACCGCGCTTCTAGCGATGACGATCGTGTTGTCAGCACGCCTGCGATTCCTCGAAACGCCGACCGGTGGGCTCGACCGCATGTACCGGTTCCACCATGCCGCAGGCACGATCGCGTTTTGCCTCCTGCTAGTGCATCCGTCGTTGCTGGCCTGGAAGTATGCGCAGGCGTCTGTGATGCGGGCCGCACATCTCTGGTTTCCAAGCACGGACTGGGCGCTGACAGCGGGACAGGTGGCGCTGTATCTGATGGTCCCACTGATGATCACCACGCTGTTCGTAACTGTCCGGCATCAGGTGTTCATCTGGACACAACGGGCGCTCGGGATAGTTTTCATTCCGGCCGCCTATCACGTGTTGTGGGCCGGTGGCGATACCCGAAACTACTCGCCGTTGCGGGCGGCCATGGCTGCGATCGTGGTGTCCGGTCTCATCGCTCTTGTGTTTCACACCTTCCTTGGTCGCTTCGTGACGAGGCACCGCCAATACCGGGTCGTCAGCACCGCGGAGGCACCCGGATCAGTGACCGAACTGGTTCTCGAACCATTGGCTGGTGCCATGCCTTTTGTGCCCGGCCAGTTCGGGTTCCTTCGGTTTGTGCACAATCCAATCGGATCGGAAGCCCATCCGTTCTCTATGGCCTCTTCACCCACTGATCCCCACATTCGCTTCCTGATCAAACATTTGGGCGACTACACCAGCCACGTCGGCGACATCGAACCGGGGGCCGAGGCCGTCATCGAGGGTCCGTACGGGCGCTTCTCCCACCGGTTCGTGAGGGGCCGCAAACAGGTATGGGTCGCCGGAGGAATAGGGATCGCCCCGTTCATTTCTATGGCCCGATCATTGGGAACCGACGGGTACAGCGTGGACCTGTACTACTGCTTCCCCGATGACAATCGCGTACCGTTCACCGATGAACTGCGCCAACTCGCCACCACGACAGCGGGACTGCGACTGCAGTTGCTCTGCGACCAGCGAGACGGCTTCATCAATGCCGACATCATCGCGGAGCGTTCGGGAATGCTCCAGGACAAGGAGTACCTCCTCTGTGGTCCAACCCCGATGATGCATGCCTTACGCGATTCACTCACCGAACGTGGAGTCGCTCCCGACCGCATCCACTTCGAAGAGTTCGGGTTCTGATGAACGTGAACGATCCACGCCGGATTCCGCTCCCCCCGTCAAAGCGTTCACGAATCGTTGGGTTGCGAGGACTGACCATCCTCTGCCTCGCCTTTTTCAGTGTCACACTCGTCGGCACCAGCATCCACAACCTCGTACACCACGAACCGGATGCCTCGACCCCAGCGACGCCCAGCTCCCCGGCTCAGTCGACCATCCCAAGTACATCGAGATCACTACCGGACCTCCCCGCTACCCAGGTTCCAGCAACAACAGCCGGGACTGTCGAACCGACGAATCCCGAGCCCACCAACCCCACGACCGCGACGACGGGCGCCACAACTCCCGGAGCCGTGGTTACGCCGACAACTGCGGGGTTGATCGCGACTCCTCCGCCAACTTCCGGTCCTCCGCCAACTTCCGGTCCTTCGTCGACAACGGCACCGGCAACGGCGCCGACAACAGCAACTCGGGCATCACCAACAACAACCGCGGTAACCATTGCGACCCCAGCGCGGACAATTGCTTCGACATTGGCGGTGAGCATTCCGACATCGACGTCACCACCCACCACCGCGAGACCTATCACGACCGCGCCACCGACATCTACTCCTCCGCCGGCCCCCGCTTCGACGCTTACACCTGTCGTCACGGAACCGCCCTCCGTTCCCACGTCGACCGGTCCCGCCTCGCCTGTGTTGACGCTCACCGAACTCGCTAAACACGCAACAACGGCCGACTGTTGGCTTCTGATCTCCGGACGCCTCTTTGACGTCACCAGCTACCTCAGGTCCCATCCTGGTGGAGCGCGGACCATCACGCCATGGTGTGGGAAGGAATCGACAGACGCATTTGCCAACGAAGGCGGACGAGGAGAACATTCACCGTCCGCCTATGCCGACCTCGAACGTTTCTACATAGGGGATCTCGCCGGCTGACGTTCACGAGAGGAATCCCGGAACATCGGCCCCTGATGCAAGATCAAATCCCGTCCCGTCAAGTGGTATTCGGTGGGAAGGCGGCCCGACCATAGCCATTGCTTCGGCGTGCCACGCGACGCCGTTGCCGGAGCGCCGGGCGGGGCTTCGGGCGATGCAATCACAGGTGTCCTATGAGCGATGCCAGCAATGGAGATTGAACGTTCGTGTCTCGCTGCGGCGATCGTCAGCCTCTCCGCTGGCGCCGCAGGAGTGACCGCTCCGAATCCGTAGAGGACGCGGGCGAAAAGCATGGCTGTCTGGTTACGTTGTGGCCGCCCGCTCGGTTGTGATGGCTGTCGCGGCCGGTTTCGTGGTGCACGATGGGGAGGCCGGGAAGGGGTGTTGGGGTGTTTCGCGTTTTCAGCGGAGGGCCAAGCCGGATCGGATCGCCGTGTAGAGGGCGACGGCGACTAGAAGAGCGACGAACCATCGTTGCAGCATTTTGGAGTCGCGGGTGCTGGCCATGTGGCTGCCCACGACAACCCCTATGAGACTGGCGGCGGTGAACGGGATCACGGTGCCCCACTCGATGGCACCCGCACTGAGTCGTGTCGTGAGCGCGACGATTGAGTTGATCGTGATGACGAGCAATGAGGTGCCAACGGCCTCGGGCATGGAAAAGCCGAGCGCGAGGACGAGCGCGGGAACGATGACGAATCCGCCGCCGACACCGAAGAAACCGGTGAGGAGGCCGACGATGGTGCCGGCAAACGCGACTTTTGCGAAGGTCGAGAGGTCCAGTCGAACGGTCGGGGGCACGACGGGGTTGGCTGCAGCGCTCAATGATCGGGCGACCTTCACTGGGGCGGGTGCGTTTTGGAATCGACGCCACATGGCGTACGCGGCGACGAGCATGAGTCCAGCGAAGGCCAGCAACAGCACGTTGGCATCGATCGATTTGTTCCAGTGCGAGCCGAGGAGTGAACCGCCGACACCGGCCAACCCGAAAATGGCACCGGGCACGAAACGCACACGACCGGCCCGCCAGTGCGGGAGGATGCCGATCACCGAGGTGATCGCGACGAGCAGCAGCGAGGTTGTGGTGGCGTGTTTTGGTGTCTGACCGGCGGCGTAAACGAGGGCCGGGACAGCGAGAATTGACCCGCCGCCACCGAGCGCGCCGAGCGACACACCAATCAGAAACCCGAGCGGCGACGCGAGCAGGGCGCGTAGATCCATGTCAGATCACCGTGCCCGGTTGACCATCGACGTTCACCAACGGGTGACCAAAGCTGGCCCACGTGTTCATTCCACCGCTCATGTTCACGGCATCGAACCCGTGATGACGCAGAAACACCGTGACCTGTCCGGATCGGTTACCGGAACGACATATGCACACGAAACGCTTCGTCTTGTCGAGCTCCGATAACCGTTCCCGGAGTTTGCTCATCGGCATGTGCGTAGCGGTCGGCGCGTGTCCGAAGTGCCATTCCTCGCGCTCACGCACATCGAGCAACACAACATTTGGGTCGTCGGCCAACAGCGCAGCGGCGTTGACATCAACCGATGGGACAGCTTCGGTTTGCATCACAGCACCCCCGCGTTCGCGGTCGCCGAGGTATTCGAGGTGCGAGCCATCCAGGCCGTGTAACCACCAACAAGGTCTGACACATCAACAAATCCCCGTGAGCGCAACATGCTCGACGCGATCGCTGAGCGGTAACCCCCGGCACAGAACACCACCGTTGGCGCGGTCGGGTCGAGCTCGCCCAACCGGTTGATCAGCGAGGGCAGACCCATCTCAATCGCGCCCGGGATTGAGCCCAACGCCACCTCGCCCGGGTTACGAACATCGACCAACACCAAGTTCGGCACTTCAGCCATTCGTGCTTCGAGCACATCCGCGGACAGTCGCGATAACTGTTCGACGTGTTCGGGGTGCGTGACGAACGCTGCGATCGGATCACTAAGTGCGCCCAGGATGTTGTCGAAGCCGATACGAGCCAAACGCACCTTCGCTTCGGCTTCGTGGCCGGGATCAGTGATCAACACGATAGGTGTGCCCGGAGTCATGACTTCGCCCGTGTACTCGGCAAACCGTCCACCCAGACCCACGTTGACCGATCCACGCAAATGCCCCGCCGCGAACGAGACGTCATCGCGGCCGTCGATCACGACCGCACCAGCTCGCTGGTGGGCGAGGACCTCGTCCAAGCGTGAGGGCCGGAACCGTGGAATCGTTCGGGAGTAGTTCCCGAACCTCGCGGTTCTTGATAGCCGCATACAAGAAATACACCGGAGCGACCGACTGCCCCTGAGTGACAACCTCAACAAACTCGTCCTCGGTCATCGGCGCAAGCGCATAGTTCGTGGTGCGCTGCTCCCCGATCGTCGAAACCGTCTCGGTCGACAGATTCTTTCCGCACGCCGAGCCTGCTCCATGCGCCGGGAACACCTTCGTCGCATCCGGAAGAACCATCAGCTTCTCGCGCAACGAATGGTAAAGCTGACGGGCCAACCCATCCGCCGTGAACCCAATCGCGCTCAACAGGTCAGGACGCCCCACATCACCAATGAACAACGTGTCACCCGTCAAAACACCATAAGGCGGGTTATCAGCGCCGTGCTCGTAGACGACCAGGCTGATCGACTCCGGCGTATGGCCCGGAGTCTCCCGGATTTCGAGCTCGACCTCACCGAGCACGATGCGATCACCATCACCATACGTGACGATCGGGAACTGAGCCTTACCAGCCGCCGCGTTCCCGTAACCAATCGTGGCGCCGGTCTGCGCGGCGAGTTCGAGGTGACCGGAGAGGAAGTCGGCGTGGAAGTGCGTCTCGATGACTTTCTCGATCCGCAGACCGTTCGCTTCAGCGTCGGCGAGGTACTCCGCAACGTCGCGCTGCGGGTCGACAACCACGGCACGCCCCGTCGTGGTATCACCGACAAGATAACTCGCATGAGACAAACAACCGAGATAGTACTGACGGAAGAACATAAAACGCTCCTAGTAGATTGAACAATTCCTCTCCTACAACCATACCCCCCGGGGTATCTATTCCGCTAGTACCAACCTTGTGAAAACGACTACTCCACCCGATCAACCACGCCAGGACGTAATGATCCCGGGTTTCACTCCGACATCCGCACGGTTCCGTTCACCACCACGTCGCACGTGACCGAATTCCCGACGAAGCAACTCGCCGACGCCGAAGCATGCAACGACTCCGCGACCGCCGGATCACCAGCGGAGATCGTGACCACCGGGCGGAGTTCCACTTTGGTGAAGTGCCCGCCCGTTGGGCCTTCGACGCCGAGTGTGCCGATCGCCTGATCGCTGTAGGCCTCCACGACAATGCCGGCCCGGAAGCACTGGAACAGATAGGTGAGCATGTGGCATTGGCTGATCGCTCCGACGAACAGGTCTTCAGGAGCCCAGTTGATTCCATCGCCGCCGAACTCGGGCGGCGCCGAACCGGCAATCGTGGGCTTGTTCGGTGTAGCGATTTCGTTATCTCGACCAAAGGTCTTGGTTGATGTCCCACCACCGTCATTACCGGTCCACTCGACCGTGGTGTGATATTGAAACTCCTTCATGACGACCTCCGTTGTACGAGCAGATAGGCGGTGGTGCCGCTCTGCAGCCACTGTAGTGGTCATACCCCACAGGGTATAGAGCCAAAGGTCCGTTGTCCGCCAACCTTGCTTCACCAAAGCTTCACGCACACGACCCTGGTTCCAACATCGTTCAGCGTCAGATTTATGGCACCAGACATCGACGATCGATGTCCGAGACCCAAGGTGGATTCCATGAAACGCAAGCCGACCAAAAAGACTGCAGCGGGAACAGCAACCATCGCAGTAGCCCTGCTTACCTTCAGCTCGCTCGCCAGTGGAGCAGCGACGCAGACCCAGAGCACCATCCGTCAACGAACGACATCATCAACCCGCCAACCAGCCACCACCACACGCCCCACAACAACCATCGTCATGCCTGGACAGGGAAACGGACGAGCAGGACGCGGTGGACGCGGATTCGCCAACGTCGACAGCAACGGCTCCACATCGTTCAACACCCACGACCTCACCAGCGAACTCGCTGCACTACCGAAGGCCACCCTCACCAAAGCCGAGACCGACGCCCTCGTATTCATCCGCGAAGAAGAAAAACTCGCCCAAGACGTGTACTCCGTCCTCTACGCCAAATGGGGACTCAAACAATTCTCCAACATCACCAAAGCCGAGGCCACACACACATCCGCAGTCAAAACCCTTCTCGACCGCTACGCCATAAAAGACCCTGCATCAACAAAAGTCGGGGTCTTCACCAACCCGGACCTCCAAACGCTCTACAACAAACTCATCAAACAGGGCTCAGTGTCAGCCACCGAAGCACTCAAAGTCGGCGCACTCATCGAAGAAGTAGACATCGCTGACCTCCAGAAACGAGCCACAACCACCCCCGACATCGACCTCGTCTACGCCAACCTCGAAAAAGGCTCCCGCAACCACCTCCGAGCATTCACCACCGGCCTCCGCACGCAAGACATCACCTACGTACCAACTGTGCTCACCAAGACCGCCTACACCGCAATCATCACCACACCAACCGAACGCGGACCAGCAAACTGAACTTCATCGAAGCATCGATGAATGCCCCTGCCGAGAGCTTCACCAAGCAGCGAGACACTGACCACAGCCCGGTCGGTTCCCAAGCCGTCGCTGAGCCAACAGCGGACAATCCGAACGCAACGCACCTACCGCTCTCCCCGAACCGAACGGGCAGGCTACCGCTCCCCCGAGAACAACGTCGTCGTTAGAGGCCGCGAGAGCCTCCCCGTCGGGGATCGCCACGACTCCGACCACCGGCAGCACACCGTATGCAATCAGATCGTCATCGATTTCGTTCACGAGGACACCCGCCAACGACCCAGCGCCGGCTGATGCGAGTGGGAGCGCATCCCCGCAGGAAGACTGATCTTGTCTCAACTCGGTCGTTCGAAAAGTGGCCCGTGTCGGGAAGAAAGCCTCAGTCCAAGTCCGGGCCCGACCCGGTGGTGCGGTCGGGCAAGGGATCGAACTCGATTTCGGCGGCATCCATCGTGGCCGCTAGCGCGTCGGCGATCAACGATGGAATGGCATCGGCTGGTAGAGGTTTGGCGTATAAGAAACCCTGGGCGCAATCAGCCCCTTTGTTCCGGAGCTGCTCGGCTTGCTCGACGGTCTCGACCCCTTCAGCAACTACCGAAAGTCCAAGCACGTGAGCGAGATGGATAAGCCCTTCAACAATCGCACCGCCAGTCGCCACCATTCCCATTTCGATAACAAACGAACGGTCGATTTTCAGCGTGGTCACGGGCAATCGCTGTAGATAGGAAAGCGACGAGTACCCCGTTCCGAAGTCATCCATCGCTATCTCGAACCCTAAATCCCGAAGTTCGCTGAGCATGCAGGTGGTTCGTTCGAGATCGCCGATCAGTGCGCTTTCCGTTATCTCGACGCAAACAAACCGAGGATCAAGTCCCGCTGCGCCCAGATCGTCGCAAACAGTGCTCACGAACGCTGGATCGTCGAATTGCTGAGCGGCAACGTTGATATGCATCGTCCAAGTTGGATTCAGTCTGGTGTGCCACTCGCTGAGCTGTTGGGTGGCTACCTGAAAGACCTGCCTGCCCAAGGCGGCGATCAATCCGCAGTCCGCTGCGACATCAAGAAAATCACCAGGACCTACCATGCCGAACCCGGGCCGATTCCATCGGACGAGTGCTTCAAATCCCACGATCTGGTTCGCGGCCATCTCCACGATCGGTTGGTAGTAGACAACGATCTGTTCGCTGCCCACAGCCCGATGCAGTGCCTCCTCGACATCGGTCCTCCTTCGCACGGCCGCACGTAGCGTGTCATCGAAGACCTCTATGCGATCGCGACCGAGCTCTTTCGCCCGATTTGCGGCAATGTCGGCCTGCTGCAGCAACGAACTCACATCCACACCGTCGGCCGCCAGCGTCAACCCACCGCTAAAGCGGGCGCGAATCTCCCGTTCTTCGATTTTGAACGGTTCGTGCATCACCTGCCGCACCCGTTCGGCCAACGCAAATGCTTCCGTAAGTCCGCCGATGGGATCACAAACGACAATGAACTCATCACCCCCGACTCGCGCCACGACGTCAGAGCTGCGAATCGTTGCCGAAAGCCGTCCTGCGATCGCTCGCAACAGCTGATCCCCGACCGCATGACTTATCGAATCGTTAATGAGTTTGAACTGATCCAAATCGAGATACAGCACAGCAATCGTATCCCCCGGCATACGGACTCCACCAAGAACGGTCTCCAATCGTCGGATCAGGCCAGCTCTATTCGGCAGGCCGGTGAGCGGATCGTGAAATGCCTGAAACTCGAGTGCCTCTTGTGTCCGATGGCGAGCCGTGACATCGCGGGTCACCGATTGCACCTGATAAGGATCCCCGCGGTTTCGACCCGAAACCAGAGTCGCTGTACTCTCACACCAAACTGTCGTCGCGTCAGGTCGATCGACACGAAATTCGAGCTGGACGCCATGATCCGCCGTGGAAAGACGTCGGACGTCGCCTCGCACATCATTCACGTCCTCGGCATGGATGAGATCAAACGCGTTAAGACCAACGAGATCCTCAGGACGCGCGCCATACAGTACCGAGCAAGACGGAGATAGGTATCGAAGCGTCCCGTCGAGATCAGCGAGACTGATTACATCTCCGGCATTCTCAGAGAGCAAGCGATGATGCCGTTCGCTTTCTGCCAGCGCCACATCGGCTCGGTACCGTTCTTTCGCCCCGGAAAGAATCGCGTTGACACCAGTAAGAAACTGACGATCCGCCGCCCACGTCCGCTGCGTCAACTTGTCAGCAAACAGAAAACCGGTGAACTTTCCGCCGACGGTCATCGGAAGATTTGCCGCCGCCTGAATGCCGCGCGATTGGAGGAATTCCCGATCGGCGTCGTACTCGGCGTCCAACAGATCCGTATCGTCAATCCACACGTGCTCAAGATTTGCCATACGAGACGCGATGCTCCGCTGGGCATTCAAAGAAATAGATCGCGTGTCTAAATTCGCCGCCTGACGGTCATACGCGGAACTCGACCAGGAATCCGTGAGGAGCATATTCTCGCCCGTGTCGTCGATGTCAACGATACCGATCCGGTCCACACGCAGGTATTGCCCAACCCGCTCCAACACATCGTGGATCTTTGCCGGCAACGTGGATATGTTGGCGTTGCCAAGCACCGACATCACATCGACCAACAACTCAATCTGCTTGCTGACCAGTTCTGTTGCGGCCGCTGACGCCGACGTCTCGTCTGCTTCGATAGAGGTGAAGAACAGACCGGCCGCCGAGGATCCATCCCGCATCACATCAACGCGCTCAGCCACCCGCACATACCGACCGTCAATCGTGGCGATTCGGTAATTGCATCGTTGCCTGAACAAGCGATCACTCCGATGATGATGGCCAGCGTCATCAGACCAGATCAACTGCCGAGCCAATTCGCTCCAACGGTTACTCATCGCCGACCGATCCGCTGGATGGACGAACCGAATCCATTCCTCAAGCGTCAACTCGCCCGCTCGACCGGTCAAGCCCGACAACACCGTATTTCGCGTTACTCGAAGATCGCTCGTCAACATCCAAATGCCGAAGGGCCGCGTATCCTCGCTGACCCGCGCCAAAACTTCGCTGACGCGCATGCCCGCAGCGCGCTGACACGTGGGTTGAGGCACGCTCAGCTTCATCCAACGACGCATCGGTCGATCAACAACCAATATGACTGGTTCCGGACAACAACTCAGGTAACTCTTGTGACCGTCAGGTTACGGGTTCAAAGTACGCACCCCCACGCTCTCGGCCGACGAACAGCTCTTGGCACAGACAGTGCGGCAGCACAGCGCGCGGCTCATCGTTGACATCCCGAGATTGGACGATGTGGTTGCGATCATTCTCCATAGCGGAGACACGCTTCCCGAGGCGGCCTCGTGTGAGTGGTCGAAGGTTGATCTGGGCGCAGCACTCCTCGAACTGGCCACGGACCTCGAAGCCATCGAGTCTCGTGGCATTTCCCGGGCCGAGGCCTGCGCAGTTCTTACAGCAAGGCGCGCTCACGAACCCCGATTTCTCGCAGCGCTTCTAGCCTCCGCTGACGACGATGCACCAAAGCAAATTCCGGTACACGGCCTTCAGGTCGGAATGGTGCTGGCTGAAGATGTTCTCACGAAGTCAGGTCGCCTCCTCGTGGGACGTGGTTTTCGGGTGAATGATGCGGTAATAGCGAAACTTCTTGCGCGCCTGTCGGACAACGATATTCAACCGCGTGTCATGGTCCGGATCAGCGCAGAAACAGCAAGATGAAGTTCGGTACGCGTCACCCTAGTGATGGTTTTCAAGGCCGTCGGCGACGATCGCCAGCACCATACGCGCCGCCAAAGGGGCCAGAACTTCCCGTCGACTTTCACGCAAGGCTCTTTGCTGCAGTTGGTGACGCCATCGTTGCGGTTGATGTCAAGGAATCGGCAATTTCTGGAACTGAACCACCTGGGCTTGGTGGAGGCTCGGATTGTTGGGTTCCTGCCTTCGAGCGAGATGGTCGGATGATGATTCCAGAGCGCTGTTACGCGTCTGTCTCGAGTGGTCTGAGCGCGTATGATCAGCGCGCATACGTTCTTTGAACAGATGATAGGAGCGTTCTCCCAGCGGGTTCCGCATTCGACTGGTGGCACGGGCTCGAGGGACTCGTGAAGCCCCTGGGGTCAAACAGTGCGTAGTCATTGCAGTACCACCCATTCCCTAGGCGCGTCAACATTGGATACGGCAACGAACGACAAATCTACGTCATTAATCGAATCCCGAATAGGCATAGAAGGTAACAAGCCGCGGACGTTCTTGAGCGAGCATGATATCCGTTTTGCACCTTGTTATCTCTACTCAACCAGATAAGTGAACGACAGCGAATCACCCAAAGAAGCGTTGCACAATCAGACCGATTGCAAATATAAGAAGGCCGCCAACGATTAGGCCGATGGACACGGCCCTCACCCAGAGTCGGAGCCACCCTGCACGAGCCCAAGCCAGCCGCCGCTCTCGATTGATGCCCAAAACAAGAGAAATTACGCCGAATAGTGCTAACGATAGCCCGATATAAACGGGATCATCATCCTCTGAATTTGCCAGTATTGCGTCAATGATCATTTGGTTGAAGATGGCCCCTCAAGTCATTGTATGTTAACTGTGCTAAGCGTGCGGAGAACGCAAATCGGGAATAGCCATCCTCGCAGGATTAGTTGTGATCGGTATCCGGATCTACGTGATGTTCAACTCGGACGATTGAGTGATCGTTGAGCCCGACCATCCCAACCGTGGTACGTCCAGGGGTTCAGAACCTGCGGATTAAGAGACCACCCAAAACAATGGTATTCAGTGGGTTCTCCCGTGTTCTATTGGGCTCCAGTTCCACCCGAATTGTCCCTGATACGTCCAATTGTCCTGAGTGGTCCACAGTTATGCACTCGGTTAAGCACCCGACAATTTCGTTGAAATACTGCTGAACAAGGTCACGACGGCACCACAACCGTCGGCGGCTGAATAACGAAAACCGACGCTGCTCGCCACCGAATTGCCGTCACCTCTACGACCGAAGATTCGCTAACTTAACGGACGGAACGGTAACACGCGAACCCGAACCCGATCCTGGTCGAGTACCACCACAGCACCCCTAGCCAAATCACCTTCCACAGCCTCAAGATTGGCCAGCAGCAGTGCAGCAATCTCGTGAGCGCGGCGACCCTCTTGACGTCGGAACAGCACTACCGATGGCTTCGCGGCGTTCCAAGCGGCCAGAAGATCACCGAAGTCCGTGTCACCCGAAACAACAACCAAGTCCCTGTCGACGGCGTACGCCATCAACTCCGGGTCCGACGCACCGCTCAGACCAACGTCGCGAACGTGAACCACATCGTGGCCAGCCGCGACCAGAAACTCTTTGATCCGATGCGACTGGTTCTGGTCAAGAAGAAATTTCACGCCGGGCGACGAAGAGGAAGTTCGCGTTCCTGCAGCGCCAATGCCGCGTACCGAAGAGCCTCAGCAATGTCAGCCAATTCCAGATCCGGATGCTCGGCCAGGATCTCTTCGTTCGACATCCCGTCAGCAACCATCGCCACCACCGACGCAACCGGAAAACGAAGCTCCCGAATACACGCAACGCCACCCATACGGTCAGGGTCAACAGTGATTCGATCGAAAGTCACCTGCTCAGCATACGCAAGACGAAGCGCTCCGGCGCCAGTACCAGATGCAAAACTGCTCCGCTGTCCGGGCTCGCGATGGTTTCGATGCTGATGGCGCGTTTTCAACTACCTCGGTAACATCACGCTCGTTTAACCACGGGAATATCTCCCACACGACGGAAGGCCAGGAAGCAACATGACTCGAAACGAAGTGAAGCACCGACTACGCGGTGGGCTGGCGGCCGTAGCCGTCCTCGGCGCGCTCAGTTCCATGTTCGCCGGCAGCGTGCAAGCGGCGCCGAAGACGACCGTGGTCAACTACGACTGGAAGAACGGGGACGAGTACAACGCCAAGTGGGCGGCCCCATACGGTCCCGGCGAGGGGAGCGTCTCCTACGGCACCAACACGGTGACGGTTGATGCCGCACCGTTCACGACCGGCTACGACTTCTCCGTGTTCGATCACCTCAAGTACATCCGCGTCAGCTCCACACCGTTCTCGGTTCCCGCGTCCGGGTCGCTCGAGTTCTCGGTACAGATCGACGCAGATACACCCGGCACTCAGGAGGGACGCGTCGTGCACGGCTGCTATGGCCCTCCTGGATCGTACGTTCCGGGCTGTGCCCAGCCGTTCACCCAGGTGGTCCGCGAGGGGCAGCAGGCAGGAGTCGTGCTCAACATGATCAACTTCCAGACGGGTCAGCTCTTCGATTGGTTTGTCTCGAGCGGGAAGGTGTTCGCGCTCATCGAGCGTCTCCCGACATCGGTTACCGGTTCGCCGGGAACACCGATCGAGAAGGCCTACACACAGATCATCAAGGAGGCACCTGTTGCCGGCCGGAAACACACGGTCTCGATCCGGTACTCGCGCGGCGGTGGAGAGTCGAAAGTTGAGTACTTCCTCGATGGCAAGCTGTTCACGAGCGTCGACAAGGTCGGCATCCCCCTCGACGTACAGGGGCACGAGTTCACCGGGTACGCCCCGTCACTCGGCAGTGGCGAGCAACTTGACCTCAATTCGTTCGTCATCGGCCACGGCCTGTTCAGCCTGCTCGACGCGTTCCCCTACCAGGACTTCAGTCGTCCGGACCTGAGCGTGTCCATTCCGCTCAGCGAGAGGCTGTTCGGCCAGGGTGCGATCGGGACCTTCAAGAAGTTCCAGGTGACCACGAAAACCAACTGAACAAGACCGACCGACCTTGCTCGACGCGAGCCGGGCCGGCTCACTCGTGGGCCCGTCCCGTCAGCTCCCCAACCCATCTTCGCCATCGGAGTGGGGGGCTGACGGTCGCACTTCGCGCACGTCCGGCGCGACTCCGTCCAGTCACCAAGTACTGCGTCATCGCCCGAATTCGGACGTCGGCGGGCGTCTGGTGCGTGCTGCCACTGGCGTCGACGAGCGGCTGCAACAATTGAAGTGATGGACGAATTCGAGGATCAATTCTTCCAACAGGTCTCGACCACCATCGACGGGCTGATGGCGTGCCCCGACGACGAACGCCCCCGCAGCAACTCGGCGGGCGGTGCAGCGCACTCTGCTGATGGTTCTCCCCGACGGCTCCTGGCCGCATGCCTCGCTGATAGCCGAGGCAGTCAGGGCATATCTGGACATGCTCGCCGGCAGTATTCACGAAGGCGACGTGGAACTCGACGACCGCCGACGGCTGGACGCATGCCGCAGTACAAGTTCCTCACCCCAACTACTCCAAGACACGCTCACCGATTTGCGTGCCGAAATCTCCCCGTCGACACCACGATTCGGGGATTCGCAGCGTCACCTCGGCACAGTCGGCTAGCGCATTTGTTCCGCCCGTCGAAGATTGCCACTCAACCCAAGCCAGGCTAACCCATCGACCCTGGTCTTTTATGGTGCGCTCCCTGGGAATCGAACCCAGAACCTGCGGATTAAGAGTCCGTTGCTCTGCCAGTTGAGCTAGAAGCGCTTAAAAGCTATGTGAGTACTGCATTTCGCTGTTCTCGAAAGTTCAGCGGGTGAAGCGTAGTCGAGCCCGGAGCGTTGTGTGAACAACACACCGGGCCCGCTTGGGGTGACCGACGGGATTTGAACCCGCGACATTCGCGACCACAACGCGACGCTCTGCCAGCTGAGCTACGGCCACCAAGGTGAGCACCTATCCTAGCCACTCAGCAACACCCCCATCGCAAGAATTCACCGGAAATCATGACAACGAACCCAATCGAGGACCAGACCCCTGAGGGCGCCATTGTCATTACGCGTTCGCTGACGATCCCGGCATCGGAGCTGACCTGGCGATACAGCGCTTCTGGCGGACCCGGCGGACAGCACGCAAACACCGCCAACACCAAGGCCGAAGTGGTGTGGGACATCGAATCTTCAGAGGCGATCAATGAAACGCAGCGGTCTCGGCTGATTGAAAAGCTCGGCCCGGTCCTTCGTATAGCGGTAACCGACGAGCGCTCTCAGCTTCGCAACCGCAACATTGCCGAGCAACGGCTCAAGGAACGGGTCGCCCGGGCCCTCGTCGTCGCCCGCACCCGGAGAGCCACCAAACCGTCGAAAGGGGCGAACGAGCGACGAATGAAGGCCAAATCCGAACACAGTGAGCGTAAGGCGGGTCGCCGACCGACTTCACACGACGACGAGTGAATCGGCACACGAATATCAGCGGCCGTTGACACTCCAGTGCCACGGCTCGCTCGGAAGATTGAAGAACCCGTAGGCCGCAGCGTGTTTTCGCAGCCAGTTGTAGCCGGCACTGCTTCGGCGGAGTGCGCCACCTTTGTCGACGAAGTCGATGGCCAATCCACGTTCGTGCATGGAGTTACCCGGTCGGGCCGTGGGCGGTCGGCACGACGAGGATCGCTGTTGATAGATCGCATAGTTGCTCGAACCGCAGTGGGCCCGGCGGAGCGCGATCTGTGACGCTGACGAACGGTACCCGCCTCCGGTCAAATACACGCCGTCGCGCTGTGCCGCAGCGAGCATCGACGCCAATCGACTGCGAATCGAAGATGCCACCCGGATTCCGTGAGTGTCACCACCTGCTGCAGTCGACGGGCTCAGCACGCCCCCGGTACTGAACTTCCCCGAGCCTCGCCCACCGGCACCCGCCGACGCCAATTGCCTTGTCAGCAGATCGTTCTGTGCGATGAGCTGTTTGGACAGCCTCAGATCGAGTCCGGCCAGCGACGCCGCCTCTTCCAACTCGCGCTCCAACCGGGCTTCGACAGTGTCGGCGTATTCGCGCTGCTTCTTCCGGGCCGCTTCGTAGTCGGACAGCTTTCCGGTGACAGCTTCCTCAATTTGCTCAGCGCGCTTACGGGATTTCTCGGCAATCGCACGCTCGATCGTCAGGTCTTCCTCGAGCGCGTTCAACTCATCGACCAGGTCAGCTTGCGAGCGACGAGCGATGGCAGCAAGAGCTTCCCGACGTTCAGACTCGGACGCGCTATCGGCATTTAGCAACGCGTCAACCGATCCACCCCCGGGATCGGAATACGCGTCGAGCGCGGCAACGACCCGACCCTTACGCAGCACGTCAAGACGCGCTTCGAGTTCCTTCAGTCGGGTCTGCGCCCCAGCCAATTCGGCCCGGGCTCGTTTCGCCGATCGCTGAGCCTTGTCGAGCGCCATGCTGGTGGCGCGCACATTCGTGTTGAGGGCAGCGAGTGATTCGGCCACCTTCTTCTTGCTGGACTTCAACGCGTTGACCGAGGCCGTGGACTTCGCCTTCTGCGCCCGGATCTTGTTTCGTTGGGCCTCGGTTTGACGCACCATACCGAGCGTGACCTTGGGCTTTTTTGCCTTGGCGGATGACTTTTTTGCTGTCGTCGTTTTCGCGGACGACGGCTTCTTCACGCCGTACACCGCCGGCTCGCCCCAACCCATGAAACCCAGCAACAACAGCAAAACTGCAAATGCAGGATGGAAACGGGAGCGACGTGCGCGTTCAGATATTCGTCGACTGCGGAACGGCACGGACACCCCTTTCGGATTCTTCGCCCCCGAAAGGAGGGCCACTGCGAGAACGGCGAAAACGCTAGTGCATGTTCATGAGAATTCAGTGGCTCGAACGTCACGATCACGCAACCATCTCGTTGTCGTTCGGCAACACTCTCCGTATATTCTACCCGCTTCACCTGCTCAAATGCCCCGTTGCCGGGTCCGACTATCCTGACGACATGTCTGTTTCGGAAGCTGGGCGATCCGGCACCACGCTTCCAGGGAGTCTGGTCAAGGGTCACCAACGCCCCCAACGTCGTCGATTCGCAATCAGAACTCTCGGCGCGCTTACTACCTTAACGGTGCTCAGTACCAGCGCTCAGGCTTCGCCGAACCCCACGGTTCCTGCCCCAACGGCCGCCACCGTCGCAGTGTCACCACCCCCGTCGGGCGCGCCTACTAACGGTTCAGCCCCTTCGACCTCAACTCCATCCCCCTCAAACACTGCGCCGGCACAACCCCCGGCAACCTCAACGACGACGTTGCCGCCTGAGCCGATCCGTTGCGTGTCACCCCTCCTGCTCGAGAAACGTGATACCCGCTGGCTTGTTGCGAATCTCATCATGGTTGGCATCCCGATACGCGACGGCGCACGAGCTAGAGAACTGGTTCGTACCAACAACATTGCCGGAATCCTTGTTCGTGGTACACCTCGATCAACCGACGCCAAGCTCCTGCAATCCATCCGCAGTGCCCGAACAGATATTCCGACGATCGTCGCGGTCGATGAGGAGGGCGGCCGGGTTCAACACCTTGCTGTGGCAATCGGCAAGCTACCGAGCGCCAAACTGATGGCATCGACGAAAACGTCGCTGCAAATACGAGCACTTATCCGATCCCATGGGATCGCCATGAGAAAGCTCGGCTTCACCTTCGTGTTCGGTCCGGTGCTCGACTTGCAGTTCGGCCCCGACAAAGGAGGCGCGAACGGTATAGGCGACAGGGGTTTCTCCCCGGACCCCGCCATCGTCACGGAATACGCGACCGCGTTCGCCCAGGGCATGCTCGATGCCGGGATCTATCCTGTCGTGAAGCATTTTCCCGGGGGCGGTAGAGCCAACGGCGACCCGCATTACAAGGGCACGGTTTCCCCGCCGATCGAGGAACTTCGCCTGCTCGACCTCATCCCGTTCGCCAACCTGGTGAAGACCCTCCCCATCGGCGTCATGGTTGGCCATCAGCAGGTTCCCGGGCTCGACTCTCTCCCAGCGTCGCTCTCACCGAAGGCCGTCAACGGGGTTCTGCGCAAAGAACTTGGCTTCAATGGTTTGGTAATCACCGACTCGCTAAGCATGTGGTCGATTGCGTTCAACTTCACGCGGGTCCAAGCGGCGACCCTGGCCCTCAAGGCCGGCAACGATGTCCTGCTCTTCGATGACGAACCGAACGTCGCCGAAATAATACGTGGACTTAGCGATGCGGTCGAAGCCGATCCGAAGCTGCGTCCCCGGCTGGTAAACGCAGCAACGAACGTGCTGCGGGCAAAGGGCCTTCCGTTATGCGCAGGCGCTCCGGCATCACTTCCGAGTTCGTCCACCACGACCACATCGGTCGACTAACGATCAGGCATCGCGACGCGCCACACCGCGCGGCTCGCGTAGGTCGGCCACCCCCGCGAAGTTGGGGAACTTCGACATGGCAGCCCACAGGTGATCGCCATAGGTGAACGGCTCAAACGGTGTTGCCCACTGCGTCGGCAGCGGGGCGATCACCGCATCGACACGGGGTTCGAAGAAGAACGGGATCGAAAACCGAACCGGGCCCTCGCTCACCACTCGATGCGGGGTTGCTCGGATACGGCCCTCGGTCCAACGTTCCAAGACGCCACCAAAGTTAACGACAAGTTGACCGTCAACCGGGGGTACGTCGACCCAGTCGCCCGAACGCGCTTTGGCGGATAGACCGGCTACGCCGTGTTGACAGAGGAGCGTCACGAAACCCGAGTCAATGTGCTCTCCCCGACGCGGCACGGCGGAGTCCACCTCGTCGGCGTTGGGAGCAGCGCCGACTACCCCACCGACGACCTCGCCGTCGACCACCGAGGCGGACATCGCGAACTCGTAGCGCATGAGTCTGAGTGTCGAGATTCCGCCCACGAATGCGTGGTCGAAAAAGGTCTCGGGAAGTTCAAGCCCGCGTGCGACCGAGCGCATCACCATCGCGCCGACTCGCTCCATCGCACGGTAATAGGACGCCGTCGCGCTCAACCATCCAGGAAGTGACGCCTCGGGTGGTAACGGAGTCGGTCCGAGCAGCGGATCGCGTTCATCAGTGTGGCCGGCCCCCGACGTCACTGACGCAACCGACCCCGACGACTCCGCCGCCCCCGCCAATGCAACGTCGGGGCCGAGGTCATAGATCGTCACCCCGTTGTTTGCGTCGCGGGGGTTCCAGCCGCGGTACACGTTGTGATGCGTCGGCTCATAAAACGTACGCCACAAATTGCGCTGCTCGTCGTCGGGAAGCGAGAACACCCGGAGCAGCTGCTCCCGATTGGAGGGTGCGGTCGGCACCAGTTCCAGAGGGCCGCGAAGGCAGAAGAAACCAATCGACTCGGCGGCGGCCGCAATCAGAGCGTCAACAGCGGCCCGCTCGGAACCCGGGCCGGCAAACAGCGATCTCGCGTCGATCACGGGAATCATTCGTTCGGACTGTAGTGGCTCGGATCGATGTATAGCGATGCTGGTGCGCCGGGTGACCGACCCCGGGTTTGAAATCTGAACCCCACTATCGGCAATAGTGGGTCCTCGGCCGCTGTCTCTCGCACGAAAATCGAACTTCTCCATGACCAATGATTCTCCCGCCCCTACGTCGTCTGATTTCGCCAGCAGCTTTGGCATTGACGAATCGCCCAGCCCATCGCGTGTTGCGCTTCATCGGTTGGCCAACGGACTCCGGTCTCTCACCGATTCGATGGCCGGAACAAAAGCTCCGCAGGAGGAACTCGAAAAGGCCGCCGGGATCGTCGAGGCGCTCGCAGCACACGTGGCGGCATTCGGCAGCAATCCCCGACACTTCGGCGCTGCGGAATCATCGCTGGGCGACCTCGGCCAGGGGGACGACGCCCGTTTCTATTTTCGCGACCACTCCCCCGTCGCCGGCATCGGCAATCCGATTGCCCCACCGCTCGATATGCGGGCCGAAGGGGATCAGGTGGTCGGCTCCTGCACATTCGGACGGCCCTACGAAGGACCTCCTGGCCACGTGCACGGCGGTTGGATCGCGGCCGTCTTCGATGAACTCCTAGGCATGGCGCAGGCGCTGACCGGTTCGCCCGGTATGACAGCGAAGCTCACGATCAACTACCGCAGACCAACTCCCCTGTATCTGCCGATCCGTTACGTGGGGCGCGTTGACCGCATCGAAGGGCGGAAGATCTTCACTGTGGCACAGGCGTTTCGCACCGACACCGACGAACTGCTCGACGAAGCCGAAGGTCTGTTCATCTCGATGAGCCTGCAGAACATCATGGATCCGGCCGAACTGGTGTGGAGCAAGGCCGCCAAACCGTCGGAGCCACCCCGAAGCTGAACAGCTTGAACCCACGGAGAACTCGCCGGGTAACTATGCGCGCATAGGTTTAATGACCTGCTCAACGAAGCGATCAATCGGCTCGAGTGCCTTGGGATTTCCAAAGTCCATTACGAAGTGGTGGACGCCGAGTTCGACCTTGTGCGAGAGGAACTCCAGCAGCTGCTGAGAATCGGCGTCGGTCTCGGGGAGTGCCTTCTCGATCGTTACGCTGACTTCGATCGAGTCAGGGTCTCGACCGGCCTTCTCAGCCGAGGCCCGCACGATCGAGCGACGACGATTCCAGTCGTCATCGGTTCCCCGAGGACTGCCGTTCCACACGTCGGCGAGTCGCCCGACGAGGGGGAGCCCGATCTGCTCGCCCGACGCGCCGATGCAGATCCGTGGTACCGGATTCGGCAGCGGCGGGGCCGATGCTCCTTTGACCGAGTAGTACTTTCCTTCGAACGACGGTTCAGGTTCGGTCCACATGAGGCGACAGATGGCGATCACCTCTTCGAGCTGAGCAAATCTCACCGACGCTTTCGGGAACTCGTAGCCGTAGGCCTCGTACTCGGGCTCACGCCAGCCCGCCCCGATGCCGAGGACGAAACGCCCGCCCGACAACACCTGCAGGGTGGCAGCCATTTTCGCCGTGAGCGCTGGGGGTCGGTAGCCATGCCCGAGCACATGATGACAGAGCTCAACGTTCGGGTGTCGGGCCGCCAGCCACGTGAGCGTCGTCCATGCCTCCATGAAGGGATCGGTCTTCGCATCGAAACCGTAGAAGTGGTCAGCGATCCAGAGTGAGTCAAAGTGCGGAAGCGCGTGCGGAAGAATGTGCGTGTCTTGGTAGACGACGATCGGCTGATGGTCGCTCCAGCGATTTCCTATGACCGGAGACAGCCAACCGAACTTGACCTTTGTGGAATTCACTATGTGCTTTTACTTTCCCGCGAGATCGGCTTGGGCGATGTTGACGAAAAGGTCTGCACACAGACCAAGTGAGGCGACGTCGATTCGTTCGTTGTGACCGTGGAAGCGGGACCCGATGGCCGCGAGGTCGATGCTGGGGCTGAACAGACCGGCCCCATAGGCCGTGACACCTTTCGCCCGGAATAGGCGAGCGTCGGTGAACCCGACGGTCATGGTGGCCTGCAGCTGGTTCTTCGGAAACACCGATTTCGTATGCGCACCTAGGGCCTCCCACATAGGGGTATTGGTGCTTGAGGAGCTCGCTTCGTAGTCGAGGAGCGTTCCGATCTCGACTTCATCGGCGAGGTCACCGAGCGCTTCACGAATCAGATCGTTCGCCCCTGACCCGCTGACGCCGGGCAATGTACGGCAGTCAACCTCGATTTCAACATGATCGGGGATGATGTTCGTCTTCTGCCCGGCCCGGGCCACATTGCAGGAGAACGTGGTGTGACACGACGAATGCAGTGACGCCGCTGCCCGCTTCGGCATCCGGTCAAGCGTGTCTTCGATACGCGCTGGATCCAGAAGATCGTGTTGCAGGTCTTCCGGCAGACCACTTGATCGAACCTGCATGGCCCAGCGCTCATCAAGTTGTGCCTTCGGCATGAAGCTCGACAGTCGACGAACCACCTCGGCCGCTTTCACCAGAGCGTTGTCGGACTTGTACGGCACCGAACCGTGGCCCGGTGTGCCGCCGACACTGATCTTGCGCCACGCCACACCCTTCTCGGCGGAGGCCATCCCAATTGACAAACCGTCGCCCAAACGAAATCCGCCGAGCTCCGTCAGCACGTAGTCGCATTCGATCGCGTCCCAGTGGTTGTCAATCATCCACTTCGCGCCGTAGACGGAACCGGCCTCTTCATCGGCCACACCGAAGTAGATGACGTCGCCCTTCGGCCGGATACCGCTCCGCATCATTTCTTTCACCGCAACCGCCATCGATGACGTGAGACACAGCATGTCGACGGCACCCCGTCCCCAAATCTCTCCGTCGATCAGTTCACCGCCGAACGGGTCGTTCTGCCAGCCGGCCGGGTTGACGGGCACCACGTCGGTGTGACCCATAAGGCACACCTTTGGAGCGGTCGGGTCGGTACCTTCTATTCGTGCCACTATCGACGTGCGGTCACCTCGGGCAGTGAATCGCTCGACGTCGAGGCCCGCACCCTCCAGGTAGGTGGCCAGCACATCCGCATTGCGCCGTTCCCCTCCGGAATCAGGGTCACCGTCGTTCACGCATTCGTTGCGGATCAGCGTCTGCAGCAATTCGGCACTTTCGGCGGCGAGGTCACTCATGGAGCGATCGTAAACCCAAACGGGGCGGCCCACTCGGAACTCGCCTACAGCGCGGTACCGGCGACGACGACAACGGCTGCCAAGATGGAGCCATGGCTGAGACCCGCACCATCGACCTTCGGTCCGACACCGTGACCCGTCCGACGCCCGGCATGTTGAAAGCCATGACCGAGGCTCTCGTCGGCGACGACGTCTACGGCGATGACCCGACGGTCAACGAACTCGAGCGCCATGCAGCGGAACTCACAGGTCACGAGGCGGCCGTGTTTGCGCCTACCGGGACCCAGACCAATCTGATCGCACTTCTGGCCCACTGCCAACGCGGCGACGAATACCTTGTGGCCCAGGAGGCGCATACCTACCGCTGGGAAGGCGGCGGCGCAGCTGTTTTCGGGAGTATCCAGCCCCAACCGTTTCACCAACTGCCCGACGGGACCCTCGATCTCGAGGAGGCCAGGTCGAATATCAAAGCCGATGACCACCACCTCGCCCGGACCAAACTGTTCGCCCTTGAGAACACGACGTCGGGAAAGGTTCTTCCACTCAGCTATCTGGCCGAGGCCCGTGCGTTCACAATCAACCATCGACTCGGCCACCATCTCGATGGTGCTCGAGCGTTCAACGCGGCCGTAGCCGACGGTGTGCCGATCAGTGAAATCACCAAACACTTCGACACGGTGTCGCTATGCCTCTCGAAGGGGCTGGGCGCGCCAGTCGGCAGCGTTCTGGTCGGAACCAAACCGCTTATCGCCGAGGCCCGAAAGTGGCGAAAAATGGCCGGTGGTGGGATGCGCCAGGCCGGATACCTCGCAGCGGCCGGACTGTACGCGCTGCAGAACAACGTTGAGCGGCTGGCCGACGATCACATCCGAGCCGCGCATCTGGCCGACGGACTGCGTCAACTCCCCCACGTCAAGGTGCTGTCGCAGGCCACGAACATGGTCTACATCGAGCTTGCCGACCCCAAGCGCTTCGGAGAACTGATGGCCGCAAACGACGTTCTGCTCGCGTCACCGTACGGCAAGCTCCGACTGGTGACCCACCTCGACATCACCGATGACGACATCACGCGCTTCGTAAGATTGGCCACTCGAGCGGGTGAGTAACCCGTCGTGGACCGAAAGCTGTCTGCCTGCCACTGACTTGATTCGGAACAGCGCCGATCAGACCGAGGAGCTCCGAGCAATAGAGCGGGGTTCAGCGTCGCTGCGACGAAGCAAGGATGCGCAGCACGTTGACGTAGACCATCACAAGGCTGAGCATCAGCTGCAGTGCGGCAAACCACTCAACTTCGGGAGCCATGCCTGAATCTTCGACCTTGCGGGCCCGCTCGAAATCGACGAACAGGTTCATGAGGGCGATGCCCAGACCGATGACGCCGAACATGAGACCCTTGGTCCCGAGGTCGCGGGCTCCGGGGATCGGTACACCGATCAGGGCGGCCACGATCACGATCATGAAGGCGAAGGTGGCCACGCCGGTGATCTGCACAAACCGTGGCGTCACCTTTACGATGCCCGCCTTGTGAATCGCAAAGCATCCAACGAAGATTGCCGAGGTGGCGATGATCGCCGTCGGCACGATTCCGTGAGCGATGTTGGAATACGCCGACGACAAACCGCCGAGTACGAAGCCCATCGCAACCGCGTAGAACGGGGCCACCTTTTGGGCGAGATGCGGGCGGAATGACCCTGCGATCCCCAATCCGAAACCCAGGATCATCGCGGTCAGGTATAGCGCCGGGTTCGGAAACTGCCATCCGAGGATGCCGGAAAGTGTCGCGATTCCGACCATGGCGGCCAACTTCGAAAGAACACCATCGAAGCGGGCACGGGTGGTCGTTGCGGCGGGGAAGGACTTCTGCATACGAACCAAAGCTGATTCCATCATGGTTCCACTGTGCCATGACTACATGGCTTCGGCAAACATCCGTCTCAGGAAAACTGCGGGTTCAACCAGCGGATTTGCGATGAACGACGTTCACCGATCTTGCCGGCAAGTGCTTCAGCACGAATCAGACGAGGTATTCCTCGAGTTGGCGACGGACGATGGCCTCGGGCTGAGCGCCGATTATGGCGTTGACCGGACGACCATTTTTCAAAATGAGAAGGGTCGGTGGTTTCTTCATGCTCTGCGCCATCTGTACCCCGGGGCACTCGTCGGCGTTCACCCGTACGACCTTGACGCGTCCGGCATAGTCGCCTGCGAGACGGTCCACAATCGGAGACACGAGACCCGATGGCTTGCTCCAGGTCGCGTATAGCTCGACCAGAACGATCAGGTCCGAGTCGACCAGATTGAAATACGTCGTGTCGGCAGCGTCGACGACCCAGCGCAGCGGTCGCTTGCACGAACCGCACTGCGGACGTCCGTAGCCTTCATCCGGTATCTGATTCTTCGTCTTGCAGCTCGTGCAGGTCACGACCTTGAAACCCATGGAAATCCACCTCAATCGCTTAATCGCTTGACGTGAAGTTCGGCAACCCTTGTTGGGTCCTGCGTAAATCGTTCAAATTCCTCTGATTCGGATGCACCCGATCCGGATATGACCACCGTACGTGCACAAGCGGTGTGCCCATCCGCGACAAGCACATCGCGATCGCTGGCGCCGCGATGCTAAAAAGTCCACCCATCGCACCGACACGCACCGGGCACGACGGAGTGAAACCCCGTGTGAGGCGGCCCCTGAGGGATTCGAACCCCCGACCTTGTCATTAGAAGGGACTTGCTCTATCCAACTGAGCTAAGGGGCCGGAGCTGACAGTCTATGCGAAGCGCCGGTCACGCCACAGGGATTGCCGCGCTCGTTCTTATCGGTAGCGGACGCTACGCCCGTACGATCGATGCATGACCGACACAACTTCCCAACAGCGAGTCGTCGTTACAGGCTCAAGTGGCCTTATCGGCACGGCACTCGTTGGCGCCTTACGAAGCGCCGGCCATCCGGTGACCAGCCTCGTCCGGTCGAACCCGGGTCCCGACAGAGCCCTGTGGGATCCGGCCAAAGGAACGATCGACGCATCAGCCCTGGAGGGAGCCTGGGCGGTTGTGCACCTGGCCGGCGAAGGGATCGCCGAGTCGAAGTGGACCCCCGAACAAAAACAGCGCATTCTCGACAGCAGGGTCCTCGGCACCAAGCTGTTGAGCGAGGCTCTCGCCGGTCTGACCGCAAAGCCAAGCGTTCTCGCGTCGGGATCGGCGATAGGAATCTACGGCGACAGATCCGACGAGAATCTCGATGAGTCCTCGGCCAAGGGCGACGGATTTCTGGTTGATGTCGTCGAACAGTGGGAAGCGGCAACCAAAGCCGCGAGCGATGCCGGCATACGGGTGGCGCACCTGCGCACTGGCATAGTGCTGTCAACGACGGGCGGAGCGCTGAAGCAGCAGCTCCTGCCCTTCAAGCTGGGAGTTGGCGGACGCCTCGGCAATGGAAAGCAGTACCTGCCGTGGATATCGATCACCGACCACGTCGCTGCGATCCAGCATGTTCTGGCATCGGCATCGTTCGCTGGCGCCGTCAATCTCACCGGCCCCAACCCGGCCACCAATCAGGAGTTCACGAAGGCACTGGGCGGAGCGCTGCACCGACCCACCTTGCTTCCAATTCCTCTGTTTCCCCTCAACTTGCTCTATGGCAAAGAGCTGGTAAAGGAGGTTCTGCTGTCGAGCGCTAGGGTCCTTCCGAAGAAACTTCTGGCCAACGGTTTTGTGTTCACCCACACCGATCTCGGACAAACACTGCGCTACCTTCTCGATTCGCATGTTTGAACGAACTTCCCGAACCCCAGATGTAATCGTCGTCGGCGCCGGACTCGCCGGGCTGGCCTGTGCCACCCACCTGCAACGCGCCGGGCGTGAGGTTGTCGTTCTGGAGGCTTCCAACGGAGTTGGCGGTCGGGTCCGCAGCGACATGATCGACGGGTTCACCCTCGACCGAGGATTCCAGGTCCTGCTCACTGCCTACCCCGAGGCCAAGGCTCTCCTCGACTACAAGACATTGCACCTTCGCAACTTCAAAGCGGGCGCGTTCATACAACTTGGAGCTAAGCGCGCATATATTGCCGATCCGCTTCGGGAGCCAGCGGCGGTTCTGAAGACCCTTGCCGCCGACGTCGGTTCAATAGTCGACAAAGGCCGCATCGGATATCTCCAGATTGAAGCGGCCCGCCGTAACGTCGATCAGTGTTTCCAGGGACCTGATGTCTCCACCGCTGCGTATCTGCGGGGTCGAGGGTTCTCGTCGAAGATCATCGACCGGTTCTTTCGACCCTTCTTCGGTGGTGTCTTTCTCGATCCGGATCTGGCCACATCCAGTCGCATGTTCGAGTTCGTCTTCACGATGCTGTCGACCGGTGAGAATGCGATCCCGGCAAACGGGATGGGCGCGATATCTGATCAGTTGGCGGAGAAATTGGCTACGGGCACGATTCGCTTGGGCCAGCGTGTAGCGGCGGTTGAGCCGGGCCGGGTGACGCTCCTCGATCAGGGCACACTGGAGGCAGCATCCATTGTGATCGCCACCGAGGGACCACAGGCGGCCAAGCTGCTCCCTAACGCCGGTCTGTCGGAGCCCGGTTCGCAACCGGTGAGCTGCCTGTACTTCTCCGCCGACGCCCCGCCCTTCACTGAGCGAAGCATCATGTTGAACGGACTCGGACCCGACGACGGGCCGATCAACAATCTATGCGTACCTACGAACATTTCTGCAGCGTTGGCACCGGGTGGAAAGCACCTGGTTTCGGCGACGGTTCTCGGTTCACACGACTCCAGTTCGAACGCGGATCTCGAAGCTCGGGTGCGAGCACAGATGACGGCATGGTTCGGCGGCGACGTCGCGAACTGGAAGCACCTGCGGACCTACAACATCGCACACGCTCTTCCATCGCAGACTCCTGGAGTTCTCAGTCCACCCGAGCGTCCGGTGGCCTTCGGTGAACGCCTGTTTGTGTGCGGCGATCATCGAGATACCTCGTCGATCCAGGGGGCGCTTCAGTCGGGTCGCCGCGCCGCCGAAGCGATCCTTCAATGACACGACCGTGACCGCGGCGCCTTCGGCGAGGCGCTCCAACCGGTCGTAACGTTTACGACCAGGGACGTAAAGAGCCGCCCGCACGCGGACGGCTCGTTCACACTCGTAACGGATTTGGCCGGGCTACGGAACCTGGTTGCGCTCCACGATGGCATCGATCATTCCGTAGTCGAGTGCCTGCTGGGCGGTGAACCAACGGTCGCGGTCGGAATCGGTCGCAATCTGCTCAACGGTTTGCCCCGTATGGAACGACAGAAGTTCGGCCATTTCCTGCTTCGTGCGCATCATGTTCTCGGCATGGATTTTGATGTCGGACGCTTGGCCCTGCATCTGACCGAGGGGCTGGTGCATCAGGATTCGGCCGTGAGGAAGCGAGTAGCGCTTACCCTTCTGACCTGCACAAAGAAGGAACTGCCCCATCGAGGCAGCCATGCCGAGACAAATCGTCGATACGTCGGGACGCACGAACTGCATCGTGTCGTAAATCGCCATACCCGCATATACCGACCCGCCAGGCGAGTTGATGTACAGATAAATGTCTCGCTCGTGATCTTCGGCTTCGAGAAGCAAAAGCTTGGCGCTGATCTGAATCGCCAGTTCATCGGTGACCTGACCACCGAGAAACACAATGCGTTCCTTCAACAGGCGGTCGAACACGTCACCACCCGGGGTGTATGCATTCGAAGCGGAAATCGTGGGTAACTCCATGCCCTCACGATACGCGCCATCGCGGCACTATCTGCGCATGGGTACCAACATCTTCTGGCGATGCCTACGGAATCTTGCCGAATCTTGGTGCAATATCCGGCAACGCCTGACCAACGCCTGACCAATGCCACCACAGCCGCAACAGAACGGGGCCGCGCCGAAGGAATGATCCACGGGTCGCGACCGGATAGGCTGGGGCGGAACGCCGATGTAGCCCAATTGGCAGAGGCACATGCCTTAGGAGCATGACAGTGAGAGTTCGAGTCTCTCCATCGGCACGCGTTCATTTGGGAGATGCTCCCAAATGTCGTCGCCGTCGCTGGTCCGGACTCTGTCCTGTCGACCGAGGTCACGGCCGATGCTCTCCCGGGATCTTGCATGGGGCGCACCATGACCCGTTCAAAAATTCATAAGTGGACTAACCTTTTCAAGGTGAACGCGTATTCATGTCGTTCACCCAGTGACGCAACATGGATACCCCGCCACCCGAACTAGCGATCCCGGACCGCGCAATCATCGCCGGGCGATGGATCGCCGCGTTCGTGGGCATCGTAAGTTCACTGCCGGCGGCCGAGCGAGCCGACAAGTCGCTTGCGTACGCGTCGGCCTTCATCGTCGGCTCGGCGACATGGCGAACATTTCGCCCCTTCGAGAAACTGAACCTCGCCAACCGACGCGTCTGGCTCGCGTTCGAGGTCATCGCAACAGGTGTTGCGGTCGGCGTAAGCGGGGCGTGGCACAGTCCCTTCACCAGCTCGTTGTTTGTCGTGACCGTGTTGGCCGCCGTGGCCGAGGATCTCGTCGGCGCATGGCTGGCCCTCATCGCAATCGTGCTGTCAGTGCTGGTCAGCGGAGCATTCACGAACAGCGGCGACCTGGTCGGCAGCGAACTCGGACGCCTGTTCACACCGGTTCTGGTCGCCGCCGTGGTCGGAGTCGCTGTCCGGCGCGGCGTGTTTCGCCTGCGCACGGAAGCGCTCACCCAGGACAACGAACTCCAGCGTCTGTCCGATACGAACGCGCTGATGGTTCGACTGACCGGTCTCACTCGAGCCGGGGAGATCGTCCGAGAACCGTGTGACATCGCTTCGGAGGCGGCTCGTCGCTTTGCTGATTCGTTCGATACCGATCTCACCACGGTCCTGCAACGCAACGAAGACGAACACACGTGGACGGTCTTGGCCGAGAATCACCGACATTCGCCCGACCGCGCCGAACTCATTCAGTCACCGGCCCTCCCCTCTTTCACGACCGAGCAGCTCGAAACCGTTCTCGGACGCACGCTGGCCGGCGGGTCCACGCCACCATCGGGAAGCGAACCGTTCACCCGTGTCCGTGGCTTTCGCAGCGAACCCGGCCCGACGCTCGTGGCTCCGCTTATCGTGCGACAGGAGATTCTCGGAGCCGTGGTTCTCGAACGCAGCGGCCCGTTTGCGGTGGAGGAGCATCGACAGCTGGCAACGATGGCCGACGTTCTCAGCCTTAGTCTCGACAACAGCCGCTGGTTCCGTCGACTGAGAACGATGGGGGCCGAGGCTGAGCGTCGCCGGATCGCCCGGGAAGTCCACGACCGACTCGCCTCTTCGGTGGCCTATTCAGCGTTCGCCCTCGAGCGGCTACGGAAGCGATATGCCGACGATCCCGAGCTGGCCAAAGCCCACGAAGAGGCCCGCACCACCGTCGGAGATCTCCGTGACGTGCTCTGGCAACTACGCACCGGCGTGACCCCGGCACTTCCGCTCAGCGCCGTTGGTTCCGACCTCGCCCGACGTTTCACCAACCGAACCGGGATCGTCGCCGTTTTCGATGCTCCTGATGACGCTCGACTTCCACCGTCAATCGAAGTCGAACTGCTGCGAATCATGCAGGAGGCACTCAACAACGTAGAGAAGCATGCTTCGGCGTCGCACGTGCTGATCACCTACCGGCCTGCATCTCCCCTAAGCCGCCTTCGGATCACCGACGACGGTGTCGGGTTCGACACCAACGCGACTCGGTCGAGTGATTCGTATGGACTATCCGGGATCCGCGAACGTGCCGTGGCGATCGGGGCGACCGTTGAGATCAACTCCCGCAACGAACCGGGTTCCGGAACCGAAATCGTCCTCGAGTTCGAGTCCGATGCGTCGCTCGTCAACGTCGCCGTCCCCCCGGTTACGGACCCGGTGGAGGGCGGGCTTTCGACGAAACGAACCCCGTCAGCGGTGGCGTTAAACCGAGAGTCTCCAGGTCAGGACGTTGCGCCGGACCGAATGCGATTGAACGAAGAACGTGGTTTGACATCGCCGATTCGCGCGCGGAACGTGTCGACAACCATCTCCGACAAATCGTCCGACGGGACCAGACGGATTAGTCCTTTCGACAAATATGCAGCGAGTGAATTACCCATAGATCAAACGACCCAGACAGCTGATCATGAGGGTCCCGTGATTTCGGAATTCCCATGAGACGCGTTTTTCATTTTGACAGAGCTCTTCGACCGGGACGAGTGGGTAGAATCGCCTTTCAGCTCGTCGCGTCGGGTACTGCCGCCGGAATCGTCGGGTTCACGATGGCGCACCGTGTTCAGCGAGAAGAGATTGCGCTGCGGACCGATCGGGTAGTGGTCGCAGGCGAACAATTGACCCTGTCGCAGACTCCCGGGAAAACCACCGTCGAAGAGTCCAACGACGGAACAACTGCCATTGGCTCACCTGTTCCGATCGAGGTCAGACCCGCCGACATCGAGAGCTCTGACATCGGGACATCACCCGAAGCCCCGGGTTCCGGCGAAGGATCCGGTCCGGGAATTCAGCTAACCGACCCGTTGTCGGTGCCTACGACAACGGCAGTTCCGCGCGGCCGCAGTCCTCGTTCGCCGTCGACCCAAACCGCCAGGCCCACGCCCACATCGGCACCTCTTCGGAACGTGCCGAGGACAAACTCCGGATCAGGAGAAACGTCGAGCGGCAGCAACGGTGGGAGCGAACCCGACGCGGATGCAGCCACCGACCCGTTCGGCAACATCTCCAACCCGGCAACCGACGACGGGCCGCCTGCGACCCTCGTGTTGGTGGCCGGCCCTCCGTTCACGCCGAACACCTCGAACCTGCCAACCACGACCCAACCGATCGAGCCATCCCGGACGACGGAACCCACCCCGGATCCCGTCGACGAACCAGCGCCCCCTTCGACCACAAGGCCAACACCGTCAACAACTCGATTGACGCCTACGACCTCGAAAGCGGCACCGACCACCACGAAGTCGGTAGCCGTCACCAAAGCCCCGTCGGTCTCGGCAACGACCGCGATTCCGGCGACGGCGACGCCTACGACACCCCGTCCCGACCGACCCCGACGATTGCTCCCACGATACCGACAGGTCGTTTCACGTCGACCACCACCGCGACCATTGCGTTGCCACCGTCGTTGAAACCCACGGTGGCGACAACTCGGCAAGTTGCGACCACCGCCCCGGCAACCACCACCACGACCGACGATCCCCCACCGACGACGATCCAAGCCGGACGTTGGGCCACCACGACGGTGAAATCGGCCCCGACCATTTCGAGCTCGGCGGCCACCGTGCCAACGACGTCGACGTCGACCTCGACCTCCACCCCGACGTCAACGACGTCGACGACCACGACCGCAGAACCAACCACGACCACCACGACCTCGCCGCCACCAACCACGACGACCACCTCGTCGACCACGACGACGACAACCAGCACCACAACCACCACCCAGGCCCCCCGCCCGAGCATCACGGAAGCCGAGGATTGCCGCCTATCGGGCGACGTTAAGGAACTCACGTCCCGCAAAGGGTTCTGGGGACGCGGATACATTTCGCTTCCGTCAGCGAACAACGGCAGGATCGAGTGCAGCGTCCCGGTCACGACGGCGGGCCGCTATCTCATTGATGTGCGTGTAACGAGCGACGCCGACGCCAAAATCACCGTGAGCGTCGGGACACTGCGCAAGACGGTCTCCGTTTCGTCGACCAAAGCCGACGGCTGGTCCAACAGCGAGTGGATTTCGTTCGAAGTCGATCTAACCGAGGGCTTGAACACTATTGTGTTGACGGCGAGCGAGATCGACCACGGCGGAGCGATCGACGTCGACCGGTTCGAGGCAACGTTCAAGCAGGGCGACCAAAGCACCGAAGGAACCAAAGAAGGCTCGTCCGACTGAAATCGTGATCGAAGGAACCATGACAAACGAAGAATCGCCCGGGACCCCTCCAACCGAAGCACGTGCAGAGCGGCCGCGTATCCGAGTTGTCATCGCCGATGACCATCGGGCTATTCGCGAAGGATTTCGTAGCGCTTTTGAAGACGCCGGAATCGAAGTTCTCGACGATGTCGGTGATGGTTTCCTGCTAATCGATGCCGTGGTTCGCCTACAACCCGACGTCGTGATTACCGATGTCAGCATGCCGCGCTGCGACGGCATTGAAGCGACCAAACGGATTCTCCAATTGGCCCCACGCACGAAAGTCGTTGCACTCACGATGTACGACGACGTGGAGACGGTCCAAAATGCCCTGCATGCAGGAGCTTGCGCGTTTCTCAGCAAAGACGCGTCGTTTGCCGACGTTCTCGCCACGGTCCAGCGAGTCGCCGAGGGTGCCACGGTAATTAGCCAAAATATCGCCAACGAAGTTCTGCACTATCTCCGCGAGAAAAATGCTCGAAAAGACGAAATTCTCAGCGCTCGGCAGGTCGAGGTTCTTCAGGCTGTGGCCGACGGTTTGAACACCGTTCAGATCGCTCGCAAGTTCGATTTGAGCGCGAAAACAATCAACAATCATCTTGCGGCGATTTACCGGCGTCTCGACACCCAAAATCTGACGCAGACGATTCTCCGAGCCGTACGACTCGGAATCATCGACATCCACAACACGGATTGAGCGCCTGGGCAGGCCGGAACCGGCCGACCCACCCTCCGATTTCCGACCACGTCACGTGACAAAGTGCCGACAAACCCGACGCAACGTGCCTCAAGCGGTCCCGGCAAGCTGTCGATAGCTCTCGAATGACCAAGAGTATTTCGGGGCCGCCGAACGGGCCCTTCAGTGATATCCGTGACGTCGTCATGGTGTCCGTCGACGGAAAGGTCCGAGAGGTCTTCGGACCGTTTGAAGCGCTGTTCGGCTTCGACGCCTCCAACGGCGTGAAGGCTTCGCTGATCGAAATCCTCTCGGCGATCGAAGGCGACTACGAGCAGCTACTCGACGAAGCCACCAAGCGCAGAGGCGAAGCGGTCCGTTCGTCGGTTCGGCTCCTCGTGGCGAATGAGAAGACACTCTGGGTCGAAGTTGCTGTTCGGGAGGTCTCCGCCGGTGGGTCGCCCCTCACGAAGAAGCGGCGCTCCCACGTAGTGACCGTGCGGGACCGCACGGCCGAAACCGAACTGCGATTGCAGATCTCGCGACTCGGTTCGTCGGACCCCGTCACCGACCTGCCGAACACCGTGCGGTTCCGTGAGCTGCTACGGGCCGCGATGGCCCGATCGATCCGGTCGGGTGAACACCTCGCCGTGCTCTCGATCGGATTCGAGCACCTCGACACGCTTCGGGCAGTGTTCGATCCCACCGACATGTCGGCAATCCGCCGTGAGCTGGCAAATCGCATCAGCCAGACCCTTCGGGTCGAAGACATCGTGGGGCATCTCGACGCCGACGAATTCGGCGTCGTGCTGTCGGGCATGGAAACGAACATCGGACGGGCCTACGCCGTGGACGTAGCGGACCGCATTGCCATCCAACTCGCCGAACCGATCAACATCGCAGGCACTTCGACAACCGTCGTAGCGCACATCGGGATTGCACACGGAACCCGGGGCAAGGTCGAAACGAACGCGCTCGATCTGATCAACGATGCGAAGTCGGCGCGCAGCGAAGTAGAAGCCAACGCTGACCGCTGGAAGAACCTCAAGAACCCGAGCTGAAAGCGGCGTTGGCCGACTGAACCGGCGGTAGCGGGGCTACCCCCGCAGCTTGGTGTTCAGCCCTCGTCGAGATAGGCCTTGAGCTTTTCGCTGCGTTGCGGGTGACGGAGCTTCGCGAGCGTCTTGGTTTCGATCTGACGGATCCGCTCGCGTGTCACGTTGAATTCCTTGCCCACCTGCTCAAGCGTTCGGGCCTGGCCGTCGTCGAGGCCGAAACGCCGACGAACAACCTCACGCTCACGGTCGTTGAGCCCTTCAAGCGCTATGTCGACGGCTTCGTTGAGCATCGACTTCATCGCGGCATCGGCCGGAGCGACCGCACTGGCGTCTTCGATGAAGTCGCCCAGCGTGGATCCATCGTCTTCGCCGACCGGCGACTCGAGCGAGACCGGATCGTAGGCAATTCGCTGGATCTCGCGGACGCGACCGGGTGTCATCTCCACCCGCTCGCCGATTTCCTCGATGGAGGGTTCGCGGCCCAACTCCGAAAGCAGCTCACGCTGAGCCCGCGTCACTTTCTGGATGATCTCGACCATGTGCACCGGAATACGGATTGTGCGTCCCTGGTCGGCAATGGCCCGGGTAATGGCTTGGCGGATCCACCAGGTGGCGTACGTCGAGAACTTGAAACCCTTGGTGTGATCGAAACGATCCACGGCCCGCATCAGCCCGAGGTTGCCCTCCTGCACCAGATCCAGAAGTGTCATGCCGCGCCCGGTGTAGCGCTTCGCTATCGACACCACCAGGCGCAGGTTGGCGTTGGTCAGCTCGTCTTTTGCGCGCTCACCATCGACCTTGGTTCGTTGCAGTTCCCGACGTTCGGCGAACTCGATGCTGTCGAGGCCGCCGGCGGCCGAAAGCTCAGCAAGGCGGAGTTCGGCTTGAACGCCGGCCTTTATCCGCTTGGCCAAGGCGACCTCGCCGTTGCCATCGAGCAACGGGACGCGACCGATCTCTCGAAGGTACAACCGTACGGGGTCTGACGTCCCTCCCCCGCCCGAGCCGCTATAGGCCGCGCGGAGCTGAGATGACGTCAAGGCGTCGGTGTTGTCGCCTGACTCTGCTGATGTGCCCATGCTGATAGCCAGGGTACCAAGTGCCCCAGCACTTCCGCGCGCTTACGCGGTTCGTGGAGCTCCTGCACGAGAAGTTTCAACGGTCCGATCGCTTGAACCTGGGTGGGGTCGATGTCGGCATCGGGATTCGCGTTCGCCATCGACATTGCAGCGATGGTGCGGGTTGCGGCGTTTCCGACGAGCAAAGCGACGGCGTCATCGGCCGAGCTGATCGGGGTTTCGACCGCTAGTTCATGCAACAGGCGAAGGGCTGCTTGGTCAAGAAGAAATTGTTGATCTTCTACCGTGTCCGCCCTGGAAACCGGTGTCAGAGTTCGATTCGATGGCATCAGAGGCGGCCCGGATGTCGCCGTACTCGGTCACCAGACCGAATGCCGCTCGTTGGACCGGATCGGCGAAAAACGAGGCGTCGAGCCAACCCAGCACCGCTCCAGGGTCACTCAGCACCCAGCGGAGCGCTTCACGCTCGGCCCGGCGGGCACTTTCGGCGGCAACCAATTGGGTCGAGACCGACGACGCGCGTCCCCGGGACGGCTGGCGATCACCAGCCGGACCGGACCGACCGAACGACGAGGAGGAATTCGACGAGTTGAAACGGGACGGCGACGACGAGGATCGACCGCCGGAAAAGCGGGAACCTGGGTCGGACTGGTAGCCGTCGTCGTATCCCGGGTCGTAGCGGGAATCGTATCCAGGGTCATAGCCGGGGTCGTAGTTGTCGGGTCCCGAATCGGGGCCGTAATACCCCGGATCGGCCTCGTGGCCGCCGTTTCGCCGTGCTCCAGAGGACGGACGTGATCCCGACGACCGCCCACCGGCATCGCCGCCGTTCCGACTGCCTTCACCGTTGTTCCAGCGCCCGTCGTTCCGCCCGTTGCCTCGTGGGTCGTTTCCCGACCCCGCACCCTTGGGTCGGGCGCCGGTGTTCGCCGGTAGCTGGCTCGGGCGGTGGCCTCCTTGCAGAACCTGAGCCATCGCATCTTCGGAGATCTGGCAGCGACTGGCCAGATCCTTCATGTACTGCTCCCGGACCAGAGAGTTCGGGTGGGCCATCACCGCGTCGGCTGCGGTCTCGAAGGCCCTAGCACGGCCCTCTGGGGTCTTCAGGTTGGCCGCGGCGAGGAGTCGCTCGATCCGGAACGCCAGGAAGGGTCGAGCGTTGGTTACGGCCTCGGCGAGCAACTCCGGATTGGTGCGCGCCAAATCGGCCGGATCGGCCCCGGGGGGCAACGAGACCACGTAGATGTCGATCTCGTATGCCTTCTCCCACGCGTAGAACTTTTCGGCCGCGTTCTGGCCGGCGTTGTCGGCGTCGTAGGCCAGCACGATCTTGCGGGCGAAGTTCTTCAGGGTCTTGAAGTGCTCCTCGGCCAGCGCCGTTCCACACGTCGCGACCGCCCGCGCCAGCCCGGCCCGGTGAAATCCGATCACGTCGGTGTAGCCCTCGCACACGATGACTTCACCCGAATTCACGATGCCGTTCTTCGCCCAGTTGAGCCCGTACAGCGTTCGACTTTTCGAATACAGCTTCGACTCGGCCGAGTTCTTGTACTTTGGCCCGTCGGCGTCGGGCAGTTTGCGTCCACCGAAGGCGATCGGAGCGCCACTGGCATCGAAGATCGGAAACAGGATCCGGCTCTGAAAGAAGTCGTTGAGCTTGCCGATCTTGTTGACGTAGCCGAGCCCGGTATCGCGAGCGACATCTACCGGAAGCTTGAGCGCCTTGCAGAGCGTGTCCCAACCATCAGGCGCCCAGCCGATCCGAAATGCCCGAATCGCATCACCGTCGTAGCCCCGGGAACGCAGATACGAACGGGCCGGGCCCGCATCAGGGGACTTCAGAAGACGATCGTGGTACCAACTCGTCGCTGACTCCATTGCCTCGAGCAGTGTTGAGCGGCGGAGTCGGTCGCGTCCCATTGCCTCGGTGTCGTAGCGAAGCGTGAGATTCGCCTTGCCGGCCAGGCGCTCAACCGCGCCGGCGAAGTCGAGATGCTCCAGGTCTCGTACGAACGTGATCACGTCGCCCTTGGCGCCGCATCCGTAACAGAAGTACACGCCCTTGTCGGGGCTGATGCTGAAGGACGGGCTCTTCTCTGAATGGAACGGGCACAGCCCCTGGTAGTTGCGTCCGACCCTCTTGAGCGCGATGTATTCGCTCGCAATCGCCACGAAATCCGAGGCGGAGCGAACACGAGCGATGTCTTCTTCCAGGATTCCCATGTTTGCCCCTTTCTTTCGTAGCTGCCGCGATGCGAAGTTCTGCCAGTGCTGACTCCCCGTTTGCGCAGGGCGACGGCAACAGTGGAAAACTCGCGTACCCAGAGTATGCCCGGCTGGGTCTGACAACGTTCGGAAACCCTCCGGCGTGTGTTCCCAGGTCGAGCCACGCCGCAAGACACCCGAGCGCTCGCGCGTCGGTGCATCCGGCCAACGCCTCCGAGCATGCGAGCGACGCCTCCGGGCATCTGAGATCGGAGTTCCGAGCGACGGGACATCAACGCGGCCGAAAGTCGGGAAGTTACCGGTCACGTGTATAAGATTCGGGTATGCCCGAATGTCCGACGTTGTCCCTGGCGGATTGCATGTCCGTGACGGATTGCACGGGAGTTCAGCCGAACACGTGAACCTCCAAGAGGCGGCGAACCGCGCCGGCGTGCATTATCAAACCGCGTACCGGTGGGTTCGCGAGGGTCGACTCCGGGCCACCAAATGTGCGGCTGAATACGAGATCTCCGAAGACGAGATTCAGCGGTTTCTCGAGGACCGCAATCGTCCGACAGCACCACCCGAGCGTATTCAGGTGCGGCGGTGGGCGCAGCTGCAGGAGCGCTTTCAGCAACACGTCCTGGCCGGCGACGAGCTCGAATCCTGGGCGATCGTCGAACGGCTGCACTCTGGTCAGGTTTCCACCCTCGACATCTGCGAAAACCTCTTCGGGCCGGTGCTGTCTTGGATCGGCAACGAATGGCACGATGGGCGGCTGAGCATCGCTCACGAGCATCGAGCGACCGCAATTATCGAGCGAACGATGAGTCGCCTCACGAGCTATCCGAGAGGCCGCCCACGGGGCACCGCCGTCATCACAACGCCCGCCGGTGAATGCCACCGTTTGCCGAGCATCATGGCCTCGCTCGTACTTCGCGACGACCGGTGGCGCGTGCACCACCTCGGCTCTGATCTGCCGGTGGCCGAAGTTCTCCAGTTCGTGAAGGAGAGTTTCGCTGATCTCCTCGTCATCTCGGTGACCTTCAGCGAGCAGGCCGCCGTTGATGAGCTCATTGAGGCCGCCTCGGGTCTCGGTGTCGCCGTGCTGGTCGGTAGACCCGGATCAACGTTGAAGAACCTGATCGACGACGCCCGGCGGGTTTCCCCGGCTATGGCCCGTTAGCAACCTTCCCGGCACCTCTCCTTCGACGAGGATCGGTCCCGAGCATTTGCGTCGGCTACCGCCGTAGCTGACGATTGGCCTCGGCGACGGCGATCCCGATGCTGACCGAAAGGTTCAGGCTGTGATCCCGATGATCGGAGCGAATGGTCCCGGCGACTCCGGGCATCTCAATCCGCAACGACGGGAATCCGCTCGTGATCTCGGCCGGCAGGCCCACCGATTCCCGACCGAAGACCATAAAGTCACCATCGACGAAACCAGCGGAGGTGTGCGACACCGATCCCTCATCCCACATTGTGAAGATGCGTGGCGGCGGATTACTATGCGAACGTAGGAATTCCGGCCACGACGCGTATTCAGCGAGTTGCACGACGTCGATATACGACATCGAGGCCCGACGAACATCGTCGTCGAGCCCCGTGAAGCCGTATGGCCGGATCAAATGGAGTGCGGCACCGAGCAACGCACAGGTACGGATCGCCGCACCCGTGTTGAACGGGTTCTCGGGCTGGAAGAGCACGACGTTGATCATGTCGAATGCCTTCTACCCCGCCGTCAAAGGGTGCGAACCAAAGGTTCGCACCCTTCATGCATCAGGCGGTGCGGCTCGCCCCGGCGCTTGCGCCCAGAACTGCCTGCGCAGCTGAGAGACGTGCGATCGGGATGCGGAACGGCGAGCACGAAACGTAATCGAGACCGGCGTTGTAGAAGAACGTGATCGACTCGGGGTCGCCACCGTGCTCGCCACACACACCGAGCTTCAGATTCGGCTTCGCGGCCCGGCCCTTCACTGCCGATTCCTTGACGAGCGATCCGACACCGCTCTGGTCGAGGGTCTCGAACGGGTTGCGCTTGAGCAGGCCCTGCTCCAGGTACGCCGACATCATGCGACCTTCGACGTCGTCGCGGCTGAAGCCGAACGTCATCTGCGTAAGGTCGTTGGTGCCGTAGGAGAAGAAGTCGGCTTCTTCGGCGATCTCGTCGGAGCGGATCGCTGCACGCGGGGTTTCGACCATCGTGCCGATCGTGACGTCGAGGAACTTCGCGGCCTTGGGGTCCATCTTGGCCTTGGTCTCGGCAATCGCGTCTTCACACCATTTGCGGGCCATCGCCAGCTCTTCCCGGGTGACGGTCAGCGGGATCATGACCTCGATGACCGGATGGCCACCCTTCTTCACCCGAGCCGCCGCGGCTTCCATAAGCGCGCGTACTTGCATGGCGTAAAGGCCGGGCTTGACGACTCCGAGGCGAACGCCGCGGGTACCAAGCATCGGGTTGAATTCGTGCCAGGCCGTGGCTGCGGCCAACAACTTCTCCTCAAGGTCCGTGAGCCCGGTTGTGACCTTCTTCAGGTGCAGTTCTTCGGTCTTCGGGAGGAACTCGTGGAGCGGCGGGTCGAGCAGACGGACGGTGACGGGAAGGCCGTCCATCTCCAGGAGGATCTCTTCGAAGTCGGCCTTCTGCGCCTTGCGGAGCTTCTCGAGCGCTGCGGTTTCTTCCTTCGGCGTCTCGGCCAGGATCATCTCGCGAACGATCGGCAGACGGTCCTCGGCGAGGAACATGTGCTCGGTCCGACACAGGCCAATGCCTTCAGCGCCGTACTTGCGGGCGTTCTTGGAATCGGGGCCGTTGTCGGCGTTGGCACGAACCTTAAGTCCACGTACCTTCTTCGTGCCTTTACGGATCTCGTCGGCCCAGCCGAGGACGATGTTGAACTCGGCAGGCGGCTCGCCGGCCTCAACGCTGATGGCACCGAGCATCACATCGCCGCTGGCGCCGTCGATCGAAATAACGTCGCCCTCGCGGACGATGGTGCCACCGACTTCGAAGTGCTTGTCGTTGACGATCTTCACCGATTCGGCACCGACGACGGCAGGCGTGCCCCAACCGCGGGCCACGACGGCCGCGTGCGACACGAGACCACCGCGGGCGGTCAGGATGCCCTTGGCGACCATCATGCCGTGGACGTCTTCCGGCGAGGTCTCGTTGCGGACCAGAATGACGGCTTCGCCGCGCTCTTCGGCGTCGACCGCCGAGTCAGCGGTGAAGTACACCTTGCCCACGGCGGCACCGGGCGATGCGCCGAGACCCTTGGCGAGCACGGCACCCTTGGCCGAGAACTGAGGATGCAGGACCTGGTCGAGGGCGTCGGCGGTAACCCGCATGACCGCCTCTTCCCTGCTGATCTTCCACTTCGTCTTGCCCGACGGCTTCGTCATATCGACGGCCATCTTCAACGTGGCCGCACCGGTGCGCTTACCCACGCGGGTTTGGAGCATCCAGAGCTTGCCCTGCTCGATCGTGAACTCGGTATCGCACATGTCTTGGTAGTGCGCTTCGAGGCGGTCGAAGATTTCGAGGAGTTCGGTGTAGCACTTGGGGAACGTCCGGGCGAGATCTTCGAGCGTCTCCGTGTTGCGGATACCGGCGACGACGTCTTCGCCCTGAGCATTGGTCAGATAATCGCCGTAGGGCTTGTTCTCGCCTGTCGACGCGTTGCGGGTGAATCCGACGCCCGTTCCGCAGTTGTCGTCGATATTGCCGAACACCATCGCCTGCACGTTGACGGCGGTGCCGAGTTCGTGCGGGATGCGCTCACGGACGCGGTACGCAATGGCGCGTGCACCGTTCCATGACTTGAACACTGCCTCAACGGCGCCCTTCAGCTGGACCTTGGGGTCCTGCGGGAACTCGGCCTTGGTGTGCTTCTGAACGATCTTTTTGAATTCTTCGCACATCGTCTGAAGTGAGGCGGCGGGGATCTGCGCGTCGTTGCCGGCCTTGGACTTCTTCTTGATGTTCTCGAAGACATGCTCGAAGTAGTGGCCTTCGATACCGAGCACGATGCGGCCGTACATCGAGATGAAACGACGGTACGAGTCGTAGGCGAAACGCTCGTCGTTCATGACGTTGGCCAGGCCGACAACGGTCTTGTCGTTGAGGCCAAGGTTCAAGACGGTGTCCATCATGCCGGGCATCGAGAACTTGGCGCCCGACCGGACCGAGACGAGCAGCGGGTTCTTCGCGTCGCCGAGCTTGCGGCCCATCTGACCCTCGATCTTCGCAACCTGCGTAGCGATCTCGGCGTCGAGGCCCTTGGCCCAGCCGCTCACCATGTAGGTGCGGCAGGCGTCGGTCGAAATCGTGAACCCGGGAGGTACGGGCAGCTTCAGTACGCTCGTCATCTCCGCGAGGTTTGCGCCCTTTCCACCGAGAAGATCCTTGAGCTTCATCGGGGCGACCTTGTGCTTATGGTCGAACGAGTACGTCAACTGCGCTACAGCCGGAGCCGCCTTACGCGACTTAGGGCTGGTTGATTTGGAAGTGGTGGTAACCATGGCGGCGCAAAGGATACTCGCTAATAGTCGCCGCTCAGCGTGATGGCAAGTTTCCTTAACGTTCGTCGCCGAGTTTTCACTCGTCGAACCCGCCTCGGGACCCGTAGATCGAACGAACGTCAGGCCACTGCGTGAACTGCCCGGTCAGGGTTGTCGCCAGCACGCACAAATGAGGATTCGAGCCCGGTTTTGCAGTTCTGAACATCGACACACAACTCAAGAAATACGGGGTTCGCGTCGAAGTTACGAGGGACCAATTCGTAAACCTGATCGATGCCGCGCGCCGGTTGTCACGATCAGAGACTGAGAGAGTTCATGCCGGTCGACCCCAGCGATATCGCACACCTGCTCCGACGCACCGGTTTCGGAGCACCGCCCGCTCTGGTGGCTGAACTTTCACAACTGACGCTGGCCGAAGCAGTCGACCGGGTACTGGACGTGAGCGCCAACCCAGCCGACGACATCGCATGGCCTTACGCGACCGACTGGGAGAATTGGCTGCATTTGCGTAGATGGTGGATGAATCGCATGGCCACCGTGCCCAATCCACTCCAGGAGAAGTTGACATTCTTCTGGCATGGTCACTTTGTTTCGTCATATTCAAAGGTTGGTGACATCAACCTGATGTACCAGCAAAACCATCTATTGCGACAACACGCATTCGGTGATTTCGAGGCTTTGGCTCAAGCGGTCGCCCTTGACCCCGCCATGTTGCTGTACCTCGACAACTTCTCGAACGTGAAGTCGGCACCAAACGAGAACTTCGCACGCGAACTTATGGAGCTGTTCATGCTCGGCGTGGATCAGGGCTACACCCAGGCCGACGTGGTTGCCATGGCTCGCGCGTGGTCGGGGTACGGAGTGCTGTGGACCCAACAGGGCGTGCAGGGGGCGGAGTTCCATTCCTGGGATCACGACTACAACAACAAAACCATCTTCGGACTCACCAGAAACTGGGACGGCCCACAGACCATTACGGAGATGGTCCGGGGATCCCGGTCAAGCATTTGTGCGACTTTCATCGCAAAGAAGCTATGGTCATTTTTCGCCGCCCCCACCACGGATCCGGTACTTATTTCGAATCTATCTACCGACCTCCTCAGCTCCAACTGGAATATCGGGTCGTTCCTGCGGAAGATATTCAATCGATCCGAGTTCTATTCGGCCGCCGTCAAGACCGGGCTGGTTCGACCGCCGGTGGACTGGGTGGTCACACTCCTGAAGACGACCGGCGTGTCTGCGTTCGATCTCGACATCGACTACCAGATGGTCGACATGGGGCAGGGCCTGTTCGAGCCACCCAACGTATCGGGCTGGAAGCAGAATCAAGCCTGGTTGACCGAGACCGTGTCATGGATCAAAGAGGACGTGGCCTCTTCGATTGCGCTCGGGGCTACGAACGCCGGCTTCTTGAACCCGATACTGGCCATGACCCCAACAGATGCGGTCACGGCCGCAACCGACGCGTTGTGGATCGATCGCCTGTCCGCCGGCACCCGGCAAGCCCTCGAGGCCTGGGTAGCTGCCGAGCGCACCGCCGGGGGAACCCGGGAGCGTTACAACATCATCCGCCTGCTCTCGCTTACGCCAGAGTTTCAGCTCGCTTAAGAGGCCGCCATGAACGCAACACGACAGCACGCCGAACGGCCCACCGACCTTGATGCCGAGGGCTTCGCGAATCATGTCGCCAAGCACGCGCTTCGCACCGGCCAGCTTTCGCGTCGCAACTTCCTGCAACTTGCCGGCCTGGTCGGCGGCGGACATCTCGCCGCGACACAACTCGGTCCGGTCCGCCAGGCCATGGCCAGCATCCTCGGCCAGGCCGCCCCGTCGTCAACCGACGGCGTCTTGGTTCTTGTGTACCTCGGTGGCGGAAATGACGGGCTGAACACGGTGATTCCCGGCGGAACCCAGACGGGGCGCTACAACGATCTCCGAAAGACAGTCGCGATAGCTTCACCGATCGCGGTCTCCGCTGACACCGGACTCCACCCTTCGCTCGCCAATCTGGCCACGCGCTTCGGCAACGGCCAGGTGGCACTCATTCGCAACGTCGGTTACAACCCGCCGAACCTCAGCCATTTCAGTTCCGGGGACCATTGGTCGGCGGGCACGGGCACCGGCGGGACCGCGTTCAACGCGGCCCGCACGGGGTGGCTCGGGCGATGGTACGACGGAGCCGACGATGGCAATCCTCTGAAAATGGTCAGCCTCGGCACGTCGGTCCCCCCGATCGTGCGTGGGTCCGTGTCATCAGCACTCGGTCTTCCGCTCTGGGCCGGCGCCGCCCTGGGTAGCAATCCCACCAGCAACAGTGAAACGCGGGTGACAACAGCCTTGCGGTCCATCGGTTCGCAACCCACCGGTTTCGGTCCCCTCGGAGATCGACTGGCGACCGTGAATGTGCGGGCCATCGACGCCGCAGTGGCGTCGCGTGCGGCATACACCGGCCTCAATGGTTCGTCGCTGAAGCGTCAGCTGTTGATGGCAGCGAACCTCATCAATGCCGGGCTGGGCGGTCGGGTGTTCAACACAAGCTTCGGAGGATTCGATACCCACAGCGATCAGCTGCCGTGGCACGCCGAGCTGTTGACCGACCTCGACACATCGATCGAAGCGATGTTTCAACTTCTGAGCCCGACCTATCGCTCGAAGGTAACGGTAGTGACCTGGTCAGAGTTCGGTCGTCGCGCCGAATCAAATGACTCCTTCGGAACTGATCACGGTTCGTCATCGTGCATGATCGCCGTCGGAGATCCCGTTCGGGGCGGGGTCTACGGCAGTTCACCTGATCTCACGAACCTCGATGACGACGGGAATCTCGTCGCCACAACCGATTTCCGACAGGTGTACGCCAGCGTGTTGCGGGGCGTCCTCGGCGCAGACGACGCTGCGATCCTCGGAGTCGCCAACACCCCGGTGCCATTTCTCAGCGCACTTACTGATACTTCGCCGACCACGACATCAACCACCACGTCGAGTTCCACGTCGACGACATCGACGACATCGACCACATCGACAACGGTTGTCTCGACGACCACCATTGCGTCGACCACTACCTCGCCGCCGACCACCTCGTCCACCACCACACCCTCGACGACCACGGCACCGGGCAACACAACCACGTCGACGACAACACCTTCGAGCTCGACGACCACGTCACCATCGAGTACGACCTCGGCACCGGGTAACACAACCACTTCCACGACAGCACCATCAACGACAACACCATCAACGACAACACACAACGACGACTTCTAACACACACCATCAACGTCTACAACAACGTCGACTTCACAGCCATCGACATCAACGACGACGACACCACAACCGACGAGCACCACGACATCGGCTCCAACGACCGTAGCTACTTCCGCCCCGCCATCAACAACCATCCCCACACCCACGACTAGCACGACCACGACGAGCACAACCACGACCACGATGCCGCCAACGCCGGAAACTCCCCGGCCAATCCTGAAAGAGCGGGTCGAAACACCCGCCACACGCACCGCGGTTCCGTTGCGACCGGATCCCATTCCCGACGATCCAAAACGGGCGACCACCACCACGTCGACCACGACTCCCCCCGTCGTTGCTCCGGATTCGACGACGACCACGACGAAACCCCCGACCACCACGACGGGTGAGCGCGGGGATCAGCCGACGACCACCGTACCGAAATCGACCGTCAAGAAATCGACCGTACCGAAATCGACCGTACCGACAACCACCCGCAAATCCGCCGCCGCCCGTCGTTCGACGCCGACACGTACCCCGGCAACGACGCGCAAGCCGTCGATACCCGCACGGCTCGGTCTCGTTCCCCCGACGACGAAACCGAAGGCCAAACCCGTGAAGAGTCGAAAGATGCTGCCTACGGTACCGCCGACGACGAAAGTCAAGACAAAGCGAAAGACACGCTGAGCAGGGTCACTCGCGGCACAACCAGACTTCATGACGAAAGCAGTCGCGTGATGCAGCGAGTCGGGTACCACAAACGTGTGAGACCCGACTCGCCAACTCAATCCTTATGTGCACATAACAGATGCGCGGCGGTGCTCGCCTACGGCATGTGACCGCGAAGAACGGAGAGCAGGTCAGCGATTGCCACGCGTTCCTGAGTCATCGTGTCGCGTTCGCGGATCGTGACGGCGTTGTCTTCCAGCGACTCGAAGTCGACTGTGACACAGTACGGAGTGCCCACCTCGTCTTGACGCCGGTACCGCTTGCCGATCGCCTGGGTGTCGTCGTAATCGGTCATGAAGTGGGGCTGCAGAAGCTTCAGTACTTCGCGCGCTTTGCCCGACAGCTCCTCTTTCTTCGACAACGGCAGGACGGCGACTTTGTACGGGGCGATCCGGTGGTGGAGGCGTAGCACCGTACGGGTTTCGCCGTTCACTTCTTCTTCGTCGTATGCGGAAAGCAGGAACGCCATCATCGTTCGTGTCGCACCAGCGGCCGGTTCGATGACGTGCGGACGGTACCGCTCGTTCGTGGTCTGATCGAAATAGTCGAGCTTCTGACCGGAATGCTCGGCGTGCTGTGTGAGGTCGAAGTTGCCTCGGTTGGCAATTCCTTCGAGCTCTCCCCAACCCCACGGGAAGGTGAACTCCACGTCGGAGGTGCCGGAGCTGTAGTGGCTCAACTCATCGGCATCGTGGGGGCGGATACGCAGCGATTCGGCCGGGATACCGAGGCTCAGGTACCAGTTGTACCGCTCGCTGATCCAGTATTCGTACCACTTGTCAGCCTCAGCCGGCGGCACGAAGAACTCCATCTCCATCTGCTCGAACTCACGCGTGCGGAACACGAAGTTGCCGGGCGTAATCTCGTTTCGGAAGCTCTTGCCCACCTGGGCAATCCCGAACGGGGGCTTCTTCCGGCTCGTTTGGAGAACATTCGAGAAGTTGATGAACATACCCTGCGCGGTTTCCGGACGCAGATACGCCACGGCACCGGAATCTTCCACCGGACCGGCATGCGTCTTGAACATCAGGTTGAAGGCACGCGCTTCGGTGAAGGTGCCGGACTTGCCGCACGACGGGCAGGTGTTCGGGTCGGCCAACTGATCAAGGCGGTGACGGGACTTGCAGTTCTTGCAGTCGACGAGCGGGTCGGTGAAGTTCGCGAGGTGACCCGACGCTTCGAATACCTGCGGTGGATTCAGAATTGACGCATCGATAAGAAGAACGTCGTCTCGTTCCTGCACCATCGAACGAACCCAGGCGTCTTTAACGTTGCGGAGCATGAGTGCGCCGAGTGGCCCGTAGTCGTAGGTCGAGCGAAAGCCGCCGTAGATCTCCGATGACGGAAAGACAAACCCTCGACGTTTCGAGAGGTTGACGACGCGATCGAAGAGGTCAGGAAACTTCGGCATCCAGTCAGGTTAGTACGCCCCGTGGTGGCTAACCCCGCACTTCAGGGCGGCATGGGCGTAAGAAGCTTGAAACGGTCAGGCGTGACGGGCCAACAGACGGGCCAAGCGAGGCATGGCGCTTACCGCGTTTTCCTTCGCCTTCGGTCGGAACTGGCTGTAGACCTTGTTCGCGATCTTGTTGTTTGACTCCGCAACCCGTTGATCAGTCGCCCCAAGGAGGCCCTCTGCGATCTCGTCGGCATGGGCAACGAGGTGACCTTCAACATTGCCTGTGGCTTTGGCTGCTTCGAGGTGCGGGTCGACGACGGGGGCGAATCGCGGCAACAGACGTTCGATGTTCGACTCGATGAAGCCCGGACGAAGCTTGACCACACTCTTGTACCCGGTCCGCATGGCGGCTCCTCCGAGGCCCGATCTCGACTCCAGCTCGGCCTCAAGTTCAATCAGACCATCCTTCACAAGGGCGTTCTTCCGGGTTTCATCGGTGCACACATCAGCCAAAGACATGCGGAAAATCTACCCCGCGGTCGGACGGTCTCCGGTTCGCCTGGGCAAGGTTCTCGGTGTCAGGGCCCCATGGCGGACGGGCAATACTGGTGGGGTGGAAATCGTTCCGAAGTTGTTGGAGGAAGCCGACTCCGTGTTCGACGCGGTCGGCGGCATACCGTTTTTCGAACGTCTGGGCAGCCTGTTCTACGAGCAGGTCCGACAGGATGAAGTTCTGCTCCGCATGTATCCCGAGCCAGACAATCTGGGACCGGCCCAAGCGCGAATCACCTACTTCCTGGTGCAGTACTGGGGCGGGCCGACCACGTACTCCGAGGCCCGCGGACATCCCCGACTCAAGATGCGCCACGCGCCGTTTGTCGTGGGTGAGGTCGAACGTGACCACTGGCTGGCGGCCATGACCCACGCGCTCGACGTACTCCAACCGGCCCCCGATGTTCGAGCACGCTTCGATGCCTATTTCACGATGGCGGCCGACGCCATGCGCAACCAATAGAAACCGCTCACCCGCTCACCCGCTCACCCGCGGCAGCGAAGCTCGCCGAGGGGATCGCGTGGCTCGCTCAAAGATGCGTGAGCGTGTGGATCACGAGTCCGGCCAGGCCACCAACGAGCGTGCCGTTGATGCGGATGAACTGCAGGTCCCGACCGATCTGGTTTTCGATGCGGTCGACGGTGTCGGCAGAGTCCCAACGGGCGACCGTCGTTGCGATGAGGTCGGCGACCTCGTTGCCCGACCGGGCGACCGCAGCGACAACGAATCGCTCGATGCGATCGTCGATCTGCGCGCGTAGGGCCGGGTCAGTCTGTGCCCGCTGCGCGAAACTCACGATTGCGCTGCGACTCTTTATCTGAAGCGCCGACTCACGGTCGGTGAGCTGATGAACGATCTCGGCCCGCATGGCAACCCAGGCTTGCGATGCCCACTGGTCGACGGTGGCATTCGTCAGAAGTCGCGTCTTCAGCTCTTCGCCCTTCGCGATCGTCTTCGGATCGTGTTGAAGTTCGTCGAGGAAGCGGTCAGCGCGGGCAACGAGCGCTGTTCGAAGCGGGTGATAACGATTTGCGTGCATATCAGTGAGCACTCGGGCCAACCCCGTGAACAAACGATCGAACACCTTGGCGTCGATGCGCTCCGGCGTCCACCAAGGCGACTCCTTCTCAAACTGCATTCGCAGTCGGTCCCGGTTGTCGAGAAGGATCGCGTGGACCCTCGCAATGGCCAGATCGAAGGCATGATCACGTCGACCTTCGCTGCTCAGTTCCTGCAACGCGCGTCCTACCAATGGTGCAGCCGGTCGCGACTCAAGCAACGCCCGCAGCCGCTCTCCCACTATCGAGGTCATTTCTGCGTCGTCGACCCCGTGGAGGGCATTTCGGGCACCGTCGGCCACCGTCGACACAACCCGGTTCGCGGCGTCGTCCTGGCCGAGCCACCCGGCCAACCGATCGGCGATGTGAGCTCCTCGAATTTTCGGGAGAAGCACTTCGGGGGTCAGAAAGTTACCTTGAACGAATTCACCGAGACCGCGGCCGATTTCGTCTTTACGTTTCGGGATGATCGCCGTGTGCGGAATCGGAAGGCGGAGCGGGTGTCGGAACAGCGCAGTAACCGCGAACCAGTCGGCCAGCGCACCAACCATCGCGGCTTCTGCGAATGCCCGCACATATCCCGCCCAACTGTGCTCCGGCTCGAAGTGACGGGCAACGACAAACACGGCGACAGCCACCGCCAGAAGAGCAGCGGCGAGCATTTTCATTCGCTTCAAAGGACTCATACGACGAACCACCCGACCGGTGCACACGCACCGAGTCGACCGACACGAACCTACCCCACGCAAACGACTTGTGGTGCGCCGCTCGCGACGCCACCCCTGACCGGACCCTGAGTCGTAGCCATCCGTCAATTGCTATGCGCGCAGAGCACCAGGCAACTCGACAAGCGATGGGCTGGATCGGATACGGTGGCTTATGCGCTATCGACGTCTTGGCCGTACTGCACTACAAGTGAGCGAACTGTGTCTGGGCACGATGAATTTCGGGCCTCAGACTCCTGAACCGGAATCGTGGTCGATCATGGATCGGGCCCTCGAACTCGGTATCAACTTCTACGACACTGCCAACCGGTACGGCGGCGACAAAGGTTACGGAGCAACCGAGGAGATCGTCGGGCGGTGGTTCGCCCAAGGCGGCGGCCGACGTGAGAAGGTCGTACTGGCCACCAAGGCCTACGGGGCGATGAGCGACTGGCCAAACGACGGCCGTCTGTCAGCGCGTCACATTCGCGCCGCCTGCGATGAGAGTCTTCGCCGGCTTCAAACCGACCACATCGACCTTTATCAGATGCACCACATCGATCGCACCGCACCGTGGGACGAGATCTGGCAGGCGATGGACACGCTCGTCAGCCAGGGAAAGATCATTTACGTCGGCAGCAGCAACTTTGCGGGGTGGCACATCACCCAGGCCAACGAGGCAGCCAAAGGCCGTCATTCGCTCGGTCTCGTGAGCGAGCAGAGCCATTACAACCTTCTGGTCCGCACCGTTGAACTTGAGGTCCTCCCCGCTTGCGAGCACTACGGCCTCGGCGTGATCCCGTGGAGTCCGCTCTCCGGCGGCATGCTCGGCGGAGGTCTCAACGATCCTGATACCGCCCGTCGTCGCAACCCGCAGGCCCTTCGGCGCCTGGAGAAGCTGCGTCCGCAGCTGGAAAAATGGGAGGCGTTGTGCGCCGATCTTGGCGAACCGCCAGCCGCCGTCGCTCTCGCGTGGCTTCTCGCTCAGCCGACCGTGACGTGTCCGATCATCGGCCCGCGCACGATGGACCAGCTCGACGGAGCATCCCTGCGGGCACTCGACATCACGCTTGGCAGCGAGACCTTGACTGCCCTCGACACGATATTCCCCGGGCCGGGCGGCACCGCCCCGGAGGCGTACTCCTGGTAGTAGAGCTACCTTCCGGGCAAGCAGCTTGGGTCGGAGTGAGGTCCTTTGGCGGTCAGATGACCGTCAGATAACGGGTTCGCGACACAGCCGCTCGAGCGCCGAACGGTCGGCGACGGCAACGCGGTTCGCGTCGGTCGTGACCAGCCCGGAGCGCTGCAACTCATCGAGCGCTGAACTGAACCGTTGGGGTTCATAATTCGCTTCGACGGCAAGTTCGCTGGCCGCCGCGTCGGCGACGGTGACGAGACCCCAGCGGATGCCGCGGTGATCGAGGTACTCGACGATCACCCGACCGAGGCCCCGGGCGTCTTTCGACAGGCTGATCGGCGATGTCGCGCGGGTGCGGAACCGGTCGACGACCGAGCGGAGAACGTCGAGAGCGACACTCGGTTCGCTCTCCAGAAGGTCAGACATCGTCAGCTGGTCGACGAGCGTGAGCTGTACGTCGGTCCGGGCCACCATGGTGGCCGATCGAACGCCACCGTCGATCACGGCGATCTCGCCGATGAGTCGGCCCGACCCGACGGTAGCCACCGAAACGTCGACATCATCGACTCGGGAACGAACATCGACGATGCCACTTTGCACCAGCATCACTGGTCCTGCCGGGTCGCCCTCGCTGCAGATCGTTTCGCCACGTTGAAAAGTTCGTGACACGCCCACCCGCTCAAAGGCGTTCGCCGTTGAACTCGTTACGCGCGGATGTTGTTGTGGTTCGCTCATTTCGACGCCTCGCCTTAAAGTGTCACGATTCTTTCACGAAAAAACATTATAAAACGCGCTAAATCTTGCACATTTCCTTCACGATCAAAATCTATTCGTCTGGGGACCTCTGCCCGGCACGCCGAAACCCACCCGATTCCGACCGGCGACACCGTTCCGCCCCCATATCCCCGCTCTGTGATCTCGATCACGGCGCCGGTTCTGACGACGTGGTTTGCTTAGCCGCACCCATTCGGTAAAGGTCGGCACCACCCAAGTTGAAGCTCCCAGGAGGAGTCGAGTGACGGAATCACGAGAACCGGGCAACGACATGAGCGTGGAAGTGCGCCTGGCGCTGGCCGAGCGCCGTGAGGCCGCACTGTCGGGTCTCCTGCGGGCAATCGCCGAGGCTGGCGACGATCTCGACGCGGTGCTGTTTCAGATTGCGGGCCACGCAGCAGCGTTGAGTGACGGCGTGTACGCGAACGTCTTCTTCGCTGAGGGCGGCAAGATCGCGACGTATGGCTCCGGCATGGACCCTGCTGGTGAGCGACGTCAGGTGAAGTCCTTTCGGGACCACAGCGACGTTTCGGCGTTCACCGAAGTCCTGCGCGACCGCCGCGTGCTCAGATTCGATGATCAGTCGGTTCTTGGCGATGACTACGCCCAGTCGCGCGAGGCAGCGGTGCTCATGCAGACGAAGTCGTCGGTCTACGTCCCACTGCCCAACACCGGTGCGCCACTCGGGATCTACGTGGCTCGCAGCCGGATCGAGCCGTTCACCGATGACGATGTGGATCTGCTCCAGTCCTTCGCGGTGCAGGCCGGCAATGCCGCCATGGCGGCCAAACAACGTCAGGATCTGAACGCGGCATTGGAGCAGCAGACGGCCAGCGCCGAGGTCATGCGGGTCATCAGCTCATCTCCGGGCGATCTCGAGCGCACGCTGCCTGAGATCGCCCGCACGGCGACGAGGTTGTCGAACGCCAGCCACATGGCGGTGACCTTCGGTGGCGCAGACAGCCTTTATGGATGGGATCACGCCAACGGCTTCATGGTGCGTCCGGGGCGGGTGGCCGGGGTCGATCGCATCGTCGACGAAGTGCTCGCGTCGGGTGTGCCGGCGCAGCTCGTCGGTCCTGTCGAATCGTGGTTTGCGGAAAACCCCACACCCGCTCAGATGGCGAGGTTGAGCGGAATCACCGAAGGGGCGTGCCTGTTCGTTCCACTGCGAGGGCAAACCGAATCGTCGGGGTTTCTCATCGCCCGACGTGACGTGCCGGTCGCGTTCTCAGCCGACGAGATTCGACTGCTCGAAGGCTTCGCTGACCAGGCCGTCATCGCACTCGACAACGCAGCCATGTTGAAAGCGCTCGAGGAACGCAACACCGACCTCGCCGAGTCGCTCGAACTGCAAACCGCGACAAGCGAAATCCTCGCGCTAATCAGCGCCAACCCGGGTGACCTCGAGGCGGTGTTCACCGGGATCTGCGAGCAGGCGGCCCGCCTCTGCGATGCCGACCACAGCGGCATCACCCGCTATGAGAACGGCCAGGTCATCGTTTCCGCGTCAAGCGCTATTGAGAATCGCGTGACCATCGGTTGGAACCTGGGGCCGGCACCGAGCGCACTTCCCGCTGGCCCTCTGTTCTTCGATGACGGCCGAGAGTTCAACCAGTTCGCCACTGATCTCCCGCTCCCGATTGTCAGCGGAGTGATCGTGAGGCTCATCGTCGACGGCGAACTGTATGGCACGCTCACGGTCGCCCGGACTGAGGTACGTCCCTTCGAACCGCGACACGGCCGGATCCTCGAGGCGTTCGCGGAGCAAGCGGTCATCGCTGTCAGCAACGCGAGCCTGTTCCGGGATCTCGACGAAGCACTCGCCCGACAGACCGCCATGACCGAGGTGCTCGATGTGGTGAGCACCTCCCGCCTTGACCTCCAGCCCGTGTACGACGTGGTGGCTCGCCATGCCGGACGGCTGTGCGGAGGACACGAGGCGTTGGTGAGCATTCGAGATGGCGACGACCTAGTCGTTGCATCACGGGTAGTCGATACACCCGAGGGACGGACAACCTTCGGGGCCCGGCTTCCGATAGATGAGTCGAGTCCGGCCGGACGTGCGTGCATCACCGGCGAACTCGTGCACGTCCGGGACTGGGCATCGACGCCTGCCGACTTCCTCCCCAAGGCCAACGCACGAGTCGTCGGGGCAAAAGCGTCACTCGCCGTTCCGATGCTGCGCAACGGCGTGGCGGTCGGGGTGCTCGGTTTCATGGGTGACTACGCTGCCGATCTCACCGACTCCCAGGTTGCGCTGCTCCAGGTCTTCGCCAACCAGGCGGCCATCGCCGTCGACAACGCTCGCCTTCTCCGAGAGATCGAGGCCCGCAACAACGATCTCGCTGAGTCACTCGAACTGCAGACGGCCACGTCCGAAATCTTGGCGCTCATCAGTGCGAACCCCGGTGACCTGGAGGCCGTCTTCACGGGTATCTGTACGCAGGCCGCCCGGCTTTGCTCCGCAGACCACAGCGGCATCCTGCGTTACGAGAACGGCCAGACCATCGTTGCTGCGTCGAGCGCTCCGGAAAACCGTGCCGTCATCGGAATGCACCTCGGGCCGGCGCCGACCTCCCTGGCTCCCGGACCAGTGTTCATCGACGACCTTCGCCTCGTTTCGACGTTTGCCGCCGAACTTCCGCTACCGGTCGTCAGCGCTGTACGCGTGCCCCTTTTGTTCGACGGCACCCTGTACGGACAGCTCACGGTGGGCCGGGGCGAGGTCCGGCCCTTCGACCCACGCCATGGCCGAATTCTCGAAGCGTTCGCTGAACAGGCCTCCATCGCCATCAGCAACGCGAAGCTGTTCAACGACCTCGACGCGGCGCTCGAACGTCAGACGGCGATCACCGACGTGCTCGACGCGGTAAGCACGGCCAGGTTCGATCCGACGCCGGTGTTCGAGGCACTGGTCCGCCATGCCAGCCGCCTGTGCGGCGGAACCGGGTGCGGTATTGCACTCCGAGAGGGCGATACCCTGGTGACGCGCTCGGCCATGGCAGCGGCCTCTGAGGAGCCACTCCGACGAACTGTCAGGCCCCTGAGCATGGCGTCGACGCAAGGTGCGGCCGCGCTGCTGAAAGACATCGTTCACGTCCGGAACTTCGACATCGAGCCGGCCGATCGCTTCCCCGAAGCAATGGCGCGGGCGGCCGGGTTCAAGAGCGCGCTCGCGGTTCCGCTAATGCGTGACAACGACGTCATCGGCGTATTCAGCCTCGCGCGGGCGGAACCCGGCGGCTTCAACGACACCGAGCTGTCGCTGCTCAAGAACTTCGCCGACCAAGCTGCGATTGCGATCGACAACGCTCGCCTTCTCCGTGAGATCGAGGCCGCGCAACTCAGAACTGGCCGAGTCGCTGGAACTGCAGACTGCCACCAGCGAAATCCTTGCGCTCATCAGCGCCAACCCGGGCAACCTCGAAGCGGTGTTCAGCGGTATCTGTGCGCAAGCGGCTCGGCTGTGTGATGCCGCTGGTGCCGGAATGTTTCGACGTGATGGCGACGAGTCCGTGTATGTCGCAACGACCTACGAGGGAAACTTTCCCTTGCTTGGGACCCGGATACCGATCCCAACCGACGTAGACGTTCTGGTTCCGCGGTATTTCGACACGCCGGCCCGTGCGCTCGACGGGCGGATGCGCAGTGTCCTAGCGGTACCCCTGATCGTCGACGACGTGCACTACGGAAACCTCTCCGTCAGCCGAGCCGAGGTGCGGCCGTTCGAGCCTCGTCATGGCCGCATTCTTCAAGCGTTTGCCGAACAGGCCGCGATCGCCATCAGCAACGCGAATCTGTTCAAGGCGCTCGAGGAGCAGACGCGCATTGCCGACGAAGCCAACGCGGCGAAGGGGTCGTTCCTTGCGACGATGAGCCACGAGATACGTACACCTATGAATGCCGTGATCGGCATGAGTGGGTTGCTGATGGACACCGAACTGCAACCCCGCCAACGCGAGTTCGCCGAGATCATCCGGTCTTCGGGCGAGTCGCTGCTCGGCATCATCAACGACATCCTCGACTTCTCCAAGATCGACGCAGGTCGCCTCGAACTCGAGCAGCATCCATTTGATATGCGCGCATGTATTGAGTCGGCCTTCGATCTCGTCACCGAACCGGCGGCGCGTAAAGGGCTGGAGCTCGCGTTCCTCATCGACCCCGCCGTGCCCGTCGGTGTCAATGGCGACGTGACCCGGCTTCGCCAGGTACTGGTGAACCTGCTCAGCAACGCGGTCAAGTTCACGGCCGAAGGTGAAGTCGTGATGACCCTCGAACCGGGTGCCGGACACGACGAGTGGCACTTCGCCGTACGCGACACCGGCATCGGTATTCCGGCCGACCGGGCCCACAAGCTGTTCGAGGAGTTCAGCCAGCTCGATTCGTCGACCACCCGCAAGTACGGCGGTACCGGTCTCGGCCTCGCGGTCAGCAAGCGGCTCGCCGAGCTCATGGGCGGCACGATGTGGGTCGACAGTGATCCAACCGTGTCCCCCGGTGCGACGTTCCACTTCACGATCACCGCGGAGGACGCCGACGTTCCTTCTCGTGCCGCGGCCGCCGGGGTGCCCGAAGAAATGAACGGCAAGCGGGTGCTGGTCATCGACGACAACGAGATCAACCGCCGCATCCTCGATCTGCAGACTGCTGCGTGGGGCCTGCAATGCCTCGCTGTGGCATCAGGACCTGAGGCGCTGGCGCTGAGCCCGCAGCCGTTCGACCTCGCGATCGTCGACATGCACATGCCCGATATGGATGGTGTCGAAGTCGCACATCGTATGCGCGCGTTATATCCCGATCTTCCTCTCGTGCTCTACTCGTCGCTCGGCGGTTCGGAGAGCAGCGTCCCGGTATTCGCAGCAGTCCTGACCAAACCGGTGAAGCAGTCGCAGCTGTTCGATGTGCTCGTATCGCTGCTCACCGAGTCGAGCGGGCCGACCGTCACCACCCCCGTCGACACGGCATCGCTCGGCGAACGTCACCCGTTGCGCATCCTGTTGGCCGAGGACAACACGGTCAATCAGCAGATTGCACTTCTCGTGCTGGAGTCAATGGGCTACCGGGCTGACGTCGCCTCGAACGGCCTTGAGGCGGTCGAAGCAGTGGCGAAGCTGCCCTACGACCTTGTACTCATGGATGTCCAGATGCCCGAGATGGACGGTCTCGAAGCGACCCGCCAAATCCGATCTTCCAGGCACGTTGCGGCCGGCGTGCACATCGTGGCCATGACCGCGAACGCCATGCACGGCGACCGCGAAGCGTGCCTGGCAGCGGGGATGAACGACTACCTGTCCAAACCAATCCGTCCCGACGAGTTGGCGAAAGCCCTGCTGAACACTCCACTGTCCAACACCAAGGAGACGACGGTGCCCGCACCTGAACCTGTGCTCGACCCAACCGCGCTCGAACGTCTGCGAAGCATCGCGTCGACACCCGAGTCGTTCGGGCAGCTCGTGGCGTCGTTCTTCGCCAACGGGAGCTCGCTGGTCGACCAACTCAGCGCTGCCGCCGATACCGGCGATCTCGACGTGCTGAAGCGACAGTCGCATACGTTGAAGTCGAACGCCGCCAGTTTCGGCGCGACTGCCCTCACTGCGCTCTGCGCAACGCTGGAATCGCAGACCCGAGCGGGCAGCGCTGACGGAGCCGCCGACCTCGTACCGCAGATCGCCGACGCATTCGAGACTGCCATCGAAGCCCTCGAAGCACTCGGCTAGCGCGTCCTTGGGGCGGACGCACCGCCGAGACCGGTCGGAGTAACGTCCGAGATGGCCGGGAACTCACCGACGGAGGCGCAAGCTACACCTTTACTTGCCGGTCGCCACCATCCAACCATCGTTGCCAACATGCCGCTTCGTTGCCACCCGCCGCCACGGTGACCACGAGGTGGCACCCTGACCACGATGGTCGTGGTCCGGCGCGATCAAGCTACCTAGCGCGCGGTTACCTCCTCCCCAATTTCTGAGGGTTGCCCCCAACATGTTGGGATGCTGCATTTCGTTGTCACGATGGGCCAGGCGAACGAGCGTGGATTCAGCCGCCGGAAGGTCTATCGGCTAGTTCAGCGAGAGGAATGGGTACAACTTCACGAGCACGTCTTCCTGACCAACCCTGGACTCACGGACGACCTTCGATGGAAGGCCGAACTGGCTGGGCTCCTGCTGCGCTGCGGACCAACGGCATTTGTTAGCCATGGCGCTGCCGCAGTGCTGCATCAGCTCGAAGGCGTCACCGATCGACCACTCGACATTACGGTGATCTCAGATTCCAACCGGTTCCCGAAAACCGTTCATCGGTCTCGATTCGCCGACCCGAACATCGTCGTGATCGATGGACTTGCCGCGTCGTCGTCAGCACGAACCCTGCGGGACATCGCAGCTCGATACAGCATCGACGTCGTGGAACAAGCAGTCGAGTCGGCACTTCGGGGGAACGATCGCCGTCAACCGGAAATCTGGAACACGGCTTTACTCACCGAGCTACGGACGATCGTCGCAGAACAGCCTCGTGCCACTGGGAACTACCTGCTTCGCCAGGTACTGAGTCGGCGCAGTGACCTCGATCGTCCGACCGGGAGTTTCCCCGAAACGCTGCTGGTTCAGGCACTTCGCACGCTCGGGCTTCACGCGGTCCGACAGGTAACACTACGTATCTACGATGCGAACGGGGTCCTGCTCGACATTTTCTACCCGGATCTCTCGCTCCCCGGGTGCCGCCTCCTTATCGAGGTCGATGGTGGAGCCGCCCATGCAAATGAACGTGCCCTTGCGCGAGACCTTCGACGTCAGAACAAGCTCCTTCGTGGCTTCCGGCTTCTTCGGTTTACGGCGGTCGAGATCATGCGAAATCCTCTCGCCGTCGCGCAGCAGATTGAGCCGCGGTCCGTCAATCTGTGGCGATCCCGGCCAACAGCTGGACGGTCGACGGCGTGTCGGTCCGTTACGCGACGAACGAATTCGTCGTGATCGACCGGGGGCGCAACGCTCGAGATGAGGCAATGAGTCGTCGTGGGGCGGCCGGTTAATCCAGCGGCGATATTGCCAGATTTCCAACGACGGTTGTTGCGAACGTGCCGCTTCGTTGCCAGCCGCCGTCACGGTGACCACGAGATGGCATGCTGACAACGATCGTGTCGACCCGCTTCGCTTCGTGCACTCGCAAGCACCAGTACGCGGACCGGTCAGAAGCCGATCAGCAACTTCACTGCCGCAAGGGCGGCTAGGGCGAGAACTATCAGGGTGAAGGTCTCTTGCGCGATGCGGGCGAGGAGGTGCTTCCCCAAGAACATGGCGGCGATCACGGCTGGGGCCAAGACGGCGTCGAACCGGAGGGATTCGGCGGTGAAGAAGTGTCCACCGCTCGCCCATGCACCGATGGCGATATACACGGGAATCTTGGTGACGTTGACCCCGAAGTAGAACCACGCCGAGGTGCCGATCAGTTCGTCCTTCGGTAACCCAATCCCGATGAGATAGGTGTTCAGCACCGGCCCGGCGGCGTTCGCGACGAACGTTGTGAAGCCGCCCGTGACGCCGACCCCGGCGGTGAGTCCGGCCGTGGGAATGACCGGGGCGGATCGCCTGACCAACCGGGCGATTTGGAGAACAACCAGCACAATGATGCTGGCGCCGAGGGTCACATCGAGCGCCCGGCCACCGGCGCCGACCGCCACATAGAACCACGTCCCCAACGCGAAACCGACAAGGACCGAAACAATGAGCGGAGTCAGCAGGTCGCGGCGGGCGTGACGGCCGAACCAGGTCACGGCGATGACGTCGGCCACGAGGAGCATCGGCAGGGTGGTGCCGGCAATCAGGCGTCCGGAGACGACCATTGCCAGGAGTGGCGTTGCGAGCAGCCCACCACCGGGAACCGCGGTCTTCGACAGACCGATGATCACTGCCGCCACAAGACCCAGGAGGAGGTGCGAAACCGTGAACACGAGTTCGACACGTTACGCCCTGTTCGATCGGTGCCACGGCGGCATGAGAGGTACTTCGCCCGCGATGCGGCAATACTGTCCGCCATGACTGCCGCCGCCCCGACCGCGACTGTGCTCGTCGTCGACGATGATCCGCTCAACCGCACGATGTTGGCCATGTCACTCGGTAACGCCGGGTATGCCGTCGTCGAAGCGGCCAACGGTGCTGAGGGGCTAGCGGTGCTTGATCGGCCAGCACACGGTGTTGACGTCGTGCTCACGGACATAGAAATGCCGGAAATGGACGGTTACACGTTTCTGCAGCAGCGTCATACCAACGCTCAACTGAAAGCCATCCCGTTCATTGTGATCTCGGGCGTGGAGGAAATGGCATCGGTCATCAGGTGCATCAAGCTCGGCGCCGAGGATTACCTGCCGAAGCCGTTCGACCCGGTCCTTCTGCATGCGCGGATCGGCGCGTGCGTCGAGAAGAAGCGGATGACCGACGAACTCCGGGATCTGAACCTTCACCTTGCCCAGCGCGTCGACGAAAAGGTCCGCGAGGTCGAGCGGCTCAACACGCTTCGTCGGTTCGTGACCCCGCAACTGGCCGAAGCGATCGTGTCCGGCGGCGAGGCGATCCTGAAGAGTCACCGACGTGAGATCACCGTGTTGTTCTGCGACCTTCGGGGCTTCACTTCCTTCAGCGAGACCGCCGAACCCGAAGAGGTCATGGATGTGCTCCGCGAGTTCCACAACGCGGTCGGACCGATGATCTTCGTGCACGAAGGAACGATCGCCCAGTTCACCGGCGATGGCATGCTGGTGTTCTTCAACGACCCGGTCGAGTGCGACGACCCGGCGTGGCAGGCGGTTCAGCTGGCGGTCGAGATGCGAGACCAAACAGGCACGCTGTCGAAGCAGTGGGCCCGTCGGGGGCACACGCTGACCCTCGGGATCGGTATCGCGGTCGGATTTGCGACGTGCGGCGAGATCGGATTCGAGGGGCGCACCGAGTACACCGCCATCGGCACCGTGGTGAACCTGGCGGCCCGCGTCTGCGCCATCGCTCCCGGCGAACAGATCCTCGTTACCAATCGGGTCCACGCGGCCGTGGAGGATCGCATCGTGGCGAACAGCCTCGGCGACGTCGACTTCAAAGGCCTCAGCCGTCCGGTCCCGGTATTCGAGATCGAGCGACTCCGTTAACCGAACAGGTTTCCGGAACGCGGTAGGCCGAACGAACCATTTTCGGCCGGCGTGTGTGATTCAGGAACAGTCGACCTCCAACGAGGTCGATCCAACACCCGTACCAACACACGGGTAGTGAGGATCTGCGTTGTTCCACCACGGTCAAGATCGGCGAACCACCGACTCGTTGCGCGTGTGCGCCGTCGTTCCGATCCACAACGAAGATCCCGAACTCGCAGTGAGATCAATCCGGTCGCTGCTCGACCAGACCCGGCGCCTTGACGAAATTCGTGTCGTTGACGATGGCTCGGCCGACGCCAACGCCGCCGACTCGATCGAAGCACTCCTACGTTCCCAATCAGAGGTCAAGGAGTGGAGCGTCACCCGACTTCCCGACAACCGGGGCAAGAGGCACGCGTTGGCCACCGGGTTTCGTGCCGCACTCGGCCCGGATGTCTTCCTCTGCATCGACTCCGACACGATCCTCGACCCGAACGCTGTTGAACATGGCATCGCTCCGTTCGCCGACCCTCAGGTGACAGCAACGGCGGGGCAGCTGACCGCTCTCAACTGGAACACCAATGTACTGACCCGGGTCGTCGACCTGCGATACATCAGCACGTTTCGTTCGGAACAGGCCTCCCACGCCCGCTTCGGTGGCGTTCTGTGCTGTCGTGGAGCGTTGAGCTTCTACCGCGCCGACGTGGTGCACGCGAGCATCGACGATTTTCTCAGCCAGAGGTTCCTCGGCCGCGCCGTCACGTTCGGCGACGATCGCCGCCTCACCTACTACGCACTCAAGGCGGGACATGTTGTCCCCGTGGGGGATTCGCACGCCCAGACGGCCGTTCCGGAAAGACTCGGGCACTACTTGCGCCAACAGGTCCGTTGGTACAAGAGCGTGGTCCGTGAATCGCTTTCCCTGCTGTCTCACTTCTCGCCTCGGCAACCAATGTTCTGGCTCACACTTCGCGAGACGTTGGCTTCACCTTTACTATGCGTGCTTGCTATCTTGCTGCTCGCCTCCGGAGGTCACGCGGCCACCGCCACGATGGTGATCGCAGCGGTGATGTCAGTGGTCTCGTACGCACGCAACGCGGCATGGCGCGATCGACTGCGGCCCGGGCGACGGCGGCGGGAAGCGACCTTGCTCGCACTGGTCGCGCCGCTGTACCCGTTGCTGCATGTGGCGTTGGCGCTTCCGATCCGATTGATGGCTCTGGTCACGCTTCGCAACAACGGCTGGGGCACCCGGCGAAATGTTGAGGTCCGGGTGCCCGCCGCGGGTTGAGCATCGTCGCTACGAGAGCGTGTGTGCGATGTACACGTCGCAGGGCGCCATTTTCGCCACGCTGCCGGCCACCGATCCAAGTACCCGGCTCAGGCCCTGAACCCGCTTGTTGCCGACGACGATCATCGACGCACCAAGGCGCTCGGCTTCATCGCAAAGAGCCGTCGCGGGATCCTTGCCGATGACGGCGGTCGTGACCTCGCCGGCGTAGGCAAACTCGACCGCGGAAGCTTGGACCTGGGCCTCGGCTGCGGCGATCGAGTCATTGATCATCGGGGCGACGCCAACCCCCATGTCGGCATACGCCGTCATGGACACGGCCATGACCAGATGCAGTGGGCGATCGTATTTCATGGCGATTTCGGCACCACGAACGGCCGCCTTGTGCGCGGTGGTGCTCCCGTCGATTCCTACGATGATCTCGTTCATTGTTCTCTCCAGTGATGTGTTCCACGTTGGCCGCGATTTCGACCGACGTCATCATCTGCGGCGGGCACTGCCGGTTCCATGATGCGAATCACATACGTAAAACGATGTACGAATCGGCCTCTACTGGCGACTGGCCTCGATGCTCGGCGTGTCGGCGATAAGGCGTTGGGTGTACTCCTGCTGAGGGTTACCGATCACCGACTCGGTCGGACCGAATTCCACAATGGCTCCCTGGTTCATTACGGCGACGGTATCGGCAATGGACCGCACCAGCGGAAGGTTGTGGGTAACGAACAGCATCGAAAGACCGAGTTCGCGTCGAAGTTCGCCGAGCAACTCCACGATGGCGGCCTGGACCAGCACGTCGAGCGCCGAGGTGATCTCGTCGCATATCAACACGTCGGGATCGCATACCAATGCTCGGGCGATGGCGACGCGCTGCCGCTCGCCGCCCGACAGTTGGTTCGGGTACTGGTTTGCGTACGCCGGGGTGAGCGCCACCTTGGTGAGGAGTTCACCGACCCGGGCTTCGCCCTTCGACCGGTCACCGCCCGTCATGAGCAGCGGCCGAAGAATCGACTCGCCGACGGTGCGCCGAGGGTTGAGCGACGAGTACGGGTTCTGGAAGACGTACTGCATCTTCAGCCGCTGGTTTTCGGTGCGTCCGCGTGAGTGCTTCGCCAACACGTCATCGTGGAGCCGCATCTCCCCGGTCCACTCCCGGTGCAGCCCACCGATCGAACGGGACAGGGTGGTCTTCCCGGATCCGGATTCGCCGACGAGCGCCAGGCACTCGCCCTGGTGAAGGTCGAGGGTCACGTTGTGCACGACGACATGACCCTGGTAGCCGGCATTCACGTCATTCAACGACAGCACCGTCTTGGTGCGGATCGGCTCACCGAGTGTTCGAGGGTGGGGTGCGGCACCTTCGACCCCTTCGGTCGCGCGGAGACAGCGGACCCGATGGCCCGGGACGATCTCGGTCACTGCCGGCATGGCAACGCGGCAAGAGTCAAGCGCCAACTCGCAGCGCGGGGCGAACGCACAACCCTGCGGCCGCTTCCCAGGAGCGGGGGCGCGCCCGCTCAGACCTTCGATCTCGTTGGCCCCGGCGATGTCGGGAGCCGCGGCAACCAGGCGACGCGTGTACGGATGCACCGGATTCGCGAAGATCGTACGGGTCGGTCCGTGCTCAACCAGGCGACCGGCGTACATGACCACGACTTCGTCGGCCAGGTCGGCCACAACGGCGAGGTCGTGGGTGATGTAGAGCGCCGCCACGTTGTGCAGCGCGGCAAGCGAGCGCACCGTCTTGAGCACATGGGCCTGCGTCGAAACGTCGAGGCCGGTGGTCGGTTCGTCGAGGACGATAACCGACGGTCGGCACGCGAACGACATGGCCAGCACCACACGTTGCTGCTGCCCGCCGGAAAGCTGGTGGGGAAAGCGGTCGAGGAAATGCTGGTCGGTCGGAAGCAGCACTTCCTCAAGCATCTCGGTGATTCGCGCCTTGCGAGCCTCGTCGGACCCGCCGAACTTGTGCTCCTGGAGAACTTCCATCAGCTGGGTGCCGATGCGAAGCGCCGGGTTGAGCGACGAGGCCGGGTCTTGCGGAACGTAGGCGACGGACCCACCGCGTACGGCCCGCAACTGCTCGGGATCAAGCGTGAGAATGGACGTGCCGCCGCAAAGAATCTCACCGGCCGCTATGCGTACGCCGCGTCGGGTGTGGCCGAGCACGGCGAGACCAACGGTGGTCTTGCCCGAGCCCGATTCGCCGACCAGGCCCATCACCGTTCCGGGACGGACCACGAGGTCGACCTCGTCGACGATGTCGTGGCCGAGCGACGCGACTTCAAGGCGGAGGCCGTTGATTCGCAGCCCTCCGTTCACAGCGGCCATCGTGGCCACCGGGCGAGCCTCGGTGGTGCTCATACTTCCGCCTTTCCGCGGTCGATGCCGGCAACGGTGCGCCCAAGCCCGTCGGCAAACAATCCCGTACCAACGGTGAGCAACGCTATGGCAAACGTGGGAAGCATCACACCCCACGGCTGGATAGTAAGCGCGCTTCGGTTCTGCTGGATCATTACACCCCAGTTGGCGGCGGTGAGATTTGGCGTGAAGCCGAGGAACCCGAGTCCGGCGATCAAACCGATCGAGTACGTGAGTCGGAGGTTCGCTTCAACGAGGAGCGCGGCGCTGACGTTCGGAAGAATTTCCGAGAACAGCACGCGCATGCGCGATTCACCGAGCGCGTCGGCCGCGGCGATGAAGTCACGCTCCACCACCTGCAGGGCCGCCCCGCGCACCACTCGGGCAACACGGGGAACCGTGGTGAAGCCAACCGTAAGGATGACCACCAGCGAGCTGGGGCTGAAGATCGCGATTACGACCAGCGAGAGGAGCAACTGTGGAAACGAAAGCAGGACGTCGAGGGAACGCATGAGTATTTCGTCGAACTTGCCTCTCATGTACGCGGCCAGCATGCCGAGTGTGCTTCCGAGGCCGACGCCGAGGATTGTGGCGAGTATGGCCTGGATCAGGATGGGCCGGCCACCGTAGAGAAAGCGGCTCCAGACATCAGAACCGAAATAGTCGCTCCCGAAGCGGGCACCGGCGACGTGGCGGGCATTCGGCAAACCGTCGCCGACGATTCCGCTCTCGCTGAATGGGGCCACGTATCGCCCAAAAACTGCGACCAACATCAACGCCGCCATGATGGCGAGGCCAACCTGGGTGCGCCGGAGCCGGACGGCCTGCCGCAGCATCGAAGCCGGCCGCGGACCCAACGCTTCAGGCACCGTGATGCTCTCGGGGGAAACTGCTGTTGCACTCATGTGAGCCTCGTCCGAAGTCGAGGTGTGGCCAAAACGGTGCAGATGTCGGCGATGAGATTGGTGACGACGTAGACCGCAGCGATAGTCAGGGCGAGGAACTGGACGACGGGAAGGTCCCGGGACCGCACTGCGTCGTTCAACGCGGTTCCGATTCCAGGAAAGTTGAAGAGCAACTCCACGACCAGGACGCCACCTGCCAGATAGGCCAGGTTCAAGGCGATGACCTGAAACACCGGACCGAGGGCGTTCGGAAGGGCATGACGCCACAGGACCGTTCGCTCCGGCATTCCCTTCAAACGGGCCATTTCCACGTAGTCGCTCTCCAACACTTCGACGACCGCGGCTCGCGTGACTCGCGCAACGTAGGGCAAGACCGAGATGACGAGCGTTGCCACCGGCAAGATGATGCCCTTGAGGTTCGACCATGGCGGGTCTTCGGCTGCGATATAGGTGGTGGCCGGCAGTAGGTGGGTGACGTTGGTGGCGAACACGATGATGAGTAGGGCACCAACGACGAACTCGGGCATGGCGGCCAGAACGAGCGTGACGATCGACGACGCGCTGTCGAAACTACGGTCGCGTCGCAGGGCAGCAAACGATCCGAGTGCGATCGAAATCGGGATCGAAACAACGCCGGCGATTACGAGAAGAAACATCGAGGCACCGAGGCGAGACGAGAGCGCCTCCCATATCGGCTGGCGGGTGGTGAACGAGCGACCCAGATCGCCACGGACGACCCCACCGACCCACTCCCCGTATTGGGCAACGAGGGACTTGTCGAGCCCAAACTCCTGACGCAGGGCCTTCAGCGATTCGGGTGTCGCTTCGCGGCCCAACACGATTGAGGCGGTGTCGCCGCGCATGACGTGGGTGAGGACGAACACAAGAACCGACACCACGAACAGCGTAAGGAGACCGAACAGGAGTCGACGAGCGATGAACTTGGCTATCGGAAGACGAAGCGACACAGGAGATCCTTGAATCAGATCGGGCGAGAATCAGACATGGGGCAGGGAGGTAGGCAAACGAGAACCGCAAGAGGAAGGTGGCCTCAGCGAGACGATGTCGGGACCGTGCGCAGACCTACGCGGAGAAGACAACGAAAGGAAAGCGAAGGAACAGCGGAAAGGACAGCGAAAAGAACAATGGTCGGGCGCCCATCGCATGGACGCCCGACCAACTTGTTCAAACCGGTGAGCTAGCTCAGCCGAGCCAGATCTCTTGGAAACCACGACCGTAGTAGTCAAGGTTCAGCTGGCTTGGCCGCTGGACGACACCCTTGACCTTGGTCTTGAAACCGTCAGCGAAGGAGTTGAACACCGGGATGATGTACGCCCCATCTTCGTAGTCGAACTTCTGCAACTGCTTGATGATCGCCAATCGCTTGGCCTTGTCAGCTTCGCCCGAGGCCTGCAGGTACAGGTCGTTGTAACCCTTGTTCGTCTTCTCGTATTGGGTCTCGCCATACCCGGCGGTGGCGGCAATCTGCGGGAGGTACGCGCGTGGCGACCAGTACGACGTGTAGATCGGGGCCTTCACGTAGGTCGAGTCCCAGTACGTCGAGTCCATGGCCTTCGGGTTGACCTTCACCACACCATTGGTGAGCTTGGCCTGCTCGGCGAACGCCTGCACCATTGGGATGAGACCGCCGGTGTCGTCGGGTGCCGGGAGGTCAAATTCGAGCGGCTTGTCCTTCGAGTAGCCGGCCGCCGAAAGCAACGAAACGGCTTTCGCGATGTCTTGCACGCGCTGCGGGTACTTGTTGGCGTTGTAGTACTCGTCGATACGACCGAAGAGATCATTACCGATTTCGCCGTGTCCACCGAGGGCCCGGGCCAGGATCTCAGGCCGGTTGACGATCAGGCGCATGGCCTGACGGACACGCGGATCGTTGAAGGGAGCCTGCTCGGTCTGCATAACGATGGTGAGCCATGCGCCGCCCGATACCTCGTTGACCTGGAATCCGCTGGATCCCTTGATCTGATCGATAGCGGTTAGCGGAATGTCAACAGCAGCGTCAACCTGTCCGGACAGCAGTGCGTTGACAAGAGCCGTCTTGTCGGCGAAGTCCTGAATGATCAGCGTGTCGACGTACGGCTTTCCGGCGGTCCAGTACTTCGTGTTCCGCACGTGCGTGCTCTCGCGACCCGGCGTGAAGCTCTTCAGCTTGAACGGGCCGGTACCGACCTGCTCACCGTCACGGGTGTAACCGACGGGAACAATCGTGGCCACATAGCTGGCCAGGCCCGCTTCGAAGCCGACGTTCGGAACCTTGGACACGAAGCGCACCGTTTGGGCGTTGACCTTGGTGAACGAGCTCTGATCGAAGAACGGCGTAAGTGCCTTGTACGACGGGAGGCCCACCTTGGCATCGAGGAGGCGCTGCCACGAGTAGACCACGTCGTCGGCGGTTACCGGCTTGCCGTTGTGGAACTTGATGCCCTTCTTCAGGGTCACGGTGGCTTCGGTGAGGCTCTTGATGTCGACCGACGCGGCGAGACCGTATTTGGTCTGCGGCTTGAAGTTGTCGTCGAAGGTCAGGAGGGTTTCGAATCCAGCCATCAAGCGGGCCTGGTCGGCCTTCGCGACGATGGCCTGGCCGTCGAGGATGTCGTTGGTGGAGCCGACGACGCCAACACGGAGGGTCCCGCCCTTCTTGGGCTTCGCTGTCGCGGCCAGCGTTGTGACAGGCAGGCCACCGAGCAAGCCGCTTGCGAAGGTGACGACACCGACGCCCTTGAGTAGGTCTCGGCGGGTGATCCCGCCGGGCTTTGGTTCGTTCATGCTTTCATTCCCCATGTTGTCGGCTCCAATTGTGGAAGCGAAGGTTCACCAGTGCAGCAAACCCGGATTACGACGCTCAATATAGTGACTGTCGCCACACGCCGTCGCTTACGACGTGTCAATTGCATTAACAATCCGCGATCGGTCGCACGAAGCTCCGACGTTCGGACACGACTGCCCGCCCAACGGGAACATTCGACCGAACGTCGCGAAGTCGGGGCTGCTGCTATCCGGCGTTGGGAGTTAATCCCGCGGACTGGATTCCGGCGATAGCGGCCTTCTCGTCGTTGTCGGACGAGTCGCCGCTGATGCCCACGGCACCGATGGTGGCGCCGGTTTCGTCGACGATAAGTACGCCGCCCGGGACCGGAATCAGCGAACCGCCGATGGCTGCGGTGGCCGCTGCCACGAAATACGCCTGGGCTTCGGCCCGGGCCATGATCGCCCGGGATCCCATCCCAAGGGCCAGAGCCCCGTTGGCCTTGCCGAACGCGATCTCAAAACGCTTGTTCGACGAACCGTCTTCCCGCTCAAACGCCGTGACGTGGGCACCCTTGTCGAGCACCACGACGGAGAGCGGCTTCATACCGTTCTCGCGTCCGGCGGCGCGGGCCCCGGCGATGATGGTGCGGGCAAGGTCGAGGCTGAGTTCCATGGTTTCCTTGGGAGTCGAAGATGATGATGACGCAGATTACGCGTCTAGTGTCCTGGGTCCGAGAAGGCTCGCGGAATTAGCGAGACAGATGTGTTCCTCGCAACGACGCAGAAGGCAGCGCCTGCTTTACCCAACCGCAACATCTGGGCAGGGCCTGCTTCGCAACCCTGCAGGCCGAAGGAGGCAGCGAGGGGCAAATATGGCCGATAATTCAGCAGCGGACTCTGACTCAGGACACTAGGGCTTTGCGCTGGGCGCGGCGGGCGTGCAGGATCGGCTCGGTGTAGCCCGAGGGCTGCGAACAGCCGAGCACGATGAGTTCTCGCGCCGCGGTAAACGCCGGGCCGTCGAAGCCGGGAGCCAGCGGACGGTACAGCGCGTCTCCGGCGTTCTGGCGGTCCACGACGAGCGCCATCTTTTTCAGCGCGTCGTCGACCTGGGCTTCGGTAACGACCCCGTGCCGCAGCCAGTTGGCCACATGCTGCGACGAGATTCGACAGGTGGCCCGGTCCTCCATGAGCGCCACGTCTTCGATATCGGGAACCTTGGAACAGCCGACGCCCTGATCGACCCAACGAACGACGTAGCCGAGAATGCTCTGGGCGTTGTTCTCGATCTCGCGCTGGCGTTGCGCCTCAGTCCACTCGGTTGCGTTGCCCACCGGGATCGTGAGGATGTCGCTGAGGGGGGCCTGCGATCGTGAGCGCAACTCTTCCTGCCGGTCGAACACATTGATGCGGTGGTAATGCGTTGCGTGCAGCGTCGCCGCGGTCGGCGACGGCACCCACGCGCACGTCGCTCCGGCTGTCGGGTGGCCGATCTTCTGCGCCAGCATGTCGGACATGAGATCGGGTGCCGCCCACATGCCTTTGCCGATCTGCGCCTTGCCCGGGAAACCACAGGCCAGACCGACATCGACGTTGCGGTCTTCGTAGGCCTTGATCCAAGGTTGGGCCTTCATCTGCGCCTTGGGGATCATCGGCCCCGCTTCCATCGAGGTGTGGATCTCGTCGCCGGTGCGGTCGAGGAACCCGGTGTTGATGAACACGACACGCGACTTCACCGCCCGAACGCACTCGAGGAGGTTGACCGTCGTGCGACGCTCCTCGTCCATGATGCCGATCTTCACCGTGTCTCGGGGCAGCCCGACGATGTCTTCGACCAGCGAGAACACGTCGCCGGCAAAGGCCACTTCTTCAGGGCCGTGCATCTTCGGCTTCACGATGTAGATCGAGCCGGTTTCGGAATTCCGCTCCCCGACCGGACGGCGGCGATCGTGCGTTGCAATAAGTACGCTTACTATCGCGTCGACAAGCCCTTCCGGAACCTCTCGACCTTCGGCGTCGTGCACGGCGGGTGTGGTCATCAAATGACCGACGTTGCGAGCCAGCAGCACGGCGCGACCCCGCAGGACCTGTTCGGTGCCATCGGCGGCGATGTAGCTGCGATTCGGAGCCAAGCGACGCGTGAAGCTGGTTCCGCCCTTCTCGACCACCTCTTCCAAGGTTCCGTTCATGAGGCCGAGCCAGTTTCGGTACGCGAGCACCTTGTCGTAGGCGTCGACGGCGGCGATGGAGTCTTCAAAGTCGGCGATCGTGGTGACGGCCGATTCGAGGAGCACATCGGCCACGCCGGCCCGATCGGTTGCGCCGACGTTGTGCGATCGGTCGATGACCAACTCTGCGTGCAACCCGTTGTGCACGAGCAGCACGCCGGAAGGTTCGTCGGATGAACCTCGATGACCGATGAACGCTCCGGGGACCAGCAGCGAGAGCGTCGTCCCGTTCGCCTCCGCCACGAGTTGACCGCTCGCGACGTAGTAGCGGTCGACGTCGACGTGTGACCCGCCCGCCAGCGGGAACGTCTCGTCGAGGAAGGTGCGGGCCCACTCAATGACCCGTTGACCACGGGCCTCGTTGTATCCACCCGCCGGCGGCAGATCACCGAGTGCGTCGGTTCCGTAGAGTGCGTCGTAGAGCGATCCCCATCGGGCGTTCGCTGCGTTGAGCGCATAGCGGGCATTCATCACCGGCACCACCAGTTGCGGCCCCGCGATAGTCGACAGTTCAGGATCGACGTTGGCCGTGCTGATCGTGAACGCGGGACCTTCGGGTACGAGGTAGCCGATCTCGGCAAGAAACGCCGAGTACTCGGCCTGGTCGACGGGCTGGCCGAAGCGCGCCTGATGCCATTCGTCGATCACACCCTGCAGGACCGCCCGATGTTCAAGCAGTGCACGGTTCCGGGGGGCCATGTTGTTGACCAACTCGGCAAAGCCCGCCCAGAACGCAGCCGGTTCAACGTTCGTACCGGGGAGGGCCTCGGCTTCAATGAAGTCGGCCAGCACGGAAGCGACCGCAAGTCCATCGCGTTCCACAGTGGTTTCAGCGCTGGGTTGATTCATTCCGAGATCCTGTCTTTCCGTACCTGAGTCCATATTTATGTATCCATACTGCGCCGACCAGCGACGCGGGTGCCCTCGCCAATAGTAGGACGAACCGCACAGTGCAGGGCATCACTGCCCAGCCTGCTGTCATCGCTGTATACAAAACTAGGCTGGTCTGACGATGACCACGCTTCGTTCTTCGATCACCGAACCGGCACGCCAGATCGATGTCGTTCACACTACCGATGTTCTGGTGGTGGGTTCAGGTCCCGGCGGGCTCGCCGCGGCGCTCGCGGCGGCCCGGGCCGGCGTGGAGGTAACGCTCGTCGAGCGGTTCGGCTGCTTCGGCGGAAACATCACGACCGTGGGGGTCGAAGGGTTTGCCTGGTACCGCCACGAACAGACCATCGAAGCCGGCGGGATCGGCTGGGAGTTCGAGGAACGGGCGACGGCCATGGGCGCAGCCGTGCCGGAAAGCCAGTCGCTCTCGCACGAGATCGACGCCGAAGGTTTCAAGCTCGTAGCCGACCGGCTGGTCGAAGAAGCCGGAATCCATCCAATGCTGCACCGTGGGTTTGCATCACCGATTGTCGAAGGCGATCGGATCGTCGGGATCATCACGGAGTCGAAGGCCGGCCGTGAGGCCCTACTAGCGAAGGTCGTGATCGACGCGACGGGCGATGCCGACGTGGCGTTTCGAGCGGGTGCTCCGACCATCAAGACGCCGGTCGAACACATGCAGGCTGCGTCGGTGATGTTTCACCTGGCCGGCGTCGACAAGCGCAAGTTCATGGAAGGCGTACGAAACGACCCGCAGACGTACGCCGACTGGGCGACCGGCGAATGGCAGATCGAAACCTCGGGCAAGGAAGACGGCATGTTCTCGCCCTTCCTCGGCAAGCCGTTCGAGCAGGCCATTCGCGACGGCGTCATCCCCGCGCACCTCAACACGATCTCGGGTACGTGGGGCGCAATGCACGACACCGGCGAGCTGACGTACATGAATCTGGTTCATCTGGCCGGTTGCGACGGAACCGACCCTGACAGCATGACCACCTTTGAGATCGAAGGGCGTCGCCAGGCCATGCTGGCCATCGAGGCTCTGCGTCGTTACACGCCGGGGTGCTCCAATGCGCGCTTACGAAATTTCGGTATGACCATTGGTATTCGAGACACTCGAAAGATCGATGCGATCTACAACATGACCGAAGACGACGTTCGCCACGAGGGCCGCTTTGACGACTCCATCGGGATCTACCCCGAGTTCATCGACGGCTACGGCGTGCTGATACTTCCGACCACCGGCCGGTACATGCACGTCCCCTACCGCTCGATGCTGCCCAAGTCGGTGAGGGGCCTGCTCGTCACCGGTCGAGCGATAGGTGGCGACCGCATCGCGGACGCGGCCACCCGCAACATGGCGTGCTGTGCGGTGGCGGGCCAGGGCGCCGGAATTGCCGCCGCCGAGTCGATCCGTTCGGGGCGGGAACTCGATGCCGTCGAGGTGTCGAACCTCCACGCTGAACTCGACCGACAGGGCGTGCGCTACAAGTAGCTAGCCACCTTGCGTTTACGTCCACGTTTTGCACGACATAGATGTCAAAGCGTGGACATAAACCCGAGAAGGGTGGTGGTCAGGTGTGAAGCGGGCCGGTGTCGACCACTTCGAACGCGGTCCCGGGGATCCGCTTAAGTTGATTGAGATCGTCGTCGTTCCAGCGGGTATCAGTTTCGCCGGTGATGAACCATGAACTTCCATTGTCAGCGACGATGAGTCCATAGCGCTTCAGCGCGGTCAGGATGACGAGAGAATCCCCGCTGTAGCCGCTGGTGTCGAAGTCAGCACGCAATCGAAGTCGGGCACCCATCGGAGGCAGTTTCGGATCGACCCGTCCGGCGAAGTGCGATGCCGGGAGAATGTAAGCGCGCTGAGTAGCTGGCACCGTTACCCGGAGGGCATGGTTGATGACGCCACTCTTCACTTCGTCATAGCGAACGAGCCCGGGGAGAATCGGCAAACCGGCGGCATCGGCCGACGTCCATCCGGCGGGCCGCATCGAGCTCGTGTTCAAATCCCACACGGCACCCGATCCGGCCTGCCACGTACCGTTGGCAAACGAAGCCGCGTAAAGTTCGTAGAGCTTGCAAGACCCCTGTTGCACGACGATCACGTGTGCATCGCCACCCGACTCGATTCGGGCGTTGGCTGGGACGGGATACGGGCCCGGATCGCTTTCGTCGCCGTACGCATTGAACACGATCGGCACCGGAGGCTGGCCGGGACCGACCACAGTGATCGGAATGCCGTAGCTCGGGTTGGAGCCGAAGTCGGGGTGAACGTTCCGGACCCCTCCCCCGTTAATCGACGACACCCAGGTCGCCGACTGCGAATGCACTGCGAGTGTGCGCACGTCCTGATTCCATGGATCGCTCGGTGGCCGGACCGCACAACCGCCGACGGCCGAACCCAGGTTTCCCGTGGGTATCGTTTGGGCCGTCGGCGGTGCGGTCGGAGTCGGCGGTATGGTCGGGGGCGGGGCCGTTGGCGGCGCAGTGGGCGGACTCGTCGGCGTTGTTGGCGCAATGGTCACAATGGTCGGGGCGACGTTCGTGGTCGTCGGGGTGTTCGTACTCGGCGGCGTTGTGACGCTGGTGGATGGAACGGATGGCTTCGTCGTCACGACGCTCGTGACAACCGAAGTGGTAACTGCGGTTGCCTTCGTGGTGGAAGGCGGTGTCTTGGTTGTGGCTGGAGCCACGGTGGCAGTCGTCGGCCGCGATGTCATCGGCGGCCGGGACTTTGGTGCGATGGTTCGGACGGGAACGCGCCGACGGGTCGAGGTGCTGGTAGGCGTCGCCTTTCGTACTTTGCGGCGGGAGGCGGCATCAGCCGAACCCGGTCCGCTCGATGCGGCGCTTACGCTCAAGCCGAACACGAGGATGACCCCCACCCAGCGTCCGTTGCGCATCCGACGAGATGACGTGACTCTTTGCTGCATGGCCCAACCTCCACGAGTTTCATCGGCCGAAACAGCTCATCGCTTGATTTTGGGTAAGGGCCGTTCACGCCTGGAACGGACCTCACAAGCCGGGAGAGCTTCAGCCGCGGTCGAGCAGTCGGCCGGCCTTGAGTCGTCGTTCGAGGTGGTGCTCAAGGGAGACCGTCGCCAAACGTTCAACCTCGTGGGTGGCCGAACTGGCCGGTTCCTGGAGCGCTCGAGACAATCGACCGCCAAGGATTTCGCGCATCAACTGATGGGCGTCGTAGCTCATGCGAGACCCGATGGTGCACGCCTTGCACGTGACCCCGCCCGCCGCCGGGTCGAACCCAACGAGGTCCTCCGGTGAACCGCATCGCACGCATTCATCCAGTGAGGGTTCGTACCCTTCGTGTGCGAGGAGCTTCCAGAAGAACGCCGGAACAAGCAAAGCCGAGTCGTGTTTGTTGAGCTGACGCAGCGCGCCGAGCAACATCTCGAAGAGCCGCTGGTCGGCCTGGCCCTCAATACTCACGATGTCGGCGGCCTCAAGCATCGCAGTGGCATGCGTGATTCGGTCGAGATCTTCGCGGATGGTCTTGAACTGCTCCAGCGAATCGGCCTGGCTGATCGTGTCGAGATCACCGCGTCCTTCGTAGAGAAGAAGCGCGACGTACGACATGGGTTCGAGCCGCGCCCCGATTCGGCTCTTCGTCTTTCGCACACCCTTGGCGACGCCACGAATCTTCCCATGCGTGTTTGTAAGCACGCTTATGATTCGGTCTGCCTCACCCAGTTTGTAAGTGCGCAGAACAATTCCCTCGCAGCGGTAGAGGCTCACGAACCTGAGGGGTTCGCCGGGTCCACACCACCGAACCGACGTTCGCGTGCCTGAAACTCCTTCACCGCGTCGAAGAGGTCTTTGCGACGGAAGTCGGGCCACAACACGTCGGTGAACACGAGCTCGGAGTACGCAAGCTGCCAGAGGAGGAAGTTCGAGGTGCGGTACTCGCCCGAGGTTCGGATCATCAGGTCGGGATCCGGCATATCCGGCGCGTAGAGGTACTTCGAGATGAGCTTGTCGTCGATCTTGCTCGCGGGAACCCGGTCCTCGATGATGCGCTGCACCGCATCGACGATCTCGGCCCGCCCGCCATAGTTGAAGGCGAACGAAAGCGTCATCCGACGGTTCTTCCGGGTCAAGTCCTCGGCCGCTTCGATCTGCTTGATCAGACGCCCGGGCACCCGCCAGTTGCGGCGCCCGATGAACCGCACGCGAACGCCCATCTCGTTGAGCTCATCGCGGCGGCGAACGAGGATCGACTCGTTGAAATGCATGAGAAAACGCACCTCGTCGATCGGCCGCTTCCAGTTCTCGGTCGAGAACGCGTACACGGTGAACCACTCTGCTTGCAGCTCAAGCGCCCCTTCCACCGCATCAAACAGCGCTTCTTCTCCCGCTGCGTGGCCGTCGGTGCGAGGTAGACCACGGCGGGTGGCCCAACGTCCATTGCCGTCCATCACGGCGGCAATATGGCGGGGAAGGTACGACGGATCGATGCCGGGAGGAAGCGTCGAAGGTTGTGGCGACCGCATGCTCCCGACGTTAGCGGCCCTGGCGCGTTTCACCGCGACTCGTCGGCCTCACGCCGAAAACCTCCACATTTTCCACGCAATTCGAGGTGTCCCCCGTTTGTATAGCCGAAGTTGCCACCTCACGACAGCTAGGGCTACATGAACGGGATTCTGGACATAAACCGGGATCCGGGCTGGTCGGCGCTAGCCTCATGAACCCCATGAGTGAGTCGACCGAAATGACCGCGTACGCCGACGCGTCCGACGCACCGCCCGACAACCCCGACGACGGGTCGGTCGTCGCCGGAGCGCTCCTTCGGGTCACCACCGCGTTGCCAGGCGGTGGCGAGGTTCGCGAGGGACAGCGACTCATGGCCGCAGCCGTATCGAAAGCGATCGTCAACAGCGACCACCTCATCGTGCAGGCCGGAACCGGGACCGGCAAATCGCTTGGGTATCTCGTTCCGGCGATAATCTCCGGGGCCAAGGTCGTGGTTTCGACAGCTACCAAAGCACTCCAGGATCAGCTGGCCGGCAAAGATCTCCCGTTCCTGACCAAGCACCTCGGCGTGCCGTTCACCTTTGCGCTCCTGAAGGGACGCAGCAACTACTTCTGCCTGCAGAAGGCCGCCGAGCTTCAAGGCCCGAAGAGCCAGATGCAATTGCTCGACGACGGCGACAGTTCGCGGCGCTTCGATGGCGCGAAGGTGCTCGAACAGATCGACGAACTGATCGACTGGGCGCAGGACACCGAGATCGGTGACCGGGCCGAGTTGTCGTTCGAGCCACTGGTCCCGGCCTGGTCCGCCGTGAGCGTCAGCGCCGGGGAGTGCCCCGGGGCAGCGAAATGTCCGAGCGGCGACGCCTGCTTCGCCGAGAAGGCTCGGGCCCGAGCGGCCGATGCCGACGTGATTGTCGTCAACACCCACCTCTACGGTCAGCACGTGCGCAGTGGCGGCTACGTCCTGCCGGAGCACGATGTCGTGATCTTCGACGAGGCCCACGAAGTTGAAGACATCATGGCTGACAGTTTTGGCATGGAGATCTCGGCCGGGCGTTTCGCGTTTCTGGCCTCGCGGCTTCGCCAGGTCATCGTCGATGCCGATGCAAGCGTTGATCTCATCGATGCCGGCACGCAGATCGAAAGCGCGCTGACGCCCTACTCCGGGCAGCGACTTATTCGTGGCCCAGGTGCGGAGGAGCCGATCCGGGCCGCTCTGGTCAATGCCATGCAGCGCGTCAACAAGGCCATGAGCCTGCTGCGCAACATCGACGACAACGCCGCCGGAGGCCTGGGTCCGAAGAAGCAACGGGCAGTGCAGGCCGCGACTGGTTTGGCCGACGAGCTTTTGGTTGCATCTGAACTCGGCACCACCCCGAAGACGCCGCGCTCCCTGGGCAAATCGGCCGACGATGACGGAATAGCCGTCGAAAGCGGTGAGAACGAACGGTCATCCGGCTCAACCGGGTCGCCGATCGACAACGGCGAAGATCGGGTCGCCTGGGTCGAGCCGGCGTCGAGCACCCGGGGCCCGGTGCTTCGCATCGCCCCTATCGAAGTGGCACCGACGCTGGCCATCACCACGTGGAGTTCGACGACTGCCATCCTCACGAGCGCGACGATTCCGTCGAATCTCGGGATACGACTCGGCCTTCCCAAAGACTCCACGAACAACCTCGACGTCGGCAGCCCGTTCGACTACGCCAATCAAGGTTTGTTGTACTGCGCGGTGAAGATGCCCGACCCTCGCTCGACCAACTTTGAGGCTGCGTCACACAAAGAACTACGCGCGCTTATGGAAGCGGCGGGTGGGCGTACGCTGGCCCTGTTCACCTCATGGAAGGCGATGCGGGCAGCGGCCGAGGCGCTCAACGATGTAAAGCCAAAACTCCCGTTCCGCATCCTGACGCAGAGCGATCTGCCCAAGCCGGCGCTCATCAAGGCCTTTTCCGAAGACGAAACGAGTTGTCTCTTTGCCACCATGGGGTTCTGGCAGGGCATCGACGTGCCGGGACGCGCGCTCAGTCTCGTGGTCATCGACAAGCTCCCGTTCGCCCGCCCCGACGAACCGCTCCTCGTGGCACGGCGCGAACGTGTAGGCGATGCCGCTTTCCGACTCATAGACCTTCCCCGGGCCTCGATGATGTTGGCGCAAGGAGTCGGGCGGCTGATTCGTACCTCCACTGACCGCGGGGTCGTGGCCGTGCTCGACCCGCGCCTCAACACCGCGAAGTCCTACCGCTACGACCTCCTTCACGCGCTCCCGCCGATGCGCCGCTCCCGTGACCTCGGCGAAGTCTGCGCGTTCCTGAAGGAAATCACCGCCTAGCGCCAGTTGTCCCAAGGCGACAAACCTCGATGCGCACCACCGCGCCCGAGTGGCACCAAAGCGAAACAACCAAACACCACCCGGGCACGCGGGACCACCCACAGGACGATCGCGTCACCTCGGGCAGCACCCGCGCAAGGAACAGCCGGGTGGGCCCCACTACGCTGGGCGACATGTCTTCGTTTACGAATCCGGCTGGAATCACGCTTGAATACGAAACGTTCGGTTCACCGAGCGGTAGCCCACTTCTGCTCGTGATGGGTTACACCGCGCAAATGACCGGCTGGCCGGTCGGGTTCTGCGAGCACCTGGCCGATGCCGGCCACTTCGTGATCAGGTTCGACAACCGCGACAGCGGACTGTCATCGAAGCACGACGGTGTCACCGTCGACATGGACCAGATCCTCACGGCCCTCATGCTGAACCAACCGGAGTTGCTCGAAGGCAAAGTCCCGTACACGCTGTCTGACATGGCCACCGACGCATGGTCGGTCCTCGACCATGTCGGAATAGCACGAGCGCATATCGTTGGCGCTTCGATGGGCGGAATGATCGTGCAAACAATGGCGATCGAACATCCCGAGCGATGCCTGTCGCTTACGTCGATCATGTCGATGACCGGGGAAGTCGAATACGGGCAGTCGGCCCCCGAAGCCCAGGCCGCGCTTCTGGCCCCGTCCCCCACCGAGCGCGAGGCGTACGTGCAATCCGCTGCAGACACCTGGACGATCTGGATGTCAAAGAAGTACCGCGATCTCGATGCAATCCGTCAACGGGCGGGCGAGTCGTTCGACCGTTCCTTCTACCCCGAAGGAGCATCGCGCCAACTCGGCGCGATCGTGGCGTCGGGATCCCGGGCCGAAGGGCTTCAGTCGCTCAGTGTGCCGACGCTCGTGATTCACGGACTCGACGACACCCTCATCACGCCGTCGGGTGGTCAGCGCACCGCCGAACTGGTTCCAAGAGCCCGTCTGGAGTTGATCGAAGATATGGGGCACGATCTCCCCGATCCGCTGTGGGTACTTCTCACCGGCCACATCACGTCGCACGCCGCAGCGTCCGCCGACGTATAGCAAACTCGACGCGGCTCACTCGCGAGCGATCGGCAGCGGCGCTATTTCGCAGTTGCCAAGGTGCACCCCGCCCAGAACACGGTGGAAGAACGTGCCGTGCCCCACCACGACTATGCGATCCTCCGACCGAGCGGTCAGGTCCTCGAGAAACGCATTGATGCGTCCTTCGAAGTGGTCATGGGGTTCGACCGGAACACCGAGCGAATCTTTCGGTCCGTCGTACCACCACACTTCGTCAAGGTGATCAAACGCGAGAAGCGGAAACGCCGTCCGGAGATCCGACGCGGCGGAGCCGACGTCGTCGGAGTTGGTGACTCGCTCCCGATGTAACGGGCTGACCTCGATAGGAACGCCGGCGTCACCGAACAGGCCGAGCGTCGTCTGAATCGCCCTGGTCAACGGCGAAGTGATGACCAGGGTTGGCTGGAGCGCCAAAACTGCGGCGCGGGCCTTCGCCACCTGAGCGTGGCCCTCGACCGAAAGCGGTGCGTCGCGGATGAGCGGATCGACCCCGGTCTCACCCCAGATGCGGTTGAACTCCGATTGGCCGTGTCTGATGGCAAAGACTTCAGGCATCTTCTGATTTCTAGTCGGAGAAGCTACTGTGGCGCGCGATTGGCAGTCGACGTTCACCGGTGGTAAAAACGCGGACTGTCGAGTTAGCGCTCTGCTAATCCGGTCAGCAACCGCGAGCCGACTGTGTAACTGACAGTCGACTGGCAAAGATCGCAACAACCTTCATTCGCAACACCGACGGGCATTCTTCAATTCCCGACCATTTTAGTCATGTATTGTTTCGGCGGCTTAGCGTCCAACACATCATGGAGCTACAGGTGGCCGGCACATTTGGCGAAATCGCCCGAGCGACTCAGATCCAGGGGGAAAAACATGGGGAAGCATCCGATCCGTCTATTTGTCGGTTTGGCCGCAGTCTTGACCGGCGTGGCTGTGCCAACAGCGCAAGCCGCCACATCTGCGCCGAAACCGAACAGCGCCTGCAAGGCGTCTGAAGTGGGCACAACCAAGTCGGGCCTGACCTGCCAGAAAAACGCCAAGGGAAAGACGGTCTGGACGACCGCCACCACCACGACGGCAGCCGCCGCCACAACGACGAAAGCACCGGCAGCCACAGCGGCACCCGCTGCCACCGGCGCGAAATCGGGCGGCAAGATGGTGTTCGCGATCGAAGCGGAAACGTCGGGCGGCTGGACGCCGTCGGCGGTCCAGTGGGCCATGGCCTCGAATCTTGTGCGCGGCACGATGATTGAGAACCTGGTGATGCCGAATGCAGCAGGCGGGCCGCAGTGCTACCTCTGCGAGTCGATCACGGGTAGCGGCAAGTACGACGAGTGGACCATCAAGCTTCGCAAGGGCATCAAGTTCCACAACGGCGAGGCATTCGACGCCACCGCCGTCAAGGCCAACCTCGACGATCTCCGCAAGACCGGAGCCGTAACCGCGGCGCTGTTCCGCCCGATCACGGCAGTCGAGGTGGTCGACGCCTCGACGGTGAAAATCTCGCTGAACGGCTCGTTCGTCAACTTCCCGGCCGTGTTGGTCAACCAGCAGAGTGCGATGGTGGCCCCGGCTCAGTTGAAGGATGCGCAAGGGCGCAACAAGCCGATCGGCACCGGCCCCTACGTGTTCAAGGAGTGGAAGGTCAACGATTCCCTGACCGTCACGAAGAACAAGGATTACTGGCGCAAGGACTACGGCTTCCTCGACGAGATCACCTTCAAGGTGATCACCGAGGAGACCGCCCGCGTGACCGCATTCAAGTCCGGCGCAGTCCAGGGCATGCACACGGTCAATCCCCTGAAGATCGCTGAACTGAAAGATCTCGAAAAGAGCAAGAAAGCCTCGCTCCTCGAGATCAACAAGAATCCCGGCATCAACAACATTCTCTTCAACATGGCCACTGGGCCTACGGCCGATAAACGAGTTCGTGAGGCACTGGCTCTGGCCACCGACCGGGTTGCCTTGAACGAGATCAACAATGCCGGAATCCTCAAGATCATCGACGTGCCGTTCGTTCCCGGCGACGCGTCAAAGCTCACCGGCCTCTATCCCAGCCCCAATGTCGACAAGGCCAAAGCCCTCATCGCCGACGTCGTGAAGTCAACGGGTAAGCCAGTCGAAATCACGCTCGGAACAAGCGCTGTTCCGGAAAACATCGAAAGCGCGCAGACGATTCAGCAGCTGTGGGAAAAGACGGGCGTGAAGGTGAAGATCGTCGCTGCCGAACAGGCTGCGTACGTCCGTCAGATTCAGACCGGTGATTTCCAAGCGGGCACCTTCCGCTTCCAGTCAGCGCTTGATCCCGAGGACCTTCGCCGTCAGTTCCACAGCGAAAGCGCTCTTCCGATCGGAACCGCAACCTCGAACTACATGCGCTGGAAGAACGGCATCGTCGATGCCGCCTTCGATCAGCTCCGTTCAAGTTCGGACCCCGTCGTCCGGAAGCGGGCGGCCGACACGATCTCCGGCGAGCTCATCAATGACTGGCCGATGATCATCACGGCGGCCACAACCTGGGGCGTCGCCGTGAACTCCGATTTCCAGATGGGTACGCCGACGCTGCCCGATGGCAAAGAGTGGCAGAGCTCGCCGACCGGGGCATTCCCGCTCGGCTTCATCAGCCAGCGTTAACCCATGTGGTTGCTCGTCCGCCAACGCACGTTGGCGGCACTGCTCCTGATCATTGGACTCAGCGTCGTTTCGTTCGGCGCACTGCAATGGTTACCCGGCGATCCTGCTCAGCAGATCGCCGGGAGCGGGGCCGACGAAACGACGATTTCCCAGATCCGGAAGGATCTGAAACTCGACCGGACCTTCCCGGAACAATACGTCTCGTATGTCTCGCACGCAGTGACCGGAGATCTCGGTGATTCGTACCAGAACCGACAGCCCGTTTCGAAACTGATCGGGGCACCGCTGCTGCTTTCATTCAAGTTGATGCTGGGCGCGCAGCTTCTCGCACTCCTCATCGCCGTTCCGTTGGGTGTCTACCTCGGTTACCGGAACGGGACGCGAGTGGACCGCGGGGCGAACGCCTTGGCGGCCGGTTTGCTTTCCGTACCCACCTTTGTGTCGGGAATTCTCCTGGCCCTGGTCTTCGGCCTGAGGTACCACTGGTTTCCAACGGTCTATCCGACCGACGTGCAAGGGCTGTGGAAACAGATCCAGTCTCTTTTTCTCCCGGCGTTGACGATCGCGCTCGCCCAGGCGCCGGTCTACATGCGCATCCTCAGATCCGACATGATCAGCACCCTGCAGGAGGACTTCATCGACTTCGCCAAAGTGCGCGGCCTGTCGGATCGTACCGTTCTGTTCCGCCATGCTCTTCGTCCGTCGGTGTTCTCGCTCATGACCCTCGCCGGTGTCAACATCGGTCATCTGATCGGAGGTTCGATCATCGTGGAACGCGTGTTCGCGGTGCCCGGTGCGGGCACCACGTTGATCACCGCAGTGTCGCAACGTGACTATCTCGTAGCCGTCGGATTGATCATGATCATCGGGGTGGGCTTCGTCGTCGCCAACCTGATGGTCGATCTTCTGTACAGCGCACTCGACCCAAGAATCTCGGTGCGGGCATGAACGCCTCCCCTACAACCTCGTCGGCTACGGACGACGTATCCGCACGAGCCGGCTCCCCGGGGCCGATCGCAACCGACGCGGTCGATCCGGAGTCGGTGCCCTCGAATGACTACGCACCGCCAAAATTCGGTGTCGGCTTCTGGTTAGCGGCGACGTGGGTCGGCATTGTCGCGATCTGCGCGGCCGCCGGCCGGTTGCTTCCGATTCCGAGCGCCGATGACTTCAGCATCGACCGGTTCTTCTTCGTGTCCAAGGCCCACTGGCTAGGCACCGACGCCAAGGGACGTGACCTCCTCGCCCGTGCCGTGGTCGGCGCCCGAATTTCGATGTTGATCGGACTGTGTACGTTGGCCGCCGGTTGGTTCATCGGAGGGTCACTGGGGCTGGTCTCCGGCTACGTGCGCGGTCGCTTCGACCAGGTCGTTCAGTACCTCCTCAATTTGATCCTGGCGTTTCCGGCGATCCTGCTGGCGCTGCTGATCGTGACGATCCGCGGAGCCAGCGTCGGCACGGTGATCTTCGCATTGGCACTTCTCGCCATCCCGGCCATCGCCCGGGTCGTGCGGGCCACGACGATCAGCTTCGCCGGACGGGAGTTCGTGACCGCAGCGCGGTCATATGGAGCCAAGCCCTTTCGGGTTCTGGTCCGCGAACTCCTACCGAACGTCCTACCCACCATGATCACCTACGGGCTGGTGCAGTTCGCCGTCGTGATCATCGCCGAGGGCGGCCTGACCTACACGGGCAACGGAATTCCTCCGGGCACCCCGTCATGGGGATCGATGGTCGTGGCCGGGCAGCCCGACATCGAGAAGCACCCGCATGTGACGCTGATCCCCGCGCTCATCATCTGTTTGACGGCGCTTTCGTTCAACTTCATGGGTGACAAATTGCGGGAACGTTTTCAGATCCGGCAGGCCAAGATTTAGCAGCGTGCTGATCAGGTGATCAGGTGATCACTCGCCGGCTGTCATACCTGTCGGTTACGTTTTGACGGTCGCCAGCGACACCCTTCCCCTTCACAACTCATCGTGCACCCCGACGGACCCCGTCGTGTTGCGTTGATTTCTGTGAAAGGGGCACACCATGACCGCCCGACGTTTTCGCCGTTGCTCGTCCGTCCGTTCCACCGCCACCCGCCTCGTTCAGGTTGATCGGCTTGACCCGGAAGGCCCCCTCCATCCTGATTCGGAAAGCTCTCACTGGCCTATACACGACCCGTTCGACGCGATCGATGCGATCGATCTCTCGCAGCCAGCCGATTTCCGGGCGGGCGTGCTGGTGCTGTTCACGAACGACGAACGCGAGGTCCTGGCCGCACTCGCCGTGCGTAATGCGCCAGCAGACGACCTTCAGCCCATCCTCGCCGCGATCATCGAGGTGACCCGTCCGGCGCCCGGTGGTTGGACCGTTCCGGTTCGCGGGGTGGTGCTTGGCATTATTCGAGAGCCGCTCGCTGAGATGCTCCCGTTCACACACGCCGTGACAGCACCGGTGTCCACGTCACCCACGCAGGCGGAAGAGCAGCACTGGCGCCTCACGGCTTGCGAACTGGCCGAGCACGGGATCGACCTCATCGATGTCCTCTCGATCAACGCGCAGGGCTGGTCGTCGATCGCGCTCACCTCCGGCGAATTGCGCTATCCGGACGACTCCGACTGCCGTCTGAGGTGGTACGAACTCGACTGAGACTCCACCGTTTGCTGACCAACGTTCACCGACCGCGTCAGCCATGTCCATCGACTGCGTCAGCGATGTCCATCGACCAGGTTCCTCATCGTCGACCTCAGAGGGGTCACTACGATCAGTGCCATGCCTTTTCCCGGACCACCAGAGTTCGGGCGCGGCGTCGTCGTTTCCGGCGATGACCCAACGCCCGAGCCATGGCAGCGCTCCGAGGTGATCATGGTCGACGGACCGAAAGCGATAGAAGCCCTTCACGATGCCTGGCTTCACCGGAGAGCCGTGGTCGTGCGCTTGCTGGTCGACCCTGCGCAGTGGCGAGTGCCCGATACCGTCAACATCGAACCGTGGAAGCTTGCGCCCGATCTCGACCTGCCCGGTGATCGCCTGCACTTTCTGGTGTGGGCCAACAACTACGACGCCCGCAAAGGCGCATCACCGCAATGGTGGTGGAGCCGTAAGGCCTCGCGCCTGGGCGCAGCAGAAACTCCCGACGGTGCCACCGATGTCATCCTCCCTGACGGACGTGAGGCATGGATCGACGGCGGGCCGAGAGGACCGCTCGCAGGCGCGCTGACCTACGTGCACAGCGAATCCGTCGACCTCGGATCGCTGCGGGTGGTCCCAGCGCCGGTGGACCCAACCCCGGAAATTCCGCTCGCGCCTGACCAGATGGCCGCCGTCAGCCACGGGTCCGGCGCGGCACGGATCGTCGCACCCGCCGGCAGCGGAAAAACACGCGTGCTCACCGAACGATTGCGCCACCTTCTCGGCCATCAGCAGGTCGAGCGTGAACTGGTCTGCGCCGTGGCCTACAACCGACGCGCCCAGGAGGAACTGGCACAACGCTGTCAGACGTTTCGCCCGAGGGTCGTCACCCTCAACGCTCTGGGCTGGGAACTGCTCGGACGCCCGCGGGTTCTCGACGAACGGGAGTGTCGTCGCATCATCGAGGGTCTCGTACCCAAGCCGACCCGTCGCGCCAACGTCGATCCAATTGGCCCCTACCTCGAAGCGCTGAGCACGATCCGGCTCGGGCTGGTCGACCCGTGGGAGGTTGAGGAGGAACGCGACGATGTACCAGGAATTGCCGAAGCGTTCGACCGGTACCGCTTGGCGCTTCAGGACCGTGGAGTGGTCGACTTCGACGAACAGATCTACGGCGCGATCCAACGGCTTCTCACCGACGGCGAGTTCCGCCGGGCCCAGCAGGCCCGACACCGTCATCTCCTCGTCGACGAATTTCAGGACCTGACACCGGCCCACGTGCTCATGTTGCGGCTGCTCGCCACCCCGGCACTCGATCTGTTCGGCGTGGGCGACGACGACCAGGTCATCTACGGCCATGCTGGCGCGGACCCGACGTTTCTCCTCAACTTCGATGAACTCTTCCCCCACGCGGCGACCCATCCGCTGGAGGTCAACTACCGGTGCCGACCGGCAGTCGTCGATGCCGCCCGAGCGCTGCTTTCGCATAACCAGCGTCGCATTTCGAAGACGATCAGGTCACATCGCGAAGCGACACCCGATTCGCTTCAGGTCATCCGGCATGCGACCCAGGCCGGAGCGCAGGAACTCGTCAAACTCGTACGTACGCATATTGATGCCGGCACCCCATTGTCCGACATAGCTGTTCTCACGCGGGTCAACTCGACGCTCCTCGCCCCGCAGGTGGCCCTTCGCGAAGCCGGAATTTCGGCGAGCGGAGGACTCGATGTCCGAGCCCTCGAACGCACCGGCGTTCGCGCCGCGCTTGCCTACCTCCGGATCGCCACGAATCCCGACGGTTTCGCCGTCAGCGATCTCACTGAAGTTCTCCGCCGACCCTCACGCGGGCTGCCCCAGTGGATCGACAAATGGTTCCGCGGCAACACCATGACCGTCGACCAACTGCGTCGAATCTCGTCGAGCCTCGACGATCCGAAGGTCGGCACCAAAGTTGAAGCGTTCGCGGCCGACCTCGCCCAGATCACCCGGGTCGCCAAGCGCGGCACGACCCGTGACATCCTCCGTTCGATCAAGAACGATGTCGGCCTCGGACAGGCGATGACCCTGCTCGATGCGTCAGCCAGTGGCTCCCACCTCGATGATCTCGAAGCACTTGAACAGGTGGCCGATCTCCATCCGGTGGCCACCGGATTCGAAGACTGGCTCCGGTCGGCTCTCGCACCGTCGCCCGTAGCGGCGGCGGGTTCTCGCGGACCCGACACGTTCTCCGATCGATCCTTCGAATTTCCCGATGACGAAGACGTCCCGACGATTCCGGCCCAGCGGATCGACCGTTCCCGGCAGGCATCGTCGTCGGCCGCGGCCAGCGACATCACGCTCGCGACGATTCACAAGGTGAAGGGCCAGGAATGGCCGGTGGTCATTCTGTTCGGGGTGAACGACGGGCTGTTTCCTCACCGCTTGAGCGACGACGATGAGGAGGAGCGTCGTATCCTTCACGTAGGCATCACCCGGGGCATCGAACACGTCGAAATACTCACCGATTCGGCGAAACCGTCGCCGTTTCTTCCCGAACTGGATCCGAAGTTCGTGGCCAAGCCGGTTCCGCCAAAGACCGCCGGGAAGCCAACCGCCGCTGGATCCACCACGGCGTCTTCACCCGCCCGCATCCCCGGGCGACCGTCGGTGGCCGAGCGGCGCGCCGAGAAGAAACGCGGAGGTGCCTCGCCGGCCCCGGCCCCGGATCTGTCCGGGCTCGACGCCGAATTGCTGGAGAGCCTGCGGACCTGGCGAAGCGCGCGGGCGAAAGCCGACGGTGTCCCTCCCTACGTTGTCATGCACGATAAGCACCTTCAGGCACTTGCTGCGTCACAACCGAAGACGCTCAACGCGTTGGCGAAGGTCGACGGCATGGGTCCGAGGCGCCTTGAACTGTACGCCGATGACCTGTTGGCCTTGCTCACCAACCGAACCGAGAGCCGGTAGGTTTCAAGCGTGCGATCACCCGGACGACTCCACAACCGCCCTCGCAAACGGCGCATGTCCGTGGCACTCACCATTGGCGTTGCCCTGTCTTCCGGCCTGATCGGCGTCGCGGCATCAACGAACGCTGCTGAAGTCCACGGCGTCGTAAGTGCGTCATCACCCGTTCGGGCGCAGACCGACGCCACGCCGACCACTATCGCGGTCACACCCGTTTCCTATGTGAACGAAGCTTTGGACTTCATCGAGCAGATGTCGTTTCGTAAATCGACGCTCGATTGGAAATCGATTCGAACCGCAGCAGAGGCCAAAGCTGCTGCGGCGACCACGATCGGTGCCGCCCACGACATCATCGCCGATGTGATCAAGACGATGGACGACAGGCACTCGTCGTTCACCCGGCCACCGCAAGCGCAACTCCAATCCACCGGCAACTACAGCGGTTTCGGTTTTGTCGCCGTGTGGCCGTCACGAACTGTTGTAACCGTCGCCACTGGATCACCCGCTTCCAAAGCGGGGCTCCGACTCGGTGATCGCATCACCAAAATCAACGGCAAACAACCCGCCCATACCGATTCGGTGATCACGGTTCCCCGCGACAAGCGGGGTGAATTTCCGCCGAAGATCGTTGTCACGATCACCCGGAAAGGCGTCCGGCTGCCCAAAAACCTTACGATGGAACTCGGCACGGTGACATTGGTAAGTGTGCCTACGGCTGCCGTCGTACCACCGAAGGTCGGTGGCGGTGTCGGACCGATCGGCTACCTCGACGTCCCCGGTCTCATCGGCGATGCGACGGTGCAGAAGAGTTACGCGCAGGAACTCCAGAACGCGATCCGTTCCACCGATACCGAGTCACGATGCGGTTGGGTGGTCGACCTGCGCCGCAATCGAGGCGGTTACATCTACGCCATGTTGGCCGGCCTCGGGCCGCTCCTGGGCTCCGGTGACGTAGGTGGCCAACTCAATGCGGCCGGCACACGCACCATGTGGAGCTACACCGACGGAGCGTTGTTCGCCGGCGACAACGCCGTGATCGCCGTCGACCGACCGTACCGACTCGCCGACCCGGCAATTCCCGTTGCCGTACTCACCAGTGGGCTGACCGCCAGCGCGGGCGAAGCGACCACCATTGCATTTCGACATCGTCCCAACAGTCGCTCGTTCGGCGAGAAGACCGCTGGCCTCACGACGTTCAATGTTCGCAAACGCATGCCGGATGGCGCGTTTCTCGACATCTTGAATGCTGTCGACGTCGATCGCGCCGGAACCGTATACGACGGCCCGATCGTCCCGGAGCAACCAACGCCGATCGACTGGAACAACATCGGTAACGCGTCGGATCCCGTTCTCACCACGGCCATCAACTGGCTGAGTCAACAACCGGCCTGCGGTTCACGCTGACCGACCCCCGCTACTCACGAACCGCACACACTCATCCTTCGGAATCCAGGCGTACCCACGCTCGTGACCTATCGGGCGGACTTTCGGGCAGCACGCCCATTTCGGTCGAACTTGGTGGACACTGCACCGCCAGAGCAGGAAGATTGTCGCGGGGACCGGACTCGGTGTCTTTCGCCCTGAATGAGTTGCTTCCGACAACGTGCGAGGACGCCATGCCTGATCCCGATCACCTCAACGGCGACCGTTTAACCTCGAATCGAGCGACAGAACCGGGGGGCGCGACATCACATCGTCCCTCCCATGCGCCGCAGTCGTCGGTCGGAAACCGCATTATCACCAGCACGCTTCAACGCAACGACTCGCCGGAAGACGAAGTCGCTAACGGATCGGCATACGGGCTCCGCCAGCGGTCGATAACCGATCGATTCGGCATGTCGGGTGGTGCGGCCGACACACTGGAGGAGCAGACGGCCGACCTGGTCCCCGACGCAACGGCGGTCGCGGGTCACGTTGAATCCGATCGACGTTTTGATCCGGTTATCGACCCCCGGGGGATCGGATCGCCAAGCAGGGCGTACGGAGATGCTGGAGATGTCGCCCGACCCGTGGTCCGCCGGAATCCAGCCTTTTTTGCGGCGCTTCAGGGCGCCGCCGGAAACCGCGCGGCGCAGCACGCGGTACGCCGCGCCACGGACATCCAACGCAACGTCTTCGTTCAACGACGACCGGCGAGCGCACCGGCTCGCACAAAGTACAAGCCCGCCGATGCCGGCGAACTCCTCGCAAAAGGGTTCGCGAAGTTGACGTTCACGGCCGAGCAGACGTCGACGCTACAGAAGGCTCTCGATGCCCGGGCGGCCATCAAGGAGATCGACGAGGACCCGGTATGGAGCAGCATCCTGTCGAGCGACACGCCCAAGAAGGATGCAATGCGGGCCGAATTGCGCGAGTGGCGTAAAGACGACATTGTCAGCCTCGGTGTGGCTACCAAACAGGTGCTCGCCGATGACATCCTCCTGAAGACAGCGGAAGGGCGGGCGAAGCGCGAGGCGCAGTTTCGCGAGCAGCTCTACGCGACGATGCTGACCCACCCGACGCGCATTCCAGTCAAGGCGGGAGACACACCTACGCTCGGACCGTTGACGTGGGGTCCGGCCGACTGGGTCCTCGGCAATGACGGCGGCAAGGTCTCGTTCGCCAACCTGATCGCACTGCAGAAGTTCGGCCTGGCCTACGACGCAGCCGTCACCAAGGACGAGATCAAATCGAAAGAGGAGTTGCTTGAGCTTCTGCGCTCCGGGTCACCGTACGACATGGCCGGCAAGAAGGTTGGCGAGATATTCGGATACGTGTATAACTCGACCGTCACCGTCGGCAGTGAGCTGGGGAAGGTCGGCGGGTACCTTGACGACGCCCGTGGTCGCCTGGAGATGGCGGGTGTCAAGGGCAGTGGCGGGCAGATCATCCTGAAAAACCCGAAGGACAACTTCTTGCACGTCTATGCGTTGTCCTTGAAGTCCACCGATCTGCGCTACTACGACAAGGACGGCATCGGCGGCAACTCGGCGACCGGCATGGCGTGGTTGTACAACAAAGGCTCACAGGTGGGAGCGAGCGTCGTCGAGATAATGACGTCGGACGGGTTCATGCTGACCCCCGGCGGAGACAGCTACGGCCAGGGCTGGGGTACGTCCGCGGTTCTCAACGAGTACGAGAAGTTCGCCATCGGCGCGATCCTGGGCGACGCATTCGAAGACGGTGACGCGGTGATGACGTTCGGTCAGATCGTGACGGGATGCATCCCGGTCGTCGGGCAGATCGCCGACGCTCGCGACGTTGCTGTCGGAATCCACAAGATGTGGAGCACCGGCGGCAAGGACGGCAAGCTGCAGACGGCCATGTCGATGATCGGGTTCATCCCGCTCATTGGCGACGGCATCAAGGCGTCGTGGAAGGCGGGTCGCCGCGGGGTAACCGGCGCCATGACTAAGGCCGCGGCCAAGGAACTGGGCACCACTGCGGTCAAGCAGGGCGCAAAGGAGACCGCTGGGAGTGCGAGCAAGGAACTGGGCGAGCGGATTTTGAAGAACGCCGACGAGGTGGCCAAACACTTCGACGTCGATCCTGCGCTGATCAAGAAAATGGTGGGCGACCTCGACGAGTTGGCCGCGAAGGCGGCGAAGGGCGACGCCGCGGCAGCGAAGAAGTTTGCCGAGGGCATGAAGGAGAATCTCGACGCCTTCGGCGGCAATGCCGGTTCGCTCGTCGGGAGCATGGGTGGGGATTGGGCGAAAGTGGCGAAGGGACTCACGACGAGTCCCGAGGGCGCACTCGTCGGCCAGGCCATGGAGCGGTGGCGCACCGCACAGTTCGCCAACCTCGACAAAGTGGTAGCGGGTCGTGTCGGCGACATCGGCGCCGAGCTCGGGGAGGCCGGTGTACCGAAAATGGCCCGCACGGGCACACCGAGCTTCGCGAGCGATGTCGACGTGAGCTTCCTCGGCCCGCTGTCCACGCAGCACCGTAACGCTGCCATCCGGGCCATGGAGGAGCAGTACGGGGCGGGCTGGCGCAAGTTGATGGACGCGGACATCTTCGCCGACCCCGCCCGTCTGCACATGTTCGAGGACCCGCTCAAGAAGCTCGGCGGAAAAGCGGGGCGAGACGCTGGCAAGCGCATCGTGAAAGAGGCTGAGCTGAACGTCTTCGCCAAGATGCTCAAAGACGGCGTACCCATCGACGAGGTACGGAAGCTCGCAACGGCCGCCGGCGTCGACATGGCGGCCGTCACCGGGCGACAGAAGGAGCTCACCAAACTCTCGACCGACTACCTCGCCAACGAGCTGCGCAAGGGCACGCCCAAGGAGGAGGTACAGAAGATGGCCAAGGATATGGGCGTCGACATGGGCGACGTCGAGAAGCACCTGGGTGGCGGAGAACAGCTCTACAAGGAAATGGAGTTGCAGCTCGACGCCCTGCACAGCCAGTTCTCCGCGGCCGAAAAAGCCGGCGATGTGGCCCAGCAGGCGAAGATCGGCGAGGAGATGGCGGCAATTCAGGGCAAGCTCAACGCTGCCATCCCCGGCCCGTACATGACCCCCGGTGGTGGAGCGAAGCACGTGAGCCGCCGTGAGCCCAAGCTGCGACCCGACGGGAGCATCGTCCCGATGTCGCCGATCCTTGGCTACACCGCTGTCATCGACGATCTCTACATGCTTATGCATGCGCTCCCCGAGAAGGAGTTCACCGAGAAGTCAGCGAAAGGGATGGCGAAGTACGCGGACCGACTGCTGGTGACGGCCGGGCAGTTCGGTGTATCGATGAAGGGCAGCAAACGAGCGCTTTTCGACGAGATCTCGGGGCTGTTGGAACGGGCTCGACTCGAAAAGGACAAACCAGCGCTCGACAAGGCGATTTCGCTGCTGGAGGGGGCAAAAGGCCAAATCAACCAGCAGCTCGGCGAGATCGTCGCTGGGGCGAAAAAGAATGCGACGGAATACCTGTCGGACCCGACCTATGCGGGCTTCACCGAGAAGACGCTGGCAACGATCGCACTGCAGACGGCTCGCATTACGGGAGTGTTCATTAAGAAGGACCAGGACGATGGTCAGCCGACAACGCCCTGAACCAATGCACCGACACCACGACCGCAGGTAATGGCAGAGATCTAGATCCGAAGTGGGTCAACCTCGACGCGAACCCGTTCGGTCGGGCGTTCGACCTTCGCGAGAACGCCGCAAAGCATCGCCTGGGTCGGTGCTTTCAACAGGTACGGGCCGCCCACCGGACCCTCCACCCGTATGGACGGCTCTAGCGACCGCACCGCCTCGGCGACCGCGTCGGCTCCCGCCCCACTTACGGCCGCTACGGCTTTGGTGGGTGGAAATCCCAAAAGGTCGCGGAGCACGAGCTGGCCCTCAAGTACACGGGAGGGATCGCCAAGCACGGCGGCCCTGACCACCGGGTGATCGGGTTGGCGGGTTTGAATGAAGATGCGACCGTCGTCGCCCTTGCCCCCGGTCAGCCGAGCGGCCAGGACCAGCAGATGCATCGCCTCTTCGGCAGCGCGGTACCGCGGGGCGAGCAACTCGCCGTCGAAGTCGAGAAACACCACAGCATCAGCGGCACCAATGCGATGGAGCGCGGCCTCAGTGCCGACAATTACCCGCACGCTGTCGTGGGGGTCAGGCGAAGTAGCTGTCATCTCGCCGACGGGACGCAATGCCAGAGCCTCGATCTCCTCTCGCGCTCGGGTGACACCCACCCGCACGTTCTTGAGTTTGCCGGCCCCGCAGGACCCGCACAGCGGTGGCCGTGTGCGTTCGCATCGTTGGCACACGAGCGCTGAGGCATCGCTCGGCAGGGCCAGGGCTGCGTCGCAGTGCTCACACCGGCAGAGGGCCCCGCACGCCACGCACGCGAGGAGCTTGGCCCGACCGGTCCGGTTGAGGACGAGCACGACCCGGTCAGTGCTGCGCAGTAGCGACACCAGGCGATCACTCACGATGCCCTGCCGTGCCGGGTCTTCCTCTGCTCGATCGATGACATCGATTCGGGGCCACCCTCGACGTTCCGCTGCACGCGACGGCTCGACCACTCGAACCCGGGGGATCGAAAGGGCTTCGACGGAAGGAACCGGTGAGGTCATGACGACCGGAACGTTGAGCCGACGACCGCGCTCGACCGCAACGTCGCGTGCGTTCCACGCCGGTGTCTGCTCCTGCTTGTGGACCTCGTCGTGCTCGTCGAGCACCACGATGGCGCCGGCATCGGGGATCGGAGCCCACGCCGCGGAGCGGGCACCGACAACGATGCAGCCACCGGCGGCGGCACGTGCCCACTCCGTGGGCAGTAATGCGACCGGTGCTCCGGCACGTTTGAGCCGGCGGGCCAGATGAGCCGCGCTCGCGAGCGAGGTGGTGATGACCAACAGCCCACGCGGGGCGACGAAGCGGGCGGCGTCGATCACGAGCGAGTACGGGTCGAACGACGGCGGTACGCGCACCAGGGTTGGACCGAGATGCACGGGTGAACCATCGGACGGACGGAACACTTCAGCAGCCAGCTCACCCATGTCATCGATCACCGGGTTGACCGACAGCAGAGCCGAGTCGAATGGTCGGGTCGGCGGGAGTCCGCGGACTACGTGGTCGGGCGACGCGGTACGCAGAAAATGGGCGGGTCTCCCCCACCACCGCCACGAAGCCCACTTGGCGAGCGACAGCAGTTCCTCGCTCGGACCGAGGCCCGAGACCTTGGTCAGCGCTTTGAGTTTCGACCGCTCGGTGGCCGCTTCGACGTCGACACCCACGATCCATCCGCCGACTCGGCGACCGGAGAGCGGAAAACGCACAATGGTGCCGAGCTTGATGAGCTCGGCACCATCGGCAGTGTGTTTGGTGGTGGCAGTGGTGGCGGTGTGTGTGTTGGCGGGTACGTGAAAACCCGATCCTTCGGCAACCGGTGATGGGATGCCCGATGATGCAGCGGTCGGCGCGCCCTCCGCGGAACTTGCCGCCGAGGATTCGTCGAAGCCCTTCGGAAGCAGGTAGTCGAACGTCTTGTTCAGACCGGGCTCGTCGGGAAGTACCCGCACAACCCGCGCTTCGCTCGTCTGATCCATGGGACCGACGTTACCGAACGGCTATGACAGTCCCGCGCCGGCGTTGCAAACCCGATGCGGGTGGTGTGGGGTTGGACCACACCACCGCACCAAGAATTTCAGCTCCTAGATCCCGCAGGCCGCCTTGAAGGCGTCGAGGCGGGTGAGGTGCTCCCAGGTGAACTCCGGCTCGTTACGGCCGAAGTGACCGTAGGCTGCGGTCTTCTGGAAGATCGGGCGGCGGAGGTCGAGGTCACGGGTGATCGCTGCGGGGCGGAGATCGAACACCGAGTTGACGGCGGCTTCGATCGTTTCCTGGGCGACGGCGCCGGTGCCGAACGTTTCGACGAGCAACGAGACCGGACGGGCCACGCCGATGGCGTAAGCAACCTGAACTTCGCAGCGTGATGCAGCACCGGAGGCCACGACATGCTTGGCTACCCAACGGGCGGCGTATGCCGCCGAGCGGTCGACCTTCGACGGGTCTTTACCCGAGAATGCACCACCCCCGTGGCGGGCGGCGCCGCCGTAAGTGTCGACGATGATCTTGCGGCCGGTGAGGCCGGTGTCAGCGTGCGGGCCGCCGAGAACGAAGTTGCCGGTCGGGTTCGACAGGAAGCGGTAGGCATCGGCCTGGAACTGCTCCGGGATCACGGGCTTCACGACGTATTCGAGCAGGTCATTGTGCAGCTGACGTTCGAGGTTGACGCCCGGGGCATGCTGGGTCGAGATGAGAACGGTCTTGAGTGCGGTCGGCACGCCGTTTTCGTAATCGAAGGTGACCTGGGTCTTGCCGTCGGGACGAAGGTACGCGAGCGTGCCGTTCTTCCGAACCTTTGACAGTTGCTCGGCCATACGGTGGGCCAGCCAGATTGGCAGCGGCATGAGGTCGGGGGTTTCGTTGCAGGCGTAGCCGAACATCATGCCCTGGTCGCCAGCGCCCTGGGCGTCGAGCTCGGCATCAATGTCGTGCTCGGTACGAGCCTCAAACGCCTTGTCGACACCCATGGCGATGTCGGGCGACTGCTCGTCGATCGAAACGATCACGGCACAGGTGTTGCCGTCGAAGCCTTTGTCGCCGTGGTCATAGCCGATGCCGTTCACCGTGCGGCGCACCAACTTCGGAATGTCGACATACGCGGTCGTCGTGATTTCGCCGGCAACGACGACAAGACCGGTTGTGAGCAGCGTCTCGCAGGCGACACGCGCCATGGGATCTTCCGTGAAGATCGCGTCGAGTACCGAGTCGGAAACCTGATCCGCCATTTTGTCGGGGTGACCTTCCGTCACCGATTCCGACGTGAACGTCCATTTGGCCATGAGTAAACCCCTTTTGAAGAGCCGATCGCGCTTGTGCAAATCGGTGGTGGTTGAGCCACGAACGTTACCAGCGAAGTACTCCTCCGAACGAGGGCTCAGAGATGATTTGGTCACATCGGCCCAGGCGGCGCCCCATCGTCGTGGTCCCCCGGGCCCACCCACCAGGACCCGGATACTCGCAATACTATGCGCACGTAGCGTTGTCGTATGCTACGTGCCCACACCACTACTCATGTCAATGGATGATCAGGGATTGACGGAAACGCAACTGGAGTTGTTGGAGAGGGTCGTCTCGTGTGGCGTTCGTGCGAAGCCTTCGATGAGGACGCTGGCGCAGACATCATGGGCCTCGGGCACATAGCTCTCCACCGGGGCAGGAAAGCTCTGGCCGGCTGCGAACATCGTTATGGTTTCGCCTGCGGCAATCGACGGAATCTCCCATCGGGCGAACTTCGACGAGATCCCAACGACCCTCCCCTTCGCTGCCTTAGGCATCTCCAGAGTCGTAGGTGTTTCGATGAGCAGAGGCAGGTAGGCGTCATCATTAACGTCGGGACTTGGTGTGAAACCCACGGTTCCGAGGTTTGTCACGGCAACCTGAAACACGTAGTTGACCTGGCCGTCGACCACTGTCGAAAGAAGCTTGGTCGTCTTCACCTCAAGGTCAAACGTGCCGAGTTGGTTGTGCATCACTGCAGACGTCCAGTACAGAAGGCGCAGGGGCGAGTAGTACCCGACGACATGATCAGCGTCGTGTACGTAGCCGTTCGGATGTCCTGCTGTCCGAACTTCACAGTTCACGGCGTACGGGACATCAAACGTCACCGTACCCGGTATGCCTACCGCCGTGGGAAGAGTGTAATTTTCCGAAGCAAACAGTTCGCCGTCGGGTGTCCGGCAGTAAACGTTGTAACGGAAGATGCCTCCGGGCCCCGCATCGACGGTCGATTGCAGCGTCAGGTGACCGTATCCCCCAATAAGGCAGAGAGAGAAGCCCGTGAAGTTGCCGCTGGAGCTCACGTCGAGGACTGGAGATGGTCCATTCAGCAGGAACGGCAGGGCCTCCCAGTGCGGGTATGTTCCGCCGGTCTCGCCCGTTACCTCGGTTACGTACGCCCGAGAGAAATTCAATGTGGCCGAAAGGACTTGGAACGTTTGGTTTGCCAGGTCCTGATCGACGGTCACTGATGCGAACGCGTTGCCGGTGGGTGCGCCTTGAAGCACCCCACTTCCGTCAGGAACCGTGAAATTGAGGCGCGTTCCCAGCCCTCGCCATCCACATCCCATGCCAACCGCTGGCGCTGCGGCTTTGACCGACGACGGGGGCACACCCGCTGCCGATGTCGGCGAAGAGTGAATCCCCGTGAGTACAAGCGCAATGCACAGCATCGCTCCCACTGGTATTACGCGTTTGAAAACTCGCCCTGACTTCACCATGACCCCGCAATCGATAAGTTGTGACGGTCACGCTAGGCGCGCAACACCGAGCCACCAACATCCCGAGCGCGAACCGGTGAATTAACCACCCAACTCTGGGAAGCAAACCCAAGCGAGCGAAGTCCGCCCGGCAAATGCAGCTTTCGCGGCCAGCGGTCAAGGGGTTACCCAGGCACAATTGCTGTTGTTGTCGAGGCTGGACTCTGGCGGAAGCCGGGAAAAGTTCACCGACAAGATGTTGGGGAAGGCAACCCATGGGTAGGAAATACCGGCGCACACATCGTCGACACCCGGTACGTAGGTGTTGCGAACGGGATAGGGCGCGGCATTGCTGGACATAGTTCGGGTTTCCCCGGCGGCGATTGATGGGATCTCCCACCGAGCCAGGTTCGGCGAGACAGAGACGACCTTCCCCTGGCTCTGGTCGGGCATCAACAAGTCAGTTGGTGTTGCGATCAGAACGGGAATGAACGCCTGGCCGTCTATTTCGGGGTTCGGCGTGAATCCGACAGTGCCGAGGTTGGTCACCGAAACTCGGAATGCATACACGATCGTGCCCGCAGCAATGCTCGCGGTGGTTTCCGTCCGCACTTCGAGGTCGAAAGTGCCGAACTGGTTGTGCATCACGGTGGCGCCAATCACTTGCAGATGCGGCAGCAAGAACGACCCCAACAGATGATCGGCATCGGGAACGTAGCCCGCGGGCACGGTCGATGTCCGCACAAGGCAGTACACGGAATCAGGAACATCCACCGTGAAGGTGCCGGGCCAGGACACCGTTGTCGGGATGTCGAACCCACCCGAAGCAAACGGATTTCCGTCGTCGGCCGTGTTACAGCCCACTCGGTAGGAGAACGTTCCACCGGGGCCGGCGTCGACCGTCGAAGTGACCGTCAGATGCTGGACCGTTGGTACGAGACAAGCCGTTAGCGAGGTGAAATTGCCACGGGAACTGACGTCAAGGATCGGGGAAGCTCCACTCAACGTGAATGGCATGTGGTCCCACAGCGAATATTGCCCGCCGGTTTCCCCGGTTACGTCGCTCACATATGCGCGAAATCCGTTCAGCTTGGCGTCGAGAACCTGAAATGTGAGGTTGGTCCGGTCCTGGTCGACCATCAAAGTCGCCACCTGCCCTCCGGTTGGCGTGCCGTGGAGCGTTCCGTTTCCGCCGGGGAGCGTGAACCCTACGCGTATGCCCTGAGTTCTCCAACCGCACGCCTCCCCGTTGAGGAAGGGAGTGCCACTCACTGACGACGGTGGTGCACCGAGCGCACCTGATTCCGATGCGTGTACGCCGATGAGACCAAGCGCCACCGCGGTCAACATCGCCACCATCGCCGCCAGCCTAAAAACCGGTTTCGTAAAAATCATGGTGACCCCGCAGTCGATTACTTGTGATGATCACGCTAGGCGTTGAGTCTCTTCGCCGCTAAATTCGGCCAGCCAAAGCAGCTAATTGCCCAATCTGAATCCGCGAACCGCCTACGCGCCGGCGAACCACATGGCCCGGTCGATCACATGACGGGCGATGTCACGTTTGTCGGTGAGAGCAACCGACTCCGAGCCGCCCATCCGATCGAGGATCGTCACTGCGTTCGTTTCATGCTCGAAGCCGACGCCGGGAGCGCTCACGTCGTTGGCCACGATCAGGTCGAGGTTTTTACGCTGCACCTTGTCGAGCGCATTGGCGATCAGATCGTTCGTCTCCGCCGCGAAACCGACCAGCACCTGACCGGCCCGCTTGGATTTCCCCAACGCCGCCAGGATGTCGACGGTCGGTTCGAGGATCACTTCCGGCGCGCCTCCCTGCTTTTTGATCTTGGAGTCGGCAACGACCTTCGGCCGGAAATCCGCCACTGCCGCGCTCATCACGATGATGTCGGCCGAGTCGGCTTCAGTCATCATCGCGTCGTGCATCTCCGCTGCAGTTTCGACCGATACAACCCGGGCACCGGCTGGCGGAGTCAGCTTGACCGTGCTCACGATCACGACGTCGGCCCCACGTTCCCTGGCTTCGAAGGCCACCGCGTAACCCTGCTTGCCGCTCGATCGATTGCCTATGAAACGAACCGGATCGATGGGCTCCCGGGTTCCGCCGGCGCTTACCAATACTCGAACGCCGACCAGGTCCAGCCCGACCGACAGCACCAGCGCCGCGGCGCCGGCAATCCTCGCCGGGTCCGCCAGACGGCCGGCTCCACTGTCGCCACCGGCCAACCGACCGCTTTCAGGTTCCAGCACGTGCACGCCGCGTCGACGAAGTGTGGCGAGGTTCTCCTGCACCGACGGGTGCTCCCACATTTCGGTGTGCATCGCCGGACAGACGAGCACCGGAGCACGGGTTGCCAGCAGGGTGGCGGTCAGGAGATCATCGGACAGGCCGGCCGTGTACTTGGCCAAGATGCGCGCCGTGGCCGGGGCAATCACGATGAGGTCCGCGGCCTGACCGAGTTTCGTGTGCGGAATCGGGTTCGTTCCACCCCACAGGTGCACCTGGGCCGGTTCTGACCCAAGCGCGTCGAACGTCAGTTTGCCGACGAATCGGAGGGCATCTTCGGTGAGGACCGGCGAAACGAACGCGCCCGCATCTACCATGCGCCGACATACTTCGATCGCCTTGTACGCGGCGATTCCACCGCTTACGCCGAGAACCACCCGTTTGCCCCGAAGGGCGGACAGATCATGGCCGAACGGCGTCGGTGGCGCGAGTGTCATTCCCGAGGTACCGGATACAACAGCGGAGGAGCGAACAGGTCGCCGGCTGTTCGCTTACTACTCGGCGGCAGCGGCCGGTTCGGCAGCCACGATCGGCGTGTTGCGGGTGTACTCGATCTTCTCGGCCACGATCTCTTCGAGGGCGATCGACAACGGCTTGCGGCTGACGGAGGCTACCTGCGGCGGAATCATTGCGCCCCGACCGTCGCCGAGTTGGTTGAAGTACGAGTTGATCTGACGGGCACGCTTGGCGGAAACGGTGACCAACGTGAACTTGGAATCGACCCGACTGAGAAGATCCTCGATTGCGGGGGTGATCATTGTTGCGCGGCGTTGAGCCATGGTGCTGCCTCGTTCTTCGTGCGATTGGTACGACCGGTACTGCGGAAACGTGCTGACGTTGCTACTGCTGGCTTTGCTGGTGCTGTTGCCATTGCTGCGGCCGATGTGAGCCGCGGCTCACCCCGGTTGTGGTGCAGATTGTTCTGCGCGCGTGACGCGGTAGCTCTCTACGATACCAGCCACTTCGGCAACAGCCCGCTCAAGCCAGTCGTTGACTACGACATGATTGGCGATCCGATGACCAATTTCTTCTTCAGCGTCGGCTTTTGCTAGCCGTTTGGCGATCACCACATCATCGTCGCCCCGGGACCGGAGTCGGGCCTCCTGGGCTGCACGGTTCGGGGGTTCCACGAAAATCAGGACTGCGTCAGGGTATTTTTCGCGTACCTGAGCGGCGCCTTGGACGTCGATTTCCAGAACCACATCACAGCCCGCCGGCGGCGTGGGGACCGGAGTTCCGTAGAAGTTGCCGAAGACTTCCGCGTATTCGAGAAACCCGTTTTCAGCGATATGGCGCTGGAAAGTGTCGATATCCACGAAGCGGTATGCGTACGGCGATTCGTTCTTCCGCCGCTGACGCGTGGTCCAAGAGCGACTCAACCACAGTGATTCGTCGGCGCTCACCAGCGCATCGACGATGGTTCCTTTGCCGGTGCCTGACGGCCCGGAGAGCACAAAAATAATTGGCTCCACCGGTTACCGATCAGGCAATTCCGACAGTGAGAACACCGGAAACAGACGAAAAATGCTTAGTTGACGGATTCGAGCAGCCGACGGCGCTGGTTGTCACCCAGGCCACGAACGCGACGCGTGTCGGCAATACCGATCTCGTCGAGGAGGCGACGTGCCTTCACCTTGCCGAGGCCCGGAAGCGACTCGAGGACGGTCAGCATCTTGGTCTTGCCGATCATCTCGTCGTGGGCGGCAGCATCGAGAACTTCTTGGAGGGAGACCGAGCCCATCTTCAGACGATCTTTCAATTCGGCGCGCGCCCGGCGCACTTCAGCGGCCTTTTCAAGAGCGGCCATACGGGTTTCGGTCGACAGTGCTGGAGGAAGTGACATGCGATTGAGGTTAGCGGGCACTGTTTCACAAACGGTGGCAATCGCGGTCGTTGAACACAAAAAAACTTGGAGTTTCGCCAGGCTATGGACCTATATCACCGATAGGGCGATCACTGCTGGCACTACCGGGTGCACCCCCGGAAGTGCCTGGCATGTGCTCAGGGGCGAGCGGCGTACGCTTCCGACGCGATCCGGGCGGCGGCGTCTTGGCGATTTGCCGCCTGGGTGACCGCGCGGCCGATTACGAGGACGCTGGCGCCGGCGCTTATTGCTTCAGCCGGTGTTGCGGCACGGGCCTGATCGTGGGTCGGCGAGAGTCCGGGGCGGATTCCAGGGACCACGGTGGCCATACGGGGCGCGAGTTGGCGGACCTGGCGGAGGTCGCTGGCGGCGCAGACGACGCCTTTGCAGCCGCCTTCCATCGCGAGCATGAGGCGCTTCCCGAGAATGTGATCGGGGGCGGTGTCGTCGCTAGTGAGAATCGTGACCGCGAGCGGCGTGGGCGGCTCGAGGCCGGCCAACGACGCTCCTTCGAGCATCCCCTCCGTACCCGCTCGAAGCATGTCGGATCCGCCGTGGGCATACATCGTGAGGTAGGAAACGCCGAGCGAACCGGCCACTTTGGCGGCCTTGCCGACCGTGGTCGGAATATCAACCATCTTGAGATCGAGGAACACCTCGAAGCCTTCGCGAATCAGCTGAGCGACGATGTCGGGGCCGGAGGCGGTGAACAGTTCAAGGCCGACTTTGGCCACGCCAAACCAGGGGCGAAGCTCTTTTGCCAGTTGCATCGCAGCAACCGAGTCGTCGACGTCGAGGGCGAGGGCGAGTTGCGGACGGATCGCGTTGGCCCCCACGCTGCCAGCTTCGAGGGGCTCAGGAATTTCAACCATGTGCTGCTCCAATCAACTCATTAAGTGTGTTTACGTGGTGTTTTTCGCACCACGCATGCAACTCGTTTCGAACACGCAACGGTGCCGTCGGTGAATAAAACGTAGCGGTCCCGACCTCGACTGCGTTGGCACCGGCCATCAGGAACTCTATTGCGTCGACTCCGTGGGCCACTCCCCCAACGCCGATAATCGCCGCGTTGGGGAACATTTTGCGGGTCTCGTATACCGCGCGGACGGCGACGGGTCGTATTGCCGGCCCTGAGAGACCGCCCCCGCCCGCCCCCAGAGCGGGTTTTCGGGTTTCGATGTCGATCTTGAGTCCCATCACCGTGTTGGTGAGGGTAAGCGCCTCCGCGCCGGCATCGAGCGCAGCACCACAAATGTCGGTGAGCGAGGTCACGTTGGGGCTGAGCTTCGCCCAAATCGGCAGAACCTGGTCGCCCAGGCCGCTGCGCACCGCCTTGATGACGTCGGTGGTTCCTTGGGTGGAGTGGGCGAACATGTGGCGACGATCCTCGATGTTCGGGCAACTCACGTTGACTTCGACCGCGGTAAGTCCTTCGACGCCTCGCAATTTCTTGGCGACCTGCTCGTACGCGTCGATAGTGAACCCCCAGATGCTCACCACAATCCGGGCCTTGGCCGCCATCAGCTTGGGAAGATCATTGGCGATCCAGTGCTCGATCCCGGCATTTTGGAGTCCGACCGAGTTCATCATTCCAGCGTCGACCTCGGTCACCCGGGGGGCCGGGTTGCCCGCCCACGGCTCGGCCGACAGTGACTTGACAACGACCGCGCCGAGTTGGTCGAGGTCGAAGTAGCCGGCCAACTCCGCCCCGTGGCCGGACGTTCCGGCGGCCGTCATGATTGGGTTCGGCAAGTGGACCGAACCAACGGTGGCCGCGAGGTCCACCGGGCCCGACACGGCCGGGCCGGACCCGATGCGTTCAGTCGAGGTCGGTTCCGCCGGGTTCGGTGCCGTCGAGTTCGACTCGGCCGGGCGCCCGGACCGGGCGAGTTTGCGGAGTACGCCCGGAGCAAGAGGACCGCGAACCCTCATACGTGAGCCCCTGCTCGGTACCGATCCCGGTACACCATCAGGAGACGATCCCCAGGTGTTCTTGCAGACTCTTCACCGCGAACGGTTTGTGGGCCCACTCCCCGATGCCGATTGCTGACGCGCTGGCCGCGGCGACGGTCGTGTGAACAGGCACCTTGTTGACCGTGCAGGCCCGACGGATATATGCCCCGTCGGAGGCAGCGCCGCTGCCTCGGGGCGTGTTCACCACCAACTGGATTTCGCCCGCTTCAATGAGCTCGATAGCGGTGCGGTGGCCGGCATTTTCCGCGGTTGAGGTCTCCGAGATCTTTCGGACGATCGCAGCGACAGGGATCGACTTGCTCAACAGGTACTCCGCGGTGCCCTGCGTCGCCACAATCGACAGGCCGGCCGCGACGAACGAGCGGGCCATCGCTGCTGCGGCGGGCTTGTCGGGGTCGGCGAGCGAGATGAATACGTTGCCCGACGACGGGAGCCGGTTCGATGCCGCCAACTGGCTCTTCGCATACGCGGTGCCGAACGTGGAGTCGATGCCCATGACTTCGCCGGTCGAGCGCATTTCCGGGCCGAGGACCGGGTCGACCTCGGGGAACTTGTTGAAGGGAAGCACGGCCTCCTTCACCGAGACGTGATTACCTGTGACCGGAAGCGTGAGCAGACCTTCCTTGCGGAGTTGCTCCAGCGTGGCGCCGACCATGACCCGGGAGGCGACCATCGCGAGTACGACCCCCGTGGCCTTGGCCACGAACGGCACCGTACGTGAAGCCCGGGGGTTCGCTTCGAGCACGAACACTTCCCCGTTCTGCACGGCGAACTGCACGTTGATCAGACCCCGAACGTCGAGCTCATCGGCGATGGCTTTCACGTGCTCCGACAACTGCCGGATCGTAAGTGGGCTTAGTGACTGGGGCGGGATGGCGCACGCGCTGTCGCCCGAGTGCACGCCGGCCTGCTCGACGTGCTCCATGATGCCGCCGATGATGAAGTCGCCGGTAGCGTCGCGGATGGCGTCGACGTCGACTTCGACCGCGTCGTCGAGGAACCGGTCGATCAGCACGGGACGCTCAGCCGAGAGCCCGCCCTCCTTGCCGAGCGAACCGTCGACGGCGAGGTCGGCCATCGCCTTGCGGAGGCCGTTCGTGTCGTGAACGATCTGCATGGCCCGACCGCCGAGTACATACGACGGGCGGATCAGCACCGGGTAGCCGACGCTCTCCGCGATGCTAAGCGCGCTTTCTACTTCCACGGCCGTGCCACCTGGAGGCTGCTCGATGCCGATGCGACGGCACAGGGCGTTCCAGAGCTCGCGGTCTTCGGCCGCGTCGATCGACGACGGAGCGGTGCCGGCCACCAGCTCGACCGGGATGAGACCGGCCAGCTTCAGTGGGGTCTGCCCGCCCAACGACACGATCACGTGCTCGGGCTTTTCCCGCTCGATGACGTTCATCACGTCTTCGTAGGTGAGCGGCTCGAAGTACAGGCGATCACTGGTGTCGTAGTCGGTCGACACGGTCTCGGGGTTGCAGTTGATCATGATGGTTTCGTAGCCGGCCGCCCGAAGGGCGTAGCTCGCGTGCACGCAGCAATAATCGAACTCGATGCCCTGGCCGATGCGGTTGGGACCCGACCCGAGGATCACGACCTTCGGCTTGTCGCTTTCGAGCACCTCATCGGTGTCTTCGTAGGTCGAGTAGTAATACGGCGTCGCCGAGGCGAACTCGGCGGCGCACGTGTCGACCGTCTTGAACGTGGGCAGCACACCGGCCGCGAGCCGGGCGTTGCGCACGGTCTTCTCGTCGGTCTTCCAAAGATACGCGAGCTGAGCATCGCCGAAGCCAATGCGCTTAGCGCGCCGCCAGTCGCGACGACTCATCGTGGCGACGCTCTGCTCGGCCAGCGCATGACGCTCTTCGATGATCTGCTGCATCTGGTCGAGGAACCACGGGTCGATCTTGTTGGCCTCGTAGAGCTCCTCGATCGACACACCACGACGCAATGCCTCACCAACGAGGAACAGCCGCTCCGGGGTGGCGATACCGGTCTGCTTGACCAGCTCCGCTGTTTCTATGCCCGCATAGTTTTCTTCACCCGGGTCGCAGTTGAGGCCGAGGCGGCCCTGCTCCAGGGAGCGCAGGCCCTTCTGCAGGGATTCGGCGAACGTGCGGCCGATGGCCATCGCTTCGCCCACGGACTGCATACGCGTGCCGAGCACACCACTCGTGCCAGGGAGCTTCTCGAACGCCCACCGGGGAATCTTGGTGACGACGTAGTCGATAACCGGCTCGAAGCTGGCGAGCGTCGACTTGGTGATGTCGTTCGGGATCTCGTCGAGCGTGTAGCCCACGGCCAGGCGGGCCGCGATCTTCGGCGATCGGGAAGCCGGTCGCCTTCGACGCGAGGGCGCTGGAGCGCGATACCCGGGGGTTCATCTCGATGACGACCATGTCACCGTCTTCGGGGTTGATCGCGAACTGCACGTTGGAGCCGCCGGTGTCGACACCGATGCGCCGGATGCAGGCGAACGCCGCGTCGCGCATCAACTGGTACTCGACGTCGGTGAGGGTCTGCGCCGGAGCCACCGTGATCGAGTCGCCGGTGTGCACACCCATCGGGTCGACGTTCTCGATCGAGCAGATGATGACGCAATTGTCTTTGCGGTCACGGATGACCTCGAGCTCGTACTCCTTCCAGCCGGCGATCGAACGCTCGACGAGGATCTCGCTGATCGGGCTGGCGGCCAGCCCTTCCATGGCGATCTGGCGGAAGGTCACCTCGTCGTGGGCGATGCCGGTCCCGGCGCCACCCAGGATGTAGCTCGGTCGAACGATGATCGGGAAGCCGATGGTGCGCATGACGTCCATGGCACTCGGTTGGCCGGCGGGACCGGGCGTTTCCAGGCTGTACGCGAAGCCGGACAGCGGAACCTTGAGGCCGATCTCCTGCATCGCGGCTTTGAACTGCTCACGGTTCTCGGCCGTTTCGATGGCGACCGCGTTCGCGCCGATCATCTCGACGTTGTGCTTTTCCAACACACCGCGTCGGTCGAGTTCCATAGCCAGGTTGAGGGCGGTCTGTCCGCCGAGAGTTGGAAGCAGTGCGTCGGGCTTCTCGCGTTCGATGATCGCTTCGAGAATGTCGGCGTCGAGCGGCTCGATGTAGGTGCGGTCGGCAAACGTCGGGTCGGTCATGATCGTGGCGGGATTCGAGTTGGCCAGGATGACCCGGTAGCCCTCTTCCTTCAGAATGCGACAGGCCTGCGTGCCCGAGTAATCGAATTCACACGCCTGGCCGATGACGATCGGACCCGAACCAATGAGCAGAATGGAGTGGATGTCGGTGCGCTTTGGCATCAGCGGGCCGCCTTTCCGGTCGATGCGAACGCATCCATGAGCGTGCGGAATTCTTCGAAGAGGTAGGTGGACTCGTGGGGTCCGGGGCCGGCCTCGGGGTGGTGCTGCACGCTGAAGGCGGGCACATCGTGGTAGCGAACACCTTCGAGGGTGCCGTCGTTGAGGTTCACATGCGTGATGGTGCCGACCGATTCGATCGAGCCGGGGTCGACGCAGAAGTTGTGGTTCTGACTGGTGATCTCGACATGACCGGTGGCCAGATTGCGGACCGGGTGGTTGCCGCCGTGATGGCCGAACGGAAGCTTGTATGTGGTGCCGCCCATCGCCGTGGCAAGGAGCTGCTGGCCGAGGCAGATACCGAAGATCGGGACCTGACCGACGAGTTGCTTGATCTCCTGCACCGTGTAGTCGCACACGACCGGGTCTCCGGGACCGTTCGACAGGAACACTCCGTGGGGTTCCAACGCCCGCACATCATCAGCGCGGATATCACCGGGGACAACGGTCACCGTGGCGAAGGTGCTGAGGTGACGCAGGATCGTGCGCTTGATGCCATAGTCGAAGGCCACAACCTTCAGCGGTCCGCTGCCGACGACGTAGGGCTCCTTGGTCGTGACTTCCCGCACCAGGTCGACGCCGTCAGTGCCGGGCTCGGCTTTCGCCGCGGCGAGCAGCACTTCGGTTGACGCGGTGCCGAACGCGCCGGGCATCGCGCCGGCGTCGCGGATGTGCTTGGTCAGACGGCGGGTGTCGATACCGGCAATGCCGGGGACCTGCCACTTTTGCAGAAGTGAATCGAGCGAACTCGAGGCCCGCCAGTTGCTGTGGCGGCGGGCCAGTTCGCGCACGATGATGCCGCGACAGAACGGGTGGATCGACTCGTAGTCTTCGGCGTTGACGCCGTAGTTGCCGATGTGGGGATAGGTGAAGGTGATGATCTGGCCGGCGTAGCTGGGGTCGGTGATGACCTCCTGATAGCCCGACAGCACCGTGTTGAACACCACTTCGCCGGTCGAGATTCCGTTCTCGGGCAGGTACCCGATCGCTTCACCTTCGAAGACCGTCCCGTCGGCCATGACCAATTGGGCTTCTGTTACGCCGCTCATCGCGTCGCCTTTCCATCCTGAACCGTGGCCACACCGTTGAAGACGGTATGGCGAACAACACCCTGCAACGTTCGCCCGAGATACGGGCTGTTCTTCGACTTGCTCACGATCGAGCCGACTTCCACCGTGAACGATGCGGCCGGATCGACCACGCAGATGTTCGCCTGGCGGCCGACGGCCAGCACACCGTGCGTGTCGCCGATCTTCGCGATGCGAGCTGGGCCGCTCGATAGGAGGCGGAACACCTTGTCGATCGGGAGCCCGAGCTCGGTGATCGCCAGGGCCAAGGCGGTCTGCAGACCCAGCATTCCGGGAGGCGCGTCGAGCATCGAGCGCTCCTTCGTTTCCGGAGTGTGAGGGGCGTGGTCGGTAGCGATGGCGTCGATCGTGCCATCCGCAAGGCCGGCGATGACGGCCAATTTGTCGGCATCGGGTCGCAGCGGCGGGTGCACCTTGAAGACCGTGTCGTAGGTCGCCAGGCACGCATCTGTCAGCGTGAAGTGGTGGGGCGCAGCTTCGGCGGTGACCGGAAGTCCGTCGGCCTTGGCGCGTCGGATCAGCTCGACCGACCCAGCCGTTGACATGTGCAGGAAGTGGACCGGTGCTCCGGTGCGACGGCACAGGGCGATGTCGCGGGCCACCATCAGCTCCTCAGCCTCGGCCGGTTGGCCGGGGAGACCGAGCTTCGACGACCATGCGCCTTCATGCATCACGCCGCCCTCGGACAGCGCGGCGTCTTCGCAATGCTGGGCCAGCACGACACCGAGGGCCGAGGCGTATTCAAGCGCACGGCGCATGAGGCGGTTGTTCTGTACACCCGCACCGTCGTCGGTAAACATGCGCACGCCGAGTTCGGCCATCTCCGCCATCGGCGCCAGTAGTTCACCGGCCCGGCCGATCGTGATCGCACCGGCGACGTGAACGTCGACGAGTCCGGCCTTCGCTCCGAGTTGCAGGACCTGTTCCACGACCGCCGCGGCTGTCGATGGCCGGCGTTGTGTTCGGCATGGCGAGGATGGCGGTGTATCCGCCGAGAGCTGCGGCCCGGGAGCCGGTCTCGATGGTTTCGGCGGCTTCGTTGCCCGGTTCCCGGAGGTGGGTGTGGAGATCGACCAGACCGGGACCGACGATGCAGCCCGAGGCATCGAGCACTATGGCGTCGCTCGGCACATCGATATGCGCGCTTATTTCTGTGACAACGCCGTCGACGACGACTACATCGGCTTTGGTCGACGCGTAGTCGGCCCCTTCAAGAACAGACCCACCACGGATGACGACGGCACTCATTGTTTTGCTCCAGCTAGAAGTTCGAACAGCACGGCCATGCGCACGGCGACGCCGTTCGCGACCTGTTGGGTGATGACGGTGTTTTCCCGGTCGGGTACCGCCGCACCGATTTCGACGCCCCGGTTCATCGGGCCAGGGTGCATGACGAGCACGTCGTCTCGCAGTTTGGTGGCCCGCTCGTCGGTGAGGCCGTATCGGGAGGTGTACTCGCGAAGCGACGGAATCAGGGCCTCGTTCATGCGCTCCAGTTGCATGCGGAGCAGATAGACGACGTCGACGCGCTTGAGCACGGGGTCGATCTCGTGCTCGACCTTCACGTCCCAGCCTTCGATCGAGGGCGGGAGCAGCGTGGGCGGGGCCACGAGAGTGACGTCGGCGCCCATGGCTACGAAGGCTTCGATGTTCGAGCGGGCGACGCGGGAGTGCTTGATGTCGCCCACAATGGCGATGGAACGGCCTTCCAGGCCGCCGAGGCGCTGGCGGATCGTGTAGCAGTCAAGTAACGCTTGCGTCGGATGTTGGTGCCAACCGTCGCCACCGTTGATCACGGCCGCGTCGGTCCAAGATGCAATCTGCCAAGGCACGCCAGCCGCCTTGTGGCGCACCACAATGGCGTCGATGCCCATCGCTTCGATGGTCTCGACGGTGTCACGGATCGACTCGCCTTTGTTCGCTGAACTCGTCGACACACTGAACGTCATCACGTCAGCCGAAAGTCGCTTCGCAGCGGTCTCGAAGCTGAGGCGGGTGCGGGTCGAGTCTTCGTAGAAGAGCGACACCACGGTCTTGCCCTGCAGCGCGGGGACTTTGGGAACCTTACGCGCGCTTACTTCCACGAAGCGGTCGGTCAGGGTCATCAGGTGTTCGATACCGTCGCGACCGAGTTCATCAATCGACAGCAGATGCTTCCGTTCACTCATTGCAGCACCACCCTGTGCTCGTCGCCTGCGGGACCCGAAACACGCAATTCACGGCATAGCCTCATTGCAACACGACCCCCTGACTAGTCGCTTTTACGCTTTCCGACCTGGACGTCGGCAGGTTCTTTCCCACGAAGTCGGCCCGGATCGGCAGCTCCCGGTGCCCGCGGTCCACCATCACCGCCAACTGGAACGCTTTCGGGCGACCGTATTCGCGCAGGGCGTCGAGCGCCGCCCGCACAGTACGCCCGGTGTAGAGCACGTCGTCGACCAGCACCACGACCTTGTCGTGGATATCGAAGTCGATCTCGCTGCGGGCCGGCTCCACGTTTCGCAGGCCGAGGTCGTCTCGGAAGAAGCTGACGTCGACCGAACCGACCGGTACGGACTCGCCCAGCTCACTGAGGGCCGCGCCGAGCGCTTCGGCCATCCATACGCCACCTTTGATCAGACCGATGAGCACGACGTCGGTGGCACCCTGGTTCCGCTCGAGGATCTCGTGCGCCATGCGCTTTACGGCCCGGTTGATGGCAGCGGCGTCGAGAACGGTGCGGGGAGCCGCACTCCCGGAACCGGGCTCAGACATAGAAATGCCGCCCTCAGGGGGCGGCGACGAAGAAACAGTGCTTGTCACGATGGTCTCCTTCCGTGCGGGCCTCACAGGACCCCCTTGACGGTTGCCGACCAAGCTAGCAGCGCTCCGAGCCGACGCGCGACAACGGTGCAGGTCGGCGGGCCGGGCAGCGTGTGTGCATTCGCTTAGCCCGGAGCTAAGGAAATGCACACACTCGGAGCAGTCCGCAACGGTCTGCGTTGCAGTTCTGGCAGCATGACAGGCAATGAATCGCCGCCGGATTGACCTGAGCCACACCATTACCGACCAGATGGAGACCTACCCGGGTCTGCCCGTGCCAAGCATCGGCGACCATCTGACCCGCGAGGCGGCCGAGGAGATCTACGGTCCGGGGATCCGTTTTCAGATCGGCATGATCACGATGTGCTCCAACACGGGTACGTACATCGACGTCCCGGCGCACCGCTTCGACGACGGCCACGACCTGTCGGAGCTTCCGCTTGAGCGGGTCGCTGATGTCCCGGCGGTCTGCTTCACCCGTCTCGATACGCCAGTCATCGATCTGCCCCGTCTGCATGAACTCGACTTCGAAGGTTGCGCGGTGCTATTTCGCACTGACCACTCCAAGAAGTTCGGGACACCGGCCTACTTCGAGAATCACCCGTACATCTCAGCCGCGACCGCCGAGTCGCTGGTGAAGGCCAAGGTCGCCTGCGTCGGCATCGACTCGCTGAACATCGACGCCACAACCGGTGAAGCCGGGTATGGCCGGCCGGTCCACACCACCCTGCTTCGGGCCGGCATCCCGATCATCGAGCACCTCACCAACCTCGACGCCCTCCCCCGCGTGCTGTTCCGCTTCACCGCAGTCCCGCCAAAGGTCAAAGGGATGGGAACGTTCACGGTTCGGGCGTTTGCAACGCTGACCGAGCCGATCGCCGAAATCAAGTAGGCGACGTGGCCTCAACCGACGTGACATGGCGCTGGTTGGCGTTTGACCAGCTGACCCTCCATGAGCTGTACCGGGTGCTGGAGCTTCGCCAGCAGGTGTTCGTAATCGAACAGCAGAGCCTCTATCTCGACGTCGACGGCCACGACCCAGAGTGCGTCCATGGCCTGGGCGAAGTCGGATCCGAGCTGGTGGCGTACGCTCGCATCGTTCCGCCGGGCCTCACGTTTGACACGCCGTCGATCGGTCGCGTAGTCATCGCGGCCAAGGGGCGGAGCACCGGCCTCGGTCGGGTGCTGGTGAAAGAAGCCATCGCCGAAGCCACACGACGCTTTCCCGCCCACGACACGAAGCTCGGCGCCCAACTTCATCTCCAAGGTTTCTACCAATCGTTCGGCTACGTCGCCTGCGGCGAACCCTACGACGAAGACGGGATCATGCACATCGACATGATTCGTAAGGCTTCGTAACGACGGCTGTGCACGCGGTGACGCGACGTCGTAACGTGCGGCGATGGACGTCAATGGAAAAGTCGCAGTCATCACCGGCGGGGCCAGCGGAATCGGTCGCGGAATCGCCCGCACGTTCGCCGCTCAAGGCATGAAGCTGGTGCTCGCCGACATCGAGCAGGCGCCGCTCGACGAGGCGGTCGCGGAATTCACGAAAGCTGGTACCGAGGCGATCGGCGTGCGCACCGACGTTTCGAAGCTCGACCAGATCGAAGCGCTTGCGGCAACGACCCTCGACCGGTTCGGAGGCGTGCACGTGCTGTGCAACAACGCCGGCATCGGCATGTCGAACCCCGTCGGGGCGACGTCAATGGCCGACTGGAAGTGGACGCTCGACGTCGACCTGTGGGGACCGATAAACGGCGTGCACGTGTTCCTCCCGATCATGGAACGCCAAGGTGAGGGACACATCAACTCGACCTCGTCGATGGCCGGACTCTACGCCGGGGCGTCACTCGGCGCGTACAACGTGGCCAAGCACGGGGTCGTCGCCCTGATGGCGTCGCTCGAGCGTGATCTGCGGTTGGCCAACTCCCCGTTGCACGCGTCAGTGCTGTGCCCGGGGCCGATCAACACAAGCATCGTCGACAGCTCCCGCAACCGCCCGGCCGAGTCGGCCGCGGAGTTCGTGGAGACCGATGCCGGTCGCAAGTTCTGGGACATCCTGAGCCGCAGTCTGGAGACGGGTATGAACCCCGACGACGTCGGCCCGATGGTCCTCAACGCAGTCGTCAACGACCGGTTCTGGGTGCTCACCCATCCTGAGATGGCGAGCATCGTGGCCAAGCAGGTCGAGCGGATGCAGACGAACGCGTCGCTGACGCGATAAGCCGGGATGAATCAACCGACCTGACGAGAGCTTCCGGTGCAAACTGGGTCGATGAAACCGGGACGGATAGTGGTCCTCAACGGCACATCGAGTGCGGGCAAAACGACCATCGCCACAGGATTTCGCGACACACGGGCCGAGGCGCTCGACTACTGGTTTCTCGCCGGGATCGACGATGTCCTGTCCAAATTGCCGCTTCCCTGGCTCGACCTTGGTTTTCCCGGCGGACCGGGAGCAGCATGCCACGACGGGTTGGGATTCGTTTCGACCGGGTCCGATCGACGTGTCCATGTGGGCCGTCTGTGTCGGGAACTTCTGCGCGCATATCAGTCCACAGTGGCTGATGCGGCGAAGCGAGGGCTCAATGTGATCGTCGACGACGTCGTGCTTGACTCCGTGATGTGGGCCGACTGGCAAGCGGTGCTGGACGGCCTTACGGTCCAGTGGGTGGCCGTCAAATGCGACCGCGACGACGCGAAGGCTCGCGAGCTCGCCCGGGGCGACCGGCCCATCGGCATGGTGGATGCCCAATTCGAAGTCGTCCATACGTACGCCGACTACGACCACGAGATCAACACCTCGCTCCTCAACCCGGATGATGCGACGTCCGCGCTCCTCCGTTTCCTGGGCTACTGATTCAGAGATCCAACCCGCCACCAGGCCAAGCCCGAGACCGAGCAACACTCCGCAGGCCCTAACTTTTCTTCCCACACGTCGAGGGTATCCCGCACCCTCCGGAAGTCTGGGCCCCAACAAACTGCAACAAACTGCGACACAAACAAACTGCAACCAGCGCTCTACCGACGTTGATCTCGTCGAAATTCGAACGAAACGCGCTGCCCGCAGGTACCAACCGCTTCGGGCGGTCGTTCCTTTGGGCCGCGCTGTTTCGCAAGCCGACCCGTCAGAGCCGATCCTGAACGCGCGCCCTCAGCCTCGACCAAGATCGTCGGCAATCGACGACAGCATTCCGTTGATGAAACGCCCGGAATCCTCAGTGGAAAACAATTTGGCGAGTTCGACCGCCTCGTCGATGACGACCGCCTTTGGCACGTCGGAGCGGTACTGCAGCTCCTCGATAGCAAGACGCAAAATGATCACGTCGAGTTGTGGAAGCCGGTCCACCGGCCAGTCCTTGCGGGCGAAGCGGCGAATCAGCTCCATCGCTTCCGCTTCATGGTCGGGGTCACCGGCACCGAGCGCGATGGCAGAGGCATACGCGTCGGGTGGCAGGGGAAGCGACGCAACGATCGCTGCGACGTTCTCCCCTTTTGAGTTGGCCTCGTAGAGAAGTTCCATGGCCCGTTCACGGGCATCGCGACGCGAGGTCGCAGGAGAAGTCATCGAAGCGATCAGACGCGGGTCAGGTAGTCACCCGAACGGGTATCCACCTTGACCTTGTCGCCCTGGTTCACGAACAGCGGAACCTGGATAACGAGGCCGGTCTCGAGGGTGGCCGGCTTCTTTGCACCTGAAACGCGGTCACCCTGAATCCCAGGTTCGCATTCGGTGATGACGAGCTCGACGGCGGCCGGAAGATCGATGCCGATGATCTCGTCGTTGTAGGTGTTGACGAGAGCATTGTCTTGCTCTTTGAGGTAGTTGATGGCATCGCCGAGCTGCGTTGGTGTGATCTCGATCTGGTCGTAGGTCGAGTTGTCCATGAATACGTAGTTCGAGCCGTCGCGGTACAGGAACTGCATTTCCCGCTTGTCGATGATGGCCTGCTCCATCTTTTCGCCGGCATTGTAGGTGCGGTCGATGACGGCACCGGTACGGACGTTGCGCATCTTCGTGCGAACGAACGCACCACCCTTGCCAGGCTTCACGTGCTGGAAATCGATGATCTGCATGAGACCCTCGGGGATGTCGAGGGTGATGCCGTTTTTGAAATCGCTCGTGGAAACTGGGGGCATGGCTGGACCTTTGTGGAGAAGGAAGGTGGCGGCCCGAACGTGCCGCCAGAAATCGACCTACAAGTGTACGTGAGCCGACGCACCCCCCTGACATCGCATAGTGCGCTCCCAGGAACACCCCGCTCCGGAGTCACTTCGTACGTCCCAGAGCGACTATTCGACTCCGGAGCAGCAAAAGCCCGGAGCATCCGAACCCGTCGCACCCCACTCCGGAGTCACTTCGCACGCCCCAGAGCGACTATTCGACTCCGGAGCAGCAAAAAGTCGGGCCGCAACCCTGCTACTTCACCTCGAAGGTGACCACACCAAACGGCACGTCGAGTCGATACCACCCGGGCCGCAAATCCGGGAAGGGGAACGAGTAGGTCAGGATGGAACCTTTGGGCACGGGCCGTTCGACCGGAAAGACGGTTCTGTAACCCGTCGACCCGGTGGACCAAGTCGCTGCGCAAGCCGTCGGATCCTGCGCTTCGCCCGGCAGGCGAATATCGAACGGAGCTGAGCCGACACTGTCCCAGGATTGCCGTTCCGAGTTCCACGCCGACAGTGAAGCCGTCCCGGTCTTCGTCACGGCGATTCCGCTCAAGAGTGGACCAACCGACACCGTCGCGGTCCCCACTCGGCCGTTTCCCGTGGTTTGCCACGACAGCGTTGCGGGGTTGGGGCTGGGCGCGATCGGGGTCGGCCGCGAGGCAGAGCGAACCGGTTGGTTCACGAACGAGGGAATCGACGAGTCGAGCACCGTGATGGGTCTGCTTCCAGCGGTTTGCAGGTCGCTGATCACCGCAGCGACCCCGTCCGGCTGTGGCGTAACGATCACTCGCTCGCTGATGGAGCTACGAACCTCGCTTATCGATAGGCAACGCTGCGATGCACGTGCGACGATCGAGTTCATTTCGGCTACTTCGGCCGCCGCGTCGGGCCCGTAATCGGCTACGAGTTCGGGCCGCACGGTGCGAGGGACTGGACCATGCTCCACCGATGGGCGCGGCGAATCACTCGCACACGAACTATCGGCGATGGTCCCTCCAGGTTCGTCGGTCTGGAATGTCAGGGAGTCGTTGCTGATCGAAAAGACCGAGGTGGCGTTCGGCTGGTACGACCGGATGTGGGTACCGTCGGACTCGCAGTGCCAGTTCTGTTTCCCCTTCTCAACCTGTTGCAGCGACCGGTTGAAAGCGCCGACCGTCGATTGCAGCGTGAACGCTGCCTGCTGCGGGCCAACCACCCGCTTGCTTGAACACCCGACGAGTGAGTAGAGCTGAAACGACCGTGTCTTCAGCGCGGAAGTCGACCCTTCGTTGGTGCTACGAACGACGAGCTTTTCGTTACCAGGCACACCCCAGACCCCAGCGTGAATATCCGTCGCGCCGAACGGCGCGGCCACGCCCAGGTTGACAGTCCTACCGTCGCTGAAGCGGACGAAAACGTCGTGGTCGCCAGGCTCCGCATAGGTTTTCCCGTTGACGGTGAACTGACCCCGGGGGGCCGTTTCACTCGGAGGAAACGCCACGTCAACCGCACTTCCGTTCACTGTCACCCGCTCGCTCGGAATTCCGAGCGGTGCGGACGACGCGCACTTCGCTGGCCGCGGTCGAAACACCGAGGCGAGGTTCGTGGGCCCGACCCCGCACCCGTCGCCCGGTGGCGGAACGGCGTCGGAGAGAACCTCAGATCCCTCCGCCTGAAGCCTGGTGCCGCCGGTGGAGAAGTGCTGGGTCCAAACCCGCAGACGCGATGGATCGCGGACCGCCGAATGTCTCAAGACATCGCCGTTCGCTGAGCAGCTGAACCACGCCGATTCGGCACTTACCAGTACGCCGTCGTCATCCGGCACTGTGGTGAGTCGCTTGCCGCGAAGCACCACCAGCCGAAACACGTCGGGCTCAGGCGACTGGCCAGGAGAATTCGGGTACGGCGACCCGTCCCGCAACCAGATGAATTTCGGCTCAGACGTACGCATGCTGTCCAAAGCCCACGCATACGGGAGCGCTATCTGCGAGCTTCCTCCCGACGAGTATCGGACCCGTAGGGTCTCTCGCCCCGGGGTGGCGCGTGACGTAACGATCATTTCCACGCAGTCCGTGAACCCGTCGCCATCGAGATCGGCGGCGATGCGCGTCACGTCTTCAGCTGGGAAGTAGCCGGGTGGGCAGACGACGTTCTTCGCAACGGCCTTCTTCACGGTCTTGGCCGACGCCTGACCTAGGTCGGTTGTCAGCGTCGAAACCACCACCGTTGTCAGCACGCTCGCCAAAACAACGAGCACCCGCCATTTCCGCATACGCAACCCTAGGCGGCGCCAATTCCTTACGGACCCATCCAACCTCGGTCTGCGGCCAGGTTCCGGCCCGCTCCGGAGTCACTTCGTACGCCCCCGACCGACTTTTCGACTCCGGAGCACCAAAACTCCGGAGAACAGACTCCGGAGCAACAGAACCTGGCTACACGATCAGGTCGTAGGGGGCCCGGGTCAACGAGACCGAGCCCGCTTCGCAGACCACGAGCGAGTCTTCGATGCGCACGCCGCCCTCACCCGGTAGGTAGACCCCGGGCTCGACCGTCAAGATGTCGGCGGTCTGGAGAATGCTTCGGCTCGTTTGGCCGGCCCACGGGTCTTCGTGGATCAGCAGTCCGCTGCCGTGCCCCGTGCCATGTACGAAAAAGTCACCCCAACCGGCGGAGGCGATCACGTCGCGACACGCCTGATCGATCTCCACACCGCTTGCGCCGGACCGCACCGCAGCGACGCCCGCACTCTGCGCGGCGCGAACCACGCCGAAGTGACGTTTCTGCTTCATGGCCGGTTCTCCGACGTACACCGTGCGGGTCATGTCGGAGTGGTAGCCGTCGATGGTTGCCCCGAAGTCGCAGATCACCTCGTCGCCCAACTCAATCGTGCGATCGGAAGGGCTGTGGTGCGGACGACTGGCATTCGGTCCGCCCGCGATGATCGTATCGAAGCTCGGCGCTTCCGAACCGAGATCGGCCATGGCGGACTCCAGCATCCGGGCGAAGGCCAACTCCGTCGGCCTCTCAGTCAACCTGGGAATCACCTTCAGCAGCGCCGCGTCGGCGATGGCCGACGCTCGCGCCAGACGCGCCAACTCGGCTGCATCCTTGGTCCGACGGAGGCGCTCCACGATCTCCTTCATCGCCACCAGCTCCGAATCATCGACGCCGGTGAGCAACTCGCGGTAGTCCTCTGCCGCAGCCCACGACACGTGGGTGGATTCGAGACCGAGTCGCCGGATCGCAAATGTGGAGATCAGCTCCTCGAGCAATGCCTTCTGGTCTTCGACGGTTCGGCGGATTTCTATGCGCGCTGAACAGTTGGTTGCCGCCAGCTCACCGGCCGCCTGCTCGGCGTAACGACCGTCGGAGATGAACACCGCGTCGGCGGCCGTGACGAGAAGCCGTCCGGCCGATCCGGTGAAACCGGTGAGGTAACGGACGTTGATCAGGTTGGTAACGAGCAGCGCATCGGGACCGCCGTCATCGGCAAACACCGACGCCTGCAGGGTCGCGAGTCTTGCACCCGTATCAATTCGAGGAAGTGCAGCGTTGAAATCGTGGCCCACCGCAATGGCAGACCGGATCTCGTCATCGGACATGGTCATATGTACACCTACTACTTGCTACGCGCACGTAGCAAGCGCGCAGCGCCTTCGACCGCCAGAACGTAACCATCGGACCCGAAGCCCTGGACCGATCCGTGGACGGTTCCGGCGATCACCGAGGTGTGACGCCAGGAGTCGCGTGCGTGGGTGTTCGAGATATGCAGTTCCACCTTCACCCCTTCGAAAGTGTTGAGCGCATCGTGCAGCGCCCAGCTGTAGTGCGTGAGCGCACCGGCGTTGACGACGATTGCCGCGCAACGGTTGCGGGCTCCGTGGACCGCATCGACGAGCACCGACTCGTTCGCCGACTGGAGGTGCTCAAGACTCAACCCGTTTTCCGCCGCAGTATGCGACGCAAGTGCAACGAGATCGGCGAGCGTGGTGGTTCCGTAGATCTCCGGCTGTCGGGTCCCCAGAAGATTCAGGTTGGGACCGCTCAGGAGCAGCACAATCGGGCGTTCGGTCATGAAGCTCAGCCTTGCACAGCGGCAGCCGACACCTCAGCCGACGTCTCAGCCGGAGCAGGCGTCACCGCGGCGAGCGCATCGATCAGAACCGCCCGGTCGATCCCGGTGACCGATTCGACGCCGTTCGGGCCATCGAGCACGAAGGTGATGCCGTCGAGCGCCTTCTTATCGCGGCCCATCAGCCCCAGGAGCTGCTGTGCCCCGTACGACTTGGTCAGTTTGGTATCGAGTTCATGGGACGAGACGATGCGATAGTGCTCGTCGACCCGGGCCCGGTCGATCCGCCCCAGACGAAACGCGACCTCGGCGGCGTAGCCGAGCCCCAGGGCGACGGCCTCGCCGTGCATGATCTCGAAGTTGTCGGCAATCTCCAGCGCATGGGCCAGCGTGTGGCCGTAGTTGAGGATGGCGCGGAGACCGCCCTCCTTCTCGTCGGCTTCGACAACCTGCGCTTTGATCTCGATGCACCGGGCAATCCGTTGTTCGAGGTCGAGGGACTCCAGCCCGCCGGGCGTCTTGGTGAGAGGCGGCGTTCCTTCGAGGAAGTGGTACTTCGCCATTTCTCCGAGACCGGACCGCAGCTCGCGCGGTGGCATCGTGGCGAGCGCTTCGGTGTCGCATAGGACCGCCGCCGGCTGGGTGAAGGTTCCGATGAGGTTCTTGCCTTCGGGCAGGTTCACACCGGTCTTGCCACCGATCGCTGCGTCGATCATGCCCAGCAAGGTGGTCGAAACGTAGATGACCTTCACTCCCCGGAGGTAGATCGATGAAGCAAACCCACCGACATCGGTCACCAGACCACCACCGACGGCGATCACCACATCGTTGCGGGTCATTCCCCACAGCGACCACTCTCGGCAAAGTTCTTCGACCGTCGACATGGTCTTGTACTGCTCACCGTTTCCAATCGAAAAGTGCCGGCTCTCGATGCCCGGGTCGACCGAACCCCAGCTATCGGCGATCGCATGCTGCGAGAGGATCGCCGCCCGCTTGGCCTTAGGCGCGACAGCCGCAACCACCGCCGCCAACTCGCTGCGCACGCCCGGCCCGACGTGAACGTCGTAGGAACGACCATCGGGCAGAGACACGGTGACAACTCGCATCCCCCCATTGTGACCGACCCGGGCGCCCGGGTTGGTCAGTAGATGATCGTCTCGTGCATCGGCCGCTGGTCGCAGATTCGATCCCATCCGAGCGGGGTCAGGTCGATCGTTTCGTACCTGCCCCTGGTGATGAGCTCAGCGACTCCTCGGCCCGCCGCCGGAGCGTGCATCACGCCGTGGCCGGAGAAGCCGGTGGCGAAGACGAGATTGGCGTAGACGTGGTGCGGCCCGATGACGGCGTTGTGGTCGAGCAGGTTGACCTCGTAGTGGCCAGCCCACGAACGGCGAAGTCGGAGCTGATCCATTGCCGGAATACGGTGGACGAGGAACGGCCAGTAGACCTCCTCGAACAGGTCGCGATGCGGCTCGAAGTCGTCGTCGGCATCGTGGTCGTCGGCCGGGGCAGGCTGGATACCACCGATAAAGCCGTCGCCATCGGGCCGCGCCCAGATGCCCGATGAGTCGAAGAGCATCGGGAAACCCTCCCGCGGCACCGGAGCCTGGAAGTTGAACACCGACCGCTTCTTCGGCACCACCGGCAGATCGATCCCGATCGACCGCGCCAGCCGACCGGACAGCGCACCGGCCGACAGAACACACGTGTCGCACGCAAGCGTCTCGCCCGTCACGAGGTTCACACCGCTGATTGCGTCGCCGATCGTCTCAAATCCGGTGACCGCGGCCTGGACGTACTCGACGCCCAGACGGCGAGCAGCGCGCTTCACGAGCGACAGCAGACTCCAGGCGTCGAACCATCCTTCACCGGAACGACCGAACGTGCCGATCCCGACGTCGTCGAAGTTGAAGTGCGGAAACCGGGAGTGAAGGTCGTTACCGGTGAGGGCGACGACATCCGCTCCGTGAGTGCACTGCATCTCGGCGGCCGCCGCCCGCTCCTCGACCTGATCGGGTGCGCCGAGGATCAGGTACCCGCCCTCGATGTAACCGATGTCCGCGTCGTCTTCGCCGAATTGCGATCTGAGGTTTCGGAAGAGATCGACAGCATGAAGGCTCATGGCGATACAAGTGGGGGTGCCGAACTGGGTGCGGATCGACGCCGCCGACAACGCGGTCGACGACCGCTCGTAGGTCATGTCCTTATCAAGCACGGTGATCGGGCCGGTGTGGCCGGCTCGACGCAGTTCCCAGGCGCAGAAGCTGCCGACGATCGCTCCGCCGACGATCACAATCCGGCCGGTTCGTGATCCGCTCACGACCGACTGCTCGGGCGATCCGATGCCTGTTGGATGCCGTGACCGCGGCGTCGCATCAATTGGGGTTGAGCCCGAGGTGCGAACGGAACCGGTTCTTGATGTGGACCGCGTCACGCGACGGCATGCTGCGGGGCAGGTTCTCGGCACGAACTTTCAGGACCGCCAGCCGGGGCCCACCGGGGGTAACCGCCAGGTCGCTGATGAATTGCGTGAGCCCCTCAGCCGAGGTAACCACGCGGCTGTCCGCGAACCCGAGGGCGGCGCCGACGGCGGCCAGGTCGACGCCCAGGCCGGTGTGGCTCGTCTGCATCCCGGTTTCGCCGTAGTGCTCGTTGTCGAGCACGACGATGTCGAGGTTGGCCGGGCGAGCCGCGGCGATGGTCGCCAGTCCACCGAGGGCCATGAGTTGCTCCCCGTCGCCGGTGATCACCATCACCCGCCGTCCGGGTTGCGCCTGGGCCAGACCGAAGCCCACCAGCGCTGCGCCGCCCATCGCACCCCAGAGGTAGTAGTTGCCATCGTGGTCGCCGGCGGCGTGGACGTCGTAGGTCGGCGAGCCGAGGCCGGTCACCACGAGCGTGTCACCGCGATCGGCGAGCAACGAGGCGACGGCACTGCGTCGGTCAAGAACCGTTGGAATCTCAGGCATCGTGGTCACCACCGCTTCTTGCCGAGCAGCCGCTGGCTGATCAGGATCGCGACCTGCTGGTCACCGTCGAACGCCATCGTGGTCGCCTGTTCCACCGTTTCGATCACGTCGAGTGCCGTACCGGCGCGCATCACCGTGACACCGATAGCAGTGAGGCTCGCCTCAGTGGCCCGGCTCATGGGGGTCTGCCACGGGTTGAACTCGGCCCACTCCCCCCGCATCGTCACCAGCATGAGCAGCGGCACCCTTGCAATCACCGGCAGCGACAGCATGTTGATGCAGTTGCCAACCCCCGACGACTGCATGAGGATCGCCGACCGGGTGCCGCCCAGCCAGGCGCCGGTCGAGATGGCTATGCCCTCTTCCTCCGTGGTCAGCACGTTGGTCGCGATGTGTTCATCCGCGATGCACAGGTTGATCAGCGCCGAATGGCCGGCATCCGGCACGTAGCTGACGAGGCCGACGCCGGCTCGCCCGAGCACCTCGTGCACCGCCGATGGCCAATCGATATCGGTGACAGTATTCAGCTCGTCGACATTCATGGTTGCTGTCGGGCGTCTGACGGGCGGGCCGATATTCGACCGATGGGGTTCATGGGCTATCACCGTAGCGGCCCGGCGCACCCGTAGAATCGGATCGGTGCGTATGGTTGCGTTCGAAACGGTGATCGAAACGGTGATCGAAATGGCTGAGCTGGGCAGCTGGCTGCTATGACCAACCCACCCACCGGCCGAAGTCCTAAGCCGCTCGAAGGCGTGCTCGTGATCGCGCTCGAACAGGCGGTCGCCGCTCCGATGTGCACCGTTCGCCTCGCCGATGGTGGCGCCCGCGTCATCAAGATCGAGCGCCCCGGCGGAGAAATGGCCCGTCACTACGACAGCACGGTGCACGGGACGTCTGCGTACTTCGCCTGGCTCAACCGGTCGAAGGAAAGCGTCGAACTCGACCTGAAGACACCTGCCGACATCGCCTTGTTCCACGAGCTGCTCGGCCGGGCCGACGTCCTCGTGCAGAACCTTCTTCCCGGCTCCCTCGCCCGTATGGGTCTGACCGGTGAAGTCCTGGAGCAGCGGTTCCCCCGGCTAATCGTGGCATCGATCGTCGGTTACGGACAGGACACCTCCTACGCATCTATGCGCGCTTATGACCTGTTGGTGCAAGCTGAGAGCGGCCTCTGCTCCGTCACCGGCTCACCGGCCGAACCCGCCAAGGTTGGTGTGTCGGCCGCGGATATCACGACCGGCATGAACGCCCACGCGCTCGTCCTCGAGGCACTCATCGAACGATCGCTCACCGGCCGCGGTCGACACATCGAGATCTCCATGTTCGACAGCATGGCCGACTGGATGGCCGTGCCGATGCTCCATCTCGAACACGCCGACCGTTTCACCGAACGCCACGGCATGCGGCACGCGTCGATCTACCCCTACCGGCCGTTCAACACCGCAGACGGCATCATCGTGATCGCGGTGCAGAACAACGGCGAATGGCAACGGCTGTGTACGGCGATGAACCGGCCGGAGCTCCTCGAACGAGACGCCTTCACCGACAACGACGACCGCAACAAGAACCGGGCGTTGCTCGACGCTGAACTTGAACCGTGGTTCGCCACCCACTCGACCGCCGAGGTCAGTGCCTGTCTGGAAACCGCGGGTGTGGCGTGGTCAAGGTACCGCGACGCCCGCGAACTCGCGGATCATCCGGCCATGCGAACACTTACGGTCGAGACACCGGAAGGCCACGAGTTCAGCATCCCCCGACCCCCGGGGCGCGACGACCTGCAATCCGGTCCGGTTCCAGCGCTGGGGCGGCACACCGACGCTGTCCGACGGGAATTCGGCGTTCAGCCTTCATAAGCATCACCGGCTCAGCACCGATGAGAACTCCAGCGACGCTCACTGTGAAAGATCCGGGCATTTGGCTTCGCCGCCGGACAACCTTCCAATCACCATAACGTTGTTATCGGAAACGCATTGAAAGCGGGATCCGCCGTCACGAGTACTGCGCCTTCGAGCGCCGCCTGAGCCGCCAGCATCCGATCAAACGGATCTCGATGCTCCATCGGAAACGACCCGGCAAGCAGGCTGTGCTCCACTGACATCGCTAGAGGCTCCGCACGAATGTCTGTGACAGCCCCCGCAAACCGGAGAAGTATCGCTTCTCCTTCAGGGAGTTTGCCCAGTCGATGCTTTGTGGAAACTTCCCACGCCGACGCCGCCGACACGTAGACAGCATTGGACCTGTTATCGATTGCCTGATTCGCGCGGTCGCTCAAACGAAGTGAACCCACCGCTCGCCAAAGAAACGTGTGGGTGTCCAGCAAGAGCTTCATCGTTCCCACGCCTGAAGCTCATCGTCAGGCAGGGAGTCGAAAAACGACGCATCCGGTGGAAGATCTGGCCATACTCCGGCGAGCATGCCTGACGGGCGTGGGCCTGATTCCGCGGAGACAAGCCGTGCGCACGGAACCCCAGAACGGGCGATGACAATTTCTTGCCCATCCTGAACTTCGTCTAGCAACCGGGACAGGTGAGTCTTCGCCTCATGGACATTGACGGACTTAGTCATACGACTTAGTCTACCTTCTCAAACCTACGACACGGAGAATTGGGAGCAGCGCTCGGCCCCGGCGCGGTCGCGCACACACACCTCGTGGCGGCCCGCTTCGAGGGCCCACGATGAGCCGGTGAAGGGATCACCGTCGACCGTGAACGCATACGGGGCGGAACCTCCGCTCGCTCGGAGTGGCAGGCTCTGTGCATCGCCGGGGCGGCTCTCGTCGAGAAGGTACTTCCCACCGTCGACCGGTTCGACCAGTCGCAGCTGTCCGCCGAGCGCCGGCTTTGATTCCACTTTCTTCCGGGGGACGAGCCATTCGTATTCAGTTCGCGATCCGTTCGGCACGGCGACTAGATCATCGGGCACCGACGACAGCAACGTGGCATCGGGCGACAGCCCGGAGTTGGGCGTGAGGTAGCGGTGCGCGGCGAGCATCACGGCATGAAAGACCGGACCGGCCCCGGTGACCCCAGTTGCTCCGGCTAGCGGGGTGCGGTCGAAGTTTCCGACCCAGACACCGACGGTGAAGTCGGCTGTGAACCCGACCACCCAGTTGTCATGGAAGTTCTGCGACGTGCCGGTCTTTGCGGCGACCGGGAACGTGAACTTCAGCGCAGACCGTCGTCCGAAGGCCGTGGCCCGGGCTTCGTTGTCGGACAGCACGTCGCTCACGAGGAACGCGGCCGACTCGCTGGCCACCCGCCGACCGCTGGTTTGCACCTTGGCGGGTTCGACGAACGTGGCGTCGAGCGACAGGCCACCACGGGCGAACGATGCGTAGGCCTTGGTGAGATCGAGCAGGCTGATCTCCGCGGTGCCGAGCCCGAGAGCCAGGCCGTAATGCTGCGGGCCGAACGGCAACTTGATGCCCGCCCGAGCCAGACGATCCATAAGCACACGTGGGGTTTGATCAGCCAGCAGACGCACCGCCGGAATGTTGACCGAACTGGCCAACGCCTCACGCATCGGGATCGGACCGCGGAACTTGTGGTCGTAGTTTTGCGGTTGGAAGTTCTTGCCGTCGGCCATCGTTTCGAACGGCGTGTCATCGATAAGGTCGCCCGGGGCCGACCCGGCATCGAACGCACCCGCGTAGATGAACGGTTTGATGGTTGAGCCGACCTGGCGGGTCAGCATCGGCCCGTTGAGCATCCCGCCGTGGTCAGCATCGAAGTAGTCGCCACTCCCCTCCCAGGCCCGAACGGCGCCGGTTCGATTGTCGATCACGACCACCGCCACGTTGGCCGCATGGTTCTTCCGAAGCTCGCGTCGTTGCTGACGAGCGATGCCGACAACGTCGCGCTGCAGTGACGCGTTGAGCGTGGTGCGTATCGGGGTTCCGGTCGACTTCATCTGCTTGGCGAGCATCTCGGTGAAGTGCGGGGCCTGCGGGTCAAACGCGTCGGGCACGAGGTTGAGCGACTCGGTGAGCGACGTCTTCAGCTCCGCCTCGGTGATCGCACCGGTCTTGCGCAGCCGTCGAAGAATCCAGACCTGACGGTTTCGGGCCGCCTTCTGGTCTCGGCGCGGGTTGAACGCCGTCGGCCGTTGCGGCAATGCCGCCAGGTAGGCGGCTTGAGCCCAGCTGAGTTGAGATGCTGACGTGCCGAAGTAGCCCTCGGCCGCGGCCTCGGCTCCGATCATCCGTCCACCGTACGGAGCCTCCGATAGGTATGCCGACAGGATCTGGTCCTTCGTCATGCGATGCTCCAGGCGCAGTGCGTACACGGCCTGCCGAAATTTGCTTGTCACCCCGCGGCCATCGGCCGACGCGCCCGCACGCAACTTCACCAACTGCTGGGTGATCGTGGATCCACCCTGCACCACGCGTCGGGCGCGGATGTCGGCACCGATGGCGCGGACCACGGCTATCGGATCAACGCCGACGTGCGAAGTGAACCGACGGTCCTCGGCCGCCTTTGTCGCTTCCGCCAGCCGTCTGGCCTGCTGGGCCAGCGACGGTCCCCGGACTCCCGACGACTGCCCTTTGGATGCCGCCAGGGCACGGGTTGCCGCTGCATCAAGCGGGGACCCGTCGCTGGCCAGGAACGTAGGTGCGCTTATCGTCTTCGGTTGGGTGATCGCTACCGGCAGGCCACCGAGGCGGGCCCACAGCCCGAACGCGCCAACGACGACGAACGAACCGGCAAGAACCTTCGTCCGTCGTCGCATGCACACTTACTTTTTCTTGGTTGTGGTGGTGACCGCGGCCTTCGAGGTCGTGGTAGCCACCACCTTCGAAGTCGACGTTGACGTTGTCGAGGCGCTTGCGGCCGACGGCGGGGTGACCACGATGGTGGCGGTGCCGTTGCGACCGAACACGTCGGGACGGTACATGTCTTCGGCCTGCGTCGGAGCGACGGCGAACGTACCCGGAGCCGTAGCCCGAGCGATGTACGACGTCACCTGTTCACCGGCGGAAAACTCCTGGGCGAAGAACAACACCCGGTCGTTACCTATTTCGACCCGGTCATACGCCGACGCCGAGGACCCGTCGCCACCCGCGGTGTCACCCTCGTTGACGTCAGCCTGCGACGTAGACGCAAGCGACGCGTTGAGAGCTTCGAGACCCGCTGGCAGCGGATCGTCGACGACGAGGTTGGTACGGTTCTGCGGAGTCGAAACCTTGATGACCACCCTGACCAGATCACCAGCGGAGAACTTCGTTACCGGTGCCGGCAAAATCAGGTTGCCTGACTTGTCGTACTCCGTCTTGGTGAACGGATAGTAGCGACGCTCAACGGTGAGACCCTGATCCAGGGGCTTCAACGACGACAGGTTCGGCGCGTAGCGCAAAGTGGCCGACCAGTGGAGGGTTCCCTTCCCGTCAGCAGCAATACTCAGCTGACTCGGCGTTCCAGGCTTGCTAAGCGTACTTAGCTTACTCATCGGCGTCGAGGAGCCCACGATCGACAGGTCGGATCCGGCGAACTTCTGCGTCATCAACTTCGACGTTCCAAGTGCGATGTTCGCGGTGAAGTCGGGAGTCGTTTTCTCGGCGTAACGGGAGACGTCGAGCAGGGCCTTCAGGGCGTAACCGCTCTCCAGCGTGTTGTCCCACGTGCCATTGCGGCGTTGGGCCAACAAGCCAGCGGCGAGTTGCGAAACCAACGGATGCTTGGCGTCGATACGAACCAGGAGCGAGAGGAAGGCGGCGGTGTCGTGGGATCGACCGGCGTCGAGGTAGCTGAGGCTTGACCAGTTGGCCCAGTCAAAGTCCTCCTGGACCGTCGCCCGGGCCCCGTCGATTCGGACGCTGGAGATCAGGTCGGCGAACAGGGTATTCGGACGCTTGCCCTTCTCTCCGGCCTCGAGCATGGCGTGCAACAGGTGCACGCGCTCGAGGAACGAAAGGTCGAAGCGGTTCTCGTACAGGTAGTCGACGAGACCCGACTCGGGGCGACCGGCGCGGGCCAGAGCCCAGGCCACTTGCGCCTGATTCGGGGCGGACGCCTCGACGAAGCTGTCGTTGCGCTCACCCTGGGCGATGTCGATCAGGTACGACTGGATCTGATCCAGCATGCCGGCGGGAATGGAGTAGCCGGCATCCTTGGCATCGAGCAGAAGCAGGAACACGCGCGGGGTGATGAACTGATCCGGCGTGAAATCGCCCGGCCAGTACGAGAGCCCACCAACTTCAGTTTGGTATGTACGCAGAAGATTGATCTGCTCCTGCACCACCTTCTTGATGTTTCCGGTCTTGATGCCCGGCAGCGGGTACTTCTCGGCGAGCGCAGCAAGATCCAGCAGCACCCGGATCCGGGAGGATCGCTGTTCGACACAGCCGTACGGGTACTCGGCCAACTGGGTGATGCCGTTCTGCAAACCGGCCAACGCGCTCGACGATGCGGTGATCTCGAGCGAACCGAGGTCGCTGTACACACCGGCGGGAACGGTCAGCTTCTCCAGGTCGGGTTTGCCGCCAGCGGAAACCGTTCCCGACGTAGCGACCGTTTCCAGGCGACGCGTGATCGTTACGGGAATGGAGGACCGCAGCGCATCGTTGCGCTCAGGACCCACGCCGTCGGCGAGTTTGGCCTTGAGATCAAACGTGGCCGTGCCGGTCTTGACCGCCCGGAACTTGAACCGCAATTCGGTCGGCACATCGCCGAGGGCGGGCGCCGTGAGCGTCGTCGGTCCGTCAACCACGAGCGGCGAGTTCGCCGGGAGGCTGATGCTCAACGTGGCCGGTGCGGTGGTCCCGGTCTGGTTTCGCAGGGTGGCTCCGGCTTCGAAGGTGTCGCCCATATTGACGGACCGAGGAAGCGCAGCAAGAGCCAGGAAGGGCTTGCGGATGGTGAGACTGCTCTTGCCCGTGCCGAACCGGTCGGCGTCACTGGTCGCTACTGCGATAACGCGGTATTCCGTAAGGGACTCCGGCAGCTTCATCGGCACCACGGCGGTGCCGCTGTCGCCGACCTTGACCGTCGCGGTCCAGGCCGCCAGTGTGCGGAAGTCGGTTCGGACGCCTTCGGCGACCGTGGCTTCTTCCTCGCCACCACCGCCACCCGGCGAAGGCGCGACGCCATCGACGCCGCCCTTCTCATCGTCTCGGTTACGAGCGACGAGTCGCATGCGACTATCAGCGGTGTCGACGCCCAATGAACGACCGGGGTACATCATCGACAGAAGGTCGGGAGCCTGGTAGTTCGTGAGACGAAGGACGCCTTCATCAACGGCCCAGAGCGTGACTTCACCCTTGGCCGGCTGTCCCTTGGCGTCGACCACCTTGACGGTCGCTGATGCGTCCACGCCGGGAAGGTATTCGCGCTTATCGGTGTCGACCTTGACCGTGAGCTCCTTGGTCTTGGGCGGCACCGAGATGTTCAGTGTGCCGGTTTGAACCTGCGGACGATTCGGATCGGAAGGGTCGGTCTTGCTCGGTTGGCCGGTGCGGCCTTTGAACAGCGTGACGCTGGCGTAGACGTTCGGTGTGTACTCGTCGGTGATCGGAATCACGACCGAGGTGGCGGAACTCGTCACGTCGAATCGACGATGTTCCATCACGCCATTGCGCTCGATCGTGAGCAATCCGCTGGCTTTCGCGAACGGCGACTGGATCAGAATGCGGGCCTTTTCACCCGGCTTGTAGGAGGCCTTGTCGGCGATCATCGTCAACTGCGGCTGCGAGTCGTCGGTGTACCACGGCACGTAATCGGGCCGAGGACGTACGTCGAGAAGCCAGATTCCAAGTAATTGCCGGCCGCATCGATTGCGTGTGCGCGCACTTCGTAGGTACCGGCTTTCTCCGGAGTGAAGGTGACCGACACGGGCTGGCCGGTCGTCTTGGCGTTGGACGTGGCGACCTGCGTCGACTTCCACGTGCCCACCGTCGTTACCGTGTCGTCGTCGTTCTTCCGCTTGGTGGTGACGTAGTCCCACTTGTACAGATCGACGGTGATGTTGGCGCCGGTTACAACCTTGCCGGTCGGCGAACCGGCCAGCACCTCAACGACCATCGGCTTCTTGGCCGACGTGAAGTACTCCTTCTGCTTCACCCCGACGTAGTACTCACCAGGATGGATGATGGCCGACGTGCGACCGGCGAACGACTGACGACTCACATCGCTGACGTTGGCTTCGTAGCCGAGCGCCACGGCATAGTGCCGCTTCTTGCTGATCGGCGCTTCGACGGTTTGCACGTAGTGGCCGGCCGTATCGAGGACCGCAGAGTTCTCGCCCATCAGATCCGCGCCGGCGGAGTTGTAGCACTCGTCGCCCGACGATGCATCCGGGTCGGGATTGTCAACCAGGCTTGCGAACTCACAGGTGAAGGACCAGGTGAAGCCCTGATACTGCGAACCGCGAAGCTCTTCGAGCGGATTCACCGACAGGTAGTCGGCCGAGTAGGCCGCTTCCAGGGTGTCGCCGGTCATCGGTGAACCGTAGAGGTAGCGTCCGGTGACATCGAAGTTCGTTGACTTGCCGCGCACGATGGAACCGGGGGTGGCCTTCACGTCGACGACAAAGTCGGGCTTGCGGAAGGTCGTGACGAGAAACGATGCGTACGCGTTGTCGACCGTGATGCTGTACCCACCCTGCACGCCTGCCGCAGGAACGGTCACGGTGGTGTCAAACGCACCCGACGACGACACGTTGACCTTGTTCGTTGCGATGACGGTGTTTCGAGGGTCGGTGACCGTCACGAGAGCGTTCTTCACGCCGTCAGGGAAGGTAAGTTCACGTAGGGTTTCGTCGCGGATGTACCCCTTGATGTGAACCAGCTCGCCGGCCTTGTACACGCCACGATCGGCAAACACCGCAGCGACCCGGTGAACGCCCGGCTTCAGATTTTCGGTAACGCCGTCGGGGATCGTCGTCGGCGCTTCGGTGTCGACGAGATCGGCTTCCGTGTCGTCGGTCGAGTCGGAAGAGTCAGTGTTCGACACATCGCTGTAGCGAATATCGTCGCCCCAATCACGCCAGTAGCTCAGCGCGTATGCGGTATCGCCGTCGTGCTCGACCACGGCGACCACGTCGCACCCAGAAGCACATGCCTTGTTCTTCGACACGGCCCCTTCGACGATTCCATCTTCGTTGGTTTTTCCGGTCCAGTACGGATTGTCGTCGGAGTCGAACAGCGAGACTTCCGCTCCTTTGACCGGCTTGGCGGTGGCCAGGCTCGTGACGACGACCACGACGTTGTTCTCAGAACGCTTCAAGGTGACGGCGAGATCGGTTCGTTGAACGAGAGCGCTCGACCATCCGTCGCCGTACGCTCCGGTACCCTTCGACGAATCGGCCGAACCGTCAGCGGCCACCTGGTCGGCCTGGCTCCACGGGAACCCCTGATCGTTGTAACGGCTCTTACCGACGTAGGCCTTCGGTCGGACCGCGACGAGGTAGACACCGGGCTTCTTATCGGAGAACGACACGACCGAACTCGCCGAGGTGTTCGTCTTCGGCGTCAGGGTGACTTTCGAAGAACCGACTTTGTTGAGATCGAGCGGGTCCTTTGATGTCCCGGCATAAGCCCGGATTTGGGCAACGAGGTCTTCGCGATCCACTCGCTTCACGATCTGCTGCACTTCAGTGATGTTTCGCGAACGCAGACGCAAGCCGTTCACATCGGATTCCACTACCTGCTCGCCGCCCGCAATGTACGCGAACGCCGGGTAGTTGCCAACCGAGAAGGTACGAATGGCGGTGTACCCGAGAAGCCGATCCGAAACGTTGCGGGCTTTCGGCGACACCGTGACTTCGTACGTGCGCAGCGGTTTGATTTTGGCCCACGTAAGCGAAAGCGGGTAGCGAAGGTCGGCCGGCAGCGGGTCAAGGTCGTCGTCGGACTCCATCGTGACGCCGGCCGGAATCCGGTACGTCAGCGAGGTCTTCGCCGCCACGTCTTTTACGGTGATGTTGCCATCGAGACCGATCGGCGAGTACTGGTCGCCAGTGATCTCAAGCCCGAAGTAGGTCTCGGGATTGCAGTTCTTGGCGCAGCCGTTCATGACGACCAGCGGTGAGCGCTCCGTCGGGATACGACCGTCGACGGAAGCCTTGCCCAACAGAGGTCCCTCGGAACTGATCGTTCCCGCCGAGAACTTGAGGCGAGCGACGGTGTCGGGAACAACAGCGCGAATACCTTCAAACACGTAACAGGTGTTGTCGACCGATGCCGTGGCCTTCGGGTCGCACAGTTCCTGCCCAACGATGCGAACACCGTGGGTTGCGACGACTTCCTTCGCCGAGTCGAGGCGAGCAAGAACGGTCTGGAACGCTGAGGTGCCCTTCGGATCAACCTTCTTCATCGTCGCGAAGTCGGCGGCCGATGGTCGGTACTGGGTCGAAAAGGGGTCGCCGGAATCAGATTCCAGCCGCACGTACTCAATGACAGTATGCGCACCTACGGATTTGATGGTCGACGGCTGATCGCATTTCACGCGAACCCTTGGTAGGTCCGCATCGACAAGCGAACACGAGATCGTCGGCGTGGAGAACTTCGTGACCTTTGCTTCTGCCAATGTTGTGCCGTCAAGGGCCGGGAAGCCCTTGGCCACCGTGACGGTGTACGTCGACGAGCCGGGTACGGCAACCGGTTCGAACACGAGGGCGCGCGTTGAAACCCATCGAAATGCTCCGGGAAGCGCAGGCGAGATCGTGACGTACTTCTTGGGGTCGAGCTGTTGGCCGATCGCACCGAGTTGGGTGACGGGCCGGTCGAAGATCCAACGCAGTTCGCTGGCAGCGCTCGTGGTACGCAAAGCCCCCGACGGGCCGGCCAACACCACGGACAAGTTGCCGCTCGCCGGTGTGGTGTCGACGTCGCCGTAGCTCGGCTTCTGCGACGTGTTTCCTTCCGACTTGACGGTGGTCGGAACGATGGTGTCGGTGGCAGTATCAGCTTCCTGTTTCGGGGCGCTTGAGGCCCCGGAGAGGCCCGACGATTGGCCCGATGCGACAAAGGGGAATCCAACTGCCGTAATGCCAACCAGAGTGGCGACCCCCAACCCGAGCTGCAGTAGTGAACGTCGGCGGCGGCGCGCCGCTGGCGCGTGGCTTTGGACATACGTGACTCTTCCGTCGGTTGCATTACTGGGCCTTCCCTGTGACTGTGTTGGAGCATCTTGGCACGCAAGGCTGCCGATACCGGCATTCTTCGCTTACCGTTGTTAGTTGGTTGCTATAGCTGACCAGCCAAAATTCTGCGCTGCCGTCCAGTGCTGAACTCCGACTCATCAAAAACGTTCTTGTGAGAATCGACGATCAGACGTCGGTTCTGAACCCCCCAGTTCCCGGGAATCACCAAATCTTCCGGTCAGCGCGAAATTCACGCCAACGTACCGTGGGACCACCCGGTCGTGCCGGACCCGACCGAAGCAGGAACGTCGTACGAAGGGCACAGGGGTGGCCTCAGGGGGCCCCGCACCCGACTCCTACAAACGGTCGCGGAAGGCCGCTCGTATGCACTCGACGATCTGTGGCGTGGTCAGGTCGTCCACGTCGACGATCACCGTCGCCACGTCGGCATAGAGCTCGCGTCGCTCAGCGTCGATTCGGCGGACGCGTTCCTCGGTATTGCCGGCCAACAGTGGTCGACCGGCACCCGAGCCGACCCGCTTGAGAATCGTCTCCGGCGTCGCCCGTAACCAAACGTTCAGGGCGGAGCGCTTCAGCACCTCACGGTTTTCAGCGGCCAGCACGACGCCTCCACCGGGCGACACGATCAGCGGTTCGGGCCGGGAAAGGACCTCGCCCAGGACCGCGGACTCCTGCCTGCGAAACCAGGCTTCGCCGTGGAGATCGAATGCTTCCGAAATCGACATGCCCATGGTGTCTACGAGCACCGAATCGAGATCGAGAAGCTGTCGGTCAAGTTGCGTGGCGAGGTAGCGGCCGACCGTGGTCTTTCCCGATGCCATCATGCCGACGAGCACGATGTGTTGCGAGCCAACGGCGTTGCGGTGGTCTGCAGGCGAACGGTGCTGTTCTCCAGCCGCCGGGAAAACCCCGTTGTCGAGAGCCTCGTTGTCGAGAGCTCCGTTTTCGAGAGCTCCGTTTTCGAGAGCTCCGCCGTCGGCAGCGGTGTCAGTCATCGAAACGACCAACCATTACGGGTTGAGCGAACGAACAAACGAGTCGTGATTGCGCACAAATTCGCTGATCGAGTCGCCCCCGAACTTCCGCAGCGCCTCATTGGCCAAGACCAGGGCGACCATGGTCTCGGCCACCACGCCCATGGCCGGAACTGCCGTGACGTCAGTACGTTCCTTGAAGCTGACCGTGGCTTCTTTCGTCGCCATGTCGACTGTCGCGAGTGTCGGCTTGTTGAGCGTCGCCAGTGGTTTCATGGCCACTCGGGCCACGAGCAACTCACCCGTCGACATTCCACCCTCGGTGCCGCCGGCCAACGTTGATTCCCGGCGGTACTGCTGGGTGGTGGGATTCCAGACAATCGGATCGTGCGCAAGGCTGCCCCGGCGACCGGCCACTTCAAAACCGTCGCCGATCTCGACGCCCTTCACCGCTTGGATGCTCATCAACGCGGCGGCCAGCAGTGAATCGAGCTTTCGGTCCCAGTGCACGTGGCTGCCGAGACCGATCGGAACCCCGTAGCCGAGAACTTCGGCGATACCACCGAGGCTGTCGCCGTCTTTCGCGGCGGCTTTGATCTCGTCGATCATCTCAAGTTCGGCGGCAGTGTCGAAGCATCGGACGGCCGACTCGTCGACGTGAGCCAGGTCGCTCGGAAGGGGACGCGCTGTCGCTTTGCTTCGGGCCGGACCCATCTGGATCACGTGGCTGATCACTTGCGTGCCGATCGTGGCGATCAGCGCTTTGGCAACCGCGCCCGCTGCGCATCGGGCCGCGGTTTCGCGGGCACTTGCGCGTTCGAGCACGTCGCGGGCATCGGTGAAGCCGTACTTCTGCATGCCGGTGAGATCGGCGTGACCCGGTCGGGGCTGGGTGAGCGGCTTGGTTGTCGCTCCCGGCGCCGGGCTCATCTCTTCCTGCCATTTCGGCCACTCGGTGTTACCGATCTGGATGCTCATGGGAGATCCGAGGGTCCGACCGTGTCGGACACCGCCGAGAATCGTGACTTCGTCCTGCTCAAAGCGCATGCGCGGCCCGCGGCCGTAGCCGAGCCGACGACGGCCCAGCTCCGCCTGAATCTCTTCGGCGGTGATGGCGAGCCCGGCTGGGAGGCCTTCGATGATGACGGTCAGCGCTTGACCGTGCGATTCTCCGGCGGTGAGGTAACGAAGCACGGCGAACATTCTAGGTGGACCCGCCCGTTCTCCCGGTCGCCACCCGATATCTAGCGTGCCAACAGCCCAACTGACCGTGTCTCCCGGTCACCCTGCCATCGGTCCGAGCAAGGTGTGTGGATGGGTTTGTGGTTGGTTTGTGGTTGGTTTGTGGTCGCCGGTGTCGTGCGGATGCCGTTACTGCATATACGACGAGAAGACGCCCGGCCACAGCGCCACAAACATGGCACCGGCACAGAGATAGGGACCAAACGCGAACTTGGTCTTGCGTCCGGTTCCTTTCGCGGCGGCAATGACGAGCCCGAAAATCGAACCAAGCAGAAACCCTGCGGTAAGTCCTAAGTACACGTATCTCCACCCGTGCCAACCGAGGTACATGCCGAGAAAGAGCACCAGGCGGGCGTCGCCGTCACCCATCCCGGCCGGGTACACGATCACGAGGAGCCATATGAACGCGCTTGCCGCGAGACCGCCGAGCGCAGCAACGAGCACGGCTTCGCGGCGGCCACTGGTTAGTCCGGCGATCGCCAGAAGAACGAACCCCAACGCGGTAGCCGGATAGATCATGCGGGTGGCAATTTTGTGGAGCCGGGCATCCACGAGCAGGACGATCACACTCACGAACCCGAGGAGCAGGAATGCCGGCAGCTCGCGAACCAAACCGACCCGCCAACCAACGAGCATGCCGATCGCAACCGCGAGTACTTCGGCCGCGAAGTCCCAGCGGCTGATGGGCGCACCACACGACCGGCACTTTCCGCGTCGCAACAAAAACGACAGGACCGGGATGATGTCAACCGGCTTCAGCGGGGCCCGGCAACTGTCACACCGGAACTTCAGATTCGGCAGTTCGGTGGCGTCGAGCAGGGGTGGGCGGGTGGTGAGGACCGACACGATCGGCGATGCGACGAGTCCGCTGAGCCCTCCGACCACCACACCGCCAAGCGCTCCGCTCACAGAGTCATTCCCATCAACATCCGCTTCCACTCACGGCAAGTGAGGCTAGCGGTGCATCGATCGAATAAGGGGGACGAACCGGCGATTTCCGCCCGCGCTACGCCCGGTTGGTCAGCTGCGATTGCACGGCGGCTCGCATGGCGTCGAGTGGTGCGGCCTGCCCGGTGAAAAACGTGAACTGAAGCGCCGCCTGATGCAAGAGCATTCCGACGCCCCCGACCACGGTGGCCCCGCGTTGCGCGGCCCGGCTCATGAGCGGCGTCACGAGGGGGTGGTAGATCAGGTCATTCACGAATTGGCCGGGTCCGACCCGTGACGGATCGAGCGGTAGCGCGTCGGAGGAGTCGTTCACCGCCGGGTCGATGCCCATACCGATCGAGGTCGCGTTCACGATGATGTCGCACGAGTCGGCTTCGTCGGCGGATCCAACCCGGCCCACCCCGCCGGTCAGAAGGACCGCAGCATCAGCGCGTTCGACGCTGCGATTCACGACCACGATTTCGCTGGCACCGGCCTTCGCCGCGGCTTGAACGACGGCGCGGCCGGCACCGCCGGCTCCGAGCACCATGATCCGCTTACCGGTCGGATCGGCACCGGCCTCACGGAGTGCAGCGATGCATCCGGGCCCGTCGGTGGTTTCCGCCCGGATTCGATCACCCACCCACCGCAACGTATTACCCGCGCCAAGCGTCGCCACGTCGTCGGAGACCTCGTCGGCGAAACGAGCGATGGTGTCTTTGTGTGGCATGGTCACGGACAGACCGGCCAACTGCAACGTACGCATAGCTTCAACCGCGCCCCGGCCATCATCACGACGCACGGGAAACGCGACATACGCCCAATCGAGCCCGAGCGCGGCATATCCCGCATTGTGCAGCGCAGGTGAAAGCGAGTGACCGACCGGGTCGCCGATCACGCCGCAAACTCGTGTGGATCCGCTGAGCGACGGGCGGGCATCGCCGGACGCGCGACTATTGCCTTTAACGCCGAGCAAGTCGGTCAACGCAGCCCACGTTCCTTGGCCAATTTGATGTTGGCCTTGTGTTCCTTGAACGTCGTGGCAAAGGAATGCGAGCCATCGGTTCCGGTCACTACGTAGTACAGCCAATCGCCCTTCTCGGGATTCAGTGCGGCGATGAGCGATTCCTTGCCCGGCGAAGCAATTGGCGTCGGCGGCAGGCCCTTGCGCGTGTAGGTGTTGTACGGCCCGTCTTTCTTCAGATCTTCAAGAAGAATCCGGTCAACTCCACCGAGCGCGTAGACGAGGGTCGCGTCAATCTGCAGCGCCGTTTCGCTCTTCAAGCGGTTGAAGATCACCCGTGAGATCTTCGCCCGGTCGCCGTCGATCTTGGCTTCGCGTTCGATCAGCGACGCGAGAATCACGGTCTGGTACGGGGTCAGACCGACCTTTTCCATAGAGCGGCTAAGCCCGACTTCGTCGGCCACCTGATCAAAGTTCTCGACCATACGCGTAACGACCGTGGACTCATCGTCTTCGAGCGTGAAGGTGTACGTGTCGGGGAAGAGGAAGCCCTCGAGGGTCGTGGCATCGGATGGTGAATACGCTGAGCGGATCTTGCCGGCGTTCGCGGCGTCGATGAATCCCTGCCTGGTTCGGCCGGGAAGTTTCGCTGCGATCCGGTCCGCAATCTGTTCGATCCGGAACCCCTCGGGAATGGTCACCCGGTTGACGTCAGGTACCGCGGCGCCCTTCGCCAAAATAGAAAGTGCGTCGTCGAACGAGGAGTTCGTCGGGAACTCGTAGCGCCCGGCCTCGAATCCACCTTTGCCTTTGTACTGCGCGTAGAACCGGAACAGCGTCGGGTTACCGATCACTTTGTTCTCGTGAAGGATTTCGCCGATCCGCGACGTGGACGTGTTGTTCGGAATGGTGATCGTGACCTTTGGGCCCTGTGTGCCCGACGGCGTGACCTGGCCGCGGTACCAATGGAGCGCAAAAAGCAGGCCCCCGGCCAGGAGCACCAACACCAACAAAAATCCGAGGAAGGCGCGCCAACGGCGCGGGGGTGGAAACGCTTCGTCGTCGTAATAGTCGTCGTCGGATTCGTACCGGTCGTCGTAGCGGGAGTCGCGGCGACGCGAGCGCCGCGAGCTTCCGGTATCGGTTGGAGCCGCCGCGACCGGTTGTGGCGCTGGTGCTGGGGCGGGCGGAGCCGGCTGCGGACCGGATTGCGCCGAACCCTGGGGCGCGCCGGGTGGATTCGAAGCCGCCATCGCCACCGGCGCCGGCAGCGGTTCCCGGAGCGGATCGGATACACGGGAGCTTTGCCGGGCCGGTGCGCCGTCGTCGGTCCACCCTCGGTCGAATCCGTCGTCGTTACGGGAGAACAACGACGAGGCCTGACCCCAATCCCCCTCGGATGCCCAGGCTGAATCGTTGCCCCAGCCGTCGTCGGCTGCGGCGCTCCATTCGCTGTTCGTGGGGTCGCTCATGGCAGCACCGCTTTCGAGTTGGAGGCCGATTGCGTGGGGCCGGCGTTCGTGGCTGCGTGGGCGGTCTGCTCGGCGACCGCACGTCGGCGGTACGCCTCGGCATCGAGCCAGCTCTGAAGAAACACCGCGGCCGCCACCTTGTCGACAACCTTACGGCGGGCCTGGGCGTTCATCTTGCGCTCCATCATCGATGCGTGCGCTGTGGCTGTGGAAAACCGCTCATCGTGCACAACTATCGGCACGCTGAAGACGTTCTCCATCTCGGCGATCTCGGCCCGAACCAGCGCGGCGGCGTGACTTTCAGCCCCGTTCAACGACAGCGGCAGACCCACAACGATCACATCCGGTTCGTACTCTGCGATGATTTCGCCAATCGCTTTGTGGTCGGCGCTCCGGGATCCTCGACGTTCGAGGACCGTCACCGGGCTCGCGAGCGTGCGGGTGGTGTCGCTCGAGGCGACACCTATCCGTTTGCTTCCGAGGTCGATCCCTAGCGCCCGAGCCATGCTCCGATCGTAGATCGACGGTATGACAGTTCGGTGACGCACCACACCCAACGTAGGCGTTTTCTGCGTGGAACCCACCCATGGTGGCTGAGACCGCGCAACGTTCGGATATTTGCACCCGCTCGCCGAGCACATTCATCCAAACCTCGGCGCTACCGGCTGCTACCGGAGATTCCGGCGGGACGAAATCACACCGGTGTCGAAGCCGGCCTTGTGAAGGCCGCCAGCGTAGCGTGCGTGTTCGATCTTCAGGCAGCGATCCTGGACCACAGCGAGCCCGGCCGATGAGGCGCGGGCCGCGGCATCGTCGTGCCGAAGGCCTAACTGGAACCAGATCGACTTTGCTCCGATCGCGATCGCTTCCTCAGTGACGGCCGGGAGGTCGTCGGTGCGACGGAAGACGTCGACCAGATCAGGAACGGCCGGTAGCGCGTCGAGCGACGGGTAGACGGTTGCTCCCAGAATGTCGCTTTCGCGCGGGTTCACATACCAGACGGTGAACTCTCGCGCATCGGCACGCAGGTAGGTAGCGACAAAGTACGAGGCCCTCGACGGGTTGGCCGACGCTCCGACGATCGCAACGGTCGTTGTTGATCTGAGCACCTTGAGCACCGTCGCCGGTGACGTGTCTTCGAAGGTCGCTGCATCAGTCATCGGTTCGCTCCTGCCGCGTGTTGAAGAGCCTGCTCCAGGTCGGCGCAGATGTCGTCGACGTCTTCGATCCCGACACTGATCCGCACGAGGTCGTCTTCCACTCCCGCCGCCGCGAGGGCTGCGTCATCGAGTTGAGCGTGGGTTGTCGACGCTGGGTGAATTACGAGCGTTCGGGCGTCGCCGATGTTCGCAACGTGCGAGCACAGGTCGACCGCGTCAATGAAGCGCGCACCCGCCGCGCGTCCGCCTTTCACACCGAATGCGAACACCGCCCCGGGCCCTTTCGGCAGGTACTTCCGGGCCCGTTCCCGGTGCGGATGATTTGGTAAGCCTGCATAGCGAACCCACGAAACAAGCGGATGGGTGTCGAGGAACTGGGCGACGGCCTGAGCGTTCTCGACGTGGGCCCGCATGCGCAGCGGAAGTGTCTCGAGGCCCTGCAGGAAGAGAAACGCGTTGAACGGCGTCATCGTGGCCCCGGTATCGCGCAATTGCTCTGCGCGCAGACGAGTTAGCCATCCGTATTCACCGAAATTGCCCCACCACTGCAGTCCGCCGTAGGACGGGGTCGACGCGGTCATCAACGGGAACCGACCGTTGTCCCATGGAAACGTCCCGGCTTCGACGACCACACCGCCAAGCGACGTGCCGTGTCCGCCAAGGAACTTCGTCGCCGAATGCACGACGATGTCGGCCCCGTGCTCGATCGGGCGGCACAGGTAGGGTGTGGCGCAGGTGGCGTCAACGACCAGGGGAACGTCGTTGCGATGAGCGATTTCAGCCAGGCCCTCGAGATCGGCCACCGCACCGCTGGGGTTGGCCACCACTTCGGCGTAAACCGCCTTCGTCGTAGGCCGGATTGCGGCTTCGAACGCGGCCGGGTCGTCGTCAGCCACGAAGGTCGTTTCGACCCCGAATCGGGCGAGTGTCGACTCCAGGAGCGTGCGCGTTCCGCCGTAGAGCTGCGCGCTGGCAACGATGTGGTCGCCCGAGCCGGCCAGGGCGGCGAACGTCAGCAGTTCAGCCGACTGACCCGACGAGGTTGCCACCGCCCCGATCCCACCTTCGAGCGACGCCATCCGTTCCTCGAACACCGCCACGGTCGGGTTACTTAGGCGCACATAGATGTCGCCGTACTTCTGCAGAGCGAACAGCGTCGCCGCGTCGGCAGCGTCGTCGAACACGTATGCCGTGGTCTGATGGATCGGTGTTGCCCGGGACCCGGTGCTCGGATCGGGCCTCGCTCCCGCGTGGATCGAGCGGGTGGCAAATCCGTGGCGTGGGACAGGACCGGGCATGTCGAAACAGTACCGGCCTGCGCTGCACCAACCCACTCGCGACCTTCGGTCGAATGTTCCCACCCACCGGGAGGAAGTGACCGAACGTCGCGGGCACCGACCCGCTCCGGAGTCGAAAACCTTACCGGGGGTAACAAAATCGACTCCGGAGCAGTCAGCTCGCGACCGCGAATCTGTGGTTTTGTGGTGCATGAGCGTCTACCGCAACGTTTTGCTGGCCATCCATCTCATGTGCGGCGCCGCATGGCTGGGCGGGAACTACACCCAACTGTTCGCCTCCCGGCACCTGTTCCGCAACGCCGACGACACTGCCGCCCGTTGGGCGGCAACGGTACAGAACATGGCACAGCGCTACTACAACGTCGCCGGAGCAGTACTGGCTACGACCGGCGTTCTCCTGGTCATCGACGGTCCCTACGAATTCCGTGACGGCTTCGTCATTGTGGGCCTCATCACCGTCACCATCGGCGGTCTGCTTGGCCTGTTCGTGTTCGCCCCGACCGCCAAGCGCATCGGCGAAGCAGCGGAAAAGCGCGACGAGTCGACGTTTCGCCGCTTGATCACCCGCTACCGCAACGAGGCGTTGATCGATACCACGTTCGTGATGACCACGATCGTAGCGATGGCCTGGAAGTGGAAGTCGTAGCTCGAAAGTCCTGACGCTGACCCTTGCGTTCATGTAGCCGAAGACGTCGCCTCATGGCATCTTCGGCTACACGTTCGCTGGTCAGATACCTGCGGCGGTGCGGGCCGCGGCCAAGGCCGCATCGAGGGCTTCGGGCTTCTTGCCACCGGCGATCGCCAGGTCGGGTGACTTGCCGCCGCCGCCCTGTACCAGCTTGGCCGCTTCGGCAATCAGATCGCTCGCGTGCAGGCCCGAGTCTTTCGTAACTGCACTTACCAACGCGACACCACCCGAGGCCGGAGCCGACCCGAGCACGACACCCCGAATGCCAGCGGCGTCACGGATCGCAAGTGCAAGGTCCTTCAGCGAATCACGGTCGGTGTCTTCCACCCGAGCAATGACGACGCCATTGACGGCGCCAGCGATCAATGCTGCCGCACCGGCCCCGGCAGCGACCCGCTTCAACTGCTCGATCTCCTTCTCCAGCGCCTTGCGCTCGTCGAGGAGGCGGGCCACCCGGTCGGAAACTTCCTCGGGCTTGACCCGCAGCGCAGAAGCCGCGCCGGCCAGCATCGACTCACCGGCGCGTAGGCGCGCAAGCGTCTGGAGACCGGTGGTGGCTTCGATACGGCGAAGGTTGGAGCCGATCGAGCTTTCGCCGATGATCTTGACGGCACCGATCTGACCGATGTTGCGCACGTGCGTGCCGCCGCAGAATTCGAGCGACGGACCGGCCTTAAGTACGCGTACTTTCTCGCCATACTTGTCGCCGAAAAAGGCGATGGCCCCCATTTCCTCGGCTTCGGCCTTGGTCACTTCCGGGTTGAGCGTGTCGGTGCCGGCGAGGACCGCGGTATTCACGAGGTCTTCGATGGCGCGGATCTGATCGGGCGTGACCGACTCGTAGTGGGAGAAGTCGAAGCGCAGACGGTCGGGGCCGACCAGCGAACCGGCCTGCTTCACGTGATCGCCGAGGACCTGTCGCAGACCCCAGTGCAGCAGGTGGGTGCCGGTGTGGTTGCGGCGAGTCGAGTCGCGCTGCTCCACGTTGATCGCGGCGTGGGCGATGTCGCCGACCACGATGGTGCCACTCACCAGCGTGCCGACATGGCGCGTCAGACCCGGCACGGCATACGTCGTGTCGGTTACTTCGACCTTGCCGGTCGCTGTCGTGATCGTTCCGGTGTCGCCGATCTGGCCGCCGGACTCGGCGTAGAACGGGGTGCGGTTCAGGAACACTTCAATGCCGGTGTCGGTTTCGATGACGCCGATCACCTTGGCATCGACGACTTCTTCGGACTCGTAACCGACGAACGTGGTGGTGCCGTTCTCGTCTTGGATCTCGCGGTACTGCTTCGACAGTTCCTCGGGCGTCGAAGAATCCTTGCGGGCGGCGCGGGCCCGGTCGCGCTGCTCGTTCATCAGCACTTCGAAACGGGCTTCGTCGACGTTGACCCCGCGCTCGGCCGCGATCTCACGCGTGAGCTCCAACTGGAAGCCGAACGTGTCGTGCAACTCAAAGGCCGTGTCGCCGCTGAGTTCCTGGTCTTCGGCCAAGGACTTGATCTCGTCGTCGAGGCGGATGGAGCCACGCTCGAGCGTGCGCCGGAACGCCTCTTCTTCGCGGTTCACGACGTTGAGAATGTGCTTCTTGCGCTCGAGTACCTGCGGGTAGGCACCACCCATGACGTCGATGGCGACCGTCATGAGGTCGGCCAGCATCGGCTTGGTCACGCCGAGGCGGTAAGCGTGGCGGATGGCGCGGCGAAGGATGCGGGTGAGGACGTAGCCTCGGCCGGTGTTGGAGGGGAACACGTCGTCGGAGATGAGCATCGCTCCGGATCGGGCGTGCTCGGCCAGGACGCGGAGCGAGAACGAGTCGGGATCGTTGTAATCGCCGACGATGTAGTTGGCACCGGTCAGCTCACGGGCCTTGTTGATGATCGGGGCCATGAGGTCGGTTTCCCAGACGGCCTCCACACCCTGGAGCAGACACAGGATGCGCTCGAGCCCGGCGCCGGTGTCGATCGACGGCTTCGGAAGCGCCGTTCGCGAGCCGTCTTCGGCCTGGGCGAACTGCATGAACACGAGGTTCCAGAACTCGATGTAACGGGCTTCGGAGGCCGGGTTGAGCGGGCCACCCTCCGGGCCGTATTCGGGGCCCCGGTCGTAGAAGATCTCCGAGCACGGACCGCAAGGGCCGACCGGACCCATCTGCCAGAAGTTGTCCTTGTCGCCGAGGCGCTGAATGCGCTCGAGCGGGATCGGCGTGAGGTCCTGCCACAGCTTTTCGGCCTCGTCGTCGGACTCGTGGACGGTAACCCACAACTTCGACTGGTCGAACTGGAGGACCTTGGTCACGAACTCCCACGCGAACGTGATGGCATCGCGCTTGAAGTAGTCGCCGAAGCTGAAGTTGCCGAGCATCTCGAAGAACACGAGGTGGCGGGCGGTGCGGCCAACGTCGTCGAGGTCGTTGTGCTTGCCTCCGGCGCGGGCACATTTCTGCGAGGTCACGGCCCGCTTGAACGGGGCGGTCTCGTCGCCGGTGAAGTAGCTCTTGAACGGCACCATGCCTGCGACGTTGAACAAAATCGTCGGGTCGTGCGGTATCAAGCTGGCCGAAGCAACCTCAGTGTGGCCGTTCGCGACGAAGTAGTCGAGGAAGGCTCGGCGCACCTCGTCGGCGGAGAGGGGTTGAACCGGGCCGTTCAGTGGTGCGGTGTTCGATGGCAGGGTCGAAGACATGGTCGAAACAGCCTACTGGCCGCCTTCACCACTTCGGAGCGTGGTTTTGTGCCGGGACCACCGCCGACGTGTTCAGTACCGCGTCAGTACCGCGAGGAGCCCGGACCCTTGCCCGGACGGCCCGACACGCGGTTTCGCAGTTCCGTTTCGCGTTCCACCATGGCGGAACGGCCTTCGGAAACAGCCGACCCGACACGGGACTTCAGATCCTTCGCTTTGCCAAGCGCAACGTCGGCGACGTTGGGCGGCGCATACTTCGCGACCTTGGCCTGGACCGTCTTGCGGAACTTGATTTGCAGATACGTCGACCCACCTGCGCCCATCAGCGCTCCGGCGGTCCACCAGACGATTCGCTTGATCACTCCCCCAGTTTGTCACCTCGACGGGCTTGTGTCGCGTCTCCCGAGGCTGAGCGCAGTGGCTGCGCCACATTCTGCGGTGAATGTCGGCAGGAAGGGGAACCTACGACCTTTGTCGGATTGCCCATGCGACTGACGTCACCTGATCGTTAACGGCGTTCGCAGCACAACTTCGCTTCAGGAGCACACATATGTCGATTCGACCCTCCCGCCGTAGCCTCGCCGTCCTGGCCACCACACTCGCCGCACTCTCGATGTCTGCACCCGCGTACGCCAAGGGCGGTACGAGTGGCGGAGGAGGCGGTACGGGCGGTGGTGGTGGCGGCACCACGACCGTCGGTGTAATCAATCGGGCGTCAGCCGGCGCTGTTTGCACCGGGGGCACGGTGATGAGCATCTCGGTCGACAAGGGCTTCAACAAGCGGGTCGAGCTGCAGATTTCCTATTCGAACGGCCCGACCGGTCTCTACCAGAACTTCGTTCTGGCGAACGACGCCACCGGAACCAACACCAACAAATTCGGAAGCTTCCCATCGTCGCCGGGTGGTCTGATCACCCACCTCGGAGGAACGGTACCTGCCGGCCCCGTCGAGCTTTCGTACACCTACGAACTCCGCAGTGATTCCTTCACCGGACCCGTCGTCGAAACCTGCACGGCACACATCAGCACGACCGCCCGCTAGCCACTTCCCGCACCTTCAGGATCCCCCCACCGGCAGGATTCCCCCCGCCTGCCGGTTCAGCCCATCGACCGCGGCTCCCTCGTCCGGGCGGCCGCGGTCGATTCGCGCCAGGTCTCTCCGCACGGTGGTTCTGCCTGGTGGCACTGCCTGTGTGGCTCTGCTGCGTGTCACGGCCGAGCCGTGGGGCTCAGTCCTTGCTACGAAGCTTGGCCGCGGCGCGCTTGGTACCGCTGACGAACGCAACGACCTTGATGAACGGGTTCGACACCACGCGTTGGGCGAACTTGGACGCGTTGTCGGCTGTCGTGGTTAGCGAAGTGGCGACATCGAGCAGCGCATCGGCTTTGGCGGCCTGCCCTTCGACGCTCTTCAACGCCCGCCGCGCCTCCTGTAGTGCTGGAAGGGTCTGGTCACGGACCTGAGCTACTTCTATCGTCAGGTTGTCGACCGCTTGTCCGAGCACCGCGACAGCCCGGTACAGCACGACCACGGCAACGGCGAGAACCACTAGTCCGGCTACAGCGACCCACACCACGACGTTCATGGCCTGAAAGCGTAGGCCCGGGCCCGATGATTCGCTGGTTTCAGAGTTCTAAAGCCGCACTCGGCGGTAGCCGATGATCGAATATGCCGACGAGCGGGTTGCGCGAACTTGATTCGGGCACGACGGACCGAGCTTGCGCCTCCGACCTATTCGAAATCGACAAGACCCAAGCGACCCACAACGACGCGACTCACAACGGCGCGACGCCCGAGCAACTCGCGACGCCCGGACAATCCATCGTTTGGCGCAGTCGAAACTGGGCGTCCAGGCATCTGGTGTTGACGCTCATGCTGGCGACCGGAGCTGTCGTTCGCATTATGTTCGCCGTCGGCTTTGACGGGCCGGCGTACACCAACGATCTGATGCGCGGTGTCCTGACAGGCCGAGCGGTCTGGCACCACGGCATCCGGACGGCGGGTCGACCACTCGTGGAAACATTCCCGTGGGCCACCGAAAATGCCGGGGTTCCGTGGTCGCATCTTCCCTACAACTATCCTCCCGTCTCCGTCGGGTTCTTCTCCTTCGTGGCTGCTATCGGCGGTGGTACCGTCCTCGCCAAACTGCTACTCACGGTGTCGGATGCCGTATGCGCCTGGCTGATCGTCAGGCTCACCGGACGACGATCCTTCGGACTCGTGTACTGGATCAGCCCGATTGCGATGTGGTGGACATCGCACGAAGGCCAATTCGAAACACTGCAGTCGATGCTCGGGCTCGGTGCGTTGGCAACGATGCAGTTACCCGTCGTTAGTGGAGTACTTATCGCGTTGGCAGTCCAAACCAAGCTCACGGCGGCGGCCCTCGTTCCCTTTCTGGCCTGGAGCATGCGGAAACATCAGCGGCTTCGATCATTCGTCATCGGTGGAATGATCGGGTCGGTGCCGACCGTCGTGCTGTCGTTTCTGTACCCGATCATTCCGAACGTGTTCCGGTACTCCGCGCAGTTCCGCTGGAACCCGTACTACTGGAACCCGGTCGATCCCACACACCAATGGTCGAAGCAGCTTCTGACCATGCGCGTCCTCCCACAGATGGTAAGTGTGCTGTTCTTCGTGTGGGTCGTCGTGGTCGCTCGGGATCGGACGCTGCGGGCCCAAGCATCTGCTGCGGTCGGATTCGCCATGTTCATGAAGTTCTATTCGCAGATTCCGTCGTGGTACCTCATCACGCTTCCCCTCATGCTGGTTCCGCTGGTCCTGAAGGCGCAGTCACGTCCTCGTCGGGGAGACCCCGATCCGACCGCGGTTTCAATGTTCGAAGGAGAAGCCTCGCCGACGCCACGCACTCGCCTGACCCGGCCGTCTGCGATCACCTGGCTCACATTCCTTTGGATGCTTGCGTTTTCAGTCGACGCGGTCACCCTCAGGCAGATGTCGGGCACGTTGTAGCAACCGCCGAAGCTACAGCTGGCCGCGCGACCGCATCCGTTCGGCCACGCGGGCCTCATGTCCATGTTGGGAAGGCTCGTAGTAGTGCCGGTCGACCAGGTCATCGGGGAGATACTGCTGCTGGACCCAGCCCTCGGGCGCATCGTGCGGATACTGGTAGCCCTTGCCGTGCCCGAGCTTTTTCGCTCCGGCGTAATGCGCGTCGCGAAGGTGGATCGGCACGGCCCCCGCACTGCGCTCCTTCACATCGGCCATTGCGCTCCAGATGCCGAGTGCACTGCGGTTGGACTTCGGCGCGGTGGCGAGATGAACCGTGGCCTGGGCCAGGTTGAGCTGAGCTTCGGGCATGCCAATGAACTCCACAGCGCGGGCCGCCGCTTCGGCGACCACCAGCGCGAGCGGGTCAGCCATGCCGACATCCTCGCTTGCAAAGATCACCAGGCGACGCGAGATGAAGCGAGGATCCTCGCCGGCGGTGAGCATGCGGGCGAGCCAGTACAGGGCGGCATCGGGATCGCTCCCCCGCATGGATTTAATAAAGGCACTTATTATGTCGTAGTGCTCGTCGGGACCGTAGCGGAGAACGCGAGCGTCGACGGCGGCTTCGGCATCGTTCAACGTGATGCGCTTTCGACCCTCCGCCCGTTCCGGATCGTCGGCCAGGGCCATCGCGACTTCGAGCGATGTCAGCAACGATCGGGCGTCGCCGTCGGCCATGTTCACGAGATGGACAATCGCATCTTCGTCGGCGGCCGCACCCTCGCGGTCGAGTGCCCGGTGCAGCAGAGTCCGAAGCGACGATTCCGTATGCGCGCGTAGCTTAAACAGCGTGCTCCGACTCAACAGCGGACCATTGACCGAGAAGCTCGGGTTTTCCGTCGTCGCCCCGATAAGAACGAGCGTGCCGTCTTCAACGCTGGGAAGCAACGCATCTTGTTGGGTCCGGTTGAAGCGGTGAATCTCGTCGAGGAAGAAGATGGTTCCGCGCTGGTGCATACGCTGTTCCTCACGGGCGCTTTCCACCGCATCGCGGACGTCTTTCACTCCGGCGGTCACCGCCGATTGTGAGACGAAGCGCTTGCTTGTTGCCGTCGCGATAAGTGAAGCCAGCGTGGTTTTGCCGGTACCGGGAGGACCCCACAGGATCACGCTCGACAAGCGATCGGCTTCGATGAGGCGACGCAGGGGTCGGCCGCGATCGAGCAGGTGCTCCTGCCCGACCACGTCGTCGAGGTTTCGCGGTCGCATACGAGCCGCTAGCGGCGCCTCCCGCTGCAACCGCTCGACCAATGCCGCGCTGAATAGGTCATCGGTCATGGTTCGCTCGATTCGAGTCGGTCACCGCTACCGGAATCGGTAGCGACATCAGCGCCGCTTGAGTCCTCGATTGGCGCCGAGGTTTGTTCGTTGGTCGTCGACGGCTCACTGACCTCGACCGTACCGCCGATTCGCCAATAGAACCCATCGCGTCGGCCGAGAAACTCCTCGTCGACCATTCCCCGACGCAACGCGGCGGTATCAGCGTGGGCCTTGCCCAGTTCCAAATTGACGCGAGCCTCGGAATACAACTGACCCGGCTCGAACCGCTGAGCGAGAACATCGAAGATCACCCGGCGCTTTTTGGCCTGCATCGGAATCTGCGTAAGCCGTCCGTCGCGAAAGAACCGCCGGATCACCGAGGCTCGCTCCGCATCTTCGTTCGGCACCGCCACACCCGGCTCTACTTTTCGGACCTCGCGCGCTTCCTCGAGAATTCGTTCCTCACGAAGCATGATCGAGTCGCCTTCAACCGTGACAAATCCGTTCGACTCCAAACGATCGAGCGCGATGGTCACTTCACGCCCGGCGAGGCCGGTCGCGGCGATGACCTCGCCATGGCTCGCGGCCCCCAGCATGACCGCCGCAGCAACCTTCCGACGGTTTGGCTCAGCTAGGAGTCCGGCGATCGTTGACACGACCCAAGCCTTACACGCGCGTCGCACCAAACGGACGAAGTCCCGACGACTCGCGACAATCACACCATCGTGGCTGGTCATTCCCGGGTCGGTCGGTCAGCCCGGGCCCCGGAACCCTCTACATTGGCGGCCATGCGTTGGACTGTGCACGGTGAGCGGAATCTCTACGAAAGCGAGTGGGTGACGCTGTCGCTCGTCGACGTCGAGATCCCCGATTGCGGTCCCGGGCACCCGGCCAAACGCTTTGAACACCACGTCTTTCGTACCTCGGCTCCGGCCTCGGGAGTCGTCGTTTACGACCCCACCAAGGGCGTGCTTTTGCTGTGGCGTCACCGATTCATCTCCAACACCTGGGGTTGGGAAGTCCCGGCCGGTAAGGTCGATCCGGGAGAAACCCCCGAAGTAGCGGCGCTACGCGAGGTCGAAGAAGAAACCGGCTGGAAGGTCGAGACCCTCGCGCACCTGTGTTCCTACGCGCCGGTCAACGGCGTTGGCGACCACCGCTTCGAGCTTTACCTGGGCACCGACGTGTCGTATGTCGGCGAGCCAACTGACCCGGCCGAGGCCGAGCGCATCGAATGGGTCAGCGTCGAACGGCTCCGCGAGGAAATCGCAGCGGGGCGCGTTGACAACGGGCTGAGCCTCACGGCCTTGTTGTGGTGCCTGGCCTACAACGTGCTGGTCTAAGGGCCAACACAAAGGCCAGGCTCGGCTGTGATGGTGCCTGGCCTACAACGTCCTCGTTTAAAGGCAACGCAAAGGCCAGGCTCGGCTGTCATGGTGCCTGGCCTACAACGTCCTCGTTTAAAGGCAACGCAAAGGCCAGGCTCGGCTGTCATGGTGCCTGGCCTACAACGTGACCTGACCTGGTGCGTCAGGATCGCTTGGGTTACACCGCAGCGAGAGCGTCGAGCAGGGCCCGGGTCTCAACGACCGCAGCACCTACGCAACGATCAGCGGCTCCGTAAGTGAGATAGATCGTGCCGTCGGGCCGGGCCACGGCACCGCCCACGAACACCACGTCGTTGACGTCGCCTTCGAGTTCCCAGGGGAGTTCCGGAACCAGAATCGGGTCGGGAAGTACCGCACGAACCTTCGCGGTATCAGGATCGAGGAGTGCGACGTTCATCGTGTAGGTGCCGTTGATCAGCCGCTCGTGGTAGAAGAGCAGCAGCCCTTCATCGGTCTCGACCGGCGGAGCGCCGGCGCCGACGCCACTGACGCGCTCAGACGACGCAATGATGGTGTGCTGATCGAGTTCGCGCATGTGCTCGTCCCAATACGAATGGTCCGCGGACCACAGATGTTCGAGGTCGTCGAACACCGCAACCTGAATGTTGGGGTGCACCCGGTGTATCAATGCGACCTTGCCGCTGCGGAGATTGAACACCACGGCATCTTTGTCGTGTACTCCGTCGGGTCCGAGCACGCGAACCGAGCTCTGGTCGAGAGCGAAACGATCGCCGTCGAAATCGAGTCGCAGCGCGCCAACCTGCCACGGCCGGCCGGTCGACGGGTGGGGAAGATGCGTGTAGGTCATGACTGCGTGCTTCGCGCCACGGCTGTGCACCCATTGGACCCGCGGGTCTTCGACCGCATGGATCCAGTCATCGCTGCTCTTGGCGAGAACCTGCTGAAAGCGGTAATCAACGCCGTCGTCGGAGACGAACACCAGCACGTCGCTCACATAGTTGAGAAAACGCGCCCCTTCACCCTCGTTGCGAACGTAACCCTCGCGTATGCCGCGGGCGAACAGGTGGTACACACCGTCATGCTCGATCACTCCGGCATTGAAGACCGCGCCATAGCCCGGCACGCTTCCCGCGGCAATGATCGGTTCCTGCCGGAGTCGTGCGGCACGTACGCCTTTCGACGTCGTCAGCGAAGCGTCGGTGGACGAGGGCACATTCTGCACTGAAGGCGTAATAACTTCTCCAGCGGGCGAGTCCCCGCTGGCGAACGTTGGACGCGCAGTGCTCACAGCAGTGTTGCCATTCATAAGAACATCTCGGGGAAGTAGGGACCTGCAGGATAGGCAAGCACTGCAACAGTACCGTTGCTGCTTGTGTAACTACGCGGATCATCGGTCACTTGAGATGTCTAGGCAATAGGTCGTTGTGCCCAGTCAGAAGCGCAGCCGCGGTAGTCTGAAATCCGTACTTTCGGCCCACAGGTCAACGCGTGTGCGTGTTCCGGGCACTGAGGCCTTTCCCTGAGTGAGAGGGTTTTTAACCCTGGTTGCGCTTTTCCTGAGAGGTTCTTGAGGCCATCCTCACCTGCGTTGGGTCGGTCCCCCGCCGTTCGTGCAACCAGGGGACCGACTCGTGACGCCAAAAACGGCGAGAAACCAACCGCTTCCAGAGACGTTCAGATGAGTTGCGCTCAGGTTCCAGAGACGTTCAGTTCCAGAGGCGAAGGCCGTCGTTATGACGGTCGATGTGATCAAGCAGATCGGCAAGGCTCGCTTCGGCCACCGCGATAGTGGTGTCGGCGGCCCCGTAATACATGCGGATCGTGTCGCCATCGGGCATCAGCAGCCACCCGCACGGGAAGACGACGCCCGGAACATCGCCTGTGACTTCGTACGGGGCCGACGGACCGAAAACCCATTCGTTGCTTCGAGCGATGACTTTGGTCGGATCGCCGAGATCAAGCAGCGCAAGTCCAAGCCGGTAAAGGCTGCCGGCCGCTGTTGTCCGAACGCCGTGGTACATGATGAGCCATCCCTTGGATGTCTCCATGGGGGGCGGGCCGAGGCCGATCTTGTACGAGTCCCACCAGCCGCCTTTCCGTGCTTCGATGAGCATCTGCGGGTTGCCCCAGTGCTGAAGATCTGGGCTCGTAGACAACCAGATATGGGCACCCATACCGGGAGTGCGCGGCACCGGTCGGTGCAGCAGGACCCAGGACCCGTCGATACGGGTTGGGAACAGTGCCGCATCTTTGTCTTCGGGTGAAGACAGTACGCCCAGTCGTTTGAACTCGCGGAAGTCGCGGGTAGACGCCAGACATACAAGGGGGCCACCCGTCGAAAACCCGGTATAGACGATGTAGTAATCGTCGTCGCACTTTGTGATGCGTGGGTCCTCGATACCCCACGCTTCCTCCTGCGTGTCGAGCAACGGTTCCATGCACCGGTCGGGCTCGATGATCCAGTCGGTCAAACCATCTTTGCTCCGAGCGACTACGAGTGACGAGAGGCCGGTACGGTGCTCGACGCGGCACAGCAGCAGCGTCTCGTTCTCGAACATCGTGACGGCAGGGTTGAAGACCGAGTTCACCGTGAAAGGGAAGTCGGCAGCGGTGATGATCGGATTGCCGGGGAAGCGGGTGAAGATCTCATGCGGACCGGCGGCATTCATACGATCTCCATCTGCACGGCCATGCGCGACGATCCGGTCTCTCCGTCGCTGATCGCAGTCGTCCGACCGTTGAGCGCATCCTTGCCACCAGCGTGGCGCAGGACAATGACGCCCTCATCAACCCCACGACGGAGAATGGCCATGGTGTGCAACATCGCGAGGGTCGACTCGGCCCCCTGGTTGAGATTTCGCCCGTAGCTCATGAGGCCATCGAAGCAACCGTTCGTTCGGCGATCGATCATGTAGGTGTGCGCATCATTCGCACCCACGAACCACGCTGCGGCCAGCACGACGAGTTCGAGCCATCTGGGGTCTTTCGTGAGCGTCCATGCACGCCAACATGCTCCGGCGAAGGCCTGGGCCTCGATCGGTTGCTGGTCGAAACCCGGACGCAAATCGTGCGGACCGAGTCCTTCGACCGGGACCGGACTGAAGCCGTTTCGGATGACCCGGTCGGCCAACCACCGCAACAGCGTGAGGCCTTCGTCGAGCAGTTCCGGTTGAACTCCCGAAAGCGCCAGAAGAGCGTCGGGCAGTGCGGCCGACGAGTACGTCATCCGAGCTTCCGGCCACAACCAGAGATCTTCGTAGGACCGCTCCGACTCCAACGACCAAACCTGCTGTTTCGACTTCGGGAGTACTTGAGCCAAACGCTGGGCGAAGCCTTTCGCCGCACGATTCTGAGGTGAAGCCGCCAGTACCGCGCCAACGCCGAGAGCGGCAAACGCATTTGAATGCCAGAAGGGCGATTCGAACGCAGTTGTCGCCTCGAAGAGCAGCAGCGCCGCATCGCGTACGTGGGGCCACGGGGCGCTTTGGACCGCTGCACCCAGACTCCAGATCGCCCGGCCGCACGCATCGTCGGAGTCTCCTTCGTCAGTCCATACGCGCGCATAGTTCATTCGCGAACGGAACCGGCCGGCTCCGAGCGCTGCATGGCGAACGAACGCGAGACCCTGTTCTGCAATTCGCTCCGCGCCCGGCGCGTTCGGATAGAGACACGCCACGAGCAACTGGCGGGAGACGTCGTCGGTGCAATAGCCGTGTTCGCGCCGAGGAATGGCTCCCTCAGCATGCTCGAGAATCCCGGTGTCGTCGCAGAGGCGCTGCACATGGGAGAGGTCGAGCGGTTTCGACAACTCCCACGCCAGGGGCCCGCGTACCAGGAGCTTCGGAGTCGAATCGCCCCGCTCAATCTCCACGGCCTGGGGCCAGACGACCGCTTGTTTCGAACTCATGCTGAGGCCATCTGGGACTCGGCCTCAGCACCAGCACGAGCCATCACGCAGCGATCGACAACCCGTCCGAACGAGCGTCCTACTTCGGGCCAGTACATGGTCGGGCCGACGCGTTGCGCACACTCCACGAGTTCGGCCCGGAACGCATCGTCGACCAAAACCCGTCGTAGCGCCGCAGCCATGGCTTCCGGGTTTTCGTGCGGAACAACAAGACCACAACCGGTAGCGAGGAGTTCGCGGGCGTGAGGAAAGTCAGTCGCCACAACCGGAAGGCCAGCAGCAATCGCCTCCACGAGAACTCCCGAGGTGACCTGCTCGCGCGAGTCATACGGAAGTGCCACGACGTCGGCCTGGGCGACGAGTGCATGGAGGCCGGCAAGGTCTCGGTATCCGTCGAAGAACCTCACCTGCTGGCCGATACCGGCCAACTGGGCCCGCTGCTTCAGCGATTCGCGATACGCCTCACCGCTCGCAGCGAAGACCTTTGGGTGCGTCTCACCGACGATCCAGTACTGCGGCTTCGGTTCCAGGTCGCTCATCAGCCCGAGGGCGTCGATGACGTGCTCGATACCCTTTCCCGGGCCGAGCAGACCCCACGTAAGGATGACGGGATTCGCATTTATCTTCATCCGCGACAGCGGGATTTCGTGTGCTCCGTGGGGAATGACCACCACTCGGTCACCGTCAATGGAGGTGGTCCGCATGAGACGTCGCTTCGCCGTTTCGGTAAGTGTGATTACGGATTCGCTGGCTTCGTAGAGTTGCTCGAGGATCTCGCGTTGCCCGATGGTCGGACGTTCCGGAACCGTGTGAAAGACCGTGAGAATGGCGACGTCAACTGCAGCGACAAGGTCAAGCACTTCGCGTCCGTCCACTCCACCGAAGATGCCGAACTCGTGTTGGATGATCACGGAGTCATACGTGTTGATGACGTCGACCGCCTTCTTCAGCGACCGGGCGTCACCTTTCGTCCACGACGCACAAACCATCGACGCCAGGTTTCCTCGTGGTGAATCGACCAACTCAACCACGCCCACCCGCCGGCCGTCTGACATTGCGGTTGCGCTGGAACGAGTGAACGTGGCGAGGCCACATTCCGTGGGGGGATACGTCCCCACGAGGACAGTCGAAGCATGCGTTGGGTGCAATGTCTGCATTGGTACTCCTTGTTGTTGTTTGTACGGACCCCGATCAACCTGGCGTACTGACGTCACCGGGTGCGTACTCCTTTGCTGATTTCTACGTGTTGATTTCTGCGTGTTGATTTTTGGAACGGACCGGTACACGACACCTAGGCGCCTTGTGTGGTCCGTACCAGATGGAACTGTCGGCACGAAGCCGATCGCGACGCCACGGGCGTCATGCAGGGTGCGACGCATCCTCACGTTGAGGACACGGGTGGATCGCTTCTGCGACCGAGGGTGGGGCACCACCGGTGCCTCTTGGATGTACCCGACACCTCGGTTGCTCAAACCTGTTCATCGAACCTGTGAAGGACGCAGATCGGTCTGCTCACGGGTGCGGGTATCGATCGAAACCGGTTACTCGGTGTCAGGAAAGTTGATGGGAACGTTGCTAGGAATGGCCTAAGGACGGCAGTCGGGAGACGACCGCAGAAGTCGGCGGCGACCCGATGCTCGACTCAAGCGCCGGAACTGATGTTCGCGACCAGCGTGACGAGGAATGTGAAGAGGGGAAGGATCAGAGTGAGGTCCACGGTATGACCGCAGCACGGTTTCGGGGTTGAAAAAGCACCCGACGCCGCAGGGGATTACCAGTGACCGAGGACCTTTTGACTCCTGGATCCAAGCAGCGCAGAAACCCAGGGCCGGTGCGCAACGAGAACGATCGTCGTATTGCGCATGCCCTACTGTCTCACGCTTTACCTGATGGTTATGTCGCGGTACCGCAGCAATGTCGACGCGGGTCCGGTCATCGGGCACAGTCGACGTTCTTTGTGTGGCGGCCGGCGGTTCGCGTGGCGCGTTCTCCCACGTCACAGCCGGTGGGATTTAATACGTGTACCTACGATTCGACGGCGGGCAGAAGAATTCCTTCACTGACCGCACGATTAACGAGAACGTGGCCGTAATTTGTAAGTGCAAGCGATCCGCCCGGCATTTGCGCGTCGATCAGGTTGTGCGTCTTGTCCGCTGTGATCGCGTGCACTTTCCATGAACCGCCGCCGGCAACATAGTTGAGCAGCATCGGCATAAGGCGATCGATCGACTTGGCAAAGCGCGATTCCGGGGTGGCTTTCGACTCGAACTCGTCCCACAGCGCTCGAAGTCGGGTGCCCTGGTCCGGCGGCAGACCGTCGAACAACCGGTCGGCTGCCGCCTGCTCGTTGGCTTCCTGCTCGGCCGCGACGGCCGGGTCGTTGCTTGCGTAAATGAACGTGTCGCCGGCATAGACCTCAACGAGGTCATGCACGAGGAGCATCTGCACCACATGGTTTGCGTCGACCGGTTCGTTGGCGTGCTCGGTGAGGAGCATGCCCGCCATCGCCAACTGCCACGAATGCTCCGCGGTGTTTTCGCGGCGCGACCCGTCGGCAATCGGTGTCTGACGAAGGACGTTCTTCAGCTGATCGATCTCGACGAGAAACGCCATCTGTTGCGCCAGGCGCGGGGGAACCCCGTCGAGATCGAGCGGAAGAACTCCGGTCATGTCGTTTGCTGGGCTGCCGATCTTCTTGGGCCGGAGCGGGGCTCAGGCCTTCGGCGGAAGCAGGCGCAGACCGAGTTCGGTCATGTGCTTGTCGATGATCGTGGTCGGGGCACCCGTCATTGGATCGAGGCCCGACTGGGTCTTCGGGAACGCAATAACTTCGCGGATGTTCTCTTCGCCGGCAAGGATCGCGGTGAGGCGGTCGATACCGAAGGCGAAACCACCGTGGGGCGGCGCACCGTATTTGAACGGGTTGAGGAAGAAGCCGAAACGCTTCTGGGCCTCTTCCGGCGAGATGCCGAGGAGCGAGAAGATGCGCTGCTGCAGTTCGGGCTTGTGTATCCGGATCGAGCCCGAGCCGAGCTCCCAACCGTTGAGCGTGAGGTCGTAGGCCTGGGCGCGAACCGAGAAGGGGTCGGATTCGAGGCGGTCGACGTCGTCGACGTGTGGATGCGTGAACGCGTGGTGCGCCGGGATCGGGTTGCCGGCATCGGAGGTGCCGTGGAACATCGGGAAGTCGACGATCCAGAGAAACGAGAGCCCTTCGTTGATCGGCGGTTTGCCGAGTTCCAGGCGAAGCGCGCCGAGGATGGTGCGGGCCGTGTCGCGGTCGGCCGACTGGAAGAACAGGAGGTCGCCGGGTTCGGCCGACATGGCCTTGAGCACGGCAGCGAGCTCGTCGGCCGACATGAACTTCGCCACCGGACCGTCGACTTCGCCACCGGCTTTGACCTTGAACCAGGCCAGACCTTTGGCGCCCCAGTTCTTCGCCAGATCCGTCAGCTGGTCGATACGGTTGCGGGTGAGATCGGCACCGCCCGGCAGGCGGAGGCCCTTCACGCACTCCGACTGGAATACGCGGGCTTCAGTCTTCTCGAAGATGGGTGTGAGCTCTACGAGCTTCATGTCGAAGCGCACGTCGGGCTTGTCGGAGCCGTACTCCTCCATGGCCTGCTGCCAAGTCATCTTCGGAATGACGTCCATCGGCCGCGAACCGGTGACCGCTTCGGTAGCGGCGAGCACGGCTTCGGAGATGCACTCGTGGACGTCTTCCTGGGAGACGAAGCTCATCTCGGCGTCTAGCTGGGTGAACTCGAACTGCCGGTCGGCGCGGAGGTCTTCGTCTCGCATACAGCGGGCGATCTGGAAGTACCGGTCGGTGCCGGCCACCATCAGGAGCTGCTTGAACAGCTGTGGCGACTGCGGGAGCGCGTAGAAGCTACCCGGCGTGAGGCGGCTCGGGACGACGAATTCGCGGGCGCCTTCGGGCGTCGACGGCATGAGCATCGGCGTCTCGACCTCAGTGAAGCCCTGGTCGTCCATGCTGAGGCGGATCGCCCGGTTGACCTTCGACCGGATCTTCAGGTTGCGCTGCATGCGCTCGCGGCGAAGGTCGAGGTAGCGGTGCTTAAGGCGGAGGTTCTCGTCGACCTTCGGGCCACCATCGCGGTCGTTGAGCGGAAACATCGGCGGTTCCGCGATGTTGAGCACCTCGACGGTGCAGTTCTTCAGTTCGATTTCGCCGGTCGGGAGGCCGGGGTTGATGGTCTCGGCGGTACGGGCGGTCACGGTGCCCGAAACCCGCACGACATACTCGTTGCGCAGGTCAGCGGCCCCGTCGACGACACACTGCAGCAGACCGGAGCGGTCGCGGAGGTCGATGAAGGCCAAGTGCTCGCCGTGCTCGCGACGGGTGGCGACCCATCCACAGAGATTCACTTCACGACCGACGTCATTCAGGCTCAGATCTCCGCAATAGTCGCTACGAAGTCCACGGGCACGGTCAGGTCGAGAAGTCATAAGGCAAAGATTCTACTGACGGCGCCCACCACCTCAGCGCAATTGCTACATCCCACGCGACGTTCGGACGAATGTTCCCGTCCAACGGGAACTTCCGAGCGAACCTCGGAAGGGCCGCACCCCGGTCACGCGACATTCGGACGAATGTTCCCACCCAACGGGAACTTGTGACCGAACGTCGCCCCGTCATCCACCGGCGAGGCGTTTGAGTAGGGCTCGAGTGCGGAGTTTTTCGTCGGGCGACGGCGTGAATTCCGACGCGGCGAAGTCGGTGACGCCGGCTTCCGCAAGAACGCCCAGCGCCTCTTCCACCTGCGCCTCGCTGCCCACAATCCCGAGCTCGCCTGGCTCGTTTACGCCCTCGCGGTCGAACATGGCCCGGTACGAGGGAAGGGCCGCGTACATCGACGAAGTCTTGGTGATCCGCTCACGGATCCCGTTGGGATCGTCGGTGACGCAGATCGGCAGGGTAGCGAGCACTCGTGGCGTTTCGACACGTTCAGCTTTGCCAGCAGCATCGTTGAGTTCCGGGACAATATGTGTACGTATCGTTTTCGGACCGACCCAGGCCAGGCTGGTTCCGTCAGCGAGTGCCCCGGCCACCTTCAACGCCTGCGGACCGAGTGCCGCGACGAGGACCTGCGGCGGATTGGCCGCCGGCTTGAAGACTTCGGCATGACAGGAGATCGTGGATCCGTCGTACGCGACACGACCGGTGGTGAGGAGCGGCATGAGCACCGACAGGTAGTCGCGCAGGTGGGCGATCGGCTTGTCGTCTTCGAGGCCAAGCATCGCCATCATCGCCTTGTGTGAAAGGCCGATGCCGAGTGTGAGCTTCGCCCGGATCGTGCTCTGGACCGTGAGCGTCTGGCCGGCGAGGACCATCGGATGACGCGGGTACGTGGGGATCACCGCCGTCCCGAGTTCCATCTTCTCGACGTGTTGACCGACGACGGTCAGGACGGTCAGCGCATCCAACCCGCCGGTCGGGTGCTCGGCCACCCAGTAACTCGAAAAACCGTCAGCCTCGGCGGCTTTGGCGTGAGTCGTGAACGCTTCTACCGAAGCGCGCTGCACCAACCCGGTCGCATTAATCCCAATTCGCATGGACCGACCGTACTTCGCCGCCGCCGTTGCCACACGTTTGGATGAATCTGACCGCTCAGCGGCAACAAACATCCAAACCTCCCGAACCCCCAACCCAACCCTCCACCGGTTTGGATGAATCTGACCGCTCAGCGGCAACAAACATCCAAACCTCGCACATCAACGTCGACGAGCGAGACGACTCTTCCGGTCGTTTACGCAGCAGCACGACTGCGAATGAGTTCTTCGAGTTGAGCGAGGAACGCTGCCGGGCTGGCGAGGGTTTCGTCTGTCACTCGCAGGATCAGCCAGCCGAGCGCGGCCAGTTCGTTGTATCGGAGTTGGTCGGACGACCAGTCGGTGAACGACGAATGCCATTGAAATCCCAGAACTTCGATGCCAATCCGCACCCACGGGTAGGCCAGGTCGATGAAGCGGCTCCGACCACCCGGCACCACCACCTCGAACTGGCTGATCGGTTCCGGCAGGCCGGCTCTTGCCAACAGTGCTCGGGTGTCACGCTCCATCTTTGTTGCATGCAGTTGCGTGCCTCCGAGTCGAGGTTCGAGTAGAGCATCAACGATTCGAACCCCCTTGCGGCCACGTCGATGGAGCTGCAGGTGTCGTCGAAGAAGGATGTTGAGATCCAACGTGCGGGCCGCCATCCCGGCATCGAGAATGTGCGCCACTCGACTTGTCGGCCAACGACCCGCCATGTCGAGAACCAGCCGCTCCGGGCTCAGAACATCAACGCCGAAACGACGGGTGACATCGAGTTCCGAGCGGTGAAGTTGCCGGCGAACGTGGATTCCGTCGACGAAGGACCTGATTGGCGTGGGCAGGGCGATCTGTATTGGCTCGTGGAGTTCGCGAAACCGATCCGCGGCAGAAACTGGGCCGGGAAGTAGCCCCAAGAGTCGGGCGGCATCAGCGCGGTCGGCCACCGAACCTGGAGTAAGCGCCACAGCAGCTACGACACGATGCACCCGTTCGATCACGGTCGAACCAAGGACATAGGCCCCGCAATTCGGAAACACCGGGACGAGAAATCCATCCTTGATCCGTCGGGCTATGGCCGACGGGGAGTAGCCGATCTCCACTATGTCGGTCCGGAGAAGTACTCCACCCCGTTTTCTCGCTGTCACCAACAGTTTCGTGTCCATGGCCGAAGCATGCCAAGTGGGGTGTGACACTCACCTAGAGAGAGCGCGTTTGGATAGATCTGACCGCTCACCGGCAACAAACATCCAAACCTCGTAAACCCCAATCGAACCTTCCACACGTTTGGATAGATCTGACCGCTCAGCGGCAACAAACATCCAAACGTCGCGAGAAGCAAGCGTCGTGCGGCTAGGCCCGCTTTACGCCGTCGGCTACTCGGGCCACTACCTCCGACCGGGCTACGGCGTGTTGGATGCGCTCTTCGCCGCGGAGGTCGCGGACTAACACGGTGCCGGCGGCGAGTTCGTCGGAACCGACGACCAGGGCGATCGAAGCGCCGCTGCGGTCGGCGTCTTTGAACTGTGACTTCATGCTCTTGCCGTCGAAGGAACGATCCGCTCGGATACCGGCCCGGCGCAACTCAGTGCACAGCGTGAGCGCCTCGGTGCCGCCGGTCGTGTCAATCACGAACACGTCGACCGCCGTAGAAGGCGCGCCGAAGACACCTTCGGCGTCGCAGGCCATCAGCACGCGATCGATACCGAGCGCAAACCCGATGCCGGGGATCGAGGGGCCACCCAACTGTTCGATGAGGTTGTTGTAGTGCCCGCCGCCGCCGATCGCGTTCTGCGAGGTGTCCAACGCGTCGGAAGCGAACTCGAACAGGGTGTGCGTGTAGTAGTCGAGCCCGCGGACCAACCGCGGGGTGATCTCGTAGGCCACACCGATCCGGTCGAGCCCCGACAGCACCCGGGAGAAGTGGGCGCCGGTCTCGTCGGACAGAAAGTCGATCATCCGCGGAGCCGCTTCGATGATCGGAAAGTCCGGCGGACGCTTCGAATCCAGGACGCGCAGCGGATTGATCTCGAGCGTCTTGCGTGACTCAGCGGTGAGTGCGTCGACGTTGGCTTCGAAGTGCGCACGCAATGCATCGAAGTACACGGGCCGACACGTTTCGTCGCCGAGAGAATTGACCTTCACCGTGAACTTGCGGAGGCCCAGCACGTGGAAGAAATCGTTCGCCAGCGCAATCATCTCGACGTCGACATCGGGGTCGTTCGACCCGACACACTCGGCGTCGAGTTGCATGAACTGCCGGAAGCGGCCACCCTGCGGCTTCTCATGCCGGAACGTCGGCCCCCACGCCCAGATCTTCCACGGAAGGGTCTGGGGACGGTTCTGCAGAAACACACGCATCAGACCGGCGGTGAACTCCGGTCGCATCGCGATACGTTCGCCGTCTTTGTCGGTGAAGTCGTACATCTCCTTCGTGACGACATCAGTTGACTCCCCCATCCGAAGAAACACCCCGAGCTCTTCGAGAACCGGCGGCACGACTTCGAGATAGCCGGCCCGGGCGGCGTGATCGGCGTAGACCTCGACAAGTGCCCTCCACCGGTCGGTGTCGGGCGACAACAGGTCGCGCATTCCCTTGAGCTTCCGAAACATAGGCCTCAAACGGTAGTCGAGCGAACGTCGACTTCCCGGCGGCGATAGGTCGTTCGAACGATTGGCCGCGGGAACCCTCATGTCACACACAGTGAGCGTCGATACATGCTCCACGGCGCGGGTTTGACGGGTCCCTCAAGCCATTGGCCGGGGATGCGAGAGGAGTGGAATGAGGAAAGCTCTACGGTTTCGACGCAGCTCATTGCCCTCCCGTGAGCACGGCGCCGCCGCAGTGGAGTTTGCACTCGTTGCAACGTTGCTGATTCCCATGGTCCTCGGCGGACTCGACTATGCATCGCTTTGGCAGGGTCGCCAGTCCGCGGAAGCCGCGGCCAGGGCCGGGGGCAGAACGGCTTCGTCGACTTGTCTGATCGTGGTGAACGACCCCATGTCGGACTGTGATCTCGGCAACCGGGCCACCGACGACGCCGACATTCTCTCTGCCATCAGGTCCGCCGTAGGCAACGACCTCGGCAACATCGAATCAGTGGTTATCTACAACGCAGTGGGCACCGACACCGACGGTGCGGGAAACCCCGTCCCGATTTCCGACGGAAGCCCGATCCAGGCATGCCAGGACGCGACCGCCCCGAACGGGGTCGTCAACTACTGCAACGTGTACGGTCAGGCTGATGTGAGCGACGCCGCCACGCTGACGGGCGCCGCCCGAGCGGCCCGCTTTGGATGCAGCACGGCCGCCGTCGGCGTTCCCGGTCAGGCCGCGAGCTTCTGGTGCGCGCTGCGTCGCACACGAAACACGAACCCGCCGATCTCCATCGGCGTCGCCATCAAATCGCGGCACAAGTCGATGATCGGCATCTTCGGCGATCGCATCGTGTGGAACCACGCCGTGTTCAGCCTGGAGCCCAACACCGCGGCCCCCGACGCACCGGCTCCGTTCGTTCCCCCGCCACCTCCCCCGTCGACCACGAGTACGACCACAACGACTACGACTACCACGAGCACCACGACAACGACCACGATCGCACCTCCGACCACCGTCGCTCCTTCCACCACCGCTGCGTCAACCACGACTGACGTCCCAACCACAACCACCGCGCCGACCACGACCGTCGCACCTCCCACGACCGTGGCCGGTCCCCCGACAACCGGGGCCACGACCACAGTTGCTCCACCAACCACCGCCGCACCCACGCTTCCCCCGACAACTCTGCCGCCGACAACGCTGCCCCCTTCGACGACGGCTGCCCCGACCACCACCGCTCCGCCAACAACGACGGCGGCGCCCACAACGACAACGACCACCACCACGACAACGCGGGTGCCCCGTCCATGTTGCTGACGCTCGACCAACCGACGAGGCGGTCCAACCGTAGGTACCGCTCGGAGCAAGGTGCATCCGTGGTCGAAGCGGCCCTCATCGTTCCCCTGTTTCTCGTCCTGGTGTTCGGGATGATCGAAGGCGGGTCGCTGTTCTTCAACGTCAATTCGGCGCGCAACGCGGCCCGAGAGTCCGCCCGTGAGGCAGCGACGTGGGCCTCCGATGCCTTGGCCGACCGCAACGCGCTCGGTATCGCAAACCGGGCGTTGACGGGATCCGGCCGTCGCCTCAACGGCGTGATCATCTACAAGGCAGCGGGACCGAACTCACCGGTGCCGGCCATCTGCAAGGCCGATCTGGCGGCCGGGACCGCTGGAGAAGTCGGCCTTTGCAATGTCTACACCGCGTCGAAGATCCAACACCTCGACGACACCCACTTCGGTGCCAGCCCGAGCACTCCGCCGGGCCTGTGGGACGAAAAGTGGCCGCCGACGGGACGCAATGACTCCCTTACCCCGACCGTGCAGCCCGACTTCGTCGGGGTGTATGTGAGCATCACCCACCTCGGTATGACCGGCGTCTTCCCGACCCGAACCGTTACCGGCACATCGGTGTCGAAGATTGAGCCGCAGCGGACGTCGGAATGAGCCCGATCCCCAACCCTCGGCGTCGCCCGGTTCACCGCATTGCGCCATCGAACGAGCGTGGGTTCGTTGCGGTCACCACCGCGCTGCTGCTCGTTATCCTGCTGCTGTTCATGGCAATGGCCATCGACGTCGCCATCTGGTTCTATCGGGGTGCTCAACTCCAGCGCACCGCAGACGCCGCGGCGTTGGCCGGCGTGACCAGGATGCCGAAGTTCGACTCCGCCGAAACCGTGGCGCGAGACATCGCCGCCAAGAACCGACTCGACCCGAGCCTCGTGACGGTCCGCCGGGTGCCGAATTCACCCCGCGAGTTGGAAGTCTCGATCACGGACCCCGCGGTCCCGTCGTTCTTCGGTCGCATGCTCCGCAACGACCTCACGATGACGCGTACTTCGCGCGCTGAATTCGTTTCCGCCATCGAGCTCGGCTCCCAGGTGAACGGCGTCGGCACCGGCTCGTTCCCCGGTTACGGCCCGGGAGGGCTTCCCCAGAACTTCTGGCTCGCCATCAACGGCTACTGCACACCGAAGGAATACGGTGACCGCTTCGCGGCCGGCTTCGACGCGAACATCACTGCGGTTTCGTCGCGGTGCGATGCGGGAGTAGCGGTCCACAACACGGAATACGCCGGGGTCGGACACCCGGCCTACACCTACGGCATTCAAATCCCGTGCCCTGTGGCCAATCAGGACCCCTGCATCACCGACCCGGCATCAGACACCGAGGTCTACGTGTTCAACCCGTACTTCGATCGCAGTGACACCAACCTCGACGCAAACGTGGCCGACGGAACGATCTTCCCGTTCTCTCAGGTCACCACGCGATTTGTCGTCCGGGACGACGCGGGCAACGTGCTCACGAACGCAGTCACGGGCACGGCCACCTCTGTCGATTTCGGGACCTGCGACGGAGCCACGTGCGCCCCGATCAACGGCTGGGTCCACCTTGCGACCATACCGAGAGCTGCACATGCCGGTCGCTTCGGGATCGAGGTCTCGACGTTGGACGCCGAGCCAAACAGCTACGGGGCCAACGTCTTCAGCCTCGTGGCCTACCCCGCCAGCCAGGGGGCGCTCGGTCCGTGTGTCGCCGGTCCACTCGTGTGCCCGACGATCGCCGGCGAAAAGTCAATGAGCGTCTACGCCAACGTCAGCGGCGGGCAGACCGACTTCTTCCTCGCCAAGCTTTCTCCAGCCCGGTACTACCGAGGCAAGAAGATCCAAATCCTGTTGTCGGACGTCGATCAGAATGCGAGCGGTGTGCAGATCCTCGCTCCCGGTGGCTCGCCGTCGCCGTTCTCGTACCGAACGTGGAGTCCTGGGATCACCGATTCCGGCGTTCCGGTGGATGACCCCGCTATCCCCCGAACTGCGACAGTGGGACCGGCGCATCTCCTTGACGTGTCCACGATGCTGGCGGTCGCCACCGCGGACAAGCTCCCACCATGGCCGATTGCGTCACGCATGGGCCAACAGCTCTTCAACGGACGCACGGTATCGCTCGAATTGAACGTCCCGACGAACTACGGATGTGTACCGCTCAGCTCCCCTTGCGTGGAAGCTCCGCTCACCGACGACGGCTGGTGGAAGATCCGCTACTCGACCGCCGCCGGCACCGTATCGGACCGCACCACCTGGACCGTCCAACTCGTCGGCGACCCGGTCCATCTGCGTCATTAAATGGTTGCTGGGCCCCGCCTCCGCTCCGCTTCGCCACCCAGCAACGTGCGGCCTCAATCCGATCTCGGCAGCTTCGCTCCTCACGCGCTAGCGCTCACTCGCACTCTCAGCCCTCGCCGGGGCCGCGTCGCAACCCGTGGTCACGGATTCACGAAAGGCTGCTGGGCCCCGCCTCCGCTCCGCTTCGCCACCCAGCAACGTGCGGCCTCAATCCGATCTCGGCAGCTTCGCTCCTCACGCGCTAGCGCTCACTCGCACTCTCAGCCCTCGCCGGGGCCGCGTCGCAACCCGTGGTCACGGATTCACGAAAGGCTGCTGGGCCCCGCCTCCGCTCCGCTTCGCCACCCAGCAACGTGCGGCCTCAATCCGATCTCGGCAGCTTCGCTCCTCACTCGCTAGCGCTCACTCGCACTCTCAGCCCTCGCCGGGGCCGCGTCGCAACCCGTGGTCACGGATTCACGAAAGGCTGCTAGGCCCCGTCTTCGCTGCGGGCCCACCACCATTAAGCTCAGCCTTTGTTGGCTCCTAAGGTAAGTCCACCTATGAATTGCTTCTGGAGCAGGAAGTAGACGGTGATGGTGGGGATGGCGATGATCACCGATGCAGCGGCCACGAGGCTGTCCTGGGTCGAGAATGCTCCACTGAGTTGGGCGATCGATGAGGTGATCGGCTTCTCCGCGCCCTTCTGCAACATGACACTGCCCCAGAAGAAGTCGTTGTAGAGCCACGTGAACTCCAGCGTGCCGAGGGCGGCCAGAGCCGGTCGGCACAGGGGAAGCACGATGCTCCAGAACTGCTTGTTCACACTGGCCCCGTCGACCAGCGCGGCCTCGGTCAGTTCCTTCGGCAGGGTCTTCATGTAGTTGCTCATCACGAACGTGCAGAAGCCGGTCTGGAACGCGACGTGGATGAAGATCACGCCGACTTTCGTGCCGAGCAGGTTGCCGGTGTTCGTGTCACTCAGGATGTCGGGCCAGGGGATCCGCTTGAAGATCTGAAAGACCGGCTGGAAGATCACCTGCTGCGGCATCAGGTTGCCTGCGGTGAAGATGACGAGGAACGCAACGTTGAAGCGTCCGCTGAAACGTGTGCAGGCGAAGCCAACGAGGCTCGCGAACAACAGGATCAGAACCAACGCCGGAATCAGGATGAAGAAGGTGTTGAAGAACTTGCGGCCCATTTCGCCCTGATCGAAGGCGTCGCGGAAATTCTGCAACGTAAGCGCGCGTGGTATCGAAATGACGCCGTTGTCACGCAGTTCCTGCTCGTTGCGAAACGCCGAAAGCACGGCGCCGACCAACGGGATGAGCCAGGTGACCGCCATCGTTATGAGAAACGTCTGCAGGACGATCCTGGGCACTCGCGATTTCGTGTTCGGCCCCCGACCCGACGGGACGGGCGAGACGGCGGAAGCGGTCGGGCTTGAGAGCGGTGTGGTGGACGACATGTCAGATGTCCTCACGGAAGTTGTTGATGACGTATTTGATGATGAACCCGATGCACAAGGCGAACAGCACCATGCCGTACGCCGATCCGATACCGACCCGACCTCCGCCTTCACCGGTCAGGCTTCCCGTTACGAGAGTGCCCATCACCTCGGTACCGCGCTGGGTTCCGAGAGCCGCGATCATGTCATATGCGCGCAGAGCTTCGATGACAGTGATGACAGCGACAACCGCATTGATCGGACGCAACACGGGAAACACCACGTTTCGAAATGAACTCACTTCGTTGGCGCCGTCGATCGCTGCGGCTTCCCGAAGGGAAGGATCGACGCCCTTGAGTCCGGCGAGGTACAGCACCATCACATAACCGATGTGTCGCCAAGCCATGGCTACGAGAAGGGCGAAGAAGTTCTTGCTGAGACCGAGGCGGTCGTCGTAGAAGTCGGGTAGCACCGCGGTCGTGAGGATGCCGGCTACGAGGCCGACGCCCAACCCCAGGAGCACGCCTTTGCCGCCAATGCGGCGTGAGGCGATCATTCCGACAGCGATCGTCACCAGCACGCCGACGAGGAGACCGAAGATCTGTGAATCGCTCATCGAGAACACGAAGTCGCTGTTGCCGAGAAAATCGATGCCTTTACCGGGGATGACCTTGTTCAGGAGGCCACGATCGGTTTGGAACATCACGGCTTTCCAGATGAAGCCGACCACCGCGACCGAAAGCACCACGGGCATGTAGAACACGCTCTGGTAGACGCGGGTCCCCTTGATGTTCTTGTCGAGCAGGTAGGCGAAAAGCATGCCGATGGCCGAGCAGAATGCCAGCCAGAAGATCAGCACCAGGTTGTTGAACAGGGCCGGAAAGAGCTTCGTGTCAAAGATCGTGAAGATCTGCCAGAAGTTTCGGAAACCGACCCCCTTGGCCTTGTTGATCGGCGCGAGGTTGTCCCACTCCATGAACGACAGGATGGCGGTGATGATCGCCGGGATCCAGACCAGAACGATATGGATGGTCAGGGGAACACCGATCGCCACCTTCAACCACAGACGGTCGGCGATCGTCAGTTGCTGAAGGCGCGAACGGCGCCCCGTTGGGGGCGCCGTTCGTCCAGCAGGGCTTCCGTTTGATGAGACGGACATGCGTTGATTACCTAACTCGCTATCTGTTACGGGAACAGGTGGTACGAAGATTTCCGTCCGGCGGCGAAACAAAGCCCGGATATTCGTCACCGTAGACGCGAACCATGTTCGCATCGTGGTGGCCCGAAAACACAAACCGAAAGACGCAACCCGAAGGCCAAAACCGTCGAGTGAGCCGACGGCCAAACAGGTCCGGGCCTGCGAGCGCAGGACCGGACCATGTTCATGACGTACGAACCATTCGAACTATTCGAACTATTCGAACTTGTAGGTCGCTTTTTGTTCGTCGACGGTCTTCAGGATGCCGGCGACGTCTTTGCCACTGAGGAAGTCCTTGATCGCCGGGCCGACAACCTTCGACGCGAAGTCGGGGTCGGTGTCACGGTCGAGGAACTGGGCGATGTACTTGGCCGAACCGACCAACTCTGCCGACTTCTTCTGCAGGGCGTTGTATCCCGAGGTGTTCGCCTTGGAGTTGGCCGCAACCACGGACGGATTGACCCCGATGTAGGCGTCGATGGCAGCTGCGCCACCGAGACCGGCCAGCAGAGCCTTGGCGCCAACTTCGTTCTTCGGGCTCTTGGCCATCATGAAGCCGTCGATCGGCGCTTCAACGGCATCCTGCCCGTGGGCCGGGTCGATGGCCGGGAAGGCGAAGAAGTCGATGTCGTCGATGATTTCCTGAGCCGTCGTGTCCTTGGTCGGATCAAACTGCGACGTGAGGAACGTACCAATCAGGTACATGCCGCACTCCTTCTTGCCGAAGGACACCGCGCCGTCTTCCCACTTGCGGGAGTTCACGTCGGCCTGCATGAACGGGACGATCTGTGCCCAGTTCTCGAAGACCTTGGCCACCTTCGGGTCGGTCCATGACTCTTTGCCGCCCATGAGCGAAACGTGGAAGTCGTAGCCGTTGGTACGCAGGTTGAGCATGTCGAACATACCCATCTGCGGCCAGCCGCCGTCGTTGGCTCCCACGAAGGGGGTGATGCCGTCGGCCTTCATCTTCTCGCAGAGGGCGAGCAGCGCTGTCCAGTCGGCCGGGATCTCGTAGCCCTTCTCGGCGAAGAGGCTCTTACGGTAGTGAATCGCCCACGGGTAGAAGTAGAACGGCACGAAGTACTGCTTGCCGTCGCCCGCGGTCGAAGCGTTCTTGAAACCCTCCGACATGTCGGTGAAATTGGCCCACACGTCGGAGATGTCGCCAACGACACCTTTGGACGCGAACGCCCGCATGCGGTAGCCGGCAAACCACGACACGACGTCGTCGGGCTGCTGGATGTACGTGTTGAAGTTGTCCTGGTAGCTGTTGTGGTCGACCGTGTTGATCTTTACGTTGATGCCCGTGGCGGCAACGGCTGCGGCAATGGCGCGGCTGTCTTTTTCGTTTGAGTAGTTCGATCCGTAGGTCACTTCGCCTACGTCGCTCGCCGGGGCAGCGGCGGCCGTGGTCTCAGCTGTTGCTGCGGCCGTGGTTTCGGCTGCCGCAGCGGCCGTGGTCTCGGCTGCGGCCGTGGTCTCCGCAGCGGCGCCTGTGGTTTCAGCAGCAACAGTGGTGTCGCCGCCGTCATCGTCGCTGCTGCAAGCGGCGAGGACGCCGGTTCCTGCGAGGGCTGCTGCGCCGGCTACGAACTGACGGCGACTGATCGTGAAACCAACGTCGCGTGGGTCTGGAGAGCGTTGCGCTCCCCCATCGGTGTTTCCTGACATGTTCTCCCCTTATTGGTGATTTTTGCTGCGGCACGCTCAAGCTTCGGGTGCCGCGTGTGTTCGCTTCGAAGCGGATCACATCAGCGTGACGCTTGTCAAGGTTATCCGTTTGAAATTGTGAGGTATTACGGTCCGCAGCGACCAAATCGCACATTCAGTCGGGAATTTGTGTTCGTTTATGTTGACTTGAGCGCCATTTCTGCGGATACTCGAACGGAAATGAAGAACCGTGTCGCGCCCCCGTCCAACGCGCCTGCCGATACCCCAGAATCGTCCGCGTCCGCGTCTGCGGGCGCCTCAACCGCCGCTGCGTCGGCGTCGGCGTCGGCGTCGGCGTCGGACCCCGGGGCATCGAGGGCTCTGGCCCGTCAACGGCACGAGACGATCTTGGCGGAGATCTCCAACCGTGGGGCGGTGCGTGTCGTGGAGTTGGCCACCCTTCTCGGCGTCAGTGACATGACCATCCGTCGTGACCTCGACGTCCTCGACGAGGCCGGACTCCTCGAAAAGGTGCACGGAGGCGCCACTGCCCGAGCCAACCGACGAGCAGACGAGCCGGGTTTTGAGGTGAAGTCGCTTCGCAACACCAACGAGAAGCTCGCCATCGCCGCCGCGGCGGCAACCCTGGTGACACCGGGAACGGCGATCGGCATAGGCGCAGGCACCACGACGTGGCAACTCGCCTGTCATCTCACCGACGTCGAAAACCTCATTGTCGTCACCAACTCGATTCGGGTCGCCGAAGTCCTCAATCAGGCGCCTCGCATGGATCGCACCGTGATCCTGACCGGCGGTGTGCGTACCCCCTCGGACGCGCTCGTCGGCCCGGTCGCTGACCAGGCGCTTCGTACCTTGCATCTCGACGTGTTGTTCATGGGTGCCCACGGCATGAGCGAGCGCGCTGGCTTCACGAGCCCGAACCTGGTCGAAGCCGAGACAAATCGGGCATTCGTTTCTGCGGCCCAACAACTCGTGATCCTCGCCGACCATACGAAATGGGATCTGACGGCACTCAGTTCCTTCGCCCGCCTCGAAGAGGCCAACACGCTTGTCACGGACCGCAACGTCAGCGACGCCGCACGCGCCGTCATCGAAGAACGGGTCAACCGGATCATTTTTGCGGACCCTCGAGATGTGGAGTTCGACCGACGGTCGACGGCGGGCATAACCGACCAAACCTGCCAACAACCCGCAGGATCGACCGTGTCCGGTCGATCGCGGAACAGCATGTTCAGCGGCCCAACCACACGGCACTCGCCGGCCGACCGGGCTTCCGCGGAAAACCGCATCGCGGCCCGAAGCAACCTCCTGGTGAGCGTCACCAGCCCGGTCCTCCCGCCGGCGATGTGGGCGATGATGCTCTACCTGCATTCGTCGGTGCCCGACGGACGCGAGCGGAGCTGGTTTGCCGCGATCACCACCCTCAGCCTGTTGTCAACCGGTGCCGCCTACGCCAACTGGCGTGCCATTCGGGCGAATCGGCGGGCGCCACTTGAAGGATTGATCACGGTCTGCATGGCATTGCTCGGGGCGGTGCTCGGCCTGTCCCAGATGCTCCTGCCGATAACCGCCACCGGGCACGATCAGGCCATGATGATCGAGCTGTTCATTTCTGGCGTGGCATCGGCCGCCGTGCTCACCTTCGGCGCCAGCCACCGGAATTTCGTCGCCTTTCAAGCACCCGCACACCTGCTCAACGCGTTTTGCATCGTGCGTGGTTACAACCACCTTCCGTTGTTTCTCGCCCCGGTCGCGATCTCCTATCTGGTCATGCTGGCGGGTGCACACCGAGTGATGTCGGTGGCGATTTCCGAAGCGATCGTCGGGCAGGCTCACGGTGAGCGCCTGCTAGGTCAGCTCGAGATCGAGCGTGACCGGGTCGCCGCCGCCAACGAAGCGCTGGAGAAGCAGGCATCGCGTGACCCCTTGACCGGCGTCGCCAACCGCGTCAGGTTCCTCGAGCAACTCGAAATCGAGCTTGCCGGGGCCAGACGGACGCGGGGAACTTGTCGCGGTGCTGTTCATCGACCTCGATCATTTCAAGACCGTCAACGACGTGTCCGGGCACGCGGCCGGTGACGCGGTACTCATAGAGATGGCGGACCGACTCAAATCCGTGGCTCGATCCTCGGACCTCGTCGCCCGTCACGGCGGCGATGAGTTCACGGTCCTCCTCTCCTCACCCGGGAGCGCCGCCGACGCCCTCGAAGTCGCTGAGCGCATGTGTCGACGCCTCAACGAACCGTTCCGGATCGGCGACGACGAGCTCCTTCTCAGTGCCAGCGTCGGACTGGCCTTCAACGACGATCTGCAGAACGACCCTGACACGCTCATGCGCAACGCAGACCTGGCGCTCTACCGGGCCAAGGCCCAGGGCCGCAACCGCGTGGAGGTTCTTGATAGCGACCTCCGTTCATCGATCGCCAACCGGAGGGCGGAGGAGACCGAAATCCGCCGAGCGCTGGCGGACGGCGAGATCGTTCCGTGGTTTCAACCCGTCGTGGACATCCGCTCCGGTACGACCGTGGGCGCCGAGGCGCTCGCCCGGTGGGTTCACCGGACGCGGGGCGTACTCGGCCCCGGCTCGTTTCTCCCCATCGTTCGCGAGCACGGACTGGATGAGGAGCTCTCGCACGCGATCCTCGTGCCGACTCTGCATGCCTTGATGACGCTCGAAACGGAGGGCGGGCTTCACGCCGGATTTCGGATCTCCGTCAACATCGACGACCGGCGCGCGACGCTGATCCGGGTGGTCGAAGCGCTGGAAGCCGCTGCCGCCGATGGGCAGCCCGTGTCTCGGCTCGTCCTTGAGCTCACCGAGAACGCGGTGATGCGCGAGACCTCGACGATTGAAGCCCTGGAGCGGGCCCGATCGATGGGGCTGTCAATCGCCCTTGACGACTTCGGAACCGGTGAGTCACCTCTGTCTTTGGTACGCGACCTCCCGCTCGACATCATCAAGATCGACCGCCGGTTCGTGCAGGGGATGCTCGATCACCAAGCCGACCTCGCGGTCGTCGCCGCGGTGATCGAGTTGAGCCGTCTCCTCGGGGTCATGGTCGTCGCCGAAGGGGTTGAGGAAGAGGCGCAGGCCCAACGTCTGTTGGAGCTCGGCTGCCGTTTTGCCCAGGGCTTTCTCTACTCACCGGCGATTCCCCTGGCCCAACTCACGGAGTTCATCCAACCCCAGTCGTTGATGCACTGAACGATCGCCCGCTTGAACGGTTCAGGAAGCCACTTCCTGGGGCCGGGCGCCCGGCACGACCCTGTACGCATCGAAGACACTGTCGACGGTCTTCACGGAACGCAGAATCGCGTCGAGATGAGTCGGATCGGCGAGTTCGAAGTCGAAACGCTGACGGGCCACCCGGTCGGTTCCGGTGTGGGTTGAGCAGCCCAGCACGTTGACGTGGTTGTCGGAGAGAACGCGTGCCACATCAGCCAGTAGACGGGCCCGGTCGAGTGCCTCGACCATGATCGAGACCACGTAGACCGCAGAGCGCGAACTCCCGTCACGGTCCCATTCGACTTCGATAACCCGGGCGCCTTCGCCGATTCGCAGTGAGTTCGAGTTGGAACAGTCGGCCCGGTGGATCGACACCCCACGCCCGCGGGTGACGAAGCCGATGATCTCGTCGCCGGGGACCGGTGTACAGCAGCGGGCGAGTCGGACCATGAGGTCGTCGAGACCCTCCACATGCACGCCGACGCCGACCCGGGAACGGCTCCGACGTTCGTCGCGGCTCGGCCGGTTTCGCACTGCCGGCGCGGGGAGCTGTTCTTCGTGTTCACCGCCGCGCAGTTCCTTCGCGAGTCGAAGAACGACATGCTGCGGGCTGATGCGGTTCTCGCCGATCGCTATGTGGAGACCGTCGATGTCGCCGGCATCCAATTCCGCAATGACCGACGCCATGATCGCCGAATTTGCGAGCTTCTGAACCGGAAGATTCTCCCGCCGCATGGCCTTCGTCAGTTCTTCGCGGCCGAGTTCCAACGCGTCTTCGCGCCGTTCCTTCGAGAACCACTGTCGGATTTTGTTACGGGCACGCGGTGTTACAACGACTTTCAGCCAGTCGCGACTGGGTTGCGCGGTATCGATCTTCGATGTGATGATCTCAACGGTTTCACCTGAATTCAGTTGCGAATCCAGTGGAATGAGGCGTCCATTCACCCGCGCACCGATGCAGCGATGACCGATATTCGTATGAATGGCGTACGCGAAGTCGAGCGGCGTCGCCTTAACGGGCAGCGTCACCACCTTGCCCTTCGGGGTGAAGACGAACACCTCGTCTTGTTCCAGATCGACCTTGAGGGTTTCCAGGAATGCCTTCGGGTCGCCAGAATCCGGCTGCGATTCAGCTAGCCGCTGAAGCCAGGCGATTTCCGAGGTGTCGACCCCTCCGTCGCGCTTCCCGTCCTTGTACGACCAGTGCGCAGCAACGCCGAACTCGGCGGTCTGATGCATTTCCAGGGTGCGGATCTGACATTCGAGGACCTTGCCCTGCGGACCGACCACCGTCGTGTGCAACGACTGGTAGAGGTTGAACTTGGGCATGGCGATGTAGTCCTTGAACCGGCCCTGTACCGGCTTCCACGTCGCATGGATGGAACCAAGCGCCGCATAACAATCCTTGACGCTGTCGACGATAACCCGGACACCCATCAGGTCGAGTATTTCGTCGAACTCCTTGCCCTTGACGACCATCTTTTCGTAAATGGACCAGAGGTGCTTTTCACGACCGGTGACTTTGGCATCAATGCGAAGCTCGGCCAAACGACTTTTGACCGCCTCAATGGCTTCAGCCAGATACTGCTCCCGCATGGGTGCTCGGGTGGCCACCATTTGCACGAGTTCGGAATACTTTCTGGGTTCAAGAACCCGGAAACTCAGGTCTTCCAACTCATGCTTTATCTCGCCGATACCAAGACGGTGGGCCAGCGGTGCGTAGATATCAAGCGTTTCCTGGGCGGTGCGCCGGCGTTTCCAGTCTTCCGACACCGCATCGATGGTGCGCATGTTGTGAAGCCGGTCGGCCAACTTGATGACGAGAACACGGAGATCCTTCGCCATCGCCACCAGCATTTTGCGCATCGTGGCGGCCTGCTGTGCTTCCTTCGACTCAAAATGAATGCGCTCGAGCTTCGTTACCCCGTCGACGATGACGGCGACGTCGCTCCCGAACCGGGTCGTCAGGTCATCGAGCGTGATACCCGTATCTTCCACCGAGTCATGCAGAAGGGCCCCGGCCAGCGTGACGTCGTCCATTCCGAGATTCGCCAGGATCAGAGCCACCGCCACCGGGTGGGTGATGTAGGGCTCGCCGGATTTGCGACGCTGTTCTCTGTGGGCCTCGGCCGAGACCTCGAACGCCGTCACGATGCGGTTGGTCGGTGACTTTGGCCGATGAATCCGAAACGCAGCCAAGACAGGCTCGATCAACGATGGATCAAGCGGGTCCATGTCTTCAGGAGCGACCGGCTCGGCCGGATGTGGGACCGCCACAGATTTGGCCGGCAGAGGAATCGAAGCGGTCGGCAGAGGAACCGATTTGGCCGGCTGGGGCACCGAGGCGGGCGCCGGCACAGTTGACGTTGACGTTGACGCAGACGAGGTCGGTGGCATGACCGGAGGTTCTTTCGGCTTGGCCAACACGACCCGGGCTGCCGACGACGACGCGCCCGAGGCAGCGGGCACGGCGCGACTCCTGGCTTTGATTACCCGTGCTCCCTCGATATTGCCGGACTCGACGCCAGCCGAAAGAGCGGCATCTTTCCTGGCTCGCGGCTTACCGACCGGGGTCGCGCCATCCTTCGGAGCAACCGACGAAATCCCGGCATTGGTGTCGCTGGCCGAATCGATTGCGTCATTCGTCATGGTTCATCCTAACAATTCGGCGTCTCCTAACGGCTACGTCGACGACAGGTTGCGGGCTGCGCTCCGTGGAGTGCGTAGGGTGTCCCTGCGGTCAGTAACTCGTCGGGGTCGGTGACTCAAAGTCAGTACTCGGGGTCAGTAACACCGCTTCAGTGACTCGGGGTCAGTAACACAGGGTCAGTAACACAGCACGGAGGTCACGATGACCTCCGACAACGCGCGTCGACCCGAGAGGAATCCAAGTTCGATGACAAACGCCGCGCCGACCACGACGCCACCGCACTCCTCGACCAGCCCGACGGCGGCGGCCGCGGTGCCTCCAGTGGCAAGCACGTCGTCGATGATCAGCACCCGGTCGGTCGGAGCCACCGCATCGATGTGCATTTCAAGTGCGTCGGTCCCGTATTCGAGCGCGTATTCCTTCCGGGTGGATTGCCACGGGAGCTTCCCCGGCTTGCGGATCGGGACCATGCCGACCCCGAGTGCAGCGGCAACCATCGGGGCCAGAAGAAAACCTCGCGCCTCGACGCCGGCCACCAGGGTGATACCGGTGTTGAGCCATGGTGCGGTCAGGTGCTCAACCATGCTGTTCAGGCCGTCGCGGTGCGCTAGCACCGGCGTGATATCTCGAAACAGCACGCCGGGCTTCGGGAAATCGGGGACATCGCGAACGAGCCCACCCAATTCGAGGACGCTGAGCGTCATTACGCCACCTCCACCGGTGAGCCAAGCCCGGCGAGCCACGACTCGGTGATTCCCGGGGGCGCGCCGACCCGGATGTACCACTCGGTTCCGAACGCGGCAGCGAACGCTTCCTGCGGCATCTGCAGGAAGAACGACGAATCGGTGATCTGACTGGCATGACAGGTCATCGAAGACCGCTTTGCGCCGACGTAGGCACTCACATCGACCGCCGTCGTCAGCTCCGCCTCGGGCATACCAAAGGGGTTTCCATCGTCGGTGTCGTTCGGATCGAACTCCATCTCGATCCCACCCGCTCGAGCCGCTTCGGCGAACTGCATGACCCGGTCTCGGTTCATCGTCGCTTCGTACACCTGCGGAGTTCCGGCCAGTTCGGCGGCCCGGCGCCCAACGCGGTGTACGGCAATGTGATCGGGGTGCCCGTAGTTTCCGTGCCAGTCGTAAATGGTGACGGCGTGGGCGTCTTCAGCCCGAAGGATGGCGGCCAACGCTTCCGCGGCCACCTCAACCGGGATGTTCATGAACGCTTCGGGGAACGCGTTCTGGGCCCAACCGGTCATGCCCGAGTCGCGGTACCCGAGTCGGTACACCTTGGCGACACCCAGCGCCACCGCCGAACGGTCGGTTTCGGCAGCTCGGCGATCGGCCAGCGTCTCGCCCTCAGCCAGGTCGGCGGGCGATTCGCCGAACTCGCCGCCGGTCGCCACCACCAGCACCACTCGGTGCCCTTCGGCCGCCGCCCGGGCCATCGTGCCCCCGGTTGCTATCGATTCATCATCGGGGTGGGCATGAAAGCAGACAAGCGTAGCCATACCCGTCTGAGGTTAACGCCTGTAGCGTCATATTCGACGCGTCCCGGAATGTGTGCGATTGCGTAGACCCGGTCTAAGAAAACGCACACACTCCCGCAGGTGCCGAAGCGCTAGCGGAGGCGGGGCCCAAACACCATAGTGACTAGCGCGTGCGGCCCTGCTTGCGGGGTCGGGGGGTCTGGCCGGGGAAAACGACGCCGGCGCCGGGAACGAGAATCGCACCCTCTTCGGAGTCGACGGCACGGGTCCCGCTGACGACCGAACCGGCGTGAACGAGATCGCGGGCGATGGCACCCTCTGCCGCTGAGACGCCGCCGCTGTCACGACCGGCGAGCTTGCGACGGATGCCGATCCATTTCTCTTCCCGTTCCTTCAGCACGGCGAGGATCGGCGACGCAACGAAGATCGACGAGTAGGCGCCCGTGATGAGGCCGATGAGGAGGGCAAGTGAGAAGTCGCGGAGGGCTTCGACGCCCATTATGCCGACGCCGAGAATGAGCATCGAGAGGACGGGCAGAATCGCGACCAGCGAGGTGTTCAACGAACGCATCAGCACCTGGTTCATCGATACGTTCACAACATCGCTGTAGGAGAGCCGTCCGTTGGTCCCGAACGCCTTCTCGTTTTCGGCGACTTTGTCGAACACCACGATCGTGTCGTAGAGCGAGAAGCCGAGGATGGTCAGGAAGGCGATGACCGTGGCCGGAGACACTTCGAAGCCCGAGATGGCGTAGACACCAACGGTTACCAGGATGTCGTGCACCACAGCAGCGAGGGCAGCGACGGCCATCTTCCACTGAAACTGCAAGCTGATGTACAGCGCGATAACGATGAAGAACCAGAACAGAGCCAAGATGGCCTTGCGACTCACATCCTTACCCCACGACGGCCCGACGAATGTCACGCTCACTTCGTTGCGGTCGACACCGGCGGCCTTCGCCAACTTCTCGGCGATCGTGTCACGCTCGGCCGCTTCGGTCTTTTCACCGCGAACGGAAAGCTTGTCGCCGCCGACCAGCTGCACCCGACTGTCGGGGCCGACGATGTCTTTGGCCTTGGATTCGGTCAGGTTCTTGGCCGGGAGTTCCCAGGCCGTACCGCCCTTGAAGTCGATGCCGAGCTTGAGACCGCGAACGCTCGGGATCAATGCCACGAGCCCAAGGATGATGACGGTGCCTGAGATCAGCACCCAGCGCTTCCAATTCCGGACGAACTCGAAGTTGGTCCGGCCGGTATAGAGCTTGGTCCACAGCGACAGGTGGGCGTGACCCGGTGTCGGGGTTTGAAGGTTGTCGGTACTGCTCATGACCGTGCTCCTGTCGAGGCGCTCGTACTTCCGGGGCGGAGCACGGTGGTGCTTCCAGAATCTTCAGGCGTGGTGAGGAACTTGTCGACGCCGAGGGTCTTCGGCGAGAACCAGCCCTTTTCGCCGAGGAACTTCACGAACGGCCGGGTGAACATGAACGTGACGACGACGTCGAGAGCGGTCGAAAGCATCAGGAAGAAGGCGAAGCCTCGAACCGAGCCAACCGTGAGGATGTACAGAACGAACGCACCGATGATCGAGGTGAGGTCGGCGGTACGGATGGTGTGCCAGGCGGCCTTGAAGCCACGGTCGACGGCCGACTTCACGGTTCGTCCGGCCCGGATCTCGTCTCGCATTCGTTCGAAATACACGACGTAGGAGTCGACGGTCACGCCTACGGACACGATGATGCCCACCGCCCCTGAAAGGCTGAGGGCGATTCCCCGACTCGACGACAGCCAGGTCACCAGCGACCACATCAACGCACCCGAAAGAACGAGGCCGGATACGACGACAAGCCCGAGCGTGCGGTAGTAGAAGATCATGTAGATGGCGACGAGGGCCAGACCGACCAGGCCGGCCAGCAGACCGGCGTCGAGCGAGTCACGGCCGAGGGTGGCCGACACGGTCTGCACGGTCTGGGTCTTCAACTGCACCGGCAGCGAGCCGAACTTCAGCGATGTGGCCAGATCCTTCGCTTCGCTCTCGGTGAACGTGCCCGTGATCGAGGCTGATCCGTTGAACTTCGCGTCGTCTGATAGTCGGAGCGGACTCGACCACACCGTCGAGCACGATCGCGATCCGCTGGTTGACGCACAGCGCCGCCATGTCGTCCCACTGGCCGGAGCCTTTACCGGTGAAGTCGGCGATGACCTGCCAGGCGCCTCTCTCGTCAAGCTCCGCACGGGCATCGGACACGATCTCGCCGGTCAGGAGTGAAGGTGCGAGATAGAGCCGGTCCGACGAAGGCTTGTTGTCGTTCTCCGGAAGAATGACGTAGGCATCCTTCTGGTCTTTTTCGATGGGTGTCGTGACGAAGTTGGCCGGGATCTGCGGCGGGTTGGTCGGAACACACGTCGTCGCGGCCGCCGCGGGCGTGACCGCCGCTGCAGCGTCGTTCGGAAGAACCGTCGAAGGAGTCGGAAGCGTGGCTCCGGTGACGATCGTGGTTGGGGAACCCACCTTCGTCGTCGCGGTGCTGCCAGCGATGGTCGTTGAGGTAGCGCCGGCCTTCGTAGTGACCGTCGTCGCCGCCGTGGTGGCCGCAGCGGCGATTTTGGTCGTCGCGGTCTGTGCGGCGATGGCGAACGAACCGAAACCGCCGGCCGGCGCAACTTCAAAGCCCGGAGCGACGGTGGTCGATGCCGCCGGAGCGACTGTCGTTGATACGGCGGACGTCGTGACTCCGGCGATCGTGGTGGTGGCCCCGGCCACAGTCGTTGATGCGCCGGCGATCGTGGTGGTCGCCGAGCCGGGAACGGTGGTGGCGCCCTTGAGCGTCGTGGTGGTCGCCCCGACCTTGGTGGTCGTCGTCGACTGGTTGAGAATTTCTTGAGCGCGCATCGCGTCTTCCGACGGCAGCGTCTGGATCACCGGTCGGAATCGCAACTCCGCCGTCTTGCCGACAATGGCAAGCGCCCGCTCCTGATCCTTGATTCCCGGGATCTGCACAACGATGGCAGTGCCCTGACGCGCAATGTCGGGCTCGGCCGCACCGAACGCGTCGACGCGGCGGCGGATGATGGCGATCGTCTTGTCGAGTTGGTCGGTGCTGACTTTGCCCACGGGCTCAAGAACGACCGACACACCTCCCTGCAAGTCGAGTCCGAGGCCCGGCCGTGAGTCGGTCACCAGCGTGGTGGCCACACCGCCGATGGCGATCGCAAGAATCGCCAGCAACGGCAGATAAGGGGAACGTTTCACTGAGTAACCTCCGGCGCAATGCCCTGGGTCTTACGCGCGATTGCACCTTTGGCAACGCGCACCACTACCTGATCCGCAATCTCGAGATGGATCGTGTCATCAGCCGTATCTCGGACTATGCCGTAGAACCCCGACGTCGTAACGACCTCGTCGCCAACCAGCAGCGAGCTCTGTAGGGCCGAGACGGCCTGAGTTCGCTTGCGCTGTTGGCGGTTCATGACCACGAACAGCAGCACGATAAAGACGAGGGGGATCAGTTGCATAGAGCGCGGCAATGGTAGTCGGCGCACTCCGTGTTCCTGACGATCCCCGCAACTATCAGCATTTTTGCGCGAATTACGGTCTTCGAAGGCGTGGTTTCGCCTTTACCCGACGCTCAAACCGGCCCCCAGGCCCGAATCACGTCGGCTCGAACCGCGTTGAACGTGCCCTGGACAATCGACGCCCGCACCCGTTTCATGAGATTTAGCAGGTAATGCAGGTTGTGGATCGAGAGAAGCGTGGCCGCCGTGTGCTCCCCAACCGACTGCAGATGCCGAAGATACGCCCGGGAGTACCGGCCGCAGACGGGGCATGTGCACTGGGAGTCGAGGGGTCCACTCGACCGGGCGAACGTGGCGTTGCGGATCTGCAGACGGCCTTCAGAGGTGAGCACCGTCCCGTGGCGGGCGAGTCGGGTGGGCAGCACGCAGTCGAACATGTCGACACCTCGGGCGACCGCCTCGACCAGGCTGACCGGGTCGCCCACCCCCATGAGATAACGCGGGCGATCCGGCGGAAGCACCCGGTTCGTCGCTTCGATCGCGGGAAGCATCTCATCACGCGACTCCCCTACCGACAGCCCACCGATGGCGTAGCCGTCGAAGCCGATGGCGACCGTCCGCTCGGCCGACTCCGCCCGGAGTGTCGCGTCGGTGCCGCCTTGGACGATACCGAACTGGACCTGATCGGGGCGCTGGTGGACCTGGCGCTGTATGGCCGCCCAGGCGGCCGTCCGCTCGACGGCCTGGCGTAGCACCGGATACGTCGAAGGAAGCGACGGACAGACATCGAGCACCATCGCGATGTCGGCGCCGAGCAACTCCTGCGTGCGAACCGCGATCTCGGGGGTGAACCGGTGATACGAGCCGTCATAGACCGATTTGAAGGTGACGCCGTCGTCGTCGATCTTCGGCTCGAGCGAAAACACCTGAAACCCGCCGGAGTCGGTGAGCATGCGCCCGTTCCACGAGGAGAAGTCGTGGAGCCCACCCATCTCGGCGACGAGATCCGCACCGGGTCGGAGCATCAAGTGGTACGTGTTTCCCAGAATGATCTCGGCGCCGAGGGCCTCAAGGTCTTCGGCTCGTAACGCACGAACCACCCCTCGGGTTCCAACGGGCATGAACACCGGAGTACGAAAGGTACCCCGGGGCAGCGTCACGGTCGCGGCCCGGGCATCGCCATCGGTCGCTTCAACAGAAAAACCCAACTTCACCCGCTGCACGCTAGGCCGTTATCGGCGGTACCTGGTGGTTCCATCACGACGCACTGAACCAAACGAACGAAACCCGTAGGTCGAACGCCTCGGAACGACCCTGCAATAATGAATTCGCCTTCAACCATCCGTATGTTGCACGGCATGCAAGTTCTCGAGACACTCGACCACGACAACTCAGCGGGTGTCAGCAACGCCTCGGACGTCGAAGTTCGTGATTTCACCGTCTGGCCCCGTCTTGATCTCCCCGCGGTCCGGTTCGTCACGGCGATCGTGCCCATGCACGCAGAGAGCGAGTTGGCGCATACGACGATCGCCTCGATCTGCGAGCAAAGCCGTCAGCCCGACTTCGTGGTCTACGTCTGCGACAACTGCCCCGACGCAACCCGGCTCGTCATCGACGAGACCGCCGCTCGGTACGACATTCCGTTCGAGGTCATTCACACGATCAACAACGAGCACAAAAAGGCCGGAGGAATGAATCTGGCGCTTGAGACGTGCATCATTCCCTGGGCCCGCACCTTTGGGATCGCCTCCGAGGACGTGCTTGTGCTGCAGATGGACGGCGATTCGCTGCTGCACCGCGACTACCTGCGGCACGCGCTCGACGAATTCGAGGCGGATCCGCAGGTCGGTGGACTCTGCAGCAATTTCGAAGGGCGATACGAAATTCTGCGCTCCCGCGATCATGGCCGCAGCCTCTGGTCCAAGTACCTGATGTGGTCGCAGGCCGCCGAGTTCGTTCTGTACCATCACACCCGTTTTGTACGGACGGTTCCCGTGTTGTCAGGGACCAGCACCGTGTTCCGGTTGACGGCACTGGAAGACGTCCGTCTGCTGAGCGAAGACGGACATGCCTGGCCCTCACACACGCTCGTTGAAGACAAGACGCTCACCGACAACCTGCTCCGCCTCGGTTGGGGGTGTCGCGCAGGTGTTCACATGAAGGCCTACACGGACCTTCTTCCAACGTTTCGGATGCTCTGGCGCCAGAGGGTCAGGTGGGCGGTCGGAACGTGCGACGGTATCAAGGCATCGTTTGCGTCACTTGCCCGATTCGCGGCCAGCCCGCGTGATTGGCGCAACCTGAGCGACCGCAAGTCGAGCTTTCCCCATCGCTTCGAATGGTTGGACCTCGGTCGCCAACTCATGACCGTTTTCGGGATCCTGTACTACCCCGTGTGGATGGCCGCACTGCTGAAAACCCGAGACTTCGGAAGCATCAATCTGCTCGCGTACTTCGGTGTCTTCCTTCTCCTGCGTGCCTTGCCGCTGCGGAAGAAGATGGGCTGGAAGTCCATGGTGTTTGCCGGTCTGGTCCTTCCGCTCCAACTCTTCAACCTGATCCGCATCGGTTGGACCATTAACGCGTACTTCACGAAAAAACGGGCCTGGTAGCCGCCACTCCAGCTCCACCGCAATCCCTCCCAGCCCACGATCCCCCCCCACCGCAAGCCCATCCCAAGTTCACCACCCTCCCCACCCGCAAAACCCCTCCCCACCCGCAAAACCCCTCCACATTCACCACCCTCCCAGTAAGACGGAAAGCAATCCCAACATGAGCAGTGTCCAATCCTCGATCAGTCCTCTCGGCGCCGCCGCGCCCACCGCAGTCGTGCTCGGCGTGGTGCTTGACCGCACCGAACCACTTGCCTACACCGGCTCGCCCACGCAGCAGTTGATTGCCGCCGGTGTGTTCGCACTGGCCATCGGCATCCCGGCGATCCTGTGGGCGAAGCGCAACCACGCCGCGCTCCGTCGGGTGCTCGTCGTGGATCTCATCCTTGCGCTGATCGCTCCCGCACTGTTCATTGCCGATCGTCACGTCGGAACCCTGTACGTGCTCGCATCCGGAATCGTGTTCGCGCTCGTCGTGATCGCGCACGCCCGACTCGAGCGCGAAGTTCAACCTTGCATTCGCGAAGGCGGGTCTCCGATGACCCCGAACGCAACACTGAACGCCACCGCAGACCCTGTGACCTTCGCGTACAACTCGGCCTCCCCCGACCTTCGCCGCATCGACGGTGATCCGGTGTCAAGTGGCGAGCGAGTTCTTCGCTCAGACGTCACCGAAACCAAATCCCGGTTCGAGCGGGCCTTGAACGGCATGGGCGACTCGCTGTACATCGCATTGTTCGGGGTGCATCCCCGATTCGATCCGGCACCGCACGATTCGTTCGAGGTGGCCGCGTTCAAAGAGCGCGTCCGACACAGCATCAACGACGAACGGGTGACGGATTCCGGCGTCCCCGTACTCGTGCGACTTCTGACCGACGACTACGGCTTCAGCGACGCCACCGCTCGTTCGTGGAATACGACACTCCACAACGCTCTCGACTCGGACCTGACCGCGTCGACCACCGAGCGGGTCACCGACTCTGCCATGCCGGCCTACTTCGCCCGGACCACGTGGTCGATGGCCGACCGGGTCATCGACTGGTACGTCGCGCGCCGGGCCTCATGACGTCACGAGGCAGCACGCACCTGGATCCGTCGATTCTGTGACCGACCGGTCTCGGTGTCGTTGCTGGCAACCGGGTCGGACTCGCCGTAACCCTTCGCGATGAGCCGGTCGGCCTCGACACCCTTCGCGATGAGCGCGTCGCGAACCGCCTCGGCCCGCCGGGTCGACAGATCCAGGTTGGCCGATTCGGAGCCCTTGTTGTCGGTATGACCCGAGATCTCGTATTTCACCGTTTTGTCGGTTGACGCCAGGAGCGCCTCAGCGAGCTGATTCAGAAGCTGGCGACCATCGCCGGTCAGCAGCGCCTTGTTCTTCTCGAACGCTATTACTTTGCCGGCGATGACGGCGTCGACGGCCACCTGTGCCGTCTTCGCGGCCGGCGTGTCGGTCCGACCGACACCTTCGATCTGCACGGGCGGGATCGTCGGGGTGGTGGCATCCGACGACGAGGAGTCCGTGCCCGGGACCGTCGAATCGGCCGGGACCGTGGTTTCGACCGGGCTCGACACGGTCATCGTGTCAGTGAGTTCACCCGAACCGACGAGGTTGCGGGCCTCCGCACGGATCAATGCGAGGTCGTTGATGTCGCTCACGGACCCACTCATGGTGAGGTTTCCGCCTTTGTACGAAAGCCTCACGTCGGGAGTTTTGGTCTTCGCGACAATTTCCAGAAACGACCCGAATCGGCGGTACGCCTGCATATCGGGCTGCTCGACGACCGTTGTCGGGATCTGTACGTTCGATGCGATTCGCTCGACCGGAACGACATTGGAAACGCGGGCAAACAGCGGCGTCTTTGGCCGCCGTCGTGGGAACATCACCGCGCACGTCGACCGTTCCGACACTTCCGTCGGCGCCAGAACGAAATGCGACGTCGATGGTCGGACCGCGGACCGGGAGGGTGGGCTGCAACGTTGCTGTCGAACTCGAGGGCGTGGAGCTTTCGGGCACCTCAGCGCCAACAGCATCGTCGGCCTGAACTGACGCGACCTTTGCGGCATCGATCACCAGGTTGTTCTTCACGGCCCGGACCCCGAAACGCGACTTCACCAATTCCGCAGCTCGGTCGCGGTCCTCGGGCGATTCGACGAAACCGGCGAGCGACACCGTCAATCCGCTGGCATGAACTTTCACACCCGGCTGACCATTGAGCACGAGGACTTTGTGGGCCGATTCTTCGAGTTCCGATTCGACGCGGTGACGGACCACGGTCATCGTGAAAATGAAGAGCACCAACCAGCCGATCAGGAGAACGCCGCCGATCTTCTTGCGTCGTCCGACGGCGAGGCTCGACACCGCGCCGAAGAAGTCATCGACCAGACCCACGTCATGACTGTCGTTCGCCGTCACGTTTTCGGGATGGTCGACGTCGGGACGTTCGACGTCGGGAGTTCGACGTCGGGACGTTCGACATCGTTCGCCAGCGCATCGGCTTGCGAGATCGCGTCGGTTTCCACAGCCAGCTCACGAGTGCCGGAGACGCCGGGAACTGCCCGTGGTTCACCGTCGGATGTTGGTGCGGGCTCGTCGGCCAGGGTCAGATCAAGAAGTGGGATGTCACCACCCGTGGGCCCGTTCCCGGAACCGTTGTCATTTGCGAGAGCACCGAGCGCACCGCGCGAATCGTCAGTTTCGGAGGCGTCGGCCTCGACCGGCGACTCGGAGCGATCCGGTGAAGGACCGGCCGTTCCCGAAAGACCGGATTGCGGTCCCGCAACCGAGGCCGACAGGGCGAGTTGCTCCTGACGGTCGGGATCGACAATCGGTGAATGAAACGCGGTCAGATCGAGCACGTGGTCTTCTTCGGTTGCGGCCCGGGGAGCAGCGCCCTGCACGGGATCTGCGGCAGGAGCGATCACCTGCTCCGGGACGAACCCGGCGTCGGCCACCGACGTGACGGGACCCGTGTCCGCCGCTGAAACATCGGCAGCCCGGATACCGGAAGGCGCGTCGACCTCGATGGCAGCATCAGGGGCGGGCGTGCCCGGTTCATCAGCCGTGACAGGTTGTCCGGTGATCGACGCCTTCAGATGAGGGGCGGACTCCTTGTCGTTCGCGTCCATCAGACCCCGCTCAAGTTCCTTGCCGTCGAGTCACGCTGGGACCGCACGATCGAACGCGCCTGCTCCACCCAACGGTTGTCCGCGACGATGTTCGGATACTCGGGCAGCCACTCCTGCATGCGCTGAACGTCGTGAACGGACCACGCGGCAATGTCGCGAATGGAGCCGACCCCGAGCTCCGAAAGCTGATTGGCGATCTCGGGCGTCATGCCGGACAGCTGGGTCAGGCCATTGCTCTCGGGTTCCACGCCAACGCTGGGCAGAACGAGCGTTGCGCCCTGGTTGCTGCTCGCGACATGGGTCGGCGGACGCCCGGAAAGCGCAGCACGCGCCACCGCCAACTTCGCCTGCAGCTCACCCATTAGTTGCTGCGAACGAGCGAGGTGCTGGGCGTGCTCAGCGTGGAAGCTGGCAATCTCACGACTGAAGTCATTGAGTTGGTCGAGCGCCCCCTCCGTACGAAGCCGAAGGCTGGCTGCCTCAACGGTGAGGGCCTGGCGCTCAGACTCCGACGTCGACTGCAAGTGCGCGTTTGAACGGGTGAGTTCTTCTACTTCGACCGCCAACTGGCCGGCCCGATGCTTCGCGCGTTCAAGTTCGGCCTCGAGATCCTCCAGATTCGACAGCTCGAGAACCCGCCGTCCCTGATCGCCACTTGCCGCAATCGCGATTTGGCTGTGCGCCACCGCCAGCTGGTCGGCCAACTCCGCCGAACGGCGTCGCTCCTCATCACGGGCTTCACGTGCGGCCGCCGTTTGAGCGGTCCGCTTTTCGATTTCTTCCACGGCCTTGCGCAGCTTGAGCTTGAGGCGAGCAACGTCGGCGGTGCGGGCCTCGAGTTCCGATTCCAGCTCTTCGACCTCCCACCTGGGGATCAGCGAGTCGGTCCCGAACTCATCGTTATCAGACGAAGTGCTCGCAGTTGCCACCGCATTGGCTGGCTCCGACACACTCCACAGGTTCGACGAACTCACGGGGTTCGCGTCAGACAGTTCCGGTTCGGACTCGGCCGAGTCGACCGAGTCGGCCAGGGTCGAGGCCGCAGTCACAAGCGGACGGGGAGCCGAAGGGATGATCGAAACTCCTTCGGCGGCCGAGCCGAGAGCGCTGTCGCTGAACGAGCTGATATCTCCAATGACAGATGGCGCTTCATGTGCAGGCAGTTCGGTAAGAACTCCGGGCGCGGCTGGCGCATCGAGCGTCGTCGTCGCATCGCCGCCACGCGACCGTGCTCGGCTCGCGCTTCCGGGTCCACCGAACAGCAGCCAACCAGCGAGAAGACCGAGTCCCATTGCGGCAGCCAGAGCACCGAGTGTCTGGACAAGAAAAAACCACACGCTGGACAACCTCCGGAGTAGATCAGCTTTGCAACGTACCGCAACGTGGCAGAAACCTGGGAGAGGCACATCTCCCGAAACGCCGTTTTCCCGGCGTCAGGTGACGTTGTGACTCAGGACTATCTGCAAAGAAGCACTTAGAACGGTACCGCCCCGCGCTGAACGAGACGCGGCAATCGACCCAAACCACGCCATGGAGTCATGGTCGACCGGACGCTGTGGCCACCGTTAGCGAATCGGAACGATCTCGACCCGGCGGTTTTGGAGTCGGCCCGCTTCGGTGGCATTGCTGGCGATCGGCCGCTGTTCGCCGAATCCGACAGCGGTCATTTGTGTCGGGGCGACACCCCGTGACATGAGTTCGGCCCGCACCGTGTTCGCCCGGCGCTCGCTGAGTTTCTGGTTGCTCACCGGATTGCCCCGGTTGTCGGTGTAACAGCCGATCTGCACGGCCACGTTCGGATTGGCTTTCAACACGTCAGCGACCAGGTCCATCGTGAGTCTGCTTTCGGGCCCCAGGGTAGGGACGCTGCGCGCAAACACGATGGGCGTTTGGGCCAGGATGTCCGCCAGGCTCGACGCCACGAGGGCCTGCTGATCGGCGCTCGGCTTAACCGTCACCGGGACCGTTGTGGGCGGTATCAGGGTTGCGGGAATAGTCGACGGAGGAACGGTCGTGGGCGGGATGGTGGTGGGCGGAATGGTGGTGGGTGCTGTTGTCGTCGGGGCGACCGTCGTCGGCGCCAGCGTCGTGGAGGGGGCGGCGGTGGTAGTTCCCAAGGTCGTCGCGGGGAGTGTGGTCGTTGCGAGCACCGCGGTCGTTGTCGTCAGCGCAGTTGGGGTGGATGTGACGCCCGCACTCACGCTTGGGACGGGAACGGTAGCCCCACCGGGCACGGATGGTCCGCTCGGGTCGTTGCCCGTGGCCCGTAGGCCGGAGACGTCGACCGTTCGCACTCCCCAGCGTCGGCGCACGAGCCCGGCCAGAACTGTCCGTTCCTGCGGAGTGTCGATGACGCCGGTGAGTTTCACGTCGCGTCCTGACACCGAGACCTGCACGGTCGGGAGGTCAACCAGTACCGATTCGGTGATATCGGCTTTGAGATGATTCTCGACCGCTGGTGACCGCTCGACGGTTCCGACCCCAATCAGGGCGACCAGAGCGACCCCGCACAACAACGGTATGCGCACATGACGATTTTCGTCACTGAAAAGTGAGATCGGAAACGCCATGACGACGCTATTCGCCAGATGCCGGAAGTGTCGGGTCAGGACGAAGATCGACGATTTGGGCCGGTCCTTCTGAGTACACCCTCACCGAAGGAGAGATCGCTTTTGCTGATTTCACCGAAAGTGACGCGTAGTCACCGGGGCGTGCAGTAGTCGGAAAATTGCCGACTTCGGGGTCATCGGTTTCCTCTGAGCCGCTGACGGCCGAGCCGACCGGGTCGTTGCGTTCGGCTGTTCCGTTCGACCGGTTGGTTGACGCGCGATTCGTCGGGACGAGGTCCGTCGACGGGTGGGACGCTGGCGAGCGGTCGGTCTGGTCCAGCTCCAGTCTGGTCGTCGGCAGGGGACGGATTCCTGCATCGCCGTTTCGGGGCGGGTTATCGACCCGAGCGACCGACGGCGCAAGACGCAGCGTCGCCAACTCGGTTTCCACGTCGGTCAATCGGGACTTCATCACCGAAAGGGTCTGCTCCCTGGCGGTCCGCTCGGTGCGAAGCTGCAGGTCAGCGTCGTCGAGCAGGCCCCGAAGTCGGTGGGCCTCGTGTTCCGCAGCTGTGAGCCGGGCCCGCGAAACTGACGCGCTATCGAGCAAAGAACGGAGTTCGGAAAGTTCGGACAGCAGTTTGAGTCGGCCACTTCGAAGCGATTCGACCTCAACTTCGACCGCCGAACGGACGGTTTCAGAATCGGTGAATCGCTCGCGAAGTACAGCCAGACTTTCGGTCGCAGTCGCGGCGGCTGCTCTGGCTTCGTGAAGCTGATGGCGGGCGTCTTGAGCGTCGCTTACGCGGACCCGGGTTCGCTCGAGCACTGTCTCAACACTGCGCAGCCGCTCACGAAACCAACTCCAAGCAGCAACAAACCCCAGCGCAAATGCCGCAATGGCGTAGAGAGCAAACTGCCAAAAGAGGAACTTCACCGCCGCTGAGGTTAATCGGAAAACCCCAGAACTGGAAACGACCTTATTTGACCAGGTAGACGTGTTCTGCGTCGATCGGTCAGCCAAAAACGCCGGGCGGGGGCCTCGAGAACCGTCAGTGGCGGGCCAACAGCAGTTCCCGCCACCGCATCAGGTGGGAGCGTCCGGTGGGGGTAGATGAACCGTCAGTTGCGGGCCAACAGCAGTTCCCGCCACCGCATCAGGTGGGAGCGTCCGGTGGGGGTAGATGAACCGTCAGTGGCGGGCCAACAGCATCGCGTCGCCGAAGGAGAGGAATCGGTATCCCGTGGCGAGAGCTTCGCGGTAGATCGCACGCCACCTCGGGCCGGTGAACGCGTCGACGAGCAGCAGCAGTGACGTACGGGGCATGTGGAAGTTCGTCATCAGCAGATCGACGATCTGAAACTCGTAGTCGCCGTAGATGAATAGCTCGGTCCGCCCTTCGAGGCTCCCACTTGCCGCAGCACTTTCCAATGCGCGAACTGAGGTGGTGCCGACCGCGATGACCCGGCGTCCGTTGGCTTTCGCGGCGCGACATGCTTCAAGCGTCTCGGGCGAGACCCGGTAACGCTCACTGTGGATGTCGTGATCCTCCGGACGCTCAACCGTGACCGGACGGAAGGTATCGAGCCCGACGCAAAGGTCGACCTTGTGGACCTCGACGCCGCGGGACCGGATCCGGTCGAGGACTTCGGTGGTCAGGTGCAATCCGGCGGTCGGGGCCGCGGCGGAGCCGGGGTTCTGAGCGTACGTGGTCTGATATCTCGAACTGTCGGCCAACCGCGTCGTGATGTACGGCGGAAGCGGGGCTTCGCCGTGCCGTTCCAGGGCGGCGTCGATCTCCGCATCGTTGAGTGCCGTGGTGGCGTCGGACCGAAGAAGTGAAACATGACGCTGTCCGCCGTCGAGAACGTCACCGATCAGCACGTGTAGATCATCGCCCGCGATCAGAACCGTTCCGGCCGGAACCTTCTTGCTCGGCCGTACGAGCGCCTTCCAGCTTCCGTCGACGAGTCGATCCACCAACAGAACCTCGACCGCTCCCCCGGTCGGCTTGTGCAGCTTCAACCGGGCGGGAATCACCCGGGTCTCGTTCACCACGAGCACGTCTCCGCTGTTCAACAGCTCGGGCAGATCGAACACGTGCCGATGAACGATGCCTTCACCACTCGCATCGGTCGCTGTTGCATCGAGCAGGCGGGCCGAGTCGCGGGGCTCCACCGGAGTCTGAGCGATCGAGGTCTCCGGGAGGCCGTAGTCGAAGTCGTCCATCGACAGGCCACTGGTGGGCCGGGGTGAACGGTACGGATCGGGTTCGACGGACATCGACGTGAACGCTCGAACTACTGGTCGAACAGGGTGCGATCGCCCGATTCGGGGGTCGACGCATCGTTGTCGGAGAACAGGCGCTGCACGCCATCGGGAACGTCGAGGCCGAGGTGCTCCCACGCCGAGGGCAGCGCGACACGACCCTTCTGGGTGCGCTTCAACAGGCCCATCTGGATGAGGAACGGTTCGTACATCGCTTCGAGCGTTTCGGCGTCTTCGCCGACGCTGATGGCGAGCGTTGAAAGCCCGACGGGGCCGCCACCGAACCGACCACAGATCGTGGAGAGAATCGCCCGGTCGACGCGATCGAGCCCGAGTTGATCAACGTCGAAGACCAGGAGGCCTTTGCGCGCCGCTTCGATGTCGATGGCCCCGTTGCCCCGGACTTCGGCGTAGTCGCGAATACGGCGTAGGAGGCGGTTTGCTATACGGGGCGTGCCACGGGATCGGCGGGCGATCTCATGTGCCCCCGCTGAATCGATCTGTACACCTACGATTCTGGCCGCGCGTTCGACGACGAGCTGTAGGTCGCGAACGTTGTAGTAGTCGAGTCGGGCAACGTGCCCGAACCGGTCGCGCAATGGCCCCGTGATCAAACCGGCGCGAGTGGTGGCCCCGATCAGCGTGAACTTCGGAAGATCAAGGCGAAGGCTGCGAGCACTCGGGCCCTTTCCGATCACGATGTCGATCTGGAAGTCCTCCATCGCCGGGTAGAGGACCTCCTCAACCGGTCGCGGGAGGCGATGGATCTCATCGATGAAGAGCACGTCGCCTTCGGTGAGGTTGGTGAGAATCGCCGCAAGATCACCCGGGCGTTCCAGGGCCGGGCCGGACGTGATCCGGAAGCCGACCTCCATCTCGGTCGCCACGATGGAGGCCAACGAGGTTTTTCCGAGTCCGGGCGGGCCGGCGAACAGGAGGTGGTCGGCCGGTTGACCGCGGAGCTTGGCGGCCTCCAAGACGATGGCCAGGTGTTCTTTCAGCTGCGGCTGACCGATGAACTCCGCAAGGTTGTGCGGGCGGAGACCGGCCTCGTGACCATGATCGTCGGGCTCTTCAACGGCGTTGGCGACGACGCTCATCGACGGGAACCTGACAGGTGCGCGAGGGCCTCTTTGAGCAGGGCCGACGCATCGCCGTCGGCGGGCAACTGCCGCACGGCGTTGCGGATCTCATCGGGTCCGTAACCGAGCTCGGACAGCGCAGCGCGCACATCGTTACGAGCATCGATCGGCTGCCGCACCGCGGGCGATCCGTCGCCCGCGGCCGCAATCGCGGCACTGTAGTCGTCGCCGGATACGGCGAGTTTGCTCTTCAGCTCAATCAATAAGCGCGCTGCGGTTTTCTTTCCCACGCCCGGCACCATGGTGAGCGCGTCGACGTCGTCGGTGGCCACGGCCGACCGGAGTGACTCCGGACTGAGCGAGCTCAGGATCGCCAGGGCAAGTGCGGGTCCGACACCATGCGCGCTTAACAGTGTCTCGAACAGGCGGCGCTCATCGCGGGTCACGAACCCGAACAGCACGATCGCGTCTTCGCGGACGTGGGTGTACACGTGCACGAACACGTCGGTGCCGAACGGCCCGAGTTGGCTTAGCGTCGGGGGTGACATCGTGACGAGATAGCCGACACCTCCGCCGACTTCGATCGTCGCCGACGACCCGCTCCGATCGATCAGGGTTCCACGAAGTGATCCGATCATGAAGTCAACCGCTTTCCGCCGATGGCACTCGCAATGCGTGCATTCCCGAAGGGGGATCCCGAATCTGATCCGCCGACTGACTGGGCCACCCGGAGGCCCGTCGGCGCCGCTCCCCCGATGCTCGACGCGACCCGACCGAACGGTGCCTGTCCGATGTGATGAATCGCGAGTGCCAAGGCGTCGGCTGCGTCGGCCGGTTTCGGGACCTCATCGAGAGCAAGCATGCGGGCGACCATACGTTGTACCTGGTCCTTTGTGGCACCACCGAAGCCGGTTATTGATTGCTTGACCTCATTTGACGTGTACTGGATCACGGCAGCGCCGACATCGACCGCCGCCGCCAGGGCCAGCCCGCTGGCCTGGGCGACACCCATGGCGGTGCGGGCGTTCGTCTGGAAGAACACCCGCTCCACGACCACGACGTCGGGTCGGTGTGCCGCCATGAATTCGCGCATCATGGCGTTCATCGCCGACAGACGGTAGGGAAGCTCGTCGGTGGGCGGGGTTCGGAAGACGCCGTGATCAACGCTCAGCAACTCGCGACCGCGTTTTTCCACGAGGCCGTAGCCACACCTCGAAAGGCCCGGGTCGATACCTAGAACAAACATGCGTTCGGAGAGGTTAGTCGACCGAGGGGCTGTCGGCGGTGGACCCGGATGCGGCGCGATCCTGTGACGCAGAGTGGCGAAACGGCGGTCTATAAGCCAAACGGCATGGCTCGATCGGTCTATTTCGCATGTCGCCACTCGTGCGACCGATAAGAAAAATTACCACCCATGTCGCAAACACAGAGCGGACGCTATGAAGCGCAAAGGATCAACAGCCGTCCGTCCATCCAGGGGTTCGCTCCTGCCACCAAACCCGCGCCCTGGTAACGAGACGGAACTCAAATGGCTGAATCAACCCCTGGTCGCGATGTGACATCGGAACGACCGGATAGCGAACACGACGAGACCACCGGCCTGCCGAATCGGCGCGCCGCTTCTCGGCTGTTGAAGCAGTACCTCCTCGAAAGCCGCGACCCCGACGAGGCCGTGTGCGTACTTTCCCTGCGCCTCCGTCACAGCCAACCGATCGGGGACATTGACGTTCACGGTGAAATCGCCGAAGAACTCATGAACAAGATTGCGACGCGGGTCAGCTGGGAACTTCGCAAGACCGACGTCCTCTGCCGTATCGACGACGACGAGTTTGCGCTCCTCTGCCCGAATCTGCCCGAGGAGCAGGTGGTCATCGTGGTGGCCAGGCTCACCGCGGCGATTGCCCGGCCATTTCAGTTCGAAGGCCGCTCCATCCACATAAACGCAACGGTTTCCGTCGCCGAGGCGAACCTCGATCAGGGCGACGACGACCTCTTCTCCCCCTGGGAAGAATTTGAATCGACCTTCGCCGTCGACGATCAGCGGGTTGACGATGTGCGTAGCGAGAATGCGCGTGCTGACGACCTGACCGTCAACGATGCCGCGAACGACGAAACGCAACGACCTTCAGGCGTGCAGAACTACAGCAGCGGCCCCGACCAGGAACTGTTCGGCCAGATCTTCGAAGCCACACTGAGGGCCGTCGACTCGGCCATAGTGATCCTCGATCTTGAGCGTCGCGTCCTCCATTGGAACGACTCTGCGGAACGCCTCTACGGGTGGTCCGCGTCTGAGGCCGTAGGACAACTCGCTCGTGATCTCATCGTCCCGGTGGACCAACTCGAAAAGATCCCCAAGATCGACGATGACCTGAGACTAAACGGCGGGTGGCGGGGCGAATTCGTCTGTCGACGGCGCGACGGATCAAGTGTTCCCGTCTCGGTGGTGCAGATTCCGGTCCGGGACAGACTGGGCAACCTCATAGCGGTGGTTGGGGCGTCCCATGACCTTACGGACCACAGCACCAGCGAACTCGAGCGGAACGCAGTTCGCGCCATGGCTGACACAACGACTGACGCCGTCTATACCGTACGCAACCGCATCATCGACTCGTGGAGTGTGGGCGCGCAGCGCCTGCTTGGCTGGTCGGCTGAGCAGGCGATTGGCCGATCGGTGGATACGTTCATTCCGGAGGATCTATCCGATGAAGCTGACGAGCTTTTCGCCAAGCTGGCCGAAGGGTTCTCGATTACCGCTTTTCCAACCGAGCGCCTCACACAAGACGGCACGCGAATTCCTGTCAGCCTCAACGTGACCCCCATCTTCGACGCCGCAAGTTCTACATGGCTGTCCGTCGCCGTGATCCACGACCGTCGCACGCGTGATGAGTTGCTCACTGCCGCCATCGAGGCGGAGGCCCGTTTTCGAGCGTTGCTGTCGAAATCCACCGAGTCGGTCCTGGTCCTCGACGCCAACGGCATGATAAAGGCGGCGAGCACCGCAGTGCTTACCGTGGGCGGCCTCGCGCCCGAACAACTCGTCGAACGATCGGCCTTCTCGCTCATTCATCCCGACGATCTTGTTCACGTTCGGGAAGCTTTGAGCATGGCGATAGATGGTGTTGTCCTTCCTCCGGTTCTCTATCGTCGAGTTGTCGCCTCGGGGGAATACCGCTGGGCAGAAGCCACGGTGACGAACCTTCTCGATGACCCGATCATCCGGGGAATCGTGGTGAACAACCTTGACGTCCACGAGCGCGAAGAAGATCGTCGCCTGTTGGAACTTCGAGAGGCCAAGTTTCGGAGCATGTTCGAACATGCGTCGGACCTCGCTATGGTCGTCGATTCCTGTGGCCTTATCACCGAGGTCACACCGTCGTGTCGCCACATGCTCAATCTCGCCCCCGACGAAGTCATCGGAAAGTTTCTCGGCGAAATCCTGGGCATCGACGTCGCCAAACGATTGGCTGACGCTCGGCTTCTCCCCGAGAACGAATGCGCGCCGCTGGAGTTGCCGCTGCTGGGCTCCCCAAAAACATGGATCGACGTGGAGATCCGCAATCTGTTGCACGATCCTGCGGTTGGCGGCTTCGTGTTGAACGTCCGCGACGTGACCGCCCGGGTCACGTCGACGCGGGAATTGATCGCTGCGGAAAGCCGCTGGTCGGCGGTAATCAACCGATCGAGTGATGTCGCGCTGTTCCTCGATGCCGACAATGTTGTCCGCTGGGTGAGCCCGGCGATGTTCGACGTGCTCGGCGTTGAGCCCGAGGCTCTCATTGGCCGCCATGCGGCAAGCCTCATCTATCGCGAGGACCGCGAACGGGTCATGCGAGAGGTCAGCGAAGCGCTCGGGACGACCGGGAACCACGTGACCCTCGAATACCGCGTCTACGACCGGATCGGCAACATTCGTTGGATTGAGGAGACCGCCACCGATCTCTTCGGTGATCCGAATGTCGGCTATCGGGTTTCGAATATCCGCGACATCACCGATCGCAAGCTCGCGCACGATGAACTTCGCCGCCTGGCCCTTGTCGATGACCTCACAAATTTGCCGAACCGCGCCGCCCTCGTCCGCATGATTCGGGCCCGGTTGGAGTTCACCAAGAACACCACCGCCTTGGGGCTGTTGTTCTTCGACCTCGACGATTTCTGCGATGTGAACGACACCCTCGGACATCAGGCCGGCGACAATCTCCTGGTCCAGGTCGCTCAACGCGTCGAAGAAGCATTGCCGTCCGGCGCAATCCTCTCGCGCTTCAGCGGAGATCACTTCGCGGTCCTGTGCGACGACCTCGAATCAGCGGCCCAGTGCAAGACCATCGCCGGTGTAATCCGCCGCAGCCTCGATCTTCCGTTCCTCCTCGACGGCAACGACGTGTTTGCCACCATCACCGTCGGCATTGCCACCACTCCGGTCGACGACGTCGACACTCTGCTGCAACGAGCCGATGCGGCCATGCAGCGGGGGAAGAAGTCCGGCAAGGGCCAAGTGGTGATGTTCGATGACGAACTCGGCGAAGAGAGCCGTCATCGATTGAAGTACACCGGTCGGTTGCGCCAGGCCATCAAGGCCCACGAGATCGTTCCCTTCTACCAACCGGTGATCGACATCGAGAACGGAAAGGTCGTGGGGGTTGAGGCCTTGGCCAGGTGGAAGGATTCCGAAGGCAACATGGTGCGACCTGACGTCTTCATTCCGGTCGCCGAATCGGCCGGCCTCATCGGTGAACTCGGGTACCAGATCCTCGAGCAGTCCTGCCGTGACGCAGCCCGTTGGATGGGTGAGGGATTGCCGATTCAAATTGCGGTCAACGCTTCAGCAGTCCAGATAATGGACCCGACGTTCGCTTCGCAGGTTGGTGCGATCCTCACGGTCACCGGTCTCGATCCCGATAACCTCGTGCTCGAAATCACCGAAACCGCGGCAATTCGCGATCTCGATGCCGCCGTGCGCAGCCTCGGCGTCCTGCGATGCATGGGCATCAATCTGTCGCTCGACGATTTCGGAACCGGATACTCATCGTTGTCGCTGCTGAAGCGGCTGCCGGTCGACGGACTGAAGCTTGACCGGTCCTTCGTGTCGGGGCTGGGCGAATCGTCACAGGACGACAAGATCGTGACGGCTCTCGTCGAACTGGCCCACGCCATGGGATTCTTCGTGGTCGGTGAAGGCGTCGAAACGCAAGCCCAGGCTGACAAGTTACGAGCGGCAGGCTGCCACCACGGCCAGGGCTACCTGTGGTCGCCCGCCGTGCCGGCCGACCAGCTCAAGTCGACCGTTGCTCGCATCGAACAGACCCTGAACGTGGGATTGGTGCGCCAGGTCATCGGATAGGTCCCGTACAACGTCGGTTGTCGCAAACCTGATCGACGTGCACTGACCGTTCAGTTCGCGGATTTGGTGAGCGTGTTTACCAACTCTTCGGTCTTGCGGAACGTAACGCCGGTCGCCGATCGATGCGCGTAGGCAACGACCCCGTTGGGGTCGATCACGAAGACCGAACGCCGGTAAAAACCGAGAGGGCCGAGGATGCCGTAGAGCTTGCCGACGGCCTTGTCGGTATCGGCCAGAAGCGGAAAGTTGAAGCCGCCCTGCTTCTCGGAAAAGTCTTCATGGCTCGAAACGCTCTGGGGCGACAGCCCGACGACCAATGCGTCGACTCCGCGAAACTGTTCGATCTCCTTCGAGTACGAGTTCAGCTGGGCAGTGCAAACCGGCGTGTTGTCACCCGGGTAGAACGCAAGAACAACAGCGTGTCCACGTGCCTTCGAGAGCGTAAAAGTTCCGGTCGTTCCGTCGAGCGTGAAATCTGGGGCTACGTCGCCAACTGCGATAGGCATGTCGCAACAATACCGGTACGCCGGACGCCGGTGTCAGTCATCGGCGATGACGCCGTCAGTCGCAGGGATCGGCTCCGTGGCGCATCGGGGGTGGCGCCTTGCCGCCGCCTACCCGATGGGCGACCGATCTGCCAATTGGCGTCGTTGAATAAAAACTATGAATATTCAGCGTAGATGTTGCATGTATGCACATCTCCCTTTCGAAGGAGCAAACGATGGCCTACACCGCCGACCCCAACCTGTTTCGTATGCGGCCAGAACTGGCCGAGGGAGTGAAAGGCCGCCGGGTTCTGATCACCGGCAGCGGTAAGGACGGAGGGATCGGCCAGGCCTTTGCGCTCGCCGCCGGGCTGAACGGCGCCGAGAGCGTCTGTGTCCACTTTCACCGCAGCTACACCGACGGTTTCGACCTGGTGAACGCGCTCCGGGCGGAGGGCGTGAACGCGTTTCCGCTCCAGGCCGACGTCACCAACATGGGTGACCTGTGGGCGACCCGGAGCTACGTCATCGAGCAGATGGACGGTCTCCCGCCCGACCTCGTGATCTGCAACTCCGGGCTCACGGAGAAGGGCTACTCCTTCGGCCGGGCCCTGAAGGAAGTCGAGGGCGAACCCGCCGCGGTGCGCCGGGCCCGTGTGCGTCAGTACTTCATCGATAACCTCGAGGAGAGCCGTCAGGTTCTTGACACCAAGATTGACGGCTTCCTCGCGATGACCCACCTCTGGGCCGGCGAGGCGCTGCACGCCAAGACCAAGCTGCAGATCGTCTACGTGTCGAGCCGCCAGGCCATCGACCCGGGGGTCAGCGTTCCGGGCTACGCCATTTCGAACTGGGCCGTGCTGCAGCTGCCGAAGGTGCTCGACGTCAACCTGGGCAAGTCGGCCGACATGGTTTCGGCCTTCAGCGTCATGTACCCCTTCGTCCGTACCGGCATGACCGACGAGTACGCCGAGAACCCGAAGGTGTTCGGACGCTGGCAGCCCCGCATGCTCGAGACCCACGAGGCCGCCGAAGCATTCCTGGCTTTGCTGGCCCGTCCGACCGAGGAGACGAAGGGCGGCATGTTCGAGTTGCTCGTCGAAGGCGAGCCGACCGACACCGTTGTTCGCTGGAAGCAGGTCCGCCTCGACCCGGTCGAGCAGGAACTTCCCTGGAGCGCGGAGAACCCGCTGCGCTACAGCTGAACACGGTTCGGCAGCACTCCGGAATGTGTGCGTTTCCTTAGACCGAGTCTCAGGAAACGCACACACTCGGGACGCGGGGCAGCTGCGAACTACCGGGCGGCGCGCTCTTCTTCGTACGCCGCGATAGCGGTGAGCTGTGCGCCCAGGGTGGCGTCGACCCACTTCGTGCCGGCTCCGACGATCCGGTCGTAGCTCGTCTGAACCGACGTGAGCTGGCCGGTGAAGTGCGGCATGACCTGCTCGGCGATGAGCTCATAGCTGCGTCGGGTGGCGGCGTAGTCGGCGAGATCCGCGCCGAGCGTCATGTAGCAGCCGAAGCCGCCGGTCTTCTCGACGAGCCGCTGGATCTGGGCCACCGCCATCTCGGGCGTCCCGATGACCATCGATCCGCTTTCGTTGACGTAGTCGACGAAGTCGCTGTAGTCGCTCGGGGGCGGCGGCTGGTTCGGATCGCCGACGGGAATGATGTGGCTCAGGTAGTTGAAGACCCACTGCAGGCCGTAGCGGCAGTTCTCCTTCGCCTGCTCGACCGTGTCCGCGATGTGCATCGGACCCATGAGGCGCCACGCGGAACGAGGGGCCTCGAAGCCGTGCAGCTTCGCCTCTTCCTGCCAGACGTTGTAGTTGTAGTCGAGCACGCCGAACCCGGCCGGGTCGGTGGCGGCAATGGAGATGAGGCCGGTGCCGTACCGACCGGCGAGCTTCGATCCCGACGGCGAGATGCTGCTCGCCACGGCGATGTCGAAGTTCGAATACGGGCGCACCTGCAGGACCGCTTCGTCGCAGATGAACCAGTCGTTCTTCTCGGTGACGGTCTCGCCCCGGAACAGGCGCATCATGACGTCGAAGGACTGTTCCATGCGCGGCCGCTGCTGCATGGGATCGATGCCGAGCATGGCGGCATCGCTCGTGAGCTGGCCCGGACCGGCGCCAAACATCATGCGGCCGCGGGTCAGGTGATCGAGCATCACGATGCGATCAGCCAGGATGAACGGGTGATGGTACGGCAGGGAGTTCACGCCGGTACCGAGCTTGATGTGCTTGGTCCGCTCCGCGGCCGCCGCGATGAAGACCTCGGGGCTGGCGATGAGTTCGCTGCCGGCCGAGTGGTGCTCGCCGATCCACGCCTCGGCGAAACCAAGTTGATCGAGATACTGGATCAGTTCGAGGTCGCGGTGAAGCGCAAGCGTCGGGTTCACGCCGGTCTTGTGCATCGGGGGTAGAAAGATCCCGAAACGGAGGGGTGCATCGTGGGGTTGGAGTTGAACCATGGCCAATCGTGACACAACGTCCCAGTTGAGCGCCTGTCGACCGGCTCCCGGGCCGTCAACCGACGCGGACTGTCGGATGCGATCCCGTGAAGACGGGATGGTTCGGACGTACAGTCGAAGCCGATACTTGAGCCATGGCTGATGTAACGGGTCGCGTGCAGAAGCGCGCCGCAGAACTACTGGAACCGGGCGAAGCGGTCATTGCTGCGCTACTCGTCGAACCCAAGGGCACATACGGTGTCGGCTCGGTCGCTGTCGCGGCCTTGCCCCGAACTGCGGTGCGGATGCTCGGCGAGCGGGCCGCCAACACCGGTGCGCTGGACGGCGGTCTGGCCAGCGCGTTTCCAGCAAAGTCATGTGTCCTCGCCGCCACCGACCGGCGGGTCGTGGTGATTCCGTCGAACGGGATATCGATGAACGAGATCGCCGCGGCGTACGACCGCACCGACCTCCTCGTCACCGAGAATCACGGGAAGGGTCTCGGCCGACGGCTGGTGGTGCTGTTCGTCGACGGCACGAGCGTCACCCTCGATGCGCAGCGGGGTCAGCCGTTCGACGCGTTCTCGGCCGCTGTCGGATTCTGAGAGGGCGATGTTAAGCGCGCTTAGCAGACGTGTGCCCTAGGGATTGGGCCGCACCAGGATCTTGACGTGGTCCATCGGGCTCGCAAGGTCGTCGAACGCTCCCGCCACACCGTCGAGTCCGACCTCTCCGGTGACGAACGCGCCGACGTTGATCGTTCCCTCCTCGATGGCCCGCAGCGAGGAACGAAACTCGTCGCCGTTCCAGCCCAGCACGAACGTCAACTGGAGTTCCTTGTTGATCGCGATCGCAGGCCGGAACGTGTCGGGGCGCATGCACAGACCGACGACGAGGATTTCCGATCGGGACGGCGCGGCGATGATCGCCCGCTCGATCATGCCCGGGACGCCCACCGCGTCGAACACGGTGGTCGAGCCGACTCCACCGTTGGCCCGCCAGATGTCGACGGGTTCAGCCACCGACGGATCAACAACGATATGTGCACCTAGCAATTCCGCCCGGGCCCGCCTTGCCGGCGAGAAGTCAGAAGCGACGATCAGCGGCACGCCACGAAGCTTCAACGCCGCGATCACAGCGAGCCCGACCGGCCCACACCCCAGCACGACCGCGGATCGGTGGGCAACCGCTTGCGACCGGTCGACCGCGTGCAGGCCAACCGCAAGAGGTTCGGTGAGCGCGGCCAGCTTCGGGTCGACCGACGAGGGGATCGGCACAATGCCACTCGCATGGACCAACACCCGCTGCGCAAACGCGCCGGGAAAGGAGTTGGAGTACCCGACCGCTTCCAGCGATCCGCCGGGCAGTGCGATCGGATGGGCCACTACCGCGGTTCCGGTTTTGACACCCTCGACGCCGGCCCCGACTTCGAGAACCCGACCGGAGAACTCGTGGCCCATGACGATGTCGGCGTCGGGATCAAAGATGAACAGATCGAAGCCCGTCGCCTTCGCCGCTTCGACCATCTCATGGCCGAACGTCCGAGCGTGAAGATCCGAACCGCAGATACCGCAGGCGATGGTCTCGATCAGCACGTGGCCGGGGAGGACCGGCAGCTCGCCGACATCGTCGACGACGATCTCCCCAGCCCGAAGAATCGCCGCTTTCATGTTCCGGCCGACTCAGCCTTGACCGAACATCATCGTGAACTGTTCGAGCGTTTTGAACCGGTACACGTAGTTGTGCTTCCGCACGTCTTCCAGAGGGGCGAACGGTGCTTCGGAGTACTGGTGGCCGGGGAAGAGCACGGTTTCGTTCGGAAGCTTGCCGAGCACTCGGGTCAGCGAGTCGTACATCTGCTCGACACTCGATCCCGGAAGGTCGGTGCGGCCGCAACCTTCGAGGAACAGGGTGTCACCTGAGACGAGGGCTCCGTCAACCAGGAAGCACTGGCTGCCTGGCGTATGACCTGGCGTGTGCAGGAACGTGATCGGGATCTCACCGATCGTCATGACGTCGCCGGCCTCGTGCTCGACCATGTCGTTCTCCGAGCAACCGGTCACCCGCTGCACGCCCCAGGCCTCTTCTTTCTGCACGTGGATCGGTACGCCACCGCCTGGCAGCGCCAGCAATTCGCGAACCCCTTCGACCTTGTGCCCCATGAACGATCCACCGACATGGTCGGGGTGGTAGTGCGTGACCAGTGCCCCCGTGATCTTCATGCCGTCGGCGGCCGCAATGTCAACGAGTTCGCCCACCGCATACGCCGGGTCGACGATCATCGCTTCCTTCGTTTCGGTGTCGCCGATCAGGTAGGCGAAGTTGACCATTTGCCGGGCCACCATGTTGGTGGTCGCAAAGTCCCGACCGGACAGCAACTGACGAAAGTACAAGCGATCACTCATGGCTCGACTTTAGGCCGAGACCAGGCGAAGGCACAGCCACACGCGACCCACACCCGCTCCGGAGCCGAAAACTCGTCCCCAGCCGAACAAAACGACTCCGGAGCACACAAAACCAGCAGCAGCCACACCCAACCCACCCACTCCGGAGCCGAAAACTCGTCCCCAGCCGAACAAAACGACTCCGGAGCACACAAACCCCAGCAGCAGCCACACCCGGCCCACACCTGCTCCGGAGCCGAAAACTCGTCCCCAGCCGAACAAAACGACTCCGGAGCACACAACATCCGGGAGCGCACCCGGTCAGTCGGCTGGTCGGAAGCGCAGCGTGGTACGACGGTCGACGTGGCCGACGGCGTTGCGGACGGAATCGGCGTCGGTGTGCTTCAGTGCCTCGCTGATGTGCGTGGACCGGAGGCGGTTGGCGGTCAGCGGTGCCGGCAATCCTGCGGCCGCACCGACCTGCTTCAGCAGGTAGTCAGCCCCAAAGCGCGTGAGGCGAGCGCCGCCGACGGTCATGCTTTCGCCGACGAACAGCGGACCGACCGTTCGTCCACGACGCATGTGCTGAACGGAGGGGCTGGTTCGCCCGTCGAGAGCGATGGATACGACCGTTCCGCGACGCGCCAACGAAACGTTCAGCCCACTGTCACCGGGTTCCTGAGCGGGCCGACGTGAAACGTCGCCAACATCCAACGAAAGCGCCTCGAACAGCTTCAGGCCATCGAAAAGCATGAGTCCGACAAGCGCGGCGCTTCGAGGTCCGAGCGCGTTGGCACTGGACCACAGTGATTCGCGTTCGTCAGCATCCAACGATTCGGTGGACGAGCCCGCAGCGGAGGCGGACACGCCCAGAGCAACTCGTCTCGGTCCGGCCGCCGGGGAGTCGGCAATGTGGTGAGACTCGACGGCGAACCGGTAAAAGGACGAGACCGAAGCGAGCCGACGTTGCACGGTCGCGGCGCTCGAGCCAACCTGCTCGTAATGGTCGCGGTAGTCGGCGAACTCTTTCGCCGTTGCGTCAAACGGCAGCATCCCGCGTGACGCCAACCACTCCACGTACAGCGCGATATCCCGCTCATAGGCCTCGCGGGTGCTGACGGAGCGGAACGTAACCAACCAGGCGCGCACGACCGCAACGTGAACGGCAGAACGTCTACTCGGCATGCGAAAAAGTATCTCCCAAACCCTCTTGACAGTCAACATAACCTCCGTCATTATGTTGAGCAACGGTCAACATAATGACCGAAAGATCCAATATCCAACCCACTACTTCATGGAGGTTCTCAAATGATTCAGACAGATCCGTTCCGGTCCTTCGACACCCTCCTCGGCCGGCTGGCCGGGCTCCCGAGCACGGCGAACGCTCTCCCCGCCACCTCGATGCCTATGGCGATGGATGCCTACCGCCGGGGTAACGACGTATGGGTTCACCTCGATGTCCCAGGCGTCGCCCCCGAGAGCATCGACATCGGCGTCGAGCGCGGCATTCTCACCGTGAGCGTCGAACGCAACCAGACCCGCGACGAGAATGACCGCTTCTACCTGAGCGAGCGGGCCGCGGGTTCCTTCCGCCGCCAGGTTCGACTCGGCGAAGGGCTCGACGCCGACCACATTGAAGCCGATGTCCATGATGGCGTCCTCACCCTCAGGATCCCGGTCGCCCAACAGGCCCAGCCGAAGAAGATCACGGTGGGATCGGGCTCGAAGGTAAAGGCGCTCGAAAACGCCGAAACAGCTACCCCGAAAGACGACCCGATCACAGTCAGCTAGGTCGAAGAAACCCGGTCTGGAACGCAGACAACGGTCGGGCGCGTAGCGTCGCCACCGACAGATCACGGGGAAATGTAAACGAGGCAGGAACCGGAAGGGTTCCTGCCTCGTTCGCGTGTGTTGGCGGAGACAAACTAGTGCGCCGGGTTTCCCAGCGCCAGGGTCAAATTTCCAATTGACAACGCCCGATGGATCGCCTCTAAGCGCTGAGCGCCGCGACCAGGTCTTCGGGGATGTCGAAGTTGAAGAAGACTTCTTCCACGTCGTCGAGGTCGTCGAGCGCGTCGATGAGCTTCAAGATCTTGCGGGCGTCGGCCTCGTCGGTGACGGTGATGATCGTCGACGGCACCATCGGCCGGTCGGCCGAATCGAAGGCGATCGACGCCTCGTTCAGCGCCGAGCAGACCGCGCCGATGTCGGTCGGGCCGCAACGCACTTCGAACGTGTCGTCGTTGTCGATGATGTCTTCGGCGCCGGCGTCGACAGCGGTGAGCATCAGATCATCTTCCGAGATCGTCTTCGTGCCCTGCTTCTTCGGCACCACGACGACACCACGGCGGGCGAACTGCCAGGCCACCGCTCCGGGTTCGGCGATGTTGCCGCCGTTCTTCGAGAACGTGGCCCGGACGTCGCCGCCCGAGCGGTTGCGGTTGTCGGTCGACACCTGCACCAGGAGTGCCACGCCGGCCGGGGCGTAACCCTCGTACATGATGTCTTCCATCACGACGTCGTTCTTCAGTTCACCGGTGCCGCGCTTGATCGCATTTTCGATCTTGTCGCTCGGGACCTGTTCGGCCTTGGCCTTCTGGATCATCGTGCGAAGCGTGGCGTTACCGGAGGGATCGCCCCCACCTTCGCGTGCGGCCATTTCGACGTTGCGGACGAGCTTCGCCCACAACTTGCCGCGGGCCTTGTCGGCCGCGCCCTTCTTGTGCTTGATCGTTGCCCATTTGGAGTGTCCGGACATGGCGGTGGTACCTCAGCGAGTTGTTGCCTGCTCAAGCAGCCGGGAAAGCGGCCTGCAAGAACAGGTGATGGATGGAGAGATCGGCGGTGATCTCGGGATGAAAGGATGACGCAAAAATCTGCCCCTGTGTGCCACCCTGCAGCAAAACCGGATTTCCGTCGGCCACAGCGAGCACCTTCACGGTGTCGCCGACCCGCTCAACGACCGGAGCGCGGATGAAAACGGCTCGGAACGGCAGGTCCAGGCCCGTGACCACCAGATCCTCTTCGAACGAGTCGATCTGGCGACCGTAACCGTTCCGGCGGACGCGAACATCGAGCACGCCGAAGCTGCGCTGATCGGGTCGGCCGTCGGCGATCTCCGTGGCCAGCAGGATCATCCCGGCACACGTACCGAACGCCGGCATTCCGGCCTCGAGGCGTTCCTTCAGAGGCTCGAACAGCTCGCTGGTGCCTAGGAGACGCGACATGGTCGTCGACTCTCCACCCGGCATGGCCAGCGCTTCGACCTTCTCCAAGTGGGCCGGGCGCCGGACTTCCGACACCTCGACGCCCAGGCGGCGGAGCGCCAACGCGTGCTCAGCAAAGGCGCCCTGCAACGCGAGGACGCCGACCCGGCGACCGGCGAAGCGGGACGCGGCTTCGCTGAGGGCCAAGTCGGCTTCGTGGGGGCGTAGCCACCCTCCGGGAGCTAGGTCAGTTGCTTTCATAGATGCACCGCGCGTGAACTCCGGTCGCCCATCCGCAGACGGACCCCGAGCTCACAGAAAAGGCGATTACCAGCCGCGCTCGGCGTATTTGACCTCAAGCTTGCCCATTTCGAGGCCCGGCATGAGTGCGCCAAGCCCACGGCTGACCTTGGCGAGGATCGACGCGTCTTGGTAGTGCGTGGCCGCTTCGACGATGGCCTTCGCCACGGCCGACGGATCAGACGACTCGAAGATGCCGGAGCCGACGAACACGGCTTCGGCGCCGAGCTGCATGCAAAGAGCGGCGTCGGCCGGGGTGGCGACGCCTCCGGCGGAGAAAAGCGGGACCGGCAGCTTGCCGGTTTCGGCGATTTCGGCGACGAGCTCGTAGGGAGCCTGGAGGTCCTTGGCCCAGCCAAACAGCTCCGCCGAGTCGGCCTGGGTGATCTTGCGGATGTCGCCGAGGATGGAGCGGAGGTGACGGACCGCTTCGATGATGTTGCCGGTGCCTGCTTCACCCTTGGAGCGGATCATGCACGCGCCTTCGGAAATGCGGCGGAGCGCCTCGCCGAGGTTGGTCGCACCGCAGACGAACGGTACGGTGAACGCCCATTTGTCGATGTGGTGGGCTTCGTCGGCCGGGGTGAGTACTTCGGATTCGTCGATGAAGTCGACGCCGAGCGCTTCGAGGATCTGAGCTTCGACGAAGTGGCCGATGCGGACCTTCGCCATCACCGGGATGCTCACGCCATCGGAAATGTCGCCGCGGATCGCACCCTGGATCTCTTCGATCATGAGCGGATCGCTCATACGGGCGACACCACCATCGCGGCGGATACGGCTCGGAATGCGCTCAAGTGCCATGACGGCCGTGGCGCCGGCATCTTCGGCGATCTTGGCCTGCTCGACGTTCATCACGTCCATGATCACGCCGCCTTTGAGCATTTCGGCGAGGCCCCGCTTGACGCGGGCGGTACCGACGGATCGCGTGTTGGACGGATTCTGCGAAGAAGTCATGCGTACCAGTGTATTCCCGCTCAGACCTACATCCGTAGTTGGTTTGCCGCGGCGTGTTCGTGGCTCAAACTGGCGGGGATCTCGGACAACGCGACCCCTCGGCCGCGGCGCAATGGCATTTGTCACGCCTTCTGCGGCAACCTGGGCGGCATGTGGCAACCCGAAATCGATGAATTGCACCGCCGTGAGGCTCTCGCCGAAGAAATGGGTGGGCCCGAGAAACTCAAGCGGCACAGCGACAACGGGAAACTGAACGTCCGGGAGCGGATCGCCGCCCTACTGGACCCGGGAAGCTTCCATGAGATCGGCAAGATTTCCGGCGTCGCCACCTACGACGACGAAACCGGCGACATGACGGGCTTTCAGCCGACGAACTTCGTGATGGGACGTGGTCGGATCGACAATCGGCCGGTCGTGGTCGGCGGCGACGACTTTACGGTGCGGGGTGGTGCGGCCGACGCATCGATCTGGGAGAAGCAGGTCCGCTCCGAGCAGATGGCCAACGAACTGCGGATTCCGGTGGTTCGGTTGATCGACGGCACCGGCGGCGGTGGTTCGGTGAAGACACTCGAAATGACCGGCCGCACCTACGTTCCGGCGAATCCCGGCTGGCAGTGGGTCGTGCTGAACATGGAGACCGTTCCGGTCGTGGCGTTGGCGCTCGGTTCGGTCGCCGGACTCGGCGCGGCGCGAACCGTCGTCGCCCACTATTCGTTGATGGTGAAGGAGATCAGCCAGGTGTTCGTGGCCGGCCCTCCGGTCGTGGCCCGACTCGGTGAACACGTGACCAAAGAGGAACTCGGCGGCACCCACATCCATGCCCGCAACGGCACCGTCGACGACGAGGTCGACACCGAGGAGGAGGCATTCGTACGTACACGTAAGTTTCTGTCGTACCTCGGTTCGTCGGTGCACGATCTCCCGCCTCGGGCCACGCCGACCGACGACCCTATGCGCGCAGATGAATGGTTGATGGAAGCTATTCCCCGTGATCGACGCAAGGTCTACCAGGTTCGCAAGATCATCAACTCCGTCGTTGATAAGGACTCATACTTTGAGATCGGCAAGATGTGGGGCCGCAGCGCCGTCACCGGACTCGCCCGTATCGACGGGTGGCCGGTCGGCGTTCTCGCCTCCGATCCGTACCACTACGGGGCCGGTTGGACCTCCGACGCTGCCGACAAGATCACTCGCTTCGTCGACCTCTGCGATACGTTCCACCTTCCCGTCATGCACCTCGTCGATCAGCCCGGTTTCGTGATCGGCGTCGGCGGCGAGAAGGCCTCCACCATTCGTCACGGCGCTCGGATGCTCTCGGCGATCTACCAGGCCAAGACCCCGTGGTGCTCGATCATCCTGCGCCGGGTCTACGGCGTGGCGGGAGCGGGACACCACCCGCACACGAACATCATGTTCCGCGCCGCCTGGCCGTCGGGCGACTGGGGTTCGCTTCCGCTCGAAGGCGGCATCGAAGCGGCCTACAAAGCTGATCTGGCGGCGTCCGACGATCCCGAGGCGTTGCTGGCCGACATCAACGTGCGGTTGAATCGGGTCCGCTCCCCCTTCCGCACCACTGAGACGTTCCAGGTCGAAGAAATCATCGACCCACGCGACACCCGCAAGCACCTCGTCGAGTTCGCGAACCTCGCCGCTCCCCTACGCCAACCTGGCGGCCGCCAAACCGGCCTCCGCCCGTAGGGTTGGTCTTCGCACCCAACTCAGACCCGATTCTGGCCGCACGGTCCCCGACTCAGCCAGGTACCCAACCCGGCCGGAAATCGTCTCGCCAGTGCCAACAAACCCCAAGTTGGGCGACAAATCAGCCCACGTCGGGATGCCACCACCTTCAGTCAGCGGTTCCCCGCCCGACAACCCAACGGTGGGCCTGGCCGGTGAGGTTGGCCACAGTTTCAAAATCGGCGTCGTAATGAAGGACCGTCATGGACCTACTCTCAGCGACGGCGGCGACCAGCGCGTCAACTAGCGAAAGCGCACGGTGCTGACCACGCCCGGCCAATTGACGCTGCACATCGAGCGAGCGTCGGTGATCGCCATCGGTTACGGGGACCCACTCAAACGCGTCGACGCGTTCAGCAATCGCTTGGTAGTCGACGAGGTTTCTGGCGGAAAACCCCAATTCGAACGCCACCGGACCGCAGATCGCCACCTGACCCTGAGCGATGAGGGGACCGAGCGCTGCGAGAACGTTGGGCTTGTCGAGCCGGGCAAACGCACTGGTGTCAGCGAGAAATGCCGCTCGTGGCATTCAGTCTCCGCCCCAAGCGTCATCGGCCGCAAAGTCGAAGCGACCGGGCTCGCTCAGCAGGGCGAGAAGTTCCAGCCGACGTTTCGCGTTCACTACTTCAAGCATCGAGGCATGAATGGTGTCGCGTAGGGACGTAGTACCAAGGATGGCGGCGGCCCGATCAGCGATATCTCGATCGATCTCTACGGATGTCTTACTCATCAAGAAATGATATCCGAAGCCGAATATTCACAACAAAGCCGGTGAGGACGATCGACACGATCCCGTGATGGTTTCGGATCCTGTTGTAAACCGACGCTGCGGACGCAAAAGAGAGATCCAGATCGGGCCAGCGAGGATCCACTACCCGTCGAGACGCCCCCGATTCGACTCGTCCTTCGCCATCGCGGTCCTCGCCACCGCCACCGCCACCGAGCGTACCGGCCTGGTCGCAATTCGACCGGAGCCGTTTGCCCTGTCGGTCGCCAGGCCAGACTCAGGTGCGAAATGCCGAGAGGGCGACGTCGAGATTGCGGGCGAGCTGATCGAGTTCGGCGCTCGCGCCTTCGGCGAGGGCCGAAGCGGACTTCGTGGCTTCGGCGGCGTTCACGACCATGTACACGGACCTCGCGATTTCGCCGGTGGTGGCCGACTGCTGCATGACTGCGGCGGCGACTTCGCCAGCGAATTCCCGCATTTGGTCGATGCTGCCGACGACATCGTCGATCGCCTGAGTCGCAGCGTTGGTATCGGCCTGAATGGCGATGACCTTGTTCCGCACACCGTCGGTGGCACGGCTGGTCTGGGCGGCGAGTTCCTTGACTTCGTTCGCGACGACCGAGAATCCACGGCCCGCGGCGCCGGCTCGGGCGGCCTCGATCGTTGCGTTCAAGGCAAGCAGGTTCGTTCGCGAGGCGATGCCGGTGATGATCTCGATGACGTCACCGATCTCCTGACTCGACATCGTGAGTCGCTGGATCGCGACCTGGGCACGGTTAGCCGTGTCCCGGGCGATATCAGAGATGCTGGCCACCTGACTGGCGCCTTCTGACACACTCTGAATCGTTGCGTCCATCTCCGTACTCGCGGCCGCAACGGAGTCGGCCTGCGTCGACGTTGAATCGGCTGCTTCCACGAGGTTGTGGCTGAGCTGCGTGAGTGATGCCGACGACGCAGCGAGCTGCGACGTGATCGACCGCAAGTCACCCACGAGTGTGCGGAGCGATTTGACGGTGGTGGAAAGCGAACCGCCAACGGCGTCATCGTCACCCCTGGTCTGCACTTCGGTAGTGAGATCACCCCGGCCGATCGCGTCGAGCGTGTCGGCGGTCTCGGCGAGGAACGCGGTCATCGAGGCAAACGCCGAGGCCAACTGGCCGATCTCGTCGCCTGACTGGTGGGCGAACTGAACCTTCACGTCGCCGTGGGCAATTCGTTCGGCCCCCGACCGCAATGCCGCCAACGGCCGAAGAAGCCGGGCGAGCAGCAGAGCCGCTCCAATCGTCAGCACCACGACCGCGCCAACCATGGCGAGCAGCAGCACGGTCCGGTCACGAGCGGTCTGGCGTACGGTCTTCGCGGTCTTGGGGACGACGACTTCGTAGATGTCGCCGCCGATCTTGTCGACGACATCGCGAGCACCATCGAAGGCCGCCGCGAGCTCGGTCATCTGAAGCGCGTTCGGGGTCGGACCTGAGAGCATGGCGTTCGCGAGATCAAGCCACTGGGTCCGCTTCGACTCGTAGATCGGCCACTCGGCCCGTTCCTCCGGGGTACCGAACGCGAGCGGCTGATAGGTCTTCCAACGATCGATGGTCTGCTGGGCGTTCTCCGTGAAATCCGCAGCAGCCGCGGTTCGGTCCTCGCCAGGGGGAAGCCGGAGGGCCCGCTCCAACGCCAGTTGGGTCTGCTGGAGATCGCGGTCGATGTTCAGCAACAGCGTCTGGCTCGCGGCTTGGCGTTCAGCCAGATTGTCGACCTGGTCAGACACTGAGCGAAGTGCCATCACGCTGGTGACCGCAACCACCGCAGCCAAAAGGCCGATCACGCCGACGAGACCCATGACCTTGGTTCGTATCGATGACTTGTTCATTGGCTGGATCCTTCGGTCGGGAGCGAATGGACGAGACACTCCCTGACCCCATCGGCGGAGTCCACGAGGAACTGACAGGTTCTACGAGGCTGCACACGAAACCCGGCAGCGCATGACGCACGACGTTTGGAATGATCTGCCCGCTCAACGCGCACGAACATCCAAACGTCGCAGACGGGATCTTCGCTCAGGCTTCGTCGACCGACACGGTGATGCTCTGCGCTTTGCCGGCGGCCTTCGCCAGGAGAAGGGCTCGGTCGGCCGAACCGAGCAAACGGTCGTAGTGGCCGACGCGGGTCACCGCCACACCGACACTCATCGACACCTGGATGATCGAGTCCTCCACGATCACGGGCTCACGGAAGCGCCTGAGGATCCGTTGGGCCACCACATCCACGCCGTCATCGGGAAACACCCGACGACACACGACAGCGAACTCGTCGCCGCCCAGTCGGGCCACGACGTCGCCGTCACGGATCGAGCCGTTCAAACGCCCGACTACCGCTCGCAGCACTTCATCTGCGCGCAGATGACCGAAGGTGTCATTGATTCGCTTGAAGTCGTCGAGGTCGATGTAGAGAAGGGCGGTTGGCGACGGCGTCGATCGTGCTGCCATCTCGTCGAAGACCTCGCGTAGTCCTCGGCGGTTCAAGGCCCCGGTCAACGCATCGGTGATAGCCGCCCGGCGAAGCTGTCGAAGAAGGTTCTCGCGCTGGCTCAATAGCCGCAGAATGTCCTCGGAACGGGCGATCACATGACGCACCCAGGCGCTCGGCGCCGATTCGTTTCCCGGAAGCTGAACCCGTATGCACCCGAGTGGGACGTCCCATGGGTCGCGTACGACAAACGCCCACGGATCGTTCGCAAGTTCTTCGGTGAGCCCGTCCGCGGCACCGGCGCTCATCGTGATGCTGACCGCCGCGCCAATGAATTGCGACTTGAGCAGCGACACGGTGGATTCAACCACCGCGTCCGAGTTTGCGCCTGAGGCGAGCCGACGATAGGCCTCCTCCATATGTCGCCGGTCATCGGCCGGTCGAGCGTAAATGAAGAACCCGGCGACCTCGGGGTCATTGGACAGGTTCGTGACCGCAATTTCTACGGCCGTATACGAACCGTCGCTGTGACGCATTCGAAGCGTGTTCAGTGATCTTCGAGCCGGATCGGCACCGTCGCCGTAGCTCACCGGTGTGGCCAACTGGTCAGCTATCAGACTCATGTTGTCGGCAAGGTCATCCGGATGGATCAGATCCATTCCGTTCACGCCGACCAGTTCGTGGGGCGCGAAGCCGAGCGCGTCGACGACGCTGTCGCTGACCCATTCGATGAAGAGATTCGTGTCGGTGAAGATGGTCGTGAATGCGGCGCCGAGTTCCATGGCCCGACGCACCCGTCGACCCAGTCGGGTTCCTTCCAACGACGCGGCACCAATCGGCGCACGAGGGATTTTGGGTGACATCTGCACTGCGTTCATGGCCACCTTCGGCGCCGTCGAGACATTCCCTTCGAATCGGGATGAGATGCGTCGACACTTTCACTCTCCATTCGACCGCTGAGAGTGAGACTTGACAAAAACTCAGGAGGAATTGCGGGCTTCTGACGCGTTCGTCAAATGATCGCGACGGTGTCGCCGACTCACCTTCGGGAAACCTCAGCACTCCCGACAGCATCGGGATTGTCGATACCGCGAGCGAGTCGTGCAAAGCTCACCTATGGCCGAAACGCAATTCCTGTTACGCGAGTGGACCGGGCCGCTCGCCCTACCCGATTTTTCGTCGATCGATCCGAGCCAGTTTGTGGCCGCGTTCGAAACCGCCATGGCCGACAACCTGGTCGAAATCGACGGGATCGCCAACAACCCCGAGCCTCCCGACTTTGAAAACACGGTTCTGGCCTTCGACCGGGCCGGGGCCGTCCTTACGCAACTGAGTCGGTTGTTCGGCAACCTTTGCTCGGCGGAAACCAGCCCGGTACTCCAGGAAGCCGAGCGGATACTTTCGCCAAAACTCGCGGCCCACGACTCCAGCATCTCGCTGCACGAAGGGATCTTCGCCCGGCTTGAAGCGGTCAACGCTATGCGCGCTGAACTCGACGTCGACGACGCCGCGCTTCGGCTTCTCGACCGCTACCTCCTCGACTTCGTCCGGGGCGGAGCCCGTCTCACCGGCGACGACCGCACCCGTGCCGCGGAAATCGCCGAGGAACTAGCAGTCCTGCAAACCCAGTTCTCGCAGAACCTGCTGTCCGACGAGTCCACGTGGAAATTGGAACTCAACGGTGAAGCCGATCTTGCTGGTTTGCCCGACTGGTTGCGCGCCGCGGCGCGTGGTGCGGCGGCCGACGCCGGGCTTCCGGATGGCGCCCACGTGATAACCCTCTCCCGGTCTCTCGTGAGCCCGTTTCTCACGTTCTCGACCCGTCGGGATCTCCGGGAGAAGGCATGGAGTGCGTGGATCAAGCGGGGCGAGAACGGCAACGACACCGACAACCGGCCCCTCATCACACAGATTCTTGCGTTGCGGCTCGAATTGGCGCGGCTCCACGGCTTTGCGAACTTCACCGAATATCAACTCGACGACACCATGGCCAAAGCGCCGTCGTCGGTCGAAGCGTTGCTGAACCGGGTCTGGACACCGGCCCGGTCCTCCGCTCTGGCCGAATACGAGGAGCTCAACGGGCTGGCGCGGGCCGCCGGTCAACCCGATGTCGAAGGTTGGGATTGGCGCCATTACGCCGAACAGGTCCGGCAGACGAAATACGACTTGAGCGACGACGAGGTGAAGCCGTACTTCTCACTCGACTCCGTCTTGGCGGCGGCGTTTGACTGTGCGAACCGACTCTTCGGAATCTCGTTCGTCGAGCGGCCCGAGATCACCACGTACCATCCCGATGTCCGTACCTTCGAAGTGCTTGATCGCGAGGGGCAACGTTACGGAGTATTCCTGTCTGACAACTTTGCCCGGCCCACGAAGAAGAGCGGCGCATGGATGAGCAGCTACCGGCTGCGAGACAACACCCTCGAAGGCGACGCCCGTTTTCCGATCATCGCGAACCACAACAACTTCGCAAAGGCCGAAGCCGGTTCACCGACTCTCCTCAGCCTCGACGACGCCCGCACGCTCTTTCATGAGTTTGGTCATGGATTGCACGGTCTGCTGTCCAACGTTCCCTACGCCCGTCTCGCTGGTACGGCCGTCCTACGTGACTTCGTGGAGTTGCCCTCGCAGCTGTTTGAGCACTGGTTGCTCGAACCCGAGGTGCTTCGTCGTCATGCCAAACACGTGGAAACCGGTGAGCCCATTCCCGACGATCTCATCGAGCGCATTCAGAAGAGCGCTCATTTCAACCAGGGTTTTGAGACCGTCGAATACACATCATGTGCGCTAGTCGACATGGCACTGCACCAACTGACCGACCTGTCCACACTCGACCTCGGAGAGTTCGAGCGCACCACGCTCGCGAACCTCGGCATGCCGCACGCCATGGTGATGCGCCACCGGCTCACCCAGTTCGGCCACCTGTTCTCCAGCGGCTATTACGCGTCGAATTACTACGTGTACATGTGGGCTGAAGTGCTCGACGCTGACGCCTTCGATGCCTTCAGCGAGGCGGGCGACCTCTTCGATCCCGACACCGCGGATCGACTGCGCACCTACATTTACTCGTCGGGTAACACCCTTGAACCGGGCTTTGCGTACCGTCAGTTCCGCGGGCGCGACGCCGGCATCGAACCACTTCTCCGGGGCCGCGGCCTCCTCACCTCCAGCTGAAAGCGGCGGCCATGCCATCGTTCAATTCGAAGCTCGCCCGGAACGTAACCATCGGACTGATAGGCGTGTTTTGGTGCGTGCTCGCTGTGTGGCTCGCCGGCCATTTCGCGAGCACCGGCGACGAGAACAAGGGCAAACTGGTCGGGACCGTCATGTCGGCCGTCGCCTTCATTCCACCTGCGGTGTACTTCCAGCGACGATACGAACGCCAGCGTCTGAAAGAGCAGGCCGAGCGACGCGCTCTCGCCGCCGAAGTCAGGGCAAAGGTCGGCGCCGAAGAGGAGTGACCCCGTCGTGACCTCACAGTTCGCGCAGCGCGGCGATCCGGCTTTCGAGCGAAGGGTGGGTGTCGAAGAGACGATTGATGTTGAGCTTTTCGCCCCGTTCGCGATGCTCGCCCTCTTCTCGGGCGATCGGCGATTCGATCCAAAGGTGAGCAGTCGCTCGCGATGCCGAGTGCACGACCGTTTGGTCATCTCGCAACTTCTCAAGCGCGCTTATCAACCCTGGCGGGTAGCGGGTGATCGATACTCCGGTGACGTCGGCCAACTCTTCGCGGTTGCGGCTGATCGCGAACTGCATCAGCTTGGCGATGAGGGGGGCTACGACCAGCAGGATCATGCCCAGAAAGAACAGCAGTTGACCGATCCCGTTGCCACCATTGTCGCGGTCACGGTCGTTCCGGTGGCTCGGGCCACCCCACCACAACCACCGCATGCCCCAGTCGGACAGGAGCGCCACGATTCCGACCATGGTCACGGCGATCGTCGACACGAGAATGTCGTTGTTCTTGATGTGTGCGAGTTCGTGCGCGAGCACGCCCTCCAACTCGACGCGGTTCATCTTCTCCATGAGACCCGTCGTCACGGCGATCGCAGCGTTCTTCGGGTTGCGACCGGTCGCAAATGCGTTCGGCGCCGAATCTTCGATGTAATACACCTTCGGCTTCGGCAGACCGCTGGCAATGCACAGGCCCTCGACCAAGTTATGTAAGCGCGCATACTGTGTTGGGTCGGCCGGATGCGCGTGACTCATTGCGAGCGCGATCTTGTCGCTCTTCCAATACGACATGAACGACAGGAAGATGGAAAAGATCACGGCGCCGACGAGCCCGTACCATCCGAAGCCGACGACGGCCGAAAATGCCCAGCCGACGGCAACCACGACCAGTACGAACGACAGCGTCAGAATGATGCTCCGACGCTTGTTGGAATCTATTTGGTCATACATGTAGACACCTCAGCGGGCGCGATCGATCGAGGATTGTCGACCGGTCGACACCTGCGGATGGAGGTCGAATCAGAACTTGACGGTGGCCGGACCGCGTTCGGCGGCGTCGGTCTGAAAGTATTCGCGCTGAGCAAACGAAAACTTCTTGGCCAAGATGTTGGTCGGGAAGCTCTGGATCTTGGTGTTGTACGAGCGGACTTCGTCGTTGAAGAACTGGCGCGAATAGGCGATCTTGTCTTCGGTTCCGGTCAGTTCTTCCTGCAGGTTCAAGAAGTTCTGGTTGGCCTTCAGGTCGGGATACGACTCGCTGAGTGCAAACAACGACTTCAAGGTGCCCGACAGACCATTTTCGGCAGTGGCCTTGTCGGCCACACCCTGGGCTCCCATGGCCGCATTACGTGCGGTGATGACCGCTTCCAGCGTTGCCCGCTCGTGTGTGGCGTAGCCCTTCACGGTTTCCACCAGGTTCGGGATCAGGTCATACCGGCGCTTCAGCTGAACGTCGATCTGCGCCCAGGCATTCTCGATACGATTCCGGACCTTCACGAGCCCGTTGTACTGCATCAATACGTAAAGTGCGACGAGCACCACTATTGCTATCAGGATCCCAACTACGGCCATCTGTTGCCACTCCTTGTCTCAGGGCGCCATTACATAGGCAGCCACCTGTGGAGAACGCTACAAGATCCCATGACGTTTGGGCGCCCAAGTCGCCACTCGACCCTAAGGGCGGCCCGCCCAATCCAACGCGCTCACACGATCCGGCGATACAACTCCACATACCTCCGCGCCAGCGCCACCGTGCGTCGCCTGTGCCCAATCCAACGCGCCCTCACACGATCCGGCGATACAACTCCACATACCTCCGCGCCAGCGCGTCTGTGCCCAATCCAACGCGCCTCACACGATCCGGCGATACAACTCCACATACCTCCGCGCCAGCGCGTCTGTGCCCAATCCAACGCGCCTCACACGATCCGGCGATACAACTCCACATACCTCCGCGCCAGCGCGTCTGTGCCCAATCCAACGCGCCTCACACGATCCGGCGATACAACTCCACATACCTCCGCGCCAGCGCGTCCATGGATAACTCCTGCGCCTTCAACGACCCATTCGCCACCAACCGCTCCGCCAGATCGTTGTCGGTGAGGACCCGATCGAGGGCCTTGGCGAGCGCGATCGGCTCACCGGGCGGCACCAGGAGGCCCGTGTTCTCGTCGGTCACGACATTGCGATAGCCCGGGATATCGCTCGCGACAACGGGGGTTTCGGCGGCCATGGATTCGAGGAGCACCACGCCGAAGGATTCACCGCCGAGGGAGGGAGCGCAGTACGCAGACGCGGTTCGCCAACGCCTGGCCAACTCGGCATCGGACACCCGACCCAGCCATTCGATGCGGGGATCGGGGTACCTGGCCCGCAGATTCGCGGTCTGCGGCCCGGAACCCGCGACCCAGAGTCGAACATCGGCCCCGAGGTGGGTGTGCGCTTCCAACAGGACTTCGAGTCCCTTGCGCTCCTCATGTCGTCCGACGAACAGCACCGTCGGCGACGAGGCCGGCCACGGGTCGGCGAGTCGAAACCGGTCGATCTCGATGCCGTTGAACAGCAATTCGTACTCGCCACCGAGCGATTGCTGAGCAAGCGAAATCGCGTCCTGACTGACCGCCGTTCGTAGGTCGAGTTTCTTCGCCAGCCACCGTAGCGGCGCCCGGAAGTACTTGTACGACGAACTCCGCCCGGCCGCGTGAAAGGTGCCGAGCATCGGCGCGGCGTCGTAGAGCATCGCGGTCATCGTGCAACCGGGGACCATCGGCTCATGCAGATGTAGAACGTCGAAATCCTCGTCGTTGATCGCTCGAATCGTGCGCAGTACCGCAGATGGGTCCGGAGCAATCGGGGCCACGGAACCGTTCGCAGCCAGTGGAAGCGCGTTTCCCAAGGGGGTGACGCCACCCTCGGGAGGCGGGCCGTCGCACGGGCCGAGCACGCGCACCTGGTGCCCTTCGCGACGAAGCGCACGGGCTAGACCGAGTACCTGTCCCTGCACCCCTCCCGGTATCGAAAGGCTGTACGGGCTGAACATGCCGATACGCACTCGAACGACGCTACTAGGGCTTTTCCATGTTCGTTATGGGCCACGGTGCCCAATTCCGGCACGCTCCGAGTTCTCGATTCGCAACGCCCGGCAAATTTTCGCTTTGACCGGCAAACGGCCGCCGATTCGGAGCGTCTGACTCCCTACCCGCCTCGACAGCCCGAAAGCAGCTGGAAAGTAGCCGGACGCCGACAACTAAAGCGAACGGTCAGACGGCCAGTTCGGCTGGAGCACGTGCCACTGCTCCGGGGCCACACGAATAAGCGCCTCGAGCTCAAAGGCAACGAGCTGCGTGAGTGCCGCCACGTCGGCGCGCAGTTTGCCGGACCGAACGAACGGAATAGGTGGTCGAATCACCCCTCGCGCCGGTTGGCCCGGGCGCTGGTACACGACCACAGGAAGAATCGGGGCACCGGTCCGGAGCGACAGCGTCGCCGGACCCGCAGGCAGCGTCGTGCGCTCTCCGAAGAACTCAACCTCCACTCCCCCACCAGCAATGTCTCGATCGCAAAGCAGGCCGAGCACTTCGTTGCGTCGGAGCGCGGCGAGAAGGGCACCGCCGGCTTCGTGGTCCAGGGGAACCACTGTGATGTTGTTGGCCTTGCGCTGGTCGCAGAACCATTGAAACAACTCCGGCGGTTCAACCCGCTCCGCGACGACGGTAAGCGGCCAATGGTGGCCGACCCAGGCTCCGCCGAGGTCCCACGCGCCGATATGCGGCATGGCCATCACGACGCCGTTGCCGAGCGCCAGTGCGGCATCCACGTGCTCGGCTCCCTCAACGTCGATCGAAGCGTCTACCCGCTCGGTCGAAGCACCCGTCAGCCGGAAGAGGTTGACCCAGTACTGGGCATAGGTGGCGAATGCTTCGTTGACGGCGGCTGTTCGTTCGGCTTCGGTGAATGTCCGGCCGCTCAGGCGGGCCTGATGCCGGCCCACCATTTCCCGCCGTCCCTTCAGCACGTAGCGCAGAATGACTGAAAGCAACTCGGCGGAACGCTCGGCGGCCCACTCCGGCATGGTTCGTGCCACCAACGCGGCACCTTTGTAGCTCGAGACGATCAGCGCGTCTTTCTTGAGCCGTCGGAACGGCCCGGCGAGACCGGAGGGTTTGGTCCGGACAGGGTCCGGCATCGCTTCGACGGGTTTCAACGGCGCTGTTTCAGCCGCTCACGCCATTCGGCGAACGCCTTCGACGTGGGGTCAGCATTTCGACGGGTCGCGGCCCGGTCCCGCCACGGTGAGCGTTCCGTCGGGGTCCCGGTTCGCTCGGAACGAGCCGACCAGAATGCCCGGTCGGCGTTGGCACCCCGGGTGCGTGCGCTGCGAGCCTTGCGGGGCGGAAGAACGATCGGTGCGGGTGGCTTGGCCGCCTGCCTCCACACCTTCACAAAGCGCTGGACCGCAGTGATCGAAACGAGCACGAGCATCAGCCAGAGGACGGGGACGAGCAGGACCGGAATGGCCAAACCGACGGCGAGGGCAATAATTCGCTCCGCCCGTTCCATAAGGCCACCCTTCGCGTCGAAACCGAAAATCTCCGCTTTCGCTCGCTGATACGAGATCAACGTGGAGACACCGAGGACGGCAAAGGCCAACATCGCGTATCGCCCGCCGTGCGTACCGTGGGTCTCTTGAAGGTGCCAGCCGATGCCGCCAAGGAGGAACGCGTCGGTAACCCGGTCGGCGACGGAGTCGAAAAACGCCCCACGGATCGATGAAACGCCTGAAGCTTTTGCGACAGCGCCGTCGAAGAGGTCAGGAAGAGCGGACGCTACGAGCAAAAGGAACCCGATGAACAGGTGACCGGTAGCGACGGATACCGCCGTCGCCACGGACATGAGAAGGCCCAGGGCAGTGAGCTGATCGGGAGTTACGCCCAGCCGGGTTAGACCCCGACCGATCGGCTTCACACCCTTATCTACTGCTGTTCTGAACGAACCGTCGAACACGGATGACTCTCCTCAGGGCAAAAACCGTTTGCCCGGTGCTTGCAAAGGTTACCAGCGGTTGTCCAGAATTCGACGAACAACGGCACTTTTCCGTCACAGCGCCGAACCGGGCCGCATCGAAATCGCCGTCGGGTACACCCGAAATCACCGTGGGGTACACCCTGGGTCAGAGGTCGAACTGCGACCAATCTTCGGGGTTTTCCTCGATCATGTCGCCGACGATGGCCGAATCACAGCCGTCGACCAACACCAGGCCACGCTTCTTCGGCGGATTCTCGGCTGAGTACAGCAGGATTCGCCACGTTGGCCGGCTGAGCAGACCGCGCCAGCCGAGTTGGGCCGAGGCGTGCCCGATCGGAAAACCGACGTGGGCCGAAGCGGCGGACAGCGCCTCGACATCGGAAACGTTGAGTCGCTTTCCGGCGGCGAAGCCGTAGACGCCGAGGGCCAGCAGGAACAGGCCACCCCAGCCGAGTCCGCGGTTGACCATCGCACTGTCGCTCGATCGGGTCGAAACCCAGGCGCCGAGCATGCCCAGCCCGATGAGCGCATACAACGCAGCGGGCGTGCGACGACGTGCGTTGTCGGGAAACTGGTACGGGCCGACGTACTCTTCGGCGTTCAGGTCCTCGGGAAGCTCGTCGTGAATGTCGTTGGGATCAAAATCGTTGTCGACGTCTGACAGTTCGGCTTCGAGGTCCTCGTGGGGCCCGGCATCGGCCAGGTTTGGAGTTTCGGTTGATTTCGATCGGCGAGCCATGACCCCTCCACGCTACCAACGATGACGGCGACCGGGTTAGCTCTGGGCGGTCGGGCCCGCACCCGACGATGTATAAGTACGAAGCTCGACGATGTTCCCGTCGGGGTCAGGCACGTAGACGCTCGACGCGAATCCCTGGGCACCGAAGAGATGGTCGCCCCGTCGAGATCCGGGGAACGCCTCCGCTATGGCATCGAGATCGGCCGGCTCGATCACGAGGCAGAGGTGATCCATGTTCGTTCCATCCCCGGTTTGCCCGAAGAGGTCGATGATGGTGGTCGGTGTAATCCGGACTGATGGAAACAGCACTTCGCCGCGTCGCCACTCCTCGACGCGCTCGGGTTCCAATCCGAGTCTATCGACGTAGAAGGCCAGTGACTTCTCGACATCCGCGCATTTGAGGACGACGTGGTCGAATCCGATTGCCTTCACAAGTCCCATGGATCAAGGCTACCGGCGCTCCTTCGGTAACGGCGCCCGGTCACGGTCAACTGAAACGTTCAGCCAGGCGCAAATTCCGCGTCGTTGCTAACATCCCGCTCGTGGACCGGCCCTTCCGCTACGGACCACCGCCTCCAGGGCGGTGGGGCATCCTGCGGCCGCGCCTGTTGCGGGTGTTGGCCACCCGTTGGGACATCCGACTCCTTACCGTCGAGGCGGGCGCCGGAATCGGAAAAACAACACTGCTCACCGATGCCATCGCGGAGCAGCAATTCGAGCGGCGTGGTCGCGACGTGTGGTTGTCGCTCGAACCGGCCGACTCATCGGCGTCAGCCCTTGCCGATGCGCTCCTTCGGGCGCTCGGGCGCCCGGCCGACGGTCGCCGCCACCCGACCGTCGCCGACGTGTGCGAAGCCATCTGGGACGAGACCCCCACGCCGCTGTGCTTGATTCTCGACGACGCCCACCATCTGGAACCCGGTTCGCCGGGCTCCCGGGCAATCGGTGAACTTCTGGAATCACTTCCGGCCAACGCCCATCTTGTGGTCGCCGGTCGGTCATTGCCGACCCTGTCTCGGACGCGACTGCTCCTGCAGGGTCAAGCGGTCGAACTTCGAGAACCGGACCTCCGGTTCAACTCCACCGAACTTGCGGCATTCGCGGCACGGCGAGGTGTGGCCCCCGTTCTTCTCGACGACGCGGCCGGTTGGCCAGCGCTGGCCGAGCTACTCGCGGGAGCAGCCGGGGCCGGTGACGGTCCGTCAGCCGTTCACAACACGCGCTGGGAAGATTTCGTGTGGGAGGAGGTCCTGGCGCCACTGCCCGAACGGGATTGCGGCGCGTTTCTCCGCATCGCGTCGATCGGCGGCGGGGACCGCGAGGTCGTGGCGATCGCCGCCGGGGTTGACGCTGATATCGCACGACTGGCGGCACTGCCGCTCTCGGTGGCTGACGGGCAGGGTGGCCTACGTCCGCACGCGCTCTGGGGAGAAGTCGCCCGTCAACGTCTGGATCCCGTTGACATCGCCGAATGTCGACGCCGCGTGGCCCGCACCCTCCGCGATCGCGGCAGCCATGCCGTAGCGTTCGAGTTGCTCGCCGCGGCCGGTGATTGGGATGAAGCCCTCGAAGCACTCTTCGACGCCTGCAACGACCAGCGCCAGCCACCGTGGCCCGACGTCGTAACGCGCTGGCGGTCGATGATCCACTCCGATGTTCTCGACCGACCCGAAGTGACCTACCTCGACGCGTACCTCGCTCGGAGCGAAGATCCGTGGTCGGATGTGGCCTGGGAAGCGTTCAACCGTTCCACGGAAGCATTCCGTTCGTCGGGCGACATCGGTCGCGCTGTCGTCGCCGAAATTCGCCAGTCCTGGTCGGCGTGGCTTCGGCGTGACCCGTCGGCCGTTGTCGCTCTTGATCGACGGATGTTTGCTCACTTCACAGGACAACCGGGCGAAGGCCTGGTCACCAATCTGGCAGTTCTCGCCGACATCGCAGGGGACTCGGCCCGCCTACGGGAATTGGCGGGTCAACTCTCCAAGAACCGGCTCGAACCGAGACTCCGTCATTTTCCCGGAATCCACCGGATCCAGGCGGACGTGACGGATGGGTGTGTCGACGAGGAAACGATGCGATCGGCTGTCGAATCGGCCGATGCCGGTCGTCCGATTGAGCCTGCCGCAGGTAGCGGGTGGGCGATCATGTCGCCGCCGCTGGTGGCGTGGGTACTCGGCCGGGTCGACGAAGCCCTCGAATTCTCCCCCGAGGAAATCGGGCCGAGGTTCTCCATCGCCGAGCGGGTTCCGGCACTGGCCTTTGCTGCGGTGCGCGACGCGCACCTCGGTAGTTTCGCCGAGGCTGAACGGCACCTGGCAACGCTCCGAAAGCTCATCCCCACGGGCCCGGGTCGTGATCTTTTGGCGGGGATGGTGGCGATGGCCGAGGCAACGGCGTCGGCGGCACGAGGCGACGAGGCGGGGGCCGTCGATGCACTGGAGCGCGGCCTGCGCGGCCGCGAGTTGGAGGCGAGCGGCGCAGGCAAAGCTGCGCTCTGGTTTCCCGGGCCGGCCTGGCTTTGGCACGAGCCATCACGGGCAATGTTCGATGCGCGACCGTCAGGTCCAACTCGTCAACGGGTCCTCGACGCTTGTCGAGCGCTGCAGGCGTGGCGCGATGGGCGGGCCGAGCCGAACCCGACGACGCTGCGGTTGCTCGACGATGCCGACGCGCTCCTGGCGGCAATGCCGCTGCCCCAGTGCGTGGAACTCGCGGTGCGAGCCCACGAGCGACGCGATCGCCGGGCCACCCGGGTACTCGAACGACTGTGTGAGCGGTCACCGGTCGTGGCGAGAGACGCCCTACAACGGCTCACGACGTCGTCGCGGCCGGCCGGGCTTCGGAAGGCGGCGGCGTCGATCGTGGCCGATGTCGCGATTCCCCCGAACCACGAACTTCGGATCGATGTGTTCGGACCGATCCGGGTGTTCCGCGACGGAAGACTGGCGCAGGATCCGGACCTCGGACGCGAGCGGGTCCGCCAAATTCTCCTGGTCCTGGTCGCGTTCCGCCAGATTCGTCGAACAAGACTCGGCGCGCTCCTGTGGCCCGACTTCGACGAAGCGTCCGTCTCCGCCAACCTTCGCATGACCCTGTCCTACGTCCAAGCAATTCTTGAACCGGACCGGGTGAAGGGCGCCGCCCCATGGTTCTTGCGCCAGGAGGCGGGCGTGCTGCGCCTCGATGGACGAGCGCAGCTGCACGTCGATGCGTGGGAGGCGGAGGTTCTTCTCGACGAAGCGGCGAGGGCTCGCGCCGATGCCACTCCGTCCCTTGAACTTGGGTACCTCCTTGATGCGACAGCGATGTGGCGCGGCGATTACCTGGAGGACGTCGCCAACGAAGACTGGGCGCACGCCGAACGTGAGCGGTTGACCGGTCGGCTGGTGCTCGGAGCAGTGCGCGCCGGCGAGCTCCTGATCGGGGCCGGACGCGCCGAGGAAGCGATCGAGCTGGCCGAACGGGTACTTCGCGCCGAGCCGTGGTCGGAGGCCGCTTACCGGGTTTCCATCCGGGCCCGGCTCGCCCATCACGACCGCAGCGGGGCGCTTCGGGTCCTGGCGGCCTGTCGGAGAATGTGTGAGGAGATCGGCGTCGAACCCGAACCCGAAACGCTCCTGTTGGAACGTGCGGTGGCCCGGTCCGACTGACTCGACCACCAACGCATGCCAGTACCGCCCTCCGCGGCCAAATGCCCGCGTCGCTTGCGTTCGGCTTGCGGTCACCGGCGAACGTGCCGAGATGGTTGTTCCCGCACCAGCGTCGCCAACGGCTCCGAACGGCAAAACCGACCCCGCGGTGAACTCGGTGCTGACGAACGCCGCACGCGCCTGCCAGCAAGCGGTCGTCGACTACCGATCCGGGCTGCTGGACGACGCGGAGATGCAGCGGGCACTGGTCCGGTCCGGGATGGTGGTCACGCCGGAAGAGATCTGGCTGCTCGATGTCGCGAATCGCCGGTGGTGGCGCTATGACGGCGCCGCCCCGACCGTCGCCCATCCGCAGCCGGACCCGGGGGTGGGCTGACCGGGACCGGGGCATGGGCGGGACCGGGGCATGGGCGGGGGGCTATGGCCCGGGCCAGCCCGGGGCATCCCAGTTCCCGGATCAGGACATGGTCCACACGAGGACTTCGGCGCCTTCGACATCGGCGGTCAGGGTGCGGGCTCCGGCTCCGGTGAGACGGGCGGCGTCGGCTTCGGCCAGGAGGCCGGCACCGTCGAGTTCCGCTCCGCCGCGGGCGACGAAGACGTGAACGAACCGGTCATCGGGAATCTCCACGGTCTCGCCGGCCTGGAGACGTCCGCCCAACAGCACGGCGCCCTTCTGCCGGATGGAGATCGCAGCGTCGTGGCCCCGGCCGCTCGCGATCGGCACAAGGCCGCCCTTGCTCAACTCGGCGTTGATGTCGAGTTGCTCGTAGCCCGGCTTGATGCTTTCCGTATCGGGGAGCACCCACATCTGCACGAGGTGCACCGTGGTGTCGGTACGGGGATTCATCTCGGAGTGCCAGATTCCGGTGCCGGCCGACATTCGTTGGGCCAGACCCGGATACAGCAGACCACGGTTGCCTTCGGAGTCTTTGTGTTCGAGCTCACCGTCGAGAATCCAGGTGACGATCTCCATGTCACGATGCGGGTGCGTGTCGAAACCGGAGCCCGGCTTCACCCGATCGTCGTTGCTCACGAGCAGGAGTCCGTGACCGACATTGTTGGGGTCGTAGTGACGTCCGAAGCTGAAGCTGTGACGTCCGTCGAGCCAGCCGATGTTGGTCTTGAAGCGGTCCTGCGCTCGATGCACGGTGATCGTGGGCTGCTGCTGCGTTGTTGACATCTGAAGCCTCGCTAGCTGAACATTACGTTCGTAGAAGTAGTTGCTACTAACAACTACTTTCGTACGCAGCCTATTCCAATGTGAGCGAACCCCGACCAACCGCGGTCAGTGTGCGTCGATCCCTGCTCCACTCGCCTATTCTCTTCGGGCCATGTCTGCCGTTACCCCCGCCACGTCGCCGACCGCTGCTGCGGACCTGGCCCGCCTGAGCGAGATTCTCATGGCCGACGATCCCACCGAAGGGTTGATGGTGGCCCTCGAAGACGGCCTCCTCGACCGGGCCATCCCCGAGATTCCCGCATTGGCCATGGAGCAGGACCCGATTCACCGGCACAAGGACGTGCTGGCCCACAGCATCGCGGTCACGGCGAAAACCTCGCCTCGGCTGCGGTTGCGGATGGCGGCGCTGTTCCACGACGTCGGCAAACCGGCCACCCGACGCATCAAGAACGGCAAGGTCACCTTCCACCACCACGAGGTTGTGGGCGGACGCATGACCACGGTCCGCCTCACTGCGCTCGGTATGGAACCCGCGATGGTGTCCGACATCAGTGAGCTCGTAGCACTGAGCGGACGCTTCCACGGCTACCAGCACGGCTGGGAAGACTCGGCCGTTCGCCGCTACGCGCGAGACGCCGGCCATCTGCTCGGGGACCTGAACGAACTCGTGCGGTGCGACTGCACGACGCGCCATGCCAGCAAGGTCGCGGCCCTGCATCAGCGTGTCGACGAATTGGAAGTGCGCATACGAAATCTCGCGATGGAAGAAGAGCGCGGCGAAGGAACGTCCGGACCTCAACGGCCAAGACGTCATGGCACTTCTCGGTATCGGCGGCGGGCCGGCGGTCGGCCAGGCTCTCGCCATGCTTTTGGAACACAAGCGCCAACACGGCCCCCTCGAACACGACGACGCGGTAGCCCTCCTGCAGTCCTGGTGGGCGGCCCGCAACTAGCGCCACCTGCATCGTTTATGTAGCCGAACCTGCCACCTCACGACACCTACCGCTACATAAACGGACAACCCGTCGTTTATGTGGCCGAACCTGCCACCTCACGACACCTACCGCTACATAAACGGGAGCGAGCACCTCGATGCGAAGCGGAGATGGGCCCGTCCGCGTTCAGAACGCTGTCATACCCTGTTCGTAGGGTTGGGACATGACTACAAAAACCATCCCAACCGCACCGTGCAGCATCCTCGAAGTCGGCGGCTTTCCACCGACCGGCAATGCCTTGGCGTCGAACTTCGGGCTGTCGGTCGTCGGCCGACCGGGCGAGCGCTTCCCCGTCAACGCCAAAGGCATCCCGCTGCAGTTCATTTGTCAGTTGAATCTGACCGAAGCCCCGTACGTCCCGCCACCGCTCCAGGGCCTGGCCCTGATCACTGTGTTTGTCGATTCGCAGCACCACTTTCTCGAAAGCGACTTCAGGCGGTCCTGGTGCATTCGTGGCTATCCATCGCTGGATCGACTGGTGCCGCTGTCCGTTCCCGCGCCCAAACCAGGAGCAGAGAGATGGCTGAAATTCGGGGCCGAAGGCCGATGGGTGGCCTTCGATGATCCGCATCCGAGACCGTACGAACTCGTCGACGACTATGAGGAAGATGACGACGACGACCACGACTTCAACGACGTGTCGTATGAGGGCACCGAGGTGGGTTACCGCACCAAACTCGGAGGATTCCCCAGCCCGCTCCAACAGGACCCGCCAGCTTGGTGCGGCGGGGAGTTCGCGTTTCAAATCGACTCGGAGAAGGCGGTGAAGTTGAACTGGATCGACAGCGGAATCGTCTACGTCTACCGCAACCCGGATAAGGCCGGCACTCCTCGGGAGTGGTCGCTCGACTGCCAGTTCCTCTAAGCCGCTCCGCTTGCGGCTAGGTCATTCCGAGCTGCCGAGCGACGGCGGTGGTGACTGCGGCCACGATGACCACGGTGATGAAACCGGCTTTTCGCGAGAGGGCCAGCACGGCGGCGGCGAGGCCAACGGCTCGCGCGATCGAGAACCAGTCGGCCCTTCGATGCGAAGGCCGACGTCACCACCAACGCCGCGAGCAATGCTGCCGGGAGCCGGTTGACGATCGACTCGAACCAGGTCGGAAGACGCCGGTTCCCGAGCAGCAACGGTCCGGCCGACTTCAACGCGTACGTGCCAACCGCGAGAGCCACCATCACGATCCAACCCGACTTCATTTCGCTCCGGCTCCGTCGCGGACCGCGATGTTCGCAACGAAGACGGCCAAGCCCGACGCCACGATCGGAATGCCTGCGGGCGCGATCGGGACCAGGACCAAGGCAATAAGCGCGCCTACTATTGCGACGAGTCGTTGGTCGGGTGACTTCAAGCGGGGCCACACGAGTGCTGCGAACGCCGCAGGTACTGTCGCGTCGAGCCCGAACTTCTCCACCATGTCGCCACTTGCACCGAGTGCGACAGAGCCGATCAACGTGGTCACGTTCCAGAACAGAAACACCGCAAGCCCACCCGCGAGATAGCCGATCTTCTGCGACTGCGGGTCGCGCTGCGCGGTTCCGACGGCGACGGATTCGTCGATCATCAACTGCGACGCGAATGCTCGAAACCGCACGCTTCCCTTCAGCACCGGTGCCATTACGAGTCCGTACACCAACGACCGAACGCTCAATAGCAATCCGGCGCTGATAGCAGCCGCCGCGCCCCCGCCGTCGCCGAGAACGCCGACGGCGGCAAACTGGGTGCCCCCGGTGAAGACCAAGGAGGAGAACCCGAGGGCCTGCATCCAGCTGAGGCCGGCCTTCGAACAGGAGACCCCGAACGCCAGCCCGAACGGAATCAGCGACACGCTGATCGACATCGACTGCTTGATCACGCCCGCCACAGTGACGCTGCTGACACCAAAGCGAGCACCCATGCGCTCATACAGCGAACCACTCACTACGGCGTTCCCTCGACACCGAACATCGGCAAGCAGGGTTCGAGTCCTTCGATGGAGATGTCGTAATCGGGGCGGTGTTGCTCCCAGCGTTCACGCGACAGGCGAAAACGTTTGGCCAAACGTTGCCGACCATCGTCGTCTTCAACCTGCAGTCCGTCGTCGACGTAACCCAGCGTCCGAGACACGGCCTGTGACCGCTCGTTATCGGCGTTCGCGACACTGAGGGCCCACTCGGCACCGAGCCCCGCAAACGCGAGATGCAACATGGCCGAGCGCATTTCTCGACCAATCCCCTGTCGCTGGTACGGCAACGACAGCCACGATCCCGAACCAACCTCTCGACGCAGCGCGAAGTTCGTGGCGTTGACCTCCTGCGTGCCGACTACGACATCCCCGACCACTGCGACCAGCCCGAGTGTCCACCGTGTCGGCTCCCACTCCCCACGTTGCGTCCAGTGCCACTTGAGAATGTTGCGCTCCATCCCGGGCGATGGGGCAAGATCCCACTGCCGATAGAACGGGCGATCGTCGGGCGCGTGGATACCGGCGCGAGCTGCTTCGATGAGGCCGAGCAGGTCGGCGTCGGAGGCCAGCCGCAGCTCCACTCGCGGCGTGCGCACTCGCAGGTCGAACAACGGCCACCACGGATTCATCGGGAAGCAATGTAGGCGCTCACAATCAGCAGGAGGCAACTATTGGGCCAAAGCACCCGGCTGAACTCTCGGGTCACCGTCCAAGTTTCGGGTCATTCCGCATGATCCGGGCCACCAGGCAGCCTGCTCAAGGCACACGAACATGCCCCATGATCAAGAACCTGGTGTCGAAGCGAAACGTCGTCAGCGATTTGCGTAGAACGACTTCATCAGCGCCAGCACGTCGGCTGGGGCCTTCGACGGAGCACCGGAGTCGAACGGCGGCTGCGGGTCGTACTCGATAGCCAGCTGAATTGTCTGGGCCATGGTGTCGCCGTGCAACTTGGCCAACAGCGTCAGCGCCATGTCGATACCGCTCGACACCCCGGCCGCCGTTATGATCTTCCCCTGCTCAACGACGCGCTTCTCGGTGTACACCGCGCCCAACTTGTTCAGGCCCTCGGCCCAGGCCCAGTGCGTGGTTGCCTCCAGCCCGTCGAGCAGACCGGTGCGAGCGAGGTGCACTGACCCGGTGCACACGGTGGTGGTCCAGATCGTGGTGGGGTGAACCTTGGCCAGCCAGGCCGTGAGCGACGGGTTCTCGTCGTTGGCCATGCCGCCGGGAACGACGACCACATCCGGCGTGAGGACTTCGTCGAACGTTTTCGTTGCAGTAAGCGGGGTGCGGCCGGTGTGGTCGATGACCGGGCCGGCGGTCTCAGCCACCCAGACGATGTCGTGACCGGGCACGTCCGCCAAGACCTGGAATGGCCCAATTATGTCGAGTGCGGTGAAGCGGGGATAGAGGGCGAGAGCGATTTGCATGAAGCAATGATCACAACTGCCAGGGCTGTCTGCAATGACATTGACATGACGATTTCTGCCAACCAGGATTGAACGCATGAAAACTGCCGAGACCTCGAGCCGAAAAGTCGTGTTTGTCGTCTTCGATCAGATTCAGCTGCTCGACCTGACGGGTCCGCTCGATGTGCTGTCGACCACGACTCGACTGTTCCCGCACACGAACTACGAAACGACCGTCGCATCTGTCGGGGGTGGAATGGTGGCGAGCTCGGCCGGCCTCACCTTCGACACGAAGGCGTTGCCCTCATTACGGGGCCCGGTAGACACGCTCGTCGTCGTCGGCGGAATCGGCACTCCGTCGGCGCTGCGGGATCCGAGCCTCCTGCGCTCGATCCGCCGCCTCGCTGACCGCAGCACCCGAATCGCATCGGTGTGTTCAGGGGCGTTTCTCCTGGCCGAAGCGGGGTTGCTCGACGGTCGACGAGCCACGACCCACTGGCAGTGGTGCAACGCACTCGCCGATCGGTATCCGAAGACGACCGTCGAGCCCAACGCAATCTATGTCGTCGACGAGAACGTATGGACGTCGGCGGGCGTGACCGCCGGCATCGATCTCGCGCTGGCGATGGTGAGCCATGACCACGGCTCGTCGTTGGCCAACGAAGTCGCTCGCCAACTCGTCATGTATCGACGCCGATCGGGCGGCCAGTCACAGTTTCTCGGGAAGTCGGCGACGGATCTCCACTTCGGCCCACCTGACGAGCACGACCCAAACACCGATGCCGCCGCCCTCAGCGATCTCCTTGCGTGGATCAACGAGAACCTGTCGGCCGATCTTTCGGTGAAGGTTCTGGCGAAACGGGTGGCGATGTCGGAACGCAACTTCGCCCGCGTGTTCCAACGCGAGGCACAGACGACACCGGGCACGTACGTTGAACACGTTCGCCTGGAGCGGGCCCGAGAGCTTCTGGAGACCACACATCGCCCGGTTGCAGCGATCGCCACGGTCTGCGGCTTCGGGACCGTCGAAACCATGCACCGGGTGTTCCGACGCCGACTCGGCACCACCCCCGGCCAACACCGCGAGCACTTCCAAGTCAGCGCCTAGCCCGTCCCGCCAAAGCAGGCAGATTCGACCAGGAGAACGTAAGGTGGCGCCATGCGCTTTGGATACTGGATCAACACGTCGTACTCGTGGGCTGACACGCTCGCTACCGCTCAAACCGCCGAGAAGCTCGGCTGGGATTCGCTGTGGTACTCCGACCACTTCATGCCCAACGCTCCGGAGCCCGTCGACGGCCGGGTCAACGAAGCCATGACGATACTAAGCGCGCTTGCTTCCACCGTTCCGCGGGTGAAGCTCGGCACGATCGTTCTCGGCAACACGTACCGTCATCCCGCCCTGCTCGCCAACATGGCCGCCACGCTCGATCAGATCTCCGACGGTCGCTTCATCCTCGGCCTCGGTGCCGGCTGGCAGGAGAACGAGCACAAGGCCTACGGCATGGAGTTCGGCGACGTGAAGTGGCGCATGGATCGCTTCGACGAAACATGCGAAGCCCTCAACCTCATGTTCGCCCAGAACCGCACCACCTACAACGGCAAGCACGTTCAGCTCAACGACGCCCCGCTCGACCCCAAGCCCGTGCAGTCACCGCTTCCAATTCTCGTCGGTGGCGGCGGCGAGAAGCGCACACTCAAGATCGTGGCCAAGCACGCGCACCAGTGGAACGTATGGGCGACGCCGGAGATCTTCTCGCAGAAGCTCGCCATCCTGAACCAGCACTGCGCAGACATCGGCCGCGATCCTGCAACGATTCACAAGACGATCGCCGCTCTGCTGTTCCTCACCGAGGACCAGGCGACACTCGACAAGCTCCGCGCCAACCCGATGCCCCGCCCGTCGATCATCGGCAATGCCGTGGAAGTCGCCGAGCAGCTGAAGGAATTCGCCGCACTCGGTGTCGACGAGGTCCTCATCCCCGGCTTCACGTTCCCGAACCCCGCCGCCGCGGAGCCAATGCTGCGGGCCGTGATGGAAAACGTCAAGCCACTGCTGTAGCACCGGACCGATCGGCGAACATGTAGCCGAAGGTGCCACCAGGCAACACCTTCGGCTACATGAACAGCAACTCGTCAGTCGTAGTAGCCGGCCCGGACGGTCGCGCCGATGAAGTTGCACAGAAGCCGTTCCGCGTGAACCAGCGTCAGGTTGCCCTTCTCGTAGGCCGGGGAAATCTCGACGAGGTCCATGCCGAGAACCCGGCCTTTGCGCACGAGGCCGTGGATCAACTTGTGGATCTGTAGCCACGTCACGCCGCCCGGAGTCGGCGCGTTGACCGCGGGCATGATCGTGGGGTCGAGTCCGTCGGCGTCGATCGTCAGGTAGTACGGCCCGCCGTTCGGGATCTCGTCGAGGACGGCCGCCATCCCCATGTCATGAAGCTCGTAGGCCGATATGAGCCGGGCGCCGTAGGCCTTCGCGTCCTCGACTTCCTCGATGCGGGCGCTCCCGATTCCGCGCATGCCGATCTGGAAGATGTCGCCGATCCAGTCCATCTCCGACGCCCGCCGCAACGGGCTGGAGTAGCCCTCGCGCACGCCGTTGACGTTGTCGCGCCAGTCCAGGTGGGCGTCGATGTGGACGACCGTAATCTTCTTGTCCTTCGGCAGCGCCCGCATGATCGGGATGGGTACGCCGTGATCTCCGCCAAGGGTGATGAGTGTGGCCCCGGACGCGAAGATCTTCTCGGCGGCAACCTGCGCTCGTCGGTAGTGCTCGTAGGGATCGAACATGTCGGCGGTGACGTTTCCGCAATCCACCACCTTGACCGGTCGACCATCGAGCAGTGGCCCACCGAGATCCCAGTCGTAGTGAAATCGGGTGCGGGGTTCCTCCCACGCCGCGTCCTGGGCGTTGCGGCGTATGAGGTCCGGGGCGCGACTCTGATCGTTGGCCAACTCCCCAATCGAGTACGGCAGCCCGTACGGCACGCCAAGGATCGCAATGTCGGCATCGAGGTGGTCGAGATCAAGCGCGAGCGGAAAGCCGAGAAAGGTAGTCGGCGAAGCCGGCGGGGCCTCAGTGACTTGATAGTTCGAACCGGTTCCTTCGGGGCTGACGGCGGTGTCTTGAGTGTTCACCCACGCGAACATAACAACAACGGCACTGGCCCTTTACTTCAGGGCGATCCCAGGCGACGCGGTCGCCTAGACGAGGAGCGCGGCTATCGCGTTCTGCAGTCGCACGAGGCTTTGGCGGTCGGCGATGTCCGCAGCGTCGGCCAGCCAACTCCGGGCCTGCTCGTCCAGCACCCCGTACTGCGCTCGCCGGTTCCGAGCCAGGCCGATCAGTGCAGACGCTTCATGAAACGCCCAACCGAAGTTGCGGTGCACTTCCAACGCATCGAGCATGTAACGCTCGCTGTCGTCGTAGCGCCCCACGAGCGTCGCCAACGGCGCGACATGTGCACTCATGGAACCGAGACTCGCGGCGCCGTTGAAACAGATCTCGTCGGCGAAAGGTTCCATCAGGTCGAGGAGCCGTTTGGCGATGTCTGCTTCGCCAAGCCCACTGGCCAGAATCGCATACGACGACATGGAGGTGGCCCACGTGAAGTCGAATGGGACATGTTGGAAGTCGAGGGTCGCTCCCGCGCTAAGAATCCCCCTCGAGATCTCGAACCTTCCGACGTCCATCGATATGCACGCATAGTAAAGCTGAAGCGCAAGATGGTCAGGCATCGCCAGCGCGCTCTGCTCGACCAACGGATAGATCTCCTCGTGCCGACCCTGCAACGACCGGATTACACCGAGTTGTCCGGCATAGATGACGAACGCGTCGGGCTCGCCGGATTCTTCGCCGATCGTATAGGCGAGCTCCGCCGACGACTCCGCGGCGATGAGATCTCCGGCCATCGTCAACTCGAAAATGTTCTTCAGGAGCAGAAGCCAACGCATACTGGGGTCGGCGACTGCGGCAGCCACGTTCGTCGCCAACGTCATACTGGTCCGGGCCAGCTCCTGATCACCGAACTGGAGTCCGACGTTCCCGACACTGGAAAACAGCTGGAACTGAAGAAGGGGATCGTGAACACCTTCGGCGGCACTCATCGCGGCCAAGGCAACCTCACGTCGTTGGGCCGCCCGTCCGGGCTCCCACAGGCCGCTCAACACGAACGGCGCTACCCGCACCAGGAGGGCCGGATCGTCAGCGTCTTGAGCAATCGTCAGGCTCCGCTCGGCCGATTCAATGCGTCGCTTGTACTGCGGGGTGTGGATCAACTCCTGGCTGAGCAGAGCGAGCAACTCCGCCTCGACTCCGACGGGGTGACCGACAGCAGTAAGTGCACATAACGCCTTCTCGATGAAGTCCAGGCGCTCGAGGTCAGCGTCGGCGACCATCTGAAACCCGCGTGTGTTCGACAACGCCGACTGGATCAGCACGTCCGTCGCTCCGAGGCGAACCGCCATGGCGGCCGCTTCCAACAGCGTGGCTCGAGCCGCGGCCGTGCCAGCCCTTCGTTGCGCCTGCCCGAGTCGAAGCGTGAGTTGCGCGACGTTCAAGCTCGGCGTGTCAGCCGCGACTCCCCCGCCTTCGAGCGCTCGGGCATGGTCGAGGGCCATTTCGAACCATCTCGCAGCTTCGTGGGGCGCATAGTGGTCGAGTGCGTTGTCGCCAGCGACAGCCGACCACGTCATGGCCTCACGATGTTCGCCGGCCAAGGAATGGTGACGGGCCAGGTTGATGGCGAGATCGGGCGTTTCGTTGGTGCTCTCCGACAGAACCGACGCTGCTTTTGCGTGTAGCTGTCTTCGGCGAATCGCTGAAAGTTCGTAGTAGAGAGCGTGTGCGACCAGCGCATGGGTGAATCGGACCGCTCCGGACCCTTGACCGTCACGACCGTCACGACCGTCACCACCGTCGTGACCGTCACGACCGTCGATCAGCGGAAGCAGAAGCCCGGCGCGGGCACCTGCCTCGACGGCGTCAATCAGCTCAGCTTCCGTACATTCGGAGAGCGCACGAAGCACATCGGGGTTGAACTCGCGCCCCAACACCGCCGCCGTCGTCAGAAGCCTCGCCGTTGTTTCGCCCAAAGCCGTAACTCGGCTCCAGACGACGTCTCGGATCGTGTGCGGCAACTCGATCGTATCGAGCGGTCGGACGAGATGAAGGCCGGACCTCCCGAGCGTCGTCGCACTTGACTCAACGAGTCGGCGCACGAGATGAACCGTGTAGAGCGGGTTTCCCGACGTCTCCTGAAAGACCTGCTGCACGAATTCGGGGGCCACAACATTGGGTGACCCGACCCGTTCGGCCTGAAGCGCCGGACGATACGGCACAATCCGTTCAGGGCCCGGCTCAGCACCCTGACCGGAACCGGCCGAAGCAGAATCCGCCGCCGGGACGCTTTGGTACTCGCCGACGATCCGGGTCACCAGATCTTCGAATTCGTCGGCCTTGAGCCCGATCAGGTTCAAACGGCGAGAGCGGCCACGTTCAAGAGCGGCGAAGGTCCCTCGGAGCGCATCGGATCGGTCACTTTCGCTGTCGCGATGGGTGACCAGGATCAGCATGTCGGTATCACCGAGCGCCCGATGGAGATGGCGAACAAGCAGAAGCGTGGTCACTTCAGCCCAGTGAAGGTCGTCGAGCACCAGCACGAGCCGGCTGACCGCCGCCACTCGGCGGAACAGGTCGGCCACCGCCTCGAACAGGAGATAGCGTCCGGTCAGATCATCGGTCGGTTCGACACTTGTGTCTCGACCGAGTCGCTGGGCCAGGTTGGGAGCAAGACGGCCAATGTGAGTCCCCACCGCGCCGATGTGTTGCTCGAGCAGGTCGATCGGAAGGTGATTGACCAGAAACGCGGTCACGTCGCGAAACGGCTGCAACACGGCGGAGCCGTGTTCATCGCACCGGCCCGCAACCACGGTGACATTGCCGCTGGCATGAACACTCTGAGCGAAGGTCGAAATCAGCGTGGTCTTGCCGATGCCCGGCTCGCCGCCGACAATTACGGTTCGAGGCCCGCGCACCGCCGGGCCCACGCTGAACTCAACGTGAAGGACAGCCAGCTCAGCGAGACGACCAACGACCTCGGGGCGCCGAGTCATCGGGTCGTCGGACACCCGAGAATTGCCTTCACGCACCAAGACGGCCGGAAGCGGCGTTTTGAACGTCTCTCCGGGTCGAGCGGGACGCCGATCGGATCGGCGGTCCTCACCGAGCCCGTTCCACCCACCCGAAATTCGGCGTTCAATGTCCCGCACGTCATTCGACGGTTCCGTGCCAACTTCCTCCGCCAGATGCATTCTGTACTGTTGATACGCGCGCAGAGCATCGGCCTGTCGGCCGCTCGCCGCCAACGCTCGAAGAAGCAGCCCGCGGCTTCGGTCGCGCAACGGATGGCGAGCCACCTGTGTTTCAAGTTCAGCGACGGCTTCAGCTGCTCGAGCGTGCGACAGGAGCCGCAGCGCCCGCTCATCGACGGCCGCCCACCGCAGTTCGTTCAGTCGAGCGACATCGGCCTCGGCCCATGGTTCGTCCTGAAATTCGGCCAGAGCGTCTCCGTGCCACAGCGAGAGCGCCTCGTCGAGTTGGGCGAGCCGATCCTCGTCGCTTCCGTGTGCCTGATCCGACCCGCTGCGGAACAGCCGCTCGAAATGGTGAGCATCGACGGGAACCTCAAGGCCGTACCCGAGCGAACTCGTGATGACCGCGGATCCGAACGTGCGGCGCAGCCTCGACACCGTATTGCGCAACGCTCCAGGGCCGATGTCGAGGTTGGCGCACAAATATTCGGCACGTACCGTATCCGGGGCGTGGAGCGCGAGAACAGCGACCAGGCGACGCTGGGTCTGGCTGGGCAGGCTGACCACAACACCCTCTTCGGTGGTCGCATCGACAGCGCCCAGTAGGCGAACCAGGCCGATCGAGCGCACCGCCGTGGACGTAGGCATCGGCTAGTGGGGCCAGGCGTGACGAAGCAGGCACGACCGGCACGATCTGGGCTGCGGCTGGGAGTCGATCACCGGGGCAGCGTACCCCAGGAAGCCCCAGATTCCGGGGCAAGCGTGGGTCCGCCGTGGAGTTGCGTTCGTCGGATACGGCCACGGTCACCGGAGCGAGCCATCGGCCCGATCCTCGGCTGGTAGCTTGCGGGGATGGCCAACATCACCATCTACCACAACCCCAATTGAAACAGTTCAACCAATGCTCTGGCGATCGCCAAAGAGCTGGGCGTCGAGTTCGACGTCGTTGAATACATGAAAACCAAACCCGGCCGCGAGATCATCTCCGACATCGTGGCGAAGCTCGAAGACCCGGTGCAGGACCTCGTGCGCAAAGACTCGGTCTTCGCAAAGCTCGGGCTCAACGAGGCCGACTACGTCGACAATCCCGAGGCGGTCATCGACATTCTCGTGGCCAATCCGAAATTACTGCAGCGTCCGGTCGTCGTTCGTGGCAATGTGGCGCTCATCGGTCGCCCCAAAGAGCGGGTCCGGGAACTCCTCTCGAAAAAGTAGGCACACGTATGGATCGCACCGCCAAGCTTGAACACCTCCTTCAGATGTCGGAGCGCTTGGCGGTGGCGGCCCAACAGGATCTCAGCGCACAGGTTGAGCACTGCCCCGAGTGGACCGTGCTTGATCTCGTCGCCCACATTGCGGGGGTGCAGTGGTTCTGGGCGACGATCGTCGAGGATCGGGTTCAGGACCGCGAGAGCCTTCAGCGGCCCGGTCCTATTCCCACCGACGTAGATCCGATCGATTGGTTTCGCAAGCAGACGCAGCGACTACACAGCGCGCTTAGTAATGCCGTTGACACTGACCGGGTGTGGACCTGGTGGCCGGAAGACCAGAGCGTGGGCTTCGTCGTTACCCGCCAGGTCAACGAAGTCGTCATCCACTGTTTCGATGCGTGCAACGCCACAGGGGCTGACACCACTATTTCGCCGGATCTCGCGCTCCTCGGACTCCAGGAGTTCGTCGACGTCATGTCGAAGGATCTCGTCGAAGAGGCGAGCACTCCGACGCCGTTGCTGCTCTCGGCCATTGACGCCGATTGGAACGGCGTTCTGTTTCCTGGTGGCGTCGGAGATCCGGTCACCGTTTCCGATTCCGCCGAATCGCTTCTCCTTATGATGTGGGGACGCTCCGCCTCTCCCGACCCACACGTCCTGCTCGCCCTTTCGGCTATCGACCTCAACTAGCCAACCCACCCGCATGCATTTCACGTTTCGACTGCTTGAGCGCTCCGACTTTCCGCTGCTCGGCGAGTGGCTCGGTCGGCCGCACGTGCGGACGTGGTGGAAGCACGATCCCGAGGCAGTTGAAGCCGACTTTGGTGAAGGGGTCGACCGGATCGACCCGGTCGAGTACTTCATTGTGTCGCTCGATGGTCAGCAGATGGGCTTCATCCAGCGTTATGTGATGGGCGACAACCCGCACTGGCTGAAGGCCCTCGACGTCATCGACTGCCCAGCGGCGGCGCTCGGTATGGACTACTTCATCGCCGACCCGAATCTCACCGGTCGCGGCATCGGAACCGCGATGATCGGCGCTTTCCTTACCGACACGTGGCGCCACTACCCGAACGCACCGATGATTGTTGTCGACGTCGACCCCGACAACCCGGCGTCATGGCGGGCGATCGAGAAGAACGGCTTTATACGCGTCTGGGAGGGTGAACTCGAACTCGACGACCCCGACGATCAGGGCCCAACCGTGGTCTTTCGCCTTCTCCGGTCCTCCGGGACTCCGTGAACCGACTGGCCTACGCCACTGATGGTTCGCGAACGAATCGCCGCTCGACCAACAACGCCACGCCAACGCCGATGACCACACCGACCGCGTAGCGCACGAGGTCGATCCACAAGAAACCGTGGCCGAGAAAGGTGCCGACGATTCGGTCGTCACGAAACCGAACGGCCCACGGAGCCTGGTACAGCTGTTGCCCCTCGATAAGCGCGCATATGACAAATGCGATACCGGCCACATCGATGAGTCGACGTTTCGACCACCAGAACCGCACGCCGAAGAAGATGCATGTGGCCGACAGGACATCACCACCGTTGACCTCGACTACGTGCGGTAAACCGAGCGAATCCACACGGCTGGCGAGCCCGAGCACCACGGTCATCGCGATCATGGTGGCGTAGGCGACCCGGTGTTTCGAAATCTGCACGGCGTCTATCAAAGCTCAAATCGCTAGGAAGGCTGCAAACCCGAGTAAGGCATCGACGAAGGTGAAAGTATCGTCAAAACCTCAGGCTTGATCGGAGCAGCACGTGAAGTTGATTCAAGATGCCTTTGACGCCGCATTCGCTGAACAGGGCGTCGGGGGAATGTCGTGCACCGTGATCGTGAACGGCCAAGTGGTGTTCGACCGCTGTGTCGGGACCGTGCGAGAGAACTCGCTCGTACACACCTGGTCGTCCATCAAACCCGTCACCGCGGCCACGCTCATCCTCACGGCGCTCGAACATGGCGTGTCCCTCGATACACCGGTGGAAACGATCTGGCCCGAGCTCAAGGGTGTACGCAATTCGTCCTTGACCATCGCCGGCGTGCTCGCCCACCGCGCCGGCTACGCGTCGGTTCCCTTCGACGGCGACGCCACCCGACTGGTCGATGCCGACGCGGTCGAGGCCGCGCTGCACCGTCAGACGCCCGACTGGACACCTGGTACCGCAGTGGGCGAGCACGCGATGACCTATGGGAATGTCGTGGGAGGTCTCGTGCGCCGGATCGGTGGCCGCAGCCTCGGCGAGACGCTGCGAGCACGACTCGCCGAGCCGTTCGGACTCGACCTGCACGTCGGCGTCGCCGCCGCAGATCTGCCGCGGGTGGTGGATCTGGAAATGCCCGAAGGCTGGTGGGAAAGGTTGACCGCGCCACCTGCGCCCTATCTCCCCTCCGCCTTTGGCAACGGTATTTCCGCTGAACTCGTGAACAGCACGACATGGCGGAAGGCCGAGATCGGCGCGGTGAACGGCCATACGAACTCCCGAGCGCTGGCCGGTTTCTGGGCGCTCGTTCTCGACGGAACCCTCCCGTCGGAGATCGTCACGCCATACGGCCCGGAAGAGTACGACCTCGTCATCGGCCAACCTGCCACCTGGACCCTCGGCAGCGCCCAGACCGACGCAAACGAGACCGGCATGGGCGGTGTCGGCGGATCGTATGGAGGCATACGACCGCGCCTCGGGCTCGCATGGGCGTTCATCCCCACCTTCATGGGATCCGCCGACCGTGTCATCCGAATCGAAGAAGCAATCCTTGAGACCCTGGGCGGCTGACCGCTGGCACTCGCCCTAGGGCGAAAGGCGCACCGCCTTTGGAATTCTGCGGTCCAACATCACGCACCACCATGCCGCCACGGCGGCCAGCACCACACCGACAATCCAGGTGCCGCGTAAACTCACGTCGAGTCCGGCCCCGCCAACCGCGGTGGCCACGCCGAAACCACCCTGGAACATCATGCTTTGCAGCCCGAAGTAGCGGCCCATCAGCTCCGGTGGAGCCAGGTCCGCCGTCAACGGCGCACGGGTCGGACCGAGAAATGCTTCCCCGATTCCTCCGAGGATCTGCGCTACCACCACACAGATCAACGCCACCCGCAGCGACTGCCCCACGGATGCGACACCGAACCCGAACGCAGTCATGAACAGTCCCGACATCGCCGCAAGTGCCAGCATCCGCGCCCGGCCCCGGGTGATCCGAGCGACGCCGATCTGCGTAACGATGACCGCCACGGCGCCCGACATCACCACGAGTCCGACCATCTTCTCCGACGCACCGAGGCGCTTCACAAACGTGGTCGGCATGACCATGAAAGCCATGCCGAACATTGTCCCGACGGCCAGGTCAACAGGCAGTAAGCGCACATAGAATTTGTCGGCGAGAACATCGCGGTAACCAGCGGTGGACTTCACTTTCCGAGACGAACCGGGTTCGATCGGAATGATCGGATGCACGCTCCAGACGATGATGAAGTAGGCCACGAACGTAGCGACATTCAGCAAGAACAGGCGGGTAAACGACCCCGGGTCCTTCACCGTCACAATGAAACCGGCGACGGTCGCCCCTATCGCCGCACCGATGTTGAGGAAGATCCGAAGCCACGACGACACGAGCGGGCGGTGCTGGATCTCGACGATCACCGAGCTAAAAGCCTGTTGAGCAGGAAACGTAAGCCCCTGGACGAACCCGCCGGAGATGGAGATGGCGAACGCCAGCGGGATCGTGGTCGCAAACGTGTAGAGGCCGAAGACCAGCGAAGCGAGCGCCACGGCGACAAGAAGCGCTCGCTTGGATCCCACGTGGTCGGCAAACCATCCACCAAGCGACATCACGATCAGACCCGTGACGCTTCCTGCGCTCATGATCGCTCCGGTCCAAGCGCCGGAGAAACCACGTACCTCGTTGAGGTAGATGAACAGGAAGGCGAACAGCATGCCGTTGCCGATCATGTTGATCAACGTTGCCGCCAAATACCGTTTCGCGCCCGTGGGGAGCGACCTGTATTGGTGTTCGGCTGCGGCCATGCCTCCAAACTAGTGTCGGCCCAGCCGTGTGCCCCGGGCAATTCAAGTCAAATTCGGGGCGACGGCCCGAAGGAGAATCTCAGCGGCCGAAGCGGGAGCGCTTGGCCTTCCGCTGATGAAACGACCCGTTGAGGTCAGCGGCCGTGAAGCCGGCTGGAGCGAGGCCGGTCTGCGCAAACTTGTACAGCACGGTCGAAAACACGACCGAGACCATGTTGCTCACCGAGACGACCAGCAGCAGGCCGACGACAAAGACGATTACGCCGAGCACCGGGACCACAGCGAGCAGGATTGCGCTGACGACAACCAAAAGGAGAAAGACCGGGATTGCGATGATGCTGACCATCCCTTCCCCTACGATCTGCTCTCCCCAGGTCGAGCGCATAAGCGACTTCGAGCGATGGAATGCGTCGTTCACGCCGACCCCTTCAATGACCATCACCGGCATCACGAAGAACGTTGCGACCGACCAGACGACACCGATGATCGACACGACGATCCGACCGACCAGCCCGACCCGCTCCGACGCAGCGCGGATAGCGAGTGAGATCGTGGCGGAGAACATCGCCCAGAGGGCGATGGGGCCGGCATGCTTCGCCGCGCCGGCGAGCGCCGAGCGCACCGTTGGCGTTCCACCGCTCAGACGCTCATTTGCCGCAACGACCAATGCCGCGTTGAAGAACATGCCGATGAAGGTCACCGCCAGGTAGCCGAGCAGAAGCAGCGCTCCGGTGAGCGGCGTTAGCGTGAGCCCGGCCTGGGATCCGGATGCCGTTTCCGTTGACGAGTCAAAGAAGGGCTTTATCTGCCAGACGCCTCCGAGGAACACGGCAGCCGTCACGAGAACCGCCAACACCGAGATGAGCGGAAGCACGATCAGCCTGCGGTCTTGATTCACCACCTTGATCGAAGCTTTCACCAAGGACCAGGACCGCCGAAAATTTCCCATGCGCATAGTGTCGATCATTCTTCACGAATTTTCGATGGTCCGCTTTACCCAACTCGTTACCGCATTGGTTGAAAACACGCGGTTTCAGGGTTCGAGAACCGCAGAATCATCTGTGCGCATACTTCCGGTTTGCAGCACGGTGGCGTACACCCGGCTCACCGGTCCGCGTTCATGGTGCATGACCTCGAAGTCACCGTTTAGGAAGAACGGCTTGTTCTGGAAGCACGGTAAGGCATACGCCGTAACCTCACAGAGCACCTCACCAATCTGGATGCGGACTCCGGGCCGCACGTCGGACCAGTCGAGGCCTTCGAGGGTCACGTTCTCCCCGGCGAATCCCGGTTCGAGGGGGTGTCCCTCGGCCTGGAAGTTGGCGATGACTTCGGCACTCCACAGGCACAGCGCCTGCCAAGGACGACCGTGGTGCACCCGTGTCTTCTGCTTGTCGCCCTGGGGTCCCCGCCACCCGACCTCGACGGATGCGACCGGGGTCTTCGGAAGTCCTCCTGGCGAGACGTTCAGCTGCACGATCCGCCCGGCTTGCGTCGTCGGCAGCTGTCCTGCGTTTCGGAGGACGGGCCCAGCCGACGTCCAAGCCGTCCACACCGCATGGAGGTCAGCTTCGAGATCTCCCGTTATCGTCGGTCGCAGGTACTCGATCAGCGTGGCGTCGCGTCCGGCCGCGTAAAGGTCGAAGATCTCGTCGCCGTATTTCACGGTGCGCTGCGCGTCGGTTTTCGTGAACGTATACGGCCCGATCGAGAACATCTCCCAGGATACGTCCACCATCTTGCCCCGTGACTCGCAAACCCCACGTTTATGTAGCGAAAGAAACCACCTGGCAACACGTACGGCCACATGTTCGAAGAATCCACTTTATGTAGCGAAAGAAACCACCTGGCAACACGTACGGCCACATGTTCGACAACCTCTTGCCCCAAAATTGGCGGTCATACCCCCTCTGTCAGGATGGGGGTATGGGAGCGAACAGCAAACAGCGACGTGAGGCGAAGAAGCGTAAGGCGCTTCATGATTTCCAGGAGCGGCAGCGTCGGGCCGAGGAAGCGCTGCTCCGTAGTCGACCGGCCGAGGCCGGTCCCGGGTCGTCGCCTCAAGGCCGCATGCCGCCGCGGCCCGAACCCACGCCGGGAGAGCGGGCCAACGCGGCCATCGAGTTGGCGAAGCGTGGGTTGTACCTCCACGATCCTGCCCTGGTCGAAGAAGCCCTCGACACCCTGATCGCGCTTCCTGAGCATCAGGGGCAGCGGGTGGGTTGCATCATCACCGAGTCGATCCTGTTCCTGTCCTTACGGGCACTGTGGGTCAACGGTTGGCAGCCACTCGACATCGTGCACGTCGCGGCAAAGGAATTGAGCGTGGACCATCGGGCGTTCGCGGTGAAGGCCATCGGCATCGAGAGTGCCACTACCCGGGCTCGCTACGTCGACGAGCGGTGGCGTCAGCAGCTCGTACGGATCGGTGCGATCAGCGATGCCGAGCCCGATCCATCAGACCAGACAGCGCAAACCGCTCCCCCACTGGGAAGCCTTTTCCCATCCCCCGCTGCCACGCAGAACAGTCAACTCGGGTTGCGAGCCGATCTGCTCTGCGCACTCGGTCTCATTGAACTCATCAGCCGCATGCCCGCGCTTCCGTTCCTGATTCCACCCCCGGCTCAGCAAGCCGCCGGACACATAACCACCAGGCGAGCATCGACCCGACTCGACGACAAGATGCTCGATCGCGTCCGCGCCCTGCTCGCGAAGGCCGAGTCGACAACGTTCGAAGAAGAAGCAAGCGCGCTTACGGCCAAGGCCCAAGAGCTGATGGCCCGCCACGCCATCGATATCGCGATGCTCGACTCCCGCTCGGCGACCCAGGTCGGTGCCGCCGCACGGCGCATCCACATCGACGACCCCTACCTCGACGCCAAGTGCTCGCTTCTCGGAGTCGTCGCCAACGAGAACCGTTGCAAGTCCATCAGCACCAAGCAACTCTGGTTTGCAACGGTCTTCGGGTTCGACGCGGATCTTGACATCGTCGAACTTCTCTTCACGTCGCTGCTCACCCAGGCCACGAGTGCGATGATCGCGGCGGGAAGCGTGTCCGATCGCACCGGCAAATCCCGCACCAAGTCGTTCCGTCAGGCATTTCTCCTTGCGTTCGCGTCACGGATTGGCGAGCGCCTGAGGGCCGCGAGCCAGACTGCGGCCGACGAGGCCGCCCAGGAATTCGGCGAAGCTCTGCTACCAGTCCTCGTCCGTCGCGAGGAGGAAGTCGAGGAGCTCCGAGCGCAGGTCTTCCCCCGGGTCACCTACAAACGCAGCAGCATCTCCAACGCCGCCGGTTGGGCCGCAGGCCGAGAAGCAGCGGATAAGGCATCCATCGACGTCGCAAAAGGCTCGCTCGGCAAGAAGTAGCAGTCCGCGGCCCAAACCGTGCAGCGAAGCACGCTGTGCTCCGACGGCGGCTACTACCAGGCGGCCCGGAGCCTTGACCAGGTGCGGTCGAGTGACTCCGGCATGACCCGGGTTTCGCCGATGGCGGTCATGAAGTTCGTGTCACCGTTCCACCTCGGAACGAGGTGGATGTGCAGGTGCCCCGGGATGCCGGCTCCCGCAGCGCGACCAAGATTCGCTCCCACGTTGATGCCGTCGGCTTGATATGCACGCTTAAGAACTGCGGTGCCGTGCTGTACGAAGGACCACAGCTCGCTGTGTTCGTCGGGCGTGAGCGACTCCAGATCACCAACGTGACGGATCGGAATCACCATGAAGTGCCCGCTCGAATAGGGGTACTTGTTAAGGATCGCAACACACGTGGCGCCACGGCAAATGATCAGCGACTCCTCGTCGGAAGCCGTTCCATTCGTATGTGCACCTAGAATCCGGCAGAAGACGCAACGCACCTCGTCGCCCACCCCGACACCGGCCGCAACGTCGCGCCGCTCGTCCGCCGTCGCCTCGGTGATGTACTCCGAACGCCAACTGGCATCGAGGCGCCCCATCGGGGGCGCCTCATCGGTCGACACCGGAAGGCTTTCAGACGACGCGGTCACCGATCTCCGCAACCACCCGGGCGACGAAGTCGGCGACGGGTACACCTCGCTCCACGTCGACCCCACGGGCGTTGACCCCGACCGTGCCGGCGGCCACGTCGTCGTCGCCGACCACGAGCACATACGGGATCTTCTCCAGCTTGCCCTTGCGGATACGGGCACCGAGAGGCTCGTCGGCCGCTTGGGTGTCGACCCGCAACCCGGCGGCCCGGCACTGCTCGATCACCGAAGCGACGTAGGCGTCGTGATCGGCGCGCACACCGAGAACCTGGACCTGAACAGGAGCGAGCCACGTGGGGAACGCGCCGGCGTAATGCTCGAGCAACACGCCGAAGAACCGCTCGACCGAGCCGAAGAGCGCACGGTGCAACATGATCGGCTTCTTGCGGGATCCGTCGGCGGCCACATATTCGAGGTCGAAGCGGGTCGGCAGGTTGAAGTCGTACTGGATGGTCGAAAGCTGCCATTGGCGGCCGATCGCGTCTTTCACCTTGACGTCGATCTTCGGGCCGTAGAACGCCGCACCGCCTTCGTCGACGGTGTACGCCAACCCTTCCTTCTCCATGGCCGCCACCAATGCGGCGGTGGCATCGGCCCATCCCTCGTCGGTGCCGACGGACTTGTCGGGGTCGCGGGTGGCGAGCATGGCTTCGAAGTCGTTGAAGCCGAAGCTGCGGAGGATGTCGATGACGAAGTTCAGCAGCGAGATGATCTCTTCGGCGGCCTGCTCCTGGGTGCAGAAGATGTGGGCGTCGTCCTGGGTGAACCCACGGATGCGCATCAGACCGTGGAGCGTGCCGGCCCGCTCGTAGCGGTACACGGTGCCGAGCTCAAAGAGGCGAAGCGGGAGCTCGCGATACGAGCGCTGCCGGGAGTCGAACACCAGGCAGTGCATCGGGCAGTTCATCGGCTTCGGGTAGTAGACCCCGTTGTCCATCTCCATCGGCGGGTACATGCCGTCTTTGTAGAAGTCGAGATGGCCGGAAGTTTCGAACAGGCGAGCGTTGGCCAGGTGCGGCGTGTAGGCGAACTCGTAGCCACCGTTCTGATGACGTTTGCGGGAGTAGTCCTCCATCAACTTGCGGACGATCGCACCCTTCGGGTGCCAGACGGCGAGACCGCCACCGAGCATCTGCGGGAACGAGAGCAGGTCTAGTTCCACGGCGAGCTTGCGGTGGTCGCGCTTCTCGGCTTCTTCCAGACGGGTCAGATGTTCCTTGAGCGCCTTGTCGGACTCCCAGGCGGTGCCGTAGATGCGCTGCAGCATCGGGCGCTTCTCATCGCCCCGCCAGTAGGCGCCGGCCACCTTCATGAGCTTGAAGGAACCGAGTCGACCGGTCGATGGGACGTGGGGGCCGCGGCACAGGTCGACGAAATCTTCGCGGTTGCGGTAGAAGGACACAACGGTGCCGCCGCCACCTTCGGCCGCATCTTCCTTGCCGCCAACGCCCTGGATGATTTCCAGCTTGTACGGCTGGTCAGCGAACATCTTCAAACCTTCCTCAAGGCTGACTTCGCCGCGAGTGAAGGGCTGGTTGAGCTTCACGATCTCCCGCATGCGGGCTTCGATGCGCTCGAGGTCGGATTCGAGGAAGCGGGCGCCGTTGGGCAGGTCGAAGTCGTAATAGAAGCCGTTTTCGATCGCCGGACCGATGGTGTACTTCGCCCCGGGATACAGGTCGAGCACGGCCTGGGCCATCACGTGGGCGGTCGAGTGGCGAAGCACATGGCGGCCGTCTTCGGTTTCCGCGGTGATGATCGCCACGCTGGCGCCATCGGGAAGCGGACGGTTGAGGTCCCACTCCTCCCCGTTGACCTTGGCGGCCAGGGCGGCTTTGGCGAGTCGGGACCCGATGGAGGCGGCGAGATCAGCCGTCGTCGAACCCGTGGCCAGTTCCTTTTGGGAGCCGTCGGGAAGCGAGATGGTGATCTGTGAACTCATAGTCCTACGAGGTTACCGGCGCGAACCATGGTGTCCGGTTCATTTCGACCCTCATTTCGAGCGTCGAGGTGGTAACGAGGCGCTGTGTGGAGGCGGACCCTGGTCGCAGCCGCCACGCCCACCGTAAGAATCGCAAGAAGCGTGAGAGGGTGAAGTGCGTAGCCGTTGGGATCGTTGTCCCACGTCAGGGCGACGGCCGAAAGCGCGCCACCGACCACGACGAACCAGTCCACGCCGGCCCCTCCGACTCGAGCGCGTCGACGGACGTTGCACAGCGCAACGACGCCGGGGAGCAGCAGGAGCATGTCCTGGCGATTGCAGTGGGGCACAAACAGGACGGTCAACGCCAGAAGCAGGGCGACGGTCTGTTCGAACCGCCATGGTCGTTCGGCTACTGGCGAACGCGACCACACGCGCATCATCCACAGCCCGAATCCGACGATGCTCAGCAGGAAGAGCACGTTGGCGAGGCGATCCGCCGTGGGCGTGGAGACTCCCGTGAGCCGCGTCAGCATCCCGCGAACGTTCCACATGTAGTGCGAGTCCCCACCGAATTTGCCGTTTGAGCTCCCGTAGGTCTTCAGGAATCCCAGATAGCTCGCCCAGATACCGGGTCCACATACGAACGTTGCCGCGGCCGCCACGCCGGCGCCGATCACGGCGGCGCTTCGAAGCACCCTCCACTGCCGGGCGGCCAAAAGCGCCACGACGACGAACACGGCCAACTGTGGCTTGATCGTAAGCACACATAGCCACCCCGCAGCGCGCCAGCAACGGATTTCCCCCGCCGCCGCTACTGTGAACGACCGCCGATACTCCCCCGCCAGGCCGACGATCGCCAGCAGCATCGTCGGTGTGAACGTTCCGAGCGTGATGGCACTCAGTGTTGCCGCCGAGAAGACCCCGCTGGCCAGGAACATGACCCGGGCACGTCCGGACCAGGAGCCGAGCTCACGCCGCAATATCAGGCGGCAGGCGAGGGCGAGACACACCAGTTGTATGGCCGAGAACACGGCGTACGCGGTGCGAACGTCGAAGATTCCCAACCAGGAGAGTCCAAGTGATACGAACGGTGGATTCACGAACGCGAGCAGGTTGTCGGTCGTCATCGGGCGGCCCATGATCGCCGACTGGGTGCGGATCTGCTCTCCGAGGTCGTAGAGCCGGGAAGCGTCGCCGTGTCTGACCATGTCCCAACTCGTGTAGAACGCTCGCAGATCGGAGCCCAAGATGCTGGTCGACGATGACAGCCGCCAGCGGTAGTACGCGATGAACACCAGCAGGTGAAACGCGGCAACGAAGCCGATCACGATGGTGGTTGTCATCGAGCGCGGATTGCGCGACTCCTGCTCAGTCATCGGCTGGACCGCTCGACTCACACTGCTCAGAACTGGTCGACGCGCTTCGTCGTGTTCAGACTGCGGCGGCAGCGGATGAGATAACCGGCGCGCCCGCCGCCGAACCGTTTTCGAAACCTTCGGCGGAGTCAACCGGAACTTTTGCGGAGCGGGCCAACGCGCCAATCACACCAAAGGCCACGCCCATCTGAACCGCACCGACCTCGAACAGCCACAGGTAATGGTCGAACATCAGGTTGGCTGACACGCTGGCCATGACGACGAGGACGGGACCCCAGTCCCGAAGCATGGCGCGACCGGTCTGCCAGCCGATGTAGGCGAGAGCCAACGCGCCGAGCACGCCGGTTTCCACGACGATCAGCATGAACCAGTTGTGGACCGGCTGGTCTTCCTTCGCCATCGCAATGAGGTCGGGATGGGCATCGCGGGCCTGCATGTAGCGGCCGGGTCCGACACCGGTGAGAGGCCACCGTTTGATCATTTCCCCGGCTTGCTTGACGAGTTCCACCCGACCGTTACCCGCCGTCTCCACTCCCTGCGTCGCGCGCTCGCCCTTCCAGATCCAACCGTCGTACGCAAGCGGGAACGCCGAGGCAAAGCCGATACCAAACCCCACGAGCACGAGCAACACACGCCAGTCGCCCCGTTTCGTCTTCAACGCGACCAGGCCGACCGCCAACGTCGACACGGCAATTGCTCCGGACGCGATGGCGGCCGCCACCGAGGCGCTCAGCGCCACCATCGCACCGGTCCCGGCCGCTGCGAACACGGCGAACGGCAACTTCACGAGCTTGCGACTCACGCCGACAATGCCCAGTGCGACTGCCACGAGGCAGAACCCGGTCAGCGGATACGGGTGGAACATGGTGCCGGCCGGCACCATTCCGGCCGTGCCGACTGGAATGAACGGATCGCCGACTTCTCCAATTGCGCCGAGCCCGAGCGGGTGGTTACCGAGCGACTGTCCGGCTGCGACGATCCCTTCGAAGGTGGCCAGGGCCATCATCGTGAGCATGACCGGACGCAGGAGATGCGGGCGTCGTTCGATTTGGCTGGCGATCGACACGAGGGTGGCGAAGTGGAACAACGCTGCGAAACCCATGAGCGACGGGTGGATCGCGTAAGCACCGACCAGGACGACGAACAACGCGGTCAGGGCCCGGGCAATCGGTGTCGAAGGGAGCCGTTGCCCGTTTCGGAGCGCTTTCGCCGCCGCCAGCGCAGTGAAACCGACCAGGACCATCGCGAAAACGTCGACCAGAGTCAGAAACGGATGGCGACGCCAGCGTTGATCGTTCGGATTTCCGACGAACACGAGCGAGAACGTGGACGAGGCGATCGCCCAGACGACCAGCTGATCGATGATGAGTTGACGGCCCGACTCGCGGTCGTGCGTCGTGCTTTTACCCTTGGCGGTTCGACCGATGGGCACCGGACCCGCAGCAGCGGACGGGTTGGCCGCGGCCGAGGCAACAGCGTTGGTCGTCAGAAGGTCCACAGCAATTCATCGTCTGATGAACCCGAGAGCTTTATGAGAAACAACGCTGAAACTGACCCTCGACCGACGAGCAACCACTCTCCGCGACTGTGCGGGGCGGAGAGTCAGCCGAGCGCCACGCCGAGCAGCGCTGAAGCTTCCGAGACCGCTTCGCCGCGTTTGGCCGCACGGTCGATGGCGGCGACCGCACCCGGGGTGTCGAGGTCGTCGTCGAGCCGTTCACGCACTTCGTCGAGGGCTCCCGTGCCGGAGCCGTTGTCACGCCAGCGGTTGAGACGCTCGGTGGCTTCGGGCATGAGGTGGTCGAACCATTCCCAGCCGTCGCGGTAGTGGTGCGACACGACAGCAAGCCGGATCGCCATCGGATCGGCTCCGTCTTCCACCAGCCGACTGACGTAGATCAGGTTGCCGAGGGACTTCGACATCTTGATGCCACCAAGCTTGACGTAGGACTGGTGCATCCAGTGCCGCGCCAACGGTTCACCGGTCGCGGCCTCGGACTGCGCCGCTTCACATTCGTGGTGCGGAAAGATCAGGTCCTCGCCACCGCCGTGAAGATCGAGGGTGGTCGTGTTGAGTTCGCGCATCGAAAGGGCCGAGCATTCAATGTGCCAGCCGGGGCGTCCGGGACCCCAGAGGGAATCCCAGGCCGGTTCGTCGGGCAGCGAAGGTTGCCAGAGGATGAAGTCGAGCGGGTCGCGCTTGGCTTTGTCTTCGACGTTGCCCCCTCGTTCGGCCGCGTACGCGAGCATCTGATCTCGCGTGTAACCGCTGATCTGGCCGAACTTCGGAAAGCTCTTGACGTCGAAGTACACGCCACCCTCTGACTGGTAGGCGTGGCCGGTGTCGAGCACCATCCCGATGAATCCGAGGATGTCGGGGATGGCCGACGTGGCCCGAGGTTCGGAGAACGACGCCAACTGCCCGAGGGTCTTCATGTCGTTGTCGAACTTCGCCGTTTCTTCCGCGGCCAGATCGAGGTAGTGCACATCTTTTTCCCGGGCCTTGGCCAGGATCGAATCGTCGACGTCGGTGATGTTTCTGACGCACAACGTTTGGTGACCGAGATCGCGCAGACGACGTTGCAGTACGTCGTACGTCACGAAGCACGCGGCGTGGCCGATGTGCGTCGTGTCGTAGGGCGTGACGCCACAGGTGTACATCCGTACGATTTCCGGCGGTTCAAACGGCACAATCGCACGACGGGCGGTGTCGTAGAGACGCATAGGCATTCGAATGTTCTACCGCATCAGAAGGTCAAAGCCGAGCCGAATGGTCGGAATTACTTGATTTCGATGCCGGTCATGCGCAGAGCGGACCGCGTCTTGTAGCGCACGTTGAGCTGCAAAAGCACGGCAGCGAAGGCTTCAACCGGTGCGGCGTTCGAAAGTCCGCCGGTGTCGAGCGGACGACAGCCGGGGATCTTGCTCACGATGTCGGAGGTGACTTCGGTGGCCTTTTGATGGTCGGAGCAGATCAGCACGTCGCTTTCGATCGGCTCGGTGATGTGACCGAGTTCGCGAGCGGGAAGGTGGTGGAACGCAGCAGCGACGAGTGCACGGGGGACGATGGCCTGCACGCTTGCGGCCACGGAACCGCGGGGCGGCACGAGCGGCTGGAACTCATGGCCGACCTTGGCCAGCGCGTTGGCCATCGAGATCACAACTTTGTTCTTGAGCAGCGGCGCGACGCTCAGAGCCGTGGAGGCCGTGGAATCCCAGGGGGTGGCAATCACGACGACATCGGCCGCCGCGGCGCCTTCGTTCGTGTCGGCGCGAATCGACAGGTGATGATCGGGCCAGCGGGCGAGAATCCCGTCGACCACCTCCATGGCCTTGTACTTCGAGCGTGATCCCACGACGACGTCATAGCCAACAGATGCAAGGCGGGCAGCCAGGCCAGCACCGGCGGGGCCGGTGCCTCCGAGAACAGCGATTTCCATCCGGAGACCATTACACACGGCCCTCGCCGCGAGCCACTCAGGCAGCGTGGGGAGGGTGTGAAAAAGGACCGCGGAACCCGCGAGCGCTGCGCGGAACTTGTGGCGGTTGCGCAGCGAAACCCCGCCTTCGGGCGATAAGGTCGCCGCCATGGGCATTCTTGAAGGCAAACGGCTCCTCATAACCGGGGTTCTCACCGATGCATCGATCGCGTACGGGGTGGCACAAATCGCACTCAATGAAGGGGCCGAAATCGTGCTGTCGGGGGCCGGCCGCGGTCTCAGCCTCACCCAGCGCACCGCCCGCAAGCTGCAATTACGGGAGGGAGCCGGTCCGATCGATGTGATCGAACTCGACGTCACCAGCCCCGAGCAGGTCGCCACAGCAATGGCCATGTTGAAAGACAAGTGGGGGGCGATCGATGGCGCCCTCCACGCGATCGGCTTCGCTCCAGCGTCGTGTCTGGGCGACGATTTCTGGGCTGCGCCGTGGGAAGACGTCTCCACCGCCATTCAAGTTTCAACATATTCGCTGAAGGTCCTGGCCGAAGGTCTGCTCCCCCTCTTCCAAGCGGCAGGGGGTGGGTCGCTGGTCGGTCTCGATTTCGAAGCGACCGTCGCATGGCCGGCCTACAACTGGATGGGCATCGCGAAAGCGGGGCTTGAGTCGCTGAACCGCTATCTCGCCCGGGAGCTCGGCCCGCACAAGGTTCGATGCAATCTCGTGGCCGCCGGACCGCTCAAGACGATCGCCGCCAAGTCGATTCCGGGGTTCCAGTTGTTTGAAGACGCCTGGGAGAAGCGGGCGCCACTCGGTTGGGACGTAAACGACACGTCGGCCGCGGCGAAAGCGTGCTGTGTGATGATGTCCGACTGGTTCCCGGCCACGACCGGCACGATGGTGCGTGTCGACGGCGGTTTCATGGCCGTCGGGGCATAGTCCAGTGTCTGAGCCCGTCTCCGGTTCTGTGCCCGGTTCGTCGGTCACCCAGCCGTTCTCACGAGAGATGATCAAGGACTACCTGGAACGCCGGGAGTTGCGGTTCACGGTCGACGAAGACGGCGATTTCCGCCTCGACTTCGTCACCGAGGCCACCCAGACCCTTTCGGTGCTTCTCATGGCCGACGGTAGCGACGCCAACATTTTCGTGATCAATGTGATCGGTACGACGATGGTTCCGAAGACGCTCTGGCCGAAATTCATCGACTTCTGCAATCGCTGGAACACCGAGACTCGCTATCCGAAGTCGTACCTGCAGATTCCCGCCGACACCGATGCGCTTTTCGCAGCCGTCCACCTCGAAGGCCAGTACCCACTGGGTTCGGGGATCAGCCAGGGCCTCCTCGACGAGTTGATCACGACGATCCTTTCCACGTCGTTCGCGTTCTGGGAACGCGTCACCGAAGAGAATCTCTTCGACGAGCAAGACGAAACCCCGAACGACTGAGGCCCCTTGGTGGGCGCGCCCCGCCTGCGGTTTCTATGCGTACTTAGGGTTTGCAATAGCGAGGCGGGTTGTCACCGTTGACCGCACCAGGGAGCCAACTTCTGGCGAGCGGTAATCGACCGAACCGTCGCGGATCGCCCGGGCCAGCTCGGCTTCGCTCGACAGACCCAAGGCGTGCAGGCCGGCCTCGTGTGCGGCCGCCATACCCGGACCGAGGGCGAGTTCGCGCTCGATCATCGCCAACACGTTTACGGCAACGCGGGAGTGGAACTGCACCCGGCCGGTCGTGGCCGTCATGACATCTCTCTCGATGAACTCGCGCACGGCCTCAACCAGCGCGGGCATGGTCGGTGAGCCGGCCAGGGTGCTCGGCTCTGCCGGAGCCGGCAACGCGTCGGTGCGGGGGACGCCGAGAATGTCAAGGATGTCGTGTTCCTGCTCGGCGACCCGCCGTCCGATCGCGGCAAGCTCCACCGAACGGATAGCGCCGGAGATGTGGGCACTGGCCTGAAGCAGACATATCCCACCCCACGCCAGCGTGCCGACGGCCTCCCACCACCGGAGAGTCTCCACGCTGATGTCCACGCCGCCCGCCGCTTTGTATGCGCGCAGAAGAACTTCGTAGTCGGACAGACCGGCCACCGGCCCCGCTCCGCCGAAGCGCCACGCCCGAACACAGAGCCAACCAAGGTCTTCGGCCGGATCACCAAGGCGGCCGAGTTCCCAGTCGAGCACCGCCGCGAGGCCGTTGCGATCGACAATGACGTTGCCGAGGCGAAAGTCGCCGTGAATGATGCCGTCGCCGGTTGGAGCGGGTCGATGCTCGTCGAGCCAGCGGAACGCCATCTCAAATGCCGGGCTCGGATACCCGAAGGAGTCGATCAGTTCCCGGTACTTCGCGATCGTGTCGACGTGTGCGAGCGAAGGAATCGACTTGGGATCGACCGAGTGGAGCTTGGCCAACGCCGCGCCCATCTGCTCGACCAGCACGGTTCGTGCGTGCGCATACGGTTCGTCGCGAAGGATCTTGCGGGCCAGGGTTTCGCCGTCGACGCGCTCCATCACGAGAAACCCGGTACCCAGGAGGTCGGGATCGGCGTCGCCGCTGGCGAGCAACTTGGGGACGGGCACGCCGGCCTTGGCCGCCACGGTGAACAGTTCGGCTTCCATCGGCATGCCACCGGTGCGGGCCGCCGTCGGCGGGTCCCGACGCAATATGAGGTGCTGGGCCGGGCCGTCCATCGGGCGAAAGTCGAACGACCAGGTCTCGCGGCTCGCTCCGCCCGAGAGACGGGCAAGATTCTCAATGCCGCCGCCGAGGAGGCGACCGAGCCGATCGGCAAGATCCTGGTGGGGAGATGCTGTGGGGGAAGCGGCCGGATTGTTCGTGCTCATCACGGCCTAGCCTGTCAGCCCCGGCCGAACGGCACCAACCGGCCGCTACGATTTCGTCCGTGACACGCAAACGTCCTCCGGCGAACGGCTCGACCCCACGCCGAACCCGCAAGCAATCGACGAAAGCGTGGTCCGGCTTACTCGCCGGGATAGTGGCCCTCATCACGTTTGTGGTTCCCGCCATCACCAGGTCGAGCGACGCGTCATCGTCGGGTTCCTCTTCCTCGCGTTCCTCATCCTCGGGTTCCTCATCATCGGGTTCCGCGTCGGCTTCGCGGTCGCCACGATCCAGCACGACCATCAGGTACCGGTCGAGCGTGACTTCGGCGAAGCGGCGTTCGACGACATCCACAACCACAGCGACATCGTCGAATCGTTCGGACCCGCGGCTACGCAAGATAGGGTTCCGCTCCCAGCAACGCCTCGACGATCACTACGTCAAACATGGCCGGGAGTTCGGCAACATCTCGAAGGCGCAGTATCTGGCGATGGCCCAGGATCTGCGAGATGCACCCCTGTCGAAACGGGTCATCGAGACGACCCAGAAGGACGGAACGATCAGTCGCTTCGACCGTTCGACCGGCGCATTCATTGCATTCAACCGCGATCTCACGATCCGCACGTTCTTCAAGCCCAACGACGGCGAAGACTATTTCTGGAGAGCGTCGAAACTCGATCACTGACGCACGGTGCGATTGGGCGGAGTGTGTGCGTTTTCTTCGACCAGGTCGAAGCCAGCGCACACACTCGGCTGGGGCTGGCTCGGCCGTCAGCTGAGAAACAGTTGGTACGCCGAGTTGGCGCCTTCGTCGACATAGGGATACCCGAGGTTGTCGAGCGAGGCCTGGAATCGTACGAGTTCATCGTCGGGGACCTGCACGCCGGCCAAGACCCGACCGTCGGCGCTGCCGTGATTGCGGTAGTGGAACAGCGAGATGTTCCAACGCGGTCGAGTGCGTCGAGGAAGCCGAGTAGCGCTCCGGGCCGTTCCGGAAAGTCGAAGCGGTAGAGACGCTCATCGCGGGCCTCAGGTGCCCGGCCTCCGACGAGGTGCCGGATGTGCACGAGTGCCACCTCGTTGTGGCTCAGATCCGTGACGGCGTACCCGGCCGCGGCCAGCTCGGCTATGAACGGATCGCGGTCGGCAGCTGCGGCCAGCTGGACACCCACGAGCACGTGCGCTTCGGTCGAAGGGGCGTATCGGTAGTTGAACTCGCTGACGCTGCGGGATCCGACTACCCGGATGAGATCTTTGAACGCCCCCGGTCGTTCGGGGATCGTGACGGCCAACAACGCTTCGGTCCGCTCCGAATAGTTCACCCGCTCGGCCACATGACGCAGGCGGTCGAAGTTGACGTTGGCTCCGCATGTGAGCGCCACAAGCGTTTCGCCCGACAATTTCCGTTCGCGCGCATACCGTTTCAACCCGGCGACGGCCAACGCACCGGCAGGTTCCTGAATCGCCCGGGTGTCTTCGAACACGTCCTTGATCGCGGCACACACTTCGTCGGTCGACACCGTGATCACTTCGTCGACGTACTGCTTGACTAGATCAAACGTATGTACCCCTACTTGTTTCACGGCGACGCCGTCGACGAAAAGCCCGACTGAATCCAGGCGGACCCGCTCGCCTTTTCGGAGCGACTGGCTCATGGCATCGGCGTCGTCGGGCTCCACGCCGATGATGCGGATGTTCGGGTTGATGCTCTTGAGATAGACCGCGATCCCGGCGATGAGGCCACCTCCACCGATCGGTGCGAACACCGTGTAATCGTGCATCGGTAGCTGCGTCGACAGCTCCAGGCCGATCGTTCCCTGCCCGGCGATCACGAGCGGATCGTCGTACGGATGAACGAACGTCGCGCCGGTTTTGGCTTCCAACTCGCGGGCGTGCGCTTCGGCGTCGGAGTAGCTGTCGCCGAACAGCACGACTTCCGCGCCGCGGGCCAGGCATGCGTTGACTTTGATTTTCGGGGTCGTGACCGGCATCACGATCGTGGCCCGGATACCGAGATGCTGCGCCGAGTACGCCACACCTTGCGCATGGTTTCCGGCCGATGCCGTGATAACCCCGGCGACGCGCTCCGGGCCGGACAACGAGGCGATCTTGTTGTAGGCCCCACGCAACTTGAACGAATAGATCGGCTGCTGATCCTCCCGCTTGAACCACACGTGGTTGCCGAGCCGTCCGCTCAGCAACGGTGCCTTCTGCAGGTCGGTGCGCACCGCCACGTCGTAGACCCGACTCGTAAGGATCCGGGTGAGGTACTCAAGGTTCACCCACTCGACACTACCGGAGCCCCATGGCCCTCCGGCCCGGTGTCAGTCGACGAGGCGCAGACCAGTCGGGGCCATCGAGGGTTCGACGTGCGGAAGGTCGACGACGAACTCGGTGCGGTGCGCGGGAAACACGAACTCGCTGAACAGCACCGCGCGGCCGTCGGTGTCGTGGGTCAGCCGTGTGCAACGCAACACCGGTGAGCCGACCGGTACCTCGAGCAGTGCAGCGTCGTCTTCAGTGGCTGCTGCGGCGCCGATGGTTTGGATCGCGCTTCCGACCGCGACCGGAAGGTTCTCGTAGAACGACGACCGCTCGACCGCGGTGCGGGAAAGCTCGCCGGCCAAGTCATCGGGCACCCAAACGGTGACTCGGGCGAAGGGTGCTCCGTCGGCCAGGTTGAGCCGACGAACCTGGAGAACGGTGCGCGAGTGCAGTTTGTCGAAAACCACCTTGGGGGCCCGGACGAACCCGAACTCGATGATCTTCCGCTCCGGCTTCACGCCGCTCTCTTCCAACTGCGCTTCGAGCGTGCCGAGCCGGGCGAGCGTCTGGCGAAGCGGATCTGCGGCCACGAACCAGCCGAAGCCCTGCCGGGAATCGATGAGACCCTGTTCCCGCAGCGCATCGAGCGCCTTGCGAACGGTCACCCGTGACGCGTCGTGCTCCTGCGAGAGCTCCGATTCACTCGGGAGCAGCCGCCCGGCCGGAAAGTCGCCCGCGGCAATACGCAAGCGCAGCGACTCGGCAATCTCCTGGTAGCGATATCCCGCCTGTGAACGTGCCATGCACTCCCAATCATCGCCGGTTTGCAGAGTAGGTGTGAACTATCCACACCTATCCTTCAAACCGGGCCCAGACTTGTTGGGTTTCGTATCGGTTTCTTCAGCCGGGCTTCCCAGACCCGGCCAACATGTCTTATACTTGTATCAATTCAGAAAAACACTCGCTAAGGAGTTTCCATGGCCGTAGCCGCCAACACCCCAATTGACCTGATTGAAAAGGTCTACGCCAAGCTCGGCACCAACGTGAACATCGGGCGCAACCGCCTGGGCCGGGCCATGACGCTCGCCGAGAAGATCCTCTTCGGCCACATGCAGAACGCAGAAACCGACGGCTTCGATCGCGGCAAGACCTACGGCGACTTCTTCCCGGACCGGGTCGCCATGCAGGATGCGACCGCCCAGATGGCGCTGCTGCAGTTCATGACCGCCGGGCTTCCCCAGGTTGCCGTGCCGTCGACCGTCCACTGCGACCACCTGATCCAGGCCCGCGTCGGCGCTCTCAAAGACCTTGAGGTCGCGAACGACACCAACCGCGAGGTCTACGACTTCCTCCGCACCGTTTCGGCGAAGTACGGCATCGGGTTCTGGAAGCCGGGCTCGGGCATCATCCATCAGGTCGTGCTCGAGCAGTACGCCTTCCCCGGCGGCATGATGATCGGCACCGACTCGCACACCCCCAACGCTGGTGGCCTCGGCATGATCGCGATCGGTGTCGGCGGTGCTGACGCCGTCGACGTGATGGTCGGCCTGCCCTTTGGCGTGCGCTACCCGAAGCTCATTGGCGTGAAGCTCACCGGCACCATGAGCGGCTGGACCGCAGCGAAAGACATCATCTTGAAGGTCGCCGACGTGCTGACCGTCGAAGGTGGCACCGGCGCAATCGTTGAGTACTTCGGTCCCGGCGTCGCCGGCATCTCGGCCACCGGCCGGGCCACCATCTGCAACATGGGGGCCGAAATCGGCGCCACCACCTCACTGTTCGGCTATGACCACGAGACCGCCCTCTACCTGAAGGCCACGGGCCGTTCCGATGTGGCCGACCTCGCTGATAAGCACGCAGAACTTCTGCGCTGCGACGACGACGTGGTCGCCACGCCGGGCAACTACTTCGACCGCGTGATCGAGATCGACCTCGACACCCTCGAGCCGCACATCAACGGTCCGATGACCCCCGACCTGGCCCACCCCGTGTCGAAGATCGCCGCGAACGCGAAGGCCGCCGGATGGCCGCTCGAATTGTCAAGCGCGCTTATTGGCTCGTGCACGAACTCGTCGTACGAAGACATCCAGCGCACCGCGTCGATCGCCCGTCAGGCCGCAGCCGCCGGCCTCAAGGTGAAGACTCCGCTGATGGTCACTCCCGGTTCGGAGCGCACCCGCGCCACGATCGAGCGCGACGGTCTTCTCGCCGACCTCGAGGCGATTGGCGCCGTAGTTCTCGCCAACGCGTGCGGCCCGTGCATCGGTCAGTGGAAGCGCGACGACATGGAAGACGGCACGCCGAACTCCATCATCAACTCGTACAACCGCAACTTCCCGAAGCGCAACGACGGTTACGGCTCGACCAACGCGTTCGTCGCGTCACCCGAGACCGTCATCGCGTACGCCCTCGCCGGCACCCTCGACTTCAACCCGCTCACCGACACCCTCACCGCCCCCGATGGCACCGCCGTGAAGCTGGCCGATCCCTACGGCGACAAGCTTCCGGCCAAGGGTTTTGCGTCAGGCGACACGATGTTCGAAGCACCGCCCGCTGATGGAACCGGCGTGAACGTGGTGGTCTCCCCCACGTCAGACCGCCTGCAGCTGCTCGAGCCGTTCCCGGTCTGGGATGGCAAGGACTTCGACAAGCTGCCCGTGCTGATGAAGGCCAAGGGCAAGTGCACCACCGACCACATCTCGATGGCCGGTTCGTGGCTCAAGTACCGCGGCCACCTCGAGAACATCTCAGGCAACCTGTTTATCGGTGTGAACAACGCGTTCACGACAACGCCGGGAATGGCCTGGGACACGCTCACGCAGTCCGAGATGATGATCCCCGACACCGCCAAGTCCTGGAGCCAGAAGCACCAGCCCTGGGTCGCCATCGGTGACCAGAACTACGGCGAAGGCAGCTCCCGTGAGCACGCCGCCATGGAACCCCGTTACCGCGGCGCCGCAGCGATCATCTGCCGCAGCTTCGCCCGCATCCACGAGACCAACCTGAAGAAGCAGGGTGTGCTTCCGCTCACGTTCGCCAATCCGGCCGACTGGGAGAAGATCGGCAAGGATACCCGGGTATCGGTCGTCGGCCTGGCCGACATCACCCCCGACAAGCCCGTCACCGTTGAGCTGCACCAGCCCGACGGATCGGTCGACACCATCTCCTGCCTCCACACCATGAGCCCCGAGCACATCGAGTGGTTCAAGGCGGGCGGCGCACTCAACCTCATCCGCGCTGCGCAGAAGAAGTAAGTACTCATAGCATGACGCAGTACCGGATCCGCGTCGCCTCGTACGTAGTACTCGTACGAGGTGGCGCGGTTCTGCTTTCCCTTCTTAACGAACGCACAATGGTCCCGGGCTCGTGGACCCTGCCCGGCGGGGGCATGGAGTTCGGCGAGAACCCGGTCGATGCGGCGCGACGCGAGGTCGAAGAAGAGACCGGCTACCTGGTCGAAGTCGGGCCATTGCTGTTCACCGACACCCGTTCGTACATCGCCGGTGAATACGGCGATCACGCCTGGCAGGCCGTGCGATTCGTGCATTCGGCACGCATCGTCGGGGGCGACCTTCGCCGCGAGGCCCCGGGCGGAACCACCGACGAAGCCAGATGGATTCCGATCAACGAACTTGCCCAGCACAAGCTCGTGCCACTGGCGCAGCTCGCCATGTCGCGCCTCAATGCACCCGTGGCGCTCGACCACATTCAGGTCGCCATGCCGGCCGGTCGGGAAGCCGACGCCAGGAGATTCTACGAAACGATTCTCAACCTACCTGAGATCCCCAAACCACCGGTGCTCGCTGCCCGCGGGGGCGCCTGGTTCGCGCACGGTCAGGTGCGGATCGATGTCGGCGTCGAAGAACCGTTTGCCCCCGCCAAGAAAGCCCATCCCGCCCTTCGCTTCCTCGATCTCGACGGCACCGCGGCCCGCCTCGCCGATGTCGGATGCCAGGTCAGCTGGGACGCCAACAACCCCGGCGTGCGTCGGTTCTACACCGAGGATCCCTTCGGCAACCGCATCGAATGCACCGAAGGATAGAGCGCCACCATGCCGGCAGACAACGAGACGGTATGAGCGCGAACGATTCCTCCGGCGGTCCCGGCGAGCCGCGCTCTCCGGTGAAAGCGAGCCTGCAACGTGAGTCGGCTCAGCCGGATCAGCGGGCTCCAGCCGCTCGCAGGATGTTGACGATCGACGTGTAGCCACGCCCCTCCGCCAACCCAAGCGGGGTTTCGCCACTTCGGTCTGTCAGCGTCATGTCGGCGCCGGCCGCGACCAGCATCCGCACCACCTCAGTGTGCCGAACCCCGCCGTCGCCCAGCACAATTGCCTCGATGAGAGCCGTCCAGTGGAGGTTGTTGACGTGGTCCAACTCGGCACCCGCTGAAATGAGCACCCGGACGGCTTCGACGTTTCCCAGGTGTGACGCTGCGATCAGCGCATTTCCGACGTAGATGCTCGTGATGTTGTCGGGCCGAGCGCCGTATTTCAACGCCACCTTGATCGTCTCGGGATCGTTGGCCACCGCGGCGATGGTGACCACGTCGTACTTGTCGCGCTCCAGAGCGTTCGGATCAGTGCCGCCTTTGAGCAGTTCGGCGAGTGCGGTGCGTCGTTTGAAGAAGGCGGCAACGTGGGCGGGAGTGCGACCGTAGGCGTCGACGGCGTTGGGATTGCTGCGGCGAGCGAGTAGTCGACGGATGGTCGCAACGTCACCCTTGGCCGCAGCCGCGTGCAATCCCCGGTACGCCGACCGCTCCGCCTTCGTGGGGGCGACCTGCGCTTGGACCGGTCCGCCCGGTGCCATCGACGCAACAACGCCAATAAGGGCGGCGGCCAGGAGCGCCGCACCACCCATCCGCCTACGACCCCTCGATGACCTCATGAGGATCAGCCTAGGCGGATCGAAAAACAAAGTATTGACCGATCGCTCAAACTTCTCTATCTTATGTTTGAGCATTTGCTCAGTGCGATTGCTCAATCAAACATTCCGCAGACGAAAGGCAACCATGTCACCGATCCTTCTCAGCTACGCCGTCTACAGCGCCGTAGCCACCCTGCTCACCGTGGGGCTCGCCCGCACGCTGTCACGTCACGGGCACGTGTTTCTCGAAGATGTCTTTCCCGACCGGCCCACGCTGGCGAAGTCGATCAATCAGCTGCTCGTCGTCGGCTTTTTCATGTTGAACCTCGGCTACGCGTTCTTTCTCATGCGGCAGGCGAGCCCGGCCAACGGTCAGGCCGCCTTCGAAGGTCTCGCCCAACGACTCGGGGTGCTGCTCGTCAGCCTGGCTGGAATCCACTTCGTCAACGTGCTCGTGTTCTGGAAGATCCGCCGCTCGCAGAAGCTTCGCGAGCTCGCGCCGCCGGTCATGCCGTCGATGACCATCCCGGCCTCGCTGAAACCTGCCCAGGCCTGACATGACGTACGCACCTGCCACACTCGAATCGCCGGTTCCAACAGACACCCGCTCGGTCGGCGACAACATCGATACGTTCCGGCAGGCATCACGACCGGCGCAGAACCCCGACCTGTTGATCCACGTCGTTGTACCGACCCGGATCACCGTGGTTTACGACGAGACGTGTGAACTCTGCCGTCACGCTCGCCGTTGGCTCGAAGGTCAGCGCACATATGTTCCGCTCGACTTTCTACCGGCGGGCGCCGCTCGGGGCATGCAGCGTTTCGCCGACGTCCCCTGGCTCGGCGAGGAGCTCGTGGTGGTGGCCGACGACGGCCGGGTTTGGGTGGGCCCGGCCGCCTTCATCACGGCAATGTGGACGACACGGAAATTTCGGGCCTGGTCGTATCGGTTGTCGGGAGACACGTTCTCCACGATGGCTCGACACTTCTTCCACATGCTGACGACCGAGCGAGGCCGCATCTCAGCCCTCCTGAAGCCGCACACGTGCGACGGCGAGCACTGCGACGTGACCCGAACCGTGGAAACCGGGCCAGCCGATTCCCCTATTCAAGTTCCGACGTGGCCGGTGATTTCGGAACGCTAGCGCTGCCAGCCGCCGATAGTCGGTAGTTCTGCAGGCGTCGCACGGTTGAACAGCCACGCGAGCAGCGCTCGTCGGGTGGTGGCGATCGGTTCCAACTCGATTGCGCCGTCTCCGCACAGATGCGTCACCCCGGTCTCGTCGACGAAGGCGATCGCGTAGCCGAGTCGTTCGGGAAGGCCCGCCAGCTGGCCCGGGAGATCCCGGTCCACATAGGCATCGGACCAGTCTTCGTACGTGAAGGTGGTCAGCCCGGCATCGGCGTGATGAATCTCGACCTCCCGGAGACGGCGCAGGGGCACGTCGGTGCCCACGCCTCCGGCCGGCCCGGCGTTGGTGAGTCCGAACTCGCCCTGCAACTGCTCCTCCGTGAGCGTCGGCCAGACCGCTTCAAAGGCCGCACAGGCGGCAGCCACGCGATCCCGCAGCTCCGCGGCCGACGCCGATGACAGGGCCTCGATGTCTCCGTTGCGGCGAGCCACCCCGCCCGGGTACATCTCGCCGAAGCGGCCGGCCGCCAGGTCGTTCGCCACGTTCACAAACCCCTCCGCGTTGAGCGCGATATGGGCCATGACATGACCGACCGTCCAATCCGGCAGGAGACTTGGCTGACGCGCCTGGGCATCGCTCAAACTGGCGAGGGTGGCGGCGAGGCGACGATGCGAGGCGTGGATGGCGAACATCGCGAGATCTTTGTTCGTGGATCATCCCGGCGCCAATGGAACCCGGAATTCGCCCACCATTTCACGTGCGTCAAGGACCTCGGGAATGAAACTCGGGAATGAAAAAAGCCGGGTCCTGACAGCGGACCCGGCTTACAAATTCTACGAGCTGATCTTGGGGGGAAGATCAGCTCGTGCAAAAGACACTAAAGGATGCAGGATCATCGGTCAAACAGTTAGATCGGATACCAAACATCTCTGGAAGTGATGAATCAGCACGCACGGAGTCCGGTGCACCGTAGCCTACCGACTAGTAGGTAGGCTGGAGTCCGTGAGTGACGCACTGCTACTTCGAGAACTTGCCCCCAACGCCGAAGCGTTGATGGAACGGCATCTTGCCGCATCCAAGTCCTGGTACCCACACGAGATCGTGCCGTGGTCGCTGGGCCGGAATTTCGAGGCGGGCGAGACCTGGGATCCAAACGAGTTTCCGCTTCCCGATGCCGTGCGAAGCGCGTTGTTCGTAAATCTTCTGACCGAAGACAATCTCCCCTATTACTTCCAGACCATCGATCACATGTTTTCCGATCAGGGTGTCTGGAAGGAGTGGTCGCACCGCTGGACCGCCGAGGAAAACCGGCACTCCATCGCAATCCGCGACTATCTCACGGTGACCCGAGCGATCGACGCCCGGGTCCTGGAAGACGCCCGCATGGCTCAGATGTCAGGCGGCCAGGTCCCCAACCCTCCGTCCGTCGCCGACGGTTTCGTCTACGTCGCACTTCAGGAACTCGCCACGCGTATCGCCCACCGCAACACCGGGAAACTGCTGAACGAAGCAGCTATCGACCACCCCGGCGCCGACGCGGGCTACGACATCATGGCGAGAGTCGCGGCCGACGAGAACTTCCATCACCTCTTCTACCGAGACCTCACGACCGAGGCGATCGCCATCGATCCGTCGGCCGTCGTGTGCGCCATCGAGCGCCAGGTGAAAGATTTCGAAATGCCCGGCACCGGCATCATCGGGTTCACCAAGCACGCCGCGGCCATTGCCGCCGCCGGGATCTACAGCCTTGAGCAGCACGTTGAGCAGATCCTGAAGCCGGTCATTCTCCGCCACTGGGCGCTCGAGAAGATCGAAGGTCTGTCGACCGAGGCCGAACAGGCCCGGGAACGTCTGCTCAAGCAGATTGACCGCCTGTCACGACTGGCCACGAAGATGGCCGACCGGGCCAAAGCGACGGCGGAGCGCAACGCGCTCGTGCTCACCGCAGGCTGAAGCGGGATCGACGGGATCGACGCCGACAGTCGTGTCCGGCGCCCAAATTCTTCGGCCCACCACTAGAGTGTCGCCATCGTGGCGACTACCAATACCTTCCAGCGTCGTTCCTCCGACGTGTCGCAATGGCCTGAACTCACGTTCCGCACCCCTATCCGGGCGCGCCACAAAGGGGTAGTCCGCGCCGGTCTGGGTGATCTCGAAGGTCGGCTTCACGGTCGTGAAGCCGCCATCTTCACCGTTGATCCAACCGATCGACGCGGTGCGCTCAGCCAGGCCGACGGTGAGACGATTGCGGCCACGGCCGAAATGGCGCGCGAAATGCGTCGACCGTTGATCGGGATCATCGGCTCCGCCGGCGCCGACATCCTCGGTGGGATCGGCGCGTTGCACGGATGGGGTCAGGCGGCGAAGGCGATCTCCGACTGCTCGGGCATCGTCCCGATCGTGTTGATCGTTCACGGCCCCGCCGTCTCGGGCGTTGCGCTGCTTCTCGGGCTCGCCGACATCGTCGTCATGACCGACGAGAGCTACGCCTTCGTAAGTGGCCCGTCGATGGTCGCCGACTTCACCGGCATCCGCGTCGACAACGCCGTGCTCGGCGGCGCGGCCGCCCACGCTCGCAACACCGGCCTGGCGACGTTCAGCGCCGCCACGATCGACTCCGCTCTTGACCTGGCCGTCGAAGCCCTTCGGTACCTGCCCGACCACGTCGACGCCGAAACGGCTCCGTTCACCGATGACTTCGATATCTCGACCGAAGCCGACGCGCTCGAACTCGATTCGATCATTCCGGCCACGTCAACGGGTTCCTACGACGTGAGGTCGGTTGCCCGGGGAATCGTCGACGACGGCAGCTTCATGGAACTGCGTCCGCGCTGGGCGCCGAACCTGGTCACCGGGTTTGCTTCCATCGGCGGTCGTGCCGTCGGCATCGTGGCGAATCAGCCGATCGCGTTGGCGGGAACGCTCGACATTCCCGCCGCACAGAAAGGCGCCGCGTTTGTGTCGCTGTGCGACACGTTCAACCTGCCGATCGTCACGCTCGTCGACACGCCCGGGTACTTCCCCGGAAAAGACCTTGAATGGCGCGGCATGATCCGCCACGGGGCACAGATGGCCTACGCGTACGCCGAAGCCACGGTGCCGAGGGTGTGCGTCGTGTTGCGCAAGGCATACGGCGGTGCGTACATCGTGATGGACTGCAAGACGATGGGCAACGACCTGTGCATCGCCTGGCCCACCGCTGAACTGGCGGTCATGGGAGCGAAGGGTGCCGTACAGATCCTGTACCGGCGAGAGACCGAGGAACGCCGCCTCGAGCTCGAGACCGAATACGCGGAGAACTATCTCAATCCCTACGTTGCGGCCGAGCGTGGTTTCGTTGACATGGTCGTCGCTCCCCACGAAACCCGTCGCTTGGTCGCTCGCAGCCTCGATCTGCTCTCGACCAAGCGCGAAATGCTCACAGCCAAGCGGCACGGCAACACGCCGCTATAAGGTTCATAAATACGCTGCGCAATTATCGGCCAGCTTCGCCCGTCGCGGCGTCCTCGGCGACCTTATTAGGGCAAGGCTAGTTAGGTCTTCTGTGTCCTTGCGACGACCAAACCATGGCTCGCTAATTACGCGACCAACTTAAGAATCAGGTCACTAGCGGCCAAGCGCTGCCCAACCATCGCCGGAGATCGCTGAAGATCGCTGGAGATCGGCCCCGGGTCCGGCCACGAAGGGAAACGCTCCTATCGAGGGCCGCCATCGCTCCACCTAGACTGGCCGACGTGCGTACTTCATCGAAACGAATTGCCTCATTCGCCCTCGCTTGCATGATCGGCCTCACGCTGGCCTCGTGTTCAAGCGACAAGACCGCCGACACCACCGTGGCCGATACGGCCGCCGTCGAGACGACCGGCGCCGCCGAAACCACTGCGGCAGCCGACACGACCGCGGCCGCGACCGACACCACCGCAGCGGCGACCGAGACCACCGCTTCCGGAGCGACCGATACCGCAGCAGCGGCTGCTGTTCCGGCCGCGGCCGACTGTGCGGCAGGGAAGACGATTTCCGCCGGCAAACTCACGATCGCCACCGGCGAGCCGGCGTTCCCGCCCTACGTCATCAACGACAAGACCCCCGAAGACGGACAGGGCCTCGAGTCCGCAGTCGCCATGGCGGTTGCCCGCGAACTCGGCTTCAGCGGCGACACGGTCACGTGGGTCCGGACTCCATTCGATGCGGCGATCGCTCCCGGACCGAAAGACTTCGACTTCAACCTGCAGCAGTACACGATCACCGACGCACGTAAGCAGGTCGTCGACTTCTCGGGTGGCTACTACACCGCAGCCCAGGCGGTGTTCGGCCTGGCCGACAGCCCGGGAGCCTCGGCCAAGACCGTTGCCGATCTCGCCAAGCTGAAGATCGGTGTCGCCGCCGGAACGACGAGCGTCACCTACGTCGAGCAGACGATCAAACCGACCTCGGCCGCTCAGGTCTACAACGACAACGCCGCGGCGAAGTTGGCCCTTGAGTCCAAGCAGATCGACGCGATCGTCAGCGACCTTCCGACCGCCCTCTACGTCACCAACGTCGAGATCCCGGGTACCAAGGTCTTCGGTCAGATCGAAGGCAGTGGAACCGACCAGTTCGGCCTGCTCCTTTCGAAGGGCAACCCGTTGACCGAGTGCGTGAACCAGGCGCTCGCCGCAATCGCCACGAGCGGCGAATTGGCGCAGATCCAGACCAAGTGGATGTCGGAGTACACCAACGCCCCGATGATCACGCTCGGCTGACGTCGTCACCGTCAAGCCCAGACGTAAGCAAACCCACCGCAGTACTTCGTAAGCCTGCATATGTCTGACACATCCGACCGGGTCACCACCGGTGCCCGGTCGGGTCGACGCGCTGCCTATGAGCGGGCGCAGCGTCGGCGCAGTTCGCTTATCGCCACTATCAGCACCGTCGTGGCCGTCGTCGCGACGGTGCTTCTGGTTCCGCTCACACCCGGCTGGAAACGGGTTCGAAAATCGTTCTTCGATTGGGACACCCTCACCCGTGCGATCCCGCAACTGTGGCGTCCGTTCCTGTTGAATCTCAAGATCTTCGCCATCTGCGCGCCGTTGATCATCATCGTTGGCATGCTGATCGCCATCGCCCGCAACATCCGGTCGCCGGCGCTCATGCCGCTTCGGCTATTCGCGATCCTGTACACCAACATCGTGCGCGGCGTGCCGGTGATCCTCTGGATCACGCTCATCGGATTCGGGGTGCCCGGTCTTTTCCAGCACCGCGCCTGGTACACCAAGGCCGTGGTCTGGGGTGGCTTCGCCCTCGTATTCTGTTACTCGGCGTATGTGGCGGAAGTCTTTCGCGCCGGCATCGAGGGCATCCATGAATCCCAACGGGCCGCCGCCCGGTCGCTCGGGCTCACCTCGACGCAAACGATGACCTCGATCATCCTTCCCCAGGCTGTGCGTCGCGTCGTTCCGCCGCTCATGAACGACCTCGTAAGCCTGCAGAAAGACGTCGCGCTCATCAGCATCATCGGTCCGGTCGAAGCACTCCGCCGGGCGAACATCCTCGTGCAGAAGGACTTCAACTTCACGCCGCTCGTGGCCGCCGCGCTGTTCTTCCTCCTCGTCTCGGTTCCGCTCACCATGCTCACCGACCACCTCCTTGCGTCACAGCGACGCCGCACCGGGGCCACGGCCGTCCGATGAGCGGTGTCGTGTCGACCGGTCCGACGGGATCCGGGCCATTGGAAGCCGGTCCGACGGGAACCAGGCCGTTGCCCAAGCTCGACGTGCGTAACGTCGTCAAGGCATTCGGCGATCGAACGGTCCTGCGCGACGTGTCGCTGTCGGTTGATGAACACCAGGTCGTGTGTCTTATCGGAGCGAGCGGTTCCGGGAAGAGCACGCTGCTTCGCTGCGTGAACCTGCTCGAGCCGATCGACGACGGCGCGATCTACCTCGACGACGTCGACATCTCCGAGCCCGGCATCAACCCCGATCCGTTCCGGCGTCGGATCGGAATGGTGTTTCAGAGTTACAACCTGTTTCCGCACATGTCGGTCCTGCAGAACATCACGCTCGCTCCCCGCAAAGTGCTCGGGATAGCGCGAGCCGAGGCCGAATCGTCCGCTCGGGAACTACTGGAACGGTTCAACCTTGCAGACAAGTCGAAGGCGTACCCCGATCAGTTGTCGGGCGGCCAGCAACAGCGCGTCGCGATCGTACGCGCGCTTGCTATGCGCCCCGAAGTGATGCTCCTCGACGAGGTCACCGCAGCGCTCGACCCGGTTCTCGTCGGCGAGGTCCTGAACGTCATTCGCGAGGTACGGACCCAGGGGATGACGATGATCATCGCCACCCACGAGATGGGTTTTGCGCGAGAGATCGCCGACACCGTGTGCTTTCTGAAGAACGGCGCAATCCTGGAACAGGGGCAGCCCGAGCTGATCTTCCATGAACCGACCCATCCCGATACGCAGGACTTCCTGGCCCGGGTCATCGCCTCCGGTCGGCTGTGAGCGACCACACACCCGGGGCCGCCCGGCAAGATCGGGAGTTGCGGAGGCTGCTCATCGACGCGGCTCACGGAACGTTTCCGCCGGCGTCGTTCGAGACGACCCACCTGCCGTCGCCCTCGAGCCCGACCGATGCCGTGCTGGCCTTCTTCGGCCATCACGTGATCGCGAGTGATGTCGATCCCGAGTTCGTTCGGCGTTGGACGGATCGTGATCCGTTCGCGCTCTCCGACGTTCGATTCCTGGCCGCTCTGGCAGAGGAGTTGGGTTCCAAGCCGGGAATCTACGACGCCGTCTTTGCCGCCATCGGCCATGGGGCCGAGCCCGGCGCGGCCCAGGTGATCGAAACCGACGACCGCGACCATCCGAGAGTTATACGCGCGCTTACCTATCGTGATCCGACCACCATTCGGGTGTTCACCGATACGAGTGGAGCCGGCCTTCTCGTGATGGGCCGAGGGCTCGCGGGTCGCATGGAAGCCGCCTATGAAGTTGACCCTTCCGGACGTGGTCGCGGCATCGGCCGACGCCTCATCACCGCTGCTCGGCTGCTCGCTCCTGCGGGTGAGCCGGTGTTTCTCCAGATCTCGCCGGGCAACGTGTGGTCGATGCGAGCCCTGGCGGGTCAGCCCGAGTGGATGCCGGTGGGGTCGGAACTGCTGATGCTCCGGGCATCGTCTCCAGACGATGCACTCGACTGAGGGACCGCGAGACTCAGGACCGGGGTAGGCCCGCAACTCAACTGCGGCGGGTCGGGGTCGGCTCTGGGTTCCCCAACCCAGAGCCACCCTCTTCCCCGAGGGCGATACGGCCGACGTGCTCAGCCGGAGGTTCCGTTCAGCGGGAGTGGCTTCAGCCCAGCCTGAACGACTTTCGAGTCAACTCGAACGGCTTCTTCGACTCAGCCCCGACGGCTTTTCGACAATCCCCGAGCGTGGGATTTCACTTCGAGGTCATCGTTGGCGTCGAGGGTGAACGTCGACATCGAGCCAAGTGCCTGACGGGGCGGGGTGTCGATCGATCGAACCTCGGCCGACCGTTGCTTCGCCAGGTACTCGTCGTAATACGACCGGTTCAGGGGATCGCGCAGCACTTCCCAAGCGTGCTTGCGCTGCGACATCAAACGGCTGTCGCCCTCAGATTCCTGGAGGAATTTGGCAAACGCGTGATCTATGTCGATTTCCTCGGCATTGGTCGGTACATCGAGGATCTCATAGAACGAAAGGTGCCTGACGATTCCCCGTGGCGATTCGTTCGACTGGGTTTCAGTGTCGTTCATATCCCATGTTTCGGCACGGAGAGTGGTCGTCTTGAGGATATTTAACGTTGAATGACCCAACCGATTCACGTCCGCCGACGTGATGGTTCAAGGGACCCGAAAATCCGCTCAGCCACGAAACAGATAGCGCAAATATCCATGAAGTGCCTGATCAGGGACCATGCGTTAGAGCACCAACATGGACGCGCCTTCTCGTTGCCAAGGGGCCGTACCGCCCGAGCACACCGTGTGCCGCTGGCACACGGTGAAGGCGATATTGGTCGCGATCGGGCCGATGCGCCCTTCGTTGCTACTTTCCGTGCTGTTTGAGCGAAGCTCGGGCAAAATCAGCAACCTGGTTGCCGAGATCACCGAGATGGCCACCGACCTGCTCACCCAGATCAACGACCTGCCCGCGCACGTCACCGACATGGCCACGAAGATCACCTACCTGTCCGCGTAAATCGCCCACGTGGCTTCCGATCTGGTTTCCGAGCACTGAAGCGTCACCGCTCACCCGGTGGATCGCTGCCGCCGCAAGGTGTGACAGTTCCTCGATACGGGGTTTGATCGTGTCGAGAATCGCGGAAGGAGCAGGCGAGTCGGAAGCCGCCGACGTGATCCGCTGCCCCAACCCTTCGGCCATATCGGCCGTGCGGGCCGCCACATCAGCGGTCCGGGATCGGGCCTTGCGCAGTCCTCGGGCGGCACGCCACGAAAGCGACGGAGCCCCGCCCAAATCAGTGAAGACCAGGGCCAGGCCACCCAGGAGCGCGAGATTCTTCCGTTGTGCAGTTCGCTGCTCAACGGTGCGACGCTTCGCGCCGGTACCAGGATTGGCCGGAGTGTCAGCCAGCCCGAATGTCCCGCCGGTTGGTTTACCGACGGTTGACGGGACGAGAGACAGCGCAAGCGCCGCCGATGACAACCTGCGGAACTTTCCCATAAACAGCATCGCTCCGGCGGCCATCTGGACCGCGCCGATGACTTTGACGACGACCTCGGGATCCTCCGGGAGTCGGGCCATGGAAGCTATCCGCTTGAGTGTCGGTTCGGAAAAGGTTGTCTGGTCAGCCGGTTTGGTGAACGCGGTCCAACCATCAGAGATGAAGGTGGGAGCAAGGAATTTCTCGGCGAGCGAAAGCTGGAGCGTCATGGATGGGTGGTACCCACGACGCTCCGCGATTAACCATCTGGCCACTCAGCGGGCGAAGAACCGCCAGGAGTCGGCCAGACGACTTTCGACCACGCCGTATTCCGCCAGCAGACCGGCCAACCACGAAGGTCGATCGATGGCGACGATCGACACGACGGTCTCGAGGCTCGAGCCCTCCACTGCGAGACGCACGAACCGGGCTGCGTAGTCGGGGGGCCGAATGTCAGCGGCCAACTCGAGCAGTGCGAACGGGTCCGGCGTGGTGTTGGCGTAGACCGTTCCCGGCCCCACGCCCTCGATCGACTGCGAGCCGGGCTCCGACCCACCACCGCGGAGACCGGGTCCGTCGTCGATGATCAGGCCCCGTACCTCTGAGGCCCGGGCTCCGAGGAGAAGGAGACCGATGTAGCCACCGAGCCCGCGTCCATAGATCGTAAGTGGACCTAGTACCGCCAGGGCCGCGTCGGCGTCGGACATCAACAGTTCACACGTGTAGCCGCCGCCGGCGGGAACCGACGATTGGCCGTGGCCGCTGAAATCCAGGGCCCAGACTCCCCCGGGCCAACCGGCCAGTTCCTCGGGAACGTCGGTGCGCGATTGCTCACCGAGGCCGTGGAGCAACAGCATCGGATGGCCGGTTCCGGTGGCCGGTCGGAGCTCGTGAAGCGCCAGATCGATCCGGGCGTTGCGAATGGTCTGCACAGCGTTTCCACCACTCACGAGAGGAACTCCAGAACCTTGGCCGCGACGATTCCGGGCTGCTCGATATGGATGAAGTGTCCGATTCCGTGCATCAATTCCAGGCGTCCGCCGCGCGGAATGTGGGCCGCCACTTCGCCGGGGTGGGCGTCCCAACCCATGGCTTCCTGCTCCATGGCCAAAAACCCGAGGAACGGCATGCTGAGACCGGGAAGGCCGCCGATCGACCACTCCGGTCGCCAGGGTCCGAAGCCGCCCATGCGTAGCATGGGGTCGATCTTCCAGCGCCAGCCGTCTTCGGAGTGGAATGCGCCAGCGGTCACGAGGTAGCAGAGCCACTCATGGGTTAGGCGGGGGTTCATGTTCGCCCGGCGCTTGGCCAGTTCTTCCAGCGTTCCGGGTTTGCGGGAGCCCGTCGCCGCCTTGCGGCGATGATCGAGCCACCCGCTCAGGTCCTTGCTCAACATCTTCGTCCGCTCGTGGTCGGCAACGTCGGGAGCCCGGGTTTTTGAGGGCATGCCGTCGATGTTGATGAGGTGCGAGATGCGATGCGGCAGCGCTTCGGCGAGACGCAACGACAGCGCCCCACCCTTGGAGTGACCGAGGATCGGGAGCGATTTGTTCGTCACCGAGTCCATAACCGCAACGGCGTCACGCAAGTCGGCCGACCAGCTGGTGAACGGCGCCCATTCCGAGTCGCCGTGGCTGCGATGATCCCACGACACCACGCGCCACCCGGCGTTGGCCAGCAACGGGGCGAAGATGTCGAAGGTGCGGGCGAAGTCAAAACCACCGTGTGCCAACAGGATCGGTGGGTTCGATTCGTCGCCCCACTCGTGCACGGCAATCCGGAGTCCGTCGACGATGACGTCACGATCGCGATGCGGGGCCTCGGCTCCGGGGAACACGACGGAGTCCCCTTCGACGCGAGCGTTCTTGGAGAGCTCGGCGAGGTTGTAGCCCGCCGGATCGCTCACCGCACCGAGCGGGCTCGTCAAGGAACTCATGCGATCAACTCAGCCCGGTTGGGAACGTTGGCGTCGCCTTCCCCGGCTTTGCCGGCCGTGACGCGCACCCTGCGACCGATCCCTTCCGACTCGGTAAGCGCGCGTACTTCTTCATCAGTACACGTACCATTGGCGACCGTCCGGGATCCATCGGGGAATCGGGCCACGATGAATGTCTTCACTGCGTTTCCTTCGCGGCCGTATTCCACGGAGTACGTCTCGATGACCGCCTCGCCACTCGTTTCGTCGACGAGCTTCGGACCGGTGATCTCGGCTTCGGAAAGCTTGACCTTGTTCCCGAGACCGTCGGCGGCGGCGATCCGGTCGGGGTCGTTCGAGAGCACACAGTATGCGTGCTTAGTAGCGGTCATTCCCAGGCCCGTGACAAGGCCGACCTTTTCGTCGGGGTTGTTGCGGAGACGCTCGGTGACCGCAGCGAGGCCGTGCATTGCGTAGCTGTTGCCCGGACCGCCGGCGTAGGCCAGGCCACCCGTGGCCGTTACGCCACGCGGGTCGTCGGTCGCCACGCCCATTTCCTTCAGCGCAAACTCGACGGCCGACGGAAAGCAGCTGTAGAGGTCGAACACGTCGACGTCGTCGACGGTGAGACCCGCGTGCGCAAACGCGGCCTTCGATGCCGCGGCGATGGCCGGCGACGACGTGAAGTCGATCCGCTCGGTCGGGGTCCAGGCGTCGACGGCGGAGCCGCCGCCAAGGAATGCGATCTGGCTGTTCTTCGGGATACCTCGACGATCGGCTTCCTCGGAGCTCATAACCACGACGGCGGCCGAAAGGTCGACCTCCATGATCGCATTCATGCGCTTCGGGTACGGGAAGCAGACCCAGCGGTTGTCGGCCGAAGGGTTGGCGATCTCGTCGGGGGTGTAAGCGGTCTGGAACCAGGCGTAGGGGTTCGTCGCGGCCACAGCCGCGTTGCGTGCCATGAACTCGCCGAGGAACTTCTGGTGCTCGGCGACGGTGCGTTTCGCCTCATAGCGCAGTGCATTCTCGAAGAGCGGGTAGCACTGGATCGGAGCGACGATGCCGTGGCGCGTTTCGAGGTCGTTCGACAGCGGGCGCTGCCCCTTGAGGAAGTCACGGCGAGCCGTCGTCGGCGTCCAGTCGAGTTCGAGGTGTTCCTTGATCGCCCGACGACGGGCATACACGCACTCGGAACCGGCGAGTAGGGCAACTTCGGCTTCGCCGGCGACGATCCGGTTCGCAATGTCGATCAGCAGGTCACCGGGCGAGTTGCCACCCGGAGGAACGGTCAAGCCGGTGGCCGAGGGGTTGACGAGGGCCAATTCTCCGACCCGCCCGCAGAGATCGTCGTAACCCCAGGCGATCGGATCGACGCAGGCCAGTAGCGCGGTTTTGTCGACGATGTCATCTGCTGTCGAGTCGCCCTGGGCTTTGGTATCCGCGACGGCTCGGCGGATCGCCTCGGCCATCATGGCCGCCGGCTCCCACGGCTCAAACGGCCCGTCCATCTTGGGGTTTCGCCGGTACTGGCCCACGCCAACGATGACGGCTTTACGACTTGACATCACGCACTCCTACGTTCGTTCCGGCCCGTAGCGAAGTGAGTGGGTCCGGCAAACGGTTTACGAGGTTACCGGTCTTTCGCGGGTGGTCCCAACCCGAAGATCGTTCGTTTGTGCGGAAAAAGTGTGATCAGCGACATTAATCCCGCAGACGCGACCCGCACACCCCCCACCCGCGGCGGGCTGACTGTCGGATTCTGGCGGTTGGCAATAGGCTCTGCGGCCATGAGTTCAGAAAGCACCGTGGGCGTCTCCATCGAGGGACATGTCGTCATCGCCGAAATCCAACAGGGACCGCACAACTTCGCCAGCGTGCAGGTCATGAACGACCTGGCCGACGCCCTCGAAGGAGCGACGGCCAACGGCGCCCGAGCCGCGGTCATCTGCTCCGAGGGTAAGTCGTTCTGCGCCGGCGCCCAGTTCTCCGGCGAGGAAGGCACCCGGGCCAACAACTTCGGGGCGTTCGTCGAGGCGACCGCCAGCCCGATCGGACCCTTCTACGAAGCCGCCGTTCGCATGTTCAACGTCACGATCCCGATGGTCGCAGCAGTTCACGGCCCGGCCGTCGGTGCCGGCTTCGGCCTCGCCACCGCCGCTGATCTTCGCGTGATCTGCGCCGAAGCGTTCATGGCCACGAACTTCGTGCGCCTCGGCATCCACCCGGGATTCGGCATCTCGCTGACCCTGCCCGAGCTCATCGGCCCGGCTCGCGCCGCCGACGTGCTCCTCACCGGCCGTCGCATCTACGGCGAAGAGGCCTTCCAGCTCGGCCTGGCCAACCGGCTCGTCGCGCAAGACCAGGTCCGCGCCACCGCCATCGCCCTGGCCACCGAGATCGCCGGCGCCGCTCCCCTGGCCGTTGCCGCCACCCGGGCGACACTGCGCTCCGACCTCGCCGCCCGCGTCCGCACCATGCTCCTTCACGAGCGCCAGACCCAGGACCGCCTGTCGAAGACCGCCGACGCCGAGGAAGGCATCGCCTCGATGCTCGCCCGCCGCGACCCGGTCTTCACCGGCAAGTAGTCAGCCCGGCTGTTCGAGGTGGCGACGAAAAAGGCGAAAGCCTTCGCGTGGGTCGCGATCCTCGGTTTGCTCCTGACGACACTGTCGTCGATCTTCCTGGGCAACCGGTCAACCAAAACTTCCAGCCTCACCCCGGCGGGCGCCCAGGCTGTGGCCGATTGCATGGCTGGCCAAGGCTGGAATCCGCTGTTCCAAAAACGCGGCTCCGACTACGTGTTCTACGTGACTGCCACCCTCGACGACGAACAGCAGAAGGACTTCGACGCGGTCGAAAAGTCGTGTCGTGACTCCCTGAAATAGGTTTGCGTCCACATTTCGACATTCATGACGTGCAAAACGTGGACATAAACCCTGGGGGATGGAGCCAGGTCGGGTTTGTGTCCACATTTCGACATGTATCTCGTGCAAAACGTCGACATAAACGGAGCGGAGGCCCAAGCCGGCTCCAGCCGCCGACTGTTACAAGTTGACAAAATGTAAAGGAATGACTTCCTTTCGGGAATTTCGCGTACCAGTATGAGAGGCATGGTTGCCGCTTCATCGACGTCCCTTTCCTCCGACCTTCGCCTCGGCCTCACGGCCGACATGGTCGACCAGACCTCCTACGACAATGCCGTCAAGCGGTTCGCCGAGCGCAAGATTGCGCTGCCGACGTTTGCGCAGATGATCGACCCGACGCTGTCGCCCAAGGAGGCGATCGCTCAACTCGATGGGGTCGATCCCGACGCCGCGGATGCCCGCAACCTGTGGCGCGTCAACTGGTTCAACGCCGCCGACCGCAAGAGCCGCGTGGAAGTACCGGTGCACGTCGTACTGCCCCCGTCGTTGACCGGGGTGGAAGCGACGATCGTCGTCATGCTGGGCAACAAGTTCCCGATGATACGTGCGCATAAGGTTCAGGCGGCCTACGCGGTGCTGGCACCCCGCCTCGTGACCGGGCAGTTCGACCCGACCCGGCAGCGGGCCATCTGGCCGTCGACCGGCAACTACGCCCGCGGCGGCGTCGCCATCAGCCGGATCATGGAGTGCCGGGGCACGGCAGTGTTACCCGAAGGCATGTCGAAGGAACGCTTCGAGTGGCTGGCGAAGTGGACCGAGGATCCAAAAGACATCATCCGAACGTACGGCACCGAGTCGAACGTCAAGGAGATCTACGACAAGTGCAACGAGCTGTCGCAGGATCCGCAGAACGTGATCCTCAACCAGTTCAGCGAGTTCGCGAACTACGCCGGGCACTACAACGTCACCGGCAACGCCCTGTCGACGGTGTTCGAACACCTCGCGGCCGCAGCCCCGGCCGGCCGCCACCTCAGACTCCGTGGCTTCACCAGCGCGACCGGGTCGGCCGGAACCATCGGGGCCGGCGACTTCCTCAAGGAGAAGTACGGCACGCTGATCGTCGCTGCGGAAGCACTCGAATGTCCGACCATGCTGATGAACGGCTTCGGCGAGCACAACATTCAGGGCATCGGCGACAAGCACATCCCGCTGATCCACAACGTCATGAACACCGACTTCGTGTCGGCCATCAGTGACAAGGCCACCGACAACCTCGACATCCTCTTCAACACCGCAGCGGGCATGGCGTACCTGCGCGACCGCATGGGCGTGCCCGGCGCGGTCATCGAGCAGCTCACGCACTTCGGCTACTCGGCCATCTGCAACACGCTTACGGCAATCAAGCTGGCCCGCGAACTTCGTATGGGTGCAGATGATGTCGTGATCACCGTCGCCACCGACGGCTCCGAGCTCTACCCGAGCGAGCGTGAGAAGTTCCTGGCCCGCGACTACCCGCAGGGCTTCGGCGCGGTCGAAGCGGCCGAAGTGGCCAACCGCTACCTCAAGAGCGTCGACACCGAGAACCTGCTGCAGCTGCGGGAGTTCGACCGCAACCGGATCTTCAACCTCGGCTACTACACCTGGGTCGAGCAGCAGAACATTGCCTTCAACGATTTCGAAGCCCGCCGCTCGCAGGACTGGTGGGCTGCGGTTCGGGCGCTTGTGCCGAAGTGGGACGAAGCCATCGTCGAGTTCAACTCGCGCACCGGAATGGCCTAGCAGCGGGCCGAACGACCAATGCCCACGTCTCTCCGGCCATATTCGCCGCTCGCGGCGTCCTCGGCGACCCTATTAGGAGAGCGCTAGTGGGGTCTTCTGTGTCCTTGCGGGCGACGAATCTGACTCGGAGATCCGCCGGACAGCGTCATTCGGCCCCCTGCTAAACATTAGGCAATGAGTTCAGTTTCGGGTTCTGTATCGGTTGTCCTACGCTGCGCCGGTTGCCTGGCGACGGTTGATCCTTCCGACGCGTCGGTCCGCTCCCCGTTCCAATGTCCTAACGCCAAGCGGGCGCCCAACATCGACCATGTGCTGATGTGGGACCCGGTCAGCGCCGGGGTTCGGGAGTGGCCGGAGGAAAGCGAGATCAACCCGTTCATCCGCTACCGCACGCTGCAGAACTCCTATTGGGTGGGGCGCCATCTCGGCGGAACCGACACCGATCACATCGCACTCGTTGACCGACTCGACCGGGCCATCGCAGCGGTCGACGGCACCGGCTTCCGGGTCACTCCCCTCGTTCCGTGCGATCCTGCGTCGGAGGCCCTCGGCGTCGACGTGTGGACGAAGAACGACACGCACAACGTCGCCGGTTCCCACAAGGCCCGGCACCTCATGGGGATTCTCCTTCACCTCGAACTTCGTCGGGTAAGCAACCGCACGCCGTTGGCCATCGCGTCGTGCGGCAACGCCGCCTTCGCGGCAGCCACCCTCGGCAAGGCCGCCAAGCGACCCGTGCATGTGCACATCCCCGAAAGTGCGAATCCGATCGTCGTGGAAATGCTACGCGCGGCGTAATGCTCAGCTGACCGTATGTCCCCGGCTCGACTCCGATGCACCCGGCGACCCGTGCCTTCACCGCTTCCACGAGGCTGTCGACAAAGGCGAGCTGCCGTTCTGCGTACAGGGTTCGGAGAACGGACTCACGATCGATGGCGGAGCCACCATCGGCCACGAACTCGCCGACCAACTCGCGATGCTGAGCCTTCCCGTCGACCGCATCTTCGTACAGGTCGGCGGCGGCGCACTCGGTTCGGCACTCTTCCAGGGCCTTCGTGATGCGCTGGCCCTCGGCGTCCTCGATACCATGCCGAAGTTCCACGCCGTCCAAAGCGAAGGGTGCGCTCCACTCGCGCTGGCGTGGGAGCGCGTTGCTATGCGCGCATTGCGTTCGTTGAATCACGAGGAACTCTTCGACGAAGGCAATGGCGCGGTAGCGCTCGCGCTCAGCGACCCTACGGCGAAGCAGGCGATCGAAGAGGCCCTGCTCTACGCGGCCACCCATCGCAGCCAGTTCATGGCCCCCTTCGAAGGAACGCTCACGAGCATCGCCGGCGGCATAATCGACGACGAAACCTACGACTGGATGGCCCTCCTTCGAGCCATGTTCATGACCGGCGGCTGGCCGATCGTGGCGTCGGAAGACGCACTCGTCGAAGCCAACAAACTCGCCTGCTCGGGCGACTTCCCCGCCGACGCCGACGAGACCGGCACCGCGTCCCTGGCCGGCGCGATCATGGCCCGCCGCAACGGCGACCTCATGGAAGGCGAGCGCATCGTCACCACGATCACCGGGATCCGCCGCCGTTGACCCCTCGTGTTTATGTAGCCAAAGATGCCAACAGACAACACCTACGGCCACATAAACGAGAGCCAGCCGGGACACGTGGCACTACATCGCTAGCAGTCCGTCGAGATCCACGGATGAGGCAAACCGCTGGCCGTCGCTCCAAGCTGCTTCCGTGGTGACCGTATCGAGCGCAGCCTTGGCCGGGGCCAGGAGGCGCTCCACGCGCTCCTGCTCTGACGGCGGAAGGGGCGCACCGATCGACGCCCGTAGGGCAGACGCGAAACCGCCAAGGCGCAGAGCCTGCTCCGATCGCCCTTCCGCGGCCGCGACCGCGGCGTAGTCCTCCACGACGTAGGCGATCATCGTGTTGTCGCCCAACTCACGGTTGATGGCCAGGCTTTCGTCGAGGATCGGCACCGCAGCGGTGAAGTCACCTTCGTCGATCACGACGTCGGCGAGTGTGGTCAGCGACAGGGCCAACCCGACCCGGTCGCCGAGTTGGCGGCGGATGGAAAGACTCTCGTTCAGCAGAACACGGGCCTGGGTGTAGTCACCCTGGTCGCTGGCGACACACGCCTGGTTGTTGAGCAACTGGCCGACGGCCCACTGATCACCGACCTCGCGAAGCAGAAGGAGACTCTCGTCGTTCAGGCGTCGAGCGGCGTCGAGGTCCTGAAGGAAGCGGGCGATAACCGCCTGATTGTTGAGCAGCACGGCCACGCCGGGTTTGTCCGACAACTCGCGCCGAATCGCCATGCTCTCGTCATAGAAGCGCCGCGCCGCTTCGTAGTCGCCCTGCCAGGTGGCCACGACCCCCGACCCCTTCAGCGCGTGGGCGCGAGCCGCCTGGCTGGTCGCGTGGTCCGGAATTCGGTCGGCGATTCCGAGACTCTCGGCATAAAGGTCGAGTGACTCGGTATAGCGGCCCTGCAGGCGATACAGCTCGCCGATCTCGGCGATGACCCGGCTCGATCCGGACGCGTCGCCGATCGAATCGAAGTTGCGCCGCGCACGCTCCAACATCTCCGACGCGGTCAGGTACTGACCCCGCTTGCGATCAAGAACGCCAAGTGCGTGCTGCGAGCGGGCCTGGCCGTGAACACTGGCCAAACGGTCCTCGACCGCTTCCGAAACCTCCAGAGCCTCCCGCATCAACGTCTCGGCCGCGGCCCAGTCGCCGACCAGTTCCTGCACCTGGGCCAGTCGCAGCAGGACCTCCGCGCGCTCCTCACCGACAATCAGCGGCAGCACCCTCTCGTAGTAGCTGATCGCCGAGAGGTTCGCGCCGGCCGCCTGCGCGGCCTCGCCGGCTTTGCGCAGATATTCCCGCCGCTTCGCCTGGTTCTCGCTGCGGTCGTAGTGGTGCGCCAAGACGTCGACCTGCTGCTCAACGAGATCGGGGTTGCCCGCCTCGATGAACTGTCCGATCTGGTCGTGAAGCATGGCGCGGGTCGCGAACGACAGCGTCTCGTAGGCGACCTCCTGCGTGAGGACATGCTTGAACAGATACGAAAGTTCCGGATCGGGAGCTTCGAGAACCGTCAGCTCAAGGTCGGCGAGGATGTCGAGATCGTGTTCGAGTCCATGGCGCTCAGCGAACGGCGGGTACACCCCGCTGAGCATCGCGGCGTGGAAGAGGCGTCCGATGACACTGGCCACCTTGATCGCCGTCTTCTGGTCTTCGGTCAGGTGGTCGATACGACCGAGGATCAGGCTGTAGAGACTGTCGGGCAATGCGACCTGCGCCAGAGGATCGCGCTGTCGCGGATCGACCCCGCGATCGTCGAGGAAGTTGAGAATCTCCTCGATGTAGAACGGGTTGCCCTGGGCCCGAACGCTGAGCTGGGCGACGAGGTCGGCGTTTGCGACCGTGTCTTCGCCGTAGAGCTGCTGGAGTTTGGCCTCGACGAGACGCGCAATGTCTTCGTCGGGTAGGTCCGCCAGAACGACCTCGGTGAAGTGGGTGAGCGAGTTGACCTGGAATGACGTCCGAAGCGCCAGATCAGCCGGACGGTACGCCAGAATCATGAGGACCGGGAGATCAGCGACCGCTCGGGCGAGCACCCGCATCAGATCGCGCGACAGCGGGTCGATCCAGTGGACGTCTTCGAGGACGAACAGCATGGGCGTATCCCGGGCCCGGTGACGTACACATTCGACCAGGAGCGCTTCAAGGGAGACCTTGCGAAGCGAGGTGTCGAAGGTCGCCGTCAGCTCGTTGTCGGGGATCGGAATGTTGAGCACGACGGTCAGCAGCGGAAGCCGCTCGACCAGCAAGCGGATTGATCGCTTCCAGCTGCCGCTCGACCGCTTCGATCTGCTCTTCGACGGGGTCGTTGTGGTCAAGCCGAAACATCGACCGGAACACGTTCTGCCAGAGGAGGTAGCTCGCGTTGACGCCGAACGACTGACACTCACCGCCGAAGGTGTGCATGTCATGGGCGTTCGCGGCGCGCATGACTTCCGCGACGAGGCGCGACTTGCCCATGCCCGCTTCGCCCGTCACCCCGACCACCTGACCCCGGCCGGAATTGGCCAGATCGAGGAGATCCAACATCGTCGCCAACTCGCCCCGGCGACCGACCATCGGTAACGAGTACTCCGCGACGCGGAGTCCAATCGTGTCGCGTTCTGTCGCCCCGATGAGCCGGTACGCCTGGATGGGTCGGGTCTTGCCCTTCACCTGAAGCGGAGCCATCGCTTCCCACACAAAGGCGTCGCCGGCCGCCTTTCGTACAGTCTCGTCGACAACGAGTTCGTTGGGTTGCGCCGCCTGCATGAGACGGGCCGAAAGATTCACGTCGTCGCCAAGCACGCCGTAGGTACGACGCGTAACGCCTCCGTAGGCGCCGGTTCGGGCCCGGCCCTGAGCGATTCCGACCTGTAACTCGCTCACCCCAGACACCCGTAGCTCACGAAGCTCCAAGGCGGCCAGCGCCGCTCGAACGACATCGTCTCCGTGCGCGACGGGAGCACCGAAGGACGTATAAAAGTAACTTCCCTTATCACCGATGGTGAGTTGCAGGATGTAGCTCTCGTAGGGAACCAGAACCGATTGCACCGCTCGTACGAACGCGTCGAGATGCCGCGCTGGCATCGGGATCACCGTCGTAATCGATGCCTTCGAACCGTACGAACATCGCCACGGCCGGACGAAGCTCGGTCAGAAACTCGCCCATTCCGCCGAACAACCGGTTCGCCACCGGGGGAAGCAGCCACGGACGCACCTCTTCCTGCGACAGGACATCCGCACTCAGGTCGGGCCATGGGTCGATGCTGACGGTGGCGTCGATCGTTCGAACCACCGCGAAGCGTTCATGCGTGTCGTGATCGGTTCGCCATTCGACGATGTTGTGCGGTTCGGCCAAGGCCGCGGCGGTCGATTCGTCGACGACCACATCGCCCCGCTCGGCCATGTGCTCGGCGCGGGCCAGTCGCTGGAGGGTTTCACCGGCCACCACATCGATGTGCTGGATCGCCGCGTCGCCGACGAGGAACCGAACCACCGGACCCACAGCTACCGCGACCTTCACGGCGAGCGCGACCTCACCCACGCCGGGGAGAACGATTCGGGCGAACTGCTGCATGACCGCCTGTATCGCAATTGCGCACGCCGTGGCCCGCTGCGCCGGAGTTGGTCGGGAGGCGTTCGGTGCGTCGACCCATCCCCCATCGCCAGACTCATCGAACCAACACGTGATCGCATCGCCGCTGAACGTAAGAACGCTGCCGCGGTGATTGTCGACCTGCGCCACAAGAGCGTCGTAAATACGATTCAGGTGAACGGGTAGCTCTTCGGTGCCCCGTTGCGGGCCGAGGGCCTGAACCAGGGCCTCGGTCAGCGGCGTGAAACCGGAGATGTCAGCAAACAGGGCGGCCCCGTTGGTCCGCGTCGGCAGATCGGCACCCGCCACCAGGGCGTGGCGCCGATCTGTCGGTATGTAGGCAACCGGTGATTCGCTCAAGGCGACTCCTGGAAATGACGGTCGATCAGCACCGAGTGGAACTTGAGGACGCGCTCACCGTGGCGCCGTTCAGCCTCCAGGTGATCGTGCCCGAGTTGAAGTTGACCGTGAACACGTTTGATTGTGTGCCCGGTTGGAACACCTGTGGCTGGCCCCGATCGTAGGGGTTCGAAGTGAAGGTGTTTTCGAGGATCGGGATGTGGAGCACCGACAAGGGAACCGTCGCAGCGTTCGCGTAGCCGAAGCGAGCCTGGTACCTCGGGTTCTGTCCGACGCCCCGGTCGAGCACGCACGTCAGTTTCGGGGCGACCTTTTGTGTCACGCCCGAACGAATGGTCACGTCGTCGGTTCCGCAGTGACCGGCGTTATCGCAGATCCGGACCGTCGCCGTGTACGTGCCCGCGGACGGGTAGATGAACGCCGACAGGAACTGCGAGTTGTTGTTCAGCACGAACGGGCTGAACGATCCCGTGGCCTTCCAACGCACCGATGCGGTGTACGGAGCTGATCCGTCAGCATCAGTGAACGACCCGCTGATGAACACGATGTTGGTTTGGAACCCGATCGACTGCAGCCCCGAGACGCCGAAATCAGCGCGTACGACCGGTGACGCAGCCGTCGGAGCGGTCACCGTGTAGTTGATCGTCTGGGAGAAGATATTTCCGGCACCGTCAGTTGCGTTAACGGTGAACGTCTTCACCCCGGCGGTTGTCGTCAACGACTGACCGTTGGCGACGGTGCCGACACAGCCCGGGGTGCCCGACAACGTGTCCGCGCAACTGAAGGCAGCGTTCACTGCGCTACCCGCTACGTAGCTCGCACCGGCGGTAGGGCTGGTGATCGCAATCGTTGGAGGTGTCCGGTCGATCTTCACCTTGCCGAACGTGACGCTCGACGTGAGGCCGTTGGGCGCGGTCACCGTGACCGACCCGACCGTCGTTTCGCCTTCGGCGGTGATCACCTGATCCGGCGGGCAGTTGGCGACGCTGCACGTGTAGTGGACGGTCACGTTCTGCTTGGTCCACGTGTCGGCCACGTACACCGAGTCGTCAGCGTTCTTCGCGGAAGCCGTAATCGTCGGGCCCACCGGTGCGGTAACGGTAAGGGCCGAGGTGCCGCTGGAGGAACCGTTGTAGTTCTCGTCAGGTATCGGAATCGGACCACCGGAGAACGACGCCCGCACCGTGTAGGTTCCGGCCGGCAGCGTCAGCGCACCGAGCTGGGCGACACCGTACAGGTCGGCAATGACCACCACGTTCTTCACGTTCGCCCCGCTGCTGTTGAGGACTTCGAACACAACCGACTTCGAACTGAGCGGCCGGTTCAGGGAATCCTTCACCACGGCGCTTATGCCGGTCGCTTCACCGGACACCGCGGTTGCAGTGGGTGGTGAAATCTCCGTCGATGTCGACTCCCGGGCCACCGCGAACGAACCGGTGACAGTGGACGCCACCCAGCCGGTGTCGCCCCTGAAGGTGGCCGACACGTCATAGGAACCCGGTGGGAGAACCGGAACGATGTTCACGGAAGCCAGGCCCGTACTGCTGGTTTTCGCCTGAGCGGTCTGGCCGCCGATGTTGAACAGCACGTAGCGGTCAACCACCGGACCGTTGGTCGATGTGAGTTGGGCACTGAATGTCGCCGGCTTCTGGAAGATCACCGTCGACGGGACACTGCCAAAGCTAAGCGTGCTGACGGCTGCCGGCGCTGGAGCAGGTACCGTCGTGTCGACCACGCTGTAGTAGCCACCCTGGTTGGTCGACAGCGTCGTGAGACCGGCCCCGTTCACGGCCTGCACCATGAAGCGGATGGTCCCGGGAGTCCCGGTGATCGGCAGTGAACCGACCCAGAGATTCGGGTCAGCGGTGAAGCCTGCGGTTACCGCCGCCGGTGGCAGCACCTGGCGCGCCAGGTCCACGGGATACCAGCGACCGTAATAGTCGCTGCCGGAATCGCCGGTGTAGACCACCCAGACTTTTTGCACGCCGGCCGAACCCTCCTGGGTCACGTTGACCTTGAAGTTGATGGCCGAAGCGGTCCGCTCCGCCACCACTCCAGTAATCGTTGGCGCCGGGCTCACTGCAGCAGCACGTAGCGGCTGATCCCGACGGCCACGCGCTGGGCAGGTAGTACAGCTCAACCTGCTGGTTGTCGAACGTTCGAATCGTTCCGTCGCTTGAACCTGGCGACGTGGACCGGTACTGGGCAGGCACGCTTATGAGGTTGGTGGATCCACCGTTGGCCGCGTCATAGAAGTTCGAGCTGTAGGTCTGATTGGGATAGAACACGTCAGAGTTGAACGACTGGTTCGGTCCCGACGTCTCGGTGTTCGCCGACGACGTGAGTGCGTAGACGCCATTGTGATCTGTATAGGTTCCGCCACGGAACCCGACACCCCGGAGGACCTGGCCCGTTACGGTGACATCGTTGATCTGCTTCGGGAGGATTGGTTCGAACGGCCGGGCGACAACGCCGTCGAGGCCGGTGAAATACGTCGTGTTGATCGGGGCTCCACCGGCACCGAGATTCGGCAGCGACCGCGTGACCTCGGCTGTCGGTGTGCCGATCGAGGCGGCGTTCACCGTGAGACCCACCGTGTTCCCAAGGACCGGATCGGGCGAACCAGCGACCGGGGGTTGGTTCGAATCCACGAGGCGGGCGCCAGGCATGTTCACCTTCATCATCGGAAGACCGAACAGTGCCATCGCTACTACGGTCTTCTCGTCGATACCGGCGAGCTCCGGCGTGTTGGCCAGGTAGTTCTGCTTCGCCTTCACGAGCGCTTCACCGATAGAGATTTCCCCGTCGCCGGTGCGCATCTGCTTCGTGAAGTCGACGACCAGGCGCTCGCCGTACTCGGTGAGAATCGTGTCGCCATAGGCGTAGCCGGTGGCCGCGATGAATCCGGCCGAACCCTTGCGCAGGAACGCCTTGGCCCAGTCCGGGTCGGGCGAGGAGCCCGTCAGGAGGTCGGGGGTCGGCACGCTGTAGCCGCCGTGGCAGCCCAGTGCGATGACGATGCTGTTGCGCAACTCGTTCGTGAGTTGCGCCAGCTCGGTCGCCGAAAACTTCGACGAGTAATCCGCCGCAAGGAGGCTGCCGGCACTGAAGTGACCGGAGATGGCGATCACGTCGTGGCCGCCGGCGAGGAGCTTCGTGCGCAACTGATCGGCCGTCCAGGCGTTCGGGCCCGTCGGGGCTTCACCCTGGGGCTGGATCAACGTGTCCTGGATGCGTCCGGCGTTCGGCCCGGTCGTGCCTACTGCGAGGTCGGTGGCCACGTCTTGGGCTGCGTCGCCGACGAAGTCGTAACCGGTTACGAGCGACGAACGAGGGGTTACCACGCCACCGTTCGTTTCGTAGGTGACAACAGCGTTCGTGATGTCAGCCGCCGTGTCGACGAGCCGACCCACGGCCAGACCCGGAACCGACACCGTTCGACTGCCGACGGTGATGTCGGCCGATGAACCGTAGAAGTCCTGGCCCGCAACGAGACCGGATCGCAGCCCGGCCTCGGAAGCCGAGTTCGGCGAAACCGGTGGGATGTAGTCGCGCTCGTTGGCGAGCCCCGCCACGTCCTGCACTTGGTAATACGGAATCACGTCGGCACTGCCAGCGAGAACGACGTACTTCAGCGCGGGCGACCGGTAACTGTCGATCACCGCTTTGATTTCTTTGGCCACGATGTTCTGGGCCTGGGGACACTCCTTGACGCTGTCGGCCTGAGTACGGGCGGCCGACACGCGTGGGTTTGCAGCAAGGTCAACGACGACGCCGTTCACGTCAGTGCGCTGAGCAAGACGGTTCAGCGCATCGATCGCGGCCTGCTTCTCCGTTCCGTCGCCAGGAATCCGGTTCATGTCGGTCACGATCACCGTTTGCTTGGTGCTGTTCTGGAACGTCGGAAGCGCACCTGTGGTAATCGGGCGAATGCCAGAGCAAACTCCCCCGGCCACGGTCACGGTAACCGTGAACGGCAAACCGGTGAAGGGACCAACCACCCGGACATAAAGGTCTTCATTGAGATCGAACGTGCTGCGCTCGATGGTCTGCTGGGTGGCGTAGGGATCCTGCGACACGCCAAGGACGCTCTGACGAGCAGCGGTGCCATACGCCTCGACCAGCGTTCCACTCGGAAGCGTTCCACTTGGAAGCGTTCCACTCGGGAGGGTGCCCGACGGCAGTGTGCCGGAGGGCAATGTTCCGCTCGGAAGCGTGCCACTCGGCAAGGTACCGGACGGCAACGTTCCGCTCGGCAACGTACCCGACGGCAGGGTGCCACTCGGCAATGTTCCGCTCGGAAGCGTGCCACTCGGCAACGTACCGGACGGCAACGTTCCACTCGGCAACGTACCCGACGGCAGCGTTCCACTCGGCAGGAAGCCCCGCTCGAGTGTGCCGCTCGGCAAGGTGCCCGATGGCAACGTGCCACTCGGGAGCGTGCCCGACGGAAGGGTGCCACTCGGCAGGGTTCCCGATGGGAGGAAGGCATAGTCGGCGGCCTCGGCGCTGAGGGCCACTGCGGACTTCGGGTTGTTCAGCCCGTTGTAGATCGGCAGCGGATCGCGGTGGAGGGAGATGGCCGAGCCCGACGGCGCGGTCAGCTTCACGGTCACCTTGGCTCCTGGCGTAACCGGGAACTTGAACCACTTCTCCTGGTTTCGGTCGCTGATGAACTGGGTCGCCGCTCCGGCGATGGTTTGGGCGGTTCCCCAGCTCGTGTTGGTGGTCGATACCGGCCGGCAGTACGAGAACTCCGACGTGTCGCCGATCGCCGAGGTGCGGGTGGCCGTAGCCGAGAGACCCATGGGTTCGAAGAGATTCGAAACGGTCAGCACCTGGCTGAACGAGGCCTGCCCGGTCGCGGACGTCGTGGCGTTGAACGAGCCGATCGGCCGCGCCCCTTCGCCGAATCCGGAAGAGTCACAGGCATTGGAGTAGAGGTCGATGGCGAACGTTTCGTTCGGGATCCCCTCGAGTGTGCCGGAAACGGTGAGGCTGGTGCCGGAGATCCAAGCCGACGTGAGGACCGGGAAGTTCTGGAAGTTGTTCGGCCCCGGGATAACGGTCGCAGACGGGTGGTTGTAGGTAACGCCGATGTCTGCGCCGCTTGGCGTACCCAGATCGATGCCGAGTCCGCCGTTGCCGAAGATCGAATTACCCCGGATCCGGTTGCCGACAGACGTGTTGTCCGAGACCACGACGCCGCCGACCGTGCTGCGGTTGGAGATGATGTTCGCTTCACCAACCCCCACGCCGCCGATCTGGTTGTTCGATGCGCCGAGCAGAAGCCAGACGCCCTGGGCTACCGAATCGGTGGCCCCGAAGTTGCCGTTTCCGTTCTTGTCGGTCCCGATGTAGTTGCCGAAGATGACGTTGTTGTTGCCCCGGATTTCGATCTGGGTCCGCTGCGCCCCGCTGAGCAGGTTCCGTTGCGAGGGCAGCGTTCCACCGATCGTCGCTCCGGAGGAGGCGAGGAAGACACTGGAGACCACCGAGCCGGTCGGGTTCGTCGCCTGGGTACCGTTGGCGTCGGTGCCGATGAAGTTGCACTCCAGTTTGTTGGCAATCCCGCCAGCGAACAGGGCTACCCCGGTCTGGCGGTAGCGGTTGATTACGAGGCCTCGCACCGTCAGGCTCGAACCGGAGATCGCCTCGAGACCGTTCACCAGGTTGGTGGCGTCGAGTTCGACGGTCAGAACCGGCGGCCATGCTGCGCACGTGGCGGTCGGGTTCCCCGTGAGGGCATCGATGGTCAGCGCACCGGTAACGACCGGGAGCGCCGTAGCCGGAGTGATCGTGTGCACCCCGACACCGGGGATGTTGAAGTTGATGACGTCGGCCCCAGCGTGAGCGTTTGCCGTTTCGATGGCGGCCCGAAGGGTGCATTCTCCGGCTGTGGCGGTCTGACAGATTCCGTCGCCCACCGCAGCGTCTGGGCCGTCGGTGACGGAGTTGACCACATAGGTCCCCGGTGCTCCGGCTCCCGTTACGGTCACCGGTGCTGAGAACGAAGACGTGTTTCCCTGTGCGTCGGTCACGGTAGCGACCACCTTGTCACCCGCGACGACCGGCCACGGTCCGGCGCCGACGAATACGAGGGCCGCGAACTGTCCGGGCAGGAACTGGTCAACAAGCGGGTTAGACGTCAGGAACGTTTTCCCCTGCCCGTTGACATCGGCGATGAAGAACTCAACCCGCATCGGGTAGTTCACGACACCCGGTGAGGTGTTGATCGAATCGATGCTTACCCGGTAGGTCAACTCAGTCGGCGTGATCGCGACGCTTTGGAGGAGCGGTGAATTCTGAAGGTTGTTCGGCCCGACATCGGGGTCGCCAGCATCGTTCGCCGGGCTCACGGCGCCTGACCCGAGAATGATGCCGGGGGAGGTGTTATTGAAGATGCTGTTCGCCAACACGCTCGTGCCGGTGCCGCTGGTCATGCGAACCCCCGGGCCGGCGGTGTTCGCGATGATGTTCGCCTGTGAGACTGTTCCGCCGATTTGTGTGCCGGTCGACGAGGAGCTGACGAGGACTCCGGCGGAGGCGTTGCCGATGGCGGTAACCCCGTCGGATCCAACGCCGATGTAGTTGCCCCGGATAATCGCGCCCGTGCTGGAACTGATCTGCACCGCTGCGCCGCCATTGCCGGAAATCACGTTGCGGCCGAGGGCTGCTGTTCCGTCGCCGATCACTGCGTTGCTCGTGTTCACGACAAACACACCGGCAGTGGTGTTGGGCAGTGCCACGTTGCCACTGCGGTCCGTACCTATCAAATTGCCTCTGATGGAGGGCGCGCTTTCTCCGGTATTCGTGGTGATCCCAGTGATGTTCCCGGAGATCAGGTTTCCTTCCGCTGCGGCGTTGCCACCGACCTCGTTGTTGGCGCCGCCAGTGAGCACGACGCCGCCGGTGTTCGGCAGTGCCGTCAGACCGGCAGCGTCAGTGCCGATGTAGTTACCGATGACGCGGTTCGCCGAGGAGCCCAAGACGACGGCGACACCCTCCGTGTTGCCGGAGATGACGTTGCGCTGGCCTGGCGTCGTACCGCCCACGACGTTTCCGGAGGAGTTCTCGATCGCGACACCCAGGCCGTTCGCCAGGATCGCTGTACCGGCGGGGTTCGTGCCGATGTAATTCCCTTCGATGACGTTGGCGGAACCAGTGCGGACATGGATGCCGTCGGTCGTGAACCCGTTGACCACCAGGCCCCGGATGACCGAGCCCGTTGTGCCTTGGAGCCGGAGACCGACCGGCAGCGAAGCGCTCAGCTCAATCAGGAGGTTCGCATTGGATCCCACCGGGAGGGTGTTCGCTGACGAGCCCGGCTGCGTGTAGCCGTCGATGGTGACCGTTTCGGTGATGTTCGGAAGCTGGGACGCGGGCGTGATGGTGTGGACCCCGGCCCCGGGGATGTTGAAGTTGATCACGTCCGCCCCGGCCGCGGCGTTCGTCTCCTGGATGGCAGCGCGCAGCGTGCAGATGCCGTTTCCGGCTGCGGTTTCGCATTGCCCGTTACCCGGAGCGACGTCGGGTCCGTCACCGGTCGAGTTGACAACGGTCGCGCCGGACGGGGCTGCGCCCAGGGGGGCCGGACCGCCGAACGGCGACGTGTTGCCTGCCGCGTCAGTCACAACGGCGACCACGAAATCGCCGACAACACCGGGGGTCGCAACGATGAGGTTCGCCGCCCCCGGAGCAGCCACCGAGGTCCGTCCGAGAAACGTCTTGCCCTCGCCACTGGCGAAACTGTCGACGGCATACACGTCAACCCGCAGCGGATACTGGCTGTTGCCGATCGCAGAAGTCGTCAACAGCGAGAACGATTGCTGCGTCAGGCTCGTCGTTGCGGCCGTGAATATCGGGTAGTTCTGGCCGTTGTTCGGTCCGCCGTCAGGATCGTTCAGGTCCTGGGTGTGCCCGAAGAGCGAAATAGCTGGGCCGACGTTGTTGAAGTAGCTGTTGGCTGAAAGGTCATTGTCGACCCCCTGACGTACTTCAACTCCGGCAGCGCCGTTGTTCGCGATGATGTTCATCTCCGAAGGGGTGACGTTGCTCCCGGAACCGACAACCGTTCCGCTGACCGCGGACGCATTACCCAGCCGAATACCGATGTTTTGGTTGCCGCGGGGCGTGACGCCGTCGGCCCCGACGCCGATGTAGTTGCCCTTGATCACCGCTCCGGGTACGTTGCCGTACAGGTCGATGCCGTTCACGTTGTTGCTCGAGATGACGTTTCGCCCGGACGCCAGACCGTTGCCGATCACGAGGCCGGTTATGGTGCCGGTAGGCGAGCCGCTGTAGACACCGAAATTGTTGCCGATGGCGAGAAGGCCCGTAGCGTCGGTGCCGATGAGGTTGCCGTAGATTTTCAGCCCCGATTCACCGGGGTTACCTTCGGCAGTGATACCGAAGCTGTTGCCGGAGATCAGGTTGCCTTCGCCTGGGGCGGTACCGCCGATCTGGTTTCCAGTGCCACCGGTGAGCGCGATGGCCGTTCCGTTGGCGAGCGATCCGGCCACGTTCGAGGTGCCGGCCGCGTTCGTGCCGAAGTAGTTGCCGATGATCAGGTTGTTCTGGGAACCGGAGATGGCGTTTAGGCCATTCCCGCTGTTCGTGATGACGTTGCGATCCGCGGGTGCACTTCCGCCGATCACGTTGCTCGAACTACCGTTGAGAAGGATTCCGGAGTTGGCACCGCCCGAGCCGGCGCCCGTGACATCAGTTCCGAAGAAGTTGCCGAGGACCTGGAGTCCGTTGGCTCCGTTGATTCGTAATCCGGGCGCCCCGGTGTTGTTGAACACGAGACCGCGTACGACCGAACTCGACGCACCTCCGCCATCGAACTGGAGGAACTCCCGGATCTCGATTTGATGAACCGAATCGTTGCCGACGGCCCGCGTGTTGGCCGAAGAGCCGGGCTGGGTGTACCCGTCGATGGTGACCGGCTGCGTGAACGCCGGAAGATCAGTGAGCGTGTTGAACTGGTGCGGGCCGGCGCCTGGCACGTTGAAGTTGATCATGCTGATGTTGGCCGCGCCGTTGGCCTCCTCAATCGCCGCCCGGAGTGTGCAATTCCCGTTGCCCGTCGCCGTCTCGCAGACTCCGTTTCCGGGGGCAAAGTCGGATCCATCGGCGATCGTGTTGACCACAAGTGCTGACGGGTCGTGGTCCGAACGGCGACGGTAAATTCCGAGGTGTTGCCGTTGGCATCGGTGGCGGTTGCCACGATGTGTCGCCGACGTTCAACGCCAGGGTCGGCTGCACTAAGCGACCCACGTGCCCGACCCCGGTCCGCTCGGCTGGGTGGCCGGTAGAAGACGACGACCCTCTCGGTATTGTTGCACATCGGTCTCGTAAAACTCGATCGTGATCGGATAGGCGCTGTTCCCGTTGAGCGAATCGATCGTTGTAGCCGAGCGTGACGAGACCGCCGGAAATCGACGCGGTGATAGCGCTGGGAGCGTTCTGCTTGTTGTTGGCCCCGTTGTCACCATCTCCGGGGTCCTGGTTCGCGCCGTTGTCGATCTGGATTCCCTTGGTGGTGTTGTTGTGGGTGTCGTTGCCGACCACCCGGTTGCCGGTACCGGAGGCCACGATCACGCCCACATCGAAGTTGGCGATCTCATTGCCGACGCCGGGGGTCACACCACCTATCAGGTTGCTGTCGCCGAACACGCGCGACGGCCGCCTGCCAGCCAATGGAGTGGGCGATCGAGGATCCGGTGCTGCTGACACCGACATGGTTGTTCTGGACCGTGTTTCCGTTGCCGATCAGGGTGATCCCGAAATTGGCTTCTGCTGCGATCAAGTTGCCTTGCTTCGGAAGCGGACCTCCGACCACGGTGTTGTTTGCGACGATGGTCAAGGGGGTGGCCACCTGACCCGCTGTCGCCGTCCCGCTGGCGTTCGTTCCGAAGAAATTGCACTCGAACCGGCTTCCGGCGCCGTCGGACCGAACCATAGCGTCGGTCGTACCGACTCCGTTCGATCCACCGGTCAGAACAAGTCCCTTCAGGGTGAGAGCCCCCGGACGAGTTGATCAGCCGACCGATGATCTGGTTCGCCACGGTCACGGTGGGAACGGGTGGCCACTGGTCGCAGTTGGCGCCTGGTGCAGTGGAGCCGTCGATCGTGACGTCTCCGGTGATTGAAAGCGTCGACCCTGTCGTGATTGTGCCCGATACGGCGAAGTTGATGGTGTCTGCTCCGGGGTAAGCGTTGGCTTCTTCGATGGCCGCGCGGAGGGAGCAGAAGCCGGCATCGGTGAGGCAGAAACCGTTGCCGGGGAAATCGTCGGGGGAGTCGTCCGTGGAGTTCACGACGAATGGCCCGCCCGGCGGCCCCGTAACCGTTATGGGCGTAGTGGAGAACTGCGAGGAGTTGCCGGCCAGGTCGTGGACAGTCGCCACGATCTGGTCGCCGATGTTCACACCAAGTCCAGCGGCGTTTGTCGGGACGATCGCGTTCGTGCCGGTGCCCGACGTGAATGATGCGACGTAGAACTTGCCCTGATTGTTCGTGCCGTCGGTCTTGAAGTAATCAACGCCGAACGGACCACCGCTCGGGGTATCGGTGACCGAACCCAGGTTCAATAAACCGCCAGCGTCGATGAACGCCGTCGACATAACCGGCGCATTCTGCTTGAGGTTCGCTCCGGTGTCTCCGTCGCCGATATCTTCGTTGTTGCCATTGTCGATTTTGATGCCGAGACCGACGTTGTTGTAGATGCTGTTCGCCACGACCCGGTTTCCGGTTCCGGCAGCCACCCAAACCCCGTTGCCATCACCCGCGGTGGGGGCATTCATGTTGGCGATGATGTTCGGTTGACCGAGCGATCGACCGCCGATCGTGTTGTCGTTGCCTTCGACGTAGATCCCTTGGAACCAGTTGGCGGTGTGTGTGATCGGGGTCCCGGTCGGGCTGACGCCGATGGAGTTGTTAAAGAGCTGGTTGTTGTTGGACCCCGGCATGATTTGGATCTGAATGCCGGTTTCATCGCCGATGATGTTTCGCTGGTCCGGAGCGGAACCACCGATGTTGTTGAAGCTGCCTTCGATCCGTAGGGCCGCGCCGTTGGGTGAGCCGGCAACACCGGTTTGGGTCGCCGTGCCAGTGGTATTCGTACCGATGAACGTGCACTGAATGACGTTGTTACTGGTGCCCAAGATGATCGTGGCGGTTGACCCGCCGGCGCCGCGGTTCCAGATGACGCCCTGGGTCAGCAGTCGACCGCCCGTGACCTGCAGAATGGCCCCATTTACGTTGTTTCCGTTCACGAGAACCGTCGGGGTGAACGGCGCCGCGCAGGACCCTCCACTTTGCGTAATCCCGTTGATGGTTACGTTCTCGGTGATATTCGGAAGAGCCGACCCAAGGTTGATCGTCTTCACACCGCCCGCCGGAAGAATCGCGAACTGGATGATGTCGTTTCCAGACAACGCGTTCGCTTGCTGGATGGCGGCACGCAGGGTGCACTCACCCGCGCTCGTGAGGCAGATCCCGTCAGCCGACAAGGCATCGTTATCGTCGTTCGTCGACGTGACCACGAAGGTCACGTCGGCGTTTGCCGTGCCGAGCAGGATCGGCGCGCCCACGAGCGCCGTGGCTGCGACCACAAGCATCGCCACAGAACGTCGAAGTCGCACGTTCCTAACGCGGGGTGCGGAGTGAACAGGGTTGCTTGCGTCAGGCATTTCCGTCGCCATCCTCTGGTTTTCTTCGACAATCACAACGATGACCACCCGAGGGGCGGCGTTTACATAGTCACAAAATGGGTGTTACAGCTGCGCGTCACCTGCGCAACAGGGGACGGTTCCTCCCCCAGAACCGCAAAAGTAAGGCTGGGGCAGAGTCCGCGTCTGTGGGGGTTTTCCTATTTCTTGGCACCAGCCAGCCGAGGTTTGGGTAATTCTCACAACTGCGAGGAACTGGAGGTCCGACGTTCGCACTGCGTTCACGTTCGCAACCCCGGTAACCTCGGCAACCATGACTCAGGCTGTTCCGAACTCGCCAGCTCCGAAGCCGCCGGCTCCCGACACGTTTCCCCGGCAGTACGCCCGGACCCGGCGCTTCAGCCTGGGCGAGCCGCGCTCGTTTCGGATCAGCACCGACGAGGAGCGAGTGCTCTTCCTGCGCTCCGGCGGCGGAAGCGACCCGATGCAGAAGCTCTGGATCCTCGAGCGTGCCGGCAAGACGTGGAACGAGCGGCTCCTGGTCGATCCGGTCACGATCCTCGGCGCCGGCGACGACGAGAACCTGCCAGCGGCCGAGCGAGCCCGACGCGAACGACTCCGTGAGCAGGCCAGCGGTATCACCGCCTACGACGTCGACGCCGACGCCACGTTCGCTGTGTTCGCCATGTCCGGCGCGCTTTACCTCGTCGATGTCGCCAGCGGCGACGTCCGCTCGCTTGCCACTCCGCCCGGAGCCTTCGACCCCCGGATCGCTCCCGACGCGAGCCGCGTCGCATTCGTCGCCGACGACGCCCTCCACACGATCGCCACCGCCGCCGGCGCCACATCGGAACCGCTCATCAGCGATCCCAGCGACCACGTGACCTGGGGGGTGGCCGACTTCATCGCTAGCGAGGAACTTGACCGCTACCGGGGATTCTGGTGGTCACCCGAGTCAACCCACATCCTCGCCTCGCGGGTTGACAACTCGCCGGTGAACGTCTGGTGGATTGCCGACCCGTCAAATCCGTCGGCTGCGCCCCGCGAGCACCGCTACCCCGCGGCGGGCACCGCCAACGCAATCGTCAGCCTGTCCGCCGTAAACGTGGCCTCCAAATCCGCAGTCGCTGTCGAATGGACCCGGTCGGCGAACTGGAGCCACGAAGACTGGCCCTATCTCGTGCAAGCGTCGTGGACCTCCTCAGGGTGCACGGCCGTCCTGATGAACCGGGCGCAGACCGTGCAGCGGATCGTCGACATCAACCCGACGACCGGGAGCCTGCGAACCCTTCAGGAAGCCTCCGACCAGACGTGGGTCGAACTCATCCCCGGCACCCCGGCGCGTCTGGCCGGCGACCGTCTCGTCACGACAATATGTGCACATATCGAAAACCGCTCGACCGCCGATCCCGAGCAGACCTGCGCTCTGGCGGTACACGACAGCAACGGAACCCTTCAAACGCTGACCCCACCCAACCTGCAGGTCCGGCGCGTGATCCACGTCGACGAGTCCCGTGCGATCGTCGCCGTCACCGCGTCGAGACCACTTGCATCGACCTTCGACCACCTCGGCATCGAAGCCGATGTCGGTGCCGTTCATCTCGTTGAAGTGAAACTCGACGGGTCGGGCATCACGCTCGTCGCCGGCGGACCCGACGTCGGCATGCACGATGCGGCGGCGACCGGTGATCATTTGGCGGTCATCCGAAGCGCCAGCACGAATCGTACGCGTGCAGAGCTTCGCGTCACCCGGAACGGTGCGACCGAAGCAATGGTCAAGAGCTTCGCCGAAGTGGCGTTGGTGCACCCGAAGCCGATCTTCTTCCGGGTCGGTCCGCGGGCCATCCCCTGCGCCCTCTTCCTGCCATCGGACCACAACGCCAACGACGCCCTGACCAAGATTCCTGTGCTCCTCGACCCCTACGGGGGCCCACACGCCCAGCGCGTCGTGCAGGCCCGCAACCCCCACACCACGAGTCAGTGGTTCGCCGATCAGGGTTTTGCCGTGCTCGTGATCGACAATCGCGGCACCCCCGGACCCGGCCCCCTGTACGAAAAGGCCGCCCACCACGACTTCACGAAGTGCGTGCTCGATGACCAGGTCGCCGGCCTCCACGAGGCCGCAGCCCGGTTCCCCCAACTCGACCTCTCGCGTGTAGCCATTCGAGGATGGAGCTTCGGCGGGTTCCTCTCAGCCATGGCCGTGCTCGAACGTCCCGATGTGTTCCACACCGCGGTGGTCGGTGCACCCGTCACGGAGTGGCGCCTCTACGACACCGGGTACACCGAGCGGTACCTCGGCCATCCCGATCAGAACCCCGACGTCTACGACGCGAACTCCGTTCTCACGAAAGCCCATCAGGCCACGCGCCCCATGATGCTCATCCACGGGCTCGCTGACGACAACGTCGTATGTGCACATACGTTGCAGCTGTCAAGTCTTCTGCTGGCCCACGGCAAGCCTCACGAGGTTCTACCGCTTTCGAACGTCACGCACATGACGCCGCAGGAGGAAGTCGCGGAGAACCTGTTGAAGCTGCAGGTCGAGTTCATCCGGCGCTCGCTCCCGCAACCCGCCGCCAGCTGAGGCGCACCCATGTGCGACTGCCTCGTGGCGCTTCCAACGGCCACAGCGAACGGGTCAACCCTGTTCTGGAAGAACTCCGACCGCCCTACGAACGAACCACAGGAACTCGTGTGGCTCCCTCCGCGCCACGACGCCGGGCCACTCGTATGCACACATATCGAGGTCACGGCGCACCCTACGGCAACGCTCGGAGTTCTTGCCTCGCAACCGACGTGGATGTGGGGCGTCGAGATGGGCGTCAACGAAGCAAAGGTCGCCATCGGCAACGAGCGGATCTTCACGACCCTCGACCCACGTGGGTTCCCGCCTGCGCTCACGGGGATGGACCTGGTGCGTCTGGGGTTGGAACGAGCGTCGACCGCTGAGGCGGCAACGTCGGTCATCGTCGATCTGATCGAGCGCTACGGTCAGGGTGGAACCGGGCTCGCCATAACCGATTCACCGTATTGGTCGAGTTTTCTGATCGCCGACCCGACCGACGCGTGGGTGCTCGAAACGTCGGGCCGAACCTGGGCCACCGAACGTGTAGCTACGAGCCGATCCATCTCGAACCGCACCACGATTTCGGCATTCGATGCCGAGCACCGCCATCCGCGCCAACCCGTCGAGGTCACGGTCGACCCTCGGCTGGCCGCTTCCAACGACGTGCTCACGCAATCGACTTCGACTCCGTTGACGGCCGCGCGGTTACGTGAGCACGCTCGATCGCACGCCGGTGCGAGCGGCTACACGGTGTGCATGCACGTCGACGAAGCGACGACGCCCGATCCGCTGCACCACCAGGCCACCACCGCGTCGATGGTGGCCGAACTACCGGTCGACGGTGTTGCCACCGTGTGGTTCGTGAAGGGATCGCCGTGCCAGAACGAGTTCACGACCCACCGGGTCGGCAACTAGCTACCTGCTAGGACAGCCAGCCGCCGTCGACGATGAACTCCGAACCCGTCGAATACGAGCTCTCGTTCGATGCGAGGTACAGCACCAGTTGCCCGACCTCCACCGCTTCAGCGGACCGACCTACCGGTATTCGCGCATCCAGCGACTCGCGGATCTGGGGACCGAGGGCGTCGAACGTCTGCAGCATCGGCGTGTCGATGATGCCGGGATGGACCGAGTTCACGCGGATACCGAACGGTGCCAGTTCTCGCGCGACCGACTTCGTCATGCCCCGGACTGCCCATTTCGAAGCGCCGTAGCCGATGAACCCGGGGGTCCCCTGCATGCCGGCGATCGACGAAATGTTCACGATCGACCCGCTGCGTTGTTCGACCATCACACGACCAACCGCCTGCATGCCGAGGAACACGCCGGTCTGGTTGATCGCAATAACCTTCTCGTAGTCGGCCTTCGTCGTTGTGAGAACCCCACCGGCGGGGAAGATGCCTGCGTTGTTCACGAGAACGTCGATGCGTCCGAATTGTTCGACGATCGCAGCCACAACCGCCGTCCACTCGTCTTCGGACGTCACGTCCTGGTGCATGTACACGCACTTCTCACCGAGATTCGCCGCGGTTTTGGCTCCATCGTCGTCGAGTACATCGGTGATGACGACCGTCGCGCCTTCCTTCACAAACAGACCGGCCTCCGCCGCGCCCTGACCTCGGGCGCCACCGGTAATGAGGGCGATCTTCCCCTCCAACCGTCCGGCTGCTCGCAACAACTCACTCATTGTCCTTCTCCTTTGGGGATGCCAAATGCTTTGCGGATTTCGGTCGCTGCCTCGTCGACGGCACGCTTGCCGATCGGGAACAGCGTTTCGTGCCCGAAGAACTCGTGCGTGAGCCCTTCGTAGCGGGTGATACTGCATTTCACGGCCGCGGCACGCAACTTGTGCGCATAGGCCTCACCTTCGTCGCGCAGCGGGTCCCAGTAGGCGGTGACGACATGCGCCGCGCACACACCGTGAAGATCCTTCGCGTGGATCGGCGAAAGGCGCTGGTCCACCTTCAACTCGGGTGTCAGATTCGGTACGTAGTTTGCGATGAACCAGTCCATCGTGTCCTTGGTCAGCAGGTAACCCTCACCGTTCTTCACCCGCGACGGATACTCCTCACCAACGAGCGTTACCGGGTACACCAGCAACTGGAGCGAAAGCTTCGGCCCGTTGTTGTCGCGAACCCAAAGCGCTGCGGTTGCGGCCAGATTCGCACCGGCGCTTCCGCCGCCGACGGCCAGCTTCGCCGGATCGCCGCCGAATTCCGAAGCGTGCTCGGCCACCCACTGCACCGCTGCGACGGCGTCATCGAAGGCCGCCGGAAAGACGTGCTCAGGCGCCAGGCGGTAGTCAACGCTCACCACGATCACATTCGAACGGTCAGCCAACTGCCGGCACTGCGCGTCGCTCGTCTGCAGACTGCCGATAACCCATCCGCCACCGTGAAACCACACCAGGACCGGCGCCGGCGTTGCCGCTCCCTTCGGTGTGTAAATCCGAATCGCAACCGGGCCACCCGGTCCCGGAAACGACGAGTCGACAACAGCCATTTCCGGGCTCGGTCCCGCCATCGCCGAAAGAGCTTCGTAACCGGCCCGCATCGCCTCGACACCCTGCTCAGCCGCCGGCGGGCTTGGGTTCGCCGCCAACATATCGAGAAAGCCCTGCACCGCTGGATCTACTGCGTGTGCACTGGTCATACCAACCTCCAAAAAAGCACCCGTGGGAATAGGTGATGTGGGCACGCTACCCACCAGAACAGCCAATGAGCTAGTTGGCCCTTTTGCCGCCTACGTTTCGTGACCTATCCTCTGCCCCCGTGTTGACATCAGATATCTCGCCGTTCCGACGGCTGCGTCGTCGCCTGCTTGCCGTGGGCGCCATCGCCGGTGTGATCGGCGGCGGGTTCGTTGCGTTTCAGTCCAGCCCCTCGCTGGCCCAGGGCGTCCGAACCGTCCAGATAGATGGCGATGCGGTCCTTCTCGGACGCGCGATGGATCCACGCTTCGACCGGGTGCTGCGGGCCGTCAATCAGTTCGCGTACGTCGTGGTGAACCCAGCCAACGGGCCCGAGGCCGTCGACGGTCTCGACCTCGATGCCGACGGTTATGCGGGACCAAATCCCAACGTCGAGGATTTCGTTCTCCGCGCCAAGCGTCTTGGAGCGGGGACCGGCACGAAGGTGCTCGGGTACCTTCCGAAGTCACGAGGCGAGGCGGTCGCTGTCGATTACCGAAGCCCCCGGGTGGGGACCGATGGCGTGTTCCTCGCCGGGTATACCTGCCCCGAAGCCACCGCCGCCATCTCGACCATCAGCGCGGCCTGGCCGGGCGCGGTCATCGTCATCGGCACCGCCGGATGCACGGGCGGCGCGGCGGCCGTCAACATGGCTGATTCGGCGCAATATGTTCTGGCCGACGGCAGCGCATCGAACGTTCCATCCGGTTCACTCGACCCGTATGCCGGTTACCCGGTCGCACCCGCCCCCAAGCTCGGCGTTCCGGCGTATTTCTCCGACCTCGCCGCCTGGGACCGCCTGCTCAGCGGTATTTCCGATATCGGCGCGATCACGATCGAGGCGGCCGATCTCCCGGTTATCCGGTCCAAGGTTCAGGCCGCCCGAGCCGGAGGCGCAAAAATCTATGTGTACGTACCAACCGGGTACCTGACCAAAAACACCACCAACGCCAGCCTCGCTAGCGGCCGCATCGCCACAGCACTGGCGGATCCCGACGTCGACGGTGTCTTTCTCGACGAGGTCCGCTCCGGCTGTTCCGTCAAAGCCCAAAACGACTACACGAGCATGTACAACCAGGCCCTCACGGCGGGCAAGCGACTCGTGTACAACCCGGGTCAGACCGCGGGTTCGTGCTTCAACACGATCTCGACCACATCGGTGAACTTTGAAGGCACGGCGTCGTCGTTTCCCGGGTGGCCGGCGAGTGAATGGGGCCGTTCCGTCGGACAGGACAAGATCTGGCAGATCGTTCACGGTGCTTCGATCGGTGACATTCCGTCCCTCGTCGCTTTGGCTAAGCAGCGCAATGCCGGCCTCATCTGGATCGCCCAAAACGACCAGTGGACCCAATTCCCCGATGCCACGTATTTTGCGGCGCTCCGAGCCGCGGTAGCTGGATCGGTTACGCCACCCGGACCGACCTCGTCGACGATCACCGCCGCGCCGACGTCGAGCACGACCCCGCCGGCCAGCACCTCCACGGCCGCCCCGACCACCCTCGTTCCGCTTGCCCCCGGCGCCACAACCACCACGGTGGCCGGTGCGACGACCACCACGACCACGTCCGCCGGGCGACTCGCAGGAGCCCGGGGCCACGACCACGACGGCGGTCGGTGCGCACAACCACCACGACGACGAAGGGTCCGAACTCCGCGGTCCAGGCGGCGGAGACGACCGCCGTCGATGCAGACGGCATTCCCCAGGCCCCAACCGCCAAAGCCATCAAAGCGAAGAAGATCAACTTCACCGGCTGAGTTTCGGTCAAGATTCCGTAACCATGCCCTCCCGCCGGCTGACGGTGGGCCAACATAGAGAGACATGAACGAACGTCTCTCGTCGCATACGAATACCGGGGTCGTGCTCGTCGGCGGCACCGTGGTCGCTCCGCTCGGGCTCGTCAAAGACGGCTGGGTCGCCACCAACGACGCGGTGATTGAGGGTGTCGGACGCAACGACCGGCCGACCGGGCTGCTTCACGATGTGAGCGCCAGCGGCGGGGCGTGGATCGTGCCCGGTTTCGTCGATGTCCACTGCCACGGTGGGGGCGGTGGCTCATTCCTAGACGGCGACCTCGACAGCACCCGCACCGCCGCACACTTCCACCGACGCCACGGCACAACCTCGATGCTGGCGAGCCTCATCAGCTCGCCACATGAGCACCTGGTGCGATCGGCCAGATCGCTGGCCCGCTTCGCCCGGTCCGACGAAACGATCGTCGGCATACACGCGGAAGGGCCGTACATCTCTCTCGGTCACTGCGGAGCGCACGACCCGAGGCATCTTCGCAGCCCGTCCGTCACAGAGACCCGCGAGTTGATCAGTGCGGCCGCCGGACTGCTGCGGCAGCTGACCTTCGCCCCTGAACTACCGCAAGCACTCGAGATGCTCGACCTATTGGTCGGCGAAGGCGTTGTCGGAGCAATCGGTCATACCTCCGCCACCGCGGCCGAGGTTCACGCGGCGATCGACCGGGGCGCTCGACTCGCGACCCATCTGTGCAACGCAATGCCGGCCATTCATCACCGCAACGGTGGTCCGGTGGTCGAGATCCTCAACGACGACCGGATGTTCGTGGAGCTCATCAACGACGGCGTGCATCTCGATCCGGCGGTGATCATGCTGATCGTGAAATCAGTAGGCACACATAGGGTTTGCATGATCACCGACGCCATCGAGGCGGCTGGGCAGCCCAACGGTCGGCACAAGTTGGGTGGCCGCGACATAGACGTACTCGACGGCGTGATTCGGCTCGCCACCCCCGATGCACCATTGGCAGGGAGCGCTCTCACGATGGACAGGGCGTTCGCGAACACCGTTTCCATGACCGGTTCGGTGGTCGCCGCGGCAACGATGTGTTCGACGACGCCCGCTCAGGTGCTGGGACTGCGCGACCGGGGAGCCATCGTCCGCGGTCGCCGTGCTGATCTGGTCGTGCTGTCCGACACCTTCGAGGTGGTCGAGGTGTGGCAGGCCGGAGAGCGGGTGTTCCGCTGCGGCGACAGTTGAGCGGGGCCTTCGCCGAAGAACACCTTCAGCTTTCGCCATCGGTGCCGACCGACGGCATCTAACGTTGGGGCGTGTTTCGATCGATACGAAAACCCGTTGCAGCCGTGTTGCTTGTACTCGGGGTCGTGATCGGGCTCCTCGTTGCTTCTGCATCACCGAGCAGTGCGCACGCCGAACTGCTGACGACGACCCCCGCATCCGGGGCATCCCTGGACCGGTCACCGTCGAGCCTGGTGTTCGAGTTCGGCGAGTCGGTGCGAATCCCCAAGGGCGGGATCCGGCTCATCAACGAATCGTCGGAACGAATCGCGACCCCGTCTCCGACGGCCTCAAACGGTGGGCGCGTCCAAACCGTCACGCTTCCCAAGCTCCAAAGCGGCGCGTACGTGGTGAGCTGGCGAGCGGTTTCGGCCGACGGCCATCCCATCCGTGGTGCCTTCACCTTCCGGGTCGGCGGTAGCGGCGATCAGGCGGCGGTCGCCCGACTGGCCGAGAAACTCCTCGGCGCCGGCGGCGGGCCCGCTGGCCTCGGCGTTACGCTCGCGCTGCTCCGGTTCTGTGCCTTTTTTTCGATGATCGTGCTCATTGGCGGCGTGGGTTACACCCAATTCGTAGGGAGCCCGCGCCCGGTGCGTTCGATGCAACGTTCGATGCAACGTTCGATGCGGCACATCACCGGTTACTGGTACTGACGCGCTCCGCCACAGTCCTATGCGCGCTTAGCGGTATTGCTCTGGTGTTTCTTTACGGTCCCTATGTCGGGGGCTACGGGTTCGGCGCGGTGACCGACGGAACACTGCTCGACGACACCCTCAACGACTCGGTCGGTCAGGCCATCATCGCTCGCACGCTCGCCCTCGTCGTGCTCGGTCTCGTTCTCGCCCAGCTGTTTCGATCCCGCTCCACGGCAGCAGCCGCTGAAATGCCGGCTACGCCTGCGGATTCGACCGTAAGCAGGATTGGCGGTACCCAAACACTGGTTGCTGGTGCTGCGGTTCTCGTCGGGGCCGCATTGGTCTCGCAGGTATTTGCGGGCCACGGAAACACCGGTCCGCACAAGACGCTCGGCGCGTTGTTCACGATCATCCATGTCGGATCGACGGCGTTGTGGATTGGCGGCCTCATATTCGTGGTGGCAACGATCGGGGCTGCAACAACGACCGACTCTGGTTCTGGCTCGACCAACCGTGATTCGTTGGAAGCCGAAGCCGTTCTCCGACGATTTTCACCGCTGGCCTTCGCTGCCGTCATCGGAATGGTCGTCTCGGGTGGGTTCGCCTCGTGGCGTCAGGTGGGTTCGGTCCAGGCCGCACGGGAAACGACCTATGGTCAGCTGCTTCTGGTGAAGCTGGCACTCGTCGTCGTGATACTCGCTCTCGGAGGACTCGCCCGCCGCCACCTCCAACGCCCACCGGTGGCTACGACCGTCACGCCACCGAGCCCGCAGCCGACTTCATCCGTCAACACAACCGTCAACGCAACGGTCCGACGCCGACTGTTCCTCGAGGCGGCGCTTGGCATGGTGGTGGTCGGCGTGACTGCTCTCCTCGTAAACGTCGCGCCGGCCCGCGAAGTGGTGTCAAAGCCTGTCGCGCTCCGACTCGCCACCACCACCTTGAACGTCGACGTCACCATCGACCCCGCCCGCAAGGGTCTCAATGCCATCCACATCTATGCGTTGACGAAGACCGGTGCCCAGCAACCAATCGATCATGCGTCGTTGTCAGCCACGCACGGATCCGGCATCGCACCCATCGAGCTGAAGGTGCTCCGGGCCGGTCCGAACCACTTCCAGGTGCTCAATGCCGACCTCCCGTTGAACGGCGTGTGGACCTTGAAGGTGAGCGTCGGTGTTGACCAGTTCACCGAAGAACAGGCCTCCGCTCAGATCACGCTGCGCTAGAAGCCCGCGGCCGCCAGGTCGAGCCGATCCCGGGCGAGCCGGGCCGCTCTGTTCACGCGATTAGTCTCAGCGCCCATGGGTTCAGCCACTCCCCCCACCAGCGTGCCGAATCACGCCGCCGCCCTGTCGGAACGGCTCGAGGGGTTCCGGATGCCCGCCGAAAGTGCTCCTCACGAGCGCACCCTGATCGTGTTTCCCTGTCGTTCGGACCTGTGGCGCGATCGGCTCCGCGACGGTCAGTTGGCGTGGTCGCACATCGCCAGAACGATTGCGGAGTTCGAACCGGTGACGATGTTGGCCAACCACCGTGATCTGGAGCTGGCCGCCGAGTTCGCCGCTCATCCGAACATCGAAATCGTGGAGGTGCCGCTCGATGATTCCTGGCTCCGAGACACCGCCCCGATCTACGTCACGACGGGACCGAACCCCGCTTCCGGACCCGAAGGTACGCCACGGCAGGCGAGGCGGATTGCGCTTGACTTTCGCTTCAATGGATGGGGCGAGAAGTACGTTCCGTTCACCGACGACGACCTGGTCCCGACCCGTTTGGCGCAACATCGCGGTGATGAGCGAATCTCGGTCGACATGGTGCTGGAAGGCGGTTCGATCACGGTCGACGGCGACGGAACCCTCATCACGACCGAGCAGTGTCTTCTCCACCCCAATCGAAACCCGCATATGTCACGTGCGCATATCGAATCGATGTTGTGCGCCTCGCTCGGATTGGAGCGCGTCGTATGGCTTCCCGTGTCGATCGATGATCGCGACACCGATGGCCACATCGACCTGGTTGCCATGTTCATCGAACCCGGTCGGGTGCTGTGGCAGGGGTGCGACGATCCCAACGACCCCGAGTTCGCTCGACTGGCATTGAGTCGGCGATGCCTCGACGGTGCGGCCGATGCAAAGGGTCGACCGCTCCAGATCGTCGACGTTCCCGTTCTCCCCTACTGCGAGGTCGACGGGGAGCGATTCCCCGTGCCGTACTGCAACCTGTACCTCTGCAACGGCGGCGTGATCGTCCCGGTGACCGGGCATCCGGCCGATTCCGACATGCTGGCGATCATTGCTGAAGCATGGCCGGATCGTCGCGTCGTCGGCGTGCCGGGCGACATCGTCGCGTACGGGGGCGGCGGACCCCACTGCACCACGCAGCAGATTCCTCTCGCCACGAGCTGAGTTACCCGGGCAGCGGGGATCCTCGCGGCCCGCGCCCACGTTCGCTCCGGCTCATGGTTACGTCACGAAACGCTGCCGACTCCCATCCGAAATCAGCATTTCACTAGTCCAAACGGCCCATTGGGGTCATTTGCACTTCCCAATATTTGATTTTGAAATTAGATTCACAGCCGAGCGACGGTTCACCTTTCACACGACTGCGAAACAATGAATCCGACTGCCAATTCCCGCGACCAAATCGACGTTGCCGTTGTTGATCTTCGCGTCACCGCAGCGGCGATTCCAGCCGCCGGGATCACTCCCCACCGGTTCGATGCCGCCGAGCGCGACACCGACAGTTCCCGAGCGCATCATCGATCTCCGCGAGTCACCCGGCCGGCGGTTGGGTGCCCCGTCGGCCCCGTCGATCATCGGCGAACGCTTCGTGATTGACAGCACCCACGACGCCCAGGTTTTCGGCGCCGACGATGCCATCGCCCGGTCCATCATCGAACTGGAAGTTCAGCAACTGGTCGATCTGGGTGATTGCGAAGGAGAGGCGCGCGACTGGCTCAACGAGCAACGGGGTGCCGCCTGGATCTGTCTGTTTGAGCAGAACGCGGCGCGGTCCGCGGAGAACATCCTCGGGATCATTCGGATAACGGGAAGCATCGACTCCGACCGGGTCCTGCGGGATCTGGCCATCCTTCGGCGCTCGACGCTTTCCGAGGTTGAACGTGAGATAGCGGCTTCACTACAGGTCCCCGACATCCGACCGTTCATCGACTTCACCACGCTCGATATCACGCCAGCCGGAGCAACGAACCGACGTGACCGCGTCTACAACTTTCTCAGATTGATAAATGTCCTTACGGTCGCGTCAGCGAAGATGACGCTACGAAACGAGTTCCGGTTCGGTCTCGCACTCGTGCATCCGCATCTGTGGAAGCACGCGATTCGCATCGGCATGCCGTTTCACGACCTCGGGTTCGGCATCATGGACTACAAGCTGAGTTATGAGAACCCGACACCGATGCAAACGCAGATGATCGCAATGCATATGCACGACGTCATGGGAGCCATACGCGGCGGCGTACATCCCTTCATGACCGAAGTCGGTGCCACGATGGAGCGCAACGGAATTGGGGTCGACGCCGTCGCCGGCATCGCCGTGCGCAGGGTTCCCGAGCCGGCGTAGTCGGGTCTCCGATTTCACTCGTGAACGAGTCTGCGACCGTCGATCGGGGCAGCGGCCTGAGTCGGTGAAACCGGTCCGACAACGATTCGTCGGCGGGTGTCGCTGCTGATGTACATCCACTTCTGCAGTTGATCGAGAGGCATCGGCTTGGCAAACACGTAGCCCTGCACCGTGTCGATTCCGAGCGAGCGCGCCATCGTGACCTCGTCGATGTGCTCAATGCCTTCGATCAGGACCTTGGAGCCGAGCCGCCGGGCCAACTCGACGATGCTGACGACGAGTGCCTCAGTCCGAGGATCGCTCACGAGGCCTTCGACGAACGAGCGGTCAATCTTCAACTCGTCAACGACGAGCATTCGCAGGTTCGTGAGCGAGGAGAAGCCGACACCGAAGTCGTCCATCGACACGGTCATGCCCATGGCACGCAACCCGTCGACGGTGCGGCCGGCCGCAGCCGGGTCCTGCAGGAGCGACTCTTCCGTGACCTCGATGCACACCTGCGACGGTTTGACGCGGTGCTTCGTGAGCATGCGCTGCACCCGTTCCGGCAGGGTACCCGACGAGAAATCCTGTTCACTGACGTTGAGCGAGATCGACAGATTCGGGTAATCGGCCACCATCGAACTGAGTTCCTGCATGGCCCGGTCGAGAACGCAATCCGTAAGCTGACTTAGGATTCCCGCGTTTTCCGCCGCAGCGATGACCGCCGGCGTGAACAGGAACTTGCCGTTGTACGGAAGCCGGAACAACGCCTCCAGGCCGACCACCGATCCGTCGTGGAGACTCACCTGAGGTTGGTAATGAAGCTGAAACGACCCATCGACAAGTGCTTCGCGCAGCACGGCCAGAATCCGCAGCTGACTGAACTCCTCCGTGAGCGAAGCATCGTGCTCTTCGAAACCGGTTCGGAGCTGTTTGGCGCGGTACATCGCCGCATCGGCCAGACGGAGAATGTCGCCGGGAAACTGGCCGTCGCTCGGATACGTCGCGATCCCGACCGACACCGACTGGTCGATACGTTCATTTTCGATGATCGTCGGAACACTGATCAGACGAACCGCTTCGCCTGCGATTTCCCGAGCGCAGGCGGGATCGGGACAAATGATCGCGAACTCGTCGCCGCCGAGCCGAAACAGCTCGACCCGTTCACCGTACTTATTCGCGATGCGCCGCAGACGGGCCGACACGGTTCGAAGCATCTGGTCGCCGGCATCGTGACCGAGGGTGTCGTTCGTTGCCTTGAAGTCGTTGAGGTCCAGCATGAGAACGGAGAACGGATCGCTGGATCCCACCAGGCGATCGAGGCTCTCGCGTAGCGCCCGACGGTTGCGCAGACCCGTGAGTTCATCGGTACGGGCTTCGGTACGAAGGTCGTTGGCGAGCGTTGCCTCGCCGTAGGCCAGGGAAAGCCGAACGCCGACCAGGATGATGGTGAGGGCGGCGAAATACCGGCCCCACGTCGAAAGGTTGTCGGTCATCAAGGCGGCGAGCGACAGGATCGCCGAACTCCAGACCACGAAGTAGACCCGTCCCGAAGCGTGGGCGGCCTCGTCCGTGACCCACCGGTCGTTCGCCCGGGTTGCGCCGATGACACACAGGTACGCTGCCGCGCCGCTTCGCACGCCGAGACCGAGCGAGATGTTCAGTTCACCTTCGATGAGCGGGAGCAGGTCGGCCAACAGGAAGAACGCCTGGCCGGCCACGAGGAATCCGAGGATCGGCGGAAATCGCCAACGGACCACCGAACCGAGGATGAACGTCGCCCCGGTTGACAGAACACCGAGAACCGGAAACAGCAGGCCGACGAACAGCGGCCACCCGGTTTGACCGTCGGCGATCTGCTGGGGAACGATCCACTGGAACAGCGCCACGGTGGAAAGCGCAGCGACGATCGCCCCGTCGAGATAGTTGGCCGTCTGCGAACTCACCGTACGCACCCGGATGAACGCGACCTGGGCGGCGGTGACCAACGGATACGTCGCAACAAAGAAGAGAACAACTACGGGATTGCGAAGCGGCATTCCGACCGCCAGGCACACGTATCCGAGAAATCCGAACATCAGGCCCAGAAAGCCCAATTTCCAGCAGGTAGCGTCGAGCACGCTGGTTCGTGCCCGCCCGAGTGCGAAACCCATCGCAACGAGGCACAGAAGGGGAAGAATGAGGGTCGCTCCGCCTTCGTTGTCCGCGGCCCCGCCGATCAGCGCCACACAGGCGACGGCCGTGACCAACCGTCGTATAAAAGTGCTGCGGTTCACCAGTGAAACATCGACCCTTTTGCCCAACGGCTGAAGATGTTTATTTCGCGACGACCTCTATGGGCTCCCTTCAAACATCCAGGTCAGCGTGGTACCTCTCGGACCGGTCTCCCCGGTGAATTCCTCTGCGGGTCGCGAGACCGCTAGTTTCTGACGCCAATCGTCCCAATCGAGCCGGGCCAGGTGTCCGAGCACGTCCACTTCTAATTCCACGAGGTTCCCATGGCCGCTATCGCCCGCACCGCTGACCCGAGCGAAGCCGGATTCAGCCCGGATCGGCTGGAGCGTCTCACGACCCACTTCGCCAAGTACGTCGACGACGGGCGCCTTCCGGGTTGGCAGATCGCCGTGGCCCGGGCCGGAAAGACGGTCTACGCCCACTCCTACGGGCCCCGCGACATCGCGAGCGGGGCACCGGTCGAGGCCGACACGATCTTCCGTGCGTACTCGATGACGAAGCCGATCACCTCGGTGGCAGCGATGATCCTGTTCGAAGAGGGCATCATCAGCCTCGATGATCCGGTCTCGAAGTACATTCCGGCATTCGCTGATACCCGGGTGTATTTGCGGGGTCCGGGAACGAGTCCGGCGACCACGCCGCAGCTTCTCCCGATGACCGTCCTGCACCTGTTGACCCACACCGCCGGCCTGACCTACGGGTTTGCGTACGCGAACGGCATCGATCACCTGTACCGGCAGGCCGGATTCGAGTGGGGCTCCCCCGCCGGTGCCACGCTCGAGGATTGCTGCAACATCTGGGCGTCGATTCCGCTCGTGTTCCAGCCTGGCGCGGAGTGGAACTACTCGGTCGCCACCGACGTGCTCGGCCGGGTCGTCGAGGTCGCGAGCGGACAGTCGCTAGACGCATTCTTCCAGGACCGCATTCTCGGACCGCTCAAGATGGAAGACACCGCGTTTTGGGTTGACGATGCCCGCGTCGATCGCCTCGCCTCGCTGTACCTCGCCGCTCCCGGTACCGTGGCGGCGCAACGCAAGGCCCTCCCGGGTGGAGCGTTCGGCGCCCGTCCACCGAAGGCTCCGGCGTACCTGTCCGGCGGCGGCGGTCTTCACACCACAACGTCTGACTACCTCCGTTTCGCCGAGATGCTCCGTCGGGGCGGTGAGCTCGACGGCGTTCGCCTGCTCGGGCCGCGCACGGTGAAGTACATGGCCTCGAACCACCTTCCGAACAACGCCGACCTCACCGAGATCGGCCGGCCGATCTTCGCGGAGACGGCATACGACGGCGTCGGCTTCGGGCTCGGTTTCTCGGTCGTGCTCGACCCGGTGAAGAACCGCACGCCCGGTTCGGTCGGCGACTTCGGCTGGGGCGGCGCGGCCAGCACCGCATTCTGGGTGGATCCGGTTGAAGACATGTCGGTGGTCTTCATGACGCAGCTGCTGCCGTCGAGCGTGCACCCGATCCGCTCGGAACTGAAGCGTCTCGTGCACGCGGCGCTCGTCGACTGACAGCCGCAACTGGCCACCATCCGGTGAGCGGCCACGCTGCTGCGAGCTTTCGGCCACACACCGGTACCATTGGAACACCCTCCACGAAGGACGCTATGACCACCGACGCCATGACCACCGAGAACGCTCCCGAACTTCACAAGCCGCAGCATCCGGTCCGCTTCGTCACCGCGGCGAGTCTCTTCGACGGTCACGACGCGGCGATCAACATCATGCGCCGCATCCTTCAAGCGCAAGGGGCCGAGGTCATCCACCTCGGCCACAACCGCTCGGTCGACGATGTCGTCACCGCGGCGATTCAGGAAGACGCCAACGGTGTGGCGATCAGCTCGTATCAGGGTGGCCACATCGAATACTTCACGTACCTCGTGGAGCGCCTGCGGGCCGCTGGGCGTGGCGACATCAAGGTCTACGGCGGTGGTGGTGGGGTCATCGTCGCTGAGGAGATAGAGCACCTTCACCGTGTCGGTGTGGCTCGCATCTTCTCCCCCGAAGACGGCCAGAAACTCGGTCTGGCGGGGATGATCAACACGATGATCGCGGCCTGCGATGTCGATCCGGCCACCCGGTCGAGTTTCGCCGTCGACGCGCTTCTGTCAGGCTCGCAGCAGACGCTCGCCACGGCGATCACCGCGATCGAAGCGGGCACAATCGACAGCGCTTCGCTCGAGGCGATTCGTACCGCGGCCGCCGGGGTCACCGCCCCGGTACTCGGCATCACGGGGACCGGTGGTTCGGGCAAGTCATCGCTGACCGACGAACTGCTCCGGCGTTTCCGTCTCGATCAGGAAGACAAGCTGCGCGTCGCGGTGATCGCGGTCGACCCGACCCGGCGCCGTGGCGGAGGCGCGTTGCTCGGCGACCGCATCCGCATGAACGCGATCGATTCGGCCCAGATCTACTTCAGGTCGCTCGCCACCCGCACCGCGACGACCGAGGTACCGCCGTGTCTCCCCGACGTGATCGCAGCCTGTCGCGCGGCCGGATACGACTTGATCATCGTCGAGACGCCGGGGATTGGTCAGGGCGACGCCGCAATCGTCGAGTTCTCCGACGTGTCGCTCTACGTGATGACACCGGAATTCGGCGCCGCATCGCAGTTGGAGAAGATCGACATGCTCGACTTCGCCGACGCCATCGCCATCAACAAGTACGAACGCCGTGGTGCCGAGGATGCGTTGCGCGACGTTCGCCGTCAGATGGTGCGGAACAAGGAGTCGTTCTCCACGCCACCAGAAGACATGCCGGTGTTCGGCACGATCGCGGCCCGCTTCAACGATGAAGGGGTCACCGCGCTGTACCAGCATCTCCGGTCCCTCCTGTCAGCGAAGGGCCTCACGATATCGGAGGGGATGCTTCCCGCCGTCACCACCAAGACCAGCAAAGTGGCGGCGGCGATCGTACCGCCGGCCCGCGGCCGTTATCTGGCGGAGCTCGCCGAAACTGTGCGCGCATACCATCGCACGACCGCCGAGCAGGCCGGCGTGGCCCGCCAACTGCAGCAGCTCGATGATGTTCGGCGTCTTCTGGCGGCGAGTGGAGCCGACATCTCAGCGGTCGAGAAGCTGCATGCTTCGACGCTGCTCAAGCTCGATGCCGCCACCCACGATTTGCTCGATGCGTGGCCGGCGCGGGCCGAAGCTATGCGCGCTGATCAACAGGTCGAGGCCAACGGTCGGGTCACCTCACTGGTGCGAACCTCGCTCTCGGGCTCCCGCATTCCGCGTGTGTCGATTCCCCGCACCACCGACCACGGCGAACTCGTGCGCTTCCTTCGCGCCGAGAACCTCCCGGGCTACTTCCCCTACACCGCCGGCGTGTTCCCGCTCAAGCGTGAAGGCGAAGATCCGGCCCGTATGTTCGCCGGCGAGGGCGGTCCAGCCCGCACCAACAAGCGGTTCCACCTCGTGGCCGACGGCCAGCCCGCGACCCGCCTGTCGACCGCCTTCGACTCGGTCACGCTCTACGGTTTCGATCCGGGTGAGCGGCCCGACATCTGGGGCAAGGTCGGCAACTCCGGCGTCTCCATCGCCACCCTCGACGACATGAAGGTGCTCTACGGCGGTTTCGATCTCTGCTCGCCGTCGACGTCGGTATCAATGACGATCAACGGTCCCGCTCCGACCCTGCTCGCCATGTTCCTCAACACCGCGATCGATCAGCGACTCGAGAAGCTCACCGCGGAAAAGGGAAGCGCGCTTAGCGACGATGAGATCGCGGCGAACCGGGCCTTCGTGCTGTCCAACGTCCGAGGCACCGTCCAGGCCGACATCCTCAAAGAAGACCAGGGCCAGAACACCTGCATCTTCTCGACCGAGTTCTCGCTCGGCATGATGGCCGACATCCAGGAGTACTTCGTCGAGCATGAGGTCAAGAACTTCTACAGCGTCTCGATTTCGGGCTATCACATCGCCGAAGCAGGCGCGAACCCGATCAGCCAGTTGGCCTTCACCCTGTCGAACGGGTTCACCTACGTCGAGGCGTACCTCGCCCGCGGCATGCACATCGACGACTTCGCCCCGAACCTCTCGTTCTTCTTCTCCAACGGCATGGATCCCGAATACACGGTGATCGGCCGTGTCGCCCGCCGTATCTGGGCCGTGGCCATGAAGGAGCGCTACGGAGCCAACGACAAGTCGCAGCGGTTGAAGTACCACGTGCAGACGTCGGGTCGCTCGCTGCACGCGCAGGAAATTGCCTTCAACGACATCCGCACGTCGCTGCAGGCCCTGTGTGCGATCTACGACAACTGCAACTCGCTGCACACCAACGTGTACGACGAGGCAATTACTACGCCCACAGATGAATCGGTTCGCCGCGCTCTGGCGATCCAGCTGGTCATCAACCGGGAGTGGGGTCTCGCCATGAACGAGAACCCGCTGCAGGGCAGCTTCATCGTCGAGGAACTCACCGATCTGGTCGAAGAGGCCGTTCTGGCCGAGTTGGAGCGCATCAGCGAGCGCGGCGGCGTGTTGGGTGCGATGGAGACCGGGTACCAGCGGGGCCGGATTCAAGACGAGTCGATGCTCTACGAGCACAAGAAGCACGACGGTTCGCTGCCGATCATCGGCGTCAACACGTTCCGCAATCCCAACGGCGAAGCTGACCTGGCCCCGATCGAGCTGATCCGATCCAGCGAAGCCGAGAAGCAGGACCAACTCGACCGTCTGCGCGACTTCCAGTCCCGTCACGCGGCTGAATCACCCGCGGCGCTGGCCCGACTCCAAGACGCCGCACTTCGGGGCGAGAACCTCTTCGCCGTGCTGGTCGATGCGGTTCGGTCCTGCTCCCTCGGGCAAATCACCGACACGTTGTTCGACCTTGGTGGCCGCTACCGCCGCAACGTGTAACAGTAGTTTCGTCATGACACGTTTCCATGTGTTGCTTCTGCCGAACGTTCCGTGGCGGGAGTTTCGGGCTCGCGTGGTTGCGCTCGAGGAGATGGGGTTCGACGTCGCCGGTGTCGCCGATCACCTCGTTGACTGGACGAAGCCGGAAGCGTCATGGTTCGAGAGCTGGACCACACTGGCCGCGCTCGCCGAGGCAACCAGCACGATCCGACTCACCACGCTCGTTTCGCAGATCCCGATGCGCAATCCGGCGCTGTTGGCGCGTCAGGTACTCACGCTCGACCACATTTCGAACGGCCGCGTCGAACTCGGCATCGGCACCGGGCTCACGATCGATCCGTCGTACACGATGGGTGGCTATCCGAACTGGACGGCCGGTGAGCGGGTTGATCGCTTCGGCGAATACGTGTCGATCGTCTCGCAGTGCCTGTCGCAGGAAGTGACCACTTTTCACGGCGAGCACTACAACGTGGAGGGCATCATCATGAATCCCCGCCCCGTGCAGTCGCCGAGGCCGCCGATCATGATCGCGGCCATGGGAGCGAAGATGCTCCGACATGCCGCCGAGCATGCTGACATCTGGAACAGCCTGTCGTTTCAACCCGAGTTCGGGGCCCAACTGGCCGAGACCCGAGAGCGCTGCGCCGCAATGGACGAACTGCTCGCTTCGACAGGTCGCGACCCGGGCACGTTGCAGCGCAGCTACACGATGTTCGATGGCCAGGCCCGCCATCACGGCGGAGCGATCAACTATTACGCGTCGAAGGACGCTTTCGTTGACCACGTAAGCCGGGTGATCGAGTTGGGCATCACTGATGTCGGGGTCTACTACCCGCTCGATCCGGCGCAGATGCCTACGTTCGAAGCGATCGCCGCAGACGTGCTTCCCGGTCTTCGTGCTCAGGGGCTTACCTGACCGCCAGCACGTAGACGATGTTGACGCTGACGGTGACGCTCTGATGAGCCGGAATTCCGCCCGTCCATTGGGTTGAGCTGACCAGCACCGTGGCACTGCCCTTCGTCCAGGCGGTTGCCGACACGACACCGGACCCGCTTGCCGACAGGATGACCGACCCGATCGGGATACCGTTGACCGAGACACTTGCGGTAGCTCCGGCCGGACCGTGAACCGTTACGGGGAACGCGTGACCCACGAGCGCCGACGTCGGTGCTGACGCCGTCAGCCGTATCGGTGGCGACGGCACCGTCGTAGTTGCAACCGTCACCGGCGCACTCGTCGTTGGCTCGGGCGCAGCCGTCGTGGGCTCGGGAGCAACGGTCGTTGGCTCGGGTGCAACCTTGGTCGGCTCGGGTGCAACCGTCGTCGGATCATTCGTCGAGGTCATCGTCGCAAGAATCACTGTCGGCGTCGACACCGACGTAGCCGGGACTTGCGGTGGGTTCGCGACCGCTCGGGAAGCTTCGTCAACGAATTCCGTCACGACCCCGGGAAACGTGCGCTCGGCGTAATAGCTCTGGTTAACCGAGAAGCGGTCAGTGGGATCGAGTGGCGCAGTGGTCGGTGTCGCGGATTCGGGGTGATGCACGGTCGTTGGGATGTGGTTCGTCGAGGTGTGGTTCCGGGCCGCGTTCGTCGGGAGCGCCGTGTTCGCCGGAACCACCGGTCCCCGCATGATCAGACGCCTCGGACGCTGCCGGCACGGTTGGGTTCGGTTGCGCAAGTGGAGTGGCACCAACTGGCTCGACCACCGCAGCCCCGGTCGACGGTGGTTCGGCCTCAAACGACTCCGTGAGCTCATGCAACGGGTGAGACGCGACAACTGGTTCGCCCACCAGGAACGTCTTGGCCGGAGCAGAGTCGCGGTTCGAATCGTCGACGCTCATCGTCTCACCGAGGACCTGTACCGAGTCGGACTTTGCTTTGCCCCCACGAAGGTTGATGGCAACAACACTCTCGACGACCGCGAGCATCAGCATTCCGCCAAGAATCGCCGTCCGTCGCCCGGGCCGCCACGACGAGGCATTCGGAGTCGACCGCTCTACGTCATCGCTTGCCACTCGAAACCACATACAGTGAATTCTCCCATACGACCATCGACTACATGACCGGATGGACCAAAATCCTCATCGCTGCGATCGGTCGGTAGGATCTGCGCGATGCGCGCCATCACAGTTGCCAAGTACGGTTCACCCCTGGTCCTGTCCGAGATTCCCGATCCCGTTGCCGGAGAACGCCAGGAACTTGTCGACGTTGTCTTCGCAGCCGTCAACCCGCTTGATATCTGGGTCAGCCAGGGCAATTTTGCCGGCGTGACGCCGCAGCCGCACACACCTGGCGTCGAGGGAATCGTCCGGCGCGCCAACGGGGAACTGGCCGTCATTTCCGGCGTGGGTGTGGGCAATGCCGGCACGTACGCGGAACGTTTGGCCGCCCCGGTGTCCGGGCTCATCCCGGTGCCCGACGGCACTGATCCCCAGCAGGCCGCAGCGCTTGGGGTTGCCGGAGTCACGGCCTGGATGTGTTTGAACGCGCTCGCCGAGGTCAAGGCGACCGATACGGTTCTCGTTCTTGGTGCGAGCGGCGGCGTTGGCTCCGTGGCGGCCCAGTTGGCGAAGATCGCCGGCGCAACCGTGATCGGACAGACCTCGTCGGCCGGCAAGGTCGCCAGCGTCGAAGCCTTGGGTGTCCGGGCGATCATCGCTGCCTCCGGGGCTGACCTGGCCGGTGCACTTGAGGGTGTCGCGCCGACTGTCGTGATCGAAGGAATCGGCGGCGACTTCACGGGCGCCTGCGTCGACGTCGTTGCGCCAGGTGGTCGCATCGTGAACTTCGGAACCTCGGCCGGTACCGCTGTCGCATTTGATATGCGCACGTTCTATCGCAAGGCCACCCGCCTCCTTGGCTACGGCGGCCTGCTCCTCACTCCCGCAGAACGCGACAAAGCGTTCGCCGCACTGTTCGGCTTCGTCGCCGACGGCAGCCTGCACATCCCGATCGACGAGGTACTCCCCCTCGGCCAGGCCAACGATGCCCACCAGCGCATCCTCAACAAGCAGGTCCAAGGCAAGCTCCTCCTCGACCCGACCCGCTGAGCGTTGGCCACCGGCGTGTTTCCACGCCGAGTGTGTGCGTTGCCTTAGACCAGGACTAAGCAAATGCGCACAATCCGCTCCGCGCCGACCGGCGTTCAGGCCTGAAAAACCGGTCAACTTCGGAAATGAGCTGCCGATAGGGCGAAGGTGAACGTCAGTACACCCATGAGGACGCCTTCCATGTCGGTCGCCCGGCGCTCGCCGAGCCAGATCCGGAAGTGGCTAGCCACCGATCCGGCGATCGAGGAACTGGCGGGCGCGTTCCCGAAGGAGTGGCGTCGGGTCCAGCAGGATCTCGGCCAAATGCTCGCGACGAAAGACACCGCACAGATCGAGGAATACATCGCTCAGCTGTCGCGACCCGATCGCCGGCGCAGCCAACATCAGATCGGTGGCAAGCGGGGCGACGACGCGTTGATGTCATCGCAGGTCCGGCGTCATTTGGCGGTTGCGGTGTTGAGGCAGATCCGCATGCAGGCAGCCACCGGGATCACCGACGGCCGCATCCGGTTCAATCTGCCCAACGGTTATGTGGCCCAGAAGCTGTTGTTCGTGGAAGACCTCGAACGCAAGCCCGTGTCGCTCGGCTGGTTCAAGATGGTCTGGCCGCTGCTGTGGCAGAAGCGTTTGCTCATGCCGCTCGTCGAACGCCAGGGCATCTACTGCTTCTACTCGAAGCCCCTCATCAAGCGCCTGGTTGACCTGATCGGCGATCGCAAATGTCTGGAGATCGCCGCCGGCGACGGAACCCTCGCCCGTTTCCTGACCGACAAAGGTGCCCAGGTCACCGCGACCGACGACCACAGCTGGAGCAAGAACGTTACGTACCCGGATAATGTCGCTCGACTCGACGCCGTCACCTCGCTCCGTCGATTCCGTCCGAAAGTCGTGGTCTGCTCCTGGCCACCGGCGGGCAACACCTTCGAGAAGGAAGTGTTCCGCACCGAAACCGTCGATACCTACATTGTCATCGGCGGCGGATCGGAGTCGAACTTCGGCAACTGGGCCGAGTATCGCAAGCAATCCACCTTCACGATGGAGGAGTCTTCGGAACTCAGCCGCCTGGTTCTCCCGCCGGAACTGGGTCCTCGGGTCCTCGTGTTCCAGCGCACAGAAAGCGTCCCCGACCCACAAGCGGCGTAAGCCTCCTGAACTGGGTTTCGCCCGCTGCCGTGTGTCAGGATCGGCCCATGAACGCGACAGGTGGATCAACGGAACCGCTCGCCACGACCGGCAACACGCCACCGACCGACGCCGACCTCGCGGCCACTTGGTTCCTCGATCACGACGACACCGCCGTGATCGACTTCGCCCGCAAGACGACTGAAGGACAGACCGACGACATCGGCCGAGCCGTCGCGTTATTCACCGCCGTGCGAGATGGCATCCGCTACGACCCGCACGATCTCTCGTCGAACCCCGAAGACCACCGCGCCTCGGCCGTTCTGGCCGGTCGTCAGCGTTGGTGTGTACCGAAGTCGGTGCTTCTCAGCTCCGCATGCCGGGCACTCGGCATTCCGGCGCGACTCGGCTTCGCCGATGTCCGCAACCACCTTCAGACGCCGGCGCTCGCCGAGAAGATGGGCACCGATCTGTTCTTCTGGCACGGCTACTCGGTGCTGTGGCTCGACGGCGAATGGCGCAAGGCGTCACCGGCGTTCAACAGTGAGCTCTGTCGAAAGTTCGGTACCGAACCGCTCGACTTCGACGGCCGCTCCGATGCCCTGCTCCACGCCCATGACGGCGGCGGCAACCGCTACATGGAGTACGTCAACTACCGGGGGATCTACAGCGACCTTCCCCTCCCGGAAATCTTCGAGACGTTCGCTGAGGTCTACAACTCCGAATTGGTAAACCGCTCCTAGCCGGAACCTGAGAATCCCCAAGCCATTCCTGAGAACGGCGCAAGGCAAAAGCGGCAATCAGCGGGCAGGATGTCCGCCCATGAACGAACACCATGTAGACGTTGTCGTTGTCGGATTGGGACCCGGGGGCGAGGATGCCGCCGGTCGACTCGCGGAGGCCGGACTCAACGTGGTTGGCATCGAGCCCCACCTTGTCGGCGGCGAATGCCCTTACTACGGGTGCATACCTTCCAAGATGATCATCCGCGCCGCCGGCCTGCTTGCCGAAGCACGACGAGTCAACAGCATGGCCGGCACGGCGACGGTTGAACCCGACTACTCGATTGTCTCGAATCGGATCCGCAACGAGGCAACCGACAATTGGGACGACACCGTCGCCGTTGACCGGTTCGTCGGTAAGGGCGGGACATTCGTGCGCGGCCGCGGCGTTCTCGACGGACCGGGGCGTGTGGTGGTTGGCGACGACGTCTACGTGGCGAAGAAAGGCGTCATCCTGGCAACCGGAACGTCACCGGCCATACCTCCGGTTCCCGGCCTGGTTGAGGCCAACCCGTGGACGAACCGCGACGTGTTCAAAATCAAGAAGAACCCGGAATCCTTGATCGTCGTGGGTGGAGGCGCCATCGGCCTTGAACTCGCCCAGGCGTTTCGCCGGTTCGGTACGAGCGTGACCGTGGTTGAGGTGGCACCGCGCATTCTCGCCGTTGAAGAACCCGAGAGCAGTGCGCTTCTGACGCAGGTCCTCAGAGACGAAGGAGTGGAACTCCGGGTCGGCGTGGGAATCACGAACGTCAACCGGGCCGACGGGCTGGTCACCCTGAGCTTGGCCGATGGCACGGAAGTCACGGCAGCGGAAATTCTTGTGGCCGCCGGACGCACACCGAACCTTCGGGAAATCGGCCTCGGCACCGTCGGGCTCGATGAGCAGGCCCGTCCGACCATCACCACCGATGAACACATGAGGGTTGTCGGCACCGAGAATCTCTGGGCCGTCGGTGACATCGCCGGACGCGGCGCGTTCACGCACATGGCCGTCTACGAGGCGGAGATCGCCGTCGATGACATTCTCGGTGTCAAGCAACCCCGACTCGCCGAAGCGCATGCTCTGTCGAGAGTCACCTTCACCGAACCGGAAGTCGGTTCGGTGGGCATGACCGAGGATCAGGCACGCTCGGCAGGGATCAACGTCAAGGTCGGGCTCGCCGACTCGTCGACATCAAGTCGCGGTTGGCTGCATGGCTTGGGCAACGAGGGGCTTATGAAGCTGGTCATCGATGCAGACCGCGACATCCTCGTGGGCGCTTCGTCGGTCGGCCCGAGAGGCGGTGAGGTGCTGTCGATGTTCAACCTGGCGGTGCACGCCCGTATCCCGGTCTCCGTGCTCAAGACCATGATCTACGCGTATCCGACGTTCTATCGCGGCGCCCTCGACGCCCTCGGCGCCATCGCCTGAACACGCCTATGCCTACTTAGCAAACCCGGCGGCCACCGGCACGGTTGCCGCTTTTGCCACCGGCCGAGGCTGTAGGAAGGAAGCTGCGGCCGAGGCGAACGCCGCGAACATCACCAACACCCAACCACGGCGATAACTCGCCAACGCGGCAACCGGATTGTCGGGTCGACCCTGAACCGCGACCAGCACCGCGACACCGATGACCGAGCCGACCTGACGGAACGTCGAGTTGATGGCACTGCCAAGGGCGAAGCGATGGGGTGCGAGCGTCGACACGGCGGCCGACGACAGCACGGGAATCGTCGTCCCGACGCCAGCACCGGTGAGGACGGCGAAGGCCAGCCAGAGGCCGAGTCTTGGCGTGGCGTCGAGGAGAAAGCGGTTCGACGCGATGCCCACAGCAAAGAGCACGGGACCGCCGAGCAACAACGGCCGAAAACCCCGCTTCGCCGCAAACTTGCCGGCAAAGCCCGACACCACCGCAACTGTTAGCGGCGACAGGCACGAGGCCATACCGGCACGAAGGACCGAGTAGTGCCAGACCGTACGGAGGAAGAGCACGTTGTTGAGTACGAATGCGGAGAAGGCCACGAAGAACAGCATCGTGGCGACGTTGGCCACTGCGAATGAGCGGAAGCGGAACAACGAAAGATCGACGATCGGTTCGGGATGACGCGCCTGTCGACGGATGAACACCGGCACCAGGGCAAGCGCAAACACGATGCTGCCGATCGTCCGAGGGTCGCCCAGCCCCCAACGCTCCGACTCGGAGATACCGAGTGCCAACGCGGCGAGTGCGAGCGTGATCATCGCGGCCCCGACATAATCGGGCCGGCCGACCGACTTCTCCCGAGGTGACTCGGCCAGCAGGATTCGCCCGACCCCGATCACGGCAAGTATCACTGGCACGTTGATCCAGAACGCTGAACGCCAGCCGAACTGCGAAATGAGCAATGCACCCAGTGTCGGTCCGGATGCCACGCCCAGAGCCGTGACGCCGCCCCACAGCGACACCGTCTGCGTGCGCCGCTCGGGCGGAAACGCTCCCAGCAGGAGTCCGAGGGTGGCAGGTGTGAGGAACGCTCCACCCAGGCCCTGCACACCGCGCCCGACGATGAGTAAGGGAAGAGTCGGTGCCAGCGCACACATGATCGAGCCGACCCCGAACACCGCCGCTCCCGCCATGAACACGTTCTTGCGTCCCCAGCGGTCAGCGGTGCGGCCGCCGACGATCAGCAGGGAGGCGAACATGATGTTGTAAATCGTGACGATCCACGACAGGTCCAGCGCGACTCGCCGAGGAGTATGTCTTCGCGATCTCAGCGAACGCCACGTTGACGATCGAGAGGTCGAGTGTCGTGATGTAACCGCCGGTAGCGGCTATAGCGAACACCACCCACGGGGAACGGACCTTTACTGCAGAACCTGTTGTGGAGCTCGGTGTGGAAGCCATGCAGGCACCCTACACATATTCAGTTTATTTTTTCAACTAGAAAGTTTCCGTTCTATACACAGACCCGCCGACGACGTACACTCAAGGACATGGCGCTTCGCACCTACGGCCAGTACTGCCCTATCGCCCACGCGCTCGACGAGATCGGCGACCGTTGGGTTCTGCTCATCCTTCGAGACCTTTCCTTCGGCCCGCAGCGCTTCACCGATCTACGCGAATCCCTCGTCGGCCTGGCCCCGAACCTTCTTACGGAGCGACTCCGCGACCTCGAGGAGACGGGCCTCGTGTCACGTGACGAGCTTCCCGCCCCGGCGGCTCGCACCGTGTACGTGCTGACCGAAGCCGGTCGGGAGATCCTTCCGGTTCTCAGCGCGCTGGCCCGGTTCGGGGCTCACCGCCTCCCCGCCCCCGCCGACGACACGGTTGTGAAACCCCGCGCCGCACTCGTTGCCGCGCTCACCGCCTTCCACCGACCCGAAGCCGTCGACGATCCCAACGACGAGTACCGCATCGTGCTCGACGGTCAGGCCTTCGACGTCAGGTCCCTCAACGCACGTATCCGCCGGGCACGCGAAGACGTCGTCCCCGCCGCCACGTTCACCACTGATCCGAGAACGCTGCTGTCCATCCGACGCGGTGACCAGACGTTCAAGAGCTGCGTCGAGTCGGGCGAGATCGAAGTCACCGGAACCAAGCGGGCCGTCAAAGCATTCTGCGCTACGTTCGCCCTCTGAGCCTCGGTCAAAGTCTGCGATGAACCCGGAACTTCCCGACCTTCGTCTCGAGTTCGTGGCTCACGCGCACATCGAGCTCGACCCACCGCTCGAACTGGGGCCGGTGCTGACCGGCAAGCGTCGCGTCATCGGCATTGCCGGCGGCTGGTTCCGCGGGCCGTTGCTCGACGCGACGATCCTGTCGGGAGGGGCCGACTGGCAGATCGTGACCGACGACGGGACCGCCATCATCGACACCCGCTACACCGCCCGAGCCGCGAACGGCGACCTGCTTTACATCGCCACCCAGGGTTTCCGCTCGGGCGCTCCCGAGGTGTTGGCGAGGCTGGCTCGGGGCGAAAGCGTGACTCCCACCGAGTATTTGTTTCGCCTCAGCGCCCGCATTGAGTCAGGTGGCCCAGCGCATGCGTGGGTCAACTCGACGGTGTTCGTGGCGACCGCAGCACGTGCCGCGGCCGCCGTTACGTACGACCTGTACCGACTCGCTTGAGTCCGGGAGGGATCAGCCGAGCGGACCGCTGCTCGACACCTCGTAACGGGTGAGCGTGCCCCGACCCGCGACGATGTCTTTCAGAGCGGCCTGGAACTCAGCCATGTGCGGTGTGGCGAAGTGCGCGTCGAGTGCTGCCTGATCGACCCACTCCTCGAAAATGATCGCCAGTGCCGGGTCCTGAGCGGTGAAACCGAACTGGTACTTGTTGCAGCCGGCCTCGGCGAGCGAAGCGTCCTGCATCTTCACCATTGCGGCGACGGCCTCGTCGTGCTTCTCGGCGCGGGTGGGGATGGTTCCGGTTATGGCGATCATTGTCATACTCCGTTTCTATCGCAATGAGCCGAAAAGCCCATAACCCAATGCTTCGTCTATCCGTCATTCGTGCCGATACTTGATGGGTGAAACTTCCTGCGTCAGCTATCGCCTCGATCAGCACGCTCGCGATCGGGACCACCGCCGCGCTGGGTTTCGCTCCCTCTGGTGGAGCAGCGCCGAAGACGACTGCGTCCGCCGTGTCTGTCGTATCGGCGGGGAAGTTCGCCTTCCCGTACAACCGACCAACCACGGTGAAGGCGACCAGCGACGACGTGAAAACGGCGTGGCAGTCGTGGAAGTCTGCGCACATAACATCGAACAACACCGGGAAGCCCGACCGGTTCCGCGTCATCGGTGAGCCGAAAGACGGATCGACGTTCTCCGAGGGCATGGGCTACGGCATGCTGTTCGCGTCGTTGATGGACGACCAGGCGCTCTTCGACGGCCTATGGCGGTTCACCGCCGACCATCTCAACAGCAACGGCCTCATGCATTGGAAGATCGGCGCTCCGCAGGAATACCGGGGTACCGGCGCCGCGACCGACGGCGACGAAGACATGGCCATGGGTCTCGTTCAGGCGTGCGTGAAGACCCGCACGGGCACATGGCCGGCATCGACGCTCGACTACTGCGTCATCGGCACGAAGCTCATCAACAACATCTACGCGTTCGAAGTGGACCGTCCGGGCGCGCAGCCCAAGAATGCGCCGATCAACAACAAAGGCGGCGAGCTTCTCCCCGGCGACTCGTGGGACACGACGAACAAGCCGACGATGAACATGTCGTACTTCGCCCCGGCGTATTTCCGGGTGTTCGGCGCGTTCACCGGTCACGTCACCGAGTGGAACACCGTTGTTACGCGCAATTACGAATTGCTCAACCAGACTCAGGCCATTGCCGGCAATTGTTCGAAGCTCATTCCGAACTGGAACGACTACGAAGGCAACGTTCGCCAGGTTGACTGGCAGCCACAGAATTCCGGTTGGTGGAGTTGGGACACGGCACGCGTCGGCGTGCGCATCGCGCTTGATCGGGCGTGGACGGGCAGCCCCGACTCGATCGAGACGTCGAACGAGATCGGTAGCTTCTTCGCCTCGGTCGGCATCGAGAACGTGAAGGCCGAATACGGCCTCGATGGAACGGCAAAGCAGACCTACACCTCGCCGTTCTTCATCAGCAACGCCGCGGCTCCGATCTGGGCCGCGACCAAGCTCACGCCGGTCCAGTGTGGGTCCGCCACCGGTTCGGTGCTGTCGACTCCGCAGAAGGCTTACGACACGAACCTGGCCCAGATGGACCGACCCGAGTCGTACTACTCGAACGCCTGGCGTCTCATGGCCATGATGCTGATGAGCGGCAACTTCCCCAATCTGTATGCCGAATCCGTAGGCGCCACAACTGCTGGCGATCCCCTGGCATTCTCCGCCCCGGTCAAGGTCAGCGCCACTCCCACCACGAAGGCAAAGGTGGCGGCCAAGCCGACCGTGAAGCCCAAGGCCAAGACCACGAAGAAGGCCTCGACTCGGAAGTAGCGCAGGTAACTGCCATACTCTCGTTCGATGACGCAGATCGTGCAGTTCCTCCTTACATTCGAACCCACCACGGCGGCCGAGTCGGTTGACCAACTCGGTGGGCTGGCTTCGACGCTCGCCGCCAAGGCCGGTGCGACCTCGGCCCACGCCTTCGCCGCAGTGCGCGGCGCCACCCGTGGTACGGCGCATGCGGACCTCATGGCGGAGGCGCCGTTCGACGCGGTACTTGAGTTTCGGGGCGAGCATGTCTCGATCGAGACAGTAGTAAGTGAGCTTACCAAATCGTTGGTGCTGGACCTGGGGGCGTCGGCCGTGCTGTCGGGCATCGAGCACGCCTTCGTCGCCGGCGAGGATGCGTACCGGTTGGAAGTCTTCGTTGCCGCGTCGCCGGCGTTGACGCACGATGAATTCATCGACCACTGGCTGAACACGCATGGAAACCTGATCCGCCCGACGCGCACCGGCCCTCCGTACAAGCAATTTCACGCCGATCCGATCGACAGCGGTTCGGCTTCGCGTCAGCTCGGGAGCGGCATCCGCCATCTGGCGGGGGCGGCCGTCGCCGGCTATCCCGACGTCGAGTCGTACCAACGAGCCCTCGGCAACCGTGAGCGCATGGCCCCGATCATCGAAGACGAGCTGCGCTTCATCGATCACGCCAACAGCTGCGTGGGCTTCTACCGCGCTCTGTAGAGCTCGCTGCCCGGTTGCTCGCATGGTCGTCAGGAACCGGCGATAGTCGTCAGGGAGCGTTATGCCATTCGCTTCTCGTACGCCGCTACCGGCTCAGGTGTCGCCGGACGGAAAACGGTCTAGTCCTGCCCCGCCGAGTTCTCAGGCGACACGTTTCGCACGTGACTATCTCTCGCGTTCCGAGGCCGTTGCCCAATCCATTCCGATCGCTTGGCTACGAGCCATCGCGCAATGACGCCATCGCCCGCTCGTCATATGCCGTAACGGAAATCTGGCGGTAGGTGACGTCGGCGAATGTGGCTCGGCAACCCTCGCCCGTCGGTGACTGGGCGAGCATGCCGGCCACAAGCGGAGCATCGGGATTGCGGAGCTGGAACCAACGTGTGAAGTGCCACCACGTTCCGTCGAGCGAGTGGTGGAACGCAATTGTGGGGCCGAGCCGGGTGACGCGAAGCCACAGTGTGGTGCCGTTGATCACCGGCCCGTTGGCGTCGTCGGAGACCCCACGGGTGACCACGCTTACGGCCATCGGTTCGAGGCGGGGCGTCGCTTCGAAGCAAAGCTTGGCGTAGTCGCCGGGGCCCTGGTGGACGATCAACACGCCACCGTCGAACCCCGATGCGAACTCGACGCTCACCTTCGCCGACAGTGTGAAGTCGCCCATGGGCGTGAAGCAAAGTGCCGGCACTGAGGCGTTGACCGACGAGTCGAGCGGGTTGTTGAACAGGTCGCTCTGGGGTGGCGCAGTCATGGTGAGTATGGAGCCGTCGGCCTCCGCACTGCCGACGAAACCGTTCAGCCAAGTGAGTTCAGGAAGACCTGGAAGGGCAATCATCGGGCCAAATGTACAGTCGGCGAACCGTCGATGTGGAAGGCCGCGCTAGGTGGTGCGAACGTCTGCGCGCAGATTTTTGCGAAGACGTCGCTCACGGTCGACTCGTCGGCTGCGGCCCGGCGGTCCGTCTCCGCGGAAACACTGCTCGGTCCGCCTCCGCGGAAACACTGCTCGGTCCGTCTCCGCGGAAACACTGCTCGGTCCGCCTCCGCGGAAACACTGCTCGGTCCGCCTCCGCGGAAACACTGCTCGGTCCGCCTCCGCGGAAACACTGCTCGGTCCGCCTCCGCGGAAACACTGCTCGGTCCGCCTCCGCGGAAACACTGCTCGGTCCGCCTCCGCGGAAACACTGCTCGGTCCGCCTCCGCGGAAACACTGCTCGGTCCGCCTCCGCGGAAACACTGCTCGGTCCGCCTCCGCGGAAACACTGCTCGGTCCGCCTCCGCGGAAACACTGCTCGGTCCGCCTCCGCGGAAACACTGCTCGGTCCGCCTCCGCGGAAACACTGCTCGGTCCGCCTCCGCGGAAACACTGCTCGGTCCGCCTCCGCGGAAACACTGCTCGGTCCGCCTCCGCGGAAACACTGCTCGGTCCGCCTCCGCGGAAACACTGCTCGGTCCGCCTCCGCGGAAACACTGCTCGGTCCGCCTCCGCGGAAACACTGCTCGGTCCGTCTCCGCGGAAACACTGCTCGGTCCGTCTCCGCGGAAACACTGCTCGGTCCGTCTCCGCGGAAACACTGCTCGGTCCGTCTCCGCGGAAACACTGCTCGGTCCGTCTCCGCGGAAACACTGCTCGGTCCGTCTCCGCGGAAACACCGCACCGTCCGTCTCCGCGGAAACACTGCTCGGTCCGTGGGTGAACGCTATCGAAAAAGAAGTTCAGGAAGTGCTCGGTAGAGCCCGGAATTTGTCATACCCCCTCCGGCACAATGAAACGCATGAGCGACACCACCGTTCTCGACCCCCTACCCGTCACGTTCGCGGATCCGGCTCTCGCTGAGTTGGCGACCGAACGACTCGAAGCCGAAATCTCCACCCTGGCCGCGCACATCACCGCGGCGATGTGTCGATGGCTGCTCCTCGTCGCTGAGTACAACCGTAGGCGCGCATATGAACAATGGGAATGCATCACGATGGCCCAATGGCTCACCGTGCACATTGGCATCAGTAACAGCACCGCTAGACAACACGTCGCAGTCGCCGACAAACTCGTCGAACTCCCGCAAATACGCCAAGCATTCAGCAGAGGCGAACTGTCGTACTCCCGGGTCCGCGCCGTCTGCCGAGTCGCCACTGCCGACACTGAACCACTCTGGTTGGAGTTGGCCCGCAACGCGACCGGCTCCCAAATCGAACGCATCGTGTCCGACACCATCCGTGTCAACAACACACTCGAACCCGACATCGCTGAGCGACAAGCCGACGCCCGAAAGCTCAACTGGTGGATCGACGACAACGGCATGTACCACGTCACCGGCGTACTCAGCCCCGACCAGGGCGCTCTCCTAACGAAGCTCGTCAAAACCCACACCGATACGAGCCGAGACAATCGCGACCCCTACGAACAACGCCACGCCGACGCCCTCTCCCAGGTGCTGGCCCGGGCCTCGCTCGGCGACGACGGCTGCCCCGACTGCGACATCCCGGCCACCCCGCCCGTGCTCATCGTCATACACCGCTACCCCGACGGCACCAACCGCATCGAAAACGGGCCACCGATTCCGACCGAGCTCGCCGATGAACTGGCGAGCGATGCCGACCACATCACCGCCACCCACACCACCGACTCCATCCGCTACAGCCGCAAACGCAAACACCGCCGCGCCCCGACCAAAACCATGCGCCGCTACCTCAAACACCGCGACCAATGCTGCCGCTTCCACGGCTGCGGACAAACAAAGAACCTCCATGCCCACCACGTCGTGGCCTACCGCGACAACGGCGACACTGTCGTAATCAACCTCGTGATGCTCTGCCCCCGCCACCACGGCGCCATCCACGACCGAGGCTGGACCATGAGCGGCAACCCCGACACCGGCGAAATCACCTTCTACAACCCCAACGGCCAACCCTTTACCCCACCCGGCAACATCAGAGGCAACCCCGAACAAATACTCAACGACAACTCATCACTCAACATCGCGCCCGACACCATCACACCCCGAGGACACGGTGAAACCTACGACCACCACCTCACCATCTGGATCACGACCAACGCCTTCACCCCGGAAGCCACCACCCCCTACCGCAACCACCAACCCCTCCCCGGCCCGATTCCGCGGAAACAGACCAACTGGTGGGACCCCCACAACCGCTCAGCCGACGGAGCGTCGACACGACATACTGGCGGACGTGTCTGATCCTGCATTCGTCTCCACGACTCGAGATGTCTACGACTTCTCCGCCGACCAGTACGTGACCGCCATCGGTACGGAAGTATCAGCCGCGACGGAGAACCCCCTTGATCGAGCGATGCTCGACGCCTTCGCCGAGGACCTGAAGAACAACGAAGCGCATACCGTCCTCGACCTCGGCTGCGGGCCCGGGCGCATCGCGGCGTACTTCCACGATTGCGGAATTCGTGGTGTGCGCGGGTTCGACCTGTCTCCCCAAATGATCGAGTCGGCCCGATCAGCGCACCCGAAGATCACCTTCGACGTCGCTCCCCTCACGAACCTCCCGGTCGACAACAGTTCCGTAGACGGCGCGGTCCTCTGGTACTCGATCATCCATACGCCCCTCCCCGAACTTTCCGTGGTGTGGGCCGAACTCAAACGAGTGCTTCGACCAAACCGGGCACGTGCTGATCGGATTCCAAGCCGGCCAAAACGAGGAAGTCGAACGCGAGAACGCCTTCGGCTCGTCGATCACCATGACGTGGTACCGGCATTCGATCGACGACGTCGCCCGGTCACTAGAGGAGGCCGGATTCGATGTGCGAACCCGCATCTGGCGCAAACCGGAACTCACCTACGAAAGCACGCCCCAGGCGATGTTGCTTGCCCGCAGGACTTAAGCAGTACTTACGTTGACCGCTTCTGCGGGTGCAGCGTCTCGCCCCGCTCCAACATCGCAACGAACTCGGCCACCTTCCGCTGTCGCGTCTCAGGGCGCTTCACCGAGTTCAACCGAAACACGATGGCGAAGCGGTTCTGGCTCGACAACCCGGCAAACGCAGCCGCGGCAACGGGGTTCCCATCCAGGGCCACCTGCAGGTCGGCCGGAACGTCGCGGTCGGCAACCCGGTAGGCCGCGTCCCACCGTCCATCGGCTTTGGCCCGGTCGATCTCGGCCTGGCCCGCCGGTTGCATGCGATCCTCGGCGATGAGGCGCTCCACGTGGCCACGGTTGATCTTTGACCACGGACTGTTCCGCCGCCGCGGGGTGAACACGGTCAAGAACGAATCAGCGTCGTGAGACTTGACCTGACCGTCGATCCAACCAAAACACAACGCAACGTCCAACGCCTCGGCGTACGTAAGACCGGGCGTGGCCGAACCCTTCTTGCGCAGCCGCAACCGCACACCACCGGGCGCATCTGCCGACTCCAACCAGGTCGCCCACTCCGCGGCGTTCTGAAAATCGTGTACCGGTTTGTCATCCACGGCCATCGGGCGAGGCTAGTGGACCACTAAGGCCGAGCCACGCGTCACAGGTGTTCACGCTACGGCGCGGGTGTCGACGAGAATGGACCCCGTGGAGTCCAGAGACCTTCTCGTAATCGGCGGTGGCCCGGCCGGATCAGCGGCGGCTATTCGGGCGGCCAACGCCGGGGCCAAGGTCACCGTCTTCGAAAAGGGTGCCTTCGGACGCGACAAGGTCTGCGGCGACGGGCTCACACCACGGGCGGTCGGGGCCATGCAGGAACTGAAACTTACGATCGACGGCAACGCCCACCGCATCGACGGGCTCCGCATGATCGCCGGCCGCAAGACCCGCGAGCTCGCATGGCCGACCACGTCCCGCTTCCCGGCATACGGCGCTGTATGGCCCCGCAAGGGCCTCGACGCCTATCTCATGCAGTCTGCCGCTGAAGCCGGAGCGGAAATGCTCTACGAGCACGAGGCCATGCCGATCCTCGATTCATCGGGCCGGGTCACCGGGGTCGAAGCGCATGGCCGCACCTGGAAGGCCGACATGGTGGTGATCGCCACCGGAGCGCCCGGAGCCGTGGCCCGACTGCTCGGCGCCGACCGGGTAGCCGACGAACCTTTCGGACTCGCGATCCGCGCCTATGTCGAGTCGCCCCGCCACGCGGACCGTCACCTCGAATCCTGTCTGACGCTCAAAGACGAGTTCGGCACGCCGGTCCCGGGCTACGGCTGGATGTTCCCGGCCGGCGACGGCACCGTCAACATCGGCGCCGGTGCACTGTCGACCATGCGCGGCTTCAAGAAGCTGAACCTCAACAAGCTGCTCGACTCGTATCGCGATCTGGTGCGCGATTCTTGGGGTGTCGGCCCCTACATCGACAAGCCGCGCGCTTGGCGACTTCCGATGAGCACCATGCGGCGCTACGGCCCGGGCTGGGTCGCGGTCGGCGACGCCGCCGGTCTCGTGAACCCGATGAACGGCGAAGGCATCGACTACGGACTCGAATCCGGCATGCTCGCCGCTGACCTGTTCCTCGACAACCCGGATACCGCGCCAGGCCGCTACGACCACGAGGTGGGAGCCCGCTTCGACGCGTTCCTGCGCACCGGTCGCCGTTTCAGCTTCCTGATCGGCCATCCGTTCATCCTCAACAACGGACTCAAGTTCGCCGTCGGCACGCAGACTGTCGCCGACATCACCCTTTCGGTCATGGGCAACCTCATCGACTCCGACACGCCGGGCGCCTCGGGCCGCGTCCTTCGCATCGCCGACCGCACTCTCGCCCTCCTCGACCCGCTTCTGCGCCGCACCCGTGCCACCGGGTGACCCAGCGAACACACTGTTTATCTGTTCGCAACCAATAGCGCTACGGGGTGAGGCATTGTGGCCCCATGGGTTTTCTGACCATCCCGGAGCTACTCACCCGCGTTGCGATGCGCACGCCCGACGCCCCGTACCTTCGCTGGTCCGACCGCGGTCGCACGCTCACCTTCGCTGAGCTCGACCACCTCTCGGCCAAGGCTGCGGGCGCTTTGAAGGCACTTGGCGTCGAGAAAGGTGACCGGGTCGGCCTACTCGCCCACAACGGGCTCGACTATTTCGTCGCCATGTTCGCCACCTGGCGCCTCGGGGCCATAAGCGCGCATATCAGTGTCATGACGGGTCACGAACTCGCCGACTACGCGAACGCGTGCACACCAAAGGTCCTCGTGTACACGCATGACCTCTTCGAAGCGGTCGACCGCGATCGCCCCACTATGACCAGCATCACGAACTACCTCTGCATGGACGGTCCCCAGCCCGGAGCCGAGGGTTGGGGCGACATCGTCAACGCCGCTGAACCCCTTCCCATCCAGAACTTCGACGCATCCGTCCCCTTCCACCTCTCCTTCACGTCCGGGTCAACCGGCCGACCGAAGGGAGCGGTGCTGGGCCACGAGGCCACCGTGAGGGCCACGGCCTGCATCGCCGAGCGTCTCGAACTCACACCACAGGATTCCTCGCTCGGAGCGACGTCGCCCGCCAGTTCGTACGGGCTCGTCGCCCATTGGCTCCCCGGCCTGCACCGTCAAATGACCGTCGGACTCCGGAAGGCATTCAACGCCGCCGAGGTCTTCGACGACATCGAGGCAAACGGCGTCACCTACCTGGCCTCGAACCCTCCACAGTTGAAGGACCTTCTCGCCGAGTGCCGCACCCGAGGACGCACCCCATCCACACTCAAGCTCGTCGTGTCAGGAGGCGAAGCCGTCCCGGCTGAACTTAAGCGCGCGTACTATGACGAACTCGGCATCGCGTTCTGCGAAAGCTACGGACAGAGCGAACTCGGGGGATTTGTCGGGCTCGGTCGGCGTGTCCGTCCGCCCGAGGAACTCTTCGGTTCAGTGGGCGAGCCGTTACCCGACAAAGAAGTACGCGTACTTAACGATGAAGGTGTCGAAGTTCCGACGGGCGAAGCCGGCGAACTCTGCATCCGCGGCGGGTACATGGTCGGTTATTGGCAGGAGCCCGACAAAACCGCTGCGGCGATTCGCGACGGATGGTTGCACACCGGCGATCTCGGTCGCATGGCGCCAACCGGACACATCACGACCCTCGGTCGCTATTCCGAACGCATTGAAACCCCCACCGGGGTTGTCCTGCCCCGAGCGATCGAGGATGCGCTGATCTCGTGCCATGAGGCTGTCCGCCACGTCGCGGTCGTTCCCGGCCAAGACGGGCCTCGGGCCGTCGTTGCTCTCTGGCCGGGCCAGCCGACGCCACCCTCGACCCAGCTACTTACCGCCCTCTACCGGGCGAAAGCGGAGGAAGCCGATCAACGTCTCCATGACATCGTCGTCATCGAAGAAATGCCGATGACGTCTACCGGCAAGCTCGACCGGGTGGCCCTGCGCGCCGCCTACGGCACAGCGCCGTAGGCGGGGCCGCACGTTACTTCGGGCGGCGGGACTGCAGAATCTGCTGGCGACGAAGTGCTTCGGCCGCCTGCTTCTTCTTCTGTTCTTCCTTACGCTTGGCTTTGAGCTTCTCGCGCTCGGCCGAGTCGGTCGGGGCCTTCAACGACGGCATGATGCCGAATGTCTGCGGAATCGCTGGAGGAAGACCGTATTCGGGATCGTTCTTCAGCACCTTGGTCAACATGACCGAGGCCGGAGCCTCACCCGCAATAGCGGCGGCGAGCATCAGCCGGGTGATGCCGAGGCCGTGACGTTCAACCAGACCAGGCAGAACGTCTCGAAGGTTCTCTTCGCTGGGAAGATCAGCGTTTTCACCGAGCACTTGGATGCAGTCGGCCAGGCAGGTGTCGGCGAGAACCGATGAAATCTGCTCAAGCTGCCCGTTGAGCCGGCCCTTGGTGGCCACCGAACGAAGCGCGTCGAGTGTCGAAGCATCCGGATCCTGGGCAAACCCGGCCAGTTGGTGCAACGCCTCCACATGATCTTCGGGCAGCGTCGTAAGCAGCTTCTCAATGTCGGCGTCGGGCACGTTGGTCAACGCCCGGTCAAGAAGGGCAAGGCGGGAGATTCGATCCTTCGAAAAATTCACCCGCTTAGCCTACTTCCCTGCGCTTCCCCCTCGGCGACACCACTCACCAGCAGCACCAAACCAACTCTCGGGTTAACGTCGGAAGCATGATTTCGATGGCAACAACCGGGGGTACGCCGTTACCAGCCCCTGACATCGCGATCGTTGAGCCGGTCCAGCCCGAGACCGTGCATTCGCCCACCTCGGCGATCCGCTTCAGCCTGGCGACGGTGTTCGTCGCGCTGTGTCTCATTCCGCTCGTCGGAAGCGGTGGCGATTCGTCGACGTTCCGGTCGCAGTTTCGACTCATTCTCGACGGACTTCCCAAGTGGATTCTCGACCTTTCGGCCGGGTCGTTCCGTCTGGTGACGATCGCCGTCACGGTGGCCGGCCTTGTCTCGTTGGTCGTGACACGGAATTTTCGGCGATTGCTGCGCCTGTTCGTCGCTTCGGTCATCGCCGTCGTCACCACGTTTGCCGTGGCCGCGCTCGTCGGACATGACGTGTTGCGCGTCGGGCGCCCGGCCCGGGCCGTGTTCGGCACCGGAGCGGCGTTCCCCACGACCGAGGGGCTCGCCGTGTTGACGGCCGGACTCGTCGTCCAGTCGCACTGGTGGTCGGCCCGATGGCGCCGACTCAGCCGCCTGGTGCTGGTGTTGGCCGTCGCCGCGCGTGTGCTCACGGCCATTCCCGAACCGTCCACCATGCTGATGGCGGTGGCGATCGGTGTCGCTGCGGCGCGGCTCACCGATTTCCTCGTCGGCATTCCCAATCAACGGCCCAAAGCGCGTGACGTGGCCAATGTGCTCGCCCGCTTCGGATACAACCTGGAATCCGTTGAGGTCACCCGTGAAGCGACGTTCCGGGGGATCGCCACCTTCCGGGCCAAGTGCCGCGACAAAGGCCTGCTGTTCGTCAAAGTGACCAGCCCCGAGTCGTGGGTCGCCGGACTGCCGGCCCGGCTGTACCGCTATGTGAGGTTTCGTGAGATCGGCGACGAGCGTCCGTTCGTCGCGGTCCGCCACCGGGTCGAACACGAAGGCCTATGCGCGCTTAAGGCTTTCGCCGACGGTGTTCCGACTCCTCGCCTCACGGTCGTCAGCGAATTTCCCGGCGACGCCATGATGCTCGCGTTCGAAGCCAAACACATGCGTCCCCTCGACGCCCTCGAACCGCACGAGAGAAACCTGGATCTGCTCGACAAGGCCTGGCAGGTGGTCGTCTCGCTCCGCGAAAGCAAAACCGTCCACCATCACCTGAACGGCGAGTTTCTCTGGGTTGACGACGACTACAACGTGATGGTCGTCGACTTCTCCGGCGCGGAACTCGGAGCGACCGATCGGACCCTGGCCGCTGACACCGCAGAGGTTCTGGCCATCACGGCCGCACGTCTGGGCGTCGAACGGGCGGTGCAGGCCGGTCTGCGGGCGATCGGGCCCGAAGGCCTGGTCCACGCCCTGCCGCGCCTGCAACCTCTCGCGCTATCCCGGGCGACCCGCGCTGCGGTGAAGGAGGCCAACTGCCTCGAACCGCTGCGAGCGGAGGTCCAGCGTGTCACGGGGGTCGCTGAAGCGCCGACCGAAGACCTCGAACGGATCAAACCGAGGACCGTCGTCTCGATCCTCATGCTGGCGCTCGGACTTTCCGCAATCGTGCCGCAGTTGCTCGGTGCGGGCGACGTGTGGGGAAAGACGCGAACCGCGAATCTCTGGTGGGTCGCAACCGCGCTCGGATTGTCGGTGATCACGTACATCGGCGCGGCCTACGCACTCGAGGGTTCGATACCTGACCGACTCCCCTTCGGCCCGAACCTCGGGGTGCAGTTCGCCACCTCGTTCGTCGGAGTCGCCGCCCCCGGCGGGGCGCTTGCGTTGAGCGCTCGATTCCTTCAACGACGAGGCATCGATCCTGCGCTCGCCATGGCGGCCGTCGGGGTCGACACGATCGCCGGCGTCCTCGTGCATTTCAGCCTTCTCGGCGTGTTCATCGCCCAGGCGGGTTCATCGGGCCTGGCGTCGTTCGATCTTCCGGTGACCGGTACGGTGACGGTGGTTGCCGCAATCGCTGTGGTACTCGTGGCGGTCCTCGCCGGCGTGCCACGAACGCGATCGATCCTGGTCGGCCGCGTCCTCCCAGCGCTCAAGCGGGCGGGTCACGGACTGGCCGAAACCGCCCGGCATCCGATGAACCTCGTGAAGCTCTTCGGCGGATCCGTCACGATCACGATGGGTTACCTACTCGCCCTGGAAGTGTCCGTGCTCGCCTTCGGCCAAGCACCGGCATTTACCTCGGTAGCGCTCGTGTATCTGGTGGGCTCGGTCATCTCCTCGGTGGCGCCCACCCCCGGAGGGATCGGCGCCGTCGAAGCCACGCTCGTGGCCGGGCTCACGTCGGCCGGAATGCGAAGCGACAGCGCCCTGGGCGCCGTCATGCTGTTTCGCATCGCCACCTTCTGGCTTCCACTGCTACCCGGCTGGCTCGCCTTCACCGTGCTCCAACGCAGCGGCGATCTGTAAACAATGGCGGTCAGCCGCCACCATCAAACTCAGAAGTAAATGACCTTCTTGGCGCGTTCGGTGACTTCGTCGAGGTCGCCGGCGTAGGCGCCCGTCGAGAGGTACTTCCAGCCGCCGTCGCACACGATGGTCACGATCACGCCTTCTTCGATTTCCTCTGCGCACTTAACAGCAGCGGCCATGATCGCGCCCGACGATATACCGGCGAAAATGCCCGTTTCACGAACCATCTTGCGCGTGTATTCGACGGACTCGCGTGGTCCGATGACCTTTTTGCGATCGAGCAGGTCGAACCCGTTGTTGTTGGTGAAGATCGGCGGAATGTAGCCGTCGTCAAGGTTACGCAGACCATCGACCATTTCTCCCGCCGGAGGTTCCACGGCCCACACCTCGACCGAGGGCTTCACCGATTTGAGATACGAACCCACACCGATCAGGGTGCCCGACGTACCGAGGCCGGCGATGAAGTGCGTGATCTCCGGAACATCGCGATAGATCTCGGGGCCGGTACCGGTGAAGTGGGCCTGCGGGTTGGCCTGATTGCCGTATTGATAGAGAAAGACCCAGTCGGGGTTCTCAACCGCCAGGTGCTGTGCGAGCTTCACGGCGCCGTTGGAGCCCTCCGACCCCGGCGACGAGATAATTTCCGCCCCGAAGACCTCAAGCATCTGGCGACGCTCAATCGACACGTTTTCCGGCAGCACGATCTTGAGTCGATAACCCTTGAGCGAACAGACGAGAGCCATGCCGATGCCGGTGTTGCCGCTCGACGGCTCGATGAGCGTGATGCCCTTGGTCAGCAAACCGTCTTTTTCCGCCTGCTCGATCATTGACAGGGCAATGCGGTCCTTCACGCTTCCGCCCGGGTTCTGCCCCTCGAGCTTGGCGAGGATCCGGACTTTCGGGTTCGGGCTGAGCACCGACACGTCGACGATCGGCGTGTTGCCGATCAGATCGAGCGCGTTACCGTAAACGGTCATAGTGAGCAGTCGGCTTAGAGCGCGCCGCCGGCCACAGCCGGAAGAATCGACACGGTGTCGCCTGACTTGACGGGCGCATCGAGCTTGCCGATGTAGCGCACGTCGTCGTCGTTCACATAGACGTTGACAAACTTGTGCAGAGCACCGTCGGTCGTCACGATCTGGCCGGCGATGCCGGGAAAGCGGGTCGTGATGTCGGTCAGCAGCGCGCCAACGGTGTCGCCCGTGGCCTGAACCTTCGCGGCTCCGCCTACGTGAACCCGAAGAATCGTGGGGATGCGGACGTCGACGGTCGTGGTGGATGCGCTCATGGCGGGGTCCTTCGGTGAAGAGTGGTTGGTAATTCCCTACCAACCCTATCGGGTATTCAGGCTATTCCAAAAGTCCGAACATTTGGTCAAACTTTCCGATTGACGATTGCGACCTGTTCCTCGTGAATCACGCCGTCCACGATCCGGTAACTGCGCAGGACCGGGGCCTCGTCACGGAGGGAGACGATGACGTAGTGCCAGGTCGGGTCGGGTGCCTGGGCGACGTCGGTCGCCGAAGGGTATGCGTCGGTGTGGGTGTGGCTGTGCATCACGCCGATGATTTCCTCGCCGCGGTCCTCTGCGTCACGCTCGGCGCGAAGGTGCGTTTTTGGGTCGATCGTATACACCTTCGACGAATTGGCGACGTTGACAGACGGGTAGAACGTGGTCACGACGGCGGCCTGCGTCGATCCGACCGCCACGCCACCGGGCCGTCCGCCGAGCAACCCGCAGGCTTCGAGGGGTAGACCGTCGTAGGCCAGCGCGATCATCTGCGAATAGGCGAGGGCGTCAAGGTGCAGCACGCTCCCGAGGATACGACGGAAAAAAGGACCTTACCGCTTGGTTCGCGCCCAAACCGAACTTCTACAGTTGGGCTGTCAATCCCACGATTCGGAGGAAAACATGTCGACCACCAAGTTCCTGCTCAACGAGGACCAGATTCCGAAGTCGTGGCTCAACATCGTGCCGTTCCTCCCCAGCCCGCCACCGCCGGCGCTGCATCCGGGCACCAAGCAACCAGCCGGACCCGACGACTTCGCTCCCCTGTTCCCGATGGATCTCATCATGCAGGAGGTGTCGATGGACAAGGCCATCGACATTCCTGAAGCGGTCATGGACGTCTACCGCCTGTGGCGCCCCACGCCGCTCTACCGGGCGCATCGCCTGGAGAAGGCGCTCGGCACCCCGGCCCACATCTATTACAAGTACGAGGGCACGTCGCCGGCCGGTTCGCACAAGCCCAACACAGCCGTTCCGCAGGCCTACTACAACAAGATCGCCGGAGTGAAGAAGCTCACGACCGAGACGGGCGCTGGGCAGTGGGGCACCGCCCTGGCATTTGCATGCGCGCAGTACGGGCTCGAGTGCGAAATCTGGCAGGTGCGGGCGTCCTACGACGCAAAGCCCTACCGCCGCCTCATGATGGAGACGTTCGGTGCGACCGTTCACCCGTCCCCGTCGGATCTCACCAACTCGGGCCGGGCCATCCTGGCGATGGACCCGAACAGCCCCGGCTCACTCGGCATCGCCATCAGCGAAGCCGTCGAAGTTGCCGCTCCCGACCCCAACGCCCGCTACGCGCTCGGATCGGTGCTCAACCATGTCCTGATGCACCAGACCGTCATCGGCCAGGAGGCCCTGAAGCAGTTCGAGATGGCCGGGGAGTATCCCGATGTCATCTACGGGTGTGTCGGCGGCGGCTCCAACTTCGGAGGCCTGGTGTTCCCGTTCCTGGCTGAGAAGCTTCAGGGCCGAGGAAATCCGCGCATCGTGGCGGTTGAACCGGCCGCGTGCCCTTCGATGACAAAGGGCGTGTACGCCTACGATTTCGGCGACACCGCCGGCATGACTCCGCTCATGAAAATGCACACGCTCGGAAAAGACTTCATCCCCGACACGATCCACGCCGGCGGTCTCCGCTACCACGGCATGAGCCCGCTCGTGTCGCACATCTACGAACTCGGCCTCATCGAAGCCGAAGCGAAGAACCAGCTCGACTGCTTCGCCGCCGGGGTTCAGTTCGCCCGCACCGAAGGCATCGTTCCTGCACCCGAACCCACCCACGCGCTGGCCGCATGTATTGAAGAAGCTCTTCGCTGCAAGGAATCCGGCGAGCAGAAGGTGATTCTCACCGCCCTGTGCGGACACGGCATGCTCGACATGGCGGCCTACGACGCGTACATCTCCGGCAAGCTCGTCGATTTCGACTATCCGGAAGAGGCGGTAAAGGCGGCCCTGGCCGGCCTTCCGGTGGTCTAGTTCACCCGGGTTTGCCGGGTTGTTGCGAACTGTTCACACCTACCCGGCAAACCCGGCAAGAATGCTCGTGCCATGGCCGCGCCGAAACCCACCCAGAACAAGTCGAAGAACGCGAAGCCGGCGGCCGGGTCAACCGGTGGTGAGAAGAAGGTCGTGGCGTCCAACCGCAAAGCGCGTCATGACTACGACATCCTCGACACCTACGAAGCCGGGATTGCGCTCGTCGGCAGCGAAGTGAAGTCGCTTCGCGACGCCAAGGTGCAGCTCAAAGACGCGTACGCCCGGATCGAGCGGGGCCAGATGCTGCTCGTCGGTGTGCATATCTCCCCCTACGAATACGCGCACGGCTTCGGCGCCCACCTCCCGGAACGGGCCCGCAGGCTGCTGCTGCACCGGCGCGAGATCAACGAACTCGACGAGAAGATCAACCACGATCACCTCACCGTGCTGCCGCTCAGCATCTACTTCGTGAACGGTCGGGCCAAGGTCGAGCTGGCACTCGCCCGCGGCCGTAAGACGCACGACAAACGAGACGCGATCGCCGACCGCGATGCCAAACGAGACATCGACCGGGCCATCGCGCTCGGCCGCCGCAACGCCGGTGCCCGGCAGCGCTTCGACTGACGCTGCTGGCGAGGTACCGACGTGGCCGTGCCGTTTCATGATCTCGAGCCGGAAGTCCAGGCGGCCGTCGAGAAGGCATGCGCTCATATCAGTGATCTCGGACCGGTCAGTGCCCTGACGATCGAGCCGCTCCAGGGCGGAATGACGAACCGCAACTACCGGCTGAGCGGGTCGGCACGCGACGTCGTGTTGCGCTTGCACGGGAAGGATACGGAACTTCTGGGCATCAACCGTCGCCACGAGCACCAGGCCGCGACGCAAGCTGCGGGCCTCGGAATCGGGCCGGGTGTGGCTGCGCTCCTCGAGCCCGAACGCTTTCTCGTGACCGAGTTCGTTCCCGCCACCGCCGCCAACCTGTCCGACCCGAACGTACTCACCGCGATAGTCGACGCCATCCGCCGCTGGCATGATTCCCGGGCCATCTCCGGTTTCTTCAACACCTTCGGGTTGGCCGAGCGCTTCGCCAACGCCGCCGCGGCACGCGGGGTCGCCCTGGTGGAATCGGTTGGTCAGGCCATCGAACTCTCCCGGACCATCGGTGCCGTGTTCGGCACGATCGGCGAAGCAATGGTTCCGTGCCACAACGATCTGTTGGGCGCCAACTTCCTGTCGTCGACCACCGACATCGGAGTGGTTTGGCTGATCGACTGGGAGTACGCAGGCATGAACAGCCGCTGGTTCGACCTGGGCAACTTCTCGGTCAACAACGGCTTCGACGCGGCGACAGACGAGTCGATGCTCCAACTGTATTTCGGCGAGGTCACCCCGGTAGAGTCGGCCCGTCTCACGCTGATGAAGGTCATGAGCGACGTTCGTGAAGCAATGTGGGGTGTCGTGCAGCAGGGAATCAGTACGCTCGACTTCGATTACGCCAACTACGCAGACGAACACTTTGACCGGATGATGATGAACGCCACCAAACCCGCCTTTGCTCAAGCTCTTCGAATCGCCGGTGCGTGATGGCGGGTTCTCTCGCCAGCCCGTCGATCCCGCGTCTCGCTGACCTGACACCCGACGAGCAGAAACGGCTGCAGCGCCGCACCTTACGCGTGCTCATGGCCGGGCAGATGATGGGCTCAGCGGGGGTCAGCGTCGCGGTTACGGTCGGTGGACCGGTTATCAAAACGCTAACGGGCGCCGACACGTTCGCCGGTTCGGCGTCGGCCTGCGCGACGCTCGGGGGCGCCTTGGCCGGCCTGATGCTGTCGGCTCGCATGCGTCGACTCGGACGCCGCCCCGGCTTCATGCTCGGCTACGTCATTGCGCTCCTCGGCGGTCTCGTCGTGATCGCAGCGTTGGAGAACCGTTCGCTGCTGTTCTTCCTGATCGGCCTGCTTTTCTTCGGCGTCGGCCAGGGCACCAACCTGCTGACCCGTTACGCGGCTGCCGACCTCGCACTGCCGGAGAAGCGATCAACCGCGATTTCCCTGCTGCTCTTCGGATCCACCTTCGGTTCGGTCACCGCGGCAGCTTCTCGTGGGCTGGTGCGAGAAGCTTGCCGAGAAGGCCGGCCTGTGGAGCTACACCGGCCCGTTCGTCTACGCCACGGTGCTGCTGTCGTTCGCCGCCTTGACTATGACCCTGTTCCTTCGCCCCGATCCGCTGGTTGTGGCGGGCAACGTGGATCCCGCCGCCCCTCGAGGGATGAAGCTTCCCCCGATCAAGCCCTCGCTGGCGATCATTCGCAGCATCCCGGCCGCCAAACTGGCGTTGACGGCGATGATCCTGTCGCAGATGACGATGGTCGCGATCATGACCATGACACCGATCCACATGAAGGACCATGGCCACTCGGGCACCTTGGCCGGCTACGTGATCGCGCTTCACATCGTCGGCATGTATGCGACCGCGCCGTTCGTCGGCCGCTTCGCAGATAAGTATGGCCGCATACGAACGATCATGATCGGAGCGGCCGTGCTGATTGCGGCGACGATGGTCACCGCGCTGTCCGGGCCGGTCCCGAGCCTTTCGTTCGTCGGCCTGTATCTGCTCGGTCTCGGTTGGAGCTGTTGCATGGTTTCAGGCAGTTCGCTCCTCGTGGAGTCGGTGCCGCTCGACAAGCGCATCGGCGTGCAGGGTTCAGCGGACCTGATGATGAGTCTCTGCGGCGGGCTCGGCGGGTTCAGCTCGGGCTTCGTGAAGAAGGCCTGGGGCTACCACGTGCTCTCGAACCTCGGTCTGGTCGCTGTTGCGACGCTCTTCGTGGTCGCCCTCGCGGCGTTCCGCCGCAACCAGCAGGTCAGCCTGGCGGCCAGCCCTGCGTAGCCCGAGGCCCTGCTAGCCCTACGAAACGGGCAACTCCCATACGTGGGCACCGGGCTGCAGCGTCGCCAGCGGGAGATCGGCGACGGTGCAGTCGCCACCATGGAGGACATCGGTCATGCGGCTTGTGAGCGTCAGGCCCAGCGCCGAGAGTGCCGATGCCACATTGGCTGCACAGGTCGGGTCGGTGGCCCGGTTCGCCACGACCAGCACGGTCTGGTCCGCTGTCTCCCGCAGGAACGCCATGTGATCGGCACCGACCGAGACCCACCGGAAACCACCACGCCGCAACGCCACCGCTCCGTGACGCGCCGCTATCGCCGCCCGGTAGTGCTCCAGCGTCGGCACATCCCAGGTCTGCGGACGGTCCCACGGAAGGGGCGAACGGGTCACGTGGGTATGGTGTGCGCGCATACCGAATTCGTCACCCTGGAAAATCGACGGAATCCCAGGGAACGTAAGCAGCAGCGTCGCGGCCAACCGTTGTTTCGCGTGATCGTCGCCCGCAACGGTGAGAAACCGTGGGCTGTCGTGGCTGTCGAGCAGGTTCAGGTTCACGCACCGGCTCCGCCAACTGATCGCCGCGGCGAACGCGTCGATGGTCGTGCGTACGTCAAGTCCGTCGTGCACCCGAAGCGGCAGCGGTGAGCCGAAGAACGGTGACGCATCGGGAGTTCCCAACCATGACCAGATCGGGTTCGTGAAGCCGGAGTAGTTCATCGTCGAGTACCAGCCGTCGCCGTCGAGATCGCCCGACGCGTCGTGGCAGTGCTCGGCGATCAGCAGCGAGTCGGGTCGGACCCGGGCCATGGCGGCCCGCAGCCGGCGGGCGACATCGTGGTTCAGGTCCTGGCCGCCCATGCGGCCGGTCATGTTTGCCACGTCGACCCGCCAGCCATCCATGTCGAACGGCGGGCGCAGGTAGCGGGCGACGATCGAGTCGTCGTCGTCGATCAGACGACCCGCCAACCCCGGCGACGAGTGGTCAAATTTCGGGAGGGACTTCACCCCGAGCCACGACTCGTAATCATCGGGGTGGCGATTGAACGTGTAGTAGGTCGCTTCCTCGCTCGACGGGTCCTCCTTCGCCTTCTCGAACCAGTCGTGGGTGTTACCGCTGTGGTTCGTGGTCAGGTCTCCCAGGAAACGGATACCGGCGTCATGGAGTGCGGCGGTCATCCGTTGAAACGCGATGTCGCCACCGAGCAGTGAGTCGATGTGGTCGAACGACGATGCGTCGTAACGGTGATTCGACTTTGCCGGAAAGAATGGGGTCGAGTACACCGCGTTGACCCCGAGAGCCTTCAGGTGACCGATGCGCTCAACGACCCCGTTCAGATCACCCCCGTAGATCTGGGTCATGGCTGCGGGAAACGGTTCGGTGACCGGGTCGTCCCACTGCGAGAACTGGGCCCATGCGGGGATGCGCTGCCACTCCGTTGCGGAGCGCGACCTTGCGAACCGGTCGGGGAAGATCTGGTAGATGATGGCGTCGTTGGCCCAGTCTGGCGGCGACGAGAAGGCCACCAGCCGGAAATCGGTCGCGTCGGTGGGATCGTAACCGTGCGTACCAATTTGGGTCACCCAGCGATAAGGCTCACTCAACATCCACCGGTAACGGGTGATGTTGTTGCGTACTACTAAGCGCGCAGACCACCACGATTCGATGGCGGTTTCCCGATCGAGTTTGGCTTCGACAAAGCGTGGTTCCTCGTCATAGACCGTTCGGACCCACACTCCCCCGGCCCGGCTGCCGTGCGGAACCCGAAGCCGGACCACGATCTCGTCGCCCAACGCCGGGTTCGGGTTGGAAACGTAGAGCGACGAACCGTCGTGATGGGGCAGGTGGAGCATAGGCCTAGCCTTTCACAGCGCCCTGAGTTAGACCGGCCGTCAGGTAACGCTGAAGGAATGCGAACAGCGCCACGATCGGCACCGACGTGATGAGCGCCCCTGCCGCGAACGGGCCGAAACGCGAACTCCGCCCCTGCACGTAGTTGAACAATCCGACGGACAGCGTAAAGCGCTTCGGATTTCCGGCCAGGAGTATGTTGGGCAGCGCAAAGTCGTTGATGCTCGCAATGAACGACAGCAGGAAGATCATCGCCAGCATGGGCACCGTCAGGGGCAGAATGATGCGAAAGAAGATCTGCGCATGCGACGCTCCATCGACCACGGCAGACTCGTCGAGTTCGCGCGGCAGTGTGTCGAAGAACGCTTTGAGTAACCACGTGTTCACGCCCATCGCGCCGCCCATGTAAACGAGGATCAAACCGAGGTTCGTGCCGAGGCCGAGGGCCGGGAACGTGCTACCGATATTGATCAGCATGAGATACACCGCAACCGCGAGCAGCAATGCGGGAAACATCTGCACAAGCAATATGGTGAGCAATCCGGCCCGACGACCTTTGAATCGAAGCCGGGAGAACGCATAGGCAGCAAGCGCGCATAGGAATACGGTCAGAAACGCCGAAGTCGTTGACACGATCATCGAGTTACGGAACCACGTCCAAAACGGTTGCGTCGGATTGTTGAGGACCGTGCGGAAGTTTCCGAGCGACGGTTCGGTCGGAATTGCTTTCTGCGTGGAAAGACCACCGGTCGGGTTGAACGCTGCGCTGATAGCCCACAGGATCGGGAACACGGCAAATATCACCGCGAGGACGCCGACGACATGACGCCACGCGTGCTGACGGAACCACCGATTCATGTGAGCTCCTCGAATTGTTTGGTGGACCTGAACGAGATGATGGATATGACGGCCACCATCAGGAAGATGATCATCGAAAGTGCAGCCGCGTAGCCGTAGTCCTGCCCGCGTCCGGTGCCGAAGGCCACTTTCAAGGTGTAGCTGATAAGAATGTCGGTTTGCCCGGCGATGCTCGACGATCCAGCAATGGGTGGGCCTCCATTGGTCATGGCAAGAATCAGGCCGGCGTTGTTGAAGTTGTATGCGAACGAACTGATCAGCATCGGGGCGATCCCGGTCAGAAGAAGCGGGAACGTGATCTTGCGGAAGGCTTGACTGCTCGTGGCTCCGTCGACCGTGGCCGCTTCGGTCAGATCCGCTGGGATGGCCTGGAGTTGTCCGCTGAAGAGCAGGAATTTGTAGCCGAAACCAAGCCACATGTTCACAATCAGAATGCTGAGCCGGGCCAGCCAGGGGTCGTCGAGCCAACCGACATGGATCCCGAGGCCCCGGTTGATCGCCCCGTAGCCGGTGTTGAGAATCCCCTGCGACCAGACGAGGATCATCATGATCGAGGGCATCGCATACGGAAGGATGAGCAGCGAGCGGTACACGCGTCGGCCACCCATAGTCTTGTGGTTAAGCACGATCGCGAGAAGCAGCCCGAGCGACGAGTCGAGGCAGATTGTCAGGAGTGCAAACGCGTAGTTCCAGATGAACACCCGGAAGAACGCGCTTCGCAAACCCGCGTCAGTGAAGCTGCGGGTGAAGTTACGCCATCCGATAACGGTGCGGTAGCCCGGTGTGATGATCGTACCGTCGGGAGCGGTGAATGTGCCGTTGTGCGGCTTGAAGACCGTTCCGTTGGTGACGTCGATGATCGCGTTCTGCTTCTGATCGAAGCGGTAGCGCTGAATCCCGACGGCGGCGGTCGTCAGCGATTCGGGTCGGATCTCCACATCCTTGGTCTTCACGACGTAGTCGAGGACCGCTTTATCACCGAGAGCCAGCGCCTCTTTCAGGTTGAGGCGTTTGTAGTCGCCAACGGCGGTGACGATGCCGTCGACGATCGTGGCGCTCGATTCGTCCAGTGGAGTGAACGTCGTTCTGGTGGCGACGTATCGCTTTCCAGCTTCGTCCTCGAGCAACAGCCGAAGATCGCCGGCGGGGTTACGGAGAAGCGCCAGGGCATAGCGGGGCGCCTCATCGGTAATTTGACGCGACTGCCCTACGATCCGCTCGACGGCCTGGGCCTTCGACAGAACGTTGCCCGTGCCGTAGTTCGTGAACGCCGTGTATGCGGTGTAGCCGACCGGGTATACCTGGAAAAGGAGCAGGAACACCGTTCCCGGAATCAGGTATTTGGCGGGAATGCGGCGCCGTGACAGATACACCCAGTTGATTACGAGCGTGGCCACGATGGTGGCCACAAGGCCATTCCATGCTTTGTTCGAGGCCATTCGGGGAATCGCCATGAGGGCGATCCCGTCGACCCCCGCCAGAAGAAGAATCTTTACCGCCAGGCCCCAACTCATTCGCGCGGCAAAGGCCGATGGCCGGCGCGCGTCCGCGCGCCGGCCATCGGTTCGTTGTGGTGCGTTGGGCGCCACGTCAGCGTCGATCAGTTCGGAGACGTGATCGACTGATCACTTCGCCGCAATAAGCGCACGTATCTTTGTGGCAGCGTCCTTGAACGCCTGCTCCGGAGCACCCTGCTTGGTGAAGATCAGCTTGTAGGCATCGGTCCATGCTGACCAGACCGAACCCATGGCCGGAATAGCGGGCATCGGCGCACCGTTCTGTCCTGAAAGACCGAAGCCCTTCACGTCGGGATCGGCCTGCGCTGCTTTGAACGAGACCAGATTGGCCGGCGGACGGCCACCCGTTGCGAAAAGAGCGGTCTGAGTTGCGGCGGTGGTCATTTCATCGAGAACGAACGTCTTCGCAAGCGCCTTCTGCTTCGAGAACGACGACACCATGAAACCCTGCACGCCGACGAACACGGCGGGCTTGACCCCAGCCTTCACCGGCGGAATCGGCTCCACAACGTAGGGAACGCCCTTCTTCTTGAAACCCTTCTCCGCATCATTGACGGCCCACGGACCGGTAATAGCGAACGGAGCCTCGCCGTCGCCGAAGGATTGAATCATGACGTCGTAGTTGATGCTCGGGTCGAGCAAACCGCTATCGACCCACTTACGGAACTGCTTGGCAGCGGCCAACGCAGCCGGAGTGTCAAGACCCAGTTGGTTCGGGTCATAAGAGCCCGACTTATCGGACTTGAAAACGTATCCCCCCATTGCGGTAAACAGCGGGTAGTCGTGATACGGATCGGGGTCGCTGTTTTGAATGGCGAGAGCGACCTTTACCTTGCCGGCCTTCTTGAGGGCCAAGGCCGTCTTTTCAAGTTCGGCAAATGTCTTTGGTGCCTTCGGAACAAGCTTCGTATTACGGATCAGGGCAATGTTCTCCGTGGCGTAGGGAACGCCGTATTGCTTGCCCCCGTAGTTGAACGCCTTTACCGAAACGGTCGAAAGGAGCTTGGCCTTGGCGCCGAGGTCGAGGGGTTCAACGAGACCGTTGGTGGCAAGATCGCCGAGCCAGTCATGGGCGCCGATGATGATGTCAGGTCCCTTTCCGGCCGGGCCCGCCACTTTGAGTTGATCGCGGATCTGATCAAACTTGAGCTCCTGCACAGCGATCTTGATGCCGTTCTTCGCGGCGAACGCATTGGCGATCGGAGTAAGTACCGGGACACGCGTGTCGTCGGCCCAGATGACGAGGTCAGCGTCACCGCGGGCCGGAATCGTCGTGGTCGGTGGAACCGTGGTGGTTTGTGCATTTGCTGCCGTCGTTGCGCCTCCGGCAACGAATGCACCAAGCACCATTACCGAGATGAGTTTTTTTCTCACCGTTTCTCCTTGTGTGGGTGGAAAGGGTGCCAGGGACTACTAACACCGGATTTCGGGCTCCGACAAGCAACGTTCGACCGTCGTTGTCGAGGCCCAATCGGACCATACGGTCATCCTGCATGGGGAATTAGGGTCGAAGTTCCCGCGATGGTCCCGTCGTTGATCACATTTGGCCTTCGGCTCGGGGCTTTTGGCATCCGTTCAGTCGTCCGACCCCGCAGCTGTGGTTCTACTCGAGTGCGATCACCAGGGTTGACGAGCCCGGAACGGGACCGGGAACAGTCAGCGTTGCCTGTCCCTCGACCACGGTGAGCTTGGGCGTTGGGGCCGCGTCCCAACCGAGCGAGAGCACGACGGTGGCCTTTGTCGCCGTCGCTTCGGTCCGGGCCGCGACTTCGATCGCACCCTCGAACCCGCCGAATTGCGTGACCGGGTTGGCCGACAGGTTGTGGATCACGAGCAGACGACGACCGCCCGCCACGCGTAGATATGCGTCCATGGCAAGTGCTCCACCTACCGTCTCATCACCGATGGGCCGCACGCGCACCTGGACCTTCTGCCAGGCACCCTTGTCCTGAAGCGCCGGTTCTGCAGACCGTAAGCGCACCAACGATCGATACGCCTCGAGCAGGGAGCCCGCATTGCCGTCTTGGACGGCCACGTTTCGACCGGAGTCTCGGCCCGGGTCGAAGGGCTCCCACGGGGCCGTCGCTGCGGTGAAGCCACCGCCGGGCTCGCTCGACCATGGCATCGGCGTGCGGATCGACTCGTCGGGCTTGCGGCCCTGGAGTCCGACTTCCTCGCCGTAGTAGAGGAACGGTATGCCGGGACGGGTCAACAGTTCGGCCGCCGCCACCCGGGCCCGGTTGAGGTCGCCCAACTCCCCGATCCGGTTCTGGTCGTGGTTCGACAGGAACGAACCGAACTGCGCTCCCGGGCCGTACAGGGTTGCACCCACGTTCTGCTCGGCGTTGAGGACGGCCGGATTCTGGTCGAGGACCATCGTGATGTAGCCCTTGGCGAGGTCGAATTGGAATGTGGCGTCGAGACCGTCGGGAACATAGGTAGCGGCCGGGCGGGCGGGACCGTTCACCTCGCCGATCAGGAAGGCGTCGGGTTTGATCTTCTTGACGGCAGCCCGGTACGCCCGCCACCACGCCTTGGTCGCCGACGTGTTCTCCATTTGCGCACCTTCTTCGACGAGGTGGCTGGCGGCGTCGAGACGGAACCCGTCGACGCCGATGTCCTGCAACCAGAAGCGGCTGACGTCAACGAGTTCCTTGGTCACCGCGGGGTTGGTCAGGTTGAGATCGGGCTGGGAACGGTCGAAGAGGGCGAAGTAGTACCGACCGTTCGCGGCGAGGTGCCAGACCTGTTGTCCCCATGGGCCGCGCTGGTTCGGGTCCTTCGTCGCCCAGCGGTACCAGTTTGCTTTCGGCGATTTCGGGTTCTGCGACTCGATGAACCACGGGTGCTGGTCGCTCGTGTGGTTGAGGACCAGATCGACAATCACCTTGATGTCGAGGTCATGTGCGGACTTAATGTACGCGCGCATATCATCGAGCGAGCCGTAATCGGTCTCGACGTTGCGGTAGTCGGTGACGGTGTAGCCGTGGTAGGTATTCCCGTCGGTAACGGGCATGAGCCACACCGCGCCAATGCCGAGTTGTTTCAGATAGTTGAGTTTGGTCGCGGCACCGTTGAGATCGCCGATCCCGTCGGCGTTGGAGTCGGCGAAGCTGCGAACGAAGATCTCGTAGAACGTGCGCGAGTCCCACCAGCCACCCGACACGGGTCGCTCCGCGGCGACGCGCTGATCCGCGGCTTTGGAGGCTTTCGTTGTCGTCTTCTTTGTCGCCGTTGTCGCCGTTGCCGCCGGGCTGTTCGGCGAAACCGCCACGAGTCCTGCGACGCCGAGAAGCACGGAAAGGCCGAGGGCCGCGCCAAACGTCGGGGTGGACTTCCGGCGTGGGATGAATCGTGAACGCGTGGGCGCCATGAACCGCGAGCCTACGCCGGTCCGCTCGGATCACTTCCAGCGCAACCTCAGATCGGCCGAAAGACACGCCCGGGTCATGCCGAACGGTCTGCGTTTCGTGACGATGGCCCCCTTGTTCGAGGGTAGAGGTCGGCGCAAGGTCAGCACATGAGTGCAATCACTTCCCGTACAAATGCAATCGACTGGGTCGACCTCTCCGTCCCCGATGCGGACGTCGCCTGTGACTTCTATGCCAAGGTCCTGGGGTGGACCTACGACCGTTCCGAATCACCGATGGGCGTCTATCACGTCGCGTCGGCGGGCGGACACCAAGCCGGTGGCGTGATGGCCGCCGGACCGGGAAACGACAGCCCACCGATGTGGACCGTGTACGTGCGCGTCGCATCGATGGACGAAGCGGTAGCGGCCGTAACGAATGCCGACGGAGCGATCCTGATGCCACCGTTCGAGATCCCGGGCGGGGCGACGATAGCGGTCGTCGCCGATCCGACCGGGGCGGTGTTCGCGATGATGGCCGGCGGCCCCGATCCCGACGAGGGCGAACCACCGTTGCTCAGGCCCGTAGCTGGCGCGGCCGGATGGTGCGAGTTGTTGACCCGCGACCCTCACGCCGCGATCAGTTTCTACGACGCCGCGTTCGGATGGCAGGCACACCTCGATCCACCGTCGGGTTACACGATCTTGCGCCTCGGGGAACGTGACGTCGCCGGGATGCTCCCGATGCCCGCCGAAGTTCCGGCCGAGGCACCGGCGCATTGGATGGTCTACTTCAATTCCGCTGACCTCGACGCGACACTCCGAAGCGTGGTCGAAGCCGGTGGTGCCGTGCTGAAGCCGTCGACGACCGTTGGATCCGTGACATTCGCACTCGCGGCCGACCCGGCCAACGCCATGTTTGGTCTGATGGCGTTGGACTCGGCCGGGTAGGTCGCTTCCCCGCTGTTACAGCCCTTCCTTGGCCACACTGGCCATGAACGCCCGGGTTGCGGCCTGCTCGTCGGCGGAGCCGAAGCAGCTGACCATCAGCATGTCGGCTCCGGCCTCGGCCATTGCCGCAGCACCCCGGCGTAGCGCCGCTTCGTCGCCGATCACCGCCAGGTCGGCCGGACCGGCCAGGCCTTCGCGATCGAGCATCGCCCGGTACGACGGAAGCTGGCCGTAGACGACGTATTCCTTCGCGGCCCGTTCCCGTGCTGCGTCGACGTTGGATGTCAGGCACATCGGGAGACCGGCGACGGTGGTCGGCTTGGCCCGACCGGCCTTCTCCGCGGCCGCGGCCATCGTAGGGATGACGTGCTCGCCGGTCGTTCGGGGACCGGTCATCCAGAGCACGGTGCCGTCGGCGACGGTTCCGGCGAGCTCCAGCATGCGCGGCGCCATCGCTGCGATGAGCACGGGCATGTCGGCGGAGTTGGGGATGTCGATTTGGGCGCGTCCCGTCAGCGTCGTGCCGGTGAAGCTGACCTTCTGATCTCGCACCAACGGCATGAGGATAGAAAGATATTCGCGCATATGAACTGCGGGTTTGTCGAAGCTCATGCCGAGCATGCCGTCGATCACAACCTTGTGCGACAGGCCGATACCAAGCGTGAGTCGGCCGTTGCTCGCCTGCTGGGCGGTAAGAGCCTGCTGGGCCAGGGCCATCGGATGGCGGGGGTAGGTCGGGATCACGCCAGTGCCGAATTTGATGTTCGGCACTTCGCGGGCGGCGACCGAGATGGCGATTAGCGCGTCCATCCCGAAGACCTGGGGCACCCAGACTTCCGGGTAGCCCTCCTCCGCTGCCTGGTGCACGCTCTGCACGAACTTGTCGATGGTGGACGGAAACGTGAATAGACCGATGCGCATCCCGGCAAGCTAGCCGGGGTGGAGGGTGTGTGCAGTGCTGTGCGGCGTGCCGGGCCGTGTCCAACTCGGGTTTTCGGGCTGTGCCGTGTGCCCAACTCCTCGGTTGGCGGTACCCGACTGGCCAAAATCTCGCACTGCCAGCGCCCGCGACCCCCAAGTTGGGTACCACCACTCTGCCAGTTGGATACCGGGTACCGGTGACTCAGCCGCCGAAGTGAGCGAAGCACCAAATACCCAACCGGGATCCGGCCGTTCCCAACACGGTTTCGGGTGGTAGCCAACTCGACAAAGTCACCCACTGCCAGCGCCCGCGACCCCCAAGTTGGGTACCACCACTCTGCCAGTTGGATACCGGGTACCGGTGACTCGGCCGCCGAAGTGAGCGAAGCTCCAAATACCCAACCGGGATCCGGCCGTTCCCCAACACGGTTTCGGGTGGTACCCAACTCGCCAAAATCTCGCACTGCCAGCGGCCGCGACCCCCAAGTTGGGTACCACCACTCTGCCAGTTGGATACCGTGCCGGGGTTGGCCGCGGCCTTAGCGTCGAGTGTTCGACGTTCCGTCGACGATCGACAGGGAGCCGACTCCCGGCAGCTCGACGGCCCGGCGACCGATCAGGATGGCGATGATTCCGCTCCCCGTCGGCGTGAACGGGACGCCCAGGTTGTCCTGCTCGACGTAGCCACGTACACCCCCGTTCGGGAGCACGATCCAACCGCCGACGTAGGTGGAACCACCGATAGTGGTTTGCCCTCGGTAAAGTCCGGCTTTGCCGGTTCTCGGGGCGAGTGCTGCGTTGAAGTTGTGAGTCGTTCCGTCAGGGAAAATCACTTGCCCCTTGGCCCGCCTCGAAGTGAGGGTCGCATTGAGCTGGAACGATTCCGAAGAAGCTACGAAGGCGCCTTTCGTGGTTGGACCGCTGAACCAGGCCGACACTCCTTCGCCGTCGCATACGTAGGCTCGCGCCTCGCCGTCACCTTTGACGATCGCAATGAATGCGCTGGTCCCGCTCACGGGGGCGACGTAGGTCGGCGAAGACGGTGCGATCGCCACAGCGGCCTGAGCGGATGTCGCCAGGCCCACGCTCAATGCGCCCACGGCGACGACGGACGCTGCAAGTACCGACAATTTGGTTCGAAGTGTTTTCATGTGTCGAAGGTACGAAATCCCCACCCCGTTGGCGCCCGTGCGCGCACGGATTCTCGGATCGGTGGCTGAAAAATATGAAAGGCCCGTCCCAGGAGAGACGGGCCTTTCAGATGTCACGGTTGACTAACCGATGTTAGAACCGGTTGCGGTCGTTGGTCTTCTTTTTGGGCGGAGCCTTGAACGGGGCCTCGAGGAGAGCCTCGAAGGTAGCGTCGTCGGGCTGGTTCGGGAGGTTCAAGCGCTGAAGGAAGAGCTTGAGCGCAGCGCGGCCAGGGGCAACCTGCTCGCCTTTCAGACCGACGGAGCGGGCCAAGGCGTCTTTAGCCTTGGTGACGCGTTCCTTGCGAGCGGCCTTCTCCTCTTCGGTGAATTCGCGCTTTGCACCGCCTGAAGATGAAGCTGACGCAGGTGCTGCTGCTTTGTCATTGAGAGTCGTGAGTTTGGCGCCGGTCGCCACTGGAACGTCCTTTCGGGAAGATTGAAGCACTAAGGATAGTTGGTGTGCGGGGTAGGGTAGGATTTCTGTTGTAATTCCACGGGGGTGCCTGGTTTCGACTTTGGTAGTCAATGTGGGAGAAGCGAGCCGTGGTCTCCGGATCCACGTAAAAGAGTCGGAAAACAAAAAACAAACGCCAACGACAACGTTGCGCTCGCAGCCTAAATAGCTGCGACGGTGGTCCGGTCTCAGCCCTGCGGGCCGGTCGCCACCGCCATCTAGCGGGGCTTACTTAGCGGTTTAGCTTGAGGGCCGCCGAGGACATCTTTTGAGCTGGGGTTGCCTTCTTTTGCCGGTGGGTGGAGGTGACCCGAGATCTTCACACCGGCTGCGCTCGGAGAAGTCCCACAGAGAAGCTGAAGGACGGGGGTTCGATTCCCCCCACCTCCA
>CAVXNJ010000003.1:0-464976 GCA_963763135.1 uncultured Acidimicrobiales bacterium | reverse complement strand
AGGGTGTCATCCCGGCTCGAGTATTTCGAGTCGGCCGGCAACTCCAGAACAAAAGCTCGGAGAGCGTTGCAGGCGCTTTCATTTCGCCGCTGCGCATCCTTGCGCCGACCCTCCAGCGTGGCGGCGTGATCCAATCCAAATGATGCTCCGACAAGGCCGAAGAAAAGCACGGGTGCCACTAACTGGCTTAGGGCTTTCGGCGAATTGCGCCGCTTCTTATCAAAAAGCCTATCAATCACCACCCCGATGACTCCCCCCACGAGCAGGCCTACAAGTGCCCACCGCACAGCGCCCGGTTCCCGGAAAGGATCAAGGGTCCACCGCTGCGCCAAGAAAAGGTCGAACCGTTGCATGGAGTCATCTCCGCGTTGCGCAAGCCATAGCGGACATCTTTTCATAAACTCTCCAAGAGTTCTTTTTGGCAATGGCGGGCAACGCGAAAAAGGGATAAGTATTTTGTATGCGCACGTATGATCCAAGGTCTACGCTGACCGCATGGCCTTCGTTCCGTCAGTCGCCGATACCCTCCGACGAACGCTGAACGGCCAGCCGCCCGGATGTTCCTGCGCTACTACCGTCGCCGACATCGCACGGAATGCAATCGAAGGTGGCGAACATCTCTGCGCAATCCACCACGCCACCGAGATCGCGACGAACCGTGAGCGCGAACTCGCCAGGATCGAACTAGAGGCGGCCTATTTGGCCCGAGAGGACCTGCGAGCCATGAACGAGGCAAGCACCCCCGTCGGCGATGACCAGAGCCTGCGGGCGATCATCGGCCGTGAACTTGGCCGCCTCGAAACCATCACCACCAACATCTAGGGAGACAACATGCAACGCGGACTTAGCAAATTGGGAATCGAACCCCCCGTCCATCATGGTGGCCGTGGCCAGAGCAAACGAACTGGTCTACGAGGCTTCGGTTGCCAACTTCGAAAGCGGGCTGGCCGAGTTTGTAGCGAACCCCGCATCGGCCGCTGAGGATTGCGTGAAGCGCGTCAGGGCCGCAGCTGTCAGTCGTTCTGAGCGTGCCGTCATCGGGCTCTTGCGGAACGAACTGGCACCGGCCTTCGCTCGTCGTGAACGTGCGGCGATCCTGAGCGTGGCACCGGAGATCGTCGACTCGTGCCGGGTCGTTGCCCAGTTGGCAGTCGAACGACTCGTGGCCGCAATGCGGGTCGTTGGACCTGCACCCGAACCGAAGTCGCTTCGATCAGGTGGAGCCGGGATCGCTGAAAGTTACGCCGCATGGGTCGCGGAACTCGATGTCTTGCAGAACATCGGCATCGTCGTGGCCAAGCTGACCGAGGCGAAGTATTACCCGCCCGAAGTCGCAAAGAGCAGGTGGATCGTGTGGCTGAACCCGACCAGCGAAGGCCGTTTGATTTCTCTCGCTCGTGGTGTCGTCGAAGCCTCCCCCGCCAATATGTTCTGCGCGCTTATTGATGGCCGGTTCACGCCTGGCCTGAACGGTGCCGATGATGTTCGAGGACTCGTTGCCACTGAGGCCACTTGGAACGCAGCGGCAGCGGCCCGGCAGCCGGTGAAGGTCACCGACCCGAAGAACGCCAGGCTCGCAGCTGACTGGCAGGAATACGCCAAACCTCGGACGCCTGCCGCCTGACAGTTCTTTCGCCCGGCGGTCGAGCCTCGGCTATCCGACCGATGACGGCCACCTGCGCCAACGGTCCGTTTCTCCCCGGTCCACTGGCGTCACGCTCGGTGCACAGAGCCAAGGTCGCCTGCTCGATTTGCTCGCGGCGAACCATGCTTCTCGTCCGGCGAGTGAGCTACCGGTGCCCGGAGCCCTGCCACCACGCGCCCCGGGTCCCGTTCACGTTGCCCGACTCACGCCGGTACGACAGGGCCGACGGTGACCAACCCCGGAACCACCGGGGCTCTAACGCGGGCCTGAACTGGCGTAACGCGGTGCTTTCCACAATCCACAACCCGTACCCTCGACCGCGTGCGTCCGTCCGACTACCCCGTCCCGTAACCTCGATGTGGGGGTACCGTGTATACCAAAACACTGATGTCATGCGCGAACCCCCCATCCCGGTTTTGTGTCGACAAATTGGGCATAGTGGCCGGAATCGACCCCACACGGGGCCGGGACCCAACAAAACCGGGTTGGGGGCGCGAAAAGTCAAACCCCGCGCTCCAGACTTGTCTCAGCAACAAAACACCCTCACGGGTAGGACCGTGAGGGTGTTCCAAACATCGCCGCAACCTCTCACAGAAGCAGGTCAGTTCAATTGAAAAAACACCTTACCCCCGAAGGGTTCGCCGCGCTCGTTATGGCCTGGTGTGCCGTTGTCACCCTGATCCTCGGCCCCGTCGCCATGGTCGTCACGCGGTCGCCGACCACGAGCACCACGACCACGACCTCGACCACGAGCACCACTACGCCTGGGAAACCTTCACCCGTCGCGAACGACAAGCTAAAAGCGGCTGACCAAGGGCTAGGGCTCCCGGTTCGCCAACCTGCATCGCCCCCGGACCTCCCAACCGGGTGCGGCGATGTCAACACCCTCCATCGGGTAAAGGATGGCCCGCTCACTCGCCCGTGGTGGCACTTTGGCTACACCTCGAAGCTGTTGGCTACACTGTCAAGTCCCGGTACCCGTTTTACGGTTGGGTTCCGGTACGTGTTTTACAGCTGGTGAGGGGTTTGCTAGGCGGCGTTGGTTCGTCGGGCTCTTCCGCCGGGGTTGGCGAGGGCACCGTGTTCACGGGTTCGGTCATGACGGGCCGGGTGGGAACGTATGAGATGTTTCCCAACACTGATCTCCACCCGGTCACCAACGACCGCAACCTGAACCTGACGGCGCTTGTACTTGACACCGACGTAGTAGTTCTCCCCGGCGAAACACACGTTCCCCGACGAATCCACCTTCCGGGTCACTGACACAAACGTCGCTGACGACGAACCGACAGTCGCTGCGGCTGGTGCGGGTTTCGGTTTGGTTTGCCGGTACAACGCAGCTGCTTGTTTCGCCGGGCGTGCCTACGAGCGTGGGTGCGGATCAGGACCCCGTCGTGGTAGATCTGGACGAGTTTGCGGTCCATGACCAACACCACATCGAGCCCGACGTGCGGCCGCCCAACCGCATACGACGCCGCACCAAACGACACCGTGCCCTTACGCGACACCCGCCGGGTAGCGCCGGCCGGCATCGAACCGGCCGGATCAGCATCGGCAACGGTCGGTTTCGGTCGAGGGTTCTCCGCGGTGATCGCACGGAGCTCGAAGCGTTTGATTGGTGGCACGTTCCCGATCGATTGATGCGGCCGATCCTCGTTATACGACCGCACCCACGCATCCAACTGGGCCTGTGCGTCGTCGATCGAGTCGAAGACTTTGCCGGTCAGGAACCGTTCACGCATCGTGCGATGCCACCGCTCAATCTTGCCGGTCGTCGTCGGCGACCGTGGCGCGGTCAGGATGTGTTTGATCCCGTTCTCCCGACAGATCCGGTCAAACAACACTTCACCAGTGCCCGGACCGAACCGGCCCGTGAACACCTTGCCGTTGTCCGTCAGGATCTGTTCCGGGACACCATAGGTACGCATAGCTTTCACCAACGCGTCACACGTCGGACGGGCCGTTGCACGTTCGACGACATGCGCCGAGATGATGTATCTCGAGTGGTCATCGATCCCGGACACGATCTTCGCCTCCGAACCATCACGGATCTTCACGCCACCAACGATGTCCATCTGCCACAGTTCCATCGCTTTCGATCGTTCCCAACGCACGTAATCCTCACGTTTACGTTTCCGGGCTACCGGGACCACGAGGTTGTGGCGGACCAGACACCGATACACCGACGAACGACCCGGCAACGGCACCACCCTGGCATCACGGAGCCGGTTCACGATCGAGATCGGACCCAACCCGCCATCAGCGCGTCGCCAGTCCACGATCAACGCTTCCACCTCGGGCGGCATCTGATGCGGACACGACAACGGCCGAGACGGCTGGTCAACGAGTCCTTTGAACCCGTCGACAGCGTGGCGTCGCAGCCAGTTATGCACCGACTGCCGAGTGACTTCATAACGGCGGGCGACATCGGTGACCGACGCGCCATCGAGGACTTCGAGAACAGCTTTCAGACGTTGTTCCACAGCATTGAGCTCCACCAACACAAGCGGCCTCCTCCGGGGCAAATGAACGCGGACGCTCACCATCGAAGAAGGAGAAACCAGCCCAAACAAGGACCCCCACTGTCAAACAGGAACCGGAACACCTGTAAACCAGGAACCGGACCTGTCAGCAAAGTGTCAACCAGGAACCGGAATCACACTGTCAAGCATGAACCGGGACAGCACAAGCTGTTGGCTACACCTCTGGCTACACCTCGATGTTCAATCCGCTCCGCTTGGAGGTCTTTACCCCCTCTGAACTGCGGTTTCTTTGTCGGGCTGGCGGGATTTGAACCCACGACCTCTTGACCCCCAGTCAAGCGCGCTAACCAAGCTGCGCTACAGCCCGTACAACTACTTCGGGCGCACACGCTAGCGCACCAGACCATGCCTCGCGACGGGTTGATGCGGCCGGTTCGACCCCTGACGCCGTGCGTGGTCGAGCCGACCGCCCGGTTCACTGACGATCAGAAGTGAAACGGGGCAGGTCAGGCCGCTTGCGGGGAAACATCTTCTGAATGTCGGTTCAGACTTATCAAGTATCGGGGTGGTAGTGCCGATGAACGTTTCGGGTATGTTTCCCGTAAGCCGGGATTGCGTACTAAGTTTTTGCGCTTCGTCCCTCTATACGAAAGGCCGTGATAGGTGCAGTGAACGTCATCGATGGAACCCCAGAAGGTCACACCGCTTCTCAAGCAGCAACGACCGCCCCCGAGATCTACGAACGCCGGGAATCCAATGTCCGGTCGTATTGTCGGTCGTTTCCCACAGAATTCGCGTCGGGCACAGGCTCTGAGCTGACCGACTCGCAAGGACGTGTGTACCTTGATTTCTTTGCCGGTGCAGGAGCCCTGAACTACGGGCATAACCACCCCCGTCTAAAGCAGGCTCTGGTCGACTACGTGATGGCCGATGGCATCACTCACGGACTCGACCTCCACACCCAAGCGAAGACCCGCTTCCTCGAAACGTTCGAGCGCCTTATCCTCGCCCCCCGCAATCTGCCCTACAAGGTGCAGTTCACTGGCCCGACCGGTGCTAATGCCGTCGAAGCCGCATTGAAGATCGCCCGCAAGGCGAAGGGACGCACCGGCGTGTTCAGCTACATGGGCGGCTACCACGGCCACTCGCTGGGCGGCCTCGCCGCTACAGCGAACCGTGAACACCGTGCCGGTGCCGGCGTCGGTTTGCACGACACCACGTTCCTGCCCTTCCCGAATCCCGATAACAACATTGATACGCACGCATATCTTCGGATGGTTCTTGAAGACGGTCACTCGGGCATCGAGGTACCGGCGGCAATCATTCTGGAGACGGTCCAGGCCGAGGGCGGCATCACGATCGCTCCCGTCGAGTGGCTACAGGAGCTCCGAGAGATCTGCACCGAGTTCGACATCGTGCTGATCGTCGACGAGATCCAAACCGGCTGCGGTCGCAGTGGTCCCTTCTTCAGCTTCGAACGGGCCGGGATCATCCCCGACATCGTGACGGTGTCGAAGTCCATCGGCGGCCTGGGCATGCCGATGTCGCTGGTGCTCATGAAGCCGGAGCTCGACATCTGGAAACCGGCCGAGCACACCGGTACGTTCCGAGGCAACCAGCTCGCGTTCGTTACGGCGGCCGAGGCACTGGAGCTGTTCGTCGACGACGAGTTCGCCACCCGCACCGCCGGCCACGAGCAGCAGGTCGCCGCAGCGATGCACGCGATCATCGAGCCGCTCGACGACCGGATCACCACCCGCGGGCTCGGGCTCATCTGGGGCATCGACCTGGCCGGCATCGATCCGACCGGAGCCTTCGCCAAGGCCGTGTCACGTCAGTGCTTCGACGACTTCCTCATCATCGAGCGAGTCGGCCGCAACGACACTGTGTTGAAGCTGCTTCCGCCGCTCACCATCACATCGGAACAACTCGACGACGGCCTCACCCGTATCGCCAGCGCGCTCAAGCGCTGCCTCGATACGCTAGACGCCGCCTGAGTCACCAACTCCAGCACCACAACCCATCTGAATAGCAACGAGCCGAGCCCCCAGGTTCGGCTCGTTGTCTTTTCTGACACGCAACGCCGTCCCCGCACCCAACGCACCTCCGGTAGTCACCACACATGAACGACCAATTCCCAGTTCCGTCCCTCGTCGAAGATCTGCGCGCGTACTATCGAGGTGAAGTTGCTTCGTACCATATGCCTGGTCACAAGCAACGTGGCGGCGTTCACCCGCTGACCCGCGAGGTGTTCGGCGATCAGATTCTCCATGCCGACGTGAGCGAAATGGGTGGCTTCGACTACCTGCACGCACCGGGTGGATCGTTACAGCGGGCGCAGTCCCGCGCCGCTGAAGTGTTCGGGGCCGGCCGCACGTTCTTTCTGGTGAACGGGTCGACTGGCGGCAACCTCTCGGCCATCACGGCGTACGCGGGCGACGGCGACCACGTCCTCATGCTCCGCGGATCACACCGCAGCGTGTACACCGGCACCGTTCTGGCCGGTGCCACCCCGCTCTACATTCCGATGGTCCACGACAGGGTCAACGACGGATGGTTTCTTGCCGAACCGCCTACCCGTGCGTCACTCCCCGACCGACTCGCAGTCATCCACATCACCCGGCCGAACTACTACGGCATGGCCTGCGACCTCGCTCCCTATGTGGAATTGGCCGAGCAGACCGGTGCGGTCCTGATCGTCGACGAAGCCCACGGCTCCCACTTCGGCTTCCATCCCGACCTTCCGCAGTCGGCATTGCACGAGGGCGCCGACATCGTCATCCAGTCCACCCACAAGACACTAAGCGCGCTTACACAGTCGTCAATGCTTCACGTGCGGGAAGGATCCAAGGCCGACCCGGCCCGCATCGCCCGCAGCCTGGCCATGCTGCAGTCGTCGTCGCCCAGCGTGCTGCTCAGCATGTCGCTCGACCTGGCTGCCGAGCACCTTCGTGGCGAAGGGCGCACCGACATTGCGAACGCCGTCGAGCTGAGTCAACGAGCGGCCGCTGCCTTGGGATCGGTCAACGGCCTCTCGATCCTGGCGACACCCGGAGGTGATCCGACGAAGCTCGTCATCGACGTCACCCAACTCGGACACTCGGGCTTCTCCGCCGCACAGTGGTTGCGCGATCACGAGCGGGTCCATGTCGAGTTGGCCGACTTCAAGCGAATCGTATGCTCACTTACCGTTGGTGACACCGACGAAACCTTCGACATTCTGATCAACGCTGTTTCCAACCTGGCGAAATCCGATGCCGACACACCTTCAGCCATCCCGCAGAAAGCGGTTGCCCTGCCCCCGGTTCCCCCGAGCCCACTCACGCCACGCGCTGCACTGAACTCGCCCACGGAGTCGGTGTCCGTGGCCGACGCCACCGGACGCACCTGCGCCGAATACGTCATCCCCTATCCACCGGGCATCCCGCTCGTCGTCCCCGGCGAGACACTCACCGCAGAAGTTCTGAGCGCGCTTCGAGGATTCCAGGACGCCGGAAGCAAGATCGTCGGCCCCAACGACCCCACGGTCGCCACGATCCTCGTCACCCCGCGCTAGGACCCGACGCAACTGCTCCGGAGTCGAAACGTCGTCTCCCCGACGAGTAATCGACTCCGGAGCACGGAAACTCACCCACTTAGGACCCGACACACCTACTCCGGAGTCGAAACGTCGTTTCCCGAACGAGCAAGCGACTCCGGAGCACGGAGAACTCGATAGTCGCTACGGCCCCGCGAGCGCTAGCAACTTGGCTACCCGGTGATCATCGAGCCCGAGGTAGGTGGCCAGCACACCCACAACGCGCTGCACGTCAAGAGACTTCGCGTCGAGCATCTCTTCAAGATCCGCCCAGTCCTTGGTCCGGTCGAAGAAGACCTTGAACACCGCTAAGTCGGTGCAGCCGAGAAATGGGACAAGCGCACCACCGAACTCGTGGAATCGGATCCGAGTTGCGGCCTGTTCGTGAAAGTCGGTGGTGTTCAGAAACATGTCGATCGGCGTCTTTTCCCACACCAACCGGCTCTGGCCGTCACGGACCAGCTCCTTTCGGTTGGACGACGTGACAACAACATCTTCGGGAAGGGAATCGAGAATCGCGTCCAATTGATCGGCGCCGGCGAAAATGTTGATATCGATGTCGATAGTTCCTCGGGCCCGCTCGGTGCACCACGCCAGTGCAAGCGCTCCGCCAAAAGCATGCGGAATCCTGGCCTCGGAAAGCGCACCATGAACGGCAACGATCTTCTCGACGAGGGTCATCGGCGTCCGAAAACCGGGTACTCGAGCTTGGCCGAATGACGCGCGGGGAACTGCTCGGCCAAGTTCAGCACCTCGTTCAGTTCCTCAGCACGCGCTCGCTCGTCGCCATAGGGATCCGAAACCAAGGCACTTTCCAGATGAAAGCCGGCGGCGTGGACGACCCGCGCAAACGTTTCTACGTTCGGCGCCTTTCGACCGGTCTCGTAGTCAAGCAACGTCGAGTGCGAGGTGCCGGCGCGGGCAGCAAGCGCCCGTAACGACATCGATGACCGGGCCCTGACCGTTGAGAGCAACATTCGCGATTCCACCCACCAATGGTATTCAATCGAATACCATTTTGCAATGCTCCGCTAAGCCTCAGTGGTTGAAGATCCACTCCACGCCCTGGACCCCGCGCCAGCCGAGGTAAATCAGCAACGCCACGATCATGACCTTGAAGTGCCACGGGGTCTTCGGTGCGTCGCCCTCCTTCTCGCCCGGCCCCGGAACGCCAAGCGAGCGGGCCTCCATTCGCAGCGCACCCTTCGTGGCCAGGACCGCTTTGCATTCGGGGCAGGCCCCCTCGGGCGTCATGGCGTTGGGCGCCCAATACTTCGAACAGGTATCGCACCAGGGCATTGCCAGACACTACCCCGGCCCCCACCCGCCTTTGGCCACCGGGCTATGCGGGCAGTGGTGCATCCACGGGGGTGCAGATCGTCTGACCGAATTCGCTCACACAACGCACACGCGACGGGCGCTTCATCCGGCTGATCTGAACGCTTCGCACGACACCGAGAAGGACGCCGCCGAGAATCACCGCAAGAGCGATGAGCGCGACGATGCGCTCACGAAGACCTCGCTGAATCGGCCGTCGTTCGGGGTACCAGGGCTCATCATCGCCGCCCCAGTTTCCTCCAATCGGCCCTTCCGATCCTCCGGCGTTCATGGCATCAGTTCGGGAACCTAACCCGGACTAGACCCTCTTGATAATGGCCCGGGACACGAGGAAACCGCGGCCCGACTTCACCTTGCACGTGATGCCGGTCTGCGCCGACGTACACGTAAAGGCGCCACTCTTGATCGACTTCCCGTAGGCGAGCTTTCGACTGCTTGGATCACGGATCGTGTCTCCCTGGCACCCGAACAGGTACACGCGGCCCCGGTTGTCGACGGACGCGCCGGGAACCCAGTCGAGGTCGCAGTCAGCCGGACGAGTCGGTGGCCTGCCGGTGAACTCGATCAGCTCGCACTGGGCGAAATTGTCGCCGTCAGGATCGGTATAGATCATGCAGTGCGCGTTGCCGGTCGGGCTCTGGAACTGGACGATCGTCGATTCGGCCTGCGACGGTGTTGCTCCCGGCCCGAACACGCCGATTCCGGCCGCAGCGAGCGCCACGGCTCCCACGATCGAGGCAATGCGGGTCTTGGTCTTTCTCATACTGGGGGGACTCCATGTCGTCGGTCACTGAAGTGACGGTTCTTGCTCTTGGCACGTTCGATACGAACTATGAGATCGGCACGCAGATCCTCGGGCTGAATTATCGCGTCGATGACCAACTCCGACGCAAGTAGCAACAGGTCGACGTCGGCTTCGTACTCGGCGCGTTTGGCCATAACAAATGCCAGACGTTCGGTCTCGTCTTCGATCTCCCCGATCTTGTTCGCATACACCGCGTTCACCGCCGGTTCAGGACCCATGACGGCGATCTTGGCCATCGGCAACGCAATGGTGGCCTCCGGCTCGAACGCCGGACCGCTCATCGCGTAGAGACCCGCACCGTACGCTTTGCGCACGATCACGCTGATCTTCGGAACGGTCGCTTCCGATACTGCCGTGATCATCTTCGCTCCATGACGGATGATGCCCTCCCGCTCAACGGCGGTTCCGACCATGAACCCCGGAATGTCGGCGAGGAACACGAGCGGAATGTTGAAGGCGTCGCAAAGCCAGATGAAACGGGCCGCCTTGTCGGCCGAGTCACCGAACAGCACTCCCCCTTTCTGCATGGGGTTGTTGGCGACGATGCCCACAGGCTTTCCGTCGAGCCGGCCGAGACCCACGACCAGTTCCCGGGCGAACAGCGGTTTGATTTCGTGGAAGGACCCTTCGTCGACGATCGCTTTGATGACCTTGCGCATATCGTATGCACGCCTATCTTCGACCGGCACCATCGACGCCGTGAACACCGCCGCAGACGGCTTCGATTCACCGACCGGCGGCTGCTCCCGCCAGTTCTGCGGGAAGTAGCTGAGGTGCAGGCGCGCCATGGCGATGGCCTCCTCGTCGTTCGCCACGATCTGATCACCGCATCCGCTGACCGACACATGCATGCGCGCGCCGCCGAGTTCCTCGAGGGTGGTCTTCTCACCGATCACTTCCTCGACCATTCGCGGTGAGCCGAGGTACATCGACGCGTTCCCCTCGACCATGATCACGATGTCGCAAAACGCCGGAATGTAGGCGCCACCAGCGGCGGACGGTCCGAAGAGACAGCAGATCTGCGGAACCTTGCCCGACAGCCGGACTTCGTTGTAGAAGATGCGTCCGGCACCGCGTCGTCCGGGGAACAACTGGACCTGGTCGGTGATTCGGGCACCGGCCGAGTCGACGAGGTAGAAGATCGGGATCTCCAGGGCCAGAGCGCGCTCGGTGATGCGGATGATCTTTTCGACGGTGCGCGCCCCCCACGAGCCCGCCTTGACCGTCGGGTCGTTGGCCATAATGCACACCGGTCGACCGTCGATCGTGCCGATGCCCGTAACCACACCATCGGCCGGCAGGTCGTTGCCAGGGGCCAGGTTGTTGGCCAACAGCCCCTCTTCGACGAATGAGCCTTCGTCGATCAACAGGGCGATCCGGTCTCGCACGAAAAGCTTGTTCTGGCGGGCCAGTTTGGGACCCTCTTTGGCGAGATTTCCTTGCAGGGCCCGTTCGGTCGCTGCGGTCACATCACTAGACATGACCGTTAGCTTGTCACGTGGTCACGCTGACGGCCTACCGCCTCGACTTAGTGCCTCGACTTAGTGCCTCGACTTACCGCCTCGGCGCGGTGGGTAGCAACGGGTGCCGCTGCCACCTACTTCTTGCCGGTTGACCCTGGCCGGGAGACTTCGATCGCCGCCAGCCAGTCGGGCACTTCATCGGGCGCCCAGCTCTGCACCTCGATACCAAGCGTGCTTACTAATGGGACACCGAGATCAACCTGCCCGTTTGAGCGGTCGACCAGGACGGCCGCCCCGACGGTCGTGGCCCCGACCGAGTCGACCAGCACCTGACATTCCTTGATGGAGCCACCCGTGGTCAGGATGTCGTCGACGATCAGCACGCGGTCGCTCGCCTGCAGGTGATCGGCCCGCCGCACCATCCGTGCACCGTCGGGGCCCTTTTCGCCATACGCCGCCGGAAGCCCGAGCTGCCGTCCCAGCTCATAGGCCAACACGATGCCGAGTGTGGTCGGGCCGAGAACGACGGTCGCGTCGATACCGGCCGAGCGAACCCGCGCGGCCAGCTCAGCTCCGAGCGTCGCCACGTGTTGCGGCCACCGGAGCACATCGAACTTCTCGAAATACTGGTCGGAATGCCGACCACTGGTCAGGACGAAATGGCCCTTGAGAAGAGCACCGCATTCGACGAACAGCTTCTGAACTTCTTCATCAGTCACGGTGATGATTCTGACCTGCCCGCACACAGGAAGTTGGATTCCGGTATTGTCAGCGATCAGACCACCAACATCGGTCGACGGAGCAACGAGAAAGAACGAACCCCCATGACCATCGCCAACGCCGCCGACATCGTCCGCACCTACGCCGCATCGAAGCCCGAGGCGGTGATGATCAGATTCGGTGACCAGACCGTCACGTGGGCCGAGATGGATCAACGGTCCAGCCAGGTCGCCCAGGCGTTGATCGCGGCGGGCGTCGCCCCACAGGAGCGCGTCGCATTCCTCGAGAAGAACAGCCTCGAATACTTCGACGTGTTGTTCGGATGCAGCAAAGCCAACATCGTCGATGTGTCCGTCAACTGGCGCCTCGCTCCGCCGGAGATCGAGTACACGGTCAACGACTCAACCGCCAAGGTCCTAATCGTTGGACCTGATTTCTTCGACGCTATCGAGTCGATCGAAAAGAACCTCACGTCGGTTCATACGATCGTGGCCATCGGCGAGCATCCCCGGTGGCCGAACTTCACCGACTGGATCGGCAGCCACCCGGTGGCCGATCCCGCCGTGCCAACGCAGATGTCCGACATCGCGTTCCAGCTCTACACGTCCGGGACGACCGGGCTCCCCAAGGGCGTCATGACCGCCAACGCCAACCTGTTCACGCTGCTCACGAGCGTTCTCGGCCCTTGGAAGATCGACGAAACCTCGAAGAACATCGCCACCATGCCGTTGTTTCACATCGGCGGCTCCGGCTGGGCCCTGGTCGGAATGTTCGCCGGCGCCGAAACGCTGCTCGTGAGGGACCCGCTTCCCAACGTGCTCCTCGATGTCATCGAGCACCAACGCGCCACCAACGCCTTCTTCGTTCCCGCCCTGCTGGCCTTCATGGCCATGGTGCCCGGTGCGGCCGACCGCGACTTCTCCTCCTTGCGCAGCGTGGTCTACGGCGCATCACCCATTACCAACGACGTGCTGCTGGCGTCCATGGCCACGCTGAAGTGCCCGCACATCCAGGTGTACGGCATGACCGAGACCACGGGCGCGATCACCGAACTCGGCCCCGACGATCACGACCCGAGCGGACCGCGTGCGTATTTGTTGCGATCGGCGGGCAAGCCCTACCCCTGGGTCGAAATGAAGATCGTCGACGTGGAGTCCGGCGCCGAACTGCCCTCCGGCTCGGTCGGCGAATTGTGGACCCGCTCGGCGCAGAACATGGTTGGTTACTGGAACAAGCCCGAAGAAACCGCAAAATCCCTCACTGAAGATGGCTGGCTCAAGACCGGCGACGCCGGTTACCTCGATGCCGAAGGCTTCCTGTTCCTCACCGATCGGGTCAAGGACATGATCGTGTCAGGCGGCGAGAACGTCTATCCGGCCGAAGTGGAAAACGCGTTGGCCTCACATCCCGCGGTGGCCGAGGTCGCCGTCATCGGTGTCCCCAGCGAGCGTTGGGGCGAGACGGTCAAGGCCATCGTCGTGCCGAAGCCCGGCGTCTCGGTGACGCAACCGGAACTGATCGCCTTCGCGAAAGAGCGACTCGCCGGCTACAAGTGCCCGACGTCGGTCGACTTCATTGACGTCCTCCCCCGCAACCCGAGCGGCAAGGTCCTCAAACGTGACCTCCGCGAACCCTTCTGGGTCGGCCAGGCCCGTCGCATCAATTAGACGAAGGATCAACGTCACTCGTCGAGTGTGTGCGTTTCCTTCGAAGGGAGCTATGCAAACGCACACAAACCGCGGTCCGACCGGCCGACATCAAACTTTGCTTCGGCCCACCCGCCTTTCGCCCTCAGACCTAGAATGGACCCCATGTCTCGTACCCCCCGTGATGGTTGTATCCACGTCGTTATCGAAATCCCGCGAGGATCTCGCAACAAATACGAAATCGACCACGAAACCCATCGGATCTTCCTCGACCGCCGCCTGTTCTCGGCCACGGTCTATCCGGCCGATTACGGCTTCATCCCTGACACGCTCGGCGAAGACGGTGACCCGCTCGACGCCCTCGTCCTTCTGGAAGACCCGACATTCCCGGGCATCTGGGTGGAAGCCCGTCCGGTGGGCGTGATGTGGATGCAGGATGAGGCCGGCCCAGACGCGAAGATCATCTGCGTTCCACCGACCGAGCCCCGTTGGAAGGGTGTCGAAGACATCCGCGACCTCCCCGAAGAGCTGCTCGAAGAAATCAAGCACTTCTTCGACGTGTACAAGATGCTCGAACCCGACAAGCGATCGTCGACGGCGGGCTTCGAGGGGGCCCGGGCGGCGTGGCGCGAGATCAACGCCTCACTCGAGCGCGAAAAGAACCATCTGGCAAAGGCCAACGGCGACAAGACCAGCACCGACAAGCACTGAGGACACCCACGGTGCCTCCCGCTCCCGGAACGGAAACCGTCGAGCACCCACCTGCCCCGCGTTGGCGGCGGGTGGGTGTCACCCCGGCCGAAGCCCGGGTTGCGGTGTACGAGCTGTGGACCTCGTTCGGTGATCCGCGGGAGTTGGTCGATCTCGAAGAGGTTTCCGCAAACGTTTCAAACAACCGCGTTTATCGGCTCACGCTCGATGATGAATCGGGAGTCTTTGCCAAAGTCTCAAACTACGGCTCGTATTTCTTGTTCCGCGAGGATCACGACCGGATCGACCGTTTGGTACGTGGACTTAGTACGTCACGCTTCTCGTCGTTTCTCGCAGCTCCGCTGATAGGCGCCAACGGCCGGGTCCACACGTATTACAACGGGAAGGTGTGGGCGGTTCTGTATCAAGAGGTGGAGAAGCGGGCGCAGCTTCCCAGCATCTTGAAACCGGGTCAGATTGAGACCCTGGCCGAGGAGATCGCCGACTTTCACCTGGCCTGCGAGTCGGCTGCCCGTCGCGTCGCGGTGCCTGCCACGTCGGTATCGATCAAGTCAGACGTCATCCATCTTCTCGATCTCGTCTCGACACGTTCCACCGCGAAATCGTTCCAGCTCGCGCCCGATGAGCTCGATGTAGTGCGTCGTCACGCCCACGACTTTCTGTTTGCTTTGGACGACGCCGGCTACGACGACCTCCAGAAGCTTCCGATTCTCATCGACTGGAACTTGGGCAACTTCTCGATCGATCCCAAGCCCTCGGTCGGCAGCGACATGTTCCGGATCTTCAGCCGGTGGGACTACGACTGGTTCCGGATCGAGCCGCTGGTCCTCGACTTCTACTTCCTGTCCCGGGTGTCGTCGGAAACCGGCGACCGCACCCGCTTCTCCTACGGCGCCCACACGCTCACCGAGCCGAGGTTCCTGCGGTTCGTTGAGGCCTACCATCGGGTCCGTCCACTGCGGGAGGCCGACATCCTCCTGCTCAAGGAGGCGTACCGGTTCTTCATCCTCCACTACGTGCTCGCCGTTGGCGACCATTTCTTCCGGGCCGATCTGTGGGCGGAGTTCCAGACCCAATCGGTCCATCGGTACCTGCCCTCGATTGACACGCTCGATCTTCGGCCGCTGCTCCGGTTGGTTACGAAAGGCTGAGCCGGCCGGCATCGACCCGGGCGGTCGCGGCGACGCGTTCAGCCTTTTCTCGGGCCCCCGCCCGGCACACCGCAGCGTCGGACTTCCCGCTGAACGACGCGTTCACCACGGATGCATGTTGCTACCAGCTGTTCCATCCGGCCCGGCTCCCAGATGTTCCAGAAGTCAGCGTGCATAGTGTCGAACTCTCCCGACACCAGTCGGGTAGGTTCACCGCTCACATCAACTCGGATCCGCAGCTGCGGGAGTCCGACCGGGAAGCCCATCGGGCAGGACCCGGCCGTTGCCCGCACGACGTTGCCTGGCGCGTTCAGCGACTTGCCATCCCAACACTGCGGGAAATCGATACGGGCACTTAGTTTTGTTCCGGGCCGACAGCGTGATGGCCTGGTGGCCGACCAGCCGACCTGATCAGCCAGTAGGCCGCAGCTCCACGTCACCGACGTTCCCCTGGCGGCGGCGTCGAATTTCCATCCTGCGACGATCTGGAGCCCGAATGGCATCGGTCGCACGGACGCGGTCGGAAGCGATCCGGCGCTGTAGTATGCGCGCATATTGGTCCACGACCCGTTGACCAGGCCGGGCAACCAGTACGACGCTCGATCGGCCGGGTCCTCGCAGGTCGTCGAAGCGGCCTTCAGCGACGCCACCGTCGACTCGGCGTTCGTCGATCTGTTGCCGAAGAAGATGTGATGGTGCGACAGCCCGGCGTGACCCGGGTGGATGATCGGGTCATCGTTGGACTCATGCGACATCCCGCAGCCAACCACGAACGGAACGCTGGGGAAGGGCTTGACGGCGCTCGTCGCTCGCGCCACCGGAACCAACCCAAACGACGTGAGGAACCCGACGATCAGCGCGACAAAAGCCTGAATCCGGTGACGCACGGGTGTCTCGAACTAACCGCGCTTACGGACCCGCAGCTTCACCGGAGTCGACCCGAAGTTGAACCGCTCGCGGATCTTGCGTTCCAGGTACCGGAGGTACTGCGGTGACAGGTCTCGGTTCGCGAACAACGTGAATGTGGGCGGATCGGTCGCCCCCTGTGTTGCGTAGAGGATGCGGGCTTCACGCACCGGGTGCAGCTGTTGTGCTTCAGCGATCAGGTCGTTGAGCTCCCTGGTCGGAACGCGCATGTGATACTGCGAAATCGACTCGCTGAGCAGCGGCATGAGCTTATGGACGCCGAACCCATTAAGTGCGCTTACCTTCAGGATCGGCGCGTAACCGAGGAAGGCAAGACGGTCTTCGACGCTGGCCATCGCCTCGAGGCGCTGTTCGTTGTCGAGCGTGTCCCACTTGTTCAAGATCACGACGATCGGGCAGCCCGACGCATCGATGCGCTCCGCGAGTCGTTGGTCTTGGTGAGTCACGCCTTCGGCGGCGTCGAGCACCAGCAGAGCGGCGTCGGCGTTGTCGATGGCCTGAAGCGCCCGGACCATCGAGAAGTACTCGGCACCTTCGTCGATCTTCGACTTGCGGCGCATACCGGCCGTATCGACAAAACGGATGTGTCCTTCCGGAGTTTCCACGACGGTGTCGACGGCATCGCGGGTCGTGCCGGCCATGTCGTGGACGATAGACCGCTCGTCGCCGATCAGACGGTTGAACAAGGTGGACTTGCCGACGTTTGGCCGACCAGCGATGACGACGGCAGGAACCTTTCCACCACCGACTCCCATGTGGTCATACGTTGCCTCGTCGACGGCCTGTTCGTGGTCGAAATCTTCCCGGGGTCCGCCTTCAGGACGCTCCGGTGCGGGAAGAACGGCGATGACCTCATCGAGGAAGTCTCCGGTGCCACGGCCGTGGAGCGCGCTCACGCCGATCGGATCGCCCATGCCGAGTGCGATGAAGGCCCAGATATCGGGATCCCGGGTTTCGCCATCGACCTTGTTGACCAAAACAAACGTGGTGTCTTTGGACCGACGACGGCGAACCACATCGGCAATCGCTTCGTCTTCGGGCGTGATGCCGACCGTCACGTCGACTACGAACAGGACCAGGTCGGCCTCTTCGATCGCTTTTTCGGCCTGACGAGAAACTTTGTCGTCGAGTTCGTTGCCGTTCTCCATCCATCCGCCGGTGTCGACGATCAGGAACGGGACACCGCACCACTCCGCCTCAAGGTCCTTGCGGTCCCGGGTGACTCCCGGGCGTTCTTCGACGATCGCCTCACGACGCCCGACGACCCGGTTGACCAGCGTGGACTTCCCAACGTTCGGCCGACCGACGACCGCCACAATCGGAAGACCACGTGGATTGGTGAAGGTAATTCGTGAGGTCTGGGCGGACTTCGCACGCCGTTTCGATTGTTCGCTCATGCTTGTTTCCTAGGCCTCGTGGCTCGCTCGGTGGCGTTTGACCCAGCCCGAAGGTTCAGATCTACTCCGGAGACCGGCTTAGACGGCCGAAAGCGAGGCTCTAATGGTACTGGCAACCGGTTGCCATGCTGAACGACAGGGGTCACACGGTCCGTTCAGCCGGTGGCGAGCGCCTCGCGAAGCGCAATGCCGTTGGTAGCCACGATCTCAACCGGTCGGGGAAGATCGGCCGGCGACGTGCCGTCGAGGAACACCCCTTTGCTCAAGCACACGTCGGGCAGAAGGTACCGATGCCCTTCCGGCTCGTTGCCGAGAACCCGAGCGAGGTCGGATCCCACCATGAGGCCGGTGACCGCGGTATTACCTCCAAAGAACTCGTTCCGAACCGGAAGTATGCGCACATCGGATCGGCCGAGTTCGGACAGAACCGGAGGGAGGAGGGTCTTCAACACTTCGGCGCCGTACTCCCCCGTCAGGATCGCGATGGGAGCATTTTGGCGGGGCCGAAGCGTGATCGAGCCCGGAGCGGAGGCAACGGAGTCGGCCAGACCAACGGTTCGTGGCGCCCGATAACCTTCGGCCGGCGCTCCCTCGACCCAGGCGAAGAATCCACTGGCGACTTCCGTCGGAGTGTCTGCGAGTCCCATCAGTTCAGCTTCGAGGGTGCGGGCCATTCCTATGCCGTTCTCGTGCTGGCAGAAATCCTCATAGGCCTCTCGGGGCGGAAACGGGCGCTGAGCCATCAGGTAGTACTCGTCGGCGCAGAACGCCAGACGGTGTCCGAGGGTGTCCAGGAACACCTGTTGCCAGGCCTCGACCGTGTCGATCACCGCACACGCTTCTTCGACCGTGTGGAGACGCAGACCGGGCTCCTTGTTGAACTTGGAGATTCCAAGCGGAACCGCGTGCAGCGACGCGAGTTCGGAGTACTGCTCCAAAATTCCGCAGAGCGTGTCAGTGAGGACCGCACCGTCGTTGAGTCCGGGGCAGATGACGAGTTGGCCATGAACCTCGATGCCATGGTCGAGCAACGCTCGCAGCCAGCGAAGGCTGGTCGCACCGCGACGGTTGCGAAGCAGATCGGAGCGCACTTCGGGGTCGGTCGCGTGGATCGAAACGTTGAGTGGCGACAATCCCTCGGTGATGACCCGCTCCAGATCGGCTTCGGTGAACCGGGTCAGCGTGGTGAAGTTTCCGTAGAGGAATGACAGGCGATAGTCGTCGTCTTTCAGGTAAAGGCTCGAGCGCATGCCGGGCGGGAGCTGGTAGATGAAGCAGAACGAACAGTGGTTGTCACACGTTCTGAGCTGGTCGAACAGTGCCGATTGCACTTCGATGCCAAGCGTCTGTCCCTCGCGCTTCTCGATCTCCAACGAGATCTCCATGCCACCACGCGAAACAACGAGTTCGACTTCGGCCTCATCGGCCAAAAGCCGGTACTGGATGACGTCTCGCACGACCTGGCCGTTCATCAGCGAGATCTCGTCGCCGGGGTGGACTCCCGCCGCATCTGCGGGGGATCCCGGTTCGACCGAGACGACGGTAGGTAACGACATAGTGCAAGGTTACCGGTACCCTCAGTATTGATGACTCCGTTGGAACAGCTTCCTGAACCCGGTTCGGTCCCCGGGCCCGTCTCGTCTATCGATCGCGTCCTGCTGGCCGCCCCTCGCGGGTTCTGCGCCGGTGTGGAGATGGCCATCAAAGCGCTGATCTGGATGATCAGGATGTTCGACGCCCCGGTGTACTGCTACCACGAGATCGTGCACAACCGGCTTGTGGTCGACCGGTTCCGCGAGCTCGGTGTCGTTTTTGTCGACTCAATTGAAGAGGTTCCCGAAGGCGCCCCGCTGATGTTAAGCGCGCATGGTTCCGCTCCCGAGGTCGTCGCCGAAGCGCAGGCCAAGGGTGGCTTTGTGGTCAACGCCGTATGCCCGCTCGTGACCAAGGTGCACCATGAAGCCAAAGTCCGCAGCGGTAAGGGTTTCCAGATCATCTACATCGGCCATGAAGGCCACGACGAAGCCATCGGCACCATGGCCGTTGCGCCCGAGGCCATGCACCTCGTCGAATCGACTGCCGACGTCGAGTCACTCGATCTCGGCGATGTTCCGGTCGCCCTGCTCGCGCAGACCACGTTGTCACACCACGACTGGGCCGATGTCCTGGCGGCCGCGCAGTCGAAATACCCCACCATGTGGGTTCCCGGCCACTCCGACCTTTGCTACGCGACCACGAATCGCCAGACTGCGCTCACGGCGATGGCCCCGGAATGCGACGCCATCGTCGTCATTGGGTCGGCCAATTCGTCCAACACAGTGGCCCTCGCCAAAGTCGCGAAGGCCGCCGGATGCGACCGGGTGTACCGCGTCAATCACTCGGGCGAGCTTCCGAGCGACCTCAAAGGCACGGTCGGCGTCACGGCCGGCGCGTCAGCGCCCGATGATCTGGTCGAGGCCGTGATCGCTGCGCTTGCTCCCCGCGACGGCGTCCAGGTGGTCCGCGTCACCGAGGAAGACGAATACTTCCCTCCTCCTCGGGAACTTCGCGAGATCATTCCCTCGTTCGCCGCCGTGGCCGCATACGGACTCGGTGGACCCGTACCCGAAACGTCGGTGTTGACCGACGACCGCTCCACCTCGGCGAGTGCCGTGCTCGCCACGGTCGATCGGCGCAAGAGTCCGCGCTGATCGGTCCGGACCCATCGGGCCACACATAGGTCCGGCCTGATCGATCAGCGCGTTTCGTTGCTACTTGGCGTTAGCCGTTGTCGATCCGGATGCAGCCCGCAAGCGCGACCATCAACCCCATTCCGACCACGGCGGCGAGCCACCTCGGACGACGTCGGGCGCGATGGATTTCTCCTGCGAGTGCTGTCATTCCTGAAGTATCGGCGAATGGCGTCGGGTCTCGGTGGATTCGCATCATGGCAAGAACGGTGGACAGATGACAGAGTTAACGGGTCCGCATCTCAGAAAGCCAGTCAAATGAGCGACATCGTCGAAGTCCAGGTCCGGAAGAACACCATCACGGAGCACCGTCTTGTGAATCGACCAACCCCCGATCTCGCCGACGGCGACGTTCTGCTCCGTGTTGACCGGTTCGCGGTCACGGCCAACAACGTGACCTACGCAGTATTCGGCGACGCAATGAACTACTGGAACTTCTTCCCAAGCGCTGAGCCCGAGTGGGGCATTGTGCCGGTGTGGGGGTTCGGCGATGTCGTTGAAAGCCGGTGCGATGGAGTCGCAGTCGGTGAGCGGTTCTACGGCTATTACCCAATGGCCTCGCACGTTGTGGTCCAACCGGCCAAGGTCACCCCCACGGGCTTCTTCGACGGCGTTTCGCACCGCCGAGAACTTCACTCGGTGTACAACAACTATGTCCGCGTATCGGCTGATCCGAGCTATGTGGCGGACCGCGAAGCCGAACAGATGCTGCTGCGGCCCCTGTTCACGACATCGTTTCTGATTGACGATTTCCTCGCCGACAACACGATGTTCGGCGCGCATACGATTGTGCTCTCGAGCGCATCGAGCAAAACCGCGTATGGCGCAGCGTTTTGTCTGCACCGTCGCCAAACCGTTCGAGTTGTTGGGCTGACGTCGGAGCGAAACCGTGAATTCACGGAATCTCTCGGTTGTTACGACGAGGTCCTGACCTACAGCGACACGTCGCGATTGCAACCTGAGCCGACGGTATACGTCGACCTTTCCGGAAGCTCAGCGACCCGGCTGGCGGTGCACACTCAACTAGGTGACTCACTGCGCTATGACTGCGTCGTGGGCGGAACCCATTGGGAGGAGGTTGGCGGTTCATCGGCACTACCCGGGCCGCGACCGGAAATGTTCTTTGCACCAGCGCAGGTCGCGAAGCGAACCGCGGAGTGGGGCCAGTCGGGGTTCAGCGATCGACTCGGTGAAGCATGGAACGCGTTCTCGCGAGCATCACGTCGACGGATCAACCCTGGATGCGGATCCAGGCCGTTGACGGTCCGGAAGCCACCGCCGACTGTTTCATCGCCCAGGCGTCTGGCACGGCGCTACCCGAAATCGGCTTCGTGGCCAGCGTGTCGCATAACGCCTCCGCCCCCGAGTAGACCCGCCAGAGCTATGTGAACATAAGGGCTCGCGAAGAGGAGCCCAGCGGGACAGCCGACGGATGCATCCACACGTCGAACTTCCCTTTCAGTGTTTCGCCGGTGGCCCGACCGATCGGATAGCCCGGGTCACGGCTTGTTGCGCCAACAACCGAACATGAAAGAAGTCGGCCTCGACCGCACCCGTGGCGACGGCAACCAACGCATCACCATCGGCGTCGGTATGAGCCGGTAGCAGTGCCCTTGCCACCCCGTCGTGACCGCTCTGCGCTACGAGGTGACAGTCCTTCTTTGCGAGCGTCGCGTTGGTCACTATGACGCCGATGGTGGTGTTGCCGAAGGCATTGTCGGGCTCGATGATCAAGTTTGGCGCTCCGATGTCGAATACCGTCGTGCCGTCGTCAATATACCCGAACGCGTTCACCGCGATAAGCGCGCTTACTATTAATTCTCCGGCTCGAATGGTCGCGGTGCCAAGACCACCGGGCGCGGCCTTGGCTCGACCGGCCCACTTTCCCACTGTTGCGCCACAGGCCGCCCCTACCTGCCCGACTTCGAAGGCGCCCGAAGCCGCAGCCTCAGCGGCGGTGCGTCCAGCCAACGGCCCGGGACGGACCTTTCCATCGCCGACGGCAAGATCGAACAAGGACAGACCGACGACGATCGGCACGGGCCCGACGGCCGTGGGAAATCCAATCCCGTGCTCGTCGAGCCAGTCGACCACTCCGTCGCAGGAAGCCAACCCGAATGCCGAACCTCCCGAGAGCACGACGGCGTGAACGGAGTCAACCTTACGAAGTGGATCGAGGAGCGCAAACTCCCGCGTCGCCGGAGAACCACCGCGGACTTCGCCCGATGCGACGCAGTCCGATGGAAGCAGCACGACTGTGCACCCCGTTCTTGCGCCATGATCGGTCCAGTGGCCGACCCGGACTCCGGGCACGTCGGTTATCACGTCAGTAGCCTCCCCCGAAGGCGTCACATTCATCGTTGTCGCACACGAAATCAGAATCGATGACATTCGACAAATGGGCCGGGAGCATCGTAACGCCACAGGCCGGACAGATTGGGGCACGGTCGACCCCGGTGTCATAAAGGTTCACGGTCTCCATCATCGCTCGCCGCACGCGCTCGACTGTTGCACGGTCGGACAGTATCCGGTGAGCGCCGAGGGCGCGACCGGCAAGCACCATCGCGTTTTCGTGGTCGACCGGCACGCAGTGCCCCGGTTCCGTTAATGTCCCGGCATCTATTCGAGACCATCACCAAGCATCAAGGAGTTGCGCCATGGGCATTCGTCGCGTTGTGACCGGGCATTCAGCGGACGGGAAGGCGATCTTCGCGAGCGATGAGATCGTCGAGCCGACGACGATCGCACTCTCACCGGGAGCCGAGTTCTTTCGACTCTGGGGATCCGACACAGTCAGCCACTTTCCCGACTCCGGGGAACCACCCTCCACCCCCGCCTACTTTCCTCCGGTGAACGGCTTCCGGTTCGGATTGTTCACGGTGGCGCCGGCGTCGACGGCTGCTCCGGTAATCACCAACATTGAGGAAGCCCTGGCTGAGATGGAAACCAAACTGCCGGGTCTCGCGTCGCACATGGAACCAGCCAACCCTGGCATGCACACCACCGCAACGATCGACTACGAATACATCGTGTCGGGACGCGTGGTGCTGGAACTCGACGACGGCGCCAGTGTAGAACTCGGGCCCGGCGACACCGTTGTCCAGAACGGCACCCGTCACGCCTGGCGAAACCCGTTTGATGTGCCGTGCGTACTCGTGGTCGTTCTGGTGGGAGCGCAGCACGATCGGATCCCGCCCGCGTAACCAGCATCGGGCCGGCCGGTCCCCGGCCGACACTTCAGAATTCAGGACAAATCGCCGATATCGGCAATCTATGGATACGGACCCGTACGCTCTGCTCGGGGTCTCCATTGACGCAACGCCACGGGAGATCAACGACGCCCGGAAATACGCCGATCGGGTGTTGAGCGAGATTTCGCGCGGGCTCGGGCCGGAATTGGCCGCGGCGAAGTCGGCGGAGATCGAACGAGCGTGGCGAATCCTGAGTGACCCAGAAGAACGATCCGCCGTCGATGACCACCTTCGATCGACGCTGTCGGCGGATTCACCGGCCTTGAACAACTTCTCCAAATCAAACGGTCATCCGGGAAAGATCTGTTCACTTTGCAACGCGGCTCCGGCCATGACCATGCACTACCGTGTCCGGCGAAGCAAGAAGGTGGTCGAATCGATCTCGGGAATGTTCTGTCGAACGTGCGGCATCGCTACGTTCCGAGACGCCACCAACCAGACCCTTCGGCAGGGATTCTGGCGGGCCCGCACGATCATCACAACCATGGCGATCGTTCAGGGAAACTGGCGTGAGCGCCGCCGAATCAACGTGCTCAAGCAGTCTGACGACACTTATCTGTCGCTTGATCCCGGACGACCGCTGTGGCTGCGTTCCGGCGTCATCACCCTGACGATCTCCATCTCGGTTTTCGTGATGAGCGTCGCCCAGGTGGCGGATATCGGCAGCATGCTCAGCAGCAAAAAGTCACCGCTCTCGCAGCTGAACGAACTCCCCCTTCCGTAGACGGGCCCGGGCAATCGCTCCACGGGTTCGAACGCGACCGTGGTCAGGCCCGCAGTTCCCCCACTATCGATTCGACCAAGCCGGTCGTTTCGATGTGAGCCGCAACCCGGTCGAACTCCTCATCGAGCGTCGCCGCCCAGAGCGACGACTCCCGACCAGCCACGGCATTCTCAGGCGAAATCCCGAGGCGTCCCAGCCACCACTGCCGAAAGCCGTCGTCCTCCAGCAGCGCGTGCGCGTACACCCCGACGACGCGGTCCTGCTGCCAACCGACGTCGGAGTCGAACAAGGCAACCGCCCGTCCATCTTGTTGGGACACGGTCCGACCGTGATGAATCTCATACCCGCGGACCAACCGACCGGTCGGTATCAGTACTCCAGCGAAGGGTTGTGTCACTTTGTCAGCGGCAAACTCCGTGGCTACGTCAAGGAGCTCGAGGCCCGCTACCGCTCCGCCTTCGAGCCCGAGCGGGTCACGAATTGCAGAACCGAGGATTTGCATGCCACCGCAGATGCCGAGGACGTGAGCGCCACCCGTCACACGGTCCCGGATGCGTCGGCCGAGGCCGGTCGAGCCCAACCACCCGGCGCTGACCGCCACGTTTCGCGAACCCGGAAGGATGAGTGCATCAAAGCGGTCAAGGTCTTCGGCCTCGCGAACGGTCGAAACCGAAACACCGGGGATCGTTCCCAATACGTCGAACTCGTCAGTGTTCGACGCAAACGGGTACAGCACGATTCCTATGCGCACAGACGAATTCGGGTCGGAGTCGTCGTCAGCATTTCGGACGATCAGACGGTCTTCCTCGGGTAGCTGATGATGGATCCAGGGCACGACGGCTACGGTCGGCACACCCGTTTGGGCTTCGAGCCACCCCGTCGCATCCCCGAGGAGGGTGGGATCACCGCGAAACCGGTTCAGCACAAAACCCTTGAGAAGCTCGCGCTCGTCAGGTTCGAGACAGTGCCAGGTACCGAGCAGATGGGCGAACGAGCCACCCCTGTCGATGTCGGAGCACAGGTAGCTGTGGGCCTGCACGGCCTTGGCGACACGCATGTTGACGATGTCACTGTGTCGGAGATTGATTTCGGCCGGGCTGCCCGCCCCCTCGATCACGACAATGTCGTAGTCGTCCATCAGCGATCGGACCGCGCCCTCCACGACAGGCCACGTCACGCTCGGACGCTGCGTCCAAGCCATTGCTTCGACCTCCGGGGCGGGGCGGCCGTTGAGGATCACGGCCCCTCGCGTGTCGCTCATGGGTTTGAGCAACACCGGATTCATCCGGACGCTCGGCACCACACGGGCAGCCAGCGCCTGCGCGTACTGAGCTCGGCCTATCTCCAAACCGTCGGGAGTGACCGCCGCATTGTTGGACATGTTCTGCGCTTTGAACGGAGCGACGCTAAATCCCCGGTTCGCCAGCGCCCGGCAAATCCCCGTAACGAGAAACGACTTGCCGGCATCGCTCGTGCAACCCAACATCATCACGGCTTGTCCAGGCATGGATGAAAAACGTAGTCGGGGCCGGTCGACGCCGAGTCTGAACGCGAAAACGACGCCCCATGGGGGCGTCGTTCCTGCACAGCTGTAACGGCTGACGAAGGTTTAGACCGTTACTTCGGGAGCAGTGCGTCCGTAGTGGATGAAACCGGCAACCGATGCAAGCAGCAACACGACGGCGGCGAGCAGGCAGACCATGAACGCCTGATTCGCTTTTTCACCGAACACGCTGAAGCCGTAGGAGGTCAGGAGAAGTCCACGCAGCGTCTCGCCTCGGAACAGCGTCTGCACCTTTCCTTCCAACCCGGTCGCTGTGGCGTTCAGCTCTTCGGCTTTCGGGTCGTTCTTCGTAGCAGCCTCTGTAGCTGCGGCACGCGCGGCACGGGCCTCGCCGCTGGTCTGCGAGTACGTCTTGCCACCGTTGGTCTCCGACAGGTGGAAGGCGATGTACTTGTTCGCATAGCACTCAGCCTGCTTACCGGTAAGCAGCGGCTTTCCGGCATTGCTCACCAGACAATCGGACTTCTTTTCCTCGTCGCCGAGACCGGCGACCGGAGTGAAACTGATCTTTTGTTGTGACATCTGGTCTTTGACGTAGGTCTTGGCGAAGTCCGCGTTGTTTTTGAGAACAAGAGCCAGGATCAACAGGAGAGCGGCTAGCGCAACACCGCCGACTGAGAAGAGAAGATCGAGTGTTCGGCGCTTCATACAATGCTCCTAAGGGTGTGGTTTGGGCTACGAATCTGCTTCTCGTAGATGGACCCAAGTGTCCCAATCCGATGGCTCTTTGAAGTAGTGCCGAACGTCCTTGCGCAATCATGCCGGTGATCGCCCCCGCAACGGAATTCGGGACCATTGGCTCGTTAACGTTGGGTCTAACGGGAATTGAACGGCCAGAGAGCCCAGGTTGTGATCATGGCCGGGCAGGACCTTCGCCCGACACCGGCGCCAGACAGTCCGTAGCAACGAAAACAAGTCGGCCGTTCACGCGATCACGTGACGAAATCCTCAATATGTCGTGAAGGAGTCCCGATGAAATCGTCACAATAACGTCCCTCCCCAGGAACACACCATGATCAACGGCATCAAGAACTCCGCACTATCCCGCATCGTCGCCAAGCATCGCGTTGGCGTACTAGCTCTCGGCCTAGGAATCGTTGGAGCTGGTGGCATGCTCGCTTCGGCGGCGTCGCTAGGCATGACGCAAACCGGTTCCCTCGGCACCGGCACGCAGGTCATCGCCAGCTGCGACACCGACGGTGTCAACGTGAACTACAACACGACCTACTCGACAGCAACCGGTCTCTACGAGGTGACGTCGGCAGCGATCACTGGGATCAACGCGAGCTGCGACCTTCGCACGCTCAAGATCACGCTCCGCAAGACGGTCGCCGGAAGCCCCGGCAGCTTCGAAGTGGTGGCAAACGGCACGGCGGTACTCGACAACTCCGGGGCGACCACCGTGACGCTCGCCGGCGTGAGCGGGCTCGACGCCTCAATGGTCGACAGCGCCGCAATTTCAATCTCCTGACAGACATTCGGCTAAGGGCACAGCCACCGCCACGCAAGCCGTACTGCCCGTCACGAACCGTGACAAGTAGGGCGACGCCGCAGGACATCGACGTGCGCAGACTTTAGGGAACCTGATGCTGAGCCGATGCTTTCGTGAAGAAGGCATCGACTCTTCTTCGTTCATCCCATCGTCGGTCCATCCGCCACGCGGCGGATGGGAGGTCTCCCATGTCAACGCAGTTGCAATCGCCCCAACGGAGGCACGGCCTGACGCCGTGGATTTGCCGTGCGGTTGCGCTGAGTTCGCTTGGGATGTTGTTCGCCCAGGTCGTGACGGCCAGCGCGTCAAACCTCACGGTCAACCCCTCGCTGGTGAGTTCGTGGACCTATTCGGGCGCGCCTGCACTTCAGCCGCTGCTCGCCGAGGACAACTTCAGCCAATCGGGAACGCTGGCGACGGCCACGATCGGGGGCCCGTGGAGCCAGGTCGGAACGAGCTGGATTTCCGGTCCCACCGCTCGCACCACAGTCCCAGGAACGAGCCAGGCGTACGTGACGCTTCCAGGAGTCGTCGACGGCCGACTTGATATTTCGATGTCGGATCTCGCATCCCGTCACGCGGGGGTGGTGATCCGAGGCAGCGCACTCGCGGCGATTGTTGTTGTCTACCGATACACCGGACCCGCGACATTCCCGGAAATTCGACTCGTTTTCGCCGACAGCCTCGTCAACGGTTTGGGTGTACTCGCAGCACCGGTTGCATTCGCTCAGGTCGACCCAACACCGACCGCGACAATGTCGGTTGCGATCGAAGACGGGACGGTCACGGTCCTCTGGAACGGAAAGTCCACCCTCTCGTACGCCCTCACGCCACTCCAGCGGCTCGCCACTGCCACCCCGTTGAACACTCACTGGGGTCTATGGGTTGAGAGCGGAGCGAGTCCGTTGTTCGACAACTTTCGAATCCAGGGGACGGTGCTCTCATGATCCACACCGATCTGGCATCCGCTCCGGCACCTTCGTGGATTCCGGGTGGCGTCGTCGACGGTGCGCCTATAGCGGCCGACGGCCACGGCTCCTGCCCCAGCCCCGGTCATTGCGGCCCCATCCCTTCGGTGCTCAACGAGCGCTTCGAAGTGTTGCTCTGGCTCGGAGACTCGGTCCACACCTCCGATTTCATCGGATATGACCGGGTCGGCCACCAGTCGGTGACGGTCCGGATTCTTCGTCGGGACGCTGTCGCCGACACGGAGGTCCGCCGGCGCATCGGCGACCGACTGTTCTCGTTGTTCGCTCTGAATCACGAGTCGGTTGTTCCCGTCGTCGACTGGGGTCGCACCTTCACTTCGAACGCAGACGGAACGTTGCACTTCGTCGTCACGAAGCCTCCCGACAGCCCCACGCTGGAGCAGTTGATCGAGGAACGGGGACCCGTTCCTCGACATCGGGCCGAACTTCTCGAAGCCGCCATAGACGGTCTGATCTCGGACCTGGACCGCATCGCGTTTTGGGCTGAGAGTCCGCCACTGGATCGGGTCTGGATCGCAAAAGGTGGCGGAGTTCGAGTCGACCCGCTCGAACTCGTCCTCGGATCTGTGTTCGGATCCACGCTTCGATCTGTGCCTCGATCCGTGCCTCGATCCGTGCCCGACACCGGCCGGGCCGGTGCCGGAACCTCCCCGTCGACGAACGAGTGGGCGAAAGCGCGGACCGTCGCCACGCAGGTGGCGGTTGGATCCCTCACGGGTTCGGTGCGATCAAATGCCGTGCCCTCGGCTCGTCGGACCGTGCTGCGAGTTCTCGTATCAGCGACCATAGTGTTCCTCGCCTGGTACGCGTTGGCCCCGGCAAAATGGGGCGGTCGCACCACGTTCACGATCGTGGTCGGGACCTCGATGGAGCCGACCCTTCACACTGGTGACCTCGTCATACTTCGACGCTCAGGCACGTACTCGGTTGGCGACGTGGTGACGTACAACGTGCCGGAGGAGCCATTTCGAAAGCTTGATGTCGTTCATCGGGTGAACCGAGTCCTTTCGGACGGCCGGTTTGAGGTCAAAGGCGACAATCGGCCAACGAGTGACCCTTGGTATATATCGAAAGAAGATATTCGAGGACGACAAATCCTGAGAATTCCCAACGGCGGTTGGGCCCTCGTTTATCTTCATTCGCCGATCGGATTCGCGGTGGCTTTCGGAGCCATGATCACGCTTTGGTTCCGACGTTCTCCCTATCTGATCAGCGCCGTTCTTCAGGCCAGTGAGTCAGCGACACCGTGAAACGCCGGTTCATGGGAGTTTACGTTCATGGCGTCATCGACGCCCGGAACGTCAAACCACGGTTGGCCGAAACGCTCCCCTGGCGACGCTATTCCGGGGTTCGTGAGTGATGACACGTCGAACGCACCAAGAACGCACCAAATTCGATCAGAATGCAACGGTGGTGCCGACACGACCGACGCGCAAACGAACGACTCCGATCGTCGCGCCACCGCTCCCGCCCCTGGTCACACTCGAACTTCCCGGCCGTGGATCGATTCCGGTCCGGGTCCACGACGGACCCCCAGACAAGAGAAAGGCCCGGCGCTGCCCGCCGCTCATCCTGGTGCACGGCTGGACGGTTACCGCTGATCTGAACTTCTTTCGGCTCTACGATCGGATCGGTCAGCGTCATAGGTTCGCCGCGTTCGACCAACGCGGCCACGGGCGAGGTCTGCGTCCGTCGTCGTTCTCGCTCGAGGACTGCGCCGACGATGTGGTGGCCGTGGCCGACGCTCTGGGATGGAGTGAGTTCGTGGTCGTGGGGTACTCGATGGGTGGCACGATCGCCCAACTTGTCGCTCATCGTCACCCGACCCGGGTAGCCGGTATGGTGCTGTGTTCCACTGCGGCAGTATTCAACGAAACCCGAACTGATCGCCTGCTTTTTGAAGGAGTGCTCGGCACTACCGTCCGGGCGCTCGATACCTTGCCGAAGTTTCTTCGGGACCGGATGCCTGGCCGACTCCGGGCGGTTGGGGGTCCCGAAGCCGCTGAACTGAGCGGCTGGATGGAATCGGAGACAAAGCTCCACGATGCCAGCCTCGTGGCGAAAGCCGGACACGCGGTCGGACAGTTCAGATCGGAAACGTGGCTCGGGGAACTCACGATGCCGGTCGCTGTCGTCATCACGACCAATGACACGATCATCGGGCCGACTCGTCAACGGCAACTCGCATCGACACTGCCTAACGTAAGTGTGCATACTGTTGCGCTGGACCATTCGGCCTCGACGAAGGACGCGGAAACGTATTGGCCGGTCTTCGATGAAGCCTTGGCGAGCGTGACCCGGCGCCTGCCCGGACGCATCCGACGAACCGGAAATGCCACGCTCAAGACCGTTCAGCACCTGTTCATATCGGGGCGCGTGCAAGATGTCGGTTTTCGGCAATCGATGCAACATCGGGCCCGTGAACTGGGTGTGAGCGGATGGGTTCGAAACCGACGCGACGGACGCGTGGAAGCTGTCGTGGCCGGAGCCCGGGACCGGGTCGAGGAACTCCTGTCGTGGACCCGCCAGGGCCCACCTATGGCAAGGGTGACCGATGTGCGGGCGGCGAGGGCGGGGGACTCACCAAGCGTGCAAGAGACCGGGGATTCGTTCGAAATTCGTGCAACCGAATGACCTTTGCAGGCCGTCTGGTGGGACGGATTTCGGCACAATCGATCCGGCGAACTCGAGGATTCTGCTCGGCAAGACACCAGCCGATTCCCGATCGGGCACGGTCATGGACGACGTCAGTCGCAGGTGCTACCGTCGCCGCAAATTCGAATAATCGATCAGGAGCCAAAATGCCAACCGCACCGTTGTCGCCGATAGCCAATTTCAAAAACGTTCTGACGAACCACTACTCCGATTTCAGCGGACGGGCACGTCGGTCGGAGTATTGGTGGTTCGCATTGGTCAACTTCGGTTTGCTTGTCAGCATCGCCATCGTGGCTGCCATCTTGAAGAGCATTGCGGGAGCGCTCGGGGCTATCGGCTCATTGGCCTACATCGTCGTCGCGCTTGGAACGATCATCCCCGGAATAGCGGTCGGAATTCGACGCCTTCATGACACCGGCAAAAGCGGATGGTTCATGCTGATTTCGCTGGTCCCCATCGTCGGCGGAATCATCCTTCTGGTCTTTATGTTCACCGACAGCCAGCAGGGTGCGAACCAATACGGACCCTCACCCAAGTATTAATAGGTAGACATAGCAACCCGTGCGGCGGCACGGATTGCTCCTACAGCGCGCAATCCAGTCGGTTACACCCGCTCGCCTCGAGTAAGACGGGTAGTGGAGCCACCTATCGGGAAAACTCCAAGGTCCTTGGACGAACAGGTTCAAGAATGGTTGACTCATCGGATGGATGACAACGGAGCCGTACTCGAACTTCTCAACCGTCAGATCGCCGAAGGACGCCAGATCGGCGTTCAGGTTGCGGCCTACGTCGGCGGCGAAAAAACCATCGACGTCGCAGCCGGCGTGATGGGCCCTAACGACGGTCGCCCGGTGCAGCCGGACAGCCTCTTCCTGAGTTTCTCGTCGACCAAGGGTCCATCTGCGCTCGTCGTGCATCAACTCGCCGATCGCGGCATCATCGAGTACGACAAACCCGTTGCTGACTACTGGCCCGAGTTTGCCCAAAACGGCAAAGGCAAGATCACCGTCGCCCAGGCCATGAGCCACCAGGCGGGTCTGCACGCCATGCCGGCCGATTTCCGCCCCGAACATCTCACCGATTGGGACGCCGCTCTCGCATACGTTGCGGCAGGCACGCCCGCATGGGAGCCCGGAACAGGCACGGGCTACCATGCCGTGACCTACGGGTGGCTGGTCGGCGGGATCGTGCGTGGGGCGACCGGTCGACACTTCAGCGAAGTCATTCGCACCGAGGTGGCCGAGCCGCTCGGAATCGCCGACGAGTTCTTTGTCGGAATTCCTGATGAACCCGGTGTAACGAACCGACTCACCACCTTGGAAATCGTGGCCGCAGGAACCGGACTGCCGATCCCCGACGACAGCTTCTTCTATCAGGCCATGCCGAAACCGATTTGGCCGCATTTCAACTCAATGGAGATGCGCACCGCGTGCATGCCAGGGGCCAACGGTCACTTCTCGGCTCGGGCACTCGCCCGGATGTACGGCGCTCTTGCGAACGGCGGCTCGATCGACGGCGTGGCTCTCGTTACGCCGGAACGGATCGCCGCAATGCAGAAGCTTCAGACTGCTGACGTCGATCGCGTTCTCGGCGCGGCAATCCGCAAGAACACCGGGTTCTTCCTCGGTGGGCTCGGGCCGGACCTGCAGGGCAATCTCGTCCATGGACCGCAGGGACCGAGGGAGACCGCCTTCGGTCATGCTGGAGCGGGCGGATCGGTTGGATTCGCCGATCCCGAACTCGGTCTCGGTGTTGCGGTCACGCTCAACAAGATGAGCTTCCCGAACCCGGGCGAAGGAGTCACCCTGGAGATCTGCGATCTGATCCGTTCGCTGCTGTAGTCGTCGTCTCGCCGCTTCGGGGCTTTCGATCGGACGGGTTGCTGATCAGAGGTACGACTTGATCGATCCACCCAATCCCGACAGCAACCGGGTGGCCCCGTCGGAGATTGACTTTGGGATAAGCGGATTGGCCGCCGCAATGGCCAGCGCGTCGGCTCCGACCAGATACCGCCGCAAGGGCCGCCGGCTTTCGACGGCCGACACGATCGTGCGGGCTACTAACTCCGGGGGCGGCGCAAAGCGCGTAACAGCGTCAAGCGTCTGCTTCGTACGACGGTATGCGTCTCGGTAGTACGAATCCTCGCTCGCGAGTAATTCTTCGGTTGCTTCCTTCGCTCGTGCCTCGATTCCTGTTTTGAAGAACCCCGGCTCGACGATCGAAACGCGTACCCCGAACTGGGCCACCTCCATGCGCAGCACATCGGAAAGCGCCTCGAGGCCGAACTTCGATGCGTGGTACCAGGCGTTCAGCGGCATGATCGCGGCGCGACCTGCGATCGACGAGACCATGACGATCCGACCACCGCCGAGCGAACGCATGCCGGGAAGCGCGCACGATGACACCACCGCCGGAGCAATGAGGTTCACATCAAGCTGCGCCTTCGCTGACGCCGCCGACACCTCCTCGACTGCGCCCACCTCGGAGTAGCCGGCGTTGTTCACGACGCCCCAGAACGCCGGCAGCTTCTTCCAGCCGGCCACCACGGCCTCATGGTCGGACACGTCGAGGACCAACGGGTGCACAAGCTTCGCCACACCCGCTTCGCCTGCTGCAGCGGCGAGCTCCTGCGCCTTCCCCTTCGACCGGACGGTGCCCCACGTGTCCCACCCACGACTGGCGAAGCGGAGAACGCTGGCAAGACCGATGCCACTGTTCGCACCGGTTACGAGGACGGGTCCGGGACGCTCATTGCTCATGCCAAAGCCTACGTCGAGACGCTGCGGGGATGCTGGCCGACGCGGGTCTTCCTGTGTTGGAATGTTCGGCGAGGCGGAGCTTCTTTTTCGCCGGCCGGTGGGGCAGAAAGGTTAGAGAACGATGCTGGCTAGGGCAGTCGTGAGAAATGTCCGAGTCTCAATGCTTTTCACAGGCGACGCCGTCTTTGTCGCGATCCAAGGTTTTAGGTAGTGAGTTGAACAAGTCGCGGCTGACTTCGAAATTCGTCACCGGCACATCTTTTGATCGCCGCACCTTATCGACAGCCCCCGGGCGACCGACCCCATGCGGGTAGTCGGCGTTCAGAGCAGCACAGTTCCGATACTTGAAGGTGGCGGCGTGTGCCGGTGAGACGATGAATAGAGCGGTGGCGGTGGTTATGGCGATCAGGAGCGTCTTCATGTAAGTGCACTTACCTTCTGTTGTCCGGCGTCTACCGATGACTCACGGCAATAGCGTAGGCGTGGATGGGCGTTAGTTGAATTTTTTACGATCACGATGCTGTGTATCGACGTCGTCACCGCCCCTGCTCACTTACCCGATCCCATGGAAGAACTGCGCCAAGGCACTCTTCACACGACCGAAGGTCGTTCGACTTCGCGTTGGATATCACCTTGCAAACCCGTTTGCCGAAAGAGGTCGGTGCCGGCTACATCTCGAGCGATTGACGAAACCGCGTGTCAACGGCCCCTGGCCTTCGACTTTCCTAGCGCGCTCGGAGAGACTCGAACTTCCACCCGTCTGATCCGACAGCGGAATTGAGGGGCACGCGAGGGTACCGCTTGACCCATTTACATCCGCTGAACTGGCAGTTTGTGGTGGTCGGTATCGAGCAGGAACGGGCGTGTATCAAGTGAATTGATACATTTTTTATACATCGACGTTCGTCGATGTCCACAGTCCGGGCTGCGTCATATTCGGCCCATCGCGTTCTCGGGTTGGCGTACCGGACGCCGGTCCCAGGCCATCAACAGCACGATGATCGCGGCCAAGGCGACAACGCTCAGGAACATGAATGCCTGGTCGAAGTTGTCGAGCGGTCGCGCCGCCGGGCTGTCGAGGACGGCGACCACCGCCGCGATGCCAAGCCCCCCACTGAGCGATCGACCGGTGGTGAATGCCGCGTTGGCCTGACCGATTGCTGAGCGCGGGATGTCTACGAGTGCAGCTCCGTTCAGAGGGGCGAAGGTCATCCCCATGCCGAGTCCCGTAAGAACCAGACCCGGAAACATCCCGCTCCAATAGTTGGGAGACGTCGTTGGAAGGATCGCAAACGTCACACACGCGGCTGCCAGACATACCGAGCCCGAGATGAGAACGAGTCGATGGCCATGGTTTGCGGCATACCGTGCTGCGAGCAGCGAGCCGGTTGCGGCAAGTGCGGGCGTCGGGGTCATCGCCAAACCGACGCCAATCTGGCTGTAATGCCATATCCCCGTCATCATCAACGGCCACAGGAGCCACGTCGTCGTGCCGATCACTGAAATGAACACATTCGCAACGTTGGCTACGCGAAACGACGAGATCTCGAACAACGAAAGGTCGAGCAACGGACGCTGATGTCGACGCGAGCGCCATACGAAAAGCGGTAGCAGGAAAGCTGCTGCAGCGAACGATCCCACAATCGACGGCGAGCTCCAGCCCCAGCTCGGCCCCTCCACAATGCCCAACGAAAGCAACCCCATAGCGAGCGTTCCGACGACTATTCCAAAAAAGTCCGGGAGTGATTTGGCTGATGCTGCGGTCTCGGAGGCCCGGCTCGCCAGACCACCGTCTCCGATCCGGAGGGCCAGGAAAAGGGCGAGCGAACTGACGAGCGCGGTGGCAAGAAACACCGATCGCCAGCCAAGAAGATCAAGCAATAACGAGGTTCCCACGGGTGCCACCGATGACCCGATGGGAAACGCCGCAGTCCACACACCGATCGTGAATGTCCGACGGCTTTCGGGACAATTGGCCAGAATGACCGCGAGCGAGGAGGGCACGATCAACGCACCGCCAACACCCATGAAGAAGCGTGCGGCAATGAGCACACCGGCGGTCGGTGCCAGTCCGACCGCAACGTTGCAGAAGGCAAATATGGCCAGGCCGAGCGTAAACATCCGCATGGAACCAAGGCGGTCCGACAATTGTCCGCCCAACAACGTGGACGCGGCGATCACGATCGAGTACCCCGTGAGCGCCCAAGAAAGCGTTGCCCGGCTTGACCCAGCGAAGTGCTGTCCGATTTCCGGAAACGCGAGGTTTGCGCCGGTACTCGCGAGTGGGATCGACACCATGGCCAGAAGTGCGATCGCAACGCCGGCTCGATATGCACGGGTGCTCGGGATGTCGGCCACGACCCGAAGGCTACTGCCCAACGCTCCCGAAACACCTACCGGTCAAGAAGACCGCACGTTACTCCCGCGTCGTGAGAATCGTTGCGGGCTGTCGATCCTGAGGTGTCGAGCACGCCACACAACGTGCGGTCGCTGATCTCTTCGGACGTTCGTCGATGCTGACTGACGCCGCTAACACCCCGAGCACCGGCTGCGACACGGCCTGATGTACTGGCTCCACGCTGAGGTCAGGTGCGGAACTCGAGTCCGGGGAAATCGCCTTCGTTTCGCCAGGTGTCGATGTAGTTGAAGAACGCCAACGGACCAAGCGGATAACCGCCCAAGTTCAGTTTCGCCTTGCGGCCCTCGGTCTGACCCTCGCTGTTGTAGTACCCAGGCGTGCACTCCGGGCCGCCAGCGAAGGTCCTCGGGGCTGCCTCGATCGCTGCGACCCACTCCCGCTCGGCCTGCTCCGTGCACTCGATCTCGGTTGCTCCTAGCTGTTCGCCGTGCTTCAACACTGCGGCCAGCGTGAGACCGGCCTCCGTGTAGTTGCTCGTAACGTTCGCGGCGAGGTTCGCGCCCTGGGTGAGACCGACGATGAACATGTTCGGGAAGCCGTGCACGTGCATACCGTGATACGACTCCATGCCATCACTCCACTTTTCGGTCAGGGTCTGGCCATTGCGACCGGTGACCTCGAACGCGGCACGATGGGTGTAGTCGGTGTTGAACTCGAACCCAGATGCGAACACGATGCAGTCAAGTTGGTGGTGCACGCCGTTTGCCCACACGCCGGTTTCGTCGATTCGGTCGGGTCCCTTCCCGTTCGTGTCGACGAGGTGGACGTTGGGGCGGTTGAACGTCTGGAGGTACTCGTCGTGAAAGCAGGGCCGCTTGCAGAATTGGCGGTACCAGGCCTTGAGGCGGAGGGCTGCCTCAGGGTCGCTCACGATCCGGTCTACGCGAAGGCGGATCTCCTCCATCTTCTCGTCGTCGCTGTCTTCGTATGCCTCGGTGAACGCGGCCGGAGTCATCTGGGTGAGATCGCCGTCCAAGCGCTCCATCATGCGGTCGCGGATCCGTTGCGCAATGTCGGTCCAGCCGTCGTGAACGAGATCTTCGTCGGCGAATCCTCCGGTCTGAAGGGTGGTGAAGTTGAGCAGCCACTCGCGCTGCCATCCCGGCTTCAACGTGGCGAACCATTCGGGATCGATTGGGTGGTTGTTGCGCTCGTCGATTGCGGACGGCGTCCGTTGGAAGACGTAGAGCTCTTTCGCGTCACGGCCGAGGGGCGGGATGCACTGCACCGCGGTGGCGCCGGTGCCGATGATGCCCACACGCTTGTCGGCCAGATCCGCCATCGGTGCACCTTCGTAGCTACCACCGGTGTAGCCGTAATCCCACCTAGCGGTATGGAACGCATGGCCGCCAAACGAGTCGAGACCTGGGATGCCAGGAAGCTTTGGACGGTTGAGCGGGCCGGTTCCCATGCTGATGTATTTGGCCGTGATCCGGTCGCCGCGGTCGGTCGTGACGATCCAGTGTTTCAGTTCGTCGTTCCAGTCCATCGTCGTCACGTGGGTTGAGAACAGCGCATTCTCGTAAAGGTCGTAGTGCTTGGCGATGCGGAGCGCGTGGCCCCAGATTTCGGGGGCGAACACATATTTCTGCGAGGGCATGTGCCCGGTCTCTTCCAGGAGCGGTAGGTAGACGAGCGCTGCCGTGTCACACATGGCACCGGGGTAACGGTTCCAGTACCAGACGCCACCGAAGTCACCTCCGCCTTCAGTGATCAGAAAGTCGTCGATGCCCGCATCGCGAAGGCGTGCGGCGACGGAGAGTCCGGCGAAGCCACCACCGACGAACAGCAGCGTGACATGATCGGTTCGTGGGGCGCGCTCGACCCGCTCCGTGTAGGGATCCTCAAGCAAGTGCGCGAATCGTCCGGTGGGCTCGACGTACTGGCCAACGCCATCAGCACGGATCCGCTTGTCTCGTTCCTCGCGATACTTCACGCGCAGACTCGCGCGATCGTCAACTGTGAGGGTTACGGATGAAGCCATAGTGTTCCTCCCTGTATCTGCGCACCGGTCCGCTTCGCGACCCTGCGTTCGGCATGTACGTACTTAGTCCATCAAGTGGCCTTGCTGCCAACCGGTGCGATGACGATCCCCCGCCAGCCACTCGACGCAATGTCTAGGCCGTTCACGGCCGGCGAGTAGGTTCGCCGCATGAGCAGCACTCCCAAGGCCACGATCACAATCTCCACGCGGCTTGGCGGCATCATCGGGTCTAACACCGGAAGCACGATTCGTGCCACCGGCGTCCGCTTCGCGTCGGCCAAGCGGTTCGCTGCACCCAAGCCGGTGGCGCCTTGGACCACCCCGCTTGATGCCACCAAACCCAGCCGGGCGTGTCCACAGCGGCACACTCGCATTTCTCGGCGGCTCCACCGAGGGCACCGGCATCTTGTGGGATGACACCATCCTCAACTTCTTGGGCGGTACCACCGAAGACGCCGGCATCTGACGGGGTCGATGATCCTGCCCCGGCACGCCATAACGTTCAACACCAGAACCGCCGACAACCATTCAGCAAACATGCCTGGAACATGCCCGGCAACCGCTCCAGGAGTCGGCAGCCGACGTGATATGCCCACGTACCGTTGAAGGTTGCTGTCTGAACCGTTCGGCGATCTTGGCTGTTGCCATGCCCTGGACGTAAGCGGCCCAAAGCTCACGTGTCTGTTGCACGTCGGCCTGGTAGTCGTTCGGCCCGATTCTTGGGCAGTTCCTTGCTGGCCACGACGTTCGCTATATCATATGTTCACTTATCATTTGGGCATCGTCGATCGTGCCAGCGACCCCTCGCGCTGACGCTAAGCCCGACTCAGCGCGCCTCAGGGCGCGTCTGCATCGTCCGGACCGGTGAAGGATCCCGCGACAGCCGAAAACACTCGTGACCGTCGCCCGACAAGTCAACCCACGGACTCCCTACGCGACACCGGTTCAACCCGAGGGACGTCGACCTCGGTCGTTGGGCTCTTCGACGAAAGTGTCGGCGCTCACCGTGGACTTGGATAACGCACAACCCAGTGAGGTGCTCTGATCTGGCATTTCCTCTGCGCGCTCGGAGAGACTCGAACTCCCAACCGTCTGATCCGAAGTCAGATGCTCTATCCATTGAGCTACGAACGCTTGTGACTCCCAGCTTACCGGCTTTGCAGTAGAACGTCATTCATGTTTGCTCGAGCAGCACTTGTCGTGAGTGTGATTGCGGCGCTCGCTACGAGCACTACCTTGACCACGCCGTCGAGCCTCGCTCAAGCTCTGCGCCCCTGGGAGCAGGCGGGGGCCAACATCAGCCGCTACGAGCCGGCTCAACGGACCTGGCTCAGCCTTGACATCCAGACCGGCCAGAGACAGGCCGACACGGTGTCGGCGTCTCCCGCCGACTCACCGCTTCGCAAGCTGAACGGTCTCGTGGTCGCGGTGAAAGACAACATCGATACCGACTGGCTGCCGACTACCGCCGGATCCGTAGCCCTCCGGAATCGTCGGCCGCCGCGAAATGCAGCGGTGGTCGACCGCATACTTGGCGCCGGCGGCGTGATACCCGGAAAGACGAACATGGACACGTTTGCTCGAGGGGTCCGGTCTCTCAGCGAACTCGGCGGCCAGACCCGAAACGCGCTCGATCGGTCGAAATCACCCGGGGGCTCAAGCGGCGGGACGGCCGTCGCGGTCGCACTTGGCGAAGCCGATGTCGGCATCGGCACCGACACCTGCGGATCACTTCGCTATCCAGCGGCTTACAACGGCATCTACGGGTTGCGTCCGACCCCGGGCCGCGTCAGTCGAGCCGGACTGATCCCGCTGTCGCCGACGCACGATGTGGTTGGCCCAATGGCCCGCAACCCGCAGGATCTCGCCCTGCTATTCGATGCCGTCTCGGGTAGCGACGATCGTGATCCAAAAACCGTAGGCGCACCTATCAATGACAAGTCGTATGCGGACATAGTGCGTTCGTCTGAATCAGCGACTACACCGCTGCGGATCGGTGTACTTCGCGATCGAGGCACCTTCAGAAGCGGGACAGACGGTCGTTCTTCGATCGACGTCTTGCGGTCAGCCGGGTTTGTGTTGGTAGACGTCAAACTCCCTTCTTTGGGGCTACCAAACGTGATCAACGAAGAGTTCGCCGAACTGAAGGCCAAGATCCTGAATGGGACATTGAACGAGAGTTCGTGGATAGACGGCATGTCGATTGGTTCGCGCTCGTATCAACCCAAGAAGGCGCAAATGAACAAGGACGCCATCAGCCTGATCGAGTTCATGGACGCGAACCATCTCGCCGTTCTGACATACCCAACCACTCCATATCCGGCCGCGGCGTTGGGCGCCCCACAACCAAGTGGCAACTGCTCGTTGTCGGCAAACACAGGCACGCCAGCGCTAGCCCTACCCAACCCCCACCCGCCGATTCCCGGCATCGACATCCTCGGGCGCCCGTTCGACGAAACCGCGCTCTTCGAGATTGCCACTCGATACGAACTGGCCATCTCACGGTAGGAAACTCGCGTAAGCAGTGCTCTCGCAACGAACATACGTTTGACAACCAAAACCACATTCGTTAACGTCATTCCATGTCCCTCTCGTTGGCCATCGAACAGCTGAAATCCTTCGATCCAAACTCGGTCGAGTCGGCCACGGTTGCCGACGTGCTAGCCGAGGCGACGCAGTTGAAAAGCATCGCGGAAGCTACGTGGCTTGCTGTTGTCGCCCGGGCCGACGCTCTTGCTGCCGCACGTACGTTTGGCTACCGAACTACCGCAGCATTGGTTGCCGCAACCACGGGCGACCGTCTGGGTCGAGCCCGCAACGAGGTGGAGTTCACCAAGCTGCTCACCGACAACCCGACCGTTGCCGCTCCGTTCAGCGACGGCGAACTCACCCGGCCAAAAGTCAAAGAAATCCTACGAGCGACCGACGCCGATGAGCAGAAGCAAGCCGAGTTCGTCGAAACCGCGAAGTCCGTGTCGGTTAAGAAACTTCGCGAGGCAGTTAACGAGTACCTCGCGGAAAAGGGCATCGAGCCACCGCGGGTGAAGAACGAAGCGTCGTTCAAACACGGTCAAGGCGGCGGAATCCTCTCGCTTTCGTTGGAACCTGTTCGTCTGAACCTGATGGAAATCGCGATGGATATGGCCGTGGCGAAGATGAAGCTCCCGAAGGATGTGCCATACGCCGAGCGGCGGGCCGAAGCGATGGTGGCCATCGCCAAATTCTTTGTAGAACACGTCGAAAACAACAGTCGAGCTCGCGGTTCTCGTCCGCATGTTTCGGTTGTTGTCGACATTGCAACGTTAGAGGGTCGAGCGAATCGTCCCGCTCGGCTCGAAAACGGTCAGTACATCACCGGTGAAGCAGCCCGACAGATGTGCTGTGATGCCGGAATCACGCGAATCATTTCGGGACCCCGGTCTCAACCACTTGATGTCGGCACCGAAACCAGAAACTTCCCGGCGCCCATGGCCAAGGCGATTATCGCCCGCGACAAGCACTGCGTGCACGAGGGATGTGAAGCGCCACCATGGGCCTGCGAAATCCACCACATAAAACCCGTGGCCGAAGGAGGGGAAACATCCGCCGAGAATGCCGAACTTCGGTGTTGGTTCCATCACGACGTCGCCCACGAAAACGATGCGTGCACAGAACGCGCACCCTCTGACCTCATCCAGTTCGGTGAACATTCCGACTACGTGAGCCTCGCTGCGTAATTCGTCGCGAACGGCGCACGTCCTGCGTGTTCGCACCCTGTTCCTTGACAACTGAATCAGGCGGCCGCAGTGGCCCCGACGTTGCGTGGCGAAAGCTGCGATACTCGACCTATGTCGAATGCAACCGAGACCGTCCGCCATACTCCTGCCGTAAACGCTCGTCCTGGCGACGCCACGTTCACGTCGATGGACACTTCCACGAAGGAGGAGTGGCTGAACATCGGTGTGAAGTCTGCTGAGAATCAGGGTCGCGTCGCTGAACGGGTACTCGGTCTGTTGCGTTCGCTCGACGACGTCGTCGACGGCTTTGTGACCGATCAACTGACGCATTGTCTGCAAACCGCCACGATGGCGGAGCGTGCGGGGGCAAGTGATGAAGTCGTTATCGCGTCGCTGTGCCACGACATCGGCAAGGCGATCAGCGTTCCGAACCATCCGGCGATTGCGGCGTCGATTCTGAAGCCCTATGTCAGCCCCGAGGTGCATTTCATGATCGAGGCGCATCAAGACTTCCAAGGTCGTCATTACTATGCGCACTTTGGTTTGGACGCGAACGCCCGAGACAAGTATCGGGATCACCCGGCCTATGACCTGGCGGCGAAGTTTGCCGACGAGTGGGACCAGAAGGCGTTCGATCCGAACTACGACACGCTTCCGCTTGAGCACTTCGAAGCCCGTTTGCGGGAGTTGTTCGCCAAGCCACGTTCCCTCACCGGGAAGTAGGCAGTTCGACGATAGACAGCTTGCCGTTCTACGACTGGGCCTTCTGCTGGGCCTTGTCGTAGAGCCGTTGGATCTCCACCTGGAGGTCACTCGTAAGTCCGCGTACAACTGAGCGTCCGGCCTTTTTGTCGGCCGGAGGGAAGTTCATCGGCGGACCGACGATCACGCAGATCTTGCGGGGCTTGGGGAACTTCGAGCCGCGGCCCATGACCTTGTCGGAACCACCGATGCCAATGGGAACGATCGGCACACCCTGTTTGACGGCCATGTACGCGGCACCGTCGAAGAGCGGCTCGACGACGAGTCCCTCTTTGCGGGTACCTTCGGGGAACACGACGATTGGTTCGCCGGCGGCGAGGGTGTCGAGGCAGAGTCGCATCGATTCGCGGTCGGTGGTCCCGCGTTCGACTTTGATGCCGCCGAGGGTGTCCCAGAGTCCGTGCACGGCCTTGTACTTCCACAACGATTCTTTGCCGAGGTAGCGGATGCGCCGTCGGGTGATGCCCGGGATGGTAAGGAAGTCGATGTACGAGCGGTGAACGGGGGCAACGATGTACGCGCCGGTCTTTGGAACGTTCTCGAGTCCTTCGTAGGAAATTCTCGTGTAGAGCTTCAAGATGCCGAGGGCGAGTGCGCGCAAGGTCATGAACAGCGTTCGCTGGCCTTTGGTCGGACCGGTATACACGTGCTCGGTCATGGGTTTCGCCACCGAACCTTTCGTCTCTTTCGTCTCTTGCGTCGCTCGCGTGTCGTTCGTGTCGTTCGTTTCTCTGGCTGGTTTCGACTCGTTCGAGGTCACTGCAGCGACCGTTTCATCCACCACCTGATCGACGGTCTTTCCGGTGGTGTCGATGACCGTGGCACCGTCGGCCACCTTTAGCGGGTCGGCTTCGCGGGTGGAGTCCTGCTCGTCTCGCCAGATGAGATCGGCCTTCACTTCATCGAAGGTCAGGTCGGGTTGTTCGGCGTGGCGGCGGCGTGCCCGTTCGTCGACATCTGCGGTGAGGAAGATCTTGGCCAGGGCATCGGGGAACACCACCGTCGCAATGTCACGACCTTCCAGCACTCCCCCGCCCCGGCGCTTGGCCCACGCACGTTGCTGATCCACCATGGCGGCACGAACGCCCGGGTTGGTCGCCACCGTGCTTGCGGCCTTGGCGACATCAGGTGTCCGGATTTCCGAGGTGACATCGTCACCTTCGAGCATTACGAACGCTGTGCCATCAGGGGTGCGAGCCACCTCGATCGTGGCCGCCCGGGCCACCGCTTCGACCGCGGCCGCATCGTTCAAGTCGATCTTCGCCAGCAGACATGCCAAGGCGACGCAGCGGTACATGGCGCCAGTGTCGAGATAGTCGAGCTCGAGCCGGTCAGCAACACGTCGGGCGACCGTGGTCTTGCCCGAACCGAGCACGCCATCAATGGCAACAACACGCTCAGTCACGGCGCAGCGTCTCAAGCACGTCGAAATAGGTCGGGAAGGTTTTCGCCACGCAACCAGGGTTCTCAACTGCCATGCCGGGCACCTTCAATCCGAGAAGCGAGAAGCTCATGGCCATACGGTGGTCATCGTAGGTCGCAACGGTGGTTGGCTGCACCGGCCCAGGGTAAACCGTGAACCCGTCGTCATCTTCCTGAGCCCTGATGCCGCAGCGCTGGAGTTCGGTGACGACGGCCGCGATCCGGTCGGTTTCCTTGCGACGGATGAATCCGATGCCGGTCACCTTTGTCGGGCTGTTCGCGAAGACCGCAACAACGGCCAGGGTCTGAGCGGTGTCGGAACAGTGCGCCATGTCGACCTCGATGCCGCGCAGGCCACCCTCAGGCAGGGAGCGGGCGTCGACTTCTGTCGAAGTATCCGTGCGGTTGACCGTCACACCCATCTGTTCCAGCACGTCAACGAATGCCACGTCACCCTGCAGCGCACCGGTGCCGAGTCCTTCGATTGTCACCCGACCACCCATGATGGCGGCAGCGCCGAAGAAGTACGACGCTGCGCTGGCGTCGGGTTCGATCACGTAGTCGGCCGGTAGATACCCACCCGGGGCCACGCTGAACGAATCGTATGCTTCCCTAGAGATTTCGGCGCCGAACGTCTCCATCGTGGCGAGCGTCATGTCGACGTAGGGCTTCGAAACCAGGTCGCCGACCACTCGCACGCGAAGGCCGTCGGCGAAGCACGGGGCCGACAAAAGCAGACCGGAAAGAAACTGACTCGATACGTTGCCGGGCACCTCGATTTCACCTCCCTGAACGCCAGCGGCGAGAACCGTCAGCGGTAGCCGGTCGGCGTTGGTGCCTCCCTCGACCTGAACACCCAGGTCGTTCAGGGCCTTCACCAGATCCCCCATGGGGCGGGCCCGCATCTGCGGATCGCCGTCGATGCCGAAGCGACCCTGCCCGAGCGCCAGCAACGGAGCGATGAATCTGGCGGTCGTTCCCGACTGCCGCACGTTGACCGAAGCCCCACCTACGGGCAACGTTCCGCCACAGCCGTCAACGGTGACCACGAAGTGCTGCCGGTCCACGATCGTAGGTACACGTAACGATTCGAGGCACCCGAGCATCGCTTCGGTGTCATCGCTAAACAGCACACCACGGAGTGTTGAACGGCCAGCGGCCAATGCGGCGGTGATGAGCGCCCGGTTGGTGAACGACTTCGAGCCCGGCACGACCACCGTGGTGTCGGGCGGCACGGTGAGCGGCGTGATGGCCCGGGTGATCACTTCGACTCGAGTCGGATCACCGAGGACCGGAAGCCGCGGGCCACGAGGCCCCCTCGAAGCAGGTCGGCGTACGACGCCGCCACGATCGCCACGAGAACACCGCCGCCGCCTTCCATCGAGTGGCTGATCTCGATGTCGAAGATGTTGACACCGAGTTCGCTGGCTAGTGTCGAGATCTCGGCGATGAACCCGGGACGGTCCGGAATCGGGATACGAAACTCGACGAGATCTGCCGGAGGAGGCGCACCGACCGGGAGGTTGAGGCGTGCAACCCGTGCCCGTTCGAGGCGGTTGAGCAACGCCGGGCGGTCCTCGGAATCGACGATCGTGCGTACGGCCGAGAGTTCGCCGATCAAACGATCGAGCACCGACACGATTGCCGAACGGTTCGCCGAACAGATGTCCATCCAGATCGCGGGATGCCCCGCCGCGATGCGGGTCATGTCACGGAACCCGCCGGCCGCCAACCTGAGAAGGGCCGCATGTTCCTCGGCTCCGTCGGCCGCCACGCCCATAAGTGTCGATGCCGTCAGGTGCGGTACGTGCGAGACAACCGCAACCAGCTCGTCGTGGCGCTCCGGTGGAACCGAAACGACTTGAGCCCCCATGGCCGAAATCACGGCGTAGAGCGTGGCAAAGGCCTGGGAGTCGGTCTTGGGTGTCGGGGTCAGGACCCACGTGCGACCCTGGAACATCGTCGGGTCGGACCCTTCGATCCCGTCCTGTTCCGAGCCCGCCATCGGATGACCGCCAATGAATCGCGGATGGTCAACGGCGGCCACGATCGGCGCTTTCACGCTCCCGATGTCGGTGACAATTCCGCCATGACTCAGGGCCTCTAACGCGATCTCGGCGACTGACAGCACGGGTGTGCAGACGAACGTGAGGTCAGCGGTTGGGTCGGGCCCGATCGCGTCGAACGCCCCGAGTTCAACGCCGCGCCGACACGTCGCCTCGACCCGGTCGACGCCGGAGACAAACCAACCTTGCGCTCGCAGCGCCATGGCGACGCTTCCGCCCATCAACCCGGCCCCGATGATCACGGCCCGTCCGGGTGAGACTGGCGTTTGCGATGCAGTTGCGGGGACTTCAGACACGGTGCACGATGCTACCGGCCCGAGCGGCTAGCCCACGCGTCGAATGTGCCTTCTGATGTAGTCGAACATCGGGTCGAATTCCGACGAGTCGTCGGTGAACTCCGGGCAGTTGTACGCGGTGTCGAACCAGTCCCAACCCGACCGGGGCAGCACCGATGACGCCTGGATCAGCTCGGGAATTCCTACCGCCGGCGCCGGGCCACCGTCGGACATGGCCGCCAGCGTCAAGGCCGCGGCGACCGCAGCGATGCTGCGAAGGTCGTGGTTGGTACAGCCCTCGGTTCCGGCGGCAATCTGCCGCAGGTCAGCCGACACGTTGATCATCCGATTGCGGAAATAGCGGTGCAGCGTTGCGGTCCGGGCCTCGAGATCGGGTGGGCCGACGAGAACCATCCGGGTGAAGCGACCCGGGCGTCGAAGGCCGGTCGGAATCATCCACGGCACGGACGTGGCACCTACCACGACAACCCGGTTGGGATCGTGCGTATCGAGTGCTTCTTCGAGTTCAGCCATCCGCTCGCGCCCTTCCGGCACGTAGCGCAGGCGGCGATGGCTGATGGCCTCGACGTTGTCGAGAAAAATGAGGCACGGGGCGTGCTCGGCGGCGAGGCGGAATGCCTCGGTGATCACGCCGGCACTGGGCGATCCCCACGGGTCGGCCACCACCGCCAGGTCCACCGAAATGATGTTGGTGTGCATTTCGCCGGCGAGCGCATGGGCCAGATACGACTTGCTGACGTGTTTGGGCCCGAACAGCATGGTTCCCGAGGCGACGGGCATCGCTGAACTTCGCTCCGAGCGTGGGGCGTTACGCATCCGAAACGGACGGATGACGTTCAGTTCGAGGCGATGCTTTTCGTCGAACATTCCGTCGACGTCGGCCATCGAGATCAACGGAACAACGACGTCAAGGCTCGACGACACCGAGGTCAACGAGTCATTGCGCTGCACGACCGAGGGTCCACCGATTCGCTGAGCCGCCGAAAGGGCCCCGACAAAGGCATCGGAACCCAGGTTGTCGCCGGCAAGCGCGGCAGCCATGGCGCCGATGCCAAGAGCCTCGATATCGGAAGGCCGCGAACTGAGAACACTACGAACCTGCTCCAGTGCCTTGTCGGGGCAGCCTTCGTCGATGTAGGCAGTTGCCAGACGAAGACGGAGCGAACGACGGTTGGGATCGGCGGCTACGGCATTTTCAAGTTCGGACACGCGCGGAGAGTGGCTCACGGGAAACACGGTAACAAGCGAGGGTCATTTCTGAAAGGGCCTTCAGGATCACCCTTGCCGAAACGGGCCGACCGCCCTATTCCGGCGTATCGGTCGATTCGGGATGCCGACGCTGTTGTCGGGTGCCTTTCACCGCCGCCGCCAGCATCCGAACCTCTTCCGGCCGAAGATGACGCCATTCCCCGGGGCGCAGCGACCGGTCAGACAATTTGTCGATCCGCGTGCGCGCCAGCCGGATTACCGGGTTTCCAACAGCTTCAAGCATGCGTCGAACCTGCCGATTTCGGCCTTCGTGGATGACGATTCGCACGAGGTTCGGAGCCACACGCGATACCTCAGCGGGCGCCGTCAGGCCGTCTTCGAGTTCGATGCCGTCGCGCAACGCCCGGACCGACGACGATGAGACCGAGCCCTCGACTTCCGCGAGGTACTCCTTCTTGACGCCGTACGACGGGTGGGTGAGTCGGTGGGCCAACTCGCCGTCGTTCGTGAGCAACAGGAGGCCTTCCGTGTCGTAGTCGAGCCGACCAACCGGATATACCCGAGGCTCAGCCGGCACAAGTTGCACGACCGTCTCGCGTCCCTGAGGATCGTCGGCTGTCGTGACCACGCCGCGAGGCTTGTTGAGCAGGTAATACACGAGACCTTCGCGGATCCCGACCGGCGCACCGTCGAGGGTCACGAGGTCCTTCTCCGGGTCGACCCGGCGTCCGAGCACCGCCAATTCACCGTTGACCCGAACCCGGCGCGCCTCTATGAGAATCTCACATGCCCGCCGACTGCCGATTCCCGCTCGAGACAGCACCTTCTGGAGGCGCTCACCGTCGCTCAGACCCGTCGGTTTGGGGAGAAAGTCGAACATCTCGTCGATGCTCAACGAGGCCGAGCCCGAGCGCGAACGGGGCTGCTGGTTACGGGGTGCTACCGCACGCTCATTTGTTGGGATCTCGTCGTCGTCGAATTCGACGTTGAACTCGAGGTCTTCAATCTCGTCGAACTCCTCGTCAAGCGGATCCCCGTCAGTCACCTCGTCGTCAGTCACCTCGTCGTCGGTCACCTCGTCGTCAGTCACCTCGTCAATCGGATCCCCGTCGAACCCGTCGTCGCTCACGTTGCGTCGGCTTCGCTCGGACCGGCATGGTCGGCGGCAACTGCCATCTCGTCGGCGGGCGCTTCCGTGTCCTTCGTCGACGTGGCTGCGGCGCGGCCCGCTGACGTGCGTACCGGACGACCGGTCTCGCCGTCGATCGACAGGCTCGCTTCGAGCGCTTCCATGATGTCGGCTCCCGGCACGAGGTCTCCGAGCGGAGGCAGTTGATGAATGGTGTCCAATCCCAGGTTCGCCAGGAACAGCGACGTGGTGCCGAACAGCGTGGCCTGTCCGGGTCCCGGATCCGTCGCGACTTCGGCGACGTATCCCCGTTGCACGAGCGTGCGCATCGTGCCGTCGACGTTCACGCCACGGATCGCCGCAACCTGCGCCCGCGAAATCGGCTGCTTGTAGGCCACGATTGCCAGTGTTTCGAGCGCGGCAGCGGACATCCGGGCCGCCTGACCTTCGAGCACGAACTTTTCGACATAGCCGGCGAGGCTCGGGTGGCTCTGGTACCGGTAGCCTCCCGCCACCCGCACCAGCATGAATCCTCGCTCTTCGATTTCGTAGGCCTCGCGAAGCTCGTCGCAGATGGCTTCGACCTGAAGCGGATTCATTTCGAGCAACTCACCAAGGATCTGGGGGGTCACCGGCTCGTCGGCCACCATCAGGATCGCCTCGATGGCGCGGACCGACTCGGTTCGCGGGCGCGCGTCGTCGACCGGGTTCAGGTTCTCGCGATTCTCGTGCATGTCACTCATGTGCGGTTCCTTCGTCATTGGCAGGCCGTGAAAGGCTCAGCCGTCGTAATCGTCAACGGCGAACGGCAGCGGATCGGCATTGGATTCGGGCGATGCGGCGGCTTCGGCTCGAACTTTGGCCAACGCCAACTCGAGCTCTTCTTCGGCTTCGAGGTCGTCGGGATCCTCTTCCATGGTGTCGTCGATTGGACCGGTGGCCAGCGCTACAACCGTTGACGCAACCACGTCGTTCTCCGGACCGTCGGGCTGCCAGATGATGTTCATTTCTCCGAAGTTGCCGGCCTGATCGACGTCGATCCATCCCTGCTTGAACAACTCGAGAACGGCCAGAAACCGCACGATTATCTCGATCGTCTCGGTACAGGTACTCGTGAGTTCCCGAAACGTGGAGCGGCCCAGGAGCGGAAGTTTCGTGGCGAACTCGTTGACGGCGTCGGAGACCGTGTGCCGGACGTCGGTCACGTGGTCAAGACGGACCTTCGGCTCGACCTTCGGTATGGCTTCACGGCGCAGCGCCCGCAGAAACGCCGCACGGAGTTGTTCGGGTGTGACGCTCGCCAACAGGTCGGGCGTGAGGTTCGTGAACCGCTCGTCGGCCACGTTGGTGCGAGGAAAAGACTGACCGGCCCGCTGTTCCATGAGGCGCATGGCGTGGGCGGCATGACGGAACGTCTGGTACTCAAGGAGTTTGGCGAGGAGCAGGTCGCGCTCCTCGAGCAGACCGAGTTCTTCGTCCATTTCGACGCTGGCCCGCTCCGGGAGCAGCCGGCGGAGTTTCAGCTCGACGAGCGTTGCGGCAATCAGCAGAAATTCGGTGGCAATTTCCAGGTCGAGCGTCTGCATACGGTCGATTTCCTGCAGAAACGCGTCGACGATCGCGCGACAGGCTGATTTCGTAGAGGTCGACCTGTTCTTTGGTGATCAAGTGGAGCAGAAGGTCGAAGGGCCCCTCGTAGACCGGGGTCGAAACTGCGTAAGCCACGCCGAAGAGAATACTCGGGGTGGGCGGTACCGCTTCCCGGCCTAAGCTGGGGACCCTTATGGCTCGTGTGCTTTCCTGCATCCAACCGTCCGGCGAGGTCCACCTCGGCAACTACTTCGGGGCCGTGAAGCGGTGGGTCGATGATCAGACCGCCGACAGCTTCCACGGCATTGTCGACCTGCATGCCCTCACCGTTCCCCAGGATCCGGCGGCGCTCCTCGCAAGCACCACCGAGTTGGCGACCGTGCTTCTCGCCGCCGGTCTCGATCCTGCGGTCGGCACGATCTTCGTGCAGGGCCACGTGCGCGAGCACAGTGAAATGGGCTGGCTGCTCACCTGCCAGACCAGCCTCGGTGAACTGGAACGCATGACCCAGTTCAAGGACAAGTCGCAGAAGCAGGGCACCGAGTTCATCGGCGCCGGCCTCCTCACCTATCCGTCGCTCATGGCCGCCGACATCCTGCTCTACGACGCCGAAGAAGTCCCGGTGGGCGACGACCAGCGTCAGCACCTCGAGCTCGCCCGTGACATCGCGCAGCGGTTCAACAGCCGATACGGGCAGACATTCGTCGTCCCGAAGGGCACCACACCCAAAGTCGGCGCCCGCATCATGGATCTTCAGAACCCGACGAACAAGATGTCCAAGTCGTCGGACTCCGAGGCCGGAACCATCCGGGTGCTCGACGACCCGAAGTCGATCGAGAAGAAGATCAAGCGGGCGATGACCGACACCGACGGCGAAGTCCGCTTCGACATTGCCAACAAACCGGGGGTGTCCAACCTTCTCAGCATCCTGGCCGTGTCGATCGGCGAGCCGAATCCGGAGGTTCTCGCCGAGAAGTACACGCAGTACGGACCGCTCAAGGCCGATACCGCAGCAGCGTTGATCGAGTGTCTGCGCCCGATGCAGCAGCGGTACGCCGAGCTCACCGCCGACCCCGGCTACGTGCGCGAGACCCTCGACACCGGAGCGAAACAGGCCGAGGCCGTAGCGTCGGTGACGCTGGCCCGAGCCCGCAAGGCTCTCGGTCTGCTCCCCCGCAACTGAGCCGTCTACTCCGCTGGACCCGCAACGAGCGACGCCAGCGTTGTCGTGCCGAGCGAGCGAACCAGCTGCGCCCGTGCGGGCGTCCACGCGTGGTGAAGCGTGCACGGCGCTGAGGCGTCGCACGGGCGATTCGCCACGACACATCTGCCGGTGTCAGTCGCTCCTTCGAGTTCCTCAATAACCTGCAGAACACTGATCCGGTCAATCCGGGTCACGTTCTCATAACCGCCAAGCGGGCCGGGGTTCGAACGAACCCAGCCCGCTTTCACCAGTGGCCCGACTATTTGCGGAACCATGCCTGTGGTCGTTTCGAGCACCTCGGCGAGCGCCTGCGCCTTGACCCGATCGTTGCTCGACCCGATGAACACCATCGCCCGAATGGCCAGTTCTGCTCTCCTGCTTATTTCCAACCTCACCCGTTCCCTCTTAGTGCCCGGCCGGAACGGGTGTGGTGACTTCACCAGCCTGGAACAGCCCGAGGGCGCCCTTGCCGACATTCGAGAACTTGTGCGTCACGATCGGATACAGGCCCGCTTCGTCGAGGCTGAATTCCACGAAACCACCCTGTGCGGGCTGCAGATCCAGGGCTTGCGATCCACCATGGCGTGCGTCCGGTTGGAGCAGGTAGGTACCTTCTTTGAAGACCGTGTCGAAGATCGTGCCGACGATGTGGAACGACGAGTTCTCCGACGGTCCAGCATCGAGCACCCAGACCCGGATCCGCTGGTTCGGTTCGACTCGAATCGGCGCAAACTTGTACTGGTTCACGTAACCGTTGAACATCACGGCGTCAAAGTCCACCGTCTGCATTTTCGCCAGATCGCCCGGTTGTCCTTCCGGACCGGTGTAGAGCTCGGACTGGACAATCAGGTACTCATGATCGACCGGAGCGAGTGTCGGCGGATCGATGACAACCGCGCCGTACATCCCGTTGCCGATGTGATGCAGCGCCGGTCCGGTTCCGCAGTGGTACATGAAGATCCCGGCGAATTTCGCCTGGTACTGGTAGACGAGGGACTCTCCGGGTTTGATCGATCGCATCTCGTCGTTCCACGCCACCTTCGATGCGTGAAAGTCAACGGAGTGTTCGATCTTGCCGTCGTTCACCAGCGTGATCGTGAAGAGGTCACCGACGCGTCCGCGTAGTACCGGACCTGGCACCTGATTGTTGAACGTCCACATTTCCTGATGCACTCCGGGCGCAACTTCGATCACCTTCTCGGTCGCGTGGAACGTGACCTTGTGCTCGGTTCCGCCTGGAGCCGGGGCCAACGTCGGATCAAACGGCTTCCAGTCCTTCGCCGGTGTTGCGGTGAAGTCGATCGTGGCATCGGATGGAGCGGCCGCCGCGGAGTTGGTGGCGGTGCCGGTCGCTGCCATCATGGCCATACCGGAGCCCTTCGCCGACGCTGTCGCCGATGCCTCAGCTGGAGCGGCTGCGGTCGCACCCTTGGCCAGAATGTGCAGAACCATTCCGGCCTGCTTATGTCCGGGCACCGTGCACCACGCCAACGTTTCTGCGGTGATCGCTCCGACCTTGACGGTTTCGGAGCGTCCCGGCTGAAGCATCTTCGTACCCGTCAGCCCGTTCACCTTCAGGTCATGGGCCATGGTTCCAGAGTTGGTCACCTCCAGTTCCAGAATCGAACCTGCCTCCACCTCGATGGACGATGGCTTGACGGCAAACTCGGTCAGGAACACGGAGACCTTCTGAGTCGGACCAGTCGTTGCTCCAGCAACAGCGGTCGCTCCCGATGCCGAGATGGAGTTCGAACGAACGGGAAAGAAGAACCCTGCAATTGCGAGCCCGAACGCCAGAAGCGACACGGTTCCAACGCTTACCCAAAGAAAAGCTTCGCCATCGGAACGACCTCGTCTGGTTCTTGAGGTCGTACTCGGTCCTGCGTTCATGATCGGCCCTTTCGTAGATGTGTAGTTCTATATTCATCAACTACACAATTATTGATAGGGTCTTTCGTCCTTCCCCTGCCGCTCCGTGCGAACGAACCCAGCCGGCCTATTCGACCGTGGTCACCACAAAATGCCTGCAGCGGTGAGCGCCACCAGTGCCAGGCCCGCCGCCATCTGCCGCAGGCCGATCGTTTTCGCCGCAATCGGCGGACGACGGACCCAAGCGATCTGCACACCGGCCATCACCACAACGCCGACCAATCCGGCAACCAGCCGACGATCAAGAATCACCGCGGCGGAAGCGACCATCACACTCAGGGCTTGGGCGGCATCACTTTGCCCACGCGGCCCCACCCCCCGACGCAGTCGCTGAATCTGCACGCGAACAAACGGAATGGCACCGACCGCTCTGGCCGCCAAAACGAGCCACAACCCGACCGCCAGGCGACCACTTCGCCCGCCGGCCAGCGCTATGGAAGCTGCGACCGCCGCTATCCCAACGGCGCCGAACAACTCGGGAACCAAGCGACGACCGCGGCTTCGCACCTCAAACGACAACTCGACCGCAACCAGCGGACCCGCGACCAGCAAAGGTACCGACCACGACCAACCGGCGGACCTGACCACCGCGAGAAGGGCAAGCGCAATGACCACCAACTCGACCGAAGCGATCCGCAGCGCCACCCGTGAACGCTCAAGCCAGCGTTTGCGGCGCACATCCACCGCCACCAACTTCAGCGGCGTACGAACCAGGAAAGCGGCGAACGCCGCCAAACCCAACGCAAGCCCACCACCCGACCAGGCCACGATGAGCCCGAGCAGCACCGGTTCGAGGGTGAGACCCCAGCCCCCGTGTTCACTCGGCACCGCCACGGAACGCCAGGCGGCACGCGTTTCAACCGGATCACCCACGGTCGCCGCCATCACCCACCGACCAAACCAGCGCCCGGCCGTTTCGGCCAGCACGCCATCAGCGTCACTCCAACGACAATATGTAGTCTCACACTGAGAAACTTAAGGACCGACCCAGGATCCGCCTAGGGGCCAAAGTCCCGTACTGCACGCGCTCGCGGATGAGCGTCGAAATACACGGCCCGCAAGCGCTCCGTCGTGACCCTTGTGTAGCGCTGGGTGGTCGACAGCGACGCGTGCCCGAGCAACTCCTGGACGGTACGGATGTCGGCGCCATGCTCAAGTAGGTGCGTCGCACACGAATGGCGAAGCACGTGCGGGTGCAGCCGGTCGGCCAGCCCTACGGCCTCGGCGTATTTGCGTACGACGCCCCACGCTCCCTGTCGGGTCAGGCGTCCGCCACGATGGTTGAGCAGCAGCGCCTCCGAGTCACCTCGACGCGCCCAACGTTTCGGTTCGAGTTTCGGGCGACCGATCGCAAGCCACTCGCGAACGGCGGCGTCGGCGAGTCGCCCGACCGGCAACACGCGTTCCTTCGACCCTTTTCCCATCACCCGCAGGAGCCGATCTTCCAGGTCGAGGTCGCTCAACGACAGCGCACACAGCTCCGATATCCGCATCCCAGTGCCATAGAGCAACTCCAGAATGGCGCGGTCGCGGTAGCCGGCGGGGTCAACGGCCACTGCCGCGTCGAGCAGCATCGTGATCTCGGATTCGCTCAGTGCTTTCGGAACGGCGTCGGGCGCACCCGGTATCGCCACGTCGATCGACGGGTCGGCTCTCACCACCTCCTCGTCGGACAAGAACCGATGGTACGAGCGCACGGTGACCATCGTCCGTTTGACGGTCGCCTCTGACCGCTCGATCTGCAGAAAGGCCAAAAACCGGAGAAGGTCGTCGGCGACGACGGCTTCGACGGGCAACGAACCGCCCGCACACCACCACTCGTACAGCTGCAGATCGCGCCGGTACGCGGCCAGAGTGTTGACCGAGCGGCCGCGCTCCACTGCCATCCAGGTCAGAAAGTCCTCGGCGTTGGCCGACAGGACCGTTTCACCGGGCGAGTCGCGCACGATACTCACGATGCGCTCGTTGGATCTCAGGACTTACGGAGCAATCGGTCCGTGCGAAGCAGGGCAATAACGGTCTTCCCGTCAATGATCTCGCCTCGATCGATCATCGATAAAGCCTCCGCCAGGGGCACCCGGTGGATGACGAGGTCATCTTCCTCAGGCCCGTCGGCCGTGGCCGCGATATCGGTCAAACCCCGGGCGAGATAGATCGTGACCCGCTCATCGGTCAACCCGGGTGCGGGCGTGCAGTCACCCAGAAGGTCGAGTGATGACGTGGCGAGCCCGACTTCCTCCTGCAGCTCCCGGCGGGCCGCTTCGTCTTTCGGTTCCCCGGGCCGATCACAAAGGCCTGCGGGAATCTCGTAGATCCTCATGCCGAGAGCCGGGCGGTACTGAAGAATCAGGGTGATCGTGCCATCGTCGTGCATCGGAACGACCGCCACTGCACCGTTGTGACGCACGATCTGGCGATCGAACTGGACCCCGGTCGGGGACTCGAAGATCTCCTGCGACAGCGTGAAGACCCGCCCGACGTAGATCGGGTCGGAACTGAGGCGTCGGAAATCAGCCGCCGGATTCGTGGTCATGCGCCTCCACCGCCGACGACTTCCAACGCGTCGGTCACGGCTTGCGGATGGTCAGGATTTTCTGTCGGAGTCTCGCCTCGGGGAAACTGCCGGCGGTCGGGGAAGTCGAGCAGTCGGGGCTTGCGACCCTCGGCGCGTTCGACAGCTGCGCCGATGAGCCCGCGAAACAGCGGGTGCGGACGCTCCGGGCGGCTCAGGAATTCCGGATGGGCCTGCGTGGCGACCCAGTAGGGGTGGCCGGGCAACTCAATGAACTCGCACAGACGATCGTCGGGGGACATACCGGAAAACAGGAGCCCGGCGTCCTCAAGGCGACGACGGTACCGGGGATTCACCTCATAGCGATGACGGTGGCGCTCGTAGACGACCTCTTTTCCGTACGCCTCGGCGACCTGCGTGCCGGCTTTCAGCGTCGCCGGATACAGGCCGAGGCGCATGGTGCCGCCCTTGTCGGTGATCTCGCGCTGCGCGTCCATCAGGTCGATGACCCGGTGGGGCGTATTGGGATCCATCTCACTCGAGTGGGCGCCTTCGAGACCGGCGACGTTGCGGGCGTAGTCGATGACCATGACCTGAAGGCCGAGACAGATACCGAGGCACGGAATGCCGTTCTCACGGGCCCACCGCGCCGCCGCTATCTTCCCGTCGATTCCACGCTCGCCAAAGCCTCCGGGAATGACAATCCCGTCGAGGTCGTTGAGCTTTCCGTCGCGGATCAGATCAGGAACCTGCTCGGCTTGGAACCAGTCGATGATCACTTTCACGCCGTGATAGAAGCCGGCATGACGAAGCGATTCAACCACCGACAGATAGGCATCTACTAAGTTCACATACTTTCCGATGAGCCCGATGCGCACCTCGCCGTCGAGTGAGCGAACCCGTTCCACCAGGGCCTTCCACGACGTGAGGTCGATCGGATGCTCGTTGGTATCGATCCGGAGAATCTGGCAGACATAGGTGTCAAGACCCTCGTCGTGGAGCACCAGCGGGATCTCGTAGAGGTTGGCCGCGTCGATCGCTGACACCACCGCTTCGTTCGGCACATCGCACAGGCCGGAAATCTTGGCTTTGAGGTTTTCCGGAATCGGCCTATCGGAGCGGCACACGATCACGTCGGGCTGGATACCGCGGCTGCGCAACTCGGTGACCGAGTGCTGCGTCGGCTTCGTCTTCTGTTCACCGCTCGGCCCGATGAACGGCAGCAGCGTCACGTGGAGGTAACAGACGTTGTCTCGCCCGACTTGCTTGCGGAACTGCCGGATCGCTTCCAGGAACGGCAGGATCTCAATGTCGCCGACGGTTCCTCCGACTTCGGTGATCACCACGTCGACATCGTCGGTGGCGACGGCCAGGATGCGGCGCTTGATCTCGTCGGTGATGTGCGGAATCACCTGCACGGTCTTTCCGAGGAAGTCACCTCGACGTTCCTTGGCCAGAACCGACTGGTACACCGAACCGGTTGTCGCATTCCCGCCACGCGGGAGGTTCTCATCGATGAACCGCTCATAGTGGCCCAGGTCGAGGTCGGTCTCGCCCCCGTCGTAGGTCACGAACACTTCACCGTGTTCGAAGGGGTTCATCGTTCCCGGATCGACGTTGATGTACGGATCGAGTTTCTGCATCGTGACTCGCAGGCCCCGCTGCTTCAGGAGTCGACCCAACGATGCGGCGGTGATGCCTTTTCCGAGGGAACTCGCCACGCCACCGGTGACGAAGATGTGCTTGGCTCCCGAGCGCTGCTTCGGCGCAACGCTTTGACCTGCGGATTCGTTTGCTTCGCTCATTCCGTGACCCAATTCTTCTGCTCGGCAGATGGTGCTGCGGCGTTCAGCCACGGGACAACAATCTAGCGCGCCCCCAGCGTCTGTGGCGGTGATCCACGCGCTTCAGCTGCGGTTTAACAAAGATGTCAGCGTTTTCGACGGTCGAGAAGCTCCGCAGCGTGGTCCCTCGCGGTTTGCGACTCCGGATCACCCGCCAACATTCGCGCCAACTCGGTGATTCGATGCTCGCGATCGAGCACCATCGCCGTCGTTAGCGTCACGCCGGCGTCGGCGGGTTTACCTCCCCGCCCCTTGGGCTTTTTCGCGTCGGTCGTACTTTCCGTCTTGAGGACCTGCGCGTGATGGTCGGCACAGGCCGCTACCTGAGGAAGGTGGGTGACGACCATGACCTGGCGACCTTTTCCGAGGTCGGCGAGCGCATTGCCAACAGCAACGGCCGCCTGTCCGCCGATGCCGGCATCGACTTCATCGAAAATCAGTGTCTCGGGCGGATCGCCATCGACCAGCTGACGGCCTTCGAGCAGGGCCAAGCGAAGCGACAGCATCACGCGGGCCAACTCTCCGCCCGAGGCCACCTTCGCAAGCGGAAGCGGATCAGAGCCCGGGTTGGCGGCCAGCAGAAACAGGACATCTCCATCGCCGTCTGTCGGCACATCACCGACCTGGACCTCGATCCGGGCCTTCGGCATGGCCAACTGCCGGAGTCGTGACTCAATCGCTTTCGCCAGCGCCCCGCATGTCTGGCGGCGCTTCTTGGTCACGACCGAAGCCTCGGACTCGACCTTCTTCAGCGCCGCTTCCAACTGGGCGTCGACCGCAGCCGCTCGGAGATCGTGCTCCAACAGTTCCGTGAGGCGCCGCTCGGCCTCGTCGCGAAACACGAGGACCGACGCGAGGTCGTCGCCGTATTTTCTCTGCAGTTCTTTGAGGAGTTGCCGACGGGCGCGGACCTGCTGCAGCCGGTTCGGGTCATCGTCGATAGCCTCGCCGATTCCCCGCACTTCAGAGGTGATGTCGGCCAGCTCGCCGGCCACATCGCGAAGGCGACGCACCACCGAGTCGTAGGGTGAACGACCTGTAAGCACGCGTATGGTCTCCCCCACCGCGTCGCGTGCGCCACCCTCCCCCGACAGCATTTCTTCTGCGGTCGACGCGGCTTCCTGGTGGGCCTGGGCGTCGGAGAGAAGATCCTCTTCCGCTTCAAGTGTTTTCTCTTCGGCCGGGTCGTTGAGGTCGGCGGCTTCGAGTTCCGCCAGCTGGAAACGGACCAGATCAAGTTCACGCGCCCGGGCCCGCTCATCGCCGCCAAAACTGAGCCGTTCCGCTTCGAGCGACCGCACGTTGGCTCTGGCATCGCTGAGCGTCTTGAGGTCGATGCCGCCAAACGCGTCGAGCGCAGCCCGCTGGGCGGAGGCGTGGAGGAGGCTCTGGTGCGCGTGCTGGCTGTGGAGATCAACCAGACCGGCTCCGGTCTCGGCCAGACCGGTCACCGGGACCGGGCGACCGTTGACATACCCCCTCGATCGGCCGGACCGGGGCACGATACGTGACAGCACGATCTCGTCGTCGCCCACGATGAAGCGACCGTCGACACGCGCTTCGTCGGCCCCCGAGCGAACCATGTGCGGTTCGGCCCTTCCGCCGAGGAGCAGCTCGATGGCGCCGACAATGAGGGTCTTGCCCGCGCCGGTTTCACCGGTGAGTGCGGTCATGCCGTGGCCGAACTGGATGGCCACACGTTCAATCACGCCAAGGTTTTCAACCACCAACTCAGCCAGCATCGGGGCCCCCGGCCTCGGCGGTCGTGAATCGTTCGCGGCCGGGCATACCCGGGCCGTTCAAACCGAACTTGGCCTTGAGAATCGCATGAAAATCCCGCTCGCCGAATGCGACCAGCCTCGCCGGCGAACTATTACGTTCGCATACAATCGACGAACCTTCTTCGAAGGATCCTTCGTTGCGGCCGTCGACGAACAGCGTCGCGTGGCGGCTGTCGAGCACCTCGATGCGGACCTGCTCCGACCCCGCCAAAACCAGGCTCCGGTCGAAGAGCATGTGCGGTGATACCGGCACCACGACGATGGCCTCCATGAGCGGCGACACGATCGGACCACGAGCGGAAAACGCGTACGCCGTCGACCCGGTCGGTGTGGCGATGATCAGGCCGTCGGTCGAATAGTCGAGAAAATGCTCGCCGTTGAACGACACTCCGAGCCGCACCGTTGTTCCGGCCGAGCTTTTCTCAAGCACCGCATCGTTGAGCGCATACAGCGTACGGCTGGCTCGCTCCGGTGCGTCGCCACCCGACGACGCGCCAGCCGCCCCTTCGAACAGCCGGATCTTCAGGATCATCCGCTCCTCGACGACGAAGTCTCCGCTGAGGAGTGCATCGAGGCGCTCCGGCAACTCGACCGGGAGGAGGGTCGTGAGATACCCCAGATGACCAACGTTCACGCCGAGTACCGGAACGCCGCTTCCGTTCAGGAGGTCAACGGTGCGGAGCATCGTTCCGTCGCCACCGAGGCTGAAGGCCATTTCCATGCCATCGGCAAAGCCCTCCTCGTCGACCGCCCACTCGTGGAGCCCGGTGTCTTCTGCGTCGCTTTTCGGGACCCGTACCGAGCATCCACGTTCGGCCAGATCAGCGATGAGCGTCTTCGCCAGCGCCACCGCCTGGGGACGTTTGAGGTGCGGAACGATCCCGAACACCCGTTGGTTCGTGGTGGTTGACGTGCTCACAACAGCCCCTCTCGTGCCCGGGCTTCTTCGACCACTTCGCCGATGGCCAGGGAGATCGCCGACGCGTCGGCTGGACCGACGTGGTCAGCAGGTTGGAAGTGGGCGAGGAATTCGACGTTTCCGTCGGCCCCGGTGATCGGCGAAGGCATAACTGACATCATGACAAGGCCACGCTGACAAAATGCAGCCACGACGTTGGCGAGCGTCGACTTCCAGATCTCCGGTTCCCGGATGACGCCGCGTCCTTTCGCGACGTCGGCCCGGCCGGCCTCAAACTGGGGCTTGATGAGCAACACCACGCTCCCGCCGGCGTTGACCAGCATGACCAGGTTCGGGGCCACCGATGTGAGTGAAATGAACGACAAATCGCCGACCACGATGGGGAATCGGCGACCTCCGGTCAGCTCGTCGACCGATACCGTCCGCAGATTCACCCGCTCCCGCACATAAACCCGGCGGTCGGCGCGCAATCGTTCGTGCATCTGACCTATCCCCACGTCGACAGCCAGCACCGACGTCGCTCCGCGCTGCAGAAGGCAGTCGGTGAATCCGCCGGTCGACACGCCGGCGTCGAACGCATCGAGCCCTTCGACGACGATGGCAAAGCGGTCGAGTGCCGCGTCGAGTTTCTCTCCCCCTCGACTTACGAAGCGAGGTGCGTCGCCCCGCAATTCGATGGGTTCCGAGGGATCAACCTGTCGGGCCGACCGCTCGGCGACGCTCCCACTCACCAACACCCGGTGGTCGGCGATCGCCTGCTGCGCTTTTTCCCGGCTGGGAAACAGGCCCCGCCTGACAAGCTCAGCATCCAATCTCCGGCGCACCCAGCCATCCTACGTGGCGCCGAACCCCGTTCAGGCGTCGACGAACGTCGAAGCCGTCGAAGCCGTCGAAGAAGAATCGGACGACTCGCCGGTGGAGGCGCGTTTGGTGTTGGCGACGATGGCACTTATGGTCTCCGCCCACCTCGCCTTCGGCAGATTGTGGCCCATGTCGGGGAACATCAGCAGCCGAGCGCCGGCAACGGCCTTCGCGGTTGCCACCCCGCCGGAGGGTGCCACCAGGGTGTCCTCCAATCCGTGGACGACGAGGGTGGGCACGCGGATCGACCGCAGTGCGGCGGTGCGATCCGGGCTCGCAAAAATTGCGGCGGTCTGGCGGGCGGTGCCTTCGGAGTCGAAGTGCCGATCAAGGGCCAGTTGACCCAGGTACCGGGCCTCGGCCTCGTCGAAGCTGCTGCCGCTGATGAGTCGAAACAGCTCTACTCCTTTGTCAACCGCCGTTTCCCGCGTGACCTTGATGAGCCTCGGCAGCTTGACGATGACCTTCGCCGCCGCCCGCCCGACGCGTCGGTTACCGGTTGTCGACATGATGGAGGTGAGGCTGCGAATCCGACTCGGATGGTGAATCGCAATGGTTTGCGCAATCATTCCGCCCATCGAAATCCCGACGACGTGAGCCGACTCGATATGTAACGCGTCGAGCAGACCAACGGCATCGGCCGCCATGTCGGCGAGGTAGTACTCCGTCGGGATCCGCTTCGGGCTGATCAGGCCGACAAGCAATTGCCGGATCGTCGGTGGCGGCGACGTCATCTTCGTGCTCAGACCGATATCGCGGTTGTCGAACACGATGACCTGGAAACCGGCCGAGACCAATGCATCGATGAATCCCCGGGGCCAGCCGACGAGTTGACCACCCAGCCCCATCACGAGCAGCAACGGCTCACCGGCACCGTGCACTTCGTATTCGATCGTTATCCCGTTCGCGGTCGCTTGTGCCATCGCAGAACACTACTTTCGTGCGACGCCGACACGGTTCGCGCCCCGTCTGATAGCACGCTCCCTGATTGCGCCGACAGACTCAGCCGTCGTTCGCCGCGCCCGGTTCGATCACCCGGCGAGGGGCCGCATGACGGGTCCCGGGCGGATCGACGGCCCAGTCGGCGGGGTTACCCCAGGAATCGGCGAACACGAACTCTGAAAGCGGTCGGCGTCGGACCGGGCCGTGGCCGCCCATGGGCCGACCCATCGGGATGGTGGCGGCGATCGCCACGCCCTCGGGAATCCCCAGGAGCGTTCGCAGTTCCGCCTCCACCGATCCGTGCCACATCGTGATCACCCCGCCGTATCCGAGCTTTCGGGCCGCCAACATCAGGTTCTGCACGGCTGGATAGACCGATCCTCCTTCGGCGCTGTTGGCCGCCCGGTACCGGATGAGACAGGCCAGAAACACCGCGGGGGTCGACTCGAAATGATCGACAAAATGCTGCATTGCCGCCGCTTGGCGGGCTTTGGGCGAGTCAGGCACCGCACCGCTCCCCTCGCGGTAACCATCGGCCGCCTTTTTGGCTTCCCAACCCGCCCGGAATGCCTGACCAAGAAGGGCCTTCGCTTCTATCGCCTTCGGCCCGTCGGTCAGGACGACAAACCGAAACTGCTGGCGATTCGAACCGCTCGGAGCCCGGGACGCCGCGAAGCACATGGCCGCGAGGTCGGCCTCCGGAATGGGCTCGGGACGGTAGCGACGAATCGCCCGGGTGGTGGCCATGGCCTCGAGGACATCGAGGGGCTCGTTCTGATCATCGTTCAGGCTCACCGGGCGATCCTGCCTCGTTTTGACGATGATTGAACAATCCCGCGGCGGGGTTGTTCGATCTGCAGCGACCGGCATCCCCTCAGGCGCGCCAGCGTGAAACGAGAGAAGCTCCGGACAACCCTGAACCAGAACAGCGGGTCCTACCGCGCGCAAACGCGTGCTCATGCAACCGCACGTACCCAACGCAAACAAGTGCTCAAAGCACGTCTACCACTACGCGCTTAAAGCGCTCTAGGGTCTTTCGACATGGCCCAGGTTGCGACGATTTCTTCACCAAAACACTCGCCCGTACGTCCGCAGCGCGCCGTCGCCAAGCGAGCCGGTGGTCGCCCCACGTCGCAGGCCAGCGGCGAGGAGACCCGGGTCAAGATCATCGCTGCGGCCATCGAGACGCTCAATGTCGAAGGGATCACCGGGGCGAGCGCTCGGGCCATCGCCCGAACCGGCAACTTCAACCAAGCGCTGATCTTCTACCACTTTGGTTCGGTCGAGGGCCTTCTGGTGGCCGCCGCCAAGGCCGAGGGTGAGGTGCGAGCCGAACGGTATGCCGAACGATTCGCCGAAGTTCGCTCGCTCAGCGAACTGGCCACGATTGCCCGGGCCGTCCACGAGGTCGAACAGGCAGCGGGGAGCGTCAACGTTCTCACCCAGATGCTGGCCGGGGCCGCATCGTCGCCGATGTTGCGGACCGGCGTCTACGAAGCCATGATGCCGTGGCTGGCGTTGGTCGAAGAAGCGATCGCCCGCGTTGTCACCGACTCCGGGCTGCCGTCGCTCGTACCTATAAGCGATATGGCCTTTGCCGTCGCATCGTTGTTCATCGGGCTCGAGCTCATGACGGCCCTCGACGAGTCGGGTGAGCGGGCCAACAGCCTGTTCGACTCGATCGAGAAATTTGCCGGGTTGTTTTCGCTGCTCGTACCGTTGTCGGGAGGCGTCGCCCCCGAGCTGAAACCATCGGGACCGACATCGTCAAAACCGAAGTTACCCGCCAAGTCGTCGTCGAAGTCCTAACGCTGCTCGACTGAGTTTCGCCGGTCGCGAGTCCGGAAGTCATAGCTCAGCAGTCCAGAAGTCACGTTGTGTCCTGAAGGCACGGCGCTTCGCCCTTCGTCGCCTACGATCTGCCGGTTCAGTAGTCCCTAGCCCAGTTGATCGCAGTGTTTTGTTTCGTTACCGAACGACGGTTTGTTTCGATACCGAACGAAGTGCCGCCCCTTGTTGAGGAGTAGTCGTGAGTAATCCCGGAGACCGTTGGCGCCGAGCATGGATTGTGCCGGTTTTGCTGTTGATTGGCGGACTCGGCCTCGGCCTGGCACGGTGTTCGAGCCGTGACGCCGTTCCGGGCGCGCAGGCGTTCGCGTCGTCGACGGTGGCGGAGAGCGACGCCACGTTCGCCATCGAACGACCGAGCGATTCGCGGGTCTTGTTCCTACGCGGCAAGGTGACCAGCCAGACCGCCCGCGACCTTCGCGAACAGGCGGCGTTGGTAAAAGCGTCAGCTGCCGCCGACGAGCCGCAATGGGAGATCGACGATTCGCTGGTGGTAGCCAAAGACGGCATCGCTATCGCCGACCCGAAGGGCGCGATCGAGGCTTTTCTGTTGGTGGGTGCGCCGTCGGCACTTCGGATCAATTCTCAGTACGGGGTTGAACTGACCGGCACCGCCCCGGATGCCGACACCGCCACGGTGTTCGGCGACGCTGTACAGGCCGCGCTCGGCGACGGCGAGATCAAGAACTCGCTCACGGTTGCCGGTCCAGCGACGCCCGACACCACGCCGGTCGACACCACTCCGGTCGACACCACGCCCGCTGAAACGACGGCACCCGCAGAAACCGTCCCCCCAAGCACGGCCGTCGAGACCACCGTCGCCGTAGAAACGACCGTGGCCGCTGAAACGACAGTGGCCGCGGAAACCACCCCGGCTGTGGAGACGACGGTTGCGGCTGAACCGACCACGACGACGACCGTGGCGGCTGCAGCCCCGATCACTCAGGAGCAGGAAGCTGCGGTCCTCAAGTCGATCGAACTGAAAGGTGTGACATTCGAGTCCGGTAGCGCCCAACTGACCGGAAACAGCAACGCGATCCTCGACCAGGCAGCGAAGGTTCTCTCGGAGAATCCCGCAGTCGAGGTGGAGATCGGCGGACACACCGACGATCGTGGCGACGCCAACTTCAATCGCACCCTGTCGCAGAAGCGGGCCGACGCAGTGAAGGCGTACCTGGTCGCCAAGGGCGTAGCGGCTGACCGGATGAGCACCAAGGGCTACGGTCCCGACAAGCCCCTTGCATCGAATACGACGGCGGGCGGTCGAGCGCAGAATCGTCGGATCGAGTTCACACCCGCATGAGCAGTGGGTCGGTAACCCCGGGCTGGTCGGCGCACACGACGCCAACCGCGTAGGCTCACGACAAATTGGGACGACGTTCCTCCTCGCCCCGCAGAGCCGACCCATCCGGGAGCATCCATGTCAGAGCTGTCCATTCCCGCCCCCTCCTATGCCAGCGGTGCTTCCGCTGTTCCGCTGCTCGGGGAAACCATTGGCGCCAATCTCGAGCGCACGGTTGCGCGCTTCGGCGACAACGACGCGTTGGTCAGCGTCCACCAGAACCTCCGTTATACCTACACGGAGTTCAACGACGCGGTGAATCAGGTCGCTCGTGGGCTTCTCGCCCGCGGAATGCGGGTCGGCGACCGTCTTGGCATCTGGAGTCCGAACTACGCCGAGTGGACGCTTGTCCAGTACGCGACGGCGAAGATCGGCGTAATTCTCGTCAACATCAACCCGGCGTACCGCGTTCACGAACTGGCCTACGCCCTCAATCAGTCGGGATGCCGGATGCTCGTCGCGGCCCCGAGCTTCAAGACCAGCGACTACCGCGCGATGGTGGCCGAGGTCGCACCCCAGTGCGGTGCCCTGGAAAGCACGATCTTCCTCTTTTCCCCGGACTGGGACAACCTGCTGTCAGACGGCGATTCGGTATCGCTCGACGCCGTCCGCTCCGCCTCCGCGCTCCTGCAGTTCGATGACCCCATCAACATCCAATACACGAGCGGCACGACCGGATTCCCGAAGGGTGCCACGCTTTCCCATCACAACATCTTGAACAACGGCTTCTTTGTCGGCGAAGGATGCAAATACACCGAGCACGATCGGATCTGTGTCCCGGTCCCGCTGTACCACTGCTTCGGGATGGTCATGGGAAATCTCGGCGCCACGACCCACGGTGCCTGCATCGTGTATCCCGAAGCCGCGTTCGATCCGGCGGCAACGCTCCGTGCGGTCCAGTTGGAGCGCTGCACGTCGTTGTACGGCGTTCCGACCATGTTCATCGCCCAACTCGCCCATCCCGACTTCGCAACGACCGACTTCACGTCGCTTCGTACCGGTCTTATGGCCGGCTCACCGTGCCCGGTCGAGGTCATGAAGCAGGTGACGGCACAGATGCACATGCCCGAAGTGGGCATTGCCTACGGCATGACCGAAACCTCCCCGGTGAGCACGCAGACCGCGACCGACGACAACCTGGACCGTCGCACCGGTACTGTCGGCCAGGCCATGCCCCACGTGGAGATCAAGGTCATCGATCCCGAGACCGGCCGCATCGTTCCGCGGGGAACACCCGGCGAATTCTGTACCCGTGGCTATTCGGTAATGCTCGGCTACTGGAATGACCCGGCCAAAACCGCTGAGGCGATCGACGCTACGGGCTGGATGCACACCGGAGATCTGGCCGTGATCGATTCGGATGGCTACGCCAACATCGTTGGGCGCATCAAGGACATGATCATCCGTGGCGGCGAGAACGTGTACCCGAGAGAAGTCGAGGAGTTTCTCTACACCCACCCGGCCATCGCTGACGTTCAGGTGATCGGCGTACCCGACCTCAAATACGGCGAAGAGATCATGGCGTGGGTCAAGCTCAACGAAAACGCGGATCCATCATCGGTCACCGAAGCGAGCATCCGCGAGTTCTGCAAGGGTCAGATCGCCCACTACAAGATTCCCCGCTACGTGAAGTTCGCGCCCGATTTTCCGATGACCGTCACGGGGAAGATCCGCAAGATCGAGATGCGCGAAACGTCGATCAAGGAACTTGGCTTGGAATCTGCTGCCTCGGTGAAGAACGCGTAAAGCCCCATCCGGCTACGTCGAAGCGAGTCGTCAGCCGACGACGAGGTCGACGCTGACGAGACCCGTCGCCTGCGCGGTCCGCTTGGCACGGCGCTGCGAGGTGCGCCACTGAAAGGCACAGAGGGAACCGGTGATCATCGGGACCACGAACGTCAGCGCCCGGTACATGGCGATCGCAGCGAGGGCGGTTGGCCGCGAAACGCCACCGTTTGTCAAGACCCCGAGCAGGCCAAGATCGAGCACGCCGAGCCCAGCCGGAAGCGGTACAAACGAACTGAGGACGCGCAACAGGGCAAACGCGCGTAGAACCTCGATCATGTTGACGGACACGGGAACCGGGCTGACGGCCTGCACACAGCCGATCAAGAGAAGCCCCAGAGTGACCTGGGCACAAATGCTGGCGGCGACCATGACAAAGCCCCGCGAACGGGCGAGCGCACGTCCTCGCTCCCGCATAATTTCAGCGTTGGCCGGAAGATCGCAGTTGGCCGCTCGGGAATTTGCCACCCGCTTCGATGGAATAAAGGTGACAAGAGCCAGTCGGCCCATGTGTACTGCCGACGACACCCATGCCAGCACCGAGGGAAACCGGAGTGCGGCCCACCAGAACAAGCCGGGTCCGGCGAGAAAACACACCCCAATGCAGGCGGCGATCCGTTCCAGTCGGTCGGCGCGACCCATGACGAGCAGAGGAAGGGTATGGGCGGTGGCGATCGTCCACAGGGCGAACGACGGGGCCAACGCCGTGGCCACGATGCTCACGGCAACATCAATCGACGACACGCCCCACGACCGAAGCATGGCCACGCGAAGCCCGGTACCCAGGCCGGCGCCGCCTACGACCGTATTCGAGGCACCGACGTAGGACTCGGTCGCTTGGAAGACGTGGGGAAACGAAACTCCGGGAAGCGACGCCCAGTGCATCGTGGTGTGGAGAATCTTGACGAGACTCACCAGCAGGAACAGACCGAGCATCGATCGGACCGACAGGTTGCGCATTTGCTCGAACGACGAGACGACGAGGTTGCGGTTGAGCACAATGCCGAACGCCACCGAGACGAAAAACAGGCCGGCGACGATCCTCGGCCACTTCTTCGACCGCCCAACTGCCGGGCATGGTCGGTCCTCGTGAGCGTGCCTCACCGGTCCGACGATCTCGGTGGAGCTATTCAGCAACTCAACCAGATCGGCCGCAGACGGCGTGGCGATCCGTCCGGAAGACTTATCCAACTCACGATTCAGCGCCATCGAAGCGTCAGCCTCGAAGCGCGCCGTGCCATTTACTTCCGCAAGGCCGTTGGCTTCCTCAAGCGACACCGCACCCGTTGAGTTTTCGAAGCGCGCCCTGCCGCTGGCTTCCTCAAGCGACACCGCACCCGTTGAGTTTTCGAAGCGCGCCCTCCGCTGGCTTCCTCAAGCGACACCGCACCCGTTGAGTTTTCGAAGCGCGCCATCACAGGTCTCTTCATCGTCTGATCGGTTTCCATTCTGAAGGCCCATAGTGATGGCCTTAGATAGTCAACTCGTGACGCGCGAGTAAGTGTTTGTCGGGCGCTCGACGCTGCCTTCACCCTTTGTTCACATTGTCGTGAGGTCCCGGGAGAATCGACGCGCCGAACCGTTCCCGTAGGTCCTTTGACGCATCTTCGGCGCATTTCGCCGACGTGGCTGGTTCGAATGGCTCAGTGCGCCAACGCCGGGCGCAGGACTTCCGTCATTGCGTCGTCGTCGGTGAGAAACGCATCGTGACCGACGATCGAGCGGACTGGTTGGAGTTCAATCGGCTTCGGGGCCATGGTCACGAGCGCCTTCTGCAGTCGGATCGGATAGAGGCGATCCTCTTCCATACCGACGACGGTGAGGGTTGACGTGATCCGCTTCATCGCCGTCTGAACACCACCGCGATCTCGACCGACGTCATGGAGGTTCATGGCCTCGTTGATCGCAAGGTAGGTGTTCGGATCAAAACGGCGTTCCAGACGCGTGCCGGCGTGCTCGAGGTATGAGACCACGCCGAAGCGACCGGCACCCCGGTCGATCGACAGCGTCACCTCGCCCTCCTGGGGCCGGTTGCCGAAGCGCTGGTGCATCTCGATCTCGCTACGGTACGTGAGGTGGCCGAGCATGCGCGCCAGTCCCATGCCCTTGACCGGGCCGCGACCGTCGCCAACGTCGTAATAGTCACCCCCGTGAAAAGCAGGATCGTCGGTGATCGCGCGCATTTGAATGGTTTGGAGGGCGATCTGTTCTGCGGTGGCCTGCGCCCCGACCCCGATAACAATCGTTCGCTGTTGACGCTCAGGTGAAGTGATCGCCCACTCCAGGGCCCGCATACCGCCGAGGGACACGCCGATGACTGCGTACCAGCAGTCGATGCCGAGCCCATCGGCCAAAGCCGTCTCGGATGCCACCATGTCGCGGATGGTCGTCACCGGCCACTGCGAGCCCCACGGTTTGCCGTCGGGGCGGTACTGACCGGGTCCGGTCGTGCCCTGGCAGCCGCCGAGCACATTCGGAACCACGACGAAAAACCGATCCGTATCGAGGGCCAGACCCGGTCCGATAATGCCGTCCCACCATCCCGCTTCGGGATGTCCGGGGCCCGCCGGGCCCATGGCGTGGCTGTCGGCGGTGAAGCCGTGGAGCACCAAAATCGCATTGGACCGCTCAGCGTTCAGCGTTCCTGCAGTTTCGTAACAGACCACCGTGTCGGGAAGTACACCGCCCGCTTCAAGTTTCAGTTCGCCGATGGACATGAATTTCCGCATTCCCGGCTCATCGCCGGCACGCCAAATCGATCTCCACGGGCCAATTGTTGTGGTCATGATGCCTGGTCCCTCAGCTCTATCTGCGCACCGGTCCACTTCGCGACCCTGCAGCCATACCGGATGAACGCGCCCGGAAACGAATCGGTGCCGAGGCGAACTCGGGAACCACCCCTAGTTTCTCGTCTTTGGCACCTCACATCTGAAGTTTTCGCTGTGAAGGTTGTCTCGACCGCTGCGCCGTCGGGGTAGGACCAGCCACTATCCATGAAAGAAACACTCCTCATCGCACGGGCGTTGGCACCTGGTTGCCCACTTGCGTGGACTCACTGGTTGCCGCAGCGTCGACGGGCCCGTCCCTCAGCTGCTCTTGATGAACGCCCGCAACAATGCCAACTGCCGGCACCGGTGTCAAGGAGTTTCGTTTCCACCCGGATTCAAGGAATGCTCGGTTCGCGCCAGGGATCCGCCGCCGGTACCGTATTGGGTCGTGACCCCCAACCCTTGGCTGCAGCGCCGCGTACTCCACTACGCCCACCAGGGAGGTGCCCGAGAGGCTCCCTCGAGCACCTTGTTCGCAATCCGACAGGCGATCGACGCCGGTGCTGACGCGATCGAGCTCGATGTTCACCGCAGCTCAGACGGGCATCTGATCGTGTGCCATGACGCAACTGTCGACCGCACCACCCCGGCAAGTGGCCGTATCGCCGACATGACCCTCGCCGAACTGCGGGAACTCGACAACGCCCACTGGTGGGCGGACGGCTTCGAATCCACGACGTCGGCTCAACCACATGAGTACCGGTTGCGCGGTCGTTTTCCCGATGATCCGACGCTCGGAATTGCCACCCTCGAGGAGATTCTGACGGAGTTCCCGTCGGTCTTTCTCAATTTCGACATCAAAGAGATCGCTCCCGACGTCGTTCCCTACGAGCGTCAGTTGGCAGACACGCTGCGCCGCTTCGGTCGCACCGACGATGTGATCGTCGCCTCCTTTCACGACCGTGCGTTACGTGCATTTCGCGAACACACGCCGGAAATTCACACGTCAGCCGGTCCTCGCGAGGTTGGTGCAATCGCTGAGCAGCTCGCCGCCGGGCGCCCGATCTCGCCGTCGAGCCCATCAATGGTGGCGCTGCAAATTCCCTACTTCTTCGGTGAGGTCCAGATGGTGACCCCCGCGTTGGTCGAGGCCTCGCATGCGGCCGGCATCGCGGTGCACGTATGGACGATTGACGAGGCGACAGAAATGGACGAGTTGCTCGCCCTCGGGGTTGACGGGATCATGACCGACTGCCCGAGTGTGCTGGCCGACGCCCTCAAACGGAACGCCGCTCCCCGGTCGGTCCGAACCTGACGTGGCGTCAGGCGACGCTCGAGGCGGACGGGTCGGACAGGTATTCGCTGCTCAGCAGCAGTTTTCCTGACCGGTCATCAATGATCGCCACGATTTCGGTGACGACTTCGAGCGAGGTCGTCGTCGGTGAGTTCTTCCGCTGCACGATGCCGCTCTGTCGGCGGCCCTTGACGGCCGGAAAACGCACCACCCATACCGGACGACGGTCAAACACGGGTGTGGTTGTCCCATCGGGATTGTGCTGGGCCGGAGACGATGCCGAAAACAACGCGAAAAACACTTCATGTTTTGTGCCGCTCACCTTGGCTTGAACGGACCGTGTCGCGGTTGCCAGCGCAGCGCCCGGTGACAAACGGGGCCGCTCCTTGACCGGTGGTTCGAACTGAAGTTGTCCCTGGCCGAGCGACCGGCTGCGGAGTAGGACGCCGCGACGGTTGACGATCGGGGCGGTGGTCGTCGGTGCGCCAGTGGATGACGCGACTCTGAGCGTGGAGGTCGTGGTGCCCGAGCCGGCTGGGGCGGTCTGGCCAAGCGCGGGCCCGCTCCCCAGCGTCAGAGCTTCGACGAGGACGACGGCGGTTGTTACAACGCTGGCCCAACGCCGGGTCGTTGCCGCCCCACCGGGTTGGCCCGTTGAATCCCGAAGCCCCGGGTTGTGTCGAAACGGGTGGGGCGACAGCGGGAACACGACGCAAATCCTACTGGCACCCCGGATCTGAAGGCTCGCGAGCTCGGGATACAGCAGCCGCCAGGTCGGTGGGCATAGTCGTGTGGACATATGCGTCGGGACGCAACTGGTGACAAACTCGGTCGGGCACCGGTAACGGCCCGCGACACATGCATGTACTCGGAGCACCAATGATTTTCCCCTTAGCCGAAGAAGGAAATAGCCCTGGGAGCTGCCCTTCAGCGCGACTTCGCACAAATAATGTCGTCATACCTTTATGACCTCGGCTTCTCTAGATTTCCGGCCTGATCCGGAAATCCTCGCCATTCCGGGCGCACGTAGTGGCGACGAGCTTCTTCGCGAGCTCATTGCCGACCATTCCGCTGCGATGTACCGAGTGGCTCGTGCCGTTGTCGTCGATCAGGCGCTAGCCGAGGACGTTGTCCAGGAGAGCCTTTTCAAGGTCTGGCAAAAGGCGGCGAGCTACCGCGGTGAGTCGTCGTTGCGGTCCTGGGCATTGAGCATTACGCACAACACGGCAATCTCGATGTTGCGCAAACGACGAGACGAACTTCGTGACCCCACCCTGATGACCGACGCGGACGGCGGGCCGGGACCCGATCGTCAGGTGGCCGGTCAGATGATGGTGAGCGAGTTTTGGGCTGCACTCGACACGCTCGACCCGCTCAGCCGCACAGTTGTTGTCCTTAGAGAGATCGAAGGAATGGCGTACGAAGACATCGCCGACACCCTGGAGCTGTCACTCCCCACAATAAAAACCCGCCTGTTCAGAGCTCGCAAACTGCTCGCGAACGCACTATCGGAGTGGCGATGACGACTATGAAGACGACGACCATGAAGGCGACGGCCATGACGATGATGACGGCCGTGACGATAAAACCGATGACGAGGCCCACAACTTCGAAGTCGCTCAGGCACCGTGCCGAGCGGTTTGTTCCGACTGCACACTTCCCCAGCACCCCTGCCATGGAGAAACCATGATCGCCCTCTCCCCTTCGACCATAAAGCGACTCGACCGCTGGCTCGAAACTGACCCCGATCGGTTCGAACGGTACCTTCGCAAACATCCGGAAGTAGCGGACGTCTACGAGAACATGAACACGCTGAGCGATCACGTCCGATCGGCGTTCACCAGCGCCGTCAATGCGCCCATTGATCTCGCGGAGCGCCTGTTTGACCGCTCCGCCGAGCAGAGCGACACGAGCGAAGGCGCCGTGATGCTGGACCTTTTCGGTGTCGGATTTGCAACGTTGAAGACCCTGTTCCTGGATCCCGAAACTCCATCTGTCAGCCCCGGATCACGCCCCGGCACCGCCAAACCCGCGAAAACCCTCCCCTGACAAGGTGTCACGGACGATCGACCATCGCTGCCAACACCCGTCGCTCGGTCCTGCAACGGCCCTCAACACCCAACCTCAGATAACCGGCACACTCGGGTCTCGCCCACCATTCAGAAACCCGTGCGTCGAGCTCGCAGACACGAATCTCACCGCCCCGTGCGTCGAGCCGGAACCGTTTCCGCCGCCTAGAGTACGGTCTATGACGAGGAAAGCGGGCGTTTCGCCCAGCCGAGATGTGAACGTGGAGTGGCGACCGTGCACTGGCTGATAGCCCTGGGCGTGGTGGTCGGCGGGTTCATCGTGGGCGGCGCGGTCAGCGCCTTCGTCCGGAGAAACCTGGAAAAGCCGACCCGCGACGAGCGACTGAAAAACCTAGCGGGCCCCATCTCGACCCTGGCATTCGGTCTGCTCGTGAGCCTGGCCCTCGTCGTCGCGCTCGGGATCGGCGATCCCGACTCGCTCAAACCACTTCCCCACAGCCTGATTGCGTTTGTTCCGCGCCTGATCATCGCGGCGCTCTTCGCCATCGGTGGCACGGCGGTTTCGTCGCTCGCCGCCAACGCCGTAGCCATGTCGTTCATGAAGGCGACCGGCAAACCACAGCCCCAGATCGGGCGTGTCGTCAGAATCGTCGTCGTCGCCATATTCTCGATTTTGGCCGTGTCGCAGCTGGGCATAAACACGAAGGTCGTCGACCTTCTGGTGACCGGCGTGATTGGATCTCTGGCCCTCAGCTTCGCGCTGATCACCGGCGTTGGGAGCCGCCACGTGGCCGCCGACGTCGCCGCCGGCCGCTATCTCCGCCGGGTTCTACAGAAAGGTGATCTGGTGCAGGCGTCGTTGCCCGATGCCCAAACACCGCTGAGCGCCACAGTGGTCTCCGTGCACGGAGCGACCGTTGAAATGGGCAGCACGACCGAAGGCAAGACCGTGATCCTGCACGTTCCAAACTCGATGTTGTTGCGAAGCGTGTTTCGAATCGAACGTCATAGCCCGACGGGTCCGAGCGGCGCAACACCGCCCGGACCCGACCCTGCGCCTACTTCTGGGCTGTAACGGTATCGAGCGCGTAGGTCTGGAGTCGCTTGTAGTCGACCTTGCCGGCCGGACTGCGGCCGATGGAGTCGACGACGAGAACCCGTCTGGGCGCCTTGTAGTGGGCGAGGTGGGACCGCACGTGCTCGATAACCGTGGCGGCGTCGACGGTTTCCCTGTCGTTGGTTTCGACCAAGGCACAGATCACTTCGCCGAACCGCTCGTCGGGAAGGCCGACACAGACCGCGTCTTGCACCCGCGGGTGCAGCTTGAGGATTTCTTCGACTTCCTCCGGGAAGACCTTCTCGCCACCGGTATTGATGCAGACTGAACCTCGCCCGAGAAGGTGCAGTGAGCCGTCTTCATTGACCTGGGCGTAGTCGCCCGGTACCGAATACCTGACACCTTCGATCGTGCGAAACGTCTTGGCTGATTTCTCCGCATCCTTGTAGTAGCCGACGGGAACGAACCCGCTGATGGCGACGAAGCCGATTTCGTCGGATCCGGGCTCCACTCGCTTACCGTCGTCGGTGAAGACGTGCACCGTCGGGCCGAGGGCGAATCGAGCGGTTGACTCGGCCTTGTCTTTGGTGCTGACCGACGCACCTAGGCCAACGGCTTCGGACGAGCCGAAGCTGTCGAACATCACCGCTTGGGGGATATGGCGCAGAAGACCGGCCTTGACGTCTTGGCTCCACATCACGCCGGAACTCGAAATCAGAAGCAGCGACGACAGGTCCCAGCGACCGGGATTGGCGTCGAGTGTCGCAAGCATCGGACGAGCGAACGCATCGCCGACGATCACCAACGCGTTGAGCTTGTGCTCTTCCACCGAGGAGAACAACTCTTCGGGACTGAAATGCCGCGTCGGAAGTGTGGCCACCATGCCGCCCATGGCCAGCGCAATGAACGCCGAGAATTGGCCGGTTCCGTGCATCAACGGACATGCCGGCAATTGGCGCGGCGTAAGGAACGACGGGGACTTGAGGCGGGATCCCAGCTCCTCCAGGCTGGTGACCGGGCCCGCTCCATAGATTGCATTTCCGCCGCTTCCGAGCACGTTGAAGAGGTCGTCTTGGCGCCACATGACGCCTTTGGGCATGCCGGTGGTGCCACCCGTGTACAAGAGCAGAAGATGCTCACCGGATCGACCCCAGGGGCCCTTCGTATGTGCACTTGGCGTGTTTCCACCGACGACGTCTTCGTACGGGACCGCCCAGTCGGGCCGATGTGACGAGTCGCCGTGGATGTCGTCGACGACGTACCAACGCTTCACCAGCGGCAGATCAGCGCGAACTTGCTCCAGTAGCGGCGTGAAGCTCGAATGAAAGACAATCGCCTCCGCGTCGGCGTTGGAAAACAGATAGCGGATCTCTTCCGGGCCGTAGCGGAAGTTGGTATTGACGGGGGCCAGACCGGCTTTGAACGCCGCGAAGTAGGTTTCAAGGTACTCCGGACCGTTGTAAAGGTACGCCGCAACTTTGGATTGCTCGCCGAGGCCCGCTTCGAGGAGATCGGCAGCGAGCCGATCGGCACGCGCCTCATACTCGGCCCACGTGAGTTTTCGATCGCCGCAGATTTGGGCGACCGAATCGGGCACCGCACCAGCGACAGTTTCGAACACATCGGCCATATTCCAGTTGGTCACAACGACTCCTTCGACGTACGACGGGGACTCCCCGTTGTTGCATGCACCCTAGGCAAACTGGTCCAGCGCGAGCGAAACCAGAAGTGAACGGAAGTAACCCGGGTCGCTCCCGCTCGGGGAAACGGGGACGACCCGGGGAAGTTGGCCGGGGAAGTTGGCCGGGGAAGTTGACCGGCTCCGGCACCACGAGCGCCGGGCTTCGGTCCGACGGGTTCGGAACTCAGAACGCGTCGGAAAACTGTTCCTCGTGTGCGACCACCTCTGGCGACGCTGGGATCAACGGTGCGGCGTCGACCGCGGCCCGCATGGCATCGGTGGGAACCACGCGTTCCGGTTTTACCGCTTTGGCGCACGCCCACCTGAGCGCAACGCCCACCTCGTCGGCCACGAGTTCGTAAGTGGTTCGGCGATCACCGGTGGGCGTTTCCCAGGTTCGCTGATCGAGCCGCCCGGTGACTATGACGCGTGTTCCTTTCGACACCGAATCGTTGATGTTCTCGGCCAGCGTCCCGTAGGCCACCACGGTGAAGAACGAAACGGCCTCGGTGCCGGCTTCGCCGTTGCGGCCCGGGATCTTGCGATTCACGGCGACGCTGAAGCTGATCGTGGCGAGCCCGCTCGCCGTGTAGCGAACTTCGGGTTCGCGGGTTGAATTGCCGACGATGGTCATCGTGCTGTTGTTCATGGGAGCTCCTCACAGGATGTGCTGGTTCGTGGTCGGTGTTTACGTTTCGTGGACTGTGTGTTCGGGAAGGGAAGCTGCAGGATCCAGTATCGGGAGGGGGTATGACAAAAATCGGCAGCACACGAAGATTCACCCTCCGGCGGCGAGAGCTTCCCCTCTGATGGATCGCCCGCAGTACAGGTACGGCCCGTGACCCCCGTACAGTGGGCGTGGTGCTCCTTCCCCTGGTCCCGCTCCTTCGTTGCCCCACCTGTGCGGCCCAGGCCCTTACGACTGGCAAGGTGGAGCAGCAGCGCGGCGAATCGCTCGTCGAGGGCACGTTGACGTGTCGGGCTTGCCACCGGGACTCGACTGTCCACGCCGGCATTTGGTTGGCCATGGGCGAGCGCAGGCCCGCACGAACGATTGCCCAACTCCTCAACGTGATCCCCCCGACACCCCAGATGTACGAGAAGATGTGGCGCCACCGCTCACTGGGCTTGATTTCACACGGGAAGACGTCGACCGCCTCGGAACTGTCTGAGCTGAGGGAGACATTTTCGAACCAACCGGGAGACGAACGAGTGATCGTCGACGTCGCGTGTTCCGAGGGCCTCTACGCCCGCACGCTCGCCGATGCCTCAACAACCGTGATCGCCGTAGACCACAGCGTCCCGTTTCTTCGCCGGGTCGTCGAGCGATCCGGTGAGCACCCGATCGTTGCCGTTCAGGCGCTCGCGCAGCATCTGCCGCTCGGATCCGGCGTGGTCGACGGGGTCGTCATGGGAGCGTCGCTGAACGAGATCGGCGACCGAACGGCGGCCGTCGCTGAGATGGCGCGCATCACCAAGCCCGGAGGGCGGGTGTTCTCGATGAGCCTCATCGCTGCAGAAACCCGAGGCGGATCGATCGCCCAACGACTGGCCGGCACCGGGGGTGTCGAGTTCCCCACCCTCGATCAGACGACCGAATTGTTCACGAACGCGGGCTTTGCACTCGACTCGTGCCGCGTTGATGGCGTGGTCGCTCGCCTATCCGGTCGGCGAACCTAGTGCTCCGCAACGAACTGGTAGTCGCGGGATTTCGTCATGACTCGGCCCACTCACTAACCGACCGAATCAGTAACCGACCGAATCAGTAACCGACCGAATCAGTAACCGACCGAATCAGTAACCGACCGAATCAGTAACTAACCGAATCAGTAACTAACCGAATCAGTAACTAACCGAATCAGTAACTAACCGAATCAGTAACTAACCGAATCAGTAACTGACCAGAGACGCGTCGACCTCTTTGAGATGGTGGGTATCACCGACGAAGTCGATCGCTCGAACGACGTCTTTGGCTCGGACCATCGCCACCGACGTGTGACCCGGACGAAACCACATGTCTTCCTGCAACCGCAGGAGATGTCCGAGGTACTTGCTGATGACGCCGCCGTGGCAGGCAACGACCACGCGCTCGCCCGGGTGCTCGGCCAGGATCCCTTCGATCGTGGTTACCACTCGCGAGTGGAACTCCGCGCTCGACTCGGAAAAACCGTATGCGTCCCACCGCTTCTCGGTCTGCATCCGATGACGCATTCCAAGCATCTGGCGGCGACCGAGAGCGTCGAGCGGCGTCTTATCGGGAGGAAGATCGCGAAACACCTCGATCTCCCGTAGTTCGGTGTCGACGATGGGTTCGAGGCCGTGGTGGTCGGCGATCGCCTTTCCGGTATCGTATGCGCGCTTCAGATTTGACGCGTAGACCACATCGATGTGCTCGTTCTTGAAACGCTCGCCGACCAGTTGCGCCTGACGCTGGCCTCGCTCCGACAGCGGAGGGTCCACCATTTCGCCGGCCGTTGACAGGTGACTGATGTCCTGTTCGCCATGACGCACGAGGAACAGTTCGGTCACACCTTCGATGTTCGTCAGAAACGCGTTGTCATACGCGGAGATGATCCGCTTCGGCGGGGCACTATTCGGCACGGGGGATGAAGCGTGGGTTTCGGCACTCACGCTCATGACGGGTTGCTGTAGTTCGCCGGGCGTTTTTCGAAGAACGCCTTGACCGCTTCGACCTGGTTGGGCGAACCAATAAGCGAACGTATTACCTGTCGCTCGCGCTTGAAGCCTTCCGCCAGCGAGTCCGTACCCGCGGCGTTGAGCAGCGCCTTGGCGGCACGAACCGCGTGAGGGCTCTTCCCGGCGATGTCGTGGGCGAAGGCCAGCGCGTCCTCGAGCGGGTTCTCACAGACCTTGGTGGCGAGGCCGATCGACACGGCCTCTTCGCCCTTGACCATACGTCCGGAGAACGTGAGGTCCTTCGCGACGTCGAGACCGACCAGGCGAATGAGCGTCTGGGTGCCGGTCATGTCGGGGATCAGCCCCCAGCGAATCTCAAGTACGGACATCTGGGCATCCGGCGTCACGTAACGCATGTCGGCCCCCAACGCGATCTGACATCCGCCACCGAGGGCAACGCCGTGCACCGCAGCGATGACGGGAACCGGGATCTCCTGCCACACCCACGCCGCCTGTTGGCCCTGGTGGGTTATCCGACCGGGCGTCTTGCTGGGATCCTCCGGATCGGTCCCTTCGGGAAGCACCCTCGCCCCGTCGCCGCCGGCCATGGCCTGGAAACTTCCGAAATCGAGCCCGGCGCAGAAGCTGCGTCCTTCTCCGGAAAGAACGACAGCACGGACCTCCGGGTTGTTCTTCAACTCTTCCCCCACGGAGACGAGCCCGGCGAACATGGCGCCGTCAAGCGCATTCATTTTGTCGGCTCGGTTGAGGCGGACGTCGGCTACGCCGTTGTCAATTGTGTACGTTACGCGATCGGTCATACCACCAGTTGATCGCGAACTGGCGTGGTAGTGCCAGTTGGCCCCGTAACGCAGCCCCTTTTAGGACACACCTCCCAGGCACCCGGCGGGTCCGGCCTCATTTCTCGTGCCCGATGCTGAGAAACGCCTGAACGATTCGCTGGGTCGATCGCAAAGTTGACCGCCGCACTCCGACACAATGCTGGGCGTGAAGCCATCCTCCGAGAACGACCAGGCCTTCGGCATCACCGACGAGACGGAGCTCACGGGCACCACGGGCACGAGCCCCGATCCAATGGTCCCGATCGGTCGTGTAAGCATCATCGTCTTGGCCAAACTTCCGCTCCCTGGTCGCGTGAAAACCCGTCTGTGCCCTCCGTGCACTCCGGCTGAGGCGGCCCAAATCGCCCAAGCCGCGCTGCAGGACACATTCGCGTCGGCCATTTCCGCCCGCACGTCACACCCGCATCTGATCGGGGACGTCGTGTTGTGTCTCGAGCGACACGGTCTCCCCCTGCCGTCATGGACGGCCGTTGCTGATGAGGTCATTGACCAGTGCACCGGCGATCTGAGTGATCGTCTGGCCCACGCGTTCGCGTCTGTATCCGGTCCAGCGGTTCTCGTGGGAATGGACACGCCACAGGTCACCGCCGACCATTTTGTGCGAGCCGTTCTCACCCTGCACGACCCCGGAACCGACTCACTGATCGGGGCGGCAACCGACGGAGGCTTCTGGCTCATCGGGTTTCGGAGTTGCCCGCCCGCGGTGTTTCGCGACGTGCCCATGAGCACCGGGCATACGGGCGAGGATCAGTTGCGCTCCATGAGCAGGGAAGGCCTCACCCCGGGGTTGTTTACGGTGCTGACCGACTTCGACACGTTCGAAGATGCCGTCGCCATCACCGACGGCCTGCATCATCTGCACACGTCGGCCATAGTGAGACGCATCAGCGAGGAACTCCGATCAACCGAACGGATTCCGGTCTCAGAACGTAATCAGCAGACAGAGCAACCTGTACATTCCGGAAGGTATTGAGGCACACATGCGAATGGCGCAACTTGATCAGCAGAACGAGCCTCGGGCTAGCGCCGGAAGGAATTGACGAACGTGGAGCGAATTTCGCAGCTGTCGGATCGCGTTCAGGAGCGTTCGAAGAAGTTGATCATTCCGTTTGTCAGGATCGTCGTGGGTCTCATGTGGCTCGAAAACGCATCCTGGAAAGTACCGCCGAAATTCGCCGGAAGTTTTCGCCGTTTCACCGAGAGTGCGGTCGACCACGAGGTCTTCGGGCCTTACGCGTTCTTCGTGAAGCACGTGGCCCTCAAACAGTTCAGTGCATTCGGGTGGGTCACCCTTCTAACCGAAACGCTGCTCGGCGCCCTGTTGATATTCGGGCTGTTCACGCGATTCGCTGCCCTGTTGGGCGTAGTTGCTTCACTCGCCATCGCTATGTCGATCCTCCACGTCGAAAATGAATGGCCCTGGGCGTACTACTTGATGGTCGCGGCACATCTCGCGCTGTTTGCTCTCGACGCCGGTCGAACCGCCGGGATCGATGCCGTACTTACTAACCGAACCCGGCCCTGGGCCCGGGCGGCGGGCTTCATCGGTGGCCTGTCGGTTTTACTAGGTGCGCTTAGTTTCTGGCGGGCCGGATCGAAGCCATTCGGAGCCAAGTTCGGCGAGTATCTTCTGGCCAAACGGCCGAGCCCGAAAGGCTACGAGTTGGCGCTCTACGTGCTGAACCGCCGGGGTGCTCTGATTTTCATGGTCATTGGATTGGTTGTTCTTGCCTCCTCGGCGTTGCATCGCGAACAGTTGCTGCTTGTCGCATCCGCCCTGTTCGGCTTGCTCGTTGTGTCCCTACTGATCGGGTTTCGTCGCACCGCCGATGGCACGGTCGGCGGCTTCACCGGCGGAAACGGGTCGACGCTGTCGTTGTTCATGGGGCTGACCCTGTCGACGCTCGCTCTCGGCTCTGGGAGTCTTCGCTCACGATCACGGCGTCCCGTTGGATAGGAATCGACCGTGACCGTCGAAACCCCAGCGGAAGCACCCGGTCCGGCAACGCATGTCCTGGTCACCGGAGGCGCAGGATTCATAGGTTCACATATTGTCGATGACCTTGTCAGTCGAAGCGTCCAAGTTACCGTGCTCGACAATCTCGACCCGGCCGCTCACGCGTCACGTCCTGACTATCTGAATCCCGACGCCCGGTATGTGTGGGGTGACACCCGGTCGATCGACGACTGGCGCCGTGCGCTACGCGGGGTCGACGCCGTTTGTCATCAAGCCGGGAAAGTCGGGCTGGGGGTCGACTTCGGAGATGTGGGAGCGTACGTCGACCACAACGACGCCGGAACGGCCGCCGGGCTCCTGGCGCTCCACCAACTGGGCTTTGCCGGCCGGATCGTGTTGGCATCGTCGATGGTCGTCTACGGCGAGGGGCGCTACGTATGCGATGAGCACGGGGTCGTGACACCTGGCCCCCGCAAGGTCGCGGCTCTGGAACGCGGCGAATTCGAACCCCCGTGCCCGCGTTGCGGCCTGGCATTGACGCCGGAAGCGATCCCCGAATCCGCACCGCTCGATCCCCGCAACGTCTATGCCGCCACGAAGCTTCACCAGGAGCACCTGCTGCGGGCCTTCGAACGTGAGCACCCGACTCCGGTGACGGCGCTCCGGTACCACAACGTGTACGGGCCCCGCATGCCCCGCGACACGCCGTACGCGGGAGTGGCTTCGATCTTCCGGAGCGCGTTGGCGGCCGGGCGAGCCCCTCAGGTCACCGAAGACGGCCACCAGCTCCGCAACTTCGTACACGTGCGAGATGTTGCCTCGGCAAACGTCTTCGCCCTCCTGGGTCCGAGCCCCTGTCCCGGATCATTCAACGTCGCATCGCCGATGGCACGTAGTGTCGGCGACATGGCGAGATCTCTGGCGAAGGCCTTCGGAGCGGGCGAGGGTTCGGCGTTGTGGCCCGTCGTGAACGGTCAATTCCGACTGGGCGACGTTCGCCACGTGTTTGCCTCCACCACGTCAGCGACCGAGCGCCTCGGGTTCACCGCAGAAGTCAGCTTCGATGCCGGTATGGCGGAATTCGCGAAAGCCGAACTACGGGCTCCCATCGACCGCCGATGAACGTGAATCTTCCGTACTCAGCGGACGCGAAAGAAGCTCGTCGCCATTTGCTTCGCAGCGCGGAGGCTGTTGCGCCACTGGCCCGACACCTTTGACGTACCGGTGCGAACCGGCGTGCATCGTATGGGCACATACTGCAGGTTCATACCTCGGGCCAATGCATGAAGAACCGTTTGGAACGGAAGCGAGAACTGACGATCCTCCAACGCCAAACTCCGGAGCGAACTGAAACGCGTCAACCGCACCGAGCTGACGTCGCGCAGATTGTGTCGATACCGAAGGAGCACCGCGGCCCGAAACAGGTTGTTTCCGATGCGCTGATGCCAACGCCACTGTGAGTCTCGAACGCCGAATGTGATGTCGGCGTCTCCATCGGCGGTATCAATAAGCGCACCTACGGTTTCCATTACGTATTTGTTCCCGGCGTCGAGGAACAGCACCCAACCCTCGAATCCCCTATCGGCGAGGAAATCAAGGGCCGCCAAACAGGGGGCGTCGTAACCGCTGGCCGCCGCCCGAACGACCGTGGCTCCGTGCTCGTTGGCCACGCTGTCGGTCCGATCCGTGCATCCCGGGTCGAGGGCGACGATCGTGTCGAGGACACCGATGCCCCGAAGGTCGTCGATCACCGTCCCGATGCTCTGGGCCTCGTTTCGGCACGGGACCACGGCGACGAGGGCGCTGCGGATCGCTGCGGCCGACGGGCCGGAGCTCGACACGCTCACGAGCGAAGGTCCGACAACTGGCTGACGACCCACGCGCCGATCGCCTGAACCTCGTCGTCACGCCCCGACAGTGGGCCTGGCCGGTACAGCACCGAGCCGAGCGCCTGCTGTTGGTACTCCAACACGCCAAAGTCTTCTACCGCGACCTTCTCCCAGCGCTCGTAATAGGGAGCGGCCTTGCGCTCGAAATCCGGATCCGCCACCACCGATTCGGGAAAACACCCACCGACTTCGAGTATCGAACGATCGTGAGCCAGCGGGATCACGTTCAGCCACCACATGCAGTCCTGAGCGATCGCGAACTGACAACTGGGCAGGATCACCGTGAAGTAGGTACCCATACGAGCGTCGGCGTCGAGACCGTCGATGGGGTGGAATGACGGCACCTGACCGGGCAAGGTGGCGATGCTTCGCCCAGAGATCACCTGGATGCAACGCCAAAGACCCTCGGTCACCAGGGTGCGCGATGTCTGTCGGCCCACGGTGGCCCTATGAACGATTCCGGTATGGTACGTCTCCATAGCATTTTCGAGAATGAGCTTCCAGTTGCACCTGGGATGGAACGTCTTGACCCAGGTGCATCGCATCTCATCAAGCCGATGCGAGGCCATACGCTGCGGAAGGTCGCCGAGATGTTCGAGCAGAGGTGGCGAGTCGGGATTGAAGGTCAGGAACACGAACCCGTTCCACTGTTCAAGACGGATCGGAGCGAGTCCGTTCTGCGTCTGATCAAAATCGGCCACCCCGTCCATGTCAGGCGACGTGGCCAAGGATCCATCGAGGCGGTAACCCCACGCGTGGTACGGGCACGTCACCCGGCGGACGTTGCCCTCGCCCTGCAGCAGTAGCGAGCCCCGATGCCGGCAGAAGTTCGCGAATGCCCGCAGCACACCGTCGTCGCCTCTGATCAGGAGCGCCGGGCCGCCGACGGTGTCGAGCGCCCGGTAGTCACCGGGGTTCGGAAGCATCTCCGCTCGGCCCGCGAAGAACCAGTGTTTCTGCAGGATCTGGCGCCGCTCGGCGTCAAAGAACTCCGACGACGTGTAGAACTCAGCCGGCATACTCCGTGCACCGTCCAAGGGTCCAGTGGCTCGGTCCCAGTCAGTTGGATCGGTGTTCGTCATCACCCGACCGATCGTAGAAGTTCCACGTCGGAACGCAGAACCCGACCTGTTTCCCTCACGTGAAGTTTTCGGTGCCTTCGTTGGTCCTGAGCGACCGGTACAGTTCGCGGACCACCGCCTCGATGTCGCGCTCTTCCACCGTCAGATCAACGAGGGGCCCGAAGACCGCCAGCGCCTGAAGGGCCGCCGGGATCGAACTCACGTCGAGATCGACCTCCAGCGCCATCTGGGCACCGACCACTTCACCGACGGTCACGCCGGGCGATATGAAGGCTGCTGCGGATTCCGGAGGTTCGTTCTCGAACGTCACGAGCAGCCTGCGGCTGCTTCCAGCCCGGGCGAACAACCCGTCGAGATCGGTGTCGAGTGCGATGCGACCGTGGTCGATCACGGTGACCCGATCGCAGAGCTTTCGGACGTCGCCGAGATCGTGGGTCGTCAGCACGATCGTCACCCCGTGCTCCGAGCGAAGGTCGAGCAGCGCGTTGTGGATGGCATGTTTGGACACGACATCGAGGCCGATGGTCGGCTCGTCGAGAAAGAGCAGCTCCGGCTGGTGGAGAAGTGCGGCGACCAGCTCGCCTCGCATGCGTTGTCCAAGCGAAAGTTGCCGCACGGGAACGGCCAGGTTTGCACCAAGATCGGTGAGCCCGACGAGAAGCTCGAGCTGACGCGCGTGCTCGGCTGGTTCGGTGCGATGGATTCGGTGGAGCAGCTCGAAGCTGTCGCGCAACGGGAGATCCCACCACAGCTGGCTGCGTTGGCCGAACACGACGCCGATGCGAGCCGCGAGGGAGCGACGCTCCGCGACCGGATCGAGCCCGAGGACTTTCAAACGGCCCGATGTCGGAACCAGGATGCCCGTGCACATTTTGATGGTCGTCGATTTTCCGGCGCCGTTCGGCCCGAGCCACCCGACGATTTCTCCGCGCTTGACGGTGAGCGATATGTGGTCGACGGCAGTCGAGACCGTCTTCGACCGACCGAAGCCACGGCCGAAGGCACGACCGGAGCGGCGCTCAAAGACTCGTGTGACGTCGTCCAAAACAATCGCTGCGCGATCGTCAGGGATTGCAGCGGTCTGAGTCCTCGCTTCCATTCTTCGGGTCAGCTTCCGGTCGACTCGTAGTGGCGCATACCCGAGCGCCAGACGATCGCGGCGACGACGCTCAGCACCAAGGCAGCCACGGGTGAGCAGAACGCCAGCCACGGGGCCAACCCCGAGGGTTTGGGAACATCCAGCAGACGGGTTCCGGGCAGCCACGCGACAAACCCGACGGGAATGAGCCACAGGTACACACGTCGCAACCAACCGGTCAGGATGTCGAGCGGATAATGGCTCGCCGCAGCGCCGCCGTAGGTGAACGAGTTCGCCACCTCTCGGCTGTCGATCAGCCAGAACGAAATCGAGTTGGTGACGATGAAGAGGGCACCGTATATCCAGAAGCCCACGATCACCGTCGCGCCTGACCACAGTAGGGTCGAGGTGTGAGTGATCCCGAACGTATGTGGACGTACGAACATCACCGTGAGGGTCACCAGACCGGGAATCGCCCGGCCGACCCTTCGCAACTCGAATCCATCGGCAATCACCGATGACAGGACCGGGCTCGGCCGCAAGAGGTACGAATCGAACCGGCCCGTCCGAATGTGCTCGGGAATTTCTTCGATGGAGCTCACAAACATGTCGGCCAACCCGAAGGCGCTCATGCTCACGGCATAGAGCCACAGCACCTGCCTGGCGGTCCACCCGCCGATGGTTCTCGTGGCCTGGAACACTGCCCAGATGCTGACCAGGTCGATCGCGGTGGCCAGTATCTGGGCGGTCAGGCTGAAAACGAACGACGAGCGGTATTGCATTTCACCGCGCACTCTGGCTCCGGCGTAGGACCGTATGAGCCGCAAATGATCAGCTGCAGAAATTCGGCCGACCCGCGGCCCGGTTGACACGTGTTTCACCGTCAACCGCCCTGAACCACGAGCTTGCGGCGCCCGCGAACCACCATCAGATGAGCCAGGCCGAGCAGAACCACCAGCCACAGCACTTGCCGACCGAATGTCTCGGCCAGGACCCTCGCCGAATGGCGCTTCCCGATGAACACCTCGACCGGAAGCTGAATCTGGGCCGCCCACGGCAGCCATCGCAGGAAGGCTTCGAGACGATCCGGAAAGAACACGAGCGGGATGGCAATACCGGACAGGGCGTAGCCCAAAACGTTGGCCAACTGCACCGTGCCCTTCGGGTTCACAATCCAAAACGCGCTCGAGATTGACGACCATCCACCACGACGCCGCCACCGCCACAGCCAGAACACCGGCCACCAACGCGGCCAACCCGGCGATTGCGGTGGGCATTCGAAGATGAAACGCCAGAAAGCCCGAGAGGAACGTGGGTACCGTTCGAACAAGGATTTGCGCCCCCGACTTCCCGAAGAACTGGGCGACCGTCCACCCCTCCAAAGACACCGGACGCACCAGGTCGGTGGCGATGTCGCCCGTCACGACGCGTAGACCCAACTCCCGTTCACCGAAGGCCGCCACAGCGCCGAGCATGGCCTGTGTGGCGAACGCAAACGTGACGAGGTCCTGCGCGTTCCAACCGTCGATGGATCCCCGACGCGCCACGACCGCACGTACCAACGAAGCCACGATGAAACCAAACACGACGTTCGTGAACAGCGCCGCCAACATCGCGCCGCGGTAGGTCGACTGCCGCCGGAAGGCCAGCCGCGCCACCGTGGCGTAAACCCGCAGCTCCCCCATACCACCGAGACTACCGTTCACGCCCGTGCGACCGGGGATACGTTCATGTCGGCTCCGGTGCGACTCGAACCCTCAGGCATTCGCTAAGTTGGATCAAGTGTCCAAACCCTCTGATCGTCTGTTTTCCGCGCCACAACCCGTAAACGTCGGTTCAACGGAAATCGGATTGATCCTGATCGACATCGACGGAACGCTCGTCGGTCCGGGCAATACCGTCCCGGATTCTGCGTGGACGGCAATCGACTACGCGAGATCGCTCGGCCGACACGTCGCGCTGTGCACCGGTCGCCCCTGTTCCGGCCAGGCGGTCGACCTCGCTACCCGAGTGTCTCCCGACGAGGCCCACATATTCCAGTCGGGCGCGGTGCTGTGTCGACCCGACGGGAAGATTCTGGAGGCCACCGAGTTCCCGGCCGGCAGCTACGCGAACCAGGTCGAATTGCATCGCCGCACCGACCACGGGTTCGAGGTCTACACCGCGACCGACTGCTACGTGGAGAGTCACACCGAATTCACACGCGCCCACGCGTTCGAGATCGGGCTCGACACCATCGAGGTCGCCGACCTCCTGGTCGTTCCGAGGCCGATCATTCGGGTGCAGTGGGTCGTTCGGTGGGAGGAGTGGCCGGAAATGGCCGAGATCATCGCACTCGATCCGGCCCTTGAGATCAGCGTGGCGAGTCATCCCGATCTGGTCGAAACATGCTTCACGAGCGTCACGGCGAGAGGCATCTCCAAAGGCAGTGCGGCTCGAGCGTTGGCCGCCCACTACGGTCTGACGACGGACCAGGTCGCGATGGTGGGCGACGGCGACAACGACATCGCCGTGCTGAAGGAGGTAGGTCTGCCGATTGCCATGGGCAACGCTTCGGCCGGTGCGCTCGCTGTTGCCGACCGGGTCGTGGCCTCGGTGGACAACGACGGCCTGTCGGAGGCCATTCACCTGGCGCTCGCCCAGCACTGATCACGCAGCACTGATCACGCAGCACTGATCACGCAGCACTGATCACCAGCACTGATCACCCAGGACTGATCACGCAGAACTGATCACTGAGCTACGGACAACGCACGATGGTAAGGCCTTGAGAGGCGCACCGGAGCGGGAGAACCGTGACATGGCCGATGTCTTCGATAGCGGCGATCATCCGTGCACGTAGTTCTTGGTCGACGGGCGCGAGTAGACACATACTCCCGCCTTCGCCGCCGGCACCATTGACCTTCCAGCCGCGGGCCCCCAGTTGACCGGCCACTTCGACGATGTGGTCGGCCAGCTCACTCACCAGCGCCGGGTGCAGCGCCCTCTGAGCCGAGTGGTTGGCCTGTAGGGCTCGGCCGTACGCGTCGAGATCGCCGGCGCAGAGCGCGGCAAACCCCGCTGCGGCAGCCTCCCGAAGCGGGGTGAGGAGCCCTTCGTTATGGGTGGTTTCAAGCGACGCAATCACCTGTTCGTGGATGACCGAGGAGCGATGGGGGCGGCCGAGGTAGACCGTGACGAGTGAGCCGTCGAGTTCATTCATGATCGATTCGTCTACGCGCTTCGGCGCGCAGCTCAACACCGGGTAGGCAATGTCGAAAAGATGGGCTCCGCCGAAGGCAGCCGCCAGCTGATCCTGAACCCCGGACTGGAGACCGAGCGACGTCTCGACACGGTGAGCTTCGGAGGCGAGCGCGGCGGGTTCCGGTGACCGACCATGAAGCGCATGGAGTCCGCCCAGTAACGCAACGGCCAGCGCCGCCGAAGTGCCCAGGCCGCTGCCGGCGGGCACGCCGGACGTGATGCGGATCGATGTGTCGAACGGCGGGGGCACCGCGGCCACCGCCGCGGCGATCAACGGGTCAACCCCAACGGGATGGACACCCGGCGTCAGTACGTAGTCGTTGACGCCGGCGCCTACGGCCACGGTGATCGCTGGACCATCAGCGTTCGCCCGACGACCCGCTTCGAATTCCAGGTCGATGCTTATCCCCGGTTCCACCGCGACGTTGCACACACACCCCGACGATGCGAACCAGGTGTCGGTCCACCCACCGAGGTCAGCCGTTCGAACTGGAGCGTGAGCGACAATTTGCACGCACCGATTCTGCTCTGTCGCAACAGGCCCTGAGAGCAGCCGCCCTGGCGGTCGAGGGGATCCCGGCGGGCGCGTGCTGTGGTGAGCGGCGCGATGACCTGGGCCGGGCCAACTAACCTTTCCGTCATCATGCGTCGAATTGCTTTGCTGGCCAGCGCCACCGTTCTTGTATCCGTCTCCCTCGTCGGCCTTTCGGGCGTTGGATCCGTAGCCACCGCAACCGAAGCCAAAGCCGATCGCGCCCCGTACATCGAAGCGGCCGACAAAATCTGCAAGGCATCCAACGATCGGTTGATCGCAGCGGCGAAGCAATTCGAAACGCATGAGGTCGCCAAGGCTTCCGGTGCCGGATCGAAAAAGACAAAGGTCGCCAAACCGGAGCAGGTCAGTGAGTTCCTGACCAAAGTCGCCATCAGCGAGGTGACCGCTGAACTGAAGCAGCTCAGTTTGTTGAAACCGCCGACGGCCGACGTTGCGCTGATCAACGCAATGATGAAGAAGGCCCAAGAGGCATTGGCTACCGCAAAAAAAGACCCGAAAGGCGCCGCCTACACCGATCCATTTGGGAAAGTGGCAAAAGAATTCGTGGCGTACGGCTTTGCCGTTTGCGGCCGCAAGATCGACCGTTCGCAGACCTGACCGGAGTCTTGATCACCCGCTGATCATCCGCTGATCACCTGAGGGCGCCTCAGGCTCCTACATCTGGTTCCACGCTGGCGTTTCGCGCCCGTTGCCGCTCAACCATTAGGGTTTGCGGGCATGGATCGCATTATCTTCGATGACGAGCACGTCATGTTTCGGGAGTCGTTTCGTCGCTTCATCGAGCGCGAAATTGCTCCGCACTACGACGAGTGGGAGCGCAACGGCATTGTGCCGCGGGAACTGTTCACCGCCGCCGGCGCCAACGGGTTTCTGTGCATGCAGGCCCCCGAAGCGTTCGGTGGCGGCGGCACCAAGGACTTTCGCTACAACGCCATCATCGGCGAAGAGCTCATGTACGCGGGCACGGGCGGAGCGGGGCTCGGCCTGACCCTCCACAACGACATCACGCTCCCCTACTTCCTGGAACTGACCAACGACGAACAGAAGGCCCGGTGGCTCCCCGGCATCTGCAGCGGTGAACTCATCTGTGCCGTGGCGATGACCGAGCCACAAATCGGCAGCGACCTGGCGTCGATGACGACAACCGCCCTGCGAGACGGCGACCACTACGTCGTCAACGGCTCAAAGACGTTCATCACGAACGGCATCAATGCCGACCTGGTCATCACGGCGGTGAAGACCGATCCTGCGTTGAAGCACAAAGGCATGACGCTCATGGTTCTTGAGCGGGGAATGAAGGGCTTTGAGCGTGGGCGGAATCTCGACAAGGTCGGCCTCCACAGCCAGGACACCGCCGAGTTGTTCTTCACCGATGTTCAGGTTCCGGTGGCCAACGTGCTCGGCAACGAAGGGGAAGGGTTTCTCAACCTGGTCCGCAACCTGGCCCAGGAGAGGTTGTCGATAGCGATAGCCGGCGTCGCTGCCGCCAAAGCCGCCCTCGACTGGACGGTCGCCTACACAAAGGACCGCACGGCGTTCGGCCAGCCCATCGCGACCTTCCAGAACAGCAAGTTCAAGCTCGCCGAAATTGCGACGGAGGTCGAGATCGGCCAGGTCTTCGTTGACCGTTGCCTGACCCAGCTGAACGACGGTGTTCTGACCGCCGAGGAAGCAGCGATGGCGAAGTGGTGGTGCACGGAACTGCAGAAGCGAACTGTCGACACCTGCGTGCAGCTTCACGGTGGCTACGGCTACATGATGGAGTACCCGATCGCCCGGGCGTACACCGATGCTCGGATCACGACGATCTACGGCGGGACCACCGAGATCATGAAAGAGATCATCGGGAAGAAACTCGTCGGCTGATCCCGGTCATCAGTCTTGGCGACTTCGGCGCTGAGACCTGAACGTTCAACGCAATCTCGACCGTCGTGGTACCTCGACGGTACCGAGGTCAGGTTTGCTAGTGGTGGCGGGTTCGTGTCTTTCCGTCGGGCACGAACCCGCTTTCTTTTTGTACCGTACGCTGCAAGTTTGTAGCTGCACGCTGCGATTTTGTGCACGACGTGGCGGCACGATGCGGTCGCCGAACGTCCCCCAACATCAGGGAGCGACGGTCCGAAGCCGAAATACCGGGTACCCCGGAGCGATGGCGAGGAGTTCCGCATCGGTTGCGTCTGTGCCCACCCCGTTGAAGAACTGGCCAACCTCCCACTTCCATCGTCGGAGATACAGCCGAAGAATTTCCGGCTTCTGGAGTTCGACCAGCTCTTCCACCACGACGTCTTCGGTTCGGCGTCCGACCACGAGTCGGCAACCGCCTGCCGCTCGGACGTTTCGCACCCATTCCGTCGTGCCTCGCGGTGCGACCAGGTAGCGCTCGCCGTTGACGTCAAGCACGTTGACCACGGTTGACCGGATTTCGCCGCTCTTTCGGCCGCGAACCTCAAGGACCCGGGACCCCCACACGCTCACCCCGAGTCGAGTGAAGCGGGCGACAAGTCGGTTGAAAACGTGCTTCGTGAACCAGTCCGGCGCCTGATAGCGCGTCGGCGCTACGACGCGGGAACGTTCCCCCTTGTCGTTCGTCGATTCCGCAAGGTGATTCGCTGCTGGGTTGGCGGTGCTATTCATGATTACCTACTTTCGGATCAGTGATCTATTTTCAGATCATTGAACACGTTCTGAACACAGAAGTCAAGAGCAGTGCTCCACATTTGGATCATTGTCTGCAAGACTGGTTTCATGACCACGTTGCAGACAGCCAGGAGTCGAGCCCGGATGGAGGTGCGAGGCGAAATCCTCGCGAAGGCAAAAGAGCATCTCGGCGTCTACGGCGCCGCGGGGTTGTCGCTTCGGGCCGTCGCGCGAGACCTCGGTCTCGTGTCGTCCGCTGTATATCGCTACTTTGAGAACCGCGATGCCCTGCTGACGGCGCTGATCATCGACGCCTACGACTCCCTTGGCGACACCACCGAAGCGGTAGTCAATGCGACGCGCGCCGAGCCGCCGAAATCACGCTGGATCCATGCGGCCGAGGCGATACGCGAATGGGCGATCGACCACCGCAACGAGTACTTCCTGCTCTACGGGGCGCCGGTTCCGGGCTACGCAGCCCCCGAAAACACCGTCGTCCCCGGGACCCGGGTGTCGCTGGCACTCGTCCAACTCGTTCGAGACGCCCACACCGACGGCTATCTCTCGTCGGTACCCACCCCCGCAATCACACTGAGCGAGACGACCCGCCGGGAGCTCGCCGTGCTAACACCCCAGGTGGCGCCCGGAGTGCCGGGTGATGCTCTGTTCGCCTTGTTATTGGCCTGGACGCAACTCTTCGGGCTTGTGAGCTTCGAGCTGTTCGGTCAGACCCGCGGCATCGTCGTGGATCACGCCGCACTCTTCCGAGACGCCGCAACCACCATGGCGGTCACGATCGGGTTCTAGCGGTCCTGGCAGGTCGACAAGACGAAGAACAGCGGACGCTTACCGGGCCGGGCCGCTGTGCAACCCGGCGGTCAGCATCTCTACTCGGCAGTCACCATCGCCATGAGGACTTCCTCGGTCGGCGCTTCGACCGGAGCCGGGGCTGCCGTCTTCGGGCCGGTGGTCGACGACGTTAGGGCTGCGGCGCTCATAGGAGCATCGGTTGCTCCCCAGTACAGCTTCGCCGCCCGGGGCAGCAGGTACTCATCAAGTGCGGCGCCGCGGCCCTCGTACTCTGCGATCGAGCGTGCCATCTTGCAGAGGTCCCACGGGTAGTTCGCCCGCAAGCCGATCTTGTCGCGCTCCAAACACAGCGTACGGAGTCGCTCGGCCGACGTGTCGTTGAGTGCGACGTTGGTGTGCTTCGATGCGAGGACAAGAATGCGATCGAACATCTCGGCGGTCACCGGGCCGACGTAGACCTTGTTCTGGATCCGGCGGAAGAACGCCTCATCGCCCAGATCGTCCGGAGCCATGTTCGTGGAGAACGCGACCATCAGCTCGAACGGGAGTCCGATCTTCGTTCCGTTGGCGAGACTCAGATAATCCACCCGTTTCGACAGGGGATAGATCCAGCGGTTCAGGAGCTGTTGGGGCGTGAGCACCTGACGGCCGAAGTCGTCGATGAGCATCATGCCGTTGTTGGCCTTCACATGCAGAGGCGCGGTGTAGACCCGCCCCACCGGGTCGTACTGAAGCTGGAGCGCCGAAGCCTCGAGTTCGCCGCCGACGGTCACGAGAGGTCGCTTGCAGGCCACCCACCGTCGATCCAGACCCTCGGGCTGCGGCGTGATCGCCTCGTGGATGGTTGGGTCGTAGATGACCATGTACTGGCCGTCCGCCAGCACCGCTCGTGGAACGACGATCCAGTCGTTGAACAGCCGGATGAGACGCTCGGCCAAACTCGTTTTGCCGGTGCCTGCCGGTCCGTAGAAGAAGATCGAGTGCTGCGAGTTGAATGCCGGGCCAAGCTCATCGAGCATTTCAGGAGCGACGACGAGATCTGACATCGCCACGGCCATGCTCTTGCGGTCGACCTTCAACCCCGACTTCTGCAGTTTCACGGCGGCCACGTACGCATCCAGCGACACCGGAGCGATACCGCTGTACTGGCACTTGAGGAACGCTTCCTTGGCGAACTCCCGCCCCATGTCGGTCAGGCTGAACACGTAGTCGTTGCCCTGCATGGTCTTCACATCGAGCAGTTTGCGGTTTCGCAACTGTCCGAAAACCTCGTACATGATTGACCCGCTGATCCCGATTGCCTCGGTCAGGCGGGTGATCGTTACGGTGTCCTCCACGAGAGTCCGGCGCAGGAACAGCTCGGTAACCACGTTTATCGAGATATCGAGGGCTTCAACCGAAGCGGGGGTCGAGATGTCTAGATCCACTGTCGAACTCATTGCCTCGTAGTATCGGCGTTCACCTTGGCGCGCTGAAGGGCAACGGACGGTGCGCTGTGTTTTCGCCTTATCGGCAACTATTCGCCAACCTGCGGGAAATGCATGGAAATTCTCGGAGCGGTCCGGTGCAGCGGAGCCGAGTTCTCACTGCGGAAACTGACGCGCTACCTTTGGCCCACCGTTTCGACGAACCGTCGGACAATCTCTTGGAGCGCTCATGGCTGGTCCTGTTGAACAAATCGGTGTCGTCGTGGCATGCCCGGTATGCGGAACCGAAGTTCTGCAGAAGGCGATGATTCCCCTCAGCGTCACCGATGGTGTTATCGCCTACAACTGCGTGGCCTGCGCCAGGAAGCTCGTGAAGACGGGCGCAGCCGAAGCAGCCGAAGCCTGATCCACCGGTCCTACGGGTTGTCCCTCGGCGGGTTCGCGACAACTTCGGCCAGCTGCGCGGCCAGCCAGCGTTTCGACGCCGACGGTCCGAAGGTATGGCCAGCCCCGGCGACAGTGCGAATCGTCATCCACTGATCCTTTTCGAGGGCCGCACACGCCGCTCGACCGTCGAGACGCAATTGTCCGAGACCGGTTTCCGCGTCGTCGAAGATGTACACCTGGCGTATGTCTGCCTTACGGATATGCAACAGCGCCTCCACCAGCGCCGGCGGTCGCTGCAGCCGTGCGGCGACGAGCACTCGGGATCGCACCTCACCCAACCGCATACCGACGAGGCGGGTCAACCGACGTGCCGTCGTCTTCACCGGGATCCCACCCGAGAGCAGGCTCTTCCAGCGGCTCGGATCGCGCCATGCGTTGCGAAGCTCGTAGCCGGCCTTGACCGCCATCGCCGGCGAGTCGGCTTTGGTGGTCCATGAACGATCCAGGAAAATGATCTGATTTATCGCAATAACCGCCTCAACCGGAGAAGCTCCGTTGACAGGCTTCAGGGACTTGACGAAGTGGAACGCGGTGTACGCACCTGAGCACATCCCGAGCAGTTGCACCGAGGGTTGTTGCAAGGTATTCCGCACGTAGTCGACAACGGCCTGCAGATCACGGCAGTGCCGGGGGTCGTAGGCGTCGACGGCGTCGGTCGCAGTCGGACCGATCCCCCGCTCTCCAGCAGAAACCGGCGGGGGAACCGCAGGCCGACGGTGATCTACCGACAGTCCGATTCCGCGCCGGTCGTAGCGAAGCACGATGTGCCCCCGGCTAGCGAGCTCGCGAGCCAGCAGGGTTTGCAGCCGACCGGCACCGCAGCGGGGATTCGACCCGGTGGTCAGCATGACGACGGCCGGGCGGGCAACGTTCGATGCTGTCGAGTTCTCGACGGGTCGGCTCACCAACGCTGCAAGCGCGACGCCGTCGACCGTCACCGCCGTCGGCGACTCGACCACGACCGTGTCGCCCACCCTGACCCGGAGTTCCGGAACGGTCGCGACTTCCTCATGCGACGTGAATGTCGCGTTTGCTTCGAGCGCCGACGTTGTTCCTTCGTTGATGTCGGGGATCGGGCCCGACCCGACGTCACCCGCGTCGGGGGTGCTGAGCCACGCCACGATCTCCTGCAGCGCTTCTTCAGGAACCACGCCCTCTTCGGGATCGTCGAGGCGCATCTCGGCGTAGCCGACCGGCTGGATCACTTCGGCGGGCAGGCCGATGGCGTCGAAACGCTGTTTGACCTTGTCGACGCTGCGAAGGTCATCACGATCCACCAGCAACGCGTTTCGCGCTCCGACCGTTTCGATAGTTCGGAGATCGAGCGGCGTGAGAAGGGCGACCGACTCAGCCGAAAGCACATACCCTCCGGCTTCGATGTCCCCAGGTTGGGACGTGAACAGCCCCGACGCAACGTGACCCGGCGACGTACCGAGCGCCGATGGATCCGCGCTGTGAACACCCGTCGCGCCAAGCAACTTGAACTCCCGGGCGAAGGCTTTTCCGGCCACCGGCGCCCAGAGGACGACCCGATCAACGGGTACCGTCGCCGTGGCGTACGCCGCGACGGTCGCCCCGAGTCGGAGCCCCACAACATCAACCGTGCGGGAGCAAGAAAGCCCGCGAGCGAAGCTCACCACCGAAGCCACGCTGTCAAGCCACGACGTCACGAACGTACCATCAACAACTTCGCCGCTGTCGCCGAGTCCGGGCGGGGCAAACCGCACGACCGCAGCTCCCGACGTCAGCAGTAACTCGGTCAGGCGACGATGCGTCGACTCCGCCGCAAGCGCCTCGATACCAAACGGTTCGACCACCACGACCGCCCGGCTGGCATCGGCGGGGGGCCGATGCAAGGTTACGCACACCTGGTGACCTGCACCGAGGTAGAGCGTCTCGGGCAGCGGAATCACCCCGGTCGAGGTCGACAGGGCGGAGTCAGTCACGGTGTTCCCAGAGCGTTGGTCATGGCGTTCCCAGAGCGTTGGTCATGGCGTTCCCACAGCGTTGGTGCCGCACTCGTGAGTAACCGACCGCGGGCGGGATTCGAATCGCGGGATGCCAACCGCGAGCTCACCCGACCCGTTCAGTGCCGAAACGAACACACGCTTGAGTGCGCCGACATTCTGGCCGGACAATCGAAGCGTGTAGGGCTCTTCCGCCACGAGCATGAAGTGGTCGTCGGTCGCTGACACCTGGAGGGACCCGGTGTCTATCGTTACGAACTGGGCGAGCCGATTCGCCGTCAACTCGATATCGACGATGTCCTCGGCCACACGAGTGGCGCTTGCCTCGATGGTCATCGCGGCATCAATGACAGGCCGATCCCCCATTGGTATGTATACATACCGACCGAGTGTGGCTCCCTGCGTGGTCTTCCACGTCGCCGAAACGGCGTCTGCGCCCCGGGGACCGAAACGGTATGCATACGTAGGGTCGCTGAATGAACCAAAGACCTGATCAACCCGGAATCGCTGACACCCGTGTGCGGCGACGTGCACCGGAGCCGTTCCGTGGTGAACGGTCGCCGCGCCCTTCGTAGCCCGCACTTCGAGGATCCCGTCGAGAGCGGTGGAACCGTCGTTGTACGCAAAGAGATCAAGACCGTTGAGGCCCTCGTCGACGCCGACCAGGGCGACGGGCAAGAGCGATCGACGGGCACCCCAGTACGCCGCCTTCGGGTGACCCAACGAGTCGATGAGTCCCCACCCCGCCCCCGGCCACAGGTCGTTCATGGTCCAAACCAATGCTCCGCGACAGCTGGAATCGGGTCGGCGCCATTCTGCGAAGGTGCGCTCCATCACGGTGCATGACACGGCCCGACCCACCGCAAGGTACCGATCGGGCTCACCGTAGCGCAGGTCGTTCATGTCAGTGTCAAACAGTTCGCGCGCATAGAAATCGCGGATGTCTTCAAAATCCCAACCGGTCCCGCGATCGCGTGGCACCCGCTGCTTCCACACCGGATTACTCGGCGAAGCCACGCCTTCCCCGACCGTCGTCTTCACCGTCGCCGGCACCGGTACATTCGAAAAGGCCAGACACTCAGCAGCAAAGCGCACTCCCGAGTATCGGGCATCGGCCAACGGTCGCCGGTACGCGCCGACACCGAAATAGTGGCCGACTCCGGCATCCACGGCAAACGGGAGATGGCCGCCGCTGGGCGAGGAATCGACCACGATCGCCCCGGTGCCAGATGCGGTGACCGCTGCGTGGAGCGCCTCCACCTGTTGGGCGTCGGCGGCGACTGACACGTCGACACCCATCATTGATGCCTGCTGCTGGACTTCACTGCCCCCGCAGACCACCGCCAATGAAGGTGAATTCGCCACCCGCGAGAGGAACGACGACACTTCCTGTCGAAGCTGGGTCGCAAACGATTCAGTCTGCGGGTAGTCAAAGTTCGCCAGCGCGAGATCGTGCCAAACCATTAGGCCGAGTTCGTCGCACACAGCAAAGAACGCTGACGATTCATATGCACACGTACCACTTATCCGAACCATGTTGTGACCCCCGTCAGCGGCGATACGCAACCGGGAACGAAGCTGTTCGGAATCGACGGCGAACGTGGTCGGGTCGAGCGGGAACCACGCACCACCGCGCGAACACAGGCAGTCCGTTCATCACGAGACCGAACCCGAGTCCGTCGGCACCGTTATCGGTGGCCAGCGTCCGAAATCCACAGGTTCCGAGCGATGTGGTCAGGACCGACCCGGTGCTGAGACGAACGCTCACGAACACGTCGTAGAGCGCGGGTTCCCCGTGAGTGTGCGGCCACCACAGATCAGGATTGCTGACCTCGATGGTCCCTGACACTCGCACCGGTTCTCCCCCACCTTGTGCGCTGGGGGCCGACATCTCTTCAGCGGTCAACGGCCCCTCGGACGATTCGACCGGGGACACCGAGAACGGGGCCCCGACAGTCTCGATCGTCGATGGGTCTGCTGAGCGACCCGGCGACGACCTGTGTCGCACGACTCGGGTATCGACCGATACTGGATGTTCGTCGGCTCCCCCGGTGAACTCGATGCTCCAGTCGATCAGGCCGTGGATGCCCTCGCCCCTCGGCAGAGTCCGGGCGCGAACCCGGGGCGTCGCCAGGCGAGGGCCATCGACGACCGTTACGCGAGCGTCGCGCCACAACCCGATCACCGTCGTGGGCGGCGACCAGCCCGTCGCTCGGCCGAGAAGGGTGGTTCGGACCGATCGGAGTTTCTGCTCTTCCACTACCCGGGTCTTCCACCGGGCCCGCGGCACTTTCCGGGCCGCCAGCCAGCTCGTTAACGACTGACAGTGCACCGTGAGCCGATTCTCTCCCGGCTGGCTCAATGCCGTCACATCAAGACGATGTTCACCGAACATGGTCTCGCTGGCGCCCACCGCGACGCCGTTCCAAAAGAACTCGGCGATCGTCGCAACGCCGTCGAGTTCGAGCAGAACGCGTGCCCCCCGCTCGATTGCATCGGTCGGAATCACCGTCGCCGCAGAAAACCAGTGGTCGATGTCGTCGAGGTTGGTCGGGTAGGGATCCGACGACGGATCGGTGACACGCAATGCGGCCGCGGCGGTCTTGGCCGTGCCGACTGCCGTCCAGCAGTTGTCATCCGGCCACCCCGCACCGGGTGCGGTCCGGGCATAGGACCACGAGGTCAGCGCGATCGCGTTTGATTCGACCGGACGGTCGACGATCTCGCCGCCAACGACGTCAGTTTCGTGGCTCATGCGCAACTCACGCGGGGACGAGCCTCAGCCGAATACCCGGCGAAGGGACGACACCCCTTCATCCCATGCGCTGATCAACTGGCCGAGCGCGCCCGAGACATCAATGACCTTCCCGGCGATGGCCGAACGAGCCGCCTGAAATTGCAGCGACTTCGCGGTAGTCGAGATCATCGCAAAGGACCGTTCGGCGTTGTCGAATGCGACGGTGTCGACTGGGACGAAACCCGCCGAGCGCAGCCAGCCGAGATGACGACTGGCGAGATCGAACGCCGCGCCAAATTGCCGGAAGTTCGCAAACGCGTATTCGTGATAGTAGGCACCCTTAGCATCTCGCAGCACGGAAAGTTCGACGGGAAGGCGCTCGGCAAAACGCACGAAGGGATTGATGGAAGGCAACCGCGCCACCGTTCGACGCGCCAGTCGCACCGCTTCATCAACGAGCGCCTGACCGCTCAATGCTTCTGCGCAGGCCGGTTTCACGACTTCGATGTACGGGGCCAGAAGATTTCCGGTTGAACCCAGAGGTGGGAACAGACCGACAAAGTCGTCGCCCTCGGCCATGTAGAAGCCGCCATTGTGGAAATAGGCCAGGCGATGACCTTCGGTATTGATCCGTACGATGCCGATGCTGGTTTTGCCGTGGGCGTTCCGGTACGTCGTGCCGGCGGTGTCGGGCAGGTAGAACGCATCGACCTCCACGAGTGGGATATGACCGACCTGAACCTCGTTGCGAACCTGTTCGACAACCGACTGCCACGGGTTCAGCTCAAACACGTCGATGCCGTACAACGAAAACAACTCGTCGTGGGGAAACTTGAAAAACGTCCACTGATCGGCTTCGAGATCGGTCCGCATCGTGAACCCGAGACCGGCCAGGGGCTCCAGACCGAGACCGTGGAGAATCTCTATCCATACGTCTACATAGCAGTTTGTTTCGGCCCAGTCACCGTCGCCACGGTGAAGACCGTGAGATACGTAAGTCGTGTGATCCAAAGCGGAAACGGTCGTCGTCATAGCGGAAGGTCGACCCTAATCGGTTAAAGGTGAAGGATGGCGCGAACCTCAGCCGGCCATGCGCTCGGCTTGAGTCCGTGAACGCGCAGAAGTCCGAGGGTCAGGCGTTCCAGACCGAACCCGATACACCCGGTTGAGGCATAGCTGCCGTCGGAAAGGGTGATGCCGAACTCGTGGCCAAAGTGGTCCTCGTGTGCGTTCAACGACACGCAGGCCGTCGGATAGTCGGGGTGCATGATTGCGACGTTCAGCTCGAACTTCAATGCCTGTTCGCGCTGGCTGGAGGCCATCAGCTTTCCGGCACGACCGAAGAACGGGTCATTGGCCACCTCGGCGACAAACGGCACTTTCAAATCGGTGAGGAGCTGCTGGCTACGGTCGAACCAAACGTTGCGCCATGCCGCCACCTGTTCGGGATTGCCGAGGCGTACATGCTCCTGCTGGCGGAACATCTGCATCCGCATAGGGTCGGGCGAAGGCTCATGCCGGAAGCAGTACGACTGGATGTCGTAGAGCTTGCCGTCATCGGGAAGCTGCCCCGTCGACATCGGATAAATCGGGTAGCAGGCCGCCGGCGTCAGGACCACGTCGGTCGGTTCGAGATCGTCGGTCCAGCGCTCCCCTGCTTCCACTTTGCGAAGCAGTTCGCGGTGTGCCCGATCGTCGCCCACAAACGAATGGACGGAGCCCGAAAGATGCGGAAAGGACTTCAGATGACCGCTCTTCACGAAATTGGCGCGGGTCACGACGGGCGGAAAACGAACGAGTTCGGCGGCATCGCCGTTCGAACGGTCGGCGACCGCGGCGACGAGTCCCTCGACCACCGACTCGAATGCGCCGCTGCGGCCCAAGACACCAAGCACACCGGTCGGGATCAGAAGGCCTTCCGCCACCAGTTCCTTCATGTACTCGGCGCGGGCTGCGTCGATCGGGAACGGCTCAGGCGAGGTCGGCGACTGAGCGTCGATCAGGGAGTCGGTACTTGTCTGGGGTGCGGTCATTGATCTGTCGTTTCGTGGGGATTGGCAGGTCGAGGCTCAGCGACGGCGCTACTGGCCTTTGTAGACGCAAAGCAAACGACCGCTGTTTTGCAGGATGCGCTCGTTGTGGACCATGAGGTCGGTGCTGTGTGCATCGCGCAGAAGCCGCGCGATCGAGTTGTCGGCGTCGTTTCGGTAGGCCGCGATTCCGACGATGTTCATTGCTCGGGTGATGATCCCGATCACGGCGGCCGACGCCGAGGTCTTGAGCGAATTCATCCGGAGAACGAATCCCGGATTCGTGAATCCGGCCGAGCACGAGGCTGCTTCGGAATACAGGTGAAGGGCCGACGAGATTCGGGCCGACACCATTTCCAGCTCACCGAACAGCAGCGCGACGTCGGAAGCGATGGCCGGAGTGTCACCCGCGGTTTTGCGGGCGAGGGTCCGCAGGTGGTTTCGCGCGGAGTTGACGGCATCGGTCGCCATGCCGAGCCACAGCGACGACCACCAGATGTGGGTGACCGGCAGCATGGTGCGCGATGAGATGTCGGCATAGGGTTCCGGGAGCACACGTTCGCGGGCACCACGTGCTTCGAGCAGGTAACCGTTGCTGCAGGTCCCGCGCATGCCGAGCGTGTCCCACCCGAGAGTCTGGGTGAGGGTGGCGTCGGCCCGGTCGACGACGATGATCACCTGGTCGCTGCTGGCGGCATCCGCGCTGCGCCGGGCGGTAACCATGATCGCGTCGGCGTGATCGGCGTAGGAGATGACCGGGGCTTCCTTGCGCAGGAAAAACTCGCTTTCGGTCAGGTCGGCGGCGCAAAGACTGGTTCGTACGTCGCCGCCCACCCCGAGTTCCGTGGTCGCAGATGCCAGGACCAGTTGCTCCGCAGCGACCCGTTCGGCATACGACCGCAGACTGTCGACCCCAAGGCCGTGGTGGACGAGGCATGCCACCTGGATCTGGTGCATGGCGAAGACCATCGCGGTGTTTGAACAACCTTGGCCCAACGCGTAGGCGATGGCGGCGATGTCGGCGGGCGTAGCGCCCTCCCCACCGTGTTCAACCGGGACATAGGCCCCGAGCAGCCTGGCGTCTTTCAGCGCCTGGATCGCCTCGTGCGGGAACCGGGCATCGATGTCAACCTCGGCAGCGAAAGGACGCGCGACCTCAGCAGCAATTTTCTGTGCCGCTCCATAGAGCGCTTCGCCGGTTTTAGAAAGTTCGAAGGGAAGGAACATGGGAAGTCGTTTTGGTTGCTTGGCCGTGCCGGGCCGGCTCAGGCCATGACCGAGAGTTCGGTCAGAGCTTCACAGATCGACTCGACCGAGGTGAATGTGCGCCGGCTCAGCATCGATTCCGGAAACTCGGTCTCGAACGTGTCTTCGAGCGCAAGCATCACCGTTACGGTCGAAAGCGAGGTGAGACCGGCTTCGAACAAATCATCGGTGTCGGACAGCGTCGCGACGTCGACCGAGAGTTTGGCGTGCTCCGCCAGTACGTCTCGCACCGTTTTGTTCATGTTGCTCATGTCTATTGCCTCTCAGCCGAAAGTGATCGTCCAATCGATCGGCATACAGGTGGACGCGCTTAAGCCGAACACCACGCCGACGTCTTCGAGATGAAGGGTACGTCAAGTACCCGTGAAACATTTGCCAAATCGAAAGCGGAGAGTTTAACCGGCGGGCCGCCCGTGCGTCGGTCCCGGGGTCACGCAATGTGGGCCGGCTTCAGTCGTTTCGGGGCTGGGGAGCCGACGCCGGTGGAACCACGTCAGAGGTACGCACCGTTCCCGGTTGCGCCCGGTCGGCCAACACGACAATGTCGCCGGAACGGGCCGCGGCCATCGCTGCGGCGGCCACGCGGTCTGGTGATTCTGTGACCCGGTCGGCCCATTCGTAAACCGATTCGCCACTGCTCACGACCTGCTCAGTTTCACTTCGCAGGCTCGTAAGCGCGTGTTCGCGGTCAACCCTCCAGGGACCAACCCGAAGCGTGAAATACACGGCGACCCCGACCGGGATGGGAATCCAAAATGCGGCCAACCGGTATGCGGGCACCCCGACGCTCGCTGCGCTTGCCGGCACCCCGAAGGTGACGAGCAGCGACGTGAGGGCGAACTCGATCACCCCGAGGCCGCCCGGGGTAAGGGGAATGGCGGCGCTGATGTTCGCGACGCAGAACACGATCAGCAGGACATCGGGGCGCACCGAAACCCCGAACGCCCGCATGAACACCCACAGCGACACGGCATCGAGCAGCCAATTCAACATTCCCCAGCCGACGAGACGACGCAGCAACCGGCGATCGCTGATCAACACGGTGATGCGGGCGACGATGCGTCGGATGACGCTGGTGGCCCGATCGGCATCGAGAAACGAGAAGTTGGCGGCCGCGCGTCGAATGATGCGTTCGGCGCGGTCAGCGCCACGAAACAGCGCAATGATCACGCCGAAGAACACCCCGAGCACGATCACGCCGACCAGGGCCGTCGTCACGTATACCGGGTTGACGCCGGAAAACGGAATCGAGACCAGGAGGGTCAGCCACAGCAACAGGTTGAGGACGACGGCCGAACCGAGTCCGGCCGAGGCCAATGCAAAGCCGGCCGCCGCGGGTTCGGCCCCGGCGAGCGTGAGCAGCCGGTATCCGAGCGCCGAACCGGCCGCGCTTCCGCCCGGTACGACGTTCGTGACCGCTTTCGTGGCCAATTGGACGCGGGTCAGCGTAGACAGCTTGAGATTCGTCGGGTGCAACGCGGTCCTGGTCAGTTGCGAATAGCAGACCAGGGACGCTCCTTCGAAACCGATTCCGAGCATGAGGAATATGACGTTGACTTCACCCAGACGTCGTAGGACCTCGCGGACCGCGCTCAACTGCGGCAATACGAGATAGATCAGAACGAACAGCGCGACGAGAATCTGAATCGTCCGAAACATCCGGGCTCTCCCGGTCCGGATCGGGGTTGGCCCGCTGGTCTCGTCACCTGACCGGCCGCGCCAGCGTCTCGCCCGTTTGGGTTTTGTGACCGCACCAGCGGAGGGGCCTGCGTCATCGATAGGTCCGGGAACCCCGGTGCTACGGCTGCCGGGATCCGGAGACTCGGCGCTTGCGACACCCGCCGCGTCGATCCCCGTAGCGTTGATGACCGTCCCCGAAGCGACGGTGTCGTCGTCGGCGGTTCCGACGTCCGCAACCGGTGTCCCCGCCGACTGAATCCCCGCCGACTGATCCCCGCCGACTGAATCTCGGTGCGGTCGACGAATCCGGTGGCGTCGTGGTCCGGCGACGATTGATCGGTCATGGGCATGACGTCACCCGAGTACCCACGGGCCGGAGCAGCGTAAACGCCGTTCTCCGTCGCGTCGGAGCCAGCATGGCCCGCGTACCGACCGGCATTCCGGCGATCACCGCGAAAAAGTGACTCCGCCGATCAACACCGACGGCGATCGAAAGGCGTCGTCGGCAGCTTCGGTTCCGCTCGCGGCCAAACGCACGCCCACCAGACCAACGGCACCACTGGAATCGGGAAGGCGAAAGTGCACGACCACACCATCGGGCAGCACGAACGACAGGGCCTGCTCATCGCCTTGTACATTCAGCACCTCGCTCCAGCGGTGAAACAGCGCCACGGGGTCAGCAGCCGCGATGTCGATCTGGGCGAAACCCGTGGCCACGTTCGATGAACGGGACTCCCAGTCGGGGCCGCCCCACAGCCAACTCGAGGCCGGCCGTGGTTCGTCGAACGACACGATGGCTCCACCTACGTCGGAGGGATGGGCATGCGACGCGCCGATCACGGCAGCGTCGGTGTTCCAGATGCGTCGGACGCCGAGCGAGTCGAGGTGGTTACGAGCAGCCGCAATGTCATCGACCTGGAAGATCACCATGTAGCCGCTCTCCCCGTGCCGACTGAGGTGACGCCCGGCGGCCGAATCGGCGCCACTTCCCGGCGACCCATCGGTCTTCGGGGAAACGACTTCCACGAAGACGTCGGCGACCGGACACACCGCATTATCAAGACCGAACTCGCCGACCCCGGGATCGTGAAACGCCTCGCCGAGTCCGAGAACGTCGGTGAAGGCAGCTTCGGTTCCGTCGCGATCGTGGGCGGCCACTACTACCTGGCGCAGACGGGTGACGTTCATGGCGCCCATTCAACCACGAAGCGTCTACTCAGCGGGGTGTTACGGCCCCGGGGTGACCCTTAAGGCCCGACCCGAGAACATGGACTCCCGAAGTCGTTACTGGGCGATCGTCGGCGTATTGGACTTGACGTCGGCGGCCTTGATGACACGCACCGCATCGATCACAAACACGAGCGTGTCGTTGGCCTTGATGTTCTCGCCCTGGGCCTGGTCGCCGTAGCCGAGGCTCGGCGGAATGATCAGCTGGCGGCGACCGCCAGCCTTCATGCCGATCAGACCCTGGTTCCAACCGTCGATCACCGGTGCTTTGCCGACGTTTGTCACTTCGTAGGGCTGCGAGCCACGGCTCCACGAGGAGTCGAATTCCTTCTTCGTGGCCCAACCGTTGCCCACGTACTGGACAAATACCGTGTCGCCGGCTTCCACGGTGGCACCAGTGCCGACTTCGAGATCTTTGATCTCAAGTTTCGTGGGAGCCGCGCCCGCCGGAACGGTGACGACGGGCTTGGTGCTGAGCTTGGGGCTTGCGAACTGCGGCACGGTCGTGGTCGTCACGTTTCCGGCGGTGGTGGTCGGAGCGACGGTCGTGTCGGCTGCGGTTTCATCGTCGCTCGAGATGAACTGGTTCCAAAGCAGGACCAGAGCTACCACCGCGACTACGCCAGCGGCAATCTTCAGCAGCTTGTTCCGCTGCTGCGAGCTTTGAGCCTTCTTCTGTTCAACGGCCGCCTGAGCCAGTTTCTGGCTGCGGTTTTGGTCTTGTCGAGCACGCTTCTGATTTGCCACGGTCCGCGACGCTACCCGAACTCTGCCCCTCCCCTGTGTTTTCGACACGTTGTCGTGTCGGATCAGTCCGCTTGCTCACCCGCGATGTGGGACCATGATCTGCGACGGTGACGTGGATCGCAACCCGCACGGGCTCCGCAAGCTCGACGTGCGGTCGTGTCACCATGAGACATGGCCAACCTCGAAGTCCTCTCGCGAAGCGGTCATCCGAACTTCCTCGACCTTCCGTGGGACACCGGCTTGCGGTCCTGGCAGGGTGGCCGCCTGGTCGACATCGCCCGCGGTGTCTCGCGCCACGTCGTGCGTTTCGTCGACTACGACGGCGTCGTTTACGCAATCAAGGAAACGACGCCAGAGAACGCGCAATCGGAATACGACCTGCTCCGCCAACTGGCCGAACGCGGCCTTCCGGTGGTGGAAGCGGTCGGGGTCGTCAAGAACCGAGCGGTCGCCGTTGGGGTGGGTGGGTCGCACGACGCGGCCGGGCTGCGTTACGACGATCCGGAGTCGGGTTTTGACGACGAACCGCAACCCGGCTCACCAGTCGGCCCGGCTGCCGCCGCGCTGATCACACGCCACCTCAGCTTCTCTCTTCCGTACCGGTACCTGTTTCTGGGGAAGGGTGTCGCTGATCTGAAGAACCGACTGCTCGACGCCTTGGCGGTCTTGCTCGTTCGCCTGCATCTCGAAGGATTTTTCTGGGGAGACTGTTCGCTGTCGAACACCCTGTTTCGACATGATGCCGGAGCACTCACGGCGTACCTGGTCGATGCCGAGACCGGGACTCTCCGCAGCGTTCGGATCTCCGACGGTCAACGCGACCATGACCTGTCGATAGCCGCTGACAACGTCGGAGGCGAACTGCTGGACCTGGAAGCCGCCGGCAGTTTCGATGAGAGTTTCGATCCATCCGATGTCGGCGACGAGATCCGACTCCGCTACGACCGGCTGTGGGCCGAACTCACCCGCGAAGACATCATCGAAGTCGGGGACCGCCACCAGCTCGCGTCCCGCATCCGCCGACTCAACGAGTTGGGCTTCGACGTCGCCGCCGTCCGTACCCGAACCACTGAAGACGGTCGTCGTGTCCGGGTGGTGCCGCAGGTCGTCGAAGCTGGACACCATCGAAAGCGCCTCCAGCAGCTGACGGGACTCGATGTCGACGAGAACCAGGCCCGCCGCCTCTTGAACGACCTCGAGGAACATCGCAGCGGTCTCGAACAGGCCAGGTCCCGGGAAGTTCCCGACGCGCTGGCTGCGTACGACTGGCTGACCTACGTGTACGAACCTACCGTCGGGGCCATTCCCGACGACCTTCGCAGTCGGATGGCCGACGCTGAGGCGTTCCATCAGATCCTGGAACATCGCTGGTATCTGTCGGAGGAAGCCGGACGCGACGTGGGCATGGATGCCGCGGTGTCACGCTTCATCACCGACATTCTGCCGTCAGCTCCCCCGGAAGAAGCCATCCTGCCGAGTGATGTCGACCAGATGCTGGAGTTCGAGGACGATCCCGACGAGCCGGCGGAACCCGCCATCGACGACGACTAGACCTCGACCACTACACCGAGGGTTCGCCCGAGACCGGTTGTGCTTCGGCTGCGACCGGTTGACCTATCGAGGCCGAAGTGCGTCTCGTCAGCAGCACGCACGCGACCACCACGCCGATTCCGAGACCGAGGGTCAACGCGACCAGCACCCGTAGGAGTCCGAGGGAGAACGCAAACGGGGCATTGGACCGGCTCAGGACACTGAAATCCGACACGCCGCCAATCACGGTCACGAGGCCCGCACCCAACACCAGCAGGTAGTAGGCGTCGAAGCGCCTCCGTATCACCAGCACGGCGCCGACCAAGAGCACGGCCCACGCCACGATCGAAACAAAGCCGACGCTCAGCATTCGAGCAAATGCCGCTGACGCCGGACCGTGAACACCGAATGCGATGCCAACGAGGTGGGCGGCATCGACCGCCAACAGAGCGAGAGCGCTGGCCGCGATAGCGAGACGTACCTTCATTCGACGGTCCTGATGGAGACCGGCCCACAAGGCCGACGCGAGCACCACCAGCGCCACCGCCCCGGAGAGCAAAAGCAACGGGACGGGACTCGGTCCGGGTACCCATTCAAGTTTTCCCGACACCGTGTAGGTCTGGCCGCCCTGGGTAACCGGGAACGAAAACGGCTGTACCTCCTGACGCTCGTTGGGTCGGGCGATGACGCCGTCAGGTCGCACCCCACCCATCCAGTGCACCCGGTGGTCGTGCCATCGGGCGATGGACTCAGACGAGATCTTCTTCCACTCCGGGGGTCCTTCGGGCTTCAAATTGTCGGGAACCGCCGTTGCGCCGTTGCGGTCCTTGTTGAGATACACCGCGAACGACTGCTGGTTTTCTTCGACGCCGTCGGGTCCGACCCGGAGATAGGGGTATCCGTCGTAGTCGGCGATTTCGATCAGCGGCCCGCTGAGCCACCGGAGCTCAAGTCGACTCGTTGCTTCGATCGTCTTGACCGTGAACGTGGATGGCGTCGGCGTGACGGCTGTGACCGTCGAGACGAAATTCGACGATGGCGAGTTGGGGGCGCTGTGTGCGGACGCCGGCGACGGAGCCAACGCTCCAAGCACAACAAGTAGGCCCGACACCAATGCGACTACCGCCAGTATCCGGCGACGGAGGTCGCGCCTCATGCCGCACACGGCTTCCACAGCCCGGGCTCGTAGATCTCGAGTGCGGTGTGCAATTCATTCGCGAACGCGTCGACGTCCTGCTTCAGCGAAGGCGCAAGGGTACGAAGATCACCCTCGACAAGTGCCTTGGCTTTGAGGAAGGTACCCGCCTCGGTCGACGTGGTTTTCGCCAACTCCGCCGCAAGTACGTGCGCACCCTGATGGACCTCGTCGTAAAAGACGTTCAATGCCCCGGAGCGGTCGTTGTTGGTCACCCGGCGTTGCATTTCACACATCCCAGGACCGGTTCGTTCGATGAGGGCATGCAAGGCTTCTTTCTCCTCGTTCGATGTGGTCGACCGGGATTGAAAGTAGGCGAACCCCACGCCAGCCACCAACATCACCACGGCGATCGCCGCAAACGTCAGCACGCGCTGTTTCCCAGTCGGTACTACCACGCCCCTATCGTGTCACGACTGCCGCTCGGCGCGGTCCATGGCTCCTGTGACTCTTGCACCCCGGTTCGGACCACTGGCGTCAACCTGCGGGGGAAGGTGTCGAATAGTCTCGTCGGAATGAGTTCTGTAATCCGTGTCCACGATTCCGTCGCCGAAGCCTTGGCGGCCGGCCGTCCGGTCGTGGCGCTGGAGTCGACGATTTCATCCACGTTGGGCCTCCCGGTTCCGGCCAACCGCGAAGTGGTCGAACGGTGCGTGGCCGCGATCCGCGCCGGTGGAGGGGTCGCCGCGATGACTGCGGTTATCGACGGCGTTGCCCAGATCGGCGTTGATGACCGGGACCTCGATCGGGTGCTGTCGGCGACCAGAAAATGTGCCGAACGCGACCTTCCCATTGCGATCGCACAACGTTGGGACGTCGGGGTCACGACGGTTTCAGCCACCGTCGCCCTGTGTGCCGCCGCCGGCGTTTCGGTGTTCGCTACCGGCGGGATCGGGGGCGTCCATCGCGATGACCATTTGACCGGCGACGTGAGTGCCGATCTCGGTGCGATCGCCCGCCACCCGGTGATCGTCGTGACCGCTGGAGCGAAGGCATTTCTTGACCTCGGCAAAACGCTGGAGATGTTCGACACGCTCGGTGTCCCGGTGTTGGGCTACCAGACGAGTGAGTTTCCGGCGTTCTACTCCCGAAGCTCAGGATTCGGGGTGCAGTGCCGCGTCGATTCGGCAGCTGAGGTGGCCGGCGTGTACTCGGCGCGGTCTGCGCTTGGCCTGCCGGGCGGCGTGGTTGTTGCGAACCCCATTCCGGTTTCGGCGGAAATTCCAGCCGACGAGTTGGCCGAAGCGATCAACGGTGCTCTCGCCGACGCCAAGGCCGCAGGAATCGTCGGTGGCGCACTCACACCGTTTGTGCTCGGCCGTATGGCCATCGCGACCGGCGGACGCAGCGTTCCAGCGAACCTGGCTCTCGCAGAAAACAATGCGCGCATAGCAGTTCAGATTGCCGCGGCGCTGAGTTCGTCAACCGATTGACATCGGCTCTGGGATTGCAGGGCGGTTCAGACCCGGAGTTCGTGCGGTACGTCAACGGCGTGCACGACGGAGACTTTCTGTGTGGCGCGGGTTAGCGCGACGTAGAGCACTCGATAGCCCGCATCGCCGTTTTCCTCGATGATCGATGACGGTTCCACGACCACGACGGCGTCGAACTCCAGGCCTTTCGCGGCTTCAGCACCAACCAGGCTGATTCCGTCGTCGAGCACGGCTTCACGGCGAACATCGCGAATCACCCGGGTCTCCCCGGGGTCGCCTGCCTGGCGGGCGCCCGCATCGGCAATCGGATCCAGCAGGGACGGCGGAGCGAGTATCCCCACCACGGCGTGGTCGGCCGCCAACAAACGGGCTTCATCGACAGCCGCTTGCACCAGCTTCTCGATGGTGGGCGATGATACGCGTACATACTTTGGCGTTTCGCCACCGGGGCGAACCGACCGTGAGGGGGTGAGGCCGGGGGCGGCCGTCGGGAGCAGCAGGTTCGCGTGTTCGATCAGAATCTCGGGAACCCGATAACCGAGTTCGAGATGGGCGACTTCGCCACTGACGCGCTCGCGCTCCGCTCCGCTCGCATCAACTCGACCGTGTCCGAGTTGGATCAACGCGTCGTCCCACGAGCGTTGCCCGGCCACACCGGTCGACTGCGCCAGATCCCCGAGTACGGTGATCGAACGACTCGGGCTCCGACGGGCGACCATCCGCAACTCCATGGCGGAAAGATCCTGTGCTTCATCGACGACCACATGGCCGAACTGCATCGTGTCGCCGGTGATGAGGTGATTGGCCTCGTCGAGCAGGGCCAGGTCGGCTCGGGTCCACTGCTCGTCGGACACCTTCTTCGAGGCCTTGCGCTGCAGGATTCGCCGTTCGCTGTCAGACAGAAGCCCGTCGCTCGCGTCGGCCAGGAAACGACGATTGCTGAAGAGAGAACGCACCACGGTCGGGGCGCTCTGCATCGGCCACACCCGGTCAAGATACGACTTGAAATCCTTATGCGAACGGAGATCGTTGGAGAACTGAAACTGTCGTTCCGGGCTTTCACCGCGGGCGCTTCGGATCCTCCAGGCCTCCGCAACGATCTGCTCACGTACCACTTCGCGGGCCGTAGTCAGAGGAAGCAACCGCTCGGCGACAGAGTCGACAATCGAGGCGACGGCAGATGACGGAACGGACGCCCCGCCGAAAGCCGTCATGACCTCGAGATCAGTGATGGCGTCGCCGCGAAGCACACGTCCGAGCACCGCCCGTTGCACGACGGCGGCCATTCGAGGGTCGCCTTTGAGTCTCGCGACCGGCCGTTCATCGCTCGCTCGCACGACTCCGAGTCGCAATGCCAGGGTTTCGATCGTTCCCTGCACCACCGAGGTCTCACCGAGCGACGGAAGAACCTGCGAGATGTACGTGAGAAACAATCGGTTCGGACCGACGACAAGTAGACGTCGGCGTTCAAATTCGCTCCGGTGCGCGTAGAGCAGGAACGCGGCGCGATGCAGGCCGACGGCGGTCTTTCCCGTCCCCGGCCCACCCTGAACCACGATCAGTCGATCCAGTGGCGCACGGATGATGACGTCTTGCTCGGCCTGAATCGTCGCCACGATGTCTCGCATGGAACCACTGCGGGCCCGGTCGAGTTCGGCGAGCAGTGGATCGGGCACGCCACCGGCGCCACCCTCGCCTTCGGGATCGGTGAAGTCTTCCTCGAAGGTACCGACAAGCAATCGCCCTTCGAGAGCGAACCGACTGCGTTGATCGAGCCCGAACGGATCGGCCCAGGTGGCCCGGTAGAACGCTGCAGCCACTGGGGCTCGCCAGTCGACCACCACGGCGTCTCCGACGCCGTTCTCTACGTGGCGACGCCCGATGTAGTGGATGTCGCCAGGACGGCCGTACGACGCATTCTCATGGATCTTCCCGAACGTCAACGGCCCCTTCGCGTCGGCGAGGGCACCGAGTCGGCCGGTCAGGTTCGCTTGAATGGCCGCCGCATCGGGCGCATCGGTGAGGTGCGCGTCGGCGCGGGCTTGCTCAAGGGCTCGCATGGTGCGCTGGCGCATCGCCTCCAGGCATTCATATGCGTGGTTAATAGCCGCCTGCTGGAGCTCCCGGTTCTTCTCCGACTCCGAAGCTTCAAGCAACGCTGGTTCGGACTCGATGTATCCGCTCATAGGGACCGGACAACTCAGCGCGGACCCAGCACGTACCGTGCCACGCTGAATGGGCACAACCCGACCACGTCCGACAGCGAGCAGCGCCGTTCACCATTGTCGAATTCTCGCCCCGTTGCCGATAGTGCGACGTCACAAAACCAACAACCTGACCCAAAACCGACAACCACGTGGCGGGTGGCGAAGCGAAGCGGAGACGGGGCCCGCCACAGGGCTACGACAACCCAACCAAAGCCGCAGCACAGCGGCCCCGGCGAGGGCGCAGAGAACGAGCGCCAGCGAGTGAGCGAGAACGAGCGCCAGCGAGTGAGCGAGAACGAGCGCCAGCGAGTGAGCGAGCTACCGAGACCGGATGAAGGCCGCCTGTGGCGGGTGTCGAAGCGAAGCGGAGACGGGGCCCGCCATGGACACGAAACCCAACAGAAGCTACCCGCGGCGGCCGCCGGCGAATGCGGAGAGAGCGAGCGAAGCGAGTGAGCGCAGCCATGAGACCGAACAGCGGCCACGTGGCGGGTGTCGAAGCGAAGCGGAGACGGGGCCCGCCACAGGGCTACGACAACCCAACCAAAGCTGCACCAAGCGGCCCCGGCGAGGGCGCAGAGAACGAGCGCCAGCGAGTGAGCGAGCTACCGAGACCGGATGAAGGCCGCCTGTGGCGGGTGTCGAAGCGAAGCGGAGACGGGGCCCGCCACCATTAGATCTAGTCGTGGATCCAGACGGGGGTGCCGTTGGGGGCGACGTGGACCAGCCAGTTTGAGGAGCTGATCGTGATGCGGACGCAGCCGTGCGAAGCCGGGTAGCCGGGAACAGATCCTGCGCCGTGGATGGCGTAGCCACCTGAGAAGTACAGCGGCTGGTAAAGGCGACCGAGGCTCGAGGTACGCCAACCGCTGATGCGGCGCTGGATGCGGAAACGGCCGCGCGGCGTGTGAGCGGTTTGGCATCGGCCGGCGTTGCAGAACCGCTTGCCGGAACCGGTCGACACATGGAGGGTTCGCACGAGCGTGCCGCCCTTGCGGAAGTACAGGGTCTGCCGGGAGATGTCGACTTCGATGCTCGCCGCGCCTGTGGCGTTGGGGTTGGTGGCCGGTTTCGTGGTTGGTGGCTTTGGCTTCTTCGTCGACGTCGGCACCGTGGGCTCGGTCACGGGCGGTTCCGTGACGGGGGGCAAGGTCGTGACCGTCGTCGTGGGAGCGATGGTCGTCGGTGCCGCTGTGGTCGTTGGCAGGGTCGGAAGGGGAGCTTCCGTTGTCGGGGGAACCGTCGTTGGCGGCGTCGTCGGAGCGGGAGCAGTGGTGGTGGGAGGAACCAACTGGATCACGCCGTCGTCGGCATGACCAGATACAGCGAATCCGGCTACGACCGTAGCTCCAAGACAAACCGCCGCGGCGAACCGATACCGTCGTTTACTGCTGCTCAAGGGGGAAGATGGCATTCCGAGATAGTACGCGCGCTGACCAGCGTTGTCAGCCCAAAGTAAACAATGGCCAGCGAATTTATCAATGAATTCGCATGTATTTCACAAGCAGCGTTTTCTGAACGGGCGATCACTTATGACGGACCCTGTAGGGAAAAAATTACGAGACGCGACGCGCGTCTTCCACGAGGTTGATGGCGTACAGCACCTCATCGAGTTTGTCGCCGGCCATAATGGCACCGAACTTCTGTGGTGTTTCTGCGGTGATGCACGACGGAAGAGGCTGCAGAACCGTCCACGGTGTCGGATGGCAGAACTGCACGACGGAATAGCGGTCACCGGTCTGCCCGGGCGCCGCTATCACTCGGTGGGGACCGGCCTGGATACGACCGTTGGTCAGATGTTCGAGCATGATCCCGGAGTTGATGATCATCTGTCCCTCGGGGGCGACAGCGTCGATCCATTCGTCTTGTACCAGTACCTGCAGACCACGTGTCGAAGCTCGCGGCAGCGCCGTGATCAGGTTGATATCGGTGTGAGCTCCAGCCCATATGTGGGCCGTTTCCGGAGCAAGGTCCATGGCCGGGTAGTGAATTGCTCGGGTGAGCGTCGCCCCGTGGCGAAGCATGTCATCGAAGAGGTTCTCGTGGCATCCGAGGCCGACGGCGATGATTCGCAGGAACCGTTGCTGGGTTTCGTGGACGCGCCGATGAAATTCCTTCATCACTTCTTCCATCCCGGGAACGGCAGACTCGGGATAGACCTGGTCGGGGTACACATGCGGGAATTTCCGACGCAGCGGATGGCCGGCAGGAAGCTGAACGCCCCAGTTCAACATCTCCTTCCAGTCGGGTTTGTCTGCGGTTGCCGCGGTCTCGACCATGAGCCCCGTGTAACCGGTTTGGCCGTGTGATGCGGGGTTTTTGAACGAGGCTTTCGTCTCGACGGGCATCTCGAAGAACTGTTGAAGCATGCCGTATGCGGTGTCGAGCATGTCTGAGGAAACGTCGTGCTTCGTGAACACGAAGCCGGTTCCGAGGCTTCGCATCACGCCGTCGACCACCGCACGACGGGCCGTGGAATCCCCGGTCTCGAACCGAAGGAGATCGACGTCGAGAATGAGGGCGCTGAGAGCGGAGGTATCGAGACTCATAGGGCAGACGCTACCGTTCGTCGGCTCCTTCCGCCCACACCCGGCGACGCTACTCGGCGCTCCGCGAACCTCCGCCAGGTGAAACGTTGGATGGGTCGGAAGCACCCCTGGACACTTCCGACCCATGAACGCACCGCCGTCAGGTCCGTTTCATCGTTAGGAGAAACTCGATCTCACCCGTGTCGCCGGTCTTCACCGGGCCGATGCTCGGGTTGTCGATGCCGTAGTCGGCGAACGTGACCGGGATCGATCCCTGCAACTGCACCGTGTCGTCGACCTTTCTCATTTGGACCGTTACCGTGACCGTCTTCTCCACACCGTGCAACGTCAGTACTCCGTCGACCGATGCCGATGTCGTCGTCCCGTCACCCGGAAGCGACACCTCGGGAGTTGAACTTGACGCGAACGAAGCGACCGGGAATTCCTCGGTGTTCATAATGCGACCCGTGAACTGCGAATCGCGTCTCGAACTGTCGCTCTTCAAGCTGGCCACGTCGACGCTGAATTCAGCCGTCGCCAGCTTCCCGTCGGCTACCGTCAACGACCCCTCGACCGTTGACGTACGACCCACGCCTTCAGTGGCCTGGCCACTGATCTCCTCCTTCACCCGGTAGCCGACTTCCGACCCCTCCGCGACTGTCCACGTGCCTGCCGCATCGTCGGCTGAAGAGCCCGATGTGGCATCGGTGGTCGCAGCCGTCGAATCGGACGACTTCGCCGCTTCTGCGTCAAGTTGGTCAAAGGTGAGTCGTGGCGCCGGCTTGTTGATGAAATGTACGTACACATATGGAATACCGACCAGGCCAACCACCGCCAGTAGTACGGCCGCCGCAGCCCCACGGAAGATCCACTTTCGTTTGGACGAACGCTCGGCCATATCAGCGCTCGAAGACCACGAGGAATTCGAGGAGACCCTTTTGCTCCGTGGTGACCACATCGGCGACGCTCGGGTCGGCGATGTTGTAGTCGCTCATGACGAACGGAATTGCACCGTTCACTTCAATCGCCGCGCCGTTGCGACGGGCCACGAGATCGAACGAGATTTGTTTGGTGACACCGTGAACCGTCAGCGTTGCCGAGGCCTTCGCGGTGACTTCCTCCTTGTCGCCGGGCACGGTGCTGAAGTCGATTGGAGCGGTGAGTTTCAGTGTTGCCGTGGGGAATTTCGCCGTTTCGAGAATGCGGTTTTGCACCTGCGCATCTCGACGGCTCTGATCACTTTCGAGCTTCGTGAGATCGGCGATCAACTCGACGGACGTCACCTTCGTGCCGGCGATAACCATCTTCCCAGTGACCGCACTCGTTCGGCCAACACCTTCGGTCGACTGGCCGATGAGGACTTCCTTGACCCGGTATCCAACGAGCGACTTGGCGGTGGGCTTCCAGGTGCCTTCGATTCCTGCGGGAGCGGGGGCGGTGCTCCCCCCGCCGGATGCAGCTGCGACGGTCGTCGTGGCCACAGATGCCGCAGAGCCCGACGCGCCGGACGATGATGCGGACGGCTTTGTCGTGGTCGGAGCGACCCGGCTCCAGACCAACTTGCCGAGCTTCTTCACGCAGACGAGATCACCGCTCTTGACATTGACCTTGGTGCACTTCCCGCCGACTTTCGCCGCGGTCGCGGCTTGGGCCGGTGCGGGCAGCGCCAGGGAAGCACCGAGTAAGACGGAAGCTCCGAGCGCGAATGACGCGAATGACGCGAATGAGGCGATACGGGGATGAGGCGGGGAGGTGTGGGGCACGGTGATGGTTCCTCTCGAACGGTTCCGGAAGCGATCCGACCAGCGGTCGCTCGTTGACCTTCGTGGTTACGACGAAGGTCCCGAAAACGTTCATTGATTCAGCAGTGTCGGCCAACAAGGTGGCGAACCCGCCGACCATGCCCAGCGAAGGGGTTCAGCCCCGCTTCGGGAACGGCGGCAACTGCCGCTTCTTTTTGGCCGGCTTCGGACGCTGTCCGCCCCGCTCGACAACCGACCAGTAGTCGATCGGGAGCGCCGGCGCCCGTGCGGAGAGCGTGGTGGTCCCGTGTTTGCTCTCCCACCGCAGCACATTGATCACGGCGCTGTAGACGATCGCCTGACCGACGATGTTCAGCACGGCGATAAACGCGAACACTCCGGCAAACGCCCCCCAGAGCTTGGCGTTCGAGGCGAGAAGTCGTTGCATGAGAGCGGTTCCCGCCACCTGGAACACCGCCATGAACAGGCCGAGAATGATGGCGCCGGGGATGTGGGTCTTCAATGGGACCTTGGCATTGGTGAGCAACTTGTGGGTCCAGATGCATAAAAGGGTTCCTGCGAGCGCCGCTCCGGCCAACGCAGCAACCGGGGCCAGAAACGGGATCGGGATGATCGAGACCAACGATGTCGCAAACCCCGACCCGGCGATGATCACGATCGTTCCAAGGAACCACGGGATACCGAGCAGTTTGTCTACGATGCCACGACTCGGGACCTGCCACACCGCGTCGCATGCCGTCGACACGGCCCCCACCACACCGAGACCGGCCGGCAACAGGGTGAGCAGCGAGATAAGAAACGCAACAATTCCGGCCCCGGACTTCGAACTCTTCACCGAATCACGCACAGCGTTGCGGATCGTGTCGCCGAACGGCCCGGTCAACTTGATCTTTGCCACGAGATCATCGCCGAGCGACGCCTTGGACCGGGCGATGAGACCGATGATGGCGACGCCGAGGAGCAGCAGCGGAAGAAACGACAGAAGCGCCCGTAGTGCGATCGCACTCACCAACTGCGGAGCGCGAACTTCCTTCGCCCGAGTCGTCACTGCTTTGAAGGCCAACCAGATCCGCTTCACATTCTTGATTTCAGCAGATCCGCGGACACCCGTTTACAGATCGGTCGTTTCCTTCCGTGCACGGGAGGAATTCCCGGCAGGCTTCAGCGCCGGCCGGGCAATTGTCCGCGTTCGACCGGCGAATCTACGCAGCGCCCAGCGGTCGTCTACGGCCACGCCGTTGGCGTTGGGCGTAGACGAACAGCGCAACGAGCGTCGCGAGGTACGGCAGCATGTCGGTGAACTGCGGTGGCACGTGGAGGCTCTGCGCCCGAAGCCCGATCGACGCGGCCACGCCGAACATCAGGCAAATCAGGGCGACCCCACTTGGCCGCCCCCGGACCAGCACAATCGCGGCCAGAGCGATCCACCCTCGACCGTTCGACATGTTCTCGCCGAAGACCTGCAGATAACCGATGGACAGGAACGCGCCGGCCAGACCGCAGAGCACGCCGCAGAGCACCACAGCGGTGACCCGAACGCGCTTCGTCGAAACACCCGATGCCTCGAGGCTCGGAGCGTTGTAGCCCGCGGCTCGGAGCCGGAGTCCGTACCGGGTGCGAGATACGACGAACGCCGAGACGCCGATAGCGACGACCGCCGCCCAATCGAGAAGCGTATGCCCGGAGAGAATCGCCCGCAGGAACGGCACCGAATCGAGCACGTGCAGGTTCACCTTCGGCACACCCTCGAAGAAGGTATCCGGCGAGCTTGAGATCGCACCGGCGACATGAAACATTTTGCGCAACAGAAACGTTGTGGCGCCGACCGCCCCAAGATTCAACGCGATCCCGGTGACGAACTCGTCGGTACCGAGAACGATCACGAATCCGATGTACAGCAGCGCAAGAACCATCGAGGCTCCGATTCCGCCCAACACTCCGAACACCCACGAGTGACCGAAGTACGAACCGGCGACCGCTCCGAACGCCCCGCTCAACATCATGCCTTCCATCGCGATGTTGAATATCCCAGCATAGTATGTGTACATACCACCCAACGCCGCAAGAACAATGGGCGTAGTCGCCGAGATACTTCCCGACAGCACACCATCGATGGACCGGACGACGGCCATGGATCAGCTGACCACCCTCGAACCGGCGATGAGTGCGTCAATGTCTGCTGCGGTCGGGAGCGATGGTTGAGCTCCCGGCCTCGTCGCAGCGAGCGCCCCGGCCGCGTTGCCGCGTCGCACCGCCTCGACATGTGAAAGCCCATCGGCCAGCCCCACCGCGAATGCTCCACAAAACGCATCTCCCGCCGCCGTCGTGTCGACCGCCTGCACGGGGAACGACCCGACAGCGACCGGGGTGTCGCCCGACGTCGAGTCGACGAACTGCGAGCCGCGCTCCCCCAGCGTGAGGACCACGGTCGGGACTTTCGCTCGCGCGGTGCGCAGCGCGTCAGCGACCTCCGTACATCCGGTCACGATCGAGAGCTCATGTTCGTTGACGACCAGTACATCGACCAACCCGAGAACCTCGTCGCCGAGTTCCTGCGCTGGAGCGGCGTTGAGCACCGTGTCGAGCCCAGCGCCACGGGCGAGCCGCAGCGCGTCGACAACCACGTCGAGAGGACACTCAAGTTGGGCCAAAAGCACGGAGGCACCCTCAAACACACCGGAGGCGACCGCGTCGTCGAGGTGAACGGTGCGGATCTTGTGGTTGGCTCCGCTGACCACGATGATCGTGTTCTCCCCCGCATCGTCGACGGTGATGAGCGCAAGCCCCGAGGGATCGTGTTTGCAGGTACCGACGTGGGTGACATCGACGCCGTTAGCCGCCAATCCGTCGCGGAGCCCCGTACCGCGTTCGTCGCCGCCGACCCGGGCGATCATGCGGACATCTCCGCCCGCCCGCGCAGCAGCGACCGCCTGGTTTGCGCCTTTCCCACCCGGGTACTCGGCGACGCTGCTGCCGATCAGCGTTTCACCGGGAACCGGGTGACGCGGCGACCTGACGACTATGTCGGTGTTTATGCTCCCTACGACGACGATCGTGCCGGCCATCCGACGACGGTATCGCGCCGACGTGTGATGGGAGAACTGCTGCGTTGGGAGGGGCCATCAGTTGATGCGCTTTTTCGGGACAGGCTCACAAAATTGTTTGACGAGTCCCTCGACGGCGACACCGAACAGCGTCCACGACGTGACCCCGGTTTTTCCGTTCTCGCCCGTGACGGGAGCGCTCGAGTCCCGCGCCGATGGTCGGTCGATCCGCAACACCCGTTCGCTCGCGAAGCGGTCACGCAAGGCGAGACCTTCCGCCAAGGCTCCGATCGACAGCGCCAGCTGTTCGCACGAGAACGGGTCCGCTATGCGATAGCCGACCAGCGGAAGGAGCTCGCCAAGGAACTCCTCAAGTGCCTTTGTCGCCTTCTCGTGACCCTTTTGTATAGCCGGCCCGATGGCCTCGTCGTCCTCGGTCGACGGCGTGGAAACGGTCAGAGCCCAGATTCCCACCCAGATCTGCCAGGGGCGAGAGGCTTCAAGCGCCCGGATGTGCGCCTCACCGGCCACCCTGCAAATCTCGCTCAACGCCGATGCCCGTGACCCCTCGGTCCTCAGGTCGGAGCGTTCCAGCACCTCGAGCGCGGCGGTCCGCGTCGGACCTTCTTCCCCGTCGGGGTAACTCGCCGCGGCGGCCAGGAGCACATCGCGTTGAAAGTCCGATTGCGTGGCCCAGATCCGCTTGTAGACCGACGCTGGATTGATCGACGAACCCCACGCCTGCTCGGCCAGCGCGAATACCTCCGTGAACGTGACATGCTCGGCTCCGCCCTCAAGCCCTCGCTTCCACAACAACGACATCCCCGCATCGAGCAAAACCGCTCGCAATTCTTCTCTCGATCTCCGAATTCCGGCGGCCATACCCCAGCCTGACACAACCCCCCTGGACATTTGCAACTTTCTATTGCAAACTCTTGCAAGTTTTTCTTACAACCCGAAGGAACCACGGTGAACTCAACCATCAACATCCCGCGCAACATGAAGTCGCCAAACCCTAAACGTGTCATACCGGTGGTGGTCGTCGTCCTGGCGCTGATCATCGGCGTGAACGTACTGCGGTCGGCGTTTGTCAGCGTCGACGCGAACGAAATCGGCATCGAGATCGTCCGGGGCAAAGTGCAGGGCACGCTCGACCCGGGGTGGCACCTGATCTCTCCCATCGGCGGCAAGGTCGCCAAATTCTCAACCCGTCTTCAACAGACATCAATGCTGCGAACCCCCGGTGAAGGTGACCGAACCGGCGACGACTCGATCGAAGTGGCGTCCTCGGAGGGGGCCCGGATGAACGTCGACGTGACCATCAACTACCGGCTCAACAAGGCCGATGCCGTCAAACTCTTCCAGACCATCAAAAGCGAAGAGGACCTGCGGGAGCGCATTGTCCGTCCCGGAGTTCGTTCGATCATGCGTGACGTGTTCGCCCAGTACAAGGCCAAGGACGCCATCACCAGTTCGAGAGACGAGATACAGGGCGTCGTGTCCAGCCGTTTGAACGAGAAGTTCTCCAAAGAAGGCGTCACGGTTCAAACCATCGACATCCGTGAGATCTACCTCCCCGACGCGATCCAGGAGCAGGTCAACCAGTCCATCGCCGCCGAGGCTGCGAACCAGAAGGTTGCGATCCAGCGCCAGCAGAAGGAAACCGAAGCGGAGACGGCCCGACTGGTGGCCCAGAAGGCCGCTGAACAGGCCCGAATCGAAGCCCAGGGCAAGGCCGACGCCGCAATCATCACCGCCACCGGTGAGGCCGATGCAAACCGCCGGATCGCCGAGTCGCTGACACCCGGGCTCATCCAACTCCGCCAGATCGAAGCCGTGTACAAGAACGGCAACCAGATCTACTTCCTCCCGCAAGGCGCGAGCCCCAATGTGTTCCTGACCCCGTCGAACAACCTCGGAACACCGTCGGCGACAACCGTTCCAGCCGCCACCCAACAGGCCGCGGCCGCCGCCACGACCGAAACCTCCACGACCGTCGCTCCGTAACAACGTCGAGCAACGTCGGGTGCGATCCTAAAGGCAGCGCAGGATCGCACCCGACCAGCGATTCACTCGGAGAACGAGACTTCGATGAAGCCGTCGGGTTTGCGTTTGCGGATGTGCAGCAACTCGGGAATCGCACCGCCGATGTTGAGCAGGCGCTTCTTCCAGCCGTATTTCCTGTTCAACAGTCCGTGCACATACGAACTGCTCGACTCCGGGAGTTCAACGGCCCGGGCCACAATCGTTGGTCCGGTGGATTTCCCGCGAACGTCGCACGGGCCGATTTCTACCGAGTCGTTGTTGCGGACGCGCTTCATCTTTCCGGCATCGAGATTCGAATAGATGTAGAGCTTGCCCTTGTCGACGGCGAACCAGACCGGCGACGCCACCGGAGTGCCGTCACGCTTGAAGGTGATCAAGTTGACGTATTGGGCATCGGAGGCCCAATCCGGAATCCACGCCATGACCGGACCTCAGTCTTCAAGCCGGAGGGCAGAAATGAAGGCTTCCTGCGGAACCTCGACGCGTCCGATGGACTTCATCTTCTTCTTGCCCTCCTTCTGTTTCTCGAGGAGCTTGCGCTTACGGCTGATGTCGCCGCCGTAGCACTTGGCCAGAACGTCTTTACGACGCGCCTTCACGGTTTCGCGGGCGACGATGCGTCCACCGATCGCCGCCTGGATAGGCACATCGAACATCTGCCTCGGGATCAATTCCTTCAGCTTGGCGCACATCTTTCGGCCGTATTCCTCGGCCTTTGACCGGTGGATGATCGCCGAAAACGCGTCGACCGGCGCAGCATTCAGAAGAATGTCGAGCTTCACGAGCTCCGATTCACGGTATGAATCAGGCTCGTAGTCGAGCGATGCGTAGCCTTTCGTGCGACTCTTGAGCGAATCAAAGAAGTCGACGACGACCTCGGCGAGCGGGATCAGGTACTGCATTTCCACGCGTTCGGCCGATAAATAATCCATCTTGACCATCTCGCCGCGGCGCCCCTGGCACAGCTCCATGATCGTGCCGGTGTAGTCGGTCGGCGTGAGGATGCTGGCCCGGAAGTAGGGCTCCTCGATCCGGTCGATCTGCGAAGACATCGGCATGTCGCTTGGGTTGTCGACGAGCAGCGTGTCGCCCATGGTCGTGTGCACCCGGTACTCCACCGACGGCGCCGTCGCGATCAGCGCGAGGTTGAATTCGCGTTCCAGACGTTCGCGGACGATCTCCATGTGCAGCAACCCGAGGTAACCGCACCGGAAGCCGAACCCAAGAGCGCCCGACGTCTCGGGCTCGTAGGTGATCGACGCGTCGTTGAGCTTCATCTTCTCGAGCGACTCGCGAAGCAGCGAGAAGTCGTCGCCATCGATCGGGTACAAACCACAGAACACCATGGGTTTCGGCTGTTTATAGCCTTCCAACGGCGCCGAAGCCTGCTTCTGATAGCTCGTTATGGTCTCCCCGGAACGCGCTTCGCCGACGTCTTTGATGCCACAGATGACGTACCCGACCTCACCCGGACCCAACTCATCGACCGGCTTATTGGCCGGGGTGCGCACGCCAACTTCTTCGGCGTCGTAACGACCCTTGGCGTTCATGTAATACAGGTGATCGTTTGTACGCATACGACCGTTCATGACCCGAACGGCCGAGACCACGCCGCGGTACGGGTCGTAGTACGAGTCGAAGATCAGACCCTGTAACGGAGCGTTGATATCGCCCTTCGGGGCGGGGATGCGCTCACACACGGCATCAAGCAGCTCCGGGACGCCGACGCCCGTCTTGGCGGAAATGCGAAGGATCGATTCGGCCGGAATTCCCAACACCTTCTCGATTTCCGCGGCATACCGATCGGGATCTGCTGCGGGAAGATCGATCTTGTTCAGACACGCCACGATCTCGAGATCGTTTTCAATGGCGAGGTAGCAGTTGGCGAGCGTCTGGGCTTCGATACCCTGCGCGGCGTCGACCACAAGGACGACACCTTCACAGGCGGCCAGGCTGCGTGAGACCTCGTAGCCGAAGTCGACGTGACCCGGGGTGTCGATGAGGTGAATCGTGTGGCCTTTCCACGTCACCCGGACGTTCTGGGCCTTGATGGTGATGCCACGTTCACGCTCGATGTCCATCGAGTCGAGATACTGGGCCCGCATCTCCCGGGCATCCACCGCGCCCGTCAACTCCAGAATGCGATCGCTCAGCGTCGACTTTCCGTGGTCGATGTGGGCGATGATTGACAGGTTTCGAATAGTTGAAATGTCCATGCGAACTTTGGGGAGGGTAAACGGCCGCGACTCAGCCGAAGAAGCAATGCTACTGGCCGGGGAGCCCGATTCCGTGACGCATCCGACCCACCTGGACGGAGCGACCAACCAACAGCACTCGTTCGATAGCGACTACGCTTGGAACTCCACCAACGCCTGGCAAACCCTGCGCCAGACGTCACCAGCGGGATCCGCGCCAACGTCACCCACGCGAGTGCTAGTCTTTCCTGCTCACTAATTCGAGGTAGGAAATCCCGTGGCAAACATCAAAAGCCAAAAGAAGCGCATTCTCACCAACGCCAAGGCGCAGGAGCGCAACAAGGCTGTTCGCAGCGAACTGAAGACGCGGATCAAGACCGCAGTCAAGATTTCGACCGCTGAACCGGGGAGCGAAGCAAGCGTCGAAGCCCTCCGTCTCGCCGTCAAGCGCCTCGACAAGGCAGCGGCCAAGGGTGTCATTCACAAGAACCAGGCTGCGAACCGCAAGTCGAAATTGGCGATCCGCATCGCCAAGCTCAGCAGTAACTGACACACAATGCCGCGGCCTCTGCCCGGCAGTAGATAGTCAGCATCTCCAAAACGCTTCCGTAGCGTTTGACCTGTGCATCAGGGCAAACTCGCAAAAGCCTCCGGCCTCGGCCTGGAGGCTTTTTGTTTGCCGTTTCGCTCGCGTGTTCAATTGGGGCGAGCACCCTCTGTGAACATGTTCCCTCAACGTGACTTGTGACCAGTCAGTTGATTGACTGGCCGCATGGACTTCGCTATCCCCGCCGAAACACAAGCGCTCCTTGACGAACTCGATGCCTTCATCGAGAAAGAAATCAAACCGCTTGAACAGGAAAACGACAACATCCGGTTCTTCGACCACCGTCGAGAGTTCGCCCGAACCGACTACGAGGCCGGAGGAACCCCGCGACAGGACTGGGAGGATCTACTCAAAGAAATGCGTCGACGCGCCGACCAGGCCGGTTACCTCCGCCTGGCCCTCCCGGTCGAATACGGCGGCCGCGGGGCGTCGAACCTGACGATGGCGATCATCCGGGAGCACTTCGCCTCGAAGGGTCTCGGTCTGCACAACGACCTCCAGAACGAAAGCTCGATCGTCGGAAACTTCCCGACCGTGCTCATGATGCGCGACTTCGGCACCGAGGCCCAGAAAGCCGAGTGGATGCCCGGATTCCTCGACGGGACGAAACGTCTCGCCTTCGGTCTCACCGAACCGAACCACGGTTCCGACGCGACGTTCCTAGAAACCACCGCCGAACGTGACGGTGAGGAATGGGTCATCAACGGTATGAAGCGCTGGAACTCCGGCCTCCACCACGCGACCCACGACATCATCTTCGCCCGCACCTCCGGCAGGCCAGGCGATCCGATCGGTATATCCGCCTTCCTGGTGCCGACCAACTCCCCCGGCTTCAAGGTCGAGTTCTTCTGGTGGACGTTCAACATGCCCACGGACCACGCGGAAGTGTCGATGGCTGACGTTCGGGTCGGCCCCGAAGCACTGTTCGGCCGGGTCGACCACGGCCTGGACCTGGCCCAGCACTTCGTGCACGAAAACCGGATTCGCCAGGCGGCATCGTCGCTCGGTGCCGGGCAGTACTGCATCAACGAGGCCGTCGCGTACGCGAACTCGCGCGTCACCTGGGGCAAGAAGCTGTCGACAAACCAGGGCATCCAGTTCCCGCTCGTCGAACTGCATTCCGAAGCGGCCATGTTGCGTCAGCTGATCCGCTACACGGCCTGGATGCTCGATCAGAAGCACCACATGGAAGTGACTCATTTGGTGGCCATGTGCAACTACCGAGCAAACCGCCTCGCCTGCGAAGCAGCGGACCGCGCCATGCAGACCTGCGGCGGCGTCGGGTACTCGCGACACATGCCCTTTGAGCACATCTACCGTCACCACCGCCGCTACCGGATCACCGAAGGGGCCGAGGAAATTCAAATGCGCAAGGTGGCGCAGAACCTCTTCGGCTTCGGTCGCAAGTAGGTCGCCATTCACTCCCACCTCGGGAGATTTCCGCTGCTCCGGAGTCGAAAACCACACCACGGTGGTGGTTTTCGGCTCCGGAGTGCGAGGAATTCAGCGGCGCGAGGTCGCCAGCCGGGTGAGCCGAGCGACGAGCAGTTCCATCACGGTGTCACCCGGAAGATCGCGCACGCCGCGGAGATCCATGTCGGCCGCCGCCAACAGCGAAATGGCTTTGCGGATGTTCTCGCCACCCAGTTTGCGGGCCTGGGTCAGGGCCTTCTTCGCGGGGAACGTGCTTCCGGTCATTCCGAGCATCGCCGCGGCTTCGTTCTCGTCGCGGGCGCCCGACCCATCGAGTCGGAGCATGCGCCCGAAATGCGCCTGCAACGACGCCATGACCTGCAACGGGTGACGCTCACCGGCGCCGAGATTGCGTCCGAGTTGTGAGAGTGCAGCGGTGATGTCGCCCTTGTCGATGGCATCGGTGAGGTCCCACGGAGCCCCCGAACCGGCTGATCCGAGGAACGGCTCCAGTTCGTCGGCGCTGATCCTTGCTCCATCGCCGTGCACTGCGGCAAGGACGGTCAAGATGCCGTCGATGCGGCTGAGATCATCGCCCAAATGCTCGGCCAACCGGTTGGTCGCCCGAGCATCCAGACGAACTGGTCCGCCACTCAAACGCTCCGTCAACCACGCCTGACGGGCCTTTCCGGTCGGCACGCCGGTTTCGATCAGATCACCGGTCTTCTTGACTGCGTCGAGCAGCTTGCGGCTGATCTGTCCACCGCCGGCTACGAGAATCAGCGTCGTGGTTGGACTCGGTGCCGTCAGGTAGCTGAGCAGCGGCTCAACCTGTTCGGTAGAGAATCGCCCGATCTCCCGAGCCACGACAACTCGACGTGAGGTGAACATCGGCGGGGTCTGGGCGGCATCGACCGCGGCGGCGAGGTCGTAGTCGTCGGTGGCGAAATCATCGAGGCCGAGCGAAAGATCTTCGTCGCCGGCTGCGATATGGATCTGCTTGCGCACCTCGGCGCTGCGCAACGAAGGGTCGTCGCCCCGCACCAGCAGAACCGGCGAAAACGCAGGAGACGATCCACGAGCCATGGAGCAAGGCTACGTCACGGGCAACCGACCGACATGAACGTCGAGCTTTCCCTTCCCGAGTGGTCGGATCTCGACGATCAGATCACCGATGATCGACAGCACGGGGCGGACCACGCGAACCGTGTCTTTCGAACCTCCGCTCATCGCGATGTCGGCAACCACCACGGCACCGATGGACACCCGCGAACCCAGGGCGTGAACCGTCGCCGACTGGGAGCGTCCACCATTTGCCACCACCAGGGCGCGAACTGCCGTGATCCGGCTTAGCCGTAGCGCCGCGAGTAACCGCCCGACATCGACATCGTTCGTGATTACCAACAGCGGAACCTCTCGAGCGACGGAGGGCCAACCGCGTGCGACGTCCCGTGAGGTCCACAGTCGCGCGCCACGTTCGATTGGCCAATCCGACCGTGAAGTCGGAGAGGCGACAATCACCGCACACGTCGGCCAGGCCATAAGCATCCCGAGCCCGGTGCCCCAGACGCGTGCCCGATGCGATGATGCGCTTCGACAGGCCCACCAGGTCAGCAGGCCAAAGAGGAGAACCGGGACCAGGCCGACAACGCCCAGGGGGACGCGGGCAGCGGTTCGAGCGGCCCACGCCACGAACGCCAAGACGATGGAGGTCGGAATATGAACGATGCGGCTCGCTCCTCGGCCCAGGATCCCGGCCGGAAGCCCGGCGGCCACTCCCCATCCCATGAGCGGCGACGCAACCGGTACCACCACCACGTTGGACACGAGCGAGACGACGGGGACCGATCCGAAGGTCGGAATCAGGACGATGCTGGCCCCCGCTTGGGCGGCGAGGGTCGGCGCGAGCATTGATCGGGCCCAGCCGGGAAGTGGCAGCCGACGGCTCAGTGGATCGCTCCAGAGTGCCAGACCGGCGGTCGCCGCCAGCGAAAGGGCGAATCCAACCGAGTAGCTGAGCAGCGGATCGACCACGGTGAGAACGATGACGGCGAGAGAAAGGACGCGCATGCCCCGTTGGGGTCGACCGACGCACCGCGCCACGGCCACCACTCCGGCCATCCACACGGCGCGAAGCACCGACGGTTCGAAGCGGGTCACGGTGGCGAACATCACGAGGAGCGCTAGGGTCCCGGCGAGACGCGGACGCCGTCGCAACCGGCGAAGAACCGGTTCGAACACGGCAAGGGTGAACGCGACGTTCTGTCCCGAGACCACGAGCAGATGTGAAAGACCCGCGGCGCGGAAGTCGTCGATCGTCTCCGGGGACTGCCGGCGGTCGTCGCCGAGGAGAAACCCGGCGAACAGCCCCTGCTGTGACTCGGGCAGCACCTGACCGCTGCGCAGCAATCGTGATCGGACGATGTTGGCCAACCGGTAGAGGTGCGGCGTGTCACCCGACGCGGCCACCTTTTCGATGCGCGTGACCGTGAGGCGCCCGGCAATGTGGCGGCTTCGCAGCCAAGGGCTGATCGGGGCCTCGATCGCCCGTAAGCGACCACGAATGCGTAGGCGCTGCCCGGCGGCCAGGCTCGCGAGCACTTGACCGGGCGCGCCAGACGCCCGCAGCTGGAGGTGCTTCCCATGCACCCGGGCGTCGGCCGTTGTCGTCGCTTTGACCGTCGCCGGATCCGACACGAGCGTTATGTCGTAGATGCTCCGCTGCCGAAGCGAAGGAGGAATGTGCAGTCCGTTCTGAGAACGCTCCGACAGCAGCGAGCATCCGACGAACAACACGACGCAACCGATAACCACCGTTGGTGTTCTTGTCGTCGCCCCGTGCGGTCCTGAGTCTTCGCGACGATCACGACGTTCCGGGGGTCGCCGTCTTGGGAGAAGCGATGTCCGAGCGATTCCAGCGAGCGCCGGCCTGGCCACCCCCACGACCACGACCACGACCACGACCACGACCACGATGCCGATGCTTATCGATCCACCAAAGGCCAACAGCGGCCCCACCCACGTCGAAGCAAGCGACGGCATCCGCGCTCCGGCCAGCCCCGCCGCGGCCATCGTCGCGATCGCCCGGTCGCTGAGGGGAATCCAGAACCGGGCCGAACCAGCCGGATTCACAGCGTGACCTTCGCCTTCAATGCCGCCAATTTGGCCTCGCCGATTCCACGGACATTCAGCAACTCCGCGATGCTCCGAAACGCCTGGTGGGCGGTTCGATACTCCACGATCGCCGCGGCCGTCGACGGGCCGATTCCGGGCAGCGAATCAAGTTGCTCCACGGTTGCGGTGTTCAAGTTGATAACCGCCCCGGTTCGGCCGGCGGTCGCTCCGCCAGCTGATGCCGGGCCGGGCGTTACCGCTGGTGCAATATCAACGGGCGCGACGGTTGGAATCGGCTGACCGCGTATCGGAACCCAAATCCGTTGCCCGTCGGCCAAGGGTGCGGCCAGATTCAACACGTCGGTCTGGGCTCCAGGATTCACTCCCCCGGCGGCCGCCACCAAATCATCAACCCTGGCGCCGAATGGAAACACATACACACCGGGTCGGCGAAAGGCCCCCGCTGCGTGCACGACAATCAGCACCGTGGTGGTGGTCGTCGATGAGCGGGCCGGTCCTGTGATGATCGGCAGCTCGGCGACAGGAGCCGCACCTCCGGACGTCTCGCTGCTCTTGGCATCCGTCGCGGCCAAGGTTTCTACCGAACCGGGTTGTCGCGCCGACAGTATGTTGGCGGCAACGAATCCGAGACCCACCCCCACCACGACGGTAAGTGGATACCGCCAACGCCCTGACGGCGATGGAGCGGTTCCCCGATCGAAGCGACCAACGATCGACGCCGAGTCAACCGCATCGACGGATCCACCCGTTGAAAGCGAGTGTTCGTCGCCCGCCGTCTGCCTCCTCGTGGAGCGTGGCGTCTGGTCGTTGAGTTCGTCAGTTCGGCGTGGCGCCGCCTCGGGTGTTGTGGAGCGGATGCGTCGCCGTGCCGCAAGCCGCCACTGGAGCAGACGTGTCGCGAGGTTGTCTCGCAAACGATCGGATAATGAGTCGCGCAACGGCGGCCGCTGAAACTCCATCTATCCCCCTCATGCGCTGACGCACCACCGGGCGCGCCAACGTTTGCGCCGGTCAGATCACGGCCGTCAAGGGGAAGGGGTGAAGTGTACGGACACACGTGTCCGCAGAGGGGAGGCAACTCGCGAGTGCACCGCTCCGTTGGGAGTTGGCGAGCCTCAGCTCAACGAACTCATCGAGCGTGGGTGCGCATCGCTTCCCGGCCGGCTTCGAGCAAGCCAGCGCGCCTCTACTTCAAAGGGAATGCGTCGGTACGCACTGTGGTGGTCGTAGCCCTTGCACCGGCTCGCAAGATACGACCCGACGTAGCGAAACAGGAAGCGAATCGTGCCGTGTCGACGCCATTGCGCGACATGCACGTGTTCGTGGCGCAACAGTTCATCGAAACTCGAAGACGTGACCGTTTCGGCCCGAACGATGACGAGGGACCCGAGTGTGATACCCGCAGCGTGGCGCGGCACAGGCCCGCCGATCCACAACCAGTAGTCTTCGTTTCGAACGGGTCTGGCCATGTGGATTCACCTCAGTTTTGGTATCGGAACGTCGGTCGGATTCAGCTTTGAGAAGCCCCTTACGTTACTGCACGCAGCTTCCGATGCGATCGACGTCAGCCCGCCGAACCGAGATGTAACGCGCCAGAAACTTCGGCAAACACGGAGATTCCCGCCTTCAGCTGAACATCGGATGGGTGAAAGCCGCGTCAGAAAGGCGGGTCAGAAAAGCTGCGCGGTGAGTTTGCGTCGGAGCGCCGGCACTCTGGGGTCGTCGGCCATCACTTCGAGAAGGTCGATATACCGTTGCCGGGCCACCTCGTCGGCTTTGACCTGCGGAAGCAGCGACTCCAATTCGACCAGCAGTTCCTGTGCCGAGTCGGCGGGGGTACCGATGCGCGCGAGCGCCGCAACCCGCGTCACCTCGGCGGTTTCGGGGATTCGAGCCAGAAGGGCAAGGGCCGCCTCGTTTTCGCCGTCGGCCACCATCCGCTCGGCGAGGGCCACGACACCGTGGGCGTTGCCCGGCTCGAGCTCCAGTGCCTGCTCCAGCAAATCCCGTTGACCGAGCGCCAACCCCTGATCGATGAGCGTCTCCGCCGCACTCTTCGGGGGAGCGAACTTCGACACCCACGCCTTGATCTGGGGTTCGGGGATGGCACCGACAAACGAGTCGATGACTTTTCGGTCCTTGATCGCGAACACGCGCGGGAATCGACTGCACCTGGAACGCCTGGGAGATACGTGGGTTCTCATCGACGTTCACTTTGACCAGCACCACGCGACCCTCGGTCGCATCGATCACCCGCTCGATGAGCGGACCCAGTGTGCGACAAGGACCGCACCACGGGGCCCAAAGATCCACAACCACGGGCACTTCGGCCGACTTCGCAACTACTTCAGCTTCGAACATTGCATCGGTGACATCTACATAGGCCATGAGATCGAGCTTACCGCTCCAACTTCCACCAAACCGTCGTACCACGGCGTTCACCGGCGCTCACCGGCTCAGATCGTAAAGCGCGCCATTCGCCAGTTAGGGTGAAGACGTATGGCTGACGCGACGCAAGTTCACTCTGACCCCTCCGGCATTCGCGTAGCGGAGGTGACAGCCTGGTGTGAGGCGAATATCCCCGGTTGCCGGGGGCCGCTGACGTTCACCCTGGTGGCGGGCGGCCGCTCCAATCTCACGTACCGGGTCGACGATGCGGCCGGGAACGCATTCGTGCTTCGTCGCCCGCCGCTCGGACACCTTCTCCCCTCAGCCCACGATATGGGCCGCGAGTATCGGATCATCTCCGCTCTCGGCTCGACCGTGGTGCCGGTCGCACCCGCTCTTGGTATGTGCACTGATGAATCCGTGACGGAGCACCCGTTTTACGTGATGGGCTTCGTTGACGGACTGATTCTGCGCACCGCCGAGGATGCCGATCCGCTGACGCTCGACGCCCGGGGCGCGGTGAGCCGCAACATCGTCAACGTGCTGGCCGACCTGCACGAACTCGACGTAAACGCTGTCGGACTCGGCGAACTCGGAAAACACGAGGGGTACATCGAACGCCAACTCAAGCGTTGGCATCGTCAGTTCAGCCAGTCCAAGCTCCGTGAGGTCCCCGCGGTCGACGAGGTGTACGAAATCCTGTCGCAGCGAATTCCGCCCCAGCAGGGCGTGAGCATCGTCCACGGCGACTACCGCCTCGACAACACGATGGTCGATGCCGACGGCAACATCCTCGCCGTACTCGACTGGGAAATCTGCACGCTCGGCGACCCGCTCGCGGACCTGGGGCTTCTCATGGTCTACTGGCCGGAATCTTCCGACCCCAACCCTCCTCTCGGCGCGGCGGCGACGGTTGCGCCCGGCTTTGCCAAGCGGGCGGAACTGATCCAGACGTATCAGGCCCGGTCATCGCGGGATCTCTCGAACATCGACTTCTACATCGCCTTCGGCTACTGGAAGCTCGCGTGCATTCTCGATGGCGTTTACACCCGCTACGCGTCGGGAGCGATGGGCAACGACGGCTTCGACTTCTCGTCCTACGACGCCCAGGTCACCAACCTGGCCCAGACGGCTTCCACCCTGCTCGCGGGTCAGGCGTAATGACCGGGCTACCCGTGTTCAGTTCGCGTCTGCGAAACAAAGCGGTACTGTCTGAGTTCGCGTCTGAAGGCAGAAAACGATGACCCACCCGCTTCTTATTTGGGAGAACGACCCCCCGGAATCACTTCGAGAACCCGTGTTGTTCGTCGCCCTCGACGGGTGGATCGATGCCGGATTCGGGGCGCAAACGGCGATGGGCACGCTCAAGTCCCAGATCCGCACGGAGCGTTTGGTCTCCTTCGATTGCGATGAGCTCGTCGACATGCGGGCTCGTCGGCCGACGATGACCCTCATCAACGGCGTCAACACCGGACTCAAATGGCCGAGGCTGCAGATTCGCCACGGGCGCGACCGTGCCGGCCAGGACATCCTGGTGCTGACGGGTCCCGAGCCGGACCACCGCTGGAAGGCGTTCCTCGCCGCATTGACCGAAGTGGTCCGGTCCCTTGATGTGCGGATGTGTGTCGGCTTCGGTGCGTTCCCGGCCCCGGCACCCCACACCCGACCGATCACGTTGAGCACCACCGCCACCACGCCGGACCTGGCAGCCCAGGTCGGTTTCATCGAGGCCAGCTTCGAGATTCCTGGCGGAATGCAGGCCGCGATCGAGCGGGCGTTCGCCGACATAGACAGACCGGCCGTCGGCGTTTGGGCCCGAGTGCCGCACTACGCGGCCGCTATGCCCTACCCGGGAGCGGCCGCAGCGATTCTCGACTGCGCAGCGCGGCTCACCGGCCTCGTCATCGACACCGAAGACCTCCGCCGTGCTGGCAAGCAGGCGATCTCGCAGATCGAAGCGCTTGTGGCCGGCAACCCCGATCACGTCGAGATGGTCCGCCAACTGGAACAGCAGGTCGATTCCGAGAGCAACATGCGCGTCGGTCGACCCGAACCTGTCGATCTTGGAAAGCTGCCGAGCGCCGACGAACTCGCGGCCGAACTCGAACAGTTTCTCCGAGACCAGTAACACCTCGCCGTCGATGGCGGCGCTCCGCCCGGGTCCGCTGCCGTCCATCGAGTAACACCGAACGCATCCCCCAGAACAACGAAAAGAACAAAGGAACCCATGTCTGCCGTACCTGCCTCGTTTCCGGCATTTCTCGTCACCAACAAGCCAGGCGAAGGCGACGCGAACCTCGCCGTGCGCGAAGTCGGAGAGTTGGCCGCGAGCGATCTCCCAGCCGGCGAAGTCACGGTTCGTGTGCAGTGGTCGAGCGTCAACTTCAAAGACGCGCTGGCGTGCACCCCCGGCGGCGGTGTGGCGCGAATCTCCCCGCTGGTTCCGGGCGTCGATGTCGGCGGTGAAGTCGTCGAGGTAAACGGCACCACCGATTTCAAGGTGGGCGATCTCGTGATCGCGCATGGTTATGACATCGGCACCGGTCGCCACGGGGCCTATGCGCAGTACTGCCGTCTGCAGGCATCCACGGTCGTTCCACTGCCGGCGGGCCTGACCCTACGTCAGGCGATGGCCATCGGAACCGCAGGGTTCACGGCGGCCCAGTCGATTCATGCCCTCCAACACTTCGGGATCACGAGCGGTACCGGACCCGTACTTGTCACCGGTGCAACCGGCGGTGTTGGTTCCGCTGCGGTGAGCATCTTGGCCCAACTGGGCTTTGAGGTTGTCGCCAGCACCGGTAAAGCCAGCGAGCACGAGTTTTTGAAGGGAATCGGCGCATCGGAAGTCATCGACCGCGCCGAGACCTCGGCCGAGAGCGCCCGTCCGCTTGAAAAGGAACGCTGGGCGGCCGCGGTCGACTGTGTCGGCGGCTCCACCCTTGCCTACGTTCTGCGCTCCCTCAAGCACAGTGGAGCGGTCGCCGCCTCTGGTCTGACCGGAGGAGCGACGCTCAACACGACGGTGTTGCCATTCATTCTGCGCAACGTGGCCCTGCTGGGTATCGACTCGGTCAACATCAACATGGATCTACGCCGAGCGATCTGGCACCGGTGCGCAACCGATCTGCGCCCCTCCGGGATCGACGACGAACTCGTCACTGAAATCGGTCTTTCCGGGCTCGACGCCGCTCTCACGACCGTGAAGGCCGGCGGAGCGCGTGGCCGCTACCTGGTACGCGTGAGCGACTAAACGCAGTCACGCTCCGGCCATCGACCCGGCGCGTAGCTCCTCGCCCCCGTCCACCATTGCGGATGGACCGACCGGGAAATTTTGGCTGGACGCGGTTAAGGTTTCGCCCATGCTCGTAGATGGTGGAATCGGAAATGACTGGACCCGCTCGGCCGAAGGTGCTCGCCAGGCCGAACTCGATGGCTACGACGGAGCGTGGGCGGCCGAAACCAGCCATGATCCGTTCACGCTTCTGACGCTCGCGGCGACCTCAACGGAGAAGATTCAGCTCGGCACGAGCATCGCCGTGGCGTTCGCCCGTAACCCGATGACCACTGCGGTACAGGCCAACGACATTCACTGGCTCTCAAAGGGTCGCATGGTGTTGGGCCTCGGGTCGCAGATCAAGCCGCACATCGAGAAGCGATTCTCGATGCCGTGGAGTTCGCCTGCGGCACGGATGCGCGAGTTCGTGCTTGCCATGCAGGCCATCTGGGACTGCTGGAACAACGGCACCAAGTTGGCGTTCCGGGGCGAGTTCTACACGCACACATTGATGTCGCCGTTCTTCAACCCCGGCCCGAACCCCTACGGAACGCCAAAGGTGTTCCTGGCCGGCGTTGGTGAACTCATGACTCAGGTCGCTGGTGAGGTCTGCGACGGGTTCCTGGCGCACGGTTTCACGACCGAGCGTTACCTCAAGGAGACCACGATCCCGGCGCTTGAAACGGGTATGGCGAAGAGCGGTCGAAACCGCGACTCATTCGAGATCAGCCTTCCGTCGTTCATCGTGACCGGTCGAGACGAAGCCGAACTCGATGCCGCCAAAGCCGGGACGAAGGCGCAAATCGCGTTCTACGGATCCACGCCCGCCTATCGCGGTGTTCTGGAGCTTCACGGCTGGGGATCCTTGCAGGACCAGTTGAACGGGCTTTCCAAAGAGGGCAAGTGGAAAGAGATGGGCGAAGTGCTCGACGACGAGGTCCTTGAAGCGTTCGCAGTTGTCGCCGAACCCGACAAGGTGGCGCCGGAACTGCTGCGTCGATACTCGGGAGCCGTTGACCGTCTGTCGTTGTATTCCCCGTACGCGATGTCCGGCGAGGTCACGAAGACCATCGTTCGAGGCCTGCGGGCCGATTGAAGCGCAAATCTCCCCGTAGGGGCCGCGTTGCCGTCGTTCTGGGAGTCGCCGTAGGTCTCGTTCCGGCTGTTGGCACCACCGCTACGACAGTGAGCGCTGGCGTGTCAGCGAATCAAGGATCGCCACTCCCGTCCTGGCTCGAAACGCTCAACGCCTACCGGCAGAGTTCAGGGCTTCCCTCGGTTGCGAATGATGCGTCGCTGCAAGCCGGCGTGGACCTCCACGCCCGCTACCTCACCGCCACCGGATCCGCCTCGCACACCGAAGACCCGGCAAATCCGCGCTATTCACCGAGCGGCGCGCTGGCGGCGTCGCAATCCGTTCTCGGGGCCTGGGGCGGCAAGCAGCGCAACGACCGTGAAGTCATCGAAGACTGGCTCGGGGCGCCGTTTCACGGAATCCACCTGTTGGAGCCGCGTCTGCTTCGAAGCGCATTCGGCGTTCAACGCGACCAATTGGGAAGCCCGTTTGAATCAGCCGGCGTACTGAACGTCACCGCAGGAATCGGTCCGAAAGTAACCTTCGACGCTCCGATCGTGTTCCCCGGCCGCGACCGCGACGGTTCCGCTGACCCGCTTCCTGACCGAAACACCGAGCCCACTGACCCACTGCCCCGGTTACGAAGCGCCTGCGGGGCTTCCGCTTCTCGTGCAGTTCCCGAGCGCCCCGGAGGACACGACGGCGGACGTTCGGTCCAACGGGGACATTGTCGAAAGTTGCGTCATCGACTCGTCGTATCGCAATCCGTCGATGAGCGCGCAGGCCGTCGGGCGGTCGTTGCTGACGCAGAAGAACGCGGTGATTGTGCTCCCGCATGAGCCGCTCGTCCCCGGGAACACCTACGAGGTGACGGTGCGCGCCGGCCGGGCCGGATCCATTACCTGGAAATTCACGGTCAGCCCGCCAGGGTCTCCACTTCCCGCTCCTGCTTCACAATCCGTTGCACTCCGATCAGGATCCCCCAAGAAGGCCACTAATCGAGCGACTACGACCACGACGAGAAAGCCACCAAAACGCTGATACCGCACAATCGGTGGCACTTTTGCTCACCGAAGTTGATGCATTGGCACCACTCGACTGACCTGATTTAGGAATATCAGGTACAGGTTCGCCCGTTCACTTTAGCGTTGGTGAAGCTGCCAGTGCCGATGGGGGATCCACTCGGCTTCAACATCGTGATACCCACACCACCGCTCCAACCGGTCGAGTCGCCGCCGGCGAGATTCCCCTCCCAATCGGATGGTTGCTTCACGAGCGTCACGGTCTGCCCGACCTGGGAAGCAATTCCCCAACCGCCGTAGACAGCGTAGATCGTGTTACCTGTCGGCACCGTAAATGTGGTCGTGTATCCGCTCCATGCCGAGCCGGTCCGGTTGAGAATGTTGCCCTCGACGTTGTACCAGGTGCTCCCAGAACCATCGATATACCAGGTAATCCCGCAGTACGGGCCCGAGGCCACCGTGGTCGTTGGTGCAACTGTGGTGGTGGTAGTCGTCGGCGCTGCCGTGGTCGTCGTCGTGGGCGCCACCGTGGTCGTCGTCGTCGGTGCCGCTGTCGTTGTCGTGGCCGCCGCCGTCGTGGTGGTCGCTGGGATCGTCGTGGTCGTGGTTGGCGCGGCTGTTGTCGTGGTCGTCGCCGGCGTCGTGGTCGTGGTCGTGGTCGTCGTTGTGGTCGTCAGCTGCGTGTAACCGCTCGGAAGAGTGATTGGATCACAGAAGTCCCAGTCTTCACCTGGAAGCGGTTCCTCATATCCTCCAAAAAGCGAGGCACCACTGCCGATCGGCGTTTCGATCCGCGTGCGCGACCGAGACTTCATTACCCGATTTCCAATAACTGATGAATAGAGGCCGCTGATTGAACGGGTCTCGGTCATCATGCAGATAACGACGGAGTCACCGGCGACATTTGAACCCTCCAGGGTGGGATCGGCACCGGACTCGAACCGAACCTTCACCCGGATCCGGTCCGCACTGACATGCGACAGGTTCTTGGCGTCACAGATCAGTCGGGTCAGCGTTTCCGGATCGCTCGCAGCCATCAAGTTGAACGTGTCACAGCTCGAGTCAGCGCCCACTTCGGCTGTCGAGGCGGCCCGACTGACGGACCTGACCGCGAAGTTGGTCGAGTTGACCTCGAACATCGCGAAGCTGAAGTCAACGACGCCGAGGGTCAGGCCGAAGAAGATCGCCGCCACAATCGCCATTTCCACCAGAGCGGCACCGCGTTCGTGCTCGTTTTGCGCCTCGCGGCGGGCCCGCCGCGGCGTGGAAACACCGTCGGAGGAACGACATGTTGGCGCCGCTCCCGTCGTTCGACGCGCCAGCCGCAACCCGTGAGCCTTTTTGGACCATGTCGCTACAGTCGGCGCGCAAACGGGTTGAGTTGAGTTCGCGGTCGGGCTTTGAACCAAACGACCTATACAGGTGGGACTAACCACTCAAACGACAACAAATCGACAGTTTTTCGTGATTTTGACTACAGAGCGTGAGAATTCGATCCGATAGATGGGCCATGTATCAATCGGTTCACGCAGCGCACCACACGAGAAGGACGTCACCCAACCGCGTTGTGCGGTCTTTCCGGGCGGCGCGTTCGTTGGTTGCTCGGCGTCGGACCGAGAGCGGTGCCGCACTTGTGGAATTCGCGTTGGTCCTTCCCATTCTCGTCACCCTTCTCCTCGGTGCGGTGGACATGGGCTTTTATCTGAACGACACCGGAAAGCTCCGGAGCGCGGTTCGTGAAGCCGGCCGGCGGGCGTCGGCCGGCGGCTACGGCAACACCACCTGCCCATCGGGGTTTGGGCAGTCGGCCGCGGCGAGCTACACGTCCGGCGACCCCCGCGCCACGGAAAGTTCCAAGGTGCTGTGCCTGGCCAAGCTCTTCGCGTACGAATCCGGACTTGACGCACGAATCGCCACCCGGGTCGTCAGCTTTGACTCCAACGGTGTGGTCCAGGCCGGACGCAACGAAGCCTGGGACTCCGGAAACGCTCTGGTGCTGTGTGCGCAGATCACGAGTCGGTCCCGTACCGGCCTACTCGGTCCGCTCCTGAACAACCGGGTCATTCAGAGTCGCGTGACCATGCGAATCATGAACTCGATGGCCAACGGCCCCGGCGAAGCGTCTGAAGCGACCTTCGGCGGCGACTGGTCCGGATGCACGGTGACGTCATGAACCGTTTGTCTGCTCCACCTTCGAAACGCTCGGGACTCCCCGCCAGTACGCGTTCACAACTACTCCCCGAAATCAGCGGACCGCCCGGAACCACCGGATCAACGCAAGCCAACACCAAGCAGTTCGATCACCACACACGCAACCAGCAACCCAAACAAACCCACACGAAACCCCAACCAGCCAACCCCACCACTGCCATCACCAGCTCACCAACCAGCCGAGCACAAAGGAAAGCCAGCATGAAACTCAACAGCGCAACGCATCCAGCGCAACGCAGTACGACCGGGCCGAGGCGGGCCGCGACTCGGGAGAAAGGCGCAACGTCGATTTTGACGACGTTGGTAGCTGTCATTCTGCTCGGCTCGCTCGGCTTCGCGGTGGACCTCGGCAACGCGATGCAGATGCAACGAAAAGCTCAAAACGCAGCCGACTCCGCAGCATTTGCAGGTGTCGCGGAATACGACAAACAAATTGCCTATGAACAGGCTCAGGCCGGCGGGCAGCCGATTAACACGGCGGCCCGCACCCGGGCCAAGACGGCGGCAATCGCCGAGGCCAAGCGGTACGCCGACCGGAACTTCCCGGTCTCAGCAGCCGCCTGGAACGCATGCACCGACCCAAGCCGACCACTGAACTACGAAGTGATGGCCGGCTACTCCGACTGTCTGTCGATCTCGACCGCCGCAACAACGAAGATCCGTGTCCGCATCCCCGTGAACGTGAACACGACATTCGGTCGGGTGCTCGGAACGAACATGATCTCCGCTGACGGCGCTGCGATCATCGGCAGCAACGTGACCACAACGACCACGACCACCACGACCACGATCGCGGCAACGACCACCACCGCAGGCGGTTCGCCGACCACAACGCCGATCGCACCGACGACGACGAACCCCATCTCGTACGGTTCGACGTGTGCCACGAATCCACTTGGCAACGTGACGCCGTTCAACGTCTGGGTCACGAACGGCAACTTCTCGTACGTCCCCGACGTTGAGGGTCGTGTCGCCGTGTCAGGCAACGCCGTCCTGCAGAACTTCTCGATCGGTCACTCGCCGTCGAGTCCCTATGCCCTGGTCGGCGCACAACTTCCGGACGACCCGAACCGTGTCGACCTGTACGTCGGCGGCACGCTGTCGATGAGCTCCGGTGCGTTCCCGAACGGCAGCGCCAAGGCCGTCGGTGCCATCAGTCAGTCGTCGATCGGTTACCCGGCGGGTGGCTCGGCCACCAACGGCACCGGTCCCGACTACGCCGCCGAACGAACGAACCTGTTGGCCTTGAAGTCCTACTGGGCCTCGCTCAGCGCCACCGGCTCGGTGACCGCCCGCGGCCAGGCTTGGGAGGGTTATGCGCTCACCGGAAGCCGGACCGATTACAACGTGTTCACCATGACCGCCGCGGAGTTGGCCAGCAGCGGTGGACTGCGGTTCAACGTTCCGAGTGGCTCGACCGTTCTGGTGAACGTGCCCGGCACCTCGATCGACTTGAACGCAGGCATCACCCCCGCCGATCTCAACGGTGCCGACGAGAACAACATCCTGTTCAACTTCTACCAGGCCACCTCGCTGTCGATCGGACGCACCAGCTGGTCGGGAACGATTTTCGCCCCGGATGCCGACTTCACCGTTGGCTACAACATTCCGCAGGGTGAAGGCGCCGGTTACAACGGTGCGCTGATCGTGAAGTCGTTCAGCCAGCCGTCGACCAACCCGCACGGTGAGCCGCACAACTTCCCGTTCACCGGATGTCTCCCGGTCCAGGTTGTGAGTGCAACGACAACGACAACGACGCCAGCCACGACAACGACGAGCCCGAGCTGGTCCGGACCGTGCCGAATCGAGTACAACGCTTCGCAGAACAATGGCTCGAACTTCGTCGCCGAACTTCAGATCTGGAACGACAACGCTCAAATGATCCCTGGCACCTGGCACCTGACCTGGTCGTACCGTGGTGGTGAAGTGGCGACACGAATCGCCGCCGGACAAGGTGGGGGCACCGGCACAAACGCAGCGCTCGACAACGGAGGACCGACCGCTGATGTTCGGGGTGCGGCGGGGAACTTCAACATCCTCGGGGGCAACTCGTTGAGTTCAAATATCTGGGTCGCCGGCACGTGGAACTCGAGTGCAGGAAACTCCAATAAGCCGAACAACTTCCGGCTCAATGGCATCCTGTGCACCGACAACACCCATGGCACCCAGTACGACAGCCCACCGGTCGCCACAACGACCACCGCAGCGACCACGACCACGGCCGCTCCGACGACGACGACCACGACGACCACGACGACCATCCCCGGTCCGACCACGTCACTCCCGGTGAACACCACGCCGCTGTGTTCCACATCGAACCTGCTCGTCAACAACCCCTCGTTCGAAAGTGGCACGACGGGCTGGACGATCGTCGGTAGCGCCGGCACGATGACCGGCATTGCCGCCCCCGGCACCGGAACCCGAACCGGTTACGTTTCGAAGTCCGGTGGGACGGAAGGTTCCCTTACACAGACCGTGAACGCCACGGCCGGTAAAACGTACGAAACCACGTTCTACGGTGGCACACACGATCCGACGAACAATGCACGGATCGCCATGGCGTTCCTGAACTCGAGTGGCGCTGTCCTGGCCGAGTACGCCTACGACATGAACGTGGACGTGGATCTTCCCCCGTACCAGGTCGGCGGCCCGTTCCGCTTCAACAAGGTGGCCCCGGCTGGCACGACCAAGGTGCGGGTCAAGGCCTGGGTGACGAACTGGGACTACGTGAAGATTGACCACGTGTCGATCATCGCCTGTAGCTAACCAACTGACATGATGCGAACAGCCCGACGGCTGTGAACGAAACTCCCCGGGGTCTTCCCCGGGGAGTTTTGCGTTGGCGGTTTCAGTTGTCCGGTTACCTCGGTGGAACCTCGAACCGGGTGCGGATCAGGACTCGGTGATCCGGACCGAGAGAATCGTCACCGGTTCCGTGGGGGGACCGTCAGAATTCGGTACGCCGAGAGCGTCGATCGCCCGGATGACGTCTTCCCCCTTGGTGGCCTGGCCGAACAGCGAGTACTGCGGGGGCAACTGCTCGCCCTGGGGCCCGGAGATGATGAAGAATTGACTTCCGTTGGTGTTCGCTCCGGCGTTGGCCATGGCGAGCGACCCGAACTTGTACTCGCCGGCCTGCGGAAGCTCGTCGAGGAACTCGTATCCCGGCCCTCCCGCTCCGGGAGGATTGTTCGGGTCGTTCACCAGCGTGTTTGGATCCCCGCCCTGGAGAACGAAGCCCGGAACCACCCGGTGAAAGCCGATGCAGTCGAAGTACTTCTGTCCGGCCAGAAACACGAAGCTGTTGACCGTAATCGGTGCCTTCTTGGCATCGAGAGCGAACTCCATGGTGCCCTTCGTGGTGGTCATCACGGCGGTGTAGTTCTTCGAAACGTCGATGGTGCTGGGCGGTTCCTTGTCGAACTTGTGATTCTCGGCCGCAGCGGCGGGGCAGGGATTATCAGTGCCAGCCGCGGCGCTCGTGGTGTCGGCGGCATTGTCCTTGTCCGATCCGCATCCGGCCAGAACCAACGAGACCGAAAGACCCGCGCCTAACACGGCGAGAAGTGAGCGTCTATTCATCGTGAACATGTCCTAGACGCTACCGGCCCCTGAACCGGGACCGGCATTGCGCGTAAGGATTTCTGACCAGTCCGCAGGCCTGGCTGCGATGTCGCGTTCGTTCGGGCCGAAGCGTCGGCGCGAGACACCTCCCGGCAGGACCGGTCAGCCGAGAACGATGTTCACCATTTTGTTCGGGACGGCGATGATCTTCTTGATCGTCGCCCCGACCAATTGCGGCTTGATCTTCTCGTCGGCGAGCGCCGCGTCCTGAAGTCCGGCGGCGTCGGTATCAACCGGCACCGTGATCTTCGAACGAACCTTCCCGTTGATCGAGACCGGGATCTCCACCGTCGAGGCCACCAGGTAGGCGGGGTCGGCGTCGGGAAACGCCGCTTTGGCCAGCGAACCCGAATGACCGAGCTCGCTCCAGAGTTCCTCCGCAGTGTGCGGCGCAAAGGGCGCGAGCAGCAGAACCAGTGGCTCAGCCACCGACCGGGGCAGACCGTCAGGGAAGGCCTGGGTGAGGTGATTGGTGAGTTCAGTGATGCGGGCGATCGGCGTGTTGAGACGCAGGTCGTTCATCGCGTCCCGCACCGAAGCGATCGTGGGATGCAGAATTCGCAGCGTCTTGTCGGAAACGTCGCCGCCTTCGACGACGGTCGGTTTGCCCGTTTCTTCGTCAACGATGAGGCGCCAGATGCGCTGCAGCAACCGGTGGACACCTGCGACGGCGCGGGTGTCCCACGGCTTGGCCTGGTCGAGCGGGCCCATCGACATCTCGTAGAGACGGAACGTGTCGGCTCCGTATTCGGCCACCATGTCATCGGGCGAGACACTGTTCTTGAGCGACTTTCCGATCTTGCCCAGGTGCCGCGTGACGGGTTTACCCTCATGGGTGAACGCGCCGTTCTTCTCCACGACTTCCGAGGCCTCGACGTAGATGCCCCGTTCATCGGTGTAGCTGTATGCCTGCACATAGCCCTGATTGAACAGTCGGTGGAATGGCTCCGACGAAGACACGTAGCCGAGGTCGAACAGGACTTTGTGCCAGAACCGGCTGTAGAGCAGGTGCAGCACGGCATGTTCCACACCGCCGACGTAGAGGTCGACACCCGCGGAGTTTCCCGGTGACGGCTCCCCCATCCAGTACTTCTCATTTATGCGGTCGCTCGGCAACTCGGCCCCCGGTGCATCCACCGGATCGATGTAGCGCAGGTAGTACCAGCAGGATCCGGCCCACTGCGGCATCACGTTTGAGTCGCGACGATACGCACGCGTACCTTTTCCGTCGAGGTCGAGTTCGACGTTGATCCAGTCATCGAGCCGGTCGAGCGGAGCTTCGGGGTTTGAGTTCTCGTCGTCGGGATCGAACGTGCGCGGCGAAAACTGCTCGGTCTCGGGCAGCACCAGCGGGAGCGCCGAGTCGGGCAACGCGATGGGCAATCCGGTTTCGTCGAAGACGATCGGAATCGGCTCGCCCCAGTACCGCTGGCGGCTGAAGCCCCAGTCGCGGCAGTTTGTAATTGATGGTGCCGTGCCCATGCCCGTTGGCTTCCAGCCAGACGTTCACCGTGTGGATCGCGTCGGCCTTGTCGAGGCCGTCCAGCGTGAGTGCACCATCGGCTCTCGACGACTGAACGTGCTCGGCTTCTCCTATGTACGCCTCGGGCCACGAGTCGCACTCGAGCGACGGTTCGATGCCGCGGTCGGCGAACCATGTGGCCGGTGGCTGCTGAGTGGCGATGATCGACAGGTTGAACTTCCGAGCGAACTCGAAGTCGCGCTGGTCGCCGGAGGGAACGGCCATGATGGCGCCCGTCCCATAACCCATCAACACGTAGTCGGCGATAAAGACGGGTATCTGGGTGTCGTTGATGGGGTTTGTCGCATACACGCCGAGGAACACACCGGTCTTTTCGCGACTCTCCACCTGACGGTCAACGTCGGTCTTGCTCTGGGCGTCGCGACGATATGCGCGGACAGCATCGGCCGGTGTGGCGTAACCACCGGTCCATTCCGATGGGGTGCCGGCCGGCCACTCGATGTGACCGGATGCCGGCGACACGAATTGGTCGACCAGGGAATGCTCGGGAGCGAGCACCATGTACGTCGCGCCAAACAGGGTGTCGGGACGGGTCGTGAAGACTTCGATCGGAGCAACCGACGTGCCGAAGCGGACCCGGGCTCCCTCACTGCGACCGATCCAGTTGCGTTGCATGAGTTTCACCGGCTCGGGCCAGTCGACCGTGTCGAGATCAGCGATCAGGCGCTCGGCGTAGGCAGTGATGCGCATGTTCCACTGGCGCATATTGCGCTTGAACACCGGGAAGTTGCCCCGGTCGCTTCGACCGTCGGCCGTTACCTCTTCGTTCGCGACGACGGTTCCGAGACCCGGGCACCAGTTCACCGGGGTTTCGGCGACGTAAGCGAGCCGATGATCGTCGATGATCGTGCGACGTTCTATTTCGGTGAGCTCCGCCCACGGCTTACCGGTCGGTGTTGGTCGGGCGCCGTCTTCGAACAGACTTATAAGTTCGCTTATCGGTCGCGCCTTACCCGTTGACGGATCGACCCACGAGTTGAACACCTTCAGAAAGATCCACTGCGTCCACCGGTAGAACTGCAGATCGGTCGTGCTGACGGAGCGTCGGCGGTCGTGACCCAGGCCCAGCTGGCGCAATTGGCGCCGGTAGGTCGCCACATTGGCCTCGGTCGTGATCCTCGGGTGCGTGCCGGTTTGCATGGCGTACTGCTCAGCCGGAAGCCCGAACGCGTCGAATCCCATCGTGTGCAGCACGTTGTGGCCGGTCATGCGCTTGAACCGCGAGAACACGTCGGTCCCGATGAACCCGAGCGGATGTCCGACGTGCAGGCCTGCTCCCGACGGATACGGGAACATGTCCATGACGAACAGCTTCGGCAGATCCTTCACCGCGTCGAAGCCGTCGCTCAACGGACCGACAGGATTCGGGGTGTTGAACGTGCCCTCCGCGTCCCAACGGTCCTGCCATCGAGACTCGATCGCACCAGCCAGTCTGTGCGTTGTAACGGAACGGCGGAAGCCCTGAACCGCCTGCGCTTCCGGACTTCGCACTTTCTTCGGGGGCAACAACTTCATCAGACATGGTTCCCAGGTTACTGGCGAGCCCCACCCCGCCCGGTGCCTTTGCCGTCTCCCCGATCGGTTCGACAGCGTTCGGGCCGGCCGCTCGGGCGTCGCTGGGCGGTTGCCCGGGCGGGTCGACGGGCACATCGCGTTCTCCGAGCCGGGGGTTTCGTAGTCTGTGTTCATGACCACGCGGATACTCGTCACCGGGGGTGCCGGCTTCATCGGCTCCAACTTCGTTCACTACGTGCTCCGGGAGCGCCCCGAGGCCACGATTACCGTGCTCGACGCGCTCACCTATGCCGGCAACCGAGCGAACCTCCCGGCCGAGAACGAACGTTTCAAATTCGTCGCCGGCTCGATCTGCGACGAGGCCGTCGTCGATGAACTCGTCGGCGTCAACGACCTTGTCGTTCACTTTGCCGCCGAGTCCCACAACGACAATTCGCTCCACAACCCGTACCCGTTCATCGAAACCAACATCATCGGTACGTTTCGGTTGCTTGAGGCCGTTCGCAAACACGGGCGTCGCTTCCACCACATCTCGACCGACGAGGTGTACGGCGACCTCGAACTCGACGACCCCGCCCGCTTCCAGGAGTCCACTCCGTACAATCCTTCGAGCCCGTATTCCGCCTCGAAGGCCAGCTCCGATCTCCTGGTTCGAGCATGGGTGCGTTCATTCGGGGTGCAAGCGACGATCAGCAACTGCTCAAATAACTACGGCCCCTACCAGCATGTCGAGAAGTTCATCCCTCGCACCATCACCGAAGTGTTGTGGGGCAACCGGCCGAAGTTGTACGGCAAGGGGGAGAACGTGCGTGACTGGATCCACACCGAAGACCATTCTTCGGCAGTACTTCTGATTGCCGAGAAGGGCCTGATCGGCGAGACCTACCTCGTTGGTGCCGATGGTGAAAAGGACAACAAGACCGTCGTGGAGATGGTGCTGGCCACCCTCGGCCGTCCTTCCGACGCCTACGACCACGTGAGCGACCGACCCGGCCACGACATGCGCTATGCCATCGATTCGACGAAGTTGCGGACCGAACTCGGCTGGTCCCCCCGCTTCACCGATTTCGAAACCGGGCTCGCCGACACCGTCGCCTGGTACCAGGCCAACGAGGCCTGGTGGCGCCCGCAGAAGGAAGCCACCGAAGCAAAGTATCGAGTTCTCGGCCGTTAGCTCCACTCACCCGTTCCGGGCAGCGAGCGGAATCCGGGTCAACGAGCGGAATCCGGGTCAACGAGCGGAATCCGGGTCAACGAGCGGAATCCGGGTCAACGAGCATGTTCCGGGTCACCCGACGGCGTGCTGAACGCCCACAGAGATGTTGGGTGACCACAATCCGGTCGGGTGGCCGATAACGCCGCAGTTCGCTGCCGACCAATGGTCGAACGGCACGCGTCGGTTGTGGCTGGTTGCCGGTATCCTTGAACCTGTGGAAACGCTCACTCTCCCGAAATCCAACGACCCGTGTTGGTGCGGCAGTGGCAAGAAGTTCAAACGTTGCCACAAAGACTCCGGCCCGTCGATGAAGGTCCCGACCGTTACCCCGGGCCACATCTCCCCCATTCGCCCGGTTCCCGCAAATATCGTGCGCCCCGACTACGTCGACAACAAGGGCAAGCCGAAGCACGCGAACTATCCGATCATCAAGAGCCCCGAGACCATCCAGAGGATGCGCGAAGCCTGTCGGGCGGCGGCTCAGGTGATCGAGATCGTGCGTCCGCATGTGAAGCCGGGCATCACGACCGACGAGATCGACGCGATCACGCACCAGGCCTACATCGACCTGGGCGGCTATCCGAGCACCGTGACCTACGGCGGTTTTCCAAAGTCGGTCTGCACGTCGATCAACGAAGTGATCTGCCACGGCATCCCCGATGACCGCCCGTTACAAGACGGCGACATCATGAACGTCGATGTGACCATCTTCCTGAATGGCGTCCACGGCGATCACTCGGTGATGTTCGAAGTCGGCAACGTCGACGAACAGTCGCGTCGACTCGTGCAGATCACCAAGGAATGCATGGAACTCGGCATCGCTGCGATCAAGCCTGGCCTTCCGGTCAACGTGATCGGCAAAGCCATCGAGACGCACGCAAAGAAGTTCGGCTACGGCGTCGTGCGGGCCTTCATCGGCCACGGTATCGGTGAGGCCTTCCACATGAAGCCCAACATTCCGCACTACTACGACCGCCACGCGAACCACATCATGTTGCCCGGCATGACGTTCACGGTCGAGCCGATGATCACCATGTCAGGCAGCTGGGACTACGACATGTGGGACGACGACTGGACCGTTGTCACCAAAGACCTGGCTCGCACCGCGCAGTGGGAGCACACCGTTCTCGTGACCGACGACGGCGTCGAGATCCTCACCGTGCTTCCAGACGCTACGAAGACCGACACGACATCACAGGATTCAGACCAAACCGCGCCGTAGTTTCCAACGGTGGTGCAGGTTCGAGGAACCGGTCTGCACAAGATTCCGTCCAAAACGCGCATGGGGCATGTTTTGCTCTGCTAGGTTTTGCAACGCAATTCGGGGGTTTAGCTCAGTTGGTAGAGCGCTTCCATGGCATGGAAGAGGCCAGGGGTTCGAATCCCCTAACCTCCACGTATTGCATTGCGTAGGGCCCCGCCTCCACTTCCTTTCGGCACCCTACGCTGTGGCCGCTCACTCGGTCTCAAGGCTGCGCTCACTCCCTCGCTGGCGCTCGTTCGCTCTCTCCGCATTCGCCGGCGGCCCCTTCCGACTCCCTTGTCGGCGTAAATGTTCGACCCCGCCTCCGTTGCACAGCGTAGGGCCCCGCCTCCACTTCGCTTCGGCACCCTACGCTCTGGCCGCTCACTCGGTCTCAACGCTGCGCTCACTCCCTCGCTGGCGCTCGTTCGCTCTCTCCGCATTCGCCGGCGGCCCCTTCCGACTCCCTTGTCGGCGTGAATGTTCGACCCCGCCTCCGTTGCACAGCGTAGGGCCCCGCCTCCACTTCGCTTCGGCACCCTACGCTGTGGCCGCTCACTCGGTCTCAACGCTGCGCTCACTCCCTCGCTGGCGCTCGTTCGCTCTCTCCGCATTCGCCGGCGGCCCCCTTCCGACTCCCTTGTCGGCGTGAATGTTCGACCCCGCCTCCGCTTCGCTGTATCTGCGCAAGCCCCGCCACGCGACCTTGCCGACACCTCACTTGGGCCCTACCCAGGTCAGCTTCCGCCGCGCGCTCCTGGCGTTTCGCTGCCCTCCGAACCAGTCAAAACTGCATGGATTGCAGAGTTGATTTCGTGGTCGAGTTCGCCCCAGAACCCAGTGCTGATAAGGGTTTCACGTTGTTTCCGAACTGTAGCGAAACGTTCTCTCCGTAGTTGCGGTTTCCCCGTTGATCACCCTGGGGAGTCGTCTACACTCGGCCAGCGAACTACCGGCGTGGTCTCGATCGCCCAACGTCTCGACCGGCCAGAAAGTGAACGGAAGCCGTATGGAATCGACTCTTGCACGAGCGCGCCACAATCTCCGGCTCGGGGTGGTCGCCGTTGTGGCGATGCTCCTCGCCACGGTCACGTTCGGGGTTCGCTTCGTCGACGCCCAGACGGCCGCTCCGTCGACCCTGACTGTCTACAACAACGGTCTGGGCGATGGGTTCCAGGACTGGGGTTGGACGACACGCACCCTCGGTCCGGGACAACCCGCCACCGTTGACCTCGGCGGATGGAGTGGTTGGATCATCGCGCACCCGGCGGGACCCATCGGCCTGTACGGGGCCATGCGTTTCAAGGTGAAGGTTCCGCAGACAGCGGTCACGAACGGCGTGTTCATCAAACTGGAAAACGCGTTTGGCGCCGGGACCGTGGCACCTCTCGACTTCTCCGGATTCGCACCGGATGCCAACGGATGGCGCCAGGCGGAGTTCCCGTTGGCCACGTTGCAGCCCGTCTCCGATTTCGACCGCATCATCTTCGTCGGTCAGGGCGACCTGCCCACGCCGACGAACATCGTCCTCGACCAGATCGAGTTCGTCGGTGGAATCACCAGTGCGGCACGCTTCGGGCTACCGGCCACGGCGCTGACCAACCTCACGAAGACGTCGAACGTCGACTGTGCCGTCGCCAACCGTCCGATCGATCCCCGCATCTACGGCATCGCGTTCGACGGCCAACGGGCGAACGACACTGCGCCGTTCTCGCTCGGAGCCACGTCACGTCGGCTCGGCGGCAACCCGACCACCCGTCTCAACTACGACCTCGGAAACGCCTGGAACACGGCCCAGGACTGGTATTTCGAGAACATCGGGGCCGACCGGGCATGGACCGAAATCATGAACGAGAACAAGGCGGCCGGCATGGGCTCCGCCATGACGCTGCCGATGATCGGCTGGGTCGCGAAGGACACCACCTCGAGTGGGTTCCCGAAAAGCCTCACGCCGGATCAGGCATCGTTCGATCCATGGCGACCCGACGCCGGTAATGGCGTTGCTCCGGATTGGTCGACCAAACTCCCCGGAGGTGATCCGAAGCTCACTAGTACGGCGGTTGATGCGGCCACCATCGGGCGCTACGCCCAGATGGTAAGCGCGCATGCCGCTTCAATCGGGGGCTCGGTCGACGAAGTCATTCTCGACAACGAGCCCGATCTCTGGAACAGCACCCATCGCGATATTCGCTCAACGCCATTGGGATTCACCGAACTGATCGACCGGACCATCGCCACAACACGGGCGATTCGCGCCGCTTCACCCACGACGCGGATCGCCGGGCTCGCGTCATGGGGAGTCCTCGGCTATCTGTACTCAGCCGCCGACGTCGCCACTCCCGGGTGGCCCCAGAACGCTCCCGATCGCAACGGGCCCCAAGGTGGCGAAGCGCTTATACCGGCGTACCTACGAACTCTCAAAGCGGCTGACGCTCGAGACGGCGTGAAGTCGATCGACCTCCTCGATGTGCACTTCTATCCGCAGGCCGACGGCGTCTACAGCCCGAACATCTCACCGTCCACTGCTGCCCTTCGTATTCGGGCAACCCGATCGATCTGGGATCCTACGTACGCAGACGAATCGTGGATCAAGTGGACCGAGACCCCGAACATCGATCTTCTGAACCGCCTCCGAGGCTGGATCAACTCGTCGTATCCCGGCACCGGAATCTCGATCGGCGAGTGGAGTTTCGGCGGCGAATCCCACATGTCAGGGGCGCTCGCCACCGCTGAGACGCTCGGCCAGTTCGGACGCGGCGGTGTCAGCTCGGCGTATTACTGGACCTTCCCGGCGAACGACACTCCGACCGCCATGGCGTTTCGGGCCTTCCGTAATTACGACGGACGGGGAAGCACGTTCGGCGATACGAGCGTGGCGTCGACGTCGGATCCGGGTTCGGCAACTGATCGCCTTTCCACGTTTGCGTCGAAGACGCCCGCCGGAAACGTCGTCGTCGTGGCTCTGAACCTCAGCCAAACCGCTTCAATGGACGCGAAGATCTCCGTCGGAAACTGCGGCGCGCTGGCCTCGTACCGGACGTTCAGTTACGACGGATCATCGACAGCCAACTTCACCGCACATTCGGCTCAGCCACTCGTGAGTGCCACGGTTCCGGTGAAGCTTGCTCCGTATTCGATTGCCGTAGTCGAGTTGAGTCCGGCTCCCGCCGCACCGGTGTGCACCCAACCGACGTTGAGGACCGCTCCGTCGACAAGCACAACTTCGACAAGCACAACTTCGACAAGCACGACTTCGACAAGCACGACTTCGCCAACCACTCCCCCTTCCACATCGGCGGCGACCACCATAGCGACGACGATCCCCACAACAACCGCCACGACCGCCACGACCGGAGTCCCCTCGGGACCCTCGATTCCCGCGACGACTGCCGGCAGCTCGCCCAGCACCACCGCACCTTCGACAACAACGACAACGACAACAACAACGACGCCAACCGCCGCATCGACAACAACCACTCCCTCATCAACCACTCCTTCAACAACGGCGACCTCGACAACCATCCCGACCGTCAAGGAGGTCGCGACGATAACGCCTGCGGCTCCGTCAACCACCGTGGGCTGCGCTCCGCCGACAACCGCAATAGTGACGATGCCACCCGTCGTAACCATCGCTCGCCAACCGTTCGTTGCCAACACCACCACCACGACCACAACCACGACCACAACGCCATCTACGACAACTTCAACCTCGACGACCACCACATCAACAACATCTACCTCGACGACCACCACATCGACGACCACCACATCGACGACCACCACATCGACACAAATAACGACGCTGAGCACCACCACGACAACAAAGGTGCCGGTCACCACAAAGGCACCAACCACCACAAAGGCACCCACCACCACAAAGGCACCCACCACCACAAAGGCACCAACCACCACGTCTACGAAGAAGCCCACGACAACAACGACGAGGAAGCCCACGACAACAACGACCAGGAAGCCCACGACGACAACGACCAGGAAGCCCACGACGACACAACGACCAGGAAGCCCACGACAACGACAACCGCAAGGCCCACAAACACTCTGACTGTGGCGAAGAGCGTCGCCCGACGGTAACTCCGGCCCGACGGTAAATGCGGCCCGACGAGATCCAACGCAACCAACATTTGACGTTCCGCTAAATCACACCGACTGTCTGCGATCACCGCGCACCACGACGAGCGAACTACGCTCGCTGCGTGGCCATCCAGCATGTGACTTCAGCGATCGGCGTCGCTCGTTCCCAACTCGCCAAACGGCAGGGCGTGACGGTCGGCAACCGGGTCCGACTGCTAGGCACCGTGCGGGTGTTCAACAAGGGAACGATGTATCTCCACGATCGTGTCCTCATCGATGGGCGCCATGAACCGATCATCATCTCGACGTTCGGATCAGGCGAACTCGTAGTTGAAGAGGGCGTCTTCATGAACTACGGATCAGACATTGCGTGTGCCGATTCAATACGAATTGGGGCCTATACCCGTATCGGGCCCCGCGTCACGATTGGCGATCACAACGCCCATCCCATCGACGCGATGACCCCCGATACCCCTGCTGCGATTGTCATCGGCGAAGACGTATGGCTCGGCCGTAACAGCATCGTGCTCCCCGGGGTCACCATCGGTCGAGGGACGCTCGTCGCAGCGGGGTCCATCGTCACCAAATCGCTCCCCGAGTGCGTGGTGGCGGCAGGCGTTCCGGCCAAACCGATTCGAGACATCACGATGCCTCCGGGATTCCACCGGTAGGCAATCTGCACTAAATACCTGTAAACCTCGGCTCATGCCGTGGCGACCGCCGAGAGTGTCAACTAGGTTATTTGCTTTCCCTTTCTTCCGACGCGAGCGAGTCCGAATGTTCAACCTCCAAGATTCGAAGCGGCGCCGCACGCATTTCGAAACGGCATCGTCGCTCATCGCGTTGGCGGCGATCGCCACGTGCTCGATCATCGGGGTAGGCACTACGTCATTCGCGGCCACCGCTCCCGCGAAGAAGACCACGGTGAAGAAGGCAACCGCTAAGAAGCCGGTGACCACCAAGCTACCGACGACGAAGCCGACGGCCACGAAACCGGCGAACGTTGCCACCGTGACCACCCCGACAATTCCCACAGCTCCACCGACGAAGCCGGTGGCGGCCTCATCGGGGTCAAAGAAGACCTGTCTGACGAAGCTGATGCCGCTCGGCGATTCCCTGACCGCCTTTCCCGATTCCTATCGGGGACCCCTGTTCCGCCAACTCCAGGCGCTCGGTTACAAGGTTGATTTCGTCGGATCGCAGTATTGGGACCCGACCGGAGGTGGTGACCCCGACAGCGAAGGCCACGGCGGTTTCACCATAGGGCCCGACGAAAAAATCGACAGCACGGGAAAGCCCGGGAACCTCGCACAGAACATCGATAGGTGGATTCCGGCGGCGAAACCCGACGTGATTCTGCTGACTATCGGCACCAACGATCTGTCGGCCGGGAACGTCAAGGCCGCCGCAGCGCCAGCCAAGCTCAAAGCACTGGTTGAACATATCGCTACGACCTACCCGACCATCAAGCTTGTCGTCGGTGACATTCCACCGAACATCTACAACGTGAAGGCACCTGCAGACACCAAGGCGGTCAACGACGTCGCCCGGTCGCTCGGCACCGCTTCGGCGACTGACAACATCTTCTACGGCGATACCTACAACACCTTGATAAAGCTGGGATTCGACCCGGTCACCGGCCTCGTCGACGGTACCCACTTCTCGGCCGCAGCAGGCGAGGTCTTCGCAAAGGCCTGGCTCCCGTCGCTTCAGCCGGTACTCGACGCCCGAACCTGCTGAACACGCGTCAGACGGTTGCTCGAACCACGGAGAGCCGCCTAGCACCGATCCCGCTGGCTCAGGCTTTGCGGACCCAGACCGCGCCTTCCGGGGTGTCTCTAACCTCGATGTCGATCGCCGCAAGTTCATCGCGGATCAGATCACTCATGTCGAAGCGCTTCTCACTTCGCACGACCGAGCGCAACTTCAGGAGGACGGCCAGAACCGGACGCAGCGCATCGTCGGGATCGGCGAGGCCGCCAGTTGCGGCTCCGCCAAGCTGCACGATGCATCCGCGTAACGCGGCCCGCGCACGCTCGGGGTGATCGTTGTGGCCGGGGTCGGAGGCCCAGGCGGCCATCGCGTCGTCGAGCGCCAGGACCGAGGCCACCGCTCGATCGGCGTTACGATCCGAAAGAGCTTCGCGAAAGCTCTGCGCACATACTTCTGTCGCGGCGGCGAGCGTCGGCGCCGACGACAGATCGTCGATTGTCATTGTGCTGTCGGAGTCCGAGGTTGAGGCGACCGCGCCGTCGATGCCGCCACCCGGACCGGACCCGGAAACGGACGTGCCCGCATCGGACACGATCGGTTCAGCCGAGAGGGCTGATCCGGCAACCGTCCCGCCGCTGAGCACGTCGGCCACGTTGTACGTCGAGCCCGCCTCGAACCGGATGGTGGTCCCGCGCCGACGTATCGAGACCGCACCCTTCCCGATGATCTCCACGGTTTCGGTGTCCAGATCAAACAGCGCCGCCGTGTGTTCATCGACGCCGAACACATACTCCTCGTCGGCGAGTTCAGTCTCAAGCGCCGCCAGTCGTCGCTCTCCCATGTAGCAGAAACGGGTGTCGTGCCCTCCCCCTTCGGCATTGTCGAAGTGTGGAACGACGATGGCACCGGGAAGAATCTGCCCGAGCAGGTCGAGACCGTCGAGCCAGTACGGTGACGCCCCGGCTTTGTAGACCTCATAGACCGGCAACGTGCGGGTGCCGAGGGTCAGCGACGCGGCCGACGAAAACACGACGACGCCCGTACCGTTCAGACGATCCTCGAGTACCTGCCGAAACGCCGGGATCGCCTGCCACTGCCGGAGCGCATAGGTCGGCGAACCTGGACCGGCGAACACGTAATTGGCGGAACGGACTCGTTCGAGTCCCTGTTCGATCGCCAACGGACCCAGGTCGGCAGAACGCAACGATGCAATCGCGAGGTCCGTTTGCAGTGACACGGAAAAGAACTCGATGGTCTTGGCACACAGCTCGTCGGCGTTTTCCTGGAAACCGAACGGCGTGTCGAGCATGACCGCGCGCACATTGCCGCGCCCCAGACAATCAAGCGCCTTGCGGTGCACTTTCACCATGGTGGGCGCGGTTTCGCCCGAACCCATGATCACCAGCATTCGGGGACTGCTCATTGGTTGTTCTCCCACCAGATATCGACTGCTTCGGCAAACTCAGCCGGTTTTTGTGCATGAAGGTCGTGATCCGCACCCGGAAACCAGCGCACGGAGCCCCGCGCCAATTTGCCAAGAGCACGCTCGACCGAGTCTCGTTTGTTACGGGCCCATCCGACGTCGCCGCTGTCTGCCGGCGTGAACAGAAATGGACACTGTATGCGCGGATAGGTTTCGGAAATTCGGTACGACCACAGATCACGGACTATGGCCATGTGCCGCGAACGGGTAAGCCACGGTCGAATCATTCCGTCGTCGAGTCTCTCAAAGCAGGCCAACGCGCCGGCGATCGCCCTCGGGGACCATCCGGGGTGATACGTGTACATATTTTTGGCCATTTGTGAATAGGAGACTTCCGCGAAGACCGGGGGTGCCATCGCGGCTTCACACGCTTCCCACGTCGAAAACACCGAGCCGAGTTCAATGGTTCCACCATCGACCGCCACGGCTCCGATGATGCGCGAGTCGCTGGCGGCCAACTCCACCGCGATGTTCGCACCCCACGACTGACCGAGAACAACCGCCGATGACCACCCGAGCGAGTCAAGCAGTGCCGAACAATCAGCCGCGACAGTCACATGGTCGTAGCCGGTGTCGGGCTTGTCGGAATGGCCGTGCCCGTGTAGATCTACGCCAACGCATTCCCATCCTCGATTGCCGAGTTCCTCGGCCGCCGGATCCCACAGCAACGCGTTTGACGCGAGTCCGTGCACCAGCAGTGCTCGCGGCCGCTCGCGCACCGCAGACGAAAAGGGCCAGGCCACGACCGAGAGGTCGAGGGACCCGGCCCGAACACTACGACGCGGGAGTTGGCTCACGAAAACTGGGACAGGGCCGGCGCAACACCGGCAGCCGGGTGCGCGTCGTCTCTCCATTCAATTTTCGGAGCGTCGGCCCACAGCCGTTCAAGGTCGTAGTAGCGACGGGTTTCTTCGAGAAACACGTGAACGACGAAGCCACCAAAGTCGAGCAGTACCCAACTTGCTTCCTCGAGTCCTTCGGTAGCCATTGGTCCGGGTCCACCGGCGGCCTTCACCGCGGCTTCAATACTGTCGGCGATCGTCGCAACCAGGCGAGGGTTGCCGGCGCTCGCAATCAGGAACGCGTCGGTAATCGCCAGCGTCTCGCCCACATCCAGGATGATCACGTCATCGGCTTTTTTGTCGTCGGCCGCTCGAGCGGCGACGATCACGAGTTCCCGAATATCGTCGGCGGTCGAAACCGTTGGTGATGTAGCGATTGTTGACACTGACACATTGCTCCTTGCACGGACCTCAACCCGGAGATCACGACCAAGGTTAGAGCCATATGGCGATCTACTCAGTTTTTCCCGGCGCCGAGACCGTTGGGAGCGAGTGAAGACCGCAGCGTCGAGCGACCCGGACTTGGCGTACGTACCTCGAAATCGTCGTTTCACGTTGCCTGCGGTCCCGCCCGGACCGGTCCTATGCCCGGTCGCGGTAGAGCCCGCGGGTGTTGATGACGTCGATCACCGGTGCGGGAACCAGGAAATCGATGGGTCGGCCTTCGCTGACCATCTGCCGCAGTTCGGTGGAGGATATTTCCAGCGCCGGGAGCCGGATCGGGGTGCTGCGCCATCCGGGGGCAAGTTCATCGTCGCCCGCTTCACCGGGTCGGTATGCGACCGCCAGCGTGCACAGCGGCGGGATCTCCTCCCACCGCTTCCAGGTGGTGAGGTCGCCGACCAGATCGGACCCGATGATGAGGAACAGCTCGCGGCCCGGTTCGTGAAGCGAAGCGAGGGTGTCGGCGGTGTAGCTGTCGCCCCCTCGGTCGATTTCCATACGACTCGGACGAAGCCCCGGATAGCCCACGCATGCGGCCTCGACCATGGCCAGGCGAGCATCGGCGTCGCTCACATTGCGCACCTTCGCCTTCTGCCACGGCACGTTCGCCACCATCAACAGCACGTAGTCGAGCTGTAGCTGATGTTTCGCGGCTATCGCGACAGCGAGATGAGCGACGTGAATCGGATCGAACGTGCCGCCCAGGATGCCGACCCGCTCCGATCGTGGGTGTTCCGAAGCTGGTGATTCGCCGGGTCCGGACATGGTCGTCACTTCCCGGTGAGCCGCTCGACGACGGGGGCGAACGCGTCCATGTCGTGGACGACTATGTAGGAGAAACCGTAGGTCTCGCGGCGTTCGATGAGATCCTCGCAAATCTGGTCAACGGTGCCCACCAGAACTATCGGCATTTTCAGGGCTTCGTCTGGACTGAGGCCGAAGAACGGGGCGACGTCTTTGGCGAAGGCCAACCGATCGGGATGGACCTTTTCGATCCGACACAGGATCTGCAGTTCAATCTCGTCGAAACGGTCACCCGCCGCTTCCCTGATCCATTCGATCCGTTGAAGATAGCGGGCCGCGACCCCCGTCTGGGCGGCCTCGACTCCGGCCTGACCCGAGGTGAGCTCCGGATTTACGCCGATGATCGACGCATGTCGGGCGGCGATGCCAAGGACACGTTTGCCCCCACCGCCGACAATCACCGGCGGTCCGCCCGGCGTAAAGGGCCGGGGATGACAGCTCGCTCCGGCCAGTTGATAGTGCGTACCGCTGTACGAAACGCGCTCTTCGGTCCAGAGTTGCCGGAAGATCTCCAAACTCTCGGCCAAACGATCGATGCGGACACCGGGCGGATCGAGCGGAATACCCGACTGTTGATAGTCGGTCGTCATCCAACCCGCTCCAAGACCGAACTCGACCCGACCTTGGCTGAAGACGTCGAGCATCGCCATGTCGCGAGCCAACACGAGCGGATGGCGGTAATCGTTGTCGTAGACCAACGCCCCGACCTTCAGCGTCGTGGTCGCTTCCGCAGCTACGGTGAGGGGCACCGTGGGGCTCCAGGCATCTTCGAAGTGGTCGGGCAGAAACAGCGTGGAGTACCCGAGTGCCTCGGCCTTTCGGGCGAGCACCCGCCACTGCGCCCCGTCAGGCGCGTTACGTAGCTGAATACCAAAGCGAAAGGGTCGACTCACGGAACAGCACGTTAACGTCAATGGCGACGGGCTCCGCGTCGGGCGTCCCTCACGATGTCGGTGCGCCGAAGCACAATCGGCCCGAGTCACTACCGGATCAGACGCACACCGCTCTGGCGGGCCGCTTCGACCACGAGCACCGTACGCAGCACATCCATCAGTGCCCGGGCGGGTGCCGGAAGCATGCCGCGTCGACGCTGAACCACACCAACCACCCGGGGCGGCATTCCCGAGACGGGGATCGCCTTCCATGGGCCGCTGGCCTTCGGCGGGACGGCGGTCGCAGGGACCACGGCCACGCCCACGCCGTCGAATGCGAGTGACGCGATCAACCGGACCCCGTCGATCTCGGCCCGGGGCACGAGCGTTATTCCGACGAGTTCTGCGGAGCGGTCGAGTTCCGTTCGATACGACGTCCCCTTGGGCGGGAGGATCACCGGAACGCCGTCGAGGTCTCGGACATCGAGCGTGTCGTGGACATACAGCGGATGGTCGATCGGGACCACGGCGATCATGTCCTCCTCGAACAGTGCAGTGATCGCCATGTCGGGATCGGCGATCGGAAGGTTGACGACAGCAAGCGAAAGCGTTCCGGCCAGAAGCTGGGGGGCCAGCGATGTGGTCGAAGCATCAACCACGACCAGCCGCACACCGGGATGCAGCATCGTCATACGGTGGTGCAGCGCCGGGACCAACCAGCGTGCGACCGTGCCGATCACGCCGACATGGACCTCGCCGATGACCTCGTTTCGAAGCGCGTTCACGTCGGCTACCAGGGCATCAAGTTCGTTTTGGACGCGTCGAGCCCGGGCCACGACCACTTCGCCCTCTTCCGTCAGCCGACCGGCCGAGCGATCGATCAGTGTCACACCGAGTTGGCGTTCGAGACGCGCGATGTGAGCTGAAACGTTGGACTGGACGGTGTGCAAACGCTCAGCCGCCGCCGAAAACGTACCGCAGTCAGCGACCGCGGTCAGGGCGGCAAGTTGGCGAAGATCCATCGCTAACAATGATGGTCGAGGAAAATCAGACTGTCGACACGATACGAGCTATTCGTGAAAGAAAGTGCCAAATTCCTACCGAGATGGGGCCATTGTCCTGACACACGGCGCGAAAAGCGCGCTACGTGCTCAGCGAGAGTTGCCGATTGGCGCCAGAACGCCGTTGCTGAGCACCACGGCGCGGCCGCCGTCGAAGCCGAAGCGGGGATCATTGGAGCGGTAAACGACCGCCGCTCCGCCTCGGCGGGCCTGGTCCACGAGGGCGTGAAGCCACTTGACGGTCTCGTCGGCCAATACCCGCGTGTCCATGGCGATGACAACCAGGGGTGAGGGCATGATCAGCGACCTGGCCGCGCCAACCAGCACGCGGAGGTCACTGGAGAGGAAATCGATGCGATGCGGACCCAGGACCGACAGTCCCATGGTCTCCAAGCGGCTTGCCGTCATGGCAGCAGCGGTCGCCGGCGCAATCCCGGCGGCCAAGAGCGGAATTTCGAGGTTAGCGGCCACGGACCGTTCGGGAATGAGCACGGCCGAATCGAACAGCGCACCGCTGAAGAGTGCTTCGCGTCTCGCCCGTTCAGGCGCGGCGAGCGCACTTCGCTCTTCGCCGTCAACATCGAGGGACCCCGAGGCCGGAGCCACAAACCCCGCTAGCGTACGAAACAGCCGCAGCACCTCAGCGTCGTCGCCGCCGCGGATCTCCATCGCCTCGCCGGGAGCAAGAACGAAACTGATGCTGTGTGCGTCCCCGTCGACGTCACCGGAACCGCTGATCACAAGTTGCGATGCGACGACGGAGGCAAACGTTGCGGTTTCGACACTCGGCACGGCGGCGAGCGGAGCACTCGGCGATGCGCCAAGCGCATCTTCGCTCGGGCCGGTTGCCGTTCGGTCAACCGGGGCGCTCACCACGTTGGCGGTCGGCGACGTAACCGTGGCGGGCGTGGACGTCGACAGGGTGGTAGCTAACGCTTCGATGCTGGACGCTGGCGCCGAAATGGCTGGCGCCGAACTGGACGCTGGCGTCGGGCTCGACGTCGGCGGATTCACGGCCGTCGACGCATCCGGAATCCCGGCCGGAGCAGATCCGGCCGCGGGTGCGAGATTGGACGGTGCGAATGGAGCCGATGCCTGCGCCAGGCCATCTGAGCGATCACCCGAGCGGTTCGTCGGCTGAGCCGCCGGGTTGGGTCGAGCCAGCGGATTGAACGCGGCCGGCGCCGTATCGAGGATTTCCGGCGCCCGTCGGTCGATCTCCGGCCACCCGACCGGCGATAACCCAAGACCGTCATCGCGACTCGCACTCGCGACGTCGAGCGGACGCGCCGGTTCGACAACTGCGTCGAGCACTGACCAGTCGACCAACTGCGCCGCTATGGGCGAATGAACGGGAGCCACGCCGGAGGCCGGTGACGAAGGAGTCGCCCCTGTTAGCGTTTCAGCCGTGGCCGTCGAAGGTGCCGAGATGTACGTGTCTTGGAGCGCATCAGCCCACGGGGTTGGCAATCGCCGATCATGCTCGGTTCCTACAGACGCTGTATCAACAGGCGCGGTATCGATTGACGCAGCATCGGCAGACGCGGTATCTCCGAGCGTGCCGATCATGGATTCATCTTCTTGATGGAGGGAGTGGCTGTCACTCCAAGCAGTGCGCCCGACGAGCGGTTCACCGGCAGTCGGAAGCGAGACCGGCTCCAGTGCGGGGAGCGACGCCTGTTCCACCGTCGGCAACGACCCTGCCTCAACGGCCGAAAGCGATACCGGTTCGAGCGTCGGCAACAACGCGAAGGGTGCGGACCCGGTCACGTCGGCGCCGACCGCTTGCTCGTCGACCGCATTGGCGACGACCGAAATCCCGTCTACCGCTTGTTCGTCGACCGCTTGTTCGTCGACCGCATTGGCGCCGTCCGCATTCCCGTCAGCTGCCTCGTGTTCCACCGATACGGAACGTTGGTGCTGCGCCGTTTCGGAAGGTCGCGGCTTCACCCCGATGGAGGTGAGATAGGTCGAGTCGATTTCGATGACTTCGAACCCGGACCCCGCTGCCAGTTCCGCGTCGATCGGTAGCACGAGCACGCGATCACCGACTCGCACGACACACACTTCGTCGAGCGTGCAGTCGCGTATCTCCTCGTCATAGGTGAGTGAGCCGATGCTCGGCTCGTGCACGACCTGGGTGCTCAACATCTCTCTACTTTCGGCACGCCCTCCGGCGACCTTGACCCGCCCGGGGCCGTGATCCGTCGAAGGGCCCGGAGATCCGGCCGACCGAGGAAGATGCCGACCGGCGCGTCGTTTCGTTGATCTGAGCATCAGGGCGCAATTCCGAGTTCGAAACACTGAAGTCGAATGGACCCAGCGCTTTTCTCGATCACCGGAATCTGTTGTTTCAGATACGCCAACGCGTCGACCGCAGAGAGGTCGTGGCCAGGTTTTGCCGTATCGGACACGACCCACAGGCGGGTGGCAGTGTCGGCTGTTCGTTCCGCGACGGTCGAGGGAAGAACAGCCGGAGTCGCCGTCGCCGACGGGTACCCGCCCCACGGCGCATCAGGAAACTCGGGGACCGGCAGAAGCCGATCGACGGGCCGGTCGAACTCAAACGCTATTCGGGTTGCACTTGGGAGGAATATCACCTGGTCCCCCAATCGAGATTCGTTGAACAGGGTCGTCGATAGCTTCGATAGGTCGGGCACCGGTCGAACGACTGTCGCCCAACCTAGCGCTGAAACCGCGATCAACAATGAACCAAGGCTCAGTCCAACGATTCGCGATCCCACCGAGGACGACTCACGGTCGAACCAACCGACCAGGACCATCCAAACCGCCGGGAGGCTCCACCATACGGGTGGGTCGGATCGCAATACGGCCCAGCCGACGTTGACGAGTCCGGCGAGGATCCAGGCGACCAGCATCCAATTGCGAGGAGAGCGACGCGAGATCGCGACACCGAGCACCAGTGCGATCACCGATGCCAGCGCCACGAGCACGTGAGCGGCGGTAGCCCAGGGCCAGATCGACCCTGACTGGAAATCCCCCGCACGGTTGGATCTGTAGGCGACGGCGACGGCGCATCCCGTCGCTCCCACGACTATCGGGGCGAGAAGCACGGCCTCCCAGCGTCGGCCACCGAACCATGTGAAGCCGACATCGGCGGCGGCCAACGCGGCCACGAGTACCAGGAGTCGAGGCTCCACCAGACACGCTCCGGCTGAGGCCATTCCCGAGAAGAGATAGCTCAACAGACCCGGGCGTGTCGTGCGCCGCACAAAAGCCATCACGACGAGGCACGCCGCAAACGCACGCTGCACCGCCGGGTCGACCAGGAACCCTTGAGCGACAAGCACGCCATTCGTGAGCAGCAGGGCGGTCGTGAGCTTCGATCCCCGAAGGTCCATCTGCTTCGCGATGCCGTGGGCCATGAGCAGTAACGCGACGCCAAGCATGACGCTCAACGTCCGACCGACGCTCAGCGTCTGACCGATCCGCATCACCAGGGCTTGGATAGACACGGTTACCGGCTCGGGGAGCCACCCATGACGCAAGGCATCGCCAAAGGTCCGCAGCGGGAGCCGAGCGTAAAGAAGGCGCTCGGCCTCACGGGTTCGTCGCGAGGCGACGGCCGCACACAGCCCGTACATCGCAGCGACCAGGCCGATCGGCCACAACGGGAACACCGCGCGAACCGCCGGCGCACGACCCGATTCCTCGCCGCCGAACGGCATGTTGATCTTCACGGCGCCCAGGCTTTCACGCGTTGGGCCGGCAGCGAGCGACCCTGAATTGACGGCCGCTCTCTGATGTCCGTCATCACGAACCGCAGGTGCTCCGCGCAGCCATCGGCGCTGGCGTCGGAGCGCGCAGATCAGTCTCGTCGCAGATGCCCGGGCCAGGTCGGCTGGTGGTCGAACGCCTCAAAGTTCACGTTCTCGCCCGGCCGATCAACCCCGTATCCCGCCAGCCAGTTTCGGGCCGGGACGTTCTTAGGCGTTTCGAACACGGTCACCCGTTTGGCGCCAAGTCCGGCCGCTTCGGCCAACATGGCATCTTCAATTCCGCGCTCCATCGCCCGGCAGCTGAGAACAAAACTGTCGAGCAGCAGGCCCGGCGAACTGATGGAAATGTCCTGTGCCGCGTCAGCGGGCGACGTGGGGCGAAGCAGGATCGCACCAATCACGCCGTAGTCGCCGAAGCGATCCTTGGCCGCAAACAAACGCGCCGCCGCGCCGTCCTTGAGCATCGTCCGAAGAGAAGCCTCGGAATGTCGTTCGCCTCCAAGCGTGAACTGGTTGGTCTTGGAGATCAGCTGGGCAAACCGGGCGAGGTCCGCTTCGCTGGGCGTGATCACGGACACCTCCAGTTCCAGGCCCCGTAGAAACTCCTCGTGAGAAAGCTGGGAGCGAACGACACGTCGCTGCGTCTCGGTGGCGTACGACTCGGCCCGGCCGAGGTCGGACGCCGTCGGTGGAAGCCGGTCGAGAACCCCGGAGCGGGCGACGCTTTCCCACCAACCAGCGGGATCTTCCGGCATAGCGAGCACAGCAACTTCCGGCAGCGAGTCGACAACCTCGGCGCGTTCCATTGGCGAGTCATCGATGAAGACCATCGACGCGGTTCCCAAGTTCAGTTCTTCGGCCATCGCTTCGATGTTTCGCGACTTGGGGTCCCAGTTGATTCGCCAAGCCGCGAGATGGTCACGCCTCAGGATCATCTCCCGACGTCCAAACGCCTCGAACGCGTCAGCCTCGTTGTTCTTGCTGGCAACGGCGATGATCATGCCGGCTCGCCGAAGCGCAAGAAGGTACGACTGGAATTCAAGGAACGACGCGCCGGGACCCTGACCTGACAGATCCACACCGTCAGCGCCCTCCTCGCCCACCACTCCGCCCCAGAGCGTGTTGTCGGCGTCGACGACGGCAACCTTTCGAGCACCGCGACGACTGAGAATCAACAACCGGGCCAGTCGATCGCCCATCAGGGCAAACGCTTCCTCGGTGTACGGGATGCTCGCGGCCGACATCCGCCGATTGTCGAAAGTTGCGGCGATGCCGAGTTGTCGGACGACATCCTCCGCATCAGCGACCAGGGTGCCAGGCGCGACGGTGAGCTTGGAACGCAGCGATTCACGGGTGCGATGACACACGGCGGCTACACCGAAACAGTTGCCGGCATCACCCACGCCAAGGGGCTGGGCCTGTGGTAGCGCTGGGAGTACGAACAGCAGTGTCTGGCCGTTCGATGCGGCCCGATCGGCGGCGACGTCGGCGATCTCGTGCAGCCGGTCGAGGGTCGCATCCCCGTCGTGTTCCAGAAGTGGCCAATTCCCCTGCCACAAGTCCTCAAACCGGGGCCATACGACGATGCAATCGCCGGCGGAACCGTCGAACGCGAAAAGCTCCTGGACGATCTGGTCAAAACCCCCGACGGTGATCTCCGGGACGAACGTCTGACACAACGCGTCACCCATATACGGACCCAGCGGATCAATCGTAAAGGTACTTAACAATCGGACGGAAAGATCAGCCACGACCGTTTGGGAAGCGACCCGCTTGACGTGCTGGTTCCAGGCCAATCGCCGGCTGAGGAGGCTCATACCGAAATGTCGCGCTCGGCCAGCGTCGCCCGGAGCGCTCGAACCGAGGTCAATTCACGCATCTCCGCAGTCGAGAACATCACGCCGAAGGTCTCCTCAACGGCCGCGATGATGTTGAGATGAGCGAGGCTGTCCCACACTTCGAGAGTTGATCGGCCCGAGTCCTCGTTGAGCGTCTCGGGTTCGACATCGAGCACCGATGCAATCAATTCGGTCAATTCCATCTGACAAATCTCCAATTACTTACGCTTCGAATCCACTTCGAAACCACTAGCTAGCTAAGCCTTACATGCAAAACGGTGATCGAATACGCAGGGAGCGTTACCGGTATCGAGGCGCCGTTACCCGCACTGACTGCCTTGGGGGTCAAGCCTGTCGTTCCACCCGAGTACACGAACGATTCAACTGACGTGGCCGCTTTGCAGTTGTTCAGCGTTATGTTCGGTGACTGGGACTTTGTCGTGTTCGTGTTGAGCACGATCGCGGTGATCTCCGAGCGGGCCTCGTTGGTGGAAGCGAAAAGCGAAAGATCTGTACCCATAACAGTTCCGAGCGAACGGTCCAGGAACCGTGCACCCTTGCCGTCGTAATTTCGATATGCCCGAAACGCCCAGAACGAGGCGCTGTTCGTGGGAGGACTCGTCCAGTAGTACGCCGATGTCACGTTCTCGGTTCCGAACCGACCGAGTGCCTCAGCAGTGGCAAGCGCCCCACTGATGTGGTTCTCGCCCCCGAAGTTCCATTCGCCGATCGAGATTCCCAGACCCGGAGCGTATTGACTCACCCAATCGCGGAAGCGGGGAATGAGATAGATCGGTTCACCGACCCATGACTCGTCGGAGTAAGAGGGGTCCCACAGTCCCCGAACCTGACGGATGCGCAACGCAGCAGTGTCGGGATCGGTTCCACCGTTGCCACCCTCGTAGACCCGCTCCGCTGCCGGATAGAAATGTACGTCGAGAATATCAAGGAGCTTGATACCTGTTCGTTTCTCGGCCGCACGCATTTCCTTCAGATACCAGGGGATGAGCGCCATGTTGGCGTGTGCCCGACGATCGGGGGCGCGGTCGAATCCGGCTTTCGCATCGGCCCCCGACCAGAAGTACGCAGGCCATCCCCAACTCGATGGTCCGGCGATGACCGCGGTGGGATCAGCCTGACGCACTGCCGTTGCGTAGCGGACCGATTTGTCGAGCAACTCGTCGTAGGTCAGCGGATCGGGGTGGACGTCGCGATGGGTCGAATCCCAGAGCTCGGGTTCGTTGTCGAGGAAATACGTCGACACCCGACCGCGTAGTTTCTGGACCCAGGCGCCGATCGTTTCCGGGGTCGAGGCGACACTGGTTGCCTTCGGGGAACCTGGCGACAGTGGACGGCCATCGATGGCGAGTCCGTCGCCGATGTCACTGTTGGACGGATCGGTTGCCTTCTGCTGTCCGAACTTGGAAACGGGGAACGAATACGACGTCGTGTCCTTCGCCACCCATCCGAGCATCGGCAGCGTGACGGCGCTTGACATGCCGTATCGTTCGTTGTTCGACAGAAATGCTTCCCAAGCATTCGGCTCGTTGTTGATTTCCACGTTGCGGAAGTAATAGTCGTTGGCGGTGTTCCAGGCGTTTGGAACCTGCCAGTTGTAGCGCGACGTCGGGTTTCCACCCCACCGGTTGGTAGCGGCCCCGAGGGTCCAGGGTGTGTCGGGAAGGTACGAGACACCGGAGGAGGCAATGCCATAGATACGCGGACTTATCGTGTGGCGCACGTCGGCACAGTCGATGCTCATCGCCCGACCCTTCGCCGGAGTTCCAGGGCTGGCTGCTGACGTCGCACCAGCGGTGACTGCCGATTTGGCCGTTGTCGGGGCGGCGACGACCGTCGGCTTCGAACCTGACTTCGGCTCGAAGAACACGATCTTGTCGATCTCTACGATGAACGGTGAGGGTCGCCGCTGTGTGGGTCGGATTCGCACGCGATCGTACGGCAGGTGCTTCGGATTCAGGTCGTCGATCGACAGCGTCGCGGTGTACCAACCGTTGGCATCGGGGTCGAGGTTGGCGATGCCGAGCTCCGTTGTCTGTTCGACCGTGGATGATCCGAGGGTCACGTACAGGATCTGCCCGAGGCGCTTCTCAGTCCGGTACCGAAACTGCAGAACCGTTGCATTCAGTGGCTTGCCGCGCCGAGCAATGATCCACCCCTGCTGCTCCCCCATGTCGATCTTTGCGGCACCGCGGTTCACGACTCTGGACTTCGACCAGCCGAGGTCGGTCCAGCCCGGCTTCAACTTCCCGTCGTACGCGACAACCCTCTTCAAACCCGCTGTGGAGATGGTGGCGACGACCGATGTGGGCGTTGCCCCGGTTGCGCCCGTTGCTTGCCCCACCGCAACAGATGTCACAGAACCGTCGTCCGTGGCCGGAACTCCGGAGTCGAAATCGAGCGACGGTGTGGTAGGCGCGACGGAATCGATCGGCACGCTCGTGTCGAACGACAACTCGGCCGCGATCGTGGTGCTCACGCTGCCGTTCGTGGCGACGGTTGTTCGGCGTGGTGCGGTCCATCCGGTGGCCAGCACCAGTGCACCCAAGGCAACCACCTCGGCGACGTAGAGACTTCGACGGATGGCGGGACGCGCCATCAAAACACCTGGTTAGTTCTCTCGGGTGACGATACCGATGACGCGGCTGCGGTTGATCGACGCGACGGCCCGCTCCACTTCGGCGATTTCGGTTTCGTTGATCCTCACCGACAGAACTGCACCGTTGACGGCTCGAATGATCGGCGCGGCGGCCGGGTTGTCCATGATCGAGTCGGTTACGACGACCACGCGATCACCTCGCGACTCAGCCGCCCGGATCATGGCGATGACCCGATCGGTGTCGCCCACGCCAACGCCCTCCGCCGAGATGAGCGACATTCGGCGGTTCGTGTTTGCCACACCGACGACAACGAGCTTCTCGGCAATGTCGAGTTCCGACTTCATCGAAACGGTCGGCACTATGGCCAACGACTTCCACGACCACGTGCGAAGTTCGAACCACAACTCCTGGATCGACCGCTCGGGAAGCTGCGTAAACGTGCCGGGCTCGAGCACCCACTCCTTCGGTGTGGGAGCCGGCGCCGGTAACGCGTTGTTCACGCTGCCCATCATCTCGTTGGATGCGCCGTTTCCGCCAACGGGGGCAATCGTGGGGTCAATGGTCGCGAGCGTCGGGGAAACGCTGCTTTCAGACATGGCGGTGGCCATTGGAGGTCTCCACATTCTGCGAATTGGTCATCGCGATCTCGGCGTTACGTTTCGTCCGCACCCACGCATTGTCGGCATGTTCGGGCCGCGAGGTTAGGCCCGCTTTCCAGCGGAGATACTGCGGCACGTTCGAAAGCACCCGACGCCCCGCCGAGGACCGCTTCCAGCCGGTGGCGACGTGAAAGGTGAGACCGAAAACCCCCATGGCACTCGGGATCAATGCCCATGACGGGCGACGTTTCACGAGAGATATGACCACCGCTCCCCCGAATGCGGCCACCGCGTTGCGTGCCACCGTCGTCAGCGGCGGAAGCATCACGTCAACGGCGAGATCACCCCGGACCCTGTTCGCGGTGCTGGAGCGCTGATCGCAGAAGGGACCACCCGTGCTGCTTGCGCATCAATTCCCGACCGTGCTCCCAACGTCGGCGCTGTGATTCCGCGGCCTCGTCATTGTTGGGCATCTCCGCCCACACCCGTGTGTCATGGGCATACACGACCCGGATACCGGCGTTGGCCAGCGCTATGCCGTGCTCGAGGTCCTCGACGAGCGACGCCGCATCATGCGGCACCCGTTCGAGCGCCTGACGGGTGAAACCCATTCCGTTGCCCCGAAGGCCACTGGAGAGTCGGAGATGTTCGCGTCCGAGCGACCGTACCTCGTGAAAGCAGGTGAAGGCGACATCGAGCAGCTCGGTCCGCCACCCCTGCGCGGGATTCGCCACGGCGTAGTCGGCCTGTACGACGAGCGCACCGGCGGCAAAGTGGGCGGCGAAACACGACAGGAGGTTGTCCTGCACGATCGTGTCGGCATCGACGACTACTACGGCGTCGACCCACGGGTCACGCAGCACGTCAGGAAACACGTCGCTCAGGGCGTAACCCTTGCTGCGTCGTTCGTCGTCGAATCGTTCGATGACGTCGGCGCCGGCATCCTTCGCAACCTGCGCAGTGTTGTCGGTGCAGTTGTCGGCGATAACCACGACCTTGCGCTTATCGGCCGGATACTCGAGCGCCAGCACGCTGGCCACCGTGTCGGCGATGCCGAATGCTTCGTTGTGCGCCGGGATCACCACCGCGAACCTTACGGACCGGTCTCCCACAAGTGGACGACGGGGCCTGGCCATCGCGGTAAGCGCACCGAGGTACGAACCGCTCGCCATCGACGGCAGCGAGGCGACGACGGCGACCGCCTCACCAGCAAGAACCAGGGACCGGTATAACCCTTTCACGACCAAAACACCCTACCGGGTCACCGTCGAAAGCCGCGCCGCCGCAGCCTTCGACCGGTTCGCACCGATCGACGGAACAACGGCTCGAAACGGCTCACGAACGCACACTGGTTGACGCCCCGTCTACCCGTGGATTTCGGCCAGAAGCGGCAGGTTCATGCTGCGGGCGATCTGCCAGGACTCAACGACCTTGCCCCGGAGAATGTCGGTGGCGGTGGTGACGAACGCGGCGAGGATCAGACCACCCATCAGGCCCACGATCAGCGACTTCAGACTGCCGGAAACCGGAGCCTTCGGAGTTTCCGCCGGTGAGATCACGGCGTAGCGGAGTGCAAACGAGCCCTCCGCGGTCTTCAGTGCGGCGTCGGCGTCGGAGAACCGCTGGGCGAGAGTGCTTTGGATCACCAGTTCCTGACGCAGCGGTGAAGAATCGGGAAGCGTTGCTTCGCTGTCGACCGGGATCGACAACTGCTCACGCAACTTCTGAACAACGGCGTTTTGCGCGATGAGCTTCTGTTCAAGGACCTGGCGCGGCACCTCGAGCTGACCAACGTCTTTGAGACGGACGTCGGCCAGGTAGTTCACGTTTACCGCATCGAGAATCGCTTTGACCTGAATCGGATCGTTCCAGATCAGGTCGACGTTGATCGTCTGCTTGACCTGTTCGTTGTCGGATGTCTTCACGCTCAGCGCATTCCGAAGCTGCGACACCATGTCACGCCGTTTCGACGCCTGATCGCCCGACCCGAAAATCTTGTTGAAGATGCTCGTCTTCAACTTTCCGACCGGCCCCTGGTTGTTGTTCGCGTTCTCGACCAATTGCAGCGAGTCGACGATCTTCTCGAGATTGCCCTGCGACCTGATCGTCGCATCAGCCAAAATGGCCGGCGGCTGGATCACCGCGTTCGCACCGGGCGTGACGACGATGTTGCGGGTTTCGTCGGGCAGCGCCTGCATCACCGTGGACGCGATGTAGCTCTTGGGGCTTGATAGCGCGAGAAACGTCGACAGCGCCGTCACCGCCAGGAACGTGACGGCGGCGCGCTTCCAATGGCGCTTCATCGACCGGATGACGAACCCGATCCAAAGTTTCCCCTGGCCCAGGTCAAACAGCTCGGCGTCGTCTTTGCTGATGGTTGCGGTGTTGCTCATCGGGCAGCCTCGTTAGCTGAGTAGACCATGTCTGGATTGTGAAATGGATGAGAGAACCCGACCGTCGGGTTGGGGTTCGAGAATGTCAGGGAGCATCTATGCAAACTCCGTTCCTCAGTGCCTGGCACGTTTCGCAACGGCCAGCAACTTGGCCGGTTCGATGACGCGAAGCAAGAGGATGTTGAGCCCATAAACGACTACATCGGCAAATGCCCGAGGGATACTGAACCCTTTTGCGGCCATGAAGCGGTCGGCCAACACGACCGGCACCGTGGCCAACAGGACCCGCCCGACAAGCTGGAGCGCCTCCCGGTCCCAAGCGTTGCGCCCGAGCGCCTTGACATACAGAGCGGTACCCGTGAACTCCGCGACCAATATCGCCAACGCTGCGGCGGTTCCGGCTCCACCGGCCCCGAAAACGCGATGTCCCATGCCAACGAACGCCAGAACCAGCACGGCATCGAACGCGACGATGAACACACCGATCCGGACCCCCAGCCAGGTCTTGCCCTGCGCCTGAAGAAATGTGGCACAAACAAGCGTGAGATACGTACCTATTGCCGTGAGAGCCAAGATCCGAAGGGCCGGAATAGAAGGATCAAACTTCGGTGCCAAGGTATTGATAATGGTGTCGGCGTTGAGACACAACAGCACACACAGCGGAAGCGAAAGGGCCATTACCGACCCAAGCGACCGACGCATCACCGTCGTGAACTCTTCCGCCGAACGACCGACGGCCTTCGAGGCCATCGGAAGCAACACCCACGGAAGCACGGTGGCCAAGATCAGCACCAGCAGCAGGAGCGACTGCGCAAAGCGGTAGTAACCCACTTCGTCTTCGGTGGCCAGGAACTGCATCATGGTCAGATCGAGCACCATCGCGAGTGCCGTGAGAACCGAACTGGAGAGGAACGGAACGCTTCGACGCAACACGACCTTTATGTGCTGATCGCCAGTTTGCGACCAGATTTGAAGTTCCCGCCCGGTGCGACGGCTGAGGCCGAACAGCTTCAATGACTCACCGACGATCCATCCCATCGGGACGGAATACACACCAAACCCGGTGAACAGAAATACCAAAATGGCGACGCCCCACGCCGCCTTGGTGAGCAGATTCTGTCGAGACAGTCCTCGCACGGACCCAACAGCGTGGAGGCAGGCGGCCAACAGTTCGTTTGAATGGACCAGGAATCGCACCCCGCCGAACAGCGCAAGGAGAATGATCACCTCACGCGGCCGGCCGACCAACGCCATAACCGCCATGAGGACCGCGGTGAACGGAACCGTTGCGATCAACCGAGCGACAAGCACGCCGGGAACGAATTCTTTGGCGTGGTCGGGGCGAAGCGCAACTTCTTTGCGCGGATAGTTGTCGAGACCGAACGCAAGCACGATCAGCGAGGTGACGGCGAGACTTTCTGCCGCAGCTACCCGACCAGCGCGGGACGGCCCGAGGTGAGCCTGGTAATAGAGGTTTATCAAGAACCCGATCGCGGTCGTGAAGACGAGCGACGAACCGAGGGTGATCGCATTACGCATTGCCGCGATGCCTTCGGTCCGCACCTGCTCAGATTCCGGTTGGGTGGATTCCGGTTCGGCGGTGGTCGGCCCGGGACGGAGGCTGACGCCGTTGACAACACCGTTGACGGAGCCGTGGGCGGAGCCATTGACGTATGAGGGGGTTGGATCGTCGGTGGTATCTGGTGGGCGGTTGCCCGCTCGGAGCCACTCTGACGTGCCTGTTGTCCACCCGAAAGGTTCCGCCGAAGGCTGGATCGGTAGCGGCGGTGAAGCTAGGGCTGAAGGAACCGGTTCGGCCAGAGCGGTGGCCGCAGTGGTCCATGGAGCGTCCCGGAAACCCGTCGGCGCACCGGAGTTCGGCCGAGCGCCCTCGTGGCGGTCCCCCGGGGAATTCGATTCGTGGGGCCTTGGCGTTTCGAGCGCAATCGGCCATTCCGATGCCGGTGGCGGACTGTTTGACGAAAGCACAGCTGGGCTCGGAACCAGAATCGCCTGGGGAGCCTGTCCGGCGAGCGACTCGCTCTCCACGACCTCGCGAAACTGGGCAAAGGGTTGCCAAGACGCCGGACGGTCACTGGTTGGCTTCGGCGGTGAGGGCTTCTTCTTCCTCAGCGGGCTTGCCATATCGAACGGTCCTCACTCACCGAAGGACTGTCGATGCATCGAGTCGCGTCGGGTCTGCAAGAAGATGCGAACAATCGCCCGGTCGTGCACCAGATACCGACGCCACATGCGTCCGGGTTCCCGGGAGAGCCGGTACAACCATTCGAGCCCGGCGTGACTCATCCATTGCGGGGCACGGGGCACCTTTCCCGCGATGAAGTCGAGGCTTGCGCCGATTCCCAGCGCCACTGCCGGAGCGAACGAGTCGGCGTACCGAAGCATCAGAATCTCCTGCTTCGGGGTCGACATCGCGACCAAGACCAGATCGGGCTGTTGAGCCTGGATCTTTTCCAGGGCGCTTTCGAGCTGACTCGGCTCGCCATCGGGATCAAAGAACGGACACGCCCAACCCGAAATGTGCAGGTCCGGGATTGATTTGCTCAACCGCCGTGCCGCTTCCGCGCACGTGTCTTCGGTTGCACCGAGGAAGAACACCGTGCACCCCTGGGCGGCCGCCAACTCCAGCAACGGGCGGACCACGTCGCTCCCCGATACTTTTTGCGCGAGCGGCGTTCGGAGTGCTCGCGCCATCCACATCAGCGGCTGCCCATCGGGCAGGGACAGAAACGACGACCGATAGGCGGCCCGGAACTCCGGATCGTGGTCGGCCTGGCAGATGTGGTCGACGTTGGGAGTCACGACAAACCCACCGAGTCCGGAGCGGACACGCGTGAGGATCGCGGCCACAGCTTCGTCGAGGGTCAGCGAGTGGGCATGCAACTGTCCGAACCGCACCACAGGAAAGGACATCTCATCAACGGCTTCGCTGCGGTGGATCGCTCGGCTGCGGCGTCGGCGCTCGATATTGTCGCTCAGACGCCGCGACCTCGGATCAGCACCGCCCATGTCTGCTCACCACCCGACGACGTGACCGGGCCTCGGAACCATTCAACTCATTCGACGCAGACCGATTCCACGCACACCGATTCCACGCACACCGATTCCACGCACAAGCATGCGGCGCATGGGTATTCGACTCGGAAATACTCATTTCCCTTCACCGCCCGGGACCCTGGCGACAATCTCTGAAGCTGCCACACGCACCACCGAGCCCGCCGGTACCGAGCGGTCAACCACGCTATTCGCCATAATCTTGGTTCGTCCTCCGACGTGGATCGGCCCCAGGAGAACAGCCCCCGGTCCGACATGAACGTTGTCGTCCAACGTCGGCGCTCCAACGAGGCGGCTCAATGGGTCGATCGACTCTCCGAGCGTCACATGCTGGAAAAGAATGCAGCCCGGCCCGATTACCGAACCGTGGCTGAGTACCAGGCCGTTACCGTGAACGATGGTGACGCCGGGAGCCAGGGTCGCGTTCCAATGGATTTCTGCACCGTAGATGTGTCGGATGAGCCTCGAAACCAGTTGGGCGCCAAACGGGATCCGAAGGTCACGGGCGAGGCGCATGACTCGAATCGCCACCAACATCTGAAAGCCGATGTTGTGCACCGCATCGCCGAATATCCCGTGGGACTGCATCGAGGTTCCCTCGGTCGGGTAACGCTCCCGCGTGGACCGCATGGTGTCGTGATCCGCTTGCACCGTGGAGCGGAACTCGGCGAAGACCGCGGTGGCATTCATCGCGAACCCACTGGTGCCGCGTCGGGCACCGACGTTCGAGGCGCCGCAATCTTCCTGGTGCGCAAATGATGGCGAAACGACCGCACAACCGCCCGACGCCCTTCGGCTTTGGCGAGTTCACGCCCAACACCCGCGTAATACTCCATTCCGTAGCAAAGTGATGCACCGAGCATCGCCACGTCACCAAATCGTCGCTTCTCCGCCTGACGAGCGACGGTGTAAACCTGCCCGGCCAACGAGTGCCCGACGCTCGGGAACAACACTGCGGTCGCCAGAAACGGCAGCGAGATCTTCGGCAGATGAAACAGGAACTCCCAGGGGCTCACATGTGCGACGGTCGGGAACTTCCGGGCGATGACCGTGTCGAGTTCGCCGTACAGCGCGTTTCGTCGACGCCAGGTCGTCACGTCTTCGTGGTCACTACGGTGCTCGCTCCAACCTTCCTCGGTGAACGCAAAGGGGTAACCCGCGAGCTCGAACCGAATCCCGATGTCGCGGTCCTCACACCGGCGGAGCGCCATGTCAAAGCCACCCACCGCCAGGTACGCATCCCTACGAAACGACACGTTCCCGGTGCACAACCGCACACCCTCGACGATGGCGTCACCCTTGGCGTAAGCCGCGACGAACCGATCAAGCGTGCGCTGGTGAAATCGCTCGAACAGCGGAAGCTCACCCGTCCGTGGTGCCCGAATATGGCCGAGCACGACGCTCGCGCCGTCTGAGTGGGCTCGCTGATGGCCGGCGAGAAACGTCGGAGGAATCATCATGTCGTCGTCGAGAATCACGACGATCGCGCCGGTTGACGACCGGATGCCTGTATCGCGGGCCACGCCTGGGCCACCGTTTTGGCGTCGAATCACCTGACAGGCAAAGTTCGTCGGCCGAGCCAGAACCTCGCCCTCAACTGCGACCTCGCTCTCGTCGTCGACGACCGTCACATCAAACCCGCCCTGGACGCCGACTTGACCATTCAGATCGTCGAGCAACCACAGGAGGCTGTCGAGCCGGTTGTAGGTTGCGATTACGACACTCATCGCCACTGGCGAAACCTCCAAAACGGGTGATGTTGAGCCCGGCGTGGTCGACGTCGACATATACGTTTCGTTCACGCCGATACCCCCCACCGTGACTTGATCACACAACGTTTCACCGATTTCACGGGTCTATTCTCGACGGTTCGTGGACCTTCATTGAGCAGGCAATCGTCATTGCCACACAAAGTGGTCTTTCGTACGCTGATTGTGGGGATTTTCACTGATTCTTTCGCCCCATTCTGGGTTCAAGCGTGTTGAGAAACTTGTTCGGCTGTTCAGGACGGAACAGAATTCTCCGACGTTCTGGTGCAAGCTTCGAAAAGTCGCCCACGGCTGAAGGCTTTAACGGCCCACGCCGCATCAATTGCCAACCAGACCACCTGACTTCCAAACCAACATTTCCCAGAGCGCAGTATCCCCACCCGGTCGCACAAAGACCAGCGGCCATTGAGAGAAAAATGACGGATCTACCTATCACCGCGCGAGCGACGAGAATCACATCGGCGAAACGGCACTGATGTACGAGCAACTCGAAACCTCCCAAAAGCACGCGAGCGCTCGGGATTCCTCCGGTCCGTCACTCGGGAGCGGCGATCCGGGACCGGGCGAACTCCCCGATGCGTCTGAGGTCAATTTGATCAACGAGATGAGCGAGGCTCCAAAGGGTAGCCGCCGACTCCGTTGGTTCCTCGTAATCGATGATGTGATTGCGCTCTGCGTGGCCTGGCCGCTCGCAGTTGCGCTCACCCGAGAATCAGGAACCGATTTCTTCAGTCGCTCCCAGGCGGGATTCCTCCCGATTGTGGCGGGTATCACCTGGCTGTTGATTGCCAGCAACAAGCTGTACCGGTCCCGGGTCTGCTCCGTACGGTCAGTGGAAAACGCGGCGCTCATCCGCGCGTGTGTTCTCGCTGGCGTGGCGGCGTTTCTCGTTGCACCCCGCGTTCAGGCACACGACCTTCGGCTCCGTACGCTCGTTGTCGGTCAGTTGCTTTCGTTTCTTTTCGTTTTGCTCGGCCGCACGACCTACCGGGCGATGCTCCGCCGGGCCCGTCGTCTCGGGCGCTTTATCCGCCCGGTTGCGTTGATCGGCACGGGAGACGAGGCGTACGAACTTCTTCAGTTGATGGTCGACGAACCCGAACTCGGTTATTCGGTGATCGGCGTGATCGGCGATCAGGACGAAACCGAGGAACGGAAGTTTTCCGTGCCTTTTCTGGGTCCGACCCACGACGCGGTTGCGATCATGCGGGCGAACCAGGTTCATGGCGCAATCATCGGCGCTTCTTCACTGTCGTTTCACGAACTGAACGAGACCGTTCGTTCGCTTCTCGAAGCCGATATGCATGTGCAGATCTCCGGCGGATTGCTGGGCTTTGATGCCAGCCGCCTTCGGGCCAACCCGATTGGCCGCGAAGCGGCGTTTTATCTCGAACAGGTGCAGCTGACCGGCTGGCAATCCCGGGTGAAGCGAGCCTTGGACATCGTTCTCGGAACGTTCGGGTTGATCATCTCGCTGCCGATTATCGGCGTTTTCGCGCTGTGGGTTCGTCGCGACGGGGGGCCGGCGTTCTTCAGACAGCAACGGGTCGGGCAGAACGGCAAGCCGTTCATGATGGTCAAGCTGCGGACCATGGTCGTGGATGCAGAAGCCCAGTTGGCTGCGCTTCTGGCCAAAAATGAACGCAAGGGTCCGCTGTTCAAGATGGACAACGACCCTCGCTTCACAAGAGTCGGGCGACTGATGGATGCCACGAGCATCAACGAGTTACCGCAGCTCTGGAACGTTCTCAAAGGTGAAATGAGCCTGGTGGGACCTCGGCCCGCCTTGGCCCGTGAGGTGGCCAAATTCAGCGACCGACTACTCATGCGCCATCGGGTCAAACCGGGCATTACCGGGCTTTGGCAGGTCGAGTCCCGCGACGATCCTTCGTTTGCCGACTACGAGCGTTGCGACGTTTTTTACGTCGAGAACTGGTCGGTTCGTCTCGATTTGATGATCATCGTGCAGACCTTTGCGGAGGTTCTGAACCGTGCCGGAGGCATGCTTGGCGGAAAACCGAAAGCCCAACCGGTGGCCCCAACTCCATTAACTCCCAAACGTCCTACGCCATCGGTCGATGATGTCGGAGGAGCGCAAGAGGCGGTGTAACGCTCCAGAGGTCGACTCACGACAGGTCGAAATCCGCACACAATCGCGAGGCAATTGTGGGTATCCACCACTTTTTCCCGATTGGGAACAACACTATGTTCCCGTGCGCGACCTCCTCGTTAGGCCACAGCTAAGTGAGCTTCAACGTGATCTCGATGTGCTCGTGTTGGCGAGCGGCTCGCGAAGCTGTGTCGGGATCGATTTGCGCACGGGCGCACTGGTTCGTACCCATCAGGCTCGGCGAAACACCGAAGTTCTTCAGCCATTCGACACGGCCCGGGCGAGGATGGCAACCGCGCAGATCGACCGGCCGGAGCAACCGGAGGCTGTAGCAATCGGAAGCCCCCTCGCCTGGACCGGTTCGATGTTCGGTTGGCGGGTCGACCGATATCTGCGATCGGTCTCGCACCCGGAACACTCACCGCTCTTTGGCTGCGCCGGGCCAGCGCTTCCCGTGTGGACGCTCGACGGCGATCGGCCGTCGGTATCAGTGGTTCCGGTCGACTCGTCGTTTTCTGTGACCGTCAATGAACGTGGAGTTCGTTGTTCGTTCCGCTGGAACACGGGGACCGTTGAGCTTCCCTTGGAGGACGCGAACGTTCTTTCGCTGCTGGACTGGCTACCACCGAGCCCGCTGACCGGTCGACGCCTCCGGCAGGCAATCGGGTTTCGCCCGCATCGCGCCGTCGTCGCGCTCAGCCGACCCATGCGCGGCTACTGCTACAAGGTCGTGGCGGGGCTCCTGCCGCCTCCCTAACCGGTTCGGACCGGTGTCGGGAGGTGGATTCGCCGACGCGAAACGCTACTTACCGGCTGCAACCCGGGCGGCGAGCTCTTCGGCCATTGCCCAACCGAAGGTCACGAGCACATCGCCGTTCTCTCGGTTCAGGCTTGAGAAGAACGCCGCGACGTCGGCTGAAATCGACGCCGGTTTCAACGTTTCGAAATCGAGCAACCCGTCGGGAGAGCCGTCTCCGGTGATGACGAACGCTCGGTCATCGACGCGATGCTCCGCCCCGAAACGCTTCGCCAGGCGTCGGCTCCACGCCCGCTCCTCACCCGAGGCCTTGTGGCCGGGCGACGGAACAATATCGGCGAGTCCCTTGAAGGCCACGAACGCGGCCGGGTCCATCATGCGGGTACCGACGAGAACATCTTCATCGGGAAACGCCAGCAGTGACCTGCGGAGTTGATCGGCGATCATGGTTTTCAAGGCCGTGTCACGCTTCGCGGTCCGCCGGACGGACGCGAGCCCAATGAGCAGCGACGGTGTTCCACCGATCCGTTCGAGCGTGCAGAATCCGAACGCATGAAGCTTGCCGGCTTCACGGACCTGGGTCACCAGGACCCACAAATCCCGCTGCTTGGATATCAGACCGATTTCGAAACCGGCCGGCCCACCCGTACACAAATCGGCCATCTCGGTGAGTTCTGCATCTGATAGAGCCGTGCAATCCTTCGTTTCGACATCCATACTCATCAACTTCACTCCTGCTCTGGGCCCCCCGGCCGGAAGAAGAGTTTATCGCAGTAGTCGATCGCTAGTTACTCGACAAGAAATGAGCACCAAGTTGCGATCCGGGGATGCAGAGTCCGGCGGTTTCAACCGGCGGTCGCACAACCTTGGCCATTCCGGGCCCGGAATGGGGCTGACGACGCAGGCTGGTTCAGCGCGACACTGACCCGAACACGGGCAGCCGAGAAGACGTTGCCGGCGACTGGGCGGTCGGGTCGGCCACCCCGGCTTCCTCCACCTCGGCCTTGACGTGCTGATAGAGCGCGGCGCCACCTCCGAGTCCGACGGCGCACAGCGTCAACGCCGTCCAGTCCTGGAGGCCGATATCGGACCAGGCCTGGATCAGGTAGGCGATCACCGCGCACACGGCCCAGTCACCGGCACTTCGACGCCGGGCCTTCGCGCTCCGTTTTCTGGCCCACACCGCGTAGTAGATACCGACGGGGATCATGAGCAGGTAGCCCGCGGCACCGAACAGCCCACCGAAGGCCCATAGCCCCAGGAAACTGTTGTGCGGTATGTATCGGTAGTTCTTGAAACCCGTCAGCGTCACGTCGTAGGCGACGATCTGCTCCACGTACGGGTGACCGAAACCTATGCTCACGACCGGTCGCAACCGGAGGGTCTGCAGGAGGTTGTAGTTCTCGATGTCGCGGGTGCTGCTCGACGCGTCATCTTGCACGATCACGCTTTTGATCATCTGAACCGGTTTGAACGCGAGCGACGGTGGGGCTGCGACCCCGACCGCTACATACAGTGCGATCGCCGGCCACGTCAGGCTCAAGATCCGGGCCACCTGGCGCTTCACCGGGCGGTGTGACTGAACGACGAGAAACAGCAGACATGCCGCAACCACGACCCAGACCGTTCGGCGGTTGTTGATCAACATGCCGAAAAAGATCGGGATCCCAATGACCATCAGACGGGTCCTGGCCCGCTTGGAGCGATACTCGAACCAATCGGCCAAGAGGATGGCGATGCACACGGACCACAGGACGGTATCGGAGTGCGTGCTGACGTAGTCGGCCTTCAGCCCCTGGGGGCGCACGTGCATGAAGTAGTACGTCGAACCGTCAATCACCTTCAGCAGGCCGGCGGCCAATATTGCGGTTTTCACCGTCCGGAAGCACCGTTCGCCGCGCCATTGACACCGAGCAGATCAGTGCGACGATCGGCAACATCAGCAGTGGCCGGACCTGCCACAGCATGTTCGCCACACTCCCCCCGGTACCGATTCCGTAGATGGTCCACAACAGAATTGCCGCCAGGCTTATGAGGGTCGCCTGCGCGAATGCCCGGGGTGGACGACGGTCCACCCCTCCGGTTCGAACGTCGCTCAGCTTGATCGTGGCCAGAGTTCGCACCAGAAGGATGAAGAACACGATGTCCAGCGGCGAAAGCTTGATCGGAAGGTTTTTGAACAACAGTTTCCCGATCGGGTCGAGCACGAACGAGTACTTACCCTCGTGAGGCGTGACGAGCGGGTTGTTCATTCCGGTGGCCATAAAGACGATGACTGGCACGATCGTGTCGAGTGGCAGCACGACCAGCGCCCACGTCACGACAATTGCCCCGACGAGCGCAATCGGCACGATCGGCATGCCGAAAATGATGGCAGCGACACTGAGGAAAAGCACGCCCCCGATAAAGGCCGGAGCCTTGATGAACTGCCAGAACGATCGGTTCGATTGGGAAGGGATCACCCGCGTGAAGACCCGGCGAGCGAGACCGCGTCGGGGGGCCTCGGGGGCCGACAATGAGAACATCAGGCGACTCTCGCCACGACGAAGCGAAGAAGGAAGTAGTAGATCGCGCAGTATCCGAGGTAGAAGAACACCGTACGCTGCGGGCCCTTGGTGTTCGGGCGGCCGGCCATACGGGTCGGAACGGCGACCATGACGATGATGAGGGATAGGAAAAGTACGTTCTTCATCGGATCGTCACCGCTAGAAGCATCGACCCCACAACGCACCGGCTTGAGGCACGTGACCGGGACGCCGCCAATTCGGCTGGAGGGCCCGGGGCCACCACGCCCTGCTCAGGACACGAGCGAGTTCTCACCGAGCAACACTCGGAGTTCGGCGAACAGTCGTGTGCTCGGGTCAACCCGGAATTCACCGGGCAGACGGAGGATCTGCGTGCCGAAGTGCACGAAGACCTCCGAATCGCCGGGGTGGCTGCGAAGCGTGTCTCGGAGCTCCTCGATGCGTTCCGGACGGATTCCGACTTCCGGCAGCTGTATCCGGATCGGTGGGCCGCTCCCCTCCACGTTGATTTCGAGACGCTTGATGTCCATCGCGATCAGTTTCGGGATGTCGTCGCGGTCATCGACCCGGGCCCGGATCGTCACGACGGCGTCATCGACCAGGTTGTACCCGCACTCCACCATCGTGCGCGGGAACACCATCACTTCGATCGAAGACTCGAGGTCTTCCAAAACGAAGACGGCCATGAGCTCGCCCTTCTTCGTGTACTTCCGTTGGAGCGCAGTGACCACCCCACCGATGTTCTTGGTGGCGATACCGTCGCGTCCATCGGGTGCTCCGGTCGAGGTACCGGCCTTTGCTCCGAATTCTTTGAGTTCCGAAATTGTGCAGTCGGTAACGCGTCGGAGTTGGGTTTGCGCACCCAGGAGTGGGTGGTCGCTGATGTACAGGCCAAGCATTTCCTTCTCGAAGGCAAGCTTCACCATCTTGTCCCACTCGTGGATGGGGATCGGGACCCGGGAGTCATCGAAGCCCACCGATGGTGACGCGGTCGGTGAATCGTCGGCAAACGCTCCGAACAGCGACATGACACCGGATTCGGCCTCACGCCGACGAGCCACCACGCGGTCGATAATCTGCTCGAAGACGTCCATGAGACCGCGGCGGGTGTGACCCATCGAATCGAAGCCGCCGCCTTTGATCAACGATTCGATCGACCGTTTGTTGAGCACCGACAGGTCGACCCGGTTGCAGAAGTCGTAGAAGTCGGGGTAGGTGCCATTGGCATCGCGTTCGGCCACGATGTGCGCCACGAGCGCCTCGCCGACGTTGCGGACTGCGGCCATACCGAAACGAATGACCGGCTTGCCGTCGATGTCAGCTGATGCAAACTCGCTGACCGACGTGTTCACGTCGGCGACGAACACCTTGATGCCCATGTTGCGGCACTCACCGAGGTAGACGGCGGTCTTGTCCTTGTCGTCCTTCACCGACGTGAGGAGCGCGGCCAGGTACTCACCCGGATAGTTGGCCTTCAGATACGCCGTCTGGTAGCTGACGTAGCCGTAACCGAAGCTGTGGCTCTTGTTGAACGCGTAGTCGGCGAACGGTTCGATGATGTCGAAGATCTTGGTACCGAGCGCGGATCCGTAGCCCGTGGCTTCGCAGCCCTCAACGAACTTGTTGCGCTCCTTCGCCATGATCTCGCGGACCTTCTTGCCCGCCGCCTTGCGAAGGTTGTCTGCTTCGGAGAGCGAGTAGCCGGCGAACTTCTGGGCGACCCGCATCATGGATTCCTGATAGATCATCAGGCCCTGGGTGTCGCCGAGGAGTTCTTCCGCGTCGGGATGGAAGTATTCGATCGGCTTGCGCCCGTTCTTGCGGTCGGCGTAGTCGTTGTGCATGTTGGCCGCCATCGGCCCGGGCCGGTAGAGGGCCACGAGTGCAGCGACGTCGTTGAAGCTGGTCGGCCCGAGCGAGCGCATCAGCGTTCGCATGGCGCCACCTTCGAGTTGGAACACGCCGATCGAGTCGCCCTTGCGGAGCATGTCGAAGGTCTTGTCGTCTTCGAGGTCGACGTTGTCGATGTCGAGGTCGATGCCCTTGTTCTTCTTGATCAGCTTCAGGGCGCGGTCGATCACGCTGAGGTTGCGCAGACCGAGGAAGTCCATCTTCAGCAGACCGAGTTCCTCCACGCCGTGCATTTCGTACTGCGTGACAATCGGCGCGTCTTCGGGTTTGCCGCCCGGTTCGGGCTTGCGCTGGATCGGCAGGTACTCGGTGAGAGCCTGCCGGGTGATCACCACGGCCGCAGCGTGGATACCGTCGCCGCGGCGCAGACCCTCGAGCCCCTTGGCGACGTCGACGACCTTCTTCACGTCGGGATCGGTGTCGTACATGCTCCGGAGATCGGCGGCCATCTTGTAGCCGTCTTCGAACTTCGGATGCGGTTCGAGACACGCGTAGAGCGGCGTGTCACGGCCCATGACGAGCGGCGGCATGGCTTTGGCCACCCGGTCGCCAACGCCGTAGGGGTAGCCGAGCACGCGTCCGGCGTCGCGTACCGCGGCCCGGGCTTTGATGGTCGAGAACGTGACGATCTGGGCGACGTGGTCCCATCCGTAGCGATCGCTTGCGTACTTGATCATGTCGGAGCGGTAGCGCTCGTCGAAGTCCATGTCGATGTCGGGCATCTGCTTACGGCCCGGGTTGAGGAACCGCTCGAACAGGAGGTCGTATTTGATCGGGTCGAGGTCGACGATGCGCAGGCAGTAACTCACCGCGCTGCCGGCCGCACTGCCGCGACCCGGACCGACGCGGATCCCGTTGTCGCGGGCGTACTTGATCAGGTCCCACACCACGAGGAAGTACGAGGGGAAACCCATGTCGGCGATGACGCCGAGTTCGAAGTCGATGCGCTCGACCGTCTTCTCGTCGAGGAGGTCGCCCCACCGTTGGTGGGCACCTTCGTACACGAGGTGCCGGAGGTAGTCACGGTCGGTCTCGAAGCCTTCGGGCAGTGGGAACTCGGGCAGTTCGGTGCGGCCGAACTCGATCTCGACGTCGCAGCGCTCGGCGATCCACAGCGTGTTGTCGCACGCGATCTCCCAGTGCCGGAACAGGTCGCGCATCTCGCGGGCCGACTTCAGGTAGTGCTGGTCGCCGTGGAATTTGAAACGCTTCGGATCCGAGATCAACGCACCGGTCTGTACGCATAGCAACGCGTCGTGGGCCAGGTGGTCCTCGCGATGCGTGTAGTGCGAGTCGTTGGTCGCCAGTAGCGGGGCCTTGATCTTGCGGGCGATGTCGATCAGCTGCGGATTGGTCTGGGTCTGCGCCGGGATCCCGTGGTCCTGGATCTCGACGAACAGGTTGTCGCGCCCGAAGATGTCCTGCAGTCGAGCGGCCCGCTTCAGGGCCAGGGCCTCGTCGCCGGCCAGGAGCGCTTGGAGCACGACCCCGCCGAGACAGCCGGTGGTCGCGATGATTCCCTCGTGAAGCTCGCTCAGCAGCTCCCAGTCGAGTCGGGGCTTGTAGTAGTAACCCTCGAGATAGGCCCGGCTCGAGAGCTTCATCAGGTTGCTGTAGCCCTGGTTCGTCTCCGCCAACAGCGACAGGTGGTAGTAGAGCTTGTCGCCCTCCCCCTGGTCGCCGTCGTCGAGCCGTCCACGCCGCACCGGGCGCTCGTGCCGCGACTCGGCAGCCATGTACGCCTCGGTGCCGATGATCGGCTTCATGCCCTGCTTCTGACAGGCCTTGTAGAAGTCGAGAACCCCGTACATGTTGCCGTGGTCGGTGATTCCCACCGCCGGCTGTCCGTCGGCTCGCGCCGCAGCTACGACCTCGTCGACGCGTGCGGCGCCGTCGAGCATCGAATACTCAGTGTGAAGGTGGAGATGGGTGAAAGAAGCACTCACGACAGGGGTACGAACCGACAATGACTAGAGCGACTGGACCGGGAACAATAACGAGAAATCAACGATGGGCCGAGGTTCTGGGTCGAGATCCGCGGGTGGGATTTCGATCAGCAGGTGGCCGACACGACGGGGGCCTCAAAGATAGGTGCCCCCACCTACACGCTCGGACCCGGTTGGCTGGGCCCCGCTTTGCATGGCCATCATCTGCTCGGGGGTAACACCCGGCGGAAGACCCCGCTGGCGCATTCCCTGCAGTTGGGCCTGAGCGGCCAACTGCTGGGCGTACAGCGTCGCCTGGATACCGTGGAACAGGCCTTCGAGCCAGCCGACAAGCTGCGCCTGGGCGATCCGAAGTTCCGACTCGCTCGGTACTTCGTCGTCGGCGAACGGCAAAGCAAGCCCTTCGAGTTCAGTACGGAGATCACCCGAGAGGCTCGCACCGAGTTCCTTCAACGATCGCTCGTAGATTTCCCGAAGCCGTGACCGACTGCGCTCGTCGAGGGGTGCCTGACGCACCTCGTCGAGGAGTTGCTTGATCATGGAACCGATACGCATCACCTTGCCCGGTTCGGAAACGGTTTCCTCGACTTCCACGGGCTCGATCGCTTCGGGCGTTTCAGTTCCCGGACCCGACACGACCACAACTTCGGACTCGGACTCGTTGCCTTCTGGTGCGCCATCGATCGACATCCTCCGATAATGCCCCAAGAATCGGCAGAAGGCGGCGCGCCCAACCAATACCGGGGTGGCAAACCCACGGAGGCACCGCGGTACGCGCGCGGTTGGCTCGAAAATTCGGGTTCGGGTGGGCGACGGAACTGTCAGGGACGAGTCAAGGGGCGAGTCAAGGGAGTCCGGGACGACGCGAGGACCCGCTGCCGGATTTCGGGATGATCTGCGTAGCGGGCATGTTGCCAGTACGCTCATGGGATGCGAGTCAGCACACGGGGAGACTATGCCTGTCGGGCGCTGCTTTCTCTCGCCCTTCACGCAGACACTGTCGGTCCGCAAAGCGTCAAAGACATCGCAACCCGCACCGCCCTTCCGCAGCCCTATCTCGAACAGATCCTGTTGGCGCTGAAAGGCGCCGGTCTCGTCCGATCGAAACGCGGCGTCGGGGGCGGTTATGTCCTATCCCGCGACCCCGAGACCATCACGCTCGCCGAGATCGTCAGCGCGGTCGATGGTCCGATTGTGTTGGGAGACTTCGGCCTACCGCACGAAAACGGCGCATGTGACCACGAAGGACAGTGCGTTCTCCTCGCCGTTTGGGCAGATGTGGGGGCGCACATGCGCGACCACCTCTCCGCGCATTCCCTAGCGGAAATGGTTCGTCGCTCAAAGGGTCTGGCCCCTTCGACCGTTCGGGTGCCCGAGCACTAGGTTCGCCAGTTGCATCCGTACCCGTTTCGCGGGCCGGGGCGAAGTTTCCTCACACGCACGTTTCCTCAGACGGACGCGGCCTCGCTCATATAACCGGTAGCGTCGATCCTGTGGCTGAATCTTCGAACCCATCGTCACCCGACCCGGAGTCAGCCCTGTCGCAACCAGCAGAGCCCGACCCGGAGTCAGCCCTGTCGCAACCAGCAGAGCCCGACCCGGAGTCAGCCCTAGCGCAACCAGCAGAGCCCGACCCGGAGTCAGCCCTGTCGCAACCAGCAGAGCCCGACCCGGAGTCAGCCCTGTCGCAACCAGCAGAGCCCGACCCGGAGTCAGCCCTGTCGCAACCAGCAGAGCCCGACCCGGAGTCAGCCCTAGCGCAACCAGCAGAGCCCGACCCGGAGTCAGCCCTAGCGCAACCAGCAGAGCCCGACCCGGAGTCAGCCCTAGCGCAACCAGCAGAGCCCGACCCGGAGTCAGCCACGGCGTCTTCCTCAGTGCCAGAGCCGACAGATGCCTCTGGCGGATCAGCGGCGTTGTCGCCTGGGCTGCCGGTATCGGGAGACCGTCGAATTCTTGGTCTGGCGGTGATCGTCGGTTCGGTGAGCTTTGTGTCGTTCATGGGCTGGGGGCCGCTCGGCCACTGGTTTCAGGGGTCATCACGGTCTGAACACGAGCGCTCCGCGTCCGACGTACGGTCACCGAAGCCGACCACCCGGACGTCTCCCGCAAACGTGAACGTCCTCGCCACCCAGATCACCGCCGACGGCACCGACGGCGTCGGGTCGGTGACGTCCTTGGGGTCGAGTCCCGTTGCTTCGGCGACCGTCGGCCTCAGCCCCACACTGCCCATCGGCCTCGATCCCCCACCGCCCGCCGGCCTCAACCCCACACTGCCCATCGGCCTCGATCCCCCACCGCCCGCCGGCCTCAGCCCCACACTGCCCATCGGCGAGCAGGGTGGCGGTGCTTCCGTGAGCACCAACCCTGAGGCAACGCAGAAACTCAGCCCGACCCTTCCTCTCGGTCCGGATGCTGGCAACGAAGCGCCTGTCAACGCGAGCGTGACGGCCGCGACGTTGGAGGTGCGTATCCCGTCGACTCCGAGTCTCGCGTTTCCGCTCCATCCGCTTGAGATCGACCCGCCGAACTCCGCAGTGCTGGTTCCCTGACGCCAATCAGGAAAGCCCGGCCAGAACCGCTTCCAAATCGGCCGGAATCGCCGACGTGAACGACATGCGTTCCCCGGTTCGCGGATGGTCGAACGCCAGGGAAAACGCATGGAGCCAGGGACGGGGCGACGAAATCGTGTTGCTGCGCGACCCTCCGTAGCGGCCATCGCCGATGACCGGATGACCGATCGCGGTCAGATGGACCCGGATCTGGTGGGTACGGCCTGTCTCCAACCAGCACTCCACCAGCGTGCAGGGATCGGGTTGCTCGAACGCACGCAATACCGAATAGCGCGTACGTGCCTCCCGACCATGCGTGCTGACCGTCATCCTGGTCGGGTCGCTGTCGCTTCGTCCGACCGGAGCATCGATCAACCCACTGCTCGACGTGAATCGTCCCCAGGCGAGGGCCTGATAGTGCCGTGAAACTGACCTCGACTTGAGCTGTCCAATCAGGTTCTCGACCGCCTCGGGGTTGCGAGCCACCATCAAAAGCCCGGACGTGCCCTTGTCGAGGCGATGAACGATACCGGGGCGCTCCGCCTGTTCATCGTGCGCCATGTCGAGCAACTCGGGGAACCGGGCAATGAGGGCATGTACGAGGGTGCCGCTCTGATTTCCTGACCCGGGATGAACGACCAGGCCGGCGGGCTTGTCGATCACGATCACGTCATCGTCGACGTACACAATCGAAACTTCGATCGACGGATCGCCGACCAGGCCGGCGGCTGCCTCGGGATGGGTGACCTGAACGACTACCTCGTCGCCGACTTTCAACCGTTTGCTCCGATGCGTGACGACGGCACCGTTCACTCGCACGGCACCGGAGTCGACATGTTCGCCTGCTTCGGCCCGGGCCAGATCCGCCACAATGGCGACAATCCGATCAAGGCGCTCCCCGGACAGGGCCTCAGGTACTACGTCGCTACGTTCGATCAACGGGTCGGCTCCTCGGATGGGGTGACCGAAGGAGCCACGGATAGTTGGGTGGTGGTGGATGCTGCAGAGGCCGACCGGTCGTCGGCCGATGATGTGCGTTCGCTGTCGGGTGGGGCGACCAGCAACGAAAGCAAAGCGGCGACAATGCACCCGACGGTGAGGGCGGAGTCAGCAACGTTGAAGATCGGAAAGAAGCCGGGGTCGATGAAGTCGACAACCGCGCCACGGTTCCATCCGTCACCTCGAAAGAGTCGATCGAGTTGGTTTCCGACGGCCCCGCCGACAATGAGTCCGAGCACCCACCACCAACGGCGATCGTGGGTGACCGGCGAGTTCTCGGGTGGGCGCAGCAGGTGGCGGGTTACGCTGACCACTACAACGCAAACCACGATCGTTACCAACCAGGCGGTCGAGCGTCGGCCGTTGCCGAAGCTGAAGGCGGCACCCGTGTTGAAACGGCGCACCAGCGAAAATGTTCCAATCAGATGCTTCCGCTCCGACGGCGTGATCGAGCGCAGTACCCAGTCTTTCGTGAGCGCATCGACTACGACCACAACCAGCGCGACCAGACCGGTGGTCGCCAGCCGAACGCGCGGTGACGCCGGAGCACGATCTGGTCGCGGGTCCGGCGTGGCTTCATTGATCGGAGACGGGTGATTCACGGACAGCAGTTCCTTACCGGGACCGAGCGGGGGCGAGATGCCGAGCCTGAAAGCGAAGAATCCCGCGTCGGTTGTGTTGCGTTGACGTTGCGTCGACGCGCTCAAGCTTAGGGGACCCTCAGCGAACGCGACGAAGAACGCCAATGGTGAGCGGTTTAGGTGAGAGACCAACCTGTTTGGCCCGCCCGAAGCGATCGCCGGCCTTTGCCGCGTCGGCCCCGAGCCGCTGTCCTATCGACGCGACAGACCACCGTTTTTGCAGCGGATGCAAAGCGTTGCCGACGGCATGGCGCGCAGTCGGGCACGCATGATCATCTCGTGGCAATGCTCGCAATAGCCGTAGAGACCGTTGTCTACCCTGATCACCGCACGGTCGATTTCGTCGACGGTCAGCGATGCCTGGGCTGACATGGCCAGATCGCGCTCACGCTCGATGGTCACGCCGGCTCCTTCACCGGATTCGTCGTCGAACTGGACGTCGCCGGGTTCCATGTCGGCGGCGATCTGGTCGGCCTCGGCCCGCAACATCCGGGCCTGTTCGGCGTAGACAGCCCGCTCGTGCAGGAGTAACTCTCGCTGTTGGTAAAGGAACTGACCTTCGGACAGGTCGTCGATACCTTCGAACGGGTCGTCGAAGTTGAGCGGTGGAGCTTTCACCAACTTGACGGGTTTCGGGGCAAAGACCGCAGCGGCTTTTTCGGCCTTGGCCTTAACCGGAGGCTCGGCAACTGCAACTGCGGCCGGTTCGGCAACGACTGCGGTGACCTCGTTGGCCGACGGTGGTGTCACCGCGGTTTTGCGGGATGGGCGTTTCGTCGGGGCTGGGGAAGAAGCCATGTCTACTTTCGTATCTGAAGGTTGGGGGGTGGTTCGAGAATCAGGCACCACGGGTGCGGGGGCAGTTTCGGTGGCCGCCGAAGACGACGAGTCGGAAGAACCGCTCGCAACAGCTGATGTGGCCGGGACCGATGCGGATTTCTCCGGAGCGGATTTCTCCGATCCTTTCGACGTTGCGGCCACCTTCGCTGGTTTATGAGCGCCGGTTGGTGTCGAGCTGGCGGAATCCGTGGCGGTCACCATAGCCGCATGCGAGCCCTTTGCGGCTGCATGCGGTGTGACAGTCGCCGCCTGGATCGCAGCTCCGGCAGATTTGCCGGTCGTTGCTCCGGCTGATTTGGCGGTCGACGCCGCCGACGCGCCTGAGGCTTTCGGAGCGTCGCCAGCTGGGCCAGGTGACTTGCCGGGCTTCATCGTGGCCCCCGAGGCAGAAGCAACGCCCTTCGGAGATGCGGACTTGGCCGACGTAGCTCCCGAGGAAGCCGGTTTCGCCGTCGAAGCCGACGATGATTTCGCTGGAGCAGATTTCGCCGGAGCAGATTTCGCTGAAACGGACTTGGTCGAAACAGATTTCGTCGAAACAGATTTCGCTGAAACGGATTGGGACTGCGCAGATTTCGCCGACCCGCCTCCGGCTTGGCGAACCGCTTTGCTTGCTTGCGTCGACGTTTTCGTGAGCGGGCTCGAAGGTTTGGAGGCCGCAACTTTCGCCGCCGGTTTTGCGGTTGCGGCGGTCGACCCCTTGGTTGAGCCGGGCGTTTTTATCGCTTTCGCCGACGGCTTTTCCGGTTTGGACGAAGGTTTCACCGCACTGGCGGAAGCCTTCCCAGCGCCGGAAGAAGGTTTCGCGGAACTGCGCGCAGACACCGCGGGCGACGCAGCGCCACCTGACTTCGGCTTCGCTGAGCTTTTCGCTGGCGCAGCTGGCGTCTTTGCTTTTGTGGCCACGTTCGTGCCTTTCTCCCAAGCGGTATCGGTAACAGCCCTTCAACAACCGAACATCTCTACGGACATTTCTGCTGCGAGCCCCGTAGTCAGCGAAGTACCGCACCAAAAAGACCGCGGACGTTACCACCTCTGCGATTCCTACCTGTGCATTTGCCGTCGACCGCCAGGGAAGTGGGCCAAAACCCGCTCAGGAAGTAGCCGGCAACACCTCATCGACGCTCGCCAGCTGATCCTTGAGGACCTGTACGAGTCGGCTTCGAGACTCGTCGTACAGTTCGGTCAATCGCTGGAGCTGTTCCTGTTTGGCGCCGAGATTCGCCGTTACCTCGCGGTCTCGCGTTTCAAAGGTCGATTCCAGATCTCGCAACCTCGTTGTCGCGGCCTCGTTGGCCTTCGCGGTATCCGCGGCAAAGGTGCTCTGCAGCTGTTCATGTTCCGACACCAGCTGAGATTTTCTGGCAGCAAACTCGTTCTCGAGATCCGACCGCTGCTTCGAAAAGTCAGCTTCAAGCTGCGATTTCCGTGCCGCGAGTTCGTTCTCGACGTCGGAGGTCAACTTGGTGAACTCGGCTTGAAGCTTGACGGTGCGTTCGGAGTGTTCCGCTTCCAGCAGCGACTTCCGTTCAAGGAAATCAGCATTCAGCTGCGAATTACGCATCGTGAAATCGGCTTCGAGGTCGTTTCGCTTCACCGAAGCGGCCTTTTCCACCTCGGCGATTTCGTTTTCGAGCTTGGTTCGGCGCTCGGCCAACTCGGCTTCCAGCTGCGTGCGCTTGACATTGAAAGCGCGCTCGAGTTCCGACAGCCGTTCGGCGGCCACCTTTTCCATTCCGGCGATTTCGGACTCGTACTGTTCGATTCGAGTCGAATGCGTCTTCTGCGCGTCGGTAATTTTTGCTTCGATCTCGTTGTTTCGGGCTGCGAACTCTTGATCGAGCAGGGAGTTGCGGGCACCGTGGGAAGCATCGAGCTCCTTGAACCGGATCGCGAACTGCGACTCGAGTTCGTTGCGGCGGTTCGCAAACGAGGCTTCCAGTTCGGCGCGTTGCGCCTTGATCGAAGCTTCGAGCTCCGCCCGCTCGGCATCGAAGCGATGACGTTCCTCGGTGCGGTTCTGCTCGAACAACTCGATGCGGTGCGCAATGAGTCGATTCGCTTCCTCGTTTGCGTCTTCCAGACGCCGGGTCGCTGCAGCGTCTGCGTCGGCCACGATACGGCTGGCCCGGGCGTTGGCTTCGGTCTCGGTTCGCTCAGCCGAAGCCTTGGCCTCGCTCACGACCAGGTCCGCTGCCCGTTGCGCGAGTCGGAGCGTTCGCTTCACCGCATCTTCGGTCGGAGCCGACGGGCCCGCCAACGCGTTTGCGGCGTTCGAGCGATTCGAAAGATCCCGGATCTTCTCGTGGAGCGCGTCGACCCCCGACGCCACCTGTTCGACGAAGGTGTCAACTTCGATCAGGCTGTAGCCCTTCCATTGCGGACTGAATTCCGCGCTGCGGACAAACTCGCCGGTCAATTCATCCATGCGTCACCACCAACACTCACGAAGCAACCGACGATCACAAAACAACCCAAAAAACGACAGACAACGGCTGGTCGGGCAATTTCACGACCTATACAGTCCGCGCTCTTGCAGGCGGCGCTTCTCCTCAGCCGAGACCTCGACATTGGTGGGTGTGAGCATGAAGACGCTGTCGGCCACGCGCTTCATGTCACCGTTGAGGCCGAAGGTCAAGCCGCTGGCGAAGTCGACGAGACGACGCTTCAGATCACGATCCACACCGGTGAGGTTCACAATTACCGGTTGCATCGAACGGAAGCATTCGCCGATCTCCTGCGCTTCAGCAAACGAGGTGGGCGCCACGACCTGCACCTTGGTGCTCGCCGGTGAGCCCGACGCTATTGGGCGCACGGAACCGGAGACTGCGTTCTTCGGCTGGGCCTGCGCCTGCACTGCGGAGACGCCGCTGTCGGACGGAAGGACGGGTAATTGCCGAACCGGAGCGGGTTCGGGCTCGGGAAACGACGACGAGACCGCCGGTCCACGCCTGGGAAACTGTTGCACCGGAGCGCCTTGATCTTCGTAGGAGGGATAGTCGTCGTACGCGTCGTTATCACTCAGCCCCAAGAAATCCATTGCTTTGTTGAAAAAGCCGGCCATCCGTCCTCCATGAAACGACGTGTATTTCCCCTCTGCACACTCAGACGTTCGAGCGGTACCTTACGGGTGCGTGTGCGGAAGCATACCTGCTTGCGCCCAAACTTGCGGGCACCATCGGTTCTGAATGGGCGACGTAACCGATTTGCGTAACGCCGGCTCCAACAAAAACACCGAGCGTGAAAATGGCCGGGATCGCATCGGTCCACCTCGCCGAGTCCGTCGCTAACGGCCTCCGATTTCGCGTCGTGGCACCGACACCGAAAATGCTCGGTGCGTCCGGTTATCGGTCGCCGAACGAGCGCGGTACCAATGCGAATGTGGGTCGCGCCTTCTTGGATCGCCTGCTCGAAATCACTCGACATGCCCATCGATCGCCAGGCCACGCCGACGGCGCCGCACAGGTCGTTCAGCAACCGAAACGCGCGTCTGCTGGCGTCGATCCCGACGAGGTCGGGGTCGGGGCCAACTCCCATCAGACCTAGGACTCGAAGTCCTGCACTCCGTGCGTGATCCACCAACGCCGCGATCTCGTCGGGATCGGCTCCGCTGCGATCATGATCGTCGGTCAACCGGACCTGGATACAAATGTTGGCCGCCGGTTGACGTTTCGCCAATGCATCAACGCGTTCCCTCGTGTCGAGGCTCTGCCACACGTCGACGAACGGAAGCAATCGGTTGATCTTGTTGCTCTGGAGTCGCCCCTGGAACGTCCAACGAGGGGACAGCCCGGTGGTCAGGTCCGCACGCGCCCCAACCACTCTCGCCTTCGCCACGAGTTCGTCGGCGTAGTTCTCGCCAAGCATCGTGAGCCCGTTTCTCAGGGCCGCCAAAGGTGCCTCGGGACCGAATCCCTTGGTGACCGCAACGATCTCGATCGACTGGTCGCCCCGACGGACGGCATCGATTCGGGAGCGAAGCGCAACAAGGCGCTCCCCCACCCTCGCTGTCAGCTCGTCCAGCAGCCCCTCATCTATCGTGCCTTCGGGATCTATGGTGCCTTCGGTAGCGATCATTGCGTTCTCCCATGCCGTGATTGCACGACGAGCGCCTGACGCCCGGGGTCGCCGTTGCGGCGCCACGAGAACCAGCCGCTTCCGCACGAGGTGCAGGCCGCCCGGTTAGGGTCGTCGGGACCTCCGAGATGCCGGATGAACGCCGCTCCGGAGCGTTCGAGCGCCGCCGAAACGCCTGCGCGCATATCAAGCGCCAACGTGCCTCCGGTAGTGAGGGAACGGACGGACCCGCCGTAGACGTTGGATACGAGAGCGAGTTCATCCTCACCGAACTCGTAGCAGCACGGCCCGATACAGGGGCCGAGCGCGGCCTTGATCGACTGCGGACGAGCGCTTAAATCTCGAATGGCCTCGACGGTCGCTTCCACGACACCGGCGACGAGCCCGCGCCATCCGGCGTGCGCGACACCGATCACACCATCGTCGGTCCACACCGCAACTGGTGCGCAGTCGGCGGTGATCACCGCTATCGCGGGACCTCCCGGAGTGCTGATCAAAGCGTCGGCGGGATGGAGTTCCTCGGTGGTCGCTCCCGATGAACGCTCCGAAGCACCGGATGCCAACGGCACTTCGAGCACCGCGGCACCGTGAACCTGACGGGTGAAGACCACATCGGCTCCACCCGTAACCGAGCGATAGCGATCGGACAGATCCGGCTCGGAAAGTGCAAAGCTCCCCGTCGACTTCGATGTCCACCACATCGAGACTGCGTCAACCTGGAAATGCGAAACACCCGACAGTTCAGGCATTCGGACCCCCTTCACCAAGGCATCGAAACCGATGCGGACATCATGCAGCTTGTCGCCCGGCACGATACGCAACGACGCCAACACCGGGGCGAAGCCTCGAACCGGACCACCCGACGAATCGTCAATCGGTGCCGATCGGGCCTATGCGGCACCGGGCCACGAGGGCCCGGGCTGCGTCGGGGACTACTTAAGGAACGACGGAACGTCGAACTCGTCGTCGTCGTCGAAATCGAGGTCGTCGTCGGAGGACGAAAAGATGTCATCGGCCGGATTCGGCACCGGTGACAGCTTCGGCCCGTCGCCCTTCGGCTTGTCTCGCTTGTCGTCCCAACGGTCGAAACCGGCGGCGATGACCGTGACGCGAATTTCGTCAGCCATGGCGTCGTCGATCACGGCCCCGAAGATGATGTTCGCGTCGGGGTGGGCGACACCACGGATGATCTCCGCCGCCTCATTAACTTCGAAGATGCCGGTGTCGGAACCGCCGGAAATGTTGAACAGAATTCCCCGGGCGCCCTCGATCGAAGCTTCCAGCAGCGGTGAACTGATCGCTTGGCGAGCCGCTGTTGCAGCGCGTCCGTTACCCGATCCGTAACCGATACCCATCAGGGCCGAACCCGCATCATGGAGAATCATCTTGACGTCGGCGAAGTCGGTGTTGATCAGACCCGGGATCGTGATGAGATCGGTGATCCCCTGAACGCCCTGGAGGAGGACCTCGTCGGCCATCTTGAACGCGTTCAGCATCGTGGTTTTGTCAGAGGCGACGCTGAGGAGACGGTCGTTTGGAATGACGATCAGCGTGTCGACTTTTTCCTTCAACTGCTGGATTCCGTTTTCGGCCTGGACCGAACGACGGCGCCCTTCGAAGGAGAACGGCCGGGTCACCACACCAATGGTGAGCGCACCCTGACCTTTGGCGATTTCGGCAATCACCGGCGCGCTGCCGGTACCGGTGCCACCGCCCTCGCCCGCGGTGATGAAGACCATGTCGGCACCTTTGATGGCCTCATGGATCTCGTCGTGGTGCTCTTCAGCGGCGCGTCGGCCAACCTCAGGATCGGACCCGGCACCGAGGCCGCGGGTCAACTCGCGTCCGATATCGAGTTTCACATCAGCGTCGGACATCAGGAGCGCCTGGGCATCGGTGTTCACACCGATGAACTCAACACCTTTCAATCCCGCTTCAATCATGCGGTTGACCGCGTTGACTCCACCGCCCCCGGCCCCAATGACCTTGATGACAGCTAGGTAGTTTTGCGGTGGGACCACGTGCTGCAACCTCCAAAACGATCGCGACGGCATTCGTCGCAATCCACTACGTTACTGGTCTTGCGGTGTCGAACAGCGGAATGTGACGACATCTTTTCAAATTCAGCGATTTCATGCGGCGCAGAACCGCTATTCGCGAACGCGAAACGGTCTTCCAAGCGTCAGACACCGCTCAAGCGTCGGGTCCTGAAGATTTCGGCACGGTGTCGCCGGGCAAGGTGTCGGGGGGCACGCTGTCGTTGGGCAAGCTGTCGGACGAAGCGGTGTCGGTCGACGCGGTTTGCGTGGGAGTGGATCCGGTGGTGACGCGGCCCGGCTCCACCACCCCCGGCTGGACGTTGGAATCGCCCCAGGAACTTCCCATCGTCTGATGCATGAGCATGTCAACGGCAGCCCAGAGTGTCTTCGTGAAAGGTTGAATGAACAGGCCCGTGAGGAGCACGACCGCGACTCCCATGATCACAAGACGCACGACAGGCGGGTCAGGCATCGTGAGAACGAGCGACACGATCAAGAACGCCACGGCGATGATCTGACCCAACACGAGGCTCATCACGCTGGCGCCGAGGGCGAAGCCCTCTTCCCGCTCAAACCGGTATCCACACTTCGGGCATGTCGGGACCATCGAGAACCAACGTCGGAACAGCTTTCCCTGCCCACATCGCGGGCAGTGCCGGACGAGTGCGCGAGCGAGCATCAGCCCCCAACCCGGACCTTTGGCACTCATTGGCCGAGCACCGGAGCGTCAGGAACGCCGAGATCAGCCGTGCGATAACCGTCCATGGCGTTGCTCACCAGCATGGCCTCCAGGGCACGACCCTTCAGTTCGAGTTCGAGCGGATTCCCGAACACCACCGAGATGCGGCCGTCAGTGGAACCATTCGACGCTTTCGAGTTCTTGCGGGCATTGACGACATGCGTCGACCCGTCGGCCGCCCGGTTCGCCGCCGGTTGGAGATCGAGCACCACGTTGCCATGGTCCATGCGGATGGCCACGGTTGCGCTTCGGGCCTGCGGGCCCAGAGTTGCGGCAGTATGGGCCAGCACTGCGGCATCGCCGAAGAGCGCGCGGCCGACCGACGCCGGCGGCACCCCGTCAAGGCTCGGAAGGTCGTATTCGGAAGCGGTTGTACTTGCGACCGACTGGATCGCGGTGCCGTTCTCCGCCACAAGGATCGTGTTTGTGGGACCCACGATCATCGCCACGGGAATGCGGGGAACCACCTTTATCGACACCGTTCGCATCCAGTGTTTGGTCACGGTCGCATCCGCGAATTCCGGTATCGCTTTGAGGCGGTTTTCCACGTCGTGAGCGGAAACTCGAAGCAGCGATGAACCAAACCCGATCCCGCTTGCCTGAACGACTCGGCTGGTGTCATCGGTTCCGGTCACCGAAATTGTCGATACGCCGACGATCGGGCTCAGCAACACGACCACCGTCAGGAGAACCGCGCCTATGAAGCTGAGCGCGATGAGGCTCCGGCGTCGACGCACTTCGTGCGCGGTGCGCCGGATTTCCGCTCGGCGTCTGGCTATTTTCGGGTTGACCGGCACGGTGGCCGGCACCTCGCCGCGCTCCCGGCGAGTGGTCGAGGCCCTCGCCTGCACAGTCGCCGCACCGGCCACGTTGTTTCTGGCCTCTGTGTCGCGGGAAGGGCCGGTACCTGGGCGAACCGTGGGGGTCTCCGGCTTTGACCCAGGCTGCTTCGTCGACGTTCGGGTCAGGGTGCGAGCGCTATCGCTGCGGACGGGGTCGGGTGCAGCTTCCGACGCCGTTGACCGGAGCACACACGCCCCGATCGCTCCGGGCACCGCGCCAGTTTCGGACGGGCTGAGGTCGATTCGTGCCGAAGTAGCCGGCCGGTCCCCTTGCGGGGCGTCCGAATCAACGACAAGCGGATCTGGGTCAGAAAAGGTGAGCATGGTTATGGCGCATCCGGTATCGGGTCAGATCCCCCGGGGGAAGTGGAGGAAAGCGTTGGGAGAACAGCGTCGAACCCCGCGGTACGAACTTCGGGATGCAACACGACGCCGAATGTCTCAAACACCCGGCGTCGGACCTCGATGATAAGCGCCCATATGTCCGCGGCGTTGGCATTGTCGTCGGCCTGGATGAAATTTGCGTGTTTTTCCGAGACACTCGCAGTGCCGAGGCGATAACCGCGTAACCCGGCGACGTCGATCAGACGACCGGCCGAATCCCCTGGCGGATTCGTGAACACCGACCCGCAGTTCGCGCCTCCCGGTTGATGCTCCCGCCGCCACCGAACGATTTCGGCCAACTCGGCTTCGGCCGAGGCCACCTCGCACGATCCGAGGGCGAAACGTGCGGTCAGCACAACATCGTCGTTGCGAAGATTCGACTGCCGGTAGCCGAGCCCGAGAGACTCCATCGCGACAGTACGCAACTCATCGGCGTCGAGGCTCCAAAGACAGACCTCAAGGAGACGTTCCGACACCGAGGAGCCGTGGCCTCCCGCATTCATCCTCACTCCCCCACCGACGCTTCCGGGGACCCCTACCATCCACTCCAGACCGGAGCGGCCGCGAGCGGCGGCCTGGCGGGCCAGGACCGGCATCTTGACGCCGGCGCCAGCCGTGACTGTCCCGACAACACGATCCGTCTCCCGACCCTCGAGTACCTCGCCGTAGCCCAGGTCGGTGAACGACGTCGTCGTGAACTCCCCGGCCAGGACGATGACGAGGCCACGGTACCCGGCGTCACCAACCAGGAGATTCGAGCCCTGACCGATGACCATCACGTCGACACCCGTCGCCTTCACCGCCGCCGCAACGCGGTGTCATCTCCGCGATGGAATGTACGCGTACTAACGCGTCGGCCGGACCCCCGACTCGAAAGGTCGTAAGCGAACGGAGAATCACCCCCGTGTCGACGATGGGACCGAGCAGCCCGATCAGGTCCTTGACGGAAGTGTCGATTTGCCGGCTCGTCATGACGGGGTGGCGGGTTGGGCCCACGGGTGGCTCAGCAACTCGTCCGGGAGCGTGGTGAGATCGCCCGCGTTCATGGTCAGGCACAGGTCGCCGGATCGAAGCGTGGTGGTCAGAAAGTCGACCAACTCTGCGCGGGTTTCGCAGTAGAGCAACGGGAACGAGGGGTTGGTGGCGGCGACGGCATCGAAGACCGTTCGACCGGAGATGCCTTTTATGGGCGTCTGCCCCGCCGAATACAAACCCGTGACAATGACCAGGTCTGCTCCGTCGAAGGATTTCGCAAAATCCTTTCCGACGTCGCGGATTCGGGTGAACCGGTGGGGCTGGAAAACCGCGACAACGCGCCCCCATCCCCCACTGGCCGCAGCTTTCACCGTCGCCTCCACTTCGGTTGGCAGATGCGCGTAGTCGTCGACGAACGTGACGCCGTTCGCCGTTCCGCGACGTTCGAAGCGGCGGCCAACTCCGGTGAAGGCCCCCAACGCCGCAGCCGTGACGTCCGGGGCGATTCCGAGTTCGGTCGCGGCCGCAAAGACCGACGTGGCATTCAAAACGTTGTGCACGCCGGGAACCTGCAACTCCACATTCGCGAGTTGAACGCCGTGATGCTCGATGCTGAACTTTGCCCCCAACGGCAACGGGATCAGACCGACGACCCGATAGGTCGCGTCTTCAGCGAGACCGTAGGTCGTCAGGGTGGTTGTGGCCGCCACACGATCGATGAGACGACGGGTCCCGGCGTCGTCAGCACAAACCACCCGAACGTTCGTCGCTTGCAGGACGAACCGGTCGAAGGCGGCCTCGAGGGCGTCCATCGTGTGGTGAAAGTCGAGGTGATCGGGTTCGATGTTTGTGACGATCACGGCCTCGGCTCCAAACCGGAGAAACGAACCGTCGCTTTCGTCGGCCTCGACACTCAGCCAGGGCGAATCGGTCCAGCGAACGCCAGTCCCCAACTGGTTGACCTGCCCGCCCACGATGAACGATGGATTCCATCCAGCAGCATCGAGCACGAGGGCCGACATTGCGCTCGTCGTGGTCTTGCCATGTGTACCCGAGACGGCGACCGTTCGACGCAGTCGACCGAGGGCTTCCATCATGTCAGGGCGGCTGACAATCCGAATGCCGGCAGTTACCGCTGCGTCGTATTCGACGTTGCCCGGTTTCACCGCCGTCGAGACCGTCAGGTAATCGGCACCTTCGACGTGGGAGGCATCGTGCCCGACCCAGATCGTGCACCCCAGATCACGCAAACGGTCGAGCAACGGCGAGTCTGCAGCGTCGCTTCCGGTCACGATATGACCGGCCTTCGCGAGAATGTGCGCGATGGCGCTCATGGCCGCTCCGCCGACGGCGACAATGTGCACGCGGCTTGGGACCCGAAGGTCCGGGATGAACGCGTCGGTCATGGCTTCACCGCCTGCTCGACGACGCTCGCGCCGGATGGACGGGGTTCTCGTCGTGCGGCATGTTTCCGCAACAGATCGGCAATGTCTTGCGCCGCCGTGGGCCTGGCGCGTCGACGTTGGGCCGCGGCCATGGCCTCGCGCTTTTCCGGATGATTTAGCAGATCGTCAATTTCTCGGCCGAGCCGTTCGACCGACAGTTCAGACTGGGGAAGGTGAACGCTCGCTCCCGACGCGGCCACGTTGCTCGCGTTGGCGCTCTGGTGGTCTTCGGCCGCGGTGGGTAATGGGATCAGGACGGCTGGTACACCGGCAATGGCCAGATCCGCGATCGACGTGGCTCCCGCTCGGCAAACCACGACATCCGACGCCCCGTAAACCAGATCCATGCGGTCCTCGTAGCGGATCTGCCGGTAGTCAAGCGACGTCTGTGGGAAGCGCTCCCGAAACCCGCTCAACCACTTCTGGGCCTCGGCGTAGTCGCGGTCGCCAATCACGTGGTGGATGACCATCGCCCGGTCGTGCCATTGGTCGCACAGGCCGAACACCGCCTCGTTTATCGATCTCGCCCCGAGCGAGCCGCCGAACACGCTGAGCATCGGGGTGGCGTCGGAAACTCCCAGGTCGTGTCGTGAGGATTCCCTGACCGCCGCGGCGTGCTTCGCGGCAACGTCCACGCTTGGCTCGCCACCATGGGCTCCATCGTGTGCCGTGAGGGCCAGAACCGAGGCGCGCACCGGATTGCCGTGCACAACGGCACGGGGAATCCCGGTGCCGTCGAACGCCGTGGCGGTCGCTTTTGCGAAACGAGCGACGCTCTTGATCGCCACACCGGCCCGAGCGTTGGACTCCGCCAGCACAAGCGGAATTCGAAGCAGTACGGCGGAGAACGCACAGGGCACCGACGCGTAGCCTCCGACCGAGAACACCACAGCTGGTCGGCGACGAACGAGAAGCCCGAACGCCCGAACAAACGCCGCCCCCAGCCCCAGCAGGTTCTTCACGTTTCCGAGGGTGAACGAGCGTTGGATTCCGCGCCCCGGCAGCAGCACGATCGGAAACTTCGCGTCGCCGACGAGGCGTCCTTCGATTCCGCGTTTTGATCCGACGAACAACACGTCATCCGCGGCGAGGCCTCCATCTCGGAGGCTTTCCGCAACGGCGATTGCCGGCAGTACATGACCGGCGGTGCCACCTCCGGCGACGACGACCCAGGGTGCCTTCGGGCCCCGACGAGGTTGGTTGCTCATGGGTTTGAGGCTACAGGGCTTCGTTTCGGCTCCCGTGCCACGTCACGGCCGCGACAGCCGTAGACGCACGGTCAGGACACGCTCTTGGCACCGCACACGTCAGCGACGGATTTGGCGAGCAGAGGGACGGACCAGGGGTGTCACGACGCCGTCGTCAGCCGTGCGCCGGGTCGGATCGGCTTGGGATCGACGACCCGACCGGGCAATGTTGAGCAGCACGCCGAGCGCGGCCATGCCCACCACGAACGACGACCCACCGACCGAGATCAGCGGAAGCGGCACCCCGGTGACCGGCAGGGCGCCGACGACGGCACCCATGTTGATGATCGCCTGGGAGAACAGCCAAGCAGTGATCCCGACGGCGACGAGGGAACCGAAACGGTCCGGAGCCCGCCGGGCTGTCTGCATTCCAAATAGGGCCAGAGCCAGGAACAGCGCAAGTACCAGGGCGGCACCGACGAGACCCAACTCCTCGCCGATCACCGCGAAGATGAAGTCGGTGTGCGAGTTCGGAAGGAACCCCCACTTCGCTTTGCTGGCGCCGACGCCAACGCCGAACAGGCGGCCTGACGCGAACCCGACCTTCGACTGCAGAACGTGGTAACCGATGCCGTTGAGATCACGTTCCGGGTGACGAAAGGCCAGAAGTCGATCGCGACGGTAGGGCTCGCGCCACGCGTACAGACCGCCGAGGATGAGAGCTGCACCGCCGATTCGAGCAAACCGGCGACCGGAAAGGCCCATGTAGACCGCCATGGCGAAGATGATTGTCGTCAATACGATTCCGGTTCCCATATCGGGTTGAAGCGCAACCGGTCCGAGAACGATCGCCGACATGAATATCAATTGGTTATTCAGCAACCGGTCTTTATCGGGCTTATCAGCAATCGAGAGGAACATGGTCGCAAGAGCAATGGTCAACGTGAACTTCATGGCTTCGGTGGGTTGGAGGGCGATCGCTTCCGGCCCGATCCAACGCCGCGACCCGTTTCGCTCGTGACCGATGAACAACGTCAACAATGTCGCGAGCCATACGACTCCGAAGAGGGCCGGAGCCAGACGATGCCAGGTTCGGTAAGGAACGGTGACAGCTACGACGAGCAGAACCGTTCCGAGACCCACCCACTGGAGTTGACGCCGGAAGATATACCAGCTCGAACCGTAGGTATTAAGCGAGCTTACCGATGACGATGAGGCAACGAACACCAGACCGACCGCCACAATGATGGCAATGACCACACCGAGTCCGATGGCCTGCGGAGTCCACGATGTCGTTCCGAACGCACGCCGACGGGTGGCGGCCCCGCTGGGCGACGGAACGGCTCCGGCCCGGCTTGCGTGGCCCGACCTGGATGTCGCTTCGCGCCTTGACTCCCGGTGCGACCTCGGGGTCGTCCGCAGGCCACTACGCCGCGTCGTCGCGTCGAAGGGAATGGTCATCAGTCGATACCTCCAGAGGAAAGGAAATCGGCGTAGAAGATGCCGAGTCCGAACGAAACCGCGATCATCACAATGATCCAGAAGCGGATGATCACCGTAGTCTCCGGCCAGCCGCCCAGCTCGAAGTGATGGTGGATCGGTGCCATGCGAAAGATCCGCTTTCCGCCCATCAACCGGAACGTGAACACCTGAATCATCACCGACAGCGTCTCCATGACAAACAGCGCGCCGATGATCGGGAGCAACAGGGGTGTGTAGGTGATGATCGCAACACTGCCGAACGCGGCGCCAATCGCCAGCGCTCCGACGTCGCCCATGAAGATCCGGGCGGGCGCCGCGTTCCACCAGAGAAAACCGGCGCACGCGCCGACCATGGCCGCGGCGAACACTGCGATGTCGAGGGCCTGCGGCACCTGGTAGTGGTTCAGGTGGCGAAACATCCAGAACGCCATGACGGTATAGGCGACGAAGCCGAACATCGATGATCCGCCGGCCAATCCGTCGAGACCGTCGGTGAGATTCACGCCGTTCGTGGTGGCCAGAATGATGAACACGGCGAACACCACCCAGATGACCGCCGGAACCTTCCAACCCGGCGATGAGAACCGGGTGAAGCCGATGACCATCTTCACGTTCGCATACTGGACGGCGAGCACCGAGAACGAGACCGCGACGGCAAGGAGCCCGATGATCTTCGCTCGCTTGTTCAGTCCCAGGCTCCGTTTGCGGGTGACTTTGATCCAGTCATCGGCCAACCCGACCAGCCCGGCTCCCACGAAGGCCAACAGCACGAGTTGTCCGCCGCGGCTGAACGGAACTGCGTCGGTGACGAAATGGGGAACCATGTATCCCACGACCGCAGCGATGACGATCATGATGCCGCCCATCGTCGGCGTGCCGGACTTCTTGATATGGGCCTGCGGACCATCGGTTCGTATCGGCTGCCCGATCCCACGACTCGCCAACCATCGGATGAGTACGGGCATCCCGAACAGGGCGACGGCGAACGAAATCGCTCCGGCCCAAAGCAACGCGGTCATCGGACGGTTCCAATCTGTTGGAGCTGTTCGGCCAGTTTCTCGAGTCCGGCGACACGGCTGCCCTTGATCAGGATGGCGTCGCCGCCGCCAGGCGAACTATGTACGCTTAGGAAACTGAGCGCGCCCTCGACGCCGTGAACCACCGGCACCCCGTAGAGCGGTTCGTCAACGGCAACGACAAGATCGATGCCGAGGTTCTCGGCATGTACAGCGATGTCCGCATGGAACGCCGGGGCGTCGACACCCAACTCGGCCATGGTACCGAGCACCGCTATACGGCGGGTCGCCACCGTGGCCGCCAGCGAATCAAGCCCGGCTTTCATCGAACTCGGGTTGGCGTTGTAGGCATCGTTGATCACGACTGCACCATTGCTGAGCCGGTGGAGTTCCATCCGCCAGGGCGACAGCACATCGGTGTTCAACCCCTGCCGCACCGATGACAGCGGGACTCCAACCGCAAGCGCGGCAGCGGCCGCAGCGAGTGCATTGTCAACCTGATGAAGCCCCCGGGCCTGAAGCGTCACATCGGTGGCACCCCACGGGGTCTTCATCGAAAACGACGGTCGTAGATCCGAGTCCATCACGATGTCGGTGGCGATCAGGTCGGCTGAGGACAGCCCCCGGGCACTGAAGGTGAGTACGGCGCACGAAGGTTTGCTACGAAGGATTCCGATCAACGGGTCGTCTGCATTCAAGACCGCTGCGCCGCTGGACGGCAGAGCCTCAAGCAACTCACCCTTCGCGTGCGCGGTCCCTTCGGCGCTACCGAAGAGGTCTCGGTGCGCTGTCCCGATGTTTGTCACGACCCCAACGGTAGGTCGTGCGATGGCACAAAGCATGGCAATGTGACCGATTCCGCGAGCGCCCATCTCGATTACCGCGTGATGCGCATCGTCCGGCGCGTTGACCAGGGTCAACGGAACACCGAGTTCGTTGTTGAACGACTTCTGGCTCACAGCCGACGGTCCGTCGATGAGAAGGATTGCTCCGATGAGGTCTTTGGTCGACGTCTTACCGCTCGAACCCGTGACACCAACGACGCTTTCAGGAAGTCGTGTGCGCGCATACGAACCGAGCGCTTGCAACGCCTCGGTGGTGTCCTGAACGATGAGGGCACCATCGTTCTCGTTCGCGTCGACATCATCAATCGTTGGGTCAAGGCGTGACGTCAACCATGCGCCGGCTCCGGCCTCGCGGGCCGCACCGATGAAATCATGACCATCCCGCTGCGCCACGATCGGCACGAAAAGCGCACCCGGCGGCACCTCGCGGGAATCGATCGTCGCACCGACAACGAGACCGTCCTGCCCGCAGAGCCTCGCACCGATGGCACCGGCGATTTCTTGACGGGTGAATCTCATCGTGGTCCTCCTGCCAGACCAAGCTCCGAAAGGAGTTCGGCCGCAACGTCACGGTCATCGAACGGAAGGGTCTCCGTTCCGATCGTCTGGCCCGACTCATGACCCTTCCCGGCGATCACGACAATGTCGCCTGCTGCTGCGGTCTGGAGCGCTGTCCGGATTGCGTCGCGTCGATCGGATTGCACGACGACATGCGTGCGGTCTTCGATGCCGGCCAGAATCTCACCAATGATCACGTCCGGATCTTCGGTGCGGGGATTGTCGGATGTCACGACTGCGACATCACTGTGGTTGGCAGCGATGGCACCCATCAGCGGCCGTTTCCCCCGGTCACGATCACCTCCGCACCCAAACACCGAGATCAAGCGACCGCCATCGCGAAGTGTTGTCTTCGCCGTTCGAAGGACGCGCTCAAGGCCGTCCGGCGTGTGCGCAAAGTCGACGACGACCGAGAAGTTCTGTCCGACGTCGACCGCTTCATAACGTCCGGGCACGCTTGCGTGCGCCAGAGCCTCGGCGATGTTGGACAACTCCACCCCGAATGATGCAGCGGTCGACGCCGCGGCGAGGGCGTTCATCACGTTGAATGCGCCGGCCATCGGCAACTCGAAGTACTGCCCACGCCACCGGAACGTTGAACCGGTCGCCGTGAGCGTTAGCTCTTCGGCGTCGTTGATGGAGAAGCCCTCGGTCGGGACCTGATGCATGGAGTGAAGAAGTCGACCGTATGTGTCGTCAACGTTGACGACGGCCCGGTCGGCGTACTCGGGCTCAAACAACTTGGCCTTCGCCCGAAAGTAAGCCTCCATAGTTCCGTGGAAGTCGAGGTGATCCTGCGAGAGGTTCGTAAACACCACGGCGCGGTAGCGGATCGCGGCGACCCGGTAGAGCTCGAGCGCGTGGGATGTCACTTCCATCACCACATGCGTTGCCCCTGCGGCGACGATATCGGCGAGCTGATCCTGGAGGTCCGTTGCCTCCGGTGTCGTGCGCTTCTGGGTGAGCGTACCGATGACGTGGCAGTTGATCCCCTGAGCGCGAAAGATGTCGGCCAGAAGGTGCGACGTCGTGGTCTTGCCGTTGGTACCGGTCACACCGATCATCGTCAGTTTCTCGGATGGAAAGCCGAGGAGCGCTGCACTTACCGGACCCATCGCCTTTCGGGTGTCGCGCACGACAATCTGATACACGTTGACGTTCGGCAGCACGTGATCCACGAGAAGCGCGGCCGCTCCTTTGGCGATGGCTTCCGCTGCGAAACGATGCCCATCGAACGCTCCCCCGCGAACACAGCAGAACAGAGAGCCGGGTTCGACCATTCGGGAGTCGTGAGTGGCCATGGTCAACCGAGCATCGGCATTCGGCGTTGAAACGGACAGCGTCGCGTCGAGCGCCGGAAACCGCGACGCCAACGCCGCGACCACATCTTGGGGGTGCACGCTCACTCGCATCGGACGGCAACCATTACTCGACCGCCGTCACTGCCTGAGAAGCCGGAGCTGTTCGAACCTGCTCGCCGGAACCGGTTGACGCATCGTCGGAAGCGTTCGTCCTCGCGATGGATGTGGTGGGGCCGGTGGTGGTCGACACGACGATCGCCCGCGGGGGCAGAGGTGTGTCTTGCCCGCGTCGGCTCACATCGGGGATGGTCGCCGTGGTCGTCGTGGGTGGCAGGGTCGGAACCGGCACCGTGGCAGGCGGTGCGATCGTGACCGGCCCAGCCACGGTCGGGGCGGGAGGGCCGTTCGTTGATGCCGATGACGTTTCGGATTCGCTGCGAGCGGGAGCCGCGGTCGTCACCGTGGCCGGAGCGCTCGAGTTCGCTGTGGTGGACGCCGCTCCCGAAGTATCAACGGCCCGGCTTTGCGTGGCTATCGCCGCTCGACGGATCGTGGCACCCTGCCAGGATCCGGCCCGCTGAACGGCTCGCATTTCCGCGTTCTTCACCGACACGCTGTCGGCCGTCGTTCCGGCCACCCGGACTTCTGAACCGCTCGACGGTGGGATTCGGTAGTGCTGACCGGCAAACAACGCTGCTTCGGCAAACAGTGGGGCAGCGACTGCACCTCCGTAGATGGACGTCTTCGGTTCGTCGAGTACGGCGATGATCGCCAGGCGGGGGTTTTGCGACGGAAAGAATCCGGCGAAACTCGCAACGTACGCGTCGGTCTGATAGCCGCGGGTCTTCTCGTTCGGCTTCTGCGCGGTACCGGTCTTTCCGGCCACCGAGTAACCCGTGATCTGCGCCTTGATACCGGTGCCGTGAGCCACGACGCTCTCGAGCATCGTCGTCACGAGGTCCGACGTCTTCTTCGAGACGACTCGGTATGACTGACCGACGGGCGCCGAGTGTTCCTTGCCGTTTGCGTCGACTGTGCCGCGAACGAGACGCAGAGGAATCCGCTCGCCACCGTTGGCGATGGTCGCGTACACACCGAGCATCTGCATGGATGTCACCGCCAGCCCCTGTCCGATCGGAACGGTACCGATTGACGTCCCCGTCCACTTGTTGACGGGAAGGAGCAGGCCGCGTGACTCTCCGGGAAAGTCGATTGTCGTCTTCTGCCCGAGGCCAAACCCGCGCAGGTAGCTGTCGAGGGTCTTGCTGCTGAGGGCCTGAGCAATCTTGATCGTCCCGATGTTCGACGACTCGGCCATGATGTCGCCGGGCGTCCACAACTGGGTGGCGTGGGGCTCGTCGTCTTTGAATCGGTGATCGGCGACCGTGAGATGGTCAGGCACCTTGAGTTCGCTGTACGGTCCGACGACGCCCTCTTCGAGAGCCGCCGCAATCGTGATCACCTTGTTCGTTGAGCCCGGCTCAAACACGCTCACGAGCGCCTGGTTGTCCTCGCTCGGCCGGACCTCACCGTTGGCCGAAACCCGCATCGACGAAAGGGCGAGGACATCGCCATTTCTCGTATCGGCGACAACCAGCGTTCCGCCCTTGGCATTCGTGTTCGCGATTGCCTGTGCGAGCATTCCGTCGGTTGCGTAGTTCAGCGCCGAGTCGATCGTGAGAACGTAGGTGGTGCCGCGCTTCGCCGGAACGACGCTGCGTTCACCGGCTGGAATCTGCTTGCCCCATCGGGCCCGCTCGGCGAGCAGCGTTCCCTCGGTGCCGCGCAGATCCATGTCGAACTTCTTCTCCAAGCCGGAGATGCCGGTGTGGTCCACGCGTCCCACGCGTCCGAGAACACTTCGGGCGACGTCGCCGGCGGGATACACCCGCCGCGGCGTCTCCTCAAGCGAGATTCCCGGTAAACGCAGAGCCTGAATCCGGAGCATTGACTGTTCATTGATGCCATTGACCAGCGGGACATACCGTTTGGCCGAGCTCATCTTCTCGCTGTAGATAGGTGATATCAACACCAAATTCCTGAGCCAGTTTCTGGGCACTCGTCTCGACCGTTTTTGAAGCGACGATGATTTTCGGGTCGGCGACAATTCGCCATTCCCGCTCGCTGATGGCCAGGGGAACGCCCAGTCGGTCGACCAGGTCGCCACGCTCGGGCTTGATCGAAACCGAGCTGATCCGCTGCTTCCGGGCGAGATCCACGAATCGCTTCGGCTGGGTCACCTGCAACTTGACCATCGGGATCAGGATCAGGCCGAACAGGCCGATCCACAGCAGGTTCAGGGTCAGCACGCGCCGATGCTGTACGAACGGTGCGCCCGCGTGACGTGCGCCTGGCCGGGCCACGGTGCGAACGCCCGGCCGGGAATCCGACTTGATCGTTCGAGACCGTACGGAGCCCCGATGCTGGTTCTGTGCGGCGTGACCCCCGGGTGTCTGATGTCGGGGTGTTTGGTGTCGGGATGTCTGATGTCCGGGTGTCGCCCGCGACGGTCGCGGAGAAAGACCGCTCGACCGGCGGTCGGAGGTCACCCCACGGGGGTGGGCACCCTGGGTGCGCTCAAGCGCGGAGCGGGGTGAATGCAGCCGTGCACGGTTACGCCGACGCACGGGATTACCGCGCCGCTGCGAGGGAAGGAATGGTCGGCGCGGTCTGATCGCTTTCCGCTACGACTGGTGCCGTTGCGCTTTGGAGGAACACGACCTCGGTCGACGGCTCCATGCCCATCCGTTCAGCTTCCGCGACGATCCGCTGCGGGGCCTGCAGTTCGGCGACCTCGACACGGAGGGTCTGGTTCGAACGCTCTTCCAACGTGATGTCTGACCGAAGTTTGTCCAGCACGAGTTGGTCCTTCGCCAGCTTGCCGTGGAGCCCGACACTGGAAAACGACACCACGAGCAGCAAGCCGCCGATGACAACGCCGGTGATTGCGGCCGAGGAGCGGGTCTTCGTCGGAGTCGGGACCGTTGACAGGCGCGTGCGTGCACTGATCTGCGGTGCTTTTCGCTCTTCGACGAACGCCTGCGGGGCGACGGCTACCGCAGCGGCGCCGTGGTCCACCGGACCGACCGCCGAGCCGGCTGAACGACCGAACCGCGGACGCTCCGCCCGGATCGATTCTGGCGCTGTTCGACCGGGCGAACGGGTGCCAACCCCATTACGCCGGGCGCCCGAGCGGTCACCAACGGGACGCTCGCTGCCCGAACGCTCCGGTGTCGGCACCGATGCGGTTCGTGGCTGGCGTCCCGACGCGACCGAGGGTGTCGCCGGGCGAATCCGGGGCGAGGACGTCGAAGGTGACGAAGCGGGTCGCGCGAACAGGTCGCGAGGTACCGGTGGCCGGCAGTCCGGGTCCCGAAGCCGAGCGGTACCCGCTGCGCTCGGTCCGGACGTTGGCCCCGCGCGCCAGCGACGGCCGGGCATCGGCGTAGCCGGCCTTGCGGATCGCTCGCTCGCTTGACCGCTCGGTCGTCGGGTGCAGTGCAAGCGAGTCCGTCATGGCTTTGGATGCCACAGCCGCCTGACGGGCCAGGCTGATCCGGCGGGCCTCCTCGATGGCCGGGGTGGACGGATGGGATCGCAAGACCAGGTCCAGTGCCACTTCGGGACTCAGAATCTGGGTGAGATTACGACGGTCGGAGACGCGCGTGTCAGATGTAAGCGACATGGATATCGATCCTGCGAGAGAAGGTGAAGACGGCGAGGGCGGTGGTGACACCGAGCGAGCTGGCGTGGGGAGCAGCTACGTCGGGAAAAGCGTGGTGTATCGGGAAAGGCGTTTCGGTTCGGGAAACTGCTGGTGCTGGAGAAGCGTGGGGTCAGCGGAAGAGCGTGTTGCCTGGAAGACAAGCGGACGGGCGTTGCGGAATCGCTACGGCGGTCCTGCGGAACGTCCCGCAGGACCGGCCATCGCAAACACCCGGGCAACGGCACTCGCCGCTCTCGGGTTGGCGGATATCTCCGCCTCCTGGGGTCGAATGACCCCTCGCTGCACCATTCGGCCTCGGAGAAGTGCCCCACATACGCAGGGCAGGCCGGACGGGCAGGTACATCCCCCGGTTTCCGCCAATCGGAACCGGTCCTTCACGATCCGGTCCTCACCGGACTGGAACGAGATCACGATGCACCGGCCGCCCGGGACCAGCGCATCGAGCGCCAGGTCGAGGGCGGTTTCGAGCACGCGAAGTTCGTCGTTGACTTCGATCCGCAAAGCCTGAAACGTTCGCTTAGCCGGGTGTCCACCGGTTCGACGGGTCGCAGCAGGAATCGCTTTGGTGACGATCTCAGCCAACTGGAGTGTGGTCAGAACCGGTCGGGCCGCGATTATGGCCCGAGCGATTCGAGACGCAAAACGTTCATCGGCGTACACCTTCAACAGCCGAGCGAGCGCGGCTTCGGTATAGGTGTTGACGACGTCGGCGGCCGTTTGCCCCGTCGACGTGTCCATCCGCATGTCGAGGGGTCCGTCGTTGCGGTAGGAGAACCCGCGTTCCGGACGATCGAACTGCACCGAGCTGACGCCGAGGTCGAACAACACCGCGCTCGCGAACGGCCCCGTGCGTTCGGCACCCACCGCGGCCCGGGCGGCGGCGAAATCATCGAAACGGGCGTGGATCACCTGGGCGCGACGGCCGAACCGACTCAGACGCTCCGATGCGACTTTCACGGCGTACGGATCTCGGTCAAGCCCAAGCAGCGTCAGGTTCGCAAAGCGCTCGAGCAGTGAGGTGGCGTGCCCGGCCCCGCCCACCGTCGCGTCGATGACCAGACCCGGCGAGGCCGGTTCAACCCAGTCGGGAACCTCAACCGGAAACACCGAGAGATGGCCGAAATCGGTGGAACTCGAGGTGCCCGGCGAAGTGGAATCGGAGCCATCGAGCGGTGGAACGTCGTCGGAGGGACCTTCGGTGGAGGACAGTGGAGGTTCGATGGTTGCCACGGCCATCACGACGCCGATCCGGCAGGGGTCAGTTGGGCACTGGCGGGGGCGGCGGAACCGTCGAGGTATGCGTCGAGCGAAACGCTGTCCCAGATCTCGACCCGGTCGCTGGCGCCAACCATGGCAACCGGACGGGCACGATCAAGTCGGGCCAGGTTGCGGAGGGTTTCGGGGACGGGAACGCGGTACTGAGCGTCCATCTTGACCGGGCTGGCGTTGGAGGTGAATCGGAGAAACTCGCGTCGGCCTTCGGCCCCGCCCTGGAGTTCGCGTTCTTTCTTGATCGCCAACTTCTGCTGGAAGGCCTCTTCCGGCCAGATCCCTACCTGGTTTTCGTCGCCGAGAGCGAAGAACAGCGGGCCACGGAGATAGTCACGGAAGGCTGACGGCAGCACGATACGGTTCTTGTCGTCGAGTGTGAGCTGCGTACGCCCTAGCAACATGCGACGATGTCCTGCCCGAAACCATTCCAGTAGACCGTGTTCGTAAGCCGTGGCCGGCAGACGGACGCGTCCGAACAAGCAACGGAGTTCCATTTCGCTTCACCAGCACGAAACTTCCCTCCGAGACCCATTTGAGGCTGTTTCCAGCTTCAGTTGGCTCCATTTACTTCCCCGATGACCCACAACGTACCATTTCCCTCCACCGGGGGTAAAGGGCTTTGTTGCGTCCCCTGGAGAAATTCCCTCGCCGAAACGCGCCGCACGAACCCGCCCCATGGGCTGGCCTGCGGTAATGCCGAGAAGGCGGGAAAACCCCCCAAGATGGGGATATCTTCATGGTCACGGCCCGTGATTGGTTCGATCCCCCAAGCCCCGCCCAGACATGGATATCCGGCGATTCCGGCGGGCGGCTGAGCAGCCGGAGGTCTCGATCGCGGAAATCCGGCGATTTGGGACAGCGTTCCCCAAGTTGACCCTTTTCCGCCCAAAACTGATCCGCTGACACCACGTTTGAACGTAAATCGGCCCCAATCGGGCCAAATGCCGCTGGCATCCTCCACCGGGCTCCACCCGAGGTCGAGGCGCTTTGGAATCACGCTGCGGAAGGGTTTCCGGAGTGTGCTGTGGAGCGTTGGGCGAAGAAGCTGCGGACGGGCGCGTCAGGCGCGCCAGTGCTCGGCACCGGAGCGCACGGCCGAAGACGACACATGCTTGAGCGAGGGGTCCGGAAGAACGAGTTGCACCGCGGTGTCGGGGAGCCCGTCGAGGTGATGGCCGTGTCGCTCGACGATGGCCAGCCGCGGGAGTCGGGCCAGGGCAGCATCGCGTTCAACCGCGGACCCGTACCAGTGAGGTTCTCGAATCTGATTCCACTTGTCGGCGCCGAGCACCAGCCAGTCATACGCCGAAGCAATGTCGACGAGGAGCTGGGCGGCGGTCACTTCCACGTCCAGCCATGAACGGTCCCCGCTGGCCGTGCGCAGGATCTCCGCACGCTCCTCAGCCGTGCGCTGCCCGATTTCCTTTCCGAGGGTCCGCTCCGACAGCACCAGCGTCACCCGATGCACGCGGCACTGGTCGCGTACGGCTTCGGCGATGGCCACGTGCGCAATTGTCAACGGATCAAACGAGCCGGGATAGCACGCCCGCACGATGTCTGGACCGTCGGTCATGGATGGCAGCCGGTCACAGGGTTCAGCTCTGGTTGGGCGTCAGCGGTCCTCAGCCGACGAATCGGCGAAGATCATTTCGTCGTGTGCCGTCACGCGTCCGGCCGGAATCGTGGCATCCGATGATCGAAGGCGCCGCACCATTTGCGCCTTGGCCGCGCCGACGGCAAACCAGGCGATGTGGCGGGCCATAGCGAGCGCCGGGTACGTGAGGCTGACCCGGCGATTGCCGTTGTACGGGCCGGTTGAGCCGACGAGCCGATTGGCTTCGCCGAGCAACGCGTCGCCGGGCACGAGCGACGCGGTATGGCCGTCGTCGCCGAGCCCGAGATGGACGATATCTATACGACCCGCGGTAACGGCCCGCAGTTCACCTTCGTAGTCGCGGGCAATTTCGTCGCCGGATCGCGGCGAGCCGGCGTCGACGAGATGGGTCATCGCCGCCGGATGGTGAAGCGGATCCAGGAACACCGCGTGAAGTTGCGTGGCGTTGCGGTCTGCTGACCCATCGGGCGCCAGCCGCTCGTCGACCTGGAAGACATGCACGCGGTCCCACTCTACGTTTCGGGCCGCCAAAGCCTGGAACAACGGGGTCGGCGAACTTCCCCCGCTGACGGCCAGGCTGGCCGTGGGCCGTTCCGACAGGCACTGCTGCAGACGGTCGGCAATCCAGTCGGCACAGTGATCGGCAAGCACCGGCGTCGAGCCGTAGGTACACGGACGCGGTGAACGGCCGGCTCGCCCAACCACATCAGCCACGAATCATCGACCTTCGAAATTCGGTGGTCGACGCTCGAGATACGACGCCATGCCTTCGGCGAAGTCCTTGGTGCGAAACAGCGGAAGAAGCTGGAGGAACACATGGTGCACGTTCTGTTCGAACGTTTCGGTCTCGCCCATACGCATCATTCGCTTCGTGGCTCGAACCGCGAGCGGTGCATTCTCCGCGATCTCGACGGCCATCTGCATGGCCCGCGACATCAGGTCTTCCGCCGGGACGACATGGTTGACCAGTCCGAGTTCAAGGCACTCGTCGGCGTTGAGGGTGCGGCCGGTGAACGCGATCTCGGCGGCCTTGGCGTATCCGACGATGCGCGGAAGAAGCCACGTTCCACCGCTCTCAGGAACGATGCCGCGCTTGGTGAAGGCTGGCGCCAACTTGGCCGTTGCCGCGGCGATGCGGATGTCGCAACCGAGGGCGAGGTCCATGCCGTAACCGGCTGCTCCCCCGTTCAGCGCCGCGATCACCGGGGTGTCGAGGTTGTGCAGCACAGTCGGCGGTGCATCTCGGAGATCCAACTCCGGGGATGACATTCCGGAGTTCGACAGCAACCCGGTGCCCTCGGACTGGGCCTTGATGTCGAGCCCCGCGCACCACGCCCGACCCTCGCCGGTGATGATGATGCAGCGGACGTCTCGGTCTCGGTCGGCCTTCAGCAGCAGGTCACTCAACGACGCGAGCATCGGACCCGAAATGGTGTTCATCCGCTCAGGACGGTTGAAGCGGAGAATGGCAACGTGGCCGTCGATCTCGTAGATGATCTCGGGGCGCTCTTCGGTATCGGTCATGTTCCTGACTCTACGACGGGAACCGGTTCAGAGCGAAGTCACAGGGTGGATTCGGACCGGTCGCAGTGAACGCCAGTCCGGCGGTCCCGGATGTCAGAGGTCCTGTATGCGTCGGAGAAGTTCGTCGGTCACTCGGTCGGCCGCATCCCCGAGGCCTGTGCACCGATTGGCCAATGCGCCGACGAGTTCATCGAGCGCGTCGGTGTGGCTACGGGAGTCTTCCGATGTTCCCAGCAACCCGGAAGCGGTCAGACCCGGGTCCACCAGACGGACAAGCGTCGCGGGTGCCCAGGAGCGAAGGATCCCGCATTGGAACAGCGTGTACCGCTTGGTACGTCGCTGTGAGATTCCCACCACCTTCCGACCGTCACGAGTCACTTCACCCGGTCCCAGGCCCGCAAAGCAGATGAGTTTGTTCAGCGGATCGCGACCGAGGGAACCGCGGTGGACAGCAAACTCGCCTTCTGCGTCGAGTTCCCGGAGAACTTCCACGAAGAGGTCGCCGAGCCAATAGAACGCCTTCTGTACGTCGGAATCTCCCAGCGGATCTTCTGCGGGAAGCACGACGTCGAGCCAGACCAGCGAGTCGTCGAGCCACACTGCGCCGCCGCCGCTGCGGCGGTGGACCAACCCGACTCGGAGACGCCCCGCCTCGGCCAGATCCACGATCTCGTTGCGCTGCGACGAGCCGAGGATGACCGCCGGGCCCGTCGGATGAAGACGAACGGCGGTCCGGCGGTCGCCCAGGGGACCGGACCACAGCGAATCGAACCACGCAGCGTCGAACAGTTCCGACGCCGCGCCGCGGCGATCAATCACATCCCAGGCACGCGCACTCGACCCGCTTCCGACAGTCGGTCGAGTCGAAACCGCCGGTTCAGGCGGAAGGGATGGGATCGGTGGCATCCCAGGTGTCGAGCTTTTGCAGAATCGGGTTGTTCGAGAACACCTCGAACACCGGAATCGACAGGTCGAGACGCTTTTGCATGCGTTCGATCTCGAGCTTCTGGTTCCAGAGCACGAACGTTACGACCACGCCGGTGGCTCCGGCGCGGGCGGTGCGTCCGGCGCGGTGGAGGTAGGTCTTATGGTCGTCGGGCGGATCGAACTGCAACACGACATCGACCCCGTCGATGTGCAGGCCGCGGGCCGCGACGTCGGTCGCCACGAGCACGTGAATCTGACCTTCCGAGAACTGACGGAGCGCGCGGTCACGTCGGGTCTGGTCGAGGTCACCGTGGATGACACGGGCCTGTACCCCCACGTCTTTCAGGTCGTCGACCAGGCGGTCGCAGCCCCGCTTGGTGTTGAGAAACACCAGCGCCCGGTCGAACGAATCGACGATGGTGCGGACGACCTTCACCCGGTCCATCTCATGGACGAGCAGGAAATGGTGCCGTGACGAGTCGACTGTGGTCGTGTCGCTTTCGATCGTGTGGCGGACCGGATCGGTCAGCTCGTTCTTGATCATGTAGTTGACGTCGGACCCGAGGGTCGCGGAAAACAACATGGTCTGGCGATCCTTCGGCATGTGGCGAAGAATCCACTCAACGTTCGGCAGAAAGCCCATGTCGCACATGCGATCGGCCTCGTCGAGCACAAGAAAGCGGACATTCGACAAATCAATGTCGCCGCGACCCACGAGGTCGATCAACCGACCCGGAGTAGCGACCACCACTTCGGCACCAGCGGCCAATTCCTTCCGCTGCTTGTCCATCGAGCTTCCGCCGTAGACAGCACACACCCGCATGTTGCGAGAGGCCGCCAGCCAGGTGATTTCTTTTTCGACCTGCGATGCCAGTTCTCGGGTGGGCACCATGACCATGGCGGTGGGCTTATGGGGCTCGGCCTTCGTGGCCCGAGCGACGAGCGGGATACCGAACGCCAGTGTTTTTCCGGATCCGGTCTTGGCCTGACCGCACACGTCGCGACCGGCCAAACCATCGGGAATCGTGAGGGCCTGAACCGGAAACGGGCTGGCGATCCCGTTGTCGGCGAGCGCCTTCAGCAGTTCTTCGGGAACGCCAAGATCGGCAAACGACACCGAAATAGCGGAGGACGCGGGCGTGGACGAAACTTCTGATTCACTCATGAGCACAATTAACCTGCTCACAGCCTAGATCACTCAGCGTCAAACACCGGGCACCCTCTGCCACCCCGATCAAAACCTGAAGTTGCGCCGCGATCAGGATTTGCAGACGATGCCGGCCTTCGGAACCACGAGCTCGACCATGTACGGCGTGACTACGTCACGGATGCATTGGTTGCGAGTCAGAAACGCCGTGTGGCCGTCGCCGTCGTAGGTCAGCAGGACCGACCCCTGCAACTGCTGGGAGAGCGACTGGGCCCACACATAGGGAGTGGCCGGGTCGCGGGTGGTTCCGATCACCAGAATCGGCGACGAACCAACGGCCTTCACCGGGGCCAGCGAGCCGCGAACCGGGATCTTCCAGAACGCACACACCATCGACGAAAGCGCGGCGAATCGACCGAACCTGGGTGCGGTCCTGGCGAACTCATCAGCCAGGTCCGCGTAATGACTCACAACCTTTGACGCCGGCACATCAAGGCAGTTCGTGGCCGCGTTGGCATCGGTGACGTTTTCGTACACGCCATCGGGTCCCCGATTCGCGTACTGGTCGTACATGGCGAGGAGAGCGGATCCGTCGCCTTTGTTCGCTCCCCGCAACGCCGACCGGAGAATCGGCCAACCCTGTTCCTTGCTGTAGAGGCCGGTCAGAACGCCGGTCCAACCTTCCCCGGGCCCAAGGAGACGGCCGCCACCACCGTTGAGCGGTTTCGATTCGATGCCGTTCATGATCCGGTCAAACGCCTGTGCCGCGGTTTCGTCGCCGTTGGCGAACGGACAGCCCGCCTTGTCGCACGCCAGGAAAAACTCGTTGAGCTCCTTCTCGAACCCGACCGCTTGGCGTCGCACGCGTTCGTCGGAATCGACAGTCGGGTCGAGGGCCCCGTCGAGCATGAACGCCCGGACCCGCTTGGGGTAGCGGTCGGCGTATTTCGCCCCGAGGTAGGTACCGTACGAAAAACCCATGTAGCTGATCTGCTCGACGCCGAGCGCTTCACGGATCCGGTCCATGTCATTCACCACGTCATCGGTGGCGGCGAACTTCAGTTTGTCACCGTTGCGCTTGGAACACCCGTCGGCGAACTCCTTGACGCCCGCCACGAACTGGTCGAACTCCGCCGGGGTGTCGGGCGTCGGGTCCAGGGCGTTGATCCGGTCAAAATCCTTGTCGGCCAGGCACTTGATCGTCATCGTGACGCCGACCCCGCGGGGGTCCCAACCGATCAGGTCGAACCGGTCGCGCACCTCGGCCGGCAACGCGCCGAAGGCCAACTGCCGTGCGAACTTGCGTCCGGAGGCGCCGGGACCACCGGGGTTGACGAGCAGCACGCCAATCTTCTTCGACTGGTTTCGAGCCGGAACCCGGGTGAGTCCGACCGAAATCTTCGGTCCGGTCGGTTTTGTGTAGTCGATCGGCACATCGAGCGAAGCACATTCAAAACCGAGCCCGTCGGTGCAATTTTTCCACTTGAGCGAAGACGACCCGCTCCGAAGGATCGAGGGTTTTCGAGCGGCGGTGGCGCGCTCCCCGCCCAGGGAGCTCGCACCGTCGAACAGGCCCACACCGGCCGCTACAACTGCACCCAACGTGACAATAGGGACGAAGGCCCGCTTCAAGCGTTGAGGAAATACGCGCACCGGGGAAACGCTAGCGCCTCCGGGGTGTTACGACGGTTGACCGGAGGCCACCGGGCACAAACAGTTATGCCGACAAGGTCCCAACGACGGCCGCGCCACCGAGTTATGCCGACATGGCCCCCGAGCGCTCGATCCCGAGAAACGGCTCCCAGTCGGGGCGTACATTGCCTACCGCGACCAGAACCCACGTGAGGGCGTGCGGAGCCTGGGGACGTTTGCGCAGCACCATGGCGGTGTTCTCCAGGAGCTTGTCGCCCTTTTTCGCGTTGCACGGCTGACATGCGGCCACGACGTTCTCCCAGACGTGCTCGCCACCGCGCGAACGGGGCATCACATGGTCGATGTTCTCGGCCGTCGCCCCGCAGTACTGGCACCGGTTGCCGTCTCGCATGAAGATCGCCCGACGGTTGAGCGGCACACGAGTGCGGAACGGGACCCGCACGAAATGCACGAGGCGAATCACCGACGGAGTAGCGAACGCATTGCGTTCCGACCGCATCGCAGTATCGGTCGCCGAGACCATTTCGGCCTTACGGTTCAGCACCAAAACGATCGCCCGGCGCACCGGCACGACACACAACGGCTCATATGAAGCGTTGAGTACGAGTGCGCCGGCCATGAAGCGAGGCTATCCCAGGACCTGCCGGTTTGACCCGGTCCATTTCAGAAACGCCAGTACATCAGCGGTGTTCGGCGCCGCCGCACCATCCGAGCCGCCCGCTCCACCATTGTGCGTCTGTATTCGAAACGCGAGGTAATCGGAGGGTGGCGTGGGAATCGGCGGCCATGACCTCCACCATCCGCGTCGGGCAAAACGCCTGACAACCCGCAGCGCCTCCGGCCAAAGTTGAGGTCGGCGAAGAACCGACCACACGACCGGAACCATCCCGGTTTCGCCGCGCAACTGCCCGAACGGCGCGCGGCGAAGCTGGTTCGCCGCGGACATCCCGCTCGAAACCGCGGGTGTCGGGGGTAACGATGGTTCGTTCACCATTACCCCGACACGCTACAGCGCATTTCCGGCATTTGGGCGCAACCGGCGGAGTTGTTGGCCGTCCGTTTCGTTTCCGGCTACTTCTTGATCAGGTTCCAGGCCCCGTCGTCAGTTCGAGGCTCCTTCGGGAGGCCGAGAACCTGCTCCCCCAGAATGTTGCGCTGAACCTGCGAGGTACCGGCATAGATCGTTCCGGCCCGGGCGTTGAGAAACGTCATGGCCCACGAGTTGGTCGAGTTCATCGCGCCCGCTTCGTCGGGTCCGAACGCCGAACCGGGAATCCGGCCGGTGGGGGCGAGGCCGTCCATACCCATGATGTCCATGGCCAGTTCGGTCACCTTCTTGTGGTACTCGCTCCAGAACAGCTTGCCGACCGACGCATCGGGCCCCGGGTGCTTGCCGGCGAGGAACTGCGTGAGTACACGCTTTCCGCTGAACTCCATGATGCGAACCTGCGAGTAGCACCACGCGAGCTGCTGCCGGATGACCTGGTCGTCGCTTTTCCCGTAGATCCTCGCCAACTCGGTGAGGCGTTCGAACTCGCTTTGGAACCGGATCGACTGGGTTGCCGCCGCTTCGCCACGCTCGAAGCCGAGCAGGGTCATGGCGACGGCCCAACCGTTGTTCATGCCGCCGATAACGTTTTCCTTCGGCACCCGGGCGTCGGTAAAGAACACTTCGTTGAATTCGCTCTCGCCGGAAATCATGCGGATCGGTCGAACTTCCACGCCGGGCTGACGCATGTCCATGAGCAGGAACGAGATGCCCTTGTGCTTGGGAGCGTCGGCATCGGTGCGGGTGAGCACAAAGATGTGGTCGGCCAGGTGGCCGGCGGAGGTCCAGATCTTCTGGCCGTTAACCACGAACTCGTCACCGTCGAGAACCGCGCGACAGCCGAGGTTGCCGAGGTCAGAACCGGCGTTGGGCTCGGAATAGCCCTGGCACCAGGTGTCTTCACCCGAGAGAATCCGTGGCAGATAGTGCTTCTTCTGCTCCTCGGTACCCCACCGGATGATCGTGTTGCCGACCATGGTGATACCGAAACCGTCGTTCGGGCCGCCGAGCGGAACACCGGCCCGGGCGAACTCCTCGGCGATGACGACGGATTCGAGCGCCGACATGCTCTGGCCGCCGTATTCCTTCGGCCAGTTCACCGCGAGGTACCCGTTCTCGAAGAGGGTCTTCCGCCAGCTCGTCACAAACGCTGTCGCTTCTTCCCCTTCCATGGTGCCGGTTCCGGCGAATCCTGCGGGAAGGTTGGCGCTGAGAAAAGCCCGAACCTTGGCGCGATAAACATCTGCTTCTGGGGGGTACGACATGTCCATGTCTGCACATTAACCCCATGACTTCCCGTACCACCATCTCTGCGAACTTCGCTCGCGAGGGTCACCGGGGAGGGTGACATGAAATTGACTCAGATGACGGCCACTTCGCGCCACCCACGACTAGCGTCGTAAGCATGGCGAATACTGACGTCAACACGACTTCCCCCGTCGAAGTGATAGCCGAGAACCTCCTCCACCGCATCGCGGGCAACCTTGAGCGGGTTCTTCACGGCAAGCGCCGACAGATCGATTTGGCGCTCACCGCCATTGTTTCCGGCGGTCACCTTCTCATCGACGACGTACCCGGTGTGGGCAAAACCCTGCTCGCCAAGGCCTTGGCGCTCTCGCTCGGAACCGATTGGCGACGGGTCCAGTTCACCGCCGATCTTCTTCCGACCGATGTCGTCGGTGTAACGCTCTACAACCAGAAATCCGGAACGTTCGAATTCCGTCCCGGACCGGTGTTCAGCCACATTCTTCTGTGCGACGAAATCAACCGCGCCCGGAGAAGACCCAGGCGGCGCTGCTCGAGGCCATGGAAGAACGGGCGGTGACGGTCGACGCAATCACCCGTCGCCTACCGGAGCCGTTCTTCGTTCTCGCCACCCAGAACCCGATCGAACAACGCGGCACGTATCCACTTCCCGAGAGCCAACTCGACCGTTTCGTGATGCGAGTGTCGCTCGGCTACCCCGACCGCAACGCGTCGAAGATGGTCCTTGACACAGACGGCGCCGACGTCTCTCTTCATCACCTTCGGGCGGTCGCTTCCATCGACGACATGCAGTGGCTGATCGAGGCGGCGCGTCAGGTTCACGTCGCCGACATTTTGAAGGGCTTCATTCTCGACATCGTCGAAGCGACACGGTCCCATTCGGCCGTACGCCTCGGAGCGTCGCCTCGTGGGTCACTCGCACTGCTTCGCGGAGCGCGAGCCCGGGCCCTGCTGGCAGGTCGGGCGTTCGTCACGCCCGACGACATTCAGGTCCTGGCCGAGTCCGTGCTTGCCCATCGCATCCTCCTCGACCCGCGTGCCAGCCGACAGATCGATGATGTCTCGGTGATCAACGAGATCGTGAAGTCGATCCCGGTCCCCGCTCGGCGATCGAAGTAACCGGGCAGGCCGATGCCAACGCGGCGAGGGCTCATTCTCTTCCTGGCCGGAATGGCGTTGTTCGTCGCCGGGCGGTTTCTGGCGTTGGCCGAGCTGTCCACCGTCGGGCTCGTGCTGATGGCGATCGTGCTGGTCATGATCACGACAGTGTGGTTGCAACTTGTGCGGGCCAAGGTCGTACAACTCCGGGTGGTGCGACTTCATCCGGCGTCGAACGTGTTCGCCAACCGGCCCTTCCCCGTGACCCTTCGGGCTTCCGGCCGGTTCACACGACTTCCGTACTGCACCATTGTTGAAAACCTGATGAACATCGAGACAAGGGCCGTAGAGACGGACCCGGACCTCGCTCGTCGTTCTCTCACGGCCGGGCTCTGCCGGTCCGGCGACCTCACCTACGAACGAACTCTCAGCCGGGGGCTGCATCACCTCGGTCCCGGACGCATTTCGATCTTCGATTCCCTCGGCCTCGCCCGAATTCCGTTCAGTCAGCTCCCGACCACAACCGTGCACGTATGGCCCGAGATCCGCTTTCTCGACATGCTGCTCGTGGGCCGGTTGTTCGAAATGTCCGCGTCGAACGCTGATCATGAGCCCGGCGACCTTCGCGAATACGTCGTCGGCGACGATCTTCGGCACGTGCACTGGCCGACGTCGGCCCGGGCCGACCGCCTGATGGTGCGTGACCGCCAGCGCACGAACCGAGCGGACCGAACCAACCTCGTCATCGCCGACATCACCGCACCATCCAACGCGAAGGATTTCGAACTGGTGCTGTCGGTCGCAGCTTCACTGCTGTACTCCGTCGATCCGCTTGAGCAGGTCGAGTTGGTCCTTGTCGGCCCTTCCGGACACACCCGCCATGCCGGAGCGGAGAAAGCCATGGCGGCCCTGTGTCGGGCTGTTCCGGACCGAGAGCCCAGCGTGGGCGAGTTTTCGCTGCTGGAGATTCTCGATACCGGGGTTGTGGTTGCCACCGACGAAACCATTGTGCCGGTGAATGCCCGCGGTCCGGTCATCCGTTGCTCGAGTCGTGGAGTTGGCGAGCAGCAGGAAGGCTCGTACAGCGTCTTTCGGATTCCGTCACTCGATCGGCTCGAGTCGGAGTTGGACCACGCGATTCACCTGTCCTCGAGAAGCGGGCGGTAGCCATGGGCTTCGCCGTGTTCGACCGGTCGCGGTCCGATTCACCGAACTTCCCGACCGGGCGCCTCGTCGTCGGCCCGGAACGCAACGCGACGACACGCTTTTCGCGGTCACCGAAATTTCGGCGCGGCATCACCCTTGCCGCCGTGAACATGTCGCTCGCGTTGTTCGTCTCGGTTGCGTGCCTCTCCCTTCTCCGAATCTTCGTTGACACCGAGCTACAGACACCGATAGTCATCGGACTCGCCGCAGGAATGGCCGTTCCCGCCATGGCCCGCCTTCTGCATGTGCCGTCATGGTTTTCGCTGATGGCTTCGGCAATCGTCGAAGCGGTCGTGCTGGGCGTGTGGTTCACCACGAAGAACGACATTCCGTTTGACGGTGCGACATTCGGCGCGGCGCGAAAGGAGATGGTCGGCGCCCTGGAGCAGATCAACCGCATCGTGGCGCCCTCGCCGTCGCTCATCGGCTTCGGCGTGGTCGTAGGACTCGTCGCATGGCTCGTGAGCCTGACCGCCGATCTCATGTGCTTCGGCATTCCAGCACCGATCGGTGCGCTCATTACGCCGAGCGCCGTCGCCATCGCCGCGGCCATCATCGCGCCCCGAAAGGGCAACACGCACCAAGGCGCATGGGTCGCCGCACTCATCGTCTCGTTGAGTCTCTACCTCATCGCGATCGGGCTGCACGAGCGTTCGCGTCGCACACTGTGGTTCGCCGATAAACCGGGCTCTCTGCTCGGCAGCGCGTTGATTCTCAGCCTGGCCTTCGCCGGGCTCGGCGTCATGGCGAACCGGACGTCGCAGCGCCTTGAAATCGATGAGCGGCAGCCGTCACTCGACTGGCGGGTCAGCGAGAACGAATCAAAACAGCGGGTGATAACGAGCCCGCTCGTCTCGCTCCAACGCCGGCTTCTCAAGCAGAGCGACAACGAACAATTCTCGGTGACGTCACGGGACGCCGACGGCGGCAACGGGAGCTCCTACTGGAGGCTCACCGCGCTCGACGATTTCAACGGCGAGTCCTGGCAGTCCACCGGGGAGTTCCGCAAGCTCAACAGCGGAGGCACGATTCGTTCCGCCGTCCCCGACGGCTCAACGATCCTCACCCAGCGCTTTCAGATTGGCGAGCTTGGAACCGAATCGCTTCCGGCCGCGTTCGTTCCGCTGGGCTACCGCGGCGACATAGAAGGGGTGTCCTACGCCGGAAGCACCGAAACGATCCTGGCCCGCCGCTCACTCAGTCCGGGGGCGACGTACGAGATCACCTCAGCCACGCCGGTCAATCTCGATCTTCGTGACCTCGAACGCTACGACACGCACCCGGTCGCCGACGACACCGACGTGTTGCTTCCCGTCACGTTCCCTGACCGCGTCCGACGGCTTGCAGTCGAAATAACGAAAGATCAACCAACGACAGTGGGTAAGGCCCGCGCGCTTCAGGACTTCTTCCGAACCCAGTTCGAGTACTCCCTCGACGTGCCGGCCGGGTCGAGCGAGCCCGCTCTCGAACGATTCCTGTTCACCGATAGACGGGGATACTGCGAACAGTTCTCCGGTGCGTTTGCCGCGATGGCCCGATCGCTCGGAATTCCGGCGCGGGTGGCGGTCGGATTCACCCCCGGGCGCTTCGACCCGACCGACGGCAGGTTTCACGTCACCGGCAAGAACGCGCACGCATGGCCCGAGATTCGACTGGGCGATGGCACGTGGTTTCCTTTCGAACCCACTCCCGGCCGGGGGTTTCCCGGGCTGGCGCAAACCACCGGCGTGCAAGCGCAGGATCTCTCCGAGGATTCGTCGCCGACACCGGCCACCACCGTGGTGGCCGCAGTTCCAACCACCCCGACCACGACGACTCCGCCGCCGCCGGCCACGCCCGTCACCGCTCCGAAGACATCAACCGGATGGCGTGTCGCGGTCGCGCTTCTACTAGTCGTGGCGGCCGGCGTTGCGGCGGTGCTGCTGCTCCGACGTCGCCGCGTTGACGACATCGACGAGATCATGCCCACACCGGCTCGCGTACGAGAGCGCACCGGGGCCGAGATCCGAATCGAACACGCATGGAAGCAGGCCACTACCAGGGTCGGCGCCCAGCCGGAGCGGACCTCGACCGAACTCACCGTGGCCTCTCCGCTGTCGGAGGAGCACCCCGAACTGCCCGAGCTGGTCACCCTCATCCAGCGCGCCCGTTATGCGTCGCAGAGTCCCGCTGAGGTCACCGACGTCGAAGCCGTTCGAGCGGAAGAGCTCTCGTCGTCGATCACGTTGCGCACATCGACGCTCGAAGCACCCCGAAAGACGGGTTCGGAGCGAACCACACCGTCAGCGCCCCGGCCACCCGATCGACCACGCTAACCCGACGGTTTTCTGCGCCGTCCACGTCCATCGTCGGGAAACATTCGGCTTCCACCACGGGAAACGTTGTCCAATCTTGCGATCTGCGCGAGACTCGCTATGTTCACCATTGCTTGACCGGCTGGTGTGACAGACTTCATCACGTCCCATCCGGCAAAAAGAGGTTTTTCGTGCCGCTTTCCGAAGAAGAGCAAAAGATGCTCGAGGAGATCGAGCGGAGCTTTTACGACAACGACCCGGGTTTGGCGCGGGCCGTTGGGGTTACCGGAACACCGGTCGCTCCCCGAGCCCCGATCGTTGTTGGCATAGTCGGAGTCATAGGCGGGCTCGGCCTGGTTGTGCTCGGCCTCGGACGACACGTGGCAATCAGTTACGTCGGATTCCTCGCAATGCTCGCCGGTTCGTTCGCACTTGTCGGCCACCTTCGCCACTACGCCCATCAGGGATTCTCGGCAATTTCCCACCGCCTCATCGACACCTCGTCGGCCGTGGCCCAACGACGCCAGGCACCGAATCGCCCGGCGCGTCGCCGCAGTGACCACCCCGACGACGGGCACGAGCCGAAGCGTTAGCAGACAGCTCTGCCGTACGTGCTGGCGGGCACGGAAGCAGTTTCACTCCCCGGATTGCCGTCAATCTGCGGAGCGCCTTCAATCTGCGGAGCGCCTTCAATCTGCGTAGCTACCTTCAGTCGTCGGCGTTAGGCCCCCACTGGGTATCGCCCGGCCGTTTGCTTCGAAGGGCCCCGTTCTTCACGAGCGACGCGGGGCCGACGGCCACCGTTCCGAACTTGGCTCTGATGGCGTCGACCGTACCAGCGAGCGCTCTATCGGCCTGAGGGTCGACCCGAGTCCTGGTCCGACGATTGCCGGACACCCGACCCGCAACTTCGGGAGCGTCGCCGTCCGATCCGTCCCCTCCATCCCCGCCTGGCGCTTCGAACATCGACAGTTGCTGAGCCTGGAACATCGAAAGCTGCTCAGCGCTCACCTCGACCAAATTCGAAAGGCTCACGCCGATCAAACGTGCTCCGAGCCTGGAAATTTCCGCGACGACGTCAGGCGCCCGGAGCAGGCTCACCACGGCATCGTGGACCTGCTCAACGGTGTCGAGCGCGTCGGGAAACGTGCGGCTTCTCGTCAGCAGCCGGAAATCGCTGAGTTTGACCTTGAGCTGTACCGTGCGGCCCCGCACACCGGCCGCCCGTACCCGCGATGCAACCGCATCGGAGAGCCGGAGCAGCTCCGTGACGAGCGGTGCGATGTCATGGTGATCCTGAGCGAACGTCTCCTCATGGCCGATCGACTTGGTCGGGCGTTCAACCTCCACCGGGCGATCATCGATCGCGTGAGCCAACGCGAACAGGTGCTGTCCGCTCGCGGTGCCGAGCGCACCGACCAGCGTCGTTTGCGAAAGTTCGGCGAGGTCGCCGACGGTCTGTACGCCGAAACGCTGCAACCGCTCAAATGTCTTCGGCCCGACGCCCCACAGGGAACGCACCGGCAGCGGATGGAGAAACGTCAGTTCCGAACCGGGAGGGACCGTCACCACACCTTCGGCCGGACGCCGGGCACCGGGAACCGCGGCGGGTGACCCTCCCCCGATGGGCGGTTTGGCGATCTTCGACGCCAACTTGGCCAACAGCTTGTTCGTCGCCACGCCCACGGAGCACGAAAGGCCCATCTCACTGTGAATCCGGTTGCGGATCGTTGTTGCGGCCTTCGATCCGCTGCCAAACAGTTTGCGCCCACCGGTCAGGTCGAGAAACGCTTCGTCGAGCGCGATCGGTTCGATTCGTGGTGTGAATTCGTGAAACACCCCGTGGATCCTCTCGGAGTACTCCGCATAGAGGCCGTGGTTGCCCCGCACGAAAATGGCGTGGGGGCACAACTGCTTGGCCCGCGTCGACGGCATCGCCGACCGGATGCCAAACGCCCGAGCTTCATAGGAGCAGCTGGCGACAACACCTCGTGCCCCGTCGCCTCCCACGATGACCGGCTTGCCCTTCAGCGACGGATCGAGGATCGTTTCCACCGCGACGTAGAACGCGTCCATATCGACATGGAGGATGGTGCGGACCGGTGCGGCACCCGACACCGCGTTCCCCGTCGAAGAACTTCCGCTCAACGCCGATCCCACGGACCCGTTGGCACCGACTACTGGCGCGTGACGGTCATCGCGGAGCGGTTCGTGCCTTCGAGGAGATAACGAAAGGCCCGGTGGTCCGACCAACGCTCCCCCATCCAGCTCAACAGCGGCTCTCGCACCCACAACCCGTTCGCCGCCATTTTCTCGGCACATCCGGCGTGGTCGAGAAACCGGGCGTCGGTGACGATGCCGTCGGGGTCATCTCCCACCGCTACGTTGCCCTTCCACGAAAGGGCCCGGAACACCTTGACCGACAGGTGCCAGCCCATATCGATAGCCACGGTTTCCACGCTGTAAATCGGACCGATCCAACGGTCGACGACCAGGCCGGTCTCTTCTTGAACCTCACGGGTCAGCCCGTCGACGGAGTCTTCTCCACTCTCGACGACGCCCCCCGGAGGAGACCAGTCGGTGGACCCGTTCCGACGGAGGTTTTCGACCAGAAGGACACGACCTTCGACCTCGATTATCCCGCCGGCCACATGCCAGCGGTGAAGTCCAGTCGATGTATCTCCTTTTGGCGCAACCATCCACCTATCCTGCCAGGGCCAGCCGTCGAATGCGGAACGTGGTTCCGACGAACGGTGTTTCGTGCGAAGGGGTTCGATTAGGACGGGGGGGCCCGGCCAAGGTCGTGGGGCGGTGACCGGAGGGGTGGGTGACAGGACGAGCCGTGACCGGGTGGGGTGGTGAGTTGTGCAACGATCGTTTCGTATGCATCGCAATGCCGTCATCGTCACCGAAGCCGCTCTGGCCGCCGGATTGACCATCGAGGTCATCGAATTTCCCGATATCACCCGCACTGCAGTGGAAGCGGCCGAGGCGGTCGGCGTTCCGGTCGGAGCGATCGTGAAGTCACTCGTGTTCGCCGTCGGCGAATCCTCGAAAGGGGAAGGCGAAGTGGTCGTGGCGCTCGTGAGCGGCGACAACCAGCTCGACGAGAAGAAACTCGCCACCGCGGCCGGTACCCGCCGGGCTTGGCGGATCGACGCCGACGCGGTACGCGAGGCGACCGGGTTCGCCGTAGGCGGGATCTCGCCGTTCGGATACCCCAAACCCCTCCGGATGTTCTTCGACCCCGACCTGTTGGACTTCGAGGTGGTCTGGGCCGCGGCCGGTACGCCAAAGCACAACTTCAGCTCGGCTCCAACGGCGCTCGCCGCGGCGACCGGCGCTCTCGTCACAGCACTCGCCAAAGAACGACCAAAGGAAGCATCATGAGTCAGACCCGCGGGTCCGAACCCGAAGATCGAGCCACGCCGGTGAGCGCGCTGCCATCGCAACTGGCCCGGGCTCTGGCCTTTGTCGCAATAGTTGTTGGAGGCCTCGCCGGCGCAGTCATCGGTTTTGGGGTGGCCAAGGTGTCATGCACCGGCGACTGCTCCGCACAAAAAGCCGGCGGTTCGATCATCGGTGCGCTCTTCATCGGAATCGGTATCGCCATCGTGGCCGTCCTGGTTCTGCGGGCCATGGGCGAGTGGAGCGCGGTGAAAGAACGGGAAGCCAACGTGACGTTGGGCAACCGCGCCGCGCTGCGTCAACCCAACCGAAACTCGGGTCCGATTCGCCAGCCCGTGGCGGGTCGAACCCCGGCGTCGGGCGGCACCATCGCAGCTTCCCCAGACCCGGCTGACCAGCCGGAAACGAACGACCCGTCATGAACTCGTCCCCCGATCCAACATCCGTCGGTTCTCCGCCGGTCGGTTCTCCGCCAGTCGGTTCTCCGCCGGTCAGTGCGCACTCTGTCCGTCAGCCGAGCGCCGACGAGCTGGCTGAGCGTCGATCGGTCGCCGAACGCATCGCCGTGCAGGCCGGCGCATTTCTGCTCGAAGGGCTGAATCGTCCCCGCACGACAATCGAGACCAAGTCATCCGGCACCGACATGGTGTCCGAGATGGACAAGGGCGCGGAAACGCTTCTCGTGAACGGAATCGACGCGTCGTTTCCCGACGACGGCATCCTTGGCGAGGAAGGCACCGACCGGACGGGCACCAGCGGATGGCGCTGGGTCATCGACCCGCTCGACGGAACGACGAACTATCTCTACGGGCACCCGTTCTGGAGCGTGTCGGTAGGCGTCGAATACGACGGCGTGCCGGTGATTGGGGTCGTCGACATCCCAACGCTGAAGGAGACATTCTGCGCATCGACGGGCCACGGAACCACGCGAAACGGAGATCCGGTTCGTGTATCCCAGGTGACCACAAATGCATACGCGCTCATCGCCACGGGCTTCGGCTATGCCAAGCAACGCCGCGATTGGCAGGGGCGGATCGTTTCGACGATCATCCCCCTGGTTCGCGACCTGCGTCGTGGCGGGTCGGCGGCCATCGACCTTTCGTTCCTGGCGTGCGGCCGCGTCGACGCATATTTCGAACGGGGACTCAATCCTTGGGACGTGTGTGCCGGGGTCGTGCTGGTGCGCGAGGCCGGCGGTACGATCACTGACCTGTCGGGGCACGGCGAACCGACCGGCGAGTTCATGGTGGCCGCAGGTCGGGCGTTGTACCCCGAAATCCGCACGCTATTGGCCGATGTGATCGCGACCACGCCATCGGAAAGCGACCTCGCCTCCTAGGTTTCTGATGCCGGAACGGCGGGGGCCTCAGCCCTCGACGAGTTCGAGACCGAGGTCTTTCGCGAGCGTCGAACGTCGCACTTTACCCGTCGGGCTCTTCGGGATCTCATCGACGAACGCGACCTGCTTCGGTCGTTTGTAGGGAGCCAACACCGACGCCGCGTATTCCAAAACCATAGGTTCGCTTATAATAGGTGCACTTACTTCCTCGACGCTCTTGCGAACGACGGCGGCGCAGACACGGGTGCCCCAACGCTCGTCGTCGACACCGAAGACAGCGACCTCGGCCACCCCGGGCATGGCCGAAAGAGCGATCTCCAACTCGAGCGGATACACGTTGACACCGCCCGTGATCAACAGATCATCGCGGCGGCCGTCGAGGTAGACGTAGCCGTCGTCGTCGACCCGGCCCAGGTCGAACACCGTGAACGAGTCGCCCTTCCAGGCGGAGGCGGTCTTGACGGGATCGTTCCAATATTCAAAGCGCGCATACGATGGCGTGGCGCACCACAGCACCCCGGTTTCGGGGTCTACGTGCATCCGACGGCCCGGTCGGGCCTGACCGACCGAACCCGGGCGAGCCAACCAGTCATCGGTCGAACACGCGGTGAACTGGCCTTCCGTGGAGCCGTAGAACTCCCACACGGAACCGGGTGGAAAGGCGTCGATGGCCTGTCGCTTCAGCGCGATCGGACATGGCGCACCGGCGTGGGCCAGCAAACGGAACGACGCAAACGACGGCTGCTCATCCGGGGGTAGGTCAAAAATCCGCTGCAGGTGCGCGGGAGCCATGAAACCTGACGTGATCTTATGCGCGCTTATGGCTTCTCGCGCCAGCTCTGGGCTGAACTTTCGAAGCACGACAACCGAACCGCCGGCCATCAGCGTGCCGGTGCCGAACCGAAGCGGGGCGGAGTGGTACAGCGGCGAACACACGAGGTTACGGTCATCGGCGACGAAGCCCCACAGGGCCTGTTCTTCGGCCAGCAGCTGTGTCGCGGCATCGACGGCGAGGATTCCCGACCACACCCCTTTGGGGCGGCCCGTGGTGCCCGAGGTGTAGTGCATCGGCCGGGCCAGCGGTACATCGGCCAGTTCGCCCGACCAGCTACTGAGATCACCCGCGTCAATGAACGAACTCAACGACTCGTCGTTGAGGACGATCTTCGGATCACAATCCGACAGGATCACGGCCTGTTCGGAGGGCAGGAGGTCGGGGTTGACCATGACCGGGACCACCCCGATGCGGAGCGCGCCAATGGCCAGTGACAGAACATCAGGGTGATTGTGCGCCACGATCGCAACGCGATCTCCGGCCACGCAGCCGGCTGCGGTCAGCGCGGCGGCGGTTCGTCGCTGCCGGTCGAGTGACTCCTCGGCGGTCAGCGGTTCAAAGCAGAACATTCTCGTCTCGCTTCCGTGGTCGACCGTGCTGGATGCATTTCTGCTCGTGCAGTTCGCGTCGACTCTGCTCGACCCGCAGGGGCGACCGGTCCGGGCCTGACGGAACCATATGGTCAGTGTTTCTCAACCAGCTCAGCCAGACGATCCAGGGTCTTCTCGATCGACTTCGCGTTCTTGGCGGGATAACGCATGAGTTCGATGAGAAAGGGGCTCTTCGAGGTACTCCAGTCGAAAGACTCGGTCACCTGAGTGGCCGCTCCCCCGTCGACGGGCTCAAGTACATAGCGCCAGACGTGTCCACCGAAATGGCGCCACCCGATCTGCTTACCTTCTTCGAACTCCACCACCGTGTTGGTGATCTTGTACGGGGCCCCGACCTTCATTTTCATTCCGAACTCGGAGCCCATCGACAAGCGACTCACCTCGCCGTTGGTGCCCAACACCGAACCCGAACCGTCGAAGAGAGGATGCTTCGACGGATCAGCCAAAAGATCAAAAATCGCAGCGGCAGGAGCTTTGATGACGCGCGTACGTGAGGCAACTCTCGACTTCATGGTTCACACCGTAGCGGCCCTTGCCCCTGTACAAGCAGAAGTCCAACCCCGGACGAACCCGGCAGGGGCCGTAGGACTCGGACCGTCGGAGGCTCAGGCGATGCCGGTGGCGGGCTGACCGATTTCGCTGAGCATTTTTGAAAACCATGGCGTCGTCGGATCGAACCGTTTGCCGCCTTTGATCCGCGGGAACTCGATCGCCCGCAGGACATTGTTCTGGTCCTCGTCGTGACCGACCACACCTGGAACACGGTTGAGGCCACACTCGACGGCGAGCTTCACCATCGAGTCAATGAGTGCGAGATCCTCAGTGTTGGGGGCGGCGGCCCGTGCGAAGTAACCCGACTTCTGCACCTGGGCCTTCTCGGCTGCGACGAGCGCCGCAAATTTCTTCGAGAACCAGCCACCCACATTCACGCGGTCGAGGCGCACATGGCCGAACGCGTCGCGCTCCACTTCAACACCTGAAGAGGCCAATTCTGCGACGATCTCCGACACGCCGGCCCCTTCGGAAACGAAGATGTTTGCAGCACCTTTCCGGTCGACCACCTCGCGCAACCGAACAGCCTCCGAAGCGAGGTCGATCGGCATCTCGGGTACGTACACGGCATCGATGTCGAAGAAGTCGCGCCCATAGCCGAGGGATTCCGCAAGATGCCGGGAGTCCAAGCGCTCCCGGTACACCCGGGCGGTGTCGGCGGTGAGCCATCCGCAGTTACGACCCATCACCTCATGGATCACGAGCGATCGGGGGTTGGCCGTCCCCTCATAGACGATGTTCTCAAAGAAGATCGCGCCCTGTTCGGCCGCCGTGGCCGCGCCGAGCGACTGCGCCACCGGGAACACGTCGTTGTCGATCGTCTTCGGCAGGCCGACCACCGTTAGCTCGTAGCCGTTCGCCGCCAGGAACGCCGCGAGGTCGGCGGCGGTCGTATTGGTGTCGTCGCCCCCGATGGTGTGCAGCACGGTAACGCCGTCGGCGGTCAGTTGGCGGGCGGCCACCTCGAGCGGATCCTGCCCTTCGGCGACAAGCCCCCGACCGACACAGTCCTTGACGTTGGTGAGCTTGACCCGGCTGTTTCCGAGCGGGCTGCCTCCGTGGGTGAGCAGCGCCTTCGCCTCACTTCGGGCGACATCGTCGAACACCCGATGGTGACCCTTCAAAAGCCCGGCGTAGCCGTTGGTGTAACCGATGAGCTCAATCGAGGGATCGATGGCCGTGTACGCATCGATAAGGCCACCGATCGATGCCGAAAGACAGGGGGCAAGCCCGCCGGCAGTGAGCATCGCAACTCGCATGTGAAGACTTCCTTCGTAGGGTTGGCAAGGTGACGATCGACACCGTCACCTCCAGAGTTTTGCGCAGATTTGACATCCCGCTGAACACATGATCCACCGGCGGTGGTCGAACCCCCTCCGGTGGTCGAACGGGTTCGCGCGTTACCCTTCGGCATATGAGCACTTCGTCAAGCCCTGCAGTCGTCATTGCCATCGATGCCGGGACGACCGGCGTCCGATCCTTCGCCATCGATGAGCAGGGCAATCCCCGGGGCTTCTCCTACCGGGAATTCACCCAGTACTTTCCGCAACCCGGGTGGGTGGAGCACGATGCGACGGAAATCTGGAGCGCGGTTCAAACAACGCTGAAGGAACTTATCGCGACGTTCGAACCCGGAACCCCCATCCGGGCCATCGGCATCACGAACCAGCGGGAAACGGCCGTGGCCTGGGACACCCGGTCGGGTACCCCGCTCCACCGGGCCATCGTTTGGCAGGACCGACGAACGGCGGGGGCATGTGAACAGTTGTCCGCCGACGGTGCCCTGGGTCTTGTCCGGTCGCGTACCGGCCTGGTACTCGACCCCTACTTTTCGGGCACAAAGTACGCCTGGCTGCTCCGGGAAGGAGGGGTGGCGGAGTCGGCGGCACTGGCCCTCGGAACGGTCGACGACTGGATTCTGTGGAACCTGACGGGCGGTATCGACGGTGGCGTTCACGCGACAGACCCGTCCAATGCCAGTCGGACCATGTGTTTCGACATCATCGACCTCGCGTGGAGCGCCGAGCTGTGCGAGGTTCTCGGCGTGCCGATGGGCGCGCTCGGCGAGGTTCGACCCAGTTCCGGACGCTTCGGGCTCGCGGCGTCGTCGGTCGCGGGAGGGGCGGTTCGCGGTGTTCCCGTCAGCGGGATCCTGGGTGACCAGCAATCGGCCCTTTTCGGCCAGGCCTGCGTGACTCCGGGAATGGCGAAGAACACCTACGGTACCGGGAGTTTCGTGCTCCTCAACGTCGGCCCGACATGCCCGGCGCCATCGGAGGGTTTGCTCACCACCGTCGCCTGGGACCTCGGGGCCAACGGCGGCGTTGCGTACGCCTACGAAGGTGCGGTGTTCGTCACCGGTGCGGCCATCCAGTGGCTGCGCGACGGTCTTCAGATCATCTCGTCGTCGGCGGACATCGGGCCGCTGGCCGCGTCGGTCCCGTCTACCGAAGGTGTGTACATCGTGCCGGCGTTCACCGGCCTTGGCAGCCCCTACTGGGATCCGTATGCGCGCGGAACAATTGTTGGCATAACGCGCGGCGTCGGTCGGGCCCACATCGCCCGGGCTGTGGTCGAATCCATGGCGTACCAGGTGCGAGATGTCGTCGACGCCATGACCGCCAAGTCCGGTACACCGCTAAAAGAACTTCGCGTCGACGGCGGGGCGTCGGTGATGGATCTCCTGCTGCAGATGCAGGCTGATCAACTCGGAGTGGACGTATCGCGGCCCGTCGTCGCTGAATCAACGGCGCTCGGCGCGGCGTTCGCCGCGGGACTCGCCGAGGGCGTCTGGGGCAGCCCGGGCGAAGTCCTTGCCAGCTGGAAAGAGGAGAAGCGCTTCCGACCTGAGCAGCGCGACGCCGCGAACGACCGGTACGCGCAATGGCACCGCGCCGTCGAACGAAGCCGAGGCTGGGCCGCCGTCCCACCGCAGCCCGCTGACAAGCTGCCTAGTCCTGCTCCGGAGCCAAAAGTCCGCCCACAACGCAACAAATACGACTCCGGAGCAGCGTGTTCTGGTGATTTGCGTCAGCACGCCGTTTCGCTGCCTTTGGGCTCCGCGGCCTAACCTGGGATGACTATGCGCAGCCCCAAAGACTTCTTCAAGCCGCTCGCCGTCGGCGCCCCAGTTCCGGTGCGGGAGATCCCGTTCCGCCCCTCGCGGATGATCCATTTCTTCCCGCCGCAGAACGCGAAGGTCGTGGCCAAGCTCCCCGAGATCATCCCGACCGTCGACGTCATCCTCGGCAATCTCGAAGATGCGATCCCGATGGCCGACAAGGAAGCCGCACGGAACGGCCTGGTCAACGTGGCCCGCACCGTCGACATGGGCACCACCCAACTGTGGACCCGGGTGAACAGCCTCGATTCGCCGTGGGCGCTCGATGACCTGACGACGCTCGTGACCGAGGTGGGCGACAAGATCGACGTCATCATGATCCCGAAGGTCGAAGGACCGGAAGACATCCACTACGTCGACCGACTCCTCGCCCAACTCGAGGCGAAGGCCAAGCTCAGCCGACCGATTCTGCTCCACGCCATCCTGGAAACGGCCCGGGGTGTCGCCAACGTCGAGGAGATCTGCGGAGCCTCTCCCCGTATGCAGGGCATCTGCCTGGGCCCGGCGGACCTCGCAGCGAACCGCCGGATGAAGACCACACGCGTCGGCGGTGGCCATCCCGACTACATCGTCCGCCAGGACCCGTCAGCCGACAATCCCGACGCACCCCGCCCGACGTACCAGCAGGACCTGTGGCATTACACCTTGGCCCGCATGGTCGACGCCTGTGTGATGCACGGCATCCTTCCGTACTACGGCCCGTTCGGCGACATCAAAGACGTCGTGGCGTGCGAGGACCAGTTCCGCAACGCATATCTCCTCGGGTGCGTCGGCGCATGGAGTCTGCACCCGGTCCAGATCGACATCGCGAAGCGTGTGTTCAGCCCCCGTCCGTCCGACGTCGCCGCAGCGCAGCGCGTAATCGATGCCATGGGTGACGGGACCGGTGCGATCCTGCTCGACGGAAAGATGGAAGACGACGCATCCGTAAAGCAATGCAAGGTCGTGGTGGAGCTGGCACGTCAGCTCGCCGCCCGCGATCCCGAGCTCGCCGCTTCGTACGGATTCTAAGGAGACCTGACATGACCGCTTCCGCCAACACCGCCGCTGACCGTCCCCTTCGGTCGGTTCTCTACATGCCCGCGGCCAACGCCCGGGCGCTCGAAAAGGCCCAATCCATTCCGGCCGACGGCATCATTTTCGACCTCGAAGACGCTGTCGCACCCGACGCGAAGGGCGCCGCACGCGAGCAGGCATGCGCCGCGGCGACCTCTGGGCTCTACGGCAACCGCACCCTCACCATCCGCTGCAACGGCCTCGACACGCCTTGGGGTGCCGACGACATTGCCGCCGCATCGAAAGCCGGCCCCGCCGCGATCGTCATCCCCAAAGTCTCCGGCATCGCCGCCCTCGCGGAAGTCGCGCGGCACATGGAAGCTGCGGGAGCTCCCGATCACACCACGATCTGGGCCATGGTCGAGACGCCGGTAGCGATCTTCTCCGCTCGTGAGATTGCCGCGTTCGAGCGGGTGTCGGTACTTGTTATGGGTACGAACGATCTCGCCAAAGAACTACGCGCGCAGATGGTCGCATCACGTGCGCCGCTCATCCCCCACCTGGCGACGGCGCTTCTCGCGGCACGCGAGGCCGGGCGAGCGATCCTCGACGGCGTGTACAACGACGTTCGCAACGCCGAGGGCTTTGAGGTCGAAGCGCGTCAGGGATTCGAGATGGGCTTCGACGGCAAGACCCTCGTGCACCCGAGCCAGGTCGAACCGACCAATGAGATCTGGGCACCATCAGCCGACGAGATTGATTACGCCCGACGCGTCATCGAAGCATTTGAGCAGGCGACGGCCGAAGGACGCGGCGTCGTGACCGTCGACGGGCGGATGATCGAAAACCTCCATGTCGACAACGCGCGTCGAATGCTGGCCGTCGCCGCCGCCATCGCCGACCTCAACTGAACTGTGCCGGTCCTCTCGGTGCGGCTCTTGCTGCGCCGAGAAGACCGTCTGCACCAGATAACTGCGTTGAAACCACTGGATCGAAATCACGGGATCCGGAGTCACGAATCCTTCGTTCGAGGGGTGGATCAAGCCTGAACCAGGGCGGTCCACCGGGCATCGGCGATACGGGCGAGCGCCGTTGCCTGGCGCCGTTCGCGGGCCCGGAACGGTCGACCCTTGCGCCCGAGGACCAGCGTCAGCTCGGCCGACGAAAGCGCAGCCCACGCCACATCGTCGGGGCCGGTCTCGCCGGCTGCAACCCGAACCGACGCCTTGCTCCCCGCCAAGAATGCGGCGATCCACGGCTTCTCGGGTGCTCGCCCCACACTGGCCAACGGCTCGGGCGCGCTGTGATCGATGACCGACGCCCAGTCGGCTTCGAAATCCCGGCATCCCCGCGAAGCGAGAACCTTCAACAGGGCTTCGACGGTGCGGGTTTCGACCAACTTGATCGCCGTGTCGAGCGCATCGAGTCGAGGATCAACGGCGTTGTCGGACACTTCGCGGATGTCTTCGACGTCGACCCCCTCCACCGCCCGCAGGTGCGCAATCAGGACCGGTACCTGGTCAGGTTCGGTCAACTCCACGATCAATTCGTCGATGGCCCTCCCCCCGCCACGCTCCAAAATATCGATGCCGATCAGGTCGCCGCCGGCAGCGCCAATCTCGCTGGCCACAGCACCAAGTGCTCCCGGACGGTCCGACAACCAAATTCGTATTACGTACGCGTACAAACAGATCTCAAATACAGGTAAGGGCGCCGTTCAGCTACGGCCGGCAGTCGAACAACCAACAGACTGCGGACCGGGCAACCGACGACACACGGACAGGCGACAAACCAACGGACGAGAAACGGAAACCGGCTGGCGTTTGCAGCAGTGGCAAGCGCCGCCGAGAAGTCAGCGTCATGCGCTTGCCGACACCAACACGGGCTTGTCTTCGTTGGCGACTCGCACCGACACGGGAGGCAACTCGATCAACTCGCCCTTGTCGGTCTGCTTCTTCGGCGCATATTCGTTGACGTAGACCTGGCCCGACAGTTGCGCCAACTCGAACATGATCTCGTCGGTGATGCTGCGAAGCGTCAGCGGATCATCGCGACGGGTCTTGTAGCGGTCGAACTGCATGGGAGTCGAGAACTTGATGGTGATCGGCGAGAAGAAATTCGGCTTGACCTGGCCGATCGGTTGCGCCTCACGAGTACCGATCATCGCGACCGCAACAACGGGGCAACTCGCGTCGAGCGCGAGGCGGGCGACACCGGTGCGACCTTTGTAGAGTCGCCCGTCGGGTGACCGGGTTCCCTCGGGGTAGATCGCAAACACCTGTCCGGCGTCGAGCACCTCTTTGGCCGATTCCAGGGCCCGGGCCGAGGCGGGCCCTCCCCCACGCTTCACCGGTATCTGACCGGTGGCCCGGAAGAACCAGGCGGTCCGGCGCTGTTCGAAATATTCGGCCTTGGCAACGAACGTGACCCGGCGCTTCAACACCATCGGGAGGAATATCGAGTCGGAAAAGCTCAGATGGTTACTCGCAAGGATAACGGGACCGCTCGCCGGCACGTTGTCGAGACCTTCCACACGAACCTTGAACAGCACACGGAGCAAAGGCCCCAAAACTGCTTTGAGGAGTCGGTATGTCATGCGCCGAGTGTATGACGTCCACGCCCTCTCCGCTGCTTCAAACACGCGTCGAAACGTAGTGTTCGCATTTCTGAAACGCCTGGTAGCGCTGGTTGTTCACAGTTCGAACGTGCCAAGAAAGCGCCCGAAAGAGTCCGAAAACGTGTGCGACGGGCATCGGTTCGGGTGGGTTCCAACCATCGACGTTTTGCACATTGGGCTGCGGTTTCGTAGCGTTTGTCCGTGGAACCAAGGCGACTGACGCAGCGGGGACGCGAACGTCGAAACCAGATCATGGAATTTGCGGCTCGCCAATTTGCCGAGAACGGATACCACCCCACCTCGGTCGCCGACATCGTCGACCAACTTGGCGTCGGCAAGGGCGTTTTCTACTGGTACTTCGAATCGAAGGAGGAGCTCTTCATCGAGATCCTCAAAGACGCGCAGTTGAGTCTCCGGCGCCGCCAGCAGCAGGTAATCGCGAAGGAATCCGACCCCGTCAAGCGCATCGAACTCGGCATGTTCGCCACAATGCGCTGGTTGTCGGAGAACCGGCACGTGTTCAACCTGTTCCAGTTCGCGTCGACCGAGCGGGCGTTCTCAGCGATTCTGCGCAACGGCCAGGAAGTTGGCGTGGCCGACACCATGCGGCACATCAAAGACGGCATCGTCGAAGGAAAGTTCCGCGACGGAGACCCGTTCATGATCACCCACGCGGTGCTCGGAGTCACGAACGAACTGTCACGCCGGTGCATTCATGGCCGCGGCGAAGACCCCGACGAAGTGGCCGAACAGGCGATTGCCTTCTGCTTTCGCGGCTTGCTGGCCAACTGAGGAATCTTCCGACCGGCGGCTCGCCGCATCACGCTCACGCCGCCGATCACGAAACCGCAGCGAGGTACACCCAGCGCTTGTCTTCGCGAACGAACTGGCTCCGCTCGCGCAACACTGACAAGTGAAGGGTGGAGCCGTCGATAACCTCGTGGTGCGCCCGAAACTGGACCTGACCCTGTTCGTCGAAGGGTCCTCCGCCGTCGGTTTCCAACACCTCGAGCCGGGTCCAGCGGATTCCGGGGTCCAACGTGAGCCGCTTGGGTCGGGTCGACCGGTGCCACGTTCGCAGGAGATACGGCGCGTCGCCCATAGCGAACGCCGAATAGCGGGAGCGCATCAGCAGTTCGGCGGTGAAGGCGTTGAGTTCGCCCCGGTGCAGCCGGCCGCAGCAGTCATCGTAGCCTCGCGACGTGCCGCACGGGCATGGCACGCTCAACGCGCTGTCGATGCTCACCGTGGCCGCTACTCCCGCGCCGAGAGGATTGCGGCCCCGACCGCACCGGCGCGTTTGCCCAAGGCCGCGGCCGCAATCTGTGGCAGCGGGCGGTGGGCTGCGGAGTCACCGAGAATCTCCCCCATCGCCGAAATGATCATGGCCAGCAGCGGCTCGGGCGGATCAAGTACCCCGCCGCCCAGTACCACGCATCCCGGATCGAAGATGTTGATGAGATCAGCGAGGCCGACGGCCACTTCGGATGCGAATCTCCGGAGAACGGCGAGCGCCCGGCCATCGCCGTTGCGCCCGGCTTCGGTCACCGTCTCGCCGGCCCGGCCGGCCAGTCGGGCGAGACCGCTACCTGACGCGTAGAGCTCCCAGCAGCCCCGCCTTCCACACACGCAGAGATCACCGTTTCGGTCCACGGTGATATGGCCGAGCTCCCCGGCAAAGCCGTTGTGCCCGCCGATCAAAAGCCCGTTGGCGATCACTGCGCCACCGATACCGGTGCCGAGTCCGACGTAGACCATGTCGGAGAAACCAACACCGGCACCGAAACGGTGTTCGGCCCACGCGGCGGCGGTGTTGTCGTTGACCACCGAGACGGGCTGACCTACCCGCTCTTCCAGAATTTCCTGCAACGCCACTTCAAGCACACCGAACAGATGCGGCGCGTAACGCAGCGATCCGCTGGCGGTGACCAGACCGGGAACTCCGACACCAATGGTCGTCGGGCGTTGCGGCTGGTCGGCCATGACCCGCTCGATGACACCAACGATGGTGTCAATCACCGCGTCGCCCCCGGCCGGCGTGGGTAGCGACGCCTCGGCGATCACGACGTTTCGTTGCTCAGAGGTATCGGTGAACAGCGCGGCAGCACACTTGGTGCCGCCCATGTCGACACCGAGACGCGTCGTCGCCATCGTTTGCGTTGGTTACCAGGACGTACGTAACGGTTTCGGGCGGGGCGCGTTCAGACCGACAGGGATTCGACGCGATGTTTCAGTTCACGTAGCGCTGTCGTCATGATCTTGCCCTCAGCGCGTCGTTTCACGAAGCCCGGAATCGGCACGGTCAGCTCGACGGTCAGGTTGTACGTGATATCGGTGGTGCCGTCGGCATTCGACTCGAACAGGTACGAACCGTCGAGACCCCGCATGATGTCGCCTTCGAGCAACTCCCAGGTGATTCGGCTGGAGTCTTCGGAGTACGAATACCGAAGGACGTAACTTGCGCTGCGACCCATCGCTGCCGCCCGGAACGCCACTCGTGTTCCGCGGCCCCGATCGTCGGTCTCCAGGACCGTCGATTCCTTGATGTCGGGAGCCCACTCGGGATAGCGCGGGAAGTCGAGTGTGACCGCGATGCAATCAGCAACGCTGGCGTTCACGTTCAGGTGTTCGGTTGCGTGCTCAGCCATGGGTAAGTCCTTGCCTCAGTTCATCGGCGCGACACCGGCCGCGCTTGATTGAAACACTAGTGCGAACGCCGACATTGACACGGTGCACCACCCAAAGTGATTGTGCACGATGGCGTTGTGAACGGCTTCGGCGGGCCGGCCTCACGGCCCCACCGATGCACAGGACAGGGAACGGAGAATGTCGGCCAGCGTTGCCGCCAGCACGTCATAGGTCAACTCGGTCTCGGCGCGCCGTCGTCCGGCGACCGCCATCGCCGCACGGCGGTTCGGATCGCCGAGGAGCGAGTCGATGGCGGCGACGGTCGCCATCACGTCCTTGGGTTTGGCGACCACGAGACCCGTGACCCCGTCGACCACGGCCTCGTGGGAGCCTCCGCTGGCGCCGGCGATCTGTGGAAGACCGCACGCCGCCGCCTCCATGAACACGATGCCGAAGCCTTCCTGCTCGAGTCCGGCCCACCGGTTACGACACAGCATGGCGAAAACGTCGCCGGCTCGAAGCAGATCGACGAGATCGGTGTCGGACAATCGCCCGAGAAGACGGATGTCGGCGTTCGGATGCCTGACCCGTTCCCGGTCCGCGAGCTTGGCGAGTCGCTTGGCGTCTCGTCCCTTTCCCGACAACGCAAAGACCAAATCGGTTCGGGTCTCCGAGAGCTCGCCCACCGCCGCGATCACGATGTCGAAACCCTTGCGCGGCACCAGACGACTTCCGCCCACCACGAGCTGACTGTCGAGGGGAATCGAGAGCCGCTGTCGGATGGCGGCGCGTTGCGCATTGTCTGCGGCCGGCGAGAAACGCTCCACGTCGACTCCGGGAGGAATCACCGTCGAAGGCAGGTGGCGCCGAGCGGCCCGCTCGGCCTCAGCGAGCGGGTAGCCACCCGCTGCGAATATATGCGATGCGCTGCGGAGCGTTCCCGCCAGCAGAGATCGAAGACCCGGAACCCGACCGGGAACAGTGACCTCGGCCCCGTGCACCACGAGGGAGTAGGTGAAGCCCCGCTTGGCGAGGACGGGGCCCAGCAGGCCGACCGGTATCGCGGGATCGAGCACGATGTGCGTTATGCCGTGCTCCTTCGCCACCGAGACGATTTGGCGAAGCAGTATGGGTGTGGGCAGCAGCCAACGCTGACGCGTCCGAACGATGGGCATGGGCGCCGCGGCATCGAATTCCGCACTTCCCGCGTAGGGTGTGGTCAGAACGACGGCCTCACCCGTGGGGAGTCGACGCCAGAGTTCCCAGAGGTAGGACTGGATTCCCCCCACCTTCGGCGGAAAATCGTTCGTGACAAGAAGGTGGGCCATTTCGACGGGTCAAGCTAGCAGGGGGCCCAGGATCGGCCCCGGATCGGTTATCTCACGACGTCGTCAGCCCGGCGCGTTTCAACGCCCACGCGGCGGCGTCGGTCACCGACGGATCGGCGTGCGTCAGGTAGCCGGCAACGAGACCCGATCCGTCGGGAGACGGGCGGTGACCGGGTCGAGCCGCGACATTGCCCCACGCGAGCAGCGCGTTGCGTCTGAGGATGTTGGGGTCTCGCCCCGGCAGATAGAAGCGGCCGTGACGGGCCAGAAGCTCGGCATCGGACCCGGCCAGCAACTCCTCCAACGCGATGAAGGCTTCTGCGTCGGGCTCGGTCGCAGGAAGCGCGTGGCGTCGGTCGGCCACGCGATTCGGTGGGCAGACCTCCTGGCAGTCATCGCAGCCGTACATCCGGTCGTCGAGCGCTTCACGGAATTCCTCCGGAAACGGCCCGGGCTTTTGCACCAACCAGGCCAGGCAGCGGCGGGCGTCGACGACACCTGGGGCAATGATCGCCTGCGTGGGACAGGCCTCGAGACAGCGGACACAGCTACCGCACCCGTCGGGAACGGGCGATGCGGCCGTCGGCGGAAGTTCGGCATCGGTTACGAGCGCGCCGAGAACGAACCACGAGCCGAGACCGGGTACGAGGAGATTGGCGTTCTTGCCGAGCCAACCGAGCCCGGCCCGATACGCCGCGGCCCGGTCGACCATAGCGTTGTCGTCGGCCATCACCCGTGTGCGAAATCCGGCCGCAGTAAGTTCCTTCGCGAGCACCATGAGCCCGGCCCGGAGAGGTTTGTAGTGATCGATCCACGAGTACCGGGCCACTCGACCGGTTGGAACATCGCTCTCGGCATTTTCATCAGCGCGCTTATATCTTCGGGCAGCGACGATGATGGAGGCCGCGCCGGGAAGCGTCGACGCGGGTTCAGTCGAGCGTATGGGCTTCGCAAAGGTGAAACCCATCGTGTCGGACAGACCTCGACGGTTGCGGTCTTCGATGGCCGCCCGAGCTTCAAGGAAGGGCTCGACACCGGTAATGCCGACTGCGTCGAGGCCCGCGTCGGGCCCCATAGCGACCAGCCTCCCCGCCAGCGCTTTCCAGCCATCGGGGCTGTCGTCGAATGCGGCGCGGCGAAGTTGTCGCGACAGGCTTCGACTCATCGAACGATCATACGAGCGGCACCCGATGTGGGCACGCGGCTTCGGATGTTCAGGTGATCACGCAGTTCGACAATCCGGGCCGTTCGCCGAGTCGAGCATGTTCTGCTCCACTTCGCCAGACCGGATCACACGGCCAGCAGACCGTTGGTCGAGCGGGCGGAAGGATGCCGGGCAACATGGCGGTTCTGCGGCGCCATTCCTGCCGCCTGCAGCATGCGCAGCGTGGAGAGTTCATCACCGTCGAGCAGCACAACCGGAGCCACGGGGCGAACGCCCGGAGTCGCAACGACACGGGATGCCGTGACACCGACCTCATCGAAACGGTCGAGAAGATGGGTGACCACACAGTCGTCGCACACGGACGTTTTGACCATTCGACAGTCGCCACACGAGATCCGAAACGACTCGCCGGTCGCCGCCACCGAACGCAGGTATGACGGCTCGGGTTTCGAGGCGGGGTCGGCACCGGTGGATTCGTTGTTGGCGACGACGGAAGTGTTGGAGGTCGGAGGTGTTGGAGCTGTCGGAGGTGTGAGTGTTGGAGGTGCTGGCGGTGTCGACTGCGGAAGCGGACTCGGGGAAGCGCATCTGAAGGATCATGTGATGACGGTAACGGTGGGGGTATGACAAATTTCGGGGGTCTTCGGCAACATTTGCGAAATATCCGCCGAAATGTCGTAACTAGTCGCGTTGGCGGGCCGACCCTCGCGGCTGCGCCATGAGCGCCGACCCTCGCGCCGCTAGCTACTTCCAGCGACGCCGACGAAGGCCTGGTTCGGCACCACGTTCACGCCAAGGCGCAACGCGCCGTCGACCACGCGCATGTCGTTTGAGACCACGACGATCGGTACCGACGACGGGGCCTTCTTCGCCATCGCCAACACGACGTCGTCGGCCTCCACTCCCGCCTCGGTGTACACGAGGCGGACCTTTGCGCTGCCGCCCGGCTTGATGGTGCTTCCCGTATGTGCCCCGTCGAACACGAGATGGATTGTCGCCCCGGTCCGCTGCGATATCTGGCCGGCCATCGCCACGAGTCGGGCCCGTAGATCGGCGATTCCGGCCGTCGGCCACCGCCATTTCGCCACGTTGTACGCGTCGACGAGCACCATCACGTCGGAAGTCCGAAACAAGGCCGAAGCGGCCTCTGGCGTATCGTCGAACACGCCGGGCGGTAGGGCGATGGGTTTACGCCCGCCGGTAGCCGGCTTCGCCGCAGCGCCGGTTCCCGTGGTGCCGCCCGGTCGATTTCCGAGTCCCGATGCTCGACGTTCCGCGTCGGCGGAGCCCGATAAGCCCGACGACACGGGTGGCATGGGTGACCCGGATGAACCTGAACCGACCGGCCTCGAACCGGAATCGCGCTCGAAACGCGTGGAACGAACGCAACTCGGCCCCGACGCGGTCAAATGCCGTCAGCGCGTTGGATACCGCAGCATCGAATGAGGCCCGCCGCATCAGTGAATTCTCCGCGGCCTCCGCCCGCTCCCGCATTACCGCCAGTTCCTGCGTGAGCCGGGCGACGACCGAGGTGGCCTCGGTGGCCGTGTCGGCTGCATCAACATGGGCCTTCGCCTTCGACGCAAGTGCATCCTGAAGTTCGACGGCTTCAGCCGCGAGCGCAGTCCGGGCCCGTCGTTCCTCCGCCAGTTGACCCTGCGACGCGACCAGCTCAATCCGGATCCGAGCCAGATCCGCCTCAGCGCGAGCAAGGGCCGATTCCATTCCCGCCAACTTCTTCTCCAGCCGCCCTGCCCGCTTGACGGCGCCTTCGCTCGACGCCTCCCCCATCGCATCGATTACGGCGTCACGGAAACCCTCTTCCCAGCCGTCAGGGCGTCGGACGTAGAGCGAGCCGGCCCGACCGACAAGTTCCTCGGTCGCCACCGTCGCCACCCGAGCTCGAAACAGCGGGTCTTCGTCGAGCACACGACGAGCCGCCCGAAACGCGGCGGCGGGCACCTTCGCTGTGAACTGCAGAAACGGGCGCAGCGCCGCGGGCGGGTCGAGGGGAGGAACGACCTTGGCCCCGGTTTGAGCGACAACAACCGTCAACTCCAGCAGCGTCGCGAGTAATCGGGCCTCGGCCGCTGAAACATCGACACCGTCGGAGTCATCGCGGTTTCGATGTCGAGAGCCGGCCACCCCTTCACGATAGGTCACGCACACGAGCCATCGGCGACCGCCCAGCCGGACCATCCACGCAAGACGAATGTACGTTCGACTAACATACGTTCGATGTCCGCATTCGCGACGCTCCCCCCGAGAAACCCTGGGCGAACCTACGGGCGCCAGACCGGGCAGATGGGGCAGGTCGGGCAAACACCACCCGGGCAACCACGCCGGGCTTCGCCAACCATCGCCACTCGACCGAAAACCCGGGTGCTCGGGGGCCCCCGACAGCAGTCGTTCGACGATCTGGGCCTTCCGCTCTCGATGGTCACGTTCTGCGTGATCGACATCGAAACGACCGGGTGTTCGCCGTCATCGTGCGGGATCACCGAGGTTGCCGCCGCCCGATACGAGGCCGGCCAGTGCACCGGTACCTTCCAAACGCTTGTGAACCCCGGCATGCCGATTCCGCCCGAGATCGTGTACCTGACCGGAATCACACACGCCATGGTCCTCCCCGCCCCGCGCATCGAGAACATATTGCGAGCGCTTCTCGACTTCGTCCGAGATGCCGTCATCGTCGGGCACAACGTCCGATTCGATCTGAGTTTCCTCAATGCGGCTCTGTCAGCCAACCACTACCCCACGTTCACCAACCGGGTGGTCGACACCTGTCGGCTCGCCCGGCGCCTCGTGCGGGCCGAAGTTCCGAACTGCAAACTTGGCACGCTTTCGGCACATTTTGGATTCGCGAACCAGCCGACACACCGGGCACTCGACGACGTTCGGGCAACCGCCGACCTACTGCATCTTCTGCTCGAGCGGGCCTCGGGCTTCGGCGTTCTCGGCCTCGACGACCTGATGGAGATGCCGGCGATCAACCGGCACCCCCAGGCCTCGAAGCTTCACCTCACCAACGACCTACCCCGGAGCCCGGGCGTGTATCTGTTCCGCGACGCGGCCGGCACCGTGCTCTACGTCGGTAAGGCGACAAACCTCAGGGCCCGGGTCCGTTCCTACTTTTCATCCGACGACCGACGCAAGGTTGGTGCGTTGCTTCAGGTCGTGCACCGAATCGACCACGTGCCGTGCGAACTCCCGATTCAAGCGGCCGTCCTGGAAATCCGCCTGATCCAGCGCGAGATGCCGCGATTCAACCGACAGGCGAAACTCTGGACAAATTACGCGTACTTACGAATAGTCGGCGACGGTGCGGCGGCCAAGATCACGTCATGTCGCGACGTGGGGGGTATCGCCGAGGCCGAATACGTCGGTCCGTTCTCGTCGCTCGTGATGGCCCGCACGGCTGCACTCGCACTCAAAGAAGCGATGCGCTTCGGCGAGCTCGGCGACACGTGGGTGCATCTCCTGCGCAACGATCCAGCCGTTTTGCTGCGCCCGCTGGCAGACCGCATGCGAGCACTGGCGGCAGAAGAACGGTTCGAGGAAGCGTCGGCCCTGCGGGACCGGGCCGGAACGCTCGCCCGCGCCGTCGATCGGCAGCGAAAAATTGCGCGGCTGCGCGATACCGACTGGCTCGAACTGCAGTTCCGCAACGAACGCTCGACACCCGTGCTCCGGCTTGACCGCGGCCGCCTTCGCTTCACCGAGGGCCGCTTTCCCAACGCAACGGGCAATCCGTTCCACATAGAGCGTCAGTTCGTCGATGAACTGTGGTGCATCGCCCAGTGGATCGAGAAGGCGACGACCAAGCTGACGGTGCTGGAAGCGGCTTCGCCCCTGTGCTGGCCGGCTGAACGACTCCCACGCTTTGAGCCGGTGCGACCGACGGTGCCCGTCGCAGACGCACTCGCGTCGGCCCGGGGCGGAGGAATCGACCCGGTTCAGGAGCTAACGCGGAACTCGTTTGAGGTTCGAACCAAACCGTCGAGAGCGCGTGCTGCGGCGCCGTTGTCGATCGAGCGCTCGGCCAGAACGAGTCCTTCCCGCAAGTCATCGGCGAGCCCGGCGACCACCAGGCCGGCTGCAGCATTGATGACGACAATGTCGCGGTGGGCCCCGGGGTCGCCATCGAGCACCCGACGCAGGTAGGTGGCGTTCTGTTCGGCGGTGCCTCCGAGAAAATCCTCCGTGGTGGCCCGGGCGATCCCATAGTCGAGCGGGTCGATCGTGAACTCGGTGATCTCACCGTTTCGTAGCTCAAGCACTGCAGTCGTCGTGGTGGTGGTTATCTCGTCGAGGTGATCGCCGCCGTGCACGACCCACGCATGCGTCGCTCCGGTCATCGCAAGTACTTCAGCCATTCGACGCGCCATCGCCGGATCGGAAACGCCCACCATCTGTCGCTTGATGTTTCCCGGGTTGGCCAGAGGCCCGAGCACATTGAACAGCGTCGCCACCCCGAGTTCGCGCCGGACAGGAGCCGCGTGTCGCATCGCCGGGTGGAAGCGCGGCGCCAGGCAGAACCCGATACCCGCGCTGTCGACACACGTGGCAACCCCTTCCGGGGTGATGTCAAGGGCGACTCCAAGCGCTTCGAGCACGTCGGCGGATCCGCTGAGCGAACTCGATGCCCGCCCCCCGTGCTTGCAGACGAGTCCACCGGCACCGGCAACCACGAATGCGGCGGTCGTCGAAATGTTGATCGAGTGGCTCCGGTCCCCTCCCGTGCCACAGGTGCAGATCGCACGGTGCCGCACGTCTTCGGTGAGGGGTACATCGACGGAGAATTCGCGCATCGCCCCGAGAGCGCTGGCCAACTCTTCAGACGTTTCGCCCTTGGTCCGCATACCTATGGCGAACGCGGCGATCTGCACCGGAGTGGCGCTACCTCGCAGAATTTCCGAGACCGCTCCCCGCATGAGGGCATCGTCGAGTGTTGCCGATCCGGAGATCGCTGAAAGGACGCCTATCCAACCGCCACGGTCAGCGAAAAGCGTTTCTGGGGTCGGAGCAACAGCCATTTCCAGACGCTAGCAAGGGAGTTCAGCCCCCACGCGTTGGTTAGCCGGCTACGAACAGCAAAGAACCGCTGTGTCGGCACAGCGGTTCTTTCATACGAAGATCGAATTCACGAGTTTGAACGCATCAGATGAACTCACCAGATCGGCTCGCACGATCGGCCAACAGCGCAAGCGCAACCGGAGTTCTCCACACGGGTCCTTAAACCTGATCGTTCGAACGACCGGTTCGCAAACCAATGGCTAGCAAACGGATGGCTGGCAAACGGGTCGGAAACACATCTGGTGGTCGCTACATGACCCGGACCTGGCAAGGGAACGAAACAGTCCGAACCCCCACGCTTCGGACCGACCCTTGGAACGACCCGAACTATGCGCTCTTGCGACGCTGACGAATGATGCGGCGGCGTTCCTTTTCGGTAGCTCCGCCCCAGACACCGTCGCGCTCACGTGCCACGATGGCGTACTCTAGGCATTGAAGCCGCACTGGGCACTCGCCACAGATTGACTTCGCCTCATCGGCGTCTTCGTCCGACACCGGATAGAAAACCTCGGGGTCGATACCTTTGCAGCGAGCGTGCGTGCGCCATGCAAGAGATTTCATGTACTTCACATCCTTATTCGGGTCTCGGAAGAGCCGGTGTGGTGGCGAGTCCGAGGATTGGGGGCCGAAGAGTATGGGCCGCAAAAACCGGCGCTGTCCAGTGCTCAACGGGGATTTCTTTGTGACATTCAGCGGAGCTGAAGGATTCATATGACCAATAACCACGGAACGTGAGATGTTGGCTGAATTCGCTCCGATTGAACGTTGTTCGATCGTCGCTGGTTCGGAATTGCTGGCTACTTCGAATTTCCCAGGCCGTTAGTTACGACCTCGGCGATTCGAAAACGCTTGGTGGACATCATCCGCGGCTCGTGTGAGAAACGTATGAAGACTGCACGGTTCAACACGCGACATGCCCTGGGAATTCCAGGCATGTCACTTGATCTCATCGGTTGCTCAGCTGGGTTCATCGGTTGCTCAGCTGGGTTCATCGGTTGCTCAGCTGGGTTCATCGGTTGCTCAGCAAAATTGACCTGTCGAACAGGCACTGTCGACTGATCGGTCGTTCAGTACTGGAGTTGCGTTGTTTTTTGGAAGTTCTCCGAAAAATTCGGTCTACTCCCGTGAACCCGGCTCTGTGCCACGAGGTCGACCGGCTCAACCGAGGAGATCGACGCTCAGTTCCAGACGAGCCGTCTCGCCGAGCTCCGTTGCTTCGAGGTAGCTGGGGTGTACCACCACGAGGCGAACCGGTCCGGCGCGAAACGCCTCGGCATGTTCAGATCCGATCGGAAAACTGATGTAGTGGACAGCAGCCGTCATTTCCTCGCGAGTCAGCTGTGCCTCATGATCGGCATCGGGCACGCAACGCGACACGATCTGGTCGGGTCCCTCACCGATCCGGATCTCAACGCTTCGCTCGATTCCGACGAGTTTCGGGAACCACTCCCGCATCTGGTCTTCGGTGGTGCATTCGATGAACAACGTTGCGCTCAGGCTGCCCGGTTCGGGAATCAGCGGGTTATAGACGTCGAGTTCGGCTTGGATGCCTTCGTCGGTCACGAGTTTTTCGACTCGCGCCATTTCCTGGACCTGGAAACGCATCGTGAAGCGATTCTCGAAGTTGAACGACATGATGGTGCCGACGTGGACCCGTCGACGCGCTTTCAGGGCGATCATCTCAGCCCGCAGCTGATCTCGTTCTCGCTCGTAGGCTCGAACGTCGCTGATGTCTGCGAGCGTCAGTTTGGTCGTACGACCAGGGGCCTGCGGGGCCGACCCGGTCGAACCGGCGGTCGGCGACACGGTGCTGTCGGCGGCCATGTCAGGCCCCTTCAGAGATGCCATAGGCCCGGGCCATGAACGACAGCGGGTGCATCGGCACTGCGCCGGTTTCTTCGGTGATTGCACCGTTTGCGAGATGACAGTCGCCGGTGACCACTTCGGAGTTCGCGGCCTTGACCGCTTCGCCCAGCGGCTTCGCGACCTTCTTGGCGATGTCGTAGTTGTCTTCGCGATATCCCCAGGTGCCGTCGATGCCCGAGCATTTGGCCACCAGGGTGATCTTCGTACCGGTGAGCTTCATGAGATCGCGGCTCTTGAGGCCGGCCTGTTGCGCCTGCAGATGACACGCCGCGTGGTAGGTGGTGGTCGCCGGTACGGACCCGTTGAACTCGGTGTCGAGCGAGGTGTCTTGACCTTTGTGAAGCTTGATCAGGTATTCCGAGGAGTCGTAGGTGTGCGCCCCGATCAACTGGCAGTCCTGCTCCTCCGGTTCACCCTTGAAGTACGCCGCGTAGTCCTTCTTCAGCACGTAGCCGCACGTCGGCTGGGGGACGACGATGTCGTGACCGGCTTTCACCGCTTGAGCGAGCGGCGCGATGTTCTTTCGGGCGGTTTCGCGGAAGTTCTCGAAGTCACCGCTGTGCAACCAGGGAGCGCCGCAGCAACCCATCCCTTCGGGCAGCGAGCAGGCCACATTGTTGCGTTCGTAGACCGCCACAAGATCTTTGCCGATATTCGGAGCCTGATACTCCACGAGACACGTGGGAAATACGGCCACCTTGGCCTGGCGGTTCGCCAGGATCGGAGCGGTTCGCTTCTTGAACCACGTCGAGAATCGCACTTTCGCGTAGGGCGGCAGTAGGCGCTGGCTCGCGACACCGAGAGTCTTCGACATGAGTTTGCGAATCGGCGATCCGGGCGTTTCGATCGACTTGTTGGCGAGCGCCGAGGTTGCCGAACCGACTTTTCCGAGAAGGTCGGTGTGTCCGAAGATCTGGTCGGTCAGGCTGCGTCCGTCCTGCTTCTTCTTGATCGCCGACGCTCGCAGCATCAGCCGGGGAAAGTCGAGTTGCCACTCATGACCCTGGCTGGGTGTGTACGGGCAGCGGACGTCGCACATCTTGCACTGGAAGCACTCGTCGACGATCTTGTCCTGCTCAGCCGGCGTCATCAGATGCGCGTTCTGATCAGGCTTTTCGTCGACGATGGCGAACAGCGTCGGGAAGCTCGTACACAGGCTGAAGCAGACGCGACAGCCGTGACACAAGTCATAGACCCGGTTCATCTCATCGCGTAGGTCTTTTTCATCGAAGTAGAGCGGGTGGGTGGGGTCGTACGTAATGGTCACGTCGTCGAACTCCGGGGCGGGGGGGTGGGAAGAACTCCGGCGGGCGTACTCACGCAACACCGGGTTGGGTAAGGCGAACGTTGCGGCTGCGCACCGGCTAGCAGTGCGCAGCCACATCGTTTCAAACGTCGTAAGGCTTACAGCCCGTCGAGACCACTCTGGAAGCGGCCGGCGTGGCTCTTCTCAGCGCGGGCCAGGGTTTCGAACCAGTCGGCGATCTCGGTGAAACCTTCGTCGCGGGCGGTCTTGGCGAAGCCGGGGTACATCTCGGTGTACTCGTAGGTCTCGCCGGCGATCGAAGCCTTCAGGTTGTCTTCGGTGCTTCCGATCGGAAGGCCGGTCGCTGGGTCGCCCGAGCCGAGCGTTCCCAGGTATTCCAGGTGGCCGTGAGCGTGACCGGTCTCGCCGTCAGCGACGTTCTTGAACAGGCCGGCGACATCGGGGTAACCCTCGATATCGGCTTTCTGGGCGAAATAGAGATAACGACGGTTGGCCTGGCTCTCGCCCGCAAACGCGTGCTGGAGGTTGCCTTCGGTCTTCGTTCCTTTTAGGGACATGGTGACTCCTTGTCGGGGGTTGTTGGGTTGAGGTGTTGCGATTGACGGTGTTGCGATGTTGACGGTGTTGCGATGTTGACGGTGCTGCGATGTTGAGGACGTTGCGATGTTGACGGAGACGCGTTGTGAGGTTGGCTGCGACGTGGGCGTTGACGCGATGTTGCCACTCAGGTTTGTTCCGGGCGGGTGACCGCCCCCTAGTGATCGATCGACGGCTGGTCCGCCTGCCGGCAATCGAAGCACATCCCGCGAAACACAACTTCCACCGTGTCGATCGTAAATCCTTGGCGCTTGGACCTTGGAATCCCAACGACCGACGAGTCGATCGCGACGTCGCTCACGAGCCCGCAGACTCGACAAACGAGGTGATGATGGTCATCAACGTTGGGGTCGAACCGGAGCGAACCTCCACCGATTTCGATCGCCTGGATCTCGCCGAGTTCACGAAGGTCATTGAGAACCTGATAGACGGTCTTCAGCGAAATCGTCGGCATAGTCTTCACCGCCGTGACATAGACCGCTTCCGCGGTCGGGTGAAACGAGTTGTTTTCCAGAATACGAAAGACCAGTTCGCGCTGCGGCGTGACCTTCAGGCCCTCGGCCCGAAAACGCTCGATCAGCTCACCGGTGTTTCGCATGCCGTCAGTCTTCCACACCATCGAGCTAAACAACAACCATTGTTAGTAGTAAATCATTTACGATTAAAGAACGTCGTTCCCAAAACCGGTGATCGCCGACCGGCACAGTAGTTCAGCCGATGGGGAAACATCTGACAGGCTAGGACCATGGCTGGGTTGTCAATACGAGGTGCTCACCCACCATTCAGAGAAATTCCGGGTCTAGTACGCCTGGCCCTGCGGGTCGTCGCGTCGAAGCTTGGTGGGCCCCGCACCGTCGGCACCATGTGCGTGGTCGTCAACCCCGACGGGCTCGTGGCCTTCGTACGGGCCAGCTATCGCAGTAAATGGTCGATGCCGGGCGGGTACGCCGATGCCGGCGAGGAACCGAGCGTGGCGTGCGCCCGTGAGGTTCGGGAGGAGACCGGCCTGGTCCTGCGCTCCGAGCCCCGACTGCTCATCACCCGGGAATTCAGCTACCGGCGTGACTACTTCTACATCGCACTGGCCGACCCTGCGGAGGCCGGCGAACCGAGCACTGCCTGGGAAATTGCGGAGTTCATGTGGTCGACCTGGGAAAACCGACCTCCTCTCGACGATGCCTGCTCGTTTCTTACCGATGCGTACACCGAAGGTGTCGAGCGTGCGATCGCCACCGAGTTGGCAGCCGACGTCTCGCCCGCTCTCGATCGGTGACCGGCCCAAAATGCGAGACGATAGAACGATGAATTCGGGTGCGGATCAGTGAACGCCGGGATGCGACCGTGAACACGGGCACGCTTTCGAGAAAAGCCGTGCTCGGCGGAACGATCACCGCGCTCATCATGGTCACCATGGGCCTGGCCGGTGCGCTGATCTTGCGCCAGATCCTTGATTGGACCAAGGCGACAGCCTCGACCGTCGCGTCGGCGGCCGCCGTGGCCGGGTTTGTGCTCGGCGGTTTTCGGGCCGGCCTTTTGGAGGTCCGGGCTCCGTTGACCAACGGCGCCGCCGCAGCAGCGTCGGCCGGGTTAATAGCGACCATCGCCCAACGGTTGCTGTTCAGCAAAGCCATCAATCCACTCGGGATCGTCGTCGCGGTGATCCTCGCGGCGTGCTGCGGGATATTCGGCGGGTTCGTGTCAAACACCGCGGCCAGGCAGCGCGGCCTGAAGTAGCCATTCGCGCCCCGATTCGAGGCAGGTTTCCGCTGTGCCGATTCGTTTGTCGGGAGTGCCAGCACCGTATGCTGACGCGCCATGGGCCACCTGGTAATCGACGTCGGAACGAGCAGCGTGCGGGTCGTGGTGGTCGAGGCCGACGCGTCGCTTCGCACCGAACGACGCGAGCCGTTCCTTCCCTCGACCCCGTTTCCGGGCGGACTCGAGTTTGACGCAGCGGCGCTGGCCGACGTGGTCGTTCGCCTGTGCACGGAAGTCCTGGCCGACGTCGGGAGCGTCGCCAGCGTTGGAATCGCGAATCAACGGGCATCGACGATCGTCTGGGACCGGGCGAGCGGAACGCCGGTCGCGCCGGGGATCGGATGGCAGGACCTCCGAACGATCGGAACCTGCCTCACGCTTCAGGCCCAGGGATTCCAGGTCGCGCCGAACGCGTCGGCCACAAAGATCGCCCACATCCTCGACCAGGTGGATCCCGAACGCTCCCGGGACCTGTGCTTCGGTACCATCGACAGTTGGATCGCCTGGACCCTGACCCGCGGCGAATCCCACATGACCGACACGACCAATGCCGCGGTCACCGGACTCATCAACGTGGAAGCCAACGGTGACCTGTCCTGGAACAATGCACTGCTTTCGGCCCTTCGGATCCCAGACTCGCTGCTTCCGCATATCGTGGCGTCGTCGGGTGATCTCGCCGTCGCCACGGCGTTGCCCGGTAGCCCGCGCCTGACCGCCATGGTCGGGGATCAACAGGGTTCGCTCGTCGGTCAGGCATGCGTCCGCCCCGGCGATGCGAAGGTGACGTTCGGGACCGGCGGAATGTTGGACATGTGCACGGGTCCCACTCCCCCGTTCCAGGCCGGCCGATTCGGGAACGGATGCTTTCCGATCGCGGCGTGGCGGCGCGGGGACCAGACCATTTGGGGAATGGAAGCCGTCATGTTGACCGCCGGCACCGCAATCGAATGGTTGCGCGATGACCTGCAGATCATCACGACGGCGGCCGAATCGGAGACCATCGCGGCGCAGTGCACAGACACGGGCGACGCCTGGTTTGTCCCGGCGTTGCTCGGGCTCGGAACGCCGCATTGGGACTACGGGGCTCGGGGAACGCTGACGGGGCTCACGAGAGGCACCGGCCGGCCGGAAGTCGTGCGGGCGGTGCTCGAGGGCGTGGCCCATCGGGCCGTAGACATGGTGGAAGCCGCGCAACTCGACAGTGGGCTCAACATTTCCACGCTTCGCATTGACGGCGGCATGAGCGTGAATCGGGTGTTTGCTCAGGCGATCGCGAACGCCGCGCAGCGTCCGGTGGAAGTTTCACCCGTCGTCGAGGCCACTGCGGTGGGTGCCGGGTTCCTAGCTGGGCTTGCCACCGGAACGTGGGGATCGATGGATGACATCGCCGCGACATGGCGACCCGCAGCCGTGGTTGAGCCATCGACTGCGCAGAGCAAGCGGGATCGCTGGAAAGACGCCGTTGCCCGCAGCAAGGGATGGCTCCCCGGCCTAAGCGCCATCAACTTCTAGAAGTCGGCGAACGCCTACGCCGACAGGACGTTCACCTGGATCGTGTGCCAACCGGTAGCGCCATCGGGAGCCACGTCGGCCCGCTCCTCGGTTTGGAGTTTGCCGGCCTTGTCGGTGGCGCGCACGCTGATCGAGTGGGTGCCCGCCGTGGCCTCCCAGGCCAACTTCCATTGGCGCCAGGTATCGATTCCGCCATCGGCCGCGAGTTCCGCTTCGCGCCACGGTTCGTCGTCGACTTGAACCTCGACCTTGGCGATCCCGACGTGCTGAGCCCAGGCAATGCCGGCGATGGCCTGCTTCCCCGCCTTGATCTGACCCGTGCTGCGACCCGGCACATCGATCCTCGAACACGTCTTGATGGGCCCGAGCGCCGACCAGCCCCGCGGGATCCAATAACCCTGATCAGCTTCGAAGGTGGTGAGGGTGATCTGCTTCAGCCACTTCACCGCCGACACGTAGCCGTAGATTCCCGGCACGACGAGGCGCACGGGAAATCCGTGGGCGAACGGCAACGGCTCCCCGTTCATGCCGAATGCAAGCATGGCCTCGCGACCATCGAGAGCCAGTTCGGTCGGAAACCCGGCCGTGAAATCGTCGACCGACCGGGCGAACACCTGGTTCGCGCCGCTCTTGACGCCCGCCTCCTCCAGAATGTCAGCCAACCTGACACCTAGCCAACGGGCGTTACCGACGAGGTCGCCACCGATCTCGTTCGATACACACATGAGCGTGCAGTCGTGCTCGATGACTTCGCGTTTGAGCAGATCATCGAGCGTGAACTTGAGCGGCCGTTCGACCATGCCATCGATCGACAACGACCAGGTTCGAACGTCAACGCGTGGCACGACGAGCGCAGTGTCGATCCGGTAGAAGTCCTTGTTGGGAACAAAGAAGGGCGTCACTCCCGCCACGTCGACCTGAGCGGCGCCCGCCACCGGAAACCGGTTCGCCGCCACAGCAGTGGTCGACGGAACGGCCGTCGAAGGTGCGCTCGCCGCACCTGGTGAACCGACCGTCGTGGTGGTCGCCGAGGTCGCACCGGAGGTTCCGGCCGACGGACTCGGGAGCTGAACCTCGTTACGAAGCGCCGACGCCTCCTCGTTGCCCTGGAGGCGCCGCCCGAGTGCAGCCGTGGCGATGGATGCCAGCGCAGTGCCGCTTCCAAGAACGACGAACTGACGACGATCGACGCGCATTCCCCGGCGCGGTTCTGAGTCGCCCGAGCCCCCGATCACCTCGTCGATGACCCTACCGGTTGGGGTTGCAGCGGTGGCCCGTTCGTGAGCGGCCGCCGGGCGACGAACGAGCGCGTAGACGCCGGCGAGGGCGACGAGACCCGCCCCGATGATCGGGACAACGTCGCGCCCGCTTCCCAACCGACCGGTTACAGCGAACAGGCTGCCGATCACGACGAACGCACCGACCCCAATGACAGCGGTCCGCATCGAACGGGCGGACCCGATTCCGACGAGCACGGCCCCGATGCCCACGATCACCAGAATGCCGACGAGAAGCGCTGTCTTGTCGTTTGTTCCGAACAGACCGATGGCGGTCGCCTTGATTCCGGACGGCACACCATCGACGACCCGGTCGCCAACGGAAATCACGGGCGACCGGACGCCGCTGAAGATCCCCGCCAGCAGCTCACCGACCCCGAGACCCAACGATGCCGACAGCAGCCCGGCGAAACCGCGAAGTGGTTTTTCGGTGTTCACGGCACTCAGTTTCGCTGAGGTCGGATCGTTAACGGCGATGCTTCCTGAGAGCGGCCCACAGTTCTCAGGTTTCACGCCCTCAGGTTCTCAGGTTCTGGCCTGGAGCGACCGGTCGATCCGTTTCGGGGGACCCCATCTCCGTGACAGACTGGCGTGGACGGTGAGTTGGCCGGGTAGTCGCGGTTGTCGGCGGAAACGCCGGCGATCGAGGAAAGTCGGGGCTCCACAGAGCAGAGTGCTGGCTAACGGCCAGTCGGGGCGACTCGCAGGAAAGTGCAACAGAAAGCAAACCCCCGATGATCGGTGAGCGCAAGCTCACCGGAACAGGGAAGGGTGAAACGGTGCGGTAAGAGCGCACCAGCGGACCAGGCAACTGGACCGGCTAGGGAAACCCCACTCGGAGCAAGGTCAAGTGGAGACATGGGCGGCTCGTCCGTGTCGGTTGCGGTTCGCCGTGACCGATGCATCTCCAGGTGGACTGCTGAGATGGATGGCTACCGGCCCGTGCTGGATTTCCAGCATGGGTTACAGAACCCCGCTTATGCGCCAACTCACCGTCCAAACACTCTGCGGCGGTCTGGTGGCCCCCGTGGTTCGCAGTGGACGGCTTTCGATCAGCGGCGGAGTTCCTGGGGGTGCTCGATCCATTTCGGTTCTGGCAGCGGAATCGGCGCCAGAAGCAGATCGATTGCATCGAGTGGCTTCTCCGCTGACCGAACGAGCTCCCCGTGGGTTGCCTTCATGAAGCCTTCCGAGACGGCCGTGGCCGTCAGGGCCAGAAACGGATCCCAGTAGCCACAGACATTGACCAGCGAAATCGGTTTGCGCTGAATTCCCAGTTGGGTCCAGGTGAGTACCTCACACAGTTCGTCGAGGGTGCCGAAACCACCAGGTAGGGCCAGGAACCCGTCGGCCAGATCGGCCATCCGGGCCTTGCGTTCGTGCATCGTCGAGACAACTTCCAACGAGGTCAGACCGGTGTGGCCGACCTCGGCATCAAGCAGTGCGGTCGTGATGATGCCGTGAACCACTCCCCCGTGCGCCAGCGCACCGTTGGCCACCGCCCCCATAAGGCCCACGTGGCCACCGCCATACACGAGTTCCAGCCCGCGCTCCGCCAGGATGCGTCCGGTGTCGGCAGCGGCAACGAGATACTCGGCACGGGAACCGGCCGACGAACCGCAGTACACCGCCACCCGTCGGATTCCTGGAACATCTCGCTCGGCACGGCCTGCTTCAGAACTAACCACGGACGGGACGCTACCGCACGGGTGTGCCGGTTCGACACGGTCAAATGACCTTTGCGGGCGGGACATTCATTGCGGGCGGGACATTCATGGCGGGTTCGTTACGCAGCGTTCGGCGTTGACTTGTTTCGAGGCGCACCGGTTGACTCGTTCCCGATGCATCAGCGGACTCACCGGACCCTCCATCAATCCATCAATCCGTCAATCCGTCAGCGCGTCAACTGGTCAGCCCGCACACTCGTCGGGCGCGAGTGGCGTTGCGCTGGCTCAGCGTGAATTCAGCCCAGGTTGAACTTGCCTCTCCTCGAGCCCCGGACGTTTCATCCGATCGCGACGAACCCGAGCCACTGGGCTGGGGGTCGGGACATGCCCATCGCTGAATAGCGTCTCGGAGCGAGGACCCGTCCGTCGCTTGACTCGTCGGGTGATCCTTCAGCCACGACAGAACGGTCGGGACCGCGTCGGAACCCAGACCGAGGATCTCGGCCCTGGCCGAGTCCTCACCCGCCAGACTCCGTTCCAACTGGCTCCGAGCGACGATCGCTTCAGGATTGATCAGGTTCACGCCGAGCAGGGCCACGACGACCGTCGCCAGTGCTGTCGGGATCACCCAGGTTCGGGCGGTCGGATGGGTGAGCTCCGACGAAGTGCCCGGGTCCCGGAGCGACAATCGGAGATCATTTCCGTAGGCCACGGCCAGGAGAACGAACACCATGCCGAGCACGACGATCACGATGTGCGGTAGCAACCGCCTCATGGTGAATCCGTAGGCGTTCTCGTACAGCGACATGCGACGAAAGGCCACCGTCACGATGCCAAGCGTGAGGAATACCACCGCTTCTGATCCGGCAACAACACTCCGACGCAGACGGAGGCCGGTTCCCACCCCGTAGCGCGTCAGACCGAGTACGACCAACGTAAGCACACTTACGGCCAGAAGTTGGAAGAAGCCGGACCGGGCATATTCTGCGTACGTAAGACCGGTCGTCCGACGAATGTGGTCGTCGCCCCCCAAGATGGCCAGGACTTGAACCACGCCGAAGACGGTATAAAGCGCGCTTACCGATCCGAGGATGACCACGGCCTCAATGATTCCGATCCGGGAGCGGTCGTCGGAACGCGATCGTTGGACAAACGACGTGGAGCCCGCAGCGAACACGACCGCCAGAGCCACCGCGCCCAAGCCGAAGAGCACTGCGTGGCTCGCGGCCGGCCCGAGACCGGGAACGCTGAGCGACACCGAATTGGCGAAGACCTTGTCACCCGACGCGAGAAGTCCTCCGAGCATCGCTAGTACCGGCACAGCCAGCAACGTGCCTCGGAGCAGACCCTTCGTGAACCGCGCGTGCCGCTTCATCAGGCCGACCGACGGCCGCACCCGCCCACGAACATCGCTCCAAAGGGCGTTGGGACCGGCAAACACCCGAAAGCCGCTGCGTATGACGTCGCGCAACCGGTCAGTCGTGAGCGTGATGTCGGCATTCACCGCCAATGCGAGCAGCCCGCCCGAACCGATGAACGTCGGGGCGCCGAGCCATGCCGAAGAACGAAGAACTAGGCACCACGCAAGCAGGACCGAGCCGGCGACGAGAACCGTTCGGGTGCGCGACCGACTCTCGCGACGCGCCAGCACCCCGACACCGGCCATGGTGAGTGCGACGGAGGTGCCGATCCCCACGCGGTCAGACCGCACGATCGCGTCGAGACACACTCCGAACACCACGAGCGCTATCAACTGCAACGGAGGCCACGAAATGGATACGCGGCGGGGAGCGGCCGGCCGCGTGGGTGGCCCCGGGGGACCCACCGGTTCTCCGGCGAGAATGTTCCAGAGCAGATCATCTGACATGTTTGATTGACCTCGTATTTAATATGTTCACTTAGTAAATTTCGAACGGGAAGCGCCGCTCACTCCGCAAGGAGGTTTCAGGACGCCGTGGACGGAAACGCCGGAAGGTGTACGACCATGCGACACCCGTATGGGGGCGTCGGCCGCACCTGTTCGACGAAGATCGATCCACCGTGCAGTTCCACGATCCACTGCACGATCGAAAGACCGAGACCGGCTCCCCCGTCACCTGACGAGCGGGCCGAGTCAAGGCGCGTAAAACGTTCAAACACCCTCGATGCTTCAGCGGGTGGGATACCGGGCCCAACGTCGGAAACAGTCAGTTGCACCATCGGACTGTCGCCGTTTGTCGGCACTCCGCACGAAGACGCCGCGACGCGGATGGCTTCGCCTCGCGGCGAGTGGCGGAGCGCATTGTCGACGAGGTTGCCGACCACCTGACGCAAACGATCGGCATCGCCACGGACCACCGAACCATCAGCGATGTCGACGAGCACCAGGTCGTGGCCAACACGCAGGCGGACCGCCTCAGCGACGTCGTCGACCAACGGTCCGAGTTCGACCCGGTCAGCCGCGATGGGGATGACCCCCGATTCGAGGCGCGACAGGTCGAGCAACTGATCCACCAACCTACCGAGGCGCTCCACCTGCGCGAGAACCGGGCGGAGTGCATCCGGACTGGTCGGTTGCACTCCGTCGACCATGTTTTCGAGCACCGCTTGTGCGACAGCGATCGGCGTCCGCAGTTCGTGCGAGGCGTTGGCCACCAACTCGCGACGGAACCTGTCGACCTCCGCGAGCTCATCGGCCATCTGGTTGAAGGACCGGGCCAGTTGACCGACCTCGTCTCGAGCGTTGCTCGTTACCCGGCGGGAGTAGTCGCCGCGCCGAAAGGCATTCGCCGCTGTCGCCATCTCCCGCAGCGGCCGAGTCGTGCCGTGGGCGATCACCTGGACGAGCCCCAACGCCACGATGACCCCGAGGGCCGCACTCGGCGCCCACGAAATCCCCAGGCTCCGCCCGAGCGTCACGGTCGCTACGGCGCTTCCCACGCCGGCGATGATCACCACACCGAGGCGAAGCTTGAGCGAGTACAACCGGTCGAGGCTACGCATCGGTAACCAACGCTGCAGAGGAGCTGGGTGCCTGACCGAGCGAGTAGCCCACGCCGTGAACCGTGCGTACGAAATCGGAGCCGAGCTTCTTGCGAACCGCTTGCACGTGCGAGTCGACCGTTCGTTCGCCCGACCCGTCGGCGTAGCCCCACACGGAACGCAGCAACTGTTCACGGGTGAACACAACCTTCGGATGGCGAAGGAGCCAGTGACTGAGATCAAACTCGGTCACGGTCAGATGAACGGGAGTTTGCTTGTACTCAACTGTTCGGTTCACCGGATCGAGAGTCACCCCGAGGTGACGAAACGCCACGGCCGACGGTTCGGACACCGTCTCACGGTCCACCACGCCTCCGGCACCCGACGCGGTGACCGCACCACCGATGTTCGACTCAATCTGGACCACAGCGCTTCTCCGCAACAGGGCATGGATCCGAGCAACCAGTTCGCGTTGGGAGAACGGCTTGGTGATGTAGTCATCGGCCCCGACGGCGAGCCCCACGAGAAGATCGGTTTCACTGTCACGTGCGGTCAACATCACGACCGGAACGCGTCGATCACGTTGGATTTGGCGACACACCTCGAGCCCGTCAAATCCTGGCAAATTCAGATCGAGAACCACAGCATCGGGCTGCACCTGATTGCATGTCGCCACGCCGGTCGGTCCGTCGAAGGCCAGCGATACCGCGAAGCCTTCGCTGCGCAATCGCACCGCGATCGCTTCGGCCAGGCTCTGTTGATCCTCGACGACGACGATATGACGGGTCCGGGGCAGTCCAGGGTTCGCAGAGGGTTCAGCCGTCACGCCCTGAACAATAGAGAACCCACTTGGTGACGGCGTGGAGGACGTGTGGAGATTCCGTGGAGACCGGTGACGAGATGCTCAGCGTCCCGGGCCGCCCGTGCCCTTCGGTCGGTTTGGATCGTTCGGTCGACCTGGACCCTTCGGTCGACCCGAACCGGCCGCCCGCCTCGGCCGCTGCTGCGGCAGGTGGCCGGTGGCAAGGAACCGACCCCGACGCGCCGAATTGTCGAGACCGAATGATCGCCACATCGCCACCCCGACCAGGACCGCCAACATTTCCTCAATCAGCCCGACAGCCAAGCCATGCTGGATCACGGGCAACCGGCCGGCGAACCCGAGTCCTTTCACCGGCCACCAAAAGGCGTTCGTGGCGGCCCACGACGCGTCGAGGACCTGATGGGCGAAGACGCCGATAGGGATAGCCAGCAACCGCTTTCGGGCCGAACGGCGTCCGACCGTCGCCGCCACGACCCCGAAGAGCACGACCACGGCGACCACAACGCTGTGGAGCGGACCGATTCCCCGACGGATCACCCCGTCGACGAGATCAGGGACCAACGAACCAACCGCCACCAACCGGTAGTCCATCTGCTCATCGCGGAACACGAAGTACACGCCAAGAATGCTGAAAACGACAAACCACAAAAACACGGCGTCTCCGATGGGCCAACCGATGGATCAATGCCCGTATGCGCAGGCGACTTGGGACGTAAAACGAAGTGACATGAACCGCTCGCCTCCGATCATCGGACGAGAATGGAACCGCATTCCTCGCAAAACGCGACGTCGGATTCGGGAACTTTCCTCAGCTGATCGAGCTGGACGGCGGAGAGCTTGAGGCGGCACGACATGCACGTGCCGTGCTCCAGCTTGGCCGCCCCGACTCCCCCGTTCCGCGTTCGTATGCGCTCATACGTTTCCCGAATCGTTGCGTCGATCGTGGCGGCCACCGCGGCCCGTCGCTCGATGAGCTCCCCAACTTCCCGATCGATCGCGACGATGGCTTCCGCTATCGCCACATGGGACTTCGCTGCGGTGTCGTCGAGTTCGGCACGCTTGGCGTCGGCGCCCGCCAATTCGGCGTCGACCGGCTCGCGCTCCATAAGGACTTCAAGCTCGGCATCTTCGAGTTCGCTGCGGTGACGCTTGAGCGACGAGATATCGGCTTCCAGGGCCTGAAGTTCGCCGCGAGGCCGTCACCGTTCCGCCGTAGAGCTGTTTTGTGGCCGCTTCGATCTTGGTGTCGACGTCATGGATTTGCTGTTCGAGCGCGTTTTGGCGCCGGTCAAGATCGTCGCGTGCCGCGGTTGCCGGAGCGGAGGCCGTGGCCAGAGCGCTCAGCTTGCGTTGCACATCGTTGAGCTGCTCCTGCTCGGGCAGGTGGGATCGCCGATACTGAAGCTGGGTCAACGCCGTGTCGAGTTGCTGCAGATCAAGAAGCGATTCGAACGAGGGCATAGGAAGAGAAGCTAGTTCAGGTTGGCCGGAGCCTACCGAAACACAGGCGGCGACCGCTTCAGAGGTCCGAGGGCAACCGGGGCCGGTTCGGGTTGTGGATCCGGAGCGGGTGCCGGAGCCGGGTCGGACACAGGCGCCGGTGCTGGATCGACGGCGGGCACCGGCTCAACCGGCTGATCGACGACCGGCTCACCGGCGACCGAGGAATCCGACGTGACAACCGTCGTCTTCTTCTTCTTCGCCTTCGTCGTAACCGTCTTCTTCTTCGTCGTGTAGCCGCCGAGCGAGTCGGCGCAGTTACGGGTCCGTCGTTTTTTCGCTTTGATCGTCGTCGCGGTCTTCGAGTTCGAGTCGCCCGCCTTTGCGGCCACTGCCAGCTCTTCGGTGCCAACGCTCACGCTGAAACCCTTCGAGCCGAGGGCCAACGCCGAGCGTACCGCCTTGACGGTTGTGGTTGGTCGGCTGGTCGTGGTTGCTCGGGTGGTCGTGGTGACGCGGGTTGTCGTGGACCTCGTCGTCGAGGGGATACCGCTACGGGAGCGCGTTGTCGCCGGGGCATCGGTTGCATCGCTGGCCTCGGTTGTATCCGATTCGATGGTGGTCGTGGTCGTGCTCGAGGACGTCGTGGTGGACGGCAGCAACTTGCCGTCTTTGCCCTTCACGAAGTTGATAGCGATGCAGTCGCCCTTGGCGTAAGCCTTCTCGTCGGGTTCCGTGAACGGGACCGAGAGGCTTCCTTCCATCGCATCGGTCATGAACGCGTGCCAGATTCGGGCGGGATAGGTGCCTCCGAAGACCCGAATGCCCCCAACGTTCTTCATCGCGATCTTCTTGTCGGGAGCCCCCATCCAGACCGCCGTCGACAACTTGTTCGTGAAACCCACGAACCACGCGTCTTCATAATTGTTCGTGGTTCCGGTCTTGCCTGCGGCGTCGTAGTCGTCAAGCCGTGCCGCGGTGCCCGTTCCACTCGTGACAACCCGGCGCATCGCCGCCGTGACCGTGCGGGCGATCTCCGCGTCGATGATTCGCTTCGTGGACGCTTTGGTGCTGAACAGCGTCTTCCCATCTCGATCTTTGACCTCGGAGATGAAGTACGGGGTGCGCTGGAGTCCCTCGGAGGCGAGCGTCGCGTACGCTCCCGCCATATCGAGGGGATGCACTTCTTCGACGCCGAGCGCCATGGCCGGCACGAGGTCGATCTGGGTGGTGATCCCCATGCGTTTGGCGACATTGGCCACCTTGTCGTAGCCGACCACGTAGGCGAGACGAGCGAACGCACAGTTGCTCGACGCCACGAGTTGATCGGGAATGCTCGCGACCTTTCCGCTCCCGGGCTCGGCGTTGGACGGCTCGAACGGGTCGGGTGTTCCGCCCGGGTTCGGGATCGGGCAAGGCTCCAACCCACTGATCGACGACAGCGGTGATATGCCTGATTCAAGTGCAGCGGTGTAGATGAACGGTTTCCACGATGATCCGGGCTGGCGTTTGCCCTGGGTCGCGAGGTCGTACTTGTCGGTCTGGAACCCTCGGCCGCCCACAAGCGCTCTGACCGCACCCGACGTGACGTCGACCGAGACCAGCGCAGCGGTGAAGTCGGGCTCGTCGTCGGGAAGCGTGTCGACAACTGCTCTTTCCGCTTCGGCCTGCAACGCGGGATCGAACGTCGTGAGGATCTTCAGACCCCCGTTGAACACGGCGTTGTAACGGTCTTTCGCGTTCTCACCGAGTCGAACATCATCGAGAAGTGTCTGCTTCACTTTTTCGATGAAGTACGTGTCGGGCTGGGCAAGCCGATCGGCGGGCCGCGGCATCGGACTTGTCTTCAACGTGTCGGCTTCGGCCTGGGTGAGGTGCTTTCGAACGACCATCCGGTCAAGGACCGTGCTGCGCCGTTGGCGGGAACGCTCCCGGAACCGAATCGGGTCGTAGCCGGTGGGGTTGCGGATCATGCCGGCGAGAAACGCTCCCTGCACGACCGTCAGCCGGTCAACACTCGTGTTGAAATACCGCTCTGCCGCCGCTTCGAGACCATAGGCACCCTCTCCCAGGTACACGAGGTTGAGGTATCGGCCGAGAATCTCGTCCTTCGTGTATTCCTTCTCGATCTGCAATGCGAGTCGGGCCTCGGTGACCTTGCGGTTGATGTCCTGCTTCGGTGAAAGCAGCGTGAGCTTCACGAGTTGCTGGGTGATCGTTGATCCACCCTGCGCCACACCCCCGGCCTCGACGTTGGCCGCGAAAGCGCGGATTGTCGAGCGAAGATTGATTCCTTTGTGCACATAGAAATCGGCGTCTTCGGTATCGAGAACGGCATTGATCACATGCTGCGGAATTCGAGAGAAATCGACCGGGCTTCGATTCTGCTCACTTCGCAGAACCGCGATCGTCCGGCCGTAGCGGTCCAACACGACGGAGCGTTCGTTCAACGGATCAAGTGCGCCGACTTTCTCGACATCGAACGCGACCCCGGCCTTCGCCAACGGAAGCTGCGAGAAAAACAGCGCGAGACAAGCCGCAATCGCGGCCGCTCCGATCGCACCGCCGATGACCAGCGTGATCAGGCGAGCGGCTTTTTGGCCGGCCCAACCGAGGAGCCGACGCGCTGGTGAGCGGCGACGACGGCGTCGCGGACCCCCCGGTGCAGTTTGCTCAGCGCGCCGACGTCTCACGCAACGATGTTACTGGCGGCATCCGGGTGGATTGCGCCAGGGCAGTCAGGTTTCCACTGATCAGCTACCGCGCCTCGGCGGCACGTAACCGTCCGCTAACCATGATTCCTATCGAGTCGCTGAGAACGTTCGGATGGTCAGGGCTCGCAGGTGTCGTAACGTTTCCGCTCGTGCGTGCCCTTTCGACCGTCATGTTCTCGATCCCCAGCCCGTCGCGCAACACGATTCACCTTGGTCCGCTCAAGTTCAATGCCTACGGAATGTGCATCGCCGCCGGCGTGTTTGCTGCGGTTTGGCTGGCGAGCCATCGATGGGTCAGCCGGGGTGGTTCCTCCGACGACATGCCGGCCATCGCTATGTGGGGAGTTCCCGCCGGTGTCATCGGGGCCCGTCTTTACCATGTGGCCACCGACTGGAAGGACTACCGCGGCCGTTGGGGCGACACCGTCAAGATCTGGGACGGTGGTCTCGGCATTTGGGGTGGCGTCGCGCTCGGCGTGATCGTCGGCCTCGAGGTCGGTCGCAGGCGCGGTCTTCGGCTACCGGGGCTCTTGGAGTGCGTGGCGCCCGCCATCCCCCTGGCTCAGGCCATGGGGCGCGTCGGCAACTGGTTCAACATCGAGTTGTTCGGCGGACCGTCGACGCTCCCGTGGGCCCTCGAAGTGCCGCTTCGGAAGAGGCCGGCGGGTTACCGCAACGTAACTACGTTCCATCCAACCTTCCTTTACGAAATCGTCTGGAACCTGTTTGTCGTCGGTCTCGTTCTCGTGGTCGAAAAGCGATACGGACGACGGCTGAAACCCGGGCGGTTGTTTGCGGTCTACATCGCGGCCTACACCTTCGGTCGCTTCTGGATCGAACGCGTCCGCGTCGACAAGGCGTTTCGACTCCTCGGACTCCGCATCAACGAACTCGTTTCCGGCGCGGTGTTTCTCGTCGCGGTGGCCGTCATCCTCACCGGTCTACGTGCCGGAAGCCCGACTGACGACCGCACCGACCAGACGGGTGATCGGGACGGCGGGGTTCATCCGGACGAGCGGTCTGACGAAGACGTGGCCGACCTCCATGACGCCGCAGAAGTGGATCAGACGGCCGCGAATCCGGCCCAGTAGCCGATCGGACCGTTCGCCGTCGAGAGCGGTTCGGTCAGCACCAGTTCGCAGGTGGCCGTCTTGGGCACGACGTTGGGGGCTTCAGCGGTCACTCCGCCGAGGGAGATCACCCAGCCGGGACCATTCCGGTTCACGTGGGCCTCGGAACTGAAGCTCCACCCGTTGTTTGCGCCGCTGTCGGCTTTGACCAGATCGGAATCGAGTCCGGTCCACGAGATCGCCAGAGGTCCGGAGTCAAACGACGTGGCCGCGGAAGTACCCTGCATACGAATCGTGACCGGCCCTTTCGGAGCTTGACCGCGGAAGCTGAACCCGCACACGAGGCCGCGGTACGTGATGTTGGTGACGTTCATCGAGAGTGTCGACACGGGCTTCGCAACGCTCACGGTCGTTTCGTTGAGCGCTCGGGGCTTGGCCCCCGGGGTGTCGAAGCGAACATCGATCCGGTGATCGGCGGTCAGGGCCGAACCCGTGGTCACTTTGGTGGTTGCGGTCTTCGTGGGTTTGCCGGTCGTCGTGGTTTTGCGGGTCGTCGTTTTTGTGGACGGCTTGACCGACGGCTTCTTCGTGGTGAGGGCATTCGTGCCGGACCCCGGGGCCTTTGGCGTTGCGCTGGCGCACGACGTGGAGGCCACGACCAGCAGCGCCATCCCGGCGATCGCTACCGTCGTGGCTGGCCAGCGACGACGGGGCTTTGCGCTCGGGCTCGACGCAGGTTTCGCGTCAGACACCCATCACCTGCTGGAGTTGAAATTCGTGCAGCAGGCGCCTGTCGAGTTCGTACGTGAGCAGAACATCAGCGTCGCCCACCGGCAACCACCGCACCTCATCGACTTCGTCGTTCGCCACGAATTCCCCGGAGTCGGCGGCCAACGTCATGACCCAATAGTTCACTGTCTTCGGACGACCTTTGTGGTCGATGTAGTCAACATCGGGCAGACAATCACCGACGACAACTTTGAATCCGGTTTCCTCCTCGACCTCGCGAACGGCGCACTCGAGGTCAGACTCGTCGGGCTCGTGCTTGCCCTTCGGAAACGACCAGTCGTCGTAGTGCGGACGATGAACGACGAGCACGTGAACCAACCCGTTGATGTCTTTCCACAGCACGCCACCGGCCGCGCGAACGGTTCGAGTCCCTTTACCCACGCCTCAAACCTACTGCAGCGACTTGGCGATGAAGTGGAACACCGGTAAGACCGGGCCACTGCTCAATACCGCGGCGGGCGTTTTTCCTGAAGCGCAGCGATGCCCTCCCGGTATTCCGGTCCTCCCATCAACGCGCTCGATCAGCACCTCGGCTTCGTCGATCGACGCTCCGATATCAAAGCGGATGAGATCCCGGGCGATCTGGCGTTTGGCGGCCTGGACAGCGGCCGGCGACACTTGCTCACTCAATATGCGCGCATAGTTCATCGCGTGAGGAAGCACCTCGTCCTTTTGGAGCGAGGCGTTGACCAGCCCGAGTGCCTCGGCCTCACGACCCAGGATGACCCGGCTCGACAGCAGCAGATCGTTGGCCCGGGTCAGGCCGATCAGCTTCGGCAACAGCCACGAAAGCCCGTACTCCGCCGGAATTCCGATCTTCGCCGCCGCGGTCGTCAGCTTCGCGTCGTTGGCCGCGAAACGTATGTCTGCATAGCATGCCACCACGAGCCCCACACCGGCGCAGGCCCCGTTGATGGCGGCAATGACTGGAATACGGAGGCCGAAATGCCATGCGAAGTGATGGTCAAACGTTGGGTCGAGGCCATAGCCGGGGTTCGCCGGTTCGTCGCGGAGCCCGTCGTCGTAGCGCTCGTTCTCGGCGTGTTTGGCGAGGGCCTGCGTGTCAGCCCCCACACAAAACGAATTGCCCGACCCGGTGACGACGGCGACCCGCACGTTGGGATCGGCATCCGCGACCGCGAGACACGTCCGATACTCCGCATGCATACGACCGGTCCACGCGTTGTTCCGATGCGGACGATTCAGGGTCACGACCGCGACATGTCGATCGACCTCGTAGGTCGTCGCTTTCAGTTCGATCCCGTTCAGTTCCATAGCCGAACCATATGCCAAAGCCCGTGGGCCCGACGAGGGCCTCCACTGACGCCAACAAAGAAAACAGGACCGGCCCCACTCGGAACCGGTCCTGCTCAGATTTGCGCTAACCGCTCTGCCCTCACCGGGCCCACCGGTTACGCATGCCTAGATCAGGCGCCGCCCTCGTTCAGCGTGACGGTGGCCGGGGTGAATCCGGCACCCTTCACGTCGACGCCGGCGGCCGTCCAGTCGGCGAGCGCCTTCGAGACGTAGTCGTTGGTGTACGCGAGGCCCTCGGGAGCCTTGGTGAGCACCGTTGCGCCCTCAGCGTTCTTGGCTTCCTGGGCGACCTTGACGGTCTGGTCCCAGGCGGCCTGGTCGATCATGCCGATGCCGCCGGTCGACGGCCAGATCAGCTTGTTGATTTCGTTCATCTGCCAGGCCTGGTGGCTCTTGCCGAGCTTCGAGCCCTTGGCCACCACGATGTCGACGCACTTGTCGGCGTTGTCGCGGCAGAAGATCCAACCCTGCTGCGACGCCTTGATGAAGCGGACCGTCTGGTCCTGGTAGGCGGCATCGCTCAGCTTGTCGGTGTTCGCCCAGATGGCGTCCTGCAACATGGCGGTGCCTTCGGCGTTCCAGTCGATAGCGTTGAAGTCGGCTTCGGTGTACAGCGCACCCGTTGCCGGGTTCTTGGCTTCGAGAACCTGCGCGTATTCGTTGTAGCGCATGGCCTGGGCGGCGTCGATGTCACCCTTCAGGAGGGCCTGCATGTCGAACTGCTGCTGAACCAGGGTGACGTCCTGGGCCGGGTCGAGTCCCGCCTTGGTCATGCCGGCGAAGAGTTCGAACTCGTTGCCGAAGCCCCAGTTGCCGACCTTCTTATCCTTGAGGTCAACCGCCGTCGTGATGTTCTTCTCCTTGAAGCTCACCTGCAGCGTGCCCGAACGTTCGAAGATCTGCGCCACGTCGGTGATCCCTGCGCCCTGCTCACGTGAGGCGAGTGCCTTCGGCACCCAGGCGATGGCGTAGTCGGCGGCACCGCTCGCGAGCTGCGTCTGCGGAACGATGTCAACGCCACCTTCGAGAATGGTCACGTCGAGGCACTGAGCCTTGTAGAAGCCCTGATCGGCAGCCGCGAAGTAACCGGCGAACTGCGCCTGGGTGACCCACTGGAGCTGCAGCTTTACCGGGTTTGGCGTGGTGCAATCGGCCGGAGCACCTGCGGCAGAGGCCGTGGTGTCCGTCGACGCTGCAGCGGTGGTGTCAGTTGCGGCCGCTGTCGTCTCGGCGGCGACCGTGGTCTCCGTCGCTGCGCTTTCTGCAGTCGTCGTTTCGACGGCTGCGGTATCAGCGGTCGTGGTGTCGGCGTCGTTGTCGCTGCTGCAGGCCACTGCCAAAAGTGACAGTGCTCCGAAAGCGGCGATGGTTCCGAGCAGTTTCCTGTTTCTCATGTATCTCCCCAGTTGTGTTGGTGTGATGTTTGGTGTTGCCGGTGGTACTCACTGCATGTGCTGCTTGTTAGCGGTGGTGCTTTGTAACGGGTGGTGCTTTGTAACGGGTGGTGCTCTGTTACGGGTCCTGCTTTGTTGCGGCCCAGACGAGTGCAATCGTTCGTCTGGACGATATTGCGGTGCGGGCCCCCGTGCCGGACGGCACGACCCATCACGCGGTTGATCATGCTGAAGCAGACGCCTTGCGTTTGGTCTGCCACGGCATGGCGAGCAACTCCAACAGCAAGGCGGCGACGTAGAACAACAACCCGAGAACGCAGGCCGCCAGGATGTACGCCCACGCTTTCGGGGTCGCACTCAACTTCATGGCGCTCGACACTCGAGAACCCAGCCCGTTCTGGAGCCCGCCAAAGTATTCCACGACTACGGCGGCAATGACGGACAACGACGCCGCAATCCGGATACCGGTCAGCAGGAACGGTAGGGAGTTCGGGAGCCTTACCAGAAACAGGAACTTGCTGTCGCCGGCCGCGTAGGACCGCATCAGTTCCTCGTGCACCGGTTCAACCTGCGTCAGACCCTTCAACATGTTGACGAACACCGGGAAAAAGACCACGAGAACGACGACAAACCGGCGGGCCACATCGCTCGTCGCCCCGAACAGGTTGTAGAAGATCGGTCCGAGCGCCACGATCGGCATGGTGTTCAACGCGGCCGAGACCGGCGAGATCACTTGACGCAACAGGCCGAAGCGCTGGGCGATAAAGGCCACAGCCACCCCAAGGAGCACGCCGACGATCAAGCCGATGAGCGTGTTCGTTCCGGTCGCTCGGGCGGTGTCCCAGATACCGGTGCGGTTCGTGCCGAACTGCTTCCAGATCGCACTCGGGGCGGGCAGCACGAACGGCTTGATCTTGCGCCACTTCACGAACCACTCCCACGCGAGCAGAAACAGCGCGCCCCACGCAATCGGTGGAACGACACTCCAAACCATGCGCTGGAGGCGCTTCATCGGTCTTCGATCCCGCGGGTCCCGCCGAGACCGCCCGCCTCGATGTCGCGCAGCGCCTCTCGCACCTCGGTGATCTTTTTGAAGAACTCGCTCGACTCCCGGGTGTCTTCAATACGCGATCCGAGATCGACGTCGACGATTTTGGTGATGCGCCCGGGGCGTGGCGACATCACGACCACCCGGTTGGAGAGGTATACGGCCTCGGGTATCGAGTGCGTCACGAACACGACGGTCTTCCCCGTCGCTTCGCAGATTCTCGTGAGTTCGGCCTGCATGTGCTCACGGGTCATCTCGTCGAGGGCCCCGAACGGCTCATCCATCAGCAGCAACGGCGGATCAACGGCCAGGGCCCGGGCGATCGCGATGCGTTGCTGCATACCGCCCGAAAGCTCCCAGGGATAGTGGTGGGCAAAGTCAGGAAGCTTCACGAGTTCCAGCATCTCCAGCGCTCGAGCTCGGCGTTTCGCTTTGTCCCAACCGCGAAGTTCCAGCGGCAGTTCGACGTTCTTCACAACCTTGCGCCACTCGAACAACCCCGACTGCTGAAACGCCATGCCGTAGTCCTGGTCCAGCCGAGCCTGCTGGGCTGATTTGCCGTTGACCGTGATGGACCCGGCGGTGGGCTGCGTCAGGTTCGCGATCAGGCGCAGGAGCGTGGATTTCCCACATCCCGAAGGGCCGATGAGGGAAATGAACTGACCGGTCGAGACGCTGAGATCAATGTCGACGAGGGCATCGACCTGGTTCGACTTCCCTGCGTTGAACACTTTTTGGAGTCCGCGAACCTCCACGGCCGGAGTCGAACCGTTCGTCGTGGCGTGATCAGTGAGACTCATGCGAGGGATTCCTTTGGACGGTTGCGCATAACGAACATCTCGAGCACCGCTATGAGACCGGCCACGATGAGACCCAGAGCCGACGCTCCGATGAACGCGGTGAACACCCGCGCCGGGTCACCCGTGGCCTTCTGGAAGTAGTCAAGAATCAAGCGGCCGACTCCCCCACTCGTTCCGGCCGAGATCTCCGCCACGATCGTGCCGACGATCGAAGCCGCGGCCGCGAGCTTCAGGGCGGGAATGATGTACGGCAACGCCGCCGGGAAGCGCAGTTTCGTGAGGGTCTGCCACCACGATGCTGCGTAGGAGTCCATCAACTCGAGGGAATGCGCCTTCGGTGAGTGCAACCCCCGAAGCGCGCCGATCGAAACCGGAAAGAACGCCAGGTAGGCCGACATTGCCGCCACCGACATCCACGCCTGCCAGGGATGGCCGAATATTTTGATCTGACCACCCCACCCGACGATCAATGGCGCCAACGCGAACAAGTGGAACGGTCTGCGACAGCACGACGTAGGGCAGCCACGCCCGTTCCAGAATTCGGAACCGCTGCATGACCACAGCCAGAGCGAGGCCGATCGCCACGCCCACTACGAAGCCGGCGATCGCTAGCCGGAAGGTGTACCACGAGCCGGAGAGAATGGCGCTGAATACGGTTCGATCGCTCCCGCGCACCTCCTGTTTCGTGAACGAACTGAGGATCGTCGAAATGTGGGGCATCGATGCATCGTCGGTTCGACCGGCCAGCTTCCATCCGAAGACTTTGCCCCCGACGGCGTTGCCGAACGCTTTGTAGCCCTCCCAGACCGCGCACATAATGGCAAACCCGGCAAAGCCGAGACCGACCGAGCGCAATCTGTTGGTCCGACGCATCATTGCGGTAGACACTAGTGCAGTCGACCCATCGGAGGCGTGGGGAACCGGCGGAACCCGACGCCCAGTTCCGCGCCATCACTGGAGTCTGGGGATTTTCGGCGAAAGATTACAAGTGCGTTTCAGCTGCGTCAGGTTACGTGCCGCTGGCGGCCAGGTGGTGGCTCAGTGTGTCGCCGTCGACGTCGCCGTTCCGTGCTGATGGAGTTCCTTGAGCGTTTCCACGGCAACATCTCGAAAGGCGATTGCCGCCTGCGAGAGGGTGCGTTCAGACGACCACCCGAGCCCGATGATGCGGTGGAGATCACCCTCCAACGGCACCGAAACGGCGCCGTCGGACAGGCTTGGTTCGATTGTGAGCGCGGGTGAGATCGCCACCCCGAGTCCGGCTCCGACGAGGCGTTGAAGCGCGGTGTTTTCGTCGGTTCGGAACACAACGTTCAAGTCGACACCGGCCGAGCGCAGGGCCCGTTCGGTCGATGCGGTGCACGGATCATTTTCGGTGCCACCGACGAACTCCTCGCCGGCGAACTCCTCCAGACGTAGCGATGTCCGATCGGAAAAGCGGTGGCCGGGCGGCACGAGCGCCACGTAGGTATCGCGGAGGAGTTCGACCACGGCGATACCCGGAGTGTTCTGGCTGAGCTGGAGAAACGCAATATCGAGGGCGCCGCCGAGAACTCGGGAAGTCAGGTCGGTGTCGTTGTCGCCTTCGTGGAGCTGCACCGAGATTCCCGGCCACAGTTTCCGGAAGCGCACAAGGACACTGGGTAGCAGGCGCGCTCCGGCCGATTGGAACGTGCCGACCCGGACCTTGCCCTGCACGCCCGTTGCCAGTTGATCGAGTTCGAGTCGAGCCGTCATCAAGCGCTCGAGCACCGCATTCGCGTGTGCCAGCAACGACACTCCGGCCGCCGTGAGGGTGACGGGGCGCGGCCCTGACCCCCGATCGACGAGGCGTTGGCCGACGATCCGCTCGAGTGCCGCCAACTGCTGCGAGACCGCGCTCTGTCCGAAACCCAGCTCTTCGGCCGCTTTGCTGAGGGATTTGGTACGGGCGATAGCTACGAGTGCCGCCAGATGACGGACGTCGACATCCCAAAGTTCATTGTTGTTCGACATGATCGATATTCCGCCGCCTAGTGGGGAGCGTTGCTCACCGGAGGATTATTAAGTTTCAACATAGTAAATATTCTGCCGGTCAATAGCGAGCGTCAACCTGCAATCATTAAGGTTTGGCATAATAAATATTTGGAATATTCGCTTTACCAATTAATTGCAAAGGACGATAATAGATAGGAAGTTCTTTAGAAAGGATACTGAACCATGTTTCAACTTCTCCTCATCATCAGTGCCTTCGGCCTGTTTGAGTACGCAGCCGTCCGCCACGGAGTCGACTCCCGTGACCTGATGGCTGATCACAACCGTCGCGACTGACCGCAACTCGCCCTTCCCCGAAGGGCGAACCGACAACGGTGAATGTGCTGGATTTATCGCTCCCACGGCGGTACATCCAGCACATTCGCATTTCGCCAGGCTAATTCGTTCCGGAGCGAACCATGTGGGAGCGTCCGCCGGACTACTCCTTGGCCCTCACCGCTTCCGTGACCGCGGGGATGACCCGGTTGCCGTATGCAGCGAGCGTGGCGTCCATGTCATCGTGTTGGAGATAGACCGAGTACTGGTGTGCCCCGAGCTGTTGCAGCTCGTGGATGCGCTGCACCTGGTATTCCACGGGGCCGATGAGGCAGAACCGGTCGACGATCTCGTCGGGCACGAACGTGGTGTGGGTGTTCCCCGCTCGGCCATGTTCGTTGTAGTCGTAGCCTTCGCGGCCCTTGATGTAGTCGGTGAGCGCCGTCGGTACGCTGCCACCGCCCGAGTCGCCGTACCGGGCCACGATGTCGGCCACATGGTTACCGACCATGCCGCCGAACCAGCGGCACTGCTCCCGGGCGTGGGCCAGGTGCTCCGGGGAGCCGTCGGTGACGTAGGCCGGTGCGGCGATGCAGATCGTGATCGACTTCGGATCCCGCCCGACCCGCTCAGCCGCTTCGTGCACCGCAGCGATCGTCCAACGGGCGATATCGGGATCGGCCAACTGCAGGATGAAGCCGTCGGCCACCTCCCCCGTCATCGCCAGCATCTTCGGGCCGTACGCGGCGAGCCAGACTTCGAGTTCGCTCTTCGCCGCCCACGGGAACCGGATCGACGAACCCTTGTAGTCGACGGCCCGTCCGCAGCCGAGCTCGCGGATCACGTGTATCGACTCGCGCATCGCGTTCAGACCGACCGGAGCGCCGTTGGTGACACGGACCGCCGAGTCACCCCTACCGATGCCGCACACCGTGCGATTGCCGTACATCTCGTTGAGCGTGGCGAACGTTGACGCGGTGACGGTCCAGTCACGCGTCGCCGGGTTCGTGACCATGGGCCCGACGATCACCTTACGGGTCTCGGCCAGGATCTGGCTGTAGATCACGTAGGGCTCCTGCCACAGGATGTGGGAGTCGAACGTCCACACATGCGAGAACCCGTAGGTCTCGGCCCGCTTGGCCAGATCGACGACGCGGCGAAGCCGGCGGGTTGGTCTGCAGAACGATTCCGATATCCATAAGTACACGTACCTTTGCGGTTGATGCTGTTGAAGCGAAAAGTGAAAGGCGGCCCCGTTAGGGGCCGCCTTATGTGAAATTGAGGCTTATGCGATCCGCTGCGAGAGACCACGCGGAATGAACCGGCCGTCGCCCTTGGCGCCGACGTACTTCTTGTTCTCGATGACGATCTTGCCCCGGCTCATCACGAGGTCGCAGCGTCCATCGATCTGCTCTCCCTCGTAGGCCGAATAGTCGACCGCCATGTGGTGGGTCTTGGCGCTCAGCTTCTGCTTCGCCTTCGGGTCGTAGATCACGATGTCGGCGTCGGACCCCGGAGCGATGACACCCTTCTTCGGGTACATGCCGAAGAGTCGGGCGGGCGTGGTGGCGGCGATCTCGACCCAACGCTCAACGCTCAGGTTGCCCTGGGTCACGCCCTTGTACAGCAGGTCCATGCGGTGCTCGACGCCGGCCATACCATTCGGGATCTTGGCAAAGTTGTCCTTGCCGAGGATCTTCTGATCCTTGAAGCAGAACGGGCAGTGGTCGGTGCTCACGACGGCGATGTCGTCGAAGCGGATGCCGCGCCACAGTTTCTCGTGCTGATGCTTGTCGCGCAGCGGCGTGGAGCAGACGAAGTTTGCACCTTCGAAGCCGTCGAAGCCTTCCCGGGCCAGGTCGTCGATCGAGCGGAACAGGTACTGCGGACACGTCTCGGTGTAGATCGGGAAGCCCTTGTCGCGGGCGTCCATCACATGCTCCAGCGCTTCCTCGCACGAGAGGTGCACCACGTACATCTGGCAGCCGGTGATCTTGGCCATCTGGATGCAGCGGTACGTCGCTTCGGCCTCCATCTCGACCGGTCGGCTGATCGAGTGGTACACCGGAGCGGTCTCTCCACGCTCGACGTGGTCCTTCACGATCTCGTCGATCACGATGCCGTTCTCGCAGTGCATCATGACCATCGCACCGAGTTGGGCACCGCGCTGCATGGCCCGGTAGATCTCGCCGTCGGTCGAGTAGAGCACGCCGGGGTAGGCGGTGAAGAGCTTGAAGCTCGACACGCCCTGCTTGACGAGCGACTCCATCTCCTTCAGCGAATCGTTGTTCACGTCGGCCACGATCATGTGGAACGCGTAGTCGATCGCGCACTGGTTCTTCGCCTTCTCGTGCCACGTGTCGAGCGCGGTCTGCAGCGTGCCGCCTTTCTGCTGGACGGCGAAATCGATGATCGTCGTGGTGCCGCCCCACGCCGCCGCGCGGGAGCCGGTTTCGAACGTGTCGGAGGAGTACGTTCCGCCGAAGGGCATCTCCATGTGGGTGTGCACGTCGATGCCGCCGGGGATCACGTACTTGCCCTTGGCGTCGATGATCTTGGTTTTAGCTGACTTGCGGACTGCCACATCCTCCTTCGACCCCGGGTTAAGAAGCGCGCTTATCGTTTCGCCGTCGACGACCACCGTCGCCTGGTGCGTGCCGCTTGCGGAAACGACATTGCCGTTGATGATGATCGTTCGTGCCACGTTGATGCTCCTTGGTGAGGCTGGTTGTTTCGTACGTTATCCGGAAGAAGGTGGTCCCCGACGGAGGCTCTGCGGTTCGGTGAGCGGCTGCGGCTGTGCGGCTCGTCTCCACGACGTTTGGATGAATTTGCTCGCTCAGCGGTTACAAACATCCAAACCTCGCAAGTGCCCGTCGGCCCACTTCAACGTTTGGATGAATTTGCTCGCTCAGCGGTTACAAACATCCAAACCTCGCAAGTGCCCGTCGGCCCACTTCAACGTTTGGATGAATTTGCTCGCTCAGCGGCTACAAACATCCAAACCTCGCGAATGCTGCGTTGGTCCGTTGGCCGTTCAGAGTGCGGTGAGATCGCCGTACTGCGAGGGGTTGCGGTCGCGGTAGAAGGCCCATCGGTTTCGAACTTCAGCGATCAGGTTCATGTCGAGGTCGCGCACGACCAGTTCGGCCTTGAAGGGGTCGGCCGGTTCGCCGACGAACTTGCCTTCGGGGTCAACGAAGTAACTGGTTCCGTAGAAGTCGTCGTCGCCCAGGTCTTCGATGCCGACCCGGTTGATCGCACCGATGTAGTACTCATTGGCCACCGCGCTCGCCGGTTGCTCCAGCTTCCACAGATACGACGAAAGCCCGCGCGACGTGGCCGACGGATTGAACACGATCTGCGCGCCGTTCAGGCCAAGGGCCCGCCAACCTTCCGGGAAGTGGCGGTCGTAGCAGATGTAGATGCCGACCTTGCCGACCGCGGTGTCCCAGACCGGGTAGCCGAGGTTGCCCGGGCGGAAGTAGAACTTCTCCCAGAACCCTTTGGTCTGGGGGATGTGGGTCTTGCGGTACTTGCCGAGGTAGGTGCCGTCGGCGTCGATCAGTGCGGCGGTGTTGTAGAGCACGCCGGGCTGTTCCTGCTCGTACATGGGCAGGACCATCACCATGCCGAGCTCCTTGGCCACCGACTGAAACAACTTCGTCGTCGGGCCGTCGGGAATGGCCTCGGCGTACTCGAAGAACTTGCTGTCCTGCACCTGGCAGAAGTACGGGCCGTAGAACAGTTCCTGGAAACACATCACCCGCGCTCCCTGTTTCGCCGCCTCGTGCGCCTGGCGCACGTGTTCTTCGATCATCGACTCCTTCGACCCGGTCCAGGCGGTCTGCAGCAGCGCGGCACGGACGACGTTTGCACTCATCTTCGTTCTCCAAGCTTTCGACGTGGGTTACCCGTGGCTCACCTCTCGGTGGCCCACAACGCGAACATACCCGAGGCCCACTCGTAGCGGTGGCTCTGCGGCGCGAGGCAACACATTTGTTCCCGAATGTTCACGGAGTATCGGCGCGCCGTGCCGATGCAAGCGGGCCGGTTTGCGCGGAATTTGTGCCGCCCACACCGACCCTTTTCCCGCGTACTCCCTTCGTCTGACAATTCTCAGAGCGACGTCGACGGAGGAATAGTTGTTGGCGGAGGGACGGTCACGAACATCGTTGAGGTCGTAGCCGGCGGTGGCGCGCTGGGGTTGAAAATCGCGGACTCCGACGGGTCGAACGCGGTTGTAGTGGTGGCGTACGCCACGCTCGTTCTCGGGATCGTCGATGTGGTTGGCGGCGGACCGAGCGAGGGAACACTGCGCGGCGCCATCACTGCGACCGTGTCGGTCGCCGTCGGTTGTGCCACCGAATCCTGGTACGCGGTCAGCATCTGTCCGTCGCCGAAAGTGAGCGCCAACTGATTCTGTGCGCCGGGGTTCAGGGCCAGCGAGTACTTCACCGGCACTCGTTGTCGAAGCGCGCCGTAAAGGCCTCGCAAGACCGTCGACTGCGTCCCGCACGTGGACGGGTCGAGCGTCTGGGCTCGATCGATCCCGACGAAGTCGACTGCAGCGAAGATGCCGCTTGGAAGAGCGGCGCCCGTATCCAATTTCGGGTCGATTCGGATATGGGCCGCAGGAAGCGGCTCCTTGGTGGTCTCGTCGAGCAACGCGCAACCGTTGTCGACGAGCTGCAGCAGAAACTGATCACCCGATCGACTGAAAACCATCTGCGGATGAGCCGGTGGTGCGTCATTGACGGCCCACGTTCCCAGAAGACCGGTCTCGGTGACAGCGATTGTCCCGGCCGAGGTCTCAGATGCGGCCGCTACGGACTCCGATGGCGCGGAGGTTTCTTCGAAGGCCGACTCATCGGCTGCGCAAGCGACAAGAAGCAGGACCGCAGCGATCATCGTCGCCAATACTCGCCATGGTTTCCTTGCGCCGCTCCGCATAGGGAAAAGCTACTTGAACTGCGCAGTTGGGCTGCGTAGTTGGGCTGCGGGACTCAACCGGCGACGGTCCTCGTCGTGCCGGCGCGCGGATCTGGTTCGGGCGGGTGTCGCTCACCATCTCCGTGGAGGAAGTGCGCAACGGGTACCTTGCAAGGATGTCACGCAAGCTTTCTCTGCCCATCGGAAGACGCACCTCGCTGGCTGCAACCGCAGCGGTCCTGTTTTCGTTCGTCGCGATCATGGCTGGGTGCTCGTCGTCGAAGACGGAGACGGAGACCACGGTCGCACTTTCGAGCGACGTGCCCGACACCGCGATCGCGGCGATCGCGGCGACGTTCGACCTCCCGACCATGAAACTGTGTGATCTGTTCACGCAGGCAGAAGTCGAGGATGCGTTCGGTGAGGCCGTCACCATCGATGACGGCACCTCGGGCGAGTGCTGGTGGGCAACCAAGACGCAACTCAAGACGCTGGTGGTGAAGCGGAACAGCGCGCCCGACACGGCGGAAGGAATCGAGCAGCGGCGCAGCGGCTTCGACAACTCGTCGTGGGACTCGATCGACCTCGGTACCGAAGGGTTCCGAGGGAAGGTCCTCCCGTCGGTGGATTGGCTGATCGGCGATCAGAACATCGAGGTGAACATCGCCTGGAGCACGAAGGGCGATCCGCTTCCGATCGTGGAGAAACTGGCTCGGCTCGCGGACAGTCGGATCATCCACCCGGAGTGAACAACAGCCCTTCCGCATAGCGAAGCTATCGTCTCCTCAGTCGAGACGACGCGGCACGTGCTGCACCCGACGATCGAGGTGGCGTTGCTCAGCGCCGTTGCCGGCCAACCCCCGAGCCGTCTCGAACGACGACAGCGCGCCGGAAAAATCCTCTCCGCGCAGACAAAGTCGAACCTCTAGCGAAGCCACCGGATCGGGATGGCCTTCGCCAACTCGATGGCTTCGTCGAGGTCCGCCGCCTTGACCATGTAGAAGCCGCCAGGCCGTTCCTTGGTCTCGGCGAAGGGTCCATCAGCGACGGTCGGCGATGCACCGACGCTCTTGTGCACCGTCGTGGCCGTGGCGGTCGACTGGAGACTCGCCCGGCAATCCAGTGGCCGCCGTCGATCAGGCGCTGGTTGAGGCACCCCACCAGCCATCATGGTGTCGAATTCCGGTGTGCCGGGTGCGGGCCCGTTCAGCGAACGAAACGAACGTTGTCGATGCTGTAACGACCGGCGTTGGCGGTCGCGAAAATGATGATCTCGGTGATTGACCGGCCGGTCAGGCCCGCCGCGCCAAGGTCCCATGACACGAGCCGCCACTGATTCGCTGGAACGGGGCCCCCGATCAGACTGGTAACCGGCAACGACGCGGCGTATGCGCCGTCGGCATTGAGTTGCAGGTCAAGGGCCTGGCCACCACCCGCCTCGCCGTTGATCCAGAATTCGAAGCGCGAACCTGCGGTGACGACGAAGGGCGAGTTCAGGTGAAGTTGCATGCCAGTCCAGGCGACGGTGTTGACGGCGATGGCCCGGCTGCCGCTTTGTACCGGCGATGTGCTGGCCAGTTGATGGGTGGCCCAGCTCCAATTGCTGGTGTCGTTGAGCGCATCGTCGTACACGACTCGAGTACCGCTTGGTGGGAACGTCGTTGTAGTCGGAGGCCGCGTGGTCGTCGTGGACGTGGTCGTCGTTGGCAGCGTTGTGGTCGTGGTCGCTGGAGGCACCGTCGATGTTGTCGGCAACCGCGTCGTCGTGGGAGGCGCGGTCGTCGTGGTAGTCGTGGGAGGCGCCGTCGTTGTTGTCGCCGTTGGCACGGTTGTCGTAGGCAGCACGCGGTTGTCGTAATCGGAGGCACCGTCGTTGTCGTTGAGGTGGTCGTCGGAGGCACGGTCGTTGTAGGTGACCGCGTCGTGGTGGTCGTCGGAGGCACCGTCGTTGTAGGTGGCCGCGTCGTCGTGGTCGTCGGCGATGGTCCGTTGGTGCGTAACGTCACGTCGTCGAGGGAGACGGCGACCTGGTTACCTCCACTCCAGTCCTGCCAGGTGAGGTCGACGCTGGCGCCGGCCGGGATGCCACCCGGAACCGTTACTTCGTAGGTGCGCCACGTGTTCGCGGGGATTGCGCCACCGGCGTCGGCCACAAGAGGCTGAGTCTTGACGGATCCGTTCACGAACACGTAGAAGCGGATGGACTGCCCGCCGGTCGACCCTCCGTGCATCGAGAAGCGAACGCTCGATGCACCAACGGCGACAGCATTCGAATGCAGCGTGACCCCGTTCCACGTGTCGGGTTCCCACAGAATCGCCCGCGAGCCGAGAGCGGGCGAGGTAGAGGCGAAGTTGCGCACCGCCCAACTCCAGTCGGCAAAACCCGGGCCCAGCGTGTCACCGTACGCCACTTGGAATGTTCCGGGGGCCACGGTCGTCGTGGTGGGCGGCAGGGTGGTCGTAGGTGCCGGCAGCGTGGTCGACGTGGCACTTACTGTCGTAGAAGTCGTTGCCCCCGGTGTGGTCGTGGTGGATGTCGTAGCCCCGGGTGTGCTCGTCGTGGTCGTTCCGCCTCCGCTGACGGTGATCGACGCCACCGTCGAGGTCGCCGTCACACCGCCGTCGTCGGTGACGCGTGCGGAAATCGCGTGGGACCCATTCGACAGACGCGAGCGATGCGCTGAACGGAGCGGTCTCATCGGTCGCTGTCACGACGCCGTTGTCGAGGAACTCCACTTTGGCCACGAGGCCGTCGGGGTCGCTCGCGTTCGCCGTCGCCTGAACCACCCCGACGATCGACGAGCCGTTCGTCGGTGTTACAAGCGAGACCGTCGGCGACTGGTTTGGAAGTGGAGCGGCGATGCGGAGAATCCTCGCTTGCGACGGCACGCCGTCAGCGTCGATCACGAAGAGCATGTAGTCACCGGGAGGCGCTACGTTCGCGTTCGACGGTGGATCGATTAACGATGCCACTCGCGGTGCGGGTGAAACTGAGTGGCACGTAACGCTGCTCCATGTCGATCGAGTGAGTCACCGATCCAAGACGCACGAGGCCAACCTTGTCGATCCTGGCCGGGTTGGGCGTAGCGATACCGAACCGTCGACCGTAACCAAGTTGTGTGGGCGTCGATGAAATGACCGGCCTGGGGGCCAGCTGACCACTGCCGTCCTTGCGGAACAGGTACGGCGGCGAGAACACTTCGGCGTTGCGCTGGTAGTACCCCACGACTTCGCAGGTGTTGCACAGTCCGCCTCCGGCCGTCAGCACTCTTCCGTCGGGGAGGAGCAGCGCGCTCGAGTGATACTGCCGGGCGCGATCAGCGGGCGCGAGCGTCGTCCACACTCCCGTCGACGGATTCCACACCTCAGCGTTGTACGTCGCGTTGGCCAGGTCGACCAGGAGCTCCGACGAGTTGCCGTATCCTCCGGTCGCCAACACCGTTCCATCGGCCAGTGCGGTGAGATTGTGCTGGCGCCTTTGGAAGGCCATCGATCCCGTGGCCGACGTGGTGGCCGAGTTGAGATCGACAACTACGGCAGAACCATCAAACACGCCACCGCCCGACAGCAGCACCTTGCCCGGGGTGTAGTGCACGAAGCTTCCGTAGTCGCGGATCTTTCCGTCACGGGTGCCCTGGTACGTGTACGCCCCTGCGCCTGAAACGTCGACCTGCGCAAGGGTGTCATATGGTCCCAGGTACTGGGCTTTGCCGTTGGGGGCCGTGGTGAAGAAGGGGTAGATACGATTCGCCCAAAGCGACTGCCGGGCATTGGTAAGTGGACGTAGCGATCCGGCCGGCGTGCGGACCTCCGAGAGATCGGGGCCACCGCCGGTGATCAGCGCCTCGCCGTTGGGCATCGGCGTCACCGACGGGTACCACCGGTCCACCGACATCGGTGCGCCGACCGTCCAGCTCGACGAGGTGGAGTCGAAGGTCGTGGTCTTGTTGATACCGTCGTTGGCCGCGTTCTTGGTTCCGCCGGCGACCAGAAGTGTTCCATCGAACAGCTTCGCCAACCCGGCGCAGAAAAGGTTGTAGGCCCCGAGAAAATCGTTGCGGACAGAGGTCATCGTGGCCGGATCGAACACCAGGGCGCGGGTGTTGTCCCACACTGTCGATCCGTCGTTGAGCGAATCAAAGACCAGAACCTTTCCGCTCGAGAGCAGGCTCATATGAATGCCGAGCACCGGCCAGTCGATCACCGCCGACCACTGTCCGACCAAACCCGGATCGGTTGACGCCGCAAGGGCCGCAACTCGCCCGGCCATCGGCGCAGATCCTCGCTTGCCAATCCCCTGCGACTCAACCTTGGCAATGAGCGCTTCCTCCTCGCCCGGTTTGCGGACAACTGAGTCCTCGAACTGGTGTCGCTCCGAGCCACAATGGACGTGACCGTCGGCGTAGGTGGTGCAGTCGGGTGCTCCGCCAGCCTGCATGGATGGGCCGGCCATCGACAGGCTGTGCGTCGCTGGGCCGGACAGACCGGCGCGGGCACCGCTTTGGTGGGCTGCGCTTGAGGCGCCGAGTATCAGGGCTGCACAAGCCCCGAGAACCCGCAGGCGATACCGCGAGAGTTTTCCGTCAAAAACCATGCGTCACTGTAGGACATCTCGGAAAAGTCAGCGTCGGAAGGATTGACAAAACCGCTGGTCAACCTGGGTAGGGTCCCAGTCTGACCCCCAAACCAACGTTCGGACACAAACTCCCACCCAGCGGGAACATTTGTCCGAACCTCGCACACTCCACCCCACCCCCAAACCAACGTTCGGACACAAACTCCCACCCAGCGGGAACATTTGTCCGAACGTCGCGGGGGTTAGGGTTGGTGGCATGCGATTTGCCGTGAAGACCGCCCCGCAACATTCGACCTGGCCCGACATGCTCGCTCTCTGGCAGGAGGCTGACCGGATCGAACTCTTCGAAGCGGCATGGAACTTCGACCACTTCGAGCCGATCTTCTCCGACCGCACCGGCCCATGCCTCGAGGGCTGGACCATGCTCGCGGCCATGGCCGGCTACACCAAGCGGATCAAGCTCGGCTGTCAGGTCACCGGTATGCCCTACCGGCATCCGGCGGTGCTGGCCAACATGGCGGCGACGGTCGACATCATGACCGGCGGCCGCCTGATCATCGGCCTCGGCGCCGGCTGGAACCAAGACGAGAGCACCGCACTCGGCCTCACGCTTCCCCCGCTGAAGGAACGCTTCGAGCAGTTCTTCGAGGGCATCGAGGTGATCGTGTCACTCCTGACCAACGAGGTGTCGAACTTTGACGGGAAGCACTTTCAGCTGAAGGAGGCGCGCTGCGAGCCGAAGCCGATCCAGCGTCCGCATCCGATGATCGCCATCGGAGGAAGTGGCGAGAAGAAGACGCTCCTGGCTGTCGCCAAGTGGGCCCAGCACTGGAATTCCACGACCGGCGATGTCGAGGAGTGGAAGCGGAAGAAAGACGTTCTGCTGCAACATTGCGCGAATGTCGGGCGCAACCCATCCGAGATCGAATGCTCAGTGAACCTTCGGTACGACCCGAAGACCGGCGCCTCGGCCGTCGCCGACGCCGCCCACCGGTGGGTCGAGGCCGGCGCCGACTATGCCGTAATCAACTTCGCTCCTCCGCACTCGCCCGAGCCGCTGGCCGCCATCGCCGAAGCGCTTGCCCCACTGGCCTCGTGAGGTAGAGCCATGATCGTCATCATCGGAGGCGGACTCATCGGCCTCAGCACAGCACTTTTTCTCACTGATCGCGGCACCGATGTCACCATCGTCGACCAGGGACCGCTCGGTGGCGGCGCGTCGAAGGGCAACGCCGGGTTCATGTGCCACACCCTGGTAGCGCCGCTCGCCGGGCCCGGACTGATCGGCACGGCACTACGTTCGCTTACCGATCCAACCGGCGCTGTGCGGGTCCGTCCGCAGGCCATTCCGTCGATGCCCAAATGGCTCTTCCACTTCGCCAAGGCGTCCACCGCAAAGAAGTTCGACTCGAGCCGTCGATCGCTCGGTCGTCTCAACCGGGATCTTGACGGGCTGTTGAAGCACTTCGACGACGCCGGAGTGAACGTGGAGTTGAGCCCGCCGATGATGGTGCCGTTCCACGATGTTGCGTTCGGCGAGAAGTTCCTGAAGGAGCTGCATCCGATCCGCGACTTCGGCGTGGAACTCCCCGACACGCTCTCGAGTGGCGACGAAGTCCGCAAGCTCGTGCCGGCGCTCACCGATCACGTAAAGGCGGGCTTCTCTCTCGCCGGGGACCGCTCGCTCGACCCGCGCCACTTCGTCGACACACTCATAGGTGTACTTAAGAGTCGCAAGGTCACGTTCGTCGAGGATGCTCCGATCACTTCGATCGAACACGCCAACGGACGCATCAAGTTCCTCACCACGGCCAAGGGTCGCATCGAGGGCGACCAGTTCGTCATCGCCGCCGGAGCCGGAAGCGACCAGATCGCCCGACACCTGGGTCTTCGAGTCGCGGTGGTTCCCGGCCAGGGCTACAACGTGGTTCTCCCGTCGACCCCGAATCTCGACCGACCCGTCATCGTCGAAGAGGCCCATGCCGTCGCCACCCCGCTTTCGGACCGCATCAGACTCGGCGGGACGATGGAGTTCACCGGACCCAAGCCCACCTTCGACGGTCGACGCGTGGATGCCATCATCAAATCGATGCAGCCGTTCTTCGACCTCGACTGGGCCAAGCGATCCGACTCCTGGAGCGGCTCCCGACCGATGAGTCCCGACGGCATGCCGATCATCGGTCGACCGAAGAACTGGTCGAACCTGATCATCGGCGCCGGCCACGGCATGTACGGCCTGACCCTCGCACCGTCAACGGGGCTGGCCATCTCGGAGCTGCTGCTCGACGGCAAGGCTTCCGTTGACCTCAGCCCGTTCGACCCCGACCGCTTCTAACGGAGCGGAACGGAACGGAACCGGGCGACTCACAACAGCCAGCTATTCGCCCCACACGTCGGAGAGCATGAAGCCCAACGGATAGGGATCGGTGGGGTCGACCGAAGTCATACGTGTACCTACGACCCACCCGCGACCCGAGATGCGGGGCAGCACGGCTGGGCGGCCGGCGACCGTCGTATCGCCGATGTGTTCGACGATGAACTCCGAGTCGATGATTGAACGGGCCGTGAATGTGGTCCCGATAGCCGACTCGCCGCGAGCCGCCATCACGGCCAGCCGCGCCGAGTTGCCCGTGCCGCACGGGGACCGGTCCACCCGACCGCTCAATACCGTCGCACCGCGTGGCCCGCGTGAATCTTCGCCAATCACCATCACGTAGGAGAGGAAGTTGATCTCCGGAACTTCCGGGTGCTTCACCGTGATCTGTTCGCGTGCCGCGTTCATCACGGGTGTCGCGGCGTTGACGATCGCCCGGGCCGACGAGCGCTCCAACGAAACACCCAGTTCGGAGTCGCGGACCAGGACGTAGTAGCAACCTCCATAGGCGACGTCGACAGTGACATGGCCGAAGCCCTCGACGTCAAGCGACACGTCGAGCGCTTCGACGAACGACGCGACGCCGTCGAAGGTAACCCGCTCGCAACGACCGTCGCGGCAGTGGGCTTTGGCGCGGATCAACCCGGCGGCCGTTTCCAACACCACCTCGGTGATCGGCTCCACCATCGGGACCGATCCGGTCTCCAGCAGAGCCGTAACCACACATATCGTGTTGGAACCGCTCATCGCGTGGGTGCGGTCGGACTGGCAGATCACGAACCCGGCATGCGCCTCAGGATTCGTCGATGCGAACACCAGGTTCGCACTTGCCTGTGGACGGCCGCGCGGCTCAAGTGCAACAAAACGACGTACGGAATCATCGATCTCGTTGAGATAGTGCAGCTTCTCGCGCATCGACGCGCCGGGGACATCGAAGACACTGCCGAGGTAGCAGGTGCCCTGCTCCCCTTCGGCGTGGACCTCGACGGCCGTAAGGGTCTTGGCTAAGCGCACGGAATTTCCAGAGCGGCCGCGGTGATCGCGGTCATCTCGGCCTCGAGCTCGGGAAGGAGGGGCAGCAACGGCTGGCGTACCGGCCCGCAATCGATGCCCTGCATCTTGAGCGCCAGCTTCATCTTCTGGTTGTACGAGCCGGCCTCACACGCCTGCACCCAGGGGAGCATCTTGTCGAAGAGGGCACGGGCCCCGGCGATGTCGCCGGCGTTCGCCATGGCGCTCATTGCGGCGTGGTGGCGAGGCAGCGCGTTGGCCGTGCCGGCCAGCCACGAGCGGACCCCCCAGGCGAAGTAGTCAGCGGCCTGGTCGTCGGAGCCGCACATGATCGTGATCTTGTCGGAGTAGCGATGACGCATCGCGAGGAACCGGGAGAAGTCACTGCTCGACTCTTTGATCGCGATGATTGCCGGGTTGTCGGCCACGGCATCGAGACACTCGAACCCGATCTCCACACCGGCGCGGGCCGGGTAGTTGTACAAAATGACCGGCAGGCCACCACCGGCGGCGATAGCGGTGAAGTGGGCCGCCAGCTCGCGCTGCGTCGGAAGCGAGGTGTACGGAGCGGCCAGCATGATCGCGTCGTAACCCAGTTCGCGGGCCGTGTTGGCGTACATGATGGCGTCGCGGGTGGATCCGGCATTGCATCCGGCGATGAGCTGGGCCTTGCCCTTCGCGACATCGCGGGCATGGCTGAACGTGCGGATCCGCTCTTCCACCGACAGCGCGTAGTACTCACCGGTGGTTCCTGCGGTAACGAGCCCCTTCACGCCGCCGGCGAGGCAGTGCTCGATCACCTTCGTGTACACGTCGAGATCGATCTCGTCGCTTGCGTTGAACGGGGTGACAACCGGTACGTAGACGCCTTCAATGTTCATGTGAGTACCCTACCCAAATCGCGCAGCCGTGAACGATTACACCGGGCTGCACGGACCGGAGTTAACCGACCATTCTCGAACGGGAACGCTCCGCCCGACAGATTCCCGCAAGCATCACCCGCCCGCGGGCAGGGTCGCGTTCCTCACCCACTGGCCAGCAGGGCCACGCCGACCGCGGCGCCGACAACGCCGACCCACTGCAGGGTCCGGAGACGCTCCTTCTGATAGATCACCGACAGGACCACCCCGACCGTGGCGAATTGGCTGGCGGCGACCGCCACCGGTCCGGATTCACCGTTGCGGAAACCAAGTTGCAGCGCGGCCATGGCAAAGCCGGCGGTCACACCGGTAAGCACACCGAGCAGTCGCGCCGGTGGATGGATCGCCATCCATGGCGTCTTCTTCCACTCGGCCCGCCCACTCGGCCGGTCAAACAGCAAGGCGATAGCCAGCAAGAGTCCACCGATAAGACGCTGCACGAGAATCGGGGTCAGACCGGATTCCTTCGACGTGTAATCAAGAAGCGCAAACGCACAGCCGAAGCCGGCCCCGGATACGGAACCAAGAATCAGAGCGTTCCGGGCCTTCCCGGGATTGCCCGGCTGATAGGTGGCCAGAGCAATCGATGCGATCCCGAGCACCATCCCGAACCAGGCCGTCGTTGAAGGCCGGTCCCCTTTGCGAATGCCGTCGAGCACCGGAATGAGACCGAGCAGCACCGCCGATGTTGGTGCGATCAGGCCGATCGACGCGACCTTGTACCCGTGGTAGAGCACCACGAGCGAGCCCGCCATGAGCGCGCCGGACCCCAGTGCCAGCAGCGAATCCCGCAGGATGAACGCCGACGGAACGGCAAAGACCAACCCGATGGCGACAATGGTCGACATCGCGAATGCCGTTCGGGCCACGGTGATCGCCGGAACGAACGCTGACGTCTTCGCTGCGAACAGATCGGAAAAACCAAGCAGGACGGCCGCGGCCAACCCGAACAGAATGCCGGTCATGGAAGAGTCTTCGGATCGCGCGACACCATGCGACGCGGGCTCAACTAACTACGCGCGCATACGATCGAGACGAATCTCGGCCGTGTACGCGTGAGCCTGGAGTCCGTCGACCGGTCCGAACGCCGCCGCATCTTCGGCCACGTGCTTCACGGCGACCGGATCGGTCACTTTCTGCCACGTCAGCGTCTTCAGGAACTTGGCGACGGAAAGCCCACCGGTGTAGCGGGCCGCGGCCTGCGTCGGAAGCGTGTGGTTCGTGCCGGTGCAACCTTTGTCGCTGTAGGTCACCGTGGCGTCGGACCCGAGGAAGAGGGAGCCGTAGTTGCGGAGCCGTCCGAGGAACCAGTCGTCGTCGTCGGTGTGGATTTCCAGGTGCTCGCACGCCACCCAGTCGGCCATCTCGGCTGACTCCTCGCGGGAACGGGCGACCAGTACCTGACCGTAGTCACGCCACGCCGCCGCGGCCACGGCCGAGTTGGCCAACGTCGGAAGCAGCCGCTCGATTTCCGCCATGACCTTGCGAGCGAACTCCTCGCTGCGGGCGATCACGGTAGCGGGCGAGTTCGGACCGTGCTCGGCCTGACCGAGCAGGTCGGCCGCGACCAGGAATGCATCGGCCGTGTCGTCGCACAACACCGCGACTTCCGAAGGACCGGCGAGAAGATCGATCCCCACCCGACCGAACAACTGCCGCTTCGCTTCGGCCACATACGCATTGCCGGCGCCGCAGAGCATGTCGACCGGACCCATGCCCTCGAGGCCGAACGCCATCGCAGCAAGGGCCGGGACGCCCCCGAGGGTGAAGATCGCGTCGGCTCCGGCGTCGTTGGCCACCCACACCATCGAAGGCGTCGGACCCGCACCACCCGGTAGCGGGGGCGTACAAACTACGACCCGGTCGACTCCGGCCACCTTCGGCACGATCACGCTCATGAGTGGCGACGACACGATCGGGAAGCGGCCACCCGGCATGTACGAGCCGATCGTTGACACCGGAATCTGACGATGACCGACGACGAGGCCGGGGAAGGGCGAGAACTCGGTGTCGACGAGCAGCGATTTCTGGTGCCGGGCGAATGCCGCAACGGTCGCCGAGCTTCGGCGGAACGCGAGCTTGAACTCATCGGATACAGCAGCATCGGCCGCGGTGATCTGCTCGGCCGTGACCTGGAAGTCGGCAGGATCCCAGCCATCAAGATCGCGCGAGTACTGGCGCACGGCATCCATACCCCGCTTCTCGATGGCAAGAAGCATCTCGCTTACCCGGTCGCGAACTTCGTGGTCCACCATCACCTCGTCGGCGGTAACGGGCTTGAGACAGTTCCAGGACGCAGGACGGGTAGGGCGCATCACCAGAACCTACCGCAGGACCGCTGACGCCCCTTCCACCCGACATGATTCCGGAGGTTTCAGGTACCGTCGCGCATGAACGACTTTCAATTTGCCGATGTCTTCGAGACCGTCGCTTCCGCCGTTCCGGATCGGACCGCAATCGTCCACGGGCCGAGATCGTTCAACTGGCGCGAATTCAATCGGCGTTCAAATGCCCTGGCCGCCGACTTCCTCGATGCCGGCCTCGGTCATCAATCGAAGGTCGCCGCCTATCTCTACAATTCACCGGAATATCTCGAGACCTACTTCGCCGCGACCAAGGTCGCGATGTGGCCGGTGAACACCAACTACCGCTACGGGGCCGAGGAGATCACCTACCTGTTCGAAAACGCCGACGCGGAAGCCGTGGTCTTCGACACGGCCTTCGTCGACATCGTGAACACCGTCCGCCCGCGCCTGCCCGGAGTGAAGCGGTGGTATGCCGTCGGTGACGTTGTGCCCGACTGGGCCATCGCCTATGAGCCGCTGGTTCGGGCCGGCCGGGATGACTCACCGGCCACCTCGTGGTCCCGCTCGGGGTCGGACGTGATCATGACGTACACCGGAGGAACGACCGGCATGCCGAAAGGCGTGATGTGGTCCCATCGTGAGCTCTTTCGAGTGATGGGGAGCGGAGGCAACGCCGTTCTCGGGATACCGGGTTCTCAGAGTCTGGAGGAGCTCGGTGAGTCAGTACGCGCGTATACCGACGCGCCGAAGGTCATGGAAGCTTGCCCCCTCATGCACGCCACGGCCCTCGGCAATGCCTACGGCATGCTGTCGCTCGGTGCGACGATCGTCCTGCTCGATCAAACGCGCTTCGACCCCGCCCACCTTTGGAGCGAAGTCGACCGGTTGGGTGTGAACTGGGTGACGATCGTGGGCGACGCGTTTGCCCGCCCGCTACTGACGGCCCTGGAGGACCACCCGGGCCGGTGGAATCTGGATTCGCTGCGTGTCATCTACTCGGCCGGCGTGATGTGGAGTCAGGAGGTGAAATCCGCGCTGATGGCATATCTCCCCGATGACATCGTGCTGGTCGACGTGTTTGGTTCCACCGAAGCGGCCGGTATGGGTAGCTCTCAGTCCCGCAAGGGGTCGGTCGCGGAAACTGCGGCGTTTCGCGTCGGGGATCTGGCCCAGGTCATCGCCCTCGATGACTCCTTTGTGGTTCCCGGTTCCGGAGTCATCGGCATGGCCGCATTCGGCGGACCCATGCCTGACGGGTACTACAAGGACGAGAAGAAGACGGCGGAGACCTTCCGCTTCATCAACGGCAAACGATGGGCGGTCCCCGGAGACTTCGCGTCGGTCAACGAGGACGGGACGATGAAACTTCTGGGGCGCGGCTCGGTGTGCATCAACACCGCCGGGGAGAAAGTGTTCGTTGAAGAAGTTGAGGAGGTTCTCAAGCGCCATCCGCAGGTACGAGATGCCGTTTGCGTCGGCATACCCGACCCTCGATTCGGCGAGACGGTCTGCGCCGTTGTCGAACTCAGAAGCCCGACCGCCGACATCGACACCCACTCCATCATTGACCACGTGAAGGCCCACCTGGCCGGCTACAAGGCACCGAAAGACGTCATCGCCGTGGAGACGATCGGTCGCGCCCCGTCCGGCAAGGTCGACTACGCGGGCCTCAAAGCGTTGGCTCGCACGCGTCTGGGTCGCTAAGCGATCGGTAACGGCAACGGTTCTGGGCGGAAAACGAACGAGCGGACCCGAAGGCCCGCTCGTTCAGTTCTACCGCGGCGCAAGCCGCCACAACCTCAGTGTCCGAGGTAGGCGTTTCGCACTTCTTCGTTGTCGGCCAGCTCGCCGGCAATGCCGCTCAAGCCGATGTGGCCGGTCTCGAGCACGTAGCCGTAGTTGGCGATCTTCAACGCCGCGAGCGCGTTCTGCTCCACGAGCAGGATCGTCGTGCCCTGCGCGTTGACCCGCTCGATGGTCTCGAACACGACGTCGACCAGCACCGGGGCGAGGCCCATCGACGGCTCGTCGAGCAGCAGCAGTCGGGGCTGGGCCATGAGCGCACGACCCATCGCGAGCATCTGCTGCTCGCCACCGGACAACGTGCCGGCCTTTTGGGCTATGCGTTCCTTCAGACGAGGAAACAACTCGAAGACCCGCTCGATGTCGGTCGCGATTCCGGCCTTGTCGTTGCGCATGAACGCACCGAGCTCGAGGTTCTCCGCGACCGTCATGCGCCCGAAGATCCGCCGACCCTCGGGGCTCTGGGCAATGCCGCGTCGGGCGACGAGGTTGCCGTTCATTCCTGCGATATCGGTGCCTTCGAAGACGATCGAGCCCTTCCTCGGCTTGATCAGCCCGGAGATCGCGCGCATGCTCGTCGACTTGCCGGCGCCGTTGGCGCCGATGAGAGTGACGATCTCGCCCTCGTACACCTTCAGCGAGATGCCCTTCACGGCGGCGATATTGCCGTAGTAGACGTGCATGTCGGTGATCTCGAGCATCGGCGTGCCACCAGCGGCGCGCAATGGCGATTCGTTGATTACGGCGGCGCTCATGCTGCTCCCTCCGACTCCGGACTTGCCGAGGTAGGCCTCGATCACCCGCGGGTTCGTTCGAATCTCGTGTCGGCGATGCCTTCGGCGATCTTTGCGCCGTACTCGAGCACGGTGATGTGCTCGGACACGCCCATGACGACCTTCATGTCGTGCTCGATGAGCAGCACGGTCAGACCCCGCTCGTCGCGGACCCGGTGCACGAACGTGGTGAACGCGGCCGACTCCGACGGGTTCATGCCGGCCGTCGGCTCGTCGAGCAGCAGCAGCTTCGGCCGCAGACGCCAAGCGCCCGGGCCACCTCCAGACGGCGCTGGTCGCCGTAGGGGAGGTTGTTGGCGAACTCGTCGTCGATTCCGCCGATGCCCACGAACTCGAGCAGTTCCTTGGCCGTCGCTCGCGGCTTCGGCCTCTTCGCGCCGCTGCTTGCGGGTCGACAGATCGGTGGCGGTCGGCGCCGCTCTTGAGATGCGGATGCATCGCCACCATCACGTTCTCGGCCGCGGTCATGGCGCCGAACAGCCGGATGTTCTGGAACGTGCGGGCCATGCCCATTGCGGCAATGCGGTGCGGCGGGACACCGATGACGCTCTTGCCGTCGAAGGTGCACCGAGCCCGAGGTCGGCGTGTAGAGACCGGTGAGGACGTTGAAGAACGTGGTCTTGCCGGCGCCGTTCGGGCCGATCAGCGCGACGATCGCCGTGTTCGGGATCGGTGAAGTCGACGTTGTTGACGGCGATGAGGCCGCCGAACTTGACGGTGACGCCTTTGGCTTCGAGGAGCAGCACTCATGCCTGCACCGGCTTTGCTTCGATGGATCTTTTCCAGTTCTTTCACTTGCTTTTGTCGAGCGGCCGGGAGCAGACCCTGCGGCCGGAACAGCATCATCAGCACGAGGATCGAGGCCGAAGAACCCGAACTCGTACTGCTTGAGGTTGATGACGACGTCGAACTTCGCCTTGATCTGATCGCCGATCTACACGAGTCCGGTGTAGTTGAACCACGTGATGACCACGCCGCCGAGAATCGATCCCCACACGTTGCCCATGCCACCGAGAATGACGGCGCACAAGATGATGATGGAGAACGAGAACTGGAAGCGTGTCGACGTTCACGATGCCGATCGTGGTGGCGTAGAACGTACCGGCCAGACCACCGGCGACGGCGCCGATCGCGTAGGACCACAGCTTGGTCCGCATGAGCGGAACGCCCATGAGGCTCGCGGCGAGTTCGTCTTCACGAATGGCGAGCCAGGCCCGGCCGAGCTTGCCGTCGCGCAGCTTCAGCGACACGATAGACGAACAACACGCAGAAGAACAGGATCACGTAGTACTTGGTCTTGAAGTCGGCCGGGGCGATGTCTCGGGCTTTCCGACCGAGAATCGGTTTCAGGAAGCCCACGCCGATCGGGTCGAGCGGGCCGATGCCCGACGTGCCGTTGGTGACGTTCGTAGCCGAAGAAGTCGTCGCCGTTGCGGAAGATCTCCGGAAGGATCTCACCGAAGCCGAGCGTCACGAGGGCGAGGTAGTCGCTCTTCAGCCGCAGGGTCGGGGCACCGATCACCAGACCGGCGACAGCGGCCACGATCGCGGCGACGATCATCACGAACCAGAACGAGATGTGGATGCCGTGCACCGCGATCTTGCGGGGCGGCCAGAAGGCCGTCAAGGACCCGAATGCTCTTCGACGAACCAGAAGTCCGACATCAACCAAGCGGCGACGTATGCACCGAACAGGAAGAAGGCGACATAACCGAGGTCGAGTAGACCGGCGTAGCCGACCACGATGTTCAGCCCATGGAGAACAGGGCATAGATGGCGCAATAGCACGAGGGTAGTCTGGGGCAGCCAGCCGTTCGCCTGGGTGGTGATACCCGGGATGGGTCCGGCTCCAGGAATCATGATGGCCAGCACCAGCGCAACAAGCGGAACGCCGATGGTCTTGGCCTTGGCGGGAACGGTGCCCCACCACTGCTTCGCCGGTTCGAAGTAGTGAACCAGCAGGCCGATAGCGGCCACGAGTATGAGTCCGAAAATCATCGGTTACACCTTTTCCTGCGTGTGTTTGCCGAAGATCCCGCCCGGTCGGAAGATCACCATGAGGATCAAGATCGTGAACATCACGGTCTGCGTCCACTTCTGGCCGAAGCCGTGCGGAGCACCGTCGTTGAAAGCTTGGATGACACCGATCAGCACGCCGCCGACCACAGCACCGAGCAGGTTGCCGACGCCACCGAGAACTGCTGCGGTGAAGGCGATCAGGCCGAGCCGGAAGCCGGCGTCGTAGCGGGTCTGCTGATTGACCTGGAGAAAGAGCATGCCCGCAGCGCCGGCCAAGGCCCCACCGAGAGCGAACGTGAACGAGATGATCCGGTCGACGTCGATGCCCATGAGTTCGGCCGCATCACGATCCTGCGCGGTGGCTCGCATGGCCTTGCCGACCTTCGTCTTCTGCACGATCCACGTCATGAGCAGAAGCAGCGGGATAACGACCGCCACCACCACGAGGTAGCTGATCCGCACTGTCGATACCACCGATGCCCACAGACGACTTGGGCAGCACGCTGGTGCGGGAGTGCGGAGCGGAACCGTTCAACTTGATGCCGATGTTCTGCAGGATGAAACTCACGCCGACCGCCGTGATGAGTGGTGCCAGCTTCGGCGCGTTGCGCAGCCGACGGTACGCCAGACGTTCAATCGTCATGTTGATTGCCGCACAGAGAATCATCGTGCCGACGAGGGCGATGGCCAGAAGGAGCCAGGCCGTCCCGGAGGAGGATGTTTGGTTCATCCACTCCTCCAGGATGATCGCTCCGAGGACCGAACCGAGCATGAACAAGTCGCCGTGGGCGAAGTTGATCAGCTCGATGATGCCGTAGACCATCGTGTAACCGAGGGCGATCAGGGCGTAGAGCGCCCCGTTGGACAGGCCGATCGCCAGGATCTGGCCTACTTGCTTGGGGCCGCTGACGAAGTTCCAGATGATCCAGATGACGCCAAGCGCCACCACGAACAACCCGACGGAGTCGAGCAAACTGGGCTTCCACTTCGGAGCAGCAGGGGCTATTGCTTCCGCTGTTGACATTTCACGCTTTCGATGAGTGTGGCTTCAATGTTTGTGACAAAACCGAGAATGAAGAACCGCTGATCGGGAACGTACACCGAAGGCGGGTTATGCAACGGGGTGACCCACAATGTGGGCCACCCCGTCTTGAACTGCTACGACAGCAATACGCTGTCGGTTTAACTTCAGCCGACCGGCCATGCCTTGACGAACTTCTCAGCCTTGTCGACAACACGCTGGATCGACATGTCGCGGACGGTCACGTCACCGTTCTGCGTCGATGCCGAACGCCTTGCCGATGACCGACTCTTCGGCCGGAACTTCGATGCCGGCGAAGGCAGCCTTGTTGACACCGGCGCGGGTTCCGTCGGAAGCCGCGATGGCCTTCAGGATGACCTGCGTTGCGGCAGCACCGTAGATGGCGTAGGCCGATGCCGGGTCGGCACCGAACTTGGCCTTGAAGTCGGTGACGAACTTGGCGCCGGCGCCGCCAGCTGCGACCAGCTCCGAAGCCGGGAGACCGGCGAAGGAGATGAACATGCCCTGGGCCTCTTCGAGAGCCTGAACCGACGGGTAACCGGTGAAGCCGTCAGGAGCGATGAGCTTGACGGGATCAGCATCCTGGTTCCCGCCGAGTACAGCTACCTTGTCACGGATCAGTTGCTCCCCGTTGTTGTCGTTGATGCCGCCGAGGAAGATGCAGTCGGGGCTCTTGGCCTTGAAGCCTTCGAACAACGCGGTGTAGTTCGGCTGCTTGGCGTCCCATGAAGCCGTCGGCAACGATCTTCGATGCCCTGCTTCTTGGCTTCGTCGACGAATGCCTTGGCGACACCCTTGCCGTAGGTCTGCGCGTCGTCGAGGACGACACACTTCTTGACGCCGAGGTCCTTGGCTGCCATCTGGGCGTCAGCGGCGCCCTGGAAGTCGTCGGTGGCGATGATGCGGGCGTAGTTGCGCACGCCGGTCGGGTAGTACTTGTCGGGCTCGCCCGGTTCCCAAGCCTTGGTGAGGCCCGGGTTGGTGTTGGCGTGCGAGACCATGAGCATCGGGCCCGAGGCATCCTGGTTCAGAACCGGAAGGATGATCTTCGCGCAGCCGGAGTTGTAGGTGCCCATGACGGCAACTTCGTTAGCGTTGGCGACGTGGTCAGCGGCGTTCTTGGCGCACGTTGCGTCGTCCCAGCCGCCCTTGGCAGCGGTGGAGTCGTCGTAGTGCTTGACGACGACGTCGTAAGCACCGGCCTTACCACCGGCCGCTTCGAGAATCATCTCAACGGCGCGCTGGGTGTCACGAGATGCGTCAGCCGAGGCGCCCTGCAGGGGGAGGTCGGTCGAGATGACCAACGCGCCCTCAGGTGCTGCGGCAGCAGCAGCGGTGGTATCCGCACCGGCTTCAGCAACTGTGGTCTCCGTACCAGCTTCAGCAACTGTGGTCTCCGCACCGGCTTCAGCGACTGTGGTCTCGGCGGCTACTGCGGTTGTCTCGGAGGCAACAGTCGTGTCGTCTCCACCATCGCTACTGCAGCCCACCATTACTAATGCAAGCGCGGCGAGCGCTGCGGACATCTTGGTAAACCTCATAGGGTCTCCCTTTCCTTTGTGTGTGTGGTCTCCCCAGAGTTGTGGCGAAGTCGCCAACCATCTGAGCCTTCCGAGATAGCCCGGAAGGCGCAGGTAGCATATGTCACACAATCGACGCGTGCAGTTTCACGCCTATGAACGGAGCAAGAAATCGCGAATCGATCCCCAGTTACGCACAACTGCCCGGAGTTATGCGCATTTCCTGTGCAAAATTTGCGTTTCACCGGGGTTTCAACGGCTGGCAGTCGTGTATGACACACGCGGAGAATCGCCCAGTGCAGCTGGTGTCAACGGACTGATTCACACCGCGGCAGTGTCCTTAGTTCGGTGACCACCCGATCATTTTGCGCACGAGCTGGTCGAACGCAACGACACCCAATTCGATATCGCCTTCGGCCGTATCTTCGATATGCGTATGCGACAGGCCGTTGATCGACGGGACGAACATCATGATCGTCGGTATGCCGGCCCTCGCCATTTCGGCTGAATCGTGCATCGGCCCCGACGGCATGACCTCCCGGATACCGGTCTCCTTCTCCACGATGTCAGCGGCGAACTCGACGAGTTCAGGGTGAAAATCGATCGGGTTGATTGACCACACAGTTTCGATTTCCGCTTCGCAGCTCTCTTCAGCTGCAATCTCGTGCACGATGCGCTCAAGACCCGCCACCATCCGAGCGAGCACGGCACGGTCGAGGTGACGCATGTCGACGCTGAACTCGGTGCGCCCGTTTACCGCAGTGGGCACCGCGGGATGCACCCGCCACACGCCGATCGTTGCAAACGCGCCCTCGTCGAGACCCAGTTGCCGGATCGCAACGGCCATCCGGGCCGCCGCCAACGTGGAGTCCTTTCGCATCGAGATCGGGGTCGCTCCCGCGTGGGCGGCCTGCCCCTTGATCTTCACCATCCGCCGCTCGACCCCAAGAATCCCGTGCAGAGCCGCGAGACGAAGGCCTTTGGCTTCGAGCACCGGGCCTTGTTCTATGTGCAGCTCCGCGCTGGCTTTGATCGAGGAGAGAACATCGCCTGCGGTAAGGACCGTGTCCATGTTGACGCCGTAGGTTCGAACGGTGTCTTCGAGCACGTTTCCGGCCTTGTCGGTGAAGCCCCGGACGCTGTCGACTTCAAGCGTCCCCGACACCGCACCCGAGCCGAACAACGAGCGGCCGAAGCGCGCTCCCTCCTCGTCGGCCCAGTCGACGACGCTCAACGAGTACGGCATGGATATTCCGTCTCGGTGCATGGCCCGCAGAATCTCGCTTCCGGCCAGTACGCCGAGGGCTCCATCGAGCCATCCACCGTTGGGCACCGAATCAAGGTGACTTCCGACGACTACACGGTCTCGGCTCTCCCCCACCAGCGTGACCCAGATGTTGCCGGCGACATCGGTTTCGACTTCCACCGGGACGCCGTCAAACGTGGAGATCCACCACTCCCGCGCCTGCTTCCACGGCTCGGTCCAGGCCAGCCGCTGGCTCCCCTCGTCGGTGGCAGTGAGCGAACGGAGTTCTTTGAGATCGGATACGACGCGTGCTGGATCGGCGGGCATCCACCGATTCCAGCAGCACTACGTCGGCATAGCAAACATCGCGGCCGATGCACCACGGGTGGATTTTCCCCGCTCCGGAGTCAAAAACCTTCCCCGCCGTGCGGTTTTAGGCTCCGGAGCAGCGTCAACGAGCTCCTACGGGAGCTCGAGGATGGTGACGGTGCCGGTGTTGCCGTCGACGCGGATCAGCGCACCGTTCGGAATGCGGCGAGTGGCGTCGGTGGCACTGATGACGCACGGGATACCGAGCTCACGGCTCACGATGATCGCGTGACTGAGCGGGGCACCGACATCGACGACCACGCCTCCCGCCGGCACGAACAACGGCGTCCACGACGGGTCGGTGATCGGCGCCACGAGGATGTCGCCCGGGTCGAGGTCGGTTGGATCGTTGGAGTCGAGGATGACGCGGGCGCGCCCCTCGACCACTCCGGTGCATCCGGGCATCCCCTGCAGCGTGTCGTTGAGGCCAAGCATGTTCTCGGCCGCCGCGTCGCGTCGGGCCCACGTGTCGGGTCCCGGAGTGGTTCCGTTGAAGACGAACGGGGGCACCAACTCGAGGAGGCGGTTGTACTCGGTCCGACGCGAGCGTATTTCGGCGGTCAGCGAGTGCGGATCGGTGAGAAGCGTTTCTATTTCGGAGAGCCGAACAAAGCCGAAGTCTTCGATCTCGTCGAAGGCGCCGCGCTCGACCATCCGGCGACCCAGTTCGCGCATCGGCATCCGCATTTCGTGGATCAAGCGGATGTTGTTCGTCTTGGTCCGTTCGCGTCCGGGGAGCCAGGCCTTGGTTGACGCGATAGCGGCGGCCAGCTGACCGTGTGTTGCCGGGTCGGCTTCGACCATCGCAAGCAGCGTCGCGCTGGCTTCCTCGCGCTCCGCGGCCCGGGCCGCGTTCATGGTCGCCGGATCCTGCTCGGTCGCCGCAAAGCGCATCCGGTCGATCGCCGAGAGCGCAAGTTCCGGACGCGTTTCCCATGAGGGCGAACGGCTTTCCCATTCGTTCGGCCCGCGGCTCCCGAACTCGAGGAGGAACGCGTCGAATTCGGCCAGAAACGCGTTGGCGTCGGCACTGCCCGATGAGCGCAACCGGTCCAGAAGACCCACGACGCCAGCTTCAAACGCCGCCGTTAGTTCAGCCGAAGCCGCAATTTTGCGGCCGAGCGCCCACATTGCGTGGCTCGGCGCCGCCGAGTCGACTTCGCCGATGCCGGCGATGATCGGCATGATCAGGTCGGGACGTCCGACCGCCGTGGCCACTGCCGAGATGATCCCGACCGGAACCGTGGCCATGTAGGTCGTGAACAGGTGGTGGCTGAACAGCACCCGGTGCTGGGGAAGCAACCGCTCGTAGACCGCCCACAGTTCACGGTCGCTCAGCTTCGAGTAGTCGGGGCGCTCGGCCCGCAGTTTCTTGGTCGATTCGCGGTCCTCGGTGAGTTCGGTAAGCGCGCTGAGGGAGTGTTGACCGAGTACCCAGACAAAGGTTCCCCCGATCTTCTCGGTCAGGTCGGGGCGTTCATCGCCGGGCGACTCGACGTAGTCGGGAATCCCAGGTTGGGCCCCGAAGAACTGCGCGTCCATGTCCTGCCAGCTGAGCCCGGGAGCCCGGACGCCGAACAGCCGAATGAGCGAGGCGTTCAGGTAGCAGTATCCACCGACGACACCCAGCTGGCAGAACTCGCCTTCGGGAAATTCGCTGGCCTCGAAAGCCCCCATGCGGATCCACGCATCGCGCCAGCCCTCCTCGGCCAGGGCCAGGGCGCTGTCGCTCGTGAGCGGGGTGACCGGGTCCGGAAAGACTTCGCCGACGTTCGCCCGCGTGTACAGCGGGAACCGCTCAGAGAGACTCGTATCCGTGACGTAGTACTTCGTGGCCATGACGCTCCAAATCAAAACGGGAAGCGTCCGATACGCTTCGTGTGACATCGGACACGTTAGCCCACGACCCGACCCCGGACCCACCCACCGCGCCCCTAGCGAAGAGGCCTAATCGGCGATCGGAGCGGGCGGCTGGCGTCTGATCAGCGACGCGCACGCCGTGGCGAGAATGGCCACGCCGAGAGCGACATAGAACGCGACGTGATAGGCCGCCGCCGTCCGCAGTCCGCTCTTGGTGGCGACCAGGCTGACCATCACCTGCGTTCCGATCGCTCCACCGGCCTGCACCAGCAACTGCTGGGCTCCCCCGATGGCACCGAGGCTGCGCTCCGGCACGGCGTTCGCGACGCTTGCGCCGAGCGGCGGGAGTGCAAGGCCCATGCCGATGCCGGAGATCGCGATCGCGAGAATCAGCAGGACGAGGCTCGAACCGACCGGGCTGAACGCCTGAATGGCCATGGAAACCGCCACCAGGCCGATCCCAACGGTCGAGGTGACCCGTTCGCCCCGGCGGATCGCCAGGTATCCGGCGAGCGGGGCGACCATCGCGAATGCAATGGGTCGGGCAATGGTCGTTCGGCTCGCCTCCGAAAGGCCAAGACCGAAACCGGTGTGCTTGTCGAGGAGCAGGTCGTTGATCAGGAACAGTCCGGCACCCAGGTAGGAGAACTGCGCGAGGACCTGGGCCCCGATACCGGCCACGACGTTTCGTCGTCGCAGCAGCGGGAGGGAGAGCAACGGAAACGTCGTTCGCCGTTCGATCGCCACAAATACGGCCACCATGAAGGGGCAGAGGGCGAACATCGCAAGGATTCGTCGATCGGTCCAACCCCAGATCGGGCCGCGATTCACCGCGTAGAGAAGGACCAGGGCCGAAGTGGCCAGGCTGAATGCACCCGGGAAATCGAATCGTTCTGCGGCTCGTTTCTCCGTTTCGGGGATGTTGCGGGCCATCGCGAGCGCAATGAGATATAGCGGAAACTGGATCCAGAACATCGCACGCCAACCGAACGACTCGACGATCGGTCCGCCGACCAACACGCCGATGACCGGCGCTCCCGCTCCGACCAACGACCAGTAGCCCATGGCTTTGACCCGCTCCTCGGGACGAAACGTCCGAAAGATGATCGCGAGCGACGATGGCGCTATCGCCGCGCCGATCATCGCCGAAATCGTCCGGAATCCGATGAGCGCCCCGGCGCTCCAGCTGAGTGCCACGAGCACGGCCGAGATCGCCCCGGAGAACAGGCTCATGAGATAGAGCTTCTTCTGCCCGATGAGATCGCCGAGGCGGCCCCACGCCGGACCCACGATTGCTCCCGCCAGCGTGGGTCCGGTAAATGCCCAGAGAATCATCGACGGTGACGAGTGCAGGTTCAGGGCAATCGATTCCCTGGCCACCGACAGGAGGGTGAAGACAAATCCGCCGGCGAAGTTCCCGAGCAGCACCGCGACGAGGACCTGCCACTTGTTGAAGGTCGCTGGAGGTGGTGGCAGGCGAACTTCGTTGCTCGGATTCGACAACGTGTCGGAATCCGGGGCATCAACCATTCCCCCAACCGTACTGGCCGACGACCTCGCACGGAGGGCACTCAAGTTGGTGATCTTCACCTCACCCGGCGCGCACCGATGAATCGGGTCGTGTGCGGGTCGAAGTCCACCGGCCTCACACGTTCGTTTCGTCGATTGTCCGGCTCGTGGTCCGACATGGCAGGCTCGCGGTGCTTCACCCGATCGCCCCTTGGAGGAATTGCTATGCGCGCTGCGGTACTTGAATCAGCCCCCGGACTTCTGTCGATTCTCGACGTTTCAATCGACAAACCCGGTCCCGGCGAGGTGCTCGTGCAGACCGTGGCCGCGGGTCTCTGCCACTCGGACCTGCACTTCATGGAGGCCCTCTATCCGACCCCGTTCCCCGTCGTGTTGGGCCACGAGTCGGCAGGAATCGTTGAGGCCGTCGGCGAAGGTGTCACGTACGTGCAGAAGGGCGATCACGTGATCACGTGCCTGTCCGCCTACTGCGGCGGCTGTGAGTACTGCCTTACCGGCCGACTCGCCCTCTGCAACAACCGGAGCGTGCTTGAGCGGCCGGCCGGTTCACCCTCGCGCATCACCTGCAACGGGGAGCACGTCCATCAGTTCATGCGCCTGTCGAGCTTCAGCGAGCAGATGCTCGTCCACGAACACGCCCTGGTGAAGATCGACAAAGACATGCCACTCGACCGGGCCGCGTTGATCGGCTGTGGCGTGACCACGGGCGTCGGTGCAGTGTTCCGGACCGCTCGGGTCGAGGCTGGCGCGACAGTGGCGGTTATCGGCTGCGGAGGCATCGGTCTCAACTGCATCCAGGGCGCTCGGATCGCGGGTGCCGGGCGAATCATCGCCATCGACCTCAACGCCACCAAACTCGAACTGGCCCAGGAGTTCGGTGCGACCGACGTGATCAACGGTGCCGACGTAGATGCTGTTGCGGCCGTGCGGGAACTGACCAAAGGCGGGGTTGAGTACAGCTTCGAGGCCATCGGCTCCAAGAAGGCGGCCGAGCAGGCGTTCAAGATGTTGCGAGCCGGCGGCACCGCGACCGTCATCGGCATGATCCCGGTGGGGCAGAACATCGAGATCCATGGCCCGGAACTGTTGAGCGAAAAGAAGATTCAGGGCTCCAACATGGGTTCGAACCGGTTCCGCGTCGATATGCCCCGTTACATCGACCTTTACATGCAAGGCCGTCTGAAGCTTGACGAGCTCGTAAGCGCGCGGATCAAACTCGACGACATCAACGATGGATTTGCCGCCATGAAGAGCGGCTCCGTCGCCGCGCAGTGTGATCGTCTTCTGACGCAACTTCGACCGCCGCCGCACGCAACCGATCACAGCCGTCCTACGATTGGCCCATGGCGAAAACGCCGAAATCGACCTCTACGACGCGCTCGTCGCCGACCAGATCCAAATCGACGCGTCACGTGGCTTCTCCGTACCCGGCCGCGGTCCCGCCGATTTCGGCTGCAGACATCGAAGCGGCACCTTCGCGCCCCGTAAGCACGCGCCAACGAGTACTACTCGCCAACGGCGCCCGACACTCGCAGTTGATGCAACTGCACAGCTCGCTGGCGGCAACCAACAATGGAACGCCCACCAACTCGCCACCCGCTAAGCGCAAGTCAGCCGAGCCCGCATCGGGCTTGGCCCGGTCGACCAGATCCGGAGCGACGAGGTCAGGAGCCGCGAAGGCGGTCGGCCGTCGATAACCGGCGGGTGTTGAACAACTTCGCACCCGACGGTTCCCGCGTGACGAACGGAGCGGATAGGGTGACCTCCTATGGGGCTTTTTGGAGGAATCGAGGCAGGCGGAACGAAGTTCGTCTGCGCCGTCGCAAGCGTGGCGCGTCCGTGCGAAGTGCTCGCCGAAGAACGCTTTCCGACAACAACCCCGGCGGAGACGATCAAGCGAGCCATCGAGTTCTTCGAGCCGTACGCGGCTGATCTTCACGGCCTCGGCATTGCGAGTTTCGGACCGATAGACCTCGATCTCCGTTCCGACAACTACGGCTACATAACCTCGACACCGAAGCCTCACTGGACCAACGCCAACCTGGTCGGGCCGATCGCAGCCGCGTATTCGGTCCCGATCGCCTTTGACACCGATGTGAACGGTGCCGCGCTCGGGGAGCATCGGTGGGGTGCCGCCCAGGGCCTCGACACCTTTTGCTACTTCACCATCGGCACCGGTATCGGCGGAGGGGCAATGGTCAACGGATCCATGGTTCATGGCCTGCTGCACCCTGAGATGGGACACATCGTGCTGCCCCACGATCGTGAACGTGATCCGTTCAAAGGCTTCTGCTCATTTCACGGCGACTGCTTCGAGGGAATGGCATCGGGCCCGGCGATGGAAGCCCGATGGGGCGTCAAGGCCGAAACGCTTGCACCGGACCACGAAGCATGGGACCTTGAGGCTCACTACATCGCGGAGGCATTCCGAAGCGTCGTGTGCATCCTCTCGCCGCAGCGCATCATCCTCGGCGGCGGAGTGATGAGTCAACCGCACATTCTTCCCCTGGTACGTACCAAACTGTTGGCGTCACTCAACGGGTACGTCCAAGCCAAGTCTCTTCTGGAAGACATCGACTCCTTTGTCGTGCCCCCGTCGCTCGGCAACCAGGCCGGAGTCCTCGGGGCCATCGCCCTCGGAATGAACGCTTCCGCGCAAGCGGCCGTTTGAACGCTGCCGCTCAAGCGGGGGTTTGACACTTCAGCGCAAGCGGACGTTTGAACGGGGCCTCCGAACCAACGCTCCCGCGACAACTCCCGTCAACGCTTGGTCGAGGTCAGCGCGACTTCCTCCCCGAAGCGTCCTATCGACACCAGTCGGAGACTCGGCACTCCGTACTCTTCGGCTTCGTTGAGATCGACGCTGGCGGTGAAGCCCCACTCCCCGTTCCCCTCGGGATCCGACAACCGCTGACGAACCGTCCAGACGCCGGGCTCGGAGTCGTCGAGGGTGAAGAACGCCGCCGAACGGGCATCGGCGTCGGTCATGATTGCGCTGTTCTCCATCCAGTACGGCCCCATGGTCGTGAACAACTCGACCAACGAGACCTGAGCCCGTTCGGCGAGCGCCTCGTACGCACGGCGGGCCAGAAGTTCGACCCATCCGAATGCTGCAGTTCGCACCGCCGTTCGCCAGGCGCGCGGCGGACCGGTGGCGATCGGCGTGGCGACTTCGACCCGCTGAACCGGATCGATTCCGGACAGCCGTTCCCATTCCTCGATCAGCGAAGCGTCGGTGGCCGTGAGCAGCGAGCGCAACCAATCGACGACGTCTTCGAGCTGGTCGGTGTAGGCCGAAGACGACAGCGACCGGTCCAGGGTGCGCCACACATCGGTGAGGTAACGGAGAAGGAGTCCTTCGGACCTCTCGACTTTGTATCGCTGCACATAGCTGGCGAAGGTCTCGCCCGACTCGAGCATTTCGCGCACGATGCTCTTCGGCGAGGGATTGTCGAAGACCCAGGGGTGCACTTCGCGATAGGCGGTGATGCAGGCCGTCAGAACCTCGGCCAGCGGCTTCGGCCAGGTGATGCCGTCGAGCTGTTCGATCCGCTCCTCGTAGGGCACACCTTCGGCCTTTAGCCGACCGATCTCATACGTCCGGGCCGCCTTCTCCTGGGCGATCAACAGCGCCATCGGGTCCTCGGTGATTGATTCGATGACGCTCACTACATCGAGCACATACGAGGGGTCCTCGATGTCGAGGGAGTCGATGACCTCTATGGCAAACGGTCCGAGTGGCGAGGTGAAGCTCACGGACAGGCGTTCCTCTGAACCGTCGATGATCGAACCGATGTCGACACCGAGACACGTACCGTCGGCCGCCCGTTTACGACTGGCCACGCCGGCGCGCTCAAGCGACTTGTAAACGGCGATCGCCCGCTTGACGTGCTCGCGTTTGCGCGCCGCGGTGTCATGGTTGGTTGTGAGCAGTTCCTTCAACGCAGCTGCCCCATCTGGTCGGGTGAGGACCGTGGCAATCAGGTTCGGGGTCACCCGGAACCGTGAGGTCAACGACTCCGGGACCGACGCCACCAACCGGTTGAACGTGGCTTCGTCATAGTGGACGAACCCCTTCGGCGGCGCTGGCGCGATGCACTTTTCGGCGGGCCTTCGGATCGTCGCCGGCCCGGGCCAGCGCCCGCTCATTGTCGATGATGTGCTCGGGAGCCTGCGCCCAAACGTGGCCGTCGGGATCGAAGCCGGGGCGGCCCGCGCGGCCGGCGAGCTGATGGAACTCCCTCGCCCGGAGTATCCGAACTCGACTTCCGTCGAATTTCGTAAGCGCAGTTAGTAACACGGTGCGGATGGGGATGTTGATCCCCACGCCCAGGGTGTCGGTTCCGCAGATGACAGGCAGCAGTCCTTCCCCAGCCAGTTTCTCGACGAGCCGACGGTACCGGGGAAGCATTCCTGCGTGGTGCACCCCGACCCCGTTTCGGAGATAACGCCCGAGCGTCTGACCGAACCCGGTGTTGAGTTTGATTCCCTTCATGGCTTCGGCAATCGCCTCGCGCTGGGCCCGGGTCGTGATGGGCAGGCTTACGAGCGATTGCGCCTGGTCGATCGCCATCGCCTGCGACGAATGCACGATGTACACCGGCGACAGGCCCTTCTCGACCGCTTCGGTGACTGATTCCGCGACCGGGGTCATCCGCCACTGGTGGAACAGCGGCGTCGGACGGGTCACCGCGGTGACAAGCTGGACGTCGCGACCCGATCGCAGTTCCAGATCGTCGGAAATTGCGGTGACATCGCCGAGCGTGGCGGAGGCCAGCAGAAACTGGCACCGGTGCATGGTAAGAAGCGGAACCTGCCAGGCCCAGCCACGGTCGTGCTCGGCGTAGTAGTGGAACTCGTCGAGGCAGGCAAACCCGAACGGTGTTTCCTCGCCCATGCCGAGTGCCTGGTTGGCGAGAACCTCCGACGTGCACACCAGCACCGGGGCGTCGCGGTTGATCGACGCGTCACCGATGGCCAGACCGACCTCCGACGGCCCGAGCAGATCCGCCAGTTCGAAGAACTTCTCCCCGACCAGCGCCTTGATCGGCGCGGTCCAGACGGCGCGCTCACCCCGGTTACGGGCAAACACGATCCCCATCAACGCCACCAGGCTCTTGCCCGACCCGGTTGGCGTGGCCAGAACAACATGACTGTCGGAGGCCAACGCCAGGGCGGCCTCCTCCTGGTGGGGGTACATCGGACGACCGCCGGCCGCCGCCCAAGTGGCGAACGCTTCCAGGACGTCGGCCGGATCTGAGCCGGGGGGCGGAAGAACGTCGCGGAGAAGCATCGCACCTACTGTCGCACACCGCTGCTCCGACCGGATTCGCGTCGGGGCGAACCACCGCAGCGGCCGGCCAGCGGGTCGGATCGGTCATGCCATCATGAGCGAGAGACGATTAGCACCATCCAGCCCGCAGGACTCCATGACACCTCCGCCCAGACCATCTGAATCGCGTTTTCGAGGACTCGACGGGCTTCGGGCATTGGCCGTTCTCATGGTGATTTCCCACAATTACGGGCCGGCTCCGGGATTCGGTCGCCTAGGCCGTTTCGGGTGGTTTCGATCGGGATATGTCGGTGTCACCCTGTTCTTCGTCCTCAGCGGCTTCTTGATCTCACAGCGGTTGATTGCGGAGTTCATGGCCGCCGGGCGGGTCAACGTGGTCGCGTTCTGGGGGCGTCGCGCGCGTCGGCTTCTTCCGGCGCTGGCGCTCTGCCTGGCGCTGCTCGTGGCCAACAACGCGAGAACGCACGTACGTGCCGGCGAGACCCTGCGGGCACTTGTGGCGGCTGTCCTTTACGGGTTCAACCTGGTCGGAATCCATCGGTCGCCGACCAATCCACTTGGAGGCGACGGGTGGGGTGCCCTCTGGTCGCTGTCGGTCGAAGAGCAGTTCTATATCGTGTGGCCGATTCCCCTGGCCTGGCTTTGGTGGAAGAAGGGGGCCCGGGCGGCGCTCATAACCGTAAGCGTACTTACCGCTGCTGCAGCCGCGTGGACCACGGTGCTCTGGCTGCGTTCCGCAACGTTCAACCGCCTCTACCTCGCCACCGACACCCGTTCGCAGTCGCTTTTACTGGGAGCATCGCTCGCCCTGGCCTGGCATCAGTTTCCACAACTGCGCGTGACATCGTCCGCCTGGGCGCATGGTCTCGTGCCTGCGACACTCGTGTTTCTTGGTCTGGGATTGTTTGGGAGCAGTGCCAATCCCGCCGCGTCGCCGGGCTGGATGCTCGGGCCCGGCCTGATCGTCATTTCCGGTATCGCGGCGTACATCGTTTGGGCGTCGACTGCGGCCGACCCGAGGTCGGTCATCAGCCGGATCCTCGGATCCCGCCCCGCCGTGGAAATCGGTAAGCGCTCATATGGTTTGTACCTTTACCACGAGGTCATGTCGGCCTACTTCGAGCATCTCAAGGGCGGATGGGTTCTGTCGTTGACCTCGACGTTCGTGTTGGCAGCGCTTTCCTATCGGTTCATAGAGCAACCGATAATCGCCTGGGCCCGTCGGCCCCGTACACTTGCTCCATCGTGACCCTCACCACGGAAGCCATCACGGCGGTAGACGATGCGCGACTCGACCAGTTCCGTAACATAAAGGGTCAGAATCGGCGTCACGACGGAACGTTCGTGGCCGAGAGCGAACTGGTGTTGGAACGCCTGTTCGCCTCGGGCATCACCGTGCGGGCGGTCCTGTTGACCCCGGCGCGGTCGGAACGGCTCACGCCGTTCCTCGCGGAGAACTGCCTCGGCCCCGACGGAACGCAAACCATGGATATCTTCGTGGCCGACCAACAGATAATCGACCAGGTCGTCGGGTATCCGCTGCACCGTGGAGTGATCTCCGTCGCCGTGCGTCCCACCGCACGGTCGGTCGATGATGTATTGGCGACCGCACACACAATTGTGGTGTTGGAAGAAGTCATGGACCCTGACAACGTCGGATCCGTATTTCGTCATTCGGCCGGTTTCGGGGTCGACGCCGTTCTACTGGCGGGCCCCACCGGCGACCCGCTGTACCGCAAGACCATTCGCACGTCGATGGGTTGGACGCTTCAGATTCCCTACGCGCAGGTACCGTCGGGCGAAGACATCCTGCAGTTGCTCCAAGACGGCGGCTTCGTGACCCTGGCGCTCACCCCGTCGCGCTCGGCCGCCGTGCTTTCGGAGGTCCTCGCCGTGTTCGACCCGACCACCAGGATTGCGTTCCTTCTCGGAGCCGAGGGACCGGGTCTGAAGGCCACGACCATGGATGGTGCACATCATCGGGTCCGCATTCCGTTGGCCGACGGCGTCGATTCGCTCAACGTCGCGACTGCGACCGCAGTGGCCCTGTATGCGCTGATTCATGCGCACCCCGAGCGACTCCGGTTGGACGCAACCGACCCCGGGTAGAAGCAGCGGTTATTCCGCGAGCACCAGACAAAACGGGTGACCGGCGGGGTCGAGGAAGACCCGGAAGTTTTCACCGGGTTGCACGAAGTGCTTCCGGGCGCCGTGGGCCACCACGGCCAACTCGCCCGCGTCAAGGTCGTCGACGTCGAAGTCGAGGTGCATTTGCTGTGGGTGGCGGGTACCGGGCCAGACGGGCGGTCGGTAGTCGTCGACACGTTGGAACGCAATGCGCATGCCGTTGTCGTCGAACACTTCAGCCCACCCCTCATCTTCGATGAACAGCTCCATTCCGCTGATGGCCGCGTAGAACGTGGCCATCACCTCGGGGTTTGGACAGTCGATTACGACCAGCGAAAGACGGGCATTCGGTGACATAGCAGCGCCTCTGGTTTACCAGGTGTTGCCGGCGGACGTTCCACCGTCGACGACCAGCGTCGCACCCGTGATCCACCGGGCGCCCTCCGACGCCAGGAACAGACAGGCGTCGGCCACGTCGGTGGGCTCGCCGAGTCGCCCCAGCGGGGCGGCGGTCGTCCACCGTTCGACGCCGCTTGGCCAGTCGCTCGCCAGGCCGTCTCGGTTTATAAGCCCCGGTGCCACGGAATTGACCCGGATCCCGTGAGCGCCGAGTTCAACGGCCGTCGCTCTCGTGTGGTGCAGCACCGCGGCTTTCGCCGCCGAGTAGTGGCTGTGACCGACCGCGGCGACGAATCCCTCGATGGAGGCGATGTTGACGACTGACGCGCTCACGTCGGTTCCGCCCGAGCGAAGGGCAATGAACTGCTTCGCTGCAGCCCGGGTCCCCCGCATCACAAAGCCGAGTGACCCGTCGATGACCGAGGCTTCGTCGTCCGTCGACAGCTCCAGAAAACTTCCGACCGGCTGCAGGGCCGCGTTGTTGATCCAAACATCGAGTCGCCCGGTGGCTCCAACCACGTCAGCGGCGAGTTTCTCCGCCGCGTCGGCCACGGAAAGATCAGCGCGGATACTTATTACGCCAGCCGGGTTCTCGACCTCCCGCCGATGAATATGGCGCACGACCGTTGCGCCGGCTTCGACAAACCGATCCACGATCCCGACTCCGAGTCCACCCGCTCCGCCGGTAACGACCACGGTGCGACCGGTGAAATCCAGCAACGAGGCAACGGATGGCGTGCTCATAGCCCCTCCCCCTCGGCCGGACGCACGACTCGCCGGTCAGTGATGATCGCCGTGATGAGATCCGCCGGGGTCACATCGAAGGCGGGATTCCAGGCTCCGGAGCCGGTGGGAGTGACCCGGCGGCCACCGAAATGATGGACCTCGTCGGCCGAACGCTCTTCGATGTGAATGGCATCACCCGTGGGAGTTGACACATCAACCGTCGATTCGGGGGCGGCCACGAGAAACGGGATACCCGCCCGGGCGGCGGCCAGGGCGAGCGGATAGCTACCGATCTTGTTCGCCGTATCACCGTTCGCGGCGATACGGTCGGCCCCGATGATGACGCAGTCAACCAACCCCAAACGGATCGCCGACGGACCGGCACCGTCGACGAGCACCCGATGCGGAATGCCCATCGCACCCAGTTCGTACGCGGTCAGGCGCGCCCCCTGCAGGAGCGGACGCGTCTCATCGGCGAAGACTTCCCGCACCTGACCCCGCTCGTGGAGCGCCCGCACGACCCCCAGAGCGGTACCCCACTCGACACAGGCGAGCCCGCCTGCGTTGCAGTGCGTGTGCACACGAACGCCACCCTCTCGTTCGATCACCTGGGCGCACAGTTCGTTCACCAGGTCGGCACCGCGCTGACCGAGCCGGGACTGGGTGACAACGTCGTCTTCGAGCAGCGCGGTGGCTGCCGCAATCACCGCGTCGCACCCCTGATCGATGAATGGCCGCATTGCGTTGACCGCCCAGGTCAGATTCACCGCCGTCGGTCGGGCGACAGCAATCCGGTCGGCCTCCGCGTGCACCCACGCCGAATCGCGCCCGTCATGTTCGGCCCGAACGGAGGCGATCGCCACGCCAAGCGCCCCGGCGACACCGATCGCCGGGGCACCCCGAACCGCGAGCCGCTTGATGGCATCGATCATCGTGTCGACGTCGCGGACATCAACCATCACCAAATCGTTCGGAAGTAGGGTCTGGTCGATCAGGACGGCATGGTCGCCGCGCCAGTCAATGGTTCTGGGGAGCCCGGACGTAGTCACCCCGCAATCCTTCCACGACAGGTTCCGGGCGCACGGCAATCGCCCGATGGGCACCCACTATCTGACAACATGGCGAGGTGACGATCGAACCGTTTGCTCTGGCTGACCAAGCTGCGGCCGTTCTGGCCGAAAAGACCGGAAGGGCAAACCACGACCTGATGATCGTGCTCGGATCCGGGTGGTCAAACGTGGCCGACGGATTAAGTCTTGACGCCCCGGCGGTCGACCTTTCCGTATCGTCGCTCCCGGGATTTCCGATGCCCTCCGCACTCGGTCATGGCAGCTCGATCCGGTCGTTTGAACGCAGCGGACTCAAGGTTCTTGCGTTTCTCGGCCGTGTGCACGGCTACGAGGGTCACGAGCCCTCGACCGTCGTGCACGGCGTCCGGACGGCGGCGGCGGCGGGCTGTCGCATGGCCATCATCACGAACGGCGCCGGATACATGCGACCCGAGTGGTCGGTCGGCACCCCCGTGCTGATCAGCGACCACATCAACTTCACGAACAAGTCGCCCCTGACCGGAGCAAATCCGCCGGCCCCGCACGGTCCACGGTTCTGCGACCTCACCGATCTGTACGCGAACGACCTCCGGGAATTGGCCCACCGGGTCGACCCTTCGCTGCCAGAGGGCGTGTACGTCGGACTCAACGGCCCGCACTTTGAGACTCCAGCGGAGATTCAGGCATTCATTCGTTGGGGAGCGGATCTGGTCGGCATGTCGACGGTGCTCGAAGCGATCGCCGCGCGCCATGTCCGGATGAAGATCCTCGGCATCTCGCTGGCCACGAACCTGGCGGCCGGACTCAGCCCCGTCGCGCTCGACGGCGACGACGTGATCGCTGCAGGAAACGCAGCCGCCCCGCGGCTGATTTCGCTTCTCGGTGGAATCATCGACCGCATCGCCGACGAACGGGTCCTTGCCGCAACATGACCAACGTAGAGCCAGCCCCGGCCAGACCCGCTGTCCCGGCGGAGCTGTCGATCATCAACGCCACCGTCGTAACCGCGGACTTGGCCCAAACTGTCGTGCCGAGCGCAACGATCGCGATCAGCAACGGTCGAATCACGTTTGTCGGGTCTGCGGCCGAAGCTCCGCAAGCAGGATCGACGGTCGATGCGAAGGGGGCGATTGTGCTGCCCGGGTTGATCAACACTCACGCACACCTCGCCATGACCCTGCTCCGCGGGGTAGCCGATGACCGTGATCTCGACGGCTTTCTCGGCCGCGTGCTCCCGATCGAAGGCGCGCTCGTTGATCCCGCCTTCGTGGAAGCTGGCACGGAAATCGCGCTCGGCGAGAGCCTTCTGGGCGGGATCACATCGACCATCGACATGTACTTCTCTCCGGACCGGGTTCTGGCCGTTGCCGCCGCACTCGGCACTACAGTCCACAATGGTCCCGTATTCTTCGAGTTCGACGGGCCCGATCACAAGGAGTTCGGGCAGCGCATGGCCGAAGCCGAAGCGTGGCTGGCCGAAGCCGACGTTTTGGGTCGGCCGAAATGGATCTGTCCGCACTCGACGTACCTGCTCAGCGAAGCGCAACTGATAACGCTGGCGGATCTGGCCACCCGGCATCAGGCTCGCGTCCATGTCCACGCGGCGGAAACGCAGGCGGAACTTCTTCAGGTCGCGACCCGACACGGTGGCCGTACGCCGGTACGAGTTCTCCATGACACCGGGCTACTCGGCCACCGAACGGTCCTTGCCCACGCTGTCCATCTCTCCGATTCCGACATTGAGCTCACTGCAGCGGCCGGCGCCCACGTTGCCCACAACCCGGCCTCCAACTTCAAACTGTCGAGTGGTCTCGCCCCCATCGAGCGTTACCTCGATGCCGGGATCAACGTGGCCCTGGGCACCGACGGCGCGGCATCGGCCAACGACCTCGATCTGTGGGTGGCGATGCGACTCGCTTCCTATGCGCGCAAAGCATCGAGTGGAAACCCTACGACGCTGGGAGCGGCGCAGGTCGTCGCCATGGCCACGCGCCACGGTGCGCTGGCTGCCGGAACCGGCGACGAGACGGGTTCGATCGAGGTCGGGAAGTGGGCCGACCTGATCGTGATGCAGCATGACTCGCTCGCGCTGTCCCCGTCGTTCGACCCCATTTCGACCCTGGCTTACGCGGCAACCCGACGGGAGGTCGCCCACGTCATTCATCACGGTCGGCTTGTAGTCAACGACAGCACCCTGGTCAACGCCCGCCCATCGGAGATCCTGAAACGGGCCGAACAGCAGATATCCCGGGTCAGGGAGATGCTGTGAGTTCCACGATCGGTGTGGCCGCCGCCCGTCGGCAGGTGCACGACACGTGCCTCCGAATGGTGGCCGATGGCCTCGTGGTTGCATCCTCCGGAAACATAAGTGTACGTACCACCTCGGACTCGTTCGTCGTGACGGCCGGCGGCGTTCCGTACAATCAACTCAAACCCGCTGACCACCCGGTCGTGTCGACGGTCGACGGCTCATTCAAAGGTCCGCGTAGACCGACGAGCGAACTCGCCCTCCATCTGGCCATTTACCGCGCGATGCCGGACGTGTCCGCGATTGTCCATACGCACTCCAGGTACGCGGCAGCGTTCGCCGTGGCCCGCCGGGATCTGCCGTTCATCTGCAACGAGAACATCGCCATGCACGCCGAGAAGATTCTCGTCACCGACTACGAGGCACCGGGTACGCACGATTTGGGAGACGCGACCCTTCGCACCTTCGCCCGACAGCCCGGGAGTCGTGCCGTGCTCCTCGCCAATCACGGGGTTGTCGCCATCGCTGACGACCTTGAAGTCGCATACAACGTGGCGGCGCAGGTCGAGTGGGTGGCCAACGTGCTGTACCTGGCGTCGACCATTCCGAGCAACGTCGGGTCGGCCGTGGTGCTGGAACCGGAGGTGCAGGATCTCATCGGACGCAGTTACTCGGTCGGCATCGGACGCGAAGCGGCCGCGGCCGACGTGGCCCCGTCGAAGACCCGGAGGAAGCGGTGAACCCTGAGGCCGCAACGCTCATCGAACAACTCGGCCTCGTGGCTCTCGAGGCTGAAGGTGGCTACTTTCGTCAGACGTGGCGATCGGGCACCCGTCTCGAGTCGGGCCAACCCGCCGGAACCTGCATCTACGCGCTGCAGACCGATGAGCCGGATTCGTTCTCGGCCATGCATCGTCTACCAACCGACGAGATCTGGCACTTCTATCTCGGCGATCCGTTCCAGTTGCTTCTCCTGCATGCCGACGGGTCGGTGAGCGAACCGGTTCTCGGCCGCGATCTGTTGGCCGGACAGCACGTTCAGCTCGTGGTTCCCGCAGGAACCTGGATGGGAGGCCGAACCATCACCGGCGGTTCGTATTCCCTATTCGGTTGCACCATGGCTCCGGGGTTCACTGAGGCTGACTACGAGGGAAGCGCGGCTGAACCACTTATCGCCCGCTGGCCAAACTATGAAGCGCGCATACGATCACTTGTCCGTGACGGTGGTCCGCTTCGAATGACTCCGGAGACATGACCGGGCAACCGTAAACGCATCGATTCGTCTATCATGGCCCCTGCGTCGAGGGCGCATCCGGGTTCGCGGGCAGGACTGAGTCCACCTCTGCTGTTGTAAACGATTCGACACCCGTCCGTGCCGACGTCTTCCTGCCGGTTCGCGAACTGCTGGCTGATAAGGAGACATCATGTCCACGCCAACGTCCGCTCTACCACCTCGCCCCGACGTCAACCAGCTTCGCCGAATCGCGAAGGAACGATTGCGAGCCGCCCGCCTTGGCGACGCGGAATCTGCTGCCTGGATCGGTGAGATCGAACGCGGGGACAAACCTCGCGGCCGCCCAACTCCGCCTCGCTCGACAGTACGGTTTCGCCAGTTGGCCGAAGATGCAACTCGAAGTGGCACGGCGAAGGATCCTCGACCTCCGCGACGCCGGAGCACTTGCCTCGTTCCTGGCCGAGCATCCCGACATGGCGACGGAGGAACTCCAACATTGGCGGGACCACCCGAAGGGTGCCTCCCCACTCGGTTACGTGGCGATGGCCCGCTACGACACGGCCACCGGAAAGTGGCGTGACGTGGCCCACAGCGCGTCGGTGGCCCATGTGCTGATCGCCGCCGGCGCTCCGGTTGACGGTAACCCCGGCGACACCGAAACACCGCTTATCACCGCAGCGAGCTACGGCGATGCCGATGTCGCCGCGGTGCTGATTGCGGCAGGCGCCGACATCGACGCCACCGCCGCCTCCAACGCGGGCGGTGTTCCGGGCGGATCCGCTTTGCTGCATGCCGCGGTGTTCGGCATGACCGACGTGATCGACGTCCTCGTCACGGCGGGCGCCCGAGTCAGGTCCATCGAAGAAGCCGCCGCAGCGGGTGACGTCAACGGGTGGCTGGCTCCCGACACCCCCGAGCAGTCACTACTACGTGCACTTATCATGGCGGCTGACCATCAGCGAATCGGTGTCATCGACACGTTGGTCAAGGCCGGAGCTCCGGTGGACGCCACCGACGAGGTGTTTGGGCGACACCCCCTGGTTCTCGCTGCGTCGAACGGACGCCCGGCGAGCGTCAGGTCACTGCTCGCCCATGGGGCGGATCCCGCTCGGGTCGACACTCACGGCCGAACCGCGCTCGACGAGTGCCTGACCAACCGAGCCGAAACAACCAGAGCCGATGATTATGACGAAGTGGTTCAACTGCTGAAGTCGGCAACTCGCTGACGGAAGCTACGGATACCACTCCTGGTGGCCGTTTTTCCATTCCCAACAGGTCGCCCTTCGGCTTCACTCCGACCAGCCGCTGGATCACCGCCACGTACTGCTACCCGATCGATCGCGGACAGAACGTAAAGATCGCTGACCGGTAAGGTGCCTGCGTGAAGGTACGGTGCTACGTCGTTGAGCCATTCGAGGGCGATGCGCGCGAGAAGATGGTCCACGACGCCCGGCATCTCGGCGTTCCGAGCGTGACCGGGATCGAGACCGCGGACCTCTGGTTCTATGCGTCAAGGGATGTGCAGTCGGGCACCACCGTCGAACCGAACGTGTCTGAGTTCGATCCCACGACCGTGATCGACCCTGCGATTCAGAACGGCCACTTTGCGACCGAACCGCTTCCCGAACGGTTGCCGGATGGGCGCTGGATCGTGGAAACCGCGAAGATACCCGGCGTCACCGATCCGACCGCTGAAGCACTGGAGCATGTGGCGCGAAGCGTGGGCCACCGGATCCGGGCCGCATCGGGCAAGCGTTTCACGATTGCCGGTCCCACGGAGCGCGCCGATGTCGAGCGTCTGGTGAAGCGCCTACTTGCCAACACCGTCGTCGAACGGTTCTCCTTCGGCAGCATCGAAGCTCCGTTCCCCGACATCTCCGGCGACAACTCCACGATTGACACGGTCAGCCTTCGCAATCTGAACAACGACGCGCTCATCGCTCTCTCCGGTGAGCGTGGGCTCGCACTCGATCTGGATCAGATGCTTGCTGTCCAGACCTGGTTCGTCAGCGAGCAACGCGATCCGACCGATGCGGAACTCGAAACCGTTGCCCAAACGTGGAGTGAGCACTGCGCGCACACCACGTTCCGGGCCGACATCACCTTCACCGACGGCCGCAACGTTCGCCCGCTGATGCGGCAGCTGCGCGATTGCACCGAGCAGATTGCGGCACCCTGGGTCAGGTCCGCCTTCGTCGGCAACGTGGGCATCGTGGCGTTCGATGATCTTGTCGACATCGCGGTGAAGGCCGAGACGCACAACCACCCGTCGGCGATCGAACCATTCGGTGGCTCCAACACGGGTGTGGGTGGCGTGATCCGTGATGTGCTCGGCGTTTCGGCCCGACCGATCGCGATTACCGACGTGCTGTGCTTCGGCCCGACCGACCTCGATGCCAACACCCTCCCCGACGGCGTGCTGCATCCTCAGCGGATCCGAGATGGCGTAATCGACGGTGTCGCCGACTACGGAAACAAGATCGGCCTTCCCACCGTGGCCGGCGCGATCATCCACGACCCGGGCTTCACCGCCAACCCACTGGTGTTCGCCGGATGCGTCGGCGTTCGACCGGTCGGCCGCGAGGTCATCGGGGCCTCTCCGGGTGATCGCATCGTTGCATTGGGTGGGCGAACCGGACGCGACGGGATTCGTGGGGCGACGTTCTCCTCGATGGAAATGGACGCCACGACGGGCGATGTGGCCGGCGCAAGTGTTCAGATCGGCGATCCGGTCACCGAACGCCTGTTGATCGACCTCATCGACGACGCGTTTGCGGCCGATCTGTACACGGCGATCACCGACTGCGGGGCCGGAGGCTTTTCGTCTGCGATCGGCGAAATGGCCGAAGAACTTGGCGCTGACGTGAATCTCGACAACGCACCGAGAAAGTATGCGGGCTTAGCACCATGGGAAGTGTGGCTGTCGGAAGCCCAGGAGCGGATGGTGATCGCGGTGGCACCCGACAAGCTGACCGCGCTGGCGACGCTGTGCGACGAGCACCAAGTCGAGTGGACCGACCTCGGGGCGTTCCGTTCCGACGGCCGACTGATCGTGACGGCCGGCGGGACGCGGGTCGTTGACCTCCCCGTGTCATTCCTCCATAACGGCCGCCCGCAGCGTCATCTGAAGGCCGAAGCGCTTCCGATTCCCGATGCAACCTCTGGCGAACGTCCTCCGGTGGATCGTGAGGGTGCGTTACTGCGCCTGCTGGCCGATCCGTCGCTGCGTTCGAACGAAGACGTCGTTCGTGGCTACGACCACGAGATCGGCGGGCGCACGATCGGACGACCCTACGCCGGAGCACTCGACGATGGCCCGGCTGATGCCGCCGTCGTCATTCCCATGGGATCGTCCGGCGTTGCCGGGCTCGCGATCGGTATCGGCGTCAACGTTTGTCTCGGTGATCTCGATGCCAAACTGATGGCGGAGGCGGTCATCGACGAGGCGATCCGCAACGTGGTGGCCACGGGAGCCGATCCCGACCGGGTGTGCCTGCTCGACAACTTCTCCTGGGGCAATCCTCGACGCCCGTCAACGCTCGGCAAGCTTGTCGACGCGGTCGAAGGGTGTTGCGATGCTGCGCACCGCCACCGGTCCCCCTTCGTATCGGGCAAGGACTCGTTGAACAACGAATACCTCGGAAGCGACGGTCAGAGGCACTCGGTTCCCCCGACTCTCGTGATCACGGCCTTCGGCGTGGTCCCCGATGCGACCCAACGCCTGACCAGCGACCTCAAGGCCGCGGGCAACAGACTGATTGTCCTCGGTGCGACCCGCGACGAACTCCGAGGCTCGCGGCTTGACTCGGTGCTCGGCCTGGACCCGATCGGCGAGTTGCCGAAGGTCGACTTCACCGCCCCGGCGCGCTATCGAAGCTTCCACTCTGCGGCGGTCGACGGGCTGTTCGTAAGCGCGCATGATTGTTCCGACGGGGGGCTGGCCGTAGCCCTGACCGAGATGGCGATCGCCGGTCGTCTCGGCGTGGAGCACGATTTCTCGGGTGTTCATGCTGACGCGACGGTGGCCTGGTTCAGCGAGTCACTGTCTCGGATCGTGGTCGAGGTCGAACCGCAACTGGTGAACGAAGTCCTTGAGCGCTTCGGGGATCAAGCCGTCGTGGTAGGCACCGTGACAGACCAACCCAGGGCACTCGGGGTCGACCTCGACACGCTCGTGCAGGCATGGAAGGGACACGTATGAGCGCACCACACGCGTTGATCCTCACAGCCCCGGGCACCAACCGCGACCGCGACGCCGCGGACGCTTTGGAGTTGGCCGGCGCCACGACGACCCGAATCTCGCTGCACGCGTTGAAGGACTCCGCCGGCGCCCTGCGGTCCGCCCAGCTCGTGGTGCTCGCTGGAGGCTTCTCGCACGGCGACGCTCTCGGTGCCGGCGCCGTGTGGGCGAGCGACGTGAGCACCCACCTGGCCGATGAATTGCGGGCGTTCGTCGCCGACGGCAAGGCGGTAATCGGCATCTGCAACGGGTTCCAGACGCTGGTCCGCACCGGGCTCCTGCCGGGTTCGCTGGCCCACAACGCGGCAGGGCTCGTTCGTTTGCCGATGGGTCACGATCGAGCCGACCGAGAACCGGTGCATCTGGACCGATGGCCTTCACCACGCCGTGCAATGTCCGGTGGCGCACGGTGAAGGCCGGTACATCGCCGACGACGAGACCATTGCCCGACACGGAGCTCTGCGCTACATCGACGGCACCAATCCGAACGGTTCACTGTCCGACATCGCCGGCGCGACCGATACGACCGGTCGGATCCTCGGCCTCATGCCCCATCCGGAGAACCACATCTTCCCCGCACAGCATCCCCGCCATCACCGCACGGCGAAGCAGCAGACTCTGGTCGAGCAGTCACAGCATCTGGGCTTGGCGTTGTTCGCGGCCGGCGTGCGACACGCTAGGCGGATTTGATATGCATACAGATCAACCCGATTTTTCGATGAGCGCCGACAACACGCTCCGGGATCTGGAACTCCCGCTCCCCGACCGCCGGGCCGGCAAGGTCCGCATCTCCTGGGAATTACCCGACAACCGACGACTCTTCGTCACCACGGACCGCCTCTCGGCGTTTGACCGCATCGTCGCCGTCGTCCCGTGGAAGGGCCAGGTTCTCAACCAACTCGCCGCGTGGTGGTTTGAGCGTACGGCCGACATTGTTCCCAATCACGTCCTCACCCTGCCCGATCCCAACGCATTGATCGCCGTCAACGCGAGGCCGCTCCCGGTGGAAGTCGTTGTGCGCGGCGTCATAACGGGCGTAACCGACACGTCGCTGTGGCGGCAGTACGCCGAGGGTGCTCGCACGATCTACGGCCATCGTTTTCCCGACGGCCTTCAGAAGAATGAACTTCTCCCAAACGCGTTGATAACCCCGACCACCAAGGCGGAGGCCGGTGGGCACGACGAACCGCTTTCGGTCGCCGACGTTGCTTCGCGCGGTTTGATTGCGCCGGAACTCTGGTCGCAGGTCTGCGACGCCGCGCTTGCGGTATTCGCCCGGGGCCAGGAGGTGGCGTCCGCCGCCGGACTCATCCTCGCTGACACGAAGTACGAGTTCGGACTCTCTCCCGACGGCGATCTTCTGCTCATCGACGAAGTCCACACCCCCGATTCGTCGCGATTCTGGGAAGCCGCGACCTACGAGTCGCGAATCTCGTCCGGTCAGGAGCCCGAGAGCCTCGACAAGGAACTCGTCCGCCAGGCATTGCAGCTGGCCGGCTACACCGGAGATTCTGACCTGCCCGACCTCGGCAACGAGGTGTGGGAGCAGACTTCGGCCCGCTACCGTCGGGCGTTTGAGCGGGTGACCGGCACATCGTTCGTGCCGGGAGCGACGCCCATCGCCGACCGCATCACCTCCAGTCTTCGATCCGCAGGAGTCATCCAATGAGCCCCGTGCCCGTGTCGCTCCGTCGCGGCGTCCGCTCCCACGCCGACGAACTCGGGTTCGTCGCCGACAGCCCGAAAGATGAATGCGGGGTCCTGGCGGCTTCGTTGCCGCTCACGGCCTCGCTCGATGAAGCGGCGCGCATCGCGTTCTTCGGACTCCACGCGTTGCAGCACCGGGGCCAGGAAGGCGCGGGGATGGCCGTGTCCGACGGCGTGTCGGCCCGGGCGCACAAGGAGATGGGTCTGGTAGGCACGGTCTTCACACCTGAGCGACTCGCGGCGCTGCCCGGTCACCACGTGATCGGCCACACCCGTTATTCGACGACCGGATCGGCGACCACCCGAAACGCACAGCCGTTTCTCGTCGAGACCCAGCATGGACCCCTCGGTGTCGCCCATAACGGCAACCTGGTCAACGCGGCTGAGCTTCGCCGTGAGCTGTTGAGTCGAGGGTTTCCGCTGGTGGCCAGCTCCGACACCGAAGTCATGACCATGATGCTCGCCGCAGCGAGCGGGGCCACGTGGGAGGAGCGCATCGAGCGAACGATTCCCTCCTGGAAGGGTGCGTACTCACTGGTCATCCTGACCGACAACCGGGTGCTTGCGGTGCGGGACCCCTGGGGCTTCCGTCCGCTGTCAATCGGCCATCTTCCCGACGGCGGGTGGGCCGCTGCATCAGAAACATGCGCGCTAACGACCCTCGGCTGCACGGAGATACGGGAGGTGGAGCCGGGCGAAATCGTATCGATCTCCGGTGACCATGTAACGGCTCGGCGCTCGCTGTTCAGTGCCCCGCGCCAGGCCCGCTGCACGTTTGAGTTCGTGTACTTCTCACGTCCCGACTCGGTGTGGGACGGAGCGAGCGTGCACCATGTCCGCCAGCGTCTGGGGGAGCACCTGGCCACCGAATCACCCGTTGAGGCCGATGTCGTGATCCCGGTCCCCGACTCGTCGATTCCCGCCGCGATCGGTTTCGCGAACCGCAGCGGGATCATGTTCAACGACGGGTTCATCAAGAACCGCTACATCGGACGCACGTTCATTCAGCCCACGGAGCAGCTCCGCCGCCAGGGCGTGAAGTTGAAGTTCAATGCTCTCGCCGAGAACCTGGCCGGTCAGCGGGTGGTCATGATCGACGACTCCATCGTTCGAGGCACGACTGCCGGCCCGTTGGTGCAGTTGCTCCGCGAGGCCGGTGCCCGCGAGGTTCACGTGCGGGTCACGTGTCCCCCGATCGCCCATCCGTGCTTCATGGGACTCGATATGGGAACTTACGAAGAGTTGGTGTCACATCGGCTTTCCGTTGAAGAACTCCGTGAACATATCGGGGCCGACAGCCTGGCGTTCCTGTCACTCGACGGCATGATGGCCGCTATCGAGGGTTCGGGCGAAGGTGCCTACTGCAATGCGTGTTTCACCGGGAAGTATCCGATCGAGGTCGGCTCCCAGCCCAGCAAGGGCGATTTCGAGAGGATCCTGGCATGACCGATCAGAAGAAGCTCCGAGTGCTGGTCGTCGGTGGGCTCGGACCCAACGGATCCAGTGGCGGTCGCGAGCATGCGCTCGCATGGGCGGCGTCCCGCTCCCCACGCTGCGAGGCTCTGTTCGTCGCCCCTGGTAATGCCGGCACGCCGGGCACCCCGGTACCGGCAGGTACGGATCTCGTGGCCTTCTGCCAGGCCGAGCGCATAGATCTCGCGCTCATCGGACCCGACGCGTCGCTGGCTGCTGGCATCGTCGACACCCTTTCGGCCGCCGGGGTAAAAGCGTTCGGCCCCACCAAAGCGGCGGCGGAGTTGGAGTGGTCGAAGGCCTACACCCGGGCGTTCTGCGAACGTCACCACATATCGTCGCCGCGCTCGGCAGCGTTCACCGATGCGCAGGCCGCGATCGCATGGGCCGAATCATGTGGTTTTCCGGTCGTAGTGAAAGCCGATGGCCTGGCCGCCGGCAAGGGCGTGCTGATTCCCGAAGGTCCCGAGGCCACGGTCGCCGCGATCAACTCCATTCTTCTCGACGGTGCGTTCGGTGACGCCGGTAGCCGGGTGGTTCTCGAGGAACGCCTGACTGGAGAGGAAGTATCGCTGTTCGGGTTCAGCGATGGAACGACCGTCGTCGGCATGCCTCCGGCGCAGGACCATAAGCGCGCCTACGAAGGCGATACCGGACCCAACACCGGCGGCATGGGAGCTTACGCTCCGGCCCCGGCGTGCCCGCCCGAGCTGGCGGAGAAGCTCCGCGGCGAGATCCTGCAACGCACCGTCGACGCTTCGGCGGCCGAAGGACGTCCGTTCGTCGGAATCCTGTACGCCGGAATCATGCTGACCCCAGCGGGTCCGAAGTTGCTGGAGTTCAATTGCCGCTTCGGTGACCCGGAAGCCCAGGTCCTCCTACCGCTCCTCGAAACCGACCTGCTCGACATCGCCGAGGCCTGCTGCGACGGCCATCTCGCGAGTGTGCCCGTACGTTGGAAGAACCGCTCGGCCGTCACCGTTGTGCTGGCCGCCGACGGCTACCCGGGCACGCCACGCCGGGGCGACGAGATCCACGGCGTCGCCCAGGCCGCCGACCACGCTGACGTGCTCGTCTTCCACAGTGGCACCGCTTTTTCGGCCGGAGAGGCCGGCGATCACCTCGTAACCGCCGGAGGGCGAATCCTCGCCGTGACCGCACTCGCCGGATCGATTGCGCGGGCCCGTATGCGCGCATATCAAGCCGTGGCCGATATTTCCTTCCAAGGAATGCACTTCCGCCGCGACATCGGATGGCGAGCTCTCGCCCGCACCACGGGTGGCTACGCCGCGTCCGGGGTTGACATCGACGCCGGCACCGAGACCGTCGACCTCATTCGCCGTTCAGTCGAATCAACGCACACCCCAGCCGTGCTGGCGGGTGTCGGCGCGTTCGGCGGCGTGTTCGACGCCAAGGCCCTCACCGCGCTCCAGGAGCCGGTGCTCGTCGCGTCGACCGATGGTGTCGGCACCAAGGTGGCGTTGGCCGCGGAAGCCCACCGGTTGACGGGCGTCGGCCAGGACCTGGTGAACCACTGCATCAACGACGTGCTCGTGCAGAATGCCCGACCGCTGTTCTTCCTCGACTACGTGGCCTCGTCGAAGCTTGTACCGTCCGACGTCGCCGATATCGTCGAGGGTATGAGCAAAGCGTGCCGGGAGAACGGTTGTGCACTGCTCGGCGGCGAGACGGCTGAGATGCCGGGCGTCTACCACGACGGCCATATCGACATTGCCGGCACGCTGATCGGCTTCGCCGACCGGCGCCAACTGCTCCCACGTGAGGGCGTTGGTCCCGGCGACGTGCTGATCGGGCTCGGCTCCAGCGGGCCGCATACCAACGGCTACTCGCTCCTGCGCCAGATCTTCGCCGGCATTCCCCTGGAAGCCCAGCCGGCGCCGCTCGATCGGCCGCTCGGTGACGCGTTGCTCGAACCTCATCGCAGCTACCTGCCGATTCTCGCTCCTCTGCTCGACGGTCCACTCAGCCTCGACGTCAAGGGACTGATCCACATCACGGGGGGTGGGCTGCAGGAGAACATCCCCCGAATCCTGCCGGGTGGATGCGGGGCCGAAGTCGAGATCGGCTCGTGGCCGGTTCCACCATTGTTCCGACTGATACGCGACGTGTCGGGTCTGTCGTCCGACGAACTGCACCGGACCCTCAACATGGGCGTCGGCATGATCATCGTCGTGGCCCCGGACAAGGTCGCCGGCATCCAAGCGGCGCTCCCGGTTGACTCATGGGTGATCGGACGCCTCGTTGACTCGCCTACGAAGACCGTCTCGCTCGTCGGGGCCACGTACTGACATGAACGCTCGTCGGCGGCGCCTGGTGGTCCTCGCTTCCGGCGGCGGCACGAACCTGCAGGCAATTCTCGACGCCTGTCGGCCCGATACCGATTCGGTAACCCCTATCAACGCCGACGTGGTCGCCGTCGTTTCTGACCGAAGGTCGGCCCCCGCTTTGGAGCGAGGACGTGAGGCCGGAGCTACCGCCGTACACGCCGACCCGAAGGCCTCCGCCAACCGCGGAGCGTACGACTCATCCCTCGGTGAGCTCGTGGCCTCCTTCGAGCCCGACTACGTGGTCTTGGCCGGATGGATGCGGTTGCTGTCATCGAACTTCCTCGACCGGTTCCCCAACCGAGTGATCAACCTGCACCCGGCCAAACCTGGCGAGTTCCCCGGACTCCACGCCATCGAGCGGGCCTTCGATTCATATCTCGACGGCGAACGAACCCACAGCGGGATCATGGTCCACCTCGTTCCCGACGAGTTGGTCGACGCCGGACCGGTTCTCGCCACGATCGACGTCCCCTTCGAGCCCGCCGACACCCTGGACCTCTTCGAAGCCCGGATGCACCGGGCCGAGCACGCGCTGCTCGTCGAGACGCTGGCCGGGCTGTGCCAGGACGCCGAAGACGATCTCGACCATCTCGACCATCTCGACCATCTCGACCATCTCGACCATCCTGAACACAACGAACGCCCGAACGAACCCAACGCAGGTCCCATCACGACCCGGGAGGCTTTCCGATGACCATGCCACTACCCAATGATGAACTGTTCGACCGCTTCACCGCGCTGACCTACGACGATGTGGTCGTGGTGCCGGGCTACGCCGACGTGTTGCCGTCCGACGTCGACACCTCGACCACCTTCGCCCGAGACATCAAGCTCTCGATCCCGCTCGTGTCCGCGGCCATGGACCGGGTAACCGAAGCGCGCTTAGCGATTGCCCTGGCCCGCGAGGGAGGTATCGGTGTCCTACACCGCAACCTCGACATCGACGCCCAAGCCTCCGAGGTCCAGCGGGTCAAGCGATCGCAGGCCGGAATGATCACCGACCCGGTGACCCTGTCGGCCACTGCCACCATCGCGGAAGCCGAGGCGATGATGAACCGGTTCCGGTTCTCCGGCGTACCGATCACCGACCGTGACGGCCTACTCATAGGCATACTTACCAATCGCGACATCCGCTTCCTGGAACCCGGCGATGAGCACCGCCCGGTCTCCGACTTCATGACGAGCGAGAACCTGATCACCGCTCCGACCGGAACCAACCTCACCCAGGCCAAGGCGTTGCTGCACCAGTACCGGATCGAGAAGCTCCCGCTCGTTGACGAGCGCGGCCATCTCACCGGGCTCATCACCGTGAAGGACCTGGCCAAACACCGCGAGCACCCGAACGCGAACCTCGACGCGCACGGCCGACTCCGGGTCGCCGGGGCCATCGGCGTCGGACTCGAAGCGGAGAAGCGCGCCGAAGCACTGCTGCGCGCCGGTGTCGATGCCGTCTCTATCGACACCGCCCACGGTCATTCGAAGGGCGTCGTCGACACGATTCGAGCGCTGCGTGGTTCGTTCCCCGACCTGGTGATCACGGCAGGCAATGTCGTGACCGAGGAAGGCGTGGAGGCTTTGGTGAAGGCGGGTGCCGACGCCGTGAAGGTCGGCGTCGGTGCCGGATCGATCTGCACGACCCGTGTGGTGGCCGGGGCCGGGATGCCCCAGCTCTCCGCCGTACACTTCGCAGCCTCTCGAGCGAGGCAACTCGGCATTCCGGTCATCGCCGATGGCGGCGTCACGTTCTCCGGTGACCTGGTGAAGGCGATCGCCGCAGGTGCCGCAGCAATCATGGTCGGCAGCCTTCTCGCTGGCACCGACGAATCACCGGGTGAGTTCGAACTCTTCGAGGGCCGCCGCTACAAGAGCTACCGCGGCATGGGTTCGATGGGAGCAATGGCCGACCGCCACGCCGTCGACCGCTACTCCTCGGGTCAGCGTTCCTCCAAGGCCGCCGCTACAGCCGACGACGGCGAGGATCGCCACAACGCCGGAGGCAAGCTGGTCCCCGAAGGCATCGAAGGCCGCGTGGCCTACGCCGGCGCACTCTCCGACGTCGTGCACCAACTCATCGGTGGCCTCCGTTCCGGCATGGGCTACGCAGGCGCCGGCACGATCGCCGAACTCCAGGGCAAGCGCCTGATGCGCGTCACCTCGGCCGGCTCACGCGAAAGCCACCCCCACGACATCCAGATCACCAAAGAAGCGCCCAACTACCAACGGCTGTAATACGCCAGACCGCGGGCCGACAAGTTCGTCGTCACCCAACAGGTTTCGGGTCACCAGGCATGATCCGGGTCACTACGCCGGCTGCACACTGCCCCAGAACCTGCACGCTGACCCAATACCTGCTGAGAATGCGCAGGTGGCCACGACACCGCGTGGCCCGACGTCGTGTATTTGCCGCGATCGGCCGGGTTGGTTCATCATGCGTCATGACACGTGCGATAAACCTCGACGAAGCACTCGACTCTACGCATGCCGCCGTTCTGGCGATGCTGCCCGCGGACCTGATGGACCTGTCCGACATCATCGCCGGCCGTGCACGACTCGACGGATTGCTGAAGGCGATGCCACGCCCTCCGATGCCCGAGGACGTGAGCGTGACCGAGGTGCACGTCCCCGGCCATGAGGGTGACCCCGCGGTTCGTGTGAAGCTGTACCGTCCGAATGCGCTCCCGGCGGATGCCCCGGCGTTGTACTGGATACACGGTGGCGGAATGGTGCTGCTCAGCGCCGACAATGACGATGCCGACTGTGCGGCCCGAGCCTCGGCTCACAATTGCCTCGTGGCATCGGTCGACTACCGCCTGGCCCCGGAAACCCCGGCGCCGGGTCTCGTGAACGACTGCTACGCCGGACTCAAATGGCTGGCCGCCAACGCGAGAGATCTCGGAATCGACGAAGGTCGCATCATGATCGGCGGGGCGAGCGCTGGTGGCGGTCTTGCCGCAGGCACCGCGCTCATGGCCCGCGATTTGGGCGGACCGCGTCTGACGGCGCAGCTGCTGGTGTTCCCGATGCTCGACCATCGCAACGAGACGCCGAGCAGCCACGCCATCTTGGACCTCCGGGTCTGGAACCGATCAGCGAACCTCGCAGCGTGGAAGGCTTACCTCGGCAGCGGTGCGCCCAGCTCCTACTCGTCGCCGTCGATCGCCGATGACCTCAGCGGACTTCCACCGGCGTACATCAACGTCGGTACGTTCGATATGTTCCTCGACGAGGACATTGCCTATGCGACGGCTCTGAACCGAGCAGGAGTCGGATGTGAGCTGCATGTCTATCCGGGCGCGTTCCACGGGTCTGCTGGTTTTGTCTACGATCACCCGACATCGGTCCGTTGGCGCGCCAACGTCGAAGGCTTCATCGACCGGGCGTTGGCCGGCAATCTCTGACAGCCGTCACCCCGTATGCTTTCAGCGGCGACTCGCGCTTAGCGCCCTTGGAAGACCGGCTCGGTTTTGGCGACGAAGGACTTCGTCGCGTTGCGGTGGTCTTCGGTCTGGCCGCAGTGCACGTGGTGGGTTGCTTCCAGATCGAGGCAGTCGTTGAGCTCGCCCGTCATGGCCCGGTTGAGGTTTTCCTTCATGTACCGGAACGCCACAGTCGGCCCGCTGGCCAGGCGCAACGCAATTTCGCGGGTCTTCGCCGCCAACTCTTCTGGAGCACACACCCAGTTCGTGAGCCCGAGCCGAAGGGCCTCGTCGGCGCTGACCCGGTCGGAGAGGTAGTACATCTCGCGAGCCTTGGCCGAGCCGACGAGCTGGGTAAGGAAGTACGTTCCGCCGTAGTCTCCGGAGAAGCCGACCCGGGCGAAGGCGGTCGTCATGATCGCATTCGTCGACATGATCCGGAGATCGCAGGCCAACGCCAACGCCAAACCGGCGCCCGCTGCGGCACCCGGAAGAGCCGCAATCGTAGGCTTCGGCATCGAGAACAGCTTGCCCGAGGTCGCCCGCTGATTCACCCGCTGCCGATGGATGGCGCCGTCGATCGTGTTCTGACCGACCGTCCCGTCGCCGCGAGACGCCATACCCTTCACGTCGCCACCGGCACAGAACCCGTTGCCGGCACCGGTGAGCACGATGCACCGCACTTCGGGATCGAGCTCGGCCTTGGCCAGCTGATCGGCCAGTGCAGCGGTCATATCCCCCGACATTGCGTTGCGCGCTTCGGGCCGGTTCAGCGTGAGGGTCAGTACACCTTCGTCGAGAACAGCGAGAAGATCGTCTGTACCCGTAGCAATTGTCGTCTCAGTCATCGGGGTTACCGTCCTTTCCAGTTGGGTGGTCGCTTTTCGGAAAATGCCCGGGGTCCTTCAACGAAGTCTTCGCTCTTCACGAGCCGACGCACCGAGTCATACGGGTTGGACATCGACTCGGCCAGCGACTCCATGTCGAGGCTGCGGTAGACGACGTCTTTGCTGGCCCGGATCGAAAGCGGCGAGCAGGAAAGGATCTGTTCGGCCCACTCGTTGGCTTTCGCCATCAGCTGCTCGCCGGGCACCACCTCGTTCACGAAGCCGAGTTCGTACCCTTCCTGGGCGGAAACCCGTCGCCCGGTCAGGATCATCCCGAGCGCTCGCTTCGGCCCGATTGCACGGGGAAGTCGCTGCAGCCCGCCCGCCAGTGCGGCCAGACCGACCTTCGGCTCGGGCAACGCGAAGATGGCGCCGTCGGAAGCGATGATCAGGTCGCACGCGAGGGCGATCTCGAATCCGCCGCCCATCGCGATGCCGTTGACTGCGGCAATGATCGGCTTCTCGCAGTCGAAGCGAGACGTCAAACCGCCGAAGCCACGGGGCGTATCGGCCCGAGCCCCGCCTTCCGCCTGGTAGCGAAGGTCGTTTCCGGCGCTGAATGCCCGGCCGGCGCCGGTGATTATCGCGACCCAGAGTTCGTCGTCGGCGGCGAACTCATCGAACACCCGACCCAGCTCGGCATTCGCCGGCGGGTGGAGTGCGTTCAACCGATCGGGACGGTTGATCGTCACGGTCATCACGTGATTTGTCTTCTCGACCGCACAAAACTCAAGTGTCACTTCGTGTCCTCCGGAACGTCGCAGTTGCGCTGTCCAGAAAGCTACCGAGTTGACGCCGCGCAAACCCAACCCGCTCCTCCGACCGCCTCGCTCGACCCGCCTGTCAACACCCGGTCATCGACCGCCCGTCATGCTGCATCGACGGCGGAACCGGCGAGTTGGCTACTTCTCGCCCCGGCGCGCCCGCTTGATCTGCTCGGCATGATCGTGCGCGTGGGCGGCATAGATCTCGAGCCAGCGTTCGGCTCCGTATTCACCGGATTCGGTGTGCGTACCGGTCCGCGCCCATTGGGCTTCGGTCAGAAGCTCCAGCAGTTCGACCGTCGCGGCCCGAACCGCTCCAAGCACGGTGAGCGACAACTCGATCGGTCGGTCGTAGCTGAGTCGCCGGGCAAACTCCGCTTCGTCATAGGCGTGAATTACGGCGTTGTCGTCGGCCAGAATCGTTCGTATGCGCCCATATGAAAACGTCTCCGAGTCGGCCAGGTGGTGCAAGACCTGACGAGCCGACCATTCCCCCGGATAACTACGGTCGAGTTCCTCGGGCGTGGCGCCGGATAGCGCCTCGACAACCACGCGATGCCCATCGCCATAGGTTGCGATGAGCGATGTTCGTTCTTCGAGAGTGAGCCTTGTCATGGGCTAATTCTGTCCAAGAACCGTCGCATTGACCATTGGCAGTTCTGCCAATACCCACTAGATTTCCGCCATGCCTTCCCGCACCACCAGACGGCTACCTCCGCTCGTTGCTGTGCTTGTGTTTCCGCCCTTCCCCGTGTTCGAAACGGCAGTGGCCTGCGAGGTGTTCGGACTCGACCGCAGTGCAATGGGAGTCCCCAGATACCGTGTCGCACTGTGCACCCCGGGAGAGACTGGCCGGGTGGGCAGCAAACCGGGCGGGTTTGATGCGTTTGTGGATCACGATCTCACCCTCCTCCGGAAAGCCGACCTGATCATCTGCCCCGGGTGGTCCGGGAGTTTCAGGACCCCGGTCGGTGCCGACGTGGCGACAGAACTCCAGCGAGCTCATCGTCGGGGTGCTTGGCTCGCCTCGTTCTGTTCCGGCGCTCACGTGTTCGCTTCCGCCGGATTGCTCGACGACAAACGCGCCACCACCCACTGGATGCATGTCGCCGGTCTCCAGGCCGCCCATCCGCGCGTGTGTTTCGACAGCGACGTGCTGTATGTGGATGACGACTCGGGAATATTCACCTCGGCGGGAACCGCGGCGGCAATCGATCTTTCGCTCCACATCATGCGAAAACGCCACGGCGCAGAGGTTGCGAACATAATCGCCCGTCGCATGGTCATGCCGGCCCACCGAACCGGCGGGCAGGCCCAGTACATCGTGTCCCCCGCCGAGTTCCGACCGAGCCCAGCGGATGCGACCGATCCGATCGCTGATTCGCAAACCTGGGCCCAGTCACACCTCGGTCGAACGATCACCGTCGAGATCCTGGCCCGCCACGCGCACATGTCGACCAGAACGTATGCGCGCAGATTTCGCGATTCGACCGGCACGACACCACTGCAGTGGTTGCTCCATCAGCGCGTGTTCGAAGCCCAGCGCTTGCTCGAGTCGACGGCGCTTCCGATCGAGCGGATTGCCGCTCAGATCGGGCTCGGAACCGCGGCCAACCTTCGCATCCACTTCGGCCGCGTCGTCGGTGTAAGCCCGCTCCAGTACCGCCAGACGTTCCACACCGGAGCGGCCTGAGCGCTCAGAGCCCAACGCTTTCGCAGCACCGGGGCATCGTGTGTACGGATTCCGTTGCGCCGGGAAGCACAAACCACGCAACGACGCGTCGTGTCCCCGGTGGGAACAAACCCCGGGATTGAACGTTGGAAACGAATGTCCCTCCACAGATTGGATACCGTTCCGCACATGACTCCAGAAGCACTGGGCGAAGCACTGGCTCAGTTCGTCGCCAACCAGGTCCGTCACGCCATCATGATCTGGGGTCCTCCAGGAGTGGGAAAGAGTTCCGTTGTAGCCCGGGTGGCCAAAGAGGCCGGCCTCGGATTTGTCGACGTGAGACTCAGCCAACTGGCTCCGACCGATCTCCGAGGTCTCCCGGTCCCCGACAACGGAATCTCCCGCTGGTTCCCACCCGAGTTCCTCCCCCGTGATGGATCGGGCATTCTCTTCCTCGACGAGCTCAACATGGCACCACCCACGATGCAGGGTGTGGCACAGCAACTCATCCTCGATCGGCGGGTCGGTTCCTACGAACTTCCCGACGGCTGGTTCGTCTGGGCCGCCGGAAACCGCAAGGAGGACCGGGCCTCCGTCCACGACATGCCGGCTCCGCTGGCCAACCGATTCCTGCACCTCGACGTCACCGCCGATCTCGACAGCTTCCGCCGCTACGTGAGCACCCGCGGGCTGGACGAGCGCATCGCCTCGTTCCTCGCATTTCGGCCCTCCATGCTCCACGCGCTCGATCCGAAGCGGCCGGCATGGCCCAGCCCCCGAAGCTGGGAGATGGCCAACACCCTACTGTCGATCGGCGCATCGATTGCTCCCGCCGTGGGCGACGCCGCAGCCTCGGAGTTCGACGCGTTCTGCGAGGTGTACAGCGCGCTTCCAGGCATCGACGCCATCCTTGGGACCGGCGGCGCCAACCTGGCCTGGCCCGACGAACCTTCGGCCCGGTACGCCCTCACCCTGGGCTTGGCCCTTCGCGCCGATTCGGCCAAGAAGGCGGTTGCCGGATTTGGCTGGCTCGTTGACCGGGCTACGCCGGAATGGGTGCAGCTCTACGCGGCCGACGTCGCCTGGCGGCTTCGCGGCAAAGGCCAGATGGGAGTTCTCGCCACACTCTCGAAGCAGGAACCGCGCTTCATGACATTCATCGGTGAATACGCCGGCCTGACCGGCCACGGCGAACAGCCGGAATAAGTTGGAACCGATTCCGGCCCGCGTCAACGCCATCGACGCCATTACTATGCGCGCAGAGGACCCTGAAACCCCAGTCGAGGAACTGAAGCGCCTGAGCCGACACCGATCCCGGGCAGTCCGAAGCGCCGTCGCCGCCAACGCAAATACTTCCAACGACGTTCTCGGTGTGCTGGCCCGGGTGTTTCCCGAGGCAGTGGCCGGTAATCCGATTCTCGATTGGCTGTTGCTCGAGGACGCCAATTGGCTCGGCACGTTCGAGTCCGTAGCGAGGCACAGGCTGCTCATGGAGCCCGGCACGCCGGTAGGCCTACTGTGGTGGGCCGCCCGGTTCGGCGACGTCGACGACCAACATGCGGTGATACAGAACCCCGATTGCCCGGCCGAGGTTCTGGCGCTCCTGTTGGAAAGCGGCTACGAACCGGTCGAACGAGCGGCCCGGGCCCACGTCAACCTGCGTCCGGAAGGAGAGCCCGAAACGGCGATCCACACCGACGGGCCCCACCGGATGTCGTCGAGCGACCTGTCCGATGAGACAGCGGAGTGGGGTGGTCCGTCAACCGCCGGACTCGAAATTTCCATCCTCGTGGATCTGGGCGTGGTTCCCCCGGGCCTGTTCGGCGCACTCATCGGTGGCGACGTTCAGGTTCGGCGTTCAATCGCAGCATCTGCCGCGGCTCCGCCTCCGGTACTGGCCGCACTGCTGCTCGACGACGACGACACCACACGCGACATGGCCCGCTCCCATCCGGCAGTTCCGAACAACGTGCTTCGAGCCCTGGACGCCCTCGAAGCGAACACCCCCGATGTAGACATGTCGGCACTCGACGGGCTGCCCTACGGTTCGAGCGTCGAGCTCCTCATCGCCCGGCACGCCAATTGCCCCGAGGCCACTTTGGGCGAATTTGCCGACAGCCCCAATTGGCGGCTTCGCGAAGCCGTGGCCGGCAACCCGTCCGCCAGCCTCAAAGTCATGGCGCAACTGGCGGCCGACAACGACAAAGACGTACGCGTGGCTCTGACCACCAACGCCTCCATTCCGCAGTTCCTCCTCGGACTCCTCGCCGGGGATCGGGTGGAAGAGGTGTCATCAGCCGCTCAACGGCGACTTGCCCGTGAGCGAGCGACAACGGACATCGCCGACGAGGTCCGGCAGGGTCCAGCTTCAGGAGTGGCTGATGGAGGCGACGTGTCGCGTGAGCGCGCTGTCGACGGCTCGAGCGTTGTCCACACCGAGGAAGGGCGTGATGCGCTGATCGCACTGCTCGACTCCACCCCGGGAGTCAGCGTTTTACTCGGGCGCCACCCACTCATTCCCCTCGAACTGTTGCGGAGTTTGTCGGCCGATCCCGACTGGAGAGTCCGGGTCGCATGCGCCGGCAACCATTCCGCGCCGACCGACATCCTTGATCGGCTCATGCGCGACACCGACGCTGACGTTCGGGCTGCTGCACTGAACAATCCGGCGACGACCGACGAGTTGGTCAAGAACGTTGCCGACCCGGCTCATCCCGAAGTCCGTCGGAGGCTTGTCCAGTTGGCCACCAGCGCCCAACAACTCGACCTCTATGCGGTCGACCTGGCATCAATCGTTCGCTTGGCTGTCGCCGAACATGAACTGGCACTCGAATCGACGCTGGAGACCCTGGCGTCGGACATCGAAGAGAGCGTTCGGCAGTGTGTGGCCTCACGGGGTTCGCTGACGCGTGGCGCAATCATAAAGCTTGCGGCCGATACCGACCCGGGCGTCCAGCAGCGAATCGCGGAACGGACCGACCTACCCGACGAGGCAGTCGTGCAGTTGTTTCATGACAAGCGTGAAGCCAACCTTAGTAAGCGCGCTGATCAGTGCCGACGTATGCTCGCAGGCGTCACGCGTTCCAATCGCTCAGACGTTGCCTTACTTCGAACTGCTCCGTCCTGGCTCCGTCAGCATGCCGTTCGTCGCTGTTCCGACGTCACCCTGTTGTCGGCGATGGCCGCGTCCGACGACTGGTACACACGTGCGTGCGTCGTCCAGCACCCGCTGCTCAGCGACTCACTGCTCCAGACGCTGGCGACCGATTCCGACTACGACGTGCGGACCGCCGTGGCGTCCCTCGAACGCCCCCTGCCGCACAACGTCGTCCACGACCTTTCCCAGGATCCGCACACGTCGGTCCGGGCCGCGATTCTCGCTCGGCCGGATTTGGAGCAGTGTGTCGTCGAGGAAATGGTCTACGACGATGACGATGACCTTCGGGCCACGGTCGCCGCACACCCTCGACTGTCCGACCAGTCCCGTCAGCTCTACCGTGATCTCGCCGAACACAGGCCGCTTCCCGCAGGCGTCCTCAAGGACTTGGCCGGCGCGTCGCCGCTGTCGCGTCGGCTTGTAGCCCAGCACCCGAGCACCCCTCCCCGCATTCTCTCCTCCCTCGCTCGAGACGAGAACTGGCGAGTCCGCGAAGATGTGGCGCGTCATCCAAAGGCGACCAAGGCGATTCTTCGACGCCTGGGCACCGAAGCCGACCGTGATGTCCGCCGTGCAGTAGCGACGAACCCTGCCACCACGTCGCAACTACTAAGTGAACTTATCGTTGATTCCGATGATGCGGTGCGCATCGCGGCGAGCCGTCATCCCCGACTACCACGGCAGCTGCGCGCCGAAATCCAACGCTCCGCCATACGCAAGCTGGCCCGCTCCGCCGAACCGCACGATCGTCTGGTTTTCGTCGCCTCGGAGAACTGCTCCCCGCTGGAATTGCGTCGCCGTCGACACTGGCAGGCTCCCGAGTGGCAAATTCGGCTCACCGTCGCCACGCATCCGAACACGCCCTCGCCGATCGTGGCCAGGCTCGCTTTCGACGCCGACTACCGCGTTCGACGCGCCGCTCGACTCCGCCTGGACGAGGTGTAACGCATGGACCTGATGCGTGAGATCAGCGCGTCGTTACTACGACTGCAGCTGAAGTCGCCCTTCTTCGCCACGATCGCCCTGCACGCCCGTTTCGTCGAGTCGACCGACGTCCCGACGATGGCGACTGACGGGCGCGACGTGTTCGTCAACGCCGAGTTCGCAGCATCGCTCAGTCGGGAACATCTCGACGGAGTCCTCCTGCACGAGGTCCTTCATGCCGCGCTCGGCCACGTGACCCGCCGGGGAACGAGAGATCCCCAGCTCTGGAACGTTGCGGCCGACATCGTCGTCAACGGCTTGGTCCTCGGCAACGACTTCTCCCTCCCGGATGGGGCTCTGATCGAGCCCGACCAGCAGAACTACTCGGCTGAGGAGGTGTACGCAATCCTCCTGAAGTCGCCGCAGCGCTTTCCCGAGATGACCGTCGATCTCCTGGAACCTTCGACGGACAACAACGGTGATGCGAATATCGATGGCAAAGCGAAGAAATCGGCGGCCAACGCAGCGAAGAACGCCAAGGGGCGGAACGCGGACCGCGACGCGGTATCGACGTCCGAAGGAGCGCTGAGCGACGCCCAGCGAAAGGCCATCGAGGAGCACTGGCGCAAGGCAAATGCGCAGGCGCTTGCGGTCGGACGCGGCAACCGCCATGGGACGCTTCCGGCCGGAGTCGACCGGGCATTCGGAGCAGTGGAGGAAGCGACCCACGACTGGCGGGCCCTGCTGTGGAATTTCCTCACGCCTTCGGCGACCGACTTCGCGGCGTTTGATCGCCGGCACGTGCACAGTGGGTTGTATTTGGAAACACTCGAAGACCAGTCGCTGCGCATCGCCGTCTGCATTGATACCTCAGGAAGCGTCGATGAGGAGGGCCTCCGGGCGTTCGTCGGCGAGCTGCAATCCGTCCTCGGCGCGTACCCCGCGATTCAATGTGCGCTGTACTACGCCGACGCTGAACTTTACGGACCATGGATGATCGGCCCCCACGACGAGATCCCGCCCGCCCAGGGCGGAGGCGGAACCGACTTTCGACCGTTCTTTGAAGCGCTGCAACGGGCCGACGACCTGGGCGACGGCCGCCCCAGCGTCGCGGTCTATCTCACCGATGGCTTCGGCCCGTTCCCGGAATCCTGCGACCTACCAGTTCTTTGGGCGGTAACGCCCGGCGGCCTGCTCGACGAAGAGTTCCCCTTCGGTCAGGTCGTGCGGCTTGTAGCGGAATGACCCGGAGATCCGCCGCCGTTCGTGCCTGGCAAAGAAATCTCCGTGGTCGGAACTGAACGAGGATCACCCGACGTCGAACCATCATCAATCGATGGGATCGACAAGGGGAAACCATGCACGCATCAGTACGAGCTTTCGTTCAGGACCCAAAGAACGGCCGCGCAAAGAGGGTTCTGGCCGCCTTCGCCGTAAGCACGTTGTTGCTCGGCGCATGCTCGAATGACAGGTTCGCCAGTTCGTCTCAGAACGATGCCGACATGACCTTGGCGGCAACCGAACGGAAAGACTCGCCGGCGACCGCTATCGGTCTGGCGACCGGCGATGCCGCCGGTGACACCGTATCGGTCGCCGAATCAGCCGCTGACCGTTCGGCGCCGGCTACCTCGATTCCTGGTCAAACACCAAGCGCGCTTATCAACCGAAAGATCATCCGCACGGCACAGGTCACCCTCGAGGTGGCAAACGTTCCCGACGCGACGACGAAGCTTCGAAACGCCGTCACTGCCGCCGGTGGCTTCCTGGGTTCGGAAGAGGCCACGTACGGTCTCAGTGACCAGGTGACCCTCACGTTCCGAATCCCCGTGGGTCAATTTGACACCATGATAAATCGGTTGTCGAAGTTCGGCTCCGTACTCTCCACGAACATTGCATCGGAAGAGGTGACGAACCAGTACCGGGACCTCGAGTCGCGCCTGCGTTCGAAGAAGATCAGCGCCGAACGGCTGCGCCAGCTCATCACCCAGGCCGTCAAGCCGTCCGACATCCTGCTCATCGAGCACGAACTCTCCGACCGTGAGGCCGAGATCGAGTCAATGCAGGGGCAACTCAACGTGCTCGGCGACCAGACGTCGCTGTCGACGATCACCCTGACGCTCGTGAGCAAAGGCAACAGCGCAGTGGTCGCGCCGGTCAAAACCCGGGAACCGTCGTTCCGTCGGGCCTGGCGCAACAGCGTCGATGCACTCGGTGACATCGCTCAGGCCCTCGCTGCCGCGAGCGGTGCGGTCCTCCCGTTTGTTCCCTTTCTCGCCATCCTGCTGGCCGCGGCCCTGTGGCTCAAGCGCCGGTCCGCACGGCGTCGTAACCGCACGACTAACGCGCCGATCGCGCCGACCGACACGCCTATCGAGCCAACGCCGGCAGATGATGCCAACCCCCTACCCTGATCAACGTTGCTCAGAGATTGCGCTAAACCTTGGGCCATGGAACCAGTGCGTTGGGGAATTCTGTCAACATCGTCGTTCGCCGAGGAGAAGTTCATACCCGGCCTGAAGAAGTCCCCGATGATCGAGGTTGCTGCGGTCGCATCGCGAGATCTTCCCCGAGCCACCGAGTACGCCCAGCGCAACGGCATACCGGTGGCCTACGGATCCTACGAAGAACTGCTGGCCGACCCCGGCATCGACGTTATCTACAACCCACTCCCGAACGATCTGCACGTGGAGTGGACCAAGCGGGCCGCGGAGGCCGGCAAACACGTCCTCTGCGAGAAGCCGATGGGAATGCGGGCCAGCGAACTCGACGTACTGCTTCCGCTCGCTGACAGCGTGCACATCGCCGAAGCTTTCATGGTCCGCTTCCACCCTCAGTGGGCCGAGACGCGTGAGTTGGTCCGCAGCGGCAAACTCGGACGGGTCACGCACATGCACGTGACGTTCAGCTACAACAACACCGATTCGGGAAATATCCGCAACATCGCGTCAAGCGGCGGCGGCGCACTTTACGACATCGGCTGCTACGCGATCGTGGCGTCGCGCTGGTTTCTCGACGCGGAACCGATTCGGGTAGCGGCCGTGGCTGACCTCGATCCGGCGTTCGGCACCGACCGTCTTACCAGTGCACTGCTCGACTTCGGCGACGGCCGCACCAGCAACTTCTCCGTCTCGACCCAGTGCGTCTACCACCAGCGGGTTCACGTCTACGGCACACTCGGGCGGCTGGAGATCACGATCCCGTTCAACCAACCGCTCGACGAACCGGCGATCTATCTCACTCACGAAGGCCAAACGGCCGACGGCCTCGACGCGACCCGGCACGTCGTGCCCACCAACGACCAGTACACCCTTCAGGGTGAAGCGTTCTCCCAGAGGGTTCGCAACGAGCAACCAACGTCGGCGCACCTGCTCGACGCAATGCAGAACATGCGCATCATCGACGCCATCTTCGCCTCAACCAGGAGCGGTCGATTCGAACCGATCGGCTGAGAAACTAGGTCCAGAGTCGAAGAGCGGTGAAGACCGCCATGCCGACACCCATCATCACCAGCATGTTGCGGGTCTTCGCGAACACGATCGACCCGGCCAACATGGCCCACATCTGATTGTTATGCAAGCTTAGGAAAAGGTGCTGGTTCTTGGTAAAGACACCGGGAACCACGATGGCGGTCAGCGCGCACGCCGGCGCGAATCGAAGTGCGTGCTCCATCCGTTCGGGGAGCTTGACCGATGTCGGAAGCATGAAGAAACTGCCGCGTGTGGCAAACGTGGTCACCGTCATGCCGGCGATCGCTGCGAGCATGTAAGGCCAGTTGTGGAGGGCGATCATCACGCTTCCTTCGCGTCGCTGAATACGGGCACGGTCTCGACCGCGGGCACCACCGGCGAGTGCTTTACCGTGTCAACGGCCACGGCCACCGCGACTCCGACGAGCACCGAGATCACGATGCCGAGATGCAACGGGACCCGCACCGTCGCGATAGAAAGCACTGCGGTGACGAGCACCCCCGACACGGCAGGGAAACGGTTCAGCATCGGGATCAGGACGGCCCCCAGCGCCAGGACCGCTGCGAGTTCGAGCCCCCAGTTCGTCGGAGCGAGCCCGCCGAGCAAAAAGCCGGCCACCGAAGACGCCTGCCACGCCACCCAGTTCACGGCCGCAATGCCGAAAAAGTATCCGATCTGTTCGCCGGTGCCTCGCTCGGTAGCTGCGCCGTACCGCTTGAGAAACACCGCTGAACCGACGTCGCCGTTCAGATACGCGGCAAACAGTCTTTGGTGAAAGGGGAAGCGGGTGAAGAAGTCTCGTGAGGCGGCGGAGAAAATCGCGAAGCGAACGTTGACGAGCAACGACGTGACCCAGATGATCGGCAACGGGGTCTTCAAGGCGAGCAGTGGTAGCACGGCGAGCTGAGCCGATCCGGCAAACGCCGTGAACGTCATGACAAGCGCAATTGAGACGGGCATGCCGCCCTTCACCATCGCTACGCCGGTCACGAGTCCCCATACGGCGATGGCCACGCCGAGCAAGGACATGTCGCGGACGCCCTGTCGAAACCCCTCGATGTCGAACTCCGGCACGAACATGGAGCGGATCTGACGAACAACGGGCACTGACCAAGTATTACTCACGAGGGGATGAACCCCGTGTGACCCGAACGGAACGGGACCCGAACCAGACAATCGAACACAGCTCACGAGGGGATGAACCCCGTGTGACCCGAACGGAACGGGACCCGAACCAGACACTCGAAGCACAGCACTGGGTAATTTGCGAGGTACGTTACGGCCATGACCACCGTGACCGAGGCTCTTCATCAGCGTATTTCGACCCGAGCGTTTCTTCCGACGCCTGTTCCCGAATCGATGGTGCGAGAACTGCTCGATACGGCCCGGTGGTCCCCCTCCGGCGGAAACACCCAGCCTTGGAAGGTGATCGTGGTTTCCGGCGACGCTCGTCATGCCGCGGTTGAGGTGGCTGGTCGCGCCATGGCCTCGAACCCCCGTGGTGAAGCGGGTGCCTACCCGCTGTACCCGGCGGACCTATGGGAGCCGCACCGCAGCCGCCGTTACAACCTTGGTGAGGAAATGTACGAGCTACTGGGTATCGGGCGCGACAACAAAGCGGCCCGTTTCGCCCACTTGGCCCGTAACTACCAGTTCTTCGATGCGCCGGTCGGCGTGTTCTTCGTGATCGATGAGCGCATGGGACACGGCCAGTGGGCCCATCTCGGCATGTTCATGCAGTCGCTTGCGCTCGTTGCCACCGAGCGCGGGCTGGCCACGTGTTTTCAGGAGGCGTGGGGCACCGTGCGCGAGTCGTTGAAGGCGCACTTTGGGTTGGCCGACACCGAGGTTCTCTACTGCGGCATGGCCCTCGGTTACGCCGACCCCGATGCGCCGGTCAATCAATTGCGATCGACGCGCGCTGAGGTAGATGAATTCGCTTCCATCCTCGGGTTCTGAGCGACACTCAGCTCATCCGTCGACGCGAGATCGGCTCGGCTGCCACTACGGTTAGAGGCCGTGCCCGCGAAGCTTGTAACGATTTTCTGGCGCGACATCCCCGCGCAGATCAACGCCCAATCAGGGCGGGTCCGGGAGCAACGGGTTCTTCCCCGGCGGTTCCATCGAGCCATTGAGCGGGCCACGCGAAAAGCCGACATCACCACCGCCGATGTGTATGTGCGGCAGTGGCGACGCGAAGCGCGCCCATGCGGCGACGATCTTTTGGCGGAGGCGTTGGCCGGCGCGGCCGAACTCGAAGCGCTGTACCCGCAGGAGCGCTTGTTCCGTCTGGCCGCCAACCTCGGCTGGGAGCCGAAGGAAGGCGACGCGGTTTCGGTCTCCGGCGACTTGGTCGATGACCTCGACGATGACCTCGACGATGGCCTTGAAGACAGCAGCGACAGCGAAGCCGACGGGGATTAGGGCCCGGCTTACTCCCCGGAGCGGCCGCGGCGACGCGTGCGCTCACTGGTATTGATGGTTGGAGCCTGGTTTGCGAGCGGGCCGATGGCTTCAACGATCGAATCCATCGTCGGACGCTTTGAGGCGTCGAACGTGGTGTTGTCGAGAGCTTGTCGCATCGCGGCCAGATGATCGGGCGATGTACCGCAACAACCGCCGACAATCCGGGCACCGGCATGAACAGCCAACCCGGCATAGACCGCCATCAGCTCGGGTGTACCGGAGTAGTGGATCTCGGTACCGTGGAACTGCGGAATACCGCAGTTGCCCTTCACGATGAAGCGGTCACTCGCGTTGTCGGCCGTCATGGCGAGAAGGCTCACGAGAATGTCGGAAGCACCTACGCCGCAGTTGGACCCCATCGCGAGGGGCGCCTGGGAAAGCCCTTCAAACATCTTGTAGAGCTGATCGGGCATGATCCCCATCATCGTGCGGCCAGCCGTGTCGAACGAACAGGTGGCTGTGTATGGCAAGCCGGCCCTGATCGCACCGTTGGCCGCGGCACGTACTTCCTCGGCCGCCGACATGGTTTCGATCCAGGCCACATCGGCACCGCCCGCCTTCAGGCCCGCAATCTGCTCCTCGAAGATTGCGGTGGCTGATTCGTCGGTCAACAATCCGAGTGGTTGGAACAACTCACCGGTCGGTCCGACGGAACCCGCCACCACGACCGGACGCGGACTGGCGTCGGCAACTTCACGGGCCAGCTCAGCGGCGCGCTTGGCGAGTTCGAACGTGCGGTCCTGGGCGTTGTGCAGTTTGAGTCGGCTGCGGTTGCATCCGAAGGTGTTGGTGAGAATGATGTCGGAGCCGGCGTCGACAAAGCGTTGGTGGAGGCTCTTCACCCGATCCGGATGATCGACGTTCCAAAACTCGGGTGGCTCGCCCGACTCCAGACCCATTTGGAAGTAGTTCGTGCCCGTCGCACCATCGGCAAGTAGGACTTTGCCCGTAGCGAGTAGATCGGCCAATGAAGTGCGCATATACGACCCATCTTAGGTTGCCCGCTCCGGTACGGCCTGATACGAAAGAACCATGACGCTCCCACCGCCACCTCAAGTCCCGACCACCAAGGAAGGCCTCGTTGCCGCGGTCGAGTCCACGTTGTCCGCCACAGCAAACTTGGCTGCGTCAGTCACCGAGGAACAGGCGATGCTTCCCACACCCTGCGCCGGATGGACGGTTCGGGATCAGATCGCGCATGTCGTGGGCCTGGAATCTCGACTCCTCGGTCGGCCTGCACCCGATTCCCACCAACTACCTGAAGGTCTTGCGCACGTCACCACCGACACCAAACGGTTCATGGAACTCGATGTCGACGCCCGACGCGGACGTCCGTGGGCTGAGGTCCAGGCCGAAGCGGCCGAGGTACTCTCGACCCGAATCGCGTCGCTGCGGACTCTCGACTTCGATGGCGAAACACTGATGGAAAGCCCGTTCGGCCCTCGCCCAGCGCGCGCCGCCCTCGGGCTACGAACATTCGATGCTTGGGCCCATGAACAGGACATTCGCGATGCACTCGGCCGGCCCGGGGGGATGGACAGCCCGGCCGCCGGCGTGGCCATCGCGCGAAGTGCGTCCTCACTCGGGCATATTGCGACCGAAGCCGGGCTCAGCAGTGATCAGGCCGTCACCATCGTGGTCCCCGACGGGCCGTACGCGTTTGAAGCCTCTAGCAACCCCGAGGTCGCGTCGGTAGCCACGCTTCGCATGGACGCCGCAACGTTCACCCGACTGTGCTGCGGACGCACATCGGCCGACCGGTCCCGCGTCAGCATCGAGGGCGACCGGGCCGTCGGTGAACGGTTCCTCGCCTCGATGGCCGTCACGCCGTAATCGGCCGGGCACGCCGTCCGCTTCTGGGCACACCGGGGCGGAACCGGTTCCCACTAGCGCGTGGCCCGGGCCTACATTGATTCAATGAATCCGGTACCGCTTCCGGTCGGACCAGGCCAGGAATCGGTATGGGACTACCCCCGACCTCCGAGGTGTGAGAAAACGTCCGCCCAGATCGAAATTCAGTTCGGTGGAGTAACGATCGCGTCGACCAATGACGCTTACCGGATTCTCGAAACGAGTCACCCGCCGACCTACTACCTGCCGATGACCGCATTTCGGCCGGGCACGTTGATCCTCAGCAAACGCAACCAGAGTTGGTGCGAGTGGAAGGGCGCGGCCGATTACTGGACAGTGGTCGGACCCACCAGGCGCTCCGCCGACTGCGCTTGGTCGTACCCGGAACCGACCCTCGACTATCGGGCCATCGCGAATCATGTGGCGGTGTACGCGCATGCAATGGACCGCTGCACGGTCAACGGCGAGATCGTCACGCCGCAACCCGGGAACTTCTATGGCGGCTGGGTGACCTCGAACATTGTCGGGCCGTTCAAAGGCGCGCCGGGCTCGATGGGCTGGTAACCCCGCGTGACCGCGCGGGCGTAAGCGAACGCGGCGTCAGTCGTCGGAAATCGGCGTGTCGGTCGTCGTGTCGCGTTGGAGGGTCAGCCATCGCCGACAACCCGCGTCATGAAACCAACGTTCCTTCGTGCGCCCGTTGACGTTGTCGAAGAACCACACGTAGTCAACGTTGCGGGCTTCGGCGTCGGTCACCGAATCCGGCACGGTCGGGAACTCGCCGCCGAAGCGGTACTCCTCAACACCACGCAGCCCGCAGTTGGGGCAGGGAATCATTAACACGCTTGCCTCACTCCGATCGAGCCGCGCTCGGCCACGGCGTGGTCTGCGTTAAATCTTGACAGCATGCTTACTTACCTCGTTCCGGTCGAGCCCTGGTCGGCCATGGCATGGTCGGCGGCGAATCGTGACAGCGCGAACGGTGCAATGAGCGGAGGCATCTTGCCGGTCGCGATGTACTCGGCCATCTGCTCGCCGCCGGCGGGAATGCCCTTGAATCCCCAGGTTCCCCATCCGGTGGTGATGGCGAAACCATCGACACCGGTCGGTCCCATGATGGGCGAGAAGTCGGCCGACACATCGCAGATTCCGGTCCATTGGCGAAGAATCCGAAGGTCCTTAACGAACGGCAGCAGGTACGCCACTTTCGCCGACACGCTGCGCATGGCCTCGAACGAGGACTGGGTCGAGTACGTCGGCTGCGACTCGAACTCGGCGCCCATCAGCAACTGGCCACGTGCGGTCTGCGACACATAGGTGAGCAATTCGGTCGAGGAGAAGATCGGACCGAAGCCCTGGGCGTAACCGTTCGTCACGAACGCCTGCAGCGGATGCGTTCGTACGGGCAGCCGGACACCGGCCATGGCGGCGATCTCCGTGACCTTTCCACCGACCGCGCTCATGACCAGCCCGGCGGAAATCGGACCGTTGGGGGTCATGACGCCGGTGACTCGGTCGCCTTCCTTCAGCAGGCCGGTGACCGGCGTGTTCTGGAGCACGTGCACACCGCGGCGCATAGCGCCCTGCGCATACGCCCACACGACCCGGTCGTGCCGGGCGGTTGCTCCACCCGGGTGATACGAGCCGCCGATGATCGGATAGCGCCCGCCCCCGGTGAGATCGAGTTGCGGGCAGAGCTTCTTCGCTTCCTCCGGCGTGATCATGTAGGTGTCAACACCACATGCCTGGTTCAGCAGGGCCCGGGAACGCTCAGCGCGCATACCGTTTTCGGTGTGCGCCATCCACATGAGGCCTTTGGCGTCGTGCATGATCTTGCAGCCGGTCTCGTCTTCGAGGCCCTTGTACAGATCGACGCTGTGCTGGTAGAAGCGGATCGACTCGGGGATGCCGTAGTTCGAGCGGATGATCGTCGTGTTACGACCGGAGTTGCCCGATCCGATGTAGTTCGCTTCGATGACCGCGACGTTGGTGATGCCGTGCTTCGTCGCCAGGTGGTACGCCGCGGACAGGCCGTGTCCACCCGCACCGATGATCACGACGTCGTATGACGACGTCGGGTCGTGCCACGTGAGATCAAGGAGCGTCTCGACAAACTCGTTCATGCGATGCTCCGTTCGAATCCCTCGACCACGATTTCCTCGACGACGAGGGCGTTCATTGCGATGTAACAACTCATCCGAGGCGCTCTTCCAACTCGTCGACAAAGGCACTCGGACACACCACGAGCACCGTGGTGCCATCGATGTGGACCTTCGAACTGACGCCGGCGATCATGCCCTGCCCGAGTCGACCGTCGGCGGGTACTGACCATTCCATATGCGGACGTACGATCTGATCGAACTCGGATCGAGTGAGCCAGGCGCCCGAAAACCCGAGGTCGGTTTCGACGATCGCGTGGGGATCGGTGCACGACGGAATACCGACGTGACCGACCAGCAGAAGATCATCGGAGGCGATCCGCAGCACGGTCACTTCAGGCGCCAGCCCGGCGACCACGCCATCAATAGCCGACGGATCGGCCACGACCCGAAGGCCGTGAAGGGTGGAGAAGCGGGCCATCACATTCTCGCTCTCGCGCCGGCCGGATCGTAGAACGGCGTTTCGGTGACCGTCGCCGTGCGACCGTCGATCTCCACTGTTTCGATATCGGGATCGGCGCCCGACCACCCCCGTTTCAACCAACCGAGCATGACGGCCTTCCCGAGCAGGGGCGATGTGAACGACGTCGTGACGTGACCGAGGATCTCGCCGTTGCGCCAGATCGCGGAGCCTTCGACCGGTGCGGGTGACTCCATCGTGAAGCCGACCAGACGACGGGCATCGGGAAGCTTCAGCGTGCGATCGAGCGCCTCCCGGCCGAGGAAGTCGGGCTTCGACATCTTCACCGCCCAGTCGTGGGCGATGCGACGCGGGGTCGTGTCGAGTTCGGTGTCCATGCCCACGATGACATGGCCCTTTTCGAGTCGAAGCCCGAACAGGGCCTGCAATCCGTGCGGCTTGATCCCGAGGTCCTGACCGGCGCTCATGAGTGCCTGCCACAGCTCGACCGAGCGGTCCGCTGCGTGATGGAGTTCGAACGATGCCTCGCCGGTGAAGCTGAGGCGCATGATGTGGCAGTCGATACCGGCCACCGGAGCGTGGCGGTGCTGCAGGAATTTGGGCGGCTCAGCCACCCCGAGCCGCTGCAGCAACTGGCCGGCGAGCGGGCCGGTCACGTTGATGGCCGCGAGCGCCATCGTGCGGTCGAGAACGTGAACGTTGAGCCCCCACGTCTCGATCCAGTCGCGCATCCACATCTCGGCGAAACCGGCACCGCCCGACGTGAAGGTGAGGACGTAGCGGGTGTCGGACTCCCGGCAGATCATGCCGTCGTCGAAGAGGTGACCGCGCTCATTCAGTATGAGCACGTACCTTGACCGGCCCGGCTTGATGTCGGCCACCGTGGTCGGATACATCCGCTCCAGCAACTCGGTCGCGTCGGGACCCGAGACGATCATCTTGCCGAGCGTGCTGACGTCGCCGATCGAAACGCCCTCGCGCACCGCCCAGTACTCCGCGACATGGTCGCCGTAGTTCCAGGGGCGCCACCAGGTACCGAAGCGGTCCATCTTGGCGCCGAGCTTGAGGTGCTCGTCGTGCAGCGGCGACTTGCGCCAGGCGTCGGGATAGAAGCCGGCTGAGGCCTCCCCCATCGTGACCTGACGCGAGGCGGGCCGAGCCGTGAACGGCTTCGGCGTCTCCCCGGAGTTTTCCGCCAGGAACGAGCGCACGTGCGGCATGCACACCGAACCCTGACAGGTGCCGGTGCCGAGCAGCGCACCCCGCTTCACGAGTTCGAGTTCGCGAAAGCCGCGGTCCCAGACACCCTGGAGATCTTCGACCGTGATCTTGTTGCACGGGCACACGACGCCACTGGTCGGGCAGACCGGCAGATCGTGCGAGTCGCCGGCGGATCCAACGACCTCGACGTGATCGTCTGTGCGCATACGAGCGAGAACGTCGCGTGGCGACGAACCCAGTCCGACGATCACCGACGTGCACTCGTGAGTGTGCTCGACGCCATCGGCGTCTTTTACGACGACTCGCTGCACCCATCCGCTGTCACCTTCGAAACGGACCAGCGTGCCGTCAACGTGCTGACACTCGACCCCGACCGGAGGCGTGCCCACGGAAACAACGTTGTGGAGCTGGATGCCCGAGGCGGTAAGGGCTTCGGCCGCCGAAACGGTGAGGATGCCCCGCAGGTTGGATCCGTCGCAGACCGGATGGAGTTCGGCCGAACCGGTGGCGATGATCACCTTGTGGGCGTGCAGGTACTTCATGCCGTCCGGGGTGCGCACCACGACCTGGCCACCGGCGTACACACCAACGACTTCGTTTCCTTCTCGTGCGTCGAGGATCGTGACGGTATGACCGGCCGCTTCCTGCGCCGTGGCCGCCGCGATCCCGCTCGAACTGCGCCCGACCACCACCACATCGGCGTCTTCGAACGTTGCGTCGACATGAGGCGAACCGACCGCCGTGTCGACCGGCGTGCCGTTGTACAGCGACGGCGCGCCCACGCCGGGATGGCGTTTGACGACCATGCCCGGCTTGGCGGCGGTCTGGCAGGTCCGCACGTACGCAACGCCATCGACGATGGCGACACAGTTCGGGCAGTCGCCCGCCAAGCACAGGCAGCCCCCGTGGTGGGGATGCTCACCGTTGCGGGCGATGGCGACGGCGACCGAGTCGCCCTCGTTGAATTCGACCGGCTGGCCGTCGAGAAGGAAGCGCATGGTGTTCCGTTAGCCGCGCATGCGGGAGCCGGTGGGATCGAACACGGCCTGCGATTGGAGGTGGGCTTTCCGACGGATACCGAGAATCTCGATGTCGAAGCCTTCGGTTCCGGGAGCGGCGAGCGCGGTCGGCACGTAGCCGAGGGCGATCGAGACCTTGGAGTGGTGGGCGTAGCCACCGCTCGTGATCCAGCCGACCACCGACTCCTTGCCGTCGGCGTCGGTGTGCCACACCGGCTCATCACCGATCACGTCGGCGGCAGCGTCGCCTTCGCCGGTCTCCACCACGAACGTGACGAGACGACGCTCGGGTCCCTTGGCCAGCTCGGCCTCGTACGCAGCCCGACCGATGAACTCGTGGTCGAGCTTGACGTAGTGGCCGATCCCGCCTTCGAGCGGCGTGTAGATCGGGCGGTACTCGCGGTACCAGGAACCGAAGCTCTTTTCGAAACGCAACGACATGAGCGCCCGGAAACCGAACAGCCCGATGCCGTACTTCTCGCCGGCCTTCATCAGCGTGTCGTATAAGGCGACCTGATACTCGGGGGCAACCCAGATCTCGTAACCGAGATCGCCGGAGTACGTGACGCGGCCGAGCATGGCCGGGATCATGCCGATGTCGACCTTGCGGAAGTCCATGAACTTGTAGGCCGCGTTCGACACGTCGAGGTCGCACACATCACCGAGCAGGGCCCGCGCCTGCGGACCGGCGATCGACAGACCCACCAGCTTGAGTCCGAGAACATCGAACGACACGCTGCCGTCGGTCGGCATGTGGCTGAGGAACCAGCGGCTGTGGTTGACCTCGGCCGCCTGCGAACCGAAGATCATGAAGTGGTCGTCGGCAAGGCGACCAACGGTGAACTCGCCCTCGATGCGCCCGGCCGGGTTGAGCATGGCGGTGAGTGTGAGGCGGCCGACCTTCGGCATCTTGTTGGTCAGCAGCGAGCTGAGCCAAGCCTCGGCACCGGGACCCTTGACTTCGTATTTGGCGAAGTTCGAAACCTCGGTCAGCCCGACGCGCTCGCGTACTGCGGCGACTTCCTTGGCCACCTGCGAGAACGCGTTGGAGCGGTAGAACGTGATGTTCTCGACCGGTTCCTTGCCCGGTTCCTGGAACCACAGGGCATGCTCCAAGCCGAAGCCGACACCCCACACCGCGTTGGCGGCGGTGAAGCGAGAGTAGATCGGCGTGGTGTGCAGCGGGCGCGCCGCTGGGAGCTCCTCGTTGGGGAACGTGATCCGGAACCGACGGGCGTAGTTCTCGCGCACCTTGGCGTTGGTGAAGTTGATGTTGGCGTAGTCGCCGTAGCGGGCGACGTCCATGCCCCAAACGTCGAGGCCGGGCTCGCCTTCGGTCATCCAGTTCGCCAGGGCGAGACCGACGCCGCCGCCCTGCGACAGACCAGCCATGACTGCGCAGGCAACCCAGCAGTTGCGGATGCCACGGATCGGGCCGACGAGCGGGTTGCCGTCGGGCGAGAATGTGAACGGTCCGTTGACAACGGTCTTGATACCCGTTGTCGCAAGCGCCGGGTAGTGCTTGAAGGCGATCTCCAGCTGCGGAGCGATTCGGTCGAGATCGGGGGTGAGGAGCTGCGCACCGAAGTCCCACGGCGTGACCTTCGGTGACCACGGCACGCAGGCCTGCTCGTAGGTGCCGAGCAGCATGCCACCCTGCTCCTGGCGGAAGTAGATCTCACCGGCGAAGTCCATGACCATCGGCATTTCGTTGCCCGTCACCCGGTTGTGCTCGGCCACTTCTGGCATGTCTTCGGTGAGGAAGTACATGTGCTCCATGGCGAGAACCGGAAGCTCGAGGCCGATCATGCGGCCGACTTCACGGGCCCAGAGACCGCCGGCGTTCACAATGTGCTCGGCGTGGACGTTGCCCTTCTCGGTGATGACGTCCCAGGTGCCGTCGGGCCGCTGCTTGAGGTCGCTGACCCACGTGTGGCGGTGCACTTCAGCGCCGGCCTGCTTGGCGCACTCAACGTATGCGTGCGTAACACCGGACGGGTCGACGTGGCCCTCGACCGGGTCGTAGAGCGCACCGAGGAAGTACTCCTCTTCGAGCAACGGGAAGATCTTCTTCGCTTCGGCGGTCGAGATGAGCTCCAGGTCCATGCCGAGGTAGCGGCCGCGCGCCACGGCCATGCGCAGCCAGTCGAGACGCTCGGGAGTATCAGCCAGCATGAGACCACCGGGAAGGTGGATGCTGCAGTTACGGCCCGACTGCGCCTCGATCTCCTTGTAGAGCTTGATCGTGTACTGCTGGAGCTTCGAGACGTTGGGGTCACCGTTCAGGGTGTGCATGCCACCGGCCGAGTGCCAGGTCGATCCGTGCGTGAGTTCGCGCCGCTCGAGCAGCATCACATCCGTCCACCCCGCCTTCGTGAGGTGATAAAGCACCGAGGCGCCGACGACGCCACCACCAATAACGACAACTTGAGTCGATGACTTCACGAACGCTCCTTGCGAACTGACAACTACAACTGACAACTGCGACTGCTTTTGAAACTGATTGGGCACGTTGCGTGCCGGGTGATGCTCGTGCTGCGAAAACTCTGTGCTCGTAAAACCTGTGCTCGTAAAACCTGTGCTCGTAAAACCTGTGCACGTACCAGTGCTGTCCTGGGCCGAGGACTGGTCCGATGGCGTGAGGAAGCATAGAGCGCGGCCACATGGCGGCCGGGCCTTGTCAGTAATCGGTGGCGACGCCACCTTCCTGCTTGCGATGGGCGACGAACGCTTCCATCTCCTCGCGTCGGGCCGGATCGAGTGGCGGTTCTTTGTATTCGGCCAGCATGGCCTTCCAGATCTGGTTGGCCTTGCCGGCGGCGTTGGGGCTACCGGCTTCCTCCCAGGACTCGTAGTTGCGCCAGTCCGACAGCATCGGCTTGTGGAAGGCCGTGCGGAACCGGCTCTGGGTATGGCCGACTCCGAAGAAGTGGCCGCCCGGACCAACCTCTCTGATCGCTTCCACCGCGAGTGTCTCCTCGTCGACAACGATCGGGTCGAGAAATGCCGACACCATATGTAGGAGGTCAGCGTCGAGAATCATCTTCTCGTAACCGGCGTGCAGGCCACCTTCCATCCAACCGGCGCCGTGCATCATGAAGTTGGTGCCGCCCATGAGCGCGCCCCAGATCGAGAACACCGACTCGTACGCGGCCTGCGCGTCAAGGGAGTTCGCTGCGGAGACGTTGGAACTGCGGTACGGGATCTTGTACTTGCGGGCCAGTTGCCCGCCTGCCATCGCCGTGCGCATGAACTCCGGGGTACCGAACGCCGGAGCACCGGACTGCATGTCGACGTTCGAGGTGAAGCCGCCGTAAATCACCGGGGAGCCCGGTCGTACGATCTGCGCGAACGCGAGTCCGGCCAGGGCCTCGGCATTCTGCAGGGCGAGTGCACCGGCCAGCGTTACCGGCGCCATCGCCCCGGCGAGGGTGAACGGCGTCAGACAGATGACCTGGTTGCGGCTCGCGTATTCGATGATGCCCTGGAGCATCGGCACGTCGAGGCGCAGCGGCGACGACGAGTTTATGATCGTGAAGATCGACGGTTCCTTCTCCAGCGTTGCGTCGTCAACGCCACGGGCGATGCGCACCAACTCGAGACAGTCGCGGTTGCGCTGGGCTCCGAGGCTGTAAGCGTGGATGGGCTTGTCGAAAAGCGTCAGGGCATCAAACGTGGCATCGAGGTGGCGGATGGACGGATGGATGTCGATCGGTTCGACCGGATAGCCACCGTTGAAGTGCACGCAGGTGAGCATCTGGCTCAACCGCAGGAGGTTCTGGTAATCCTCGCGGTTGCCGACCCGACGACCTCGGTCCATGTCGGCCACGTTGGGAGCCGACGCGACGGAGCCAAACGCGACCCAGTTCTTTCCGATCTGGAGATTGTGCGCCGGGTTGCGGGCGTGAAGGGTGAACTCCTCCGGAGCGTTTGCGATGCTGTTCAGGATCAGGTCACGGTCGAAGCGAACCCGTTCAACTCCCGGCTTCACATCAGCTCCGGCCGCCGCCAGGATCGAGCGCGACTGGGGGCAGAGAAAATCCATGCCGATGTCTTCGAGGATCCGAAGCGAGGCGTTGTGGATCGCTTCCACTTCGTCTTCGGAGATGACCTCGGTGGGCGCGTAGCGAAGCCGTTGTTGAACGAACGGACGCTGTTCCGGAACGAGGCTCCGAACGGCCGTCGACCGACCCTTGCGACGAGGGCCGGCTCCGACTTCGGCACCAGACGATCCGCCCTCGGCAAGAATTTTTTCTACGTCGGCAGCGATGTTGTCCATTAGGGAACGAATGTACTGGTTATTGTGCAGCAAGGCCGAGTCGGGAGTCGAATTGCCACGGAGATTTCACGTTTTCGCAGCATCGGTTCCACAATGCGGATCAGTTTCACCAAGCGGAACAATTGCTACAGTGCCAGACGTCACTATCAGGGCGTCATTACCCGGGGGGTACCCGTGAGTTTTCCATCCGACCTAGAAATCGCGAGCCGCGCCGAGTTGCGCCCGCTCACCGAGATCGCCGAGCAGATGGGTATCGGCCCGCACCTGCTCGAAGCCCACGGCGACTCGCTCGCCAAGATCCGCCTTGAAGCGATCGAGGAACTGTCTACCCGACCCAAAGCGAAGTACGTGGTTGTCACCGCGATCACGCCGACACCGCTCGGCGAGGGCAAGACCACCACCACGGTCGGTCTCGGTCAGGCCATGAAGCACATCGGCAAGAAGGCGACGATCGCCCTTCGTCAGCCGTCGATGGGCCCGACGTTCGGCATCAAAGGCGGCGCAGCCGGAGGCGGCTACAGCCAGGTCATCCCGATGGACCTCCTCAACCTGCACCTGACCGGCGACTTCCATGCAGTGACTGCTGCGCACAACCTGCTCGCCGCGATGCTCGACAACCATCTCCACCAGGGCAACGAGCTCGACCTCGACCTGGCCAACATCACGTGGCGTCGTGTGCTCGATGTGAACGACCGGGCGCTGCGCAACATCATCATCGGCCTAGGTACCGGCGAAGATGGCGTGCCCCGTCAGACCGGCTTCGACATCACTGCCGCCTCCGAAGTCATGGCCATCCTGGCGCTCGCCACGTCACCGCAGGACCTCCGGGCCCGCCTCGGGCGCATCGTCGTCGGCTACACCAAGAAAGGCGTTCCGGTCACGGCCGAGGAGCTCAAGGGCGCCGGATCAATGGCGGTCATCATGCGTGATGCGCTGAAGCCCAACCTCCTCCAGACGCTGGAGCACACCCCGGTCATCGTGCACGCCGGTCCGTTCGGCAACATCGCCCACGGCAACTCCTCGATCATCGCCGACCAGATCGGCATCCACACCGGCGACTACCTGATCACCGAGGCCGGCTTCGGAGCCGACATGGGTGCGGAGCGGTTCTTCAACATCAAGTGCCGCAACTCCGGCATGGTGCCCGACGCCGCGGTGCTCGTGGCAACCGTACGCGCGCTTAAGGCCCACTCCGGCAAGTTCAAGATCGTCGCCGGCAAGCCGCTTCCCGAAGCGCTGCTCGCCGAGAACCCCGACGACGTCCGTCTCGGCGGCGCGAACCTGCGCAAGCAGATCGAAAACGTGAAGGTCCACGGCGTCACCCCGGTCGTGGCCATCAACGCGTTCCCGACCGACCACGCCTCGGAGCACGAGGCCATCCGCGAGATCGCCGAGTCGATGGGAGCTCGCGTGGCCGTGTGCACGCACTTCTCCGATGGCGGCAAGGGTGCAGTTGACCTGGCCCGGGCCGTCGTCGAGGCGTGCGAGGAGACCAACGATTTCACGTTCTGCTATCCCGACGACTTCACGCTGAAGCAGAAGATCGAGTCCGTCGCGACGAAGATCTACGGCGCCGCGAACGTGACCTACTCCCCTGTCGCCAACAAGCAACTCGCCAGCTACGAGGCGAACGGCTTCGGCAAGCTTCCCGTTTGCATCGCGAAGACCCACCTGTCGATCTCGGCCGACGCTTCGCTCAAGGGCGCCCCGACCGGTCACACGCTGAACGTTCGTGAAGTCCGGGCCTCGGTCGGCGCAGGGTTTGTCTACCCGATCTGCGGCGATATGCGCACGATGCCGGGCCTCGGCACGATGCCGGCCGCGGCGATCATCGACATCCTGGAGAACGGCGAGATCGTCGGCCTCAGCTGAGTCACCCCGGTCGCCCCTCGACCCTGAGAACCGGAGCCGAATGGTCACCCGACAATTCGGCTCCTTCGTTGTCGGCGCAGCTCGCGGCTACGTTCAGCCGATCGTGTGGCGAAGGTGGAACGATTTCGGCCTCGTGAGCGTCTCGTAACCGAGCGCAGACAGTGTGATGCCTTTCCCCGTATCCTTCACCCCGGTCCACGCCAGCGCAGGATCGAGGTAGTCAGCACGGTTCATGAAAACCGTGCCGGTTTCCAGTCGGCGACCGAGCGCTCGTGCCGCATCGAGGTCGGCGGTCCAGATCGAAGCAGAAAGCCCGTACGGGCTGTCGTTCATCAGTTCAATCGCCTGGTCATCGGAATCAACCGGCATGATGCCGACGACCGGACCGAAAGTCTCCTCGGTCATCACGTCCATCTGGTGATTCACGTCGACCAGAATCTGCGGAGCCAGATACGCGGTTCCCGGAACCGATGCCGTGAAATTCTGCGCGCTTACGAGTTGCCGTGCGCCGCGGGCGATGGCCCGGGACACCTGGGCGCTGACCTCGGCCGCTGCACTGGCTTTGACCATGGGGCCGAGCGTCGTCGTTTCATCAAGCGGCGAACCGAGGACATACCGTTCGGTGAGCGCCACGGCGCCGTCGAGAAACGCGTCGTACACCGATCGATCGACGTAGACGCGCTCGATGCCGCAGCACGACTGCCCCGAATTGAAGAATGCTCCATCGACGATGTTTTCGATCGCGTGGTCGAGGTTCGCGTCGGCGCGCACGTATGCGGGGTCCTTGCCGCCAAGTTCGAGACCAACGCCGCTGAACGAACCGGCCGCTGCCAGTTCGATCGCCTTGCCGCCCGAGACCGAACCGGTGAAGTTGACCTGGTTGACGAGACCGGAGCGCAACAGCGCTGCAGTCTGGTCGTGCGACATGACGAGATTGCGGAACAACCCCTCAGGTAGACCTGCCTGGTCGAATGCCTGTTGGAACCTCTCGCCGACGAGCAGGGTCTGTGACGCATGTTTGAGCAGAACGGCGTTGCCGGCCATCAACGCGGGGATGATCGAGTTGACGGCGGTCAGGAACGGATAATTCCAGGGAGCTATGACGAACACGAGTCCGAGGGGCACCCGTTCGATGAACCGTTCGAATCCAGGTTTCTCCGCAACGGGAATTTCTGCGAGGGCCCGAGGAGCAATTTCGATCATGTACTTCGCGGCGCTCCGTGAATCCGCGGAATTCGCCCGGTCCGTAGCGGACGGGCCGACCCATCTGCCATGCAAGCTCAACACTTATGTCGTTGACCATGGCATTCATCGCATCTACTGCAGCCAAACAAACCCTTGCACGGTCATCGATTGAGGCATTCGCCCAGTCTCTCTGCGCGGTTTTCGCTGATTTTATCGATTCTTCAATAGCCTTCAGGTTCGCAAAAGGTCGACTCGAATACACTGAACCGTCTACGGGCGAAACTATCGTCGCAACGTCACTCATGACATTTAGCGTAACGGACCGAGCCCACATTCAGCCGCAGTCGCCGGCTTTTCGTCGAGCACGGTCTGTCGATACAACGGATGCAGTTTCGGAAATAATGGGCTTTAATGATGCGATGCGGGTGGCCAGACAGGTTCATGACGATCAACGGTTCCCCGCAAGGGCAGCACTACGAGTCAATTAAGCTGGTCACGACCCGTTTGCCTACCGCATCCAACACCAAAATCCCTGCTCGATTGAACCCGCAGATCTCCGGCGACTTCCCATGAACTTCACTGCTCGCCGCCTCAAACAGATCTTTCTTGGCATCTTGTTTGTCGGATTTGTCATCGAACTCCTCTGGATATGGAAAGTCGACCGGGAAAAGGCCGACCCCAATGCGAGTGTGGTGACGTCCCCCTCATCGAGCCAGGCTCCCGCCGTCTCAGCCGTCACGACCACGACGCTCGACCCGAACTCGATCGTGTGGGGCGTCATGGTCAAGTCGCAGGCCGATTCGTCAGTCGAGACCGGGATCCGGTTTGCCCTGACCAGCGCACCTGAATCCGCAGCAAATGTCACGAAGCGGGTTCGAATCGTGCGATGCGTAACGGCGCCCGCCGAGCTGGCGGAGGATTGCGCGAAGATCTTTCGAGATGCAAAGGCTCGGGTGATTGTCGGCAACCCGGAAGTGGACCCGAGTTCAGTGCTCGACAAGATGATCGGCGATGGCGTTCCGTATGTCGGGGCATATCCGTCCTATCAGTCCGAGTTCATCGATCCGAACAGTTTCCAATTTGCACCCGGCACCCAGGGCATTCTATTCGCCGCTCTTCGTTGGGCGATCGAGGTCAAAGCACCTTCGATTGTTCTCGTCAGCACACCCACCACCCAAGACGAAGCCGATGACTTCCTTGCTGCTGCCGGGCCCACGAAAATTCCGGTCGATGCGTTCGATTTCCAGACGGTCGGCACGAACGTCAAGCCGTACCTGAAGACGGCGAACGGCAAGAAGTCCGTGGTCATCTTCCTCACCGAAGGATCGGGATGTGAAGTGGTCCTTCGTGGCCTCACCCGTCGGCGGCCGTCACTGGCCGGCGGAATGGACGCGACGTTCGTGACCAACGCCTGCAGCGAGGCCGCGGTGAAAGCGAATCTCGACGGGTTGCGACTGATGACCTCGCGATCATTCGCCAACGAGACCCTTTCGGACCCACAAAGTCTTGCCGAAGCTGCCGGCAAAGCAACGGCCTTAGCCCTGTTGACCAACCTGCCCGTCGCCGCCTGGGACACTTCGGTCGGGTTGCACGACGCGCTCACCAACGCTGCGCAGCCGACCCCGGTGGCGACCCTCGGCGCGTGGGCCTGCGCGGCGCGACGGATCGAGGAGGGATCCGCTCTCTGCGGCCAACAGACCCAGATCGTCGGGCTCGGTAGCGACACCAAGGGAATCGCCGTTTGGATCGACGCGCTCCGACTTCAGTGAGCCCGCCCCGCACGGCCGTGAGGTTGTCGGACGCGGTCGCGCATGTCAAGCTTCGTCTCCGATGTCGAGCGTGCAATCCATTGAACGGGCGTTCGCCATTCTCCAACGTCTGGCCGCCGGGCCGGCTGGGGTAACGGAGTTGGCAGAGCGCGTCGATCTGCCGAAAAGTACCGTGTCTCGGCTGCTCTCCACCCTCGAACACCTTGGTGCGGTACGCCAGATCTCGGCCGGAGGGCCTTACGAGATCGGTCCGGTCATGGTGGAGATCGCGTGCAGCCCGCGCTACCGAAGCGAGGCCTCATCGAGCGAGCCCATCCGCATCTCTTCGAACTCACACGAGCGACCGGTGAAGCGAGCGGCCTCTCGGTGCGCACCGGCGGAAACGTGAACTACGTCGATCAGGTGGAATCCGACAACCCGGTGCAGGTAAAAGACTGGACGGGAACGAGTGCTCCACTGCATGCGGTGCCCTCGGGCCTGGTCCTGCTCGCTTTCGCACCGACGGTCGAACAGGACACGTACCTGACTGGAAGCCTTGATGCGTTCACGAGCCGAACCATGACCGCCCCGTCGGCGATAGCCGAGCGCCTGCGGGAGATCCGGCTGAAGGGTTACGCCTGGGTCTATGAAGAATTCTCCGAGGGCATCAACTCGGTCGCGGCACCCATTTTCGACGAAGACTCGAAAGTGATCGCAGCCGTACATGCGCACGGACCGGCGTATCGATTCCCGGCCGACCGCACGGTTCACGCCGACCGCATCGGGACCCTGGTGGTCGCCGCAGCCCGAGAGATCGAACGCTCGTTGCGCCGGTAGATTCCCGGGCAGGTCAACGAGGCTTCGGACATCGAAGTGGAGCTCATTGCCCGCGACTGACCGGTGCTTGCGGGTGCAGGGTTTCACGAGACGGGCGTCACTCGACAATGATCTAGATCGTGACTGACCACTATCGAGCTGTACGCGAAGAACTTTCCGGGCCCGGAGGGCCTTTTGCCACCACCGAAATCATCGTGCGGGGAGCACCCATGCGGGTGTTGAACGCCGCCCCGCCCCACATGCGCGCGATCTGGGAGGCCACCGCGCCGTTTGCCGACCGGACGTACATCGTCTACGAAGACGAGCGCTACACCTACGCGGAGGTCCAAGCGCAGGTGCGGGCGCTTGGCCCACACCCTGCGAACCGTGCACGGGGTGGGATCCGGCGACCGGGTAGCGATCGCCATGCGCAACTACCCGGAATGGGTGGTGGCGTACTGGGCGATCGTGTCCATCGGTGCCGCAGTCGTTGGGATGAACGCGTGGTGGACGCCGAGCGAGATGGAGTTCGGGCTTTCCGACTCCCGTCCGAAAGTCCTCATTGCCGACGAGGAACGTCTCGAACGCACACTTCCCGCACTCGAAAAGCTCCGGGAGGTGGCCCCGCTTCATATCATCGTGGTGCGCACGAACCGGGAGCTCCCGAGTGACTCCTCGACCTGGTCCGATGCAGCCAACCCGGCCACGGCTCCGGCCGGGCTACCCGATGCGACGATCGACCCCGACGACGATGCGTGCATCTTTTACACGTCCGGTACCACCGGCTTCCCGAAGGGTGCGCAGTTGACGCACCGGGGTTCGGTTCACAACGTCATGCACATCGTCTACATGGGGATGGCCTCATCGATGGCTGAAGCCCGGGCGATAGCGGCCGGCGATCTTCCTGCTCCTACGACACCACCACCGCCCGCCCCGGAACAATCGGTGGCCATGGCCCCGACGCCGCTGTTTCATGTGACCGCCAACAACTGCATTCTGCAGCCGACAACACTCGCCGGCGGGCGCTTGGTGCTCACGTACAAATGGGATGCCGGGCGGGCCCTTGAGCTGATCGAGCGAGAGAAAGTCACCAACTTCTCGGGCGTCCCGACGATGAGCCGGGAACTGTTGCTGCATCCGGACTGGAAGACCCGTGACACCTCGTCGCTCCTTGGTCTGGGTGGTGGCGGTGCTGCGCTGCAGCCCGACCTCGTCGGCAAGATCGCCGATGCTCTGAAAAACGGCGTTCCGAGCACCGGCTACGGATTGACCGAAACGTGCGGCATCGTGACTGCGAACGCGGCACGCAACTTCCAGGCCAAGCCCGACTCCTGCGGTCCGGTCGTGCCGACTCTCGACGCCAAGCTTGTCGACGAAGAGGGCAACGACCTTCCCGCCTCACCGACCACCATCGGACAGCTGTGCGTGCGCGGATCGGTGGTCATCAAGGGTTATCTCAACCGACCCGACGCCACTGCCGAAGCCATCGTCGACGGCTGGTTCAACACCGGCGACATCGCCCGTATCGACGAGGAGGGCTTCGTGTACATCGTGGACCGGGCGAAGGACATGGTCTTGCGCGGCGGCGAGAACGTGTACTGCTCCGAGGTGGAGACCGCGATCTACCAGCACGATGCGGTCGCTGAAGCCGCGGTTTTCGGAATCGTCGACGAGCGTCTCGGCGAAGATGTCGCCGCAGCCGTTGTCCTCAGACCGGGAGCGTCGCTCGATGAAGCGGGTCTCCAAGCGTTCCTCGCCGACAAACTCGCGAAGCACAAGATCCCGGCGAAAGTCTGGGTCCTTGATCAGCCGCTTCCGCGAAACGCGAACGGCAAGTTCGTGAAGCGCGAGCTGAAGAAGCAGCTGACCGGCGCCTGAGTTCACCCCACAGGAGCGGATGCGCTTTCGTCGCCGAGCGCGACTGAGCGCATCCCGTCCTGGGGCAACGGTCATGCGTTCACGCGGCGCGCCCGGAAGCGACTAGACAATTTGCATGCTTCGCCTTCGTCGTCCGAGTTTCACCAAACGGTCTGCCACACCCACGGATTCCGAACAGACCTACGACTACGTCATCGTCGGCGGCGGTTCCGCCGGCTGCGCGCTTGCGGCCCGGCTGACTGAGCAACCGGGTAACAGCGTGCTGGTCCTTGAGGCCGGGCGCCCGGATTACAAGTGGGATGTGTTCATACACATGCCAGCGGCGCTCGCCTTCCCCATCGGAAGCCGCTTCTACGACTGGAAATACGAGTCGGAGCCTGAGCCGTTCATGAACGGGCGCCGGATCTACCACGCGCGTGGCAAGGTGCTCGGCGGGTCGAGTTCGATCAACGGCATGATCTTCCAGCGCGGCAACGCGATGGACTATGAGCGTTGGGCCGCCGACCCGGGCATGGCCGAGTGGGACTACGCCCACTGCCTCCCGTATTTCAAGAAAATGGAATCGACCATGGCGGCCGATGCCAGTGATCCGTACCGTGGAAAAACCGGTCCGCTCGTGCTCGAACGGGGTCCGGCCACCAATCCCCTTTTCGGAGCCTTCCTCAAGGCGGTTCAGGAAGTCGGTCATTCGCTGACCGACGACGTGAACGGCTTTAAGCAGGAGGGGTTCGCCATGTTCGACCGCAACATCAAACGCGGTCGTCGCCTGAGCGCGGCGCGCGCCTACCTCCACCCGGCCATGAAGCGCCCGAACCTGACAGTGAAATGTCGGGCGCTTGTCACGAAGGTCAACTTCGACGGGAAGCGGGCCACCGGCGTCACCTACCGGATCGGACGCGGGCCGCAGCACACGGTCAACGCTCGAGAGGTGATCCTCTGCGGCGGGGCGATCAACTCGCCCCAACTGCTACAGGTCTCCGGGGTCGGCAACGCCAAAGAACTCAGCGCGCTTGGTATCCCGGTTGTCCATGACCTACCCGGTGTCGGTGAACACCTCCAGGACCACCTCGAGGTCTACGTCCAGCACGCGTGCTCCCAGCCGGTCTCCATGGCTCCCTCGTTGAAGTGGCGCTACCGGCCGTGGATTGGTTTCCAGTGGCTGTTCTTCCGCAAGGGACCCGGTGCCACGAACCATTTCGAAGCCGGCGGTTTCATCCGGTCTAACGATGACTGCGTGTATCCGAACCTCATGTACCACTTCCTTCCGATCGCGATCCGCTACGACGGAACGGCACCCACAAGCGGTCACGGCTACCAGGTCCATATCGGTCCGATGTATTCCGATTCCCGTGGCTCGGTCAAGATCACCTCTCCCGACATCACGGTGAAGCCGGCCCTTCGGTTCAATTACCTCTCAACCGACCAAGACCGTCGGGAATGGATCGAAGCGATCCGAAAGACCCGGGAGATTCTGGCCGCGCCTGCCTTCGAGCCCTTCTCCCTCGGTGAGATCTCCCCCGGACCGAAGGTGGATACCGACCAGGAAATCTTGGACTGGGTGGCTCACGACGGCGAGACGGCGCTCCACCCGTCGTGCACGTGCCGGATGGGGGTCGACGACATGTCGGTGCTTGACCCGAGCACGATGCGCGTGCACGGCCTCGACGGCATCCGGGTGGTCGATGCGAGCTCACTCCCCTACGTCACCAACGGGAATCTTTACGCCCCGGTGATGATGCTGGCGGAAAAAGCTGCCGACCTGATTTTGGGTCGAACGCCTCTGCCGGCCGAGTCCACGCCGTTCTATCGTCGGGAGATGGTCACCGGGTAAATCGCGGACAACCGCACCAGACGCTGCGCGACCTCGGTCGACGCAGCGGAGGGCGGTCGGTCATTCAAGAAACCGCGATAGGCGGTCGAAGATCAAACTGGCTGAAAAGCCCGGTAAGCCCGCGGAAGTCCATAGACTTGCCACTACGTAAGCGGTACAATCGTTCCACAAAGTGGACCTGTTCCGCATCGTGAAACACTCTGCATAACAAACACCAGGCAGTATCGAAACACCAGGCAGTATCGAAACACCAGCAGCATCGAACCAGCCGCATCGAACAGCAACGCAGCCCGATCGACACTGAACACGATCAGCCTGAACACGATCTACACACTGAGCAAGAAGGACCGAGCATGAGCGACGACGATTACGAAGAAATTGATCTTGAGTCACTTTCCGACGATGACCTCGTCAAGCAGATGCACGATGACCTCTACGACGGCTTGGCCGAAGAGATCACGGCTGGAACGAACATCCTCCTCAGTCGAGGGTGGAGCGCGTCAAAGGTGCTCGATGAGGCGCTCGTCGAAGGCATGCGCATCGTCGGTATCGACTTTCGCGACGGCATTCTCTTCGTGCCGGAAGTTCTGCTCTCCGCAAACGCCATGAAGGCCGGAATGGAAATCCTCCGTCCGCTTCTCGCAGCAACCGGCGCGGAGCCGATCGGGAAGGTCGTCATCGGTACCGTGAAGGGCGACATCCACGACATCGGCAAGAACCTTGTCGCCATGATGCTCGAAGGCGCTGGCTTTGAAGTGTTCGACCTCGGCATCAACACTGATGCCGACAAGTACCTCGCCGCGTTGGAAGAGCACCAGCCCGACATTCTGGGCCTGTCTGCGTTGCTCACCACCACGATGCCGTACATGAAGGTCGTCATTGACCAGCTGAAGTCCAAGGGGCTTCGCGACAAGTACATCGTGCTGGTCGGCGGGGCTCCGCTGAACGAGGAATTCGGTACCGCTATCGGCGCCGACGCCTACTGCCGAGATGCTGCCGTGGCGTCGGAAATGGCCAAAGCGCTGGTTCTCGAACGCCGTGCCCGTCGCCACGCCTGAGCCACAACACGATGCTTTGCGTCGCACCCTGATCATTGCGTGTGCGGCGTTGACTCGAGAACTTCGAGCGACCCTCGGACAAATGCCCCCAGCCGCCGCGGAGCGATTCGTGGTGGAGTACCTGCCGTCTCCGCTTCACAACCGGCCGGAACAAATTCCGGCCGCGGTGGAGGCGTTGATCAAGGCGAACATCAACAACTATGCGCGCATTGCAGTCGCCTACGCCGACTGCGGCACCGGCGGCCTACTCGACGCCGTTCTCGATCGCTACGGCGTGAACCGACTTCCCGGTTCCCACTGTTATGAGTTCTTCGCCGGCCCTGCCGAGTTTGCCGAACTTCATGAGGCCGAACTCGGCACGTTCTTCCTTACCGATTACCTGGCCAAGCACTTCGACTCGCTGGTCATCGGATCGCTCGGCATCGACCGCCATCCCGAACTGCGCGACATGTATTTCGGAAACTACGTACGCGTAGTGCTGCTGTCGCAAACTGAGGACCCTTCAATAGTCGAAGCCGGACGCGCCGCCGCCGAACGGCTTGGCTTGGCGTTTGAACACCGTCATGTTGGGCTCGTTCCCTTTGCTGACGCGCTCAATAACCTCATAGGAGCACACTGACATGGCAGCCAAGTTGGTTATCACGTACTGGCGCGACATCCCCTCAATGGTCAGCGCTCAGGCCGGTCGCACACGGCAATCGGGAATGCTCGACGAGCGATTCGAAAAAGACATTGACCGGGCGGCGACCGTCGCCGGACTCGTCGGCTCCGATGACTACCTTTCGCAGTGGCGCCGTGAGACCCGCTCGTGCGCCGACGATCTGGCCGCTGTCGCCGCTGCAGAAGTTGAACGCATCCATGCCGAGTACACACGCGAACGTGTGAACCTCATCGTGATGAACGGTGGCTTCGACCCCGAGGCAACTCCCGCTGAATCCACCGAATCCTCTGAACCTTCCGACCCCTCAGCTAGCTAGCTGACTACCGAATTGAGACGCTGATGACCCACACCGTTTTGAGCTCCGCCACGAAGGAAGTCGTGATCGGATTCGATCGCCCGTTCGTGATGATAGGTGAACGTATTAATCCCACCGGCCGCAAGCTCCTTGCCGCGGAGATGAAAGAAGGCAACTTCAGCCGGGTCGAGGCCGACGCCATCGCTCAGGTCGAAGCCGGATGCCAGATGCTCGACGTGAACGCCGGAATCCCCCTTGCCGACGAGCCGGCCCTGCTCGCCCGGGCTATCCAACTTGTTCAATCAGTCGTTGACGTTCCGCTGTCGATCGACTCATCCATCGTCGAAGCGCTCGAAGCCGGCCTTGCCGTCTACAAGGGCAAGGCCCTCGTCAACTCGGTGACCGGCGAAGACGAGCAGATGGAGCGGGTCCTGCCTCTCGTCGCCAAATACGGTGCGGCGGTCGTGGCCATCTCGAACGACGAGACCGGTATCTCCGAGGATCCCAACGTCCGCTTCGCGGTCGCCCAGAAGATCGTGCGCCGGGCCGCCGACTACGGCATTCCGGCCAGTGACATTGTCGTTGACCCGCTTGTCATGCCGATCGGCGCAATGGGCACCGCGGGCCGTCAGGTATTCGCGTTGCTCCGACGCTTGCGCGAAGAACTCGGCGTCAACACGATCTGCGGCGCTTCCAACGTGAGCTTTGGCATCCCGAACCGCCATGTCATCACGGGTACGTTCCTCTCGATGGCGATCTCCAACGGCATGACTTCGGCGATCATGAGCCCGCTCCATGAACAAGTGAAGGCGGCCGTGAAAGCTGCCGACGTCCTGATGGGCAACGACCTCAACTCCGCGGCGTGGATCAAGCAGTACCGCGAACCGGCCGCCCCCGGCGCCGCCGCCGACGCACGCGAAGCCCGGGAGGGCCGTCGCCGCCGCCGTCCGACGGAATAGCTGATCCGCTGAGCACCCGGTCCGCCGCTTTGAGCGGACATGTTCCGATCCTGGCCTTCACGCGAAGGCTCCGCCCTGTTATTTGCTAGGTCCCATGCCCCGTATCGTCTTCACGCCCACCGGTCTCAATGCAGAGGTCGCCGAAGGAACCACCGTCCTCGCTGCGGCGCGGCAACTTGGCGTTGACCTCGATTCGGTTTGCGGTGGTCGCGGCATCTGCGGTCGTTGCCAGGTCACGGCATCGGCCGGGAGCTTCGCGAAGTGGAGCATCGAGTCATCGGAGGATTCGCTAAGCGCACGTACTGAGACGGAAGCTAACTACAAAGGGCGCCGCGCCCTCACCGAGGGTCGTCGCCTCGGTTGCGCGGCTCAGGTCTGTGGCGATGTTGTCGTGGATGTTCCGGCCGACAGCCAGGTCCACCGCCAGGTCGTGCGCAAGACCGTTGACCTCACCGATGTCGTGATCGACCCGCTCGTGACCCTGTCGTACATCGTGGTCCCGGCACCGGTGCTGGGCGACGAGCCGAGTACCGGCGAAGCCGTCATTGATGCCCTCATGGCCCAACACGGGCGTGTCGCCACCGGCATCGAGATGCGGGTGCTCCCCCGACTCCAACCGGCCTTCGTGAACGACGAACGGGCCGCTACGGTCGCCGTCCGCGATGAGCGGGTGGTCGCCATCTGGCCCGGGTACGTCGACGCCATCTACGGCCTCGCGGTCGACATCGGCTCGACCACGATCGCCGGCCACCTCTGCGATCTCGCCACGGGCGAAGTGGTCGCATCAGCCGGTCGCATGAACCCGCAGATCCGCTTCGGTGAAGACCTGATGAGTCGCGTGTCGTACGTCATGATGAATCCGGGCGGCGAAGTGGAGTTGACCGACGCAGTCCGTCGTGCCCTCGATGAGATGGTCGGTGAACTGGTCGTCGATGCCGGGGTCGAACGTGATCGGGTCCTCGACGCGGTGTTCGTCGGAAACCCGATCATGCATCACCTGCTGCTCGGCATCGACCCGACTCCGCTCGGGATGGCCCCGTTCACCCTGGCCACGGCCGATGCCGTGCACTGCCGAGCGAGCGATGTCGACCTCGACCTCCCGAACGCGTCGGTCTACGTTGCCCCCTGTATCGCAGGCCACGTCGGAGCTGACACGGCCGCGGCAATTCTCGCCGAGGGTCCCCACCGCGGCGATGCGATGCAGCTGCTCGTCGACGTCGGGACCAATGCCGAAATCGTTCTGGGGTCGTCGGATCGTCAGTTCGCCGCTTCAAGCCCCACCGGCCCGGCTTTTGAGGGAGCGCAGATCAGCTGCGGCCAGCGGGCCACGGCCGGGGCCATCGAGCGGGTCCGGATCGATCCGTTGACGCTTGAACCCCGGGTGAAGGTCATCGGTTCCGACCTCTGGTCCGACGATCCCGGATTCGCGGAGTCCACGAAAAAACTCAACATCTCCGGCGTTTGCGGATCCGGAATCATCGAAGTGATCGCCGAGATGTTTCTCGCTGGAATCATCGCAACGGATGGAACGATCAAGGGTGAAATGGCGACGCAGTCGCGTCGCATCGTCGGCGACGGACGCACGTTCTCCTATGTCCTGTTCGACCGCGACGACGCTCCCCTGATGATCACCCAGAACGACGTGCGGGCCATCCAGCTGGCCAAGGCCGCTCTTCGGGCCGGCATCGATCTGCTGCTGGAGCATGCCGGGCTTACCGAGGTCGGCGACATCCGCCTGGCCGGTGCCTTCGGTTCACACATCGATCCGCTCTATGCCATGGTCCTCGGCCTTGTCCCCGACTGTCCGCTTCCCGGGGTGCGATCGGTCGGCAACGCCGCCGGGGCCGGAGCTGTCCGCGCTCTCCTGTCTCGTGCGCTACGTACAGAAATCGAAGAAGCTGTACGCAAAGTAACCAAGATCGAGACGGCCACCGAACCTCGGTTCCAAGACCTGTTCGTCCACGCCATGGCATTCCCGCATGCGATTGCGCCCTCACCGAACCTGGCCGCGCTCGTCTCCCTCCCTGAACGCACCGAACAAGTTTCTTCCTCGGGTCGCACCCGACGCCGGTCGCGTCCGTCCTGAACCGATCGATCCCTACACCGCCCACACCAGTTTCATCCCAAGGAGTCACCATGTCCGAACAACCCACGGGTCGCCGCTCCGGCGGCCGCGCCGGCCGCCAGGCCGTACGCGTCGCTCACGCGATCGATGCCGTTCCGTACCTAACGCGCACGCTGAAGCCGTTCGAAGTGTGCTCCGAGGAAGGGCTGATGCTGATCGAGCAGAACGCCGACATGGTCCTCGAAACCGTTGGCGTCAAGATCCGCGACTACCCCTCGGCGGTCAAGGTGTTCGCTGATGCAGGAGCCGAGATCGGCGACACCGACGAGGTGGGAACGACGGTTCGCTTTCCGCCCGGCCTCTGTCGGTCGATCGTTCAGGGATCTGCACCAGCGGTGTACACGCAGCATGGCCGCAACCCGGCCCGCAACGTGGAGATCGGTGGCAAGAGCACCGTGTTTGCGCCGAACTACGGATCGCCGTTTGTGCGAGATCTCGACAACGGCCGCCGCTATGCGACGATCCAGGACTTCCAGAACTTTGTGAAGCTCGCATACGTTTCGCCGTACATGCACCACTCCGGGGGCACAGTGTGCGAACCGGTCGACATCCCGGTCCCGAAGCGTCACCTCGACATGGTCTATTCGCACATCAAGTACTCCGACAAACCGTTTATGGGATCGGTCACCAACGGGGCCCGCGCCCAGGACAGTGTCGAGTTGGCCGAGATCGCGTTCGGCGGCGACCTAGCCGACCGCACGGTCATGACGAGCCTCATCAACGCATCGTCGCCGCTGGTGTGGGACGGGACGATGCTCGGTGCTGCAGAAAACTATGCACGGGCCAATCAGGCCACGATCATCACCCCGTTCATTCTCGCCGGAGCGATGGCGCCGTCCACATCGGCTGGTGTGTGCGTGCAGACGCTCGCCGAAGCCCTCGTTGGTATGGCGTTCACCCAGTTGATCCGCCCGGGCGCTCCGACCATCTTCGGTTCGTTCGCCTCGTCGATGTCGATGCAGACCGGAGCTCCGACGTTCGGCACTCCGGAGCCGGCGCTCGTGCTCTATACCTGTGCCGCGCTCGCCCGGCGCCTGGGCGTGCCGTTCCGCTCCGGTGGTTCGCTCACCGCGTCAAAGGTCGCCGACGCCCAGGCCGCATACGAGAGCGCAAACACGCTGCAGCCGACCGTCCTCGGCGGAGTCAACTTCGTGCTTCATGCCGCCGGCTGGCTTGAGGGCGGGCTCAGCGTCGGCTACGAGAAGTTCATCCTCGACTGCGATCAGCTCGGCATGATGACGACGTTCGTGAAGGGGCTCGATCTGAGCGAAAACGGTCGTGCACTCGACGCGTTGAAGGAACACACGCCCGGCAACCACTTCCTCGGAACCGGGCACACGCTGGCCAACTTCGAGACGGCCTTCTACCGATCCGAAACATCCGACAACTCCAGCTTCGAACAGTGGACCGAAGACGGTTCCCTCGATTCGGCACAGCGAGCCAACAAGATCTGGAAGCAGCAGTTGGCCGACTACGAAGCACCTGCACTCGATCCGGCAATCGACGAGGCCCTCCTCGAATACATCGCCAAGCGCAAAGCGGTTCTCCCCGACGACATGGCGTAGCCGACCAAGCTGGCCAACGAAACGAAGAGGCGGCTCCCGTTCAGGGAGCCGCCTCTGTGGTTTTCGTGGGCGAAGCAGCGACCGGTCAGCGGTTGAGCACGATCGGCGATGCCGACGGATTCACAGCGTTGCGACCGATCCAGATCTGCTGCGGCACAACAGGAACGCCGTCGATCGTTGCCGAGATCACGATCTGCGTGGCACAGGGCGAGCGCAGTTCCAACCCGTCGATCCCACCCGTATTGCTGAAGCTGAACGTGGCTCCGTTGAGCGCCGGAGTGATCACGTCGTTGCCACCGTCGAGGTTCGATCCCTTTACCGAAAGGACCGCTGCGTTCACCGCTATGACGCCGGTAATCACGGACGGTGTGTTGTTCGGACGGGTGGTCTCCACGCGGAGACGGTCACCGTCGAGCCACACGTACAGACCGGCCGACGACCCTCGTCGAAGATTCGACGGTGAACCCAAATAGGACGGATTCCAGGCCGGCACTGTACAGGCCGGGGTCGTGGTGGTGGGAGTCGTCGTCGGTGCAACGGTGGGAAGAGTCGACGAAACCGTCGGGCTCACCACCCGCTTCTCGGTGAAGGTTCCAACCACCGGTGTGGCGTTTCGCCCTACAAAGATAGGCGACGGCTGCCCGTTAATAAGTGCACTTACCGTAATCGTCGAGGCACACGAGCTCTTGAACCGCACGCCGTCGAGGTCGCCATAGTTCTTGAATGTGAAGTCGACGCCGCTGGTCGAACGCTGAAGTACGTCGGAACCCCGGCCAAGGCTCTTGCCATCGGAGGCGGTTGGCGCATCAAAGCGCACCGAACCTTGGAACGTCACCAGGTTTCTATCGGTGTGTGTTGCGTAGACGTTCCATTGCCCGCCGTCGTGCCACACGTAGATTCCGGCCGCGCCCTTCGATCGGAGCGCGGGTGGACGATTCGCCGACGCGGCCGCCCAATCGCTTTTGCACGACGGAGTACGCGGGTTGTGTCCGTGATCGCCGTCGTCGTCATGATCTTCGTTGGAGTTCGGACGGGAGTTGTCGGACTTCTTGATCTCGCTCTTCCCTTTGCCCTTCCCGTTGTCGGCGGCGGCCCCGCCGGCACCAGCGGCAACCAGGCCAACGCTCAACCCGGCCACGAGCAGGTGGCGTACAGCCATACGAGGGATTGAAAACCGGTTCGGAAACATCTGCATCTCTCCTCACGAATGACCGACTCGATCACTCTCCGTGCAAGAGTCGATCTCCGGTGTAACGGTTGAGTCGGCAGAATGTGTTGAGGGTATTAAGCGAGCATCGCGAAATAGTTCGATCGACCCTGCTGACGGGCGTAATTGAGCACCGGGTCGCCCGGTGAGCGACCCGCGAATGGTCAACGCCGGCATTTGAACTGCTCGCGCTATGCGTCATTCAGCGTCAGTCAACGGACGCCCATCACCTTGGTGACTAGCGACTAGGCGGCAGTTTCGTCTTTCAGTGCTGATCGCAGCCCGCTACGAAGCTCTTCGGTCTCCTCGTGCCCATGCTTGGCCACAGCGTGTTGGACCGCGGCATCGAGAACCTCGTCCTCCTCACCGGCGATGGTCAGTGTGCATCCCGACTCACTCGGAAAATCACGACAGTCGGCAACCTTGCGTCCCATGGAGTATCTCCCTCTTCGATGGAAATCGTGTTTGCGACATACTCCGCTCAGCCGGATCGATCGTCAAGGAAATGATTGAACGAGCCGAGAGCGGAACCTACCGCCGGAATCGTCACCAGAGGCAGACGGCCGGATCTGTCGCTTGCGTCTCGCTGACGCGTCGATGCCATGGTCCTCCCCATGACGATCGATCATTGGCACCGACGGGTTGACTTCCTTCACGCAAAGCGACACTGCTCGCCAACTGCGCGCCGCAGGCTCGGACGCACGGCGGTACTGAGCGTCCTGTCCACCGTTGTCGCCACCGCCGTCGGGGCCGGGTTCGTCGCCGTTCCGGCCCAGGGGCAGGAGGTCCCGACGGTGTCGATGGTCAACGACAAAGGGCTGTACCTGTTCGTGCCACCCGTAGTCACTACATCGAGCGAAGGCAAGGTCACCATCTGCAACCGCATGACGGTCTTCGCCGGCTTGTTCGGTGGGACCAAGGGCAACCTGTTCGGAAAACCGAAGGGGATTCGGGTCAAGCCAGGCGAATGCACGACGATCACGCTCAAGAACCCGTCCAACGCACCGATCTCGGCGAACATCGGCGACGAGATCCACAGTCGCCTCAAGCCGTTGAAAGTCAAGGTTCCACCAACGACCGGTGGGTCCTCGGGGTCAACCACGACGTCCACGACCACGACCGGACCCACGACCGGAGCAATCGGGCCGACCGGCTGGTACTGGATGGATTACAGGGTCAACGACAACAAGTTCCATCGGGCCGTCGGGCTCAAGTTCCAGTCGAGTGGCGAGCTTCAACTTGTCGGCCCGGAGGCCAGCGGCACTCTCCAGATGCGGCTGACCAATGGCCAGTGCACCTATGTCGAAGGAGGCAACCGCGGAACCTGCCAGTTATCTCCCCAGGGTGGCACCGCGACCGACTCGTCGACCGGTGTCACCGTCACCTTCACGCTCTCCCGAATGTCGTCGGCCGACGCGAAGTCGACGAAAGCCGGGCTGGGCAACCGTGACGACTTCGACGCCCCGGACCAGACCGGCGGCACGCCGGCCTAACCCTTCTCGCGCCAGACCACGCAGCCACGACGGGGATGCTTCTCCACCGCCACCCGGACACGTTCAGACCGCGTCACCGCTGGCCACTGTGACGAGCCCTGCGGCCTGAGGTATCGTCGACTGACGCGACCAAGCGCATCCCCAATGACGCACTCATTGAAGTCAACGGCGATGCCGGCGCGGTGACCGTCATCGCACTTGATTGACCACCGGCATCGGCCACATTCAGACGGTCGACTTCGACCGACCGAGCACCAGGGTCTGCGACGCCGAGACGAAGAAGTCATTACGTTGCAACGCACTTCGAGGATCCTGCGGATCACCGAGGATACTAAGCGTGCTTAGGTCATCGGATTCCAAGTGGTCTCTGAACTGTTGAGCGGCCCGACGCAGATTGTCACACACGAACTTGCGGGCTTGCTCACCGAGGGGCGCGGGGAGATCGAGCCGCGGCATCCTGATGCCGACGACGTCGAACCCGGCCGCGTCGAGCGCAGCGGGCACATCCACCAATGTGACGGAGTTGGCGAGTCCATGCCTCATTCGCTCGAACCATGCCGCTCCCGCGGTGGCGAGGCGGTCCGCCAGCCCCGGCGTTCCGAGGTCCAGATCAGCCGGGATCATCCTCATCGGATCGCCGAATTCGGCAATCGCGATGAGCCCGCCTTCAGAAAGGCAACCGCGCAACGCCCGAAGTGATGCCACCTGGTCACCCATGTGATGCAACGACATCGAGGCCCACACGAGGTCAATTCCGTCGATCGCGTCGAGGCCTTCAGGCAGTTCGGCCACGAGCGCAGTGATGCGGTCGCCCAGTCCGAGCCTTCCGGCCCGGGCGATAGCGCGCTCCAGCATCGCCGGAGAACCATCGACGGCCACCACGTTCGCTTCCGGGAAGGCGCGCGCCAACTCACACGTTCCAACCCCCGGGCCGCTCCCGATGTCGAGAACGCGCGCAATCGGAGGCGCCGCTACTCCCCGCGTGTCCGCAACCCAGGCAGCGGCCTCACCGACAAAGCCGATCAGGACCTCACCTTCGAGTTCCGTGTGCTCAGCCCAGGCCTGCCAATGTGCTTCATCGAGCTGTACCGGCCCATGCCCGTGCGAATGCCCTTGATGTTCGTGATGCCCTTGGTGTTCGTGATCTTCGTGGCTGCGGTGTTCGTTCATACCTGCAGCGTATTGGTCGTTTCCCATTTTGGCATAGAGTCTTGCCAATGACGCAAGAGAAGAAGTCCGAACCAACCCGGGTCGAAGACATTGCCCGCCGCCGAATCCGCAGCCTTCGAACATCTCGCGGTTGGACCCTCGACGAGTTGGCGCGGCGCTCGTTCATCAGTGCCTCCACGATCAGTCGCATAGAGACCGGCCACCGCAGGCTGGCCATTGACCAACTGGCCGACCTCGCGAAAGCTCTGGAAACCACGGTCGACGAACTCTTGGGCGACGAGAACGATGAAGAGGTTGTCATCCGACCGATACGCAGCAAATCGGAGAACGGCGCGCTGTACTGGCCCCTCACCCGGCACCACGATCCGTCCGGTCGTTCCGTGACCAAGATGCGATTTCCGGCATCGAAGAAACAGCCTGACCCGAAGGTCCATCCCGGCCGTGACTGGTTCTATGTGCTCGAAGGCACGGCTCGCCTGGTGCTGGGCGAACGCGAACACCTGGTGGAAACGGGCCAAGCCGCCGAGTTCAACACGATGACACCGCATTGGATCGCCGGCTACGGCGGACCGGTCGACGTGCTCATGATCTTCGACCACCACGGCGAAAGCGCGCACCTTGCGAAACCCTGACGACCTTCCCGATCACGACCTCGCGGTTCAGGTCTCACAGGAACATGTCGAAGACAGATGAGCCACTTTCACAACCACGAGGAACCATGTCACCGAAACGAACGCTGTCCGCCCGAATCCGCTTCATCAGTGTCTGTGGTTTGGCCGCCCTGGCGTTGACCGCCTGCGGTAGCAAGTCTTCCGATACCACCACGGCAACAGAAACCACCACGGCGACAGAAGCCACGACGTCAAACGAGACCGCCGCGGCTTCATCGGAGACGACTGCAGCGACAACGGAGACCGCTACGGCCGCGGAGACGACGACCGCCACCGGGGCCACCGAGACGACCGCGGCCGGAGCCGCTCCCGTTCAGGGTGTCATTCTCACCGACGGCGAAGCACCCGCCGAGCGCACCATCAGCGTCGTGGGGCGGGCGTTCGAACCGAACACTCTCACGGTGAAGGTCGGCGAGACCGTAACGTTCAAAGCCGGCGACAAGCAGATTTCGGCCGTAATCGTCGGCGACCTTCCCGGGGCCACGGTGACCGGCGGATTGGTCGAGACCTTCCAGTTCTCCATCCCCGGCACGTACCCGGTCAAGGAAGACCTCAGCGGTAATACGGCCACGATCATCGTTGAATGACAACGGTTAGCGACATGACAACGGTTGACGACGGCGGGTTGACGACAGCGCGTTGACGACAGCGGGCTCAGCGGGTTGCGGTTTGCTTTCGGGACCGTACCCAGCTGTTCGCGGCACGGGCCACGCCGCTGACGATCACTGCACTCACGACGACCAGCACGATCGTGCCACCCGGAGGCAGCGCGTTGACGCGTGCGATCCAGAGTCCAACGATCACGCTCAGGCCACCCAGTGCCGACGAACCGAACATCGTCGCCCGAAACGATGGCGCCACGACTCGAACGGCGCCGACCGGCAGCACCATCAGCGCTGCGACCAACAGCAGGCCGACGACGCGCATGGCTCCGACGATCACCAGCGCAGCACCGACAGCGATTCCAAGATCGATGGTCCGAACCGGTATTCCCAGCGTGCGGGCAAAGTCGGCATCGGTGACCGTCGCGAGCATGACCCGCCAAAAGACCGCGACAACAACCACCAGGATCGCACCGACGATCGTGACCGTAACGACCTCCGACCGATCGACGGTGAGGATAGAACCGAAGAGGTAACTAAGCACGCTTGCGTTGTAGTTGCCACCGGCACCGGCCAACACGATGCCGCCGGCGATCCCTCCGTAGAACACCACGGCCAGGGCGAGGTCACCCCCGGTACGCCCCGCTGAACGCATCAGCTCAAGCCCGACCGCCCCGATGACCGCAGCGATAAGGGCAGTCCAGATCGGCCAGACACCGGCGAGCAATCCGGCGGACACGCCGGCAAAGGCAATGTGACCGATACCGTCGCCCAGCAACGACATCCGACGCTCGACCAGGAACGTACCCAGTAGGGGCGCTGAAAAGCCGACCGCCAGCCCGGCGAACAGCGCAAGCTGCATGTAGTCACGGTCGAACGGATACGGGAGCGCGAGCGCCATGAACGTTGCGAGACTCATCGCTCCAGCCAGACCGGTAGATCGTGGGCGTGCACGCCAAGACTCACGCCGCTCGCCGACAGTCCCTTGGGCGGACCGTCGAAATCGATTCGACCGTTGCGCAACACGACGACGCGATCGAGGATGTCCTGAACCGCACCGAGCTCGTGCGAGACGAGCAATACGCCAGCGCCATCGTGAACAGCGCGGTGCATGATGTCGCGAAACGATTCCTGGGATGCGGCGTCGACCCCGGCCACCGGCTCGTCAAGGATCAGGAGATCCGGTTTGCGAACCAACGCTCGCGCGATGAGAACCCGCTGCTGCTGCCCACCGGACAACTCGGAAAACCGGCTGTCAGCGCGATCAGCGAGACCCACCGCAGTGAGGGAGGCCACAACCGCGGCAGGACCTGTCTTACGACGTACCCGGGAACCGCGACCCAGCAAGCCGGTAGCGACTATCTCGTGGACCGTTGCCGGAACATCGGCATCGAGCCGCGTCCGTTGCGGCACATAGCCAACTTCGATCGGACCACTGGGATGCTCAACGTGACCATGCTGCGGATGCCACAGATCGAGCAGGAGTCGAAGAAACGTGGTCTTTCCCGAGCCATTCCCTCCAACGAGGGCGCAGAACTCGCCGGCCCGGATATCAAGGCTCACCGACTGCAACACGGGCCTGTCGGCATGCGCAAACGACACACCAACCGCTCTGACCAGCACCGCGCCCGCCTCATGCGAGCACTCCGACATCAGCTGCACGACAATGCACCTTCCAAGGCCGTGAGGTTCTCCCGCATCTTCGAAGCGTAAGTCGCCCCAGCCTTGATTTCGTCGTCGGTGAACCCTTCGATTGGAGAGAGCACCGCTGTCTTCGCTCCCGTTTCCCGAGCAAGAGCTTCGGCCACCTTCGGTGAGACCAACTCTTCGGTGAAGATCGTTCCGACACCTTCCTTCTTGACCAGATCGGCCACCGCCGCGAGGCGCTCGGGGTCGGGTTCGATGTCAGGGCTGATTCCCGTCACCGACTCCTGCGTCAGGTTGTACCGAAGCGCCAAGTACCCAAATGCTGCATGCGCGGTCACGAATGTCCGAAGCTTGCATGTTGCGAGACCGGCCGTGAACTCGTCGTTGAGTGTGTTCATTTCTGCGATGTAGTTTCCGGCTTCAGTCGCGAACTCGACGCCTCGAGCCGGGTCCACCGCACTGAGCGCATCGCTCAACACCTGGGCGGCTGTTGCCATTCGTTTGGGATCCAGCCAGAAGTGCGGGTCGTGAGACCCGTGCGCATCCGAACCGGGGCCCGTCGCTATCGGGTCAATCTTCGCGAGCACGTCGAGGGAGGGTCCCTTTCGGCTCCTGACGGCGTCTTCCACCGCCGCTTGAAATCCGTCGCCCACATAGATGACCAGGGCGGCATCTTGGATAGCGTCGATCTGTTTGGTGTTCATCTCAAGGTCGTGTGGTTCGACGCCCGCCTTGGTGAGGTTGGTGACCCGAACCGCTGAGCCGCCGACGCGCTGCGCAAGTTCGGCGAGTGGCCCGAAGGCCGCCACGACACTTATCTCCGACAACCCTGAACCTGTGGCCGTGGCCTTCGGTGACGAGCCCCCGGAGCATCCGGTCAACCCCGAAACCACGAGCGCGGCCACTCCGACCGTAACTGTGACTCGACGCATGATGGCTCCTTGTTACTGAGAATGATTCTCTTTACTGTAGCGCATCCGCTCACGAGTGCTCCCGCCGCATAGATTCAAAAACATGACCAACAACTGGGCTCGACCGGTAGTGCACTTTGAGATCGAGGCGCTCGACCCCGAACGTCAGCGCTCGTTCTATGCCGAGCTTTTCTCATGGGATATCGGCGACGGTCCGATCATGAGTTTCAAAGCGGGCCTGGGCGCCCCGGAAGCCGGACCCGGTGGTCATATCCGTCGAAGCACCCGAAGTGGCGTCACGCTGTACGTGCAGGTCCGTGATCTGGCCGAGTCAGTCACCAAGGCCGTTGAGCTCGGCGGCACGGTGGTGATGGAGCGCCTCGACATTCCCGGCGGAGCAAGTCTCGCGGCGATCACCGACCCTGAGGGCAATCCACTGACGTTGGTGCAGCAGTAGACGCTGCCGCTTACAGCGTCTCGTAGCGGCGCGCCTGGATACTGGCGGGATCGAGGAGCTCCGTGAGGGCGCGCGTGTATTCGTTCGCCTCGAGGGTCTTCGCCTCGGCCGCGTCGGCGGCTGGAGCAGACTCCCAATGTGTTATGGACACATATGTTCCGTCCGACGACTGTGCCGTCGTTCGACGTTGTATGCCGGGTTGCTGATAGAAGAACTCAGTTTGGAGTTGTTCGTCGAGTGCCTTGAACTTCTCGGGGTTGGCACCGTCGCGCAGTCGGTACGTCACGATCTCAATCATGTCCACCACGCTACCGGCCGGCGTCACGCTTCGACGCTCGGCGTCGGCGCTTGTCTAGCGCGTCGACGGCTAGCAGTAGAGGCATCGACAGGAGCGCAACGACCCAGCCCCAAAACGGCGGATTTGCGTGATCGAGTACCCGGGCAAACGGTCGCACGAGCAACACCGAGACTGCAAAAACTAGCTCCAGGCTCGCGGTTATCAACAGAAGCCGGTTGCTCGTCCAGCCCAACTGATCGGGTCGCCGAGTTGAGCTTCGGCACGCAAACGCGTTGGCGGTCTGGGCCAGGACGATTGCTATGAACGTCGCGCCCGAAGCCGCGGCCAAGCCTGCCTCGTTGGGCCAAGGCTGCCCGCGCCCCCAGCCCAGGGCGAGCATCGAAACCACAAACGCGGCCATTGACGCCATCGCCACCGTGGGACCGAGGATGCCGAAGGCCCGTACGACCACGGTACGATTCATCAACTTACCTGAGACCGGTGGCCCATTCAGCAGGCTCGCGCTCGGCGGTTCCGCTCCCAACGCTACGGCCGACAACGTGTCGGTGCCGATGTCAAGAGCAAGGATCTGGAGTACGCCGAGGGCCAACGGAAAGCGTCCTCCCGACATCATCCAGACCACGAAGGGCATCAGCTCAGCGACGTTGTCGGTGAGGTGATAGGTGAGGAACCGTCGAATGTTCACATACGTCGCACGCCCCTGTTCAATACCGGCGACGATGCTGCTGAAATGGTCGTCGAGAAGTACGAGATCCGCTGCGGCGCGCGCCACGTCGGTGCCCGACGCGCCCATGGCGATGCCGATGTTCGCCTCGTGCAATGCGGGTGCGTCGTTCACACCATCACCCGTCATGGCGACGACATGGCCGTGCGTACGCAACGCCACAGCGATGCGCACCTTGTCCTCGGGCGACACCCGGGCGATCACGACACCGTCACGCTCAAGCAGCGCGACGAGTTCGTCGTCGTCGCCTGGCAGTTCAGCACCGGTGGTGACGACACCATCGTCGCTCCGCAGTCCGACGTGCGTTGCCACCGCCGCGGCAGTGTCGGGATGGTCGCCCGTCACCATCGCCAGCTTCACGTGAGCACGGCGACACGCATTGATCGCCTCGTGCACATCCGGTCGTGGCGGATCCTCCATTCCGACCAGGCCGAGCAACTCAAGGTTCCTTTCGGCCTCTTCGTCGCTATGCAGCTGCTCACCGCTCGCGAGTGGACGAACGGCGATGGCCAACACGCGTAAGCCCAGTTTGGTCATAGCGTCGAGCGGCGCAGCTGCCAGGTGCGCATCGCGGCAGAGAGGGAGCACGCCCTCGGGCGCACCCTTCACGAGCACTTCGTCGGCGACCACCACCGACATTCGCCGTCGGCGGTGGTCGAACGGGAACCGGATCATTTCAACCCGAGCGACCCGGTCAGCGTCGGTGTCGATGCCGAGGCGACGAGCGAACGCATCGACTGCGGCCTCGGTCGGATCACCATGCGCGACCCAGTTGCCATCCTTCTGTGACACCCGTCCCGCTGAGCACCGCGTACCGGCCAGGGCCATTCGTTCAAGGTCCGTGCGATCACCCGTTACGACGACGTCGGCCACCGGCCCGTACCCGAGCCCATCGACCTGGGCTGAACCTGACGGCGTCCACGCTGACCGCACCGTCATCTGATTCATTGTCAGGGTGCCTGTTTTGTCGGTACAGATGAACGTCGTCGATCCGAGTGTCTCCACCGCCTCGAGGTTTCGAACCAACACCTGCCGATCGGCCATCCGCTCAGCTCCCCACGCCAGGGAAAGCGTCACTGTCGGCAGGAGAGCCTCGGGTACCAGTGCCACGGTCACGCCGATCGCGAACACGAATCCGTCGGACGCCGCGTTGCCCAAAAGCAGGGCGATTCCGAAAAAGAAGAGGCCGACTCCGACCGCGACCACGGCTATCGTCCGCACGACCTCCTGCAGACCGACGGTCAACGGAGTAACCGGCTTGGGCGACGACGTGGTCAGTGCTGCGATACTCGCCAGCCGCGTTTGCGTTCCGATGGCGGTGACAATCGCCTCAGCCGACCCTTCGACCACGAACGTTCCTGCGAACATCGGATCGTCTCGGACCACCGAGGTCGGCACGCTCTCGCCGGTAAGCAGCGACGTGTCCACGAGCAGACAACTCGCCATGACCACCTGAGCATCAGCCGGGACCCGATCCCCCGCCTCCAACAGGAGCAGGTCGTCGACCACGACATCGACCGCGTCGACGAAAACGGGGCCGCCTCCTCGTCGAACCGTCACCTGAGCTGGTAGGAGATTCCGCAATCGCGCCGCCGCCTGATCGGCCCGGTGCTCCTGCACGAATGCGAAGAGCGCGTTCACAACGATCACTCCGCCGATTGCGAAAGCGAGTGCCGGCATTCCTGCGATGTACGCGAGGACACTCGCCGCCCAGAGCATCAGGGCGAAGAAGTGAACCAGTTCTCCAACGAAGCGCCGCACTCCTGAGGGGCGTTTCGGCTCGGGCAGCCGGTTCGGCCCATCTCGCCGGAGTCGCTCGTCCGCCGCCTCGACCGTCAGCCCGACAGCTGGACCGACCAACCGAACGGTGTCGTTCCCCATAGGTCCACCACACCACGTCCGATCGGTCGACGCTAGGGTCCAACGGCCTCAGCCACATCGCCGTCATGACCGAGAGATCGAAAGCCTTCGGGATCAGCCGAGGACGTGCGGGCGGGACCGGAAGACACCGCCTACTCGGGTGAGGACGTCGATCAACGGCACGGCGCCGCCAAACCACCACGCCACCGCGGCCACGGCCGCGATCAACACGGCCCATACGATGGCGCTGGTGCTGCGCCTGCCCCGGACCAGCCTGGGGCGGCCCCTGATCAGTCCGCCGATCGGGACGGTGCCGAGCGGCGTAAGCATAAGCAGCCCTCCGCCCGAAAGTGGCGCGATCCCCAGCATGCCAACCGCCCAGATCGGCGACAGGGCAAGTTGGCCGACACTAAGTAGGCCTAGCGAGAGTTGGCCGATCGCCACCACGCCGGTCGCCAGCTGACCGATCGCAATTACGCCGTTGGCCAGCGGTCCGATGGCGATGATGCCCTGTGCCTGAACACCTATCGCAACTACGGCAACGGGTTGCGTTCCGACCTGGACGATTCGCATGCCAACGCACGTTAGCGCCGGCCGGCAGAAGAACGAGGGTGGTGGCTACGCCCCGGCGCGGCGGCGGATTTCGGCGCTGATGGCCGGCACGACCTGGTGAAGGTCGCCGATAACGGCATAGTCGGCACGGCTGACCATGTTCGCTTCGGGATCGGTGTTGATTGCCAGGATCTTCTTCGACGCCATGGCGCCGACCCAGTGCTGTATCGCTCCCGAGATACCACAAGCGATGTAGATGTCGGGGGCGATCCGGGTGCCGGTCTGACCGACCTGGTCGGTGTGGTTACGCCAACCGCTGTTGGTCACGGCCCACGAACATCCGACGACGCCGCCAAGCAGGCCGGCGAGCTCGGTGAGCGGCGCGAAGCCTTCGGGCGAACCCACGCCACGGCCGCCGCCGACAACCACCGGTGCCGTCGACAGGGTCACTCCGGCCTCACGCGTGACCCGCTCGGCGACGACGGTGCGGGTGAGCGATGGATCGAGTTCCGGGGTGAAGGGCGTCGAGGTGCTGGCCACTGCTGCGGCAAGCGGCTCCGCGGCAACTGCGTGGTGCGCCACCGAGAACAACACGATGTCGGAGGCCACGACGGCGCGCTCCATAAGCGAGCCACCCCAGCGGACGCGGGTGACCTTCCACTCCCCGCCCCGCTCGGTCGACGGGTCCACATCGGTGCAGTTGGCCACCATCGGCAGGTCGAGTCGCGCCGCGGCTTGGGCCAGAACTTCGTTCCCACGGTCGGTTCCGCACACGAGCACGGCGAACGGGTTCAGCGCCGCGATGGCAGCCGCAACGGTAGCGCCCCACGTCTCCGGGCCGTAGTCGTTCAGGGCGTCGTGGTGGGCCTGGTGAACAACGGTGGCGCCGTAGAGGGCGAGGTCGACGGCCAGATCGTCGCCGTTGGCACCGATGGTAAGCGCACCTAGCGGTTGGCCCAGCTTCTCGGCCAGCGAACGACCGAAGGTCAGAGCTTCGAGCGTGGCGCCCGAAAGCGCACCGCGGTCGTGTTCAGCGATGACGAGCAACATCAGGCACCGGCCTTTCCAGCGTTGAGCACGCCAAGTTCTTCCAACAAATCGACAACAGCAGCCGCAGCATCGGGGCCCTTGCCGAGGATCACGGTCGATGACGCCTTTTCGGCAGCCTGGTACAGCTCGACCAGCTTCTGGCGACCGATCTCCGCAGTCGAGTCGAATGTATCGACACTTACCTTTTTCGACGCGAGCCGACCCTTCATCGTCGGGTAGCGCGGAAGGTTGATACCTTCCTTCACCCCGACGACAGCGGGCATGGCGAGCTTGTAGACCTCCATGCCGGCTTCGCTTTCCCGACGCGCTTCGACGACAGCGTCGGACGGCGACGCGGCAATGGCCTTGATGCCGTTGACCATCGGACGGCCAAGGGCCACCGCGGTCCTCACGCCAACCTGGAAACCACCGGAGTCGGCTGATTCGTTGCCGAACAGGATGAGATCAAAGGGACCGTCGACCGATTCCAGCTTCTGGATCGCTTCGGTGATGGCCCGGGCGGTGCGCTGGGGATCCCAGTCGCTTCCGTCGGTTGGCAGAAGAACGGCCTTCTGCACGCCGAGGCTGGCCGCGTAGCGGACCTGTTCATCGGCCTCGGACGGACCGAGGGTCAGCACGGTGGCCTCTCCCCCGTGCTGTTCCACCTGGCGAATGGCTTCTTCCACCGCGCATTCTTCGTGGGGGCTCATCGTGAAACCGAGGAACGCGGTGTCGACGGCCAACCCGTCGGGGGTGACGTTGATTCGGGCGCCCGGAGCCGGGACCCGCTTCACACAGACAAGAATGCGCACAATATGCTCACTTACTAAATGTTCATTTACCGCTGAGAGTGGACTCCGGTTTGAAGGGTAGGTGTGAATAGTTCACAGGTACCCTTCAAACCGGCAGAGATGCTGCGACTACTGCTTCATCCGCGCGTCGGTCGGGTCGAACAGCGGCTGGCTGCCGACGCGGGACACGACGACGGGATAAAGCTCGTTCATGTACATGACGCGGAGTTCCTTGCCTTCAACGGCGTGTTCGGTCGGCAGGTAGGCCAGCAGAATGTAGGAACCGAGCGACGGGGCGGCGCCGGCGGTGGTCACACGCGAAACGCGGCCCTTGGCGTCGACGATGCGCTCACCGTCGACGGTGAGGATCGGCTCGTTGCCACCTGTCGGGAACCGGTTGATGCCCGATGCCGACTTGTGGCTGGTGATCGTAAGCGTACAGAGCTTCGCGCAAGCGCCCTCTTCACGGGCCTTGAGGTAGGCCTCCTTGCCGATGAAGTCGGCCGACTTGACCTTCGGGCGGTCGAGGCCGGCTTCCACCGGGTTGTACTCGCTCTCGAGCTCGGCGCCCATGAGGCGGTAGCCCTTCTCGATACGACCGGTGACGGCGTAGACGCCAATGCCGACGGGGATGATCTCGAATTCCTTGCCGGCTTCGGCGATGGTGTCCCACAGACGGAGGCCGTGTTCCATCTTGGTGTAGATCTCCCAGCCGAGTTCACCGACGTAGGAGATGCGGAACATGATGCACGGAATGCCGTCGATCAGCACTTCCTTCACGGCACCGTAAGGGAAGCCCTCGTTGGAGAGGTCGCCTTCGGCGATCTTCGACATGACCTTGCGGGCGTTGGGGCCCCAAACACCGATGGTGCAGATCGACGACGACTTATCTTCGAAGCGCACCGAACCGTCGGTTGGCATGTGCCGCTGGAACCAGTAGTTGTCGCGGCCTCCGTCGAAGGCACCGGTGATGATGCGGAAGTGGTCGGTGCCGAGGTGCTGGATCGTGAGGTCACCGCGGAAGCCACCCTGCGGGGTGAGCAGCGGAGTGTAAACCGAACGGCCGACGGCGACGTCGCAGTTGTTGACGGTCATCTTCTGCATGAAGTCGAGGGCACCGGGGCCCGTGATGTCGAACTCGTTGAACGCGGTGAGGTCGACCATGCCGACGCTCTCACGCATCTGCATGTGCTCGGCGTTGATGATCGGCGACCACCAGCGGGCGTCCCACTCGTGCTCGCGCGGCACGCAGACCTCGGGGAACTTCTCCACCAGAGCCGCATTCGATGAGTACCACTGTGGACGCTCCCATCCACGGGCATCGAAGAATGTCGCGCCGAGCGCTTCTTCACGGGCGTAGAACGGCGAGCGGCGCATGTTTCGCTCCGAGGCCCACTGCTCACGGGGATGGACGATGCCGTAGGTCTTGTTGAAGTGCTCCGAGCACCGGGCGTTGATGTGGTGTTCCGTCCGCTCGTGCGGGTACAGACGGCTGATGTCTGAAGAGTGCGGATCGCATACGTGGGGGTAGCCGTAGGTCATCCACTCGGCGACGAGCTTGGCGATGCCGGGACCTTCCTTGATCCACACGGCTGCGGCCGACCAGAGGTTGCGTACTTCGACGGTCTCGCCGAGAACCGGCATCGCATCGGGGGTGAGCGAGAGGAGGCCGTTGATGGCGTAGCGGATTTCGGCGGTTTCGAGGATCTCGGGCATCAGCTCGAGGGCCTGCTCCATCTGCGGGTCGAAGTCGTCCTGGGTGAGCGGAAGCTCGGTCGGAGACAGGGCGGAATCCTTGATCGACGGGATGTCGTCGGCACGCATGAGGATTGGTCGGTGCGCATACGATCCGACTTCCATGGAGCCGGTGCTCTGGCGCTCGTAGCAGAACGTGTCCATGTCACGGACGATGGGATACGCGACTTCCTTGCCCGACTTCTGCAGGATCTCGATCGGGCCGACGTCGGCCATCTGGTGCACTGCGGGCGTGAGCGGAATCGTCGCTCCGGCCATGGCGGCGATACGGGGGCTCCACACGCCACAGGCGATGACGACGTATTCGGCTTCGATGCGACCCCGGTCGGTGTTGACGGCCTTGATCGTACCGTTCTCGGTCTCCAGGCTCATGACTTCGGTGTTCGCGAACACCTTGCAGGTACCGGCGTCGACGGCACGCTCACGCATGATCGTACCGGCGCGCAGCGAGTCGACGACCGAAACGCTCGGCGTGTAGTAGCCGCCCAGGATGATGTCTTCGTTGATGAACGGAACGAGTTCCTTCACTTCCGCCGGCGACAGCAGCGAGGCTTCGATGCCCCAGCTCTTGGCCGACGTCATACGACGGTTGAACTCCTCCAGGCGCTGCGGCTCACGGGCCACTTCAATACCGCCACAGGTTCCGTTCACGCCAAGTTCGATGTACTGCTTCTGGCTCTCCAGCGTGAGGATCGCCATTTCCTTGTTGTGGTCGGTCGGAAAAATGAAGTTCGAGGCATGACCGGTCGATCCCCCAGGGTTCGGCAACGGCCCCTTGTCGATCAGGACCATATCGGTCCAACCCATCTCAGCCAGGTGGCCGACGAGGCAGTTTCCGACGATGCCAGCACCAATGACTACACATTTGGCTTTGGCGGGGACAGTTTGGGATGCCGTATCGCTCATGTACACAAGATATATCACCAGCTACACTTGTGCCATCGGTTCTCCATCACTTTCTGACACTGCCTACGAAGCAATCAAACGGCTCATCGTCCGCCTTGAGCTGCAGCCTGGCGCGGCCGTGAACGAAGAGGAACTTCAGCAGCGCATCGGGATCGGTCGCACTCCGGTTCGCGAGGCGCTGCAGCGACTCGAGCGCGATCAACTGGTCTCGGTCATTCCCCGCCGCGGCGTGTTCGTCACGACCATCGACGTCGGTGATTTGGCGTTGCTCTACGAAACCCGTTCGATGCTTGAGCCTTACGTGCACCGGCTCGCTGCGGTGCGTGGCTCGGAGAAACACTGGGCGGCGATGGATGATGCGCTCAAGGCAGCGGCGAAGATGAAGAAACCAGACTGGACCGATCTGCTCCATGCCGACCGGATCTGTCATGAACAGGTGTGGTCAGCCGCCAATAACCGTTTCCTCACGCAGACACTCGAGATGCTCTACTCGCAGGCCGAGCGGCTGTGGCATCAGTACGTGCGTGATCTCGCCGAGTTGCACTCGGGCCTCGACGAACACCGCGAAGTTCTGCAGGCGCTTCGTGACGGCGATGGAGAGCGGGCCGCCACGATCATCGAAGGTCACGTGCAGGGCTTCGAAAACCAGACCCGGGCGGTCCTGGAACAACGCCTCCGCTCCCCGCTTCGCGCCAGCTGACCTCCGTCGACCAAACGCGAAGCAGCGTCGCCCCCAACCAGGACGACGCTGCTTCGCTGACGATGGAACCGCCGGCGGGCCTCCCGGTCAGCTGACCGTGGCGCTTATGTTCACGGAAGCGGCGAGCAATCCGCTCGACGAACGAACCACAACCGGGACTACGCCCAGGGGTGTAGTCGCCGGAATCGTGAGGGTCGCCCGAAAGACGTTGGCCGACACGACCGAGTAGCTGACCGTCCAACCAGCGGGAAGATCCATCGCGACATCAAGTACACCCGAGAACCCACCCGTTGGGATGACCCGCACATCGAGCGTGGCCGCTGTCCCACGGTTGACCGGAAGGTTCGACGTCGACGCCGACAGCCCATAGGCCACCCGTTCACCCGCCACCGGCGTCACGGCGGTCGTGACAAACCTGAACGCCGTGGACACCGCCGCAGTGATCGTCAGCACGGTGGGAACCCGGGCCTGGACCCCATCCCTGCTCGCCACGAGCGTGATCGGGTAATTCCCCGGGACGACTCCTGAGTTCACGGCGAAGTCGATACCGGTAGCTCCGGCGGCCGGATTGGCGGTGTACGTCGGGGTGATACCGGCCGGGAGTCCTTCGACGGACAGCGTCACCGGCAACCGGGCGTCGTCAAGCGATCTGGCGTCGACGACGAACCGACCGGTCTTTCCGGCCTCGATCGCCGGGGCACTCTGCACCGTCAGCGATGGCCGGGGAGTGCGCACCTGAACGGTGAGGTTCGAGGTCGAGACCGTTGAACCCACGATGCCGCTGATACGAATCGGGTAATCCGCCACCGGCGCGTTTGCCGGTACGGCCAGGAGCAACGTTGTCGAGTTGTCCGACGTCGGGTTCGACGGAACGAACGCCGCCCGCCACGACGGCGGCAGGGTTTCGACCCGAAGATCAATCGGGCCGTTCCATCCGACTCGGGCAAGGCCCACGGCGAAGGTCACGTTGTTTCCGGGCCGTACGGTTTGGGTGAGCGACGTTGGCTGCAGGGCAAAATTACGCACGATCGTGGGTTGGGGGACGGTCGGCTGCGGGATCGTCGGCAATGTCGCCGGCGGCAGGGTGACCGGAGGAACCGGGACCGGTGCCGGCGTCACGGGCGGAAGCGTCGGAGCCGGCTGAACGAATCCGGTCGAATGGATGCCCAGAGCAAAAGGAACCACTCGGCGGGAACCGCCTGACGTGAGCATCAGCTCGACCAGGCTGGTACCGGTGGGAACACCGGGGCTCACGACGAGGCTGAGACCGCAGACGCGCAACGTACTGCAGGCAAACCCGGCTTGGACACCGGTCGGCAAGCCGTTTATCGACCAGCGCAGCGCGGGTCGGTTTCGCGAGAAGCGGATGGTCAGCTGTGTCGCTCCGCCGGACGGGACATCGATGGCACGCGGCGAAATCGAGTAGGTCGGCACGGTGGCGGCCTGCGCGGGGCCGGCGGACAACGAGAGAACACCCACCGGCACACTCAGTCCGAGAACCACCGCTATCGCCATGGCTCGGCGTCTCCGGTGGTGTGGGTGGTGCGGCTGCGAAGACATTTGTGACTCCAATCTGCTGGGCAGAAATCACCCGGGTTGGTAACAGGAGTACAAGAGACTCATTACGAACTGATGGGCAGCGTGTGTTGTTTCTCGCGCGCCGCTGTCGACGCGGTGTCGCCGAGCTGTCGATCCGGTCGCCGAGTTGCCTCCCGGTTGCCGATGACCTGCCTACGTTCTCAGTAACTTCCCGGCGTGAACTCGAGGTCCGCGTGAACCATAGGCACGCTTATGTTCACAGCCCGCGCCGTCAGTTCGAGGGTCGTGCCGTCGGGGGCGGTGAGATCCCACTGCCGGGGGTCAGCCCCGACCAGCTGAAACGTCGTCTTCACCCGGGGATTTTCGACGAGTGGTGCCAGGCGCAGATGGAGGGCACCGTTGATCCACTCGGCCCGGGTCAGCGCCACGTTGGGGAAGTCGACACCGACGATCTGGGCACACGGCGCAAGTGGAGCCGCCGACATTCGTTCCCACATGCCCGGACCGACCGCTTCAGCAGCGGCGAGGAAGGCGTTGAACTGGCCACGCGGATATGGTTCATTGAGACCCATCCCCCAGGTGAACTCACCGCGGTCGGTGTCCCAGGTCGGCTCGTAGGATGCTTCGATGGCGGCCGACAGCCGGTGCGCCAGTTCAGTCATCCCCCACTCTCGTGCCAGCAGCAGCGACGAGGCGTAGGCCCGGCTCGCTCGAAGCGGAAGATTCGGCTCGCTGTGAAGCCCAACAGCTGCGCATCCCGCGTCGAAGAGCCGACGAGCATCGGACGGCATTTGCGGTGCCGCGTAGAACGCGGTGGTCAGCGCTGAGCTGACCGGCAGGCGATGGTGCACGTCCAGTTGCGGGTCGTAGTAGAACGTGGTCTGCGTCGGCGCATCCTCCCCGCCCAGGTCGAGGAAGTTTTGTCGCGCAAATTCCCACCATGGAGCAAAGGCCCGCTCGTTGAAGTTCGTGCCGTGCCGATTGTCGTGGAGCCTCAGACCGAGGCCGGCGCCCGTCAGTCAAAACGGCCAGATCTTGGTGTTCTCACAATGGACACCTTTCGGAGCGGTTTGCCACTGCGTGCAGAGATGCTCGGCGATCTTGGAGTGGGTCCAGGTGAACGTGTTCTCGCCGTCGCGAATCATCTCAAAGGGCCGATTCCAGCGGTCATCGGTCGTGATCATCGAGCGGATGCCGAGCAGCACCAGCAGGAAGCCCTTGTAGAACAGCATGCCGTCGGCCGCGACCGGATCCATCTGTACGCCCCAGGGTTCCGTGCCGTTGGCGGTCCAGCCCGGCACGTCATAGTCGCCCCACAACTCACCAGGAATGAGGAACCGGTAGGCGTCGGGATAATTCATCCGGTCGGGGTCGTTACCGAACTGCGTTAGCCAGTCAGCGGCCGACCACCAGCGTGTGTGGCGCTCTATCAGCTGATCAAGAATTGCCACATACCGTTCGGTCCACGCCGGCGTGCGGTTAGCCATCAGACCGAGTGCATACGACGAGTCGACGAGATCGAAGCGATGCCAACTCGCCATCGGTGGATCGGAGCGGTTGTCCCAGTGCGGATGTGGTTGTCCGTCGCGATTCCAGTTGTCAGGCGTACGGGATTTGCGATCGAGGTACCGCAGCCAGCCGAGAGAACGCTCCGAAAGCATCATGAACCGCACGCTACTCCCAGCTACGCGGCCATCCATTTGACGACGGCGGCAGCGAGTTGTTCACCGCAATCGTCCTGGACGAAGTGGCCGGCCGGGGCGAACGTCTGGTGCGGCTGGCCGTTTGTTCCCGGAATCCGATCGAGGAATCCCTGTTGGTATGTGCCGAGCACCATGTCGCCCGGCGCCCAAAGCGTAAGGACGGGTTTGGTCCATGCCTCCAACACCTTCCAAGCCTCAACATTCGCTGGCACGGCCGGATCAGCCGGCGAGGTCGGCACCAGGAGAGGAAACTGGCGGGCGCCGGCCATGTGCTCCTCATCGGGGAACGGTGCGCGGTATGCGTCCATCTCGGCCTCGGTCAATTCACGGGCCTGCGTTGCCCGTTGGAGCATTGCACCGCAGTCCATGAACTTCATCGCCTGGGAAGCGTTCTGCCACATGAGGAAACCGTCACTCATGGCCGAACCATCGGGCAACGCCGTGTTGGCAATCACTAAGCGCGCAAACAAATCCGGCATTTCGGCCGCGACCCTCAGCCCGATCAGACCGCCCCAATCCTGACAGAAGAGCGTGAGATCACTAAGCCCCTGAGATGCTACAAATTCCTTCATCCATGCGACGTGACCGGCGTAGGTGTAGGCCGATCGTTCGATCGGTTTATCGGAGCGGCCGAATCCGATGAGATCAGGGGCCACCACCCGAAATCCCGCGGCCAAAAAGCCCGGAATCATTCGGCGATACAGATAGCTCCAGGTCGGTTCGCCGTGCAACAGGAGCAGCGTCGCTCCGTCGCGCGGGCCCTCGTCGATGAACGCCATGCGAAAGCCGTCGATGTCCACATAGTGCGGCTCGTATGGAAACTCCGGCAGATCGGAGAACCGGGCGTCGGGGGTTCGGACATACGACACACCGTTGCGGTTTGTTTGGGGAGCCATGGAGCCACTGTAAGAAGTGGCAGTACCGCTGTCAAAAGCCTGCCGGTGAACGATCAGGAATGGGCGATCGCCGCGCGCTTCTCCCGTTCGAGGACCCGCAGCCGCGACTCGACTTCCTCGCGCTCGCTGTAGCAACCACGCAGGAACCGGTGGCCCGAATTGGCGTTGAACTCCGTTCGGGCGTGAAGAATCCGGCGGTTGTCGAAGATCATGCAGTCCCCTGGTTCCAGTCGGAACTGCACCACCAACTCCGGCCGGTACGTGATCTCGAAGAGATGACGGTACGCCTCATACGCCGCCTCCACCTGATCAAACGGAGCATCGACCAGCGGGGCCCGCAGCCAGTTGCCGACGCGAATTTCCGCCAGCTCGCCGTGTCCATCGAGAACGATCACGGGAGATGTGTACCGGTAATCACTGGTCTTGGACCGGTTGGCCCAGTTCCACGGCACCGTAGAAAGCGTTTGGAAATGTGATTCGGATTCCGATCGCAGAATCTCCACGACGCGCAAACCATCGAGCAACACGCTGTCGCCGCCGGTGGCATCGTTGACGAGACAATGGAGGAACTGGATCCCGGGCTGATACTCCCTCGTAGGAAGATCGGTGTGTGGGGGAAGCCGTAATGAGGTGTTCGCGTTTGAGATCGGATCGGGCTCGGACTTCACGTCCCACAGGACGCCGAAGTTGGTATGGCGCACCATGCCGATTCGACCGCACAACTCACCAACGGCATCCGGGTCATCCGGCAAACCTCGAACCCGTGAGCAACCGTAGATTTGCAACGCGGTGAGCCATTCGTACAACGCGTCGTTGTTCCCGAGCACAGCGGTCGCATCGAACGTCGGCGGCGCATCGAACGAAGAGGAGTCCCAGGAGATTCGTTTGACGATCGGGTCACGGCTTGCGCCCGATGATGCGCCGCTGGAGTCGACGTCGTAGACGTGGGCTCGCAGCCAACCGGCATCGAACACACTGCGATGACGGTCGGGCCACTCGATCACCACATCACCGGAGCGGTTTCGTTCAACTGTCGACGGGGCCAGATCGCCCGGCACCGTGAGGATCTCAAACGTCTGCTCGCGGGTGATCTCGGCTACGCAATCCTCACAGGGACAGTTGTCGCGCAACCAGAGATGATGGAACCGGGTGTGGCGGCCATCAGACCATTCGACGTCGACCCAGCGAGCTTCCTTCGCTACGTTCACAACGGCGTAGTCGCGCAAGTAGGTGGCGAAGTCGGGGGTGGTAGCCATCGATTCGAGGCTACCAAGTCCGTTCCGCTGCAAGCGAGTACGGATCACACAGCACGCGACGTTCCGGTTGTCGCAATCGCGGCCGGAACACTGGGAAACATGATCGTCGCCCGCGTGCCGGGGTTCGCAGTTTCAACGCGAAATTCACCGCCGAGTCGCTGAGCCCGTGTGGCCAGACTCGTCATACCCCGGCCCGTACGATTCGCCTTGGCCGGATCGATCCCCGTGCCGTTGTCGGCGACGCTCACCTCGTAACGGTCCAGGGTCGAGGGATCCCGACGCAGCACCACGTTCATCGTTGTCGCGTTCGAATGGCGCAGCGCGTTGGTGGTCATTTCCTGAACCGCTCGCAGCACTTGGAGGGTGCGCTCCGCGTTGATCGGAGGCGGATCGGGCTCAAGCGCCCAGTGCAACTCGATCCCGGCCGCCTCGCAGCGGGGTTGCATCCGAGCCCGCAACTCCCCAACCGCCACCTCAAAAGACCGTTCGGCCGGGTCCAACGAGTCGACGATCAACTTGAGATCGTCGAGGCACGCGCTCAGCCCCTGGAGAAGTTTCTCGTCGTCGATCCGTTTGGCCCGGACCTGGATCATGAGGCCGAGCAACTGGCTACCCAAGCCGTCATGCATGTCGGTCAGGATGCGCTGGCGCTCCAGGGTTCGGTTCGCGTCGTCGACGGCCTTCTGCGTGGCGTGACGGACACTCTCCGCTCCGATGATCACGAGCGCGATGGCGATGATGCAAACGATGAACCCCGACGTCCGCAGTACGTTGGCCGCCGTCGGCGAGAGATCGTGCTTGACGGACCAACCGAATTCACGGATCAATCCGAACGCGCCGATGTGAACTCCACCGAGCAGGACCCAGACAACGGCCCACCGTCGCCCGATCACCAGGTACGCGGTGAGCGGATGAAAAAAGCTCCAGACAATCGCCGGTGACGCGATCCCGCCGGTGCGGTAGCACACGAACCAGCTGACCACCCAGGTGAGCAGAATCAGTGAAATGGCCACGGTCGAAAGCGGGACGGAGTCGGGGACCGTGAAGGTGACGATGGCGATTCCGAACGCTATGAAACCGATGGCCAGACCCGAAAGCGGCGAACCGAGATACGCAAACAACCCGGCCAGAGCGATACCGAACGCCAAACCGAAACGGGTGGCCACCACACCGGAAGCAGTGCGACGGGGCAGCTGAATGATCTCCGGTGCGGTCGAGCCGCTCGGCCCTCGCGATCCTCCCGAAACGATCCCGAGTCGATCGAACATTGCGGTCACGATAGCGGCGTCGGACGCACGAATAGCGGAACTGGCCCTCGTTCGAAGGGGAGAACTGCGCTAGCTGTGGATCCCGCCATAGAGTCGACGAGATGTACTCCAACTTCGTCGGGACCTACCAATGAGCGACACCGCGCCCGTAAGCATCTTTCTGAGCGAGAAGTTCGTCGATCAGCACCGGTCGCAACTCGACCCGTTGATGCACACCGGCCGGGGGCTGGAGCTGCGGGTGTTGACCGGTCGAGAGACCGATCCCGGCGACGCCGAAGCCGCGTTTCTGTCGCCCGACGAGTTTCCGGATGCACCCGCCGGGCTGTTCCGGTCCGCGCTGAAGGCCCCTTCACTGAAGTGGTTCCATACGCTTTCAGCCGGCACCGACCATCCGGCGTTCGGGGCCCTCGTCGACCGGGGCGTCCGGCTCACCACCTCGTCCGGAGCTGCCGCGGTCCCGATTGCGCAGGCCGTGTTCATGCAACTTCTGGCGCTGACACGAGGTCTGCCGACAATGCTGCGCAACCAGGCGGACCGCACCTGGGATCGAGTACACGGCATCGATCTCGCGAACCACACGGTCGCTATCGCGGGCATGGGTCCGATCGGCATCGAAGTTGCCCGACTCGCCGCGGCCTTTGGCATGCGGCCGATCGGGCTCCGCCGAAGCGTCAGCGGTACCGAACCTTGCCAGACGTGGACTCTCGATCGGTGGCACGAGGCACTGGCCATCGCTGACTTCGTGGTGCTGGCTCTGCCGCTGACCCCGGAAACCCGGCTCATCCTTGACGCCGATGCGATCAGTCATATGCGACACGGGGCCATCGTGGTCAATGTCGGGCGTGGCGAGTTGATCGACGAACCGGCGATGGTCGAAGCGCTGGCAACCGGCCAGATCGGGGCGGCCGGCCTCGACGTAACCACGGTCGAACCGCTCCCCGGTGACAGTCCGCTTTGGACCATGGGCAACGTGATCATCACGCCGCATAACTCGGCCGCGATTCCCTCCACCAACGCGGCCGTGGTCGAGATCTTCTTCGACAACCTCCGCCGCTATCTCGACGGTGACCCTCTCCGCAACGAAGTGCGGCCCTGAGACAGGTCCGGCTGCGACAGCGGTACACCTCGCGGCCCAGTGACTGCGGATCTACAGTGGGCGGGTGAACTTCAACACCTTTATTACGTGCGCAGTAACCGGGGCCGGCGACACCGTCGGAAAGAGCCCGCATGTCCCGGTCAGCCCGGAGCAGATCGCCAATTCCGCACTCGACACGGCCCGCGCCGGAGCGGCCATCGTGCACATCCACGTTCGCGATCCCAAGACCGGTGTCGGGTCACGCGATGTCGATCTGTACCGTGAGGTGGTGGATCGCATCCGGTCGTCGGATGTTGACGTGATCATCAACCTGACGGCGGGCATGGGCGGAGACATGGTTCTGGGCGGCGACGAGAAACCGCTTCCGCTTGCGGTGGAAGGTACCGACATGGCGGGCGCTACCGAACGGTTGAACCACGTTGAAGAGCTTCTGCCGGAGATCTGCACGCTCGATTGCGGCACGATGAACTTCGCCTCCGGAGGCGATTACATCATGGTCAACACGCCGGCGGTCCTTCGTACGATGGCCAAGCGGGTGAAAGAGCTCGGCGTGCGTCCGGAACTCGAAGTGTTCGACACCGGTCACCTGGTCATGGCTCGGGAAATGATCGATCAGGGGCTCATCGAGGCACCGTTGATGATTCAGCTCTGCATGGGTATCGCCTATGGCGCGCCCGACGACCCGCAGACCTTCATGTCGATGGTCAACCTCCTTCCACCGGGCACGATTTTCTCCGGATTCTCCATTGGCCGCATGCAACTCCCGTTCGTCGCCATGGCCGCGCTGGCCGGGGGTAACGTGCGCGTCGGGCTCGAAGACAATCTGTACCTTCAACAGGGCAAGCTCGCCACCAACGCCGATCTCGTCGCCCGTGCCGCGCAGATTCTCACATCGATGAACTCCAAGATCATGGGGCCTTCCGAAGTCCGCGAAAAGCTCCAGCTGGTAAAGCGCTGAGTCATGACCGACACCTCTGACAATCAGGTAAGCGCGCGTAGTAACGGCGCGATCCGCACCGCCGGTCTTCTCGGCGGCGGCGTGATCGGCGGCGGATGGGCCAGCCGGTTTCTGCTCAACGGCATCGACGTCAAGATCTTCGACCCGGATCCCCAAGCCGAACGGAAGGTCGGTGAGGTGTTGGCCCTCGCCAAACGGGCGTGGGCGGATCTCACTGACGCACCCATGCGACCGCTAGGCACGCTTACCTTTGTCGACTCGCCCGAGGAAGCGGCCACAGGAGTCGAGTTTGTCCAGGAGAGCGCGCCGGAGCGCGTCGATCTGAAACAGACCCTGCTCAACGTCGCATCGAAGGCCGCCGGACCCGACGTCGTGTTCGGAACGTCAACCTCCGGCCTTCTCCCCTCGCAGCTGCAAGAGGGTATGAATCATCCGGAGCGACTCGTCGTCGGACATCCGTTCAACCCCGTCTACCTTCTGCCACTCGTTGAGATTGTCGGCGGAAACCAGACCTCCGCCGAGGCGAAAGAACGTGCCCGACAAATCTATGAGTACATCGGGATGAAGCCGCTCGTACTCGACAAGGAGATCGACGGCTTTGTCGCGGACCGGCTGATGGAAGCACTCTGGCGCGAAGCGTTGTGGTTGATCAACGACGGCATCGCGACCGCCGAGCAGATCGACGACGCCGTTCGCTACGGATGCGGCCTTCGCTGGAGCTTCATGGGGACGTTCATGACCTACCGGATCGCCGGCGGCGAAGCAGGCATGCGACACTTCATGGCCCAATTCGGACCGGCCCTGCAGTGGCCGTGGACCAAGCTGATGGACGTCCCCGAGTTGACCGACTCGCTCCTCGATACGATCGTCGAGCAATCCGATCAGCAGGCGGCCGGCCGTGGCCCGAGAGAGCTCGAACGTATGCCGCGATGACAATCTCATCGCCGTGTTGAAGGCTCTCAAATCAACAAACACGGGCGCAGGCGAAACTCTCGCCGGCTACGAACGGCAACTGTCGAGCTGACCGCCCCGACGACCAACCCGGATCGAGTCTTCAAAAGGAAGGGCCGGCTCTGTGCACAGAGCCGGCCCTTCAGCATGAAACGACTACTTCGGTAGGGCGCCCAGCATGCGGGCGGCCGACAGCGTGTTCTCCAGCAGACAGGCGATGGTCATCGGACCGGTCCCGCCCGGCATCGGCGTAATGGCACTCGCAACGTGCGAAACCGGCTCGAAGTCGACATCGCCGACAATGCCCGCCTCGGTCCGCGACACGCCAACGTCGATGACGGTGGCACCGGGCTTGATCCAGTCGGCCTTGATCATGCGCCCGATTCCCGCGGCGCCGACCACGATGTCTGCGGTACGACATGACGCGGCGAGATCTCCGCTGCGCGAGTGGCCGATCGTTACCGTCGCATCGGTTCCCTTGCGGGCGAACAGCAGCGCGAGCGGTAGCCCGACGAGCGTGGAGCGACCGATCACGACAGCATTCTTGCCAGACGTGGGAATGCTGTAGCGCTCCAGCAGCCTCATTACACCGAGCGGTGTGCACGAGACATGGCCCGGCTTTCCCCGCACGAGGCGACCCATCGATGCCTCGGTGAGACCATCGACATCCTTTTCGGCCGGAATCAAGTCGAGGACCCGCTCCGGGTCAAGGCCCTCAGGCAACGGAAGCTGAACGAGAATGCCGTGCACCGTCGGATCGTCGACGAGGGCCTTCACCGCATCCTCGACCTCGGACTGGGTCGCGGTGGAGGGGAGCTCAACGTGGCGTGAGGCCATACCGGCCTCCTGCGCCTTCTTGTGCTTGTTCTTCACATAGAGCTGCGACGGGCGGTCGTCGCCGACCAGCACGGTCGCGAGACACACATGGGGATCGCCCATCGCAGCAATTTCAACGCGGAGTCGCGCGACGGTTTCCTCGCGGAGCATGAGACCGTCCATCAGGATCGCACCGCCAGGTGCCCGCTTGGGTTCGGATGAAGGAGTGTTTGTCATGAGGCAAGTACTTTCTCACGCCAGGCATTCGTCGCGGCGACTTGGTTGAACGTGAACACGTGTAGAGCAGCGATACCCAGCTCGTCGGCGACCGGCGCGACCTCTCCGAGCAGCTCCATCGGGTCGTATCCGCCGGGGCTGACGAGTCGGCTCACCGACGACTTGTTCTTGCTCAGGTAGCGAAGCGACGCGCCGATGCCCAACCGCATACCCATCGTAAGCAGCTTCGTCGTATCGAGCGCGCCCGGGATGCCGAGGTGGACCGGAGTCGTTACGCCATCAGCTCGAGTCGCTTCCAGCCAGTTCACGAGCAACTCGGCGTCGAAGCACATCTGGGTCGACAGCCACCCCGAGATGCCGGCCTCGCCGAGGATCCCCTGACGGATGGTCAACTCGTCTTTCAACACGTCGGAAGGAATCGTCGCGTGGCCGTCGGGGTAGGCGGCTGAGCCAATGGTCTGAAGGCCGACTTTTGCCTTTGCCAGATCGGCGATCAACGACGTTGCGTTCGGATACGGCCGGGAGGCGTCGAGTTCGGCATCACCGCCGATGACAAACACCTGACGAACACCGGTTGACTCGATCCAAGCGCACATTCGGCTGAAGTGGGCCGGCGATTCAACCATGCGAGCGGCGAAATGCGGGATCGGTGTATGGCCGAGTGCGACCAGACGGGCCGACACTTCCATCGTCGCGTCGATTCCCTTTTTCGGTGAGCACGTCACCGAAACCGTCCGAGCAGCCGGTAAAACCGCGATCTGATCACCGACCTTGTCGGTCGGCATGATCTCGTAGTGCATGGATTCGACGAGCGACCGAGCCGATTCATCGACCGAATCGACGGTCGCGCCACGAACCGATGCCCTGCGAAAAATGCTCATGCTCGCAACTTCTTCCTCTGTTTGAAGCCGGTGCGCGGCGCACGGGCGACGGAATACTAATACGAACGTTCCAAGATTCGTCAACAATCCAGCACTCGGCGCAGCCTGCCCCGTGACGTGACGGCGTAGCCCTTTCAACCACACTGAGTGATCAAACCGGGCAAATTTCACAGTACTATCTGGGTCACACGATTCAACATGTGACGAGGGCAACGTTCCCGAATTAATCGAACCTGGTGGTACTCCGAAGGTTCCTTCATGAGAACCGTGCTTTCGCGCATCAAAGTGCCCAAGGCCCTGCTGGCCGCCGTGACCGTTGTGGCGATTGGCGCGACAACCGGACTTACCCAAGGCTCGGCCTCGGCGGCAAACGGCGACATTTCCACCCTCGCCGGCGCGGGTACCAACGGATGGGTCGACGGTACCGGAACCGCGGCAAAGTTCTACTTCCCGTACGGCATCGCGACGCAAAGCAACGGCGACATCATTGTCGCCGACGGCTACAACAACCGCATACGACGCGTCACACCGGCCGGTGTCGTGAGCACGGTCGCTGGAAGCACACAGGGATTTTCCAACGCCACCGGTCAGTCAGCGCAGTTCTCGACACCGACCGGCGTCGTCGTGGATTCGAGCGGAAACATGTTTGTCGCAGATGCCAACAACAACCGGATTCGGAAGATCGACACATCGAACGTCGTTACAACCTTTGCCGGCAGCGGATCGCAGGCGTACGTCAACGGCACCGGGACGGGAGCTTCCTTCAGCTATCCGTACGGGATCGCCATAGCATCGGACAACACGCTCTATGTCGTGGAAACGGGCACGCATTCCGTTCGTAAGATCACTACGGCCGGCGTCGTTACCACCTTGGCGGGGAATGGAAACTGGGGCTTCTCCGATGGCACGGGGACCGGTGCGGCGTTCTACGCGCCTCGGTCGTTGACGGTCGGATCTGACGGCAACATCTATGTCGCCGACTACGGCAACCATCGAATTCGCAAGATCACTCCCGCCGGTGTCACGACCACACTGGCGGGCAACGGCTCGGCCGGGTCCACCGACGGAACCGGCTCCGGAGCCACGTTCAGCAACCCGGTCGGAATCACGGCCGATTCGACCGGCAACCTGTACGTGGCCGACGGCAGCAACAAGATCCGCAAGGTGACCCTCGGCGGCGTGGTGACGACAATCGCTGGCACGGGAACCGGCGGGTCCGCTGACGGACCGGCGTTGTCAGCAACGCTGAATGCTCCATGGGGCCTCGCTGTCGCGTCGAACGGTGACCTCTACATCTCGGACCAGAACAATCACAAGATCCGCGTCCTAAGCGGCGGCGCTCTCCCACCGACGACGACGACCTCAACCACCACCACAACCTCAACGAGCACGACAACCAGCACAACCACCACGACGACCACAACCACCACCACGACGACCACCACAGCTGCGCCCACCACGACGACCACGACGGAAGCACCGACCACGACCACGACGGAAGCACCGACCACGACCACCACGACGACCACGACGGAAGCACCGACGACGACATCGACAACGACGACCGAGGCGCCGACGACGACCACATCAACGACGACCAACGCGGCTCCAACCACGACCGCATCAACGACCACCACCGCGGCTCCAACCACGACCACATCAACGACCACCACCGCGGCCCCGACCACCACCGCGGCCCCGACCACCACCGCGGCCCCGACCACCACCGCGGCCCCGACCACCACCTCGGCCCCGACCACCACCTCGGCCCCGACCACAGCGCCCACAACCACGACGAGCAAAGCTCCAGTGGCACCGGTGGCACTCGCCGTCACGACAGCTCCGCCGACCTCGTCGCCAACGACGACGACCTCGACTACGCCGCCAACGACAACGAAAGCGGTCGTGCCATCCACCGTCGCCAACACCGACCGAGTTGCACCAACCACCACAACCAAGGCCGGGCCGACGACATCGAAGCCGACCGTGAAACCAGTGTCGGCACCGACCACCACCCGTCCGAACGCGCTCGCCTTCTCCCCAAAGACGAACCCGGCCAAGCCCGGTGTCCCGACCACGAAACCGAACGCTGCGTCAACGGCGAGAGGCGGCGTCGTACCCAAGACGAAACCAGGCGCAGCACCGACCACGAAGCCGGGCCCGGCAAAACCCACAACGAAGCGGGGCGCGGCAACACCAACCACCCGACCAAACGGCCTCGCCCTCACCACCAAAACCAACCCAACCACCAAACCTGGAAGCACCCCCACCACCAAACCCGGCACCGCGACCACCAGACCCGGCACCGCGACCACCAGACCCGACACCGCGACCGCCAGACCCGGCGCCGCGACCACCAAACCTGCGGTCCCGACACCAACTACGAAGCCGGGTGCCGCAACACCAACCACGAAGCGGGGCGCGGCAACACCAACCACCCGACCGAACGGCCTCGCCCTCACCACCAAAACCAACCCATCAACCAAACCTGGAAGCACCGCCAAACCCGGAAGCACCCCCATCATCAAGCCCGGCACCGCACGGACGACCCGTCCGGGAGCACCCTCGCCGACTCGACCGGGTAGCGCTTCGACGATCCCGGCCGCGCTGGCACAGAAGGCTCCGACCACCCGGGTTGCCGCCACTTCTGCCCGACAGGGAACGTCCGCCCCGACGACCAGCAAAAAGGCGGCGACGCCATTCACGATGCCGACGGTAAAGCCGAAAGCCTCACCGACCACGGCCCCGTCCAAGCGTTAGCGACCCGGCTGGACGACAGCTATCCAGTTCAAGGGTAGGTGTGAACTATTCACACCTACCCTTCAGACCTTGGCGGGTCAGGGCGGGTACAGTCCGGCGAACAGGCCGACTGCGGCGCCAAGCACCGGCGCGGCGAAAGGTAAGCGCGCATCCATTCTGATGTCCGCTGTTTCACCGCGTACTCGAATCCCTCCTTCTTCATGCACTGGGCGATGGATTCCTCCTGCCGACGTTGCAGACGATTGATGCCAGTCGAATTGATACCGAGAAAGAGTGAACACTCAGGGGGAAACCCGATATCAGGAGTCGCCTGGAGTGGCGATGCCCTGCTCGTAGGCGAATACCACTGCTTGCACCCGATCGCGGAGTCCGAGTTTCACCAGGATCGACGACACATGGGTCTTCACCGTCGATTCTCCGATGATCAGCTCCTTGGCAATTTCGGCATTGGAGAAGCCGCGGGCAATCGCTCGGAGAACGTCGGTCTCCCGCTCAGTGAGCGTATCGATAAGCGCGCTTTTGGTTCTCGGCACTCGTGGAACGAACGTCGACAGGAGCCGGCGGGTCATGGCGGGGTCCACGAGGCTGTCCCCCGCCGCCACGACCGCGAGAGCGTCGAGCAGGCGCTCCGGCGGTGAGTTTTTGAGCAGAAACCCGCTGGCACCGACGCGCAGCGCTTCGTGCAGATAGTCGTCACGCTCAAACGTCGTCAGCACGAGGATGGCCGGCGGATCCGGGAACTCGTTGATACGCCGCGTGGCTTCGATACCGTCGAGCACCGGCATCTGTATGTCCATAACCACGACATGGGGTTTCAGCGCCTCGACCATGGAAACGGCCTCTAGGCCGTGAACCGCTTCGCCGACGACAGCAAACTCCGGACGCGTCTCAATTATCATCCGCAGCCCGCCGCGAACAAGCGGCTGATCGTCAACGATAAGTACACGTATCGTTGTCATGGTTCGTTCCGACTGTTATGCGCCCGAGACGCGACGGGAAGCTTGGCCTGGACCCGAAACTCGTTGATTGAGTACATTCTGGCCGAGACCTCGCCATCAAGGAGTGCAGCGCGCTCCTTCATCCCCCGGATCCCAAGCTGTTGCGACGCGGGACGCACGACTTGGAGAGACGGGCGACCCACGACGCCTACGTGAGCGCTCTGCGTCGGGTTTGCGAGATCAAAACGCAGTTCGCTCGGCGTTCTGACAATCATCAGCTGCGAAGGCCTCTGGGCCGATCCGTGTTTTCTTATGTTGGTGAGCGCCTCCTGGAGTATCCGGTAGGCGGTGAGACTCGTGGTGGCGGGGAGATCATCGAGTTCACCGATGATATCTATGTCGAGTTCGTATCCGGCGGCCCGGTGATCGGCAATCAGCTGGGGCATCAGGTCGAGCGACGGCTGCGGGCTCTGCACCTCCGGTTCGACCGCATCGGTTGAGCGCAGGAGTCCCAGGAGGCGGTAGAGATCGGCAACCGCCTCACGGCTCGACTCCTCAATGACGGTGAGTGCCTTGCTGACCGGTGAGTCGTTCGAACCCAGCCGCAGGCGTGCCGCCCCGGCCTGCATTCCCATGACCGACACGTGGTGGGCCACGACATCGTGGAGTTCTCTTGCGATCCGAACCCTTTCGTCGAGAACCGCGGTTCGCGCCATGGCCTCCTGCTGCGACGCAAGCGCGGTGGCGTGAGCAGCAAGATCCGCCGCGGTCTCGCGTTGACGCCGGACGACCTGGCCGATGGCGATTGACGAGCCGTAGAGGACCGCGGCTACGCACATCCCGAACAGGAGCTCCCGGAGCTTTATGGGATCGGGATAGTAAGCGTGGTTACGGATTACGCCCGTGGTGAACAACAACGTAAGGAATGCCGTGATGACGAGGAGCGCTTGACGCAGGCGTGCCGGATGTTCCGAATACGCGGCGTACGTGTACGTCGACAGAAACGCCGCCACTGTCGCAATCTGCCCGTCGAAGGGCGAGAAATACTGGGTCATGAGGAACGCAGTGAAAACGACTACATGCACGGAGCCCGGGAATCGCCTTCTCAACACCAGCGGTATCGTCGAGGCGACAGCGAAGGCGTACACCCAGCCCATGCGGATCCGCTTGGGCTCAAGCGCCAGCAACTCAAGCGTTCTCCGGGCACCGGCCGCTGCTTCGCCTCCCTGCGCGGCAGCGGCCTCCGCCACCGCACGAACCGATGCAATGTCCTGTTTGGCGTCTATCAGGCTGAGCTGCACGAGCCGGGCGCTCACCACAGCCAGGACGAAAAGCACCGTCGCGACGATGGAGTCGAACACACGAGGGTGGGTGCGAACCCACGCAACGAGGCGACGCCACGAACGCGTCGATGCCGTCTCCGCAATTGTCATCGAGGGGCGCTGGCCAACCAGCGAGTCCGTCCACGCGGCGTGCCCATCGGCGCGGGGAACGGCTCGGTCATGCTGCGTCACTTCGCTAGCTTGCCGCATGACAGAGTCCGGACGCATCGCTTGTAGGGACGACAGCGACTCCGCCTTACGACGGAGAGCGCACCCGCCAGCCCCTCAACTGCCGAGAACGGTCTCAGTCGTGGATCAGAAGATGGGCGAGCGACGACGTATCCCAGCGCCGTCCTCCGCGGGCAATGACGTGGCTGTACGCCTGGTCCACAAGGGCAGTGACCGGGAGCCGAGCACCGTTGCGGCGGGCTTCCTCCAGGCAGATACCGAGATCCTTTCGCATCCATTCGACAGCGAAGCCGAATTCGAACTCGCTTCGGGCCATCGTCTTGGCCCGGTTGTCCATCTGCCAGCTCTGAGCGGCCCCCTTCGAAATCACATCGATGACTGCATCAACGTCGAGCCCGGCGCGCTGGGCGAATGCCACTCCTTCGGCCAGACCCTGCACCACACCGGCGATGCAGATCTGGTTGACCATCTTCGTCAACTGCCCGGACCCGGACGGCCCGAGCAGTCGACACGACTTCGCAAATGCCGCAATCACCGGCTGCACGACCGCGAATGTCGCATCCTCGCCGCCACACATCACCGTCAGCACGCCGTTCTCCGCGCCGGCCTGACCACCCGACACCGGGGCGTCGATAAACCCCACGCCCAGATCCGCAGCGGCGGCATGAACCTCCCGGGCAACGTCGGCGGAAGCCGTCGTGTGATCCACCAGCACCGCTCCACGCGTCATTCCCGCCAGCGCGCCCATCTCGCCGTAGACGACGGAGCGCACGTCGTCGTCGTTCCCGACACACATGAACACGATGTCAGCTCCTGTGGCAGCATCTTTCGGGGTTGACGCGAACGTGCCTCCGTTGGCCGCGACCCACGCGGTCGCCTTGTCGGCCGAGCGGTTGTAGACGGTGACGCGATGCCCGGCGGTGGCGAGGTGACGCGCCATCGGAGCGCCCATCACCCCGAGTCCTAGAAAGGCGACGTTCTTTGGCGAAACAGGGTCCGAGGTAGCGGTGGAAAGTTCTCCGGTCATCCACGCAGTCTCGCAGAGTCTGATCCGGATCCAGCGTCGCCCCGGGGCGTGTCGGCGAACGCGTTCGCCAAGGTGAAGCGACTCGGGGTTAGCGAGGTCCCCCGTCGACGGCGATTCGTTGGCCGCTGAGAATGCCCGGTCGCTGACAGAAGAACAGCACGACGTCGGCGACGTCTTCGGGCCGCGTTACCCGACCAAAGGGATAGCTGGCGTCGAGGGACGTGATCTCATCGACGCCCGCCGTTGCCTTGATGAGTCGCTTGCCCATGTCGGTGACCACGAGACCGGGGGCCACGATGTTGATCCGGATGCCGTTTCGCGCTTCCTCTTTCGACATGCTGAGCGCCAGGGCCTCCATCGCCGCCTTGCCCATGTTGTAAGGGGCGCCGTACCCCGCCATGTGGTCGGTGGCCACCGAGGAAATGAAGATCATGTCGGCGCGGCCGACTTCGCCCACCCGCTCGCGCATTCCGGGGAGAAGCTCGCGACTGAGCATGTGCGGTCCGACGGCGTGCACGTTGAGAAGTCGTTGGACCTCGGCGGCATCGGTGCTCGCCACGTTCTTCCCGCGGGAGGCCACCCCGGCGTTGTGCACCACGATGTCGGGAGAACCGAGCTTGGCGCGCACGGCCGCAGCCACCTCGATGCACCCCTCGTCCGTGGAGATGTTGCCACCGAACGCCTCGGCGACGCCGCCGGCCGCACGAATTTCGCCCACGGTTTCGTCGGCGGCAGCGGCATCTTTCGCGTAGTTGACCGCCACGGCGGCACCGTTTGCAGCGAGAGCGATGCTGATCGCCCGCCCAATCCCGCGACTGCCTCCAGTCACAAGAGCAATGCGGTTGGCGAGGGGCTTTGCGGCGTCAGCGTTTTCCATGACCCCATCAAAGTGGAACCGGACGGGTTCCCGCCAACCCGGCACCGCTCGAAACCCACCGGGCCGGACCGGGCCGTCGTTGGTCCAGACGAGGTGGCAACTGGGCACACCTGGTGAACCGTTCGGCAAAACGTGCTCAAAACCGGCGGAAATGCCGAAAATTGATGATGAGGTTCTCACGCTGTGTGGTCGAAAGAAGAGGGTTGCTCATCTGCACCCTGGTTGGACGGGATCTGCGAATGACCACCGGGTTGATGAAGTTTGACGACACCAAGGAGGGTGAGAGTGCTGCGTTCCCGCATGCGGACTACGACGTTGGCGATCGGCCTCTTCGGCTCGTTCGTCGCGTTGGCGCCGCTGAACGTGACTTCAGCGCAATCGATCCCCGAATGGCTCCAGATCACGAACCGATACCGGGCCAGCGTCGGGCTCGGTGACGTCGTCGAGAACCCCGACGCCACCGCGGGCGCTTCGGCCCACAGCCGGTACCTCGTGACCAACGCCGAGATCAGCCATGACGAGGACAGGCACAAGCCCGCGTATTCCGACATGGGGCGGCGCGCCGGACTGACGGGAAACGTATCCGCCGGATCCGGATCAACCGTCACGCAACGCCAAGCGGTCGAAGGCTGGCTGACGGTTCCCTTTCACGGGGTCGGCATGCTCGCGCCCCACGCAACCGCATTCGGATTCGGTCAATTCCAGACCAAGCAGAACAATTGGGCCGCGACCCTCTCGATGTTCTGGGAAGCCTTCGACGATCCGTCGACGGGCGACGCGAGTCAGCGTGCTCAACAACTCGTCGACGATCTGCTCAAGACCGAAACCTGGATCGAGAGCAAGGGATACTCGTACAACTGCAATGGCGGCGAGTGCGTACTCGTCTCCGATTCGCGGGTCTTTGTAACCGATCAGGGGCGGCTGGTCGAAAAGCCGGGGGCTGACCCCGTTGCTGCCGAGCGGGGAGAACTTGGCTACGACACGCCGGTGTTGTTTCCGGGCAACGGCTCGGGGGTGCCCCTTTCACGCTACGGCGGATCGGAATATCCCAACCCGTTGACCTCGTGCCCCGGCTACCGGGAACCCGCCGGGCTGCCGATCTACATCCTCCGTGGAAAACCAACGGAATTGAGCGAGGCATCCGTGATCGACGATCAGGGGGTTTCCCAGCAACTGTGCGTTCTCAGCGCTTCGACCTATCGAAACGCACAGGACAGCACGGCTCAACAACTGGGTCGTTCGGTGCTCGATTCATATGGCGCGGTGGTGCTGATTCCCCGGAGCCCCCTTCAGTACGGACACGGTTACAACGTGAGCGCCCGGACAACTGACGGTCAGGCGTTCAAGTGGTCTTTTCGAGTGACGTCAACTGCCGCCATCGATCTTCCGGCCGGTCACTTCAAGGCAAATGAGCGAACCGTCGGGGTCTCGTCGCAGCCACCCACCCCGACCCTCGCAGCCAAAGTCGCACCAAACGGCAAAGTCCCTTCCGCCGCCAAGACGGCCGGTCGTCGCCGGTAATTCGCTGTCTGTCGGAAGCGCATCAACGCTGAGGCGTGGCGTGTGGAGCTGTCGTCGTTTGTCGATCGCTCCGAAGCGGAGCAGAGATTCGGTACCCTGGCGGGCCAGCGTGCGGATCGATGTACCGATTCGCTACACGACCCCGAGCGAAGGACAGGATCCATGTGCCGAAACATCACGCCGTTACGAGGCCTTGAGCCGGCCGCCACCAACGAGGAAATCTTTGCTGCCGCTCTCCAATACGCTCGCAAGGTGAGCGCGGTCACGAGCGCTTCAGGAATGGCGAACCCGGCGTTCCAGAAGGCTGTCGCAGCAATTGCGCAGGCCACGACCGAGCTGCTCGCCGAGATGCCTCCTCGTCGTCAACCACCGACGATCGACCCCCCGATGCGCCGGATCGCGCGGGCCAGGGCCGAGGCGAACCGGACCTGACGTCTCTTCGGGCGGCAACCCTACCGGGCCACGCCGGTGGCAGCCCGTCCGTCGACCGACTCGAGATCATCCGGTTCGGCCAGAGCCGCGGAGGTTGGCGTCGCTCGAAGTGTGGACAGCGCATCGACCGCCAACGCGACGAGCGCACACCACACGATCGCCATGCCGACCCAACGAAGGTTCGAGACCTTCTCGTGGAAGACGAACACACCGAGAAGCAGGACCATCGTAGGGGTGAGGTACTGCAGCAACCCGATCTGCGCAAGCGGGATGCGCTTGGCCGCGACGCCGAACAACACCAGCGGCACCGCAGAAACGACGCCGATGAACAACAGCAGGATCGTCGTGGTCGCAGGTGCGTGGAGCGAATCGAGACCCGACTGTCGGGTGCTGAGCCACACCAGCCCGACTACGGCGAAGGGGCTCATCGCTGTGGTTTCCGCAGCGAGCGACGACAGTGATTCGAGCCCGACCGTCTTCTTGAGAAAGGCGTAGAGGGCAAACGTGAGCGCAAGGCTCAGTGCGATATACGGAACTTTGCCGTATGCGATGGTCAGAACCGTCACCGCGGTGGCACCGAGAAGCACGGCCAACTTCTGCAGGTTACGCAGTCGCTCACGTAACACAACGACACCGACGGCCACCGTCACCAGTGGATTGATGTAGTAACCGATTGCCGCGTCGACCACGTGATCGTTGGCCACCGCCCACACGTAGATCAGCCAGTTCGAGGTTATGGCGATTCCCGCCAACACGAGGCGGACGCGTATCTTTTGATCACGGAGCTTGGCGATCCAGCCGGTGTCGCGCTTGATGAGAAGCACGGCCCACACCATCAGTGCCGTGGTCACGACCCGAAGGGCCGCAATCTCGAACGAACCGACACCGTTGAGATGGTGAAAGTACAGCGGGAACAGACCCCACATCGCGTACGCCGACACTCCGGCGCCGATGCCAATAGGGTCAGTCGTTCGGGTGTCGTTCATGCGGGAATCGACGGTACTCGCAAACCGACGAACAGTCTGGCGACTATCGGACGTGACGCTGCGCTTCCCCGTCGTTGAATCCAAGGACGCCCGGGCGCTCCCGCGGACCGACCGGGCCGGTCCTCAGGACGCGAGTGACTTCACGCCGCGTTGCAGACGCCCGGGCCGTTCATCGTTGATCACACCGTTTTCGACGGTCACCCGACCGTTCTTCAACGTGTAACGGTAACCAAGGGCGTCCTGCAGCAGACGGGTTCCACCCGCGGGAAGGTCCGCGACTGATCGGGGGGCCAACGCCGCAATCGTGTTCAGATCGATCACGTTGAGGTCGGCGAGGTATCCCGGAGCAATGACGCCACGGTCGTACCAACCGACGTGGCGAGCGGTACGTTGCGTCTGGTTGTGCACGATCTGCTCCAACGGCAACTTCGGTCCGCGGGTCCGGTCGCGCGTCCAGTGCGAGATCGCGGTGGTCGGGAACGAACCATCGGAGATGGCGTTGCAGTGTGCTCCGGCGTCGGAAAGCCCGAACAGGGAGAACGGCGACGTCATCATCTCGTACACGTCGTCGAGCGACCCACGCGCGTAGTTCATCAGCGGGATGTACAGAAGCCGACTTCCGTCGGACTCGAGCATGAGGTCGTAGAGAACGTCAATCGGCTGGCGACCGCTCGACTTCGCGATCCCGGCGACACTGCGCTCGGGCGTTGGCTCGTAGTCGACGGGCTCGGCCAGCGGGTACATCCGGGCGTACCCGGAGTGGATGATCGCGGGGAATCCCTGAACCGTTGCCGCGGCATGCTCGTTGAGCAGAGTCTCCCGGACGTCCGGCTGGCGAAGCCGAGCGAGGCGCTCGGTGAGCGACAGCGGCTTCATGGCCCGGAACGTCGGGCAGAAGTTCAGTGGGTTGGCGGTTGCGGTCATGCCGATCAGCACACCGAGGGGCCGAACACCCACCTGAGCTTTGACATCAGCGCCGGCTGCATTCCAGCCCGCGATCGCGGTCAGGATCTCGCGGTAGCGGTCAGGGGTGTCGTCGTTCTGCTGCACGGTGAAGCTCAGGGGCCGTTGCGCTTCCAGCGCGATTCGACCGAGCAACGAGAATTCGCTGGCGACGAGATCCGCGTCGGTCGTCTGGTATGCGTCGGAGATCAGCTGCACGACGCCGAGTTTGGAATCACGAAGCGCGCTTATGATTCCGAGAACTTCATCCGCCGCCGCGGTCAGCGTGCCGATCGACTCACCGGTGGAGCTTCGATGCGCCCAGGTGCGGGATGTTGAGAAGCCGAGCGCACCGTCCTTCAGGGCCTGAGCACAGTGTCGCCGCATTTCTTCGATGTCGTCGGCCGAGGCGCGAGCGGTGTGCTCGGCGCCGCGCTCCCCCATCACGTACGTTCGGAGCGCAGCATGCGGCACCTGTGTGCCCACGTCGACCGTCCAACGCTTCTGATCGAGGACATCGAGGTATTCGCTGAACGTCTCCCAGCCCCAACTCATGCCTTCGGCCAAAGCGGTGCCGGGGATGTCCTCGACGCCTTCGAGAAGGGAGATCAGCCACTGGTGTCGATCGGGCTGGGCGGGTGCGAAACCCACACCACAGTTGCCGACGAGAATCGACGTGACGCCATTGGTTGACGACGGTGCGAGTTGGTCGTCCCAGGTGATCTGGCCGTCGTAGTGGGTGTGGATGTCGACCCAACCCGGCGTGAGCGCGAGCCCTTCCGCATTGATGGTCCGCTTTCCGGATCCCACGTCGTTGCCGACTTCGACAATTCGGTCCCCGGCAACAGCCACGTCAACCATGCGGGGCACGGCCCCGGTTCCGTCAACGACAGTTGCTCCAGTGATCACAAGATCGTGCATGGGTTCTCCTTGAGCCTTTGGGAAAGTGGCAAGCGACATTGTCGCAGGTACGTGCGATTGCCGCCAAGCAGGGCAGATATCTGTTCGGACTCTTGCTATCAGGTACTCGCAGTGGTCGCGTCAGTGCGCGGGTGGTTCCTTTGCGAGAAACCGGTCTGCGTGATCAGCGAGCGACCGGCGACGTTTGCGCTGACGTCTGGCTGAGACCTCGGCGTGCGCCCCGATCACGATCTCAAAGCCGCGAACGCCGGCGTTCGCACATGCCGCCCCGACCGCGAGATCGCGAAGCAAACGCTGGCGTGCGTCCTCGGCGAGGAGGCCGCGGGCCGACTTGGCGATACGGTCGGCCATCGCCCCAATCTTCTTGCCAGGTGCAACGACGGCCAGAATTTCGGCATGCTGGAGGACGCGACGGGACGCTCCACGCCGTGTTGTTCGGGTCGCTTTGCGCCAGGCGCCCAAAGCTTCCACCGTAAGTTCGTGGGCCCGGTCGGGTGCACTCGGCACGCAGGAGAATTCCGTTGGTACCGAAGCGAGTCGATCCGTGGTCCAGGATCTGGCGAACTCATCAAGCGCCCCGACCAGTCCGTGCTGGGCTTGGGCCACGTATGCACTGACCTTCGCATCGAACAGCTCGGTACACGAACGGTCTCGGATCATCGAGCCGATCGTGTTGGTTTCACCCGCTCGTATGTCCGGGACATGCCCGGCGAAGTACGACACGGCCTCGGTCAGGAGCACCTGTTGATGCAGTCGGTCAATCGAATCGCAGAGTTCTGCGTCGAATCCGAGTATTCGTGCGGCCCCACTGATTCGACTCACGGATTTACTAAGCGAACGTAGTTCCTTGTCCTTCCATGTCGGGGGCACTGCACGACTGAACCCGGCGATGAGGTCCACGGCCCTATCCAGCATCCGCCATGACGGCGCCGGGCCGGTCTCCTCTGATGGTGGCAACGGAAGACAACCGGAACTGACCCCGATCTGCGCCCTGACGAGATTGACCAGTGCCTGCCCACGAGAGGTCATTCCGACGGCACTGAGCTCGCTTCGTATGGCACCGATGGCCGCACTCGCCAGTTCCGAGACGAACTCGGCCTCAATCGTTCCATCGCCGTCGTGCACCACCCAGGTCGTTCGCTCTATCTCCAACGACGTAGGCGGGTCCGACGGCGTGTACCCGCGCAGGTCCGCTACATCACGCAGCGAGCTCTCGTCGTCGATGAGCTCGACGCACAGCCACGGACCATCCGTACCGACGACGCGTTCGGCCACGACGCGTTCGTCGGCGCTGCCACAGTGGACTTGGGCGTTGCCGCTCGGGTCCACGCGCATCCGCTCGGTTCGCACCCGGACCACCGGCCCCCGTGGTGGTTCTTCGATCTGGCGTTCGTTGCAGACCACGGCGGTCACGATCGGTCCGGCCAACTCGAGTCCGGTCCCGGCGCCGATCACCGACCGAATTCGTTCAATCGGCCAAGTCATGACTGCATCGCGTGTCGGCGACTCGGCCGAAGACGCCGCTGGGGCAATCGGGGCCGTGCGAAATCGCCGGGCCGAAGATTCCGACGCATCCAACGGGACCACGTGAACGTTGCGCGACACCAGTCTCCTAGATCGGTTCGTGCGGGTACACCGCCGGCGGCTGGAGAAATCGCAACTGTCGAGGGGTGCATCTGTCGTGGAGCACACTGTTCGACAGCTCGTGCTCATAGTTGCGACCCCACGCCAAATGCCCGGGCGCATATTTGTAGAACATCGACAGTCGGTTGTACGGGGCTCGCCACGTCGACGTTCCGTGCGTAAGCGCCTCCGTGAAGAACACGGCGTCACCCGCTTTCAGACTGACGTCCACGGCCAACTCATCGGCGTCGGTGGCCGGCAGCGCGAAGTTCGCCCGGTGACTTCCGGGTATGCACCGGAACCCGCCGAACCCGGCGTCATGGTCAACGAGCGCCCATTGCACCGCTATCAGGCCATTGTGCATCTCACCGTCGCGAACCGTATAGAACTGCGCCGGGTCGTGCGGCGTGCCTCCTCCGTGAAGACCGAGTCCGCTCGTTCCGGGGGCCATGACGATTCCGTAGGTGTGGTCGAGGCGAACGGTCGGGCCACAGAGTTCGATGATCACGTCAAGGGCAGCAGGGTGATCGATGAGGGCCCTGAACGCCACGTCGGAGGCCAGATAGTTCTGGAACCGTTGGGACCCGAGGTCCGAACCGGGCGGTGGATAGTTCTGCCGCGAGATCGCCTGGTGTAACGCTTGAAGCTCGTCAGACGAAAGAGCGGCCCGCCGAATCACGAAGCCGTTGAGGTCGAACACGTAGCGCTCGGTGTCGGTCATCGGACCCCGGCTGCTGAACTGGTCGACCCGCTTTAGACGAAACACGCCAAACCTCTCTGCCTCGATCTGTCTCAAACTGCCCACTCCGCTGTCCGCATGCGAACAAGAAGAGCATCCGCCATCGTAGTGATCACCCGTCGCTCAGTGACCGATGCCCATCGAGGTCGATGCCCATTGAGGTAGATGCCCGTCGAAGGTCGATGCCTGTCGAGGTCGGTGTCGCCCGCAGGTACGACCTGCGCTAAGCCTATTTGCGGACCGGTAGTACCGCTACGTGACCTGAGGGTAGATCTGCACTGTGCAGCCTGGCCTCGTACAACCCTTCGAGGGCTCGGGGGTCGAGCACGAGCCGCGGGTGGCCCTGCGATACGACACCGCCCTCGTTGAGCAAAACCAGCTTGTGTGCATACTGTCCGGCAAGACTCAGGTCATGCATCGCGGACACCACGACGAGACCATCTTCGGCCCGTAACGTATCGACCAGCTCCAGCACCTGCTGCTGGTGTCCGACGTCGAGAGCACTTGTTGGTTCGTCGAGCACCAGAACGGGCGCCTGTTGGGCGAGGGCCCGAGCGATGACCGCCCGTTGCCGTTCACCGCCGCTCAGGGCGGCTACGTCTCGCCGAGCAAACTTCATAAGATCGAGCCGTCCCATCAGTCCTTCGACAACGTCACGATCATGACGACCCGGGCTCGCCAGAAACCCGAGATGGGGCGTACGACCGAGCATCACGTACTCAAACGTCGACACGCCGATCGGAAAGATCGGCGACTGCGGCACAACCGCAATCAGGCGACCGGCGGCCCGTTTCGCCATACCGCCGATGGATCGACCGTTGACAGCGACGTCTCCGCTCACGTTCACGCGACGTCCGGACCGAAGCGACCCGGCCATCACGCGAAGCGCCGAGCTTTTTCCGGCCCCGTTCGGGCCAAGAAGCGCGATCCACTCCCCGGCCCCGGCCTCGAGCGAGAGATCGGACAGGACTGTGGACTCGCCCAACCGCAAACCAAGCGAGCGACAACTCAGGACCGTCGAAACGGGCCGCGCTTCGATTGCCGGCTCGGTCATTGACCGGGCCGATCCTCCCAGGACCACGACCGGGGTCGAAGCGCCCCCCGAGGCGCGGAGTATGACCGGGGCCGCCCCGGCGGCGCTGGAAATGTAGTCAGTCATGAGACCCTCCGAAGTTGACGAACGAGAAGAACAGGAGAACATCCGCGACGGTCGCAACTCACGACCGCCTCCGAAGTTGACGATTGGAACGAACAGGAGAACATCCGCGACGGTCGCAACTCACGACCGCCTCCGATGTTGACGAACGAGAAGAACCGCGAATCCGGGGGCGCCGATAAAGGCGGTGATGACCCCGATCGGCAGTTCGGCCGGGGCCAGGGCGGTGCGAGCGATGGCGTCAGCTCCGACCAGAAACGCTGCCCCGATCAGAAACGACACCAGCAGCACGGTTCGACTCCGCTGCCCGACCACCGCACGAACGGCGTGGGGCACGATGAGACCGACGAACCCGATGAGCCCCGCCACCGAGACCGCCGCAGCCGTAGCCAGCGAGGCAAACACCACCACGACGAGGCGGATCCGTCCGGGCGAAACACCGAGGGACCGGGCTTCTTCATCGCCAACGGCCATCACGTCGATGGCCTGGGCGACGACCGTCAAGACGATGCCCGAAATCGCGATGTACGGCAGGACGAGCCGCACCTCACCCCAACCCGAAGTAGTAAGTCCACCTAGAATCCAGGCGTACACCGAACGCAGGGTGTCGCTCCGTCGCTGCTGGAAGAACGTCTGCATCGAGGTGAGAAACGATGCGACGGCGATCCCGGCCAGGAGCAACGAACTCGACGGCAGCCCGGTTCCGTATTCCGAGCCCGCGCCACCGACAGCCGACGCCAGAAGACCGGACAGCGTGACTGCCACGAGGGCCCCGATGAACGCGGCGACGGGAAGTGGGTTGACGATCCAGCCGCTGAACACGGACGCGAAGGAAAACACGAGCGTGGCCCCGAGACCGGCGCCGGCGGCCGTGCCAAGCAAATACGGATCGACGAGCGGATTGCGAAACACGCCTTGAAACGCTGACCCGGCGATCGACAGCGCGCCGCCGACCAGTCCGGCCAGCACGATTCGCGGCAGTCGGATCTCGAGAAGAACGGTGCGGTCAACACCATCGAGCACGTGCGCGAGGTGGACTCCCGGCACCAGATCAACAAGCGACCGTAAGACATCGCCGAAGCCGAGGCCCGCAGCACCGACGACGAGGGCGACGAGGCACGCGGCCAAAAGCACCACCACGGCCATGCCGACGGCGAGCGTCTGATTCGTACGCAAACTCATCGTGTCCCCGACGCCGCATGACTCATGGGCGGCCCAGCTCCAACGTGCGGCCCGCAACGACGAGGTAGGCGGAGGCGGCGCCCGACGAGACCAGTGCGTTCATCCGACCGAGGCTGTCTCGGAACTGTCGGCCCAATGCCGTGTCTGGAACGAGACCGGAACCCACTTCGTTCGTGACGACCACCGATGGAACCGGGTGCTCGGTCAGCAGGCGCACAACCTCGTCGAGTTCCTGCGCCAGATCGCCCTCTGCGGTGACCCACGCCTCCACATGTTCGCCTCCGGACCGCATGAGACGGTTCGCCACCCAAAACGACAGGCAATCGATGACGACCATGGTCGACGGGCCGTGTCCCAGCGCAGTTCGGACACCGCCGACCAGGTCGTACGGCGCCTCGACGGTGATCCACGCCGGGTCGCGCTCGCGTTGGTGACGCGCGATCCGGTCGTGCATCTCGTCGTCGCCGGCCACACCGGTGACGACGAAAACCACTTTCGGAGCCTGCGCAACGGACAGGGTGGGCGCGTCGGGTGGCAAGGACCACGTCCGGGCGCGACGCACGGCCAGCGACGATTTGCCGCACCGGGCCCCTCCGATGAACAGGGTGTAGGGCATCTAAACGCCGGCCGGCACCGGGGTTCCGGTCATGTTCGACGTCTTCGCTGCGACAATCCGCAGAAGATCGACGATGCGGGGCCCCCATCGGGAGGCAATGTCATCGTCGAGTTCGATGACCCGACCTGCGGTTACCGCAGACATCGAACCGAATCCCGGGCGAGCCGCGAACGTCGCGAGTGTCTGGGCACAGCACTTGGTGTCGGCGAGGAAGACCACATCGGGGTTCGCTTTCACGAGATATTCAGCCGACAGCTGCGGGTACCCGAAGCCGTCTTTGTCTGCGGCGTCGGCAACGCTGGAAATCCCCAGAAGCTTGTAGATGCTTCCGATGAACGTCTTTGACGTAATCGAATATCCGGTGTTGTCGAGCTCGTGGTAGGCCCGCAGGGGCGTTGTGCGCTTGGGCACCGATGCGACGATCTTCGCAATGTCTGATTGCATCTTCGCGACCAGCTTGACGGCATTGGCCAGATTCCCGGTCGCGGCACCGAACTTCTCGATTTGTGCGTAGGTGTCATCGATCTTGGTCGCCGCCGGCATGACGAGTACCGCAAACTTCAGTTTCTTCAAAGCTTTCACTGCGTCGGAGGTGTCAGAGAACACGATGAGGTCGGGCTTGTATTTCGCGATCGCTTCGACGTTCGGCGTGAAGCCGCTCAGCTTGGTTTTCGGAGCTTCGGCCGGGTAATCGGAAAACTCGTCAGTCGCTATGACCTGAGATCCGGCCCCGATCGCAAAGAGGATCTCGGTCGCCGTCGGCGAAAGCGAAACGATGCGGGTCGGTTTGGCTTTGATGTTGACCACGCCATCGGCCTGAGCAATGCCGACGGGGAAGTCCTTGGCCGCCTTGGGAGGCTTCGGAGTCACCTTTTTCGCAGTGGCCGCGGCGGGACCGCTCGAAAGCGAAGCGACGGAGGCAAACAACGACACCGTGGCGGTGGCCGCCCCGGCAATCGTGAGAAGTCGACGGAGCGCGAAAGCGCGGGTCGAACGGTGGGTACGGGATTTCATGGATCATCCTCCAAATGGGAGGAAGGACCAGCGTGCCGCGGGCCGGAGCCAACGAACCGCCCTTCCTTCGAGGGTCAGATACGTCGAAAGGGGCAGGCGACCTGACTTGTCTTCCGTGGGCATGACTGCCTCAGGAGGAACCACAGTTGCGGGACAGTGCCGGGTTCTCACCGGACTTCGCTGCTTACCTTCGGCTGGCCGAAGCCAGCAGGGGAAACCCTAGTCGATGCCATTGCGAGTTCCAAGCACGTGCTGACACGCACCGACTGGTTTCGTTGCAAACCTGTTAGCGGTGACGTCGCTGCGCCCTTCCCGTGGACGTGGCGTACTGTGGGCCATGATCGAAACCCTCGAATTCGGCCGGACCGGACACCACAGCACCCGCGTCATCTTCGGCGCCGCGGCAATCGGGAGCGGCAGCCAGAAATTTGCCGATGGTGTTCTGGAGACGGTGGTGGCAGCAGGCATCAACCACATCGACACCGCGGCGTCCTACGGCGAGTCGGAACTTCGACTCACCGACTTTCTGCAGGACCACCGCAACTCGTTCTTCCTGGCCACAAAGACCGGAGAGCGAACGGGAAGCGGGGCGCGCGCTGAACTTGAACGTTCGCTACAGCGACTCAGCGTCGATCATGTCGACCTGATCCAGTTGCACAACCTCGTTGAGGAAGACGAGTGGGCCACGGCGCACGGTCCCGGCGGAGCGGTGGAAGCCCTGGTCCAGGCCCAATCGGAGGGACTCGTGAGGAACATCGGCGTGACCGGCCACGGCCTTCGTATTCCCGGCATGCACCTCCGCAGCCTTGCCGAGTTCGCGTTTGCGTCAGTGCTGTTCCCGTACAACTTCGCCCTTCTCTCTAACGCCGAATACCGCGCCGACGTGGATGCACTACGTGCCGAATGCCAACGCCTTGGTGTGGCCATGCAGACGATCAAATCCATCAGCGCGTCGGCGCTGGACCGAAGATTCCGAAGGCAAATCGGAGAAGAAGTACTCGTGGTACCAACCGCTTGAAGATGAAGCGGCGATCGGCCGAGCGGTTCGGTTCGTGCTGTCGGAGCCCGATCTCTACCTGAACTCGTCCAGCGACGCACGCCAGCTTCCGGCCATCGTTCGAGCCGCGCAATCCGCCGATGCCACGACGCCACCGACCGAAGCCGACCTCGCAGCCGACGTGGAAGCGTTCGCGATCAGCCCATTGTTCGACGGCCGCGAGCTCGAGCGGATCTAGCCGCTAGGCGACGGGAGGAAAGCCCGTCGGCGACTTCGGTGCTTCGGCGAGCGAAACGAGAAGACCCACGACGGTGCCCCCATCCCGCGCGCCTGCTCGATCCATCCGGGGCCGGCGGCCAGCTTGGACCCGCCGGCGACGAGGAACGCGATCCCGAGCAGGATCGAGGCGGCGACCGCGACGTCGGACGCGGTCACGGATCGACGGCGACGCTGAGACCCTCGCGGGCCGCGAACACGTCGACACCACGACTGCGCCCGCAGGCGACCGCGTGCTGGGTGATCGTGTCCATCACGTCGTCGTGGTGCGTCGGGTCGTGGTGGAACAGCGCCAGCCGGCGGGCGCCGGCGTCGCGCCGCGAGCCAGACCGCGTAGTCGATCGTGCAGTGGCCCCAGTCCCGCTTGCGCTCGAACTCGGCGGCGGTGTACTGGGCATCGTGGATCACGAGATCGGCGCCGGCACACAACTCGATCGCGCCGGCCGTCGCGCTCAACGAACCGTCGAGCGGCATCTGGTGATCGCTGAGGTAGGCGACCGACGCCCCCCGCCAGGTCAAGCGGTAGCCGAGCGTATGCCCGATGTGGGGGATCGAGCGGGCGGTCACCCGGACCTCGCCGATGTCGAACATCGCCGTCGACGATCTCGTGGAAGTACACGTTGCCGGGCAGCATTCCGTAGTGGATCGGGAACAGCGGCGGCTTGATCGTCTCGGCGAAGACCTGCTCGACCGTGATGCCGTCTTGTTGCGCGGGAGCGTAGATCTCGACCTCGGCGCCGTCCTGGAGCAGCGGCGTGAAGAACGGCAGGCCCTGGATGTGGTCCCAGTGCAGATGGCTGAGCAGGCACGATGCCGCGGAACGGCAGGTCGCCGGCGTGCTGCTCGCCGAAGTAGCGCAGCCCCGTGCCGAGGTCGAACAGGATCGGATCGTGACGCCGGGCATGCTCGACCGACACACACGACGTGTTGCCGCCGTAGCGGACGATCTCGGACCCGTGGCACGGGGTCGATCCGCGGACGCCGTGGAACGTGACCGCGAAGCCACCGCCGGCCGAAGTACCCGATGCATCCCCGATCTTTAGAACTTAGGGCGTGCGGAGGGCCCCGGTGCAAGCCGGTGTGGTGACGTGCGTCGCAGCCGCGGGCGAGCGCCGGGCTACGTTCCCGGGTGTGGCTGCCATCCCATCCCGGTCGAGAGCTCCGTCGATCACCGTCGGCGACATCGATCTCGCCTGCCGGACGTCGGCCTCGATCGACGACACCGATCGCCCGCTCGTGGTCTGCCTCCACGGGTTCCCCGACAGCGCGACCACCGTGGCGTCACCTGATGCCGGCGCTCGACGACGCCGGGTTCCGGGCCGTCGCGCCGTACCTGCGTGGGTACGCACCGAGCGACGTCCCGGCCGACGGTTGCGTGCAGACCGGGGCGTCGGTGCTCGACGTGATCGGCCTGCACGAGCACTTCGGCGGCGACGGGCGGGCGGTGCTGATCGGCCACGACTGGGGCGCATCGATCGTCTACGGTGCGGCGAACCACGCGCCGGAACGCTGGGCGAAGGTCGTCGGGATGGCCGTCCCTCCGGGCCGGCGCTCGGCGACGGCGTTCCTGACGAACCACGACCAGCTGAAGCGCAGCTGGTACATGTTCTTCTTCCAGCACGCGCTCGCCGACCTCGTCGTCCCGGCCGACGACCTGGCGTTCATCGACATGATCTGGGCCGACTGGTCGCCGGGCTACGACGCCGCCGACGACCTGGTCGCGGCCAAGGCGGCTCCTGGCGATCCCGCCCACCTCGCCGCGGCGATCGGGTACTACCGGGCGGCGCTCGGCGGCGTCGGCACGCGACCGAGCTCGACGACGTGCAGGCCGCGACCTACGTCGTGCCGCAGCAGCCGACGCTGTATCTCCACGGCGCCGACCGACGGAGGCATCGGCGCGGAGGTCGCCGAGCTCGGCCCGCACCGACGTCGGCGCCAACGTCACGATCGAGATGCGTCGACGGCGTCGGGCACTTCCTCCACCTCGAAGCACCCGACACCGTCAACGACGAATCCTGGAGTTCCTCGCATGAGCCCGACCCGCAGGCTCCACTGCTGCCCGACGGGCATCGTCGTCGTCGTCAAGCGCGGAGTGCGAGACCTGCCAGATGGTCGTCCCCGTGCTGCGGCAGCTCGCCGGGCCGTCGAGCGCTGACGTCTACACCCAGGACGACCCGACGTTTCCCGGCGCCCCGACCGCCGATCCACGACGCCGACCTCGCCGTGAGCTGGCTCCACGACATCGAGACCGTGCCCGACGGTGATCCGGGTGCGCCGACGGCGTCGAGATCGAGCGGACCGTCGGGTGGCTCGCGAGCCGGACTGGGAGCGAGCTGACCGGCGTCGAGGGGCTCGGGCCCGGACCTGCCCGACGATGCGGCCCGGCTGCGGGTCGATGTCGGTCGACCCCGACCTCGTCGACGAGCTCCGAGTGCGCTTCGGTCGCGCGTCGCTGTCGCTCGCCGACGCGTCGAGGTGGCCGACGCCGAGGACGACGTCGAGATGATGTTCGCCCGCGGCTGGACCGACGGCCTGCCGGTCGTCCCGCCGACCGAGGAGCGGGTGATGCGCGATGCTCGACGGCACGCACCCGCGCAGCCGTCCGACATCGTCGCGACCGTTCCACCCGACCTCGTCGAGATCACCGTCGAGAAGGTGGCGATCGCCGCGGTGATGGCCGGCTGCCAGCCCGGAGTACCTGCCGTGGGTGCTGACCGCGGTCGAGGCTGCCTGCAACGACGAGTTCAACATGCACGGGCTGCTGGCGACGACGATGCCGGTCGGCCCGTCGTGATCGTGTGCAGCGGGCCGGGCACGCGGGCGATCGGGATGAACTCGGGCGGCAACGCGCTCGGCCAGGGCAACCGCGCCAACTCGACGATCGGGCGGGCGCTGCAGCTCGTCGTTCGCAACATCGGCGGCGGCCGGCCCGGCGAGGTCGACCGGGCGCCGCACGGCAACCCCGGCAAGCTCGAGCTTCTGCTTCGCCGAGAACGACGACGAGTCGCCGTACGGCACGCTCGCCGGCGAGCACGGGATCGAGCCCGGCGTCGATGCGCTGACGCGTGTTCGCCGGCGAGGGCCCGCAGCGGCGTCGTCGACCAGCTCTCCCGCGAGCCCGAGCTCGCTGGCCCGCTCGCTCGCGACGCAACCTGCAGGCGGTGCACCACCCGAAGCTGATCATGGTGTTCGATGCGATCGTCGTGATGGGCCCCGAGCATGCCCGGGTGTTCGCCGACGCCGGCTGGGATCGCGAGCGGATCGTCGATGGGATCAGTCGAGCACCTGAACCGACCCGGCGCGGAGCTGGTGCGCGGTGCCGGACGGCATCGCGGAGGGTGTTCCCGGAGGCGTTCGGCGACGCTCGAGCGCTGCCGAAGTTCCGTCCCGGCGGGCTGATGCTGGCCTATGCCGGCGGCGGCGCCGGGCTGTTCTCCGAGATCATCGGCGGCTGGGTGAACGGCGACGATCGGGTTCGCAAGCCGGTGACCCGCGCGGTGCACATACTGAGCCCGACCGCCATGGAGGCACCTGATGACCGCACGATTCTCGATCCGACCAGCGAGCGCACGCGTCGCCGAGCGCGAGCCGCTCGCCCGCCCGGCGTCGCTCGACGGGCTGACCGTCGGTCTGCTCGACATCTCCAAGCCGCGCGGCGACGTCTTCCTCGACCGCATCGAGCAGCGGCTGACCGACATCGGGGCGAACGTCAAGCGCTACCGGAAGCCGACGTTCGCCAAGCCGGCACCGGTCGACCTGCGCCACGAGATCGCCACCGAGTGCCAGGTCGTGATCGAGGCCCTCGCCGATTGAGGCAGTTGCACGTCGTGCAGTGTGCACGACATCAACGATCTCGAGCTCCGTGGTGTCCCGGCGATGTTCGTCGCCTCCGAGCAGTTCGTCGACGCGGCCGATCGCCCAGTCGACGCGCGCTCGGCTTCGCCGCCGTGCCGCGGGTCTTCACGCCGCACCCGATCCAGGACCGCACCGACGACGAGATGATCGCCTACGCCGACGCCGCGTTCGACGCAGATCGTCGCCGCGGTCACCGGGCCCGGCTGAGTTGCGGCTCGGCGGTTCCGGAGCGGGCCGCGACCCGTCCGACGGCACGTACCGTTGGCGGGAGTCGACACGTCGCGCGCACGACCATCTGCGGATCCCGCTCTCGCGCCGGTGGCATCTGGCCGCCACCGTCATCGGGGCGGCGATCGTGTTGGCGGTGGCGACGTTCGTCTTCGCCGAGCCGGCCGAACCGATCCGCTATCGCTCCGTTCTGCCGACCGCGGTCGAGACCGACGCGGTCGAGCCGCCGGTCGTGACGAGCATCGACGTCGAGGTCGACCCCGCGCTCCGCGCGCGAGGGGCGGGTCCGAGTCGATGGCGACGGGCTCGTGCGGGTCGAGGTCGAGGGACGCGTCGCTGTGCGCGCCGGTGTCCGGCGCGGCAGGCGCGTGGATCGACGTCCGGTTCTGCGGCGAGCTGGATCGGCTCACGGTCGCGGCGACGAGCGCCGACGACGAGACGACCGCAGCAGTCGTTCGGTTCTGACGCGATCCGGTCGGACCGCGACGCTGCCGGGCGTCAGGGATAGGTGGTGGCCGATGCGCCGCCGATCAGCGCGGAGGCGAGGATGCCGAGCGGGAGCGTGCCCCAGTAGCTGAGCAGGACGCCGATGTTGCCGAAGAACAGCATCAGCAGCCAGGTCGCCGGGAACGTGGCGACGAGGAACACGACTGCGAATGCCAACAGTGCCTTGATCATGCCTTCCTTCCTGGGACCACGTCGATCCGTGACCTCCGAGCGAAGGGATAGCACACCCGATCGAGGCGACAGCGGACCCGTCGATGCGGCCGGCCATGCTCGTCGTGCTCTGTCCGGCGCCCGGCACCGAACCGGGCACGACAGCGCCAGGTCATTCGGTCGCGGCGGCGATCGCCGCGGCGACGGCCAGCACGCGGCGGGCGTTGTCGACGTGGAGGTTCTCGATCATTCGACCGTCGACGGTGACGACGCCCTTGCCCGTCGGCGACCGCCTCGTCGAACGCGGCGATGACCCGCTCGGCGTACTCGATCTCCTCGGCCGACGGCGCCCAGATCTCGTTGGCCGGCTCGACCTGGCTCGGGTGGATCAGCGTCTTGCCGTCGAAGCCCATCTCCATGCCCTGCACGGCACTCGGCGAGCGAAGCCGTCGGGGTCCTTCACGTCGTTGTAGACGCCGTCGATGATCGACCTTGCCCGCCTCGCGGGCGGCGAGCAGGGCCGTGGCGAGGTGCGGTACCAGCGGATGGCGGCCCGGCACGATCGGTGACCGCAGTTCCTTGGCGAGGTCGTTCGTGCCCATGATCGAGCACGGCGACCCGCGGGTGCGCGGCGATCTCGCGGACGTCGAAGATCGCCGTCGGCGTCTCGATCATCGGCCAGATCCTGACGTCCGGCGGCGGCGCCGGCCGCGTCGAGCCGCGCCGACACCTCGTCGACGTACGCGACGCGAGTCGACCTTGGGGATCACGACCGCCGACGGATCCGGCGGCGCCGGCCGCGGCGAGGTCGTCGGCGCCCCACTCGGTGTCGAGCCCGTTGCAGCGGATCGTCAGCTCCCGGCTGCCGTACTCGCCCGACCGCACCGCGGCCACGGCCTGCGCCGCGGGCCTCGGGTTTGGCGTCGGGCGCGACGGCGTCTTCGAGGTCGAAGATGATCGCATCGGCCGGAATCGTCTTCGCCTTCTCCAGCGCCCGCTCGTTGGCGGCGGGCATGTACAGCACCGAGCGGCGGGGGCGGCAGATCGTCGGCATCGTCTCCATCATCGAGGCTCGGCTCGTCGGTGCGGATCCGACGAACGGCTCGGGTCAGAAACCGTAGGTCGCGGCGAGTTCGGGATCGCGGTCGGCGAGCTGGCGTGGCGAGTTCGACGACGACGTGGCACTGCTTGACCGAGGCGTCGTCCTCCATCTTGCCGTCGAGCATGATCGCGCCGGTGCCGTCACCCATCGCCTCGATCACCCGCTGAGCGTGGGCGACGTCGGCGGGATCGGGGCTGAACACCTGCTTGGCGATCGTCGATCTGCACCGGGTGCAGGCTCCACGCACCGACACAGCCGAGCAGGTAGGCGTTGCGGAACTGGTCCTCGCAGGCGACGGTGTCCTTGATGTCGCCGAACGGACCGTAGAACGGCAGGATGCCGTTGGTCACGCAGGCGTCGACCATGCGGGCGATCGTGTAGTGCCACAGGTCCTGCTGGTAGTGTCGGTCGCCGTGGACGTCGGTCGATGTCGTCGCCGACGTCCGGATCCTCGCGGACGAGGTAGCCGGGGTGGCCGCCGCCGACGCGGGTCGTCTTCATCCGGCGGTTCGCCGCGAGGTCGGCCGGACCGAGCGACAGGCCCTGCATCCGCGGGCGACGCACCACAGATCTCCTCGACGTTGGCCACGCCGCGCGCCGTCTCGAGGATGGCGTGGACGAGCATCGGCTCGGTGAGACCGGCCTTGGCCTCGAGCTGGGCGAGCAGGCGATCGACGTAGTGGATGTCCTCGGGGCCCTCGACCTTGGGGATCATGATCACGTCGAGCGCGTCGCCGGCTTCGAGGACGGCCGCGGTGAGGTCGTCGAGCCCCCACGGCGAGTCGAGGCTGTTGACCCGCGTCCAGAACTGGGTCTCGCCGAAGTCGACGCGGTCGCTGCGCGACCTCGACCAGGCCGGCCCGGGCCGCCTCCTTCTGGTCGGCCGGCACGCCGTCCTCGAGGTTGGCGAGCAGGATGTCGACCGTCGGTGCGATCTCGGGCACCTTGGCGCGCATCTTCTCGTTGGACGGCGGGAAGAAGTGGATCATCCGGCTCGGCGGGAACGGGATCTCGGTCGGACGGGGCTCGGGCGCACCGACGGCGAGCGGACGGAAGAAGTCTTTGGCTGGACGCATCGACTCCGAACCGGTACCCGTCGACATCCGTCGGTGCGTCGCCGACGCCGCCCGGAACCGTGAGCGCTCGATCGGGCCCCGGTCCTGGACTCACCGTCCGGGCGGCGGTGGGTCAGTCGGGCAGGGCGAGCCGGTCGTCGCGGCGACGCACGAGTCCGTCGTCGACGAGACCGGCGACGATGTGCGCGTCGAAGTCGGCGGCCGGACGCTCGCCCGACGCCGAGCGCCGCCAGCACCCGACCGCGACGCTGACGGTCGCTTCCCTCGAAGCGCGCCTGCGCCGTGCTCACCCCGGCCGAACCGAGCGCCGGGTCGGGGTCGGGCCGACCGGCGCGCTGCCAGGCGCATCCATCCGAGATCGGACAGGCAGCGCACGACGGTCGCGGTCGGCAGACGAGTCGCACCGAGGTCCATGATCACCTGATTCCACGTCCACCCTGCCCCGTCGGGAACGAGTTCGTCGGCGGTCGCCTGCGCGGCCTTCGGCGTCAGCCGCTCGCCCGCTCACCCGGGCGAGGATCCGCGCGATGTTCGTGTCGACGACGGCGACGTCGCGCTCGAATGCGAACGCCAGGACCGCTCGCGCCGTGTACGGGCCGATCCCGGGGAGCGCCAGCAGCGCCTCGAGCGAGTCCGGAAGCCGCCCTCCGATTCGACTCCGTCGACGCGCACCGCAGTCGCGTGGAGATGCTTGGCCCGTCGGGGGTAGCCCGAGTCCCTGCCACAGCCGCAGCACGTCGCCGAGCGACGGCGCGGCGCATCGTGCCGGCGTCGGGAACGCACGCGAGGAACGCCTTCCACTTCGGAATCACCCGATCGACCTGCGTCTGCTGCAGCATCACCTCGGCGACGAGGATCCGCCACGGATCACGTTCGCGACGCCACGGCAGGTCGCGGCAACCGCGGCACGCCCCAGGCGAGCACCGCCCGGGGTCGATCACGCTCAGTCCTCCCAGACGTCGATGCCGTCGTAGGGGCGCCTGCGGTCGGGTGCCGCGTCACGCTTCCAGATCAGCACCTTGCGCTTGAAGTAGCAGACCTCCTTGCCGTCCTGGTTGAACCCCTTGGTCTCGACGGTGACGATGCCGCGATCGGGCTTCGACTTCGACTCCTTGACCTCGAGCACCCGGGTCTCGGCGTGGATCGTGTCGCCGTGGAACGTGGGGAACTTGTGCTGCAGCGTCTCGACCTCGAGGTTGGCGATCGCCGCACCCGACACGTCGGGCACGCTCATCCCGAGCACCAGGGAGTAGACGAGGTTGCCGACGACGACGTTGCGACCCTGCACCGACTCGGCGGCGAACCAGTCGTTGGTGTGCAGCGGGTGATGGTTCATCGTGATCATGCAGAACAGATGGTCGTCGTACTCGGTGATCGTCTTGCCGGGCCAGTGGCGCAGGATGTCGCCGGGGGTGAAGTCCTCGAGGTACCGGCCGAACGGGCGCTCATGGGTCGTCATGTGCGATGACCGCACGGAGCGGACAACGCTCAGGCCGTCCGTCGATCGCCGGACCGTCGGCGCCTCGTCGCCGGGTCGTCGCGGTCGGCGGCCGAGGGGCGATGCTCGCGCCGTCACCGGGTGCGCCATCGTGGCCCGCGCCGTGCCGACGTCGCCGTCGCCGTCCCGTCGTCGAGCCCGGACGGGCGATCGTCGCCGGCGTCGCCGACCGGGCGGCATCGGTCGCGCCGGTCACCGTGGCACATGCGGATCGAACCGCAGCGCGAAGTCGATCTTCGACTCGCCCGAGCCGGCTCGGCGCGGGCGAGCTCGCGCAGGTTCGCCAGCCGATCGCGTTTCTCGATGCTCCACGGTCCGACGCGCAGCGACGCGTACGCGACCGCGCCGATGAAGATCGGGAAGAAGAACTGCGCGAAGCGGTACGGCGCGATCGCCAGTCGCGCGATGCTGTCGCTGCAGGCCGAATCCGACCAGCGTCGGCACGTAGGCGCCCTCGACGTACGCCGAGCCCGCCGGGCGTGATCGGCACCGCGGCCAGCAGGTTGGCCAGGCCGAACGAGACGATCAGGGCATCGATGTCGAGGCTCCGCCGAACGCACGGAGGAACACCCACAGCGACGCGCGCGTCGACGAGCCAGTTCGCCGACGCGCAGAACACGACGCGCTTGAGCAGCTGCCCGGTCGCTGACGAGCTCCTCGAGCCGCTCGCCGATCTGGCGGAGCGCCGCGGCGATCCGATCCGCGTCGATCCGCAACTTGCGGGCGACCCAGCGCACGACGCGTTCGGCGCGGCCCTGGCCCTCCATGATGCCGATCACCAGGAACGCCGCGATGCCGATCACGATGATGCCGACGAGCGCCGCGCCGCCGTAGTCCGGGTTGACGCCGCGGACGCGGCACCGACACGATCAGCCCGAGCCAGAAGACGACGTTGAGCACCACCGCCGAGCCGATCCCGGCGGTCGCGAACGCGAAGCCCGGCGTCGGGGCCGCTGATGCCCGACAGCGTGAGCAGCCGGTAGCCGAGCGCCGAGCCGGCGGCGTTGCCTCCGGGCACGACGTTCGTCAGCGCCTTGGTGCTGAGCTGGATGCGGAACATCCGCATCGCCGACAGCGAGTCGCCGACCGTCGCCGAGCGCCGCCCGCGTCAGCAGCGAGTAGAAGAACAGCGCGACGATCTGGAGGACGAAGCCGAGCCGCGATCAGGAACGGGTTGACGTCGCGGATCGCCTCGGCCGCCTTGCGGAACCCGCTGACCACGCCGGGCAGCAGGAAGTAGGCGACCGCGACCAGCAGGAACATCTTCACCGTGATGCGGACCGGCCGGATCCGGCGTTCGCGGGGCGGGCCGGTGCGCTCGATCGCCGGGAGCTCGCCGGTGGGCAGCGGACCGCGGACATCTCCGCCGTCTCGTCAAAGGCCCCTCGTGCGCCGTCGGTCACTCCAACTTCCTACCAAGGATTCCGGTGACCGAGCGGGCAATGCGCCGTCGATCGCCTCGGCCACTGCGCTCGCCGCCGGCCCCCGGCGCCCGGAGCTTGATGAACACTTGATCGAAGCTTGAGTCGCCCGGGATGCTGGATCACCCGATCCCCCTGTGCACCTCCGGGTGTGACGGGTGTCCGCCGGACATCGGTCAACCGGCGCTGTCCGCATCAGCGGGCGGAAGGAGACGGAGCCGTGAGCAAGCTCAAGGCATCCATCAAATGGCGCGTGGCCTCCCCGGCCTACCGTGCCGCGACAGCGGCGAGCACCGTCGTGGCGTTGATCGCCGCGACCGGCGCGCCCGTGGAAGTGGTACTGACCGCGTGATCCGACGGTGCCGGCCGGATAGGTGAACCCGTCCGGCCGGCGTCGTCAGCTCGGCCACCGGCACCTCCATGGCACCTCCATCCCACTCCGATCCGGACGTCGGGTCCGCTCGCTCGGGCGGCGCGGTCGATCGCGTCATCGCGCTGACCGCGCTGGCGTCGATCGCGATCACCGCCCTCCTGGCCAAGATCGAGTACAGCCGCCCGCACGGCGGCGTCGACTGGACCGTGTTCGTCGTCATCGCCACGCTGCTGCTCGTCTCGGAGATCAAGGCGACGACGTGGCTGCGGTTCGGCGACGGTGGTGTCGTCACGCCGAGCTGGTCGTTCGCCTTCGCCCTCGTCCTGCTCGGCAGCCCGACGGTCGCCGTCGTCGTGATGGCGTTGACGACCGTGATCGCCGACGTCGCCGCCAACCGGGCGCTGCGCAAGATCGTCTTCAACACCGCACAGATCTCGCTGTCGCTGGCGGCCGGCGGGCTGGTCATCGTCGCCTTCGGAATCCGCGGTCCGCTGTTCGAGCACGTGACGATGCCGTTCTCGTGGGGGCTCGCACTCATCGTCAGCGGCACGCTCGTCTTCGCCATCAACGGCGCGCTGATCTGCTACCTGCTCGCCGTCATCGAAGGCAAGCGGTTCCTCGTCATGCTGCGCGACGAGTTCGTGCTGACGATCTCCGCCGACGCAGCGATGCTCGCGCTGGCGCCGATTCTCGTCATCAGCCTGCGATACAGCATGTTGATGCTGCCGCTGATCGGCACCGCGACGTTCCTCGTCTTCCAGACGGCGCGTCTGGCCCTGCAACGAGCCCACGACGCGAGTCACGACCCCTTGACCCAGGTCCTCAACCGTCGCGCGTTCGGGAACACCCTCGCCGAGTTCACCGAGGACGGCACCGGCGCGGGCGTGGTCGCCATCCTCGATCTCGATCGATTCAAGGAGATCAACGATCGACTCGGTCACCAGACGGGCGACGAGGTGCTGGTGACCTTCGCCCGGCGGATCACCGGCGCCCTGCCCGCCGGCGCGACGGTCGCTCGGCTCGGTGGCGACGAGTTCGCCATCTTCGTCCGCGATGTCGCGGCGGACGACGCCCTCGAACTCGTGACGATCCTCCACGAGGCGCTGCAGATCCCTCTCGTCGTCAACGGGTTCCCCTTGACGACCGGTTCGAGCATCGGCGTCGCCCTCTTCCCCGGTCACGGGTCGACACCGAGCCAACTCCTGCACTCCGCCGATGTCGCGATGTACCGGGCCAAGCGTCACCGGTCGCGTGTGTCGAGTTGTACCAAGCCGTCGGGAGCACGCGCGATTGTGGCCGGGTCGCGCTGCTCGGTGACCTCTCCGCCGCCATCGAGCTCGAGCAGTTCGCGCTCGACTACCAGCCACAGGTCGATCTCAGGACGGGAACGATCAGCGGGGTCGAGGCCCTCATCCGCTGGGACCATCCCGATCTCGGACGCATCCAGCCCGACGACTTCGTCGCGCTCGCCGAGCAGACCGATCTGATCGGACCGCTGACCGATCTCGTGATCGAGCGGGCGCTGCGCGAGATCGGCAGCCTGGAGCGCGAGCTCACGATCGCCGTCAACGTGTCGGCGCGCAACCTCGAGGACCGGCACTTCGCGGGGCGCACGCTCGACGCGCTCCGCCTCGCCGGGACGCCCAGCGACCGGCTGGAGCTGGAGATCACCGAGAGCGCGATCGCCCGGCAGCCGGAACGCACCGTGCTGGCCGTCGAAGCGCTCCGGTCGGCCGGCGTGCGCATCTCGATCGACGACTTCGGGACGGGCTACTCGTCGTTCGCCACGCTCCGGGACCTTCCGGTCGACCGGATCAAGATCGACCGCTCCTTCATCTCCCGGATCATGGCCGACGAGCGCGACGAGCAGATCGTGCGGACCGTGATCGACCTGGCCCACCGGCTCGGGTTGGAGATCGTCGCCGAGGGCGTCGAGGACGCCGAGACGTTCGCTCGCCTGCAGGCCGCCCGGTGCGACGTGGCCCAGGGCTACTTCATCTCGCGGCCGATCCCGATCGAACTCCTGCGCCGCAAGCTCGACGACGAGCCGCACGGCCGCGCCGATCGTCGACCGGCTACCGACCTCCTGCCGGCTCTCGTGCCGGTGCCCGTCGCATGATCGTCGTCGTGGCGACGCTGTGCGGAGTGGCGAGCGTCAAGCTGGTCGGGGGTCGACTCCGGGCCCTGGCCGGGCTGGAGCTGCACCATGTCTGGTTGATCTGGTTCGCCCTGATCACCCAGACCCTCGTCGTCGAGGTCCTCGGATCGGTGATCGCCGCCCCGCTCGCCCGTTCCGTGCACGTCGCGGGGTATGCGCTGGCGTTCGGGTTCCTCTGGTCCAACCGGCGGGTGCCGGGCGCCCCGCTGATCGCCCTCGGTGCGGCGTCCAACGTCGCGGCGATCGTCGCCAACGACGGCGTCATGCCGGCGAGCGCCGACGCCTGGCGTCGAGCGGGCCTCGCCGTCACCGAGGGAGCGGGGTTCGAGAACTCGAGCGTGCTCGACGACGCCCGGCTGCTCGTCCTCGGCGATGTCTTCGCCATCCCGCAGGGTTGGCCGCTGGCCAACGTCTTCAGCGTCGGCGATGTGCTGATCGTGGTCGGCGCGACGTACCTCGCCCACCGCTGCTGCCGCTGGCCGCAACGGGCCGGCGCGACGTCAAACGCGACGCACGAGTTCGCGTAGCCGGGCGACCAGCGCCGACGCCGCCGCGATGTCGGTCGTGCCGAGGTGCACGAGCACCAGCTCGGGCCTGGCGCACCGGCGACGCGGGTCGACGCCGCGTCCGGGTCAACCGTTCGGCGCGCGGCCCATCAGCCGCTCGGCGAGCATCGCCAGCCCGGGGACGTCGTGGATGTCGGTGTCGAGCACGGGCAGCTCGACGATCGGAACGTCGCCGGCCATCGCCCGCAGCACGGCGAGCTCCTCGCGTTCGGCCTCGGCGATCTCGGTCAGCTCGGCGTGCCAGCCGACGTGATCGGCGAGTGGGCCGGGTTCGAGGTCGGCGAGCGCCGCGGCGTCGGCGGCGGCGAGCGGCTCGGGCAGCGGGTGGATCAGGTTGACCACGACACCGCCGAAGGGGTACCCGCGTGTGCCGAGCGCCTCGACCAGGTGCTCGGCCTCGGTCATCGCCTCGGCGCGCGGGCTGCACACGACCACGAACGTCGCCGCGTCGGAGTGCAGCAGCTCGGAGACCTCCTTGGCCCGACGGCGCAGGCCCGGTTCGATGTTCGACAGCGAGCGGAAGAACTCGATCGTGTCCTCGACGATCTGCGGGCCGGCGAGCCGCCGCACCGCCCACAGGAACGCGCCCGCCGCCGCGTTGGTGACGCGGGCGAAGGCCCGTTGGCCGACGGTCAGCGTGCGGTACACCGGATGCGACAGGAACCGGATCAGCCGATCCGGCGCCTCGAGCAGATCGATCGCGTGCCGCGACGGCGGGGTGTCGACGATGACGAGATCCCAGTCGCCGCTCGTGTGCAGCTGGTGCAACCGCTCGATCGCCATGTACTCCTGGGCGCCGGCGAGCGAGCCGGAGATCGCCCGGTACACCGGGTTCTTGAGCACCGCTTCGGCCTGCCGCTCGCTGCCCGCCTGCTCGTGCACCAGCCGATCGAACGTCGTCTCGGCATCGAGCATCAGCGCCCACAGCGCGCCGTCGCTCGACCGCTTCGTCACCCCGGTCACGAGGTGTGGATCGTTGGCCGCCGCCCCCTCGTCGAGCCCGAGTGCGTCGGCGAGCCGGCGCGCCGGATCGACGGTGACGACGACGGTTCGGCGACCGGATCGCGCCGCGGCGACCCCGAGCGCGGCGGCGGTCGTCGTCTTGCCGACACCTCCGGGCCCGCAGGTGACCAGGAGGTCGGCGCGGGTGACCGCGGCGCTCAGCGACGCCGCACTCGCCGCGGCGGATCGGCTCGCGGCGGATCGGCTCACGGCGCTCCGCCGACCAGCGCCGCAGCGAGGATCGGGAGCTCGTCCGGGCCGAGTTGGGTCGTCGTCAGCCGCGGCAGTTGGATGATCGGCAGATCGAGCGCGGCGCGCAGCCGGGTGAGCTGTTGCTCCTGCTGCACGAGCCGGATCCGGCCGAACCCGGCCGCCGACTCGAGCGCGTCCTTGGCGGCCGCGGTCAGCTTGGTCTTGTGCGAGCGGGCGGCCATCGCCGGCGTCTTCGCCAGACCGGGGCGGTCGGCCCAGCATCCGTTGACGACGAGCGGCAGGAACGACATCCCCACCCCGTCGGCGAGGTCGGCCGCCAGCTCGATCACCTCGTTGACCGGCGTCTCCTCGGGAAGTGTGACCAGCATCGCCCGCGACCGTTGCGGGTCGCCGAGCAGCTCGCCGACCTCGTCGGCCTGTTCGAGCACCGGACCCGACTTGACGACGTCGGACAGCCCGCTCGCCGAGCGCAGGAACGGCGCGGCGTGGCCCGCCGGGGGCGCGTCGACCACGATCAGGTCGGCGGTCCCCTGCAGCTCGAGCTGCTTGACCATCCCCAGCACGAGCAGGTGTTCGAGGCCCGGCGTGGCGGCGGCGATCATCGGCAGCGACGCCGCGGTCGCCGCCCGGCGCAGCAGCCCGCCGACGCCCTTCAACTCGAGATAGTCGCTGAACGCCTGCTCGGCCGGGATCGTCCGACCGCGCACCCGACCGCCGCCGCGAGCCGTTGGAGCACGCGGTCCCGGTCGCCGAGCTCGTCGCCCCCGAGCAGCGGACCCATCCCCGGGCGGCCGTCGACGGCGATGAACAGCACGTCGGCTCCCTGCTGGGCGGCGGCGAGCGCATAGGCCGCGGCCACGGTCGACGATCCGACCCCGCCCTTGCCTGCGACGATCGCCACGTGAGCGCTCATCAGCCAGTCGGCACCCGCTGCTTCCATCGGCGTCACGGTACCGAGTGCCCCGAGCGTTCGGCGGCCGACGGGTCGGCACCGCCCCGTGACACCCGTCCCACCGTTTGGGGTCAGAACTCCTCGTCGAAGGCGACGTCGCCTTCGATGCCGGTCTGGTAGCTCGACACGGTGCGCTCGAAGAAGTTCGACAGACCCTGCACGTCCTGCAGCTCCATGAAGGAGAACGGGTTCTTCGCTCCGTACTCGATCGGGTACCCGAGCTGACCCGAGCCGCTGGTCGGCGACGTACTCGAGATAGGTGCGGGTGTCGGCGAGGCTCATGCCCGGCACCCCTTCGCCGAGCACGTCGGCGGCGAACTGGACTCGCAGTCGACGGCGTCGTGCAGCATCTGCGCGGATGTCGGCCTCGAGCTGGTCGTCGAACAGCTCGGGCTGCTCGGCGCGCACCGTGTCGACGACCTCGAGGGCGAAGTTCATGTGGCAGCGACTCGTCGCGGAACACCCAGTTCGTGCCGTCGGCGAGCCCGTTGAGCAGGCCCTTCGAGCGCAGGAAGTAGACGTAGGCGAACGCGGCGAAGAAGAACAGCCCCTCGATGCAGCGTGGCGAAGCAGATCAGGTTGAGCAGGAACTGCTTGCGTTGCTCGGGCGTCTCGAGCCGATCGAGCGATTCGATCGAGTCCATCCACTTGAAGCAGAACTCGGCCTTCGCCTTGATCGACGGGATGTTCTCGATCGCCGCGAACGCCGCCTCGCGCTCGTCCAGGTCGGGGATGTAGTTGTCGAGCAGCGTCAGGTAGAACTGGACGTGCAGCGCCTCTTCGTAGAGCTGGCGCGACAGGTACATCCGGGCCTCGGGCGCGTTGATGTGCTGGTACAGGTTGAGCACCAGGTTGTTCGACACGATCGAGTCGCCGGTGGCGAAGAACGCGACCAGCCGGCTGACACGAGATGCTTCTCGGCCGGCATCAGCTTGCGGTCGAGGTCGACGAGATCGTCGGAGAAGTCGATCTCGTCGACGGTCCAGGTGTTCTTGATCGCGTCCCGGTACATGTCGAAGAACTGCGGGTAGCGCATCGGTCGCAGCGTGAGGTCGAAGCCCGGGTCGAGGATGTTCGTCGGTCGGGCCAGCGGCGGTGACGCCGGCGCGTCGGCGCCGAGGCCGTGGAAGCCCTCGGGCGGGCGGTATCGGTGTCCGCAACGGTGATCGGGTCGATGAGTGCCATCAGTCGCATGCCTCGCAGGATTCGGGGTTCTCGAGGCTGCAGGCGATGGCCTCCTCGTCGGTGTAGGTCTTCTGCTCCGCGTCGGGTGCTCCACCGGGTCCACCGGTCCGCCGGGTCCGCCGCCCGGGTCGGGTGCGGGCCGCCGCTTCGGTCCGCTCGCCGTCGCCTTGTTGATCCTCGTCGCCGCCCGGCTGCGCAGGTAGTAGGTGGTCTTCAGCCCCGCCTTCCAGGCGTGCAGGTACATCGACGAGAGCTTGCCGATCGTCGGCGTCTCCATGAACAGGTTGAGCGACTGGCTCTGGTCGATGAAGGCCCCGCGGTCGGCGGCCATGTCGATCAGCGCCCGCTGCGGGATCTCCCACGCCGTGCGGTAGACCTCGCGCAGCTCGGCCGGGATGCGCTCGATGTCCTGCACCGAGCCCTCCGCCTTCTTGATGTCGGAGATCATCTGCTCGTCCCACAGGTCGCGCGGCCTGCAGCTCGCGCACCAGGTAGCGGTTGATCTGCATGAACTCACCCGACAGCGTCTCGCGCTTGAACAGGTTCGACACCTGCGGCTCGATGCACTCGTAGCAGCCGGCGATCGAGGCGATCGTGGCGGTCGGAGCGATCGCGATCAGCAGGCTGTTGCGCAGCCCGTGCTCGCGTGATCCGGCCGCGCAGCGCGTCCCAGTCCAGCTCGGCGGGGCGGCTCGCCGTCCCCCACAGGTCGAACTGCAGGTCGCCCGTCGCGGCCCGGGTGCCGTCGAAGGCCTCGTGCGGCCCGTGCTGCTCGGCGAGATCGGTCGAGGCCCACAGCGCGTGGAAGTAGATGTGGGCGCTGATCCGCTGCGACAGCTCCTGGGCGCCGGGCGAGTCGAACGGCAGGCCGCACTTGAAGAACACGTCCTGCAGACCCATCAGGCCGAGGCCGACCGGACGCCACGTGTGGTTCGAGTGCTCAGCCTCGGGCGTCGGGTAGTAGTTGATGTCGATCACCCGGTCGAGGAACGGCACGACCTGGCGTACGACCCGTCCGAGCTTGGCGAAGTCGAACTCGCCGTCGGCGCCGACGTAGGAGCCGAGGTTGAGCGAGCCGAGGTTGCACACCGCGGTGTTGGCCTGGTCGGTGACCTCGAGGATCTCGGTGCACAGGTTCGACAGGTGCACGACGCGCGGGCTGCCGTCGGCGTTGGTCGCCCCGGTCTGGTTGCACTTCTCGTTGGAGGCGTCCTTGAACGTCATCCAGCCGTTGCCGGTCTGGGCGAGCGTGCGCATCATCCGGCAGTAGAGCTGGCGGGCCGACACCTGCCGCTCGAACAGACCCTGCTCCTCGGCCGCGCTGGTACGCCCGCTCGAAGTCCGTCGCCGTACAGGTCGGTGAGGTGCGGGACCTTCTTCGGGTCGAACAGCGACCACTGCCAGTCCTTCTCGACCCGCTCCATGAACAGGTCGGGGACCCAGTTGGCGATGTTCAGGTTGTGGGTGCGGCGGGCATGGTCGCCGGTGTTGTCGCGCAGCTCGAGGAAGTCCTCGATGTCGGCGTGCCACGACTCGAGGTAGACGCAGGCGGCGCCCTTGCGGCGGCCGCCCTGGTTGACCGCGGCGACCGACGAGTCGAGCGTGCGCAGCCACGGCACGATGCCGTTGGACAGGCCGTTCGTGCCCGGGATCAGGCTGCCCTTCGAACGAATCCGGTGCCACGCCACGCCGATGCCGCCGGCGAACTTCGACAACTTGGCGATGTCGGTGTAGCGCTTGTAGATGCCCTCGAGGCTGTCCTCGGGGGAGTCGAGCAGGTAGCAGCTCGACATCTGGCTGTGGGTGGTGCCCGAGTTGAACAGCGTGGGGCTCGACGGCAGGTAGGCGAGCGACGACATCAGGTCGTAGAACTCGATCGCCTCGTCGACGTCGGTCGCCAGGCCGCAGGCGACGCGCAGGAAGAAGTACTGCGGGCGTCTCGATGACGTCGCGCCGCTCGGGGTGGCGCAGCAGGTACCGGTCGTAGACGGTGCGCAGGCCGAAGAACTCGAACTGCCGGTCGCGATCGGAGTTGATCGCCGCGTTGAGCGCCGGGGCGTTCGCCTCGACGAAGGCGAGCACCTCGTCGGAGACGAGGCCCTCGGCGTGGCCGACCGTGATCGACTCGGAGAACCACGGGATGTTCTGGTTGCGCACTTCCTTGTCGATGACGGTGGCGAGCAGGCGCGAGGCGAGCTTGGAGTAGTTCGGCTCCTCGACGATGAGCCCGGCCGCGGTGCGGATCGACAGCTCGTCGAGCTCGCGGGTGGTCGCGCCGTCGGCGAGCGCCGAGATCGTGCGGGTGGCGACGCGCATCGGGTCGACGCCGAGCAGCCCCTCCGAGGCCCGGGCGATCGCGTTGACGATCTTGTTGAGGTCGACCGGCTCGAGCGTGCCGTTGCGCTTCTTCACCCGCATCACGGCCGCGCTGCCGTCGCGCCCGCCGCCGACCGGGCGCCGTCGCTCGGCGCCCGCGAGGTGTCGGTGAGCGTCGGCGCGAGCGGTTCGGTCGTGGCCGGTTCCTGGTTGGTCGCCGTCCCGACGCCTTCGTCAATCAATGTCACCAGCTACTCCTCGTCGCTTCGCTCTCGTCGTTCGTTTGTTCGTCCGGCCTCGTCGGCTGCTGCCACCCGGCCGCGGAAACCCTGAACCACTGAAACACCAGATCTCGTGGGTTCACCCCCGGCCCGACCACCACATCTTGCGGTGTGGATCTCGGGCACGTAATTACACCAGTGTCAGTCGCCAGCGCGCAAGCAATTCCTCAAGGTTCTCCGAAGTTCCCTGCTCAGGGCGTCAGCCGGCGGCGGACGACGCCGCCCGCGTCGGGCTGGCGGCGGGTCGGCGACGGAGACCGGCGAGGTCGGCGCTCGTGCGCAGCCGGGACCAGACCTTGTCGACGGTCGAGGCGGTCGCCGTCACGACCGCCGGACCACCCTCGCGGTCGCGTTCGGCCTCCGCGTGCCAGACGATCTCCAGGTGGGTCAGCCGGCCGTCGCGCCCCGGACGTGGTTCTCCCGGTACTCGAGCGTGGTGCGCCACCCGGCCCGCTCGAGCTCGGCTCGATCGGCGGGCTGCACCTCGCCGTGATGACGGTGGAAGCGGCTCGGGCGCACTCGACGGGCCATGCACCCATCATGGACAACGTTGCCTGTGGGTAGCCAGAGGGTGAACGCTGTGAATTGTCCGGTGAACGGTGTGTGTTCGGTGTGGGCATCCTGGGGACAAATCCACTTCCCTGTGGAGACGCCGGCGACGAATGCTCAGAGGCCGGCGAGCGCGTCGAGCTCCTCGGCGCAGGCGAACGCCGCGGCCAGGAACGCCGGATCCTCGAAGTCGAACAGCTCGACGAGCTGCTCACCGGACGGGTCGCTGAGCAGATCGGCGATCGTCAGCTCGGGAATGTCGGCACCGTTCTCGCGCAGGCAGTCGAAGACGGCGAGCACGAGGTCGAACTCGCTCTCCCCGGCCGGCACGAAGTAGTCGGCGGTGTCGGTGTCGTTGCACGACGAGCCCACCGTCGGCACGACCAGGTCGATCAGGTAGTCGTTGACGACCGGTTCGACGCAGGCGATGGACGTGTAAGCGGTGTGGCCCTGCGCCTCGACGGTGTACAGCACGCCCGACTCCAGGCCGTCGGCCATCGCCACCGACCACTCGTAGGGGGTCGCCGGGTCGCCGGTGTTGCCGATCACGAGGATCGGGGCGGCCCCGGCAGCCGGGCCGACGACGAGCGGGTCGCGGGGGTCGGGGGTGCCGATGCACCCGGTCGAGGGCGCGCAGGAAGTCGGCGAAGTACGTCGACGTCGCCGCCGCCGCGTCGCTGCGCTCCCGACGACCTCGACCGGTGGCCGATCCGGATCGTCGGCGCAGTTGATGAAGCGGTTGGCCTCCTGGGAGTTGTCGTACGTGCCGTCCGGGCCCCGCCCGACGAGGGAGTCGCCGAGCACCTGGAGCAGCGAGCCGTCGGCCTGCGTCTCGGCGACGTAGAGCGCCTGCGCGAGGAACGGCCACGCTTGCTGGCTGTAGAGCGCCGAGGCGATGCCGAGCGACAGCTCGCCGGGGGTCAGGATGCGCGACGGATCGTCGGTCTCGAAGCCGCCGACCTCGGCGATCTCCCGCTCCAGCCCGGCGATCACGTCGAGCGTCGGGCCGAGCTCCTGGAGCAGGCAGTCCGCATCGGCGTCGCAGGCGGCGGCGAAGCTCTCCAGCGCCCGGTCGAACCCTGCGGCCTGTTCGAGATCGAGTGCCGCGGAATCGGTCGTCGGTCGGACGGCGCCGTCGAGCACGAGCGCCCTGACCCGATCGGGGAACAGCTCGGCGTAGGTCGCGCCGAGTCGCGTCCCGTACGAGAAGCCGACGTAGGACAACCGCTCGTCGCCGAGCGCTGCACGGATCAGGTCGAGGTCGCGGGCCGCGTTGTTGGTCCCGACGTACTCCGCCAGGTCGAGCACCTCGGCCGGACAGGTGGCGGGAAGGGCCTCGGCCTCCTCGACCAGCGCGGCCCATCCGGCGTCGTCGCCCGGTGCGAGCAGATCGACGTTGTCGTCGATCTCGATGTCGCAGTCGACCGCCGAGCTCGCACCGACACCGCGCGGATCGAAGCCGACCAGGTCGAACCGGGCCGCCACGTCCGGCGGGATCAACGGCGCCGCCGAGACCAGGAAGTCGACGCCGGACCCTCCGGGGCCGCCGGGGTTGAACACGAGCGACCCGATCCGCCGGTCCGGATCGGTCGCCGGCGACCGGGCGAGCGCGATGTCGATCGTCTCGCCGTCGGGCCGGGCGTGATCGAGCGGCACCTGCAGCGTCGCGCAGTCGAGCGGGCCGAGCACGGTCGGCCGGTCGCACGACGACCAGTCGAGGGTGCCGCCCGGCGCGGGATCGGGGACGTCGTCGGTCGTGTCGTCGGCACCGGCGGGGATCGTGGCGGATCGCTCCGCCTCGACGGTCGACACCGAGCGCTCCGTACACGACGACGCGAGCGCCGCGACGACCGCCATCGTGGCCCACATCCGGCGCATGCCGGGTGACGATAACCGCTCGGGTGCCGGGCCAGGACGCGGGTGGACGCGGGGTTGGACGCCGGTCGGACGCCGGTTGGATGCGTCGTCGACGCAAGTCTGACGGGGTCGGACGCGGCGGGGACCTCGGGTTGGACGTGCGGCGGTGCAAGACTGCGCCCCGATGCCCGTCCGGCGATTCTGGATCCTGACGCTCGCGGCCGCGGTCACCGGCGTCGCACTGCGGTGCTGGTACGTGCTCGACAACCGCTGGGCTCCGGGCGTGGCGGTCAGCGACCCCCGCACGTTCCACCGGCTGGGCCAGGTGCTCGCCGCGGGCCGGGGCTACATCCGCCCGAACGAGTACCTCGACAAGGGGCTGGTGATCCCGACCGCCGAGTTCCCGCCGGTGTACCCGCTCCTGCTCGCCGCGCTCGACCTCGCCGGGATCGACGGGCCGACCGAGCAGCGCTTGGCCGGCGCGCTGCTCGGCGGGGTGACCGTCGTCGTGATCGCGCTGCTCGCCGATGCGGTCGGCGGCCGCACCGTCGGGGTGACCGCGGCGGTGATCGCCGCGCTCTACCCGCAGCTCGTCGTGTTCGACGGGTCGCTGCTCAGCGAGGGACCGTACGTCCTGCTGGTCGCGACGACGTTGCTCGGCGTCGTCCGCGCCCGATCCGCCGCCGCCGAGGACCGGCTCCGCTGGTGGCTGCTGGCCGGCGCCGCGCTCGGGTGCGCTGCGCTGACCCGATCCGAGGCGTTGCTCCTCGTGCCGCTGCTCGTCGTCCCCGCCACCCGCACGCCCGGCGACGCCCGGGCCTGGGCCCGCACCGCGCTCGTGGCATCGGCGGGCACGATGCTCCTGCTCGGGGCGTGGACGGTGCGCAACGCGGTGACGCTCGGCCACTTCCTCCCGCTGACCAACAACAGCGGGACGATGCTCGCCGGCGCCAACTGCGACGCGGTCTACCGCGGCGTGCAGATCGGCGGGTGGCGCTTCGACTGCGTCGAGGGCGTCGACTACGCCGTGGTGTCCGAGACCGACGCCAACGCCGACCGCCGGGCGGCCGGTCTCGACTACATGCGGGCCCACGCCGACGAGCTGCCGGCGGTGGTCGCCGCCCGGATCGGCCGCACGTTCGGCGTCTGGGACGTGCGCGTCAACCTGTTCTTCGAGAGTCTGGAGGGCCGCGACTACGACTGGCTCTGGGCCGGCTGGTACGCCTGGATCGTCCTCGCGCCGCTTGCCGCCGCCGGCACCTTCGTGCATCGCCGGGCGGGGCGCGAGGTGTGGCCGCTGCTCGTGCCGGTCGCCGCCGTCCTCGTCACGACGATCGTCAGCTACGGCAACCAGCGGTTCCGCAGCATGGCCGAGCCGAGCATCGTCGTCCTCGCGGCGATCGGTACCGTCGCGGTCGCCCGGGGTGCGCTCGCCCGCATCGGCGGCGGTCGCGCCGTCGATGTCGTGGGCGCTCCACCCGGCGAATCGGCCGGCGAATCGGCCGGCGGGTCGGCCGGCGATCAGGCGCAGGCGCCCGGCGGGTCGTCGTAGCGCCGCTCGGTGCGCCAATCGGCGGCCCACCACAGGGCGGGATCGGCCGGGGCGACGCCGGCGACGGCGGCGAGGATCTCGGCGACCGCCAGCCCGAACCGGGCCGAGCCGTCACCGCAGTAGTGGCTCCCGTCGACCTTGCGCACCAGCAGCGGCCCGGCCGGCGTGTCGATCCACCGGTCGGGGGTGCCGTCGGGGGCGACGATCGGATCGGGCTCGACGTAGAACGCGCGACCCGGATGGCGCGCCGGGATCGCCTCGAAGAACGTGTTGATGCCACGCTCCATCGGCACGGGATCGACACCTTCGGTCAGGGACGGCGCGAGACCGACGAACGCGAGGACCGCGCCGTCGGCGGTCAGGATCTCGACCGCCCGATCGAGCCGCGGCTGGTACTCGGCGGGGTCGTTGGTCTCGAGCCACTTGGCGTCGAACCGCGCCCACATCGCGATCACCAGCTCGGGACGGTGGTCGGCGACGAAGCCGGTCAGCGTGTCCTCCCACCGGTCGTCGGTGATCGTGAAGCCGAGCCGCGACCGGTCGATCGGCGCGACGACGCCGTCGGCCTCCATCGCCGCGAGCATCCCCGGCGCCGCGTCGTACAGGTACGAATCGCCGACGAGGAGGACGCGCAGCGGGTCGTCGGCGGTCGGCGTGCGCAGCGTGGGGAGACCGGTCGGGATCGTCCGCAACAACCCCTCGGGCTCGGCCTCGGCCGGGGCGGTGGTCGCCGGGGCGGTCGTCGCCGCCGCGGTGTTTCCCGTGTCGGTCGGCCCGGGATCGGCCGGGGCGACGACCGGAACCGATCCCGGGCCGTCGCCGGCCGCCGCGACGGTCGGGTCGGCCGCGGTGTCCGCCGCCGACACCGTGGTGGTCGGCGGCGCGGTGGGCGAGGGCGCGGGAGCGGCCCCGATCACCGGGCGGACCGGGGGCGGGACGGTCGCAGCGACGAGCACGACGGCGAGCACGACGGCGGCGATCGGGAACACGACCAGCGGGGACACCCGCTTGGCCAGCACGTGCCGGGCCGGCCGTTCGAGCAGGAAGTACGACGCCAGCGTTGCGGCGAGGGCGACCGCCAGCCGCACGAGCAGCAACGCGCCACCGTCCAACCCGGTCCGGTCGCCGTCGAGGACGACGATCACCGGCCAGTGCCAGAGGTAGAAGCCATAGGACACGATGCCGAGCCCCCTGATCGGCCCCCAGGACAGGATGCCGGTCGCCGGGCCGTTCGGCCGGTGGGTGAGCACGGCGATGATCACCGCCACCGCGAGGGCGTGCATCAGGAAGCCGCCCCGGTACCAGCCGAGGTCGACCGCACCGTCGATCGAGATCCACGACCAGGCGAGGAAGCCGGCGGCCGCCGCCGCCAGCCACGGGGCGACCTTCGACCGCACCGCCGCGCCGAGCCACCGGTCGCCCCGGTGGACGACCATCGCCAGCGCCGCCCCGACCAGGATCGAGCTCGACCGGGTGAACGACCCGAAGTAGGCGCGCGACACGTCGCCCGCGGCGAGCACGCCGAGCAGGACGGCCGACATCGCCGCGAGGGCGACCGTGACGGCGAGCAGCCGGCCGATGTTGCGGCGGGCACCAAGCACCACGACGAACAGCACGGGCCAGACGATGTAGAACTGCTCCTCGATCGCCAGGCTCCACATGTGTTCGAGCGGGGAGGGCGCGGCGAAGATGTCCCAGTACCCGTCGCCGGTCCGCAGGAGCCACCAGTTGGCGACGTACAGCAGCGAGGCGAGACCGGGCCCGCGGATGCCCGCCAGTTCGTCGGGCCGGGCGAACAGCGCGGCGTAGACGGCGAGCGACCCGAGCAGCAGGTACAGGGCGGGCAGCAGGCGCCAGGCCCGCCGGGTCCAGAACGCGCCGCGGGCGACGCGCCCCGTCGACTCGTGCTCGAGCAGCAGCAGGCGGGTGATCAGGTAGCCCGAGAGCGTGAAGAAGAGGTCGACGCCGAGGAATCCCCCCTGGAGGTGACCGAGGTGGAACGCGACCACGCCGGCGACCGCGACACCGCGCAGGCCGTCGAGCGACGGCTGGTACTCGAGCGTGCGGCGCACCGGCGGGGCGACGGCGGGTGTGGTGTCGACGCTCAACGATCGCCCTCAGCCTCGCTGCCGCCCGAACTTCGCACGGGCCACATCATGCCAGTCGGCCCGCGTGGAATCGGTCAGCCGAGCCACTTCAGGGCGAACTCGGCGGCCGGCGCGGCCGCCCGCCGTACCGCCTCGGCCGGCGTGTCGGCGCGCTGCACGAGATCGCCGTGGAGATCGCTGACGAAGCCGGCCGAGACCGCGCCGCGGACGAAGTCGAACAGCGGCCCGAAGAAGCCGTCGGTGTCGAGGAACACGACCGGCGAGCGGGCGAGACCGAGCTGGTTCCACGTCAGCACCTCGAACGCCTCGTCGAGCGTCCCGAACCCGCCGGGCAGCACGACGACGCCGTCGGCGAGCGCGATCATGCGCGCTTTGCGGGCGTGCATGCTCGGGACGATCTCGAGCCTCGTCAGCGAGGTGTGGGCGATCTCGGCGCCGACGAGCTGCTCGGTCATCACCCCGGTCACCGCCCCACCGCCGGCGAGCACGGCGTCGGCGACCACCCCCATCAGGCCGACGTGACCCCCGCCGTACACCAGGCCGTGGCCCCTGGCGGCGAGCGCCGCCCCGAGGTCCGCCGCCGACCGCCGGAACGCGGGCGGCCGCCCGGAGCTCGAACCGCAGTAGACGCAGATCGTTGCCACGTGTCACATCGTGGCACGTCGCCTGGAGCGGGTCGCGGTGGTTACCGATCGGTAATCTCGGAGCATGACCGCGCCCGACCTTCCCGCCGCCGCCGACGCGATCGACCTGGCCGACCGTGTGGTCGGCCGAGCCGTCCGCCACCTCGCCTCCCTCGACGGCGGTGCCGACACCCACCAGGTCCTGGCCTACGACCTGGCCCACGGCGCGGCGGCCGTCGCCACCGCCAAGTCGCTGGTCGACTACGGCGGCAAGGGCGATGTCGAGGCGCGGATCACGTGTGCCTACACCGCCGACATGCTCCACGAGCTGTCGACGCGCCTGCTCGGCCGCGAGCAGGACTGGGGCGTCGAGCGCGATCCGCTCGCCGATGCCTACGAGTTCATCGCCCGCTTCCGGGCGCCCGAGTTCCTCGCCTCGCTCGCCGACCAGCCGGGACCGAGTCACCTCAGCGACGACATGGAGATGGTCGCCGACACGTTCGGCTCGTTCGCCCAGAACGTGATCGCGCCGCACGCCGAGCACGTCCACCGCACCAACGCCGACGTCCCCGAGGAGATCGTCACCGGGCCTGGCCGAGCTCGGCGCGTTCGGGCTCGAGCGTGCCGTCGGAGTACGGCGGGTTCGGCGAGGGCGGCGACGAGGAGTACATCGCGATGGTCGTCGCCACCGAGGAGCTCTCCCGGGCCAGCCTCGGGATCGGCGGCTCGCTGATCACCCGGCCCGAGATCCTCACCCGGGCGCTGGTGAAGGGCGGCACCGAGGAGCAGAAGCAGCAGTGGCTGCCGAAGCTCGCGACCGCCGAGGTCATGCCGGCGGTGGCGGTGACCGAGCCCGACTACGGCAGCGACGTGGCCGGGCATCAAGGTCACCGCCACGCCGCGCCGAGGGCCCGACGGCGAGCCCGGCTACGTGATCAACGGCGTCAAGACGTGGTGCACGTTCGGCGCCCGCGCCGACGTGCTCATGCTGCTCGCCCGCACCGACCCCGACCGCTCGAAGACCCACCGCGGCCTGTCGCTGTTCATCGTGCCCAAGCCGCGCGGCGACGGCCACGGCTTCGAGTTCGCCCAGGACCCGGTCGACGTCGACGGCGCGACCGGCGGCGGCAAGATGGAAGGCCGGCCGATCGACACGATCGGCTACCGCGGCATGCACTCCTACGAGATCGCGCTCGAGGACTGGTGGGTGCCGGCCGAGCAACCTGATCGGCGGCGAGGACGGCATCGGCCGGGGCTTCTACTACCAGATGGCCGGTTTCGAGAACGGCCGACTGCAGACCGCGGCCCGCGCCGTCGGCGTGATGCAGGCCGCGTACGAGGCGGCCCTCGACTACGCCGCAGCGACCGCAAGGTCTTCGGCGAGCCGATCGCTCGACTACCAGCTGACCCGGGCCAAGCTCGGCCGCATGGCGGTGCTCATCCAGGCCGGCCGCCAGTTCGCCTACGACGTGGCCACGCTGATGGCCAAGGGCGAGGGCGCGATGGAGGCCGTCGATGGTCAAGGCCTACGTCTGCAAGGCGGCCGAGTGGGTCACCCGCGAGGCGATGCAGATCCACGGCGGCATGGGCTACGCCGAGGAGTTCCCGGTCAGCCGCTATTCGTCGACGCCCGCGTGCTGTCGATCTTCGAGGGCGCCGACGAGACGCTGTGCCTGAAGGTGATCGCCCGCCAGCTGATCGCCGCCAACCAGGCCGCCTGAGACCCTCGGTCGCGGCCGGGGGTCGGGTCGCGGCAACGGCTATGGTCCTGGCCGGTGACGAGCAGCCGGGACGAGTTGCAGGTGGGGTTGATCAGCCATGCCTGCATCAGGATCGTTTCGACCCACTCCGACGTGCTCTGCGACCCGTGGTTGGTCGGCACGGTATTCAACGACGGGTGGCGACTCGACCCCGAGCCCGATCTCGGTTCGCTCGACTTCTCGTCGGTGACCCACCTCTGGATCTCCCACGAGCATCCGGATCACCTGCACCTGCCCAGCCTGCGCCTCATCGCCGACATGGTGGACCCGGCGCGGGTCCAGGTCCTGTTCCAGAGGACCAACTCCCCGAAGGTGTTCGAGGCGCTGGCGGCGATCGGATATACGAACGCGAGGACTCTCGACCACCTCGTCCCGACACGACTGGACGACGAGCTCGAGGTGTTCGTGTATGCCCACCGCCAGCTCGACTCTGCACTCGGCGTCATCGTCGGTGGCGAGAACGCGCTGCTCGACGTGAACGATGTCGAGCTGAACGAGACCGATTGCCGGATCATCCGCAACCGCTTCGGCTCGTTCCCGGTCCTCTTCAACCAGTTCTCGATCGCCGGGTTCGACGGCTACCTCGACCGGGTCCGGCTCGAACGCCAGGGCCTCGCCGTCCTGCAGAAGATGGCCGATCACCACCGCTGGCTCGGTGCCGCGGTCACCGTGCCCTTCGCCAGCTTCATGTACTTCTGCCAGCCCGACAACGAGGCGCTGAACGAGCACCTCAATTCCGCGCTCGACGCCAAGGAGTTCCTCGAGTCGGCCGGGCTCGGTTGCACGCTGCAGGCACCCCAGGCGGGCGCCGTTCCCCTCGCCCGGCTGTTCGACCGCGACGCCGACCGGGACGCCGACCGGAACGCGGAGGCTCGGCGTGCCGATGTTCCGGCAACGCACGGGCGGGCGCTCGAGCAACTCACCAGCACCGAGCTTGCGTCGTGCCAGGCCGCGTTCGCCGACCGCACGGCGCGGCTCGGCGATCGCGGACCGTCCGTCCCGTGTACCGCCGTCTCGGCACGATCACGGCCCACATCGCCGATCTCGGGGTCTGCGCGGTGCTCGACTTCCAGCGCTGCGAGCTGCGGCGTGACGACGGTCGCGCGCCGAGCGAGTGTGATCTTCAGGTCAACTCCCAACCGCTGTACCAGGCGTTCTCCACACCGTTCGGCATCCAGACGCTCGGCGTTTCGGGCCGTTACCGCTTCACCCACGACGTACCCCAGTGGAAGCTGGTCCGGATCATCTCCTCACTGGCCAACGCCGATCTGTACCTCGGTCCCCGCAGCGCGCTGAGCCCGACGACGCTGCGCTGGGTGTGGGCGCGCCGCCGTGGTCTGCTCGCCCAGATCCGTCAGCAGATCGTCCGGTTCCGCTGAGAGCTGATCTGTTCGGTGCGAGGCACCGGAGCGCCGATCGAGGACTTGGCTCGATCCCGATGCCGTGCTGTCGACGGTCAGCCGCTGAGCTCGGCGGCCAGATCGGCGACAGACCCGATCCGTTCGAACGACGCCCCGGCGTGGTCGTCGTAGGGGTCGATCAGGATCGGGTGCAGCCCAGCCGCCGCCGACGTCGCCACATCCATCGTGACCGAGTCGCCGACGTAGGCGATCCGTGACCGTTCGAACTCGGCGAAGTGCGCGAGCGCCACGTCGAACACCGCCGGGTCCGGTTTGGCGACGCCGACGACGTGGCTGTCGACGACGCAGCGCACCTCGACGTGCGGTCCCGGCCCGACCTGGCACATCTCACGCGCCAGCATCCCTTCGATCTGCCCGCTCGCGTTGGAGACCACGCCCATCGGGACCTGCTCCGCCGCCAGCCGGTCGAGCGCCGTGCGGGACTCCGCGATCGGCCAGCGCCAGAGCACGGCGTGGCGGGTCTGGCCGAGCACGTCGGCGGCCTCGGCCACGTCGTCGGCGCCCACCCCGACGCTCTCGACGTAGGCGCGGTCGTAGTCGGCCCAGTCCGACTCGGCCGACCCGTTGTCGGACTTGGCCTTCATCCCCGCGTAGTGGGCGCGCCGGTGGCGTTCGATCGTCGGGTCGCCCCCGTAGTACTCGAGCAGCGGTCCGAGCACGGTCGGGTCGGGCAGGACCAGGACGCCGCCCGCGTCGAACAGGACGGCGTCGAAGCGCGACGCCACGGTCAGCCGTCGAGCTCCTCGAGCCGCGACGGCGGGATGTCGCAGACCGCCAGCAGCGCGAGGATCGCTTCGACGTCGCCGTTGAGGACACCCTGATCGCTGGCGTCGACGTTGTCGGCGAGGCACTCCGCCTCGGCTGCCGTGAAGCCGAGTTGGGTGAACAAGCCGACGAACTGCTCGCGGATCGTGCCGGCCGACGGATCGAACGCGCCGTCGTCGCCGGACTCCACGGAACCGCCGGCCGCGTCCGCCCGACGAGTCCCGGTCGTCGTCGCCGAACGTCTCGCCGCACTCCCGCACGCTGTACTCGTCGAGGTTGACCTGCACCTGATCGTTGCGCGCCTCGTCGATGAACGACACGTCGGTGTCGAACAGGCTGTAGTCCGACGCCTCGAACGCGCTGCGCAGGTCGGCCGTGTACTGCGCGAGGTACTCGACGTCGGCGGCGATCTCCGGTGGTGCGGCGGCGACGAGCTGCGGGACGATCTCGCCGATCCGATCGATGCCGGTTTCGAGCGCCTCGGGCGTTGCGGTGGTGATCGATGCGAAGATCGCGTCGCCCTCCTGCGCCAGCGGCAGGATCGCGCACCAGTCCTCGACCGAACCACCGCCCGCCGCGCCACCGTCACCACCCCCTCCGTCGCTGCCGCACGCCGCGCCGAGCGCGGCCAGACCCATCATCGTGGCGATCAGTTTCCTCGAAGCCCTGCGTTCAACCATGCTGGAACCGTAGCCCGGACGTCATCGCGCAGCGTCGGCCGGGGCGGGCCGACCGGGTGACATGCCCGGCCGGCCCGCCGGTGCATCACTCCCCGCCCGGGTTCAGCGTGACCTCGATCGGCGCGTAGTCGTGCCCGAAGAGGTCGAGGCCCTCCATCCCGGCGAGCAACGCCCACGCCTCCTGGACGATGCTGTTGTCGAACGCATCCTCGTCGGGCGGCGCCGTCAGAACGGTCGCGCCGTCCAGGTTCGGCGTCTGCAGGCTGATGTCGACCGTACGGTCCCACGCAGCCTTGTCGACCAGACCGATGCCGTTCGGCGACGGCCAGATCAGCTTGTTGATCTCGTTCATCAGCCACAGCTGGTGGCTGGCGCCGAGCTTGGAGCCGTTGGCCGTGACGATGTCGGCGCAGTCCTGGGCGTTGTCACGGCAGTAGATCCAGCCCTGGAGCGACGCCTGCACGAACCGCTGCGTCGAGGTCCTGGTAGGCAGGATCGCGACAGTCGCTCCTGGGACGCCCAGATGGCGTCCTGGAGCATCGCGACGCCCTCATCGTTGTAGTTGACGACGTTGAAGTCCTCCGGCTGGTAGAGCTCGCCGGTGGTCGGGTTCTTCGCCTCGAGGACCTGTGCGTACTCGTTGTAGGTCATCGCCTCGGCCGCGTCGATCTCGCCGTTGAGCAGCGCCTTCATGTCGAACTGCTGGCCGACGAGCTCGACGTCGGCCGCCGGGTCGAGGCCGGCCTTGGTGATGGCGGCGAAGACCTCGTACTCGTTTCCGAAGCCCCAGTTGCCGATCTTCTTGCCCTTGAAGTCGGCCGCCGTCTTGATGTTCTGCTCGGCGAACGAGACCTGCAGGGTGCCGGAGCGCTGGAAGACCTGCGCGACGTTGGTGATCAGGGCTCCCTGCTCGCGCGAGGCGAGGGCCTTGGGCACCCAGGAGATTGCGAAGTCCGCGTCGCCCTGGGCGAGGACGGTCTGCGGCACGATGTCGACGCCGCCCTCGAGAATGGTCACGTCGAGGCACTGGTCCTTGTAGAAGCCCTTGTCCTTGGCCGCGTAGTAGCCGGCGAACTGGGCCTGTGCGAACCACTGGAGCTGAAGGCTCACCGGTGTCAGCTCGGTGCAGGCCGCGGACGCTGCCGGCGCTGCGGACGAGGCTGCCGCCGGAGCGGACGCGGCCGCGGCCGCGGAGGAGGCTGCCGGCGCTGCCGACGTGCTCTCCGATGAGCTGCTGCCGCTGCTGCAGGCCGTCAGGGCCAAGGCTCCGATCGCTGCCAGGCCCGCGGCGCGTGCCCAGGGATTGCGCGCGATTTCTCGCATTCTTCCTCCTATTGATGGTGTTTCACTGTGTGGGGTGTCGGGTGAGGTCGTTGTCAGCTGGCTTGCGCGCGGCCCGTCCAGGGTGCCGTCCATCTCTCCGCGGCGATCACCGTGAGGTAGAACAGGAGGCCGAGGATGATCGACGCGACCACGTACGCCCAGGCGCGGCCGTAGGCCGTGTTGGCGGCCGCCGAGGTGATGCGACTGCCGAGTCCCTCCTGCGGCCCGCCGAAGTACTCGGCGACCAGGGCGGCGATCACGGCGAGTGGTGCAGCGATCTTGAGGCCCGTGAAGAGGAAGGGGATCGCATTGGGGACGCGCAGGATCCGCAGTACCGTGCGACGGCTTGGCGTTCATCGAGCGCATCAGCTCCAGTTGGACGGGCTGCACCTGGATGAGGCCGCGGGTGACGTTGACGAACATCGGGAAGAACACGATGATCACCGTCACCAGCACCCGCGGCGTGCGGCTCGTGATGTTGAACATGTTGTTGAGCAGCGGGGTGAGGGCAATGATGGGCACCGCCGCGAGTCCCGCCGCAAGGGGCGTGACCAGATTGTTAACGAGGACGAAGCGCTGGGCGAGCAGCGCGACCAGGATTCCGAGCATGGTCGCCGAAGACCAGGCCGAGGAGCGCCGTCGTGCCGGTGTAGAGGGCGGCGCCCCACATGAGGCTGACGTCCTTGAAGAAGTTGCCGGCGATCAGGCTCGGCGAGGGCAGCAGGTACGGCTTGATGTCCTGCACGACGACGAGCAGCTGCCATGTGCCCAGGAGGAGCACGGCGATGAGGATGGGTGGCCAGACCGCCCTGAGTCGGCTGCCCATCAGACCTCGCCGATCCGTGCTCGCGTGGCGCTGCTCGGGTTGCCTCGAAGGGCCTCGCGAACGGCGGTCACCGCCTCGAAGAACGCCTCGGCCTCGCGGGTGTCCTCGGTGCGGTCGCCGAGGCGCACGGGGATGACGTCGGTGATGCGCCCGGGCCGCGGGGACATGACGACGACGCGGTCGGACAGGTAGACCGCCTCCGGGATCGAGTGGGTCACGAAGATGATCGACTTGCCCGTCTCCTGGCGGATGCGCAGGAGCTCGTTCTGCATCCGCTCCCTGGTCATCTCGTCGAGGGCACCGAACGGCTCGTCCATCAGCAGGAGCGGGGGATCGACCGCCAGCGAACGGGCGATGGCGACCCTCTGCTGCATGCCACCGGAGAGCTCCCAGGGCCGGTGCTCGGCGAAGTCGGCGAGCTGCACCATCTCGAGCAGCTCCATCGCGCGGTCCCGCCGCCTGTCCTTGGGCCATCCCTGGAGCTCGAGGGGCAGCTCGACGTTCCTGCGGACCGTGCGCCAGTCGAACAGGGCAGCCTGCTGGAAGGCGATGCCGTAGCGCTGCTCCTCGCGGGCCCGGGCGGCGGTCATCCCCGACACCTCGGCGGTTCCGCGCGTGGCGGACGTGAGGTCGGCGATGACCCGCAGCAGGGTGCTCTTGCCGCAGCCGGACGGGCCGATCAGCGAGACGAACTCCCCGGTGCCCACGGTCAGGTCGATGTCCTGCAGGGCTGTGACCTCGTTGGGCAGGCCCTCGTTGAAGACCATCGATGCCCGGTCGACGACGACGGCTGCCCCGTCGGCCACCGCCGACCGTGCGGAGTCCTGCCGGCTCATGACATCGCCTCGGGCGGGTGTCGGCGCATCACCACGACCTCGGCGAGCACGACGAGCCCGTACAGCGTGAGCCCCAGCAGGACGGCGCCGAACACGGCGGCGTACACCTGCGGCGGGTCGCTCGTCGCCCGCTGGCCGTAGGTCAGCGCGGCGAAGCCCACGCCCGCGCACGCCGGTCGAGATCTCCGACACGATCACGCCGATGATCGACGCGGTCGCCGCCAGCTTCAGGCCGGGCACCATCGTCGGCGACGGCGGCGGGGAACCGCAGTTTGGTCAGCGTCCGCCACCAGCCGGCGGCGTAGCTGTCCATCAACTCCAGCGCCGCCGGCGGTGCGTTGTTCAGGCCGCGCAGCGTCGCGATCGACACCGGGAAGAAGGCCAGGAACGCGCCGAGCGTCGAGACCCACATCCACTTGGGCAGGTCCCAGTTCCCGCCGAGCGCGGCGACCTGCGGGGCGAGGGCGATCAGCGGGACGGTCTGGGAGGCGATCACGTACGGCAGGAGTCCCCGTTCGAGGACCCGGAACCTGGCCATCACCACCGCGATCACCACACCGAACGTCGCGCCGATCACGAGGCCGACCAGCGCCATCCGGAAGGTGTACCACGAGTACCCGAGCACGGCGAGCCAGATCGGGGTGTCGCGACCGCGCACCTCGGGTTCGAACAGGCGCTCGAGCATCGCGTTGATGTGGGGCATCGCCCAGTCGCTCGTGCGCGGCAGCAGCGGGTAGCCGAAGACGTCGCCGCCGCCCTCGGGGCCGGTCGCCTTGTACAGCTCCCAGACGACCGCGACGCAGGCGAGCGCGAGGACGAACATCGCCGCTCGCCGCGCCCCCGACCGATCATGGCCCGATCGTCATCGAGTCATGTCGATCATCGGTCCGCGCGACGGGGCGCAAGAACCGGCCGATCACGTCCTGGCGAGTCCCTGCTCGCGGATCGCCGGAACGACGTGCTCGCCGTACTGCTGGAGCGTGTGGTCCTTGGCGTCGTGCTGGAGGTAGACGGCGAACTGATCGACGCCCAGCGCCTTCAGCTCCTCGAGCCGCTCGATGTGCGCACCGACCGGGCCGAGGATGCAGAAGCGGTCGACGATCTCGTCGGGCACGAACGCGGCGTGCACGTTGCCGGCCTGGCCGTGCTGGTTGTAGTCGTACTCCTGGCGATCCTTGATGTAGTCGGTCAGCGCGGCGGGGACGGGCGCCGACTCGCCGTAGCGGGCGACGATGTCGGCGACGTGGTTGCCGACCATCCCGCCGAACCACCGCACCTGGTCGCGCATGTCGGCCATCGACGCCGGATCGTCGTGGCCGACGTAGGCCGGAGCTGCGACGCAGATCGTGATGTCGTCGGGATCGCGCCCGGCGTCGACGGCAGCCGAGCGGACCGACCCGATCGTCCACTCCGCGATCGACACGTCGGCGAGCTGGAGGATGAAGCCGTCGCACGTCTCGCCGATCAGCTTGAGCGCCTTGGGCCCGTATCCGGCGCCCCACACCTCGAGGCGGCTCTTCGCCGCCCACGGCAGCCTGATCGTCGACCCCTTGTACTCCACGCTCTCGCCGCTGGCGAGACCGCGGATGACCCCGACCGATTCGCGCATCGTGGCGAGCGTGGTCGGCTTGCCGTTGGTCACCCGCACCGCCGAGTCGCCGCGGCCGATCCCGCACACCGTGCGGTTGCCGTACATCTCGTTGAGCGTGGCGTAGATCGATGCGCGGTGACCGTCCAGTCGCGGGTCGCCGGGTTGGTGACCATCGGCCCGACGATCACGTTGCGCGTCTCGTCGAGGATCTTGGAGTAGATGACGTACGGCTCCTCCCACAGGATGTGGGAGTCGAAGGTCCACACGTGGCTGAACCCGTAGCGTCTCGGCGCGCTTGGCCAGGTCGATCACCCGCGAGGCGGGCGGGGTTGTCTGGAGTACGACTCCGATGTCCATGTTCGTCCCTCCTGTTAACACCCGGTGTCAGACACCAGGTGTAACACTCATCGCGTCTCCGGGAAGCCGAGGTCGATCTGGCTGGTCGCCGGGTCCGGCCAGCGGCTGGTGACGACCTTGCCGCGGGTGTAGAAGTTGACGCCCTCGGGCCCGTACATGTGGCGTGTCGCCGAACAGGCTGGCCTTCCAGCCGCCGAAGCTGTAGTAGCTGACCGGGACGGGGATCGGCACGTTGACGCCGACCATGCCGACCTGGACGTCGAACTGGAACTCGCGGGCCGCACCGCCGTCGCGGGTGAAGATCGCGGTGCCGTTGGCGTAGGGGTTGGCGTTGATCGTCTCCAGCCCCTCCTGGTAGCCCGACACCCGCACGACCGAGAGCACCGGGCCGAAGATCTCGTCGGTGTAGCACGCCATGTCGGTCGTGACGTCGTCGAGCAGCGTCGGGTTGACGAAGAACCCCTCGGCGGGGACTTCGGCGCCGCCCGTCGACGACGATCGTCGCGCCCTTCGCCCGGTGCGTTGTCGATGTACGACCTGACCCGGTCGCGGTGCTCGGCGGTGATCAGCGGGCCCATCTCGTTGCCGGGCTCGTTGCCCGGGCCGACCTTGACCTGCGGGATGCGCTCGGCGATCTTGCCGACGAGATCGTCGGCGATCGCGTCGGCGGCGAGGACGACGCTGATCGCCATGCACCGCTCGCCGGCCGACCCGTAGGCCGCCCCGACCGCGGCGTCGGCGGCCATGTCGAGGTCGGCGTCGGGCAGCACGAGCATGTGGTTCTTGGCGCCGCCCAGCGCCTGCACGCGCTTGCCGTTGCGCGTCCCGGTCTCGTAGATGTACCGCGCGATCGGGGTCGAGCCGACGAAGCTGATCGCCTCGACGTCGCGGTGCTCGAGCAGGCGGTCGACCGCGACCTTGTCGCCCTGCACGACGTTGAAGCACCCGGCGGGCAGCCCGGCCTGGGCGAGCAACTCGGCGACGAACAGGTCGACCGACGGGTCCTTCTCGCTCGGCTTCAGGACGAACGTGTTGCCGCAGGCCGAGCGCGTTGGCGAACATCCACATCGGGACCATCGCCGGGAAGTTGAACGGCGTGATGCCGGCGACGACGCCGAGCGGCTGGCGGATCGAGTAGACGTCGACGCCGCCGGCGGCCTGCTCGGAGTAGTCGCCCTTCAGCAGCTGCGGGATCCCGCACGCGTACTCGATGTTCTCCAGGCCGCGGGCGACCTCGCCCATCGCGTCGGAGAGCACCTTGCCGTGCTCGGCCGACGAGCATCGTCGCCAGCTCCTTGCGGTTGGCGTCGACCGAGCTCGCGGAGGCGGAACATCACCTCGGCGCGCTTGCGACAGCGACGTCGCCCGCCACGCCGGGAACGCGGCCCGCGCCGAGGCGACCGCCGCGTCGACCTCGGCGACCGACGCCAGGCCGACCTCGCCGGTCTGCTCGCCGGTCGCCGGGTTGAACACCGGCGACGTCCGCCCCGATGCCGACTCGACGACCCGCCCATCGATCCAATGCGAGATCCGATTCATGTTGCATCCCTTCCGTTAACACCTGGTGTCTGACACCCGGTGTTAACGCTCAGTGCAGGTACCTGGAGAGGCCGCGCTTGACGTACTTGCCGTGGCCCGTCTGGCCGGTGAACGTGTCGTTCTCGACGACGACGCGTGCCACGGCTGATCACGGTGTCGACCTTGCCGTCGATCTCGAAGCCCTCGTAGGCCGAGTGGTCCATGTTCATGTGGTGCTTGTCGTTGATGCCGATCTTGGTCGTGCGCGTTCGGGTCCCAGATCAGGATGTCGGCATCGAAGCCCGGCGCGATCACGCCCTTGCTGTCGAGCCCGAACATCCGCGCCGGCGTGGTCGAGCACGTCTCGACCCACCGCTCGAGGCTGATCTCGCCGGTGACGACACCCTGGTAGATCAGCTCCATCCGGTGCTCGACGCCGCCGATCCCGTTCGGGATCTTCGAGAAGTCGCCGAGGCCGAGCTCCTTCTGGTCCTTGAAGCAGAACGGGCAGTGGTCGGTCGAGACGATCGCCAGCTCGTTCATCCGGAGCCCCTTCCACAGATCGCTGCTGGTGGTGTTCGTGCTTGGTGCGCAGCGGGGTCGAGCAGACCCACTTGGCGCCCTCGAAGCCCGGCTGCGCGAGCTGGTCCTCCAGCGTCAGGTAGAGGTACTGCGGGCAGGTCTCGGCGAACACGTTGAGCCCGGCGTGCTGCGCGGCGGCGACCTCTTCGAGCGCCTCCGACGCCGACATGTGCACGATGTAGAGCGGCACGTTGCCGGCCACCTTGGCGAGCTGGATCGCCCGGTGCGTGGCCTCGCTCCTCGAGCTCGGCCGGCCGGGTGAGCGAGTGGAACTTCGGGTCGGTGTCGCCGCGGGCGAGCGACTGTGCGACCAGCACGTCGATGGCGATGCCGTTCTCGGCGTGCATCATGATCATCGCCCCCGACTCGGCGGCGTTCTGCATCGCCCGCAGGATCTGGCCGTCGTCGCAGTACAAGCACCCCGGGGTAGGCCATGAACAGCTTGAAGCTGGTGATCCCCTCGTTGTCGACCAGGTAGGTCATCGCCTTCAGCGACTCCTCGTCGACGCCGCCGATGATCTGGTGGAAGCCGTAGTCGATCGCGCAGTTCCCGGCGGCCTTCTCGTGCCACTCGGCGAGCCGTTCGTGCACGCTGGTGTCGGTGTTCTGCACGGCGAAGTCGACGATCGTGGTGACCCCGCCCCAGGCCGCGGCGATCGTGCCGGTCTCGAAGTCGTCGGACGCGACGGTGCCGCCGAACGGCAGCTGCATGTGGGTGTGGGCGTCGATCCCGCCCGGGACGACGTACTTGCCGGTGGCGTCGATCGTACGGTCGGCGGTGATGCCGAGCGCCGCGGCCTGGCCGGGCGCGAGGATCGCGGCGATCGTCTCGCCGTCGATCAACACGTCGCCGTCGACGACCGCCCGTCGGCCGAGACGATCGTGCCGTTTTGAATCAGTGTCGTTGCCATGTCGCTTCTCCTTCGGCGTGACGGTTGGTGCCTGGCGAGTCGAACGCCACATCAGCGGGCAGCCTGCACGATCTCGTCGTAGGCGTCGGGGCGGCGGTCGCGGTAGAACTGCCAGCCGTCGCGGACCTCGCGGATCAGGTCGAGGTCGAGGTCGCGGACGATCAGCTCGGGCTTGTACGGATCGCCCTTGTCGCCGACGTACTGGCCGCGCGGATCGACGAAGTAGCTCTGGCCGTAGAAGTCGTTCTCGCCGAGCGGCTCGATGCCGACCCGGTTGATCGCACCGACGTAGTACATGTTGGCGCACCGCCGCGGCCGGCTGCTCGATGCTCCACAGGTACTCCGACAGCCCGCGGTGGGTGGCCGACGGGTTGAACACGATCTCGGCGCCGTTCAGGCCGAGGCATCCGCCAGCCCTCGGGGAAGTGGCGGTCGTAGCAGATGTACACGCCGACCTTGCCGACCGCGGTGTCGAACACCGGGTAGCCGTCGTTGCCGGGCGGAAGTAGAACTTCTCCCAGAACCCCTTGACCTGCGGGATGTGCTGCTTGCGGTACTTGCCGAGGTAGGTGCCGTCGGCGTCGATCACCGCGGCGGTGTTGTAGTACAGCCCGGCCTGCTCGATCTCGTACATCGGCAGCACCATCACCATGCCGAGCTCCTTGGCGAGCGCCTGGAACCGCTTGGTGGTCGGCCCGTCGGGGATCTCCTCGGTGTAGTCGTAGTACTGCGGCGTCCTGCACCTGGCAGAAGTAGGGGCCGTAGAACAGCTCCTGGAAGCACATGACCTGGGCACCCTGGGCGGCGGCCTCGCGGGTCAGCCTCCTCGTGCTTGTCGATCATCGACTCCTTGTCGCCGGTCCAGTCGGTCTGCAGCAGCGCTGCCTTCACGATGTTCGCCATCGTTCCCCCAAGGGTCGGCGCGGTGCCGGTGCCCTCGCACCGGTCATGTGCTTCCGACACTAACGACCTCGGCGTCGCGTGGACGATCGGGACCCGCTCGCCGTACGGTCCGTTCATCGCGCGCGATGCCGAGTCGAATCATGGAACGGAGCGCTCGACGGTGGTGACGTTGCGCAGCGCATGGCACTGGGTGTTCGGCAAGCACGAACCCAGACCCCGGACCCCGACCGGACCGTCGAGGCCGCGTGGCTCCCGCAATGGCAGGCGCAGATGATCACCGACGTCCTCGTCGACGAGGGCATCCCGGCGGTGATGACCGAGGACTTCGGGCTGCACCTCACGATGTACTCGCGCGAGCCGATGGCGCGCATCTTCGTCACCGAGGACCGCAAGACCGAGGCCCAGCTGGTGATCGAGGAGATCGCCGGCGTCCAGCCGGCCCGCCGGATGCTGTGACGGCGGCTCGTGCCGTCACGATGTCCCTTCGCCGGCCGACGGCTCGGTCAGGTCGGCGGTAGACAATCGGGGTGAGACGGATCGGAGCGCTCGGCATCGCGCTTCACCGCGTCGATGATCGGTGGGTGTGATCGCGACGCCCCGACGGCTGCGACGGCGACCTACGTCGGGGCGACCGCACTGGAACCGAACGCCGTGGTGTCCTCCATCGTCGACGGCGACACGGTCGACGCTCGTGATCGACGGCCGCGAGGAGCGGGTCCGGCTGATCGGCATCGACACGCCCGAAACGAAGAAGCCCGACACCCCGATCGAGTGCTTCGGGCCGGAGGCGACCGCCTTCACCGACGCAACTCCTCCCGCTCGGCACCCCGGTCGCGGATCGAGCGCGACACGGTCGAACCGCGACGACTTCGGGCGCCTCCTCGGCTACGTGTACCGCGCCGACGACGGCGATCTTCGTCAACTACGAGATCGTCCGCCAGGGATTCGCGACAACCGCTGTCGATCCGGCCGAACACGACGTACGCCGACGCTGTTCGTCGACGCCGCCCGGGCCGCCGAACGCGGCGACGCTCGGTCTGTGGGCTGCGTGCGCCGGTGAGTCCGACGGCCGTCGCCGCGCCCCCGTTACGGTTCCGACCGTGACCACGCTCGCCGAACGGCTCGGTCACTCCGCCGACACCAAACTCGTGATCCTGTCCTGCGACGACCTCGGCGCCTGTCACGCCTCGAACGTCGGCGTCTTCGCAGGCGCTGCACGACGGGCATCGCCACCTGCGCGTCGCTGATGGTGCCCGCACCGTGGGCCCGCCACGCGGCCGACATGTGCCGCCCGACGACGACATCGGCGTCCACCTCACGCTCAACGCCGAGCACGGCTACTACCGCTGGGGACCGATCACCCACGCGCCGTCGCTGCAGTCGGGCGAGGGCGGCTTCCCGCGCACCCTCGAAGACCTCTGGGAGCACGCCGACCACGACGAGGTGCTGCGCGAGCTGCGCGCCCAGATCGAGCGGGCGATCGTCTGGGGCATCGACGTCACCCACCTCGCGCCTCACCTGTCGGCGATCACGCTGCGCCCCGAGTTCTTCGACGTCTACCTCGAGCTGGCCGTCGAGTTCCGGCTCCCGATCCGGCTGCCGTCGACGATCTCCGCCGAGCAGGCCGGATTCCCGTTCCGCACGCTCGCCGCCGAGGAAGGGGTCGTGTTCCCCGACCACTTCGACCACGACTGGCGGGCCGGCAGCCTGGCCCGGGTGCTCGACGCGATCCAGTCGCCTCGCGGCCGGCGTCACCGAGATCCACGTCCAGCCGGCGATCGACACGCCGGAGGTGCGGGCGGTCGAGCGCCGAGCGCCGACGGGTGGATCGCCGACCTCGCCCTCGTCACCAGCGACGACCTGCGCCGAGCGCCTCGACGCGAGCGGCGCGACGCTGATCGGCTTTCGCCAGCTCCGCGACGTGATCCGCGCCGGCTGAACCCGGGCCATCGTCGGCGTTCGCGCCGAACGACGGCGGCCCGCCCGCCGCTCCCGGACGGGCCTCGATGCGCTTCAGGCGGTCTCGACCAGGCGGCCGATCGCCGTCGCGGCGTCGCCCGACTTCGAGCAGGTCGAGGATCTCGCCGGTGTGACCGGCCGCCTTGAGCTTGCCCCGCATGAAGGCGACGGTCGGATCGAAATCGGCCGCCGCGGCATCGACGAGCGGCACGGTGACACGATGTCGGCGCCGTCGGGGCCCTCGATGCGCTCGTCCTTCTTGGCGACGACACCCGGTACTGGACGGCTCACGACGCCGCCTCCCGAGCCGCAGGCCGGCGAACAGGTCGTCGCTCCCTGTCGTCGTCGGGGATCGGCCCGACCCGATCGAACGGGCGAGGATCCAGTCCTCCCACGGATAGGTCTCGGCCAGCTGCTCGTCGGTCAGCCCGAACCACCACCCGGCGCTCGGGTCGATCTGCGTGGCGTGCGCACGGAGCGCACCGGTGCGCGCCCACTGTAGTCCCGACACCTCGATCTTCGTCGTGATGCGATGATCCTGTCCCGTCACGCTCGAGCCACTCGTCGGAGAACGGCGACTCGCCGGTGAGCTGCAGCATCGCGTCGTGAACGGCGAGGATGCGGGCCTTGGCCCAGACCGAGTAGTAGAGCTTCGACGGCTCGAACGGTTCGCCCGCCTCCGGATACCAGGCCGGGTCACCGGCGCGATCGAACGCCAGCACCGAGATGTCGTGCACCTTGAGGTGGTCCGGATGCGGATACCCCTTCTGATCGTCGCCGTAGGTGATGATCACCTGGGATCGCACCCGTCGGATCACGGCGACCAGCCGCCCGACGGCCTCGTCGAGGTCGGCCTGGTGGAAGCAGTCCGGATGCTCGTTCGGCTCGGTCTCGGCCATCCCCGAATCGCGATACCCGAGCATCACGACCTCGTCGAAGCCGATCACGGCGGCCGACGCCGCCAGCTCGGACGTCGCGCATCGATGCGACGAGGGCCTTCTCCTCCTCCGGCGTCAGCCCGTGGAACGGCTGGCCCTCCTCGCGCAGCGTCGGGTTGTGCAGGTCGCCCTCCTCGCCGCCGGTGGCGCACACGAGCACGGTGCGGATGCCCTCGGCGTGGTACTTCGCGAGCGTCGGCGCACCCTTGGACGCCTCGTCGTCGGGATGGGCGTGGACGGTGAGCACCGTCAGTGGGGAGTTCACGTCGGACACCGTGAGCAGGTTAGCGAACGGAGCCCGGACCGATGCCGTACGCTCCGCTGCGATGTCCGCCCACCGCTCCGCACGGCCGCCCGCCGAGCCGCCGGTCGCGCCGCGCACCGGTCGTCGTCGCGGTCGTCGCGGTGGCCGCCGTGCTCGGCGCTGGCCGCGTGCGACACCGGTGACGGCAAGACGCTCAGCGAGCCGGCCGATCACGTTCACGACGACGGTGCCACCGCCGGCGACGCTGGCGTCGGTGCCGCTCGAGGCGGTCCCGGTCGTGCCGGTGGTGCCGGAGGGACCCCCGTCGCTGCCGATCGACGACTCGAACACGGTCCGCCAGACGTTCCAGGTCTTCGCTCCCTGGCAGGACGGCGCGGGCGATCGACGCCGATCTACACCTGCGACGGCGAGAACATCTCGCCCACGGTGAGCTGGCTGTCGCCGCCGGCCGGGCACCGTCGAGGTCGCGATCGCGCTGGTCGACGACACCGCGCTCGACGGTGACCGCCCGTTCGTGCACTGGGTCATCGCCGGGGTCGACCCGAACGACATCACGTTGCTCGAGGGCGACGTGCCCCTCGGAGCCGTGCAGGGCGTCAACTCCTTCGGTGCGATCGGCTACGGCGGCCCCTGCCCCCGGAGGGCGACGACGCCCACGTCTACCGGCTGACCGTCTACGCGCTCAACCAGCAGAACGAACTTGCCGATGGAACATCAGCAGCGAGCCTGCTCGAGTTCATCGAAGACGTCGCGATCGCGACCGCCGGCCTGACCGGGACCTATCGTCGCTGACGCGGGCCGGTCGCCCGAAGAAGCCGACAAAGGACCCGTCGTGCAGCTCGACGACAGCGACAACCAGACGACGCTCCCGCCACCGGGCCTCGCCGCGTCTGCGGCCGAGCGCATCGGGCACGCCCCGGCGGCGGCCTGACACGAACCGCGCGCCGTTCGACTCCCGCCGGCGATCCGCCGCCTGCTCGACGCGGATCGGTCGGCCGTGCTGATCCTCGGTCTCGACGGTGAGCTGCGCACGATCACCTCGGCGGGGATGGCGCTGCTCGGGGCCGACAGCGACGCCGACCTCCGGCCGGGTGGCAGCGCCCACGCCCTGCTGCGATCGTTCCTCGACCACGCCCCACAGCACCTGTTCGACGACCCGGACGGCGGCACCTGGCACGGCGACTTCGACCACACCTCGCGCACCGGCGACCATCACGTCTTCCGGGCGACGGTGACGGTCCACCACGACCCGGCGATGGCCGGCGGCGGGTTCGTCGCGGTCATGGCCCACGATGTCACCGTCGCCCGCCAGGAGGCCGCCGAGCTGCGGCACCGGGCGACGCACGATCCGCTGACCGGCCTCGCCAACCGCCGCCAGATCATGCGCGGTGCTGGCCGACTCGGTGCGCGGCCAGCGCGGCAGGGCCGGCCACGTCGCCGCGTTCTTCGTCGACCTCGACCGGCTGAAGTACGTCAACGACGCGCTCGGTCACGACATCGGCGACCGGCTCCTCGTGTCGACCGCCCGCCGGCTCGCCGAAGCGGTGCGCCCCGACGACCGCGTCGCCCGGATCGGCGGCGACGAGTTCCTCGTCGTCTGCCGGTCGATGCCCGACGCGGTCACCGCCCTCGACCTCGCCGAGCGGATGCGACGGGCGCTGACCGGCCACCTGCGGATCCGCGACCTCGATCTGGAGTTCTCGGTCAGTATCGGCGTCGCGCTGTCCGACCTCGACGTGCTCACGCTGGCCGACGAAGACGCAGCATCGATGCTGATCAGCAACGCCGACACGGCGATGTACGAGGCCAAGCACACCGGCCGTGGTCGCTGCCTGCTGTTCACGGCGCAGATGCGCTCGACCGCTCGCGAGCGCACCGAGACTGGCCGCCGCGCTCGCGCGGGCGATCGCCGAGCGATCGATCGACATCGAGTACCAGCCGGTCTTCTCGTCGGTGACGCAGACCGCGGTCGGCGCCGAGGCGCTCGTGCGCTGGATCCATCCGACGCAGGGACGGGTCGACCCGGCGACGTTCGTGTCGATCGCCGAGGAGTCGGGTTCGATCGTCGCCCTCGGCGAGCTCGTCGTCGAACGGGCGCTCGCCGACGCCCGGATCTGGATCGACCAGCAGCTGGTCGACGACCGGCTTCGCGGTCCACGTCAACGTCTCGCGGATCCAGCTGGCGCACCCCGTCGTTCGTCAACCTCATCCTGGCCCAGCTCCGCCAGCACCGGCTCCGGCCCGACCAGCTCGTGCTCGAGGCCCGGGAGACCGCGCTGCTCAACCGGGACGCCAACGTCGAACGCAGCGTCCGGGCGCTGCGGAGGATGGGTGTGCGGATCGCGATCGACAACTTCGGCACCGGCGCCAACGCACTGTCGGTCCTGACCGACGTCGGCGCCGACCTGCTCAAGCTCGACGGCTCGTTGGCGCTGCCGTCGGGCTCGTCGGAGGCCGACACGCGGCTTGGTGCGGGCGCTCGTGCTCCTCGCCCACGCGCTCGACATGCAGGTGATCGCCGAACGGGTGAGCGGCGCCGAGCAGCTCCGGCGGCTGCGCGCCGCCGGGTGCGACTTCGTGCAGGGCAACCTGCTCGGCGAGGCCGCCCCCGCCGACCGGTTCGTCGCCAGCACCGCCTACTGAGCTGCGACCTGCCGGACCCGACCGCAGTGGATCTGCGCGCGCGACGCGCTCGACCGGACGCCCCGACCGTGCGGACAAACCGGTCCACGCGCCGCCAGCGACGGCGCGCGTCGGACGTGATCGACGCACTGCCGCCCGAGGTCGACGACTTCGTCGGCGCGCTGCCCGAAGAACGGCGCTGAACGCCCACGGCGAGCGCGCACGCGAGGGCCTCGCCCTCCGCTCGGCTTCGCGGATCGTTCAGGGACCGGCCCCGGGTGGCGAGCGGGCGCGTCGGTACGCTGGAACCGTGCCGTTACCGCCGCCCCCCCCGCGCGAACCGCGAGAGCCGCAACGGGCGCGGGCGTCGGGCCTCCCCCAGCCGGGCGGGCCGCCCGCCGCCCCCGCCGGCTCGACGATGACGTGCTACCGCCATGCCGACCGCGTCGCCGGGCGGCGCTGCACGCGGTGCGGCAAGCCCGCCTGCCCGTCGTGCCTCGTGCAGGCGACGGTCGGCAGCCACTGCGTCGACTGTGCCAAGGCGTCCCGGCCCGACATCAAGACCAGCGCGAGGTTCTGGAGCGCCGGTCAGCCGAACCTGGTCACCCTGTCGCTGATCGTCGCCAACGTGGCCGTGTTCGTCGGCGTCCTGCTGTGGACCCGCGACCCCGGCGTCCTGGCCGGCACGGTGACCGACGCCCATGTGAACCTCGGCCTCAGCGACGTCATCGCCATCCCCATCGAGTGTCGCGGTGGCGGCGGCGCTTCTTCACCGAGCCGGGCGGCTGGTATCGGCTCGGTCACCTCGGGCTTCATGCACTACGGGATCCTGCACCTCGGCTCGAACATGTACTTCCTGTACGTCCTCGGGCCGATGCTCGAGCGGCCGCTCGGCCGGGTGCGGTTCCTCCTGCTGTACTTCGCGTCGTTGCTCGGCGGGTCGTTCGGCGT
>CAVXNJ010000002.1:0-573903 GCA_963763135.1 uncultured Acidimicrobiales bacterium | reverse complement strand
CCGGTAACTCGTCGGTCGACTACCGACGAGTGGCCTTCTAAACTCGAGGACGGTCACCCACTCGAGCCAAACGCAGGTTGTTTGGCGGTGAATTCTTGTGCATGTTCGCCCCTTGCGGCCTAGTCCGACCGTACGACACTTTTCAAAGTGGCACGAATGTGGCACAAATGGGCAAATTTGATGGGCAAACAGTCGTTGAAAAAAACAATCAGGCACCCTCGAAAGGGTGCCTGACCTGCGTGTTTCCTTTGGAGCGGAAGACGGGATTTGAACCCGCGACCCTCACCTTGGCAACAGTGCGGATGACTGTCCACCACGTCCATCAGCTGCGATTCTGTGCGCTCACGTCCACGATTTGTCCACCGAATACGCTTCTGTCCACCCAGTTCGTAGAGTGGTCTACGTATGCGCGCTTACTATCGACCGAGTTCGAGTGCGAACTGTCTCGACGACGTTCACGTCCGTTCGAGAAGCCATTTCTCGAACGCAGCCGGCGAGATTGTCGGCGGTTGCTGTTCGTCCCAGTCGAGGAGGTCGTCGTCGCCAGTGACGATCCACTTCGCGTCGTGTTCTATCGCCAGCGCGACCAGATAGTCATCGTCGGCATCACGTGTTGCGACGGCGATCTCCTGCGGGTCAGGTACCTGGTTCGGTAAAATCGAGATCACCTCGACAAACTCGCGGGCGTCCTCGGCGCTGATTCGTTTGCGTAGGCGCGGACGGTCCAGCACATCGCTGATCTCGCCGATCAATCTCGGACAGAGAATGAGTTCGAACGACGCTTGGCCCGACCATCCACTGGTCGATCAGTCGCGTTGATGGTCCCCGCCCGATCGCGGCCGACACGAACACGTTCGCATCGATAACAACGCGAACCGGCTCAGCGGGCACGTCGACGTCGAACTTCGCGTGTCTCCTCCACAGCCAAACGCATCGCCTCGTCGTCGTCCAACGACGACGTCGCAGCTCGTGCAGCCATCGACTCACGCACCGAACTCGTGAAGTACTCCCACGCCGATTGACGCGTCATACCAAGCGACTCGCCGATCTGATCCCACGACACACCCGCCCTCCGTGCATCAGCAACGAACCGACGACGCAGCTCGCCCAACTCCGCCTCGGTCCGCGTCAACTCACGCAACGCTTCCAACGGATCAGATGGCAACCGGCCAAGAAGAACACTCACATCGTCAGGCTACCCTGACATCTACGGAGTGCGCAAGGGGCTGCACGTTTCATGCGACTCCCCGGGCGTTGTCGATGACCGTCCGGATCATGTCTGCAGCGTGGGCGTCGCCCGACGGGACGGCGTGCGCGTAATAGTCAAGCGTCGTCGACTTCCGTTGATGATCAAGTCGTTGCGACACAACCGCCAGCGCGACACCAGCCTGCAAAAGTTCCGTCGCCATGAAATGGCGCAGATCATGCAACCGAAACCTGCGGAGCCCGGCACCGTCAAGCGCCCGCAGGAACGACTTCGTCGCCCGGTTCGGCTTCCACGCCGACACACCGTCATCGTCACTGAACACGTACCCACATCGGCCATCACCAAACCGCTGCCGTAGCAACTCCCTCGTGACCGGATCGATCTGCACTTGATGACGACGCGACGTCTTGGTATCCGACAGGACAGGGCCGTTCGGTCCCTCCACCCAGCCACGAACAAACGCGACACGACCACGGACGAGATCAATGTTCTCCCAACGCACCGCAAGAAGTTGCGCACGACGAGCACCGGTGGACACGGCCACCGCAACAAACAGATGCAACACGTCATCGTGCTCGTCGAGCCATCGATCAACGTTGCGACTTCGTCAGGGGTAGGCGGCTTGCGTTCGGTCTTGCGGACATTGCTGCGATGGGCTCGTTCGACCGGGTTGTCAAAGATCCATCCCCACCGTTGCGCCTGGGCCAACGCGGAGCGCAACACCACATGCACCCGAGCAGGCGTTCCCGACGAAAGACCCTGCCCACGACCACCACCCGACAGCCGCAGACGAACATAGGCAGCGTCGATCACGCTCGGCGTGAGCTCCCCGACACGGATCGAGCCGAGTTGCGGGTGCAGGTACCGGTCAACAACCGACCGGGTCTGACGAATCGTTGTCGGCGCCCACGAACCAGAGGCAACAACAAACCAAGCCTCCAACAAGTCGGACATGGTTGATGACGACCCGATCGAGCGTTCCGACCGAACCGCCGCAACCAACTCCGCAAGACCGCGTTCCGCATCGCCACGATTCCCGATCACCGTCGCGGTCCGGTACCGACGCTTCCCGCTGTCAGGATCCAACCCCGAATACACGCGGAGCTCCCACGACGACGGGCCTCGCTGACGGATCGAACCAGACACATTCACCAAATCGGCCAACCGCTATGACCGCTTGACCGATGTGATGGGCAAGATGATGGGCATGATGGGCAAAACTGAACCACCACTCACCGCCGGAAACAGAAGAACCCCCTGCATAACAGGGGGTTCCATACCGAGCGGAAGACGGGATTTGAACCCGCGACCCTCACCTTGGCAAATCGATGGTCGCGGTCATAAGCACACTTACTGACCTGCGTTTATGCAGCTCACAGCACACGACAATCGAACACTCGCCGCCCGCCACGACCCCAAACCGCCCCTCGTTTCCATCCAGCGTGGCACGAAAGTGGCACGACAACTAAGTACGCGAACGAAATTCGCCGAATCGTTGGTGACTCTCCAGGAGAGGCCTAACGAGCAAACCGTGCAGTCCCAGCAGAACCGGCGTGTCGCACTTACGCAGCTTCGCCGTGCACCCTCGATCACAGGTCTGACAAATATCCTGTTGAGCTGAGCTCATCGAAGATCTGGTCAGTTGAGGAGCTCGAGCAGATGAGTCCGAACGAGCGTCTGCGATCGTGCGCTCCGGATCGAAACAGACCTCAACGACGTGTCACCCGAGCTCCTCGAACGGACTCGCGCAAGAGAATCACAGACGGCGTCAATAACTACCTGCTCGGCTACACGCTCCAACAACTCGGCATGCGCCCCCGGGCTCGGCCCGACGGTGAAGCCATAGTCCCGCGGCTTCCTCCGGACCATCCATGATTGACTACCGCCGAACCGCTGCCCACGTCCGCAAGCACCTCGACGGGCACACTGCAAGCAGTTTCGAGTTTTCCTCGAGGTTGTCCTCAAAGGGATACTCCGCACGGACGCCCAGCAAAGCGCAAGACGGCCTGGACCGCGGTTCCGCTCAACGGGTAAGACAGTTCAGCGGTTCATGAGCCACATCGTTGCTCCGACACCCAACATGGCCGGTGCGATTCCGAGCGCATAGCGAGCCCCGAACCATCGGCCTCCGGCCGCCGTAGCCGCCACCAGCTTCGTACACGTGTTGGCAGCCAAGGCCACTCCAACGAACCAGGTCCCCGACTTCGCCGAGATCACGTTGTCCCGAACAAGTGCGGCCGCGGAAAGCGAAGCCGCGTGAGCATCGGCCAACCCACTCGCCGCCGAAACGGCTAGGACGACCGAGTTCCCGAGTCGGTCCACAAGAATGCGCGAGACGGCGATTGTGGTGCCAAGAACCGCCGCTGCCATTAGCGAACCCTTGAGCGCCAAGGGTCGTCGATCAGAAGATTCTGGGTTTTTCGTTTCCAGCTTGGGCGACGACCGATCAACGAGCAGGGCCGTGCCGGCTAAGAGAACCGAACCAACAGCCATAGGCGGCAGCAACGTAAGTCCGAACCTCGGTACCGACACCCACGTGAGCACGGCCAACTGCAAGCAGGTCGCCACGCTCGCCAGCAACGCACCACCGAGAGCAGACATCCGCAACGCTGGATCGGCGCGAGCGATCCGGGCCAAGCCGAGAGTCGTCGCAGCACCCGACACGAACCCGCCCGTCGCGCCAACCACGAGCAATCCCCGGCGCTCGCCGACCACGCGTGTCGCTATGTAGCCGAACCACCCCACACCTGTAAGCAGCAGCACAAGCGTCCAGATACGCGCCGGGTTGATCGACGCCGAAGGTCCGTACCCTTTGTTGGGCATCAGCGGAAGCACTACGAATGCGAGGACGAACCACCGGACGGCGTCGGTCACCTCCGCCTCGGTCACCACCTCGCGCACCAGCCGACGAACACCCTGTTTGCTGACCAGAACCAGCGTGAGAACCGAAGCAATACCTATCGCGAGCATCTCGTCGTGCCACGTGAGGGCCCCCAGGAGAAACGCCGCGAGCGCCGTCCCTTCAGTCGTCAGGCCAATGTGTTCAGTGTCCGAGCGCATGTACCCAACGGCGACCAAGACACTTACGGCGAGAACGCCCGCAGCAACCACGACCGAATCGATGGAAGCGGCGATGGTCCCGGAAACCGTCAGAACGGCGAAGGTTCGAGTGCCGGTCGGCGGCGATTGCGCATGATCGCGCCACTCGTGATGTTCGCGTTCAAACCCAAGAACAAGACCAATCGCCAAAGCCACCGCGTACGCCCGGAAATCGCCGACAACGATCATGACGCGTCCAACCAGAATGAGGAGCACTCCTTCACCAAGAACACCGCTTCCGAGTCACGTTCTCGACCCGCCGTGGCGCCCAAACCGACGAGCGTGCAGTGCGTTTCACACGACCAATCGTTATGGGACCACCTCCATTGACCCAGAGGTGTTCGTAGGTTTCTCATGGACCTTGTGACACGCCCGCTGGGGTCATTGGGCCCGTGCCGCCTGTTGCTGCGAACACACACCACCCGATCACACACCACCCGATCGGTGGTCGTGAGATGGTCCCGAAAGCAGACACCGACGCAGACGCGCTGACACAGATGTCGGCTTACCCGAAATCACGACCTCTGTTCGGACTGGAATTTGCGTTTCCTTGGAGCCGCGAGACGTTCGAACTGCCGCTGACTGCCCTGTGGGCCCACGGGGTATCAATCGTTCTCGTCGTGGTCGCGTATCCGCTGCTCGAGCTTGGCGGACGGTTCACGCAACAGTGGCGCCCGCGCCAAGAGAAGGAGAGCCCACGACCAACTGCGTCGTCGATGCACTAGCGGAGAGGGGGTGTTCGAAAGGCGTCGAACAGGCAGGAGACCGAACGGAACAGGACCTTCGCCCGGTTACCTGCAGACCTCAGGAGCCACACACTGTTGTTGTTGTACTTGAGATGCACATCGACACATGTGAAGAGGCACACGATGACCCGTTCCCCGATCCTGGCCTTCGGCGATGATGGTTCTCCCGGAGCCGACATTGCGTGGCTCGCAATCAACAATCACCGTTGGCCCGAATGGCATCTCAAAGTCATATCCGCGCATATGGTCGAAACACTGGGTCCCCCACTCCCCCCAGAGGAAACGTACCTCCACGAGTGGAACCCACCACAACCACGTCACGCTTTCGCCGAAGCTGAGTTCGCCGAAGTGAAGCATCTGACCGCAAGAAGCGACCCGCGGATAGTGCTAATGGTCGATTGTGATCTGCTCGTCATTGGCCCGCGCTGGCCCGGGACTCCTCAAGTCCCTCCATCTCGGAAGCACCGCCGATTGGCTCCTAAACCATCCTCCGGCACCATTGCTTATTGTCCGCCATGGTCGTCCGATGAAATCGGCGGTCGTTTGCGCGGACGCCTCCCGTCATGTCGACAAGGCCATCGACGCTTTGACTCGTCTGCCATGGATTGGCCAACTCAGCGTCACCGTATTGTCCATCGACGACGGCCGGATCGACGTCGAGGCCGCGACACACGGGGCTCGCCAGCGCCTCGAAGCAGCCGGTGCGACGGTCGAGGTACGTGTTCACAAAGGCAAACCCACACCCGAAATTCAAGATCACCTCGAACAAGTGTCACCCGACCTTGTTGTTCTCGGCACCCGTGGCCTGACCGGTCTCCAACACCTCCGCGTTGGATCGACGGCGAGCGCTGTCGCCCGAACCGCACCATGTTCCGTGCTGGTTGCGTGCGATGACGGTGACGCCGAACAACCCCGGTAGGTGAAAAGCAATGTCCACGCGGAACACACCGTTTCGACGACTGGTCACTGCGTCAGCACAACGGGTCGATCTAGCGCATTCGAGCGACCAGCGCGTTGCGAAAGCACGACGCTCCGCTCACCGTGCGACGTCGCACGGTGAGCGGGTGCGCTGTTTCAGTTGATTTCGAGTTTGGTGGCGAGGACGGTGTTGGTGTCCTTGTTGCGGAGGCCTTTCCACTGGGCGCGCATGCCAACCTTCACGGAGTTGTCAATAGCATGGAGCTCGCCGTTCGGCGTGTTGACGATGATCTGTGTTGCTGGTGACCACACGATCTTTTTGGTGCCGATCATGATGAAGGCGCCGCCCGCGTCGACGGCGGTGATCTTGCCCTGTCCTTCGTCTTTGACGGTGTAGCTCGTGGGCGGTGCTGCGTTGATCACGATATTCGTCTGCGCGCTTACGATTGTGTCGGCGGCACCGGTTGTGGTGATGGTCACGGGGTAGGTGCGGCGACGCCGGCGGGTCGGTCGTACCGGTGTAGGAGACGATGAGTCCGGTTTTGTACCAGTTGACGAGGCCACCGAGGAAGGTGGTGTTGGCGGGATTGAGGTTCGCGCCAACGGACAACCGGCGCAACTCGAGCACGAAGCCCTGAACCGTTCGATGTGCAACGTAGCCATCGATCTTCGCGACAGACTCGTAGGGAAATCCTCAAATATTCTGGTTGGTTAGATTGCTTTTAGGACTCACCATTCCAAACTTGTCAATGAAAAGCGCAAGTTTCCTACGAATCGAGGATCAGATGGACGTGTGGGTCGATCAAGACCTTTGCACCGGCGACGCGTTATGTACCGAGCTCTGCCCCGACGTGTTCGCCATGGTGGACGGGCTCTCGTACGTCCGAATCGGCAACGAAATTGCGAGTGAACCAGGTGGCAGCGCATCGCCCGCTTCAATCGCAGACCATCGACTTGACGACGTCATCGACGCCGCCGAACAATGCCCCGGGGAGTGCATCTTCATCGAGCCTTGAACAGGCACCACTGCTTCAATACTGCGCCGACGAAACCTCAGTGAGAGACTGCAACCTCAAGGTGCGGGCAGCACAACCGCGGTCTTGAATACGCTGGGTACGGTCGACTGCAATGTATTGATGGCGTCGCGCCGGTACCCGTCGACTGGCGCGACGCTTTCAATCTGTTGCATCCGAGATGCTGGGTCCCGAAGGACACGCAATTGCGAACAGTAGCCCGTCAGCGGTCCGCCAAAGGTCTGACGCTGCGCGACAACGGCAGTTCAGTCCCAATGTCTCACCTGCTTGATAATACGCGTACTTAGTATCATATTCGGCCGAGTTCAAACGTGAAACCCACGCCAGGCCACAACGGCGTCACGAAGGGGCACCTAACCCCTACAGAAAGGAAACGAGCGACCAGCAGACCAACGGGAGTTTGACTCTGCGTTGCGTGCGGTCTCGGCACGGGACGTTCGACTCTGGTCTGTGCTGCACGATGGGGCGCATGCTGGCCGTTAAGGAGGGAGTGATGTCGCGTCAACGTGTGAGGATGTGGAACGCCGTCGTGTGGGCCGTTGCAATGCTGGCCGATGCGGTCGTGCTCAAGGGCATCAACGGGTCTGTGTTCGTCGCGAATTTGCTGGTGTTGATCGCCGGTGCCGCGGGCACGGATGCGCTACTTGTCCGTGCGCTCCCCCCGGGTAGTGGCTACCCGCCTCCAGGGTCCGACAAGGTGCGCGGATGACGATGTCGCCTGCACCGGTTCGACAGCGTCCAGTTGGCTTGGCGCGCCCGTTTGTCAATGTCGGCAACGACCCTGGCGAGAACGTGATCATCGAGTGGTTGTTGGCCGGTGATCCGGCGCTGCGATGGCAGACGATGGCTGACCTGCTAGGCATGCCGCAGGAGCGTGTGGCGGCCGAGCGTGCCCGTGTGGCTACCGAAGGCTGGGGTGCACAGCTCTTGGCCACGCAGGACCCGAATGGGTGCTGGGCGGGTGCCCTGTACAGCCCGAAATGGACCTCGACGACCTACACCCTGCTGCTGCTCGAACGTCTCGGTCTCGCACGGGGCGACGATCGGGCTCTCGCCGGGTGCCGCCAGCTGTGGAATCATGCGCTCTTCTACGGCGACGGACTGAACCTGGCCAAGTCGGTCCGGGAACCCGAGACATGCATCACCGGCATGCTGGTGCTGTTGGCCGCGGCATTCGGCCACGACGACCCCCGTGTGGACTCGACCGTGGACTGGTTGGTTGGCCAGCAACTCGCGGATGGCGGATGGAACTGTGAATCCATTCGCCGTGGCTCGACGCACGGGTCGTTCCACACGTCGATCACAGTCTTGGAGGCGCTGTCCGCCTACAAACAGTGGGGTGGATCGGTTCCGGTCGCAGCAGCGATGACAGCGGGCCAGCAGTTCTTCCTAGACCACCGGCTCTACCGGTCGCATCGGAGCGGGGCGGCAGTCGACCCAGCATTCGCCCGGTTCCCGTTCCCCCCGCAGTGGCACTTCGACATCATGCGCGGTCTGGAGCATTTCCGCACCGCCGACGCCGAGCGAGACAGTCGTCTCGATGAAGCCATCGATGAGGTCCGTCGGGCGCAACGAGCTGACGGTACGTGGCCGAGGTATCGACCGTACCCGGGGCGGTACTGGTTCGCCCTTGAGGAGCGTGGGGCGAGCCGCTGGGCGACATTGCGTGCCTTGCGTGTGCTGGCTTGGTGGGACGAACCGAGGCAACGATGACACCTAAGTCTGAGGTGATCGAGTGGATCCCTGCGTCCCCCGAGCTGGCGGCTCGTTGGCGCACGCTGGTTCCGGTTCTGGGAGGTGACGTTGATGAGCGTCCTCCGTCACCGTAATCGGGTTGTCGATCTGGCCGCAGCGGCCGACGATGCCGCCCGGTCCGGCTTCCCCGCCGTCGCACTGCACGGCGTCGGGAAACGCTATGGCCATGGTCCGTCTGCCGTCGACGCGCTGCGCGACGTTGACCTAGAGGTACCGCCGGGAGAGCTCGTGGTGCTCCTAGGTCCGTCGGGCTCGGGGAAGACAACGTTGCTCAACCTGGTGGGCGGGATCGAGATGGCTACATCCGGCACGGTGACCATCGCAGGCACCGACGTTGCGGCACTTCGCGGCGAGGAACTCACCACGTACCGCCGAGACCGAGTCGGGTTCGTGTTCCAATTCTTCAACTTGGTGCCGACGCTCACCGCCCTGGAGAACGTTCAGCTCCTCGCGGAGGCAACCGGCCCGAACGCCGAGCAACGCAGCCGCAATGCGCTGGAGCGGGTCGGTCTCGGCGACGTAACGGAGCGGTTCCCCGGCGAAATGTCCGGTGGTCAGCAACAGCGGGTCGCGATCGCTCGGGCTCTGGTGAAAGAGCCACCGTTGCTGCTGTGTGATGAGCCGACTGGCAGCCTCGACCTCGAGACCGGTCGACAGGTTCTGGCCGTGCTGCGAGACCTGGCCCGCGAAGGACATCACACGGTGCTTTTGGTGACCCACAACTCGGCGATCGCCCGAATGGCCGACCGGGTCGTGCGACTGCGCTCGGGGCGGATCGCTAGCGCGGAGGAAGTGGCCGCGCCGGTCGAGGCCGAGGAGTTGGACTGGTGAGTCGAGTGCTAGGTCGCAAGCTGCGCCGTGACGTTTGGCGACAACGTGGCCAGTTCGGCGCGGTAATCGTGGTGATCGCGATGGGTATCGCGGTGTACGTTGCAGCGTCCGACGCCTACCGCAACCTTAAGGACTCGTTCGACCGTGCGTATGTAACCTTGCGGCTCCCCGATGTCGTACTCACCGGCCCGGTCGCTGGGTCATTGATCGGCGACGCCGCCAAACTGCCCGGCGACCCGCTGGTGACCAGCCGGGCTCAGGCTGATGTTGGCGTCCGCATCGGGAAGCACACGCTGCTTGGGCGTGTGGTGAGTGTCCCGGACGGAGCGCAACCCGACGTCGCCCGGCTCGCTGTTCGCGCAGGACACTTACCAGGCACGGGCGAAGTCCTCGTCGAACAACACCTCGCCAACCACTTTGGGCTCCGGCCGGGCGACACGTTGGAGCTGTTCGGCGAATCAGGATGGAAACTGGTGCGGGTCTCGGGCACCGGGCTGTCGACCGAGTACTTCTGGCCGGCGCGCTCCCAGCAGGAGGTAATGACCAGCGCTGATCAGTTCGGTGTTGTATTCGCGCCCGAGTCGGTCATGCGAAATCTCACCGGTGACGCCAAACGCCAGCTCGTCGTGTTCGCGAGCGACCGAGGCAGCGCCAGCATGCTTACAGATGCCGCCATCGACCTTGCCCGCTCTCACGAGCTCGTGGTGACGGCCCGTAACGACCAGCCGTCCTATGTGGCGCTCGACCAAGACGTACGCACCTTCGGGCAGTTCGCCAACCTCCTTCCGGTCCTGTTCCTGGTGGCCGGCATGCTCGGCGCGTTCATCGTGTTGTCGCGTCTCGTACAGTCGCAGCGGGCCGTGATCGGTACGCTCACCGCGAACGGCATCGCCCCGGCGACGCTGCGCCACCACTACCTGAGCTTCGGTCTTCTCGCTGGGTTCTCCGCGGTTCCGTTCGGCTTGGCCGGCGGCTACGCACTCGGCGCGTGGATCACCACGCAATACACAAACGCGTGCTCGGGTTGCCGCTTCATGTCGTGTCGCTTCATCCGGCGTCGCTCGTCGTAGCGTCTGTTGCCGGGATCGCCGCGTCGGGGCTTGCCGCGTGGGGCCCGGCCCGGGATGCGGCACGCGTCACGCCTGCCGAGGCTATGCGCGTTGCACCCGCTGGCCATGGCACCCAGTCGATCCTCGAGCGAGTCATCCCCCCGCTAAAACACCTCCCGGCACGATGGCGTATGGTTCTGCGCAGCCTGAGCCGGAACCCGCGACGCGGCGGTTTCACCGTCGCTGGTGTCGCAGTCGCGCTTAGCCTCGTCATCGTGTTCGCGGGCCTGCGCGACACGGTCTCGAGCGTCGTCGACCGCCAATACGGCATGATCGATCAATCCGATGGACAGCTCTATGCCAACCCCCGCCAAGGAGCCGCTCTCGCCGCCGCGGCACGTAGTGATAGCGCGGTTGCTGCGGTCGAGCCGTTTACCCGCGCCGAGGTCAGCTTGACGGCCGGAGAGTATCGTCACGACACCCTCTTGTGGGGCTTGCCCGCAGACACGAGGCTGCACAGATTCTTCGCTCTGAACGGTGACCGACTCTCGCTTTCCGACCACGGCGGGCTCTTGCTCGGCGTTGGAGTCAGGAACATTCTCCACCTTCGCGTTGGCGATCCAGTGACGGTTACCCTCGCCGACGGGACCCGGTTCCACGAACCTGTTGCAGGGTTCGTCGACGAGCCCATGGCCGCTGTCGGCTACTTGTCCGTAGCCCGCCTCGAACAGGTCGTCGGCCGAAGTGATCCCACTGGTGCCCTCGTGCAACTTCTGCCGACAGCTGATCGGGAGACCGCCGCGCACCGCCTCGGAGCTCTTGCGGGTGCTGCCGCGTACCTCGACACCGCAGCCGCCGATGCGACGATGCGCGACGCCTTCGCCATCATGGACGTTCTCGTCGGTGTGATGCTTGCCTTTGCGGTCGTCATGTCCGCTGCGCTGTTGTTCAACGCGATGTCCGCCAACGTTGCCGAGCGCTCCGTGGAGCTCGGAACTCTTCACGCCGCTGGGTTGCCGCGCCGGACACTCGGACGGATGGTCGCCGCCGAGAACCTCCTGCTCACGTTCGCAGGCATCCCCGTCGGCCTTGCCGCAGGCACAATGGTGGCTCGCTGGTTCATGTCGAACTACGAAACCGAGGGCTACCGGTGGACGCTGCGTATGCAGCCCGTCACCTACGGCTTTGTTGTCGTTGGGATGCTCGTCGCAGCGTTCGTTGCGCAACTCCCCGTCTGGCGGACGGTACGGCATCTGGACGTCGCCCGCATCGTTCGTGAGCGTGCCCTATGACCATGCATTCCGGCGACGCAGGGGGAATCGTCGACCCGTCAACCGTCGCGGGCCTGAGCGCGGAAGCCGCCAGCCGCCGGCTCGCTGCTGACGGACCGAACGAACTCCCCACAGCCAAGCCACGACGGATCGTGCAACAACTACGCGACGTCCTACGAGAACCGATGCTGCTATTCCTGGTTGGCGCCGGCGCCTTGTACTTCGTGCTCGCCGAGCCGGTCGACGGCATCATTTTGATGTTGTTCGTAGTCGTCGTCATCGCGATCTCGCTGTACCAGGAACACAAAACCGAGAATGCTCTCACAGCGCTTCGTGACCTTTCCTCCCCGCGAGCGCTCGTAATTCGCGACGGCGAGCAGCACCGGATCGCGGGACGTGATGTCGTGCGCGAAGACATTGTGCTCCTCAGCGAAGGCGACCGCGTGCCCGCAGACGGATTCCTCATCGACTGCGTCAACCTCACCGTTGACGAATCAACACTCACCGGCGAAGCCGTCCCAGTACGCAAGGCAGCCACACTCCCCGCCACCGGGACCGAACTGATGGGCGCCCCGGGCGGCGAAGGGACGCCGTGGGTGTTCTCTGGCACCCTCGTGGTGAAAGGCCGAGGCATCGCCACCATCGTTGACACGGGCGCCGAGACCGCACTAGGTCGCATCGGGAACGCGCTACGAACGATCGAACCCACACGGACACCACTACAGCGCGAACTCGCCCGCTTCGTTCGCTTCATTGCCGCATGCGGGATCGCTGCCGCCGCGATCGTCCTCCTAGTCTTCGGATTGACGCGCCACGACTGGCTTCAAGGCCTCCTCGTCGCCATCGGTGCGGCCATGGCAATGCTGCCCGAGGAGATCCCCGTCGTCCTCACCGTGTTCCTCGCGCTCGGCGCATGGCGAATGTCCCAGCGCCACGTCCTCACCCGGCGCTCCGCAGTAATTGAGACCCTCGGATCCGCCACCGCCATCTGCGTCGACAAGACCGGCACGCTGACCCTCAACACAATGGAGGTCGCCTCGCTCGTCGTTGACGGCGTTTCCCTCCGCGTCGACGACACGGCCCTCCCGGAGCAGTTCCATCAACTCGTCGAATACGCCGTACTCGCCTCGCCGCTCAACCCGTTCGACCCCATGGACCGGGCGTTCCGGCAGTTCGGAGAACGATCCCTCGCCGGGACCGAACATCTCCACAGCGGGTGGGATCTCGTCCGCGAGTACCCGCTCTCCGAGGAACTCTTGGCGCTCTCCCACGTGTGGCGCTCCCCCGACCGCTCCGACCACGTCATCGCAGCCAAAGGTGCACCCGAAGCAATAGCCGATCTCTGTCACCTCCCTGCAACGGCCCGGGCTGCACTCGACACGCAAATCGAAACCGCAGCAAGCAGCGGACTGCGGATCCTTGCCGTCGCCCGAGCAAAGTTCACCGCCGCCGCCCCGCTGCCGGAACAGCAACACGACTTCGACTTCGAATACGTTGGACTCGTCGGCGTCCACGACCCCGTTCGCCCCGACGCGTCCAGCGCCGTCAACACCTGTCACCGCGCCGGCATCCGGGTCGTGATGATCACCGGCGACTACCCCGGCACAGCGCTCTCCATCGCCCGGGCCGTCGACATAGAGACATCCGCCGGCGCCATCACCGGACCCGAACTCGCAGCGATGAGCGACGACGAACTCGCCGAACGCGTCCGGACCGTGAATGTGTTCGCTCGCATGGTGCCAGACCAGAAGCTCCAGCTCATCCGCGCCCTCAAAGCCAACGGTGAGGTCGTGGGCATGACCGGCGACGGCGTCAACGACGCACCCGCGTTGCGCGCCGCCGACATCGGCATAGCGATGGGCTCCCGCGGCACCGACGTCGCTCGCGAATCAGCCGACCTCGTAATCACCGATGACGACTTCAGCTCGATCGCCGGCGGTGTCCGCCAGGGACGCGGCATCTTCGACAACCTCCACAAAGCGATGGCCTACATACTCGCGATACACGTCCCCATATTCGGGATGACGCTCATCCCCGTGTTCGTTCCAGGCTGGCCGCTCGTTCTGCTCCCAGTACAGATCGCGTTCCTCCAGCTCGTCGTGGACCCCGCCTGTTCGATCGTGTTTGAGGCCGAACAGGTCGACCCGCAGGTGATGGAACGGCCGCCCCGCCCAGTCGGCGCGCCATTGTTCACACGACGCGACCTCACGATCGCCGGCCTCCAAGGACTGTCGGTTCTCGCCGTAACGCTCGGCGTCTACGCCTGGGCGCTGTGGTCAAACGAGCCCGACGAAGTTGTCCGCTCCGTGGCGTTCCTCACCCTCTTCGTCGGGAACCTGACCCTGATCCTCGTGAACCGATCGTGGCAGCGCCCGATCGGTCGGTCGTTCCGCGAACGGAAAAACCCAACACTGAAGTGGATCCTCTCCGGTGCCAGCGGCGCGGTCATCGTGCTTCTCACCATCCCTACGCTGCGGCACGCCTTCCACTTCGGACCCCTGTCCCTCCTCGACTGGATCGTCGCGTTCGTCGCCGGAACCGCGTCCCTTGCCTGGTTCGAGCTCTACAAACGACGGGCCGCTGTATAAACATTCGAACGGCTGCCTGTACACATGGCCCCGGGGGCGCAAGCAACGGTAAAGGACCATCGCCTTCACTGAGTCGCTCATCCAGCCCGACATCTACTAGTGTCCTGAGTCAGAGAAGGGTCGCGGAATTAGCGAGTCAGATTTGTTCCTCGCAACGACGCAGAAGGCAGCGCCTGCTTCACCCAACCGCAACGCCGAGGAGGCAGCGAGGGGCGAATATGGCCGATAATTCAGCAGCGGATTTCTGACTCGGGACACTAGCGATAATGCAGAGAATCGTGAGTAACCATGGCCCCCTCAGTTCTTGGGCTCGAGATCTGGGAGCCCGAGATCGAGAAGCACCCAGTCAACCGGATCAGCCTTCAACGCTGTGGATCCGGTGGTCCCCACGCACAGGCGTTGGAACGGCCGTTTGGACCTTTACCGAACTTTTGCCTTGTGCTGGCCGCCCATTGGGGTCCGATTCCGTACCTTCGATTGCATGAACACACCACGAGCAACTTCTTCCCCCTCTCGTCGGACTCGCCTTATCACGGCAACATCGATCGTCGCAGTAGCCCTGGCCGGGGCGTTCGCCGTGAGCGCCAACCTCGGCATCTTGAACCGCACGCAGAAGAGCCCGGTCGGGACGTTAGCCACGGCCGACCTCACAACGATTCCTCAGGCTGTCAATGTCCAACTGAACCAGACAGCATCCGGGACCGACACCATCGCTAACGCCGGCACCCAGGACTTCGTCGTCGATGTCGCCGGGACGGTGACGCTCTCGGCGGCGAATGGGTCTCTCGGTCTGGCCGAAGTGGCACCTTCTTCGGGCTGGACCTGGACGCTGAGTCAGACCGACCTGAAGGTCCTGAAAGTGACCTTCACCAACGGGGCCCGGACGTTGGAGTTCACCGGAACACTAAAGCCCGACGGCACCGTTGATGCCGCGGTGAACGAACCCATCACGCAAGCCGCCCCGGCCGCAAACGCTGGATCCGGTGGCGGAGAACACGAACACGAATACGAAGGAGGTGGCGACGATGACTGATCTTTCGATCTCCTCGAATCGCACCGCAGGTACACCATCAACCCGGCCGGCCCGATCGGCGGTTTCCGCCCAATCAGCAAATCCAGGAGCGACACGTCGCCCCTCATCCGGTAAACGACCGCATGTAGCAGCCGGCGGGCGAGTAGTCGCCGCTGGCTTCGGCGTCGCTTCGATGCTCGGGCTCGTTGGCATCATGGGCCTTCACCAATCAGCGACCAACGTCTCCGTCGCCCCGACGGTAGCTCCGGAACCAGTCCTTCCCGTCGCTCAAAACGCCGTACTGATTGGCACCTCCGGGTCCGCCAACCAGGTGGCGACTGCAACTGGTGGGTCGGCAACGCTGATCAGCCAGCAAACCGCAGGACAGCAAAAGCCGCAAGGACCGGTTGTACTGAGCGCTCAACCAGTAGTGCGGCAAGCCGCACCGTCGGCGGCACCGAGGGCGAAAAGCAATGGAAGTCGTTGAGTTCCGCGGTCGGGTAATGGCCAGTGAGTTGTTGATCCTCGCATCCGTCGAGGATCCACAACTCATCGGTCGCGCGGTTGGGGAACTCGCGCAGCTGGAGGCCCGGTGGTCACGCTTTCTGCCGACCAGCGACATCAGTCGAATCAATCAGTCGGACGGCTCTCCGACACTGGTAGCCGTCGAAACCATGGAACTCGTCAACCGGATGATCGAAGGCTGGCGCACCAGTGCCGGAGCGTTCAACCCGACCATCCTCGCCCAGTTGGTCGACGACGGTTACGCGTCCAGTCGGGTTGATCCGTCAAGGACGACGACCCTTCCGGCAGGTCCCCTTGGAATCCGCCCGATGACCGACGTTGTGGTGTCAACAGCTGGCCTCACCGTGACCGTGCCCGTCGGTTTTGCTATTGATCCAGGTGGAATCGGCAAGGGGTTCGGTGCCGATCTTCTGGTGGCGTGGCTGATAGAGAACGGAGCCTTGGGTGCTCTGGTGAGTATCGGCGGCGACATATCGATGGCGGGAACTCCTCCGGATGCCCAGGGTTGGCTGGTCGATGTCGAACATGCCGATCCCTCCGATGGGGTTTTGTGTTCACTCGCAATCAACCACGGCGGGGTGGCGACATCGAGTGTGTCCTCCCGCCGATGGCGTCACGGGACCCGGGATCATCACCACATCCTGGATCCCCGCACCGGTCATGAGTCCGAAACTGATCTCGTTGCTGTCACGGTCGCGGCACCCACCGGGTGGCAGGCCGAGGTGTTGGCGAAGACCGGCCTCTTGGCCGGCAGCTCGGACGTGATCGATGAATTGGAAAAGCGTGGCGTGGAAGGTTTGGCGATAACCGTCACTGGGGACATTTTGTGTACATATGAGTTTGCTGATGTCGAACTCCGACCGAAAGCCGGTGCAGCATGAACTCGCAGTTCTGGTGGTATACGACGAGAGCATCGGGAATAGTCGGTTGGATGATGCTGACAGCGTCGGTCGTGTGGGGCGTGGTCTTGGCCACGAAAGCGTTCCCCGAACAGCGACGACCAGCCTGGATCTTGGACCTCCACCGTTGGCTCGGAGGCTTGGCGGTCACGTTCACCGGGATCCATCTCGTGGCCCTCGTCGCCGACAACTATGTGCACTTTGGATTAGTCGATATCGCCGTGCCGTTCGTATCCAAGTGGAAGACGGGCGCAGTGGCCTTAGGCATTTTTGCCGCATGGACGCTCCTCGCCGTTGAACTCACCTCGCTCGCGAAGAAGCGGCTTTCCAAACGGGTGTGGCGTGCGGTCCACCTCTCCAGCTATCTGACGTTCTGGTTGACCAGCCTCCACGGAGCCTTCGCCGGTTCTGACCGCAGCGCCCCGCTGTACCAGTTCACGGCCGGACTTTCCGTTCTCGCCATTGCGTGGTCCGTCATGTACAGGATCGCGAACCGGCGCGGTGTGATCAACGCGTCCAAGCCGTTGACCCCCGCACCCGAATAGCCCGCACCAAATCATCCACAGTCATGGTGGTTTGGACCCGGGTGCCGGGCTGAGACGGCTACGCCAGTGTCAGCATTGCACCTTCATCGGGACGCAGCGTCGGCCAATCGATCCGGCAATAGCTGTCGTGCAATGTCATCAAACGTCGCGGGGGCCGACCAGAAGTAGCCTTGCGCCGCGTTACAACCCAGGAGCCGAAGCTCCTCCGCTTGGTAGCTGTTTTCGATGCCTTCTGCAACGCAGCGAAGATCGAGACTTGCCGCCAGCCCAACCATCGCTGCGAGGAACGCGTGACGGTGCTCGTTCGCTACCGCGTCGCCGCTCACAAACGATCGGTCAATCTTCACTGTAGTGATGGGAAGGCGTTGCAGATGATCGATAAGGTTGTAACCCGTGCCGAAGTCATCAACGGCGATCTCGACACCACTCGTGCGCAGACGTGTCAGCTGGTCGAACTCGAGTCGCTCGTCAAACAGGATACGCTCCGTGACCTCTAAAACCAGGCATTGCGGGGATAAGCCAGAGCGACTCAACGTGGCAAGCACCATGTCAGCGAAACCTGAATCACGCAGCTGTTGTGGCGAGACGTTCACCGCCATCGTGATAGGACGACCAGCCGCTGACGCGAACTCGACTGCTGCCCGACATGCCTCACCCATTACCCATGCACCGATAACCGTGATCATGCCACTTGCCTCAGCGGCCGAGAGAAAATCCGCTGGCACAAGGGGGCCGCGCTCCGGGTGGTCCCATCGCAGCAACGCCTCAACCCCTTGGACCACACCACCCGTCAGGCCCAACGTCGGTTGGAACAGCAACTTGAACTCGCCAGCCCGCAGAGCTGAAACGACATCGGTACCCAGGGATAGCAACTCCACAGCCTGCGAATGCATTGACGGGTCGAACATCGCCAGTCGTCTCTTCCCAGCCCGCTTCGCACTGTACATGGCGAGGTCTGCGCTTCGAAGCAAATGATCGCTCGCATCGCCCGGATTCGACACGACCACCCCGATACTCATCGACGGATACACGACCTGGTCCCCGAGCAATAGAGTCTCACCGACCGCCGAAAGCATCCGTTCCGCAATCGTACGCACCGCATCGATCGACTCCGTGCGCATGACAATCGCGAACTCGTCCCCACCCAAGCGAGCCACAGTCTCGTTGCCTCGCGTGCATTGCGAAAGGCGATCGGCAACTGTCCGGAGAAGCTCATCCCCCATTTCGTGACCCAAAGTGTCATTGATGTTTTTGAAGTCATCGAGATCACAAAACAGCACCGCGACCTGCTCCCCGGTACGCGACGCGACGACCAACTCCTCATCGATTCGCTCACGAAACAACACCCGATTCGCAAGACCCGTCAACGAATCGTGCAGTGCACGGTAATGCAACTCTGCCTCCAATCGTCGACGATCCGTGACATCTCGCCACACCCACACCGTGTCCGTCCGGCGTCCAGCAAGACAGGACCCAATTGCTTCGAAATGATGGACTACTCCCGCTCCGTCAGACCTGTCGAATTCGAAACGTTCGCCACCCGACACCGACCGCAACAGCGCATCGCACCGCACCCAATCTTCTAGCGAAGCGCCGGTGACGAGTTCACCAATTCGCTTCACCGTTCCGCCAATGCCCACAAGCGCCAGGACGCCAGGATCGCGGTTCAACACAACAACATCGCCGTCCGCCGAGATCAACGTGAAAACATCCCGAGAGCCCTCCACGACCGATCGGAATCGTTCTTCGGACTCGACCAACATCCTACGCTTCAACGACCCCGACCGTAGCCCGAACGCCAAACGGGCCAACACGACAGCGACCACGACAAGTGCCCAGGTCGTAGCCCACGCCAGCCGTTGAACTCCTAGCTCCGTACGTTCAGCCGAACGTGCCTGCTCGGTCGCTTCACGCTCCGCAGCACCGATCAGACGATCGAACGCCGGATCGACGCGCTCGAGGTCTAACGCTTCTGCCCGCTCACGATCTCCGCTGCGAAGCGCATCGAACATCGCGCCAACGGCGCCAACGTACTCACCCGACATAACAGCCAATGATTGCGACCCAACACCATTACGCAAAAGAGCCTTAAGCGCAGCGGACTGGCTCGAAAGCCGCGCCGACGCGTCACCGAGAGGCTCACCCGCGATCGCACGCCATTCAACACCATCGATAGCGCGAACCGTGCTCACGAGCTGCATGGCGCGCGCCGCCCGATCATGCGCATGAGCTTCTTGACCCTGGAACGCACTCAACAGGTAGCAAAAGGCAATGGTCACACCAAACAGCGTCAACACGACAAGACCCTCGTACCGGACGCGACCCACCCTCGGTAGTTGTGTCGCCTTCCTTCTCCCCCTCGTCATCTCGCGACCCTCGACACAAATTCGACGCACCTTGACACGAACAGTGCCCGAGACCCACGAGCGCAGTTCGTTAGACCCCGTCGCAACACGGGTACGAATCACGCGATTTCGCGGTGCCGTCCCACCGGATTGGTCAAGATGGATACGTTCCAACCTGAAACCAATGATCGACATGATTGTCAGCGGACGTGAGATTCTCCCCATGACCGGCCATGTTTTCCCCATACAGGTGGCACGGCCACTGCGACTAACAGATGCAACAGGTCATCGTGCTCGGCGAGCCATCGAATCAACGTTGCAATTTCATCCGGCGTCGGCGGCTTGCGTTCGATCTTGCGGACCTTCATGCGATGGGCCCGCTCGACGGGGTTATCGAAGATCCATCCCCACCGCTGCGCCTGCGCCAAGGCCGAGCGCAACACGACGTTCACCCGAGCCAACGTTCCCGACGACAGTCCTTGCCCGCGACCGCCACCCGAGACACGCAGACGAACGTACGCAGCGTCGATCACAGACGGTGTGAGTTCCCCGACACGGATCGAGTCGAGCTGCGGGTGTAGGTACCGGTCAACAGCGGACCGGGTCTGACGAATCGTTGTCGGCGCCCACGAACCGAACGCGACGACAAACCATGCCTCCAACAACTCCAAGCCCCGTTGACGCCGACCCGATCGACCCTTCCGGGTGATGGTGCAAATGCTCCGGTGACGACAGCTGCTGCCCACACGTCGCCAATCCAGTCCCGCAAACGTTAGAGGCCGGCGATTTGGTGTAGACGATGGCATTGCCGACGTGTGCGACGATGTGCTCGGTGGAATCCGCGTGAGCAGGCCGTGTCTCTCGTCCTTGGACTCGTTCGGGCGAGCCGTGTTTTCAGCGGCAAGCTTTCAGAACGTGATGACGTCGTCGATGTCAACACTTCGTGCGACACCCGAATGAGACCGCCCAACGTGGCACGAAATCGGCACGAAAGCTATGCCCACATATGAAATTTTGTTGATCATTGACGGCTCCTCCTATCCGGTCGTCCTCAACCAGCTTCACCCCGCCCATTTCCGAAGCCCTCTCAAGTCGCTTTGAAGAAAGCAAGAACGCGTGGCTCTGGCGCTTTGTACTCAAGTGTTCGGGACAGACTGACGGCCTCTCGGGACTGGCGGCGAGTTGTGTGGCTTCTGGCCAACCATTGGCTTCTCCCAGATCGGGTGGGAGGGTATGAGATGTTTCCGAACACTGATCTCCACCCGGTCACCCACGACCGCAACCTGAACCTGACACCGCTTGTACTTCGCACCGAAGTTGTAGTTCTCCCCGGAAAACATAGGTTCCTCGACGAATCCACCTTCCGGGTTACCGACACAACGTCGATGACGACGTATCCGCAGTCGCTGCGGCCGGGTGCAGCCCCAACCCGCCCCTGGTTGCCGGATCAACGTGGCACGAAAGTGGCACGCAGATATGCACACATATGATTAGACATTGCATCTTAAGCCGACCCGAAACACATCGGCCCAAAGTTGCGTACTGGCGCACCTCGCCCATTGACCGCTCTTAAGGGGTTGGCGGCGAGCAGCATAAGAGTGCTTGGCGGCTGTTCGAGCCGGGTCGACGCGATCGTCCCCATCCGGGCGCGAGCGAGCATGGGCGATCCGCTCTGTGAATGGCGTCGGCCTGTGGTTCTGAGGCAGTGGGCGATGTTTACCTGGGTCGTATTGGTTTGTCGGTGGCTAGTCGCCGCAAGTTCTCGATAGAGGGCTTGGTGTGCTCGCCAACTCGGCCGAAAAGAGCTCGAGCTTCAGTGTCGTCGGCGGGGATTTGGCTCCAGGCCGCGGCGGGGTTGAGGCGACAGGTGGCAAGCCAGGGTCGTACGGCTGCATGTCGGAGCCAGGCGCGTTCATTCGAGGTGCTGATGCTCATGGCGCTTGCCCAGCTGGCGACGGTGTCGGGCATGGGCACGGCCGTACTGAGTGTCTGTTTCTCTGCGTCATCGGTAACGGCCACTTCGATGTGTCCGATGAGGGCGGCGCTGAACGTGGGCTGGCACAGCCGGATCATCTGCAGTGCGATATGGCCCGGCCCGAACACGGGGACGGACGCTCCAACGACGTGCTCCAACGCGCTGGCGGTGCAGTCAACGAAGAGCGTTCTCGCCGCCACCGTCCGTTCGCCGTGCTCGAGAACGAGCCTGCCGGGTTCGATCGATGTCACACGTCCGAGCCGGACGACGTCATCGACTCGTCGTGCGTGTTCAAGCTCGTTTCTGGTGACGGACGCGCAGTGTTGCATCGTCGGCCACACGTTGGGGTCGAGACGGAGCCACACCCCACCTGCTTCGAGCCGCTCACACAGGTCATCGAGCGTTTCTGCTTGTGCCGCTGCCTCAGCCTGCGCCGCAGCGAGAAGTCCGGTTGACCGCCGGAACGCGTCCAGTCCTGCTTGGAATACCTCACGGTTGATCATCCAAGGATCGCGCGGGATTACCCAGGTGATCCTTCCTGGTGCCACATTGTGAGCGAGCAACCACAGGACTGCATCAAACCCGGTCTTGCCGCCGCCGAGGACCGTGTAACGCTCCAACGACGGCGCCAGCCGGGGTAGGTCGTTCGGGGCTACGCACGTGACCTCGTCGCCCACCGCGAAGGATCGAGAATGGGTGAGCGGAATCCGGGTCTCCAACAGCGTGGCATCGACGACGACTGCGGCCTCCACGTGTTGCCGCTGGCCCGACATCAGCGAAACGAAATCACCGTCTCCTTCGTAGCTGGTCATCGGGTGGTAGTCCACCCGTCCGGACGGCACGAGCGTTTCGCGCATGAATCCGTGGAAGTGGCCCGCAACGTCGATTCCGCTTGCGAGCGACTCCAGGCCTCGGTTGTAGCCGGTCTCGTCGAGCCGGCCCGTACCAAGCGGTCGGGAGGCGACGCCATAGCAACTGGCCGGCTGGTGAAGCGACACGAAAGGATAGGCGTCGTTCCAGTGGCCGCCGGGCGCATCACGGCGATCGACGATGGCGAACGTAGCGTCGCTCTCGTGGAACACAGCATCCACAAACGCCATTGCTGTCGCGCCGGCACCCACAACGAGATAGTCCACATGCTTGGTCATGGCACCCCCATGCCGCTCCTCGCCAGACAAACGACCAGCGCCGAGCTTTCTCCTTGCGACGATACCGCGCCCGAAGAATCCACGCATCGCGATGGATTTCGCCCACCAGTCCTCCGCGCAGCCTGCACCTACAACGCCCTCCAGGACACCACCACCTTCGAAACTTCGTCCAATCGAATGAATGACAACTGCCACCGCTGTCGAAACGAACACCGGCCACTACGTCAGCCTCAGCAAAACCGGCACCGATCCGAACAAGACCGACACCGACGGGGACGCTAACCTGACGGCGTCGATGTCCTGGGCTCGAACGGCGTCGACCTGCACGCGCTGGCTTCCCACTGGTGCACAAGGAGCTTGCCGTCAAGTTCGACTTGTAACACGATGCCCTCGAATGCGGTAGCCCCCACTGCCACCGGCCAGGCGACGCGTCACCAACCGACTCAGCGCCGCATACGATCATCTCGCACGGCCGAGCCCACCTTGACACGCACGGCGTGCTTCACCAACGCGTCACACCTCGTTCTCTCTCTCGCTCGTTGGCCCAGTGCGCGGAGATGATGAACCCCGAGTGGTCATCGATCCCGGACACGATCTTCGCCCCCGACACATCGGCACCGCTTCACGCCACCAACAATGTCCACCTGCCACGGCTCGATCGACGGGGATCGTTCCAACGCACGTAATTCACGCTTACTTTTTTCGAGCGAACCGGAACCACGAGATTGTGGCGAACCAGAAACCGGAACACCGACGGATTACCCGGCGACGGCACCACGCCGGCCTCGTGAAACAACGCAAACAGGCACCCTCGAAAGGGTGCCTGACCTACGTGATTCTCGGAGCGAAAGGCGGTATTCGAACTCGCGACCCTCACCTTGGCAAAAAAATGCGATGGTCACGGTCATCAGCAGACTTACGTGGCGAATGATCCAAGGCTCGTCATATGTTCAAATCCGTCGGTAGGCGCATCGTCCTGCGACGGACGCTTCAAAAGGCAGTGCATCTACTACGCCCTGCGAGCGAAGTAGATGATCAGCAGAATAATGAGTACGAGGCCCAAGCCTCCACCGATGTACATCGGGCCCTTACCGAACCACTCGACGATCATCGACAACCCTGGAGGTGTCATCGATAACCGTGGTGGAGCGGCGGAATCCGCCCCAGCTCGACCAGAATGCAAGGCTGAGTACGGCCCCAACGATGCCGACGATGAACAAGATCAGGCCGATGGTCTGGATGTTGAAACCGTCCGCAGTGGCGCTGACTGCCCAGCGGAGGATCGCTCCGGCAGCGATCATGAGAATGCTCACGGTGATGCCCATTGTTGGCTCCTTTCACTAAATGAACTTGCCCATTTGGGCTGCCAAAGCGATACCCCGACAGACGACTGTCCAAACGAAAGGTCCGATTAACCTTGTTCACTACGCAACACGCCAACGAGCCGCATAGGGCCTATCGTGGCTCTTCGCATTCGACTCAGCACCCGACCCCTGCGACGAAGCATGACGCGGTGCAGCAACGTTGGGGAACGATCTCCTACGGTTGATAGGTCGCGTGACGCGTAAGTGCATTCCGGCGACGCAGGGGGAATCGTCGACCCGTCAACCGTCGAGGGCCTGAGCGCGGAAGCCGCCGTCCGCCGGCTCGCTGCTGACGGACCGAAACGCCACGGAGCGGACAACTTCGAAGTACAAGGCGCCAGCGCCAACCAGGAATAGCAGCATCGGTTCTCGCAGGACGTCGCGTAGTTGTTGCACGACCCGTCGTGGCTTGGCTGTGGGGAGTTCGTTCCTCGTGAACCGATCATGGCAACGCCCGATCCGCCGGTCATTCCGCGAACGGAAAAACCCAACACTGAAGTGGATCCTCTCCGGTGCCAGCGGCGCGGTCATCGTGCTTCTCACCATCCCTACGCTGCGGCACGCCTTCCACTTCGGACCCCTGTCCCTCCTCGACTGGATCGTCGCGTTCGTCGCCGGAACCGCGTCCCTTGCCTGGTTCGAGCTATACAAACGACGGGCCGCTGCATAAACATTCGAACCTCTGATGACGGTGACGACGCTCCTTTTGGTCCCGCAACGGGCGTTTCGCCGAGGAGCTCGTCGCCGACCTCGAGCAGAGGGAGCGAGCTGACCGGTTCGGATGGTCTGATAACCGCATTGGTGCGGTCGGTGTAGGACGCCTCGACATGAAAACGGAATTCAACAATCCGGCGAAGCACCTCAACACACCAGCGCAACGGCCGCCTTCCAAACAATCATCGACGTCACCACTACGAGACCGAACTCCCACTGAACCTGACCCTCCCGTTCCAGACCCCACCGGAGAAGTCCGTTCGAGGCCCTCCCCGACCCGCCAGCTCCGCTCAAAGTGGCACGAATGTGGCACGACGCCATCAAAACGATTGTTGAAAACACAACAGGCACCCTCAAGAGGGTGCCTGACCTGCGCTTTTGCTTTGGAGCGGAAGACGGGATTTGAACCCGCGACCCTCACCTTGGCAAGGTGATGCTCTACCACTGAGCCACTTCCGCGTGGGCTATCACTATAACAGCGTCGTGAACGGTCCGAGAACACTTCTCGACACCGGTCGACCGACCCGCCGCTGGTGCCTCGATTGAAAATGGGCTCCTGACCTGGCCTAACTGACGATCTTCGACGACTTTCCGGGCTTCTTCGCGACCTTCGCCGAGGTCGGTGCGGGCGCGGATTTCTTCGCAACCTTCTTCACCCTGGCCGTTGTGGTGGTCAAATCATGACCCTTCGCCGCGTTGAGTAGTTCCTTCGCAGCCCGGTCGATAAACCCGGCAATGTCGTCGACGGATGGAACGACGTCGGGACACGCGACGAGGCCGAAGTAGAGCGCACCGTCGTATGACATGACCGTCATGTTCAAACCCCCACCGTCGAAGATCGGCCCCATCGGGTACCACGCCTCAAGTCGGGCGCCCGCCGAATACAACGGGAACTGGGGGCCGGGCACGTTGGAAATCGTGACATTGAACGCCGGCGCGTGGTGGCTGGCGAGCCGCATCGACGAATACGCGCGGCTCGCCATCGCTGCGATTGCCGGCGGCGCAAACTCCGCCCAGTCCGAAAGCGTGTCGCCACCGATCGCGCTCGCCCGCTCTTTCGACACCTTCGTATGTTCACTTATCTTCTGGAGCCGTTCGACGGGATCGGCCACATCGGTGGCCAGGGCCACGAACATGTTTGATACGCGGTTTCCCATGGCGCCCCTTTGATCGTCAGATCTCACCGAGATCGGGACCATCGCGATCAGCGGCTCGTCGGGCAACTCATCCATCCGCTCCAAATACCGCCTCAATGCTCCGGCACACAGGGCGAGCACGACGTCGTTCACTGTTCCCCCAAACGCTTGGCGGATCAACTTGATGTCCCCTAGCGAGATTTCGGTCGTAGCGAATGACCTGCTCGCCGTGATGGGAACGTTTAATGGGGTTCTCGGTCCCTTGAACATCCCACCGCTCGACTCCCCCACTGGCCCTGCGCCTGGATGCAGTCGACGCTGCAGCGCCGACTGAAAGACGTCTTTCACCGCCACCGCCAACGCCGCGGGCTGTCGGGCCAACGAATTGAGGGCGTAGGTGAGCATCTCGGTCTCCGACGGGATCGGCTCCGGCTGCCATGGAACGTCGTCGTACACCGTGATCTCGGCAGTGAGGTCGAGCAGGTTCGTAATGAGCTCAGCACCTGAGGCACCGTCGATCGCAGCATGGTGGGTCTTGGCGACCATCGCGACGCGTCCGTCTTCGAGTCCTTCGATCAGATGCGCCTCCCACAACGGACGCTCTCGTTTGAGTCGCTCCCCCATTATTTCGCCGGCCATCGCCAGCAACTCGGCCCGACCTCCCGGAGCCGCAACATGGCGACGAAACACATGATTGTCGATATCGAATTCGGGGTCCTCGATCCAGATCGGATGGTGCAATCCAAACGGCACTTCGACGAGTCGCCAGCGAAACGGCTTCAGCCGGTGCAAGCGGTTGGCGATCATCGCCTTGACCCGTTCGAACGAATAGCCACCGTCGACGTCACTCGGGTCGAAGATGTAGGTCCCCGACACGTGCATGTGGTTGTTCGGCGTCTCCAGATACAGAAACGATGCATCTAGGCCGGTGAGTCTGCGCATTTCGTCGTGATTCCCCCGAGGTTGGACTTCCGACAGCCTACCGACGTCGACCACTTTGGTCCTTTCGGGCGGTGAGTGCGTACATTGGTGAGGTGATCCGCTACGACGATTCCTTACGCGCGCTTATGACCCGAAACCTAGCCTCGCATGATCGACGAGCGGAGACACTCGACGGGGCCAAGCATGCAGCGGTCGCGCTGGTCGTCGTAGACAGCGATGCCGAACGCGACGGAATCGATCCGGTTGACCCGGCAACGATCGATATGTCGATCGTCCCCGAAGTGGCCGCCGAATTGGACGGCACCGTCAACGGCGTGAGCGGCGGGGCGGCGTTTCTTCTTTGCCGGCGAGCATCGAGAATGAACACCCACGCCGGACAGTGGGCGCTACCGGGCGGTCGGCTCGATGCCGGCGAAACCGCTGATCGACGCCGCCCTTCGCGAACTCGACGAAGAAGTCGGACTCCGGCTGTCGAACGACCACGTGCTCGGCATCCTCGACGACTACCGAACCCGGTCCGGCTACGTCATTACGCCCGTGGTTATCTGGGGCGGCGGTGACGTCGAGTTGACGCCCAACCCCTCGGAAGTCGCCCACGTTTACCGCATCGGTCTTCACGAGCTTTGCCGGGCTGACTCGCCTCGCTTCGTTACGATTCCCGAAAGCGACCGTCCGGTCGTGCAGGTTCCGATCGGCCGCGATCTCATCCACGCTCCAACCGCCGCTGCCATGGTGCAGTTCCGTTGGGTTGCCATCGAAGGTCGGGTTCACGACGCCAGCCGCGTCGGCCATTTCGAACAACCGGTCTTCGCCTGGAAATAGGCTCTCCGTCATGAAGACCGTCTACTCCGACAACCACCGACTCCAGGACGGCAAGGCCGAACTCAACGACGGGCTGCTGGTGCCGTGTTTCGAGATGCCTCGCCGCGCCGATCTGGTACTGGCTCGGGTGCGGGAAGTCGCGCTCGGCGAAGTTCTCGAACCGACGGCACACGGGCTCGACCCAGTACTACGCGTACATACGGAACCCTTTGTATCGTTTCTCCGTGACGCGTGGAGCGAATGGGTTGCCGCCCACGGCGAGTACGACGCGCTCCCTCTCACCTGGCCGACGCGGACGCTTCGCCACGACCGGGTTCCGACGGTGATCGACGGCAAGCTCTCGTACTACTCGCTCGACGCCGGCACACCGATCACGGCTGGCACCTGGACCGCAATCACATCCGCAGCCGATGTCGCCTTGACCGGCGCGGACCTGGTGCTCGCTGGCGAACGCGTTGCGTTTTCACTGTGCCGTCCGCCAGGGCACCACGCGAACGCCGACGTCTACGGGGGTTACTGCTTCCTCAACAACGCCGCTATCGCGACGCAGTATCTCCTCGACCGGGGGTCATCGAAGGTCGGCGTGCTCGATGTCGATTACCACCACGGCAACGGCACCCAGGCCATCTTCTACGACCGCGCCGACGTCCCGTTCGTTTCGTTACACGGTGACCCCCGCCAGGAGTACCCGTACTTCCTCGGCTACGACGACGAACTCGGCATCGGCGCGGGTTTAGGTGCAAACCGCAACTATCCCCTACCTTGGGGCTCCGCCTGGGACGTGTACGAACCCGCCCTGCTCGACGGCATCGAGAACCTGCGCGCACACAACATTGACCGACTCGTTGTGTCCCTCGGCGTCGACACATTCGAGGAAGACCCGATCAGCAAGTTCAAGCTCAAGCACGCCGACTACCTGGAGATGGGTAGGCACATCGCGGCACTGAACGTGCCGACCCTCTTCGTCTTCGAAGGCGGCTACGCGGTGGAAGCCATCGGCATCAACGCGGTCAACGTTCTCCAGGGCTTCGAGTCCGCTCTGTAGCACTTGTAGATCGGTTGCGCTCCGGAGTCACTTTGCACGTCCGGAAACGATTTATCGACTCCGGAGCACCTCGGAAAACGTGAAGCCCAACCCGCTCCCCACTCGGGAGTCACTTTGCACGTCCGGAAACGACTTATCGACTCCGGAGCACCGCCGCAACGGTTCACACACGATGCCCCAAATGCTCCGGACTCACTTTGCACGTGCCGAAGCGACTTTTCGGCTCCGGAGCACCTCAGAAAACGTGAAGCCCAACCCGCTCCCCGCTCTGGAGTCACTTTGCACGCACCAAAACGACTTATCGACTCCGGAGCAGACGGCGGCTCAGGATCGTCCGTGAGCGAGCAGCTGCTTTACAGCGTCAGCCGTTTTCGCAAATGCACGCAAGGATTGAATGTCGTGATCGGTCGCTTCGATGATCAAGTACCCGGCCAATATCAACGCCCGTCGTTTGATGGCGTCTCGCTCCTGCTGCTCCTGTGAGCCGTGCGTGTAGAACGGGCTCACCTCCAAGATCACCTTCAGCCCACGCCAAAGGAAATCCACTTCGAAAAATCCGAGAGAAGTTTCAATCGCAGCGTTGGACTCCGGCAGCGGCAGCCCAGATTGTCGAATCCAACTAAGCACCTTGCCTTCGCTGATACTCCTGAACAACAACTTCCCGTTCGAACGGGCCGCCAATTCACTCAAGAGGTTCCGCCGACCCCGAAACCGCACTCGGCCTTCCAGCTCAGCGACGACGTCGTCGATAGAGAACAGACCGTTCGCTATGCCATGGTCAAGACATCGGGCCAGCACGTGACGATCGAGCACCTTGGCGAGCACAATCATCGTCGCCGACGGTATCGTCACCACCCCGCTACGCCATTTCTGGGTGTGTGGAAAGAAGCGGGTCTGATGCACAACAATCCCAGTGCTCCGATACTGCGTTCCGTGAGGAAGAACAATTTCCGGCGCGGTCGGTCGACGCCCGATGGGCAGCCCATGAATCAGTCCTGCCGTTGTACCGGCGAGAGCCCCGCCGGTAGCTAGACATGCGGCTACGCAAACCTGTTCGAATGTTTTTGGCGTCGACGACAATCGATACACGCCTGCAAAACAACGTTCGACCAGACCGTTTGAAACACGGCTCTTCAACGAATCCTTTCCAACACCGCTCGTGAGCGCCTGAGTCGTTGAGAAGAGCCCATCCTGGATCGTGGCTAGGCGCTGAAGTTCACGCTCGATCTGAAGAGTCGAGGTTTTCGAAGACATAGTTGCCCCCTGAGTCGTACAAGTTTGCGATCGGGGGAATGGTCTGCACTGTAGCGGCGAGGTGTGACAGCCTTTCCCCGCTCTGCTCCGGAGTCACTTTGTACGTGCCGAAGCGACTTATCGACTCCGGAGCAGCGAAACGCCGAAAACGCCGGAAGCCGCGGCCTACATCCCCCACTCCGGAGTCACTTTGTACGTGCCGAAACGACTTTTCGGCTCCGGAGCAGCGAAAACCGGCGGAAGCGGCAGGCCTACTTCAGGAGGCGGCTCAGACGCCGGTCGGCCAGCGGCTTCCCCCCAGTTTGGCAGGTCGGGCAGTACTGCAGGCTCTTTGTGGCGAACGCGACTTCACGAACCGTGTCACCGCACACCGGGCATGCCTGGCCGGTGCGGGCATGCACCCGCATGCCCGTACGCTTCGCATCTTTCAACTCGCTGGCCGGCTTCCCCGCGCTGCGCTCCAGCGCTTCGGTAAGTACGCTTACTATGGCGTCGCGCAGCCCGACCCTCTCCGCTTCCGTTAAGGAGTTCGACGGTTTGAACGGCGACAGGCGCGCCACGTGGAGCGCCTCGTCGGAATACGCGTTGCCCACTCCGGCGATCAGACCCTGATCGGTCAGCACACCTTTGATCTGAGCCCGACCCGCGCCGCTCAAAATCGCCGTGAACCGTTCGACGGTGAAGTCGGGTCCGAGTGGATCGACCCCGAGGGTCCGGATGTGCTCCACCGCGTCGGGGTCACGTACGACGTGAACACCAAGTCGCTTGTCAGTGCCCGCTTCGGTGGCGTTGAAACCGCTGCCGTCGGAGAACCCGATCCGCAGGGCTTGCGGTCCTTTGGTGAGCTTGGCCGCTTTCGCATTGAGTTCGTCGGACCACCGGATCCACCCGGCGCGGGCCAGGTGGATGCAGAGATAGATGACCTCGCCGCCGTCGTCGACCGTGGAGGCGATGAGAAACTTTCCCCTCCGGGACCAGCCGGTCACCGTTCGCCCCTTCAACGCGTCAAGGGGTGGATCGAAGGTCTTAAGTGCGCTTATGGCGAGGATGTCGGCCCGGGTGATGGTCAGCCCGCTTGTCCGCTCAGACAACCAACGGGCAAGCGATTCGACTTCCGGCATCTCGGGCATAGCACCGAACTTTACGCGTTCTTGATCGTCATTCCACCGTCAACCACCAACGTGGCTCCGTTGATGTAGCTGGCAGCCGGGAGTACGAGGCTCAACGTGCCGTGAGCGACCTCCTCGGGATCCCCGTACCGGCGAAGTGGAACGCGGCGTTTGGCGAAGATCGTCTTGTGCTCGTCGACGATGGACGACGTCATACCGGTATTGATCGGTCCGGGGCAGATGCAGTTGACGGTCACGCCGGTGGCCCCCAACTCAACCGCGAGCGACCGGGTGAAGCCGATCACGCCGTGCTTCGCTGCGGTATAGGCGCTGATCATCGGCGTCGCACCGAGACCCTCGGTCGATGCGATGTTGACCACGCGACCATCGGCGTTGCGCTGAAGGTCGGCCAGGCAGGCCCGGATCAAGCGGCCATGGGCGGTGAGGTTGACCGACATCGTGATGTCCCAGACGGCGCCCCAGTCGTCGCTGGCGATCGGCGCGCCCATCGAGATGCCGGCGTTGTTGACCAGGATATCGATCGGGCCGAGCGCCTCACGGATCTTGGCGACGGTCGAGTTGATGGCGGCTTCGTCTGACACATCGAGCGTGAACCCTTCCGCCGTCCCGCCGGCCTGTTTGATGGCATCAACGACGGCGAGCACCCCTTCGGCGTTGCGGTCTACCACCGCCACCTTGGCGCCTTCATCGGCGAAGAGAAACGCCGTGGCCCGACCCATGCCGCTGGCGGCACCGGTCACCACCGCCACGCGTCCGGCGATGGATCGGCTTAAGCGAGTGAGTCGAGGGTTCGTCATGCCGGGGAGTCTACGGACACGCCGTCGTCGGGCGCTAACCCAGCGCTGGCTATAGCTGCTCCGGAGTCACTTCGAACGTCCCAAAACGACTATTCGACTCCGGAGCAAGAAAGCCACACATCACATGCACCCTTCAGGGCGCGTACTTGTGACCCCAGGTCACGATGCGATCGAGGATCTCGGTCAAACAGGCGGTCGAGGTGGCGAAGTTGAGCCGGACGAACGACTCCAATCCCGCTCCGAACGTCGGGCCATCGTTCATTGCCACGAACGCCTCCTCGCGAATCCGCGTTGAAACCAGCCCGTCGGGCGCCACGGGGAAGCCGGTGAAGTCGAGGAACTGAAGGTACGTCGCCTCGTTGGCAACCAATCCGACCGACGGAAGGTCGCGGGCGAACGTTTCCATCACCAGCGCACGGTTAACGGTCAACTGGGTCAGGCAATCTTCCAACCAATCGGAGCAGTGAGTCCAGGCCGCAACAGCAGCCAGTTGACCAGGCACCGATGCCATACCCAGGAGGTGGCCGGGGATCTGCGCATCGAAACGTTGCTTCAACTCGGCCGATCCGAACGACATCACCGCACATCGCAGACCAGCCAGGTTGAAGGACTTGCTGACCGACGACGTCGTGATCGTGCGTTCGGCGATCTCGGAGCTCAATGTACCGATCGGTACATGTCGATTCGGTGCGTAGACGAGATCTGCGTGGATCTCGTCGGAGAGGATCACCATGTCGAATTCCACCGCCAGCTCTCCGAGTTGGCGCAGTTCGACCTCGGTGAACACTCGCCCGAGCGGATTGTGGGGATTGCACAACAGCAGGATCTTCGGACGCTCGACACTGATAAGCGCGCGTAACTCTTCGGCATCGAAGCGGTACTGGCCGTCCACTATCCGCATCCGGTATTCCACCAGTCGACGCTGCTGCTGCTCGACGACACCAAGGAACGGCGGGTAGATCGGCGTCAGTATCAAAAGCCCATCGCCGGGGGCAGAAAAGGTATGCGTGACGGCATGAATCGCCTGGACCACTTCAGTAAGCACCATGGTCAGGTTGGTATCAATGGTCAGTCCGAACCGCTTTCCCCACCAGTTCACATACGCGAGCTTCAGCGTGTCGGAGAGAGCTGGAATCGCGTAGCCGAAGAACCGCTCGTCGTGATAACGCTGGAGATGATCGGCGATCGGGCCGGCGACCGCGAAGTCCATATCGGCGACCCACGCCGGCAGGATTTCGGCGGCATTCTTGTTCCATTTGTTTGAAACCGACGCCCGCAGCACCGCGGGGTCGAGGGCGTTACGGTCGAAGTCACTGGCCATCGGCCCAGTCTCTCACCCTCGTTGACCGATTTAGCGATTCGCTCAACGCCCTCCACGACTGCGAATGCAAAGGCCGTCGACCGCCGTGAGGGAATCCTGAGCCCGAAACTCGTCCCAATTGACCGAAACAGACCAACCCTCACGCTCACCTATTGCGCGGGGCGGTAGTGTCGTATGGTGCTCGCCTGGATGGATTTGGAAATGACCGGCCTCGACCCGTCACGACATGTGATCGTCGAAATCGCAACGATCATCACCGATGACGAGCTGAATATCGTGGCGGAGGGGCCCGATCTCGTGATTCAGGCGACCGACGACGAACTCGCCCATATGGACGAAGTCGTGGTCGCAATGCACGGGCGCAGCGGGCTGCTGAAAGAGATCAAATCGTCTGAGATCACGCTGGATCAGGCGAAGGTACAGACCCTGGAGTTTTTGAAACTGCACATCCCGGAATCCAACAGCGTTCCTCTGTGCGGCAATTCGATCGGAACAGATCGGCGCTTCCTGGCTGCGGCTATGCGGGAGATCGACGACTACCTGAGTTACCGAAGTGTCGATGTGTCGACAATCAAAGAGCTGGCCCGTCGCTGGTATCCCGAAATCGCGAAGAAGGCACCGCGGAAATCCGGTGGCCACCGGGCCCTCGATGACATCCGGGAGAGCATTACCGAGTTGGCGTATTACCGCTCGGCCGTGTTTTTGCCGTTGGCCCAACGCTCGGCCGAAAACGAACTGGCCTGACCCCGACGTTGCCTGGTTGACCTCCATATCGGGGCAAACCGGTACCCAACTCACCGATCCGAGTCGACCCACAGCCTCAGATCGCCGGCTTGGGTTCCCATGACCGAAAGATTGGGCGACACCCAACCTGACCTCACGACCGAGGTCGCAACAGTGTCGAGACCTTCGCGTCCTCAGGTACGTAAAGCTTCGAGGAAGCCCGTGACCTCACGGCGCAGCACCTCGGCCAACTGGGCCAGACCGTCAAATCCAGACTGGACTTCACCGGTTCCGGACACCGCCGTGGCGATGGCCACGACATGGTTGTGCATGTCTCGTACGGTCATCGATATTCGGGCGAGCACTTCTCCCGACTCCGCTGCCGCGGCCTGAACCCCGGCGACTTCATTGGCGATCTGCGCGGCGGCAGATGCAGCCTGGTTGGCCAGGTTCTTCACCTCTCGGGCGACGACCAAAAAGCCGTCTCCCGCGGTTCCGGCATGCGCCGCCTCGATGCTGGCGTTGAGCCCCAGGAGACGGGTTTGGGAGGCGATGTCGGAGATCATTGTGACTACGCGTTGGATGTTCGTCGACGTCGACCCGAGCGACGCAATCGTGGATCCGGCCCGTTCGGCTTCGTCGACCGCAGCGCGAGCTGATGCCGTCAGAACGTCAGCAGTTGCCCCGAGTTCCGTGCTGGCCGCAGCCACCTGCTCGCTGGCCCCGAGCACCGCCATCTCGAAATCATCAGCCATGGCGAGGCGGGAGCGTTCAGCATCCGTCAGTTGCACTGCGGTCTCGTGCATCGCGACGCGGGCGTCGTTGACCATCTGCGCCGCGGACCGGAACGACCCAAGCATGCCCTGCGGCAGAAATGCGCGATGAAAGCGTCCTTCGCTGGCCGCCTGCAACGACGCACCCGCCTCGCGGACAAAGGCATCCGTGAGGTCGAGAAGTCGATTGATCGAGTTGCGCACATTGGCCAGACGCACATCGCCCTCAAGTTCCGGGACCCGCGCTTCCAGATCCCCGTTCGAGGCTTTGGTGCAGACCTCGGCCAAGGTCGCAAAGGCCGCCCGGTACGCTTCGAGCTCGGCCCGTTCGTCGGCGCTCAATCCTCGTGACGATCGTTCGAGAACTGACCTCATCGGCCGACTCCGTTTCGAGCAGCGCCGTTTCGACCCTGACCGCTTCGGCCCGCACCGCCTCGACCCGCACCGCCTTGAGCATCGGCCAACGACCAGACGAACTCGTCGTAGGTCATCTCCAGTTGGGACAGCTTCTCCGTCATCAACGCTCCCGAGGCCGCCATCGCTTCCGACGGCCGCGAGTGGTGCGATTCTTCGGCCAGCAGCAACCGGTACAGCGGTTCGATCGCGTGCACGGCCCGCGCCTCGGGGCTACGCCGATTGGAGTGATATCCGACAATGGAACCCCCGACATACGTCGGCGTGACGTGTGCGAACACCCAGTAGGCCGCACCGTCACTCGCCATGTTCTTGACGTAGGCGAAGATCTCCCGACCGGCTTGGATCTCGGACCACAGCAGGCTGAAAACGACCCGGGGCATGTCAGGGTGACGGATGAGATTGTGGGGCTTGCCGATGACGTCGGCCTCGCGGTAGGCGGCGACGCGCAGGAACACGTCATTGACGTAGGTCATGCGACCCTGAAGGTCCGTCTTGCTCACGATGATCTCGTCGACACCGAACGTGCGGATGGCTGCAGTTGGTTTGATCGACTCCGACGAACGCGACGATGAAGCGATGCCCGTTGATCCACCATTCGACGCGGTGACCGAGCGCTTCTGGTCCGCCAATGTGGCAAGTGACATTGTCTCTCCTAGTCATGACACGTGGGTCGGCACCCCGACGATCGGTCGTTTCGTATTCTCCAATCGTCTCCGGAATGCATTTCCTGAGCGGAACGGGTCCCAGCGCCGCAAGACTTTGTCCCGGCCACCACTGTCCGTGCCGGTTGCGGGAGTGCGACGCAAAATCGACACTCCGGAGCCAAAAACTCGCTCCCCAGTCACCTTTTCGACTCCGGAGGACAGCAACCCCAGTCAGCTCACCACTGTCCGTGCCAGTTGGCAGAAGTGCGACGCAAAAATCGACACTCCGGAGCCAAAAACTCGCTCCCCAGTCACCTTTTCGACTCCGGAGGACAGCAACCCCGGCCAGCTCACCACTGTCCGTGCCAGTTGGCAGGAGTGCGACGCAAAAATCGACACTCCGGAGCCAAAAACTCGCTCCCCAGTCACCTTTTCGACTCCGGAGCAACCCCGGCCAGCTCACCACTGTCCGTGCGAGTTGGCAGGAGTGCGACGCAAAAGTCGACACTCCGGAGCCAAAAACTCGCTCCCCGGTCACCTTTTCGACTCCGGAGCGACCCGGCCCGGCGTCGATACCACAACCACAAAAGCGGCGGGGCGGTGGCAGTATCCAAGGCCCACCACCCCGCTAGGCGTCAATACCACAACCACAAAAGCGGCGGGGCGGTGGCAGTATCTACAGTCCCCATGACCCGCACCGTTCGCCTCCGTGCCTGGCAAAAGGCGGCAATCGACAAACTCGACGCGCACGAGTACCCCGACTTTCTGGCCGTGGCTACCCCGGGGGCCGGAAAGACCACGTTTGCGCTCATGGCCGCCCTGCGGTCGCTGCGGGCCGAACGGGGCCAGCGACTCATCGTCGTGGCCCCCACGGCCCATCTGAAGACCCAGTGGGCCGATGCCGCCGCCCGGTTCGGTCTGCAGCTCGACCCGTTCTGGGCAGCCAGCAACGGGGCGCTTCCCGGTGACATGCACGGCATCGTCACCACGTACCAACAGGTCGCGACGAGCGCTGCGGCATTGTCGAAGCTGTGCCCCGGGGCGTTCGTGATTCTCGACGAGATCCACCATGCCGGCGACGACCGGGCGTGGGGAGACTCCGTGCGAACGGCCTTCACCCCGGCCAAACGTCGGCTCGCGCTCTCCGGCACCCCGTTCCGATCCGATACCCGGGCCATTCCGTTCGTTCGCTACACGATCGAAGAGGCCGTCGCCGACTTCGAGTACGGCTACGGCGATGCCCTGCGCGACGGCGGTGTCGTTCGGCCCGCGTACTTCCCCCGCATCAACGGTTTCATGGAGTGGACGGCCCCCGACGGCACGTTCAACGCCGCGTCGTTCGACGACGCCCTCGACCGCACGGGCGCCTCGCAGCGTCTTCGAACCGCACTCTCGGCCGAAGGCGAATGGCTTCCAACGGTGCTGAGCCAAGCGCACCAACGACTTCTGCTGCTTCGAGAGAAAGTACCCAACGCCGGCGGACTCGTGATCGCCACCGACCAGGACCACGCCAGGGCGATCGCCGAGGTCATGCGCACGCGCTTGCGCGTCACCCCCACGCTGGCGTTGTCGGATGATCCCAACGCGAGTGACCGCATCGCCCATTTCGCCGCCGGCACCCAACCTTGGATCGTCGCCGTTCGCATGGTCTCGGAAGGTGTCGACATTCCGCGGCTCACCATTGGCGTGTTCGCCACCACGACTACGACCGAATTGTTCTTCCGACAGGCTGTTGGTCGCCTCGTCCGCTGGACCCGCGGGCAGCGCGGCCAGAAGGCGTATCTGTTCGTCCCCGACGATATTCGTCTTCGTACGTACGCCTATCAAATCGCTGATAGTCGCAGACACTCACTTCGTAAGCGCGCTGAGGATGCCGAAACGCAATTTGCCCGGGAAGACGATCCGCTCAAAGATCCACTTCCGGCCGAAGCGGCCGAAGAGCAGCTGTCGCTGTTCGCAGCGCTCTCATCGGTGGTCACCGACGTTTCCCGCATCCACGACGTCTTCGACAGCTCCTACGAAGACGATGTCGACGCCGGGCTCGACGAGAACGGCGACCCGGTTTACGCTCCGGATCTCGACCCCAGCCTCGCCGACGACCTCACGATCAATCTCGACGCCCTGGTCATTCCGCTCTCCGGAGCGGGACCTGGCAGCGCAGCGGGCAGCGGGGGTATGGCGACGTACCAGCAAAAAGAAGCGCTGCGCCTGCGCAACGCCGACCTGGCCCGTGAGCTCGTACAACTGACCGGGCTAACGCACCGCGAGGTGAACGCGAAGCTCAACCGGACGACGTCGATTCCAAAAATCAACGAGGCGACCCTTCCGCAACTCCAGGCCCGCATTCGCGCCGCCGAAGCCTGGCTGAAGCAACTCACCCGCCGCTAGCGTCGCTCTGGGCTTACACCCCAAACCGGGCGCGGGCTCGCGGTAGGAACGTGCGCGCTTGTCGGTCCTACGGGTCGGGTTCGACCGCAATAGTTCGCAGAGCCCTTGAACCCCGGGCGACGTTCGAACTAGAAGTAGTGCTCACATGAGTGAGCCTGAGGAACTTGGCGGGTACCGGCTGGAACGTCTTCTTGGTCGGGGAACGATGGGCAGCGTCTATCTGGCGCGTCGGCTATCCGACGCAACGCAGGTTGCCATAAAGCGTGTCCCATCCCTCGGCACCGAGGAGGACCGGGCCAGACTTCGCCGCGAGGCCGAGACCATGGCGTCGCTCAGCCACCCGAACATCATCAGGGTCCTTGACGTTGTCGACGATGGTGACAGCATTGCCTTGGTGATGCCCTTTGCCGAGGGCGGCACTCTCGCCGATCGCATCAAAGCTCAGAAGGGCATGACCGCCGATGACGTCCGTTCAATCGTGGCCCCGATCGCCGACGCCCTGGCCGCTGCGCACCGGCAAGGGGTCCTGCACCGTGATGTGAAACCGTCGAACATCTTGTTCAACGCAAACGGCGAGCCACTTCTCGCCGATTTCGGGATTGCGCGAAACGTGGCCCATACGAACCTCACCAACACCAACATGGCGATGGGAACCGCGGGGTACCTGGATCCCGACCTGGCCGACGGATTCGACCCCAGCCCGGCCAGCGATCAGTACGCCCTGGGAGTCGTCGCCTACGAAGCACTGACCGGCTCGCCGCCCTTCGACGCAACAACCTCTCCCCTGGCGGTCCTGAAGGCAGCTGACCGGGGGACCCACGAGGTACTGGACGTCGAAACGTTCGGGCCGTTGGCGCGAGTCATCGAGCGGGCCTTTGCTCGAGACCGGCACGACCGGTTTTCGACCACCGAGGAACTCGCCGAAGCGCTTCACACTCCGGAGCGGTACCTGCCACCAACCGTTTCGAGCGATACGTCAAAGGCCGGCGGCGAGGACGGAATCGACCCCATCGACGCCACGCGCGCCTTCAAGCGACGCGTCACACCAAGTTCCCTCGCTGAGGCGACGCCGGTGATGCCCAAGAACACCCGACGACGGTACGCAATCATGGCCACTGTCATAAGTGCACTTATTGTTGGCGTCGGCGGATTCATTCTCAACAGTCAACGGTCGAGTGGACTCAAAACCCTCGGTCCGTATCCGTTTCCGAAATGCAACGTGCAGACGACGGCCCAGTGTGTGAAGTCCGCGGTACGTACGGCCAAGGGTATGCAGGTGACGTTTGAGAACGACGCGCGTGGCATCTACACAATCGGTGAAACCGGCGACGCGTTGCTCGTGGGCAACTGGTTCTGTGGGACGCGAGCGACACTCGCTCTCTACCGTCCACGGACCGGAGTGCTGTACTACTTCAACAACTGGCCCGATCCCGACGGTGATCCCACCTCGGCCCTCGTGGACGCAACCCAAATCACCGGTGCCCAAATCGGAGCAGGCGACTACAACCACGATGACTGTGCCGACATCGCCTTGGAGGTCGACGGTGCCCGGACGTGGTTTCTCCCGCACACCCAACCCACACGCCTCCGCAAAGGCCCTGAGATTGCTCAGCCGTCACTGGGCCCTGAGGCAGCCCACGTGGCCGAGGCGACGTCATGACACCCGAACGGTCCGGAGCCCGCACCCCGGTGATCGTCGCGAACCGAACGTGCCGCCACGGCGGAATCGTTCGGAAGATGGTGTTGCTGATCGGCACAGCCTGCGTGATCTCGATCGTCGCTTCGAGTTGTTCATCGTCGAGCAACTCGACGGTGAGCGTGGCCCCGGCGACCGGCAGTAACGAACGCGTCGAGCCCGTCGGCTTCGATCGCTACGAAATCGCCTCGGCCATCGGTGAGGCCGCGATCGCAACGCAAGCCCCGACCACCACTACACCAACGACCACGCCGGCAACCACCACGCCACCGTCCGACACCTCCCCACTGTCCGACGCCACCATCCCTACGACGCTTCCAACGCCAGCTTCAGCACCGACGGGTGAGCCGGTGCCGGTGACGCCGACGGCACTTGCGCCCACCGCCGAGCCGGTCGCGGCTCCGACTGCTACGGCGGCTCCGAGTTCGGCGCTGCCACCTCCGACGGCACGGGTCGCCACCCAGCCAAAACCCAAAACCGCAAACCGGCCAGTTGTGAAACCGACGGTGCCCTCAACGAATGCGCCGGCAATTGCGCCATCGAACGCCCCGGCGTCCACCTCCAACTCCACAACTGGAGCCACCGTACCGGTCACGCGTCCGGTCGTCCCCCCGAAGGCCGCGGGCTTTGACGGAAAGATCATCAGGGTAGGAATTCTCTCCACGACCACCCACCCAATCTGGGGAACCATCGGCAAGGCGTTGAGGGCCGGGCTCGAGGCCCGCGTGGCGACCATCAATAGGCGCGGTGGCATCGCCGGGAAGTACCGGATCGAGCTGGTGTTCTCCGACACGAACTACGACCCGAGCCAAACGGCATCGTTGCTCAACGCCACGAAGGACAACGTCGTCGGGTATGCCCAGATTCTCGGAACGCCGAACGTCGAAGCTATCGAACCCCTGCTGAAACAGAACCAGATGGTCGCGAGCCCTGCGTCGCAGGAGGCCAGGTGGGCGACATCGGCGAACCTCCTGCCCATCGGCAACAACTATCAGGTCCAGGCCATCAACGGCATCTCCTATTTCCTGGAGCAGTCGGCCGCCAACGCTCCGGGCGTCCGTCCAAAGGTGTGCGCGGCGTCGGTGGCCACCAGTTACGGGGAAGCTGGAAACGAGGGATTTCGTTTCGCTCAGGAGAAGCTCGGATTCGAAGCCGGACCCGTCGTGAGTGTCGGACCGGCCGACGCGAACATGGCCCCGTTTTCCGCTCAACTTCGCAACGCCGGATGTGCCGCGGTAATGGTTACCGTAGGACCGGCCCAAACCCTCGGGCTCGTCGTGAGCGGCCGCCAGCAGGGTTTCTCACCCCGGTGGATCATCATGGGCGCCAGCTTCAGCGAAAAGATCATCGTGCCTGTCACCGGCCCGTTGTTCGAGCAGGGGGCCTGGGTAGTGGGCGACGGCACCCAATGGGGCGATGCGACCGTGAACGGCATGGCGGCGGTCCGCAACGAACTCATCGCGGCCGATCACCGGTTCTGGACCGAGAACCCTGATGTCGGTCTGACATACGGCTACGTCCAGGGTCGGGTCATCGAGGCTGTTCTCGAAAAGGCCGTCTCCCTCGGAGACCTGAGCCACCCGGGACTGTTAACGGCAAGCCGCCAGCTCGGAACGGTCGACACGCTGGGGCTTACCTCACCTATCGACTACTCGCAGGCACTCAGGCTGGCAAACGCCCGAACCACGATCTTCGCGGTCGACGGGTCGTACCAGAACGCCATCAAGGTCCTGTCGAGGGACTACACCTCCCCCACTGCACAGGCATACAAGAAGTAGGGCCCGAACGGCAGCGGTGCGAACGGGCTTTGGGCCGGACGCCTACGTGGTTGAGCGGATCGAGCCTTCGCCGGCGATCCTCTGGGCGACATAGGCCGGAATGATCGACAGCAGCACGACAGTCACAGCGACGACGTTCACGACGGGCAACTCGTTGGGTCGGGTGACCTTGCCCAGGATGAACTGCGGGAGAGTCGTGAACCCGGCCCCGGCCGTAAACGTGGTCACCACGATCTCGTCGAAGCTCAGGGCGAACGCAAGCAGCCCACCGGCAAAAAGCGCCGAGCGCAGCAGCGGAAAGGTCACGTACCAGAACGTCTGAGCGGTTCCTGCCCCAAGATCAGCCGACGCCTCCTCCAGATTGCCCGGAAGCCGACGGAGCCTGGCCAACACGTTGTTGTAAACCACCACGATACAGAAGGTCGTATGCGCGATTACCAATGTCTTGAATCCCAGGCGAATATTGAGCACCTGACGAAAGGCCGAATTGAGGGCGATACCGGTGACAATTCCGGGAAGGGCGATCGGCAGAATCACCGCGAAGCTGACGGCCTCGCGGCCGAAGAACCGGAAGCGGTGCACCGCGAACGACGCAAGCGTACCGAGCAGAAGAGCCAGGAGCGTCGCTATCGTGGCAGTCTTCATCGAGCCCCAGAGCGCGGTTCGCACTTCACCGTTGCCAAATGCCTCGGGCCACCATCGCAGCGTGAACCCGGAGAAGATCACCGACTTCGACTTGTTGAACGAAAGCAGCACGACGTAGAGGATCGGGGCGTAAAGGAACACCAGCACGATCACGGTGGCCGCTCCAAGCAGCCGACGGGATAAGGCGGAGAGAAACATGTACGCGCGCCTACAAATTTTCGAGAGCGCCGGTGCGGCGGATAAGCCCGATGTAGATGACCATGGCCACGAACGGGACCACGGCAAAGGCTGCAGCGAGCGGAGGATTGGGACCGAAGTTGTCGTAGATGACGCTGCCGATCATCTGGGTCTTGCCCCCGACGATGTCGACGGTGATGTAGTCGCCGAGACTCAGCGAGAAGGTGAAGATCGTTGCAGCGATGAGCGCCGGGGTCAGGATCGGCACGATCACGCGTCTGATCGTGACGCCACCGCGTCCACCCAGATCCGCCGATGCTTCGAGCAGCGAATCAGGAAGGCGCTCCAGCCCGGCGTAGATCGGGAGTATGGCGAACGGCAGCCATAGGTACGCAAGAACGATCACGATCGACGTGAGCCCGAAGCCCGGTGAGCCACCGAACAGCTTCTTGATGAGACCGCCCGCCGGGTCGAGAAACGTACGCCAGGCGTAGGCTTTCACGATGTAACTCGCCCACAACGGAATCGTCGTGGCCACTACAAGAGCCCGACGCACGCGGGCTGATGCCACCTTGGCCAGATAGAACGCTATGGGCAGGGCGAGCATCAGGTCGACAATGGTGACTGCGGCGGCAACACCTACGGTTCGCACGGTGACCCGACGAAACACCGACTCGGAAAGAAGGTCTCGATAGTTTCCGAGGCCGAACTCCTTCACCATCTTCGTCGTGAAGGAATCGACCGAGTAGAAGCTTGTGATGAGCAGAGCCGCCAACGAGCCAAGGTAGGCGAGGACCAGCCAGGTCATCGGTGCAAACAGCAGGCTGATCAACCGGACGTTGCGGTGCCGGTGCAGAAAACGCGACGCGCTGCGCCCGGGAACGGTTTCCGATCCTGCAGATGACGCTTTATAGGTGAACATACAGTTTCGCCTTCGAATCGGCAGAGTCAGAGATGAGACGTGAGTGTCCGCCAGCGAGGCCGTGAGCATCGCTGACGGACACCGCCGATGGCTAGCCCTTCAGTTCGGTCCAGGCCTTCGTCCAGGCCGCGTAGTCGGTGCAGATCGCTCCCCGACCGTCAATGCAATCCTTCACGGGTGTCGTCCAGTAGTAGATCTGCGAGAAGTACTCCTCGTCGCCGGCATGGAACGTGGCGCAATGGTTCTTGTCGGCTGTGAACTCGCACGCCTTCGGGTTCGACGGGGCCTCTCCGAAGTATTCGGTTGCTGCAGCGTTCGCCTTGGGGCTGATGATCTCGTTCATCCAGAGGTACATGCAGTTCGGGTGTTTGGCCTTGGCCGAGATCATCCAGGTATCGGACCATCCCGTCGAACCTTCCTTCGGCAGCACGGTGGCCACGGGAGCCTTCTCAGCCAGCAGCGAGTTGGCGATCACCTGCCAGGTGGTGCCGACTGTTGTCGAGCCGGCTTTGAACGCCGCGATCTGCTTCGTGTAATCACTCCAGTACTCCCCGATGAGGCCCTTCTGCACCTTCAGCAGATCAAGGGCTGCCGCCAGCTGCGTCTCGTCGAGCGCATACGGGTTGGTGATCTTCAGATCGGGCTGGGTCGCCATCAGGTAGAGGGCGGCGTCGGCGATGTAGATCGGTGAGTCGTAGGCAGTGACCGAACCCTTGGCCGGCGAGTTCGCGTCCCACACGATGCTCCACGAATCCGGAGCAGGCGTGATCTTGTCAGTGTTGTAGGCCAACAGGTTGGCGCCGCGTCCGTGGGGCACGCCGTAGGACTTTCCGCCGACAGAGTTCCACGGCTTGTTCTTCAGGCCCTCGTACACATCGGCGTAGTTCGGGATCAGATCGGTGTTGACCGGAGCTACTTCGCCGGCAGCGATCAGACGAAGCGTTGCATCGCCCGAAGCGGAGACGCCGTCGTAATCACCGGTTTGCATGAGGGCGACCATTTCGTCGGAGGTGTTGCCCACTTTGACGTTGACCTTGCAGCCGGACGCGGTCACAAACGGATCGACCCAGGCCTTCTCGGTGTAACCAGCCCACGCGACGAGGTTCAGTTCGCCTTCACCGGCTCCGACTTCGGTAGCCATCGGAAGGTCAGGGGCCTTGATGCCCGTGGCCGCTTCGTTCCCGGCGGCTGTGGTTTCGGCCGCCGCTTCAGTTGCGGCTGCCGTATCGGCAGCGCTCGTTTCCGCTGCGACGGTATCGGCCGCCGAGGTCTCCGCCGCGGCCGTGTCGGCGACGGAATCGGTGGTCGCGGCAGTATCAGCGACCGTAGTGTCTCCGGAGTCGGAGCTGCACGCTGCGAACAGCAGGCTCGCTGCGGCGAGTCCGGCAAGAAGGCGGACACGTTTGGTTGAGGCACGCATAGATATCGAATCCCTTGTGGTTGCGGTTCGTTTGGACAAGTTGCCGAAAGGTTAGTCAAACGCCGCCGATTGCGGCGGGTGAAGCGACCGAATCGGTCAGGACACCGCTACCGCGTGTGATCGATCGATCACCAAGACAACCCGGTCGCCCACACTCGGGGCTGCTGCACTGTCGTGGTTGGTGAGCATCGAGTGGAGAATTGAACCGTCGGGTGTCTCGACCTGAAAACGGGTCACGGCCCCAAGGTATTCAACGTGCTTGACCGTTGCGCCTATCGACACTTCTCCGGCGCCGAGGGTAGGCGACGACATATGCATACGTACCTTTTCGGGTCGGACACTGAACGGGCCCGTCGCACCGAAGAGCTCGGACGCGAGTGCACCCGACACAGAACTCGATGTGCCGACGAAGCCGGCGACAAACGCGCTTTGCGGACGCTCGTAGAGTCCTTTCGGCGTTCCGACCTGTTCAATCCGCCCGTGGTTGAACACCGCTATGCGATCGCTCATGGTCAGCGCTTCATCTTGATCGTGGGTGACGAAGATGAATGTGATACCCACACGGTGCTGAATGGTCTTCAGTTCAATCTGCATTTCCTGACGCAGCTTCAAGTCGAGAGCACCAAGCGGTTCGTCGAGCAGAAGCACCTTCGGACGGTTAATAAGCGCGCGTGCTAAAGCGACACGTTGGCGTTGACCGCCAGACAACTCCGATGGCTTGCGTTTTCCGTAGTCGGACAGCCGAACGGTCGCCAGCGCCTCGGTCACGCGCTCCAGCCGTTCGGGCTTGGGCACCTTCTTCACTTTCAGGCCGTACTCGATGTTCGCCGCAACGGTCATGTGCGGGAACAGGGCGTAATCCTGGAACACGGTGTTCACGTCGCGGTCGAACGGCGCCAGGTTCGTGACGTCGGTTCCCTGGAGCGAGATCGTGCCAGAGGTCGGCAGTTCGAAGCCGGCGATCATGCGTAGCAGCGTGGTTTTTCCGGAACCCGACGGGCCGAGCAGACAGAAGAACTCGCCCTCGGCGATGTCGAGGTCAACCCCATCGACGGCGTGAACCGAAGAAGGTCCGGATCCGAACGTTTTGCGTACCGCTCGGATCGACACCGCGATCGGGCTTGACGGCGGTGTCGGGCTTGACGGCGGTGTTGGTTCGGTCACCATGACACCGCTACGTATTGGGTCTCGCAAAAGGCCAGAAGTCCTTCGTGAGCACCTTCGCGACCGATACCGCTGGCCTTGAATCCACCGAATGGCGCTGCGGGATCCGAGACGAGTCCACGGTTGAGACCGACCATGCCGGCCTCGATCCCTTGCGCAAACCGCATGCCCTTGCCGACGTCTCGCGTGTACACGTAGCCGACCAGGCCGTGTTCGACGGCATTGGCCAGGCGAAGCGCTTCGCCTTCATCGTCGAAGGTGACGATCGGCGCCACTGGGCCGAAGACCTCGTTTGTGAACAGCGGGTTCGATTCGCCAACGCCGCGTAAGACGACCGGGGCGACGAACGCACCACCAGCGGGTGCCGTGCCTCGACCAACGACGGTGGCGCCGGCCGCCACGCCCTGTTCGACGAGATCCAGGACACGCTTCTGTTGGGCGGTCGTGACGAGTGCACCCACCTGGCTGGTCGCATCGAGGCCGTAGCCGACGACGAGCGACGTCATGCGTGCCGCGAGCCTGTCAGTGAACTCATCGGCCACGGCGTTTGCGACGAGGAACCGGTTGGCAGCGGTGCAGGCCGCTCCCCCGTTGCGCATCTTCGCGATCATCGCGCCTTCGATCGCAGCATCGATGTCGGCATCAGCCAGCACGACGAACGGCGCATTGCCACCCAACTCCATGGAGCAGTTCACGATGCGCGTCGCCGCTTGCTGCAGCAGGGTGGTACCGACCCGGGTAGATCCGGTGAACGACAACTTCCGCAGAGCCGGGTGCCCGATCATGGCCGCAACGGCGTCTCCGGGTGGATCGGCCGTAACGAGGTTCACGACCCCCTTCGGGACTCCGGCCCGCTCAAGCACGTCGATGAGCTTGAGGGCGGTAAGTGGCGTCTCACCGGCTGGCTTGATGACAACGGTGCAGCCCGCCGCGAGCGCGGGTCCGACCTTACGGGTAAGCATCGCCGCCGGGAAGTTCCACGGGGTCAGCAGCAGTGCGACACCGACGGGTTGACGGGCCACGGCAATCCAGTTGGTCCCACCCGGGGCCTTGCGGAAGTCGCCGTCGATGCGGACTGCCTCTTCGGAAAACCAACGGAAGAATTCCGCCGCATAGGTGGCCTCGCCCTTGGCGTCGCCCAGCACCTTGCCGTTCTCGCGCACTATCAACTCCGCGAACGCATCGGCCTCGGTGGTCATGATCTCAAACGCTTTTCGTAAAATCTCAGCGCGTGCCCTGGGCGCGGTGGCGCTCCATGAGGGGAACGCCCGCTGGGCGGCCGACACGGCGTCGAGGCAGTCCTCGATAGACGGAGCGCTCAGCTCAACGATCAGCTGACCTGTACCGGGATCATCGACGCGGAGCTTGATGGAGCTGTCCCGCCATTCGCCGTCAATGTAGATACCGCTCGTGCACTCGCTCGCAGAAAACGTCATTCCGAGATTCTGCCCGCTTTTCTCCCTAGCCGCAGTGCGCAAGGTGGCGCCGGACGCGAGCGCTCCGGAGCCGAAAACGTACCCAGCGGGAAGGTTTTCGACTCCGGAGCGAACAGAACCCGAAGAAACTCGGAAGAAACTAGGCCGTGGCGCCGATCGACACCGCAGTGCGCTCACGGGGATAGTGGCACGCAACGTAGTGTTCCGGGCCAACCTCGACCAGGATCGGCTCCTCGGCGGCGCACCGCTCGGTGGCGGCGGGGCATCGGGTACGGAAACGACAGCCCGACGGAGGGGCAACCGGCGACGGGAGGTCACCTTCGAGAGCCGACGCCTCATCGATTTCGATGCTCGGATCGGGTTCGGGAATCGAATCGATGAGCGCCTTCGTGTAGTGGTGCGCCGGATTCGCGTAGAGATCGTCGGGCTTGGCTACTTCGCAGATCTTGCCGAGGTACATGACGACCACGCGATCGCTCACGTTCTTCACGACGGCGAGGTCGTGTGCGATGAAGATCAGCGTGAGGCCGTATTCCTTCTTCATGTCCTCAAGCAGGTTGAGTACCTGAGCTTGAACCGACACGTCGAGGGCCGACACGGGCTCGTCGCAGATGATGACCTTCGGGCTCATGACGAGCGACCGGGCGATACAGATGCGCTGGCACTGACCGCCGGAGAACTCGTGCGGTTTGCGGGTACCCGACTCGTCGACGTTGATGCCAACAGAGTCCAGAACGGCGCGCACCTTGGTGTCGCGCTCCTCCGGTGTGCCGGTCTTCCAGATCTTCAACGGCTCGGAAACGATGTCGATGATCTTGCGCCGTGGGTTGAGCGAGCTGATCGGATCCTGGAAGATCATCTGCATACGCGGACGCAGCTCCCGGATCTTCTCACCGTGAAGCGCAGTGAGTTCCTTGCCCTCCAGCACGATCTTGCCCGACGTCGGCGGTGGCAACTGCATGATCGCCTTGCCGGTCGTCGACTTGCCGCAGCCGGATTCACCGACGAGCCCGAGGGTCTCACCTTCCATCACGTCGAGCGAGACACCCGACACCGCATGAACTTTCAGGCCTGATCGGCCAACAGGAAACTCAACGACCAGATCGTCGACCCGCAACAACGCGGTGCCTTCAGGACGAAGGTGCGCTTTACCAGTACCAGCCATTTCAGTTGCCTCCAACTGCGCCAGCGAGAACTGGCTTACCAACAGAAATCGCGACAGGGTGCCAACAGCGATACTCGTGCCCGGGGTCCGCGGGATCTTCGATCAGCGGCGGCATCTCGTTGTGGCACTGCGCCGTCGCGTATGTACAACGAGGTGCGAACCGGCATCCCGGGGTCGGATCGATCAGGCGCGGCGGGCGGCCTTCGATCGACATCAGACGGGTGTGACTGGGATCCTTCAACTTCGGGATCGAGTTAAGCAGAGCCTCGGTGTAGGGGTGGCGCATGTTGGAAAACAGCTGCCCCGTTGTCGCCCGCTCTACGGCCTGGCCTCCGTACATCACCATGATCTCGTCGGTTCGGCCGGCCACCACGCCAAGGTCGTGGGTAACCAGGATCACTGACATCTGGCGCTCGGCCTGCTGCCGCTTGAGAAGGTTGAGGATCTGCTTCTGCACGGTCACGTCGAGGGCTGTCGTCGGCTCGTCGGCAAACAGGAGTTTCGGACCGCAGGCCAAGGCGATAGCGATAACCACTCGCTGACGCATACCGCCCGACAACTGGTGCGGATACTCGCTGAGGCGGCGCCTCGGCTCCGGGATGCCAACGCTGCGAAGCAGTTCCTCCGCGGTTTCGTTCGCGAAGTCAGAGTTCATCTCGAAATGCAACTTGAGTGACTCGGTGATCTGCCGGCCGATCTTCACCACGGGGTTCAGCGACGTCATGGGGTCCTGGAAGATCATGGCCATGCCGGTGCCGTACATCTTGCGTGATTCCTTCAACGACAGGGACGTCGTTTCGACACCGTCGAAGAACACCTGACCTGCACGCTCCACGCCGCGCTTGGGAAGCAGGTTCATGATGGAACGGGAGAGAACGGACTTGCCGGATCCCGATTCGCCAACTACGCCCAGGGTCTTGCCCTCTTCGAGTTTGAAGGAGACGCCGTCGACCGCCTGAACGAGCCCACGCTCCGTCCGGAAGTGGGTTTTCAGATCGCGAACATCAAGCAGAACCATGTCAGATACCAGCCTGTTTTACTTCGAGGCGCTCACGAAGCTTGTCACCGATGAAATTGAACGAAAGAACGGTGAGGAACAAAATAATGATCGGGACGAACGCCACGTGCGGAGCCACTTGCAAAGTGACGCCTGACTGACCCTGGGCGATCATCTTTCCCCAGGCCCACGAGTCTCCGATACCGATACCCAGGAAGCTGAGACCACCCTCGATCACCATGACCGAGCCCGCAGACACGAGACCGTAGGCGGCCATCGGCTTGACCACATTGGGAAGGATCTCCCGCATGAGGATTCGGCCGGGCTTGGCCCCCATGGCTCGGGCGGCCATCACGAACTCACGTGAGGCGAACTGCATCGTCGAGGCCCGCACCACACGGTACAGCGTCGGAATCGCGAGGATGCCCAAGGTAAGCGAGAGTTTCCACACCGACGTTGCCAGCCCTGTCGCCACACCGCCGGCCTTGACCGATGCGGTGAAGATCGACATGAAGATCAAGATGAAGAGCAAGGGCGGGAAGCTGAGCAGCACGGTCGTGAGGAACGTGAGAATCGCATCGAAGCGGCCTCGGCGGTAGCCGGCCATCATGCCGAGGCCTCCACCCACCACGAATCCGAAAATGATCGTCGCGAACGCGATGATCATCGAATTGCGCGCACCCTGGACCGAGGCAGCCAACCAGTCGGTGCCGTTCGGATCCAAGCCGAGGGGGTGATGCCACGAGAACGTCTGCGTCCACTTTCCGTCGTTGATCAGGGCGCTGCCTGCATAGTCGGGCTGCTTGTTGGCGAACGGCAGGTGCTCCCCGCCGATCGCCGCGATGATCACAATTCCGAGCCAGCCGACGAAGAACCAGAACGCGAAACCAAAACCCTTTCGGTCCTTCTTTATCTTCTTCGTTACAGCCTGGGCGGCAGCCTGAGGTTTCGCTGGGGCCTCGGCGGGAACCTCTACGGCGGTTGTCGTCGTTTGCATGAGAATTCCTTAGCTTTCAGCCGGCCGCACGAGCGTGCCGAACCCGAGGATCCAAGACGCCGTACAGGAGGTCGACGGCTGTCGTGGTCAGTACGAATACGAATGTGATCATCATGGTCCCGCTGAGTACAACGGGGAAATCGCGAGCGAACAACGCCTGGATCACTTTTCGACCCACGCCGTTCAGGGTGAACAACTGCTCGACGATGAAGGCGCCGCCGACGAGGCCACCGATGGTGATACCGGCGAGCGTGACCAGCGTAAAGCTGGACGGGCGCAGCACGTGACGAAAGAGAATGTAGCGGTCGGACAGACCTTTGGACTTCGCCAAGGTCACGTAGTCCTCCTGCAAGTTGTTGACCATGTCGGTTCGCAAAGCCCGTTGGTACGTCGCGTTGAGACCCAGCGCCAACGCAATGGAAGGCAGCAAGAGGTGTTTAAACGACAGAAATGCGTTTTCGGTCAACGGCACGCTCTGGCCCGCCGGCAGCCAGCGGAGCTTTACGGCGAAGAGATAGATGAGCAGGATGCCGACGACGAAGCCGGGAAGCGACAGCAGGCCGAAGCTGAAGGTTCCGATAGCCCGGTCGGTCTTCGTGCCATTGCGATACGCCGCGAGGATTCCGAGCGGCACGGCTAAAAGGAGAGCGAAGAAGATTGACATCAGCACCAGCTGAATGGTGGTTGGGATTCCGCTCTGCAGGTATTCCCAAACCGAAGTGCGGCTATAGAACGAGGTTCCGAGATCACCCCGGAGCTGCTTGAAGAGCCACGTGAAATATTGGACAAAGAACGGCTTGTCGAGGCCCAGTTCGCTGGTGAGCCTTGCCGCGTTGTCCTCGGTGTAGTTGGTGCCGAGCATGCCCTGCACGATCTCGGTGTTCGTGCCGATGAGCCGCAGACCCCAGAAGGTCACAAAACTCACGGTCAACATCAGTACCGGAGCCATCGCCAGACGTTTCCAGATGTATTTCATTACCTACACCAACCAGTTTGCAGTTTGATTTTGTATCTGTGGCACCCCGCCCGGCACGAGCCGAACGCAGGTCGAAAAAACACGAGTGTTGGGCCCCGAAGAGCCCAACACTCGTAAGGTCACATCAGGTGGATCAGCCCTTGGTGAGGGCGCCCATGTCGGCCACAAGGCCGGTCGGGAAGTCCTGAACCGGGTCGCCGGTCGGGGTCTTCTGGCCGGTTGCGCCACCGCACTTCGAGCACGAGGCGATGCCCCACACGGTGCGCCACAGCCACAGGTTGTTGGCGTTTTCGCCGAATGACTGGTTGATGGATTCAGCAGCCTTCTTGCGCACGGCCGGGTCGGAGTTCTGACGGATCTGGTCGAAAGCGGTGTCGACGGACGGGTCGTTGATACGGGCCAGGTTGATGTCGATGGTCTTGCCGTCGAACACGAGTTCCTTCTTCGCATCACGTGGGTTCATCTCGTTGTGCCACCAAACACGCTGCTGATCGGGGTCGAAACCGCCGTGGCTGCGCCATGAGAAGGCCTGGTATGCGCCGACGAGGGCGACACCGATGTACTTCTGCTGCTCAACGTTGATCGTGTCGACCTTGAAGCCGGCCTGCTCGATCATCTGCTTGATGATGACGTTGAAGGTCTGAATGTTGTCCGGAACCGTGGTGGTTCCGAGCACGAACTTCACGTCGCCGCCGCCGAGGGCAGCCTTGCACTTGGCGAACGACGCCTTGGCGGCATCGAGGTTGAACTTCGGGTAGCCCGACGCCGGCAGGTAGCCGAGCGAGCCCTTCGGGAACGGTCCGTCAGCCGGTGTGTTCAGCGGAGCACGGAGCTTGATGACGGTGTTCACGTCGATGGCAGCAGCTGCAGCGAGACGGCAGTCACGGTTGTTGAACGGGGCCACGCCGTTGTTCAACATGATGTAGGTGACTTCGCCGAAGGTCGGGCTGCCAAGGTCAACCTTGAGCTTGCCGTCCTTCTCGAGACCCTGCATTTCCTTGAGCGCCAAGGTGTTGGAGGTCTGGAGGAAGTCGATCTGACCGGCCTGGAGCTGGGCGAGACGGGCGTTCTCGTCGGGGATCGGGCGGAACTCGATCTCGTCGGACTTCGGCTTGCTCGGGCCCCAGTAGTCGGCGTTCTTGGTGACAGTCAGGTGGTCACCGACGGTCCATTCCTTGAACTTGTACTGGCCGGTGCCGATCGGCTTGTTGCGGTTGCCGGCCTTGATCTGCTCCGGAGCCATCATGTAGGTCTGGCCGGAGGCGAGGTACGAAGGCAGCGAAACCCAACGGGCCGGAACGCCGACGGTGAGAGTGGTGTCGTTTACGACGGTGACGGCGTTCTGCAGCTTGCCGGCCTTGCAGAGTGCGCCGAAGCCGTTGAGCGGGAACCAGGCGGAAAGGGTGACCGAACCACAGGCGAAGTCGTCAATGTTCAGCTTGGCGGCTTCAGCGTTGAACGCTTCGCCGTTATGGAACTTGATGCCGGTCTTCAGCTTGATGGTCCAGGTCTTGTAGTCGGCCGACGGCGTGATGGAGTCGGCGAGCCACGGCGTGACCTTGCCGTCAGCGTTTACCGCGAACAGCCGCTCGGCCATAGAGGTGAACACCTGGTAGCACGAGATGGCGCAGTTGGAGCTCGACGGAAGGAAGCCTTCCGAGGACTCAGCCTCGAGGCCCCACGTGATCTTTCCGCCGGTCTTCGCCGCCGCAGCGGGAGCCTTGGTCGTCGGAGCCGCGGTTGGTTTCGTCGTCGGCTTGGTCGTCGCCTTCGGCTTGGTGGTCTTCTTCGCAACTGCATTCGCCCCGGTCGGAGCGATCAGCACAGTGGCGAGACCGAGAGTTGTAAGGGCAATGAGCCCTTTCCGAATTTTCATGCAAATCCCCCTGGAGAGTTGGGTCAAGCGGAGTGGCCTCAGCGCACGAACTGTGACTGTAGTCACCACTCCTGGATACAAAGTAGTCAGGCTTTTGATGTGACGTCAATCACGGAAGTTAACTTCCGTGGAGTGAACTGCACTAACCGATCGACTTGCGATTGCAAGGTCTCACAGTTTTCCCAGTGCCGAGGATCAGTACGAGACGTCAGCGACTGATCAGTCCGAAAAATTAGATCTCGTCTGCGAGTTTCCGCATTGTTTCGACAGTGGCAATCCGCTGTTCGAGCGAGCCGGAAAGGCCCATCTGCAGGTGGGTTACCCCGGCCTCTTTGTAGGCGGCGAGCCGCTCTTTCACGTACCCCAGCGGGCCGACCAGTGCGGCCGCCGAGAGGTAGTCAGCCGGAATCGCGGCAGCCGCCTCCGCCTTCTTTCCGTCGAGGTAGAGGTCTTGAATGGTCTTCGCCTCGCCCTCCCAACCGTATGCGGACATAATGTCGTTGTAGAAGTTCTTGCCGCGGGCACCCATGCCACCGACGTAGAGGGCCGCGCCGGGACGCGCCGAGTCGAGAACCTTGGTGATCAGGTCGTTGTCTTCGGTGATCATGACGCTGCCGCCGGCAAGGGTCTGCAACGGCGCAAGATCGGCGGAGCGCTTGGCCCGGCCGAGAGCCAGGGCATCTCCCCAGACCAGGTCGGCCTTTTCGGGGATGTAGAACACCGGGATCCATCCGTCGGCGGCTTCGGCCGTGGCCTCCACACTCTTCCCCTTGAGCGATGCCCACCAGAGCGGGATCGTGTCGCGAACCGGATGGTTGATCAGCTTGAGTGGTTTGCCCAGACCGGTGCCCTGACCAGCGGGGAGGGGGATGTCGACCGTCTTCCCGTGGTAGTCGATGACTTCGCGCTTCCAGGTCTTGCGGCAGACCTCCATGTACTCCTTGATCCGCTGCATCGGCTTTTCGTACGGCACGCCGTGGAATCCTTCGACGACCTGCGGGCCCGATGCGCCAAGGCCGCAGATGATGCGTCCGCCTGACACATAGTCGAGACCGGCGAACGTCATGGCCATCAGCGTTGCGGTGCGGGAGTAGACGTTGACGATGGCGGAGCCGATCTCGATCCGCTCGGTCTTGGCGGCGAGATAGCCCATCATCGAGATGGCATCGAAGCTGTAGGCCTCAGCGACCCACACGCAGTCAAGGCCGGCCTTTTCCAAGACGCCAAGCTCGTCGGCCGTGGTTTTCACGTCGCCGGCGTAGTTGAGCATGATGCTGAGTTTCATGGATCTCCTGAGGAGTCAGACGGTACAGATAGCGAACAGAGTGTCGACAGTCACAAGGAACTGTCAGGACGTACCGTAGGCCGCAATCGACCGACCACGCCAAACCGCAGGTCGGAAGCGGCAACCCAAAGCGTTTGTGTGCTATTCCTCAGCCCCCAACTAAGCAAACGCTCACATTCCAACGAAGCATGAGGTTCGCAGGGTCGCGAAGCGGGCCCTGCGCAGATGGGGCCCGCCACAATCAAAAGCGCGGCCCCGGCGAGGGTTGAGAGTGCGAGTGAGCGCTAGCGAATGAGGAGCGAAACCACCGAGACCGGATGAAGGCCAGACGTGGTGGGACCCGAAGCGAAGCATGAGTTTCGCAGGGTCGCGAAGCGGGCCCTGCGCAGATGGGGCCCGCCACAATCAAAAGCGCGGCCCCGGCGAGGGTTGAGAGTGCGAGTGAAGCGCCGCAGGGTCGCGAAGCGGGCCGTGCGCAGATACAGCGAATGAGGAGCGAAACCACCGAGACCGGATGAAGGCCGCACGTGGTGGGACCCGAAGCGAAGCATGAGGTTCGCAGGGTCGCGAAGCGGGCCCTGCGCAGATGGGGCCCGCCACAATAAAAAGTTGTCAGTGGCACCCGTTAGGTTCGGGGGATGGATTTTGACCCGTCGGCGCCGCTGTGGCCCGCTCAGCAGCAGGCCGTGGCGCACACGGGTCCACTGTTGGTGCTCGACGGTCCGACCCGATCCGGGCGAACCACGGCCCTGCTTGCTCGGGCGCTCGCACTCGCGGCAAACACCGCAGCTCCGGAGCTCGCCAGCGCCGGCCACTCGGTTGTCGTTGTTGCCGCTACCGCCGGCGATGCCGAGTGGCTGGGCCAGGTCCTGACCCGCGACGCGCCGAATCAATCGGTGGTCGTAACGTCAGTGGCCCGCCTCATCGCATCGATAGTGGCGACCGGGGAGGTTGCTCCTGTGTCGATCACGTCGGCGGCCTGGAAGCTGAGCGCCCAGCGGCTTCTCGAAGCCGAATGCATCGATCCGAACCAGCTGGGCAGACACTGGGCCAACTCGCGTCTCGCCCTCAAACGGCTGTCGGTGCGGAACAACGCGGTCCAGACGCTCTACACCCTCCGGCGCCAGGGCCTATTACTAGGCACACATACCATTCTTGGATCGCCGTTCGACTCCCAGACGGCGGTGCCTCCGGGTCAGGAGCGCTGGGCCGAGCTGATCGCCTTCGGCCGTCGAGTCGACAGTTCGTTGGAAGCGGCCGGGCTCACGGATCTTGCTGCGCTGGCCGAGGTGGCGCTCGGCCGAATCCAGGCCAATGACGACGAGCAGGTCGATGGTTTGCGGCCATGGGTCGGATGCCACGTGCTTGTCGACGACGCACATCGAATGGACCCGGTTTGTCTCGCGGTCGTCGAATCGTTGGCCGCTTCATCGGAGTTTCAGAGCCTTACGGTGGCGGGCAACAGCCGACTTGCCCCGTTTTGCGTCGGAAGCGGGTTTGCGAAGGCCGAATGGCTGGCCCTGACCCGGCCCGACTCGCCCGATGAATACGAATGCGATCGGATCCTTCACCGCCTTCGCCATAGGGCGATGGAGGCTGATGCGGTCGTCTCCGTAATCGACGACTATCGCGAACTCGGCGTGGCGTATCGAGATATCGCCGTGGTCGTGCCGTCGCCCACCGACCCACTGACGCATTCGCTTCGGCGGGTCGCCGAGCGACGCTCGGTACCGCTCGCCCTTAACCGCCGAAGCATCACGAGTGATCCGCTCGTGAGTTGCTTTGTGGATCTGGTTCGTTGGAGTGTCATTCGCGACGACCAGTTTCTCGAGCAGGCCCGATCGCTCAACCTAGTTGGACCACATAACTATGCACGCTTACCTATTGCTGTCCCGACTACCGCTCGGCAGCTCGCCGAAACGGCTTTTTCGATCTGGGAGCAGTTCGTAGCGCGCGACGCTCTGCGGTCCACGACCGACTCCACCGAGGGCTGTCGAATTTTTCTCGACCGCCTCCATGACCTCGCCAGAACCAGCGACGCCATGACCGGCAACACCACAACCACCGAGGATCAAAGTGGTTCGCGACCAGCAACAAACAACCGCGATCCGGATACCAGCCTTGAGCGCTCACCGCAGGTGGAGCTTTTGGAGCTCGTGAACGAGGCGCGATCGGCGTCGGCGCTGCATCACACGCCGGCGACCAGCACAACCCCGACGGCCGACGATGCCGGTCCCGACGAGAGCCGGGAGGATCGAGTTGCCACCGACGCGTTCGACGACAACGACGACAACGACGACGACCCGTCTGATGGCCCGAACGAGATCGTTGAGCAGAGCGACTCGACCACGTTCGACGCGGTCTCGCTTCTTACGCACCGAGATCTCTCGGGCCGATCGTTTGACGTTCTGATTCTGCCCCGGATGGTGGAGGGGAGCTGGCCGCGGGTTCGTCCCGTCGTCGAGGGCGGATGGGATCCGCTTGACTTCCGGCCCGACTCGCCGCCCGCGCATCTGAGACAGCAGGAGTCGATACTGGCGCAGCGGGAACGCTTCGACGATACCGTCGGCCGGGCCGACCGTGCGGTCGTCGCAATCGCGGCGCCCGACCCCGGGGTCCTCGTCAGCCGCTTCGTGGAAGGGTGGCGGGAGGACCCGATCGACGCCATTCGAGCCGCATCGGCACCCGTGGCCAAACCGCGAACGCCGGAGACGCTGAACCGCGTCGTCTGTTTTCCGGAACAGTCGCTGATGCTGTCGGCAACGCGCCTTGATACCTACGAGAATTGCCCTCTTAACTTCGCATATCAATACGTTGCCGGCGTGCGAGGGCCGGGCGGTGTGCCAGCGAGCGTGGGCACCATGGTGCACGCAACGCTTGAAGCGTTTCTGCTTCCCTTTGCGCGCCTCCAACACGAAGCGGCCGATACACCGGAGACACTGGCCCTTGTCGGCACGAACCCGGCGGCCGTCCCGCCCGAACAGTCTCGCCGACGATTGTTCGAACTCCTCGATGCCAACTGGGACCGCACCGCGTTTCCCTACCGTCCACAGGAAGCCGACTATCGCAAGCGGGCCGAATCCTGGCTCGAATCGTGGCACGAGAACGAACTTCCGCGACTGCGGGAGGTCCTTGCGGTTGAGCACCGATTTCGGGTGCCGGTCGGTCCGCACACTCTGACCGGTTCGATCGACCGCGTGTCTATAGATGCCGACGGCCAGGTCGAGATCGTCGACTACAAGACCGGCTCCGCTCCGGCGGTCAAGAACCGAACCGACTCCGACAACCTTCAACTCGCCACGTATCACCTCGCTGCCGTCACCGATCCCGCGCTGCAACCGTTTGGTGCACCGCAGAACCTTCGCCTTCATTACCTCCCGGTGAATGCCGACGTGAAGCAACCGGTCACCGACGATCACGAGGAACATACCAAGGCGCGCATACTTTCCACCGCTGACGCGATCCTCACGGAGAACTTCGCACCGTCGGTCGCAGCATCATGCGACTACTGCAATTTCAAACGGCTCTGCCCCCTTCAACCCGAGGGCCGCACCATTGAGTCGCTTCACGAGCCACGACCAACACGGTTGAAAGCGAGCCTTCGACCCGATGGCCGCTTGCCGGCCAGGGGAACCGCGACCGTCGCCGACCTTTCGGGTGGCGAAAGCGATGATCCGAAGCGGATGCCGTCGCTGTTCGATGCGCTCGACGTTGCGATCGATCCCGGGACGAAAGCCAGCGATCCACGAGCAGGCGAGCCACGTACCGAACTCTTTCAACCGCTACCCGAGCAGCAACGGGCGATCGTGCACGAGGGCTCGCCGCTGCTCATAGTCGCAGGTGCGGGATCAGGAAAGACGACCGTTATCGCCAAGCGAATCGTTCACCTGGTGCGGGAACGCGGCTGGCGGCCGGATCAGATCCTTGGATTGACGTTTTCCAACAAGGCGGCCGGTCACCTTCGATCTCGCGTTGCCCACGAGCTCGGGACCGGAAACGACGCCACGATCATGACGTACCACGGGTTCGGTGCTTCGGTAATTCACCGGTACGGCGAGCGCATCGGACTACCGAGAAGGCCGGTTCTCCTGGACCGGGCCCGCGCTTGGCAGCTTCTTCGCGAGTCCCTCGACGACGTCACAATTGATAACCGCAAGACCGGGAACATCCCAGCGTTGATCAACGACGCGCTCGCTCTGGCCTCGTCATGTGCCGATCACGTGGTCGAGGTAGAAGACCTGTTAGCCGATTGTCACCGGCTCATCCGAGATCCCTTCGTGCACCAGTGGGTCAAGAATGCAGCTCTTAAGCGCGCTGATCTTTGTGCGATGGTGACTGCATACGAAAGGGCCAAGCGCGACGCCGGTTGTATTGACTTCGGCGATCAGATTCGTCTGGCACTTCAACTCGTCGAAGAACAACCCGACATCGCCGAATCGCTCAGGTCCACGTGTCCGGTGGCGCTTCTCGACGAATACCAGGATACGAACTACGCCCAACGACGCCTCATGCAGGTTCTCTACGGCGAGTCCAGCGAGCTCACAGCGGTGGGCGACGACATGCAATCGATTTACGCCTTCCGGGGTGCGCACATCCGCAACCTCCTGGAGTTCCACGCGCACTTCCCGGATGCAACCGAGGTGCGGTTGGAGACCAACCACAGGTCCGGTCCGGAAGTCGTCCGTCTGGCTCGCCACATTCAATCGCAGGTCGACAACGCAAGACCGAAGCAACTCGAGGCCAGTGGAGCGATACCTGCCGCGAAAGTTGAACGATTCGTGGCCACCGATGACTTCGACGAAGCCCGACGCATCGCGGAGAAATGCGTGGAGATGAATCGTCGGGGGCAGCCTTGGGCTGACATGGCGATTCTCTGCCGCAAACGACGCCTGATCCCGACCATCTCCGAAGCATTGATCTCTGCGGGCGTTCCCGTCGAAGTGGTCGGCCTCGGCGGCCTGTTAAACCGACCCGAGATCGTGGATCTGGTTGCCTGGCTGGAAGTCGTGGCGACCGCCGAGGCGTCTGTTGATGACGTCCACGTCCCCGCACTGCCGTACGTGGTTCCCGACATTCCGAAACCATCAGCATCTACCGACGCCTTGACGCCACCCGATTCTTCCGTCGCGCTGCTGCGCATACTTCGGGGCGAGCCCTATCGCTTGGGGATGCGTGACATCGCCGCCCTGGCTCGCGAGGCCCGGGTCAACGCCGCCCGAGCCCGCGAACGGGCAGCGTTGACAGGCGAGGAGGTCCACGACCGGCTCGATCTGCAGTTGGCCATCGACGCGCTGGCCGAAGTCCCCGATCTGTCGACCGAGGCGTGGACGCGGCTCCACGCCTTCGATGTGATCCGGCGCGAGCTGGCTGACGCCAAAGCCCGCCTGCCGATCGCGGACCTGATCGAGCGGGTGCTCGACCGCACCGGAGCGTGGCAACGGGTGAGCGCCCGGGGCGCGGAAAACCTGGTTCGTTTTCTTGACCTGGCGGAGCGGTTTGTCGCGCTTCCGCTCGGTAAACGGGGCGCGACTTTCGGGCAACGGTCGCTACTCGAGTTCCTCGAGTACCTCCAGCTGATCGCGGAGTCCGAAGATGACCTGCCCGAAGCCGTCGGAACCCAGGTCGACGCGGTGCAGATCATGACGATCCATCAGGCGAAGGGTCTCGAGTTCGAAACCGTGTTCGTTCCGGGCCTTGCGGGCCGAGCGCGTTCGCTCAGCAAGATCTTCCCCGATGGGCGCTCCGGGGAAAACGGCGTCACGCAGGGTTCGGCGCTTCCCCCGTGGCTGAAGGGCGACGCCGATCCGAAACCTCCGCGGCTCCACAGCAAGGCGGAGCTCGACAAGCCGAAATCTGAAGCTGACCTCGAACGGGACCGCGAAGAGAAACGTCTGTTCTATGTGGCCACCACCAGAGCAAAAACCCGCCTCATCTTCAGTGCCGCCCATTGGTACGCGGGCGTTATGCAGCCTCAAGGCATCGGACCCTTTTACGACATGTTGGGAGAGGCGGATCCGCCCGTGACCGAATCGAATCGATCAGACCCGGGAGCGTCCGACCCCCAGATTGCCGAGATGGAGCGACGGCACGCCCGCTATCTCGCCCAGACTGCTGCGTCGGGAAGTCATGGTCCTGGCTCGGAGCACGCCACCCCAGACGACACTGTCGACCCGGCCACCCCGACGAAGTCATCGAAAACCTCAGGTCCGAACGGCGATCCGTCGCCTAGTTCTCAACGCCGGGTCGCCGCACCCACGAGCGGGACCAAGCGCGGCTCATCCGCAAAGAACTCGAAGGGGTCGAAGCTGACTGTCGCCGATCAGGGAGCCCTGTTCCTCAGCGAGGTCGGAAGCGTCCGGCCGAAGACCTCACCTGAACCGCTGCCGGTTTCGTTTGCGACGACCTCGCTCGCCACGTACCGCCGCTGCCCAAGGCGTTTCTACTGGACGACGATTCGGCCGCTTCCCCGTCGTTCATCGGATGCGGCGCGGATAGGGTCCGAGGTACACCGATGGATCGAGCGACAGGCGAACGGCCAACTCACGCTCACGGATCTCGACGGTCAGCCCAACACGGCCGGCAGCGATGAGTTTTCGGTCCGATCGCCCGCTGACGCGCCGCTATGGGCTGGGGTCGATGACAACGAAGTGCAGCTCGTCGACATCACCGGAGACCCCCGAGGGCCGCGCCGCCCACTCCCCCGCGGTCCCCAGGCTCAACGTGGGTTCTCGCTTTCTCGATACGCCGGCCGCCAGCCGCGCCACGTCGAGCTGCCCTTCACGCTTGGACTCGCGGGCCGTACCATCGGCGGCCGGATCGACGCGATCTACACGGACCAACGGCCAGCCCAACGGGAATCCTCGTCGCCCGGCCCCGATACGACAACCATCGAGATCGTCGATTTCAAGACCGGGCTGGCTCCGGCGGCGGTGATGGTCCAATCGACCGACGGACTGGACGACGGCTCGGTGCTCGATACCGATCGCCTCATGCTCCCCAATGACGATCCGACGACGATGCAACTCGACGTCTACGGGCTGGTCGCAGTGCAGGTCCTCGGATTCAAACCCGAGCAGATCACCGTGACCGCCTGTTATCTCGGCGGCTCCGAGGGACCTCAGTACCGCAGTCGGCGCTGGAGCGCCGCTGAAGCGGCGTCGGCACTCTCTCGGGTCACGGCCGCGATCGAGGCCATCGGCAACCGTCGATTCGATCCGGCGCCGGGTCCATGGTGCGACCACTGCGACTTCGGCGCATTCTGCGAGGGTGCGCAGCGGGGCCAATGACAGACCGCGGAATGGCAGTATCGCCTTCCAATCAGCCTCGACGCACACCGAGGCCAAGACAACATCCGTAGATCATCGGAATCGGCCAAGATGGAGACATGCTTCCCGCCCAACCCGACGCACCATGGTGGCACCGATCGTTTGCGAGCACGGTCAACCCGTCGGGTTCCGCGATCGACCTGACTCGGGCTGCGTTTTTACTAAGCGCGCATCGTAGTGTTCTCGTCTCCAGCATGGAAGAACTTACGGAGCGCGAGAGCGTCCTTCAAGAATTGGCTGAGGGGTGCCCGTCCAACTTCGACGGATGGCAGCGCCGACTGTTCGTCGACTACGGCCTCACGGGAAACGGAATCGACTACCACGATGTCCGAAACTCGTTTCTTCCTGATGTACTCGAACGCCGCGTCGGCATTCCGATTTCGCTCGCAGTGATCGGACTCGATCTCGCCAAGCGAATCGGTCTCCGCATGTGGGGAGTGAGTTTCCCCGGGCATTTTCTGCTCGCCACCGTCGACGCCTCCCGGCCGTTCGTCGACCCCTTCAACGGCGGGGCAACGCTCACGCTCAATGATTGCGCGGACCTCCACGAGCGAATGTTTGGGACCCGAATAATCGATCCCAACTCCCTCACGCCGGCGATGTCGGAACAGATTCTGATCCGGATGCTTTCAAATCTGAAGAGCAACTACGCGCGCAGTGGTGATCTCGAAGGCCTCACAGCGGTGATGCGCTTGCGAAGCGCGCTTCCATCCCTCGCATTCGACGAGGCCCGTGAATTGCTTCGACTGCTCGACGCCACGGGCCGCTGGAACGAGGCGATGGCGACGCTTCGCCTGCTTCGACTCCATTTTCCGATGCACGAAGACACGCTCGACGCGGAGGAAGTTCGCCTCGCCGCACGTCTCAACTGAATGGTTCGACGCGGATCGTTTTCGGCATCAATGCATTCCAAACGCAAATCATGTGTGCACATATTATATGTGCACACATGATGCTAACCTACATCGTCAGGGCTGACACTGCCACGGGCGCCACGAGCCGGCAGCAAGGTAGTAACGGTAGGCAGCCCGCGAGTTGTCGTACGCGTTGTAGGGGTTGCCCGATCCAAAGCGCTTCCATTCGTTGCTGCCCATTTGAAAGTGACCACGGTACTGTCCGTTGCGAGCGCTGGCTTGACCCCGCGACTCGCACCACGCCACATTCAGCGCCTGCTTGTGAAGCGAACTGGGAAACGTAGCGACTATTGCGGCTTCCATTGACGGGGAAGTTCCAAGACCCGGATACGGTGAGCGCACGTAGCGCATCGAAGACCGGTGCGATCGCCGCCATTTCGACGTGCGCGCCTCTGCGGGATTACTCCCTGCGACTACCGCTGCACCAGCGAGGAGTACTGCGATGGCAGCGGAAAGAAATCGAACGCTATGCGGGCGATGTGACGAGAACCCGGAGACTCCGGACGGAACCGAAACGGCAACAGTAGACATCAGCACTACCTCTCTACGGAGCGGACCACGAGGGGAAGCCGTGGGCCGGGCGCGGAACTTCCACGCCTCAGCGCCGACCGACCTGACGACATGCCACGGCCCTGCCAGTGATTGAACGCGAAAAGCGCACAACGCAGGAGGGGACCGTGGCGCCAAGTTGAACCCGGTTGAGCACGCAGGGGACATCGGTATCGATGTTCGTAGCGAGCGCGTCGAAACGTCGGGAGCGCTGGTAAGGAGAGTTACACCTTATGCAACTTCGAAACATGGTTGCAACAAATGCGGCGTGACACCTGCCACGTAAAGTTCGAGCCCACTACCGTAGCGCCGTTCAGCTATGTAGTTCGAGAAGCTAAGCGCACATTCTATTAGTCAAATGACTGACCGCCGAGCGTCACCGACGCGTCAAAAGCTATGTGCGATTACGACCAGCTACGTAGTCAGCAATAGCAAGACCCGACAGCGCCGATCCCTCGATTTTGGAATCGCCAAACGCGTCGCCGCCGAAGACCAATGATGTTCCCGGAATCGGCTCGACACTCAGTAAGCGCGCATGGTAACCGACTATCGGACGAGCGTATTTCCACTTCTTCAATTCCACATGCACGATCCCAGCCGAATCAAAATAGCGACTCGCCTCGGACAGAAGATACGCGCGCGTATCATCATCTTCTTCGTCGTATCGCTCCATCGACACGCGATCGTTCGCGTGAAACGTAAGCGCACTTACATCACTGATCCCCTTCGCCATGTTGTCGCCAACAAAGGAGAAGACGGCGTCGTCGGCTGGATCAAGCTGCAACCCTCCGGGCGCCGGAACAGACGAAGGCCGATCCAGCGACACCAACAGGGCCAGACACGGCGCGTACGAAATTGCCAGAAGTGAATGCTCGTCGTCTTCGGGAATCGGCAGCCAACCGTTTTCGCAAAGCGCCAGTGATTGCGGAACCGGAGGAGTCGCGACGACAACATCGCTCTCCCATCGCTCACCATCATCGGCCGAGACCGAAAGCGTTCCGGCGTCACCCGCGATTGCGTGGACCTTCGTGTCGCACCGAACGTCGACCGATTGAGCCAGATGTTTCGCAATCGCGTTCATCCCACCGTTGGCCACATAACGAGGGAACCCGTCACCGCCCGGTCGGAAGCCCCGACACCATTCCCGCACCAGACCGATGCCCAGCCACTCGTCGACCAGGCTCGCAAACTCCGGCGAGCGAACGGTGAAGAACTGCGCCCCATGATCGAATCGTGCTTCACGACCATCAACGCCAGGCGCACGGCGAGTGGCCAGACGCCCCCCGACCGAGCGACCCTTGTCGAGGACCAGCGTCGGAACTCCCCGACGCCCCAAGTCCGTGGCGGCGATGAGCCCGCTCAACCCAGCGCCGATCACGATGACCGGGCGGACGGCGGACGGATTCGATTCATTGCTCGACATGTCGAAGAGTCTGGCCCAGCCACGAACCCTTGCGAGAATGGACCCATGACCGCCCACATTCACCCACGGTTCCAAAGGGATTCCCTCAGCCAGTAACTTCGGACCAATGACCTCCCACATTCACCCACGGTTCCAAAGGGATTCCCTCAGCCAGTAACTTCGGACCAATGACTATTGACCCGATTTTCATCCAGCGCTTCGCCGACACCGGCCCGGGAACCGCAGTCGCCATCAAGGACCTGGTCGACATCCGCGGAACCGTCACCACGGCGGGATGCCTCGGGGTCCAGCGGCGGGGGGTCGTGGCGGAAACCGACGCGGAATGCCTGGCCGGCATCCGAGCGGCGGAGGCGGCCGGAGAAGCCTGGATCGTCGGCAAGACCAACCTGCACGAGCTCGCATTCGGGGCCGAAGGAGTCAACGGCGTTTTCGGAACGCCCAACAATCCCCTCGACAGTTCCCGGATCCCCGGGGGGTCATCGAGTGGCTCGGCAGTGGCGCTGGCACTCGGTCTGGCCGATGTCGCTCTCGGTTCCGACACCGGCGGCTCGATCCGCATTCCGGCCGCCTGCTGTGGGATCGTCGGCTTGAAGACCACGTGGGGCCGAGTTTCCACCAAAGGCGTCTGGCCCCTCGCCCCGTTCCTCGACACCGTTGGCCCGATGGGTCGAACCGTGGCCGACGTGGTCCGCGGCATGGATCTCCTCGAGCCCGGCTTTGCCGCAACGCTCGGCGAAAGCTCCATTCCCCGCCAGATCGCCCGCGTGCGGCCAACGAACATCCCGGCCGATCACGACGTCGATGCCGCCGTCGACGCCGCTCTCCTCGATTCCGGTATGACGGTCGTCGACGTCGTGCTTCGAGGATGGAACGCCGTGCACGAAGCGGGGCTTCTGGTGCTGTTGGGTGAGGCCTGGCGGAGCGACGCGTGGCTGCTCGGCGACGAAAACGACGGGGTGTCGCAGGCCGGACGCGCCCGGCTCCATTCCGGTGACAGCATCACCGACGAGCAACTGGCCGGAGCCCGCCAGGTCCGCGAAGCCATGAAGGCGGACCTCGCATCGTTCTTTCAACAGTTCGATGCGATTGCCCTCCCGACCATGCCGCTGCTTCCGCCGTTGCTGGAAGAAGCAGCGACCAGCCCGCTCACCGGGTTCACGCGTTTCGCCAACATGACGGGTCTCCCAGCGCTGTCGATGCCGGTCCCGATCCCCCACCGGCTCCGACGCCCCGAGACCCAGAACCTTCCGGGCAGCATTCAGCTGATCGGTGACTACAACGCCGAGGCCCGACTCCTCCAACTCGGCGCCCTCATCGAGCGCTCCGTCACCTGGCACTGAGCGCCAGCGCCCTCCGCCAGTGTCCCGAAGCGCCTCAGCTCTTCGGCGACAGTTGGTCGCGCAGTTCCCGCTTCAGGAACTTGCCGGCGGCGTTTCGGGGCAACGGGTCGTTCAGGATGTAGACGTGGCTGGGCACCTTGAACGCGGCGAGCCGGGCAGCAACGTGCGCCCGCAACTCGTCGGCGGTGATCGACATCCCGTCGTTGACATGGACCGCCACGCCGACTTCTTCGCCCAAACGCTCGTGCGGGACCCCGAATACCGCGGCCTCGTGAACCGCGGGATGTTCGTAGATGGCACCTTCCACTTCCGCGCAGTAGACGTTTTCGCCTCCCCGCAGAATCATGTCCTTCGCCCGGTCCTCGACGTACACGAAGCCCTCGGCGTCGATGCGGCCGATGTCGCCCGAGCACAGCCATCCGTTGACAATGGTCTCCGCCGTAGCTTCCGGCTTACCCCAGTACCCACGGATCAGCATCGGGCCCTTGAACCAGATTTCGCCGCGTTGCCCACGCGGAAGCGGGTTGTGCTCGGGGTCTCGAATCTCGAGTTCCATGGTCGGGACGCTTCGACCGGTCGACGTGGGATGCGAGACGAAGTCCTCAGCGGCGTTTTGCGGGCCGTAGGCGTTCGTCTCCGTCATTCCGTAGCCAAGATTAGGTGCGCCCTTCGGAAAGCTCTGGGCGACCTTCTCAACGAGCTTGGCCGGCGCCGGCGCGCCACCGCCGCCGATCCGACGCAGAGACGACGTGTCGTACTTCGTGAAGTTCGGCGAGTTCACGAGATCCCAACTCTGCGTCGGTACGCCGACGAAGTTCGTGACCCGCTCCCGTTCGATGAGCTGCAAGGCCCGCTCGACCTCCCACTTGTACATGATCACAAGCTTGATTCCGCCGGCCACACAGCTGAGCATCACGGCGACGCCGCCGGTGACGTGGAACAGCGGAACGATAAGGATGAAGGCCGGCACGTCGTCAGTGTTGTTCGACGCCGCCATGTTGCGGACCTTGTCGATCTCGCCCCGGCAGGCAAACGCGAGCAACGACTGGAGCACGGCACGGTGGGTTGACACCGCACCCTTCGGGCGACCCGTGGTACCCGACGTGTACAGGATCGTGGCATCGTCGTCGGGGCCGATCTCGACGACCGGCAGTGCCGCACCCGGCTTCACCAGATCCGACCAGCGGTCAACGCCCGCCGGCAACGGGCCTTCCGGCCGAACAGCGAGGATCCGGGCCCCGTTTCTCACGCACGAGTCGTACATGCGCTCGATGCGCGCGTCGTCGGCAATAACGACCTTGGAGCCGCTGTCGGCCACCGCGTAATCAAGTTCGTCGGCGGTCCAGAGCGCATTGATCGACACCGAGATCGCGCCGATCGACGTGATCGCAGCGAACGAAATGATCCACTCGGGATAGTTGCGCATCGCGATGGAAACGCGATCGCCTTTGGCCACGCCATAGTGCTCCACAAGAAGAGCGCCGAGCGCATCGGCCAACTCAGCGACCTGGCCGAACGTGTACGTCTCGTCTTCGTAGACGATGAACGGCTGGTCGGGCCGGAGCTTCATCGAGGCGAACAGATCTCGAAGGCTCGGTGGGCAGTTCTTGAAGACCTTCATATCGACGCCGAGCACGCTGGTTTCGACGATTTCGAACGGTCCGCCGGCGACGGTCACTTCCGCGATCGCTTCGTCGTAGGTCTTGGTGTTCATGCCGGAGGCTGTTGGTTCCACGGTGTCCTAGGTAACTGAGGGTGAACGGGTATACAAACCCGAGCATCCTACCGATTCGCTACTCGCCGGTGGCGCCGTCGGCCAACTCCCGGAGGATGTCGAGGTGACCAAGATGGCGTGCCGTCTCTTCGAGGAGGTGCATGAGTGCATAGCGAAGTGTGTGCGGCGGACGGCCTTCCGGCACCTTCACCGCAGGCGTATCCAGGTCAAGGCTGGCCGTGATCGCCCGACTCCGAGCGATCGCCGCTTCGTACAGGGCCACAACCGACTCAGGCGACTCGGATTTCGCAGTAGTGAATTCCCAGTCGAGGTCCTCGTCCCAAGGAGCACTCGCCCAGGGCTCGGGGTACACGCCGGTCATGCGATCCGAGAACCAGCTGTCTTCCACCACTGCGAGGTGTTTCACCAGACCGTTCATCGTGGTGTTGGACCGCACGGCCGACACCTGCGCCCGCGTAGGGTCTTCGATTCCCTGCAACTTGGCGACAACGCCATCACGGTAGAAGTCGAGCAGCCCGGTCAGCATCGTCTTCTCGTCGGCCCGGTGGACCTGCGGCCACGGTCGTTCTGCCGGCGCGTCGACCGGACGGTGTTCGCCGTACTTGCGCTCCGATGCGCTGCGCTCAACGCAGAACTCGTTCCCCTCGGGATCGGCCAGCGTGACCCATCCCGTGCCGTCGGGCCGACGATGATCTTCGAAGATGGTCGCCCCCTTGGCCAGCAACGCTTCAACTTCGACGTCACGACCGTTCAGCATCGGCTGCAGGTCGAGGTGCACCCGGTTCTTCACGGCCTTTGCATCAGGCACCCTGATGAAGAGCATGCTCGGCAAGCGACCCGACGGGTCGTACACGAACCATTCCGGATCGCCGGGTTCGTTCTCCACGTGGCTCGTGAGGCCGAGCGCCTCGGACCAGAACAAGCCGAGCAACTGGGGGTCGTGGCAGTCGAACGTAATGTGATTGATCGAGGCCACCATGATCAGACTCGCTTCTCTTCGGTGGAGTCGGCATCGAGCTTCGACTCCCATCCCTGCAGTACTTCAAGCACGCGATCGATGCTGTACGCCACTTCCCCGTGGGCTCGAATCGCTCCGGTCACAAAGAGGTTGAGCCCGTCGGCGATCGCTCCCGCTTCCTTCCTCCGCATCGTCCGCCAATCAGTGGCCAGACCTACTATGCCCACATACTTTTCTGGTTCTCGACGACAGAGTTCGGCGAAGATGCCGATCTCGCAGGCAGTGCCGTCGTCGATCACCGGCCCGTCGAGCCATGCCACCACCGCGTTTGCTCCCCGCACTCCGGCCCCATCTTCTGCGTAGACCGTGTCAGGATCGAGTGACTCGAACTGAATCCGGTGTGGCACGAAGCATTCGATGCCATGAGATTCGAGCAACTGAGCACACGACTCGAGAAAGTCGCGATCAGCCTGCGTAAACAACGGACCCGCAAGATAGATCTTCATGGCCGCGGACACTACCCGCCTGGCACCAGACTGAGACGCACATTTCCGCCCGTCGGTGAAGCCCCCGGCCAAGCGGCGAGCGAAGCCGCCTCGCCTCGACGGAACCCCAAACAGCGCGACCCCAGGGAGCACCAACCCGACGAAGTCGGCGGACGAAACCCCATCGAAGAGGCGCCAGCCGAGACGATGCCGTCCAAGCGGCGAGCGAAGCCGCCTCGCTTCGACGGAACCCCAAACAGCGCGACCGCAGGGAGCACCAACCCGACGAAGTCGGGGGACCCGACGAAGTCGGGGGACCCGACGAAGTCGGGGGACGAAGTCGGGGGACCCGACGAAGTCGGGGGACGAAGTCGGGGGACCCGACGAAGTCGGGGGACGAAGTCGGGGGACCCGACGAAGTCGGGGGACGAAGTCGGGGACGAAGTCGGGGGACGAAGTCGGGGGACGAAGTCGGGGAAGAAGTCGGGGGAAGAAGTCGGCGGTCGAAGTCCCATCGAAGAGGCGCCAGCCGAGACGATGCCGTCCAAGCGGCGAGCGGAGCCGCCTCGCTTCGACGGAACCCCAAACAGCGCGACCGCAGGGAGCACCAACCCGACGAAGTCGGGGTCAGTGCAACAGGCGAAACCCGTCGGCGGTGCGGACGCGGGCTGGCTCGTAGTCGGCGGCAAGAAGACCAAGTCGGTCGATCTCGGCATCAACGAGTTTCAGACGCGTCTCGACATCACCGGTAACCAGCAGCATCGGCTCCGGGCGTTCGGCCGCGATCACCTCGAGGAAGCGCTGGTGCATGGCCGCACGCGTGTCGTCGCCGAGCCTGATCTCATCGGCCTCCCACGGCACATCGATGTCGCAGAGCACGAACAAGTCATATGTACGCATACGAGCAACGGCGTCGACTGCAGCGCTGCGGGAGCCCAGGTAACGTTCGTGCCACAGATCGGTCGACATTGCGTCGGTATCGCAGAACAGGAGGTGACCTGCGCCTGCGGCGTCTTCCTGGCGCTGCTGCTCAACCGCGATCGCGATGAAGTCGGCGGTGTCCCAATGATCGTTGGTGCCGGCGGCCTTCTTCTGCAGCGTGTAGTCGCGACCGTATTCGAGCACGAAGGAACCACCATGACGTTCGGCCAGGGCCCGAACCAACGTGGACTTCCCCGTTGATTCGGCCCCGACACAACAAATTCGTATCGGCGCAGCATTCAATGCAGCGCCGATCGCGGTCACGCCGGATTGCCCAGCATCGGCGTGGGGTCGGCCGCCTTCGAGAGCAGGTCGTTCACCACGTCACCAAGGTTGGCCGGGTTCAGGTGCTGTTCTTCCGGCTTGATGTACGGACCGCGGCGCCAGCCTTCGGCGATTCCGAGGATGCCGCCTGAAGCCTCGAACACCCGGCCCGTGACGTGCTTGGATTCCGGCGACGCGAGCCACGCGACGATCGGCGACACCCAGTGCGGGCCACGGGCATCGCGCTCTTCTTCGGTAACACTTGTGTTTGGCCCAAGATTCTCGGTCATGCGGGTGAGCGCGATGGGCGCCACGGCATTTACCGTCACTCCGTAGCGACCGAGTTCACGCGACGCGATGATCGTGAAGGCCGCAATACCGGCTTTCGCTGCGCCGTAATTCGTCTGCCCGGCGTTGCCGTAGATGCCCGAAACCGACGAGGTGTTGATGATCCGACCGTCAACCGGCTGGCCGGCCTTGGCCCGTTCACGCCAGTACGCCGCCGCCCATCGCGAGGGCGCGAACGTTCCCTTGAGGTGGACGTTGATGACCGCGTCCCACTCTTCTTCGGTCATGTTCGCAAGGACACGGTCGCGCAGGATGCCGGCGTTGTTCACGACGATGTGCAGATCACCGAAGGTTTCGACGGCCATGTTGATCATGCGCTGCGCACCCTCCCAGCTGGCGACGTTGTCGCCGTTGGCGATGGCCTCACCGCCCATCCCTTTGATCTCCTGCACCACCTCCTGCGCAGGTGACAGTGATCCGCCACTGCCGTCGATCTCGCCCCCGAGATCGTTGACGACGACTTTGGCCCCTTGGCGAGCCAACTCAATCGCGTGACAACGACCGATTCCTCGGCCTGCTCCAGTAACAATCGCAACTCGGTCTTTACAAATCATGGACCCATGTTGCCCCCTACCGGCCTGAACGCGCCACCCCGGCCGAATCCTGGCCACCCAACCTTCCAACTCGACGGAATGTGGACCCGGAAAATGGGGGCCACTCCGAGCGGTAGCGTCGCGGGATGCTCACGGCTATTGAACTACGGGTCCTCGGGTGTCTCATTGAAAAGCAGATGACCACTCCTGAGCAGTATCCGCTCACGCTTAACGCCCTGGTCACTGCCTGTAACCAGTCGACCAACCGGGAGCCGGTCGTGAACTATTCGGCCGCCACGGTCACCGAAGGACTCGATGGCCTCCGGACCGATCACAAGCTCGTGCGGATCGTGCATTCCGGCGCTGGATCTCGCGTCGACAAGTACAAACACGTCGTCGACGAGCGGCTACTGCTCACGCCCTCGGAAGCCGCAATCATGGCGGTGCTCATGCTCCGCGGACCGCAGACCCTCGGCGAGCTGAAGACCAGGACTGAGCGGCTGTTTGGCTTCGATGATCTCCACTCCGTCGATCGGGTACTCGACCGACTCGCCGATCCGACGGTGTCACCCGATCCGAGTGAATATCCGATCCGGTCCGACGCGGGGATGCTTCGTTCTTCGACATCAACTCCCGAGATGCCCGACGGATATGCCCGACCGTGGGAGGGTCCCCTGATCGAACGCCTCCCTCGTTTGCCGGGCCAAAAGGAAGCGCGCGTAGGGCAACTACTCGGCGGCCCGATCGATCTCGAAGCGCTCGCCTCTCCTGCTGCGCACCACGCGAGTGGTTCAGAATCGGGCGGTGGCTCGTGGCGGGAACGGGTCGGCGCGTTGGAATCCGAAGTGGCGCAGCTAGCCGAGCAACTGGTCAACCTGCAACGCGAATTTGAGGAGTTTCGTCAGCAGTTCTGACCGGGGTACCGACTTCAGTCAGCCGCTACATGTCGTGGCCAAACATCAGGCCACTTGATCTCAAGTGGATTGAGATCAGCTCTCGAGACCGAGTGTCTCGAGCGCAAGCTACCTGAGATCAGGCTGCCGCAAGCGGCGAGCCGAATCGAAGTCCACGATTGATCTTGCGAACTTCGACCGTCTTACCGGTCTGCGGTGAATGAACCATCGCGTCTGCGACGCCCAGATACATGCCGACATGACCCGGATGCCACACGATGTCGCCCGGAAGTAGCTGCTCAAACGTGCGCGGCGACATGGCATTGATCTGATCACCCGACGAACGGGGGATCTTCACTCCCGCTTGCGACCATGCGTACGACGTGAGCCCCGAGCAGTCGAAGCCACCCGGCTGATTGCCGGCGGCCCGATACGGCGTACCGACCTGGGCAAGCGCCGAGAGCACGGCACGCATGCGACGTTCATCGGTGCGACGCCACACAAGTTCAAGTGCTGCCGCGTCGACTTTCGCCCGGTCGCCCACTTCACCTGCAAGCATGCGGATCAGCGCGTCGCGATCTGTGGCCAGCGGGTCAGCGGGGGAAGCAGCTCCTGCGTCGACGACACCCGGAACGGTTACCGGACTAGCCGAGTTGGCGGGAACCACTGGGACGGTGCCGGCGGATCGGAGGCGACTTATCACGCCGGTTTCGACGACAGTGGCACTCCACGATGGACCGTCGGATGAAGGAGCCGACGGAACTGCGCCCTGTGATGGAACCGTCGACGGAGGGGCGGTCGGCGGCGTGGAATTCTGCACCACGGACCCGTTGGCAACTGCGCCCGCCGCGGCCGACGGAACAGTGACCGAAGATGTGACATTTGACCGCGCCGCGCCGCTCAATGCGAGCAACCGACGAGCCAACTCGGCCACCGGGTCGATCCGCTGCACCTGGGTCTGAACCTGCGAAGTGAACGGTTGCAGGGTCGCAGGCAGCGTCGTGTGAAGCGCCGAACGAAACGTCGACTGCAGAGTGCCGGGGACCGTCGGAAGAGAGCGCTGCCATACCGGTGACGCTTGAGCAGCCGCAGCGGCCAACGGTCCGATGCATACCGAAAGGCACACAACCGAAGCCAACCGCATTCGTAGTGAGATCACATTCCTCCTCACACTGCGAGCCATACAGCGACTCGCAACGCCTGGTAGATCGGGACCTCATGGCCCCGGATTTGTTCGTCGCACTTTGGCGCGACGTAATTTCCGTGATGGTTACCTTAGTCGAGGTAGTTCGCAAGCGCTAGCGGGGCGCGCGGACTGTGACGTTTGCGCGAGTGTCAGATTCGTTGTAAGCGTCGACATGGACGACGCAGATTTGTCGTTTTGCTAATTTTTGTCGTTGTGCTAATTCGCCGCGTCGGTCGGCCGCAACATCGCAGGATGCAGCAACTGTGCGGTTCCCCGGCGGTAGAGCTCGGGCCCGCGTTCGCTGTCGGTATTGGTGATCCGCTCAACGAATTCCGGTGTCGTCAGAACTTTTCGTCGGAAGTTCGCGGGATGCAGTGAAACGCCCCAAACTGATTCATAAACGCGACGAAGTTCCGGGATCGTAAAAGGTTCGGTGACCAGCGATGTCGCCGCTGTTGTGTATTCCAACTTGGACCGCACGCGCTCCACTGAGTCAGCAAGAATTCGTTCCTGCTCGTCGGGGAGAAACCCCGATCCGGCGAGGTCATCGAGCGCAAACACACGTGTGGTCGATGACTGCGAACGCGCGTGAAGATCAGCGACGAGCGCTACGTAAGCGACCGACAACGTTCCGGATCCGTCTCGCGCCGGGCGGGGGCCGTAGGTGCGCAGCTGCTCAAGAAATGTTGTTTCGCGTTGAGGCTTATGGCCGGCGAGAAGTTGGGCAGCTGCGTCGTCGCACGACGCAATTCCCTCCAGCCCACAACTGGGAAACGCCCAGACGTTCGAGTCCGCATTCCGCGACGCCAACACGGCGAGCCGGCCTTGATTGATCGTAAGCACACATAGCGTAATTTCAATTGCGATCGACATAGGTTCCCTTTCAGCGACAGAGAGTCCCGACGACGGACGCACCTTCGTTAGTAAGTTCACCTAGCATCTTCCGACCGCCCGCCTCATCCACCGCGGCGCACATATCAGTAAGTACACGTACTGAATAGCCGAGCGACAAGGCGGACCGGACCGTCGCTCCAACGCAGTAGTCGGTCGCCAGTCCGACGACATCGATTGCGGTAACTTTGCGCCGACGCAGGTACTGGTCGAGGGACTCCTGAGTTGTGGTGGAACGACCTTCGAAACCCGAATAGGCAGCTTCGTGCGCGCCCTTCTCAAACCACATGTCGACGCATCCGAGTGCGGGGGCGAAGTACGGGTGAGGTTGCGACCCGGTGGTTCCCACGACGCAGTGGGGCGGCCACGAATCGATCCAGTCGGGCGTATCACTGAAATGCGAGCCCGGATCGACATGGGCGTCGAGCGTCGCAACGACAACGTCGATTCCATCCGGTTTCGAAAGCAGGTAATTGCTGATCCGGTCGACCACGGCGGCTCCACCTTCGACGGCGAGAGATCCCCCCTCACAGAAATCGTTCTGACAATCGACCACGATCAGGGCGCGACGCTGGCCCGGCTCCGCCGCGGCCTGCTGCCCAACCGGTTGCACCACAACATGTGAGGTCACGAGCGTTTCTCCTTCTGTGATTGCGAGAGCTCCGAGAGCCGACAGCCTCGGGCGCCAATCGCGGTGTCGAGCGATTGCGCCGTGGACATCTTCGTGCTCGAGCACCTCGCCGGAAATGATGAACGGGACCTGAACGTTGCTCTCGGCCAGCGGCGGCCCGACGAACAGCGTCTCCTTCAGCGAGTTCTCGCGTTCTTCGCGAAACACGACCTTGCGACCGCCGACGCCGGCCTTGCCTGCCGATCGCTTGGCGACCGGCTGCATGACCCCTTCCGCATCAGCGATGGCGACGAGTTTGTAGGTGAGGCCGGCCGTAGGGGCACCGGAGCCGACTACGAGGCTGGTACCGACCCCAAACACGTCGATGGGAGCGCCAGCGCGTACGAGCTCATCGATGCGGTACTCATCGAGGTCACCCGACACGACGATCCGGGTCTGGTCCGCCCCCAACTGATCGAGCAGTCGTCGAGCGTTGTGGGTCTCATGCACCAGGTCACCGGAGTCAATCCTGACCCCTCCGGGGCCTTTGGCTCCGAATTCCCGAGCGACGCGAACGGCCGAGCGGAGGCCGTTCGGAATGTCGTACGTGTCGACCAGCAGCGTCGTTCCAACCCCCTGGGCCGCAATCTGAGCGCGAAATGCGGTTTCTTCGTCGAGGTGCGCAAGCGTGAAAGCGTGGGCCGCCGTACCGGCCGTGGCGAGGCCGTATTGGGCTCCGGCCTGCAGATTCGAGGTGGTGTCGAGCCCGGCGATCGCGGCGGCCCTGGCGGCCGCCACCGCCGCATCGGGGTCGGTGCGACGCGAACCCATTTCGATCGTCCGGCGTCCGCTGGCGGCACTAACCATTCGGCTTCCCGCCGCGGCAACCGCGCAGTCGTAGTTGAGGATCGACAGCACAACCGTCTCCAGCAGCACCGCTTCAACGAACGGGGCCTCGACCGTGAGGATGGGCGCCCCGGGAAAGTAGATCTCACCTTCGGGAAAACCCCATACGTCGCCCGAGAACGCGTAACCCTGAAGCCAAGCCAGAAGCGCCGGAGAAAGCCCCAGGCCCCGGAGATAGTCAAGATGATCGGGGCCGAACCGAAACCCGCGGATGGCATCAACGACCCGAGCCGTTCCCGCCACCACCCCGTAGCGTCGACCCGGTGGAAGACGCCGGGTGAACACCTCAAAAACGGATGGCCGGTCTGCGATGCCCGAACTCAGGGCCGCATCGGCCATGGTCAGCTCGTAGCGGTCGGTGTTTAACGCTCTGCTCACCCACTGAGCTTGACTCATCCAGAGTCGCCTGTCTACTCAGAATGAGTCACCGACGGTGCCGGCGGTAGCGCATTGGCACGTCGATTCGCCACTACGCGCTCCGATCGTGCTCACGACGCCGGGGCACCCGTGGTCGGGACCGGCGGTGGTGTCACGGCAGGGGCCGGGGCAGCGGCGTTGGGCCCACTTGTCGGCGGCGCGACGGCCGTCGAGTTCGCGTTGGCCGACGAGGGCGTAATCGTCGTCGGAGCGGCCGTTTGCGTCGAGTGCGAGGCGGTCGTGGGAGCTGTGGTCATCGACGTCGTCGCGGTCGTCGCCGTCGTCGGGGCCTGGCTCGGGGGCGATGCCGCAGGTGTACTGGTCGACGGCGGGATGGAGGTGGTCGACGTCGTGGTCGTTGTTGTGGATGTGGATGTCGTGGTGGAAGTGGATGTCGAGGTGGACGTCGAGGTCGTCGTGGTGCTGGTGGTCGGAGGCGCACTCGGAAGCGGTGGGCCCTCGATACGGGGGGTGCCGATGAACTCGAAGTGCATGCCGTCGGTGATCGGGAAGCTGCCGCCCCAGGCGAAACCGTTCCGGCGGAACACGTCGACGATCCGCGGGTCCATCGTTATCGGGCCACCGTAGGGATTCGATGACGGGTTGATGTCGATCGCGACCGCCCAACTGTGGCGGGAGAGGTTTCGCCCCTGCGAGCCGCTCACCGACCGGATTTCCCGAACGCTGAGGCACCCGCCGTATCGCTCGGTGTCGGTGACATCAATCAGCGGCGCCAACCCGGCTCCTTCGATTTCCCGGAACGCCGCACGCAACGGTCCGACAAGCGACCGATGACAGCTCACCTCACCGATGATCGGAAGCGTGATCCGTCGGATGTTCTGATCGATCCAGCCCGGCTCGATCGTGATTCCCGAGCTGTCACGGGCCACCGCAAACTCACCGACCAGTTTCTTCAGCGCCGCCTGACTCAAAACGGAGTCCAGCACGTCGGGTTCCCATGACCGGTCGACGAACCGTTCGCCAACGATTCCGTTCGCCCGCCGGACCGCGTTGTCGGCGTTCTTCAGATCCCACAGAAGAACCCGGTCCGGCCGATCGAGCCCCACCTCCGACGCCAACGGCTTCGAAACGAGAAGCTCCGACCCCAACATCTTGCCGTCGGGCACGATTGCCCCGACGACAACTGATTGCAGGTCGTCGGCCGAACCCAGTTCACCGGGCGAAACACTTGGGACGGGTGGCGGCGGGTTGGTCGTCGGGACAGTCGAGGTGGTCGTCGTGGTGGCCGAGGTCGGTCGTCGAGGTGGTCGAGTCGAGGTCGCGTGGTCGAGGTCGAGGTCGAGTGGTGGTCGAGGTCGTCGTGTGGTCGAGGTCGACGTGGTGGTCGAGGTCGAGGTCGAGGCTGCTGCGGTTGACAGCGCCGGGCCCGAAGGTGTCGACAGCTTGATCGTCGATCCCAACGCGTTGGTCGCCGTGAGAGCCGTCGTCGACGGAGCCAGCGTCGTGGTCGACGGTCTGCTCGTCGTAGTCGACGGAGCCAGCGTCGTAGTCGACGGTCTGCTCGTCGTAGGGCCGGTCGTACTGGGCGACGGGATCGATGATGGGATCAACGATGGGGTGGACGACGCCGGGAGCGAATCAGTCGACCCGGGGCCCCGAACGGGAGCTGCGTCTCGTGACCTCCAGCGACGAACGATCAGCGTATCCCCGACCCGAACCCGGCGTAGCGTGGCCGAGGTGCGACCGACCACGCCGAGTCCTTTCGACAGGGCCGCGGCTGCATCGGGACCCGCGAAGGTTGACGCGGCCCGGTCGTCTATCGCTCGGGTGGCAAGGGGGTAGGCAAAACCCTCGGGCGGCAGCACGACGGTGCGCGGACCTCGGTGGGTGGAAATCAGATCAAGAGTCCCCTGCTGAAGTACGGTCGCTTTCGCTCCCGTCGTTTCCGCGATCGCCACAAGTTGATCGATGAGGATCGGTGTCAGGCCATTCTTGGCCGATGCGGACACAAACCGAACACCTTCGGCGGCCGGAGCAGACGGCGTGAGAACGAGCCCCGCGAGTGGGGGAACCAGCAGTGACACCCCAACCACGACGCTGGCAATCCGGGTCGACCGCCGCGGAATTGGACGACCAAATTCGCTACCGGGGAGACGCGTGCATTTCCGTCGAGTTGCCGAAAATGTCACGCGTCAACCCTAGTAGGAGTGCTGGAGGTCAACGAACCACGACTTCGTAGGTCGACCCTCGGGCAGCGCGACGGAACCTGACGCTTAGAGGAGTTCGACGTTGGGTGAGCCGGGAAGGCGGTGTCGGGCGTCGAAGATCCGACTCGACTCACGAACGATCATCTCGTAATCGAACACGTCGTGATCCGTCAAGCAACACCACCATGTCAGCATCACGCAACAACTCCGCCGACAACTCCTCACGCCGCAACGCACTGATACTCCGGGGCTGCTCAATCACATGCGGATCAACCGTGATCACATCAGCACCCAACGCATCCAACTGCAACGCCACCGCAATCGACGGCGACTCCCGCGCATCACCGGAATTCCGCTTATACGACATACCCAACACCACAATCCGACTCCCGTTCACCGCCATCTTCGCCCGGTTCAAATTCAACGTCACCCGACGAACCACATAATCCGGCATGTGCTCGTTCACATCATTAGCCAACTCCACAAACCGGAACGGCTTCCCCAACGCCTGCTTCACCCGCCACGACAAATAACTCGGATCAATCGGCAAACAATGCCCACCCACCCCCGGACCCGGCGTGAACTTCATGAACCCGAACGGCTTGGTCGCCGCCGCCTCAATCGACTCCCACAAATTCACACCCAACTCATCCGCAAACACCGCCAACTCATTGATCAACGCCACATTCACATGCCGGAACGTGTTCTCGATCAACTTCGTCAACTCCGCCTCCTCGCACCCACCAACCGGCACCACCCGATCGACCAACTGCGAATAAAACCCCGCCACCGCCTCCAACGACGCCTCGTTGATACCCGAAACCACCTTCGGCGTCGTACGAAACGTCCACACCCGATTACCCGGATCAATACGCTCCGGCGAATACCCCACAAAAAAATCGATTCCCGCCTTCAGACCGGAGCAGTCCTCAAGAATCGGAACCATCAACTCGCGCGTCGTACCCGGATACGTCGTCGACTCCAACACCACCAACGAACCAACCGACAACTTCCGACCCAACGTATGCGCCGACGACTCAACAAACGACAAATCCGGCATCGAATCCCGCAACGGCGTCGGAACCGTCACCACCGCGATGTCGAAATGGTCTACATCATCAAAGTTCGTCGTGACCGTGTACCGGCCACTCGCCAACGCCGCAGTGACCACCCCGTCATCGATGTCTTCGATAAACGACGTCCCCGCCTTCAACCGATTAATACGCGCCGCATCCAAGTCATACCCAACAACATCAAAACCCGCCTCCAACGCCCGCATCGCAAGCGGCAAACCCACATACCCCTGACCAACGACAACAACGCGCTGAACTTCATCCATTTGGGACCCTCGAACCACCTAGAGTGACAATTTCGGCGCCAGTGCTGAAGCCCGAACGGGTCGTCAAAACTGAACGGTCACATAGTGTAGTCAGCACCAACGCCGCCCTGCCTAGGCATTGGTGGGCAATACATACTAGGTCAGCGCTCCAGTGTCGATCTCTGAAAGACGCTCTGTGCGTCCATCCAGCGATGGTCCGGCGAATACGCTGCGTGGGCACCCGGCCCTGGGAATTGCGTGAACCTGGCGGTCCATGAGCGACCGATCTTGACGTAGAACGGTCGAATCCTGCAAACAACGCCGGAGGGCCGCCCGATTCGGGCGGCCCTCCGGTATTTGGACTAAGCGGTCGGCGGTCGTGACGACCAACTGACGGCGCGTGTCAGGCGCGGCCGGTCGTCAGGAATCAGGAGCAGCCGCTCGTTGCTCCGCATGCCGAGCACACGTAGCAACTACCGGCTCGGTTCATCTCGTTGCCGCACGAGTAGCAGAACGGTGCATCGGCGGGTCGCTTGCGTGAAAGCGTGGAGGCCGACGAACCACTCTCGGCCGCGGGCTTCGGGGTGAGATCGACGAGTTGTGCGGCGGCCGCCGACGATGGTGTCGACTTGGGCTCCGTGAGCGCAACGTTCTGCGTCATTGCCTCTTCAACGCCCGGAAGCGTTGGCTGGGTGCGCTCTGATGCGGAGAGCACGCCAAGTTCGGAGCGAAGGTCGTAGGGCAGATAGTCGAGGGCCAGGCGTCGGAAGATGTAGTCGATGAGCGACGTTGCGATCCGCAGTTCGGCGTCGTCGGTGATACCGGCCGGCTCGAAGCGCATGTTCGAGTACTTCCGAACGTAGGTCGCCAGCGGAACACCGTGCTGCAGGCCGAGCGAGATCGAGATCGAGAACGCGTCCATGAAACCGGCCAGCGTCGAGCCCTGCTTCGAGACGTTGATGAACACTTCGCCGGGACGGCCGTCTTCGTACTCACCGACGGTCACGTGACCTTCGCAGTCGGCGACCCGGAACGAGAACGTGCTCGACCGGCGACGCCTTGGCATGCGCTCACGTTGGGGCTTGCGGATCACGGTCGTGGTCGAGGCGAGCGCCTTCTCCAATTCGGCGATCTTGGCCGTGAGCACCGGATCGGGCGAGACCGTTGACGTGGACGACGCTCCACTCGATGCTCCCCCACTGGAGTCTTTCTCCGAACCGTCTTTCTTCGCAGTCGAAAGCGGCTGACCGACTTTGCAGTTGTCTCGGTAGATGGCAATGGCCTTGATGCCCATGCGCCATGCGTCGATGTGCAACTGCTCGATCTCTTCGACCGTTGCGGTCTCCGGCATGTTCACCGTCTTGGAGATGGCACCCGAGATGAACGGCTGAATGGCCGCCATCATCCGGACATGGCCGAGATAGTGGATCACGTTGTCGCCCATCGAGCAGGCAAAAATGTTCAGGTGCTCGGGGCGAAGGTCGGGACAACCGATGAGGGTCTTGTTGACATCGATGTAGTTGATGATGTTGGCCACGATCGGAGCCTCGTAACCGAGTTGGCGCAACGCTCGCGGAATGGTCTGGTTCACGATCGTCATGGAACCACCACCGACGAGCTTCTTGAACTTCACGAGCCCGAGGTCGGGTTCCACACCGGTGGTGTCGCAGTCCATCAACAGACCAATCGTTCCGGTCGGAGCGAGCACGGTGGCCTGCGCGTTACGGACGCCATAGACCGAAGCGAGTTCGCACGCGCTGTCCGATGATTCCTGGGCGGCCGAAAGCAGGTCCATCGGGACCAGATCCTCATCGATCTTGGCGGCTTCGGCCCGATGCTGGTTGAGCACCCGGTTCATCGGCTCGCGGTTCTCGAGGTACCCGGCGAACGGGCCCATCCGCATAGCGGTGCGGGCCGACGTGGAGTACGCATGACCGGTCATGAGCGCCGTGAGCGCGCCGGCCCAGGCCCGACCGGCATCGGAGTCGTAGCCGTGACCGAGCGCCATGAGAAGGGCACCCAGATTGGCGTAGCCGAGACCCAGCTGACGGAAGCGGCGGCTGTTCTCGCCGATCTTCGGCGTCGGGTAGTCGGCGTTGCCGACGATGATCTCCTGGGCGGTGAAGAAGCACTCGATCGCCGCTTTGTAACCCTCGACATCGAACTGGTCGTTGTCGTCGAGGAACTTGAGCAGGTTGATGCTCGAGAGGTTGCATGCGGAATTGTCGATGTGCATGTACTCACTGCACGGATTCGAGCCGTTGATGCGCGAGGTGTTCGACGCCGTGTGCCAGAGGTTGATGGTGGTGTCGTACTGCATGCCCGGGTCGGCGCACTCCCAAGCAGCCTCGGCGAACTGGCGCATGAGGTGGCGGGCCTTGATGGTCTGGACCACTTCGCCGGTGGTGACGGCCTTGAGATCCCAATCAGCGTCGTCGACCACGGCCTGCATGAACGCGTCGGACACCCGCATGGAGTTGTTCGCGTTTTGGTACTGGATCGAGATCGAGTCTTTGCCATCGAGATCCATGTCGAAGCCGGCGTCGCGAAGCACCCGGGCCTTGCGCTCTTCCACGACCTTGCACCAGATGAAGTCTTCGATGTCGGGGTGGTCGGCGTTGAGGATGACCATCTTGGCGGCCCGACGGGTCTTGCCGCCCGACTTGATGGTGCCGGCCGAGGCATCAGCGCCACGCATGAAGCTGACCGGCCCCGAAGCCGTGCCTCCGCCGTTCAGGATTTCCTTCGACGAACGGATCTTGGACAGGTTGATTCCGGCGCCGGATCCGCCCTTGAAGATGATTCCTTCTTCGCGGTACCAGTTGAGGATCGAATCCATCTGGTCATCGACTTCGAGGATGAAACACGCCGAACCCTGCTGCGGCACGCCCTTCACACCGATGTTGAACCACACCGGCGAATTGAACGCGCCCATCTGGTTGATGATGAGGAACTTCAACTCATGGTTGAAGATCTCGGCTTCGTTGGCGTCGACGAAGTATCCGCCGGCCACACCCCAGTTGGTGATGGTGTCGACGACCCGGTCGGCCACCTGACGCAGCGACCATTCACGGCCATCGGTCCCGAGGGTGCCGCGGAAGTACTTCTGAGCCAAAATGTTGGTGGCGTTCACGCTCCACGAGGCGGGCACCTCGACGCCCAACTGTTCGAACGCGACTTCGCCTGTGCGCCAGTTCTCGATTCGGCTGTCTCGGCGCTCCCAGGCAACGGCGTCATAGGGATGAACCCCTTCCGTTGTGAAGTACCTACGTATTCCGATTCCTGTGCGTTCCGGCGCAATCGCCATTTGTATGCCTTTCGAAAGTTAAACCCACGACCATCGGGGATCGTGGGTTCGTCATGAGTACGGTGGTTCCGGCCCTCCCGGAGGGCTACGCCCATTTTCGGGCGAATGCTCCAAAAGCAACCGAGACCACAAGATGTTGCGGTTGACCGTGGGGGCGGCCGCGAGATACGGGTTGAAATACAAGCGTGGAATTACGCCGATGTCAAGCTTTGTCGTTTAGGTAAACGGCCAGAGTGACGACGAAATTCCCCATTTGAGGTGCGGCGTCGAGGGTACGAAACACAAACTGTGGACAACTAGAGCCCTAGTCCTGTGGACCACATCACGTTCTGCTGTGGATGAGTTGTGGGAAAGTGGTTTGGTGGTGGAATCTCAGTGGATTCCATGTAACTAGCTCGGTCGAGGGGACTTCGGAGCCGTCGACTTCGTTAACATTTTTGCTTCTCGGGCAAAATCACCGGGATCCGTGAAATTCTTGTAAACGGACGCAAATCGCAGGTAGGCCACGCCGTCTACCAGACGCAGACGGTTCAGGACCGCAACGCCGATCTGTTCGCTTGAGATCTCCGGGCCCACGAGTCGAAGTTCTTCTTCGACCTCGGTTGCGATCGACTCAAGCTGATCCACCGACAGCGGGAGGTTCTTCGTGGCCGCTCGCAGACCGGCCATGACCTTGGCCCGCTCAAACGGCATGCGGTCACCACTTCGCTTCAGCACGGTGAGCGGAAGATCGTCGACCCGCTCGTAGGTGGTGAACCGGCGGGAACACGAAAGGCACTCCCGCCTTCGCCGTATGGCGACACCGTCGTCGGCCGCCCTGGAGTCGATCACCTTGTCATCAAGAGAGGAACACCAGGGACATCGCACGAACCAACGTTACCCGTTACAGCGCCCCTGATCTTCGCACCGGCGAGCGCCAACGATGATCGACCAATTGATAAGCGATCATAACAATCCGTGGTTCGACGAGGTGTTCAGTCGCCCGCAGTCGAACGGGAAACGGGGACGACAAGCTCATCGCCAGGATGGAGTTGATCGCCATGCACCTGTTCTCCGAGCTTGGCCACGAGCCGACGGATGTCGCCACTTGGTTTTGCGTCGCGAGCGATGGACCACAGCGATTCGCCCGGGAGCACGACATGAACGACGGTCGACGCCGAGCCGGAATGGCTTGACGCGGCCGACGCTACGCCGACACCGGTGAGTGTGAGCAGACCCACGCCGAACAGTACGGCCACACGCCGTTTTCGGATCAGATCCGGGCCGGGCCGCCGGGCAGGCAGGGATCCGGCTCGGACGGAGGCCGCGCCGAGCGCACCCGGCACGGGACGATAAACAGCCAACGGCGTGTCGCCACGGTTCGCCGCAACATCAGAAACGGACAACAGCAGGGAAGGGTGTCGGGTTACCGAACGCTCGTTCGTCATAATCGAACTTTGACACGAACGCTCGTTCGCCGTCAAGAGGTTTTTCGAACAGACGTTTGTCGAACACCCGATCGCCCGACGACGACCCACGGCGCGACTATTTCGAACAGATGTTTGTCAGAGCGCAAGTCATTTGCTATTGTACGAACAGTCGTTCGACCGGATTCGGCCTTCAGCTGCAAGCCCGTTGAGCGAGTCAACTTCCTCCAGCACGAACACCCGCAACCGACCACTCTGATGCCCGGCCCTCCGTGCCGGCACTCCGCAACACCTCCACAGCACGGCACGTCAGCAACAGGTAAGTCAGCTACAGGCAAGCCAGCTACACGGCTAGTCAGTAAACGACAAGCCAGTAACACGGCAACGTATCCAACGTATCCAAGGAAGCAATATGACCGAAAACGCTCTGTCACCCCGACAACTGCAGATCCTCGCCTGCATCGAACAGGCAATGCGCGACCGTGGCTACCCACCGTCGGTGCGTGAAATCGGCGAAGTCGTCGGCTTGTCCTCATCGTCAACAGTTCACGCGCATCTCGAAACCTTGCAACGGCTCGGGTACCTGCGGCGCGACCCCACCAAGCCCCGGGCCATCGAGGTCCGCTACGACCCGATGACCGGTAGCCAGGTTGAGCGCCGGCCGGTACGGCACGTGCCGCTGATCGGCGACGTTGCGGCCGGAACCGGAGTTCTGTCGGAGGAGCGTGTCGAGGAGGTTCTGCCCCTTCCCGAAGACTTCACGGGCGACGGCAACCTCTTCATGTTGCGGGTCCGAGGTGACTCGATGATCGAGGGCGGCATCTTGAGCGGAGACTTCGTCGTCGTCCGACAGGGCCCGGAGGTCAAAAACGGTGATGTCGTCGTGGCCGGAATACCAGGCGAAGAAGCAACGGTGAAGCTCTACCACCGGGCTCGTAACGAGATCACCCTCACTCCGCAGAACTCCAAGATGGAGCCGATGAAGTTCAGCCCAGACGACGTCACGATCTTCGGCAAGGTCGTCACCGTTCTACGCCGAATGTAGGACCGCATGGGGGCAGCGCCGAATGCAGGCGGCGCCCCGATCACCGGCGAGGGCGGCGGCGGCCGCCCTCAACACGAACGCACCTAACCGCGCTTGCGGCTGTGCGTTCGTTACGTTCGGCGCTGCTTCACTTCGAGGTAAGCAAGCCGTAGAGCACGTCGTAGGCCCGCTCTATCTCGTGGCGATGAACGAGTTCTCCGGCGGTATGAGCAATCGTTGGATCGCCCGGCCCGAAGTTCACGGCAGGTATGCCCTGGGCGGCGAAGAATGCCACGTCGGTCCAACCGAGCTTTGCCTGCGGGGCGGCGCCGGACCGCTCGCGAAGCGAGGCCAGCAGTGGGTGCGTGAGCGACGGCAGGGCGGCGCCGGCGGCGTCGACAACCTCGAATGTCGCATCGTCGGTGAGCACGTCTTCGCCAATCACCGACCGGAGATGATCTTCGGCCTCGGCGATCGAACGGTCGGGGGCGAACCGATGGTTCAACGTCAGGGTGACCCGATCGGGTACGACGTTGCCGGCCACGCCACCTTCTACCTTCACCGCCTGAATGGCTTCGCGGTACACACACCCGTCGATCACGGGTTGGCGTCCCTCATACGCCGCCAACCGTTCCAGAACGGTCGACAACCGATGGATGGCGTTGCGGCCCATCCACGGCCGGGCGGTATGAGCCCGGGCCCCACCGAGGGTCAACGTTGCTCGCATCGTTCCCTGACAACCGGCTTCGATGATGGATGTCGTGGGTTCACCCAGGATGGCGGCATCGGCGGCCACCAGGTCGGCATTCTGGGCCAAGAGCTTCTTCAGCCCGTTGAACTTCGCCGCGACCTCTTCGCATTCGTACACGATGTAGGTGACGTCGCAGACTGGTTCGGCGACGGTTTCGGCAAGCGCCAGAAACACGGCGAGACCACCCTTCATGTCGGCCGAACCGAGGCCGTGCAGCACATCACCGTCGATGCGCGCCACCTCGTTTCCGTTGGCCGGCACCGTATCGCTGTGACCGGCCAGCACCAGGCGCTGCGACCTTCCAAGGTTCGTGCGAGCTACCAGGTTGTTGTCGAGTCGGTGCACCTCGAGCCACGGCACCGCTCGCAACCGGGCTTCGATCAGGTCGGTGATGAGCGTCTCGTTATGACTCACGGAGCCAATGTCGACAAGGTCGGCCGTCGCCCGCAGCAGGTCGTAGGGCGGTTCGGCGAGGAGTCCGGTGCTCTCGGGCGCGCTCACGCCGGACCCGGCCACTGTGCACCGGAGTCGGCCAGCCGCTTGGCGACCAGGGCCAACTTCTCGTCGGGTTCAACTAGCGCTACGCGCACATAGTTTTTCCCTGCGTCGCCGTAGAACTCACCCGGAGAGACGATCATCCCGCCATGTTCGGCCAACCACTCGGTGCACGCCCACGCGTCGCCACCGGGGACCCGGATCCAGAGATAGAACCCGCCCTCCGGGATGCTCGAGGGCAGCCCGACGGAATTCATTACGTCGGCAAACATCGTGAGCCGATCGAGATAGATCTGACGCTGGACGGCGACGTGGGCGTCGTCGTTGTACGCGACGGCTCCCGCCGCCTGTACGGGTCCTGGCACCATGAAACCGGCGTGCTTGCGGACTTCGCTCAGGTACGAGACGAGCTCGCGGTCGCCGGCATAGAAACCGGCCCGCACTCCGGCCAGATTCGACCGCTTCGAGAGCGAGTGGACAGCCAGCACGCCTTGAGCGCCGCTGGTGAGAATCGTCTGCGGATCGGTCGCCCAGGTGAACTCGGCGTAGCATTCGTCGGACAGCACGAGCGCGTCATTCGAGCGTCCCCAGGCGGCGGCCGCGGCGAGGTCGTCGATGCCTCCGGCCGGATTGCCCGGCGAATTCACCCACAGACACAACGCTCGTTGGGCGTCTTCGACGGCAATCGTGTCGAGCCGAAGACGGAACCGGTCGTCGACGGCCACGGGCACCGCCCGGCACCCGGCCAGAATCGCCCCCATCTCGTACGTGGGATACGCGACGGCGGGATACAGGACCGTGTCACGTTCCGGTGACCGGAGCTTGAGCCACTGTGGCGTCGTCGCAACGAATTCCTTGGTGCCTATGCACGCGGCGACTTCAGTCGACGGGTCGACCGTGACCCCGAAGCGACGGTCCATCCAACCCGCGGCGGCGTTGCGGTAGGCCACGCTTCCGAGCGACGTCGGATATCCCCGTTCGGTGTTCGAGTGCGCCAACATGTCGACCACGGCCGCAGGTGGCGGGTCACATGGCGTTCCGATCGACAGATCGACGACCGTGTCGAAGTTCTTCGCAGCGAGTTTCTTGGCCGTACCGAGACGGTCGTGAGGATATGGAGGTGGCTGAAAGCCCATACCCCAAACCCTAACCGGAGGCGGCGGTGCCGATGAATCTCCGGTGCGCAAGTCGGTGCATGCGCCGGTGCACCTGCGTATGCGATACCCGGCGGCGCTGGTTCAGACTCGTTCGGGATAGCGGCGGAGTTGGGCGACGGGAACGCCGGCCGCGTCGGCTTCAAGCTGCAACTGCTGAGCAATAGCGCCGCGGTCCATGAGGCGAACCTCGGTCGGTTGGCACCCCACAAACCGGGCGATGGCGGCGAGGATCCCCTCTTCGCCGATCGGGATGGGGCACCGCCAACCGCCGACTCCGGCTTCGACGAGCGGGTCGGGGCCGTCGGGGTTGATCGTGATGTGAACCCGCTGATCAAGCGACGGCTCCGGGCTCCGGCGAAGCCAGCTCGCGTCGACCACGTAGCCATGGGTGCGCGCCGCGTCGCGTACGAGGCGGGCCAGGCCGCGTTCGACGATCGGAGCAATCACGCCGGACTCCGACCACGCCGCCAAACGGAACCGGTAGTCGGGATAGCGCAGATCAATGATCGCCTCGTTGGTGTGAACGGTCTGCTCACCCGGAGCGAGGATCCCCGCCTCCCGATTCGTCGCTGATCCCATGTGGTAGACGAAGGCTCCGGGCGACAGTACGTTGCGCAGGCCCCGTTCCCGGTTGCGCTGACACCAGTCGACCTCCTCGCAGTAGCCACGCCCGAACACAGGGTCGAAGAGACCGACCTCGGCGATCGCATTGCGGCTGATCATCATGCAGAATCCGACACCGGTCGGAAGGTCCAACGTGAGTGGTCCGAACTCGTCGTTCACGGTCGCTGACACCGCGTCGACGGTGGCTTCGTCGCTCAGAAACGTATCGGGCTCGATGTTCGGCAACGAGAAGATCGACGCGTTGTTGGACCATGCGGTGACTGATCCGATGGCCGGATCGGACTCGGCTGCCGCGACCATCGCGTCGGCCATGTTGAGCGGAACGATGACGTCGGAATTCAGAATCACCACGTAGTCGTAATCAGCGGCTTCCGCTCGCAGCAGCCCGAGGTTCATGTTGCGTGGGATGCCGAGATTGCGAGGGGTGCAGTAGTAACCGACGCCGAGGGAGTGACACTGCCGGGCCAGCTCGTCGGACCAACCCGGATCGGGGCTGGCGTCGTCGAAGATCACGACATCGACGTGATGGAGCCCCGAAGCTCCGGGTCGGCCGGGTTGGACACGCGTCTGGAGACGGGCCGCTGAAGCGACAGCGCGGGGCACGAACGAACGGCCGTTGTACACCAGCAACGCGATCAGAACCCGGCGAGATCCCGGCGGGGCCGTCGACAGCGAGGGTTCCTGACCCGCGCCGGTGCTCGCGCTTGCGGTCTCAGACGATGGAGAAGGGTCAGACATCTGAGGTACCGGGCAGCGCGGTTGGATTCATCACTTCAGATGCCAGCTTCTACCGACGAACCCGGTTTACGACACGCCCGATACCGCGAACGATGCGAAACGTCGTCGACGATCGAAGAGCCAGAAGTTCAGCGTGTTCGCGTGCCGCGGCGGCTTCGGCTTGGGCGCGGGCGGCTTCCAACGCGTCGGCGTGAGCCTGGAGTTTGCCGTGGTCAGCAGCGAGCTCGGCGCGAACCCGCTCCGCGTCTGCGCTGAAGCCGTCGAGTTCGGACTGCAGCTTGACGACCCGTGCGTTTGCCTCGACCAATCTGGCGGTCAGATCAAGTACGCGGGCGTTGGCCATCTCGAAGTCAAGCAGGGCCTGCCGCAACGAGAGTGCATCGATTTCCCGGGCAAGCCGATCGTGATCGGGCCCTGCAGGGTTCTCGACGTCCATCGTGAGATTCGTCGGGTCGGTGGCTTCAGTGGTCATGTCGATTCTCCGGGGATGCCAGTGGGGTACCGAACCTGGCGATTCATCGTTTCGGTTGTCCAAGCGTGTCACGAAACAGGGTCACCAGGGTGTCAGCGGTGCGGTTCCAGCTGTAGGTCCGACCGGCGGCGGCAACCGCTCCGACGTGGCGTCGAGCGAGGTCCGGATCTCGGAGAAACGCGAGCGCGGTGTCAGCCAGCGCGTCGGCATCCCACGTCTGGGCCAGGAGCGGGACATCGCATCCGAATTCTCTGGCCGTGGCCGCGGGATCCGCGGAAGCCGACAGCTCTGCGATTGGCCCGAAATCGACGGCAACCGTTGGGGTCCCGAAGGCCGCGGCCTCGAATGGCACCAGCCCGAATCCCTCCGCCGACGTCGGGTACCAGACGAGCGATGCATGACGCAGAAGCCAGTTGCGTTCCGGCCCCGATACCTCGGGGATGACGAAGACGTGTTCACGAGATCCTAAGCGCGCTTCGGAAACGCGTGTTGTGCCGTGGGGAACGGCCGCGCCGGCCATCACGAGAGCGAGATCGAAACCCTGGGCGCGAACAAGTTCGTGGGCGGCCAGCGCGATCTCACGATTCTTGTGGGTGTAGTTGACGCCGAGGCAAAGAGCGAAGGCCCCAACCCCGAACCCCCGCGCCGCCAGCGCCCCCGGAAGCTGAACCGACTCGTTGCCGTGGAGATGTTCGGTGCCGAGGGGCACGGCCACGATTCGCGAGAGTTCGATGGGAAACTGGTGCAGTCGCATCTGGCCGATCACATCAGACGAAATGACCGTGACCGCATCGGCCGCACGGACCGAGGCGAGGAGGTGGTCACGGTACGCGAGCCACTCCCCCGTCGTCGCAAAGTAGCCGCCATTGTGAAACGCGATCGTGTCGAGAACGCTCACGAGAAGACGAACACCGAGGTTCTTCCAGCGCTCGATGTCCCAGCCCGGGGTCGGCTGATATGGCCGGTACGCGATGTCGAAGGAACCCATCTGCTCCAATGGTTCTGCCGCCATACTACGCGCGCGTACTTTTGGAAGACTGAGCACCTCTGCGGCATATCCGGGAACCGGGCCGGGTAACGCGACGGTCACTTCGGCCACCTCGTCATGCTTGGCGAGGGCCCGAATGGTATGGAGGGTCGCGACCTGCGTTCCGACCTCATGAGGCCCGAAACACGAACCATCGATGAGGATGCGGAGCCCGTTCAGCTTGACCCGGGCAACCTGGTGCGCGATCGCAAACGCCGAATCACCGCTGCGCCGCTGCTCGTCGACAAAGGCCACCATCGACTGATGACGGTGAAGCAACCATCCGCGGTCGTCGTAGGTCAACGTATCGTCGATCGGGTGCACCGCAACGTCGGACGTGCGTGACACGAACGTCGCCGTGTCGACCACGTCGATAAACCCCTTCTCGCGTGACCGCACCGAGAAGTCAGCGATCGACACATCGAAACGAGCCGACGCGGGCGCGACCAACTCGCCGACGGCACCCATAGCGGATGCTGAGATCAGGACCGCATATCCCGCGGCGTAGATGACGGGGGCAGGCACCGCCTCGGGTCCCCGGCTGCGTAGAGCCGCAGTGATGCTGATCTCGTCGTGACCGTCGGCCACCCGACCCTGAGGAAGATTGCGTGTCGGAAAGCTCAGGAACTCCGACGCGTTCGACAGGAAGGAAACCGTGGAAATCCGAACGTCGTCGTTGAGCCATTTGATGGCGTTGCGCAAGGGATCTGGGGGAAGGGCGACGGCGTCGTGGACCACGAACACGTGGGTGCGGCGTTCGTCGTACACCCGGTTGCAGAGCTCCGATACCGACCCCACGGGTCGAACCGTCAACCGGTCACCGTAGTCAGCCTGCAGTTCGCGAAACGACGACGAATACAGCGGGTACAAGATGCCGACGTGGACGTCGATGGACGTACGAAACAACAGCGAGCGAACCGCAAGGGCCATGCGGTCGGGATGGGTCGAAACGAACACCACACCCGTAACCGAACCTCTACCGCCGACGCTCGTTTGGTCAGTTCCCGATGAGTCAGTGGCAGATTCGCCAGGTGAAGATTGGACGGACTGCGGGGCTGTTGAAGGAACCGACATGCCGATCGTTACTTGGTAGAGGTCTTGCGCTGACCGAACTGGCCGATGACCGCACGACCCTTGGTCTTGTTCACGATGAGCACGTCTTTGCCGTTGATGCGTTTGTTGTCGCCCGGCACCGTGAAGGTCTTCAGCGTGTTGGGATCAAACGATCGGAGATCCTTCGCCAGCGAGGCAATGTCGCCGATGCCGAACGCCGAATCGAGCGTCAACGCGTCTTTCATGCTCGTGAGCAGCGCGTTGGCGGTCATCGGGTCACTGAATCCCTGCTTCACCGCTTGGCCGAGCGTGGCACGGATGAAGGCTTGCTGACGTTGGATGCGCCCGAGGTCGCCTCGTGGGTCCTTCTGCCAGACACCGTTGACTTCCTCCTGAAAGTAGCGGCTGCGAACGTAGGCGGTCGCCTGCTTCGGATCGAGGAGATTTCTACCGGCCGGCTGGTTGAGCCCTGACTTCGTGTCACGGGCCGCCCGCGGAAAATCGATCGTGACCCCGCCTAGTGCTTCGACGACCTTCTGAAAACCGACGAAGTCGATAATGGCGAAGTGATCAACGGGAACATTGAAGTTTTCGCGGATCGTGGAAACCAAAGTCCCGGGACTCTTGGCGTAGGCGGCGTTGATCCGGTTGAACTGATTCGTGCCTGCTATGCGCACATACAAATCTCGCGGAAACGACAGAACCCAGGCCTGGTTCGTCGATGGGTCGAGCCGAAGCAACATGATCGTGTCGCTTCGCGAACCGCCCACCTTGCCGAACGAGTCGGCTTGGTCAGCCGGAATGTCGGAGCGACTGTCGACGCCGATCATCAGGTAGTTCGTGGCCTTCGGTCCCCCGAGCGCCTGGATGCCTGAGGTATCGAGCAACGGCCCATAAGTTTGGGTACCAGCGAGCGGTGCGACAGTGGCGATCGGCTCGGTCAGGTTGCCTTCACCGGGACCCGGGATCGAGTCAGGCGACTCGCCCGCCACCGTTGGCGTTGGAACATCAGCGGCGACGGTCGTGTCAGCCGTATCAACGGGTTCCGTGACCGCTGGTTCGCCGTTGACGGTGTTGCCGCTGAGTGGAATGGCGATCGTCGGGAGCGCGCCACCCGGTGGGATTCCCGGATCCTTTGGAATCGCGACCGTCGGAATCTGTTCGACCCTGAACCACGTGTAGCCGACCGCGGCGATGCCGAGCACCAGCAACAGGCCCACGAGGCCGATCATCACCTTTAGAACCTTCTGCAAAGGCGTCGACGGCGGCTTGGTTTTCTTGACCTTGCCGGAGTTGTTCGCAGGGGCACCCGGAGCGGGCCGCTGAGCCTGATCGGGGCCGACGAAGGGTTGACCGTTCCCGTTTGGCAACCCCGACTGCAGGGGTGCGCCGGGGCTGGATCCGGAGTTCTTGAGATCGGTCATCTGGCCCAGTTTCCCACTCAACCCACACGCGGGTGGAATGAACGTCGTTCAGTGCATTAATAGGTTCAGTGCATCAATTCGTGCATCAAAAAAGGAGTAAGTACACGAATCAGGGTGCGTCGACAAGAAGTCGTGCATCGAGAAAGGCAGACGAAGTGCGGTTGGCGGAATCAATGTGCGGACACGATCTGTACACCTACGGTCTGGAGCTTCTCCAGGAAACCTTCATACCCGCGTTCGATCATTCGTACACCACGAACGGTCGTGGTTCCTTCCGCGATCATCGCCGCGATGAAGTGGCTGAAGCCCGCTCGAAGGTCGGGAACCACGAGGTCGCCACCGTGCAACGGAGTCACGCCACGGAACGTTGCGGTGTGCGGGTGACCCAAACCACCGAAACGACACGCGTGACCCTTCGGGCAACCGGATGAGACGGTGATGTCGGCTCCCATCGAAACCAGGGCGTCGGTGTAGCCGAAACGGTTCTCGTAAACCGTCTCGTGCATGACCGAGGTTCCACTCGCTTGCGTCAGCGTGACGCCGATGGGCGCCTGCCAGTCGGTCATCAGACCCGGGTGTACCGCGGTTTCGAGCTCGACGGGGTGAAGTTCGTCGGTGGTCCGACGGAAGTGGATTCCTTCGGGTGACGCAGCAAAGTGACCACCGAGTAGACGATACGCACCGAGGAAGCTCACCATGTCTTCCACACGGGCATTCTTCACAAACACCTCGCCGTGCGTGGCGATCGCCGCGCACGCCCAAGAGGCAACTTCGAGACGATCGGGGATGGCCGTGTGCTCGTAGCCGTGCAGGCGGGTCTGGCCGTGGATGATGATGGTGCGATCAGCTCCGAACATGATGGCCGAACCCATCTTCTGCAGCACCGCGATGATGTCGAGGATCTCGGGCTCGATCGCCGCACCGTGCAACACCGTTGTGCCCTCGGCGAGGACCGCCGACAGCAGCACCTGTTCGGTGGCCCCGACGCTCGGAAACGGAAGTCGAATTTCACATCCCGTGAGACCATCGGTGCGTAGATGCCAGCCGTCGGCACGCTCGTCGATTTCAGCGCCAAGCTGCTGCAGCGCCATCAGGTGATAGTTCACCTGGCGCTTGCCGATATCGTCGCCACCCAGGCTCGGAATGAGCGCCTCGCCGGTTCGATGCAGCAACGGACCGCACAGGAGAATCGGAATGCGACTCTTGCCGGCGAACTCGCCGAGTCGGCTCGGTGACAGCGGGATCACGTTCATGGCCGCGACCGTGACCGTTCCTGCGCCATCGGCTTCGGTCTCCACCTCAACGCCCATGGCCCGCAACATTTCGCTCACGATGAACGTGTCGGAGATCGCCGGCGTGTTACGCAGGATCGTCGTTTCCTCAGTCAGGAGCGATGCCACCAACTGCTTGGAGATGGAGTTCTTCGCGCCACGAACGGAAAGTTCGCCGTCAATGGCGAAGCCACCTTTGATGGTGACAACGTCGACCGGCGGGCGAGGGGCGGTTCGCATAGCCGAACGATGGTAGTTCGGGAACTGGCCCAACCCCGACCTTGTCTCCATTTCGTGGCGCTTTCGCGACCGCAAACACGTCGAATTGTGCACGGCCACCGACTCGAAAGCACCCGCCAGGAGGAGGCGCGTCCGTCGGTGTGCGGCTTACTTCACGAGGCGAAGCGGGTCACCGAGCACGGTGGCCGACCACGTGGTGCGGTCAGTCGGCTGGCCGCCGCTGAACGACATGCTCACTTTGGTCCAGCAGTTTGTGGCACTCGACGAATCGCACGTGTACGTGGCGGGTATCGGAATGTCGAATCGGATCGCGGCGCCGTTGTAGTTGTAGCGGGTCAAACCGCTGACCGAACAGTTGGTGGCGTTGGAACTCGGCGGCGTGAAGACACCATCAGCGGAAACGAGCTTCATGGAACAGCCCCACGAAGCCATACCGGACTCGGCGGGTGGCATGATCTGCACGTTGACCGTTCCTGACGCCGTGTCACCAATGTCGAACAGTTCGACACGAAGCGTTCTACCGGCGTGCACCGACTGCAGCCGGGTCAGGTACACCGTTGAGCTCGACGCTCCACCGAGGTTGATGAAGACGGGCAGGTTTTCCAGGGCCGAAAGGCGGAGGTTGCTGTAGCTGCGAGCGCCAGCGGAATCGAGCCAGGCGGCCCGCAGACTGAAGCTGTTGTTGCCCGCAGCTTCGTTGTTGAGTCCGGCTCCGGACGTTCTTACTGTCAGGGTGTAGCGCCCGGTCTTCACCTCGGCGGCGGGGACCCGACAGAACGTGCGCCAACGTCGAAAGCCCAGCGTGAAGGCTTCAGCGTAGGGATCTCGGACCCCGGCGCCGTTGTCGTGCACACCATCGTACGGATTGATCAGCTGCGTGACTTTTCCGGAGTGCTGATCGAGCCCCGAATAGCTCGACAGCGGATAGGTCGTTTCGATACGGCTGCAGATCAGCGTGGTTCCACTCGTGTTTCCGGCGTTGGGGTCCCACGTGTAGGTCGATGGTTCTGAGATCGTGATCGTTTCATCGCTCGTGACGCTTATGTCCTGCACGACTTCACCGGCGATGTTATAGACCTTCCAGCGTTGTCCGTCGTAGCTCGGAATCACCGTCGTGGAACCGGCAGCCAGTGTGCGGTCGACGACCACGCGACAGTCCGGCTCCACCCGGCGCAGTTCGAGTGACGAGGTTCGTTGGTTGATGATCGTCAGGTTCGCCCCCGAACCACCGTTTGAGCTGCAGGCACCGCCGGTCAAGATGTCGGGCGACTCGGCATAGGTCTGGGCACCGGTGACCGTGACGGTCCGAAGCACGCGTCCGGAGTACGTGTCGACGACCTGCCACACGTGACCCACGAACGTGTTCATCGTCGAGCTGTTGTTCGTCGCTACATCGCCGAAGTTCTGCTGGTTGCAGGCGTTGTCGACGTAGATCAGCCGCACGGGTGCGGCTCTCAGGTTGGTGAACGTGACGTTTGCGGCAGCACCCGTCGACGCGGTACACGGCGTCCCGATTCCGGTGGAAGGAATGGTCGCAGTGTGCGTCGCTCCGCCAATCGTGAAGTCGGCTGCGGCGGTGGAACTGGCGTAGACCCGAACGCGTTGTGAAGTTCCGACACCCGAGAACGTTGCCGTTCCGTTGGCCGGGACCGGTCCGAGATACCGCTCCGTGCATCCGGCTTCCATGGCGTACACACCGAGTACCGTCGCCCTCGAGTTGTTCACGGTGAGAGTCGCCGCTCCGCCACCGTTCGGGCACGTGCCGGTGGCGTTGATGTGAGTCGAGAGGTTCACGACCAACGGAGCCGGTGGACCGGTGGAGACGAGAATCGGCCAGATGAAATCACGGAGGCGAAGTCGAAGGGCGACGCAGGCGGCCGGCTGGCCGGTGGCTTGCATGATCACCGCTGACGGCGTGGGGTCGCATTGGTTGGTGAGAGATCCACCAAGGGTGTTGCTCGTTAGATTGAGCAGACCGCCGGCGAGGACGCTCGCTGTCCACTGCTCGTTGGGAACGCCTGTCAAGACACCGATCGTGAGGTTGCCGCCCGACGGCCGAAGGTACCTACCGCTCGACTGGTGCAACACGCGTCCGTCGGGCTGCAACTGGAAGTTCTGGGTGCTACCACCGTTACAGCCGAGTTGGTTAACCCCGGAGTTCTCCGTGTCGGTCAACGGCTGGACACATTGGAGGGTCGATTCCAAGCCAAGCTCGGCCCACATTCCGGTCGGAACCGGCTCACCAACCTGAGGAGAGAACGGAAGGTTCACGAACCAGTCGAGCGTTCCGTTCGCGGCAGCTGCCAGTGTCTGGGCACCGACCGTGCCGGTCGACGGATTTCGCCAAAGGAACGTGTTCGCCTGCCCGTAGGCGCTGAAGGTCGTGGCTCCGCTGACTGCGGCCGACGGACCCGAGCACCACGACGCTGCGGTACGGCGAGCCGGGGTTGTGTCGTCGACGAGCATGGCCGCAGCCGATCCGGCACCGGTGAACGTAAGGTACCGATCGGTTCCGTCGATGGTCTTGAAGCTGTTGCATCCGGCAACGGCATTGAGGGCCGGAACTACTTCCCACGTGTACGCGATCGGACTCGCGGAAGCAACCGGCGTGCTTGAGATTGCGCCGGTCGCAGAAACCCAATTGTTCCGGTACGCCGCAGGTTCGAGTGATCTGCGCGCATATTTGTTTGTCGTGGGGTTGGTGTTGACCGGAACGGTGTAGTCGCTCACGAGTTCCAGCGTTGTGCCGTCGTACATGCGGTAACGATTGCCGGTTTGGGTCGCGAAGGCGCCTGTACCGCCGGGCGCAATCGTGCTGCTCAGTACCTCGAGGCACGAACTGTTCACGAGGTAGACCTTGAGCGCCGTTGCTCGGGTGTTCGTGATGTTGAGCGTCGCAGGAGTGGTCGGCGCGCTACACGGGCTGCTCACGGTTCCGCCGCCGCCCGGGCCGAGCGTCGTCGTTGATGCGGGTGCCGCGGTCGTCGGCGGGACGGTGTTCTGCACCAGCGCTCCCGAGGCGACGCTGCGCTCCTGGGAGTACACGGCGAACTCGGTGTCCATGTACTGCGTGTTTCGAGCGGCGTCGGTCGAAATGTTCACCTGATCGGAAGGACACCAGGCCAGACCCCCGGGTTCGCTGCCCGAGCGGTAGCGGGTGTCGGCGTCGCCGACGTAGGCCGCCAGAGCTGCGCGTTCCGCAGGACTCGGCAACGTGCCGTTGGTACACGTGTTGCCCACGTTTGACGTCACCCCGTCGAACACTTCAAAGATGAGGTCCTTGCCGGAGTTCACCGCGTCAACATCAACCGCGTACCGGTAGCCGTATTGACCGGTCCGCTGATAGTCGCTGCTGAGACCACGGGTGGCCGTTCCGGCCGAGCAACCGTACGGAGTCGGGTGGGCCACCGTCGCATCGGCCAGACAGTTGTCGGCAGCGAACCGGTCGCCTTGATGCTTCATCACCCAAGGTCCGTGCTGGCTGAGCCAGTAGTTCAGATTGGTGCCCGAGACGTCTTCCGGGTCATTTCCGGCCCGTGGGAACGGGCTGCCGAGGGTCAGCGGGGCGATGTACTCGGCCACGGACTTTCGGACAATTTCCTGCGACGACTTGCCGAACAGTCGCATGAAGAACGACGGATGCGTCTTGCGGATCGCGACAGTGATCTGGTTGGCGTTCTTGCCTGTACCGATCGTGATTTCGGGGTTGTTGTATCCGTTCTGGGTGGCCGACTGTGTGCCAACGCTCACGGCGAGGTCCGTGCGGTCAGGCAGGAACACGGCCCCAGCGAGCGCGGCCTGATCGGCAGCCTGCTGTTCCCGCCAGCCCTGCCAATACCAGTAGCTCGAGTCAAGACCGAGACCGATCGTTCCGAGCAGGACCATCATCGTGATGGCCATCCAGATGCCGGCAACGCCTGATTCACGCGGCAAACGACCGGCCCGTCGATGACGTGCCGATCGGATCCGTCCGCTGCCTACGGTTTGCATTGCTGACCCGTCGAAAGTGGCACGGGCTCCAGCCGAGCGATTCCCCGGGTAACGAACGACGACTTGATCCCGTACCCGGTTATCGGTTTGTAGTTGCTCTTCAGCCAGACTCCGACGAAGTCGGTCTCCGCCGATGGCCCGCAGGCCCGTTGAGCGGCGGCCTCCCACGTCGGTGAGCCAGCCTTGGACCACGTTTTTGTCGTGGCGTTCCACGTGAATATGAAGCAATCAGACGTGCAGTTCGAATAGTCGGTGACGCCCGCCGACAGCGTCGCCGGTCGGCCGGTGGCCGGATCGGCCCGGTAGACGACAAGCGAGACGGGCTGCGCGTTGGAGCTGACGGCAGTTGCCTTCAGCGAATCGGCGACCTGGTCTTCGTATCCGTCGACTCGTGATTGGGTACCTGCGGTGCGGATCGCCGCCGCAACCGAAGACTGGGTCCGCGAAAGATTCCACATGAAGATGCCGAGTTCGATCAGGCCGATTGTGAGCATCACCAAAAGCGGCGCGATCAGTGCGAATTCCACAGCACTGGCACCGGATTCACTTTGGTGACGGGCCCTCCTCAACTTCACTGGTCCTACATCGGAAACCGTAGGTATCCGCTTAAGCGTTTCGCCTACAAAACAACAGACTTTCAACAAACTCTCGGGAGCTGGGGCTGAAAACTGACTCAAACGTGAAATAGCAGGGCCGCAGGTGGAGAAATCCCCCAATTTTCGGGTGGCTTTCCGGAAACGTCGGCTCGACGTCACCCGCCGGATTTGGCCCCGCCACCCACTGACACCGGTAGCGTAGGGCCATGATTGTCGTACTTGCCGGTGGTGTCGGAGCAGCGCGTTTTCTTCGAGGTCTGGTGAAAGTGGTTGATCCGAGCGAGGTCACGGTCATCGTGAATACCGGCGACGACACCGTCTTTCACGGACTCCACGTGAGTCCCGACATCGATACCGTCACGTACACCGTCTCGGGCGCGATCGACCCGCAGCGCGGCTGGGGACTCGCCGGGGAGACCTGGACCGCCATGGAAGCGCTCGGCCGTTACCGCGACGTCGGGGCGGTCACCTGGTTCAACCTGGGCGATCGCGATCTTGCGACGCACCTTTGGCGCTCGGGTCGGCTACGCGAAGGCGCCACCCTGAGCACCGTCACCGCAGAACTGGCCCAGGCCTGGGAACTCGGGTTCAGGATGCTTCCAATGACGGACTCGCCCGTGTCGACATTCGTCGAAACGGCCGACGGACTGATTGCGTTCCAGGAGTACTTCGTAAAGAAACAGCATTCGGTCGCGATTTCGAAGATCGTCCTGCAGGGCATCGAGTCAGCCGTAGCGGCTCCCGGCGTACTCGAGGCAATTCGGGGCGCCGATGCCATCGTGATTGCCCCGTCGAACCCGCTCGTGTCTATCGGCCCCATTCTGGCCGTGCCCGGGGTGCGTGAGGCGTTGGCGGAGAAGCGGGCGCAGAGCGTCGCCATCTCACCGATCGTGGCCGGCGCCGCGCTGAAAGGTCCGGCCGATCGCATGCTGGTCGAACTCGGCCATGAGCCGAGCGTGGTCGGCGTGACGCGGCTGTACCAGGACATCGCAAGCACCCTCGTCATCGATGCCGCTGACCAGGACCGGGCTGCCGACGTTCAGGCGGCCGGCATGACGCCGCTCGTCACCGACACGATCATGTCGAAACCCGGTGTCACCGAAACCATGGCCCGCCTGGTTCTTGACGCCGCTCGCGGCTGACAGCGGGCGCATGGTTGAGTGCTCGATGCGAAGGACAACTAGGTTGAGCGACCGTGAATCGCATCGAGCTGATACCAATCGAAGGCATCCCGGAGGTTCGACCGGGTGACAATCTGGCCGACCTCATCATGGCGGCGGCTGACCCGGAGCCGGGACTGCGCGACGGCGATGTGATCGTCGTCACCCAAAAGGTGGTGTCGAAGGCCGAAGGCCGACTCGTTCCGGTGAATCCCGAAATCGAGGACGACCACAAACGGTATGTTCTGGCTGAATCCGTTCGCATTTTGCGGCGTCGACCGACCCCACGCGGGGAACTGATTATCAGTGAAACGTCGCACGGCTTTGTGTGCGCAAACGCCGGTATCGACCTCTCAAACATCGATGCGGGATTTGCTGCGTTGTTGCCGGTCGACTCTGACCGCTCAGCCCGAAAGATCCGCGACGGGATCCGCGGCAAGCAGGGGGTCACCGTCGGCGTGATCATCAGCGACACCTTCGGTCGGGCGTGGCGCAAAGGCCTCACCGACGTTGCGATCGGTTGTGCCGGCGTGGCTGGTGTGGTTGACCTCCGCGGCACCGAAGATGCGAAAGGCCGGGAGCTGCACGTAACCGAGGTATGCATTGCCGACGAGTTGGCCGGAGCGGCCGAGATGGTCATGGGCAAAGCGAGTGGGATCGCCGCAGCCATCGTTCGGGGCGTGAATCCCCTTTGGCTTCGCGAAGGTTCGGTCGTCGCCGAGATCGTTCGCTCACCCAACGAAGACCTGTTCCGCTAACGGCCCTGTTCCGCTAACGGCCGTTCGGTGGCCGGGGCCACCAAAGCTTGGGGCTAAGCCTCGACCTTGTCGGCCTCAAGCACGGCGTCGGGCGGGACCACGGCGTCGTCGCCGACAACCGTGAGATCGCGCAGGGTTGCCCGTGCCCCGATTGTGGCGCGCAGACCGACCATGGAATCGGAGATCGTGGCGCCCTCTCCGACAGTTACGCCGTCGTCGATCACCGACCGGTGAACAATTGCGGAGTCAGCTATCACTACATTTGCGCCTATGACGCTGTTGTGAATCGCCGCCTGTGGTGAAATTTGCGCAGTTGGATCGATAATGGATCCAGTCGGCGTAGCGGCTGCTGCATCAAGATTGGCCTGCAAATACGTCGAGGGAATTCCGGCATCGATCCAATAGGCCGGCGAATGCACCGCATACAGCTTCTTCTCGGCTACCACGAGTGGGAAGATTGCCCGCTCAAGCGAGACTTTGCCATCAGGGATACGTGCGAAAAACGAACGACTGAGCACATAATTTCCGGCGTTGATCCAGTCGGTGGGGGCTTCGTCGCGGGGTGGTTTTTCCACGAACGCTTCGACACGCCCGTCGGCATCGGTCACGACAACACCAAAAGCAGAAGGGTCCTCGACCTGCGTGAGCGCGATGGTGACTTCGCTTCCGGAGCTTCGGTGAAACTCCACCTGCGCCGTAACGTCGATCTCCGTCAGCACGTCGCCGTTCACACCGATAATCGGCGAGTCGTCGGGCCCGTCGAGGAAACCGGCAAAGGTGGCCGCGAACTTCAGCGCGCCGGCCGTATCGAGTGGCTCGGATTCGATGGCGTAGTGCAGCTTCACGCCATTGGTTTCATTGTCGGGGAAGGCCGCAATGAACGGGTCGGGTCGGTAGCCGAGCGACAGAACCGCTTCGGTGACGCCGTGCGAGGCGAGATGGGCCAGCTTTCGCGAGAGCATCGCAATCCCACCGACGGGAAGGATCGGTTTCGGACGGGTGAACGTGAGCGGCTGCAGGCGGGTGCCTTTGCCTCCCACAAGAACAACGGCTCGAAGTCCCATGGGAATCGTTATCCGGCGACCGTCGTGCTAGCCGCAGCGGGCGCGATCGTGCCTCGTCCAATCGTCGTCGGGGTGGCCGACGCGGCAGTTGTCGCCGTAGCGGCGGGAGTGGTCGTCGCTGGAGCGGCAGTGGTTGCCGAACCAGCCACCGTCGTCGCCGAACCAGCAACCGTCGTCGGCGAACCAGCAACTGTCGTCGGCGAACCGGCAACCGTGGTCGGCGAACCTACGACGACGGTGTCGGTTGTAGTGCTGTCTGTCGTGCTCGGCTGGGCAACGTCGCTCGGGTTCTCGATTGCAGCGATTGACGGTGGCATCGGGATCGTGGTGCCCTTCGGGGCGAAGACGAACGCAAATGCGCCGTTGCCCGCCAGACGAACATCACCGAAGTTCTCGAGGTACTTCTGGGGTGTCTTGGTGATGTTCTTGCCAACCGCGTTTTCCCAGTAGAGCATCCAGATTTCGGCCTTTTTGCCGTTGCACTTGTTCTTGTTGACGTCGAGCGTATTGAACTTGGTGCCTGTTGCATCGGCCAGCCAGGAAATCTTCTTCGTCGTCATGGTCATCTTCGTCGAATCAAAGAACAGATTCAGACGGGCATTCTTGCCGGCCGCACGGTTCGTGAAGGGGTGGACGTGGATCAGCCCGTCTTCGTGGGCGTGGATACCAAGCTCATCGGGAAGCGAGCTCGAGTTGAACGGGTCGACATATTTGTCGCAGTTCCAAATTCCATACGCCGAGTGCACGTGGGTTGCGCCGTTGAGTGTGTTGTATTTCTCCAGAGCAGCCGCCAGCTTCTTCGCGTCGGGGTTCTTCTGCTTCTGCAAGTTCTGCAGGTCGGTAAGAGCGCTCTTCACCTTCTTGGAGGTGGCGGAGTAGGGCGGGCTTTCGAGCACCGTGCGTCCGATCACCGATCCGACGACAAGGGCGATACCCGCGATACACACTCCAATTACTGTCCCATTGAAGCTCGACGACGAGGAGCGGGCGCGGCGCGAAAGGCTTCCGCCCCCGGCGCTTGCTGCTTTCGCGACTTTTTTGTTGGTAGACCCGTTACTCACGAAGGAGAAAGGATACTCGGCCGCGAACAGTTAGCCGGCCACATCACGACATTCACGCGTTAACCGTGCGCACGACCCGATGCGGTCGGCGTTATGGCCTTCGAAGCGTCGATTCCTGGGATTCACGAGCGGTTTACTGAGCCGCCGGAGGTTTCTTGCGGATACGTCGGACAACCGACGCCACCACGGTTCGCAACAGCAGGCCGACCGCGACCACGGGTAGGGCCAACCGTCGCCAGCCGGTCGTGGTCGCCCAAGCGAAGCGCCACAGCGAACGGTGGTGGGCGACAATCATGCGGTAGGGAACCTGCTCGCTCGACCCTCCGATGCGATGTCGAACTGTCGCGGCCGGAACGAAACCCGTACGCCAGCCGGCGTCGCGCAACCGCCAGCAGAGATCGACGTCTTCGACGTACATGAAGTACGACTCGTCGAATCCACCGATCGCTTCAACCGCAGTCCTGCGCAGAAGCATTGCAGTTCCCGATACCCATTCGACGCGGTCAGGGTTCCGGTAGCGCGCTGACCACCGGTTTTTTGGCGCAATGAACCCGAGCGCCCCGTGCGCTATAGCCTCGATCATGTTCGGAAACGAACGGGCCGACGGGTAACGGACGCCGTCGAGACCAGTGACTTCCGGACCGACCACCCCAAGTTGCGCATCATTGAGAAGCGCCGACCGGAGCGTTTCGACTGCGCCGGGGATGACCGAGGCGTCGGGGTTGATGAGCAGGACAAATTGTGCCGTGGAGGCGGCAATCCCCCGGTTGGCTGCTGATCCGAAACCGAGGTTTCGGCGCGTCGGATGCCATTCCACCCGAGGGTCACGCGCTGCCAGTTGCTGGATAACCGTGGCGGAAGTGTCGTGGGAGTCGTTGTCGACGACGAGGATGCGGGCCACCGGTTCGGCGAGCAACGATTCGACACAGCGGCCGAGGTCGTTCGCCGCGTTGAAGTTCACGACGACTGCATCGACCGCCTGAACGGCTCCGGTCGGTTCGGCGGAAATTGGAACCGATGTCGACCCGGATACCCCGGCTGCGCTGTCACTGTCGGTCGACATCTACGAAAGGCCACGAATGGTTTCGACCAGCGCCGGCTGCCATGGGGGCATGGCCGGGAGGCCGAGCCCTCGCGCCGCCGCGTTGTTGAGCACGGAAAACGAAGGTCGGGGCGCAGGACGCGCTGGTAACAACTCCGTCGACGGGATCGCTACCACCCGGGCAGGGTCGTGCCCAGCGGCCTCGAAGATCGCTTTCGCGAAGTCGCACCACGAAAGCGGTCCTTCGTTCGACAGGTGAAAGACGCCCGGGTAACGCCCGACCGCCAGCATCCGGAGGTGACGGGCGAGGTCGGCCGTGAACGACGGACATCCCACCTGGTCATCGACCACCGTCACCGGTTTGACAGGATCGGCGTTGGCGACACGGTGCATCGTTTTCACGAAGTTCTTGCCGTGAACCCCGCACACCCAACTTGTGCGAACAATCGTTGCGTCGGCTCCGAGGACCGCCGTGACCTCCCGTTCACCGGCGAGCTTCGACTTGCCGTACATCGACAACGGGGCAGGTTCATCCCACTCGGTGTAAGGCACTCCCCCGTTTGGCCCGCCGCCCACGCCATTGAAGACATAGTCGGTCGATAGCGTCACCATGCGCGTGCGACCGCGCTGCAATGCCACCGCTTCGGCGACGTTGCGCGAGGCCAACGCATTGACGAGATACGCCCGGTCCGGATCAGTTTCGCAGCCGTCGACGTCGGTCCAAGCGCCGCAGTGCATGACCACATCCGGTCGGTACGCCTCAACGACCTGCAGCGTCTGGTCGCGACTCGTGATGTCGAGCACGTCCCGACCGGCGAGCAACACCTCGTCGTTGGCTGCCCCGCACACTCCAGCCAACTCGGTGGCCACCTGGCCGGCACCTCCGGTTATCAGCACCCGCATCAGCCCTACCCCGCGATCCGTCGAAGATACGCGCCCTGCTTATCGAAAACCCCGTCAACCCGCATCAGCCCTACCCCGCGATCCGTCGCAGATACGCGCCGTAGGTGGACTTACCCAGCTGATCCGCCAACGACCTGAGTCGGTCACGATCGATCCATTCGTTTTCGAAAGCGATCTCTTCGATACAGGCGATCTGAACACCCTGGCGGTGTTCGAGGACCTGAACGAACGTCGACGCTTCGAGCAGGGAATCGTGTGTGCCGGTGTCGAGCCAGGCCATGCCGCGCCCGAACTTCTGCAGACGCGCCGAACCGGCTTCGACGTAGTGGCGGTTGACGTCGGTGATCTCCAACTCCCCCCGGTCTGAGGGTTTCAGGCCGGCTGCGATGTCGAGAACCTTGTTGTCGTAGAAGTACAGACCGGTGACCGCAAGATCGCTCTTCGGCGTCTCCGGCTTCTCCTCGATCGAGAGAATCCGACCCTTGGCGTCGATCTCCGCCACGCCGTAACGGTCGGGGTCTTTGACCCGATAGCCGAACAGCGAGCAACCGCCCTGCTCGTCGATGATACGAACCTGATCAAGGAGGATCTCGCCAAGACCGTGGCCGTAGAAGATGTTGTCGCCAAGAACCAGACAGACGGAGTCGTCGCCGACGTGATCGCGGCCGATGATGAAGGCTTCGGCCAGCCCGTTCGGGGCCGCCTGCTCCGAATAGGAGAACGTCACCCCGATGTTTTCCCCTGATCCGAGAAGCCGCTCGAACATGGGGAGGTCATGGGGAGTCGAGATGATCAGGATGTCTTTGATTCCGGCCAGCATGAGCACCGACAGCGGGTAGTAGATCATCGGCTTGTCGTAGACGGGGAGAAGCTGCTTCGAAACCGACAGGGTGACGGGATGCAGGCGGGTGCCGCTCCCTCCAGCCAAAATGATTCCTTTCACGGTGCCCCTCCATCTGATTCGATCGATCCTCGATCGACGCTCGTTTCGCAGTGTCCGGTGCGGTTCCGGGCGCCGGCACAACGAACGGTGTCCGCCATATCGACGGCCTCACGTTACCCGCCAGTTCGATCAGGTCACGTGCAGGGCTGGCCGGTTTCGGTTTCCGGGTTCGGCATGATCACCGGTGGACCGTTCGGGTCGGGAGCAAATCCGTTGAACAGGTTCAGCAGCGGTGTGGCTTCGAGTTGGGAAAGCCGCAGAATCGAGCGCTTGTCGGCGGTCGAGTCGGTGGTGACCGGCAACGTATAGCTCAAGACGTCGTCGGGGTTCACGTTGCGAAGGCGTCGGGCGAGGGCCAGCATCTCGGCGCGCTTGAAGGTGTCGTCGACGGTCACGGTGGCGATCACCGACGACAGCATGCGGTCAAGGGCGAGCGGGTTGACCCCGACTTTCGCGACGGACTGACGGAACACCTGACGAAGGAACCGCTGCTGACGTTTGATGCGACCCAGGTCAGCGGTGGGGTCCTTGTGCCAGCGGCCGTTTCGCAGTTCCTCGTAACCGCGGCTCCGCACGAACGCCAGCGCCTGGTCGCCGACCAGGGTGGTGCACCCCGCCGTCGGGATATTGAGGCCCGTGATTGGATCACGGGCCGGGTATGGAACGTAGAGCGTCACCCCGTTGATCGCGTCGACCACCTTGCGAAAACCCGAGAAGTCGACCTGCACGAAGTGATTGATCGTCAGACCGAGGTTGTTCTGGATCGTCGAAATCAGCCGGGTCGGGCCGCCGTCGAAGGCCTGATTGATCTTGTCCTCAACATTTACGTCGGCCAAGGTGACCCACAGGTCCCGCGGGACGGAGAGCACCATGATCTGGCTTGCCTTGGGGTCCAGGCGAACGACCATCATGGAATCGCTGCGCTGGCCTTCGACGGCGGTGGCATCGCCAAAGGATTTCTGGTCCTTGGCGTCGAAGTTGGCCCGGCTGTCGGAGCCAACCAGCAAAATGTTGATCGGCGTAGTCACATCAACCGGCGACAGCACGCCTTTGGTGATGGTTGTGGTTTCGATGTCGTTGAATCGCCAGTTGCCGTACGCGAGGCCGAGTCCTAGAAGACCGACTACGCCGGCGAGCACAAAGTTGACCGCGAGGAGCGCCCACTGCCAGAACGATCTGGGCGGCTTCCGGGTTTTGCGCTGCGTCTGCGGTTTCGGTCCCGCTTCTCCTTCTGGCACCGCCAGAGGCTATTGCGCGACCGGGATGGGTCGAGCCTTTTCGTGGGTCGATCGCTCGAAAACCAGTCATTGCTTTCCGGTTTTCTGTCTCAACTCGGAGGTTTCGAGATGAATTTCGACACCCTGTTGGCGGGGAGGGCGCGAATCCGACGAGACTAAAACCGGGTTTCGAGATGAATTTCGACACCCTGTTGGCGAGGAGGCCGCGAATCCGACGAGACCAAAACCAGGTTTCGAGATGAATTTCGACACCCTGTTGGCGAGGAGGCCGCGAATCCGACGAGACCAAAACCAGGTTTCGAGATGAATTTCGACACCCTGTTGGCGAGGAGGCCGCGAATCCGACGAGACCAAAACCAGGTTTCGAGATGAATTTCGACACCCTGTTGGCGAGGAGGCCGCGAATCCGACGAGAATAGCTGCACCATGCTGAAAAAGATCTTGATCGCCAACCGAGGCGAAATCGCTGTCCGAGTCATTCGCACCGCTCGTGAGATGGGAATCGCCACTGTGGCGGTGTATTCCGAAGCCGATCGCAATGCACTCCATGTCCGCCTCGCCGACGAGGCCTACGCTCTCGGAGGCACGACATCGGCCGAGAGTTACCTCAACACCGCTGCGATCATGGATGCGATCGAGAAGTCAGGCGCCGACGGCGTTCACCCCGGCTACGGCTTCTTCTCCGAAAACACCGACTTCGCCCGCATGATCACCGAGAAGGGCGTTGCCTTCATCGGCCCGCCTCCCGGAGCGATCGACGTGATGGGAGACAAGGTCAGCTCGCGCAAGGCTGCGCAGGTGGCCGGCGTGAAGATGGTGCCGGGCACCATGGACTTCCTCACCGGTCCCGATGACATCCGGGCCTTCGGTACCGAGTTCGGCTACCCGATCGTTATCAAGGCGGCCTTCGGCGGCGGCGGACGCGGCATGAAGATCGTGCGCAGCGAGGCCGAGGTCGACACGCAGTTGGCGTCAGCGCAGCGTGAAGCGAAGTCGGCCTTCGGTCGCGACGAGGCCTACATCGAGCGTTACCTCACATGGCCGCGCCACGTTGAGATGCAGATCATCGGTGACCAGCACGGCAATGTCGTGTGGGTCGGCGAGCGTGACTGCTCGGCCCAACGTCGCCACCAGAAGCTCGTCGAAGAGAGCCCGGCGCCGCTGTTCTCCAACGAACTGCGAGTCGCCATGGGCGAGGCCTCCGTGCAGTTGGCCAAGGCCGTCGGCTATTTCAACGCCGGCACCGTCGAGTTCATCTTCCAAGACGGTGAGTTCTTCTTCCTCGAGATGAACACCCGACTCCAGGTCGAGCACCCCGTGACCGAGATGATCACCGGCATCGACCTGGTCGAGTGGATGATCCGTGTCGCAAGCGGCGAGAAGCTCCCCATGACCCAGGATCAGGTCAACGCATCGCGCCGTGGCCACGCCATCGAGGTGCGTTTGAACGCGGAGAACCCGTCCGGAGGAAAGTTCCTCCCTTCACCAGGTCCGATCACATCGTTCGTTCGGGCCGATGGCTTCGGGGTCCGGACCGACGCCGGTTACGAGCCGGGCGACACGGTCAGCCAGTACTACGACAACCTGATCGCCAAGCTGGTCGTCTGGGGCAAGGATCGCGACACCGCCATTGCCCGTATGGTTCGTGCGCTGAAGGAAACCGTCATCACCGGTGTTCACACCACGATTCCCGCCGACATCGCGATTCTCGAACACCCCGACTTCGTGGCCGGCCTGCACTCAACCAAGTGGGTGGAAGACAAGCTCGACCTGTCGGGTCTCGTGGCAACCAAGGGCGACGACGTGGCCCCTGCAGCTGCGGAAGGTGAAGTGGCGAAGGTTCGCCGCGATCTCGACGTCGAAGTCAACGGCAAGCGCTTCAGCGTGAAGGCCTGGGTTCCCGACATCGCACCGTCGGTCGTCGGGGTCGCCTCCGGCCACGCTGCTGGAGCCAAGCCGAAGCGGGCAGCCGCCAGTGCCACCGCCGGTGGTGCCGGATCGGGCAGCGTGGCCGTACCGATGCAGGGCACGATCGTGAAGGTTTTGGTCGAAGTCGGCCAGACCGTGGAGAACGGGGCGCCGGTCGTAGTCCTCGAAGCCATGAAGATGGAAAACCAGATCAACGCTGAAAAGTCCGGCGTCGTGAAGGAGATCAAGGTGAAGGCGGGCGACACCGTCGGCGCCGGCGACATCGTCGTCGTCATCGAATAGCTGCTGCAAAGGACCGGCGAGCCTCCGTCTCGCCGGTTCGTGCGCATCCGGGTAGCGTGAACGCATGCCCGCATCCCCTTTTTACACCGACGAGCACCGCGAATTTCGTGCGGTGCTCGATCGTTTTGTGGCCAAGGAAATCACCCCGTTCGTAAACGAATGGGATGAAGCCGAAGAGTTTCCGCGAGAGCTCTACGCCAAAGCCGCCGCGGTGGGCATACTGGGAGCGGGCTTCCCCGAGGAATACGGCGGCATCGGCACCGACGCGTTTCTTCGCATCATCATCCACCAGGCGCTCGCTCAGGCCGGCAGTGGTGGCGTGAGCGCCGGCGTTATCAGCAGCTACATCTCGATGCCCGTCGTGTACCACCAGGGTTCGGAATGGATGCGTCAGGACGTCCTGCCGAAGGTGCTGGCCGGTGAACAAATAAGCGCGCTTGCTATTACCGAGCCGAGCGGCGGGTCTGATGTGGCAGGCCTCCTGACCACCGCCGTGAACAAGGGCGACCACTACGTCCTCAACGGTTCGAAGACGTTCATCACGAGTGGTATGCGCGCAGACTGGTTCACCGTTGGCGCTCGTACCGGCGGCCCCGGTCGCAACGGCCTCAGCGTCTTCCTGGTGCCGGGCGATGCGCCCGGCCTGTCCCGCACCCCGTTGAAGAAGATGGGCTGGTGGTCGTCCGACACCGCCACGCTGTACTTCGACGACTGCATCGTGCCCGCCCGTAACCTCATCGGCGGCGAGAACGAGGGCTGGGGCTACATCATGGGGAACTTCAACTACGAGCGCATCGACCTGATCGCCCAGTCGCTCGCGTTCAGCCAACTGTGCATCGACGAGTCGATCGCCTATGCCAAAGAGCGTTACACGTTCGGCAAGCCGCTGATCTCCAACCAGGCGATCCGCCACAAGATCGTCGACATGAGCCGCAAGGTGAACTCCTGCCAGGCGTGGATGGAACTGCTCGCCTACCGGCTCAACGCCGGCGAGAACCCGGCGGGAGACATCGCCCAGTGCAAGGTCGAGGCGACCACCACGTTCGAGTACTGCGCCCGTGAAGCGGTGCAGATCTTTGGTGGTGCCGGTTACCTGCGAGGAGCCACCGTCGAACGCCTGTACCGCGAGGTTCGGGTGCAGGCCATCGGCGGCGGATCCGAGGAAGTCATGCGCGACCTCGCCGCGAAGCAGATGGGGCTCTGACCCGGGTACTCGGTCCGATCTCGAACGCCCGGCGCGGAGCCGACATACTTGGATCGTGGAGATCTCGGCGGAAACCCTTCTGGTGGCGCGGAGCGCTTCGCGTCCCGACGACTCCCGCTGGCCACGATCATCGGTCTCCCGCCTTCGCCCTGGAACTGATCTCCCTGGTCGTGGTTGGTACCTCAAATACTTCTACCGCCCGACCGAGGCGTTGGCCTGGCAGGACATTCAGACGCTGCACACGTCGGTCTCGTTTGGTCTGCTGGTCAGGAATCTCCATCGATGGTCGGCGATCCTGTTCGCACCGACCATACCCGTATTTCTTCTGACCTATGCATCGGCTGCTCGAGCTGAACTTCGGCCGGAGAAGATACTTCGCACGCTTAGTTTTGTGCTCTTCGTGCTGGCGATCGCCGGGCCCAGCGTGATCGTGACGGCTTGGCTGCAGACACTCCCGGTTGAGGGGTTGGACGGCATTAGACGTTGGATGCTGGTCCACGAAGCTCCGCCGCCCCCCCCGCCTACGTATTCTTCGCCGCCTTGGGTTGTGCTCTGGCCCAGTTGGCCGTCCAGATCCGGCACCGGCGTCCCCGGGTTACGCCGCAGCCTGATTAGCATCGACTCATGGATACCAAGGCCGCCGCCCTCGATGTCGTGAATGGAGCCCGGGATCGGCTCGTAACGCTCAGCCACGGGATTCACGCCAACCCCGAGCTTGCGTACCAGGAGTTCATCTCGTCGAGGATGACCGCCGATCTGTTGGCCACCGATCCTCGGTTCACGGTAACGATGGGCATTGCCGGGCGAGAGACGGCCTTCACCGCCACGACCGGCTCGGGGCCGTTCCACATCGGTATATGTGCCGAATACGACGCGCTACCCGGAGTGGGCCACGCCTGCGGTCACAACATCATCGCCGCTTCAGCAGTCGGCGCGGGACTCGCACTTGCAGCACTTGCAGATGATCTGGGCATCAAGGTCACGGTATTCGGCTGCCCGGCCGAGGAAGGCGGCGGCGGCAAGATCGACCTGATCGACGCCGGTTACTTCGACGACGTTCACGCAGCGATGATGGTCCACCCCGCGCCGGTCGAAGCTGACCGCATGCACTGCCTGTCGGTATCGCAGTTCGACGTGGCCTACCACGGCCGCACCGCGCACGCGAGTGCGTTCCCGCAACTCGGGATCAACGCCGCCGACGCCATCACCGTGGCCCAGGTCGGGATCGGGCTCCTCCGCCAACACATCCGCCCGACCGACCGGCTGCACGGCATCGTCATCAAAGGCGGCGACGCACCGAACATCGTTCCCGACGAAACACTGTTCAAGATGTTCGTTCGCTCCCGCACGCTCGCCGAACTTCAAGAGCTTGAGCCGAAGATCTTCAACATCTTCGCCGCCGGGGCGTTGGCCACGGGCTGCACGCACGACGTGATTCCGCTTTCCAAGCCGTATTCCGAGTTCCTCGACGACGAAGACATGGTTGCGATCTACCGGGCGAACGCTGAAGCGCTCGGTCGCCGGTTTCCCGCCCCACAGAAACGTCGGCCCGAAGGTCAGCCCCACGACGGCGAACACGCCGTGAGCGCGTCGACCGACATGGCCAACGTGAGTCTCAAGGTGCCTTCGATTCACCCCGTTCTCGGTCTTGACTGTCTACCGATCTCCAACCACCAGCCCGAGTTCGCGGCGTACTGCGTCACCGAAACCGCCGACAAAGCCGTGACCGACGGCGCCGCGGCGATGGCGTGGACCACGATTGATCTTGCGAGCAATCCCGAGCAACGTGCGCGCCTGATGGCCCGCTAGCACCCCCGGAGAGGGTGAGCGGGGCGCCTATTCGGCTGCGTCTGCGAGCGCTTCCGAAAGCGCCGGGTGCACGAGCATCGACTCGGCGATATCGCTGACCTTGAGTCCAGCGGTCACGGCCAGAGCGATGACGCTGATGAGCTCAGCTGCGTGGCGGCCGACGATCGACCCGCCGAGCACAACACCGGTGTAGGGGTCGGAGATGATCTTCACAAAGCCCCGGGAGTCGTTGTTGATGAGCGCTTTCGCCGAAGCGGAGAACGGCACCTTCGTCACGCGGATCTTTCGACCTTCGGAGAACGCTTCGGCTTCGGCCAGACCGACGTCGGCGATCTCGGGCTCGGTGAAGATGGCCGACGCGGCCTTGTCGTAGTCGAGGTGGCGGTGCTGCCGGGTGTGGAGACCCATCACGTGCTCAGCGACTTTCCGCCCCTGCATTGAGGCGACGGAGCTCAGCGGAAGTTTGCCCGACACGTCGCCCGCTGCGTAGATGTGGCCCACGTTGGACACGCAGTGTTGGTTGATGGTGACGTAGCCCGCTTTGTCGAGTTTCACTCCCGCGGCTTCGAGACCGAGTCCGTCGGAGTTGGGAATCGAGCCGATGGCCAACACGGCGTGCGTACCCCGCACGATACGACCGTCGTCGCACTTCACGACGACCTCGTTGCCCTCCCTCTCGATCGATGTGGCCCGCGCTCCCTTGAGCAGTGAGACACCTCGACGGAGGAAGTCGTCCTCCAAAACGGCGGCCACTTCAGGGTCTTTTTGCGGCAAAACCTGCTGACGGCTCACGACGAGAGTCACCTTGGAGCCGAACGACGAGAACATGTGGACGAACTCCACGCCGGTGACGCCGGAGCCGATCACGACGATGTGCTCGGGCAGTTCCTTCGGTGGGTAGCACTCCCGCGTCGTGAGGATCCTCTCGCCGTCGGGCTTGCACCAGTCGGGTATGCGCGGCCGGGTGCCGGTAGCGACGAGGATCGCATCAGCGTGGAGTTCGGAGACGACACCCTCGGTATTTGTGACCGAAACCGTATGTGGACCTATGACTTTGGCAACGCCTTTGATGATCGTGATGCCCTGGCTGCCCAGAAGGGTCGTCGTGGACTTCTGCAGCCGATTCTCGATTCCGGCGATGCGTTCACGAAGAGCTTCAGCGTCAATGGTCGGCACCATCGAGTCGAGTCCCATGCCCTCGGCCCGGCGCGCAAAGGCCATCGCTCCACCGGTGGCAATCATCGTCTTGGACGGGATGCAATCCCAAAGGTGCGCGGCTCCGCCGATGATGTCGCGCTCGATGAGCGTGACCTCGGCACCGAGACGGGCCGCGTATGTCGCCGCCTGATTTCCGGCGGGGCCCCCACCGATGATTACGAACTTCACAGCCATGCGGCCGATCCTACCGGCGTTGGGCCTGGGCGAACGTCTCTCTGACCCAAATCGGGACCTCATTTCGAAGCACCGCACCAGCGCCGTTCTCGGCAAGGAGATGACCGGCGCCGGGAAGGACCCGCAGGTCGGCGTATCCACCGGCGATTTCCTTCACCGCTTCGCTGGCCCAGACGGGAAGGATCTCGTCGCGGTCACCGTGGAAAAGCAGAAACGGACGTCGACGAAGACCGGCTGCGTTCTCACAACCGGCGGATTGGGTGGCGAACGTGACGACACCGACCACCGATTCGGCGATCGGAGACGGCTCCAGGGCGGCACCAACTGCGACCGCACCGCCGAACGAGTGGCCGGCGGTGATGAAGTTCTCCGCTCCGTTGCGTTCGGCCAGCATTCCGGCCGCCGCCATGTCGCCGATGCAACTCGGAAGGTCGTTGGGGCGGCGATACCCGACCCGGATCACCGCGATGTCACTCGCCGGTTCCTGGGTCATGGCCACGCCGAAGTCCTGGTAGAACCCCTCGGCCGGTCCGAGCAACCCACCCATCGCACCCCCACCCATCAGCACAACGTTGCGGGCGTCGGGAGACCCGTGCCAAAGAAACGTGACGAGCCCGGCCGCCGTGTAGATCTCGATGTGGCGCAACCCCGGCGCCAGATCGACTTCCTGAACAGCCAGTACTCGAAGCGACCCCACGTTCATGGGTGTGGAGCGTAACGCCTCATCGCCGGTTCGGCACTTCAGCCCGTCGGGCTATGCAGATCAACCGCAGATCAATCGCAGATCAACCGCATCAATCGCCCTTTAGCCAGGCCGACAGCTTCGAGCCCGTCTTGGCGACTGTGTCGCCGGCGGTGGAGAAGATGTCACGGAACCGGTCGCTGTAGTGAGCGACGGCATCGCCCGTGGCCGCAGCGGTGCCGGGCTCTTCGCCGACCCGGATGTAGTCACCCTGTCGGATTCGTTCGAACTCTCCGCTTTCGACCCACCTCGCCAGTTCGGAAGCCCGACGAACGGGAGTGCCGTGTTTTTGGCTCAACAGGGCAAGGAAGCGACGCAGGCGGTCGGGCCCGTCTTCCCATTCCTGATAGTCGGCAATCTGCTTCTGAAACGCCGGCAACGAAAGCTGACTTGACGGCACGCCGGCTCCCAGAACCATAAGCGTACGTATCATAAGGTCCGGATCATCAACCGCCAGTGCAGCCGCTCGGTCACAGGTCAGTTCAGCGGCCCGGAACCATTCGGCCAGAGCCAGCTTCATCGCGTTCAGCGGGATCGCACCAGGGCTGAGAACGGGAAGCGTCAGGTCTGAGAGGATCTGCAATGCCGTGTGATACACGACGTGGCTCGCGAGTATGTGGCCCGTTTCGTGGCCGAGTACCGCCCGAAGTTCCTCAGGGTCGAGTACCTCTACCAGGCGGCTGGTGAGAACGACGTACGGGTTCTGTGAACCGACCGTCATTGCATTGAGTGTGGGATCCTGCGTGATGTACAGCGTGGGCGGCTTCTCCGCCGATCCGGGTACGTCGAGAGTCCGCAGGACTTCCGTGAACGATGCGTAAACCGCAGGAAGCTGCTCAGTGCCGAGTCGGACCGACGCAGCCAGGTTCTGTTGGTACAACGCCCGCTCGTAACCCTGTTCGATCAGCCATCGAACGGCCGTGTCGAGACCAGGGATCGTTTTGAGTGCCGACGTCGCCGCCCGGTCGGCCGGATGCTGGAACGACGCGATGGACAGCCCCTCGTAGCGGGGACCCGACGATTTGGCCGTGGCCTTCTTCCTTGCCGTCTTGCGCTTCGGAGCCGGACTGCTACCGGACCCACCCGAACTCGACCCGTCTGTACCCGACCCGCCGTCCCCTGCCGTTTCATCTGTTGTCATGGCGTCGACCCTAACCACTCCGAGCGGTGAGCACATCAGTACCGGACCCTGAGATGACCCTGGGTCATCGTGGTCGTCCATCGCTGGACGGTCAACGTCGGGAGATCTCCGTCTTTGGGCCGAACCGGTCGTGGCCATTAGGCTGGTCCCGATGCTTAACGACTTTCCAACCCCGCAACTTGCCGAGTGGGAAGCACTTGCTTCCAAAGAGGCCAAGGTCAGCAGTTCCGATGCTCTCACCTGGCACACGCCGGAGGGGATCCCGGTCAAAGCGGTATATACCGCGGCCGACCTCGAGGATTTGGAAACGGTCGATACCCTTCCCGGGATCGCCCCGTACCTTCGCGGCGTGAGGGCCTCGATGTACACGAACCGTCCGTGGACGATCCGTCAGTACGCCGGGTTCTCGACCGCCGAGGAGTCGAACGCGTTCTACCGCAAGAACCTCGCCGCCGGCCAGCAGGGCGTCAGCGTGGCCTTCGACCTTGCGACTCACCGGGGCTACGACTCCGATCATCCCCGGGTGACCGGTGACGTCGGCAAAGCGGGCGTGGCGATCGACTCGATCGAAGACATGAAGATCCTCTTCGACGGCATCCCGCTCGACAAGATGAGCGTCTCGATGACGATGAACGGCGCCGTGCTGCCCGTGCTCGCGGGCTACATCGTGGCGGCCGAGGAGCAGGGCGTTTCGCCCGACAAGCTGAGCGGAACCATCCAGAACGACATCCTCAAAGAGTTCATGGTCCGCAACACCTACATCTATCCGCCGACGCCCAGCATGCGGATCATTGCCGACATCATCAGCTACACCTCGGCGAACATGCCGTCGTTCAACTCGATTTCGATCTCGGGCTACCACATGCAAGAGGCCGGGGCCACGTGCGTGCAGGAACTCGCCTTCACGATCGCCGACGGCATGGAATACGTGCGGGCCGCAACGTCGAACGGCATGGACGTCGACGATTTCGCCGGCCGCCTGAGCTTCTTCTTCTGCATCGGCATGAACTTCTTCATGGAAGTCGCCAAGCTGCGCGCCGCCCGCCTCCTCTGGTCGAAGGTCATGAAGGACTTCGGGGCCAAGAAGGCCGGTTCGCTCATGCTCCGCACGCACTGCCAGACCAGTGGCGTGAGTCTCACCGAGCAGGACCCGATGAACAACGTGGTCCGCACGACCATCGAAGCCATGGCCGCGGTCCTCGGCGGAACGCAAAGCCTGCATACGAACTCCTTCGACGAGGCCATCGCTCTCCCGACGGAATTCTCTGCCGCGCATAGCACGTAACACCCAGCTGATCATCGCTGAAGAGACCGGTGTAACCAACGTGGTCGACCCCCTCGGTGGCAGTTACTACATCGAGGCCCTCACCCACTCGATGGCGTCGGAGGCGTGGAAGATCATCACCGAGGTCGAAGGTCTCGGGGGTATGACCAAGGCCGTGGAAACCGGCATGCCGAAGCTGCGGATCGAGGACTCGGCGGCCCGTCGGCAGGCTCGCGTCGACCGCGGCGAAGACACGATCGTCGGCGTCAACAAGTACCGCCTCGCAGAGGAAGCGGCGATCGACATCCTCGACGTCGACAACGCCAAGGTCCGCGAATCCCAGATCGCCCGCCTCAACCAGATCAAGTCGACCCGAGACAGCGCGGCAGTAGCTAAGGCGCTCACCGCCCTGACCGAAGGCGCCCGTGGCAACGCCAACCTCCTGGCTCTCGCGGTGGAAGCGACCCGCGTCCGGGCCACCGTCGGCGAGATCTCCGACGCCCTCGAAGTTGTCTTCGGCCGCCACAAGGCTGAGGTGCAGTCGATCAGCGGGGTGTACGGCGCGGCGTACAAGGACGACAAGGAGTTCGCAGCCATCGTGGCCGACGTTGCGAAGTTTGCCGAAGAAGAAGGCCGCCGCCCGCGCATGCTCGTGGCCAAGATGGGCCAGGACGGTCACGACCGAGGAGCCAAGGTCATCGCTACGGCGTTCGCCGACATCGGCTTCGACGTCGACGTCGCTCCCCTGTTCCAGACACCCGGTGAAGTAGCCCGCGATGCGGTGGAGAACGACGTGCACGTCGTTGGCGTATCGAGTCAGGCGGCCGGTCACAAGACGCTGGTCCCGGAACTGATCAGCGAACTGGCGAAGGCCGGAGCGAAGGATGTTCTCGTGGTCTGCGGTGGCGTGATTCCGGCGCAGGACTACGACTTCCTCCGCGCCGCCGGCGTGAGCGGCATCTACGGCCCGGGCACCAACATCCCGAGCGCCGCCGCTGAGATCCTCGGGCTGCTGCGCTCGGCTCGCGCCGCTGTCTAATCTCTGACCGCTGTCTGGTCTCTGGCCGTGCCCCCATCGTTTTCCGCAGCGGAGTCTGCTGTGGCCATTTCCGCTGGTGATCGACGCGCCCTCGCTCGAGCCATCACGCTCGTTGAGTCGACGCGCGCCGATCACCGTCAGCAGGCGGAGGCACTTCTGTCTGAGCTTCGTCACCATCGAGGTCGGGCGTTTCGGGTCGGCATCACGGGGACGCCGGGCGTCGGGAAGTCAACCCTCATCGAGGCATTCGGTCTCCATCTCTGCAACGACCGTTCGCTTCGTGTTGCAGTTCTCGCGGTAGATCCCAGTTCGTCGCGTACGGGCGGCTCCATTCTCGGTGACAAGACCCGCATGGCGGAGTTGTCCCGACATCCATCTGCGTACATACGACCTACTCCTTCCAGTGGAACTCTGGGCGGCGTTGCTCGCCGAACCCGTGAAGTGATGCTGCTGTGTGATGCGGCCGGCTTCGACGTAATCCTTGTGGAAACCGTTGGCGTAGGTCAGTCGGAAACCACGGTTGCCGGCATGACCGACGCCTTCGTGCTACTCGTCGCTCCGGCCGGCGGCGACGAACTGCAGGGCGTGAAGCGGGGAATCATGGAACTCGCCGATCTCATCGTGGTCAACAAGTGCGACGGTGGCCTCGAAGCCCAAGCCCGCTCGACCCTGGCCGATTACTCATCCGCCATGCGCCTCATTCGACCTACTTCCCATAACTGGACGCCCCAGGCCATCGCCGCCAGCGCGGTGACCGGACTCGGAATCGACGCAATCTGGGATGCACTGGTCGAGTTGAAGGAAGCTCGGAGAACCTCGGGCGAACTCGCCGAACGCCGGACCAGTCAGGATCGCTCCTGGTTCTGGGAAGAAGTGCGGGAACAGATCATCGAACGTATGCACACAGATGATCGTGCTCGCCAACTTCTGAGTGACGTGGAACAAGGCATCCGGACTCCCACGCAAGCCGCGGCCGAACTGCTCAAGAACCTGTAGTTGCCGCGGCCCTAGGGACGAGCGCGGTCAGCCCGGATCGTCGGACCTCGGCGATGCGGCTGACGAGGCCCGGACCCGTGCTGTCGAGTGCAGCACTCGACCATCGGCGAACGGAACGCTTCATGAAACGTCGTACCGCCTTGACATGCAGTCAGTCATCTGCCTAACTTAAGGCAGTCGCAAAGCTGCATATTGAGACGGAGACGCGCATGACCATCGACAGCACGGCGACAGAACCTGCCGGGACCCAAACCCGTGGGCCCCATGCCGACGACGCGACCCCTACCGGTCGGGTCTGAGCACCCCGCTGCAATGGACGAGGTCTTCAAAGCGCTCGCCGATCCGACGCGTCGCCTCTTGCTTGACCGACTCAGAGAGCGCAACGGACAAACCCTGGGGCAACTCTGCAGCGGCATCGGCGCAACCCGACAGACCATCACGAAACACCTGGAAATCCTCGAGCACGCCAAGCTCGTCGCCACCCGACGGCAGGGGCGCGAAAAGCTGCATTTCCTCAACGAAGCACCTATCTACGACATTGCCGAACGCTGGATCAACCCCTACCACCAACGACATGTGGCGGTCCTCGCCGCACTCAAGACCGCACTGGAGACCAAGCAGGATGAAACCTGAATCGAACACCACCTCGTTCGTGTACACCACCTACATCCGCACGACCCCACAACAACTGTGGACAGCGTTGACTAGCGCTGAGTTCACCCGCCAATACTGGGACGTGGAGTTCGAGACCGACTGGAAGTCGGGCTCGCGAATGATCTGGCGGCACCACGGCGTCGTGATCGACGATCCGGAGCAGGTCGTGCTCGTGTCGGACCCGTACAGCCGACTCTCCTACACCTGGCACACCTTTACCGACGAATTGGCCGATCGATTTGAACTCGCGGGCGACATGCGAGCGCAGATCCTCGCTGAGCCACGGAGCGTTGTCACATTCGAGATCGAAGACGAGTCACCACAGGTGAAGCTCACCGTCATTCACGAGAAACTCCTCGTCGACGGCAACACCATCAAGGGATTGGCTGTCGGGTGGCCGCACATCATCGAGAGCCTCAAGGCGCTCCTCGAGACCGGCGCTGCTTAACGGAACCTCTGCGACGGCGGAATCGAAGTCGTGCGCAGCGTCGCTCCGTGAGCGACCCTGCGCACCGCCGTCGTAGTCTCGGTCATGCGTAAAGCCGACACGCACCGCCTCGAACACGCCCGGCGATTCCGGAATAGGAAACCCGCCCCACCACAACCACTTGTCGAACTTGTATCTAACTTGTATGCTCGCCTCATGTGGAATCCCGAGCAGTACAACCGCTACGCCGATGAACGTTCCCGTCCGTTCTTTGAACTCGTCGACCGCATCCGTGTGAACGAACCGACATCGGTAGTGGACCTCGGCTGCGGACCTGGAAGCCTTACCGCAACGCTCACTGAACGATGGCCAACCGCCGCCGTCATCGGAGTTGACAACGACGCCGCAATGCTTGCTTCGGCGCAACCGCTCGCCGACAAGTCGGCAAAACTGGGCTTCGAGTCCGGCGACATCGCCACGTGGCGACCGGTCGAGCCGGTCGATGTCATCGTGTCGAACGCTGCACTGCAGTGGGTACCGAATCACATCCAACTCCTCCCCTCGCTTCTCGAGCATCTGAGACCCGGGGGCGCACTCGCTTTCCAGGTACCCGGAAACCTCGACGATCCTCACCATCAAGCGATCCGAGCCGTACGGACACGCCCGCACTGGGCGGGCATTCCCGGACTTCAGCAACTTCCCGAGCGCACCCACTCCTCGTCTTCCGCCGTCGTTTATACCGACGCCCTCGCGCCGTTGGATGTAGCGATCGACGCGTGGGAAACAACATATGTGCACATATTGCAGGGCTCAGACCCGATCCTCGAATGGGTGAAGGGCACGGGGCTTCGGCCCGTTCTGAACGCGCTGCCCGACCAGGAAGCAAAGGATGCCTTCTGTGCCGAACTCGCACCCCTGTTGCGCGACGCATACCCTACGCGCACTTACGGCACGCCGTTCCCGTTCCGCCGAGTCTTCGTCGTCGCCCACACACCGACGTAGATCATCAACGGGAGACGGCTGAAAACAGCAACCCCGACTTCCGTGATCCGAATCACAGACACCCAAACAGCGATCTGCGATGGTGACCCAGAACTCTGCCGAACGGTGGAGCGTCGACGAAAGGGAAGCCATGCTGGAAACCAAAGAGCCCTCGTCTCCCACGATCATTGCGACCCCAACGTGGACGGCACCCGGTCCCGGCACCTGGAGTCAGGACCGGGCCCATCTTCCGAACGCGGTCACGCCTCTACTGCAGGAGAAATACCCCGCAGCGTTCGCCCAGGGATTCGCGGAGACCATGGCCGCTTTCGGCGTGTTACTCGACACCGTGTCGAAAGAGTTCGTGAACGGATTTCCGTACACCCAGCCCATCCCGTTCAATGCACCCGGACCGGAAGGAACGCGGAGCCTGGACTTCATCGAGTCGGAGATCGCGCGTCGATCAGCGGTTGCCGACGACGCATTCTCCAACCGTATCTGGCGAAACGTGCTTGAGCAGTGGGACCACGACATCAAGCCTCGCTCCCTGGCCAAGCACCAGGCGCTCTTCTCCGTCGACTTCGCGAAGCTCGACGACGAACAACTGCGTTCACATCTCCACGACTGCATCGAGCACATCGGAGCGATGTGGCGTCAGCATCACCGCTTCAACCTTCACACGCTGATTCCGGTCGGCGATTTCATTCTTCATGCAGCGGCATGGACCGGACGGCCACCCTCTCCGCTATTTGCCGTTTTCGACGGATGGTCACCGGTCTCGGGCGTGGTGAACCCGGAGATTGAACAAGCCGTCGCGGCACTCCGAAGCGATCTCGCAGCGCAGTCTCTGCTCGAAGGAACGTCGCCGGCCGAGGATCGACTCACAGAACTTCGCTCGCGTATTCCGGAAGTCGACGAGTACGTTCGTTGCATCGGCTATCGCATCGCCGCTGGGTTTGACCTCACCAATCCAACCATCGTTGAGCGTCCTGACATCGTGCTCGGACGCCTTTTTGCAGCGGTTCACCACAACACCGACGACTCCAGGATCAGAGCCGACACACTCGTCCACGAACTCCGCGCTGAAGTGCCGGAAGAACACCGGGCCGAGTTCGACGACCTGCTCACCGAGGGCCGCCTCATGTATCGGCTCCGCGACGAGCGAGGACTGTACAGCGACTCTTCTGCCGTCGGGCTTCTACGCCTGGCACTCATCGAACTCGGCAAGCGGTTATATGCGCGCAAACGAATCAACTTCATTTACGACTCGCTAGACCTCGGCTCATCTGAGATCGACGCAGTACTTGATGGAGCCCCATCGCCGACCGCCGATGAGCTATCCGAGCGCGTCGCGCTTCGCAAAGCACTCAGCGCAGCAGGGGCCCCGGCCACACTGGGCCCTGCGCCTACCGCGCCGCCTTCCCTCGATGGACTTCCCGCGCCGCTCGTTCGAGCTATGGCCGCGTTCGGGTTCATCTTCGGCGGCATCGGCGGGCAGATCGACTCACCGTCTGATGCATTTGGTGACGTGATCGGAATCGGTGGCAGCGCCGGCGTGTACGAAGGACCGGCGCGAATAGTTCGCAATTTTGACGATCTGCTAACTCTGGAAGACGGCGACGTACTGGTAACGACGGCGACCGGTGAGTCATTCAACTCGTTCCTGCACGTTGTCGGAGCCATCGTCACCGATCACGGCAGCTTTGCCTCGCACGCCGCAATCATGGGACGAGAGATGGGATTCCCGGCCGTTGTCGGCACGCACAACGGAACCCGACGCATCCCCAACGGCGCGTTGGTTCGCGTCGACGGCACGAGCGGAACGGTGACGATCCTTGGCTGAATGAAGGAACGCGCTCAGCCTCGACGAGACCAGTTGCCAAGGTCATTCAAGAAGGCCAGATCATTCAAGAAGACCACCGGTGTTCCAGGCCCTCTCCAGACGCTCGAGGCGCTCGGCGGCAGCACCCTTCAACCGCGCGGCAACGGCAGTAGTAAGCGCGCTTCCTAATGCCAGCGTTGCGACATAGCTGTCGAACGGCCCCGGGTTGTCGGCTGCCACGACGAAGGCATGGTCCGCGATGCGCATCAGCGGGGACAGCGGACCGTCGGTAAATGCGACAAGTACAACACCGTGATCGTGCAGGTGCCGGGCCGTTTCGACCACCCAGGTTTCGTAGCGGCGAAGGTCCATGACCACGCATACGTCGGAAGGACCCAACTCGTGCGTCTGTCGTGGTGAGCGCAATCGGGTTGCCGTCCGCAACGATCACCCCGGGCCGCAGCATGGCGAGATCATTCGCGATCTGGCGCGCCACGCCCGCTGAGGCGTCTCCGGAGAGCACCACGACCGATCGTTTGGCCTTGGCGATGGCCGTGGCGGCGGCGTCGAGGTCCTCTGACGAGATCGCCGCAAACGTGGTGCGCAGGTTCTCCAGTTCGACCGCAAGGGTCTGCCCGACCAGATCTCGCGGTGATGGCTCACGGATCCGCTGCGCGGCCGGACGCAAGCGTTCGGTCATCTCCGTTCTAATGGCATCCTGCATCGACCGGAACCCGTCGAATCCGAGTTTCGCGGCGAGGCGCGCCACCGTAGCCACCCCCACTTCGGCGCGTTCGGCCAACTCCGTGACTGTGTAGAACGCGACCGAATCGGGCTCCCGGTCAACCAATTCGGCCACCCGCCGCTCCGAAGGAGTCAAGAGTTCGGCCAATTCACCTATCTGACCTCGAACGCTCACGGACTAGATCGTATGCGGTCCAACGACGAGGCCGATGCCCGAGTCATTCCAGACTTGGAAATATTGTTCCAGTTCTAGTCATGACGGAAGAATTTTTCCGATAACATGTAGTGACCGCTCAGCCTGAGGAGGCATCAAATGAACACCCCGATCCGCACTGCGACGACCCCAAAGATCGTGAGCGTGTCAATGACGCCGTTTTGTCTCGGACTGCACCCGACCGCCCCGGTCGACTCGCCCAGATTCCTTCGTCGTGCCGGCCACGCGGCCCGTCTACTGCCCGCCATCGTTCATGATGCTCTGGTCGACTTTGCCGACGAAGGCCACCAAAGCGGCGCCCTCCTCCTTCGTGGCCTACCGATTGGAGAACTCCCTCCCACGCCCGACCGCCCGACGGCTCCCACGGCAAAAGATATGTGGACGGAATTTCTCCTCCTTACCGTGGCCCGACGCATGGGTCAGCCAATCGGCTACCTCCCCGAACACGGCGGGGATGTCGTTCAGAACATCGTGCCGACGCGCAACAACCTGGCCCGACAGACCTCCACTTCATCCAAGGTCGATCTTCTTTTCCACACCGAAACCGCCTTCCATCCCCACCGGCCGCGGTACCTGCTGCTCCTATGCCTTCGTGGAGACTCGAGGGCCAAGACCACACTGGCCTCGATTCGAGACGCGCTCCCGATGCTCTCGGAACAGACCGTGGCAATTCTTCGGCAACCCAGGTTTCGAACGGCCACTGACGAATCGTTCCGTTCAATCAGTGTTCATACGAACGAGGGCACTCCGCGACCCGGCGCACCGATCGCCGCCCTCACCGGCACCGACGACTCGCCGACGCTCATCTACGACGCCGATCTCATGACCGGTATCGACCCCGACGCCGACGCCGCCTTGAGCGAACTCACCGCAGCGCTCCAGCAGGTGCACGACGGCATCGTTCTCGAACCCGGGGACCTGCTGGTCGTCGACAACTACACGGCCGTGCACGGCCGCACGTCGTTTGAGCCCCGCTTCGATGGCACCGACCGCTGGCTCCAGCGCAGCTTCGTCGTAAGCGACCTTGCCCCGTCCGCCCACGAACGCCTGGGTCGCATCATCACCACCACCTTCTCCTGAAACCCCGCTCGCACGAGCCATCTGGCCTTGCGATCACCCCACGGGGTATGGTGAGCCCAAAGTCACGCGCGACCGAACCCGGTCGACCGAACGAGGGGACGCTTCGATGAAGTTCACGTGGTTCAACTTGATGCCCTGGCCGGACCTGCCTGACAACTTCCGTGAGGAACACCGGTCGGTGTGGGTCGACATCGACTCCAAGCTGTTCGACCCGGTCCGAGCGAACCAGGTCTACAACAGCTACATGGACCAGCTCGAGTACGCCGACGCACTCGGCTTCGACGGCATCGGCGTCAACGAGCACCATCAAAACGCCTACGGCATCATGCCGTCGCCGAACATCATCGCAGCCGGTCTGGCCCGTCGCACCAGCAACGCCGCGATCTGCGTGATCGGCAATTCGATCGCCCTCTACAACCCGCCGCTGCGGGTCGCCGAAGAATTCGCGATGCTTGACTGCATCTCCGGTGGTCGACTCGTTGCCGGTTTCCCGGTCGGTACGTCGATGGACACGAACTATGCGTATGGACAGATTCCGGCGCTCACGCGCGACAAGTACGCCGAGAACCACGAGCTCATCATGCGGGCCTGGAGTGAGCAGGAACCGTTCGCATTCGATGGCAAGTACAACCAGCTTCGCTACGTCAACTGCTGGCCGAAACCGATCCAGAAGCCGCACCCACCGATCTACATCCCGGGCGGCGGCTCCATCGAAACGTGGGACTTCTGTCTCGACCACGATTACAACTACTCCTATCTTTCGTTCTCCGGGTACATGGCCGGCAAGATGCTGCTCGACGGATACTGGGAACGGGTTGCTCAACGTGACAAGGACAACTCCCCCTACCGGGCCGCATTCGCCCAGGTGATCTGCGTAGCCGACTCCGATGCGCAAGCCGAGGAGCTCTACGCCGAGCATGTGAGCTACTTCTACAACCGCTGCCTCCACGTATACCCGGGCTTCGCCGACGCCCCGGGCTATCGGACGGTCAAGACGATCAAGGCCGGCGCGCTGAGTCAGCTTCGCCGAAGCAACCTTCGCAATTACACCGAGCTCACCTGGAAGGACCTCGTAGAGAAGGGTTACATCATCGCCGGCGGACCCGACACGGTTCGGGAGCGCATGGAAGACATGATCAAGACACTGCGGGTCGGTCACATCTTCGGTCTGTTCCAGATCGGCGACATGCCCGACGAGAAAGTGCGCTACAGCAGCCGGATGTTCGCCGAGAAGGTCATGCCCCAGCTTCAGAACATGTGGCCGGAGTGGGCGACCGACAACCGATGGTGGATCAACCCGCTCGAAAACCGCGTTCGGGCCGAGGAGAACTTCGGCCACCATCTCCGCGACGCCGAACTCGGCAAGTAACACCCGGCCAGCACCCTTCTTCCAAAGAAACTACGTACACATATGACTACTTCAACGCTGTCCGGAACGCGCATGTCACTCACCACGCCCAAGGGCCTCACCGGCCAGGTCCGGGTGTGGGAGGCACAGAACGGCGACGCCGCCGGTACACCGATCGTGTTCTTCCACGGAACGGTCGGGCTGTTCGACAGTGAACCGTTACTCGAAGCCCTCTCCGCCACCCACTCGGTCTACGCACCCGTGTGGCCGTCGTACGGCGACGAAGAGGGTGAGGAGATCCTCGAAGACATGCTCGACTTCGCGCTCCACGGGGCCGACGTCGTGAACGCCCTTTCTGCGCAACTGGGCTGGACCGGCGCACCCATCGTGGTCGGGCACGACATGGGTGCGATGATCGCTGCGGAGATGGCGTGTCTCAACCCGACGTCCATGGAACGGCTGGTACTGCTCAGCCCGCTCGGCCTCTGGGACGATACGCACCCGATCGCCGACATGTTCATCATGTTGCCCTTCGAGTGGCCCGAGTGGTTGTTCGCGGATCACGCACTCGGCACACAGCTTCTAACCCGCGGCCTCGACTTCGAGGACCCCGACGCGATCGAAATCTTCCAGGTCCGCAACGCACGCCAACTTGGGATGGCCGGAAAGATTCTGTTCCCGATCCCCAACCGTCGACTGTCGAAGCGCCTCTACCGCTGCACCACTCCGACGACGATCGTGTGGGGCGCCCAAGACAAGCTCACCCCGCCGGCCCACTACGCACCGGTCTGGGCCAAGGCGCTTCCCCAGGCCAAGACCGTCACGGTCGAAGGGGCCGGCCACATGCTCCATATCGAGAAGGCAGCGGAGACCGCTCAGGCCTTTTAAGTCGCCTCCCCCGCGTTTATGTCCACGTTTTTCCACGGCATGGATGTCGAAGTGTGGACATAAACGAATGTTTTGAGGGTCGCATCGACATCGATGCGAACATCAACGTCGGGGCCGACGAATCCGTAGGTCTACTTACGGTGAAGTTCGTGCACTACCCGGGAACTCCCGAGTTCCCGGGTAGCCAGCAGCTCATCTTGTGGCTGCCGACAACGGGTTACCAGGGCTATACCGATTTGATGCTCCGACGCGCTGAGCAGGTTGTCGATATCGGCAAGGTGGCTGACCGACTCAACGGCAGCGTTCAGATCCTCTTGTACACGCTCACGTGGTCGCCGGGCCCGTACGTACTCACGGTGGCGCACGAGGCCGGCTGGCACCACCAACTGGAATTCACCAAACAGGAGCCCGGCGCACCGGAGCCGGTGGTGACATCAACCAGTGCAGACGAAGACGAGTCGTCGGAGTCCGACCGCGACACGCCGATCGTCTACCGCGACGGATTCGGAAACATCATGCCGGACCAGGATCTGATCATCCGCGACGCCGCGTTGGCGTCATTGGCCCGCAGGTTCTCGCGCAAGGTCACTTACAAGGACCAGGGCCGGGCGGGAACGGTCATCTACACCGACGGCGACCGCACTATCGAGTTCTCCCACGAGATGGCCGGCGGAGGGTACTCGTGGCTGATCGACATCCCGACGCCCGCTCAGTGGGAGGCACAAACGGGCACCGACCTGAGTGAGCGGGACGAGATCGTGCAGTTTGTCGCAGAGTCGGCCCAACGCGACCAGGCTCGCACGTGGCAATACGAAATCCGCGACGACGCGATCCTCTACTACGCACCTGACGAATTAGCGAAACGTCGATCTGAAGAACAATCCACTTGAGGTTGACGGCAATACAGCCGACAACTCTGTGACGCTTTGCTGCGGCGAACGAACTATGGGATTGGACGAGATGGCGAAGAAGGACTGGGACCCCGAGAACACCTACGTTCTCGTTCTGGGTTTAGGACTCGACGAATGGGCCGATGAAGACGATCCGAGCTGGCGGCGCCACGCTTCCGTCGCCCGGGTGTTCCGCAAAGCAGGAGTGCCCGATGAGCAGGTCCTGTTCTGGGAAGACCGCGATGGTGAGCCGGAGCGCATGCGCAAGCAACTTCCGAAATTCCTGGCCGACACCGACGAGGACTCCACGTTCTTCTTCTATTACGCGGGGCACGGTGCGCTCGACGAGGAGTCTGAGGACGACTTCTACTTCTGCCATCCGACCGTCGAGGACGACGCCATCTACGGCTACGAACTCTTCGACATGATCGAAGAACACTTCTGGGGTACCCAGGCCATCATCTGGGCCGACTGCTGCTACTCCGGATCGCTCGTCGAAATCGCGCTCGAGCGCGACGGCGACGTGTCCTATGGGGCACTCACATCGGCCACGAGCGACGTTGAGTCGACCGGCAACTGGACCTTCACCGACTGCCTGCTCGCCGGTCTCCGGGGAAGCAGCCACGTAGACGGCGACGAAGACGGCACCATCGAGTTCCAGGAACTGTGCGATTACGTTCTCGAAACCATGGAGGCCGAGGAGGATCAGCCGGCGTCGTACGGCGAAACCGACGACTTCGACGCCAGCTTCCGCCTGGCCATCGTCCGCTCGTAACGCGGGTCGCGAATGTGGATGAAAATGCGCGCCCGACAACGTAAACCATCCACAAATTGATCGAAGTACGCCTGAGGGCGATAGCCGTTACCGAACGGGGTGTGACGTCCGTTCCAATGTTGAAATGCGGCTTGGTGCGCGAACACCTGCTTGGCCATGATGATTGCCCTCCTTCGGCCGCGACTAAACAAATCTGCCGCGGCTCTTCGGCGATCGGCGCGATCGGGCAATTAGCGAAGCGCCAGCTCGGCTCCGGGTTCGTAGTTCCAGCACGCGACGGACGCATCGGCGTGGATGGCGCAGAGCTCGTTGTAACCAGCGTCTATCGCCACCGCCGGCATCGGGTCAGGCATGGGTTGCGGCCTGAGGAAGTCGATCTCGCTGCCGGACCCGTCGCCGGCCACGCCGGATCCAAGGCAGCTCACTGCTCCAGCCGTAAGCGCGCATACGTGCTTGAGGCCGACCGCGATCGCGTCGACCTTACCCAACTCCTGCACTGGGACCGCGGCCGGGCCGCCGGCCGCGGTTGAGGAGCCAAATTGACCGTCTTGGTTCGCTCCCCAACACCGCACTTCTCCAGATCGTAAGCGCGCACATGATTGGTACATTCCGACGCGAACGTCGACCGCGTCAGTTACCCCTTCGACCGTAGCGATCGCACCGGGTCTCGCTCCGCCTGATTGGCCTTGGAGATCGTCGCCGAAGCATTTCACCGTGCCATCCGAAACGACCGCGCACGTGTGCTGGAACCCACCGTCGACTGCGACGACGCCGGTCAGGCCGTCGACTCGCCGTGGGGTCGGGATTCCTTCGTCGCTCGGAGCGAATCCCAGTTGGCCCGACGTGTTCATTCCCCAGCACCACAGGTTCCGTTCCGTCCCGGCTACCGCGCAGCTGTGGAAGTCGCCGACGGCAAGTAGCACTGCTGGTGGCAGGCCCGGCACGGGGCGTGCACTCGGTCGGTCACCGAATTCACCGAGACCGAGTTGGCCACCGTCGTTGAGACCCCAGCAGAACACTTCACCGCTCGATCCCACCAGGGCACACATATGTTGGTCACCCGAGGCGATCGCTGTAGCACCGGAGAAATCCTGCACAACGACGGCACCCTCGACTTCGTCCATGTTTCCCTGGCCGAGTTGCCCGTGATCGTTGGAGCCCCAACACGCCATGACCGCGTCCGACCTGCACCCCTGGAACGTACCGACCGCAACGAGCAACGGCGCCACTCCCACTGCAGTCCGCCGAGAGGAAGTTCCGTTTGCCGACGAGTCGAGCACGGTTTCGGCTCCGGATCCACACCCCGACAGCACCGCGATCGTGACCAGTGCGAAACCCAGGCCCGATACCCGTCTCCTCGTCCAAAACGACATGGACTCCATAATCGGCCAATCGAGGCCAAATCTGCACCCCGCAAACACGGGAGAACTTTTGCACTCGGCGCAGAGACATAGCACGCCGAAAGCGCCGCAAACTCGTGGTATCACCAGGTACCCAATGGCATCTGTTTGTACCGGCAGGACATGCCTGACGACGGAGAGGTACACCATGCACGACGGAGTTGCATCCCGGCCGAGCGGGCCACGAGTTGGCGTCGAGGAGCGGGAGCGAAAATGGTCGCCATGGGCCTGATCATTGGTGGGTCCATCGCGTTCAGTGTTGGAGGCGCGTTCATGCCGGCCTCGAAGGGCTTTACGCGGGTCGCCCCGAGTGTTGTCGTGGCCGTCGCGTTTGTGGTCGGCGCGATCCTCCTGGCGAGAGCGGTGCGTCAATCGAGTGTTTCAACCACCATGCTCATAGGGATCGGTTTTGAAGCACTGGCCACCGTCATCATCGGGCGCACGTTTCTCGACGAGCGCGTGTCGGCCACTCAAGCCCTCGGCATGCTGTTCGTCGTTGTCGGTGCGGCGCTCGTGCAGTTCGGGCACCTACGCGAAGCGTGACCGCCTTAAGCGGTCCAAAAGGTCGACTTCGCAGGAGGCTCGACCCAGATCATGCCGTGACGGTCGACCTCGCACGTAAACGTGCGGAGGCAGTCGAGCGGGTCGGGTGAGACCTCGTCTCGTACCAGCCGCTGCCCGCTCGCGAGATCGAAACGCCAGGAATGCAGCGGACACTCGATCCAGGCGCGGCCACCCGTTTCACTCACATATCCCGCGAGCAGCTCCGCGCCCTGATGCGCACACTCGTTGATCACCGCGTAGGGACCGGAATCTGGTGGCGCGACGACCAGCAGCTTCGGTGCGTTGCGGGGGACGGTCACGCCTCCCCGCCGACGAAGGGATTCAAGGTCACCGACCCGCACCCGACGCTCTGTCAACGCCTGCTCGATGAGGTCGACGACGAGTTCGGGACGCGTCGCCGTGTCGAGGTGCTGTCCGTCGCGGGTTACTACCGGCCAGGCTCGGCCATGGGCTTCGGCCACCTCGTCGGTATATGCGACAGACAACTGTATGTACACACATGATTCTGGGCTCGACCAGCCATCGGGTTGCATGGCCTCGGAGTCGTAGAAGGCAAGCGACACCGGCCGGCACTCGGACTCGATGGCAGCCCGAAGCTTTTCGTCGGGGACGAGGCGTCGCATCATGTTCGGGTTCCACCACTCGTGCCAGGGTGGAAGTAACCGATCCGGTCCGGCCATCGTGTGCAAACGTGTGCGCATCAACTCGGAGTGGGTCCAGTTGCCTGACTCCGGAGGAAGCACAGAATCCACAAACAACAACCGGGTCGCACCCAGCTTCGCCGCAATCGCCGGGGTCATGGCCCCGGCTCCGGAATGGGCCAGCACAACTTCCGACCGGAACTCACTGTCGCGAGCGGCGGACACCGCACGATCGACGACGTCGGTCCACGTCGGTGCACCGCGATAGGTCGGGCACCGAGCGCGGTGTGGCCACGAGCCTCCAGCGCCGCGGCCAGCGGAGTGAGGGTGGTGGGCCCGACCAGCGGGCTGTGGATGAGAAGAAACGCCGTCACGGTCGGCCAGGCTAGGTGACCGGTGCCGAACGAGTCGTTACGATGCCACGACGAACTCGGCCAAACGACCCGAACCCGCTGTATCAAGCCGGGCCCGGATGCGGGTGCCGCCGTCTTCGTGCGCTTCGAGCAGCACTTCGCCCTCGCGGTGCACCGCAGCAACAATGTCACCTCTGCTGTAGGGCACCAGCAGTTCGACCACGCTCGTGAGCGAACGGAGTCGATCGCCGAGCTCTTCGAGAAAATCGTCGATGCCCTCTCCGGTTACCGCCGAGATCCGAACCGACCCGTGGTAGCGCTCCAGCAGACGATCGACATCGGCGGGCCAGGCGACGTCGGCCTTGTTGAACACGATCATCTGCGGAACGAGGTTGGCCCCGAGTTCCTCCAGCACAACTTCGACAGCGCGCATATTACCTTCGGGGTCGACGCTGGAAGCATCGACGACGTGCACGAGAAGATCGGCGTTGGCCACCTCGGTAAGCGTGCTCTTGAACGCTTCCACGAGTTGATGGGGAAGATTGCGAACGAACCCTACGGTGTCACTCAGCAGCACGACTTCACCACCGGGCAAACTGAGCCGGCGGGTCGTCGGGTCGAGGGTGGAGAACAGGCGGTCTTCGACGAGCACGCCAGCTTCAGTGAGCCGATTCAGCAGCGTCGACTTGCCGGCGTTCGTATAGCCGACCAGAGCCACGTTGGCCTGACGGTTGCGCTTACGGCCCTTGCGCTGCACGTCGCGGACTTTCGACAGATCCTTCAGCTGGCTTTCGAGCTTGTGCATCCGATCGAGGAGACGACGGCGGTCGACTTCCAACTTCGTTTCACCGGGACCACGCGTACCGATGCCGGCACCCTGCTGCGACAATGCGCCACCCTTGCCACGAAGCCGGGGTAGTCGGTACCGCAACTGGGCCAACTCGACCTGGGCCTTGCCTTCGGCCGTCCGGGCATTCTGGGCGAAGATGTCGAGGATCACCGCGGTGCGGTCGATCGCAGTTCGGCCGAGCAACTTCTCGAGGTTGCGGCTCTGCTTCGGCGCCAGTTCGGTATCGAACACCACGGTGTCGGCGTCGACCATCAGCGCGGTCTCGCGGAGTTCTTCCGCCTTACCTTTGCCGATGAACCACGTTGGGTCCGGAGCGTCGCGTCGTTGGATGACGCGCGCCTGCGGATCGGCGCCCGCCGTGTCGACGAGCAGCGCCAGTTCGTCGAGGCCGGCTTCGGCTTCTTCGACGGTGGTGCCGTCCATGGCCACACCGACGAGGACGATTTTTTCCCGTATCGAGCGGTCGATGAGTTGTTCGCGGAAACGGGCTTCTTCACTCATGAGCGATCACCTCCGTTGACATCACTCGGCACACTGGACGGCCAGAGCCTGTCGTCGACGTATGCCGTGCAGTTGGCAACGAATTGCGATGGGCCGATGAGTGTGACCTGTTCCCCGTCGAGCTCAACTACCGCGGATCCACCCGGCTGGTGCACGGCGGTGGAGGAGCCGGTGAGGCCCCAACGGTGTGTGGCGATCGCGGTGGCGGTGGCGCCGGTGCCGCAAGCCTGGGTGATGCCAACGCCTCGCTCCCACACGACCATCGTGACGTTCTCAGAATCGGTCGCGGAAACCACCTCGACGTTGATGCCACCGAACTGCTGCATGAAATGCGCTTCGACGGCTGGACCGAACGTGCCGATGTCGATGCTTGTCGGATCCCGCTCGATGACAATGTGCGGGTTCCCGACGTCGACGGTGGTGACCCTATGTGCACCTATGATCGCGGAGGCTTCCGCTGGCACGTCGAAGGAATCCACCTTCGCAACGCCCATGTCGACACGGATCATCGCCAGACCGCTTGTGTCGCTGCCTTCCACGCCAACGACCCGGAGCCCGCCACCCGTATGTACACGTAGCACCCCGGGTTGACGAAACCCGCTGTCGACGATCGCCTGGGCAAAGCACCGAATGCCGTTGCCGCTCATCTCGGCGATGCTGCCGTCGGCGTTGTGGAGCCGCATGATCACGTCGATATCGGCGTTGGCTTCCGATTCCGCGGGGAGCGATGCGACGAGCAGGCCATCGGCGCCGATTCCACGATGACGATCGCAGAGGTGGCGGGCGAGTTCGGCTCCTGCTTCAAGCGAAGGGGGCGGCGTGTCTTCGCTCAGACAGAGCAACACCAAAAAGTCGTTGCCTAGGCCGTGGTGCTTAGTGACGGTTATATGAGCCATGGAAGACGTTCCTCATTCGGACCCCATTATCGTCCCATTGCAACGCAACGTGGCGCGAATTAGCGAAACTCCGACCCAAGGTCGGAAGCGTCTGCCGCACGTCGCTGCTCCGGAGTCGAAAAGTCGCTCCCAACCGAACAGAACGACTCCGGAGCACAACCCACCCAAAACCCCACTACTCCGGAGCCGAAAACCTTACGGCCGGTGCGGTTTATGACTCCGGAGCACAGACCGCCGCACTCCCCACCTCCATTCACTTGGGAGCCGAAAAGTCGCTCCCAACCGAACAAAACGACTCCGGAGCACAACCGACCCGAACCCCCATCCGCTCCGGAGCCGAAAACCTTACGGCCGGTGCGGTTTTTGACTCCGGAGCGGGGTCGACATGTCGCTAACGTGGCCGCTCACATGGCCTCGCTCCGCAAGCACACCCTCGACCTGACCCCGCTCAAGGTCTCGAAGGACTTTCGTCTGCTGTGGAGCGGGCTCACGGTGTCGGCCGTCGGGAGCATGCTGACCCGGGTGGCCGTGCCGCTGCAGGTCTACGACCTGACGCATTCCTCGTGGAAAGTCGGCCTGACCGGAGCGATTTCACTCGTGCCGGTGCTGCTTGCGAGCATCTTCGGTGGTGCCGTCGCCGACATTTCGGATCGACGGAGGATGCTGCTGCGCAGTTTGCTGATCGGCGCCCTGCTGTCGGCCGGACTCGCGCTGAACGCGTCGAGCAGCACCCGGCTGTGGCTTTTGTATCTGCTCGCGGCCACGATGGGAGCAAACGGGGCCTTCTCGGCTCCGGCCAGTCGATCGGCGGTTCCGGCTCTTGTGTCGCCCGACTTGATCCCGGCCGCCCAGGCCTTGCAGATGCTGACCTTCACCGGGGCCGGAGTTCTCGCACCCGCCATCGGCGGAGTTCTGTATCGCTCGATCGGACCGGCCTGGACCTACGCTATCGACGCGGTCAGCTACGGGGCCTGCTTCGTCGCCGTCTTGGGTATGCGCAAGATTCCGGTCGGCAACCCCGACGCACGGTTCCATCCCCGCCTGGTGCTCGAAGGTTTTCGCTCGCTCAAGGGGCGCCACGCCGTGCAGGGCAGCTTCGTCGCCGACCTGATTGCGATGGTTTTCGGCATGCCGATGGCGCTCTTCCCCGCCATTGCGGCGCAACGCTTTGAGGGCCACCCGAAACTGGTCGGGCTTCTGTACGCCGCACTGCCGTTCGGAGCGATGCTGGCCACCGTCTTCTCCGGCTGGACCCGGACCGTGCGCCGCCACGGTCGGGTCATCGTCGTGAGTGTCGTCGTCTGGGGTTTTGCGATCACCGGACTCGGACTCGTTCACAGCATCACCCTCAGCCTGATATTCCTGGCCATTTCCGGGGCCGCCGACGCCGTGAGCGGCGTCTCCCGCATGGCCATGCTGCAACTCGCCACTCCCGACAACCTGCAGGGCCGGATGCAGGGCGTGGGCATGGCGGTGTGGATCACCGGCCCCTACCTCGGGGATTTCGAAGCGGGCGGGGTCGCAGCGCTGACGAGCGTCGACACATCGATTCTCCTCGGCGGCGTCGCGTGCGTCGTGTGCATCCTGGGGCTGGCCAAGGTTCTTCCGGCGTTCTCACGATTCGACTCCCATCACCCCGAGTCCGCTACCGAACGAAATCCGGTTGCCGCCGACGTGGAGTAAAGACCCTAGCTACCGTGCGATCCCGCGCAATACGACGTCGACCATGTCGTCGACCAGACTCCGCTTCATCGGCTGGTGAGCTATCAACCGACGGTAGAAGAGCGGGCCGACCAATAACGCGAGCATGGTTTCCACGTCGATGTCAGCCGGGAGTTCACCCCGCTTCACGGCGACAGTCAGGCGATCTTTGAGTGGCTTGCGACGGGTTTCGATCGTCGAACGAGACATCGCCAGGAAGTCGGGATCGCGTTCGGACGCTTCGATCATCGCCGGCATCAGATTGACCCACTCGCTCCCGTAAAGCTCGCGGCTTAGCATCTGCAGACCTGTTGAAAGATCAGCGCGCAGATCATCTGAGGTTGGAAAATCGACGGATCGTTTGTCGAAGGCAAACGCGTCGAGCAGCAGTTCGTTGCGGTCTTTCCACTGCCGGTAGATCGTCGTTTTGGCCACACCGGAGCGGGCCGAGATCGCTTCGATCGTTGCTCCGCTGAAGCCTGATTCATGCAGAATCGCCCGAGTGGCTTCAATGACAGTGGACCGCGATCGCAACACCCGAGGATCCGGGGTTGCGACCGCCTCGTCACGTTCGGCCATCAGTGTCCCCCGGGGTGCCCGGCCACGACCAGTTCCTCGTTTGGATACCACGCGATGATTGCAGCAGCGACGAGGACCATCGCCACGGCCGCGACCCGGAACCCGACCTGCATTCCGCCGACAAACTCGTGGCGAGCCGTCGCGTACAGGCTCTGCAGCTGTGGCAAGCGGTCTTTCAACTGGGGGATACCCGGAGCAGCAGCCAGAAGTCCGCCGAGCGGGCCGACACCCCGACGCGCCGCCTCGGCCACCTGCGCGGCTTCGGCAGGAAGTTGGGCCAGGGCCGGCTTCATGCCGGCACGATAATGCGAGCTGAGAATCGAGCCCAAAACGGCAATGCCGATCGCTCCGCCGACTTCACGAGTGGTGTCATTCACGGCTGAACCGACGCCCGCCTTGTCAAGCGGCAGCGACAGCACGATGCCGCTCGAGAGGGTGGGAATCGCCAGGGCCGGACCGACGGCCATCACGATCAGACACAGGGCAACGTACCAATACGGCTTCGACTCGCTCATGAACGACAGTCCGAGCAGCCCGACCGGAACCACGCAGAATCCCGCGCTCACCACCTTCTTCGAACCGAACCGCGCACCGAGGGCCGGACCCCGTGATGACAGAAAGATCATCGTTGCGGCGAACGGAAGCGTCGCAAACCCCGCCCGCAGCGGCGAGTAGCCACGCACCGACTGCAGGTACTGCGAGATCATGAAGAACATGGCGAACATCGCGAGGAACACAAACGTGACGCCCAGGCTGCCGATCCCAAAGCGTCGGATGGCAAAGAACTTCATGTCGAGCATCGGTTCAGCGGTTCTGCGCTCCCAGAGAATGAACCCGCCGAGCGCCAGAACAGCCAGCGCGAACGCTCCGATCGAGTGCACCGATCCCCAGCCCTTTTCCGGACCTTCGATGATTCCGTAGAGAAGCGAGCCGAAGCCCGTTACCGACAGCAACGACCCGACCGGATCAAGCCTGCGGGCGACCTCTTCCTTGGACGACGGGCACAGTGTCGACACGAGAACCAATGCCAGCAACGCAATCGGCACGGATACGAAGAACACCGATCCCCACCAGAACGAGTTGAGTACCAGGCCACCCATCAGCGTGCCGATCACACCACCGGCCCCGGCGAATCCGGTCCACACGGCGATCGCCTTGGGGCGCTCCTGCGGAGGAAACACGCTCGTGAGCAACGAGAGGGTCGACGGCATGATGAGAGCCGCACCCACGCCCATCAGCCCACGAAACGCCAGCAGCTGAGCGGGAGATCCCGCCTGGCTGGCCGCAACCGACGCGGCGCCGAAGATGAGGAGACCGAGCTGAAGCGCACCCCGACGTCCGAATTTGTCACCGAGCGCACCCGCCGGAAGCAGGAGCCCGGCGAACACGACCGCGTAGAGATCGACGATCCACAGCAACTGACTGTCAGACGGCTTCAGCTGAATACGGATGGAGGGGATGGCCGTGTTGACGGAGCTCACGGCGGCGACAACCAGCACCAGGCTCAGGCACAGGACGCCAAGAATGATCCAGCGTCGAGCGTGGATCTTGGGATCAATCCCACCCGTCTCGGCGTGAGGCCGCGGGCCTGACGCCGCTTTCAACTGACTGGCCGTAGCGTCCATGGTTCGAATCTCCTGTGGTGAGCGTGCCGACATTCGCTACGAAAGCGTAGCGGATAGGAAACGCTACATGACCGTAGCGAAAGGTTCAACCAGTTTTTGCCGAAGATCAAACGTGCATAAACGTTCGGGCCCGGGAACCGCGACAAACTGTTGGGCGCAACGTCGGGCAAACCACGAGCAACTACGAGCACTTGAGAGGAGGCGGACAGAATGAGCGACGCGCATCGATCAGGACCCTCGGCCCTGGCTCCCAGCCATAGCGACGAACGCACCCGCCGCTCCCAGCGAAAAGAAGCGAAGCTGCGAGTGGCCATGTGGCTCAACGTGGCGATTGTGGGAATCCAGATCGTGTTCGGCATCATCGCCCATTCCCTTGGCCTGATCGCCGACGCAGGGATCAATCTGACCGACTTCCCGGCAGTCCTGGCCTCCATGATCGCGGCGCATTGACATAACGCACGCCACCCTGGAACTCGAGGGAGAAACCTGCCGCGACGATGGCACGTGGTGCGCCCTCGACCGCTGAGCGGCTCGACGCGTCGTCATCCGCGAGCGATCGCAATTGCTCGGTGTGGCTCGGCAGGTGAAATCCCGGTTGAATTTGCAGCGCTATCCGACTGAGCGGCATCGGCGCGTCGACCGCCAGGGTGTCGCCATCTCGAAGATGGCAGTGAACCTGCGAGTCCCGTTGTTCGGGGTTCAAACGAACCAAAAGCGTGAGGAGTTGTTCGGAGTGGTCGCGTCCGATCGCCACCAGATCGTGCAGAGAGCGCGGGCCGATCACGGCATTCAGCACTTCTGCCGTGGTCGCTGCCGTGTTGTCGAAGCGGACCGTCGCCCGCTCGATCAAACCACGACACACCGCCGAGAGCGCATCGTCGTTCACCGCAACGTGGGCAACGATCTGCGAGGCCGACCACTCCCCCGGACCGGGTGATTCGAACCCTCCCTGCAAGGCCTCTTCGAAGAAATCATTGTAAGCAGCACGCAACGCCGAGACATCGAGCGACTCATCGAGGCGGTCGGCAATATCGGTGAAATGGTCAAGGACCGCTCCCCAGGTCCCGGGACCCACGTAGCCATCGCGCGTGCTCAGGCCGGTCTCGTCACCGAAGGCTTCCCAACCCCGGTGCACCAACTCGACGCGGGTTCCCTGCTCATCTTCTTTGAAGATCACCTCAACCACGCTGGCCGGTCCGTCGGTGCGGCCCGGGTGCCAGGTAATCGCGAAAGCGTGCGGTGGCTCCCACGCGAGAACCTCGCCCCACACGGTCTCCTCACCGGTCAAGGAGCGCTCGACCAAGAGTCCGTCGCGAAACTCCAGGCCCCCGGAATTCTCGCCGAACAGACCATGGGTGCGCAGCGGCCACCAGGCACCGATCCGGTCGGTGAACAGCACGAAGGTTTCCTCCGCGCTGCGATGCACGTGGGTCGACCTGAGGACGGGAGGAATCTTCACGGGTGCTCCTTCGTTGGTTTCCGGGTTGGTTTTCGCCTGGGGTCGCGCCGCTTCGTCGGGGCCTTCGGGACCGGCGCCGCAGTCGGATTCGGAGATATCGCCTTCGCCGTCACAGCCGGCGCGGTCACTGTCGAAGTCGACGCAGACCCGAGGACCGGTGCCGCCTCGGCGAACGTGGTGAACGAATGAAGGACATCGTCCCAGAACCGATCAACATACGTTCGCAATGCTTCGAGCCCGTTGTGGTCGATTCGATACAGGCGCCGCGTACCCTCGGCCCGGTCAACGATCAGACCTGCATCTTTCAGGACCCGCAAATGCTGAGACACCGCCGACTGCGTGACGGTGAGTTCCCCCGTGATCGCAGCGACGTGGCGTTCGCCGTTGGCCAGAAGCTCAAAGACCTGTCGCCGGGTCGGATCGCCCAGAGCGTTGAGCACGAGTGCTTCATCAGTCATGACTAATCATTAGTAAACACTTATGGTCGGTGTCAATAGGTTGGATGGGGTGCCGAATGTCGAATAACGTGCGTGGGACCCAAACCGGGTCATCGAAGGAGCGAACATGCCCACCTACGCCGATGCGGACCTCCCTGTCTTCTTCCCGGGAGCAGCAACGGATGCCGCCGAGGTCCGGTCGGCCTTCGCCGATGCCCGAAAGGCACCGCTGGCCAAAGGTTTGTTCGGCCCACTCGTGATCCATCATGCAGACGTCACGGAACTCCTGAGAGACAAGCGCCTCCGAGGACCGGGAATGGATCTCGCCCGGCTGTCTGGCATTCCGGAAGGTTCACGGGCCTGGAAGCGGATCGAACAGATCCTGCTGTTCATGGAGGGTGAGGATCACCACCGCCTTCGTCGGCTGGTTTCCAAGGCGTTCACACCACGGTCGGTCGAGGCCTTGCGCCCCTTTGTTCGTTCGACGATCGCCGAGTTGGTGGATCAGGTGTTCGAGGCGAAAACGTGCGACGCCGTTCCGTCGCTGTGTGACCCGTTCCCCATCCCGGTCATATGCGCACTTATCGGTATCGAGGCTGACCGTTGGGAGGATATGAGCCGGTGGGCAACGTCAATCCTGCTGTCGCTTCGGCTCGATGCCGGAACGTTCATAGGCGAGATCGAGCAGGCCCAGGAGGAACTCGATGATTTCATCACCGGGCTGATCGCTGACCGACGCGTGAACCCGCAGAACGACCTTCTGTCGAATCTCATCGCGGCCGAAGAAGCCGGCGACAAGCTGTCGGCCTCGGAGCTGCTGTCGGTCGTCGCGATGATGATCGTTGCGGGCACCGACACCACACGTAACCAACTCAGTTGCATGATCCATTCGTTTGCGGAAAACCCTGACCAGTGGGCGCTGCTCAGGTCCCGACCCGACCTCGTTCCGGCAGCCATGGAGGAGGCCATCCGGTGGCAGCCCGCCACCGAAGGAATCCCGCGCTTCGCGTTGGAGGATCTCGAAATCTCCGGGCTGTCCGTTCCGGCCGGAACGCTGGTCGTGCTCATGTCCATGTCGGCGAACCACGACACTGACGCGCTGCCCGGTGCCGACCGTTTCGATATCGAACGAGCGGTTCCCGAAGGATGGCATCTCCTGACCTTTGGGGGCGGAATCCATTACTGCCTCGGCGCCAACCTGGCCCGCCTGGAACTGACCGAGGCGCTCGCCGAACTCTCTGCGCGCTTACCAAACCTCCGCTTGGACGGCCCCACCGCCCTCAACCCTCCCGGCTCCATCATTCAGGGCTACACGTCGCTTCCTATCCGCTGGGACTGAGCACCCAACCCGGATTCAGGCGGAAACAGCGTCCCCAGCAGGTACCCTGAGCCCATGGGGCACCACTACTTCGCCTACGGTTCGAATCTCTACACGCCCCAGATGGCAGCGCTGGCGCCGGGAGCCGTCGCCCTCGGACCTGCACAGATCAACGCCTGGGAGCTGTTCATCAACGAGCACGGCGTTTTGTCGATCCGCCATTCGCCGGGCTCGACCGTTCATGGTTTGCTGTGGTCCTGCGACGTTTCTGATCTGGAGGCGCTCGACCGGTTCGAAGCGGTGGGTGAGGGTCTCTATGTTCGGGAGGAAGTGAGCCTCGAAGCCGGCGCCATCGACACCGCCTTCGTCTACCGATCGGTATCGTCGAGGAGCGGGTTGCCGCGGCCCGGATATCTGGAAATCGCCGTTCTTCCTCCGATGCGGCCGTTGGGGTTTCCGGCGTCGTATATCGCCGGCGTCGAATCCCTGCTCAAGGCCGGCACGTCGGGCGAACCGTGGCCCGAGATCCCCGCCGCCGGAGCGACGTTCACTTCCCCGTGAACCACGTATCCCGCTCGACGCGGTAGACGAAGGTCGTCTCCGTCTCAGCCGGCGCCACCGGAATGCGAGTTTCTTCCGCAACCAGCGAGTATCCGACGCGTTGCGGAACGTTGGCGCTCCGAACGTTGGTGGCGTCACACCGAATTTCGACACACTCGATCGTCGGGTCGGCAAACGCCTCATCTGTAAGCGCGCGTACTGTCGCACCGATGATGCCGCGACCTTCGAAGTCGGGGTGCACCCAGTAGCCGATCTCCCAGCCGTGAGCACCGATGCGGTTGTGCAGCCCACTGCCCCCGACGGCGGTCTGGCCGACGAAGATCCCGTAGACGAAGTCATCGAAATCCCACGTCGCGTTCCAGCGATTCAGAAGCGCCTCGTGGGCTTCGATCTCCTGAGGTTCGACAGCCGCCCACGGCATCCACGGCATCAGATGCTCATAGCTCGCGTGCATCGCTTCGTGGTAGGTGTCGAGGTCGCTGGAACGCCACTGCCTGACGGTGATTACCGTTCCATCGTGCGTGGTAGCGGTCAGTTCCCGGTTCGGAACCCGGGCGGGCCGCGGTTTTGCTTCTTCAGACATCCGTTGATTCTTGCCGCTCCGATCGGCGGCCGTCGATGGATTCTTCGTCAGTCGCTTGTGAGACGTCGAAGTCGAGCTTGCGCAAGATGCTCAACCGCAATGGCAAGGTTGCGGCGCATATCGAACTTCCGCTCCGCGATTCTCCGGCCCGCCGATGACCTCTCGGCTCGTTCGAATTTGTTGCTCAGCAGGGACTCGATCGCCAATCGCAGCGCTTCCACGTCGGATCTCGGAACGAATTTCAACGCGTTTCCTGTCGGGTCGGCTTCGCGCAATGGCGGAATGTCATATGCGATGGTGGGTGTCCCGGCGTGCATCGCCTCCAGTACGGCGTTCGGCATTCCTTCCAGGTGACTCGTGAATACGAATAGATCTGCTGCACTCAACAGGCCGGGGATCTGATCCGGTCGCATCGACGGCACGATTCGTATTCGATCGTCGAGCCCTCGGGCTGTCACCACCGCTTGCAGTTCGGCACTGGCATCGCGATGGGGAATGGCGCCGACCAGGACCAGCACGGCATTGCTGTTCGTCTGGCACAGTCCACCGAACGCATCGACGAGCTCGAACACCCCTTTGTCGCGGATGATGCGGCCGACAAACAGCAAGATCTCGCGATCAGCCGCGATGGAAAGCGCTCCGAAGGTGTCCGTTCGGGAACCAGTCGGCAGCGGAGCGTCGACTCGAATCCCGTGGGGCAGGACGACATGGGTCTCGGAACTCGGCGCCAGCGACAGGTCCTTGCCGACCAGTTGCCCGGCGCACTGCCGAAGCTCCGAGCTCTGGTAGAACACCAGATCGAGGTGCCTGATCGCCCGTGCTACCGAGCGGCCTTCGCCCGACTCGGGCACCGACCGCACTTCGCTTCCGAACGCCCATCCGGCCGACGGAACCCGGAGGTCGCCGGCCAAACGCCAGGCGAGCCCGCCGCTGCCACCCAGATCAAAGCCGAGAACCGCATCGAACGGATCGGCCCTATGGCGTGACAACACCTTCCAACGCAGGACCAGCCAGGCGCTCGTGTCCGCCCAAAATGCGTTCAACACGCCCGGCACAATCGGAATCGATGGGCGTGTCACCAGCACCTCCCCGATTTCGTAGCGGTTCGGAATGGAATCGTATTGCCTCCACCGGCCGATGCGTCCGACGCCCGGAGGAACGAAGGGTTTGGGGCAGAGAACCTCGACGTCGTGACCCATCTCGCTCAGCGTCGAAACGATCCGCTGCGAGAAGATTCCTGAATAGGGATGGTTCTGGTGCGGAAAGTCGGGGGCGACCGCAAGAATTCTCATCAGGTCACAGGTTTCACAGACGTCACAGACTTCACTGGCGCCTCGTCAACTCTTCGAATTTGATCACCAGACGCTTTTCCACGTGGCTCCACGAGTAACGGCTCCGGATCATCTCGCGACCTTTTCGGCTCGATGCCTCGCAGAACTCGGCATCGGTCGCGAGTTTCTCGAACGCGGCGGCGATGGCGGCAACGTCTCCGGCTGGAACCGGGACGCCGATCTGCTCCCCATCAGCGATTTCGACCATGGCTCCGAGGGTCGAATAGAGCAGCGGCAGACCACAGGCCATGTATTCAAACATCTTCACCGGCCATGCAATATCACCCTGTGATTCCGGAAGATGAGCCACCACACCAATGGTGGCTGTCTGCAAAAGCGCTATGACATCAGCACGCGGGATGGGACCGAGATATCGAACGTCGTCGTCCAACCCCTCAGTCGTGATCGTCTCGCGAATTTCGTGTTCAAGTGCCGTCGTGCAGACCGGACCGGCGATTGTGTACTTGATACGCAGTCCCTTTCGCCTGGTTATCCCCAGGGCTTTAATCGTCTCAATGACCCCCCGATTGGGCTCGATCGATCCTGCGAATACCGCGTGCGGGTGCGTCCAGTTGTGGCTGCCATCGAATACTTCCAATTCAGGATAATTCGGTACACAAACCACGTTGTCGTGGAGGGGGAGGTATCGTGCTTCGACCCCTGGCGTTGCGGCCAAGACGAGATCGACCTTCTTCAAAAGCTGCCGTTCTCGAAAATCCCACAACCGCCAAACTGCTCGACGAAGACGCGGTGGAATCGCGATATGGCCGGCGAGAATCGTTTCGTAGTCCTCGTGCACATCCCAGACGATTCGGGCGTTGGGCGCCGCCGCTATGACGGATCCGAGCAGAACCGGTTCATGCACATGAACGATGTCAGGCTGCATCGCCGCTACCTGACGCGCCAGCTTTCGCCTGAATGTGATTTTCTCAACACGAGAGTAGATTTTCGGAAGCGGATATACCGTAACCCCATCGTCGCAAAGACCCCTATCGGGTCCGGGTGCCATGAAATGAACGTCGTAACCGGCGGCCACCAAACTCGGGCAGAGTTTGCCCCGGATCCGCCCGTCGTCGGTTGCATGGGCGAAAGAAATTTGAAAGACCCGCCGACGGTCCTTCTCCGACATTGAAGCTGTCAACCTGAGTACCCTCTCACGCCCGTAAACCACTCATCACCCAAAACGCTCCGGGTCATCACGATAGCAAAGCAGTACCTCCAAATGACAGGGCGCCCACGCGTCATTTCACATAAAGCCGTTGCCGTCTGGGCTGCGGCCCAACCGGGCTGATCCTCCAAGCTCCGGACCGATCCCGGTCCAACACCGTTGCCGCGCCAACATTCACGAGTCCGGGCGGATTTCACCTTGGTCTCCCGATTTCGGTGTCGGGCGGACTCGATCCCCGTGGGCGAATCCGAGATCGTGCCGAAAGTGAGCCGCCACGATGTTCGTGACACTGGCCGCAGTCTATGCACCCCACCTTCCTCGACCCCTTTGAACTGCGACATAAGCGCTGCTACGGCGGGATTTTGATGCGGTGCAGCCGACTCTCAACAGTGCGTCACCGATGACGCGACCTGGACGGCGTTGTCGACAGAGGCGTCGAGCCACGTGATGCGTTGGTCTCGCCGAAACCAGCGTTCCTGGCGAACCGAGAATTGGCGGGTGCGAAGTACGGCATCGGCGAGAGCGGAATCGAGTGGGTAGGCGTCGGGTGACTCCAGGTGGTTCCACAGTTCGCGATAGCCGAGCGCCTGGCGGGCCGTGCGCGAAAGCGTGTCGCCGAACTGGTTGAGGAGCGCTGAGGCTTCGTTGAGAAAGCCGGCCTGCATCTGCAATTGGTAGCGCTGAGCGATGCGAGATGCCAGATCGGTGCGGGGCCACAGCAGCCCGAAGATGGTCCATCGATTTGCGATCTGGGACTCCTTCAGGCCCGGGCCAAACGAAGAAAATGGTCGTCCGCTGCCGACGCAGACCTCCAGTGCACGTACTATTCGCCGACGATTGGTCGGTTCCATGCGAGTCGCGGCGAGCGGGTCCATAGATACTAAGCGCGCGTAGAGAACTGCAACATCGGGTTCAGCCTCCAACTCCGCTTTCACGTCCGGGAACTGGCCGGGCATCGTGAGTTCGTCGACCACTGCGTCCACGTAAAGGCCGGTTCCTCCAACCAGGATCGCCAGACCACCGCGTGATTCGATATCGGCGATTGCCGCCAGGGCGCCCCGCTGGTAGTCGGCCACCGAGTACTCAACCGTTGGGTCCACGATGCTAACGAGATGGTGCGGCACAGCGGCGAGTTCGGCGGCCGAAGGCTTTGCCGTACCGATATCCATTCCTCGGTAGACGGACATCGAGTCGGCCGAGACGATCTCGGCGTGAACACCATGATCTGCCAATAGACGGGCCACGTGCAGTGCCAGCGCAGTCTTCCCCGTCGCCGTAGGACCAACAATTGCCAGACGAGTCACCCGCCCAGTCTCGCTCACGCGAGCGACCCGCTCGATCAGCGGCGACCCGTGTACGCTGCCGCCGATGCGAGCAGACGACATTCCCGTGGCCCACACCCCGCTCGGCGGCTACGCCGAGTTCTTTCCGGAACCGGTGCTCCGGGGTTGCACCGAGCCGCTCGTTGAGGGGGCGCCTGACCTTCGGGGATTGTGGAAGACGCTACGAGCAGAACGTGCCGGCCAACCGGTTCCCGCCGACGACCGAATCATGTCGTACATGGAACGCATCGAGCAGTGCGGTAACCGGATCGTCGACATGGGTGGGGGCACGATTGCCGATGCCCGGGCCGACGGGACAGAGGAGAACGGCGTCCACGACGTGTCGGCCTTTGACTTTGCTACGCCGATCCACGTGATCGCAACGTATGAGGAGGGCGTGTTCGTGCTGCGCCCGGTCGGGATTCCCGGCATCAAGGTCACGAGAGAACTCGACGCGGACGGCCACATGATCTGGACTCGTCCCGATCTAGGCGGCCTCGTCGTGACGCTTGAGCGTGCCGGCGACGGTGCTGGAACACCGGCCAACACCTTCTACCCGTTTCAGGCCCGCCGGGCCGGATAGCTACCGCTAGCGCCCGACGCGCATTGCGTCGGCGAGAAAGGCGTGGATGGCCGCCCAGGTCGGGCCCTGTTCTCGCAGCAAGGCCACAACCCGGTCATCGATCGGACGAGTGGTCGTAACGCTCCGATCGGCTGAGCGGGTCGGGTCGTCGACAAACGGGTGTTCATGACCGAGGTTCGGGATCGAGACGAACGTCGCATCCGCCCCGGCGTCCCACAACGCCTGAAACAGGGATTCGCTCTGATGGTGCGGCACGAGCGGATCGTCCTGACCGTGAACGATGAGCGTCGCCGGTGCATCTACGTGCGCATACGTTCCGGGGTAGGAGGCCGCACACTCCTCGGGGACGGTCTGAATAGGCGCGCCGAGCAAAAGTGACTCGGGTGACTTCGGATCATTGTGTCCGTCGGTCGTCTTCAGCATGGCGTTGAACGCGGCCGTTGCATCGGGTGTCATGTGCGCGTCCATGGCGAGAAAGTCGGTCGGACCGTACAGGTCGACCACAGCTTGCACCGAACAGTTCTGGTCGAGATGCTCGCCCACAGAACCATCCAATTCCGCGTTCGACGCGGTGAGACCGGCCATCGCCGATACCCAACCGCCTGAGGAATTGCCCATGATCGCGATCCGGGTGACGTCGATGGCGAACTCGTCGGCATGGGCCCGCAGCCATCGGATGGCCGCCTTGACATCGTGGACCTGTGCCGGGAACGTCGCCTGGAGACTCGAGCGCACACTGACCCCGACGACAATCCAACCCTGAGCGTTGAAGTACTCGGCCGCTGGGGCCGCGCCGACCTTGCCGTCGTCGGACAGGAACGCTGACCCGTTGGTCCAAATCACGACCGGCCGAAGGATCGTGGGGCCCGAGCCGGTCGGGAGGAAGACATCAAGCAGATGGCCGCGCCCAGCGTCCGGATCAGCGGGTGCGTAGGCGTGTTCGATCGGCACGGGTTCAGTCTCGCGCGACAGAGCGAGATCGGCTCGATGGACTCCGGGTGGAATCCGGTGGAAACCTTCCGGGTAGGGCGCGGCGGGCCGCTAACCTGTACGCCCAAAGCTGTGAAGGGGCCATCACCCCGGAGCTTCCCGAAGAACGGGTGAAGGGGCCACGTCGACACGACGCAACTCCGGAGCCTCACTAGACCGGGACGGGGCAGGCCCGTTATGGCCGTAGCAAGAGCGGTTTTCGGCGTCCGATGAGGGCCAACCGGGAACAATGCGGGGTGGTACCGCGGACACCGGTAACGGTGGTCGTCCCTGTGCAGTGAACTTCTAACACGCACGAGGACCCAAGATGACCGACAGCCAGACTCCCCAGACGCCCTATCCCCCGGTACCCGCGTCGCCGTCGTTCCCCAAGCTGGAAGACCAGGTCATTGCCCAGTGGAACCGCGACCATACCTTCACGACTTCGGTGAACAACCGTGAAGCGGGCATCAATGGGGCCAACGAATACGTGTTCTACGACGGCCCTCCCTTCGCCAACGGTCTCCCCCACTATGGGCACTTACTAACGAGCTACGTGAAAGACGCCATCCCCCGCTACCAGACGATGCGGGGCAAGCGGGTCGAGCGCCGCTTCGGCTGGGACACCCACGGCATGCCCGCCGAGGTGCAGGCGGAGAAGGAACTCGGCGTGTCGGGTCACTCCGAGATCAAGGAATTCGGGATCGACAAGTTCAACGAGGCCTGCCGCACCAGTGTGTTGCGCTACACCCACGAGTGGGAGTCGTACATCAACCGCGCCGCCCGGTGGGTCGACTTCGAGAACGACTACAAGACCCTTGACCTTTCGTACATGGAGTCGGTCATGTGGGCGTTCAAGACGCTCTACGACAAGGGCCTCATCTACGAGGGATTCCGGGTCATGCCCTACTGCTGGCGCTGCGAGACCCCGCTTTCAAACACCGAACTGCGCATGGACGACGCGTACAAGCAGCGTCAGGATCCGGCCGTCACCGTGACGTTCCCACTCGTCGACGCCAACGGTGCCGAGACCGGCGAAGTCCTCCTCGCCTGGACCACCACCCCGTGGACGCTGCCCTCCAACCTGGCCTGCGCGGTCGGCCCCGACATCGACTACGTGAAGATGCACGACTCGACCGATGGCAAGACGTACATCCTCGCCGAGTCCCGGGTTGCCTCCTACGCCAAAGAACTCGCCAACGCCGAAGTCGTAGGCGCGCTTAAGGGTTCCGAATTGGCCGGGTTGCGCTACAAGCCGCTGTTCGACTTCTTCGCTTCGCATCCCAACGCGTTTCAGATCGCGACCGCCGAATACGTGACGACGGAAGACGGCACCGGAATCGTCCACATCGCGCCCGCCTTCGGTGAAGAAGACAAGTTGGTCACCGACGCGCTCGGTATCGACGTCGTGAACCCGGTCGACGAGCGGGGTCGCTTCACCAGCGAGGTCCCGCCGTACGTAGACCAGCAGGTGCTGTCGGCCAACCCGCACATCATCAAGGACCTACGGGCCATGGGCCGCCTCGTGCGCCACGACTCCTACGACCACTCCTACCCCCACTGCTGGCGCTGCAACGAGCCGCTGATCTACCGGGCCCTGTCGAGCTGGTTCGTGGAGGTCACCAAGTTCCGCGACCGCATGGTCGAGCTCAACAAGCAGATCACCTGGGTGCCCGAGCACGTGAAGGAAGGCAGCTTCGGCAAGTGGATCGCCAACGCCCGTGACTGGGGAATCTCGCGCAACCGCTTCTGGGGTTCACCGATCCCGGTGTGGAAGTCCGACGACCCGGCCTATCCGCGCATCGACGTCTACGGCTCACTCGATGACATCGAACGCGACTTCGGTGTGCGTCCGACCGACCTTCATCGTCCGACCGTCGATGAACTCGTGCGACCGAATCCCGACGACCCCACCGGGAAGTCGATGATGCGTCGCGTCATCGAAGTGCTCGACTGCTGGTTCGAGTCCGGCTCCATGCCGTTCGCCCAGGTCCACTACCCCTTCGAGAACAAGGAGTGGTTCGAGCATCACTACCCCGGCGACTTCATCGTCGAGTACATCGGCCAGACCCGCGGCTGGTTCTACACGCTGCACGTGCTGGCCACCGCGCTATTTGACCGGCCGGCGTTCGACACGTGCGTCGCACACGGCATCGTGCTCGGCAGCGACGGCGCAAAGATGTCGAAGAGCCTGAAGAACTACCCCGACGTCTACGAGGTGTTCGACAACCAGGGCTCCGACGCGATGCGCTGGTTCCTTCTGTCATCGTCGATCCTTCGAGGCACCGACCTGATCGTGACCGAGCAGGGCATCCGCGACTCCGTTCGCCAGGTGCTCCTGCCCATCTGGAACACCTACTCGTTCTTTACGCTCTACGCGAACGCGTCGAACTACAAGGCGAAGTTCCGCACGGAATCAAACGATCCGCTCGACGAGTACATCCTCGGCAAGCTTCACGTGCTCGTGGCAGATGTACGCGCGCAGATGGATGCCTACGACCTGTTCGCCGCGTGCAACTCGATCCGGGTGTTCCTAGACGCGCTTACGAATTGGTATGTGCGCAGATCACGTGAGCGATTCTGGGACGGCGACGAAACCGCCCTCGATGTGCTCTATACCGTGCTCACCACGGTTTGTCAGGTCGCGGCTCCGCTGCTTCCGCTCACGGTCGAAACCGTCTACCAGGGGCTCACGGGGTCATCGAGCGTTCACCTCACCGACTTCCCCAATCCGGAAGACTTCCCGCACAACGAAGCACTCGTGACCGGCATGGATGGCGTGCGCGACGTGTGTTCGACGACCTCGGCCATCCGCAAGGGTCGGGGGCTCCGGGTGCGCCTTCCGCTGGCATCAGTGACCGTTGCATCGAACGACGCCGAGAAACTGCGGCCGTTCGTGGCGATCATCGCCGACGAGGTCAACGTGAAGGACGTGCTGCTCTCCACCGATCTGGCCAGTGCCGGAAAGTTCGAGCTGCAAGTCGTTCCGGCCGCGCTCGGGCCGCGCATCGGCAAGCAGGTCCAGCAGGTCATCGGTGCGGTGAAGAAGGGCGACTGGACCAAGGACGCCGACGGCATCATCACCGCAGCCGGTGTCGCGCTTCAAGAAGGCGAGTACTCGCTCCGGCTTGTCGCCGCCGACCCTGAACGCTCGCTCGCCCTTCCCGGGAACACCGGAGTCGTGGTGCTCGACACGACCACCACGCCCGAGTTGGAAGCCGAAGGTATGGCCCGCGACCTCATCCGTCAGATCCAGGAACTCCGCAAGGAATCGGGTCTGCAGGTCAGCGATCGGATCGCACTCGAGATCACTGCGCCTGCCGCCGCTGCTGGTGCCTACACGACGTGGACGGCCCAGATCGCAGCTGAAACGTTGGCCGAGCAGGGTGTGACGGTGACCGAGGCAGACGCTGGCGTTACCGATGAAACGGTGCTGCTCGTTGTTGTCGGGCCGGCCGGAACCCGGCACGATCGCACCGTCGATTTGTCAAAGTAATACGTACACATATCATGTTGTTACTCGGGTGAAACTGAGATCCGACTGATCGGAGCTGACAACGAAGCGAGCGGCGGGTCACTGACCCGCCGCTCGCTCGTTTGTTTGATCGGGTCCGACTACTCGATGGTCAGCCCGTGAACGAAATCTCTTGCCCCGGCCCGGTTCCGAAGAACTGGACTTCCACCCGGCGGTTCATGCGCCGCCCTTCGGCCGTGGCGTTGCTCGCGATCGGCAGCCGGGCACCGAACCCGAAGGCTTTGATTCGCGTTGGATCGATGCCTTTGGCCACGAGTGCCGCCTTTACCGCATCCGCTCGAGCCCGACTGATCGCCAGGTTCGCGATCTTCGATCCGGTGCGGTCGGAATGGCCGGCCAGACCAATCTGCGCATCGGGATGAGCGTTGAGGTAGGTAACCAATTCGTCGATGGCGGCGCCAGCATCGGGAGAGAGCTCAGACGACGTGAGACCGAATAGCAGACGACTGTTCAGATCCTTGGGCACATCGGCAGAAGCAGCGACCGCGGCCGGTGTCGTCTCGATCGGAATCTCCGAGGCGAGAATCGTCGTCGTGGATTCTTCCGGGGCGAGTGTCGTGGTGGTTACCGGGGCCAGCGTCGTAGCCGAAGCAAGCGTCGTAGCCGGAGCAAGTGCGGTTGCGGGAGCCAGTGTGGTTGCGGGAGCCAGTGTGGTTGCGGGAGCCAGCGTCGTGGCGGGAGCCAGCGTCGTAGCCGGAGCCAGCGTCGTAGCCGGAGCAAGGGTCGTAGCCGGAGCAAGGGTCGTAGCCGGAGCAAGCGAGGTCGCCGGAGCAAGCGTCGTAGCCGGAGCGAGTGTGGTTGCGGGGGCCAGCGTCGTGGCGGGAGCCAGTGTCGTTTCTACGGCGATCTTCACCGTCGTAGCCGCGGCTTCAACTCCCCCAACGGTGGCGGTGTCGATGGCTGTCGTCTCCACAACGGTCGAATCGGCAGCGGGTAGCGCGACAGCATCGACCAACGATGGATCGTTCACGTGCCGGACGCCGGAGATTTGACGCACGAGATCGTGCGCCTTCTTGAGGGCGGCGGGGTCAGATACGTTGCCTTCGAGAGTCGCATCGCGACCATCGAATTTCACCTTGAGTTCAGGAAAATCCTTCGCAAGCTTGCTCACGGCCTTGTCTTGAAGGTCATTTTCGATGCGGTGTTTCGTCGCCACGTTGTGATACGCCGTAAAACCGGCCAGACCCGCCACCGCGAGCCCGATCGGGACCGCCTTAGCGAAGCGATACGGCTGCGGCACCCACTCGGTGTTCGACGCCGCTCGGCCACCCCTGATCGGGCCGCCTCCACCCGATTCATCATTCGCCGCTCCGGCGGTGATACCTGAATGCCGCGATCCGATCGACGTGGATCCAGTGGGTGAGACCCCGGCTGTTGAGGCCCCGGCTGTTGAGGCCCCAGCTGTTGAGGCCCCAGCTGTTGAGCCGCCAGGTGCAGAGGCCGAGTCAGCCGGGGCAGAGGCCGAGTCAGCCGGGGCAGAGGCCGAGTCAGCCGGGGCAACATCGGCTGAACGATCGAGCGAGAGGCCGGCTGATGCGTCCTCAACGGAACCTTTGACCGAGGTGCCGACTTCTTCGAGGCGATGGGCCACGTCTGAGTCGGCGACTTTGCGGGCCAGATCGTCGGCGGATTCCGCTACGCCACCAACCGCGTCGGAAGCAGTCGCGTCGGCGACGGTCGAAGCAGTGGCGCCCGTTACGGCCGAGGCAGCGTCGTCGGCCCGGGTCGCGGCTTCGGCCGCGACGCGTTTCGCGGCCTCATTGAGTCCATCGTTCTCAGCCACGGCGTTACTTTCCCTTGCCGGCGATCAGGCGGGCAGCGAGTTTCGCAAACCCTTCTTCATCACCGCGCGCGAGGAGCGTCGCCTGCTCGGCCCACGTCGTCAGACTCGGCGCGAAACTCAGCCCAGCGGCCTCAAGTGCTGCACGGAGCCGTTGCTCAGAGGCGCGTGAGACGTCGCGGTACGTCGTTACCCCGGAACTCACCAGCGCTTGTTCGATTCGCGGGCCAATCCCTTCGATGCGTTGAAGATCATCCTTCAGCTGCCCGCTGGCGTCTCGGCCTGCGACGATCCTCGCCCTCAACGCCGCGTGACCCGCTTCGTCGCCAGCCACCAGCAAGCGGGCCTGTTCTATCCACGTGGGGAGACTCGGGGCATAACCGACGCCTGATTGGGCGAGCGCGTTTCGCAGCTGTTGCTCCGAAGCTCCGGCGATCGACGCAAACGAGCGCAGCCCCGCCTTCTGAAGAGCTTCGTCGAAGCGTGGCCCGACACCTTCGATGCGTTGAAGATCATCGGCACCGTCGCCGGTTGGTGAACCTCCGTTGCCACCGGAGCCGCTGGTCGGCTCGTCGGTCGAATCAACAGGTTGGTGCTGCGTGTCATCGGTAGCTGCGTGCACCGCCGCCCCTGCGGCGAGTCCACCGGCCAACGTCGCAAACCCCCCACCCGTCGCGCGTCCGACAGCGCGCTCGGCGCGATCCTTGGCATCCGACAGCTCGCCGCTCACTCGTTCGTGATCGGCGCGAAGTGTCTGAATCTCGCTTTCCAGTTGTCGGCGTCGGGCATCGGATTCGGTCAGAGCCCGCGCTTGTTCCTCGGCCAGCGCATCGGCGCGTTGCTTCAGCGAACGTTCGTGCTCCCCGCGCAGCGTTGCCAGTTGCTCCTCGTGTTGCGCTTTCGTCACATCGAGTTCACCGTATACATCACCCAATTGATCACGAAGCGTTTCGAGTTCGGCCTCAACCCGCTGGCGATCGGCGTCGGCTTTTTGCAACGAGTCGCGTAGTTCACCGAGTTCACGGGCTGAGGTCTCGGTTGTCGCCCGAGCCTGTTCAAGTTCGGCAGCAGCGGCATCGCGTTCGTTGCGCAGCTGATCGACGCTCTCCGACTGTGCCGAAAGTGATCGACCGTGTTCCTCTTGCAACGAAGCGAACGCGGTGGCATGGTCGCCCCTGGCCTGTTCGAGTTCTCCGTGGAGGGCTGACACTGCACTCGAGTGCGTAGCCTTCAGTTGGTCGATCTCGGAGCGTAGGCCGTGGAGATCGGCGTTCGCGTTTTCGAACTCGTCACGCACACGGGCCAGTTCAGTGTTGCGGTTCGACAATTCACCTTGCAGACGCTCGAGCTCTCCGTGCTGCCCATCGCGGTTGCGATAGAGGCCCTCGACCTCAGCCCGCAGCTTGTCGAGCTCTTCACCGCGTCCGTGTAGTTCACCTTGCAAGGTAGTGATCTGTTCACGCAGTCCATCGGCGTCGGCACCAACCCGACCCAGATCGTTGCGGGCCCCTTCGAGTTCACTTCGCAGCTGATCAACTTCGCTGCGAGCGGCATCGCGGTCACCAACCAACGAATCGCGCTCTCCCCGCAAACCCTCGGAATCGCTGTAAACGCGTTGAAGTTCGCCGCGCAGCCGTTCCAGTTCGCTGTTGGCGCCGTCTCGTTCGCCCAACAAACCCTGGTGCTGACCGAGCAACTGCTCGTGGTCGCCTCGGATGGTGTCTGATTCGCTGCGCAACTTCGCCAACTCACCGCGTAAACGGTCAAGCTCACCGAGCGAGCCCTCCCGCTCACCGACCAGACTCTGATGTTGACCGAGAAGTTCCTGGTGCTCGCCCCGGACGCGGTCGGCTTCTTGGCGTGAGTCTGTTAGTTCCTGGCGGAGCCGATCCAGCTCGGACCGAGCCCCATCTCGGTCACTGACCAAGTTCGCCTGCTCCTGACGGAGTCGTTCGAGTTCCGCCTCGGCTGTGCCCCGATCCCCGGCCAGGGCTTTGTGCTCCTCACGCAGCCGATCGGACTCGCCACGGGCTTCGTCGAGTGCGTTGCGAAGCCCGCTCAGCTCGCTTTTCAGGTTCTCGACGGTTTTTTCGTTCTCGGCGACGGCCAGTTCGTGACTCGCGGAAACATCACCAAGCGCTTTTGCCTCGGCCTTGGACGCCGTGAGTTCTACTCGCAGGGCCGCCGCTTCTCTGGCTGCCTCGTCGGCGAGTTGCGTCTGAACGTCGAATTCCTGCCGAAGCTTCGTCAGTTCGGCGGACACGTTCGCCAGTTCCCCGTCTTTGGCCGACGCCGTCGACGTGAAGCCCTGCAACTGGCGCTCGAGTTCAGCGGCCTTCGATGACAGCGTGTCGCGCTCATCGCCGACGGACTTCACACGATCGTTGACGGAGATGTGTTCAGCACGGAGTTTGGCAATGTCGGTCTGCAGACCGGATGCCTGAGCGCGGGCGGTCTGCAGCTCGGTCTCGGCGGCCTCGGCGCGACGACGGTACTTGGCGAGCGCTTCTTCATGATCGGCGCGCAGGCCCGACACGACGCGATCGCGCTCGGCCCGCAGGTCGGAAAGCGCCTTCTCGTGTTCGGTCTTGGCGATTCCTACCGGTTGGTCCTTCACTGCCGTCAAACGAGCGTTCGAGGCGGAAAGATCTGCACGTACAGCTGTGAGGTCACGTGTGCGGTCGGCGAGTTCAGCACGCGCTGTTTCGAGCTGGCCCCGAAGTTCAACCAACTCGCTGTCTTCGCTTTCGCTCCCACCTCGGATACCGCTGACGGAGTTCTCTTCGACCGGATCAACTGAACCCGCCGCGAATCCCTGGGCGATCGTGTGGGAATCGTCCTCAGGAGTCGTGACCGACGTCGGAACGGTTGTTGCGGCGGCCGCAGCGCCTTTCAAGGCGGCGATCTGTGCATCACGCTCCGACAGCGCGACCTTGAGCCCGTTGAGCTCGAACTGCAGCGCGGAAAACGCCCGCGACTGATTGTCGCGGTCGGCAACGAGTGCCTGATAGCGATTGTCGAGTTCGGCGTGTTCCGAGCCGGTGCTCGTATCGGTGCCCGTTGCGTCGGCACCGGTTGCGAGGGCCGTGCCTGCGATGCCCGCCGTCGTAGTCGACCCCGCAACTGCACCGCTCGACTTGACTTTGCGCCACCGCAACCGCCACCACAGATACCCGACTACCAATCCGAGGAGGAAAGCAGGAAGCACGAAGGTCCATGATTCCCAGAAATAATGCAGCACCGAAGAGCTCATTTCTTGACTGACCGCGAAAGCGGCATAGCGCGAACGTATGAATCGTTGCCGTAGGGGAAGGACTCTGGCCTGACCGCACTCTCATCGAAAGAGCTTTCAGTTGTGAACGACAGTTCAGAAAGGTAGCAACGCTGGAGGGCAATTGCGAACGGCGAAAGTCCTTTTATCTCGCCGTGAGCGGTCAGTTGGGAAAAAACACCGTCGTTCAAGAAGCCCCGGAAAACCCTGCTACGAAGGCGTTTCCAGTTAATCCGAGGTGGTGGCAGAAAAAGGTTTCAAGAAGATGACGAACGCGTTCCGTGACTCCCCTACCAATCCAGAATCCTTCGTCGTCTTACGTCTCGAGCGAGTGAAAATAGGCCGTCAACGCCGCGTTCAGCTCGCTGTTGAAAACTCGGCCGAGCGTCGGTTCGGAGAGCATTGCATCCAGCAGGCTCGTACCAGCCTGAGCGACCACCCACGCCGCCGCTGCGGCCCGGGTCTTCGACAGGTGCGGATACCGCTTTCGCAAAGCCGCCGAGAGGTTCGCAACATAGACGATGGTCTCCGAGCGGTCGAGGTCCACCAGTTCCGGCACGGCGAGACATCCGCGCCGCAACGGTACCGATTCGGGGTGTTCCCGCCGCATCCGGATCAGGTTCTTCGTGGTCTCGGCGACGAAGGCCGCCATGTCCTGCGATGCCGGAAGGTCAACGAACCGCGCATAGACGTAGTCGTTTCGGCGGCCCTGATCAACCAGATAGAGCTCCCGGAGGAGATCGTTCTTGTTCGCAAAGTAGTGATACACCGAACCGACGTTGACGCCGGCACGGTCAGCGACTGCATTGGTGTTGAACCCGTTCAAACCTTCTTCGACAAGCACCTCGGTAGCCGAAGCCAGGATCTTTTCGTATGTCGCGGCCGATCTGGCCTGCGCTGGGATGTTTCGGCGGTGCGACATCATCGCCTGGTCCTTCGCCGACTGCTTCGCACGTCCCTATTCTGGCCCGGGGAAACCGGGTTCTGTCAAAGCCGGAACCGGTCAAACATTCCTAAGCACACATAAGAACTGACCATCCAGACCGGAGAACGCCAGGCGCTCGTTCTGCCAGCCCGACCTGGGTGTTGTACGGTCATCTCCGCTATGGCAGTCCTCCGCTTCTCCTACGGCACGATGGGTTCGGGCAAGAGCACGCTCGCGCTGCAGATTCATCACAACCTCTCGCGACGTCACAAGCGGGGCCTCCTCCTGTCGCAACTCGACCGCGAAGGCGCGAGAGTTTCGAGTCGGCTCGGTGTGTCGTCGGAAGCGGTGCAGGTCACCGCTGATCTCGACATTTTCGCGCTCGCCAAGCGCATGGTGTCGGAACACGGCGGAATTGACTACATAGTCTGCGACGAGACGCAGTTCTATTCTTTCGAACAGATCGAGCAACTGGCCCGGGTCGTCGATGACTTGGGTGCAGACGTGTACGCGTTTGGGTTGGTCACCGACTTTCGCGGGAAGTTGTTCGACGGTACCCGGCGGATGCTGGAGCTTGCCGATGAGCACGTGCAGCTGCATGTCGAGATTCGATGTTGGTGCGGGGAACGGGCCACCCACAACGCCCGACTTGTGAACGGCGAGATTGTCTACGAGGGCGAAACCGTCGTGGTCGGCGATACCGAAGCACCGATGGACGAACCCCTCTTCGGCGACGTCGTCACCTACGAGCTTCTGTGCCGCCGCCATTACCGTGCCGGCCAGACTGGCTAGTTCACTCGAATCAACCAGCGCGGTACTGCCGCCAAGACACCGTTCTCGATCTCGACTCAGACGTCGACGATCACCGTGAAGGGTCCGTCGTTGATGAGTTCGACCGCCATCTCCGTACGGAACCGACCTGTTTGTACGCTCGCTCCCAGAGCGCGGAGTTCGTCGATCACCGCAACGATCAGCGGCTCAGCCTGCTCCGGGCGCGCCGCGGCGATCCACGAGGGTCGGCGGCCGCCGCTCGTGTCGCCGTACAGCGTGAACTGGCTGACGATCAGCAGCTCTTTGGTGGTCTGGGCGATCGAGAGGTTTGGTATGCCCTGCTCGTCGTCGATGATCCGAAGATTCCAAAGTTTTCCTGCAATCTTCTTCGCTTCCGCCGTGGTATCGGTGTGGGTCACGCCGACGAGAACGCACAGGCCACGGCCGATCGCACCCACCACATCGCCGTCGACTCGGACTTCGGCTCGGACCACTCGTTGCACCAGCGCTCGCATATGGCGGCAAATCGTAACCACTCACTACGTGACCGGTGCCAGAATGGCTCGTTGTGTCAGCGGGTACCCCTTCATCGTCGGCCACTGCGGCGAGCCTTGATCCCGTTCCGGTACCGGAGCAGTCACCGAAGGAACAGCACCGGCACTGGGCCGGCGACGTTCGGCTGATCGCGTTGTATGCACGGCGCGAACCGAAGCTGTTCTTTCTCTCCGTAGCGGGTGCCACGCTGTTTGCTGCGTTCACCGTGGCGTGGAGCCGAGCCCTCGGAACAGTCGTCGACAAGGTCATCCGACCTCTACTCGACCCGGGATCCTCGGCCGCGTCTGTCACGTACGCCAAGCACCACAAGCTCTCGTTGATCATCGCCCTCGGAGCGATCGGCTGGTTACGGCTCGCCTCGGCCCTGCTTCGGCGCTTCAACGCCGGCCGGCTGGCGCACGGAAACACCCACATCTGGCGAAAGCTCGTCGTTGGTCACCTGCTCCAGCAGCCGCTCTCGTTCTACCGCCGCCACCCGACCGGAACACTCCTGGCGAACGCCGACAACGATCCCGAATCGGCCACGTCGGTCCTGCAACCGTTGCCGTACAGCCTGGGTGTCATCGCGTTGATCGTGATCTCGCTCGGATGGCTGATTTCCGTCGATATCCCGATGGCGGTGGCCTCGGCCATCGTGCTTCCGCTGACGCTCATCTTGAACGAACGGTTTCAGTCTCGAGCCGAAACCCCCAACATCGCCGTGCAGGAAGACGTCGCGCAACTTGCCGGTGTCGTACACGAAACGGTCGACGGCATCACCGCGGTAAAGGCACTCGGGCTGGAGCAGAACATGCTCGACTCGGCGAAGGCCCGTATCGTCGAACTGCGTGATCACAAGCTGCTGATCGTGCGGTTGAGGAGTGCCGTCAACACGTTGGAGACGCTGATGCCGCAACTCATCAACGTCGGGCTCATTGCGCTCGGCGCCTGGCGCGTGCGATCGCAGTCGATGTCGGTCGGCGACGTTGTCGCTGTCGTGTCGCTGTACAACCTCATGGTGTGGCCCCTGCAGTTGTTGGCCTGGGCCATGTTCGAAATGCCCCGGTCGCGTGCCGGTGCCGTTCGTGTCAAAGGTCTTCTGGATCAACCGATCCCCCCGCTCCCCTTTGTTCTGGCACCGAGGAACGTCGACGACGCCATTGACCTCCACAACGTCACGCTCGTACACGACGACGGGCGACGCGCTCTCGACAATGTGTCCCTCCGGATCCCGAAGGGATCGAAAACGGCGATCGTGGGAGCCACCGGATCAGGAAAGTCCACCTTGCTTCACGTGCTCGCCGGCGTCGATGTTCCGACGACCGGGACGCGTGGCACCGCAACCGATCGCATCTCCATGGTGTTCCAGGAACCACTCGTGCTCTCTGGAACGATCGAGCACAACCTGACCCTCGGGGCCCCACTCGACCCGAAACGCACCCGCCTGGCAGTCGAGGTCAGCGACGCCGCGGAATTCATTGACACCCTCCCACACTCCGAACGAACCCGGCTCGGCGAGCGTGGCGTCTCGCTGTCGGGGGGTCAACGCCAGCGTCTCGCTCTCGCCCGGGCACTCGCTCGTGACAGCGACGTAATCCTCCTCGACGACACGACCTCAGCACTCGACGCCACGACCGAAGCCGAAATACTACGTGCACTTAGCACAACTGATCTGGCGCAGACCATGGTGCTCGTGGCGTCTCGACCCTCGACGATCTCCTACGCCGATTCCGTTGTTGTACTCGACGCCGGACGGGTGGTGGCCCAGGGAACCCACGAAGAACTCCTCACGTCGTCACCTGACTACCGCGCCTTAGTGGAAGCGCTGCAGAACTCGTGAGGACCGCCCAATGAGCCAGGTCGACCCGTTCATCGACGACGATGACCTCGACGTGCCTAGCGGCGCGGTTCTTCGCAGAGCGTGGCATTCGGTGCCGGAGTTCCGGATCGGATGGAAACCGACGCTTGGATTGGCGCTCTTCGGCGCACTCGGTCGGCTTGTCGTCCCGCTCCTACTTCGGCAATCCATCGATCGCGGGTTTCGAGATTCAGGAGTTCGCTTCGGGTACGTCGGCGTTCTATGCATCGTGGCCGCGTTTGGTTTGATCGCCACGTCGTGGTCGACGAGGACCGCGGTTGTTCGACTCGGCTCCACGTCGGAGCGGGGCCTGGCGGTGCTACGCGAACGAATAGTCCGCCACATCCTCGGTCTGTCACTTCAGCAGCACGGCAACCAGCGTCGTGGGGTTCTGGTCGCCCGCGCCACCAGCGACGTTGAATCGCTGTCGGAGTTCTTCTCGTGGTCGGCGATCGCGTGGATCACGAACGCGGTGGTCATGTTCGTGGTCGGCATCGCCATGTTGATCATCGACTGGCGCCTCGCCCTCATCACGTTCGTTATGGCGACGCCGCTCGTCCCGTTCATGCGGATGATGCAACGGCGGTTGCGGGACTCTCATGGGGCCGTACGCGAACACGTCGGAAGCTACCTGGGTCAGGTCTCGGAGCTCATCGGCGGCGCTTCGCTGATCCGGGCGTACCAGGCGGAACATTTGGTGGGCGAAGCGGCCATCGAGGCTTCGGATCGCCGCCGAAACGCGAGCGTGAAGGCCGGTATCCAGTCGGCCATTCTCGGGGTCGGCAACCAGGTGTTCGAAGTCGCCGCGGTGATCGCCGTGTTGGCGACCGGCCTGTGGCTCGGCGAAAAAGGATCCCTCTCAGCGGGAACACTCGTCAGCTTCGTGTTCCTCGTGTCGAGGTTCCTCGAACCGCTCGGTGAACTGTCGGAGGTGGTGGACCAGACACAGCGGGCTGCTGCGGGAATCACCCGGGTTCTCGACCTACTTGATATGCCCGCTGAGCTTCTTGAACCGGAACATCCACACCCGCTTCCCCCGGGACCTCTCGGCATCAGCTTCGAGCATCTAGGCTTCCGGTACGAAGAGCGATCCGCAACGACCGTGTCCGATGCCTCCCAAAATCGCGAGACGACCCCCAATGCCGGCTTTGCGATCAACGACCTGAACCTCACCATCGCGCCCGGCACCACGATCGCCGTCGTCGGCGCAACCGGTTCAGGCAAGAGCACACTGGCCCGACTCCTCGTGCGAACCGCCGATCCGAACTCGGGAACCGTCCGAATCGGAAACGTTGACGTATCAGACGTTTCGTTTGCCGATCTTCGACACCGGGTGCAGCTTGTACCCCAGGATCCCTTCCTCTTCGACACGACGATCGGGGCCAACCTCGCCCTGGCCGACCCGACCCTGACCCACGCCGGAATGCTGGCCCTGTTCGACGAGCTCGGCATCGGCGAGTGGATCCGAGCACTGCCCGCCGGTCTCGAAACGAACGTCGGTGAGCGAGGAGCACTGCTCTCGGCCGGCGAACGTCAACTCGTGGTGCTCGCCCGCACCAGGGCGTGCAATCCCGACATCCTCGTTCTCGACGAGGCCACGTCGTCGGTCGACGCCACCACCGAAGCCCGGCTCGCCGACACGATCATGCACCTCGCCACCGGACGCACAACCGTCGTCATCGCCCACCGTTTGACCACCGCGGCCCGGGCCGACCGGGTCGTCGTCATGGAAGCCGGGGCCATCGTGGAAGACGGGTGTCCCGACGAACTCGCGTCACGACCCAACGGGCACTATGCGCGCCTATGGTCGGCGTGGCAGACCGCCTCGCAGAGCTAAGGGCTGCACAATAATTGTGCTTCCAGTCGCTTCGTGAGCGACGGTGTGCACTACAACGAGACCGCCATAAACGACCCGTCGGTCTGCGGTGTGAAGGTATGCACACGTACTACTGCTGAGGTCGGGAGTTCGCCGTAGAGGTGCGGGAACAGTTCGTCGTTGGTCGACTTCTCGTAGCGGAGATCGACAAGTTGCGACGGGTCGACCTCGAGCAGCACCAGGTCCGCACGGCCGATGTAATACCGGTTGGCCGTCGCCGGATACTGCGCAGCCGTCGACAGATGAATGAATCCTTCGGTGTCGAGACTCGGCACCCGGTACGCCCCCGGCTCTTGAGCCCCAGCCCATGCGCTCTGTTCGGCGATGTGGAAGATCGTTGTCATAGCGCCGCCACAGGTATACGGACCTTGTGACGGGGTTTCGCGGTGATGCGCAGGAACTCGGCGCGAAGGAAGTGCGGGGCGGCCGATGTGATGCGGGCATCGACGAACGTTCCGGCCGGCAACGGTCGCTGCGTTCCGAACTCGTCGACGTATGCGAAATGCACGAGCTTGTTGTGTTTCGTACGAGCGCTGGTAATGAGTGCATCACGCTTCGACGGCCCTTCGACGAGAAGTTCCTCGATCAAACCTACGCGCGCTTCGTTCTTCATCAACGACGAGCGATCGAGCACCACCTTCAGCCGGGCGAAACGTTCGTTGATCACGTCTTCCGGGACGAAACGATCGGCCATGTCAAAGGCTGCTGTTCCGGGGCGGGGTGAGAAGATGAACGAGAAGCAGTTGTCGTATTGCACCTCGGCGCACACCGCCATCGTTGCCTCGAAGTCTTCTTCGGTTTCGCCGGGGAATCCGACGATGATGTCGGTCGTGACGGCGAGGTCTGGGATCGCGGCGCGTGCGAGTGCGAGTTTCTCCAGATACCGCTCGACCGTATAGCCGCGGTGCATCGCGGCCAAAATGCGGTCGCTGCCCGACTGCAGAGGCAGGTGAAGATGGGGCATCACCGTTGGGATGGTGGCCATGGCCTCGATCGTTTCGGGTCGGAGGTCTTTCGGATGCGGCGAGGTGTAGCGCACCCGACGAATACCCTCAACCGATCCAACGGTTCGGAGCAGGTCGCCGAACAACGGCCGGGCGCGACCGCCTCGATCGTCGGCCACCCAATCGGCCCCGCACGCATCGACGGCTTCTGGAGACTGCCAGTCGTCGCGGGAGCGCCATGCGGTCGTGAGATCCCGACCGTAGGAATTGACGTTCTGGCCGAGGAGGGTGATCTCGACGGTGCCCGCTTCGGCGAGAGCTCTCGCCTCCCCCACCACTTCGGCAAACGTCCGGCTGATCTCCACGCCTCGCACCGAAGGCACGATGCAGAACGCACACGAGTTGTCGCAGCCGATCTGAATCGTGAGCCACGCCGACCACGCCTCATCGCGGCGAACCGGTAGGGCACTCGGGAACGCCTCAGATTCCTCGAAGATCTCCATGATCGGGCCGGACTTCTGCGCCTCGCGGATCAGTTCCGCAGCGCGATGGACGTTGTGGGTACCGAACACCACGTCGACCCACGGCGCCCGCTTCTGGATGATTCCCTGGTCCTTCTGGGCCTGACAACCACCAACGACGATCTGCACTCCGGGCTTGCGGTCCTTGATCTGCTTCACGTGGCCGAGATTGCCGAACAAGCGGTTGTCGGCGTTCTCGCGGATCGTGCACGTGTTGTACACGATCACATCGGCGTCTTCTTCGTTGTCGACCGCCACGAGCCCATCAGCTTCGAGCAGGCCCGCGATCCGCTCGGTGTCGTGCTCGTTCATCTGGCAGCCGTACGTGTGAATGACGTACGTGCGGGGTGAGTCAGTCATGATTCAGCGAGTCTACCGGCAGCCGGTTTCCTTCGGCTTCGGCAAACCGCGCAACCCAAAACGGGCTCGTGCACACCGCAAGCCCGTTTGGTGGACGGTGGACGGTGAATCCCGCCCGGGTGCCGCTACGAGAACGTGACGATCGTGAACGTCTGGGTCGTTGGCGCCCAGACGGCGTCACCGGCGTAGGTCACTTCGACGACCGAGATGCCGGGAGATGCAATCGTGGCCACGGCTCCGAACGCGACGCCGTTGGGCGAGTTGGGATTCAGGGTCCGGTTGGCGATCGAGGCATCCGTGAAGGTGACCGCCGGACCGGATACCTGACGGATCGAGAGCGACCCGGTCGGAGCCGCCAGGGTGGCTTCTACCGGAAACTGGAACAGCACCTGGGTGAAGTTCGGGTTCGCACCGCTGACCCGTCGAGTGCCCGTGGGATCGTATCCGACAGCACTAAGCGCGCTTACTGCACGGTCAGGTGAATACAGACCGAAATCGACACGTTGGTTCGAGGGCAGTTTCGCGCTAACGATGATGTAGCCGGAGCAGTGCAGCCCCCTCGTGTAGAACCCGTTGTCGTCGTCGTTGACGTAGTTGTTCGGGTCGGAAGCCGCAGCATCCTTTTGGCCTCGGGCCGTTGAGTTGGAGCCATTGGACCCGACCATGCCGTCAGGGATCGCTATGCACACTTGATAGGCATCGCTCGCCGGAAGGTCGACAAACGAGTATTCGCCGCTGGCGTCGGTCACCGACGTGGTGGCCGTCCGCTCGTTGTTGTAGAACAGCGTGGCGGTCACGCCGGCGATACCGGGCTCGCCGCTGTCGCGGAGACCGTTGTTGTTTCGGTCATTCCACACCAGATTTCCGAGTGTGTACCCTGGCGCCGGAGGAACGACCGTGGGAGGCACGGTTGGAAGCGTCGGGACAACTGTCGGTTCCGTCGTCGGTGCCGTAGTTGGCGGTGCCGTAGTTGGTGGAGTCGTTGGCGGTGCCGTCGTTGGAGCGGTTGGCGTCGGCGTGGCCCCCGTCGAGAACACACCGAAGTCAACCCGTTCGTTCTTCAGCAGTTTGTCGCTGATGATGATGAAGCCCGAGCAGTGACCAAATGAGGTCGTGCGTCCGTTGTCATCGCCGTCGAGGTAGTTGTTCGGATCGGCCCCGATTAGATCGGACTGCCCGGCTTCCAGTTTCCCCGACCCGTTGGCGTTCGAGTACCCGGTCGGATTGGTGATGCACACCTGATAGTTGTCGTTGTTCGGAAGGTCCGTGAAGCTGTAGAGCCCCGCCGAATCAGTGGATGTTCTCTTCACGAACGTGAAGCCGTCGTAGAGACTCAGCGACACGGAACCGATTCCGGGTTCACCGCTGTCCTGCAGGCCGTTGTTGTTACGGTCGTTGAAGACGGTGTTGCCGATGCTGCGACCGGGCAGCGACGGCGCAGCGGTGGTGGTCGGAGTCGTGGTGGGGGCGATCGTCGGCAGCGTGGGGACCACGGTGGGAACCGTCGGCGCGGTCGTCGGTGGGGTGGTCGGTGCGATAGGCGGCGGAACGACCCCTCCGACCGCAAAGAGGCCGAAGTCCACTCGCAGGTTTTTGGAGAGCTTGTCGCTCACGATGATGTAGCCCGAACACTGCAGGGTCCCGGCGGTCTTGCCGTTGTCGTCGTTGTCGAGATAGTTGTTCGGGTCGGGTGCGCTTGTGTCGGGTTGGCCGGCAGAGGTCGATCCCGAACCCGTGGACCCGGCGTAGCCAGCGGGAACCTCGAAACAAACCCGGTAGCCGTCGGCCGCCGCGAGTCCGCCGAAGTTGTATCCGCCGTTCGCGTCGGTGAGGACCCGCTGACCGGTGTCAGAGCCCCCGTTCAACAGCATCATGTTGAGACCGGCGATGCCGGCTTCGCCGTTGTCGACGAGACCGTTGTTGTTCGCATCGTTCCACACCCGGTCGCCGATCGAACAGCCAGAGCTCTGCACGGTGTTCCCGCCGCCGAGAACCGTGTTGCCCGTGGCACAGGCGGCAGCCCCCGGAATCGTTGTGGGTGACGTGGTGGGTGTGGTCGTGCCCGGATTTCCCGGGACCGTGGTCGCAGTGGTCGTGGGTGTTGCCGGGCTCGTGGTCGTCGTGGTCGTCGGGGTCGTGGACGGAACGGGTGCGGTTCCATCGGTCGTGAGTTCAAGCAAGGTGATCGAAGTGGGCGGGAAGGCACGATCGATCGAGTTGCCACCGCTGTACGAGCGGGTCTGCCCGGGAGCGTTGCTCAGATCATCGGAGGGGTTGGCCACGCCATTGAACAGCGGTCGGGTGTCGGACAACGACGAAGCGACGACGGTGTCGGCGAACTCACCGGTGATCCGGGCGGCTCCGTTCAGGGTGATCCGCGCGGTCTGCGTGGATCCCGATTTGTTGATCACATAGAACACGATCTTGCCGTTGCGTCGCCCCGCGTACACCGACAGATCTGCTGAAGAATTGAACGATGAGTTGAGCGGGAGAACCTCACTGCCAAACCGCTTCCACAACGCGAACGCCCAGTATGTCGCCATCCGGCTGAGGTCGTTGTCGAACTTGATCAGACCGTATTCGGTGTTGTTGAAGTTGTCGGCGAACAGCGTGTGCTCGTTGACCCCGAGGAAGCGACTGCGCACTGCCATCTGGCCCACGCCATCGCCCATGATCATCGCGTTGAGCATCCACTCGATACGGCGGTTGTTGTCGTTGTAAGCGTTTGGCGTGAGGTTGTATTCGCTGATGAGCACCGGCACCTGACGGTTGAGCCCCAGCTCGCGTTCATACGTGGTGAAGTTGTTGTCGATCTCGGCGAAGTGCGATTGCGGGTAGGCCAGGATCTGGGCGTTACCCGCTGGGGTGTTCTCCGGTGGCACGTAGATGTAATACGGATGGACCGTGAGGAAGTCGATCTCGTTACCGGCTTCGGCAAGCAGACGACGACTCCAGTTGTTCTGGTCGTTCTTCGCCTCAACGCCCGGGATACCGACCTGAATCGATCCGTCGATCGCCTTCATCGCCGCCTTTTGCGCGCGGTAACCGTCTTTGCGGGACGCCCCCGACCCGGTGCCGCGGACGATCTCGACCGGATCGCAGCTCCACGTGTTTTCCCAGCCGTAGCCGAGGCAGTTGTTGTCGCCGACGATTCCGCCGTAGGTCTCGTTGCCGAATTCCCAGTAGCGCACGCCTAGCGGCGCCGTGATGCCCGTGTTCACGCGCTGCTGGGCCCAGAAGCCGACGGTCTTCCAGTCGGTTCCGGTCTGGTCGACGCCGATCGCCCGGGAGTCAGCGGGGTTGCCGTTGTAGAACGCCACGAACGCCGCATTTTCCTGAGCTGTGGCGTTGGTGTTGACGGTGACGACAACTTCGGACATCGAGGTGGCCTGCGCGAAACGGGCAAACTGCGATGGCGTGACCAGATCGGTCCGGTTCGGATGGCACGGGATCGCGTTTCCATATTGTGATCCGAGCTCGCAGCTGGCCCAGCCCCACAACTGGCTGGACTGCCCACCGGGGTACCGCAGGAACGACGTGGCCTGCTTCGTCTTTTGGATCAGGCGGGGATCGGTCAGCGTCGACGCCGGAATGAAGAACGTGGCGTTCGAACCGTATTGCAACGCGGTGAATGCACGACCCGATGATGTGACGTCGACTGAAATACTTCCGTTCACCTGAACCTGGGCCGACACCGAAGACACGCTCGCCGCGAGGGCCCCGCCCAGCATCGCCATAGAGGCACAGGCCGCCAGCGTCCGAAGGTTCCGCCGAGGCAATCGTTGCCTGCGAACTTCGTGGTTCGCCCCCTCGGGTTTCGCTACGCCGTGTCGATTCAAGGTGACCTCCAAAGTCAAAATGCAGCAAGCGAATTGCGACCGCTCTACGCGCTCACCAAACACTCTTCGCAGTTTTCCGAGCCTAACTGAATTCGCGTTCACCGCATATTGGCCGGGGAGACGCCCTAGGCCAGCAGCCCAGTTGCCACTGAGGCGAAGCGCAGCGGAGGCGGGGCCCGGACACAATCAGAGCGAGCGGCCCGGCGAGGGCGCAGAGAAGTGAACGAGCGCCAGCGAGAGAGAAGCGAGACCACCGAGACCGGATGAAGGCCGCCCTGTTGAGGGTGGCGAAGCGGAGCGGAGGCGGGGCCTGGACACCATCAGAGCGAGCGGCCCCGGCGAGGGTCGAGAGTACGAACGAGCGCCAGCGAGAGAACGAAGCGAGCCACCGAGACCGGATGAAGGCCGCAACAGCGGTGGGTGCCAAAGCGCAGCGAGGGCCCGCAGGGTCGCGAAGCGGGCCCTGCGCAGACAGGGCCCGGACACAATAAGAGCGAGCGGCCCCGGCGAGGGCTGAGAGAAGGAGCGCAGCGACTGAGCGAAGCCACCGAGACCGGATGAGGGCCGCCCTGTTGTGGGTGGCGAAGCGGAGCGGAGCCGGGGCCCACAACCATCAGAAACGCGGCCCCGGCGAGGGTCGCAGAGTACGAACGAGCGCCAGCGAGAGAACGAAGCGAGCCACCGAGACCGGATGAAGGCCGCAACAGCGGTGGGTGCCAAAGCGCAGCGGAGGCGGGGCCCACAACCATCAGAAGCGCGGCCCCGGCGAGGGCGCAGAGAAGTGAACGAGCGCCAGCGAGAGAACGAAGCGAGCCACCGAGACCGGATGAGGGCCGCCCTGTTGTGGGTGGCGAAGCGGAGCGGAGCCGGGGCCCACAACCATCAGAAACGTGGCACGATGCAGGAATGGCAGAGATTCATGAGCATCGGGCGCTCGATGTTCCGACGGGTTGGACGTTTGAAGACGATGCGCTTACGAGGTCGGTTCGTTTTCGCGACTTCAACGAAGCGTGGGGCTTCATGTCGCGGGTCGCGCTGCTATGTGAACAGCACGATCACCATCCGGAGTGGACGAACGTCTGGAATCGAGTCGACATCAAACTCACAACCCATTCTTCGGGCAATCGGGTGACGGTGAAAGACATGGATCTGGCTGAGGCCATCAACGTCGTGATCGGCCACGCCTGATGCCCGAGACGACGTCGCACGACCCGGCTTCACCGCTCCACACCGAATTGCTGTACCTACGAGACGCGTACGCGCAATCGTTCGAAGCCACGGTGATCGGTGTCGACGGACAGGCCGTAGCGCTGGATCAGACCTTGTTCTACCCGACCGGAGGCGGGCAGCCGCACGACACCGGAACCCTTCAGAGCGAGGCCTTCGGCTCGGTCCGGGTCACTGACGTCCGCAAAGGCGACGACGCCGTGTGGCACACCGTGGAAGGGATGGTGCCGTCGGTCGGCACAACGATCACGGGGACCATCGATTGGGACCGTCGCCACCAGTTGATGCGTACACATACGGCTCTTCATGTGCTGTGCGGCGTCATTTGGAATCGCTGGAACGTTCCCGTGACCGGTGGAAACATGGAACCGCTCCGGGCCCGGATGGATTTCGCCTTCGATCCGCTGCCTGAAGGATTCGGTCCCGAGATCGAGGCGCTCGTGAATCAGGAGTTGGCCGCCGACCGCCCGATTGCGGTGGCGTTTCTCCCGCACGCCGCGGCGCAAGCCGATCCGGAACTCATCCGGACGAAGGTCAACATGATCCCTGCGAGTGTCACGGAAATTCGAATCGTCGACATTGTCGGGCTCGACAAGCAGGCCGATGGCGGCACCCATGTCCGGTCGACGAGTGAAGTCGGACGCATCAGGGTCGAAAAGACCGAGTCGAAAGGCAAAGGCAACAAGCGACTTCGGGTCGAAATTCTCGACGCCTGAAGGCTGCCTGTTCTCGTCGGGCAATCGTTCGGGCAATCAGCCGTCACCGATAGCAACCGTCACCGATAGCAACCGTCACCTATAGACGGTCGCCGCCTGGTCGACCGGGGCCATCGGCGTCTGATCGCCCATCGAGACCCGGAGTTCGAATTCGAGCAGGGCTCGTTTCGTAGCCAGACCGCCCGCAAAGCCGGTCAAGGAACCATCCGATCCGATGACGCGATGGCAGGGAAGAACTATCGAAAGCGGGTTGCGACCGTTTGCGGCGCCCACCGCACGAACAGCGGTCGGAGAGCCGATCCGCTGAGCCTGCTCTTTGTAGGTGGCCATCTGACCGTACGGGATGCTCGCGAGCGCCCGCCATGCCCGTACTTGAAACGGCGTGCCTCGCAGATCCAACGGAAGATCGAACTTCTGGCGCTGCGCCGAGAAGTACTCATGGAGTTGTTCGACGGCGAGGGCTCCCACGCCTGTGGCTGCGTCGACAACATTGACCTGACCGACGAATCGGACCCGGCATTCCCGCTCGAACTCGTCGCCCCACAAAATGGCGACGATGCCATCGTTAGAGCTGACCAGGTGCAACTCGCCGACCGGTGAGGTCATCTTGGTCGTTTCGAGGTCCATGAACCACATCTTGACCCAGCACATGAGGGAAGGGCTAGCGCGAATCGGCCATCACCAAACGAACGGAATCGCCCCGCGTCGGCCGATCGTCGCTGCCAATACACATATTTGACACAACGATAATTTGGACACCGGATGCACGCTTACGATTCCAGACATCACGTGAAACAGATTTCCCCCCGGCGGATCCCCACAATAGAGATCTAAGGTCGACCGGTTTCATCCAGTGTATTTGCGGGTAGGAAACTGGCAGGCATGTTCTCGAAGGGCCAGATCCCATTACCCGAGCGACACGCGTTGACACGGGCCGGAAAATACCGTCGCCACAAATTCATCCAGTAATTTCCGATCTGTACATAGATTTATCCTTTAATAACGGTACGTTTGTCGCCACAAAAGCCTTATGAACCAACCGACGGAGGTTGCAACGTCGATGGTTGATACTTCACAAAAGCGATAAATGCAGTCACTGCAGTATTTCTCCTCACGCTCAGTTGATTGCCACCCGTCTCGGCAGTTCACGGGTATTGAATTTGGGTATCTGCGCTATCCGTTCGTCCGCGTCAACTTGAGTGTTCGTCCGGTTGCATGCGCCGGAAACCGACAAGTGGATGCCAACACGAAATTCGTCGAGACGTGTTTCCAGATGGTGGTGTTTCTTGCACCCGTCGGTCCGCGGACATCGCAGAGGTGCCGGGCTCCGAACGGAATGAACCGCCTCAGCGACCGGCCCCACATCCGTTCCGCCCTTGTCTCACACCGCTCCGTCCTTCTCTGAAGGATCACGACGTTGGTGGGCACCGCCCTTTCGATCGGCAGTAAGGCCTGATGAGGGGAGCCCGTCGCCTGTATCAGATGGTGCAACCACGCACTGAACTCTTCCGGCCGGCCTCGGGACCGGGAGTGACGTACGGCATTCCTTTGTTCAAGAGATTCAAAAGATTTCCTCAGCATTGTGAGGAATTCGGCGAAAGTCATAAGTTTCGAGCAGGACTTACCGGTAATTAGGTGGAATTTCGTGTAGAAATCATGACTAGGCGAAAACATTGTTTTGACGAGGAGAACAAACAAGTGCAGCAGATATTGAGAGACGGCCCCGTCTTTGGGTTCCCAAGAAGCGTCCGACAGCCGTTCCGGTGGTCAGACAACTCGACAGAATTCGGAGCGATCCAAACCTTCGACGATTTGGTCGAGTTGCTTGAACAACTGGAGACACAGAGCCCCAGCAACGTGGTGATTCAGGCGGATGCCGGGATTATCAACGCACTGAAGCTCTGTCGAGTAGTCAGTCTTCACACGAAAGCCCCGATCCACATCGTGGCCCACGGCGTGTCGGAACAGCAGGAAGTTGCGGCCAGAGCAATTGGTGTTGCATCAATTCATGAGGTCACTTCGGGATATTCGGAGTTGTATCAGCAGCTTGCGTCGCGGCGCATCTCGGGCAAGGCCCGCCACATCGTGGTTGGCACGCTCGACATCGACCTGGCCCGGCGCAAGGTGGTCGTTGGCTCGACCCAACTCACGCTGACGAAGACCGAATTCGAGATCCTTCGCATGCTGGCGGAAACGCCCGGAGAAGTAGCGACACGCCAAGAACTCATGGACCGGGTCTGGGGCGACAAGTGGTTCGGTGCCCCCAACGTGCTCGACACGCATCTGGCCCACCTCCGTTCAAAGTTCCTCCGGGCCGGCCATCCCGACGCGTTGGTGACCGTTCGTGGCATCGGGTTCTACTTTGAACCGCAGTACGTGCGAGAGCAGGTCGCCGACAACGGGGCTTTCCCCCTTCAAGCCCGCGCCGCGGGCTGATTCGACCCGACACAACCGTTTGATCCTCAAACTCTGAACAACGCAGCGTGGTCCGACGGCACTCGTCGGACCACGCTGCGTTTGAACTTGAGGTAGTACTCAAGTTCCTGGGGTCAGCGAACCCGGAGAGTGGTTGAGTTTCACGACATCGTGGAATTCGTCACTTCGTTCCCTGAGCATCACTGAAGCGCGAGCATGCGCCGCCGAAATTGTCCTCACCCAAATCGAAGGACGACCGATGCGAGCCAACGTTTCCAAACTTGAACTGTTCTCTCGACTCCGGTCGCTCAGCTCCCCTCGCAGTCAGTCCGACCGGAGAGATCCGGCAGAGGAGTTCGCAGCCACGCCCGAAATTTCGGTGTTGCAAAACTCGGGAGTGTGGCGCGGCGTCGATGCCACATCACGAAGCGGTTCAAATGACCCGCAACGGGCAACGAGTAGCGAACCAGACACAGGGGCCAGGACATCGGTGACGATTGTCCTGACATCGTCCGCTGATCTTCACCGCGTTCCGTATCTGCTCCCCGAGGCGCGCTACTACGTATGCCAGGTGATCATCGTCGAGGACCGGCATTCCGAAATTGACGTTGCCACGTGGACGCTGCTCAACGACCGCGGCGTGTTGGTGCAGTTCTCGCCGGCGTACCTTCTCGAAGCGAACACCGGAATCGACAGCATCCTCACGAGCGCATCAGGTGACCTCATCGTTGCGCTCGACTCGTATCGGTGCGATGACCCGGCCGACGTCGCCGCACTCCTCGAAGGCGATCTCCTCGGCGCCGGCTTCATGAAGGACTATCTCATCGTTGGCGATTCCACCCACGACGCCGATCTCAGCTACGGGCGACGCGAAGCCGCGATTGCCTCGCGCTACTCGGCCTCGAAGGGCACCCCCATCCGAGACTTCGGAATCGGTTCGTTTGCGGTTCGACGGGACCTCGTCGATGAGATCCTCAGCGTCAATCGACTCCACGCGGGCCTTGGTTCCCCCATGGGCCGCGAAGCACTGGCATCGTTGGCGCTTGCGGCCAGTGCCGCGAACGTCAAGATCTTCGAGTCAGCGGTCTACGCCCGCGAGCGGATCGTCACCCCGCTCGACATGGAGTTCATCGATCAGATTCGGCCTGTCCCGGTGCGGCTTTCGAGCCAGACCTATCGGCCGAACGACGCGGTAGCGAGAACCCTTCGCTGAAACGCTCGTTCATCGGCTTCCCAGACGATTGTGCAGTTGGGGGGTCCGGCCGTGTGACGACGATCCACGAAGGTGTGCCCGCGGGACACGCCGTCGCATGACACACCTACGAATTCGTAGGTGGTCTTGGTGGCAATCGTCGGGTCGATCGCGATCGCCACCGCGATCGGGTCGGGAAGATCGAAACCGGCTAGACCACTTTCTATGCGTGCGTAGTGATCCACATCGACGTTGATGTCGATGATGAACTGACCGATCGGCCCGCAGTCGCGAATCTCGTCTCGAAGCGCCGGGTCGACCACTGCGTACAGACGCGAGATGTTCCACCCGACCATCGTCTTGCGACCGGGTGCCGCCATGACGATCGCTGCGGCTTCGGGATCGGCCCAGGCGTTGAACTCGCCGAGAGTCGAGACATTGCCAACTCCGTCGGGAGCACCCAACATCATCGTGGTGTTGACGAACCGGGTGAGCAGCAACGGATCCAACAGGAGCGCTGCGGCAACGTTGGACAGCGGACCGAGGGTGATGAGTTCGTGCTGACCGGGCTCCTCAGCCGCGATCCGGCGGAGTGCGTCAACCGCATGACCGACGGCGGCCACCGACTTGGCCGCTGGAAGTGGAGCCCCGCCCATGCCATCGGCGCCGTGCACGTTCTGGGCAGTTTCGAGTCGACGAACAATGGGATCTTCGAGCCCGGCGTAGGTTGGCACTGACTCAGCTCCGGGGACGAGGGCGAGCGTGGCCAACGCGTTACGCACAGCGAGGGGCAGGGGCACGTTACCCGCCACGATCGTGATCGCCCGCACATTCACGTCGGGATCGGTGAGCGCGAGCAGAAGAGCAACTGCGTCGTCGGAAGCGGTATCGGTATCGATCACAAAGCTGCGTTTGGCCATGACCGACGTTAACCCGCCAGACCTGAGCTCCCGAGACCGGGTGAAAGCCGCCAGGTGAGGGACTCGAAGCGAAGCGGAGATGGGGCCCGCACCCATCAAGCGCGGCTCCGGCGAGGGCGGAGAGTGCGAGTGAGCGCCAGCGAGTGAGGAGCGTAGCTCCCGAGACCGGGTGAAAGCCGCCAGGTGAGGGACTCGAAGCGAAGCGGAGATGGGGCCCGCACCCATAAATGATGTGGCACACTGCCGAAGTGCGCCTTGACTTCTCCATTGAACCCATAACCGACGACGATGCCGTAATTCGAGCCGGTGTGGCCGATGCCGCCGTTCCACCGCTGTTGGCCGCAGTCGCCCACCTGACCGGCGACTTCTCGGTCCTGCGACCGAATCTCCGGCCCGACCTGACCAAGTTTCTCGAGCCGGACAACGGCTACTCGGCCGACCAGCTGGTCGAAGCCCGAGAAGTTGCGGCCGCGGCGCTGATGGCATACCGCGACGGCGGCTCCGTACCGGCCCCCGCACCGTCAACCGAGCAACTACGCGCGCTTATGGACTTCCTCAACAGCGGCAGGGCCGACGATGAGTTGGTCCCGCTGTTCGAGGAAGAGCTGGCCCTCGACGGAGCCGACCATCGGGCCCCGAACTGGTCCAAGTCGGCGATCGCTTCCGACACGCCGTTCGTGGTGGGAATCATCGGCGCAGGAATGTCGGGCATCGTGGCCGCGCACCGTCTTCGCCAGGCCGGCGTGGATGTCGTGATCTTCGAGAAGAACCCCGACGTCGGAGGAACGTGGTTCGACAACACCTACCCGGGTTGTCGGGTTGATGTCGCCAATCACTTCTACAGCTATTCGTTCGCCCAGACCGGCCACTGGCCGCAGTTCTTCTCGCAACGCTCCGTGCTGCTCGACTACTTCCGCTCATGCGTCGATCACTTCGGCCTACGCGATCTCGTTCGCTTCAACCAGGAAGTCCTCGACTCGACCTGGGATGCCGATCGTGGTGGATGGAACGTACGTACACGTACGACTTCGGCCGGCACCACAGACGGTGCCGCGACTGCCGGGCCTGAGTCGACCACGTTCGTGAACGCGCTCATCAGCGCGACCGGCCAGCTCAATCAACCGCTCATGCCCGACATTCCCGGCATCGGATCTTTCGCCGGACCGGCGTTCCACTCGGCGCGGTGGGACACCTCCGTGGATCTCACCGCCAAACGGGTGTTGGTGATCGGGACCGGCGCCAGCGCCGTGCAATTCATTCCCAAGGTTGCAGAGCAGGCCGCGTCGGTCACCGTGTTCCAGCGAACGCCACCGTGGCTGCTTCCCGTTCCCCAGTATCAGGATGACCTGCCGCAGAGCATGCGTTGGCTGCTCACCCACGTTCCGCAGTACGCGCGCTGGGACCGCCTGTGGATCGTGGTGCGAACCCAGGAAGGCCTGCTTCCGCTCACCGAGGTCGATGCCGACTGGCCGCAGTCGGAGCGCTCGGTAGGCGCGATGAACGACTTCCTCCGGGAGACCCTCAGCGCCGCCTACGACATGATGTTTCCCGACGAGGAACTCCGCGCCAAGGTACTGCCGCAGTATCCACCGGTCGCCAAGCGCGTGGTGCTCGACAACGGGTCCTATGCCATGGCGCTCCAGCGTCCCAACGTCACCCTCGACACCACCGCCATCGAAGCGATCGTCCCGACCGGGGTGAAGACCGTCGACGGCGTCGTGCACGAAGCCGACGTGATCATCTACGGAACCGGATTCCAGGCGTCGAAGTTCCTCACGCCGATGAAGGTGGTCGGCGAGGGAGGCGCGGACCTGCACGAACGTTGGAAGGGCGATGCCCGGGCCTACCTCGGCATCGTCGTGCCCGACTTCCCGAACTTCTTCATGATGTACGGCCCCAACACCAACATCGTGATCAACGGCAGCATCATCTACTACTCGGAGTGCGAGGCGAACTACATCGTCGAGAGCGTCCGCATGTTGCTCGAAAATCACGTGAAGTCGATGAACTGCAAGGCCGACATCCACGACGCCTACAACGTGATGATCGACGAAGGAAACCGTAAGCGCGCATGGGGTGCGTCAAAAGTGAACTCCTGGTACAAAAATGAGCACGGACGCGTCGCCCAGAACTGGCCCTTCAACATGATCGAGTACTGGAAGCGCACCCGCTCCCCCAACCCCGACGACTACGTCCTGAAGTAGCCGCCGGGCTGCACTCGCTTCCGGTTTTATGTCCACGTTTTGCACGGAATACGTGCCAAAACGTGGACATAAACGCGTCTGAGGACATTGACAGGCAGGCAATTACCTGCATAAAGTAGCCGCGTGGATAACGCAGACCGGGTGTTCAAGGCGCTGGCCGACGGCACCCGCCGGTCGATGCTTGACGCACTTCACAAACACAACGGGCAGACCCTGGGTGAGTTGTGCGAGCGCTTCGCCATGGCTCGCCAGTCGGCGTCGCAGCACCTCGAACTGTTGGAGCAGGCCAACCTGATCAGCACCGTCCGCCGAGGGCGGGAGAAGCTCCACTACCTGAATCCCGTGCCGATCCACGAGCTTCAGGCACGGTGGATCCACAAGTTCGAAGATCCCCGCCTCGACACACTCCGCGCCATCAAACAGAATGCCGAGAAAACTATGTCTACATATGAAGATCGACCGACGTTCGTCTACGTCACCTATATCGAGAGTTCGGCCGAGAAGGTCTGGGAGGCCCTCACCGACGCTGACATGACCGCCACGTACTGGGGCCATAGCAACGTGTCGGATTGGAAGGCCGGGTCACGGTGGGAACATCAGCGCACCGATGGTTCCGGTGTCGCCGATACCTTTGGCACCGTTGTCGAAAGCGTGCGACCGACGCGGCTCGTCACGACGTGGGAGGACCCGGCCGCGGCGTCGCCGGTAGACCCGTCAAAGGTCACCTTCGCCATCGAGCAGCACGGCGCAATCGTGCGGCTAACCGTCACGCACGAGAACCTCCCCGATATTGCCAATCGTGATCTCGCGGCGCACGGCTGGGCCGCCGTGCTATCGAACCTCAAGTCGTTCATCGAAACGGGCCACGTCCTCCCCGAAACCCCGTGGCTCATGCCGTAGCGTGCGGCCGCGCCCCGAAGTCGATCGACTTCGCAACGATCTCGTCAGCGCACCGACTCTCGAATCGCTGCAGCGAACGCCCGCGCCGTCGGGTACCGATCTTCCGGCTTCGGTCGGAGGGCGACATCCAAAGCATTTGCCAATCCTGGCGCGAGTCCCGGAGCCAGGAGTGTCATCGATACTGGGTCCGAACTGATACGTTGCCGCAGTAGGTCACCCACACGTTCCAACGTGGCGTAAGGAAGGGAACCGGCGATGAGCAACGATCCGATGAGACCGAGCGCGTGCACGTCAGTGGCGGGCGTGGCCGCAACACCTTCCAGTTGTTCTCGCGCCAAATAACGAAGGGTCTGAACGTTGAGAGACCGTCCGCCGGCAAGGAGTGTCGCGCTCGACGCAAGCGTCGAGCGGACCAGGCCGCCCACGACGAAGTTGGAGACGCCATCAATACACAAATCCGCTGGCTGAAGATCACCGTGCACGATGCCGGCGTCATGCAGGAGCGTCAACGCGTCAGTCGCCGCGAGAAGACGATGAATAGCGTGTTCGGTCCGACCCGATTCGGGAGCGCTGCCAGCAAGAACATCTGCGGGAGTCAACGCAATGGTCGTGACAACCGGCACTGGTTCGAGTACAAACGCAACGATCCTTTCGCTGCCGGGTAAAGCCACCCTCGACAACTCGTTTAGTCTCGGCGTGACCCGACGAACTGTCTCCGGATCGAGGCCTGAGAGGTCCCACACGGCCACAGCAGATCCATCTGCGCGCATAGTTCCTCGCCGAACCACGCCGGCCGGACCGCGATCAATCACCTCCTCGCTTACGTCTATTCCGGGAAGTGACTCCGACAACGCAATCGCCGCGCTCTTCGTTGATGCATCGGAAGAAACCGGATCGTGCAACGGCTCCGACCGCCCGATCGTCGGCCGCGCCACCGGGGCGGCATCGGGTTCGCCCGAGGCTGCACCCGTTCGTTGGTAGTTCGTCGATCGATAGTTCGTCGCACGGTAGTTGGTCGAACGGTAGTTCGTCGATCGGTAATTCGTCGAGAACATGGTGCCGCGGCGGCCGGCCACTTCGATCTCACCGGCTTCACGCACATTTGCCGATGTCGCCCACAACACGGTCTTCAGGTGGAATGGGCGCAACTCCGGGTGTTTGGACTTGATGAGCGCCGCCAGCCCGGCGATATGCGGAGCGGCAAACGAGTTGCCCGTTGTGACCGTGGTCCCGCCCTGGAGCCACGGGACCTCGACATTGATACCGCGGGCAAGAAACTCCGTCGGCGGTTCGGGATTGGCGTGGAATCGCAGCGGGTCGGTCGAGGTATTGCAGGCAACCGACGCGACCGAAGCGAAGAGGGACGGATAGCTCACTCTCGCTACGTTGTTCGCTGCCGTCACGATGAAACTGCTCCCGAAATACGCTCGGTCGCACACCTCGTGGAATGCGAGCGCCCATTCCTTCTTCCCGGTACCGAGCGAAAGATTGATGATGTCGAAACCCTGCTCGACGGCCCACGTCAGGCCGGCATGAAAGGCGGCCGCCTTACCGGTGAGTCCGGGCCCAAGCACGCGAACGCTGGTCAATCTCGCCTTCGGAGCGAGTGCATGAATGATTCCGGCGCACGCGGTGCCATGACCGTAGACATCGCCATGCGCACCGATCACCGCCTGAACCTCGCCGATCGTCGTCGACGCTGAAGTCGATCGACGCATCCGAATCAACGCAGTCCCCCAACAACGGATGGTCGGCATCGATCCCGCTGTCGACGACTGCGATGCGCACCCCGTCGCCGGTCGCTCCCCCGAAGGCCCACTCCGGGGAAAGGTCGTCAATGGTCACCGGCTCGTTGAGACGAAGGATCATCGACTCCTTCGCCCACGCTGGGCGCGGCCGGCTTCATCGCACAGTCGCCAGGAGCGCCTCGATCAGCCTCGCCAACTCGCGATACCGATGAGTGTCAAACTCCGAGAGCGCAGCCAACTCCCCGGCCAGCTGCGCCGGCGTGGCGACCGGGGCTTCCCCGTCACCGTGTTCGGCGACGGCCGACTCGGCAATATTGGCAAAAGCGGCAAGCAACTCGATGTCTTCGAACGTGAACGCTGCGGCATTCACCTTATCGGCGACCTCGATCAATGCTCCTCCTTCATTGCCACCCGGAGCGACGACGAGATTCGGCGGTACTCCGATGAAGCCCCCGATTCCACGGTTGCTGACGTCGTCGGGCGAGGGAACGAGCGCCGAAGCCTGGTTGGCGTTCAGCGCAAATCCGCGCGCGACCTTGCGCCGGCAACGGAGAACCGACCGGTAATTCGGGGTCGGTCGCACCTGAGGTGGCGAGTACCACCAGCACTCCCGATGATTGCCCGAGCAACCAACCACATGACGCCCCGGTTGCCGCACAGGCTTCGTCGATGATCGCCTGGTAGACGCGGTTGACGGAACGGCCACTCATCGGTGGACCTTGCAGACGCTCGGTTCGTGCACGCTCGGTTCGTGCACGCTCGAAATGGGGTTGTTCCGTCTCTTCAGAACGACCAAATCTCTCGATCCAGTCGAACCAGCCAGTGCCAACATGACGACCATGCGTGTTCCTCCCCTGTGGAGACGCCAAAACTCACCACGGGTTACAGCCAAACAACGAGCCGCTCTGCGTCCTGGAGCGGCACTTTCCTGATCACACGGATAGTGTTCGTTCATGCGTGCCGTTCGCGATGACCAAAGCCCCCAATTCGGTGAAGGCATACCGGGCGCTCCGCGGCCCCTCCGAGACGAAATTGTTCGGCATCGGCTGATTGACCGTCTGGCCCAGCGATGGAACAGTTCACTCACAATCATTGAAGCAGCGGCGGGATTTGGAAAGTCCATCGCCATCTCGCAAGCGATTCGCAACAATGCCAGTGACCCGACGGGGATTGACCTTTACCTGGCTTGCCTGCCACCCGACACCGACGCAGGACATTTCGGCGTCGCGGGTCCTTCGTCTGCTCGGAGGTGGGCCCGAAGGAGCCGGAAACCAGACTCCGTTGGCGCTGGCGGAAGCTCTCTGCGCCCGAATGGCGACCCGTGCCCCTACGAGTATCTGCCTGATTCTCGACGACATCCATCACATCGATACCGATGGGTCGGCCGCCACCATGCTTTCCCGCCTCCTGCGAATTCTCCCGACGAACGCGCACCTCGTGTTTTCCGGCCGTTTCCTGGCGTCGTTTCCCCTCAGCCGTATGGCGGCTGCCGACGACATTGTTCGGATCGTCGAATCCGAACTGGTATTCGAGACATCCGAACTCGAACAACTCGCGACCCTCCACGGCAAAGACCCGACGACACTGCGCAACTCCGCCGGCTGGCCAGCGCTTACCCGGTTGGCGCTCGTCGTCGGTTCGGTCGCGCCGATCGACTTTCTGATCGAGGAGGTGGTTGATGCTCTCGACTCGCCGCGCCGCCGGGCAATCGCCGCAGCCGCTCTTGCGAAACGGGCTGACGCCAGACTCCTCGAACAGGTGGGAGCGCCGGTCGGTCGAGCCTTGGTGTCGTCCGTCCCCCTTATGACCGAACACGACGACGGAACCATCAGCGCGCACGATCTTTGGCTCGAGGCCATCGATCGGGTGCTTCCTACGGAAGAACTGGCCTTCCTCGCCCGGGTGGTGGCGAACTGGCACCGGACCGCGGCGCGCTACGACGAAGCCATAGAAATCGCCACGACCTACCAGGTTTGGGAGGAAGGGCTCGCTGCGGTTTTGGCCGCCGTGGGTGGAGGTGATCCGTTTCCGATCGCAGCGCGGAGCGCCGCCTGGCTCGAGAAGTTTCCGCAGGAGATGCGCAGCCTCCCCGAGTTGTGCCTCCTCCGGGGATTGGCAGCAAGGTTGGCGAAGGAGCCTGACGCCGGTAGGGCCGATGTTGAAGCGGCGTTGGAACAGTTCCAAAAGTCAGGCACGCTGGAACAAATCGTGGCCGCCGGCTTCGAGGTGGGGTACAGCGCCTGGTTGCGGGGTGATTTTGTCAGGGTTCTTGACATGTACACCCTTGCGCTCGAACTGAAGGCGGCGGGTCATCCCCAGATGGATCCGCTCATCTCGATCGTGCAGGCGGTCATGGCCGATCTCGAAGGAGACTTCGCCCGAGCGCGCCAGCATCTCGACGATGTCAACTTGGCTGACACTCCGCCGCCGCTCGTGCTCTATTTGCTCCGTGAATCGTATTCCCTGTCGTTTCTTTTGGGAGACTCACAGAGGTGTCTGGAAACGGCGCGGTCATTGCGTGACTGGGCCGATGAGCCGACCGTTGCGTTCTCGATCGCCGTTGCGCTCTGGCAACACGGGGAAGCCGACGAACTTGCAACGGTGTGGCCCGACCTTCGACATGGCAAGCCGGGAAACAGCCAGGACGACTTTCTCTCGTCGTTCTACAGCAGCATCATTGACGCCTCATTCGGACTCATCGGTGACGTCCGAGCACTCGACGGGTATTCGACAGGACGCACCCGGGAAAAAGCCTTCCGCGCGATTGCTATGGCCGCGTATCTCGTCACCCGTGGGCTCGAAGACGAAGCCACCGCCGCCATCGATCGATTGATCGATTCCGGCGGCCTCGACGACCCCATGTGCCGGGGTGAGCTGCGAAGGTTTGTAACGATTGGATACGTGCTCTCGGCCGCGGCGAGGGAATCGCTCGAGAAGGACGACATCGGGCCCAAGCTCGTCGAACGACGGGCACTCGCCCGGCTCTTCACCCTCCGACGAAACGGCGCAAATGTTGATTGGGAGCAGCTGCCGGCACCGCCTGAGGTGATGTGCGCGTTTCCCCTGCCCTGGTCAACCGAACTCGCGGCCCTTGCCGCCACCGACGGCCATCAGCGTGGCCATGAACTCGCGACCTACCTGATCGACATGGCCGAGGTGCCTGCCGTCGATGCTCTGCGAAGGTTGGCCGCAGGTTCCTCGCCGGCTGCACCCGGGGCCAAAGCCCTGCTCGAAGGAGTTGCCGAAGCGCCGAGCGTGACGGTACGAATCGTTGCGTGTGGGCCGATGCGGGTATCGAGCTCCGGTCCCGTCGACGGCACGATTCTCCGCCGAGTCCGTGTGCGTGAGCTCCTGTCGCTCCTCTTGCTGCGAGAACGGGTCACCGTCGATCAGGCAATAGAAGTGCTCTGGCCCGACCTCGGGCCGGTCGACGCCCGCAACAATCTTCGGATCACGCTGTCGTTCGTACGCAAACTCTTGGAACCCGGCCGCTCCCCCGGGGCACCGTCGTACCACGCTCGACGCGAAGGTAGCCAGATCTGGCTTCGCCGCACCGCCTCACTCGAAGCTGACGTTTGGGACATCCGCCAAGCCATAGAGCGCGGCCGTGAATTGGAGCGAGCGGGAGAACTCGAGGCCGCCATCGGACAGTACCGCATCGCGACGCGTGCGTGGTCCGGCGACGTGTTCGAAGATCTCCGGTACAACATCGCGGCAGCCGCCGACGTCACCCACTTTGACCTCTCCGTTACAGACGCAACCGCAAAAGTCGCAGAATGGGCGCTGGCTCAGAGCAACCCGAACGAAGCGCTCATTCTCGGCCAACGTCTGCTGGCTCACGACCCGTACTCAGAGCGAGCGCATCTCATCATCATCGGGGCTCACCTGCTCCTGAGCGATGCGAAAGCTGCGGCCGGGGCGGTCGAGGTCTGTAGAGGAGTGTTCGCCGAACTCGGGGTCACCCCGTCGGCCCAGGCGGCGATGGTATTCCGACGTGTCGCCCATCAACTCTCCTCGCTCCAAGACGTCGGATGATCCTCGGCTCGCGCCCGTCGGGGACGCACCGGAGGGAGACCGAACGCAAAGTCTCCACGAATCACATTCTTTTGGTAACCGACACCGAAAACAAACGTCTCGTACGCATGGACATCGCGGTTCTCCCCCCGGAACACACCGATCGGTTTCAGCAAGGGGACAAACATGGACGATAACAACACCTCTGACGCTGCCGACCTCGCTGAGAGTCTGATAGCTGACGGCCTGATCGCCAAGATTCGGGAGTTCGCTCAGGGCTTGAGCGCAAAGGAACGGGAGCTCCTCGCGGCGTTGCTCGCCCCCGGGATTGATGCGGCATGGAATGAACCCAGCGAGGTGCAAGGTTTCGGACTCGAGTGGAGCCCTTCGGCCCTACCCAACCATCTCTCAAACGCCATCCGGGGGCGTCATCTCCGAGTGGAAGGTTGGTAGACGTCAGCGGATCGCGGCTTTGAGCCGGAGGCGGGCACGGTGAAGTACCACCTTCGCAGCGTTCGGCGTTGTGCCGATCGCCTCAGCAATCTCGGCCGGACCAAATCCGAACTGCGCTGCGAGAGTTACTGCCGTGGCATCCCGCCGGGAGAGACCGGCGATCGCTCCCCGAAGTTGTTGCGCGAGGTCCGCCAACTCGGTCAACTCGTCAGGTTGCGGGTCGAGCGTCTCAACGAATGAGAGGGCGATTTCATCATCGGCATCAAGCAGAGGACGTCGGCTGCGAGCTCGTGCCGCGTCAATCACGGTGTGACGCGTGATCTGAAGCAGCCAGGGTCGAAAGCTGGCGGGATCTCGAAGCGATCCAATCCGCAGCCAGGCTGACGCAAAGACCTCCTGCACGATGTCATCAACGTCCGAGTGGTGTTGAGTCTCGGAGCGGACCACGCTTCTTACTATGCGCTCATATCGTCGGTACAGCTGCTCGTATGGCTCGGCCTCGCCCCGCGCCGCTCGAATCACCAGATCGGCGTCTTCTTCCCTCCCGGGTCGGGGCAAACGGTCGACCAGCGAGATGACATCGGGACTCGCAACGCCATCCGCCGCTCTGGAAAGCGCGTCGGAGCCGGAGTTCGGTTCAGGCGCGGTCGTGGAACCCGGGTTGTTCACTACTTGACCACCTGTCCGTGAAGACGTCGTACCACTGTGCCGTCGGGGGTAATTGCAAACACCAAAGCCGCCAGACAAAGGACCAACAACATGGCGCTGACAGCAGATGGGGTGTTTGGAGAATCGGACACCGGTTCCACGACAGACACCGTCACCCGCGAGACCGGTTTCCCGTCGCACAGAATGTCGGCTTCGTGATCGCCGACTGACAAACCGGCAGTGTCAACATCAACGAGCGGGCGAGCCGACTGACCCGCAAAACGAATCTCGCCGTGGCCATCGCAGGGCACGGTGATCAGACCGTCGCCGCGCCGAATCGTCACCCCAAGCACCGTTGCCGACGGGCTCGGTGGTTTGGTTGAACTGGTGGTGGTCGACGCGCCAGGTCCAGCGGTGTCGGTTGCGTCTGATTCGGCACTCGCAACGAACGGGACGGTTGTCGATGAATTGAGCGTCGTCGGCGCAGCAGACGTGTTCGGGTCGTCGGAAGTCGTTGGGATACTCACTTCGGGATCCGAAGAGGTCGGCGCGACAACGTCGGGGTTGGGCACGCTCGTGAGAGTCGTCGTGCTCGGCACGCGAATCTCCGGCTGCACGAGCACTCCGTCTGTTGTGGTCGTCGGGGCGGTGGTCGTCGCGGCCGTGGTTGTCGGGGCGGTGGTCGTCGGGGCGGTCGGAGTTGTTGTCGTAGGTGCGGCGGTTGACGTGGACGATGGGGCGGTCGTTGCCATCGGAAATGTTGCGGTAAGGGTTGTCGACGGTGCCACGAGGGGCAGCGGTGGACCGGCCGTCACCGGGGACACTTCACCGGTGGTTGTTGGCGTCGGGGGCAAGGACGTCGTCGTAGTCGTGCCGGCGGAGGGTGGCGCGGTGGTACTCGTGACTGGCAGCGAGGTCGAGGTTGTCGTCGTTGTGGTGGTCGGAGACGACGTGGTTGTAGGCGTCGTCGTAGTCGTCGCGGTGGTGGTCGGAGCCAACGTCGTCGTAGTCGTCGTCGTAGTCGTCGCGGTGGTGGTCGGAGCCAACGTCGTCGTCGTCGTTGTAGTCGGAGCCAACGTCGTCGTAGTCGTCGTCGTCGTTGTTGTCGGAGCCAACGTCGTCGTCGTTGTTGTCGGAGCCAGCGTCGTCGTAGTCGTCGTGGTGGTGGTCGGAGCCAACGTCGTCGTCGTCGTTGTAGTCGGAGCCAACGTCGTCGTAGTCGTCGTCGTCGTTGTTGTCGGAGCCAACGTCGTCGTAGTCGTTGTCGGAGCCAACGTCGTCGTAGTCGTTGTCGGAGCCAACGTCGTCGTCGTTGTTGTCGGAGCCAGCGTCGTCGTAGTCGTTGTCGGAGCCAACGTCGTCGTAGTCGTCGTCGTTGTTGTCGGAGCCAACGTCGTCGTCGTCGTTGTAGTCGGAGCCAACGTCGTCGTTGTTGTAGTCGGAGCCAACGTCGTCGTCGTTGTAGTCGGAGCCAACGTCGTCGTAGTCGTCGTCGATGGCGGTCCGGCGTCGGGGGTGTTGATGAATGTACAGAGGAAGGTTCCGAACCCCCCGGCGAACTCCGCTCGATTCCCACCGGTGGACACGGTCAGAATCAGTCCTTCACCCGTATCGTTCTGACACATGTGGGTGGCGGAAAAGCCCGGTGTTGTCTCTTCGACAACGATCGTTCCCGACGGCGGAATCAGCGCCTTGACTGATCCGTCCTTTGCAACCGACACTGGCGTCGAAAAGCCCGGGCCGCTGACGGTGAATGCGAACGGGCCGACGGCGCCTCCGGTTGCGACCTGCTTGGAAATGGTGAGCGCTGTCGCCTGCTCGCTGAACTCGCACTCGAAGAGCGATCCGCCCCCGGCGGGCGCAAAAGCAGTGAAGGTAACTTCGCTGCCTGAGAAAAATACGATCCCCGAATAGCAGAACACATCGACGTTGTAGGGAGCGGGGTTCCCAAGCCTCCGTACGGTGATTTCGTCGCCCACCTCAACGTTGAACGACTGCTCTCCGGCATCGGCAAGGCTGAACGAGGACGTACCCGACGGCGTGACCACCTCGATATCGGCTGACGGAGGCGTGAACGGCGTTGGTTGAAACACTGACCGGGTGACCCTCATGACGAGCGGCGCACCCGCTCCCTGGGCAGGCTCCGAAGCGCTGATGGTCGCCATGCCCGCGACAATTGCTGCGATCGCGGCGAACGGCCACAGTCGAACGGGACGGACCGCCAGACGCCGCACGAGCACACTGAACCGAGGCACCGGGTGAACGTAGCGATCGCCCGTTAACCGGTAACGTTAAGGCCCGTTAACGGCATCTGGTCGAGCCCGTTAACGCGCGTCGGGTGAACTCGCACCCATGACCGGATCGGCAAGTGCAGTCGCACAACCCAGACCCCAATCCATTGCGGCTCTGCTTCCGGACTACGAAATCCAGCGCGAACTCGGCCGTGGTGCGATGGGCCTCGTGTACCTCGGCGTTCACCGGAAACTGGGTCGAAAGGTCGCGATCAAGGAACTGGCTCCAAATCTCGCCGACGACCCCGAAGTTCGCTCGAGATTCCTCACCGAGGCCCGCACGCTTGCGCAGCTCGAACATCCGAACATCGTGCCGATCTACGACTACATCGAGCAGCAGGGTCGGTGCGTGTTGATTATGGAAGCTCTGTCGGGCGGAACGGTGTGGAGTTTGTTTACCCGAGAGGGTCTTTCCTTCGCCAAGTCCTGTGAACTCACCCTCGCAACGTGTGCGGCCGTCCAACATGCGCATGAGCACGGTGTGCTGCATCGCGACATCAAACCCGAGAACCTCCTCCTGACCGAATCCGGCGACCTCAAAGTCGCAGACTTCGGCATCGCCAAAGTGATCGACGGCGGACGAACGCTCGCCACGGTTGATGGAAGCGTCCTCGGTACGCCTGCATACATGGCGCCGGAACAGGCCGAGGGAGCGACCGTTGGGCCTCCAGCCGATGTCTACGCCATCGGCACCATGCTGTATGAATTCTTGTCGGGCCGGCTTCCATTCGACGGCGACGCTCCGATGTCGCTGTTGATTCAACGCATCACTTCCGAGCCTCGCCAACTATCAGAGGTAGCGCCGACCGTTCCGGGCGAGCTGTCAGCGGTGATCATGCGCTCGCTGGCACGCGATCCGGCTCTTCGTTACTCAACCGTGCGGGAATTTGGTGAGGCAGTCGCCAAAGCCGGCCAAGCGGCGTTCGGGTCCAGCTGGTCCACAGCGCTGACCGCACCCGGCCTTCAACCCGCGAGCCCGCATCAAGCGCAGCCAACCGTCGCACCGTTATCGAGACCAGCCGTTGTGAATCCCGATGCCGCGGCTACCGTGGCCCCCCTGGGTCATCGGGTGGCGGCCGAACAGCCCGACCGCTCAACACCGTCGTTCCATGCGACGGCGCATCCCAAAGTCGATCCCGAGGTCTATCCCGAGGTGTCTCCCGAGGTCGATCCCGGGCACCGTGATTCGAACGTCGAATCGATCTCCACCGCCACCGTTGCTCCCCGTTCCAGCGTTGAGCCGCCGAATGCGGTCGTGCCGCCTTCCCCCCGCCAGGAAACGACGGTCAAACCGGTGACCGCTCGTCACCGGGCGGCGTTCGATGCCGCGATTCTCAACCGATCTGAGCTTGTCGGTATCGAGTCCGTTATCCGGCCGACCGCTCCCCTCGCCCGACCACTCGCGTTGATGATCGCAGGCTTGGCGATCTCAGTGTTCCTGATTCTTTTCGGTCCATCGACCGACTCATTGAACATCGATCCGAGCCTCCGTGGCTTGCGGATCAACGGCGAATCGCCCGCCGATGGAGTCTGGTCAATCGATCTGTCGAAACCGCTGACCCTCTCCGGGATAACCGTTCCGGGGTCGGCTGCGGTCCAGACCCGTCTGACGCTCCTCGGGGCGCCCATTGGTTCGTATCCGGCCCGGCTCCGTGGGAGTACCGCGACCGTCGATCTCGGAATTCGCGGTTGGGGAGTCCGCGGGCCCGCCGTTCTGACGGTGCGAGCAATTAACAACAACGGTGTGACCTTGGCTGAACGCGATGCGGTGATTCAAGACAGCAACAAGCCGTGGCGGACGGCCCAAACTCCCGTAGCCGTTGTCCTTCTGGCCGGAGCCTTCAGTGCCGCTGAAGGCCGAAGCCGACAGCACCGCAAAGGTCGTGTTCGCAACGGCTCAGTAATCGCAGCGGCGGGAGCGGGCGCGATCATCGGCGTTTGCAGCTTGTTGTTGTGGTCGACGTATATCAGCAAGCCGGTGACGCTGAACCTAACCCTCGCTACAGCAATCGCTTCCGCGCTCAGCGTTGGCGCCCTGACCGTCGTGCGAGCCCGACGCGCACGACGCCGCAGACTTCGATGGAAGGCAGACCGATGAGCAACAGATCACTACCGGTACTCGGCGAACCCACAGCCAACGAGGTTCACGGAACGATCGCGCTGCACCCCCGACGGCTCAGGCGACGAAACACGATGGTCCTTGTGGCCCTCCTGGCGGCCGCCACGATGAGCTCGTGTTCCAATGCCCCGACGTCGGAGGTATTGCGACTGGACGCTTCGATTAACGGCGTGTCGCTCGGCGATACGAGCCCGCGCAAGCCGCTACGACTCAATCCGAAGACGGAGGAAACGTTGCTGATCAACATCAGCAACGCCACGGCCAAGCCGGTCACGGTCGACCGGATTCGGCTCGAAGGCGAAATGCTTTCGCTCAATTTTCTCTCCTACGACGTCCGGATCAAAACCCCCGTGGCTGCAGGCGGAACGAGAACGCTTGAGGTTCCGCTCGACTTCTTTGACCTCGACCGGCAGGCCACCGGATATCTACGCGGCCACCTTCGCTTGTACGACGAATCCAAGAAGCGGCTCGCCAGCACCACTGTAATGATTGACGTGCGAGGCTCGATCCTCTCGACGATGGGAGTGTTCTCGCTTCTTCTGCTGGCCCTCGTCACACTCGGAATCGCCCGTAACATCCGTGACGTCAAACGGCGACGCCTTCCAGAACGACGGTTCGCACGTGGACTCCGTTTCCTCGCTCCGGGCCTTGGATTTGGACTGCTTTTGTCCGTGGGATTTGCGGTACTTCGAATTTTTCCGCTTCCGACGACCGGTTGGATACTGCTTACCGCAATCCCAACGATTGCCGGCTTTGCTGTCGGCTACTTTCTCACCCCAGGCCTCTCGACCGATGACACGGACGGCATTGTCGAAGACGACGACGACGATCTCGAAGACGAGGACGTGGTCGCTTCGATGGTCAACGCGGATGCTGGGTGACAACCAGACCAACGACCGCGTTTCGCACCTGCACGTGTGCGTTCTCACCCGCAAGTCGGGGTGAGAACGTCACATGTGAGTTTGCTGCGTCACCCGACCGGAACGGGCTTCCTGGTTATCGTGACCGGAGTTGGAGTTGCCACCGCTGGCTTGGTGTTCAGCCCGTGTAATCGCCGCGACGCATTGGTAAACGTGAGCTCCAGAGGAGAACGATCCTCTTTGAAGACGTCGGCCATCAGATCGTCGATGTGCCGTTGATGGTTGAACCTGAAGTCACCGCAACGGTTCGCGTAGTTCCGCTCGCTGAACGCATGGACGACGCATCCACCCATGCACACGGGCAACGCAATGCACGATTTGCATTCCTCGTTCGCGAACGGATCGTAAGTCAGCCATCGCCGAACGCGTGAGTCAACCTCGTGATAGGTCCTGATGTCGCCGTGAGCGGCTTCCTTCACGCCTACCTCCTCCCAACACTTCCACAGTTCGCCATCGGCCCCGACGATCAGTTCGTTCGCCCGAACGGCGGTGCACGGAGAACCCGTCGGCTTCGGCAACTCAGCTGGACCACTTTTGAAACCATGCTGACGTGCGAGTTCGTTGAACTCCAAAGCCACCTGGGCGAAATCGCTGCGGGAAAAACAGCCTTGGTACGTGGATCCCGGTGCAGGTGCGTACTCAACCGAGGTCAACTGCGCGGGATACAGTTCGATCTTGCCGGCCAGACCGCGTCCAGCCAGAATCTCCATCAGTTCCTCAGCTCGGCCCAGGTTGTTTCCGTCAAGGTTGACGCGCACATCAATGTCGAGATACTCGACGGCTTCCACGATGTTGTCGACGATCCGATCGAACGTCGGTCGTCCATCAACATATGGACGCATACGATTGTGTACATCCGGCGGACCATCAATGGTTACTTGTGCGGTTTGTACTTTTCGGTCCGCCAACATTTTTGCCGTCGCTCCCGACAACAGCCATCCGTTTGTAACGATAAGTGCCGAATAGTCGACGTCGTGCTTTGCACAACGCTCCAAGAAGGCATCCGACAACGCAACCAACGACTTCAGGCCCATGAGGGGTTCTCCCCCAAACCAGGTGACGACGAGTTCGCGGAGATTCTCGATGCGATCATCGAGTAGCTGGAGAACACCGGCCTGTACCTCGGGTCCGAGAAGTGACGGCTTCTTGTCTTCGTAGCAATACGGACAATCGAAGTTGCACCCGAGACTCGTGATCAGCGTCAGCCCGAGGTGCCCAGCGTCGAGCGAGGACGCCGCATAGCGGTTTCGAAGGACCCGCAACTCATCGACATCGCTACCGATGAGTATGCGGGCTCGAACGAGACGCTCCAACACCTCGGGATCAACGCCGCTGACCGGACCCCCGGCGACGACCACGTTCACCGCATCGCGGGCTTCGGCCGTGAGATAGTGAACCTCGCCGCTCATGCCGTTGTGCACGAGGACATGATCGCCCCGCTGCGACCATACGTTGTACCGGGAGTAGGTCAGCGCCATGGTCAGATTCTCGGAAGGCCGGGGATTGACACGGGGATCGTGTCTCCTCCATCGCTCGAGGTACCGCCACCACCACCGCTTCCCGTGGAAGGACCGGAACCCGGGGTGTAGGTCCCCGAACAACGGACCTTGGAACATCCGCCGCCTCCGGTGAACTTTATGAGGCAAAACCCCAGGGGATCGCCGAGACCACTGGCGTCGAACTGGTTGAACCCTTCGACGTCAGCGCCGTATTCATCGGCCAGGATCGTCGACAGGTTCTCAAGCGTGTTACGGAGCTGGTCCGATGGCTCAAAGTCGGATCCGGTCCGGATATCGACCGAAATACCGTCGGGTGATGGCGGTTCATGGCCTGTAGTTGTTTGCGACATGGTGCCTCCTTTTGTTTGTACCTGGAATCAGGTACAAACACAGACGCCACCGCATCTACTCGGTTACATCCCGTTGCAGAGTCGCTTGGATGTAACCGCGGCTTGATTCGCGCGTCTTAGGACCATGACACGAAATGGTCATTTCGAAAGAACACGAACGGCCAGGTTCCTTACTCAACCCTTCCGAACGAACTTCGTCGACCTGTTAGTTCCCAAATGGGTCGACATGGCTGCACACGTGGAACGCGCCGCCGGCAACACGATGCCATTGAATACCGCGGACCAGGCATTCAGGGACCTGTGCGAGCGGCTTCTCGATCCGCACCGCTCGGAGCTGGCAATCAGCAAAGCAGCCCGTTTCCGACTTGAAATGGTGTTGCGAGCGTGGAAGCAGGCCTCGAAGTCGGGGGCCAACCTCATCGGCTGTGATTTTGCGCAGAAATTCGCCGGTGAGGTTTCGGGGCATTGCGATATTGCGCAGATGGTCCGTCCGGATATAGCCGCGCTCTTCACCAACATCCCCGCAGCGCTAAAGGAATTTGTGCGCCTGAACTTCTTCGTTCCGTTCGAACATGTCGATGCGATGTTGGAAGCGCTGCTGGTTGACGAAGGCGAGATTCTGCAATGGGTCAACCGCGTAGAGATCAGCGCCTGGCCGAACGGAATGGACCAGAAACTCTGCCCTCCGTTTCCAACACTGATGCTTTACATCGGCCTGGATGAACCATGTCCGACAACCGACAGCTTGCTTCGCCTGTTGGATATCTGCCGAACCGCGACTATTGAGCTGACGGCAACAACTTTGCCCTCGAACCTGTCGGAGTACGCGATCCCCGTGCTCCCGTTCGTCAATGTCACACAGGGTTACAGGCTGTACAAACGGTATCTACGTGCGCTGGGCCTGCTGGATGAGGTCTACGACCCGAACACAACCCACGCGTTTGTTCAACCCCACCAAGCGTCCGATGTTGCGTTTTGCGCTGCCGTGAGATCGGTGACACGAACGGCTTCGAGCACTGACATCCCTTGGTAGCACCCTTCTATTGCTGTTGCGACACCTCTATGGACGTCATGGACGACGTGTTCAGCTCTATGGACGTTGCGACACCTCTATGGACGTCGTGGACGTCGTGGACGTCATGGACGACGTGTTCAGCGTGTGAGCTGCGGCCCGAACATCGGAACCCCTCAACGGGCCGGTGGAGGTCGCCATCGATGCGGAGGTGGCGGAAGTGATCGTCGGGAGTCGCCGCCCGCCGGAGGGTGCATGCATCGTCGAGCGACCCGATCGGGCGCTTGCGATCGTTGCATGTCGTTGCGTCAGGCTGGCGATCACCTCACCCTCGAGAGCAAGAATGCGAATCGTCTCGACCGCCCTGAGAATCGATCCCGACGACGCCCCAAGCAACGAGTTCAGTCCGAAGATCTCCCCGGGGCCGATGGACCGAACGACGACTTCTTCACCACTGAGTGTCTGAACGAGAATTTCAGCGCGCCCCTCAGCAAGCAACAAGAGTTGGTCACCGCCTTCGGCGATCAGGTCTCCGGGTGGCACGACCCGTTCCTTCAAAAGGCTGACCACATCGTCGAGTGCATCAGGGGCGAGCTGGCGAAACAGTGCAACTCGGCCAAGCGCAGCTTTTGCATCGAACGGAGGTCGTTCAGGAATTGCCTCACCGGTTTGTTCGGCCCACTGACTCGCGTAACTTCCACCGAGTCGAAGGAGTTCCTCATGGGTTCCGGTCTCCGCGATTCGGCCGCCGACCACCATCACAATGCGGTCGTAGTCAGTCACTGATGTAAGGCGATGTGTGATGGCGACAACCGTCCGCCCGCTCCCGGCCCGCTCCAGCGTGGCGCTTATTTGACGCTCGGTCCTCGGATCGAGGGCCGATGTGGCCTCGTCAAGTAGCAGGATCGCCGGATTGGCGACAAGGGCCCTGGCGATGGCCACCCGTTGCCGCTGCCCTCCGGAAAGATTCCGTCCGCCTTCACCGACCATACTGTCGTAGCCACGGGGTAAGGCAGCCACGAATGAGTCGACCTCCGCCGCCTTGGCCGCAGCGAGAATTTCCGCCTCGGTAGCTCCGTCTTTGCCTATGGCGATGTTCTCGCGGACGGTCGCGTTGAAGAGGAACGAATCTTGAAACACCACACCCATCTGCGCTCGCAGTGACGCGAGCGACCGAGTGCTCACGTCGACTCCGTCGACTCGGATCGTTCCTTCATCGGGAGTGTAGAGACGCATCAGAACACGGAGAATCGATGATTTCCCGGAACCCGACGGTCCGACGAACGCCACTCGGCTTCCCGCGGGTATTTGCACGTCGATCCCATCAAGTGCTCGACGCTCGGCGCTGTACGAAAGGGAAACGCCCGCCAACGTAAGTTCACGTTGGATCGGTGCCAACGCCGGGAGATCCTCGCCTGCCGGTTCGACCGGAGCCTCGAGGATCTCGTCGATCCGAACGAGTGAGCCCATTGACGCCTGGATCGTCTGGCCGAGGGTCGTAAGCCCGGTTACCGGACTGAGGACCTCTCCCATAACGCCGAGGAAAGCCACGAGGCCACCAATTGTGAATCGGCCGTGGGTGACCAACCAGGCTCCGAGGCCGAGCACGATGAGTCGAAGCAGGGTCACGATTCCATTGACCGCCACGCCGAAGAGGCCCCCGTACATGCTGAGGCGCATCTGCGATCGGAAGAACCGTTCAGCCGAACGCCCGAAGCGCTTTTCCTCCACCGTCGCCAACCGGAAAAGCTTCACGACTGGATTGGCCTGATAGTTCTCGGCAGCAACGCCCATGAGCGCGCTCTGCATCCTCTTGCACGGCGATGCTGCGAGAACGCGCGCCTTTCGACATCAGCCGGTAGATGACCGCCACGATGGGTGCCCCGACGAGAACGACGATCCCGAGCAGGACGCTGACTCGCAGCATGATGACCGTGCTGATCCCAAGTGCGGTGACCTGAAAGATCCCGCCGCTGATCGCCGCCGTCAGGCCATTCTCGACCTGACCAACGTCGCTCATCAGCCGCGACAGCACATCACCTTGCGAGTGCCGGGCCATCCAGGGATCCGGAAGACGCTGGACCCGGCTGAATATCTCGCCTCGAATGTCTTTCACGACAGATCCGCTGATCCACGCGCTCTGATAGTTCTGCCGTAGACCCGCAAGCATCGACACGATGAACGCGAGGCCGAGGACACCCAGGAGAGTGAGCACTTGGGAGAACTCGCCGCTCGGAAGCGCGGTGTCGAACAGTCGCTTGGCCACAAAGGGGTAGGTCGCAGAAAACGCGAGGCTGAACAGCATGTAGCCGAAGACTTCGACCTGTCGAAGCCGGTACGGTCGAAGGTATTTCCACGACAGCTTGAGGAACTGTCGGGTGTCAGTCGAGGACTCCTCCTCGCTTCGCTCGTTTCTCCAACGCTGCTCCATGGCCGCAGCCGACATTCCGTAGAGACGTGTCCAGGCTTCAGACAATCGTCCCGCTGGTGCAGCAAGCAGTTGCTTGAAAGCGTCTTCGTCCTCCCGGGCGATCACGTAACCGACAAAGGACCCCGCGACTGCGGCCCGAAGTTCCGCTGGGAGCGTTTCGATCGAGCTGGGGAGACTGTCGACGAGCGATGGACTCGGCTGCGACGCTCCACCCAGGTGAAGGCCGTACCCTTCGATGAGGTGCTCGATGTCGTTGGCCGAAGGCAGCACCGCACCGAACAGCAGCGCCATCGAGCGATGAGGGTCCTCGGGTGGTGACTCCGGGGTAACGACCATCCAGATCGTCGAGGCGCCGGCGTCAACGACCGCTCCACTCGTGACAATGGCCGCAGGGTTACCGGGATCGGGGAAGGGATCAACGAGGTTGATCACAACCGGAGTTCCCCACGACTCCGAGCCAAGGCCGGTCAGGGCCCGTCGGGCGCGGCGCGCCATGTCGAGCATCGAGGGGGCCGCGTCGGCGGCAGCGCTTCCCGGTAGGTACCGAACCTCGATCAGATCGCGACGAACGGACGCCAGATCGGGCTCTGTGGCCGCGCCCGCCGGACGCACCACAGTCGTGCTGCCGGGAGCGGCCGAACCCCCCTGCGGCGTTGGGAACGGCTCGTCTACAAGCAAAGTGAGCGAGCTGTCGCCAAAGGTGACGATCGCGCCGTTGCTCAGTTCACACTCCCCAACGATGGCCTTCCCGTCCAAAAACGTGCCGTTCGCGCTGCCGAGATCGGTGACCCAGATACGACTGGCCCGCACTTCGATTGCGAGGTGCCGGCGGCTGACCGAAGGGTCAGGTACCTCGATGCCCGGACCTTCTCGACCCACCTCGACACGACCATCCACGACAGCCGACCTCGTCGATCCATCGGGATTGGTGATCTCCACTTTGACGCGCATCCGTGCCTCCCATCGAGTGCCTCTCAGACGGAGACGTCACAATCGGAAATGGGTTACACGTCACAGCATTCAATGGCATCAACGCGATTACGTCGGCTGACGCTCGAGTACATCAAGCGCGGCCAATCCGTCGCTCGGTGTAACCACTTCACCGTTGCGGCGTCTCGTGTCCAACCAACCAACTTCCACCGTGAGGAGCACCAAATGTCAACAAATCAGATCAGCGTCAGCATTTCTATGGGCGAGGACTACCAACCGTCGGACCGCCTTCGGGCTGCAGTCATCGAACTCGGCGCAGCGCTTCAGGACGCACATGGCGATGACACGAGCGGGTTCGCGGCGAGCGGGTTCACCGAGTACCAAGAGATCGCGTTCACGTACCAGAAGATCGAATGGAACTGGGTGGTCGGCTCGCCGCTGCAGACGATCGTGTCACCGCGCGACGCAGCATCCGGATTACCCACCGGCCGCCGATAGACCGGGTTTGTGCGGGATTTGGTACTTGCGACGACGGAAATCCCGCACAATCCCGCACCCCTCCCCGAGGAACGCGGCCCCGGCGAGGGCGCAGAGAACACACGGAGCGAAGCGACCGAAGTGAGCGAGCCGCCGACACCGGATTAAGGCCGCCCGCGAAAAGGGTGGCCGGCAGGGTCGCTAAGCGGACCGTGCGCAGACAGAGCGAAGCGGAGATGGGGCCCGCCCACCATCAAATTCAGTGCCGGTGCGGCATGCAGAGTTCGTCGTATTCGGCGATGACGATGTCGTTGGGGTCGATCGAGCAGGCCGGGCAGTTGGGGTCGCGGCGGAGCTTGAAGGTGCGGAACGACTGCTCGAGCGCATCGTAGGTGAGCAGACGACCGGCGAGGGTGTCACCGAGCCCGAGGATGTGCTTGATCGCTTCCATGGCCTGCAGCGAACCGATGATGCCTGGGAGAACGCCCAGCACCCCGGCTTCGGCGCACGACGGCGCCATTTCGGCGGGAGGCGGCTCGGGAAGCATGCAGCGGTAGCACGGGCCGTTGTAGGGATCGAAGATCGACACCTGACCTTCGAAGCGGAAGATGGCGCCGAACACGACGGGGATCTTCTTCTTGAGCGATGCGTCGTTCAGCAGGTAGCGGGTCGGGAAGTTGTCGGTTCCGTCGACGATGATGTCGTAGCCGTCGATGATGTCGAGCACGTTGTCGGCGCCGAGGCGGGTGTCGTAGGTGACGACGTTGACGTCGGGGTTGAGCAGCGTGAGGGTCTTCTTCGCCGAGTCGACCTTGCGGTCACCGATGCGGTCGAGATTGTGCAGGATCTGGCGCTGCAGGTTGGACGCGTCGACGACGTCCATGTCGATGATGCCGATCGTGCCGATTCCAGCGGCGGCCAGGTACAGCGCGCTGGGTGAACCGAGGCCACCGGCGCCGAGCATGAGGACCTTGGCGTCGAGCAACTTCTGCTGCCCGGCTTCGCCGACCTCGGGGAGAAGGAGGTGGCGCTGGTAGCGGTTGCGCTGCTCGGCGCTGAGGGCGGCCGGAATCTTCCAGGCTCGCCCTTCGTTCTTCCACTTGCCGAATCCACCGGCCACCGAGAACACGTTCGAGTAGCCGAGCTCACCGAGGGTCTTCGCGGCAAAGGCGCTCCGGACACCACCGGCGCAGTACACGACGACCGGGGCATCGCGGTCGACGATCTTTCCTTCGACCTGGGCCTCGAGGTGGCCACGGGGAATGTGGATCACGTTGAGAAGCGCACCCTGTTCGTATTCGTCGGGCTCACGAACGTCGAGCACGACAGTATGCGGGTTCCCCGCAATCTGGGCCTCGGCGGCCGCGGTGTCGATCTCTTTGATCTGAGTTTTTGCTGCGGCCAGAAGGTCACGAAAAGATGCCATACCCGTATCCTACCAATCTAAAGCCGACTCATTCAGTCGGCTTTGCTACCAACCACTGGGCGGCACTGATTGTTCCCGGCGTTTATGTAGCCAAAGATGCCACCCCACGACACGTACGGCTACATGTACGAGGGACCCGACGTTTATGTAGCCAAAGATGCCACCCCACGACACGTACGGCTACATGTACGAGGGACCCGACGTTATGTAGCCGAAGATGCCACCCGACGACACGTACGGCTACATGTACGTGAAGTTAGAGCGGGGCGACGATCTGCGGGAGCACGTCGCTGATGGATCCTCGGACCACCACCGATGCCAGGTGATCCATTTCCGTCGGTTGACCGTTCACGATGATGATATGCGCGCCTACGTTCTTCGCCATCGGGACCATCCGGTTGATCGGACCGACGGCCAGGGTGCTGCCCACGCACAGCAGAAGGTCGCACGTCGACGCCGCCATGAACGCCCGCTCGAGGTCCTCCTCGACAAGGTTCTGCCCAAAGCTGATCGTCGCCGACTTCACGATCCCGCCGCACTCCGGGCAGGGCGGATCCGCTTCACCAGCCGCAACCCGATCCAGAAACGGCTGCATCGGCCACTCCCGAGTACACGACCAGCACACGGCGCGTCGCATGGTGCCATGCACCTCGACAACCAGATCGGGCGACGAACCGGCCCGCTGGTGAAGTTCGTCGATGTTCTGCGTCACGAGCGTGTGGAGCTTGGCCCGCCGTTCGAGTTCGACGAAGGCACCGTGGCCCGCGTTGGGTTGGGCATCCCACGCCGGTGAGTGGAGGCGGCTCTGCCAAGCGATCGCCCGCACTTCGGGATCACTCAGGTAGTGCTGCAGCGACGACGTCCGTTCCGCCTTCGGGTTCTTCGTCCATAGGCCCTGCGGACCCCGAAAGTCCGGGATTCCGGAGTCGGTCGAGATCCCGGCGCCGGTCAGCGCGACCACGCGTTTGGCGTCGTGGATCAGCTGTTGCGCGCGTTCGCCTCCCTCATCGACGGAATCACCAGATATCATGAAAGACATTGAAAATCTCAACTTCCCTGTCGTTTGTTGTTCTTGTTGCGTTCGAACTTCACCATTCGAGCCTCAGGTTCGACCTCACATTCGAACCTCACCTGGAGGTCCCATGCTCGCGATCGCTGCCCCCATTGTCGACCCAACCACATCGCTATGGGTTTCGCCCTGGGACGACGACATCATCCGCGAAACCGGTCACGACCCGAAGTCGGCCTACGTCGAGCGGTTCTGGCTGGGCATTCTCGGCCCGTCGGCCACGTGGCTTCTTCGATCGATCTCCTACGGGTTCGAGTCGGCCCCGGACGGCTTCGACCTCTCCCCCGGCGACATGGCCCGGGTGCTCGGCCTCGGGGATCGCACGGGCCGCCACTCCCCGTTTCTGCGCTCACTGTCGCGACTTTGTCAGTTTGAGCTGGCGCACTACCGCGGCGGCAGTCTCGTCGTGCGACCCATGGTTCCGTGGGTGGAGCCACGTATGGTCGCCCGGATGCCCCACCAACTCCAAAGCGAACATGCTCAGTGGGACGCCGCCGACGAGCAGGCTTCCCCGCTTCGCGCTGCTCGACGCCGGGCTGCCTCGACCGCGATGAGCGTCGTGAGGACAGGAGGAACGCTGGCCGATGTGGAGCGCACCCTCGGCCGTTCCGGATGCCATCCGTCGATGATCGAGTCATTCGCCCACTGGGCGTGGAGCCAACACCAACTCGCCGTCGTTCACGCCGCGGCGAACCGAGTCGAGTAGTGCATCTTCGCATAGAAACCTGTGACGCCGAGCGCTCCCAGCTTGTACGTACCAGCCGGTTAGTCGGGGAAATCGACATCACAGTCTTCAACGCTTCAGTGCACTAACCGCCGACGCGCTGCTCCGGAGTCGATTTCCACTCCCGCCGGGTGGATTTCGGCTCCGGAGCATCACGTTCCTACGAACCAGTCTCGTTTAGCTAAATGCTAAGCGGGACCCTTAAAGCATCGCTTTGGCGAGGGCCGTCCACTCCGTCAGCGGTACGGCCGTGTCGGGGCGCAACATCTGCACGCAAACGTGATCTGCGCCGGCCGCATGGTGCTGCGAAACGCGCTCGGCGATCTGCTCAATCGAACCCCATGCGACGATCGCGTCGACGAGCCGGTCGCTGCCGCCGTCGGCCCGGTCCTCTTCGACGAAGCCCAACCGCAGCAGGTTGTTCCAATAGTTCGGAAGGCCGAGGTACACCTTCATACCGGCGCGAGCGGTGGCCCGGGCGGTCTCGGGGTTCGTGTCGAGTACGGCCATCTGCTCGGGCATGAGCAGCGCGTCGGGACCCATCGTTTCGCGAGCGATCTTTGTGTGATCAGGCGTCGTGAAGTACGGATGTGAACCCTGGGCCTGGGTGGCCGACAGCGTGAGCATCTTCGGGCCGAGAGCGGCGAGGACTCGGGGAGGCGTGGAAGCCGGCCCGACCGCCATGAAGAGTGCCTTGTCCATACGGGTCAGGTACTCAACCATGTGGCTGTAGGGCTTCGAGTAATCGTGCTTGCGCACGCCGGCGACGAGGTGACCGTGGCTGACACCGAGACCCAGAAGAAAACGATCCGGGTAGGCCTCGGCGAGCGTGCGTACACAGCCGTTCATCGTCATTGGGTCGCGGGCATAGATATTCGCAATGCCCGTGGCGATCTTCAGCTTCGTCGTTGCCGACAAGATGTTCGCCGCCGAAACGAATGGATCGCGACCCACTGCCTCCGGGATCCACATCGTGGTGAAGCCGAGCTGCTCCACCTCCTTTGCCGCTTCTTGCGCTTTGGAGGTTGGATGTGCGTCGAGAACGCCCGTCCATATACCGACCCGACCGTAAATGTTGTTGGCTGCCATGACGGAGGAGTCTGCCCTATCACCTGAGGATGCACGAAATCCCACGAATTTGTGCGTCATCGGGTCTTTGGTCCCTTTTGGCCCGGGCGAGTCGCTGACCGTCGCAAGAAACGCAGAGAGCGGCCGATAGGGTCCTCATGCAAAGCCACGTCATGCCGATCGGTTCGACGGCTGTTCGCGTCGGAGCCCGCAGGCCCATAACGCCGAACATGCCCACGCAATCGCTCTTCGACCGCGTCGGCGGAAAGCCGACGCTGGAGAAGGTGCACCGGGCTCTCTACGACCAGATCTACCGTGACCCGATTCTGAGCCAGTTCTTCGTCGGCGTGGAGCGAGACCGTCAGGAGCGGCAACTGACTGATTTCATGATCGGAGCGATGGGCGGCCCCCGACCCTTCGTCGGCAAGCACCCGCGAGACGCTCACCGACACATGCTGATCACCGACGAAATGTTCGTCCATCGCCATCAGTTCCTGGCCAAGGCCATTCACGCAGCCGGGGTCTCAGCCCCACTGGCCGAAGAATGGCTTCACCTCGACAGCGCGTTTCGCCGGGTGACCGTCAAGAACAGCGTCAACGACTGCGCACCCCAATACACGAACGGACCGATCATCGTGGCCAAGCCGGTGCGGTGAGCCGCGGCCCCGGCGAGGGCTGAACGAGCGAGCGCAAGCGAGCGATCGAAGCCACCGAGACCGGATGAGGGCCGCCCGTGGTGGGCCCGAAGCGAAGCGGAGGTGGGACCCGCCACGCATCAGATACAGCACGAACGGACCGATCATCGTGGCCAAGCCGGTGCGGTAGACCGCAGGTTCCGGGTCACCGTGCAGGTTCCGGGTCACCGTGCAGGTTCCGGGTCACCGTGCAGCATGCTGAAGGCACACGGACCTGCACGATGACCACAAACCCTGTTCGCCGACGGGCGAATGGCCCGTTCTACTTGCCGGGGCGAACGAACGTCTCGATCAATTCGATAAGTGTGCGTACCATTACGCCGGTACCGCCCTTGGTGATTAGGCCTTCATCGATGTTGACGAAGGCCGGGCCGGCGACGTCGAGGTGCACCCACGGGCGGCCGTCGACGAACTCCTGCAGGAAGATGCCACCGATGATGGAGCCCGCCTGACCGGCGTTGCCGATGTTCTTCATGTCGGCAATCGAGGAGTCGATGTGCTTGCGATAACGCGGGAACAGGGGAAGTTCCCACGTCGGCTCGCCAACGGCGTCGGCGGCGGCCATGAGCTGCGACGTGAACGACTCGTTGTTACCCATGACCGCGGTGATTTCCGTGCCGAGGGCCACGATGGCCGCGCCCGTGAGCGTGGCGATGTCGACGATGGCATCGGGCTTGTCTTCGGCCGCGAGGGAGAGTCCGTCCATGAGGATCAGGCGACCTTCGGCGTCGGTGTTGTGGTTCTCGACGGTCTTGCCGTTGCGGGCCACCATCACGTCGCCGAGCTTCGTGGCGGTTCCGCTCGGCATGTTCTCGGTGATGCAGCAGTAACCGATGACGCGAACGGACGGAGCAAGACGGCCGATGATCGACATGATCGAGATGACCAGTCCGGCACCGGCCATGTCGCACTTCATCGTGAGCATGCCGTCGGAGGGCTTCAGCGAGAGACCTCCGGAGTCGAACGTGACGCCCTTGCCGACCAAGGCGATGGTCGGAACATTTCGCGAGGCACCTTCGGGTGTGTAGACCATCTTCACCAGGCGCGGCGGCTCAGCGCTGCCGAGGGATACCGCCTTCAGCCCACCGAGACGTTCGCGGTCGAGATCGCTCTCATCGAAGATCGTGATGTCGAGGCCGTTTTCGGCCGCGGCTCGCTCGGCATGACTAGCGAGAATTCGAGGGGTCATCGACGCGGGTGGTTCGTTGACAAGATCGCGGTTCAAGATGACGGCTTCGGCGACGAGCTTGCCCTTCTCGACGGCCGAAGACATGGCCCGGGTGCTCTTCACGACAAGCGTGACGCCGGTGAGCGGACGTGGCGGAACGACCGAACGGTGCGCGTTGTAGGTGTACGTCGCCAGCAGGACGGCTTCGGTTATCGCCTGAGCGACCGCCTTGCGATCGAGCTTGGCCGGAGCCTCGTCGACGAGGTTGACGGCCAGATGCGTCTCGGTAAGGGCGGCCCGAGCGAGCGACGCCGCTGCGCCTCGGAATACGTCGACACTAAGCGCGCTTACCGGACCGAGACCTACGAGAATCTGCGTGCCCGCCTTCGCCGGAATGGCGAGGATCTGTCCGGGTTTGGCTTCGAAACCCCGAGCAGCAAGGTTGGCCGCGTTCAGCGAGATCCCTGCGGGAATCTCGGGTCCGTTTTTGCCGATCACCACACCGGTTCCGATGGCCGCTCCCTTGGGCGCGGCGGAGGCAAGATCAACGGAAATAGTCGCAGGCATGGCGCCTAGGTTACGAGGTTCTGACCCGCAACCGTGGCATCTGGGGTAAGTCGCTTCGGTGTCGGAGGAGCCTTATGCGTCGCGGCTCATGAGTGACTGGCCGTGCTCCTGCCAGCGGGCGAGCGTCCAGAGAAGATCGCTGAGCCGGTTGAGGTAGCTGATGACGAGGGAACCGTCGGCGGCCGCCGACAGCGAGGTCCGTTCCGCTCGACGAACCACCGTGCGGGCGACATCGAGAAGCGCGCTCACCATCGTCTGACCCGGGACGACAAACTCCGCTGGGAGGGTGAATCGTCCGGAAAAGTCGTCGATCTGGTGCTCCAGCCTCTCGACCATGGCATCGCTGACGAGACTCATACCCTCCACGAGCTTGCCCCGGTTCTCGACCTCCGTCGCCAGGTCGGCCATCAGCACCCACAGGTCCTTCTCAAGCGCGATGAGGACCCGATCAAGTTCGCAGTCGACGCCGTCTAGTTCACGACACGCAGCGCGCGCCACACCAATGGCCGACTGCGCTTCGTCGACGTCGCCATACGCCGCAGGAGCCGGATCGTCTTTGCGAACCCGGCCGCCGTAGTAGAGACCCGTCGTTCCGTCGTCGCCCTTGCGCGTGTAGATCTTCACCGATGCCATAGGGGAACCGAGGTTAGGCGAGGCCGGGCCGCAAGTTTGCCGTGCGTGTGCCCCTGCACTCGCCTGCACGTTTGGAGGAATATGCCCGCCCAGCGAACACAAATCTCCAAACGTCGCGACCTCACTCGAGGTGTTCGGCGACTGGTACCACGTACCGCCGTTTCATCCCGGGCTTGCGTCTTTCGTCGATTGCAACACCCTTGAGTGGACGTTCGGTGAGAACTTCCACGCACAGTTCCCGATGCTGTCGAAGCTGCGCGGGCGACGGGTGCGCGGCGAAGAGCTTTCGCCGTACGCAGTGGCCTGGGTCGCGTTGTATCCGAACGTAATGATCGAGGCCTACAACGGACTGCGCGTCGTGTCGGTCGTCATCCCAACAGCACCCGATGCGTACATCAACCGGATCCACAACTTCGTGCCAACTGACATGGAGGAGGCGGTGCCCGGCCTCATCGATCAGATCCGCGCGGCATACGACGAAACCGTTGACAAGGACCGTCTGCTCGTCGAATCGCGCTGGGACGGCCTGCGCACCGTCGGCGAACTCGCACCCCGCCTGGACCGCTACGTTCCCAACCTTGCCGGTGTCGCACCCGAGGCCGGCGTTTCGCATTTTTAGCAATGGTGGGCCGACCGCATGGCCGTAACGAGTCGCTCCGATTGAGGCAACGACCGCTCCCCGACCCCGTTAACGAGTGGCTTGGTAGGCGGCTTCGGCGGACGACGAGTCTCTGAGTAGTGCAAACGGGTCGACGGCGCAGGGATTGAGGTTCTTCGAGCGGACAACCCGCACGACCGAGCGGTTCAGCTGTGCTTCGCTGATCCGCCCTACGGTCACCGCGTACTCAAGGGCGTCGATTACACCGATGGCGTCGCGTTCGCTGATCGTTACGAAGAGAGCGACATCGGCGCCGGCGGAGATCGCTTCGACCGCGGCAACCGGGGCCTTCCATCGTGTTGTCACGGCGCCCATCGAAAGCGAGTCGGTGATGACGAGGCCGTCGAAGCCGAGGGAGTTGCGGAGTTCGTTGGTGATCGTGGAAAGGGAGAGTGTGGACGGCGTTTCGCCGCTCAGCCCGGGGACCTCGAGATGGCCGACCATGACCGCGACGGGGCCGTCGGCCATCGTTATGCGGAACGGAATCTCATCGCGGGCGCGCAAGCTGTCGATCGGCGATGTCGCGACCCGGCCGACGTGCGAGTCGCCGGTCGCGCCGCCATGCCCGGGGAAATGCTTCACGGCGGGAACCATGCCCGCGTCGCGAACTCCTGCTGCGTACGCCGATCCGAAGCGACCGTCAGCCCACGGATCATCGCCGAAGCTACGGTCGCCGATCACCCCGGAGGTGGAAGCGGTGACGTCGAGCACGGGGCCAAGGATCATGTCGATACCAAGCGCGCGTACTTTTTTGTGATGCGCGCTTACGAGTGCTCGAACCTTCTCCGGCGAGTTCGCGGCGAGTTTGCGCGCTGACGGCAACGATCCGAGTACCGAACGCAGTACCTGGACCCGTCCACCTTCCTCGTCAAGGCTGAACGACGTCGGCAACGCCCCTTCGAGTGCGCGCAGTGCCGTGATGTCGGCGGTGAGCTGTGAAGCTGACGCGGGGGCGGACCTGATCACCAGGCCGCCGACATGCTGCTCGGCCACGAGCCGTTTCGCGGCAGAAAGCGATCGACCGTCGGCTCCGATGGCCACGAGTTGAGCGACACGAGAACGCAGCGGCCACCGGGTCACCGCCAACTCCGGAGACGGGCAGTCGGGCAAAGGGGCGAACGGCTGCGCCGGAGCCGCGATGGGCACCGTCGTGGTCGTGGCCATCGCCGAGGTCGGTACGGCCGGCCCCACGCGAGTAGTCGGGGCAGATTTACTTCCGGATTTCGTGGCCGCCGGTGAGTCACCCGAGGTGTGAACCAGCAACGCTGTCACTACCAGCGCAATGGCGCCGCCGGTCGATCGGCGCAGGAGTCCCCTCGTGGCAAACGGCACGCCATACCTTTACACGCACCCACTCTCCGACCGCGGCTTTGCCCGCTCACGGCGCGACGTTTGGAGGAATCTGTCCGCCCAGCGAACACAAACATCCAAACGTCGAGGGGAGCAAGTCTTGCCCACACAAGGTTTGGAGGAATCTGTCCGCCCAGCGAACACAAACATCCAAACGTCGAGGAAGAACGGGGTTAGCCGGCGAGGATGGCTCGGGCTACCAGGTCGGTGCCGAAGGCGGTGAGGATGGCGAGGTAGAGGAGGCCGGTGGCGGCCATCACGGCGGAGTAGAACCGCTCGCGGAGGGCGAGGCGGGTGACGAAGGCCAGGCCGCCGGTCGTGAGGGCACAGGCGATCCAGAACCAACCGAGCATGCCGCCGTAGTGGTCGTCGATGTTGCCGTTGAAGACGGAGAACATGCCGGTCGGGATAAGCAGCAACGCAACTTCGAAGGGCCAGATCTTGAGCAGCCAGTCGTTGAGTTCACCGATCGGCTTGCGGGAAAGCCCTGGCTGCACGAGATACCAGTGACCGAGGAGCATGGCGTCGGAAACCGCACCGAGGAAAAGCGCACCAACGACGGTCCGGGCAATGGCCAGCCACACGGTGCCGCCCGCTGCAATCGCACCCGAAATCAGCCCGATCACGCCGATCGCGGGCCCGACAAGATCGAGAAACGGCGGAAACTCAGGTCCGTCAGTCGCGGCAATTTCGGCTTCCTTCACGACGCGACCGAACTCGTCTCGCATCCGGATCGACGCGGTGGCCAGATCGTCGAGCGACGCGCCACCTGCCGCGGCCGCTGCACCGGCCATGGCCGCCACCCGGGCCTTCTTCCGTTCCGCTTCGACCCGCTGGCCCGATACGCCCGCACCACGCCGCTGAAACGAGATCGCCAGCACAACGGCGGTCGCCAGAGCGACGCCGACACCCGCAGCATCCCGGACCAGATCGGCTTCCCCAAAGCGACCGGCGATCACCGATCCGGTGGCGACGGCGCCGAACACGATCCGCATGAGCCAGCCATAGCCGAGGCCGACGAGCCGGTGACGCGTCGTCACCCAGAGAAAGAACAGTCCACCCGTCGCCCACTGGAGCAGAACGGTGGCACCGTCGAGGCGTATCACTTACGCCTCGACAACCATCAGGCGGTGGTCCGCGGTGTTCAACGCGAGCGGTCCATCGGCGGTTGCGACGACGATGTCTTCCAGACCGCGCGCCCCACTTCCCGGAAACATAGATGCCCGGCTCGACTGAGTACGCGTGTCCGGCGACCAACTCCTCGGTGTTGCCCGACACCATGTACGGGTCCTCGTGGGCCTCCATGCCGATGCCGTGGCCGGTGCGGTGGATGAAGTACTGGCCGAGACCGGCTTCGTCGATGACCCGACGCGACGCCTGGTCGACACCTTCACACGGAGTGCCGACGGTGCCGGCCGCAACACCAGCGGCCTGCGAGGCCATCAGCGTCTCGTAGAGATCTGCGAATTCGGCAGGTGGCTCGCCGGTGTAGACGCAGCGGGTGATGTCGGAGCAGTAGTCGGCCATGGTGCCGCCGAAGTCGCACAGCACCACCTCGTTGGGCTGGATCACCCGCCGGCCCGGCTCGTGGTGTGGGCTGGCGGCATTCTCCCCGGCCGCGACGATCGCGAAGTTCACGAACTCGTGACCCTGAGCAAGTATGCGCGCAGACAAATCCGCCGCTACTTCCGCCTCGGTCCGGCCGATCAGCGGGATGTCACCGTTTTGCAGCTCGGCGGCGATGATGTCGACGGCCGTCGCGGCATTCTGCAGCGCTTCGATCTCGGCGGCGTCCTTCACGGCCCGCAACGGACCCGTGACATGCGACGCCTGACGCCACGTCGCCTTCGGCAGCAGGGTCTGCAGATCGAGCAGGAACGTCGACCAGCTTCGATCGCTGATGCCGAGCATGGTCCGCTTGCCGACCAGGTCGGCCACGATCTGCACCGGCGACTCGGTCTCGCCCCACGGACGCATGTTGAACAGCTCGGGCATCTGCTCCACCCGGGCCGCCTCCATGCCGGGCACGACCAGGGTCGGTGTGTCATCGACCGGTAGCACCAGCATGGTCAGCCGTTCGAGGGGCATGGCGTGGTAGCCGGTGATCCAGGGCAGGTCGGCCCCGAGCGACAGCAGGAGCGTGTCGATCCCCGCCTCCAACATGGCGGTCCGTACCCGGGTGAGTCGAAGCTGTCGGGCGAACAGTGCGTCGGTCATGGCTACAGCCTACGGGACCGCCCGACCCACACAAAGAAGTCCCCGGGCATCCAGCGAGGGGTTCAGTTCCTTGTGACGGTTGCCACCGATCCCGCCGGGACGGAACTCCGGTCGGTGGTTGGTTTCACCGCAGCGCATTCCGATTCCGAACCCTCGCGAACCTTCAAAGGCTCGCCATTGGGACCGACCGCCACGCCCCGAAGCGCAGGGACACTGAGTTCGAATGAAAAACCCTCCGGTGGATTGAGGCTCTCCGGCACCGCTGATGGGATCGGCAACGACGACTCCGACCCCGGGAGAACTGGAGCGGGGACCGCGATTGCAATTCCAGGCCCGGGGTTGGTGATGGTTCTCGTGTTTCCGTCCTTGTCGGTGATGGTGAACGTCTGACCGCCATCAGAGGAGTGAACCTTCTCGGGGCCAACGACACCGATGAGCTCCTCCGACTCACCCGAGACGGGACCGGCCGGCGCCGACACGCGGATTCCCGCCACTCCGGCATCAAGTGCGGGCACCTCGCCTGTTTCCCGATCCAGGCGAATCGCAATTGAGGGCAGGTCGACATTGGTGAACGTGCACGAGATCAAACCTTTGCCATCGGGTGACGGTCCGATGGTATTCACGATCGCTCGGAATTTCGTGTCTGGGTTGGTGGTGCCCATCGCATTGGCCGTCAGCGTCGCCCCGCCCGCCATAGCCCCGACGGCAATTGCGAGTGTGCTTCCGATGAGAACCTTGCGTTTCATTTTCATGATGAATCTCCTGTTCAGGCCGGACAGCGGTGTCCGACCCGACGAGCGTGCCGAAAGCGCATCTGAATCAAACCATGAACGACACTGAACTCAGACTGAACACCGGTGCGATCATCGTCGGACGACGGCCGATACGGTTTACGACGATGCGGATCCTGGTGATCGAAGACGACGACGCGATACGGAGCGTTCTGGAACGGGGTCTGCGGGCCGAAGGGTTCGATGTGGAGACCTGTTCCGACGGTGCCTCCGGCCTGTGGAAGGCGCTCGACGGTGGTTTCGCCGCGATAGTGCTCGATCTCCTCCTTCCGCAGATGAGCGGTTATCAGGTCTGCGCTAGGTTGCGCGACGAAGGCGTCGCCACGCCGATCCTCGTGCTCACGGCAAAATCCGGGGAGCTTGACCAGATCGACCTGCTTGATATGGGCGCAGATGATTTCTTGACCAAACCGGCGAGCATCGCGGTGATCGCGGCCCGCATCCGGGCGCTGCTTCGACGCGGAACCGCCACGACGACGAACAGCATGGAGCGAGGCATACTTCGCTACGACCTTGGTACCCGCGCGTGCGCCGTCGACGGAGTTGACGTGGTTCTCACGAACCGGGAAGACCAGCTTCTCCGGCGACTGCTGCTGGCCAACGAAGCCTGCGTCTCCCGCCAGGAACTGCTCGACGAGGTGTGGGGAACCGACTCCGGCACCGACCCGACGATCGTCGACATCTACCTGCGCAAGCTGCGGGCCAAGCTCTCGCCGGTTGAGGTCGAGAACGTGCGAGGCATCGGCTACCGGATCGTGGGCCGCTCGGACGCTTCGCGATGATGAGCTGGCTCAACGGTGTTCGGGGGCGGATCGTCCTCGTCGTCATCGCAGTGACCGCCTGTCTCTATTCGCTGCTCGGAACAATCGGGTTCATGCAGATCGCGACGAGCGGGCGGTCGGCGATTCGCGAGCGGATCAACGTCGTGCTCGACCAGTTTGAAGCCGGGTTACGGGCCGGCACGAACGCTGTCACCATCACGACCGCTGATGGCGTCGAGGCGCAGGTCGCCGACAACTCCATTGTGAGTGCGACGGTCGCACCCGACGTACTCCAGGTTCGACGTCCGATCACCGTCGACGGGACCAGGATGACCCTCCTCGGTTCCGCCTCGGAGGCCCGCTTGACCGAGAGCATGCGTTCGCTCTACCGCACCATGTGGATCGGTATTCCCCTCGCCGTCGTGCTCACCGCGATCGTCGCGGCGCTCGCCGTCCGACGGGCGCTGTCACCGGTTTCGGAAATCACCCGCTTCGCGGCATCAGTCACCCGTCACGACGCTTCCGCCCGCGTTCCCGTCCCCGACACCGACGACGAGATCGAGGAACTCGCCAACACCGTCAACGCCATGCTCGGCCGGATCGAAGACGGTCAGCGCCAACAACGGCAGTTCACCTCCGACGCCGCGCACGAACTTCGTACGCCGCTGATGGCGCTACAGGGCGAGATCGAGTTGGCACTGCGGTTGCATGAGCCGGTCGACGAGCCGTTCCTTACCCGGTTGGAATCGCTGTCGACCCGACTGGGTAGCCGGGTCGATGACCTCGTGCTGCTGTCTTCGCTGGACGAACGTCCGCCGCTGCACCCCGAGCTCGTTTCGATCGTGAAACTCGTGCAGGGTGAAGCAGATGTAGTACGTGCACATGTGAATGTCCTCGGGGGCCCGGACGTGACGGCGATGGTCGATCGCCGGCTCGTCGTGCGAGCCGTCAGCAACCTGTTGGCCAACGCCAACCGCCATGCCGGCGCGTTGGTTGAAGTAGCCGTGGTGGCCGACGGCAAGGACGTGCTGATCCACGTCGACGACGACGGGCCCGGAGTTTCGACGTCCGAAGCGGAGAAGATCTTCCAGCGTTTTGGTCGACTCGAAGAAGCCCGGTCGGTTGATTCGGGTGGGTCGGGTCTGGGTCTGGCCATCGTCGCGTCGGTCGCCCAGATCCACGGCGGCAACGTGGTGGTGACGGCAAGTCCACTCGGCGGAGCCCGCTTCACACTGCGGTTACCTAAGGAAGCCGCCACCTCGACTGGGTAAGCGCCACCGCCCGGCCACCCGGACACCACCCGGGTCCGCTGCGCTACCGCCGGGAGCCGAGAGCTACCGAGACGGGAGCCGGGATGTGCTCGCCGTTGGCGGCGTCGGCGCCCTGTTTCGCGTGGTAGCTCGACCGGGTGAGCGGCGACGACTCGACGTGCGCAAAGCCCAACTCAGTTCCATATGCGCGCAGAGCTTCGAACTCGTCGGGAGTCCACCAGCGCGACGTGGGGAGATGCGTGCTCGTGGGCCGGAGGTATTGGCCGATGGTGACGATGTCGACGCCCACCGCCCGCAGATCCCGCAACGCCGCGTGCACTTCGTCTTCCGACTCCCCGAGGCCGACCATGATGCCCGACTTCGTCGTCAGGCCCGCAGCCTTGGCTCTCGCGAGGACCGAAAGACTGCGCGCATACGAAGCACTCGGCCGAACCGCCCGCTGCAGGCGGATGACCGTTTCGAGGTTGTGGTTCAGCACGTCGGGTCGGCTGGCGAAGATCGTGGCCAGCGAGTCGGCGTCGCCCTTCACATCGGAGATCAGCACCTCGATGCGGGTGAAGGGATTGCGCTCGCGAACAGCCGCGACCGTGGCAGCCACGGCCGCCGCTCCCCCATCGGGCAGATCGTCGCGCGCCACCATCGTGACGACGGCGTGCTTGAGTCGCATCCGCTCGACCGCTTCCGCCACCCGACTCGGTTCCTCGGAATCCGCCGGCTCGGGCAGCCGGGTGTCGACGAGACAGAACCCGCACGCCCGGGTGCAACGCTCGCCGAGGATCATGAACGTGGCGGTGCCATCGTTCCAACAGTCGAAGATGTTCGGGCAGCCGGCTTCTTCGCAGACCGTGACGAGCTTGAGATCGGCGACCGTCTTCTTGAGGCTCCGGTACTCGGGCCCCATGTCGGCCTTGACTCGAAGCCACTCGGGCTTGCGCTCGGAGATCGCGACCGCCGTTGAGCTGTCGACGCCAGCGGCGGTGAGCCGACCCAGTGCTTTCGTGCCCGGGCCAGCACCGCGGCTGAACGGGGCCAGATCGTCGGGGCTCGTGCGCCAGACTGCATCGGCCCGGTGCGATGAGTTCGTGCCCCAGCGTTCCGCAGCCTTGCGGGCGACGACCTCGACCACCTCATGCATCGAAACGTTGATGCCTTCAGCAGCCAGCGAGGTGACGCCCTTGTCGACGATGCCGCACGGGACAATCTTGGTGAAGCCTTCGAGCACGTCGTTGTCGACGTTGAGGGCGAAGCCGTGCATCGTGCGGGCCCGGGTCAGCTTCACGCCGATCGCTGCGATCTTGCGTGGATGCGGTCCCTCGGGGTCGACCCAGACGCCGGTGCACCGGTTGAGTCGACCGACGTTTGCAAGCCCAAGTTCCTGACACGTCTCGATGAGCAGCTCTTCGATCGACGTCACGTACGCGACCGTGTCGGCCATGCCGCTGCCCGTGCCCCGCTTGGGCGGCAGCGTAAGGATCGGATAGCCGGTCAGCTGGCCGGGCCCGTGATAGGTGACGTCGCCACCCCGATCGGTCGTGACCAGCTCGGCCCCCTCGGCCACCACATCGGTGAGAATGTTGGCCGGGTCGGCCCGCACACCGAGCGTGTAGGTCTTCGGATGCTCCAGCAGCAGCAGGTAGTTGCCGGTCCCGGCGAAGAGCCCACGCTGCAGCGCCAGCGCGTCGTTGTACCCCACCCGGCCCAGCCAACGAATCTCCAGCGGCGACGACAACGACATATCCACGATCGTACTTCTGCCTAATGCTTACAAGACGACGACCGGTTCCGGGTCACCACGCATGATCCGGGTCACCCAGCAACCTGCACAACGACCCACAACCTGCAGGATGACCCAGAACCTACAGGGCGGCACGAAAACTCCGGGACAACCGCAGGTACCGGGTCACCACACATGATCCGGGTCACCGAGCAACCTGCACAACGACCCACAACCTGCAGGTTGACCCGAAGCCAACACCGCACACCTGGGCCAACGGCCCTCGACCGCGGTCAGTCGAGGCCGAGCCACCCTTCGGGCCGAAGGATTAGGAGCACCATCCGCTCGTGGCCGCCCCGCTCGACAATCACGCGTGCTGCGTCTTCGCCTCGGTACAGCGTGTGGAGCGCGAGACGCTCGTCGAACGTCACTTCATCGACTACCTCGACCGGGCCCTCCGCGGTCACGTACATCATCTTGCCCGATCGCTCGTCGACGCAGAGACTCGCTCGGCCGGTGCGAACAACGTTGCGGTGCTTCGCGGACCCGCGCTCGGTGATGATGCGAAACTCGCCGTCGACATAGCGGAACCACACCGGCACCGCATGAATCCTGGACTGCCGGTCGACGCTGGACAACACGGCCGTGTGTGCCGTTGACAGGAACACGTCACGTTCTTCGGGACTCATGAGTTGACCTCCGGTTTCGGGTAGACAAACGCGAACAGCACGGCGAGCGATGCCATGGCGATCGCGCCGATCGTCCAGTTGTGGCGATGGGCGTTGAGCATGGCCTGGCCGACCGCTGGGCGTCCGACGACAGCTACGCAGATAGCGACGGCGAGTGCGACACCGAGTTGGAACGCTGTGGTGCGGCCCGCTCCCGCCATCCCGAAACGCTGCGGCGGAATGTCGCGCATCGAAGCGCCGACCATGATGGCGAACCCGGTTGCGGCGGCGAATCCCATGGCGAGAGTCTGCGGCAGGATGGCCACGACATAGTTCGGTTTGAGGTTCGCAAAGAGTACGGGCCAAAACAGCCCGACCGCCCCGATCACCGAGCACACCGCGGTGAGCCGCCGATGTCCGACGCGATCGGCGACGCGGCCCATCACCGGAGTGAGAACCGTGGTGAGCGCAGGCCCTGGAGCGAGGGCGAAACCTGCCTTCAGGACCGAATAGTGCCATTGCGACTGGAGAAAGTTGGGCAGCTGAACGAGCCATCCGAAGAACGAGATGGCGAATATCACGCCACCGACCGAGCCGACCATGTACGACCGCGTCCGGTACAGACCCACATCAAACAGCGGTGCGGGATGTCCGGTCGCCCGACGCACAAACCCGAACGCCAAGACGACCGACGCCACCAGACAGGCGATGGTTCGCCCACTCGTGTACCCCCAGTCGTCGCCCTGCACGATGGCCAGTACCAGCACTCCGACCGACAGGGACGCCAGCGGGACGCCTATGAGGTCCACTTCGCGCGGGACCCCCTCGGCCTTGGACTCGGTGAGCACCCGCAGGCCGACCGGGATACCGAGAAAGGCCATCGGCACGTTGATAAGGAACACGGCGCGCCATCCGAACCCCTCGACCAGCATGGCCCCGAACGTCGGGCCCACGGCGGCCGCGAGTCCTCCGGCGATACCCCATATGCCGACGGCGGCCTGGCGGCGAGCCGGAGGAAATGCGGTGAGCACCAAGGCGAGCCCGGCCGGGAACAGGAGTGACCCACCGACAGATTGCACGAGGCGACCGGTTATCAGTACCCCGGCGCTCCACGACAGACCCGACAGGAGCGAACCGGCACCGAAGATGAAGAGGCCCGACAGGAAGCACAGCTTGCGGCCTCGCGTGTCGGACAGCCAGCCCGAGATCAACAGCAGCGAGGCCACCCCGATGTTGTAGGCCGTGAACACCCAACTGAGCGTGCCAGTCGATGTACCCGGAAATGCCGCAGCGATCTTGCGGAACGCCAGGGAGATCACCGTGACCTCGAGCGAAACCATGAAGCTCGCTATCGAGGCAACCGCAAGCGTCATCCACGCTCGACGATCAACGATCACGACGTCGGCTTGGCTCATGCCCGCCACCGTAGTCACACCGCCTGCACCAAAGCACGTCGGCCTGCGCTGAGGCGAATGGGCGAACACCCTCTGGCTCGACCTCGGCGCCCAAGTTCGTGGACACCCAGCAGGTTCCGGGTCACCACACATGATCCGGGTCAACCGGCAGGCTGCCCAGCGACCCGAAACATGCACCACGACCCGGAACCTGCTTCAGAAACCCACGACTACGCCCCAAACGACGAAGGCGATCACCGGCACTCCGCCACTGTCCTGCCCGCCGCTGCGTTAGCGGCCGCTGGAGCCGTGGCCCGCCGAGCCGCGGGAGGCGTCGCCGCCCGGTGATGGCGGAAGTTCGTCGACGGTTACTACGTTCACATATGGAACTGGAAGGACGACCAACTGGGCGATGCGGTCGCCCCGGTGCACGACGAAGGGCTCGGTCGGGTCGGTGTTGAGGAGCGTCACGAGAACTTCACCTCGGTAGCCCGCGTCGATCAGGCCGGGAGTATTGACGATCGAGATGCCGTGCCGGGCTGCGGTGCCGCTTCGGGGAAGCACAAAGCCGGCGTGACCCTCGGGTAGCGCAATGGCAATGCCGGTCGGCACGAGGTACCGGCCACCGGCCGGCGGGATGACGACGTCGATTCGGGATGCCAAATCAAGACCGGCATCGCCGTGCCTCGCGTACACGGGCGCGGCCATGCCGGCATCAAGAACTTCAACCAGTAATTCCAGGGTCAAGACAAGCCCTCGGTTATTGGAGCTAGATCTCCGACGACCAGTCCTTCGTCTCGAGCTGGTTCTTCACTTCGTTGAGGAAGCTGGCCGAATACGCGCCGTCGAAGGCCCGGTGGTCCCACGACAGACCGAGCATGCCCATGGGGCGGATGGCGAGGGAATCGGTGCCGTCGGGCAGCTCAACGACAACCGGCTTCTTCTTCACGCTCGTGATCGAAAGAATGCCGACCTGGGGCTGGTTGATAATCGACTGCATGAGATCGATGCCGTAGGGGCCAGCGTTCGACAGGGTGAACGTTCCACCGGTGATGTCATCGGGCGTCAGCTTCTTCGAACGGGCCCGGGAGGCCAGATCGCTCACGTCGCGGGCGATCGCACGAAGTCGCTTGCCGTCGGCGTCGCGGACCACGGGAACCATCAGACCGTTGAAGTCGAGGTCGACGGCCACGCCAAGGTGAACCGAGTGGTGCACGACCAGTTGATCCCCGGCGACGGACGCGTTGACATGCGGGAACTTGCGCATGGCGTCGACGACCGCACGTGCGATGAACGGCATGTACGTGAGTGAGAATCCCTCGTCGGCCTTGAAGCCTTCCTTCTTCGCCGAGCGAACCCGGTCGATGTTGGAGTAGTCGACCTCGATGGCGATGAAGGCGTGCGGCGAGGTGCTGAGCGACATGACCATGTGCTCGCCTGTACGCCGACGGATGTTGCTGAACGAGACAACCTCGTCGCGTCCACCGATCCGAACGGCGGGAAGCGCCGCAGCCGGAGCCGGAGCCGGAGCGGCGGTCACGACCGGAGCTGGAGCGGGTGCCGGAGCAACTTCAACGATCGGAGGCGCAACAGGAGCGGGAGCTGCGGCAACCGGAGCGGGAGCTGCTGGGATCGGAGCTGCGGGAGCAGGTGCCGGTGCAGCGGGAGCGGGTGCCGGTGCAGCGGGTGCGGCCGGCGCAGCAGCAACGGGTGCAGGAGCGTTGCCACCGCGGGCATCGATCGCGTCGAGGACGTCTTCTCGTGTGATGCGTCCGCCGACTCCGGTGCCGAGAATCGTGGACGGGTCGAGATTGTTCTCGTTGATGAGCTTGCGCACGACCGGCGACAGGACCTTGTCGGTGGTGTCGGCCGGCTGTCCGGCGGCAGCAGGCGCAGCCGCCACTGGCGCTGCGGCCTGGATCGGCGCTGCAGCGACGGGTGCCGGAGCAGGTGCTGGAGCCGGGGCCGCAATAGGAGCAGGCGCCGGCGCCTCAACAACGGGAGCTGGAGCCTCAGCGACCGGAGCGGGGGCCGCAGGCGCAGCCGGTGCCGGTGCTTCAACGGCCGGGGCGGCGGCAGCGCCGGCCTCGGCCGTGATGACGGCCAGCACGACACCGACATCGACGGTCTCACCCTCAGGAACCTTGATTTCCGCTATGTACCCGGCGGTCGGCGACGTGACCTCGCTGTCAACCTTGTCGGTCGAGACTTCGAAGAGAAGCTCGTCGGCCTCGATACGATCGCCGACCTTCTTGAACCACTTCGTGATGGTTCCCTCGGTAACGGTTTCGCCAAGTTGGGGCATTACGACATCGGACATCAGCCGTTCAATCCTCTCCCGGTGAGCGCCAGCATGGCTTCACCAAACGTCTCTGAAATCGACGGGTGGGGCTGAATGAACTGCGCCACCTCGTCTACTGAAGCTTCCCAGTTCACGGCCAGGTACGCCTGGCCGAGCTGCTCGGTGACCCATGGGCCAGCCATATGTACACCTAGTATTTGCCCGGCCCGACCATCGGCGGTCTTCTTGGCGATGATCTTCACCATGCCGTCGGTCTCGCCCAGGATCTTCGCCCGACCGTTGCCGATCATGCGTTCCTTCTTCACGACGACCTCGTGGCCAGCCGCTACGGCCTGTTCCTCGGAAAGGCCGGCGAAGGCCACTTCGGGATGGCAGTAGATGCACCAAGGCACCCGGTCGTAGGCGATCGGAATGACCGACTCCCCCAGGATCGTCTTCACGGCAACGATGGCCTCGGCGTAGCCGATGTGCGCGAGCGCAGCGGTCGGCACGATGTCGCCCACGGCATACACGTTCGGGGCGGTGGTTCGCATGTACGGGTCGACCTGAACGTATCCGCGGTCGGTTACCGTCACGCCCGTACCTTCGGCCAGCAGCTCTTCGGTGCGGGGACGACGACCGACGGACACGACGACCATGTCGACGCTGATCGTCTCGCCGTCGCCGAAGTTCACGGTGGTCCCGAACCCGCCCGGGTTCGGTGTGTGGCCGGTGACTCCGACGCCGAGGCGCACGTTGATCTCACGCTTCTTGAAGCTCTTCGCCACGATGTCGACAATGTCGACGTCGCAACCGGGAAGCATCTTCGGCATGGCTTCGAGGATCGTGACCTTCGTGCCGAGGTCGCTCATCGTGGAGGCGAACTCGCAGCCGATGGCACCGGCGCCAATGACGACGGCGGTCTCCGGCATGATCGACAGGTCGAGGAACTCATCGGACGTGAAGATCGTCTGGCCGTCGGGCTCGAAGCCGGGGATGGTGCGCGGGACCGAACCGGCGGCGAGGATCACGTTGGTGCCGATGATCTCGGTGCCGTCGGACACCCGCACGACGTTGCCGGGGTACAGGGTGCCGGTGCCGTTGTAGACGGTGACCTTCTTCTTCTTGAGAAGACCCGAGAGGCCCTTCCACAGTTCATCGACGACGGTCTGCTTGCGGGCCTGACTCACGCCGAAATCGATCGTTGGGGCACTCGAGTTGACGCCGAACCGGGCCCCGTGCTGCACGGTACGGAAGACCGCCGCGGTCTCCAGGAACTCCTTGGCCGGAATGCAGCCCCGATGGAGACAGGTGCCTCCGACCTTGTCGCGCTCGACAACGGCACAGCGGAGACCGGCGGCTGTTGCGTACAGCGCCGACGCGTAGCCACCCGGGCCACCCCCGATAACCACGAGATCAAATTGCTCAGCCGTAGAAACCACCCTCTTGGACCAGTAACTGAGACCGCTCCGAAGCGAAGAGGCCGATCAATGACGACCTACGACGTTACCAAGGTCGCGCCGACTGCGGAACCGTTTCGTCGGCCACCGAGAGTGCAGTCGCGCGGTGTTTCCAGGGTCAGGGTTGCCCGGGCTCAGCGGCCACGAAGACGTTCGACGGAAAGCGAATCAGCCAGAAGCGTCGCGAAAAGTTCCACGAGGGGCTGGTGGGCGGCGGCACGCTGCTTGACCGCTGACGCAACCGCACCAAGTGTCACAACGTCTGCCACGTCACGCTCCGTGACGTAGCCGATCAACCATCCGAATTGCTCACCGTTCACCAGGTCCACGACCGGTGCCGACAGGATCGAGACGTACTCACGGCGATCGAGGTCACTTCGGCCAAGAACCTCCTCGGCCCGGACCGACGAGGCAATGACTTCCCGGCCGTCGAAGCTGTCACGCGTCAGAACCCAGTTCGGGAGGCTGGTGCTCTCGCGCAGGTGGTTCAGCACAGCCTTCACCGATGCGAGAAACGCCGGGGAGACGTCGGTGGTCGATCGGCGGAGGTCGGCAATGCTGGGCGTAATCACGTTCCTGTGTATCGGCATTCGCTTGCGAAATCTTCAGTGGTTCCGTGTGCCTTTTGGCCTATGCCAAATTCTGGGGATCCGAAATTGGCGGTCGTTGGTGAGAGGGTCGGTCGTAGAATCGACGGGTGACGACTCGCAGCGACTCCCATTGGCGCCTTTTCGCGTCTCTCGTCGCGCCCCATCGCAGATTGTTGGCCGCGTACGGCCTTGCGCTCGCCTTCGCCACGGCCCTGCCGCTTCTCGCCGCCCTTCTGCTTTCCCGTTTCGTTGACCTGGCGGTCGACCACGCCGCCACGGGTCGTCTGTTTCGGGTCGCCGCCGGTTACGTCGGCCTCGGGCTCCTCGAGCGCGATAGTAAGCGTGCTTGTTGTTTGGCGGTCAACCGCTCTCGCCTGGGCGATCACCGACACGCTGCGCCGCGAGCTCGCCGAGTTCGTCTTCGACGCGGACCTGGCCTTCCACCGCGACCACACCCGCGGAGAGTTGGTGAGCCGCACCGACGACGACGTCACCGCCATGGCGCAGTTCCTCTCACGCTTTGTCGCCAGCACGCTTTCCGTGAGCGCGATCGCAGTCGGCGCGATCGTCGTCCTCAGCGTCTTGCATCCGCGCCTCGGGCTCACGCTCGGTTTGTGTCTCACGGTCGTGCTCATCATCGGTTGGAACCAGCGCAACGCCGCGCTTCCCGAGGCCCTGATCGACCGCGACGCACGCGGCATCGTGAGCGGGTTCATAGAGGAGCGGGTGAACGGCGCCGACGAGATTGCCGCCCTGGGGGCCGGAGCCCACTCGATGGCTCGATTCGCCACGCTTGCCCAGGCTGTGGTCGTGGCCAAACGTCGAATGACGCTTCGCAGCATGAAGTTCAACGGTATGGTCCGCGTCGCTCTTGGCGCCACCGAGGCCACGATGCTGATCGTGGGAGGGCTCGCCTACATGTCGGGCCGGCTCTCGCTCGGCGCGGTGTTTCTGGGAGTTCGTTTCGCCACAGCGACCCGGTCCCCAATCGAAAGCCTGATGTGGCGGCTCAACGAAGTCCAGGGCGCGACCGGATCGGCGACGCGGGTGCTGTCGCTTCTCGCGCAACGGCCCGAACACCCGGAGCGGACCACGCATCTCGCCGCCACCGCTGCGGATCTTGTCCTGGAAAATGTGTCGCTCGTGTACGACGAGTCCGAAGGAGCGGTGCTCGACTGCATGAACCTCACGGTCCCCGCTGGTCGGTCACTCGGTCTGGTCGGGCGGTCGGGGTCGGGGAAGACGTCCCTCGGACGCCTCGTGCTTCGTCTCATCGCACCCACCGAGGGACGCGTGCTCGTCGGTGGCCAGGACCTCAAAACCCTCACCGAAGACGATCTTCGCCACGTGGTCACCGGCGTGCCGCAGGAGGTTCAGCTCTTCCCGGGGACCGTGCGCGAGAACGTCACGATGTTCGCCGACGGGATTTCCGACGCCCGGGTCCGCGCGGCGCTGGAATCCGTGGGGCTTCGGCCGTGGCTCGACAGTCAGCCCGCCGGTCTTGACGCTGTTCTTCTCGGTCGCTCGGGCGGAACCACCGGGATGTCGGCCGGCGAGGCTCAACTGCTTGCGTTGGCCCGCTCACTGGTCCGTGAACCCTCCGTCGTGCTGCTCGATGAGGCGACGTCGCGCATCGACCCGGCAACCCAGCAGCTGATCAAGCGAGCCGTCGCCGAATTACTACGTGGACGCACGAGTATCGTCATCGCGCACCGGCTCGACACGCTCGACGTCTGCGACGACATCGCCGTCCTCGACTCCGGCCGCATCGTTGAACACGGCCCAAGGCTCGCGCTGGCCGCCGACCCCACGAGCCGCTTTGCCCGGCTGCTACGCACCGGCGCCATGGTCAGCGCCGAGGCGTCGCTCGATGAGGCCCTCGACGCCATGGACGCCACCGATGAGGTCCTGCGATGAGCGAGACCCCGTTCCCCCAGAACCCGCGCCGCAACGCGGGTTCCGGTTTCGTCCGCGAGCGTCGGGCGTTTCGGATCGCCCATCTTCGCCCCCGCCAGTTCTGGCTGGGCTCCGCCGCATGGTTGGTGTTCTTCGTGTACCCGCTGATACCCGGTGCGCTGATCCGGGCGGCATACGGAGCCCTGCAGGCCGACGACGGTCGAACCAAGTTCCTCGTGTTCGCCGGGTTGGTGGTGCTCGCCGAACTTGGCATGGCGACGATCCTCGCCTTCGGCCATTCGACCTACATGGCCGCCTTCGAAGCGGTCGAGTCGTTGGTGAAGGGCAACGTGCTGCACGCGCGCCTCTCGAGCGGCGGGGCCGATGCCGCACCACGAGATGTTTCGTCGGGCGACGTCGTCACGCGTCTGCGAGATGATCCGAAGGATCTCATCATGCTCGTCGACAACTGGATCGACGTGTTCGGATCAAGTGTCTTCGGCATCGTGGCACTGGGGATGTTGGCTCGCATCGATGCGCTCGCGGCGTTCGTGATGCTGGTGCCCCTGTTCCTCTTCGGCTACTTCAACCGCTTTGCCGGCAACCGGTTGCGTCGGGTCCGCAGCGCAGCGCGTGAGGCGACGAGCGACGCGACCGACTATCTGAACGCGGCCTTCGGTGGAGCGCTCACGGTCAAGGTCAGCGGCTCCCAGCGGGGCGTGCTTCGCCGCATCGACGAGTTGAACGCCCGTCGTTCGCACACGATGGTGCGCGACCAGACCGTCAACGAGGGACTCTGGGCCTTGAACGGTTCGGTCGGCGACATCTGCATCGGCTGTGCGTTGGTGGTCGCTGCGCGTCGACTCGACCATGCCGGTGACGTCGCGTTGTTCGCGGCATACGCCATGAACCTGATCTGGCTGCCACAGAAGATCGGCGGAGCGCTCGTCGGCCGCCGCCGCTTCGACGTCGCAGCTGATCGGGTCGACTCGTTGCTCCCCGATCCAGTCTCGGCGAGTCCGGCTGCTGGCACGGTGAGGGACGACCTCCTCGTCGTTGCCCGCCCACTACCTATCCTCGGAGGGCCCGACGCACCGGCTGTTAAGCGCCCGGCGCTCGTACCACTCGAGCGGCTTACCGTCCAGCGCGCTTATGGTTAACGAGCGCGGCCTGGGCCCGGTCAGTTTCGAGTTGCGACGGGGCACGCTCAATGTGGTCAGCGGACCGGTCGGAAGCGGGAAGAGCTCGTTACTACGCGCGCTTATCGGGCTTCTGGAGATCGACGGTGGCGATGTCCTCTGGAACGGTCGGGTGGTCGCCGATCGAGCCGCGTTCTTCGTCCCTCCCCAGTGTGCGTTTGTGGCCCAGGTCCCCCACCTGTTCTCCGACACGCTCGAAGACAACCTGCTTCTCGGGTTCGACACCGATCCCGAGCCCGCGATCCGGATGGCGGCCTTCGACCGCGATGTCGCCGACCTTCGCTACGGCCTCGCGACTCGAGTCGGGGCGGGCGGTGTACGTCTGTCGGGTGGCCAGGCACAGCGTGCTGCGGCGGCTCGCGCGTTGGTTCACGACACCGAGCTCGTCGTCCTCGACGATCTCACCAGCGCGCTCGACGTCGAGACCGAAGTGCTGCTGTGGAACCGCCTGGCCGAATCAGGCCGGACCGTGCTTGCGGTGTCGAACCGCCCCGTGGCCATCGCCCGGGCCGACCAGGTCATCGAACTGCAAGCGCGAGCGTAATCCCGGGCCGGGCCCGCGATCGTTGTCGAGTTTGTGACTCGTTGTCGGGTTTGTGACGTCGCAAAACCGCCAACGAGGCATGATTCCGACAATCGTGGGTGCGCGCTATAGCGCCGAGTGGCGCCTGTCGCAAGAGCTCACACCTGTCTGAGGTCAGGCGAGTGCCTGGTACGCGGCTGCCACGATGCGCTTGCCGCGCAGGTCGCCGGTCAGGCTTCCATCCATCTTGTTCATGGCATAGGCGATCGAGACCTTGGCGTCGAAGTCGAGGATGGCAACGGAGCCGCCCGCTCCACCCCAGAACATAATGTTGGGGTTGGGCCCACCGATCCAGTTCTCAAGCTCCAGACCGAACCCGAGTCCGTGCCGCATCCGCAACTGGAGCACTTCATCGACATTGTCGATCTGCTGCTCAAGACCGCGTCGCGCTCCGGCTTCGGACAGGAGGCGGACCCCGTCGACGGCGCCCCCGTTGGCCAGCATCGAATGGATCCGGGCCATCGACCTCGCATTGCCCATGCCTCCTGCGGCAGGAATCTCGGCCGCCCGCCATTCCCGGGTCCTGGGTTCCGTGAAGTCGAGCGTGGCGCTCGTGAGGGTCCGCACCGCGATCGAATCGAACGGAAGAATGACCCCGTTCATCTCGACCCCCTCCTCCGTGATGTTCATTCCGCCGTCAGGAGGAATCAGTTCCGCGACCCGATGGTCCTCGCTGGCGGGGAGCCCCATGTGGAAGTCGGCACCCAACGGACCGGCAACCTCGTCGCGAAACCATGTCCCCATACGTTTCCCGGTGATGCGGTACAAGATCTCGCCTTCGAGGTTGCCTTGCGTCACCGCGTGATAACCCGACTTCGTACCCGGTTCCCACCACAACGATTGGGCTGCCAGACGTGACGCGATTGCGTCCAGATCGTAGAGATCGGCTGCCACCACCGGCGGATCAAAGCCCGGAAGGCCGGCCGTGTGAGACATGACGTGACGCACAAGGACTCTCTCTTTGCCATTCTGCGCAAACTCCGGCCAGTACCGCGCAACCGGCGCGTCAAAGTCGAGTTCGCCTCGGTCGGCGAGCATCAGCATGCACGTCGCGGCCATGGTCTTCGTCGACGAGTAGACGTTCACAATCGTGTCCTCGGCCCAGGGCGTGCCGTGCGGATCGGCGTCGCCGGCCCAGATGTCGACCACGGGCACTCCGTCGACCGTCATGGCCGCGGCCGCTCCGACCTCCAATCCTTCTTCGAAATTCTGGGCGAAGGCGTCGCGCACCGCCTCAAAACCCGGTGCCACTGTTCCCTTGATATCCATGTCTACCTTTCGAGGTTCATTACCGGTCCGGGGGCATCCCGGTGCCGAACTGCAAAACGAAAAATCCCAAAATGCTAAGTACCTATATGATCCCGTCCCAGAGCACCCGCTCGTCCGCCGCCGGGTCCAGAACCAGCGTGTTCGGAAGATCGAACCTCATGGTCGGACGCTCGGCCGCGGTCCATTGCGGCCACTCCGGAAGCCCCGAATGCGCCGGGCTGCCCGACTTGGCGAATGCCACCCAGGCGGCGTGGACCGCGTCGGCGAGTGCCTGCGGTGGGTCGCCGGCGATGCCACGGGCCTGGTCGTTGTCGATTTGATCGAACGCGAAGGGCACTTCGAGGAAGTGACATGCACCGAATGTTCCTCCCGCCGCCGTGGAGCGCCATCCGAACTGGTACATCCAGACATTCGGGTTGTGCGCGGCGTGGGCGTCGGCCAGACGGATCGCCGGGATCCGGAACATGCGGTCGGTCTCCACCGCGGCCGCCAACTCATGGGCCTCGGCGCCCGGCCGGTTCCCCCGGTACACGTCGAGCACGTCCTTCCCGGACCGACCGGTCCCGGTCATGGCCATGTCAAGTGTGGCTTCCACGAGTGGCTCGTTGAAGATGTCGCGCAAATCCACGATGAAGATGAGCGCCTCTTCGCGGGTCGTCCCAATGAGAACATCCACCCCGGCAGCCGCACCGGCCGCGATGGCGTCGATCGGACGCGTCGGAAGGACATCCGTACCGTACGTGGGCTGGAAGGCCATCGCCGACAGCGCGGCCTCACCGAAACGCAAGGGATCACGGGTCGCGCCGAGCTCGTCGTTGAGCTTGACCTGCACGGCGAGCACCTCTTCAGGCGAACAGGCCAAGAACGCTTCGAGGTCACCCGAGGCGATACCGAGTTCCTCAAGCACCAGAGCGGCGATCATCGAGCCCGTGCTCGCCGGCAGGCCGTTGTGGCCTGCTCCACTTTGCGGTATCGCGCGCCTGAACAGACCGTTGGCCCGCGGCGTGGCCAACAAGGTACCGACACTCATGCCACCAGCGCTCTCGCCTGCGATGGTGACGTTGGACGCATCGCCTCCGAACGACGCAATGTTGTCGCGCACCCATTCGAGCGCGGCGATCTGATCGAGCAGTCCGGCGTTGCCGGAGTCGGCGAGCTCGGGGAAGTGTTCTGCGAAGTGCCCGAAACCCTGGATGCCGAGGCGGTAGTTGATCGTGACGCACACGACGCCGTCGCGGGCGAAGTTCGCCCCGTTGTAGACCGCGTCGATTCCGCTGCCCGCGTAGAAGGCCCCGCCGTGGATCCAGACCAGAACCGGGAAACCTGAAGCCGAAGGGTCAGGTGTCCACACGTTGAGGTTGAGGCAGTCGTCGCCGGGGGGATTCGGCGGTGACCCGATCTCGCCGAACGTGCCGGGCATAGGCGCCTGCAGGCACACGGGTCCGAACGCGGTGGCGTCACGCTCACCCTCCCACGGCGCCGGTGGTTGCGGAGCCCGGTAGCGGAGCGGCCCGACCGGCGGTGCGGCATAGGGAATACCGAGGAACGCGTGACTCTTCCCGGAATTGGTGCCGCGCACCAGCCCGCTGTTGATTCTGACGACGGTCATCGAGGTCTCCTTGTTGGCTCAGAGTGTGGGCTGATGAGTGATTATTTCGAAAGTGGCGTCGGATCCACATGGGCTCCGAGGTAACTGGCCTCGAGAAGGTGGCCGTCTGCAAGCACCTCGGCGGGCGTGCCCTGCATCACCAGCTCCCCGTGGTTGAGCACGTAGCAACGATCAGCGACTCCTAGGGCGGCCTGCACGTGCTGCTCGACCAGGAGTACGGCGATGTTGCGGTCGTCGGCGATCTTGCGCACCACCGGAAGGAGCCGTTCGACGATGATTGGGGCGAGGCCGAGGCTCATCTCGTCGATCATCAGAAGCTTCGGGTCCGACAGCAGAGCGCACGCCACGGCGAGCATCTGCTGTTCGCCGCCCGAGAGCAGGCCGCTTCTGCGTGTCTGCAGGCCATCGAGGGCCGGAAAGTAGGCGAGTACCTCGGCGAAGGACACGGTGCTGGCCCGATGGTGGTGGAGGCGCATGTTCTCCGCCACCGTCAGTTGGAAGAACAGGCCACGATCCTCGGGCACGAGCGCGACGCCGCGGCGCGCGACCATATGCGCGCTTACGCCACGGATGGACTCTCCAAGAACCCGCACATCGCCGTCGATGATCGGCAGCACACCCGAAACGGTCCACAGCGTCGTGCTCTTGCCCGCGCCGTTCGGACCGAGGAGGGCCACCAACTCCCCGCTCTCCACGTGAAGGTCGAGTCCCCGGACCGCCGGAATTCCGGTGTGCCCGGCCATGAGCCCCTGGATCTCGACGGCGCTCATCGGACGGTGCCGATCGGTGCGGTGACAGGCTCCGACGATGTCGCCGTTCGCTCCGGTTCGTTCGCGGGTGCCTCGCCAAACTCAGGCTCGGCCGCATCCAATGATCCACCAAGATAGGCCTCAACAACCCGCGGATCGACACGTATCTGCGCCGGCGTCCCTTCGGCGATAACCGAACCGAACTCAAGCACGTAGATGTAGTCACACACGTCGAGGACGAGGCTCATGTCATGGTCGATCAGCAGTACCGCTACGTCGTGGTCGACGATGTCGTGAAGGCGGCGGCCGAGTGTTTCGCTCTCCGCCGTGTCGAGACCGGCCGCGGGTTCGTCGAGCAGCACCACCCTGGGCCTGGTCGCCAGCGCACGGGCGACGCCGAGCAGTTTCTGCTGACCGAGCGAAAGCGTGCTGGGCTTGTGGCTTGCGTGGTCCGAGAGGCCGAGTAGCTCCAGCGCCCAATCGACATCAGCGGTGTCGTTGCGCCGCATGGGGTGGACGGCGTCGGCCAGCACCGTTCGTAGCGTCGAGGTTTCCGATGCCACCAACACGTTGTCGCGAACCGTGAGATCGGTGAACAACTCCATCGCCTGCCATGTGCGGGCCAGACCCAATCGTGTTCGGTTGTGCGCGGGCATGTCGTCGAGCAACTGCTCGTTGAACCGGACCGACCCCGTTGCCGTAGCGAAGCCGGTGAGCGCGTCGATGCACGTGGTCTTTCCTGCGCCGTTCGGTCCGATGAGCCCAACGATCTGCCCGGACTCGACCTTCAGCGACACGTGGTCGAGAGCGACGAGGCCTCCGTAGGAAACCGAAAGATCGGCCGTCCGGAGCAGCACCGTTCCCGAAGGCGTGGCAGGTCCGCGTGGCGCCCGTCTGGCTGGGGATGCCGAATCAGGAGCGTCGGCAACGGGCGCCGTGGAATCCGTGGCCGCAGCGTCGTGGATGGGCTGGGTGTCACCCCGGCCGATGCGCTTCGTGAAGCGCCCGAGCAGCGGGGCCAGGTTCTGTCGGGTCGCGCCGGCGATTCCGATCGGGTTGAAGATCGCCGTAACGATGAGGCTGACGCCGCTGATGAGTCCGTAGACCGTGCCGAGGTTTTCGAAGATGCGGTTGGAGATCACATACGTGATGCCGAGTGGCGCGAACGTGCCGGCCACCAATGCACCGGTGACGGAAGTGATGCCGCCCAGGTACGCGAAAGCGAGGAAGCTCACTCCCACGAGCGCACCGAACGAGTCGGCGGAAAGCTGGCCCCGGCTGTACCCGATCAGTGTGCCGCCCAGCCCGGCGAGCGCGGAAGCGATGGCGAACCCGGTCAGCTTGGTCATCGACACGTCGATACCGAGTGACGCCGCGGCGCGTTCGTTGGAACGGACCGCGAGGAACCGGCGTCCGGTCGCTCCGCGGGCCAGGTTACCTACGGCCAACGATGCCGCGACGAGGATCGCGAGAACCATGATGCCGAATGGCAACCGGGCGATGCTCGACTCGCTGCGCACTCCGAGATCGAAGCCGAAGACCTTCGGATCAGGAATCAGGTTCCCGGCCAACTTCGTGAAGTTCGGATTGCGGAACACGAACCGCTCAAGCGCGACCGCCAGGGAAAGGGTGACAACGGCCAACTGCGCGCCACGTATGCGGAGCGCTGGGAGCCCGGCGATCACACCGAGAATCGTGGCCAGCGCGACAGCGATGATCATGGAGAACGGGAATGCGATGTGTGCATCAACGGCCAGCTTCGACACGGCAAACCCGGCCGAACCGGCAAACGCCGCCTGGGCCAGCGAGATCTGCCCGATGAAGCCGGTGAGCAGCACCAGCGACAGTGCGATGATGGCCACGATCATGCTGGTGATGATTCCGAAGCGGAACGACCCCTGGGTGAAGATCAGCAGCAGCAGACCGATAAGCGCGACTGGAATGACGACCTTCGGCCGGTTACGGGGGATGACCACTTCCGGTAGCGGATCGGCCTCGACGGCTCCACGGCTCGGCAGCGAACGGCCTGACACAAACAGCACAGCAATGACAATGAGGAACGGCAGCGCATCGCCGATTCCAGTTTTGGCCCATGATGGCCACCAGGTCTTGGTCCCGAGCAGTGTGGCCTCGGACTGGATCGCGCCGAGTGCCAGCCCGGCAGCGATCACCACACCGATGAACGTAAGTCGGCCGACAAGTGCACACGCCAACGCAGGTACAACCATGAGCGTGAATCCGACAGCGTTCAGTCCGGTCGACGGCGTTGCGAGTATGAAAAGCAAAGCGACGACCACGGACGAGATGAGCCATGTGGTGGCGGCGAGGAACTGCGGAGAGAACCGGGCCAGCGACGCGGCCCGTTCGTTTTCAGCGGCAGCCCGCGTAGCCAGACCGATGCGGGTGAAACGGAAGTACGCCCAGAGTGCGGTCCCGACGATCACGGTGATGAGCGTGAGCCACAGACGGTCGCGTGGGATCGATATCCCGGCGATTTCCCAGACGTTGTTCGGCAGGATCGGCTCGACGCGTCGGGGCGTGGAGTCGAAGTGCAGGACGACGAGCGACTGGAGAGAGATCATCAGGCCGACCGAGGCCACGACCTTGGCCAGGGCCGGGGCCTTACGCAAAGGTCGGAACACCAGAACGTGGGCCAGAAGCCCGATCAGTGCAGACGAAAGCAGCGCCAATGTCAGCGCAGGAACAAAGGCCACCGTTGAGCTCAAATGGATCTTGTGCGGGATGATGACCACGGGGAACGTCAAATCGCCGTTGCGGCGCATTTCGTCGTAGACGTATGCGCTCCACATCCCCATCGCGCCGCCGGCGAAGTTGATGATTCCGGTACCTTTGAACGTAACGACCAGGCCGACCCCGAGGGCGGCATAGATCGCACCGGTACCGAGACCGACAAGCGCGAAGAGGATGTACTGGCTCATTGACGTTCCCCCGAACGCCTTCTACTTCACCAGGCTCGAGTAGTCCTGGAATCCGGGCACTGCCGGCTCACGGGTCGGACCGTTGGGACCGGCGACGACCTTCCATACGAGGATGTCGGCCCGGCAGTGCGAGGTCTCGGTCGGCCACGGCTTCTGACCGCACTTCAGGTCGGACCCGAGATACCCGGGCGTGGTCTTGCCGGAGTTCATCGCCGCCTTGAAGGATTTCGAGGTGATGGTGCCCTTGATGGTTTCCATGATCGCTTTGAGTTCGAACATGGACGAGTAAGGCGCCGCGGCGAAGCCGTTGATGTACTTTTCCTGACCGGCCGCCTTCATGGCTGCGCCGTAGGCCGTGACGTTCTTCAGGATCTTCGCCGGCGCATACTTCCCCTGCTCGACGTTGTACACGTCGCCGGTCGTGTAGCTGCCGATTGCCTTGTCGCCGACGACCTGGATGTAGACCGAGCATGATCCGGCGAACACCGGACCCTTGAAACCGAGGGAACTGGTCGCGGTCGTCATACCGATGCATCCCGGTTCGGTCAGCTGCCCCCAAATCGCGTCGGGCTTGCCGGCCATCGCGGTGGTGACCGCCACGGTCCAGTCGGGATTGGCCGGGTCGACGGTCACTGGGAGGATCTGCAGACCGAGTTTGCCCTCACCGATCGGCTTGACCACGCTCTTGATGAAGTCCTGCCCGGCCGGTGTGTCTTCGAGGATCACTGCGACCTTCTTCGAGCCGAGATCTTTGAGGGCCTTCAGTGGCGCAAGCGAGAACGCCGCGCTCGCTGCGTGCAAGATGAACGAGTTGGGATCGTTCTTCTGCGCAGTGCCCCAGGAGTTCGAAGATACATAGGGGATGCCAGCCTTCGAGAGCAACGGCAACATAGCGTCAGACGCCACATCAATGCCCGCGTACGCGATAACCACTTTCGACTCAATGAACTTGTTCGCGCACGCGATCGACGCTTCCGGTGAGCCATCGGCCAGGCACTTGACCTCTTCGATCTTCTGGCCCTTGATGCCGCCGGCTTTATTGATCACACCGATCGCCACTTCGCCACCGATCCTGAACTCGGGAAGCGAGAATGCCGCTCCTTCGTTGTTGACATAACCGATCTTGATGGTCTTGGCTTTGGCCGCGGCAAAGGCCGGGCCGTTCGCTATCAACGGCGTGACGAGAGCGGCGGCCAATCCGGCTACCACCCACTTCGAGCGGGTTCCCCCTGAGTTCATGACGTGTTTCCTTTCGTGTTGTTGCGTGGGTGGGTTTTTGGACCATATCCGATGGCCGTCGTTGGAGCACTTTTCGCCGCTATCGGTTCTTCACAGAACCCACACGGCACTGGTCATGGGGGGAGTGGGCTGAGCCGCCCGCCAGAGTCCCATCGGACCCCGGTCGTAAATCCGAGAGGCGTACGCTGTAACGTACGCTGTAGGGGTGACAGCTCGACAACCCACCGCAAAAAGAGGTTCGATCAACGTCGAGATGGTGATCACCGCGGCGCTCGAGCGTGTCGACGCACATGGACTCGACTCGTTGTCGATGCGCGAGTTGGCGGCCGACATGGGGGTTGGGGCCATGTCGCTCTACCGTCATGTCCGCGACAAGGACGAACTCCTCGATCTGATCACCGACCGGGTGATCGACGGGTTCGTTCCCGAACTGGTCGAAAACGTAGCCTGGCCGGAACAGGCCGCCCGGATATGCCGTCAGGTTCGGGCCGGCATGTTGGCGCACCCCGAGCTCGCCACCCTTGCGCTGCGTCGACCTGTCCTTGCATCGGAAACCGGGCTGCGGGTAAACGGGCAAATGGTGGCGATGCTGATCAGTGGGGGGCTCCCACGTAAAGCGGTTCCGAATGTGTACTGGGTGTTGTCGACCTACGCGATGGGGTTCTCGATCTTCGAGATCGAGCGGCGTCGGCTGATCGGGCAACGGCCGCACCAGGGTGTGCGGGAGCGAAGGCGGAATCTTGCCGCACTCGTCGTTGCGTTCAATGTCAATGTGCCTGAGACCGATGCGCTCGCCGCCGTGCTGTCGGTCGACTTCGGCGACAAACAATTCGAGTACGGACTGGCCGCCGTAATCAGCGGTTTGCAAGCCACAGTGCCCACCTGACCACACGTTCACAACGCCGCCATTCCGCCGTCGACGGCCAGGACGGTGCCGGTGATGAACGATGCATCGGGTCCCAGCAGAAACACGATCGCACTTGCGATCTCCTCGGGCTGCCCGTAACGGCGCATGGGGACGCCGCGGGCGATTTTCTGGCGGCCCGCTTCATTGTCGCCCGGTCTGACGCGGGCTTCAAGCTTTCGGATCATTGGCGTGTCGATCGGCCCGGGTGCGACCGCGTTGACCCGCACGCCGAAGCGGGCCAACTCGACGGCGGTCGTCTGCGTGAGACTGCGCAAACCGGCCTTCGTCATGCCGTAGAAACCCAGATCGGTGCTGGCTCGGCCCGCTGCGTACGAGAGCGTGTTCACGACCGACCCGCGGTTGAGGACGAGCGCGTCGCGCGCCGCGCGGAACAGCAGCCACGCCCCTTTGAGATTCACATCGACGATCCGGTCGAACTCGTCCTCCGTACCCAGAGAAAGAGCGCCGAAGCTGCCCGGGATGCCGGCGTTGTTGACCAACCCATCCAACCGGCCGGTCAGGCCGATGGCCGCCTCGACCACGTTGCGGCACGCTCCATCGTCGGCGACATCGGCGATCACCTTCGAGAAGGCCCCGCCCTCTTCGGCGATCTCTGCGCCGACCGCGTCGAGGTGCCCGCGGTTGAGATCGACGAGCACCACAGTGGCCCCTTCCGCGGCCGCTCGCTTCGCGGTCGCCGCGCCCACGCCCGATGCTGCGCCGGTCACGATGACGGTGCGGCCCTCCAGCATCCGGCGACTCATCGGGGCATTCATTGCGCGCCTTCGTCGCGTGGCAGCCGTTGGACGTCGTTTCGTTGCCCGGTGGTCCCACGGGTTATGCCGACATGGGTCGGGCGGCGGCTGCCCCCGAACAGTGGATGCACCGCCAGAAGGCCGTTGGCCAGGTAGCCGCCGTCGACGACGTGGGCTTCCCCGTTGACGAAGATCGAGTCGTCGCTCGCCAGGTAGGCCACCGCGCTTGCGATGTGTTCGGGCTGGCCCCGGTCGGGCCATGGTTGAATCACTTTCCTGACCGCGTCGGCTTCGTCGGGTCGGCCGAGGTGCATCAGGTCGGTGAAGACAATGCCGGGGCACACGGCATTGACCCGGATGCGGTGCTCCGAGAGTTCGACGGCGGCGTGCTTCGTTATGCCTACCACCGCCGTCTTAGAGGCCGCGTAGGCAATCGGAGGCACCCCGCCGGCGAGGCCGGCGATCGACGCGGTGTTGATGATGACACCACCACCGCCCTGTCGGATCATGGCCCGCGCCGAGTGCTTGATCCCGAGAAACACACTCCGGACCAGAACGGCAAACGTCTCGTCCCAGTGGTCGACGCTCATCTCGGTGATGGGTCCAATCGCCCCGCCAAAGCCCGCGTTGTTGAACATGATGTCGAGTGCGCCGAACGTTTCCACAGCCGACTCGACCAGAGCGGCCACGTCGGACTCCCGCGATACATCGGCCCGGAAGAAGGCGACGTTGCCACCGTGACCTTCATCGGTGAGGCGCTCGATCAGAGCGATGGCCTTTCCCTCGTTGAGGTCGCCGATCATCACCCGCGCACCCTCGGCGAGGAAGCGCTCCGCCGTGGCCCGACCGATCCCGGCCGCACCACCCGTGATCACGGCGACCCGGCCCTCCAGCCGAAGACCGCTCACTGTTGCGCCACCGCGACTAGTGCATCACCAAACAGTGCAGCGATCGCTTCGACGACGACCCGAGGGTTTTCGTCGATGACCATGTGTCCGGTGTCGGGCACTATGACCGTCGTCGATGTCCGCAGCAATCCAGCAAAGGCGGTCGCGTAAACTGGTGGTACATACCGGTCTTCGGCCCCCCATATCAGCACGGTGTCAGCCTTCGCCCGGCCGAGCCGCGAGCTGAGTCCGCGGTCGGGGATTGGAAAGAGCAGCTTGCCGGCCATGCCGAGTTGCCGAGCGTTGCGGATGAGCACCGACTCGAGGTGACGGGGATCGTCGAGGTCGGGCAGGGCGCCCCTGGCACCGCCTTCGGCGTACCAGGCGTCGGTGATTTCACGGGGTGTCATGGCGAAGACATCGAGGATCTGATGCTCGTCGAGCCACAGCCCCAGAGGTGCGATCAGGGCCAACCGCCGGATCTCGTTGGGTGCGACCGCCGCCATCTCAGCAGCGATCATGCCGCCCATGCAGTGACCAACGATGATCGGGTCGCTCACCGGCAGAGCGTCCACGACATCGAGCATTAGGAGGGTGACGTCGAGCATCGTCCTGATGGTGGGCGCATCGGGGGAGGAACCGAAACCGGGAAGCAACGGAGCGAACACCCGGGCCCGCTCGCCGACGGCCCCAAGGAAGATGCTGTCGGGTTCGAGGCCGAGGACCCCGTGCAGAAACACGATGTCGGGGCCCGTCGTTCCGCTGGTGAGTACTTCGAGTTCGGCGGTCCGGGTGTGGACGAGCATGGTGGAAGTGGTGGAAGTGGTGGAAGTGGTGGAAGTGGTGGACGTTGCGGGATAGGTGGTCACCGCTCAACCCGCCGACCCGACACGGGGTGTCGCTCGCTCGGTCATCGGCACGGGCCAGAAGCGGGTGTCGCCCGAGTACTCGGGCCACATGTCACGGAGTCCCGGCATGACCTTGTCGGCAAACAGTTGAGTCGAGTACATGCAGAGCTCCTTCGGCATGTCTCCGATGTGCATCAGACAGTAGATGTTGCCGACGCGGAGGCTCTTGATGAGCTCTTCCATACGGTCCCGTACGGTGTCGGGGCTTCCGGCGATGACGTGGCCCCCTTCGATCAGTTCGCCCCAGCTCAACTGGTCGAACCGGTTTTCCGACGAGTACTGGCTGAGCACGCCGGCGCCCAGCGTCTTGATCGTCCGGTAGCCCGGCGCGTCGGCGAAGATCGGCGGAACGTGCAGACACCGGTTGTAGAAGTAGTCGACGTGCTTTGCGTAGAGCCGTTCGGCTTCCGCGTCGGTGTCGGCCACGCAGATGGTCTGTGCGAAGCCGGCCCGGTACGGCGAGTCGTCGACTCCGCGGGTGTTCACCGCGTTCCAGTAGCCGTCCATCAGCTTCCTACCGCGCCGGTATCCCGAGAAGCTCAGATACGAATAGGAGTAGGTGTGGTCGATGCAGAAGTCGAACGTTTCGATCGAGCCGCCACCCGGAATGTGCACCGGTGGGTGGGGTTGCTGCACAGGCCGGGGCCAGATGTTCACGTACCGGAGCTTGGTGTACTCGCCGTTGAACGCGAACGGGTCGGGCTCCGTCCACGCCCGGATGATGAGGTCGTGCGCCTCGTGGTATTTCTCGCGCAGCAGCGCGGGAATCTGCCCGTAGCAGTAGTTCGTGTCCATCGACGATCCGACCGGGAACCCGGCCACCAGTCGACCACCGGAGATCACGTCGAGCATGGCGAACTCTTCGGCCACCCTGATCGGCGGGTTGTAGAGGGCCAGCGAGTTTCCGAGCACGACGAGAGCGGCGTTCTTGGTTCGTCGCGCGAGCGAGGCCGCCATGATGTTCGGGGAGGGCATGAGCCCGTAGCCGTTCTGGTGGTGCTCGTTGACGCCGATGCCGTCGAAGCCGACCTCGTCGGCGAACTCGAGCAGATCGAGGTAGTCGTTGTAGACGTGATGGCCACGCACCGGGTCGTACAGGCGGGAGTCGATGTCGACCCACACGGAACGGTGTTCTTCGCGGAAGTCATCGGGTAGGTGCGGCCACGGCATCAGGTTGAACCACGTGAATTTCATGATCACTCCTCGTTAGCGTACGGCGTACCCTACACATCTCGCCTTTGTCTCGCAACCGATCGCGCCGGTGATCTTGCATCGGAATACTGACAGCAGCCGTGGGTCCGGTGTGCCGGAGTCGCCGAAGCACGCATTCGCCAGTTGCGGTACCGTGCGTATCCACCGACACATAGGACCACCACGGGAGTCGCCATGACCGGACCTTCGATTCTTCACGGCACCGAGACGCACATCGTGCATTCCGACATCATGGACTTCGACTTCGAGATCACGGTCCAGGGTCCACCGATCGAATGGCCCGCTCCCCTACCGGTCGTCTATTCGACTGATGCCAACTTCGGTTACGGGTTCGCCGCCAACGCGGCCCTGATGCTGCTCATGGGCGGTGAAATCCCTCCGGTCCTCAACGTGGGGATCGGCTACCAGAACAGCGGCGACGTTGGGGCCGACATGACGTATGTGACCGGCCGCCGCATGTACGACTTCTCGCCCACCGCCGACAAGTTCCAGTTGGACCAGCTCAACGCATCGCCGCTCACCTCGGTGGAAGTCAAAGGCGGCGGAGCGCCGATGTTCATCCGGTTCATGACCGAAGAGCTGTGGCCGTGGATCAAAACCAACTACAACGTCAGCGACGACCGTACCTATGTGGGCGACTCGATGGGCGGTCTGTTCGGGTGCTACACGCTCTTCAATCACCCCGGCTTCTTCAACCGCTATGTCATCGGCAGTCCGTGGATCTGCTGGGACAACCCTCTGGTGTTCGATTACGAAGCACAGTACGCGGCGAATCACGACGATCTCGATGCCGTGGTCTTCCTCGCTGCCGGGGGCGCTGAACACGTACTCAGCCCGGCGTTCGATCCGAACGCGGCCGAGATCTTCAAGATCGCCGACACCGAGGCGCACACCACGCGGCTCGGAGCTCTTCTCGCATCACGCAACTATCCGAACCTCCGACTGAAGACCCTCATCTTCCCGGAGGAAACCCATTTCACGGTGTCCTACGCCCTCATACCGCATGGATTGCGTTACGTGTTCCAGCATGGTTGAGCACCAGCCGGGGGACCCTATTACTGTTCGGCTTTCACGGGTTGACCGACCCGCGTTCTCGGACCACGCACCGGAGGTCGTATGACCAACAACGACGGCACTTACGAGACATATGCGGCCACGCGCGACTGGGGCCGGGATCTCGACATCACCGACCCCAGGTACCTGACCGACCCGGCAGCTATCTGGGACGAGTTGCGAGAGGTGTGCCCTATCGCATTTTCCGAGCGGCGCGGGCGATCCTGGATGCCGGTGAACTACGACGACATCGCGGCGATTGCCCACGATACGGAGCACTTCTCGTCTCGCAACGTCGGGGTGATCGACCCGCCGAAGATGGAGGGACGCACGCTGCTGGAGGCGCCGCCGATCACCTCGGATCCCCCGCTGCACACGTGGTCCCGCCGAATCCTGCTACCTGCGTTCGCGCCGCGACAGGTCGAGAAGATGACCTCCATCACGCGTGTTCTCGCCCGCGAACTTCTCGACGCGGTGGCGGATCGGGGGCATGCCGACGCGGCGAAGGACTACGCGCAGCACATCCCGGTGAGGGTCATCGCCCACATGCTCGGCGTTCCGTTGTCTGACGAGCTCATCTTCACGCAGTGGGCCGTGCGCATCCTGCAGGAGGGCATGAACGACCTGGAGAGCAACATCGCCGCGATCCTCGAGACGCTCGACTACTTCGGGGTGCGCGTGGATGAACGCATTGCGATGCCGGCGGGCGAGCGCCCCGATGACCTCCTGACGCTCCTCGTCGAAACGGAAGTCGAAGGCGAACCGCTCAGCCGACGCCACCTGCTCGGCACCTGTTTCCTTCTGCTCATCGCCGGGATCGACACGACCTGGAGTTCCATCGGCGCGTCGTTGTGGCACCTGGCTACGCACCCGGAGGATCAGGCCCGGCTGCGGGCGGAACCCGAGCTGATCGATTCCGCCGTGGAAGAGCTGCTGCGCTTCTACAGCCCCGTCACGATGGCCCGCGAGGTGGTGGCCGACGCCGAGGTCGGCGGCTGCCCGATGCGCACCGGCGACAAGGTGCTGATGGCGTTTCCCGCGGCGAACCGTGATCCGGCGCACTTCGAGAACCCCGACACGTTCATCATCGACCGAGAGCACAACCGCCACGTCGCCTTCGGGTCCGGCATCCACCGGTGCGCCGGATCCAACCTGGCTCGCATGGAGTTGAAGGTCGCGATCCAGGAATGGCTCGCCCGCATCCCGACGTTTGAGTTGTCAGATCCGGAAGCGGTCACGTGGACCGGCGGCCAGGTCCGCGGCCCCCGCCACGTACCCGTGCGTTGGTGAGGGGGCGGCGCCAGCGCTAGGAGTGTGCATCTGCTTAGCCCCGGCCTAAGGAAACGCACACACTCCCCGCTCTGAAAGCCCAAGGGCCATCGCCGCGCCCTCGGGTCGACAACAATGGCACCTCATATGAGGAAACTGATTCGTGGCGGATACACGCTTATGTTCGTGGCGGTTCTTGGTTTGGGCGGCTGTACGAAGTCCAGCAGCATTGAACCGATCAATTCCATCGCCGGGCCAACCACAACGGTAAATCCGTTTCCGTTTTGTCCGTTCGCGCCACCTACCGCTCCAACGAACGAAGCGCTATTGGCACTCGCCCAGTTGGACCACGTTGAGTTCCCAGAAGCCCCTGCATGCAGCGCGTGGCGCAGACCCGGCTTCACCGAACTGATGGCTGTCAGCAATGCACTAAGTGTTGCGTTGGATTCCAGTACGCAGCTTCAAGATCTCTCACGTTCGATGATGGATTGCATTTCGCAAGTAAAAGATCGAGAACAGCTAGACGCTGGCTCAACGATTCAGCGAGCGATTACTAAGGCATTTCTCGCTGAAGATCGAGCAGCTTTGAAACATCTGGCGGGCGAGCTTGCACCGATTCACAAAGCTTTCGATGAGTGTCAAACCGCATACCTGAAGGCGCGTTCCGAACGACGCAGCGTTCTTGTAAAGGATCTCTCGACCATCCCCCACTAACGCAGAACACAGCCAGGGCGTTTGTCGACCTTGCGGTCTATCCGCCCAAGCCGAGTCCTCCACCGAACTCGTTAATACGTACACGTACAAAATCGCCAAGTTCGATCACTTCCAGTTCGGTCGCTACGAACGAACTGGCCTCGTCGATCTCAATTCCGTCAGCGATTGGCTCGACACCCAGCGGAAGCTCAAGCAGCGGTGCGTTGGTAGCCCGCGCGGCGCCGTTGCGTTGGAGTGTGTGCGTTTCCTTAGCCCCGGCCTAAGCCCACGCACACACCCCGGCACCTGACTGGGCACGCCGCCGTAAGCTTTCGCGGTGCGCAGTCATCAATGCCAGCCCGGAGTACGCCACACGTTCATCCGAAACATCGCGGCCCGCGGGCGATTGTCGACCTTCGTTCTGCGCGTCGAGGCAATTGGCGGTGCTCCCGTCACTGGCACGGTGGAAGTGCGCAACGGACCTCTTCCGTTTTTTCTCGCATCGCAACGGCAGGTGCGGCCCCTGGTCGACGGCATGACCGTGAAGCGGGGGTTCTTCGACGCGAGTTTCGAACTCGTCGTTGTCACCGACGCGGCCGCGACGGTCACCGTCGCCTGACGGCGAAGGCTCAGCCCTTCTTCAGGTCCGTCGAAATCTGCTCAGCCACGTCGGGGGCTAGGCCGAAGTAGAGGCTCATACGGTTGGCCAGGTCGCCGTAGCGGCCACGGATCTGGGCGGCCACGTCTCCTGGTTCGGCGACGATGGCGAACGCATGCAACACGTCGTCGCCGATGATCGCGTTCATGTCGGCCCAGCGGCCCTGCTTCGACATGCTGTTCAACTCGGTCTGCAGATCGCCCCAACCGTGGAGTTCCAGGACGGGTCGGTACGCGGGTGTCGATCCGTAGAAACCGATCTGGCTGAGGATCACGTTCTTCGCGGCTTGCGTCTGCTCCTCGTTGTTGCCGCTGACCACCATCGCGGTGACACCGATCTCGAGGCCGGCGCGGGTGCGGCCGCCCTTCTCCATGCCCGACTCCAATGCCGGCATGGTGACCTCACGCAGGTAACGCTCGGTGGTGAAGGGGTGGGCGAGGAACCCATCGCACGTTTCACCCGCGACTTCGGTCATGCCCTTGCCGACACCGGCGAGGAAGACCTTCGGGGGACCGTAGGGGTTGGGGCCCGGATCGAAGAACGGCGTCATCAGCGTGTGCTTGTAGTACTCGCCGCGGAATTCGAGCTTCGTCTTCTCGTTCCACGACGCCCAGATCGCCCGCATGGCGAGGATGAACTCGCGCATCTGGCTCGCCGGCTTGCCGGACCACTGCATCGAGAAACGCTTCTCGATGTGCGGCTTGATCTGGCTACCGAGCCCAAGGATGAAGCGACCCTTCGACGCGAGCTGCAGGTCGTTCGCGGTCACCGCTGTGATCATCGGGTTCCGGGCAAACGCGACCGCGATGCTCGTCATCAGCTCCACCCGCTCCGTGGCCTGCGCGGCGAGCAACAGGGGAAAGAACGGGTCGTGCGAGGTTTCTGCGGTGTAGACCGCGTCGTACCCCTTCGCCTCGAGGGCGGCGGCCTCTTCGCCCGCGGTGGAAAGTCTGCCGGAAATGCCCGAATCGATTCGCATGCTCGCAGGGTAGCGACGCACCGCGTCGAAGATGCAATCGCGTCGGAACCTCGGGCCCCGGAGTGTGTGCACGATCGGTGCCAGCGTGTCACACCGGTGCCAGAAGTCGTCACGGTGAGCACGATGTGACACGGTGGGCACGATCGTCGTCGTGGCTCGGCGCCTACTCAAGCGGTGGCGGTGCCACGGGCTCGCCGTTCGCGAGCAACGGGAACTGCCGAAGCGGGTCGTTAGCCAACTCGATAGCGCCGGCCCCCACGGCGGCCGAGGCGGCCGTACCGTCAGCTCGCCGAACTCGGGCCCCATCAGGCGCGTACTGCAGGATGTATGCCTTGCGAACGGCGTCGGTCGTGTTGGGTCCGGTGAGATGGGGCGACAGCGATGAGAAGACGACGATCCCGCCCTTTCGCACCGGGGCGGCGACGGCGTCCGGATGCTCTTCGAAGATCTCCCACCCGAGCGGATCGTTGTAGCGGTGCTGCAGCGTGCCCATCCGGTGCAGGCCGGGAACGACCTGTGGGCAACCGTTCTCCTCGGTAGCATCGGTGAGGGCGACCCAGCAGGTTAGGTACTGCTGGGGTTCGATGAAGGTGTAGCCGTTGTCCTGGTGCCACGGGAACCGACGCGGCTTCTCGGGCTTCTTGTATACGGCCTGATCGTGGTAGAGCCGCACGTCCGGACCGACAAGATCGTGACAGATGTCGGCAAAGACCCTATGCGCGCAGAACGTTCGCGCCGCAACCTTCTTCGTCACCGGAAACAACGTGAAGGTGATCGCTCCATGTTCGGCAATCGAAAACCTTCCGTTCTCGCGCTGCGCGAGGAGCCGGTCGGTCTCGGCTTCGAGCTCATCGATCGCGGCGATCACGGGAGCAAGTTCATCGTACGTGAACATATCTTCGAGCACGACGAACCCGAGTTCATCAAACTGCCTGGCTTGCGCTTCGGTCACTAGGCGAAACGGCCCCGAATGATCAGTCCAGGTGAAGTCGGCATTCCACGGATGACGTTCAACGTCGGGCGCACTGTGCATGACGGGACGATACCGGTCCGACCTACACGGCGCCCAACGGGAACGCTGGCATTACGGAAGTTCGAGAATAGTCACGGTGCCGTTGTTGCCGTCGACTTCGACTAGTGCTCCATCGGGGATGCGCTCGGTGGCTTCGTTGACCGACACGACGCACGGAATCCCGAGCTCGCGACTGACGATGATCGCGTGGCTGAGCGGTGCGCCGACGTTTACGACAACACCACCGGCCGGCACGAACAGCGGCGTCCACGCCGGGTCGGTCATCGGAGCCACGAGGATGTCACCGGGCTCGAGCGCACCAGGGTCGGAGGCGTCGAGAACGACGCGGGCACGACCTCGGGAGACTCCCGGACAGCCGGCCAACCCGGCCAACACGTCTCCCACCGCTCCGACCGGCGCTCGGTTGTCGCCTCGCTTGGGCCACTGCGTATTCGGGGGCGGGGGCGAACTCACGATGAAGGGTGGCTCGATGGAACCGAGCCAGTCGAGGTGGGCCTGCCGGGCTTGCGCAACGAGCGTACGTCCGGCAGTGTCCCGGCGATCAGGGCTTCTACCTCGTCCGTGAACAGCAGGCAGATATCGCGTGGCTCAGCGAGCTCGCCGCGCGCCACGGCACGACGACCGAGTCTCCCACACCGCCATGCGGACTTCGTGCAGCACCCGGATGATGTTGGTCTTCGAACGTTCGCGTCCGGCCATGAACGTGGCGGCGGATGCGAGCGCGGCGTTGAACTGGCCCTGCGTCTCCGGGTCAGCGGCGAGCTTTTCGGAGATCTCCGCCCCGAGTCGAAGCCGTTCGGCTTCCGCGGTCGGCCTGATGCAGATGCGGGGCCGAGGTGTCTTCGGCGAAGCGCATACGGTCGACGGCGGCTAGCACAAGGTCGGGCTTGGTCTCCCAGGTGTGGGAGTGGATGTCCCACTCATTTGGACCGCGGGAACCGAACTCAGCCACGAACTCGTCGAGCGACTTCACGAACGCGACCGCATCCGCCGACGTGTCGGAACGGAGCCGATCGGTGAGTCCGTCAACACCGGTGTTGAACAACGCGGTCAGCGCATCGCTCGCCCGAACAGTTCGTGACAGCTCCCACATGGCGGCCGATGGTGCTGCGGAGTCGACGCCACCCACGCCGCCGAGCAACCGCATGGTGGCCGTCGGGTCGCCGATGGCCGCGCACACCGCACCGAGAACGCCGGGGCCGATCGACGCGGCACCTGACTGGTTGATGTGCTGGCTGAAGAGGTCGCGGAACATCGGTCGCAGCGAGACTGCCCGTTGGAGAAGTTCGGCGTCGGACAGGGTTGACAGGTCCGGACGAGATGCTCGCAGTTCCCGCGCCGCGATCCGGTCGGCTTCGAGCTCGTTCTGGTTGCGGTCGCCCATCACCCAACCGAGCCATTCGGTCATGACGGCCGTCGTCGCAGGGTTCTCGTGCCACGGCTCCGCCACGTAGGGCGGGATTCCCGGGTGCCCGGCGAAGTAGGCGGCGTCGAGCGCGTCGGCGGTGAAGCCCGGTGTGCGCTCCGCCCACACCCGCAGCATCGTGATGCCGAGGAAGGCATATCCACCGAAGACGCCGCACACCTCGGGGCGGGTCGGATGAACCTCGTCGTCGCCCATCCCGAGGCGTTTCACCATGCAATCGCGCCAACCCATGACCGTGCCGCCGTTGTCGAACACGAGATCCCAACCCAGTGGACTCGGCGGGTCGGGAAGCACCTCCCCGACATTCGCCCGACTCCAAAACCCGAGCTTCGGGTCGTACGGGTTGTCTTCGATCCATCGCAGCGTTCCCATCGCAATGCCCCCTCGCATTCGATTACTCGCCGCCGGCGCGGCGTGTCCGGGACGTTAACCGAAAGTGAATCCCGCGTGTCGGGTGGCGCGGATCGGGGCACCCGCCGGACGTTCAACCTCACCTGTGCGGGAAGCAGAACGGCGACCTGGAGGATCGTCTGGCTATTCGCTCGCGTTGTGCTCCGACGACGGGTTGCTGCTGGTTTCAGACGTTGTCGCGGCGGATCCGGCCTCGACGGACCCGTTCCCGACGGTCCCGTTCCCGACGGTCCCGTTCCCGCGTTCCTGGTGGTCCGAGATGGGTTCGGGCAGTGCCCGTTTCGGTGGCGCCCAGACGGACTGACCGTTGTCGATCGCCGGGCTGTAATGATCCACGACGCCGAGGTTCGCGACCTCGCCGGCGCTCAGAATCACAACCTGCCCGGGCATGGGAAGCGGCATGTCGAGCTTGCTCTGGCGGCGGTGAGCCTCAAGCGCGGCCTCGTGGTACCGGCGGTAGGCGATCCGAAACTCGTGGGTCCGGTACCACGCACCATCCGCGAGGGGACCCTGGGTTCCGTTGAAGATCGCATCGACGTCTTCGCCGGAAATCGTGTGGTGCTGCTCGAGCGCATGCGACACGGCCATGACGAGATGCTCGTTGTCGCCGATCAGCTTCTGGGCCCGCTCGTAGAGTTCCTGCAATCGCTTCTCCACGGCCTCGTTGAACGTGGTCCGGGTCTTGTCGCCATCGACGGCGAACAGGACCGAATGTGACGCGAGCGTGCCACCCATAGCCGCGTAACCCTCCATCGCCATAGCCAGTGTGGTGCTGGAACCGAGGTCGCCACCGACGCCGACGGAGTTGTCACCGTCGAAGAAGTGCCGCTCCCCGGCCAGTGATGCGAGGAACGTGATGATCTCATCCTCCTGGAGGTTCTTCCACGGGAAGCCCTGTTCCTGGAGCGGAACCGGGGCGACGAAACCTCCGACAGCGCCACGGGGTTCGATCGTGGCCACATCGATCATCTCCTGCTTCTTCAGCAGCTTCATCGCAACGGCGTGGCTTGCTTCGTGGAGCGCAACGCCGTGCCGCTCGAGCGCTACGGAGTGGACGTCGTCGGCCATGCCGTACGTCTTCAACTGTTTGGCCTTCAGAAGGTCGGGCCAGGTGACGGTGTCACGACCGTTCTTCATGGCGACGATCAGCGACTCATTGACAATGTCTTTGATCTGCGCACCGGTTCCCCGGGGCGACATCAACGAAATCCGCTCCACCTGCTCCGGCGTGATCGCATGTTGAACCTTGTCGAGGTAGCCCTCATATGTGCGCTTACGACCCGCCACCGACGGATAGTCGACCTTGTAGATCCGATCGAGGCGACCCGGACGAAGCAGTGCCGGGTCAAGGGCATCCGGGAGGTTGGTCGCCATCATCATGAGGATCCGGTACTTCGGCGGACGCTTTCCCGGCATGCAGAGGAAGGCTCGAATCCTGCGGCCGAGCCAGCCTTTGGGCTTCTCCAGACCCGACAGCTCGGTGAGCAGGGCCTGCAGCGTGCCCATGCCACCACCACCCATTCCCGTCGTGACGATCTGCTTGATACGCGACGTTGAACCGTTTGCCTCGGACGGAGCAGCATGGTTCGCCTGCCGCATCTCCACCGAGCGCAGGAAGTCCGCGGTGCCTTCGCTCACGTAATGGGCGCCGTTGCAGCGGGCGGGAGCTGTGGGAATGGCTGCCGCTGTCGCGTTCGCCCCCGACACCGTCCCGCCGCGGCTGCCGAGCGAGTCGGCTTCGTCGAAGAAGACGATCACCCCGCCATGGCGCAGCGCCAACTTCCGAAGCTTCTTGAACAGACCCTTGACCTTCAAGATGCCCACGCCGAAGAACATGTTCTGGAATGCGCCCGGATCGACGAACACATATGGTCGGCCGGTCTCGCCGGCCACGGCCTTGGCGATCAGTGTCTTGCCGGTTCCCGGTGGTCCCCACAAAAGGATGCCGCTCGGAACGTGGCCACCCTTCTCTTCGATCTTTTCCGGGTTGTCGAGGAACATGATGTTCTCGCGGACCTTGTCGAGGACCTTGTCCTGCCCCCAGACGTCATCGAAGCGGGTCTCGATCTCATCGGGCATATAGGTATCGACGCCGCCGCGGGACATGAACCAGAAGATCGCGACGAACTGGCCGATGCCGAACATCAACGTGAACGCGACACTGATGATGAACGGCAACTCGCCACCGGCGGAAAATGCGTTGTTCCACAGCTTCGAAGGTGCCGAGACCAGCGCGTCTAGTGGCCGGAGATCCCACAGGAATGCCAGCCAGAACACGATGATCGTTCCCCACACCAAGGAGCGAAAGACCCGCCCGAGTCTGAACCTGAGCCATTGGTTGCGACGGCCCCAGAACCGGTCCCAGCCGCCGAAGACCCTCCAACTCCAGAAGTGGTGCCACCCCTTGGACTTGTTTGAGATCAGGTAGTGAATCTGGCGGAGGACTTCGATACCGGCCAGCCACAGGAGCCATTGCTTGGCGCGAAGTTGTTCTCGGAACGCCTCATAGAACGACAGGATTGGAATGTCGGACGCCTGCTTGGCCGACGCGAATCCAATAATTGCGGCGATGAGCAACAGGACCTTGACGCGGTCAAAGAACATCAGGGGCCGCCGCACCTTGGGAACTTTGTCCTTCGGCGGTGGCGGCATATGAAGGGGTGCGATGGGAGCCGTCGGTGTCATCGGTGCCATGTTTCAGGTTCCTTTGGTCGTCACATTCGTAGTACGTCGAAGTCGTCTGAAGCGTTCACGCGTCGAAGCCGGCAATCACGGCCGGAATGAGAACGAATCGAGCACGGTATCGAGCGTTGACTGGTTGGCCCTGTAGCACTCTGATGAGCACCGGATGACGAGGCGACGGAGCTTCTCGGCATTGCGGTCCAAATAGACCTTCTGACCGATGGTCAGCCATTTGAGTTCCCCGCTCTCGTCGGGATCGATCTTCACGTTCACAATGATCTTGTGGCCGGTCACCCCGGCTTTGTTGCGAATCCTCGTGTACTTGACGATTTCGACCCGGTCAGGCACTTCATCGGCGAGATCGAAGGGATCACTCATCTCCGAAACGAGATCGCTGACAACCAACGATCGCAGCGTCTTTTCGTTGACGGTGTCTTGTCCGGCGGCGCTTAGTTCGAATGATTCGCTGAAACCCACGGGCGAACTGGTGAACATCTCGTCGACGTGGTTCTGCGAAGGAGCCTTGGCGCCGTCGAATTGCACGGCCCAGCGGGTGCTCACCCCCGTGATTGGAACCGGGCGATCAAGGATCGTCTCGGCTCTTACCGGATATCTGCCCCACTCGTCGGGGAGGCGGAAGAACAGGTTTTCCTTGGCATTGTTCACGAACGTATACCCGTCGTCGGTGACCGAGCAGCCCGCGACGAATGACGCTGTGATGGCGAGGCCTGCAATCAGGGTCCACGCATAACGAGAACGGCGATATAAGCGAATAAGCAAAATTGCCATGTTTTCAGCACTATGCAAAGCGCGAAAGCAAAGAATTTTCTCAGCGGAAACACTGGCTGTGCCGGACTCGACGCTCCGGAGCCGAATTGTCGGCTCCCGACGCACTTTTCGGCTCCGGAGGAGCAGCGAGCGTTGCTCAGTCGCTCGGGGGAAGACCCATCGGGTTGGGGAACGGGATGAGCCCGCTCGCGGCGATTTCTGCTGTCGGCTCGCCGAGGACGTCGAGCATCACGCGGCGTTCGTCGGCACTCAAGCCCGAAAACCGTTCCGCCGCGAGACGGTTCGTCGTCTGTTCGACGGCGGCACGCGCCGCTTGGCCGGCTGGCGTCACCCCACCGCCAACGAGGAGCCCCCGGGAAACGAGCGAGTCCCGGGCCGCGGACCATTCCGCGTCGGTCCAGCCTCGGTTGGACTGGAGCACGTCGTCGGGAATTGCCGTGTCGCTCACGAACAGCACGGCGACTTCCGGTGCGCTCAGCCCGTTGGCGACCCAGGCCGCGATGTGCCCGTCGCCGCGGTGCTCGCGCAGCGTTGTGCAGCTTTGCCAGAGTCGGGTCACCGGATCGCCGAGGCCGTCGTGGCCGTCGTGGCCGTCGACAACCGCTACGTCCCGGTTCGCCGCAAACAACGGTCGGCCGCCCGCCGAGCCGGGTGCCATGGCGCACTCGTGAAGCCGGGCAACGACGGGGGCGAGGGAAACGCGATCGATCGACGGAGCAACTCGGCGCAGGGCCGACGACGCCGACGAAGCCCGGGCCGCCAGCAACGCCGTCGGATCCGCTCGGTCCCACACGTCGGGAATGGCCTGGCGCACCATCGCTGGGGCGAACCCGAAGAAGGCCGCTTCGACTACGCCGGCGGAACACCGCCCGAGCGGAGCAGCCCGAAAGCCGAAGTAGCTCCGCCAGAAGCCTCGCAATCCAAGCGCTTCAGCAGCCTGTCGAGACTCGGGCGCAAAGTACGTGACTGCATGGATCATCTCCAGGTGCCACCACATGCTCCGGGCAAACCCGTCGGTTTCCGCACGAGTCGATTCGTTCAGGTCATGCATTTCGGGGACTGTACCCGCGGCCGGCGACACAACCGAACGTCAGGTTACAAGTCGCGGTCGGACAGAGCTGCTGCCGACGGCACACGCCGATCGCCGAAAGACGCAACAAACGCAAGTGCGTCGACGGGTGGCATCGCACGTGCGAACAACCAGCCCTGTCCGTACTGAACCTCGAGGTCAATAAGCGTAAGGCGCTGAGACTCCCGTTCGATTCCTTCGGCGACGACCGAAAGGTTCAACGACTGGGCCAGTCCGCTGATCGCTTTCACGACAGCGCGCTGCCCGTCGTCCGTGTCAACGTGATCGATAAGTGACTTGTCGATCTTGACGATGCTGATGGGGAAGCGGACAACGTACGCCAGGTTCGAATAGCCCGTTCCGAAGTCGTCCACCGCAATCCGAGCACCCATTTCGACGAGGTTGTCGAGGACCGTCTCAACGTCGGAGACAAGTGCTGACTCAGTGAGTTCCATGACAAGTCGATCAGCAGTCGTTCCCACGGCCGACACTGCTTCGGCCAGCGTCTTGGCAATATCAGTTCGTTTAAGTTGCAGGGCCGCCAAATTGACTGACACGTACACGGAATCGCACCGTGCGGAGAATCGGCTTGCTTCTTCGAGCACCCACGCGCCAATTGGGATGATGAGTCCCGTAGCTTCTGCGACCGGGATGAAATCGACCGGAGAAGCGATCTCGCCATCCCGGCGTTCCCAGCGGAGCAGCGCCTCAAGGCCGACGCACGCCGAGCCGTCGAGGGCGACGATCGGCTGATAGACCGAGACGCATTTCGCTTCGCTCAACGGCGAACGCCAGGTCAATCTCGATCGATCGTCGCTGCGACGACCAGCGCTGGAGTTCGTCATCGAAGCTGCGCCAGGCGCGGCCGCCCTCACTCTTGACGCGATACATAGCCACGTCGGCACAATGCAACAGTGATTCGGAGTCGGCTGTGGACGGATCGTCGCGTAAAGCGATTGTCACCCCCACGCTGGCCGACACGAGTTTCGCCTCGTGTGGAAGGTCGTCACTTAGCCCGGCGACGATCCGTTCGGCGATTCGGTGCGCAGTTTCCGGCGAATCAAGGTCCTCACACAGGACCGCAAACTCGTCGCCACCGACGCGGGCCACGAGGTCGTCCGGACGTACGCAAGTAGTCAGAACCCGTCCCACCGAGGCAAGCACCTTGTTACCGACGGCGTGGCCCCACGTATCGTTCACGCTCTTGAATCGGTCGAGGTCGAGAAACAGGACAGCGAAGGCGGCGCCGCTTCGAAGTTGGCGTTGACGGGCGAAGGTGATTCGGTCGAGGAACTGCTCGCGGTTGGCGAGGCCGGTCAGCTCATCACGGATGGCGCGTTGCGCAGCAGCCTCTTCCAGCCGTTCCCGGGCGCGGACGAGTAACACGAATCGGGTCACGACGGTGACCGACAGGATTGTCGTCCCCGCCAAACCCACCATGAGGTCAGTCGAGTCTCCCCGTACACGGAGCAGGGCCAAGACGGGCGCGGTGTAGAGCGTTGCGCCGAGTATGGCGAGTCGCACCGGATTCGTGCGACGGGTGAGGACGTGCATGGCCTCCGTGGCGTCCCCGACCTGCGGATGACGCAGAGCCAAGCCCAGCAGAAGGTAGGTGGACGGGTAGAAAGCGTTCACAACACGGACGACGCCCCCTGCCTCGAGGTTGGTGCCCACCGCAAACACCAGATCGGCGGTGAGAGTCGTCCCCATGAATCCAATCAGGTACCAGAGGGCGCGGCTCCGGCGACCCGGAGTGAAGGCCAGCCAGGCTACCGCTGCGAGCAGCAACACATCACCTACGGGATAGGCACCACCGACAAACTGCGCCAGAGCCGAGGCCGTGACGTCTCGAGCAGGGACGATCAACAGCTGCCAGGCGGCCATCAGGGCGGACGCGGCGAGAGCGAGGGCATCGAGGGCCCCTTCACGGTCTGAGATCGCGGAACGGAGTCGCATGAGTTTGACGGTGCCAATTGCAACCATCGGATAACCGGCGAGGTACGGAAGGTCAGCGAACGAGATGGTCGGCGCCTGATCCGTCCAGAAACTGACAGAATCCCAACCTATGTCGCCGACCACCCATGCCGCGAGCCCGGCGACGAGCCAGGTCCAAGCCCGCCGGGCGTGATTGGGGACCCGTCGAAGTCCAAGTCCTGCCCAAACGGCAACCGCCAGTGACGTGGATTCAGTCACAACCGACGCGGTTGTGCCCGATCCAAATAGACCAAAGGAGACTGAAAAACTCACGACAAACGTGACGAGTACCACCGCGAATTTCCGGTGAATGTTGGCGCCCCAACGGGCGCCGGTTGTTTCCACACCCACGCAATTCGGCCGGTAGTGAAGAAACATGCGGTCACGGTGTTCCCAGTGTGAGGTGCCGGCGACGAGTTCGGCCACGTGGTCAGGGGCCGGAACGGGTCGTCACGTTTGCGAAATGCTTTCTCCGGGGCCGCCACGTAGTCTGGCATCGGCCGACTCGCCGTCAGCCAATGAACATACGGGAACGGCCAGATGGGCGCAGGAATGCACAATCGATTCACGGCGGAACACGTTGAGACATGGCGGCGCGAGGGTGGGGTGCTCATCGAGAACTTTTTCACCGACGAGGAAGTTGCCGCCGTCCGGGCCGATTTCGAAAAGGTCTTCGGCCGCACCCAGGGCGCTGAGGAAGCCCGCGACGCGAAGCGCGCCGGCGAGGTCGGACGGTTCAACGAGGCCCAGTTCAAAGACTTCGTCGCCGTGCCCCTCGACTGTTCGCCTGCGCTGAATCTCATCGGCGTACATCCCGCGTTGATCAAGTTCGCGCAGACCGCTCTCGGCTGCGAGGACGTCCATCTCTACCAGTGTCAGGTGTGGGCGAAGTTCACTGGCGACGCCGACTACGACCAGCCGTTCCACTGTGACTTCGCCAACCACACCCTGACCGCTCCGGCCGAAGACGACCATCTGAACGCGGTCACCATCCTCTGCTACTTCAGCGATGTCACGGAAGCCCACGGTCCCGCGCACTACGTCAACCGAACTGACAGCGCGAAGGTTGCCGGACCGGAAGCGTCGCTCGGGCACGACCGCGAGCAGAACCGCAAGCTGCAGGAGGACCTGAAACCGTTTGCGCGATCGACCGCCGCACCCGCCGGAAGCGTATTTCCGTATGGCATCGACGTGTTCCACCGCGGCACGAACATGACCGAACCTCTCGCCCACCGCTATGCGGTGATGGCGTGCTTCAAGAATGCAGCCAACAGCAGCATCGGCTACCACGCGTGGCCGTTCCACCACACGAAGCCGTGGGCGAACATCATGTACCACGCAACGCCCGCGCAGTTGGCCTGCTTTGGCGTGCCGCGTCCCGGCGATCCGTTCTGGACTCCCGTCACGCTACAACGGGTGCAGGCCCGCTATCCCGGCCTGGATCTGTCGCCCTACCGCAACGCCCTCGCCGCCTCCACCTGAAACGAAAGTATGTGCACATGCGAATCGGAACAATGCTCTCGATGCCCGGCGATCCGGCCGGAACGAAGGAACTCATTACGCGGGCCGTGGCCGCGGAGGATGCCGGGTTCGATTCCGTCTGGCTACCCCAGGTTGCGACGGTCGACGCGCTCATGGCTCTCGCGTTGTGCGGTCGCGACACCCTTCGTATCGAACTTGGAACCGCAGTCGTACCCACCTACCCGAGGCATCCAACGGTTCTGGCCGCCCAGGCGCTCACCGCTCAAGACGCCACCGACAACCGCATCGCTCTCGGCATCGGGCTCAGCCACAAGTTCATGATCGAGAACATTCTCGGTCTCGACTACTCCCGGCCGATTCCCCACACTCGCGACTACCTCACGATTCTCAACGGACTCCTGGCCGGTGAGACAGTGAAGCACCAGGGTGAGGAGTACCGCGTCAACGCTCAGGTCTCCGTGGTCGGCGCCAAGAAACCACCGGTGCTCGTTGCCGCTCTGGGCCCGGCGATGTTGCGGCTGTGCGGTCGACTCGCCGACGGAACCATCACGTGGATGGGTGGCATCGACTACCTACGCGACATTGCGATCCCCACCATGAGCACGGCCGCCAGGGAAGCGGGGCGTCCGTCGCCGAGGTTCGTCGCGATGGTGCCCGTACTCGTGACCGACGATCATGGTGACGCGACCGGGGTAATCAACGATGAGTTCCGGATGTACGGCCAGATCCCGTCGTACCGGGCCACCCTCGATCGCGGCGGTGCCCAGACCCCGGCTGACGTGGCCGTGATCGGCAACCCCGACGAAATCGCCGCCGGTCTGCAGGCGTTCGCCGACATCGGCGTGACCGACTTCGCGGCCGTCATCCCCCGCTCGGCCGGCCCAGCCGCCGCGAAAACCATGGACGTGCTCTCGGACTTGGCCAATCAGTCAGTCTGAGCACGCCAACGGCGGGTCGCCGACCGCTCAACTCCACAAACCACGCTCAACCCAGGAAGCGGCCGTCGACAAGCATCTCCCGTCGCCGACCGCTCAACTCACGGAGCGGGCTCAACCCAGGAAGCGGCCGTCGACAAGCATCTCCCGTCGCCGACCGCTCAACTCCACAAACCACGTTCAACCCAGGAAGCGGCCGTCGACAAGCATCTACCGTCGCCGACCGCTCAACTCACGGAGCGGGCTCAACCCAGGAAGCGGCCGTCGACAAGGACCTGCAGTGCGAACGCCACAATAATCGCCAACCCCGTCAGGACAGCGAGGATCAGCAGCGTGCGGGTCTTCATGGGTCCAGTTTTCCATGAAACCGAGGGCCGTTCGTTCGGCGCAACCCGTACTTGTACAGCAGGTCGCTCTGAGAGCGACTGCGTGTATCAGTACGCGACCAAGCGATTTCCCTGTAGGCCTCCGCCTGCGTTAAGGTGCTGCTTCCACCAACGGGGAGCTCGGGCAGCCGGGCTGAGAGGACAGCCGATGCGCTGTCGACCCGCGAACCTGATCTGGGTAATGCCAGCGAAAGGGACTTGGCCATGCCGATTCGCGAACAGCACAACTCTGGACCACCCACCGGCTCCGGTCCGTCGACCGTCGTGGTATTCAGTGGCGGGTCGGCGCCTGATTCACGCGTCGTTTCGGTCCTTCCGCCCCAGCGTTACGTGATCGCGGCGGACGGTGGTCAACGTCATGCGAGCAACCTCGGGATTGCGGTCGATCTACTCGTCGGCGACTTTGACTCGCTGGCCCCCGCCGACCTGGCGGCGGCCAGACAATCCGACACCGAGGTCGTCCAGCATCGAACCGACAAAGACGCGACCGATCTGGAACTCGCCCTCGACCTGGCGGTCGAACGGTCGCCCAACCACGTGATCGTCGTAGGTGGAGGTGAAGGTGAGCGCCTCGACCATTTCGTCGGAATGATTTCGCTCCTCGGCGACCCGCGCTACGCCGGTTCCCGCCTGTCGGCCTGGCTCGGACACAGTCGTATCGTCGTCGTCCGGCCCGACCATCCCGCCTCGCTCGTTCGATCAGGTGCGCCAGCCGATGATGCTATGAGTACATATGTTTCTCTGGTCCCGATCTCTGACACGGTCGAGGGCGTTACAACCTGTGGCCTTCGCTTCGCCCTGACCGACGCCACGCTGTTACGTCACCGTACGCGAGGGGTGTCGAACGAGTTCGTCGACAGCGAAGCGGGTACCCCGGCCACCGTCAACATCGCCTCGGGTGCCCTGCTCGTGATTCAGCCGTCCTCCCTTCCTTTCCCGACCCCATCCGACTTTCCCTCCAGCAAGGCTTCATCATGAATCGCTTCACCCGTTCTCTTCTCGCTATAGCCTTCGGGGGCGTTGCCCTGACGGCCTGCACCAAGGACAAGGCGGCCGACACGACCATCGCAGACACGACCATCGCCGGCACGGCCGTCGCAGACACAACCGCCCCAGACACGACGGGTTCCGCGGCTCCGAGCGGCAAGGACGTCACGCTGGTCGCATACGACTCGTTCACCCTGCCGAAGGAGACGCTCGCGGCGTTCCAGGCCGAAACCGGCATGACCGTAAAGGTACTTACGAACGGTGATACCGGCGAGCTGTTCAACAAGGCGATCCTCACGAAAGACAAACCACTCGGTGATGTCCTGTGGGCCGTCGACAACACGATCCTTGACCGCGCCAAGAACTCTGGGATCTTCGCCGCTCACACGTCCGCCACCGAAGCTGAGCTCGATCCGGCGCTTGTCGCCCTGGCCAAGGACGCCTCGCTGACCCCCGTCGACTACGGCGACGTGTGCATCAACTATGACAAGGCAGCGCTCACCAAGTTGGGCGTGGCCGTGCCGACCTCCTTTGAGGACCTGACGAAGCCCGAGTTCAAAGACCAGCTCGTGGTCGAAGATCCCTCGACGTCTTCGCCCGGACTGGCGTTCATGCTCGGAACGATCGCCCACTTCGGCGTCGATGGATGGGAGAAGTACTGGGAGGAATTGCGGACCAACGGGGTCAAGGTCGTAAGCGGCTGGAGCGAGGCGTATGAAGGCAGCTTCTCCGCCGGGGGCAAGTCGGGCGACCGCGCCCTCGTCGTGTCGTATGCATCGAGCCCGCCGGCCGCTGTTCTGTACGGAACCGACCCGAACGCGACCGAAGCCCCGACAGGCGTTGTCGATGCAACGTGCTTTCGCGTCAGCGAGTTCGCCGGTGTACTCAAGGGTGGCCCGAACCCGGAAGGTGCCGCGAAACTCATCGACTTTCTGACCCGAACGGATGTGCAGGAACAGCTCCCGCTCAACATGTTCGTGTTCCCCGCGAACACGAAGGCGGTTCTTCCCAAACTGTTCGTCGACTTTGCGGCCAAGCCGACGTCACCACTGACGCTCGCACCCGAGGACATTTCGAAGAACCGCGAAGACTGGATCGACGCGTGGACCAAAGTTGTGAGGTAGCCGTGGGTATACATCCGATGAGGTTGCTTCGTTGATGTCTGAGCGGCGTGCTCGTTCGGTAAACCCGCTTCGACGCGCCGCTCTACCGCTCGGCCTCGTGGCAACGGCCGGCCTCGCCTTGCTTTACGCGTACCCGGTGATACGCATACTTATCGAAGGGTTTCGCTGGTCGGCCGTCACCGAGGTCACCACCGACAACCGATTGTGGAAGGTTGCCTGGTTTTCCCTGTGGCAGGCCGCCCTGTCGACCCTCGGGGTGCTGGTTGTCGCGGTGCCGTTGGCCGCGGTGCTGGCCCGCCGACGGGTTCTGGGCCGCCGGATCATGCTCGCCGCGATTGCCGCACCCTTTACTCTCCCCACGGTCGTGGTGGCCGCGGCTCTTCGCGAGACGCTGCCCGGCCGCTTCGAAACCGGCGTTGTGGCAATCATCTGTGCACATATGTTCTACAACATTGGGGCGGCCACGCTGATCGTGCTCCCCCGCTTCGAATCCGTCGACCGGTCGCTGGTCGACGCGGCCCGGACGCTCGGAGCGACCCGTCGTCGCGCCTTTCGGACCATCGAGCTGCCGCTCGTCATGACGGCGATACGAAGCGCAGCGCTGTTGATTTTCACGCTGTGCTTCACCTCGTTCGGCGTCGTGATCATCCTCGGCGGAGCTCGACGCACGACCATCGACGTCGAGATCTATCGTCAGGCCCTGCAGCGACTGCGGCTCGATCGCGCTGCCGTGCTGGCCATTCTTCAGCTGATCATGTTGGCTGCCCTCGCGTACGCCGCCACCCGATCGCCCACGCCCACCACGGGCAATCGAACCCAGCGCACGCAACGGGGCAAGGTCCACCGAGGCGCGAACACTGCGCTCCTGGTCGTCGTCGGACTGCTGCTCCTTCCGTTGGGATTCCTGGTCCGCCGTTCGATGCAGGAGCCTTCCGGTGGTGTCGGGTTCGCTAATTTTCGGGCACTGACGAAAGTCACGACCGGTAGTGGGCTGCTCAACCCTCCGCTCCAGTCGTTTGTAATCTCCGCCCGAACCGCGGTGTTGGCGGCGACACTGGCCATGTTGATCGGCGGTGCGTTGGCCATCGCGTCGCGGGAAACCGGGCGCGTTTCATCGACGTTCCGGGTGATCGGATCGCTCCCGCTGGCCACGTCGTCGGTGCAACTCGGGCTCGGATTCCTCATCGCGTTTGCCGCCGCACCCATCGCGTGGCGATCCCGTTGGTTCGCCGTTCCACTGGTCCAGGCGGTCATCGCGGTCCCGTTCGTCATCCGCCAGATCAGTCCGTCACTCGATGCTGTTCCGCCCGACCTTCGTCGGGCCGCGATGACGCTCGGTGCGTCACCATGGCGAGCTTGGGCGACGATCGACGCGCGACTCGCGACCCAGGCATGGGCTTCGGCGTACGCGATCGCACTGGCCGTGGCGCTCGGCGAGTTCGGGGCCGCAACGTTTCTGGCGCGACCCGATACCGCCACGGTGCCGGTCGCCATTGCCCGGCTTTCGGGTCGACCCGGGGCCGTGGTGCAGGGCCAGGCGGCGGCGCTATCGGTACTGCTAGGCGCGCTTACCTTATTGGTCGTGTTCGTGGGACGGCTGTTCGGCGGACGTCGGCCCGGGCTGAGAGACTCAACCTCATGAGCGAACTTCGCTGCCTGTCGCTGAGCGCGAGTTACGGCACCACCTCGATCTTCGACAACCTGTCGCTCACGGTCCTCGATACCGAAATTGTCTCGCTGCTCGGCCCCAGCGGCAGCGGTAAGAGCACCCTGCTGCGGATCATCGCCGGGCTCGATCAGCCGGCCGCCGGATTGATCATGCTCGACGCCGACGAGATAAGCGACTGGCCGACGCATCGGCGCAAGATCGGCATGGTGTTCCAAGATGGCGCGCTCTTCCCGCACATGAGCGTCGCCGACAACATCGGTTACGGGCTCAAGATGCAGGGCGTCCGCAAAGACCAGCGTCGCCAGCGCGTCGACGAGTTGTTGGCCCTGATCCGCCTCGACTCCTTCGACGACCGGGCCGTATCCACGCTCTCGGGCGGCGAACAGCAACGGGTCGCGCTCGCCCACGCTCTCGCGCCACGACCGCGTGTACTGCTGCTCGACGAGCCCTTCTCCTCGCTCGACACCGATCTCCGCCTGACTCTGGCCGCCGAGGTGCGCGAAGTGCTTCAGGCGACGAAGACGACAGCGATCATCGTGACCCACGACCACGCTGAAGCGACCCGGTTCGGTGATCGCACCGTCACCATGAGCGAGATCTCGGGGTAGTCGGCGCAGTCATCACCTGGCGACGTTTCCTCCCAACCGGGTCTCGGTGGGTACCCAACCCGACCATCTTCACGTGCCACACCGACGGTTCCAGCCGAGTTGGGTACCTCCAGCTCCCGGTTGGAGAAGACCGCCGGGCGGAGCATCCCTGCGCTGTCGCCCAACCCGATGCGAGCCGGAACCCAACCCAGCGCCTTCCGGCCAACCTACCCAGCACTTCCAGCCAAGTTGGGTACCTTCAGCATCCCGGTTGGAGAAACCACCAATCAGCGATTGCCGCCCTTGGCGAGTTCGGCCGCGAGTCGGACCAGGTCGATGCGGACCAATCCGGATTTGTCCCAGGCCCAGAACACCCCGTCGCGCAACGCACCACCACCCGTCGGCGCAATACCGACGTCGATCACCTTGCGCGCCACAGGAAGCCAATAGGCAAGTCGCCCGTTGCTCAACGCGAGAAGCGTCCCCGACTTCGGGTCGCCGATGATGTCCTCGCTCTGCACGCCCTTTACCGGGGCGAGTTGCTTCGTGGAAAGATCCAGAGACATCACGCCGTCTGGCATACCCAACAGCAGCAGATCCCGGCTCACCCAGGCTCCGCTGGCGATCACCTTGGTGAACTTGTCCCGCCGCAGTTCCTTCATGGTCGACGCGTCGAAGATCACCAGGACGAGCGTCTTGGCATCGGGTCCATCGGCGATGGCCGCAACGCGATCGGCGGATGACGTCAGCAGCGAGTAGATCCCGTTCAGCGGAGTGAGCGCCTTGCCGGTCGCCCCGTCGAAACGCTTCATCGTCGACTTTCCGTTGGTCTGCGATCGGACCCAGATCTCCTTCTGCGTCGCGTACAGACCAGCGGCACCCGGCACGTTCGCCACCGGCGTGAACCCGCCGCGGTCGAGTTGCGCCATGAGCAGTCGGCTGCTGGAGTCGACGGCGAACACGGAATTGCCGACCACTGAATGGCCGCGGAACTCCACGCCCGAGGGGGCAGGAATCGTGCGCCCGCTGTCGGGCGGGAGGAACACGCTGAGGGTCGTGGGGTTGGCCAACCACGCGACGAGCTGGCCGCTGACGTTGAGGACGGTGAACAGGTTGCCGCCGGGTGCCGTCAACTTGGTGAAGACGGTTGACGACACCGCCATCGGGTCGGTCGTCGACTTCGTGGCGAACACTGCCGGCCCGGCCCACCCGGCCAACGCCTGACCGGCGGCATTCGCCTGAGAGGCAGCATTCGACTGAGAGGCGGCATTCGCCTGGCTGGTAACCGTCGCACCAACCAGAAGCGAAGCGCCCACCACGATCGACCCAACCCAACGTCGACCTGACAACCCGAACAAACGCGAATTCATGGTTGTCCAGACGTCGAAACCCGACAGCGGTTACACGCAGATCGAGCGTGATCCGCCGCGCCATCCGTGGCTCACGCCGGCGAGGGACAGACTGTCGAATGGCCCTGCAGGCAGCGCGGTGAGATCATGAACACGAGCGCCGTTCGAAGTGGGTTGGCGCCAGTTGCAGGGAGATATTGCGTGTCAGAGGACTTCGAGCTACCGACTGATCCGATGAGGATCGACGCTGCGTGGATGCAGAAGGCATTGGACACCGCAGGCCTGACTGACGGCGCCAAGGTTACCGACGTGGAGTTCAAGGGGTATATCGGAACCGGTCAGATGGGGCGCAACGCCCGCTACGCGCTGACCTGGGACCAACCCGACGGGAGGCCCGCGACAGTCGTCGGCAAGTTTCCGACCGACGATCCCACCGGTCGGGCGAGCGGCTTCGACGGTGCCTATCAAAAGGAATGGACCTTCTATCAGGAGCTCACCAACACGGTGAACATTCGGGCCCCGAAGTGTTTCGTCGCCAGCTTCGATGCCCCCGGCCAGAACTTCGTCCTGTTGATGGAGGATCTCGCCGGCTCGGCTCAGGGCGATCAGATGCGGGGCCTCAACGTCCACGAGGCCGAATTGGCCGTCGAGCAGGCGGTTGCCCTGCACGCACCGCGATGGGGAGATCCGACTCTGGCGAATCTCACGTTCGGCGATACGGTGATTCGGAGCCGGGAAGAGAACGCCGCCCGTTTGCAGATGATCTACGACGTGTGTTTCGAAGCGACGCTGGCCCGTCTCGGACCGAACCTCCCAGCGGAGGCCATGGACCTCGTCCGCGAATTCTCCCCGAAAGTGACCAGTTGGGGTTTCGCCTACGAGGACACCCCTGCCACGTTGGTACACATGGACTTCCGCCCCGACAATTTCCTCTTCGGCGTGACGCCCGATGCACCCCCGCTGGTGGTCGTCGACTGGCAGACCCTCACGAACGGCCCCGGCACGCACGACGTGGCCTACATGATCGGTGGGAGCTTTGAGCCCGAAGAGCGGGTGAAGGTTGAGCGCGGTCTCGTCGAGAGTTACTGCCGCCAATTGAATGAACAGGGCATCGACTACACGTTCGACCAGTGCTGGCGTGACTTCCGGGTCAGCAGCCTTTGGGGTGTCATCATGAGCATCATCGCCACCCAGCTCGCCGCGCAGACCGAGCGAGGCGACCTGATGCTGACGACGATGTTGCGCCGTCACGCCGATCAGGCGATTGCACTCGACGCCCTCTCGCTTCTCAACTGAGTGTTGTGAACGATGCCGACCGGAGGTTGACGGGTCGCCCCGACGACACCGTGCGGCGCAGGCGCCTGTGGACCCTGCTGATCACGGTGATGGTCGTCGTGGCCCTTCCAGCCCTCTTCGGTCACCGGGGAACCCACGCCGTTCGAAGCCTGATCGTTCCCGGGGCGGGTCTCTACGACCACCGCCATGCCTGGATCGGGGTGGCATTCACCGTGTCGGCCGTTGTGGCGATGGTTCTTTGGATGCGCTGGGGAATGGACTGGCTGGTCGGTGTCGTGGTCATCGCTTCGATGACCACTGCCGCGGCGATGGCCTACAACGCTCATCCGGCCGTCAGCGGCCAGGTCGCGTATGCCGCGCACGAGTTTCCACTCGTCGTGCTTGTCATGGGGGCGCTGTCGGGCCTGCGGCTCGCGTGGCGACGATCGCCGCTCGGACGTTGGCAGGCCGCCCGGGCACGTGCTGCGGGGAGGGTCGGGCTGGGCGAGGTTGATTCGTGCCGTGTCACATCCATTGCGGCGCTCGCTCAGTCGGGCGTGCCCCCCACCGAGCTGAACATCGACCGGCTTCTGCACCGCTGTCGGCGCGTGGGCATTGCCGCACGTGGTCGATTCACCGGCGATCCTATGCGCACTGATCATGCCCACTTCCGCACCGCTCTGTGTCTGACCGGACAACTCGATCCGGTCGCACTCGGAAACTTCCGCCGCGACGCGACGCGATCATCGACCGGAGTTCCCGCAAGCGAACCGGGTTGGGTCCGTCTTCTCGACGGAACACTGGCCGCCCTGGCCCTTCAACGCGCCGGCGACGCTCACGTCGGCGAACGCTGGTCGGCAGCTATGCAGGGACCGCTGTCGCTCCGTCGGGGACATCGTCCGGGATCGACCTGGACTCCGCTCGCCCTGCGCGGACCGCGCTCAGAGACCTGGGAGCAGGCGGCCGCGACCGGCCTCGCCCGAGCGACCGGATGGATCCAGGACGACGCGGACTGGACAGCAGTTCGGACCCCGGTCCTGGCCGCGGCCGCCAGGGGCAACGCGATCGCCGTCGACGAACGGCTCGTAGCCGCCGGGCGCATCTGGCTCGTGTTCGTCGACGACGAGCAGGCGAAGCGGATCGTTGCCCGCGTCACCGGTGTCGCATGATCCAATCGCCGTCGCCCTGAACACGGTTGCCACCACGCTCGCGAACGATGCAGAGGCATTCGCCGTCCGGCGTGGCGCTCCCATCGATTCGATTCGCGTACCCTTTGATGTTTAGGGTTCCAGCACACCAACCCAGCAGGAGAATCTGATGACGATCACCGACGTTCGGCCAACGACGACCGAACCGTTCCTGCTACCGGAGCGCCCGCCACGGCTCGGACCGGTGAGCCGGAAACTCCTCCTTCGCCTCGCGACGGTGTTGGCGACCATGCAGATTGCCGGAGCGTGGCTCACGTTCGGTGTCGGCACAGACCGGGCTCGGGCCGCGGGGCTCTCGCTCGCGTTCCCGGGCGGAGGCTTCCTCTTCGCCGGGCTCCCCGGGTTGTTCCTTCTTACTATGGCGCTGCTCGCGCTCGCCCTCATCGTGTGGTGGGGCGCGAGTGCACACTTTGCCATTCCACTCGTGTGGGCGTCTGGAGTTGCGGGTGCCGTCGCGCTGGTGCACGGACCCAAGATCTTTCTCGACAACGACACGACCTGGCCGTGGACCATTCCGCTGGTGTACGCGCTCGCCGTCGGCTGCGTCGTCACCGCGGCGTACCGGGTCGAGCGGCGGTATCGGACCAAGTTGGCCAAGGTTCCCGAGATCAACGAGTACCTCCGCACGGCGGTCGCCCCGACACCGTTAGCCATCGAGCGTTCCGCCGACTCGATGGACGTGGAACTTCTCCGCTGGGTGTATGCCATCGCGTGTCAGCCCGACGACGGGCTCGACGGCCTCGACTGGGGCGAGCAGTTCCACAGCGGGACACAACTCCGTTACCAACTCAATGCTCTGTGCTGGGCGCTCAGCATGTACGCCGTCAACTTCGTTCCGAACGCACCCGCCCAGGTCGAAGCCGCACTAATCAAACTCGTCGAAAAGCACACGGACCTCCGCGTCTGGAGCTACTGGCGCACGCTCAACCTCCTCGGAAACTTCGACTCCAGCCCTGACCCGATCGTGCGCGACAACATCATGTTCTCGGCCTTCCTCGGTGACGTACTCAACATCTTTGAGGCGGCGACCGGATCGACCCGCTTCGACGAGCCGGGATCGCTCACGTTCGTGTGGAAAGACGGTCGTACGTTCGCATACGATCACCACTCCATCACCGCAGCGGTCGAGAAGAACTTCCAGCGCAGCAAGCTCGGATTCTTTCCATGCGAGCCCGGCTGGTCATTCACGGTCTGCAACATCATGGGAGCGCAGAGCCTGAGGGGCCACGACACGGTGCACGGCACCAACCTGTGGGACGGCATCCAGCCCCGCTTCGCCGAGACGCTCGACAACGAGTACTACACGCCCGACGGGTCATATGCACACATACGGTCGAATCACGTCGGTCTTTCGTGGGACACCGGCGAGGTTCCGGGTGGTCACTACTTCGCGCAGGGCAGCAACCGCTTCGCCGACATCCTTCCCGGACACGCCAAGCGCGCTGCGGCGCTCGACCGGCGCAGCGCCGCGAAAGTGGCCGACCTCGCCAAGCTCATCAAAGACGGACGACTCGAAATGGAGCTTCCCCTTGAGCTGGAGCGCCACCGGGCGGCCCGCAGCGCTCTGGGCAAGTGGAACGGCATCATCGGCGGTTCGAAGATGCTCGCGCAGGAGGAGTTGTACCACGCGGCGATCGACGCATCGGCCCGCCAGTGCGCCACCGGCGAACGTTGGCCGTCGGCTCCATTGAAGGCCGGCGTGCCGGCCATCGGCGGCAACATGATCCTGCGCTGGTCGAATCCGATGACCACCGGACAGCTCAACGTGCGCGGCTACCGCCCGCCCGTCGGCCCCGTGCTCGACTCGGCCCCGTGGGACGACCTGCTAGTGGTCGAAGCCAGGTCGGCCGACGGTCAGAGCCTCCACCTGCGGGTGGAGCCGATGGACACACCGCTCGAAAGTGTCGAGCTGTCGCTGCGGCAATTGGTTCCGGGCGCGTCGTACAACGTGAGCGTGAACGGCGAGACCGGTTCTTCGGGCCCGATGATCGCCGATCCCACCGGGCGTGCCGTTTACCGGGTATCGGTTCTCGGCCCCACCACACTGGAGATCCGCCCGTCATGAGGTTCAACTGCAACGAACTGTGGACGCGCATGATCCACGTGATCTACAAGATCCGCCGGCTGCCGGTTCTCACCCGCCGCCTTCCGCCCCGCCCCTGACCATTTCGTTTGAAGGGTAGGTGTGAACTATTCACACCTACGCTTCAAAACGACGGTCTAGAGCACCAACCGGGAGCCGCCGTCGACCGAGATGATCGCTCCTGACATGTACGGCGAAACCGCGGCGGACAGGATCGCGTGGGCGCAGTCGAACGCCGTGCCCGATCGCTTCAGCGGGGCCGCGGCCCGAATGCCCGCATGTTGCGCGTCCCAGTCGGACGTCCACGGCGTGGCGATCAGACCCGGAGCGATGGCATTGCACCGGACCTCGGGCCCGACCTGCTTGGCCAACAGCTCGGTCATCTGGTTCAACGCCGCTTTCGACACGGAATAGGGAATCGACGAGCCGAGAGGACGGAGGCCGGCCATCGAGGTGACATTGACAATCGAGCCGTCTCCCGATGCTCGCAGCGCCGGAAGGCAGGCCATCGTCACCAACCAGGTTCCGATGACGTTCACGTTGAGGATTCGATGCCAGATGTCGAGGGTCACCGCTTCGAGGTCGTGATGCGGGATGACAGCTGTCGTGCCGGCGTTGTTGACCAGGATGTCGATCGTGCCATAGGCATCGACGGCCGCCTTCGCGATCGCAGCCGCTCCAGCCTCATCGGCGATGTTCGCCTGCACGTACACCGCGTTCGGAAGTGATGCCGCCAGCGCCTGGCCCGCATCGGGGCTCGATGACGAGTTCAGAACCACCTTGGCCCCACTCACCCCGGCCAGACGGGCGGTCGCCTCGCCGATCCCGCTTGAGGAGCCGGTGATGATCACGACTTTGTCGGTGAGTCCGCTGATTCGTACTTCGTCTTCATTCATGCGTCCTGATTAGCGCGTTGTACTGCGATCATCCAAGCCCACCGGGCACGGGACCGCCCATTCCACCCGGGCGGACCATCGAGTCGGCGTCGAGACCCCGAAATCTCACGTATTGCGGAGGATTTTCGATTTTGACCACCAAGAGTGACTACACTTATGAAGTGGTATTCGCTGCTGTTGCGGAATTCAGCTGCTCAGCCGTTGGGCACGAGCTCCCCGCTGGTCCGCGCGCCGCCTTTCGTCGGCACCGATCACGGCGCCAGAGATTCCGGCTCTTGGCCGTCCTGGGAGCGATCGCCGCGATGCTGGCCGTCGCGCCAATTCGAGCGAACGCCGCGGCGCAACTCCTCGGGACCAACCCGGGCAACAACCAGGTGCTTCGGACGGCGCCCGCCGAGGTGGTGTTCCGGTTCGACTCGGCGCTGGCCCGATTCGGAACCGCAACGTTTTTCAACGGCGTCCGGATATCGACGGCGCTGCCCAGACGCACGGCGAATCCGAACGAGGCGATACTGCCCCTGGCGAACGCCAACCCGGCATCGCCCGGAACCTACTTGATCGCATGGGAAGCGACAGCCGAAGACGGAACGACCAGTTCGGGGCAACTGCGGTTCCGGGTGGCAGCGAACGGCATCGCACCGAGGACAACCGCACCCCGACCTACGACGAGTGCCGCTCCACCCAGCACACCCTCACCGACCACGACATCGGAACCAGCGACAGCGCCACCCACGACCGAGGTCCCCGTCACGTCTGCGGTCAAGCGGGCCGAGCCGGTCGACGACAACAACACCACGACCAGTCCCCCATCGCCCGCCACAACCAGAGTGCCGGCTGAACCCACGACCGTGGCTCCCCCCGCAGCGACCACCCAACCGCCAGTGACCACGACACCAACCACCACACCGCCGGCGACCACAGCAGCAACTACAACACCAACGACCACGAATCCGGACACCTCACCATCGATCACAACACCGACCGCTCCGGCGACGAGCATGCCACCAGCGGCGAACCCGACGACGCCCGCGGCATCGACACCAACTGCGCCGGTTGCATCAACGGTGAAGCCAACCACCACCCGGCCAACCACCACCCGGCCAACCACCACCCGGCCAACCACCACCCGGGCCAGCGCGACCCGGACCAGCACTACGCAGCCTTCCACCGCACGCCCCGCGACCACGGTCCGACCGTCAACCTCGCCGACGGCGGCCGCCACTCGTCCGGCCACTACTCAGCCGGCCACGGTTCGCACGACGATCGCCGCGCCGACCGGCCGATCGCTTCCGCGACCATCGAATCTTCCCCGGGTCGGCAACGCCACGAGCGAACCGACCGCCGACTCCTCAGCCACCACGACCACCACGACCACCACGTCGCAACCGACCAATTCCCAGACGACCCAAGCCCAGACGACGGACCCGTCGCGAACGGGCACACAGGCGTCGGGGCGGGCGGCCAAGCCCACGAATTCTCCGCGAACGTCGTTCCAGCGTGACGTCACCCGGAAGATCAACCTGTTCGGCCTCGTTGCCCTGATCGCTCTGGCGTTGGGACTTGCCATGACCCTGGCGCCGTCGGCGACCCGGACCCGGGGCGCCGTCCTGCAGGGCCTGGCCATCGTGGCGGCGGTTGCTATCGGTATTCTCGGGGCGCTTGGTGTGGCCTCTTCCATTGATGGCCTTCCGAACCACCGGGCCACGCTCGTGGCGAAGATCGTCGGTGGCCTCGCGCTCATCCTCGTTCCCGTCGTCCGGTTGCGCAGCATTCGTCGCGGAGTGGGTCAGCTACTGAACCCGCAGGCCGACGCCGGGCGGCTTCCGTTCTCATTCCGGCGAACGAAGGCGAGCCCGGAGCGGAAGGGTCGTGGTCGCCATTTCGGAGCCGCCAGGACCGTGCGTAACGCATCAGTCATCGAGACCGTCCTTCTGATGGTCGCCGTGGCCGTGGCCGTGGTCCTCATGCGCCAATAGCGGTCGGACCAGCCACTCCAGCGGCGGGCACCTATCGCCTCGCCATTCGCGGCGACCGGATTGCGAGCGGAGAACGTCTTGTTGAATGCGACCGGGCGGGGCAGACTGGTACGCAATGGAGATCGCCGGAGCGACCACATCGATGGACCGAGAAGACGTGGAGCTTCGTACTCCAAAGCCGACCCCGGTTCCCCCTAACGAATGGGATTTTCGCAACCCCGCAAAACACTGCAAGTCGAACGGGCTGCTTGCCGTCGGCGCCGACCTTGAGCCGTCGACGCTCGTCGCTGCGTACCGGTCGGGGATCTTCCCCTGGCCGGGCGACGAAGGACCACTCCCCTGGTTCAGCCCCAATCCACGCGGGGTCCTCCCCCTTGATCACTTCCGTTGCTCGAAGTCGCTGAGGCAGCGCCTGCGCCGCAGTGGATGGGAGTCGACGGTCGACCACGATTTTGAAGGCGTCATAGAGAATTGCGCCAACCGCATCAACGGCGAGTCGACGTGGATCAGCGATGATATGCGCGCTGCCTATGTTGAGCTGCACCGGCTCGGATGGGCCCACAGTGTGGAGATTTGGGACGAAGACCGTCTGGTCGGCGGTTGCTACGGGCTGCTGCTCGGTGGGGTCTTCACGGGCGAGTCGATGTTTCACCGGGAAACCGACGCATCGAAGGTCGCCGTTTTTGAACTTCTCACGCGCCTCGGCGAGGCCGGCGGTTCGCTCGTCGACGTGCAGATGCTCACCGACCATCTGGCGACGCTCGGGGCCATAGCGATTCACCGAACCCTGTTTCTCGAGATCCTCCACGAGATCCGCGACGACGACATCCGACTGCTCACGAACCGTCTCCCCGTGGCCAGACTGGTTCCGCCAAACCCCCGGGAGTGCTCGGAGTAGCACCCAGTTTGCGGAGTAAGTGTGAATTATTCACATCTACTCCTCAAACCGCTACAGGTCTTCAGTCGAAGAGCGACATCGCTTGCGGCGCACTGCTTACGGCGGCTTCCACTCGGGTTGAAACCGTGGCGGTTTGAGATTCAGCGGTGGAAGCCTTTTCGACCGGAGCCGGCTCGAGACCGAGAACCGTGCGGGGTGACTGTTCACGGCAGGCGACGACTGCGAGGCCATCGACCTTGTCGTTCATGGGATGGCCGCTGTGACCCTTCACCCAACGGAACGTCACCTGACTAATATGCGCACGTACTAACTTCACCAGCGGCTTCCAGAGATCCTGATTCGCCACCGGCTGCTTCTGCGAGTTCTTCCAACCCCGACGCTCCCAGCCTTCCCACCATTTGTCGTTGAAACACTTCACGACATATGTCGAGTCGCTCACGATGACGATCGGCCCGTCGGTCCGCGGAAGAAACGTCTCGAGCGCATCCCACACGGCGTGAACCTCCATCCGCTGATTCGTCGAAGGATCCTCCGAGCCGTAGCCGCACGGCCCGTTCTCTACCGCCCAGGCCCAACCGCCGGGACCGGGGTTACCGGCGCAGGCGCCGTCGGTGTACACGAGCAGTGGAACGGTATTCATTCCGTTGAGCCTCGCACACCACCGTCGGTCAACGCGCACACCCGGCCCCGCCGCATGCCGAGCAGCGCCGCTAAAGAGCTCCCACCTTCGGCAGTTGCGCCGTGATGACCGCCCCGCCGGATGCATCATTCGCAACGCTCACCACACCGCTCGCCCGTTCAATGATCTTGCGCACGATGTCGAGACCGAGCCCTGTCGAACCCCGGCTGCTCGCGCCCCGCCGGAGATCGGCGTAGGGCGCGATTCCGGGCCCGGAGTCGCGGACCGTGAGGGTGACCACCTCATCGGAGACCGAAACGTACACGCTGAATGCAGCGCCGTCGGGGGTGTGGGAGAACACGTTGTCGATGAGCGCGCGTCGACCACTGCGGCGGCGTCGGACTCCAGGATCGCCACCGGTGCGGGGATAGCGGGAACGCTCAGGCGGGATCGCCGCTTCTGGTCCTCCGCCAGAACCTCCCAGAACGCGAAGCGGTTCGCCACGACCTCACCGAGATCGCACGAGATCCCGATACCGCGTCGGGTCGGTTGGGCGGCATCACGGATGATCTGATCGATGGTTCGGGTGAGCTCTTCGAGGCCGAACTCCAGGCGGCGCACGGCGCCACGGTCGTCGAGGGCGCCAACTTCAGCGCGTAGCGCGGTAACCGGTGTTCGAAGACGATGCTGAAGGTCGGCGACGGCGGCCCGCTCGGTGTTGAGCAGCTCGTCGATTCGGTCGGCGAGATTGTTCAGCGCAACGCCCACGTCACGCACTTCCACGGTTCCTTCGAGGGTCACGCGTGATGACACGTCGCCGGTGCCCAAGCGGTTCGCGCTCTCAGCAAGATTGCGGACCGCACGGACGACCGTGCGGCCGAGGCGGTCCGACACGATGACGGCGAGCCCGATGAGGAACAGGCTAAGAAGTCCGAGCAGCGTCCAGGCCCGGACCACGCCCCGGCGAATTTGGGCGTCGGGCACGAAGACACGCACGACCGCGGTCGTGCCGTTGGAACGGGGCACCGGCTCGTAGACCATCACGCCGTCACGGACGTCTTGCACGAAAGCTTCACCGGCAACCGCCCGACGGAGAGCGGCCGGATCGTCGAGTGGGTCGGGTTCCAGCACCTCGCCGGCGCCGAGCACCGAACCGTCGTCGTAGACCACGCTCAGCTGGCGCGGCAGGGCCCGCTGGGCGACCGATACGACCGTGCTCGAGAGATTCGGGTTGCCCGCCAGGGAAAGGATCGGAGCCAGAGCGCGAGCGTCTGACCGACCAAAGGTAAGTCCGCGTTCTTTCGCGATCGCTCGGATCTGAATGGCCAGGGGCAGCACGAGGACCGCAACGATGAGACTGCTCACGAGCAAGGACCGGATGGCCAGGGAGCGCCGGATCGGCGTGGGGTTGCGCGTCAAGGCGTCTCGTCTACCGAAGGGGGCACGGTCAACTTGATACCCACTCCGCGGATCGAATGCAGGTATCTCGGCTTGTCAGCGGACTCGCCGAGCTTACGCCGCAGCCACGAGATGTGGACATCGACCGTCTTGTCGGTCGTGAAGAACGGTTGGCGCCAGACCTCAAGCAACAGTTCCTTCTTCGTCACGACGAGCCCGACTCGCTGCGCGAGGAAATGCAGAAGATCAAACTCTTTCCGGCTCAGGTCGAGCGGTCTGCCCGACAAGGTCGCCACCCGGGTTCGGGCGTTGATGACGAGCTCCCCGACGACCGCCTCCGGTGACCGACCACCGGTCGCCACCCCGAAACGCCGCAACGATGCCCGGATACGGGCATCGAGCTGTTCGGGCGAGAACGGCTTGCACAGGTAATCGTCGGCACCGGCGTCGAGCGTAGAGATGATGTCCTCTTCGGCCACGCGCGCGGTGCACGCGATGATGATCACGTCACTGACCGGACGGATCATGCGGATCAGCTCAACGCCGTCGACGTCGGGCAAACCAAGATCGAGGATGACGACCTCCGGTCGCTCCTTCACAATCAACTGCAAACCCGCCATGCCATTCTCGGCCTGGAGCACCGCATGACCGAATTGGGTGAGCGCGCGGGTGAGGGCGCTGCGTACGCGCTGGTCGTCTTCGATGAACACGAGCGAAGCCATTGGCTGCAAACTACCGCGCCGAAAGCCCGGTCCCCCATTGGGACGTCTTCCCGTTCGTTAAGCGCAGATTAAGGGCCCGTCAACCTTGGCGAAAATGCCGGGAAACCGCTGGTGCCGGAAGGGGTGAGGCATAACACTTCGGGAGTCCGGTGTCTGTGCCGTCCGGCACCCCACCACCACTCGCCCTTGCGGGCCTGAAATACCAGGAGTTCCCCCATGCAGTCACGCAAGATCCTTGCGGTTGCTTTTGCCGCCACCACAATCGCCGGCCTTTTCGGCGCCTCGGCAAATGCCGTCACCAAGAAGACCACCACCAAGAAGGCGACGACCACCACGACCAAGAAGCCGGCGCCGACCACGGCTGCACCGGCCACGACGGCTGCTCCGGCCCCGGCCGCGTCAGGTGGCGCGACGCTCGACGCGATCAAGAAGAAGGGCAAGATCACCATCGGCGTCAAGTACGACGTTCCGCTGATCGGCCTGAAGAACCCGGTCACCGGTGACCTGAACGGCTTCGACATCGAAATGTCAAAGATCATCGCCAAGGCGATCTTCGGCACCGACAAGGGCAAGATCGAGTTCGTGGAAGCCATCTCGGCGAACCGCATCCCGTTCATCAAGGACAAGAAGGTCGACCTCATCCTGTCGACGTTCTCCATCACCGACGCCCGCAAGAAGGAAGTCGACATGGCCGGCCCGTACTACGTCGCCGGACAGGACCTCCTGATCTACAAGATCGAATCCGACTCGATCAAGAGTGCCGCTGACCTCAACGGCAAGAAGGTATGCGCGCAGACTGGTTCCACGTCGATCGCGAACATCAAGGCTGCGGCACCCCGCGCCACGGTGCTCGACCTTCCGACCACCGCCAACTGTGTTGAGGCCCTCAAGGACGGCCGCGTCGACGCAGTATCGACCGACGACACGCTTCTCGCCGGATTCGCCGAGAAGAACCCGCAGTTGACGCTCGTCGGCAAGCAGTTCTCGGTCGAGAAGTACGGCGTCGGCCTCGGGCTGGGCGACAAGGAATTCCGCAGCTACCTCAACGACGTGATCGAAGCATCGTTCAAGGACGGTTCGTGGAAGAAGGCCGTTGAGTCGACCATCGGCGCCGGTGGCATCAAGGCCGGCACCCCGCCCACAGTCGAGCGCTACTGAGCTCTCGGGGTAGCGCCCCACCTTCGCTCCGCTTCGGTACCCACCCATCGGGGTTCCGCTGACCCGGCTCGAGGCTGCGCTCACTCCGCTCGCTTACGCTCACTCGTTCTCTCCGCCTCGACGATGGCCTAATCCCGTTTCAAAATTGATTGGTGGTCGGCGTCCGACCCCTTTCGCTCCGCTCGTACTTCCGGGTCGCCCGTCCAGACGTCCGTTCGCTCGACGCCGGCTTCCGTTTTAGCTCTACCCTGACAACCGCTGACCTCTCCACCCAGCCGCTGACTTCCCCGCCAGCCCTGTCCGCTCATCTTCCGTGACCCGAGGACCCGCCCGGTGAAGTACATATCCGAGAACTTTTCGACGTTGGCCCAGGCCGGGTGGGTGACGATTCAGCTGGCGCTCCTCAGCTTCGCCATCGGGCTCGTCATCGGCATGATCGTGGCCATCTTCCGCGTCAGTCCGCTACGACCCCTTCGATCATTCGGCTCCTTCTACGTCGCCGCGATGGTGAACACGCCCATCGCCTTTCTCATGTTCTTCGGGTTTTACGGGATTCCGAAACTCGGCCCGCTCGTATCGGGCTTCAAAACCGCCGTAGTGATGATGTCGCTCTACGTCGGCGGCTACGTGGCCGAAGCCGTGCGCTCGGGCATCAACACCGTGCCGAACGGCCAGGCCGAGGCAGCCCGGGCCATTGGGCTCACGTTCGGACAGACCGTCCGCCACGTCATCCTTCCGCAAGCATTGCGTTCCTCGTTCGGGCCGCTCGGAGTCCTGCTCAACGCGAACTTCCGCAACGTCGCCGTGGCCGGAGCGATCGGTGTCGGTGAGATCGTGAAGGCCCAGCGGGTGCTGGGTGAAGGAATCGATTCACGCACCGGTGAACGACTTCCGTACGCCAAACCGTTTCCGTTCACCATGGCCTCCTTCGCCTTCTATCTGGTGATCGGGCTCAGTCTCGGCGTGATCGCCACACAACTCGACAAGCGATTGGCGGTAAAGCGATGAGCTTCTCGGATTGGCTCCTCACCCCTTCGGCCATCCGCCCGGGCGAACTCCAGCTCGTCGAAGAGCTCGGCCCCCGGGCGCGTCGCCGTGCGCTGGTCGCTACCGGAGTTACGACGGCCGCCATTGTGGGTGCCGTCGGTTGGGCCGTCTACCGGTTCAACGAGAAGAAGCAGTTCGCGCCGGAATTGTGGCGCCCGTTTCGGCTTTGGGCCAACTGGCGTTTCCTTCTACTCGGACTGGTCAACACCCTGAAGGCCGCGGGCCTGGCAACGCTATTCGCGCTTACCATCGGCTTGATCATGGCGGTGTGGCGGTCCAGCCGAAGCGAGTCGGGCGGCCGCGACGTGTTCGCCGGAGTCACCCTCTTTATCGGTTTGATCATGGCCATTCCCGCGTGGGTGTCAGGGGGGCCGCAGGCGCTCGCCGTCGTCGTGGCGGTAGTGGTCGCCGCCTTCGTCCTCCGCCACTTTCACGTGCGCGCGAAGCGGACGTTTGCCGCCATGTATGTCGAGGGATTCCGAGCCTGCGCTCTTGTGCTGCTCATATCGAGCGGGTTCATCTTCTACCCACGGGTATGGGGCGGACAGTCACTGAGTACCTATGCGTACATATCATTGGTGACCGGGCTCACGCTGTACTACTCGACCGTCCTCGCTGAGGTGATCCGCTCGGGAATCCGCTCCATCCCGAACGGCCAGAACGAGGCGGCGCTTTCGATCGGTCTCACGGAGGGCCGGTCGATGCGGCTCATCGTGCTCCCTCAGGCCATTCGACGTTCGCTGCCAAACATCATCACCCAGGTCGCATCGCTGTTGAAAGACACCTCGCTCGGGGTCTTCGTAACGTACGACGAGCTGACCAAACGGGCCCAGATCTCCGGTGAGTTCAACTCGAACAACCTCCAGGCGTTCATCGTCGCCGGCGGTTTGTACATCGCCCTCATCGCCTTCATAACGTTCCTGGCCAATCGTCTTCGCGACCGCCAAACCCGTCGCGCCTGACCTCCTCCACCCTGTTCACCACAAGGATTCCCGTGCCTCCCTCCGCAATCGCATCCGACGTTCTGATCGACATCAACGACGTCAACAAATTCTTCGGCACCAACCATGTGCTCAAGGACGTGAGCCTCCAGGTTCATCGCGGCGAAGTCGTTGTCGTGATCGGCCCGTCGGGTTCGGGCAAGTCGACGCTGTGCCGCTGCATCAACCGGCTCGAACGGTTCCAGTCGGGCACGATCACGATCGACGGAAAGATCCTTCCGGAGGAGGGCAAGGAACTGGCCGCACTGCGAGCCGACGTCGGGATGGTCTTCCAGTCGTTCAATCTGTTTGCCCACAAGACGATCCTCGAAAATGTGACGCTCGGCCCGACCAAGGTCCGTAAGACCAGCGCGGCCGAGGCGGAGAAGCAGGCCATGGCGCTGCTTGAACGCGTCGGCATTGCCGCAAAGGCCCATCAGCATCCGGCTGAACTGTCCGGCGGCCAGCAGCAACGCGCCGCCATAGCGCGTGCACTCGCGATGGATCCGAAGGTGATGCTCTTTGACGAACCGACCTCGGCTCTCGACCCAGAGATGGTCAACGAAGTTCTCGACGTGATGCTCGAACTCGCCGGCCAGGGCATGACGATGGTTGTCGTCACCCACGAGATGGGCTTCGCCCGCTCCGCCGCTCACCGGGTCGCCTTCATGGACGGCGGCCAGCTCGCCGAGATCGCGACGCCGAGCGAATTCTTCGACAACCCGAAAACTGATCGGGCGAAGGCGTTTCTTTCAAAGATCTTGACGCACTGAACACCGGTCCTTCGCTCGTTCGCGAAGAGAGTATGACCTTTCGCATTGAGTAAGCGCGCTTTGTAAAGAGGGTCCTCCCAACCGTCGATGGTTCGGACCATGGTCACCACGAGCTCGGCACGTACGCGTTCATGGTTCCTCCATCTTCGGATCGTCGCCGCCGTTCTCCTCCTGATCGCGGCCGCCGCCATCGGGCACGAGCGGATACCGGAGGCACGAGCCGATCAGAACGAGCAGCCCGGCGTGGCGGCCGCGGCGTCCATCGCAGCGGGAAGCGGGCACACGTGCGTTCGGGGTTGTCCGAAACCTTGGCGTCGCCGACCTGTCGTGGTTCACCATCGAGCGCAGCTTCTCAACTCCCGGGTTACATCATTTGGCTCCAGGATTTAGACGCATGGCCGCGCTGCCCTCAAGAGGGCTCGACGGAAAACAACTCCGGTAACTCATATGGGAATAGTCCCAATAGCGAACATATGTTTTGACAATTGGCTCGATCTATGCAAACATATGTACGTGAACATGATCGATACCGAACTCATGAACCACACTTCCCGCTGTTCCGATTTTACTGAGTGGTCGAACCTACACGTGCCCGTGCTCGATTCCGAGAAGTGGTTCGTCCGCACCAAATACGAGGGTCTTGCCGAACTCGAGCGAATCCGACGAGAGACCGACGCGGCGATCGCGGCGGTGTTGTCCACGATGTGCGACTCGCGCGATGCGATCGCCAACATTTCCCTTGCGTGCAACGTTTCCAACGCCGAAGCGAGCAAGCGGTGCAAGGTCGCCAAGGTTTGTAACGCGATACCTGGTTGCCTCGATCTGCTGGAGGCCGGAGAGATTTCATTTGAACACGCCCTCGCGCTCACCCCCGTTGTCACCAAGCTGGGAGCGGCTGAACTGTTGAACGACGCACGCAGCCAGTCGCCCGAGGCATTTCGCGACACTGTCGCGAACTTCCGAATCGCCGACGAAAGTGGCGAACAACTCGCGAAGCGCCAGCACGACCAGCGCAGCCTGCGAATCAGCACCCGGCCAGACGGAATGATCGGGATCACCGGGATCCTCCCACCGGTTGAGGGCATGACGTTCAAGGCCATGCTCGAAGCGATCATGGATGCGAAGTGGCGAGACGAGCATCCCGAACGGGCCCGGAGACTCGGCGAGCACGGAGGCGACACCCACGAACAGCGCATGTGCGATGCGCTCCTCAGCCTCGCATCGATACCTCGGTTCGAGCGAGTCGAAATGGATCCGAAAGCGTCGGCTGCCATGGTTCGGCCGGCGAACACCACCGTGTCGACGGTGAAGAGCAACCCGGCAAGTTCATCCGCGAAGACCCGAACTACGCGCGCATACAGAAAGAGATTGCGCTCACGGGCAGCGAATCCGAGCGTGGTGATTGTGTTCAACGTCGAGAAATGGCAAGCGGAGCTCAATGGTCACGGGCCGATTCCGGTCACATCGTCGCTGTTCGACCAGGCGAAATCCGAGCTTTACTACGCCTTCACGAGTATGACTGGTGAGGTGCTCAAGCTCGGGCGAGCCAGGAAAGACCCGACACCGCTGCAACGCTTGGCCGTCATCGCTCGCGACAGGCACTGCATCTACCCGGGGTGCACCACGCCGGCGACACGGTGCGATATTCATCATTACAACGAATGGTTGAAGGATCAGGGCTTCACCGATGTTGAGGTCCTCGGATTGCTCTGCCGACCGCACCATCGGCACATCCATGTCAACGACCTGAAGGCGACACCGCAGCCCGACCGCACCATTCACATAACCGATCGACACACCGGCCAACTTGTGGCGATCGCCTACCCGAGGTAGCCGTCCGCTTCACTCGTGTCATGCAGTCCGATCTGGTCAAGCCGATACGGAATTGAAACGTGGCCGAGGTCTGTTCCTTGACAATTGAATCCGGTCCGGGCGACGGGGCCACCGAGCATTGCGACACTAGTGTGGGCATGATGTCGGTGAACGAGCACGAGCGACAAATCCCGTGGCAAAAGCCGCGAGGAGCCCGGTTTGGCACCACGGTCCGCTTCGCCACGCGTATCCTCGCAGCGTCGTTGTTCGCAGCAGTGTGCACATCGTGTACCTCGTCCGATTCGCCGGATGACACGAAGCTGTTGGCACCGGTTGTGCCGGCCACCAAGTCGGAATCACTGCTGAACGAGATGCGCGAGCGGGGCACGATCCGCGTTGGCGTGAAGTTCGACGTTCCCCTGTTCGGCCTGAAAGACGCAGCGACCGGGAAACTCAGCGGGTTCGACATCGAGATCGCGAAGGCGATCGTCAACCGGATATATCCGGAAGCCGAAGATCCGCTCAAACACATACAGTTCATCGAGGCGATCTCGAAGAACCGGGAGAAGTTCCTACAGAACCACACCGTCGATCTGGTGGTCTCGACGTACACGATCAACGCGGCCCGTAAGGAGCTGGTCGATTTCGCCGGTCCGTACTACATCGCCGGACAGGACATTCTGACCCGCAACGCCGAGATCAGCTCGGGTCGCATCCGAGGCGTGGGCGACGTCAACGGGAAGAAGGTCTGTTCCGTAACCGGCTCGACATCGCTCAACAATCTTCGGGTGGCCGCGCCCAAAGTCGACACGTCGGTGACGAAAGACAAATACAGCGAGTGCTTCGAATCCCTGAAGAAGGGTGAAGTGATCGCGATGTCGACCGACGACGTGATTCTTCTCGGGCTGTCGCAGGGCAGCCACCGAATTCTCGCTCACCGGCAACCCGTTCCATACCGAGCCGTACGGTATCGGCGTGCCGAAGGGCGATGACGAACTCCGAGGGTTCATCAACGACACGCTTCAGGAGCTCTTCGACGACGGGACATGGGAGCGCGCCTTTCGCGAGACCATCGGCACCACCGGAGCGACCGCGCCGAGTCCACCCGCGATCGACCGCTACACATCAGCGCAGTAGCCCGAGATGCAAGGCAGGGCACAAGAATCGCGTCCGCGGTAACGTGCGAAATGTGAGTGGACCACTGATTCCTCGCTGGACCCACGTCGCTCTACCTGCGGCGAACATTCAGAGCTCTATTGACTGGTACGAAGCATTCACCCCGCTTCGGCTGTTGAGTCGGCGAGAAGACGCCATATCCGAAAGCTGTTGGTTGGCCGCGCCCGAAGCGACCGACAAGCCGTTCGTTCTCGTCTTGGTGAGCCCGAAGGCGGACGGCGACAAGATCCGACCCACGCTGTCGCCGTTCGCGCATATCGGTATCGAACTACCGACACGCGACGGCGTCGACGAAGTGGCCGCCCGCGGTCGCGACGCAGGGTGTCTTCGGTCGGAACCGATGCAACTTCCCGAGCCGGTCGGCTACATCTGCGCACTGGTCGACCCCGACGGCAACGTCATCGAGTTCTCCCACGATCAGCGCGTCTACGACGCGGTCGCCGAACGTTGGGGACTCTCGGACTAGCCGACGCTCGTCCTACGTCACCGCTGACCCGTTTCGGTGTGGGTCGCGCACGACGTGGCCCGCTCGACCATGACCGATTGCTCACGTGTATTGCGGGTCAGTGTCGCCGCCCGCAGAAACTCGGTACGAGCCTCTTCGTGTTGACCGTTCTTGCACAGAAGGTCAGCGACGACCGCAGCTACGAGATGGTGGTCTTTCGTAGACGGATGAACCTGTAACGGGGCGATGACACTAAGCCCTTCGACCGGTCCGAATGCCATGCCGACCGCGACGGCCCGGTTCAATTCGATGACCGGAGAAGGCGTGATCTGGGAGAGCGCGTCGTACAGGGCGACGATTCTCGGCCAGTCGGTGTCTTCGGGCCTGAGTGCCCGGGCATGGCATGCCGCGATTGCCGCCTGCAGCGCGTACGGTCCGGCGGTCCCTCCAAGTAACTGAATGCGGTCAAGGCCGTCGAACCCGCGTCTGATGAACAGACGATCCCACTTCGCCCGGTCCTGATCCAGCAATAGGATCGGCTCGCCGGTGGCCGTGACCCTGGCGTGCAGCCGAGACGCTTGAAACTCCATGAGCGCCAAAAGCCCGATCGCTTCTGAGTGATCGCCAAGGATCGCGACCAGCATGCGCCCCAGCCTCATGGCTTCGTGGCAGAGGTCGGCTCGAAGCCAATCGTCGCCACTTGTGGCCGTGTACCCCTCGTTGAACACGAGGTAGACCACTTCCAGAACGGATGCGCCACGAGTCTTGCGTTCCATCGCTTCGGGAAGCTCAAAGCGGACGTTTGCCGCGGAAAGCGAACGCTTCGCCCGAGCGATGCGCTGGGCCACGGTCGCCTCCGAAGTGAGAAACGCCCGCGCAATCTCCGCGTTGTTCAACCCGCACAGGTATTTGAGCGTGAGTGCCGATCGCTGATCGGGCGACAGAATCGGATGACACGCCATGAAGATCAGACCGAGCAGGTCGTCGCCCAAACCGGTTTCATCAATCAGTGGATCGTCAAGATCTCCGAACGGTTCGTCCATCATCTGCGTCGTTGCGGTTGCCGAGGCGACAGCCTGATACTTGGTTCGCTGCACGTCGCGCCGACGCAGCAGATCGATGGCGAGAAACCGGGCCGTGGTGGCCAGCCACGCCCCCGGTTTGTCAGGCACTCCGTGATGCTCCCAACGTTGGAGCGCGGTGAGAAATGTGTCCTGCGTGAGTTCTTCGGCCGTACCGAGATCACCCACCAGGCGGACAATCCTGGCGGTGATCTTCGGTGCTTCGAGACGCCACACCGCGTCGAGTGTCTGGCGGGCTCTGTTGCTCGCCATTGGATCGCCCGGATCGGATCCGGTTTGCCCAGACCCGGTGTACCCCGATCCGGCGTGGCGCTCGGATGCCGGCGTCATGGAAGGTCCGAAAACTCCACGATCTGGCGAACGTCGATCCGCGGAGTACCGGTAACGGCGGCGAACTTCATAGCGAGTTCGATGGCCTCGTCGCGGGACCGGACATCAAGGATCGCGAAACCGGCGATGACCTCCTTGGCCTCGGCGAAAGGGCCGTCGAGCACCCGCGCGTTTCCATCGGTGAAATCGATCCGGGCACCCATCGAACTCGGGTGGACCCCTTCACCCCCGAGCAGGACCCCGGTCATCGCCGTCTCCTGCATCAGCGCGCCGATCGCGGCCATCTGCTCCGGTGTAGGTGGGATCCCGGCTTCGTTTTCCGGCGTCGAATAGTGCATGACCATGAATCGCATGATGTCTTCCTTTGTGGTGAGGCTGGGGTGGGGCACCGCTTTGGTGCGCTGTTACGTCATTCGCCGAACGGGAGTCTGGATTTTCGACAGCCACCACAAACTTTTTCGAAACTTTTGTATCGCGTTTGGTTCTCGAGATGACGACACCGGTCGCCCGGCCAACATGACGATCCCGTCATCGCCAGGCCAAACGCGGTCGTTGTCGACGATCGACGCGAGCGGGCTTCGTCGCAGATTTGCAACAACTGAGGCGTATATCGCGAAGGGCTTACGAAGCGCCAATCGATGTGCAAGCATGGTCAGGTGATCTTTGACGGTTTTTCTCGCCAGTTGCCCGATACCGATCCCACCGAGACTCAGGAGTGGTTGGATTCGCTTGATTCGGTGGTGGCCGAATACGGCAAGACCCGGGCTCAACATCTGATGACCCGGCTCCTGGCTCGCGCCAAGGAGCTGCAGGTCGGTCTGCCATCGATGGTGTCAACGCCGTACATCAACACCATTCCGACCGACCAGGAACCGTGGTTCCCGGGCGACGAAGACATGGAGCGCCGTATCCGTGCGGTCATCCGTTGGAATGCCATGGCCATGGTGGTCCGAGCCAACCACAAATCTGACGGTATCGGCGGTCACCTGGCCACGTTTGCGTCGAGTGCATCGCTCGTTGAAGTCGGCTTCAACCACTTCTTCCGCGGCAAGGACGACGGTGGCTACGGCGATCAGGTGTACTTCCAGGGTCACGCGTCGCCGGGTATCTACGCCCGCGCGTTTCTTGAAGGTCGGCTCAACGAAGAGCAGCTCGACAACTTCCGCATGGAAGTCTCCGGCCACGGTCTGTCGTCGTATCCGCACCCGCGCCTCATGCCCGACTTCTGGGAATTCCCCACGGTGTCGATGGGCCTCGGCCCCATCAACGCGATCTACCAGGCCCGCTTCAGCCGCTACCTGTTGAACCGCCGCCTCGTCGACACGAGCAACTCGCGGGTCTGGGCGTTCCTCGGCGACGGTGAAACCGACGAACCGGAATCACTAGGCGCGCTTAGTTTGGCCGGCCGGGAGCAACTCGACAACCTCATCTTCGTAGTGAACTGCAACCTGCAGCGACTCGACGGTCCGGTACGCGGCAACGGCAAGATCATGCAGGAACTCGAGACCGTGTTCCGGGGCGCCGGCTGGAACGTAATCAAGGTCGTATGGGGTGGCAAGTGGGACGAGCTCATCGCCAAAGACAAAGACGGCGTGCTCCTCAACAAGATGAACACGACGGTCGACGGTGAATTCCAGAAGTACTCCGTCGAGTCCGGTGCGTACATCCGCGAGCACTTCTTCGGTCCCGACCCCCGCCTACGCAAGCTGGTGGAGCATCTCTCCGACGACGACCTTCGCAACCTTCCCCGCGGCGGTCACGACTACCGCAAGCTCTACGCCGCCTACAAAGCCGCCGTCGAGCATCGTGGGCAGCCGACGGTCATCCTCGCGAAGACCATCAAGGGTTGGACGCTCGGACCCGACGTCGAAGGCCGCAACTCGACGCACCAGATCAAGAAGCTCGACAAGGAAAGCCTCATGCGGGTCCGTGGGCGGCTCAACGTTTCCGACCTGCTGCCCGAGTCGGCTTTCGAAAACGACGATCCGCCCTACATCCGCTTCGCCGAGGATTCACCCGAATACGAGTACCTGATGCAACGCCGTCGGGCGCTCGACGGATCGATACCAAAGCGCGTCGTCCGCACGAAAGTCCTAGAAACGCCCAAGGCCGACGGCTCGGTGTTCGGCGAGTTCAACCACGGGTCGGGCAAGGTTGCTGCGTCGACCACGATGGTCTTCGCCCGCATGATCCGCTCGCTGTTGCGCGACGAGAAGATCGGCCAGCAGATCGTGCCGATCATCCCCGACGAGGCCCGTACCTTCGGCATGGACGGTCTGTTCAAGGAAGTGAAGATCTACGCACCGTTCGGACAGAAGTACGAGCCGGTCGACGCCGATCTCATGCTGTCGTATCGAGAAGCGGTCAACGGTCAGATCCTCGAAGAGGGCATCACCGAATCGGGGGCCATGGCCTCGTTCACCGCGGCGGGCACCGCTTACGCGAACTTCGGTACGCCAATGGTTCCGTTCTACATCTTCTATTCGATGTTCGGCTTCCAGCGCACCGGCGACCTCGTCTGGGCGTTCGGCGACTCGCGCGGCAAGGGCTTCATGATGGCCGCCACCGCCGGCCGCACCACCCTCAACGGTGAAGGCCTCCAGCATCAAGACGGGCACTCGCTCGTGTTGGCATCGACGATCCCGAACATCGCCACCTACGACCCGGCCTTCGCCTACGAACTGGCCGCAATCCTGGCCGACGGCATGGAGCGCATGTTCGGGCCGAAGCAGGAAGACGTCTTTTACTACATCACCCTGTACAACGAGAACTACATCATGCCCGCCATGCCAGCGGGCGTTACGACCGAAGACATCGTGCGCGGTCTGTACTGTCTCTCCGACGGTCCCGACCTCGGCGAAGGAGCACCCAAGGCCACGATCATCTTCAGCGGAACGGCTTACGGATCGGCGCAGGAGGCGGCGCAGATACTCGCCGACGACTACGGCATCTCGGCATCGCTGTGGAGCGCTACGTCGTACAAGGCGCTTCGGGAAGAGGCCCTCGCGACGGAACGGCACAACCGGCTGCATCCGAACGATGTCGCTCGGGTTCCGTACGTGACCGAGGTTCTCGACGCCAACGCCCGCGGCCCGGTCATCGCGGTTTCTGACTTCATGAAGATCGTTCCCGAGCAGATCGCCCGTTTCGTACCGGGCGAGCGCGACCGGTTCCATGTGCTCGGCACCGATGGCTACGGGCGCAGCGACTCCCGAGCGTCGTTGCGCCGGCACTTCGAGATCGATGCGGCCCACATCGTCGTCACCACCCTCTACGCCCTTGAAGGCGAAGGCGTCGTCACCACCGACGATGTCGCGAAGGCCATCGCCCGCTTCGGCATCGACACCGAGGCACCCGATCCCCGCATCGCATAGCCAGGGTGTGCCGGGAGTGGGTAACCGCTCGCGATCAACAGGTAGTGGGTTCAGTGTCCGTCTGAAACGCAGAACTCGTTTTGTTCGACATCTCGCAACGTGGTCCAGGTGACTCCGAACTCGGCATAGTCGTTCACCTTCGTGGCGCCGAGTTCAATCAAGCGCTGCACCTCAATCTCGCGGTTGTCGGCCTGAAGATCAACGTGCACGCGGTTCTTCACGCTCTTGTGCTCGGGGACTTTGATGAAGAACATCTTCGGTCCACCATCGGGGTCGGACAGGCTCACGAAGAACTCGCTGGCCCCTTCGTCTACACGACGGTCGAGAGCACTCGTCCAAAATGCCGCGACCCGTTGAGGGTCGTCGCAATCGAACGTGACCGTGGTCAGTCGCAGTGACATCGTGGCTCCTTTGGTGTTGTGGCTTGGGGTGGGTATTGCAGATGGTTTTACGCGAACCGCAACCCACTGATCGGCCAGGCGATCTCGGTGCGATAATTCGCTGGGTCGTCGGTCTCGGTGGGTCCGACCACGTACCATTCCCGGACCGGTTGACCCGTGTGCGTGGCGTTGCGAGCGACCCACGCGCCGAGCGCCCGATAGGTGTCGGAAATCGTTTCGTATCCGTTCGGGTGGACAAGCACGGCGACTTCGGTAGTCGAAATCTCGCCGATGGTGCAGTCACGTTCTAAGGCCGGTATGGCAAACGGTGAGGCCAACGGCAGGAACGCCACAACCTGCTCCACATCGTCATCGGCCACCTCCGCCGGATAGAGCGCTCCCGCTGGACCAGAGGGCAACACCCCGGCGCTCTCGAGCACGGCGGCTAAGCGGCCATACGCCCAATCCAAGTACGCCGCCACGTCTTCCGACGCGACGCTTCCGACGATGCGCAACGTATGGCGAGCGGGTTCGATACGCGAGTGCACCGGAGTGTGGGTGACTGGCGCAAAATCGGACTGCAATTCGTTGACGATCCGCTGGGTCTGCGCCAACCGGTCTGTCATGGTGCGCTGATGAGCCGCGAGCACATCGGCGGTGTACAGCGGATCGCGACGCTGCAGCACCGTGCGCGCCTGCTCAAGCGGAAGGTCGAGGGAACGCAATCTGCGGAGGACCGCCGCATCGCCGAGTTGGTCGACCGTGTACGCGCGATATCCCGTTCGACGATCCACCGAAGCCGGCACCAGGATCCCCTGCTCATGGTAGGCACGCAGCATCTTCACCGAGAGCAAGGAGGCCCGCGAAAACATACCTATAGGGAGGAGCGCTTCTTCGTCTTGCCGGTCTTGCCGGTCCGTCGGTTTGCTCGCCGGGTTGGTCATGTAGCCATGGTGTCGTCTCCCCCCAGGGGAGAGTCAAGCCGGAGTTACTACTTCTTGATTTTGTACGCCTTGTAGTTGCGGTTGCGGGCTTCGGCCAGGGTGTCGGGGCCGAACGTAGCGCCTTTGCCGGAGTTCACAAGTTCGTCGATGACGTCTTTCGGGGTGGCCGCGTCGTCGAGGTCATAGACGACCTGCGTGCGCTTGTCTCCAAGGTATCGGTAGTGCTCGAAGCGGGTGGGGCGACCTGACATGAACGTAGGTTAACGCGAACCCGTCGGGGAACCGGAACCCGGCCCGGATCGGGTCGCAATCTCCCGACGAACGCGAACGTGGGGCGCACCTTGCGGTACGCCCCACGAACATTGAATTTGCTGAAAGCACAGGCTACGAGTTTCCCGAGTGGGACCAGCGCTCGGTCGTAATTGCTGTGTGGGTGACTAGCGGGAATTCGCCAGCCGGTCCAGCTTGCCGCGCTAGCGGCTAGCCACCTCCAGAGTCCCAATTTGTTTATGAATGTGGACCACCTCCTCTCTCTGGTGGAGACACACTGCCACAACAGAAGCGCTATGCCAAGGGAATTTCCGAGTCTTGACGTCTACTCGGATTCGTTTAACAGACCTGAAACGGTTTCGGCATCAGACTCGGCATCAGCGGGCGCTCCCACGGCTCCGATGGCTTCCATGTAGGCCAGCTCACCATCGAGTACCGCCTTCACCTGATCAAGCGTGAACTCGCGCCCCTCCGCGAGCGCCCGGTACATCACCGCATCGACGGCGGCGCTGTCGTCGACGAGCACGACCTCTCCGGTGGCCGCGTCGGGCGCCTGCTTGAGCCCGTGCTCCTGCAGCTCCTGCAGGTGCCAGTCAACGATGTCGCGAACGTCTTCGTAAGTGATCTGCGCGCTTACGTCTTCCGGGAGTCGCTCGGCGATCCAATCGACGGCGTACACCAACTCAAACGACGGTGCCGGCGGCATCGCATCGAGGCGATGGGTCTCACGACCTATCGCAAATGCCGCGATCACGAACACGAGCAACACCACAAGTACCACGGCGAGAATCATCCACATGGTGTCGTCGCTCGTTTCTAGTTGAAGAGGGCTTCGACGTACTCGTCGGGGTCGAAGGGGATCAGATCGTCGGGTCCCTCGCCCAGGCCGACGAGCTTGATCGGAATTCCGAGTTCGGTCTGGATCGCGAGCGCGATGCCGCCTTTGGCGGTGCCGTCGAGCTTTGTCAGAACGACACCCGTCAGCTCGGCCACGTCGCCGAACTGCTTGGCCTGCACGAGACCGTTCTGGCCGGTTGTCGCATCGAGCACCAGGAGAACCTCGGTAACGATGCCGGGCTCCTTGTTGGCAATGCGACGGATCTTCCGGAGCTCTTCCATGAGGTTCGTCTTGGTCTGCAGACGGCCGGCCGTGTCGCCGAGGACGAGATCGACGTTGCGAGCCGCGGCCCGCTCAACCGCATCGAAGATCACCGAGCCGGGGTCGCCGCCCTCGGCGCCGCGCACGAGCTGCGCCCCCGACCGCTCGGCCCACATACCGAGTTGCTCGGCGGCCGCGGCCCGGAACGTGTCGCCGGCCGCCATGATCACACTCCGACCGTCGGCGATCTGCTTCTTGCCCACCTTGCCGATCGTCGTCGTCTTACCGACGCCGTTGACTCCGACGAACAGCCACACGTTCGGCCGACCCGGTTCAAAGCGCAGCGATCGGTCGGCGGAAATCAGGCGCTTCTTCAGATCGGCCTTCAGTGCTTCGAGAAGTTCCTCGCCGCCCGTTATCCCCTCGCTCTTCACCCGGGCCTTCAACTCGCCGAGAAGCGCCGTGGTGGTGGCGATACCGACGTCGGCGCGCACCAGCGCTTCTTCCAGATCGTCCCAGGTGGTCTGGTCAATCTGCGAACGCCCAAGCACCGATCCGAAATACCCACCGAGAAGCGACCGTGCTTTGCCTAACCGATCGCGAAAGCGCGGTCGTACAATTTCTTCGACGACGGCCGGTTCCGGAATGATCTCATCAGGGACGACCTCTTCCGCAACCGCCGCTGGGGGCTCTCCCGCGGCAACCGCGCCGGGAACCGTATCGGGGCCAGTGCGGTCATCGACGACCGCGTCGGATGGGATCGCAGCAGGCGTTTGGGGAACGGGACGCGGCGGCGCGTCGACCTTCGGAACCGGGTGGGTTGACGGAGGAGGAAGCTGTCGCTGGCGGCCGCGGACGACGACGTAGCCGGTCACGGCGACAGCCAGCACCGCGGCAGCGATCAAAAGAGCAACGAGAAGTGTCACAGCAGCAGCCTAGTGGCCCCCGCCGGCCATACCCTCGGGTGAGCGTCCCCCCACGACCCGTGTGCGTGCGCTCTGAACCCCGCGCCGTAAGCTCGACGCATGGCCATCCCCACCCCTCACATCGAAGCCGCCGCGGGCGATATCGCCGAACGCATTCTCCTCCCGGGAGATCCCCTGCGGGCCCAGTACGTCGCCGAGACGTACCTGACCGACGTCACGTGTTACAACCGCGTGCGCAACATGCTCGGCTTCACCGGCATGTTCGAGGGCACCCGGGTCAGCGTGCAGGGAACCGGAATGGGCATGCCGTCCATCGCGATCTATGTAACGGAGCTGCTCCGGTTCTACGGGGTGAAGACCGCCATCCGCATCGGTTCGTGCGGCGCGCTGAGAGAGTCGGTCAAGCTGCGCGACGTCGTCCTCGCCATAAGTGCACATACGAATAGCAACATGACGAGTCGGTTCTTCCAGGGCCTCAGCTACGCCCCGGCCGCCGATTTCGGCCTGCTGAACACCGCGCACCGGATCGCGACCGAGCGCAATCTGCCAGCGGTCGTCGGACCCATCTTTTCGTCGGACTCGTTCTACGACGACGACCCGGAACTGTTCGAATTGCTGGCCAACCACGGCACGCTCGCGGTCGAGATGGAAGCTGCCGCGCTCTACACCATTGCCGCCAGGGAAAACGCAAAGGCGCTCTGCATCGCAACAGTGAGCGATCACTTGAAAACCCACGAGGTCATGACCACCGACGAGCGTCAGACCAGCCTCAACCAGATGATCGAACTGGCCCTGGCGACCCTGGTCGCCGGGTAGGGATTACTCCTCGATGCTGAGGGCCTGCTTCGGGCAGGCGCGAACCGATTCACGGACCTTCGCTTCGCTCTCCGGCGAAGGCGTTTCGGTAAGCAGGTACATGACATCGTCGTCTCGGATCTCAAAGACCTCAGGCGCCAGGGCCATGCACAGACCGTTGCTCTCGCAGCGGTCGTAGTCGACTTTTACTCGCACAATTGCCTCACTTCTCCGCGGCCTCACTTCTCCGGGGCCGAATTTCTCCGGTACCTGACTTCTCCGAACCCGACATCTCGGTTCACCGCCGACCTTATGCCGCGGCGGCGCTCATCACGCAAACGAGCGGTCACACCGAGATCCCTCCGAACAGACGACGGTGGAATCGAGGGTCGAAACGAGAAGCGAAACGGGCCGCTCTCTGCGGATCCGGCCAACGTACCGAAACTAGGTTTAGTAACGGGGTTCCGTTACTGTCTCTGCGTGCAACCGATTCAATCTCTCGCCGCCGACGACATTCATCTTTCGGAACTGGATTTCTGGTCCCTTCCGCTCGCTGAGCGCGAGGGTGCGTTTCTGACGCTGCGGGAGCAAAAGCCACTCGGCTTCTTCCCCGAGCCCGACACGACCGCCGCTGGGATCGAACCCGGTCCGGGCTACTGGGCGGTCACCAAGTTCCAGGACATCCTCGATGTCAGCCGTCAACCGGAACTGTTCTGCTCGGGCAAAGGCGCCACGTCGATTGCCGATATGCCGGAGTTCATGAACGACTTCTTCGGTTCGATGATCAACATGGACGACCCGCGCCATGCCCGTATGCGCAAGATCGTGGCCGGCGCCTTTACACCGCGGATGCTGAAGAAGGTCGAAGACGACGTGGCCAAGGCCGCGTTGGAAATCGTGGAGGAGGTCGTGGCGAAGGGAAGCGGCGACTTCGTCACCGATGTCGCTGCCCGCCTTCCGCTGAAGGTGATCTGCGACATGATGGGGATTCCCGAGTCCGACTACGAACTGATCTTCACCCGGTCGAACATGATCCTCGGATCCTCCGATGAGGAGTACGTCGCCCAGGAAGACCCGATGAAGATCATCGAGGCCCTTCTGACCGCCGGCGGCGAGCTGCACAACATCGTCGCCAGCCTCGGCGAGTCGCGGCGCAAGAACCCCACCGACGACCTGACGTCGGCTCTCGTGAACGCAAGCGTCGACGGCGAACAACTGACCGACCAGGAACTCGGTTCGTTCTTCATCCTGCTCGTGGTCGCCGGAAACGAAACCACCCGCAACGCGTTGGCCCACGCCCTTCACCTCCTCACCACCCACGAAGACCAGCGGGAGCTATTGCTGTCCGATTGGGACGCCTACAGCGCAGGTGCCGTGGAAGAAGTCGTGCGCGTCGCCTCACCGGTGGTCTGGATGCGCCGCACCGCGACGCAGAACACCACGCTTCGGGGGCAGGAGATCGCCGAAGGCGACAAGCTGATCCTGTTCTACTGGTCGGCCAACCGCGACGCCGAAGTGTTCGCCAACCCCTTCAGCTTTGACATCACCCGGAATCCGAATCCCCACGTCGGGTTCGGCGGCCCCGGCCCCCACTTCTGCCTCGGCGCGCACCTGGCCCGACGCGAGATCGGCGTGATGCTCCGAGAGCTGTTCCGTCGGGTTCCGACCATTCGCTCCACCGGCGAACCCGATCGGCTCCGTTCCAGCTTCATCAATGGGATCAAGCACCTTCCGTACACGATCTAACGGAAAGCGTCAGCTCGGGGAATCACTCCCCGATTGAGGAAATATCCCAGGTGATCGGGGAAAACGGGGATCAACACCCTGGGTAGTTCAGCCCAGAGGTCGGTAGTCCCGGTTCAGGCCGCGCCCAAACGGGGTCCGGAGCGGCTCACAACCCTTGCAACCACTGCCTCTCGGGCCTTCCCGCGCCTGCGCACACGGTATGGCACAGGGGGTCGGTTACCACCGTCCAGCGACGTTCCGGGCAGGATCTGAAAGCATGGTCCTTCAGCACTGAACCGCTTGTCATTCACTATGTGTGGCCGTAAACTCCTTTGAAGTCACCGAAAGAGAGAATCCTGATGATGACTGACGACCCGAACCGTTTCCCGTGCCACGGTCGTCAGCAGCGTCATCAGCAGGCACTCCTTCGGGCGCTGTGATGCCCCCGTTTTCCCTGAGTTTGTTGAGCCCGTTGAGTTTGTTGAGTTCGCCTGAGTTTGTTGCCGGTTGTTCCCGTCCTGTCCCGTGTCGTGTTGGTTGGTGTCGTATGAGTCGTGTCCGTTTGTGTCGTGTCCGTTTGGGTCGTGTCCGTTTGGGTCGTGTCCGTTTGGGTCGTGTCCGTTTGGGTCGTGTCCGTTTGTGTCGTTTCCGTTTGGGTCGTGTCCGTTTGCATTTCCGGTTTGATCGTCCGTCCGGCGAGGCTGTCCTATGCATCCGGTAGTCATCGCGGGGCGCGCCCGAATTTCGTCAAGGTTGGGCCACTACTGCACGAACTCACCCGGCGTTCGTTCGACTTCGGTTTTGTGCACACCGGCCAGCACTACGACGACGCCATGTCCGATGCGCTCTTCCGAGATCTGGCGATACCGGCTCCGCACGCGAATTTTCACGTCGGTTCGGGTTCTCACGCCGCGCAGACCGCTCAGGTGATGGTCAAGTTCGATGAGTGGTTGAACGCCCATCCCGAAGTCGATCGGGTCGTCGTCGTCGGCGACGTCAACAGCACGGTCGCGTGCGCGCTCGTTGGCGCAAAGCGCAACCTCCCGATCGCGCACATCGAAGCGGGCCTGCGCTCGGGTGACCGGGCCATGCCCGAAGAGGTGAACCGGATCGCCACCGACTCACTCTCGAACTGGCTGCTGACGCCGTCGCCCGACGCCAACGAAAACCTGTCCCGCGAAGGCGCGCACGAGAGTCGAATAACCCTGGTCGGCAACATCATGGTCGACTCGTTGTTCGATGCCGTTAACCGACTTCCCTCCGACACGACCGTCGCCCGCCTGGGCCTGGCCCCGAAGGCGTACGGTCTCGTAACGCTCCATCGCCCGGCCCTCGTCGATGATGCGGCGCAGCTCAAACCGATGCTCGACGCGCTCGGGGAACTGAGTCAGTCGCTCCCCCTGGTGTTTCCAGTCCACCCACGTACTCGACAGCGGATCAACGAGAATGGTCTGAGCGTTCCGTCGACCCTGCACTTTGTCGAGCCGCTCGGTTACCTCGATTTCGTTGCGGCCCAGTCGGGCGCCCGCCTGGTGCTCACCGATTCCGGCGGGGTCCAGGAGGAGACCACCTGTCTCGGCGTCCCCTGTCTCACCGTTCGGCCCAGTACCGAGCGGCCCATCACGGTCTCCGAAGGAACGAACCGGATCGTCGGCACCGACCCGGTTGACGTGTTGGACGCGGCACGCGAGACCCTCGAGAATCCGCCGGAACCCCGTCGACCCCAGCTCTGGGACGGCCGCGCTGCGGCTCGCATTGTCGATGCCATACTCGAAGTCCCGTCCGGACCTTGGTTTCGCACATGACGTCCAGCCGGCGGGCACGAGGAAAGCGGCCGTCCTCGGCGCGCCTACTTCTTGTTCAACCCGCCTTTTCAGGAAGCCTCCCAGGAAGCATCAATGTCTAGCGTGAACCAGGCCATTTCGACGACGTCACATCGGTCCGGCAACCGCCCGGCCGGCATGCCCTTCGCCGCGCCTCGTTCAGACTCGTTGCTCGCTCGCGTCGGAGCGACGGTCCTGGTGTCCGGGACCGATGCGCTGAAGCAGGTGCTTCCCCGCTGGATGCGGTACCCGACGCCGGCCCTGTCGGAGCAGGAATTCGCCGATCGCAGTCGCGCCCGCGTCGAGCTCACCGTTGATTGGATCTGCCGCAGCCAAGACGCCACCAAGGACTACGGCTCGTCGAAGGGACACCATCTCCTCAAGGGGACGATGGCGTCGTATCCGGAGACAACGGGGTACATCATCCCCACGCTTTACGATTCAGCGGCCTTCCTCAACCGTCCCGAGCTTCGCGTGCGGTGTCTCCAGATGACCGACTGGCTCGTCTCGATCCAGATGAAGAACGGCGCATTTCAGGGCGGAGCCGTCGACCTTCCTCCGGTGCCAACCGTCTTCAACACCGGGCAGATCATGTTTGGCCTTCTACGGGCCTACGCGGAGACCGGCAACGACGACTATCTGGTGTCCGCCAAACGCGCCGGAGACTTTTTAGCGGAATGTCAATCCGAGGATGGCGCGTGGCGACGCTTCGACTATCTCGACATTCCCCACGTTTACAGCGTTCGCGTGGCCTGGGCCATGCTGCTCCTCGCCCGGGCCAGTGGCGAACATCGTTACGCCGCAAATGCGGCGGCCAACCTCGATTGGGCACTAAGTCAACAGCAGCCCAATGGCTGGTACGCAAACAACCATTTCAAACCCGGCGAGCTCCCGAACACCCACGGCATCGCCTACGTCACCCAATCGCTCGTTGAATGTGGCGTTCTCACCGGCGACGCCAAGTACATCGAGTCGGCGCGCCTGGCCGCAGATCGCCTGCTCCGTCGGTTCGAGATTTCCGGTCGCATCCAGGGCGTCCATTCGCCCGAGTGGAAGTCGCCCAAGTCGCACACCTGCGTGACGGGCAACATCCAACTCGCCATCACCTGGCTCCGACTCCACCAGCTGAACGGTGAGGTCCAGTACCTCAACGCAGCACTCGGCGTCGTCGACCAGGTCTGCCACATACAACGCGATCACGGCCCCGACGGAGTCGTCGGCGCGATCCCCGGCTCGGTCCCGACCTGGGGTGGCTACGCTCCGCTGCAGTATCCCAACTGGGCTGCGAAATTCTGGCTGGACCTTCTGCTTCTCGTGGAAGACGTGATGTCACCGAAGCTTCTTCCCAACGGCAAACCGATGCTTCCCGCCGACCGGTACAACGGGTGACCACCATGAGAATCGGCATCGTCTCCAGATTTCCGCTGGCGGAATCAACCCGCTGGAAGCAGGACCTCATCGACGGTCTGCTCGCCGACGGCCACACCGTGTTTGTGGTGTTCGGCAAGAAGTCGATCCTTGATCATGCCAAGGAAGCTGCACGACGCGCCGCGTCGCACAAGGGCAGTCGCGACATCCGCCATATCGCCCCGGCGAAAATCGGCAAAGTGCTCGCCCGACTCCAGGGGTCACCCGATCCCAAACCGGCGGCTTCGACGCCGTCTAAGGCTCCAACGTCGGAGAAATCAGCGTCGGAGAAAACAGCGTCGGAAAAATCAGCCTCGGGGAAGTCGAAGCGACTGGCTGTTTTCGCCAAGGAACGCAACTGTGCGGTCGGCAACTTCACCTCGGTCAATTCACCTGAAGCCATCGCGTTCGTCACCGAGCAAAAGCCCGACCTTCTGATTCTGGCCGGCGCCGAGATCGTTCGTTCGCCGTTGCTGGCGATCGCCCAGCGCGGCACGCTGAATCCGCATTACGGGCCGCTCCCCCAGTTCCGGGGAATGAGCGCGCAGGAATGGTGCCTGTACGAAAAGGTACTTCCGGCGGTGACGATTCATTTCGTGACGAGCGGTATCGATACGGGTGACATCATCTCGGTAACCCCGCTTCCATTGACACCGACCGACAACTGGAGCGACGTCCGACGCCATTGCCAGAACGTCGCGTGCCAAGGCCTCCTCGCTGCTGTTCGCGCCATTGCGACCGACTCCGTCACGATCACACCGCAACGAGCCGATGAAGGCCGTCAGTTCTTCGCGATGCACCCACGCCTACTCGCTCGAGCGAAGCAGAACCTTGAATCGGGTTACTGGACCTCGACCGCCCAAATCGCCTCCAACGCCTCTAACGCCTCTAACGCCTCTAACGCAAACGGTGGAACATCATGATCGCTTCGTCTACCACGAAGGTCACCCGCGCTCGCGGCTGGCGGGCTCTGGCTGTTGTGACGCTCGGAGCAGTGGCCCTGCCGGCCGTGGGAATCGGTCTGATCATCAGCCCGAGTTCCGGAGCCACGAAACCGACCACCAAGCCGGCGGCTTCGCCGACCACGAAACCTGGCGGCAAAGGTCCGACGACCACCGTCAAGGCCGGGAAGAAACCGGCATCCGGGAAAACCACGACGACGAAGCCTTCACCGTCGATTGCACCGAAGCCCGTCGTAATCGCCGACCCCGATCCCGTCGCCGGGGGCACGCCTGAGGGGCTGCTCCGTCGGGCCGAAATAGAAGTCGCAAACGCGCGGCGTGCCCCAAACCGGGCGGGGCTCGGCCGAGCCCTGCAGGGCCTCGGCTACCGGCTGATCGTACTGAAGCGGTACCCCGAAGCCATTGCCGCGCTCAAGGAATCGAGCGTGATTCTCGCCGGGCAGAACGCCAGTCTTGCCGACACGTTGAAACTGCTCGGCTGGGCGTACGTGGAAGCCAAACAACCCGCCGACGCCATCCCCGTGCTGAAGCGGGCGATCCAGCTGCTGGAGTCTCCCGGAGGAGCGGTCTCTGATCGCCTCGCCGACAGTCTGCAACTACTGGCCAGCGCCTACCGCGACACCAAGGATTTCACCTCGGCCATCACGATCTACCAACGGCTGTCAGCCGAGTCCGCCAAGGGCAACAAGGGACTCAACGAAGCCGACATCAATGACTCGCTGGGCCTCGCCCTCCTGCTTTCGAATGACGGGGCCAAAGCGCTCGCTCCCCTTCAGCGGGCCGTCGAACTTCGCAGCGGAACGGAGAACCTGGCTCTGGCCGACTCGCTGCGTTTGCTCGGATGGGCCCAGCAAACGGCCAACCAGCATTCCGAAGCGCTCGCGAACTTCAAACGATCGCTCGCCATCCGCGACCGAATTGACCGAGACGGCGACGGCACCAGCGACACTCTCTCGTTCATCGCCAACTCCGCGCAACAAATCGGCGACGTTGAATCCAATATCACCGCTCGCAAGCGGTTGGTCGACCTCGCCCGGCGAGGAACCAAGGGCCTTGACCTGGCCGCCACCCTGAATGATCTTGGTCTCGCCATGTTGTTCAACAACCAGTCGGCGCAGGCTGTCGCTCCGTTCCGTGAAGCGCTTGCGCTGCGTCGGACGAAGGGCTCGAAACCGGAGATCGGCTCGGCGCTGCACTACCTCGCCTGGGCGCTCTCGCAAAGTGGGAACCCCGAAGAGGCCATCGATCTCTTCAAAGAAGCGATCGCCATCCGGGAGTCGACCGGGGCCGCGCAAGACGACATTGTGGCCAGTTACCGATTCATCGGTTACGCGTATTGGACGGTCGGTCAATCCGACTCCGCGCTTCCCTATTTCAAGAAGGTCGCAGCACTCCTGCAGAATTCCCCCGACCCGGCCGCTCATGCCCAGTCACTCAACGATCTCGCCCTCGCCGACAACCTGGTCGCCGATCACCCAGCCGCCCTCCTTGCGGCGAAAGAAGCTGTCGCGATTTGGCGGACGCTGAAGAACACCGGTGAAGAGCTCGGCGCGGCCCTGCACAACTACGGATGGGCGCTCTACGGCGTGAAGAACTATCTCGAGGCAAGCGATGTGCTGGCCGAGGCCGCGCAGGTCCGCAAGGCGATCAACTCCAAGTTCTACGCGGACTCCGTCGAGCTTCTCGCAGCAGCGCGTAAAGCGGCCGGCCGCTAACGTGCGAAAACTCTCGCCCCTGGCCCTTCTCCCCGACCGGATCAACCCCCGTCGGCTCGGGGGTCGTCTTCCGTATTACGCCGCCGGCCAACTCTTGTGGATCATCGGGAAGCGACCGAAGCTCGACGTTGCCGGGACACTGGTCGTCGGGAAACGCACCATCTGGCGGAGCCCGCGGACCCGGGTGTGGATCACGATCGCCGAAGGAGCGACGCTGGTCCTTGGCGACCGGGTTCTCCTGAATGACGGAGTGAACATCGCCTGTTATACAAACATAACCATCGGTGAGAACACACAGATAGCTGATTTCTCGACCATTTACGATACGAACTTTCACCGAGTTTCACCCGATGCCGAGGTAGTAATAGCACCGGTAATCATTGGCAAAAATGTGTGGATCGGTGCTCGATCCATTGTGCTTCCGGGCGTGACAATCGGCGACCATTCGGTGGTTGCGGCGGGTTCGATCGTGACGGAGTCGATACCGCCACGATCCGTTGCCGTGGGCGTTCCGGCCCGCGTGGTTTCGACGTTTGAGTGCCCCGACGATTGGCGTCGAAGCTGACCTACGAAGCTGACCGATCAGGTCGCTCGCCCATTCACTGGGGCTTCAGCCGCTGCGTTTGGAGAAAGCCGGGTTCTCCGGAGAGCCTGCTGCTTCAGGACTTCCGGCTGACGAACTGGGTCCCAACCAGCCTGATGAACCGAAGGTTTCCGAATAGGTAACGCTTCCAGAGTCGCCGTGGTTCCTGCATCACACGAAACGCCCACTCCAGACCGAGCTTCTGCATGAGCATCGGGGCCCGCTTCGTTCGCCCCGCAATCACGTCGAAGCTGCCTCCGACTCCCATGACGAGGGGCACGCCCATGGCCTGGAGATGTTCGTTCAGCCAGAACTCTTTTCGGGGACTCGGGATCGCCAGGAAGAGGTAGTCGGGTTTGCACGACCGGATGTGGCGAATCACCTCGTCGGTGTCTTTCCAAAATCCGTTGTGGATGCCAGCCACAATCAGGTTGGGGTGCTTTTCCTTCAGCGCCTTCTCGGCTGCTTCGACCACCCACTGCTCTGCGCCGAGCAGGTAGATGGAGCGACCCCGTGCCTCGGCCTCGGCCACCAGTTCGACGAAGAGGTCGATACCAGCGACCCGACAGGGAAGCGGCGACCCGAGGATCTTCGAAGCCCACACGATCGATGCACCGTCGGCGTTGATCACGCTGCACGATTTGATGATCTCTTTCAGCGCCGGATTGCGCTCCATCTCCACGACCTTGGCCGCGTTGAGCACGACGTGCTGATGAACGCCTTCGCCAGACTCGACGAGTTCCGACACCCGGGCCACGGTTTCCTCCATCGTCAGCGCATCCACCGGCACCCCGAAAAGCATCTGTCGGCGCGTATCGGCACTGGTGCGGGTGGGCTTGGAATTCGTCATCACAGGAAACCTTCCCGGAAAATATAGCGGGGTGACATCGGGAGATCTCAAAAACCTCGCAGATAAGGTCAATAACCCAATGTTCATCCGAAATTCGCTTCGCGCGGCCTTCCGGAAGTGACATTTCGTAGGCAAAATTGCTTGGCCGGAAAATGACAAATTCCGACGCCCTCAGTTTTGCTCCGGACAGGCAAATGCTAACCTGAACCGGGAGAAAGGGGTTATCTATGTGTGGTGTAGCGGGTGTCGTTCGATTCGACGGAAATAGCGTTGAGTCAGACCTGCTTTCAAAGATGACTGATCTTCTCCAACATCGCGGCCCCGACGCGTCGGGCTTCTGGTCCGAGGGCGTCGCGGGGTTCGGTCACCGCCGGCTTTCCATCATCGACGTTGAAGGTTCCCCACAACCGATGATCAGTACCGGTGGTCGCTATGTGATCGTCTTCAACGGCGAGATCATCAATTACGAATCCGTACGCGACCGCTTCAACCTTCAGTGCAAAACCTCCGGCGACACCGAGGTCCTCCTTGAGCTTCTGGCCTTGCGAGGCGTGTCCGGTCTTTCGGAACTGCGCGGGCAGTTCGCGTTCGCCGTTTACGACCGCGAAGACAAATCGCTGCTCCTCGCCCGGGATCGTCTTGGGATCATTCCGCTCTTCGTCGCCACGACCGACGCCGGCGTGGCGTTTGCGTCCGAACCCAAGGCGCTCATACCGTTCGTCGGCCCTCTGCATCTCGACGAAGAGCGGTTGGCCGAACTTCTGATGTTCCGCGCCGTCGGGGCACCGGCCACGCCCTTCGCCGATGTCGAGAAGGTTCTCCCCGGTCACTGGATGCGGTTCGCGTCCGACGGCACTCGCACCACCGGTGCCTACTGGACCCTCAACCAGGTGCCGCCCACGTCGACCCTGACCCCCGAAGCGGCCATCGACGAGTTTGACCGCCTACTCCGTCAGTCGGTCGTCGAGAACCTGGTCGCCGACGTCCCGGTCGGGGCCTACCTTTCGGGCGGAGTCGACTCGAGCCTGATCGTTGCGCACGCAGCAGCCGTCCACGGCGCCGGTCTCAAGACATTCAGCGCGGCCTTCGATGTCGGATTCGACGAACGGCCGTATGCAAAGACCGTGGCCGACCGTTACGGCACCGATCACTACGAAGTCGTCGTATCGGCGTCGGACTATTTTGATGAATTGCAACGACTCACCTGGTTCCGTGATTCACCGATTTCCGAGCCCGCTGATGTTGCCGTCGCCGCACTCGCCCGGCTGGCGAGCGCACATGTGAAGGTGGTGCTCAGTGGCGAAGGCAGCGACGAGCTCTTCGGCGGCTACAGCAAGTACCGGTTCGCGAAACTGAGCGCGCTTGGCACCTATCTCCCGGCCGCACTCCGGGCACGCGCGCTTCCCCTTGTGGAGCAGGCGATCGGCAAGCACCTCGGTCCAGGCGTGCAGGTGCTTAGGGCGCTTGAAGGCTCCACGGAATGGATTCGACACGCATCCTGGTTCGCCTCGTTCAGCGAGCAGGAGGTACGCCGACTCACGCAGAAGTCCACTGCCGTGGGTCGCACCGACATCGTCCTCACCGGCGACGCGATCAAACGGATGGGTACCGTCGACCTCACCGCCTGGCTTTCCGACAATCTGCTCGAGCGTGGCGACCGCATGACGATGGCGTCATCGATCGAGCTGCGCCCGCCGTTTCTCGATCCGCGACTTATCGACTTCGCCCGTTCACTCCCGTCCTCGATCACGAACAAGGGCAACGTACCGAAGTGGGTCGTGCGCGAGGCCGCCAAGCGATACGTCGATGCCGCCAACGTCGATCGCAAGAAGACCGGCTTCAAAGTCCCGCTGTCGGAATGGTTTCGAACCGACCTTCGCGACCGGGTCCACGACCTGTTGCTCGGCCCGGCCACACTCAGCAGCGCGTTCGTCGCCCAAACCGAGGTCGAACGTATTCTCAGCGACCATCAGCGCAAACGTGTCGACGCGTGGCGCCAGATATGGGCGCTGGTTACGTTCGAGTTGTTCTGTCGTCAACTGGAAAATCCTCAGCCCCGACCACAGAACCGTCGCGTTTCCGGTGCGTCCGCGACCGCCGACGCTTCCGCATCCGCCTGATTCGACGGCGCTCCCATGAAAGACCTGCAATGGTTCCGCGACCGACGGAGTCGCATGCTCCCCGGCGAGCTGCCAAGCCGACTGCTTACAACGGCGACCCGAAAGGTCTGGCAGGTTGCGCCGGCCGTGGTCCGGGCCGCGACGTGGTCAAAGCGAGCGTCGCACCAGGAGGGCGGGCTCGCTGATTCCGACCGCTTTGTGCCGTTCGCGTATGAGCTTGATGCGACTGCATCGTCACGAATCAGAAGCAGGCTGACGAACAACGAAGCTGCGGCAAGGCTCGTCGCCGCGGCCGACGAACTACTGCTCGGCAGCGTCGAGATTCTCGGCACGATCCGCCATGATCTGAAGCAGCCCGACTGGGACCGGCAACCGAAGCCGTCGTTACCCGAAGGTCTGAGTCATGAGGTGTTTCCAAGCGCGAAACACTGGTGGGAACTGTCGCGGGGCAACATCCTCACCCAACTCGCGGCCGCCGGCGTCGTCACGGGTCAACCGCAGTACCTTGAGCGAGCCTCAGCGCTGCTTGTCGACTGGTGCGAGCACTTCGCCTCTCCCGAGGGACCGATGTGGGAGAGCGGCGTCGAGCTGGGTATCCGCATGCAGTCGTGGTCCTGGCTGCGTCGGCTCGCATTACTGGAAGCGCCGCAGAAGACCGGAAGCGGGAGCAGTTCGGGCTTTGCCTCGCCGTTCGACGCCGAGGCCGTCCGTTCAAGCATTATCAACCACCTTGAGATTCTTCGCCTCTTTCCGAGCTCGCACAGTTCGGCGAACAACCACCGGCTGCTGGAGGCGGCTGGTCTGTTCTGCGGCGGCTGCTGCTTTGCCGACCTGGTCGACGACCGCCTGGCCCGCGATGCCCGGGAAACCGGGCTTCGAATCATGGTCGAGGAATTGCAGTTGCAGGTGACGAGCGCAGGGCTGCACCGCGAGCAGGCCATCGACTACCACTGCTTCGTCTTGGAAGCGGCATTCTTCGCGCTTCTCGAAGGGGAACTGCACGGCATCGATATCCCCGACCATGCGTGGAATGCCGTCCATCGCATGACGGATGCGCTTGACGCAATCTGCGATTCGAACGGATCCGGACCTCACTTCGGTGACAGTGACAACTCCCACGTCGTGCAACTCGACGCGACCCACGCCGACCCGTCGATACGCGCGCTTACGTTGATGGCGGAAGTCGCCGGTGGACCCTGCCGCGAGCGCCACCTGCCACTCGACGTTCGATCGGCGATCGTTGCGGCGGTCGTCGACGCCGGCATCGCGCCACACCGGCGCCGACTCCAGCGCCCCGCCATTGCACTCACCGATCGGATTCGACTCGCCGAAGACGGGCTCGTGATCATGCACGGCGGGCCCCGCACGCTGCAGGAGCCTGAAGTGTGGCTGGCGCTCCGGAGTGGACCTCTGGGGTACCTTCCGATCGCGGCCCATGCCCACGCCGACCTCAACAGCATCGAAGTACGAATCGACGGCGTACCGTTCGTGGTAGATCCGGGAACGTTCGCCTACGGCGAGGACCCGTTCCTCCGTCAGGTGTTCCGCCAGACGCCGGCCCACTCGACCCTGACGGTCGGGCAACAGAGCCAGGCCCGATATGCCGGACCGTTCCTGTGGTCGAGCGAAGCGCTCGGGACCACCATGATTACGCCCGGCCGTCCCGCGGGTGGGCCGACCAACATCGAAGGGGTCGAGGTGGTGGCCTGCACATCGACTCATGACGGGTTCAATCGCTTCTTCGGTGGACCGCTCCATCGACGCGGGGTCTCCGTCGGCGGCTCCATCGAAATCACCGACACGCTGCTCAACGTCGAGTCTCCGGACCGACCAGCACCGACGAACTCGTTGTCACCCGGATACGAAGCCGAGGTGCACTTCCTGATACAAGGCGGATGGGTGCTGGAGCTCAGCGAAACACAACTCACTGCGAGCCATCCGACCGTCAACAATTGGACCATCTCCATGCAGCTCGATCCGGCCCTTCGCTGGCGGCTGCACGGCGCCGATCCGTCGGGACTCGGATGGCAGGCTCCGCGCTACGGCAGTCTGTGCCGGGCGACCTCGTTGCGGGGAACCGGTCGGGTGGCGTCAGACATCTCTGTCGTCAACACGATCTCCTGGTCACGCCGTCCGGGCGAGGGAGCGTAACCACATGACACGTCGAACCGATTGGTACGTTCCACGAAGTCGCCAGCTCGGCGCAGCCGGCCTTGTCGCAATCTGCGTCGGGCTCGTACTCGGCTGCACCTCGATGACGTCGAACGCCCGAAGCACCGCCACCAAGGCCAAAACGACGACCGGGACCAAGTCCAAGACCACGACGAAGACCGCTTCATCAAAGACGACGACGAAGACCGCTTCATCAAAGACGACGACGACGAAGTCACGATCAAGCGGGACCGACGCCGCCACGGCGAAGACCACGCCGACCCTCCCGGTCGGTTCAGGTGCGCCAGCGGTCAAGTCCTCGTATCGGATGATCCGACCGGGCGCTGAGGGAAACCTCGACCTTCGAAGCAGGACCACGGCCCTGCCGCGAGCGCAGCGAACATTCACCGCGAGCGGCACAATGGCCGATGTCCAGGCAAAAATAGCAACGCTTCAGCCGGGAGACGAACTTGACATTGCCGCTGGCTCATACCAGGGAAATCTGGATATCAGCGTCTCAGGCACCCCGGATAAACCGATTGTGATTCGATCACAGACCCCGAATGCGGCGGTGTTCACCGGCGCCACCTCGATAACGATCACGGGCGCTGACGTCACGCTCGCAAACATTCGGTTCCAACAGACGGGTACCGCCACCGTCGTGCTGCAGGGACTCAGAACCAAGATTCTCAACAACACGTTCGTGCAGACCGGCGACGGGAGCAACGGTGCTTCAAACGGTGTGCTGGTGGCTAGAAACCTGACCCCAGGCTGGCCACCGTCGAATGTTCTCGGATCGCTGACGTCGGCCCCTCTCGTCGTGCGCAACAACGTCATTGCCGGCAACACGTTCCTCGAGCCGAAGAACACCGTGCTCTGGCAGGACCACGGAATCGTCGGCAACGAGTTCTCGTTCAACACGATCGACGGGCCTCACGGCATCCAGGCCGACTTCGAAACCGAGGCCATAAAGATCGGTTACTCCTTCGGGTCCGACCAAACAAAAACCCGGATCATCTTCAATACCATTCGAAATTGGTCGGGTATCCCCTATGTCATAGGAATCAAATCGAACAAGACGCTGATTGGGTACAACCTTCTCTCAGGTCGTATCCAACTCCGCTACGGCAACGGCAACGCCGTCATCGGAAACGTGATCACCGACGGCGACCTCCACGTCGGAGGGGCCGGCCACCTCATCAAGTTCAACGTGATCCGAACCATCAACCCCCGCGACAACTACGGACCCTTCGCCCCGTTCTTCACCTCGAACATCACGAACCAGTACGGGGTGTTCGACGGAACAAACGGCAAGCCGAACTTTGTCGACCGCCTCTCACAGAGCCGCATCGAAGACAACGAGTTTCTTTCGCTCACCGCGGCAGACGGGGCGGTAATCCAGGCCACGGGCTACGCCGACGTGAAACCGGCCGAACCTCCGACCAGGAATGTTTTTTCCCGCAACGTGCTCGTACGGTCGGCAAACTGGAACAACTTCATGGCCGTCTCACTGAGCACGCCGATCGAAGTCTCGGCCCTGATGGCCGAAAACCAGTGGACCGGCAACGTGCTTCACTGCGTCGAGCAGTGCAGCGACTCCCAGATCACCCTGCGAATTCCCGGTACGAACAACCGTGTCGCCGAACCACCGAACGGTCTTGTGGCACGAGCGGCCGAGTTCCTCGTGCCCTACAGCGATCTCATGATTGATCGGGAGTTTGCGTTCATGTCGAGCACCTTGGCGCCGGTGTCGGGTTTCGCGGCGACCCCATGACCGACATGAACTCTCGCCCGCGCGTTTGCTTCGTGACCACACGTCCGGCATGGCCGCTCTATCCGGGCTACCGCCTGCGTACGGCGAACTTGCTTCGGGCACTCTCGACGATGGCCGATGTCGAGGCGGTCTTCATTCTCCCCGATGACGAACTGGTGGATCCATTGCCTCCAGATTTGGCGGGGCTGAGCGTGCATGTCATTCCCGTGCCACGCCTATCGGTGCCGAAGGCGCTTTTCACCTGGGCGATGAGCAAGCGACCGATGCCGATGTTGAAGGTTGACTGGGCAGCCGCGACGCCCGAAGTCGCCAAGCTGACCGATCCGTCGCGCTGTGACGTCGTGTTCGTAACTCCGTCGACGGCGTGGGACCCGGTCCGGCACGTCAGCGTGCCGATCGTCACCGATCTCGATGATCTCGACGACTTCAAGATCCTGCACCGTCTGAGTGAACCGGGGAACTACCCGGCCGGCTGGCGGGGGTTTGCCCAGCGGACGATGGACCGACGCGAGGTCCGCCGTTGGCAGCGCCTCTACGCCGAGATGAAGTCGCAGGCGCGTTGCCTCGTCGTGTGCAGCGAGATCGACCGGGGCCGGCTGAAGGTCCCCAACGCTCGTGCGCTCCCCAACGTGTACCCCGTGCCCGACCGCGCAGTACAAACGACGCCGACCGGACAACAAACCCCGTCGATCCTCTTCGTCGGCGACCTGACCTACCGCCCGAACCTTGAGGCGTTCACGTTCCTTGAGCAGCTCATGCCACGGGTCTGGCAGACCCGCCCCGACATCGAAGTCGAAGTCGTCGGCAAGAACGCCTTCGCGAACCGCAGCGGTGATCCGCGGGTGCACGTACATGGCACGGTGCCCGACGTCGGTCCGTACCTTGACCGAGCGACGATCGTCGTCGCCCCCCTTCGATCAGGAGGCGGAACCCGAATCAAGATTCTCGAAGCGTTCGCCCACCACATTCCGGTGGTCGCAACCACCGTGGGCTGCGAAGGACTCGCCGTCACGCACGGTGAGGAGCTCCTGATCGCTGATTCGCCCGAGGACTTTGCCGACGAGATCACCCGACTGGCGGGCGACGCCGAACTCGCGCAGCGTCTGGCGGCCAACGGTTTCGCCCTTTTTGAACGCAGCTACACTTTCACCGCCCTCGTTGCCCTGTTGCACGAGGTCATGGCGTTTTCTGTCGGGAGGCCCTTCAGTTCTGGCGGAAGCTCTCCCGGCGACGGGGCGACCCCGCACTCGGACTGACCCGTCGACTGGGAAAAGTCCCCCCGGACGACTAGGTAATTCGAACCACCGATGGCCTAACCACAAGGAGTGAGATATGTTTTGCAACGCTGAATGTACGGTCACCTATGAATGGAAGTTGCACCAATGAAATTTCGTGAGGGTAAGTTGTTCCGGGCAGTAGGGTTGGCAGCTTCGGCGGCATTCGTTGCCCTGGCGGTCGGGTTTTCCCAAGACTTCGCGGGCGCGCAATCCGTCGACGGATCCATTCATGTGGATGCCACCGATCCGGGCAAGACGCTGGCCGACCTGAAGACCGGCTCGAACATCACGTTCTTTGTGCCTCCATCCACCCTGACCAATACACAGCTCACCTCGAAGACCCCGGTCTCAACCCGGTTCCTCCGTTTCCCGGGAAGCCTCTCGGGCCAGCTCTGGGGCTGGGCCACATGTGAGCTCGGCACGGCGTATGGCAATGCACTCCCCTGTCTCGACAGCAACCGCGACCTGGCTGCGGCCCCACTCGTAAAGGTGTCGGAGTTCGTCAAGTTCGCCGAGGCCAGCGGGGCAACCAACACCGTGGTCACGCTGAACACCAACGCCACCTCGAAAGAGAACGCCGCACTCGTGGCCTTTGTCAACGGCTCCGTCGCAGACACCACCGTGATCGGCGTCGACCAACTCGGCACCGACTGGAAGACCGTGGGATTCTGGGCCCAGAAGCGCGCCGATGCCGGAGCTCCCACGCCGCTCGGCGCCCGCCTATGGGAATTCGGCAACGAGACCTACGGCGGCGTCCTCGGTGGAGGCAAGAACTGCACACCCGGCGGCTGGGAGAAGACCTGGACCTGTGATCCGATCGAGTATCTCAACGGGATCGGAAGCGGAAGCACCCGGCGAAACGGCTATCTCGAGACCAAGGCCGAAATCAAGCGGATCGACCCGTCGATCAAACTCGGCGCAGCGGCCGTCGAAGCACGCAACGAGCGCAACAACTGGAGCGCACCGCTCATCGCCACCGGTGGAGCCAACCTCGACTTCCTGATTGTTCACCCCTACTTCACCTACTTCACGCCGTCAGACGACCCGGCCGGCAACGCCACGATCCTGGCCTACCCGCAAAGCCACTGGAGTCGGGTCGATGCTGACTTCACGGCAATCGAGACCCAACTGGGTATCGCCACCAAAATTCCGCTCCTCATCAGCGAATACGCCCTCACGCCAAACCCGTTCAACGAGAACCCGCACCGCATCAACCAGGTGATGAACGCAATGTTGATCGGCGACTCGGTTGGCCAAATGGGCCTCAATGACCGCTTCCTCGGTTCCAACCAATTCGATCTGTTCTTTGACTACCAGAACGGCAACGAATACGGAATGATGGGCTTCATCGACGCTGACAAAGACGGTAACTACGATCGTTACGACGAGATCACGCGCCGACCGACCTACTACGCAATGGCGCTGTGGCAGAAGTTCGGCTCGAACATCAAGAGCGTTTCTTCTTCGATGGATTCCGCAACGACGGTGTCTGCATACGCCGGTTCCAAGGGGGCGAACAGCACCGTGCTGTACGTCATCAACAAGACCAACGCTCCGAAGTCGATCCAAATTACGGTCGATGGTGTTCAGAAGATTGTTTCGGAATCGGCCGACACGTTGACCGGTACATCCATCAATGACGATGCACCGCTGTTCAACGGATCGCTTGCACCCGACACCGGACTGCTGAACCCGCCGAGCACCACGAAGACCTACACCGGTGGCAACTCGATCACCCGTACCTTCCCGGCGGCGTCGATCACTCTGCTGCAGCTCACTACGGAGGGCACGGCGGCGGTCACCCCCACGAGTTCGACCACCACGACCACCACAACGACGACGACACCACAGGTGACGTTGCCGACGGTCCCTGCGTCGTCGACCACGACAACCGTGCCGTGCTCCGGCAGCTTCACCGGCACCGGCGGTAGCTTCACCGGTTCCGGCAGCGGCAGTTTCACAGGTAGTGGCAGCTTCACCGGTGGTTGCACCCCGACCACCACTGCCGCGACCACCACGACCACGACCACGACGACCAAAGCCCCGGCGGCAACGACGACAACAACAACCGTCGTACCGTGCACCACCGTGTTCACGGTCAGCTTCCAGGGCTGCGTCACCACGACGACCGCTCCGTCCGGTTCGACCACATCGCCGACGTCAACGACAACAACGACGACAACGACCGCGGCTTCGTCCACCACGGTGGTCACACCGGTGACTCCAGTAGTTGTGGTGGTCACGCCCGCTCCGACCACCACGACGACAGTGGCTCCGACGACCACCGCGGCCACGACAACGGCCGCTCCGACGACGACGGCTCCGGCCGCCCAGACCAATGCTGCGGCCGCTCCGACTGCTGCCCCGACGACAGCGGCTCCGACCACGACCCAGGCCGAACAGGCTCAGGTTGCCGGTATCCAGGTTGAGCAGATTCCGACCGCCGAGGGCGCGGCCGAAACCGCCCAGGTCGGCGACCTGTCGATCACCGGTTCGCCGTCCCGACGCCTCGCCGCCCTCGCTGCACTCCTCATGGCGTGCGGAACGCTGGTCCTGGTGTTTTCCGGCCGCCGCCGGCCCGAGGCGAACCAGAACAGCTAAGCATTCCGATTGCACCAACTCGGCGGACGACCTCCGCTGAGAACATCTGAAGCGATCCGTTACCTCGGTGTGGACCTCACGGTCCACACCGAGTTTCGTTTTGGCGGGGTATCCGGGCCGGAACTCCGAACCAACCTTTGCAGCAAAGGGCCCGAGCGACCAGCCGATGGACGCAGGAGCACGCAACCCACCGGCGCAGCGACAGACACTCACGACTCGCTAGCGGCACACCCGACCATTTCGATGGGCGTGCCTCACGCTCCTGCGGGACCACTCCACTCCCGGTCGGCCGCGCCACGTCCACGCAATGGCAACGCTCACACTCGCCCGCTCCACATCCACGCGACCGCACGACTCCCAGACGATCCGCAACTCACCCATCGACGCAGACGTTCAGACGATTGCGCCCGCGCTTCCCGCTAAAGCCTTCGTGCCTGCGAGCATCCGATGGCCCTCGAGCATCACATGGCCCGGGGGTCGAATGGCGTGCGTCAGATGTTGAGCGCCGACTTGAGCGGCACCGATAGGGCGACAGATCGCCGTTGGAAGAACGTGGTCTCACTCGTAATCGCGCTTATGACCATCAGCAACGGCACGACGAAGACGGTGGTGAGGCAGGACTCGGAAAAGGTTTCGATGGAGTAGATCAACACGATGCCGCGGGCCCAGAGCATCAGCTGGGGGCTGACGCGCTCGCGGCCGGGGACGTGCCGGTCTCCGAAGGTGCGCAGGATCGCGGTGCCGAGCATGACCAACACGATCACGAGACCGACAATGCCGACACCGAGCAACACGTCGAGGAGACCCTGGTGGGCACTCGTGACCGGGAACCCCACGGTGCGTTTGATGTTGATCGTGAACTCGTTGTCGACATTCCAGTACGCCTGGTAGCCGTGGCCAAGCCAGGGGCGTTCCTTGATGCGTCTCCACACAAAGTCCCAAATGGCGGTCCGCCCGGTGAGGGTGCCATCGCGTCCCAACAAGCCGGCCGCGAAGCTGGCGTCGAGCACAACTGACAGCGCGAACGCGCCGGCCAACGTGCTCAGAAACGCGATGATGAATCGCTGTTTGCGCTTGGAACTGAACTGGCGCACGGCGAACGAGAACGCGACGGACCCGAGCGTGACGAAAACGAGCGCGAGCGACGTCGCGGAGCGGCTGTCGATGACCAACAACACCGAGAGGACGCCCCACACCAACCGGTACCGCACCCGCGGGGCGAGCACGGCCGATGCGAAGCACAGAACACCCAACAGACCGAGGTAATTCTTCGAGGCAACGATTGACGCCCACCCGGTTTCGCCCGGGATGCCGGGGTCGCGGGCCCAGTTGGGAAAGGCATATCCAGCGACCAGCGCGACCACAACGAAGAACCGGGTGACCTTCGTGAACACCTCGCAGACACCGGCCACGCCGAGGGCCGGGCCGATCAGAAGCGCGAGAAGAACGAACGAGATCAGCGACGGCATTCGGGCCACCGTGGTCGAGCGGTTCACCGACCAGAACGTTGATGCGACGCACACCACCAGGTACGCAATCTCGGTGAGCGAGATACGGACCCGGAGATAGAACCTGAGATAGGTGAGAACGTGGAGGAGCCCAACGGCGGCCAGCGCCCCGTAGGCCAGCTGCGACGTGAGCAAGCGCGACACCGATGCAAGCGACAGGGCCGCTCCGGCAATGAGCATCGGCAGACGCATCCGCTCTGAGTCGGGCGAATGGGCTGAAACCTTGGGCTGGTCGACGCCGTCGGCGGCGCCCGCCGGTTCGCGGGGTGCGAACCGATTCGAGCGGTCCGTCACCGACCCGGCCTTGTCGTTCAGTGCCATGCAGTTAGTCCTGCTTCCGAAGGTGAGAGCCGCGATAGGGCCGGAAATCTTTGCCGTGTTTTGCGAAAAGAATGCCCCACGCCAAACTAGCAAATACCGTCTCGGCCGCAATGGTCGAGATCACGGCTCCACGCCATGAATACCTGGGAATGAGGGCGAAGTTGAGAACGACATTTGTGGTGGATGAGCACACGAGAACTGTCACACGCGCCTTTAGATGACCAAGTGCCATAAGTCCATTCAGGGGGAACCAACTCAACCCGCGTAGCACCAACAGTGGAATGAGTGGAAGAAGGATCGGTCGGGTTCCGCTGTATTCGTTTCCGAGAATCTTCACAACCAGCGGCTGGCAGATCAGCACGGAAATTCCCAGTCCAATCGCCAGAACCGAACTGATCGCCGAAAGCACGATGGCCTGCATGATGACGACCCGGGGGCCTGACTTCTGCCCCGCCTGAAGGAACCGCAGGTGCGTGGCCATGACGAGACTCCGCAGTGGAACCATCGCGATCTGGATTATCCGGTACGCGGCAGCGTAGGGACCGGCATCGTTGGCGTGTCCCATCTCGATCATCAGTGGTTTGTCGAGATCTTCCTGAATGGTGAACGCCACATTCGTCATGGCGTACGGCATCCCTTCGACCAGGAGGTTTCGCCCGAATCGGCCGGGAAGGAGGTTCTCACCAACCAGGATCTTCGTCAGGCTCCGGACCGCTAAGGCACTCAGAATCGACCACGAAATCGCCACAATCGACATATTGCGCAGCGACAGGAGACCGGAGGCCCAAAGGAGGATGTAGAGCGTTGGCCTACCAATGGCGTGCAGCAATGACAATCGACATGACGCTGCATAGCCCCGGGCGATGCTCCACATTGCTATCCATACGGCCGAGCAGTTCGCAATCAACTCGGCAAGAAGAAACAGCAGTACCCAGGTCAGCCCCACGCTCTTCAGCAGCGTATGGAGCAAAAACGGCGCCGCGAGCGCCGCTCCTACCGTGACCACGCCCGCGAAGAGCAGGTTGGCACCAATTGCCTCTTTCAGCGTCTGCGCCGGCCTCCGGTGACGACGGACGATCGACTCCATCACCCACTGAGGAAGCCATGTGGCTGCGAGGGTGTTGAGAAGGCTGACGAAACCCGAGATCGATGCGTAACGACCGAGGGTCGCTTCGCCGAGCACTTTCGCAATGAGATAGAAAGTCGTGAGACCGGCAAAGAGTCGACCGACCTCCAACGCCAGGCTCCAAATCGCGTCGGACCCTGATCCGCCCAACGAACGCCGCTTCTTTGCCGCCGACTCGAGATCCAACCCGCCCGATCGGGCCCCGGGTCCCGAAGTATGCGGCCGCTCCTCGCCCACCAACGAGGCGATATCGGCTCGTTCACCCGTCTCGATATACGAGGGATTCAGCGTTGTGACGCTCGGATGGGTGGGTCTGATGACCGTCCGGTCGACATCCGACGGCGTCGCAGGCCGCGCCCCCGGACGGGTCCCCGGCGTCGCCGCGGGTGGGGTGGCACCGGGCCGCCGGGCCGCGCCGCGGAGTTGGGCGACCGCAGGGAGTTGGCCGGGCGGCGGCAGCACGCCGAGAGGCGGCGGGCCGGCGGGTGGGGTGGAACGCGGGCCGGCGGGTGGGGTGGAACGCGGGCCGGCGGGTGGGGTGGAACGCGGGCCGGCAGGTGGGGTGAACCGGGCCGGCAGGTGGGGTCGGCGCTTGGCCCGTCCGGGCTCGGACCGCCGGTCCGCCGGCAGTCGCCGACGACTGCTTGGCGGTGGTCGGTCTGGTCGTAGGTGACGTGGGCCGGGGAACCGGTTTTTCCCGTGGGGCGGCGACGGGCGGGTGCGCCGGGGCTGGCTTGCCAGCCATTGGTGCTCCGTTGTTTCCCGTGCTTCGACGGGTTGGAACCGAAGATCGACGGTCACCTGCCGCGTTCTTCCTGCGATTCACTACCGGAGCTGAAGACGGAGGCACGTTTCCACGTTCACCGTCCGGGGTCTTCCCGGAGGCCGCGGCCTCGTCAAAGCTTCGGAACCGGGGGGTCCTGCCGTTTCATTCGACCTTCCGACAGCTGGCTGCTCGGGTTCAGAATGGCCACTGGGCGTGCTTTTGTTGGGATTATCAGCACGCATCGTGACTATTCTATCGGTTCTCTGTTAACATGTGAATCGAGGTTCGGGTCCGCGGGCCCGTACACTCTGCGTTAGAAATTGAACTGACATGGAACTTCGACTCATCCTCTCGGCGATCAAGCGATCTCGCCTGATCATTATCTTCACAACGCTGGCATGCACGGTGCCGGCGTTTGTTTTCTGGGCGACCAGCTCCACGCCATACACAGCAAAGACAGTGTTGTACATCCAGCCACCGGCGGCTCAGGGTGGCGGAAACATCAACTACAACGATCCCGATCGTTACGTTGTCAGTCAATTGAGCGTTCTTGAAAGCAGTGGCCTTGCGGACTCGGTAGCCAAAAAGCTCAAGGTGAAAGACCCAAAATCAGTCGAGCGGAGTGTGACGTTTACCCACACCCCAAAAACTGACCTCATTTCTATTACCGCCAGTAATTCTAAGGCCGATACAGCACAGGCAATTGCCAACGCATTTGCCGATCTGTACGTCGAGGAACAGGTCCAGGCCGTAAAGAAGTCCCAGGAACCGGCCTTCGCCGCCCTCGACAAGCGACTCGAAACCATCAACGAAGCGCTGGCCGAAGCGGACCGCAAACTGAACGCCGACCCCACCGACTCGCTGGCCGGAGCCAGCCGGGATTCCCTCACCGCCGAATACGGGGAAGTCGTCCGAGCGAAGACCAATCTTCAGTACCTGAACCGGGTCGACGTTCGATCGTCGGTCCTGGAGCGAGCAACGACGGCGACGCCCGGCGGCGGGGCATCGCTTCCTCTCCAAATTGCCCTCGGACTCGTGGTCGGCCTCGGTCTCGGCGTGGCGGCCGCCCTGGCGATCGCCATCTTCTCGTCCACGGCCTCTGACCCCGGTCAAATCGAGGAAGCCCTCGGCGTACAGCCGATCGGGCCCATCAAGGTGGGCAAGGATTTCCCGGATCACATCGCCGGCGTGCTGACCCAGCCCACCGGACCGTACACAAACGCCGCGAAGACCATCTCGATCCGGGCCGAGGCGCTGGTGCCGCAGACGTCGTCCACGCTGAGCGTTGCGGTGGTTTCCGCGTACGCCTCCACGGGAACAACGTCGCTCGCCGCGGCCGTCGCCGGGTACTTCGCTCGGTCGGGTTCGCAGGTGGTGCTCGTTGACGGCAACGAGATCAACCCGACCCTCACCGCAGAGTTCGAAGCCACGGGCGGCGAGCGATTCGTCAAGAACGTCGATGAGGCGCTCTCGCGTCAGCTTCCGGTGGAGATGGCCTGGCTGCACCGGGTCCTGGCGCCCACACCGATCGACAATCTCCGAGTGCTCGGCGGTCTGGCCAAGTATCTCCACCGCGGCAATCTCCCGACCGTCGTGAAGACACTTCGCAACTTCTCGAAGGTCACCGTAATCGACTGTCCGCCGACGGAGACATCACCTACATCGGTACGCCTGGCGTCGTCGGTCGACGTCATTGTGTACGTGGTGCCGGTGAACCGGATGCGACTCGCCGACCTGAAAATGACGGCGCAACAATTTGGTTCGACCCCGGTGCTCATCGCGCTCACCCGGGTCGGCGCCCGCCAGTTCTTCTTCGGCTGAGAGCGCAACCTCGGCGACTCCTCCGCCGATCCAGCACGCAGGGCGTGAGACAGCTCGCTCGCTCCCGGCCGGCGGTCGCGTCGACGAGCGGCTGACCTCAGTCGGTCGCACCCCGCACGAACGCGATCAATTCGTTCGCCCGGTTGGCCCACGTCGCATTGGCAACGCGTTGCTTTCGGGAAGCAACCGTTCCGACTCCCCCGTCGGTCAGGCTCGCGCGGACCGCGGCCACAAACTCGTCGGGAGTGCGTCCGATGCGGACTACATCTTTGTAGTATTCGAGTTCCGGAAGCCACGTACTTACGATCGGCAGCCCGAGCGCAAGGTACTCCTTTAGCTTTATCGGATTCGACGAACGGCTCCACTCACTGTCGGGTCGAGGCATGATCGCCACATCGAAGCCGTGGCCATAGGACGGGATCTCGGCGTGGGGTTTTCGGCCCAAAAGATGGACATTTTTGAGAGCCGCCAGCTCCGATGTGTCGACAGCCGAGGTACCGACCAGCACCACGTTGGCTTCCGGGATTTCGCGAGCGGTTCGAAGCAGGAGTTCCATGTCTACGCCATGCGGTTCCAACTGACCGTAGTAACCAATTCGTGGATGCGAGATACAGGCAAGATCGGCGGGCTCATCACCGACAACACTTTCGAGAAATAGCTCGGCATCGATCCCCTGGTCGAAGAAAATTGCCTTACCAAGATGACGATCGTTCTCCGAATCCATCAAGGCATGACTGCTGTAGAGGACTTTCGTAGCTCGGGCGAAAAGCCGATCTTCATACAGCGTAATTAGATCGCGGTCGACTCCCGGATCAGCTCGATGATTGTCGGATCGGTAGTACCAGATATCAGCGGTTTCCAGGCGTTCAGCGACATCGATAGCGGTGGGTATCGTCACAATGCAGACCGGCCGCTCGATGCCGAGACGACGACAGGCGAGCTTCACCTGAACGGCCACGGACGCGGCATTCAGGGCCGCGCCACGGGGAGAGCCGAACATCGGGACATTGATGGCGCTCAGGACGCCGAACGACCGGTTGGCCGGTTCGGGTCGTTGAAAGAGCTTCGATGTGCTCTTGATTTTTTGCATGATGCGTCGAAGTGGCTGCTCGGTATTACCAGGGAGTGGCATCCGCATACCTAAGGTGTTCACAAACAAGACAGATTCGGTGCTGGCCAAGTTTTTTGCGAGCTGTACATCGGCATGGGCGTGGGAGTGATACCACCAGTCCATGCCGGCAAATAGCACAAATGACAGTTTCGGGGTGGGTGTCGACTTGTTCACCAAGGCCATCGGAGCTTCCACTGACCCCAGTATAGGTTTAGCGGCGATCCGCCGACACCACTGAGCGCGACAGCGGTTGGCGAATTCGTAGGTAACTTCCCTAGGGAAATGTCAGATCGATCAGGGTCGAACGGTCGACGAATGGACCCGATGAAACCACGCGGGATCACGTCTGCAACGGCATCGATACCAGCCCGACGCCTCATGTTAGGGGTCATAAGGGGGTTGACCAGCCGGTTGAGGCACAGGGTGGACTGTTCTCCGACTTTCTCCGACTATGTGGTCGATGCGACAGGCGAACTTAGCCCGCAACCACACCGTATGGAACTTTGAAACCACTGATACGGAAGTGCAATACTGAACGAACGCTCACAGTGTGATGAAAGTTGGTTCCTTGATGCGGTCTCTGTTTGGCAGTACGAATTCTCCGAAGTCGCAAAAGTCTGCGACGCGCCGAGCGAAGGGCGCCCTCTTCGGCGTTCTCGTGCTGGCTGCGACGCCGCTTGGCATGCGCGCCGCGAATGGTGCGGACCCCGAGAGCAGCGTGGCTTCCGCCGACGTAGCGACCGCCGACGCGGTCACCGACGCTGCAGCGGCAGGATGCGCAGTCGATCTGGGTACGTGCCTCATCGGCAACCAGGTGTTTCTCGATGCCAACAACTCCGGGATTTACGAGACTGGCGAATCCGGCGTGGTCGGCACCCCGGTCCACCTTTGGAACAACAATGTCGAAACCGACAAGTCGACGGTGACTGGAGCGAACGGGCTCTACAGCTTCTTCGGCCTCACGCCCTCCGACTCCTATCAGGTGTGCGTCGACATTCCGACCGGCTACCGCGGATCCAACGGATCGGGCGACCTCACGCCCGGACAAGACGACACCACCGCCCCGGACCCGAACAACTTCGTTGACAACGACGACAACGGACGCATCTCGGTTCCGGCCGGACGCCTGTGCAGCGGCTACATCACCGTGGGCGGAGACATTTCCGCCAATGGCCGGGTCGACTTCGGCATTTACCAACCGGGCTACTCCGTAGGCAACCAGGTCTTCAACGACGCCAACAACAACGGGATCTACGAAAACGGCGAAAAGGGCATCGCAGGTGCGATGGCCCACCTCTGGGAGAACAACGCCGACACCGGCAAGACCTCCACAACCGACGCCGACGGGAACTACAGCTTCTACGACCTGAATCCGTCGACTTCGTACCAGGTGTGCGTCGACATTCCGACCGGGTACCGAGGGTCCAACGGCAGCGGATCTTTGGCCGCAGGTCAAGACGATCCGGTTGCTCCCGATCCGAACAACTACCTCGACAACGACGACAACGGTCGAATCTCCAGTCCGGCTGGTCGCCTCTGTTCCGGATACGTCACCTTGTCCGGAGGCACGGCGAGCAACGGTCGAGTCGACTTCGGCATGTACAGCCTCACTGAAGCTTCGGCGACGACCACCGCCCCGTCGACGACCACCACCAAGCCGGCTTCGACCTCAACGACCACTACAGCTCCCCGTAGCGCGCAGGCCATCGCAGACACGCCGATTCCTCTGACGCCTCCAACGACGGTGGCCGCCGTGGTGCTCACCCCGACCACCGTTGCCTCGACCGCTGCGCCTGCGCAGGTGACCGTGGCGACGAAACCGAATGTGCAGATCGCGGGCATTCAGATCACCAACGCTCCAGAGGTTCAGATCGAAGCCGCTCCCGCGGTCGATCCGGCTCTGACCGGCAGCAACACGTCGACCCTCGCCGTGATGGCCACCCTGTTGATCGCATTCGGTATCGCGTTGCTGTTCGCATCGTCGATCATCCGAACGCGCTGCCTCATAAGTCACACCGCCCGGTTCCGGGCGCACTCTGAAGGACTGGTAGAAACGCATTCATGAACACGGTCTCCGAACAAGACATTCGAGACTTCTGGAACGGTCAACCGTGCGGTACAAACATCGTGCCCCCACACGATGTGACCGATGATGCGTCATTTCTTCGCTACCTCGACGAGTACGACACCTTTCGGTACAACCGCGAGGGGCACATCCTCACGATGTTCGATCGCTTCGACCTGAGGGGAAAGCGAGTGCTCGAAATAGGCCTTGGCCAAGGGGCTGACAGCGAGCACCTCATTCGACGCGGCGCTCTGTGGAGCGGGATCGACCTGACTCCCGCCTCGATAGAGATTGTCGGTCGACGCCTTCGGCTGAAGGACCTGCCGTTCGACCGGCTCGAACTCGGATCGGCGGTCCGGATGCCGTTTGCCGACGGGACATTCGACTACGTGTACTCGTTCGGGGTTCTGCATCACGTGCCCGACATTGCCGGAGCGCAGTCGGAGATCCACCGGGTACTGAAGCCGAGCGGTCAGGCCCTGATCATGATGTACGCGAAGAACTCGATCAACTACCAACTCGCCATCCGCGTGGTGCGTCGAGCGGGGTTGATCGGGGCGATCATTGGGTCGAAGCTCGGGCTGAAGCTTGATCCGGTCACAGCTCGCCACGTCGAACTGGCGCACCAGCAGGGCGTCGTGAGCTATTTGACGTTTCCCAATTTTCTCAACCGAAACACCGATGGGCCCGACAACGCGTTCAGCCGGGTGTACGACGCTCAGACGTTGGCGAGAGATTTTCCGTCATTCAAGGTGTGTTGGACCGAGCAGGACTTCCTTCACGCTCCACCGCTGCCGGTTGCCAAACTACCGGCCAAATTCAAGCGCTTTGGCTGGCACCTCTGGGCGCTGCTCGAGCCGACGTAGCCCGTCAGTCCACGCATTCACGGCTCCTCGCGTCGGCGGGCAAACGTCCGTCGAACCTTCAGAGCTAGGGAGTTTCTGCCGATAGAAACGGCATGAAACGCGAACTGCAAAGAACGCGGTATCCGTGGGTCCGCCCGTATCTGGCTCTCACGATCAGCGTCATCGTGATCCTCGGATCTGCTTCGCTCGTGGAGCGCAATCATGTCGCCAGCGCCTCAGAAGCGCCACCCCCGCCACCGCAAACGGCGGGAGCCCTCGCCACGCCGGCCGCACCGGTGCCGGTTCGCAACGGCCGCATCGTGAGCGCCGGCCCCGGCGACGCCCACGTGAAAGCGGCCGCGCTGAGCGACGGCGACATCTTGGAACTTCAACCGGGCGCTTATCAGGGCCTGTTTACGATAACGGCCAACGACACCACCGTTCGCAGTGCCACTCCCAACGACGCAGTGTTCACTGGCGACGGACGCTTCGTTCTCGAGGGACGCGACACGCTGCTGCAGGGGATCGCCTTTGAGTCGAACGTTGCGCCGGTCATTGAATTACGGGGCAGCGGCCAGATCGTCATGAACAACACGTTCTCCGACGTCGGCGATGGCCGCGATGGTTCGTCGGTCGGCGTGATCACCGTCCACAACCCCACCCCCGGATGGGAGGGTGCAAACAGCCCCGACGGGTTGAACCCGCCAATCGTGATGACGCGGCATCGGGTCGAGGGCAACGTGTTTCTCCGGCCCCGCAACACCGTGTACTGGCAGAGCCACGGCGTAACGCACAACGTGTTTACGCACAACTCCATCCAGGGCCCGCATGGGATCTCATTGGGCCACGAGACCATGGCCATCAAACTCGGCTTCGGGTTTGGGGCCGAGGACACGTTCACCGAGGTTTCCTACAACACCATCAACGACTGGACGGCGTGGCCGTATGTGATCGGTGTGAAATCATCGTCGACGCGGATAGCCAACAATCTGATGACGAACGGCCGTCTGCAGATTCGCTACGGTCACCGCAATCAGGTGAGCGGCAACGTCATTCTCGACGGCGACCTCCACGCGGGCGGCGATTCCAACGTCATCGCCGACAACTACGTCCGCACGCTTCATCCGGTCGATGACTTCGGTCCGCTGGCCCTGTTCGGACGGTCGGGCATCGTCAACACCGTCGGGGACTATTCCGGAACGAACGGACGTCCGCCGTTCATCCTGGAGTTCAGCAACGGCCAGGTGACCGGGAACACCTTGATCAGCGGAGCGAATGACATCGGAACAATTTCGAACGTCTGGTACGACAACGCGATCCTGAGTTCTCCGATGCGCGACACGACGTTTCGCGGCAACCGGCTGTACCGCAACGCGGCCTACGGGTTTCTGGCGACCTCCATGCGGAACTGGCAACCGACCGGACCCCTCAACCAACAGACCTTCGTCGACAATGCCTTTCACTGTCCCGGCGCCTGCGACGAATCGCAGCTGCCGCACCAGCTGACGTCGGGCGGGTCAGGCTCCACCACCACCGTGACCACCGTCGCAACCGTCGGATCGGTGGCCGAGCCAAACGCCCCTCCTCCTTCGACCCCTGCGCCAGCCCCCACGTCCAGTTCGGTCGTCTCGACTCCCGCCATCACCTCGGGCCCAATTTCCAACATCGTGACCCCGACCACGGCTCAACCCGTAACTCCGTCGGGTGCTGCCGACGTTGACCTCTCCGGAAGCTCCGGGCCGACCGGCCCAGGCCCGACCGGCCCAGGCTCGACCGGCCCAGGCTCGACCGGCTCGCCCACCGGTCCCGCAAACGGGGCCGGCGAGGCAGTTCCAACGAGCGTCCCGGCGACGACCGCTACGCCGGTCACGAGTCAAGTGAACGGCCAAGTGAACGGCCAAGTGAACGGCCAGGCCAGGGTCGAGGGTGTCGCCATCAGCTCTGCGGGAGTCCCCGATTTAACACCCGCAAAGGTTCCCGGGTCAGCGCCTCGTTCCGCTCCCGGGTCATCGAAGTCTTCTCCGAAAGCGTTGGCTCTCACCACCAAAAGGAAGCCAACCGTTTCCCGACAGGCGAGCAAATTGCCGACTCGTTCATCGAAGTCGTCAGCCCCCAGGCTGCCGAAGAGCGCGGCCAAGCGGGCGAAGACCGTTGCGACCCGAGGAGCTGTAACTTCGCAACGCTCACTCGTTCCCACGAAGACCACCCCAACGATCCCGATCCGGGTTTCGTCATCGGGCTCTTCCGGGAAGGCCTCGCCCACAAAGGCACCGACGGCGAAAGCATCAGCAACGAAAGCACCAGTGGCACCAGCAACCAAGCGCTGAAACCGACAACGAAGAAGCGGTTACGACAACGAAGAAGCGGTGACGACCCGGGGGGGCCCGAGTCGCAACCGCCGCAACTCGCCTCAGATCGGCAGAGCGCCGGTAGCGGCCTTCGTCGTGCCGTGGTCTTTGTATGCCGCGATCGTGCGCTGCGCGATACGCATCTGATGGACCTCGTCGGCACCGTCGGCGAACCGGGCCCACCGGGCCTGCTGGTACATGTGGGCCAGCGGCGTGTCGGTCGAATAGCCGAGTGCGCCGTGAACCTGAATCGAGCGGTCGATGATCCGGCCCAGGGCATTCGCCACGAAGTGCTTGCTCATCGACACCTCGGAGGTGAAGTCCATCTTGTTGTCGATCTTGTACGCCGCGTGGAGCACCATCAACTTGCACTGGTACAGGTCCATGGCCGAGTCGGCGATAAGCCACTGAATGCCCTGCTTCTCGGCCAGGAGCGAACCGTGACTGAACCGGTTGAGTGAACGATCGACCATCATGTCGAGTGCCATCTCGGCCTGAGCTATCCAGCGCATGCAGTGCGCCAACCGAGCCGGGCCGAGCCGGTACTGGCCGAGAAGGTGCCCCTGGCCGCGTCCTCCGAGCATCTGGCTGTCGTGCACCCGAAGGTCTTCGATGAGGATCTCGGAGTGGCCGGTGGCCCCATGCATGGTCTCGATCTGACGGACCTCGGTCCAGCCCTCGGTCGGAAGGTCGACAATGAATGCGGTGTTCGCGGCCTGCGGAAGGTCGGGCGATTCCTCGGTCCGACAGATCAGGATTGCGAACTTGGCCCGGTGGGCTCCGGAGATGAACCACTTGTGTCCGTTCACCACCCACTCCTCACCGTCTTTATATGCGTGCGTACGAATGAGCGTGGGGTCGGAGCCGGCCACCTCCGGTTCGGTCATGGCGAAGCACGACTGCACGCTGCCCTCCAGGAGCGGGCGAAGGTACTTCTCCTTCTGTTCGTCGGTGCCCCAGTGATGCAATGTGTGCATATTGCCTTCATCGGGGGCTTGGCAGTTGAACACCCAGGGCCCGAGTCGGGTCTTGGCCGCTTCGGCCTGAACCATGGCGAGTTGAACGTGTCCGAGCCCCATGCCGCCCCATTCCGTCGGCATGTGGGGAAGCCAAAGCCCGGCCTTTTTGGCCGCGGCGCGCAACCCGACCAGCGCCTTGTAGTACGCGCGCCTATCAGTTTCGGCGAGCTTCTCGGATTCGATGCGATGTTCCTCGGGGCGGATCACCTCGTCGACGAACGTTCGGACATTCACTCGAATTGCTTCGAGTTCTGGAGTGAGACTGAAGTCGATAGCCATCCCGCGAACGTAGCAAGGCCGACGGCGTTAGGCGAACCCGTCGGACAATTGGAGCAGCGGGCTTGTTACGATCTGTAACAATCGCTTTTCCGCGAACCCTCAGCCCACTTGCGGTTTGACATCCATTGTTGTTACATTCCGTAACAACCAACCGCCGAGCGAATCGGCACAAGCGGAGGAACCAATGCCCACGACGACCTACGCCGGACCCAAGCGAATCCTTGATGCCGACAGCCACATTATGGAGCTTCCGGATTGGCTAAGCGAGTACGCCGACGCGAAGACCAAGGCGTTACTCAAGCCGCTGTCGCTCGGTAAGGCCGGGGCCATGGCTGACAAGGCGGTCGCCGATGCTGACGCACGCCGCCGCACGGGGCTCGCGACCGACGACGAAACCATTTCGAAGGAGCTCATGGGATTGAAGGGCTGGAGCGCACACGGCGCGTTCGATGCGTCAGAGCGCCGCCAGGTCATGGATCACCTCGGGTTCGAAGCGCAACTGGTGTTCCCGACGTTTGCACCGGTGCAGTTCACCGGCGGAAGCGACGAACTGCTCCATGGCGGAGCGCGTGCGCTGAACCGCATGATGGTGGCATTCTGCGACGATCCCCGCCTGCTCGGTGTGGCCTGGGTTCCGTGGACCGAACCGTCAGAGACCGTGGCCATCGCTCGCGAGGCCATCGAACTCGGCTGCAAGGCCGTCATGCTTCCCTCTGACCCCGGACAACTCGGTCCGTCGCATCCCGCCTTCGATCCGCTGTGGGCACTCCTCGAAGAACGTGGAATCCCGTTGGTGACCCACATTGGCGGTGGGGGTCGCTCGTTGAAGCCGGCGTTCCACAACAATGGCGTCGTCGTGACCGACTGGATCGGCGGCGGCGAGAACATGCGATCCAAGGACCTCATGGCCGTTCACGCCAACCCGAGCTACTTCTTCGGCTGCCTCGTCATGGACGGTGTGCTCGAGCGGTTCCCCAAGCTCATGGCCGCATCGGTCGAACAGGGCGCAACCTGGGTGCCGGGCTGGATGCGTCAACTCGACATCGCGCAGATCACCTTCGGCAAGACCGAACCCGTGCTGCGGGACCTGAAGATGAAGCCGAGCGAGTACGTCCGGCGCCAACTGCGCTTCACCCCGTTCCCCACCGAAGACGTCGCATGGTTGATCGAGCAGGGCGGACCGGAGCTGTTCCTGTTCTCCTCCGACTATCCGCATCCCGAAGGGGGTCGCAACCCCATTGGCCGTTTCGACGCCGGGCTCGCCGGTTTCAGTTCTGACGTTGTCGAGCAGTTCTACTACGGGAACATGGCCGACCTTATGGGGTCTTCGCTGACCGTATGAAGTCAGATCCCGAGAGTACCAAGCCCGCCCCCACGGGCTCCAGGAGCGGATCGGTCCGACCACGGGTTGACTCCGCGCAACGACGCGAACAGTTGATTGACGCGGCCGCCGACATCGTGTCGGCGGCCGGGATAAGCGCGCTTACCATTGAGGCCGTCGTCGCGAAGCTCGGTGTGCACCGGCCGATCGTGTACCGCCACTTCGCCAACGCCGAGATGCTGCTGAACGCGGTGATCGAGCGGGAATTGCGTGATCTTCGACTCTCCTCACAGGCCGCCATTCGTGACGTGGTCGGCTTCGACAACCGCGTGCGAGCGGCGGTTTCCGCGTGGATGGAACACTTCGCAAAGAGCCCGGTCGTGATGACAGTCGGTTTGGTGCAGCGGCCCTCAACCGATTCGATGCGATCGAAACGACGAGAGCAGAACGACCGTTCCATGCGCTTCTTTGTTGCCGAGTTCACGGCCGAAGGACTCACCCGGATCGACGCCGAGATCGCCGCTGCCGCGATGCTTCACGCTCTCGTCGGCATCGTCAGCCTCTGGGGTCAGCGCCGCATCACCCGCCGCGTCGCCATCGATCGTTATGTGCGCATAGCACGTGGAACACTCGAGGCGCTCCGGGCTGCGGAGGAACCATCGGCAAAGCCAACAACAAGCGCTCGCAGAAAGCCTTCACCGGCGACAGGCTGAGTCGCCCAGCATCTGGGCCGCCCGGCATTCTCAGGCTGAGGTCTAGGCGACCTGCTGCACGGAGTCGGCCCAGCGGACGGCGGCGCGGAATGCGTCGGAGGCCACGTCGATCTCGACGTCGGACTGCTCGAGGTCTTCGATCGATGCCCGTTCGCAGGCGATGGCCGTGCGAAGCGCCGGGCCGAGCGGGCCGGTGCGGTACAGAATCGCGTCTCGGACGTCGTCGGTGAGATGCAATTCGGTGACGGCCTCGTCCAAAGGAATTCCCGTGAGGACGTCGATCAGCGAGAGCAGACCGGTGGTGAACCCGGCCGCGCCTTTCGCCCCCGCCACGATGGCAAAGTGTTCGCAGGTCTTCGCCCGCACGAGGGCCGACGCGATGAGCTCAGCCGGCTTGTCTTCGACCCGGTTCAACGATGCCATCAAGGCCAGGTTCTTCACGTTCCGGATCCCGAGGAACACGAGCGCTTCACGGAGCGAGTCGACTCTTCGCGGCAACCCGGCATATCCCGAGTTGGCCAGCTGCAACACCCGGTAGGTGAGGTTGGGGTCACGGTTGATGACAGCCTCGAAATCCTCGAGCGTGGCATCGGGCCGGGAGTATTCCGCCAGCAGCTGGAGGGTGGCCAATCGGCCGGTCGCAAGTTCCGTGGTCTGTACTACGACCGGACGCTGGAAGAAGTAGCCCTGCATGTAGTTGAACAGATCGATGCACGCATCGCGCTGCTCCAGAGTCTCGACTTTCTGTGCGATCACGGTTGAACCGCGATCGCGGAGCAACTTCCCGAACGCGAGCGACTCGTGCAGCGGAGCCTTCGTGAGATCGACCTTCACGTAATCAACGAGTTGGAGGAGCTCGGCTTGACCGTCAGTTCCATCGAACCCGTCGAGGGCGAAGCGATACCCGTCGCGGCGGGCCATAGCCATCAGCACATGGAGATCGGCGCCGTAGGGATCGTTGTCGCGGACTTCGAGCACCACCCGGTCACGCGGAATCGCGTGATGCAGGTCCTGTTCGAGAAACGCCTTCGGCACGTTGATGAAGGCCGGCCGCCCGCCCACGAGACCATCGAGACCGACGTCGAGCATCACCGTGCGCAGGAGCGCATGCGTGGCGGTCGTTTCGTCGGCGAAGATCGCCTGGTTCGCCTCGCTGCTGCGATAGAGAAGTTCGTAGCCGAACACCTCGCCCTTGGGATCAAAGATCGCCTGACGTCCAGCGAAAACACTCGGGCGTTGGATGCCGTTCGTGGTTGTCATGCGATGGTTCCCTCCATGGTGCGAGCGCGTCCGCACCCCGCGTGGCACGTCACGTTGGGAGCTGGCGCGATCTACGTAGCTCGTTCGTCTAGGTGATCGGCCGCGCAACGGCAAATATGAGGGGTCGAAGGTCCCAAAAACGTGCACCGGGACCCGATTTCGCGGGTCCGGGCAAGCCGCAATCAGACGGCCGCGCCGACTTTTTCGCTCATGACCTTCGACGAGCCGCCAACCTGCATGGTGACGCCGTACAGGCAGTCGGCCGCCTCCATGGTCCGCTTCTGGTGGCTGACGACGAGAAGCTGCGCTTCGCGGCGGAACTCATTGAGGAGGCCGATGAACCGGTTGAGGTTGACATCGTCGAGGGCGGCCTCAACCTCGTCCATCAGATAGAACGGTGACGGGCGGCTCCGGAACACGGCAAAGAGGAACGCCATGGCCACGAGCGAGCGCTCGCCGCCCGAAAGCAGCGACAGCTTGCGCACGTTCTTGCCCGACGGGCGGGCTTCGACCTCGACACCGGTCTCGAGCGGGTTCTCCGGATCGGTCATGCGGATCTGGCCGTAACCACCGGGGAACAGGGTCTGGAACAGGTTCGTGAAGTTCTCCGCCACATCGGCGAATGCCGCCGTGAAGACCGTGACGATCTCTTCGTCGATGGCCCGGATGACCTTGGCCAGATCGCGCCGGGTCGTCTTGACGTCGTCGAGTTGACCCTCGAGGAGCGCGTTGCGTTCCTGGAGCGCGATGAACTCGTCGAGCGCCAGCGGATTGATCGGACCCAGGAGCCGCAGATCCCGCTCCAAATCACGCACGCGCGTGGTGGGTGCGGTGCCGTTCATCATCGGCGGGCATGGCGCCGCCATGACCACGCTCGGCTCGGCATCGAACTCCCGGCGCACCTGCTCCACGAGGGTCTCCAGGCGGAGTCGGATTTCTGCCGCTTCGATCTCGACGCGCTGCAACCGCTCCAGCACCTGTGACAGCTGAGTCTCGGCGTCGCCACGGGAACGACGGAGTCCTTCGAGTCGTGCGGTCGCCGCTCGGGCAGCTTCGTTCTGCTTGCGACGACGGATGCGGATGTCGGCCAGACCGCTTTCGAGAAGCGCGGCGCGGTCCTCGACCGCGACGTGGAGCAACTCGGTCTGCTCGGCCAGGAAATCGAGCTCCAAGCGCCGCTGCTCGGCCATCTGACGCTCTTCCACGGACCGTGACAGGCGATCTTCGATTTCGGTCTGGCGACCCACGAGAATGCGCCGACGTTCTTCGATGCTCGCCGCTCGCACTTCGAGATCCCGACGGATCGCCGCGACCGCTGCGGTGCGCTGGTCGAGCCGTTGCGACGCCTCACGGCGCTTGCTCTGGCGGATCGCCAGTTCGTTCTCGGCTTCAACCAGCAGCGGAAGCATTGCTTCCAGTTCGGCCAGGCGCTCGGAGTCGGCCACCCCGCGGGCACGGGCCTCGTCGGCCTGCTGACCGAGCGCAGAGAGTTCGGCGGAGACGTCGGCCCGGTCGTTGGCCAGCCGGGGCAGGCTGTTGCGGGCGCTGTTGAGTTGGTTGACGCGCTGCTGATGCTCGGCCGCCAACTGATTGACGCGTTTCTGATGCTCGGCGATGAGACGTTGCTCGGTGGCGCGGAGTTCTTTCAGCTGCGAACGGGATTGCTGAACCTTGGCTCGGGCGGTTTCGGCGGCCACCCTGGCCTCGGCGGCCGTGGCCGCGGAAGTGGCGGCCGCTTCGACCGCTTCAGCGAGAGCTGCTCCCGTGGCCCCGCTCGATCCCGAGCCGGCCCGCCAACCCGATCCAGCGAACCGGTCGCCGGTGCGAGTGACGACGACGAGTTCCGGATGCGCGAGTGCCAGATCGAGTGCCGCGGTCCAGTCGCCTTCAACGACCACCGCATTGCCGAGCAATGCGTCGAGCACTTCCGACACACTGGGATCGTTGGCTCGCACATGCGACCGGATCGGCTGGCTGCCGCCCGCGTTCTGACTCGCCGCTGATGCAAACGCCCCGGACCCCATGAGGGCCCCGAGCGCAAGCACGGCACCCGACGTGGACGAATCGTGGAGACGTGACAGAGCGCGGCGGGCGGCGTCGGAATCGCGCACGACAACTGCGTTCATCGCTTCGCCGATGGCGGCTTCGAACGCGGCCTCCCATCCGCTGTCAACGTCGACCAGATCGAGGAGCGTGCCGATGATTCCTTCAAGCCCGGCGAGACGCTGGGCGCCAGCCCGGGCCCGGGCCGCGTCGAGGGCCGAGGTCAGCGCGTCGACACGTGCTTTCCACGACTTCGCAGCACCGTCGGTTTCACGGAAGCGTTCATCGATCGCTTCGAGGGCGGATTCCACTTCCGACAGGGCAAGTTCGGCATCAACTCGCTGCTGCGTGGCTTGAGTCGCCTCGGAACTCGCAGCCGAGTCATTCTGACCGACCGAAGTTGCGTAGCTCGGGCTCGCCGGGTCGCCGCCGAGCAACTCGAGAAGGCGATCGATCTCCGTTTCAGCTTTCGCTGCGTCGGCGACGAGCCGCTCCAATCGCTCCTGCAACGAAAGGGCACGGGCGTCGAGTCGCTGCGCGTCGGCCGCCGTGCGGTCCTTCGCCTGACGACGCGAGTTGAGCTCGCTGCGGACTTCGGCGACGGTCGGCCCGGCAGATGGCTGCGGGTTGGTTTCCAGACCCCAGTCTTCAAGGAAGTGCTCGCGCTCGATACTAAGCACGCTTTCTTTTTCCTGAAGGTCGTCGAAGAGTTGCGGAAGGTCGAGCGCCTCGTTCTGCACCTTCTCCAACTCGGCGACCAGCTTCGCCGCTTCACCCGAAAGGGCTTCGACCACACCGCGGTCGAGGAAGGAGTTGCGGTCGCGCTCGATGCCTCGACGACGCTCGCCCAGAAACGCGAGGTGGCCACGGGCTCGGGCATAAAGCGCTTCGACGCGGGCAAGGGCATCACCGAGGTCGACGCCGAGGAACGGGTCGTCGACGGTTTCGGCCAGTGCTCCCCCGCCGACTGCGGACAGCTGCGATTCGGCGAACATCACGTCGGCGTCGAGCGCTGCGAGTTGGGTGCGGAGTTCCTTTTCCCGGACCTGCAGGTCGTGCTTGGTCCGGGCGCTGGTCTCGGTGCGGACCTGCAACACCGAAAGCTCACGACCGGCCAGGTGCATGCGGATCGCCTTGAGTTCCGCCGACATCTCCTCGTGCTTCTTCGCGGCTTCGGCCTGACGCTCCAACGGACGCAACTGCCGGCGGACCTCGCGCAGAAGGTCGCCGAGGCGGGCGAAGTTGGCCTCGGTCGCTTCGAGTCGGCGCTGCGCGCGTTCACGGCGCTTGCGGTACTTGAGGACCCCGGCCGCTTCCTCGATCACGCCGCGGCGGTCTTCGGGTCGCGAGTCGAGAATCGCTGCGAGTTGGCCCTGGCTCACGATCACGTGCTGCTGGCGACCGACACCGGAGTCGGACAGCAACTCCTGGATGTCGAGCAGGCGACATGACACGCCGTTGAGGGCGTATTCGCTTTCGCCCGTGCGGAAAAGGGTGCGGGTGATCGTCACTTCGGTGAAGTCGATCGGCAGGGTGCCGTCGGAGTTGTCGATCGTGAGGCTGACCTCGGCGCGTCCGAGCGCCGCCTTCTTCGAGGAACCCGCGAAGATGACGTCTTCCATCTTGTTGGAGCGGATCGTTTTCGCTCCCTGCGCACCGAGCACCCAGGCGACCGCATCGACGATGTTCGACTTACCCGACCCGTTCGGACCAACGACAACCGTTACGCCAGGCTCGAGATCGAGCGTGGTCGAATCGGCGAAGGATTTGAATCCTTTGAGCGTGAGGGTCTTGAGATACACGGGGCGGAGGTGGCCTTTGGGGCTTGATCGGCGGAGTCGGTGGTCTGGCTTGTTGTTCTGTCGGAAGAGCTGGGAAAGAGTGGGAAGGGTTCGCTGGGTTACCTGCGGGTGAAGGATCGTAGACGCGCCTTCAGCGGACGTTTCCATGGACGGACCACGGCCTACCGCTGGATTCCGGCCCCAAAGTCTGCCTCACCCAAACTTGTTCACAAATCTGTGGATAACCCCGTGGACAACCGGGCCTCCCTGGGGATAGACCTCGGTTTTGGCGGCAAACATGTGGAAAACCGAGGGTTTATTCGGTTTTGCCGCCTGAATCGGCGATTGGCGGAACCTCTCGGATCGGCCGCGAACGTGCGGAAAACCCGCGTCGTGCACACCCGCCGGCCCGCTACCGGTGCGTCCCACCGTTGGCGTCCTACCGTTGGCAGCGCTTGCACCAGTACGCCGACCGCTGGGCGACGATGCCCGAAACAATGGGTTGGCCACATTCGAAGCAGGGCTGGTCCTTGCGGGCGTGCACCTGATGCGACAGCGCGAAGGTGCCCGGTTGTCCGTCGGCGCCGACGTACTGGCCGTCGCCGAGCGTGGACCCGCGGGCTTCGATCGCTTCACCGAGGACGGCCTTCATTGCGTGGTGAATTCGCTTGATATCGATTGGTCGCAGCGTTTCCGCCGATCGCCCAGGTCGGACTTTGGCGCGAAAACAGATTTCATCCGCGTAGATCGATCCGACCCCGGCGACGACGCTCTGATCGAGCAGCACGCCCTTCACCGCGGCCCGCTTCGATCTCACGCGTTCCGCCAGTTGCTTCGGTGTTTCCACGTCGGACCAGGCGTCGGGACCAACATGTGAAAGTTCCGTACCGGCGGGGTCAATCACAAACATTTCACCGAAGGTTCGGGGATCTATAAACCGCAATTCGTCGCCCGAAGCAAACTGGATTCGCACATGCGTGTGCTTGAGCAGCGGGGCGTCGAATGAATCGCTCCACAGGAGTTGGCCGCTCATACGAAGATGAATCACGAGTCGCGTCGACGGTCCGAAGTCGATGAATAGATACTTGCCCAAGCGTCCGGTGCCGGTGACGGTGGCATCGAGCAGTTCGTTGACGAACTCGTTCGGGTCGGCATACCGGCGCAGCGTGCGGAGCCGTCCGAGAACCACCCCGGTTACGGTCTGACCGGCGATGCGGTCGTGGATATCGCGCCGGACCGTCTCGACTTCAGGCAGTTCGGGCATTACGTGAACTTACGGTTTCAGGAACGGTCGGGAGCTGACGCCGCTTCGGCCGCCGAGTTGCCCGCCAGGTTCGGCGCGCCGTTTCGCTCCCGATTTGAGGCCAGATTTGGTGCAGGATTTGGTGCCAGATTCGGTGCAGGATTTGAGGCTGGATTGGGTGCCGAGTTCACCGCAGATCTCGGCGGCGACAGGTGACGCAGCGATTCCCACGCTTCCTTCGCAGCAGCCTGTTCAGCCTGCTTTTTGGAGCGCCCGCTTCCGGCCCCGCGGAGCTCACCGCAAATGAGCACCTGGGCTTCGAAGGATTTGGCGTGGTCGGGGCCGGCTCCCGTCACCCGGTAGAGGGGCAGCTGTTCGAACTCGCGTGCGGCCAGTTCCTGAAGCCGGGTCTTGTAGTCGCTTCCGCCGGGGCCCTCGGCATATTCAGCGATCCGATCACCGATGATTCGCATGACGAGCGCGGCGGCCGGATCCCAACCTCCGTCGAGGTAGACCGCGCCGATGACAGCTTCGAGCGCGTCAGACAGAATCGATGCTTTCTGGCGTCCGCCCGTGGCATCTTCGCCCTTGCCGAGCAAGAGACTGGAGCCGAGGTCCAGTTCGTCGGCCACCTCGGCCAGCACTATGGCGTTGACCACCGATGCCCGCAGTTTGGCCAAATCACCTTCGGGGAGATTTGGGTATTGCCGGTAAATGAATGCCGTGACAACCAAGCCCAGCACGGCGTCTCCGAGAAACTCCAACCGTTCATTCGACGCAACACCCGTCTCGGAACACCACGACCGGTGCGCCATGGAACGCTCCAACAGTTCGGGATCGCGAAACGACCAGCCGACTCGGGAGGCAAGTTCGGACAACGAGGATGGGTCACTCATGGGCGGCGAAACGATACGAAGACGCTTTACGGTTGGAGGTCGGGACGAGGGCGGTGGACTAGAGCTTGGCCATGACGTATTCGACCGCGTCGCGAACCGTCTTCAGATCTTCCAGGTCTTCGTCGTCGATGTGGAAACCGGCTTTGTGCTGGCCGACTTCTTCCTCGAGCGCCTCGACCAGTTCGATCAGCGCGAGGGAGTCGGCATCGAGGTCGTCGACGAACGACGCGGACTCGCTGATGCTCGACGGATCGATCTCCAAGATGTCGGCCAAGCGATCTTTGACCAGGTTCACGACGGCGGGACGATCAAGGCTCACGGCAACTCCAACGAAGAAGGCAGCCCGTCAGGGGCTGAGGATCAAACAGTGAGATGGTACTCGGCGACGCTGAACCACCCGGTATGCGGGAACGCGCGTGCCGCAATTCACCGCTGTTGCAGCTGAGGGCATCACCCCAGATGCACGTTTGGATGAATTTGCCCGCGGAGCGAGCACAAACATCCAAACGTTGCGAGCCTCGCACCACCCCCAGATGCACGTTTGGATGAATTTGCCCGCGGAGCGAGCACAAACATCCAAACGTTGCGGGAACGGTAGGTCAGGCGTGGGACTGGATCGAGGCCCGGAGGGCGCCGACGAGGTCGACCTCGACCATGTCGCGGGCCACCTTCGACGCGTTGACGATCGAGGTGGCGTTCGACGAGCCGTGGCTGATGATGCAGACACCGTCGACGCCGAGCAGCATGGCGCCGCCGTAGGTGCTCGGGTCGAGAGCCTCGGCGAGCGGCATGAGATGAGGAAGCAGAACCTTCGCGGCTTCCTTCGCTTCGGGTGTGGCTACGAGCGCTTCGAAGACCTTGCCGGCGAAGAACTTCATGCCGCCTTCGAGGGTCTTCAGTACAACGTTGCCGGTGAAGCCATCGGTGACGACCACGTCGACGTCGGTGCTCATGATGTCGCGGCCTTCAACGTTGCCGATGAAGTTGACGCCGGGTCCGGCGGCGCCTGCCCGAAACGCCTCGTTGGCTTCTTTTGCAAGCGTGTTGCCCTTGCCGTCTTCCTCGCCGATCGACAGGAGGCCGACCCGGGGGTTCTCAATGCCGAAGCGGGCCCTGGCGTAGGCCGAGCCCATCTGGGCGAACTGCACCAGGTATTCAACGGTGCACTCGGCGTTGGCCCCGGCGTCGAGCAGAACGGTCGGGGTGGAACCCGGCACGGGAATCGGGGTGGCAATAGCCGGGCGGATCACGCCTTTGATGCGACCCATGCGAAGCAGAGCGCTGGCCATGGTGGCCCCGGTGTTACCGGCGCTGAGGAATGCGCTGGCCTTGCCGTCGCGCACGGCCTCCGCCGCCCGGACCAGCGAAGAGTCCTTCATGGTGCGGACGCCCTTCGCCGGGTCGTCGTCCATGGCAATCACCTGTGAAGCTTCGATCACCGGAAGGCCGAAGGTGTCACCGAGATCGGCGCTACGGCCGACGAGCACGATCGGAATGCCGAGTTCAGCGGCCTGGCGGGCGCCTTCGAGGATCTGCGAAGGCGCGTAATCGCCACCCATGGCATCGATAGCTACTGGTAACGACAAGGTCATCTCTGCTCCAAAACGCGTGAGACCGCCCGGCTCGCCGGGCGGTCAGGGGTACTTCTCACGGCCATCGGTATGACGTAGAGACCGCCGGTCGATACCGGCGGTCACAGGTACTACCAAGGCTGTAGGTCACAAATAGATGCTGCCACTTCGCCGACGTTCGTGCAGTGACCCGGCTGAAACCGGGTCGGCATCGGCCGACGAGGGCGACGCCGTTACGCTACGTCGACAGCCTGACGGCCCTTGTACCAGCCACACGTGGGGCACACGGTGTGGGGCAGCTTGACGGCGGTGCAGCGGGGGCAGGTGCTGCGTGACGGAGCACGGAGCTTCCAGTTGCTGGCCCGAGCGCTGCGGACCTTCATCTTGGACTTCTTTTTCTTAGGTACGGCCATGATCGTTAGCTTTCCGGTTGTTCTTGCGTCTGGAAGCGCAGCCCATCCAGAGCTGCCCAACGTGGGTCGCCATCTGCGAGAGTGCACGAACACGCACCCTCGTTGAGGTCGGCACCACAGGTGAGGCACAGACCCGCACACTCTTCTCGACAGAGAGGAGCCAGCGGCAGGGCTAAAAGAATAGCCTCTCGCGCGACCAGTTCGAGATCGACCTGATCATGGGTGATCGGATAGGTGTCGCCTTCGATCGGATGGAGCGAATACAGCTCCCGAAATTCGGCCGTCGACTCCCCCACAACCGGCACCAGGCAGCGTCGGCATTCCGACGTCCAGGCGGCGTGAGCGGTCCCTTCGGCCAGAACTCCGTCGCTCACCGAGGACAGCAGAGCCTCGACCTTGAGCTCCCCACCTGCGGGAACGACAGTTTCGGTGACGACCAGACGCTCGGTCGGGCCGCTCACCTTTTCCGTCCGACGGGCGGCCGGCTTGAACAGCAGGTCGGCGACATTGACAACGAACGGTCTCATGGGGTCAATTCTACGAGACCGTGGCCGTTGAGGTTTATGTCCACACTTCGCACCAAATACATGTCGAAACGTGGATATGAACGGGAGAGCCTGCGTCTATTTGGACGCTTCGCACGGGGGAGGTGTCGAAATGTGGACATAAACGAGAGAGCCTGCGTTTATGTGGACACTTCGCACCAAATACATGTCGAAACGTGGACATAAACGGGAGAGGAGCAACTGGCGCGTAGGCTGAGTTCGTGGTTGATCTGCTGTCCCACCTGATCATCATCGGGATCGCCACAGCCCTGGAACCGGTGCAACTCGTCACGTTCATCGCAATCCTCTCAAGCAGTGAGGGGGTTCGCGCCGGCTGGGCGTTCCTGGCTGGATGGGTCGCCTCGCTGTCGGTCGTCGGGCTCGTCACATGGTTGGCAGCCGCCCGTCTGTCCGAGTTCACCGCCGACGTCTTGGAGCAGAGGGGCGTTCGTCGCGGGTTCGTTATCGCTGAACTCGTGGTGGGGGTCGGTCTGCTCGCCTATTCCCTCTGGCGGGTCCTTCGAGCCCCTCGCGTCCCCCACGAGTCTCGGCTCAGCGTTCGGGGTAGCACGCTGACGACTAGCCATGCCGCGTTCGTCGGCCTGCTCATCCCCCCGTGGCCGCTGGTCATCGCCGGGGCGCTTGACGTGTTGCGGGCCGAGGTGGGTGTCGCCCGCTCGCTGATTGCGCTCGTCGTCTTCGTTGCGGCCGCGACCTCGTTGCTGTTCGGTATGCAGATCTGGGCCGCCGAATCACCGGAGTCATCGATGCGACACCTCGCACGGGCCCGAGCCTGGTTGGAGCCGCACACCGAACACCTCATCACGGCGATCGCGGTGCTCGTAGGTATCTGGCTCGTGGTTCGAAGCGTCAGGCGTTGGTGATCCCGGTATGGTGAAGCGGTGACGGTAGCAACCAGTTGGCTCGACACCGTGGTTCACGCGAACGCGCGCAGCCATATAGAGCTGGTGTGCGCAGGTCTGTTCCTGTTCGTCATGGCGGTCGCGCTCGCCGGTCGGTTGCTGATCAGACCGGGGCGGCCGTCCGAGGGTCCCGAAACGCTCGAGCTGGGCGATGAACCGCCTGCTGTAGTGAACCTGCTGGTAAACCGTCTTCACCTCACCGGCGATGCCGCCACCGCTGTCCTGCTCGACCTCATCCGCCGCGGTCGCTACGAGGTCGTGAACTTCGGCAACGACCGTGAGGCGTTGTTCGTCCGGGCCGACAAGGGTGGGACCCTGGCACCGTACGAGGGCCGGGTCGATTCGTTGGTCCGTGAGCTGCCGACCGTGCGCGAAGGGATTCCGGTCGACGCCATCCGGGAGGCCGCGGTTGGCGACGAACAGGCCCAGACCAAATGGTGGGCCGAATTCCGCAAGGGTGTGGTCGCCGATGCCCGAGCCCGAGGTCTGGTCGCCTCGCGTTTTCCGGTGTGGCTAGTTCGCGGCCTCCAGTTGACGGCCTTGCTCATTGCTGCGGTCGCCGTGATGGCGCTGGGCGGCGAGACCAAGAGGCCCACCGATCCCGCCGGCTGGGCGGTGCTTCTCGCGATAGCGGGCGCGGTCTTCGCGTTCGCGGCGCTGCGAAAGGTCAACACCGACGAACTGCGCTTCACCCGTCAAGGCCTCGAAGTGGCGGGTCGCTGGCTCGGCGTTCGTTCGGCGCAGGAGCAGACGGGTTCGTTCACCGAAGTCGGACCGTCGGCCGTCACCGTTTGGGGCGAGCAGCTGTGTTCGGCATCGGCTCTGGGAATCGCCCGGGAGACCAGCAGACGCCTTCCGCTCGTATCCGGAGACCGCGGGATCGTCTGGTACCCGGCCGGCGATCGGTGGAATCACGTACAACTACGCAAACCCGGCCGCAACGGGTGGGGCAATTCGCCCTGGACGCAGATCAAAAGCTCTATCGGTCCGCTCGCCCACACCGCCCTTCTTCTCGGGGGAATCACGTTCATCGTGATGAAGATTCGTGCGTCCGGCGACGGGGGCGCTTCGCTGGTCGCCGATATCCGATCCTGGATCGACACCAACGTTCACGTCCCGCGTCGGATCACGAAGAATGAAGTCGGGCCACTGGTCGGCGTCCTCGTCGTTTCGGTGATCGCGATTTTGTATGTGCACGCACTGGTTTCGTCGGTGCGCACGATGTTGATGGCCATTGGCGACCTGGTCCTGCGTCGACGCGAAACCGGCGTCGTCGCTTACAACCGGGGCGGCCTGGTCGGCATCCACGATGGTCAGTCCGACCGGATGACCGCCTTCCGGATCGGATCGAACAAGGTTCCGCCAATCGGTACACCGGCCACGCTCGTGGCGACGCGCTTCTTCGGGCACGTGCGGTCGATCACTCCCGGCCGCTAGCGGCCTGTCGCTCACTCGACTGGCCGATCAGGTTCGCGACGATCTGCGCGCTTAGCGTTACCAGCGGTAACCCGCCCCCGGGATGGGAGGATCCTCCGACGAGAAAGAGTCCCGGCACGGGAGACCGGTTGGCCGGGCGGAGGAAGGCGGCTCGGGGTCCATTCGACGACGTGCCGTAGATGGAACCACCTACCGCTCCCGTGACGCGTTCGAGATCCGCGGGAGTCCGGACGGTCCGGTGGACGATCCGGTCGCGAACGTCGAGCCCGCGTGTGGCCAGGATCTCGAGGACCCGGTCGCCGTAACGTTGGGCCAGGCCCGGTTCGTTCCAGTCAATCCCGGAGCCCCGGTCGTTGGGGGTGTGGCGGGGCGCGTTGACGAGAACGAACCAGGCGTAGTGGCCGGGTGGGGCGAGTGTCGGATCGTCGGGAACGCTCAGGTAGATCGTGGGATCGCGGACCGGTCGCTGGCTCGATATGCGGGTGCCGAAGACGTCGTCGAACTCGTCGTCGTAGCGTTCGGGAAAGAACACCGTGTGGTGAGCCAGTTCGGGAGTGGAGCCCTTTACGCCCAGAAGCATCACGAACCCGCTGAGACTCGGTGTCGCCCGCTTCAGCGATCGCAGGGCCCGCCTGGCCCGGGCCGGCTCCGGCACGAGATCTTCGTAGAGGTGGCGGGCGTCGACGTTGGCCACGACCAGATCGTAGGGGTACATACCTTCGCGCGTCCGCACGCCGTTGGCTCGGCCTGTCTCGTCCACCAGGATCTGTTCCACCGCCATGTTCAGCTGAATGTCGACACCGAGGACCTCGCACTTGTGCTGCAGAACGGCGGCGATGCGCCGAAGGCCACCGTCGGCGTACCACCCGCCCTGCGATCGTTCGAGGAACGGGATCGTCGCGAGTGCAGCCGGTGACTTCCGAGGGTCCGATCCGGTGTACGTGGCGTAGCGGTCGATGAAGGACACCAGGCGGGGGTCGCGCAGTTGCGACTCGGCCAGGCCACGAAGCGTCTTCCACGGGGCGATCGTGGTCAGATCCCGCGCCTGCGTGGTAGCGAGCTTCACCAACGTCGCCGGGCCTTCCAGCGGCGACTCGAGGAACGGGCCGCGGGTGGCGTCCCAGATGCGGCCGGCCCGTTCGAGGAAGCTCCTCATCTCGGCCGCGTTACCGGCTCGCAGTTGTTCGACGTTGCGGTAGAAGGCGGCGTCGTCGGACGCGGCGTCGAACCAGGTGCCGTCGGCGAAGCGGTATCTGGCAATCGGGTCGAGGCGACGAAGACCGACGTCGGCATCGAAGGTGGATATCGAATCGAGATCCGACCACAGATTACGGAACACCTCGGGGAAGGTGACGATCGACGGCCCCGTATCGAAGCGGAACCCGTCGACCTCCAACCAGCCGAGCTTCCCTCCGACCGTGTCGGCCTGCTCGTACAGAGTGATGGCATGGCCGAGCTTGGCCAGACGGGCGGCCACGGCGAGGCCGCCGACCCCTGCGCCGACGACCGCGATCCGACTCATGCGGTAGCCGCCCGAGAAGCCGGGTCGGCGACGATCTCTCGACCTTTCCACCGAAGCACTCCCCGGCGTTTTCGCGACCAACTCCGCGTGATCAATGTAATAAGTGCACCTATTGATAGCGGATGAAGCAGCGAGTCAAGCGGGCGCGCTCCGGTGGTACGCGCGCTTACGAATCGCCCGGCGACGCCGAACAGGTACCCCATGAGGCCGAGCGCAGCGAGTTTCGGCCGCTTCGTAAGGATTCCGAAAAGCCCGGCGATCGGCGGCACGATGTACGCCGACGCCAGCAGTGCCGCGATCGCGACCGCCCCACCGGGTGAGCCGGTGGCCGACCACAGGTTCTTCGTGTAGCCGTCGGTCAGCGCTGACCAGGAGTCGTACATGCGGCAGGTGGCGAGATCGGTACCGTCGACGACGGCGACGCGATGCCCGGCCCGCTTGAACGCCCGCCCGAGGGCCACGTCGTCGAGCACCTCGCCTCTCACCGGCTCGAAGCCGCCGATCGCATCGAGGGCTTGCGCATCAATCACCATGAACTGACCGTTCGCCGCGACGAGCGACGATGGCCACAATCCCTCTGCCATCCGCAGCGGAAGAAACGTGAGCCAGAGCCACTGCAACAAGGGTTGAACTAGTCGTTCACCGAAGGTCCCGGCAACCTGCTTCGGGTAGGGGCACACCATCGCGAACCCGTGCTCGCGGAGCATGGCGATCCCTGCGGCGATGGCGTTTGGTTCGAGCCGCACATCGGCATCGACGAACACCAACACCTCGCCCGAGGCGGCCCGACGAAGCTGGTCGGTCGCAAACGGTTTGCCGACCCAACCGGTAGGAGGGGTCCCGATCCCATCAAGCACCGTGAGTCGTAAATCGTGCTGCGAGAGTTCCCGAAGAATGTCAGTGGTTCCATCGGTCGAGCCATCGTCGAGAACGAGGACCTGCATTTCGGGCACCCCCTCGGATTGAAGGATGCGCCTGAGACAATCGGCGATGTTGTCGACCTCGTTGCGGGCCGGCACACAGACGGTTACCGACTCCGCGATCACCGTCGCCGACGCACCGGGTCGTCGAAGCAGCCGGGCGTTCACAATCGTATGTGCACTAAGCATTCCGGACAAGCCAGCCCCGACGGCAACCAACCGATTCATGAGACCACCGAACGAATGAGGTCAGGCTTCACGACCACGGACAACACGGCCGTCATCGCCAAGCCACCGATCAGGGCAACAGCGGGTCGTCCGAAGAACACGAGATGGCCGAACCATTCGGAGAACCACGTCCATCCGAGCAGAACCCACGCCACCGTGTCGGTGCGCCCGGCCCGCCGGCGATCGGGCGACAACAGATGGAGTCCACCGACCATAAGCACACCTACGAAAAGCCAGCCCAACGAGTTCGACACCGGTATTCCGTTGAGGCTCGGCCCGGGCGTTGCAAGCCAGCGCCAGTGACCCGCGTCGACCATCTGCGGGTCAAGAAAAAGATCCCACGTCACCAGAACCAACGCGCCGACAGCAGCCACGACCGCTGTCGCCTTTGCTCCGGCGCACGAGAGCCGATCCGCCACCCGACGTCCACTCAACAGCGCCAGCCATCCCATCATCGCCCAGGCCAACGCCACCACGATCGGAACGCCGGCGAGCTTGGCCCCCAGCGAATCGGCGTAGCGGTAATGGCCGAACGGCACTCCCGACCGCCAACCGATTCCTTCGGCCACCAACCCGCCACCGACGCAAACGACCACCAACGCCGCAGCGCTGCGTCGACCCCGCGAGTCGAGTGCATGGAACACCGATGCTCCGAAGAAGCTCACTACCGAAACAATCGTAAGCACACGTTGCGTCTTGTCATCCGCGAGCGGGTACGGAATTTGCACCGCAATCGTCAACACCGCAGCGACGAGTGTCAGAGCGCCCAAGGGGGTGGTCGGCTTCAGCTCGCGCCACCACCGGGTGGCGGCCGACCGGATAGCGGCCGGCCCGTTCAAAAGGGTGTCCCGTTGATCGTCCCGCTCGACTCGACGATCCGAAAACGGGCGAACAGTTCTTCCGCGTACCACCCGGTCTCCAGTGTTCTCCGCATCGCCTCTCGATGAGCGTCGCCCTTGTAGGCGAACGATGTCATCGCCGACTCGGAGTCCCATAGCGAGAACGTCGCCTGCAGGCCGACCGGCGCCTCGCCGATTCCAACCGTGTACCGAAGGCCGGGGGTCGCGTTCACCGCTGCTGCCACCGGAGGGACGGAACCGGCGAAGGTCCGCCATTGCGAGGGTCGGACACGCGCCCGGGTCAGCACCGCAACCGGTTCGTGTTCGTACAATGGAAGCCCGACATGATCTGCGTCGGACAGTGAATGACCCGACCACGTGCCGCGCACCTTCACCGGTTCGAGCAGTGCCGACCACTGTTCCTCGGCGAGACCCGACCATAGGCGCGCATATGAACTGTTGGCGGTGAAGGAACTCCAGGCATCGACGTCTTCCCACTCGGCGAACATCGCCCACGTCGAAAGATCGGCGTCGCGGGCCGAGAACGTGCGTCCGCTACCGGTTCCGAGCAACTTCCAAAACGTAAGGCCGTCGGTTCTGGCCAGGAGTCGCCGATCAAGCGCCATGCGGGCCAGAGCTCGGGGGATGGAGCGCGAGCCGACCCGGTTGATGCTCATGCTGACAACGGCCACCCACCGAGTATGCCCGCGCCCGACGGCCTACCCGAACCGCAGCTACTGGGCGGTCCAGCCGCCGTCGACGGGGAGGGTGATTCCGGTGACGTATGAACTCGCCGGACTCGCCAGGTACAGGAGCGCGCCATCGAGTTCGCCCTCGTGCCCGAGCCGGCCCATCGGGGTCTTCTTCCGCAACCAGGAGTTGCCCTTTTCGTCGTCGATGAGATCCTGGGTCAGCTCGGAGTCGAAGAAGCCGGGGCACAGGGCATTGACCCGGATGCCGTTGCGGGCCCAGAGACACGCCAGCTCCCGGGTCAGGTTCACGAGCGCTCCCTTCGACGCCGCGTAGCTGGCCTGTTGCAGCCGACCGGAGCTGACGATGCCGAGGATCGACGCGATGTTGACCATTACTCCGCCCTCGCCGCGCGCAATCATGTCTTGGGCACAGAGCTGCGACAGGTGAAACGCTCCGTCGAGGTTGACCGCCATGACGTTGCGCCAGTCTTCCATCGGCTCGAGTTCGGGCTTGGCCAGAGCCACGGTGCCGGAGTTGTTCACGAGAATGTCGACCCGCCCGCATCGCTCGATCGTCGTCGCCACGAGCTTCTTGCAGTCGTCCATGTCAGCGACGTCGCAGGACAGGGCAACGGAGCCGGGCAGTGTTGCGGCCAGCGCCTCCACCCGGTCGAGTCGACGGGCCGCCATCACGACCGTCGCCCCGGCGGCGTGCAGCACCTGGGCGAAGCGGGCGCCAAGGCCCGACGACGTTCCGGTGATCAGCACGACCTTTCCATCGAGACGAAACGCAGCAAAAGGATCCAAAGCCATTCCGGGCACGTTAGCGGGCGTCCGGTCGTCGTTTCACGGAAGCAGCCCACACCCGACGTTCGGCCGAGCGGCCCGGCCCTGTTCGCCAAATTGGCGTGGGGCCTTGGGACTCGCGTCAACTACCCCCTATCGTGCGAAGCATGAAGATTCGGATTGGGTACGGGCTCGGCACACAGGGACTTCCAGGCGACGGCCACGCCTACGGCGCATTCATCGACGACCTCGAGCGACTCAAATTCGACTCGCTCTGGTTCAGCGAGCGCATCAACGGCTACGCCCCCGACCCGTGCGCGGCGATGGCCTTTGCCGCCGGCCGCACGAAGAAGCTGAAGCTCGGCATGAGCGTGATGGTCCTACCCGGGCGCAACCCGGTTCTCGTGGCGAAGGAGCTGGCGTCGATCGACCTTCTGTCGAACGGCCGTCTCCTTCCGGCCTTCGGCCTCGGTGCCGCCGATCCCCGGGAACACGCCGGCTTCGGGGTCGACCGGGCCAAGCGGGCGCCAATGTTCAACGAGGCCCTCGGCCTCATCCGCCGCCTGTGGACCGAAGACGACGTCACGCACCAGGGCGAGTACTACACCTGCGCGAACATTTCGCTGCGGCCGCGTCCGGTCCAGTCCCCGCCTGAGGTGTGGCTGGGGGGCGTGGCGCCGAGCGAGCTGCGCCGGGTGGGTCGACTCGCTGAAGGGTGGCTGCCCAGCTTCATCACCCCCGACGAGGCCCCGATCGCCAAGAAGGCCGTGGAAGCTGCAGCCCACGAGGCCGGCCGGGAAATCGACCCCGAGCACTTCGGAGTGCTGATCGCGTATTCATCGGGCGACGATCCGTCGGGCGCGTTGATCGAGCGGATCAAAGCGCGTCGCCCCGACGTGAACCCCGCCGACCTCTTCCCCGTCGGACTCGACGCGACCCGCGTCCTCATCGAGCGCTATGTCGCGGGCGGCTTCTCCAAGTTCGTGCTCATTCCTTCAGCGCCGACCAACGACATGACCGCCGAACTCGAAGCCGTGGCGGCGCAGATCCTGCCGATGGAAAACTGACCGGCCTACCACTCCGGAGCCAAAAACTCGCTCCCCAACGCACAAACCGACTCCGGAGCAACAAAACCTCCAACCCCCCCTGCTCCGGAGCCAAAAACTCGCTCCCCAACGCACAAACCGACTCCGGAGCAACAAAACCTCCACCCCCCTGCTCCGGAGCCAAAAACGTGACCACCGGTAAGGAAATCGGCTCCGGAGCGACACACAACCTCCAACTCCCTGCTCCGGAGCCAAAAACTCGCTCCCCAACGCACAAACCGACTCCGGAGCAACAAAACCTCCAACCCCCCTGCTCCGGAGCCAAAAACTCGCTCCCCAACGCACAAACCGACTCCGGAGCAACAAAACCTCCAACCCCCCTGCTCCGGAGCCAAAAACTCGCTCCCCAACGCACAAACCGACTCCGGAGCAGCAAAAGTCGGGCTGCAGAAAATGGCGTCAGTCGGTGAAGAAGCCGCCGTCGGGGTGGATGATCGTGCCGGTGACGTAGCTGGCTTCGTCGGACGCGAGGAACAAGGCCACGTTCGCCACCTCCGAGGGCTGGCCGAGGCGGCCGAGCGGAATGTTGCCCGACATCTGCGCCTTGCGGTCCTCGGGCAGCATCTGGATGATCGCCGTCATGTTCGTCTCGATGAAACCCGGCCCGATGGCGTTGACGCGGATGTTCGCGCCGGCCAACTCCCGGGCCGCCTTCTTCGTCAGCATCCAAACGCCGGCCTTCGACACCGTGTAAGCGAGAGGCCCGGCGTCGGGGTGCTTGGCGGCGATCGACGCAATGGTGACGATCGAGCCGGGGCGCTTCAGCTCGATCATCTTCGCCGCACAAGCCTGCATGGCCAGGAGCGTGCCGGTCAGGTTGACGTCGATGACCCGTTGCCAATCCTCGGTCGCCAACTCGATGAAGGCCCGGCCCGGTGTTTCAGCCATCTCGATGCCTTCCATGACCCGCTTCACCTCGTTTTCCGTGTCACCGGAAACGTAGGAACCGTGGCTGATTCCGGCCGCGGTGACGAGAATGTCGAGCCCTCCGTAGGTCGAGACGGCCAACGCGGCCATGGCCTCGTTGTCGTTGCGGCTCGATGCGTCGAGGTCGATGAAGACGGCGCGTCCACCCGCGCTCTCGATCATCGAAACGGTCTCGCGACCCGGTCCGCCCAGCAGATCGGCAATCACCACCGCCGCACCTTCCGCCGCGAACCGCAGTGCGGTGGCCCGGCCGAGACCGTTTCCTCCGCCGGTAACGACCGCTACCTTTCCGCTTAGTCGCCCGCCGCTCGATGTGCCGGTGCCTGTGCTGGTACTCATCGATAACTCCTGTAGTTCTGAAAACGTGCCGATATACAACGATGTGACCCTACGACGAGCAGTCTCACCGGTTCCAACCCGAGGGGTCCCGACCGAATAACGACGACCGACCCTACGATCAGCGGATGAGTCCCTCGAAAATCTGAGTGTTCGGGAACCGAAACGACGGTGCCGGGCGTCGAAGGTCTACCCACACCCGTCCGGATGCCCATGAACACCCCGGACACCAAGAACTCGCATCACCTGAAAGGTCGACCATGACTTCCCACCCCGTGACCGGTAGATCATCCCGAGCGCAACGCCCGAGGCGACGCGGGTGGCTTGCGACTTCGGGGCTGGTGACCGCAGCGCTCGGCCTCACGGCGATCCCCGGTATCCCCGGTATCCCTTCGGCAAACGCCGCGGTCCGGCGAGTCCCGTTCCAGCAGTACTCGAGCTGTCCGAAACTGTTAAGCGCACTTCGCACCCTGACGCTCCCCCAGGTCGGGCCGTACGGCCTCGGCGGCGTGTACTACCCGCAACCGGCGGGCGGGACGCGCCCGACGACCAAGGCATCGCCTGTACCTGCCTCGGCCACTGATGCGGGCGCTCCGGCCACGACAGCTGCGGCAGCCGCCGCCCCCGCTCCGGCTGTGCCCGTTTCAGCCGGCCCAACGGCCGAGGCTCAGGCCAACTCCTCGGCGACGAACGTGCAGGAAGTCGGCGTCGACGAAGGTGACAGCGTCGAGAACGACGGCCGATACATCTACACGGCGGTTGGCGGTCTGCTTCGCATCATCGACACGACGACCGGGAAACAGGTGGCCGAACTCGGCCGGACCAACGGAACCGAGCAACTGCTGCTCGATGGAACGGTGCTCGCCGTCGTGGCCGCGGAGTACAACGTGTATCCGGAAACGACGGTCACGCTCTGGGATGTCACCGATCGCAGTGCACCCCGCCGTCTGAGCGAAACCCATCTGGAGGGTTCGCCCCTCGCGATCCGCAATGTCGGCAACCGGGCGCGCATCGTCCTCCAAACCGGCTTCGCCCAACGCCTCAAGTTCGTGCAACCGACCGGCAGCGACGAGAAGGCTCTCCTCGCTGCGCAAAAAGCGAACCGCAAGATCGTCAATACGAGCGGCGTTGACGCATGGCTGCCGCGTTCCTACGTCGTACGGGGCAACGGCTCCCAGACCCCGGTGAAGACCGCTATCGACTGTCGTGAGGTCGGACGCCCCGATGGCAACTCGGGACTCGGGTTCACCTGGGTGGCGCACGGTCGACCTGAACACGCCCAACCCGCGTGAAGGTGGACGTGGGTCAGGTGGGGTCATCGCCTCCGGCCAGACGGTCTACGCGTCGGCCGGCAATCTCTTCGTCGCGACGACCGATTACGGCCAGTTCGTAGGCGGTCCGGGCGTTCCCGTTCCCATCATCGTGCGTCCCCCGGGCGTGGCCCCGCAGGCCTTCACGTCGACGGTCGGAGTCGGAGCCGCTGCGAAAACCACCACGAAGACCACCACGAAGAAAACCACCACGAAGAAGACCACTACGACAGTTCCTCGGACGATCGCCGCACAACAGGCCAAAACCGCCATCCACATGTTCGACCTGACTCCCCCTGACGGAGCGACCTACCGAGCGTCCGGTACCGTCGCCGGCACGTTGCTCAACCAGTTCTCGATGAGCGAATGGCAGGGCAACCTTCGCGTCGCTACCACGACCCAGCGCGTCGACTTCGGCACGCAACAGGCTTCGGGTATCCACGTGTTGCAGCGCGCGGGCCGCAACCTCAACGAGATCGGACTCCTCGACGGTCTGGGTCGCACCGAGCGGATCTACGCCGTGCGCTTCGTCGGCGATCTCGGATATGTCGTGACGTTCCGCCAGACCGACCCGCTCTACGTCGTCGACCTGCGCAACCCGAAGGCACCCGAGTTAGTAGGCGAACTTAAGATTCCGGGCTACTCGTCGTACCTGCAGCCCATCGGCCCCGGGCGCCTGCTCGGCATTGGTCAAGACGCGACAGACGGCGGTCGGGTGCAGGGCACCCAGCTGTCGTTGTTCGATGTGAGCAATCCCCGCAACCCCGTGCGCCTCACGGCGTACCGAATCGGCGGGTCGAGCCAGGCCGAGTACGACCACCACGCGTTTCTGTGGTGGCCGGCGACGGGCGACGTCATCGTTCCGTTCAGCAACTACGACCCCACCCGCAATGTCCCGGAGAACGGCGTCGTCGTCGCCTCGGTCAGTGACACCGGGATCAAGGAACGCGGTCGAATCATGCACGAATCCACCGTCGTGATCACCAATCCTGGCCCGATCCCACCGACGACGGTCCCCGGTGGTTCGGCGGCTTCTACCGCTACCCGCCCGCAGTTCTTCACCGAAGCCATCCAGCGCTCGATGATCGTCGATGGGAACCTGGTCACCATCAGCCCCAACGTGGTGAAGTCAAGCAACCTGAGTGCTCTGAATTCCCTCTGGACGTATCGCCCCGGAACCAACTGATACAACGCCCAACCGAGCGTTACAACCCCACGCAAACTGATGATGGTCGGCCAGCGCCCCCCAGCGCCGGCCGACCATCGGATGTGCCGGCGGAGCCGGGCGTATCAGTGACACTGAGCCCGACGACCTGGGATTCACCCCGGTTGAGCTCCTTGCGTTTTGAGAAGTGTAGTTGCATGAATTGCACATATTCACAATCTCTCCAGGACGGGCTCCGATCCCGCCCGAGCACTGTCCGAACCTGGTGTGCAAACGGGATCCCGACAGCCCTTGACCCGACCGACCGGTCGTGTCCACCGTCACTCGGTGACCGATGTTCATTGACGAACCGGCGTGAACTGGTCGCGAATGGCGCATTTCGTAAGCGATACTTGAAGCGCTGCATCCCCGAGCAGCGAGTTTGAAAGGACTTTGGCGATGGCCCGTTTTCGGTCACCTGACCTGTCGATGCGCAAAACCCCGAACCGCACCCTAGCGATTCGCACGGCGATTCCGTTCGCCGTGGCGTCCGTGGTTTGTGCTTCCCTCGCAGGAATCGACTCGGCCTCAGCCCAGTCGGCCGGTCCCGCGATCCCGAAGACGACTTCGGCCCCGGTGACCGCGGCGACGGTGCCGCCGAAGAAGGCCACCGTGAAGAAAGCGACGGTCACCCGGAAAGCTTCGACTTCGAAATCGAGCACCAAGTCGTCGGCCAGTGGCAAGGCGGCGTCGAGCACCAAGACGGTGGCGGGTTCCGGCGGCCCCGCCGCGACCGGGAAGAACTCCGGCGGCTTCGGTCAGGGCACCAAGGGCGACAAGGTCCTTGCGCTTCAGACCCGCTTGAAGGAACTGAAGTACGACATCTCCGAACCCGACGCGCAATTCGGCGACGAGACATACCACGCAGTCATGGCGTTTCAGAAGGTGAGCCACCTGGCCCGCACCGGTCGCGCCAACGTCGCCACGCTCACCGCGCTGGAATCAGCAACTGAACCCACACCGCTGCAGCCCGCCGGTGGCGCCGACCGGGTCGAGATCGACCTCATCAACCAGTACCTCGGCATCTACCAGAACAACGCGTTGGTCAAGCTGCTGTCGATTTCGTCGGGCTCCGGTAAGGACTTCTGTGTCCTCGACCCCGACACCCAGAAAACGGAATGCGACAAGGCGATCACCCCCGGTGGATCGTTCCGTGTCGCCCGCCGCGTCATCGGCTGGCGTGAGTCGAAGTTGGGCCTGTTGTACAACCCGCTGTACTTCAACGGTGGCATCGCCATCCACGGATCGGCATCAGTCCCCGGCTACCCCGCTTCGCACGGTTGTGTACGCATTCCGATGACGTCTTCGGAGTGGTTTCCCGACGAAGTGGCCGACGGAACACCGGTTTACGTCTTCGGTGGCGAGAAGGCTCCGGTTCCGTTGAACGCCAAGGCACCTGCCGATTCCAAGACGGCCACGACCATCGCCGGTTCCGCACCGACCGCACCGACCACGACCGTGCCGAACATCGTGCGGACGAGCCTTCCCGGAGCGACAGTGCCTGGCGCAACGGTTCCTGGCGCAACGGTTCCTGGCGCAACGGTTCCTGGCGCAACGGTTCCTGGCGCAACGGTTCCCGGCGCAACGGTTCCCGGCGCAACGGTTCCCGGCGCAACGGCCGCCCCCACCGCCACGGCGGCCACCACGCCCGCGACGGCTGCGACCACGACGCCGACCAGTTCGACCACGACGACCACCGGGCTCGTTCGAATCCTTCCGCCGGCCGGGACCTGACCGTCCGTCACAGCTGGGGCGTTGAGCGCCCGGCGACGGGATACCTGCCCGCCGGCAACTTTACGGTTTCTGCGTGAAAGTGAATCGAATTGCTCATTCTTCGTCATGATCCCGACCTAAAAACCCAGGTCAGCTGCTTCAAGACGAAACATTAACGAAAATCGGGACCACTGTACGTATTCAGCGGGGAAGGACCGACGTCGATACCGTGACATGTGAAACGACGTGCATTTCTCGGGATCTACCTGACGATCATCTTCTCGATGTCGGCTGCGTACTTCACCCTGAGCCCAACTCCGACCACGAAGTTGGTGTTGTACAACGGCGTTGGCTTTCTCAGCCTCCTCGGCATGATCGTCGGTATCCGCATGCACCGGACGCGCTACCGCGCCCCGTGGGTCATGTTCGCGTTGGGGCAGGCCTCGTTCCTCACGGCTGACCTGATCTACTACTGGCTCGAAACCCACAGCGAGTCCGTTCCGTTTCCCTCGATCGCCGACGCGTTCTACCTCCTGATGTACCCACTGGTGATCGCCGGTCTGGCGCTGAAGATCCGCCGAAACTCAAACGGCACCAAAGACTGGGCCGGCCTCATCGACGCCGGAATCTTCGGCATCGCGTTGTTCTCGGTCCTTTGGGTTCTCGTTATGGACGCATACGTTCCGATCGCGGGGCAGGCAACTGTCGAGCGGCTGATCTCGCTCTGCTATCCGGTCATGGATCTCGCGGTGCTGTTCGTGGCGCTCCGTCTCGCCGTGATCATCCACCGGCGTCACCGGTCACTCTCGCTGATCATCGCCGCCCTGTGCTCGTTGGTGATCGCCGACGTTCAATACGGCGTTCTCAACGCCGCCGACGCCTTCCAAACCGGCGGTATCGCCGACGCCTTCTGGCTCGGCTTCTACGTTCTCTTCGCGCTGGCGGCGCTGCATCCGTCGATGGCCGGCGAGATTCGATCGGGCACCAACCAACTGGAGCGCATCTCGAACATCCGCCTGGTCCTGATGTTCTGCGCGACGCTGCTCGTGCCGTTCATCGACCTGTTCTGGGGTACGCAGGAAGACCGATATGTGACCCTGACGAGCTCAGCGGTCCTCTTCGCCCTCATGCTCGGCCGGGTGCTCGGACTCGTTCGCACGGTCGAACACGGTCGCGAGCTTCTCCACAACGAGGCCCGCCATGACCCGCTGACCGGGTTGGCCAACCGCACCCAGTTCACCGAGCGAACCACAGCCGCACTCCACGACGGTCGCAACTCCATCGCCGTGCTGCTCATCGACCTCGACGACTTCAAGGCCGTGAACGACAGCCTCGGTCACGAAGCCGGAGACCACGTGCTCACGGAGGTCGCCAACCGGATCCGCAAGTGCGTCCGGGATTCTGATCTCGTAGCTCGGCTCGGTGGCGACGAGTTCGCCGTGCTCATCACCAAAACGATCGACCGCCACGACGCCGCCAGCACCGCGACCCGAATCATCCGCGCGCTTAGCGAACCCATCACCGTTCTGAACCGCCCGGTTCGTGTGGGTGGCAGCGTCGGCATCGCTCTCGAAAGCAAAGAACACGCCGACGTGCAGACCCTTCTGCGGGGCGCCGACGTGGCGATGTACCTCGCGAAACGCCAGGGCAAGGGCCGCTACGAGTTCTTCGAGCAGAGTCAGTACGCCGAGATCGTCGATCGGTTGAACCTCAAAGACGACCTCGAACACGCCTTGGACAATCGCGAATTCATCGTGCATTTCCAGCCGATCGTGGATACCGATTCCGCGATCATCCGCTCCGTCGAGGCGCTGGTCCGCTGGCGCCACCCGGTCCGGGGACTCATTTCACCCACGATGTTCATTCCGTTGGCGGAGGAGACCGGCAAGATCAACACGATCGGTCGCTGGGTTCTCACCGAGACCTGCAAGCATGTTCGACGCTGGCAGCTCGAGATACCGCACTGTGGCGAACTCCGAGCCAGCGTCAACCTGTCGGCCCGTCAACTCAACGACCCCGACCTGCTCCGCATAGTCACCGAAGCGCTCCGTTCGTCGGGCCTGGCGCCCGAGCACCTCACGCTGGAAGTGACCGAATCGCTTCTCGTTGCGGACTCCAACAGTCACCGCACCCTTCAACAGTTGACGGCGCTCAAGGTCGGAATCGCCATCGACGACTTCGGCACCGGCTACTCATCGCTCAGCTACCTCCACTCCTTCCCGGTCGACACCATCAAGATCGACCAGTCGTTCGTGCAGAAGCTCGATGACTCGGCCACGTCGCATGCGCTCGTTCGCACCGTGATCGATCTGGCCCGTGCCGTCGGTGGAACCACCGTCGCGGAAGGGGTCGAGAACCAACGCCAACTCGACATCCTTTCGGACCTCCGCTGCGATCTCGTACAGGGATTCCTGTTCTCGCGTCCGCTTCCCGCCGACGAATTCAAGACCCTGTTGCGTCGACGCAACCAGAAGGAACAGGTGTTGCCTCTCCCGGCCAAGGCGCGTACCGAAGCGAAGAGCACCCTGGCCCGGGCCGAGGTCATTCGCGGTATCCGTCAGTTGGAGTCGATCCTGCCGGCGCTGGCGCAGTTCCACCATGAGGTCGGCGCTCCGATCACCGCCCGCTGGTCGTGGATGTCATCGTGGTTCCAACTGCATCCCGACACCGACGTGCAGTGTCTTCTCGTTCGCTCCCCTTCCGGAGCCATCGACGGCGCGGCCCTGTTCGCCCGGCGTCGCATCGGGCAGACCCTCCGGCTTTTCACCCTCGACAATCAAATGGCGAGTGTGGCGAGCGTGTTCGCAAGGAACGCAGCGGCCGCCGACACGCTTGCGTTGGGCATTGCCGATCTGGCGCTCAACTCCAACGGACCGTGGGCTCTCACGATCAACCAGGTCGCGGGCCACAACACGGTCATCGATGCGCTGAAGCGTCACCTGCCGACACTGTCGATCGAGGAGCAACTCAGCGTCCCGCAGGTGCTCTTGACGCCCGACGTCCAGATCGAAACCCTGCTCAGCAAGAACATGCGGAAGCAGCTTCGTCGGGGTTACGCCCGCTTGGAGAACCAAGCCAGCAGTTGGGCAGTCGACTTCCATCGCGGTACCGACAGCATCATGGCGCTGCTCCCCGAAATCGAAGCTGTACACATCAGTCGGGACCACGACCGCCGCAACCAGTCGGACCTCGACGACGCGCTCGACCGCCGCTTCTGGCAGGAAACCGTGGTCACCCACACCTACACCGACGAACTCGAACTGGCCACGCTCACCATCAACGACACGATCGCCGCGTACGTGATCTCGCTCATCGACGGATCGACCTACCGGGTTCTCGACGGCCGGATGAACAGTATGTTCGCTGAGTTTTCGCCGGGCCGCATTCTGGAGACCGCCACATTGGAACGGGTCATTGCGGACCCCATGTTCGACGCCTTCGACTGGGTGACGGGTGTCGCCCCGGAAACGATTCTTGCCGCAAACCACTGGCAGGAGCGCTTCACCGTTCGGGTTGATTCCTCGACGACGACGAACGTGCCCGACCGGACCCAGTCGAACATCCGCACGAAACGCCCCGCATTCGCCAACGCGTAGAAAGCGCAGGGCTCGCGACTCGTCGACATCATGGAACTGCCACTCATCCTCGCGTTGGCGTCCGCGCTCACGTGGGGCGCCGGCGACTTCTTCGGTGGACTCGCGACCCGCGAGGCGAAGGCGATCGGCACCACGCTCATTTCACAGTTCGTCGGGTTGATCGGCCTGATCGGGGTATCGCTTCTGGGAGCCGGCGGATCGTTCGTCGGCCGGGACCTGGCATGGGGCACGGCAGCCGGCCTCTGCGCCGTCGCCGGTCTGGGCATGTTCTACGAGGCGATGGGGCGTGGTGCGTTTGGGCCGGTGGCATCCATCACGTCCGTCGTGTCCGGGGGAATCCCCGTCGTCGTTGGTCTCCTTCTCGGCGAACGGCCGTCGATGACCGTGCTCGTCGGCGTGTACGTCGCGGTCGTCGCGATCTGGTTGATCGCCGGCGAGAAGACCAAACCCGAGGAGACGAAAGGCTCGCGTTCCGCCCTCGCTCTGGCCGTCGGGGCCGGCACCTTCTTCGGCGGGTACTTCGTGCTGCTCTCCCGAGCGGGCGGGGAGTCCGGTCTGTGGCCACTCGTCGCGGGACGCGTGGCCGCCACTTTGGCTCTCGGCCTGACGATTCTGGTGATCGGCTACGGGAAGGCCGACGCATCGTGGCTACCGCCGACCCCGTCCCTGAAACTCGCCGCGATTGCCGGCGTGCTCGACGCTTCGGCCAACGCGCTCTACTTCTACGCGAGCCGCAACGGCCTGCTCTCCGTTGTCGCGGTTATCGCCTCGATGTATCCCGCCAGCACGATCCTCCTCGCCCGAGTGGCGCTGCACGAGACCGTCAACCGCCGACGCCTGGCCGGGATGGCGGCCGGCCTCGCCGCGGTTTCCATCATTGCCCGGGGCGGCACCGCGGAGATCGCGAAGGAGCACCCGGCGACCCACGCGTCGGTTCCGGCCGTCACCGCAACGCGCCCGACAAACCCGCCGGCCTTGGCGCTCACCGGCGACGGGAGTGACTTCTTCGCCGAACCGATCGCCGTCGACGAGACACCAGCGCCATACCACCACGTCCACCACCACGCCCATCACCAGGGTCGAATCGATCCCAACTGTCGAATCGATTCCAACGACGTTGGCGCCTCTGGCCTTTGCCGAGCCACCCAGCTACGGCGTCAGCGAGGCTGGCGACGGCTTCTTCGAACGACCCTTCGATGTTGACGGGGAACCCTCACCGACAGCGGATCACTGACGGCCGACGGCCAGGCGGTACGGCCTCAGAGTCCGAAGAGGTCGTCGAGGCCGCCCGACGGTGCGCCGACGGTTTGCTCGACGTACGGCTCGTAGCCGGTGTCTTCGAGCTGAAGCGCCAACTCGGGGCCACCGCTCGCCACAATGCGTCCGTTGACGAACACATGAACCACATCGGGCGGAAGCTCGTGCAGCAGGCGGTTGTAGTGGGTGATCACGACGGCACCCATGCCGCGTGCCACGGACTGCTTGACCCGCTCGCTGACCGAACGCAGCGCATCGACGTCGAGACCGGAGTCGATCTCGTCGAGGATCGCGAACTTCGGTTCGAGCACGCCGAGTTGCACGGTTTCGTTGCGCTTCTTCTCGCCGCCCGAGAGGTCGACGTTCAACGCACGCTCGAGCAGGCGCGGATCCAACCCGACCGACGCCGCTTCGCGGGCCATGGCCTCGCGTACTGTGGCCGGTGTCTCCGGACGATCTCCGGCCGCGAGGACCTCGACCAGGAGGTCTTCCATGCTCACACCGGGAACCTCGGTCGGGTACTGCATGCCGAGGAACAATCCGGCCTGGGCCCGCTTCCAGGTGGGCAAACTAAGCATCTCCACGCCGTCGACCTGCACGCTGCCGGTGATCGCCTCGTAGCCCGGCCGACCGAGAAGGACGTGCGACAGGGTGCTTTTTCCGGACCCGTTGGGACCCATGATGGCGTGGACTTCGCCGCCCCGGACGCTCAGGCTGACGCCGCGCAGAATCTCGCGCCCCGGAATGGAAGCGTGAAGATCAGAAATGGTAAGTGTGGTTACGGAACTCATGCGGCCGGGCCCTGCTTCGCTTGTGCGGCGGTTTCTGACGATGCGCTGGACCAGGCATTCGTCGTCGGATCGTGGGGAGTCGCCACCTGGATGACGCCGGGTACCTGGATGACGACACGTTCGCCGTCTTGGCGAATGGCGTAGACAGGAACCGGGCGGGTGGCCGGAAACGTGACTGCCTCACCGGTGATGAGTGAAAACAGGCTTCCGTGTTTGATGCATTCGAGCTGACACTCGTCGTCGTAAACCGTACCTTCGGCCAACGAGACGTCGGCGTGGGAGCACTTGTCGCCGATCGCGTAAAGCTTGTCGTCGATACGGACGACGGCAACCCGATGAACCGCACCTTCGGTGTCGGTGAGGTCCACCCGCACCGCGGCTGCGGAATCCAGGTCGGCGAACGCGATGGCGTCGATCCACTCGCTCACAGGTTGGCCCTCCGGTCGAACTTGGCCCGAACGGCGTCGATCAGCTGATCCCGCAACTCTTCGTCAGGGATGCGGTTGAGAAGATCGGCGAAGAAGCCCTGAACGATAAGTCGTTCGGCTACTTCGGGCGGAACCCCCCGGCTTTCCAGGTAGTACCGGTGATCGTCATCGATCGGTCCGATCGCCGACGCGTGGCTGCACTTCACGTCGTTGTTGTCGATCTCCAGGTTGGGAACGCTCTCGGCCGAAGCATTCTTCGACAGGATGAGATTGCGGTTCGTCTGGTTGGCCGACGTGCCGCGTCCGTCTTTCGTGATCCGGATCAGACCCGAGTACACCGACTTCGCGAAGTCTTCGACGGCTCCCTTGAAGAGCAGATCGCTCGTCGTGCGAGGGGCGACATGGCTTTGCAGGGTGCGGAAGTCGTGCATCTGGGTGCCTTCTCCGAAGTACACGGCCATCAACTCGTTGTGCCCGCCCTTGGCCGTGATCGTCGCGTCAATTCGTAGGCGCGCATATGAACCTCCCAACGCCACCGCCATGGTCGACAGCGTTGCGTCGCCGTCGGTCAGCGCTGAGGTCGTTCCGACCTGCCACATACGGGGCCCGAGTTCCTGCACCGACACGAGCCGAAGGCGAGCGGAGCGTCCGACCGACACCTCGGTGAGCGGAATCGCGAGTGACTCGATGTCGGTCGACGACAGGCGCTCAATGATCGTTGCTTCGCTGTTCTCACCCGACCGGATGAAGACCCGACTGGCAATCACGGCCGAATCGGTGGCGAGTGCCCGGGTCAGCCGAATCGGATCGGCGATGGCCCGACCGGCTGGGATGTCGATCACGAGAATGTCGTCGGATGAAGCCACACCGAGGAGGGTCAGCGCGTCGAGATCATCGGCCAGAATCGTTCCGAACAACCCGGATTGCCGGGCCGCGTCGCCGCGAAGCACCACGACCCCGGCGTCGACCGCGGACTGCGGCAACTCGACGGTGACCGCATCGGCTCCGGTCGACGGGTTGGTGAAACGGGCGATGTTCAACTCGTTGATGCGCGAGTACCGCCAGATTTCTTCGGCATCGGAAGGAAGCGGTGTCGACGTATAGAGCGCGCGGGCCCGGGACCGTGCGTCGTCGTAGGACAGAATGACACCGGGCGCGGTGTCGGCCGAAACGGCGGGTGAAGCTGGCGAAGGTGAATCGACGGCGGACAGAAGCGTGTTCCTCACAGGAAGCTGCGGGGTGGCAGGCGGTACGTGGAGCGATCCATCGTAGGGCCTGCTGCGTCCTAACCGGAACGGTCAGGACCACTGTTTCAGCTGACGCCCGTTGGCGTCCGGTTGATGTCCGGCCGACGTCCGGCCGACGTTCGATTGTTGTGGGGTCGGTTTGGGCCGCCGGACCCGCGGATCACGCTTTTTCTGGGCAGAAAACCGCCTGCTCAGGGCGATCGTCGAGCGGATCCGATCCGGAGACGAGGGCGCAGTATTGAACTCATGCTCATTTCTTGTAAAGCAATGGCGTCGAATGGCCGATGTTTACCGCGGCTTCACCTTTCACAACGAGGGGTGACGTTCGAAGGAGTTCGGATGCCAAGTGATTCCCAGCCCGAGTGGTCGACAACAATTGATAACGCCGCAGCGCAATCATCGTCGGCCCCTTCACTGAGCGACTGGCTGAACAAAACGTCGGCCGCCGGCCCCGACGCTCCCGTTGAGCGTTCACTCGGTCTCGACTCGCTGCCCAGCCTTGAATCGCTCACGGGTGGTTTCAGTGCGCAGGGCATGAGCACCGAACCGGCCGCCATCGAACCTGCGCCGGCGATGTTCCCGGCCGTTGAGCCGATCCCGGCCCCGTTTGCGTCGCTTCCGACCATCGAGTCGCTGACCGGTGACGCGATGAGCGGTATTCCGGCGACCGGAGAGTCTCCTGCCCCGTTGGCTCCGATGGATTCGTTTGGCGCCGGCGCAGCACTTCCGAGCTTCGGTGCCAGCGCAGCGCTTCCGAGCTTCGGGTCGCTTCCGACGCCTCCATCGTTTGGATTCGATGCTGCGGGCTCTGCGCCGCTGGCACCGCTCGAACCAACGATGCCTCCGCTCTCCCCGATGGCGCCGCCGTCGCCGTCGAACGACTCGCTGAGCTTCACGACGAGTCTGTACCCGGCTGGCGAACTCCAGGCTCCACCCGTCATTCCGGCGGTTCTCCCACTCGCTCCGACGCCAGAAGCGACCGGTCCGGCAGCGTTCACCGCTCCGAGCTTCACATTTGGGCAACCGCTTCCGTCAATCGACGCGACCCCGTCCGCGCTGGGTGCGCTTCCTCCGATCGGTTCGTTCGCGCCGGCCGTTGATTCGCCCGTGCTTTCCCCGGCATCGTTCGGGAACCTCGAGGCCGCTCCGGCACTCCCCTCGCTGAGTCCCCCCGAAGCGCAGCAGAACGTTTCCTCCGACGAGCCGTCGGATACTTCCGCTGCGGTCTGGAACCCCTACCCCGCCGCCGAGCCGAGCGACGGTTCCGGCTGGGAGCCCGTAGCTCCGGCCGCACTCCCGTCGGGCGACCAGTTCGGTTCACACTTCCATCTTCGTGATGAGGGCGGGTTCTCGACGCCGCCGTTCACCACGGCCCCGGAACCAACCGTCGAAGCGGCCCAGGAACCCGGCAAAGAAAAGGCCCGTCGGGGCCTGGCCGGGAAATTCGGTCGGGCGGGCAAGGAGACCGAACCCAACCCGTTCAATGGGTCAACCGAGGGCGACGTGCCGTCGGCGAACGAGGTCAAGGCCAAGAAGGTGAAGGCCGAGAAAGCCCCGAAGGCGGAAAAGACGCCCAAGGCCGAGAAAGCCACCAAACCGAAGAAGTCGGATGCAGCACCGAACGCCGAAGCCGCGCTCGCGGCAATGAGCGGCGACAACGGCGCCGGGGCCGGCAAACTCAGTGGCCTGTTCAAGAAAGCCGAGCCGAAGGCGGTCGATCTCGAGGGTGCCGCCGACGTCGACGACGACTCCCAGGACACGGCGCGACTTGTGCGAATTCTGGCGAGCCTGTGTCTCGCGGCCGGCCTGCTTCTTGGGGCGTACACGATCTTCTCGACGAGTGATGCGCCCGATGTCGTGCCTCAGGCACCGACGGCAACCACACCGGTCCCCGATGTCGGGCTTGCTCCGGCCGTCCCGACGGCTGATCCCACGGTCGATCCGGCGCTCGTCCCGGCGGCCGGCGACGTAACGACCCAGGATCCCGCGGCGCCCGCCACGACGGTTCCGGCCGAAGATGGCAGCCTCGACTTCTCCGACGGTTCCGATTTCACCACGGGTCAGGACTTCTCGGTACCGGTCAGCTGACCGATCCGATCCCTTCCGTAGCTCGCTCACGGGTGCGCACATCGTCTGAGACGGTGTGCGCACTTGTGCTTTTTAAGCACATTGTGTGCGACCGGGGCGTTAGGCGCCTTGGGCGTCCGGCGACCGGGCGTCCGGCGTCCGGGGCGTCCGGCGTCCGGCGACGGCCCGTGCGGCGACGGTCAGCTCGAAGCGGTCGCCGGTCCGGCCCGGTCAGCTCGAAGCGGGTGACGTCGTCGTCGTTGCTACGGGAACGATGGTCGGTGTAGTTCCCGTCGAAATGGTGGTCGTGGTGGTGCTCGTTGTCGTGGCGGACGCGTCGGCCGCGTCGACGACGACCGATGCGGGGTTGCCGGCCGGGACACTTGCCCCTGAACCGAAGGCCCACGATGTCGTTTTGCGGAATTCGATCGACGGAGCGTCGGTCAACGAACGCACGATCTCAACCGGGGTTCCGAGCGGAAGGTTCTTCGCCATGGTGGTGATGTTGACGTTGTCGACGCGAACACATCCATGGCTGACGCTCGACCCGAGCTTGCCCGGCGCGTTGGTCCCGTGAATGCCAATCACGCCTTCGCCACCGTTGAAGGACGTGAGAACGTCGGAGTACCCGGAGAGGCCGAACGCGTACGGCCCGAGGGCGCCGCTCGGACTCTGGGGAACGAGCTCTTTCAGAAAGAACAGACCTGTCGGGGTCGGAGTTCCACCGGTTCCACTGGCAACGGACGCTTCAATCAGTTTCCGGCTGCCTTCGAACACCGAAAGACGGTTCGTCGAGAGTTCGATCACGACCCGGTAGGAGTTTTCGATCAGCAGCACATCGGACCGACGGACCCATCCAACGGTTCCGTTCGGACGAAGCGGGATGGCTACCCGAACCCAGTCACCGGAGATGCCGAGGGCCAGGAAATGGACGGGTCCGGCGACGCTGCGGCCGGCGATGAACGCCAGGACGCCGGTGCGATCGTCGGGTGTTCGATAGACCTCGATCGAACGGGCCTGGGCGCGGGCCGTGATGGAGCCTTCGATCGACGGCCAGTCGGTGTCGGCGATCGACGCCCAGTTCTTCACTGCGGTCCGGGCCGACAGTGGCTTCGGAGGAAGCGTGGTCGGCGGCCGAGTTGATGCAGGTGGGGACTTCGTGGAGACCTTGGTTGACGCTGTCGTCGTTTTCGATTTGGCCGTCGCCGTCTTGACCGTTACGGCCTTGACCGTTGCGGCATAGCCCGCGGCGCCGGAGGCGGCCGGAATAGCCAGACTCGCTCCCACCACACCGACGATCGACGCGGCCACCACGACGCGGGTGGCCTTACCCCGGGAAAACATCCGGGGGGCCGTTCCGAGTGAGCGGACTCGGCGGCCATGGCGGACGAAATCGCGGCTTGGCGGCAGGGCTGCGACCGAACCTGTCTCGGAAGTGACGGGTTCGGGCGGGGAAAGGTCAGGCACAGTGCGGAAACGTTAGTGGACCCCGGGCGCAATCCGGCATAACCGGTCGCGAATTTCAGGCAGAGTGCGCTTGCGCGGGGCGCTCAGACCCAATGCGGCGGGCACGCTGCGGTCAGACCCAGTGCGGCGGGCACGCTGCGGTCAGACCCAGTGCGGCGGGCAGCTGCGGTCAGGGGCCCACCGTTGTCGAAGCAGCGGCGGTTGAACCAGCAGTCGGCGCGGTGGTGCTGACACCGGCAACGGCCGCTCCTGTCGTGGCCGGGTCGATGAAGTCGATCGCTTCGGCGTTATAGGTGGGCGCATCGTTGATGTCGGTCCCCGAGCCCACTTCGCTCAACTCCTCGACCGGCACGTCGACAAACGGTTCCGGGTCAGGGGTCCCACGCGAGCGTCGAGCCGTGGGGAGATCCGAGAGGTTCCGGACGATCTCGACCGGTGTCCCCAGCGGAAGAAGGCGGACCAGGTTCCGGATCGACGGGTTTGTGATGCGAACGCAGCCAAAGCTCGCGTTTGACCCGATGAGTCCCGGCGAATCGGTCCCGTGAATGCCAATGGCTCCTTCGCCGCCCTGAAACGTGACGAGCACATCGGAGTACCCGGAAAGGCCGAAGACATACGGCCCGTACGGACCCGTGTCATTTTCCTTGACCAGTTCGCGGACAAAGAAGAGTCCCGTCGGCGTCGGGGTGTTGCCGGTTCCCGAAGCCACACTCTCGCGGTACAGCTCCTTCCCGCCTTGTTCGACGATCATCGTGTTGGTCGACAACTCGACCACAACGCGGAATTCCAGATTGAGCCGCTGGATATCCGAGGACTGGACCCACCCCACGGTTCCGTTGGGCCGAACCGGGATCGCCACCTGAAGCCAGTTGCCGTAGTCCTGGACGACCAGAAAGGTCACCGGCCCCGTCGACGATTTCCCCTTGGCAAAGCGGAGGCCGGGCTCCCCCACGCTCGGGCCGCGCCGAACATCCAGAGAGGTCTTGCGGCTCACGGCACCGAGCGCTTCGCCGGCCACCGGCCAGTCGATGTCGCGCATGCGTTCCCAGCCGGCCAGCGGAGTTTGCACCGACCAGGTCGTCGCGACCCTTCCCGGCGTCACGTTCTTGGTCGCCTTCGCGGTCGGACGCAGGCGTCCGCTGTCAGTCCGGGCGATGGTGCCCGACCCGAGCGCGACCGGCTTGGTCTTCGCCTTAGCGGTTGGCGCGGCGCTGGCCGATGACGCCTTGGTCGAAGCCGCTTTCGTCGTGACCGGCACCGCTTTCGTGGTCGGAACGGCCGGACCGGTGGCCGGCTTCGTTTTCGGTGTGTTCGCCGGCTCGGCAACGACGGGACCGACCGTGCCCGCGAAGAAACACAAGCCAGTCGTTACGACAAGCGTGATCGATCCCAACACACGACGCAGCCCATGGCGGTGACGCGGCAAACGTGATTTATCGGTCGACGAATCCGCCACGACACTTCACCTGAGTTGCCAACTGGTAGTTCACGACACCTGACTGTTCGATGGGGTTCTGCTCGACGTGTTCTGTTCGAGTGGCTCGACGGCGGACGACGACAACGGGTGAATCAACAGACAACTACTATGTACGCATATCAACTCGGCACACCGGTCGACCCGACCCGCGGCCGGTCACGATCGGCGTTACGAGAGCGTCAGTTTCTGCACCAGCGTTTCGACGGCGCCCCGAGCGAGTTCACGCATCTCGTCGTCGGTGCGATCCTGAATCGGATGCGCGACGAAGAGTGACTCCGGTGTCATGCCTATCGATGCGCTTTGCATCGCGGCGGCTTCGATGAACACGTTCGACGCAACGAACACGCCGGGAAGGCCACGCTGTTCCAGATCTGCGATGTCGTGCACACTGCACGACGTGCAACTGCCTCAATCGGCGAGTGCTTCGATCACTGCCTGACACTCGAGGGCGATCTCATGGCGGAGGTCGATGGGCGCGGGTTTCGTGAACGTGGGCTTCTTGTAACGCTTGGTGAGCACACCCCGCTCGTGGAGCAGTCGTTCGACCTCGTCGAGAAACACGTTGCCGCGAGGTTTGGAGATGTCGAGCAGGGCGACCGTCATCCCCTCCAGGCTCGCCGGCCTCGACGTAAGGGACCTGATTGTCGGCGAGTGCTCGCTCGTTGGATCCATCAGCGTTAGAGCCATGGTGTGATCTCCTTCGTAATCGGTTCGCTACCTTCTGCTCCGCTGACCCAGCCACCGATGATGGCCGAGAACATTCCCGCGTCGCCTCCGCAGTGCACGAAGTCGAGCCCATCGGGCCGAAACTTCGGGAGGGTCGAGTCAATCAACGACGCAGGGACTCCTTCGGCGATTCCGTCGGCCCCCTGGACAATCTCGCGGCCGGGGATCTGCAGGTGGCTGAAGATCTCCGAACGGACGCGGGCCTTGTCCCATCCCTCGGCGGCAAACGTGCGGAGGTGCTCCGGGGAAACCGCGACCATGGCCGGAATACCGAGCACCAGTTTCGGATGGGCGACGCTGCGCAGGCACGCCGCAAAGCTCCGGGCCAGCGAGTCAGCGGTTCGGGACTTCTGATCGATGACCGACCGGGGCCCTTCGCCGGCGAAGATCGATATTGCCGACACTCCGGCTGGGATGCCACGTTCCTCGGCCAGGGTGGTCCAGCCCGCTTCGTGGGCCGCATCTTCGGATTCAGCAAAGCAGAAGCTGACCTTGCCGGGGTTGCCGAACGTGGCCCGGTCGATGCCGCCCGGCCTGCCACCTCCGACGTTCCTGATGACCAATTGCAGTGCGCGGCCGATCGTGGAGTTGGCACGGTTTCCCTGGCCGAACACGTTGACGCCGGAGTTCATGCCGATGGCTTTGGCGATCGGGCCGTTCACAACGATCACCGGCCCGGCGAAATACGTCGTGCACAGCACGCCGTGAGCGTTGAACGACGACGTGCACGCCGCTTCGACGCAAGCCAGGACGACCGGCAGGTACTCGGGCAGGCAGCCGGCCATGACCGCGTTGATGGCCACCTTCTCGACCGTGCACTCGATCAGATCGGGCGGCACGATGGCTACCACGTCGGTCGGTGCGCGATGGGTGCCGGCCAACATGCGAAGCACGCGTTCTTCGGTAGGCGCGACGACCGGCAGGCCGTCGGTCCAACCTCTGGCGAACATGGCTTCGACTTCGTCTTCGGCCGATGCCAACTCCACCCGCCGGGCCCGCAGCGGGGTCAGGCCGAAGCGAATAGCCAGGGTTTCGGGCATTCCGGGGTCCTGGTTCTTCGACCCGCAACCCGGTCGGTGCGGCGGTAGCCCGGCAAACTCCGCGTTCAACTCGACTCCCGAAAACGCCGACCACTGCTCTATGGACCACCCGACGATCCGAGCGACCTCGCGACCCTGCTCGCGACGCACGAGGGTCGGGACCGTATCGAGTTCGAGGGCCAGACTCATTCCGAGCGACGTGTCGTCGACGACGGAGACGCCCTCGGGAAACGACGGGTCGTCCTGCGAATACACGACGTCGACCCGACCTTGCTTCATCAGCGAGGCGATCACGGGGGCGACAAGCTCACAGGTAGGACAGTCGCGTTTGACGATCGCGACAACGCCGTCGGGTGGGATCGGCAAGGTGAGCGTCTGTGACACAAGTCGCACCTTAGCGTCTTTCGGGACGCTGCCGCCTACTAGGCAAAAACGTTCGGCCGACTTCGATGTTTTGGGGCCCGGTCCGACGAGCGGCCCGATACCGGACATGGCTCGGTTCGGCCGCGTCGGGTACGGTGAGAACATCGATCAGGGGGAAGGTTTTCGGGTCCGTTCAGCGATCGCCGATTTGCCGACAACCCAGGAAATACATGGTCGTTCGTCACATCAAGTTCATTTTTTGTTACGAGAAGGTTTAGCGTCTGTGTACCCCTACGTCGTGGGGCTGATTCGCAATAGGGGCAGCGAGTGAAAGTCACGTTTTTTGGGGTTCGCGGCTCAACGCCGTGCCCGGCCGGGCCGCATGCCCGCTACGGGGGAAACACCTCCTGTGTGGTTGTTGAGATCCCGGGTGAAGACCCGATCATTTTGGATCTCGGAACCGGTTTGCAGAGTTGGGGCAAAACGCAGCCGCTCGATGGCACGTTCTCAGCGACTGCGCTCGTCACCCACTTTCACTTCGATCATGTCCAGGGACTTCCGTTCCTCGCCGCGGCCGACCGCATCGGTTCCCGGCTCGACATTTACGGTCCCGGCGACACCGGCACAACGGTCAAAGACCTCTTCACCGGCTTCGTTCGACCTCCGTATTTTCCCGTCAGCATCGATCAGCTCCGGGGCACGTATCGGCTTCACGATGTGCTGAACGACGACATCAAGGTCGGTTCCGCCGACGTCAAGGTTCGTCCGGTTCCCCACGTCGGGCTGACCGTCGGATACCGCATCGACTGGCAGGGTTCATCGGTCGCATACGTGTCCGACCACCAGGCCCCGCAGGGCCTCGATTCGTTTGCCGACTCGGTGTTGGAGTTGGCCGACGGCGTTGACCTTCTTATCCACGACGCCCAGTACACGCCGGTCGATTGGGAAACGAAGGCCCACTGGGGCCACTGCACGGTCGACTACGCCGTTCGTCTGGCTGAAGCGGCCGGCACCAAGAACCTGGCGCTGTTCCATCACGACCCGAGTCGCACCGACACCGAAATCGACCGGCTCGCCTCCGACGCCCGCCACGCCGCAGCGCCCAACGGGCTGTGCGTGTTCGCCGCCGCCGAGGGTCTCTCCATTCGACTCGGCTCCCCCATTCCACCGCAAACGGTGAAGCGGGTCGCGGTCGGTCCGATGTTTTCGTCGCAGCGAACCTGAACCCACGTCACATTCGTTCGTCGCAGCAAACCTGACCGACCAGGGGTTTTCCATCTGACGCTGGCGAAGCGTCGAAACGTGTTCGCGACCGAACACGAACCCGGGTCTGAATAAGGCAGACTTTGCGGGTGAGCGAATCCTTTCCCATCATCGACGGCGCCCAGTTTCGGCATGTTCTGGGCCACTTTCTTACCGGTGTAACCATCATCACCGCCATCGACTCCGAAACGGGTGGGCCGCTCGGTCTCGCTGCCAGTTCGTTCACGTCGGTCAGCATGGATCCGCCGCTCGTGTTGTTCTGCGCCGGAAAGTCGTCGAGCACCTGGCCGAAGATTTCGGCGTCGGGCCACTACTGCGTCAACATTTTGGGCCACGACCACGAACACCTGAGTCGGCAGTTCTCCGGAAAGGGCGACAAGTTCGCCGGCGTGGCCTGGCATATCGGCCCTTCGGGCAGCCCGATCATCGATGACGCACTTGCGTGGATCGACTGCAAGATCCACCAGGAGGTCGACGGCGGCGATCACGTCATTGCCATTGGCCGCGTCCTCGAGTTGGGCGACCGGGGCCACGGCGGCCCTCTGGCCTACTACCGCGGCGGCTACGGCCAACTCCACCAGTAGCTTCGCAAGTCCCGTGGCCACGACATTTCATCCGTGTTCGATCCCCGAGGTCGTTCTCGTAAAACCGCAGACGATCGGCGACAACCGCGGATGGTTCCGCGAGGCCTTCAAGGCCGCCGAATACGCGGCAGCCGGGATCGGCCCCGAGTTCGTTCAGGACAACGCGTCACACAGCGCTCAGGGCGTGCTCAGGGGCCTGCACTTTCAGCGCAACCCCAACGCCCAGGGCAAACTCGTTTCGGTCGTCGCCGGGGAGGTCTTCGACGTGGCCGTCGACATCCGGGTCGGATCGCCTACGTTTGGGCGCTGGGTGGGTGAATACCTGTCGGCCGACAACGGCCACCAACTGTGGGTTCCCGTCGGCTTCGCGCACGGCTTCTGTGTAACCAGTGCCTCCGCCACGCTCTCGTACAAGGTGACCGCTCTCTACTCGGGCCCCGATGATGGCGGCGTGCGCTGGAACGATCCCGCGATCGGCATCGAATGGCCGGTCAGCGATCCGATCCTCTCCGGGAAAGACGAAGTCCAGCCGTTTCTCGCCGAAGCCGAACACGGCTTCCGATACTGAATACGGCCTACGCCGAACAGGATCTGCGACCGCACACCACCGACCGGTTACCGGTCGGACTTCGAGCGGAAACGAAACAACCGTCGCCGTACCCGCCGAACTCTTCTCGCCCGCGGCCGCAGGAACGGCATGCGTCGGGCGCGCCCGAGTCGAAATACCGAGGCGATTGCGAACAACACGAGGACCAGCAGAATGCCACGGGGGTTCACCATCATCCACCCGACCTTAGGGCCCGCCCGTGAATTAGTAGTGCGTTTATGGCGAGGGCTGCACGTCTTGGGCAAGGACGCACAACGCAGCGTCTGTCTTGCCCAACCGTAAGGCGGAGGACGCCGTCCAAGGCGTTCAGAACCGTCAGAAATGCCTAAGTAATTCTCGGGCGGGCCCTTGTCCAATGTGTTCTTACGATGTCTGAACGCTTGAAGTTTCTGCGTTTGATGGTTTGAGCCCTGACCCCACGGGTACCGCTACGCAGTGCGTTTCGACAATCCGCTATTCGATGTCTCCGGCCCCGACCGCTCTGAAGTTACCGGTGTTCAATCTCGGATTGACCAGAAGCGACTAAGCATGTGGGGGAAGCTCCGAAGGCATGGTGGAGCGTTGCGGTGCGTGGGTAGCACCGAAGAAAGACCGACAAAGTCGCGTAGGCTGCCGTGGCGACATGGCTGATCTCGAGGTGTTCATTCCGACGTCTTGTTTCGCTACGGGGCAACTGCAACCAGAAGGAACGAGAACGTGGATCTGCTACGACGAAAGCTGACAACCGGGAGTGCCATAGCCCTGCTGTTGGTGGCGTCCCTGCTCGGCTCGGTCGTGAGTCGGACGCCGGCCGGAGCCATCAGCCGTGGACTCGACCATGAGGGTTTCGGTATCGAACTCGACCGCATCTGCAACATCGCCGAGCGTCAATTCGGCGGTGCCGCCGACCTCAACGACTTCGACACCGATGCGGAGCTCTACCAGTACCTGCGTGACATCGTCCGGGTCATTACGGGCTTCGAAACCCGGCTGAAGGCACTCAAGGCCACCGACCCCGCCGACGCCAAGGTGCTCAAAGACATGCTGGCGCTGATGGCCAAAGAGCGTACGTTCATCAACAAGATGGCGGCCCTCGCGAAAGCGAAGAAGTACGACCAGGTTCGCACCCAGTTGGCGGCTCAGGGAGACAGGTTCACCGATCTGGAAATTGCGATCTCCGTTCGTCTTCTCGACTCCGGCCTTCCGGGTTGCTCGGTGCTCGCCATGCCCGACGAGATCGACCCGTCATTGGATCCGGCGCCGTCCACGACGGTGCCCGTACCGGTGGTGATCGACCCGGCCACGCTCCAGGAACTGGCCCGCTTCTTCCCGAGCGTCACGGGTTACTCCTACGTGCTGTATTCGGCGGAGCAGGAAAAGCAGACCCAGGACAGCATCGCAAACAGCAAGATCCTGATGGCGGTCGCCGGCCGAACCGTCATCGGTCCCGACTCCCGGGTGTTCGGTGATCTGGCGGTGTTGAAGACCAAACCCGGAACACTCACCCCGACGTTCAAGCAGGACTTCCTGACGCTGCTTGCCGGCTCGAAGACGAAGATCGAAAAGCTCCCGGCCATCGGCACGTTTGCGGAAAGCTATTCGTTCACTGACGGCGACTACGACGAGATCGTCGTGTTCCAGGGCGACTTCATTGTTGAGTTGCTGACCCGCGCTTCGGCGAACCGCAAGGCGTCAAAGGACTTCACCACGTTGCTGCTCACGCAGATCGACGTTGTCGCGGCATCGCCGACCACCACCACCGTTCCCGTCACGACTACGCCGGGAGCGACCACGATCCCGGCGACCACGCTCCCGGCGCCCCCGACGACCACGTCGGCACCGACGACGACCCTGTCGCCATCGGCCGTCTAGCGCTCTGTCACGCCGAGCAGCACGACACGATAAACGCGAGTACAACCGACTCGTCGCGCCACGAGTCGTAGCGACCGCTCGGACCACCGTGACCGGCACCTAACTCGGTCTTCAACAGGATCGCGGCATCACGGGTCGTTCGCTCGCGTAGTCGCTGCACCCACTTCGCCGGCTCCCAGTACGAGACGCGTGGATCGTTGAAACCGGCGGTCACGAGCATCGGCGGATAGGGCAACGGAGCCACGTTGTCGAACGGTGAATACGATCGCATGTACGCGTAGTATTCCGGGTCGGTCGGATTGCCCCATTCCTCCCATTCGATGGCGGTGAGGGGAAGGGTCTCGTCGAGCATCGTGGTCACCACGTCGACAAAGGGGACCTCGGCGACCACTCCGGCGAACTTCGCGGGCGCCGCGTTGATCACCGCCCCCATCAGCAGACCACCCGCGCTGCCACCCCGGATGACGAGGCGTCCGGGGGCGATGTAGTTCGACGTGGCCAACGCGTCGGCACAGGCGATGAAGTCGTTGAACGTGTTCTTCTTCTTGAGGAACTTCCCGTCGAGATACCAGCTGCGCCCACCCTCTCCGCCCCCTCGGATGTGCGCGATAGCGAAGACGAACCCGCGATCGAGGAGCGAAAGACGAAACACGCTGAACGTCGGATCGATGGAAATCTCGTAGGAGCCGTAGCCGTAGAGCACGCCCGGAGCGGTGCCGTCGAGTGGTGTCGTGCGCTTGCGAACGAGAGAAATCGGGATGCGGGTTCCGTCGGACGCCGTCGCGAAGATGCGGTCGGCGACGTAGTCGGTCGAGGTGAATCCGCCGAGGACCGGCTGTTCACGGCGGACCACCCGCTCGCGCGTTCGCATGTCGTAATCGATGACTTGCGCCGGCGTGGTCATCGACGTGTAGCCGATGCGAAGGATGTCGGTCTCGAACTTCGCATTACCCATCGGCCATGTGCTGTGATCCGGGTCGGCGTGCTCAATCGTATGCACGGATACGAATTCTCCCGACGCACTCAGTTCGGCCACACGGACCCGTTCCATTCCGTCGTTGCGCTCGTGCAACGCGACGAAAGACTCAAAGACCTCGATCGCATCAAGCTTCGGTCGGGCCGAGGCCGGTCGACCGTCGGCCCCTACAGCGTCGGGTTCCCATTCCGGCAGCACCGGCGTCCACACCGGACCAGTCGCCGGGAACGGAAACGACGACACGACGAGCCGGAAGTTCTCGGCGCCTTCGTTGGTGATCATGAAGATGCGCTCGCTGCCGTCTGCACTGCGATGGTGCTCGATGCCGTACTCGATGTCTTGCACCCGGGGCTGCACACAGGTGAACGCCAGCATCGGAGTTTCGGCCGAAAGGATGTGGATCTCGCTCGTCACCTGACTGCCAACGGTGATGGTCAGGAGCGACTCGGTACCGGAAAGTCCTATGCCTACATAGAATCGCTCGTCGTCTTCCTGGAAGACAACCACGTCGTCGGCCTGGGCGGTCCCGAGAACGTGCCGCCACACCTGCCACGGACGCATGGCGTCGTCGAGGGTTACGTAGAACACGATCGTGCCGTCGGCACTCCACATCACGCCCGGCGACGTTTCCTCGATCACATCAGGAAGGACGCCTGACTCTGAATCGTCGGTGGCGTGCAACGTTCGGACGCGAAGCTCGTAGGTCTCATCGCCGTCGAGGTCGACCGCATAGGCCAGTAGGTCGCCTTTGGGGCTGACTTCGAACGTACCCAACGAGAAGTAGTCGCTGTCGCCCGCGAGTTCGTTCTCGTCGAGCAGCAGCATGGACCCGGCCGGGATCGCCGCTGGATCCGATTGCGGCCATGGCGCCAGACTCTCGTCGGCCGGATCGATCGGGCGGCGATAGTGCGAAGGGTACTGTTTGCCCTCCTCAGTTCGGCCAAAGTATGCCCACATACCTTTTACCGTCGGAACGGAAAGATCGGTCTCGAGGATCCGGGCCTTGAACTCGTTGAACAGTTCCTCCTGCAACGCAACGGTCGGGGCCATGACCGCGGTCGTGTACGCGTTCTCCGCTTCGAGATGCGCCCGGACCTCCTCCGCCTCCTTGTTGCGCATCCACCCGAACTCGTCGATGCGCGCATCGCCGTGCAATGTGGTGGTGACCGGCTCGCGTCGTGCCTCGGGAGGCTGCGGTTTGTCGGCGGAGACACGGAAAAGTTCGGGCGTTGTCATAACCCGACCACCCTACTGGCCCACCGTTCGACTACCGATGCGAACCCCGACGCGACCACCGATGCGAACCCCGACGCTGACCACCGATCGAACCCCAACGTGACATACCCTGAACCCGTGCACCCGACGGAACCATTTGGCACCTCATCCAAACAGGGCGCCAAACCCCAACGTGACATACCCTGAACCCGTGCACCCGACGGAACCATTTGGCACCCTGCTGCGACGACTTCGCCTCTCAGCGGGACTCACCCAGGAGCGCCTCGCCGAACGCTCTGGTATCAGCGTAAACGGGTTAGCGGCCCTGGAGGCCGGGCGACGCAAGACACCGCGCCTCAACACGATCGGGCTCCTGGCTGACGCGCTGCGACTCGATGCCGATCAACGGGCGTCCCTCATTGCGACAGCTGTGCAGGTCGACAGCCCGCGGATCGACGCTCCCGTCGGATCGGCGGACAAATCAGCGATTCACATCGTTTCGACTACTGACCCGTCGAGGTCAGTCCAGAGCTCCTTCGTCGGGCGCCGAAGTGAACGCGACACGCTGCACCAGGCATGGGCGAACAAGACCAGGATCACGCTTGTGTCCGGCGAGGCCGGGGTGGGAAAAAGCACGCTCGCCGAGGAGTTCGCCGCTGAACTTTCTTCACAGCACGTCACGGTGTTGCGGGGCCGATCCACACCCCAACAACTCGGGGTCTACGAGGCGTTCGTGGATCCGATGCGAAGCGCTCTGACCCGTTTCGATGGCAATGTACCGGCAAGCCTTCGCGATCTTGGCCGACTCGTCCCGGGTTTGATCGATCTCGGCAACGAGGTGCTCGTCCCCAGTCGCTCGGATCCGGCGGTCGAGCGACGACTGCTGTTCGAAACGGTCGCCACGCTCCTTGCTTCAGCTGGACCAACGTTGCTGGTACTCGACGATCTCCACTGGGCCGATCCCGGCACCTTGGCACTTCTGACGTTCCTCGCCGCGCAGCCAGAGCTGTCGAACGTGATAATCGTCGGAACGATCCGCTCGACGGACCTGACGCCGTCCACCAGCGCAACGCTGGCTGAACTCCGTCGCCACTGCAGCGTCGTGCGAATTCAGCTTTCCGGGCTCAGCCGTTCGGAACTCGCCGAACTAGTTTCGTCGGTGGCAGGCGCAAAGGCCTCCTCGGCACTGATCGACACGGTCTCCAACGCAACCAACGGCAACCCGCTCTACATCAAGGAACTCACCGAGCATCTCCTACAGCGGGACTTCGAAACCAGTGCGGAAACGCCCGCGGTACCCGACGGCATCCGTCAAACGATCGAGTTTCGGGTCGGAGGCCTGTCCAAAGAGGGGCAGTCCCTGTTACGAGGTGGTGCGGTGCTCGGCCAGACGTTCGACCTTCAGCTCGCTGGTCGCCTTGTTGCTCTCGACGGCGAAGACCTGCTCGGGGCGGTGGAAGACGCCTTGTTGTCAGGCCTCTTGGTCGAGCAGAACGCCAACACGGTGGTGTTCTCGCACGGCCTCGTGGCCACTACGGTGTACGAAGGAATATCCCGTTTGCGTCGCGTGGCCCTTCACCGTTCGGCCGCGGCGGCACTGGCCGACGCGGGTCCGACCTCTTCATCGGAGATTGTCAACGTCGCCCGACACTGGGCTCTGGTCGCCGAAGCCGACCCGCTTGTTCGCAACACGGCAGCCGGGTGGTCGGTCCGGGCCGGTGATGCGGCTTCGGCTTCAGCGGCGGTCGACGAAGCGATCGTATGTTACGCACGGGCCGCAGCTCTGTACGACGGCCCGACCGCCGAACACGCCGATGTCCTGGTCCGACTCGGTTCGGCGCTGACAGCGAGCGGGAGGATGGTCGAGGGCAACGAACACCTCCAGCGCGGCTTGGGGTTCGCGGATCTCGCCGGCGACGCTGACGTGTTCGCCAGGGCCGCGCTCGGTCTTTCGGCCAGCGTCCGATACACCCAGAGCGATCCCCAACGTATCGCCGAGCTTGAAGTAGCAATCGAAAAACTGGGACCCGGCGAAATGGTGCTTCGGCCTGCGTTGCTGGCGACGTTGCGCCGCCAGCTCGGCTTCGTCGACACGCCCGCGGCCGACCGGCGTCGAAATGAGGCAGCGACACTGGTCGCCGAAGCGGTATCGGCAGACGACGTCTCGGAGGAACTCCTGATATCACTCGGGAGTCTGCGGGACTCGCTGGTCCTCGACGATCCGGTCCCGCTCGGCCAACTGGCGCGAAAGATCATCACCGTCGCGACGGCGCGCCAGGATCTGCCGGTTCTCTCCACCGGTCTGTACCGTCAGGCCTGGTCCGCCCTGGAACTCGGGGAAGCGAAGACATTCCGACAGGCCGTACATGAATACCGCGCGATTGCCGAACAACTTCGCCGCCCCTATGAATTGGCTCTGTCGTCGAACATGATCGCAGCGATTGCTCAGATAGAGGGCCGCTATGACGATGCCGAAGCGTCCGGCCAGGAAGCACTGGCCCACGCGGCGACAATCGAAGACGGCAACTTCAGTTGGGTGTACTTCGCGAACTCCGGGCTGCGAGCCGTCGACCGCGGCCTGGTCCGGCCGACATTCGAGATGATGCAGGCGGCTCGTTCGGACTTTGCCGGCCTCCGGACATTCGAAGCCGCGTTCGCTGCCATGGCGGCTGCCGCCGGGGAGCACACGCTGTCCGCTCAACTGTTGCAGGAGCAGGTTGGCGAACATGGTCAGACTCTTGACCGCGACTGGGTCTATCTGAGTGCCGAGCGTCTGCCGGTGGTCGGCATGCTGGCCTGGGGATGCGGGATGTCAGCCAACGTGGACCACGCATTCATACTCCGGGAGCGCCTGGTGCGGATCGCGGCTCTCGCCGTTCGGGTGGTTCGCGTCGCTCCGGTCGGCGCATGGATCGGCCCGATCGATCATCACCTCGGCGTGCTCAACCGGGTGCTCGGGGACCTCGACGACGCAGAAACGCACCTACAACGGGCGCTCACGGTCGAAGACGACATGAACGGTCAGCCCTACAAAGTGCGCACGCTTCTGGAACTCGCCAACGTGGCAAACGGACGAGGTGGCTCGGAGGCGAAGTCTCAGGCTTCGACCTGGCGGGGGATGGCCGAAGATCTGGCCGTCCGCCTCGGCCTGGAAACGATCCTCCCCTCCTACGAGTAGGGACAGGCACGATTCTTGCGGAAGTGTGGGTGATGTGAGGGTGGCGTCAGTGGTGTCGAGGTGGCAGAGAGCGCATCGTGGAAACATGCCCGCCATCATCGATATGCAGTTGCTTCTGAGCTTCGCAATGACCGTCGTGGTAATCATCGTGGTCCCCGGACCGAGTGCGATGTTTATCGTCGGTCGGGCCCTCGCCGTCGGCCGGCCCGCCGCTATCGCAGCCGCGGCAGGCAACACGGTCGGGAGCATCGTTCAGGGAGTACTTGCGGTGTTCGGGTTCGGCGCCGTGGTTGGAAATACGCCGATGCTCTACAACGCCATTCGCCTGGGTGGTGCGGTCTACCTGATGAAGCTGGGAATCTCGATGCTGCGCAACCGGGAGTTTTCGACGGCAGCCGACAATCCATCCCCCAGTGGTTCCGGACGGCAACTCGAGGCACGTAGGGGCTTCGTGGTCGGCGCGACAAATCCCAAAATGATGCTCTTCTTCGCAGCTGTCCTTCCGCAGTTCATCGACCGCTCCCGGGGTTACGTCGTGGTGCAGATGCTCGTGCTGCTCGCCGTGTACTCCGTGCTGTCTCTCGCCGGCGATACCTCATGGGGTTTGGCCGGTGGATCGCTTCGCAGCTGGACGGCATCGTCACCTCGTCGGATCGAGCGCCTGATCGGCGGAGGCGGTCTCTGCATCATCGTGGTCGGGGTGGCACTCGCGCTCTCACACAGCGTCGGCTGAGACGGTCGGCTCCAAAGCGGGTCGGGTTTCCCGTTTGTGCCAGGGCCTGGGTAACCTTCCGGCGTGCCACATCAACCTTCCGCCGTGCCCCTTCAACTCGACGGCGCCAAACAGCGTCGTGTGCTCGTCGACCCCGATGGTGGCGTTGAACTCGACCTCTGGGATGCGGGTCCCGAAGATGGCGAGCTGGTCGTACTCTGCCACGGCTTTCCCGAGAGCTCCTGGTCCTGGCGCCACCAGATCACTGCGCTGGCCGCCGCCGGATACCGGGTGCTCGCCCCCGATCAGCGGGGCTACGCCCGATCGTCATGCCCGACCACGGTTGAGGCGTACGGGATCAAACACCTCACCGGTGATCTGCTCGCGCTTCTCGACGACGTGCAACGCGAGCAGGCCACCTTCGTCGGCCACGACTGGGGCGCACTCGTTACGTGGGATCTGGCCCGCCTGCATCCGACCCGAGTGAAGGCCGTAGCGAACGTGAGCGTTCCGTTCGTCAACTGGCCCAAGCGGCCGACCGAGCTGTTCCGTGATGCCTTCGGTGATCACACGTTCTTCTACATGCTCTACTTCCAGACAGTTGGGCCGGCCGAGACGGAGCTCGGTGCCGATCCCCGAGCGTCGATGCGAAAGATTCTCTACGGTGCTTCGGGCCCGGCGTACAACCCCACCCCGACCATGCGACCGGCGGAGGGCACCGGCTTTCTCACGGGTTTCAGCGAGCCGCCCGGTCCGCTTTCCGAGGTCGCACCGTGGTGCACCGAACACGATCTTGATGTGTACACGGATCAATTCACCGCGAGCGGCTTCTTCGGTCCGGTGAGCTGGTACCGCAACCTCGACGCGAACTGGGATCTCGTACACACGATCGATCCCGGGGTGGTTGCCATGCCGACAACGTTCATCGGTGGAAGTCGCGACGGCGTGATCGCGTCACGCCTCGACTCCCTCGACGCGGCCCATGCCCTCCTTCCCGGCTACCGCGGCCACACGCTCATCGACGGGCCCGGCCACTGGACCCAGCAGGAAGCCCCAGCGGAAGTGAACGCGGCGCTGCTTGCGTTCTTCGCCTCGCTGTAGTCCTCCCGATCGACGCGCTGATCGAGCCCGCTGATCGAAGCGCCGATCGAGCCAGCTTCGACCCGTCCCGAACCAAACCCGAAAGAACCCGCCCCTATGCCTATCTACGCCCTCGGTGATCGTGTGCCGAACATCCACCCCGATGCCTTCATCCATCCGGAGGCGGTCATCATCGGTAGTGTCACCATCGGCGCCGAGTCGAGCGTGTGGCCGTGTGCGGTGTTGCGGGCCGACAACGGTGAGATCAATATCGGCCAGCGCTCGTCGATCCAGGACGGTTCGGTCCTCCACACGACACCGCACAACTTCACGACCGTCGGCGACGACTGTGTGATCGGCCACATGGTCCACCTCGAGGGCTGCACCATCGAATCGGGTTCGCTGGTCGGCAACGGCTCGATCGTGTTGCACCGAGCCATCATTCGAAGCAACGCGCTCGTCGGTTCCAACGCGGTCGTGCCGAACGACATGGAGGTGCCGTCGTTCGCGATGGCACTCGGCGTCCCGGCGAAGATCCGGGAGAACTCGGTACCGCCGTCAATGATCTCGACTTCGGCCCAGGTCTACGTGAAGAACGGGAAACTCTTCAAGACCCAGATGCGTCGCATCGGCTGACCGGTCCGAGACCGACGTACCTCCGGGCAGCGGCGCTCCGGAGTCAAAAACTCTGTCGGGGCCGTACTTTTCGACTCCGGAGGAAGAACGGGAAACTCTTCAAGACCCAGATGCGTCGCATTGGCTGACCGGTCCAAGAGCCACGTACCGCCGGGCACCGGTGCTCCGGAGTCAAAAACTCTGTCGGGGCCGTACTTTTCGACTCCGGAGAACGCAAAAAAGGTTGGCTCAGGACCCCGGCCGGATCAGGATTTTGACCTCGTCGGGTTGGTTGGCGAGCGCATCAAAGGCCCTCTCGGTCTGACTCAGCGGTTGTTCGCTGGTGATCAACCGGGCGAACCGGGTCGGGTCGCGGTGAAGGTAATCGGCCGCCGCACGGAATTCGTGGGGTCGATAGGCGAAGCTCGTCGCGATCGTCACCTCCGACGTGGTGAGTTGCAACGGCTGGATCTCGACGGCGTGCATGCAGGCGCCGGTGAGAACCACTCGACTGTGAAGCGGTGCTTCCGCCAGAAGACGTTGCACAACATCGGGCCGCCCGACGCACTCGAACACGGTGGCCGGTACCGGTTCCTCATCGAGCAGCGGCGAGATCGTGTTCGGCCGGTACCCGACATCGGCGAGCAACTCGAGCAGGGTGGTCCCGGGTTCGACGGCGACGTCGGCGCCGATGCCGAGTGCCATCGTGCGCCGCGATGGCGACGGGTCCACGGCGATGATCGGATGACGGCCGTTCATAGCTGCGATCGCCACGATACCGAGCCCGATGGGTCCGACGCCGACGACCACTATCGGGCCCGTGGCCCCAGCGTTCGCAAACGTGTGCACGGCGACCGCCACGGGTTCACACAGCGCTCCGAGCCGGGTGGTCAGGCCCTCGGGAAGAACAAAGGTGCGACTCGCGTCGGCTCGGGTGAACTCGGCGATCCCCCCGGTGAACTCCGCCGACAGGCCGATCGTCTGCGGGCCCGACGCTGAATGGGTGAAGGGAATCGCGGTGACGAGGTCGCCGACCATCAGGTCGGTCGAGGTGTCTGGGCCGATCGCCACTACTTCGCCGGCGAACTCGTGACCGGGAACGATCGACATGGCCGCCTCCGGATTGGCCTTCACCAGATCGGCCATCACCTCACGGAAGTGAAGGTCGCTCCCGCAGATTCCGGTGGCATGCGGGGCGATCAGGACCTGGCCGGCCGTCGGCACCGGGTCGGGCATCTCGACGACTTGGATTGCTCCACCTCGTATAACAACCGCTCGCATCGGGCCTCCTTGACGTGATACTTCAGTATCAATACCATCATTGTGGAAGTCAAGTATCAAAAGATTCCCGGCTTCACCAAGACATCACCAACGCATCCAGACCCCGATCCCCCAGGAGTGGCGAGATGAACGTGACCGAACTGACGGACGGCGGCCAACTCGCCGAAACGCCAAAGAACGGCGGCGAACTCGCCGCATGGGCCCTGCACGAAGCGGGCGTAAAGGTGGTGTTCGCACTCCACGGCGGCCATCTCGATTCGTTCTTCACCGGCTGCCGACGGTTTGGCATCGCGCTCATCGACTGCCGCCACGAGGCAGCGGCCGTAAACGCCGCCGACGGCTACGCCCGCGTCACCGGTCAGCTCGGTGTTGCGGCGGTGACGGCCGGTCCCGGTCTGTTCAATGCCGTTGCCGGCATCAGCAACTGTTCGGCGGACTCCGTGGGCGTGATGGTCATCACGAGTTCGCCTCCCCTCGGTGAGTCCGAGACCGGTGAGATGCAGGGTCGACTCGACCAACTGGGCGTCGTTGCGCCGATCACCAAGTGGGCACAGAAGGCCTTCGCCGCACACCGCATTCCCGATCTCGTGGGTCTGGCGATTCGCACCGCGACCAGCGGCACCCCCGGACCGGTCGTACTCGACATCCCCATCGATGTCGCCTTCACCCCGGTTACGGCGGAGCGCATTCCTCCGTTCGGCCGGCCAACCGCCCCGGCCCGCCCGGTTCCGAGCGCGGAGGCCGTCGCCGCGGCAGTGGCGCTGCTCGACGCCGCCGAACGACCGGCCCTCATCGTGGGCGACGCCAGCCTGTACAGCTCGATCGGGCCGTCACTGGAACGGCTCGTGGCGGCGACCGGGTTCCCGGTCTTCTCCACCACGCTCTCCCGAGGCATGCTGCCGGGGTCTCACCCCAACCACGGCGGGTCCCTTGGTGCGCTCGCCGGGCTGCGGGCGATCGGCGTGGAGGGGCCCGACGTCGTCGTTCTCGTCGGAGCGTCGTTCGGTCTTCTTCTCGGGGGCCGGAACTTCTTCAAGATCGTCGGCGACGCCAAGATCATTCAGCTGCATCCGGATGCCACCGAAATCGGCCGTCTCGGGCCGGTCGCCGTCGGACTGCTTGGCGACCTCGGAGCGGGACTCGACGCGATCAACGCCCGACTGGCACCCCGCGACCGCACGGAGTGGAGCACACAGGCGGTGCGCATGCACCACTTCGCCGACGCGATGTTCGAGGGCGCAGGAATGGAACCCGACGGCATCCACCCCTACGGCGCCGCACGCGAGATCGCGGCCAAGATTCCATCGGGCTCGATCCTCGTTCGCGACGGGGGCGAATCAGCGGCCTGGATCGACTGGGCCGGCTCCCATCTCGACCTCCAAGCCACCCTGGCGCTCGGGTACCAGGGCCACCTCGGTGTTGGGCAGGGATTCGCGATCGGCGCGCAGTTCGCCCACCCCGACCGCCGTGTGGTTCAGGTCACCGGCGACGGCGCAATCGGTTTCCACATTCAGGAGTGGGACACGATGGTCCGCCATCAACTGCCCATCGTGACGATCGTGCTGAACAACGCGTGCTGGGGGATGTCCATTCACGGCCAGCACGCGGTCTACGGCTCCGAAGGTGACGTGATCTCACGGTTGAGCCCCACCCGCTACGACCTGGTCGCGGAAGGCTTCGGTGCATTCGGGCAGCACGTGACCGACATCGACGAGATCGGACCCGCTATGACGCGCGCTCTCGAGTCGGGGCGACCTTCGGTGATCAACGTCGCAACATCGGCGGCCATCGTGCATCCGGTCACGAAGTCGTTGCTCGGCGACGTGCACGCCGAAGGCGTCATCGTGATTCCCTACTACGACAACATTCCGATTCGATGACGCCTCCCACCATCGCCATGCCCACTGCTCCACCGGCCAAGCCCGCTGCGCCTCCAGCTCCGGTCAAACAAGCCGAGTCGCTCGACGGCCGCACCCGCCGTCGGGAACAGAACGCCGAGCGACTCTACGACGCCGCCGACGAGTTGCTCATGACCCGACCCTACGAGGAACTGACGATCGAGGAGATCTGCGATCACGCGGGCGTGGGGCGAGCCACGTTCTTTCGGATCTACGAGACGAAGGCCGGACTGTTGCGCGAGTTCAACCGTCGGCTGGCGAGCGACGCGCAGTTCCGTCTCGCGGCCGCCGGCGACGTCGACGTGCGCGACGCATTGGATCACATCCGCAAAGCGGTCATCGATGCGTGGCGCCACACGGGTGGTGGCCACATCGGCATGGCGGCCGACTTCATCCGGTCAAACCCGAGCACCAACCTGCACGCCGCCCATCCCGAACTCCTCGCCCTGGTTACCGGTCGCATCGCAACGGCCATATCGGCCGGCGAGCTCACCGACGCCGTTCCGGTCGAGCTCGCGGCATCGCTGGCACTCATCCACATGACCGCACCCGTCGCATACGCAATTGCGGGCCACAACGTCGACCTCGACGGCCTCTCGCGCACGATGCTCGACCAGTGGTACGCCGGCATGGTTTCGCCCGCCGGCCGGCCCGCTCCGGAGCCGAAAAGGCGTCGCATAGACCGAGTTATCGACTCCGGAGCACCCCACGATCCCAGCAACACCCACTCCGGAGCCAAAAAGGCGTCGCCAGACCGAGTTATCGACTCCGGAGCACCCCACGATCCCAGCAACACCCACTCCGGAGCCAAAAAGGCGTCGCCAGACCGAGTTATCGACTCCGGAGCACCCCACGATCCCAGCAACACCCACTCCGGAGCCAAAAAGGCGTCGCCAGACCGAGTTATCGACTCCGGAGCACCCCACGATCCCAGCAACACCCACTCCGGAGCCAAAAAGGCGTCGCCAGACCGAGTTATCGACTCCGGAGCACCCCACGATCCCAGCAACACCCACTCCGGAGCCAAAAAGGCGTCGCCAGACCGAGTTTTCGACTCCGGAGCAGTACAAAACCGGGTCCGCACGGAAAACGACACGGTCACCCAAAGCGCTCGGGGTTACATAAGCAGGAGGAGTTGTTACTATCTACGTAGGAGAAACCCCAACCCCTCCGGGAGAAGCGCCATGTCTACGACCGTGCAAGACCTTGACCTCGGGAAATACAAACTCGGATGGGCAGACGACGTCGACGACTATGTCTTCACGCCGAAGCGGGGTCTCACCAAAGAAATCGTCCAGGAGATGTCGTGGATGAAGGGTGAGCCGGAGTGGATGCTGAAGTTCCGGCTTCGCGCCCTCGATGTCTTCCACAAGAAGCCTATGCCCAACTGGGGCGGCGCCCTCGACCAGATCTTCTTCGACGACATCTACTACTACGTCAAGCCGATGGAGGGTCAGGTCGACTCGTGGGACGCGCTCCCGAATCCGTCCGCAAGACCTACGAGAAGCTCGGTATTCCGGAAGCGGAGCAGAAGTACCTCGCCGGTGTGACCGCACAGTACGAGTCCGAAGTGGTGTTCCACCGCAACCGTGAGGACCTCGAAGCCCAGGGCGTCATCTTCTGCGACATGGACACCGCCCTGCGCGAGTATCCCGAGATCGTGAAGCGTTACTTCGCGACCGTCATCCCCGTCGCCGACAACAAATTCAGCGCGCTCAACTCGGCCGTATGGTCGGGTGGCTCGTTCATCTACGTTCCGGAAAACGTCACGGTAGAAATGCCACTGCAGGCGTACTTCCGCATCAACAAAGAGAACATGGGCCAATTCGAACGTACGCTTATCATCGCCGACAAGGGTTCCAAGGTTCACTACATCGAAGGTTGCTCGGCGCCGGTCTACAGCTCCGATTCCCTGCACTCCGCCGTCGTTGAGCTGATCGCGATGGAAAGCGCGCATATCACTTACTCGACGATTCAGAACTGGTCGAACAACGTGTTCAACCTCGTGACGAAGCGGGCCCGGGCCGAGACGGAGTCACGCGTGTCGTGGATCGACGGCAACATCGGGTCGCGTCTCACGATGAAGTACCCGGCCATCTATCTCATGGGTCCGAAGGCCACGGGCGAAGTGCTGTCGGTTGCCTACGCGGGCGAGGGCCAGCACCAGGACACCGGGGCGAAGATGGTTCACGCCGCACCGGAGACCACGAGCCAGGTCATCTCGAAGTCGATCTCCCAGAACGGTGGCCGTACCAGCTACCGCGGTCTGGTCCGGGTCGAAGAGGGCGCCGACAACATCCGGTCCCACGTACAGTGCGACGCGCTGATCCTCGACGACGAGAGCCGCTCCGACACCTATCCCTACATCGAGCGTCACCCCAACGTCGAAGATGCCCGGATTGGTCACGAGGCCACGGTGTCGAAGGTCGGCGACGACCAGCTCTTCTACCTGCAGTCGCGCGGCCTCTCGAAGGAGCAGGCCATGGCGACGGTCGTCAACGGCTTCATGGAGCCCGTCACCCGCACGCTCCCGATGGAGTTCGCGGTCGAGTGGAGCCGTCTGGTCGAGCTGCAGATGGAAGGCTCCGTCGGCTGATCCCAGGCAGGGGCAGTAACGCAGGCCGCAAACGCAGCCCGTAAACGCACGTAGAAAGCCCTGGCCGGTAGTCCGGTCAGGGCTTTTGACGTACTGACGGTCCTTTTGACGTGCTTGGCGGTTTACGACTCGCGCTCAAGCGAGACGGCCATGCCGGGCAGATCGACCCAGGGTTGCTTGGTTTCGCACCACACCTGAACGGTGGGCTTCACGTCGGATTTCTCGTCGAGCGAGCCAACCTTGACCGCAACAATCCCGTCGGTAAGCGACAACTCCGAGACGATCGGCGACCCGCAGGTACCGCAGAAGCGCCGGCGCACATACACCTGGTCGCCGAGTTCGCCCCGTTCCTCATACGTCTTGAGTTCACCGTTGATGGTCAGCTGCGATGCATGCACCACGAGGTTGACCGAGAACGCTCCCCCGCTCTGGCGCTGGCAGTGATCACAGTGACAGACCGCAGTGGCGATCAAATCGCCGGCCAATTCGTAGGTCACTTCGCCGCATAGACATCTTCCGGTTCGCATCGCGACAACCTATCCCGAACCTACGAATCCCACACAAGACGGGCGGGGTCCGGGCGTCGCCGTCGTCAACGCTTCAGTGACGCAGAAACTCGAGGACGGCCGACTGGAAGTCGGCTGAACCCACCGCCTGGAGATGGTCGAGCCCAGGCACGGTCACGTACGTTGCGCCCGGTACAGCAGCAACCAACGAAGAGGCGGTATCGACGTACGGGCGGTCGTTGCCCCCGTTGATGATCAACACACGGTTCGTCGCGTCACGAAGACCCGGGCCAGCGATACGCACGGGGTATCCGTCGGGCCACATCGTGAGTGCAGAGACGGCCAGCGCTTCCCGGTCACTCCGGGGATTTGCATCGATGAACGAGCGGTACGCGGCGCCGACCGGGTCGGCAATCGTCGAGGCATCTTCGAGCGCGGAGTGCCGCCGCTATAGCGATGGCCGCCGCTGCGCTTTCGTCGGTCTCGTCGCCGATTCCCGCGAGCACTACGGCACCGAGCCGGTCAGAAGCGTGGCCGAGCAGATACGCCCCGATGAACGCTCCCATCGAATATCCGAGGAAGTCGGCTCGGGCGATGTCGAGGTGATCGAGCACCGCGACCACATCGGCGCTCATCGCGCCGTACGTGTACGCCTGCGGATCCACGGGTTTATCGCTCAGCCCGTGCCCCCGCACATCGAGCGCGACCACCATGCGCGATGCACGCAACGACTCGACCCATCCCGGGAGCACCCAGTTCCGATCCGAGTCCACGCCCCATCCGTGCACGAGCACGATGGGTCGACCACTACCCCAGATCTGCACGTGGATGCGGAGTCCGCCGGAGTCGCAGAACTCCGAGTCATCAGGAGTAAAGGCGTTGGTGCCTGATGCTCGCGGTGTCATCGGCCGTCACCTGTCCGTCGCGATCCGTCGTGACCTGTCGCAGAAACTCGCCGCGGTCGACGCGCTAGTCGTCGAAGCCGAGGTGCAGGTGGTTGTCGTGGCCCTCGTCGCTGAACACTTCAACGTCGGCGCCGGACCCGTCGCCGCTCCATGGCGAGCCGAGTTCGGTCGGGCGAATATCGCCCGGCAGCGTGAGGAGGTAGTTCGCGAGGGCCAGCGCTGACTGGTTGGACCGACTGACCGCAACGCCATCGACCTTGCTGATGTCGGCGGCGCGGCCGTAGTAGTGGTTCGAGTCGCGGGTCGTTCCGGCGACGTAGCGCGAATGGCCGGTGCGGAAGGTAGACACCTCGATCGGAAACTTCTTCGCCATGAACGCCAGCGCACCGAGCACCCGGGGATCGACGATGCCGGCTTTGATATCGGCTCGGGCCCGGTCGGTCAACGCGATGGCCTTGTTGGCCAGAATGTCGTCGGCCGATGGAAGGCTGGCCGCCGCCAGGCGAACCTTTGTCTTGGTGTTGGCGGCGTTGCCGACCTTCTGCTTGGTCGTGGCAGGAACCGAGCCGACGGGGACCCCGGCCTGAACCGGGCCGCCCGGGACGGTGTCGGGTTCGGTTCCGGGCGCACCGGCGGCGACCCGGGTCGCGGCTGTCGTTTCAGCGGCGGCCGCTTTCACCGGGGTGGGCTTGGTTTGAGCCCACCCGACACCGGGTATCGCCAACACCATGAGCGTGGAGCAACCTCCGACCAGAGCAACACAGGCCCCGAGGCCACGAGCTCGAAGCACACGCGTACCTGGGCGCATCACCATGTGATTCCACTCGACCGGTGGGTCTGATCGGCATGTCGGGTCATATGCGGCTCGTCCTGATTATCGTGCTCACCGGAAACCGATGTGCATCCTGGAGGGCCGTCACCCTCACAACGTTGACGCCTGTCAGACAGGCGCCCGGAACTGTGTACAAAATGAAGTTGGGTGATTCTTACAGGGCACGATCGTTTCAACCACTGGCGCGCCACAGAGAGCGTTGGGGTCTGCGACGTGAAACGATAGGGAGATGCCAATGCGTTCCGACTGCAAACACTTCGAAACTCGGAGCTACCCGACCGGCGACACGGTACGGAAATGCAACCTCGATCTTGCGCCCGAGGCACCATGGCGATGTCCGGAGTCGTGCACCAGCTTTGCGCCCCGACTCGCCGACGTCGATTGGCAGCGCGGCACCCTGATCACTCCCCCAACGCCACCCGAACCCGACAGCATCGGTGATGGCACTATCGCCGCCCTTCTCGACGAGGTCGAAGACATCGTCAACGCCGCGGTTCCGGGTGCAATCGCCGACCTGGGCAAACAGCGGAAGGAAACCGACCGTTTGCGGAAGTGGTTCCGGTTCGGTCGCAGTAAGGACTGAACCAGCTACGGGGCACGTACCGCGCGGTTATCTGGCCAACTCGTAGCCGTGGAGTGTTTCGACCGCCAACCCGTCTTTAATAAGTGAACGTAGTATCCTCGCGACCCGCTCCGGATCGAGGTCCTGACTCATCAGATCCACGGTCGAAAACGTCAGAGGACCACGGCGAAGCGCATCGACCATACGCCCACGAATCTGGCGGTCGGACCCGTCGAATCTCGATTGGCGTACCGTTACCGCGGCGGATCCTTCGGCCGGATCGGTCGCCGGATCGCCGGTTTGCCGCCATGCGCAGCCCACCCGCACCGGACACACAGCGCAATTGGGTGAGCGCTTCGTGCAAACCGCGGCCCCGAGGTCCAGCATCCCCTGGTTCCACAGCCATCCTTCACCGGCCGGAACGAGCGAATCGGCGGTGGCCTGTGCTTCGTTCAACGTGAGCTTCCGTCCGGCCAGGCAGCGGGCGAGGATCCTCGCGACGTTCGTGTCGAGCACCGCAACGTCGCGTTCAAACGCGAACGCCAGAATGGCCCTGGCGGTGTACGGACCCACCCCGGGCAGCCGCAGCAACCCGGCCAGATCGTTCGGGAACCGGCCACCGTGGAGTTCCGTAACCTCGACCGCGCACCGGTGTAGTTGCACGGCTCGTCGGTTGTACCCGAGCCCTTCCCACAGGGTGATCACCTCGCCGACCGACGCTCCCGAACAGACGGCGGCGTCGGGAAAGCGCTTGAGAAACGCGTGCCATTTCGGGATCACCCGGGCGACCTGGGTCTGTTGCAACATGCACTCAGCGACAAAGACCTCCCACGGGTCACGTGAGTGACGCCACGGGAGGTCTCGTAGTTCGGATCGCATCCACGGCAGCGCAAGAGCATGGAACGCCTGCACTGTGATGTCGCCGGAAGCTTCCAGGGGTGCTACTCCCAGATCGCGTTCGTGTCGTATGGGCGCTTACGGGTGGGAGCGGCCGCCCGTGTCCACACCATCACCTTGCGCTTGAAGTAACAGACTTCCTCGCCGCGCTGATTGATGCCCTTCGTCTCCACGCTCACTATGCCGCGGTCGCCTTTCGACGTCAGTTGCTTGTCGAGGACGCGGGTCTCGGCGTGAATCGTGTCGCCGTGGAACGTGGGTTTCGAGTGCTTGAGGGTTTCCACTTCGAGATTCGCGATGGCCTGACCGCTCACGTCGGGGACGCTCATGCCGAGCACCAGCGAATACACGAGGTTGCCGACGACGACGTTCTTGCCCTGGACGGTGTCCGCTGCGTACCAGTCGTTGGTGTGCAGCGGGTGGTGGTTCATCGTGATCATGCAGAACAGATGATCGTCGTACTCGGTGATGGTCTTGCCGGGCCAGTGCTGGTAGATGTCGCCCACTTCGAAATCTTCAAAGTTGCGGCCAAAGGGACGGTCGTGCGTTGTCATGCAAACACCCTAATGTCCGTCGAGCCGGACCCCCAAGACAGACGCGACCGTGGCCGACGTCAGTTCCGACGCACCCGGTAGGGCCGCCCGATGCGCACCTCGACACCGGGCGACCAGAGGGCGATGGGTTCCCCCGTTGGTTCCGGGAGACCGGCGGCCGTGATGAGCGACTCCTTCCACGACACGACCTCGGCTCGGTGCAGAGGCCAAACCGGATGATCGACGTCGGCCCACAGAAGCTGCCCCGCGAGGGTCGAACCCAGAGCCCAGCGAGCCGAAAGAAAGTCGATCAGCGGCCGATCCGGCGCGTCAGGAGCCACTTCGTCGCCTATCTTCACGATCACGTCGCTGTGCGCGCCCGCCGTCGACCGCGGCCAACGTCGGGAACTGGTGTAGTGAACGATTCCAGGCTCTGACCCGTCGATCTCCATGTCTGCGCTGCAGTACGGCAGCGAGTAGGTGGTTCGGGCCACGATCGTGGGAACGATTCGGGTGATGTCGAGACTGCAGAACCACACTCCCCGACGCCCACGCGAATCGACCACGTAGGTTCGCACGTTTGTCTCCGGGAAGGTGGCCCACGGCAGGCCGATGCGTTCCAGGCCGGGGATCCGGATCCGGCGCATATGAAACGGGATCAGACCGACCCAGGCCCGGTCGTCGAACGTGTCGACGCGGAAGCCCCGGGGAAGCAGGGCGGCGACGGTGGCCACGTCGTAGCTCCAGTGTAGGGACGTGAGGTTGTACCACCCTTGCAGCATTACCGGCCGTCGAACGAGGCGGGGCGGGGCCACCGTGACGGGTTCCGGTGGGTGAAAGCTCATGCGCCGACCTTAGGTGGTCGGCCGGGCCAACCGTCAGTGGCACGCGACTCGTTAGCTCTGGCCCGATTGCGGCGGTCACGGCGCTGTCGATTTCGACGTTACCGCCATGTCAATAGTTACCGCTGTGTCGCGTGCGGCGGTCACGGCGCTGTCGATTTCGACGTTACCGCCATGTCAATGGTTACCGCTGTGTCGCGTGCGGCGGTCACGGCGCTGTCGATTTCGACGTTACCGCCATGTCAATGGTTACCGCCGTGTCGCGTGCGGCGGTCACGGCGCTGTCGATATAGCGTCGGGCATGGCCGGATCGATCACCCTCACGTACCTGAACGCTCACGACGTCGCCCGTCTGGAGCTGTCCGACGCCGAGGTGATCGACGCGGTGAACGCCGCCCTGATCGCCCAAGGAACGCCGGGCCAGGCCGTGATCGAGCCCCGGGTGCATCTCACGCCCGACCCCGCCTTTCGAGGTCACTTCAACGTGCTGCGGGGCTACGTGGCCCCGCTCGACCTCGCCGGCGTAAAGATCGTCGGCGATTACATCGACAACTACAAACGGGGCCTTCCATCGGAAATGGCCATGCTCAACCTGTTCGATCCCCGCACCGGAATGCCGAAGGCCATCATCGACGCGACGGCGATCACCGACATGCGCACCGGGGCCCTGACCGCCATCGGCGCCCGCCACCTGGCCCGATCGAACTCGAAGGTTCTGGGTCACGTTGGGGCACGGGGTACTTCGTACTGGAATATCAGGTTGCTTGATCACCTGTTCGACTTCGATGAGATCCGCGTGCACTCGCGTCGCCCGGAGAGTCGTGAGGAGTTCGCCGCTCGACTGCGGAACGATCTGGGGAAGGACGTGATCGTCACCGACAACTGGCAGGAGTGCCTCGACGGCGTAGATATTGCGGTCGAAGCCTCTCGTCTGGAAGAGCGCGAGGAGTTGTTCAAGACGTCATGGATCAAACCCGGTGCACTGGTCATCCCTTACGGAACAGTAAGCGCACTTGATATTACGATGACGTCGGCGATGGACAAGATCGTGGTCGACGACCTCGGTCAGTTCCGCGCCGGCAGTCTCGGTGCACTCCGGCCGCACATCAATGCCGGACTCCTGTCGGAAGACGGAGTCCACGCCGAACTGTGTCAGATAGTCACCGGCCAGCGGACCGGTCGGACCAACGACGACGAGCGCATCCTCTTTTGGCATCGAGGGCTGTCGCTGTCAGACATCGGCCTCGGTGCTGCGATGTTGGCCAAAGCGACGGCGATGGGGCTCGGCCAGACCCTGATCTACGCCTAGCCGACTTGCCGCGTGGCCGCCTGGCCGCCTGGCCGCTACAGCTAGCCGGCGAGCCCGACGAGAGTCGCGATCCGCCCGGAGCTGACCAGGTCGCGCGCTATCGCTTCGATCTCCCGTCCGAGGGGCCGATCCTCGCCGATGAAGGGCGCGATGGCCCGAAGTTCCCGGTGGACCTGCGCGAGCGGCCGAACCCGAACCCTGTCGCCGTCGCCGTCGCCGTCGCCGTCGAGCGGGTCAGCGTCGGTTTCGTCGCCGGAAATCTGACGACGAAGGTCGATGGCCTGAGCCGCCGCAAGCAGCTCGATCGCGACCACGAGCGCCAACCGGTCGAGCAGCACCGTCAGTTTCTCCACCGCCAAAGCGGAAAACGTTGCGGTGTCTTCGACGCCATCAGCGTTATGTGAACTTAGTATCGGAACGGGGTTGGCGAGATGCACGATCTCGGCCCGCAGTGCCTCCAGGGGTTTGAGCAGCGGACCGAATCCCGCGTTGTCGGCCGCTTCGGGCGTGAGCAGGATCGGAAGGCCGGTGAACGGGGCGTGCATCAGCCGGTGCACGCGGGCGACCGAGTCGTTCGCACACCAGGCCAGGGCCCGAGCCACACCGTCGACGGTTTGCGCGAGTCGCGGAAGATGGAAGTTTCCCGTGCTCACGCAGAGACCGGTATCCAGGAGAACAACCGGGTTGTCAGGCGGAGAGTTGAGGTCGACAGCGAGTTCTTCTGACAGCTCGTCGAGCGCGGCAATCGCAGCCCCGTGAACCTGGGCAACGCAGCGGAACGACACCGGGTCCTGCAGTCGTCGGGCGGCGCCCGGTCGACCGAGGGGTCCGTCGACGAGAAGCGCTCGAAGCTCATCGCCGGCCACCACCTGGCCGGGCTGGGGACGCACTCGGAGCGATTCCGGGAACAGCGGCGACAGGTTGGCCCCGAACCCCTCCATCGACAGGGCCGCCGATACCTGCAGGCCGCCGAGCAGATCGCGGGCGGAGGCGAACGCCAGCGCCGCCGACCCGCTCGAATACGCCGTGTTGTTGCAGAGAACGACGCCGTCCTTCGGCGCCAGCACTACGGGGACGATCCCCAGTTCGACCAGGCCTGCGGCGGCGGCCACCACGCAACCGTCGATGACGAGATGACCTTCTCCGATAAGGGCGTGCGCCAGCGACGCCATCACCACAAGATCCGCCGCTCCGATCGAACCGATGCGCGGCATGAAGGCGACAACTCCCCGGTTGAGAGCGGCCACCAGTGAGTCGACCACCGCGGGACTGGCCCCCGCTCCCCCGGTCAGCAGAGTGTTGAGCCGCACGACCATAAGTGCGCGTACTACTTTCTCAGGTAACGGTTCACCCAATGCCTGCGCCCGCCCGCGCACGGTCTTGTACGAGAACTCGGCGGCCGCCTCGCTGGACAGGAGCTCCGTCGAACGGGCTCCGAGCCCGGTCGTGAGCCCGTAGGCCGGTATGCCATCGGCGAAGTACCGATCGACGACCGCCCGGCCGGCGCGTACGGCTTCCATCGCCGCGGGATCGACAGCAACCATTGCTCCCAACGCGACACGACGAACGAGGCTCGGCGTGAGATCTCGACCGGTCAGCACCACTGCCGTGGCTGCGTCGGTCGACGTCGCAACGGCGCCCGTCGTGTCAGTTTCGTTCGTGTCAGTTTCCTTCATACGGCATCAGTCTCGACCATGTCACGTGCCGACGATGCCCCGGTGACGGTCAACCGGTGATCGAGAGGCGGAATCGCTCCCAGGGCCCGATCGCGTCAGCCCGGGCCCGAAGCGTCGCGTAGTCGTTGCCCGGACGGTTCAGTTCGGCCGACACGTATTTTCCGTTGGCCTTGGACTGGAGCGCACAACCTTCGATCGACGAGCACGACCCGACCACGCCGAATGTCTCCCAGAGACCGACGGCATCGGCACGTGCCCGCAGCATTCCGTAGTTGTCACCGGTGTAGCCAAGCTCCGCCGAAACGTACTTTCCGTTCGCATTCGACCGGAGTGCGCAACCGGCAACCGAGGTGCAGTCGCCAACGATTGTGTAGTCCAAGCCGACCGGACTGGAATCGGCCGTTCCCCGAAGCACCCCGACCGTGTCGCCGGTTCGGAAGAAGTCCGTAAGGGTCAACTTCGAGTTCGCCACGACGACCAATCCACAGTGGAGTGCGCACGGAATCGGTCCGGTCGGGGTGGTGGTCGTCGTCGTAGTCACCTGCGCCGGAGTGGCGACAATGCCGAAGCGTTCCCACGCTCCGACCGCATCGGACCGCGCCCGCAGCAGGCCGTAGTCGGCACCGACGTTGTTCTGTTCCGATGCGACGTAGAGGCCGTTGGCCTTCGACTGTATGGAACAGCCGGTGCCTGAAGCGCAATCACCGACGACACCAAAACGTTCCCAGGCGCCGATCGCATCGGCTCGCGCCCGGAGCGTGGCGTAGTTGGATCCGGTTCGGCCGAGCTCCGCCGACACGTACTTGTTGTTGGCTTTGGACTGGAACGCGCATCCGAGGACCGAGGCACAGTCGCCCACCACCACGAAGCTGTCGAGGCCACCGCCCGCTACATCGTTCGCCGCCCGCATGACGAAGGCCGATTCGCCGGTTCGGTTGAGCTCGTTCACCACGTACTTCCCGCTGATCTTGGCAAACATCGAACAACCGGTCAGACATGAGGCAGGAACCCCGCTAACCGCGGGAATGGTGGTGGTCGTGGTCGAGGTGGTCGGCGCGGGCGGCAACGTCGTGACCGTCGTGGTCGTTGTCGTTGTGGTTGTCGTGGTTGTGGTCGTAGTGGCGGGGGCCGGCGTCGTCGTGACACCGAAACGTTCCCATGCGCCAATTGCGTCGGAGCGGGCCCGCATGGTTGCGTAGCCGTCGCCGGTGCGGCCGAGCTCCGCGGAAACGTACCTGCCGTTACCCTTCGCCAAAATGGCGCAGCCGAGCGTTGAAGCGCAGTCGCCCACGATCCCGTAACGCTCCCACGGGCCCGCCGCGTCGGACCTGGCCCGCAGCGTTGCATAGGCGTCTCCGGTTCGTGCGAGTTCCGCGGCCACGTACTTGTTGTTGGCGGTGGACTGCAGGGCACAGCCGAGAGTCGACGCGCAGTCGCCAACGACGATGAAGCCGTCGATCCCGCTTCCGGGGGCGTTGCTGGCCGCTCGCACTTCACCGTTCGCCTCGCCGACGCGGCCCACTTCGACCTGAGCCGCTTTGGCATTGGCCTTCGAGACAAACGAACATCCCGGAGCCGAGGCGCAGGCGGTCGGGAGTGAGCTCAACGAAGGAACCGGAGTGGCGATAATGCCGAACCGCTCCCACGCGCCGATCTGCAGCGATCGAGCCCGCATGGTCGCGTAGGCGTCTCCGGTGCGATTCAACTCCGGTGCGACGAAGCGGCCGTTGGCTTTCGATTGCAGGGCACATCCGAGCGTCGACGCACAGTCACCGAGCAACGCAAAGCGCTCCCATGCGCCAATGGCGTCGGACCTGGCCCGGACGGTGGCGTAACCGTCGCCGGTTCGGCCCAGTTCGGCGGCCAGGTATTTTCCGTTGGATCTCGACTGGATTGCACAACCGGCCACCGAAGAACAGTCGCCCACCGTTATGAAACTGTCGGTCAGCGCACCTGCGGTATCGGACGCCGCCCGCAGCTCGCCGGCCGCGTCGCCGGTCCGGTTCACCTCGGCCACCACGTACTTCGCATTCGCTTTGGAAACGAACGAACACCCGGTCGCACAAGAAGCCGGCGCTGGTGTCGCGGGTTCGCATGCCGCTGCTTGAAGCGCGGCATTGGCGTTGATCAATCCCGCACCTCGGGCGTCCACGCCAAAGGACCCGACTGCCGACGCGGTGCTCTTCATTACTCCCGATATCTGGGTCGGCGAGTAACAGGGCGCCTTTTGCAGCACGAGGGCTGCCACAGCAGCCGCGTGCGGTGCGGCAGCCGACGTACCGTAGAAGCGGAAGGTGCTGCCAAAGAGCGTGCCGAGGAACGAGTTGGCGACGCCATCGGTTGCCGTCATGGTGACCGTGTTCGTCTCGCACCCTGGGATTGCCGCTGCGGGAGTGAAGCCAACGACAGAGCCCCAGCAGAACGTGGCCGGCCCGCGAGCCGAGTACGGCTCGATGGTCGCACTGTTGTCGAACGGCGCGGCCGTGATGTTGTTGCTGTACTTCGACGCGTGGTGCCCGTAATTCGTTGGGCCGAGTACGTCGCCACCGCTTCCGAGGGTGTACTCGGCTGCGGTGAAGTTGGCCCGATGCAGCATTTTGAAACGGGGGGTACCGGTACCGATGTAACGGGCGACGACCAGGTTGACGCTCGCAAACCCGAGGTTCACGATCTCAAAGGGCTGCTGGGTGAGTCGGCTGTTCGCCGTGCTCGAGGCAAGGATGGCGCCAGTGGTGGAGCTGATGACGAAAAGATCGAGGTCGGTGTTGACGCCGAACTGCGGTTCGTTCCAGCCGAGCACGGTAGGACCGGCCGCGCTGAGCGACAGCCCGAACGTGTTGTCGACGAGCGACGGGTCGGGGTTGAAGTCGTGGCAGTCGAGTTCGCCGAGGTTGGCTACCGCCGCAGGACACGACGTTGGCCGGTACGTCTGGGCTTCGTAGGAGCCGACGTCACGACCGGACACGATCCGGTTGCCATTGCCGGCCGAGCCGAAGTAGGTGACGCCCTGTTCGGTGACGTCCTGCACCGCCTTGGCGATCACCCCGTCTTGATAGATGGGCTCCTCGTAGTAGAAGACGTCGTCGACGATCACCTTCGCGCCCGCTGCCGCGAGCGCACGGATCTGGTCGGCGTAGTCGTATTCGCCGTTGTTCGCGGTGGCGAAACGAATGTCGGCACCCGGAGCGAGGTCATGCACGATCTCGGCCATGGCTCGACCCTCGTCGGCGTTGGCGGGGTCGGTGTCGTCGATCTGAATCGATACGGGGCGGGTGTACCCGCAGGGGTTGGCCGCTCCGGGAATTTCCGCGTTGGAAATGCCGGTTGGCGCTCCGCCTGTGGCGTTGAACGAGTCGGAAAGGATTCCAACGGTGACGCCCGAACCGTCGACACCGAAGTTCGTGCGACCGAGTCCGACGTTGAGCGTCGAAACGCCCTCAGACACGATGCCGGTCGGACACACAGCGTCGCTTTCCGGTTCGAGAATCTCCGATACCGAGATCACGCCGGGCTGTATCGCTGCCAACGCGTCCATGTCGGTCAGGGCGATCTCCACCGTGAGGATGTTCACCGCGGGCGAGGTGTGGACGATCGTTGCTCCGGCAGCGCGGATGCGAGCGAGCAGCGCAGCACTCGTGTCGGTCGTTCGCACCCGCACGAGGTAACGCCCGGGGCCTCGCTCGATGAGGCTTCCGGCCCCGTTGGACGGGAGTCCAACGACCGCGGAGTCGGTCATGACCCTCGCAGCAGCGGCCGGCTTCGTGAGCTCCAACAGCCTGGGGGTCAACGGGTTGTCGCGGGCGGGCGATGTGGCTGGATCGAACACCGGAGGGGTTGCCGCACCGCTGGACGGGCTTGTGGTCGGTCCGTTAGCCGCGTTCACCGAAGACTGCGTCCGGAGCGGTCCTGCAGTGGTTTCGGGCATCTGGCTGATCACCAGCCCGACCACGACACTGACAACGCCTGCTACTCGGAAGGTCCAGGAACGCACAGAACCGCCTCTCTTTGGAACCACTATTGCTACCTACTAGTGCATCTTCGCGTAGAAAACGGTGACGCCGAGCGCCGCGGCTTGCTTGCCTATGCTGGATTTTCCGAGCAATCGACATCACAGTCTTCAACGCTTCAGTGCACTAGCTAGGCGATGAACATCGGGACACTACAGCAGGCCCTAAACCCCTTCAACGACCGAAGCGCACATTAATCCGAATTACCCAGCCCGATTTAAGCCCCGGTATGCCCGGTTTTCAGCCTGTCTCGGGCGCGCCCTCCGGGTGTTTCCTCCGGACGACGACAGGCCAATACCGTGGGCGGTCCGCGTAACTGTCAATAACGGCCCGGGCTGGGTAGCCTTTCACGCATGTCTTCGTCTTCATCCGTTCTTCCTGATTTGACCACCGCGGCGACGGTCGTTTCCGCCTGCAGTGCCGTGGTCGAGGCAGCAACCCGCCACCTGGCCGCCCAGGCCGACCGGGTCGATGCCGCCATCGACGCCCATCAGCAGATGGCCTATGACCTGGCCCATGCCGCGTCTGCCGTCGAAAACGCCCGGGCGGTGCTCGATTACGGCAACAAGGGAGCGCTTGAGGCGAACATTGCCGTGGCCTTTGTGGCCGACGTTGCGTTCGAAGTGACGACGAAGCTTCTCGGCCGTGAAGACGAATGGGGCGTCGACGAAGGTGCGCTCAATTCCGTGCTCCCGTTCATCCGCCAGTACCGCGCCGCGTCGTTTGTCGCCGGGCTCGCCGACGAACTGATCGCCTCAGCCGGCGGGCCCCGTCATCTCGATGGCGACTTCGAGATGGTGCAGGACACGTTCCGCCGCTTCGCCGAGGAGCAGGTTCGCGAGCGGGGCGAGCACGTTCATCGCACAAACGGCGACGTACCGGAAGAGGTCATCAACGGCCTTGCCGAAATGGGTGGTTTTGGTCTTTCGGTTCCGGAGGAATACGGCGGTTTCGCAACCGGCGGCGAAGGCGAATACCTCGGCATGGTCATCGCCACGGAGGAACTCACCCGTGCGTCGCTCGGGATCGGCGGCTCGCTCATCACGCGTCCCGAAATTCTTACGCGCGCACTGGTTCGCGGTGGCACGGCCGAGCAGAAGGCGGAGTGGCTCCCGAAGATCGCCACCGCCGAAGTTCTCGGCGCGGTCGCGGTGACCGAGCCCGACTACGGCAGCGACGTCGCCGGCATCAAGGTCACGGGCACCAAGTTGGACACCGATGAATGGGCGATCAACGGCGTGAAGACGTGGTGCACGTTCGGTGCCCGGGCGAACGTTCTGCTGCTTCTGGCCCGCACCGACCCCGACCGCTCGAAGACCCACCGCGGCCTGTCGCTGTTCCTCGTACCGAAGCCGGTGGCCAGCGGTCACGGTTTCGAGTTCACGCAGGAGCACAACGACGGAACGGTCGGCAAGATGGAGGGCCGCCCGATCGACACCATCGGCTACCGCGGTATGCACTCATACGAAATCGCCTTCGAAGACTGGCGCGTCCCGTCGAACCATCTGATCGGTGAGGAGTCCGGCCTCGGGAAGGGTTTCTACTTCCAGATGGAGGGCTTCGAGAACGGCCGCATCCAGACAGCGGCTCGTGCGGTCGGCGTGATGCAGGCTGCGTATGAGGCTGCCGTCTCGTACTCGCAGAACCGCGTCGTGTTCGGGCACAACACCGTTGATTACCAGCTGACGAAGATCAAGCTCGCCCGTATGGCCGTCATCATTCAGGCCAGTCGGCAGTTCTCCTACGAAGTGGCGAAGATGATGGGTAAGGGCGAAGGTGCCCTCGAAGCATCGATGATCAAGGCGTACGTGTGTCGGGCCGCTGAGTGGGTCACCCGGGAGGCGATGCAGATTCACGGTGGCATGGGATACGCCGAGGAGTTCCCCGTCTCGAGGTACTTCGTGGATGCCCGCGTGCTCTCGATCTTCGAAGGCGCCGACGAGACACTTTGCCTGAAGGTCATCGCCCGTCGTCTGCTTGAGCGGGCCGGTGCCAAGTAAAGACCACTAAGCGTCGCGCACTCCTATGCGCGCCTATCGTTGCAGGATGAAGAAGTCGGCTCTGGGAACGGCGGCATGCCTTTTGGGTGTGTCGTCGTTTCTTTTTGGCCCGCCCACCCCGGTGCTCGCAACGACCACCACCGCACCAATTCGATCGGCCGGGGCCACGCCACCACCGAGAGCTGCCGTGTTGCGGCCGGTTCCTCCTACTGACTCAACCGTGTTCGCTTCTCCGGGTCCGTACGTGCCTGGCGTACTCACGCTGCGGGTACCGGCGACAGCAGCGGGAGGAAGGTCAACGACGACCGAAGTCTGGTACCCGGTCTACCCGCTGAGCTCCCGCCGGATCATTACCGAGACGACCTACGACCTCAAGGCGCTGCTACCTCCGGCCCAACGCAAGACCCTCGGATCTCGGCCGGGAACCCTGCAGAAGACCGATGCGGCCCGAGGCGAGAACATCGCCCCCGGTGGACCGTTCCCCGTGGTCGTCTTCAGCCACGGTATCGCCGGCTTCCCCACGCAGTCTGCGTTCCTCATGACGCACCTGGCTTCATGGGGTTTCGTCGTCGTCGCGCCCGATCACCCGAGTCGGGATCTGGCCGCAGTACTGCGTGGCACCACGACGTTCACCGCGACAGATGACGTCGACGACCTCCGCGCCACCGTGGCTGCTCTCGCAAAGAGTTCGCTGCGAGGGAGCATCGACCTGAACAACCTAGCCGGCGTCGGACATTCCGCTGGAGCCAACGCGGTGGTTCGGTGGTCGGCCAACGAGCCCCGGGTTCAGGGGCTCGTGCTACTGGCCGGAGGCGTGTCAGGGCCATTCAGCGGCGGCCGGCTGCCGGAACCTATGCGACCCATCCTGTTCATGTCAGCGGCCAATGACAAGACCATAAGCGCGCAGAGCATCGCATCGGCGTACCGGTCCTCCCAGTCGCCGAAGCGATTGATCGCCCTGAACGACTCCGGTCACATGGCCTTCACCGACCTGTGCACGCTGGGCAACGTTCCAGGTGGACTGGTCGGTGACGCCGAACGCCTCGGCATCGTCGTGCCCCCACTGCTGAAGACCATCGGGACCGACGGTTGCCTCACTCCCAACGTGGCAACAACGAAGGCCTGGCCGATCATCAAGTCGAGCGTGGTTGCCGAGTTGCGAGCCATCTTCGGTAGTGGAACGCCGGGCTTCGGCCTCGACCAGGGCACGCTGAACACGCTCGCCGACCAAGGCGCGGTGGCCGCGTCTTTCACCATCGGGTAAGCACCAAAGCAAGGACTAGTTCGGGGTTTTCGTTGCTCTCAGCGCAACTCAGGCTGCGAACTCCCGACCACGGTGGCCAAACGGTTACCGACGCGGCAGGCGGACCTTTGCCTCACCGGGCATGAGGATGGTGCCGTCGAGGGTCTGCTCCCAGACTCGCAGCGACACTTCGTCGCCGTCGATGGATTCGACAACACCGCGGAACTCATAGTCGGTCTCCGGCAGCGCAGAAGCCCGGTTCTGCCACGACAGGCTCAGAATGCGACCGAGCGGGCCGGCCCAGTCGGTGACGTATTGACTCAGCCACGCGCCTTGGAGCGGACCGTGCACGATCACGTCGGGGTGACCTTCGTAGCGCGCATAGTCGGCGTCGTAATGGATCCGGTGCGGGTTCCAGGTAGCAGCGGAGTACAGGAACAACTGCACGCGGCTGGCGTTGCGCACGACGACAGGAAGCTCGGCACCAACGACGACGTCCTGCAAATGAATCTGCGCGCTTATCATCGTGCGATTCCGATCTGACGGGCCCGGGCGACAACCTGACCCAATTGATTCGTGTACGTAGTTTCGCGGGTGATGCGAACGAAGGGTCCTTTGCTTCCCTGCTTCTCGTCGAGCCCGGCCAGACAAGACGTGGCGGTGATCTGATCGCCCACACACACGGGCTCGAGGAAGTCCCACTCCTCACCGCCGAACATGGTGCGACTCACCCGAAGCCGGAGACCGGAGTTCCCTTTGAAGAGCCCGTCTTCTCGGATGTCGCCCAACGCCCGACCCCGTACGAGGGCGTACTGGACGTACGTGGGTGGTGCAGCAAGCGAGCGGTAGCCCGCCGCCTTTGCCGCAGCCGCGTCGAAGTACACCGGATTGAGATCACCGACGGCCTGCGCATAGCGCTGGGCCCCGACGGCCGTTATGTCGCCGACCACCGATTCAGCTTCGGCCTTACCGACCAGGGCGAGGGTTTCGGGTGGGATGAGTGATTCGTGCTCGGTCACACGCTCACTCTAGGCAGACACGGGCCAAACGCACATTCCGAGGATTCGAAGATTCTTTTTCGGAAGTTTTCCCGGAGGGTCGGTTTTTGTCATACCCCCTCCCGATACTGGATTCATGCGTACGAACCAGTTGGTCCTCATCGACACCAGCCCCGATTTCCGAATCGACGACCGCACCAAAGATCTCGGCCGTCGGGGCATCGCCGCCGCCCGCGAAGCCCTTCGCTCCGCCACCAAGCCAGCCGATCAGGCTGCGGCGTAGTTTGCTGAGCCCGATGCGCTCAGCGTTCAACCTTCGCCCGGGCGTTTGCCCTCCCGCACGGGCGATCTCACCGGGCCGAGCCAGCGCCCCGATGCTGGCCCGGCCCGGTGCCATTCGAAACAGCAGTTGCGCCGAACCATCACGGTCCGGCGCACTGGATGCATTCAAATTACGAAAGAGATTCAGGTGGTTACGGCATCACGACGCTGGTCATGTCGCTTCCCCGCCCCTGCTGGCCATCATTGTTGGTGGCGTACACGATCACCCGGAGCCGGTACCCAACGTCGGCGGGCTTGATTCGGTAGGTCGAGTTTTCGGCTCCGGGGATGAACTCGCCTCGTTCGATGTTGGGAAGCATGCGAACCCATTGGTAGCTATAGCGGATCGGGCCGGCCTCGCTTGTCCAGTATCCGGTCACCGCGTACAAGGTCCGGCCCAGACGAGGATCTCCGGTGATGGAAGGCAGAATCTCATTGCGAGGAGGTCGAACGATAACGAGTTCGGTTACCGCGCTGCTGGCCACCGCCCCTCCCTCATCGTTGAGAGCGGTCACCGTAACGCGGAGTCGGAAGTTGTTATCGGCTCTCACCACTTTGTACGTGCTGTCGCGTTCGCCACGAAGCAGCTCGCACGGGGTGCCACTGAATCCACAGCGCTCCCACTGGTAGCGGTAGCGCATCGATCCAGCTTCGCTGCTCCACCCACCCGTCGTCGCCCGGAGTTCGGAGTTCAAGCGGACCGGACCGACGATCTCCGGTGGCGTAACGAGTACCGGCACCCGGGCCATGACCTCCGGCGTGAGGTTCGAAACAACCGGTGTCGTCCCGTAGTCATTCGAGGCGTCGACACGCACGCGTATCCAGTGGTTGGCGTCGGCCTTTTGGACAACGTACGTGTAGTCCGAAGCCCCGTCGATCCCCTGGCAGCGAGTGGGCACGGCGTCGGTGCATCGCATCCACTCCAGTCGGAATCTGACGAATCCGTTCAGGGCGACCCATTGACCCCGGGTCGCCGTGAGGGTCTGACCAATGTTCGGAGTTCCGCTGACGGTCGGGGCGACCAGGTTGAACGGCTTCAGCGAGGAGTTCACGTACAGCTTCAACGACTGGGAAACCACCGAGCCCGCAGTATTCGTAGCGGTAACAGCGATTCGCACGAAGTTTCCGGCGTCGTCCGGGGTGAGGCGATATTCCAATGTTCTGGCTCCGGCAATCGGCTCGCACTGATCTGGACTCATCCAGGAGCAACGCAGCCACTGATACGTCATCGGTGCCGCGACGGACCAGGTGCCCGCCGTCGCCTCGATTGCGGCGCCTGCAGCACCCGGACCGGTGATGACCGGTGGCGTAATCGCTACAGGAAGACTCTCCAGAATCGCCAACGGCTCCGACTGGGCAGTGGTGTCGCCACCCGTGTTCGTCGCGGTGACCCGGAACCGGATCGCTCGACCCAGGTCGACCGGCGCCAAACGATACCGATCGACACCGTTGATGATTTCGAGACAGCCATCCCCGGCTGGACTGCAACGCAACCAGGTTGTTCCGTAGGTCGTCGGCGTTCCCTGCCAGGTTCCGACGTCTCCCGTCAGGGTCTGGCCGAGTTGGGCCGTCCCGACGATCGACGGTAGCGTGAGGTTGACGGGCGCAACCTCCGAACGACGGTGGGTGACGGTAATGGTTTGCGAAATCTCAGCGAACGAGACGTCGAGCGGAGCAACCGGCGCAAAGCCGCTCGGCGCGGTGGTGTTGAACAACTGATACTGACCGGGCTCGCGCACGATGAACTCGCTCAAACCGTCGACGTTTCCGTCGGTGCGGTCACAGCTGTCGTCGCCCCCTTCGGTCTGGTCCGAAGGGCGCAACACCCAGCATGACCCGCTCAACGTCGCCGAGCCGTCGGTCGAACGGACCCGCAACACCGGATAGGGCTGGTGACGTGTCACCTTCGTGAGGCTTTGGCCTGCGGCCAGTTCGAAGGTGATGTCCTCGGCCACGCGGTATCTGTCTGGACCGATTCGTTGGTGGATCCGATAGGAGCCGGCGGCGATGTCGGCGAACGACACCATGCCATCGTTGGCCCCGTCATCGATGTCGCATAACTCGCGCACGGGGTCGCCGGTAGGTTCGATGGTGAGGGCCCAGCAGCCTCCGATCGCCGGTTCGCCGGCCGGACCCTGCTGGGAGATTTTCAGCGCCCCGGGAGTCGGGGCTGTACCGGCCGCATTGGCGGCACTGCTCAACGGCAACGCCGCACTGCTCAACGGCAACGCCGCACTGATGAGCGCGGCGGCCATGGCGCGCCGCATAAGCCGATGACGGAGGGACAAAGAATTTGTAGTCATGGTGAGTCGTTTCTTTCGTGAGTTGGAGTGATGTTGGGCGTTTCGAAATCAGGTAGGGATCAGGACGGATCAACAGGACGGATCAACTGGCGGATCGATCAATCAGCCGGTCGATGAGTCGATGCGCCGAGCGACCGTGCGCCCGTGACGATCACCGAGGCCACCTTCGCGAACACGATCCGTGCCGTGCGGCGCGTCGGCGAACGGCGGCGGACGGGTGCGATCTCGCGACAGTGTGCGTGGCGGCGGGCCTGAGCCAAAAGCTCCTCGCGGCGCAGATCGGCGAGGAGAAGACAGGTACGTGGATCGAGTGTGTTCATGGCAATTACTCCGTGGTGAGATGAGGTGTCTGGTGGCCCCACCGTGCCAGGACGGCCTTGGTGGCCCCTTGGTGATCCCTTGGTGTCCGCCACCTTCCGCCACCTTGCGACTCCACCCCATGCGTGCCGAACACCAAGCCCACGCCAAGTAGATGCCAAACCCTTTTCGGCACCGTGATCATCGCCAGCCGAACGAGCGGCGGCACCCTGCCAAAGGACTCCACCATGAACACGACCGCTACCATCACCCGGGCCACCGCCACCGATACCGTCAGCCATCCGACCTCCACCGCACCGGATCGAACCGGGCGGGCCGACACCACCGACTTCGCCGCCGTCCACACGTGCCTTCGACGCGGCGGCCGGGCTCTCGCCATCGCCGTCCGCGACGTGTACACCACCGACCGCACCCGCATCGATGCGCTGCAGAAGTACTGGCGCGGGTACTCCCGCGAAATCCTTCTGCACCACACAGTGGAGGATGAGATCTTCTACGCAGCGCTCGCCGAACGCTCCTCGGCCGCCCGCGCCCACCTGGCCCGCATCAGCGCTGACCACCATCTTCTCGATGAGCTGATGGCACATACACAGCAGGCCATGACGAGCCTGTCGGCGAACACGCTTGAGGCGGCAATGTTGCTCGACCAGCTCGACGGCACGATGCAACGCCATCTCGATTTCGAAGATGCCATGCTGGTGCCGCTGTTCGCGGAGCACTTCACTTCCGACGAGTACGCCGCGCTCACCGCGAGGGCGATGAAATCTGCCTCGGTCCGAGCCGCTGCGTTCTCGGTACCCTTTCTCGCAACGTTCGCCAGTCCGGAGCAGGTCCGGCACTTGTTCGGCGATGCGCCGCTGCCGGTGCGCCTACTGCTTACGCTCACCCGCCGCAGTCACGCCAACCTCACCGCAACTGCACTGGGCTCGGCCGCCCAATCCGGAACCGCGCCCGCCTCGAGCGCTATCGCCGAGCGAGCGAACGAGATCCACCAATGAGTCTCAGCAGCTTCGCCCGCCTGATGTACCGCCGCCGCCGGCTGGTCGTGACCGCCTGGCTCCTTCTGCTGATCGGTTTGCACGCAGCGGCCGGCCGCTGGAGCGGCGAGCACCGGGCCGACTACTCGATTCCCGGCAGCGAATCCGCCGCGGCCGGCCGCCTCATCGCCGAGCGGCTCCCCGAACTGTCGGGCGATCGCATCGAGTTGGCCTTCAATGCACCGGAAGGCATCGCGGCACCGGCCACGCAGACCCGTATCCACGAGATCATGAAACGCATCGACGCAGTGCCCCACACACGGTCCGTTTCCGAACCCGTCCCCGGTCCCGACGGCCGCATCGGTCTTTCGTCGGTCCAACTCGACGCTCCGGTTGAGAAGGTTCCGGTGCCGGATATCGCGAAGGTGATCAGGATCGTGTCCGAGACCACCGATGCCAAGCTGACGGTCGAAGCTGGTGGAATGGCCGTGCAGAACGCCGAAGGCACCGAAGCCGGATCCGAACAGATCGGCATCGTCATCGCCCTCGCCATTCTGATCGTGGCGTTCGGATCGCTGCTGGCCGCCGGACTCCCCATCGGCATCGCGTTGTTTGGCGTGGGCGCCGCGCTCGCGGCATCGAAGCTCGTCGCCAACATCTTGATTGTGCCCGACTGGGCTCCGCAGTTGGTCACGATGATCGGCATCGGTGTCGGCATCGACTACGCGCTGTTCGTTGTCGTCCGGTACCGAACCGCCCTGAAGCGCGGCCTCCATCCCGAAGACGCGGTGGTCGAGGCGGTCGCCACCGCCGGACGGGCCGTCCTCTTCGCCGGCGGCACGGTCATGATCTCGCTGCTGGGTCTCTGTGCGATGGGACTCGAGTACCTCTACGGCACGGCTGCCGTCTGCATGGTGGGCGTTGCGATCGTGGTCAGCGCGGCACTCACGCTGCTCCCCGCTCTGCTGGGTTTCGTCGGTGGGCGGATCGACCGCTTCAGCGTGCCCTTCGTCCGCGGCGACAGCGGGGAGGGAGGCGTCTGGGCCCGGTGGAGCCGGGTCATCCAGCGATCGCCCGCCGTCACTGGAATGCTGGCCCTGCTCGTGTTGCTGGCCCTGGCCTCGCCCATCCGGTCGCTGCGCTTCGGTTACCCCGACGGGGGAAGCGGCTCGACCGCGCTCACCAGTAGGCGCGCTTACGATCTCGTCGAGCGCGGCTTCGGACCCGGTGCGAACGGGCCACTGCTGGTCGCCATCGACCGGCACGACGACCCCACCGTGGTGGACGCAGTAGCAGGCACGCTGCGTCGCACACCCGGGATCGCCGCCGTCATGGCACCTGTCGTCAACAAACGCACCGACGCCGCCGCACTCATCGCCCTTCCCACAACAGGACCGCAGGACGCCGAAACGTCGCGGACACTCATCAGGGTTCGCGATGCGGTGAAGTCGGCGATGAGCGGACGATCGGCGACCGCCCACATCGGTGGGGCCACCGCAGTGGCCTATGACGAGAGCCGGTTCATGGGCGCCCGCCTACCGCTGTTTATCGGAGCCGTGATCGGCCTGTCGTTCCTTCTACTGCTTGTGGTGTTTCGGTCGGTACTCGTGGCCGCGAAGGCGGCCGTCATGAACCTGCTGGCCATTGGAGCGGCCTATGGCGTGATGGCCACTGCGTTGAAGGGCGGCTGGCTCGGAGGTCTGCTCGGGATCAGTGAGTCCACCCCCATTCCGGTGTGGGCCCCGATGATGATGTTTGCCCTCTTGTTCGGCCTCTCGATGGACTACGAGGTCTTTCTCCTCTCCCGCATCAAGGAGGAGTATGACCGCACCGGAGACAACGCAGGAGCCGTGGCGTTCGGCTTGGCCCGCACCGGGCGGGTGATCAGTGCGGCCGCCGCCATCATGGTCGCCGTGTTCGGAGCGTTCATCTTGAGCGACGGGGTACTGGCGAAGGTGCTTGGACTCGGCCTGGCCGTATCGGTTGCTCTCGACGCCACCCTGGTCCGCATGGTGCTCGTACCGTCCACGATGGAACTTCTCGGCACCCGCAACTGGTGGATGCCCCGGTGGCTCGACCGACTGCTGCCGCGCATCGACGTCGAGGGCCACGAAGTCGCCAACGCCGAGGATCCGAAGCGTGCATTGATCGCCGCCTAATGCAATACCCACGCTCGTGCGAGGTGCCTGCGGCGACGCGGGCACCTCGGCGCGTATCGCCCTGGCGGCGCGTCTGGCGCGTAGCGGTACAACGGGCATTACGATCACCCATTTGTGGAACGTAAGTACCGCATGCTCGGTGGGTTGGAAGTGCTGGAGGGAACAAACCGGGTCGACCTCGGACCTCGCAAACAGCGCGCCCTCCTCGCCGTCCTACTGCTCGCCGAGGGTCAAGCCGTCAGCGCCGACCGGTTGGTCGACGCGGTCTGGGGCGACGAACCTCCCTCCCGAGTTGAAGCTTCGCTGCACGCCTACCTGTCGGGCCTTCGCCGTGTCGTGGAACCGACCCGGGGTCCGCGCGAAGCACCATCGGTTCTCGTCACGCGCGACGCCGGATACGCGTTGCTCGTGGAGCGAAACGCCGTGGACCTCTGGCGCTTCGGTGACCTCGTCGAAGAAGGCCGTCACCGTCTCGATTCCGGCGACCTCACCCAAGCCGAAATCACGCTCCGCACCACGCTCGCCATGTACGCGCCGCTGCTGCCCGAACTGGAGCACGAACGATTTGTGCTCGCCGTCGCCCGACGCACCGAGTCGTTGCACTCCACCGCGCTCGAACTGTCCTACGAGGTGCGACTGGGATTGGGCGACCATCAGATGCTGGTGCCGGAGCTTGAGACGAGTATCGCCCGATATCCGTTACATGAAGGCTTGTGGGCCCAGCTGGCCCTCGCCCGTTATCGCAACGGACGCCAAAGTGACGCTCTGCGCGCCATCGCGGAATGCCGACGCACCCTGGCCGAGGCCACCGGGGTGGGCCCGGGAACCCGCCTCCGGGAACTTGAGGCCGACATCCTCGCTCAAGCCCCACATCTGGATCCTCCCGTCATAGGTTCGACCAGGGTTCACCTCGACACTGCGAATGCCGGCGAGTCCACCATCGCTGCGATGGACGCGATGGTGGACGCGAGCGACTTCGGGCATCATCTCCGGGTATTCCGTCAGCGTGCGGCGCTGACACAGGAAACCCTGGCCGAGCGGGCCCGCATGACCGCCAAGGCGGTCAGTGCCCTCGAACGGGGTGAGCGGCGGCGTCCGTATCCGAGCACCGTGCGAGCGCTGTGCGACGCTCTGGAGTTGAGTGAAGCGGATCGTGCCGTCTTGACCGGTGCTGTTCCGCTGCGACCCGCGCCGTCAAAAGCCTGGGCCGGTTCGTTGCGCACCTCGTCGATCCAGTCTCCGACATCGATGATCGGCCGGGAGGCTGAACTCGACCAACTCCTTTCGATGGTGACATCCGGAGCGCACCGGCTCATCACCATCACCGGGCCCGGCGGCGTCGGCAAGACCCGACTGGTCAGCGCCTTCACTGCGGCTGCGAGCGAGTCGGGTGTGCAGTGCGTGCTCGTCGAGTTGGCACCGGTGCGCGCCTCCGATCTGGTGCTACCCACGATCGCCCTATCGTTCGGACTGCAGGTCGGGACCGCCGATCCGATCGACGCTATCGCCGCAGTGCTCGGCGACAACCCAACGGTGCTGGTGCTCGACAACATGGAGCACGTGATCGAGGCGGCCCCTGTCGTTGCTGAACTCATCGCCCGATGCCCGGTTCTGGTACTGCTCGTAACGAGCCGTTCCCCGCTGCGGATCCGCGCCGAGCAGGAGTTCCCGCTCGGGCCCCTCGCCGTGCCGCCGGTCGGATCAGCAGCGGCGATTGTCGACCGCTCACCCGCCGCCCGGATGTTTGCCGAACGAGCGAGGTCCGTCTCCCCGACGTTCGCGATCGACGACCGCAACGCAACTGCCGTCGCTTCGATCTGCGCCCGTCTCGACGGGCTCCCACTCGCCCTCGAGCTGGCCGCCACCCACCTGCGCTACCTCAGTGCACCGCAGCTGCTCGAGCGACTCGACCAGGCGATCACCACCCCGACATGGCGCGACGGCCCCGAACGCCATCAGACCCTGACCTCGACACTCGAGTGGAGCTACGAGTTGCTCACCGACGCCGAACGGCAACTCCTCGGTGCCGTTGCGGTCTTCGCCGGCGGCTTCGAACTCGATGCGCTGGCCCATGTCGCAGAAGGCGATCCGCTCCGACCGCTGAACGGGCTGGTCGAGCAATCGCTGGTGCTGGCGATCGACAGCGCGGGAATCGACGATCGTCGATTCCGCATGCTCGAGCCGGTCCGCTCCTATGCGATGTCGCTGCAGTCCGACGCAGAACGGCAGCACCTGGCGTCACGTCATGCCGAGTTCTATGCCGATATGGGCATTCGGGCCCACTTGGGCCTGCAGGGTCCCGAACAGACGGCTTGCCTGGACCGATTGGGTCGCGAACATGCCAACCTGCGCGCTTGCCTCGCCACCCTCTTGGCGGATGGACAGTTCGCGCGTGCCGCTGAGCTCGGTGGTGCCACGTGGCTCTACTGGGCGCTGCGGGGCCATGCCGGCGAGGGCATCATCTGGTGGGAACGCGTCCTTCACGAGGCAACGTCACATGGCGTCAAGCACCATGAGGTGGCGATGGCACACCTTGCGCTGGCCGGGCTCCGGCTGGCGACAGCGGACATCACCGCTGTTGCGGAACCTGCGCTCGCGGCCGCCGACGCTGGGCGTCGAACTGGCGATCAGCGGCTGCAGGCCGAGGCGCTCGGCATCGCTGCCACCGCTGCGGCCTTCGCCGGCGACAGCGTCTCCGCCGCGGCACACCTCGAAGAGGCGGCGAACCTGCAGATCACCTCAGAGGACGGGTACATCGGCAGCCACGCTCTGCTCGTTCGGTCGCAACTTCGCATGATGGAAGGCGACCGCGCGTTATGCCGCGCCATGCTGGACGAGGCGGAAGAGATGGCACGGAGCTCTGCCGGGCCGTTCACCCTGGCGATGGTCCTCAACGTGCAGTCGACCTTGGCCCAACTCGACGGTGACGCTGACCGCTCGCTCGAACGCTCGACCGCGGCCGCCCGCACCGCCGCCGGTGCGGGCGTGGTCTGGACACTTGTGTACACACTGCCGATGCTTGCGATGCACGCGGCGAGCCGCGGTCACCATGAGCTAGCGGTCGCGCTGTTCGCCGCGAGCAGCGTGACAGCCGAGTCGTCTTCGCTGGCCGTCGTGTTCCGACCGGATCGCGAGCTGACCGATGGATACCTCGACACGTTGCGAAACGAGTTGTCGGCCGATGATTTCCACCGGGCCTGGGAATGGGGCCGGTCTCTGGGGATCGACGACGTCGTCGATCTGATCCCTTCGATCAGCGAGGCCCCCGAACCGTGGTGATGTATCGCCGGTAGTGGCCCAGGCCCCAGGTCCGCATCAACAGGCGGACCGGGGCTGGTAGCACGGCAAGCATCTCGGCGCGCTCCTCAGTGGACGCGTCCTCCAGGACAGCTCCGAACATCAACGGAAGCTCCGACCGGGTCATCTTGGCCACGCCGGCCTGACCGATCGATGTCCACTCCTCCTGAGTGAGCGTGCGGGCCGCGATCGGCAGGATCGTCTCTTCCTCGTCGTCGAGGTGCTCGACCACGAGGGTATGCAGCTCGGCGAACGCGTCGGACGCCTCCTCGGCGACAGCGGGACGCGCCTCGGCCTCCCAACGCTTGAGCAGTGAGCCGATCCGGCTCAGGCGTTTCTCGACACCGGCGTGCTGCACGTGTACGTGTTCGACGAGATCGGCGGATGGCCTGGCCCGCTCGAGCAGCTTCGGCCAGAGCAGGTCGTCCTCACCGGTGTGATGGAGGTGCAGCCCCGACACGATGAGACGTGCGTGCGCGGACACGACCGCAGCACGGTCGACATCACCAGATGCGACCCGTCCGATGAGGCGGGAGAGGTCGATCAGTTCTCGGCGAAAGACCCGGTGGACGACGACCATGTCGTGCACGTCGATCGTTTGGACATGAGTGGAATTTGTGGTTGCAGTCATGTGCTCAGCGTGCGGTAAGGACCACTTAGCCGGAACCCACAGTGCTCCCACATCTGCGGTTTGGCGCAACTGTGGGGGTGGTGTGGGTTCACCCGGTCGAACCTCAGGTCGCATCATCTGTGGACCAACACACACAAGCCGACCAGACAAATGAAGGGATCAATACCATGAACGAAACGATCGACTACCGCCGCAGCGCGGCGAAGGTGCTGACAGCGAACTTCTCTCTGTCGATCCTCTACGAGCTTTACCGCGCCACGGTCAAGGCTGGCGCGAGCCGACATGACTCAATCCAGGGGTTCGTCGCCCAACTCCCGCTGTACGCGGCCGCTGGGCTCGTCGTCGGACTCCTGCAAGCACGGCACCGCGTTGCGCCCTGGATCGCCGCAGCCTTCTGCGCCACCGTGATCGTGATCTCAATCGGGTACTACAACCCGGTGATCATGCTCGAGCGACAACCCGGCATCGTCGACTGGATCGAGGACCTCGTCTTCACCAGCCTGTTGTTCGTCGCCGCCACGCAGACCCTCAACCACATCGCCGTCCAACGCCGCACCAATGCCCGAAAGTAGCCACCAACCGGCCTCCGGTTGGGACAACCGCGCGCAGCGACCGCGAGGCCTGTTGTTACTGGTTACTTCGCCGGACTCGGTTTGCGAACGACGGCAACGGAACAGGCCGAGTGCTTCACGATCTGATCTGATGTCGAACCGAGCAACAAGCCCATGAAGCCACCGTGACCACGTGCGCCGACAACAATGAGGTCGGCATCTTGGGAGAGCTTCTGCAGCATCGGCGTCGGATGGCCCTCCACCACGACACGCACCACGGCATCGCGTTCCGCCGGGTCCGGAATCACCTCGTTGATGACATGCTCCAGTTTTGCTCGGGCCTCATCTTGGAGATGGTCCCAATCGGTCGTCGTGGCCCCGTCGGGAATAACTACGTACGCATATGGATCCCACCCGATGGCGGCGTGCAGTTCGGCTCCGCGGAGCCTGGCTTCGTCGACGGCCCACTTCATTGCTTCGACGCTTCCGGGCGAACCGTCCACTCCGACAACGATCTTGCTCATGGGACCACTCCTCAACACGTGTGTGCAACGAGGGCTGCACGTCTGTTCCATGGTGGCTCAGGTGTCTCGCACCAGACAGGTCCACACGACCACCTGGGCGGGGGACCAACGTCACCCAATCGCCAACACTAGTCGGCTGCTCGACCCATCGCCTTCGTCGCTGGACCGTCGCGCGACCGTCGATGGCCCCTCGCTCACATCGACCAATCAACCCCGGGGCCGGTGACTTTCGGCCCTAGGAGTCGGAGCCGCGCCGTCCGACGATACAGACAACGCAGCAAAAGCGGGAAAAACGAGCAGTACAAGGAGCACACCATGACGCGAGCAGATACCGACCGAGCCCTCCAGGCCAGGGTCACAGAAGCGCTTCAGAACGAGCAACACGTGAACTCAGCCCATATCGGCGTCAGCGCCGAGGGGGGCGCCGTGACCCTCAGCGGCGAAGTCTCAAGCGAGGAACAACGTAACGCCGCGGTCGAAGCCGCGCGATCCGTCGACGGTGTCATCGCGCTTGCCGACGAAATCGAAGTGACCCGCAACGCCACCCATGAAATGAATGACACCGACATCGCGGTGCACGTTGTTCGCGCTCTGGAACGGGCGCGGTTGGCCGACGGGCACGTGAAGGTGGAAGTCGTGAGCAACATCGTCGTTCTCAGCGGAACGGTCCCGTGCCTCGGCGACCGAGAGACTGCCGAACTTGCGGCGCTCCAGACCCCTGGCGTACTCAATGTCATAAACCGGATCGAGATTGGTCCGGCCGCGTCGCTCGAAGACGTACAGGGTTCGATCCTCGAAGCGTTTCTGGCGAAGGCTCAACGGCACGCCGAAACGATCGTCATCGACATCGCCGACGGTCACGTCGAACTGCGCGGGAGCGTGAAGGGGCTGGCCGAGCGGGAACTGGCCGAGCACGCCGCCCGAGCGACGCCGGGTGTTCGATCCGTCAAGAGTCATCTGCGCGTCCACGCCTGAGCCTCCGCAGCCGGCGAAGCGTCACGACAGGGTGTTCACGACCCTTTGTTCACGACCCTTTGTTCACGACCGGGCATTCACGACCCGGGTTCACAACAGAACAAGGGCTGCGATCGGAAACACCGTCATCGCGACCGCTGCGAGTCCCGTCGCGATCATCGACGCCCGACCCGACCGGAATTCGCCGAGCAGGTCGCGAGACCTCGCCAACATGATGATCAGCACGATCAACGGCGGCGCCGTGATGCCGTTGAAGATCGCCGAGAGATACAGCGCCTTCATCGGGTTGATGCCCGACCAGAACATCGCCAGTCCGAGCGTGATTGATCCCACAATCACGGCGTAGAACCCCGGCGCATCCTTGGCCTTGCGGCTGAGTCCCTCGTTCCAGTGCAGCGCTTCAGCGACCGCATACGCCGTGGACCCGGCGAGGACCGGCACCGCCAGCAACCCGAGGCCGATGATTCCGAGGGCGAACAGCAGCTTGGCGAAGCTTCCGGCCAGCGGTTCCAACGCCCGGGCCGCCTGCTCCGCCGAGTTGATGCTCACCGAACCCGACTTCCCCAACGTCACCGCAGCGGTGCACATGATCGCGAACATGACGATCACGCCCGACAACATGCCGGTCCACACATCGACGCGCATCGCGACAAGGTGCGGGCGGTCGACCTTGGTGGTCGGATCATCGTTGCGCTCCTCGACCTCCTCGGAAGTCTGCCAGAAGAACAGATACGGAGAAATCGTCGTTCCGCCCACGGCGGTCATCGACAGCATCGTTGCGGCGTCGAAGTGAAATCGCGGTACGAACGTACGCGCCGCCACGAGCGACCAGTCGACCTTCACGACGGCCAACACAAGGAGATACGACACGAGCGACAGCGCAAACCAACGAAGCACACGCGAGTAGCGGTGATACGGAATCAACACCTCGGTGAAGGCCATAAACGCCGCGAACGCAACTGCACCGATGCCGGCGGGTACCGGGATCAGCAACTGCAGCGCAGCACCCATCGACGTGAGATCAGCCGCGATATTCAACGTGTTTGCAGTGGCCAGAAGGCCCACCGCGCCGATCAGAACCCATTTCGGAAAGCGTTCCCGAAGAAGGGTTCCGAGACCTTTTCCAGTCACCAGGCCGAGGCGTGCAGTTGACTCCTGAACCCCGACCGCAAGGGGCAGCAGAAAGGGTGCGAGCCACAGGAGGCTGAGTCCTCGCGATGCGCCGACCTGAGAGTACGTTCCGATACCGGAGGGATCGTCGTCGGCGGCTCCTGTCACGATACCGGGACCGAGCCGTTTGAAGTACCCGTGTCCGCGCATCGAATGGCGGGTGACGTGATGCGAACACTGATGCTTCGCGAACGCGTCTCGAAACGTCATATCTTCAGGATGTCACACGCTCCGCCGGGTTGGCACCTTCCGCCGGGTCAGCCGTGGGGAAGCTCGGTGGTCGGAGTTCCTTCGAACCCCTTCGCATGGGCCGGATGGTCGTGGAGCACGTGGTCTTTGACCTCGGCCATGTACGAGAACCGGAGCTCACAGTAAGGACATTGATGAACGATGTTTCCTGATTGCATGACGCACTTCGTGTTTCTGTTTTCGCGTGTTCGTTCCGCGTGGTCCGTTATGGCGTGTTCGTGTATGGCGTGTTCGTGACAGTTGGTTTACGGGCGGGGCCGCTACCGGGCTGAAACCCGGCGCAGCAACTCGGCCGAACGTTTTGCTGCCGCGACTGCGTCGTGTTGGGCCGCTTCGTCGAGGAGATGGCGGGCCTGGTGGATTGCATCGAGACCGACGCGCCGACTACCGGAGTCGATGACCCAGTCATCGTCTGGGTCGGATGAGGCCGCGTTGTCTACCAACGCGAGCTGTTGCTCACCGTGCATCGGTCGACGGTGACGATGGTGGGCAGTTGCGTGCGAGGTGCTCGGCTGGAGGTTGGTCTCGTCGTGGCGGTTGGTATGGCTTTCGCTCATGTCATGTCACTCCTTGCGATCGCGTGCACGTGTAACGACGCTTCCACTGAGAAAACATCGAACAACGACACTTCGAACAACATTGACTACATCAACACTTACCCCTCCCGAAAAATTTCTGCAACTGCGATCTGCGTCGAGCAGGGAAAGTGGGTACGGTGGGAGGAGAGATTCATCCGCTTTACCAATTCAAGGGAACGCACGTGACACACCCACACGAAAGCCCACCGCAACCGATCAAGCACCCGGCCGAAGACGAAGTCGAACTTTACGAAGAGACCGAGGATGTCCCCGGTGAGATGAGCGCCGACGATCTGCTCGACAACCTCGACGATCTGGCCCTGGCCGCCGAACTCAACGAAGCGCCCGAGTAAAGGGCGCCAGACCTCGAACCCCGTCGGCCGGCACCCACGTGTGCAGGGTGGCTGAGCACCAGCTGATCATCGCCGGCGGCTGTAAACCCGGCTCGCTTCTTGGATCACTCGCACGTAGTTGGCGCGTTCATACGCATCGGCATCGGGCACGTTGCCCACGGCCATCGACCCGCACATCTGGCTGACGGACTCGTAATCCCGTTCGTTCAGCCACTCGGTCATCCCGTTGAGCAGATGCGTGAGATGCGCGGCTCCGTGGTGGAGCAGCGACGACGTGGTCATGACCGCACTAGCCCCGGCCAGAAGTGCCTTCACGACATCGGTCGATTCCTGCACGCCGCCCGACAGGGCGACGTCGGCGTCGATCGTGCCACTCAGCAACGCGGTCCACCGCAACGGCAAACGAAGATCAGCCGAAGTTGACAGGTCCAGACTGGCCCGCACCTCGAGTTCCTCGAGATCGATGTCGGGTTGGTAGAAGCGGTTGAACAGCACGATGCCATTCGCTCCGGCGTCAACCAGACGGTGAACAAACGACGGGAGCGCGGTGAAGTATGGGCCGAGTTTGACGGCCAGCGGAACCATGATCTGCGCGCGTACTGATTCGACCAGCGTGAGGATCGCGTCCTCGACCGTCTGCGCGTTGGCCGACGGGTCGGCCACAACGCGGTACACGTTCAGCTCCAACGCGTCGGCGCCGGCTCCGACCAACTGGGCCGCATGACGGGTCCACGCTGACGGAGTGGTGCCGTTCACACTGGCGATCACCGGAATGGTCAGCGAGGCCTTGGCTGCCGCGACCAGATCCGTGAATCGCTTGACGATGTCGAGCGGTTCGGTCAGTAAAGGCGGATGGTTCACCGACTCGGCGTGCACGAGCGAACCCAACCCGCTGGCGCCGAGCATGAAGGCCATTTCGTGCTCGGAGTCCTCTTCGAACAACGACGGCAGCACGACGGCTGCGGCTCCGGCAGCTTCGAGGGCCTGAAGCGATTCCAAACGACCGGTCAACGGGCTGGCCGAGGCCACGATCGGATGTTTGAGCGCCAGACCCATGTAGGTGGTGGACAGGTCAGCGGCCATCGTCTTCTCCCTCAGACTCGTCGATCGGGGCGTGTTCGACGAATGATCCCGGCACCGTTCGCTCCACGTGCGCCAATTGGTCGTAGTAGCGCCAACGCTCGTCGATATCTCGTTGCGCGAGGGCCGTCAGGTCGGCCGCCGCGACCGGATCGGATCGCCGTAACGTGGCGAACCGGGTCTCGGCTCCCATGAACACGTCGACAGGAATCGTCGGTGCCTTGCTGTCGAGTTGGAACGGCGTCACGTGCTCGTCGCCTCCCGGCTTGTAGCGGTACAGCGGCCAGTAGCCCGACTTCACCGCGTCCTTCTGGTGCGACATCGACGTTCGCATCTCGATCCCGTGCGCGATGCACGTCGAGTAGGCGACGATGAGCGACGGACCGGGCCAGGCTTCCGCCTCAGCGAATGCCTTGACCGCCTGCACGTCGTTGGCCCCGATGGCGATCTGCGCGACGTAGACGTTGCCGTACCGTCGGGCTTCCACCCCGAGATCCTTCTTCGCCATCCGCTTGCCGCCCGCCGCGAACTTCGCGACGGCTCCTCGCGGTGTCGCCTTCGAAGCCTGACCTCCAGTGTTGGAGTACACCTCGGTGTCGAGCACAAGGATGTTCACGTCGCGACCCGACCCGAGCACGTGGTCGAGACCACCGGAGCCGATGTCGTACGCCCAACCGTCGCCGCCGACGATCCAGACATTGCGACGCAGCAACGTGCCGGTCAGCGGAAGCAGCCAACGCGCCAGATTTCCAACTTCGTCAGCGCGCGTACCAAGTGCCTGCAGCGTCGCGTTGAGATCAGTCACCAGCTCACGTTGGGTCGCCATCTCCGCATGGGTTGCGGGCAGGGAGGAATCGATAGCCAACAGCGAGGTCACGAGTTGCCTCGGAATGTCTGCCAACGCGGCCAGGCGGGTCAGTGCGGCGACAGCTACGTCGTTCTGGCGATCCAGCGCGATGCGCATGCCGAGACCGAACTCCGCATTGTCTTCGAACAGTGAGTTCGCCCATGCCGGTCCACGTCCGTCGGCATTGACCGACCACGGCGTGGTTGGCAGATTTCCCCCGTAGATCGACGAGCATCCGGTGGCATTCGCGATCACGCTGCGCTCGCCGAACATCTGACTCAGCAGCTTCAGATACGGCGTCTCACCGCATCCGGAGCATGCTCCGCTGAACTCGAAGAGCGGTTCAAGGGCTTGCGAACCCTTGACCGTCGAAGGATCAAGGAGCCCGGGTTCAACCGAACCCATGCCAAGGAAGTATGCCCACTTATCGATCTCCGAGTCCATCCTCGGGGCCGCCGGCTCCATGTTCAGTGCCTTGTGCTTGACCTCCGACTTGGACCGGGCCGGGCATACATCGACGCACACGCCGCATCCGGTGCAGTCCTCAGGGGCTACCTGAATGGTGAGTTGCAGTCCGGGGTGTTCATGGGACCGGAACGCCTTCGATGCGAACCCGTCCGGAGCGCCGACTACGGCTTCTGGAGCATGTACCTTCAGGCGGATAGCGGCGTGAGGACACACCAGAGTGCAGCGCGCACAATCGATGCAGATGTCGGGATCCCACACCGGGATCTCGGTCGCCAGGCGACGCTTCTCCACTCGGGCCGTTCCCGTCGGGAACGTACCGTCGATCGGCATGGCACTGACCGGGAGGAGGTCACCCTCACCCGACAGCATCATGGCCGTCACGCGCTTCACGAAGTCGTCGGCGTCGGCGGGAACCGCCGACTTGCGGGCCGCACCGGTCAGCACCGATCCGACCGCAGTTCCGCCGACCGGAGTCGGAACCGGAAGCTCACTCAGTCGACTCACGACACCGTCGACCGCGGCCAGGTTGGCCTCGATGATCCTCGGGCCGAGAAGCGCATAGGACTTCCGGATCGACGCCCGAAGGGCTTCGAGGGCTTCTTCCGGCGGGATCAGGTCGGTCACCAAAAAGAACGCGGTCTGCATAACCGTGCTGATGAGACCCGGCAGGCCGACTTCAGCCGCCAACCGGTGGGCATCAATAATATGTACGCGTAGATTCTTTTCAATGATGTGCTGCTGAGCTTCCAAAGGAAGTTGATCCCAGGTGCGCTCAGGGGCGAACGGGCTGTTCAGGAGGAAGATCCCGCCCGGACGGGCGGCGGCCAGCACATCGACGCGCTCCAGCAGGCCGATCTGGTGACACGCGACGAAATGCGCGTCGGACACCAGGTACGTCGAACGGATCGGGCGGCTGGAGAACCGAAGGTGCGACACGGTCATCGATCCCGACTTCTTCGAGTCGTAGACGAAGTACCCCTGCGCGTAGCCGTGGCGGGCGTTGCCGACGATCTTGGCCGTCGACTTGTTGGCCCCGACGGTTCCGTCGGAGCCCATCCCGAAGAACACCGCGCGTAGGTCGGAGTCCTCGGTGTCGAGCGGCGACGTCAGCGGGAGGCTGCTGTTCGACACGTCGTCGACGATGCCGACGGTGAACCGACGCTTCGGATTCGGCAGTGCGAGGTTGTCGTACACCGCCCGGGCCATGGTTGGCGTGAACTCCTTGGAGGCGAGCCCGTAACGTCCACCGATGACCAGCGGTCGAACGCGGCCCGGATCAGATTCGTTCAGTTCGTTCAGGGCGCCCAGAACGTCGAGAAACAGCGGGTCGCCGGTCGCTCCGGGTTCCTTCGTTCGATCGAGGACCGCGAGACGGGTGACCGATGGTGGGAGAACCGCCAAGAACGCGGCGACGGGGAACGGGCGGTACAGGCGCACCTGCACGACCCCGACCTTCTCCCCCATCGCCCGAAGCGCGTCGACCGTCTCGGCGATGGCACCGACGCCCGATCCCATGACCACGACGACGCGATCTGCATCAGGCGCACCGTAGTAGTCGACCAGGCCGTAGCGGCGACCGGTCCGGATAGCGAGTCGGCCGAGGAGTTCCTCGACGATGCCGGGAACCGCGTCGACATAAGGATTGATCGCCTCGCGCGCCTGAAAGAACACGTCGGGGTTCTGAGCCGAACCCCGTAGCTTCGGATGGTCGGGGTCGAGACCGCGCCCGCGAAGGGCGGCGATGGCGTTTTCGTCGATCAGCGAGCGAACGTCGTCGTCGGTCGGGATCTCAACGGTCGCCACCTCATGAGAGGTTCGGAATCCGTCGAAGAAGTTGAGGAAGGGCACGCGACTGGCGAGCGTTGCGGCATGCGCCACGAGCGCCAGATCCGCAGCTTCCTGGACCGAACCGGCCGACAGCATGGCGAAGCCCGTCGATCGCACAGCCATCACGTCGCTGTGGTCACCGAAGATCGAAAGCGCGTGCGTCGCCACGGCCCGAGCCGCAACGTGGATCACCGTCGGCGTGAGCTCGCCGGCCAACTTGAACATGTTCGGCATCATGAGCAGGAGTCCCTGCGATGCGGTGAACGTGGTGGCCAGCGCGCCACGCATTGCGGCGCCGTGCAACGTTCCCGCGGCCCCGGCTTCGGACTGCATCTCGATCACATCCGGCACCGTGCCCCAGAGATTCGGTCGGTGCTCGGCGGCCCACTGGTCGCAAAGTTCGGCCATGCCTGAAGCCGGTGTGATCGGATAGATGGCGATGACTTCCGACAACCGGTAGGCAGTGCGCGCGACGGCTTCGTTGCCGTCGAGGATTTCGGTGTTACGCGAGGCTGTGGGTTTGAGATCTGAGATGTCGGCACTCATGTGAAGATGATCTGGCCACCGGCCGCGAGATCGTAGAAATCGCCGACCGTGATGATGCCCTGGATCTGTTCAACGAAGTCCTCTTCCTTCAGATCAAACATGTCCACCGATGCTTTGCACGCATACATTCCCGCGCCGGTGTCTCCGATCATCTCAATGAACTCGTTGATCGGTGGGATATCGAGCTCATCCATCTTCTTCGTCATCATGTGCGTGGCCAACGCTGACATACCGGGAAGCCCGCCGAGCAGGGTCGGTATGTGCATGGCCGGATTACCGACCGTCGCTACTTTGATGTGCTCAATACGCTTCTTGTGCACGGCATCGAGCCCGAAGAACGTGAAGAACAGGTTCGCTTCCATTCCCTCGGCGCGGGCCCCGTTGGCCATGATGAGCGCCGGATAGATGCCTTCGAGCGAGCCCTTCGACACGATGATGGACACCTTTTTGATCTTCTCCGGTTTGGGCGGGGCTGGCGTTTCCACAGCGGAGGTGTTGGCAACAAGTGTGTCGCTCATGATCAGATACATCCTTTCGGCTTGGGGATGCCGGCAATGCGGGCGGCCATCTTGGCCGGGCCGTTCGGGAACAGTTCGTAGAGTTCTTTGACGCTGACCCCCGACGTCTTGCCGAGTGCGCGCACGGTGGGTCCGGTGCCCTTCTCGAAGTACTCCTTACGCATGAAATCAAGCACCTGCCAGTGCTTCGGGGTAAGCGACACCAGACCTTCCTTGGCCGCCAGTTCGGTGGCGATGTCCTTCGTCCACTGCTCCGGCTTGGTGAAGAAGCCTTCGTCGTTTACGTCAACCACGACGCCTGCATATGTTGCGGTGCTCATACGTTCATCTCCTGATGAGTTTCGGTTTGTTCGTTTGCGGGACCAGCCGGGAGGTCGTGGTCCTTGCCTCGCTTGGGCATATCCGCGCCGATCCCGGGAATGTCACGCCCCGGAAGCAGCGCATGCCAGTAGAACCACTGGAACATGAGTTTGCCGAGGTGGTTCAGGCGGCTTTCCTTCAACAGCGGCATTCCGACCTGGGCCGGGAAGTGACCGGGGAGGGGCTCGGTTTCGTAATTGAAGTCGATCAGCAGAGCCTTGCCGAAGCCGGTTTCGATGAAGCAATTTGCGTGCCCGTCGTAGGTTTCATCGAGATCCTCCTCTTCCAGGAAGGCAATGATGTTCTTGACCAGAACCTCGCCTTCGAAGTGGGTAACGGAACCGGCCTTCGATGCCGGGACGTTGGTCGCATCGCCGATCGCGAACACGTTTGGCCGGGCTTTGGACTGCAGAGTCGCCGGGTCGGTAGGAACGAAATTGAGATCGTCGCCCAGGCCCGGGGAGCGGCCGACGTAATCTGCACCGCTGTGCAGCGGCACGACCACGGCCAAGTCGAAGGGCACTTCACGACCGTCGTAGCCGATCAACTTGCCACCGGCCCCGTCGACCTCACCGGTGTTGAATTCGGTGATGAGTTCCACATGCTTGTCGGCGAGGAGACCCTTGAGCTTCCCCGACGCAACCGGCTTGGTGAAGGCCCCGTCGAGTGGTGTGGCGTAGATCAACTCGACCTTGTCACGGATACCGCGCTCGGTGAAATAGGAGTCGGCGAGGAAGCAGAACTCAAGCGGCGCCACCGGGCACTTGATCGGCATGTCAACGACGTTGACGACGACTCGGCCACCGTCGAACTTCTCCAAAGCGCTGTGGAGTGCCACCGCTCCCGGTAGGTCGTAGAACGTAAAGACCTTCTCGTTCCAACCTTCCCCGGTGAGGCCTTCGGTTTCGTTCAGGGTCAGGGTTGCGCCCGTCGCCACGACCAGGACGTCGTAGGGAAGTTCAGCCCCATCGGCAAGCACCACGGTGTTGCGATCGAGATCGACCCGGTCGATGGCCTGCTCGACAAAATCTATGTCCTTCTTCAACTGTCGCTTTCGCGGTCGCACAATTTCGTCGTCGTGGGCCAGACCGAACGGAATGAACAGAAGTCCCGGCTGATAGACATGCTCGTTGTTCTGGTCAACGACGGTAATTGTCGTCTCCGGTCGCCAGTAGTGATGACGTAGGCGGTTTGCGGTGAGGGTGCCACCCGTACCACCACCGAGAATCACTATCCGCTTCGACAAACTTTCCGACTTGGATGGCTTCGACATGTTGGCCTCGCTTTCGTGTCCACAGTGCCGTCGGCAGCCACACGCGGACTAGGGCCGAACGGCCCGGTCGCCTACCGACGAACGCCGGGGTCAACAGCAGGGCTAAGCAGGGTTACCTCGGTCAGGATGGGTCCCGGCCTTCCGGCTCGGCTTCACTCCAAAGCTGTTTCAGCTGAGCGTGGAGCGTGGCCTGGATGTCCCGGGCCTCTTCCGGAACGAATTTCTTGAGCACGCGAATCACGAGAGGAATCAGCAGGTTCGCTTCATCGATCGTGATGCCCCCACGCAACGCGGTGGCGGCATCGAGCTGCAATTCGGTCTGCCAATGGAGTCCCTCGTCGCCGTACCGACGCCGTGGTCGGACGAAATCGTTCACGTCCGTAGGCAGATGACTGAACACGTGATGCAGTTCAGGCTGAGGTACCTGCTCGAGGATCGCGCTCAACGCTCCCCACGCAGCAGCTTTCGCCGGCGGGCCCTGGAGCCCGATCGACTCGGCCGTCTGGAGCAGAGCCGTCATCATTTCCGAAGGGGCATGCGCTCCCTCCGAGGGCCGCGTGTCACCAGGAACGAGGCCAACATGCAGGTGAGATTCGACTGACTCCACACCCGGAAGCTGCTCAACGGCCGACGCGATCAGGTGCGCGTCGGACTCCGTCATCACATCACCGTGGAGCAGGACCCGATGACCTTCGGCCATCACGTGGATTCGTGGCAGATCGAGTCGCTTGATCAGCGGACCGAGCGTCGTACGGACCACATCGGCCAGATCGGCGTCACCCGGAACTTCCCGTTCAACCCCGCTGACGACCGATATCGAAATGGTTTCGTTGATGACCGTCCGATGGATTTGGACAAGTCGCTCTGGCTTCTTGATGGTCATGGCAGCCTCAAATCTCGGGTTAGTTCTGCCATTCGATCCTGGTCCATCGGGTCCCGGAACTTAAGGGCCCCCGGTCGCCCTGCGGCCAGACCATGGTCCCGGTTCCGATCCTTCCGGGCTACGGGACCTAGGTCGCCCGGAACAGGGCCCTTCGCTGGTAGCCGCCCGTCCGCCGTGGCGCGACAACTATTTGATGCAAACTCACGCATCGCGAGCGGTGACCACTGACCGAGGGGCGTAAGGGATATGTCCTTTGTTGAGTTCCGACACGTGGCCAAAACGTTCGACAACGGGTTTGTCGCGGTCAAAGACTTTTCGTTGACGATTGCCGAAGGCGAGCTGATGGTTCTCGTGGGTCCATCGGGGTGCGGAAAGTCAACGCTTCTTCGAATACTGGCCGGGCTCGACGAGCCGACGGCGGGAGAGGTGCTGATCGACGGCGTAGTGGTCAACGACGTTCCGCCGCGCGAAACGCGACATCGCAATGGTGTTCCAGAGCTACGCGTTGTATCCGCATTTGAGTGTCCGCGAGAACATCGAGTTTGGCCTGAAGCTTCGCCACGTCCCTGAGGAAGAGATCGAACGACGTGTAGGTTCGGCCACCCAGCTCCTCGGGCTGACGGAGGTCCTCGATCGCAAACCGAAGCAGCTCTCCGGGGGACAGCGGCAGCGCGTCGCGATGGGTCGGGCCCTCGTGCGGGAGCCGAAGGTGTTTCTCATGGACGAACCGCTGTCCAACCTCGACGCGAAGCTACGCGTACATATGAGATCCGAGATCGGTCTCCTTCAACAGCGACTCAAAGCGACCATGCTGTACGTCACCCACGATCAGGTTGAGGCGATGACAATGGGCGACCGTGTTGCGGTCATGCGAGACGGTGAAGTCCTGCAGGTTGGCACCCCCAAACAGGTTTACAACGAACCCATCAACGCGTTCGTCGCGGCGTTCGTCGGTTCCCCGGCCATGAACCTCGCCGAGGCCACGATCGCACCGGGGCCCGACGGCGTCTGGCTGCACGTCGGGAGCCAACGTCTGTTGCTCAACGACGACGTCTTCACCCGTCATCCGGGTCTTCGCTCCATGACGGAAACCGGTGGGACGGTCACCATCGGAATCCGGCCGGAGCATCTCGAAGATGCTCGGCTCGTGAACCCCGCACCCGCGTCAATCCTGAAGGCCAGGATCGACATCGTCGAGGAACTGGGGTCGCAGACCATGGTGCATTTCGGCGTCGACGCCAAGCCCGTGCAGGCGGAGGAACGCTCGGATCTTGATTCCGGATCGGTCCAGCGGGCCAGCTTCGTCGGAGCATTCGACCCTCGGACCACGGTGGCGAACGGCGACTCCATCGACATTGCCGTCGACACCACCCGCATGCACTTCTTCAATCCTGAGACCGGAGCGACTCTATGAACTCTGTGCTTGCCCAGACGCCGACGGATGAGTCGTCCAACGAACCTCTGTATCGACATGTCGTAGTTCCGATCAACGGTCATACGCCGAACGAACGGAGTGTTCCGATCGCTCGTGAACTCGCACAGAACCTCGAGTGCGATGTCGAGTTCGCATCGATGCTGTTCGATGCCAAGCACCACGCCGAGCGCAGCCGTCTGCTCCATCTGATGACGCTGCGACTCAAGGGCCTTCCGGTATTCACCAACGTGGCCGAGGGTGGAGATCCATCGGCGTACATCCTTGATCTGGTCAACCGGCCGGACTCGCTTGTTGTGTTGGCCGGAGGCACCAGCATCGTTGGCCTACCGGGCTCGGTCACGGCAGACGTTCTGCGGTTCGCGTCGCGGCCGATCGTGATGGTCGGGCCGCGTATCAGCACGAACTGGCACGGTCCGATCAATTCCATCGTCGTACCACTCGACGGATCGCGAGCAGCTGAAGCCTCGCTTCCGGCCGCCGCGGCCTGGGCCACGCGCTTCGACGCAACGATCGAACTTCTCCAGGTGATCGACCTTCAGGACACCCGTGACCATCACATGGAACCCATCAGTCACGCGGGCGACGCCGCTGAACCCGACCTGGCCGACGTGTCCTACCTGGAGCATGTTGCCGAGAGCCTGCAGGCCGAACAGCACTGCCGGGTTTCGTTCGAGGTCGTACACGCCTCGAGGTCCCACCGCGTCGGAGCGATCTGCGAGTACGCCGGGCGGGGGAACGGGCGAATGATGGCGATGGCCTCCAACGGATTCCGCCGGTCGGGGGCCATGGTGGCCGGCACCACACTCCGCGTGATTCACAACGCCGAGATACCGGTCCTCATCGTTCGGACGTAGTTTCGTTCACCCACCGGTCACCATGTGGACCGGCCGGTCCGCATGGTCGTGGACCCACCGGTGAAGCGTCGTTGGACCGGTCGGTGTTGGACCGGTCGGTGCAATGTCGTTGGACCGGTCGGTGCAACGCGGCATTCGGCAAGTGGTTAATCGATCAGCCGATGGTGGCCGGCGAGATGATCGGTGTCGGGGTGAAAGTGGTCGTCTCGACCGACGTTGAAGCCGACGGGATGCTCAACAATTCCGTGCTCGATCATCTTGCGGCGGATGGTGGCCGGGATGTCTCGACAGCCACAGTGCTGCTTGTGTGCGATGTGCCACTCGATCTTCTCGTCGATCTTCGCGGTGCGCGGCATCCGATGACAGTCATGCCAGGCTTTGTTCATCGGACGCTTCTGCTTCGACGGAAGCACGGAGGACCGTCGATTCCGAACCTTGCCGGCCGGCGAACGCATGTCGCCCGCGAGCATGTCGCCGGTGAGTATGTCGATAGCAGCCATGTTGTCACCTACTTCGCTTCGTCGGACCGTACGATGACGACCGGGCACTTCGCGTGTCGCGTCAGTTTGTCGGTGGTTGAGCCGAGTATGAGCCCCAGGAATCCACCTGTGCCGCGTGCACCGACCACGATCATGTCGGCTTCGGCTGATTGCGCCAGCAACACCGGCGTCGGGTTTCCGTGCTCGATGATCATCTCGACCGACTCGCGCAGGAGCGGGTCGCTCACCACCTGTTCGATAGCCGCCTCGACCGCTGTCGTGGTCTCCTGGCGAACCCGGTCGTAGGGTCGAACCGAGCGATCGGTGGTGTCGAAGTCGAACGGGACGTCCCACGCCGAAATCACCCGAAGATTGGCCTTCCGCAGCGCAGCTTCCTCAGCCGCCCAACGGAGTGCGTTCAGACTCTGTTCCGATCTGTCGAACCCGACAACGATCGTTCCCATGGCTCCCTTTCATTGCGTCAAACCGTTACGGCCATCCTGCCCCAACATTCGACGCTTCGTTTGGGGTCCAAAGTCCCTTTGGGCCAAGGACCGTAGGGCTTTCGAGCGCTCGCCGCTCGCCGCTCGACCACGGAGGATGTGTGCGCTGGCTTCGGTCAGGGCTCAGCCAACGCCCACAATCCTGTCCGCAACTCTCCGCTACGCCGGCCCCATACCGAAGACGAGGTACGGCTGGCGGCCCGATTCGAGAGATGCGCCGATGCGATCGCGCATCTTCTCCCCCGGTCCGGTGCCGGCCATGGAGATGGCGAGGGCGACGGACGGATCGTCGAAGTGCGCGGCCGCCGTCGTAATTAGTTCGCGGTCCGACGGTGACGCGTCGTCGGGAAGCGAACCGTCGATCGCAAAGCGCTGAATGAACGTTCCGAGCTTCGACGGATTCACACCATCGGGGGCGTGGATCTCGATGATCTGCGTGATGCCCTCGGGCAGCGGCTGGGCGGTCGAGGTGAGGCAGTCAGCCCCGTCACGGCCGGCTCCGAACGTCGTGAACGCTTTTCGATCCATATGTGTACTTATTTCTTTCCGATGGAGACCGGACGAGACACCGACTGGAAGAAGTCGTTGCCCTTGTCATCGACGACGATGAAGGCCGGGAAGTCGACGACGTCTATCTTCCACACCGCTTCCATACCCAACTCGGGATACTCCAACACCTCAACCTTGGTGATGCAGTCTTTGGCGAGACGCGCCGCGGGCCCGCCAATGGATCCGAGATAGAAGCCACCGTGCTTGGCACATGCGTCGGTGACGGCCTTCGAGCGGTTGCCCTTCGCCAGCATCACGAACGAGCCACCGGCTTCCTGGAACGCGTCGACGTAGGAGTCCATGCGGCCGGCCGTGGTCGGGCCGAACGAGCCCGATGCGTAGCCTTCCGGAGTCTTCGCGGGCCCGGCATAGTAAATGCACATATCTTTCAGGTACTGGGGCAGACCGAGGCCGGCGTCGAGGCGCTCCTTGATCTTGGCGTGCGCGATGTCGCGGCCGACGACGATCGTGCCGGTGAGGCTGAGGCGGGTCTTCACCGGGTGCTTCGAGAGCTCGGCGCGGATGTCGGCCATCGGCCGGTTGAGGTCGATCTTCACGACGGTGTCGCTCAGTTCTTCGTGCGTGACGTCGGGGAGGAAGCGGGCCGGATCGGTTTCGAGCTGTTCAAGGAAGACGCCTTCAGCGGTGATCTTGCCCTTGGCCTGACGGTCGGCCGAGCACGACACCGCCATCGCCACCGGGCACGAGGCACCGTGACGCGGGCAGACGGATGACCCGCACGTCGTGGCAGAAGTACTTGCCGCCGAACTGGGCGCCGATGCCGGTGTCTTGAGCGATCTTCAGGCACTTGGGCTTCCATCTCGAGATCGCGGTAACCGGCGCCGTAGGTGTTGCCCTCGGTCGGAAGCGTGTCGAGGTAGCGGGCGCTCGCGAGCTTGGCCATCTTCAACGTGTACTCGGCCGAAGTACCACCGACGACCACACCGAGGTGGTACGGCGGGCAGGCCGCGGTGCCGAGGGTGCGGATCTTCTCGTCCATCCATGCGGCAAAGCTGGCCGGATTGAGCAGGGCCTTGGTTTCCTGGAACAGCAGGCTCTTGTTGGCCGAGCCGCCGCCCTTGGTCATGAACAGGAAGTTGTACTCGTCGCCGCCGACCGCTTCGATCTCGATCTCGGCGGGAAGGTTGTCGCCGGTGTTGACCTCGTCCCAGAAGTTGACCGGCGCCATCTGCGAGTAACGCAGGTTGGTGTTGACGAACGTGTCGAACACTCCCCCGGCCACGGCCTCTTTGTCGTCGGAGCCGGTGATCACGTACTGGCCCTTCTTGCCCTTCACGATCGCCGTGCCGGTGTCTTGGCAGCCCGGCAGAATCCCGGCCGACGCGATCGCCGCGTTCTTCAGCAGGTCGAGGGCCACGAACTTGTCGTTGGCGCTGGCTTCGTCGTCTTCCAGGATATTGGCCAACTGCTGAAGATGGCTGGAGCGGAGCAGATGGGAGATGTCGTGGATCGCCGCTGCCGTGAGGGCCCGGATCGCCGAGGGTTCCACCTTGAGGAACGTCTTCCCGTCAGCTTCGAACGTGGAAACCCCCTCGGTCGTGATGAGGCGGTACTTCGTGTCGTCCTTCTTCAGCGGAAGAAGCTCGTGGTAGGCAAACTCAGGCATGCCCACAGTCTGCCAGCCGGGCAGACGGGTTCGACAAACCGGGGCGGACGCTGCTGCTCCGGAGTCACAAAGTCGCTCCCACACGCACCAAACGACTCCGGAGCAGCGAGACCCAGAACACCCACCGACAGACACCCCCACTCCGGAGTCGAAAAGTCGCTCCCAGACGAACGAAACGACTCCGGAGCAACCATGTCTCACGCCACCCGGAAACACACCCCCACTCCGGAGTCACAAAGTCGCTCCCAGACGCACCAAACGACTCCGGAGCAACGAGACCCACGACACCCGGAAACGCACACCCACTCCGGAGTCACAAAGTCGCTCCCAGACGCACCAAACGACTCCGGAGCAGCGAGACCCAGACCACCCACCGACGGACACCCCACTCCGGAGCCACAAAGTCGCTCCCAGACGAACAAAACGACTCCGGAGCATCGAGAGCCAGAACACCCACCGACGGACACCCCTACTCCGGAGCACGCGCTGTCACTGCTGCCACGACCGCCCGACCCACAGCACCCGCTGCTCCGGAGTCAAAAACCTTACCGGCCGTCACAAAAACGGCTCCGGAGCAGCGTGACGCTGCCCCGCTAGCCGAGGACTTCGGTGCGCCAGTTTTCCGGAGAGATCCGCACGATGACTTCGCTGGCCCCGGTGGCGGCGAGGTTCTTCATGAAGTTGTCGGTGTACCCCGCACCGGCTTTCCTCCCGAGGTACCGCGAGGCCATGGCCAGCAGCTCGGTCTCGGTGTTGTCGCCGAGTTCTTCGACGGTGACGGGGCCTTCCACGGTCACGTACCTGTACGGGTTGCTCTCGTCCATGACCGACATGGAGGCCCTCCCCTCCGCACGAAGCCGACGCGCTTTGGCTGACGTCGAGCCCATGCAGATGTCGACCGTTCCACCGGGGGTGTAGCGGTACCAGATCGGCGCCATCAGCGGCGCCTTCCCCACCCGTCCGATGGCCAGCGTCCCCAACCGGCGTTCCTGCAGAAATGCGTCGCGTTCGTCGTCGTTCATGGTTGCCATGGCGCGAACGCTAGCCACTGGCTGACGAGTGTGTGCGTTTCCTTAGACCCGGTCTAAGGAAACGCACACACTCCTGGGTCAGTACCCCTTCAGGTCGGGGTCGAGGGTCTGGCCTTCATCGAGTTGCACTCCGAAGGAGTTCAAGATCATCGAAACCTGGGTGTACTGACCGGCGGTGAACACCATGTCCATGCACTGCTTCTGGTCGAAGTGCCGGCCGAGGTCGGCCCAGGTCGCATCGGACACGAAGTGGTCACCGTTGAGTTCGTCGGCCGCCTTCAACAGGGCTCGATCCGCCGGCGACCAACCCGGGTCGGTCGGCCCCGCCTTGATCGCCGTGATTTCCTCAGGCGTGAGACCTTCCGCCAACCCGATGCGGGTGTGCTGGGTGAATTCGTAACCTGACTTACAAAGGAAGCCGATGCGAAGGATCACGATCTCGCGCTCGCGGGGCGGCAGGCTGTTTCGCTTCGACAGCACGTAACCACCCCACTCGATGAACCTCCGAAGCGCTTCCGGAGCGTGGGCCAGCGTCCGGTAGATATTCAGAAGCGGACGGTGCTGCATCAGTGCACCGACGACAGCCTTCTGCTCCTCCGTGAATTCGGCATCGGCGATGGGAGCAATTCGGGGAGAAGTGAGTCGCATGGGTTCCTCGGGTTCGTCGGGTTCGTCGGACGTGGTTGCGCCCGCGATCTTGCCCCCGTTTTTCGGAATGATCCATTTCGCTCGGCTGAGCTACTTGCGAAGCGAACGTTCCCAGGACGCTGACCATTTGTTGAGCGGCTCCAGCGCCTGCACCAGCGTCGCTCCCAACGCACTCACGCCGTATGCCTCGCCCTCGGTCTGTTCGATGATGCCCGCCTCACTGAGGTCGCGGAGTCGCTCATAGAGCACACTCGACGACAGCCCATCACATCGGGTCAACAGGGCTCTGGCTCCGACGGGACCGTCGCGCAATTCCCAGAGAATCCGCAGCACCCACCGTCGCCCGAGCAGGTCGAGCGCGGCCATGATCGGTCGACCGGTGGCCGAACCGCGAACCGGTCGGCCCGGTGTGGGAACAGCGCGTTCAGACATTCACGAACCCCTTGTGTTTCGAAAATAGAAACGATACCTTTGGCGTGATGTTTCGTTTTCCGAAACATCCGACTCTAAGGAGAATTGCATGCTTCCACGTATCGCGCCGGTAACCGAGCCGTACCAACCCGACGTCGGCGACCAACTCCGATCGATGATGCCGAAGGACGTCCCGCCGATCGGGCTGTTCCGAACGTTCGCCCGCAACATGGCCATGACCAGGGCCATGAGCGGATGGGGAAGCTACGAACTCGGGCGGACGCTCTCCCTCGACATGCGTCAACGCGAGATCGTTATCGATCGCACCTGCGTTAGGTGCGGCTGCGAATACGAATGGGGCGTCCACGTTCAGTTCTACGCGCAGCGCGTGGGCTTCACCGAAACCCAGATGATCTCGCTCACCCACGGTTCGGGCGTGGACTCCTGCTGGCCCGCCGACGAGTCGCTACTCATTCGGGCGGTCGACGAACTGCACGACACGTCCGACATCAGTACCGCGTTGTGGGCGGATCTGACGACGCACTTCGACGAAGCGCAGCTTCTCGATCTCACGATGCTGTGTGGTTGGTACCACGCGATTTCGTTCACGGCTCGAGCGGCGCGAGTCGCCTCCGAACCCGACGCCCCCGTTTTCGCCGACTATCTTCCAACGGCCGGACACCCGACGCACTGAACGGAGAGCAGTGGAGATACACATCGTTGATTCCTGCGTGCGCGACGGGCAGGGAGGGAGTCCGACCGGTGTCGTACTCAACGACGCGTTCGAGACCGATACCGAGCGCATGGGAGTCGCGGCGGAGCTCGGGGTGTCGCACGTCGGATTTGTTGCGCCACGTTCCACGGACGACGACGTGGCGGTGGTCCGGTTCTTCACCTCGACCGGCGAGCTTGTGGGATGCGGACACGGAACCGTCGCCGTCCATGCGGTCCTGCACGAGGCCCCTCTGGGAACTGAGGTGATCCGTCAACAACTCACCGGAGGGCGTACGTTCCCGGTCCGATCGACACGGACGACGCACGGAGTGATGTGCTCGTTCGACCAGGGTCTGGTCACGCTGGCGCCCGCCGTCGAGTGCGACGCATTTCCGGAAGTCCTCGCTGCGCTCGGGCTCACCCCGGCGGACCTCGATGGGGTGAGCGGGCCGGTCGTCGCGTCGCCTGGAGCGCCCCGCCTTCTCGTCCCGGTTCGGTCAGACCAGACATTTTGGGCGATCCACCCCGATCAACCTCGCCTGGCCGAAGCAAGCCGAGCGGGCGGGCTCCTCGGATGTTTCGTCTATGGACCCGTCGCTACGGTGACTCCGGGAGACGTCGGCATGGCCAGGACGACGGCTCGGACGACGGCTCGGACGACGGCTCGGACGTCGGCTCGGATGTTCGCCCCGGCCATCGGCGTTCCCGAAGACATTGCGAACGCGAACAGCACCGGCTGTCTGGCCGCCCACCTGGCCGCTACCGGCCTGGCCCGGCGGGTGAGTGTCGACCAGGGCGATGCCTTCGACCGACCTTCGACGATTCTGGCCGAAGCGTCGCCCACCCCTGACGGCTGGACCACGTCAGTTGGTGGTGTGGCGGTGTTACGCCAGGGGAACCGACCGGAACCGACCGGAAGCGATCGGTTGATCAGCGGTTTTTCGGCCGCAGAGCGTCCACCCACGCGGCAGGGTCGGCGACGATGAACCCGACCTGCCACCCGGGGATCGTTGTGATCACCACGTGGTTGCGTCCGGCGCGGACCTTTCCGAGGAAGACCCGCTCCTCGCTCACGGACACAATCTGCGCAAGGTCCACGTCGACCCGGCCGCCCGTGAGTTTGAGGAAGATCACCCGTCGGTCGGTGAGCCGGAGAAAGCAATTGCCGCCTACCGCGGAGTAGTCGCCGGTGCCTCCTCGGTAGAGGGCGCGTTCGGGACCTCGAACGATCTGTTCGCCGGACTCGGTGAGGTCGGCCGCCAGCAGGCCGAGCGAGGCGGTCCGCTTCTTTCGGAACCACAGGACAATCGGAATCCAAAGCAGTGCGTTTGCCGCGGCGATGGCCAGCAGGAGGAGAACAACGAAAAGCACCGTGGCCACGACCTCAGCATATTGCCGGCGTCAGGGATGAACGGGCCGCCGGGGAACCGGATGCAGTTGTATCCAGGACATGGCAGCATCGACGGGTGGAGGACGGTGAGATATTCAGTTCTTGGCGACCGGCATGGCTTCGCTACGGACCGATCGTGTCTGACGTGGCGGCGCAACTATCTCCCACGCGCTCCGACCAGGAACTACGCGCGCATATTGTCTCGAACGTCGCTGCGTCTTTCCGCGACACCACCCACTTCGATCCGCTCGAGGCCATGCTGGCTCCGTTCCTGCGCCGTTCGTCGGCGTCGGAACGAGCAGCGGTGGCCGGCCTGCTGTTGGACCGGGGAGTGCAACGAGACCGGACTCAGGCAATCACACGAACAACGATCGGAGCCGCAACACCTTCGGCCCCTCACCCCGAGGGATCGTCCGAGCGGACCGCAATCTGCATGCCGACGTTTGAAGAGATCGAAGCGGCCGCCCACGATGTGCCACCGCAGAACGGACTCGCGTTTGTGCGGACCCGGCTCGCAACCCGCGGGAGCTCTAAACCGTCACGGTCCTCCCGATCACCCCGACGATCCGAAGCAGGATCGGCGGCACGATCAAAGCCACGATCAGAACGTCGACGCCGTTCGCTGCTGGCTGTCGGGGTTGCGTTCTTGACCGTTGTCGGACTCACCGTTGTCGGACTCACCGTCCTCGGGATCGCGACCACCCGTTCCCGGAAGAGTCCCGACACGGCGACCGGCAAACCGTCGTATCTGGTGATCGACAAGCTCCCCGAGATGTGGGACGTGGTCGGCGGAGTGACGCTGCCGGCCATACCCGCTCGGTTTCGAGCGTCGGTCCGGCAAACGTTCACGGGACCAAATTCCACCGGCCGAATATCAGTAAGTACACAGAGTTTTCTACCGACGTTTTCGGACCCGACCCTCGGCCAGCCTTCGACGCCGTTGTCGGCCTGGATGAATCAACCGCAGAGTACCTCCCGGGCGTTCGTGCGGAACTGGAAACCAAGGGTGATCGGAAGCGCTCCCGACCCGAATCAGATCCTCGACCTGTCGTGGACCGAGCGCGGTGTGTATGTGGGCGTTGAGGCGAGAGGGCTTACCGATGCCGACGTCGAAGCCTTCGCTCACGCGCTCCAGCCGAAATCCGAAGATCCACTACAGGGGTGGCGATCGCCCGATGACCGATTTCGACCGGTGGACACGACATCGGACCCCGGTCGAGCGATCGGCACGAGGTCGGCCGTTGCATTTCGCTCCCGACTCGATCCGAACCTGAACGTTGTCGCGTCGATGACCGAGATCGCGGACGGCCAACGTGATGACCCGAGCGTGAGTGAATTCGATCCAACGCCAACGTCGTCGCTGGTCAAGTTGCCGTCGGGGAAGATGGTGACATTACGCCGAGACACGCAGTCCTACGGATGGTCCGCCGAGGGATTCGAGTTCTCGGTCAGTTACGCCCGCGGAGCCGACGATGGGCGTTCCATCGAGACCGATTACAGCCAGGGCATGCCCTATCTGATCTCAGGAACCGGCGCGACGTCCACGTTCAGCGCGACCCGTGTCCGTGAGATCGAGCAGCTCGTTCAGCGGGTGCAGGTCGGATCGAAGGCGCAATGGTCGCAGCAGTTGAGCGACCATCAGGCGCGGCTTCTGGCGGTTCCGGTCGCGAACCATCTCACCGCCGGTACGTACACCGTGAACCTTCGGGTTTCGACCGACCCCACGGTGCCGCAGACCGCTTGCACGCACCTCCTCTGTTCGCCGGTGTACAGGAACAACGACCGACGATCCGCCGATCTTGAGATCGACAGCCATTGGTGGCATTTCGAAGAAGTACCGGCCAGCGAACCCATACCGACGTGGCGAACCAGTCCCGCTGCACCGGCGGAGGCACACCCGTACTACCGACAGTACGGGTGGTACGGCGTGGACCTCGGCCCGACCGCACAGGCGGCCCGTCGGAACGACGACAACGAACTCCTCGCCCGACCGTCGTACGGCTGACCTGTACGGCTGACCTGTACGGCTGACCTGTACGGCTGACCCACACGAACGAGGCCTCGCCTCGGCTGACAAATCCCTTCGAAACGACGATTCGGCAACCCGGCGGCGACGCGGGCGACCGCTAGACGCGTTTGGTGTGGGCCACCCACGGGTACAGGACCTTCGTCGCTCGGGAGAAATCCCAAAGTTCCACATCCAGCCGTCCAACGGCACCGAACTACTCCCGAGTACAGGCGTCGATCACAAGACCAATCAGGTCATGACCGATGCCGAGCTTTCCCCCAACTACTGGAGATACCTTTCATGCGAATTCGTCGAACCCCCACCATTCTTGCTCTTGCCATGTCCGCTTCCCTGGTCTTCGCTGCGTGCAGCAGCGACAGCTCAGACACCACCGTCGCCGGTGACACCGTCGCCGCTGTCGACACGACCTCCGCCGTAACCGACACCACTATGGCCGCGACCGACACGACCATGGCCGCGGCAGACACCACCGCCACCGGCTCAACGGATACCGCTCCGGCGGCATCTGATACGACCATGGCAGCAGCGCCTGCTGTCGACATGATGGGCGCTTTCGGAGCTGGGTGCGCAGGCGTTCCCGCCGACGGCGCCGGCTCATTCGCCGGAATGGCCAAGGATCCGGCTGCCACCGCGGCGTCGAACAACCCGGCCCTGTCAACGTTGGTCGCTGCCGTGACCGCCGCCGGTCTCGGTGACACGTTGAACGGCCCGGGTCCCTTCACCATCTTCGCCCCGACCAATGACGCGTTTGCGAAGATCGACGCAGCAACGATGGAGACGCTGATGGCCGATCCGAAGGGCGACCTCACGAAGATCCTCACCTTCCATGTCATCTCGGGTAAGGCCTTGAAGGCGGCCGACCTGCTTACCGACGCCAAGGAGACCACGGTTCAGGGCGGCGAGGTGACCATCGCCGGATCCGGCGAAGACGTGACCGTGAACGGAACCTCAAAGGTGGTTTGCGGCGACGTAACCGTGGGTAATGGGGTTGTACACATCATCGACACCGTCCTCACCCCGCCGACAGCGTGATCTAACCCGGAGGGACCGCCGGCAGATACAAGTCCGTCGGCGTAGTCCGCACCACAGGTAAACCGCAACGGTGACCCGCCTTCCCCCGAGGCGAGTCACCGTTGCGACGCGTTCCGCGCCCTTGGCCGCGAGCACTGCGCCCTGGTGAGTCGGCGTGGCTCTTGCGTTGCGGTTCTTGCATTGCGGTTTCTTGCATTGCGGTTCTTGCATTGTGGTTCTCGCATTGTCGCAAAGGTGCTCTGGTTCGTAGCAGAATGCACCCCCAGTGCCACCTACCTACCTTCGCCGCCTCATCACCTATCCCGCCGTGCTCCTTGCGGCTCTGATTCTCACCATCGGCCTGCCGTTCTGGGTGGTAGCTGCTCTGGCCACCGACCTCGTCATCGGGATCAAGCGCCTTCGGTCCGTGCGAGTCGTGTTCTTCCTGTTGTACATGACCTGGTTTGAGCTCCTCTCGCTGGCGAAGGCCATCTACATCTGGGCGTCGCATGGTGGCCGGGTCCACAGCGAGGATGCGCAGGAAAAGCTTCAGCGCCTTGTCGGGTTCTACGTCAACGGCATTTACGTGGCTACATGCAAGATCTTCGGTCTTCGCATGGAGGTCACGGGCCTGGAGGTCTTCGACGGACGGCCCGGCCTCATCTGCTTCGGGCACCACACGAGCATTCTCGACTCGGTGATCCCCGTGCAGATCCTGGCCCATCGGATGCAGTACGACATCCGCTTCGTCATCAAGAAGTCCCTGTCGTGGGCGCCGGTCTTCGACACGGCCGGTCACTGGTTGCCCGTCCATTTTGTGGATCGCACCGGACGCAACAGCGCCGAGGAAACTGCGGCCATCTCCGATCTGGCCGGAAACATCATTCCGGGGTCGGCCGCCGCCATGTACCCGGAAGGCACGTTCTACACATCGAAGCGACTCGATCGAGCCGTCGGCCGCCTGGAGACCCAGGCTCCGGAGTTGGTCGACCGGGCGAAGGCCCTGCGTCATGTCCTTCCGCCCCGCACGGGTGGTGCACTCGCCATGCTGGAGCGAGACCCCAAAGCCGACGTCGTACTCATCGTGCATTCCGGTTTCGAACCGTTCGTTAACCTCGCGAAAATCTTCGCCAACCTGCCGTTTCGGCGAACCGTTCACGTCCACATGTGGCGCATCCCGCGAGCTGAAATACCGGTAGACGCGAAAGCCGCGTATGTTTGGCTCTTCGACCGTTTCGAGGAAATGGACTCGTGGGTAGCCGAGAAATTGGCACTTCCGATCACAACCAGAAAGTAGGCCCAGCACATGCAGTGGAGCGTTCTCGGGGCGTCGGCCGCAGCAGTATGTGTGCTTATGTTTTCGATGTGGCTGGTCAGCGTCAGACTCAAAGACGCGAGCATCGTCGACATCATCTGGGGATTCGGATTCGTGGTCGTCGCGTGGGTCGCCCGTGCCGTCGCCAACGGCAACTCCGCCCGCCAGAATCTCCTCGTCGGATGCGCGACCCTGTGGGGGCTTCGACTCGCCGGCTACCTCTACTGGCGTAACCACGGCAAAGGCGAAGACTTCCGGTACCGAGCGATGCGGAAGAAGTTCGGCGACCGATTCCCGATCGTGTCGCTGTACTCGGTGTTCGGCCTCCAGGGACTGTTGATGTTCGTCGTGTCGATGCCCCTACAGCTGGGCCAGATGCCGAAGCGGGCCCTCGGCCCGGTGGCCTTCGTCGGAGTTGCGCTCTGGGCCGTCGGTCTGGCGTTCGAGGCGATTGGCGATTCGCAGTTGGCCCGCTTCAAAGCAAATCCCGACAACGCCGGGAAGGTCATGGACCGAGGCCTGTGGGCCTGGACCCGCCATCCCAACTACTTCGGTGACTCGTGTGTCTGGATCGGTCTGACGCTGATGGCGATGGATGGCGGCGGGGTGGCGTTGGCGAGCATCATCGGCGGTGTCGCCATGACGATCTTGCTTGTTCGAGTCTCCGGTGTGCCCATGCTGGAGAAGACGATCGGTCGCCGCCGACCCGGCTACGCGGAATACATCGCCCGAACCAGCTCCTTCATCCCCCGCCCACCGAAGCGAACGTAAGCGGATCGGGCCCCGCTCGTGCGAACGTGAAGCCAACCCGGTAGGGTCACGGCCATGTCCGCGCTGCCCAACGAAGCTTCCGTTTCCGTCACGGAGTACACCGACCCGATCTGCTCCTGGGCGTGGGGCACGGAGCCCAAACTTCGACTCCTGCGGTGGAGGCACGGGCACCGAATGGCATGGCGAACGGTGATGGGTGGCCTCATCGGCGACGCCACGAACGGTCGTCCCGACTGGGATCCGGCTCTGGCGGCCAAGCCCATGCAGGCCTACTGGCGACAGACCAACCGCTACACCGGACAGCCCTACCCGGTTCCCATGCGTCGGATGGCACGCTCCACCGACCCCGCCGGACGCGCTGTCCACGCGGCACTTCGCCAGGGGCCGGAAGTCGCCGCCCGGGTATTGCGTCGGCTGCGCGAATCGACGTTTGTCTTCGGCATCACGCCCTACACCGCGGATGAGTTCGTCGCCGCCGTGGAGGGTGTCCCCGGCCTCGACGTCGAGCGCTTCGTGGCCGACCTGTCGGATCCTTCCGTCGCCGCTGCGTATCAGGCCGACTGGGAGGAGACCCGGCGACCGAATGACCATGTCCGCTTCCTCGAAGGAAACTATGTGGGCATAGGTAATTTGAAGCACTCCGAGGGACACGACCGTTACGCGTTCCCAACCCTCATCTTCCGCGGCACGAACGGCGAGGTGACCGTCCCCGGCTGGATGCCGTTCGCCGCGTACCTCGACGCGCTCGAGACGGTAAGCCCCGGCTCGACCGCCGACGCGTGCCCCGACCCGACTCCAGCGGAGGCGTTCGCCGAATGGGGTGTCCTCACGTCGACCGAGCTGGCATTCCTGTGCGGCGCCAACGCCGCTGACCACCATGCGGTTCCACCCGGCACGGTGGCCCACAACTGGGGAGCAGGGATGGTCTACTTCACCGCCGCCGAGGCCCACGCTCGCCGTCTACCGCCGCTCGCCCCGGGTTCGGTGCAGCCACTGGTCGATCTTCTCGTGCTGAGCGATCAGCTTCACGACCAGATCGCTCAGATCCAGCCCGACGAGTGGACCAAGCCCACCCCGTGCGAAGCGTGGGATGTCCGGGCCCTCGTCAACCACATAGTTGGCGGTATTCATATGGTCACTTATGGTTTGACCGGACGTGAGATCGGTCCCGAGTTCTACGGCAACCACCTGGGCGATGATCCGGTGAAGGCGCATCGCGACGCCGTCGATGAGATGGCGACGTTGTTCCGAGACGACGCCGGCCTTCTCGAACGATCGATCAACATGCCGTGGGGTTCCTGTACCGGTTCCTACCTCGCCGAGATGTTCATCGGCGACGATGTCGTACACGCCTGGGACCTCGCGCAGTCCCTCGGCCGAGGCTTTGACATCGACCCGAAGATCATCGAGCGGGTGCGCTCGTTCGCCGAGGAGTACGTGCCACCGCGTCGCGGTCCGGGCATGTTCGACGAACCGGTTGCTCTCGGCCGCCCGGGATCACCCCTCGAAGAACTTGTCGCCTACGTCGGTCGCCCGGTACCGGCCTAGCGCTTGTCGAACGTGGGTAGGCTGACATCTTGGCCACCGAACCACTACTTTCCTCCGAGGCGCTTTCCGCCTATCCCAACTGGGAGTTCGCAACTCCCGGACCGCTTCGGGAACGACTCAACGGCCTCGCCCTGACCGGGCGCAAGACCGGCACGATGTCGCTCGTCGTGCTGAACGAGATGTACCCCGAGGACGCGCCATCGCCCGGTACGGTGTTCGTGATGCGCAGTACCAACGGGGCGCCGATCGCGTTGGTGGAGTCGTTGACGGTTTCGGTTCTGCCCATCAGCGAAGTGACCTGGGAACAGGCGAAGTCCGAAGGTGAGTCGTTCATGTCGGTCGAGCACTGGCGGGAAGGACACGAACGGTTCTGGTCACAGTTCACCGAAGAAATACGTACACATATCAACGATCCCGCGTGGTCCATCACCGACGACACGCTCGTGACCTATGAAACCTTTCGGGTTGTCCGCAAGCTCCCGGGGGCCGACTCGGCCCGCTTTCCCGTCGTTGAGCTTGCGATCTCGCCCGACGATCTCGAGTGGGTGAGCAGCGAGCTGTACGACCTCGGAACCATCGGGATCGAGGAGCTCACGGTCGGGGAGCTCACGTGGCCCAGGTCTCGGGTGACGCTGGCGGAAGGAACGATCGCGTTACGGGCGGGGTTTCCTTCCGACGAGGCCGCCGCCGACGCCGAGGCCGAGCTCGATCCGGCCTGGAATCCCCGCTTCGAGGTTCTCCTGGGCGACGACTGGCTCGACGCGTGGCGTGAGCACTTTGAGCCGACGCAGCTTGGCGGGTTCCTGCTCCTCCCCGGTTGGTGGGACGACGACGCACTGGCTCCCCATCTCGACCCGCTCCATCTCGGCCCAGGCCAGGCGTCGGGACCGGGGTCGGATTCGGGCTTGAAGCCGCTTGTGATCGACCCGGGCCGATCCTTTGGCACCGGAGCCCATCCGACGACCGCCCTGTCGCTGGCGGCCCTCGAGACGCTGGTGCAAGCGGGACGCACGGTGCTCGACGTCGGATGTGGAAGCGGCGTCCTGGCCGTCGCGGCAGCACTATTGGGCGCGACGAGCGTGGTCGCCGTCGACATCGAGGCGGCCGCGGTCGACAACACATTGGCCAACGCTGATCGCAACGGGGTCAGTCGGGAGGTGCTGACCGCGTCGACCAGCCCGGTTGCCGACGTCGCCGGAACGTTTGACGTCGTCGTTGCCAACATCTTGGCGCCGGTGCTGATCTTGCTGGCCGAACCCGTCAGCGGACGGGTCCGAGCCGGTGGCCACCTGATTCTCGCCGGCCTCATCGAGGAACAACGAGCCGCCGTCGTCGACGCCTACCAGCGCTACGGCCTTCGACTGTCAGCCGTCTCCACGGATGGCAACTGGGTCGGTCTCGTACTCGAGCGCCCGTAGGCCGAGTCCCCCGACTCCGGGGCTCCGTAGCCCAACCCGGCAGTCCTGGCGCTCCGGTCCCCAACCCGGCAGCCCTGGCGCTCCGGTCCCCAACCCGGCAGCCCTGGCCTCCAACCCGGCAGCCCTGGTCCCCAACCCGACCAAAAACCGCACTGCAGCGTCGAAGAACCACCGGGTTGGGTACCTTCGGCGTCAACGTTGGAGACCGGGACACTCGGAGCACCGCGTAGGTTCAAAGGTCCTTTTCATGCGTCGTCGACTACCACTCCCCTGGTTTCGGCGGTACCGTGGGAACGTGCAAGAACACGACACTGCGCCAAGCGCTGAGGCGCCGAAGGAACACCGATTTACGGGCGCGCCGCATCTGCTGTTGCGGTTGGCGGAAAGCCGGGCGATCTTCGAGGCCGGGGCGTTCGCAGCGTCGTCACCGATTCTTCGTCTGCTGGGGCGTGGCGACAACCACCCGGTCCTGGTGTTGCCGGGGTTCACGGCGGGTGACCTGTCGACTGTTCCTCTACGTTGGACGATCCGCTCCCAGGGGTACTGGGCGCACGGCTGGAATCTTGGGCTGAACATCGGCCCGACTGACCGGATCTTCGACGGCATCCACGATCGCTTGGAGAAGCTGTACCAGCGCCACAACAAACCGGTCAGCATCGTCGGCTGGAGTCTGGGCGGTATCTATGCACGCGAACTGGCGCGCAACAATCCCGAAGCCGTCCGCCAGGTCATCACGTTGGGCAGCCCATTTCGACTGACGCTGGCCGATCGTTCGTCGATCTCCGGGCTCGTCGACCGCCTGTCTCCGACGTGGAGCGATGAAGTACTCCGCCTCGCGATGAACGAAGCCGACAAGCCACCGCTCACCGTTCCGTCGACCGCCATCTACTCCCGCACCGACGGTGTGGTGCGTTGGCACACGTGCATCGACATGGTCGACGAGAACCACGAAAACATCGAGGTGCGCGGCAGCCATTCCGGCCTCGGTTTCAACCCCGCTGTTCACTACGCCATCTCCGACCGCCTGATGCAACCGATCGACGACTGGCGGCCGTTCGAAGCACCGATTCTGCTCCGTTCCATGTTCCCGAAGCCGGTCAGCTGGGACGACGCCCGTAACCGCAAGACCGGTGCTGGCCGCAGGGGTTCACGAGCGGCGTCCCGTTCGGCGAGTAAGCCCACGCACCTCCGCCCCGTCGCTCGTTGAGTGGCCTTTGAGTAGCGCAGCACGCCCGTCTCTCGCCGACCTTGGGCTCGGCACGATGGGTCAGCTTCAGGTGCCCGCCGGTTCGATCGTCGGCCGTGTCGTTTCCAACGCTCGAGGCCACATCGAGGTCGTCACCGAAGACGCCGTGGCCATCTGTTCGCTTACCGGCCGATTCAAACACGTGTCGCAGGCGCTCGACATGCCGACGGTCGGCGACTGGGTGGTCATCAAGCCGGGCAGCACCCTACAGGTCGGTTCGATCCAGGGCCTGGTACCGCGCCGGACCCTCGTGGCCCGAAAAGTCGCAGGTGACACGACCGAGGCCCAACCCCTCGCGGCCAACGTTGACGTCTTGATCATCGCAATGGCCTACGGCTCCGACTTCAACGTCCGACGCCTGGAACGCTTCCTCGCAATGGCCTTCGAAAGCGGCGCGCAGATCGTAGTCGCGCTTACGAAAGCCGACGCGGTGACGCCGGAAGTACGGGATGCCCTGGCCGCCGAGGTTCGGGCCATCGGAGTCGGAAGCGAAGTGGTCCCCGTATCGTCGGTCACCGACTTCGGCCTGGAATTGATACGCGCACATATGGGTCACGGGAAGACGCTCGCGATCGTGGGATCCTCCGGCGTCGGAAAGTCGACGCTCGTGAATCGGCTCGCCGGCACCGAGATCATGGCCACCGGCGACGTCCGCAACGACGGCCGGGGCCGTCACACCACGAAACACCGCCAACTTCTGGTGATGAACGACGGCACCCTCTTCATCGACACCCCGGGCCTTCGGGAACTGCAGTTGTGGGACGCCGAAGCGGGCACCGCCGAGGCCTTCAGCGACCTCGAAACCGTGGCGCTCAATTGTCGGTTCGCCGACTGCCAGCACAACCTCGAACCCGGATGTGCGGTCAACGCCGCAGTGGTAGCGGGCACGCTCGACGCCGCCCGCGTCGCGGGCTGGAAGAAGCTCATCACCGAGCAGACCGATCTGGCCCAACGCCAGGTGGAACGCACCCGAGCGATAAACCGCGGCCGCCGCCGGTAACCCCCACCGTTCCCAACGTTTGGATGAATCTGCCCGCCCAGCGGTTACAAACATCCAAACCTCGCGAACAAGCAGCTCCCACCCGCACACGTTTGGATGAATCTGCCCGCGTAGCGGTAACAAACATCCAAACCTCGCGAACCCGCAGCACACACCACCACACGTTTGGATGAATCTGCCCGCGTAGCGGTAACAAACATCCAAACCTCGCGGACCTTCGGCAGCCCGCTTCAACGTACGGACACAACTGCTCGCTCGGCGAGCACAAACGAGCACCCGCCGATCCCAACCCAACGTTTGGATGAATCTTCCCGCCCAGCGGCAACAAACATCCAAACCTCGCGAACCCGCAGCACACACCACCACACGTTTGGATGAATCTGCCCGCCCAGCGGCAACAAACATCCAAACCTCGCGGAGCACCAGGAGCGGGGTGCTAAAAGCAAACGGGCGGCTCGTGCGTTTTCACGCACGAGCCGCCCGTCTTTAGCGGGACGGAACAGAACCTCTGTTAGCCGAGTTTGGCCTGGAGGTTTTCGTCGAGGGCGTCGAGGAAGTCTTCGGTGGTGAGCCAGGGGGCGTCTTTACTGATCAGCAGCGAGAGGTCCTTGGTCATCTTGCCGGACTCGACCGTCGCAACACATACCTGCTCGAGCGCGTGGGCGAAGGCGGTGACCTCGGGGGTGTTGTCCATCTTGCCGCGGTAGGCCAGACCCTGGGTCCACGCGTAGATCGAGGCGATCGGGTTCGTGGAGGTCTTGTTGCCCTTCTGGTGTTCGCGGTAGTGGCGCGTGACGGTGCCGTGCGCGGCTTCGGCCTCGACGGTCTTGCCATCAGGAGTCATAAGCACGCTTGTCATCAGACCGAGCGAGCCGTAGCCCTGGGCCACGGTGTCGGACTGCACGTCGCCGTCGTAGTTCTTGCAGGCCCAGACGTAGCCGCCTTCCCACTTCATGGCACAGGCGACCATGTCGTCGATGAGGCGGTGCTCGTAGGTGAGGCCGGCCTTGTCCATCTCGGCTTTGAACTCGGTCTGGTAGATCTCCTCGAAGAGGTCCTTGAACTGGCCGTCGTAGGCCTTGAGGATCGTGTTCTTCGTGGAGAGATAGACCGGCATGTTGCGGTCGAGGCCGTAGCGCAGCGAAGCACGGGCGAAGTCTCGGATCGAGTCGTTGTAGTTGTACATGCCCATCACCACGCCGCCGTCGTCGCCGTAGTCGGCGATCTTCATCTCGACGGGAGCGCTGCCGTCTTTCGGCACGTAGGTCATGGTGACGGTACCGGCACCCGGGACCTTCCAGTCGGTCGCCTTGTATTGGTCGCCGTGCGCGTGACGGCCGATCACGATCGGCTTGGTCCAGCCCGGAACGAGACGCGGAATGTTCGAGATGACGATCGGCTCACGGAAGATCACGCCGCCGAGGATGTTGCGGATCGTGCCGTTCGGCGACTTCCACATCTTCTTCAGGCCGAACTCCTCAACGCGAGCTTCGTCGGGGGTGATCGTGGCGCACTTCACGGCGACGCCGTACTGCTTCGTGGCGTTGGCCGAGTCGATCGTGATCTGGTCGTCGGTGGCGTCGCGTGACTCGATGCCGAGGTCGTAGTACTTCAGATCAATGTCGAGGTACGGAAGGATCAGCTTGTCTTTGATGAACTGCCAGATGATGCGGGTCATCTCGTCGCCGTCCATCTCAACGACGGGGGTTACGACTTTGATCTTGTTGGCCACGGGAGGCTCCTTTAAGAGTGTGATGCTCCGATAGGAGACGCGAACACGGGCGGTTCGCCGGCGGCCATCGGAACTGAAGCGGGGAAAACGGTTGCTCCAGCCTATCGGTCGATAGGACAAGTGCAAGACAAGCTGGCCCCGGATGCAGAACCACTCTGAGCAGCGGTTCAACGCTGAGCCGCGTTCCTACGTCAACGCTCAACCTGCTATTTCGGCAGATGGCTACGGGTAGTCCACCGGTCTCATTTCGAGGGCATTCCCCAAAAGCCACGCTCCGTAGCTTCGCTTCGCTTGGGCGTATGCCGATAAAGGGGACGGAGAACGTGTCACGTGTCAGCGCCCGCGCCGCAGAACTATGCCAACCGAAAGGTGTGGAAGCCTCGCCCCTGGCTGTCTCGCGCCATTCGCGCCCTGCTGTGGGTCACTCCGGTCATTGTCGCTGCGCTGTTCACCAGCCTCCTGGGCAAGCTTCTCTACGCACGGTCGTGGTCGCTACCGCTGAAGGGCGCCTGGTTCCTCGGGACGTTCGTGGTCGCCAGCTTCCTGGCGAAGTACACGTCCCGCGCGCTTGAGCGCTACATACCGCTGTCGGCCCTGGCGAGGGCCAACCTGGCATTCCCTGAAGCGGCGCCGAACCGGGTGAAGCTCGCCCTGCGGATGGGCAACACCACCAACCGCGAGCGGGTCGTCGAATCGTTCAAACGGACCGGTCTGTCGTCGGATCCCCAGACCGCGGCCGAGCAGGTGCTCGTGCTGGTGGCCGAACTCAACCGTCACGACCGACGCACCCGCGGCCACTCCGAGCGGGTCCGGGCCCTTGCTGACGTCATCGCGGAGGAAATGAACCTGGCCGAGGAGGACCGCGAGCGTCTGCGGTGGGGCGCCATGCTCCACGATGTCGGCAAGCTCGCCGTACCGGCGGCGATTCTGAACAAGGCGGGCAAGCCGAACGAGGAGGAATGGGCGACGCTTCGCGGGCATCCGGCCGCCGGGCGAAGTCGGTTGGCCGGCGTCGAGGAGTGGCTCGGCGAATGGGTCCACTGCGCGTGGGAACACCACGAACGCATGGATGGAACCGGCTATCCCCTGGGCCTCACCGGTGACCAGATGTCGATCGGCTCTCGGATCGTCGCGGTCGCCGATGCGTTCGAAGTGATGACGGCAACGCGTTCGTACAAGAAGCCGATGACGATGGACGATGCCCGCGCCGAACTGGTTCGCTGTTCGGGATCGCATTTCGACCCTCTCGTCGTGCGGGCGCTGCTGCGGGTCGGCGAGAAGAAATCGCGGGTGGCGACCGGAGCGTTCTCGTCCTTCATCACCCATTTCCAAGCCGGCAACGGTCCGCTGTCGACCATCACCAGGACCGTGATCGAAAGCTCCACCACCCTGGGCGTAAGCGGAAGCGCCGTCGCTGCGAAGATCAGCAATGTGATGGCGGCGACGTTGAGTGGGGCCACCGCCGTAGCGGTCGGCGCGGTCTCCGCGATTACTCCGGTGGCCACCAACTCGGCAGTGCCGAACCGGCTGGCGCTGACCGTTCCGGCCGCAGTCACCACCACCACGATCCTGTCCGTCGAATCCGTGGGTGACGCGACCGACCGTGCCGGCAACGGCCAACCGCTGACCGACGCCGGTGCACCGGCGATCGTGGCACCGGATGGCCCGGCGGTGGAGGTAGTTCCTCCCGCTTCTGCGAACATATCCGCGCCGACGCCAGCTCCTTCGGGTGCGGCCTCCGACGCGCTTGCGGCCCCCACCTTCGATGCGTCCTCACCGGACGCCGGCACCTCATCGAGCGAGCCCCTCGCACCCCAGGCTCCGGCGACGCCTAACGCGGCGCTGACCATCGACGGAAGCAGTGCCTCGGGCAACACTCCCGTCGCCCCCAAACCCACCCCACTCGAGTCGACCGGCACCGCGACGAAAGCGAGCACGACCACCGCGAAACCGAAGGCACCTACGACAACGACGACGACGAAGCCATCGTCGACCACCCGAGCGAGCACCTCAACGTCAACGTCAACGTCAACGTCAACGTCAACGTCAACGTCAACAACCGAGGCGACCGTGCCATCGACCAGTGCACCGGCGGCGAGCGCCAACACTCAGGCACCATCGAGCCCGCCCACTCCCACCATTCCGATCGCGCCGACCACGGTTGCTACGAGTAGTTCCGTCGCACCGACAACAGCGGCCCCTGCTACAACTCAGCCGCCAACCACAACAGCTCCAACCACCACTCTCCCCGCGGGAACGACCACCACTGCCGCAGCGACCACCACGACCGTAGCGCCGACCACGACGACCGGTACGACCACCACGACCGTGGCGCCAACCACAACCGCCACCCCGACAACAACGGCTATCACAACAACAACAACCACAACCACCACGACAACCACCGTTGCCCCGGCGAGTTGCTCCGACGGCCAGTGGGAGACGACCTACTTCAACAACACGAGCCTGAGCCCGGCCGGCCTCGTGAGCACGGCATGCACCTCGATGGTCAACAACCGCTGGTACCTCGGCCAACCCGCCGCCGGTGTTTCCGCCGACAACTTCTCTGCCCGCTACAAGTCGACCGTCATCCTCGCAGCAGGATTGACCGATATTGAAGTGGTCGCCGACGACGGTATTCGTGTCTGGATAGACGGTGATCCGGTCATCGATTCATGGACTTCCAGCAACCTTCGGTCGTTTGCCATCCAACGAACGTTCACGGCCGGTCCCCACACCTTTATCGTCGAATACTTCGACGCGAACGACTGGTCAACGCTTCGGATCGGTCTGCGCCCAGCGCCAACCGCAGGATTCCCGACACCCCAACCCGCGCCCGCCGGAACGATCTCCACGGACTCGACGTTCATTGGCGGCCTTTGGCCGGTCGCAAACCATGGACTCCTGTATGTCCAGACCATCGCCAACGGCCCGGGAAATAACGACTACTACCTGACGTCACCCGTGGCCCATCAGGTGAAGATGGTGACCCCGGGCGCCGCGGTACTCGTCGCCGGCACCGGCAACAAGGCGTTCTCCGGCGACGGCGGACCGGCCAGGGACGCCGAACTCGACTCACCCAGCGCCTCAGTACGTACCCCGAACGGCGACATCTACATCGCCGACAACGGCAACCACCGAATCCGAAAAGTTGACGCCGCGACCGGAATAATTACGACCGTCGCCGGTACCGGCAGCAACGGATTTGCTGCAGATCCCGGGGCACCGTTGACGGCGGAGTTCAAGGATATTCGTGCTCTCGCCACCGACAATGTCGGAAATGTCTACATACTTGACGCCGGAAACAAGCGGGTTCGAGTGCTCGACGTCCTCAACAATGAAGTACGTACGGTGTTCGGAAACCCGTCTGACCCTCAGGGCTACGACGGCGCGGTGAAGTACCGTCTCGACAACCCGATCGACATTGACGTGTTCGGAGGCCCTACGGGCAAGCTGGCCATCGCCGAGGACTCCAACGATCACACCGTGCTGCACGTCGACCTGTTGAACGGCCGCGTCGAGGTGGTCGCGGGCGGCGGAACGAAACGTGAAGGGATCATCTTCGCCAACAGCGCGGAACTGCGAAACGTCGGCGGCGTCGCCTACGAACCGTCGGGTGACATCGTCTTCGTCGACACGACCGCACCGCGCATCTTCCGCATCCGGATGAGCGGAGCCGACAAGGGAACGTTGGGTGTCGTGGTCGAGCCGGGCCTGCTGCCACTGCTGACCGGGTCGGCCGCCAACGCGAACATCTCGGGAACGGCCGACCTGATCGTGGCCGCGGGCGACATTCTCTTCAACCAACAGTCAGCGAATCGCATCGGCCGATACACCCCCTGAGCCGGGCACATCAGCTGCGCTCACTACGATCGGAGTATGACGCCGCGACCGGGACCCCTAAGTGATCACGAGGCCTGGAGCCGTCACGGCTTTACCGGTGAACCGAGCGATCTCGTGGCGGCCCGGACCCTGCCCAGGGCCTGGGCGGCGCACTGGCGGACCCATCCCGACGCGACCGCCCTGCTTTCACCCGGAGCGTCGTGGCTGACCAACAGCGATGTGCTGGAACGAACGGCCCGCCTGGCTGCGTGCCTCACCGCCTGGGGAGTATCAGCCGGTGACCGGGTCATCATGAGCGCCCCGCCCTCCGTGGAACTCGTGCTGAGCCACGTCGCCGCGCTCCGACTCGGCGCCATCGTCGTCCCCGTCAATACGGCGTACACAGCGTCGGAAGTGACCCCGGTGGCCGAGCAGTCCCGGCCGGTGTTCGCCATTCTCGACGACGCCAGCCGGCTACCCCATGTCGCGTCGACGACGCCGGAAGCACTCGTGGCTCAAGCCGAATCAGCCATGCCACTCGACGATGCGCAACTCGACCAGTGCGACGTCGACGACCCGGCCATGCTCATGTTCACGTCGGGCACTACCGGCAAGCCGAAAGGTGTCGTGCTCACCCACGGCAACATCCTGGCCAGCGCGGAAGCGCTGCGGATTGCGTGGCGGTGGACGGCCGAGGATCGACTCGTGCTGGCCCTTCCGCTGTTCCACATGCACGGCCTCGGCGTGGGCGTTCACGGAACGCTGCTGGCCGGAGCGAGCGTGGTCATCGTGGCGCGATTCGACCTCGACACGGTGCTCGATCTCGTCGCCTCGGAGGAAGCATCACTGGTCTTCGGCGTGCCGACGATGTGGGTGCGTTTCGCCGAGTCGCCCCGGGTCGGCGAACTCGCCGCACTACGGTTGTGCGTGTCGGGCTCGGCCCCGCTCTCGCCCGACGTGTTCCGCTCGCTGGCGACGAACGGACACCAGACGATCGTGGAGCGGTACGGCATGACCGAGACCGTGATGAACATCTCGAATCCCTACGACGGCGAACGGCGGGCCGGATCGGTCGGGATCGCGCTGCCAGGAGTCGAAGTTCGGCTGGCCGGCGACGAAACCGCAGCGGTCACCGAACCCGGCGAAATTCTGTTGCGCGGACCGAATGTTATGCACACTTACTGGGAGAACCCCGGCGCCACCGAGGCCGCGTTCGACGCCGAAGGATGGTTCCTCACCGGCGACATCGGGCAGTTCGACCCCGATGGTTACGTCAGCATCGTCGGCCGCTCCAAGGATCTGATCATCACCGGTGGCTACAACGTGTACCCGCGCGAAGTCGAGGAAGCCCTTCTGATGCATCCCGGCGTGGCCGAATGCGCAGTGGCCGGCGTGCCGGATCCGCAATGGGGCGAAACGGTGGTCGCCTACGTCGTGGCGACGGCCCGCGGCGAGCTGAGCGACGCCAATCTCGAAGCCAGCATCCTGGCCCACGCCGCCGGGCATCTGGCCCGCTTCAAACAACCCCGTTCGGTTCGCTTCCTCGACGCCCTACCGCGCAACGCCCTCGGCAAGGTCGTGAAGAGCGAGCTGCGCCCGTAAGGCCGCTGTAACACCGTGGCGCCTCGGTGTTTAAGTCCACACTTGAACATCTATGTCGTGCAAAACGTGGACATAGACGCAAGTCGCGAGGCGGGTCAGAAACCCGTGCTGCCGTCGCGGCGTTTGATGAGGGCTTCGAGTTCTTCGACCGTCATCAACACTTCGCGAGCCTTGGAACCCGTCGACGGGCCGACAATGCCCTTGTTCTCCAGGAGGTCCATGATGCGGCCGGCGCGGGCGAAGCCGACACGGAGCTTGCGTTGCAGCATCGACGTCGATCCGAGTTGGGAGCGGACGATGAGTTCCATGGCGGCGTCGAGCATGTCGTCGCCATCGCCGTCGTCGTCGCCTCCGAGCAGGCTCCCACCGCTCGACTTCCCGGAGAGTTCTTCGACGCCGCCGTAGACGAACGCGCCCTGGGTGCCGCCGATCATCTTCGGTGTTGCGGACTCTATGCGGTCGACGCCGCCGTCGGAAGTGAAGTCGACGAAGCCGCTCGTGGCTTCACGGGTGCCCGGCTCGTTACCCTCTTCGACACCCGGGAGTGACTGGATCACGCTTTCGTTCTGCTTGCGCCAGAACGACACCACAGCGCGGATCTCTTCTTCGGAAACGAAATTGCCTTGCACCCGCTGGGTCACGTTCGACGAGACCGTGAGCATCAACATGTCGCCCTGACCGATCAGCTTCTCGGCACCGGGTTGGTCGATGATGACCCGCGAATCAGTAAGCGAACTTACGGCAAACGCGAAGCGCGACGGCACGTTGGCCTTGATCAGACCGGTGATGACGTTGACGCTCGGACGCTGCGTTGCGATCACCAGGTGGATGCCAACCGCACGGGCCTTCTGCGCGATGCGGCAGATCGATTCTTCGACATCGTGGGCGGCCACCATCATGAGGTCGGCGAGCTCGTCGACGACGATGAGGATGAAGCTCATCTTGTCGTAGACCGGCGCGGGCGGGAGGCCAATCCCACCCGCCGGATCGTTCGCGTAGGGATCGAGGAAGTCGCCGCGCACCACTGCCGCGTTGTAACCGGTGACGTCGCGAAAGCCCAGCTTCGCCAGAAGTTCGTAACGACGTTCCATCTCGTCGACGGCCCACTGCAGCGCGCTCGCGGCCTTCTTCGGGTTCGTGACGACCTGCGTGAGAAGGTGCGGCAGACCGTTGTACTGGCTGAGCTCGACCATCTTGGGGTCGATCAGGATCATGCGGACTTCCTCGGGCGTGGAACGCATGAGGATCGAGCAGAGCAGCGAGTTGATGCAGCTCGACTTACCGGAACCGGTGGTACCGGCCACGAGCACGTGGGGCATCTTCGCGAGGTCGACCATGACCGGCTTGCCGTCGATGTCGCGGCCGATGGCGACACTGAGTGGACCGGGGAACGCTTTCGCATCCGGCGTGTTGAGCACGTCGCCCACGGCCACCAGCTGACGCTGCCGGTTCGGGACTTCAACGCCGATGGCCGACTTGCCGGGGATCGGAGCGAGGAGGCGGACGTCGGCCGTCGCCATGGCGTACGCCACGTCTTTCTGCAGCGCGGTGACCTTCGCGACCTTGACCCCGGGCGCGAGTTCGAGTTCGAAGCGGGTCACCGTCGGGCCGACCGTCATACCGACGAGACGGGTCTCCACGCCGTGGGCCGCGAGTGCTTCTTCGAGCGTGCGGCCCAACGCTTCGACTGCGCGCTTATCAATCTCGATCGCTTTGCCCTTTTTCAGGATCGAGCGAGGAGGAAGCTTCCAGACGATCGCAGGCTTCTGGGGATCGAGGCCGGGCAACGGAACGGGCTCCGGAGTCGGCTGCTCCTCGGTCCATACCGGCTCGGGTGGAAACGTGATCTTGACCTGACCGCGGGCCGCGGCAACCGAGGCGTCTTCGGCGGCGGCCAGATCGATGGTGTGCGGAAGTTCGTCGTCGCCGAGCCAGCCGCTGGCGTCGCCGTCGACGATCTTGGCCTTCTTGGCCCGCTTCTTGCGCTTCGGTTTGGCGTCGAGATCGATCGTGTCAGAGTCGAAAGCGTCGGAACCGTCAGCGGCGTAGCCGGTCGCGTAATCGTCGGAATAGGGCTCGATGTTGTCGTATTCAGGAAGGGCGTAATGGCCCGAGCGGCGCTCGGTGCGCAATGGCCTCGCCGGACGACGAGGCGTGCCGTCGAGCGTCCCGACCGCACCGGCCGCTACGAGTGCCTTGGAGAATCGGGCCGGCCGCGACGTGCGCCGTGTGCGATGCGTTTCGTTGAGCGGCTCATCGGCCATCTCGTCGTAATCCTCTTCGCCTTCACCCAGGGAGAACAGCGAGCGCAGACCACGGCCGGCCGCACCACCGACCGGTGCGACACGCTCCGCGGTGCGATCAACGGCTTCGCGGATGCCGAGTCGGGCAAAGATAAGTAGACCTATCAATACCAACACGCTCAGCACGATGACGGTGCCCCAGGTGGCGACGACCTTCTGCAGGGGCTCAGCGACGATCAGACCGAGGAGTCCGCCGCCGGAACGAAGGCGGCCAACCGGCGTGCCCCACGGGAGCGAGTCGTTGCGCAGATGGAACAGGCCGGTGGCGGCGACGATCAGGAACGTGGAACCGATGCCGACCGGGATCGGTTCTTTGTACTCACGGCCTCGGATCATGCTCCAGCCAATTGCGACGAGCGCAAGAGGAACCAGGAACTTGGCCGTGCCGAGCGCTGCGCCGGTGGCGTCGCGAACCATCCGACCGAACGGGCCGGTGCGGTTGAGCCACATACCGAGACCGGCGAGCACGCCGACTACGACGAGGACGAGGCCCCACACGTCGTCGGACTGACCACCCAGATGTCGGCCGAAGAACTCGCGGACGCCGGACCACACTGATGGACGGCTGCGCGCCCGCGACGAAGTGCGCTTGGCCGAAGATGAGCGTGCACGAGATGCCGAAGCCCTCGTACCGCCCGAGCGTGGGGAAGGCCGCTGGGAGGAAGGCACAGTGCTTCAACGGTAGCAGGACGACATCACCCCCGGCCTGCACCGCCGCGGTTGGCGCCACTTGACGATGGCAGTTCTGTGCATTTGAATGCATTTCATGTTTGTTGATGAAGTTTTCCGCAGTCTCATGACAACGCAGCACGGGGTCGTGGCACGTTGGCAGTTGCTCGAGCTCGGGTTCACCGAGCGGCAGATCGACCGGCGCGTGAATCTGGCCCGGCTGATTCCCCTCTGCCGCAGCATCTACGTTCTCCCCTTCACCGAACCCACCTGGGAGCGCATCTGCATCGGAGCATGGCTGTTCGGTGCCGACCGGCGTTACCCGTCGGCCCTGTCGCACCTCACCGCGGCGGCGATGCACGGCTTTCCGGGCTTCGAACGACGCGGCGTTCCCCAGCTGATCGCCTCCCGCGGCGACCGTCATCCCAACCCGCTTGCGATCGTGACCCGTAGATCGGACCTGCAGCCCGACGACGTCATCGCCCTGCCCAGCGGCGCGCTCGTGACGTCACCCGCTCGGACCGCGGTCGACCTGTTGATGAACGACGCCCGACCCGGCCGCGCCGAGGACCTCCTGCGCCGTTTCCTCCGCAGCGGGAAAGTCACCCACGACGAGATCGTCGAACGCTTCCTCCCGATGGCCGGCCAGAACCGCGGCGGCACGGCCCACGTGCGACCGCTGCTGTTTCCCCGCGACGCCAGCGCCGCGTAACCCGTTATGGATGAAAACGGTCGCTGGGCGACAAAGATCATCCACAAACCAGGCGGCCGTGCGGCCGCCGGACCAGGCCTACACCTCGATGATCACCGGGACGATCATGGGGCGGCGCTTCGTACGTTCACTTACGAATTTGCCGGTGGCCTGGCGGACGGTGCGCTTCATCGATTCGAGGTCTCGTCCACCGTCGGACATGGAGTCGAGGAGCTTCTTGCGAATGACCTCCTGCGCCTCGCCGAGCAGCGTCTCCGCCTCCGGGGCGTAGACCCAGCCACGCGTGATGATCTCGGGGCCGGTGACGATCTCGCCGCCCTGCTCGTCGACCGTCACGATCACGACCACAACACCCTCGTTGGAGAGCACCTTGCGGTCGCGAAGCACGCCCTGGCCTACGTCGCCGACGATGCCGTCGACATAAAGGAATCCGGCCGGAACGGTGTCGCCGAAGTCGATGCCTTCATCGGTAAGCACCACGCTGTCGCCGTCTTCACACAGCAGGATGTGGTCGGGCGGAACACCCATGTCCATTGCAAGACGCGTGTGGTGGGTGAGGTGGCGGTACTCGCCGTGGATCGGGATGAAGTACTTCGGCTTGGCGACGGCCAGCAGCGTCTTCAGCTCTTCCCGCTTGGCGTGCCCACTTACGTGAACCTTGGCCAGGCCGGAGTGGATCACGTCGGCGCCGAGGCGGGTGAGGCCGTCGATGACCCGGCCGACGCTCGTCTCGTTTCCGGGAATCGCATGCGACGACAGCAGCACGGTGTCGTTGGGGCCGATCTTCACGAAACGGTTCTCACCGGCGGCCATCAGCGCGAGCGCCGACATCGGCTCGCCCTGCGAACCCGTCGACAGAATCAGCACCTTGCTCGGATCGTGATCACCGAGCTTCTCGATGTCGAAGAGGTCTTCGTCGCGGATCGTCAGCTTGCCCATTTCCCGGGCGATCTGGATGTTGCGACGCATCGACCGGCCGAGCGTAGTGACCTTGCGGCCCGACGCGACGCCGGCTTCGATGACCTGTTGCACGCGGTGGATGTGCGAGGCGAAACACCCGACGATGAGCCGCTTGCCCGTGTTGTCGCGGATGATGTTCGAGAGGTTCTTGCCGATCACCTTCTCCGACTCGGTGTAGCCGTCGGACTCCGCGTTGGTGGAGTCGGACAGCAGCAGGCGGATGCCCGGGTCCTTGCCGATTGCGCCGATGCGGGCGAGGTCGGTGGTGCGGCCGTCGATGGGCGTGAGGTCGAGCTTGAAGTCGCCCGTGTGGTAAATCACGCCCTGCGGAGTGTGGAACGCAATGCCGATCGAGTCGGGCACGGAGTGCGCGACGGGAATGAACTCGACGTCGAACGGGCCGATCTGGCGACGTTCACCGTCTTGGATCACGTTGAAACTCGTGCGGCTCGTCAGCCCGGCTTCTTCGATGCGACCCCGGGCCAGGTTCAGCGTGAGCTGTGTGGCGAAGAGCGGGAACGAGATGTCGCGCAGCAGGTACGAGAGCGCGCCGACGTGATCTTCGTGGCCGTGCGTGAGGATTGCGCCTTCGATGCGGTCGGCGTTCTCCCGCAGGAACGTGAAGTCGGGCAGCACGAGGTCGATGCCCGGCATGTCGTCTTCGGGGAACATCAGGCCGACGTCGATCAGCATGAGCCGACCTTCGACCTCGATGCACGAGCAGTTACGACCGATCTCCCCAAGGCCGCCGAAGAAGATGACGCGGACGGGCGGAGTGGGCGAACTTGGCGTAGTGGGAGACGTGGTCATGGCCGTGGTCGGTTTGTTTGCGGTTGACTTTGAAGCGCCTTTGCGGGCGCTCGGCGTCATGCGCTCGCCTGAAGATTGCTCCACACGGATCGGGCGGTGTCTTCGAGAGTGCTCGGCTCGCCGTCCATCGGCGGACGGCAACGCCCGACCTTCAGTCCGAGGGTGCGCATCATCGCTTTCGACGGCTGCGGGTTCGGGGTGAGGTCGCTCCCTTCGAACACGTAGGACTCGAGCAGGCGGGCGTTGACCCGGCGGGCGTGGTCAACGTCGCCCTTCTTGAACGACGTGATCATTTCCTTGTGCTCCATGCCCGACCAGTGGGTGGCTACGCCGATGACCGCGGTGCACCCGATCGCCATCAGCGGGAGGGTCTGGTTGTCATTGCCGCTGATGAGCTCGAAACCCGACGGGGCGTGAGCCATCAGGGTGGCGCTGGAGGCGACGTCGTTGGCCGCGTCTTTGACGGCGACGATGTTCGGAACCTCACTGGCCAGCTTCCAGAGCGTGGCGTTTTCGATCTTGCGACCGGTTCGGACCGGAATGTCGTAGAGGATGACGGGGAGCTCGGTCGCTGCGGCGACGGCCCGGAAGTGGTTGGCGATGCCAACCTGTGACGGACGGTTGTAATACGGGGTCACGGAGAGCACGCCGGCGGCCCCGAGCCCGGCCATCGCCTTCGTGAGATGGATTGCGTGGGGCGTGTCGTTTGAGCCCGCTCCTGCAATTACCGGCACGTTCACCGCTTCGCAGACCGCCTTCACCAGGTCGAGCTGCTCCTGGTCGGTCAGGGTCGGCGATTCCCCCGTGGTCCCGGCCACGACCAGGCCGTCGTTGCCTCGGTCGACCAGCCACTTGGCGAGGACCTGAGCAGCGTCGAGATCGAGCGCTCCGTTCGCATCGAAGGGGGTGACCATTGCCGTTAGAACTTCACCAAATCTGGCCATCTTTAAGATCTTCTTTCCTGCGGCGTATCCGAGCGCCGTTTTCCGACGTCGCTGTGTTGCCCGTGAACTCTAGTGGGTGACGCCCGATGAGTCGCACGGCTCGGTTTCCCAAGGGTCGGCGCCCGGCGACTCCCGGCGACTCCGGAGCGACCAAGCCCGCCGCGGACAACACCGCTCCGGAGCCGAAAAGTCGACCCCCAAGCGACGAAACGACTCCAGAGCGACCTAGACCGGCCAAACCCACCACCGACAACACCGCTCCGGAGCCGAAAAGTCGACCCCCAAGCGACGAAACGACTCCCGGCGACTCCGGAGCGACCAAACCCGCCGCGGACAACACCGCTCCGGAGCCGAAAACCTACCCACCGGAAACAAAAACGACTCCGGAGCGACCTCTCCGTGGCGAGCCAGTCGCCTCAACGTGCCAGGATCACATCATGGCTGACCGACTCCATACCGGTTCCGACGGCATCGTTCGCTGCTCCTGGTGCGCAAGCGACGACCTGTACCAGCGCTATCACGACACCGAATGGGGTGTGACCCTCCACGGCGAGAACAAGGTCTTCGAGAAGATCACGCTCGAAGGCATGCAGGCCGGGTTGTCCTGGATCACGATCCTTCGCAAGCGCGAGACCTTCCGGGAAGCGTTCTCCAACTTCGACATCGAAACCGTCGCCCGGTTCGGTGAAGCCGACGTCGCCCGGCTCATGGCGAACCCTGGCGTCATTCGCAACGGGGCCAAGATCAACGCGGCGATCTCCAACGCCCAAATGGCCGCCGCCATGTTGGACCGCGGCGAGTCGCTCGACGAGTTCGTGTGGTCCTTCGCACCGACCGATCGCAAAGCCGGCATCGAACTCGACGAGCCGATTCAAGCCGAGACCGCTGAGTCCAAAGCCATGTCGAAGGCGTTGAAGAAGCTTGGATTCCGCTTCGTGGGACCGACGACGATGTACGCGTTCATGCAGAGTTCCGGCATGGTGAACGATCTGACGGCTGCACCGTCGGTAGACGTGACCCGGAACCGGGCTCAAGCACAGTGAACGATCACATTGACGGCTGTCACCGTCGGTAGACGTGACCCGGAACCCGGGGGCTCAAGCACAGTGAACGATCACATTGACGGCTGTCACCGTCGGTAGACGGATCTGAAAGGGAGTGGGTGCATTCGCTCAGCCCCGGGCTGCCGAACTGCACCCACTCCCACGGCGAACCCGCTAGATCTGGCCGCTCGGCGGGTTGTCGTCTCGCTCGGCGGTGGCAACCCAGCGACCACCACGCTTTTCGTAGCTCCAGCGGTCGAAGCTGCTCGGATTGGCCGGGTCGTCGCCCGGCTGGGGGACGCCGTTCCACACGTCGAGTGATCCGCCACCAGCGGAAACCCGCCCGTCGACGAGTTCGAGGTGCAGCGTGACCACGAGTGAGCGGCCGCGGGCTTCGACGATGTCGACGTTCAGGAGGCCGTCGTCGTTGCGCCAGCCGAGCACGATGTCGTCCTGGCCGTCGCCGGTCACGTCGACGATGCGGGGCGGCTGAGCCGGGAGGCCGTTTGCCCGCAGTTGCACCGTGTACACATCGGGCAGGTCCGCGTCGGCCGCGAGGAGGTCCACACCCTCTCCCCCGCTCTCGAACACCCAGGCGAAGGTCGCGTCACCGATACCGATGGTCGCACAGACGTCGGAAGACCCGGTGCGGGCGAGGCTGTTGCAGGCGTCGTCGGGGTTGTACTGCCGGGGTTCGGGTGAGTCCGGGGTCGAGAGGAACGCGCCGTCGGTCGAAATCGGCGGCTCGGACCGGGCCGCAGGGATTGTCGGCTTGGGGGCGGTGGTCGGCGGATCCGTTTCAGGTGGCGCCTCGGTCGTGTCGGCAACGGAGGTATCCGCGATCGTCGTGTCGAGCCCCAGGGCAATCGTCGTATCGACGGCAGCGGTGTCAACTCCGGCGTCAGTGGTGTCGACCACGACCACGTCGGACTTGTTCTTCTGCTGGACGACAGCGAACGCACCGGCAAACCCGAACGCGAACATCAACAGGAACGTCGTGATAGCGGCGGTGGAGGATCGGGATTTCATGTCAGTGCGAGTCTCAATGTGAATCTCGGTGCGAAACTTCGTCGAGCGTCAGACGGGTCGGGAGAAGATGACCCGTGCGAAGCGTAACGGCAATGTCCTGAGAGAACGGTGACAACGAGTTGCCGCCGGCGCCCCATGGTCATCGTCATGCTTTCAGCGCGGCGCGCCACACGCGATTGAATGCTGCGTCGAACGTCGCGTGTTCAGCCCGCAGTTCCCGACCGGGCCAGTTATCGGGAAGCAGCGAGGCCGGAAGCAGCGGATCGGCCTGAAGATGGCGGATCACGGCGGCATCCAGGGCGAAGTTCTCCGGCAACGACGCGGCGACCGCCGCGTCGAGGTCTCGCTGCCCTTTCCTCATGGCGTTGCGTAACCGGGCGGCTTCGATCGACCAGGCGTCGAGATCCCACAGGGCGTCGACCAGCACCTTCGCGTCGTCAGGGGTCGCGATCCAGTGTGTGGCGTTAGGGGAAATCACCTCCAGCGCTTGGGTGCGGTCGCCGAGGTTCGCCGGCCGCGCCCAGACCCCTTCCCGGACTTCCCCGTAGCGATAGCGCAGCAGCGCAGCCCGGAGCGAGGACCGTTCCCCCGCCGAGCGCGATCCGGAGCCGTCGATCACGAACATCGACCAGGTGCCGTCGGTCGTGGGGTCCGCCACGCCGGAGATTCCCCGAAGGCTTTCGTCCTGTCGTCGTTGCCGCTCACGCAGCGGACCGATGAGCGTGTACCGGCCATCGTCGGCCTCGAGTTCACCGGTCGCAACCATGCGCGTCATCGCCACCCGGGCGGTCCCCCCGGCTATACCAAGGATTTCGCAGGACCGGACGAGTTGCCGCCCGGGGAGCGACGGCGGACGCGTCCCGAGGAGCGTGCTGGCGATGACCGACCTCGCGCTCAGCGGTCGAAGGGTCACCGGTTCGTCGGCCGGACCCGACTCGTTGTTACGGACTTTCGTCATTTGTCCAAAGAATGTAATATGAATCGCATGGCCACCACTATGTTGCCCGACCCCCGCCTTCTCCCCGCGGTTCTTCCGACCGATCGATTGAACGCCAAGGGCATGGCGGTCATGCCGCTCCGGGGCGAGTTACGCCACATAGAAAACTTCCGCAACGCGATCACGCTCGCGTCGGTGTGGGCGCAGACGCTCGGCCTCATCCTCGCCACCCAGTGGGTTGTGTCACAGACGGGTTGGTGGCCGCTGTGGATCGCGGTCTTCGTACTTATGGGCCGCGGTCATGGCCTGTTCGGCATTCTCGGTCACGAGTCGGCGCATCGCCTGTTGTTCTCGAGCCAGAAGATCAACGACTTCGCCGGCATCTGGCTCGTGAACGCTCCGACCTTCGTGTCGCAAGGTGCCTACCGCCGCTCGCACATGGCGCATCACCGCGATGCCCTCGGCCCCGATGAGCCCGACAAGTCGCTCTACGCCGGATATCCGATCACCAAGGCGTCGTTCAAGCGAAAGCTGCGCCGTGACGCCTTCGGCGAGTCCGGACTCAAGATCTTCCGCGGATTGCTACGTGGACTTAGGAATCCGGTCGCCCGCATGTCGGTCGTCAAGATCCTAAGCGCACAGATCGTTTTGATCGTCGTATTGACGCTGACGGTCGGTTGGTGGGCCTACCCGGTGCTGTGGTTCGCCCCGTGGATGACGGTTTGGCGGGTCATCAACCGGCTGCGTGCGATCGCCGAGCACGGTGGCATGCAGGCCAGTTCCGACGAGCGACTCATCACCCACCATTGCAAGCAGAGCCTCATGGCCCGCTTCTGGATGGTCCCCTTCCACACGGGATGGCACGTCGCCCACCACCTCGACGCCGGAGTGACCTGGCGCAACCTTCCCCGTTTCCACGCCGAACTGGAAGCGGCCGGGTACTTCCCCGAAGGTCTCGTCTACGAGAACTACATGGCGCTGTGGCGCCGGCTCACGAGCCGCGAGGCCGCTGCGACCCAAGACGTCGCCGCGGCGAAGGTCGGCCAGCCGGCGTAGACGGGCGCCGGGTGGTGCCGGGTGGTGCCGGGTGGTGCCACCGAGGTGCGCGGGCTGGAGGCTTCGTCACCATCTGATGCGTAACTCGCACTAGCGTCGTTGGATCATGACTGACGACGACAACGGGCACGACGGCCTCACGGCCCTCGACTCCAGCGGCCATCCGAAGTGGCTTGGCGGGGTGCTCATTGCCTGTGTGGCCGGGTTGTGGATACTCGGTTTCGCCACCGGCGGCGCTGCTCCGGAATTGCTGAAGAACCACCCGCTCACGCTCATGGCGCTGTCGCCGCGGTACCGCTACATGGTGGTTGCGTCGCCGAATGTCGACTTTGCGCCATTTATGGGCATCGGCGTGATCCGCCTGCTCGCGTCCGACCCGATCTACTTCATGCTCGGCTGGATCTACGGCGACAAGGCCATTTCGTTCTTCGAAGACGCCCTCGGCAAGCCGGCCATGGACTCGACGCGCAACTTCTTCGTGAAGGCGGGCACCGTGATGGCACTGTTCTTCGCCGGACCGATCATCTGTGTATTGGCCGGAGCGGCCCGACTCAATCCGAAGCGTTTCTTCACCCTCGACGTGATCGGCACGTTCCTCGTCGTTCTTGCGTTGCGTATCTTCGCCAAGCAGATCGAAGGTCCAATCACTTCGTTCCTGAGCTTCAACGCAAAGTACTCGAAGTGGCTGTTGGTACTAACGGTCACGACGACGGTCATCATCGTGCTGCGCATCGGTTCAAAGCGCGCCGGCGCCGTGAAGGGCTTCTTCAAGAAGTAAGAGCGGTCGGGTCGGCAACCCGACGGACAGCCGGACAGCCGCGCCGGCCGGAACCTACAGGTAGCTGTCGAGGCCGATCGTCACGCCGGGATGCGCAGCGATCTTCTTCACGCCGATCAGCACACCGGGCATGAAGCTCGTGCGATCGGTCGTGTCGTGGCGGATCACGAGCGTCTGGCCGGTCGTGCCCAGGATCACTTCCTGACTCGCCACCATGCCGCGCATCCGGACCGCGTGGACGCGAATGTCAGCAGCACCCTTGCCGCCACGGCTCCCCGGCAGCACTTCCTTCTTGGTCGGATCCTCGGCCCACACGCTCTTGGCCGCGGCCATGCGGGCGACAGTGGCCATGGCCGTGCCCGATGGTGCGTCGATCTTCTGGTCGTGGTGGAACTCGATGACCTCAGCGGTTTCGAAGTACGGCGCGGCCTGCTCGGCAAATCGCATCATCAGAATCGCCCCGATCGCGAAGTTCGCCGCGATCAGCAGGTTGCTCTTCGTGAACGCTTCCCGGAAGGAGGCCAGGTGGGCTTCGGTGAACCCGGTGGTGCCGACCACGCAATGGATGCCGTTGGCCGCACACCACAGGATGTTCGGCACCGCCGCGTCGAGGTGCGTGAAGTCGACGCAGACATCGGGCTTGGTCGTGAGGATCTCGTCGGCGGTGGCCGCGATCTGCATGCCGTTGATGTGCACGCCGCCCGTGACGGCCCGGAGATCCTTCCCCGCATGGAACGGATCGACAGCAGCAACGAGCTCCAGGTCAGGATCGTCATGAACCGTGCGGCACACCTCGGCACCCATCCGGCCAGCTGCTCCAAAAACTACAACGCGCATGTGAAGGTCCTTTTTCGAGCGATCCGCCCGGCAGCTATTTGCTGGGTCCCGAAAGTAGCGGATGGTCGGCGATTTCAGCCATTGATAACGGGCCAACCGCCGCGATGCAGGCCGGGCCGCCGAGGAAGCGCTCGATGACCCGTTGAATATCTGCGGACTCCACCGACTCGGTCTTGGCGAGGAGTTCCTCGACCGGCGTGATCTCCCCCATCAGGAGTTGGCTTCGACCGATACGGGTCATGCGGGCACCGGAGTCTTCCAGGCTCAGCGCGGTCGCTCCACGAACGGAACCCTTGGCCCGCCGAAGTTCTTCATCGGTGAGGCCGTGCATGCGTAGCCGCTCCAGTTCGCTCGCGATGAGGTCGAGCACTTCGACCGTACGCTTGGGTGCGGTACCGGCGTAGATGCCGATGAAACCTGCGTCGGCGTAGGAGGCCCGGTACGAGTAAACCGAGTATGCGAGGCCGCGCTTCTCCCGGATCTCGTGAAACAGGCGGCTTGACATCCCGCCGCCCAACACGTGATCGAGGACGCTCATGGCGAAGCGGTCGGGATCGTCGCGGTTCATGCCCGGGTAGGCAATGACCATGTGCGTTTGCTCGGTGTCGTCTTCCACCACGGTGCACGAGATTCTGGGCGCCGAGGGCCGATGCCGATCGCCAACGCCGTCGGAGGTGTGCCGCCGGAGCTGCTCGCTGACCTGCTGCACGGTGGACTCGTGGTCCACCGCTCCGGCCGCAGCAACAACGATCGAATCGTACGTATACGTACTATCAAGAAAGTCTTCGATGTGGTCGCGTGTGGTTGCCGCGACGGTTTCTGCGGTGCCCGCAGTGTCGCGACCCAAGCCATGGCCGGGGAAGACGGATTCGTGGATCACGTCGTGCACCAGATCACCAGGATCATCAGCGCGCATAGCAATCTCTTCAAGGATCACCTGACGCTCGGAGTCGACTTCGTCGGAGCGAAGCGCCGGGCGGCTGATGATGTCGCAGAGAATGTCGAGGCTGAGCGCGGCGTCGTCGGCCACGGTGCGGGTGTAGAACGCGGTGTATTCCTTCGTGGTGTAGGCGTTCATCTCGCCGCCGACGGCATCGATCGCCTGGGCGATGTCGAGCGCGCTGCGCGATTCGGTTCCCTTGAAGAGCAGATGCTCAAGGAAATGGGAGCAACCGGCCTGCTCTGGGAGCTCGTCGCGGCTACCCACATTCACCCAGACACCGGTGGTGACCGAGAGAGAACTCGGCATGTGCTCGGTGACCACCGTGACCCCGGAATCGAGACGAGTGGTACGGACGTGTTCTTCGAAGCGAGCCATGAGGGATTCAACGTTAGTGCAGCCCGGAACACACGACGCGTTGGAGGCGGCCCCGGCTTTCGAGATGTACGTCCAAGCCGGCCGGTAGTGTCGAATACCACTGTGGCGTTGACGAAGAAATGGAAGCGATTCGTGGTTGTGCTGAGCGGTGTTCTGACGGTCATTGTGGTGTTGCTCGCCCTGACCGTTCTCGTGGCGTTCACCCAACGGGACCGCGCCGTGCTCCTCGATCGTCGGTCGTCCGTCGTGGTTGGGGGAAACCGGCGGACCTACCTGGTCACGGGACGCCGCGGCGCCACCACGAAGCCGAAGAGCCTGGTGCTTGCCCTGCACGGCTTTGGCGGCGACGGTCGTCAGTTCGCCTATTACACCGCGCTGCACAATGCGTTTCCGTCGGAGGTGGTCGTTGCCTATCCCGACGCGCTTTCGCCCACGCAGCAAGGCCTCAAGCCCGGCTGGAACGCCCAGTTCTGTTGCGGAAGCGGGTGGAAGGAGAAGGCCGACGACGTCAGTTTCCTACGCGCACTTATCGAAAAGCTCGTGGTGGAATTCGACGTACCCCGCGACCGGGTGTTTATGGTGGGCTTCTCGAACGGCGCGTTCATGGCGCAACGCTTTGCCGCCGAGAACCCAACGCTGGTGCGGGCCATCGCGGTCGGCTCGGGCACGATCGGCACGGTTCGCAACTCGCTTCGACCGACGGGGCCGGTACCGATTCTGTTGATGCACGGGGCGAAGGACCAGCGGGTCCGTTACGAAGGCGGCATGACCCCAGGCGATCCGGAGTTCGACTGGATCGGCTTCGACGGAACCGTCGAGGCCTGGCGGACCGCCAACGGTTGTGGCGACGAGTCTGCGAAGGTCGACGTGGTGCGGACCGACTCCCGTGTCACCACCACCTACGACGGCTGCTCAGTCCCGATGACGACCATCGAATACCTCGACAACGCCCACAAATGGGACGGCTGGCGCATCACCAACGTGTGGACCCGCGTCCCCGGCGAAAGCCGAGAAGTAGCCGCCTTCTTCGCCCAGTTCTAGCTGTCGCGAGGCCCGCGAGTGTGCGGGAAAACGATCGCCCGGGCGCGCCGAACCGAACCTGGCGGCCAAAGGTACCCAACCCCCACGAAAAAACGGCCACGACACGCGAAAACCGGGAGGTTGTGTACCAAAGCACCCGAAGTTGGGTACACGACCACCAAGGTTCGGTACGGCCCGGGCTCCCACCGGCCTGACTGGCCTGACCGGCTTGGGGGTGTGCGGAAAGACGATTGCCCGGCGACACAAATCCCGCCGACACTCGCATCCCCGGGCTCGGGCGCGGCGAAGGCCGGGTCCTTAACGAGGACCCGGCCTTCGGCTCGGAACTACAAACGCTGGCTACGAATTAGCGACGCGGGCCGCGGCTGCGATTGCGGCGGGGACCGGAGTCGCCGCGGTCGCCACCGCTGCGGGGAGCGGCGTCGGCCTCGACCGGAGCGGGTCCGAGGTCACCGAACTCGGCGGCGATCTCGGCGTCGAAGGACTCCTCGAAGCTCACGACGGGAGCGCCACCGGGGGCCGGAGCCTCGGCGCGTGGGGCACGCTCGGGACGGCCACCGTCGCGGGAGCGACCGCTGTCGCGGCCGCCGTCACGTGAACGGCCGCCATCGCGTCCACCGCGATCGCCACGGTCGCCGCGATCTTCACGGGGGCCACGGTCTTCGCGGGCCGCGCCCGGCTCGCCGGCGGGCTGGTCGGCCCAGCTGAGCGAAACCTTGCCCTGAGCGTCGATGTCATCGACTCGAACTTCCACGGCATCGCCCAGGTTCACCACGTCTTCGACGTTGTTGACGCGCTGGCCCTTGCCGATCTTCGAGATGTGGAGCAGACCGTCGCGACCCGGGAGGATGTTGACGAACGCACCGAACTTGGTCGTGGAGACGACCTTGCCCATGTAGACAGCGCCGACTTCGGCCTTCGGCGGATCAAGGATCAACTCGATGCGACGACGGGCTTCGGTGACGGCTGCGCCGTTGGTCGAACCGATCGAGACGATGCCCACGCGGCCGTCGTCGTCGATGGTGATGTCGGCGCCGGTCTCCTGCTGCATCGCGTTGATGACCTTGCCCTTCGGCCCGATCACTTCGCCGATCTTGTCCATCGGGATCTCGAACGACACGATCTTCGGAGCGGTCTCGTTGACCTCGGTGCGAGGAGCCGAGATGGCCGCGTTCATGACCTCGAGGATCGCGAGACGGGCTTCCTTGGCCTGCTGCAGAGCGGCGGCGAGAACGTCGGTCGGGATGCCGTCGATCTTCGTGTCGAGCTGGAGAGCCGTCACGAATTCCGACGTACCGGCGACCTTGAAGTCCATGTCGCCGAAGGCGTCTTCGGAACCGAGGATGTCGGTGAGGGTGGTGTACTTGCCGTCGTCGAAGATCAGGCCCATGGCGATACCGGCGACGGCGGCCTTGATCGGCACACCGGCGTCCATCAGCGACAGCGACGACGAGCAGACCGAGCCCATCGAGGTCGAGCCGTTGGAGGCCAGAACTTCGGAGACGAGACGCAGCGCGTAGCTGAACTCTTCCTGGCTCGGGATGACCGGCAGAAGGGCCCGCTCAGCCAACTTGCCGTGGCCGATTTCGCGGCGCTTCGGCGAACCGACACGACCCGTTTCACCGTTGGCCGAAGGCGGCATGTTGTAGTGATGCATGAAGTACTTCTTGGTGACCGGCTCGAGGGTGTCGAGCATCTGGTTCATCTTCGGCATAGCAAGCGTGCATACGTTCATGACCTGGGTCTCGCCACGCTGGAAGAGGCCGGTGCCGTGAGCGGTCGGGATGATGCCGACTTCGGCGCTGATCGGGCGAAGGTCCTTCGGGCCACGGCCGTCCATGCGGATGCCGGTGTTGACGACCCGACTACGGACCATCTTCTTCGTAAGTGAACGTACGGCTTCTTTGATTTCCTTCTCACGACCGGCGAACCGGTCAGCGAGAGCGGCGACGATCTCGGAGGTTGCGGCGTCGGTAGCGGCGTTGCGCTCGGCCTTGATGATGATCTGGGTGACCGGATCGAGGATCGGCTTGCCGATCTTCTCAACCGCTTCCATCACGTCGTCGCCGTAGTCGAACACCGGCACGTAGCTCATGGTCGGACGTGAACCGGCAACTGCGACGAGTTCCTTCTGCAGTGCGATGGATTCCTTGATCCAGGTCTTCGCGGCCATAAGGCCGTCGGCAACCACGTCTTCGGTGACCTTCGGGGCGCCGTCTTCGTAGGAAGCCCATGCGGTTTCGGTACCGCCGGCCTCGACCATCATGATGGCGACGTCGCCTGAGTACTCGCCCTCTTCGACCAGGCGGCCGGCGACAACGAGTTCAAACGTGCTGGCGGCGCCTTCTTCGAAGGTCGGATGCGGGATCCATTCTCCCTCGGTCGAGTACGCGATGCGGACAGCGCCGATCGGGCCCTCGAACGGGATGCCCGAGATCATCAGCGCGGCCGAGGCCGAGTTGATGGCGAGCACGTCGTGGGGGTTGATCTGGTCGGCACCGATGACGGTGATGACGACCTGGGTCTCGTTGCGGAAACCGTCGGGGAACGCCGGGCGAAGCGGGCGGTCGGTGAGGCGGCAGGTGAGGATCGCGGCGTCGGTCGGGCGACCTTCACGGCGGAAGAACGAGCCGGGGATCTTGCCGGCGGCGTAGGCACGCTCTTCGACGTCGATCGTAAGCGGGAAGAAATCGATGCCATCGCGGACGCCCTTGGCGGCGTTGGCGGTGGTGAGGACGGACGTGCCGCCCAGGCTGGCGACTACGGCACCCTGGCTCTGCTGAGCGAGCTTGCCGGTCGAGAACGTCATGGTTTTGTTCGTGCCGCTGATGGGCGCCGAAACGGTTTTGGCTTCTGCCATGGGAATACTCCTTTTGCTACGCCTCTTCGTGAGACGCAGGTGGTTTGCTGCACGCCGAACGTTTCGGAACCCGGCCGGGACCGAAATCGAAGTTCGATATCGAAAATCGACGCCGATCCAGCCGGAGAGGTTCGTGCAGTTGGAGCCCGCCTTGGTCAGTTCCCAGTTGTCGAGCACCCGCCGATCGTTTCGGCGCAATGCCGGAAAACGTAGCGAGTGGTCCACAACTGGCAGCTGACCGCCCGTGGAAGGCCCCGGTTACTGGGTCTGCTTCGCCGCTTGAGTTACCCGACCTTCCGAGTGAACGCGAGCGACCTGCGTAGTTTGGTTCGGCCACCCGCAGAAGCGGTGGACCCGGCCCAAACCGAGCCGGAATTCGGCGTTACCTGCAGTTTTGCAGTGCCGAATGTGCCATTCCGCACCCGAAAATTCGGGCCCGGAATGCACCGAAGCGGCCGGGTAGGGCCGCTTCGGTCAAACCTTGGTTATCGACGCAGGCCGTGCTTGGCCAACAGGCCGCGGTAGCGTTCGACGTCGGTGTTGCGCACGTAGTCGAGGAGACGACGTCGGCGACCGACCATCTGGAGCAGGCCACGACGGGTGTGGTGATCGCCCTTGTGCATCTTCAGGTGGTCGTTGAGGTGGTTGATGCGCTCCGTGAGGATCGCAATCTGCACTTCCGGAGAACCGGTATCGGTCTCGTGCAGACGATGTTCGGTGATGGTTTTGGCCTTGTCAGGCATAGAAATACTGTCTCTCTTTATCTAGGTGACACCGTTTGGCAAGCCTCGCGTCGTGAAACCGACTCGGCGACATCTGGTCGCGTGAGCCCTACGAAGCTGTCCAAGGGAACCCGGCAAGGTTAGCAGCCGGGAGTCGTTACGCGATCCGGGCCCTAACTGGACCCTCGAGCTGGCCCCTGGGACCTCATCTGCGGAGGGCCCACTTCATCTGCGCAGGGCCCACTTCGTGACCCTTCGTGACCATTCGTCCTAGCCGAACGACCGCACGATCTGCGCCAACTGGACGAGATGGACTCGTTCGTGCTTCTTCATACGAAACGCATAGTCATGGACGGTTTTATGGAGGGGGCTGCCGGCGCCGGTTACGGTCGCGCTCCGCTCCCATTGCGTCGCAGTCAGGCTCGTCAATTGGGCGATCAGGCTGTGGCGTTGGGTGGTAAAGGCCTCGAGAGAGCCGCGAAACTCGATATTCGGGTAGTCAACCTTCTTGATCCATTGTCGTGGATTCACCGCTTTGATGGTGGGCTCGTCTCGGTTCAACATGACCGAGATGCAGTCGCCCCACACGTCCGCGCAGGCTCGGAGATGGGCCAGGAGCTCATTCGCCGACCATTCACCGTGCGCCGGAGGCGTTCGAAGGAGCGCCGGTGCAAGGCCAGCGGTCAACCGCTCGATGGTTGCGGGCGATTCGGCGAGAGCCGTGAGGATCTCCTCGATCGGGTCGGGTTCGCTCGGCATTTCCTCATCTTGCCCGGTGGAAACAGCAAGCGGTGTAACCGGTCGGAGTGTGTGCGATTTCTTAGCCCGGGACTACGCCAGTGCACACAAGCCGACCATCGGACTCTGACCTCGCATGTTCGCCCGGCTGGGACATAAGGTGGCGCCATGAGCACCTCGATCGATTCCGCTGCCGTTGCTGCACTCATTGCCCGAGCACGCAAGGAGGTCGACGAAGGGCTCCTTCCGTCGGCTCAGGTGGCGCTCGCGTTCAACGGCGAGCTGGTGGCATACGAGGCCTTCGGCGACGCGACGCTCGACACTCGCTACTCGGTGTTCTCCTGCACGAAGGCGTTCGTGGCCGGTGCAGTGTGGGCGCTCATCGGCGACGGGCTGATCGACGTCAACCTCCCTGTCATTCATTACATCCCGGAGTTCGGGGCGAACGGCAAGGACAAGATCACGGTCGAGCAGGTCATGCTGCACACCTCGGGCTTCCCGCATGCACCGATGCCGATTCCAGTCGGGGCGACGTCGGAAGGTCGCACGGCCCGCTTCGCCCAGTGGCGCCTGAACTGGGAGCCGGGCACATCGTTCGAGTACCACGCGACAAGTGCGCACTGGGTACTCGCCGAGATCATCGAGCGCGTGACCGGTATCGACTTCCGCACGGTCGTGCAGGACCGGGTCACCACGCCCGCCGGACTCCCCCGCCTGCTCGCCATCCCGTTGGACCAGCAGGACAACATCGCCGAGCTGGTCACCGTCGGCGATGTGGCGTCGACCGAGGAAATTCGTTCGGCGTTCGGCGTGGACTCGCTGCCCGTCACCGAAGTGACCCCGGCCGCGTTGCTCGGGTTCAACGACCCGGCTGCTCGCACGGTCGGCGTGCCCGGCGGCGGAGGTTGTATGCGCGCATGTGATCTCGCGCTGTACTACCAGCGCCTCCTTCACGACGACGGCACGATCTGGGATCCGGCCATCCGCGCCAACGTAACAAGCGTGGTCCGCAACTCGCTCCCCGACCGTCTCACCGGCATCCCGGCGAACCGCAGCCTCGGCCTGGTGTTGGCCGGCAGCGACGGCAAGTCGCATCTTCGCGGCATGGGCCGCACGGTGTCGGCCGGCGCCTTCGGACACAACGGCGCCGCCGGTCAACTCGCCTGGGCCGACCCGGCCACGGGCCTGTCACTCGGCTACTGCACGAACGGCGTCGACCTCAACGTCGTTCGCGAACCCCGCCGCGGCAGCGCAATCGGAAGCCTGGCCGCCGTCTGCGCCAAGTAGTTCCGCTCTTCAGCGAGCGTTTATGTCCACGCTTGACACGTATTTCGTGCAAAGTGTGGACACAAACCAAGAGTCGCAGCGCAATGGACGATGCGAAGCCGATCGGCTAGACCAGTCCGATGCGACGCATCGACATTGAGATTGAACTTCACGAGGGCCGGATCTGGTTGCTGAACCAATTCAAAGGTTTGAGCGAAGAGGAGATGCAGCGGGGGCTCACGCCGAGCGAGCATGATCCGTCGAACATGTGGAGCGCGCTTGATCACCTGGCCCACCTGTCGCTGATCGAGCACAACTTCGCTGCGATGGTGCGTCGCCATGTCGCGGGCCATGCGAACCCGGTTGGCCTCCGCAACGACGATGCCGGCAACCCGCGCACGATGCCGGAGATCATGGCGTCGGTGCACGCTATGACCGATGAATGGCAGGTGAAGCACGCGGGCAAGTCGTTCGATGCGGTCGTCGCGCTCGGTCAGGAGTCGCGTGCGGTCACGCTCACATTGCTAAGTGAACTTAGCGATGAGCAGCTGGGTGAGGTTCTGCCGGGCGCGCCCTGGGCCGATGGCACGGTTGGCGGAGTACTCGCCGCCAACGCGGGTCATGGTCGCATGCACTGGAAGTGGGTGACCGACGCGTTCGCCGCGTCGGCGTAGTCACTGGTTCCGGGTCAGTCTGCAGGTTCGGGGGCAGCCAGCAGGATGCACAACGCCCACAAACCCGTTCGCTGACCACAAACTCGCCACACGACCCGAAACCCTAAGGTTCGGGTTTTACCCGGCTGAGGCAACGTGTATAGGTGCGTGGTTGAGCTTCGGCAGCACGTATTTGGCGAACATGTCGCACTCGTCGAGGTGCGGGTAGCCACTCAAGATCGCGGCTTCGATGCCGATCGCTTCGTACGCCTTCAACTTGGCCAGCACCTGGTCGGGGTCACCGACTATCGCAGCCCCGCAACCGGAACGGGCTCGGCCGATGCCGGTCCACAGGTTGTCTTCGATGTAACCGTCACCTGATGCGGCCGACTCCCGAAGTTCAGCCTGGCGTCGAACGCCGACCGACTGGGAGTCGAGTGACTTGGCCCGGATGGCGTCGCCCACTTCTGCGTCGAGCTTCGACAGCAGACGATCGGCGGCGGCGCGGGCCAACGACTCGGTTTCCCGGACGACGACATGAACTCGGTAACCGAAACGCAGTGAACGGTTCTTCGCGGCGGCGCGGGCTTTCATGTCGTCGATGATCGACGTGATTCCGGGAATAGTGTCAGGCCACATGAGATAGACGTCGGCCGCGGTTGCTGCGCATTCACGCGCGTCCTCGGACAGCCCTCCGAAGTACAGCGGCGGACACTTGCCGGAGACGGTGTGAACGTTGGGGACGGGAAGCTTCAGCTGGTAGAACTCGCCGCCGAAGTCGAGCGGCTCGCGATTGAGAAGCGTGCGTACGATCTGCATGACCTCGGTGCTGCGCCGGTAGCGGGGGCCACTGTCGAGGACCGAACCGGGGAGGTCGCTCGAGATGATGTTCACGACAAGACGCCCCTTCGCCATCCGATCGATCGACGCAATCTGGCGGGCCAGTTGCGGTGGCCACATCTCCGCGCAACGCACGGCGAGCAGCAGATTGATCCGTGAGGTCTGCGGCGCGATGGCAGCCGCGAACGATGCGGAGTCAAGACCGAGTTCGTAACCCGAGGGCAGCAGCACGTTGTCGAAACCGTTTGCCTCGGCTCGCTTCACAATGTCTGAGCAGTGCTCCCACGAGCTACGAAGCGTCGGGTCGGGGACTCCGAGAAACTCGTAGTCGTCGTCACACAACGCTGAGAACCAAGCGACTTCCATTACGGTAGGACCCTTCCGGCTGCGGCGATGAGTGAGTAGCACTCCGCCTTCGTTAGTTTGATGTTTGCGGCTTCCGCCGATTCGCGGATGCGTTCGGGTTTGCCGGTTCCGATGATCGGGATGACGCCGGCCGGGTGGGCAAGCACAAACGCCAATGCGATTCCGGTACGAGAGGTGCTATGCGTGCTTGCCAATTCGTCGAGCTTCGCCCCGAGTGCACCGTCGGCGCTCAAGACGCTCCCTCCGCCGAGTGGACTCCACGCCAGTGGAGTGAGACCGAGTTCCATGGCCTGATCGAAGACACCGTCGTCGATCGGGTCGAGGTGACTGACCGAGAACTCGGGCTGGATGGTTTGCAGGGGCACATCGAGGTGCGCACGTAGTGCCGACACCTGTGCTGCGGTGTAGTTGCTGACCCCGATGTGCTTGACCTTGCCCGACTGCACCAGGCCGTTGAGTGCGGCCGCGGTCGAAGCCGGATGCTCGAGGAAGTCGGGCCGGTGGATTTGATAGAGGTCGATCACATCGACCTGGAGTCGACGAAGTGACTCGTCGCACGCGTGGGTGATCCAGCCCGGACTCGATTCATAGGGAACGCCGAGCCCGTCGCGCCCCTGATGGGCCGGACCGAGGTGGATGCCGCCTTTGGTGGCAAGCACGATCTGATCGCGTAGGGCCGGAGCGACGGCAAACACTTCGCCCAGCAACGCCTCGGCGCCACCCCACGGGCAGTTGTTGTCGAGGCCGTAGACGTCGGCGGTGTCGATGAGGATCATGCCGGTTTCGATGGCCGTTTCGATACGTTCCTGGGCGGTGGCCACATCGACCCCACCGAATCGCCAGCATCCGAAGGCAATCTCGCCAACCGATAATCCGGTCTTACCCAACGCACGTTTCTGCATGGCCTCAGGGTAGCTTGCGGCCTCGCCGAGGCGGTGACAGCGGTGGGTGGGTGTGCTTCGGACCTGTTCAACAGGGGTGATCCCCGCTGGATCAGGTCATCGCGGCCGCCACCGGTTTCGACAACGTTCGGACCCGGCTGAAGGCCCACGCTGCAGCGGCCAGGCACGAAACACCGCCGGTGACGAAGCCGGCTCGGGCCCCGAGCGTCTGACAGATCAGGCCGAGAATCGGACCGCCAACCGGGGTGCTTCCGAGGAACACGATCGCCTGGAGCGCAAGCACCCGGCCGCGCATTTCCTGCGACGACCGCATCTGCACGATGGCGTTACAGGAACTCATGAACATGATGCCGCCGAAACCGAGGAGGATGGCGATCGGAAACGAGGTTGCCAGGGTCGGCGATACGGACATAGCCAGAATCGCCCCGCCGAAGAAGAGGGCACCTTTGGCGACGTCGAGGACCTCCACCGTGGTTCGTCGGGCCGCTCGCAGCGCCCCGGTCAACGAACCGAGGCTGAGAACGGAGTACAACACGGTGAACGTGGTGTCGGTGCCGTGGAGCGTGCGCTTCACGAACAGGGGCACGACGACCGAGAAGTTGAAGGCAAACGTACCGATCACGGCGGTCATCACGAGGGGAATCCAAAGGTCGGGCACTGATCGGGCATAGCGGAGGCCGGCCCGGATCTGACCCTTCCCCCGAGTGGTCGGCTTCGGCGTGCGCAACTCGCTCGGGCGGATGCGCCAGAGCCCAAATATGACCGCCAGGTAGCTGACACCGTCGACGACAAAGCACCATCCGAATCCCACGGTGACGATCAACAGCCCGGCCAGCGTGGGCCCGATGACCCGAGCGGATGTCATAAGCGCGGAGTTCAGGCTCACCGCGTTCTGCACGTGATCCAGCGGAACCATCTCGGTAACGAAGGCGCGCCGGGCCGGATTATCGAACGCGTTCGCCGTTCCACCGACCATGGCGACGGCATAGATCGCGAGCAACGGGGGATGTCCGGTGAAGGCGAGGGCCGCCATCACGAACGACTGACCCATCGCACACGTCTGCACGATGATCAAGAGCTTGCGCTTGTCACTACGGTCGGCGACGAGACCGGCCCACGCTCCGAGCAACAGCACCGGTCCGAACTGAAACGCGTTGAGGACACCGACGGCGACGCCGTTGTTGTGCGTGATCCTCAACACGAGCAGCGACTGGGCGATCAGCGTCAACCAGTTACCGATCTGCGAGGTCGTCTGACCGGCGAAGAACACCCGGAAGTTCCTGACCGAAAGCGAGCGGAAGGTTTCGTGCAGTGCAACGCTGAGTCGGCCGCCCACTACGACGTCGCCGTTCCCTGCAGCCCCATCCGGCTCCCGTGCCCCATGGATCTCGGTAGTGCCATTCGACGGTTGTTCTTCAACTTTCACGGATCACCGCCCCTCGCCGAATGGACGCGACATTCGCTCCAGCACCTGGACAGCATTCTCGAGTTGCTCGATTTCTTCGGAGCTCAGGTCGGCCAGACGTTCGGCCAGCCACGCCGTGCGCCTGCCGCGTACCCGCTCCAGATGACGCTTTCCCGACGGAGTCGCCACCACCATGCAGACCCGCTTGTCGTTGGGATCGAACTTCCGGGCGACGTAGCCGGCGCCTTCCAAACGCTCGATCAGCCGGGTGACCGTCGGCTTGGCCAGGCGTTCGCGCTCGGCCAGATCGCCCAGCGTGATCGGACCGCGCTGGGCGATCGTGGACAGCGCCCCGGAGAGCGTCGGCCCGAAGCCGCTGTCATCCTGTTGGCGAAGCAACCACGCGAACCGGGCCACCACGACGCGCAACTGTGAGGCCACTTCGATGGATCGCTCATGTTCTTGAATCGACGGCTCACTCTTCGTCATGCGACCAGTCTACGTCGGATAGTTAGTTTTGCGAACTATCTTGATGGAGAGGTAGATCGGACAGGAAACGACCGGGTTGTCGCCCGGTTAGTTGGGGTCGGGGTCGGCGGCGATGGCGGCCGCGTTGGGGTTGGCGTCGGCGGCGATGGCGATGGCGTCGGCGGCCGCGATGGCGTCGGCATCGGCGTCGGCGTCGGCCGCGTGCCGGCCGACGCCGCGATGGCCCGGCCGACGGCCGCCGTGTAGAAGCCCTGTTCGGTCTCGTTGGTGGTCAAGGCGAGTGCGCGTCGGAAGGCGGTTGCGGCATCGGCGTGGCGGCCGAGGCGGCTGAGAAGTTCTCCCCGCGTTGCGTGAAACGGATGGTAGCGGTCGAGGTCGAGTGCGTCGACCGCGGTCAAAGCGACGGACGTGCCCTCGACTTCGGCCAGCACAACAGCACGGTTCAGGGCCACCACTGCGTTCGGCGACAACTGGTAGAGGAGGTCGTAGAGCGCGAGCACTTGGTTCCAGTCAGTGTCGGATGCACTTGCCGCGTCACTGTGAACCGCATTGATCGCCGCCTGAACCTGATACGGACCCGGCATGTTGCGCCGCAGCGACGCCCGCACCAGTGCTTGGCCCTCGTCGATCAGCGCACGATCCCACCGGGTGCGATCCTGATCGGCTAGCAACACGATCTCCCCGTTCGGACCGATCCGTGCGGGACGCCGTGATGCGATCAACAGCATCGAGCGCGAGGAGCCCGTTCACCTCGGGTTCGTCGGGCATCAGTTCCGCGAGCAGGCGTCCGAGTCGGATCGCTTCGGCACAAAGGTCGTCACGGACAAGCTCGATGCCGCCCGTGGCTGCGTAGCCTTCGTTGAAGATCAGGTAGACGACGGTAAGGACCGGCTTGAGTCGATCGGGCAGCTCGTGATCGGCGGGAATCCGGTACGGAATGTTGTTCGCCTTGATCTTGTGCTTCGCCCGCACGATGCGTTGGGCCATCGTGGACTCCGGCACCAGAAACGCTCGGGCAATTTCGCCGGTTTCGAGTCCCCCGAGGAGCCGAAGTGTCAGCGCGACCTGTGCGGTCGTGGCCAAAGCCGGATGGCAACAGGTGAAGATCAGCCGAAGTCGGTCGTCGTTCACGGGGCCGACCGGCGTCGCTTGTTCCTCGCCCGGGTCGAGTCGGGCAGCGGCGGTGTGTCGTTCATGGCGGGTCGATTCACGGCGAATCCGGTCGATGGCGCGGTTGCGGGCCGTCGTTGTGATCCATGCCCCGGGGTTCGGGGGAAGGCCGGACTCGGGCCAGCGCCTGGTCGCTTCGACGAACGCCTCCTGGACCGCTTCTTCGGCGATGTCAATGTCGCCGAAGGTGCGGACCAGTGTGGCGATCGAGCGTCCGGATTCCTCCCGGAAGATGCGACCGATGGCGGAGGCAGCGAGCGAATCTGGCACGGTTTGCGTCAGGCGCCGTCGGTGGGCTGGAACGGACGGACCTCGACCGGACCCTGGCAAGCCGCGGAACCTTTGGCGGCCCAGGCGAGGGCGGCGTCGAGGTCGGCGACGTCGATGATCCAAAAGCCGCCGATGTGCTCCTTGGTCTCCAGGTACGGGCCATCGGTGAACACGGTTTCGCCCCCGGTGGCGTCGACGACTGTGGCGGTGCTGGCAGACATCAGGCCGTTCGCGTACACCCATGCACCGGCCTGGCGCACCTCTTCGTTGAACGCTTCAACCGCCTCGAACATCCCCTGCATGGTGGACGGATCGACGGCCGCAACGGACTCGTCACTGCCGTGGACTGACAACAGGTACTGGCTCATTTCAGATCTCCTTGGTTGGTGCGACCCGCACGATTGCCGGCCTCGACACCACAACGAACGTTGTACCCCGGAATCGACAGGTAGCCCGGAATTTGTTCCAGATTCTTCTTCGCTCCAGCGGTCCGCCCCTCGTTCATGTAGCCGAAAACGTCGTCACCGAGCACCTACGGCCACACGATCGCCAACCCCCACGTTCACGTAGCCGTAGATGTCGTCACGGAGGCATCTACGGCCACATGATCGCCAACCCCACGTTCACGTAGCCGTAGACGTCACAGCGGAGCATCTACGGCCACACGATCGCCAACCCCACGTTCACGTAGCCGTAGACGTCACAGCAGAGCATCTACCGCCACACGATCGCCAACCCCCACGTTCATGTAGCCGTAGACGTCACAGCGGAGCACCTACGGCCACACGATCAGCAACCCCACATTCATGTAGCCGTAGACGTCACAGCAGAGCATCTACGGCCACACGATCGCCAACCCCACGTTCATGTAGCCGTACACGTCACAGCGGAGCATCCACGGCCACACGATCGCCAACCCCACGTTCATGTAGCCGTAGACGTCACAGCGGAGCATCTACGGCCACACGTTCGTCAGCCCCACGTTCATGTAGCCGGTCTCCGTTTCGCCGTGCGTCAATTGGCTTTCCACCAATCCGGCGTTGGGTACGAAGATGCTGTGTTTCCGTTCTCCCACACGACTGCGTTTGATGGCCGGCGCGTCCGCACTTTGCCGTCGACACACCCGAAGAATGTCTTCGGCACGGTGCCTGACCACACGCGAAAGCTATGCCAGTAGTTCAGTTCTACGACCACAGTCGTGAGGTTGGCATCTACGGCGAAGTATTTCCGCACGTCTCGAGGATCTAGGTTCAGAGGTTGCCAAGGCGCCGCAAGCGCGTACTTCCGAGCGACCGGAGACCTGTTCGGAACGAAACGGTATAAGGGTGAGACCACCAACTCGGGCTTCGGCCACGCAATAGGCCACGCACTCAGGATCGGTCTTCAAACGCATCCACCCGCCGATCAGTCGTTCTGTTGCGCTTGGCCGTCGCGGCTTCGGAGTTGCCGGTTCAGGCGTGACTTTTCGATCATCGGTTGACCTATCGATCGTTGACCGATCGACGGAGGCGGCGGGGTGAGCTGCTCCGGACAATTGCGATTCGAGTTTGACCAATAGGCCGAGCCAGGAGGAGCACGTCACGCGGCGCAGCGATGGTGTTCGAGACGACGCCCGGGTCTGCGCTGACCTTTCGCATGGCAGCGACCCCAAGTGGAAGGAGCATTTCGGGTGTCGGGACGTGCAGGTTCTTCGCCCAGGTTTCGACCTCATGGACAGTTCTGGCGGTCGAGATACCAAGGCTGTGCAGGAGAGCCGCCGCCGCTCCCACGCACTGGAAGATGGCGTCTTGGTCCGCGAGCGTGTCGGCCTCGGCGACCGCACGAAATGCTGCTTCCAGTTTGCCAAAGGGCTCGTCTGGACGGGCGCTCAGACCGCTCGCCCAATCCATTGCGGTGTCGTTGTCAAATGCCGAAGCGGCCCACATCCCCATGCCGGACGAACCTAGCGTCCATTCCTACGGCAGGTTTCGGTGAAGGATCAGCTCGTCGGTGATCGGCACCCCGGCCACGCCCAACAGCGGAATCGTCGGCTTCAACGTTCGGTACGACGCGATCACGCCCAGCCGGCGCTCCGTGACGGTGAAGCCGTGACGCGTATACAGCGAGATCGCAGGAATGTTGTCGTTCGTGGTCGTCAGCCAAAGGCCGGCGGCCCCCGCTGCTGTGGCTCGGGCTGCGACCTCGTCGATGAGGACCCCGCCCAGTCCGCTGCCCCGATCCGCAGGAAAGACTTCGAGCAGGGCGAGCTCCCACCGTGGGACATCAGGCGCGTAACAGCACACGCCACCGAGCCGCTCGTCCGAACGTGCGGCCACCACCGGCAGGGTGAGCACATCGATCAGCTCTCCGAGGCGGACCTGCCAACGACCGCCCAACTCCTCGTCCAACAACCGCGAAAGGAGATCGACTTCGCCGGGCTGCAGCTCGTCGACCACCTCGTAACGCATACCGTCAGGCTCTCAGATGTCGCCGTTTGACCTCAACTTTCGAGGACGGCCTGAATCTGACTGTCAAGGTCCGGTGAAGACGGCGAAGGTTGGAGTCGCATGAGTGCTTCCCTGCCGCCCATGCCAAATGCTCCAGCTTCGCTGCATAGGCCAGGGGGGCTGGCCCCTCCGGTCGGGCGAACCGCCAAGCGACACCTTCGGGGTTGGATTCGCTGCGGTATGTGGTTGCTGCGCCCCCGCTCACCCGCCGCGACGAAGCACCAAGATCGACTGGACTCAGCTCCACCGAGGGTTCGCAGAGGAGAGCTGCGCTACGGCGAAGCGCTCGAAGATGGCGTCTTGGTCCGAGGGAACCTCGGCTTCGACGACCGCATGTAACGCAGTTTGCACGTTTGTCGAAGGGATCGTTTGGAGCGTCGCCCGAGCCGCTCACCCTAAATCTTACGGTGTCGTTGCCGAATTTCGATGCGCCCACATCACCATGTCGCCCAACCTAGCGGTCCAACACTGAGCCGGACCGAAGCGATCGCCGATTACTGCGGACACGGCCTGGGAATTCTGCCTGTTCGACGAAATCGCGATTGACATCGGGTCATTTCAACGCGAACATATGTTTGTGAACACGAAACCGGAGGGAGTTGAGAATAGATGGAAGTGATCGGAATCGCGTTGTGGGCCGCCGTGCACGTCCCGTTGATGGACGCCAGTGGATTCACGCAGGTTGAGCGCATGGCGGGCTTGGCCGAGCTGGAACGCATCGTGCGTGAGGCGCACGCAGCAATGGCCGGGTTGATCGCAGGAATGCCGGAGACGCGAGACAAAACGACTGCGATTGCTCGGGCGTGTGGAGTGTCGGCGGGGGAAGCGCTTCAACGAAGCAAGGTAGCAGTGACGTGTGACAATTTCGCTCGAGCCCGTGAACTGCTCGGCCGGGGTGTGGTTTCGCCCGAACATCTGGCCGCGTTGGAACGAGTCATCGCTATGGCTGGCGCAGAGGACCTGTTGGATGTTGCAGTGGTGCAATCACCGGAAGAGTTCAGGGTAACGGTCGAATCGTTCCGGCTAGCGGCCGAGCACGGGGATGACTCGGCGAAACGTCAGCGAGCGCAGCGCTATCTCCGGTTTGGAGACGGCCCCGACGGCATGCTGGCGTTTCGCGGGTTGTTGCCACCGGTCGACGGGAAACATTTCCGCGAAGTGCTGGCTACGTTGGTGAATGCCAAATGGCGCAAGGATCACCCCGAACGCGCCCGAACCGCGGGTGGGCACGGTGGTGACAGTCACGATCAACGGATGGCCGACGCATTACTCGATATCGCTGGTGTCCGACCGTTCTACGACACCGCCACCGACAGCAATCCCACCGAACAGGCGAGCGATGATGATCGGGTGGTTGGCGGTTCAACCCCGGTAGCGGGAACGGTAGTGCAAACCGCGAAACCCGCGGTGATCATCGTATTCAACGTGGACCAATGGAAGGCCACCCTGATCGGCAAAGGCCCGATCCCAGTCACCGAGTCGCTGTTCGATCAAACCCGCTCCGAGCTCTACTACCTGTTCGAGAACATGCATGGCGAAGTCCTCAAATTCGGACGCGCCCGACATGAACCTACAGCGGTTCAACGACTCGCAATCATCGCCCGTGACCAACGCTGTGTGTACCCCGAATGCCAGGTATGGGCTGACCAATGCCAAATTCACCATATCAACGAAGTCCACCTCGACCACGGCGAAACCGATGTCGACAAGATGGTGCCGCTATGTCGCCCGCATCACCCGCATACCCACGAGAACGAGCTCGTGGTGGAACGCGCACCCGACGGCCTGGTTGACATCGTGCAACGCGACACTGGTGAACTCATCCAACCGGGCAGACGATTGCGCACACCTGCATAACCGTCTACCACCTCCCGGCCAGGCAGGCGCACGCTGTCCCGCGTGTCCGCACAAGCCTGACCGAACCCCGAACCTTGACAACCAAACAGCCCCGGGCACCCGCCGCGCTGTGCCGACCGCGGCATCTATTCAGCAGCTGCTCCGACAAAGAGTTCAGTCACTTTGCCGTCGGCGACGCTCACGAGAAGACCGCCGAAGACCGAGCCGACGATCAGGAGTTCAGGTGTCGACTCTTTGCTGACGCTGTCACCGTAGGCGGAACGAACCTCCGCATCGGTCGAGCCGATCCCGATTCCGGCGACGGTACGGAGTGTCGACGGTGGCGCGATAGTAAGCGTACGTACGACAAAGGGACCGGAGGGAGAAGCGGCGGCCATCTTGGCCGTCACACCGGTCTTCGGCCATGTCCAGGTAGAGACGAATTCGCCGGTGGCACCCTCTTCTACGGTCGACGACTTGGCGTCCGGAGCGCCGAGCATTTCTACGATCACCGTTTCCGCGCTGTCGAGTGCGAGTCCGGCGATGTTGACAGAGTCGTCGGCCGCCACGGCCACGGTCGACTCGGCCGCGGTCGGAGAGATTGTTGTTTCAGCGGTTGCGCCCGTCGCAGTCGTGTCAGCGCTCGACGCAGTCGTCGAATCCACCGCGCTCGTGTCTCCGGTGGAAGTGGTCGTGGAGTCGACGACGGTATCGACAGCAGTATCGACGACGGTGTCATCGCTCGACGACGAACTGCACGAGGCGATGGAAAGCGGGATCAGGGTCACGAGCGCCCCGATGGCGACGGATGATACGAAACGATGGCGTGGCACAGCACCAGCCTTACAGATTCGACGCACGCGGTGATGTCAGCGGCGCACCCGACGGCAGCTCAAGGGAATCGAGCGGGAGCTAGTGTCCCGTAAGTTAAGACGGTCGCGTAATTAGCGAGCCACGGTTTGGTCGTCGCAACTTCTGCGCAGGGCCTGCTTCGCAGCCCTGCGGGACGCCAGAAGGCAGCGCCTGCTTTACCCAACCGCAACATCTGCGCAGGGCCTGCTTCGCTACCCTGCCGGCCGACGGAGGCAGCGACGGCCGAAGCTGGCCGATAATTACGCAGCGAATTTGGCTTACGGGACACTAGCTGCTGACGGATTGTGCCTCGACGAGTGCGCTAGCCGCTTGGGTGAAGCAGACGAATGGTGCGGTGGTGATGCCCGCGCCGATCTGTCCGATTCCGGCCTCACGGTGGGCGATGCCGGTGTTGATAACCGGGAGTATGCCGGTATCGATCACGAGTCGAATGTCGATGCCGAGTCCGGTGTTGCGAAAGCCGAGTGATGGGATGGTGAAGACCGGATTCTCCGCGACACAGATCTCGCGCATGCGCAGGGTGTAGGCCAACGCGTCGGCTGATGTGCCTCCGACGAAGCCAACGATTGCGGGTGCCGCGGCCATCGCGAACCCTCCCAGCCCGGCGGTCTCGGTGATCGCGCTGTCACCGAGGTCGGGGTTGGCGTCGTCAGGGCCGAAACCGGCGAAGTACAGACCCTCGATCATCGACGCGGGCGCCTCAAACCAGGTATTGCCAAGACCACTGACCCGGATGCCGAAGTTCACGCCGTTGCGGGCCATGGCCGTCACGAGCGTGGAATGCGGTACACCTGACGCGGCATCGAGTTGAAGCTTGCATGCCGCCATCGACAGGTTGAGAAAGAAATGGTCGTTTCCGCCGATGAACTGGAGTGTCCGCACAATCGAATCGCTCGACTGTCCGCTCGACTGAGCGCTCGATGCCGAGCTCTGGGCGATTGGCGCGGCGAGCCGTTTGAGGAGTTGGCCCGTGGCCGCGGCGTTGCGGTTGTGCACTTCATCGCCCATGTGGAGAGCCTGAGCCATCATTGGTCGAAGTGCGATTCCGCCGAGCGAGCGGATCGCGTCCGACAGAACCGGGGCGAGCTCGGTGGCCATCCAGTTCAGGCGTTCGAGGACCGACGCTTCGTAGGCCCCGAATCGGAGTACCTTCCCGAGTCCTTCGTTGAGATTGCTGAAGGATCGTCGGCCGGTGGCCGGATCTTCGACGACCCACACCGGCATCGAGGGGCTGATCACCCCCGACATCGGGCCGACCGCGCCGTGATGATGGCACGGCTCAAGGCCCACATGTCCTCTGGCCAGTAGCGCCGTTGCCTCGTCAGCGGTGCCGGCCCACCCTTCGTACATGACGGCGCCGATCAGGGCGCCCTTCATGGGTCCGCACATCGAGGCCCAGGCGATGGGCGGTCCGGCGTGAAGCAGCTTCGGCCCGCTTCCGCTCAACCCGGGCATGGCCTGCGCCGCCGGGATCACGTCGATCACGGTCGGATCGACCGCCAGTATTCGAGCCACCGCTTCGGCGTTGGCATCGTCGACGCGGGCGTCGGTCAGAAGGCGCGAACACACGTCGGCCGTATGTGGATCGCCGTCGAGTGGCGGGCGCCAGTCGACCTGGTGAACTTCGGCGCCGACCGAGTCAGGTCCCCGTCGGAATTCCTCAACGCCGATGTTGAAGACCCGCACGGCCCCGTCGTTTGCGGCGTTCACGAAGTAACCACTGCGTTCAGGATATGCGGGGCGGCTGAACGAATGAACCGAGCGGCGCCCGCGTTGGTGTCGAAGACGTTCACGCCGGCGTCGGTCAGGCGACGCACGATGGTGTCGCGGCCCTGGGGATCCAGCTCGGTGCCTAAAACATGCGCGCTGATGATTGTCGGTCCGCGGTCGGCGACAGCGGGGAGTTGCGCCATCAATGATCCGATCGGGTCCATCGATGCCCCGAAACCGAGAACGACATCGAAGTGCACGATGTCGACGTCGGGGTCACTAAGCGCACGCAGTACCTCGGCGTCACGCTGCGAGGGGTCGATCATCGGATGCGGACGGCCTTTCGTGTAGTCATCGTCGCCGAAGTCGATGGCCTGCACGCTGACGGTGTCGGGGAAGCGGCTGAGGAGGTGCACGAACTCGGTCTTGAGGGTACCGCCCGAGAAGGCCCCGACGACCCGGACCGTCTTCCCGGACCCGCCGAGCACCGGTTCCGACGACACCGGTTCCGATGACACCGGTTCCGACGACACCGCTTCCGACGACACCGCTTCGGGCGAGCGCCCCACCGCCAAGAGGGCCGCGTCCTCGAGGCTGTCAGCCACCACGAAACCTGACTCGGGAAGGTCGCCCGCGTGAAGGCCCGTCGCCGAGAGAATTACCGGGACACCGCGATCGATCAGCGATCGGGCGGCCGCAGCAACGTTGACCAGAACGTCCGGGTCGGGGGGCTTCGAGATCAGGACGACAGCTTCGACGCCGTCATCGGCAGCCGCCATGGTCAGCGCTTGGATCATCGTGGCGCCGCCTATCGACCGGTGAAGGTCGCGCCCGCCGCAGCCGATCGCCTGGCGAACACCCGCTCCCAATCGGTGGAGGTGCACCATGACCTCCTGCATCCCGGTCCCCGAGGCTCCGATCACCGTCACCGAACCGGCGCGCACCACGTTCGCAAAGCCGAGTGGAACACCGTTGATCATGGCGGTACCGCAATCCGGTCCCATCAGCAGAAGACCCCGTTCACCGGCCAGCCGCTTCAGCTCGGCTTCGGCCTGCAGGTCGACGTTGTCGCTGAACAACATCACGTGCATGCCCCGACCCAAGGCCTTGCGGGCTTCGGCCGCAGCGAACACCGCGGGTACGGAAATCACGGCCACCGATGTCGCGTCGAAAGGGTCCGAGCCACCGGCCCGATGAAGCGCCGAAGACAGCGAGTTGGGCAACGTGAGTTCCGCGTCGTTGCGGCCTGATCTGGTGGAGCCCGGGTTTTCGTTGCGGCCGGACAGGGAGGAGCGCACCTCGTCGAGCGCATTCGCACAGGCGTCCTCGTCGCCGATCACGCCGATGAACACGTCGTTCGCCGTCGGGCTTGAGCCAAAGGTGTCAGCGTCGGTGGCGAAACCCTTCTCGGCCGCGTCAGCCAGATTGGCCTCGGTCGCCATCACCACCGTCACTGAGTGAACGCCGTCGATGGCCATCGCAGCCGCCGCGACACGCATGAGGGCCACCGAATCGCGGTAGCGGTTCACGACAACGGCAGATCGGGCGACGCGCCCTTCGAGCGCTGCGACCGCATCGGGCTGACTCATCGACTTCACCGACTCATCCGGTCAGCCACGCTGCAGTACACCCGCAACGCGGAGACCACGCCGAGGAGCGAATCCGACCCCGACGTCTGTCCGACCTGCAGGAGTCGTTCCGCCGCCTGTTGCGTAGCGGCCATCCCGAGCGGCACGGCGAGCAGCAGGTCGTCGACCGCTTCGTGGGTGAAGCCGAGGCGGGCCAACTGCAGCAGTTGGCGACTGACGAACCCGGTAGCGTTCGGAATTGCCAATCGCGTCGCGACGGCCGAAGCCAAGCTGCGCCCGAAGCGCATCGAATCGTCCCATCGCAACAGACTGACCAGGCACGCGGCCAGGAGGTCATCGCCCGCGGGCGTCAGACCCGGGCCAAAACCGGTGAGCCGCTCCACCTCGACGAGCAACGCCCGTTCTGCCTCCGCATACTTCGGATCCGATGACGCAGCGCCGTCGTGTCCGAAGCCGACCGACAGATTGCACAGCGCGCTTACCAACGCTTCGTCGCGCCCGACCAAGCGGTCCCAGGCGTCGTGTATGGCTACATGGTTCAACGTCAGGAGGCCGGCGAGCGCAGCTTTCGCCGTGTCGGTGGCGATCGGCACCATCTCGGTGGAGCTGGTCCACACCGGGGCATCGGCGAAATCGCATACGACCACGTTGCCCGAGGCACTGGTCACCACCAACGTGCCGTTCACCAGGACCGCCCGGTCTCCGGGCTCAAAGCCACCGTCGGTATACGCGTCCCACGCCTCCGTATGCAACGACCAGGGAGAGCGCGGTACGCCGGGGGGATGCAGCGAGAGCACATCCGCGGAAGGGTCCAGGTACGCCGGTGACGAGGAAGACGACGCCGGGGACGACGAGAGCGGAGTGGACGCCGGGGACGACGAGAGCGGAGTGGACGACGGGGACGTGGACGACGGGGACGTGGTCACGTACAACGCATTGGAGGTGAACAGGCGAACCTCGCCTAGCCGCACGTCGACACCCGACCTCGGGACCAGCGAACCTCGAGAGGTGGCGCGCACCGTCCGGCGGGAAGTCAAGCTTCGACGTTCAACCGAGAAGTGCTCCATGACGACACTCAACTGCTCAGGGCCGTCAGAAGATCGTCCGACCCGCCAACCCAGGCGAAGATGGCGCCCTGCGCTTCAAACATGGCCAGCGCAACCCGCTGAAATTCGGGGAAGTACGACCCCACGCAGTCTTCGAGGACCAGGGACTCGAATCCCCGGTCGTTGGCCTCACGCACCGTTGTATGTACACAAACTTCGGTCGTCACACCGCACACAATCAGCGAGCGTATCCGACGCTCCCGGAGAATCAGCTCCAGGTCGGTCGCATAAAACGCCCCTTTACCGGGCTTGTCGATGACCGGCTCCCCTGGCACCGGAGCCAGTTCCGGGATGATTGCGTGACCGGCTTCGCCCCGGACCAGGATTCGACCCATTGGGCCGTCGGTTCCGATGAAGGTCGTGCCGCCCCGGGTCAACTTGGCCGGTGGACAGTCGGTGAGGTCGGGCCGATGGCCTTCGCGGGTGTGAATCACCAGCAGACCTGCGGCACGGGCGGCCGCGAGCACGCGACCGGTCGGCTCGATCGTTGATCGAAGCAGCGACACGTCGTTGCCGAGCATTTCTCCGAATCCACCCGGTTCGAGAAAGTCGCGCTGCATGTCGATGATCACCAACGCGGTGCTCGCGGGATCGGCGACGAAGGGAAACGGGCGAGCTTCAACGTTCATGACGCACCTCCGGCCTCGACCGTAGTGGAGGGAGCGGACTGCGCGGCCCGGTACGCCCTCCAGCCGCCATAGTGCGAGATATCGGTGGCATCGGTGAACCCGCCCGGTTCGCAGATGAAGCCGTTGCACAGGGTTCCGTCGGCGAGCTCCACGGAACCGATACCGAGCGGTGGTGGGACCTCCGCGGTGAACGATCCGAAGTCCGCCACTGACATCGCCCACACTTCGACGATGATGCTGTGCCCTCCGTCAGCCACCCGACGCAATCCGGGCTTGGGAGGAACGGTGCCGGGCAGCGCAAACAGTTGGTACGCCGGTGCGGTGGCGGTCACCGAGACCAGTCGGGCGCCTCGGCTGGTCAGCTGATGGTTGAGCGGCATGCCCTGGAGGTGCGCTCCCACGACCGCGATCAGCTGTTCACCCACGCGGGGTCCTTCGACCGGAATCGGCTCGCCCAGCAGCGTCTGGGCCGCATCAGCCAATGCCTCATCGGTCCACGCCGGGCCGATGAGCTGCAGGCCCGACGGAAGACCATCAGCGCGCGTACCAACCGGTATCGCGATCGCGGCAAGATCAAGCAGGTTGACGAACGTCGTGAACGTTCCGAGCCGAACGTTGGCCGCCACCGGTTCGGCCTCGACATCGGCCAGCGTCGCGGTGCCCGGGATGGTCGGAAGGGCAATGGCATCAACCACCGTCCAGTCCGCCGCTATCTCCCGTTTCAGGTCGAGTACCCGGTACTCGTTTTCGTAGGCTTCGACCGCCCCGTATGCCGAGCCGCCTCGGATGATCGCAGCCACCGTCGGATCGAGATCCGTGGGTTCCTTCGAGAGGAATCCACCGACGGCCGCTGTTCGTTCCGCGACGAACGGACCGCCGTAGAGCAGGCGTCCGGCCTCGAGGTAGGGCTCGATGTCGATCTCGACAACGTTCCAACGGGTCGCGATTTCCGCGACCGCCGATTCGTATGCACGCAGAGCATCGTCGTCCATGAACTCGACCAGAGCACCCAGGTTCGTCGGTACACCAATCGTTCCGATGGCTGACTTCGCAGCGACCGGTGACTTCGAAAACGGATCGAGATTGTCGTGACCCGCCATGATGCGTGCGACGTACCGGGCGTCGGAGACCGTGGTGCTGAAGATCGTCGGGCAGTCGATTCGCCGGACGGCAGGAACCACGCCTCGGGAGGGGAAGCGCCCGACCGTCGGCTTCAAGCCAACGATGCCACACATGGCCGCCGGCACCCGACCGGAACCGGCCGTGTCGGTTCCGAGTGCGAACGGCACCAGGCCGCGGGCGACGGCCACCGCCGAACCCGAGCTTGAGCCGCCGGGAACCAGGCTGGGATTCAAGGGGTTCCGGGCGGTCCCGTACGGCGACCGGGTTCCAACCAATCCGGTCGCGAACTGGTCAAGGTTCGTCTTGCCGACCGGTATGGCCCCGGCCCGGCGAAGGCGGGCCACCACCTCGGCGTCGGCCGCGGCGACATAGGCGAACGACGGGCAACCGCACGTCGTTTCGACCCCTTGCACATCGATGTTGTCCTTGACCAGGAACGGCACGCCGTGGAGCGGATAGTCGGCGGGGTCCCGGGTATCGAGTTCGCGGGCGGCGGTCATGGCCGCGTGTCGGAGTGGCTCGCCGATCAGGACTGCCGGATCGTCGATCGATTCGAGCTGCTCCAGGATCTGGTCCATGACCTGCTCGGCCGAGACTCCCCGGCGCCGGGCGTCGAGGTGATCCGCGACCGACCAGCCTGCCGTTGAGATGGAACCGACGGTTTGCGTGTCAGAGGTCATGCAATCGCCGCCAGCAGCGCCTGCGACGAGGCAACGGCGCCGAACACGCCGTTTTGCATCGTGACCATCTTCAGGGCCGCCTCGTAGTTGCCGTAGTCCGTGGCCCCGGTGCAGTCGGACAGCAGGAGACACTCGTAACCACGATCGTTGGCCTCCCGCATGGTCGTATGGACACATACGTCAGTGGTGATGCCGGTGAATACCAGGTGGGTTACGCCCGCGGTGCGCAGCAGCAGATCAAGATCGGTCGCGTAGAACGCGCCTTTGCCGGGCTTGTCGACGATCATCTCGCCGGCGATCGGCGCGACCTCGGGAACGATCTCCCAACCCGGTTCGCCCCGAACGAGAATTCGGCCACACGGGCCGGGATCGCCGATCCCCGCCCCGATGCCCTTCGAACGCCACAGTTTGTTCGGCGGACAGTCCGACAGATCGGACCGGTGCCCTTCCCTCGTGTGGATCACCGTCCATCCGGCCGTCCGAACGGCGGCGAGAACCGCGGCCGTCGGCTCCAAACCCGATCGGGTGAGCGAAAGGTCGTAGCCCATCGAATCAACGTAGCCGCCGACGCCGCAGAAATCGGTCTGCCAGTCGATGCACAGCAACGCCGTGCGGGCCGGATCGATCACGTCGTCATAGGGCCAGTTGTACGGTTGGGCTTGAACGGGTCCGGCCACGCCGACTCCTTACATCGTAGGTACACATAAAACTTCGTCCGCCGAAGCGATATCAAATTGCAGAACTGCACGGGGGTGGCCGGTGGATCGACCACCCCCGCCCAAGATCCGACGGGTCAGCCCTTCGGAATTTCTCCGATGACGCCCTTGACGAACACGGTGTTCTTCGACTCGACCGTGGCGTAGTCGGGCACACCGGCCGGGAACATCTCCGAGCCATCCTGAGCCATGACCGGTCCCGTGAACGGGGAACCTTCGGGGCTCGAAATCAGCGTCTTGGCCTCTTCGATCTTGGCCTTCGTCGCATCATCGATCATCGCGCCGTACTTCGACTGGACGAACGGGTTACCACCGTCTTTGTAACCGACCCGGAAGTTGGCGTTGTACTTCGAACCGGTGAAGTTACCGGCAAGAGCCGTCTTCACGATGTCGATGTACAGGTCGTCCCACTTCCATTCGGAACCGGCGACCCAGCCCTTCGGGGCCAGCGACGAGGCGTCGGCGTGGTAGCCGACGACCATCTTGCCCGCTTCTTCCGCCGCCTTGGTGATGGTGGCGGTGCAGTCCTGGTGCTGGGTGATGACGTCGACGCCCTGGGCGAACAGGCTCTTCGCGGCCTCGGCCTGCTTGGCCGGGTCGCACCAGTTCGAGGTGTTGACGACTAGCGTCTCGACCGCCGGGTTCACCGACTGCGGCCCCGAGCTGGAAGGCGTTGATGTTCGCAATGGTCTGCGGAATCGGGAACGCATAGACGTAACCGAGCTTGTTGCTCTTGGTGGCCTTGCCGGCGGCGATGCCCGCGAGATACACCGGCTCGTACACGGTACCGAAGTAGGTGCCAGCGTTGGCCGGAACGGCGTCCTTGATGAAGTTGCCCTGTTGGACCACGGCCACGTCAGGGTGCGCAGCAGCAACCTTCAGAGCCGGATCCAGGTGACCGTACGACGTGGCGAAGATGATCTTCGCGCCATCGGAGATCATCTTCTCCATGATGCGGGTCGCGTTGTCGTCTTCCGGCACGTTCTCGGCGGTCAACACCTCAAGATCGGGGAACGCCGCCTTCACGGCCTGGCTGCCGGCGTACGCCGCCTGGTTGTATCCGTAGTCGTCCTTCGGGCCGACGAAGATGAACCCGACCTTCTTCGATCCGACACCCGGGCCGGTCCCTGTGGCGGCGGCCGCAGCGGTGGTCTCGGTTGCGGCGGCGACGGTCGTTTCCGTGGCAGCAGCTGCAGTCGTTTCCGTGGCTGCCGCGGCGGTCGTGTCGGTCGCAGCAGCCGTGGTTTCGGCCGCTGCGGCAGTGGTCTCCGCCGCGACGGTGGTGTCGGCGGCTTTATCGCTCGAACACCCCACCGCCAGGATCGAGAGCGCGGCCAAAGCCGCGGGAATGAGAAGTCGTGATCGCAAGTTATCCTCCAGAAGGTTTAATACGTGTGCTTATTACTGTGTGTGTTGCTGTGTGGCTGTGGGGTTGTGTTGCTGTGGGGGTTGTGTTGCTGTGGGTTCTTGGGCGCTCAGGTGGTGGGCGTCGCTTCGAAGACCTTCGACAGGCCTTCCGGAAGATCGGCGGTTCGCCGCTTCCCGAGCACGATCAGCACCCCGAGGGTCACCAGATACGGGACCGCATCGAGCGCAAACTGGTTGATGCCGTAGCCGCGGGCCTGCAGAGCAGGAGACAGCGCAAGGGCAGCACCGAAAAGGTACGCGCCGGCGGCAACTTTGAACGGTTGACGGGCGGCGAACATCACAACGGCGACGGCGACAAATCCCCGGCCCTGCGCCATGTTCTCGAACCACGACTTCGTGTAGGCGGTCGAAAGGTGAACGCCACCGATTCCGGCGAACATGCCACACACGACGACGGCCGCGTACTGGATACGGAGCACACCGTGGCCGGTGGCGGTGAGAACTTCCGAGCGTTCACCGGCGGCGCGCAGCAGCACGCCCCATCGACTTCGACTTATGAACCACCACAGCGCGGGCACGAGGACAAACGACAGGTAGACCAGGGGGTCCTGTTTGAAGAGCACCGTGCCGACAAACGGAATCGACGACAGGCCCGGTATAGCAACGGGCCGAAACGACGGAGCCAGGGCCTGCACGTAGTTCGCACCGAACAGCGACGTCAGGCCGAGCCCGAGAAACAGCACCACCAGGCCGGTCGCGAGCTGGTTCGCGCCGCGGCTCAGCACGAGATACGCGTGGACCGCGGCGAGCGCTCCCCCGGCGGCGGCACCGGCCAAGACACCGAACCACACCTGGCCGGTTTCGGAGGCCACGGCGTACCCGGCCAGCGCGCCCATGAGCATCGAGCCTTCGGTTCCGAGATAGACCACACCCGAGCGTTCCGACACCGACTCACCGAGTGCGGCGTACAGAATCGAGGTTCCTCCCCGGACCCCTCCGGTGAGCACTTCCGTAAGCATCAGCATTGCTTAAACAGCCTTTCGCTTCTTGCCGAAACCGAAGACCCCGAGAAGCACGAGGGCCATGAGAACGTTCACGCTCGCCGCTGGAAGCTTGGAGTCGAGTTGCAGGCTGTCACCGGTGATGGCGATCGCCGAGAGCACCGTGCAGGCCACCGTGACACCGACGGGGCGATGGCGTCCGAGCCACGATCCGAGGAAGGCCGACGTAGCCGTAACCGGCAAGGAATCCGGATCGGAGTTTGAACTCGGCCCCGGCAAGTTGGGCAAAGCCGCCGAGCCCGGCGAGGGCTCCACCCACGAGCATTGCACTAACGATAAGCGCACTTACCTTAAGCCCGGATCGGCGGGCTGCTTCCATGTTGCCGCCGACCACCCGGAGCTGGAAGCCCCAACCGGTCTTGCGGAACAGCACGAAGATCAGCCCGGCACACGCCAGGGCGACGATCAGGCCGAGGTGAACCCGGGTATCGGACCACAGCGGCAGGTGCTCACCGGTCGACACCGGCCGGGTGGCCGGTTGGCCCGATCCCGCTCGATCCTTCCAGCGGTCGTAGATGAGGAAGTACATGATGTCGAGGGCGATGTAGTTGAGCAGCAGGGTCGTCACCGATTCGGCGATGCCGATCTTCAACCGCAGCAGTGCCGCGATCCCTGACCAGAGCCCACCGGCGACGGCCGCCGCAAGACCCATGAGCACCAGCGAAACGGGGCCGGGAAGGCTGCCGTCGATGAGCAACGAAACGCCCATCGCTGCGACGCCACCCATGATCAACTGGCCCTCCCCACCGACATTGATGAGGCCCGCTCGGGCCGGCACACTGACGGCGAGACCGGCCAGGATGATCGGGGTGGCCCGCACGAGGATGCCGGCCACCTGGTAGGAGTCCCCGAACGTCGACACCACCATGTCTTTGTAGGCGACGAACGGGTTCACCCCCTTGATCAGCATGAGCACCGCGAACAGCGCGAGCGCGCCGCCGAAGGCCGCGAGAAACCTGACCGTCGCTTGCGGCGAGCGCCCTGGCGCGGTCCGACGTGACGACCTCGTTGTGCGAGAGCGCTCCGACGGTCGTGAGTTGAGCGTCCGTCGATGTCATTTCGCACCGCCAGCCGCAACCGGTTCGTGGGCATCGAGCATCATGCGGCCGACTTCGTAGCGGTCCGACACCTTCGGATCGACCACGCCGACCAACCGACCCGCGTGCAACACGGCGATGCGGTCGCACAGCTCAAACAGCTCGTCGAGGTCTTCGGAGATCAACAGAACGCCGGCCCCACCGGCGCGTTTTTCCAGGAGGAGTTCCTGGGTTCGGCGCGTGGTCGCGATGTCAAGGCCGCGACTCGGATACGCCGCCACCACGAGCGAAGCATGCGATGCACTAAGCGCGCGTATCAACATGACCCGTTGGATGTTGCCGCCCGAGAGTGATTCGAGCCGCCGGTCGCCGTGGGCGCCGCGCAACTCGCTGAAGCGGTTGCCCTCGGAATAGTGGTGCCGAACCTTGCCCCAGTCGATGTTCAAACCCTTGCGAAACAGTCGTCGGGCGTCGAGCGCGACGTGCTCGTGGACCGAGAGTCCGGGAACGACAGCATCACGGATCGGATCCTCGGGAACACCCACGGCGCCGGCCGCCAGGACCGCCTGCGGGGTGGGCTTGGCGATCAGTTGGCCACCGATCGACAGGGTCCCGGTGGTCGGAGCGACAAGACCCAGGGCGACCTCGTAGAGGGGAAGCTGACCGTTACCGGCCACTCCCGCGACGCCGACCATCTCCCCGGCCTCCACCTGAAATGTCACGTCCTCGAGGAGGTTGCCCCGACGGCGATCGTGGATGGAGATCCGGTCGCAGTGACAGGGCTGCGGGCCGGTCCTTCGCGCGTTGGCACCCGGTCGGCCGGCAATCCCTGAACGGATCGGCCGACCATCGCCTCGATCAACTCGTCGTTGTTCATTGTCGACGGATCGGCCCCGTCGACGATCAGGCGTCCCCCGCGCAGCACCGTCACCCGGTCGGCGATCGAGCGTGACTCAGCGAGCTTGTGGGTGATGACGACCACGGCCAGGCCCTGATCCTTCAGCGAGCGGAGACCGGCGAAGAGCTGGTCGACCTCCTGGGGAGCAAGAACGCTCGTCGGTTCGTCGAGGATTACGAGCTTCGCACCAGTCATAAGCACACGTAGTATTTCGACGCGCTGACGTTCGCCGATCGACAGCTCCCGCACCGTCGCCGCCGGGTTGGCCGCCAGCCCGAACTGCTCGGCCGCTTCGACGATCTGTTTGGACAGCGATTTCCGGTCGAAACGAAGACCTCGGTCGAGCAGCGAAAGCCCGATGTTCTCCACAACCGTCAGCGCCGGCACGAGCCGGAGATCCTGGAACACCATGCCTATCCCGTTCTCACGGGCGATGGCCGGACTCGCCATCTCGACGGCTCGACCTTCCACTTCGATCGTTCCGCCATCGGCGGGGTACAGGCCGAACAGCACCTTCATGAGCGTCGACTTCCCTGCACCGTTCTCGCCCAGAACGGCGTGCACCTCGCCGTGCAACAGGGTGAGGTCGACGTTGTCGTTGGCCAGCACGGGTCCGAAGACTTTGCGGATGGCCCGGGCTTTCAGCAGCGGTGGTCGCGATGCCTCTGGTCGCGATGGCTCTGGTCGCGATGTGTGCAGTTGCGATGCATCAGGAAGTCCGTTCATGTTCATCCCCCAATCACCATGCGGGCGATCGCCGCCTGCCGCGCGTTCGGCCACGAAGGCCATGGACTCGGCGAGGTGCGCCACGAACGCCATCTCCGCGGCGAGCACATTCCCGTCGAGTACGTCGGTGACGATCGACAGGTGCTCCTCGATCGTCAATCGGATGCGGGTCTCATCGAGGAAGTCCTGCATGCGGATGATGCGGATCCGCTCGTTGACCCGGGTCAGCATCTCGGCCGTCGCCCGGTTACCCGCCGACAGGGCGAGGGTGACGTGGAACGATTCGTCCAACAGCACGAACTCAGGCGAGGGCTCGGGTTGTTTCCCGTTCAGCAGGCTGAGCCAGAAATCGCGGAGTGGTTCAAGAATCGTCCGGTCGTGCTGGGTGCCGTTGCGCCCCGGCCGCTGCAGGGCCTGGTGCTCCAGCGCCGCCCGCACTTCGTAGAGTTCCCGAATGGCGATCGTGTCGGGAATCCGCGGCTGAAATCCTCCGTCGGGATGGGACTTCAGCAGCGATTCCGCCGCCAAGCGGGCCAGCGCCTCGCGCACCGGGGTGCGGGAGAGGCCGAGTTCTTTGGCCAGTCGGGTCTCGACGAGCCGCACGTTCAGGGGGAACTCGCCCCGCAGAATTCGGGTCTTCAACAGCGAGTACGCGTCGTCACCGAGCCGACCCGATCCCGCGGCCGCGCCCCCTACCGACCCCGTGGGCGAGGTCGCCGAGGTGTTTCCGAGAACCGTATTCAGGTCGGTATACATCGGTGTCGACCGTAGGGGTCGGCAGTTTCCCAGGCTTTACCGTCCCGTGAACCCTGTGTTTCCAACCTGTTCAACGCGAAATGATCCCAACGACGCTGACCGCCGCACGCCGCACTACCGTGTCACGTTCGTGAACGAAGGAACGCACGTCCGCTACGGCATCATCGGAACCGGCCTCATGGGCTGCGAGCACATCCGCAACCTGGTGGCCATCCCCGGAACCTCGGTGACGGCCATCGCCGACCCGCACGAACCCTCCCGACAGAAGGCCCGCGTGGCGATGGGCGACCGACCGGGGCCGACCGAGTTCGACGACTACCGGACCATGCTCACCTCGGGCCTCGTTGACGCGGTCGTGATCTGCACCCCGAACTTCACCCACGCCGCCGTGCTCGACGACATCTTCGCCCTGGCCCCCGACCTTCACGTAATGGTTGAGAAGCCTCTCTGCACCACCATCGAAGACGCGCAGAACGTGGTGGCCCGGGCCGCGACCCACCGGGGTGTGGTGTGGATGGGGCTGGAGTACCGCTACATGCCGCCGGTCGCCCAGTTCCTCAGCCAGCTGACGTCGGAAAACATCGGCACGCTGAAGATGATCTCGATCCGCGAGCACCGGTTTCCATTCCTCGTCAAGGTCGGCGACTGGAACCGGTTCTCGCAGAACACGGGAGGAACGCTGGTCGAGAAATGCTGCCACTTCTTCGACCTGATGAACCTGGCCGTCGGCGCGCGCCCGGTTCGCGTCTACGCGAGCGGCGGGCAGGACGTGAACCACCTCGACGAGCGCTATCCGGGCAACCCGGCCGGCGAAGTGCCCGACATTCTCGACAACGCCTTCGTCATCGTCGACTATGCCAACGGAGCACGCGGTCTTCTCGATCTGTGCATGTTCGCCGAGGCGTCGAAGAACGAACAGGAACTCGTCGGGGTCGGTGACCGCGGGAAGGTTGAGTCGAAGGTGACCGAAGGTACGGTGACCATCGGTCGGCGCATCCCAACCCAACCCGATGGTCACCCGAGCCCGAACAAACTGATCGAACTCGACGCGTCGACCGATGAGCGGGTCGGCCATGTCGGGTACCACCACGGTGCGAGCTACCTGGAACACCTCGGTTTCCTCGACGCCATCCGGCTCGGTCAGCCACCGGCCGTGACCGTCGAGGAGGGGCTGTGGTCGATCGCGGTGGGTGTGGCGGCGCACCGATCCATCGACGAAGGTCGCCCGGTACTCCTGGAGGAACTCGGACTCCGCTGAGGCAGCGGGGGCTCCGGCCGGTTCAGCACGGCTCAGTGTAATTATTGGCTCAAGTGTGCGAAGATATCCGGCCATTCCGACACAACCGGTTGTTCAGGCTGGGTTCGGTAGCCACTCCACGCAACACCACACTGCAACTGCAACACCACTCCACACGCACCACTTCACACTGCAACATCACTCCACACGCACCACTTCACACTGCAACACAACCAGGGGGAATCCATGAAGAAACACTGGCTCGCGGCCGCAACCGCGTGCACACTCGCCGCCGGGCTCGTCACGCCGGTCGCATTCGCTGCGACGGCTGCCAAAGCCGGTGGCGCCTGCACCAAGAAGCAGGTGAACAAGACGACGGGTACCTTGATCTGCAAGAAGGAAGGCAGCAAGTACGTCTACCGTGAAATCGAAGTCACCGCCGCCACCATTGCCCCGGTCGCCGCTGGAGGTGCTTCGAACGCCGGTGCCGCCGCCGACGACCTCAAGGGCACGAAGATCACGTTCTTCCACTGGCGCGCTGAAGACAAAGACGTCATCGCCGACATCATCAAGGACTTCACCGCGAAGACCGGCATCGAAGTCGAGCAGTCGATCAAGAACTCCAACGACTACCAGTCGCAGGCCCTCCAGGACATCCTCGACGGCAAGCCGGCCGACGTTTTCACCGCCTTCCGTGGCGCCCAGTTCTTCAACATGGCGAAGGCCAACGGCGGCAGCGTGTGGCTCGACCTGAGCAACCAGCCGTTTGTGAAGAACTACAACAAGAACCTCATCGCTCCGGGTTCGTTCGACGGTAAGCAACTCGGCCTCCCGTACCAGCTGGTGTTCAACATGCCGCTGGTCAACGTCGACCTGCTGAAGTCGCTCAACGTCACCCTTCCGCAGACCATCAACGATCTGCAGCGCTTCTGTCTGACCGTCAAGAGCAAGGGCATCACGCCGATCGCATGGCCGGGCGGCGTGCGCGGCAACGCCGGACAGCTCTCCATGAACGGTCTCGTCATGAACATCATGCCGACCGACAACGGCTTCGAGATGATCGACACGGGCCAGGCGAAGGTCACCGACTTCTGGATGACCAAGAGCCTGCAGACGTTCAAGGAGATCTCCGAAGACTGCTTCGGCGACAACCCGCTCGCCGTCAACGACAACGGCGCACTGGCCGATTTCGCCAACGGCAAGGCGCTCATGCTCGCCACCGGCACGTTCTCGATGGGTCCGGCCCTCAAGCTCAACCCGAAGCTCAACTTCGACCTGTACTCGCCGATCACCACCCCGCTCGGCCAGAAGCCGAAGTGGGAAGGCATCTACAACGCCACGTTCATTCTTGGCGTCAACGCCCGTCAGAAAGACGCGAAGAAGCAGGCCGCCGCGATCAAGTTCGTCGACTGGATGAGCCAGCCGGAGAACGCGGAGAAGTACGCGAACGGCACCTCGCAGCACTCCACCGTGGCGAACGTCAAGTACAAGACGAAGGAACTCCAGGACACGAGCGCCTGGGCGAACAAGCGGGTCTTCCTCGCTCCCCGCTTCCAGTTCCTGAACCTCGACATCCGCAACGCGGTTGAAGATGCGTTCCTCGCCGTCGCCGGCGGCAAGGATCCGAAGAAGGCCGCCGCCGACGCGCAGGCCATCATCGACCAGAAGCTCGGTAAGTAGCTCCCAGTATGCAGCGAGGGGCGTTCCGATTCGGAGCGCCCCTCGTTTTCGTTTGCTCCTGAACCGGAACCACACCGTCGCAACTACGACAGGGTCATCATGTCCGCCTCCACCATTCGTTCACGTCATCTCTCGCCGCGACGACCGCTGTACCTGTTCGCGTTTCCCGCTCTCCTGCTGTACGGATTGTTCTTTGTATTCCCGACGCTGCAGGCGCTGTACTACTCCTTCTTCAACTGGGAGGGACCCGGCACGTCTCCGGGCTACGTCGCCCTGGAGAACTACAAGACCAAACTCTTCGACGACACCACATTCCACAACAGCGTGTGGGTCAGCCTGAAGTTCATGATCATCGTGGTGCTGGCCCAGACGGCGATCGCTCTCGTTTACTCGCTGTTCCTTCTGCGCAACAACCGCTCCACCATTGCTATGCGCGCATTGCTGTTCTTCCCGACGATCCTTGCGTCAAGTGCCGTCGCCTTTATCTGGCAGTTCGTCTATGACCCCAGTTCGGGCCTCATCACGACGGTCCTGGAGAAGCTTGGGATCGGGTACCGCCCGGCGCTGCTCGGAAGCCCGAAGACCGCAATCTTCTTTCTGGCGATCGTCCAGGTGTGGTTCCACGCCGGGCAGATGATGGTCGTGTTCGTCGCCGGCCTCCAGCAGGTTCCGAAGGACTATCTCGAAGCAGCCGAGATCGACGGCGCATCGCGCTGGCAGAAGTTCCACTCGGTCACCTGGCCGCTGCTCGGTCCGGCGACCGGCATCGTGGTGGCCTACACCACCCTCCAGTCGTTTCGGGTGTTTGACCTTGTGTACATCATGACCGAGGGAGGCCCGCTGAATTCGACCCGCGTGCTCGGGTTCCACATCTACCGCACGGCCTTTGAGGCCCAGCAGTACGGCGAAGCCGCGACGGAGTCGGTGCTGTTCATGGTGCTGATCGCCGCGATCACATTCGTGCAGCGACGGGTTCTCCGCCTGACCAAGGCCGACGTGAATGCGAGCGCAGCATGAGCCAGACCTCCTCCCATCACCCGGGTCAGGCCCGGCCCACGTTCCTGAACCGCCTCGGCCCTCGGGCCATGCTCGGCGTCTACGCGCTGCTCGTTGTCATTCCGATCGCGGTCGTGATCTTCGGCTCGTTCAAGTCACAGGCACAGATCTTCAAAAACCCGCTCGGTCCGCCTTCTTCAGGTGATCTGGAAGGCTACCGCAAGGTCATAAGCGAACATATCTTTCGTTCTCTGAAGAACTCGGTGTTGGTCGTCGGGTCATCAGTGGCGTTGACCCTCTTCTTCGCCTCGCTGACCGCGTTTGCGGTGACCCGCCTCGGGGGCTGGAGATCGAATGTGCTGTTCGGGTTCTTCACCCTCGGTATGGCCGTGCCGGCCCAGGTGAATGGCATCCAGCAGTACGCGTTGTTCAAACAGCTTCACTTGAACAACTCCCTGCACGGACTCGTTCTGATAAACATCGCCGTGACGCTGCCCGTGTCGGTGTTCATCCTGACCGGGTTCATGAAGACCCTCCCCCGGGAACTGTTCGAAGCCGGCGTCGTCGACGGGGCCAGCCCATGGCGGCTCTACCGCTCGATCGCCATACCTCTCTCGATGCCATCGGTCGCCGCGGTGGCGATCTTCCTGTTCGTTATGCACTGGAACGATCTGTACTACCCGCTTCTCCTCGTGACCGACGAGTCGAAGTGGACCATCCCGCGGACACTCGCCCAGTTACGGGGCGAATACCTCACCGACTACCCGGCGCTGTTTGCCGGTGTCGTCATCGCGAGCGCACCCATGGTTGTCGCCTATGTGCTGCTGCAGCGCTGGTTCGTGGCCGGTCTCACCAGCGGAGCGGTCAAGGGATAGAACTCGCGGGTTCCGGCGGCGGGACCAGCCAGCGTGAAACAACGTTTCGCGCGACGCGCACGAGGGTACACACCGGGGACGAAAAGTCAGGGACGGCTCCTGATCGCGATCGGGGTGGTGCATGACCTACACGTTCACGCTGGCTGCCTTCACGCCTCGAGGCCCCACGTCGTCGGCCATCGCCCAACTGCTGTGGGTTCTTCTCGCTCTCGGAGCGTTCGTCTACGGACTGTTCCTGCTCGCGCTCTTCGTCGGTCTGCGACGATCCCAGCGATCCGAGGGTGACGACGGAGTCGAGCTTGGCCGCGGAGACCACGGCGACGCCGCAACCGTTCACCCATCGCTGGTTGATGTTCGGTGGTGTCGTTTTGCCCACCGTGGTTCTTCTCATTGCCTTCGGGTTCACGGCCAAGGCCATGGTCACGATCGCCGACCGGGGCGCTCCCGGTTCGATGGTCGTGGAGGTCACCGGGCACCAATGGTGGTGGGAAGTCAGGTACCCATCGGCCGGAGTCTCGACTGCCAACGAGGTTCACATTCCAAGCGGGCAGCGCGTTGAACTCAAGCTCCGATCAACCGACGTGATCCACAGTTTCTGGGTTCCGGAGTTGAGCGGAAAACTCGATGCGTTCCCCGACTACACGAACACGCTCATCATCGAAGCCGATCGACCCGGCCGTTTCGAGGGTTCGTGTGCCGAGTTCTGCGGACTCCACCACGCCCGCATGCCGGTCGTCGTTGTCGCCCATGAACCAACCGACTTTGCGGCATGGCTGGCCGGTCAGTACCTACCCGCCGCAGCACCGCTCACGGCCTCGCAGGTCGAAGGGCAGGGGGTCTTCACAGCGGCCGGGTGCTCCCGCTGTCATACAGTTCGACACAGCACCGCGGTGCAGAGCCTGGTTTCCTCCGGGCCGGCCGACTCGGCCGGTTCGTCCGGGTCGGTTTCACGAACGAAGGCGCCCGACCTGACCCACCAGGCGAGCCGTCCGACGTTGGTCTCACTGCGTCGCGCCAGGACCCGAGCGCAGCTCGCGGAATGGATCCGAAATCCGGCCGAGATCAAAAGCGAAAGCGGGATGCCTGCGACGCGACTCAGCGAGAGCGACCTCGACGCCCTCCTCGACTACCTCGAGAGCCTGAAGTGATCCGGGTATGAGCGGTCCGGGGCCATTCGTCAAAGAGCCGAAGGCAACCTCGCGGCAGCTACGCAGAACGTGGGGTGATCAACCGGGTTGGATCGGGCGAATAACGACAGTTCAGAACGACATCGTCGGCAAGCGTCTCCTGTTCTGTGGGTTCTTCTTCCTTCTGTTGGGCGGAAGCGTCGACTCGGTGATCATGCGCATTCAGCTCGCGGTTCCCGACAACAATTTCGTGAGTCCCCAGCTCTACAACGAGCTGTTCACGAACCATGGTTCAGTGACCATGTTCCTGGTTGTCCTGCCAATCATCGAAGGATTCACGATCCTGGTGCTGCCGTTCATGCTCGGTAGCAGGGAAATGCCATTTCCACGGCTCGGGGCATACAGCTTCTATACCTTCCTGATGGGCGGTCTGTTTTACTACAGCAGTGCCCTGTTCGGGCTGGTTCCCGATGCCGGATGGTTCGCCTACACCCCGCTGAGCGGTAACAAGTTCTCCCCTGATCTGGCGTTGGATTTCTGGGTTCTCGGGTTGAGCGTCGCCGAAGTGGGCGCGATCGCGGCAGCCATCGAGATCGTGATCGCAATCCTGAAAATGCGAACACCCGGGATGACCCTGAGTCGAATGCCGCTCTTTGCCTGGGCGATGCTGGTCACCTCGATCATGATTCTGTTTGCATTCACTCCGCTCATCGTCGGAAGTCTGCTGCTTGAACTCGACCGCGGATTCGACATGAAGTTCTTCGTTCCCGAAGCCGGGGGAAGCTCGCTGTTGTGGCAGCACATCTTCTGGATCTTCGGCCATCCGGAGGTATACATCCAATATCTCCCGGCCGTTGGGGTCGTAGCAACCGTTCTACCCGTCTTCACCCGTCGCAAGATTGCTGGATATTCATGGATGGTCGGCGGGTTCATTTCGATCGGCTTTCTCTCGTTCGCCCTGTGGGTGCACCACATGTTCACGGTGGGCCTGCCGCCGATCGTGGAAAGCCTGTTCTCCTCGGCGAGCATGTTGATCGCCATACCCGCCGGCGTCCAGATCGTGGCGTTGGTTCTGACGATCTGGTTGGGACGACCAATTTGGAAGACGCCGTTTCTGTTCGTTGTGGGATTCCTCCTCACCTTCGTGATCGGTGGGATCACCGGCGTGATGGTGGCGGCGGTCCCGTTCGATGATCAGGCGCACGATTCGTACTTCGTCGTCGGGCACCTCCACTACGTGTTGATCGGCGGAGTGGCATTTCCGATGTTCGCCGCCGCGTACTACTGGCTTCCCAAATTCTCCGGACGCCTTCTGAACGAACGACTCGGTCGGATCAACTTCTGGCTGTTGTTCATCGGGATGAACGTGGCGTTTTTTCCCATGCACATCGTCGGTTTGATGGGCATGCCCCGCCGGGTCTACACGTACCCGGCCGAGAGCGGATGGGGCATCTACAACTTCATCTCGACGATCGGTGTGTTCGTGATGTTGGCGGGGATCGCAACGTTTCTGGTCAACGTGGTGCACTCGCGCTTTCGGGGCGAGCGCTGCGGAGCAGACCCGTGGGAAGCCGACACGCTCGAATGGTCGGTCGCCTCGCCACCTCCTGAACAGGGATTCTCCGTCCAGCCGATCGTGCACGGACGCCATCCCCTCTGGGATCAGCTTGAACTGCACGAGGGTCGGCCCGCGATTGAGAAACTGCTGACGGGTCTTTCGCAGTGGCCGACGACGTGGCGCGCTGCGCTCGTGACGAACACCACGACGGCCGAGCCCGAGGAGGTGTTCCGCCCGAGTGGCCCGTCGATCTGGCCGTTCCTGACGGCGTGCGCAACGGTCGGCATTTTCAGCGGTGAGTTGATCGGCCAGCGCGCCGTCGTCGCTGCGGGAGTCGTCGGCGTTCTCGTGGGTATCGCGAGGTGGCACGCCGGTGACGAGGCACCCGACGTCGACGACGAACTCGCGGCGTTCGAAGCGGAACACGGGGTGCCGATGCGACCACACGGAAGCCGGGCCATATCCCTCGCTGCCATGGTTCTCGTGATCACTGGTGACTGCGATCGCACTCGGCACGATGCTGCTCGCGTATTTCTATCTTCAGCTCGAGAACCCGGTGTGGCCGCCGCTGACCATCGATCACGAACTACGGACGCTCGTGATCCTCGGCGCCCTATCGATGGCGGTGAGCGGCGTGGCCATCCAGGTGGCGGCCCGAGAATCGCGACGGGGCTCCGAGCGATCCGACCCACCGATCCGCCACGGTGCGATCCGGGGAAGTCTGCTGACCGCGATCGCCAGTTCCCTCATCGGCGTGGTCGCCTTCGTCTTCGAACTGTCCGACCAACCCTTCGGCACGACCGATCATGCCTACGGGTCGATGTTCTTCACGCTGGCCGGTTTCGTCGTCGCCGTGGCCCTGTTCGGACTCGCCCTCATGGTGTTCGTGCTGCCCTCGACCTGGCGCGGCCGGTACGTCGGTCGGGCTCCCGTCTTCATGACCAACATCGTTCGATTTCAGACGACTGCGGTGCTCGTATGGATGGTCGGACTCACGACGCTCTACGTGAGTCCGATGGTGACCTGAAGCGGGTATGACCAGTGGAGACCGGAGGACCTACCATCAAGGAGTCGACGTTCCCGTTCCGGCGGGCGCTGTGGCTCTTTGCCGCAGTCCCGGCCCTGTGGACGGCGTACTTCCTCGGCATCTACCTGGTGAGTGAAGCGGTGTGTCGGGTCGGGCCGGGGGTCCGAGACGGAAGCGCCAGTTGGTTGACGGTCGCGTTCCTGACGTCGTCGACGACGACGGCGTTGGCCATCGCAGCGTTAACGGTCTGGCTTCTTCGCCCATCGGGCTGGTCCGGGTCGGTCGAACCCGAGCAGGTTCGCTTCGCGAAGCGCGTGGCCCTCGGGCTGGCGTGGTTTTTCGGCTGTTCCCTGCTGGGGCTCGCACTACCGATCCTGTGGTTGTCGCCATGCTGAGTTCCGTTCGTCTCTCAACCCCACTCAGGATTGCATCGTGGGCGAGACCGCTCAGCGGACATGCGTTGGAATGGTCGGTAGATCCGGTTCTCACCGCGGTCCTCGTCGGCGTCGCCGTCGTGTTCTGGCGCGGATCGCAGCAACTGTCGCCTATGCCGCAACGGACGCAATCGAGTCGACGTCGTGCGTTCTACGGCGGTATCGCCGTGGTGGCCCTGGCGCTGATGAGCCCAGTCGATACCCTGAGCGCTTCGCTCGCGTCGGCGCACATGGTTCAACACCTTCTCCTTATAACGGTCGCCGCCCCATTGCTGGCCTGGAGTTCGCCGGTATCGGTGCTGCAACTCGGGCTGGGGTTCCGGTTCCGACGCTCCCATCTGCGACGGCTCGGGAAATTCCGGAAACGCACAGCAAACGCACTCATGCTCGGAACCGCCGCCGTTCATGCGACCACGCTCTGGTTCTGGCATGCCGCGTCGGCCTATGACCGAGCCATGACGAAACCACTGCTCCACCGATTGGAACACGCGTCCATGTTGCTTACGGCGGTCGCGTTCTGGGGCTTCGTGGCCAGCCGACAAGCGCGACCCCACTTCGGGGTGCGGGTGATGGCGCTGTTCACCGTGGCACTCCAAAGCACGCTGTTGGCGGCCCTTCTCACGTTCGCACGGTCGCCCTGGTACGACAGTTACCGTGACGCCGTGCGGCCCTGGGGCCTCACCCACCTCGCCGACCAGCAATTGGCCGGCGCGATCATGTGGGTACCGGGCGGATTTGTGTATCTGGCCGCGGCGCTCATGGTGGCTCATCGGTGGCTGATGACGCCCGAACCGATTCGCTACGGCGGGCTCGCGACCCGGGCGGCTGACATTGACCAAAACGGGGTAACTGTCTTCGATGAAGAACAGGGAACCCGGCCACCGTTTCAGTCGTCCGCAACGTGAGGTCTACCGGCGACGTTGGCGGAACCCGCCCCGGAGTGGTTCGGCGGTCGTCAGCACCAGCGTCGACCGTACGGCCTCGTACGCGTGGCGGCTCCTCGTAATTGGGCTGGCGGCGTACGCCTCGCTATGGCTCGTCGGAAAACTGCTCGTGGTCGTCGTGCCGATGTTTCTCGCGCTGCTGCTCGCTCGCGGGATCAGCCCCGTCTCGTCCTGGCTCCAGCGACACCATTGGAAGTCGTCGTTGGCATCGGTCGCCACGCTGGGCGGATTCCTGGTCGCGGTCGTGGGCATCATCGGCCTGGCCGGCGCTCGGCTCACGTCGCAGTTCGACGAGTTGGGCACGACGATTACCGAGGGAGTCGACGATGTGAAGGCGCGCCTTCTGGAATCGAAAACGCTCGACCTCAGCGAAGGTGATCTCGATCGCTTCAGCGACCGGATTTCCAACTCGGTGTCGGAGTTCTTCTCATCCGACCAGGGTTCACTGATGAGCGGAGCGGCATCGGTCGGCAAGGCGATTCTCGGTCTCTTCTTGATGCTGATCGTCACGTTCTTCCTATTGAAGGACGGCGGCTCGTTCTGGAGGACGGCCACCCATTGGTTCCCGGCCGAGCGTCGCGACCTCGTCCAGCGATGTGGACAGCGGGCCTGGGATGCCCTCGGCGGTTACCTTCGGGGCGCAGCACTGCTCGGCGTTGTGGAAGCCACGGTGGTCGGCCTGACGTTGGCTGTACTCGGAGCAAACCTGATCATGCCCGTCATGCTCGTGACGCTCATCGCGGCGTTCGTGCCGATCGTCGGTGCGGTCGCGGCAGGGATCGCCGCAGTTCTGGTGGCGTTGGCCACCGTGGGAACCACCGGCGCACTCATCATGGCTGCAGTGGCTCTCGTGCTGCAGCAACTCGACAACGATCTTCTTGCACCCGTGATCTACGGACGGGCCCTGCGGATCCACGCGCTCGCCATCCTTCTCGGCATCACGGCGGGCGGAGCCTTGTTCGGCGTGTTGGGGTCGGTGTTCGCCGTGCCCGTGCTCGCCATCATCGTGAACGTTGCCGACGAACTCCGCGCTTCGTCGGCGAAGCCGTCGGCTGCTGTTGCCTAGGCGGGGAATTTCAGCCTGACGGGCGAGTTCGGCCTGACGAGCGAGTGGCGAGTTCAGCCTCACGGGCGAGTTCGGCCTGACGATGGCGAGTTCAGCCTCACGGGCGAGTTCAGCCTGACGGACCGCTTCCTCGGCGGCCGCCTCTTGGTGCCACGCCGCCCGTTGCTGCTCGCGAAACCACTGCTCGTTGCTGGCAGTCGCTGCGGCGTTTCGGATCCGTCCGGCCTCGAATCGCATGGCGTCGATATCGGCGGCGGCCACTCGGGTACAACCCGACAGATCCCGCTCAAACTCGCGCCGACGCCCGCCTCGCCATTGCGCGCTCCGTTGACGGTGCTCGATACAACTCGTCTCGTAGGACTCCCGCAGCTTGGCAGCGGCACGATCGAGCATCGATGCCGCTGCCTCCGCTGCGCCGTGGTCGAACACGACGTCGTTCCAATTCGGTTGCCAGTTCGGCATCACCGACCTCCAGGGGGTAGTGCACGTGTCGTTGGTGGCACGGTCGCCCGAACGCTCGCTACGAGCGCTCCGACGGCACGCAGCGCAGACTTACGCGTTCCCACCCGCAGTCATGATGTTCATGTTGATGATGCCGATCTTGTTGCGCAGTTCCTCGAGCGCCGCCTGCGCATCGAGAAGGGCTTTGTGCGTCGACGGCCATACCTCGCCACGGAACTGCCCGGCCAGCGTGCCGTCCCAGATTTCGGGCTCCGAAAGATTTTTGCCTTCGGTATCGAGCGCCTTGATCTGCTCGGCCAGCCCATTGCTGATGATCTGCTGCATCCGGGTGATCGACTGCTTCGCCGAATCCGTCGACAGAACTCTTCCACTCATGTGAATCTCCTTCAAAACATGCGGTTGATAGTTATATAACGTCAAATGCACTGAAATACATCGACGATGAGGAACGTATCAACTCATGTTTAGAAAAGCAAGAAAAATCATGAAATGCATTAAGACTGGGCCACAATCCCGCCCGAGTCACCGCCGTTCCGGCCTCCGGAGTTCCGCCTGGGCAGGATTTCCGGCTGGTCAGGATTTCCGGCTGGTCAGGATTTCCGCAGCTGCGGGTCGCTACATGCCGAGGATGATGCGGGCTTCGATGACGTCGTGGTTCATCTGCGCGATCAGTGCGTCGATCCCGTCGAATTTCATCTCGGGGCGAAGGCGCTTCACGAAACGGACCTTGACTTCTTCGTCGTAAAGGTCGCCCGACCAGTCGATCACGAATGCTTCGAGCAGGGAATAGGGCTGCGCGGCATAGAACGTCGGACGACGCCCGAGATTGAGGGCCGCGGGCAGAACGGTGCCATCGGCCCGCTCAAGCCATCCGGCGTAGATGCCGTCGGACGGAAGACAGATCTCCGGCGGGACAGCGACGTTGGCCGTCGGAAACCCGAGTGTGCGCCCACGAGCGTCACCGTGCACGACGGGGCCGCGCACTTCGTGCTGACGACCCAGCAACGCAGCGGCCGCTTCGACGTCACCGTTACGCAGCAGCTGTCGGATCTGGGTGCTCGACACTTTGAGCCCGTCGGTCGGCTGACCGTCGTTGCCGACCAGGTCAATGCCAGACACGGAGAACCCGCCGGATTCGCCCAACGTCTTCAGCAGGGCGACGTTTCCACGACGGGCCTTGCCGAAGTGGAAGTCTTCGCCCACCACCACACTGCGGACGCCGAGACAGTCGACCAGCACCTCTTGAACGAACTCTTCAGCCGACTCGGTGGCCCGTTCGGTGTCGAAGGGAACAACGAGCGTGGCATCGACGCCGGTCGACGCCAGCAGCTCCAGACGCTGCTCAAGGTCGGTGAGGAGCTTCGGCGCGGACTCGGGTCGGACGATCGACGCCGGGTGCCGATCAAAGGTGACGACGACCGATGAGGCCCCGATCGCTTCGGCGCGTCGACGAACTTCGGCAATGACGGCCCGGTGGCCGAGATGCACCCCGTCGTAGGCCCCGATCGTGACGACGGACCCACCCGGAAAAGGGGTCACCAGTTGGAGGTCACGAAAAATCTGCACGGTTCCCTACGCTACTGACTCTGAGGGCCATGTACCGAATGAATGGCCAGCGCTCGCCGTCGGTTCACCGGTCACGAGAACACCAGTCACGAGAACACCAGTCACGAGAAGACCAGTCACGACATCAGTCACGAGCCGGAAGAATGACCGCCGGCTTGGCGTCGGTCGCACCGAAGCGCTCGTACACCGCAAGGAGTTCGCCGTCTTCAGTGACAACCGACCAGACCTCGGGCGTCCCCGGTTGCCGCCGGAGGGCCGAGGGCTGGACCCGTTCCAACGGGAGCACTCGACCGTTGCGGATCAGCGGAACGACATCGGCACCGACGACGGCCGTCGGGTAATCGTGCATCGCGTACGTCGCCGTGTGGAGCGTCTGGGTCCCGAGTGCTTCATCGATGGTCACGGCACCTTCCGCCATGAACGACCCGATCGACGTGCGACGCAGATTTCGGAGATGGGCTCCCCCGCCGAGCGCCGTGCCGATATCAGCCGCCAGCGTTCGCACGTAGGTTCCCGACGAACACGTCGCCGTCATCGCGAAGACCCCGGGTTCCACCTCGCCGGAGATACTAAGTGCATATATGGTCACCGGTCGCGCCTTACGCTCGACCTCGATACCCTGCCGGGCCAGCTCATGGAGTCGAACACCGTCGATCTGCAGCGCCGACACCATGGGAGGCACCTGCATGATCTCACCGGTGAACGTCGCGGCGGCGTGCTCCACGTCTTGGAGCGTCACCGACGACATATCGTATGTACACGTAGTTTCGCCCGAATCATCGAGCGTCGTGGTTTCCCGGCCCAACACGATCTCGCAGGTGTAGGTCTTCGGCAGCGCTGTGAGATACGGAAGCAGTTTGGTGCAGCGTCCGAACCCGATCAGGAGCAGACCCGTCGCGTCGGGGTCGAGCGTGCCAGAGTGACCGGCCCGCTTCTGCTTGAACGCCCATCGGCACTTCGCCACCACATCGTGACTTGTCCATCCGGCCGGCTTGTCGACAACCAGCAACCCGTCGATTCCCGAATCTTTCGTCTTGCGTCCCAACGCGCCGGCCTAACGAACGACCGGAAGCAGGCTCCGGACCTTGTCGACCACATCCGTGACGCTGGCATTGGCCGTGAACCCCGCGGCCAGGCGATGGCCTCCCCCGCCGAACTTGACCGCTATCGCACCAACATCAACTTTTGAGAGACTCCGCAACGACACCCGCACACCGTCGGGTGCTTCCTTGCAGACGCAGGCCACTTCGGCCTCCGCCGTCGTTCGGATCCAGTCGATCAGACCTTCCGTCTCCTCGTAGGAAACCCCGAATTCCTTCAGGTCTTCCTGGCTCACGTAGGTAGACACGAAACACCGGGTTTCATCGAGTTCGGCGCGCCCGAGTGCCTTCGCCGCCAGTTGCAGGTAGGCGAAACGATGTTCCTCGGAGAGCTCCCGGCTGATTTCCGAAATCGGGAGATCGAACGCCGTGAGTTCCTCGGCAAGTGCAAACACCGACGCGTTCGTCGACGCGTACTGGAACCGACCGGTGTCGGCCACGAGCGCCACGTACAGGCACCAGGCGGCGTCGCGGGTCAACGGCCATCCCATGCGGCGGGCGAGGTCGCGTACGACCACCGCAGTAGCCGCCGCGTGGACGTCGATGAGGTTGATCGAGCCGAAGTACTCGTTTGTCGTGTGGTGGTCGACCACGACCAATTGACCGTTGGCGCGAGCGTACGTCGCCGACGTCGCGAGTTCATTGAGACGGTTCAGCGATCCGCAGTCGAACGTCAACACACACGTAGGGTCGGCGGGGAATTCCGAGGAAGGCACAGCCGCGTCGAGCCCGGGGAGTCGCCGGTATCTCCGAGCGGTGGCGAACGGTTCGGGCCACGCCATCACGGTGGCCACGCCCGCCGCTTTCGCGAGGTGATAGAGCCCGAGCATGGAGCCGAGCGCATCGCCGTCGGGCGTGACGTGACACGCCAACGCGAGCCGATCGACTTCCCCTATCGCAACGGCGGCTCGGTCGAGTTCCTGCGTCAGCCCCGGTCTCGCGGCCGTCACGACACGTCGGTGATGTCGGTGGGCGACCCGGTGTCTGACCCGTCTGATTCTGCGGCACCTTCCTCGCCGGGCGACTCAACGGGCCGAGGCATCGATCGAATGATCTGTTCAATGCGCTGGCCCTGTTCGATCGCGGGGTCGGGCGTGAACTGCAGCAGCGGCGTGCGCTTCAGCCGGACCTGGCGTCCGACCGCAGCCTGCAGACGAACGCGATACTCGGCGAGCGCCTCCTTCACCGCGTTCATGTCGCCGTGTCCGGCGAGTGTTGAATACCAAACATTCGCGTGGCGCAGGTCGGGATCGGTCGTTATGCCGGTAACGGTGAAGAGGTCCAGACGCTCGTCGCCGATGATTTCGAGTTCTTCGGCGATGACCTCGCGGAGCGCCTCGTTGATCCGAGCCGTTCGAGGATAACTGCGGCTGCTGCCCGCATGAGATGAACGGCGCTGGGACATTTGAACAGTCTTTCACGCATCCAGTCGGACAGGGAATGGAACCGCGTCGAATTGAGTCAAGATGCCTACCGAGCAAGGGGTGAATGTGTGCGCTCGCATGGTCTGGGGCTAAGCGATCGCACACACTCCGAATGAGCCGGGGCCCGAAACCATGTACCGCGGCCCCGGCGAGGGCGCAGAGAAATGAGCGAGCGCCAGCGAGGGAATGAAGCGAGCTGCCGAGACCGGATTGAGGCCGCCGTTTCGGGTGGCAAAGCGAAGCGGAGCCGGGGCCCGAAACCATGCATCAGTCCTCGTCTAGCCAGGACTGTTGCAGTTCGAGAATCTCGATTTCCGGGAAGCTCTCGACGAACCGCTCGCAGTGGGTCAGGACGTCTTCCACCGTGGCGACGTCGGCACCAACTACAGCGATGCCGATCGTGGCGCGCTGCCAGAGGTCTTGATGCTCGATCTCCGCCACGGACACGCGGTAGCGATTGCGGAGACCGTCGATGATCGGGCGAATCACCGCCCGCTTTTCCTTCAGCGAGTGTGTCGCCGGAATGTGGAACTCAATACGAAGCGCGCTTACGAACATCGTGAAGGGCCTGGCTGCACGCGAGGCGATCGGCCCGGCCCCGTGCTGAAGAGGTGAAGCATCGAATCTGATTTGATCCGTCGTAAAAAGCGAAACGGCCGACAACCCGAAGGTTGCCGGCCAGTTCACTGAGGTGAATCGGAGTTCCGCAAGCTCTCGATTACGAGGCTCGGGGGATTTCCTTCTCTTCGTAGGTTTCGATGACGTCGCCCGGCTTCAGGTCCTTGAAGTCGGAGAGGCCGATGCCGCACTCGAAGCCCGATGCCACTTCGCGGACGTCGTCTTTGAAGCGACGCAGCGACGCAATGGAACCGGTCCAGATGACGACACCCTCACGAAGGAAGCGGACCTTCGAGTTACGGGTGATGACACCGTTGCGGACCATACAACCGGCAATGGAGCCGATCTTCGGCACGCTGAAGACCTCGCGGACTTCGGCGTCGCCCGTGACGATTTCTTCGTACTCGGGCTTGAGGAGACCGACCATGGCGGCCTGCATGTCTTCGATCACCTTGTAGATGATCTGGTACGTGCGGACCTGCACATCGGTTTCCTCGGCCAGCGCACGGCTCTTGCGATCCGGACGCACGTTGAACGCAATGATCGTGGAACCGGTCGTTGCGGCCAACTGGATGTCGTTCTCGGTGACCGCACCAACGGCACGGTGCACGAAGGCGATCTTGACCTCGGGGCGTTCCAGCTTCTTGAGGCTTTCGGTGAGGGCTTCGAGTGAACCCTGCACGTCGGCTTTGAGAATGAGGTTGAGCGTTGCCGCTTCGCCCTTTTGGATCTGATCGAAGATGTCTTCGAGCTTGACACCGCCGCCGATGGCTGACGAGGTGCCGCGCAGACCGGCGAAGCGTTGACGTGCCTCGCGAGCCTCAGCGACCGTCTTGGCCGTCTTCAACTGCGGAGCCACGCGGAGTTCGTCGCCGGCACCGGGCACGGCGGAGAGGCCGAGCACCTGAACAGGCATCGAAGGCGGAGCTTCCTTGATCTGGTTGCCGTGGTCGTCGATAAGTGCGCGTACGGTTCCCCATGCCGCGCCGGCCACGATCGGATCACCGACGCGCAGCGTGCCTTTTTCGATGAGGACGGTGGCAACAGGGCCACGACCGGTATCGAGGTTGGCTTCGAGAACGATGCCTCGGGCCGGACCGTCGGGGTTGGCCGTGAGCTCTTCAAGATCGGCCACGAGCAGAACCTGCTCGAGAAGATCGTCGATGCCGAGACGCTGCAGGGCCGAGATCTCGACCATGATCGTGTCGCCGCCCCAGGCTTCGGGGACGATCTCGTACTCCGTGAGCTGCTGCATGACCCGGTTCGGGTCGGCGTCGGGAATATCGATCTTGTTGATGGCCACGATGATCGGCACGTCGGCCGCTTTTGCGTGGTTCAAGGCTTCGATCGTCTGCGGCATGACGCCGTCGTTGGCCGCAACCACGAGGATCACAATGTCGGTGGCGTTCGCACCACGGGCACGCATTTGCGTGAATGCCTCGTGGCCCGGGGTGTCGATGAAGGAGATCTTGCGACCTTCTTTTTCGACCTGGTACGCACCGATGTGCTGGGTGATGCCACCGGCTTCGCCGGCGATCACGTTGGTCTCGCGGATGCGGTCGAGCAACAGTGTCTTGCCATGGTCGACGTGACCCATGACCGTGATGATCGGCGGGCGTGTCTGCTCGAGCTCCGGATCCTCATCACCGTCGTCGAACAGCTGCTGCAACTCGGTCTCTTGCTGCTGGCCCGGATCGACGAGCAGCAACTGGCCGCCCACTTCGAGAGCGAACAGCTCGATCATCTCGTCGGACAGGCTCTGCGTGGCCGTGACCATTTCGCCCTGCTGCATGAGGAAGCGCACGACGTCGGCCGAGGTGCGGTTGAACCGCGGACCGATGTCTTGGGCCGACATGCCGCGTTCCACGATGATTTCGCCCGTGGGGACGGCGGCATCGGAACGCGAGTAGGACGTTAGGCGCGTTGGCTCCAGCTCTTCGAACGCCTTACGACGCTTCGAGCGGGACTGACGCTGCTGCGGACGGGCACCGCCGCCACGACCCCCACCGGGACCGCCACGACCACCGGGTCCACCCGGGCCGCCACCTACGGGGCCACGAGGAACGCCAGCACCCGGAACGGAGCTGCGCGGGAAGTTTCCGCCACCGGGACGACCGGGAACGTAATTCGGACGACCTGGAGCACCGGCTCCAGCTGCACCCGGAGCGCCTGGCGCACCAGGAGCACCTGCGGGACCACGGTTCGGGCCACCGGGGCCACCAGGACCGCGGTTGGGTCCACCGGGACCACGACCGGGTCCGCCCGGACCGCGACCGGCCGGCACCGTTGCGGTGCGGGGGCCGGGAGGCGGCGGAATCGGTCGGCCGCTGAAGCTACGTGGCATACCCGGGGGCGGCGGAATCGGCTTGCCCGACTGCGAGCGGAGAGCCGGCGCAGGCGGACGCGGAGGACCACCGGCGGGGCCGACTCCGGCGGGAACCGGACCGGTCGGCGCTTGACCTGAAGGGACCTGACCGGCCGGGGCCGGTGCGTTGGTCGACGGCGCCTGAGCGGCCGGGGCGTGGGCCGCTGGGGCGACGGTGCCTGGCGACACCGGACCCGAAGGGGCTCCGGTACGGCCGGCATCGGCCGCGGGCGCCTGGGGCGGACGCGGCGCTGACTGTGGCACCGGCGCTCCGGGAGTGCCGGAGTGTCCGCCGGGACCCGACGATCCACCCGGGCGGGGCCCGGAAGGTGGCGTGACCGGTCGGCCGCCGGCCGTGGTGCTACCCGGCCGGTTGCTCGACGAAATAATCCGTGACGCGCCGCCGGGGGCCGACGGCCCGGAGGCCGCGCTCTCGATCGGTGGACGCGGTCCGGGGACCGTGCCAGGACCACGTTCGTCGGACTTCGGTGGAGTCGGCGCGGTTGTACCAGCTCCGGCGCTCGCGTCTGCGGCGATGTCGGACGCAGCCGGCGTCGGTGCCGCAACGACAGGTGCCGCGGGCGCAACCGGCGCAGTGACAGGCGCCATTGCGGGCTCCGATGCTCGCACGGCTTCGACGACAGGCGCCGATGGCGTCGGCTCGACGGACGGGCGCGGTGGCGCCGGCGTTGGTTCGACGGCTTTCGGCGCCGCTGGCGTTTCGATGGGCGCGACGGGAGTCTCGGCCACGGGCTCGGTGGCCGGCTCGGTCGATGCCTTCGCGGCAGCCTTCTTCGTCACCTTCGGTGGCTCTTCTGGCTGAACCTCGCGGATCAGGCCTTCCCGTTCCGCCTTGCGGCGAACGCGGTCAGCTTGGGCCCCCTCCATTCCGGACGAGTGGCTCTTTACCCCGATGCCCAGCGAGAGGCTCAGGTCGAGTGCTTCTTTATTGGTGAGTCCGAGCTCTTTTGCTAGCTCATGAACTCGTATCTTTGCTGCCAAGCGGGCCCAATCCCTTGTTGTTGGTTCGAAACTGCGACGAGTCGAACGAGTCGGCCATGTCTGACCGGGGGTTAATGCTACTGCCTGACGCGCAGAGCCTTCGCAAACGCGTGACGTTTGGTGGCAGTTGCGAGACAGGATGGGTTCGCGGTGTAGGTCTCGGGGGTCGAAGTGTCTCGACACAACCATGCCCCACGGCCGCGGCCGGTTCGGGAAATCTCCACTTCGAACGGACCTGGCGACGAAACCGCCGCAGTCAGATCATTCGAAGCGTCACGTCGATCGACGTGACTTTCGGTCAACGGTGCTGGGCCGACACGCACAAAACGCACCAGTCCAGCTTCTGGATCGTCGGGCCGACGAACGGCCCGACATCCAACACACGTACGCCACGGGCCCGGCCCGTCGGGCACGACCTTACGCTTCGCTCCCCCACGACCTCCTCGGCCGGTGCGACCCTTACTCGGGGAGGGGTTGGCTTTCTTCATCGCCAAACGCGGCCGCTTCGTATTGCTCGGCCGACATGGCTTCGCTGCCGTCGGCGGGAACCCACAGCTGCTCGCCCGTCGTTGGATCGATAACCCATTCGCCCTCGGCATATTCCTCGAGACCACCGTTGGCTTCTTCTTCCGCCAACTGCGTTTCGCCCTTGATGTCGACGCGCCAACCGGTGAGGCGGGCGGCGAGACGGGCGTTTTGGCCTTCTTTGCCGATCGCCAGACTGAGCTGGAAGTCGGGAACGATCACCGTGGCGATACCGAGGGCTTCGTTGATGCGCACCTCTTTGACCTTCGCCGGCCCGAGGGCTTCGCGGACGAATTCGGCGGGATCATCGCTGTAGGGAACGATGTCGATCTTTTCGCCGCGCAGTTCGTTGACAACCATGCGGACGCGGGCGCCACGGGCACCGATGCACGCACCGGAAGCGTCGACGTTCGAGTCGTTGGAGAACACCGCGATCTTGGTGCGGTGCCCAGGTTCACGGGCCATGGCCTTGATTTCCACGACGCCGTCGGCGATTTCCGGAACTTCAAGTTCGAACAGGCACTTCACCAGACCCGGGTGGGTGCGGCTCACGACGATCTGCGGACCTTTGGCGGTCTTGCGGACCTCGACGATGTACGCCTTGAGACGCGAGCCCTGCTCATAACGCTCGTGCGGCACCTGCTCAGCCTGGGGCAGCAGTGCTTCGACCCGACCGAGGTCGAGGAGCGTGTAGCGGTTGTCGCCCTGCTGGATGATGCCGGTGACGAGCCCGCCTTCGCGGCCGGAGTACTCCTCGAACTTCATCTCTCGTTCGACTTCACGGATGCGCTGCGCGATGACCTGCTTGGCCGTGGTGGCGGCGATGCGGCCGAAGTCTTTGGGGGTGTCGTCCCACTCCCGCACGACGTTGCCGTCGTCGTCGAGTTCTTGTGCGTACACCCAGATTTCGCCCGTGTCGGGGTCGATGGAGACGACGGCTTCTTCGGCCGAGTTCGGCTGGCGCTTGTAGGCGGTGACCAGTGCGTTGGCCAATGCGTCGAGAAGGTGCTCTTTCGGCACTCCTCGCTCGCGCTCAATAACTTCGAGCGCCTCCATGAAATCCTGATTCAAAAGCTTCATCGTTACTCCTCATCGTGATCGACACCGGCCGAAGCCAGCGTCTGCTTGTCGGGTGCTGCATCGAAACCGCCGATGCCGCGGGTGCGGTCAGCGTCAGTCTCGTTTGAACGGTCGTACACATCGCCTCGATCATCGAGGTCATCGAGGTCTGTCGTCGTCGAAGTCGTCTTCGTCGTCGTCGTCGAAGTTGTCTTCGGTGTCGTCGTCGAAGTCGTCTTCGTCGTCGTCGTCGAGTTGAAGGTTGTTCTCGTCGAAGTCAACCTCATCGCCGGGGTCGCCGGAATCGAGCTCGTTTTTAGGGCCGACACCGGTGGCGCCGGCAGCAGCGGCGGCCTTGGCGGCACGCTTCGCGGCAGATTTGCTAGGCGCCGAACCGGGCTTGCCCGGCTTGGCCTGCGGACCCCACACAAAGACGGTGCGGGCGCGCTCGATGGCCGAATACGGGATCTCGACGCCCTCGACGTTGATCGCCCCGCTCGCATCGGCATCGGCGGAATTCAGACGACCTTCAACGCGACGCTCAGCGGTGGTGCCCGGATGGGTTTTCACCGACACGGTGGTGCCGACGAACCGGGCAAAGTGGCCGGGTGTGCGAAGCGCCCGCTCGAGCCCGGGGCTCGAAACTTCGAGCGTGAACGCACCATCGATCGGGTCGGCTGCTTCCAACACCGCATCGATAATGCGCGTCGCCGTGCTCACGCCGTCGAGGTCGATTCGACCGCCCAGCGGGTGATCGAGGCTGTTGTCGACGAACACCTCGACCGTCGCAGCAGCGCTACCGAGACCGCTCGTGACGACATCGACCAACTCGTAGTTGGCTTCGGCGAGGGGCGCCGTGAGCAACAGAACAAGCTGTTCCGAGATGGTTGGTTTGTTCGTGGTCATGTGGCACCTCCTCGGTGGATTTGTCCGGCGACTGCCGGTGAAGCGGGTTGGATGGCGTTGTGGTTCGGGTGTGGCTGAAATGCAAATGGCGTGGGCACTGCCCACGCCATCGGCACAAAACTGTGTGAAAGCGGTCTTTCAGTATAGCGGTCGATCACCCCAAACGATCTCCGCATCACTTTCGGGGCGATGCCGCGGGTCAACCGACCGGTCAGGCCCCGCCGTTCATCCGGACCCGCAGGATGCGTCGGGACCGTCCCGGCGGGGTTGATCAGGTCCGTTCACCGTCATGGGGTGGTCCGTTCGAAGTCCGGACTGATCCAGTACTCCGTCGCCGCATACGACAACGTCGGCAGCAACGCGGTGGCCGTGTAGCTGTACAGACCGTTCGGAGCACCCGACCCCGTGGCCGGAGCCGTCATACAACCAGACGACGACACCACAGACCGATTGGTAAACCCATTGAGCGTGTACGCATACGCACCGTTCGGATGATGCACACCCACCACCACCTGATCACCCGACGACACCGACACCGGCGACGCAAACTGCAAGAACACCCAACCCGTCGAAGCAGGAGACCCCGACGCCTCCGCCAGAAGCGCTCCACCCCGCCACATCGACACCGTATTCGTCCCCGTATCCGACGCAGTCCGGTACCACCACAAACCCGACACCGTCCCCGCACACGAGAAATTCACCCGCTGCGCCGTCTCCACCGCATACGCCGACCCAATCGCAATCGACGACGGCGGAACCTGCGCCAACGCGTAGATACGTTCACCACCGCCACCAGTCGGTGGAAGTGTCGTGGACGTGGTCGTGGTCGTGGTGCTGCTCGTCGTGGTCGTTGACGTCGTGGTCGTTGACGAGGTCGTCGTTGACGTGGTTGATGTCGTGGTCGTCGGACCTGGCGTGGTGGCCCGTTCGAAGTCCGGACTGATCCAGTACTCCGTCGCCGCATACGACAACGTCGGCAGCACCGGCGCACCGCTATACACATACAAACCGTTCGGAGCACCCGACCCCGTGGCCGGAGCCGTCATACAACCAGACGACGACACCACAGACCGATTGGTGAACCCATTGAGCGTGTACGCATACGCACCGTTCGGATGATGCACACCCACCACCACCTGATCACCCGACGACACCGACACCGGCGACGCAAACTGCAAGAACACCCAACCCGTCGAAGCAGGAGACCCCGACGCCTCCGCCAGAAGCGCTCCACCCCGCCACATCGACACCGTATTCGTCCCCGTATCCGACGCAGTCCGGTACCACCACAAACCCGACACCGTCCCCGCACACGAGAAATTCACCCGCTGCGCCGTCTCCACCGCATACGCCGACCCAATCGCAATCGACGACGGCGGAACCTGCGACCCCGAATACAGACGCTCGTTGGCCGGCGGAACCGGGGTGGTGGCCCGTTCGAAGTCCGGACTGATCCAGTACTCCGTCGCCGCATACGACAACGTCGGCAGCACCGGCGCACCGCTATACACATACAAACCGTTCGGAGCACCCGACCCCGTGGCCGGAGCCGTCATACAACCAGACGACGACACCACAGACCGATTGGTGAACCCATTGAGCGTGTACGCATACGCACCGTTCGGATGATGCACACCCACCACCACCTGATCACCCGACGACACCGACACCGGCGACGCAAACTGCAAGAACACCCAACCCGTCGAAGCAGGAGACCCCGACGCCTCCGCCAGAAGCGCTCCACCCCGCCACATCGACACCGTATTCGTCCCCGTATCCGACGCAGTCCGGTACCACCACAAACCCGACACCGTCCCCGCACACGAGAAATTCACCCGCTGCGCCGTCTCCACCGCATACAGCGACCCAATCGCAATCGACGACGGCGGAACCTGCGACCCCGAATACAGACGCTCGCTGGCTACGTTCGTGTACGTGCACACCACATCCGCCCCGTTGGCCACAGATACGGCGTTGTCGACACCGAGGGGCACGGCGGCACCGTTGCGTGAACCGTCAACACACGACACCGACGATTGGTAGGCGGGGTACGGAAGGACGCTCACGAATTCCGAGAGATAGTAGGTACCGGTGGGCACCGTGTGCTCACCTGTCGTGCCGTTCGCTCCGTTTGCGGAGCCGGTCGCCACATCTGCTCCACCGGCCGTGGTGCCGATCCGCAGGATCGCGTTGCCAGCCGTTCCCGACCACACCTTCGCCAACTCGATCTTTCCGGTCAACCGGCTGTTCGTGAAGGTACACACCACATCCGCGTTGGCTGTCACCAGAACGGCATCATTCGGACCGAGCGGAACTGCCGCATTCCCGTTCGCCGTGTCCACACACGAGAGGACCGACGCGTAGTTGACAGCCGGATCAACGGTCTCGGAGAGGTAATACGTCCCCGTCGGAACGGTCTGCTCCCCGGTCGTGCCGTTCGCACCGTTCGCCGTACCGGTCGCAACCTGGCTGCCGCCAACAGTCGTACCAATACGCAACGACGCGTTACCAGGCGTCCCACTCCAGACTTTCGTCAGCTCAACCGTCCCGGTGAGCCTGCTGTTCGTGAACGTACACACCACATCGGCATTCGCCGCCACACTCACCGAATTATCAGCACCCACCGACACATTCGCATTGCCGTTCGCCGTATCGACACAGGCCAGCAACGAACCGTAATTCGCCGCTGGATCGACCGTCTCCGACAGGTAGTACGTGCCGGTCGGCACGGTCTGCTCGCCCGTCGTGCCACTCGCGCCATTCGCCGTACCCGTCGCGATCTGCGAACCACCAACCGTCGTACCAATACGCAACGACGCGTTACCTGGCGTCCCACTCCAGACTTTCGTCAGCTCAATCTTCCCGGTGAGCCTGCTGTTCGTGAAGGTGCACACGACATCGGAACTCGCCGCCACGCTCACGGCGTTATTGGCGCGGATCGGCACATTGGCGTTCCCGTTCGCCGTGTCGATACACGCAAGCAGCGAGCCGTACTGCTGCGCCGGATCAACCGTCTCCGACACGTAGTACGTCCCCGCCAGAACAGTTTTCTCACCGGTCGAGCCATTCGCACCGTTCGCCGTACCGGTGGCAACCTCAGAACCACCAACCGTCGTACCAATACGCAACGTCGCATCTCCTGGCGTTCCGCTCCAAATCTTGGCCAGCTCGATCTCCCCGGTCAACCGACTATTCGTCAACGTACACACCACATCCGCATCAGCCGCCACGCTTACGGCGTTATCGGTGTCTACCGCTAATGCGGCGTTGCCGTTCGCCGAATCAACACATGCCAACTGCGGCCCGAAGCTCGCCGCTGGATCGACCGTCTCCGAGAGGTAGTACTTGCCGGTCGGCACGATGTGCTCGCCCGTCGTGCCACTCGCGCCATTCGCCGTACCAATCGCAACCTCAGAACCTCCAAGCGTCGTACCAATACGCAACGTCGCGTTACCCGGCGTTCCACTCCAGACCTTGGCCAGCTCAATCTTCCCGGTGAGCCTGCTGTTCGTGAAGGTGCATACGACATCAGAATCTGGGGACACGGTCACCGCATTGTCGGCCCCCACCGGGACGCCGGCGTTTCCGTTCGCGGTATCGACACAAGCCAGCAACGAGGAGTAGTTCGGCGTCGGATCGACGGTCTCGGACACGTAGTACGTCCCGGTCGGAACCAACTGCTCCCCGGTCGTACCGTTCGCCCCATTCGCCGTACCCGTCGCGATCTGCGAACCGCCGACAGTCGTACCAATACTCAGGGTCGCGTCACCGGCTGTACCCGACCACACCTTTGCCAACTCAATCTTCCCGTCAGACGGCTGTTCGTAAACGTACACACCACCTCACCGTTCGCTCGCCACACTCACCGCATTATCAGCACCGACCGGAACGTTCGCGTTGCCGTTCGCCGTATCGACACACGCCAACTGCGACCCGTAGTTGGCAGCCGGCATCCACCGTCTCCGATACATAATCACGTCCCGGAGGTCCACCGTCTGCTCGCCGGTCGTGCCATCGGCACCGTTCGCCGTTCCGGTCGCAACCTGCGATACCGCCTGACCGTCGTACCGATCAACGTCACCGCGTACGTTTACCTGCGGCCGGTTCTGCCAGGCTGTCAGGTCCTCGATCACGGTGTCGGATCTTGGAAATCGTGTCCCGTAGACACGGGTCGTTGATCTCGACAGGTACACTACCACTCGAGTCCCGACCTTCCGACGACGACACCGTTGCGTTCAGCCATCAGCCGATCGGCAGCGGCGACCGTTCCCGGCGAATGGCTCGCTCCATCGACGCATGAAAGCGACTCACGACCGAGTGACCGTCGACGGGTGCGTCCGGAGTTTCCGCTCGGACTACGTCAGTACGTACCCGGAGTGAATCCGACGTGCAGCCCCGAGTTGTACCACGCTGTACCGGGTCGGCGATCCCGTTCCGATACTTGACCTGGCCGCCGGGTGTCGTGCCGATCCGCATCTTGGCATCGTCGCCCGGCCGACCCAGCCCTTCCACAATATGATCGACGGGGTCTTGCGCGTGATCTTTCGTGAACGTGCACACGATGTCGGATCCAGCGGTCACGGCGATCGCGTTGTCGGGTCCGACGGCCCATAACCGGTGCGTTACCCGTTCGGCGGTGTCGGTGCAGGCAAGAGCGACGGAGAACTCATCCGCCAGTCCCACAAATTCAGTCACGATAGTACGTGCCAGTCACCACCGTCCGCTCACCGGTCGTACCGTTGACCTTGTTGGCGGTAAAAGTAGCGACCTGCGAACCGCCCACTGTCGTGCCGATGCGCACGACCGCCAGGTCCGGGGTACCGGACCAGACCTTCGCGAGTTCGATCTTTCCGGTGAGCCTGCTGTTGGTGAACGTGCAGACCACGTCGCGAACCTGCGGTGACGACGACGGAGTTGTCCGGCGCCGAACGCAACCGCAGCATCGCCGTTGGCCGTATCGATGCAGCTCAAGAGCGCCGAGTAGTTCGGTGCCGGATCAACGGTCTCCGACATGTAGTACGCGGCGCGTGGGAACTGTCTGTTCCCCGGTCGTGCCATTGACTCCGTTCGCCGTGCCCGTCGCAATCTCAGTGCCGCCCGCCGTCGTGCCGATACGCAACGTTGCATTTCCGGCGGCACCGGACCACACCTTGGCCAGCTCGATTTTGCCCGTCGTGCGGGTGTCGCTGAATGCCACGTTGCCGGCCGGCGTTCCGAACGTCAGCGTGGGGGTTGCGGTGTCCTTTGCATACCCGGTCGGCGGAGCATTCTCCGAGACCTGGCACGTCGTCCCTGCGGGCGCCACGATCGGTGTCGACGTCTGCGCCGGGCGAACCGGCCGTGGTGACCGTCACGGAGTACGGGTTCGTGGGAACGTACCCGCCGGAACAGCCCGCTCAGATCGAACGTGAAATGTCGCCGGAAGGGCACCGGCATGTCACATCCACGGATCTTTGTGATCTGGCGAGCGCGAAGTAGTCCTGGTCGTCGGGGGTAGGCGGACCGACCAAGTGCGCCGTGCCGAGATCGACGAGGGCAGGTTGTCGCCCATCTCTCCGGGCCCGTCGCCCCGGATAGCCATGTCACCGAGCCCCAGCGCGCCACTCCCGTTCCACCCCCAGCACTTCGACCTTCTCGGTCGCGACAATGGCGCACGAATGGATTGTCGCCGAGCTGTCACCGCGTTACGTCGGGTTCGACCGCCGAGATCGACCACTCGCGAGAGTTGTCGCCCATCTCACCGGGGTGTCGCCTCGCGTTTGCCGTGTCTACCGAGCCCCAATTGGCCGTAGTCGTTACCGGCCCAACACTTCACAGAACCGTTGTCCAGCAACGCGCACGTGTGCCGGCTACCCCCGGAGATCGCAGTCCCGGTCCGTCCCGTTCCGAGATCGACCGCTGGGAGGTTGTCGCCCATCTCACCAGGGCCATCCCCCCGGCGGTTCTGGTCGCCGAGACCCAATTGGCCGAAGGTCGCTATCGCCCCAGCACTTCACCGAGCCGTTGTCCAAAGAGCGCGCACGTATGAGTCTGGCCGGGAGTGATTGCCACGGCCGATCGGCCCGATCCGAGGTCCACCGCCGGAAGCGCCGCGCCCATTTCGAAAGGACCATCCCCGCGGTCAGCGGTATCGCCTAGACCCAACTGGCCGTAGCTGTTGCTACCCCAGCACTTGACCGCGCCGCCGCTCGAGCAACGCGCACGTGGAGACGTACCCGACGGCGACTGCTGTCGCGGTCTGCCCTGGCCCCAGATCAACGGTCGGGAGATTGTCACCCATCTCGCCCGGATTGTCACCACGCCACAGCATGTCGCCCAGGCCGAGTTGCCCCCGATTGTTGAAGCCCCAGCACTTGATGCTCCCGTTGTCCAGCAGTGCGCAGGCGTGGGCTTCGCGGGCGCTGATCGCGGTCGCCGTGCGCCCCGTGCCAAGGTTTACGGCAGGGAGGTTGTCGCCCATCTCGCCCGGACCGTCACCGCGGCGGTTCGTGTCACCGAGACCCAATTGGCCCCCGAAGTTGTCGCCCCAACACTTCACGGTGCCGTTGTCAAGGAGCGCGCAGACAGACGAGGTGCCTGCGCTGATCGCCGTCGCCGTTCGGCCGGCGCCCAGCGCAACGAAAGGAAGCTGGTCGCCCATCTCGCCCGGACCATCGCCACGGTCGAACGTGTCACCGAGACCCAACTGCCCGGAACCGTTGTAGCCCCAGCACTTGACGTTCCCCGAACTAAACAAGGCACAAGTGAAATTGCCGCCAGCGCTGATCACTGCCTCGTAGGGCCGAGTCGCCGGGTTGCCCTCGTTCTGGTCGGCGCGGACACCCGCCGAACTCAACCCCACCACGACCAGCGTCGTGACAATCATGGCGAGAACGCCGAGCACGGCGACTCCGCGAAGAGAACGATCCAACCGTCGCGGTTGATGTTGAGACATGACGCCGACTCCTTCGTCGGGCTTTTACCCGTTGAAGAACAACGAAATCAGTCAGACGTGCGACAGCACAGATGCCGAACGCCAGTCATTGGTTCGACCGAATCCCGATTTTCTTGGGACCTGCGGCCCCGGTCCCCGGCTGTGGCCGTCAACCCGCCATGTTCAGCAAAGCACGCAATTCGGCGGCGGCGACCGCCTGGTCGGCGCAGTGGACGGTGGTGATCCCGAGATTTTGCGCCGGTGGAAGATTCCACGGAAAGTCGTCGACGAACACCGCGCGGCGAGGGTCGACAGCCCCGAGGCGTTCGAGCGCAAGTTCGTAGATCCGTCGATCCGGCTTGCGCAACCCGACCTGGCACGAATCGATCACGACGTCGGCATAGGCGCTGCTGTCGAACACATCGGACCAGCCGTCCCACTCACGTATGCAGTTGCTCACGATCGCGGTTTTGTAACCGGCCGCTCGGACTTCTTCGACCAGGGCCAACATGTCTGGCGCAGGGTGCAGCCCGGCGGTGATATCGGACCGGTCGGGAAACCGGACCGTCGCGACGCCCCCGGCTGCGGCGACGAGCGCACGAATTCCTTCCTCGCACTCGGCCATCGTGATCTCGCCGCGTTCGATCCGGTGGAAGGGGTGGTCACCGTCGACATCGAGTGGGCCGAGGCCGAACGACAGGAACTCGGCTCCGCTGAGTCCCGATTCGGCCAGTTTTCCGGCCATGAGGGCTCCGAGCGACGACGTGAGAACGCCGCCGACGTCGAACAGCACCGCGTCGAAACGACGCCTGGGGTCTGAGTTATCAGCGCTGTTCACACGGGAACCGCCCAATCGATCGTGGGTTCGCCGGCCTCGTTGAGCGCAGCGTTGATCTTCGAAAACGGTTTGGAGCCGATGAAGCCGTTATGCGCGCTCAACGGTGAGGGGTGGGCCGATTCGATGATCACGTGCGGATAGGCCCGGGCGTCTGCGGTCGCGGCCTCGGCCGCCAGGATCAAACCCTTCTTCTTCCGAGCGGAGGCTCCCCAGAGCACGAACACGACCCGGTTGGGTTTGCGGGCGACCGATTCGAGCACCGCATCGGTGAAGACCTCCCAACCTTTTCCCTGGTGCGACGCTGCCGTATGCGCGCGTACCGTCAGCGTGGCGTTGAGCAACAGCACCCCCTGTTTGGCCCAGTGTTCGAGGTTGCCGTGTTTGGGAATCGGACAACCGAGGTCGGCGTGGAGTTCTTTATAGATGTTGACGAGCGACGGCGGCACCGCGACCCCGCGCCGTACGGAGAAACACAGGCCGTGCGCCTGCGACGGGCCGTGGTAAGGATCCTGGCCGAGGATGACCACCCGGGTGTCGACGTAGGGCGTGAGGTGCAGCGCAGCGAACACCTCGTCCTTCGGCGGAAACACCGCATGCGAGGCCCGCTCAGCCGCCACGAATTCCTGTAGCTGGGCCCAGTAGGGCTTGGCCAACTCCGCGGAAAGAACCGGATTCCAATCAGTCTTCATATCTTCGGTCGTGCTCGGACGGTGACGTCAGTCGGCGGCGGCCACGCGCTTCTTGATCATTTCGACTTTCGCTTCCGAATGGTTCGCGTCGTCGCCCTTTTCGCCAAGCAGTAGCTGGCGATCCTTCTCGGCCTCCGCCGCAGCACCGGCATCGGCGTGTTGGAGAACCGCGTCGATGCTGGACTCCGCGATCTCCTTGGCCATGGCGACGAGTGCCGACACCATCTCGTCTTCGGGAACGACCCGGACCACCTTGCCCTTGACGAAGAGGTGACCGCGATGCCGACCGGCGGCGATGCCGAGATCGGCCGAGGCTGCCTCACCCGGGCCGTTTACGACGCATCCCATGACGGCGACCTGGATCGGGATCTTCAGCTCCCGCAGCGCCTCCTGTGCTTCGTTGGCGACCTTGATCACATCGACTTCGGCGCGACCGCACGACGGACACGCGATCAGGTCGAGGCCGACCCGTTCGCGCAGCCCGAGCGACTCGAGCAGCTGACGACCGGCCCGGGCTTCTTCGACCGGGTCGGCCGTGAGCGAATACCTGATCGTGTCGCCGATTCCTTCCGCTAGCAGCGTCGCGATGCCGGCCGTCGCCTTCACCAGACCGCCGGGAAGCGGACCGGCCTCGGTAACACCGAGGTGCAGGGGAAAGTCGACGGTGTCAGCCAGGAGTCGATAGGACTCGATCATGAGCGCCGGGTTGGAGGCCTTCACGGAGATCTTCACGTCGGTGAAGTTCTCCTCGTAGAAGTACGACAGTTCCCGCTGCGCCGAGGCGACGAGGCCCTCGGGCGTCTGACCGTACTTCGCCTCGATGTCGGGATCGAGTGAGCCACCGTTGACGCCGATGCGGATCGGCACTCCCCGATCGCGGGATTCACGGACCACCGTGCGGATGTGTTCGGCCTTGCGGATGTTGCCCGGATTCAGCCGGAGGCACTGCACGCCGGCTTCCAGGGCAGCCAGCGCGAGCTTGTACTGGAAATGGATGTCGGCAACGATCGGCACCGGGCTGCGGGGCACGATGCGAGCGAGCGCTTCGGCCGCCTCGACCTCGTTGCAGGTGCACCGCACGATGTCGGCCCCGTTCGCGGCCAACGCGTAGATCTGCGCAAGGGTCGCCTCGACGTCGGCGGTTTTTGTGGTGGTCATCGACTGCACGGTTATCGGGGAATCACCGCCGACGGGAACCTTGCCAACCATGATCTTCCGGGTAACGCGTCGGGGAAACGATCGCAACATGCACCCATCTTGCCCCACAACGCTCGTTTATGAAGCCGAAGCCGTCGTCACCTGGCATCTTCGGCCACATAAACACTCAGGCAGTATGTGTGCAACCACTTAGACCGGGTCTAAGAAAACGCACACACTCCGGCAGCGCCAGCGGAGGCGAAGCGAAGCGGAGGCGGGGCCCGCTACTAGAAGATATTGAGCGGGTTGCGGACGTCGAGGTAGAGGGAGGAGAAGCTGAGGAGCAGCATGACGGCCATCACGACGTAGGTGACCGGCAGCCAGTGCTTCACGTTCACGAAGTACCGCACGCCACGACGGGGCCGTGAACGGAGACGCTCGTAGGTGGCGATGAGGACGTGCCCACCGTCGAGGGGAAGGATCGGGAGCATGTTGAACATGCCGACGAAGACGTTGATCGACGCAAAGATCTCGAGGAACAGGCGCACGTCGGAACGGGCGGCCGACTCGAGAAGGTGAGTCGCTCCGATCGGTGAGAGCATGCGGTTACGCGACGCCTCATCCTTGGCCTTTTCGGTGGTCGGAGGGGTCACGATGTTCTTCGTGTACGTCTTCAGGTTCGACGGGGCGAAGAACTGGCCGAGCGAAACGAACGTCTGCGGCACGAGCTTCACGACCTGCTTCGCACTGGCACCGATCGCCGCCGGCACCGACCGGGTGAGCGGACGAAGCTGAACGCCGATGAGGATCTGATCGCCCACAACCTTCGGCGTGACCGTGCGTGTGAGGGTCGTTCCGTTGCGTGACACGCCGATGTCGATCGGGTTGTTGGAGTTCGTTTCGACGATGGCTTTGAAGTCTTCCCACGTCTTGACGGGCTCGCCGTTCATGGAAACGACACGGTCTCCGGACTGCAGCCCGCCGATCGCAGCCTGCGAACCGGCCATCACGTTGAGCAGCGCCGGGCCGTCGGTCTCCTGGCGCCCGGGGCCGGCGAACAGGGTGAGGAACAGGCAGAAGGCCAACAGCAGGTGCATGAGCGTTCCGGCCGAAGCCATGAGCACCCGGCTGGGGTACGACGCCTGACGGTAGGTGCGGGATTCGTCTTCGGCCGGGACGGTGTCGAGGTTGGTCATTCCGAGGATCTTGACGTAACCGCCGAGGGGGATGGCCTTGATGCCGTATTCGGTCTCGCCTCGACGGAACGACCACAGGCGCGGACCGAACCCGACGAAGAATTCCGTGGCCTTCGTACCCGTGGCCCGGGCGGTCAGGAAGTGACCCAGCTCGTGGAGGAAGATCATCCCGGCCAGGGCGCCCACGACCGCAAGCGTGAGAAGTTGACCGGTCGAGATGGCGAGATACAGCACGGTGGCCACGAGGGCGAGGGTCACGGCCGGGTGCACGGGGGTAGGAGGCGCGGGGGTCGGCTTCGGTGCGTCGAAAACCGTGAGATCGATCAGCTCAGGCCGTTCGAGCGTGGCGACACCGCCGGTCTCGGTTTGACTCGAAACTGATGATGAAGGTGTGAGGTTCGGATCAGGGAAGGGTGAATTGCTCATGGTCAGGTCTCTACGTATCTGGTTTCGTGTCTAGAAGAGTTCGTGTCTAGAGAAGTTCGTGCAGGGTCAGTTCGTAATGGTTCGTATGTGCCGTTCGGCGTGTTCGCGCGCATCGTGGTCAGCTTCGACCACGTCACCCACGGACAGTGGTTTAGCAGAATCGGCGACCAGAAGTGAAGAGGCGATCACTTTTTCGATGTCGCCCCAGCGAATTCGACCCGCCAAAAAGGCGGCGACGGCGACCTCATTAGCCGCATTGACCCATGCCGGTGCGAGACCTCCGACGCGAGCTGCTTCGTAGGCCAGATCGAGACACGGGAACGCAACGCGGTCGGGCGCCTCGAAGTCGAGACGGCTCAGCGTTGTCCAGTCAATGTGCCCGAACCCAGTACCCGTGCGGTCCGGATAGGCAAGCGCATACGCGATCGGCAGGCGCATGTCGGGCATGGAGAGCTGCGCCATGGTCGTGCCGTCGGTGAACTCGACCATGGAATGCACGACCGATTGCGGGTGCACGACGACATCAATCCGGTCAACATCCACATCGAATAGTTCTTTTGCTTCAATTACCTCCAAACCCTTGTTGAACAGGGTCGAGGAATCGATCGTGATCTTCGGTCCCATCTTCCACGTGGGGTGTGCGAGGGCCTCTTCGACCCCGACGTTCGCAAGAGCATTCCGGGCGTTGAGTCCGCCGCCGGCCTCGCGTGCTCGAACCCGAAACGGCCCGCCGCTGGCCGTAAGCACAATCCGCTTGAGCCGGTCGGCCGTGCCGGTGACGTCGGCCGGCACCCGGTATGACGCCAGACACTGGTGGACCGCGCAATGTTCGGAGTCGACCGGAACGATGTGGGCACCGGGAGTGTCTCGATACTGCCGGACGACCGCCCCAGCCGTTATGAGCGATTCCTTGTTCGCCAGCGCCAATCGTTTCCCCGCCGCCAAGGCCCCGATCGTGACCGGCAGACCGGCAAAGCCCACGACGCCGTTTACACAGACGTCTGCTTCGCTCGAAATGTCGGCCATGGCCCGTGGCCCGGCCGTGAGCTCGACGCCCGCAGGGAGGCGCTCAGCGACGTATCGGGCCACGCGGTCGTCGGCCACCGCGACCAGCCGGGGGCGGAACTCCGCCGCCTGGGCCAGAAGCTCATCTGCGCTTCGAAACACCCCGAGACACTCGACGACGAAACGCTCGGGCTCAGCCCGGATGACATCGAGCGTCTGGGTCCCGATCGATCCCGTGGATCCGGCGATCGAGACTGATATGCGCCCATCCGGTCGGGTCGGGCCGAAGGCCATCGCCGCCGCGACACCCTTGGCCGCCGCTGACGAACCGGTCGGGGCGAGGGACGGGGACGAGGCGGTTACCGAGGCCATTCCTACAGCCTTGCACGGACGGTATGACTAAGCGATGAGACGCTCACGCCTGACGGCCGGTTCAGCTTCCAGGTCGTTCACATTCCGGGTCGTTCACATCCCAGGTCGCGCGACATTCCAGGTCGCGCACATTCCAGGTCCCGCACAGCAAGAAGGGTGGGTGTGAATTGCTCACACCCACCCTTCATACGGAACTGCTTGGTTGGCCCGTGGCGTTAGGGCGCCCAGCCCTTCCAGCGAGCGATGCAGTAGACGGCCGGGACCGTGAAGAGCAGAGCGTCTACCCGATCGAGCACACCGCCGTGGCCGGGCAGCAGGGTCCCCATGTCTTTGATGCCGAGATCGCGCTTGATCATCGACTCGGTGAGATCGCCGAGCGGGGCCATGACGGCAATTGCGACACCAAGAACGAGTGTCGCGCCCGTCGATGCAGACCACGGATCCAAGAACTTGCCGAGGACGATCGAAGCGATCACCGCAGCGACCATTCCGCCGATGAGCCCTTCAATGGTCTTGTTCGGGCTGATGTCCGGGGCGAGCGGGCGGCTGCCGAGGTTCGCGCCGACGAAGAACCCGACCATGTCGTACACGATCGTTCCGACGACGGCACCGGAAAGGATTTCCACGCCATGATCGTTGTGCAGGAAGAGTCCGGCGGTGCTGGCCAGAACGCCGACGTACAAGACGCCGAGAAGCGTCACCGCCATGTTCACGGCCGGTCGGTCGCGGACCACGCCGAAGAGGTACCACAGCAACGTTGCGATCGTGGCGAGCAACACGGAGAGGACGATGCCACTCGGGCCCTCGGAGTACGCGGCGATCGGCATCAACAACGTAGCCACCGCACCGGGGAGCACCGCGGGCTGGAACCCCCGTTGACGCAGTGATGTGTAGAACTCCAGGACGCCGAGGACCGCAACGATGGCGACGAGGGCGACCCCGCCCTTCTCCTTCAACAGCGCGAGCGTGCCGAGGAAGATACCGATGAGGAGTACGCCGGTACCGACCCGCATCGCCAGAGTGGCTGAACGCTGCGCGGCCGCCGGACGCTGGCCCGAACGCGGTGCCCCACTGGCACCACCGGGTCCCCCGGGTCCGCCACTTGAACGCTGGGGTGGGCGACGGGCACCGGCCCGGCCGCTCGTGCGGGCACCTTCGCGAGGAGCCGTGGGACGCGGGCTGCGGGGCTTTTCCGGCTTCGCATCACCTTCGTCGGCGAAGCGGTACAGATCGCTCTCTTCAGCCCGATCGGGATCGAGCGTGCCTACCCGTGTATCGGCCGACCCGAGCGCTGCGACGGCTTCCTCGTCGCCTTCATCGAAGTCGGCTCCACCCGTCCGCCACCTCGGCCCGCGCTCGGCGAAGCTCGACCAGGCGTCGCGTCCGTCGTCGTGGGCTTCGTCGTCTTCGAAGCGCAGAATCGGCGGAGCTGCCGCGGCCGGAGCGTTGTACGGCTCTCCCTCGGAAGGTGCCAGATCGTCGGCGTCGGCGTCGTCATGGTCTGAGGTGTCGGACCCGTGTTCCAGGTACGCCGTTTCCTCGCCCCAGGCCGGTTCATCGGCGTCGCCGTGAGGGCCGCGGCCCGATGCCGGAAACGGGTCGTCTTCCAAATCAAGATCGCCGTCGGCGGCGAGCCACTCGGAGTCCCAGCCTTCTTCCTCGTCATCCCACGAAGGGGTGGGGACAGATCGAGCGGAGGGGGCCGAAGCCGGTCGGGAGGACCGTTCCGGAGCGCGGCTGTTGGCCGCTTCGTTCGCACCCAGAATCCGAACTTCTTCGGGCTCGGTTTCGTCCATACTTGCCTCTGCTCTTCCTTCGTGGTCACAAGCCCGGAATGACTTCGAGCCTGGAGTGTTGCTTGTGCTTCCTTCGAGTTCACCAGCTCGTCTGACGTCGAGTCCGATGCGATGCCTCTGCGCGTCCTTCGAAACCCACATGCTCGGAACGCATCCGAACTTGAAGTTTTGTTGGACGACTTCCTAGTCCGAAATGTCTCGCAGCGCGCGGATTTGACCACGGCATGCGCCCAGCCGACGGAGACAGTTGGGGTGTGGGGTTGTTCACCCACACCCTGCGTTACATCGCCCGATCCAGCCATCTGCTGACAACCGGCCACGCCTCGGGGTTCACGTCGAGGGTCGATGCCGTTTCAGCACGGACCAACGCTCAGACTTCGAGCAGTTCCGCTTCTTTGTGCAGAAGGAGCTTCTCGATGTCGGAAATGTATTCCTCGGTGATCTTGTCGAGTTCCTTTTCGGCCCGCTTCAGATCGTCGGTTCCGATCTCGGAATCCTTCTCGAGCTTCTCGAGTTGGGTACGAACCGACCGACGCACGTTGCGCACCGCCACCTTGCCGTCTTCGGCTTTGCCCTTGGCGATCTTCACGAAGTCCTTGCGGCGCTCCTGGGTGAGCGTCGGGAAGTTCAGCCGTATGACGGTGCCGTCGTTGGACGGCGTGATGCCGAGATCGGAGTTCTGGATCGCCTTTTCGATGGCCTTCATCGATGCTTTGTCGAAGGGCTGCACGATCAGGGTGCGGGCTTCGGGCACGCTGAACGAGGCCAGCTGCTGAAGGGGCGTTTCGGTCCCGTAGTACTCAACCCTGATCTTTTCGATCAACGCCGGGTTGGCGCGTCCGGTGCGGATCGCCACAAATTCTTCTTGCACGTGGGCCGCCGCCTTGGCCATCTTCTCCATGGCATCGGCCAGCAGATCATCAATCATGAGACAAGCGTACCGATTGGCGGGTTGCCTATGAGCACTTTGCGGATATTGCCGTGCTCCATGAGGTTGAACACGACGATCGGCAGGTTGTTGTCCATGCAGAACGCGATTGCTGTCGCATCCATCACCTTGAGTCCCTTTTCGAGCACTTCGGCGTAGGAGACGGTGTCGTACTTCGTGGCCGTCGGATCGAGCTTGGGGTCGGCGGAGTAGATTCCGTCGACCTCGCCGTGCGTCGCCTTCAGCACGGCCTTGGCGTCGATCTCAGCGGCACGCATGGCGGCCGGCGTGTCGGTGGTCAGGAACGGCTGGCCGATACCCGCAGCGAAAATGACGACCCGCCCCTTTTCGAGATGACGAAGCGCCCGACGGCGGATGTACGGCTCGGCGACTTCCGACATGTGGATCGCGCTTTGGACCCGTGACGGTTGCCCGGCCTTCTCCAAGGCGTCTTGCAGGGCCAGCGCGTTCATCACCGTGGCGAGCATGCCCATGTAGTCGGCGGTCGCCCGGTCGATTCCGGAGTTCGCACCGCGTGCACCGCGCCAGATGTTGCCGCCGCCGACGACTATGGCGATTTCGACGCCGAGTTCCGATCGCGCCTCGGAGATTTCCGAAGCGATCCGGCCGACGACGGTACCGTCGATCGATTCCCCGTGTTCGCCGGCGAAGGCTTCACCGGAGAGTTTCAGCAGGACACGATTCCACTTCGGTGTAGCCATTGTTTTCTGACCTCAGACTGGTTGCAGGTGATGCGGTTTCCTGCAGGGGGGTTCCATTTGGGACGTTACGCGAAACGGTCGGAGCCATTTGGCTCCGACCGGTTCGTAACTGGTGTGACGCTCAGCCGATTTCGACTTGGGCGAAGCGGGTGATCTTTGCCGAACCGAGCATGGCGCCGATGGACAGTTTGTTGTCTTTGGCCCAATCCTGTTCGACCAGACACCGCTCCTTGAAGTACCCGTTCATGCGGCCTTCGACGATCTTCGTCAGCGCCGCTTCGGGCTTGCCCTCGTTGCGGGTGACCTGCGTGAGAATTTCCTTCTCGGCCTCGACGGTTTCCGCCGGGACTTCGTCGCGGGTCAGGTACTTCGGACGGGCGAAGGCAATGTGCAAGGCGATGTCATGCGCCATTTCCTCGGTGCCGCCGACAACTTCGACCATCGTGGCGTTGACGCCGCGCTCGCTTTGGATGTGAAGGTAGGTGTCGATGATGGCGTCGGCCGGAGCATCGAAGCGGACGATGCGTCCGAGTTCGATGTTTTCCTTGAGCGACACGATCAGTGCTTCGAGGGCTGACTGGTGCTCCGAGACGGCAGCTTCGCCCTTCTCGGCGACGGTGTCGGCAATGGCCTGCACGAGCGCTTTGAAGTCGGGGGACTTGGCGACGAAGTCGGTTTCGCACTTCACCTGGGCGATCGCGAAGGCCCGGCCGGATTTGCCGATGGCGATGGCGCCCTGGGCGTTGTCGCGGTCGGTGCGCTCGGCCATCTTGGCCAGGCCCTTCTCGCGGAGGTACTTGATCGCTTCGTCGAAGTTGCCATCGCATGCTTCGAGCGCCTTCTTGGCGTCCATCATGCCGACGCCCGCGGTTTCGCGGAGGCGCTGAATTTCTTTAGCGGAAATTGCCACGGTTTTCTCTTCTAGGTGAGGTCGCTGGGCGACCGTTTGGTGCAGGACAAGGTGATGCAGATCGGTTCAGATCAGGATTCCGCCGTATGAAGCGGAGACGGCGCGCCGAGCGTCGCCGCCGCTCATAGGACGCGGTTGCAGGTTGACGGCGAGCTGGCGCCGTCAACCTCAACAGGTGTGGCTCAGGCCTCGGCGGGAGCTTCGGCGACAGGTGCCTCAGCAGCAGGTGCCTCAGCAGCAGGAGCTTCGGCTGCGGGAGCGGAAGCTGCTTCGGCCTTGGCCGCCAGAAGGCGGGCCTCGCGCTCAGCCTGAGCGGCAGCGGCCTGGTTGCGGGCGGCAGCCTGCTGCTCAGCACGCTTGGCCTCGGCCTCGGCATCGAACACGGCATCGGCGGTGTTCGGGACGGTCGACCGGCCACCGTTGCGGCGGGCGTTGATGTAGCGGCCTTCTTCGACGGCGTCGGCGATGACACGGCACAGCAGGTTGCCGGAGCGGATGGCATCGTCGTTGCCCGGGATCACGAAGTCGATGACGTCGGGATCGCAGTTGGTGTCGACGACGGCCACAACCGGCAGCTTCAGCTTGTTGGCTTCGGTAACCGCGATGTGTTCCTTCTTCGTGTCGAGCACGAAGATGGCGTCGGGCAGACGGCTCATGCCACGGATACCGCCGAGGTTGCGCTGGAGCTTCTCGAGCTCACGGCTGAGGATGAGGGCTTCCTTCTTCGGCATGTGCTCGAAGTCGCCGGCTGCCTTCATCCGCTCGTATTCCTGCATCTTCTTCACACGGCCGCTGATGGTGGAGAAGTTGGTGAGCATGCCGCCGAGCCAACGCTCGTTGACATACGGCATGCCGCAACGGTCGGCGTAGTTCGCGATCGGGTCCTGCGACTGCTTCTTGGTGCCCACGAAGAGGATCGTTCCGCCGCCGGCGACGAGGTCGCGGACGTAGGTGTAGGCCGACTCAACCCGGTTCAGGGTCTGGTTGAGGTCGATGATGTAGATGCCGTTGCGCTCACCGTAGATGAAGCGCTTCATCTTCGGGTTCCAACGGCGGGTCTGGTGTCCGAAGTGCACGCCTGCTTCGAGCAGCTGGCGCATGGTGATTACTGGGGCCGGGTTGGCCATGATTGACTCCTGTGTTCCGGTTAGTGATGCGTAGTTCCCGCCATCTCTGAGCGCATGCGAACGGGGTGGTTGACCACGTAATCCGACAGGCGACCGGAAGATGATGACGAGAGGGACTTCAAGCGATTCTTGAAGCCCGTCGATCTTAGACGACGGGAACGCGCTCCCGTTCACGTTGGTGAATCCCACCCCACGCGGTCACGAGGCGGTCATTCGACGAGCCAGACCCGTCGGGCGAAGAGGGTCCGCGGGTCGAGGTAGACGTTACCGCTGCGGACACCGAAGTGGACCGGGCCCTTGGCCACGGCGACTTTGGCACCCCGGTTCAGCACCGCTCCCACCCGCACCGTGATGGACCCGACGAACCCGATGGTGGTGCGGAGACCGTCGGCGTGGGCCATGACAACGAACAGGGAACCACCCACCTGCCCGGCGAAGGTCACGACCCCGTCGGCCGCCGCGAACACCGGTTGTCCGGGCACGGCGAAGAAGTCGACGCCTCGGTTTCCGGCACCGTAGGGATTGTCAGGCGGGCGCCAATCGTCGACGATCGGACCGGCCACGGGCGGCTGATAGATCACTCGAACGTTTTGGGCGACTGCGGGCAGCACGTTGATCTGCGCGGCCAGGGCCGCGATCACCACAGTCGCAACGACACGGCGCACGATGCGCCTCGATACGACACGTTCGTGAAGAGACATAACCGACCTCGAGGTTCGTCGAAGCACACGGTACGGGGGAAGGTGGCATGAGAGCACCGACGCAACGAGTGGTCGGCCGTCCGGGCGGCCGCTACGGGCTCGTCGTGGATGCGGGCACCGGAGAACCGGAACCGCTGAAACCGGAACCGGCGGGAAGGGGGTGCGGGCCTAGGCGGGGGACGCCGAGGCGAGCTTGCTGCGAAGTTGCAGAACGGCTCGGGTGTGGATCTGGCAGACCCGGCTCTCGGTAACGCCGAGAACTTCACCGATGTCGGCGAGGGTCAAACCTTCGTAGTAGTAAAGCGTGAGAACGACTTTTTCCCGTTCGGGCATCCGATTGATCGCCGTCGCCAACGCCTGACGCATTTCTTCGACTTCGTACAAGCCGGACGGGCCCTCGCCCTTGTCGGCGATCGTATCCGCGAGGGTCGTCGCCTCGCTGCGGTCGCCGCCACGCACAAACACGTCGTCGAGTGCCACAACACCAACAAACGAGACCTGCGTGAAGATGTTCTGAAGTTCGGCCTCGGTCATTTCGAGCGCCTTGGCCATCTCGGCATCGGTCGGAGCCCGGCCGAGATCGGCCTCAAGAGAGCCGAACGCCGTTTCGATGGCCCGGGCCTTCGAACGTACCGAGCGGGGAACCCAGTCGATTGAACGCAGTTCGTCGATGATCGCTCCGCGGATACGACGGATCGCATAGGTCTCGAACTTGATGCCACGGTCGAGTTCAAACTTGTCGATGGCGTCGATCAGACCGAAAATCCCGTAACTGACCAGGTCAGCCTGCTCGACGTTCTGAGGAAGACCAACCGAAACACGGCTCGCTACGTACTTCACGAGCGCGGAGTAGTGCAGGATCAGGCGATCTCGGACTTCACCGGATTTTTCAGCCTTATACGAACGCCAGAGCTCCGCCATTGCCCGTTGTTCGTCGGTTTCTTCAGTCACCGTTCATCCTTGGCATTCACGTAGAGACAAGAGGTTAGTGGCTGAACCGCTACTTGTTCGCGATAGGAACGCTCCCCGCATCCGAGCGAGCACGCAAAATGAACCGGTTGGGCCCGATCCGCCAGGGTGCGGGCGTCGGCTGACAGGGTCAAGCGCGGGGATGGGCACTGTCAAAAACCTTTCGGAGGCGCTCTTTGCTGACGTGGGTGTAGCGCTGCGTGGTGGCCAGATCGGCATGGCCGAGGAGTTCCTGGACAACTCGAAGATCGGCACCACCATCGAGAAGATGCGTTGCGAAGGTATGCCGGAGCGCGTGTGGATGGGTCGGGACCGATGAGCGTCGATCCACGATGCGCCGCACGTCGCGGGGCGTGATCGGCTTTCCGGCGTTGTTCAGGAACAGAACCGATGACGGTTTGGCGCGTCGGCTCGAGACCTCGGCGCCTGCGCGTGATGCGGAACGGCCTTCGTTTCCGGGGGGCGGGGTCGACTCGGCCGACGGCAGGTGTCGGACAAATGCTTCGCGCCCGCGTCGCATCCAACCATCGAGACACGCAGCGGCCGGCTCGCTGAGCGGGACAACCCGCTCCTTGTTTCCCTTGCCGAGTACCTTCACGACCCCCTGCGCTGAATCGACGGACCCGGCGGTCATTCCGCAAAGTTCGCTCACGCGCAACCCGCTGCCGTAGAGCAGCTCCAACAGAGTCTGGTCGCGCTCGTCGCGTGCTGCGCGGAACTCGGGGCTCTCCCACGGGCGAAGGGTCGACTCGGTAACCCGCATCCTCGACTCGGGGCCGGTGTCGAGCATGTCGTCGATTTCGGTACGCGTAAGGACCTTCGGCAGGCGTCCGGTGCCGGAAGGGCTGTGCAGACGGGTGGTGGGATCGGCGATCAGATCGCCGCGCCGGACCAGAAATCCGAAGTACTTGCGCAGCGCGGCGACGTGCCGAGACGTGGACCTTTTGGCGAACCCCTCCCCGACCATGAAGGCGAGATAACGACGCAGGACGAGTCGGGAGACACCGCTCGGCCCGGGGATCGCCGAGGACTCCGCCCACGCGACGAAGTGGTCGACGTCGCGACGGTAGGCCTGACGCGTGTTGACCGACGAGGAGCTCAGCGAGCGCTCGAAATCGTCTACCAACCAACTCACGCAACCAACGTAGCGTTCTGACAACTGAAGCGACGTTCATCGAGCGACCCCCACCCGACGCCATCGCCCACCCGCCCTGGTGACCCATCCCTGGGATTCCAGGCGGGCGAGAGCCAGCGCCAACTCACCGAGGCTCGGAGCGGGCGAGTCGGATCCACCCGTCAGCCGGCCTGCGACGGCTCCCACCGAGAGATCATCCCAACCCAACGCAGCGAGCACCGACTCGTCGGTGTCGGACGGTTGCAGTCGAGCGTCGACCCATCCGGGGTCGGCCACCACTTCCACGTCGAGCAGCGTCAGGACGTCGGCGACACCGAGACACGGCTCGGCGCGCGCTCCGAGGAGGGTGTTGTGCCGGAGAAGTTCGTTGGTTCCGGCCGAGACTGGGCTCAGCGGGTTTCCGGGCACCGCCAACACCGGACGACCGCGTTCCTCCGCCCGGTCAACGGTGATGAGCGAACCGCCCGACGATCCAGACTCAACCACGACCACCACCTGCGCAAGTTGGGCGATGATCCGGTTGCGGGCCGGAAACGTGTTGGGGGTCGGACCGCGGCGGTACGCCAGTTCCGACATCAGGAGTCCGCGCGTCGCGATTTCCTCCCAGAGTCGACGGTTGGCCGGTGGGTACACGACGCCGAGACCGCTACCGACCACCCCGACCGGTTGACCCGTCGTGGATGCCAACGCTCCGGCGTGCGCGGCGGCGTCGATCCCAAGGGCGAGTCCGGAAATCACGCTCACACCGCGGTCGCTGAGCTCGCGCCCGAGCATCCGAGCCATCTCGCGACCAGCGGATGTGGCATTGCGCGTTCCCACGATGGCTACCCTCGGACACCGCAGAACCGAGGCGTCGCCCTGCCAGAACAGAACCGGTGGCGCGTCGTCGGCGTCGGCGAACAGACCGGCCACCAGCGCGTCGTCGGGTCCCGACCCCTTCTTCTCCCACCACACGGTCTCCCGACGCTCCCGCAGACCATCAGCCACGTTGTCGGGTGACTCGGAAGCCGCCTCCGTGGCCCACTGCTCAACATTTGCGATCGAGATCCGACAACCCGCTTCGGTCAGAAGCTCGACGATCGACGACGGTTGTTCGACGAGCGACGACAACGCCTTCTCCGGTGCAAGGGCTCCGAGCAGAGCCCGCAACCGCGCCGCCGTGGCGACCGAGGACGCACATAGGGCCGCCACCGCAACCTGGTCGGCGGTGCCGAACGCTGACCCGGAATCGGGGTCGAGCGGGGCCACCCCGGCCGCATGGGAACTACTCCGGCGGCGGCTCATGCGGCGAGTCCTTCAAATGACGGACGTCGGCGAAGCTCCAGGGCCAAGGCGACGTCGTCGTCGGTGAGAACAACCGGCGATCCGGGGGCCACGCCGCCCGAGGGCGCTCCGGAAAACGCGACCGGATCACCGGCAACGAGTGTCAACGACGCCTCGCGCAGATCAGCGATCGTTCGAGCCACACGACGGATTCGGGCCACTCCGCGAGCGGTGATTTCACCACGACGAAGGAGGGAGTCGAGGAGCCGACGCGAGGCAATTGACAAACCGGCGACGAGATCGAGCTGGTTCGCTCTAAGCAGTGCATTGTTCACGCCCTGTCGGTCGATGGCGATCGCCCGAGCGATCGCCACCCGCTCGGCCAACGTTGCTGACGACTCCAACTCCGACGTCGTGAGCAGCTCCGAAGGGTCGGGTCGTTCAACTTCCAGGCAAAGGTCGAAGCGATCGAGAAATGGTCCAGATAGTCTGCGCGCATATTTTTGTAGGTTGGCGGTGCTGCACCGACAGACCGGTCGACGTTCACCGCTTGCGGAGATGATGGGTGCGCTGGAGCTGGCCCATCCGCAGGGACACGGGTTCGTCGCCGCCACCAGAAGGAACCGGGCGGGGAACACCACGTGATACTTGGCGCGTTCCACGGAGATCGTGCCGCGCTCCAGAGGCTGGCGGAGGGAGTCGAGCACATCGGGCGGAAACTCGCCGAGTTCGTCGAGGAACAACACCCCGCGGTGGGCACACGACAGCTCGCCCGGTCGCAGCGAAGCCGAGCCACCACCCAGCAAACCGACCGAGGACGCCCGGTGGTGCGGGGCCCGGAACGGCACCACTTTCGGAAGGGTCGTCAGATCCACATCGAGCCCGGCGGCCGAGTGGACCCGAAGAACCTCCAGCGACTCCTCGTGCGTGAGGCGCGGCATGATCCCCGGCAGTCGCTCGGCCAACATCGTCTTGCCCGACCCGGGCGGGCCGCACAGCAGGACATGGTGGGCACCGGCCGCAGCCAGTTCCATCGCGAACCTGGCCATCGGCTGGCCGCGTACGTCGGCCATGTCGGGTACGTACGGAGGTGTCGACTCCTGCGCATCGGCATCGGTATCGGGCCAGGGGGCCGTGCCGCACAGCGCTTCGAACACTGACAGCAACGTGGTCGCGGCGCGCACACGGTGCGACTCGAGCAGGCGGGCCAGACCGACACACGTGGCCGGGACCACGACCTCGGGCGAGGAAATCGCATCAACGGTCGGGACGACGCCGGGGAAGCGACGGACTGAACCGTCGAGACCCAGTTCTCCGAGAAACGCCCGACCGACCACCCGATCCTCCGGCACCTGACCGGTGGCGACCAACACCCCAACGGCAATCGCCAGATCGAGCGAAGCCCCGATCTTTTTCACATCGGCTGGCGCCAGGTTCACGGTTACCCGGGTGGACGGCCACACCAGACCCGATGAGAGGATCGCCGCTCGAACCCGGTCTCGGGCCTCGCGACAGGGGGCATCGGGCTGGCCGACGATCGTGAACGCGGGCAGGCCGGGCGACACGTGAACTTCGACGACTACTGGTTGCCCGTGTACGCCAAGCACGGTTGCAGCGGGAATGGTGGCAAGCACAACGACCCCCAAAGGATCGACCTCGGCCCGATTCGGGCACGCAATGAGCAACAGGGTCGCCGTGTCGCCGGCGCCGAGCGGAGAGGATCCTCACAACAACGTGTAACAAACCGTGGAGGTTTGCGATCGCTTGAGGAGCGCAACGCCAACTGAACTCCAAGCGCAACTCCAAGCGGTCGCCCGAACCGTACAGCAGGGGGTATGACAAAAATCGACCAGGAATGAGAGCAACAGCAATTTGGGGCGATAATCAGATGGTGGGAATGAATCCGTACCGAAAAATGAAACGTCGGAAGTCGGACTACGTACTCGTTTTCGGCACGCTTCTCGTCGTTGCCCTGCTTGTGGTGTGGGCCTTCGCGGGTTGATCCGTCTGTGTTGGTTCCAACGCTCCCCCAAGAGCTCAGAACGCACCGGTCACCACGTACACGTCGGATCCCGTTATCGCAGCGACATCGAATCGTGTGACCTGAGGGTGCACGTCGGGGTGAGCCGAAAGCCACGCCACCGCCAACGATCGTAAGCGCGCTTGTTTAATCGGGGTGACGGCCTCAACCGCCATCCCGTAGGTGGCGCTCGACCGGGTCTTCACCTCACAGAACACGAGCAGGCGTCCCCGGGCGACGACGAGGTCGATCTCGCCCCGATTCACTCTCCAGTTCCGGTCAACGACCACGAACCCGCTTCGTTCGTACCAACCGGCGACGAGCTCCTCACCGAACGCCCCCAAACGGCTCCGCGGGTTGATCGGCTTCTTCGGTGGAGGAGGATTCTTCGGTGGAGGAGGATTCTTCCGTGGAGGAGGATTCTTCTGTAGACGGGGTCTCGTGGGCGGAGGAGGCTTCGACGGCTTTGCTCTGACAACGGGATCGGCGGTGGCATCGTCCATCAATGCACAATGACGCACGTACAGGCGTTGGAGGGGTGGCATCCGCGCGCTTGGCTGCTTGACGTCAGATTCGAAAGCGCGACGAGGGCCGGGACGGCAGTTTCGCCACCCCAGCCCCATCAGTCGATCGTTGGTCGCTCGAACCTAGTTAGCAGCCGGAACCGAACGCCACTGTCATGTCAGTCGCCGTGGTTGTCATCGCGGCCGTGGCCGTTCTCGTGATTGCCGTTGCCGTTGCCGTTGCCGTTGCCGTTGCCTTCGCCGTCGCGATCCCCGTTGTCGCCGTTGGCCTTGAAAGAAACGAATGTCGGGTTGGCCAATGAACCATTCGACGGTACTGCTGCGAAGGCCGTTCCGTCGCTCACCACCACGGTGATCGCGTAGCGGTTTGCCGCTCCCGGGGTCACATTCTTCGGAGTCTTAAGTGTGCATACGAAGTATCGGTCGCCCGATTCCCACTTGCAGGTCGCGGACGAGACCATGCTCGTCGAGGAACCGGGGCCACTCAATACAACCTTCACCCGTGCGGTGGCGACGAGCGCCGACCCGACCGACGACGAGATCGGTTGGCCGGACGGCGTCAGCAGCTTGAACTTCACCGGGATGGTTGATCCCGCTTCTTGCAACTTCGTCGTTGGAAGCGGCTGCATGAACCCTCCGAATCTGTACGGCGCCGGAGCTACGACCGGGGTGCATGACGTCGAGCCGACGGAGTTCGAGGTCGTGCCGGTCGGGCACAGTACCGCCGACGTCGCCCCCGCGTCAGCCACGAACGAACCGATCGGCGCAAGCGTGCACACCACCGAACCCTCCACCGCACTGAACGAACCCGGCGCACACAACGTCGACGACGACGAACCCGCCGCCAACACAAACGACCCCACCGGAGCAGGAGTACACGCAACCGAGCCCAACACATCACTGTATTTACCCGGAGGACAGAGAATCGCGCTCCACGAACCCGATACCGGCACGAACGAACCGATCGGCGCAAGCGTGCACACCACCGAACCCTCCACCGCACTGAACGAACCCGGCGCACACAACGTCGACGACGACGAACCCGCCGCCAACACAAACGACCCCACCGGAGCAGGAGTACACGCAACCGAGCCCAACACATCACTGTATTTACCCGGAGGACAGAGAATCGCGCTCCACGAACCCGATACCGGCACAAACGAACCGATCGGCGCAAGCGTGCACACCACCGAACCCTCCACCGCACTGAACGAACCCGGCGCACACAACGTCGACGACGACGAACCCGCCGCCAACACAAACGACCCCACCGGAGCAGGAGTACACGCAACCGAGCCCAACACATCACTGTATTTACCCGGAGGACAGAGAATCGCGCTCCACGAACCCGATACCGGCACGAACGAACCGATCGGCGCAAGCGTGCACATCACCGAGGCCTGGACCTGGATGTACGTCCCGGGTGCGCACGGGATCGCCGACGAACTACCGGGCGTCGGCACGTACGAACCGGCCGGAGCGGGGCTACATGTCACCGCCCCCGGATCGGCGCTGAAAGTGCCGACCGGACAAAGGGTGGCGGTCGACGATCCCGGTGTCTCCACATATGACCCCGGCAGAGCCAACACACAGGCCACGGCCCCTAGGACATCGCTGTACGTACCGGCCGTGCACTCGATCGGGTAGGCCGATCCGGTCGCCGGCACGTACTGCCCAACGGGTGCAGGAATGCAAGCGTTCATCGACACTGCACCGACCAACGGGTTGTACGTGCCGACAGGACACGGTGTCGCAGCCGTTGCACCCGTGACATCGACATAGAAGCCGGGCGGGGAGGGCGTGCACGGCTCCTCGCCGGTGGCCGAGTAGGAACCAACGGCGCAGAGTGTCGCGGTTGCCGAGGAGCCGGTCTGCGAAATCACCGTTGCCCCGGCCGCCACCAGGACCAGGACGACCAAGCGAGCCACCCGGCGCCTAACCCCGGTCCTTCGGTCTCCAGGGTGAGCGTTACTGTTCATTAGCGATCCTTCCCGGGCCGGCACCGTCGGCCACCGTCGTCTGCCGACGGGCACGCACCCGTCCTCGGAAGTCTCCACTAGGTGGTGTTACACCCACGCCTCACGAGCGCGACACCGAGCGCAGGTTCAGGTCTCAGGTCGCTGCAGTTCTTCAGTGCTCAACCATCGAAGAACCCAAGGCTCAGCTTTCAGGTCGCTGCAGTTCTTCAGTGCTCAACCATCGAAGAACCCAAGGTTCAGCTTTCAGGTCGCTGCAGTTCTTCAGTGCTCAACCATCGAAGAACCCAAGGTTCAGCTTTCAGGTCGCTGCAGTTCTTCAGTGCTCAACCATCGAAGAACCCAAGGTTCAGCTTTCAGGTCGCTGCAGTTCTTCAGTGCTCAACCATCGAAGAACCCAAGGTTCAGCTTTCAGGTCGCTGCAGTTCTTCAGTGCTCAACCATCGAAGAACCCAAGGTTCAGCTTTCAGGTCGCTGCAGTTCTTCAGTGCTCAACCATCGAAGAACCCAAGGTTCAGCTTTCAGGTCGCTGCAGTTCTTCGATGTTGACGTCTTTGAACGTCAACACCGTCACCTTGGCAACGAAGCGCGCTGCACCGGGCCGGTAGATGTCCCAGACCCAGGCGTCGTTCAACTCCAACTCGAACCAGCTTCGACCGGCGCTGTCGGTTCGGGGGGTCATCGTGACACCGTTGGCCAGATAGAAACGACGCTCAGTCTCGACGATGTGGGAGAACGTGCCGACGAGGTCTTTGTACTCGCCGAAGAGCTGCAGTTCGAGCTCAGACTCGTACCGCTCCAGGTCTTCGGCGCTCATTGGAGCGTTCCTCGGGTTCGGGACGTACCCATTGCGCCACCAGTGTACGAGCTTCGCCCACGAACTGCAGGACGGACGAGACGCCGGGATTCAGCCGAACAACAGGACACAACGTGACGCACTACAGAGTGACGCACTACAGAGTGACGCACTACAGAGTGACGCACTACAGAGTGACGCATTACAGAGTGACCCATTACAGAGTGACGCATTACAGAGAGACGCACTACAAACTTCCGAAACGGTTGAAGGGCCAAATGCGGTGGAACGCGCGGCCAACAATCGCCGAGCGCTCGATGAACACCGGCTTTTGCGACCCCGGGGGGCCGAAGCACCGGCTGTCGCAGGAGTCACCACGGTTGTCGCCCATCATGAAGTAGTGACCCTTCGGGACGGTGATGATCTCGTTCTCGTGGTCGGTGAACGTCGTCGTGACGCCGGGCTCCAGCCACGGTTCGTCTAGCTTTTCGCCGTTGATGTAGACCGACCCGTCTTTGAACATCATCTTGTCGCCGGGGAGGCCGATCACGCGCTTGATGTAGTTCTTGTCCTTCGGCTGACGCGAACCCGCGATCTCAAACAGCACGCGTCCGACCCGCTCGAAAACATTCGGGCGCTCGGTGTCGACGTAACCGGGGTTGCGGAACACGACGACATCGCCGCGGTCGGGATCGCCGAACCGGTACGAGATCCGCGACACGATCACGCGGTCATTGATCTTCAGCGTCGGGTACATCGACTCCGACGGAATGTAGAACGCGAGGCCCACGAAGCTGCGGATCAGTGACGCCAGAATCACCGCGACCATTACGAGGAACGCGTAGTCGATCACTTTCGTCCACGCCCGCTTGGTTGGACGTCCGACATTGGGAAACTGCTGACGGCGATCTTCCCCGCCGGGCGCGCCAAAGGGAACTCCGGAGGTGGAACCCGACACCGGTTCGAAAGTGTCGGACGCGTGGCCATCGGCTGCTTGCGCGTCAGACTCGGTTGCATCGAACCCGGATGCGTCGGACGCGGTTGCATCGAACTCAGACGCGTCGGACGCAATCAAGGGATCAGCCACCTGAACCTCAGTCTGTAAGGGAAGCGCGGGCTGTACGGGAAGTGTGGGCTCGCTCATCAGTTACAACTGACCAGCGGGCCCCCGGCCGAAATTAGCGGAATCGCTTCTCTTTGACCTTGGCGGCCTTACCACGCAGGTCGCGCAGGTAGTACAGCTTGGCCCGACGGACATCGCCCCTCGAGACGACTTCGATCTGGGCGATCGTTGGCGCGTGGACCGGGAAGGTGCGCTCGACGCCGACGCCGTAGCTGATCTTCTGCACGGTGAAGGTCTCGCGGATCCCGCCACCGGCGCGTGCGATCACGTAACCCTGGAAGACCTGGGTGCGCTCCTTGTTGCCTTCGATAACGCGGACGTGAACCTTGACGTTGTCGCCGGGAGCGAAGTCCGGGACGTCGGTGCGAAGGCTTTCGTTGTCGATAAGGTCGGTGGGGTTCATGTCCTGGGCTCCAAAGCGTGATCTGCTGCCACGATGTACTGCGAAAAGTGCTGAAACGAACGGCGAAACTGGTGCGGCGAAAACTGTTGCGTGCTCGGCAGCGGTGGTGAAGTGAACGAACTCACTTTCGACTGCGGGAGAGCCTGTCTAGGTTAGTCGCTTTGCGGGGCCTCCGGAACACGCGGGACCCCAGACGTCCCTTTCTTGCGTTTCACCCGGTCAGGGGGCCACTCCACGCCTTCGACGACAACGCCGAACTCCTTCAGCGCCGTGGCTTCGTCGAGCGAGACCCCTCGGGCGGCCAGCAGTTCCGGTCGCCGTTCATTTGTCGCGGAAATGGCCATGGCCAAACGCCAGCGGGCGACCTTCGCGTGGTCACCACCTCGCAGAACTTCAGGAACTTCCCACCCCCGAAACGAGGCGGGCCGGGTGTATTGGGGGTATTCGAGCAACCCGGCGCTGAAGCTTTCCTCCGTTGCCGATGTGTCGTTGCCCATCACGCCCGGGAGTAGACGTGCCACCGCCTCGGTCACGGCCATGGCGGCCACTTCTCCCCCACCGAGGACGAAGTCGCCGATTGACAGTTCGTCGTCGAAGAGATGCTCGTGGATCCGCTCGTCGAACCCCTCGTAACGGCCGCAAACGAGCGAGAAACCCCCGCTTGTCAAGGCAAGTTCGCACAGCTCCCGGGCCACGGCCTGGTCGAAGCGCCGACCCTTCGGGCCGAGAGCAATCAGCGGTCGACAGGCATCGCCGGCTTCGAGACGGGCCTCGATCGCTGCGAAGATCGGCCCCGGAGCGAGAACCATCCCGGCCCCTCCACCGAACGGGGCATCGTCGACGGACTGATGCACCCCGACACCGTGACTGCGCAGATCGTGCGCCACGACATCGAGTCGGCGATCCTTCGTCGCCCGACCGAGAATGCTGGTTCGGGCGTGCGTTTCGATCAGGTCGGGGAACAACGTGAACACACTGATCCTCGGAACAGCCGGCTCAGAGCCACTACGCGCCGAGATCTCAGGGCTCTCGGAATTCGGCTGTTCGGTCACCCTCAGATCATGACGCACGGGAACGCGCTCTCCGGCATGCCGGGCTGGTCCACGACAGTCCGGTCCACTGTCGACAGTCCGGTCCACGACAGTCCGGTCCACGGGACAGGCTGGTCCACTGTCGACAGGAGACGCCCCGAATTCCGGAGGCACCCGAACTACGATCGAATCGCAGCTAGCTCACCAGCCGCCAGCGCCATGCCAACCCGTTTTGCGGGCAAACTCGCGAAACGGCCGAAACACACGGAGGAACGATGGAAATAGTCACGCGTCAAGGGCCGTCTTTTGGCGTCGCCCGCTTGAACCTGGCCGGCGAGGAGTCGGTTCGGGTGGAGTCCGGGGCCATGATGGCCATGTCCGCAGGGGTCAACCTCGTCGCCAAGGCCGAAGGCGGCGTCTTCAAGTCGCTGAAGCGAGCTGCGCTCGGGGGCGAGTCCTTCTTCCTCACGACCTACCACGCTCCGTCGCAGGGCGGTTGGGTCGACATCGCCGCCCGCCTCCCGGGCGACCTGGTCAACGTCGACATCGAGCCGGGCGGTTCGTGGGTCATTTCGAAGGGCTCGTGGCTGGCATCGCCGGCAACGGTCGAACTCGACACCAAATGGGGCGGATTCAGGAACATGTTCGGATCCGAGGGCGGCTTCGTCGTGCGAGCTTCGGGCAGCGGACCGGTGGTGCTCGGCTGCTACGGAGCGCTCGACAAGTGGACGCTGGCGGCCGGTGAAACAATCACTGTCGATACCGGGCACATGGTCGCTTATCAGGACACCGTACAAATGAGCCTGCGCAAGGTCACCGGCGGCCTGGTCCAGACCTTCAAGAGCGGCGAGGGCCTGGTGTTCGACTTCACCGGACCCGGGGTCGTGTACACGCAGACCCGTAACCCCAACGAGCTGCTGTCGTGGCTGAGTTCCGCTATCGGCACAAGCAATTCAGGACCGGCCGGGGCGGGAGCATTTGGCGGCGTCGTCGGAGGATTGTTCGGCCGCGACTGACGCGGACCAACCGCGACGTTCGGACGAATCTTCCCGCTGAGCGGGTACTCGTGACCGAACGTCGCGGTCGGATCGGTGGGGTGGGATCAGGTGATTCGGGTTAGGCGATCGCGCTTAGTGGCGCCCCGAGGCCGACGGGCTCGATGACGGTGTCGAGCGGTTCCTCCGGGAGAATCACCGCGGCGAGGATGTACAGCGGGATCGTGGTTCCCCCGAAGAGGGCGAGCGCGGCGACGGCGAGGCGGACCAGGTTTGGATCCACGTCGAAGTGCTTGGCGATACCGCCGCACACACCGAAGAGGCGCTTGTCGGTACGGGACCGGTGGAGGCGAGTGGCGGCGGGAGGCTGGGCGGCCGAGCCCGATACGCCGGAAGGGGTGGTGGCGTCGAAAGTGGTGAAGTTCGTCATGCATCCACTGTCTGCGAATAGCCACGTCTGGGGTATCGGTGACGACCCGGGCCAAGCCCCGGCCCAACCCCTGCGCTGACCCCCGCCCGGCACGCGGGAAACCCTGGGGTCGCAAACCGGAAAAGTCGGCCCCACGACGATCGCACGATGAGGTCGAGACCGTTCGCCGGGGAGGACCCGTGGGATGGATTCACCACGTTGAGTGAAACACGAACGGGCGAGGCGAGAGAGACAACGAGAGCTGGTGCGGCCCTGGCGCGGCGGCGGAACCGCAGCCAGGTCCGACTCACCAATGCCTGCCCTCGACGGAAGGACGTGCACGGCTCGTTGAAATGTACACGAAGAAAGTTCGGGTTTGCCCGAACATCTCGCTACTTTCCGTAGTCATTCTCGGCATTGGTTCGCTCGACTTGCGGGGTTGTCGATCGGATTTCGCGCCGACCTTTTCTGCAATACGGTCCCGGGCCGCGTCAATACGTGAGTACCGTTTTCGGCATGGCGCTTTCCAAACAGACCGTTCGAGACGACCTCACCGCAGCAATGAAGAGCCGTGACACCGAGCTGACCGCGACGCTTCGTATGCTCCTCGCGGCGCTCGGCAACGCCGAAGTCGCCGGCAAGGAGCAGATCGAGCTCTCGTCGGACCAGGTGATCGCCGTGGTTCGGGCGGAGAGCAAGAAGCGAGCCGACTCCGCCACGATGTACACCGATGCCGGCCGCCCGGAACTGGCGGAGAAAGAGTTGGCTGAGGCCGCGATCCTGGCTCGTTACCTTCCGGCCGAATTGACCGACGAGCAGTTGTCGGAAGCCGTGACGGCGGCCGTAACGCAGGCGGCCGGGGCCGGGCAGTCCGGACCCAAGGCCATGGGCGCAGTCATGAAGATCCTGAAAGAACAGCTCGGAGCGAGCGTCGACGGGACCCGGCTCTCCGCAGCCGTCAAGGCTGCGCTGGCCCCGTAACCCCAACCGGTTCGGCCGACGACGCGTCCCTCTGGGGCTTCGTCGGTTTGCGAGGTTCACCCAGATTGACCAATCGACGGCCTACGGTAGAGAAATGCGTTTTCGACGGAATCGGTTCTTCGCCACCACAGCGGTCGTCCTTTTGGCGTCGGTCGCCGCCCTTTCGGGATGCTCGAGCGACAAGCAGGCCGACACCACGTCGGTCGAATCCGTGGCCGACTCGTCAGCGGACACGTCGGCCGAGACCGTGGCCGACACCGAGGCCGCCGACACCGTCGTCGATTCCGCTGCGGCCGAGTCGACCCAGGCGGCAACCGACACGTCGCTGACCCCCGACACCACGGTTCCCTCAGCCGCCGGGTCCGATCAGGAAGCGGGGAAGGCGCCGTTCACGCTGAAAGGAACCGGCGTCGACGACGTGAAGTTCGGCGACGATCTCAACGCGGTGAAGGAAACCCTCGTCGCCAAGCACGGCGAGCCCGATGCCGATTCGGGCTGGCTCGAGCAGCAGGCACCCTGCGAAGGCATGGGCACGAAGTACCGGACGTTGACGTGGGGCGATCTGTCGCTCGAGTTCTCAAACGGTCCGACCGAATTCGGCCCGGCGAACTCGGAACACTTGATGGCGTACTACTCGGCAGACGAGCCCAACGGGGTTGGCGAAGTGGCCGTCGACGGTCTTCCGCTGCTTGATCAGACGATCGCCCAGCTGAAGGCGCGTTTCCCCGAGGCCACGTTCGCCATGAACGAAATCGCCGGACCCGAATACCACCTTCCCGGTGACATCAATGGTTCCGTGACCGGTCTGACCGACAGCGACACGGTGCAGACGTTCCGCGCCGGCATCATCTGCATCGACTGACGATCCGCCCGGTCGACGCCGGCCCCCCGGTCGACGCGATCCCACCGGGCTTCCCCGGTCGACGTGATCCCACCGGGCTTCCCCGGTCGACGTGATCCCACCGGGCTTCCCCGGTCGACGGCGGTCACCCGCCGGCAGTCATCTGACGGGCAGGTTCAGATCGTCGGGCTGCTTGGCTTGTCGTCGTCGCCGTCGACCTTGTCTTTGACGTCAGCAGCGAAGCCCTTGGCGTCTTTGCTCAGGTCTTTCGCGCCCTCTTTGATGTCCTGCGCCAACGACGAGAAGCCGCTTGCCATCTGGCCCTTGAGCTTGTTCGGGTCCTTCAGATCGTCGAGTGAACCGCCGGCTTCCTGGAACTTAAGGAACCCACCAAAGGTGGCTGCGCACGCAGCGAGAACGGCGAGAATCAAGCCAAGACCACGGTCGGTGCTGTGGTCGCCGATCAGCAGGCGGATGATCACGAGGACCGCCGCCAAGCCCGCCAACGCCAGGACCGTGATGGCCGGGGCCTTCAGTGGCTTACCGGCGGCCGGGGCGACCACGATCGCTGCGGCGACGAGGATCAGCAGCAACGGAATCCAACCGGTGAGGCTGTAGTGCCAGCCACTGACCGAAGCATCGATGTTGAGAATCGCTGGAACGTCGACCGAGAACCAGGTCAGGAACATCGCTACGAAGTAGACAACCGCACCTCCCGCTACCAGCTTGTCGCCCTTCGAAAGCTTGCTGAGGTCCATGAACTTCTCCTGTGCTCGGGTGCTGCGTTGCACGGAATCTACCCGGCCGACACACCACCCGCCAGGGATGGGAACAAATCAGCGGCGAACCGGCGCATTTCAGCTCAATCGAGCAACTCGAGCAGCCCTTCCGGCGGATCGACGATCACAACCCCGTTGGCCGACGACACGACGAACACGAGCGGAATCAGGTGTCCGGTGTCGAGAACGAGCAGGTCACTCGCCGGGTTGGCCTGAACTGCCTCGACGCGGCCGATCCCGGTGCCATCGGGCAACTGGGCCGACGCCCCCACGAGTTCGTGAACCCAGAGTTCACTCGGGTCGTTAAGAGGCTCGGCGAAAAGCTCTACGCCACGTAGAGCTTCGGCGGCGGTGCGATCAGGTGTTCCGGCGAACAGCACCCGCCAGCGATCACCGTGCGGAAACGAAGCCGCAACCGTAAGTGGTCCTCGCTTCGACCACAGAACCGAGCCGCTCGCCAAGCGCTCGGTACGGTTCGTGGTGAGGTGGACGATGACTTCGCCCTTCAGGCCTTGGGCCTTGGAGATGTAGCCAACGGAGAGGTACCCGCCTGGCTTCATCTGCGCACCGGTCCGCTACGCGACCCTGCGAACCCGGCCGCAGAACTTGCTCTAGTCAACGATCTCGGCTGGCGCGTCGACTAGTCGACGATTTCGACAAAGGTGTCGAGACCGTCGCGGGAACCCGCAGCACGCACGACGGTGCGGATCGCCTGGGCGGTCCGGCCTTTGCGGCCGATGACCTTACCCATGTCGTCGGGCGCCACGCTCAGGTGGAGGCTGGCCCGCTGACGGAATTTGGAGCTGGAGATCTCGACGCCGCTCGGGTCGTCGACCAGCGTTTCGGCCAGGTACCGCAGGACCGCTTTCGCCGTCGAGTCGTTCTCGGGTTCGATGGCGTTGGGATCAAAATCGGTCATGGCTGAATGATCCCCGAATTACTTCTTGGCTTTGCCGGCGGTGTAGGCATCCCAGGCGCCGGAGATCTTCAGCAGCTTGGCGACGGTCTCGGTCGGCTGCGCGCCGGTGTTGAGGTAGCCAACGATCTTGTCGTTGTCGATGTTGATACGCGAGGGCTCCTGGCGGGGCTCGTAGGTGCCCAGGATCTCGATGAAGCGCCCGTCGCGCTTGGAACGGGCGTCGGCGGCGACAAGACGGTATGTCGGCTGCTTGGTCTTACCCATGCGCATGAGGCGAAGCTTTACGGCCACGGTGTTACTCCTAAAAGTTTGAGAACGACAGCTCACATCCATAAGGCAAGCGAGCCTGAAGAGGTTAGCAGCAGCGACACCCGTGTGATTTCACGCCCGCGGGACCGACTGGTTTGTGGATGCCTGGTTTGTGGATGCCTGGTATGTGGCTGCCTGGTATGTGGATGATTACGTGCGCCGGGCGCCCCGTCTCATCCACAATCCCGTTGGGCGGGATTTGTTTGGCTTTTGGTCATATTCTCGCGCACACTCATCGGCGACCCCTTCGCGGGTCTCCCACTGATCCACCACCAGGAGGAATGTTTCGTGCGTACCCGTGTCAAGGTAGGTGCCGCGCTAGGCATCGCAGCCGCTCTAACCACATTCAGTCTCGGCGCACCGCTGGCAACAGCGGCAGCGGCCCCGAAAGCCGGCGACCGCTGCACACCCGCCCAGGTCGGCAAGAAGTCCGGAAACCTCATCTGCGTCAAGGAAGGCAACCTTCGGCGCTGGCGCGTGGCACCATCGCCGACCACCGCAGCGCCGGCCGGTGCGACCGCCACCACCGCCGCCGCCTCAGGTAGTGGCGGTGGATCGAAGGAACCGATCAAGATCGGTGTCGCGCTCGGCGTCACCGGCGCCTCGACCGCCGGCCTCGCCCAGGACCAGAAGCTGGCCGTTCAGTTGGCCGAGAAGTTCTTCAACGACAAGGGCGGCGTGAACGGCCGTCCGATCAAGCTCGTGATCCAAGACACCGGTCCGGACCCCTCCGGTGCAATCAACGCCTTCAACACGCTGATCGACTCGGAAAAGGTTGTCGGCGTCCTGGGCCCGACGCTCTCAGCCCAGGCGCTGGCGTCTGACCCGATCGCTGACAAGGCGAAGGTGCCGGTGATCGGCCCGTCGAACACCGCTGCCGGCATCCCGCAGATCGGCGACTACATCGCCCGAGTCTCCGCCGGTGTGGCGTCGTATGCCGCCAACGTGGTGAAGTTCGCCAACAAGCGCATCCCTGCGTCGAAAGGCGCGGTGTTCTACGCCCAAGACGACGCGTTCTCCCGCTCGGAGACGACGGTTTTCCAAACTGCGATCAAGGCCGAAGGCATGGAGCTTCTTCCACCGCAGACGTTCCTCGTGAACGACACCGACTTCGCTCAGCAGGTGCAGTACGTGCAGCGTGAGAAGCCGGACCTCGTCGCCATCTCGGGCCTGTTCCAGGCGGCGAACCTCACCAAGCAGCTGCGTGACGGCGGCTTCCGCGGCACCATCATCGGTGGCAACGGTCTCAACACCGCGCAGACCTTCTCGGTCTGCAAGCAGCAGTGTGACGGCATGCTCATCGCCCAGGCGTACTCCCCGGAGCTCGGTGGCGCGAACACCGAGTTCAAGAAGGCGTGGGTCGCCGACCAGAAGCGTGACCCGGGCCAGATCGCCGCTCAGGCGTTCACGGGTGTCCAGGTTTTCGTCGAAGCACTCAAGGCCGTCGACAAAGCCGGCAAGCTCGGTGGCAGCCTCGCCGATGTTCGTGTGGACCTGAACAAAGCGATCCTCGCGGGTAAGTACTCCACACCGCTCGGCGAGATCAGCTTCGACAAGGACGGCGACATCATCCAGGCGAAGTACTTCGTCGCCTCGGTCAAGATGAACCGCGGCGAAACGAGCGATCTGTTCAACGGCAAGTTCATCTACTTCGACCAGGCCTGAGGCGGACCTGGTCTGCTGGGCATCCCGCTGATCGGATCAGCGGGATGCCCAGGCAGCCCGTGCCGTTCGTCCGATCCATGCTCCCGGAGCCCACTACGTGACCACGTTTCTCCAGAACCTCTTTACGGGCCTCGCCATCGGCAGCATTTATGCGCTGTTCGCACTCGGCTACACACTCATCTTCTCGGTGCTGCGGATCATCAACTTCGCGCACGGCGCCATGTTCACCGCAGGTGCGTATCTCACGTACATGTTGATGGGCAAGACCTTCGGCGGTGGCAACTACCCGTTTGCGCAGAAGAAGCTCCCGGTCGGGCTCCCGTTCTGGGCGGCCCTCATCGGTGGCGCACTCCTCGCCGGCATGGTGAACGTACTGATTGAACGCTTCGCATTTCGGCCGCTTCGCGACCGCGGATCCGACACGCTGTTGACGCTCGTGTCGAGTCTCGGCATCTCGATCATGATCGCCTCACTGATCCAGAATCTCGTCGGTGCCGACCCGTTGCCGTCACAGGCGCCAATCGCCTGGGTGGCGTCACAACCGTCGGTGAACATCTTCGGCGTAATTGTCGGCTCGGTCCGCATCTGCATCTTCGTGGTTGCGGTCGTCGTCATGGCCGGCCTCTGGTATCTGCTCAACCGCACCAAGACCGGCAAGGCGCTGAAAGCCGTGTCGGAGGACCGCACGACGGCCAGCCTGCTCGGCATCTCGACCGACAAGCTGATCGTGCTGACGTTCTTCCTGTGCGGCGCCATCGCGTCGATAGCCGGTGCCATGGTGTCGACCTTCGCCGGGACGGCTGGTCCGTACTTCGGTGCAAACTTCGGCCTCATCGGCCTTGCGGTGATCATCATGGGTGGGCTGGGCGACATTCCGGGTGCGGTGCTCGCCGGATTCCTGATCGGTGTGCTGCAGGCATCGATACCCGGATGGCACGTCCCCGTACTCGGGTGGACGGTCGGCAACGACTGGAAGGACGCCATTCCGTTCTTCTTTCTGTTTCTCATTCTGATGGTTCGACCCAACGGTCTGTTGGGCCGGGCCGAGATAACGAAGGTCTGACGATGAGTTTGTTTTCGGAGGCGCTCAACCTCGGCTCAGGTTCCGGCACCGCTTCGGCCTACGCCAGGACGGACCGGGGCGCTCGTCGATTCGGTCGCTCAGCCGGAGCGACGGCCGTCCTCGGTGTCGCACTCGCACTGACCATGCTCCTGCCGCTGCAGCCCTCGGTGCGTATCGACATGCTGCGGGTTGCGCTGTTGGCATTGGCTACCTATCTGCCGTTGATGACCGGGCAACTCTCGCTCGCGACGCCCGGGTTCTACCTGATCGGCGGATACGTCGCTGGCATCTTCGCCAAGCAGAACGTAAAGCTCGATGACAACACCGGCTACTGGAATATTCATCTCGGCCCGATTCATTGGGAGTCGACGAGAGAGCTGTTCCCCTTCTCGGCCTTCTTCGTGGAGCTGTTGCTGGCCGCGCTCGTCGCTGCTGTCCTCGGCGCGATTCTCGGCTTCCTGGCTCTACGCCTTCGAGGGATCTTCCTGGCGCTGGCGACGATCGCGTTCAATCAGATGGTCGCGATCCTGATGCTCCACGACCCGATCTTCGCCTGGTTCGGAAGCAAAGGGATTCGTACCGAAGGGGCCCAGGGCATCTACGGCCTGGAGGCGTTCGACCCGTTCTTGACGAAGGCACAATATATGCGCGCGTATATTCCCCTCCTCGTCATCGCCGCCGTCTTTCTGTACCGGCTTGAGCGAACCCGAACCGGTCGCGCGCTCGTCGCCATCCGCGAAGACGAGCTGGCCGCCTCGGCAACCGGCATCCATCCGACGTATTTCAAAGTGCTGGTCTTCACACTCGGCTGCGTGCTCGCGGCCCTGACGGGTGCGATCACCGCACATCAGCAGAACGCGTGGAATCCGTCACTGGGCAACTTCGAATTGGCGACGCTGGTGCTCGCCTGTGTTGTCATCGGCGGTTCGCGTACTTTCGCCGGGCCAATCGTCGGCGGGTTCCTTCTGACGCTTCTTCCCGAAGCGCTGCGTACGCTGGCCCGTCAGTTCGACGGCAGTACCGCGCAAGTGATCGAAGACGGACGACCGTTCGTTTACGGTCTGCTGATGGTGCTCTGCTGCATCTTCTTTCCCAAGGGACTCGTGCCGCCCGGCTTCATCAACTGGCTGTTCGGACGAAGCAAAGGCACGGGGGCCGCATCTGCCACACCACCGGCATCCCCGACGCCGGGCGCCGCTGCGCTCGCCGATTCACCAACGGGACGAGTTGTCGCGGAAGGCGAAGTGGCACGATGACCGGCGAGTCAACGACAGCAACGTCGACGGCCGCAACGACGGTCGCAACGACGGCGGCGACGGCCACAACAGCAACGACAGCCGCAACAGCAACGACGACGGCCACGACGCCGCTGCACGGGGAGCCGGTCCTGCAGGCCATTCGGGCGACGCGACGATTTGGCGGGTTGATTGCGGTGGACAACGTCAACTTCGACGTCGGGCGAGGCGAGATCTTCGGACTCATCGGACCGAACGGGGCCGGAAAGACGACGCTGTTCAACCTCTTCACCGGCATGCAGCCCATTTCGTCGGGGACACTGCTGCACGACGGCGTAGAGATTTCGAACCGTCGCCCGTTCCAGATCGCGGAGCGTGGCATCGCCCGAACGTTCCAGAACATCCGGCTGTTCGGTGGTCTCTCTGCCTTGGAAAACGTGAAGACCGCGCGGCACCTCCACACGAAAGCCGGTGTGCTCTCGGGCGTGTTCGGTATCGGCACGGCCCGCCGGGAAGAACCCGCCGTGGCCGAGTTCGCGTGGGCGTTGCTCGATCTCGTGGGGCTCACCGATCGGGCCGACGAGGAGGCCCGCAATCTTTCCTACGGGGACCAGCGACGATTGGAGATCGCCCGAGCGCTCGCCGCGGAACCGAGAGTCCTGCTGCTCGACGAGCCTGCGGCCGGCATGAACTCGAACGAGAAGGTTGCCCTGTCCGGCTTCATCAAAGAGATCCGCGACCGGTTTGATCTGACGATCATGTTGATCGAACACAACGTTCCGCTCGTCATGGGGCTCTGCGATCGCATTGCGGTGTTGAACTTCGGAGAACTCATTGCGCTCGGAAAGCCGGAGGACGTGCAAAACGATCCCGCCGTCATCAAGGCGTACCTGGGGGCGTCATGACCGCGGCATCGCTACCACCGTCACTGCCGACGCCCGACGCAACGGTCCCTGCGGGTTCTGGTTCTCCTGGCGCCCTCGGTCCGCGGGCGCTGCTGTCCGTGCGGAACCTGCAGGTTTCCTACGGCGGCATCTCCGCCCTTCGAGGTATCGACTTTGAGGTGTTCGAGGGCGAGGTCGTCTCGCTGATCGGCGCGAACGGGGCCGGGAAGAGCACGACGCTCCGGGCGATCTCGCGCATCGTGAACGTCAACGTCAAGCCGACGACCCAGCTGCGTTTCGGCGATACGGACCTGTTGGGTCTCAAACCGGAAGCGGTCGTGAAAGCCGGCATCGCCCATTCGCCGGAGGGACGTCGCGTTCTCACGAGGTTGTCCGTTGAGGACAACCTGACCCTCGGCGCCTACATCCGCAACGACCGGGACGAGATCGTCGCCGACCTCGCCGCGCAGTTCCGGTTGTTCCCTCGTCTTGAGGAGCGCCGGAACCAACTGGCAGGCACGCTGTCGGGCGGGGAGCAGCAGATGCTCGCTATTGCACGCGCGCTTATGAGTCGACCGAGGCTTCTGCTGCTCGACGAACCGTCGCTCGGTCTCGCGCCGATCATCGTGGAGAGCATCTTCCAGATCATCGACGACCTTCGTTCGACGGGCGTGACGATCTTGCTGATTGAACAGAACGCAAACCTCGCGTTGAAGCACAGCGACCGAGCGTACGTGCTGGAGGCCGGCAACATCGTGACCACCGGCAACGCATCGGATCTCTTGGCCGACGAGGCCGTGCGGGCGGCCTACCTGGGGTAGCGGCGTTTGGAGCGGAGGGCGGTGGAGCGGGGAGGTCGAGCGAGATTGGCCGCGCCGAGTGACCCGAGCGCGCCCGCTCCGGAGTCAAAAACCTTCCCCGCGGTAACAAAAACGGCTCCGGAGCAGCACCCCGGGGGAAGCTGAGACTCAGCGCTTCTTCTTTTTCTTCGGCTGGGCGAAGGACTGGGTGCCGGGCGCGGTGACGCGTCCGCCGCCACCCTTCTTCGGACCACCCGATGGCGGGAGCGACGGCAGCTTGGGCGCGCCGCGCACTTCTCCGGGTAGACCCGGGATGTTCGGCATGCCAAGTGCCCGGAGCTGCTCAGGATCGACGTCGCCGCTCTTCACCGCCTTGGAAATCGCACGCGCCTGCTTGAGACGACCCCCGCCGCCCTTCATGGCTGCCGCCATGCCGGGGCCCATGCTCTTCATCATCTTCTGCATCTCGCCGAACTGCTTGAGCAGGTTGTTCACCTCGATGAGCGGGCGACCCGAACCGGCGGCGACGCGTTGCCGCCGTGACGCGTTCATGATGTCGGGGTTGACCCGTTCTTCCTTCGTCATCGACAGGATCACGGCTTCGACCCGGTCGAGTTCGCGCTCGTCGACGTCGACGTCTTTGAGTTCCTTGCCGACGCCGGGCATCAGCGAAAGCAGGTTCTTGAGCGGGCCCATTTTGCGGACCTGACGCATCTGCTCGAGGAAGTCCATGAGCGTGAACTGACCGCTCATCATGGCTTCGGCGGCCTTCTCGGCCTGTTCCTGGTCGAAGTGCTGCTCGGCCTGCTCGATCAGCGTGAGCATGTCGCCCATGCCGAGGATCCGGCTCGCCATACGGTCGGGGTGGAACTGGTCGAAGTCGGCCAGTTTCTCGCCGGTTGATGCGAAGGCGATCGGGCGACCGATGACCTCCTTCACCGAGAGGGCCGCGCCGCCGCGGGCGTCGCCGTCGAGCTTGGTCAGGATCACGCCGTCGATGGCGAGCGTCTGGTGGAAGGCCTCGGCCGTCGTAACGGCGTCTTGACCGGTCATCGCGTCGATGACGAGGAACGTGTAGTCGGGGCTGACCGCTTCGCTGATGCGACGGACCTCGTCCATCAACTCGACGTCGATGGTCAAACGACCGGCGGTGTCGACGATCAGCACGTCTTTGCCGAGGCGGCGGGCCTCTTCCAGGCCGTTGCGGGCGACGCTGACCGGGTCGGTCTTCTCGCTGTAGACGGGCACGCCGACCTGCCCGGCCAGTACACGGAGCTGCTCCACGGCGGCGGGGCGCTGAAGGTCGGCGCCGACCAGCATCACGTTGCGGCCCTGGGCCTTGAACCAGCGAGCCAACTTGCCGGTGTTCGTCGTCTTACCGGAACCCTGGAGGCCGGCCATGAGGATGACGGTCGGTGGCTTCGACGCGAACTTGATGTCGAGCGTCTCGCCGCCGAGGGTCTGGATCAGCTCGTTGTGAACGATCTTGATGACCTGCTGGGCCGGGTTGAGCACCGTCGACAGCTCGGCGCCGACACAGGCCGCCCGGATGCGGTCGACCAGGTTGCGGACCACGACGAAGTTGACGTCGGCTTCGAGAAGGGCGACGCGGATTTCGCGCAACACCTCGTCGACTTCGGCCTCACCGAGGCGCCCGCGCGACTTCAGCCGGGAAAAAATTGCGTCGAAACGATCGGAAAGGCTGTCAAACATTGCTGCCTAGCCTACGCGGGAGCTGAAGGAACCGCCGACCACCCCGGCAGCCGAATCAAACAATGCTGCCTAGCCTACGCGGGAGCTGAAGGAACCGCCGACCACCCCGATTTTGAGCGCCCGGGTCTTGACGGATTGGCCCCGAAGCGTGAAGGTCAGGCGATGAAGGAACACCGCGACGCGCCCGAGCCGGTGGTCGAACGCATCCGAGCCATTGCGATGGAGCTGCCCGAGGCGGTGGAGGAACAGGCCTGGGTCGGAACGCGTTGGGTCGTGCGAGGGAAGAACTTCGCCCACGTCGTTCCCGTCGACGAAGGCTGGCCACCCGCCTACGCCAAAGCCGCCGGCTCCAACGGGCCGCTGATCCTGCTTACGTTCCGCACCGGTCACGGCGACCGACAGGCACTGCGCAGCAGTGGATTTCCCTACGTCGTGCCGGGTTGGTGGCCCGACATTGCCGGGCTGATCATCGAGGACAACACCGATTGGGCCGAGGTCGCGGAGCTCGTCAACGACAGTTACCGTCGCCTAGCTCCGAAGACTCTGCGGGAACTGCTCCCCTAGCCGGCGACGGGCTTGGGCGGGCTGGACCGACCGGGCGGGGCGAACGGGACTCAAATGTCTGACCAGCCGTACCCAACTTCCCGCCGGACGAACCCAACCCGCACCATCTAGGCCGACCCGCCCCCGCCGAAGCGACCGGTTGGGTACCTTCACGGCCAAGGTTCCGGACCCGCCCGGCGAAGTTGGGTCCCTCATCGCCCGGTTGCGCACGCCCCGGCGGAGTTGTGCACGCCCCGGCGGAGTTGGCCACGACCGGGCGACGCAGCGCGAGAGCTGACGACGAGCCGACAGGCCCACCCTCCTCTCACGGTGATCTCACAGCTCGGGGGTAGCCTGGTGCGTTGTGGACACCATGCAGGTTCGACTCGGGCGGGAAGCACCCGAGACCAGTACATCTCCGAGCCCGGTGTTCCTCGGGCTTGTCGCGGCGTGGGCGGTGTCGGGCTGGGCGGCCTGGACTGACGCCGTCGATGCGAAGTACGCGGTTTTCGCCTTTGTATTCATCGGCTGGATCGTGTCGCTGTGCCTCCACGAATACGGCCATGCGCGCACGGCGTACTGGGGTGGCGACAAGTCGGTCGCCGCACGCGGCTATCTGACGCTCAACCCGCTGAAGTACATCCAACCCGGCCTCTCCCTGCTGCTTCCCCTCGTGTTCCTGCTGATGGGTGGAATCGGCCTGCCGGGCGCTGCGGTCTACGTCCACCCGGCGGCGATCAAGACCAAGTGGCAGCGCAGCATGATGTCGGCCGCCGGTCCGCTCGTGAACATTGCGATCGGGATCGCGGGCGGCCTGGTGTTCAAGCTCGCCCCCGGAATCGTCGACAGCCACCACACCTTTGCCGCGGGGCTCGCGTTCCTGGTGCGGTTGCAGTTCATCGCCGCGATCTTGAACCTGCTTCCGCTCCCCGGCCTCGACGGGTTCGGCATCATCGAACCGCACCTCAATCGGAAGACCCTCGAAGCCATCGCCCCCTATCGCGGTTACACGTTCATTCTTCTGTTCATTCTCGTGTCGCAGTCGCAGGCCGCCTCAGATCTCATCTTCGGAAACGCGTCGAAGATCACCGAAGCGTTCGGTGCATCAGACCGGTTGATCTACGACGGACGCGTCCTTTTCCAGTTCTGGCGCAACGTCTAACCAAACGTCTAACCAACGTCTAACGAAACGTCTCGCTCAGAGCTCGCGACGCGGCGGCACCGGACCGGCGACGACCGCCGTAGGATCCATTCTCTGTGATTGATCCAAACTTCGCCGACCTCGACGCTTCCGACCCGGCCCCATTCCGTGACCTGTTCGTGTTTCCCGAGGCCGTGGCGCCCGGCAGCACCTACGAGTCAGCGGCGTACTTCGCGGGCAACTCACTGGGCCTGCTCCCCCGCCCGGCCCAGCAGGCTGTGGCCGAGGTGTTCGACAGCTGGTCGCATCGGGCGGTGGCGGGTCACTTCACCGGCGAGCACCCGTGGTCACAGATGGCCGAGAAGTTGGCCGAACCGATGGCACGAATCGTAGGTGCACATAGCAGTGAGGTGGTGGTGATGAACACGCTCACCATCAACCTTCATGTGTTGATGGCGGCGTTCTACCGACCGGCCGGCACCCGCACGAAGATCGTCATCGAGGCCGGCGCGTTTCCTTCCGACGACTATGCAGTGGTGAGTCAGGCCCGCCTGCACGGCCTCGACCCCGAAGAGACCGTGGTGCGTTTGAGTCCCCGACCCGGCGAGCATCTTCTGCGCACCGACGACATCATCGCCACACTCGACGAACTGGGCGACACAGTCGCCGTGGTCTTGTTGCCGGGCATCAACTTCCGGACCGGGCAGTGGCTCGACATTCCGACGATCACTGCCGCCACCCAACGCAACGGTGCATACGCCATTTGGGACCTGGCGCACGGGGCCGGCAACGTCCCGCTCGCCATGCACGACTGGAACGTCGACGCCGCCGCCTGGTGCACGTACAAGTACCTGAACTCCGGACCCGGTGCGATCGGTGGGGCGTTCATCCACGAGCGACACGTGAACCGCACCGATCTCGTCCGTCTCACCGGTTGGTGGGGCAACGACCCGCGGACCCGCTTCGCCATGACCCAAGACATCGATCTCGCATCCGACGGTGGTGGTTGGCAGATTTCGAACCCGCCGATTCTTTCGCTCGTGCCGATCCGCGCGTCGCTTGAGGTGTTCGACGCGGCAGGCGGAATGGTGGCTCTCCGGGCCCGCTCGCTCCGTCTGACCGGGTATCTGGAATCGCTGATCGACGCGTTGACGGCGACCCATCAACTGTCGATCGTCACGCCACGCAATCCGTCGGAACGGGGCGCGCAGCTGTCGTTGCTGATCGAGAACGCGGTGCACGTCACCGAGCAGCTGATCAGCGAGTTCGATGTCGTGCCCGACGAGCGTCCACCCAACATCGTTCGCTTCGCACCGATTCCGCTCTACAGCTCGTACGAAGACTGTTGGCGAGCCGCAAACGCCCTGGCGGCGGTCGTTCCGCGGAAATAAGTGCGCTTATCAGTTTGGCCGACCGTGTTTCGACCCTTCCATTGTTCGATTCGCGTGGCTGATCGCCGATAGTTTCAAGGTGTGAACGAGCACGCTCCCGCTGACACGCAGTTCCCCGAGGATCCCGACAACGCCTGGCGTTCCTGGTCCCTCGCCGACCGCCAGCGGGAGTACTCCCCGAGTTCCTGTGTGGAGAGCATCCTCCCGTACCTCGCCGACTACCGGCGGTTGAGCGATGAAGCCGTCGCGAACGCACCGGTCCCGATGATCGACGGCATCCTCTACGGTGACCATCCCGACGAATGCTTCGACCTGTTTCGCGGCGTCGGTGATGGACCTCGCCCCGTTGTCATCTACATCCACGGGGGCTACTGGCAACGGCTCGGTCGGGTCGACTCCCGTTTTGCCGGTGCCACGCTGGCCCGCAACGGTGTTTCGCTCGCGGTCGTCGAGTACACGCTGGCACCGGCCGCGACAATCGACGAGATTGTCGACCAGTGCGTCCGGGCCGTGCGCCACGTCATCGAGAACGCTTCGACGCTGCGAATCGACCCGCTCCGGGTAACCATCTCCGGTAGCTCCGCCGGCGGTCATCTCACGGCGATGACGGCCGCCGCCGTGGCCCATCCGTTCGAACGACTCGTCCAGTTCAGCGGCATCTATGACCTGGAGCCCCTGATCGGGACGGATACGGACGAGGCCCTGCACCTGACCGTCGCCGACGCACTTCGCCTCAGCCCGATGTACCGGACTCCGGCCGCCGTGCCGACGCTTCTCGTTATCGGCGACAACGAGACCGGTGAATTCCACCGCCAGCACCGTAAGTACGCAGATCATTTGCGGGCGCACGGGGTCCCGGTCGAGGCCGTAACCCTCGCCCCGTTCAACCACTTCGACGTCGTCACCCAACTCCCAGCGCTGGTCCTGGACCACTAAGCCGCTCCGGCAACCTTCGACCACACCGCCAGATCCCGCATTCGGCGCACCCAACCCATCCACCTCCGGACCCAACCCACCGACCGGTGGTCCCCAACCTGGCCAGAGCCGGCCGTCCACAGACCAAAACCCGCCGAGTCATGGACCAAAGCACCCGAAGTTGGGTACCTTGACCGCCCGAGTTACGGACACGCCTCCACACCTGCCTCGACCGGACATCCGTCCCCAACCAACGCATCTGCGGACCCATCTCACCGACCGGTGGTCCCCAACCTGGCCAGTAGCCGGCCGTCCACAGACCAAAACCCGCCGAGTCATGGACCAAAGCACCCGAAGTTGGGTACCAGACCGCCCGAGTTGCGGACACGCCTCTACACCGTGGCTCGACCGGACATCCGTCCCCAACCAACACATCTGCAGACCCAACCCACCAACCGGTGGTCCCCAACCTGGCCAGAGCCGGCCTTCCGCCGCCCAAAACCCGCCAAGTCATGGACCAAAGCACCCGAAGTTGGGTACCGGACCGCCCGAGTTGCGGACACGCCTCCACGCCGTCCCCGACCGGACATCCGTCCCCAACCAACACATCTGCAGACCCAACCCACCAACCGGTGGTCCCCAACCTGGCCAGAGCCGGCCTTCCGCCGCCCAAAACCCCCCAAGTCATGGACCAAAGCACCCGAAGTTGGGTACCGGACCGCCCGAGTTCGGAAAGCACGCCTCCGCTGTCCCCGACCGTGGCGCGGCCGACGTGCCAACCTGAATCGAAGCAGCGTTTCCGGCCGAAAACCGCCAGCGCTTCTGCGCAACAACCGCGAGAGTGGGGCCATGACCTCAAACGACACCAAGCAGCGGGCGTCCTATGAAACGTTCCGTCAGCTTCACCGGTCCGGCACGTTTGTGATGCCGAACCCCCATGACCTCGGCGCCACCCGGATCCTGGGTGCACTTGGCTTCTCCGCGCTGGCCACCACGAGTGCCGGGTTTGCCGCATCGCTCGGGCAACTCGACATGACGATCACCCGTGATCAACTCGTCGCCCACGTCGCGGCGATCTGCGGGGCTACGGATCTTCCGGTCAACGTCGACGCCGAGCGCTGTTTCCCCGACGCCCCGGGCGGCATCACCCGGACTATCGAACTGCTGGCCGAAGCCGGCGCGGCGGGTTGCTCCATCGAAGACTGGAACCCCGACGACCAACGGATCGAACCGGTCGACGTCGCCGTGGAGAAGATCGCCGAAGCGGTGGCCGCCGCGAAACGGGTCGGGCTCGTGCTGACGGCCCGGGCGGAGAACCACATTCGGGGTGTCCAGGACCTCGACGACACGATCGCCCGGCTTGAGCGGTACGCAGCCGCCGGACCCGACGCTCTCTACGCACCGGGTCTCACCAAGGCCGCTGATCTCGAGCGGGTCGTGGCCGCGACACCACTTCCGGTCAACGTGCTGATGCTCCCCGGCGGCCCGTCCGTGAGCGAACTTACTGATCTCGGCGTGCGGCGGATCTCCCTCGGTAGCGGTCTCAGCAACATCGCCTACGGCGCGTTCGCCCGGGCCGCTGAGCGGCTTCTGACCGAAGGGCTCCTCCCGGCCGGCGAGTCGTATCTGCCGAGAGACCTGGCCGCCCGAGCGTTCGCCGGTCGCTAACCGCCAGAAGGCTTCGACGAAATCGAGGCGCAAAGCAAAGGACCGGCCTCGCGGCCGGTCCTTTCACATTCTGGCAATCCGCCGGGCGGATCAGGGACAACAGGTGTGGATCAGATTCCGATGCGCTGAGCGAGAAGCTCGCGATGGTAGGTCGGGTCACCGAGGAGAAGCTCCGACGACTTGGCCCGCTTGAAGTACAGGTGAGCGTCGTGTTCCCAGGTGAAGCCGATGCCACCGTGGATCTGGATGTTCTCAGCGGCTGCGTGGAAGTACGCATCCGAGCAGTAAGCCTTGGCCAGCGAAGCGACGACGGGAAGTTCGTCGTTGTTCTCGGCGGCGGCCCAGCCGGCGTAGTAGGCGGCGGACTTGGCCGACTCGGTCTCGAGCAGCATGTCTGCACACTTGTGCTTGATGGCCTGGAACGAACCGATCGGGCGGCCGAACTGTACGCGGACCTTGGCATATTCGACGCTCATGTCGAGGCACTTCTGGGCACCACCGACCTGCTCAGCGGCGAGGGCCACAGCAGCGAGGTCGAGCATCTTGACGAGGTAGTCCCAGCCCTTGCCCTCTTCGCCGAGAAGCGTGGCCGGCGTGTTGGAGAAGCCGAGCTTGGCCTGCTTGCGGGTCTGGTCCATGGTCGACAGCGGGGTCTTGGTGAGACCGGCAGCGTCGCCACCGAGACCGAAGATGCTGACACCCTTCTCGGTGCGGGCGGCGACGGCGATCAGGTTGGCGGTGTGGCCGTCGAGAACGAACATCTTCTCGCCGTTGATGACCCATCCGTCGCCCGACTTGGTGGCCGTGGCGGTGATGCCGTCTTCGGTCCACTTGCCGTTGGCCTCGGTGAAGGCGACGGTGGCGATTGCGCCGCCGGCGATCTCGGTGAGAGCCGTCTTGGACGTGTCGTCATTGATGATCATGGCCAGGTTGGTGGCCAGGGCGACGGTTGAGAAGAACGGAGCGCAAAGGAGCGACTTCCCCATTTCTTCGAGGACGACGATCAGTTCGACGTAGCCGTAGCCGGATCCGCCCTGAGCCTCAGGGATGATCAGACCTTGGAGGCCGAGCTGCTCAGCCATCTGCTTCCAGACGGCTTCGTCGTAACCCGACTCGGTCTCCATAAGGCGGCGAACCTCGGTGACCGGTGACTTCTCGTCGAGGAAACGACGGACGGACTTGCGGAGCTCTTCTTGCTCCTCGCTGAAGGCGAAATTCACGGGATTCCTTTGCGACGGTGACTTCTTGCACGGCGGTGCGCCGTGTGACGGGAGTATTTCTACTAGACCGTCTGGTCAAGGTGAAATCGGCGGCCAACAAACTTTGCCCACCCCTTCTACGATGGGGAAATGACCGAGCCTGCTGCCCCCAACGGAACCGCCCAGCTGCATTACTCCGACACGCAGGTCGAGATTACGAAGATTGTCGTCGGGCCCTACGAGAACAATGTCTTCGTGCTGCGCTGTCGTTCCACTGGCGACGCCGTGCTGATCGACGCCGCGAACGAGCACGAGAAACTGCTCGATCTGTGCAAGGCCCTGAACGTGCGGAGCGTGCTGGAAACCCACGGCCACTGGGACCACATCCAGGCCGTACCCCAGCTTCGCGATGCCGGATATTCGGTCGGCGTGACCGCCGCCGACGCCGCCATGCTGCCCAGTTACGACGAGATCCTCGACGACGACAGCGTGATTTCGGTCGGCCGTCTTCGCCTCCACACGATCGCCACGCCGGGTCATACCGCCGGTTCGATGTGCTTTCTGCTCGAAGGCTCCCCGATCCTGCTCAGCGGCGACACCCTGTTTCCCGGTGGTCCGGGAGCGACGAAGGACAAGACCAGCAGCTTCCCGACGATCATCGAATCGATCGACCGTCGCCTCTTCACCCTTCCGCCCGACACGCTTGTAATGCCAGGTCACGGCCTCGACACGACGATCGAGCGCGAACGTCCGTCGCTTCAGGAATGGATCGACCGCGGCTGGTAGCCCGCCTCTCGACGTTCCTTCTTCCGCGACGTTTGGATGAATTTGCCCGCCCAGCGAACACAAACATCCAAACCTCGCGAAACGGCGGTACCTCACCCCAACGTTTGGATGAATTTGCCCGCCCAGCGAACACAAACATCCAAACCTCGAGGTGGGGAGGAGTTGGAAAACGTGCTCAGGCATCGGGCAGGTTGGTGACATCCTGGGCGGATGGCCGCCACGATCGTCGTTTCCGACCTCACCCTTGGGTTTGATCCCGTCGTTTTGGCCGAAGGGGTGTCGGCCACGATCGCTCCCGGGCACGTCGTCGGGCTCGTCGGACCGAACGGTGGAGGCAAGACCACGCTGCTGAAGACGCTGGCCGGGCTCCTTCCGGTGAGTGCCGGATCGGTGACCGTGTCCCCGCCCGACGCCACGATCGGCTACCTGCCCCAGGAAGTACACGCGGACCCGGGTGCGTCCGGAGAGCCGGAAACGGCACGACAATTCCTCGGTCGACGCACCGCGGTGGCCGCCGCCGAGGCCGACATGGAGCTGCAGGCCACCCGCATGGCCGACGCCGAACCGGGTGCCGACACGGCCTACAGCATTGCGCTTGACCGGTGGCTCGCCCTCGGCGGAGCCGACTTCGAGGTCCGAATCGACAGTGTCCTGGCCGATGTCGGACTCTCGATCGACCTCGACCAGCCCGTCGCCACACTTTCAGGCGGGCAGGCCGGTCGCCTCGGACTCGCGAGTCTCCTGCTCGCCCGCTTCGACGTCTTCCTCCTCGACGAGCCCACCAACAACCTCGACCTGGCCGGCCTGGCCCGACTCGAACGACTGGTGAAGGAGCTTCGGGCGCCGACGGTGATCGTCAGCCACGACCGGGTGTTCCTCGAAACCGTGGCGACGCACATCTTCGAACTCGACCCGGTCGAGAAGCGGGCAACCTGGTTCGGCGGGGGTTACGCGGCGTACCTGGAGGAGCGTGAGGTGGCGCGTCGCCACGCCCGGGAGGCCTACGAGGAGTACGCCGAGACGAAGTCCGACCTGGTCGATCGGGCGCGAACCGTGCGCAACTGGACGTACGAAGGGGTGAAGAAGGCGAAGAACAACCGACCCGACAACGACAAAATCGGGGCGAAGAACCGGGCGGAGTCGTCGGAGAAGATGGCCGGCAAAGCGAGTCGGCTGGAGAAGCAGGCGCTACGCCTCGAGACCGTCGCCGAACCCCGGAAGGTGTGGGAACTGCAGTACACGATCGCGGCCGCGCCCCGCAGTGGATCACTCGTCGCCTCGCTTCGCGATGCCGTCGTGCAACGCGGGGATTACACGTTCGGCCCGGTTTCGGTCGACGTCCATGCCGGCGACCGGATCGCCATCGTCGGTCCGAACGGCGCGGGGAAGTCGACGCTGCTGGCCGCGCTGTTGAAACGCATCCCGCTCGATTCCGGGTCGGTCACCCTGGGAAGCGGTGTGGTCGTCGGCGAACTCGACCAGGCACGCGGTCGGTTCAACGAGGAAGGAACGCTTCTCGACGCGGTTCGCCGGGCGCTCCCGAAAATGCTCGTACCGGAGATCCGCACCCTTTTGGCGAAGTTCGGGCTCGGCGCCGACGATGTCCACCGGCCCGCGTCAACGCTCTCGCCGGGCGAGCGGACCCGGGCGGTCCTCGCGCTGTTCCAGGCCGACGGGGTGAATTTCCTGGTCCTCGATGAGCCGACGAACCACCTCGACCTTCCCGCAATCGAGCAACTCGAAGCGGCCCTCAGCAACTTCGACGGAACCCTCGCCCTCGTCACGCACGACCGCCGCATGCTCGCAGCCGTCACCACCACCAAGACCTGGACGGTCACGAACGGGTCGGTCGTCGAAACCTGAACCCGACGTTCGGACACATCTACCCGCCCACCGAACACAAACGACCGAACGTCGCGATCTCGACGGGAGGACCACTCCCCGGGCGACGAGGGCCACATCTGTTCAGGGCCCGCTTCGCGACCCTGCATCTGTTCAGGGCCCGCTTCGCGACCCTGCATCTGTTCAGGGCCCGCTTCGCGACCCTGCATCTGTTCAGGGCCCGCTTCGCGACCCTGCATCTGTTCAGGGCCCGCTTCGCGACCCTGCATCTGTTCAGGGCCCGCTTCGCGACCCTGCATCTGTTCAGGGCCCGCTTCGCGACCCTGCATCTGTTCAGGGCCCGCTTCGCGACCCTGAAGGACCCGTAGAATCGCCGGAATGGACGCGCCCGCCGCCGAACTCCCCCACCCCATGACCGGCGGTCGCCTCGCGTCGTCGGGGCTGCGGTCCTCGTTTCGCCGCTCGACTGTTGCGACGTGGATCCTCGGAGCCGGGATCTTCTTCCGGCGGTCCTTTGCCAGCGGGTTCGACGGTTTGAGCGGCGACAACGGTGACTGGCGGCTGATCTCGGTGCTGCACGAGCACCTGTTCAAGGCACTTCGAGGCTCCGGGTCGTGGAACAACCCCAATTTCTTCTACCCCACGAAGAATGTGCTCGGATACAGCGACACGTTCGCGCTCAATGAGATCTTCTACGTGCCACTGCGACTCGTCGGATTTGACCGATATGCCGCACTTCAATGGACATTCATATTCCTAACCGCCGTTGGATTCTTCGGACTCGCGGCGCTTCTGGACCGAGCTACAAAGCTCCCCAACCTGTGGATCTGTTGTCTGGCGGCCACGTTCACCTTCGCCAATTCACTCGCCATCAAAGCCGGGCATCCCCAGATGTACGGCGTGTACTGGCTTCCGTGGGTAGTGCTGATGGTGGCCCTCAGCCAGAGGGAGTCGACAAAGCGGCGCTACGTGCTGCTGGCCGGCGCCGGATCGTTGAGCGCGCTCGTGTTGTATTCGTCGTTCTACATCGGCTGGTTTTTTCTGCTAGCTGTCGGCATTTGGACCGTGTATTTCTCAATCCTTCAACTGGCAACAGAGGGTTTTCGACCCTATGTCGCTCAACTACGTGCCGAATTGAAGTCGGGTGTGGCTCTGCTCGCTGGTTTTGTCGTTTCGCTGGCGCCGTTTGTCTACACCTATCTTCCTGCACTTCGAGCAACTCGTAAGCGCGCATACTCTGAGGCGATGGGCTTTGCCGGACGCCCGGGCGACCTGATCAACGTCAGCAAGTGGAACGTGGTCTGGGGACCGTTTCTTCGTCGTGTCTTCGAGTCCCGTTCCGGTCGTTTGGCCAACGGCGAGACGGCGCTGGCCATCACCCCGTTGGTGATCGTGCTCACTCTGTTCGTCGGGTTCTACGGATTCCGCACAGTGCGCAGGCGACGCTCGCTCCGCCAGAACCTCGTCCTCGGCCTCGCTCTCACGTGGGTCACGATGTCGCTGCTGTCGATCAAGTTCGGCTTCGGAAGCGCGTGGATCGTGCCGTATACGGTCGTCCCCGGAGCCAACGCCATCCGGGCGATCGACCGCATCCAGGTGTTCAACCTGATTCTTGCGGCGCTGACCCTCGGCTTCGGACTCGACCTCTGGCTCAACCGGACGCCGGCTTCCGACGGCACACCACCCGACAATGCCGCATCCGATCGGCCACGAAGCTTCCGAGGCTCACGGGGTTCACGGGGCGTCGCCGCCACCGGGAGCCGGACCGCGCCGGTGCTGCTTTCCGTGCTGCTGGTCTTGGCCGTCGCGGAACAGTTCAACCGATCACCGCAATCGAGCATGGACCGCTCCGACGAACTTCGACTCGTCATTGCCACACCCGACGCGCCGATGGCCTGCCGCTCGTTCTACATCGTCGGTCTGCCCGGCGCGCCGGCCTATGTGACGAACATTGACGCGATGGTCATCGCCTCCAGCAAGCAACTTCCGACGCTCAACGGCTACTCCGGACAGTTCCCCGACGCCTTTCCCTTCGACACCACCCTTCCCACATACGTGCAGGACATCCAGGGTTGGGCCCAGCGCAACGGGGTGTCCCAGGGCCTGTGCGCATACGACCGTGCGTCGAGGACCTGGTCGGCCGTGGCCCTCCCGTCGTAGGCGCCACGCCGCGGCGGGCCACGACGCAGGAACGCCACTAGGCGCCACGCCACCGTCCGCTCGACCCACGCCGTAGACTCGTGGCGAGATGGTCACCACCCCTGAGTCGCCCGTACCCTCCGGGCCCACCCCGCCCGAACCGTCGCTTGCGTTGCTTTCCAACGCCGATCGGATCGAAGTTCTCCGCCAACGGGCCAACGCCCGGCGCAGCACCGGCGAGATACCCGATCGCTTCGGTGCCCGGGTCGACCAGCACTTCAACAAGATCCTTCAGCACGTGCGCCCGGTCGATGACACCGACGATCCGCTGATCGCTGCCGCCGCCCTGCTCGGGACGCCACGTGCCGCGGCACCCGCGGAATCGGACCGGTTGTCGAAGGCCAAGCGGAAGCTGGAGACCCTCGGGGTGAGTCTTGACAGGAGCGATCGGGAGCGGGTCGAACGTGAGCGGGTGGAGGCCCTGGAGCAGACGGTGCTTGCGCTCATCGATCGGGTCCGAGACCTCGAACGTCGGGAGCACCGCGTCACTGCGCTTACCGATCGGGTCGACGAACTGCAGTGGAAGGTCCGCAAGCTTCGGCGCGATGCCCGAGCCGCACGGGCGCCCCTGCCGCACGAGCCCGAGGATCTCGACGACGACAGCTTCGACGACGACGAGTTCGAGGCGAGTCGATCCAACACCTCCGCCGGCGCGGATGTGGGCCTCGACGACGGGTCCGATGGCTTCGACGACGGCCTCGACATCACGACCGGCGTCATCGACGACCGAGCAGACGTCACAGCCCGCCGACCCGACGACGCGTCCGGCCGGGCAGACGACACGGCCGCCCGGGCCGACGACACTGCCGGCCGAGCATCGGAGACCGGCTCGGGCCCGGCCCGATGACCACCCGGACCGGGTCGATCCACCAGGTGATCGACCTTGCGACGAGCGGGGACTCGATCACCAACGACGCCCTGGGGATCCAAGCCCAGCTGCGTGGATCTCGCTGTCCCGAGTCGGGACTCTGGGCGCTCACCGCCCCGGGCGGCCCGATCGGCGTTGACATGCGCCTGCATCCTGAGCTCCCACCGGGTTCGGCTGATGACGTGCTGATCGCCCACGTTCGCGACCCCGACTCGCCGGTTTGGGCCTTTGTGGCTGGTCGACCCGAGCGAATCGTTCTCCGCGTTCACGGCTGGCAGCTGCCCTCGACGCGTCCGCTGAAGTCGGTCGGAGGGCGGCGATCCGCTGGCACCACCGACGCGTCGCCCGGTGATGTCGTTCAGACATTCCCCGACACCATCGGACGTTACGGGGTCGCTCCGGTCGGGTTTCTGGCGGTGTCGCCCGAGGTGGCGGCCCTCGCCGACCCGGTCCGACCCCGGCCCCTTACCGCTGTTGTACCTCCGTTCTTTCCGTACGACGAGTTCGCCGCGATCGGGCAGCGCACGCGCGTCGACCAGGATCGCACCGCCGACGAAGCGACGGACCCCGCCGACCCCGCCGACCCCGCCGACGCAACGTCCGACCCGGCCGATCAGCCCCGACGCGGAGACCGACGTTCGCCGCGACCCGATGAACTGGTCGGTCCCCGCATCCTCTGCGTCGGTCGTCTCGACCCGCACGCGGAAGTCGAACAGCTCCTAACCGCTATGCACCTCGCCGCGACCAACGGACTCGAGGCGGCGTTGCTCATCGTCGTCGGTCGGTCGAACAACCCGGGCTACGAGGTGGCCCTGCGTGAGTTGGCCCGGGACCTCCGAATCAACGTGTTCTTCGGCGGACACTGTTCGCAGCCCGACCTGCTCGGGTTGATGTCGACCGCTACGGCGATCGTGTCACCGAGCCGCTCGTCGGGCTTCGGCGTGCGGTTCGTCGAAGCCATGGCCGCCGGGGTGCCGGTGGTGGCTTACGCGAGCGGAGCGGTCCCGGGCACGGTCGAAGATGCGGGCATCCTTCTGGGTCCCGACGACGATGCCGAAGTTCTCGCTGAAGCCATCGTCGCCGTCTCGACCGACACCGCGCTTCGCCGTCGCCTCATCGAACGGGGACTCGTTCGCTCCACCGAGCTGACCCCGGCCCGGTCGGCGGGACTCCTCCAGCAGTTTCTCGCAGACCTCGTCGGCACTATCGAGAGCGGTGTGTCGTGAAGCTGTTGTTCATCATCCAGCGTTACGGCCGTGAAGCACTCGGTGGGTCGGAGCACTACTGCCGGGAGATGGCGGAACGGCTGGCGGCTCGGGGACACCAGATCGAAGTGCTCACGAGCTGCGCCGTCGACTACCAGGGTTGGGCCAACGAGTTCCCGCCCGGTGCGTCAGACATCAACGGGGTGACGGTCCACCGCTTCCCCGTGGTCGTGAAGCGTGACGAGCGTTTCTACTACCTGACCGAGCGCGCCCACGGTGCGGCACTGCTCGGACGCCCACTCCCAATGGTGCTCGAGGATCACTGGATGCGGGCGGTCGGGCCGACCATGATCGGCATGGAGGAATGGCTCGCAGCGAACATCGAGCGATTCGATGCTGCAGCGATCGTCACCTACCAATTCGCCCACGCGGTACGAGCTACGGAAGTGATCACTACCAAAAGTCGGGTGCCGATCGTGCTGCACCCGACGGCCCACGAAGACGTGACCCTCGGATTGCAGATCTTCGACGAGGTCTTCGCCAAGGCCTCCGGGTTTGTGTTTCTCACCGAGGAAGAACGAGACCTGGTTCTGCTGCGGTTCGGAACGGCCGTCGAATCGACACCGTCGATCGTCAGCGGAGTTGGCATCCCGGAAGCGCCGCGCGTGTCGGGCGATCAGCGAGACCGCTTCCGTTCCCGGCACGGACTCGGCACCGCGCCCTTCGCGCTGTGCGTCGGTCGGATGGACGAGAACAAAGGTTTCATCGAACTCGCGAAAGCGTTCGAGCGGTACAAGCGCGACAACCCCGGCCCCCTGACGCTCGTGCTTATCGGCGGCGGAGATCTGGGTGGACGGATCGATGAACTTTCGTCTGTGAACGTACGGTTCCTCGGGCGCGTAACCGACGATGACCGCGACGCCGCGCTCGCGGAAGCGTCGGTGTTCGTTCATCCGTCGCTCTACGAAAGTTTCTCGATCGTCGTGTGCGAAGCGTGGCAACACCACACGCCGGTCCTCGTTCGACACGAGTGCGCGGTGCTTCGCGGTCAGGTGGAGCGAAGCGGCGGTGGGCTGTATTACCGGGGTCCGGCCGAACTCGAGGTCATGCTCGATGCCATCGTCAACGACGGTCCGCTAAAGGACCTGCTGGGCGACCGGGGCGCGCAGTACGTCGGAGCCAACTACCGCTGGGACAAGCTGCTCGACGACTACGAAACATTCGTCGACAGCTTGACCGCGCCCTGACTCCGCCCTGAAACGCGCAAGTGGCAAACGCTCGAGTGGCAAAGCAAAGCGCCGGGCGTTTCCGCCCGGCGCAACGTTTGGTGAGGCTGTTTTAGGCGACGCGGCGGCGGCGCACTTCGGCACGCCACTGGCGACGGAGCACTCGGCGCTCGTCTTCGGTGGTTGCGCCCCAAACTCCGTATTCCTGGTTCGTAGTGATCGCAAACTCCAGGCACTGTCCTTGCGACGGGCAAACCCGGCAGAACGACTTGGCTGCTTCAATCTGCTCGACCGCCATTCCGGTAACTCCTACCGGGAAAAACAATTCGGGGTCAAGGTCTCGACAGGTCGCTTCGTCGCGCCAATCGAGATCGTTCCAGTGGTTACGGATCGCGGAAATCACGTGTGGGTCCTCCAGGCTGTGGCTCGTGTAGTGGGTGATGCCATGCCGACTCGTGTGGCCGATTCGCGTGCGAACCGACGCCTCCTTACGGAGCACTCGTCGTCGATACAGCGGCCACGCGGACGTGTCGGCTGCACCGTGCATCGGAGTTTTTCCTGGGGCGTTTCGTAACAGGACCGTCGAAGTTCTGAAGCGCAGAAGGAAAGGTTTCGATGCATCAAAACCGAAGTTTCGAACATGAGCACACTAACTCCCCTGTCACCCCGTTACTAGACCGTCCAGTCAAATTTTTGATCCTGAGTTGCGATCGGTCATCGCTAATTGTGAAGCACGTCACGTCCAAGTGGTGCTTTATGTTTCGTAAACTTCACAATGAGTGAGAATTCCGACGACATTCCTACGGTCCGCGGTAAATGGCCCGAGCCCGGTAGCGCAGCACCGGCTCGTCGAGTTCCTCCAAATAGTGGGCAATCCATCCCACAATGCGAGAAACCCCGAAAATCAACTCGCCCGACGACGGTGGGAGCCCGCAACAAAACGAAATCGCCGCTAGCGCGAAATCGACGTTCGGTGCCTTGGGCACCCGGGTCGCCGCTTCGGCCAGCAAGGCATGGACCGTCGACCGTCGACCGCCGTCGACATCGGCCCGGTCGAGCAACGACATCAGCGCGGTGAAACGCGGATCGACCCCCCGGTAGACCTTGTGCCCGAAACCGGGCGCGGGCCCCAGCGCCAGACACTCCCCGAGCGCCCGGGCCGGGCGGCCGGACCCGTGGGCCGACTGCAACAGGGCATACGCCGGACTGCTCGCCGACCCGTGCAACGGGCCGGCGAGAACGCACATGCCCGCCGCCACGGCAGCGTAGGGATCGGTCCGGGTCGAGGCCGCGACCCGCACCGCGAACGTTGACGTCGCCAATTCGTGATCGGCCAGAGCCACCAGCGCACCTTCGACCAGGCCGACTCCGCCCGGCCTCGGGGCCGCCTTGGTGCAATGACGCCAGATCCGTTCGGCGACGGTCCGGTCGCTGGTCCGAACCCCAGGAAGGGACTCCGTCAGTGCTCCGATCATCTGCGCCGCGGCGCCGACCACCGCGTCAGGGCGCAGGTCGCCCCGGTAGTCATCGGTAGCCCCGATAGCGAGCACACTCTGCGCCAGAACACTCGCCATCACACCGGGTCGTAACGGGGTCTCGCGACCGATCCCGGCCGACGCCCAACCCGCGGCTGCCGCGTTTCGCGCCCCACCGCGGGCTTTCCAGGTGGGAACCGCCCGTTGCCAGAGGAGCTCAGCGACCTGCTCGAACGTTCGGGAACCGACAATCGCCTCGATGCCCTCGCCGCGATACGACAGGTTCGTTTCGTCAAGTCGAGTGACAGCCGTTCCGATCCGAAGCTCGACCCGACCCGGGCGGCTCGGCCGAACCCGACCCGACGCCAGGGCCGCAATCTCTCCGGCATCGAACCGGCTACGCCGTCCGTCAGCATCGACTTCCCGGGTCACCCGGCCCCGGCTGACGTACGCATAGAGGGTCGGTTTGGAGATGCCGAGGCGGAGGGCGGCTTCGTCGGCGGTGAGCCAAAGTGGTTGACGCGTTCCAGCTCGTTTGGCCATCTGTCATTCCTTTGCGCAAGCGGGGCCAATGCATCGGGCCCGCGGTCCGCCAATAGTTGATCAAATCAACGTTGATCGCAACAACGTTGACGAATCAGGCTCCGAATCCCAGACTGGCGCGGTGAGCATGAACCTCGAAGACCTGTCGATGGCCACCTATTTCCGACACTTCACCGACGAGGTTGCCTCGAGCCCGCTGTACGCCGCGCTCTGCCCACTCCTCGGCGCGAGTCCGATCGTCTCCGGGCTGTGGAACGAGGCCCGGCCGACGCAGCGTCGCCCGAACCTCATCCTTGCGGCCATCCATGCGTCGCTGCTCCGCGACTCCTCACACGAACTCGGCCGGTGGTTCGCGACAGTCGGGGGCGATCGCTCTCCTCGCGACCCGGCGCTGGCCGCGGCACTCGACAGCTTTCTTCGGGACCGCCACGACGAGCTAACCACGCTGATCGCGCAGGGCGCGACGCAGACCAACGAGGTCGGGCGAAGCGCCATCCTGCGTCCCGCATTGGCACATATTCACCGCGAGGTCCAGGCCCCGCTCGGGCTCGTGGAAATCGGATGCAGCGCCGCATTGAACCTCCGCTTCGACTCCTACCGCGTCAACTATCGGCATACGGACGAAACGATCGGCGTCGGCCCAGTGCCATCAACGGTCCAGATCCTCGCCGATGTCTCCCGTTCCCGCGAGCCGCTTCCGATCGAGGCGATGGAAGCGACGGTAATCGGTTCACGACGCGGCGGTGACCTGAACCCCCTGGACCCCACCGATGAGACCCAGGCGCGATGGCTTCGTTCACTCATCTGGCCCGACGAACGCGAACGATTCGCGCGCTTATCGAACGCGCTCGTCCTCGCGCCCACTGTGCCCGTCGACGTGACACAGGGCGACGCTGTCGAACTCGTAGGTGCACTTATTGATTCCGTTCCGGCCGATCAACACGTCGTTCTATTGACGACCTGGGTCATGACCTACCTTCCGGAGGATCGCCGGGTGGCGTTCACCCAGGAGGTCACAAGGGCCGCGGCGACACGACCGATCAGCTGGGTCTGCGTCGAGCATCCGTACTACTGCCCCGGTCTGCCCTGGCCGGACGGGTTCGACTCCACGTGGACGGCCGTCGACGGCCCGGCCGGCTCGGGCCCGAGCATGCTCGGCAATCCCGTCGTCATCCACCGTTTGGGCGACCAGGAGTTGTCGCAGCCGACCTCCATCTCGTCGCGCTGGGTCGCGACGGTGCATCCGCACGGACGATGGGTCAACTGGCACCCGACGTCGGGCACGCTCGAATAACCGTGCCCCGGTCGCTCAGTGAGCGACGTAGTCCACCAGCACGACAGGCTTCCCCGCTATTTCAACGTTATGTGTACTTATGGTATCCGAGTGATGCGACCAGCTCGCCGTGCAACGCATCGTTCGAGTAGACGCCGCCGCCGCGATCACCGGAGTTGGAGCCTTCCCGGTCCGTGAACCTTCCCCCGGACTCCTCCACGATCAGAATCCACGGGGCGTGGTCCCAGACGTGGAATCCCTCAGCCACAAAGCCGTCGATCTCCCCACGGACCAGCTCAACGAGCGGCAGCGGGCTAGGAGCGGCCACGCCGCATGGCGCGGGCAGCCGAGTCCGCGTTTCCTCGGGCGCGCAGGCCATCAGACACGCGTCAAGGTCGCCAGTGGTCGACACTCGTAGCCGACGCGGACGGGTTCGCTCCTCAGGCCAGACGGCCTCGAACGCGCCTTCGCCGCGTTGGGCCCACCAACGAATGCCAAGCGCTGGGGCCGCGACCACCGCGAGTTCGATGTGCGCCTCGATCTGCAGCGCCAAGTGGACGCGCCAATTCGGATCCGACCTGGCGAAGAACGACGTTCCGTCGATCGGATCCACGATCCACGTTCTGGGTCCCGTACCGAGCGATCCGAATTCTTCGCCGACGATCGCATCACCGGGGAACCGTTCAGCAATGCGCATCCTCACGAGCCGCTCAACGGCGAGATCCGCTTCCGTTACGGGCGAAAGATCGGGCTTCGCCATCACCGCAGTACCCGCGCCGAAGAACGTCATAGCCAACGCGCCGGCTTCGTCGGCCACCTCATGCATGAATGTCAGCTCGGGTGTCGTCTCCGGTGTCAGAGCGGATGTCATCGCCACACTCGCCAACCTAATCGGACTGTCCGCGCCCGAACGAGGAAACTATCGACGCCGAGATGCACACCGGGCGCGAATCCGGAACGATCGATAAGCGCGCTGATGATCAGCTAGCCGGTGGTTTTGAGTGCTCCGGGTGCGCGCACCCGGAGCGACCTACTCCTCAGCCGCGGTCCTACTTCTCGACCAGCTGGGCGAGTTGGCCGGTAACGGCCCCCCAACCTTCGGTGAAACCCAACTCGCTGTGCCGCGCCCGTGACTGCGGATCGCGGTGGCGCACGATCACCCGGTAGTCGGTGCCGTCGGCGTGATCGTGCAACGTGATCTCGGCGGTCATGGTGACCGGCTCGGGGGATGCGGGTCGCCACCGGCTGTCGATGGCGTTGGTGAACATGGGCAGGAGCAGAGGTGGACTGCAGGTTGCCAGGCAGGTGCGAATGTGACATCAGGTAACAAGGCAAGCTTGCAGATGAGCACACGTGGATTGTATGGAACACACCTGTAGGATTGTTTTGATTGGTTCTCCAAGGGAGTTGGGTACTGCAGCTGCAAAGAAGGGCGCTGCGGAGCCTGCAAAATCTCCCCATGCTTCCACCAGGGCGATCTGCTCTTCTCCAGACAAGCCGCTCATGATGCAAATGCGTGGGCACAGTGTCCGCGATTGCTGCCATGCCTCCACTCTCATTTCCTGCAGAGCGATCTCCGGCTGACGTTGCGCATGCTGATTGTACGGCATCAAGAGCCAGCTGGATTCTACGTACATTGACTGCCCATTAAAGAAGGCAGACATTGTTTCGATTACATGTAGCTAGCCGCTCCATCCAAGATCTGCTTTTGCAGCTTGTAGCACATCCAAGATGTGCACACAGATTGCTCACCCCAACATCAACACATGCCACGTGTGCAGGGACAGCACCTGAGAGTCTGGGTTGTACAGAGCACAGCCGAGCGTGTCACCCATCATGTCGTCCACAACGTGGCTCACGTTGAATCCTGGCTCCATCTCTTGCATCCATGCAGTGGCCTTCTCTGAGTCCTCTTTGTTGAATCCTGCTAGTAACAGGCCCTACACAAAAGTGCTCCGTCAACAGACAACCGTGCTCCTTTGAAACAAGCTGCTGTGACAGACTGTCGCCGCGGCGTGCAAGAGAAGTGCTGCAGCAGCAGTTGAATACCCTGGGCCCAAAGGCAGCATCATCATCGCTGATTGGGCGTGTGTGAACGGTTGCCTCTTCCTCTTCTGAGGCACCTCCTTTCTTCTCAGCATGGCAGTAGATTGGGATCAGTCTCGTGGCTGGGCCTGTCTCTGGACGAGAAGTCCATGTGCGCTTCCTGCTGCCTTGCACAAGATGTCTTGGGACATCGCTTGAAAGTTCACCAACAATCTGTAACGCTGTGACATACAACAATGGTGGTAAATACGAAACGAACCGTGAACAAGTACGGATGGGAGGTAAGGGGCAGACAGCTGCCTGAACGACAAGCGCGGATCGAGCGCTGTGCCTCCCTACCCGTACTTGCTCACGCGTCGCTTTCGTATATGTTATTATTGTATATCACAGCGTTACTGCTCGTTGGGTGAACGTTCAAGTTGTTTCTCTAAAAGCCTTTGTGTTTCACAGCAGTAACCAAATATGGACCTCTCGTCCACTGAAAGGCCCGGCAACGAGGCTTGCCCAGTATACTGCCAAGGTGACAAGACTGGAGGTGCGTCAGAAGAGGAAGAGGCAACCGTCCACACACGGCCCATTAGCGATGATGATGCTGCTTTGGTCCTAGGGTAGGCATCTCCTGCTGCTGCTCTTCTCTTCACGCCGCACCGAGAATCTTTCACGCGCCCTTTTAAAAGGAGACGGTTGTCTGTTGACGGGGCACTGTGCGTAGGGCCTGCTACTAGCAGGATTCAATATGGTGGACTCAGAGAAAGTCACTGCATGGATGCAAGAGATGGAGCCAGGGTTCAACGTGAGCCACGTTGTAGATGACATGATAGATGACACGCTTGGCTCTCCACTGTACAATCCAGACTCTCAGGTGTCCCTGAGCACGTGGTGTGTGCGGATGTCGGAGCAAGCAAGCTGTGGGCACATCTTCGAATACATGCTGCAAAAGCGGACCTGGGATGGTGAAGGTAGCTACATGTACATAACACAGTCTCTTGTCCTCTAAACAGGCAGTAAACTACGTGAAATGCAGGAGGCACTGATGCCTGCAGTTGACATGCCCAGCTCAACCCGAGATCGCATTCAGGAGATGAGAGTGGAAGCATACGCAGCAATGCCGCACACTATGCCCACGCATCTGCATCATGAGTGGCTTATCTGGAGAGGAGCAGATCGCCCTGGTGGAGGCATGGGGCAGTTTTTTAGGCCTCCTCGAAGCCGTCTTTGCAGCTGCAGTCCCAACTCCCTTGGGGAACCGATCAAAACAATCCTGCAGGTGTGCTATATACCTGCCACTCGTGATCATATGCAAACTTGCCTTGTCTTACCCTCGGTCACATTTCCACATGCCTGCAAGTGCAGTCCACCTCTGCTGCTGCCCATGTTCACCAACGCCATCGACAGCCGGTGGCAACCGCAGTCCCCCGAGCCGGCATGACCGCCGAGATCACGTTGGCGAGTCGCCGACGGCACCGACTACGGGGTGATCGTGCGCCACCCACGATCCGCAAGTCGCCGGGCGCGGCGCAGGCGTTCATCACCGAAGGTTGGGGGGCCGTTACCGGCCAACTCGCCCAGCTGGTGGAGTATGAGGAGTCGGTGGGCTCCAGGGTGCGCGCACCCGGAGCAGTCAAAACCACCGGCTGCTGATCATCCACACACTATGGAGTACCGTTCAGTACCACGCCCGGTGTGCATCTCGGTGTCGATAGTTTATTCGTCGCCACGGACAGTCCGATTAGGTTGGCGAGTGTGGCGATGACATCCGCTCTGACACCAGAAACTCGACGCCCGAGCTGACATTCATGCATGGTGGCCGACGAAGCCGGCGCGTTGGCTATGACGTTCTCCCGCACGGGTACTGCGGTGATGGCGAAGCCCGATGATCTTTCGCCCGTAACGGAAGCAGATCTGGCCGTTGAGCGGCTCGTGAGGATGCGCTGCTGGGCGCCGGACCCCCCGGTGATGCAATCATCGGCGAAGAATTCGGATCGCTCGGTACGATGCCAAGCGTGGATCGTGGATCCGGAACGTCATTTTCCGCCAGGTCGGATCCGAATTGGCACGTCCACTTGGCGCTGCAGATCGAGGCGCACATCGAACTCACGGGCTGCGGCCCCAGCGCTTGCACATGCGTTGGTGGGCCCAACGCGGCGAAGAGCACGTTCGAGGCCGTCTGGCCTGAGGAGCGAACCCGTCCACGTCGGCTACGAGTGTCGACCACTGGCGACCTTGACAGCGTGTCTGATGGCCTGCGCGCCCGAGGAAACGCGGACTCGGCTGCCCACGGCCATGCGGCATGGCCGCTCCTAGCCCACTGCGCTCGTTGAGCTGGTCCGTGGGGAGATCGACGGGCTCTGTGGGCTGAGGAGTTCCACGTCTGGGACCACGCCCCGTGGATTCTGATCGTGGAGTCCGGGGGAAGGTTCACGGACCGGGAAGAGCTCCGACTCCAATGAGTAGG
>CAVXNJ010000001.1:0-503332 GCA_963763135.1 uncultured Acidimicrobiales bacterium | reverse complement strand
CGAGCTCGCCGCCATCGAGGACCCCGATGAACGCCTCACCAAGGAAAACGAGCTGATCGCCCGGATGTACCAGAACGGCAAGGCCCTCAGCACCGCCTCATACTTCGAAATCGACGACGTCATCGACCCCGCCGACACCCGCCGCTGGATCGTCGCCGCCTTCGAATCCGCCCCAAGCCCGCCCGCCGCCACTCGAAGAAGCGCCGCCTTCGTCGACACGATTTAACCGTGTCATCTAGTCTCATCCGGAGTGTGTGCGTTTTCTTAGACCAGGCCTAAGAAGACGCACACACTGTGCCTAATGGCGGTGGGGCCCGCCTCCGCTTCGCTTCGGCACCCTTCCGCTGGCGGCCTTGATCCGGTCTCGGTGGCTCGCTCGCTTTAGTCGCTTCGCTCCCTCCGCTCTCTGCGCCCTCGCCGGGGCCGCACTGTGTCTGATGGCGGTGGGGCCCGCCTCCGCCGCTCTCTGGCCCTCGCCGGGGCCGCGCTGTGCTTAATCGCGGTGGGGCCCGCCTCCGCTTCGCTTCGGCACCCTTCCGCTGGCGGCCTTGATCCGGTCTCGGTGGCTCGCTGCATTCTCTCGCTGGCGCTCGTTCATTTCTCTGCGCCCTCGCCGGGGCCGCAGTGTGTCCGATGGCGGTGGGGCCCGCCTCCGCTGCGCTTCGGCACCCTTCCGCTGGCGGCCTTCACCGCGGTCGGGGTGGTGGCTGGGCGCCGCTAGCCTCGTTGGTATGAGTGCGAACGACGTGATGCGGGTGATGGTGTGGAGCGAGATGACCGAGGCGCAGCGGGCGCAACTGCTGGGCCGCGGCATCGGTGAAATCTTCAGCCCGACGCTGAAGGCCAACATCGGCAAGATCATCGACGACGTGCGGGAGCACGGCGACGAAGCGGTGTGTCGAGCCCTGCGCGACTTCGACCACATAACGGTGGAACCCGACCGCCTGCGGGTGACCGACGACGAATTCGACCGGGCCCGCGTCACACTTGCGGCGCCCGTCACCAACGCGATCCGCGACATGATCGACCACATCCGCCGGTACAACGAGCAGGTCATGATGCACAAGGCGAAGGACTGGTGGTTCGAAAGCGAGCCGGGCCTGTTCGTCGGGGAGAAGACCACCGTGATCCATTCGACCGGCCTGTTCTGCCCTAGCGGCAAGGCCAGTTACCCGAGTGTGCTCGCCCAGATCGGCACGCCCGCCGTAGTGGCCGGGGTGCCGACGCGAGTTGTCATCACGCCACCGGTGCCGGGCTCGGTGACCGGTGAAGTCGATGCCGCGACGCTCGTGGTCGCGGATGAACTGGGCCTGCGCGACGTGTTCCGGGTCAACGGACCTGCCGGGGTGGCAGCGGTCGCATTCGGCACCCAGACCATCCCGAAGGTCGTAAAGGTCGTCGGCCCCGGTTCGCCCGCGGTCACCTGTGCACAGATCGAGGTACAGCGCTACGGGTGCTCGACGATGATGCTCCTCGGCCCCACCGAGTCGCTCATTCTCGCCGACTCCTCGGCCGATCCCGTTCGACTCGCCGCGGATCTCCTCAACGAAGCCGAGCACGGAACCGACTCCACGTCAGTGCTCGTCACCACCGACCGCGCCCTTGTCGCGGCGGCGCAAATCGAACTCTCCCGACAGATCGCGTTGCTTCCCGAGCAGCGCCGCGAAGCCGCTGCCGCGTCGCTCGGTATCAACGGGGGCTGCGTGATCGTCGAGTCCATCGAGCAGGGCGCAGAAGTGGCCAACGTGTTCGGCCCCGAGCACCTGCAACTTGTGACCGTCGACAACCACGCGACCCTGCCGCTGATCCACACCGCGGGCGAAGTACTCCTCGGCCAGGAAACTACCTTCTCCATGGCGAACTTCATCATCGGCTGCCCCGCGTCGCTACCGACGAGCGGCTTCGCGAGCTCCGCCAGCGGTATCACCGCCGAAGCGTTCCTGAAGCGCACGGCGGTGGCCCACTCCGACAACGCAGCGATGCGGCGTGCCGCACCGAGCGTCATAGCGTTGGCCGATCACGAAGGCTTCCCGGCCCACGCCAACGCCGTGAAGATCCGCCTGTAGCGGCACCGTCCGCGTTTTACGTCCACGTTTTGCACGACATGCGTGTCAAAACGTGGACATGAACCGAAACAACCTCAGAAGACCTCGTTGAACAGGTCGAGCATCGCGGCCCACGATCGCACGTCGGTTGGCTCGTGGTACTCGATACCCGGCATCCCGAAGGCTGAGGCCATCGGGTTGGTGAAGCTGTGCTTCGCCCCGCCGTACACGTTGATCCGCCAGTCGGCTCCGGCATTGCGCATTTCGTTTTCGAACGCGGTGCGCTGCTCCACCGGAATCATCGGATCGTCGGCACCGATGCACGTGAGCACCTTGGCTTTGACTGCACCCGGTTCGGCCGGCGCGGTCGTTCCGAGCCCGGAGTGAAAGCCGACCACGGCAGCAAGCTCGGCTCCGGAGCGGGCGAGCTCCAACACCATCGTGCCTCCGAAGCAGTAACCGATCGCCGCGACCTTCGTCGTGTCGGCTTCGGGCTGCGCCAGCAGCACCGCCAGACCGGCTCGACCGAGCGAACGGATACCTTCCGGGTTGCCCATAAGCGCACCGAGCTTGGCCATCATCTCGTTGCGGTCCGGCACCACCATGCCACCGCCGTGGTAATCGAGGGCAAAGGCGATGTATCCGGCTTCGGCGAGTCGCTTCGCCTTCTCCCGCGTCACATCGGCGAGGCCCGGCCCTTCGTGACAGACCAGCACGGCGGGCCGCTTGCCCGATATCGCGTCGTCGACCGCCAAGGTTCCGATGTGGGTGGTGCCGTCGATGTCGTAGCTGATGTTCTCGATGCGCATGATGCTCCTTAGCTCAAGTGTCGGGAAAACGTACACCCCTCAGGCGGGACACGCTCTTCGGACCACGACGCGGTTGGCTCGTCTGCCTGATGGTGACGTGAGCATCAGCAGAGTTGTGGAACATCATATGTACACGTATGAACTGGGTCGGAGTGGCGCACGACGCGCTTGCGTCACGATGCATTCCCATCGGGAGGTGTCACCGTCGTGTGCAACTGGTTCGCGTCGACGGCGGCGGCGATCCGCTCCCTGGCGTAGTTGTGACCGACGCCGGCAATCTCACGAACGCGACCGAATGCCATGAGGCTGTAAGCGTTCACCGGTGGTTCGAGGAGAACGTCGATGTCGGTTGCTACGCGGTCGCGGTGGCGGTTGCTCGGAACGAGCATGGATCGTTGCAGGGATTCACCCAGACCGGGAAGTCTCGGCCGACCCCGCAGGCCGTCGATGAGCGCACCCACCCCGACGCGGCGTCTGGCGGCCCGAATCGAAACGCACGGGGTTTCCCCGGAGACTCACATCGACCGCAACAACGGTTCCGCCGGCGGATGCACGCATGACGTCGGCCGGCAGATTGTTTAGCTGTCCACCGTCGCTATGGAGTTCGCCCCGGTCATCGACCACCGGTGGAAACAACCCGGGAACGGACCCGGATGCGAGGGCGAAGCACCCGATCGGTCCGGTCGTGTGGATCTGCAGCTCGCCGCGGGTCAGGTTCACCGTTGTGCAGAAGAAGCCGGTCCAGAGATCTTCGATCCGCCGGTCTCCGAACGTTTCGACGAACAGCCGATGCAGCGTCCGACCCCGGAGAACCGACACGGTTGGAGCCGCCACGTCACGCTGCAGGCGTCCGTGGTGCAAGGACCTGGCGGTGATCTCGAGCATTGTCCCGGCGTCGGTTCCCTGGGCTGCGAGCGCCCCCATAATGGCGCCCATGCTCGACCCGCCGAGGTCGTCGACGGCGACCCCGAACTCCTCGATGGCCTGAAGAACCCCAATGTGGGCGAGGCCGCGCGGCCCCCGCCTCCGAGCACGAGACCGGTTCCGGTGCGGCTGATCCGTCGGGCCGCCCGCTCGATGTCGGGTCGACTGCCCCGTCGCACATGATGATGACGGGCGAAGGGTGCGAGTGCGAGCCAGGACGCGGTGTCGATCGGATGCTCCCGAAACACCGGATGGACCAGGACCAACTCGACCCGGTTCCCTAGTTGGGGATCGGCGAAACAGCGCCACGAACGGTCCAGCGGTTCGAGTCCGGCCGGATCGTCGGCTGCTGCGACCACCACAACCAGGTCGGCGTCGTCGACCAACGCGCGAAGCGTCGGCCTCTGCGACCTCGGACGGCGAAATGTGGATGACAGAACCATTCGTATGTTCGCGTAGTAGTGAACGGGCAAGCGCGGTCACGGGGTCATCGCGAGTCTCCCGGGCCAGACTGCCCGCAGCCACGACCACGGTTGAGGCCGCGACCGGTGCTCCGGTTCCGGCCTGGAGATATCTGCTGACCGTACGGGCGAGCGCCAGGCCGAGGGTCGGGACACGCTCCACGGCACGCTCGAATTCGGCCTGACCGAGGCGTCCGACCACCGTGTCGCGTACGGCAGCGACGTCGGCACTTCTGACGCCACCAAGCAGGAGTCCTGCTTCACCGAACACCGCGCCGGATGAAAGCTCTTTGCTCCCACCGGATGGGGGCAACACCCGAAGTCGGCCCGAAGCGATTACGAACAGCGCATCAGCGTCGTCACCACACCGGAACAGGTAGTCACCGGCCCGGAACTTCCACCACGTCATGGACGCGGCCAGAACCTCGGCGTCGGGTCCGCTCAAACCAAGCCCGGTTGCGACCCCGAGGGCGGTCGTTGCATCATGCGGCTGATCGACGGGACATCCCCAGTTCTCCCGGATGGCGTCGGCGCTCAACAGCAATCCTTCGGATCGTCCCTGTTGACAGTAACCCGGGGTAGACGGGCAGTATCCCAATCGATTGCCATACGGCAAGCTTCCACCAAACGGAGACGCGGCTCCAGTACGAACGCATCGGCTTGCCTTGCATCGGAGGGTTCTGCGGCCTCTTCGATCCGAGACCGAAGTACGGAGGTCGGAAAACCCGCCGAGCTCAAGGATACGTATTTCGGGTTTTCCGGGCTGTGCCCCACTTCCGGGTCCGTGTGACTCCGGGCTAGCGGGGCAAACGGGAGCCCGATGAATCGGCGGAGGCGATTTCTCGGGCAGAATCTCTGCCGTCATGCGCGTCCGGGTCCCAGCTTCCTCAGCCAACCTCGGACCAGGATTCGACTCCCTCGGGTTGGCGCTGGCCCACCGAACCGAAGTCACGATCGAGCCCGCCGATGCTCTGTGCGGAACTTCAACTGGCGAAGGGTCGCAGTTTCCCCTCGACGCCCGGCACCTGGCGGTTCGGATCGTCAACGACATCCTCGGTCACACCAGGGTTCGAATCACCATCGACAGTGACATCCCGGTTTCGCGTGGGCTCGGTTCGTCGGCGGCGTTGAGCGTCGCGGTTGCGGCGGCCGCCGGACACCCCGACCCGCTGTCGTACGCTGCGCTCCTCGAGGGCCACGCCGACAACGCCGCGGCGGCCGTACTCGGTGGGTTCGTGACGGCGACGATCGTCGATGGTCAGGTCCATGCCGCGCGCCTTCCGCTCGATCCCGAACTCACCTTCGTCGCAGTCGTGCCCGAACGTCACCTGGCCACCACCGCGGCCCGCGGCGCCCTTCCGGCCACGGTTCCCTTCGCCGACGCCGTCTCGAATCTCGGACGCATGGGCATGCTGATAGCCGGTATGGCTGATCACTCGCGACTTGTGCCGCAGGCGGGCCGCGACCACCTTCACCAGCCCTACCGTACGCCGCTGTACCCGGAATCGACCGCACTGCTGCACACGCTCGTCGACGCCGGATCGCTCACGGCATTTTGGTCGGGCGCCGGACCCACGCTCCTCGGGGTGTGTCACTGGTCGAACGTGCAGGAGGTGCGTCGGGCCGCCCAGCAGGCGCTCCACGACGTGGGCCTGCCGGGCAGCGCATACGTCCTCGACGCCAACACGACCGGCATGGAACTCAGTCAGACCTGACCTTCCGAGTTCCAGCGCCGGTCGCCCTACCGTCAGTATGCGAGCTTGAGGCCGGCGACCGGCCACGGAACGGAAACGAGCCGTCCGGTTCCCGACAGCGTGATGTACGCGGTCTTCAGGTCGTCGCCCCCGAAGCAGATGTTCGTGGTGAGCGGATCGAAGAACTCCGCGGGAAGGCTCACGAGTGTCGCATGACCCGACGGCGTGATCACCGTGATGCCCGGGTTGGCTCCGAGCGTTGCGACGCAGACGTTGCCGTCACCGTCGACCGCCAACGAGTCGAGGAGGCGCATTCCCGGGAGTCCGACCAGACAGCCGCGGTTTGCCCCGTCGGGGAGTCCAACGACACCCGGTGCGGTGATCGGTCGCTCAAACACCCGGCCCGAGTGCGTTTCCGCCCAATACACCCGGTCGCCGTTCGGGGACAGGCCGATTCCGTTCGGGCCGTCCACCGGGAAGACCACTTCTGCGATGTGCGATCCGTCAGCTTTGGCGTAGTAGATGCCGGTGCGGTCGCTGGCTCGTTCCATGCGAACGCCGTGGTCGGTGAACCACATTCCACCGTGGTTGTCGAATACCAGGTCGTTGGGTGCACGCAGTTCGATCGGTCCGGCCGAGCGGTACAACGTGGTCAATTCGCCGCTTGTGGCGTCGACCCGGTCGATCGAACCTTTTCGCCAGCTGGCCGGCACCGGTCCGCCCGGGTACATCAGGCCGTTGAACGTCTGGAACGTGAAGCATCCGCCGTTGTTGGCGACGTAGAACGCGCCGTCGGGTCCGACCGCCAGGCCGTTCGGCCCGCCGGGCACGGCAGCCACCTGCTCGACCGCTGACCAGCCGCCACCGGGCAACGGGCGAACCCGGCTGATGCACTCACCGGCGATTTCGCCGAGAACCACCGACCCGTCAGGCATGGCGATCGGTCCCTCGGGGAAGCGAAGGCCTTCGGCGAGGAGCGAGACGTTGTCGATGGTGAAGTCGCTTTGGGCGTACACGGTGGAGTCGGTTGAATCGGGCATGGGACGGCTCGGCTTTCGTGAAGCTTCGTGGGGAAGCGGTCGGGAGCTTCGTAGTGAAGCGTTTGGCGCACCGTATCCCGCCCGAGGGAGGGTTCGCCATGTTGCACGTTGCCGGCCGGGCGGTTAACGGCTCGAGCGCGGCTGTCCCCGGTGGCGACGGATTCCACCGGGGACAGCATTTCCGTTGCGAGGGGACTGTTGCGGGGCGACGGATTCCCCGCAACAGATCATGAGGCGCTGCTCGTTGGAGCGCGGCCCGAATGGGACTGCGTCCGGTGCCGACGGAAAACACCGAACGCAGATTGTGTGGCGCCGCTCCTTAGAGCGCAGCCGGCGGAACTGCTCCCGGTGCGACGGAAACACCGGGAACAGCGAATGTGATGGTCACGTTGTCATGGCCAAGTCCTTTGACCAACGCCGTGAGCATCTGTCGGGTGTTCGTTTCAGCCAGTTTGACCAGGTCCGACGATTCGGCCGCGGCCTGCAGCTTCGTCTCGGCCAGTCGGTACACGGCCTGATCGGTCGAAGGGGCCCCACCAAAAGTCGAACCGAGTCGGTCGAACAGGCCCCGCTTGTGCTGCAGGATGGTGCTGGCGGCCAGATCGAGTTCGGCTTTGCGCACCGTGGCGGCGGGCAGGGTGATGGTTACCGCTTTGGTTTTGGGGTCGACGACGATCGCGGACGCATCGAGATTGGAGAAATCAACGCCGGCGTCAACATGACCGACGGCGTTCAGTACGACGCGCTCGCCGTGGATTGCCGCAGGAAGCCACTTGGCGTCTTTCTCGACGTCGACGGTCACCTGGAACTGTCCTTCGGCGGCCCGGTAGTCGTGAAGATCCGACATCGCCTGGAGCAACGCGGGACCCGTGCGGTCGACGGTGCGCTCGGCCATCGGGTTGAAACCGTTCCAGATCCGGTGAAGGAGCGGCCCACCGAATGCCCCGATCAGCAATACTGCGGTGAGGATGCCGACCCACTTTCCGAACGAGCGGCCGACGGCACGGCGCAGCGGTGCGGCTTTTCGTCGGGTTCGGACCCGTTCGTTTGCATGACGATCGTTTACGTAACGGTCGTCTACGTAACGGTCGTCTACGTCACGGTCGTTTACGTAACGGTCGGTCTGGTGGCGGGACTGCTTCTCACGTGATTCGCTCGCAGCGGCCGATGTGGCTCGCTCCGACAGGTCGTTGATCGGTTTGGCGTCGATCGGGCTGGTGTTGTCGACTTCAAGGAGGGTAACGCTCAAAGGAGGACCTCGTGTGGAAGGACCGTTGCAAAACGGGGCGTGGATGGGACGTGCAGCAACCGGGGAAGTCGCGAACTACTTCGGAAATTCTTTGGTGAAAGTTGACTCATTTCTGAAAATGCTTTGCCAAACCACCTTAAAGGGTGATCTGCCTGCCTTAACGCGCGGCGGTGTCGGCCCGGATTTCGCTCAAATGCACCGCTGAACGTACGGGTTTGGTGTCCGTTCACCGTGCCGACCCGGGTCCGTCACGGCAGGGTTCATCAAGCGAACCCGCCAACACGCTCCGCAAGCTAGCGTTAGGAGCATGTCGCAGCGGTATTGGGTCGAAACGCTCGGCTGTCCGAAAAACCAGGTGGATTCCGACAAGCTGATCGGAACGCTGCTGGCCGACGGCATGGAAGCCGCCGACAGTGCCGAGTCGGCCGACCTCGTGGTCGTCAACACGTGTGCGTTCATCGAAGCCGCGCGCCAGGAGTCGATCGATACGGTCCTGGCCCTAAGCGACAAGCGGAAGTCCGGTGCTCGGGTCGTCGTCACGGGCTGCATGGCCGAGCGATACGGATCGGAGTTGGCCGACGCGCTGCCCGAAGCCGACGCGGTTGTCGGATTCGGTGTTCCGGTGCAACTCAAGGTGAAGCCGACCGACTCCCTTCCGACGCCGGGAACGCCGGTGAGTCTCGGTCGCAAGCCCAAGCGGGTCGCCACGTCGGAGGTTCTGGTCCCGTCGCTTGATCTGCTGAACCTGCCGAGGCCGAAGAGCTCCGCGCCATGGGCGTACGTGAAGATCGCCGAAGGCTGCGACCGAAACTGCGGTTTCTGTGCGATTCCCTCCTTCCGGGGCCCGCAGCGCTCACGCGACGTCTCGCAGATACTCGACGAGGTTGATGCACTCGAGGTACAGGAAATCGTGCTCGTCGCCCAGGACCTCGCGTCCTACGGGAAGGACCGACCCGAGGAGTTGGGCGCCGGAGCCATCGTCGACCTCGTGGCGGCAGTGGCGCAGAAGGTGCGACGTACCCGGTTGCTCTATCTCTACCCGAGTGACCTGAGCGAAGCCCTGGTCGACACGATGCTCGCGACCGGCGTTCCGTATTTCGATTTGTCGCTGCAACACGTCTCCAAGCCCCTTCTTCGGAAGATGCGGCGTTGGGGCGACGGTGACCGGTTCCTTCGGCGGATCGAAGATATTCGTAAGCGCGCTGATGATGCCGCCTTCCGATCCAACTTCATCGTCGGGTACCCGGGCGAGACCGAAGAAGACCATGATCAGCTTCTGTCCTTCGTGCGGAATGCCGACCTTGACTGGTGCGGCTTCTTCTCGTACTCACCTGAAGAAGGTACGTATGCGTATGACTTGGAAGGGCGCGTCGCTGACTCGTTGGTCCGTGAGCGTATGGCGGAACTCACTGAATTGCAGGATCGGATCACAGCGCGGAAACGCGACTCGTTGATCGGTTCAACGGTCGAGGTGCTCGTCGACGAAGTTGGAATCGCCCGAACAGTGCGAGAAGCCCCGGAGATCGACGGCGTCGTTCACGTGCCGACCTCGCTACTGCCGGGCACGTTTGCCAAAGTCAAGATTGTTGGTGCGATAGGACCGGACTGCTCGGCGGAACTTCTATGACCCGCGCCGAGCCGCCGATCAGCTCCCACGCGTACCTCACCCCGGCCAACGGGATGACGGTCCTGCGCATGCTGGCGACTCCGGTCATGTTGCTGATGATCACCGACCAGCAGACCGCGGCCGTTACCTGTGGTCTGTGGTTCGTGCTGTGTTCGACCGACTTTGTCGATGGTGCACTGGCCCGGCGCTACGGCGTCACCAGCTCCGGCGCATTTCTCGACCCGCTGGCCGACAAGCTGCTCGTTCTGGGCGGCATGACGGTTCTGGTCACACAGCGCTATTTTTCGATCTGGCCGGTGTTGATCATCGCCGCCCGCGAGATCGGTATGAGCGTCTACCGCTCGGTTGCCAGCACCAAGGGCGTGTCGATCCCGGCGAGGAAGTCGGCGAAGATCAAGACGTTCATGCAGCAGCTGGCCGTCGCCTTCGCCCTGATGCCCTGGGTCGGCGTGAAATACCCCGGCGTGTCACGCCTTCTGCTCATCGCGGCCACGGTCCTCACCGTGACCACCGGTCTCCAGTATTTCCGCGACGCACGATCCCGCCAGTTCACCCGCTGAGCGGTTCGCCAATCGTCGGCCGTGAGCGGTCGCCGTTCGTCGGTCGGCCGATTTCGGTCGACGATGCGCGTGACCCCTTTGGCTGTTAGCGTCCTTTGCCAGGGCAGGAACTTCTTTCGGGACTGGTGGGCATTCGACCGGAGTGCAAGCCTTGAAGTTGGACAGGAGTCGAATGCCCGAAGTTGATGTCCGCCTGCGGTCGCAAGCCGCACGTATTTCGTCGTTGACGAGAGCGCTGAGCGCCGACCTTGAACCGGCCGAGGTGATCGACATCGTCGTCACGTACGGGATGGCCGGGCTCGATGCCGAATCGGGTCTGCTGGCGCTCATACGCGGCGAGTGGGTTGTTCCGATCTGCGCGGTGAACACGCTGGTCGATGCGGGTGCCCTACCGCTCGCTCTTGACCTCCCGATCGCCGTTGCGGCACGCTCGGCGAGTGCCGTCTGGGTGCACAGCAGAGCCGAGGCAAGCAGCACATTCCCCGACCTGTTGGTTGGGAACTCGTTGTTGGCGCAGGCCTGGGCTGCCCTTCCGCTCTCCGGTGATGGTGGACACGTTCGGCGTGCTTCAGATCAGCTTTGCGACCCCGCAGAGGTTCAGCGAAGCGGATCGTCTGTTCCTGCAAGCGCTGGCCGATGTGACCGCTTTGGTCTTGAGGAGCAGAAAACACCCGCTGGTGGATTTCGCTGGTGTTGTTTCCGACCGGCCCGAACTGGGGAGCGTCGGTCGGCGTGCGCCACTTCGGGTGGAACAGTTACCCGAAGCTGTCGATGGCGTGAACACCACGAAGCGCGTGAAAGCCCACGAAGGCTGAGCCGCTCGCGTCGACGCCGTCCGAAATCCTTGCGCAACGACTCCGGAGTGTTTCCAGCCACTACCGCAGGATCATCTTGGCGGATGCAGGCATGAAGCTCGGATTGACGTCGTTCCAATATTCGATGCTGGCCCATTTGGAGAGCGAAGGACCGTTGACGTTCGCCGAGCTGGCGGCTCGGGAGCATGTCTCGTCCGGTGACGTGCAGCGATCGCTCGTCGTGCCCATTGTCCTCGACGGTCTCGTCACTGAAACCGACCATGTTGGCTCCGACGTAGCAAGCTACGCGTTGACACCAGCGGGATCGCGCGTGCTGTACAACGCACGAGCGGCCCGACAGCACCGACTCGCCGAGCTGATCGAGTCGGGCATGGATGAATCGGAGCGCGAAACACTTGCGCGGGCATTCTCGTTCTTGGAGAGACTCGTTTCAGAACCACCCATGACCGGCAACGTTTTGCCGTAAGTTGCAAGCGTGTCGACGGCGACTTCAGCTGCTGGCCCGGGGGTAATTCGCCCGGCCATGGATAGCAGCGGGCAAACCCGGCGTTTAGACGGTGGTCGGTCGTACAATTGATCGAGTGACACCACCCCGGGAAACAAACGAGCCGCCACCGAGTGGGGCCCGTCCCGGAGGTCCGGCGAGCCCTGCTCCCGCCCGTCGCCCCTCGTCGAGCCCACTGACGGTTCTTCGCCACCGTAATTTCGCCACCCTGTGGAGTGCGAGCATCGTCTCCGACACCGGAACCTGGATGCAGGCGATCACCGTCGGCGTGTTGGTGGCCAAGTTGACCGGCAAAGCGTCTGCGACCGGTCTGGTTGGTGTGGCGGCGTTTGCGACCCAGGGGATCGGTAGCCCGATCGGTGGGGTGCTGGCCGACCGCTTCGACCGACGCAAGATGTTCATGGGGGCGCTCTTCGTACAAACCGCCATCACGGCCGTTCTCGCCCTGATCCTTCGCGACAAGGCGCCGGCGGTCGGGCTCCTCGCCGGATTGATTGCCCTGCAGGGTTTGGCGGGAGCATTCGGAATGCCGGCGGCGCAGTCGCTCATGCCCTCGCTCGTACCGCGGGAGGAACTGCTCAAGGCCGTCGGCCTGGGCGCGGTGTCGTGGAACTCGGGGCGGATTTTCGGCGCCGGACTCGCCGCGCTATTGGGCCTGTGGCTGAGTCCACCGTGGATCGTGGCGATCAACGCCGCGACATTTGCCTTCATGGTCTTGGCCCTCACGACGATCCGCGGCGACTTCCGCGCCCCGCACGTCGAGAACCGCGGATCGTTTCTGTCGCAGTTGCGCACCGGCGGCCGCACGCTTTGGGCCACTCCAGGCTGTCGATGGGCGCTATGTGCGATGGTGTTCCTGCAACTCACGCTGGTGTCATGGGTCGGCCTGATCCCGATCTTCGCCCAGGAGCGACTCCACGGGACCCGTGGGCTCGCCAGCATGGTCACAACGATCCAGGGGGCCGGAGCCATCATCGGCGCCGGGTTCGCTTCGTGGCTCGTGGCCCACGTCGGTCGTTCCCGGGCCATTGTGTCATCGGCGATCGCCAGTTCGGTCGCCCTTGTCGGCTACTCCCAGGCGACGAACCGCTGGATGGCGTTTCCCTTCGTGTTCGTGCTGGGCATGGCGAGCGTAGGCCTGTTCGTCTCGATTGGGGCCATCATGCAGCGCGACGCCCCGGAGCACGCCCGGGCCCGGATCATCTCGATCCAGACCGCAACCCTCGGAGTCTGTTACGGGATCGGAGTGTTGTCAGCCGGAAAGCTCTCGGACGTCTTTGGACTGTCGGTCGTCCATGCGGTCAACGGGATCGTGTTCGGCGTCGGGGTGCTCGGCTCCGCGTACTTCCTGCGGTCGTGGTGGGATGTCGTAGGTCGCGGCGACCACACGTCGGTGCGGGCCCAACGCGCCGCCGCGTCGGCCTAATCAGTATGCGAACGTAGTATCCGGCTTCGCTGGAGGATTAACCCTCCGGGCGCTACTTCTTCTTGGTTTTTGGCGGGGTGTAGCGCTTCGATGCCGGAGCGAGCGCACGGCCCGTGGCATCTTCGGTCGCTGCGGTCGCGCCCGACTTCTTGGCCTTGCGATCGAGTTCGGCGCGCTTACGCGGATCCATGCCGAAGTCGCCGCTTGCCGCTTTCTCCTCCGTGAGCTTGCGACGATCCCCGGAGATCTTGAAGCTCAGCCACATCATCAGGGCGAGCAGCGGAACCGACGGAAGGAAGAACCCCGATGAACGCGCCGGCCCTTCCACGACGGGAATGTAGACGCACAGCAGGCCGCCGAGGCTCGCTACCAGCCGGTTCGTTTTGAACGCGACCGCCGCGAATGCCGCCACCGCGCCATACATCACGATCAGCTTCCAAATCGGAGCCACGTCGTAGCTCTTCGGCGGATTGAAGTGGAAGAACGTCATGTAAATGGCTGCCCACGCCGCCAACCCGAAACAGATCTTGCGCTCCTTCGGCTGGAGCGCGTTGATCGATTTGCTCTCCGCTTTGGAGAGATACACGCGCGGACGCACGACACGCGGAGCTTTGGGGGTCTTGTTGCGGTTCAGAATTGCCACGGTCAAAGGATACGGCCATATCCGGTTGGATGATTCTGCCGCGTACAGCGTTCGGTGAAACATCCCGTCCTCGCCCGACTTGGGGTGGTTTGGTACCCAACTTGGGGGTTGGGGTGCGTGGGGAGCGGGTTCGACGGCCGGGTTGGGTTTGGAAGCCGGTGGGGTTGGGTTAGGCGCTGCGCCGGGTTGGGTCGTCGTCCGACTTGGGGTGGTTTGGTACCCAACTTGGGGGTTGGGGTGCGTGGGGAGCGGGTTCGACGGCCGGGTTGGGTTTGGAAGCCGGTGGGGTTGGGTTAGGCGCTGCGCCGGGTTGGGTCGTCGTCCGACTTGGGGTGGTTTGGTACCCAACTTGGGGGTTGGGGTGCGTGGGGAGCGGGTTCGACGGCCGGGTTGGGTTTGAAAGCCGGTGGGGTTGGGTTAGGCGCTGCGCCGGGTTGGGTTGACAGCGCAGTGGGGCAGGTTTCGCAGGGACCGCAATCAGCTGTAGGGAATGGGTGTGGCCCAGCGGGGGTCGGTGTGGGCGTCCCAGTAGGCCTGGCGCAGTCGCATGGTGACGTCGCCGGGGCCGACCCGGCCGCCGACCGGCTCGCCGTCGACGGTGGCCACGGGCATCACGCCACCGGCGGTGGAGGTCATGAACACTTCGTCGGCAGAGCGGAAATCGTCGACGGAGATCTTCCCGAGGCGCGCTGGAATCCCAAGATCCGCGGCCAGGTCCATCACGGTGCGGCGCGTTATCCCTTCGAGCACGCCGGAATCGGGGCTGACTAGCTCCCCGTTGCGGAGTACGAACACGTTGTACCCCGGGCCTTCGGTGATGTTGCCGTCACCATCGGGAAGAACGGCGGTGTAGGCGCCACGTTCGTAGGCTTCGAACAGCCCCCGGCTGAGGTCACCCCAGTGGTAGTTCTTCACGGTCGGATCCACGGACCGAGGCGGAATCCGCATCGTGTTCTCGGCGACGATGACGTGGGTGCCGGTGAGTTGGTCGTCGGGTTTCACGATCCACACGTAGGGGATCGCGTACGCGTAGAACCGGTTCGCGAACGTTCGGGGATCGCGGCTTCCGGCCCGGGGCACGCCCCGGGTGATGATCATGTCGACGTAGGCCTCGCGGATACCCGACCGCTTCACGCATTCGAACAGGATCTCCCGCATTTCCGCCTTGGTGACGGGCGGGTTCATACGTAGCTTGGTCCAGCTGCGTTCGAAGCGGTCGAGGTGGTCGTCGAGACGGAAGAACGCGCCGCCCCACACGCCTACGACGTCGTACGTGACGTCGGACCTCGCAAACCCGGCGTCGAGCAGGCTGATCGTGGCCTGGCCGACCGGGACGTAGCGGCCTTCGACCCAGGCGCATCCTTCGCTGAAATCCTCGAGTTCCATACGTCGAGGGTACTCAACGAGGAGGATGCTCAACCGCGTCCCGCCGACGCAGGTCCGCAATTGTGTGGAAGCATCGGATCATGCGCTGTGAAATTGTTGCCATCGGAACCGAGTTGCTGTTGGGCCAGATCGTCGACACGAACTCGAGTTGGATGGGAGAGCACCTGGCCGCCGCAGGAATCGACTCGCACTTTCAAACGAAGGTGGGCGATAACCATGCGCGCATAGTTTCTTGCCTTCGTATCGCGCTGGAACGATCCGACGCCGTGATCTGCTGTGGTGGTCTCGGACCGACGCAGGACGACATCACCCGTGACGCGATTGCCGAAGTGATGGGGGTCAAGTTGGTGCGACACGACGACATCGTCCAACGGATCCGTGAGATGTTCACGGCGCGCGGGCGCGAAATGTCGGAGAACAACGCACTCCAGGCTGACGTGCCCGAGGGAGCGTCGATCATCTCCCAGGTCCGCGGAACGGCGCCCGGCCTCGTTTGCCCGGTGCAAACCCCAACCGGTGAAAAGGTCATATACGCGGTTCCCGGCGTGCCGTACGAGATGACGGAGATGATGGAGCGGATGATCATTCCGGATCTGGTTCGGCGAAGTGGTGAGGTCGCGACGATCAAAAGCCGTGTGCTCCGGATTTGGGGGATTGCGGAGTCGACGCTGGCCGAGCGGGTGGCACCGCGCCTCGAGGCGCTGGCTCTTCCCGATGCACCGCCCGCAACTATCGCGTTTCTCGCGAGTGGCATGGAAGGGATCAAGGTCCGCGTTACCGCCAAGGGTCCTGATGAGGCAGCCGTGGAAGCTGTTCTCGATGCCGAAGAAGTGGAACTGCGGGCCATTCTGGGCGATCTGGTTTTTGGTGTCGACACCGAGAACATGGAGGTCGCCGTGTCGAAGCTGCTGCTCGCCCGTGGCGCGATGCTCGCCGTCGCCGAGTCGGTGACCGGAGGCCTGATGGCCTCACGACTCGTCAGCGTCGCCGGAGCGAGCAAGTGGTTCCGCGGCGGCATCGTCAGCTACGCGTCGGAGGTGAAGTTCGATCTGCTCGGCGTACCCGAAGGACCCGTGGTGTCGGAGGCGGCCGCGATCCAGATGGCCAAAGGGGTGGCGGCCCGGTTGGGTTCGACGATCGGCCTGTCGGTCACCGGTGTGGCCGGACCCGATACACAAGACGGCCAACCGGTCGGCACGGTGTTCATCGGCGTCTCCGATGGCGACACTGCGTTTGCCGAGATGCTCAAGATGCCGGGTGACCGCGACCGAATTCGTCAGTTCTCGACCGTCGGCGCTCTCGACATCCTGCGCCGACACCTTCTCGGTCTTCGGTAAGCGACCGGGTCGGCTTCGTATCCCGGTCGGCATTCGTATTCCCGTTTATCCCCGGAGCCCCGAAGGGACCGGGGAGTCGGCTATTTGTTGTTTCGGTCGCGTTTGTTCGACCAGCGGATGAACGCACCGATGATCGCGAGAACCATCACGATCACGATGGCGATCTTCGCCAGTAGGAAGAGCGTGCCGATAATGCGTTTGAGAATCCACAGCGCAACGATCAGGGCGACGATCGCTCCGACGATCGTGACGATGGGGTTGCGTTTGTCGTCGAAACCTTTGAGTTCCATGTATCCGATCGTAGGACCAGTGTCGGAGTAGTCGGAGACGATGACCCTGGTGGAACCACGGAGGAGGTCGGGGTTGCGGTCAGGGTCGTCACCGTCGACGTCAGGGTCGGCGGCGTCGACGATGAACTCAGGGCGGGCGGAGTGGTTGTCGTCGTTGTCGAAGCGGTTGTTGGCGGAGTGGTTGTTGTTGGCGCCGCCGTTGTCGCCGGTGTAGCCGTTGTCGGAACGGCCGGTCCTGCCGCTGGAGTAGTCGTCGGAACGGCCGGTCCTGCCGTGGAGTAGTCGTCGGAACGGCCGGTCCCGGGGGGGTGGGAACAGGTGACGGAGGCGGTGCTGGCGCAAAAGTGGCCGCGGCCTGACCGCGGGTGGTCCCACAGGCGCGTGCGACGCGGTCCGCGATTCGTTCACCGGCCGCACCGGGAGCGACGTCGGTGCCTACACGTCGGGCCCAACCGTTGCCGTCGAGGCGGTGGGGAACGAACCTGAAACCAGCGAGGCTCGCCCCCACGAAGCGAAGCTCGAGCACCCCGGTCTCCGCCGTGGCCCCCGAGCGTGGATCCCACACGAAGTTGCCCATCGAGTACGCGATCACATGGTTGCGCCCCGCTCCTTCCGAGAGGGTGACGATCGGTTGAAGCACGTGTGGATGTGCGCCGAGTACGGCCGTTGCGCCGGCTTTCGCAAGTTCCGCACCGAGCTGGATCTGGATGGGTGAGGGGCACGGGTCGCCTTCGATGCCCCAGTGCATGACGACCAGAACAACATCGTTTGTGCGCTTAGCTTCCGCCACGGCCGCCAGAAGACGCTGGGTGTTGGCGTCAACGCGATGCTTCCCGGCTGATGCAATACCAGCGTGGTTCGTCGACGCGACCCAGTTTGCGGCCGGGATGATCTGCGATGCGGCCAGCACGGCCACGCACGTGCGTCCGTAACGCAGCTGTACCGGTCGAAGTGCTTCGGCCAGATTCTCCCCGGCGCCGGTCGAGTGAACGTTCGCCGCCCTCAAAGCCTGAAGAGTGTCGGTCAGACCGATCGGTCCGTAATCGAGAAGGTGGTTGTTGGCGAGCGAGACGACGTCGATTCCGTTGGCGGCGAGGGTCGTGGCGAAGGCGGTCGGCGTGCGAAACACGAACGTCTTCGTTTCGGCGCGTCCGCGAGCCGTCAGCGGTGTTTCCAGATTGACGATCGCCAGGTCAGCGCTCGACAGTGGCGGTTGGATTCCTCCGAACGGGTTCAGCCCGTTCGCCCGGGGTCGGGTGAGCAGCGTGTCGCCCCCGAACAGCACCCGCCATGACGATGCGGCCGGCGGCGTTGTGACTGGCGAAGTGCCTTGCGTTGGGACTGGCGAAGTGCCTTGCGTTGTGACTGGCGATGCGCCTTGCGAGGTGACTGGCGATGTGGCTGACGTTGTGTCACCGGGAACGGCACCGGTGGCCGGGGTCGCTGACGGTCGACAAGGGGTGGTCACGGTCGGGTTTGCGGTAGGCGTGGCCGGGTTTGCGGTCGAAGGTGGGGTCGTCGGTGTCGTTTTGGGCTCGGCCGCAACGTGCGCGGGTGCCACGAGCAGGGCGAGGCTGGTGAGCACGGCCGGGCCGATGCGCATGGCCAGGCCGATGCGACCACGGTCGGCCGGCCTGCGCCACATCGCGTTCGAGGGGGGATTTCTGACCGGCGTGAGGACTTTGGCGCCTGCGTCTCGCTTGAGAACTCCGTCAGTGCTCATGGCCAGAACCTTAACGACCTCGCGCGGTCTGCCCAGCCACCGGGCGCTGTCATGAGCGTCTGAGCCTCGAAAGGAGGTCGCGGGCGTTTGAGTGGAGGTCCTGAGCGTCTGAGCGGAGAACTAATCCGGGGCAATCGAACATAGGTTCTTGCAACGAACAAGCGTTCTGCTAGATTTTTTGCTTACATCGTTGTTCTTTGTCATACCCCTTCCTTTAGGGTCTGTCCTACCAAACCACTTCCACCCGAACCCCTCCCCGAAAGATCGAGATCGAGCCCTCCATGCGAGCACAACCAGCAAAAAAAGAGACAGGAGCCCCAAACATGGAACGTACGAAGGCACTGGAAATGGCCCTGGGCCAGATCGAAAAGCAGTTTGGCAAGGGATCAGTCATGCGGATGGGCGAAAAGTCCTCCATGGCGATCGATGTGGTTTCCACCGGCGCTCTGGCTCTTGACCTGGCGCTCGGTATCGGCGGCCTTCCCCGCGGTCGCATCACGGAGATCTACGGCCCGGAGTCCTCCGGTAAGTCAACGCTCGCCATGCACGTGGTGGCCGAAGCTCAGCGCAACGGTGGCGTGTGTGCGTATATCGATGCTGAGCACGCGATGGACCCGATCTACGCCAAGGCGATCGGTGTCGACATCGACCAGCTCCTGATCTCCCAGCCCGACACCGGTGAGCAGGCCCTCGAAATCTGCGACATGCTCGTGCGCTCCGGTTCGCTCGATGTAGTGGTCATCGACTCCGTCGCCGCCCTCACCCCGAAGGCGGAAATCGAAGGCGACATGGGCGACTCGCATGTCGGCCTCCAGGCCCGCCTCATGAGCCAGGCGCTGCGTAAGCTCACCGGCTCGATCAACCGTACCAACACGATCGTGATCTTCATCAACCAGCTGCGAGAGAAGATCGGCGTCATGTTCGGCTCGCCCGAAACCACTCCTGGTGGTCGTGCGTTGAAGTTCTACTCGTCGGTGCGCCTCGACATCCGTCGTATCGAGTCGATCAAAGACGGCGCCGATGTCGTCGGTAACCGTACCCGCGTCAAGGTCGTCAAGAACAAGGTTGCTCCGCCCTTCAAGCAGGCCGAGTTCGACATCACCTACGGCAAGGGCATCAGCCGGGAAGGCAGCCTCATCGACCTCGGTGTCGAGTGCGGCATCGTGAAGAAGTCGGGCGCCTGGTACACCTACGAAGGTGAGCAACTGGGCCAGGGCCGTGAGAACGCCAAGAACTTCCTCATCGAGAACCCGGAAATGATGATGGAGATCACCGACCGGGTGAAGGTCCAGGTCGGTATCACCGAGGTTTCCGGCGACGCACTGAGCGATCTCGACGAAGAACCCATCTCGCTCGACTAGTGGCGTCACAGGTTTCTACCTGACGACGCACTAAACGGGTTTCGGGTGCCGTGGCTGCGCCTCGGAAGACTTTTTGGTGGCGAAACCGTGGATTTCCGCAGTTTTGTCACCTCCAGGCCCTAACCTGAGCGGGCGCGACCGCAGCGGTCTCGTCGTGGTTGCAAAGAACTTTGAAGAACTTCCTCAAGTTCCCCGTAGCCGCGCCGATATCTCTTATGTGTGGTGGCGGATCTGGCCGCTCCTCTCGACCAAAAGTCGATGGGAGCGGCCGATCCTATTTCCGGCGACATTTCGCCCGGAGGCGGCTGAGCCCGACTATTCGAGCAGCAGAACCCGCAGTTGATCCAAGGCCTCGGCCGGTAAACCGCCGCCGATGAGGTACTGCTCGGGCCCGCCGTATGTCGTGTCGAGGGCGTTCAGTGCGATTTCGATGGCTTCACGCACCACGCCCAACACCGGAATCATCGAGATCGGGTCAACCCCGTTGGCCCGGAGGGTCGGCGCAAGGGCCACGACCCGAAACGGGGTCCGGTACACGTTGGTCAGCAGGAAGTCGTTGATCGCGACCTCCCGGTCCACGCCCAGGATGCTGTGCAACAGCACCGAAGCGATTCCCGTACGGTCCTTGCCGCCGGTGCAGTGGTAAAGCGACGGCAGCGAGTCAGGCGAAGCCAGGCTTTCGAACAGGCCGACGAACATGTGGCGACCGCGCTCGAGCATGTCGAGATAGTTGTCATTCCAGAAGTCCGGTGCCGGAGCCGGAAGCTTGCCCGACATCACATCGGCAATGATGCCGATCGCCGCCTCCGACCCACTGACGTCGCCCATCACGAGTCGTATCACTTTTGGCGGACGCGCCGTTGAGAGGCGCGTCGGCTGCTTCGCCACTTCGGAGTCGATGCGGAAGTCGTGGATCACCCGGAGATCGAGCGAATCCAGCGTCGTCAGGTCCTCATCGGTGAGGTCGTTCATGTGGTCGCTTCGCCACAGCATGCCGCGTCGGATATGGCGTCCGCCGAGGCCCGCGTATCCGCCGGCGTCGCGGAAGTTGTAGCCACCGGCCAGGTTGAGTCGTCGCCACGGCTCCGGCAGGGTCTTCGGTAGATCGGCCTCGGCGATCCCGACCGAGCGTGCAAATTCCAGGAGCTCGGCCGCGGTCGCAGTGCTGCGGTCGGGAACGTGAGGGTGGGGAGAATTCGGGTGGGCAGCAGAAGTCACGGCCGCTGAGCCTACGAGACCGGTGACCCGCAACGACACCTGGCCTCCACTCGACGTTCGGTCAAATGTTCCCGGTCGGTGGGAGTTTGTGTCCGAACGTCGGGCTGTGGCTCGGCTTCAGTGAACCGCGAGGTTTGGATGTTTGTTGCCGCTGGGCGGTCAGATTCATCCAAACGTCGCGGCCCGCTGCCGCTTCGCCATTTCGGGTCCGACCAACTAGCGTCGTGCACCCATGTCATCTGCAGCACAATTTGGTTCCGGCGGCGCGTATGAGCCCGCCAAACTCGTAGCCCACGTCGCGGCAAAGGTGGTCGGGATGCAGCGGGAGGCCGAAGTGCTTGCCGTCGCGTTGGCCACGGGTCGTCACGTCCTCATCGAAGGCCCTCCTGGCACCGGCAAGTCGACGCTCCTGCGCACGCTCGCCGATGCCGCCGGTGTGCCGATGCGGTTCGTCGAAGGAAATGCCGAGCTCACGCCGAACCGACTCCTGGGCCACCACGACCCGGCGCTCGTGCTGCGAGACGGGTATACGCCGGAAGGCTTCGTCCCCGGTCCGCTGGCCGAAACCGTGCGCGACGGCGGGCTGCTCTACCTCGAAGAACTCAACCGCATTCCCGAGGAAAGCCTCAACGTGCTGATCACCGCGCTGGCCGAAGGGGAACTCCACGTTCCCCGCTACGGCCGGATAGCGGCGTCGCCGAACTTCCGACTCATTGCGGCGATGAACCCGTTCGACGCGATCGGCACCGCCCGCATCGGCCAGGCGATCTACGACCGGATGTGTCGCGTCGCAGTGAACTATCAAGACGAAGAGCACGAGCGGGAGATCGTCACGAAGGCGGTAGGACGCGACAGCGCCGAACGGCCCGAGCATCTCCCCGCCGCAGCGTTCGCCGCTGCTCCTGCCATCGCCGAGTGGGGCGACATCGACATGGCCGTAGCGCTGACCCGGGCCACCCGGACCCACGCCGACGTCCGTGTCGGGTCGAGCGTGCGCGGTGCCATCGACATGACCCTCCTCGCCGGTGGACTACGTGCTACGCGCGCATATCAAATCGGCAACTTGCCGATCGGCCGCCTGATACTCGTCGACGCCGCCCTCGCTGCGCTGTCGGGCCGCATCCGGCTCGACGAAGCCTGCGATCGCCAACCTGAAGAGATCATCGTCGAGTTGCTCGATGCGATCATCAAGTCGCGCTTCGACCGACCCGGGTCAACCGAGCCGGAGGATGATCCGGGAAAAGGTGAGCGCCCTGGTTCCACGCCCCCCGGGGCGGAGAGCCAGGGCCGAATTCTGAGTGGAGAAGAGGCCGAGAAGGCCGTGCAGGAGGCCGCCCGGCGCACGTCGGGTCGCAACGAGTTGCAGCGCAAGCACGGCGAGCAGTTCGACCAGATGTCACCCGACGTGGGTGAACTCGACCAGCAGTCGGTCGTGGAGATGGCCGGTCTTGATCCCGACACCACCCTTTCCATCCTGGCCGACGCCGCGACTGCGACGGACCCGCTGCTGCGGGCCCAGGCCCGCAAACTTGCGGCCCGTATGTTCGTCACGCTCGCATCGGCGGGCACCCCGACCCAACGCGGGATCAAGCGAATGGTCCGGGTGGCTGACCCTTTGGCGGGAGACCTCGACCTCGATGCCACGCTCGCTCGGACCGGCGGCTCGCTGCCTGTTTCGGCGGATGAGTTCGTGACCCGACGCTGGGCGGCATCCGAGCGATCCATATGTCTACTTATCGATCGCAGCGGGTCAATGAGCGGGCACGGGGTGGCCATGGCGTCGATGGGCGCGGCCAGCGTCGTGGTCGCGGCAGGGGAACGGGCGGAGTGCAGCGTGATCATGTTCGCGAAAGATGCGATCGTGCTGCAGGAGATGGGTCAGCGTCGACCGCTCGAAGATCTGATCGGCGACGTTCTTACCCTCCGTGGACGCGGTGTCACCGATCTCGCGCTCGCATTCCGCGGAGCTCGCCGTCAGCTCGGCAAAGCAAGCGCTCGCGAGCGCGTGGCGATCCTCCTCAGCGACGGGTTGGCGACCGAAGGTCCCGATCCCGTCACGGCGTTGAAGGGGGTGGATCGCCTGCACGTGCTCGGCACGAGCGACGAGCCGGAGTCGGTGGAAGCCGGTCGGCTGCTGGCGAGGCGCGGCCGCGGTATGTACCGCACCTGCACGAAGGTGGCGGATCTACCGGCCGCACTCACGCTCCTTCTCGCTGCGCAGTAGGGCGTTGCTCGCTGCGCAGTAGGGCGTTGCTCACCGCGCAGTAGGGCCTTGCCCGCTGCACAGTGCGACAGGATCGCGATGGCCACCGGGCTGCGGCGACAGGGCCGACGCATGCCATAACACGGTTCACTAACGATTGGTGTGCGACTACTTTGTTCCCCAATGAATGACTCACACCCCATCGTCGCCGAAGCTCTGGTTCGAAAGTTCGGCGACATCGAAGCGGTCCGCGGCGTCGATCTTCAGGTCCGTCAGGGCGAAGTCTTCGGCTTCCTCGGTCCCAACGGCGCCGGAAAATCCACAACCGTACGTATGCTTACGACGTTGTTGAAGCCCACATCGGGCAAGGCGCGAGTGGCCGGTTTCGACGTCACGAGCCAGGCCGATGAGGTCCGCAAGCGCATCGGTGTCGCCCTGCAAGATGCCGCCATCGATCCGCTCATGACCGGAAGCGAACTGCTCGCCCTTCAGTGCGTGCTCTACGGCCTGGCGGCCAGCAAGGGCAAAGTCCGCTCCGATGAACTGCTTGAGCGGGTCGGACTCGTCGCGGCGAAGGATCGCCGGGTCGGTACCTACTCGGGCGGTATGCGTCGCCGTCTCGACCTCGCCCTGTCGCTCGTGCACTCGCCGAGTGTGCTGTTCCTCGATGAGCCGACGACCGGCCTCGACCCGATGAGCCGTCTTTCGCTTTGGGAGGAAGTCAAGCGCCTCAACAGCGAGGGCACGACGGTTCTGCTCACGACCCAGTACCTCGAAGAAGCTGACCAGTTGGCCGACCGCATCGCGATCATCGACGGTGGTCGCATCGTGCGCGAAGGCGACCCCAAGGCGTTGAAAGATGCGGTCGGTTCACCGACGGTCTTCGTCGAAGTGCCGCACGCGCAGGAGGAAGCGGCCCGCGGAGTGCTTGCGTCGTTTGGCGAGTCACGCCCCGGAGCAGAAGGTCAGCTCGGCGTTGGCCTGCGCGGCGGTGCCGGTGCCGTGGCCGACGTGGTCCGGGCGCTCGATGAAGCCGGCATTCCCCTGCTCCAGCTTCACCTGAGCGCCCCGAGCCTCGACGACGTCTTCGCCGAAGCAACCGGTCACCGACTCGAAGGCGCGGGTAGCGACGCGTCGGGCGCTGAAGGTGGCGCATCGGGAGCGCCGGGCAAACCCGGCGGGAAGCCCCGACGCGGCAAACGCGGCAAGGCAAAGGAGGCCGACGCATGAGTGCAACCACACCGAATTCGATCGCGTTGACCGGCAATGCCGCCGATCATCTCGATCCCAAGCCGATTCCGCAGTTCGTGGCACTCGCCAAACGGGCCATCAACGGTTCGATGCGTCAGCTTCCGCTGATGATCCCATCGATCATCTTTCCGTTGTTCTTCGTGGCCATCAACACGGCGAGCTTCAACAAGTCGCTCCCGCTGCTGCGGGCCAGTGGCTACCCCAAGCTTGATTCGTTCCTGACGTTCACGCTCGCCGCGACGGTGGTCCAGGGCGTGATGTTCGGCTGCGTATCAGGAGCGACCGATCTCGCCACCGACATCGAGCAGGGCTTCTTCGAGCGTCTGATCGCCGCGCCGGCGAGCCGGATTGCGATCATCGTTGCACGCCTCGCGGGGAGCACAGTGATCGGCATCGCCCAGGGCACGATCTTCACCTTGTTGTTGATGGCCTTCGGCGCTCGACTGGCCGGAGGGTTCGGTGCGTTCGCAGTGCTGATCATCTCATCGGGGTTGCTGGCGCTGGCCTTTGGCGGCTTGCTTAGCGCGATCGCCATCAAGACCGGTTCGGCGGAAGTGGTGCAGAGCAGTTTCCCAATTGTCTTCGTGCTGCTGTTCGCTTCCTCTGCCTTCTTTCCCCGCGAGACCATGCGGGGCGTGTTCAAGACGATCGCCGGATACAACCCCATTTCGCCCGTCGTCGAAGGACTACGCGTGCTGATAATCAACGGATGGTCGTCGTCGGCCGCATTGAAGGCCATCCTCATCCCGCTTGCGTTCGCGATCGTCACGTTCGCCCTTGCTGCCCGTGCTCTACAGAAGCGACTGGAGGCGCAATGAGCGTCATCGACCCGACCGTCACCGCCCGATCAAGTGATGTACTCCACACGCAGGCGGCGGCCCCCGGAGGCGAGCTGTTCGCCACCTCGTGGGCGCTCGTGCGGCGCAACCTCGTCGGCATCTTCCGGCTTCCGTCAGCGCTGATTCCATCGTTGATCTTTCCGATCTTCGGGACCATTGCGTTCTCGTCGCTCTACGGTGCGGCGATCCGTCAGTACTACCCGAATCTGAACGCGCTCAACTGGTTCGTGCCGATCAACGCCATGCAGGGTGCGGCGTTCAGCGGCGTGTTCCTCGCGTTCACCGCGATCCGCGACTTCGAGACCGGGATCATCGACCGGCTGCTTGCCGCTCCGCTCCACCGTCGCGCGCTGTTGCTTGCGAGCGTGCTTACCGCCGCGGTGCGCGCCCTGTTTCCGTTCGTCTTCGTGATGATCATCGGACTCGTCGGCGGGATGAGCATCCCCGGCGGAGCACTCGGCGGAATCGTATGTCTACTTATCGCTACGGTCGGTACCGCAGTCCTCGGATCGATGTGGGGTATGGGTCTGGCCTACCGCTTCAAGTCGATGGCCGCGGCTCCGTTGATGCAACTCGGGGTGTTCGTGCTCGTGTTCCTGTCGGCGACCCAGGTTCCGATGAGCGGGCTCAGTGGCTGGCTCCACAGCTTCGCCCGGGTCAATCCGGCCACGAACATTCTGCGACTCGGACGCCAGGGCTTCCTCGGTCAGGTGACGTGGCACGACACGTGGCCGGGCCTCCTCGCCATCGTCGGCCTCGGTGCGGCGCTCACACTCTTCGCCGACCGCGGCCTGAAGAAGCTCACGCCGTAGTAGTACGCCCCTGGGTGGTCGCTGCGGTTTGCTGCTCCGGAGTCGGATCGTTCGTCTGGGAGCGAGTTTGTGACTCCGGAGTGGCGGGTGGTCGCTGCGGTTTGCTGCTCCGGAGTCGGATCGTTCGTCTGGGAGCGAGTTTGTGACTCCGGAGTGGTGGTCGCTGCGGTTTTGCTGCTCCGGAGTCGATTTGTGCGTCTGGGAGCGAGTTTGTGACTCCGGAGCAGCGACGTCCGGCCGAAGTCAGCTCAGTTCGTGACGGCGCGTAGTTCGGCCGGAGCGGTCGCCTGAGGCGCCGCGTCGGGCCGGGCCAGGTCCTGGAGTGTCGACACGATCAGCTGCTTTGCGGCGTTACCCCGCACGGCCATGGCGACCGAGGCATTCGGCGGTTCCCCGGTTCTGACCCGGCGCTGGTCCACGACGGTCATACCGCGCGTGGCGTCGCCGTGAAGCTCCACTTCCACGAACAGTCGCTCCAGCGTGAACAGCTCAGGATGGGTGAGCGCAAGCACGGCGCAAGGGTCGTGCAGAGGACCGAGGGCGTCGGTGAAGAACACGTCCTTGTAGGCGGTGGCGAAGTGCGTGAGGACATCGGCGAGAAACTCGGCCCGTTCCCCGCCGACTGATCTGGTCGCTTCGGCATCGTCGATGCTGACGAGGACTTCGTGGGTGACGTTGAGTCCGCACATGATCACGTCGGCTCCGCACCCGAACACGATGGCCGCGGCTTCGGGGTCGGCCCAGATGTTGAACTCGGCCCACGGCGTGGTGTTGCCGAACGTCGGTCCTCCGCCCATGAGCGATATGCCGCTGATGCGTTCGACGAGCGTGGGATCGAGGCGCAACGCGAGTGCAATGTTCGTGAGTGGACCGGTTGGGACGAGCCACATGCCCCGATGCTCGTGCGATGCGCGGAGAAGGGCGAAGACCCCGTGCTCCGGTGATGCTTCCCGGGTGAGTTCCGGAAGCACCGGGCCGGCCAACCCCGACGCTCCGTGAATGTTCGCGGCGAAAGACCGGCTGACGCACCAGTGGACGGTCGGATCCGGCAAATACTGGTACGTCGAGATCAAAGATCTGGGTGGTGATGAGTGCGTTCTGGGTCGTCGCGCTGAGCGGGGCGTTGCCGGCGACCGTCGAGATCCCGACGATCGTGGCGAAGCGCGATGCGATCAGAATGGCCACGACATCGTCGTGACCGGGATCGCAGTCGATCCACAACTCGATCGGCTCGGTGGCGGGCTCGCGTGGTTCGGAAGTTGTTGCGGTCACGGTTCCACCGTAGCGGCGAACACGCACAACCGTGCGAGCCCGGACCGCACACTCGCGACCCGATGATAGGTTCGACCGGTGCTGAAGCCGAATGATCCCAACATTGACTGGGAGACCGTTTACGGCCGGGCCACGCACGGTCACCTTCCGCCGGTGCAGGAATCCTTGGCGGCCAGCGTCGATGAAGGCATCGAACTGTCGGCGCGCGGCCTCACGTTCCCGGGTTCCGACGTACTCGACATCGGCTGTGGAAACGGGCGCCAACTCTTCGGCCTGCTGGGTCAGGGGCTCAACCGCTATGTCGGTGTCGACCCGGTGAAAGAGAGCGTCACGTTCTGCACGGCGGAGCTGGCGCCGCGGGTCGCGGGCTCGGAGTTCGTGTTCCTCGACGTGTACAACGAGATGTACAACCCGGAGGGATCGATGCTCCCGGAATCGGTGGTGCTGCCGTTTCCCGATGCGAGCTTCAACGGGGTCATCACCGGATCCGTGTTCACGCACTTCGGTACCGCGGAAGTGAGTCGCCGTTACCTCACCGAGATCGCCCGGGTTCTTCGGCCCGGTGGGAAGTTGTTCTGCTCGTGGTTCCGCAGTCCTCCGAACGTTCTGTCGACCGATCGCAACCGCACGGTGTTTCGCGAGGGCGAGATCCTCGACATGGTTACCGACCTGTTTCGGATCTACGAATCTCGCGGCGGCTTCATGGGGGAGTTCCACGACCAGTGGTGCATGTACGCGGAGCGGCGCAGCGATGCATCACCTTCGCCGGTCGCGCATGCTGCGGTCGGGCTGTCGACCCCGCGCCTCGCATCCCGACTGAAGCAGCTCCGCGGCCGGGCGCCGTTCTGACGAGTGTTCGTTGGGAGGCAGTGCGCCCCGCGAACCACTGTTCGCCTGGTCCGATCTTGCGTCTGATTTGCCGCCGTCAAGAATGTTCCACTTGGCAGGCGGGGCTCGATGTGGTCAGATCACCAAGACGCTTTTGAGCGGCCCAACCGGGAGGAATCGAATGAAACCACTTCTGTGCACGTTGGCAGTGGCCGTTGCCGTCGGAACATTTGCATCTTCGGCCCAGGCCGCACCGAAACGACCAGTACTGGGTGCGGCTTGCACCAAATCGGGATCGGTGAGCGCCACCAAGTCCGACGTGACCGTCGTCTGTGCGCGAAACGCGAAGAAGCGGCTCGTTTGGTCCCTGCCGGCACTTGGATCGGCTCTCCGGCCGGTGCCGCTAGGCACGGCGATCGAGGCCGGACCGATTGGTCACCGCTTTCGTGTTCGGGTCCTTCAGGTCGAACGAAATGTCTCTCCCGAATCAATTTCGGAGTATGCGGTTGCTCCTGATGTCGGGTTCACCTTCATGCGGATCGTGGTGGAGGTGGTCTTCGCCGGACCCGACGAGAGTGGGACGACCGGTCACGTTTGGGGAGGAATTGATACGAACGGACAGAAGTACGCATCCACCACGGGTTGTGGCGGGGGCTACGGCACCGACTTCGACGTGACCGCCGAGGTAGCGAAGGGTGCGGCGTTAACGGGAACCCACTGCCTGACCGTCGCCCAGGAAGCGGTCGGAAACGTGCGCCTCCTCGTGGACGGTTTCGGCGATCGACCCGACACGTACTTCCTCTTGAGCTGACTTGAGGTTTCCTGCGCCGGCGTGTCGGATGGTCGCCCGGTGATTCGCCGACGGCGGTTCCCCCGAAGCGGCCCCAGCACGTGCGGTAACTACAGAACCTGATCGGCCAGCGATGGGAACACCTTCGACACCTTCGCGGTGAGCCACTCGCCGTAGGTGGTGTCGACGTTGCGAAGGTTGGCCCGGTCCCAACGCGCGTGTGCATCGTGGGGGACTTCCCAAGTGTCGGAAAAGGTAAGTGGACGTACGACTGCGCTCCAGCTCGGATCGAGAAAGAACGGGAACGAGTAACGGTCGTGGCCCGCGTGATTCCTCACCCGGTGAGGGGTGGAGCGGTACCGGCCACCGGTGAGACGGTCGAGCATGTCGCCGAGGTTGCAGATGATCAGGTCCGGATCGTGGGGTGCCGCGATCCACCGATCGCCGACGTGGACCTCCAACCCGGGCGTGCCATCGTGCGCAAGCAGCGTGAGCAGCCCGTAGTCGCTGTGCTCCGCGACGCCCCAGCGATCAGCCGCGCCGTCGGGATGCGGTGGGTAGCGGAAGATGCGGAACAGCGGAGTGGGTGAGGCGGTGAGTTCGTCGGCGAAGAACGTCGGCGCGAGACCGAGCCCTTCGGCCATGAGCGCGAGGACCCGCTGACCGAGGGCCTCCATGTCGAGCATCCATTTCGTGACCACCGGAGCCAGCGTGGTCGGACGGGCCGGCCACTGGTTCGGACCGTGCAGCGGCCGCTGGTCCACGGGGAGTTCCTGGCCGAAATAGTAACCTTCCTTAAGATCGGGCACGCCCGAGGTCAGCTCGTCGCCCAGCGGGAACCAGCCCCGCCACGCCGGGCCACCGGTGCTCAGCGCGACTCGATTCTTCTCTTCCGCAGGGAGACCGAAGAACTCCTGCGCCGTGTGTAGGAGCTCGTTGCGCTGAGCCTCGCTGATCCCGTGGTTCGTGAGCGCAAAGAACCCCAGCGTTCGACACGCGCGGTCAATCTGTTCCGACGCGTGTGGCGACTCCAGGTCGACGATCGCGATCTCCACAAGCGCGTCAGTCAGGCTGTCGCCATTCAGCCCCTCGGGCCCCGGAGAATGTGAAACGCTCACGCCGTCGGTATCCAGCAAATAGCAAGTTCACTTACGGTTACGTCGGCCCGTTCCAACGAGATCGGAACCTCCTTGATCGCTTTGCCGATCTCGTTCCACTTGGCATCGATCTCGAAGATCTCGTCGGAGAGCTGCTCTTCCAAGGCCGCCAGTTCTTCCATCTTGGCCTCTACACGAGCCTCGGCCGTCTCGGCCCGGTTGGCGGCCTTGGAGGATTTGGCCCGGCGGCTCGACGCGGAGCCAACCGAGCGGGCGATCGAACGGGCACTCTTGCGTCCGCCGAACAGCGCACCGAGCACCGCACCGGCGCCGGCGATCAGTTCGTTCTTCTTGTCATCCTTTGCGTTCTCGCGGATCTCGTCGGCTTTGCGCTCGGCTTCGTCGATCGCGATCTGGATGCGGTCCTTCTTCGCCTCGAGCGTTGCCCGCAGGTCGTCGGTTTCGGCGTCGGCCCTCGACTCCGCCTCGGTATCGCAGCGGGCGAGGAAGTCGGTTTCCGTTTCGCCCAGTCGCGACCACAGCTTCAACGCGTCGTTGCGGTACAGCGTGAGCGACTTGTTCGCCACGAGATGGTCGGTCAGCGCTCGCTGGGCGTTGCGGAAGTACGCCGCATCAGCGAGCGGTGCTTCCGGCAGGAGGAACGTCGCCCCGGTGGGTGCCTCGGTGCGAAGGTCGCGAGCGTCGTAGTCGACCGCGATCATCGTTGTCGGATCGAACACGCGGGAAAGGGGAAGCGCCACGGCTTCCCACTCGACCTGCTCACGAAGGTCAGCTTTCTCCTCATCGAACAGCAGGTTTACCCGGGCGACGATCGCCGCCTCGTACTGCGTGCCGGCGACCTTGGCCGCTACCTCGCGACCCCACGGGGCCGCCGGATCGAGGAAGTAGCTCATCGTGCCCTTGGCCACTGGTGGAGCGACGGGGACTTCGTTCTCGTTGAGACTTGCCGCGGCCGGAGCCCCCGACGCGGCCACAACTGCAGCAGCGGCAGTCGCCGCTCCGGCCTTCTGCGTAGCCATAAGTGTGCTTATCTGTTCGCGCGTCAGCGGGCCGCGCAGGTACGCGAGCGACCAACGTGACGTGAACACATCGGGAACCGGGACACCGGAACGATGCAGGACGAACTCACGCTTGGCGAGCCCGCTTATCGTCGCGGCGATCTTGTCGATGTCGACACCTCCCGCCGCGGAACGCATGCCATCGAGCAGACGGTCGCGGTCGCGCTCGGTCTGCAGCCGACCGATCACCCACGTGGTCGCGTTGGAAAGCGCTTTGTAGTCGACGTCGACCGGGTTCTGGGTGGCGAGCACCAGGCCCACTCCGAACGCGCGGGCCTGCTTCAACAGCGTGAGGATCGGCTTCTTGCTCGGCGGCGCCGCGGTCGGCGGAACGAAGCCGAACACCTCGTCGAAGTAGACCAGGGCCCGCAGTTGCGAGGTGCCGGGCTGCTTGCGCATCCACGTGATGAGCCGGCCCAACAGCAGGGTGATGACGAACTGCCGCTCCTCGTCGCCCAGGTGACCGAGCGTGATGATCGCAGCGCGGGGCCGACCGTCGGCACTGTGAAGCAACGTGTCGATGTTGAGATCGACGCCTTCCCCCCACGAACCGAACGCCGGCGACGCGAGCAGGCCGTTGAGCTTCATCGCCAGCGCGGTGCGGTCGTTGGCCGGATAGAACGAGTCGAGGTCGATCACACCGAGTTTGCGCATCGGCGGCTGCTGCACCTGGCCGACGAGTGCTGCGAGGTCGAGGTCGGTGCCGCTCGCCCAGGCCCGGTCGATCAGGTTCGTGAGCAGGATGTGCTCCCGGCTCGACAGCGGGTCGGCCTCGATGCCCATCAGGCCGAGAAGACCTGATACCACCGAGCTCACTTCGTCGACGCGGGCTTCGGCGTCGTCGATGGCGTCAGCGGGGGCCTGGAGTGAGCCGATCAGGTTGAGCCCCACGCCGGCGGTCGACCCGGGCGTGTAGATCGTGACGTCGGCCTTCGACTTCAACTCGGCGATCGTCGAGCCGTCGAGGCCCCAGCTGGCCAACCCGTCCTTCCACTGGGTGGCCACGGTCGCAGCATCAGCACCCTCAACCCACGGGGCGAAATCTTCGGTGCGTAGTTGCGGGAAGGTAAGGGTCAGATTCCCAAGGTCGCCCTTCGGGTCGATCAGCAGGGTCGGCACCCCGGCCCGTAGCGCCTCCTCGATCAGCACCATGCCGAGACCGGTCTTGCCCGACCCGGTCTGACCGACGATCACCCCGTGGGTGGTAAACGACGCCGGATCAAGCTCAATTCGCTTGCCGCTGCGGGTGTGGTTGGCCGGGTCTACTGATTCACCGAGGAAAAGCGATGCCATGGCCTTCAAACTACCTTCACGGACCCCGGGCCGTGGATGTTGGGCTGAAGTCACCTCGGTGTTGGTGTGCGTGCCGGGTGTGGTGTGAGCGACACACGCACTGACCACCCGGGCGCTGTGGCGCCCCCCGGCGACGGCTTGGCCCCACTCGGTGCTACTACCGATACGACTCGGTCGGGTGTTCCTCCCTCGAATACACTCGCCCGGTGCCCGTTGACGTGACTTTGGTGAAGGGTGTCGTAATCGTGGGGGCGGGTGTGGCATCAGGCTTCATCAATGCCATCGTCGGTTCCGGCAGCCTGATTTCGTTCCCCGCCCTGGTTGGATCGGGGTTCGAGCGCCTGACGGCGAACATCGCCAACAACATCGGGCAGTTCCCCGGGTCACTCAGTGCGGTGCACGGCTTCCGCCGGGAGCTGAAGGGGCAGGAGAGCCGCATCCGCAGATTCGTCCCGGCCTCACTGCTCGGGAGCATCATCGGGGCACTTCTGTTGCTGAGATTCCCCGGTTCGTTCAAGGAAGTCGTCCCGATCCTCGTTATGGTCGGCGTTGTGCTGGTCCTCTCGGGACCGAAGGTACAGGCCCGGGTGAAGGCGCGCCGAGCGGCGGCAGCCGCTGCCGGCATCACCACCGCGACCGACCACATCAACCCGCTCGCGTTCGTCGGCGTCTTCCTCGCCGGGATCTACGGCGGATATTTCGGGGCGGCCCAGGGCGTGATCCTGGTTGGTGTTCTCGGCATGGCGATCTCCGACGAACTCGTGCGTATCAACGCCCTGAAGAACGTGCTGGCGGCGACGGTCAACGGCATCGCGGCCGTCGTCTTCATCGCTCGGGGATATATCCATTTTCCCTGGTTCAAGTCCGGCACTGGTATTGCGTGGCTGGCCGCATTCCTCATCGGGATCGGGGCGATAGCGGGCGCTGCAGATCGGCGCCCGCGTCGGACGCAAGATTCCACCAAACGTGCTGCGCGGCATCATCGGTGTGGTCGGCACGATCGTGGCCATCAAGCTCTGGATGAGCAAGTAGCGGTACCAGCGAGCGGAGGAGCCATCGAATGGAGCTGGAGTTCGCAGGCGAAGTGTGGTTCTGGCGGGGTCCGGCCCCCTGGTATTTCGTGACCGTTCCCGACGCGGAATCGGAGATCCTCCACGAGGAGTCGTCGAGAGTGACCTACGGCTGGGGCATGATTCCGGTTGTCGCCCGCATCGGCAGGACCGAATGGGAAACGTCGCTTTTCCCCAAAGACGGAAAGTACCTCGTTCCCCTCAAAGCCGCCGTGCGCAAAGCCGAACACCTCGACGAAGGCGACCACCCGACGATTCGCCTGACCCTCGACGACAACGACCCCCGGTGACCAAGAAATCGGTGTGGTTAGGGTCGACGCTCCATGAGTGCATCGACGCGAGCTACCGCTTCGCGAAGCCCGGCGAACTCGCCGACCACCGCTTCCAGGTCCCGCTTCATGGCGGCGTGCTCCGGCCCTGAGGTGTCGAGTCGCGCCACGGTGGTCGCGTGTTGGGCGACGAGGCGGTTGTGGGCGGCCTCCACGTTCTTCACATGATCGTGGACCCGACTCACGTAGTCGTGGTTGGCCTCGATCTGTGCACTTAGTGTTTGCTGGGCCGATCCGAGCGAAACCAACTGCGCGTTCGTGTCGGCCAGGGCCTTTTCCAGGGCGCGGGATCGCCGGTCAAGTTCTGACGCGATCGTTCGCACGATGAACTTCTGCGCAACTGCTTTGACTGAACTCGATTGCTTGGCCATCACACACTGTCCTGTTCAAGATCGCGTTTGAGGTGAAGTCTTGCCCGCATGTTCGCACGGCGGGCGTCGAGGTCGATTCTACGGACCTCGCGGAGCCGTTCGATCACAAAGCGTCCGCCGGCGTCGCTGGTCGCCATGGCCTGCACGTCGAGCAAACCCTGGTGCGCCCGACGATCACGCTCCTCGGTGTCGTCGATGATCCGCCTCATCAGTTGTGCCGCCTGATCGAGATCAGGGTCGGCCCATGAGCCGATACCGCCGTAGTGGGCCACGTCGTGGCCGATCGGAATCATCGAGTAATCGACCAGCCAGGAGTTGCGGTCGTTCATGAACTCCAGGTTGCCGGAGTAACGCGTCGCGATCGTCGGAATTCCGTAGGCCATGGCTTCGGCCATCGTGAGCCCCCAACCCTCAGCTCGGTGAAGTGATATGTACGCATTGGATCGTTGCAGCAGCGCCTGCCGGTCCGGAAGGTCCAGGAATCCCTCAACCAGGATCACATCGGGACGTGACGCGGCCATCCACCGCAACCGCTCCCGACCGAGGAGGTCAACCTCGCCGGAAATGGACTTGATGACAAGGACCGGTCCGGTCGGCGACGGTGCCGGAAACGCCCGCGCAAACGCCTCGATCAGACCCCAGGGGTTCTTGCGTTCTGCGATGCTGCGATGGTCGAACGAGAACAGAAAACAGAACCGATCAGCCGGGATACCGATCGCCAAGCCCCGGGCGGCTACCTCCTCGGGTGGGAGCGGCGGCGGAGGAATCGATGCTCCGAGCGGGATGACGTGAACGGCAACGCCATGCTCGGCTGCGGCCGGTGCGACGGCGCGACGCACGTGTTGACTCGCCACCCACACCTCATCGACGAAGCCGAACGCCGCGTCGTAAGTCGTCGGAAACGTCTCCGTCTCCCAGAACCACAGACCGATCGTGGGGAGATCGGCGAACACGGACTGGACTGCTCCGGCGGCACGATCGAGGCGGCCCACAACCGATGGGAGGGCATCGGCGTTGGCCACGACCACGTTCACGTCGTGACGGAAACCGGTGGCCGTTCCGAGGTCGAACGGGTCGTTCTGTCGGTGAGCGGTGCCGTCATCGAGCACCAGGCTGCAAGGCACCGCTGAGCGTTGCACCGCCCGGTGGGTCAGACGAGCGGCTTCGCCGACTCCCATCTCCGCTTTGAACAGGCCGACCAGGTTGATACCGGGCGTCATGGGTACCGGCGGCCCTCCGGTGGCCGCGTCCGGCGGGTTGCCCCCGGAACCTCTTGGTGACGGCAACACCCCCGTAAGGCTCGGGCTGAACCCACGCTTCGGCCCGGAGGTTCGCGCCCATTTCATGAGTGCCCCATCGTCGCCCCCAAACGAAGCCGAAAGGTCGGGGGTCAGGTCGCGGGCGTGCCGCAGATACCTGCTCAAACCGTCGCCAACGTCTTCACGAAGCCAGGCCACGAATGACCCCGGCTCGGCGAACGGGTTCGGGGGCAACGGTGTTCGATTGCGCTCGGCCGCATGCAACGCCTCAGAATACAATGCGCGCATAACAGTGTCGTATGGATAGCCCAACGCAATATGGTCGAACGGCGACCCGTCGGTTCCAACCGAATCGTGCCCCGCGTCAGACAGAGCCCGAGCTCGGGCCTTGGACGCTAGCCGGAGGTCCATATGTGCACTTACTGTTACTCGCGGCCATGAGCCGGCGAGGGGCGATGCGATCCACGGGCGCGTCGGATCGAAGTCGGTAAAGCGCAGAACCGGAGCCGACCCCGCGCTTGACTCGTCGGCGTTCAGGTAGGACCTCGTCAACCCCGGCACTTCCACGACCATGTCGGGAAACATGCGCTTCGCCTGATCCAGCCACGGCACCCGATGGGTGAGGAGCCGCGCCGGCTCAACGAACGGATGACGCTGCGACCGCTCAACCCACCAATCGAGAACGTCTTCGCCGCCGGGTCCGACCGCGAAGAACTGCTGATCCACGAATCCGTGTTCGGCCAGGTCCACCTCGTCGGGAATCCGACCGTCGCGGGGGAGTGCGGTTCGTCGCACGACGGAGACGGCGAGACCCGCTCCCGCCAGAGCGATGAAGTCCGACAGCGGGGCGACAATCTCGGCATCGTCTGGTATCGACACCACGACGGTTGCGCCCACCTCGGCGGGCGAGGCATCCCGGGCGAGAACCTTCCGCACAACCACCGGTCGAAGCAGCTCCACCAGTTCGTCGGCCGGATACAGGGCGACGAGTCGTTCGTATTCGCCGGCCCCCAACTGGGCATCCACCAACGCACGGACATCGACGCATTCGAGTCCTCCAGTGTCCTGCGCCGGGTCGTCAACGACGCGGGCGCAGTGCTGATAGCGGTCGTTGACGACGGCGACCACAACCGGAATGCCCTCGTGATGCTTGACGAACGTTCCGGCCGTTCGGCGTGATCCGGCGAACCGTCGGGTGGAGGTGACGATTACGGCACGAACGGAAGCCAACGGGGACACGCACCCAGGTTACTGGTGTCTCCCGCACACAAACCGGCGATGTGGCGCTCGTGTTCCACGTTTCGACCCGTGTCGGGCCACAAACGTGGACACAACGTGGACACAATCGGCCTCAGGGGACAGCTGCTACTTCGTCGCTGCGACCTTCTTGGTCGGAGCTTTGACTGCGGGTGCCTTCTTGCCCGGCTTCTTGGTCGTCGCGGTCAGGGCCAGTGCCGCCGGCGGGTTGCCGGTCGGAGCCCCTACCACTTCGGGCTTTGCCCCGAAGTTGATCTGACCCTGCGGGCCCCCGGTGGCCGGACCGAACGTGTACTTACCGACGGGCGATCCCATGCGGACCGGGCCTGTCGAGTACGTGCGGGTGGAGAACCCACCGCGGGTCGTGACGGCGTAGATCCAGAACAGGCCTTTTGTACCGGCCGGCGGGGTCCAGTTGACCGTCGCGTTGCCGCCCGAGATGTCGACGTTGTCCGCGATCTGCTGCCCGTTGTAACCGACGTTGTCGGTATCGGCGAACAGCTTCACCTGGGTTCCCGGGGCGGGGTTCGCGTCGCGCAACCTGATCGCGAAGTTCGTTTCGCCGGCATCGTCGTCGGCCAGCTTCACGTTGTCGATCCGCCAACGCCACGCGCCGCGGTCCTCGTTCGGGTCGAAGCGGAACATCTCGATCATGTTGCCCGCCCAACCGATGCGGGGTGCCGACCGGGGGTCGACCGCGTCACTTGAGGGGTTGGTCTTCAGATCCACGGTGAACGAGGTCTGGCCGGGGAAGGTGACGAAGTCTCGCGACACCTGGTTGTGCGAGCCGTTCTTCGTGAGCGGTGTGCCGGCGATCCGCCACATGATGCGGGCATTCTGACCGCCGCCAACCTTGTCTTCGAGATTCATTTCACCGTCGTAGGTGAAATGAACCGTCGCCCGGTGGAAGTCATCGGCGTTGAACGCAACAGGAACTTTGAAAGTCACACCGGGATCATTGATAACCGGTCCTACGTTCGTTCCCTCAAACACACCGTTTTGGAACTGGCCGGCCACATTGTCGGTGCGGAGCAGGTCGTCAGCAGACGCCATGTCCCACGCATCGCCGTTGCGGGCGACGGTTGCGTAATCGTTGCCGCCGGTGACATCGGGATCCTCGATGCGAAGAACCGGACCGTTCCATTCATCGACCGGCCCGTCGCCGGAGCCGGTCAGGCGAACCCATTCGACGTCGATGTGGGTCGGCCCGTACGGCGAGAAGATCATCCGAAGCGAGATCGGACGACCGCCCTGCCAGGCGGCCGATCCCGCTGAGTTGCTGATCGGGAGGTCGTATACGTGCGTTCCCGCTTCGAGCGTTACCGGCATGCCGCCCTCGCAACCGCCGTTCTGCTGCGTACAGGAGTACCAGCGGAGCCCGGCCGGGGTGTACGCCGATGCCGTCACCTTCATCACGATCCGGTTGAACCGGTCGGTGTCGATGGGTTTGAGGGCGCCGTCGCGATTCGTCGGAGCGGTGTCGGGGTAGCCGCCCCAGATCATGTGGAAGTACGAGCCGCCGGACACATCGAAACCGAGTTTGCCGTTCGCCACCCGGGCGTTCTGGAGCCCGACCGTGGTCTGCCCCTCGACCAGAATCTGGTCTTCGGGGTTGTTGTAGTCCCACGGGTCCCCCCATGCCTCAACCGCGTAGTCGGAACCGCCCGTGCTTTGGGCCTTGGCCGATTGCTGAACGGTGGCGGGCACCGCCACCAGTCCAGCCAGGGCCAGCGCGCAGCCGAGAGCCGACGCTGCCTTGCGGTTTGAACGACGTGTTCCGTGCAGCGACGTGGCCGGTCCTGAGGGCATTGTGGGCAATGAGGACAACGAGGGCACGGAGGGCTTCGAGGGCATTGAGATGGACTTCCTTGTGCAAACTCTGCGGGCAATTGGGGTCGTACGTCCGTCGCGTCGTGGCGAAGACTCGACTTCGGTTTATCGACCTATTCCCGGGAAGCGCTTAATAGGCCGATAGCCTCTGATGCCGTGACAAGCGGTGTGCCTCCGACAACTTCTTTGAAGCCAATGGTTCCGATGCCCGTGGTTTCGTTGTTGTTGGTGAACTTCAACGGTCGGGATCATCTGGGCCCCTGCCTCGACTCGATCGCCGACCTCGACTGGCCGACGGATTTTCTCGAAGTGCTCTGTGTCGACAACGACTCCCACGACGGTAGTCGGGAACTGTTGGCCGCCACGTACCCGTGGGTCAAAGTGCTCCCGCAAGACAGCAACCTCGGGTTCTCTCCGGCCGTGAATCTGGCTGCCGAGCATGCCACCGGTGAGGTGGTCGTGTTGCTTAACAACGATATGCGGGTCGACCGCAACTGGCTTCGGGGTCTGGTCTCCCACTACGACCCGAGTACCGGAGTGGTGTGTGTTGCCGGCACCATCTTGAATTGGGAGGGTACGCATCTCGATTTCGGTGACGCCGGAATCAACTTCTACGGCTTCGGCCGCCAGCCGAGCCACGACGTTCCGATCGCCGACGCTCGCATCGTCGACGGAGCCATCCTGCCGTTCGCGTGCGGCGGGTCGATGCTGATCCAGCGCGAAGTGTTCCTGCGGATCGGCGGATTCGACCCGGCCTTTTTCGCGTACTTCGAAGACGTCGACTTCGGGTGGCGGCTGCAGGTGTGCGGATACCGCACCCGCCTGGCCGCCAACGCCCGTAGCTTCCACCGTCATCACGGAACCTCCTCCCGATTTCAGGTCCACGAGAAGATGGTGCTGTTCGAACGCAACGCACTACGAACGATCATCAAGAACGCCGACGACGCCAACCTTCCCAAGCTTCTGTCGTCAGCGCTTCTGCTGGCCGCCGTTCGTGCGTCACACGACGCCCGCTCGGCCCGATCGGAATTCAACGTGGGCTTCGGAGCCGACGAGATGGAAACCGTTCATCGGCTCGGAAATTCGCGGATGCACGCGATCAACGACGTCGTGGAAGATCTCCCTGAGCTGATGCTGCTCCGACGCTCGATCCAGGAAATGCGCCAGGTGCCCGACGCAACAGTGTTCGCGACGTTCGGTGATCCCTTTGTACCGCTCGGCAACGACTCTGCGCCCTATGTCGAATCCATGGGTGATGTCGCTCGGCTGTTCAACATCGGCGAGTTGTTCGCGAACAACCCCGTCTCGCATTTCGTCGTGCTTTCGAGCTCCGACGTGATCGGGGAGCGGATGGCGGGCACCGCAATCCGCTCCTGGGAGCTGGCGTGTGCCCTCGGCCAACATGTGCGGGTCACCCTGGCCTCGCCCACGCCGGTTGGACGGACCCACCCCGCGGTCGATGTGCGCGAGTTCTCGACCGCCGATGAACTGCAGGCACTCGTCGACACCGCCGACGCTGTCCTCGTGTTCGGGTTCGACCTCAAGCGGTACGACTTTCTCGCCAGTACGCGAGCGCTCGTCGTCGTCGACCTCTACGACCCCTGGGTCTTCGGAAGCCTTGAACAGTACGATTCGATGGAACGCTCGGCGGCCGATGAGCAGAAGGATCACGAGATCGCCACGCTCAACGAGCTTGCTGACGTCGGTGACTTCTTCCTCTGCCGCGTCGGAGCGTCAACGCGACTTCTGGAGCGGGCTTCTCGCGAGTCGGGGTCGCCTCGACAAGGCTGCGCACGAACAGCACCCAACGTTACGCGCGCTTATTGATGTGGTCCCCTTCGGTGTTCCGGACGTCGCTCCGCGCCCTTTGGCCGCACCGGTGCTGAAAGGTGGGCGGTACCCGTCGATCACCGCCGAGAGCAAGGTGGTGCTGTGGGGCGGTGGCACGTGGGACTGGTTCGATCCGCTCGGCACCGTCGAGGCGTTCGTTCAGGTCCAGAAGAAGGTTCCCGAAGCCCGGCTCTTCTTCATGGGTCTCGAGCTCGAAGGTCGGGGGGTGCCCCAGATGGCCTCGACCCGTCGGCTCATCGACCGCTGCAACGAGCTCGGCCTCATCGAGCGTGGGCTCGTGGTGCTCGGCCCGTGGGTCCCCTACGACGAACGGGGCGCGTTCCTGCTCGAGGCTGACATCGGTGTGGTGGCGGCCAAGGATCTGGCCGAGGCCCGCCTCGCGTTTCGCACCCGAATGCTCGACCACTTCTGGTCGGGGCTGCCGACTCTCTCCACGTCGGGCGACGTGTTGAGCGAACTCGTGACCGAAAGGCGCGCCGGCCTGGTCGTCGAACCGAACTCGGTTCCCGCGCTCGCCGCCGCGATGGAACAGCTGCTGACCGACGATGCCTTCCGGGTCGAAGCGAAAGCCAATTCCCTTGCGCTTGCTGAACAGTTCCGTTGGTCGAAGGTGGTCACGCCGCTAGCGACGATGCTCCGTGAACCCGGCCCGTGGCGGGCGGCGCGGGCCCGTCGAGGTGTGGTGGTCGAAGGCGCGAACCGCACCGGTCAGTGGGGACCGTTCGCTCCGGGCACACCGGTGGTGGGCAGCGCAACGACCGACCGCACACGCCTGTCCCGACGCGAACGGGAACTCGAAGAGTCGCTCGCCGCGATCCGCATCGAACGCGATACCGCCGTCCACACACGAAATGAAACCGCTGCAGTGCTCAATGATGTCCAAACCAAATTCGCCGTGCTAACGGCTACCCCGCCGCCAACGACGATGATCGGGCAGTTCAAGCGGGCGCTCCGCAAACTCAAACGGCTGGTGCGCGGATGACGGGCTTCGCCGAGATTGTGGCGGGTCGGGAACTCCTGTGGAATCTCACGCTTCGGGAACTCCGGTCCAAGTACAAGCGGTCCGCCCTCGGTTGGTTCTGGTCGATGCTCAATCCACTGAGCAGTGTCGCGATCTACGCGATCGTCTTCGGCGTGCTCTTCAAGATGAAGGCCAGCCCGGGCAACCCGAGCCGTTTCGACAACTTCGCGCTTTACCTGTCATGCGCTCTGCTGCCATGGAATTACCTGACCAACAGCCTCGGATCGTCAACGGGCGCAGTCGTCAACAACTCAAACCTTCTCAAGAAGGTGTACTTCCCCCGGGAGTACGTCGTAGTGGCCACGGTGCTGTCGATGGTCGTGTCGTTCCTCATCGAACTCGGGGTGTTGATGCTCGTGTTCCTGGCGTTCGGACAGATCGTGTTTCAGTGGATTCCGATCGTTCTGGTGCTGGTCTTCGTGCAGACCCTTCTGGTGATGGGCTATTCGCTGTTCCTAGGCGCGCTTAACGTCTATTTCCGTGACATGCAGCACCTGATAAGCATCGTGCTGCAGGTCTGGTTCTATCTGACGCCCGTCGTGTACGTCATGGACCGCTACATCAAGAAGTCAGAAACCATCGCCGGCTTCAAGATCCCCGTTCGCCAGATCTACCTGTTCAACCCGATGGTTCACGTCGTCACCGCGTATCGCAACGTCCTCTACGACGGTCGTATGCCCGGCCTCGTGTCGATGACCTACCTCGTCGTGGTCAGCGTCGTGGTCCTGGGTCTCGGTTGGGCCTTCTTCCGCAAGGTCGAGGGTCGGATGGTGGAAGAGCTGTAACTCACAGCGAGCGCCTCCTACAGTGAGCCCCGCTCACAGCGCTCAACAGTGCTCACAGCGCTCACCGATCGAATTCCCAGGTGACCAGCGTTCATGTGGCGTTGCGCACACGATGAACCAACAGCGCACGCATGCGCACTAGGGTGGTCGGCCATAACCAATTCCGGTGCGCGCGAACTTCCCCGGTCACCGCGTCTGATACGCCCACGGAGGTCCTCATGAAAACAACGTTCACGAACCGCGAGTTTCGCAAGGTTGCGGCAGGAGTCGCTCTAAGCGCTCTCCTCGGCACGCTGGTTGCCACGAACTCCCCGATCAGTTCGGCCGCCACCAAAGCAAAGACCGCGACAAAAAAGACCGCGACAAAAACGACCACGAAGACGAAGACGACGACGAAGGCGGCCACCAAGACCGCAAGCACGTCTTCGAAGACTTCCACCAAGGGAATGCGGGCGCCGAACGGGAAGCCGATCAACCCGGCCACCGAGTTCCAGGCGACCCCTGCGTCCGAGGATGCGTCGATGCCCTCGGCGGAGTCGCCGTCGGCCGCCTACGACACCATCACCAAAGGCGCCCCGTATCTCGCTATCGCCTTCATCGGAACCGACGCTCGTCCAAACGAGAAGATGGATCGCACCCGGGCCGACACCGTGATGGTCTTCACGTACAACAAGGCGAAGAACCGCGGCACGCTGTTCTCGATCCCCCGCGACACGTTGGTGTCGATCCCCGGAAAGTCGAAGCCCGACAAGATCAACGCGGCGCTCTCCAACGGAAGCCCCGACATTCTTCTGAACACGATCCGCCTCACCACGGGAATCAACGTGAACAGCTACGTCCTCACCGGTTTCGCCGGCTTTGAGAACATGGTCAACCAGTTGGCCGGCATCAGCGTGCTCGTCGACCCGGCGATCAACGACAAGAGTTCGGGCGCCCAGTTCCAAAAGGGTTGGTTCCTCTTTAACGGCGACGCCGCCCTGGCGTATTCACGGGCCCGCAAGACCCTGCCCAAGGGCGACTTCTCCCGGGCCTTCAACCAGTACCGCGTGCTGCTGTACACGCTGCTGAAGATGCGCACCGAGACCACCACGATCGCCGACCTCCAGACCTGGATCAAGGTCCTCCGGGCGAACTCGGTTTCCAACCTCAAAACCGAGGACTACCTGTTCCTGGCCCAGATCGCCCGCAACATTGATCCGATCTCGCAGCTCGACTTCCAGGTGACGCCCACCAAGACGAAGAAGGGCACCAGCTACGAGGAGCTCGGCCCTGAGGCCCGCGCGTTCTTCAAAGACGTTGCCACCGACGGTGTGCGCGGCTGATCCAACGCCCAACCTTGAACTACCACCGGTGCGCTGACGCCGGTGACGAAGCCGACCGGGTCGCTTGAGTAATTGCTCGGCTGACCCGGTCGCTTCGTTTCAAGGGCTAACGTGTCCGGCTGGTGAACCGGCCCAACCCCAGCCCAGTAAGCGTCGAAAACGCTGGCGAGGCCGAGAAGCCGCACACACCGGCGATCCGCTCACGGGCAGTTCGTGTCGGCCTTACTGTGCTCGCAGCGTGCGGTCTCATCGCGGCGCAGTTTCTCCGGAACACATCGGTCACCGATCGGGTGTGGGCCGAAGACGGTGCGGTATTCGGGCGCCAAGCGTTTGAAAGCCACATTTGGCAACAGGTCGGTCGCGGGTATGCGGGATACCTGGTTGCGCCGGAGCGTTTGCTAGCCGCCCCTATCGTCAGCGTGGTGCCGGCGGCTCAGTGGGGTCGGTGGTTTGCGCTGTCGGCGATGGCCGTGGCCACATTTGCCGCGCTGGCCGTCTTCCGGTTGAGCGGAGGAATTCTGCGAGCCTGGCCCGCACGAGCGGCGCTGGCCCTGCTTGTCGCCGTCGGCCCCAAGATCGCGCGGCGAGTGGCCGGCGATAGCAAACGTCGGGTGGCCGCTGCTCGTCGCCATGTTCTGGGTGATCGTAAGTGTGCGTAGTGACCGGTTCTCGACGGTCCTGCGGTGTTTGATCGCCGCAATGGCCACGACCGCTAGTGGTCTGGGGCTCGTGTTTGTTCCGCTCGCCGCAGTGGTGCTCGGGGGACGCGATCAGCCGGTCGTGAGACGGTTCCTTGATCGATCGTCGCTCGCCGCAACCGATGAGGATCGCGTTGCGTTGAAGCGTGCCGATCGACTCGTCGGCCTCGTAATTGCGGTCGCTGCAGTACTCCAGATCGTTGGACTCGCGACCGCCGTAGCCGGTCCGAAGGCATTTCGCTCAACGCCCCTCGACATTGGTCGGCTGCTGATGGTCCGGGTGTTCGGATCAGCCCTTGTCGGCGAGCGGTTCGTTGATGACGCTTGGAAACACTGGGGAATGGCATTCGCGGTTTGCGCGGTGGCGGTCGTCGTCATCGGCCTGGTGGCCGGGCTGCGCCGAGCATCGATCTCGAACCGCACGTTGGCATTCATCGCCGTCGCCTACGCGGTGGGCATCGGGGCCGCTTCGCTCAAGACTCGGGGGACCGAGCCTTTTGCCCTTCAGCCGAAACTGTTCACCTTCGACGCCGACCGCTATTTCATCATTCCGACGTTTCTCGTTCTCAGCGCCGTCGCGATCGCAATCGACCGGGCATTCGACCGGCCCGTCCACCGGGCGCCTGAATCCACCGGCAATACCGGCGGGGCAAACCCCGAAACCCGCTCGCTCGTGCCTTCAGCGGTCTTCGCGGCGTTTGTCGCGATCGTGCTGGTGGCCACCGGCTTCACCCTGCGTAACCCCGAGCAGCCCTCCGATCCGTGGTCTGTCGCGTTGGCCAGGGCCCGAACCAGTTGTCGAAGCGATGCGGGCCTCATCCGGGTCGATATTCCAATCGCTCCCGCCGGGATATTCCGATTGACCGTCCCCTGCTCGCGTTTGCGATAACAATTCCTTCGTGATTCTTTCCAACGTCGTCGGGGCCATGCTGCCCAAAGGGAGCGCCCGCCGCGCTGCCGCGGGAAAGATTGCTCGTGCGGTTGGCATTCCGCTTCCAAGTCCTCTTCCTCCGGGGCACCCTCACTACCAGTACTGGATCGAGAACGTGGAGCCGTACATGTTCGGCCCCTCGATCGCCCCAACCGTCGGGCATCGCGAGCCTGGACTCCCGCTCTTCAGCATTGTGGTCAGCGTGTACGACGGAACGTTGGAGAGGTACCTCTTTGCGTTGATCACGAGCATCACCAACCAGACGTATGCCCACTTCGAGCTCGTGATCGCCGATGCAACTCAACAAACCGACAAGCAGTCGATGGTCGCTCGATATGTGGCCAGTGACCCGAGGATTCGATCGGTGCGGGTTGCGAGCAACGAAGGCATCTCCGGGAACACGAATCACGCAATCACCGCGATCGACGCGAGCAAAGGCACGTTCGTCGTGTTCGCGGACCACGACGACACGCTCTCTCCGCACACGCTCAACGAGTTTGCTCTCGCATTGCGCTCGCGGCCCGACGCCGTGCTGATCTACAGCGACGAAGACAAGCTCTCCGACGACGGAGACCGTCGCCTGACCCCGCACTTCAAGGCTGACTGGTCACCCGATCTGCTGCACAACGTCAACTACATCACGCACCTCACCGCGATCCGCAGCGATGTGCTCGCCGATGTCGGACTCCTGCGATCGGCGTGCGACGGTGCACAGGATTTCGATCTGCTTCTGCGTGTCGTGGCGTACCTCGGCATACCAGTGCCGGGCGATCCACGCATAGCGCACGTCCCGAAGGTCCTCTACCACTGGCGCTTGGCGGAAACTTCAACGGCCGCCAATTTCTCGGTCAAAGCCGAGGCACTCGACGCCGGCGTCAGGGCGCTCACCGACCATTTCCGCGACACCGCCCGTGAAGCTTCGGTCGAAGCGATCGCCAACCGACCGGGCTTTTATCGTGTGCGCCACCAGCCACCCGTCGACGACCGGGTGGCCCTGGTGCTCCTCGGAATCGCCGACGCCTCGGCCGCTCGTGCCCGACTCGATCGCATTCTCCGGCGCACCAACAACGTTGCGCGCATCAGTCGGATAGTCACCGATGCCGATCTCGGTTCCTGCATGGTTCCCGTCGAGCAGGTCCGCTCGATCGGTGATCTCATCGACTGTTTCGAGTGGCGGTCGCTGTCGAGCACCGAGACGGCCGTGATGATCCTGGCGGGCAACGCGACACCTGAAGCAGGCGACTGGTGCGACGATCTTCTCGGCGCGTTGCTGCAGACCCACGTGTTTGCCGTGAGCCCACGCGTGGTTTCTCCGAGTCGCCAGATCGTCGACTCGGGTCTCGTTGACATCGGCGAACGACTCGTTCCGCTCGTGCTCGGCACCAAGTCGTCCGACTCGGTTTTCGGCAGCTTTGAGTGGGTCCGCGATGTCGACGCGCTCAGCGGGCGGGCGATGATGTGCCGCACCGACGATCTTGGGCCGCTCCTTCGCTCTCAGACGAACCCCACGCTTGGACATCCGCTGTCGCCGGAATCCATTCGCGACGCGGCTATCGCCAAGGGCACGGTCAATCTCGTCTGGAGCCACACCACGTTCACCGTGACGGGATCCACCGATCCGGCGACGCGCTTCGGAAACCCACAGATGGAGCGCCTGGGTGGCGCGATCATCCCCACCCGCGGTTTCGATGCCACGTTCAGCCCGAGTCACGGTGCCGCGTGGTGAGCACCGGACCCGCTGCGTCGCCCCACGCCGGTACTGCAAACCATCGACGCAAGGTGGTCAGCGTCGTCGTCTGCTGGAACAACGTCGACCTGCTTCCGGAGTGCATCGAGAGCCTGAAGGCGCAGACCTACGCTGATCATTCGATCATCGTCGTCGACAACGATTCCAAAGACGACTCGGTGAAATATTTGGCAAACGAGCATCCTGAGGTCACGGTGCTTCCACTCGATTGGAACTCCGGGTTCGCTCACGCGAACAACGTCGGAATCCGCCGGGCGTTCGAGGACCCTGAGGTCGGCTACGTGGCGCTCGTCAACTCCGACGCACGTCTGGCCGCGAACTGGGTAGAGACCGTCGTGTGTGCAGCCCAACTCCGCCCGAACGCCGCATCGTTTCAGAGTCTGACACTTGACTACTGGAACAACGCAGTGATCGACAGTCACCACATTTTTGTGGCCCGCACGCTTCAGGCCACGCAGGCGGGAAATCGCGTCTTGCATGTGCGTAGCTATCCGACGGAGCGGGTGTTCGGGGTCAACGCCGCCGCCGCCGTGTACACACGATCGTTCCTTGAAGTTCAGCCGTTCGACAACGTCTTCGATGAGCAGATGGGCATGTACCTGGAGGATGTCGACCTCGCCGCCCGCGCGTTTGTGATGGGCTGGGAAAGCTGGTTCATAAGTGGTACGTACGCTTACCATATGGGGTCAGCAAGCTCACAGAAGCGGGCGAGCGGGTTCTCGATCTACATGACATACAGAAACCAACCCGGCATGGTTCTGGCCAACTTTCCGACCGCGATCATCAAGCGGGCGCTTCTTTCCGGGATCCGCGCCGACTTCCATACGATGGCGCACCTTCGGCGAACCGGTCAGAACGATCTTCTGACCAATCTTCTGAAGGGCCGCCTCGTCGGTCTGTGGCGAATGCGGAAGTTCCTGGCGAAGCGACGCGTGATGAAAGAACACTGCACTGTGGATCCCGACGTACTCTGGACAATGATGCGAGCAGGAAGGTTGGCCGACTGATGGCCGCAAAGAAGTCGAAAATGCTGACGAAGCCTGGAACGCCTCCGACGCAGGGAACCAGCAATGTCCCGCGTGTCGTGGCGGCCGATGACCGGTCGATCACCTCCAGTGCCGCGAGATCCCGAACCGGTGCCCAACAGGTTGCGGTGGAGGTCAATCACGTTTCGAAGAAGTTCCGGATCTACCACGAGCGCAACGACAGCCTGAAAGCGTCGGTGCTTCGCGGACGTCGAGCGAAATACGAGGAGTTCCTGGCCGTCAACGACGTCGACTTCCAGATCTACCAGGGTGAAACGTTCGGCCTCATCGGCCAGAACGGCAGCGGGAAGTCAACCCTCCTCAAGTGTCTCGCCCGGATTCTGACCCCCGACGCCGGGACCGTGAAGGTGCACGGAAAAGTAAGCGCGCTTCTCGAACTCGGCGCAGGTTTCCACCACGAGCTTTCCGGTCGCGAGAACGTCTACCTCAACGGGTCCATACTGGGGCTCAGCCGTCGACAGATCGATTCCCGGTTCGACGCGATCGTGGAGTTCGCCGGCCTCGAACGGTTCATCGACACGCCCGTGAAGAACTACTCGTCGGGTATGTATGTGCGCTTAGGGTTTAGCGTTGCGATCAACGTTGACCCCGACGTGCTGCTGGTCGACGAGGTCCTTGCGGTAGGCGATGAGGAGTTCCAACGTCGGTGTGCCGAGAAGTTCGTTGAACTGCAAGACAACGGCAAGACGATCGTGGTGGTCTCCCACGGCATCGGCCAATTGCGCGCCATGTGCGATCGGCTCGGTTGGATGCAGAACGGAAAATTGAAGGCGGTCGGCGACACGCGGGAGGTGGCCGATGCGTACATCGGAACCGTTCACGTGTCGCGTCTCCCCGGACACGACGGCATTGCCACCCGCTGGGGGAGCGGTGAAGTGGAGATCCTCTCCGTCGAGGTCCTTGACCCTTCCGGTCGAGCGGTGGAGAGTATCCGCACCGGCGACGACTGTACGTTCCGGCTGCGGTACCGGGTCAACGGTGAACCCATCCGTCGGACCTGTGTCGGCTTCGGTCTCCGTCGGCTCGACGGTGTGCACGTGAGCGGCGAGAACAACCGGGAGTCCAAGCAGATCGTCGACGTAATCGAAGGCGAGGGTCACTTCGACTACCGGATCAAATGTCTCCCGCTACTCGTTGGAACCTACGACCTGTCGTTCGCCATCCAGAACGAGCCGTGCACGCACACCTATGACTGGTGGCAGGACGGATGCCGCTTCGACGTCAGCCCGGCTGTGGTGTACGAAACCGAGGGTGTGCTGAGTCTGTTCGGGACCTGGAACCACGAGAGTGCCACCAAGCGACCGCAGGAGCGCTCGAAGACGCACTGAGTTGGGGCTTGGGCTCATGGGGTTGAGCTGATGGGGTTGAGCTGACGGCCGGGTTGAGCTGATGGGGTTGGGCTGACGGCCGGGTTGCGTGTGACCAGTTGCCCGGTGCGGGTTCAGCTTCGGTGCTTGATCTTCGGGGCGAGGAATTCCTGGGTCACGAACGCCGTTCCGTTGGCCCCATGACGAACGCAGATCCCGACGTAGATGAATTCCGGGTTGACCAGGTTGCGATAGTGGAGCGGGCTGCCGACGAGCGCGCCGTGAATCGTGTACACGTCGGAGCCCGTCCCGACGTTCTCTCCCGCCAATCCCCAGTCGCGGCCCATCCGGCTGGAGAACAGCTCCCTGTCGAAGATGAACGGGCTGTGCTCCAGAGCGTTTTCTTCCGCCAGCGTTTCCGCCCATTCACAGGCCAACCGGGTGAGATCCTCGCGTACCGACAGATTCTCCGCTCCGACGGATGACCTGAGGCGGTTCGTCAGGACGACCATGGCCTGGGCCTCGGCGGCGGCTTGGGCGTTCGCCTTTGAGGACGCGGCCAGGTTGGTCGCCGACGTTCGGGCCGTGGCCGGGGCGGGGCGGGAGGAGGCCATCGAGGTCGTTCCGGGGAGCAGGGCGCCAAGCGCCGACACGACGGCGATGGCCACCACGGCGGACGGAATGCCGATCCGGGTCGCCCTCCGGTCTGCTCTCCGCCAAAATTGCATTCGGTGACTATAGGCAAGAAGACCTACGCCTCAAACACGGAGAGTCGTCGAATATAGGTAATCGGGACTATTTCCTATGTTAAGTCAACGCTCCAAGACGCTGTCACTTAGGTACTGGTGCCCTCGCGCCACCGAAGACGCTGCTCAGCGAAGGTGCGAGCGGCTTCCCGATCGATCGGGGTGTACCGAACGGCGTCGAAGAACGTTTGTTCATCCGCGCCGAACGCCAGAATGTCGCCGTGTGACCGGATTCGGCGTCGACCCAGACCGTTCCGGCGCGCCAGTAAGCCCGGAAGCCGCCAGACCACCCCGCCCACCGCCCGCAATCCGGGAATCGGGTAGTGCTGCTTTACCGAACCCAGAAGAAGTCCGATCATGCGTCGTCCGGCAATGCGAAACGCGTCGAAGCCCGGAACGCAGAGAATCACCACAATGAGCAGGTTGCGCTCGGTGAGGCGGAACTTGAAGTCGTACGGGCGGTCCCGCGTTGACGCCGACATGACGTGCGTGACCCGGGCGCTGGGCACTGTTACCGAATCAAACCCGAGTATCTGCGCCCGCCAGTTCCATTCGACGTCTTCGTAGTACATGAACAGGGTCTCATCGAGCGGGCCGACGCGATCGGGCTGCAAAGCGGAACGCCGGAGAAGTGCCGCCCCGAAGCACGGACCGAAGCACGCTTCGGGTCGGTCGTACTGGCCGATGTCGGGCTGACCGAGGCCGATGTTGAAAGCCTCGCCCTTGGCATTGACGGCGTTGGCGATCGCATCGATAACGCGCAACTCCTCGGGGCTTCGATGCGTGACGTCGGTGGTTGCGGCGGCCGGGTCGTTGGCTGTTGCGGCCGAGTTTGCTGTCGAGGAACTGAGGAGCATCTTCGGCGCGGCGGACACCGTCGAAACGGGTGCGGCGAGCAACGCTTCAGCACACCGACTGATCGTCGTGAGCTCCACCTCGGCATCGGGATTCAGGAGGAACGCCAGCGACACGCTGGGCACCAGGGCCGCGATGCCCCGGTTGATACCTCCGGCGAAGCCGAAGTTCTTCTCGAGAGCGATAAACCGGACCGGCGCACCCGTCTCGGCCGCCAGGCGCCGGCTCAACTCCTCGGTCTCGCGGCTGCGGGTCGGGGAGTGGTTGTCAACGACGACGATGTCGACGATCGGAGCCGGACCGTCGGTGGCCCCGTCGTTCTGCCAGGCGGCCACGACCGAACGCAGGCAGCGGTCCAACAGATCTTCATCCGACTCGTAGGTGAGTACGACCACCCCGATGGGTTCGGTGGGCTCGCTGTCGCGCATCGCACAGACCCTACCGGGCGTTCCCGTAATGTCGAGGCATGACGATGCCGCCGACGCGAGGAGCCGCGCGTGGACGCCCGTAACCCGTTGCGAGTGGCCTTTGACGTGACGCCGCTCGCCGGAACCCGCACCGGTATTGGAAACCTGGTGGCCGGGTTCGTCGAGGAACTTCGCCGCCACCGCGAGCTCGACCTGGTGTTCTACGCCGCCACCATGCGGGGTCGCTCCGCCATCGCTGGTGAACTGCACGCCCGAATTCCGCCGCTCCCGGCGCGAGTGCTGCGGGCCATGTGGCTGCGCTCGAACTTCCCGCCGGTCGAGCTGTGGTCAGGACGCGTGGATGTCGTACATGGCATGAACTACGTCGTTCCTCCGACGCGGTCGGGGGCGGCCCTCGCCAGCGTCCATGATCTGACCGTGGTCCGATTTCCCGAGATGTGCACTGAGGACACCCTGCAGTATCCGACCCTGCTCCGGCGGGCATTCAACCGCGGTGCCCACGCACACGTCGATTCGGCATTTGTCGGCGACGAGCTCGCGGAATGGTCAGGACTCGGGCCCGACCGCATCCACGTGGTGAAACCCGGGCTGCGCCCGATCGACGCTGCCGCGGCGACTCCGTTGTCGACGCCGTCGGCCGAACGTCTAGCGGCGGCGACCGGCGGTCAACCGTTTGTCCTGGCTCTGGGCACGGTCGAACCTCGCAAGGGTTACGAGACCTTGGTCCGGGCGTTTGCGGAGCTCGCCTCGCACGACGCCGAGCTGCGCCTGGTCATCGCGGGCGGCGACGGATGGGGAGCGATCGACCTGGCCGAGCTGGTGGACCGGTTGCCAAGCCCGGTCGCGTCGCGGATCGTTCGCCTCGGCTACGTGACCGAAGAGGAGAAGCCGTGGCTCCTGCGCAACGCCCGGGCTCTCGCGTACCCCAGTGTCTATGAAGGTTTCGGTCTCCCGCCGCTGGAAGCGATGCAGCACGGAACGCCGGTCGTCAGTTCCCGGGCCGGCTCGCTCCCCGAGGTGTTGGGGGGTGCCGCCGAATTCGTTGACGTCGGGGACCATGAAGCCCTCGCTGAACAGTTGCTACGTGTGCATACGAACGACGATGTCCGCGCGACGCTAATCGCCGCAGGATTCCAGCGGTCAGCTTCGTACACGTGGGGCCGGGCGGGAGACGAGCTTGCTTCCGTCTACCGGTCGATTGCGGTCTCGGCGGACAAACCGGCCCGTTCCTCGGCGAAGTCACGGGCGCACCGATGAACGTAACGGTGGTCGCGCAGCAGATGCGCCAGCCCGTCCCGGGTGGTATCGGTACATACATTCGCGGCCTGGTGCAGGGGCTCGCCGAAGGCAATCATCCCGACCTCGAGATCGCGTTCCTGGCCAGTCGGGCGTCCGAGCGTCCCGACCCGCTAGCTGCCTGGGGCCGGGTGATCAACTCGCCCTGGGGTCATCGTGGGCTCGCGTTCCTGTGGGAACACGAACTGGTGAAGGCGCCGCGCGGTGCCGACGTGGTGCACGCCACCTCGCTTGCATTCCCATCGCTTCGGAAGAAATCAGGAGCCAGGTCCTCAATGTTCCTGCACGACGTCGCGTGGCGAACCCACCCCGAGTTCTACCCTGAACGCGGTCGGGCCTTCCATGAGCGCGCGTTGGGTCGGGCCCTCGCCTCCGACGCCACTCTGCTCGTCCCGTCAACGTCCACCGCGAATGAGCTGATCAAGTCGGGAGTTTCGTCAGCGCGCTTATCGATCGTGGGCGAGGGAAGTGACCACCTCCCGTTGTTGCCACGGGTGTCCGACGGCGAATTCCTCCTGGCCGTGTCCACCCAGGAACCGCGTAAGAACCTGTCGCGACTCATCGAAGCCTATGCGCGCATACGAAAACGTCTACCCGAACCATGGCCCCTCTACATTGTCGGGCCGAAAGGCTGGAGCGGGCGGACGGGTGAGAAACCGGTCGTCGGAGACGGGCAGGAGGGGGTCGAGCTCCTTGGACCCGTGACCGATGATCGTCTGGCCGAGCTGCTGGCCACCGCTCGAACATTCGCCTACGTTCCTCTGGTCGAGGGTTACGGTTTGCCGCCGGTTGAAGCGATGCGAGCCGGTGTTCCGGTTGTCGCGTCAGCGGTACCGAGCGTGGATTCCGATCGTGCGTTCCTCGTGAATCCCCTCGACGTCGACGACATCGGACGCGGTCTTCTTCGTGTTTCGACCGACGACGACCTGCGAGCAACGCTCGTCGAACGTGGCCGCTCCTTCGCAACGGCCCAGACCTGGAAAATCGCGGCTGATGCCCACGCCGACGCATGGCGGGCGCTCATGGAGTCGGGGCGGCGGACCGTATGACAATGGCTGGGGGAGCAGAGCCGCCGGGGTCCGATCGCTTCGACGTTGCAATCGATGTGACAGCGATTCATGCGAGTTCTGGAGGAGTCCTTCGGTACGTCACTGAGTTGGTGCGGCACCTTCCGGGATGCGGAGTGGACCCGGTGCTGATTGATCAACGCCTCCGGGCGTCAGCGGGCAGCGGCGGAACCCGGGAGCTTTTCGACGTGCGCGATGGCGCTCGGGTGGTCGGAGCCGCTCCGACCTCACGGCTGGCGCGGCTCGCCTGGGAGCAGGTTTCGCTGGAGCGGACCGCTTCGGCCGCCAACGTCGGGGTGTTGCATTCGCCGCACTACACGATGCCTCGGGCGCAAACACTTTCGTGGCCCAACCGGCTCTCTCGACCGGCATCGAGGGCTGGTCGAAGTGGTGGCGGTCGAACCGGTACTGGTCGTCGTCGACTGGCGCACGTCGTCACCATCCACGACCTCACGTTCTTCTCCCTGCCGCATCTTCATTCGCCCTCCAAACGTCGGCTCTTCCAATCGTCCATCCGTTTCGCGGCCCGGCATGCAGATGCGCTCGTGTGTGTGAGCGACCGCACCGCTCGGGAACTGCATCGCTTCGTCGATGTCGACGTCCCCGTCGTGGTGGCTCCCCACGGAATCAACGCCGACCGTTTCCATCCGGCCATGCCCGAGACCGATGAGGCGGATTCGCTTGTGTTGCAGCGTCATGGAATCACCGGTCGCTATGTGCTGTGGCTGGGGGCGATCGCGCCGCACAAGAATCTCGCCACGCTGTTGCAGGCTTTCGGCCGGCTGGCCGAGCCCGACCTCAGCCTCGTGGTCGGAGGAAAGAGCTGGCCCGGTGCCTGGGAAGCGGTCCAGCATTTTGCGCCGGCCTCGACCAACCGTCTGGGCTTCGTGCCGGATGGCGACGTGGCTGCATTGCTGCGCAACGCGGCGGTGTTCGTCTACCCGTCGCTGGAGGAAGGTTTCGGCATGCCGGTGCTGGAGGCCCTCGCGTGCGGAACGAGCGTCGTGACTAGTCAAGATTCCGTCATGGCCGATGTCGCCGGATCGGATGCGGTATTGGTCGATCCGCGCTCGGTGGAGTCGCTCAGCGAAGGCCTGTTGCTCGCTTTGCGAGCCGGCACGGGCCCCGATGCCCCGCCCGCGAAGAGCGCTCGATTGCAGACGCGCTGGGCTCTTTACCTGGCAACATTCGGCCGAACTTCATCGTGACGCATACCGTCTGGCGCTCGAACGAGTCCTATGACCACCGCTTTCCTGTTCCCGTCAAACCAGTCTGATCACCGTTCCCGTCGCAGGCCGGATACCCTCGTTCAGGTGTTACCTCTACGTACTTCCCGATCATTTCTGAAAACTGAGGCTTCGGCGCCGACCACGATCCGCCGATAAGGACTCCGCATGCGCACTTACGTAACCGGTGGCGATGGATTCGTCGGAACCTTTCTGCAGGAACTCCTGCGTCGCAACGGCGACGACATCGTCGCGCCGTTTATCGACCTGGCCGACAAGGACAATCTCCGCCAATCGTTCATCGACTCCCGACCTGACGTGATCTATCACCTGGCCGGACAGGCCAGCGTGGACCGTTCGTGGGGCGATTCCTCGGAGACATTTTCGGTCAACGCCGTCGGAACGCTGCATGTGGTCGAAGCCGCCGCGTCCCTCGAACACAAGCCCCGGGTGATCGTCGTGTCCTCCGGGGAGGTCTACGGATCCGTGTCGGCCGACGAATGCCCCGTCGCCGAGGACCGCATCCCGGCCCCGTTGAACCCCTACGGGGCGTCGAAGGCCGCGGCTGAAGTGGTGGCACTGCAAACGTGGCGCGCCCGAGGCTTGCCGGTCATCGTCACCCGACCGTTCAATCACATCGGTCCCGGGCAGTCTCCCGGCTTTTTGGTGAGTGCCGTGGCCAAGCGGATCGCGGAGGCCGAGCGCGACGGCAACGACGAGATCACCGTCGGAAATCTGTCGGCTATCCGAGACTTCAGCAACGTCCGCGACATCGTCAGCGCATACCGCACCCTGGCGGTCGAGGGAGTTCCGGGCCAGATCTACAACGTTGGATCCGGCGTCGGCACGCTGGTGCAAAGCGTCGTCGAGAAGCTTCTCGCAGCGGCGAAGTACCCGATGCGCATGACCACCGACGCCGCGTTGGCCCGCCCGAGTGAGATCCCCGAACTCGTGGCTGACGTCACTCGGATACGCAGCGACACGTCCTGGGTCCCGTGCCACGGCATCGACGAGGCACTGGCCGAAACTCTCCAGTGGTGGCGCGAACGCGTCGGGGAACATCTGTCGGTGTAGTCGGCGGGGCGCACTGTCCCCGGAACTTTGCCTGGTGCAGACGCGCATGAGGATCGACCGAAGTCGATCCTCATGTCTTTGGGGCCGATCCGGAGGGGGGCGCGACCGCGGTCAGATATTCACCGGGGTCGCCCGAATCGAATCATGTCGAAGAAGGCAGACCGGGCCGTTTTCGGCTTAGGTGTTACTCGGCGGCTTTGGCGGCTTTGGCGGTGCGCTTCGGGGCGGCCTTCTTGGCGGCCGGAGCAGCCTTGCGGGCCACCGTCTTCTTGGCAGCAGGCGACTTGGCCGCAGCAGCCTTGGGAGCGGTCTTCTTGGTCGGGGCGGCGGCCTTAGCCTTGGCCTCGGGGGTGAGGGTCTTCACGACGAACTCGTAGGACTTGCTCTGAAGGTCTTTCGCAGCCTCGGTGGCATCGTGGAAGAGCTTCTGGGCGGGCTGCGGGAGTCGGTCGACAACCTTGGCGACGACGGGCTCCACGCGGGCCTCGACGTCGACGCGGACGGACTCGGCGCGCTTCACGATTTCAAGGGCCTGCTGACGGAAGTCAACGAGCGACTCGTCGTAGCGATCAGAGAAGTCGAGGCGAACGTCGTTGGCCTTCTTGGCTGCCATGGTGGCGAATCCGACGGCGGTGTGGCCCGCATCAGTGAGGACGGAACGGATTTCTTGCATGTCGATGGTCTGGTTTTCAAACATGCAAACATAATGATGTGATTTGCTAACAATTGCAAGCACTTTCGGTGTGACAGTGGCTACAGGAGCGTCCGGCGGTGAACCGAGCGCTGGGAGCCGACCCCACCGCCAAGTACATCCGGTGGCCACTGTCGTTCGGAGGGGCGGTTGGCGGACTACCCTCAAGACCCGATGGAGACGAGCCCAATTACGGTCGTTGCGGTCGTTGTTACCCGCAACCCCGGGCCTTCGTTCGAAGACACGCTGGCATCATTGGCGGCCCAGGACCTGGCTTCGTTGCCGATTCTGGTTCTCGACGACGGGTCCGCTGAGCCGGTCACCTCCCGGGTTGCTCACGTCGTGCCGTCGGCCTTCGTCCGGCGCTTCGACAAGCCGCACGGCTTCGCGGCCGCAGCCAACGAGAGCCTGTCAATGGTCCAAGGGGCCGAGTTTCTGCTGTTCTGCCACGACGACGTCGCCCTGGCGCCCGACGCCGTGCGTCTCCTCGCCGCCGAAGCCCGGCGCAGCGGAGCCGCGATGGTCGCTCCGAAGATCGTGGCCTGGAACGCGCATGACCGCCTTTTGTCGCTCGGTTCCAACCTCGACCGCATCGGTAGTCCCGTGGCGGTGGTCGAAGCGTTGGAGCTTGACCAGGGACAGCACGATGGCGTCCACGAAATCAACCACGCACCGGGCGCCGCAGTGCTGGTCAACGCGGAGAAACTCCGAGCGGCGGGCGGGTTCGATCGCGGAACCAACGCGCCTACGGTCCTCGGATCGGTGTCGGAGTTGTCGGGCCATGAACCCCTCTTCGGGCCCGACCTCGGCGAAGACGTCGACCTCTCGTGGCGAATGAAGCAACTGGGCTTCGCGATTTCCGTGCAACCGATGGCCCGTGTCGCGCACCTCGGTTCCGCACACGGCAGCGTTCACGCCGGCGGTGCTCAAGCCGGTAACGGTCATGCGGGGAGTGCCCAAAAGGGACGCGCATCCGACGCGTTTGTCGCCCGCCAGATCTACCTCAGCCGAGAGGCAAACCGCATCCGGACGATGATCACCACCGCGAGCGCCGTCCGGCTGCCCTTCGTGGTGATCGTGCTCTTCATGCAGTCGCTCCTGCATCTGGTGACCCCGGGGCGACGCGTTCCCGGCATCCGACTCGGCCCGTGGCGGATCGTTCTCCGCAGTATCGGGTCTATCCGAAAGCAGCGCAAAGCCGTGCAGGCGGTGCGCGTGGTCGGTGACAAGGAAATGTTGGCGTCGTTCCAACCCCTGGGGGCACGAGCGCGAGCATCGATCCGCGCCGATGTCACAACCGAAGGGGCGATTGTCTGGAATGCGGCCGAGCGGGTGGTGGCCGGTCGGAGTCGACTGGGAAGAACCGTCGTTGCCGGATTCTTTGCGTTCAGCGTGCTGACCGTCGTAGGTAGTCGTTGGCTCCTCAGAAACGGCATCCCGAGCGTGGGGCAGTTTGCTCCATGGCCCAGCGTTCGAGGCCTCCTTGGCGCCTCATTCTCCGAATGGCGTTCAAGCGGCCTCGGCATCAGCGCACCGGCACCGCCCGGGACGTTCCTCCTCGCCGGCATGACGCTCGCGTTCTTCGGGAAACCGGCACTTGCGCAAACGGCGGTGACCCTCGGCCTCTTTCCGCTTGGGGCGCTCGGTATGTGGCGCCTCGCAAATCTCCTTTCGTCGAATCATCTGACCCGCTCCGGTTCCGACGAGAACTCCCACCGCCCGACCCCCGTCACCGTGGAGACGCTGGCGCTCGGTGTGGCCGCGGTTCCGGGCATGCTCGACGCCCAGGTCGCCGGAACTGACGACACCGACGAAATTGACGATCCGCCGAACGGGGAATTGTCCGCCAAGATCATGGCGACGGCGATCTATCTCCTCACACCGGTGTTCTACGACGGGTTGGTCGCCGGTCGCTTCGATGCGCTCGTGGCGTACGGACTTCTTCCGTGGATCCTTCATCGATTGCTCCGTCGCCGGACGGCGGCATCGAATACCCGTTTCGGTGCCATAGCGAGCGACGTCGTGTTCCTCGGCGTACCTCTCGCCATGAGTGTGGCCCTTGCGCCGTCGCTTCTTCCGCTTGTCGCGGTGGTGGTCCTGGGTTGGTCGGTGGGCTCGGTGCTCGCCGGCACCGCGTCGCACGCCAAGTTGTTGGCGAGGAGGTTTTCGACCGCACTGCTCGGAGTCGCCCTTCTGCTGGCGCCTTGGCTCGTCGACATGCTGCTCGGATCGAAGTCGCACCTTGCGCTCCTGACCGGCGGGGACCAGGCGGGCTACTCCACCCTTCGATTGGCCGATCTCTTTCGGATGGCCGCCGGACCCATCGGACGCAGTCCGAGCAGCTGGGCCTTCGCCGTGCTCGCTGCGCTTCCACTGTTCGTCGCCGACGACGCCCGGTTCCGCAATGCCGTCCGGGCGTGGACGATGGTGATCGTCACGATCCTCGTCCTTTGGGCAACGGGTCGGCAGTGGCTCCCGGTACTGGTTCCCAACGAGCACACGATGCTCGTGCCGGTGGCTCTCGGGCTCGCACTGGCCGGTGGGCTCGGCCTCGCCGGTGTGGCGCGAGATGCCCGGAGCCGCAGTTTCGGTTGGCGCCAGTGGCTCGGCGGTGCGGCGATCGCAGGAGTGTTCCTCGTGCTCGTTCCGGTGCTGACGAGCGTGGGTTCCGGTCGGTGGAATCTTCCGGAGCGCACCATGGCCACCGATCTCCGATGGCTGAACGACCAGGCCGCCGACGGCGATTTCCGCGTGGCGTGGCTCGGGAGCCCCAAGGTGCTTCCCGCGGCCTCGTGGCGCATCGGCGCCGACCTGGCGTTCACGACCTCCGACGACGGACTGCCGTCGGCCCTTGGGATGTACGGCGCCCGCTCGACTCCGGCGCTCAGCCAGGTGATGGGGTTCCTACGCGACGCACGAGACCGCAAGACCGCCCGCCTCGGTGCGTCGCTCGCGCCCTACGCCATCCGCTACATCGTCGTTCTGGAACGGCCCTGGGAAGGTGGCCCGCTGAGTGCGATCCCGCAGGACTTCCGTGCGGCGATGCTCGACCAGCTCGACCTGCGCCAGCTGGAGATCGCACCCGGAGCGTTGCTGCTCGAGAACATGAAGTGGGTCCCGACGTACGCCGCAGTTCCGGCTCGACCCGAAGTCGTCGGCGACCGGGTCTCGATCGACCTTGCCGGAGCGCAGCCCGTACTGCTGTCGAGTCGAAGTGAGGCCCAACTGAGCGACGACGCCACGGCGGCGTTGAACGATCCGAAGCAGGCCCTGAACGATGCCGAAGCGCGCCGCAATGATGTGGTGCCGGGCACGGAACTTCGTGGCCGCGTCCCTCCCATTTCAACGTTGACCGTGTCTGTCTCGGCCGATGATCGATGGCATGCCGACGGTGCAACCCTCGATCCCTCGCCGATCCGTCTTGCCACGGGCACGATGGCTTTCGCGGCCACCGGCGTGCGGGCCACCGACGGTGCCCCGGCGATCGGATCCAACAGCAATGCCGACGTTGTGTCGCTCGCCTATGACTCGCCACCGGCCCGCCGGGCCGTTCGGGCCGTGGAAGGTGTCCTCTGGTTTGTATGTCTACTTAGTTTGTTGAGGACGCGTCGTCGTCGTAGGCGCTCGCGGGAATCGCGTCTGTTGGCCGTTGAACGAATTGAAGACTCCGGAAACCCGACGGCTGATTTTGGCGAATCACTCGGCTTCGATGCTGATGGTCTCGACGACGGCGACCTCGACTCGGAATCAGCCTTCGATCAAGGGCCGAGGGCCCGAACCGCGACCCTCCGTCGCCCGGTTACGGAGGTTCAACGGAGTACACCGGTCCGACGGCCGGTCAGCACCCGAGCTCCGAAAGCAAACGACTCCAGCGGCGGAAAGCCTTTGGATCCGGCCGGTCAGGCGGTCGACTCCGAGCCCACTTCCACCGAGCGACGGGCGACACCCCGTGGAGCACCCGATCCATCCGAGTCGACCCGGGCAGCGCGATCCGGCACCGGCGACGCCGGCCCCGACGACTTGAGCGAAACAACAATGGCCGACGCACTCTGGGAAACCTGGAGTCGTCGTCGCGAGGAACGTGATGACAAAGGGAAGTGACGAGTCCGCATCGCCGAAAGCAGCGTCAGCTGAACACGCCGATCGACCCGAACCGACAATCACCAATCCGGCGCCCGCGCCGGTGCCCGCGCCGGAACCGGCATCACGGCGTCGCCGCTTGCCGGTGCGCGTTATCGCCCTTGCGGTGATCGTCGGATCGGTAGGCGCCATGGCGGCGGTGGACCGTTTCGTCCACCGGAGCACTCGGGAGCTGTCGAAACCATCGAGCAGCCTGATTGGCCCCGTCGCCACCGATCCAACCACGTCGCTTTCGACGTGGTTCTGTGCCGGTGGTTCATTGACCGACACCAAAGACGACCTCGTCATCACCATTGCCAACCCGACCGACGTGGAAACCAAGGGAACGGTCACGTTCTACGGCGACGGCGGGGAGCGACAGGCGGTTGAAGTTGACGTACCCGCGAAATCGCAGCGCACCAGTTCGGCCCGCGCGACGGTTGTGGCCAAGCATGTGGCCGCCCTGGTTGAACTCGATCGCGGCGGTATCGCCGTCGATCACCGGATCGTGCAGAACGGGTTGAGCTCGATCGCACCCTGCTCGTCATCGGCTGCGACGAGTTGGTACTTCGCTGACGGCGAGACGGAACTCGGATCGTCATCGGAACTCTCACTGTTCAATCCGTTTGGCGAAGACGCGATCGTCGACCTCAGTTTTGCGACCGACCAGGGTCCCGCCCAGCCAGCCGCCCTCCAGGGATTTGTCGTGGCCCGTAACTCGGTCGCCTCGATCGATCTGGGATCATATGTACGCAGACGATCCATTGTTTCGACCTCGGTGCAGGCCCGGGTCGGCCGACTGGTGTCGGAGCAGGTGCAACGCCGTGACGGCGATCCGGGCCGCATGGCCCTCGTCGTGGGTTCGCCGTCGCTCGGTGCTTCGTGGTATTTCCCGAACGGCCGCACGACCAATCGACTCAAAGAGCGCTACGTGCTCTACAACCCGACCGACAAAGACGTCACCGCGCAGGTCGACTTCCTTATCGACGGCGCGGAATCAGAGCCGTTCGATCTCGACATTCCGGCGCTCTCCCAAACCGAGCTCGTGACCGCCGACGAAAGCCGGGTGCCGATTGACGTCGGCTACAGCGTGGTGGTCGCCACCGATGAACCCACGTTGGTCGTGAGTCGGACCCTCACCGCCACGAGCTCCCTGCGGTCGGGTCTGGCCATCACGATGGGTGCCCGTCGGATCGCGAGTCGATGGTTGGTGGCCGACGCCCTGGCGACGACGAAACGCGACGACCGATTGGCGTTTCTCAACCCGACCGACACTGACGCTGCGGTGACCGTGTCGATCGTTTCCAACGGGACGACGTCCGCCATTCCGGGGCTACAGCGGGTTCTGCTCTCGGCCGGTGGCCGCCTGGGCGTGCGGATCGGCGACTACGCCGCGGTTGGCGAAGGATCGTCGGTGCTGGTGGAGACCGAGGGTGCCCCGATCATCGTGGAACGGACCGCATCGTCGGTTTCGAGCGCCGGGGGTCGACCCGACCAGCCAGTTCTTCCGACCGTGGATGAGAGCGTCGTCCTGTTGTCACCCGACGCCGATTCCGGCGTCGACGAAGACGCCGGAGCAACCGACACCGGGCCGCCGCCCGACACGTCGGCCGACACCACGGTAAGCAGCACCGTCGATGAAGGGGGGTCGGCTGACAGCACGTCGGCGCTGGGGTCAACCAGACACGCCGTACTGCATCTTTCCGGTGTTGGACGATCGTTCAGCCTCGGCGTCGAGATCGTAGATGCCGCCCGCTCCTTCGACCTGCAAGCGTCTGTTCCGTCGACCACACGCTCGGCGACTGCACCGGCATCGACCACACCGGCATCGACGACGCGGCCGGCGACTGCACCGCATCGACCACACCGGCATCGACGACGCGGCCGCGACCACACCGTGTCGACGGGAGTTTCCGCTCCAACGACCGCAGTGTCGCTCACCACCGCATCGGTCGCTCCCTCGACGCCCGCTTCCACCGCGACAACGCCCGCTTCCACCGCGACAACGCTGGCTTCCACCGCGACAACGCTGGCTTCCACCACGACTTCGGCCACCACGACATCTCTGGCTTCCACTACCACTCTGGTCACGACGACATCTCTGGTCACGACCACGACGGTCCCGTCGGTCACGACGACAACGCTCCCGGCGGTTCCGAAAGTCGTCGTCCCGCGACCGACGAAAGCGACCGGGTCGACGTCGGCGTCGATGGCCATCCCGCTCGATCTCGGTTGATCGATCGGATTCTCGCGCGCAGTGCTGACCATCACCGGATCACGCATGCCGGCTGGGTACCGTGGAGAGCATGGAGCAACGCCTCGCCGAGCGATTCGAATACCGCACACCGACCAGCACCCGCCTGGCAGCGGCCGCTAACTCCGAGCGTCGCTGCACCAAGCCGGGTTGCTCTGTTCTGGCCTCGGTTTCGATGAGCTACGACTACGGCAACGCCACGGTCTTCGTCGGGCAACTCGTCGAGGAGCGCCACCCCGCCTGGTACGACCTTTGCCGGACGCATCTGGAGAATCTGGTCCCGCCGCGTGGCTGGACGTTGCGCCGTCAGCCACTCTCCGCCGTCGGCTCGGCCGACTTGCAGAACTGGTCGGTGGGCGCTGCGCCGGCACCGACCGACACGTCACGCTCCACCGGCTGACCATGACGGCAGCGAACCGCGGGCCAACCGACCCGGGCGCAACGGCAGAGGTGACCGGCGTCGACGGTTCCAGCAAACCAACCGGTGTGGCCGGGGCGGCCGTCGGGCAGATCGTGTCCTTTCTTCTGGCATCACTCGTCGTCGTTGCGGCGTTTTACGATTCGAAGACCAAAGACCTGAAAACCGGTCTGCTGCCGGTGCTCGTTCAGTTCCCGTTGCTGTGGTTCGGTCTCGTTGCCACCATCGTCATCGTCGCTCGTCGTCGAGCGGAGACGATACGTGAACTTACGGTATTTCGCGTGGTGCCGAAAGACGCGTTGTACATGCTCGTCGGCGTCGGCCTCCAGTTTGTCGGCGGCGCGGTGTACTCGTTGTTCGGTAAGGCCGACGACGCAGGCCAGTCAGCCGAAGACCTCATCAACAATGCGCGCAACAACACTCCGGGGTTCTTCGTTCTCGCGGCGTTCGTCGGAATCGGCGCACCGTTGGTCGAGGAGATGTTCTATCGCGGTCTGGTCGCGAAAGGCTTCGAGCGCCTGTTCACGAATCGGTTCAAATCGGTGGGTTCGGTGTTCACGCCGTTGCGGCTCGGTGTGATCGTAAGCGCGCTTTGGTTTGCGGCTATCCACCTTCAACCGCTGCAATTCCCGTTGCTGTTTGCGGTCGGTGCGAGCTGCGCGTGGCTGACCCTTCAGCGGAAACGGCTCGGTCCGGCGATCTTCGTTCACGTGGGTTTCAACCTCACGACCGTGATCGCACTCGGGCTGGAACTGCTCAAGAACTAGTGATCTGTCGCCCATTCCGTATGGTGGCTTGCGGCCAGCTTCGACGATGGCGGCGTCCTCGACAACCCTATTGGGGTAAAGCCAGTGGGGTCTTCTGCGTCCTTGCCCTCCCCGAACCATGGCTCGCAATCCCCCACACTCAATTGAGCGACAGACCACTGGATTCAACCCGCGTCCGACGGATGTCGGAAAATCGGCGCTGTATCCACTCGGCCGCCCGAGTGCCGCTGACGAGTTCACGCACATCATCTCGGCCGCGTTCCGCTCGAGCCCTGACCTCCGCTGAGCTGTGGTGGAGCACTATCTCTCGAAGGAACCGAGCGGCGGCGTCGGTGTCTGGTTCGGCCCACATCACGCCGGCGGGGTAGTGGCCGCATCCTTCCGGCACCGCACCCGGGCTCCAGGGAACCAACCAGGAGTTTTCCTCGCTCATGAAGCTGAGGTTGCCGCTGTACGCAGTGGCGATCGTCGGGACCGCGTTGGCCATGGCTTCCATGGGCCCCAGCCCGTAGCCCTCCGACCGGTGCAGCGATATGAAGGCGTCAAGGCTTCGGTAGAGCGCATGCTGTTGTGACTCGCTGAAATTCCGGTCGAGAACCACGATGTCGGGGCGGTCTCCGATCGCCTGGCGAACAACTCTCCGTGCATCGTCGAACTCGGAACTTCCGTGCGTCTTCAGAACGAGCCACGGGCCGGTGTCGGAACCGAGCTCAAACGGGATCGGAAACGCGCGCTGGAACGCCCGCACGACTCCGACCGGGTTCTTCCGTTCGATCGTGCTGGCATAGTCGAACACGCTTCCGACGACGAACCCGGGCGGTACCCCGATTGCCTCCCGGCCGGTTTCATCGAAACCCTCGGCCGTATCGAGTCCCATCGGAAGAACGTTCACCGGAACCGACATCCCGAGTTCGGCGACTCGTCGACGGAATGCTCCGGCGACGTATTCGGTGGTGGCCCAGATCTCGTCGACGAGACGGAACCCCTCAGAGAGTTCGGGCCAGTCGGGCAATGATTCCAGCTCCCAAAACCACAACCCGATCCGGTGGGTGGACCCGAGCATCGAAGGTCCGAGTGCTTTCGCGAGCCGTGGGAGTTCGCCTGCGTTCACACAGAGCATGGTGATGTCGGTGGGCCGCAATTGCTCGAGCGGGGCATCGGGCCACTCGACCGTCAATGGGCTGGCGGTGTGGTCGTAGGGGATCGACTGCACCCGGCTTCCACCGGCTTCACACAGTCGCACCAGACGGCGTCCTGATGCCCCGAGCCCGAGTTGTGCCCGAAGGTACCCGACGACCGTTGCGTCGTACGGAGCGGTCGAGGACGGTGTTGTTTCGGGCTCATTCGGTCCGAAGCGCAGCGACGTCAGAACGAGGGATCAGTGCCGCGTCGGCACCGGTTTCCGCGAGCGCAAAAGCGTCGGCCCACGCGAGGAACTCGGTGCGTTGGACCCGATCGAAGGGGACTCCGGGAAACGTCTCCCGGAGATCGGCTCGCTCTCGCCACACTTCCGCCAGATAGCGACTCACACCACTCGGGTCACGAGGTCCCGAGGTGGTGAGCCACTCGACCATCGACGGTGTCAACGACGAGCGATCGCCCGGTGGGAGCGGCCAACCGTGTGACGCCGCTCTGGCCAGGAGACGTTCCGTGCGAGCATCGAGCGAACTCAATGGGGTCTCGCGTTGCCGAAAGGCTCGCTACGGATCGCGCGACCTGCCGCTCTACTTCTTCTTCGTGGTGACGGTCTTCTTCTTGACGACCTTGGTGGTCACCGGCTTCTTTGTGGTGGTTGGCGTCAATTTCGGACCCTTTACCGCCGGCAGGGTGAGCTTGCCCGAGTTGTAAGCGGCGACCCGATCGGTGAGCGCCTTCCATGCGGCGTCGTCGGGGAGGGAGTCGTAGGGGTTCGGCATGACGTCGGGCGTGACAAACAGCACGCTGGCGTTGCGGCTCAGGGCGCCGTCGACCGCTGCGGGGATCTGGCTCGGGGAAACGCTGTGGACCATCTGCCAGATCTTCGGACGGGTTGCCTCCGTGAACATCCAGGCGTAGTACGGGGCGTTCGCCGCGAGGTTGACGTTGGCCTCCCACGCCGGAACGTCGGCCTGGGCCCGCTCAAGGTTCAGATAGCCATCGGCGAGACCGTCGTAGCAGTTCAGCATCGGTGCACCCGGGTTCAGCACGATCAGCTTGTTGGGTTGCCGGGCCCGGATGCCCTTGGCCGCGCCAACCCCTTTGCTGAGCGATGTGTATTTGTCGCACTGGTTGTAGTTGATCTCGTCGACGAAAACGCCATCGGCATTGGGATACGCGGCGAGAGCGGAATCGATGCGGTCGGCGACGACTTCCCAACCCACCTTGTCGTATCCGGCGGTGACGTACACGAGCGTCGTGATCCCCTTGGCCTTGGCCTGCGTCAGATGCGCCACCAATTCCTTGTTCGCCACGTAGGGCTTACCGGCCGCCGGGGTTTCGGGATGTCCGACGACATATTTGACTTCCGGTGTGCTGAAGACACGGTCCCACGTTGCGTCGTCGTTGAAATACGCAGGGACGGCAAGCGAGATGGTCGGCCGATTCTGCGCCACTGCAGCGGTATGTGAACCTGCCACGACGGTTGAGGATGCGACGGCGAAGGCCGCGAGTGCCGCAATGATCCGGGGGCGAGAAGACATGAAAAATACGGTCCTTTGGAGTGGTGCGGCAAGCAGTGTTGGCGGGGTCAGAGCACGAAAGCGAAGAGACTACAAAACACGTGTTACGGGAATGTTGTGACGCGACCGATGTGACCGGGCTACAAACATACGGAGGGAAAGAATAGACCCCAGAAGGTACGACTCATTGATTGACGCCGTTCACGCCAGATAAAAACGTCCCGTCGCGAAGTGAACTCGGTTAGCGGTCGCTGTTGGCGCGGAGCACTGCTGGCCCTGCAACGGCGGGCATTTACGGGCACCCCGAGAACAATCCACCGGCCGAATCGCGAGCGGGACCGCTATCAAGACTCCGGCTTGCAGTCGGAGGGGAGAAAATTCCCTGGGGCGGGCTACTTCGGCGGGAAAGTTTCCCTACACATTTTCCCTGTGTATGCCGATAACTAGAGACAGCGTTGTGCACGGCGAGGGAAGGCGATGGGTTGCGGTGCCCTGACGGCGCAGGCCAGGGACCCGAAATAGGCAGGAAACCTACGCCGTTTATCGCGTCGCCGTAGTTCGTTTGCATAGTTGGCACGGGTCGTTCGGCCCGTTCTTCTGAAGTGGGGCTCAAGTCCGCAGGGGGTCGCGCCGATGAACTTAGTGCCGTCAACATGACGGCCCAGTCACACACACCGCACCACCGCTTCGAAGGACCATCATGACCTGCCCGCTTTGCAACATTGCTCAACTCGTGACGATCGCCATGCGAGTCAACGAACGTGATCTCAAGTTGCATTCCTGCAGTCGCTGTGAGACCAAGTGGTGGCACGCCGACGGAGAAAACGTCGGTTTCGCCGATGTGCTGCACGCCGCCTCGCGGCGAAGCGCCTGATCCTTCGCCCTTTTTGCGGCATAGCTCTTATCGAACCGGCGGGAGTAGCCGCCGTTCGTCCGATCAGATTGGACCGATCGCGCCGAACGTGAACCGCTGCTCATTACCTATAGCGTCTCCAGTGGAATAACACGCCGGCGCGGCGGTGGCAACGCGTCAAGTGTCTGATTTCGCCGTAGACTCCGTGCCCGTGGCTTTCGGATCTCGTGATGTTCAGCGGACGGCTGACAGCCCTCAATCCGTTGACGCCCCACCCGACCGGGGGTCAGATCGTCGAGCCCGCGTGCTCATGTTCACCGAAGGGACCTATCCCTTCATCGTCGGTGGTGTGAGCACCTGGTGTGATTCATTGCTGAACGGCTTGAGCGACATCGATTTTCAGGTCATGCCGATCACCGCCGGCGGTGTGCATCGGGAGATTCTGTTTCCAATCCCCGGAAACACCGTCCTGTGCGGACACCTCGACCTGTGGTCGGAGGACGTTCCCCTCAGCGTGCCGGTGCTCCCGAGGGTGTTCCGCAGCCGTGAGCGCGTTGCCGGAGCCGATCCGGGGGTGGATCTGCCGTCCGCGCTCGCTCGTGGGCTGCTCGGCTGGGAGAGCGACCAGGAGGCGTTCGTCGAGGCGCTGCTGTGGTGCCGTCGCAACCCGCGTCGGATCCGGTCAGCGTTTCGTAGTCGTTCGGCGTGGAATCGTTTCGTCGCCACACTCCACGAACTGGCGGAGTGCTCCGCCGACGATTACACCGCGGCACCGCAATTCGACATGCTCGGAGTGACCGAGCTCTACCGTCTTCTCTGGTGGGTCGGTCGTAGCGCGGCCTATGCGACCCCCGCGGGTGAAAACTCGCCCGACCTTCTGATGGTGACCGCGGCCGGGTGGGCGGCGATTCCAGCGGTGGTCCACAAGGCGTTGCACGGTACGCCGATCCTCCTTACCGAGCACGGCATCTACGTCCGCGAGGCGTATCTCGCTGCGATCCGAAACGGCGCCAGCCCTGCGGGGCGATGGACGGCCTCGCGCGTCGCGAGGGGGCTGTCGCGGCTCGCGTACGCGTACGCCGATCGGGTTTCTCCGGTGACCGAGGCCAATGCCGCGTGGGAAAACGAGTTCGGTGTCGCCGCGGAACGGATCACCACCATCTACAACGGTGTGGTCGTGCCATCGCGTCGCGAACCCCCTCCCGACAACAAGATCATTGTTGCGGTGGGGCGCATCGACCCGCTGAAAGACATCAAGACCATGTTGCGCACGGCGTCCACTGTGCTGGTTTCGCATCCGACCGCGAAGTTCATCCATTACGGTCCGATACCACCGGAAAATGCTAAGTATGCAGATGAATGCTTTGCGTTGCACGCCGAACTCGGATTGGACGAACGGTTCGTGTTCGCCGGCTCAACGGATGATCCCTACGGCGTTGTCGCCCGCGCCGACATCGCGCTGCTGACGAGCATCAGCGAAGGATCGCCGATAACGGTGCTCGAGGCGATGGCATCGGGCCGACCGGTTGTGGCGACGGCGGTGGGTGGTGTACTTGAAGCTGTCCGCGGGTGTGGCTTCACCGCTCGACCGGGAGACCACGAATCACTCGCGGCGGGCGTGTGTCGGCTGCTCGACGACTCCACCCTGACCGAGTCGCTCGGGATCCTGGCGTACGCTCGGGCCAGCGAGGTCTTTGGGCACGCAAGCAGTCTGGCGAAGTACCGCACGCTTATCGGTGAGCTCTCCGGTCATCCTTCTTCGGCCGAGGAAACTCCGGCTCCAACGGCTCGGATCGCACTGCCCAGTGTCAGCGTCGCCCCCGATCTCGGAGACCACGTTCCAGGCCTTACGACCGGAACGACACACGCCAATGTCGGTGCTTCTACGTCGGCCCCAGCATCGATCGTCGCCCGGAAACCGCACCAATGAACGAACCGCCTGAACCGCGGCTCGACGACGCAGCCATCGACACGTTTTGGAACGCCTGCCTGCGCACGTTGCACCGGCGACCTATCGACCGCTTTGAAGCCGCGGTCACGCTCGAAGCCCACGACGGCCTTGCCGCTCAGCATGCTCTCGCCGTAGGACGGCGCTTCGCGGAACAGGGCCGCTTTTTTTTTTCGCCAACGGGGCCGTTTCCCCTTCGACCCAGATGATTCAGGAATCTTCTTCCGAGACGGACCTGATCGACGTGGTGCGGGTCGTCGAAGAAAAGCCCGACAACGTCAAACGGCTCTTCGGTGAAGTCGTGTTCATGGTAAGCGTACTTATGGTTGGGTTCTGGGTCAGCAGCATGGCCGATGAACTCGGGCTCAAGGCCGTCGACCATGCGTGGCGCATCGCGCTTCCAGCGAGCCTCGGCGCCCAGTGGTTCCTGCGTCGACGGTACCTTTCCGGCGAGCAGGGCCTGGGGCGGCTCCGCCGTGAAATTCCCGTTGCGGGCGTCGTTCTGGCGGTTGTCGCCGCATCGGGATTTTGGGGCGAAGGATGGTTGGGCGCCGTGCTCGGGCTGCTGTGGTCGTCCGGGTTTCTGATCGCGCGTCGGGGTTGGTGGCTTCATCAATTCGTTGTGCTGGTCACGATGATCGTGGCGCACCGCCTCGGCGTGTCGAGTACCTGGTTGTTGGTGGGAGCAGCGTTCGCCGCGTCGGGCGCTGCGTTGCTGGGGGTGTCAACGTCTGTAGTGACGCCACGAAAGGCGAGCCCATGGCATTCCGGGCTGCTGGCCGGCGCGGTCGGTTCCGGTCTTGGCGCGTTGCTCGTGGTCGAGCCTGAGTTCGTCTGGTCCGTAACCGTGCCACTTCCGATTCTCACCGTTGTTCCGTCATTGCTTGGCAGCCTCTGGGGTGCGGCAAACATGTCGTCGCTCTGGGCCATCCTTCCGAACCATCTCGGTTCTACTCCGCTGTCGAACGCTTCCGGATCCGCGGCCGGAAAGGCGGTCCGGCGACTCGTGCTTTCCTCCGTGGCCCGGATTCTTCTGTTCACCTTCGCCGGATCGATTGCGGTCCTGTGGTGGGCGGACCGGGGTCAGCACCCGGGGACGACGACACAGCGACTGCTGTTGGCTCACGCGCTGTTGGCTGTCGCCGGGCTTTGCGTATCGCTTCTCGAGGGATACGGCCGTTCCGGTCAGGCGCTGACGTGCGTGATGCTCGGTGTTGGATTCGCGATGATCGGGCCCCGTTGGGATGTGGCAGCGTTCCCGCCCGCATCACGGATTCTCCTGGCCGCCGCGGTAACCACGTTGAGTTCGCTGGCGCTGGTACTGCTGCAGGTTCGGGACCCGGCCCGGTCAATCGCCGCCGGTATATAGGACCGTCATACAGGGTTCGGCGGATACGGGACTAACGACACCATATTGCGGTAGTCCTGGACTCACCACACCATATTGCGGTTCTGTGACGAAGCCAATCATTTCATGTTTAGTTCGTAACAATTGGTGGGTACCTTCGTTCATGCACGACAAACAGTCGTGAGCCGGTAGCGGAGTTTCCCTAGCGTTGCGGTGTATCTCGCCGATTCCCTCCGTTCGCTTAATTTCCCGTCTTTCCAAGACTGGCCGGCACTTCCCAACCAAGGAGAGAAACATGAGCAAGCGGATTTCCCGCAAGGCCATCGCTCTTGCAGCTGTAGCAGCTCTTGCTACACCGTTTGCAACGAGTGTTGTGTCGAACGCGCAGACCTCGACCTCGCCGACAATCACGTTGTCGTCGGTCGTTTCAGGTACTGCACCTTCGGGCGTAACTGGCGTAAACATCACCATCAGCTGTATCAACCTGCTCGGTGGTGGCACCAACACGGTCACGTACGGCGTGACCAACGGCGCCGCTGGCGTTCCGACCTACTGGCCGCTGACCGGCCCGGTTGCCAGCCCGGCCAACCCCGGCACCTCGTGCTCGGCCGTCGCACAGGCGACCGGCACCGCAAACCTTGATAAGGGTTCAATCTCCATCAAGGTCGGCGGCACCGACCGTACCGCTTCGGCATCGATCGTTCCCGCAACGGCTTCGACGCTCGCTGCGCTTCGCGCCACGACCGGCGTGCTTCCCGTGTTCGCCAGCACCGACATTGTCGTCACGCTGACCTACCCGTCGATCACCATCAAGAAGGTTGTCACCGGCGCTGAGCCGACCGCCGGATTCGCATACACCATTGCGGTGAACTGCTCCGACGTTCGCAAGCCGTTCATTCAGGCCTTCTCTGGTGATGTCACCGCTCCGCTTGGATCGCTCATCGTTAACGGCCCCGGAACCTTCGTAACCGTCGGCGGAGTGCGAATCTTCGACGTGCGCACGACCCTGCCGCTTCCCGCAGCTTCGGGCCCGATCGCTTCGGACCTTCTTGGTAGCGCCGCAAACGTGACGTCCGCCGGTACGGCGCTGACCGACGTTCTTGCTGCTACCTCGATCAACGTTGCGCTTGCTCCGATCGGCACCGCTGCCGGCGTTGTTGGCTTCAACGGCGTTGTTGCTCTCAAGGGTGGCGAAAGCCGCACGCTGGGCATCAATGACATCCCGGGCCTCACCGCCACGTCGGTTTGTGAAGCTCAGGAGACCAACTCCAACGGCGCCCCGAGCCTGACCTACTCGTCGACGTCGCTTAACGCTGACGGCACCGTTGCCAACCTGCCCGCAGTCGGTACCGGCGCCACGTTCCGTTCGGCCCTGACCAAGATCGGTCAGACCATCACGGTTACCAACGGCTTCCTCTACTACGGCGATCTCGTTGTGTCGAAGGTCGTCACCGGCGACTCGAAGACCAACATCGCTACGTTCGAGATGAGCGTTTCGTGCAACAACGGTGGCCCGAAGGACACCTTCCTGCTGAAGGATCGTCAGTCGAAGGTGTACACGAACATCCTCGAAGGCACCTCCTGCCAGATCATTGAGACCAAGTCCGATGGCGCTGTTGCCTCGTACTCGGACAACTCGGGCGACGTTGTCAACGACGGCCGTGTTGTTATCAAGCGTAAGGGCACTGGCTGTGCACAGGCTGGTTCGCCGGCTGTTGTGACCACCGGTTCCGTTGCTCCGGTTGTCGCGTTCGATGAGTGCTGGGCCAACGTGATCGTCACCAACGATTACAACCCGCCGGTCACCACCGCCGCTCCGGCTTCGTCGACCACCGTTGCCCCGGCTACCACCGTTGCTCCGGCTGTCACCCCGGCCCCGGCCGTTCCGGTCGACGCCGCTCCGACCTTCGCAGGCTGATCCGTCTCACGACGTTTCATAGCCTGACGCAAGTCAGCTAACTAGAAGGGCCCCCACCTCGGTGGGGGCCCTTTTCGTTTGCGGCATGTTTCGTTTGCGGCATGTGATTCCGATGCGGGCTTTCCCATTGGCTTACGTGGAGCAGCCTGATGTCAAACCGACCGGCGGCATTCGACGGCGAATTGCCCGTCATTTGGACGCTGCGGTGAATTGCATTGATGTAAGCCGCTGGCGGTGGTTTCCAAGCTCACAGCGTGTGACTCTTGCCGTTGTGTGCGCCACACATTGCGCGATTGGTCCAAATATTGCGGTTTTGTGACGAAAACCGCCCCATTCCTCTTGCGTTCGTAACAATTCGTCCTTAAGGTTCATCGTGCACGGCAACCGTCCGTGTGTCCTGCCGGCCTTTCGCACCCTGCTGAGCTTCTCTCGCCGAGATGACTCCAGGACGGGAGCACCGGCTGGCAAGTCCCAACCAAGGAGAGAAAATGAGCAAGCGGATTTCCCGCAAGGCCATCACTCTTGCAGCCGTAGCAGCTCTTGCCGCTCCGTTTGCAACGAGTGTTGTGTCGAACGCGCAGACCTCGACCTCGCCGACAATCACGTTGTCGTCGGTCGTTTCAGGTACTGCCCCGTCCGGTGTCACCGGCGTCAACATCACTGTTTCGTGCCAGAACCTGCTCGGTGGCGGCCTCAACACGGTCACCTACGGCGTGACCAACGGCGCCGCTGGCGTTCCGACCTACTGGCCGCTGACCGGCCCGGTTGCCAGCCCGGCCAACCCCGGCACCTCGTGCGCAATTGCCGCTCAGGCCACCGGCACCGGCAATCTTGACAAGGGTGCAATCTCCATCAAGGTTGGCGGCACCGACCGCACCGCCGCTACGTCGATCGTTCCCGCAACGGCTTCGACCCTTGCCGCTATCCGCGCCACGACCGGCGTGCTTCCCGTGTTCGCCAGCACCGACGTTGTCGTCACGCTGACCTACCCGTCGATCACCGTCAAGAAGGTTGTCACCGGCGCTGAGCCGACCGCTGGATTCGCATACACGATCGCCGTGAACTGCTCCGACGTTCGCAAGCCGTTCGTCCAGGCCTTCTCGGGCGACGCTGCCGTTCCGCTCGGATCGCTCGTCGTCAACGGCGCTGGCACCTGGGTCACCCTCAACGGTGTCCGCGTGTTCGACGTTCGCACCGCTCCGTCGGTCCTCAGTGGCACCGACATCCTCGGTGACGCCGCAAACGTTCCCGGCCTCATCGCTTCGGGCCTCAACGCAGTTCTTGCTGCTACCTCGATCACCGTTCCGCTTGCTCCGATCGGCACCGTTTCCGGTGTTGTTGGCTTCAGCGGCGTTCTTGCTCTCAAGGGTGGCGAATCGAAGACCCTCAGCATCAACGACATCCCGGGCATGACCTCCACCACGGTTTGTGAAGCTCAGGAGACCAACTCGAACGGCGCTCCGAGCCTTTCGTACTCGTCGACCCAGCTGAACGCTGACGGCACCGTTTCGAACCTGCCCGGCGTTGGCGCTGGCGCTACGTTCCGCTCGGCCCTGACCAAGATCGGCCAGACCATCACGGTCACCAACGCCTTCTTGTACTACGGCGACCTCGTTGTCTCCAAGGTCGTCACCGGCGACTCGAAGACCAACATCGCTACGTTCGAGATCAGCGTGAGCTGCAACAACGGTGGCCCGAAGGACACCTTCCTGCTGAAGGATCGTCAGTCCAAGGTCTACACGAACATCCTCGAAGGCACCTCCTGCCAGATCATTGAGACCAAGTCCGATGGCGCTGTTGCCTCGTACTCGGACAACTCGGGCGACGTTGTCAACGACGGCCGTGTTGTTATCAAGCGTAAGGGCACTGGCTGTGCACAGGCTGGCGCTCCCGCCGCTGTGACCACCGGTTCCGTTGCTCCGGTTGTTGCGTTCGATGAGTGCTGGGCCAACGTGATCGTCACCAACGATTACAACCCGCCGGCAACCACCGCCGCTGCCGCTCCGGCCACCACCGCCGCTCCGGCCACGACCGCCGCTCCGGCTGTCACCCCGGCTCCGGCCGTCGCCGTTGAGGCCACCCCGACCTTCGCAGGCTGATCCGTCTCACGACGTTTCATAGCCTGACGCAAGTCAGCTAATACGAAGGGCCCCCACCTAGGTGGGGGCCCTTTTTGCATTGGTCTCGAATCCGCCGTGCGTCTCGACCGTGGAAATGCGAGCTCGACGGCGACGTCGTTCGGCGGCGTCTTCCTCACGCCTTATGGTTTTCTGAGAGCTGGAGCACGACAACGCTCATGCAGGTCCCGAATTCTGCCGCGGACCAGTAGGCTCTACGTCATGACGACCAGTTCTTCCCCCTCGCGTCATTACCGCGGAATCTCGCTTCAACGGCCCGGCACACGGGGCTTCGCTCACCGAGTTGCTACGACGGCGATCGTGCTTGCAGCACTTGGTGCGTCGCTCGCCGGTTGCTCCGGTTCGGGGTCTTCGTCACCATCGGCGATAGCGTCGACCACCACCGTCGCCACCCCAAACGTACTTCCGTCGGATTCTGCGGTTCCGGCCACCACGCTGGTCCAGACGCAGGTCTCATCGGCCGTTATCGAGACGCCGGCTGGCCTGACCGCCTCGACCCTGCCGCGGCCATCACTGCTCGACGACTACGTTCCTGCGCCAGCCGACGAAAGTACGGTCCTCGAGGCGCTTTCTCCCACGATCACGGTTTGGGACACAGCGACCGGGTACGACGTCAAGACCGTCTTGAACAACCCGTTGCCGTCGGGCGCCCCGCTCACCTTTCTCGTCGACGGGCAAACCACGAACCGTTACAAGGTGCTGCTTCCGATCCGGCCGAACGGCTCCACCGGCTGGGTCGATCCGACCTCGGTGAAAAAGTACGTCCACAACTACAGGATCGTTGTGGAACTGTCGGCATTTCGTCTGACGGTGTACAAGGGCAAAGAGATCGCTCTCACCGAGAAAATCGGTGTCGGAACCGACGAACTCCCGACCCCGAACGGCCGCTACTACCTGAAGGAGTTGCTGAAGTCGCCCAATCCCGACGGGATCTACGGACCGTACGCGTATGGTCTGTCGGGCTTTAGCCAGCAACTCACGAAATGGAATGGCGGCGACGGGGTCATCGGCATTCACGGAACGAACCAGCCCGAACTGCTTGGCCGTAACATCTCACATGGTTGTATTCGTATGAGCAACGCAGGAATAACGAAACTCGTTTCGTTTCTTCCTCTCGGAACACCGGTTATTGTTCAACCGTGAAATCTCACTCAGGGTGATTTCACACGACTCTTTGTTGGCGGGATCACTGAGTGCAGTGGTCACCTTTAGTCTGATAGGGATATCACCGATGAACACGGACATGTTGTCGAGTCTAAGAACCGCTTTCAAGGGTCACATTGCTGCATTCGGTCGCGTCGCCGGCCTGGTGAGCCTTGTGGGCGTCACGGTGCTCGCTCCAACCCAGTTCGCGAGCGCGAAGAACACCGTCGCCGCACAGGCCGGTGCCACCACCACACCAGCGCCGACCACCCCGACCCTCCCGACTGCCGCTGTCCCCGGTGGCATCAGGGTTCCCGCCGTCACGATCGTGGCCTCGGCCAAGGCAGCGGTGACGCCGGCCTACGACAGTCCCACGGCGACGAAGCCGTTCATCAAGTTCAACAACAAGACAAACTTCTCCGGACGCCACGTCTTCATCGTCTTGGCCCAGCAGGGAGACAGCTTCAAGGTGCTGCTCCCGATGCGCCCGAACGGACGCACGGGATATGTGAAGGCCAAGGATGTGAATCTTTACCAACACGATTACGCCGCAGTGGTCTCGGTGAGTGGCAAGACCCTTACGCTCTACAAGTCGGGCGTTGAAGTCCTGAAAGACACGGTCGCCGTGGGGTCGCCGAAGTACCCGACGCCACTCGGATCGTTCTACATGCGCGAGCTCGCCCGACCCCGAAACCCGAACGGGGCCTACGGACCGTGGGCGTTCGGTCTGTCAGCGTATTCAAACGTTCTGCAGACGTTCGGCCGGGGCGACGGGCAGATCGGCATCCACGGCACCAACCAGCCGAAGCTGTTGGGCCAGGGCGTGTCGCATGGTTGTATCCGTATGCGCAACGCAACGATCATCAAGTTGGCCAACATGCTTCCTCAGGGTGTTCCTGTAGAGATCGTCACCTGACTTCAGCTTGGCGACACCGGTACCGCCATTTGGCGGATTAGCATGTTCGGCTTATGGCCAGCGAGCTCAGACCTCCGGTACATCTGAGCATCATTTTTCCCGCCTATCAGGAAGAGGCTTTCCTCCCTACGGCCGTGAACGATGTGGTCCGGGGGCTTCGCGACCGAGGGGAGACGTTCGAAGTTCTCGTCGTCGAAAACGGCTCCCGGGACCAAACTCGAGCCGTCGCCGACCGCCTCGCGCTGGAGTTCCCCGAGGTGCGGTCCCTCTCGGTCTCGACCCCCGACTACGGCAAGGCATTACGTCACGGCCTACTCGAGGCGAAGGGGGAGTACATCGTCAACTTCGACGTCGACCTCTACGATCTCGAGTTCTCGGATCGGGCGGTCGCCCGGATGAGCGAGGTCGGTGGGCCGTCGATCATCGTGGCGTCAAAGCGCGGCGAAGCGGCCGATGACACCCGGGTGTGGTACCGACAGCTGGTCACCGGGGTGTTCAGCACGATCCTGCGAGTGGGCTTCGGGCTGAAGGTGTCAGACACTCACGGTATGAAGGCCATGCGGCGAGAAGACGTGCAAAAGCTCGGCGAAGACTGTGTGTTCGGTACCGACCTGTTCGACACCGAACTGATTCTCCGGGCCGAACGAGCGGGTCTGCTCACTGGCGAAATCGGGGTCAAGATTGTTGAGACCCGACCGGCTCGTACACCGATTCTGCGTCGGATAGTTCGATCACTTCGGGGTCTGGCCAAACTGTGGTGGGTGCTTCATCGGGAATCTCGACAGTTGGGCGCTTCTTCTTCCGTAGGACGATAAGTCCGATAACACCAACCACGCTGGCGATCGTTCCAAGGTGGTCGACGCCCGTTTTGCCGTAGTTCAGCGTCACGTCGTTGCGCGTCGGGATCACGACCATGTAGTTGGGCATGGCCCGGTACGGGCCGGCGGCCCCTTCGACTTCCCAGTTCGGGAACCACGAAATCCGAACGAGAACCGGAACCCCGACACGGTCGACGTGGAACCGCACTCGCATCGGGTCAACGACGACCTTGGAAACTGTTACCGGGGCGAGGGAGCGGGAGCTGCCGCCACTTGGAGCGGGGGCCAATGACACCCCGAGCCCACGCTTCGGGAGCGCCTTGGTCAGCGATTTCGGCGGGTTGATCGTGGCTTTGCGGCGAATCCAGTCGGCCGGCCCGCTGGTAACCATGGTGGCGGGATACGCGCCGTCGCTGTTTATCCACTGCGCGATGCCGACATCGATGAAGCCCGTGTTCAATCCGGGACCGATACCCGTTACGACCACTGGTTCCTCAGCTAGAGCGGCGACAACGGAGTTTCCGGCGATTTCGTACACCGAGAACTTCCCGGCTTTCGCGACACGAGTGAGAGCCGGAATCGCCTGGGCTGCGTTGTTGGCGGCATCTGAATATGCGATGTAGTACCGGATGCCAAGTTGCCGCATCCGTTCCACGCCCTTGTTGAGGTCGAAGCTCTGGTACGGCAGGCGACGTTGAGGGTTGGAAGGCTTCGGGGACACGAGCGACGTCGTGAGCCAGTGGAACGGAGCGGTGGCGGAGGCCTCGAAGTAGAGCCCCTCACTGGACTGGATACAGGACTTGGTCCAGTACGGCAGCTGCATGAGCACCATGGCCGATCCAAACCGGGTGTATGTCTTGTCGGGCTCCCACAGGGCGCGTCCGCACGGCAAAGGCTTCAGGGCTTTCAGGAGGGAGTTGTACTCGGGCCAACCGGATTTCTTCTGTGCGCCCTGAGCGTTGCTCGCCGCCCACCCGAACGGTTTCGGGGCGACCCGGTATTCCTGGGTGTCACCGAGGCGACCGAGAGAAAATTCCAGGCCCGTCTTGGTGTTGGTGACAACGGGAAGCGGGAGAAACGGAGGGAGTATCTGCATGGCGCAGCCACACACGGCGATGAACAGGACGGCGCCGACCAACGCGGGACCGCCGGCGTCACGCAACCTCGTTCGGTCGGTTTGGAGGGGTTGAACGGTTTGTAACGGTTGATCGGTCTGGCCGGTCTGTTGGGGTTGATCGGTCTGGCCGTTTTGATCGGTTTGGAGGGGTTGAACGGTTTGTAACGGTTGATCGGTCTGGGCGTTTTGATCGGGTTGATCGTTTGGTCGTTTTGGTCGTTTTGGTAGGTCGGGTTGAGGCGATGGACGAACATCCGGTGGACCACGGCACCGATCGTTTGGCCGGCGAGCAGATACGCGCAAAAGAACCACAGCGGCAGGAGTCGTATGTTCCACATCGCGCTCTGGGGCGACAGACGAAACACGACGCCGATGATGGCCATGGTGATCGTGAGGATCATCACGAAGCGGTCTCGGTGGATCCAACCGACAACGACCGCGACCGCTGCGAGAACGAGTGCCGCGCAGGCCGCCAGCATGCCGTCTTTCGGGGTTTGCAGCGACGAGGAGTCGGAGAAGAACGGAAACAGCGTCTTGATGAAACGCGTGTAGCGCTCGTAATCCATGCTGTTCGTATAGGGAAGGTTCTTCGCGAAGGGGAGTAACCAGAATCCGGCGCAGAGACCGCCGACCACGCCAACCGTGACCACGTCGGTCAGTTGGCGCTTTGCCGTATCCCGGCGGAGTTCCACGCACGTGGCCGCGATGGTGAAGGCCAGGGCAAAGATGGTGGGGACGATGTGGCTCAGGCCGGCGAGCGCGAGAACACCGGCGGTCGCTGCCCGGCGCTGGCCGGTTCGCAGAACCGTCAGCAACAGCCCCGCGTAAATCACGACGAGCGTGAGCCCGATTGAGAACGAGAACTCGCCTGCCATGGTCGAGAGAATGTTGCCGCCGAGGATGCGGAAGTGTCTCGCGAACAGAAACGGAAATGCGCTCAGACCGAGGAAGAGCGAACGGGTCGAGTTGAGGCTGGCGCGGCTGCCGAGGCGATGGCACGCGAGCGGGAGCGTGGCAATGCCAACGATCGTGACGAGTTTGTACGCGATCTCATAGGGCATGAGAAAGCTCAGGGCAACGATCATCCAGCTCGGGAGGGGGAAGTAGAACCCGAGGACCGGAACGCCACCGAACCAGTCGTTCGACCACCCGGTCAATCGCAGGTGGGGGAGCATCTCACGGCGAACGTAGTCAGCAGTCCATACGTGGCCCGCGTTGTCGCCACCGGTCGGTGTGGTGGAGGTGAGTATCAAATCCAGTCGGAGTTTGAGCACCACAGCAATGCTCAAAAACACCAGAAGGCCAAGGTTGACCTGTCTCGCGCCTATTCTCCGGATTTGTCGGGCCATGTGAGCGACGGGCTACGACGTCGTGGGCCAGGTTGGAGTTGATCCCGATCCCCGCGGCTCCTGCCCCGGTTCGGCCACGACCGCGGCGTCGCCGTATTGGTCGTCGTTGAACACCGAATCGGCCGATGCCGCTCCGAAATCACCGGTCGGGTCGGCACCCTCGCTCGTTGCCTGTTCGATCGCTGCCTGTTCGATCGTTGCCTGTCCGCCGGTCGCGTCGGTGTCGAAGTTGAACACGTCGTGGGCTTCGACCTCGGCCGAGGTCGCATCGGTCTCGTCGGTGTCGATGTCGATGTCGTTGGTGTTGACATCGTTGGTCACGTCATTGTCGATGTCGTTGGTGTCGATGTCGTTGGCGAGCGGAAGATCCGCATAGAACTTTCGCCGGCGGGTGCGACGGTGGAGGAGGAACGCGCCGCCGAGGCCCGCGACGCTCGCCGGGTAGCCGAGGATGTCGGCGCGGCTGAAGCCCCAGTGCAGCTTCACGTTCTTCGAGGTGGGTATGACCACCATGAGGTTCGGCATGATGCGATACGGACCCTTGGCCCCTTCGACCGACCAGTTCGGGAAGTACGAAGCTCGTACGACGACCGGTACGCCGACCTTGTCGACCGTGAAGGAAATATCGGTTTCTTTCTCGACGATGTTCGAGACCACGACCGGGGGGAGTGGTTTCGACGTGGTTTGCGAAATGGCGACACCGGTGCCGAACGTTCGAACGCCCTTCGGTTTGTTCACTTCGGCCTTCATGCGTTGCCACGACTTCGGTCCTGACCATGCGACCGTGAGAGGGTAGCGAGCGGTCCGCTGATCCTGCTCGGACTGGGGCTTGCCGATTTCGAACGCCATCGGGTTGTTGTAACGGTCCATGTCGACGTCGAGCCATCCGCCGTACTGGTCCTGATCGATACCGGTCACGACGACGGGCTCCTCCGTCAACGGGGCCACCGTGGCCGCGTTGACGAGTTCGTAGAATGCGAATACCCCGGAGGTCCCAACCTTCTTCAACGACGGCAGGGTATCGGCGGTTTGTTTGGCCAGATCAGTGATTGCGAGGTAGTACTTGATCCCGATCGCTTCCATCTTGGCGACACCTCGGGCGAGGTCGAAGCTCTGGTACGGAAGGTCACGCTGCGGGTTCGACGGTCCTGAGTATTTCTTCGACCCGTCGTCGTTGTTGGTTGCCGGAGCGGTGATCAGAGCAGCGGTGAGCCAGTGGTACGGAGCGGTGGCCGACGACTCGAAGTACACGCCCTCCATCGACCCCATGCACCCCTTGGTCCAGTAGGGCAGAAGCATTGGCGCCAGGGGAGTGCCGAACGAACTGAGCTTGGCGTCGTCGTACTCGTAGACCGCGGTCCCGCAACCGTAGGTCTTTCCGACCCGGTTGGCTTCGTCCATGAGTGCCCGGTACTCGGTCCAGCCCGCTTGACCTTCGTAGCCCTTGAAGTTATACGCCGCCCATCCCGTGGCGGGGTTCGAGTCGGTCGTGTTCTTCGCCAACTGGGCGCCGATAAGACCATTGCGGACCTTTGGAATCGGCGTGTTCTTCGGCACCAGATTCAACGGCAGACCGATCGCAACGAACATGACCATCGACGCTCCGACGATTCCCCACGAGGCGGACCGGTCGAAGTGCCGACGCGGCGCGGCGTACCAACTGAGCCCGGTGCGGACGATCTCGACGGCCTTCACTGCACCGAATGCGGCGAGCAGCAGAATCGAAAGGAACCAGAACGGGAGTACACGAGCGTTCCAAAGACGGAACTGCGGTGATTGCGTAAACAGTGAGGCAGCCACGGCGATGGTGCACGTGAGCGCGACACCCCAGCGTTCGTAGCGAAGCTGGTTTATGCCGGCGAGGACCAACAGCATGATGATCATCGCCGCGGCAGCGAAGATCGACCAGATCGGTGATCCCCACTTCAAGATCGCGGCGGCACAGGACACACCGGTGACGAGGATCAGAACGGCCTGCTGCCAACGGGATTCTTCCGACACGATCACGATGGCCATGAACGAGAGGGCAAAGCCACCGACGACGCCGAGAAGCAACGCAATGCTGGAGTGCTGGCTGAGACCGACGACGAGAGCAATGAATCCTGAAGCGATAACGGAAAGTGATCCGGAATTCGGCAGCCAGTAGCGACCCCGTTTCGCTCGGACGAGCATGGCGGAGGCCAGCGACCAGAGGGCGGCGATCGCTCCTATTGCGGCCAGGATCGAAGCCACGGCGATGATCTGCGAGTCGGCCGGTGGCTTCTTCGCCCAGAACGGAAGAAGGAACTCGATGTAGCGAGTCGACTTCTCCCAACCCATGTCGTTGGTGAACGGGAGATCTTCGAAGAACGCAAGCAACCAGAAGCCGGCGATAGCGGCGCCACAACTCAGCACAAGGATTGCGTCGCTGAACTGGCGCAATCCGAATGCGCCGGTGATTTCGTCGTAGAGGGCCAGCCCGAACAGAACAAAGCCGAAGGCCACAATCCCGTAGTTGACGTCGTAACCCGCAGCGATGAGCGCGGCGACGATGCCACCGACGCCGAGGACCCCACCGAACAATTTTCCGTTCTTGGCCCGCAGTTGGGTCACGTCGCCGTACGCCAGCAACAACAGCACCGCCGTCACGAGAACCCACATCGTGGGGAGGAGGTGGGACAGGCCGGTGCACGCCAGACACAACGCGGCGAGGCCACGCTTTTCGCCGGTCTTAAGTACGCGTACAAACAGGCCCAGGAACAGCACCGCGAAGGTGACGCTGATGGAGAACGAGAATTCGCCGGCCATCGTCGAGAGAATGTTGCCACCGTAGATGTAGAGGTCGTAGTGGCGGCCGAACAGGAAGGCGAACGACGCAAGACCCATGAGCGTCGGGATCGGGCGTCGAAGACCCGCGACCTTGCCGGACAGCCACGCACTGCTCGGAAGCGTGAAGATGCCTGCAACAGTGACGAGTTTGAAGGCGATGTTGTACGGGATGATCTTGCTCAGTACGACGATTACCAGCGTGGGCAGTGGGAAGTAGAACCCGAGTGCCTTCATGCCCCGGAACCATTCGTTCGTCCATCCGGTGAGGCGCCACTGGGGGAGGACCACACGCTTGATGACGTCGGCGGTCCAGACGTGAGCGCCCATGTCGCCACCGGTCGCAGTCGTGTCTTTCAACAGGTCGCCACGCCCCCACGCCCACGGACGCAGCCAGTCTGAGAGGAACCGCATGATGCCGCCGGAGGGTCCGGCCGTTCCACGCGCCTGGGCCCGCTCGATCGCGATTTGCGAGGGAAGCTTGAACGCGTGCATTTTCCAGACGAGGACGAGCGTTCCGAGTCCGAGAACCGCGAAGCTGACCCAGTCGAAACCCGGTTGCGGCTTGAATCGGTCGAGCCCGCGTCGCTTCGGCGTCTGATCGCTTTCCAGCGCCACCGATGACGTCGGGATCTGCGATGGAGCGGAATCAGCGTCCCCGACGTCGGTCGTGGTCGCGACGTCAGTTGCCGCCGCCCCGGGGTCCAAGGCGTCAACTTCAGGCTCGTCGCCAGGCGAGACGTCATTTTCCAGGGTGTCGACTGAAGACATGAAGTTTGTATCGGGAAGTTCTGACGGTTTGTGTAGGTCTAATTGCCCAGCAGGACTGCGGTCGCTATTTTCGAAAGTGTCACCAGCGTCTGCGATCCCACGGTGTGAGGTTTCAGGTTCGGCAGCGTCGTGTGGCTCTGGCGGTTCACTTTCAGTGCGCCCTGGGTGGTCGCTCGTTGCCGCGTCACTTTGCATCCGAACAGCCTAAACCCCCGTTTTGCAGGTCAAGGGCCATACCTTCTCAGGTCGCGCTCTCGGTGATGGCACGAGTCCGGTACGCTGCCTTTCGTTCGAATGGCTTGATTTCTCCGATGCGGTTGCCGATACAGCGGTATCAGTGAAATGAACCACCGTTGTTCGCAAACGTGCTGTCGCTTCTGTCGGCGGGCTGAGCGGCAACGTTCAAGAATCACGGTGCGTGGGTATGGCAGTGTTTCATTGGAAGCGAGGCCTCCTTGGATCGGCCAAAGCCCGCGCAGTATGACAGTGTTGTTGAAGAAGCCGACGTCGCGGTGCTCGAAACCTGGGTCCGCGAACAGAGGTACAGAAGAGTTTTGATGAAACGAGATGCCTGAGGTGTCCAACATGACCAGCGCCCCAAACGGAAGTGCTGAAGAGAACGGCGGCGGTGGCGGCGGGAGCAATCGCCTCAAGTTGCATGCGATCTTCAAGGCCTACGACATCCGTGGACTCTGCCCTGAGCAGATCGACCCCACCCTGGCGAAAGCAATTGGGGCGGCTTTTGCCCGATTTGCGAAGGCCGACGCAATAGTGGTTTCTCGCGACATGCGCCCGAGCGGGGTGGCTCTGGCCGCGGCGTTTGCCGAGGGAGCGATGGGTGAGGGAGTCAATGTGATCGACATCGGTCTGGCGTCGACCGATCTTCTGTATTTCGCGAGTGGGGCGCTCAACCTTCCCGGCGCGACCTTCACCGCCTCGCACAACCCTGCGCAGTACAACGGAATCAAGATGTGTTTGGCCGGAGCCGCTCCGTTGGCCGAAGACACCGGCCTTCGTGAGATTCGCGACATGGCCGTGGAGTTCGTTGAAGGAAAGCCGTTCGGAAACGGTGGTGGCGTACGCGAAGAACGCTCGATGCTCGAAGCGTTCGCTGAGCACGCGCTTTCCTTCATCGATGTCGAGAAGATCCGCCCGATGAAGGTGGTCGCCGACACGGCAAACGGAATGGGTGGTCTTGTCGCCCCGGCGATCCTCGGTCACCTTCCGCTGCAGCTCGACATCCTCTTCGGAGAACTCGACGGCACGTTCCCGAATCACCCCGCTGATCCGATCCAGCCCGAAAACCTCCGAGACCTTCAAGCCCGCGTCCTGTCAACGCACGCCGATGTCGGGCTCGCATTCGACGGCGACGCCGACCGCGTCTTTCTGGTCGACGAAAAGGGTCAGCCGATGTCAGGTTCCCTGACTACTTCGATGGTGGCCGCCGCGATCCTTGCGAAGAATCCCGGAGCGAAGATCCTGTACAACCTCATCTGCTCCAAGGCCGTGCCGGCCGTTATCACCGAATGTGGTGGCGAACCCGTCCGGGCCCGCGTCGGGCACTCGTTCATCAAGGCCCAAATGGCCGAGACCGGCGCAGTCTTCGGCGGCGAGCACTCGGGGCACTACTACTTCAAGAACAACTGGCGTGCCGACTCCGGAATCATTGCGTCGTTGTTCGTTCTCCAGCTGCTTTCCGAGGCCGGACCCGACGCCAAGCTCAGCGAGCTTCGAAAGCCGTTCGAGCGTTTCGTTGCGTCGGGTGAAATCAACACCAAGGTCGCCGCACCACTCGTCGTGATTGAACGCGTCGAATCAGCGTATGGATCGAAGGCCAAGAGCGTGGACCATCTCGACGGGCTCACCATCGATATGGGCAGTTGGTGGTTCAACCTGCGGCCGTCGAACACCGAGCCCTATCTCCGTTTGAACCTCGAAGCCTCAACGGCCGACGAGTGCTCGACGCGTACAGCCGAAGTCGTCACGATGCTGGCCGGTCTCGCCAAAGTCAAGTAGCGCCTCCGCATCGTCAGTCCCGGCACCTACACCGGAATAAGGCTGCGGGATCGTTCCGCGCATCTGGAGCGACGCCGTTCGACCACGCAGCGCAAGGTCTCCGGTTAGGTCATTTGACGCATCCATCTCGTGTCAGTTCGGCAGTAGAATGGCACATGGTCGGGCCGCCATGGCTGTTACCTCGGGTGCGAGGCCGACTCCGTGTAGTGCAATCAATGTCGCTTCCGTCCTCGCTTCGGTGTTGACGGTTGAAGCGCTGTTTGTCGTTCGACTCAACATCGGTGCAGTCTCCGGATCGCGTTTCAGCGCCGGGTTTGGTTCGATGTGATCTCAGGCTCCGCCCTTCGGTAGCCGATGAACGACGCACGCATTCGACGTTCGACACCACGGTCCACCCCCACGACCACTTGACAAACTCGCGTCGTTCGACGCGTCTATCCCCTGGAGCAACAGCCATGGCACTTTCCGACCACGACTACAAGGTCGCCGACCTTAAACTCGCCCCGTTCGGGCGAAAAGAAATCCATCTCGCCGAGCATGAAATGCCCGGCCTCCGCGCCATTCGCAAAGAATTCGGCCCGTCGAAGCCACTGCAGGGCGCCCGGATCTCCGGATCGCTTCACATGACCATCCAGACTGCCGTTCTCATCGAGACCCTGGTGGAGCTCGGCGCCGAAGTCCGCTGGGCCAGCTGCAACATCTTCTCGACCCAGGACCACGCTGCCGCGGCCATCGCCGTGGGGCCAAACGGTTCGGTCGAGTCCCCGGACGGCGTTCCGGTCTTCGCCTGGAAGGGTGAATCGCTCGAGGAGTACTGGTGGTGCACGGAGCAGATGATGACGTGGCCCGCCGACGAAAACGGCAACACCGGCCCCAACATGATCCTCGACGACGGTGGCGACGCCACCCTCGTGCTGCACAAGGGTGTCGAGTTCGAGAAGGCCGGCGCGGTTCCCGATGCCGGCGAAGCATCGAGCGCCGAGTTCGCGATCATCCTGCGCCTTCTGGCCAAGACCCTCAAGGAAGACCCCACCAAGTGGACCCGCATGGCGTCTGGCATCAAGGGCGTCTCCGAGGAGACCACCACCGGTGTTCACCGTCTGCACCAGATGCACGAGCGGGGCGAGCTGATGTTCCCGGCCATCAACGTCAACGACTCGGTCACGAAATCGAAGTTCGACAACCTCTACGGCTGCCGCCACTCACTGGTCGACGCCATCAACCGCGCCACCGACTTCATGATCGGCGGCAAGACCGCCGTCGTGTGCGGCTTCGGCGACGTTGGCAAGGGCTCGGCCCAGTCCCTCAAGGGCCAGGGTGCCCGAGTGATCGTGACGGAAATTGACCCGATCAACGCTCTGCAGGCCGTGATGGAGGGCTACCAGGTTCTGACGCTCGACGACGTGGTTTCAAGCGCCGACATCTTCGTGACCGCCACCGGCAACACCAGCGTCATCACCGCCGAGCACATGAGCAAGATGAAGCACAACGCGATCGTGTGCAACATCGGCCACTTCGACAACGAGATCGACATGGCCGGTCTGGCCCGCTTCCCCGGAATCGAGCGCGTCGAGCTCAAGCCGCAGACCGACCTCTGGCAGTTCGAAGACGGCCACTCCGTCATCGTGCTCGCGGAAGGTCGACTCGTGAACCTGGGCTGCGCCACCGGTCACCCCAGCTTCGTGATGTCGTGCTCGTTCTCGAACCAGGTGCTCGCCCAGATGGAATTGTTCAACCACAACGAGCAGTACCCGATCGGTGTGCACGTCCTCCCGAAGAAGCTCGATGAGAAAGTTGCCAGGTTGCACCTCGAGGCGCTCGGCGTTCGTCTGACCCCGATTTCCGACGAGCAGGCCGAGTATCTGGGTGTTGCCCCGTCCGGTCCGTTCAAGGCCGACACCTACCGCTACTGATCAGCACCGCTTCGACATGGGACCCGATCCGGGTCCGCATGACCAGCGCACCACGTGGGGCACGACCGGCCAACGCCGGACGTGCCCCACGTTTGTCGTTCGGGCCCGGCCGTGGGCGCAGCGAATGGCCCCAGAGAATGGCAGGTAGTGTTGCCGAATGGCACTGAGCCCGAAATTGTTGGAAATCCTTGCGTGTCCTGAAGACAAGGGAGCGCTCTACTACCTCGAAGACGAGAACGCGCTGTACAACCCGCGTTTGACCCGGCGTTACGAGGTTCGCGACGGCATACCGGTGATGCTCATCGACGAGGCGGTCACCGTCGATGCCGCCGAGCACGAGCGCATCACGGCCAAGATCGCCAACGAGCACATCGCCCCCTCCTTCTCCTGACTCTTCTGCTGATTGCCTGACTCGGCGACGGATGGGGCCCAGCCAGGCGGGGCAGGTCGCGAAGCGGGCCCTGCGCAGATAGGGCCCACCGTGAAATTGTCACAGCCTCCTTGGAAGATGTGGGGATGTTGCGTGAGTCGTTTGCCCGTTTCCGAATCCTGCCGTGGCTGCTTCCCCTCGAGTGCGCTTGCTGCCAGGAACGCGTTGGGTCGTCGCCAGATACCGGAGCCCTCTGTCGCCGGTGTGCGCGTGAGCGTCGAAGTGCGCCGGTCCTTCCCACCCCGCCCGGTCTGCGGGCCTGCGTCGCCGCCTTCGCGTACGAAGGTGCAGTCAAGCACGAGGTCCTGTCGATGAAGGCCACGGGTAGATTCGGGGCCGTGCCGTTCATGGCCAAGGCGATGTATTCGGTGATCGAACCCGCGCTGTACCCCGACACGCTGATTACCTGGGCACCAACGTCGAAACGTCGGGCGAAGCAGCGTGGATTCGACCAGGCCGAAGAACTCGCCCGGTGCCTGGCTCGGATGTCGGGGCTGGTCGCGGTGCGTGCCCTCGATCGGGTGTCCGCCGGAGCGCAGCACGGGGCGGATCGGGTCGCAAGATCGGGCGTCGAATTCCGGGCGAGACCGCTCTTCGGTCCTGGCGCATGGCCCGAGATTGTGGTGGTCGATGACGTTCGAACAACTGGCGCGACGTTCGGCGCGGCGGCGCGAGCAATTCGCGACAAAGGAGGGGAAAAAATCATTGGAATTGCGTATGCAGCGACCCCGGAACGGCGTTAGGGTTCGGTATGGAACTCAGTTCGGTTCAGCGGTCGCCCGTAGGGTCATCGCGCCGAGCCCTGAGCGCTCAGACACCGTCCGTGCTGCATCGGTTCGCCGAGGCTGGAACTGACTGAGCATGTCATCGGTCCCCCGCGCTGAATGGTCCCCCTTGGATTACTCAGCGCTGGCGCACGAGCCCGGCCGATCCACTGGTTGCAACGGATCAGGCCCCGCAACTCACACGACTTCCGCACGTGCCCTTACGCGTGACGTGGTCGTCCCATCGTCGAACATCGATCAACGGTCGGCACAAAACCGTCGTCCCACGACCCGAGAATCGTCCAACTGCAGCTTCCAAATCATGAAGCACCTTGAGGAGAGCGACCGTTTTCGGTCGCTCTTCGGTATTCAGTCGAAAACTTCCCGTCGGCAATCCCGCCGACCATTCCATAAGGAGAACCACGTGCAGGTTGTTATCCGCAGTCGAAACATCGAACTCGACGAGCGTCTCAAGAATTTGGCAGAAGACAAAGTAACCCGAGTTACCAAGTATTTCCCGGCCATGGAGCAGGCCGAAATTTCATTCTTTGAAGAAAAGAACAAGCGAATTGCCAAGCACGATGTGTGCGAAGTGACACTGCACGGTCACGGACATCACATACGCGCGAAAGCCACGGCCGTCGACCCCTTTGCTGCCCTCGACCTCGTCATAGACAAACTCGCCCACCAGCTGTCGAAGGTGAAAGACAAGTTGGTCACCCGCCATCACGACCGGCATCACCATTACGGCAAGCGAACTGACCAGAACAAAGGCGGCGTTGCACTTCTCGAACCCGACTTGACACCTCCGGTGGAGGATCCATCACCCGACGAGGCGCGCATCGTGAAGGTGAAGCAGTTCGCTGTCAGCCCGCTGAGCGCCGACGAGGCAGTGTTGAAGATGGATCTGCTGCAGCACGACTTCTTCCTGTTCACCAACATCGATACCGGTCGAGCTGCGGTGGTTTACCGTCGAGACGATGGGCATCTTGGCCTAATTGACGCAATGGCGTAGGTCCGGCTGGCTGGTTTTACCTAACGCTGTACAGCGTTGACCAGCCAAAACGTGTCCGGCGTCACGGGCTGTGTTTGACGGATCACAGTTCGAAAACATCCTTCCAACACTCCGCCCACGGCGAGGGTTGAAGATTGTGGGGCAGAAGCGGTCCGCCGCTTCCGCCCCATCGTTTTTTTACTCTTCTCCCAAAGTAGTGTCGGGGTTCTCATGTTCGGCTTCCGCAGCAAACCAAAGTTTTCCCGGGTCGCTTTCCTAGTGTTTGTCGGGCTTGTTGTTGGTATCGCTGGGCAACCGACGCCGGCCTCGGCCAGAGTCTCGTTTGTCGCTAAGAAGACGGCCACAAAATGCGACGCCACAGCCGGTTGGGGTGCTGTGGCGTCGAGGCCGACGACTCTCGCCCGTCTGGGAACGAGTGGCGTCTACGTGTGGAACGAAAAGGGTGTGTGGCGAGTCAGCGTGACCCACCCCGACCGCAAAGTGCAGAAGTTTCAGGGCACGATCACCTTTGATGCTCCAATGGCGGCAAAGCCGGTTGGCGCCGAGGGAACCGGCGATGTCGTGCAGTCAAATGCGACGACCGCAACGTTTTCGTTCGCGAACTACGGCGGAGTCGATGGCGTAGCGGTCACCGCGCCGTGCGCCAATGTCGTCACCATCTCGGGATCGATCGACGGGCAACCCCTGACGGTCACCCAGGTCTTTCTCGGATCGTCGGGTGCAAATCCGACGGTGGTGCCTGTGGTGCTGACAAAGTCGAGCAACTCAGCGGCTGCCGTCGCCCCGTCGACCCTTGCGCCGAACAGCGTGGCGGCCAAGGAGTGTGCCAACCCGACCTGGCCCACCTCGCTGCAGGGTCGACCGGCAATTCTCAAGAACAACGGCCGGCTGGCGACCCAGGGCATGTACGTCTGGGCTGAGAAATCGGTGTTGAAGGCCGTGCTCGTTGGCGAGGCGGCCCGGCCCGTTCAAGTCGACGGAACGTTCACCGCTAACGCGGACATTCGGGTCGCGCCCGTCGGACTCGAGGGGCGCAAAGACGCGTTGAAGGCCAACGGTACGGTTGTCACGTTCAGCTTTCTCACCGGAGCCGGGCTCGACGGGTTCGATCTCACGTCACCGTGCGCCACTCAGGTCGTCATCGAGGCCACGATGGACGACGGTCCGATCACCGTATTCCTCGGCCCGAACGCGGCAGCGGTCCCGGCCCTTCCGTACCTGCTCACCCGGTAACTTCATACCTGTGTAGCGAGTAGCCCCACCGCGGCACGCGGGCCCTAGGTCGGTTGCGGACCGGTGCACCCGTCGCCCTGACGGCCAACCCGCTCGCCGCTCAGCGTCCCTTTAGGACCGGCAACGAGCGGTACTCGCCCTAGACTGATCTCCTATGTCACTTTTTCGACGAGTTCTTCGCGCTGGTGAAGGCAAGAAGGTTCGTGCCCTGCAGGCTCTGGTTCCGGAGTTCGCCGCACTTGAACCAGAACTTTCCAAGCTGAGCGACGATGCGCTCAAAGCCAAGACGGGCGAGTTCCGTCAGCAGTTGGCGAACGGCGCCGATCTGAACGATCTCATGATTCCGGCCTTTGCCGTGGTGCGCGAGGCGGCGAAGCGGACCATCGGCCAGCGGCACTACGACGTGCAGATGATGGGCGGCGCGGCGCTCCACTTCGGCTGGATCGCCGAAATGAAGACCGGCGAAGGTAAAACCCTTGTCTCGTCGCTGCCCGTATACCTGAACGGCCTGACCGGTCGCGGCGTTCACGTCGTGACCGTGAACGACTACCTGGCCCGTCGCGACGCCGACTGGATGGGGCAGATTCACCGCTGGCTCGGTTTGAGCGTCGGACTGGTAATCGCGGAAATCAGCGATGCTCCGTCCAAGCGGGCCGCGTACAACTCCGACATCCTGTACTCGACGAACTCCGAGCTCGGGTTTGACTACCTCCGCGACAACATGGCGATGTCGATGGAAGAGCGGGTGCAGCGTCCGCCGTACTACGCAATCGTCGACGAAGTTGACTCGATCCTCATCGACGAAGCGCGTACCCCGCACATCATCAGCGGCCGCGTTGCCGACGCGGCGAAGCTGTACGTGCAGTTTGCTGCGATTGCCCGGAGCCTGGTTCGCGATGTCGACTATGAAGTCGACGAAGAAAAGAAGCAGATCTCCACGCTCGAACCCGGTATCGACAAGGTCGAAGCGGCGCTCGGTATCGAGAACATGTACGACGACCCGTCGGCGAACTTCGTGCACCACCTCAATGCCGCGCTGCGCGCCAAGGAACTGTTCAAGCGCGACGTCGACTACCTCGTGCAAAACGGTGAAGTGAACATCGTCGATGAGTTCACGGGCCGCATCCTTGAGGGTCGGCGCTGGTCGGAAGGCCTGCACCAAGCGGTCGAGGCCAAAGAGCGGGTGAAGATCAAAGAAGAGAACCAGACGCTCGCTACGACCACGTTGCAGAACTACTTCCGCCTCTACGAGAAATTGGCCGGCATGACCGGTACGGCTGAAACCGAGGCGAGTGAGTTCGCGAGCACCTACGAGCTCAGCGTGGTGCCAATCCCCACGCACCGACCACTGCAACGGCTCGATCAACCGGACCTCATCTACAAAAACGAGGAGGCCAAGTTCGTCGCTGTCGCCGAAGACATCGCCGCCCGGTACAAGTCCGGTCAGCCGGTGCTGGTCGGCACCGTCTCCGTCGAGAAGTCGGAGCTGGTGTCGCACCTCTTGGCCCAGCACGGAATTCCGCACGCCGTCCTCAACGCGAAGTACCACACCCAGGAAGCCGAGATCGTTGCCCAGGCCGGCCGACTCGGTGCCGTGACCGTGGCGACGAACATGGCGGGTCGTGGTGTCGACATCCTGCTCGGTGGTAACCCCGACGGATTGGCCCGCCGACGTTTGGCTGAAGCGGGCTACGACCCGTCGATCGTCGACGTCGATCCCACCAATCCCGAGCTTCTCGCTTTGTTCGAGGCACAGCCCGAGGTCAAGGAAACCTTCGACGCGGCGATGGCGATGTGGGCGCAGATCAAGCCGGCCGTTGAGGCGGAATGCAAGGCCGAGGGCGACAAGGTCCGCGAACTCGGTGGTCTGTACGTTCTGGCCACCGAACGGCACGAGAGCCGTCGTATCGACAACCAGCTCCGCGGTCGAGCCGGACGCCAGGGTGATCCCGGTGAGTCCCGCTTCTACCTGTCACTTGAAGATGAGCTGATGCGCTTGTTCGCAACCGGTGCCATGAACTGGGTGATGGGCAAGGCGCTGCCCGACGACGTGCCGATCGAGGCCAAGATGGTCACGAAGGCCATTGAACGGGCACAGACGACCGTCGAGGCCCGTAACGCCGAGATCCGCAAGAACGTCCTCAAGTACGACGAGGTCATGAACGAGCAGCGCAAGGTGATCTACGCCAAGCGTGCAGCGATCCTGGCCGGAGCCGACCTTCGTGCGCAGTTGATGGAGTCGTTCGAGATGGCCATGAAAGACACCGTGGCTGAGCACTGCGTGTCCGACATCATCGAGGAGTGGGACATCGATGCGTTGCATGCTGCAGTTGCCGGTTACTACCCGACCAGCTTCACCGTCGAGGAGTTGTCGGCGGCCCGCTCCAAGCAGACCCTGATCGACTCCTTCATCACCGAGGCGACCGGGCTCTACGAACAGCGTGAGGAAGAACTCGGTTCCGAAGTCGCGCGAGACGTCGAGCGGAACATTCTTCTGTCGATCGTCGACCAGCGTTGGCGTGAGCACCTGGCGGAGATGGACTACCTGCAGGAGGGCATCAATCTTCGGGCCATGGGTCAGAAGGACCCGTTGGTCGAATGGCAGCGCGAAGGTTTCGAGCTGTTCGGCCGCATGATTGCGGCCATCGACGATGACTTCGTGCGATACGCGATGTTGGCCGATGTCGTGGTTGAACCGGCCCACGTGCCGCAGATCCAAGACATGCAGTTCCATGCCGCAGACGAGAGCAACATCGGTGGCTTCGGAATGGACGTCGGGGAGATGTTCGCCGCCACGGCCCCGGAACTCCAGGCCGGAGCGACCGTCTCCGACGGCGAGTTGGTGCAACGAGTTGCTGAGCCCGAGCCGGTCGCGCAAGCACCGATCGTGAAGACCGAGCAGGAGAAGTTGGGTCGTAACGAACCGTGTTACTGCGGCAGCGGCAAGAAATTCAAGAACTGTCACGGCAAGTAATCACGAAGTCCCCGTAGTCCGGGTGGGCTTCCATGCCCCCAGTAGTTAACTAAGTACGCATAAGGAATTGTCATGGCTGTGTCAGAGTTGCGCGACGAGGTGGCCCAAGCCCGTCAACGTCTGACGGAGGCTGAGGGGTACCTCGGACTCGATCACCTTCGGAGTGAGAAAGACCGCCTGGAGGCGGAATTGAGTGATCCTGCCTTGTGGACCGACAGTCCGGAAAAGGCGCGAACCCTGGGCGCTGGTCTGGCGGCAGCGAACGCCGATCTGGCGATCCTGGAAACGCTGACTTCGAAGGTCGAAGACTCGGAAACGCTTCTGGAAATGGGGCTCGAAGACAACGACCCTTCGCTCGAAGTCGAACTTCGGGAGACGCTCGCCGACATTGCGAAGCGACTCGACGCGCTGGAGCTTCGTTCGCTGTTCACCGGTGAACACGACGAGGCCGACGCGGTCTGTGAAATCCATGCGGGCGCGGGCGGCGTCGACGCGCAGGACTGGGCCAACATGATGCTGCGCATGTACATCCGTTGGGCCGAGAGCCGCGGTTTCGAAGTTGAGATGGACGAGCTGACCGAAGGTGGCGAGGCCGGGATCATGAGTGCCACGTTCATAATCAAAGGTAGGTACGCATACGGTCTGCTGGCGGCCGAGCGCGGCATTCATCGCCTCGTGCGAATCTCGCCGTTCGACAACCAGGGACGCCGCCAGACGTCGTTCGCAGCATTCACCCTGTCGCCGTTCATGGAAGAGATTCCCGACGTCGTCGTCGAGGAAAAGGATCTGCGGATCGACACGTACCGGGCCACCGGCGCAGGTGGGCAGCACATCAACACGACCGACTCCGCCGTCCGTATCACCCACCTTCCGACGGGCGTGGTCGTTAGCTGTCAGAACGAGCGGAGTCAGATCCAGAACCGCGCTCGCGCCATGCAGGTGCTGGTGGCCAAGCTGGCCGACCGGGCCCGTGAGGAACGCGAGGCACAGGTGGCCTCCATATCGGGCCCGCAGAAGGATGCGGCGTGGGGCAACCAGATCCGGTCGTATGTTCTGGCGCCGTACCAGATGGTGAAGGATCTGCGGACCCTGCATGAAACTGCGAAGGTCGACACCGTGCTCGACGGCGATCTCGATCCCTTCATGGAAGCCTGGCTGCGCTGGCGCCGGACACCTGTCGCGCCGTAACCGTCAGGCGCGTTCGATGATGTCTCATCCGCGCTTTTCGCTACTACGGGTACCGCTGCTCCCGGAAGCCTCGCGTTGGGGTCGTGCGTTGCCCGTATTCATCGGGCTCGTCGGTCTGTTGACCATGCCAACCCTTCAGCCCTACGTCGGCACCGGCACCGACCCCTCCTGGTCGATCGCGCTGAACATGGCGACCGCGCGGCATCTTCGTTTCGGCAAAGACATCGTGTTCACGTTCGGACCACTCGGCTTCCTTGCGTCGCCCGGTCTGTCGGTGCCGAAGCTTGGTGTGATGGCCATGCTCGTGCGATTTGGGTTCTCGCTCCTTTTGGGTTGGATGGTGTCGCGGTCGTTGCTTCGGGTCGTGTGGTGGCCGGTGGCCGCGGCCGTGACCTGGTTTCTGCAGTGGGCCGTCGTGGGCGGATCCTCGGGTGGAGCGGAGACCGTGTTGATTCCGGTGCTGATGCTGATCTTCGGGCTGCTCGACGCTTTGGCGATCCGGAAGCATCCCGTTCCGTGGTGGGTTCTCGTTGGCTGTGGTTGGGCCGTTGCGACGTCAACGTTGACGAAGTTCGACACGGGCCTTCTGTGCGGTCTGGTGATCGGAGGATTCCTTCTCGCCGAAGGATTTCTCCTGCGTCGCCGGCCGGTTGATGTGGGTCGTTCGGCGGCCATTGTCGGCGGCTCGCTGGCCATTTCGATTGTGCTCTGGTGGGTCGTGCTCGGCCAGCGGGTCGGTGATCTCGGATCGTGGATGTCGTCGAGTTGGCAGGTGTTCCGGGGCTACGAGTCGGCCATGGTGGCTGATGCGCAACTGTCGGTTTCGCCCCACCAGTCAGCCATCGCAATCGCGTTGATTGTGGCTCTAACCCTTCTGTGTGCGGCGCTCGCGTCAGATCTCCGGGTGTCACTGGTCGTATGGGTGCTTAGCATGTGCGCGTTTGCGGCCTACGCGAAACAGAGCTTCACGCGCTACGACGACGGTCATCTTCAGCGCCTCTACGTTTCGGCTGCGCTGACACTCGTGACCGCAGTCAGTCTCTTGGGCCGCGCCTCCGGTTCGGCTGCGTCGACGGCGGCCACGACGATGGCGCCCACGACGCCCACGGCGACGAAAACCACGACGATGGCGACCCGCCGTCGGATCGCCCGGTCTCTCGGTACGGTCGGCGCGTTGGCCGGGACGTTGATATTCGGCCGTATCGGGGCGAATCTCGTGCACGCGCCGGGGCCGGACACCATGAGTTGGCGGGCCGTCGCTCGGCTCGCGGTGTCCGCGAAAAACCGAGAGGCGATCGTGACCCGTCAGCGATCGCTACTACCTCCGCAACTCGAGATGACTCCGTCGGTTCGGGCTGCGCTCGTTGGATCCACCGTTCATATCGAACCGTCGGAAACATCCGTGGCGTGGGTGTTTCCAGAGTTGAAGTGGAAGCCCCTTCCGGTGTTCCAGTCGTATTCGGCCTACACCCCGCAACTCGACAACCTCAACGCCGCATCCATTGACTCGCCCGGCGGACCGGGAATTGTGCTGTTTCGTGCCGGTCTTCGCGTTGACCATCGAATGGCGCGCTTCGAATCACCGGCGGCGCAGTTCGCGTTCATCTGCAACTTCCGACCGAAGGTCCTCACCCCCGATGGCTGGCAGGTGTTCGAGCGTCGACCGGATGGATCGGGATGTGGGGCGACCGCCACGCACGTGGCCAGCGTGTCCGCCCGACTCGGACATGCGGTTACTCTTCCCGCCCTTCCCGACGATGCGATCGTCGTCGCGTCGTTTCGCGGGCTCGACCGGTCCCTTACCGAGCGGTTGCACGACACCGTCCTGCGCGCCCCGAAGTATTGGTTTGTGTTGGCGAAACCCGATCCCGGTGAACCTGCGCACCGTTTCGTCGCCGGCAATGCGGGCCAGCCTCACGTCATGTCGGTCCCGGCGTGTCTGCGTGGGCTCTGGGGTACGTACGACACGCGGACATTCGATGGATTTGACCTCCGCCGCACCGAGTGGCCGAACGGAATCACCGGGCGACAGGTTACCGAGAACGTTGGGGCGAACTCTGGTACGCCCTACACGGTCACGCTCACGGCGTACCCTTACAAATGCCCAGCCTGAGGGCGGCCCGGCAAACGACGGTCAACGACCCGTTTCTCAGATACTTCCCAGGCTGAATCGGTCATGGACGGGCGATCGGCGTCGGTCATCACGCTGTGATGTCGATGCGACGCGATCCCGTCGCGGGAATGCGCAAATGAACCGAGTGCACCTGATGTTCCGGGCATCGCTGCTAGCGTTTGCCCGCGGGATTCGATGCTGCATTTCGCTCTCGCCAGGTACCCATGATCCGTCTCGAAAACGTCACCAAGGAATACAAGAACAAGACCGTCGCGCTTCGCAATATCTCCGCTGAGATATCGAAGGGCGAGTTTGTGTTTCTGGTCGGTTCGTCGGGTTCGGGGAAGTCGACCTTCATGAAGCTGTTGCTCAAGGAAGAGCAGCCGACGGAAGGCACGATCTGGGTGGCCGGGAAGAACATGGGCGAGATCGCGCATCACAAGATCCCGTTCCTGCGCCGCAACATCGGATGCATCTTCCAAGACTTCAAACTGCTGCCCAACAAGTCGGTGTACGACAACGTGGCGTTTGCGTTGGAAGTGATCGGTCGACCGAAGAGCGTGATCCAATCGCAGGTTCCGCAGATTCTCGAACTCGTCGGTCTCACCAAGAAGGCCGACAATCTTCCGACGGAACTGTCGGGTGGCGAGCAGCAGCGGGTGTCGATTCCGCGAGCGTTCGTGAACCGCCCACTCATCCTCCTTGCCGACGAGCCCACCGGTAACCTCGACCCGAATACGAGCGTCGGCATCATGCGCCTGCTTGACCGCATCAACAAGACCGGTACCACCGTCGTGATGGCCACGCACGATCAGGGCATCGTCGACTCCATGCGCCGTCGCGTTATCGAACTTGACCGTGGTTCGCTCGTACGCGACCAGGTCCGCGGCGTATACGGGACACTCGACTGATGGCGATCAAGGTTTCCTACGTCGTCAAAGAAAGCGTCAACAACCTTCGACGCAACTTCCTCATGACGGCCGCGGCTCTGCTGACCGTGATCATCTCGCTGGCGTTGGCCGGCGCCGCACTGTTGTTTCGGGCCGGGGTCGACAACGCCACGGTTCTCTTCAAGGGCGGCTTCGAGATCACGTTGATGATGAAGCCCGACGCGACGCAGGAACAGATCGACGCCGTCGGCCGCGACCTTCGAACGAACCCTCAGATTCTGCAGAAGGGTAAGGGCAAGGTCACGCTCATCACCCGCGAGCAGTCGTTTGCCGAAATCAAGAAGTTCTTCCAGAACGACCCCGTCACTGCGGCGGCGTTCCAAAAGCCTGAAGACGCGCCAGTTCAGTACCGGTTCAAACCGGTCGATGCTGAGCAGCTCGAGGCGATAGGTAAACGCTTTGAGTCGCGCGCCGGCGTCGACACGGTTGTTTACGCGAAGACCGTGAAGTTGATTCTGAGTGTGGCGCAGAAGATCCAACTCGTAGTCCTCTGTGTCGCCGCAGTGCTGTTGATCTCGGCGGTTATCTTGATCCTCAACACTATTCGTATGGCCATCTCAGCTCGCCGACGCGAAGTTGCCGTGATGAAGCTGGTCGGTGCCACCAACGGGTTCATCCGACTCCCGTTCATGGTCGAAGGAATGTTGCAGGGCCTCATGGGCGCAGCAGTCGGGTTCGGCCTCGTGGCGATCGGCGCTCGCTGGGCCCAGTCAGCGATTCGGCACGGTTCGATTCCGTTGCTGAAGCAGGTCTCGGTATCGTCGTCGCAGGTAATCGGAACCGGTGTATTCATGCTTGTGGTTGGTGCCGTGGTTGGTGCCGTCGGCTCCGGTCTTGCCGTCAGCCGCTTCCTCGACGTTTAGCTTCCTCGACCTTTAGCTTCCGAACCCGAGCGGCGCGACCTGCTGCGGGCGACATGCCGCGGCGAATAGCTAAGTGTGCGTAGTAACTCTTCGCGTGAAGTAGCTCTCTGCCGCGTAATAACTATGTGTGCGACAAGCTCACCTCAACGCGGAATGGTTCCACCCGACAGCGCGACGATCGTGCCCAGCGCGGCGGCCCCGAGCAGGGTCAGGACCGTTCCCCGGCGAAACCCGAACAGGGCCAATCCCGCCAGAGCGAGGATGGCGAACTGCCAACCTTCGCCGAGCGATCGGGCGAGAGGTACCGCAGAACCGAAGATCGCGCCGATAGCGGCCGGGCCGGCACCCTGCATGAAATTCTGCGCGCTGGGGTGAGCCCGTAACCGGTCGAAACGGTCTCCGCCGAACAGGATGAACACAAACGATGGTGTAAACGCCACCGCGGCGGCCAGCAGCCCGCCGGTGATTCCTGAGGCTGCGTATCCAACGGCGGCGACGGTCTGGGTGACCGGACCCGGCGTGATCTGGCCGAGCGCCACCGCGTTCAAGAACTGGGTGCTGGTCATCCAGTGGTGGTCGACCGCGTCGGCGTGCATCAATGGAATGATGACGAACCCTCCGCCATAGGCGAGAGCGCCGACTTTGAAGGCGGTCCAGGCCAAAGCGGCTCGTCCACCGGACACGGCGGCGGCCGTCGACGCAAAGGGAAACACGAAAGGAAACATCGAGGATCGGGACAGTCGGTCGGAACGATCCATTGCTTGGAGCATGATCTCGTTGAGACCGCAGACGAACAAGACGATGACAAGGTACGTTCCGAATGTGGCGGCGGTAACGGCTCCGGCGGCAGCGTAGACGGCCCACCGGACGCGCGAACGGTCCCGGGAGCGTCGCCACGATGCGGGGACGAGTTGAGAGGCGGCATGGACGGCGACCGCGGCAACCGCGGCACCGGCTCCGGCACCTGCGCCGGCCACCCACGTCGGTGGTGCGTTCTCCAGAAACAGCGCCGACAGCGCAAGGACCATCGCGAGGCCGGGAAGAATGAAGGCGAGCCCACCCACCAAGGCGCCGAACCGGCCCCGAACCCTCGACGCGCAGTAGATAGCGAGTTGGGTCGAGGCCGGACCGGGAAGGAGGTTGCAAGCGACCACCGCGTCTTCGAAATCGGTTCCGGTCAACCACTTCCGCTTCTTCACGCACAGATCGCGAAGCATCACGATATGGCTCGGCGGTCCGCCGAAGCCGAGACATCCGATCCGACCCCATTCCCTCACGACCGTTGCCACGTCGGTGACGTGAGGACGGTTGCGGTTCGGACGCTCGAATTTCGTGCGGTCGCCTGGGAGTTCGCTACTGGTCAAGAAGCCGGTCGAGCTGCGGCTTGGAAGAGTTCGATCGGGTTACCGCACGGGTCGTCGATGACGACCTGCGAGCCGCCCGGACCGGAAATGATTTCGCTTCGCGCGGTCACCCCGGCTGCCGTCAGCCGGTCGTACTCGCTGTGGATGTCGTCGACGATCAGATGGATCCGGTTCCACCCCCCGGCAACGGGCTGACGTCCGTCGGGAAGAACCCGAGCGCCGGAGCTGGTCGGACCGCTGAGCAGCAGTCGAAGGTGGCCCCGGGCGATGTCGGCGAACGCCGGGGCGAAGTTGTTCAGTACGGTGAAACCAAGGTGTGTTGTATAGAAGTCGACGGCGGCCGCCACGTCATCGATCATGTAACGGACGCTGGCATAGTCTTCGGGCGAATCAGGCATGGTTGGATGTCTCCTGTTGTTGGGCGGTGGGTCTAGCGGATCGGCTAGTCGTCATAGCGGACGAGTTGGACCTCGAGGCCACCGCGCTGGGCGAGGTACGAGGTGTACATGCGGGCGAAGTCGCGTCGCTGGGGTTCGCCGAGCGGCTCCATGCCGTGGTTAACCAAGCTGGCGTGCTCGGCGTCGACGTCGTCGGCGCAGAAACCTAAGTGACGGAAGTGGACCTCCTCGTCGGTGGAGCGGCCGAGTTCAATCTTCAGCCCCGATCCCGGATCAAGGATCACGGCAAACGAATCGGTTCGGCTCTGCACGATCATGCCGAACGAGCCGGTCAGACGCTCGACCTGTTCGTCGAAATTCGGAACCGTGACAGCAATGTGGTCGATCCCGGTCGTGATCATGCCACTCCTCGGATCGAAGGGTGGAGGCGGTACGAGGGGGTGGTGTCGGCTGGATGGTTGCGCAAGGTGGGTCCTTTCCGATTATTTGGTGGTGAGGTCGGCGAGCATCAGGTCCACGCGGGTTTCGATCTCGTCGGCGACGGCTTGAAAGGCGGGGAACGTCGCCTGGTCGCTTTCGCCCGTGTTGGCAGGGTCGGCCATGCTCCAGTGCGCCGTAATCGGGGATCCGGGAAATTCCGGACAGACCTCGCGGACTCTGTCGCAGAGCGTGATCACGCGGTCGAAGCGGCTTCGGGTGAAGCGGGTCAGCGGTTTCGTCGAGTGACCGGCGATGTCGATACCCCGCTCGGCGAGAACCTTCACCGCGTTCGGGTGCAGTGGTTTGGGATGGCTTCCGGCGCTTCGGGCTTCGACCGTTCCACCCGATCGGTGGGTGGTGAGAGCTTCAGCAATCTGGGACCTCGCGCTGTTGCCCGTGCACAGAAACAGCAACCGTTGTCGCGGACCTCGACGCAGAGCGACGACGGGAGATGCGGGCGCGAGCGAGAGGCCAGCATGGAGCAACTGCCCGGCTTCAGCAAGTAGATCCCGACAGCGGAGCAGGTCGGCCCGGTAGTACACGTCGCGGCCGTCAGCCGAACTCCGCCGAGCGTTGACCACGCCGACGCGGCGAAGCTCGGCCAGGTGGTACGAGACGAGGTTCTGCGGTTTGCCCACGAGCTCCACCAGCTCGCCTACGCGGCGATCGCTTCGGCCGAGTTCGGTAACGATCGACCATCGGATCGGATCTCCGAGCAGTCCGAGAATCTCCGGCGGCGTCGTGTGTTCCACGTCGAGAAACATATCAGTACAAATTGATTCATTGCAACTGGATGCAAATTTTTCGAAAAGCTCGGGAGCCAGGTGACCACGGTGGCAATACCGCGGCGGATTCTTTTCGGATACCGGAACCATTCGACCGACGGTGGGGTAGATGACGTATGCGTGTGCGATCACTGATTCCCCTAGCTGCAATAGCCGTTGCCGCTGTGACGGCACCGCGCTGACGCTGGTCCGGGTTGAATCGCCGGGCGCTACCCGCTCCAGCTTTACCGTCGTCCGTCGAAACAATCCGAAGACCGTGGCCCTGACCGGCACCTGGAACTTCGACGCAATGTCCGTGGACGGCCGTACGCTCTACCTCACGGAATCAGTCGGCCAGGGTCGGTACTGGGTTCGAGCAGTGGATGTGGCCACCGGCCGAGCAGGAGAACCCATCGTGACAAAGTCGATCACACCAACACGTGTGGAGGTTGAGGAGGGACCTATGCAGGGGCTCCCGATGGACCGGCTTGTCGCGCCCGGTCGCACCGTGTTTACGCTCTATTCTGGGCCGTCGTACCCGTTCGTGCAGGCTCTTGACCTGTCGAATGGTGGCGCGCTCTGCTACGAACTGAAGGGAATTGCCGGCGGATCGGCGTCGCGCCTGCGTCTGCGTTTCGGGCCCGCAATCGGCAGCGTTGAGGTTCGCGATGGATCGGCAACCGTCGCTCGGATCTCGACCCCGGCGAGCCCGCACGGTCCCGCAGTAACGATCGGAGGCGAACCAAATGCTTCGCGTTAATGGTGCGCTCGGCTCCGCACTGGTAGCCCGGCTTAATGGTGCGCTCGGCTCCGCACTGGTAGCCCGGCCTGCGACCCGGATCACGGCACGCCCGTGGGTCCTGGAGGACAGCGAACGGGGCGCGGCCGGGGTTGTTCGATAACGGCGAGTAACCTCGGTCAAACTTCTTCGGCTCGGTCGACCGGGCTTTTCTCGTTAGGACAGGACATGCGGTTCGAAAACGTTGCTCGCCTCGATGGCAAAGTTGCTCTTATCACGGGAGCGGCCGGGGGAATGGGGGCCCTCGCGGCTCACCTCTTCGCCCAACAGGGTGCGTCGGTCATGGTGGCCGACTTCAATGTCGACGGCGCGGCGGCGGTAGCGGCCGAAATCGTCTCCGAGGGCGGGAAGGCTTCCAGCATCGGCGGTGACGTGTCGAAGTCCGCCGACTGCCAGGCGATGGTCGAGGCGACGGTCGCCGCGTTCGGCGGTCTCAACATCCTGTACAACAACGCCGGAATCATGATGGGCGACGACGACAACCCCGTCACGACTGACGAAGATGTCTGGGACCGCACGATGGACGTCAACCTCAAGGGCGTCTTTCTGTGCTGCAAGTTCGGTATTCCGGCCATGCTCGCCTCGGGCGGCGGATCGATCATCAACGTCGCATCGTTTGTGGCACACATGGGCGCGGCGACCCCGCAGATTGCGTACACCGCAACCAAGGGCGGAGTGCTCTCCATGACCAGGGAGATCGCCGCGATCTACGCCCGTCAGGGAATTCGCTGCAATGCGCTCTGCCCCGGACCGGTCGGCACCCCGTTGCTCGCCCAACTCTGGAGTGATCCAGCCCGCAAGGCGCGTCGCGTCGTGCACATTCCGATGGGCCGGTGGGCCGAGGCTGAAGAACTGGCGCGTGCAGCATTGTTCCTGGCATCCGACGATTCGTCGTTCATGACCGGCCAGTCGCTTCTTGTCGACGGCGGGATCGTGAGCGCGTACACCACACCCGAATGAGCCTGCTCTCGGGTCTCGTCGGCTCGGCCGGCGATGCCCTGGTGTTGGCGTCGGCAGTTTCGGACTTCCTCGAGAAACTGTCCGGACCCTGGCTCTACATCGCCGCGGCGCTCCTCACGTATCTCGAAACCGCTTCGATGCTGTTCTTCATCCCGGGCGAGATCACGCTGATCCTGGCCGGCATCGCAGCGAGCGGAGGCGGAAAGGCCAACGCCAACGTCAACATCGTGGCGCTGCTCGTTATCGCGTGCGCCGCCGCGATCCTCGGCGACGCAACAGGATTCTGGCTCGGAAAGCGCTACGGGCAGCGATTGCGAACATCCAAACTGGGGTCGAAGCTCGGCGCAGAAAACTGGGAGCGAACAGAGTCGCTCATCCGAAAACGGCGCGGCGTCGTCGTGCTGGTTGGCCGCTGGGTCGGCTTGCTGCGAGCGGTCATGCCAGCGACCGCCGGGATGACCGGAATGAATTACAAACGGGACTTCCTTCCCTTCGATCTCGTCGGCGCGATCTCATGGGCGACGCTTTGCGTCTACGGCGGGTACAAGCTCGGCGAGCGGGCCGAAGACATCGTGAAGCAGATCGGCTGGGTGGCCGGCGGCGTCGTGGTGATTGGTGGTCTGCTGTACTTCGTGAAGAAGAAGCTCACCGCCCGTCTCTAGCCGTCGAACGACGTCCAAGGTTTCATTTCGCCGTTTCACTTCGCCACTTGATTTCGCCGTTTCATTTCGCCGTTTCGGTCCGTGGTTTCCTCCCACGGGTTGATCGCCATAGATTTAGTCATCCATTGTGTGTTGAGGAGTTTGTATGTCCACTGAGTATTCGTCTGATCGTCTTCCGGGCCTGCTGTCGGAAGAGGAACTCAAGAATGAGATCCGGATGGACAACATCGATACGGTGCTCGTGGTGTTTCCCGATCTGGCGGGTTCGTGGAAGGGCAAACGGATGACGGGGAAGTTCTTTCTCGATGACACGCTTCATCACGGCATCGAAGCATGCAACTACCTGATCGCCACCGACGTGGAAATGAACGTGCTCCCGGGCTACACGTTTGCGAACTGGGAAGCGGGCTACGGCGACATGCGGTGTGTTCCCGACATGTCGACGCTGCGCCGGGTGCCGTGGCTCGAGAAGACCGCGCTCGTCATCTGCGACATCTTCGACGAACACAATCAGCCGGTTGAGGTCTCGCCGCGGCAGATGCTGAAACGGCAGCTGGAACGAGCCGCCAAGCTCGGGTATGGCGTCAAGTGCGGCGCCGAGTTGGAGTTCTTCCTCTTCAAGGAAAGTTTCGAGTCAGCGGCGGCCAAGGGGTACCGCGACCTCACGCCCGACTCCAACACGATCCAGGACTACCACATCCTGCAGACGACCAAGGATGAGCACATCATCCGGGCGATCCGCAACGGTATGGAAGGCGCCGGCGTTCCGATCGAATGCTCGAAAGGCGAAGCCGGCTTCGCTCAGCACGAGATCAACCTCCGCTACGCCGAAGCGCTGGAAATGGCCGACCGGTTGGCCATCTACAAGAACGGGGCGAAGGAGATCGCGGCGCTTGCGGGTCGCGCCATCACCTTCATGGCGAAGTACTCGATGAACGACACCGGCTCGTCGTGTCATATCCACTCCAGCATCTGGGACGCGGAGACGAACAAGTCGGTGTGCGCCGATCCGACCGGCGTGCACGACGGCAACTACGGGATGTCGCAGAACTTCCAGCACTACCTCGCCGGGATGCTGGCCACGGCCCGTGAGTTCTCGTGGATGTTCGCCCCAACGGTGAATTCCTACAAGCGCTACCAACCCGGGAGCTGGGCGCCGACCGCGGTGGCCTGGGGGAGCGACAACCGCACGTGTGGTCTCCGCCTCGTGGGCCACGGGCCGAGCATGCGGGTCGAGACGCGGATCCCGGGCGCCGACGCCAACCCGTACCTGGCGTTCGCCGCGGTGATCGCGGGCGGGTTGCACGGGATCGAACAGGGTCTGGCCTTGGAGAAACCGTTCGAGGGTAACGCCTACGAGTCCAAAGAAGTGGCCCGGATCCCATGGAACATCGTCGAAGCGATTGACCTGCTCGAGGGCTCGGAGGCGGCCAGGTACGCGTTCGGCGAGTTGGCCCACAACCACATGGTCACCACCGCGAAACACGAGTGGTCGTACTTCAACAAGACCGTCACCGACTGGGAACTTCGCCGCAATTTCGAGCGATGGTAGGCCGTTTCCTCTCGTTGGCGGAAAACTGCGACAATTGAGCGATGCCAAAACCGCTGATCGCCATATCGTGTCGTCCGCGCGAAGCCGGTGAAGTCGCGCACTGGCCCGATTCCGTGTCGGCGGTCATTCAGACCCGGTACCTCGAAGGCATCTGGCGCGCCGGAGGTATGGAGTCGATCGTCGCACCGCGATTGATGACCCCCGACGAGGCGAACGACTACGTTGCACGTATCGACGGTCTGGTGCTGGTAGGTGGCGGCGACGTCGACCCGGCCCGCTACGCAGCCGAGCGGCACCCTCGAACGTACGGTGTGTACGAAGAGTCCGACGCGTTGGAGATTGCACTCGTGAACGCTGCAGTCGAACAAGGGGTTCCAACCCTTGCAATCTGTCGCGGCATGCAGGTACTCAACGTCGCTCGCGGCGGCACACTCGTGCAGCACATCACCCGCGAACCCGGCTACGGCAAACACGGTCAGCCCGGCGAGGGTCATGCCGAACACAGTGTGGAAATCGAGCCCGGCACGTTGTTGGCGAAGACCCAGGGTGGAGCGTCAACGATCGAGACGTGTTGGAGCTATCACCATCAAATCCTGGATGTGCTCGGCGACGGAATAGTCGTAAGCGCGCGTAGCAGCGACGGCGTCATCGAAGCTGTGGAGTTGGCTCCGTCGATAGCCAAGGGCTGGCTCGTCGGAATCCAGTGGCACCCCGAGCGCACGGCGCACCAGGACTCGGCCCAGCAGGCGTTGTTCGACGCCCTGGTCGAGCAGGCTGCATCCCGCTGACCGAGTCCGGCAGTTCCCCGGGTCCTGCCCGCTGACCCGGGTCTGCGTCTCAGGCCGGATTGGGTAGCGGCTCGCGACCGGTGCCGGCGGGGCCGGCAAACGCCTGTGCGAACGCCATCCACTCGGTAGCCGCATCGCCGGTCACCTTCAACGACGTGTCGGCCAGATGACGGCGCTGGGTCACAATCAGACAGAACTCCAGCGCGTCGCCGCTGACGAGGTTCTGCTCTGCCGCTTCATCGTTCCAGGTCCACGTCGATCCGTCGGGTGCTGAGAGACGCACGGCGACGTCGACGGGTGGAAGCTCTTTCCCGTTGACCATGTAGCTGTAGGGCCGGGCGCGCACGCCGATGTGGGCGATGTGCTTCAGCCGAGCGGTGGCCGGGCGGGTCGCCCCGAGAGCGTCGGCCACGTCTTGTCCGTGGGCCCACGTCTCCATCAGACGGGCCGTGGCGAAGCTCAACGCGCCCATCGCCGGACCGTACCAGGGGAGGCGGGTCTTGGCGTCGAGACTCCGGAACGTCGCAATCATATTGCTACGTGCGCTTATGAACCAGTTCAGTACTTCGACGGGCTTCATCGACCGGCCGCGGGTGATTCCGCCCACTCCCGGATCGGTGCTCGCCATCAGTTCCTTGGCGCTTGCCGCAAACGCTTCAGCGTCGGTTGCCGCAAGGTTTCCGGTCTCGTCGAAGAACGCAAGGTGGCTCACCGAATCGCGGATCGACCAACCGACTGCCGGCGTGTCCATATCCCAATGCTTCGGGGCGAGCCCGACGATGAGCTTCAGCAAGTCGGCGGTTTCCGCCTCAAGGTCTTCGCAGATCGCGGCCATCTGCGGATCGGCGTTCGGCGGGGTCTGGGATGTTTGATCGCTCACACCTGCAACTTAGGTCCGATCGGGGCAACGCGCCGAATTCCCGTCGGCGCGGGTCAGACACCTTCGGCGTGGGCGGCAGCGGCGGTCGTGCGCAGCGGGAGTTCCGGCAACAGAATGCCGAGAACGAGACCGAGTACCGCGAGAGGAATAGCGACAAGAAAGACCCGGTTCGTACCGCTCGTGACCGCTCGGGCGACTGCAGCACGAAGGTCAGGGTCGAGCGCACGGATCTTGGCCGGTTCGCGGACCAACGACGAAACCGCCCCGACCTTCCCCGCGGCACCCGGTTCGTGCCGCAACGACGACGTCACCTGGGCCGTGAACAGCGTGCCGTACATCGCCAACGACAACGAGCCTCCGAGGGATCGCAACGACACCAGCGTCGCGGTGCCGACGCCGATGTCGCTGACGTCGATGGCGTTCTGCGTGGCGATGCTCGTTGTCGTGAAGGTGGTGCCGTTCCCGATGCCAATTCCGAGCATCGGGAGCACGAGCCAGTAGAAGTGCGTCGTCGTTCCGATCCGGGAGAAGTAGGACACGCCGAGAATCGCGCAGACGCTTCCGATGATCGGGAACCGCTTGTACTTTCCGGTGGCGGCAATCAGACGCCCACCGAAAGCCGAGCCGATCATGATGCCGCCCATGATCGGTGAAAGCCAGAGGCCGGCTTTGGTGGGGGAGAGCAGATCGGCGTCTTGGAACTGCAGCGGGAGGAACTGCTGGGCGCCGTACGACAGCGAGCCGGCGAGGAATCCCATCGCACTGGCGATCGCAAACACCCGGTTGGAGAACAGTCGCAGCGGAATGATCGGTTCCTTGGCCCGACCTTCTTCCCGAAAGAACAACGCGAAGGCAATCAGGCTCGCAGCGAAGAATGCAAACACCGGCATCCTCGACCAACCGTGCTTCCCGCGATCCAGCCCGAGGATCAGGCTCCCGAGCGCCAATGAAAGGAGCGTTGCACCGCGCACGTCGACGCTGGCCGCCCGCCGCTTCACCGGGATCTTCAGCGTGGCGCTGATCGCCACCAGAGCGATGATTCCGACCGGAAGGTTGATGAGGAAGATCCACGGCCACGAGAAGTTGGAGATCATCCATCCCCCGAGGAGCGGCCCCACGACCGCAGCTCCGGCGAAGATACCGGTGTAGAGACCCATGTAGCGGCCGCGTTCACGGGGCGAAACCAGATCGCCCAGAATGGCGAAGGTGAGAGCCTGAATCCCACCACCGCCGAGACCCTGTAATCCACGCGCGGCGATGAGTTCGGGCATGTTGCGGGAGAGCCCGCACAGCAGCGACGCCACCACGAACACGGCGATTGCGCCGAGAACAACGGGTCGCCGTCCGTATAAGTCCCCGAGTTTGCCGAGAATCGGCGTGGCGATCGTCGACGTCAGGATGTAGGAGGTGCCCACCCACGCGTAGCTGGAGAAGCCGCCAAGCTTCCCGGCAATCGTGGGTAGGGCCGTTGAGACGATCGTGGTGTCGAGGGCGGCTAACACCGTGCCGATCATCAACGAGCCGAGAATCACCCAGAGCTGGCGAGGGGTGAACATCGGGTCTGGCGAAGCGACACCGGCTGGCGGATTGCGCGTCTCGGTCACGGGCGACATTCGACTCCCTTCTCCCGGCCGGTGCCAATCGGTCGGCCGTTTTCGGTGACGAGTCGCGTCCGTTCGGGAGCGTCCGTTCGGAGTGTCCGGTTGCCGTGGCCATGGCGGTGGCTGACAGGTAGCGTGTGCGACATGTCCAAAGACAATCTCGCCGAAGCCAGGGAAGAACTCGAAAAGGAATACGCGCAGGTGCGGGAGCACTTCGGCGACATCGAACAGGCGGTGCAGGCGGTGCTGAAGGCTGGGCCCGAAGATGACATCTCGAAGATGCTCGAGACACTGGAGGATCGGGTGCACAAGGCCCGTACCGGCGGGGTCTTTGGATCGGGAGCGCACGGCCACGCGTCGGCGCTGGCGGATTACCTGAAACTGAAAGTGAAATGACGGGACACTCGTGATCGAACGTCATCTCGATATTCCGACCGCCGACGGGGCCATGGGGTCCTTCGTCGTGCACCCCGATTCCGGCCCCCGTCCCGTGGTGCTGTTCTTCATGGATGCGCCCGGGAAACGCGAAGAGCTCCATGACATGGCGAGGCGTCTGGCGAGCGCCGGCTACTTCGTGATCCTGTCGAACCTGTACTACCGGCAGGTGCCGGCGTTCAACGTCTTCGAAACCGGAGATCGCGACCGGATGTTCGAGCTGATGAACTCTCTCACCAACGCGATAGTGCTCGACGACGCCAGGGCCATGCTGTCCTTCGCCGATGCCGAACCGCTTGCAGATACGTCGAAGGTTGGCGTGGTTGGCTACTGCATGAGCGGTCCGTTCGCTCTGATGGCGGCCGCCGGGTTGCCCGGGCAGGTTCGGGCGACGGCGTCGTTCCACGGTGTGAGACTCGCCGTCGAGGCCGATGATTCCCCGCACCGCCATCTCGCGGAGATAAACGGCGAAGTGTACGTAGGTTGCGCCGAGACCGACCACTGGGCGCCGCCGGCAATGGTGGCCGAGCTCGCGTCGGCGCTCGAGACGGCGAAAGCGTCCTCGTCGGTGTCTGGAGCGGTGGAGTGGTATCCCGGAACTGAACACGGCTTCGTGTTTCCGCAGAGGCCGGCGTACGACCGCGAGGCGGCCGAGCGGCACTGGTCCCGGCTCCACGACCTGTTTCGACGCAACCTCCAAACCTGACCAGATTCCCGAGGTTTCCACACTGCGAAAAAAGGACTTCCCAAATCTCCCTAATTCCGATAGGGTTAGTCGGAATTAGCGGACACGCTGAAGGAGCCCCGGATGACCACAACATTGCGTACACGAGGACACCGTCCGTCGCCTGCCGTTGTGAAGGCTTTCGGCGCCGCAATCGTCGTGGGCCTCGCGGTTTCGTTCGTCATGGCCTCTCGTGCCGGTGGCCTCGTGTCGGTCGTCGCCCTGGCTGTTTTTGCCGGTTGGGTGGGGATGAGCGAGTCCCGCTACGAGCTGACCGGTACCACATTGTCGTTTCACTCGGTCCTCGGATCGACCAAGCTCGACCGAAACCAGGTCCGCGATGTCGTGTGGGACCGCGATGAGATGAACATCGAGGAACTCACCATTCGGGGCGATTTCGGCCGGGCGATCTCCGTGTCAAAGACGGACCTCGAAGCCAACGCCGACTTCGAACGAGAACTCGCCGCGTTTCTGGCGTCCGCACCGACCAACGTTGCGCCGTCGACATCGCGCCGCACCCGGTCGTCGGCCGACCCGGTCCTCTCGCTCGCCGGCTGAATCAGCCCCGGCTGAACCCTCTTTCGGCCCAGGCGAGTCGAGTCGAATCGGTTCTGCGTCAAATGTGTGGCTGCTGAGAACGACCGAAAGTCCTTGGCCAAGCCAGCGGCAATACTTCTTCGGTGACTCTCCCGGCCGACGAGCCCCCTGAAGCTTCGGTCCCGTTTCGTTGGTTGAGTATCGCTGCGGTCCTGTCGATCGCGCTGTCCGTTGTCGTAGTCGTTTCCGTTTGGGGGCGACGGGTCGAGCGAAAGAACCCCGACATCAAGCTCGGTGCGCCGCCCCTGGTCGGAACGCTTGATTGGCGACTGTCCCCTGCGATTCTTCCGGCCGTGATCATTGCCGCGGCCGTGATCGTGTTCGGACCGAAAGTATCTGCGCGCTTATCAATTCGCCGTCTGACCGCGGTGAGTGCCGCGGTGGGAGCGCTGTTCACGTTTGCACTTGCGGCATCCGACGGGTTCAGCCGGATTCTGGACCCTGTGGTTCACCGAACGGAGTACTGGGCGAATCTTGCGCATCTACCTACCGCCGGTCGGATGCTGAGCCTGTACGCCAGCCGCAAGTTCCTGCGCAACTTCAGCGTGCACCTTAAGGGACATCCACCGGGCTTCATCCTGCTCCTCAAAGGCCTGGCGGCGATCGGACTGGACCGACCATGGGTGACCGGTGCGTTGTCGTACCTCGGCGTCGCGATGACCGTTGGCGGCGTGCTTGTCACTGTTCGACTCGTTGTCGGCGAATCGGCAACCCGCCGGTGTGCTCCGTTCCTGGTGCTTGCGCCGTTTTCGATGTGGATGGGAACATCGGCTGACGCGTTCTTCGCCGGCGTCGGTGCTCTCGCCGTGGCGCTGGTCGCGGTGAGCCTGGAACGCTCTGGTCGATTGGCGTTCGTTCTGGCCGCGCTGTCGGGGTTGCTGCTCGGTGGTCTGCTGCTTCTGACGTACGCAGGAGCGACCTTCCTGCTGGTTCCCGGGTGTGTTGCGATCGCGGCCTATCGCACCCCATGGAGGCAGCGCATCGCGTTGGGCGTGACTGCTCTGGCCGGCACAGGCATCGTCGTTGGTGCGTTTGCGCTGTTCGGATTCTGGTGGATCGACGGTCTGAAGAACACGAACTGGTTCTACTGGCACGGAACTGCGCAGTTTCGACCGTGGAGGTTCTTTCTTGTCAACAACCTAGGCGCGCTTATCTTTGCGGTAGGTCCGGCGGTGTTGGCCGGACTCGCATCTATGCGCCGGACGCGGGTGTGGGTGTTGGCCGGATCCGCGCTGTTGTGCATCGCGTTCGCAACGGCATCGCAGTATTCGAAGGGCGAGGTGGAGCGAATTTGGATCCTCTTCTACCCGTGGCTCGTGACGGCCGTTGTGCTCCTGCCCAGTCGAAGGATATGGCTCGCGGCCCAGGCCGTCGTGGTCGTCGTGCTGCAGGTCTGGTTGGTGTCGAAGTGGTGAGCGAGTCGCGGGAGCGGGTCTGATCGGCAACACTGTGGGGATGTCAATCATCCGCGTCGCGGTGAAGCCGAACCAACGCTCACCCCGGTTGCAGCAAAACGACGACGGCACGTATGAGGCGTGGTTGAAGGCTTCACCCGTCGACGGAAAAGCCAACGATGAACTGATTCGTATGTTCGCTGATCATCTTGGTGTTCCGAAACGATCAATCCGGATCAAGGTCGGAGCATCGGGTCGGGTGAAGCTTCTCGAGATCGAGGATTGACTCTGGCCGCGTAGGCGCGGCCCGAGTTACTTCTTCTTCGTTGTCGTCGTTACCGCTTTCGCGGCTTCGGCCCGGCAGTCCTCGATGGCCTTCTGAGTCTTAGCGTCAGGTTGACCGTTCGTTCCACCCTGGCCCGGTGTGAACGTGATCTTCTTCTTGGCCAGGCAGTCACGGAGCGCCTGACCGCCGCCGAATCCGGCACCGCCGGCACCGCCGCCACCGCCGAGTCCACCAGCGGGGAGCTTGCTCTGGCACGCCTTCATCGCCGCAGCGACCTTCGGGTCACTGGGATCGAGTTGACCGAGTCCTCCTCGTCGCCCCTGGCCACCCGGTTGCGCTTGTCCGGCGCCCGCCGCTGGGGGTTGTCCGCCCGCAGCGGGAGCAGGGAGGGTGACGCCGTTCTTCGCGAGACAGTCCCGATACGCGGTGAGCGCACTGGTGTCGAATCCTCCGGGACCTCGGCTGCAGTTGGTGGTGACGAACGTGGTGATCGCCTTTCCGGCATCGGTCACGGCCTGGGCTTTTACGGCCGCGTTGTTCTTTGCCTTGGCCGCGGCTTGAAAGCCCGTCCGGACGATCACCACCTTGGGTTTGATTTCGGTTGGTGCCTGCGCCTCAATCTTCACCCACTCTTTGGCGGTAAGGTCGAGCTTGGCGATGGCATCCCCCTTGGCGGCGGCGATCACGGCCTGCGAATCGGTGACCTGGGAGCAGAATGCGCGATTCGCTCCACCCCGTCCTGCACCGCCGGCGCCCGGCTGACGCTGAGTCGCCTTGGTCGTCGTTGTCTGAGCGCTTGAGACTCCGCTGAACGCGGCGATCGACATCGCAGAAATGGCAGCGATTGACAGGAATTTGCGGTGTTTGACGTTCATTTGTTCCTCGGAGTTGCGAGTGGGATGTTGCCGAAAGGGTCGGTCTTGGCGGGACTGGAGGTGAGCGAAGTCATGCTGCATAGGAAGTCATGATGAATAGGAAGTCATGCTGAAGAAATGTGAGCTCAAGAAGAGTCATGCTGAATGAATAAAGTGAACTGAACGTCATCCGCCGAGGAGACCGCCAAGGTCGCTTCCTGTGGCTGGTGTCGCCTCTGACTCCGTTGCATCGCTCGGCACCGCAAGATCTCCAACGGTGACAGCGGTGGCGGCGACGTTCCCCGCCGTGTCGGCCGTCCCTTCGGCCGCCACGTTGTCGCCGATCTTGATATCACCGGCGGTGGTGTTGGTCCGCCGAGCGAAGGTGGCTTTGGCATCGAGCGTAATAACCGCCGTTGTTCCGTCGTCCTTGGTGACGGTGATCGAGTTGGAATCGATCGCCGTGACCTTGCCCTGGATGGCCGGACCGGTTGCGGTCGCCGTTCCGTTCAGGAGGTCATTGAGTGCGGCGGCCCCAGCCGTCGTCGCTCCGGAAGAGGTGCTGCCACCGGTCGCCCCCGAACCCCTTCCGGGAAAGCCACCTGCGGGAAAGCCGCCGGCACCACCGATGCCAGCCGGAATTCCCCCGGTACCACCAAGACCGCCGAATGCGCCTGTCCTTCTGCCGGCTCCGCCAGTGGAACCCGACGAACCCTTGGCCATCTTTGCGCCGGCGATGAAGGTACCGAGTCCGAAGAGCGCAAGGACCAGGACAGCCGTGAAAACGGTGAGACGGCGGTTCGTTCGCTTCTTCGGTTTGGCCCAGGCATCGTCGTTGCTCAGGTCCTCAAGAAGAGAACTTGATTCGAGCGTCGCGGTACGCGGGGCGTCGGCAGGCGCTCGTTCCTCTTCGAGCACGTCGGCGCTGCGTCGTGGTTCGACGGAAAGGTCAGATTGTTCAAGCATTGGGGGTCCCGGAAAGGTGGCGGAAGGCGCCGACAGAGCGCCGAGGTGTCGGGTGATTGCTTTCGGCGCGGTGGCCATCGTTGCGGTGTAGGACGCTGGCGCGCACGACGCAGGGGTTCGTTCTATTCATGGCGAAGGGCATCGATCGGGCGCAACGAAGCGGCCCGATTGGCGGGGTAGAAACCGAAGAACAACGAAACAGCGACGGACACGGCGAACGCCACGATCACCGACGGGTATGAGACGACCGGCGCTACGCCGACAATACGAAAGCGCGAGCCGATGAGTCCGATGGCAACTCCGACAAATCCACCGATCGCACCGAGCACCATTGATTCCATAAGGAACTGACCGAGGATTGCACCTTTCGGTGCTCCGACGGCTTTGCGTATGCCGATCTCACGTGTCCGTTCAGTCACGGTGACCAACATGATGTTCATGATGCCGATGCCCCCGACGAGGAGGCTGATGGCCGCCACGGCCCCGAGGAGCACGGTGAGGGTCTTCGAGGTTGAGGTGCTGGAGGCGATGAGCGCCGAAGCATTCAGAACCTGAAAACCCTTGTTGGTGGAGTTGGGGTCTTTTCCGTTGCGCGATGCCAGGACGTTCGTGACGATCGTTTGGGCCTCTGTTGTCGTCTTCGCCGAGGTGGCCTCGACCTTGATCTGAGATATCGAGGTACCGCCGGCGAGTGTGTCGCGCACGGCGGTCCACGGTGCAAGGACCACATTGTCTTCGTCTCGGGTTCCCGTTGTCCCTTTCGTCGCCAGGACGCCAATTACCTCGAATTCGATTCGATTGAACTTGACCCGTTGTCCGACCGCCGAGGCCCCTTCGCCGAACAGGTTGGTTTGAACCGTCTTCCCGATCACGGCGACCCGCTGCCGGTTGGCGACATCGTCGGCGGTGAAGAATCTCCCTTCAGATGCCTTGTAGCTACTGGCACTTTGAATCTCGCTCGTCGTCCCTTGAAATTGTTCGGGCGTCGTGGACGCATCGCCGAACGTGGCGGTAACCGATTGGGCGTTGACGATCGGAACCACGTTTTTGATCGTTGACGAGTAGTCCTTTGACTGCAACGCCTCGACGTCTTTGATCGTCATGGTGATGGAAGAGGCGCGCGCTCCACCGCGACCACCACCGAATCCGCCGCTGAATACGGTGATCGAGTTGGTGCCGAGACCTTCGAACTGCTTCTTGACCGCTGCCGCTGAGCCGTTGCCGACTGCGACGAGGACCACGACAGACGCCACCCCGATGAGAATGCCGAGAATAGTAAGCGCGCTGCGTAGTTTGTTTGCGTTGACGCCGCGAACGGCGAGCCGAAAGAGCTGGTAGGCACTCATGACGCGTTCGCTGCACTAGTCGAAGGCATGATCTCCGCCGGGGATACACCGGTTCCGGTCGGAGCTCCAGAGATATACGGGGCGGACGGGTTACTGAGCATCGTGGTCGCCGCAGGTCGAGTCCATCCGTGTGAACCGGTGCGTACGTCGGAGATGATCTCACCATCGCGGAGACGAATAACGCGTCTGGCTCGGGCGGCAACGTCGTCTTCATGGGTGATGAGAACGATCGTACGGCCGATGCGGTGCATTTCAGCAAAGATGTCGAGCACCTCCGACGTCGACTTCGAGTCGAGGTTGCCGGTTGGTTCGTCGGCCAGTAGAAGCGCCGGGTTGGTTGCGATAGCCCGGGCGATGGCGGCACGTTGTTGCTGTCCGCCGGAGAGTTCACTCGGTAGGTGCCGTGTGCGATCGCCGAGGCCGACCAGTTCCAGTGCCGCCAGAGCCCGCTCCGTTCGCTTCGCCTGTTTCACACCTGCGTATGCCATCGGTAACTCGACGTTGTCGATTACGGAGGTGCGTGGAATGAGGTTGAAGCTTTGAAAGATGAAGCCGATCTTGTGGTTGCGGGCGATGGCCAGTTGATCCTCATCGAGCGTGGCGACATCGACACCGTCGAGAAAGAAGCGGCCGCTGGTCGGGATGTCGAGACAGCCAATGATGTTCATGAGAGTCGATTTGCCGCTCCCCGACGCTCCCATGATGGCGACGAAGTCACCCCGTTCAATCGTGAGGTTGAGGTTTCGGAGCGCATGCACGGTGTGCTCGCCCATCTCATATGACTTGGTAATCCGTCGAAGGTCGATGACATGGTTGGGCCGCGTTTGCTCGGTGGCGTTGACCACGCTGAGGTCAGGTTCCGGTAGCCGACGGCTTCCATCTGTTGTCGCGTGGACCGATTTTCGCGCGCGTTCGAAACATCATCCACCGCCTGGAAGGGGCCCGCCGACCGGAAGACCGCCACCGGTTCCCGCACCACCGACGCTGCCACCACCCGAAACAGCGGGGGTGGTGCGGGAACCTGTAGCTGCCGTTGCGCCGCTTGCCGTCGGCAGAACCAGAACATCGCCGTCGGCAACGCCGGAGAGCACTTCGGTGCCCTGCGAGCCGATTATGCCGGTCTCGATAACGCTTCGGGTGTCGACGCCGTCTTTGCGGATGGTGACCGACTTGCGGCCGCCAAACGTCGTGATCGCGTTGCTCGGAACGATGACGGCGTCGGTGGCCTCGTTGACGATGAGCTCCACGGAAGCGGTCATTCCGGGCTTCACGCCCTGGCCGGAGCCACCCGGCACCTTCAAGGTGACGTAGTACGTGGCAACGTTCTGCACTGATGTGGCGACCTGGTCAACCGACTCGACGGTGGACGAAATAGCCACGGTCGGCAGCGCATCGAAGCTGATCACCCCACGCTGACCCTTCTTCACCTTCGCCGCGTTCGCTTCCGAGAACCCGACCTTGACCTGGAGGCTGTCGACCGCGGTAATGACGGCGAACGCCGTCTGGCCGGGGGAGTCGCCCACCCTGGCATTGAGGGTGGTGATGACGCCGGACTCAGGAGCCACAATCGCGGTGTCGGCCACGGCCGATTCGGCGGTGGTCACGGCAACTTTGGCCGTTTCAACCTGGGACTGCAGCGAGAGCAGATCAGCTTGTTTCGTCGGAGCGAGCTTTATGGAGTTGGCGGTCTGGGTGCTTCGCAACGACAGTTGCGCGTTCGCGAGCGAGGCCTTCGCCGACGCCGCTGACTGCTTGTCCTTGAGTAACCCTGATGTCTGTTGTGCGAGGGCGCTCCGCAGCGAGGTCTGCGCCTGGGTAACCGACTGGGCGTCTTTCAGCAACCCACTTGTTTGCGACGAAACAGCGTTTCGAAGCGCCAACTCTGCGGACGCGATGGATTGAGCGTCTTTGGCCTGACCGGCTTCCCTGGACGTGTTGGCGTTTTTGAGCGCGCTCTCCGCTGAAGCGATTGACTGTTGGTCCTTCGCCAGGCCCAGCGTCTGGTTCGTCAGTGCACTGGTGAGGGAACTCTGTTCTGCAGATTTGATCGACTGGGAATCCTTCGCTGCAGAACTTGCGGCGTTGTTCTGCTGATTGAGCAGGGCGTTCTGGGCGTTGGCCACAGTCCGACTCTGTGCGGCAACCTTCGCCTGAGCGGCGACGACCTCGGGATTCGTGGGGTCGTTCGGATGGAGATTCTGTTTGTCGGTGAGATCCTGCTGATATGAGGAGAGTGTGGCGATCTCGGCACTGAGCGTTGCCGCCGCCTGATTGACCGCGTTCGTCGCTGAGGTGGCCGAGAACCCGGCGTTGACCTTGGCATTGTCGACCGCGGCCTGCGCCTGATCGACGCTGTTCTGGTAGGTCCTCGCGTTGATGTCGGCCGTCTTCTTGGCGTTGTCGAGCGACGCCTGCGCCGAATCTATGGACGCCTGATAGGTCTTTTCGTTGAGGGCGGCACTGGCCTTCGCACTGTCGAGGTTCGCCTGTGCCGTGTCAATCGCCGACTGGTAGTTCGCCGCGTTCAGCTCCGAGGTCTTCACAGCAGAATCGAGCGAAATGCGGGCGGTATCGACCGTGAGTGCATAGCTCTTGGCGGTGAGCGCGGCGTTGTTCCTCGTGTCGCTCAACGAGCGTTCGGCCGCCTTGACCTGGGCCGCGGCCTGCTCCGTGGACAGGGCCAGCTGTGTGCGTTCCTGAGCGGTCAGACCACTGAGGCTCTGCTCGAGTTTCGCTTGAGCCGAGAGCAGGTTCGCTTTCGCCGTGTCGAGTTGGTTTTCGGCGTTCGTCGAGTCGAGTTTGGCCAAGGTCTGGCCCTTCGTCACCGTGTCTCCAAGCGCGACCAATACTTCGTCGAAGCTCGACGTCGATGAGGCCGTAACATTCACCGTGTCAGCAGCTTCCACGGATCCCGACGCCGAGATGGTTTCGGTGACCTGGCCGGTCGACGCGGTGGTTGTCTGTGCCACGATCTTCACCTGAGCCGGTCGGACTGTCCGATAGGCGACGTAGCTGCCACCGCCGACAGCCAGAACTAGCGCTCCGGAGATGATGCGCAGGGTTTTCGCTTGCATATGCGGCCATTAAATAGAGGCAACCTTGGAATTCCCTAGGAGACCTGAAGATCTTTCGGGGGACGATTGTCACTCCGTGACGAGGGGCAGGTCGATGACGGAGTCATCGGCGATCAGGGGGAATCGGATGATGAACGTCGTGTGGTGGCCGAGCTCCGATTCGACCTCGATCGTCCCGTGATGATTGCCAACGATCCCGGCCACGATCGTGAGTCCGAGCCCCGCGCCCCCGCTGGCCCGTGAACGCGCGGGGTCCGTCCGGTAGAACGCCTCGAACAGCAGCGGAAGCTCAGCGGCGTCGATTCCCGGTCCGCGGTCACGCACCAGGAGAACCGCCTCGGTAGCCGTCGCGTCAAGCTCAACTTCGATGCGTCGTGCCGGCCGGGGTGTGCACCCTCGTGTTGCCGAGCAGGTTCGTGAGAACCTGCATCAGGGCGAAGGCATCGCCTTCGATCCAGGGCTCAGCGTTGATCTTCTCGGTGATCGGTCGGGACGGATCGACGACTCGGTGATCGAGCACGGCGTCGTGAACGATGCCGGCCAGGCTGATCGGCTCCGACGCGGTGTCGGCCTTCTGATCCAGGCGGGCGACAGCCAGCATGTCTTCCACCAGCGCGCTCATGCGTGTTGCTTCGGACGCGATGCGATTCATGGAATTGTCGAGCGCGTCACCGTCGCGGCCGACCCCTCGCTGGTATAACTCGGCATAGCCGCGGATTGACGTGAGCGGTGTCCGGAGTTCGTGCGACGCGTTCGCGACGAAACGCTTGAGTTGCGTTTCCGACCGCTGCTTTTCTTCAAACGCTCCTTCGATCTGACTCAACATGGAGTTGAGAGAGGCTCCAAGGCGACCGACTTCGGTGCGCGGAGACCCGACAGTTTCGATGCGATGCGACAGATTGCCGGCTGCAATGGTCGCAGCGCTGGTTTCAATCCGCCGAAGGGGTCGGAGACCGAGGCGAACCAGTAGGGAAGCAAACAGCGCGAGGGCGGCCAAAGTCGCGGCGACCGTGAATCGCTGGACCACCCGCAGGCGCGACAGGGTGGCGTCGCGGTCGACGGTAGGGATGGCGAAAACGAGCCCCTGAGTCGTTTCACTGAAACGGTTGGCTTGCAGCTCTCGATAAATGACGCGGTAGGGCTTGCCCGCGGCGTCGCTGCTTTCAAAGATTTTCGGACGGGCCGGCGGCTTGCCCATGACAATCGGAAGGGCCAGCGGATCGGGAGCACTGTCTTCCGAAGCAGAGAATCGCTGTGGGCCTACGATGAGTCGGCCGGATGCATCGCGAATCTCGGCGTACGTCTCGAACGCAGCTCTCGGCGGTCGGCGCGGACCGTCGGGAGGCGGTGCGGTGCCAGCTGTGGAGATGGTCGTCGAGGGACTCACCGGGGGGTTCGAGGGGACGGTCGAAGCAACGGGAACGGGCACAGGCACAACGCCGCCGAACGGGCCGCGGCCGGTCGTTTCGTCGATCCCTCGAAACAGCAGTCGGCGACCCGAGAAGTCGAGAAGTTGACGGTCGATGCGGTCATTGAGGTCGTTGCGAACCACGCCGTATACAACGACGTTTGCCGCGATCAGACCGATGGAGGCCACGCCCAGGGCAACGGCAACCAGGCGCCAGCGAAGCGAGAACATGCCGAAGATCTCGAGCTAGCTCAACACGCGTGGAGCCCGAAGACAGTACCCAACGCCCCGAACCGTTCTCAGCAGCGGTTCCGCATCCGGACCCTGATCGCGATCGATCTTGCGACGTAGATATGAGATGTAGGTCTCGACGACGGTCGGGTCACCTTCGAAGTCGTAACGCCATACGTGGTCGAGAATCTGGCTCTTCGACAGAACGCGTGGCGCGTTGCTCATGAGGTACCGGAGAAGTGAGAATTCCGTCGGCGTGAGGTCGATGATCCGTGATCCTCGAAACACTTCGTGAGTTTCCTCGTCGATCTCGAGGTCGGCAAACCGAAGGCGGTCGATGGACCTCCCGCCTTTCGAACGGCGAAGAACGGCTCGTACCCGAGCGACGAGTTCATCGAGCCCGAAGGGTTTGGTGACGTAGTCGTCTGCACCCATCGTAAGTCCGCGTACCTTATCCTCGGCGCTGTCGCGGGCCGTCAGAAACAGGATCGGGACAGCGGAGCGGTCAGCCACCAGCCGCTTCTGCACCGCAAACCCGTCGAGATCGGGAAGCTGAATGTCGAGCAGCATCACATCCGGTCGAAAACTCCCAACGAGCCGAAGTGCCTCGAGACCGCTGGCCGCGGTCTCGACGGCAAATCCTTCGAACCGCAGCACGCTGGCCAGCAACTCGGTTATCGACGGCTCGTCATCGACGACCAGCACACGTTGAGGGGCTTCTTTGGCAACACTCACCCTTTGAGTCAACCACCTTCACCTGTGAGAAACCTGTGAGAAGTCGGGGGCCCGATGTCTCGCGACGTTTGGGTGTTTGTGCGTTGTGAGCGGGCGGAAACATCCAAACCTGCCAGGGGTCAGGGGTTGGTGGTGTCTCGGAGGTTTCGGTATTCCCGGGGTGTCATGCCGAGGACCGACCGGAACTGTTTCGACAACTGGCTCTGGTCGTAGTAGCCGCTCGCTTCCGCAACTTCGGCCAGCGACAAGCTCGAACCGACCAGGAGCTGGCAGGCCCGATCGAGGCGTACGGATTGCAGGAACGTCTTCACCCCGGTCCCGAGAAGCCGTTGCATCCGACGCTCTAGTTGACGCTCGCTGATTTCGGCCATGGCGGCGAGCTGGCTCACCCGCCATGCTTGGGCCGGCTCAGCGCGCACCGCAGTCAACAGCCCACTGAGATCGTCGAGAGCACTGTCCTGGTCGACCGGTGCATTGAGATCGAGCGATACGACGACCAAAAGCACGCCTGCGGGCTCGACGAGCGGGACTTTCGTGGTCAGAAACCAGCCGAGCTCGCCGTCGGCCCGGCTGATGATCTCAAGATGGTTGATAACTGAGCGCCCGGTGGACAGGATCGCCCGATCCTGCGCCTCGTACGATGCCGCCAGATCGGATGGAAAAAGGTCACCGGCCCGGCGGCCCAACACGTCAGCCACCCGGTGCTTTCCGCAGCGGCGAGCAAAGGACCGGTTGGCTGCGATGTAGGTACCTGCTTCGCTCTTCTCGCAGTACAGCGCGTGGGGGAGACCGTCGAACACCGTCCTCAGGACGTTGTGTGCCCCGTGGTCGGCCTTCGAACGGTCAGAAGGCCATGGCCCGGGGTCGCCCATGGCGGTGCTGGGTGATGGTGACGGACTGCTCACGCATCCACCGTACGACTTCGAGGCGCGCTTCGTCGGTCATCGCGTCGTCGTCGACTCGCACTCCGAGTTCGTGGGCTGCGGCTCGGACCACGGTCGACACGTCGCCCAAGACACGCAGGCGATCCGGTCGATTGGCCCGAAGATGATTGATGAGCGTCTGATCGTCATGCTCGGATTCGCTGAAGAACGTGACGGCGGTTCCGCTGGCGATCGAGGCCACCCGGGCCAAGTGGAGCTGAGCCTCGGGGATGGTCCGATCGCTCCACACGGTCACGCCGTTCGGAAGCGGTCGGTAACGGAGCGTGTTGGTCTCACAGCTCAGACCTGACGGATCGGTTTCCGACTGGGCCAGTTTGGCCAGCGATCGGAGCATTTCGGGGTTCACCCCGGGGGACCATTGGCGAAGTACGTTCACATACGAAGGGCCGCCCGCCTTGCAGGACGGGCCGACGGCTGAGGATTTCCATCCCCCGAACGGCTGACGTTGCACGATGGCTCCGGTGATCGTGCGATTCACGTAGACGTTGCCGGCTTCGACGGCATTTGTCCACGTGGCGACTTCGTCATCGTCAAGGGCGTGCAACCCGGCGGTGAGGCCGAAGTGTGTGGAGTTCTGCATTTCGATTGCGTGTTGAAGATCGTCAGCCGCGCATAACACCGAGAACGGGCCCGAAGCACTCGGTTTGCTGGAACCATGATCCCGACTTCACCCCGAGGCGAACCGCGGGTGTCCAGCAGCGGTCGTCAGCCGGGTTCCATTGATGCGGCTCGACGAGCCACGTCTCGCCGGGATCGAGTTGCGTGAGCGCCCGGAGGAGGGCGGGACCGGGGGATTCGATGAGGGGTGGAACGTCGGTGCCCGGATCGGTCGCAGGTCCGCACGTGAGCGTGTTTACCGCGTCGGCCAGACGTCGACGGAAATCGGGATCGTCGTAAACCGTGGACTCGACGATCGCCAGGCTCGCGGCGGAGCACTTCTGACCGGCGTGGCCGAACGCGGATTTGACGAGATCCTTGATGGCCAGGTCGAGGTCGGCGGTGGCGGTTATGACCAGAGCGTTCTTGCCGCTCGTTTCGGCGAGAAGACGAAGGTCGGGTTTCCAGCCGAGAAACAGGCGGGCGGTGTCGATCGAACCGGTAAGAATGACCGCAGCGACATCGTCGTGTGTGATGAGGTGGCGACCAACCTCGTTGTCGGGCACCGCAAGCAGATGCAATGCGTGCATAGGAATGCCCGCAGCCCAGCAATCGGCGGCCACCCGGGCGGCGACCTGCGGGCACTGGGGTGTGGGCTTGAGAATGACGGCGTTGCCCGCAGCGAGGGCGGCTGTCACGCCCCCCATCGTGATGGCGTACGGGAAGTTCCACGGTGGTGTCACCACAACAACACCGAGGGCCGTTGAATCGGTCGTGTAGGCGCCGAGCTGATCCGCCAGCATGGCGTAGTAGTTGGCGAAGTCGATGGCTTCTGACACCTCGGCGTCACCTTCCAAGATGACCTTGTTGGCTTCGTGGGCCATGAGCGCAACGATCTCGGCGCGATGGTTCTCAATCTGCGCCGCAACCGACCGAAGTATGTCGGCTCGCTCGGCGTGGCTGATGTCGGCCCACAGAGTGGCGCCCTGTTTCGCCTCCACAACCACGCGATCAACCGCATCCGTTGTCGTTTCCACGACAACGGATGCTGGCGCGGTGTAGTTGCGAACGACCTCAACGAGCGCGTTCCGCTGGACCGACTGGGTGACGTCAGAGTCCGACGCGTTCACAAAGGCGACGGCCGAACCGTCGGTCGGAGCGGTTGCGTCTCGACGCTGAGCCCGAGGTGATTGCGTCGAGAGCTCATGGCGTCGGTATACCGCTTCGGAGAACCGCTTCGCCTGGTCGACGAACGTTGCGGAGCCCGGTTCCAGATCAATAAGTGCACGTAGGAAATTCTGCGGGCCGGTGTTCTCGTCGAGACGACGGGTCAGATAACCGATCGCCGGGACGAAGTCGGCCCGGTCAACGACGGGTGTGTACATCAGCAGATCACCGGCGGAGGCGAGAACGGCCTGGGCCTGCGCCTCGGCCATGCCTTCGAGCATCTCGAACCGGAGTCGTTCCGCAAATCCGCGCTGCGCCAAATCTTCCCGTTTCAGGAGCGCCCACGCGACATCGAACAAGTTGTGACTGGCCGCCCCGACCGTGAGAGCGCCGTCGAATCGGGGGTCGAGCAGCGTGTCGAGCAAACGCTTCCAACTCGCGTCGACGTCGAGCTTGGTGGAGTACGTGGCCGTGTTCCAGCCGTGAAGTTCCGCATCGACCATCTCCATCCCGAGGTTCGCTCCCTTGACGAGTCGAATACGGATTGGGGCGCGTCCGGCCTTTACCCGCTCGATCGCCCACCGACCCAGTTCCTCCGCGGCTCCATGGCTGTCTGGAAGGTACGCCTGAAGCACGATTCCCGCCGACAACGAGTGGAACGCCGTTTCATCGAGCACCCGCTGGAAGACCGCCACCGTAATCGCCAGGTCTCGGTACTCCTCCATGTCGAGGTTCACGAAGACTCCGTGGCGCGACGCGGCTTCGTAGACGGGACGCAGCTCCCCGGCCAGTCGATCCACGGTGTTGTCATAATCGAGCGCGCTTATGTTCGCTGCGATGGCGCTGAGCTTGATGGAGACATGGGTCGTCGTCGGTCGGCTGATCATCTCGATCACCGCGTCGCGCCGCGTGCGCGCTTCGCCGTGCCCGAGGATCGCCTCACCAAGGCGATTGACGTTCAGCACCAGGCCCTTTGTCCGTCGGATGCGCTGATGGTGATCGAGTCCGCGTTGGTCGGCTCGGATGATCGTCGCTGAGGTTTCCCGCCGAAGCCGCGAAACCACCAGCGGCATGATCACGCGGTGGAACCTCGGAGCCAACCGGGAACCAATGGTCAGCAGCAGACGGTCGAGAGCGGGGAGCGCCGTGGAATGCGAATCCATGACCTGGTTGAACCTGAGCGCAGCGGCTTTGGTGCTTTCGATACGCAACACCTCATCGGTGAGAGCCATCATGACGTCAGCGGTTGACTGGTCCTTCACAACGGCGCCGATCCGCCTCGCACGGCTGCGGGCGGCGTGGGACATGCGTTGTTCGTATCGGTCCGCTTCCGCGAGCCAACGTTCCACCAGTTTGATGCTTGCTGCGATGAGCGCGTCGTCAGAGCGGTCTATCCCCGACGGGGAGTGGTCTGATGGCACAGCGGGGGGAGCATCATGCAGATCGGTCATGCATCAAGTTGACAGGATCAACCACGTCGACGTCTTGGCGTTGACCGACGGTGGCGATGTCGGATTTATACAAACCAGAGACCGCGTCGGGTGACCCGGTGGCCGGCGGACCGACTTGGTCACCTCGGAAGGTCCAGCCGAGGAGTTACCTCGAAACGCCCATCGCAGGGGTCCGCGACGGATTCGAGCGGGTGAAGAGGCGCTCGATGACGACCCCGGCCAACACGGCAACTGCGACAATCGGGAGTACCGACGGGTCGGACGTGAGTTCGGTGACCAACACGACGGCCGTGAACGGTGCGTTCGTAGCGACGGCAATAGCGACGGCCATCCCCGGGATCATGGCATCCCAGTAGTTGCCGAGCGGCGTTACTCCGAGGCTCTCGACGAATCGGACCGTCAGAATCGAAGCGCCGGCGCCGATAGCCATCGACGGCGAGTACAGCCCGCCAGGCGCACCCGATTCGAGCGAGGCGGCGGTAGCGGCCATCTTTCCGAACAGCAACGCCAGGCCGAGGCCGACAGAGGCCGACGGAGTCGCGGAGCGAATGGCCTCCATCCCGTTGCCGGCGGTCACCGGGAGAAGGGCAACGACTAGACCGGCGACCGTCGCAAACGCAACGGACTTCTGCAGCGGGGTGAGCGAGCGAGCCCACTGCCGAAGCGCCGAACGGGTCTTCATGAACAGCATGGCGGCGAGGGCGGCCGGCACGATCACGATCACGGCCCGCCAAAGTGACGCAACCGAGAGGGGCGAATGCGCGCTGCGGAACACCTGAGGTCGCTGGAAGACGTAAACCGATATGAGGTGCGACACCACGGCACCAAGCGCGAGGTACGGAACAAACCTTGGGTCCCGACGCCGCGCGATGACCTCGTAGAGATACACGATGCTCGCCAACGGAGCATGGTACGCCGCAGTGAACGCGGCTCCGACGCCAACGGCGGTTAGTTGTCTCTTCGAAAGCCCGAGGTGAGCGGCGAATGTGCCCCCAAAACTGCCCCCAACTTCCATGATTGCCGACTCGCGCCCGATTGAGTTGAGCCCGGCCATGGCCAACCATGTTCCGCCCGAGCGAATCAAGGACCCGGCAAGGTTGACGGGAGGACCGGTCCCTTGAACGCAGTCGGTCATGGCGGTGTGTCCGAGGTCCTTTGTCCGACGACTTGCGATGCGACCGAGGTAGGCCGCGATGATCAGCGAGGCAGCGACGCTAGCGAACACGATCCACCTACTCGACGTCTCGGCCGCAAGCGTGACAATTGATGAGCCGAAGCTTTCGTCGACCACCCAGTGCAACGCGTAGTGGAAGCAGTTCGCGAACACCGACGCGACAGTTGCCACAATCACCGTGCCCGCGATGACGGAAGGCCAACGCCGCTTCGACGAAGTACCCAACTTTTCTACCTGAATCTGGTCGGTCGCGTTGATGCGCAAACTTTAACCGATCTCAATAAATTGACAGTTGCCCCGTCACTTCATCGATAGTGCTCGCCAGGTTCGGGCCAATGGCGAGGGCGGTCAGAGTTGGCACTCCGCTAAATTCGGTTTTTCCGGAATCCCGTATGAGGTGGCTTCGTAGCCCGAGCCCGAGTGCTTTGGTGTGAAGGGCCACGATATCTTCTTCGGTCTGCACCTGAAGCGTGACCTTGCGAAACGATGAAGTGATCCACACGAGAGCTTCCTCATCGAGCGTTACGGTCGCCTTTCCGGTCCCGCGATCGACGGCGTCGGACACCATGAAAGCGAGCCACGCTGACGATGCGTGCGATCCCTGAGCGATTTCCTTCCCCCGCCGCATTTTGAGATCGCGGCGGATGATGATCACCTGCTTCACGTCGTCGGGACCGATGGGATCGGGCCGGTTCGGAGTGCCCGACGAGGGCGACGGATCGACGGGGTCCACAGAATCAGGCTACCCGCGGTTACCAACGGTTGCGTCCGCCGCGACTTGTGTTTCGGTGTCAGCTTCGTCAGCAACGGACTCCGGTCGAAGTCGCGCGAGCGCGAGTCCGCCAACTCCAGCCACAATTGAGGCAACCACGACTCCGATCTTGGCCTCATCGGCCAATAGTCCGCTGAAGGCGAGCTCGCTTACGAAGATCGACACGGTGAACCCGACCCCGGCGACGACGGCAGCCACGACGAGGTCGGCCCAACTAGTACCCCCGGGCAGCGATCCGGCACCGACCGCCGTGATCGCCAGGGTGGCGAGCAGTATCCCGACCGGCTTGCCCACGACGAGGCCGACGACCACACCCCAGGTGGTTCGTGACGACAAGCTGTCGCTGATCCCGGACGCGGAGAGTTTCACTCCGGCGTTCGCTAGCGCGAACACCGGTACGACGAGCAGACTCGTCCAGCTGTGGAGTTGGTGTTCAAGCCACTCGACCACGGACACCGAGGACCGGGCGATGCGCAGTGTGGCCATGGCATGTTCGGTCGATGAGAGATCGACGAGCTCGTCGATATCGATAAGTTCGCTTCGCAAAAGGGGTTTCGTCGGCGCCAGAAGTCCCATTATCACGCCGGCGATGGTGGCGTGGATGCCGCTCTCGTGGAATGCGAACCAAAGAGCGGTGCCCAGCATCAGGTACACACCGAACACATTCACACCGAATCGCCGGCACAGCAGCGTCGCGACGAGCGCGCCAGCGGCGAGCAGCAGCCAACGGCGATCGCCTCCCTTGCTGTAAAAGAACGCGATGACGAGGATCGCTCCGATGTCGTCGACGATCGCGAGCGCAAGCAGATACAACTTTGCGCCCGGGTGAATTCGTGAACCCGCAAGGGCCAGAACCCCGATGGCGAGTGCGATATCCGTGGCCATCGGAATGCCCCACCCCTTGGCCGCGTCGGTACCCACGTTGAACGCAACAAAGATCAACGCTGGAACGACCATTCCGCCGAAAGCGGCGGCAACCGGCACGATTGCCTTGCGCCGATCACGCAATTCACCTTCGACGAGCTCGCGTTTGATTTCGAGCCCGACCACAAAGAAGAAGACCGTCATCAGGCCGTCATTCACCCAGTGACGCAGATCAAGATTGAGATGGTGCCCACCCAAACTCAGACCGATTTCGGTGTTCCACAGACTGCGATACGACGCCGACCAGGGCGAGTTGGCCCAGATCAACGCGCACACCGCAGCGAGAACGACGACCACGCCGCCGGCTGCTTCAGTGGTGAGAAAGTCTCGGAGCGGTCGAATGATATTCGACCGTTTCGGTATGCGGGGTGTCACCCCTGAAGGTTACTTGCTGGGCTTGGAGAGTTCCGACCCGTGACGTCGCCGGGTGCGGCGGACCTGGATTGTCCGCCTCAAAGCTGTCAATCCGGCGATAGTCCAGACCACGGCGATGATGATCGCGAGGTTGCGTCCGTAGGGCAGCGGCAACGTGGACGAGTTCGTCGGGCGTCGTCCCCACCGATTGATGAGCGGAATGGAAAAGACCGTGAACAGAACCGTCGTGGCTATCGCTCCACGTACCGGACCACGGAACGTTTCCGGGATGAATCGACCGGCCAGCCAGAATGCCAGAAACGCTACCGGTGCGAGTACGAGGTCATGGCCGAGGTCGAAGGTGATCACATGAACCAGCAACGCGAACGGGTGCGACTCACGGGGATTGCGAAGCGCGGCGTGAATTCCGAATCCGACAGTGGCCCAACCTGCGAGGAGGGCCGGCACGAAGACCTTCGCTGAAGGGTGGTGCGGCTCGGCGTTCGTGTCCATCGCGGTTTCCTGATTCATGAGACGACCAGCTTCGCGACCCATTTCGTCTGGAGGACTCCTGGGCGATTCGGCGCGATCAGGCGAAGCGGGAAACCATGGTCGACGTGCAGTTGTTCCCCGTCTACCTTCAAGGCCAGAAGCGTGTCGATGTCGTCGTATTGACTCGAGTTCAGGATCGACCGGCGATAGCGACCCTGTCGCTGGAGCGACTCCACGCTCACCTGCTTCACCCGGCGGACCCCGGCGCTCTCGAGCACGTCACGAACGGAGACGCCTGTCCATACGCGATTGGCGCTCCAACCTTCGACACATGCGATCGGCAGGGTGGCGGTTCGCTGAGGCATGGCCCGCAATTCATCGAGGGTGAAGGTGCGCGGGGCGATGCCCCGACCCTGGACGACGAGGGTGTAGCCAGGATTCTGGATCCCCGCTTCCACGCCGGCTTCGTGGGCCGTCTTGTTCACAGGAAAGCCCTGGACACCGATGTCGGGTCGGCGCGGTGCGAGCAGCGACAGCTTCCTCAGGGGTGAGACAGTCTGTCCCACGGTCGCGACAACGAGGCCCGCGGATACCGATCCTGCGCCGATGAGGAATCGTCGCCGGTCGATCGCGGTCGCGGTCGCTGTCGCTGTCGCGGTTGCGGCTGTCTCCGCGTCGACGCGACCGGCGGCTGTCGCGGGCCTGCTACGGGGGGACAGTTCTCGCCGAACGGTGGCGAACTTCGCAACGGAGTGGATCAGCAGAGATCCTATGACCACATAGGAAACCGAATAGTGGCCGGCGGGGAAGAAGAACACCCACGGATACCAGAGTTCGATGTTCGCGACGCCGGTAACCAGCATGAAGATTGATCCGCCTATCAATGGGAGCAGGCTCAGTCGCTCCACTGCATGAAGTGCGTTGTCGGCGAGCGGCCACTGGAACAAACGGGGGAACACCGACCACAGCTTGGCGAACAGAAGCGGCACCGCGGCGATTCCGGTGGCGATGTGAAACCCCTGAGTCAGGCGGTACAGGCCGGCGGGCCGAGAGGGCCAGACAAACCAGCCCGGCGGGTGCTGAATGAGGTGGGAGAGCATGCCGGTGGCAAAGCAAACGAGAAACGAGATGCCGAGGAGTGATCCAAGGATCGCGGCGACCCGGTCGCTGTGCCGAGCATCGGCCAATCGGTCGTCGCGCCATCGCTCTGTGGCGTTCAGAACGGCTTTCACGGGCCGGGGTACGAAACGGTCCAGCTTGCCGTTCACGCTGCTCATCGGAGCACCATCGTTTGCTGGTTGGTCAGGTCAAACACGCAGTGTTGGCCGAGCACTTTTCCCGTGGCGATGGCGACCCACCGTAGAGGTTGCGGAACGATCGTCACGACGTCGAGGTTGACCGCTCCGCTGCGGGGATCGAGCCAACCTCCGATGCAGGTCGTCCGCCATTTCGGCAGTCGGCCCACCTGCTGAAGCCACTCGTTCACGTTGTGATCGCACCACTGTTCCCGCAGAAAGGACATCGACCGAGAGGGTCGGGTGGCCACCGAAATACCTGAAGCAACCGGAGTTCCGGCGGGCAGGCGAAGTGTGAATCCGCTGTGTGCATCGATCAGGTGGCGCAGCATCGGGGCGGTCGCGGGAGGGGATGCAGCATCGGGTTGGTTCGCGGTGAAAGGCATCGAAGGGAGACCGTAGGGCCGGTGTACTCTCAGGCCAGCGTCGGTTGCTGAGAGACTGTCAGTCTCGTTGAGCGATCAGCAATCTGACTGAGAGATTCTCAGGGCTTCCCGCAAGGCACCGGCGCTTCGTGCCACATCGAAACATCGAACGTTCAGGCTGGTGAAGTCATGCAGATTGAAGATGTCCTACATCCGAGCGATGCGTTGCTCGACGAGATCGACCAAATTCTTATGCGCGCGTATGGAATGAATTCGCGTCGATCACGTGTCCAACGATTTCTCACGATTGACCATGGCGGGTGGGTGAATCTGCGAAACGAAGATCGCCTCGTGGCGGTGGGCGGATTCATCGGCTATCCCACGGGTGGGTTTGGCTGGGTGGGGCTCGTTGCGACGGATCCGACCGCTGAGCGTCAGGGGTTCGGTCGAATCGTGACTCAGGCGATTGTCGACCGGTTGGCGGCTATCGGCTGTGCGTCGGTGCTCGACGGCTCGCTCAAGGGAGCGCCGGTCTACGAACGAATGGGTTTCGTCGACCAGGGGCACAGTCGCATTTACAGTGCGGTCGGTGCACCCGGTCCCATGCCTCAGGGTTCGGAGTCGGTCCGGCTATCGACCATTGCAGGGGTGGGGTTTGATGCGGTGTGTGCGTACGACAGGGAAGCTTTCGGAGCAGACCGTTCCGCGCTGCTTCGTAACCTTATCGAGAGCTACGTCGGCCGCGACGTCGTGCTGACCGCCGATGACGGGCGCATACTCGGATACGGCATTGCCCAGGACGACGCGATCGGCCCGGTGGTCGCCGACGAAGTTGTCTTCGGAGCCTCAATCGTGGAATCGCTCCGACACCTGCCCTGGGAGGCGCCGCCGCGCATCATCGTCCCACCGGACAGCCCTTTCGGGATGGCCGTCGAGTCGCTCGGTTTCGAACTACAACGGTCGCTGCGCCGTCAGCACCTGGGCATTGCGGAGTTGCCCGGCCGTCGCGACCTTATATGCGCGCAGACTAGTTTCGGCGAAGGCTGACGGCTGACGGCTGACGGCTGCCTGACACCGGCCGGCGGTCATGAGGTCGACTGGGTGACGTCGGGAACGGTGATGTAGATCGTTTGCACCGAGGCGAGCCGTTGCTCGCCGTGGTGGAGTTCGCCATCTATGAACAACTTGCGCCCCTCACGGCCCCGAAGGTGAGCGCGTGCGGTGAGAGTTACATCGAGTGGTACGGGTGCCTCGTACCTGACTTTCAGTTCGCCGGTGTACGCGCGGGCTGAGGCGATTTGCAGGACGAACCCGGTCAGATCGTCGAACAGCGCGGCCACGATGCCGCCGTGCGCCCGGCCGGGTGCGCCTTCGTGGGCTGATCTCAACATGAACTCGGTGACAACGTGCTCGCCCCGTCGAATGATGTCGAGCTCCAGGGAGTACGGGCTGGACCAGCCTCCGAACGGGCGGTCACCGTAACCGGCGTCGAGCGTGTCGCCGTCGTTCGGTACCGCGATGTCGTCGAACGATGCCCAACTCGACGGTGGCCGGCGTCGGGGCGGTAGCGGATCGAGTTGGGCGCTGAGGCCTTCGAGTTCCGTTGCAATGTCCTCGATGGCTTGCAGGTCGAGCGCTCGCCCGACGACGTGGTGTTGCAGGTTTCGCATTGCCGTTCCGAGTCGCCGACGCGCCGCGGTCTCGGCAGTTTCATGGGAGTCGATCGGATTGATCGCGGACGTGTCGTCAGTTTGTATGTGCACGTGGTATCTCTGTGTGGTTCTCGGGCGTTCGCGATGTGAGTCGGTCGTTTCGTTCGTTTCGGTCGCTTCGTGCGTCATCCGGCCATGGTCAGGCCGCCCGACACGCTGATCACCTGGCCGGTGACGAAGGCGGCGTCGTCGGAGGCGAGAAAGATCACGGCCCCGACGATGTCCTCAGGCTGGCCGAGCCGGCCGAACGGAATCGAACGGGTGAGGGCGGAGCGCAGCCTGTCACCTGATTCGCCTTCGCCCGCGAAGTCCCGGAACAGCGCCGTATCGGTCGGACCCGGGCACACGACGTTGACGTTGATCTGCTTGCGTGCGAGTTCTCGGGCCATGGTCTTCGAGAACGAGATGATGCCGCCCTTACAAGCCGAATACACCGATTCGCCCGACGAACCGACACGCCCGGCGTCGGAGGAAATGTTCACGATGCGCCCCCTGCCGCGCGTCGTCATCCCCTGCAGTACCGCATGGTGCATATTGAGCGGGCCGGTGAGGTTGATCGCGATGATCTTGGACCACAGCTCCGGGTCACTGTCGACGAACGGTCCGGCCAGATCCCAGCCGGCGTTGTTTACGAGAACGTCAATCGGTCCGAGCTCCTGCTCGATCAGTTCCACGACGTCATAGACCGCAGCGATGTCCGTGATGTCGAGCCCGTACGCCCGGGCTCGCGACCCGTCGGTCGAGAGTTCAGACGCCAGCGAAGTCGCCCGGGCGGCATCGACGTCGAGGATCGCGACCACCGCCCCGTCGGCTACGAAACGTCGGCTCAGCGCTGACCCGATCCCTCCCGCGGCACCGGTGATCACTACGACTCGATTCATGCGTACGTTGTTACCAGATGGCGATCGAATTCGTGCAATTGCCACCGCTGCGTTTTGACGCAGCAAAATGGCGGGGTGAAGAAGGCGCTGGTACTCCTGGGGGCAACCGGGCTGACGCTCGTCGCGCTTTGGTGGTCACTTCGTGAGTTTGGGGCGTCGAGCGTGGGCTTCGCGTTCCTCGTCGTCTGGCTGCCGATGGCATGGCTCGGCACCGTCGGACGGGTCGCGCTGCCGCGATTGCCCGCCCGATTCCACGCCCTGCGCGGGTTCGAACGCGATGGTCGCGTCTACAACATGCTCGGAGTTCCGATCTTCAAGAAACTCCTGCGTCGCGGGCCGCTGGCCGTCTTCAACCCCGACCTCCACCTACCGAAAGAGCCGACGCCGGAAAGACTCGCGCATCTGGATCAGCGGATGCGCGACGCCGAAGCGAGTCATTTCATTCTCTTCGCGCTGACGCTCGGTGTCGTCGTCAACGCGATCTGGCACGGCTGGTGGCTCGCCGCCGTTTGGACCCTGGTGTTCGACGTCCTTCTGAACGGGTATCCCGTGATGTTGCAACGCTTCAACCGTGCGTTGTTGGCCAGCCGCTTCGCCGACACCTGGGACCCCACCACCAACGTTGGGACCAATCTGCCCGCCCACTGAACCCGCCCACTGAGCACAAACGACCCAACGTCGCGAATGAGCGGAGGGATCACGTCCCGGGATTGCGCTTCAGACGACGGGCTACGGTAACCACATGACCAGCTGTGAGGAATGTGGGTTCGACTTTGAGACACTCGACGCCGCGGAGGTCGGCCCACGCATTCGCGCTGGTGCCGAAGCGGTGGCAAGCGCGCTTAGTAATGCGTCGACACCGGAACGTCGCCCCTCGGTCGAGCGTTGGTCGGCGAACGAGTACGCCGCGCATGTACGCGACGTCATGTTGACGATTCGAGACCGCCTGGTGGTCGGTCTGGTCGAGGACAATCCGGGATTCAAGCCGGTGTACCGCGACGAGCGCCTCTCGATGGGTCTGTACCGGGCCGACACTGCGGCCGAGCTGGCGCGTGAAGTCCAGGCGGCCGGGCCCATGTTCGTGCGCCTCTTCGATGCAATCCCGAGCGAGATGTTGTCGCGTGAGGTTCAGTACGGCTATCCCGACCCCGAGACTCGAACACTCTTGTGGATGGGTCGGCAGGCGGTGCACGAGACCGAGCACCACCTGCGCGACATCGTCGAGAACTCGACCCTTCTCAACCCCGGCCGCTAGGCGGGAGCGTCAACTGGCGAGGGACGTCGTCAGCGACCGGGCGGCAGGCCGAAGAGTGCGCGGGCGTTGTCACCGACGAACTTACGACGATCCGCTTCCGGGAACGATCCGACAAGTTCGTTGAGATCGTGGATGTACTCGGGGGTGTGGTCGGCATGGGGAAAGTCGGAGGCCCACAGGAATCGGTCGACTCCGTAACGGGCGGCGAGGGCGGGAATGATGCGTTCGTCGGGATCGCAGCTGATCCAGATCTGTTCGCGGAAGTAGTCGCTCGGCTTGTTCTTCAGCGGCACCCGTTCGCCGATGAACGTATGGCCGTACACGGCGTCGATGCGATCGAGCCAATACCCGATCCAGCCGCCGCCCGATTCGAGGACGAGGAATTTCAGCTTTGGGAACTGGTCGAACACGCCGTAGTCGAACAGCGTCGTGAACTGGTGGCGGACGCCGTCGGAAGCCTGCACCGAGGCCAGCAACCGAAGCTGTTTCACGTTCTCCCATGATCCCATGCGCGTGCCCTTCGTCCACTGGGGCTCAAACGTGGGATGAAGTGCGAGCGGCACGCCGAGGTCCTGGGCGGCAGCGAAGACCGGGTTGTTGCTCGGGTGCCCGAGCGGTCGGCCGTCATGGGTGAACGGGGCGACGTAACCACCCTTGGCTCCTTCGCCGACGGCTCGTTCGAGTTCCTTCGCTGCGGCGACCGGATCCGACAGCGACAGGTGTGCGGTCGGAATCAGGCGCGGCTGTCCGGAGCAGAACTCGCAGATCCAGCGGTTGTAGGCCTTGGTGTAGGCCTGCGACAGTTCGGGATCTTGGACCTCGGCCTCCCAGAGAAGGCCGACCGTCGTGTACAGAAAAGCGACGTCAATGTTCTCGGCATCGAGCAGCTTGATGCGTTCGTTGGGATCCATCGATCCGTACGGCGCCTCCCGAAGATAGGTGCGCTCGGGATCCTTCATCATGTCGGCCAGGTCAGGTGCGCCCATCGCCCCGAGGGTCGACGGTGATCCCCGCCGACTCATCTGCGAGCGTTTGCCGTCGATTTCGAGTTCTTCGAGACCATGTTCGTCCACCACGATGCGAAGGGCCCGATCGCGGAACTTCGGATCGATGTAGTCCTCCCACAGGTGCGGAGGTTCGAGAATGTGTCCGTCGGCGTCGACGGCTCCTTCGAACGCAACGCGATGGGTTTCGTGCAGCGGCTTCACGGCGGGGATGGAGACGGTCATGCGCCGCAGTGTATGGGTGACGGGCGTCACTTTGCACTTCCTGGCCCGGTGCCACTGTGGGTGGCTTGGCTCGACGTCGACGCAACGTTGACGCAACGTCGGTGCCTCCACCGCGACTCCAATGTTTCAAGTGATGTGTATTCACATCATCTGCGGTGATTTGTGCGCAAACGCTGCGCGGTGTTAGGTAATTCCCCATGGATCGCGACGCGTTTGTGACGTGAGATGGGAATACGACCGAAAGGAAAACCGTGGGCAACGCTTCGACTCCGCGACAGACTCAGATTCCAAGCCAGGAGCAGACTCCTGATGCAACGGAATGGCCCACGGTCGCGCTCGGCGTGGTGATACTCGGCCTCTACGGTTCCCTGACCTGGTTTCACCGGTCCATCCCGCTCGGCGTGCTCCTGTTCGGTTTGGCCTGGTGCGGTGCGTGGTGGTCGTCGCTGCAACACGAGTTGCTCCACGGGCATCCTTTTCACAACAACCACATCAACACCGGCTTCGGACTGCTCTCGTTCACGTTGTGGATCCCGTTCGACCTCTACAAGGCCTCGCACCTTCGCCACCATCGCGATGAGTTCCTGACCGATCCCTACGAAGACCCCGAGAGCTACTACCGGAACGGTCCCGCATGGATCACCATGCCGGATTGGAAGAAGAAGATCTGGTGGATCAATCGCACGTTGCTCGGTCGTTTGACCATCGGGCCGTGGTTGAGCGTCGGCGGGTTCCTCGCCACCAACGCCCGTGACATCGCTACCAACGTGCCCGGCGCGCGTCGGGCCTGGGTCCGTCATATCTGCGTGAACGCGTTTGTCGTCGTGTGGGTGGTTGCGGTTTGCCGGGTTCCGGTTTGGCAGTACTTCGTCGGCGGCATCTGGGGCGCGACGTCGCTCATGAAGTTGCGGTCGTTCGCCGAGCACCGGTGGGAGCCTGACGGCCTTTCTCGTTCGGCAATGGTTCACGCCGAGCTGCCGTTCGGTTTGCTCTACCTCCACAACAACCTGCACTACACCCACCACGCCCGCCCCGGCGTGGCCTGGTATCGACTCCCGAAGCTCTCCGAGGAGATTCGCTCGGATGAGTTCGCGGCAGCCGGGGCCGGCGTCTACCGCGGCTATCGCGAGGTGGCCCGCAAGTACATGTTCCGACCGTTCTGCATCCCGGTGCATCCGGCCGCGCCCGAAGCCGCACCCACGATCGCGGCTCGCGTGAAACGGGTGGAACGCACGGCCCGGGCATGACCCCGGCCGCTCGTGGGATGTGCGCATCGCTTCCCATGTACGACTTCCCGGAGATTCGTGAACACACGGATCTGCTGTGGAATCACCTGGCCTCAGGGGCGCGCCGGAGGGGCCTGCAAGACGTTCCGCTGCTCTTGACGCGTCCCGATGGGAGGCTCGTCGATCACTGGCGACGCAACGACATCTTCCTCTCGCACACCTGTGGTTATCCGGTCGTCCGCGAGTTGCCGGAAGTGCACGTGCTCGGATCGTTTTCGGTCGAAGCCGGGCCGTCTCGACCCGGCTACTACCGGTCGGTGATCGTGGCCCGGGCCACGGATCCCCGTTCAGCGATCGGCCTGGCGGCCTATGACGGCGCACCCGTTGCGGCCAACGGCGACGATTCGCTCTCGGGTTGGGTGAGTCTCGGATGGGCGATGGCCGAGGTTGGAGTATCGGCCGGTCCCGTCACCTTCACCGGAGCCCATGCCTTGAGCGTTCTCGCAGTGCGCGACGGTACCGCCGACGTGGCGTCGATCGACGCTCACAGCTATGCGCTGTTCGCAAAACACCGCCCGGACGCGGTTGCGGGTCTCGGAGTCATCGGGCAGGGCCCCGAGGTCGCTGTCACGCCGCTCATTACGGCCCGCGGTGAACTCGTGGATTCACTCCGGGAGGTCGTGGCCGAAGCCGTCGAATCGATGCCGTCGGAATCACTACGCGCACTTATGATCACAGGATGGGTTCCTCACGGCCGGACCGAGCACGATCCGGTGAAGGAACTCGCTGAGCGTGCTCTCACTGCCTTACCGCCGAGCCGCTAGCTTCCGTTAGGGGAGGCGGTGCACGACCAACGGGAGAACCGCACTGGCACCGGCCTCACGGAGGAGCGCCGCCGCGACAGTCATCGTCCATCCCGTGCGGTACAGCGCATCGACGAGGAGCACCGGACCCTTCGGCACTGATGCGTCGGGTCGAAGTCGCAGATGCTCAAACGCAGCGGCGACCTGACCTGCGGAGGGAACGTCGGACATCGGAGCGGAGCCGGAAACCTCGAGCGCATCGACGAGCGGGAGCTTCCCGATGCTGGCCACGTGCTCGGCCACCGACATCGTGAAGCGGGAATGGCCCGGCGCGAGGATAGGTACGACCGCCACCGGCCGGGGGCCCCACGAGGTTCGCCAGCGGCTCAGCACCGCCACAATTCCGTCGAGGATGTCGGTTGACGCCGGCGCGTTGCGGATGCTCTGCACCTCGGTCACCCAACCCGGGTCGTCGGCAAACGCGAGTGCCCGACCTTCGCCGCAACCGACGATCTTTCCTTTGCGGGGTGAGCCACCCGGCCAAAGTTTGCGGGGTTCGATGATCGTGTCGCGGCCACGGGCGAAAACTCTCGCAGCCTCAAGCGACTCCGTGCCGGGTCGGCCTCCGGGCGCCGGCAATTCGCCGGTGCACGCCGAACAGCGTCCGCAATCCTGGGGGTCGGGGTCATCGAGCGCGACCTGAAGCGTGCGCATGAGGCAGGTTCGGCCGGTCGCATAGGACCGCATCAGATCGGCTTCCGTCTGACGCACGACGGCGAGGTTGTCCCATTTCACGGCATCGTATGTCCACGTAGTACCTGTCGCTGACCAGGACGACCCTTCTCTGACAACGACATCGTCGACGGCGAGGATCTTGAGCAGACCCTCGAGTCGACCGCGTCGGATAGCGGTTGACGACTCCAGGGCGAGCACCGACTTGGGACCCGACGCCAAGGCGTCGAGAATCGCAGCGACCCGCGTCTTGTCGGGCACCCCGGCCGTGGCGAAGTGTTCCCAGATCTGGGTGTCGGTCTCGGCCGGAAGCAGAATCGCGAGGGCTTCGTCGAGCGCGCGCCCGGCGCGGCCGACCTGTTGGTAGTAGGCCACCGGCGACGACGGGGATCCGACATGGATGCAGAATGCGAGATCGGGTTTGTCGTAGCCCATGCCGAGCGCGGAAGTGGCCACCACGGCCTTTAGTTCGTTGTTCCGGAGTCGGTCCTCCACCCGTTCACGTTCGGTCGGGTCGAGTGCTCCCGAGTAGGCGGCAACTTCGTGTCCCTGGCTGGCGAGAAAGCCGGCCAGCCGCTCAGTCTCCGCGATCGTAAGTGCATATACGATTCCGGAGCCCTCGATGCTGCCGATGGCCTCGTGAACCCACGCATACCGCTCAATAGCCGACAGCCCTGGGACAACGGAGAGTCGTAGCGACGATCGAGCGAGGGAACCCCGGAAGGTAATGGTGTCGGTGCCAAGTTGGTGGGCGACATCCTCCGTGACGCGCGTGTTCGCTGTCGCGGTCGTGGCCAGAACGGGTGTGCCTTCGGCCACTCCAACCAGCGATCGGGCCAGACGCTGGTAGTCGGGTCGGAAGTCGAACCCCCAGTCTGAAATGCAGTGCGCCTCGTCGATCACGACGAGTCCGGCCGATGCGAGGAGACGGGGGAGGATGGCAGCGAAGCGGGGATTGGCCAGTCGTTCCGGTGAAACCAGCAGGACGTCGAGCCGTTTGGCGACCGCCTCGGCGAGGATGGCGTCCCAGGCCTCGGGGTTCGTGGAGTTGATCGTTGCCGCACTCAGGCCGGCCCGTTCGGCCGCCGAAACCTGATCCCGCATGAGCGCAAGGAGCGGTGACACTATGAGCGTGGGACCGCCACCGGCCGCCCGCAGTGCAGACGTGGCCGCCCAGTACACGGCCGATTTGCCCCACCCGGTGGCCTGGACCACGAGTACCCGTGCTCGATCATCGACCAATGCCCGCACCGCGGCCCGCTGATCGGCCCGGGCCGTGGCCGTAGGACCGGCCATCGCCAGCAGTACCCGGTCCAGATGAAGATCAGCATTGCTCATACCTCCACTCTGGCAGGTGGGTGTGACGATTAATCCGTGGCGGACCCGTACGGGGGATTGGGTGCGTCAGCTTGGGCTGGGGCTAAGGAAACGCACACAAACGCACATGGCTCCGCCATGGTGATGAACCGTTCGGCAGTGAATTGTGGTGCATATGGTTCAAATTCGGCCGAACTGCCGATGTGCCAAGGGTGGGCTGGCTAGTGTCGCGGCCTGCCTTGGCAACTAGGAAAGGTCCTCAAAACACCGTGTCGGACAAAAAGAACAGCCCATCGAGCAACGCTCGTCTCCACCAGCAGGGAAAAGCCAGAAACCGTCTTGGGCGTGCCAAGGGCTCAGACGCAACGAATTCCCGCGTGAATGCTGCCGTCCGAGAGCGTGCCGGAGCCAGTGACTCCTTCGGCGCCCGCGCGAAGTACCGCTTCGACGCGGCCCTTTCGCGCGGACCATGGGTTGTCATCTCATGGCTTGGTCTGTTGACCCTCGCCATCATCATGGTCTCGGCCACCATCCTGACCCTGTTCCGCATGGGCGGCGTAAACGGAGGCAAGAAGCTTTCGTTGATCGAAGCGTTCTGGCAGTCCGTGCTTCGGGTGCTCGACTCAGGATCGTTCGCCGCCGACGGGACCTGGCCGACCCGCATCCTCACGCTCGTCGTCACCCTTGCCGGTATCTTCATCGCCGGCAGCCTGATCGGTCTTATCGCGAACACCGTTGACCAGCGGATCGAAGCGCTGCGCAAGGGCCGTAGCTCCGTGCTCGAGCATGACCACACCATCATCCTGGGTTGGTCAGAGCGGGTCAGTGCAGTCGTAGGTGAGCTTACGATCGCGAATGAGAGCCGGAAGAACCCAGCCATCGTCATCCTCGCCCTGCATGAGAAGGAAGACATGGAGGAGACAATCCGCGACGCCGTTCCCGATACGCGTGGCACCACGATCGTCTGCCGTCGTGGCGATCCCTCCGACATCGCCAACCTCAGCATCGTGAACTACGCCGACTGCCGATCTGTGGTCGTAATCGAGGGCGAGGGCGGTCCGTCGGCCACGGTGAAGACCCTTCTGGCGCTGCGGGCCGTTGATCCCGAGCTGAGTGTCGCTCCTGTCGTGGCTGAAGTGAACGACCGCGAAACGGCCGACTCACTGCGCTCACTTCTAGGTGACCGTCTCGTTACCGTGAACTCCGACGACGTGGTCGCCGAGCTCACAGCGCAGGCGTGCCGTCAGCGAGGTCTCAGCGTGGTCTTCCACGAGCTGCTCGACTTCGATGGCGACGAGATCTACTTCGCCCCGCATCCTGAAGTCGTGGGCCGGACCTACGCAGAAGCGCAACTCAGCTTCGAAAAATGCACGGTCATGGGTCGCCTACGGGCCGACGGAGTGGTTGAGCTGAACCCGCCCGCAAGCACGGTGATTCAGCCTGGCGACGAGATCATCGCCGTGGCCGGAGACGACTCGGAGTTCACCCACACCGGGTTCAAGGCCGCTCAGGTGCTCGCGATGCCACCCAACCTCGACATCGTTCCCGACAAGCGCCGGATCATCATCGTCGGCTGGAGCGAACTCGGACCGCGGGTCCTGACCGAGCTCGACGAATTCCTAGGTGCACATACGACAGTGCAGATCCTCGTCGATCCCGACCGGGTCAACATCGACGACGTGAGGGCCGCGATCGACGTCCAACACGTGGCGATTGAAGTCGATGAACTGGCCGGTGGTCCGGAGAGCGTCGCCGAACATGCGGCACGTCACGCGTTCCACGAAGTCATCGTCCTCGGATACCGCAACGATCTCACCATCGAAGAAGCCGATGCCCGCACGCTGCTGACGCTTCTCGCCTTTGCCCGGGTGCGCGAGCAGGAAGCTGTCGGTCCGGTCCGCATGGTCGCGGAGCTGCTCGATCAGCGTCATGCTCCGCTCGCCCAGGCCACCGGGGCCGACGACTTCATCGTGAGTGACGAGCTGACTTCACTGATGCTCGCCCAGCTCGCCGAGCGGCACGACCTCAGCCGGGTCTTCGATGATCTGTTCGACTCCGACGGCTGCACGATCGAACTCAAGACCGCGAAGCTGTTCGGCGCCGAGGCGGCATCCAGCTTCGGGGAGATCGTGGCGACACTTTCCACCGTCGGTGCGACCGCCCTCGGCTATCGACGTACGGCCACCGGCGAAGTCGTCATCAATCCCTTGAAGGCCGAGAACCCACGCCTCCAGCCCGACGATCAGGTGCTCGTTCTGTCGTCACCTGCGCCAGTCGCGTAAGGTCTTTGCACCGGCCCGACCTCGGTCGGGCCGACGCGTGTTGAAGATTTCGCAGCGAAAGTGGGCGGCTCGACACCGACGCCTGGCATGATGGCCGGTCGTGAGCGAGATCTCGAACGCCCCATCAAATGAGCCCCAGTCGTGAAGGTCACTGAGGTCAAAACCTTTGTCGTGGGAAACCCACCGCCGCGCTTCGGTGGTCGGTACTGGATCTTTCTGAAACTCACAACCGACAGCGGCATCACCGGGGTCGGGGAGGTCTACACCGCAACATTCTCGCCCCACGTGGTAGCAGCGATGATCGAAGACGTGGCGGAGCGTCACGTCGTCGGACAGAACCCGTTCCACATCGAGACGATGTGGCGCCGGATGTACAGCCGCGGGTATGCGCTCCGACCCGACCTCACCCTCGGCGGTGTGATGAGCGGTCTGGAGATGGCCTGTTGGGACATCGTCGGTAAGGAATGCAACAAGCCCGTCTACGAGCTTCTCGGCGGACGGGTCCACGAGAAGCTTCGTTCCTACACGTATCTGTATCCGCCGGAGGGCGTTGATGCTTACGCTGATGATCCGGTCTACTCCGATCCCGACGCCTGCGCTGCGGCCGCCGTTGCCGAGATGGAGCGAGGGTTCACGGCGGTCAAGTTCGACCCGGCCGGCCGATACGGAGCGTTCGACGGACGCCAACCCTCCCTGGAAGCCATGTACCGCTCCGAGAAGATGGTGAGCGCGGTTCGTGACGCCGTCGGGCCCCGCGTTGACATCCTTTTCGGTACGCATGGCCAGTTCACGGCTTCGGGGGCCATCCGGCTGGCGCAACGCCTTGAGCCCTACAGCCCCCTGTGGTTCGAAGAACCAACGCCGCCCGAGATGCCCGAGGAGATGGCCAAAGTCGCTCGGGCCACCACGATCCCGATCTCCACTGGCGAGCGCCTCAGCACGAAGTATGAGTTCGCCCGCGTGCTGTCGGCCGGAGCGGCCTCGATTCTTCAGCTGAACCTGAGTCGATGCGGTGGTCTCCTCGAAGGAAAGAAAATCGCAGCGCTGGCCGAGACCCACTACGCACAGATTGCTCCGCATCTCTACAACGGACCGATCGGAGGCGCGGCCAACATCCAGTTGAGCACCTGCTCGCCGAACTTCCTGATTCTTGAGGGAATCCAGGACTGGACTGGATTTCACGGTGCGATCCTCAAGAAGCCGATCCAGTGGGAAGATGGGTATGTGATCCCTCCCACGGATCCCGGACTCGGTGTCGAGCTGGATGAAGCCGTCGCTCTGGCCAACCCCTACAGCGGCGCTGAGTTGACGCTCGAGCCTTCCGAGTCCCCAATTTACTAAGCGTGCATAGCTAAGCGCGGAATCAGGTCACTTGTGTCATCTATTCGGTTCGACTCGGCTCACGGCCGGTGGGTTATCACCGCTGCCGTGCTTGGCTCCGGGATTGCCTTTCTCGATGGGAGTGTCGTCAATACGGCGCTGCCGAAGATTCAGCAGACCTTCGACGCGAGTCTGGCCGGACAGCAGTGGGTGGTTACCGGTTACCTCCTCACGCTTGGATCACTGCTTGTCGTTGGTGGATCGCTCGGTGACCTGTTCGGACGGCGACGCATGTTCGTCTACGGGCTGATCGGGTTCAGCTTGACCTCGATGCTGTGCGGCCTGGCCCCAAACCTAAGTGTGCTTATTGGTGCCCGGATCGCCCAGGGCGCGTCGGCCGCGTTGCTCGTACCTGGGTCGATGGCCATGCTGGCTGCGGTCTTCCACCCCGATGACCGGGCGAAAGCGCTCGGGTCGTGGACCGGCCTGTCGAGTGTGTCGACCGCACTTGGTCCCTTTCTCGGGGGTTGGTTGATCGATTCTGTCTCGTGGCGTTGGGTGTTTCTGATCAACCTGCCGCTCGCCGCGACGGCGGTGGTCATTGCCCAACGTTTCGTACCGGAAACCCGGGGCGACGCCGCGGGCCGCCCGACTGCTTCGTCGATCGATTTCCGCGGTGCGGGTGCGCTGTCGCTCGGCTTGGCCGGACTCGTCTATGCCCTGATCGAAGGTCCGGCCAACCGGTGGCCGACCGCTGCAGTAGGTGCGCTTATTGTCGGTGTGATTGCGTTGATCGCGTTCGGATTCATCGAGCACCGCGCTGCGAATCCGATGGTCCCGCTTTCGATGTTCCGATCCCGACGCTTCGCCGGCGCGAATGCGGCGACGTTTGTCATGTGGGGAGCGCTCGGCGCAGTGTTCTTCCTCCTCACGATCCACTTGCAGAACGACATGGGGTATTCCGCGTTGGAGGCCGGCGCCGCGACCCTTCCGGTTACCGTGTTGATGTTGCTGTTCGCCGCGAGATCCGGAGCCATCGCACAGCGCATCGGGCCCCGACTGCCGATGACCGTCGGCCCGGTCGTGACCGCTGCGTCCTTTGCCTGGATGTCACGGGTCGAGGCCGGTGTTTCCTATGGCACCGGAGTGCTCCCGCAGATTCTGCTGTTCGGCTTCGGTCTGGTGATCACCGTCGCCCCCCTGACCGCAACGGTGCTCGCCGCAGTTGAAGACAGTCGCGGCGGGAATCGGATCCGCCATCAACAACGCCGTGGCACGGGTTGCGTCGTTGCTCGCGATCGCCGTGCTTCCCGCGCTATCCGGGATTGCGGTCGGTGGCACGGGATCGTTGGCCACGGGGTTTGGGCGGGCGATGTGGATCTGCGCGGGATTGGCGGCCGCCGGTGGCGCGATCTGCTTCTTCGCCATCGTCAACGATCAGAACCGCCCAAGCTCGGCCGCATCTCCGGACCCCGCAGCTCCACATTTCGCCGGCTGACCGTTCCCGGCGTGATGCCGGGGCCGGGGAACGGACGACGATCGCGGAAAACGCCCAGACCATGTAACCGTCGGGGCGCAGTGGCGTCTGGTGGGCATGACTACCAACACCGCAACCGCCAGCCTGTCCGCCAAGCTCCACGCCCTGTGGGACAACCTCGATGCCGAAGAGCGGCGGGTGTTCGCGCTCGCCGCCCGAGTCAGCCCCGATGACGAGGTGGCCGGATTCACCGAGATGGTTCACCTGTACATGTTGCTGCCGGCGCTGGCGACGGTCGACCAGATGGTTTTCACCAACGACACGATCGACAAGATCCAATCACCGCGGGATATAGCATCCGGCCAGGCGACGGGCCGCCGTCAGCACCTTCCTCTCAATTGAAAGCTGGTCAACCGCACCGCCAGCGCGCCCCCGACCGGGGGCGCTGTTACCGATGTGGAACCGCCCGATGCCCGATGTCGTCGATGAACCAGGCGACGGTCAGCGCGGGCAGGTGGATGGCACCGTCCCAGACCCCGGCGCCCGGGGACTGCAGCACTTCGTGGGCGGATGGCGCGAGCCCGACCATCCCGAAGAGGTGGTTGCTCAGAACGACGTCATCGTTCGACACATTGGCCAATCCGAGCAGGCGCCCGGTGCGCGGATGGTAGCGGCCGAAGCCGAACACCCGACGGTCCTCGGTGTCGAGGATCCAACTGTCGCCGCCCTGGGCCAAAGCTGCGGTGTTCGCCCGGGAGCGGAACACGTGGCGAAGAGATTCGCTCACGCGGTGTTCAACGGTGCCGATCGTGGCGGCGCGATCGACCGTCTCCCAGTCCATCCTCGGCCGTTGCATCCATCTCGAATCATCGGCCCGGGCCGGATCGTTGACGTAACTCAGATCGTTGCGCATACCTAGTTCGTCGCCCATGTACACGAGCGGCATGCCAAACGACGCGGCGAGCGCGTACGCGAGCACGATGCGCCTGATCGCCCGTTCGATCTCGCCCTCGTCACCCGATTCAAGCGCCTTCTCCAGACCCGCCAGCGACGCGGTCGAACCACAGGTGCGCTCGTCGCCCGTTTCTTCGTTGATGCTGAACGACGTGCCCCGCGCGAACGAACCGGGAAAGTCACCGCGGTAGAACTCGGCGAGGAAGCGCCGATGGAGCGGTGCATCGATCCCGACTGACGCGGCGTCGTCGTCGTCGACCGCCCATCCGATGTCGTCGTGGCACCGCACGTAGGTCGCCCACGCCGCATCCTTCGGCGCGCCAGACAACCGCCGCATCGCCGCAGTGAGCAGCACGGCGTCGCCGCTGGCGAGGGCGCTCCAGATCATCACCATCAGCTGGTTGTGGTACGCCAACTGGCATTCGGCTCGTTCGCCCTGAGCTCCGTGCTCACCGAGGTAGGCGGTGAGTTGGCGGGGCCCGACGATGGCCTCGGCTTTGACCAGTACACCCGGAGCGGCGAGGTTGGTGAAGCGACGAAGGATCTGCGCGATCAGGTGGGCTTCGGGTTGGTTCTGGCAGTCCGTCCCCTTCACCTTCCACGTGAACGCGACAGCGTCGAGGCGTAGCGCGTCGATGCCCAGATTTGCGAGAAACAGCATGACGTCGAGCATCTCAACCAGCACCGCGGGGTTCGCATAGTTGAGGTCCCACTGGTAACTGTTGAACGTCGTCCAGACCCACGCATTGAGCTCCGGCTCCCAGGTGAAGTTGCCGGGTGCCATCTCCGGAAACACCTCCGGAAGCGACCGCTCCCAGTCGTCGGGCTCGACCCGGTCGGGATATGTCAGATAATACGCGCGCTTATCAGCGTCGCCGGCGCGGGCAGCTGCCGCCCAGGCGTGCTCGCGGGCCGTGTGATTCATCACGACGTCTATGCACAGGCTGATGCCGTTACGCCGCAGTGTCGTAGCCAGCGAACGAAGATCGTCGACGGTACCAAGTGCCGGGTCGATGTCTCGGTAGTCGAGTACGGCGAAGCCGCCGTCGTTGGGTTCGTTGCGCGGGGCGATGACCTTCATGAGATGGAAGTACGTCACGCCCAACGAATGGAGATACGGCACTCGGGCTTCAACGTCGTTGATCGAGGGGCCGAATTGTTCACAGTATGCGACGTATCCGAGACGGTCGGCCGATTGGAACCAGTTCGGGTCGGCCTCCCGCTGAGCATCGAGAACCGCCAGTTCGGTCTCCCGTTCGATGATGGCCCGCGTGGCCGACTCGAGTAGCGCAGCGAGCACGGCATCGGCACGCTCACGGCCGTAGAGAGCCTCGATCGCCGGACGCGTGTCTCGTTCGACCTGTGCCCGCCGCGTGGTGAACCGGGCGAGTTCGGTCGGGTTCAGGGCACCGGCGAGATTGGTTGGCGTGATCGGGTCGCCCACGTTGGAATTCACGGCCGCCCAGGGTAGTGGCTGGATCTCCGGCGTCGGGACTCTGCTGGCCGGACTCTGCTGGCCGGACTCTGCTGGCCGGGCAGGCACTTCGTTGGTGTCACCCGTGGACAGAACCCCGCTCCGTCCGTATAGTTCGGTTGGCGTCGAAATAGAACGGCCGGGCCACCGAGTTCCACTCAAGGAGAGACATGGCTGACGAACCCATCAGTAGCGGATCAGGCACCCCTGACGACCCGTGGAACTTGAAGACTCCTCCCCTCAGTTCCGACTACACGATGCATCGAGACCACCGAAACGGCGTCGACGTCATCGTCTGCACCGTGGGAAAGACCGTGCTGCTCTACGACGCTCGCTGCCTCGACGATCTGCACGCCATGCTGCGCAATCACGGTGACTGGATGGAACTCGGATCCGCCGACGAACAGAAGGACGCCAAGCCCGGAACGGTCGAGGCCTGGGGCCGCTCTCCCGATAATCCCCTCGGAGGTTGGTACGGGCTCAAGAAAGGGCTTCGAGGTCGTTTCGGAATGTACGTGCCACCACTGATGGAACATCTGGGGCTCGCCGAGGTGGAACACAACGCCCGCGGAAATCGTATGCGCGCAAAGTAACCTGTGGGAACCACGTCGCCGGGAGAGCGATGTTCAGCTACTGGACCCCGAGGATCTTCGGCCGTGGGGCGCGGGGCTGGCCACCGTTGGAGTTCTCGCGACCGAAGCTCTGCTTGAACCGCCCGAGCGCCAACGACCAGGCTGTCGACATGAACTCGGCCTGCTTCTGGTTCTGAACGATCTGGTGAACTTCCACCCGACATCCGGGTTCTGTCGGGAAGAACCTCATGTAGCCGATCTGCGCCTGCCCGGGTAGAGGGATGTTCTCGTCTTCGATATCCCAGTGAAGGGCGATCAGCTCGTTGGGAACGACGATGTTGTAGCGGCCTCGTAGTTCGGTGCCCCACTCCATGGTCGTGGAGAACCGCCCGTCTTCGATGGTGACGGGTACTCCGAGCCAACCGCTGTACTTCTCGGGATCGACGAACGCTTCGAACGCTTCGTCGGCCGGTATATCGACGTCGACGAACGAGATCACGAGTGGCACAACCCGGGCGGTAGCTTCCGCCGTTTCCGGAATGTCGTCGGCGGGCGTCCATTTCCGGCCATCGGTCGGCAGGAGCCGATGCAGTGTCTGGACCACGCCTTGATCAGCTCGGTAGAAGCGAAAGTTGCGCTCTTTGCGCAGCAGCACGACCCCAGCCTCGAGAAGTATCGAAAGGTGCTCGGAGATCGTCGGAGCACTGAGATTGAATGATTTTGCAATCTCGCCGGCGGAGCGCTCGCGGTCCCACACCAACCACAGGATTTCCCGCCGCACCGGCGAAGCCAACACCTCGAAAACCTTCGCCTCGTCCACCACTCACTCAAGCATAGGAGATTTCCGGGTCCGGGCTTCGGCTCACCTACGATCGTGGTGATGGCGAACCAGAAGTCAGAGCACCCGCCCGAGGGCGTATCCGATGATGGCGCTGCGGCAGATGGACTCATAGAGATCGACGAGGGTCATACGCTTTGGCGCTTTGAACCGACGTTCCTGCAGTCGAACTGGACGTGCATCTGGGGTCGGGGCTGTCACGGAATTGAGGCCGAGAAGTCGGCGTCGCTGCAACTTGGCTGTTGTTCAGTTGGCGCCCACATCGACGGAATTGATGAGGAACTCAACCTGTCAGCCACGGTGGAAGCCCTTCGTCCGCACCTGTTCCAGTTCTACGACGAGGCGAAGTCCGGTGGAATTTATCGCGACGCGTCGCACACCAACACCCGGGTGGTCGACGGCGCCTGCATCTTTCTGAACCGCCCAGGATTCAGCGGGGGAGCGGGTTGTGCGTTGCACCTGGCGGCTCTGGCCGTCGACGAGTCCCCGATCGACTGGAAGCCGTCGGTCTGCTGGCAGTTGCCGGTCCACGTCGACTGGGAAATGCGAGACGACGACGTGGAAGTCGCGACGGTTCGTGGTTGGGCACGCCAAGACTGGGGCGACGACGGTGAACCGATGGCATGGTGCTGTACGGAGCGGGCTTCGACGGGTGGGACCGACGAGGCGTATGTCGGAGACCGACCGGTCTACGAATCGCTCGGCGAGGAGCTTGAGGCAATCGTCGGAACACCCGTCTACATCGAGCTCACGAGGCGTCTCCGTCCGAAATGACCGAACGGTCGGGAGTGGCCGCTTAGCGTGAATGGCCGCTCCGAGTAAATGGCCGCTCCGCGTGAATTGTCGGACTCGTCTGGCCGCCGACGGGCAACTCCGCTACCGTCGGCGCATGCTAGACGTCGATCAGCCATGGTTGGATCAGGTAGCACCCGAGGCGCCGATCGGCGTGGGGTTTGCGGTTGTCGACCCGCACCACCATCTGTGGGATGTACCGCCGCGGTCCCCGTACACGGTGAAGGAACTGCGGGCCGACACCGGCTCGGGTTGGCCGGTTGAAGCCACGGTATTCGTCGACTGCATGTCGCACTACCGACCGGAAGGCTCGGGCCCGGCGCACCTGCGGTTCATCGGCGAGACGGAGTACGCGCTCGAGGCGGCCAAACTGAGTTCTGACGGGAACGGAGCCCGCATCGCGGGAATCGTGTCTCGCGCCGACATGACCAAAGGCGACGTTCTCGAAGAAGTATTAAGTGCACATATTGAAGCGGGCGAGGGATTGTTCCGCGGAATCCGACACGCAACGTCGTGGGATGAAGACAGCTCGATCCGGTCGAACCACACGAGAGCCGGCGCCGGAACGATGGCCACCCCGGCCTTTGCCGAAGGGGTCCGCTGCCTCGGTCGCATGGGTCTTTCCTTTGACGCATGGCTCTATCACCCGCAAATTCCTGAACTCACCCAACTCGCCCGTAGCGCGCCGGAGACCACGATCATCCTCGATCACATCGGTGGTCCGCTGGCGGTCGGTCGTCATGCCGGCAAAGGCCCGGAAGTGGAAGCCGCGTGGCGTGCGAGCATCATCGAGTTGGCCGGGTGCCCGAACGTTGTCGTGAAGCTCGGTGGTATCGGCATGTCCGACCTTGGTGGTGAATGGCGGGAGAAGCCCACACCACCGTCGTCTGAGCAACTCGCCGCGCTCTGGACGGATCGCTTCCAGTTCCTGATTGAGACGTTCGGTCCGGAACGGGGCATGTTCGAGTCGAACTTCCCGGTCGACAAGGCGTCGTGCAGCTACGTGACGCTTTGGAACACGTTCGCCCGAATGTCGGCGGGCGCATCGGCTTCCGAACTTCGTCATCTGTTCCGGGGCACCGCGAACCGAACCTATCGACTCGGTCTGGCCGACTAACGGCGGGCCGCTACGCCCGTTTCCGACAAAGGCCGGTCAGGGCTGGTCAGCGGTGCCCTGACGTGCCGCTGCGGCGAGGGCGGCAATTCGCTGCTCGAGGGCCGGCAGGTAGGACTCCAGCGCTTCGGTGAGTCGGTCGGACTCACCGCTCGCCATGAGATCGACGACCAGGCCGGTGAAGGTGGCTTTCGCGATCGATGCTTCGATCGCGGCAGTGCGACGCGGGATACCCGCAGCCACGAAACGGGACTCGATCTCCGTGCGCCACACACCGATCTGCTCCGCCCGCACTTCCATCGGGAGACTGGTGACGGTCGCGTCGAGTGTCGCGGCCTCAAGACCGAGGCGAACGAGAGCTAAGTTCGACGCGTCGCTGGCCAGCCAGTACCACCAGCGTCGGAACACCGCGGGTTGCGTCATGGTCGGATCCTCGGCGAACCATTCCGCCTGAACCTCTTCTTGAATGTCGGTGGCCCGGGCCAGTGCCGTGGCGACCATCTCGTCTTTCGGCCCGAAGTGGTGCATGAGGCGGTGCGGGCTCATCCCCAAAGCCAGTGCCATGGGTCGCAGCGAAAGGTGCCCGAGCCCGTGATCGGCAAGGTAGCGCACCACCTGATCGAGCAGTTTCTTCTTCAGAACCGGATCTGGTGTTCGTGCCACGCCGCTTAGGGTAGTCGTGAATGGATTGACGTTCCGTTTCGGTGGAACCGCTCTGGTCGCGGCCGTTCGGCACAGTCGTGAATGGATTGACGTTCCGTTTCGGTGGAACCGCTCTGGTCGCGGGCCCTTCGGCACAGTCGTGAATGGATTGACGTTCCGTTTCGGTGGAACCGCTCTGGTCGCGGGCCCTTCGGCACAGTCGTGAATGGATTGACGTTCCGTTTCGGTGGAACCGCTCTCTCATGGAGTGGTTCCCTTGAAGCGACTAATCGCCGAAGCGCGCTTCGGTCCCCGCCACAGCCGCGACTGCGGCTTCGTATCGTGCGATGTAATACGGATTTGCGTGCTGTTCGGCCACGCTTCGATACGCGTGAAGGGCCATGGCCGCTGCGTGCACGGCGGCGCCGGGTGTCGACGTTTCTGCAAAGGCGGCGACGTCCATCGACAGGGACCCGATCTCTTTGGCGAATTCGCGGGTGACCGTCTGATCGTCGTCGAGCGGATAGACCGTGAAGGCCAACAAGTCTGCCGCCTCGCGGGAATACTGATGGTTTTCGATGAGGCTTTCGGCGTGGATGGCCCGGTCCCGGCTCACGCCCTGCAACTTGGCGATCGACTGCTTGAGTTTGGTGGGACGCTTAGGGGGCATCCAACCATCCTCCCATCCGCGAGCGAACAGTTGTTCCGACCCTTGTGTTTATGTCCACACTTTGCACGGGTACATGTCAAAACGTGGACACAAACGCCGGACGGCCGAGCGCTCTAGTCGCCGGTGTAGTAGCTGTTCGTCAGTTCGTTTCGTTTGGCGGCCATGGCTTCGACCGCGGTCGGTGCGGCCGGCCGGTTCGCATCATGAATGGCGTTGGCCATTGCCGTTCGGGCATTCAAGCGCATCTCGGTCTCGATCTTCGGGGTCAGCTCCACGTCGGCGAGCGCTGCGTTCATCGCGACCGCGACCAGGAGCACCAGATCCCCGCTGACGCGGGCCGGGAGGGTTCCGCTCGCAACCGCGTCGAGGACGCCCTGGGCGATGCCGAGCTGGATCGCGCCCCAGGTCGCCTTCTCCAGGTTGGGATGGGTCAGCGTCACCTTGTTGATGAAGATCGTGGCGGGCCGCACTACCGTGCCCGCCGGTGCGCAGACGAGGAACGGCACGTGGCCCGGCGATGGGTTGGCCAGCGCTCCGTAGGCCGCGGCCGCTGATGGGCTGCCGATCCGGCTGATGACGAGGTTGATGTGGACGCCGAATTCGCTCTCGGCCCCAAACCCTTCACCGATACGGCCATCGACGTGCGCGAGGAAGGAATTGTTGTCCATGGCGTTGTTGTCCATGAAATCAGGGTACGTCACATCCGGGTGACCGACGCGATTCGTCGCTTCCGTTGCATTCACCTTCTCGGGAGCGGGACCCCACCGACGTTTAGATCGCGACCGTTGAATCGACCAGACTGGTTTGATGACCAGGTTGAGGGCCAGTGAGGATCACGAGCGTGTGGTGCTCGACGCAGCGTTCGGTGGAGGTTCGGATGGCGATGACGCTTTCGATTACTGCGATGCCGATCTCGAAGACGCCCGCTTCGACGACTGCGCGTTCTCCGGACTCCAGTTCGCCCGGGCCCGGCTCAACCATGCCACTATCCGACGAACGACCTTTCAGGGTCTTGAGGGCGGCAACGCAGTGTTCGCCGACGCTGCGCTGACCGATGTGGTGGTCCGCGCGTCCCGCGTGGTCGGTGCCGACTTTTCTTCGACGACGCTGAAAAACGTCATGTTCGAGGATTGCAACCTCACGCTTGCGTCGTTTCGCTTCGCCCGGATGACGAACGTGACATTTCACGGCTGCAATCTCGGTGAAGTTGACTTCCAGGGGATCAAGGCCACGAAGGTCATCTTCGAAAAGTGCCGGATCGAGAGTGCCGAATTCTCTCAGGCGACGTTTCAGTCAGGCAACATTCGCATGTGCGAAATCGTCTCGCTGTCAGGGGTGAAGTTCCTCGCTGGTATGGCGATCGACGAACCCGCGCTGCTCGCCTTGGCTCCGGCCCTGGCGGCCAGTGTCGGTCTCCGCTTGGAAGGCTGACCCTTCGCGTTTACGTCCACGTTTTGCACGAAATAGCTGTCAAAACGTGGACATAAACCAGGAAGGATCGAGAGTTAGATCCGGTCTCCGGCCCAGCGGGCCACGTTGTTCAGCACGGCGTTGGGGTGCTCGTACGACTCGACAAGCACGCGGTGGTAGTGGCACTCCTCGGCCGAACGGAGGACAACATCGGGGTAGCGCAAACGGTACTCCGTCGCCTCTTCCTCAGTCATAAGCGCGCGTAGGATATCGGGAAGAAGGTCGGCGGTTCCACTGCCTTCATCGAACTGCTCCTTCCTGCGCCACACGATCGACTCGGGAAGCATGTCTTTGAAGGCCTCTCGCAGCACCCATTTCTCGACCGCCGGGGTTCCGGCCAGCTTCAACGACACCGGGATCCGCTGGGCGAGTTCGATCATCCGAAGATCGAGGAACGGGACGCGTCCCTCGATCGAGTGAAGCATCGTGAGACGGTCGGCCCGCTGAAGGTTGATGTCGTGAAGCGTCGTGATCGTTCGGCGGAGCTCACTATGAAGTTCACCGGGATCGGTGAACGACCGGTGGTACGTGTAGCCGGCGAAGAGCTCGTCGGCCCCTTCTCCGGTCAGGATGACCTTCGTATGCTCCGCCGCGAGTCGGGACGTGAAGTAACAGGGCACCGCGCTCCGCACGAGATCCTGGTCATAGGACTCCAGCGAGTGGATGATCTCGGGCAGGCACTGAAGCACTTCATCAGTCGTGATGATGTACTCGTGGTGGATGGTGCCGAGGTAGTCGGCGACGATGCGGGCGGCCGCCAGATCCGAACTTCCGTCGACGCCGACCGAGAACGTATGGAGTTCTCCGAGGTGTCGTTTGGCCAGCGCGGCGATGATGCTGGAATCCAAGCCACCGGAGAGGAATGCACCGAGGCCGACATCGCTCATGCAGTGGCTCACCACGGCCGCTTCGAGGGTCTCTCGAACGGCCTTGACATACTCGTCGGTGGGCCGCTCGACCGGTGTCGTGGTGGGCACTTCGTAGAACGTCGAGGTGCCGACATCGGAGACGTGAATGGTTCCCGGAGGAAACTCCCGCACATTCGAACAGAAGGGAGCGAGCGCCTTGAGCTCGGACGCGAAGTAGATCAGCCCGTTTTCCCGCGCCCAATACAGAGGCTTGATCCCGATTGGATCGCGGGCGAGCACGAGTCGGTCGCCATCGACGATCGCGAACGCGTACATGCCTTCGAGGTGCCGTACGAGGTCCGCGCCGTGGAGCGCGTACAGATGCAGAATTGCCTCGCTGTCGCTGCCCGTTGTGAACACCTGGCCGCGCAAGGCTTCCGTACGAAGTTGGGGAAAGTTGTAGATCTCGCCGTTGGCGGCGATCGCCTGTGAACGGTCCGCGTTGTAGATCGGTTGATCTCCGCCGGTCGGGTCCATGATGCTGAGGCGGCGGTGCCCCACCACGCCCACACCGTCGACGACACAGAAACCTTCCGCGTCAGGACCCCGGTGCGCCAGAAGATCGAGCATCGATTGCACCGTCAACCGAGTCGCCTCGGTATCAACGGCGACGTCGGACTCCGACCAGATCCCAGCGATTCCACACATTGCGCAACCCTTCGAAAACGTTGACGTGGCTCCGACAATAGACTCCGGCCGATGGACAAACCGATGCGACTGATCTTGATCCGGCATGGTGATGATCCACCCGATGACCGGGTCGCGACCTTCGCGTCGCTTCGGGGTTGGGAGCTCGATTTTCGACGTCCGTTCCGTGGTGACGAACTTGGCGAACTCGACGCATCAGTCGCCGGCGTCGTTGTCTACGGTGGTCCGTTCGTGGTCGATCAGATTCACGATCACCCGTTTCTGCTCGACGAGCACCGGATGATCGAGGGATGCCTGGATCGGGAAACCCCGCTGCTCGGCATCTGCCAGGGGGCGCAGTCACTGGCTCATGTTCTCGGGGCTCAGGTGGGTCCGCCGGCCAGCGGACAGAGCGAGTTCGGCTACTACGAAGTCAGCCCCACCGAAGCCGGTCGCGAGTTTCTTCCGGAGCCCGTGTTCTTCACCCAGTCGCATTTCCACGAGTTCGCCTTACCCTCCGGAGGAGTGCGGTTGGCGTACAGCGATGCGTTCCCCAACCAGGCGTTCCGATACGGTAAGTGTGCATATGGTGTCCAGTTTCATCCCGAGGTCACCATTGAAGGGTTTCGGCGATGGCAGGACGCGCCGTGGGCGCGCTACCACCTGCCCGGTGCCCAGAGCCGTGAGAAACAGACGGAGTTGATGTACCTGCACGATGCCGCGCAGGCGCGCTGGTTCATGAGCTTCCTGGATGGGCTGTTCCCGGCCTGATGCCGACTTGGTGCACTCGTCGGTCAGACGCCGGCCGCATCGAGGCTGGACTGAATAGCCCGGAGCTTGTCGAGCGTGAGGTGGCAGCGCAGGTAGTGGCCCGGCTCGACTTCCTTCAGTTCCGGTTCAACGGTGTCGCACAGCTCTTCGACACCGCTACCGGCGCGCCGCGGGCATCGGGTGTGCAGCACGCAGCCGCTCGGCGGGTTGGCCACGCTGGGGACCTCGCCCTCGAGGCGTACCCGGTTGGTCGCTTCACCGTCGATGCTCGGAAGCGATGACACCAAAGCTTCGGTGTACGGATGATGTGGTGCGCTGAAGACGGTTCCGGCCGGGCCGAGCTCCATGATGCGACCGAGGTACAGCACCGCGATGCGGTCAGAGAGATACCGCACCACGCCCAGATCGTGGGAGATGAACAGGTACGCGACGTTCTCTCGCTTTTGCAGGTCGACCAGGAGGTTGAGGATGGCGGCCTGCACCGACACGTCGAGGGCCGAGGTGGGCTCGTCGCACACCACGAGACGCGGGCTTCCGGCGAAAGCTCGGGCGATCGCCACGCGCTGTTTCAGGCCACCTGACAGCATCACGGGCTTGGCGCCATGCAGTCGGGCGTCGACGCGCATCTCGGTCAACAGATCGTCGGCCCGGGCGTCGCCTGCTTCCTTGGACGTCGAGCTCAACTTCACGACGGCGCGCCCGACGATTCGACGAACGGCGTGGCGACGGTTGAGTGCCGAGTCGGGGTTCTGGAAGACGATCTGCACCGCGCCGACATCCTTGGCTGAACGCTGACTCACGGTGGCACCGAGGTTCTTGCCGTCGAGTTCAACGACGCTTCCTCCGTCTGGATGGGTGAGCCCGAGGAGAACCTTCGCGAGAGTGGTCTTGCCTGAGCCTGATTCGCCCACAAGGCCGAGTGTCTCACCGGCTTTGAGAGACAGCGCAATATCACTAAGCACACGTACTGATGTGTCTTCCTTGCCGAACGTCTTGCTGAGGCCCGAGAGCTTGATCAGCGACTCTTGCGGGATCGGCTCGCTCAGGGGGCGTTGCGCGATTTCGATCTCAGTGACTTCGGTTGAACGAGGAAGGTTCGGCGCAAGATCCGGGTAGAAGCAGCGGCTCTCGTGCCCGTCGCCAAGGTCGACCAGCGGGGGCTTCTCGGTCCGGCACTGTTCGGTGGCGATCGGGCAGCGGTCGACGTAGACGCAGCCATTCATGACCGTGCCGAGCGGTGGCAGCGTGCCGGGGATCGTATCGAGACGGTGGAGGTCCTTGCGGAGTCCGGCTCGCGGGATGCAGCGGAGGAGGCCGACGGTATAGGGATGACGCGGGTCGCCGAGTAGTTCCGCGGTGTGTCCTTCTTCGACGAGTTGGCCTGCGTAGAGCACACCGATGCGGTCGCACATCGAACGGATGACACCAAGGTTGTGGCTGATGAACAGAACCGACGTACCCATGTCGGCGCGCAGCGTTCGAACCAGGTCGAGCACTTCGGCTTCCACCGTGGCATCGAGTCCGGTCGTTGGCTCGTCGAGAATCAGAAGACGTGGATTGGTGGCCAGGGCCATCGCAATGACGACCCGCTGCGCCATGCCACCCGACAACTCGTGCGGGTAGCGGTGCATCACTTTTCCGACGTCGGCGATCTGGACCAACGAAAGCGCCTGGGCGGCTTTGGCTAAAGCCTCTTCCTTTCCAGCGCCCGCGATCTTGAACACCTCGGCCACCTGGCTGCCTACGCGGATCGATGGGTTCAACGCCGCAATCGGGCTTTGGTACACCATCGACATCGCGCTGCTGCGGAGCTTGCGGATTTCCTCGTCTGACATCTTGACGATGTCGTTTCCTTCGAACTCGATGCGGCCGCCGGTGATCTTTCCGTTGCGCGGGAGATAACGCATCGCCGCGTAGGCCGCGGTTGATTTGCCGCAACCCGATTCACCTACGAGGCCGTACGCTTCGCCGGGCATGACATCGAAGGAGACCTCACGAAGCACGGGCCGGTCGATGCCTCGCACGGTGTAGGCGACCTCGACCGACTGGAAGGACAGTGTCGGGGTCAGGGTCGGTTTCGGATCCGTGATGACGGTCGAGGAACTGGTCGAATCGCTCATCGTTCGAAGGCTTCCGTGAGTGCGTCTTGGAGAAGGTTCACGCCAATCGAGAGACTGGCGATCGCTAGGGCTGGGAAGAGCGTCGCCGACACGTTCAGTCCGTTGAGAAAGCCGCGATGCGTTGCGACCTGGGTGCCCCAGTCGGGGGATTCGGGGCTTACACCCGCACCGAGAAATGACAGGGTGGCGATGGCGAAGATGGCATAGCCGAGCCGAACCGTGAACTCGACGAGCAGTGCCGGAAGGATGTTCGGCAGCACTTCCTTGAACAGGATATGGGGCGTTTTTTCGGTACGCAGCCTGGCCGCCGCTACGTAGTCGAGTTCGGTTTCGCCGAGGGCGGAAGCCCGCACGGTTCGCGCAATCACCGGCGTGAAGACAAGCGAGATGATCATCATGACGATCCACATCGATTTGGAGTCGATCGATGAGGTGATGAGCAATGCCAACACGATGGTTGGTATCGACATGAACACGTCGAGGGTGCGCATCAGAACCTCGTCGACCCGGCCTTTGAAGTACCCGGCAACGAGGCCGATGATCGTTCCGAAGATGGCGGCGATGATCGTTGCACCGAGCGCGACGAGCACGATGAGTCGCGCCCCGATAATGACGCGGCTGAACACGTCGCGACCGAGGTTGTCGGTACCGAACCAGTGGGCCCCGGACGGTTCTTGCAGTTTGTTCAGGGGATCTTGGACGTAGGGATCTTGTGGTGCGATCAGCGTTCCGAAAAGTGCGCACACGATCCAGAACAGCGAGATGGCGAAGCCGATGATGAAGCCGGGCTTGCGCAACAGAAGGCGCATACGCTCGCGGCGCTGATCCTGCGCTTCTTGCTTTGCTCGATCGCGGCCCTGAATCGCCGCGGTTGACAGAGTGGGTTCAGTGGCGCTCATCCGAGGACCGCCTGACGGATGCGAGGGTTTGGCTGTTTCGCATTCGGTTGGGTGGGGATCATTGACTTCATCCGAGGACCGCCTGACGGATGCGAGGGTTTGGCTGTTTCGCATTCGGTTGGGTGGGGATCATTGACTTCATCCGAGGACCGCCTGACGGATGCGAGGGTTTGGCTGTTTCGCATTCGGTTGGGTGGGGATCATTGACCTCATCCGAGGACCGCCTGACGGATGCGAGGGTTTGGCTGTTTCGCATTCGGTTGGGTGGGGATCATTGACCTCATCCGAGGACCGCCTGACGGATGCGAGGGTTCAACGCGGTGTAGATGAGGTCAGCTAGCAGCGTGGTAATCACGAAGACCGTTCCGGTGAGGAGAACGCAAGCCTGTAGGAGGGGGAAGTCTCGCTGCCGGACACTCTCGAGCAACAGAAGCCCGAAACCTCGGTAGTTGAAGGCCAATTCCACGGCCACGAGGCCGCCGATCAGGTAGCCGATCTGGGTGGCGGTCACGGCGATGGTGGGAACGAGTGCGTTGCGCAGCACGTGCCGGTTGATGACGGTCCGGTTCGGGAGCCCCTTCAGCGGCGGTCCGGGTGTAGTCGGAATCGAGTGCTTCGATGACACCAGCTCGAGTGATGCGGGCAATGTAGCCAAAGAGCACCATGACCAGGCACATGGCCGGGAGGATCAGATACCGGTACTGGGTGATGATGCTGGCGCCGTCTGGTGGCGTGGCCGAAACCGGCAGCCACTTGAGTTTCACACCGAAGATCAGGATGAAGAACACTGCCCACACGAACTCAGGAATGACCGCGGCCGACAATCCACCGATGGTGATGATGCGGTCGATCGGCCGGCCTCGGCGCAGGGCCGCGAAGACCCCGCCGAAAATGCTTGCGGGAACCACCAGCAAGAAGGCAAACGCTGCGAGTTTGAGCGACTTCGGAATCGCTTCGCCGAGCTTCTCGGTGACGGGCACGTCGTAGAGCAGCGATTTACCGAGATCGCCCGACATGGTGTCGCTGATCCAGGAGAAGTACTGCACCGGGATTGGTCGGTCCATACCGAGTTCGTGGTTCTTCGCTTTGATGGCTTCCGGGTCGGCGAATGCCCCGAGGATTTTCTTGGCGACGTCACCGGGCAGTAGGTGGGTGGCGAAGAATACGAGAAGCGTCAACATGAACAACGTGAAAACAGCAAGGACCAGGCGACGGAGAAGAAAACGCTTCATACAGTCGAACTCACTTCGAGCCGGAACGGCGGGTGGTGATACGGGGCGGGCGGAGCTGAGCGCAGATCACACTCGGGTGGGGACCGACGTGCGGGGTTGGGCGCTAAGACCATGGCGGAAGATACTTCACAAATCCGAGGTCGTGTGAACGGAACCTGACAGAAAAAGAAACGGCTCGCGCAACGTGCGTTGCGCGAGCCGTCGGAACTGCTGGTGTCGCAGGGCGACTTAGGCCATCTTGGTTCGGGTCGTTTCGATGGCGTTCATACCGTTGGTGTAGTTGCCGGTGATGCCCTTCTTCGATACATCGAGTGCGCTGCCGAAGTAGGTGAAGCCGATCGGCGAATCCTCGAGGAGAATCTCCTGCATCTTCTTGGCCTGGGCCTTCTGCACGGTGATATCCGGCGAAGCCATGTAGGCCTTGGCGGCCGTGTCGAACTCGGGATTCGAGTAGTGCGCCGCCTGCCACGAACCACCGGTGATGAGCGCCGAGTTGAGGTACACGTTCGGCACGCCGCGGTGACCGTATTCGGTGATGCCGAAGTCGGAGTTCAGCCAGCTTGGCGAACGCTTGTCGTCGTAGTAGGCGGAGCCGTCGTCGTCGGCGATGTCGATGGTGACGTTGATGCCGATTTCCTTCGCGGACTGCTTCACGACCTGCGACAGCAACTTGAGGTCGGCTCGGCCCCACGTTGAGAGCGTGACGTCGAAGCCGTTTTCTTTACCGGCGTCTTTCATCAGCTGCTTGGCCTTGGCGATGTCTTTCTTGCGCTGAGCGGTGGTCTTGTCGGCGGTCGCGTAGGCGGGCCCGACTGGCGTGTCGTTGCCGATCACGCCAAAGCCGTCGACGACACCGGCAATGATGCCGGGCCGGTCGAGTGACAGCAGCAGAGCCTGGCGCAGACGCTTGTCGGCCGCAAACGGGCCCTTGTCGCAGCGGAGGTGGATCTGCAGGTGACCGTTGGTCGGTGATTGACCGACGACGAAGTTGCTGTCGTTGCGAAGGGTTGAGGCCGTGGTCGCAGACGCGAACGCGTCCCAGTCGTTTTGACCGGACTGGAGGGCGGCGAGACGAGCGCTGTCATCTTTGTACTGGGTGACTTGCAGCTTCTCGAAGTTCGGCTGGCGGGTCTTGTCCCAGTAGGTCGGGTTGCGCTTGAAGGTCACGCCCTGATCGACGACGTACTTCTCCATGATCCACGGGCCGCAACCGATGAAGGTTTTGTCCCATCCGCCGGTGTAGTTCTTCGGCAAGATGATGGCGTTGTAGTTGTCGGAGCTGACCTGGTACGGCCATGCGCCAACGGGCTGGTCGAGTTTGAACTGCACCGTGTAGGCGTCGACCTTGGTGGTGTTGCCCTTCTGCAGGATGCCCTTGAACACCGAGAGCGCGTTCGACTTGTTGGCCGGATCAGCCAAACGTTCGAAGGTCGCCACGACGTCGTCGGCGGTGAGCTTGGCGCCGTTGTGGAACGTGATGCCCTTGCGGATCTTGAACGTCCAGACGGTGGAGTCAGCGTTGGCCGTCCACTTCTCTGCGACGCGGGGTTCGAGAACACCCTTGTTGTTGTCCCAGCAGAGATACTCGCCGGCCAGGCCGAGGAGAAGGAGGGCGCCGCCGTTGTTGATGATGACCGGGTCAAGAGCGCTGCCGGGGGCAAGCGTGCTGAGCTTGAGGAGTGGCTTGCGCTTGGTCGATGCCGCCTTGGTTGCGGCGCCGGCGGTCGAGCCGCCAGCGAAAAGACCAGCGAGTGACATGCCCATACCGGCCACCGAAGCGGCCGCCAAGAACTCACGACGGGAAAGGCCGCCGGTTCGCATTTCGTCGATCAGGTGGTTTTCACGTTCGGACAACCCAAAGCGCTGAGCTTCCAGGCTGTAACGGTCAATACTCATGTAGATAGGTCCCCCATAGTGGTGGCAACCAGCACAACGGGCACTGCCTCAGCCGTTACGCGCGGTTTAGTGCGCGTTGGTTTGACGGATACGACAGTGTCCACCCGCTGGTCGCAAGTGGCTCGTCCGTTCTACCGTGAAACAATCGTTCCGTCAATTGACGAGAGTAACAATCACGTGAACTCTCGGCTCTACTGTCACCGCTGCTGACACTTCTCGCTCTCGCGGTTCAGCCCCACTATGCCCGTCGTTACTGGGTTCTCGGGTGCTTCTCGAACGTGCGGAACGCGGGGATGATTGCAAAGCCAAATGAATTCCGTGGGTTTCATGTCGTTTCCAACGCAATTGGCCCGGCGTTGAGCCGGGCCAATCTCCAATAAATATCTATGTGTGCATAGTTTCGTTCACAGGCTCAGCTCGCCCACGACGGCCCGGGCGTATCTAGGCCTTGATCGTCGTTGCCGTGGTCTTGTTGGCTGACTTGCCGCCACCCTGACCGCGCCCGGCGCCATCGCCGTGACCCCCGGCGCCGCGACCCCCGTGTCCGCCTCCGAGCGGCACGGTGATTCCACACGCTTTGGCGGCTGCTTCAAACGCCGTCCGTTGGTCGGCGGTAGGGGCCGCGGGCTTCGTGGCTGTGTTTCCTGCGGCCGGCGCGGCCGACTTGGGGAATCCCTTTGTGGTCAGGCATGCCTGTTGGTCAGCGGTGAGGGCCGATCCATCTTTTCCTCCGGGACCGTGGCCACCGCCTCCGCCGCGTCCACCCCGGCCACCGGCCGGAAGGGTCACGCCACAGGCCTTGGCCGCAGCCTCGCGAGCAATCCGTTCAGCGGTTCGTTCCGCCTCCGTTTTTGTCGTCTTGGTCGCTGGCGCGGATCCGACGGCCGGCTTGGACTTCGGGCCGAAACCCTTCGACGTAAGACACGCTTGCTGGGCAGCAGTGAGCGGCGACGGTCGTCCGGCCTTCGCTGAGTTGGTTGCGGTCGTGGTTGACCCTGGCGTTGTGGTTGTTTGGGCAAAAGCTGAACTGCCGAGCGCTAGGACTGATGCCCCGGCCAGGCAACCGGCGACGGTGATTCGACGGAACGTGACGAATGACGACGGTGTTGATACAGCGGTAGAACGCATGCAGGTGCTCCTGGGAGGTGAGGAACCGCCGAAGTGGCGTTTCCGGTACCGGGCACCTTGGCGGGCATTCGTAAGAAACCCGCTCAGTTCAGGCGAGAGCCGGGTAAGAGTTCTCGTTGAGCTGGCTGTGTATGAAGGGTCGATCTACCGGCTCCGTGCCCCTGGTTACCCGCGTGTGGTGATTGCCGCGCTGCACACCGACCCCTGGCCATCGGACAAGCGGACCGAAATCGCCTCGGAGCCGGCCAGGTTCATCAATCGTCGATCGAGTTCGCCTTTTCTGACCGTGCCCTTCCAGACGATGTGACGGTCCTGCAGGATGGTGGCGGACCACAGTGCGGAGCTGCTCGGCGAGACGCGGGATCGAACCCGGATTTGTCGGTTGGTGACTTCCACGCCCAACCACAGCGAACGCTTTCCACACGACACTGACGTGGAAAGCTTCTGTTGGGAAGATCCCTCCTTCGTGGTGGTGGGCGACGCCATCGTTGTCGTTGGTGTCGTAGGTGTGGGTTTTGTTGACGTGGTGGCCGTTTGCGTCGGCGCCTGCTGCGGGACCACCGACGTTGAGGACGCGGGGAGGCTGACCGGAGACTCGTCATCATCGTCTTCTTCGACTGTCGATTTCGACGATCCCGAGCTTCCGCTGCCCGACGATCCCGACGACCCCGAGCTTCCGGATCCCGAGGTTCCGGAACCCGAGCTGCCGCTGCCCGACGAACCCGAAATTCCCGAACCCGAACCGGAACTTCCTGAACCAGACGATCCCGAGGTACCCGAATTCTGCGAACTGATCTTCGTCGTGACGGCACCGCCCGATGATCCCGATCCCGATGATCCCGATCCCGATGTCCCCGAACTTCCGGATCCTGAAGACCCCGACCCTGAGGTTCCCGAACCGGAGCCCGACGAACTCGACGATCCCGACGAACCGGAGGATCCCGAGGAACCGGAGCCCGAAGATCCGGAGGAACCGGAACCCGATCCTCCCGAAGCGACTGCGGGCGCCGTCGACAGGGCGAGGGCCACGGTCAGAAGCGCGGCAAGAACGGATCGCCTTCTCTTCGCCCCGACACCACCGACACCGTCGACCCCACTGACACCACCGACAGCGCCAGAACCGACGCGCCTCATCGGACTTCTCCGTGATGGCGTTCGTACCAACGCGCCGCCTGGGTGCGGTTCTCCACGCCAATGGAACGGAAGATCGACGTGATGTGCGCCTTGACCGTCGCCTCCGCGATTCCGAGCGAACGGGCGATTTGCTTGTTGGGAAACCCTTTGGCGATCAACGCGAGCGTTTCAAGTTCGCGCGGGCTCAGGTCCACCAGATCAGCGGCGCTGGTTCGCACCAGCGCCATCGCGACTTTCGAACCGAGCGGAGCCTCGCCGCGAGCGGCGGCCCGGATGGCCTGTTCGATCTCGGTCGGTGTCGCGTCTTTCAGTTGGTAGCCGATCGCCCCGGCGGCCAAGGCACTCTGAATCCGTGGTCGGTCCGAGAAGGAGGTGAGGATGACGACGTTGGACTCCGGTGCCGCGGTACGAATGCGCTTGGTCGCTTCAATGCCGTCCATCCCGGGCATCTGCAGGTCCATCAACACCACGGTCGGACGGTGCTGCTGCGCGAGCGTGACCGCAGTGGCTCCGTCGTTGGCGACGGCCACAACCCGAATTCCTTCGAATGTCGAGAGAAGACGTTCGAGCCCAGCCGACACGACGATGTGGTCGTCGCACAGGAGGACACTGATGCCGGACGTTTCAATGGTGTCGGGAATATCGCTCATCGGGGGACCTCAACGGTTGCCGTCGTCCCGTGTCCGGGAAGCGACGTGAGAGTAAGTTTGCCTCCGGCCCTCGTTATGAGAGCCTGTTGCAGGTCGAGGCCGAGATGCCCTGCGCGCTTACGTTCGCTGAGTTCGCCTTTCGAGAATCCGCGTCCGTCGTCGGTGATGATGAGGCTCACGTTGTTCGGAGATGTCTTCGACACCACTGTCACGCGCTTAGCGCCGGCATGCTCCCGTACATTGCGAAGCAACTCCTGCGCATTTCGGTACAGAAGCGACTCGGTGTCGGTGTCGAGTTCAGGAACATCAATGTCGATTGATACATCGATGCCCTCGTCGCGTAGCAGCTGCGCCACCGTGTCGATGGCTTCAACGAGACCGAGCGCATGAACGGTCGGTGGGTGAAGGTCAACCAACGATGAACGTAGCTGCCGCATGGATGATCGGGCGATGTCGGCTGAACGTTGAAGCGAGTCGTGCTGCTCTTTGGACGTCGCGGTGTTCACGGCAGCAGACAACTCAAACGTCAGACCGGCGAGGTCCTGTACGACGCCGTCGTGCAGGTCCGCTGCGATGCGTTCGCGTTCGCGTTCCGAGGCAAACACCACCTGCTCGAGTAATGCGACTCTCTCGGCTTCGGCGTGCCGAACGCGACGGGCGAGCGAACGGGCCAGCGGCAACTGGGTGAGCCACAGGAGCCCGAGTCCGGCGCCGAGCGGGAGGGCGAGTCGTCGTAGGAGACGACGGCTGTTGCCGGTCAGGGAGTCGTATTTCTCGTATTGCTCGTACACGAGCTGGGTACCGTTTGCGGTTCGAATCGGAAGGTACACCTCGAGCAGACGGCCGGATGTCCGTTCGAAACGGTTCTCCGGTCCATCGGTTTCGGCCACTTCGGAGCGGATCCCGCCGTCGCGGATCGCTTCGGCATGATCGGCCTTCGGAGCAAATTGCTGACCGACCAGTTGGGGTTCATCGGAGTAGACGATCTTGCCGGTCGGTGTCCACACCTTCACGCGAATCACCCGATCAGAAAGCACTCTCGTCTGCACGAGCTCATCGAGCTTCGCCAGTGCGGCCAGCGCCGCAGCATGCTCGCTTCCGCTGGCTGAACCCGACGGGGGCTCGGCGATAGCGTCGTCGAGAGCGGGTTCGACGATCCCGCGTCCCGCCAGGCGAGCCCGCTCTTCGGCCGCGCGAAGGGCCTCGCCCGTGCTGATCCGAGAGACGGCTACGAGGGTCAGCGCACCAAGCACGAGTACTGCTCCGAGCCCGGCCAACCCGAAGCGCGTCACTGAGGAGTCAACGATGCGGGGTCGGCGAGACATGACGAGGAGGTTAGGCCGTGGGAACTGGGACGCGGTCAGCGAAGGGGTCGGGCGATGGCCGCACCGGGTGCGGGTCGGATCAGCATTGCTGAACAATGGAGAGTTGACCAGTGGAGACCGCGCTGACGTGGGGTGCCCTCACCGTCGACGTTGATCTCAGGGTGATCCGAACCGAACCCGGGATTCTTCATCGGCTGGAACGGGTGCGCGTGCGGGTCCGGGTACGACGGTCGACCTTGGTCGTCACGGTGGTTCGCTTCACCGTTGTCGTGGGCGTCGACGCTTTCGCGACGACCGAACTGCTCCTCACCGCTGCAGTTGATCCGGGAGTGGTTGATCCGGGAGTGGTCGATCCGACAGTGCTGGATCCGGGAGTGGTTGATCCGGGAGTGGTTGATCCGGGCGTGCTCGATCCGACAGTGCTGGATCCGGCTACGGACGTTGGGGTGGTCGATCCGGGGACACTCGAACGGGGTGCATCGTCGTCGTTGTCGTCGTGGTCGTCGTCGGCATCGTGGTTCGCCGGATCGTCGCTTCCCCGGCCGCGCGAGCCGCCGTTGTCGTCACGACGCACCGCGGTGGTTGCGGTTGTCAGACCGGGCACCGTGGGCGTACTTACGCCGGGAACCGTCGCCGTGGTAATCGTCGGGTTCACGGAGGTGGCGACGGTGACGACGGTGGCGACTGATGAACTGGGCCGATCGTCGCCGCCGTTGCGACCGCTGTTGCTGCCGCCCCTGTCGGCGGATGCCGGTCCTCCGGCGAGGCCCAGGGTCACGATCGCCAGCACGGTGGTTGCGGTGGCGATTCGAAGGTTTCGGGAAGTGTTCATCGTGGTCTCCTGCGGTTGTTGGGGGATTTGCCGCTGGAGCCACTTTGGGCGGTCAGGAGTCGGTCATGGAATCAGACCTTCGTCGTAGTTCGCGAGTCACGTCCGCAGGTCGCGATTCAGCCGCCCGGTCGAGTTTCGGTGGGCATCTGGAGCCGTGCGATGAGCGGGAGCGCCAGGATCACGATGCCCGCGCCAACGCGAAACGCCACGTCGATGCCATGATCGCGGGCGAACGGACCAAGCACCAGACCGCCGAGGCCGACGCCGATATCGAAGAACATCGAGATGCTCGACAGCAGCGAGCCCCGTTCCGAGGGATCGGTGAGCCCTTTCAGGCTGATCGCTGACATCGTCGGAAACATCAGTGATATTCCCCCGGCGATGAACACCGCGCCGGCGTACAGCCCCTTTGGACTGCTGCTGAACCCGATAATCAGAAGTCCAACGCAGATCGACATAGTGGTTACGGCGGCGCACCGTTTGAGGCCGATTCGTTCCGGGATCTTCGCCCCGAAGAATCGAATTGTCAGTGACGTGACGCTGTACACCACGAATAGTCCGCCGACGCCCTTCATGCCGAGGCGATCGGCCCGTAGGGCGATGTAGGCCGACCAGGCGCTCCAGCCGGTGGTAATCAGCAGGTAGGCGACGCCCGGTCGCAACGCGTTGGGATTGAACACCTCCCGGCGGGTCAAACGACCCTTTGTGGTCTTTGACGACGGAGCCCACTCCCGTCGAATGCGCAGACACAGCGCCAGGGCCGCAACTGCGGAGCCCAGTGGGACCAGCAACGCGGCCGTGAACTGGCGCGTGACCGCCAAGTGGTCGGTGGCCAACGGACCGATGGCGTACGCCACGAAGATCGGACCCGAACCCATGGCGATGGCCTCGGCCTGGCGGTCCGGCGGAACGGAAGCGGTCGTGAACGTGGCGACCGACGTCCATACGAACGTCTCACCGAACGCGATAAGCACCTCGCAACCGGCCAACATCGGAAGGTTCTTCGCCTGCAGCATCACGGTTACGCCGATGGCCATCAGCGACGCACCGATGATTCCAAGGCGCCGGACCCCCTGTCGCAGAACGAGTGAAAGGAGTGGACGGCACACAATCGCGGCAACAGCGAACGTCGCCGCGATGCGACCAACATCGGCTTCATCGCCATGGAGTCCTTTCGTCACGAGTCGCGGCACGATCGGAAAGAGCGAACCGAGCGCGAAGAACACGAGAAAGGTGATCGCCAACCCGTTGACAAACGCGGCAGAACGGAAGGGCGAGGCGGTTCGGATACCTGACGTTTTCACAGGGGCGGCGACATCGTCAAAGTCGTTGCCCCGTGGACCGTCGAAGTGGTCGCCGGTGACGCTCAGCGGTGGCCGGGAGCGAATGCATTCCGCTGACTGGAGACTCAACTGGTGCGAGTTGCCCGGACCGGGCAGACTTGGCGGACGTGCGCCGGAACCCTCGGTGCCCGCAGCGAGGAGGTCCCACATGGCCGGTCTTATCTCTTACGGCACCTACGTGCCGTATTTCCGTCTCGACAAGAAGGCCATCGCCACGGCGATGGGAGCGGGCGGCGGGAAGGGAACCCGAGCGGTTGCGTCGTACGACGAAGACACGACCTCGATGGGCGTCGAAGCGGCCCGCAACACGCTGGCGGCATTGCCCGGAGCGAAAGCCGACGCGCTCGGTGTTCTCGACGACCGATCCCGCATATCTCGACAAGACCAACGCCACCGCAATCCACGCGGCGCTTGATCTTCCGCAGGAAGCGTTCGCGGTCGACGCGATGGGTTCGGTCCGCTCGGGCATCGGCGCACTTATGTTGGGGGCCAGCTGCGGCAAGCCGACCCTCGTGGTGCTGTCGGATCGGCGCACCGGCCAGCCAACGAGTGGCGATGAAGCCAACGGCGGCGACGCCGCAGTCGCGTTGCTGTTCGGAACTGAAGGGGTCGTGGCGGAATTGGTCGCGCAGGCCAGTTCGTCGGCTGAGTTTCTTGATCGCTGGCGGGCTCCGGGATCGTCGAGTTCGCAACTTTGGGAGGAACGTTTCGGCGAGACGGTTTACGTCCCGCTCGCGCAGGCTGCGATCACCGATGCCTGCAAGCAGGCCGGCATCACGGCCGAAACGATTGATCATCTCGTGGTCGCCGGTACGCACACGCGTTCAGTCGGCGTTATCGCAAAAAGTGCAGGCGTAAACGCCGGCGCCCTGATCGATGACCTTTCCGGCGCCATCGGAAACGCCGGTGTTGCGGCAAGTTCGCTGATGTTGGTGACCGCGCTCGATCGAGCCGGGGCCAACGAGATCATCGTGCAGGTTTCGGTGGCCGATGGCGTCGACGTGCTCGTGTGGCGTACCACCACGGAACTCGGAAAGTTCAAAGCTGCCCGTACGTCGGCCACGCTCGCCCAGCAGATCGCCGCCGGCAACGCCGGGCTGTCGTATACACAGTTCCTTTCGTGGAAAGGTGAGCTTCGCCGCGAACCTCCCCGCCGCCCCGACTTCGATCGTCCGTCAGCACCTGCGATGTCGCGTGACGACGGTTGGAAGTTTCCCTTCACCGGCTCGCGCTGTACGGCCTGCGGGACCCGGCATCTTCCCCCTCAGCGCGTCTGCGTCCACTGCCGGGCCATCGACCAGATGGAAAGTGAGCGCCTGGCTGATGTGCCCGCGACCATCGCAACGTTCACTATCGATCGTCTGGCCTTCTCGCCGAGTCCTCCCGCCATCTTCGCCGTTGTCGACTTCGACGGCGGCGGCCGTTTCAGTTGCGAGCTCACCGACGCTGATCCGACAGCCGTGGCTATCGGGCAGCGTGTAGAGATGACGTTCCGTCGTCTCTACACGGCGCAGGGCATTCACAACTACTTCTGGAAAGCCCGACCCATCCGCAACGCATGATCGTCGGCCTCGTGAGCGCCGACACTTCGATATGTACACATAGTTAATACCGATGCGTAGTATTGAACAGCTCGCATCTTGCGACACTGCGCATCAATCCTGTATCTCCAACCCAGCTCAACACCGAAGTACCTAGAAAGGGCGTCCGCCATGGCATCACGAGGAATCTGCGACCGGGTAGCAATTGTCGGAATGGGATGCACCCCGTTCGGCGAGCACTTCAACAAGAGCGTCGATGACTTGTTGGTCGATGCCACGAAGGAGGCCTTCGCCTCGACCAATCTGACGATCGATGACATCGACGCGTTCTGGTTGGGCACCATGGGTTCGGGAATCTCCGGTCTCACCCTGTCCCGTCCGCTGAAGATCGACTACAAGCCGGTCACGCGCCTCGAGAACATGTGCGCAACGGGTTCCGAAGCGTTCCGTAACGCCTGCTACGCGGTTGCGTCAGGTGCGTTCGACATGGTCATGGCCGTCGGGGTGGAGAAGCTCAAAGACTCGGGTTACTCGGGCCTGACCATCGGTGCGCCACCAAGTGACGGAACCGAGTCGACCATGACCGCGCCGGCGAGCTTCTCGCTGCTGGCACCGGCGTACGCGAACAAGTACGGCGTGAGCGATGCCGACCTGAAAGAAGTGCTCACCCGGATCGCGTGGAAGAACCACCGCAACGGAGCGCTCAATCCCCGCGCGCAGTTCCGCAAGGAAGTGTCGAAGGAGACGATCTGCAATTCACCACTGATTGCCGGTCCGCTCGGAATCTTCGACTGCTCGGGCGTGTCCGACGGTTCGGCCTCCGCGATCATCGTGCGCGCCGAAGACGCATACAAGTACACCGACAAGCCGATCTTCGTGAAGGCCCTGTCGTTTGTCGCCGGACCCGGTGCCGGACCGCTCGATTCGACCTACGACTACACGAGCTTCCGCGAAGTTGTTCGCTCCGGTGAAGACGCCTACGCGCAGGCCGGGGTCACCGACCCCCGGGCCCAGTTGGCCATGGCCGAGGTCCATGACTGCTTCACTCCGACGGAGCTGGTGCTGATGGAGGACCTCGGGTTCTCGGCGCGAGGCATGGCGTGGAAAGACGTTCTCGCCGGCACGTTCGACCTCGACGGAGAGCTCGCAGTGAATCCCGATGGCGGGCTCAAGAGCTTCGGCCATCCGATCGGCGCGTCGGGTCTCCGGATGTTGTTCGAGGCGTGGCTGCAGCTGCGCGGAGAAGCCCCCGAAGCGCGCACCATCGCGTCGATCAAGGCCGGAAAGAAGATGGCCATGACCCACAATCTGGGTGGCGCGCCTGGCAACTGCGTGAGCTTTGTCAGCATCGTCGGCAGCGAGCAGACCGTCTAGCCTCTCTGCTATGTGCACGTACTACTGTATGTGCACATACAATCCGACGTAGAGCGATTCCGCGAAACGCCCGGGCCGCCGCCGCTATTCAGTTTTCAAGGTGCATGGTGGTGGTCAGGGTGATTCCGGATCGAACCTCACAGGGGTCGATCGGACTGTCTGACCTCGGACCTCGTGTCGTCGTTCGGCCGCGGCCCGGGTGGGGGTGGCGACGGCGATGAGGAGTCCGGCTTTTCTTTCGTGGATGGTGACGGTTCCGTCTGGTTGGCGGCGGGCGATGAGGTCGCTGGTGTGGAGGTGGCGATGGTGTTGTCGGCAGAACAGTCCGAGGATTTCGACGTCGGTGAAGCCGTGGTCTTTGAGCCACTCCATGATGTGATGGATTTGGCAGAGGTCGGCGGTGACGGTGCAGTCGGGGTAGAGGCAGCGTCGGTCGCGGGCGATGACAGCTAGCCGTTGCGCGGCGGTGGGATGGTAACGGGCAGCGTGCGAGTTTCGAGTACTTCGCCGGTCGTGTTCTTGTACGCGTAGTACAGGTCGTTCTTGGCGAGGTCGAATAGCGATGGTGTGATTGGTATCGGGCCGGTGCCGAGGATTTCGGCTTCCCATTTGTCGATGTTGACGTTGATCACGACGCTGGGCTTGACCTTCAGTGGCGTGATCAGTTTCTGGATCGTCTCGACCGGGTCGCTCTCGCGGATGACCGTATCATTCTCATCGCTGAGGTAGTCGGTGTTCGACGGCCTGTTGTCCATTGCCGTTCCACTCCATTGCGGGCTGTCCGTCGTTGAGCTGTCGCCGGTCGGTGTGTCGTACGTGGCGTTCGTTTTCGGCGTGCTTGTCGGACCGTCCGCCGGGTTGTGAGCGCTCTTGGTTGTTGGTGGTGCCGGTGTTTTGACCGGTACGTTGGCGATGAGTCCGCCGTTTGTGAGTGAGATAAGCGCGTCGGCCATGCGTTGTTCGTGGCTGTCTCCTCCGTGACCGCCTTCGACTTTCGCTCGTTGCGGGTGTTCGGCAAGCCACTTGGCGTCGACCATCGCAGCGAGCGAGGCTTTGAACGATGCTCCTTCGACGGCTGGGAGCAGGCCGTTGAGTTTGATCATGCCGTCGGGTCCGTCGTTGAACCGAACGAAGCGTTGCGCGTTGTGTCGTTTTGCGGTGTCGTTGCCGTTCTCCTGGTGGAGTTGGTATTGGCGGACGGTGTCGCGGAAGTCTTCCGGGCATTGGTGTTGGGCGTCGCGGAGAAGTTCGCTGGCCGTCTGGTGCTTGGTTGCCGGTTCCAGGGTAAGGAGATGTTCGACTGACACGAGGCCGCGGTGGAGGAGTTGGAGTGCGTCGGGGAGTTTGGCGCATACGGTTGAGACGTTTCGACGCCGGGTCGCTTCGGCAGCGTGAGACGCGGCATAGGCGTTGGATGTGGGTGGTTTTGTCACGGGTCTCGGGTATGTTCGCAATGAGTTCGGCGTGGACGGCTTGGAGTTTACGGAGTGCTGTTTCGACGTCTCTTATGGCGTTGTCTCGTTGATTGATCAGCCAGTTGCTGGTGTCTATCAAGGGAATTTCGAGAGCATTCCAAGGGTTGTCTATCGAGGTTTCCATGTGTTCTACCTCCTTCCTTACGTGATTGATAACGTACATATGTTCGCACACGTTCTTAGCTCTTGTCAACTCACAACCCAACAAATTAAGGCTATCTGGGAGATGTCCCATTTTCCGACTGATCTGCCGCCGATCGACCTGAAGCTCGGACCTCGATGGATTCAGGCGGCCGCGCATCGTGCTGAAAACGTCGGGCTGTGATGTCACTTGGCGGTTGGCGACCCGCACTCGTCACCAACCACCGGATGCCATTGAGGGATAGTGATCCATGTCATGAGTGACATCTGGTTTGGATGCCCCCCGAAACTCATATGCGCGCAGATCTTGCCGGTCGGCCGTCTTTTCGCGGTCGGGTCGCGTTGCAATGTTCCGACGTGCCGACAATTTGCACTTTGATCGAGTGAACTGGCCCCGATCGGCTCTACTGCATCACTCCACCGACGCGTTCACAGTCGCACGGTGGATGACGATGTCGCCGAATGATGAACGAGCCCGGATCTCAACGGATCCTTCGGATTGATCCGGTCCGTCGGAATCGGCCAAGCCGTTGTGGACCGTACCGAAACTGGTGCTCACGTCCAGCCAGGCGGCAACACCGTCGGCGATGCCAACCCTCACCTCGCCGACGGCCGTCTCCAACACGACCGTGCCGCGGCTGACCTCACCGACGCGCACCTTGCCGTTCGCTGTCTGTGCCGTGACCCCGGCACCGGCGCGGCCGATCAACACACTGCCGTTGGCCGACTTGGCCCGGAGGTCGCCGTGACAGACGTCGATCTTTGTTGAGCCATTCGAGTTCCGCACGACCGCGGTTCCGAGGGTTTCACCCAGGCGGATGTCTCCCGAAGACGTGACGACGTCGGCATTGCCGGCCACTCGGTCGACGCTCACGTTTCCGAACGATGTCTCGGCTCGGAGGTCACCCGTGGCATCGAGTCGGAGATTGCCCATCGACGTCTTCACCTTCGTGGTCCCGAGTTCACCCTCCACGCGGAAGTCGCCCATGGCCGTGGTGCCGTCGAGCGTCGATCCCGTCGGTACTTCAACGGTGACGACCACCGTCTGGCTGCCGCTGAACAGGCCCCAGCTCCTCGGCGATGTGACGACCAGCCGTCCGTCCGAGAAGTCAATGGTGGTCTGCTCCGCCGCGCGCACGTCCGAGGCCTTCTCCGGATCTTTCGGCAGCACGACGACAACGGTGTTTGTGCGGTCGCTCGACGTGATGTTTGTACTGCCGACGATGTCGATGATCATCGCAATGGGCTTCGGTGTTTCGAACGTAGGCATGGGGTTCTCCTTGGGTGGCCTCGGGACCTATGAATCCGAGGGGACAGGTGACTGCGAGACAGCTGCGATGCAGAAAGGCTTGATGCGGAACAAGCGATGGCTGCGGAACGGGCGACGACGGCACGGCCAAAGATGACTGCGTACAAGCGAGAGTTAGCGGACCCAACCGGTGAAGCTCTGACCGCCGATCGTCTTCGACCGGCTGCGGCGATGCGGCTCCGACGAGCCAACTGCGCCCGACACGGTGCGCACCAACCAGGAGTTGACCGACACGCCTTCGCGGGTCGCCACTTCCTCGATGCGGACCTTGAGCTGCTCGGGTAACCGCAGGGTGATGCGCGACGGCCCGGTGTCGTCGGACTCCGAGCTGGACGCGTGGGCACCTACGCCAACGCCTGCACTCGAAGCGGTTCGAGCCTCATTGGGTTGACCGGTCTGCGCCGGGTCCGACGGGGTGGCGTCCAACGGCGGACGCGTCACCACGAATTCGGGGTCTCGACCGCGCAAACGGACGTCGATCGATCCGGGGGCCAGGTCGAGCGTGATCTCGGCCGCTGCGGCCGACAGCGCATCCAACAAGACCAGTCGGGCGGCGGGTTCCAACGCAGCCGATAGCCGCTGGGCCACGACCCGGGCGTCATCTCCACCAGCGTCGGCGGCGACTTCGAGTTGGCGCTGCAACTCTCGGACGTACTGCATCAGATCCATGACGTCACTATGACGTCGTATCGACGTCATGTCAACGAAAATGATGTCATCGAACGGCACGCGAATCTGAGGTGGTGCTCGGCTTCATCGTTGGAATCGATATTCGCGGCGCTTGCCGAGTACGTTGGCCGAGGTACCGGAAGCCGGCACCAAACGCGAGAGGAACCATTGCTATGGCCACTTATGAACTCGTCATACGAAATGCCACAGTCGTCGATGGAACCGGAGGCGAACCGCGGAAGGCCGACGTCGCCGTTTCGAACGGACTCATCGCGGAAGTCGGGGTGGTCGCCGATCGGGGTTCACGCGAGATCGACGCCGAAGGTGCCCTCCTTGCACCGGGGTTCGTCGACATCCACACCCACTACGACGGACAGGCCACCTGGGACAGCGCTCTGGCGCCGTCGAGTTGGCACGGCGTGACCACCGTGGTGATGGGTAACTGCGGCGTAGGTTTCGCACCGGTCATCCCGCAGAACCGCGAGCGGTTGATTCAGCTCATGGAGGGCGTCGAAGACATTCCGGGCACGGCCCTACACGAAGGGCTCAGCTGGGAGTGGCAGAGCTTTCCCGAATACCTCGACTACCTCGATCGTCGACCCCGCGACATCGACCTCGGTGCACAACTTCCGCACGGGGCCGTCCGGCTCCACGTGATGGGGGAGCGTGGTGCAACCCAGCAGCCGGCCACGCCCGACGACATCGCCCAGATGGCTGAGATTGCACGCCTGGCGGTAGAAGCCGGAGCCCTGGGGTTCACCACGTCCCGCACGTTGAATCACCGGTCGAGTCTCGGTGAGCCGACGCCCTCGCTTCGAGCCGAAGCCGATGAACTCATCGGCATCGCGGAGGGCATGGCTGCCGCAGGTAAGGGTGTGCTCCAGGTCGTCAGTGACTTCATGGACATGGATGGGGAGCTCGCGCTGTTCCACCGCATGGCGGCCGAATCGGGCCGTCCGATCTCCATCTCCATCGCGCAAGGAGCGAAGCGGCCCGACGACTGGCGCACCGAGCTCGACCAGTTCTCCGCTGCCACGGCTGCGGGCGTGCAAATGCGCGGTCAGGTCGGCGCACGCGCGGTCGGGCTGCTCATGGGCTACGAAGCGACCCTGAATCCGTTCATGTACGCCGAGGCGTACCGTGACATCAAGCACCTGCCGCTGCCCGAGCGCGTGGCGCGTCTCAGGCAGCCTGAGATCCGAGAGGCGATCCTGTCGCAGATGACGATCGACCGCAACGGTGTGCTCGGAAGTCGGGCCATCCACCAGTTCGGGATCATGTTCCGGCTCGGAAATCCGCCTAACTACGAGCCCTCGCCATCCGATTCGGCCAAGGCAACGGCGGAGCGCGAAGGCCGTCAACCAGCCGAAGTGGCCTACGACTGGCTCCTGGAAGACGAAGGAAAGGCACTGCTGTATCTACCGACGCTGAACTGGGCGGCCGGCAATCTCGACGCCGTTCGGGAGATGCTGCTGCATCCAGCGGCGGTCCCCGGATTGAGCGACGGCGGCGCCCATGTCGGAACGATCTGCGACGTGAGTTTCCCGACCACCCTGTTGCAGTGGTGGGGCCGTGACCGCCCGACCGGACGCATTCCCGTCGAAACCCTGATCGCCAAGCAGGCCCGCATGACAGCCGAAACCGTCGGGCTATTCGATCGCGGCGTGATCGCCCCGGGTTACCGCGCCGACCTCAACGTCATCGACTTCGACAAGCTCAAGCTTCACGCGCCCGAGATCGTGCACGACCTGCCGGCCGGCGGACGTCGCCTCCTGCAGCGCGCTGACGGGTACCGTCACACGTTCGTCAAGGGTGTGGAGATCATGCACAACGGCGAGTCCACGGGGGCCACCCCGGGCGGTGTCGTTCGTGGGGCCCAGGTCGCCCCGGCCCGCTGAGCCGCTGCTCGCTCCACTCCGATCTCAATACCTCAGCTCGAAACCGCACACCTCGTTCGCCTCGTAAAACTCGTCACCCGCAAACTCGCAGACCGTAAGGACACGTATGAATCAGTTTGGCTTTCCCGTCATCAGCGCCGACTCGCACATCACTGAGCCGCCGGACTGTTACAGCGCCCACATCGAACCGGAGTTCCGGGACCGGGCACCCCACATGGTCACCGACGAAAAGCGCGGCGACCAGTTTGTGATCCCCGGCATGAAGAACCCGATCGCCATGGGGCTCGTCGCCGCGGCGGGCAAGCTTCCGGAAGAGATCACCCAGAGCGGCGTGTTCTTCGCCGATCTGCACCGTTCGGGCTGGGACCCGACGTACCGGGTGGCGGACCAGCGCCGCGATGGCGTGGCCGCCGAAGTGATCTACCCGACTGTCGGGATGGTCATGTGCAACCATCCAGACATCGATTATAAGCGCGCATGCTTTCAGGCTTATAACCGATGGATCACCGAGTACTGCAGCGAAGACACCAGCCGACTCCTCGGCGTCGGACAGACCGCGATGCGCACGGTCGAGGAAGGCATCGCCGATCTCGAGTCGATCAAGGCCATGGGCCTGCGCGGCGTGATGATGCCCGGGATGCCGGGCATCGAAGACTACGACTCCAAGATCTGGGATCCGTTCTGGGAGGCGGCGGTCGCGCTCGGTCTGCCACTCAGCTTCCACATCCTCACGACCCGGGGCGAGTCGGTGCGTGGACCTCGTCTGAACACGTTCCTGTCGATCATCCGCGGTATTCAAGACATCATGGGCACGCTTATCTTCGGTGGTGTGTTCGAGCGGCATCCAGAATTGAAGGTGGTGTGTGTCGAAGCCGACGCCGGCTGGGTGCCCCACTACATGTACCGGATGGATCACGCGTACAAGCGCCACCGCAACTGGCTGCAGCCGGGCACGACGCTCTCGAAGTTGCCGTCGGAGTACTTCGCCGAGCACATCTACGTCACGTTCCAGGATGACTGGACCGCGTTCCGTCAGGCCGACGACATGAACTGGAAACGTCTGATGTGGGCCAACGACTTCCCGCACTCCGACTCCACGTGGCCGTGGTCGCAGGAGATGTTGGCCAAGCACTCGTCGTCGTTGAGTACCGAGCAGCGCCAAGCGATTCTCAGCTCGAACGCCGCCGATCTCTACGGGGTCGACCTCTCTGCGCTGGCCGTCGCTGCGGCGTAAACCTTCGAGTGTGTGCGTTGCCTTAGCCCCGGACTAAGGCAGCGCACACACTCCTCCACGAGCGCCACGTTTACGACGCGATCGGGAACTCCAGCGTTACCCGGGTGCCGGGAGTGGCGGGCTCGATCGTGAGTGTTCCGCCGATTCGTTGCGCCCGGGTCTGAAGGCTGGTCATGCCCCGCCCGGTCCGGCGAACGGTCGACGGGTCGATGCCGGTCCCGTAGTCGCGCACGTGGATCCCGGCCCGGCTCTCACTCTCTCGACCGAGAACGACATCGAGTGTGTCGGTGTGCGAATGCCGGATCGCGTTCGTCGTAATCTCCTGCACCGCGCGAAGTATCTGAAGCGTCTGTGTGGGAGTGGCCGGCAGCGTACCGTCCATGACCCAGTTGAGGGTGATCCCGGCCGCGGCACATTTGGGTTCCAATCGCGAGCGGAATTCGCCCATTGCCACATCGAAGGAACGCTCAATCGGATCCAGGGAATCGACGATCAGGCGTACGTCGTCGAGGCAGCTGCTCAGCCCGTGCAGCAGTCGTTCGTCGTCGATTTTCTTGGCCCGGACCTGCATGATGAGGCCGAGCAGCTGGCTGCCGACCCCGTCGTGCATGTCGCCAAGGATTCGCTCGCGTTCGATCGTGCGGTTCGCCTGGTCCATGGCTTCCTGTGATGCGACCCGGACCCCTTCGATCGCGGCGATCAGCGCGATGTTCGTGAGAATGCACCCAATGAAGCCGGTGGCTCGGAGCACGGTGACAGTGTTCGCTGTCAAATCTTGCGCTGCTTGCATACCGAGCTGATCGAGGAGGAAGAAGATTCCGACCTGGGTCGTGCATAACACCGCCCAGACCTGCGCAGAACGTTTTCCACAAGCCACATACGTCGTGATCGGGTGGATGAAACTCCACACCAGCGCCGGTGACTGAAAGCCTCCGGTGCGGGCAGCCACGATAAATGTCATTAGCAATGCTGCGGTGGTGAACCCGTTGCCAAGGATGGTGAGGGACATCCCCCGTCTCACGGCGAGATGCAAGAAGAGCAGTGGCGCGGCGACGCCGGCAATGGCGACCCCGGAGATGGGTGATCCTAAGTACGCGTAGAGAACGGCTGTACACGAGGCGCCGACAACACCCAGCCACGCGATGATTATTCCGGTCCTGAGCCGCACGATGTCTTGCGCGTTGAACACTTGACCCTTTTGGGGTTCTGGAAGATACCGGGAGGCCTGGTCGACAACGAAGTCGCGTGCGCTGCGCCGATTTGTTGTGGATCTAACCCGGCGGGCTGAGTTCATTTCAGCCTCTTCCTATGAATCCATACGGATGAGCCCGGTTTGAACGGCCTTGTAGACCGCTTCACCCCGGGAGTTCACCGAGAGCTTTCGGTAGATCGACTTCACGTGGTCACCTACGGTGTGCTGCGAAATTCGGAGCTGGATAGCCACTTCCTTGTGCGCCTTCCCGCTGGCCAACGCCTCCAACACCGCGGTTTCCTTCGCCGTGAGCGCAACTGGTGGGGTAGCGGGACGCCGCGGTGCCTCGTTTCGCAGTTTGGCCAGAATGTGCCCGGCTACTGCCGGACTGATAGGTGCTCCGCCCGACAGCACGGTGCGGATCGCCGTTGCGATCTGATCGACATCGGCTTCCTTGAGAAGGTACCCGTCAGCTCCTTCTTCGATGGCTCGGACCACGCTTCGAACATCGGCGAAGACGGTCAGCACGAGGAGGCGGGTTGAGCTGGCGTTATCTCGTGCGTGGGCGATCAGTTCGAGTCCCGACCCGTCAGGAAGCGCCAAATCAAGCAGCAGGATGTCAGGCTCCTTCTGGAGGAGCCTGAGACCTTCGGCGACCGTCGACGCCGAACCGAACAGCCGAAACCCGTCGACCTCTTCGACCATCTGCCCGAGACACTCGCGCAACACCGGATCGTCTTCGACGATGCCGACGGTTACGTTCGGCGCCGCGATCGCCGGGTGTTCGGGTTCCGTGCTCATAGGGTGACTCATAGCGTGACAGACCTATCGGCCAGCTTCACCCCCAAGAAAAGGGGATATGCATGGATCGTAAAAGTACGTCCGGTCCGCCCGGGTCGCTCGCGCCGCTCTCGTGCGCCGGCGCAGCACTCGGAGACATCTTGCTCCGAGCGCAGAGAGCACGTATCAGCTGGTCAGCATTCCGTAGGCCCGTTCCGGATGGATCTTCAGAACCGCTCGCTGGTCCTCGACCATGGCCGCCCGGTATTCGTCCCAGTTGGGATGCTCTCCCCTCACGGCGCGGTACAACGCCACGAGCTCTTCGACCGTCTGATCCTTCGGTGACGCCGCGGGTGGTGTCAGTTCGGCGGTTCCTTCTATGACGCAGTACGCCCAGAAGTCTTCCTGGCCGACGTAAAGCGAAACCCTCGGATCGCGGCGGAGATTCTTCGTTTTGGCTCGGGACTCCGTCACGGATACCCGGATGATCGAATCCTCGCCGAGCGAATAGGTGATGTTGGATAGTTGGGGCCGACCGTCGGCCTTGAGGGCCGTGACGATCCCGTTGGCTCGGGGACGAATGAAGTCAAGGGCTTGAGCAAGTTCCATGATCGACTCTATGTCCCGGAGAAATCTTGTGGAGCCACGCTGGTAGCCCACCCCATCATGCGTACATTCCGTTCGCGTCGGGGTCCGGCGGCGTAGGTTGGGAGCGTGGAAATCGACGCGGGGCTGACTAGCGAGGGTACGACGCTCACCGTGGCGTCGGGCCAGATTCTGTTGTATCGCCTTTTCGATATCGCCGAAACTGTTGATCTCCCGGCGGTCGAGCGGGAGCTTCGCAGCGCACTTGCCTCCGGTAGGGGCGTCGCCCGCCTCCGTTTGCACCGTCAACGCGATGGAGTCGTGTTCACCAACCCACCGGTGTCAGCCGGTTTGAGCGATCGACAGCTCGTGGTCCGGGATCACGAATGGTCCGTGCGGGTCGTTGCGAAGGTCTACGACTTCGGAGCGATGACGATCGTTTGGGCACTTACCATTCCTCCGGGCACCACGTTCAACGAGTTGGCTGATCTCTCGGTCGAGCTCGAGGGGGCACAGATGCAGGCTGACCTTCAGCGTTGGATGGAAGAAGACGCCGCGCTCGCGGTGGCCGCTATCCACGTGGGTCTGGAGTCGCCGAAAATCCAGGAGGCGCAGGAGACCTTGACGATCTATGCGATTCGCAATTTCTCCGACGGTCCCGTCTCGGCGTCGGTCGTTGCGAATCACCCGTCACTGTCGTCGCTTCTGCTCGGCGAGCGGAACGAGTTCTCCACCCAACTGCGTGAGGAGCTGCTGCGTTCGTCGTACTCCTACTCGACCAATGATCTGGTGGTGATCGGGTATGACCAGGCCCTCGTCTACGACCCCGACGGCACCGACGACGCCACGAGCCTGTTGGAGTTTGCGCTCGCTCAGGTGCTGGAGCTGGCGTATTACGACGGTCAGCTCGACGAGGGCATCCGGCGGATGCACCGTGAACTGTCGGGCAGTCGGCTCGCTCCGACCAAGAAGAAGACGAACCAGACCTACGACGATCTCCGACGCGATCTCCTGACCGAGCACCTGGCTTTCACCGACGTTCTTGAGCGTGTGAACGCGGCCGTGAAGGTGACCGAGGATCTCTACTACGCGGCGATCTACCGTGGGGCGATGCGCGTGTTCCGGGCCAACGAATTGGCCGACGCCACCGAACACAAGCTTGAGGTCATGTATCGCACGTACTCGATGCTGTCCGACGAGGACGAGGCCCACACGTCCCGTCGACTCGAGTGGATCGTGATCGTGTTGATTTTGATTGAGGTGGTGTATGGGACCGTTGACGTGGTCGAGCGGCTGTTGAAGTAACGCTGCCCGGAAAGGCGTCAGCCGCTCGTCGAATCAGACGTGGTCGAGCGGCTGTTGAAGTAACGCCGCACGGCGGGAGTGTGTGCACTCGCTTAGTCTGGGTCGAAGCGAAAGCACACAATCCTCTCGTCGGCGACGTGAGGTTGACGACGTAAGGTTGATCGCGTGAGTTGGGTTCCCGTCATCGATATCAGCGACCAGATCTCGGCGATTCCATTGATTCGGCAGGCTTGTGAAGACGTGGGGTTTCTTTCGGTCACCGGCCACGGGGTACCGGCTGACCTCATCGAACGAACGACGCAAACGGCACGGGAGTTCTTCGACCTCCCACTTGCCGACAAGATGACGGTGGTCATGCCCTACGCCGGGTATCCCTACGGATACTCACCGCTGACCGGAGAGTCGCTTGCCGCGTCCCTCGGCTATGGCGGCCACCCGGACCTGAAGGAAAGCTTTGCCATCGGCCCGGTGGATGCCCCGACACATACGATCACCGACCCCGACGAGTCGTTCGCCTGGTCGCCGAACCAGTGGCCCTCCGGGGTCGACGGATTCCGGGAAACGTGGGAGACCTACTTCCGATCCCTGGCGGATCTGTCAGCGCGCTTACTGTCGCTGATGGCCCGGTCGCTCGCACTCCCGTCCGACCACTTCGACGCGATGATCGACCGCCATACCAGCGCCATGCGAGCGCTGAACTATCCCAAAATCGAGAACCCGCTTCCGGGACAGCTCGGAGCGGGTGCCCACACCGACTACGGCACGCTCACCGTGTTGCTCCCCGACTACGAACAGGGTGGTCTGCAGGTGCAAGACGCCGATGGCGTGTGGCACGACGTGAGCCCGGTCCCGGGATCGTTCGTCGTTAACCTCGGTGATGCCATGGCCCGGTGGACGAACGACCGCTGGCGCAGCACGATGCACCGGGTTCTCAACCCCACCGATCGGCGCCAGTCGATCGCGTTCTTCCACAACGCGAACTGGGACGCCGTGATCGAATGCATTCCCTCATGCCTTCGTCCGGGGGAGTCGCCGAAGTACCCACCGATCGAAGCCGGACCGCATCTGATGCAGAAGTTTCAGTCAACCGTCAACCCGATGTAGCAATCGTTGGCGTTCCGAGCGGTTGTGGTCGCCGCCGGACCGGCTAAACGGAACGCAGCCGGACCGGCGTAATAGGGCGCAGGCGGGCTACGATGCCGCGATGACCCAACTGCAATCGTCCACGACGATCACGCTGGCCGGACCCCGTCGTGCTCCGGCCCAAATGCTCGCCGACCAGTCCTACGACGGTCACAAGAGCGTTCACGACGGTGACTCGGCGGCCAAACTGGGTCTGGCGGGAGCACCGATCGAAGGCCCGACCCACTTCTCGCAGTTTGAACCGTTGGGCGCTGCACTGTGGGGTGATCAGTGGTTCACCCACGGTTGTATCAGCGCCCATTTCCAGAACATGGTCATCGAAGGCGAAGAAGTCGAAGCCCGGCTCACCATCGATGGGCCGGGCGCAACGAAAGGTCGCGTCGACGCGGCCAAAGCCGATGGCACGCCGGTTCTGACGGGCACACTCTCGATCGGACCCGACCATGGACCGACGGAACTGTCGGAGCGACTCGCGGTAGCGGTGGCCCGACCGCCGGAGAAGCTCTTCATCATCGACCAGATGGTCGTCGGCCAGCGGAGTGCAGGCGACGAGGTCGTGCGGATGGGTTTCGACGACCACATGGGCAACCTGTACCCGTTTACGCTTCGCGACAAGCTGGGCCTGATCACTGAGCGCATGGCGTATCACGCGCCCGGCGCATCGACACCCTGGGGCGCACCGGTCGTACCGATCGAGATGATCAGTGTGCTTACGAACGCGTTTTCCAAGCCGACGTTTCCTGTACGGCAGCCCTCAGTCGGCCTGTTCATTGACCTTGAGGTCAAGCTGCTCGCCGGTCCGATCCTGGTCGGACGCTCGTACCGGGTCGAGCGCGAGTTGGTTGCAGTTGGCGCCAGCAAACGCACCGAGTCTTACTGGACCCGTTCGACGCTCTTCCACGGCGACACTGCGGTGGCCGAAGTCCTTCTCCACCAGGGCGTCTTCAAGGCGTCGTTTGCCGGCTATCCGGGTGAAGGCGCGTAGCGGGCCTTACGGTATTTTTCGACCGGATTTTCCGACCGTACTTTCGGATCCGTTCGTGGCCGGAACTACGATCGGCACATGAGCACGCTCTCTCCGACCCCGGTGGTTTCCGACGTCATCGACCTGGCCCGCTATCCGCTGGATCGCGCCAACGCCGAACGGGCTGAGCTGGTCGAGAGGTGTCGTTCGCAATTGCTGAACGACGGGGTCGCGCTCCTTCCGGGTCTTCTGCGGCCAGAAGCAGTCAGCGCCATGGCGACCGAGGCCGCAGCCAGGTCACATGACGCCTACGTGTGTGATGACACCCACAACGTGTATCTCAACGACGACAGCGAGTTCGCACCGGACCACGCGGGCGCGCCCAACTGCGCACCGTCGTCGGCTCGATTGCCTACGATCTTCTGGCCGATGACTCACCCCTCAGGCGCTTCTACACCTGGGAGCCCCTCGTCGAGTTCATCCGCGACGTGCTGGGCACACCCGAGTTGTATCGGCTGGCTGATCCGCTGGGCGCGTGCTCCATCAACGTGTTCCGACCGGGCGACTTTCATGCGTGGCACTTCGATGAAACCGAGTTCAGTACGACAATCATGATTCAGGAAGCCGAAGACGGCGGTTTCTTCGAATATGTCCCGCATATCCGGCGCTCCGACGGGGGAGAGTCGGCCGAGATCCAAGCGATCCTCGACGGCGACGAGTCAAACGTTCGACGACTCCCCTTCACCGTCGGCACGATGTCGATCTTCGCCGGTCGGGTATCGCTTCATCGGGTGACGCAGGTGCTTGGCAGCCAGTCGCGCTTCGTTGCCGTCCTAGCGTTCAACTCCAAACCCGGGGTCACCAATAGCGATGAGGTGCGCAAGCTGTTCTGGGGTCGAACGTCCTGACCTGCGTCTCTTGTTGGGTATTGCCACCTCAGTGTTACCGCCCGGCGGCGAATCCTTGCCAAACATCGCATAACGGCCGCTATCCAGCCGAAATAGCAAGGAGCACCACCCCGGGCCGGAGACACGCATGACGCTGAAACCACTAACCGAAGACGACGCGGACGTCCCGAGCCGCGGGCAACGGGTTCCGCCCATGACGCCTCGGATCGGCGAACTATTGGTGCGAAACGGTGATCTCTCCAAGCAAATGCTTGAGGTCGCGCTCCGCGAACAGAAGCGCACGAAGCGCCCCTTGGGCGAGATTCTCGTTGACAACGGGGTCCCCATGGGCAGCCTGGTCACCGCACTCCTCAAGCAGGCACGGGCGGAAATGTCGAAGGGTCGCCTCGGTGAGCTTCTCCTGAAGAACGGGCTGGCAACGCCGAAGCAGATAGGTGAGGCTCTCCATCAGACGAAGGTCCAGCGAAAGCATCTCGGCGAGATCCTGGTGGAATCAAAGATCATTTCGCAGGCTCAGCTGAAGGCCATCCTCCTCTACCAGCAGCGTCAAGACGAACTTGACGACGGTGCCGCGGTCGATAACGCCTGAAGAACGCTGTTCTTTGAGGTGTCGGTTATTCAGCCTCCTGCGCCAGTTCTACAACGTGCTGCGCTATTCGTGGCGTAACAGCAGCGAAGCTCGCTGACCGCCGACGCGGGACGCTGACATCGCGCCCAACCATGATGCGGCCCCGATGACTGCTGCCCCGACCAGGAGTAGCGAGGGCCAGGCGACGTAGCGAAGGATGTCCGCTCCGAGTCCGACTCTCCGGACGGCCAATCGGCCGATGACCTGAAGCGCCAGGTATCCGAGCGGGAGCGCACTCAGCCAGGAAATGCCGGCCACCATCGCGGCCCCGATGCCTGAGCGTCTCCGCAGTTGGGTCCGGGTCATGCCGATCGCCGACAGAAGGGCGAGATCGCGTTCCTGCTCACGGGCCCCGACCAGCCATGCTCCGCCGAGCTGGGCCAGCGACACCAAGACGATGAACGCACCAACGGCGAGAAGGATCCATCGCACCGTTCGCACCTCAGATTCGATGCCTCGCGACGCAAACGATTGTGCCCGGGCGCCGGTCGCCGTCTGGACCTCCCGAAGCAGAGCGCGTCGGTTCAACGGATCGTCAGCCAAGACGTACACGCTTCCTACAGCTATTTCGGGTTGGAGTGTCCGAATCTGCTCCAGTCGATAGCGCAGGAGTCTTCCGCCGTTGGTGGCGTCTCGATACGAGCCAACAATATGTACACGTAGTAACTCCTCCCGCACGCTGAACTCGACCGTATCGCCCACCCGATGATTGAATGTCTCGAGGAATCCTTCACCCGCCACCGCCTCGCCGATCTTGGCAACGTTGCGCCCTTGCACGAGGTTCACCGGCCGGGCGCCCATGTCACCGCCTTGCGCCACCGCCGAGAACCGACCTTCGAACGGTGCCGGGGTTTCTCCGACGAACTGCGCCGGATCCGAGCGACTCGTGAACACGCTAGCTACGTGTGGAAGATCCGACACGAGCGGAATGAGTTGTTCGCTCGGTCGAGGATCCATCGACCACATTGTGACGTCCCACTTCTCACCGGCGCGCTGGCTGTCCGACGCCATCGAGCCGATCGTGCTGCGAAGGCCGAACGCGGCCAGGCAGCCGGACACCGCGACGGTGACGGCGAGAAACGAGAAGAATGATCGGACCGGTCTCGTCAGCGGGTCCTGCAATCCAAGTGGTGCAACGACTCCGCGAAATCGAAACGTCCATCGGGCGCGGGGACTGCCGTGGACACCGTCGCCCCGGAGCCCTTCAACCACGGGGCGTCGGGCACTTCGGACCGCCGCGCCAACGGTCGCGAGGATCATAAGCGTAAGTACGAGACCGGTCACCTCAAGCAAGGTCGCTGGAGAAAACGTAGGCGCACCCCAACCGATGGAGCGGGCGACGGTCGCTCGAGCCATCGGCGACGCGAGTGACCCGATGATCCAACCGAGTCCCGACCCGATGAGTCCGAACATCGCGTGTTCAACGACGATCGACACGGCGATATCGATGGGCCGCGCGCCGACCGTGGAGATGATCGCCATCTCGCGACGCCTAGCAGCCATCTGCGCGCTTACTGTTCCGACCACGGCGATGACCGCGCCGAGAAGAAGGAACGCCCCGAGTCCGTTCACAAATCCTCCAAGGAAGTCGTCGGGGGCGAGCAGTTGGCTTCGGACTGATGGCCAAGTACGGGTTTGCCAGATCGATCTGGGGTGCGCGGCCTTCATCCGATCGGCTACCGCGTCGGGCGACGGAGCGTTAGCACGAAGTTGCAGCGCGACCCGTGCGTCGGAGGCGTCAGGGTCACCCGCTATCGCGGCGAATCCCGCCGGTGAAAGGAACATCGTGCCGGGTCGACAGGTCGGATAGCCACATCCGGCGAAGTCGAGCCCGACGCCTACGACGGTGAACTCGGTTGTGCGGCCGAGACGTCGGACCTGGATCCGACTGCCCAGGGTTCCCATGCCCGGCTCAACCACGGCTCCGGCGGGATCGGTCGGTGCTGGTCGGGTTCCGGAACGAAGGGTGATCCGGCCAACTCGTTCGTCTGTCGTTGGCAGCTCCGACACGAGCAGGAGTTCGCTCACCCCGTCGTTGTCGACGATCTCGGCAGCTGCGAGCCCTCGGACTTCGCCGGAAGATTCAACCGTGGGGTCGTTGACGAGATCTGCCAGTGCCTCATGTGTGCCCCAGAGGACCACGTCGCCGCGGTTGGCGCGCGTTGCGATGGAATCGAGCGCCGTTGTTCCGCCCACTTGAACCGACCGCCCCGTGACGATCGCCGCGGCGCCGAGCGTGATGATCGCCAGAAGTCCGATAGCGCCGGCCCGGGACCGGTGGCGGAAGCCGACACCCACTAGCAAAGCGATCCGCCGGAGATATGTGTTCACTCGAACCGGACCAGACGATCGAAGGGAGATTCGCCGGTCGGGCCGATCAGTTCGTCGGTGTAGGACTCCTCAAGTATCGACTCGCTGTGCTCGCAACGACCGTCGCTCATGCGCACGATGCGGTCGGCCGCGCTGGCGACCCGGTAGTCATGGGTCACCATGACGATGGTCTGTCCGTCTCGATGCTCGGAACGCAGCAGATCAAGGACCACGTTGGTGGCCTCGGTGTCAAGGCTTCCGGTGGGCTCGTCGGTCAGCAGGACCGTTGGTCGGTTGGCCAACGCCCGGGCGATCGCCACCCGTTGTTGCTGGCCGCCCGACAGTGTTGACGGGGCCGCGTGTGCGTGGTCTTCCAGACCGAGACGTGCGACGAGCTCGCGGCTTCGCTCGGTGGCTGATCGGCGGCCGGCGCCTGCGAGTCGAAGCGGTAGTTCGACGTTCTGCTGCACGTCGAGGTGCGGCACGAGGTTGAAGGCTTGAAACACAATGCCGACGTGGGTTCGCCGAAGTTCGGCGCGCTTGCTGGCCGAGAGGACGTCAACCCGCTGATCGGCGAGGGTGACCGAGCCGGAATCGGGTTGGTCGAGTCCACCGATCATGTTGAGCAGCGTTGATTTTCCGCATCCGCTCGGCCCCATGAGCGCCACCCACTCCCCGGAATCAACCTTGAGGTCGACGCCACGCAGCACCGGGTTGGGCCCGTAGCTTTTCGTAAGTGCACATATTTCAATGATTGATGCCATGGATTTCACCCCTCCGCCCGGTGGCCGTTTGCGGTTTTCGCCGATCCGGCGGGTTTCCCGTGCTGGCTCTTCGGCAGCGGGCCCTTTTTGAGAAGCCGGTCCTCGGCCACATCCAGCCATTTGAGATCGGCCTGGATGTGGAGAGCGGCCTGTTGGACCAGAAGTTCGGCAAGGGTCCCTTCGCTTCCGGGCTCGATGCTCGCGGAAAGCGACCGGAGTTCGATGAGGAGCCGTCGGCGGCACTCAGCGATCACTGCTTTCACACCGGGGCCGGAGGTCATGGTCGCAGCGACCAGACGCAGGAGGAGATCGCTCTTGTGGACTGACGATTCGTCCTGCTCGGTCATCCACATGTCCAACTCCTTGCGACCGAGTTCGGTCAGGGAGTACACCTTGCGTCCGCCGTCGGGTTCGATGGACACCAGGCCGTCTCGTTCCAGACGTCCCATCGTGACGTAGATCTGGCCGATGTTCATTGGTGGCCACGGCGGGCCGAACAGCTCATCGTGGAGCTGTTTGAGCACGTACCCGTGGGCGGGACCTCTGGCGAGCAGGGCCAGGAACAGAAAACGCATAACGGTTATCTAACTAACGGTTATGTATGTTGTCAAGCGGTCGGACTTACTTGAACTGTTTTCGGGTAGGACTGCCTACGCCGTCTTCCCGGCGAGCGCGGCTTCTGGGCGGGGGTCGGCTGGTGGTGACACGCTCTGCTGCTCAGTACGATGTCGTGCTCGTTCGCTCGCTTTGTGGACGCGCCAGGAGGGACCTCACATGCACATTCTTGAACAGCACTTCACCGGCCAGGCCGGCATAGACATTCGATGGAAAGCCTGGCTGCCCGATGCCGAACCCAAGGCCGTTCTCGTAGTTGCTCATGGGTTCGGGGAGCACATCGACCGCTACATGAATCTCGTGAACGCAGCTGTCCCCCGGGGCTACGCCGTCTATGGTCCCGATCATCGCGGCCACGGCAAGTCGGCCGGAGTGCGCGCATACATTGATAAGCACGATTACCTTCTCGACGACCTCGATCAGGTCTTCGCCCGCGTGGCGTCAGATCACCCGGGCAAGCCCGTCTTTCTGATCGGCCACTCCATGGGCGGAAACATTGCGTTGGCGTCGGCGCTGCGAAACCAGGGTCGTCTGCGCGGGCTCGTGCTCTCGGGCCCGGCGGTCACGACGTTCGGGGTTCCGAAGCGGTTGATGTTTCTTGCGCGAGTGCTCGCTCGTGTTGTTCCAAAGCTCGGTGTTCAGAAGCTTTCGTCGGCCGGAGTCAGTCGTGACCCAGCAGTGGTCGCTGCGTACGATGCCGACCCGTTGGTCTTTCACGGCAAGATGCCGGCCGGGACGGGTTGGGCCATCCTGCGAACCTCGAAGCAATTTCCGGAACGGCTGCCGGGCTTGAAACTTCCGTTGCTTGTCGTTCACGGGTCGGCCGACGCTCTGGTGTCGGTGGAGTCGGGCAAGACCGCACACGCGCTCGCCGGATCGACTGACAAGACACTCAAGGTGTACGACGGTCTGTTCCACGAAGTGTTCAACGAACCCGAGCACGAGGCGGTACTGGCCGATGTGCTGAACTGGATCGATGCCCGGCTGTAGCCGGAGCGGTATGAAACAGGCCTCAGCGTTGAACCGCTATTCGTGATCACCCAACGTGGGTTGCGGGGCGATTTTCTTTAAGAGTTGGGGAAAAAGCTTCACCGAAGCGGGTCGACCGTCGATATTCCTCAACACAAGTGGTTGAGCGAGATTCATGAATATCTGACGGAGAAGCTCGGCGAGTTCTTCGACGGCGAACGTGCCTGAGGTTTCGATTGTTCGAAACCTCAGGCACGATGCTTTTCCTGGGAGTGGGTGCGTTTTCGTAGTCTCAGCCTGAGTGGTTGCACCCACGATGCTTAATGGCGTTGGGCCCCGCCTCCACTTCGTTTCGGCACCCTTTCGCTGGGCGGCTTTCATCCGGTCTCGGTGGCTCGCTGCGTTCTCTCGCTGGCGCTCGTTCACTTCTCTGCGCCCTCGCCGGAGCCGCGCTGTGCTTGATGGCGGTGGGTCCCGCCTCCACTGTCACACCTCGGGCGTAGATTTGTGTGCTGCTCTTCCCCCCATGTGTTCACTTCGACGGTTGGAGAAACCATGGACCGAACATTCCCGCACGTCACCGATGCAGCCTCTGTGGTTCGTCGTACCGGACCTCTAGACCTGGAAGCCCGGCTGATCCGTCGTACCGAAGGACAACTCGGGGTCTTCACAACGAAACAGGCCGGCGACCTCGGACTCACGCACGACGCCCTGTACCAACGAAAGCGCGCTGGCGTTATCGTGCCCATGTTCCCTGGGGTCTACCGGATCGCTGCGGTCGAAGAGTCGAGGGAACAGCTGACGCTTGCCGCATGTCTTTCTGTTCCAAACGCCGTGGTAGGTGGTGTGTCGGCCGCGCTCTTACAGGGCCTCCCGGCGGGCGTCGCCTACAACGGACGTCCTACCCTCATTATTCCGCACGACATGCGGGCGCCGGGGCGGTCAGGGATCGAGGTTCGACGCACGCGTCACCCCTACCGAACCCACCCGTGGCGCACTGCGCGAATCACGCAAGTGTCATCAACACTTATCACCTTGGCCGGTTCGTTATCGCGGGACCAGTTGGCCCGCTGCCTCGACCACGCAATCGCTCATCGTTTGGTGTCGATGGAAAGGCTCTTGAAGGAAGCTGAAAGTCGTCCGACTTCACGATTTGTGGGTCGGGCCGACCTGCTGGCGGAGGTTCACGCGCGAATCGACCAGCCGATAATTCACCGGAGCAGCTATGAGCAACTAGTGAACCGCTGGATCCGGGAGTCGTCGCTGCCGCGGCCGCGCACGAACTTCAAAGTACCGATCATTGGCCGAAACACGTTCGTGGAGGTGGACTTCGGGTGGCCCGAGGACTGTGTCGCGCTAGAGGTCAGCCCGTTCTTCACTCACGGATCCGCAGCGACACAACGACGAGACATGCAACGAAGGGTTTGGCTCCAGGAAATGCGTTGGCGCATCGTTGAAGCAACCGACGAACACCTAATTGACCGGCAGTCATTCGCTCCCGTCATCGAAAGCCTCGAACGTCTCCTGGGAGTGGGTGCGTTTTCGTAGTCTCAGCCTGAGTGGTTGCACCCACTGTGCTTGATGGCGGTGGGTCCCGCCTCCACTTCGTTTCGGCACCCTTCCGCTGGGCGGCTTTCATCCGGTCTCGGTGGCTCGCTGCGTTCTCTCGCTGGCGCTCGTTCACTTCTCTGCGCCCTCGCCGGAGCCGCGCTGTGCTTAATGGCGTTGGGTCCCGCCTCCACTTCGTTTCGGCACCCTTCCGCTGGGCGGCTTTCATCCGGTCTCGGTGGCTCGCTGCGTTCTCTCGCTGGCGCTCGTTCACTTCTCTGCGCCCTCGCCGGAGCCGCTGTGCTTGATGGCGGTGGGTCCCGCCTCCACTTCGTTTCGGCACCCTTTCGCTGGGCGGCTTTCATCCGGTCTCGGTGGCTCGCTGCGTTCTCTCGCTGGCGCTCGTTCACTTCTCTGCGCCCTCGCCGGAGCCGCGCTGTGCTTGATGGCGTTGGGTCCCGCCTCCACTTCGTTTCGGCACCCTTCCGCTGGGCGGCTTTCATCCGGTCTCGGTGGCTCGCTGCGTTCTCTCGCTGGCGCTCGTTCACTTCTCTGCGCCCTCGCCGGAGCCGCGCTGTGCTTAATCGTCCTTGGCGTTCCGGTCAGCGGACAATCGCGTTGCAGGTTCGGGATCGCTCGATGAGAGTCGCCGGACGGTGTCACCGCCGTTTAAGGGGGAAACTTATGCTGACGTCCAATATGGGCGACGTTCTGTCACGTCGTGCCGCCCGTAATCCCGATGCGCCTGCGGTGGTTGACACGGGAACGGGGGAGCGGCTCACCTACGCCGAGCTGGATCGGCGGGCCAACCAGGCGGGCAACATGCTGCTCGGCCTCGGCGTGCAGCCGGGCGATCGGGTCGCTCTCCTCCTCCCGAACTGTGTTCCGTTCCTCGAAACGTTTTACGGCGGGGCCAAGGTTGGAGCGATCATCGTATTGCTGAACTGGCGCCTCGTGGCCGACGAATTGGAGTACCTCCTGACCGACAGCGGAGCAACCGTGCTGGTCGTCAGTAGCGACTTCGCCTCGGTCGCGGCCGAACTGCAGCGGCGAGGAACCACGGCGGTCAGGAACTGGGTTCTTGTGGGCGAGGCAGGAGAGGGGCCCCACGGAGCGATCAACTACGTGGCACTGCGCGACGCCGCCGCCACGGAATCCCCCGAAATCGGCGCCGGGAACGACGACGTGCTGTGCCTTTGTTACTCGTCGGGAACGACGGGCCGACCGAAGGGTGCGATGTTGACCCACGAAGGTCAGATGTGGGCGATCTTTTCGAACCTCGGCTCGTCGGAAGACTTCAACCTGTCGGGCAAGTACCTGCTGGTGATGCCGATGTTCCACCTGGGTGGGCTACTCCCGTTGGAAGTGGCGATCTTCGGAGGGTCCACCGTCATCATCATGAAGTCCTTCGATCCCAATGGGGTGTGGGATGTTGTCGGCCGCGAGCGAGTCACGAGCGGTCTCGTCGTGCCGGCGATGCTCAACGCGATGCTCAACGTGTATGACCCGGCGAAGCACGACCTGTCGTCGATTCGCAATCTGTGGTGTGCCGCGGCTCCGTTGCCCGTCACGCTGATCGAGCAGTGCATGAACAAAGGCATCGGTCTTCTGCAGACATACGGTCTCACCGAGTGCGGAGGGCCCGGAACGATCCTCGGGCAGGACGACGCGACCCGCAAGGTCGGCTCGTCCGGCAAGTCGTATCTGCTGACAGATGTGAAGCTCGTGCACCCTGATGGCGCCACCTGTGCGCCCGGCGAAGCAGGCGAGTTGCTGATCCGCGCTCGGCACGTGATGAAGGGGTACTGGAACAATCCCGACGCTACGGCGGCGGCAATCGTCGACGGCTGGCTTCACACCGGTGATGTCGCGACGATGGATGACGAAGGATTCGTCACGATTCAGGACCGCATCAAAGACATGATCATCAGCGGTGGCGAGAACATCTATCCGGCGGAAATCGAGAACGTGATCCTGAGCCACCCGGGCGTTCGTGAAGTTTCGGTGGTGGCCCAGCCTTCCGACAAGTGGGGCGAGTCACCGTTGGCTGTCGTCGTACGGGCCGACGCGGCGCTAAATGAAGTCGACGTGCTCGCATGGTGCAACGGCAAACTCGCCCGCTACAAGCAACCCAAGTCGGTGCAATTCGTCGACGAGATCCCCCGCAACGCGAGTGGCAAGGCGCTGAAACGCATCCTTCGTGACCGCTTCCCGCAACCCGCCCCGGAGTGAGCGCACGCCTCGCCCTCGCCCGCCGGTGACCGCTCACTTGAGTCTTCAAGTATTAGTGATTTGAAGTGTGCTTTACTTGAACCCTCAACTCATGTGCCTTGGCGCATCGTTTCGAAGGAGTTCCCATGCCGGTCACACGACTCAATCATGCTGTCCTCTACGTGCGCGACGTTGCCCGCACCCGTGAGTTCTACGAGAACGCCCTGGGCTTTCGTACGAAGGTCTGGATGGAAGGTCGGGCCGCGTTCTTTCAGGCGCCAGGTTCGACCAACGACCACGATCTCGGTACGTTCCAGATCGGCTCCGGGGCCGGTCCGACCCAGGCCGGCCGGACCACGGTCGGCCTCTACCACCTGGCGTGGGAGGTTGACACGCTGGCCGAACTCCAACGGCTAGCCCAGGTCCTCGAGTCGCGGGGTTCCCTGGTGGGGGCCACCGACCACGTCACCACGAAGGCGCTCTACGCGATGGATCCCGACGGCCTGGAGTTCGAAGTGTGCTGGATTCTTCCGGCCGACCTGCTGACCGACGAGGTGCTGGCGCAGGCGAAATCGGGCCAGATGCGTCCCCTCGACATTCCAGCGGAGATCGCTCGCTACGGAGCGGAAACTCGCGGTGGTGTCGGCGTGTCGATTCCCGTGGCCTGACACAGAGAGTTCGAACCGCGGAGGAGTCGCTCGTCCAATAGTGGCGGCTGACCGAGTGTCGGTCGGCCGGAGTTGTCGTGGTCAAGTGTTCTGATTTTGTGCTCCCTTGACTCCCGTTCACGCACGGAATCGTCGAAGGGACGGTCCGCAACGGACCCACGGGTTCCGGAGCAACGCTCGACTTTCGCTCATCCTGGCCGACGGGTATGTTGCTCACGCATGCGCCGTTCGGTGCAGTGTGATTCCACGAGAGAAGGGCACATCGTCATGACCACTGAAAGCTCTCCCATTCTTCCCGGGCGACTCGGCTCGCCGAACCTGACTCTGGCCGACGATCCGAGGGCTGATCCCCGCATGATCGCGGCACTCACCCCGCTCGGGCTAGCCGGTCCGCCCGCGGATATCCCGGTCGACGAGAACACTCCGATCGAGCAACTCCTCGAGTTTGTGTCGATTTCGGAACAGGGCTTCGGCGGTCTCGGCGAAGTGCTGGTGATGAACTCGCCGCCGGTCGAAGGTGTGACCCGGAGTGTCGAGCTGGTGCGCGGCGTCGACGGCAACGACATCACCGTATTCGTCCATCGGCCGACTTCGGCCACTGGCGCCATCCCGGCCGTCTTGCACATCCACGGCGGTGGCATGGTGCTGCTCGAAGCAGCCGGCGCAAACTACGTCCGTTGGCGTGACGAACTCGCGGCCACCGGCCTGATGGTCTTCGGCGTCGAGTTCCGCAACGGCGGCGGCAAGCACGGTCCGCATCCGTTCCCGGCTGGGCTCAACGACTGCTCGTCGGTGCTCGATTGGGTGGCCAACAACAAAGCGCGCTTCAGGAGTTTCGAAGATCGTTGTCTCCGGCGAATCCGGAGGCGGGAATCTGACGCTGGCCACCACGCTGAAGGCGAAGAAGGACGGACGCCTAGCGAACATTGATGGCGTATACGCCCAGTGTCCCTACATCTCCAACGCGTACGCCCATAAGATCCCGACGCTCACATCGCTCTACGAGAACGACGGCTTCTTCCTCGAATGCAATCACCAGATGGCCGCGCTGGCCAAGGTCTACGACCCCTCGGGCGAGAACGCGACTAACCCTCTGGCTTGGCCGTACTACGCATCGACCGAGGATCTTCAGGGGCTTCCACCGCACGTCATATCGGTCAATCAACTCGACCCACTTCGCGATGAGGGACTCGCGTACTTCCGCAAGCTCCTTGACGCCGGTGTCACCGTCTCGAGTCGCACGGTGAACGGCACCTGTCACGCGGGCGATTGCCTCTTTCGCGACGCGATGCCTGAGGTCTACCTCGCCACCATTCGAGACATCAGCAGCTTCGCCGGGTCGCTGTAACTCGCGAACGTTCGGTCACATGTTCCCGATCACCGGGAACATGTGAACGAACCTCGCGCCCTCGCCGGGCCAGCGCCGGAGCCGCGCGCTTGCCTACGGTCGTCGACGCGGCGTCTGGGGCCAGTACTTTGCCAGGGCGCCGCCGTCGATCGTCAGGTTGGATCCGGTCATCAGGGCCGAATCATCTGACGCCAGAAAGACCACGGGCGCCACGTAGTCCGTTGGGGTCGGGAGACGGTTCCACGGGTTGCGACCAACGAAGTCCATGGTGTCGGCGTCCCGAGCGGCGGAGATGGCCACGTTGAAGCCGCTGGCCAGGTCGGGGTCATCGGGCGTGGTGGCCGTGGGCGTGAAGCCGTTGACGCGAATGCCGTAGGGCGCCAATTCCATCGCGGCTGAACGCGAGAAGTTGATCAACCCCGACTTGGCGGTGCAGTAGCCGATGTTCCCGGCCTGACCCTGCCAGGCCGCCGTCGAGAGGACGTTGATGATCGATCCGCCGATCCCCCGCTCGATCATCGACTTCGCAACAAGCGACGACACGATGAACGTTCCGGTTATCGAGATGTCGATCTGCTTGCGGAACGCATCGAGCGGCATGTCGAGCAACCCGCGGGTATCGAACTTCACCGCATTGTTGACGAGCACGTCGATACGACCCCACCGGTCGACCACCGCATCGACCGCGGCCTTCATGGCGTCGGGGTCGGTGACGTCGCCGGCGGCACCCATCGCTTCGCCGCCGTCGGCAACGATGCGGGCAACACAGGTGTCGACGAAGTCGCCACGAATGTCGTTGCAGGCAACCTTCGCGCCGTATGACGCGAGGCCGGCTGCGAGCACGCCACCGATGTTCGGGCTGGTGCCCGTCACGAGCGCGACCTTGCCGGCCAGTCTTGCGTCGCTCACTTGGCCACCGCCCAGCGCGCAAAGACCTTGTTCGAGTTGAAGCACTGCGTCTCGATAAACGTGTGCTCGACGGGGTCGCCGAGGCCCAGTTCGCGCGCCGCACCGAACAACGCGAACCAGTTGAGGAGCTCCTGCTGCCCGGCGTCTTCAATCTCCGGGGTTGTGGTCTTCTCCCAGTACCCGTAGTCGCTCGTTGCGAGAGCGTTGTAATGAGCCCGGTCGGACGTTGTGTCGGGGGTGAGGCGCCATGTCTTGTCGGTCAGGAACGCGTGCGACCACGACGATGACGCCACGATGGCGACACGCCAGGGGCTTTCCTTCAGGTGCCGGGCGACTGCGCCGCCGACGTCCATCAGCCGCCGTGGTGAGGGGCTGGGCGGGTCAAGGTCCATTGGCGTGCCAAACGGTTTGAAGAAGCCGCGGGCCGCGATCACCCTGCTGCCGTAGCAGTTGATAGGCATACATACCATTGGCCATGGAAAGCCCACTCGGTCGTAATCGAGGAACAGTTGGGTATTCATGAACGCGTGGGCCAGGCCCTGCATATGGAGTGGCTGATACGCGTAGCTCACATCGATTCCGTCGTCGAGCAATTTTCCGGCGAGCCAACGGGCGATGTCAGGCCGACCCTTGACCGTGTGGATCTGATCCTTCGGCTCACCCCAGACGTTCGGCCACGGATACTTCTCCCACGGCTTGGTTTCGATGTCGGGGTAGGCGAGAAGGGCGTAGGGCGGGATGATGTCTTCCTTGAAATTCTCGTACTGGTCATCGCCCCACACGAGGATGACGTCGGGGTTGAACTCTTCGAGGGCCGCGCGGCTTTTCGCGAACCCGTCGAGAAGCAGTTTCCGGTGGGCGCCGGCGCTGCTGCGCGCCTCGTCGGTGCCCCACTCGGCCTGCATCTCCTCGGACCAGTTCTTCGGATCAGCGAGACCGTCGGGGATGGCCGGGTCTTTCATCATGGTCCGTAACAGCGCGCCCATCTCGGCATCGGTTGTTGCGAGCAATGGGTAGTGGGTCATTCCCATCAGTAGAAGCTCAGCCATGATGTTCCTCTGTTTCTTCGATGTGATTCTTGGGTGTGGTTCTTGGGTGTGGTTCTTGGGTGTGGTCGTTGGGCGTGGTTCTTGGGTGTGGCGTGGATCGTCAGGTGCCGATAACGCTTGCGCGGGCGGCGGTCTCAGCTGGCCGGGTCTTTCGGGCGTGGTCGGGCTGAGGCAAAGAATCCAACTGCGGCTTGTTGCCCGGCGGCGGTGAACGTCTGACCGAACGATCTAAGCGTGCTTATCATCGTGTCGAGGTCGAGACTCTCCGTCTCAGCTTTCAGCATTATTGCCCCGAGAGTGCGTCCGTGCCGGTTGACGGCCGGAATAGCCAAGGTCGTCCATCCCACCTCCGCTTCGCTGTGCTCGAACCCGAGGCCCGCTGCCCGAATGTCGATGAGTCGGCGCCGGAATTTGACTTCATCGACGATGGTGTCAGGGGTGACCGATGTGAGTGGCGGCATGGAACGCTGCTCGCTGGCCAGAATGACCTGTCCACCGGCGCAGGCGTGCGCGGGGAACCGTTGACCCAGGTGCGTGAGGCCGCAACGGCTCCGACGCGGACGCGACGCGGCGATCACGATCACGTCGGTACCGACAAGCTCAAGCAACGACACGTTGCCGTCGGTCATGCGCTGCAGGTCATCGAGTAGCGGCTGCAGCTTGTCGCGGAGCCGCTGAGGGTAGTGGAGGTTGCCGAGTTCGAACAGCGATGGTCCGATTCGGAACTTGGTGCCGACCCGACTCAACGCACCCACTTCGAGAAGCTGATTCGCGATGCGGTGCACGGTCGTGCGCGGAAGCCCCGTTCGGCGGGAAAGTTCGCTGACCCCGAGCACGAAGTCCTCGCGGAACGCGGACAGGATGAGAAACGTGCGGCCGATGATCGATGACTCGCTTTCATCGGTCTTCGACAGACATCTCGGTGGTGCCGCAACGGCCTGATCGGAAACCCGGTTGGTTGATGCCCTGGCTGCCCGCCGAGCTGATCGTGTGTCCGCGCCCGTTCGTGTCGATGTGGTCGCGCTCCCACGTCCAAGGTCGGATCCGTCGGCGTTCAACGGATCACCCGGTGCTCGAAGGCGTATCGGTTTCATTGGTGGACATACGAAGAAAGCGTCGGGCGTTGGCGCTGTACATTGCCGCGCCATCCTGAGCGGAGCAGTGGCCGCAACTCACACTGGTGTCGATGATGTCGAGTGCGTGACCAAACGTCGGTGGGTAGAACGGGTAATCCGAGCCGAGCATCAGATGGTCAGCACCGAACCGTTCGATCAGCAGTGGCATGTGCGCAGGGTCAAAGACCAGGGTGTCGGCCCACAGTCGCCGTACCAGAGCATCGGTATGGGTCATGAGGTCCGTCGGTGCTGCGGCTCCCGGAGCCAACGTCGCCCCGCGTGCAATGCGGGGGTAGGCCCAGGGAAAGGTGCCGCAGCCGTGGGCGAGCCCGATGCGGAGGCGGGGATGGGCGTCGAGGACGCCACCAAACACGAGCGCTGTGACAGCCATGGCCGTGTCGGTCAACATGCCGATGGCGAACTCGTAAGGGACCCCGCCGCGACGAATCGCACCAGCACCGTCGGTCGGGTGGATGAAGACGGCGACGTCGAGGTCCTCCGCGGCGGACCAGAACGGGTCGATCGACGGATGATCGAGTTCGAGCCCGCCGACCTCGGTGCCGATCTCAATTCCGGTCATCCCGTAATTGGAAACGCAGTACTCAAGCTCGGCCGCCGCAAACGACGCGTCTTGGAGTGGGACGGAACCAATCCAACTGAACCGGCCCTTCGGTCCGGCGGCGACAGCCGACGCGAAACCTTCGTTATGCGCACGTATGAATCGCACGGCAAGCTTGGGATCGGCCCACGTCGTGAGGTTCACCGGGACCGGAGAAAGCACGTGATGGTCGATGCCGAGGGCATCCATGGCTTCGGCGCGTCGCTCCAGGTTCCAACAGGTAGCGCCAACCGGCCGGAACACCTCGTTGCCCCGCATGATGCGCGCCGAGCCGTCGGGATTGACAAACAGCGACGGCCACCGGGAGTCCCCGGTCGACTCCGCGAAGTCGCGCAAGCCGTCCGGGAAGAAGTGGGTGTGCATGTCGAGCGTGGGTGCGTTGAGACGGCCCAGCCCAGGTGACCCGGTCATGGCCCTCAGCCCATCAGATCGCGGGAGAAAACGCCAACTGAATTGTCCGGTGAGCGGAACGCCCGATTGCTGGCGAACACCGGCCGGCCCCAAGCTGCCGCCGACGCAGTACGACCGGAGCGCCAGCAGATACCCAGGGGAGGGTCATGTTTGATCTCGATGTGAGCGACGAAACTGCTGCGGTGGTGGCGATGTGCCACGCGCTTGCCGCCGACGTTCTGAGCCCGGCCGCCAAGGCCGGCGAGCACAGCGCGTCCTTGCCGGACGCGGTCCGGAACGCATTGTTCGAAACGGGTCTGACCACGCCGGTCGACGAAGCCTTCGGCGGCGGTGGTCGACCGAGCTGCCTCACCCAGTTCGCAGCGGTGGAAGCGCTCGCCTATGGCGATCCTGGACTTACGATGGCGGCCGTCTGGTCGGGCTTGGGCGCGGCCATCGTCGGGGTGGTCGGCACGGATGCGCAGAAGCAGTCGATCCTTCCCCGATTTGCCTCCGATGCGAACGCGCAGAGCGCACTGGCGCTCTACGAGGGGTACGGGCGAGCTCCGAGCGAATCAGTCACGACCATCACCGCCGAAGCGTCGGGTGCCTGGGTGGTGCGCGGGACCAAGGTGTCGGTGGCCAACGCCGCCTCCGCCGATCCGCTCGTTGTGATCGGGATCGACCCGGCTGACGGCGGACTTCGTGCTGCGCTGGTATCACCCAGGGCCTCCGGTGTATCGATCTCTGAACCGGAGCGTCACATCGCTCTCGACGCCACCCGGCTCTCCACCGTCTCGTTCGACACGACCGTCGCGGCGGATGCGGTGCTCGGTGGCTCCCTGGCCGACGCCAACGCGCTCACGCTTGCAATTTCTCAAGCGCGCTTACTGATTGCGGCGGCGCAGTTGGGGACCGCGCAGCGGGCGGTCGACTACGCCTCGAAGTACGCGAACGAACGCATCGCGTTCGGCAAGCCGATCTCGGCGTTCCAGGGCGTGTCGTTCATGCTGGCCGACGCGTCCATCCGGATTGCCGCAGCCAAGGTCGACGCACTGGCCGTCGCTTCGCAGATAGATGCGGGCGACGCCCACGATCTGGAACGGCAGACCACCAACACCGTCAACTTCTGTGGCCTCGTGGCCACCCAGGCCACCCGTGATGGCATCCAGGTGCTCGGCGGACACGGGTTCATCACCGACCACCCGGTTGAGCTCTGGTACCGCAGTGCCGCAGCGCTCGCCTCGATCGACTTTGATCCGCTCTGCTCGGCCTTCGAACCGGCCCTGTAAGCCCGCTTACCTTTCGCACACGTCGCACGAGACCTGGAGAACACCATGACACTGAGTTTTGCCATGAGCCCGGAGCTGCAGAAGCACGGGCAGTTGATGAAGGAGTGGTCGGCCGCTGAGGTTCGCCCGGTGGCCCGCGAAGCCGACACCAAGCATCGGCCACCGGCCAACTGGAGCGAGATCCTCGACCACTGCCCGGTTCCGATAACCCGACATGATCGCAAGGACATTCCCCTCGTTCCCACGTTCTCCGACGGCAACTGGGTTCGCGACCTGCACACCACCGAAACGCTGTGTTACGGCGACATCTGGGTCAACGACGTGGTCGGTCAGGGCATCGGCCACCTCACCGTCAATCTGATGGGAACCGCGGAACAGATCGAGCGCTGGTACACCCCGATCATGGAGAAGGGCGGGGTCGCAGCGTTCGGTCTCACCGAGCCGCACTTCGGTTCCGACACCTCCATGGTCGCGACGACGGCGACCAGAGACGGCGATACGTGGGTCATCAACGGCACGAAGATGTACTGCTCCGGTGGAGCCCGGGCGGACTATGTGGTGATCTTTGCCAACGTCGACAAGTCACTCGGAGCGGCCGGTATCAAGGCGTTCGTCGTCCCGAAGGGCACGCCCGGCTACATCGTGGCCAAGGAGAACGAGGAGAAGCTCGGCATCCGAGCCTGGCAGACGTCGGAACTGCTCTTCCAGGACTGCGCTGTTCCCCTCGACTACCAGCTCGGCTGGCGCGGCGACGACGGTCAGGGTGCGGTCGGGGCCAAGGACCAGCCGTCGACCCGCAGTGGACGAGGTGGCGCGCTTGGCGCGTTGGCGCAGAACAAACCGAACATCTCGGCGATGGGTCTCGGTATCACCCAGGCCGCGATCGACGTGACCGCCGCGGAGTTGCAGAGTCGGCGACTCGGGTTCACCACGCAGCGGTGGTCACAGATCGAGAACGAGCTGGACAGAATGAACGTGGCCCTCGAGCGGATCCGCCGAGTCAACTTCGGCGCCCAGTGGCTGCTGGATCGGGGCATGGCGAACAAGTCTGAGGCGTCGGTCAGTAAGGCGTTCGGGCCGCCGACTTTTGAGAAAATCATCCGACGCTGCATGATGTTGTTGGGTCCCGACGGGACCAGCCAGGAACTGCTCCTGGAGAAGTGGTACCGGGACTCGAAGATCCTCGACATCTTCGAAGGCTCGGCGCAGGTGCAGCGAATCATCATCGGTCGTACGCTGATGGGCGCCGACGCAGGAAGGGGATAGCCGTGATCACACCGCCGTATGTCATCGACGACCGAGAGACACCGAGGTTCCGGGTCCACCGCGGAACCATGTTCGACCAAGATGTGCTCGAACAGGAGCGCAAGCTCATCTTCGACCGCAGCTGGCTCTACGTCGGCCACGAGAGCGAGATCGAGAACCCGCACGACTTCCGCACCCGCAACGTCGGTGGTCGCCCGATCATCTTCACCCGTAACGACGAGCGACAGATCAAGGTCTTCGTCAACTCCTGCCCGCACCGCGGCATGCAGATCGAAACGCGCGGCGAAGGTCACGGTCGTTTCCTCAAGTGCTTCTACCACGGCTGGGCGTTCAACACCTCGGGCGACCTTGTCGCACTGCCGGGCGAAGAGGCGTACGGAGAGACCTTCGATCGTCACAACCTGTGCCTCGTGCAGCCGGCCAAAGTTGAGTCCTATCGGGGCTTTGTGTTCCTGTCGTGGACGAAGGACATCGTCGATCTCGACGCGTACCTCGCTGGTGCGAGCGACATCCTCGACCTATTCGCCGACCAGTCGGAGCAGGGCATGCAGGTCATCGGCGGGTCGCACCTCTACGCCGCCAACGCGAACTGGAAGCTGCTGAGCGAGAACTCGGCCGATGGCTACCACGCCCTGACCACGCACCACCGCTACCTCGCGATGTTGAAGGAGTCCGGTAAGGACCTGAGCATGGTCTTTGCCAAGGGCACGTCACCGAACCTCGGCTACGACCTGGGCAACGGTCACGCGGTGATCGGTGGGGCCGACGCAACCGGTGGGCGCAACGCCGGGCTCGGACGTGATCTCTCGGGAGCAGCTCTCGACAGTCAGGTCGCCCGCCGCAATCGCTTCGCCGAGTTGTACGGGGCTGACTGGGCGAACCGTATGTTCTCCGGTCGCAATCTGGTGATCTTTCCGAACCTCGCGGTTGTCGACCTCATCATGGGAATTACTCTGCGCACGTACTATCCCATCGCGCCGGGGTACATGGAAGTGACCGCGTGGAGCCTTCAGCCGAAGGACGATGACCCTGCGCTGCGCAAGATGCGTCAGGAGAACTTCCTCACGTTCTGGGGTCCGGCCGGTCTGGCCACCCCCGACGACATCGAGGCGCTTGAACGCTGTCAGCGCGGCTTTGCGGCCCACGACGTTGCGCCGTGGAACGACATCTCACGGGGCATGGGCTCGGAGCGCAAGATCTTCACCGACGAGCTGCAGATGCGTACGTTCTGGCGGGAGTGGGACCGTCGTATGACCGGAACCGAGCATCCGCTCGAAGTGCCCCAGCTCGGTAAGCGCGGTCGCGTCGGATGGCCCGAACAACAACATGCGACGAACTGAGGCCTGCGATGACATCCACCGATAACGTCCCGGTGTCCGCACCGCCCCAGACCGCCGATCCGGCGCTGTCACGTGAAGTGGAGATGTTCCTCTATTACGAGGCCCGGCTCCTCGACGAGTGGCGGCTGCGCGAGTGGTTTGCGCTGTTCACACCCGACTGCGAGTACCTCGTTCCTTCCACTGACCGACCCGAGGGCGACGCCGAATACGATCTGTTCTTTGTGCGTGACGACTGGTTCCTGCTGAGCCAACGCGTGGATGCAATGGTCGACGGAAGCGCGTGGACCGAGTCGCCGCACTCGATCACGCAGCGGATGATCAGCAACGTGATGGCGACGCAGAACGACGACGGCTCTATAGCGGTGCGTGCGAACTTCGTCGTCTACCGCTCGGCGCTGGCCAAGCTCGATGTCTACCCCGGCTCGTATCAGATGCGGTTGCTGCGCGGTGGCTCGGCTGGGTTTGAGATCCAGCACCGTCGTTCAACCCTCGCTCTGGCTCAGCTCCGTCCCCACGGGCGCGTCAGCGTCATCTTGTAATCCGCCCCCGTCATCGCGTAAGAAAGCAACCTGTCATGGATTTTGGAATCAAGGGAAAGCGCGCCGCCGTCGCTGCGTCATCCACGGGCCTGGGGTTCGCATCGGCCCAATGTCTGGTCGATGAGGGCGTGCAGGTCGCGATCTGCAGCCGCGACGAGGAGCGGGTCAAGGCCGCGGCCGAGAAGCTCGGACCGCTGGCGACACCGATCGTGGCCGATGTCTCTACGGCCGCTGGTGCCACCGCGTTCGTGGAGCAGGCCATTGCGGCCATGGGTGGCGTCGACATCCTCGTGGCCAACGGTGGCGGGCCGCCTTCCGGTGGTCTCGACGCCCATGACCTCGACGCGTTCACGAAGGCGTTTGAGACGAATGCGCTTGCGTCCATTGCCATGGTGAAGGCTGCGTTGCCCGGCATGCGGGCGTCGCACTGGGGCCGGATCGTGGCCATCACGTCGGTCGTGGTGAAGCAGCCCGCGCCGTACCTGATTCTCTCGAACACGGCGCGCGCCGTGCTGCACGGCTTCCTCAAGACGACGTCCAATGCCGTCGGCCCAGACGGCGTCACCGTCAATTCCGTGCTCCCCGGCAGCCATGCCACCGACCGCATCAAGCACCTCTACGGCGACAACCCCGACGTGTCGAACACCCCGATGCGTGCCCTCGGCCGCCCCGAAGACTTCGGCGCCGCCGTCGCCTTCCTCTGCAGCGACCAGGCCCGCTACATCACCGGCACCTCGATGGTGGTCGACGGCGGCGGTTTCGGCGGCCTCTGGTAGGCAAGCGGTTTCGCTGCTCCGGAGCCGAAATGTCGCTTCCGGGCGTACGAAATGACTCCGGAGCGGGGTCGGCTGCCGGTTGTTGCTGCTCCGGAGCCGAAAACCTACCCAGCGGTAACGTTTTTGACTCCGGAGGCGGGCCAGGGAGTTCGTTTTGCTCCGGAGTCGAATAGTCGTTTTCCGGCCTACAAAATGCCTCCGGAGCATGGACGCTGGGTTTTGCTGCTCCGCCCTCTGGCTGCTCCGGAGCCGAAAAGTCGCTTCCGGGCGTACGAAGTGACTCCGGAGCGGGGTCGGCTGCCGGTTGTTGCTGCTCCGGAGCCGAAAACCTACCCAGCGGTAACGTTTTTGACTCCGGAGTGAGTGTGTCCTGACGATATGTACGCTTAGTAACGGAGTGCAACGGCGAAGAAGAGTGCTCCGACTGCGCCGAGGGCACCAACTGCTCCACCGATGGCGAGCATCGGGGTGCGGAGCTTCGGCTTGGTGCGGCCGACCGTGGGTCCGAGCGTATGGATCGCAGCGCCGAAGCCGGTGAGGAGATAGCACGTCATCTTGAGACCGAACTTGGTCTTGTACGACGTCGGTGCTTCGTTGAAGTCGATCGACAGCGCGTTCCAGATGCCGGTGAAGGTGAGAACCGCAAGGGCCGGCCAGCTCACGAGGCCGAACCGGCGGGCGAGGATGCGAGGAGCTTCGGGGCTCACCGACCGGGCGACGGGGACGAGCCCCGCCATCACGATCTGCCCGCCGACCCAAACGGTGGCGGCAAGAACGTGCACAAACATGCGGAAAGTGGTGAGCGAGATGTCCATAGCGGGCTAGCAGCTTAGGAGACGCGACGTTCGGTCAAATGTTCCCACTGAGCGGGAACATTCGTCCGAACGTTGGGGGAGCTGAGCAGGAGAGTTAGGCCGAGACCAGTTTGGGGATGTTGGGGCCCATCAGGTCGACCATGTTGGTTTCGTAGAAGCCGTCGAGCTCGGCGTCGGTGCATTGCTCGGTCGAACCGGCGAAACGCTTCAGCGGGTTGCGGCCGCCTTCGACGTGCGGGTAGTCCGACGAGAACAGACAGATCTCCGGACCCGAGTTCTGGATGATCCACCCGACTTCCTCGTGCGGATACGGCGTCACCTTCACCTGACGACGCACGATCTCACTCGGCTTCGCCGTCAACCTCTGCAGTCGCTCCTCGTTTTTGCGGAACGCGCCGAACGCGGAATCGAGCGAACGCATCCAACCCGGGACCCACGACGCACCCTGCTCGATGATGCCCCATTTGAGGTTGGGGAAGCGGTCGAGGACACCGTCGAGAATGAGCGTCGACATCGTCTGCATCGGGTGATACGGGATGGCCATGTAATCGACGGAGCGGAAGTTCTCGGCGCCACCGTGGAAGTCGGGAACGGGCGGCAGACCGTTGTTGAAGTACATCGGGCTGAGCAGCTTGTGGCCACCACCGACGTGCATCACGATCGGCACACCGGCCTCCTGCGCTCGAGCCCACACGCCGTCGAGACCGACATGGCTCGGGCTGTGCCACTGCGGACAGTGGCTTGCAATCATCAAGGCCTTCGCCCCGAGTTCCAGTGCCGACGCCGCCTGTTGCTCTGCGCGCTTAAGATCCATCAGGCAGACGTAGGCCACCGGGAGCAGGCGGGGATCCGGTGCGCAGAAGTCGACCATGCCGCGGTTGTGGGCGTCGGCCATTGCGTAGGCGAGGTCGATGTCGTTGGCCTGTTCCGCCGACGCGAGGAAGCCCGACGTCCACGTGTTGAACACGAGTTGCGATGCGAAGCCGAGTTGGTCGAGCACCTGAGCCCGGTGGTCGCGCTCGAACGATCCGACGGCGTAGTAGTTCTTCCGCTGCAACAGCTCGGCCTCGTTGGCCCGGTACTCGGGATCGTTGTGTAGCGGACACGTCTTCTGGGCCCAGTCGATGCGGGTCGAAGGGTCGTCGCCGATCGCCGACACACCGAGCAACGGCATGCGATCGGCGAAGGCTTTGACGGCGTTGTCCCGCAGAAAACCCGGGAGCTCCATGATGTGGGCGTCGGCGTCGTGGAAGGTGCGACCGGTGGCGTAGGGCATGGAGAAACGCTACCCAATCCCCGGCGTAACCGCCCATTTGCCGGAGCTGCCGATTGGTTATGTCTGCTCCGGAGTCGTTTTGTCGGTGGGGGAACGACTTTTCGGCTCCGGAGCGACGTGGGAGTGCGCTGCCGGTGGTGCGAACGGTTCGGGGCGACGTGCTCCGGAGTCGTTTTGTCGGTGGGGGAACGACTTTTCGGCTCCGGAGCAGCGAAGACCCGCGCCAGACCCGAGTCGACGCCGAGCGGCCGGTCCGAGTACGGTCCGGACATGCGCACATGGAATGTCGGGTCCGTCAAAGTCACCGCTGTCGTCGAGTCGGCAGACAAGACGTCGCCCCGGTTCCTGTTCCGAAGCATCACGCGCGAGGGAGTGCTCGAAGTGGTGGAGCAGGCGCCGTGGCTGCAGCCCGAGTTCGTCGACGCCGACGGCTATCTACTGATGAAAACGCAATGCCTGATCGTCGACACCGGTGAGGTGAAGATCGCCGTCGACACGTGCGTCGGCAACGACAAGGTCCGCGTGAACGCTGGCTGGAACAGCCTGCAGACCAACTTCCTCAGCGACTTCGTTGCCGCCGGCTACGACCCCGAGTCGATTGACTACGTCGTGTGCACCCACCTTCACGTCGACCACATCGGCTGGAACACGAAGCTGGTCGACGGCAAGTGGGTCCCCACGTTCCCCAACGCCCGTTACGTCTTCGTGAAGCGCGAGCTCGAGCACTGGCAGGGTGAAGGGCCGACGCCGGGCGAAGACCTCCTCGGCGATTCGGTCACGCCGGTCCTCGACGCCGGTCTCGTCGACCTGGTCGAAAGTACACATACGATCTGCCCGCAGGTCCGCTTCGACCCGACGCCTGGCCACACACCGGGCCACGTGTCCGTCGTCATCGAATCCGACGGCGTGCAGGCCGTCATCACCGGCGACATGATCCACTCGCCGATCCAGATCGCGCGTACCGAGCTGTCGAGCGACTTCGACACCGACCGCGTGATGTCAGCCAAGACTCGAGATGAGTTCCTCGCCCGGTACCTCGATCAGACCCTCGTCATCGGGACCCACTGGGGCGGTGTCGGTTCGGGCCGCATCCGTCGCGACGACAAGGGCCACTACAGCGTCGAGGTATAAGTCCACGCTGACCCAACCTACCGAGTAACCCGGCATGACACCGCTGGAGCGGCGCAACACTGCTACAGCGAAGCGACCACGATCGCGTCAAGCGATCGGCGCAACGACGCGACCCGCACATCGGTGCCGAGCGCACGGAAAGCCGCCGCGATGTCCCCGAGCCAGGGTGCGATCTCAAGTGCGACCATCGCATCCCAGATCGGGTCGTAGCGCTCGCATATCGACTCGCAGTGCCGGACCAACTCCCAAGCTGGCGCGTCGCCGACCAGCAGGGCCGCCTGGACCCGGCAGCGGGAGATATCCACTTCAACCGGACCCACCGAGGCATTCGTCCAATCAACGATCCCGCTGAGTTCGCCGTTGTCGAACAGCACGTTGGCGGGGTGAAGGTCCCGATGGATGAGTGCGAACCCGGAAGCTTCACCCGACACCACGGGCGCGTTCGGCGGCCATCGGGCGCACACCCGGGTCCGTGCTTCGGACCACGCCGCAGGGTCCCGACTCCACGATGGCGGCGCGTCATCGACTGGCAACCAAGGACGAAAGGGGGGAAGTTCTCGAAGGATCGTCGGCGCGACCATCGCGCCGTGCACGGTTCGTACCGCCTCGGCCAGGCCGGATATCCAACGGTCAAGGAGGACCGGCGACAGCGTCGGCCGACCCGGGAGTCGCGTCTGGACGCTGGCCGGATACCCGCAGGCCTCGCCGCTCGGGTCGGACGCCAGAAGCCGAGGAACTAGACGGTTCTCCAACGCCGACAGAATCCGACCCTCGGAGATGATCTCGGCCCGCGCGTCGGGATTGTCTTCGGGGTCGATTCGTCGCAGGACAAGGAGGTGGTGGCCGCTTCGAGTGTCGACGCGAAGTTCGTGGACGCTCGACGAAAGCCCACCGTGCAGTCGCCGGCTCGAAACCACCGTGGCACCCGGGCCACAAGTCCGCTCGACCCAGTCCTTCGCCGCTCGATCGAACCTCATCGCGAGAGTCTGACATCGCAGAGGAATCGCCGGTCGGCAATACTCTCGTAAGGCCCCACAACGAGCCCAACGAACCCTCGAACGAACCGACAAGGAATCCTATGCATACTGATCAATCGTCGCTGGTGAGTGCGCAGTGGTTGCTCGATCATCACGCTGACCCTGACCTCCGAATCTACGACTGCACCGTGCTTCTTTCACCGGACCCCAATGGAACCGGTACGCGAGCTGAAAGTGGGCGAGCCACCTACGAGGAAGGTCATATCGAAGGAGCGGGTTTCCTTGACCTCCTCACCGACTTCGCCGACCCCGAAAGCCCGTTCCGCTTCACACTCCCGACCCCCGAGCGTTTCGCCGATAACATCGGCGCCGCCGGCGTGAGCGATTCCAGCACCGTGATCCTCTACGACCGTCGCGGAATGATGTGGGCGGCGAGAACCTGGATGATGCTTCGGGCTTTTTCGTTCAGAGGTCGCGCAGCGGTACTCGACGGTGGGCTCAGTGCGTGGACTGCGGTGAACGGGCCGGTCTCGCCCAACCCGGCAAACTACCCGTTGGCCACCTGCACGGCCGTGTTGCGACCTGGCGTCTTCACCGACAAGCACGATGTCGCCAATGGAGGCGCCTGTGTCGTGAACGCCCTGTCGAACGCCCAGTACCGGGGGGAGCCTGGCTCCGCCCATTACGGCCGACCGGGTCGAATCGCCGGGTCGCACAACGTTCCGTGGGAAACACTGGTTGATCCTTCGACCGGTTGCCTTCGGAGCGTCGACGAGATCCGAAACGCGTTCGATCACGTCAACGGCGACCAGCGAATCATCACGTACTGCGGGGGCGGGATTGCGGCATCGCTCGATGCCTTCGCCCTTCATCTGATCGGTCGCGACGACGTGTCTGTATACGACGCGAGCCTCATGGAATGGTCCGCTGACCCAACGCTTCCCATGGAAGTCGGCTGACTCACCGATAACGCGCCGGTTCGGGGGTTTCGCCGACCCGGTGGTGGGTAGATTGCTTGTATGGCTACTTCAGTTGGCGAGTTCGGCAACGAAATCGCTGACCCCTGGCTCCGCGATGCAACCGACGTGGCGCAGAGCCTTCGGACCGACGCCGCGGCGGGGCTCACCGAGGTCGAAGTTGCGAAGCGAAGGGCGAGCTTCGGAGCCAACCAGCTCGACGCCCAGGCGCCTGTCGCTTCGTGGCGAAAGTTGCTGGGGCAGTTCAATGACCCGCTGATCTACCTGCTCCTCGGTGCGGTGGTGGTGTCGTTCGTCGCGTGGCTGCTCGAAGGTCGGGAAGGGACACCGTTCGAAGTCATCGTGATCCTTTCGATCGTGATCGTCAACGCGGTTCTCGGGTTCGTTCAGGAGGCTCGCGCCGAGCGGGCGGTGGCTGCACTCCAACAGATGGCGGCCGCGACCTCGAGTGTCATTCGAGACGGGCGCGAGGACCGCGTACCGTCGACGGAACTGGTGCCCGGCGACATCGTCGTTCTTTCCGAAGGCGACGCGGTCACCGCTGATGCGCGCCTGATCGACACCGCCTCGCTCAACGTCGCCGAAGCGTCACTCACCGGAGAGAGCGAATCCGTGCTGAAGGATGCGGCCACGTTGTCTTCCGCGACCGAACTGGCCGAGCGGACGAACATGATCTTCAACGGAACGGCGGTCACGAGGGGTCGGGGGAAGGCGGTCGTGACCAGCACCGGGATGCGAACGGAGCTCGGCCGGATAGCCACTCTTCTCGGTGACACCAAAGTGGAGCCAACGCCGCTGCAACGCGAAGTCGACCGGATTGGTCGGATGCTCGGCGTTGCGATCATCGTCATTGCGGTCGTGATCATGGCCACGACGCTCCTCACCACTGACATCAACAAGGCGAGTGATCTTGTCGACGTTCTCCTCATCGGTGTGTCGCTGGCCGCAGCCGCCGTGCCGGAAGGACTTCCGGCGGTGTTGTCGGTCGTTCTGGCCAAAGGCGTACAGCACATGGCAACTGAGAACGCGATCGTGAAGAAGCTGTCTTCCGTGGAGACCCTCGGGTCGGCATCCGTCGTCTGCACAGACAAGACCGGAACGTTGACGAAGAACGAGATGACCATCGTGCGCGTGGTGACCGGTTCGGGTGAGGTCACGATAACCGGATCGGGATACGAACCGTCAGGCGAAATGAAGATCGACGGTGAACCGCTCGACGGTGAACCAGTCGACGGTGAACCAGTCGACGGTCAACCAGTCGATGACTCGATTCTGCTCGACGAGGTCAGCCGGGTGCTGCGAGCGGGAAGCCTGGCGAACAATGCGTCACTCCATGAAGATGCGGGCCGCTGGACGATCCAGGGGGATCCGACCGAAGCGGCGTTTCTTGTGGGGGAGCGAAAGCTTGGTATCACCGAGACGCGCACCCGCAGGTTCACGAGAGTCGGTGAGATTCCGTTCACGTCCGAGCGAAAGCTGATGTCGACGCTGGAGGCCGACGCGGATCGCGACGGCCAGATCTCAGTCGTAACGAAGGGAGCACCGGGTGAATTGGTCGAACGGTGCACGAAAGAGCGCGTCAACGGAAAGGTAGGCGAACTTACCGATCGTCGACGCTCTGAAGTCTTGGCGAACGTCGACCGACTCGCCGATCAGGCCCTGCGGACGATGGCTGTCGCGTATCGGCCACTGCAACACGACGACCGCGAAGAAGCCAATCGGGCTGGCGAGACCTCGGAGACAGACTTGGTGTTGCTCGGTCTGGTCGGGATTCTGGACCCGCCCCGGTCCGAGGCCAAAATCGCGATAGCCGAAGCGCACCACGCCGGCCTCCGGGTCATCATGATCACCGGCGATCATCCGCGCACGGCATCGCGAATCGCTCAGGAGTTGGGCATCGGCGACGCGCAACTCCGCGTTATGAGCGGCCCCGATATCGAAGCGGCGAGCGATGATGAACTGCAGGCCGCCGCTCGAAACGTCTCGGTCTACGCACGGGTCACCCCGGAGCACAAGCTGCGGATCGTCAATGCGTTGAAGACCGATGGAAACATCGTGGCGATGACCGGCGATGGCGTCAACGACGCCCCCGCTCTGAAGTCGGCCCATATCGGTGTGGCGATGGGAATCTCCGGGACGGAAGTCACGAAAGAAGCTGCGGATCTGATCCTTGCCGACGACAACTTCGCCACGATCATCGTTGCCATTCGCGAGGGTCGGGCAATCTTCGCCAACATTCGGAAGTTCCTCCGCTTCATGCTCTCGTCGAATATCGGCGAAGTGTTCACGACGTTCTTCGGTGTGGTGTTGGCCGGCCCGCTCGGGCTCAAGGCGGCGACCGCCGTGGTGGCAATGCCGCTGCTGGCGACGCAGATCCTATGGATCAACCTCCTGACCGATACTGCCCCGGCCCTGGCGATGGGTTTCGATCCCGCTCCCGACGGGGTGATGGACCGACCTCCCCGAAAGCTCACCGATCGCATCATCGATGGCCGTATGTGGTTTGGAATCGTCTGGGTCGGCCTGGTGATGGCGGCGGTGTCGTTGGCCGCGCTCGATCTGAGGCTGCCGGGTGGGCCGTTGGGTGGATCAGGAAACATCGTTCAGGCTCGGACGATGGCGTTCACAACGATTGTGCTCTGCCAGTTGTTCAATGCGTTCAATGCGCGTTCCGACCGGATCAGCGCGTTCCATAAGCTCTTCACGAACCGTTTGCTCTGGGGTTCCATCGCCGTCTCCGTCGTGCTCCAAGTGGCTGTCGTGCATCTGTCGTTCCTCAACGACGCGTTCGACACCGTCCCGCTCAGTGCGGCCGACTGGCTCGTGTGCGTCGGCCTGGCCAGTGTCGTGCTGTGGACGGTCGAGTTGAAGAAGTTCGTCCTTCGACTCATGACACGCTGACACGCTTCCTGGACCGTGTGCAGGCGAGGAGCCACCCCGTTCTGTGGCGATCCGCGTCCAACCTGTCTGCCACCCGGGGGGAAGCTACCGTTGGGCATGAGCGAACCTGACTCGTTCCCCCTGTTGTTTTCACCGTTTGTGTTGCGCGGGAAGACGTTGCCGTCGAGAGCCGTGTTCACCGCCCACACGGTGAGCCTGAGCGCCGACGGCGTTCCTGGGGAGCGGGCACTCGGGTACTACGAGGCTCGGGCGGCCGACGGGGTCGGGATGATTGTGATGGAACCGATCCCGGTCATGGACAACGGGGGAGTGACTCCGCAGAACTACCGCTTCGAGCATCCGGACTTCGTTGACGGGCTCCAACGGGTGACGGCCGCCGTGCACCGTCACGGCACGGTGTTCATCAGCCAGCTCTACCACATGGGTGCCAACGCCGATCCGCACCAGCCGTCCTCGGAACGATGGGGTCCATCGGCCATGGCGGGGCCGGGCTGGAGTGATGTGGTCCGTCCGATCGATGAAGTGGACATGGCCGCTCTGGTGGATGCCTACACGAAGGCCGCAGCGACGGTTATGCAGGCGGGTGTCGACGGAGTCGAATGTATGTTCGCGTACGATACGTTGGTCGATCAGTTCATGGATCCGAAGCGGAACCAACGTACCGACGACTTCGGAGGACCACTGGCCAACCGTTGTCGGTTGGCCGTCACCGTGCTGCGGGCAATACGCGAAGCGATAGGTCCAAACGCCATTCTGGGCGTGACGGTCACCGCCGCAATGCAGGAGTACGTCGAAGCTGTCGACCACCTGGTCTCGGAGTGCGACATCGACTACATCGGGGTCGGAAACGGGAATTACGAAAGTCTGCATCTCACGATCCCACCCATGGAGGTTGCCGTCGGGGTTGGCATCGGCCCGGCCGCGGCGGTTCGCAGGAGCACGAACGTGACCGCAGTGATTGCCGAAGGACGGATCCGCGACGCCGTCACGGCCGAACGAGCGCTGTCGAGTGGCGCCTGTGATCTGGTGGGTATGACTCGCGCGCTGTTGGCTGATCCTGCGATCCTGCGCAAATCCCGCGCCGGTCGAGGTGAACAGGTTCGTTCGTGCATCGGCTACAACCTGTGCATCGCCCGACGCCTTCGGAAGTATCCCGTGGCCTGTGTGCAGAACCCGACGGCAGGCCTGGAGAACCTCGGAGAACTTCGACCCACGGTTGCCCCGCATCGGGTGGTGGTCGTCGGAGCCGGTGCGGCCGGGCTGGAAGCCGCCCGCGTTGCGGCCGAACGGGGCCACGATGTGGTCGTGCTGGAAGCGAGCGGCTCCGCCGGCGGTCAGGTCTCGTTGATCGCCAAACTTCCCCACCAGAGTGCGTTTGCCGAGCTGATCGAATGGCGCCTTTCCGAATTGGCTCGGTTGGGTGTGGAGGTCCGACTGAACACCATGGCCACGACCGATCTGGTGTTGTCCCTGCAACCCGGTTCAGTCGTTGTGGCTACAGGTTCACGTCCCCGCCCCATCGAATCTGCCTACAGCGCAGTCGACGTGCTCGACGGTGTTCCGATACCGGATGGGCCGATTGTGGTGCTCGACAGCGACGGGACCCGCAAGGGAATCGGAACCGCGGAGTGGTTGGCGTCCTCGGGCCGCACCGTCACGCTCGTTTCGCTGACCCCGAGCCCGGCGTACATGTTGGACTCGTCGAAGGTCGGACCACTGGCTATGACTCGCATCCGTGAGCTCGGCGTTAAGTTGGTCGAAGGGCATCGCTTGGTGAGCGTGGGCCGTGACCAGGTCTCCCTGGCCCGCGTTTACGACGGAACACCGTTGACCCTGGAGGCATCCGTGATTGTGCAGGCGATGAGCCATTCCGCCGTCGACGACCTGGTCCGTCCACTACGGGCCACCGCTATCGCGGTTCACGCCGTGGGTGATGCGCGCACACCGCGCCTGGTCGAGGATGCGATCCGCGACGGCTACGTGGTCGCATCGAAACTGTGAAACGAGACGTACCCGGTCCGGGCTGTTGCGCAACGCCGTCATCGCGGTAGGTTGACGGCCATGTCAACGTCACCGGCTTCGATCGCCCACGATAGTGCGCCGACATCCGCACCCACCCTCCCGGTCGTTGACCTGCAACGGTGGCGGCGAGGTTCTGATGCGGAGCGGGAAGCCTTCGCTGTTGAGGTACGCAATGTCTGCCATGACGTCGGCTTCTTCTACCTGGTGGGTCACGGCGTATCGGAGGAGTTTCTGGCGCCGTATTTCGAACAGCTAAAAGCGTTCTTCGCTCTCGACGAATCAGTGAAATCGTCGATCGACAAACATAAGTCCCCATACTTCCGCGGCTGGGAGCGGGAAGGTGCGGAACTCACCAACAATCGGCCCGACATCCGGGAGCAACTCGATGTGAGCACTGAGTATCCTCCGGCACCGCTCGATGCGGTTCCGCCGTATCTGCGGCTGTACGGACCGAACCAGTGGTTGCCTGAAGAAGTCGTCCCCGGCTTCCGCGGATTGGTCAACGAATTCTTCCGTTCGATGAATGCGTTGGCGATCGAACTGATGGAGGTTTTTGCGGTCGGATTGGGGCTGGCCCCGACGACGTTCGTCGAGTTGTTCGGCGAACGCCCACATTCGCTGGCCAAGCTGATTCGCTATCCGGCCACCCCAGAAGGCCAGGCCGGAGTCAACGAACATAACGATGCCGGGTTCCTCACCCTGCTGCTTCAGCATGGCGTGTCCGGGTTGCAGGCCCTCGCTCCGAACGGTGTCTGGATAGACGTGGAACCACGGCCCGACGCGATCGTGGTCAACATGGGTGAGATGTTGCAGGAGATCACCGGTAACTACTTCGTCGCCGCAACGCACCGGGTGATCACCAATGCTGAGCGCTACTCCACCGCGTACTTTCACGGTCCCGACCTGAGCACCCCACTCGATCGACTCCCGTTGGACCGGATGTTCATCGATGCGGTCGACGCGAGTGAGCGGCACCGAACAGCCGGTTTCATGGCGAAGCGTGACGAATTGTTGTCGGGTAAGCAGGGCACGGTCAGTAGCGGAGCCGGGATCTACGGACAGCAGCTTTGGAATTACTACGTCCGCAGTTATCCGGAGAACGTCCGAGCGCATCATCGCGACGTTGTCATCCCACAAGCCGCCCCGAGCGAGTAAGCAGAACTATGTCCACGCACCATTCCTCACAAGCGCGTCGCTGGCACGATGGAAGCGACCGGCCGCGGTCGTTGAAAGATCTGGTCGTCGTTGAATTGGCGGGGTCCACGGCGGGTGCATACTGCGCGAAGTTGCTCGGAGACCTTGGGGCCACGGTCGTGTGCATCGAACCTGAGACCGGGGCACCCCTTCGCAGGAATCCAGCCGCATGGGCGGCCTTTGCGACGTCGCGGACCACGCTTCCCAACACAGCACCGCTGATCGATAGCTGGCTGGCACGCGCAGACGTCGTGATCGAATCGAGCGACAGCACTCCGCTGACGGAGACGTTCGGGGGCGATCAGCGCATCGAGGCAAACGTGTCGCCGCATGCCGTCCGGGTTCGGCTCTCGCCGTTCGGTACGACCGGCGCGTATTCGGCGTGGATCGGGGCCGACATTCTCGATCAGGCCCTCGGGGGTCACCTCTACCTGTCGGGGATGCCCGAACGTGAACCGATCAAGGGACCGAGCGGCCAAGCGGCTCTAGCTGCCGGCGTCTACGGCGCAATCGGCGTAATGGCGGCGCTTCACGCCCGCGATCGGGGAATCACCGACACCGGGCAAACGGTTGAAGTCACGCACCACGAATCGTTGGCATCGCTTCACCAGTTCACCGACGTTCGCTACACGCACGCCCGAAACGTTCTGAAACGCCTCGGTAACCGGTACGCAGGGCCGGGTAGCCCGATCGGCATGTACAAGGCCGCCGACGGGTTCATGGCCCTCACCGTGTCGACGGCCGCTCACGCTGAGATGCTGTTGGCGATCACCGGACTTGACCGCCTGCTCGAGCATCCCGACATCAACTCCGTCACCGATCTCATGGTCAACGCCGCACTTTTCGAACCGGCGTTCAACGAGTGGCTGGGCGAGCAGCCCGTTCACGAAACCGTTGAGCTTTTTCAATCTGCGCGCATAGCGGCTGGTCCGGTTCTCGGCATGAAGCAGGTGCTTGCCGATCCTCACCTCGAGGCTCGGGAGTGGTGGCAGACGGCGACCATCGATGGTCAGTCCGTGCGCATGCCCGGCGCTCCGTTTCGCATCGAAGCAATGCCGTGGTCCGGCACGGCCGCGGTGCCGGGTGACCCAACGATGGCGCCACCCGAACGGCACGAACCCGCCGTCGGTGCAACTTCTCCCGACGCGGCGAATCGAACGGCCGACCTTCCGCTTGCGGGTCTACGGGTGCTGGACCTCACGCGAGTGTGGGCCGGACCGCTGGCGGCTCGGGTGCTCAGCGAACTGGGTGCTGACGTCGTGATGGTCGAAGCGCCATGGGCCCGCACCCCCGGGATCATGCCCGAGTCCTACGTTCAAGTCAGTCACTTCTTTCCCGACGACGATCAGTTTCCCCATCCCTGGAACCGTCACGGCTTCATCAACAAGTTTGCGCTCACGAAGCGCTCGGTGGGCCTCGACATCAACACGGCGGAGGGTCAGGACGTACTGCGTGGCTTGATTGCCAGCGCTGATGTGCTCATCGAGAACTACAGCCCGCGGGTCATGCCCAACCTCGGGTTTTCCGAAGAGCAACTGAAAGCCCTCAACCCTGATCTCGTTTACGTGACGATGCCCGGCTACGGCCGCACCGGACCGGCCAAGGACTACTCGGCCTACGGTCCGGTTATCGACTCGCACGCCGGACTCTCAGCTCTCATGGGCTATTCCGACACCGGCCCGTGGAAGTGCGGGATCGCATGGCCCGATCCGGTGGCCGGGATTCATGCGGCATTCGCGGTTCTCGCGGCGCTGTGGGAGCGTCCGGCTGCACCCGCGCCCCGAGGTCGCACCGTCGAGATTCCCCAGTTCGAAACCGCGGTCTCCATGATTTCGGACCGGCTGATCGAGACGCAGCTACGAGACGCTGAGCCCGCCATTCTCGGAAATCGCCACGAACGTCTGGCCCCGCAGGGTGTGTACCGCTCGGCCGGCGACGACAGTTGGCTGGCGCTGTCCGTTTCCGATGAGGATATGTGGCACAACCTATGTGCGCTTATTGATGCGCCTCCGGAGTGGAGTGGCTGGAGCGAGGAAACCCGACGTGCGCGCCACGATGAGATCGACGCTCTGATCAATTCCTTCACGGTCGCCCGCACTGCAACCGATTCGGCTATCTCGATGCAAGGGTTCGGCATTGCTGCAGCACCAGTCGCTGATGCCGCGATGATGATGAACGATCAGCATCTGCACGACCGTGGGTACTACGTTGACCTGACGCACCGCGAAGCAGGAACCCAGTCGTGGGGACCGACCTGCGCCGCTCGCCTCTCCTTGACACCATCCGGAATGACTTCGGCCGCACCGTGCCTCGGTGAACACAATCGCGAGGTTCTGACACTGTGGGCCGGACTCGACGAGGCAACGATCGATGATCTGATGCAGCGCGGTATCGTCGCCGATCGCCCGGCCGAGTAGCGGCGTCAACGACCCGATCGGGGGCAGGGTTCCGATTGGGGGCAGGGTTCCGATCGAATGTTTCAGGTCGCCGGAAGGACGTCGAAGAACACCGTCTGGTTCTTTCGGCTCGTCACGTCGAGCCAGGCGAGTCTCAGAAGCGGGCGCTTGCCGAGCCTTTCGGCTGTCCGAGCGAAGAGCATCACGCCAGTGCGGGCGGTTCCATCAGCGAGCCGCGTGTAGGCATCGAGCGCCTCATCGGGCGGTAGGCCCCACTGAAGCAGGCCTTGCGTGCAGCAACCGGCATCGCGATCGTCGCCCAACCAGAATGTCGTGAGCGAACCAAGGTTGCGAGAACTTTCATCGGTGGCCGAGACGAGGGTGAGCGTCGCTCGAACACCTCGGACCTGGACGTCCTTCGCCGCTTCGAAGATGTCGTCGGGTTGATTGTCAGAGTAGTGCGATACCCACTCCGAAGCGTCTTCGAGGTACTCCGACACGACGAGTCGGCGGGTGCTCACCAAGGCTCCCGGGTTGTTGCCGTTCGAGCTTTGGGTCCACTCGAACGTTTCGCCCAATCGGTACGGATTGAGCTTGGCCCCTTTGGGTTGCCACTGCTTCTTCGTGCCGACAGCGACGCAATCCAGCGACGTTCCCGCGGCGTGGGCGCCGAGTTGCGTGCAAGCCTGCCCGGTAACGGGGGGCTTGGCCTTCGGAGCCTTTGTCGCTTTGGTGGCGGCCTCAGCCATCCCAACCGTCGTCGAGGCGAGCACGATTGCCATGGCGAGCGAAGTTGTGAGACCTCGACGCGAACGGTGACCGGGTTTCGTCTGGCAACGGGCGAGGGTACGAAGCGACGAGGTCATATGTAGATGATGTCGACCGACTACACGGCCTGACATCGGGGGGCTCCCGGATTCTTGAGGGAGCATTTTTGGTGACCGCTGGTCGAAAACGCGAACGGCCGGGTTTCCCCGGCCGTCGCTACAACCAGTTGTTAGCCCTTAGGGTCAGCTCGCACAGTCCGCGAGGCTGAAGGCGCTGAACGTCGGAATGGCCAACGATCCAAGGCCGCTCGACTCGGCGGTGCCGTAGGCGACGGTGAACTTCCAGCCCTTACCGGTCACAACCTGCGTGCCAGCTGCACTGCCGGCGTCGGAGTGGGTGCCACCGGCGAGCTTCAGGTAGTTGCCCGTAAGGAGCTGAGCCTCGGTCGACGGGTACAGGCCGTCAGTACTGTCAGCCCGGTAGGCCTCGTTGGCTGTCTCGAAGGTGGTTCGAGCGGCGCGGCACGCCTGCAGCGCACCCTTGTCCTTGAAGCCTCCCGTCGCAACAACGACGGTCGACGCCAAGCCGCCGAGAATCAGAACGACGATCAGGAGTTCGACGAGCGTGAAGCCGTCTTCGTTCCGCTTTTTGCGCAATGCACTAAACATGGTTTCCTTTATGAATGTTGTCCCGCGGCCGTTTGGGATGCCGTTCGAACGAACCGCAGAAAGGTCACGAGGCAAGGCTGGTTGTCTCGAAGGAAAACGATCGGCGCGGTATTTGAATACATGCGCACTCCTGGAGGGAAAACCAATCCTGTGCACGGTGCACGCGCAGGCGTTGCCGCGACCGACCCTGCGATGGACCTAATCAACGGGGTTACCCCGATGTGACAACTCGGTCGCTCGTTCAGACTCTCACCACGAACTGGAGCGGTTGGGTGTCTCACGACGGTTACACCCAGCGGATTCAAGATCGTGCGAAGTGACCGCACAAACCCACAGGCACGCACAAACTCGCGAGCACCAGCAATCCACGAGCACGCACAAACCCATTCGCAAGTTCCGAACATTCTGGCGGTCCCATGTCACAAGACGCCGTTTCACCTGTCGAATCCACGTACGTTGGGTCGCCGATCCCGCAACTTCCGCTGCGCATGGTCGTTGACTTCGAACGTTCTACCCCGCCGAAGGGCCTCCTCCGCAGCGGCAATTCAGAATTCAAGTTCGCCGGTTGGATGGAACTGCTGGGATCGATCGAGTCAGCACTTGCAGACGGCGGGCAAAGCGGGGCAGCATCGTCCGCACCGTGACGTTCCGCGACATTCCCTTCATAGGCCGATCCGAAGAACTCCAGTCCCTGCGTCGGGCGGTCGACCCGCGCGTACCGGCCGGGCACGTGGCCATTGTCGAAGCCCCGGCCGGCACCGGCAAGACGAGACTGGTAACTGAAGCGCTCGCCTCGCTGGAGGGATCCTGCACGCTCATCTCGACGCGTGCGCAGGCCTTCGACCAGGATCTTCCGTTCGGCGCGGTAGAGCAGCTCCGACGCATCACATCCTCCGTCGGCCCGAGCGGCGACGTGGGCGGCCCCCAATTGGTCGCCGAGATTGTCGACGCGGTGCGTCTCCTCGCTGAGCAGAGTCCTGTTGTAATCGTCGCTGAAGACTTTCAGTGGGCCGACCCCGGAAGTTGGCGTGCAATCCGGGCCCTGGCGGCGGAAGCAGCAGGGCGACGTTTATCGGTAGTGGTGACGATCCGCTCACCGTTTGAGGGCGACGGTCGGGCGGTTCTCGATCGGCTCGCGGGTAGCGGTGCGTTGTGTGTCAAGCTCGGTGACTTATCGATACTTGAGGTTCAGCAACTGACGAGGGCGTTTCTCGGTCATGAGCCAACATCTGAACAATCGGCCCGTATCGACCGATCGGCGGGCAACCCGCTCTTTCTCACGGAGATCCTCCGCTCGTTGCAACACGAAGACGATCAGATGCTGGCCAGCCAATCGGCCGAGCCCCAAACCGCACTTCCAACCACGCTGCCGACCAACGAACAGGCCCGATCGGGGGCGAATGGTGAGGGCGGGCATCCGGCTCACGCGCGGGTGGTGCTTCCGAGCAGTCTTCGTGCCGCGGTCCTGTCACGGCTCGTCGGGCTGGGCCCGCGGGAGCGTCAGCTACTTGGAATTGCATCGCTGCTGGGAACGAACTTCTCGGTCGATGAGCTGGCCGAGATCGCCGACCGGTCGATTCTCGATGTGATCGAGGGACTGCAGATCGCGCTTCGGGCCGGCGTGATTCTCGCGGATCGACACGAGCTGCGATTCAGTCATGCCCTCGTGGCCGACTGCATCCGCGAAGATCAACCGCTGGCCCTCCGACGCTCGCTCCACCGTCACATTGCCCAGGTTCTCGCTCGTCGGGGAACGAGTGCGCAGCGGATCGCCGAGCACTACGTCCTCGCCTTCGTGGGCGACGATGACGCGGGCGGAACCGATGCTGATGCGGCGATGTGGCTGGAGAAAGCGTCGAAGGAGACGCAACCGACCTCGCTGCCCACTGCGACCAAACTCCTGGAGCGGGCCGCCAAGGCTTCACCCGACGAGCGTCAGCGGATCCGTCGTACGATCGATGTGGCGCACCTCTATTTGCTCGGCGGACGCTTGGCTGAGGCGGAATCGAGCTGCTCGGCCATTCTTGCCACGCCAAAGTCTGAGCTTGAACCCGGCTTGGAACTTGCGGCCCGGGGCATTCTCGGTGCGGTGTACGCCCTTCGCGGTCCGCTTCATGTCGGTGCTGCGGTCGCGGAGTTCGAAGCGGCAATTGCGTTGGCCGGACCCGACGGAGCAGCCGGGCACGACGAATCGATAGTCGCCGAATCACTCGCCGGCAAAGCGATGGTGCTGTTGTACTCCGGAGACGCGGCGCAGGCGGTGCAGTATGCGGAAGCGGCGATTGCCTCCGCCACTGTCGCCGGGAACCGCAGTGCGCGGAGCCGCGCGGAAGAAGCTCTCGCGCTCGCCGCGTTGACGCGACTCGATGTCGACGGTGCTCGCGCGCACGCCAAGGAATCGCTCGCCTGGTTCGCTCCTTCGAATGGTCCGTGGGCCATGCTGATCACGCCACACCTCACGGCGTCGATGGTCTACGTGTCGTTGGGTGACATCGAGGAGGCGGTAGCCGTTTGTCAGGCCGGTCTCGACGTGTGCTCCGACTCGGGCCATCTTCTTCCCCGGCTGTATCTCCTGCCGTGTATGGCCGTGTTCCGGCTCATTCAGGGCAATCTCGAGGAGGCCAACGCTCTGGCCTCACTCACGAACGACCTCATCGACGACTGGTGCCCGTCGCACCGTTCGGCGGTGACGCGGGCAATTGTCGGATATGTCGCATGGTTGCGCGGCGATGCGCAGTTTGCGAGCCAGCAAGTGGATCGGGCATCGCAGGAGATGTGGGATTCCGGTGCCCAGGTCGCGATAGCGGATCTCGTCGCGTGGCTGATTGCCTCGGTGTACGAAGGAACCGGGCGGCCCGACGACGCGTATTCCTTCATGCATATCGTGTGGAGCATCATCGGGGCGGCAACCGGAGCGATCGTGATGGCGGCTGATCTTGTGCGTCTCGCAATTCCGCGCGACCGGTCGGTGGCGGAACAAGTCGTCGGTGAACTGCAGCGTCGAGCCGACGTCGCGCCGACAAACCGGAACAAGCTGGTGTTTCGCAGGTCCCACGCCTTGTTGTACGACGATCCGAAGATCCTCGGCGAGGTCGCCGAGAAATTTGAGGCCGCCGGGAATCTGCTCACGGAGGCCTGGACCCTGAACGATCTTGCCGAGTTGGAGACCCGTCGGGCCGAGGCGGGAGTAACGAGCAAAGAGGAGGCCGAGCAGTCGATTCGACACGCGATTAAGCGCTTCGATGCACTCGGTGCTCCCTGGGCCAGTGCCGAACTTCGAGCCAAGGCTCGACGCATCGGAGTAGCCCTGCGGCCGAGTCGCACGTCGGGAAGCAGTGGCCTGTCCGAAGTCGAAGAGCTGGTGGCCGGCCTGGCAGCCGGTGGTCTCACGAACCGTCAGATCGGCGAACGACTATTCATAAGCGCGCGTACAGTTGAGACGCACCTCACCCATGTGTTCGCGAAGCTCGGCGTAAAAAACCGGGTCCAATTGTCTGCCCACCGTTCCCTCCGCTGACGGCCGCCAACCGCGGTGTCTCGAGCATCGGGACCCCGAAGAGGAGGTCGTGAGTCGCAACGAGAACCGTCACCCAGAGTCCATATGCACACGTAGTAACCACCATCGTGGTTTCCGTGCCACTTTCTTGCTGCCGCCAAGCCCGGACGCAACGACGTGGCATGCTCGGAACGATCGGCGACACCGGTGCATGAAATCGACGCTGCACTCACCCGCGGCGTGACCACTCCAGGTGGTCGACCTCGCTTGGGAGATCAGCAGGTTCGTGTCGTAGGTTCTAGGGATGGCTCAAAAATCCGCGGCCCGCATTGTCGGGGCCTTTGAACATCCCGGTCGGACACTTCCCGACCTGACACTCCCGCAGATCCATGCCCAGGTAGCCCTGGGCGCGTTGGCCGATGCGGGCCTGTCCACGTCTGACGTCGATGGCTACTTCTGCGCCGGCGATGCGCCCGGCTTTGGTGGGATCTCGATGTCGGAGTATCTCGGACTCAACGTCCGGTACACCGATACGACCGAGACCGGCGGTTCGTCCTACCTCGCCCATGTTGGTCACGCTGCCGCAGCCATCGCCGCGGGCAAGTGCCATGTCGCGCTGATCACGTTGGCGGGTAAACCCCGCACCGGCGGAGGACAGCCAGGCGGAAGCGGAGGAATCGGGGGAGCGCCGGAGGGAGCGTTCGAAGCGCAGTGGGGTTCGGCTGTACCGAACATGTACGCGCTCGCAGCTGCGCGTCACATGTACGAGTTCGGAACGACGAGCAGGCAGTTGGCGATGATCAAGGTGGCGGCGTCGAAGCACGCCTCGCACAATCCGAATGCCTTCCTTCCGAATGCGGTGACCGTCGAAGAAGTTCTCGAATCGCCGATGGTCGCTGACCCCCTTCATCGACTTGACTGCTGCGTCATCACCGACGGGGGCGGCGCGGTCGTGGTCGTGAGCAACGAGGTCGCCCGTTCGCTGTCTCGACCGGAGCGTGGCGTGCAGGTGCTCGGCCACGGCGAAGCGCTCAAGCACGGCGCCAACGGCCGCATCGATCTCACGCACACTGCGGCCGTATGGTCGGGACCGAAGGCGTTCGCCGAAGCGGGGGTCACGCCGAAAGACATTCAGTACGTGTCGATCTACGACAGCTTCACCATCACGGTGCTGGAAACGATCGAGGACCTCGGCTTTTGCGAGAAGGGCAAGGGCGGGGCGTTCGTCGAGTCCGGTGCCCTCGAATCACCGAATGGCGTACTGCCGTTCAACACCGACGGCGGAGGGCTCTGCAACAACCATCCCGCCAACCGCGGTGGCATGACCAAGATCATCGAAGCCGTGCGTCAGATTCGCGGCGAAGCCCATCCTGCGGTGCAGGTCCCGAACTGCGAGCTGGCGCTCGCCCATGGAACCGGTGGCAACCTCGGCACTCGCACCGGCTCCGCCACTCTCATCCTTGGAAGGACATCATGAGCACAACCAACAGCGGTCTTCCTGTCCGTCGCGTCGACGTCAACCTCGAAACCAAGCCGTTCTGGGACGCAACCGCCGAAGGCAAACTCGTGCTTCCGAAATGCGATAGCTGTGATGCGATCATCTGGTTCCCGCGGGCGTTCTGTCCGGCCTGTTCGGGAACGTCCGTCTCCTGGATCACATCGAGCGGCAAGGGAACGATCTATTCCTTCTCAATCACCCGCAAGGGCGGGGGAGTATGGGCTGAGGTGAGCCCCTACGTGATCGCATACGTCGAACTCGAAGAAGGGCCGCGGGTCCTCACCAACATCGTGGGCTGCCCGGTTGATCAGGTGAAGATCGGAATGTCAGTACGCGTAGTATTCGACAAAACCGAAGAGGGCCCGGCGGTCTACCGCTTCGCTCCGGCCTGACACTGCACGACAAGCAAACGGCTCGGGTCCGCACACGCAGGACCCGAGCCAGTCAGCAGAGTTAGCAGCCGCTGGCGGCCGTTGGTGCCGTTACTTGGAAAACGTGTTGAGTCGGTCGCCGGCGCCCGACAGCGGGTAGTTCTTCGTGTATTCGAAGTTCAGCGCCTCGCTGAGGCCGAGATCCTGCGAGTTCCGGTAGAGATCCTTGTAGGCGGCCGTTGCGTCGGCGCTGTTGCCGGCGATCGTGCGTGCCAGTTCAAGTACCGTGGCGTCGAGTTCAGCGAGTGGAACACAGTGGCTCGCCAGGCCGTAGTCGTACGCATCACGGCCACTGATCGTCCGTGCCGTGAACGAGAGTTCCCGGGCACGCGTGACCCCAACCGCGCGCACGAGCCGGGCGCTCATTCCCCACGTCGGCCTGAGGCCCCATTTCGTATGGGTGTCACCCAGCTTCGCTTCTTCGGCGGTGACCATGAGGTCACAGGCAACTGCGAGTTCCAAGGCGCCGGTGAAGCAGAAGCCGTTGACTTTCGCGATCGTCACTTTCGGCATGGTCGACAGAAGTTCCGTGCACCGTCGCGCCGGGGTGTTGAGGTCGAGCGAAACGTTCCCTCCGCTGACGGGCGTGGCCGCGAGCGCCTTGAGATCGACACCCGCTGAGAAGGCTCGACCGGTACCCGTCAGCACGACGACCCGGACGGCCGGATCCGCGGCTGCTGTCTGCAGTTCGTCGGCCAACTCGCCGAGAAGTTGCGGGGTGAGGGCGTTCAGGGCTTCCGGCCGGTCCAGAGTCAGCGTGCGTACGACCTCTCCACCCGCTGGTGCGTCGTCGGATAGGGCAGCGTCGGATCGTTGAATAGGCATGGCGGAAGTTTGGCACCCGGGGTTCGTGGCGGTCTAGTCGAGTTGCCTGGCGATCTCGTCGTCACCTCGAAGCCGTCACGACGACGGTTGGGTCAGCAGCCAGCTGGTAAGCGCGCGTACATTCTTCGTGGGAGGACCACTGGGCCAGGTGATGTAGTAACCCCGGTCCGAGGTGACTTCGGGTCCGACGCGTCGGAGAAGCCCGCTATCAAGGAGTTCATCGACAAGGTTGCGCCAACCGAGCGCCACTCCTCGCCCGGCGAGAGCCTGTTGTAGGACAACCGGATAGTTGTTGAACAGCACCCGGCCGTGCTTGCGGGGAAGCTTCACGCCGAAGTTTGCGAACCACTGATTCCATGACATCCACGGGCGATCACCGTCGTCCATGTGGAGCAGCGGAGCGTCAACTTCGACGAGATCGGCGGGCTTGGTCGACGCCTTCAGGCCGAGTTGCTTTGCCACCGCCGGCGAGGCCACCGGAAACACGCACTCGGCGAAGAGGAACTCGGCGTTGACCGACGCAAACTCGCCGTTGCCGACGCGGATCGCCGCGTCGTACACCCCACCCTCCAACTCCGCTTCCCGGTCGAACAACCACAGCCGAAGCTCGCTCCCACCCAATGTCGCTTGCAGCCGCTCCAGCCGCGGCACGAGCCACTGCTGGGCAATGCCCGGATTGCACGCCAGGACGAACACCTCAGAGCGGGGACCCAACTCATCGAGCGCGCCCTCGATCGACGCGAACCCCTGGGAGACGTGCAGGTGCAGCAGTCGTCCGGCCGGCGTCAGCTCGCTTCGGTTCGACGTCCGGCGAAACAAGGCGACATGGATCGCCGTCTCGAGCGATCGGATTTGCCTGGTTACGGCAGGTTGGGTCATACCGAGTTCGTGGGCTGCGGCGCTGAAACTTCCCAGCCGAGCCGCTGACTCGAACACCGCCAGCCGCTGTACCCGGCCGACCCGGCGAAGGAGTTCACGCATTTCTCACCATAACGTCAGGTTATGCCAAGCGGTCAAAATAGACCACTGTAAGGCCCGTTGGATTCCAGGCAAAATGTCCGGATGACAACAGTTGGATTCATTGGCCTGGGCAACCTTGGCCGTCACCTGGCCGCCAGCCTGATTCGGGCCGGCCACCAAGTGACCGTTAACGACCTCAATCGATCGCTGGCTGAAGGGTTGGTAGCCAGCGGAGCGGTGTGGGCCGACTCGGCGGCCGCCGTCGCCAAGGCATCCGAAGTGGTGTTCACCTGCCTGCCATCCCCCGCAGTGGTAAACGCCGTGGTGAGCGGACCGGGTGGCGTGTTCGAAGGATTCGCGGAGAACGGGAGCAAGGGTGGCACGTGGATCGATATGTCCACAAACGATCGCAACGAGACGCTCCGCCTCGGCGCGGTGGCGGCCCAGCGAGGCGTTTCCGTCCTCGAAGCGCCCGTAACCGGGGGTGTCCACAAGGCCGCCGCAGGCGAGATCACGGTGCTGGTCGGTGGCGACCCGGCTCTCTACGAAGAGTACAAAGACCTTCTGGCGGCAGTTGGCAGCCCGGTGCTCTACATGGGGGAGTTGGGCAGCGCGGCGATCATCAAAGTGATCACCAACATGTTGGCATTCATCAACCTTGTGGCGGTGGGCGAGGCGCTCATGTTGGCCAAGCGGGGCGGACTCGACCTGGCCAAGTCGTTCGAGGCGATCAAGGAGAGTTCCGGCAACAGCTTCGTTCACGAGACCGAAGGTCAGGTGATCCTGAACGGCAGCTACAACATCAACTTCACGATGGATCTCGCCTGCAAGGACCTGGGCTTCGCCACGATGTTCGGCCGCGAATTCGGCGTTCCGCTCGATTTGGCGGGCCTGACCGAGCAGACCTTCATCCGGGCGCGGTCGCAATACGGCGGAAACGCCTGGTCATCTCAGGTCGTGAAGTTATTGGAAGACGCGCTCGGCACCGATCTTCGAGCCCCAGGTTTCCCGGAGGAACTGCAGTGAACACGAACAACCTCGACCATCTGAACGGCTCCCCGGCTGCGCTTGAAGCGATCACCCGACGCGAACTGGCCGCGGCGTTTCGATGGGCCGCTCGGCTCAATTTTCACGAGGCGACAGCGAACCACTTCAGTGCCGCGGTCGCCGACGACGGCTCCACGTTCCTCCTGAACCCCAAGGGTCGACACTTCTCGCAGATGCGGGCAAGTGAGTTGCTTCACATCGACGTGGCATCAACACGCGAGCAGCACCCCAACGCCGATCCGACGGCGTGGTACCTCCACTCGCACCTGCACCGTCACGTACCGAGGGCCCGTTGCGTTCTGCACACGCACATGCCCTACGCGACAGCTCTCGCGTGCCTGGCTGATTTCGAGTTTCTGATGCTCGACCAGAACGTGTGCCGGTTTTACGACCGCATCGCCTATGACCGTCACTACGCCGGGATGGCGCTCGACGACACCGAAGGTGAGCGGGTCGCGTCACTATTGGGCGAGAACAAGAGTGTGCTGTTCCTCGGGAACCACGGCGTGATGGTTGTCGGTTCGAGCATCGCCGAGGCGTTCGACGAGCTCTACTACCTCGAGAAGGCCGCCCAACTTCAGGTGCTCGCACTCTCGACCGGGCGGCCGTTGTCGCTGGTTCCCGACGAGACCGCGGCACTCGCATGTAAGCAATGGCTTGAATATCCCGACGTCGCCAAGCTCCACTTTGACGAATTGTGTCGAATCCTCGACGCGGAATCACCCGACTACGCGAGCTGAGTAACCGAGATGAATATGAATAACGTGAATACGGCGACCACCGGAGCATCCACATCGGTTGGCATCAACCGTGTGAATTTGTCTGACAAGTTCCTTCATATTGACTGGGTCGATGGAGCGTCAAGTGAGTATCTGTACTTCTGGCTCCGCGACAATTCTCCGGAGTTGCTCCACGCGACCACGTGGCACCGCACAGTGGAGACATCGTCGATTCCCCGCGATGTGCGGCCGGCCGCCGCGCATGTCACGCCCGCCGGCGAAGTCGAACTGACGTGGGCCCACGACGGTCACGTCAGCACCTTCTCGGCGCAGTGGCTACGTGACAACGACTACTCGAACGGCGCGACCTATCGGCGTCCTGCGCTCACGTTGTGGGATTCCAGCGACCTGGGTTCGCTGCCAACGGCCGACTATCCGGCGCTCGTCGCCGATTCAAGAATTCGTCGCGATTTCCTCAAGAATTATCTGGCATACGGCGTGGGGCTTCTCCACGGGGTGCCCTGCGAACCGGGCACCGTCCTGGAGGTCGGGGCTCTGCTCGGTGAAGTTCGTTCGACCAGTTGGGGAACGCTTTTCGACGTGGTTTCCATGGACGATCCCAACTCGCTCGCGTATACCAACCTGCCCCTGGTGACCCACACCGACGAGGGGTATCGGGATCCTGCGCCGACCATCCAGCTCCAGCACTTCCTGCGGGCTGACGCGAGCGGCGGTGAGTCGACCCTCGTCGACGGTTTCAAGATCGCCGAAGACATGCGGGTCGAATTCCCTGAGCAATTCCAACTACTGACGAGCACCATCCTTGATTTCCACTTTGCCGACGACACCGCCGAGCACCACGCAAGCGACCCGGTCCTCACCCTACGGGCCGATGGTTCGCTCAAAGCCGTTCGCTACTCGAACCATTCTGCGCTTCCGTTCCGGCTTCCCCCGGGCCTCATGGAGGCCTTCTACGACGCGTACCTGACTTTCGGTGCGAAGCGCGAGAGCGACCGCTACCGGGTGTGCATCCCAATGGGTGCCGGCGACATGTACATCGTCGACAATCACCGTGTATTGCACGGCCGGACCGGCTTTTCGAGCGGAGGGGCACGTCACCTCCAGAGCTGCTACATCGAACGTGACGAACTGGTAAGCCGGATGACCGTCCTCGATCGGTTGCGCGCCGACTGACGAAAGCCCCAGCAACGGCGGTTTACCTTAAAGCGCCGCCCTCAGTTCTGCGCCAGCAAACCCGTTGACGGCTCGTAGTCGATCGACCAGTCGGCATAGACGCCGACGTTGCCACACGATTCGCAGCGTGCTCCCACGATCATCCACGTGACTTCACCGTTCGGATCAAGGCAGTAACCGACCGCCAGCCGGAAGATCTTCTTTCCGCATGGGCACATCGCGTCGCCGGAATCGGCCTCCGCCCAAAGTTCCTCGCTGTCACCGATATACGCCATGTGGTGGCATGAGGTGCATGTGCGTCGGGCGACCCCGTCTTCTTCGCTGCATTCCATCCAGAACGTGGTTCCGGAGCATTTCCGGCACACCACTTCCACGATGTGATCTGCCGGATCCCCGGCCGCGCTGCCGAACTCGGTGACGTAGTCGACCAGCTCCGTGAGGTCGGGACGGCCGGTGGTTGGGGAGTGGGAAGTGGCTCCGGAAACGGAGGGCTCAGGGGTCGCTGGAGTTTCGGCCATCGCCGAACCTTATCGAACGAAACGCCTGCGTACGGACGTTGTAACCGACCTCTGCGCGGAGCATCAGCGCTCGGTGCTCCGAAAACTTTACGCATCGAAGTGAATTTCCCCTGTTCTGGTACCGTGGCGGAACTGCTACATCAGACCCAACCGGAAACGACTGGGTTACAGCATTCGAGATAGTCCGACGGTCAGGCCAGAAGATGTGAAAGGAGCAAGTTCCGATATGCCACTGCGCTTGCCACGCACAAAGCTCGTCGCTCGAATTCAGGAGCACAGCGGGCCGGTTGTCATCGTCGCGCCGCGAGGATTCGGTAAGAGTTCGTTACTTGGAGTGCTCCGCGAACAGGCAGGCTACGTCGCCCGTCCAGACGTCTCGTGGTTGCACCACGAAATTGAACTTATTGTGGATTCGGCCTTCGGGATTCCACCCTCACTCGGCGCAGCGATTTCGGAACATATTCCGCTCGTGCTTTCGAGTCGAACGCTCGAGCCTTTAGAAGATATCGCCGACCATCCCGACGTACTTTTCCTCGATTACAGCGCATTGGTCTACGACATTGACGAGATCGCGCAGTTGGCGGAGTCGTGTTTTGGTGCAGAACTCGGGCAAAAGCTGTCGCACATTCTCCTACCCGCCACCGGCGGTTGGCCGCTGCTCGTCAACACCCATCTGGAGTCGCTGCAGGGCGCGAAGCTGCTCGCGAGCGAAGTTCTCGGCAAAGCCGTAGAGCGCACCGACAAAAATGAGGCGGTCGGACGCGTCCTGCGCCCGATCGTGCGCCCGCTCTCACGCGATGAAGTGATTACCCTGTCCACGCTCGCGCACGTCCGGACATTCCCTGAAGCGAGTGCCGTCGACGCCGGCGGTTCGGAGTTCCTCGCCCGCGTTCGCAACCTCGGGCTCCCGCTGGTATCCAACTCCGAAGGTCGCCTCGAATTCTTCCCCGTCGTGGGCGAGTACTTCAGGTCGCAGCACCCGTCTGATTCGACCACCGTGAAGCGGATCATCCCGTCACTGTTGGCCTGCGACGCCGCAATGCAGGCCACCCGGCTGCTCCTCAGCATCGGCCAACACGACGAGGCCGCCCTGGTTGTCAAAGACCTGAAACGTCGGGATCTCGAAACGGTCAACCCCATCGATTTCATCGGGGTCCTGTCGATGCTCGAAGACGTCATCGATCAGTGGCCGGAGCTTCGGCTTCAACAGGCCCGGATCGTGCGGCGCATGGGCAATCCTGGTGAGGCAATCGCGATTCTCGAGGAGCTGCTGAGCCAGGACCTCGGTCAGGAGTTCGCCTGGGAAGCCGAAGCCGAATACAGCTTCCATGTCGCCTCAGACAACCCGACGCCGGAACTGCTGGAGCGGATCGAAAAGCTGTTGCTCACCGTGCCAACCAAGGAGTTCGCGACCCGCGCAATGCTCCAAACCGCCAAGGGCATGTGCCTCGCCATGAGCGAGAACCTGTCGCAGATCTGCGAATCCGAAACCGCTCTTCTCCTTGCGGCCCGGCAATGGGAGAGCCTCGGGGAAACCCATTTCGCAGCACGTACCCTTCGCCTCCTAGCGTCAATGACGCTCAGCGAGCTGGGCCGTTTTCTCGACGTGCGCCGCGTCCTCGAACGATCCATGGACCTGGCGGGCGGGCAGGCGACGAACCGGCTCCTGGTCGTTGCGTTGTTGGGTCGGGTCGCTGCGTTGTCCGGCGACCTCGGCACCTTTGAACGCTACGACGCTGAGCTCGAAGGCCTCGCCGCGGGCGGATCTCTCGAGTGGCCACGCGGCTACGTGCAATGGTCGCGGATGGTCGCTTCGTCTTGGCGTCGAGATCCGGCGTCGGTCGTTACCCACTTTGAGCGGGCCGGTCGCCTGCTGGAAGGGTTTCGCGACGACCGCACGGGAGCGGCATTTCTCGCCGAATCGGCTGAAGCGCATGCCCGGGTTGGCCTGGTCGACGCCGCACGAACGTTGTTCGATCAATCCGTTCGGCACCCGCAGAACACTCCTCGGATGATCACCATGGCGGGGATCGCCGTTTCCGCCGCAACTGACGACTTTCCGTCGGTTCAGGCGAAGGTCGAATCGGCTCTGGCCGATGGAATCATTCCGCCGTCGTTGCGCTGGCGGGTTCTGCTCCATGTCGCCTTCGCGGCGCATCGCTGCAACGGCAGTGTTGAACCCGACCTGCTCAACATGGTGGAACTTGAAGCCGACGTCGTGGGCGACACGAAATGGCCGCGGCTTCTGGCCCCGGAACTATGGGCTCGCAAACCCGAATCCGAGAGTGTGATTCACGGCCCGTCACCGCAGAACCCTGTGCCGCGTTCCCGCTCGAGAGCGTCACATCCGATTGCGCCGGTGTCTGTGGAGGTTCTGGGCGGGTTTGTCATCCGACGCTACGACGACGTGATCACGCCCTCGCCCGGTCACGTGGCCACACTGCTGAAGCTGCTGTCGGTACGCGGCGGATGTGTACCGGTGGAGATCGCGATCGATCAGCTGTGGCCCGATGTCGATGTCGACACCGGACGCCGTCGTCTGAAGAATGTCCTCAGCCGCCTGAGAAAAGAAGTTGGGGAAGGAACGGTGGTCCGGTCGGATCAGTCGATCGCCTTCGGCATGAACGTGTTTCTCGACGTCAATGAGTTCGACCAGCGCGCCCGAAAAGCGATGGTCTCGTCTGCTTCGCACTCGCCCGAGGCATTCACTGCTGCGTGCGCGGCGCTCGACGTGTACCGCGGCGCGCTGCTTCCGATGGATCTCTACGAGGACTGGATCGAGGAGTCTCGAACGTATCTTCAGGCACGCGCGTTCGCGCTGCTGGACCTGGTCAGGGCGTCCGCATCGGACACCCTCCGGCCATGGCTAACGGAAACTTCCTTGCGCGTGAGCAACTTGGAAGCCGTGTGCACGTCCTGAGGAGCGACTCCTGAGGGAGGCAACGGCCGAGAGCCGAAGGCTCTCAGTCCATGAATACGCCGTTGGCTGATGGCTGGACCGGGCTGGCGCCGGCTACAATGCTCGCCCCGGCGATGGTGGCCGAAACCGCGAGAACGATGGCAGCAATACGACGCTTTGCGGTGGTCTTGATCATGACGACTCCTCGGTACTGGTGTGGTTGACACCGTTATCGTGGAGTACGCAGGTCCCATCAGAGTCCCGCGGGGAAGTTCACGTTTTCGTCTTCTCGTGGTACCTCGGTGGTACCGTGGTACCGGATGATTTCAGCAACCCGTCGGGAGTAGTCCACGCAGGGCACGGCTTTGGTGGCCGCTCTGCGTGGACCGTCCGAAGCGAATACATGCTGGCGAAACAGATCCGCTATTCGGCTCTGGGCATGCATTCGTTGTTATTGGTACACCTCGTACCAGCGGGACGGCCAACCATTCAAGATGTTTGGCCGGACCGCGCACCGGAACGTCTACCGGGTTACGAGTTATGCGGTTACGACGTCATGCCGCCGAGGCCGACCAAACCTCTGGCCAGCTCGATCTCCCCCATATGACGCAGGCCGTGCTGATACATCCAGCACTCCGCCGCATCGAGCAGCGTCAAGCCATCGGGCCCGGCAACGCGGGCGCTGAACGTCGACGCGATCTGTGGTGGAAACGGACGTGCGATTACGACCCGCGAAAGTTCAGACGGGTCGAGATTGTCAAGCCATGCTTCGGTTCGATCGAAAACCGCCCGTTGATAGGCCTTGAACGCCTCGTAGTCGCCGATCCGTTGATTGACCATCTCATCGACCGTCTTGTGTTTACCGTGATCGTTGATGCTCATCTGGACCTGGGCCGCGACCTCGTCGGTCCACAGGGGCAGGGCTCCGGTCATCAGCATGAAGGACGCGTCGATCATGTTCGTCAGATGAAACAGACAGAACGCAATAGGTACGACACCATCGCGTTCGAAGTGGTTCACCTGGTCAAGATCCATGGTTGACACCGCGTCGTAGTACAGCGAGTGCATGGCCTTCATCCGCCGGCGAAGCGAATCCAGAACGAGTTCGTTTTCCATGACTAGTTGCCTTTCGGGGTGGCAGCGGTCGATTCGGCGAGTCGGTTGATCGTCGGTCGGAGCAGCAGTGCATAGGTGTCGGCCACCGCGGGCCCTCGGAAGTCCTTTTGGGCGACCAACCGCGCCGGATCCGACAGGACGTCCATGAACGCCGCCCGGCTCGGGAACGCGTTGAACCTGACCTCGTCCCATTCCCGCCCGTCGCCCACGATCGTGCCTTCGACCTCGAACCAACCGTCGATCCGAACGCCGTGAGGAACCGCGGTGATCGCAGCCGCCTCCTGGTAGGAACGCATGGTTGTCGTCGCCGCTCCTTCGTTGAAGCGAAGGACGTGCATCACGACGATCGAACCGTCTTCGTCGGTCGGTGGGTGCGGAACGGCGTCCCAAGCCGGTGCGTCAGGAGGAAGTGGGGGCGATGCCATCGGCAGCGTGCCCATCACGATGGTCTGAGCCATGCCGGCGTCTTTGTGAACATGCTTTTCTTTGAAATCGGGTCGCGACTGCATCTCGATGAACGAGCGTCGCGTCGGGTATTTGACCACCGCGATCCGGTCCCATTTGGGGTCCGCACCGAAGAGCTGAGTCTCGACATCGGCTACGAAGACGATTTGCGCACCTATCGCCTTCAGTGGACCGGTCGGGGCGTACTCGTCGTCGGCCTCTCGTCCACTTATCGTGACCTCACGGTCGTCGCCGTAATCGGCCGTTTCCCGGTACTTCATCAGGTTCACCATCCACACGGGTCCGTCATCGGCTGGCGCAGTAGTGGCCAGCTTCATCCCGTAGTCGCGGTTGACCTGTCCGTAGCGAACGGAGTTTGTGCTGCTTGCCATGATTCTCCCTGGGTTGTCTTGAAACAACCCTAAGGATTTGGCATAGAGCATGTCAAAAGGTCGACCAACTGATTTGTTTGGGATTTCCCTCGCTGGGCCCTCGTAAGGTGGTAAGCACGCGTATGGATTTCGTTGTGATCATGGACCCCGTTGGTTCCGTCAAGTGGGTGGGCGACACCTCGTTTGCCTTGATGCTTGCCTCGCAAGAGCGTGGACATCGGGTTTTTCACTGTCTCGAGTCCGATGTGTCCGTGATCGGCGGTCAGGTCTACGCCAAGGTCAGGCCGGCCACGATGACCGATGAAGTCGACCCGCCGATCAGGCTGGGCGATCCGCGAGAGCTCGCGCTCGCCGACGTCGATGCGGTGATCGTTCGAACGGATCCACCCGTCGACGAGGAGTACGTGATGCTCACGCTCCTGCTCGAACCGCTCCGGGGTAGGACGTTTGTTATGAACGACCCTCGCGGACTGCGCGACGCAAACGAGAAGCTCTACGGCTGCCGCTTCCCCGAACTGATGCCCCCGACGATTGTGACGGCCGACCGACCCCGACTGCTGGCGTTCGCCGACGAACACGCGGGTGCGGTCCTCAAGCCGATCGATGGCCACGGAGGACGCGGCATTCAGGCTCTGATGCCGGGGGATCCCAACCGCTTCGCCATCGTTGACACGCTGACCAAGCGGGGTCGCCGCCAGGTCATGGCCCAGCGCTTCCTTCCCGAGGTTTATGAGGGCGACCGTCGAATTCTGCTGCTCGATGGCGAAGTGCTCGGTTCGATACTTCGAACGCCACAAAGTGGCGACTTTCGGGCCAACATCGGAGTGGGTGGCTCGGTGACCCACTTTGAGCTCAACGACGCTGATCGAAGGATTGTGGAAACGATTGGTCCGTCGTTGCGGGCCGACGGCCTGTGGCTCGTGGGACTCGATGTCATCGGCGAGTACCTGAGCGAGGTCAACGTGACGAGCCCGACAGGTATCCGCCAACTCGGCCGACTGACCTCCACCCGACCCGATCACACGGTGATCGAGTGGCTTGAGGCGAAGGTGTCGGCCTACCCCTGACCTTGGGGTGTACAACGGGACAACCGGGTGTACAACTCGGCCCGTGTCGCACAAGCGAACACGGGCCGGTACTACTGCAACCGTACTACTGCAACCGTTACTACTGCAAACGGACTACTTGCTGAGGGTGGCGATCGCCTGGGCCCACAGGACGTACTTGTTTGTGGCCAGGTCGCCGATCGTCTTGATGTTCAGGGTCTTGGCGAGAGCCTCGCCATCGGCCGCCGAAACGCCCGCAAGGGCCTCAACGGGTGCATTGACAAGCTCCGAGAACTCCATGTTCTCGTATGCCTTGTCCAGGTACTTCGCGACATTTGCCATGGTGACTCCTCTTGAATCAGGGCACGGTGCCCGCAACTGTTTACCAGAGGGAGCGGGTCGATCCAATACAACTCGCCGAAGTGCTTGTCAGCGACGGGTCGCACATGTGCTCAAAGGCTCAAACGATCGTCGAGTCGGTCTTGCCCATGTAGCGGTCGCGCAGCAGACGCTTGTAGAGCTTTCCCGTCGGCAGGCGCGGTAACTCCGCTTCGAAATCAAGCGACCTCGGCACTTTGAAGCGGGCCAGGTGCTCTCCGCAGTAGGCCAGGAGTTCTCGAGCGAGTTCCGGCCCGGCCGCTCCCATGTCGACGGGCTGCACGACCGCTTTGACCTCTTCGCCGAGATCGTCGTTGGGAATGCCGAAGACGGCAACGTCGGCGACGGCGGGGTGGGCGACGAGCACGTCTTCGATTTCCCTCGGATAGATGTTCACGCCGCCGGCGATGATCATGTACGCCTTGCGGTCGGTGAGGAAGAGGTAACCCTCATCGTCGACGTAACCGACGTCGCCCAACGTGGAAAGCCCGCCCGGGCGGTGCGATTCCGCATTCTTCTCCGGGGCATTGTGGTACTCGAACTCGCCCCCGCCCTTGAACCACACCGTGCCCTCGACCCCGGGTCCGACCTCGTTCCCCTCCTCGTCGAGAATGTGTAGGGTGCCCGACGCAGCGCGCCCGACCGTTCCCGGTTTGCGGAGCCAATCCTGGCTCGTGATGAACGTTGACCCGTTTCCCTCGGTGCCTGCGTAGTACTCGAAGAGCTTCGGACCCCACCACTCGATCATCTGTTGCTTCACCGGGACCGGACACGGGGCGGCAGCGTGGATTGCGACTTCCAGCGATGACAGGTCGTGGCGGTGGCGTTCCTCATCGGTGAGCTTCAGCATCCGCACAAACATGGTCGGAACCCACTGGGAATGCGTGACCCGGTACTGTTCGATGAGACCGAGCGCGGCGAGCGGGTCGAAGCGTTCCATGATGACCACGGTGCCGCCGAACTGCTGCGACCACAGCGAATACGCGAGCGGCGCTGCGTGGTACATCGGGGCTGGAGACAGGTAGACCATGTCGTCTCGGAAGTTGTACTGCACACCGAACCGCGCCAGGGCCGGGTCGGGTTCGCCGGGCACGGTCTTCGGAAGGGCTCGTTTGACGCCCTTCGGTCGACCCGTTGTGCCCGATGAGTAGAGCATCAGGGTGCCCATGGACTCATCAGGAATCTTGGTCGTTGGGAACCTGCTGATGGCTTCTTCGTAATCGTCGAAACCGTCCAGGCTCCCGCCGACCATCAGACGGGTTGTGACCCGTTCCGGGAACTCGACCTGGGTTGCCACGTCGGCCTTCGCCAGGCTTGTGATGAACGCACCCGCCTCGCAGTCATCGACGATGTAGGCCACTTCGCCGGGGGTCAGATAGCTGTTGATCGCGGTGATGTAGAGGCCGGATCTCATGGCGGCCCAGACGACCTCCATGTAGTGGACCTGGTTCTCCATGAACAGCGCGACGTGGTCGCCCCGTGAAAGGCCCACCGACCGCAGAAGGTGCGCCAGTTGGTTGGAGCGGGCGTCGAGTTCGGCCCAGGTCTGGATCTCACCGGTTCCGGCCATGATCACAGCCGGGGCGTCGGGTTTCGTTTGGGCGTAGGTTCCCGGATACATGCGGACAACCATAGGCGCGCGACGGACGGCGATGTGCCCGTCGTCACACCCAGGATCGTCGGTGCTGGCTCACGTCCGAAAGGCGTTGATGATTGCCACCGTGCCGGCGACGGTCAGCAGCGTGAGCACGAGGGTGCGGTAGCGGGCCGGGTTGAGCTTTCGGAAGAGACCTTCCGAGGCGGCCCGAACGCCGAGCGCCGGAACCAGCCCGATCATCGCGATCACCGGAGCGTGTGAACTGATCGACCCGTCGGCGGCAAACAGCGCAATCGTCACGATGTTCGCTCCACAGAACAGGGCGGTCAGTGTCGCTCGAGTGATGCCCGGTTGGAGGGATCGCCCGGCCAGGGCGACAACGAGCGGAGGGCCGTTCGTGCCGGTGGTCGTCGAGAGCACACCGCTGACAAATCCGGCCACACTGTCGACTCTTGACGGTCGGCCCCGGACGGCAAATCCCCGTTGTATGGCAATGACCGCGAAAAGCACCGCAACACCGACGGCGACCCGTAATGCCCGGTCGCTCACGACGTGTCCGATGAGAATACCGACCGGCATCCCCACGAACGAGGCGGGTAGCGCCCATTTCACGACCTCGCGGCTGACCTCGGCCCTGAGCTTGTATGCCATCCATATCTGGGTGACCATCCCGACCATCGTGGAGGACACGACCGCATCGGTACGCGTGCTTACTAATGTGAGCAGCGGAATGCAAAGGAGCGAAAATCCGAAGCCGCTCAGGGCCTGCGCAAACGCGGCGATCGCAAAAACGACCGCGATCCAGGTCGTGGCCTCACCGCTTAGGCCCGTCGACGCGGCGATGAAGGTAGCGTTCAGCAAGGCGTTGCTTCGGCTTGGCTGAACTGACGGTGCACGATCTGAAGTATTGCCGACCGACCCGCCGGGTCCCGAATTCACTTCGGAATCGGCCTTCGGGTGGCTGCGGGCCCGGCTGGGGCAATAGGTTTGGAAGCATGTTCCGCGTCACACAGTTTTCCGACACCCACTTTTCGGTTCCCGGCCATCGCAGCCATGGCGGGCTGGGCTACGACACGGATGCCGCTTGGGACGCAATCTTCTCGCACGCCTTCGGTGGGGAACATCCCGACCTGGTTGTGGTGACGGGTGACATTGCCGACCGCGGACGACCCGACGAATATCGGAGAGCGGTCGAGCAACTCGGGCGCATCCCGGTCCCGGCCAACATACTGGCGGGAAACCACGACTTCGTCGTTCCCTTCGAGGCACACCTACCGCGCCGATCGCTTTCCATGTCGCGCACGATGAGAGTCGACAACTGGCTGTTTCTCTTCGCCGACACTAACTACGCCGGTCGCGAACTCGGCGACGACGGACGCCTCCACGACAAGCACGACCGGATCGAAGCGCGACCGCAGTTCGGACCGCAGGAGATGGCGTGGATGACAGAGACGATCGAGGCTACCGACGCTGAGCACGTGTTCGTATGGTCGCATCATCCCGCACGGGAACTGGGCAGCTTCAACTCCGCTGCCCACGACGAGGAAGCCGTGGCGCTCGTTCGGCGCCACCCCCAGATTCAGGGCTTCGGTGCCGGCCATACGCACACCGATTCCGTCGCCGACGTCGAAGGGCGTCCGGTCTTCACCTGCCCGGCGTTCACGGTCAACCTCGACTGGCTCGAGTACACGTTGCTTCCGCCCGGCTACCGCACCTATGAGTTCCACGAGGATGGCACCGTGGTCAGCGCATGCCACCTGATGGACAACGACGCATGGCCGAGGCGCAAGCTTGCGACACCGGTCATCCGCTGGCTTTCCGGCGAAATCAGTGGCGACGAGATGCGCGAACTGATGAAGCGCTGACCTCGTCGCGATCCGACGAGGTCAGTCTCCCGGGCTCGGTTACTGCTTTTGCGTGCCCACGCGAAGTTCGCGGAACGGCTTGTCACGCGAATCGTCGGGCTCCTTGGGTAGACCGAGTGCGCGCTCGCCGATGATGTTGTGTTGCACCTCGTCGGAACCGCCGGCGATGGAGCTCGCCTGAACAAACAATGCGTACTTATGAAACAGTCCCTCGGCCGGTGCGTCTTCCCCGAGCAGCATTCCGTGAGGGCCCATCGCGGCGAAGCCCAGATCGCGAATGGCCCGGCTCGTACGCGTGCCGGCCAGCTTCAGGGTTGAAGTCTCCGGACCCGGCTGGGCACCGGCCCGCGCTGCGGCCTTGGCCCGTTCGGCCGACCATTTCGATGTTTCGCGCATGGACTTGATTGCGGCGAACCGCTGCCGGGTCATCGGATCGCCGGTGCGGTCGAAGTCGGTCAGGAGCGCATCGAGGACCGGTCCGACCCCGCCACCGATCGAGAACGAAAACCCGTCGATCGTCGCGGCCTGCACCTTCAGGTATTCGGTGACCGTAAGGTCGAGATCGGGGCTGCCGATGAGGGATCCGCCGCCACCGCCGAGACCTGGGTTGCTCGGATCGCGCTCGTTGCTGAGCGTCGTCATGGCGACCCGCCAACCTTCACCCAGACCATCTAGCCGATCGCTGTCAGACACCCGTGCCTCGGTGAAGAACACCTCGTTGAAGGCGGCGTCACCGGTCATTTCCCGGAGCGGGCGCACCTCCACTCCCGGCTGCTGCATATCGATCAGGAAGTAGGTGATGCCTTTGTGCTTCGGTACGTCTGGATCGGTCCGCGCAATGAGAATTCCGTAGCGGGAGTACTGGGCGCCCGAGGTCCAGACCTTCTGGCCGGTAATGATCCATTCGTCGCCGTCTCGAACTGCTTTCGTCTGCAACGACGCCATGTCGGACCCGGCGCCGGGTTCGGAGAACAACTGGCACCACACGTCTCGACCAGTCGCGATGCCGGGCATGTAGCGCTGCTTTTGTTCGTCGGTTCCGTGGGCCAGGATCGTCGGGGCCGCGAGGAACGTTGCGATACCGGTCGGCGGACCGAAGACACCCCGGCGAAGTCGTTCGCCGATAACGGCACGGGCGACACCGGTCTTCAGGCCTTTTCCGAACCACTGCGCCGGCCACCCGGGAAAACCCCAACCCGAATTGCCGAGACGGTCCCACCAATCGCCGAGTCGAAGATCGGGCGACCAGTTTTCCTCGAACCAGGCCACGGCCTCGGCCACTGTGGCGGTGGAAGCGGCGTCGATGGCGTCGTCATGCGAACTTGTCATCCGCGCAAACTACTTTCCCGACACAACGATGACCAAACGAACGCCCGTTCCGACGCCGTTCGTGCCGACGGAACAATTGACATTAAAACTGCCATAACATAGGTTGCCCACATGCTTGCGAGTGAAATACCCGTCGCCAAAACTCCTAAGGGCGGAATCGGGCGGGAGCTACCGCCACCGGTTCTTTCGCTGTGCACTGAGCCGCTGGCTCCCGGGGTGCCCGATCTCCGTGGCTACTGGAGAGCGGCGAGCGTGACCGTCGCGGGGGCGGCCGCGGCCGCCGGACATCCGATGCTGAACCACGTCGAGCGAATTGAGCAAGCCGGCTTGCGACTGATCGTGACATCGAGTCCCATCATCCATGACATGGTCTGCGACGGGACCGTGGAGCACGGGGTCGACGATGTCGCGGCGGCGAACCTCGAGCAACGCATTCAGGTTGTGGCCACATTCGAAGACGGGGTCCATGTGCTGCGCCCGGTCGGCTTGCCCGGAGTGGAGGTGACGCGTCGGCTCGATGGCGACGAACTGGTCTGGTCGTACGCGGGTGCCTTCGAGTGTCGGATGACGCGCGGTGAGGATCCGACGCCAGTCTGAGCGGCGGGCCATCGGATCGGTGGCAAAGGTCCCGTGCCCGTAGTCGGTCGGCCTCTGTCGGCTGGCTGTTTTGACGGTCACGATGAACCCATGAATGAAACCACGAAAACCGAATGGGACCAGGTCGGCGAACTGCTCGGAAGCCTGGGCCTCAAACTGAAGTATCACGCCGAGCAGGCCGCGGGTGAGGATCGCACGTTGATAAACGACGCCGTTCACAACCTCCGCGACACGATCGAAGGAGCCTTCGACGCTCTGCGTTCAGCCGTCAATGATCCCGCAGTGCGGGACGATCTGAAGAACGTCGCCGGCAGTGTGGCGCACGCCGTCACCACGACCCTGGGTGACGTGCGCGACAAGGTGATGCCCGACTGATGTGATCTCGGGTCGAGCTGAACTCGGGTCGAACTGATTGTCCACGTGACAAACGATGAACCCAACAAACGAGAACGCGTGATCGCCAAGAATCCTTGGCGATCATTCGCGTATGGCGCGGATGGCGCTGGAGGCGCGTGTCCGAGAGTGCCCGTGTGGGTTGGTCCGTACGTGGGTTCGTGCGTAGACCAGGCAACCTGGTCTACGGGCGCCGCGTCTAGCGAACGCTGGAGTCGGCCAGTCGCGCCGTCATCGAATGGATTTCCTGGATGAACGCGCGTCCGAAGTTGTGCGCATCGGCGCACACGTTGGGATCAGACTGGACCCCGATGGTGCACGTGTTGTTGTAGGTCGCGAACGCCACCGCCAGCGGAAGGTCTCGACCGAGCGGAACAAACGGCGCCATGGTTGCGACCGGGGTGCCCATGAACCACATCGGAGTATCGGGGCCGGGAATGTTGGTTACCACCAGGTTCACCAGTTTCTGATGGTCGAACATCAGACGGTTCAACCCCGCCTGGAACGGTACGTGGAGGCTGTTCGCCAGCCGTTCAGCCGAAAAGACCGCTTCGACACTGTGATGGTCCTGTCGTTTCGTGGTTGCATCATGGATGACCCGGGTGCGTTCCAACGGGTCGGTGATACCAATGGGGAGCGGCACCTGCATCACCGATGCCTGGTTGCCGAAACCGGCTATCTCGGCACAGCGACGCATCGATACCGGAACCAGCGCTTCGAGAACCATCGTGGCGATAGGGTCGCCACGCAAGCCGAGGATCGATCCGATTGCGCCCGCTACCGCGCTCAACACCACATCATCGACGGTGACGCTGAGTCGGTGCGCGAGAGTCGCAGCTTCGGCGACGGGAAACGTAGCCGTGTCCAGATGACGTGCCGCTGTAACGGGGGCATTGAGCGACGTTGACGGGCGAACCTTTGCGCTCGCAGCCAGGTATGCCGCTCCCTCGGCGATGTGGACCACATTTTCTGCGAGTGTCCGAACCGTGTCTGACACGGAGGGTCGACCCTCGAGCGGTGAGGTGGCTCCGGCCGCCGTACAGCGCTCGCCGCCGCGTGAGTATTCCATGTCGTGGGCCTCGCGCTCGTCGGTGTCCATAAGTGCACGTAGCATTTCCGCAGCGCCCTGTGGGTCGGACAACGAGTGGTGGATTTGCAGAAGGAATCCGAGCCGACCCCGCGAGAGACCGCTCAGGATATGCAAACGCCACATTGGGATGTCTCGCGGTAAAGGCGAACGAAGGATGTCGGCGCATCGGTTGAGGAGATCCCGATCGGTGGCTCGCGGCTTCAGGCGGGTGATCTGCACGTGGGCCGCCAGATCGAGTTCTTTGTCGTACTCCCAGCAGTAAGGGGCGACCGCGCGATCGCCTCCGCTCAGGCGCAAATGCGCAGCGGTCACACCGTGCCAACTCGCGTCGATGTGCTCGCGGATCGCCCGCGAACGTACGCGATCGCGCGAGTCAAGGAAGTGATCGGCCTTCATCGTGAAGAGGCACGCGATGTGCATAGGCGTAGCGTCGGTTTCCGCGTCGAGGTACATCGTGTCGAGGGCACTTAGACGGCTGTGTTCTGCGCTCATCTTCAACAGGTCTTTCAACGAAGAGGGACATCGGTCAACGAAGAGGGTCATCGATCATCGGTCGGCGGTCGTCACTGGTCGGCGGAGTCGTTCGCTCTCCGGTAGATCGCCTCGATCTCATTGGCGAAATGCGCCATCACCGCCGGCCGCACGACTTTGAGTGTCGGTGTGATTTCGCCGTCCGTGAGCGTCAGGTCGCGGGGAAGAATCCGCCAGCGTCTGATTTGTTCGGGCGGGCTCACCTGCGCGTTGATCGAAGCGATTTCCGTCCGGACTTCGGCAAGCAGATCGGGGTCGACCGACAGGGCTTCAAGAGACCACGGTTTCCCACGATGCTCGGCCCACGGTCCGACCGCTTCAGGATTCAGCGTCAAGAGGGCCGACACGAACGGTCGACCATCGGCGACGATGACCGCGTTGCCGATGAACCGCGCCGAGCGCAACCGGAGTTCAAGCTCCTGCGGCGCGATGTATTTCCCCTGAGCGGTCTTCATCAGGTCCTTCTTGCGACCGGTGATTCGCAAGTATCCGTCGTCATCGATCGAACCGAGATCTCCGCTCTTCATCCAACCGTCGTCGTCAAAGAGCTCCCGGGTCGCTTCTTCATTCCGGTAGTAGCCGGCGGTCACGTTGGGGCCGCGCACCAATATCTCGGAGTCGGGTGCGAGCTTGGCCTCGAGGCCGGGGATCGGCTTTCCTGCGGTGCCGATCCGTGAGGCGCCGAGCGGCGTGATGCTCGTGGGTCCGCACACCTCTGTTTGGCCGTAGACCTCGCCCACGTCGAGGCCGAGCCCCCGGAGCCACTCGAGCAACCGTGGATCGATGGGGGCGGCACCTGAAAACATGGCGCGCGCGTGGTCGAGGCCCAGTTTCTCGCGGATCTGATGGCCGATGACCCGGTCGAGGGCTCCGAACTCCAAGCGGGGAAGGAGCCCCTGCTCGGAGTGAGTGGCCATCGCCTCGAAGTGCTCCTGAGCACTCTCGTGGTACTTCTCGAGCAACACGCGTTTCGCTCCATGGATGTCGTGCTCGGCGACCTGAACGGAGTCACGGATCTTCTCCCAGACACGAGGCACGGCGAAGAACACGGTTGGGCGACAGTCGAGGATGTCTTGCGCGACTGTGCTGTAGCTCCTCGCGAACCACGTCTCGCCGCGGCTGGCGATCTGCCCGAAGTGGCTGACGACTCGTTCCGCAATGTGGCTCAACGGGAGAAACGACAGGAATCGATCGTCAGGCCCGAGCGGCACAACCGCCTCGATCATGTCGATGGTCGCCGTAATGTTGCGATGTGACAGCAGGACGCCTTTAGGCGTGCCGGTCGTGCCGCTCGTGTAGACGATCGTGGCCAGATCGTCGGGCTGCACCGCATCGGCGGCAGCCCTCACCATCTGAAGACGTGGCTCAAACTCGACGTCTTCAGCCAGGGCGTCGGACCACGGCACGACCGTCAGCGAATGGGCTGCTGACCCGGGAGTCGCCACGGGCGGTTTTTCGTCAACGACGCGGGATTCGAATGCGACGACTTTGGAAAGCGTTGGTACCTGCGTTGCGACACTCGCCAGCTTCGACCATTGTTCCGGTCCCGACAGCACACAGAGTTCGACCCCTGCGTGCTCAAGAATGAAAGCGATCTGCGCCGGAGAACTCGTCGGATAGATCGGTACGGTAACCGCGCCCACCATCATTGTTGCCATGTCGGTGACGTGCCACTCCCACCGGTTCTCCGACAGGAGAGCGACACGGTCCCCCGGACGAACGTGCCAACCGAGCAGAGTCGCGGCCAAACGTTCGACCATCTGCCCGTAGATCTCCCAACGCATCGTTCCCCAGCCGCCATCGTGTTCGACGGTCTTGATGCTGTGCGAACGAAAGGCGATCTTGTCGGGTTGCGCCGCGATCGTGTCGCGAAATCGTCGTACGAGCGTGTCGGCACCCGTGGTCCCAGGGGTCAGCCCCTGATCGGCCGAAGCGTTCGGCGTCTGCTCTGCAGAAGAATTCAATGACACGTGACAGCTCCTAAATGCAGGTACCTCATGGTGTGCCCGGTCGGGCACAGAAAGGAGGGGCGGAAGTCCCTTCGTTCGGGGACGTTCCTGCCTCTCCTCCTACGGCACTGGTCCGGACTCCGTGCCTACCAGACGGCAACCACCCGTAGCGATACCCGCTCGGTCGCTCCGGTCTGATTGGAGCCCTCAGCGGATGCATCCGGACTGCCGGCGGTCGCTGAGTGGAGCTTTTCGACGATCGTATCGATGACCTCACGTTGGTGCTTCAACGGGCGCTTGTACACGGGGTTGTCAGTGTCGACAATCTCCATTCGAAGATCTGCGCTGTACGAGCGCAGTACCTCCAGCAGGGTTTCGGTTTCTTCAGGTGCCAAGAGTACTTCCATCGTCAACCCTTCCTTTCGTTGTCTCCTTCAGGTTGCCGCCTCGAAGGGTCTACTCGCCACGGCCGGTGGGCCCGTTGCCGCACGACCTTCGACACTAGGAGGCCAGCTGCTGCATGGGCACAATGAGCCCAACAGCTAAGGAGAACCATCATGGGACCTATTGCCTGGTTTGAAGAATTGGGGCGCAGCGATGTACCCCTCGTTGGTGGCAAAGGCGCCGGTCTCGGTGAGTTGACGGGAGTCGGTCTGCCCGTTCCGCCGGGCTTCGTGGTCACCGCGGCGACGTATCTTCAGGTGCTTGATGAAACAGGTCTGCGCCCATCAGTACGCGCGCTTATCGACTCGGTGCTACTGCCCGACAAACAACCCGACCTGGAAACCGCGTCCGCGCAACTGATCTCGATTGTCAGCTCCATCGAAATTCCCCAGTGGCTGCGAGATGATCTCGCTCGACGGTATACCGATCTGTCGGCCCGAACAGGAGAGGCGGCTCCGTTCGTGGCGGTGCGTTCATCGGCCCCGGGCGAAGACACGGCGGCGACATCGTTTGCCGGAATCCACCGGAGTTTCATGAACGTCCGTGGAGTCGAAGAGCTTCTTTCCGCCACGCGGGACTGCTGGGCCTCGGCATACGTGGTTCGAGCACTCGACTACCGGCGTTCGCAACACATTCCTGATGAACCGGCGATCGCCGTCGTTGTTCAACACATGATCGACTCGGAACGGGCCGGAATTGCGTTCTCGATGAACCCCATCACGGGGGACCGCGACGAGGTCGTGGTGGAGGCTGCGTACGGGCAGGGTGAGATCGTCGTCAGTGGACGGGTGGAGCCCGATACGTACACCGTGGCCAAGGTTGGCCCCAAAATCGTAAGTGTTCATATTGGGCACAAGACGACCAAGATCGTGCGCGGCCCCGACGGGCACGATCGGACGCTTCCACTTGACCCGTCCGACACTGAACACCGGGTGCTCACCGACGATGAGGTGCTCGACGTCGCCCGGATGGCGATGACCATCGAGACGCACTACTCGGTCCCGATGGACATCGAATGGGCCTTTGCCAACGGACGGCTGTATCTGTTGCAGGCTCGTCCGGTGACTGCCCTCGGCCCATCCGAGGCCAAGGGTGCCGTGGAGGTGGTTGCGTCACAGAACGAGCCCGCGCCGTCGACCACCTCGGCTGGCGATTCGAACGGGGCAGCGGCATCGGTCGAACCGACGCTGCTTCTGCGCGGCCTCGGTGTCTCGCCCGGAATCCGGAGCGGTATCGTCCGCGTGCTGCAGTCACCGAGCGAGGGTGCGGCGCTCCTCCCTGGCGAGATCCTCGTGGCGCCGGTGACCAACCCGGACTGGGCGCCGACGATGCACCGGGCCGGTGCAATCGTGACGGAGTCCGGTGGGGCGACGTGCCACGCCGCGATTCTGAGCCGCGAGATGGGCGTCCCCTGCATCGTCGGTGCGCGTAACGCCACGACCATGCTTTCGACCGGACAGCTCGTCACAATTGACGGCCGGACCGGACGGATTCTCTCCGGTGCCGTGCCCGCGCCGTCACCAACCGGTCCGGTGTCGTCTGTCGTATCAAGAGGCAATGCTCCGGAAGCGGCTGTTCCGACGGCCGGCGAGGCGATCGGAACGTTGCTGTACGTGAACGTTGCGCTTCCGGAACAGGCTGAAACGGCCGCCGCGCTCGACGTCGACGGCGTCGGTCTCCTCCGCGCCGAGTTCATGCTCACCGACGCTTTGGGCGGAGTGCATCCGAAGAAGCTGTTGGCGGAGGGACATGGCGAGGATTTCATCACCAAAATGGCTGCTTCCCTACTTCGCATCACGACGGCCTTCGCCCCGCGACCGGTGATCTACCGGACCTACGATTTTCGAACGAATGAGTTCCGGGGCCTCGAAGGTGGCGCGGACTTCGAACCCGAGGAGCACAATCCGATGATCGGGTATCGAGGGTGCTACCGCTATGTGAAGGATCCGGAGTTGTTCGAACTCGAACTTCGGATGTTGGCTCGGGTACGCGAACAGACCCCGAATCTCCACGTGATGATCCCGTTCGTCCGCACGATGTGGGAGCTTGAAGCCTGCCTCGACATGATCGACGCCAGCCCGCTCGGAAGCCAGCGTGGGCTGAAACGTTGGGTCATGGCGGAAGTTCCGTCGGTCGCCTACCGAATCGGCGACTACGCCAATCTCGGAATCGACGGCGTTTCTATCGGCTCGAACGATCTCACGCAGCTCGTGCTCGGCGTTGACCGCGATTCCGATGTGTGCGCCGAGCTGTTTGACGAGGAAGACGCGGCGGTGCTCGGAACCATTGAGACCATAATCTCCGAGGCCCGTAAACACGGGCTGACCGCTTCGTTGTGCGGTCAGGCTCCTTCGAATCGGCCGGCGTTCGCTGAGCACCTTGTTCGGTTTGGCATCACCTCAGTGTCGGTTGACCCGAGCGCGGCGAGCGCCACTCGTCGAATCATTGCATCGGCGGAACGTCGTCTGCTGCTCGAACGGGCCATGGGCCGAAGTTGAGCCAGCGCCGCTCGTCGGCCGTGCATGTGTGTGAAGCGGTGTTCCCAGCTCCTATGTGTGCTTAGGAACACCGCTTCGCTGTCTTGCCGTGCCGTCACTGGGTGATGAACACGATTTCGCCTGGCTGGGGCACGACCGCCCGACTTCCGATCTCCGAACGGATTGCATCGCGGAGGCTCTCGGAAGCCTCCTTCTCACCGTGAATGACATATGTCGTTGTGGGTGGGCTGGGGGCGGTGCGTAGCCAGCCGATGAGTTCGTTGCGGTCGGCGTGCACGCTGAGCCCGGGCACGTTGACGATCTCGGCGAGGACGTCGATGTATTCGCCGAACATCTTGAGTTCGCGAGCTCCGTCGACGAGTTGACGGCCGCGGGATCCGGGAACCTGATACCCGACGATCACCACGGCGTTGCGGCTGTCGGGCAGCCGATACTTCAGATGGTGGAGCACCCGTCCGCCGGTGGCCATCCCCGATCCGGCGATGATGATCGACGGGTAGCGGACATCGTTGATCGCCTTCGAATCTTCGACGGTCCGGACCTCCGTCACGTCGTCCATACCGAAGGGATCGCCGTCCTCGATGTTCTCCACCCGAAGTTCGGGCCACCGTTCAGCAACGGCCCGACGGTACACCCGCAGTCCTTCGAGGGCCATCGGTGAGTCGACGAAGATGGGTAGGTCGGGTATCGATCCATTCTGTTTCAAATGGCGGAGGTGCATGAGCACAACCTCGGTCCGGTCGACCGCAAACGACGGGATAATCACCGTGCCACCCCTGGCTGAGGTTCGGGCAATCGCTTCACCAAGAAGCTTCACCGGGTCCTCGGTATCGTGCGTTCGGTTTCCGTATGTCGACTCGATCAGAAGACTCTCGACCGACTCCAATGGTTCCGGTGGACGGAGAAGCGGATGGCTTTCACGGCCGAGGTCGCCACTGAATGCAACCGGTGCGTATCCGGGCACGTGAATCAAGATCCACGATGAACCAAGGATGTGTCCGGACCGATGGAACTCGATCGTCACGTCATCGGTCACCGAAATCTGACGACCGAACGGATGGGTCTCGAATCGGCGAATCGCCTCCTCCGAATCAGCTTCGGTGTACAGGGGGAGGGCCGGATGGTGCTTCGAGGAGCCGACCCGGTTCGCGAACGCCGCGTCTTCCTCCTGGAGTCGGGCGGAATCCGTCAACACGATCTTGGCCAGTTCGAAGGTACCGATCGTGGCGTGAACCTTTCCGTGGAATCCCGCTCGGATAAGGGCTGGCAGATAGCCCACATGGTCCAGGTGCGCATGAGAGATCACCACGGCGTCTATGTGTTTCGGGTTGACCGGAAAGGGCTCCCAGTTGCGAAGTCGAAGTTCTTTCTCCCCTTGGAAGACACCGCAATCGAACAGAACCCGGGACCGACCGGTGTCGAGGAGAAACCGACTCCCCGTCACCGTCTGCGTCGCTCCGAGAAACCGCATCGACGGCCGATGTGGGGTCCTCGGTGCATCGGATTGTTCGGAACGTTCGGTCGGAGTTGACCGCATCTCAGAATAATCAGTGCGCTTAGTACGCAACGGCTTCGTTGACGGTTTGCGATGGCGGTTTCGTCTGCTGCGACTCGTCATCAGATCCTCCTATGTCGGTGCTGATAAAGGTCATGCTGATCAGGGGTCAGGCTGACCGAGTCCATGCTCGCAGGATTCACTTCCGTTATTCGGTGCCGATCGGCGGTGATGGACGAGACCAAAGCCCCGTTCGAACGGGAACGCGGGTAGTCAAACGCAGGTTCCTTCCAATGTCGTGCCGTTGATTGACATTTCGCTAACCCAAGGTTCATTACCAGCACTAAGTGTGGTGGCGACGACAACACTGAGTGGTTGTTCAGTCGAATTCGTCAGATTGTCGCATTTCCCGCCGACCGTGAGCAGCGACGTGGCCAAAGAACGGTCTACGCACGAAAAAGGGAAGAAAACTTCATGGCACTTCGCGGAGAGTCGAAATCGAGATTGAGCGCCGGGCGGGCGATTGCGGTGGTCGCAGCTCTGCTCGGGGCAGTGACCAGCATGCCGATAGCGACGAGGAGCACGCAAGCGCAAGCTGTCGTGCCGCCTTCGACGGTTACCGGCACGGTCTGGCAGGACACCAAACCCGATGGTGTTCGGACCAACGCTGCGCCGGCGGAGGCCGGCATCCAGGGCGTTACGGTCACGCTGTACAACCGCAAGAACCAGGTGGCGGGAACCACCACGTCGACGAGCAATGGCACGTACAGCATCACCCCGACCGGTGTGGGTCCATGGCGCATGGAGTTCACCAATCTTCCAACCGACTACGTGCCGGGGCGCGCGAGTGCCGCGGACAAGGGCAGCATGGTCCGCATCATTGCCGGCCCCAGCGCTGGCAACGACCTTCCGATCGATCTTCTCGGTGACTACTGCCAGAACAACCCCGAGTACGTCACTACCTGTTTCACGATGGGCCGCGATGACCAGGCTGCGTCGAACCGAAGCGCCGTGTTCCAGATCGCGAATGACGCTCGCGGCTACGAAGGTGGCCCGTACTGGACCCCATTCACCAACAAGGCCACGTTCAATCAGGTCGGCGCGACCTATGGCATGGCGTATCAGCCGACGTCCACGAGCTGGTTCGCCGGCGCGTACATGCGCCGCTTTGCCGGTTTCGGCGATGGCGGACCGGGCGCGATCTACAAGAACGGTGCGGTCTTCATCAACCTGGCCGACTACGGCATTGATGCCGGCACCGACGTCCATGTCTTGAGCTCAACGCCCTACAACAACCACGATGCACCAGCCTTTGCCCAGGTTGGCAAGATGAGCCTCGGCGACATCGACATCTCGGTGGACAACCGTCGTCTGTACGCGGTTGATATGTTCACAAAGCAATTGATCTCCATTCCGATCACGCGCGCCGGCGGGCTGAACGTTGCCGGAACTTCATCGGTGGCCACCGTCAATACGGTGCCGGGCGATCAGCAGATCGGCGTGTTCGATATTCCGTCACCGGCCGGTTGCTCGCCCACCTCGTGGCGTCCGATGGGAATCGGTCTTCGCGGAACTTCAGTGTTCGCCGGTGGTGTCTGTTCGGACCGGATGGTCACCATCCATCGGCTGAACCCGGCAACCGGAACATGGGTACAGAACGCCGCTCAGTTCGACGTGAGCTTCGCCCGCCAGGGTGGAGAGACCTTCAACGCATGGATCGATACGGAGGGCGAGACCTGGAACAAGCCGCAACCGATGCTGTCAGACATTGCCTTCGACGGCCAGGACCTGGTTCTCGGTCTGCGTGACCGCTACGGTGACCAAACGGGTTACAACAGCCTGACGACCAACACCTCCAGCGGAACCCGCTACAGCAGCCAGTCTGCGGGCGACACGTTGCGGGCTTGTTGGAACGGGAGCAGTTGGACGTTGGAGTCGGGAGGCTCATGTGGCGTCCGTTCAACCGCGCAAACGTCGTTCAACACGAATGACGGACCGGGTGGGGGCGAGTACTACACCCAGGACGACCTGATTCAGTACAACTACGACTCCTCGGGCGCAATTGTGGCGTCGCCGCGCGTCAGCTACCACAAGAACATGAGCGAAGGCGGCCTTGCGACGATCCCCTCGAGTGGTCAGGTGGCCACCACAATCATGGATCCGTCGGACTGCTGGTCGCAGGGCGTTGGCTGGTTTGACAACGGAACCGGCGTCCGGACCCAATCCTGGCAGTTCGACCTCACGGCGATCTGCAATCACGCCGATGCGACGATCTCGCCCGAAGGCTTCGGAAAGTCGAATGGCATGGGCGACATCGAAGCGATCTGTGACGAGGCTCCGATTGAAATCGGTAACCGGGTTTGGGCCGACCTTGACCGCAACGGGCAGCAAGGCGCCTCGGAACCCGGACTCGGGGGAGTCGTCGTCGAGCTGTACCAGCCCGATGGAACGACGCTCATCGCGACCGACACCACCGACGCGGACGGCAACTACGTGTTCTCGAGTGCCACCGGCACCAATCGAGGGGATGCGAAGTACGGTCTCACCGCGCTGACGCCGATGACCGACGGCTACGTGATCAAGATCCCGGCAAGCCAGTCACCGCTCAGCGAATTCAAGACGACCACGGCAACGGCTCCGGCTATTGCCCCGGATACCACGGACACCGACTCCGACTCGAACGGCACGGTCGTTTCCGTGAATGGCGCGACGGCGACGTTCAACACCGGCATCGCCGGCACCAACGATCACACCATCGACTTCGGTTTCTACCCGAGCTACTCGATCGGTAACCGTGTATGGATCGACGCCGACAACTCCGGAACCATCAACGGCTCCGAAGCCGGCGTTGACGGTGTTGTCGTGAAGCTCTACAAGGCCGATTTGTCGGGCAACCCGACCGGTTCGGTGCTCGGCACCGATACGACGGCCGCGGGTGGTTACTACCGTTTCGACGACCTGGCCGACGATGACTATGTCGTCGTGGTGGCATCGTCGAACTTCGCGGCATCCGGACCACTCGAGGGTTACGTGTCGTCGACCGGTGTGAGCCAGGAGTCCAACGCGGACCTCGATGGCGACAGTAATGACAACGGCCGCGACACGCCGCTCGCCGGTGGAACGGTTGATCCGAACGGCATTGCCTCGGTGATGATGACGATCGATGAGATCGACTCCGAAGCCAAACTGGAATCCGACGTGCAAAGCTCGCGCCCGGAAACAACGGTCGACGGTCGTTCCAACCTGACCCTCGACTTCGGGTTCAACAAGCGCTACGAGCTTGGTAACCGGATCTACTTCGACCTCGACAACGACGGTCTTATGGATAACGACGAACTGCCGATCGCCGGTGTGCTGGTGAAGCTGTACGCCGCAGACGGCGGCGGAGCCCCGACCGGAGCCGCACTGGCTACCGCCACCACCGATTCGGACGGCTACTACCTGTTCGAGAACCTCTTCGCCGGTCGCTACGTCGTGGTCGTCGATGGAACGAACTTCGCGGAAAGCGCGGTGCTCGATGAGCGCCACTCGTCAACGGGAGCCTCTCAGAACGCCGACGCTGATTCAGACGTCGATCGTGATGACAACGGCCTCGACACGCCGTTGGGCAATTCATCGGTCAATCCGGGCGGAACGGCGTCGGGGGCAGTCACCATCGGAGGTGACGAGCCAACCGGCGAAACCGAGAAGCAGTCGACCGTAACGGTTGCGCCCGACGTGCAGTCGAACCTCACGGTCGACTTCGGGTTCTTCTCTTACACCCCGGTGTTCTCGTTGGGCAACCGAGTGTGGTTGGACACCGACAACTCCGGTGATATCAACGGCGGCGAAACCGGCGTGGCCGGGGTCAACGTCTCGCTGTTCCACGCCGACTCCTCGGGAGCAGCAACCGGTGCGGCGGTTGGCACCGACATCACCGACGCCAACGGCTACTACCGCTTCGACAATCTCGACGGCGGCGATTATGTCGTTGTCGCTGACCGGACCAACTTCGTGAAGAACGGGGCGCTCCTCGGCAAGGCATCGTCAACGGGTTCAGCGCAAAAGGCCAACGCCAACACTGACGTTGACCGAGACGACAACGGACTCGACTCGCCGATCGCGGCCGGCCATGCCGGTGCCGGTGGAATCGGAACGGGCAAGATCACGCTCGGCCCGGGTAACACCGAACCGACCGGCGAAACGGATGTCGATGGTTCACTCCTCGGCAACCGGGACTTCCGCTCCAACCTCACCGTCGACCTCGGCTTCGTCGCCCTTCCGGCTCAGACCCTTGGCAACAAGGTATGGGTCGATACCAACAACGACGGACTGCTCACGGCTGGCGAAAAGGGGCTGGCCGGAGTTTGCGTCAGTGTCTTCAGCGCCGGCCTCGACGGTGTCATCGGGACCTCCGACGACGAGGTTCTCGCCGACGCGACGACGGACGCTAACGGTCTGTATCTGTTCACCAATCTGTTCCCCGGCCAGTACATCGTGGAGATATGTCTCCCCGACGGCTATGTCTCCTCGACCGGCGTGAACGCTTCACCCACGGGACCGTTTGAAGGCGCGGACACGCCGGCTCCGGATTCCTCGTCGGCCGATAACGACGACAACGGCAACCAGGTGCCCGGCACCGCGAAGGTTCGCTCTGCTGTTGTCACCCTCGACGAGACGGAACCGGTGGAGGAGGTTGGCGGAACCGGTCTCAGCGATCCAAACGCTGACAACCGCAGCAATGTGACCGTCGACTTCGGGATCTTCAAGCAGGCCGCGCTGGGCGACCGGGTGTGGTTCGATGAGAACAACGACGGTGTCCAGACTCCCGGTGAGCGTGGCATTGCTGGCGTGAAGGTGGAATTGCTCGACATGGGCGGCCGTCTGATCGCCTCGGCCACCACTTCGGAAAACGGAACCTACCTCTTTGATCACCTGACACCGGGTGGTTACGTGGTGCGTTTCGACAAGACCACCATCCCGGCCGGAGCGACGTTCACCGGAGCCAACGCCGGTGCCGACGACGGTCTTGACAACGACGCTGACACCGAGGGAAAGACCGGTGCGTATGCGCTGTTCGAAGGCGATCGTGACCTGACAGCCGACGCCGGAATTTCGTCGACCGGGCCGCTCGTCATCGTGACCCCGCCATCGACCACCGTTCCGGAAACGACCACCACCACTACGACGGCTGCTCCGGTGACGGTGCCTCCAACCACCATCGTGGTTCCGACGACGGTCGCTCCTAAGCCGAAGGCCGGCAACGTGACGGGTGTTGTGTTCATCGACAACGACCGTTCGAAGGAAATGGGCAGCAATGAATTTGGACGGGCCGGGGTGACGGTGCGAATCCTCGACGAGTCCGGGAAGCTCATCGGAACCACGACCTCCGATGAGGAAGGCCGATTCAACTTCGATGTGCCGCCGGGCGACTACGTCATTGAGATCATTCCGCCGTCGGACCTGGGTGCTACCACCCCGATCCGTCGGAAGATCAGCGTCAAGGGCGTGCAGGTCGAAGCCGATGCCTCGGTTCCCGGAGCCACCTCCGCGGTTCCTCAGGCTGAAGTGGCCGAGTTCGGTCTGGTCAACGAAGTCGACCAGTTGGCCTTCACGGGTTCATCCAGCCGTACCCTCATCCGGTTCGGTTGCGGGATGGTGCTGCTCGGCTTCGCTCTGAGCGAGTTGGCTCGTCGTCGACGGACGGCACGCCCGCGCTGACGCTGCAAACCCTCGGTCGCCGCTGACCGGAAAACGCGGACATAGTTGGACATAGTTGCTGTTGTGCGTTGGGAGTGCTGCGAAAGCGGCACTCCCAACCTGCGTTTCCGGGTCGGGCACATCGACCGCGTGAATTCGGGCAGGTAGACCCTTACCGAGTCGTCTGACGAATTGTCATACTTGGTTCAGATTCATCGGCTGGTAGCAGGCAGCAGGAATCGCTTCCCGCTCCATTGAGTCGGTAAGCAGTTACACGGTGAGTCGATACCCCTGGCAATTCGAAAGGAGTAGTCATGACAACAACGCTTGTCCCCACCAATGGCACTCGCTTCACTCGGTTCTTCGAGGAAGAATGGCCATTTCCGCAGCTTCTTGGTGGACTGAAAAATCTTGAGCCTCAGATACGTGTAGAGGAAAAGCTCGACGGTGACAAGCTCATCGTGCGCGCTGAAGCTCCGGGAATCGATCCGGAGAAAGATGTCGATATCTCGATCGTCGACGACAAACTGATGATCGCTATCCAGCGAAAAGAGTCAGAAGAAACCAAAGACGACAAGAGCTATCGGAGCGAGTTCCGTTACGGTTCCTTTCATCGCACGATGCGGCTTCCCGCCGGAACCAAGACAACGGATATCAACGCCGACTACAAAGACGGCATTCTCGAAATCACGGTACCGATGCCGGCCGCGGAAGACACCGCAGCGGTGAAAGTCCCCGTAAAACGAAGTTGATACAAGGTGGCGAAGAGCCGGGCGCTTGGCGCCCGGCTTTTTGCATTCTCTAGGCAAAATTCTGCGTGTTGGGTCGTGTGTTCAGCGCTGTCCCGGCGTCATATAGAACCATATCGGGAACTTGGCACTGTGCTTGGTGGGTCGTGCGTTCAGCGCTGTCCCGGCGTCATATAGAACCAAATCGGGAACTTGGCACCTTGCTCTTTGATCGCCGCACGAGCAGCCAGAACCGTCTTTCCGGCTTCGGTCGACTCGTGGAACCAGGCCTCGACCGCTCGTCCACCGGGCATCGGCCCATCAACCAGTTCGAGTGCCGCCTCCTGGTAGTACGAGCGAATATCGTGGCAAAGGGCGTTCGTATTGCCGCCGGGAATCCCGGCTTCCTTCCAGTCAGCGCCTTTGGCTATTGCATCGAGCATGGCCAACGCTTTCGGCACATCGTCGGCGGAGAGCACGCGGCCGATGGAGGTGACGCCGCGCTTCTCCAGTGAGCGATCATATGCGCGCCTAAGACCGTGGGCCTCGTCGACGGCCGGTGGCAGGGTGGGGTCGAAGCGGGGCGGCACGGTGCACGCCATCGGTTGGTCTTCGGCTTCGATGACCTCCGGGTGATCAACGAGGACCGGCCCCGCCGGTGCGTCGAGCAACGCGAAAGCCCGCATGAGCACATCGCGCTGAAACGCGGCGTCGCCGGGTTTGCCGAGGGGACGTCCGAGCGGGAACTCACAGTGGAGTGCTCTGGGTGGTGACGCTTTCTCGGCCATGGCCCGAACCGATGACAGAACGACGGTGGCGATTCCGGCCGCTTCGAAAACATGCGCAAGCACACTCACGGTGCGCGTGCAGAGGGGTCAAACGGGAGTGAGCACGACGACGTTGACCCCGTCGGCGAGCAGGTCGGCGGCTGCTCGCGGACCGGAGTCGAGGCGGATCGTCGAGACGTCGTCAGGTTGGTTCCCGGCGAAGGATAGGTGTCGTGGGGCCACCGACCCGATGACGCCCTCGTTGGCCAGTTCTTGGAGCCGATCGATCGGGTACACGACGTTGATATCCATGGCGAACCCGAAATGGTCGAAGTTCGGACTCCAATGTCCCATGACCAGATCACGCCGGTCTTTCGCGATGCACCGGTACCCCGTGTCAGCTGCGGAGAACCGCTCGTCGTCGGACTGATGGATTGCCGCCGACGTCACGATCGCGACGCGGGCCTGGTTGAGCGCCACGGGTTTCGCGAATGCCGGATTGGGAAACTCGGGGGCGGGAAGCGTCGCCGAGTGGGCTCGCATCGCTTGGTCACCATTCATTGGGTTACCTCGTTGTGGGTTGGTTGAGCAGTTGTGGGTTGGTTGAGCGGATGTGGGTTGGTTACTGGGACTGCGGGCCGGTTGGGTCGACGCTGAAATGCGAGACGGTCGTGAGAGAGCAGAAGTACAGGTCGCGGCGGAATCCAGGAGCGCCGAACAGCACTGACTGAACCGGGCTCCCCGTGTCGGCCCGAACAAGTTCCTCCCCGTTCTCGATGTTCAGCACCACGAGCTGGTCGATGTTGCGGTCCCGATCAAAGTCGCAGAGAACGAGCTCTCCGGTTTCCGAGAAGAGCAACGGGTGGGCGGCGTGGTCGAGGTTCCGACTCCAAAGTGGCTCGGTCTCACCCCGGTCGTCGAACCGAAATGCGGCGACGACCCCGTTGCTGCTGTCGTAACCGACGACGATCTTCCTGGCGGCATCGACTGCCGGTGGATTGGCGATCAGCCCATTACTAAGTCCACATACTTCAGTGAGTGACACGGCCGCAGTCTCGAGGTCGATGCGTACGATGTGCAACGGTGCCTTGGACGAGCCGAGTCCCCGAAATGAACCGTTGAACTTCTCGCTTCCGAATCCGTTGTCGAGGAACCAGGCGGCACCGGACTCGATCACCGCATCCCATCCGTACGTCTGGCCGTCGAGTGTGCGATACCGGGCCACGAAATCCTCGTCGAGCCGCAGCGACTCTCCCGACCACTGCACTCGCATGAAATGAGTGTCACCGACCACATACACGTTCATGCCTTCGGCACTCAGTCTGGCGATCGACGGTTCGGCGAGCGTCAGGGTTGAAACGACCTCGAGTGTCTCCGGTTCCAGCACCACGAGTTCAGACGGGCCCAGACCGTCAACGTCTGTGCGCTGCGGCCGGATGCCACCGAAGTCTTTGGTTACCAGGTGACCATCGGGCAAAATGACGAAGCTGTTGTATGGGCGGTCTCTCGGGAGCCGGGCTGAAGCGACGACCTGGAGTTCGGAGCTGAGCCGATGGGCGTATCTGCCGAATACGACATAGAGCGAACCGTTCTCGTGAGCGGCGATTCCTCCCGGCCATACCGTGTCAGCCGGCAGGTCGGGCGATCGACGGATGACGTCGAGAGTCTCGGGGTCGATCTGCTCGACCCACGAGATGGCACCTTCACCACCGGTGTGGCAAAGCAGGTACACCTCACCCGGATCCCGCAGGACGACCATCGTCGACGCAATCGACAAGCGCGACGTGACCGTCAGTGATTCACCGGGGGACAGGGCGAGCCGGAACGGGGACCCGGGGACCTGACGCCGCTCCGGGCCTCCGTCCTCGCCCGGCCATACGCTTGGCCAATAGCCGCTTGGTGATCCGGTCACGACGTCACGACGGGTCAAACCGGTGCTTCGACCCGGGGGAGAGGCGACTTCATCGCTGGCTGGTGATCCCACAGGTCGCTGAGGAGATCGCTCTGCAAGGCGGCGAGGGCCGGGTCGTTCCAGCGGTTCACGAACTGCTGTGGATCCTCCGTGAGGTTGTAGAGCTCACCTTCGGTGCCGTCGTGCGAGTAGCCCGGCTGGTAGGTCGTGCAGACCCACCCATCTCGCGTGATGGTGCGGAGGTGTACGTCGACGCCGAACAGCACGCTGTCCCATTCGGTGAGCACGCGTTGAAATCCGCGGGCGTCGGCATCGGCGTCGTTGACGGGAAGTGCTCGCCCCTCCATCCATTCCGGGGCGGGAAGTCCAGCGATTTCGCAGAAGGTGGGTGCGAGGTCGACGTGCCCGACGGGTCGCGTGATGCTCGCCGGTGTCACGTTCGCCGATGGCGCGGGTCGCCAGACCAGCGGCAGCCGCATCAGCGCATCCACGTGGTACGGGCCTTTGAACATCAAGCCGAAATCACCGCCGAGCTCGCCGTGATCGGTCGTGAAAATGACGTCGACATCGGCGTCCCATCCGCGCGCCGCGATGGTCTGCATGACCCGGCCAAGTGCCTCATCGATGAGTTCACATTCGATCGCGTTCCGGGCCGTGATCTCGCGGATCTGATCCGCGGTCAACGTTGACGGAACCCAACTCGCCGGTGCTTCGAAGTTCGAAACAAGCGCGCCGGTGTACCACGACTTCCAGTGGCGCGGCTTGTTGTCGAGAATGGCCTCGCGCTTGGCGGGATCTTCGATGTACGCCGCTGGGAGCGGAACGTCACGCCAATTGACTCGACCGAGTTCTGACTGGGGTGGATCCCACGGATGGTGCGGGTCGGGGAAACTCATCCAGCAGAACCAGTCGTCGGACGCGTTGAGTGAGTTCAGCCACGAGATCGTTCGGTCGGCGACCCAATCGGTGTGGTACCACTCGCGCGGTACCGCGTTGTCATGTACCTGCGGCGCGCCGGTCTCGCCGCCACCGGCGCTGTTGGGCTCCATGTTCGTATCGAGATTCGGGTAGAACCAACCCAGTGCCTCGGGGTGATTCGTCTGAATCCAGCGAGCGTACGAGAGCTGACCCATCGGCGTGTGCGCCGCCGACTCGAAGTGTTCGAAGCCTCGGTGCAATCCGACGAGACCCTTGGCGGCGAACGTGTTCTCAGGGAAACGGGCGAACGGGTCGAGAAACGGCTCGAAATGTGGTTTGCCGACGAGCGCGGTGCGGTACCCGGCGTCGTGAAGGACCTCCGCGACCGACGGAGCATCCTGAGGAAGCGGGACGCCGTTCATCCACACTCCGTGCGTGCTCGGATACTGGCCGGTGATGATCGTCGACCGGGCCGGCATGCACACTACGGATTGGGCATGGGCCCGGTCGTAGCGCTGTCCCTGTTTCGCGAGGGAATCGATTACGGGCGTTCGGGCGATCGTGCCGCCGTTGCACCCGAGCGTGTCGAAGCGTTGTTGGTCGGTGGTGACGAAGAGGATTTTGCGTCCCATCACAGTGCTCCGGTTCCTGGGGTGCTCGTAGTGCTGCTGGTGCTCGTTGGCGGAAGTTCCATCTGGCGTTTGAGTTCGTCGAGTGCACCGGCGGTGGCGCCTGCGATGGTGAGTGCCATCGCCCTGGGATCGGCTTCGGTGGAGTAGATCACGAGCGTTGTTTCATCACCGAGATCGACGGCGTCGATGGTGCCGCGGTGAAACTTGAACAACGGTGGTGTGAGGCGGTACTGAAAGCGACGCTGCACGGCATCGTTCACGAGGATCTCTTCAGGCATTGCGATCCCCGATCCCATCACGATCGTCCGGCTGGTCCCGTCGACGGTGCACGAGGAAATGCCGGGAAACCACTCATGCAGGCGCGCCGGGTCGCCTGCGAGCTTCCAGATGTCGGCAGCGGGTCGGTTGATCCGGATTTGGTGGCGTATCGATCCGAGCGTCATGTTGGTCCAAGCGTCATGTTGTTCCGTGGGTCACTGGGGCGAGGTCTGGAGAAGGGTCGTAAGCGTGTCGATAAGTGTGCTTATGATCTTCGTCTTGCTCAGGCACTGATCGTGCCGGAGAAGGTAGAAGGATTCAAACGAGCAGAGAACATCGATTGCGGAGACAACGCTCGACGCCGCTGTCGGGGTCAGCGCAGCGAGTTCGGGTTTGAACACCCGTTTTATCTGGTTTCGAAGGTACATGCGTGATTCGGAAATCTCGGCTGCCACGATCGGCTGGAACGGCGCACGGAGTCTGGCCACCAGCGCGGCCGCGCTCACGGTGTCGAACAGGCGGACACGGTGGTCGACCACGAGTGCGATCCGATCGGTCAACGTCAGGTTGGGTGGAACCTCGAAATCGAAGAGGTGACGGACCTGGGACTGTTGGCGCGAAATCGCGGCTTGGCAGAGGTCGTCGATGTCATCGAAGTACCGGAACAGCGACCTCGGCGAAAGGCCGGCACGCGTAGCGATTTCATCGGAACTCGGGTTGAGTTTTCCCTCTTTGTAGAGGGTGAGCAATGCGTCAACCACGGCGTCGCGGTTGCGGTCCCGCCGGGCGCGTCGACCGTCTTCAGCGTCGACGACGGGTTGGGTTTCCGGGGGCGTGACCTGGTCAGCGATACTCACAGCGTCACCGTCGAGAATCGTGGACATCCGTCGGCATGCAGATTGGGGGCTCGCATGGTCCCAACCTAACAGTTGGCAGTCAGACTGCCAAGACCGTCGTATGACGCCTGAGCGCGACAATGGGGGATGGCCTTCCTGTCCCTCGTGACGATTGTCGTCGACGACTACGACCCGGCAATCTCGTTCTTCGTCGATGTCCTCGGTTTCGAACTCGTCGATGACTCCCCGTCGGTGACTACGAGCGGACAGCCGAAACGCTGGGTTGTCGTCCGCCCTCCCGGAGCGCAGACCGGCCTGTTGCTGGCCCGGGCCGACGGCGCTGATCAGTCTTCCGTGGTCGGACAACAAGTGGCCGGCCGGGTCGGTTTCTTCCTGACGGTCGACGACTTTGCGGAAACCTATGCGCGCTTGATATCCGCGGACGTCGAGTTCGTGCGGCCACCAAAGCGCGAACCGTACGGCGATGTCGCCGTGTTCCTCGATGTAGCCGGTAACCGCTGGGATCTCCTGGGTCCGCGCACGTAGCGCCGGTCGGTCACGCCATACATTTGGATATGACTTCTTTTGCAGCGCCGCTCTCCAGCCTGGCGACGTCGATCCTGGAAGAGCTCGAACGAAACGGGGTTCTTCTCGTTCATGACCGGGAGCTTCCGTGCGTCACGGCCTTCGTCACCGGGAGCCCGGTTGCGGGCTCGTGGTGGTCGCATCCCATGGCGAACCCGATCTACAACGCACTGGGCGAGCTTGACGAGTTGGTCCTCACGGCTAAGTTGCTCTGTCGGAAGAACACGCTCGTGGCCAAACGACTCTGGCCCGATTTCCTGGCCGTGGTCGCATCCGGTGACCCGTGGCAGATGGTTCGCCTGACCGACGATTCCGAGGCGCTTCTGGACCGGATCAACAAGTCGGACGGCGCGATTCTTCTGGACCGTTCCGACGCAAAGGCGGCTGAACAACTTGAACAACGGTTGCTAGTTCATACCACCGAGGTTCACACGGAATCCGGAGCGCATCGGAAGGCGCTGCAGAGTTGGCCGAGTTGGGCGGCCGTTCGCAGCCTCGATTTCGGCACGAATCCCGCCCGCAGCCGCGGAATCTTCGAGGAACTGGTCGGTTCGCTCCCGGCTAATCGGCTCGGGAAACTGTTGCCGTGGTGAGGGCGGTCGAGCCCTAAACCGGCTCTTCGATGTTTCGCGAATGCCGACGCCAAAGGGCGAACCCACCGGCGACGAGCCCGATCATCACGACGAGATCGGTGAAGAGGAGAATCCGGCCCTGGTTGTGCCAGCGCACGCATGGTGAACGTCGGTAGAAGAGTGCCGGAGAGCCTTTCGGCTGTGGAGCCAGGGCGGGCAGCGGCGTATTCGGACGGGCCCGGTTGCTCAAGATGCTCGAGCACGCCACACGGCTGGACACCGACTGCGGTGGCGTGAGGGTCTGGTCGAATCCGGTCGCCACGACATCGAACTGCGGACGCGAGGCCCAGACAAACACCAGGACGATCCACGCCACGGCTCCTACCAGCGCGTACACGGTGGAACGTTTGAGTGGCACAAATGCAGTTTAGGTGCACGCCGTCTGACGACTCGGCTCGGGGCGGGCCGAGCGCCGTTACACTCGGCATGTGGAGCTGAACCGGCGGCGTTTGATGAACAGGCTCCCAGCCCTGGTGGCGATCGTCGGAACCACGTTGTCGATTGGGGCCATCGCCGTGGCCTCGCAGCGCCGAGCACCCCACCATCAACCAGGGAATGGTGTGCCAGGCCTCCTGAAGAACCTTGGCGTCGCGTTGGTCGTCGTGTACATGGCGATCGCCATCTATGCGGTGATGGCCGCAGGTTTTCGGAGTTCGCGGCCTGAAACGTCCCGGACCCGTTCCGACTGGGCTTCTCTGTTGGGTCTCGTTGCGATGGTGCTGCTTGCTACTTTGGTGGTCACCAAGCTCCGTCGATCCGGTGATCCGAAGTTTCGTGAAGTGCTGAAGACCTCGGTTCCGGCTCGCGACCAGCCGCCGTTGCCGAAGGTCACGACTGATGCACCGGTCACGTGGGGATGGCAACTCGGCTTCGGTCTCGTCGTCCTGATCGCCCTGGTGTCGTTGGTATTGGCGATTCGGAGCCGTCGGGCCCGCCAGCCACTGTCGGCCCCGGTCGACCGACGCACTCTCGTGGCCGTCTCGTTGAACGATCTGCTGTCGGAGCTCGAGCACGAAAACGACCCGAGGCGGGCGGTTCTTCTGGCCGACCGGGGCATGGAAATGGCGCTCGCCGAACACGGCCTTCCCCGAGCGCTCACCGAGACCGCCAACGAATACGGCACTCGGGTGGCGCAAGATCTTTCGTTGTCCAACGCGGCCGCCCAGACGCTGACCCGCCTCTACGCTCTGGCGCACTTCAGCTCGAACGAACTGACGAGCGTCGATCGCGACGCCGCTATCGATGCGCTCCGGTCGGTTCGCGACGAGTTGCGGGTCATGCCCGTGGTGGACTCGAACGCATGAGAACCCGTAGCGGTCTACGTGTGCTGGTTCTCCGGGCCATCGGTGTTTTGGCCGTCGTTCTGGCGGTGGGCACGATCGCCGTTCTAGCGAAGCCCGAATGGCGGGAATACTTCGCTGAGATCGCAGTAGTACTAGGCGCGCTTATTGCCTGCCGGGCCGTAGCAGTTGGACTTCGAGGTAGGTTTCTCACCGAAGAGTCGTCGCCCTTCGAGTGGGCTCTGCGGAGGGAACGTGCGCCACAGAAGGCCCCGTCTCAGCTGGTGACGGCGATCGCCATGGCGTCGCTCCCGGATCGATCGACATTCGAGTTGTTGGCCGGTGCGGTTGACCGGCGACTCCATGAGCACCACGGCTTCGGTCTGGCCGACGAGCGAGCCCGTGATGCGTTGGGGGCCGACGTCTACGAGATGCTTCACGTCGCCCGCCCATCCGGTCTGGTGGCGTCGCTGCCTCCCAGGAAGCGGGGTTTCGTGGCGCGATACCTTCCTGCCCTCACTCGTGTGATTCCGACAGCGAGCGCCCCGCACGACGCGTCAGCCAACAAACGAATCGAATCTGTCGAGCACGTGCGAGTAATCCTCAATTCTCTGGAGAAGCTATGAACACCAATGATCCCGTCGCTCACCACGATGCCGGCGAACGGGTCTCCACAATGTCGATAGCGGAGGTCGCCTCGACGGCAACGGCTGTCGTCGCGGAGATGGAGAAGGTGGTCATCGGCAAGCGCGAGCAGCTGCAGATGATCCTCATGGCACTCCTGGCGAACGGCCATGTGCTGGTCGACGATGTGCCCGGAGTGGCGAAGACACTCATTGCACGCTCGTTCTCGCAGGTGTTCGGGATGACGTTTGCCCGGTTGCAGATGACCCCCGACGTGCTTCCCTCCGACATCACCGGCTCCCAGGTTCTCGATGCGTCGCGCAACCTGGTGTTCCGGCCCGGACCCGTCTTCGCCAACCTGCTCCTGGCCGACGAGGTCAACCGGGCCACACCGAAAGCGCAGGCCGCGCTGCTGGAAGCGATGGAGGAGCGACAGGTAAGCGCCGACGGCGTCACCCACCAACTCGATCGGCCATTCCTGGTGATCGCCACGCAGAACCCCGTGGAGTTCGAAGGCACCTATCCGCTGCCCGAAGCGCAACTCGACCGCTTCCTTCTTCGGATGAAGATCGGCTACCCGAGCGCCGATGACGAGTGGACGATGGTTGAGCGCCGGCTGGAGCGCGGTCGCGATGAGTCAAACCTGCAATCCATCGTGAGCAAGGAGGCGCTGCTGAGCGCCCAACGCGGGGTTGAGCAGGTGCACGTCAGCGAGCCGGTCGGGAAGTATGCGGTTGCAATAGTGCGAGCGACCCGTTCGCTTCCGAACGTGGCCGTAGGCTCCAGCCCTCGAGGAACCCTAGCCATTGTGAAGCTAGCCCGGGCACGGGCCGCCATGGACGCTCGAGACTTCGTGCTGCCCGACGACGTGAAAGCCGTCGCTCCCGTCGCGCTTTCGCACCGGATCATGCTCGCCCCGGAAATGTGGGTTCGCGGGGTCGACCCGACGAGCGTGGTCCAGACTGCACTTTCCTCCGTCGCCGTGCCGGCCTCCGCCGACGCGATCCGTCCGACGACCTGACGCTTCTCGATGCGTACGGTCTACAGCGCCCCTCCGACTCCTCAGGTTGCCATTCGTCCGCTGTTACGGGCGCTTTCACCCCTGGCCGTCGTCGGGCTTATCGCTGGATTCGCAGCGCGCCAGCCGGCGTTGGTGGCGCTTGCTGCGCCGGCGGCGGCGTTCGTAGGGTTGGCGCTCGTTCGTCGAGCGTTGGCCGCATCGGGCTCGAGCACCGACGCGTCGGTGAGCTTTCCCGATGTCGCGCTCCTTCTGTCGACTCCACGGGTCACGGCAGGCGATGAGGTCGAGGTAACCGTGGAACTTCGCTCGTTGGTGCCAGTATCGCGGTGCGACGTTGCCGTGAAGCTACCGGGGACCGTCGAGATCGTCCACGGTTCAGCCGCACTTGCCATGTCGCTCGAGGCGGGAGAGCTATTTGCGCATACGTTTCGGGTGCGCACAACCCACGCGGGCCCGGTGATCGTTGGCCCGGTTGTGGTGAGGATCGACGACCAGTCCGGTCTGTTCCGTGCGGAGCGGATCTGTTCAAATGCGGTCGCTCTCAAAGTCGTCGCCCGACCCGATGTCATGCAGACGCTGCTTCGGGCGGCTGTTACCGGCATGCATGTGGGAGAGCAGATATCGCGCAACCGGGGCGACGGCTTCGAGTTCGCCGATATGCGCGCGTATGTTGCCGGGGATCCGGCGAAGCGAATTCACTGGCGGGCTTCAGCGAGGTCCGACGAACCGGTGGTGATCGAACGGAGGCTCGACCGCAACCAGGATGTACTGATTGTCGTCGATGCCCACTCGAACCTGGAACTTCAATCCGGCGAGTCGACGCTGGGTCGGACGATGGAAGCCGCGGTCACGATTGCCGGCGCACACCTGGCGGCCCGTGACCGGGTCGGGTTTGTCGGGATGGGGAGCGGTGTCTCGTGGGTCGTTCCGGGCGCTGGTCACACGCAGAAGTACCGGATACTCGACGCGATTTCTTCGGTCACGACCACCGGCGAAGGTATCGGGCGCCGGGTGTCGAGCGTTCCGTTGACGGCCCGGCCGCGTAGGTCGCTGGTCGTGGTCGTGACTCCGTTGGTTGATGATCGCTCGATCGAGGTTGTGCGCGACCTTCAGGCCCGTCGTCATGATGTTTGCGTTGTGGCGGTGGCTCCGTTTGGATACGCCGCCGACATCGGGTTCGACCGGGCGGACCGCGACACGACGCTGCGCCTGTGGCGTCTACTGCATCAGCAGGAGCGGGCGAAGTTGTCGGCGAAGGGCACCGCGGTCGTCCTGTGGGGCGATGGACAACCGGTTGAACTGGCAGTCCGGGAGGTGATGGCATGGAGACAGAAGTTGCGGATCGGGGCGAGGCAGACGGCCTGACCGAGCGGGCGTTCAGCCGCATCGTCGCCGTGGCTGCCGTCGTCATCGTGGTGGTTGCAGTGGTACTCACCGTCTTGTCAACCCACGCCAGCGGCGCCGCGAAGAATCTGGGCGTACTCGTAGCCGTCGGTTCAGGCGCGGCCCTGCTGGGCTTCGGACTGCTCGGTCGCGGCTCGATGTTGATTCCCGTGTGGCTGCTCGCAGCAGTAAGCGCGCTTTGCACGCTGACCCTGGACTATCCGATCGCTGACAACGACGACGTAACCAGGCGGGTGGTTCGCGCCGGTCTGCTGGGCCTGGCCATCGTGACGGCGGCCGTCGCCACGCAGTTTGCGTCGGATCGTCGGTTCGCGACGCCGGTTGCGCCCGGCCAGGTTCGCATCAGCGGGTTCACGTTGCTTGTTCAATTCCTGTCAGCGACCGTGGGTGGAGTCGCGCTGGTCGCGGTGATTCCCGCCGGTTCGACGGTCTCCTACGCCTGGTTTGCGGCTGGCGGATTCGGTCTGATGAGCCTTATAGTCGCAGCCTCCGTCGGACTCCGCCGCAGTTAGCGTCCGATAACTAGTGTCCCGTAAGCCAAATTCGCTGCATAATTATCGGCCAGCTTCGGCCGTCGCTGCCTCCTCGGCGTTGCGGTTGGGTAAAGCAGGCGCTGCCTTCTGCGTCGTTGCGACGCCCAAACCATGACTCGCTAATTACGCGACCGTCTTAACTTACGGGACACTAGGCCAGACTTTTTGCAGTGGTGCCGGCCAAGGTTCGATACGACCGAGACGCCCACGCACCGGCCGTGGCCGCAATCCCGACAAGACCCGCCAGGGTGAAGATGAGTGCCAAACCGCGCTCTTTGCCGATGCCGAACCATCCACCGATGAGGTCCACGCCTCGGCCGGTCGTCATGAACGGGATGAAGACCAGCTCGGCGATCGGGCCGATGAGGAACGATGACAGCGGCGACGCCAGGTTCTCGATCGTTTGCGCAAAGCCGAACACCCGACCCTGCTGCTCGAACGGCACGGCTCGTTGCATCACCGTCTGCTCCGCCGCTTCGATGATCGGAATCGAAACGAGCCACAGGAACATGCCGACGGCGAGGAGTGGCACCGACGATCGTAAGGTGAACACCGCGCAGATCGTCCAGTTGACCATGTTGCCGGCGAGAATGATCCGAAGGGGATTTGGCCCGAGGCCGCGCTTGGCGACGATGAATCCGCCGATGATGAAACCGGTACTCAGTACACCCCACAGCAGTCCCCACGTCTCGACCGACACCATCGACAGACCGTATGCGTCCATAAGAGACATGAACACACCGCCGAGGAGGTTGTTGAAGGCCGCGAAGAAGACAAGCGCCATGAGGCCGGGTGTCTGTCGAATCGCAGCGGTTGCGCCACGGACATCAATCCATTTTCGTGGACCATCGGACTCGACGATCTCAGGCGCCTGCTCGGGAATGTCGATCGTGAAGAGGTGCAGCAGCGCAATCGAGGTGCAGCCCACCGAAAGGCCAAGTGCCCAGCCCATGCCGAGCCGGCCGATGACGAGTCCGCTGAACACCGACGTGACGGTGAAGGACACACCCGTGATCGTGCCGACCATGCCGTTGGCCCGGTCGCGTTGCGTCTCGGGGACCAACAGGCTGACGCACGTCGACATGGCGATTCCGCGCATGTTTCCGGCGACCGAGCCGCTGAGCGCGGCGAACACGAACAGCCAGAACGACACATGGCGGAGGTTGAGTAAATCGTCGTGTTCGGAGACGGCGTAAATCAACGTTGCGCCGCAGAAGCTCATCAACGAAATCCCCGTCGAAAGCACCATCACGTACTTCTTCCGGTGTCGATCGACGAACGTGCCGAACACCATTCCGAGGAACGCCGACGCGATCGCAAACGTTCCGCCGATCATCGACGTGGCCACCACCGACCGGGTTTCCAGGAACACCCAGAACGTGATCGCGAACCAAAGGAACGAACTGGTGACGCCGCTGATCAGCGTATTCAGCAGAAGACGTTTGAACACCAACATGGCCCGCCCACAGTACGGGAACGGGTGACGTTATGCGGCCGGATATGGATTCCGATTGCCCTGCATTGTCGGCTGGTGGAGCGGTTGTGGGGTCCCACCAGTTGGTGTGTTTTTGCGGAAGAGCGCCGAGCTTTGTCTTCACGGAGACAGACCCAAAACCGAACTACCAGGGATCGATGGCGTGCTTTCGGTCGGCGCGCGGCAGGGGTGCGGGCAGCAGGTCAAGCGTTCGGCGAAGAATCTCACGGGTGTCGCAGGGATCGATGACGTCGTCGACGTGAAAGGCCCGTCCACGAGCCAACGCCGTGTTGCCTTCTTTCAACTCGGCCGTGCGCGTGGCCCGGAACGCCAACTTCTCCTCGTCGGTCATGGCCGCCAACTCGTTGGCATGGAGAATGTTGACAGCGCCTTCGAGCCCCATCCCGCCGAACTCCGCGGTCGGCCATGCGACGAGCAGCGTGGGGTCGAGTGACTCCGAACCCATTGCGTAGTACCCGAGTCCGTAGGCCTTGCGCAGAACGACAGTAAGTTTCGGCACCGTGGCATTCGCCGCCGCGGCCAGAGCCCGGGCCGAATGGCGGATCAACGCGGTGCGTTCCACGTCGGGTCCCACGAGAAAACCGGGAGTGTCACATAGATAGACGAGGGGTAGGTCGTAGGCGTCGCACAACTGGATGTGGCGGGCGATTTTGTCGGAACCGTCGGCGTCGATGCTGCCCGCCAACCGTGAAGGCTGGCTCGCGATGACGCCAACCGGATGTCCGCCGAGAAACGCGAGCCCAACCACAACCGAGGTACCGAACCTCGGGCGAAGTTCCATAAAGGTGTGCACATCGACGATCAACGAGATGACGTCGCGGACGTCGTAGGCCAGGCGCGGGTCGGTGGGCACGACCGTCGCCAGCTTTGAGGTGTCGGGATCATCGCCGGGATGCAACCTTCCTCCGAAGTACTGCAGGTAGCGGGCGACCGTCTCCGATGCTTCCTCCTCGCTGCCCACGATCACGTCGACCACGCCGACATCTGCGTGCATGCCGACCGGCCCGAGTTCTTCGGGTGTGAAGGAAATCCCCGATGCGGCCAACACCAGAGGCGGTCCGGCCATGCCGAGGCATGCATCGTTTGTCGCAATCACGAGATCGCACAACCCGGCGAGGTTCGCGTGTCCGGCAAAGGCCCGGCCCGGAAGGACACATACCGTCGGTACCCGGCCTGACAGTCGAGCAAGCGACGTGAACGTCGAAACGGCGCCACCCATGTGGAACATGTCCTGCGGACGGGCACCTCCGCCTTCCGACCAGATCACCACCGGCCATCGGTGCTCGTGTGCAAGTTTGAACATGCGCTCGGCCTTGCGGTGGTTGCGGGCCGACTGCGAACCGCCAAACACGCTGTAGTCATAAATAAGCGCACATACTGGTGCTCCGTCGATCGTGCCGCTTCCACAGATCAACCCGTCGGCCGTTCCCTCCGGATCGGAGTTCCCCGGCACCACGGCACGAACGAGCGGGCCGTACTCGACGAACGACCCCGGATCGCACATGGCGTCCAACCGCTCACGGGCTGTGCGTGCGCCACGAGCATGGACCTTCCGGGCCGCCGCGACACGGATCGAGTCAGACGTTGCCGCGTGCGCAGCCCGAACTGCGGCCAGCAGATCAGGCTGGGAATCGCTCACGTCGCTGAAGCCGTTTTGCCGGCTGTCGTCTTGTCCCAGGTCGAACTTGTAATGCCGGCATCTCGCAACGCGACTTTGCGCACTTTCTCGGTCGGTGTCTTCGGCAGCGCGTCGACGAACTCGATGAAGCGGGGCACCATGAACCGAGGCATGATCTCCGAAAGATAAGCGTGCAAAGTATCTGCGTCAACCGACTCGCTGGGCTTGAGAACAACCACGATCTTCACCTCATCCTCACCCCATTCCGACGGCACCGCGATGGCGGCGGTCTCCAGAACGGCCGGATGGGTGTTGACGTGCGACTCGACCTCCATGGACGAGATGTTTTCCCCTCGACGACGAATCGCGTCCTTCTGCCGGTCGACGAAATGGAACCAGCCATCGGCGTCCTGCACGAAGCCGTCTCCGGTGTGAAACCACCCGTTGCGCCAGGCGTCGGCCGTTTTCTCGGGCATGTTGAAGTACCCGGCGTTCAGGGCCCAGGGTTCATCGGAGCGGACGATCAGTTCACCTAGGGTTCCTCGTGGGACTTCGATGTCGTTCTCGTCGACCACCCGACACTCGTAACCGTCGCGCACTTTGCCGCATGCGGTGGATGGCATGGTCGACGTTTCCTCGAATCCGGCCTTGATGGGGCTGGAGATCTCCGTCATGTTGAACACGGTGTGGATGCGTGTGCCGAAGCGCTTGTTGAACTGTTCGATCTCCGGGATCAACGGCACCATGAGGATCTTGTCCATCGGCGAATCGATCTCGTCGGGGTGTTCCGGTTGCCGGTAGATGAAGTTGGCCATGGCTCCGAGCAACAGCGTGGCGGTACAGCCGTACTTCTTCACGTCGGACCAGAACTCGTCGGTCTTGAAGTACTCCCGGAACACGCCCCGGATGCCGAACAGGGCAAACGTGTAGACAAACATCTTTCCCGACACGTGGTACATCGGGAAGGGGCAGTAGAAGCAATCGTCTTCGGTCCAGTCGACGGCGAACGCGTTTATCGTGGCGGCCTGTTGGGCGTGGGTGTAGAGCACGCCCTTCGACGGTCCGGTGGTCCCCGAGGTGTAGAAGATCTCGGTGATGTCCCACGGTTGCGGACCTTCGAAGTCATCCGACGGATTGTCGAGGCCGCTCAGAAACTGCTCACCGGTCATCATCGCGACGCCGAGGTCGGGGAGAGGGCCGGTTGCGTCCGGGACGACAATCGTCTCGATCAGCCCGAGTTCATCGCGCTGCAGGGCAGCAACGCGATCGAGGTAACGCTCTGAGATCACCGCGACCTTCGCGTTCGAGTTCTGCAGCGTGTAGGCGAGCATCATGCCCTGATATCCGGTATTCACCGGAACCTCCCACGCGATCAACCAGTTGAGGCCGACCCAGCAGTGCACGGCGTCGAAGCCGACCGGCAACATCGAGATAACCGTGTGTTTCTTGCCGATCCCGAGTCGCTTGAAGGCATGCGCCCAGCGGAGCACGTCACGATGGGCCTCGCCGTAGGTGAGCGTCCGGTCGCCCTCGACCTGCTGGATGAAGATGCGCTCGGGCTCCTCGGCGGCTCGTCGGCGAAGCAGAAACGGCAGAAGAGATTCTCGGTCGATCATCGGGTCCTCCGGGCGGGCAGTGGTGAGCATCAATGCGTGTGGCAGGTGCTCGTAGTGTCGTCGCTCGACCTGGGGAAAGAAAAATCGGCAGCCAGATGCCCTTCAGTCGCTGACGGCAGCATGTCCGGTAGGGTTCGCTGATGCGTCCACTTGCCGTCGGTATTCAGCTTCCCGAGGTCGAATGGGAGGTGCCGTTTCCTGAGTTGCTACGCATGGCAAAAACGGCCGAGGCGGTCGGCTTCGACTCGCTGTGGCTGGGCGATCACCTGCTCTACGACCTGCCCGACGGTCCCCGTGGGCCGTGGGAGGTGTGGACCTCCCTGGCCGCTATCGCTGCGGGCACCGAGCGGATCCTCCTAGGCCCGCTCGTCGCTTCCACGAGCTTTCATGCGCCGGCCATGCTGGCGAAGCAGATCGCGACCGTTGATGCGATCTCCGGGGGTCGGCTGATCGTCGGACTAGGCGCCGGATGGAACCGCCGTGAGTACGACGCCTTCGGCTTCCCCTACGACCATCGGGTAAGCCGGTTCGAAGAGGCGTTCACGATCGTTCGCACACTGCTCACCGAAGGGTCGATCGACTTTCACGGCACCTACTACGACACCGACCATTGCGTGTTGCACCCTCGCGGCCCGGCCCGCTTGACCCATGCAGGGCCTCCGCTGATGGTGGGTTCAACCAAGCCCCGGATGCTCTCGATCACCGCGCCCCACGTTCAGTACTGGAATGAGTGGTGGTCGAACTACGGAAACACGCCAGAAGGCTTTGCAACCCTCAAAGCGCGCGTCGACGGAGCCATCGCAGCAGCGGGTCGTTTGGAAGATGTGAAGGCCACCTGCGCGGTCTACGTGCAGCTTCCGAATGGAACCGGCCGCTCGATGGGATCAGCATCAGCAGCGAAAGCGTTGCGCGGCACCCCGCTCGAGTTGGCCGACCAACTCCGAGCCTTTGCCAAGGCCGGAGCGACGCACGTGCAGCTGGTCGTCGACCCGATCACGAACGACTCGATCGAGGCTCTCGCCCCGGTGCTCCTCGAGCTTGACCGTTCGTAGCTCGGGGTCGCAGGGCCACCATTGCCAGTGAGCGACCAACCACGCTCGCGTTCGCGAGATGTCTCAACCAATCCTCGCGATCAGTGTGCGGCCGCAGGCCGATATTCGGTTTTTAAAGGTGTGGGGTCCGGTCAGGTTCTGCTGAATTCCGGGTACGCGGATTCGCCGGTCTGGCCGAATGGGACGCGGCCCTCTCGAACTTCAGGATTCACCCTCCGTGTCTTCGAAGAGGTAGTAGAGGTCTGCCCGGGCTTGGTCGAAAAGTGATGTCGTCACCGGTATCGGGCCCTTGCCGATCAAGCTCCTGCCACTTCTCCACGTTGAACACGACTATTACCGCTGGCGTTCCCGTCTGCACAACGGTGCCGGACCTGCCGTCATCGCTAGGACCACCTCCTCATAGTCAGTGGCCTTGGCGGGCGGGTCTTCTGGAGGTGCAACCGACGATGAGGACTAGGCGATGGGAACGCAGTGGTGCTTGGTACTGTTCGGTGATGACCCTTGACGACGCATCCGAACAGGCCCATTGCCGCCCACTTCGCGAGCTGCGTCAAGACGATTTGCATCGTCGCCCGCTCGGCCGAGTTGCGGCGGTACGAGTCGCTCCGTGACAAGAGGTGATGGCCGTTGTGGATGACTTCGTGATTGCCCGGAATCCGGATCCGGATTCGTCATTGACCTTTCTGGTCCGCCTTCCCCTTGGTGTCGAGGGGGTCGTGTTGAAGACCCGCGAGATGTGGCCGCGCACCGCGAAGCTGTACTGCCACGCAGCGGAAGGGTGGCCCGTCGACGCGGAGGTGGTTGAGCGCGTTGGGGTGCGTTCGTGTGTGCGGCGGGGCGCAGCGATCGACCTGGTGTTGGATCGTGGCCGAGAGGCACGGTCAATGTTCGTATTCGCGAAGGCCCGGGGCCGTGACGTGATTTTCTGGCAGTCGGCGCGTACAGTGAAACAGGCCCGTCCGAACGTCGCGCTGCCGAATGCCCGGGCCTCGGGTCAGGTTCTGACTATCGCGGTCGATGTCCACGAGCGGTATGCGTGGACGTTCTCGCATCAGCAGGCCTCAACGGCGAAGCAACCGTTGAGCGTCGGTGACTACGCCGTGCACGACGATGACGGTTCAGTCATTGCTGTCGTGGAACGCAAAAGCCTTGCTGATCTCGTCGCCACGCTCACCGGCGGCAAGCTTCGATATGTGATGTCGGCGCTGGCAGCGGTTCCTCGTGCCGCGTTGGTCGTCGAGGACCGCTACTCGTCGGTGTTCAAACTCGACCGGGTCCGGCCGGCGATGATTGCGGAAGGCATCGCTGAGGCTCAGGTCCGGTTCCCGACGGTGCCGATCGTATTCGCCGAGACCCGCACCCTGGCACAGGAATGGACGTACCGGTTCTTCGGTGCTGCGGTCGCACACCACAGCGAGCACCACGACACCGGCGTTGAGCGCATCAAGTTCCTCGTTCCGGCTGGCCCGATCGCCGCGCGAGAACCGTCAATCGCTGACGTTCGGGAGTGGGCGATCGCGGCGGGTCTTGACGTTGCGGCAAAGGGTCGGCTTCGACCCGAGATTCACGTCGCATACGAGCAGGCGCACCGCAGCTCGTAGCCGCGCAGACACCCGACGACGCCGGTTGGAGCGCGACTGTCCCGCCGCCTGGAGTGCCCTGCGGAAGAGGCATGGCCGAGCGCGTAGCGCCAAGCAGTGTGTCGGAGGTGCGCGTGAGAATGTTGAAGACTTCGGCTTCGTGCTTCCGTGCGGTTCTTGTCTGGTGGGCCGGTGAGGTCACGTGTTGTCGATGGGTCGCACGGGGACACATGTGGTGTTGAAGGTTCCGGTGATGGTGGCCCGGGCGACGGACCTACTATTCGCTTCGCATGCTGACGTAGCGCTCGAACGCCTTGTTCGTGCCCGCCCGATCCCCGGTCAGGAGCAGATCAAGAAGCAACCCCCGGATGACCGCAATGTCGAGGCGAATCGCGGCAGGGTCGGAGCCGGCGGCCTTCGCCGTCTCCATCCACCGCTCGACCATATCGGCGGCCACCCGTTCGGTGCCCGGTCGCTCATACATCGCCAGCGCGGCGAGTTCAAAGAACAGCCGTTGTTCTCCCGCCAACTTCGGCTGACGCAGCCGTTTCCACGACGAGCGGAGGGCATCCTGAATCGACAACGCGCCGACCGCCAGTCTCTCCGCTTCCTCCCGCTCGTTCGCCTCGTTGTTCGCGACGATCTCGGCGAGCAGTCCGTCTCGTGACCCGAAGTGGTAAATCAACATGCGGTGGCTTGAACCGATTGCGTCGGCGATCTCCCGAAGGCTCTGATCGATGATGCCGTTCTGGCGGACGTGTTCGATGGCGGCTTCAAGAAGCTGTTGACGACCCATGACTCCAACTGTACCATTCGGTACATGAACCATGTGGTACACGCCGAGGCCTCGTCAACCGCGTCTGCTGACGCCGTATTTGCCATCCTCATCGACACCGAACGCTGGCCCACGTGGGCGCCGTTCGACGAGGCGGTGCTCGCCAAGCCCGGAGTGTCGGACCGCGAGGGGGTCGGAGCCGAGCGCTCCTTCCGCAAGGGGCGAACTCACAGCTATGAGCAGGTGGTGGCGTATGAGGCACCTACCCACTTCGCCTACGTACTTGTGCGGGGGATGCCGCTTCGGAGCTATCGCGCCGACGTGCGAATTGCACCGACTGACACGGGCTGCACGATCACCTGGCATTCGGAGTTTCAGACGTCGTTCCCGACGATCGGCACGATCTACCGCATGGCGCTGCAGCGGTTCATTGCGGACCTGGCTGCCAGGTTGGCTCGGACCGCAGAACGCAGTCCGAGCCAACCGATTCGGTCCTAAGCAGTCACGACTATTCGCGTGCTGCCCGTTGGAGAAAGCACGCATCGACCGATAAATGTCCCGGCCTTGGTGAACTTCTGAGTGAGTACGGATTTCGCCGGAACCCGGAAGGGGCCTACGTCGGTGGCCACATCATCGCGGTTGTCGATGCGGATCACCTGGCCGACTTTGGCCTGAAGCACCTCGGGCATGAGCGTCATCGAAGCTCCGGCCTTCACCTTCGCCGATGTGCCGGCTTCGACCACGTAGTCGAAGTCGGCCTTGGTCGACGCATTTACGGCAGAGCCCGGATTCTTCGGACCGGAGGTCGAACCCCGGGTCAGTTGAAACACGGACGCGGCAATCACGATGGTGGCAACGATGGCGAGATAGAGATTCCGCCGACGTGTCGGATTCGTTGTTTCGTTCATCGTCTTACCCTCCAGCTCTGTACGGTTTGTGGACGAGTTCGGACCTCACTGGTCGCGAACTTCGACCTGCACTTTTTGCTCGCCGCCATCGCGGAACGTAAACGTTGCTTCAAACGTGGAACCTGTCGCCAGGGTCGTTGGCATTTCGAGCAACATGATGTGGAGTCCACCGGGAGCCAGAACGGCTTCACCCTTGGCCGGAATTTCGATCATCTCGACCGGACGCATCGTCATCATTTCTTCGCTGCCAGCCGCAGCTTCGGAACCCATCGCGCCAGCCATGGTGGTTTCCGCTGCCATAGCCGCTTCGGAACCCATCGCAGCCGAGTCCATTGACTCGACCGCAACAGTCTCGTGTAGTTCGACTTTCGCTGCGATTTCGGCCGGCACGGAAACGGAAAGAAGTGCATCGGCGGCGTCGCCGCCATTACTGATGGTGGCGTACATCGCGCCGGCACCCTTCATCATGGGCGAGGTTCGCGCCCAGGCGCCGGAAATGGTGAGGCTGCTGGCGGTTGCGGTCGCTGTGGTGTCACCGGCCGCCGCGGTCTCAGCGGCCACCGTATCGGTGGCGACGGTGCTGGTCTCCACAGCCGCCGTATCAGCAGCGACGGTTGTGTCGGCACTGTCGGAGCCGCATGCGGTCATCAACATCGCCGAGGCGGAGAAGGCTACGGCACCAAGCATGAAGGTCGGGCGACGGAGCATTGATGAACGGCGCAGGCTGGATCGGTGGTTCATGTTGTTCTTCCTTGTGTGGGTTTGGGCAGAGGTGGGGTTAGTGGGGGAACGGACACTTGCGGGACGTGAAGTGGACGATCCGTTAGGACTTGGCGAGCACGAGCTTCAGATCGTGGGCGATGACCTTCGAGGCGCTTTCGTCGGCGTCGAAGGGCCATTGGACAGCGACGTGTCCGGTATCGTCGACGGCGTAAAGGCCGCCGGTGTGGGCCACCTCGACGTCGCCGTTGGCCTTTTTGGTGACCGAGTAGTCGGCACCGAATGCGTCAGCGATGGCGCGTAGAGCCTTCGGATCATCGACAACCGCTGGCACGTACTTCGTGTTGAAGAAGTCGAGGTATTGACGCAGATCGGCCGGCCGATCGCGATCCGGGTCGATGGTGAACATGGTCAGGCCGATTCGGTTCGATCGCTTGTCGCCGAGCTCTTTGTAGACCCGCTTCAACGTGGCCAGCGTCGTCGGACAGACATCGGGGCAGCGGGTGTACCCGAAGTAAACGAGTTGAACGTTTCCGCTCGACGGAACCACGGATGTCGGATTTCCCGCCGACTTGGGAATCACGATCGATTCGACTGAGGGTGCCGGTTCGATTACGACGCCCTGAAAAGCCGCCGATTCGCCCCCGCACGCGGAAGCCACCATCGCGATGGCCGCGAGTAGCGCGAACAGGCGACCAGCGAGCCGACCTTGGACCCGAGGCCGCCCGCTGTCTGTCGGATAGCTACTCGTCATTGGGGTCCTTTGTTTGCGGTGGCTTTGTCGATGGCAGCTGCGATGGTGTCTTCGGTGAGTGATCCGATGTACTTCTTCAACGGCTGGCCCGACGGATCGATAAGGAAGGCTGCGGGGATCGCAGTCACTTTCCATTTCGAGGAGATGTCGCCGTCGGGGTCGGGGATGGTCGTCCAGGAGATTCCGGTTGTCTTCACGAAGTTCCGCGTTTGCTCTACGGTCTCCATGAAACCCACCGTGACAATCTGCACGTCGGGGTGCGATTCCTTCAGCACCGACAATTCTTTGATTTCCTTACGACACGGCACGCACCATTCCGCTTGAAACGCGACTACCACCCAGGATCCTTTTTGGTCGGAGAGCTTCCACGACGTCCCGTCGACCGTGGAGCCAACCAAGGGCTGGGCGACCTTCGAAGATGCGTCACTGCCGCAAGCGCTGAGAGCGACCGTCGAGAGCGCTGCAAGAATTGCCACGACCAGCCGCCTGTGCGCTCGCTTCAGCCGGCACGGATCTACCGAACCGTTGACTTGGGGCGTGGAAACTGCGTGCATAGTAAGAAGACCTTCAAGAACGGGGAAGAGTTCCAGGCGTGCCGGAGTTCACATGAACCGTGATGAAACCGAGCCGACGCATGCCACGCATTAATTCTGATGGCCACTCTGAGGTCGACCGAAAGGACCGGGATGCCCAATCGCTCAGGGCCGTTGGGCCTTCGCCGAAGAATGTTGGAGAGCTACTGGGAAGCCTTCGGCCGTCCGATGGCGATGAGTTCGAGAATTTCTGACGTTGGACGCACGTCGCCAAACGTTCGATAGATATTGCGCAGGGTGGCGTTGAGTTCCTGATCGCGGAGAGTTCGCGTTCGCGTCGGCGACCATGATCGTGCGGTATCCAAGGGTGCCTGCATCTCGAGCGGACGACTCGCAACAGACGTTGGCCACGGTTCCGGTAATAAGCACGCTTTCTATGTTTCGAGCGTCGAGAAGAGCTGGGAGGTCTGATCGACCGGGAAAGAAAGCGCTGGAGGCGGCCTTTTCAACGAGGATGTCGTTGTCCGCAACGAAGAACTCGTGCCACAAACGGGATCGGAGCGGTCCTGCTCCGCCGGACGTACGGTACATCTCAGCCTGCTCCGGTCCGAGAAACTCCACGCTAACCGCCGACGGGGGAGTCGCAGCAGGAAGAACCCAGGCGACGGTGCCACCCGCGTCGCGAAGGGAGGTCGCTAGGGCCGCGATATTCGGAACGATGCCACGCGCGTAGTGACCGTCGGGATCGCCGACGAAGAACGGCACCATGTCGATCACGACCAACGCGGTTCGGGTTGGATCAAGCCATTCGAAGGCGTGACGCCGCCCGCGCCGAGTCTCCTGCCGTAGGTACTGCTCAGGTTCAATCCGCCAATCGTGGAGCATGTCGGCGAGCTTGTCACACGCAACGAGGACGGTCGAGGAACGTCATATTCCCGACAGGGCCTGCTCCGTCAAGCGTCGCTGTTCGGGCTACTCGGGGACTGAACGAAGAGGCGCTAGATGGTCATTCACGGGCGATGGCGTTGTGCATTCGCACGAGGCTGAAATTCCACCGGTCTGACACGGCAAGATCGCGAATCGGCCAAAGCGAAGGCACCGCTCGAAGCTCGATGCCGGCGGCGACGTGCAGATCTAGCAGGTCGCCGATTGGCTGGACCTCGACTGGTGACACGGGGGTGGTCGAGACCCATTGTCCAGAGGCATCGGGCCACGGAGCGAACGATGCGGAGTCGAAGCAGTAGCGATAGACGGTGGTTGAGCGCATGCGATCGAGCCAACCAAGTTCGATTGCATGGACTCGGACCGCCGTCGTTTGAAACGCTGTTCGAAACGCAGTGGCCTCGTGTTCGCCTCGGGGCCAGGCGGTAACCCTTGGGCAGTCCCGGGGAAACCAGTAGAGCGGCGAGTGCTGTTCGTCGATAGCCCACACTGCGGGCGAATGACGCGGGGTTCGTTCGCGGCACGTGGGGGCGAAAGTGCGCGATATTCGGGTCCTCGCTGAAGTGGAACACGACCTCGGTCACACCAACAATTGTCGCGCGTTCGGTTGCATGGACCTCGCTAACTATGTGTACATAGTGTATTCGTGAAATGGAACCATCTCGTGGAGAACGGGAGTAGGGTCGACCATGGCTAATAAAGCAACTTCAACCCCGAGCAACGCAAAGAAACCGGGAAAGACGCTCAAAGAAAAACGGGCGGCTAAACACATCAAGCAGGAAACGCAGACCGCGACGCGTAAAGCGTGGGAAGTCAAGTAGCGCTCTACCAACACCGGAACTCCCGGGTTTCACGGTACCGTCCGCGAGATGGCAACATCTGATCGTCAATCCGGTCAGGAGCTGCCATGAATGGTGCTGAAAGTCTCGTTCGTACCCTCGTTGATTCGGGGGTGGAAATATGTTTCGCCAATCCCGGCACATCCGAGATGCATTTCGTTGCGGCGCTTGACCAAGTGCCGGGTATGCGCCCGATACTCGGCTTGTTCGAAGGTGTCGTCACCGGAATGGCCGACGGCTATGCGCGGATGGCGGAGAAACCCGCAGCGACGCTCCTTCACCTCGGGCCGGGGCTCGCCAACGGGCTGGCGAACCTTCACAATGCCCGGCGGGCCGCATCGCCGATTGTGAACATCGTCGGCGACCACGCGACCTACCATGCGCAATACGACGCGCCCCTGGCCTCCGACATCGTCGGATTCGCCCGACCGGTCTCGGGTTGGGTCCACTCGAGCACGAGCGCGAAGACGGTGGCCGCTGACGCGGCGCGAGCCGTGCAGGCGTCACGACAAGCGCCCGGTCAGATCGCCACGCTGATTCTTCCCGCCGACACCGCCTGGCTCGATGCGGAGCACCCGGCTGCACCGCTTCCCGTCCCACAACCCGCACGTGTCGCCGACCCGGTGATCTCGTCGGTGGCGGCAAAGCTTCGCAACGGCAAGAAGACCGTGCTCCTCCTTCGTGGCGAGGTGCTGAAAGAAGCAGGCCTGGCTGCGGCCGGCCGTATCGCTGCCGTGTCAGGCGCTCGTCTGGTCTGCGACACGTTTGCGCCCCGGTTGCAGCGCGGTGCCGGTCGCGTCCCGGTTGACCGTCTGCCGTACTTCGCTGAGCAGATCGTCGAATTCCTTGCCGGCATCGAGCAACTGATTCTGGTCGGTTCGAAACCGCCCGTGTCGTTCTTCGCCTACCCCGGAAAGAACAGCTGGTGCACGCCCGACGAAACCGACATCATCTACCTCGCGCACGCACACGAAGACGGGCTGCAGGCCGTTCTGGCGGTCGCCGACCTCATCGCCGCGGATGCCAAGCCGACCACCGCCGAGTACCAGGTCGATGACCCGGCGGCCCTCGTCGGAGGGAAGTACGACCGGTTTACACTCGGACGAATCATTGCGAGTCTTGTTCCTGAAGGCACGATTGTCTCCGATGAAGGTGGAACCTCAGGCCTCGGTGCAATGATCGCGCTGGGCACGTCGGTTCCCTACGACCATCTTTCGTTGACGGGTGGATCCATCGGCCAGGGACTCCCGTTGGCCGGTGGCGCGGCGGTTGCGTGCCCGGACCGCAAGGTCGTGTGCCTGCACGGCGACGGCGGTGCTATGTACACATTGCAATCTCTTTGGACCCAAGCACGCGAGAACCTCGACGTCACGACGGTGATCTTCGCCAACCGTTCCTACGCAATCCTCAACATCGAGCTTAAGCGGGTCGGTGCTGTGGGCGGCGAGCAGGCCCTTTCGATGTTCGACCTCACGAACCCGACGCTCGACTGGGTCAAGCTCGCCGAAGGAATGGGCGTCGAGGCAGTTAGGGTCGACTCGCTGAGCGGCTTTCACGACGCGTTCGGGTCAGCGATGAAGCAGCGCGGTCCGCGCCTCATCGAGGTGGTTCTCTGAACGACAACTCAACACTGGGATGAACGACTCATTTGTCGGCCCTACGTGCGCATATCTAGTTCTTGCGGCCCACTGAAAGCCATAACCCCGTGAATGCGGGATGTTCGGGAGGTAGTCACTCTCCGTAGCGTCTTGTGCATGAAACTTCTTCCAAAACTCATCGCTCTGGTTGTTCCCGTTCTTGCTCTCCCCGCTGCTCTCGTACCGAGCGGTGCGTCGGCCGCCTCCGGGCCGGATCTCGGTGTCGCCGTGGTCGCCTCGGGCTCACTGCTTGTGAACACCTCAACGCATATCGACGTTCGCCTGACCAACACTGGAAATCGCGACGCCTTCGGAATCTGGGCCTCGATTCAACTGCCGAAAACGAACACCTCGCCAACGGTGACAGTAATGGGAACGGTCAGCAACGTTCCGACGTACTGCCAGCGCCAACCCACCCGGTTGTACTGCAACGTGTCAGCCTCGGTGCCCCGTTTCGGTGGCTCGACGTCGATCGGATTCGACATCGTCATGCCGGTGAGCGCTGATCCAATCACGTTCCGCGTGGATGCCGGAGCGAACAACGAGCAGAACCTCGCCAACAACACGGCGATGTTCACCCCGGCCCAGACCTACTACACCCCGGTCATGCCGGTCGGTGGAGCACCGGTCGTCAACAGCCACTGCACCGGAACCGCGCTTTCTTCGTACTTCGAGTGCACCCCGGGGTCAATCACCTCGCACCCGACGATCCTCACCGGTCAGGGAACCATCGATTACAGCCCCGTCGGTCCAGGCGCTGCGAATGTGTACGCCGGGACCTGGTCGGTCAACGGATCGCAGCTCACCATGCAGCAAACAACGAATGGTCAGGTTTCTGGCAACTTCGTAGGTAAGGGCTCAACGCCCAATTGCTGGGACGGCCGGATGCAGTTCACCAACTCGACCTATATGGCGATGTACCGGGTTTGTCTCTAAGGCTGGACGCACACACCCCAGATCGCCCCACAGCGAAACCAGCGTTGCCGACCCCTCGACGGATGGGTCGGCAACGTTCGCGTTCGCCCAGGGGCAACGCCCGATAACTTGTGATCATGACGAGCGTGGATGAACGACTTGGTGAGCTTGTGACCGTTGCCGGTGCCGACGGATCCACCGCGACCATCTCCCTCCACGGAGCGCACGTGGTGTCGTGGAAGACCTCAGACGGGGTGGAGCGACTCTTCGTTTCGTCACTGGCGACGACTGCCGCCGGGGTGGCCATCCGCGGCGGAATCCCCGTTTGCTTTCCCCAGTTTGCCGGGCTCGGTCCGCTCCCGAAGCATGGCTTCGCGCGAACCTCCACATGGGCATATCGGGGTTCTGGTGAATTCGTCCTCAGCGTGGCCGCTGACGCCTGGCCAGGATGGCCCCACGAATGCGAGCTGGTGCTCCACGTTGGGCTCGGTCCGTCAACGCTTTCGGTGTCGCTGACGGTCCGAAACACGGGTTGGGCCCCGTTCGAGTTCACCGGTGCGCTCCACTCGTACCTCGCGTGCACCGATGTCCTTGGCGTCACGGTGCACGGCCTAGCCGGCTGCATCGTTCACGGTGGTGGACATGTCGAAGGCGACATCAACTTCGCTGACGGCCGGGCCGACGTCGACCTATCGGTACTCAACGCATCTGGGCCGGTGAGCATTTTGGCCACGGGCCACGCGAAGATGTTATGCGCACAGATTGGTTTTCCTGATGTCGTGGTGTGGAACATCGGCGAGACGCTCGGGGCACGAATGATCGATCTCGGTTCCGGCGAGTGGAAATCCTATGTGTGCGTAGAAGCCGCGGCGGTGGGTGCGCCCATCGCGGTGCAACCCGGGACCTCCTGGCGGGGTGCCCAGGTCCTGCTCGCCGATGCCGGATTTCGTGCGCCTTCGTAGGCGGCATCAAAGCGACGCGAACCCGCGGATCCGCGCCATCGAAGGGTCAGTTGCGTTTGATCCGGACCACGTCTTGGCTCGACGATGCCGAAACAACGGATACCGTCACCCCGTCGACCACAGCGGACTCGCCCTCCATGAGCGGGGCGGAATACATGTACTCGTCGTCGCCATCGGGAAGCTGAGAGACAACTTGGATGGGGCCTGCCCCGCTTGATTTGGTGCTGTCGACCAGATACACCAAGGCGCCTGACTTGGGGCTGTTGCTATACGGACCACGACGGCGGCTCTCAACGACGACGACGTGACCAGTACCTGTTGGGACCATGACGGCGTTGATTCCTCCCGCGGATCCGACGGGTTGAATGGGGGTGGTGGCGTCGGCTTGTGCCTGGCAAGCCACCTGCGAGTCGTCGAGCCATCCAAGAATCCAGCGCTCGTAGGCGAACATCGCAGGGGAGCTGGCGTTGGCACTCATGCCCATCACGTCGAACGTGCCAACGAACTGGTTGGACGACTTCAGGTCGGTCGAGCTGTATCGGTAGAGGTCCGGCAGTCCCATGAGGTGCAAGGTTTCGTGAGCAACGACGGACCAACTTGAGAAAGCGGCCCACGATTGAATGACGACGAACTTTGCGAGCCGAGCCCCATCGATCGGAATGGCGTTGACAATGTTGTCGTTGAGCGCGTACGACTCCGTGAACGAGCCGTCGAGGGTCGGAACTACGAAGTAGACGATCTGCACGCCTGCGAAGTCTTCTTCGGCGTCTACCGCGAGAAGGATTTCGCTCATGAAGATGCGTGAGTTGAAGGTGCCCCACGACGCGAAGTACGAACGCGACGGGAATTTCGCGCGGATCACCTTGGGATGGACGGTGATGTCCATCGTCAGCCGACCGAACGACTGGTGATCGAGAAACGGCACACTCCGCAGCATCCGAGGACCGAGAATCTGCGGGTCCATGCCGATGGAGTACCGGTCGTTCTGCGCTTGTGCGTCGGGGAAGTCGACGATGAGAATTTTTCCTTTGATGGTGCCCGTCGACGGCACGAATGTTTGCCAGTCCGGAATGTGCGGAATGCCTATTCCGACACCCCAGGCGCGATCCAGATCTGGCAGCCGACAATTCGAGACATCACCTGACGCAAAGCGTGCCGGGTCGATCGTTGTCGTTGTACTTGTCTGCTGCTGGGCTGGTGGGATCGTGGTGGACGTGGATGCGTTCGCGGACGGCAACGCTGCGCCGGTGCTTGTCAGGCTGGAGTTCGATTGACCGGAGTTCGCTGGGCCGGAGTTCGTTGAGGCGCGATTCGAAGTCGATGGCAGTTGGGTGGTCGAGGACGTGTCCGAAGGTGCGGCCGATTTGGCCCAAACCCGCGTCGTTCCCTTGCGCACGCACGTCAACGAGCCGTTTCGCGCACCTAACACCTGGCATCGAGTCCCCACCCTGGCGGCGGATCCGCTGGCCGGGACCGAAAAGGCCCCAAGATGAACGACCAACCCGACGAACACGAACATACCGACTCTTCCACGCCACACGCTTCGGAGCGTAGCGGGGTGCCCACGCGTGTCGAAAACCGCGAACGGAACCCGGTCAGTATGCCCAATGCAAGGTGTCAGTACGCCGGTTGGGCGGGGCGTCGGGCGGATGCAGAGGGCGGGCTGTCCCGGGCCGAGGACTGTGCGGCCCGAAGCAGGCTCTCAGACGAAGAATCGCTTGGGAAGAAGAGCTCGATGGCCAACTCGTCGATCGTGATGTCCAGCGGGGTGCCGAACGTGGTCATCATTGAGAACATCGACAGCTCACCCGCTGGAGTGATCATCGTGAACGGAACCAGAACCGGGAGGTCGGCCGGATAGACCGAGGCGGCGAGAGGCGCAAGTTCCGCGACGTTCGGGTACGACATCACCTCATCGAGCAACGCAATCAGGCGTTGATCGTTGGTGATCGAGACCGATCTGCGCAGCTGCAGGAGAAGATACGCGCCCCAGTCGATGAAGTTCGTCGTGCGTCGGGCAAGACCATCGGGGTGTAGGCACAGTCGGTAGACGTTGAGTTCCGGACCAAGGACGTGGTCGGGGATGCCTTGGATCAGCATGCTGCCTGCCCGATTCGTGGTGATCACATTCCAGAGCCGGTCGACCACAACGCCGGGGTATGGATCGTGCGCATCGAGAATGCGCTGAATCGACGTCATGATCGGCGCCATCTCCGGATCGTTCAACGGACGTTCGGAGTAACGAGGCGCGTACCCGGCCGCCAGCAGCAGCGTGTTCTGCTCCCGCAATGGGACGTTCAGATGGCGAGCGATCGTCAGGAGTAGTTCGGGGCTCGGCCGCGAACGGCCCGTTTCCACGAAGCTGAGGTGACGGGTGGAGACCCCGATGTCAACGGCCACGTCCATCTGGCTCAACCGACGCTTCGTTCGCCAATCCCGGACGAGTTCACCCACTGGTTTCTTGGTCACGGGACCACTGTACGAATGGCAGCGACCTTTGGCGATGACGTGTGAGGTAATCGTTTTTGCTACGGGTCACTCCGCCGACTGGGCGAGCCAGGCGAGAGCGCGCTTCGTGACTTCCGCGGTGAAGCCCATGAGGAAGTGGTCGGCACCTTCGATGATCTCCAACGTGGGCGGGTTCGGCCACGTCGCCACCCCGGCGGCAGCCTGATCGGGCGTGGTGTATTGGTCGTGCCGGGGGACGATCAGCAGGGTCGGTTCGAGCGGTGCCACACCCGGTCCCAACATGGCGAGTGGGGCGGCGACGCCGATGCGGTGAGATGTGCGCAACTCGTTCGACCGAAGCGCCATCGCTCCTCCGAAGCTGTAGCCTGCGGCGACCAACGGGGTGCCGATTGGGATGATTGCGGCAACGTAAGCAAGTGCGGCGTTCATGTCGTTCACTTCCCCGGTTCCTTTGTCGTGGATGCCGGTGGACCGGCCGGTGCCGCGGAAGTCGAACCTGAGCGCCACGTACCCCGCGGCCGCAGCGGCATCCGTAAGGGAAGTTACGATCGGGTGAGTCCGGTCGCCGCCATAGAGCGGGTGGGGATGGGCGACGACGATCCCACCTCGTGGATCCGTGGTGTCGGGTCGCAGCAGATCGGCCTCCAGGCGGCAGCCATCAGAAGTTTCGACCAAAACCTGCTCAGCGCTCGTCATGCGGCGATCGTAGCGCCGGACGTCGCGTCGGACGTCGCGTCGGACGTCGCGTCGGCTCGGGTTCGATGTGCTCGCGTTCACTGCTGGGTCCGTGGTGGTAAAACGGAACTATGGGCACCGATATACGCAAACTGGTTCGCTACGTCGAAGACGTATTCATCGAGGGCAAGCCGGGGGTTCCGGTTCGCACCGCCGCCGTCGCCGCAGTTATTCCGAATCCGTGGGCCGGCCGGGGTTTTGTCGAGAACCTGCGACCCGAGATTCTGGCGATTGCTCCCGGACTCGGTCGCACGCTCGTCGACGCGCTGCTCGAGTTGTGCGGTGGCGGCGCTCGGATCGAGGCCTACGGCAAAGCGGCCGTGGTCGGTACAAGTGGCGAAGTCGAACACGCATCGGCGCTCATTCACACGCTTCGTTTCGGCAACGTGTTCCGGGAAGCGGTTGGTGGCACGGCGTATCTGAGTTTCACCAACTCACGCGGCGGACCCGGATGTCCGATCGCGATCCCCATGATGCACAAGGTCGACGAGGGGCTCCGCTCGCACTACCTGACGCTCAACTTTGCCATTTCCGATGCACCCGCACCCGACGAACTAGTGGTGGCCATCGGCGCGTCCACCGGCGGTCGCCTGCATCCCCGCATCGGCAACCGCTACAGCGACCTCGAGGAGATCGCGGCCGAACGGGCCGTCGCTGAAGCCGCGACCGGTTCCTCACCGGCCTAGAACTACACCTCGGTGAGGGAGCCCACGACGTGATCGGCACCGGCATCGGCGAGTTGCTCAGCCGTGAAGCGGCCGGTCGCCACCGCCACGCACGTGGCACCGATTGCGTGTGCGCACTGCACGTCGCGTGGTGTGTCTCCGACGATCACCAGGTGCGATCCGTCGATCGACGCGTCGATCCTCGACTGCGCATCGAGCAAAGCCGCCCGTGACAGGTCGTTGCGGTCCTCTGACAGATCGCCGAAGCCCGTGATCAGCGGGTTCTGAGCGGCGAACGGTTCCCAAATCCGCGCACAGTGGAGTTTCATGTGGGCAATGTGCGGCAGGTTGCCCGTTACCAGGCCAAGAGCGATTCCCGCAGCCATAAGCGCGCCTAGTAATTCGTGCGTGCCGGGCAAGGCCCAGGTGGGGTTTGGTTCGGTGAGACCCGAGCGGGTGAGCTCGATCGAACGATCTGCGATTTTCGGGAACAGGGTGTCGACGTCGTTCTGGGCGATTCCGCCCAGGCGGAGCAGCTCGCAGACGATGTAGCGGTCGGTCCGTCCGCCTGCGCTGATCTCGGGGAAATGGCTGCCGATGTCTTGTCCGGTCACTTCGTTGCAGGCCTGGATGATCGCTCGGCCGTGCACGCCGTTGCCGTACCCCAGCAACGTACCGTCGATATCGAACAGCACGAGTCGGGACTGCCGAAGAAGCTCTGACGCAGAAATCACCCGCGAAGTGTACAGAGGAGCAGAGCCTGATCAGAGCGGGGCGGAGAGTCCGTTTACGCCAGCGCAACACGGTATCCGTCAGCATGGGGGTCATTATCCCGCCTCGACCACCCGGCTCAACTTCCCAAGGACCTCTCGTTATGCGTCGATCGCTTGCCCTTACGCTCTCCCTCGGAGGCGTTGTCATCCTCGGTATTCCGGCCGCCATGGCCCGGACCACACTCGACAAGACGAAACTGTCGGTCGGCAAGGTCACCTCGTCAGCACAGAAAAACGGGCTGTGGACCTGCCAGACCAACTATCCGTCGAACGCGCCGGGGGCATTCACCACCGGCCCGTGGTTCAACGGTGACGGCACCTGGGATCTCACGAAGAAGGCGTCCGTCGACGGGGCGGTGAAATGGCCCAACGCGTCCACCACGGTGAAGGTGAACGGTTCGAATCGCGTCATCACCGGCAATGGGCTGCCCTCCAAGGTAACGACCGGTGTGTATCCGATCGCCTCGACCGATGATGCGTACGCATACGATCGCAACCCGAACTCCATCAAGGTCCAGACGATGTCAATCACGCTTCCGGCCTCACCGAAATTGAACTCCGCCCCGCAGTGCGTCGGCAACGCCGTGGGGGTGACACTCGAAGGTCCGCTGATCTTCAATTCGGTCGATGCCGGCGGACGTGACGCTGTCGCCTACGAACTTCAGGATTCCTGTGGCGGTCATCCCGAGCGAACCGGTGCGTACCACTATCACGGGCTGTCGGCGTGTGCCGACAAGTCGAAACAGTACGGGTGGGCCTTCGACGGGTTGGCGATTTGGGGACCCGTTGATCCTTCGACGGGCAAAGAACTGACGAACGCCGATCTCGACGAGTGTCATGGCACTACTTCAACGATCACCCTCGATGGCAAGAAGGTCAAGACCTACCACTACGTTGCAAACTACGAGTATCCCTACACTGTCGGCTGTTACCGCGCCACGCCCAAGGCCACCGGATCGGCTCTAAGCCAGGCGGCCGGTCAGCCAGGGGCATCAACGGAAACTGCACAACTGGCGACCGGTCCGGATGGATCTCCGCCAGCTCCGTCGGCCGCACCGACAGGTGCCGGTCAGCCCGGTCCAGGTATGCCACCTCCTCCGGGCCAGCGTCCGCCCCGCCCGGTGCCGGGTGCAACTTCCTAATGCCGGTTACCGTCATGATCATGACAGGTTGGACAGGTGCGGAAGGGTCACATCGTGCGATTGCTGATCGTTGAGGATGAAGTGGCGTTGGCCCACTCGCTTGAGCGCGGGCTGCGGCAACGCGGGTTCGCCGTCGACGTGGCGCTCAACGGGTTGGTCGGGCTCGACAAGGCCCTGCTGAACGACTACGACGTGGTGTTGCTGGACCGCGACCTTCCGGGCCTTCACGGTGATGACGTGTGTCGCAAGTTAGTAAGCGCGCGTATAAAATCCAGAATACTGATGCTTACGGCGGCCGCCGCCGTTGATGACCTCGTCGATGGCTTCGCACTTGGTGCCGACGACTACCTGGCCAAGCCGTTTCAATTCGCCGAGCTGGTCGCCCGGGTCCAGGCGTTGGTGCGCCGATCGTCCGGCCCCGCCAACGTCGTGTTGCGATGGGGAACCCTTGAAGTGGATCCCGGCCGAAGCGAAGCGCGTCGGAGTGGTCGGCCGGTCGCCCTAACCCCCCGGGAAATCGCGGTCCTTGAGATTCTTCTCCGTGCGCAGGGCCAGATCGTGTCGAGCGAAGCCTTACTCGAACAGGCCTGGGACGAGCACGCCGATCCGTTCACAACCTCGGTTCGGGTGATCGTGTCTCGATTGCGTTCCAAACTGGGTGAGCCCGCGGCCATAGCAACGGTAATCGGGAAGGGCTATCGGCTGTGCGACGCCGACTGAGCATCCGGGCGCGGGTAGCGGCCTGGTGCACCGGCCTCGCCGTTGCTACCGGGGTGATCGGCGTTGTTGTCACCCTGGCCATCACCGAGCAAGGTCTAAGAAACGAAGCGCGGCGAACCCCCTTGGGGCTCCCAGCCGTATCTGTCCGAGGTCCCGCCGTCGTTACCCCGCAGAGGCCCCGACCCACTGTGCTCCTGCCCGGTCTCGAACCACGCGACCCACTGGACACCCCGCAAGGCCGTCTGGCCGAGGGCATTCGTGTGTCGCGAGTGCTCGATGGTTCGCGGCGGCGAGGCGTGTTGGTGGTTATCGCACTTAGTTGCGGGACCGTTCTCGCGGCCTGGTGGGCGGCCGGTCGAATGCTTTCGCCGATCCGAACGATGACCGCGACCGCCCACGACGTTGCGGCTCCCGGGTCGGGGCGGCGGATCGGATTGGCGGGTCCGTCCGATGAGTTGCACGAGTTGTCCGACACCATCGATCAGATGCTGGATCGGCTTGACGCCTCCTTTGAGGGTCAGCGGCGCTTCGTGGCCGATGCCTCCCATGAACTTCGGACTCCGCTTGCCGTGCTGAGTTCTGAAGTCGATGTCGCCCTCGATGACCCAGGAGCTTCGTCGGAAGCACTCCGTGGGGCGCTGGAGCGAGTGCGCAGTGAACTTCAACGAACATCCCGGCTGGTTGGCTCGCTGCTTCACCTGTCGCGCGCCGAGACCGTCGCTACGCAAGAAGCGCATGATCTCGCAGACTCCGCCGAGCAAGCCGTAGCGATCGCCAAACGCCTGAATGTGGGTACCCCGCGCCTGGAGGTTGAGCTTGATTCAGCTCCGGTGATCGGTGACCCGGCGTTGCTCGACCGCTTGGTGCTGAACCTCGTCGAAAATGCGTTTCGCTACAACGTCGACGGTGGTTTCGTAAGGGTCACCACGAAGGTTTCGGGCGAGTCGTCGGTCGTCGAGATCGAGAACAGCGGACCGGTTATCGCAGCCGATCAGATCGAGCGCCTCTTCGAACGGTTTCGTCGAGGCGCCCGAGACGAGGACCGGCGGCAGGGGAGCGAGGGGAGCGGGTTGGGACTCTCCATCGCGGAAGTGGTGACCCACTCGCACGGGGGCTCGATCACGCTTGAGGCACGAAGTGATGGCGGTTTGCGCGCGATCGTGAAGATTCCGATGCGCTGATCGTTGGGTGTGCGGCTGGTTAGCGCTCGAGCGCCGACTTGGTTCGCTCGAGCGTTCGCTGCATACCTTTGGTCATGCCGGCGTCACGCCGGAGTAGCACCTTGTAGACGAAACCCTGCAGACCCGAAGGCGTGTACGAAAACGATTCCGTCACCTTTGTGCCCGTTCCCGACGGTGCGAACTCGTAGCGCCACGTCGTGTAACCCTCGGCGACGAACGTGAAGACCTTTCCCGGCTCGCATTCGGTGACTTCCGACGTTGTCGTCCAGGCCTTCACCGTGCGTCCGGCGATCCTCGCAACATTGTCGCCTTCGAACCTGGCTCCGACCGACGGGCCCGCCGCGCCTCCGACCCAACGGCCGGCGGTGCACTCCGGGCTCCATTCGCCCATCCGGGTGATATCGGCGATCGCCGCCCAGACATCGCTCGGTGGGCGGTCGATCACGATCGTTGCTGTACCGGTGCTGACCGACGATGTGCTCACGGCCGACACTCAGGGACGGTAGACGACGAAGACCTTGCGGATGGTCTCGTGCACCGTCCACACGCCACACCATCCGAGTTCGAATACGGCGCTGGATCCCGCCGTAAGTTCCACGCCTTCTTCGCCGTCGCGCTGCACGGTCATCCGACCCGAAAGGACATAGATGATCTCGCCCCGAGCGGTGAACTCCCAGCGCGATGCGCCGGGTTCACATTCCCAGGTGCCCGAGACGATCTTGTTGTCGGGGCTCTCGAAGAAGACCTGGCTGCGTGTCGTGATGTCGCCGGTGAGCGGCTCGGCCGATGGTTGGCCGAGTGGCTTCGACGGAAGGTCCGCCGCAGGAATCTCGGCGGCCCGGAAGGTGATGGTCATGGTGTCCTCTTTGGAAGGTGGTGGTGAAGATGTGGGGGACCGACAGTCAAACTGCCGACGTCCAGACACTAACGGTCCCAGGGACGGCCCAGGTACGCGTGATCCGGGCGGCTAACGTGTCGTCTATGACTTCGGTGTATCGCGTAACGGTCCGTGGGCGATTTGCCGATCTGACCGATACCCAGCGTTCCTGGTTGAAGACGAACCAGAGCGAGCACGACGTGTTCGTGTCGTCGTTCACTGACGAAGGTTCGCTGAGCTATGAGCCGGCGATCGACTTCTTCTCGTTTCGCCGCGAGGTGCGGCTCGAACCACCGGCGGGTGAGGCCGAGGCCTGTGAGGCCGCTATCCGCTCAGCTGAGCAGTTCCTGAAGATCCTGCGGATTTCGCACACGCCCCTGAAGGCCGCAGTGATGGACATGTCGGCCATGGTCCAACGTCATGGCAGGGAATAGGCGCCGATCTCGCCGTCAATGACGGCCCGAACGGCCGCATCGGCGAACGATGCGCTGAGAGCGGCCCGTTGCATGGTGCGCAGGTCGGTGAGCGACACGTCGTGGTGCTCATGAACCAGTTCGAGTTCGGTCGTGAGATCGGTGGCGAATGAACCCGGATCATCGGTGTTCAGCGTTACGTTGATTCCGGCATCGATAAGCGCGCGTACTGGATGTTCGGCGATGCCGGGGAATACGGCAAGCAGGATGTTGCTCGTGGGGCACACTTCGAGCGTTATGCCGGTGTCTCGGAGCATCGACATCAACTCGGGATCTTCGACGCAACGGACACCGTGCCCGATCCGTTCGGCCGGAGATCCGTAAGCGCACCTATGATGCTGGCAGGTCCTTCGGTTTCCCCGGCGTGTGGGAGCGATCTCAACCCCAACGCGGTAGCCCGGGCGAAAGCATTTGCGTAGGGCTCGGGCGGAAAACCGACCTCATACCCGCCGAGGCCGATCCCGATCGTTCCATCGGGGGCATGCGACGAAGCGAGGAAATCGGTGGTGACCGTCGAGTCGGGCTGTTCGAGGTCGCGTGGAATATCGATCACCCACGCCAGGGAGACGCCATGTTCGGCGAGAGCCCGACGGCGACCGTTCGTGAGCGCGGCGCCGTAGTCGGCCGCCGGCATGCCGGAGGTGAGATGGGTGAACACGGTCGATGTCACCTCGGCGTAACGCACGTTGTTTGCCGCGAGGTTTGCCGCGAGCGCAACGACAATTGTCTCAAGATCCTCGCCGGTCCTGAGCAGTTTTAGACCGAACTGGAACTGCCGCGCAAAGTCAGGGAAACCATCGAAGCTGAACCGCTCCGGCAGACCGTCCGGCCACACCCCGGTGGTGTCGATTCCGTGTCGCGACGCCAGCAGGCCCACCGTCGCCGGGCTCATCGAACCCTCGAGGTGGACATGGAGCTCAACCTTCGGCAGCCCGGCAATCCATTCCCGCGAAGTAGAAACCATCACGAGAGCGGGTCGCTCAGGTAGTTGCCGGCCTCGAGGCTGACAACCGCCTGGGATTCATCGAAGACGACCCCGAGCGGATCGCCACCGGCGTCCATTACCTCGAGCTGCTGCTTCCACATGCGCCGGACCATCGAAACGCCGCGATCGCTCGACGAGAGGTGTTCGTCGGAGTGAGCGGTGATCGCACCCTGTCCGACCTGAGCTTCGAAGTCGCCGGGGAACCGCTGATGTTCTTCGTCGGTGAGGTCGAACCAGGTTCGGGTTCCGTCATAGACCGGTAGCCCCTGAGCCGGCTGTCCCTTGGGCTTGCGGACCATCGTGTAGACCTTGGTGTGCGTGTCGTCGATCGGAACGGCCCACGACATGTTGTTGGTCTTGCCGGTGTACGCAAGCGTTGGGGTCGGAATCACCCGGATGGTGGGAAAGCGAACCTCTGTGACTCGATGCAGATGACGGCCGTCAGACAGATCCCGGTCAGCCGTCGCCTTCACACCCAGGTCGGTCACATGCCAGTCGATCTGCGGCCAGTTCTTCAGATCGGGATGAAACTGCGGGCCGCTGATCGCATTGTGCAGGATGAAGATGTGATGCGGGTCCATGGCATTTTCGTGCGTCTGGAACCAGTTGCAGGGCCCGACCACCGGACCGCCGAACGCGAAGTGATCGATGATGACAATGTCGTCTTCGTCGGTCATTCCTTCGAAGATGTCGTAGCGGGGGAACACCGGTTTCTTCTCGGGTGGGCCGAGGTAGGCAAAGATCAGGCCGTTGTACTCCTGAACCGGAAACCACGGTTGCCGGTAGCTCGACTTGTTGCGGCCCCGCTCGGGTTCGCACGGTTGGTCGAGACACTGGCCTTCAACATCGAACAGCCAACCGTGGTAGCAGCAGCGGATCCCGGCCTCTTCGACCTTGCCGTAGAACAGCGTGGTGCCGCGGTGGCAACAGCGCGGGACGACGAGCCCGGGGCGACCATCGAGATCCCGAAAGAGCACGAGATCCTCACCGAGGAGTCGTACCTCCTTGGGGAGATCGGTCGCCTCTTCACTGCGGGCGAAGGGATGCCAGTAACGACGGAGAAGTTCGCCGCCCCGGGTTCCGGGCCCGACCTCGACGAGGTCAGGGTCATAGGGCGGGTTGAGCGTGCGTCCGTAGCCGGTTCCGGTGTCCATCGTCTTTATCTTGTCAGCTGCACGCGGTCGACGGCGAACTCTGGAACGGCTTTGCCGGCGTGGTTACAGCAACAGGCTGAGCTCCGCCTCGCGAATGGGTGCGGTCTGTCCCTGGACGAGGAGAAACATTGCTTCTCGGCCGAGGCGCTGCGCGTGTGACGTCGTGATCATTGACCTCCCGGCTTCGGACGCGATCAGGGCTGCCGCCGCCCGAACCGCCAGAAATGAGGCCGCGGCCCGAGATGCCGCCATGTTTTCGATGTCCTCGGTGAGAACGTAATGATCGAGATCGGAGCGCACCGCGTTGATCCGCGCGTCGAGGCTGTCGCCCTGAGGGCCGAGCAGCTTCACACAACGGCGGGCCAGCCCGAGCGAGAACGAGCCGTTCTGTCGGAGGTTGGTACGGTCGCGCGATCGCCAATCGCTCAGCCGATGGGTCGCGAGCACCCGGTCGGGCGAGACGCGGTATTCGGCAAGATGCATCTCCACCGTACCGGCTGAGTTGACTGCCGCCACCTGAAGGGGGCGAACGGTGAGCGTTGGCCCTTCGACCGCGTCGCATAGGAACCAAATGATCTGATCCTCGTGAACGGCGGCCACATTCACGACGTCGATACCACCCCAGCCGGTCATCCACGATGCCTGACCGCGGACGATCCAACCATCGCCGTCGGGCTCGGCGGTGATCGGCGACGGCCCTTCGCGTCGCAGGTGAGCGAACGCCACCCCGGCGCGCACCTCACCCGAGCACAGCCGCGGTGCCCAACGCTCGGCCACATCGTCGGTGCCGGCGCAAGCCAGCCGAACTGCCACGTGATGTTGTGCCCAGATGAACGCCGTTGTCAGGCAACCCCCGGCCATCGCTTCGATGACGAGTCCGGCCGAGGAGGGATCGGCTTCCAGTCCGCCGAATCGTTCACTGCCGAACAGACCGAAAAGGCCGGCTTCGGCAATCGCATCCAAGGAGGCCCTCGGAATCTCGCCGCCCAGATCGGTGGCGATCGCCGAAGGAAACAGGACGGTTTCAGCGAGGTACGCGGCTCGTTCGGGAAGGTCACTTACTGGCATGGTGGAAACGACATAGGGATCAACGAAGACTACGCAATTCGAACCTATGCAATGAGCAGCGATGTCGCGAAGGACCCGTCGTCGGCGAGGCGAAGAATGCGGCCGCCGGTCGGGGCCGCGACGCCGATGCTGAACGCTTCGCCGTCGTGGCCGATGGCCATCAGCGTAGAAGGGCAGCCGAGCAGCGCGAGACCATTGGGCCCCTCGAACTCGAACGCGTCGTGCAGATGGCCGCTGACCACCGCCTTTATGTGCGGCCGTGTCGCTAACGCCTCCAGGAACTCGTCGGCGTGCCGAAGCTGAAAGTAGATGTTGGTGCTGCGCGATCGCGGTGGATGGTGAATGGCCACAATTGTCGGCCGGTCATCGAGTGCATCTATCAACTCACAGACGGCGGCGACGTCGACGGTGCCGTGCACCTCGTTTGGGCGCGACGAGTTGACTCCGATGATTCGCCACGCGCCGATTTCGGCGATGTCCGCTCCGCCGAACGCTTTCACCACTTCCTCAACCACGTCGTGGTTACCGGTTAGGGCGAGCACCGGCGCTTCGAACGCCTCCAATGCCAATGCTAAGCGTGCATAGGCATCGGGTTCGCCGGTGTCGGTGTCGTCGCCAGTGAGGAGGACCAGGTCGGCGGTTTCGCCGGTGCTCTCCCAGGCCTTGATGACCGCAGCAAGACGCCCTTCAGGGTGATACCCGCTGACCAGTTGGTCAGCGGTCGGGCCGAAATGGGTATCGCTTATCTGAAGGATTGTCACGGCCATGTCGAGCACCTTTCTGGATTGAGTCGTAACCGTAGCCGGGTCGGAACTTTTATGAGGCGGCCGTGCCGCGCGTCACCTTGCGGGTCGGTCAGCGACCATACTTAGCGTTCGGCCGAGGCCCATCCGTCCTTAGCGTTCGGCCGAGGCCCAGCGCCGGAGCACTGACACCACGGACTCGAGATGGGCCCGCATCGCGTGCTCGGCTGCGGACGTATCGCCGGCGACGACGGCATTGACGATCGCTTCATGTTGCGGGAGCGATTCGTTGGGGCGTCCGGGAATCAGGGCCAGGCGAAAGTTGTGGTGCACCGCCCGATTGCGCAGAAGCGCGACGAGATCGCCGGCGACATGATGTCCACTGATCTCGCGCAGACGACGATGAAGCAGGGAATTCAACTCGGAGTACTGAACGAGGTCGTCGGCCGTAACGGCTTCGCGCATGGAGGCGATCAGCCCACTCAGTTCGGTCCGGTCAGCGTCTGTCGAGGTGGCGGCAGCCCGGGCCGCGATCAGCGACTCGAGGAGCGCTCGAACCTCGGTGATCTGTATGGCCTCATCGATTGCGACGCGGCGAACCGTGGCCCCTTTGTTGGGCTCATGGTCGACCAGGCCCTCCTTGACCAGTTCGCTGATGGCCGCGCGGATTGCGGCTCGGCTCACCCCGTACAGTTCGGTCAACTGCAGTTCGATGAGTCGCTCTCCCGGCGGAAGCTTTCCGTCGAGGATGGCCGTACGCATGGCGTCGGTTACCGACGGTGGGGCGGTCACACGGGTCTTGCGAGCTGCTACGGGTTTGCCTGTCTGGCGGCTTTGGGACATTATCTGCGCGCTTATTTATTGGTGAGGGCGATCAGGCCGTTGTGGGTGTTCGATGTGGGCAGGTGCGTCGCGCGGTACACCTCGTGGACTTCTGATGTGAGTGCTCCCCGCATGATCAGCCACATCACGAGTTCTATGCCTTCGGACCCCGCCTCGCGGAGATACTCGGTGTGACTGATCGCCGCAGCTGCTTCGGGGTCACCCACGAGAAGGTCCATGAAATGTGCGTCGAACTCGGGGTTGAGTAGACCGGCCCGTTCCGCCTGAAGCTGGTGCGACATGCCGCCGGTCCCGACGACGAGCACCCGTTCACTTCCGGGGTACGACTCGATGGCGCGCCGCAGGGCCTGGCCGAGCCGGTAGCAGCGGTTTCCGGTGGGCGGCGGATACTGCACCACGTTGACGAGTATCGGGACGACGGGACACGGCCACTGCTCGGGCTGACCGAACATCACGGACAGCGGAACTGTCAGACCGTGGTCGACCTCCATCTCGTTGACGAGGGTCATGTCGAACTCGTCGAGGATCAACGATTCGGCGAGATGCCATGCGAGTTCGGGATGCCCGTGCACGTCGGGGACCGGTCGGCGCCCGTAGCCCTCGTCGGCCGGTCGGAAGGATTCCGCCAGGCCGATTGCGAATGTCGGGACGAGCGCGAGAGAGAACGCGTTCGCGTGATCGTTGTAGATGACGACGCACACGTCGGGTTTGAGCGCCGCCACCCATTCACGCAAAGGTGGGAGTTTCGCAAAGTACGGCGCCCAGTACGGCTCTTCGGTCTTCGCCTTGTCGATCGCCACGCCCACCGCTGGGACATGCGACGTTGCCATTCCTCCGATGATCTCAGCCATCGGTCGGAGCCTCCTCGCCGGTGGACGAGGTGGCATTTGCCGGGGCCCACCTCGGATCGCTTTTGGACCGGTTGCCGTCGATCGAGCGGCCCCCGCCCACCATCATGGCAACGTACGACTCCTCGGTCATTCCGGTCTGTTTGGCCGCAAGCTGTTGGAAGCTCATTCCGTCGCAGGCGGCAAGCTTCGACGTGTAGTAGACGTTGCCGCCCAGTTCGAGCATACGGATCCATTGACGGTTCAGCACCGCCTCGGTTTGTTCGGGCGACAGCCCGCGGCCGGCCAGGTAGCCGGCTTCGTCGGCGCGGAACGCGTCGCGGTTTGCCGCGTTGTTCAACGACATGCAGAACATGTTGAGCCGGTACCCCCGGCGGCTCTGTTTGGAGTCAAACACGAAGGTGCCGGGAATGTCGGTATACGACGGCGTCTGATCAGGCATCGGTTAACTTCTCCTCAAATGGTAAGCCTGCATATTGTTCGCTCAACATGGCCTGGGCGTGGTCAGACGACGCTAGATAGTCGAGTTCGGCCTCCTGCATGCGTTGGTCGAACTCGGTCTGATGGGGAAAGCGGTGCAGCAGGGTGGTCATCCACCACGAGAAGCGGACGGCACCCCAGATTCGGCGCAGGGCGATTTCGGAATACCGCTCAAGTTCACGATCGTCGTGGTGGACGTAGTGGGCGATGAACCCGCGTGACAGGTAGTGGACATCCGACACCGCGAGGTTGAGCCCTTTCGCTCCCGTCGGTGGAACGATGTGGGCGGCATCGCCGGCCAGGAACATGTTGCCGTATCGGAGCGGCTCGGCGACGAAGCTGCGTAACGGTGCGATCGATTTCTCGATGGTTGGTCCGGTGACGATCTGGTCACGGAGGTCGTCGGGGAACCGTGCGAGCAGTTCGGCCCAGAACCGGTCATCGGGCCAATCTTCGACGCTATCGGTAAGAGGACACTGGACGTAGTACCGGCTCAGCATCGAATTGCGTTGCGAGGCAAGCGCAAAGCCCCGAGGGTGGTTGCAGTACACCAGGTCATGCAGTGGCGGAGTCTCCGAAAGAACGCCGAGCCAACCGAAGGGATACTCCTTTTCGTATGTGCGAATACGATCTTTGGGTATCACGGACCGACAAACTCCGTGATATCCATCCGCACCGACGATGAAGTCGGCATCGATACGGTTCTCCACGCCGTCTTTGAGGTACGTGAGATACGGTGCGTTCGTGGTTACGTCGTGCGGACAGACGTCGACCGCGCTCTCGATGATTGCGATATTGCGAGCGTCGCATGTTTTGTACAGGTCACGTTGCAGCGGCGCCTGGCCGTACGCCATGAAGTGCTTGCCGGTCCGTGCGGCGATGTCAAAGAACAGCGACTTGCCGCTCCAGGCGATACTGGCCCCGTCGTGCACGACACCAGTGGCGTCCATCACGTCGGATACTCCAGCGTCGCGAAGGACCTCGACGGTTCCCCATTCGAGTACACCGGCCCGAACCCGATCGAGGACGTACTGCTGACTCTGTCGTTCGACCACGATCGAATCGACCCCGGCGCGCTCCAGAAGGAGGGCCAGAAGGCTGCCGGCGGGACCTGCGCCCACGATGGCTACTTGCGTTCGCATCCTGCACAGTATGCTCGTTGTCGACAATCTTGTCGACAACGTAGATCGATCTCGTTTGGGAGGACGCAGTGGGACAGCACCGCATAGTTCGCACGATTCAACGGGCCGACTCCCTGACCGTGGCTGGGCTCGGGCAGTGCGGTTCGGCCACCGTTCACGAGGCGCAGGGTCGACGCGGCTTCGTCGACCCGGGCATCCGTCCGATCCAGCAAGGCCGCCGACTCGCCGGGTCTGCCGTCACGGTATCGTGCCACCCGGGTGACAACCTGATGATCCATGCCGCGGTGGAAGTGTGCCAGGCCGGTGATGTCCTCGTCGTTACGAACACCGCTCCGTCGTCGCACGGAATGTTCGGCGAACTCATCGCGACGTCGCTCATGAGTCGCGGGGTGCAGGCCCTCGTCATCGATGCGGGTGTGCGCGACACGGCGGAGCTGCGTGAACTCGGGTTCGCCGCGTGGTCGCGTTACGTGTCATGCCAGGGCACCGTGAAGGCCTCGCCCGGATCGGTCAACGTTCCGGTCGTTCTGGGTGGCATCGTCGTTGAGCCCGGCGACGTCATCGTGGCCGACGACGATGGTGTTGTGGTGGTCAAACGCGAAGAGGCGGCGTCGGTGCTCGAACAATCGAGAACCCGGGAGGCGAAGGAAGCGGCGACCCGGTCGCGTTTGGCCGCGGGCGAACTCGGGGTCGATCTCTACGGTCTTCGAGCGCTGATCGAGTCACTCGGCGTAACCTACGAGGATTGATCCGGGCCGAGCGGGCGGATCGTCACCGAAGGGGAACACGACGTTGAGTCCGTTGAAAGCAGGAGCGGTGGTGTTTGCCAAAGACGTACCGACAGTCGCGGCGTTCTACCGAGACGTCTTTTCGATCGACGTGCTGGAGACCGAGACAACACACGTGCTGCTCGGCTCGGAAGCATTTGAACTCACCGTTCACGCCATTCCCCCGGAGATAGCAGCGGAGATCGTCATTGGTGACCCGCCCTCCAGACGGGAAGACAACGCCACAAAGTTGGTGCTACCGGTTACGAGCATCGCCGAGGCTCGGGTCATCGCATCGGCACTCGGCGGGGTCATCGACCCCGAGAGCCGGGTCTGGGAGTTCCGAGGCATGCGGGCCTGCGACGGTCATGATCCCGAGGGCAACGTGATCCAGGTTCGTGAGCAGGTCGGTGTCGCATGATCGTTGCCCTTTTCGGTCTGGGCGAGGCGGGCTCGCGCTACGCGGCTGATCTCGCTGCTGAAGGTCACGAGGTTCACGGCTATGACCCGGCCACGGTCGCGACTCCATCCGGTATCAAGCGGGCTGATAACCCGGCCGATGCGGTCCGCACCGCCGAACTCGTCATCGCGCTCACGGCTGCAGCAGACGCGCCGACTGCGCTCCAGCAGGCTCTCGATTCCATTCCCGTCGGTTCGGTCTACGCCGACCTCGGAACGGGATCGGCCGGCTTGAAGCAACACCTGGCCTACGTGGCGGGGAAGCAGGGCCTGCTGTTTGTCGACGTGGCGCTCATGGCGACGGTTCCGGGCAAGGGTCTTCGGACGCCGGCGCTCGCGTCGGGTCCCGGGGCTGAGAGGTACCTCGAACTCATGCGGCCGTTCGGGATCGACCTCGAATCGGTTGGGCCGGTCGCCGGCGATGCGGCGACGCGCAAGCTTCTTCGCAGCGTGTTCATGAAGGGTCTGGCGGCGGTGATCATCGAAGCTATGCGCGCTGGTGAAGCGGCCGGGCAGGCTGATTGGCTGTGGAACAACATGGTCGATGAGATCACTTCGGCCGGTGCTCCACTTCTGTCGCGGTTGGTACGTGGCACCGGGCCCCATGCGCTTCGGCGGCTGCATGAGATGGAGGCAAGTGCGGCGCTGCTCGAAGAACTGGGCGTCGACCCGCTGATGACCCGTTCCACCGTGGAGTCGTTGAAGCGGGTCATGCGAGATGGATTGCCTGACATCCCGCTCGTGGCCGACGAATGAGCAGGGTCGACGAATGAGCTTGGTCGACGAATGAGCTTGGTCGAAGAATGAGCTTGTTCGATGAATGAGCTTGGTCGACGAATGAGCATGGTGCTCGGGCTTCTCGGTCAGGGCATCGACCGGTCGATGGCACCGATGCTGCATGAGACACTTGGTCGACTCTGTGGGGTTGACACGGTCTACCCGCGTCACGATCACGACGCTTCATTTCGACCCGAGGTCGAGGGGTTCCTTCAATCGCTCGCGGCGGAGAATGTGACCGGTATCAACGTCACCCATCCGTTCAAGGAGTGGGTGGCCACGTTGGTCGAGGTCGACGACCCCACGGTCGCGGCGATCGGCGCGGTCAACACGCTTCGCTTCGAGACCGACGGCCGAATCCGGGCATGGAACACCGACTTCCTCGGGTTGATGGAGGCGTACCGCAAACGCTTCGGCGACGTGGGGCCGGGGAGCGTGGCAATGCTCGGGGCGGGAGGCTTCGGACGCGCGGCGGTCTTTGCCATGGCCGTTCTCGGGGCAACGGAAATCCGGTTGTATGACCCCGACGGCGAGCGCGCTCATCGCACGGCAGCTGACGTGCGCGCCGCAACAGGCGTGAATGTCGGGGTATCTGAATCGGCCGAGGAGGCCGCCAACGCAACCGACGGGATCCTGAACTGTTCACCGGTCGGTATGCACCTTCATCCGGGGTGCCCGATTGATCCCGCGGCGATCTCCGGAACGAGGTGGGTGTTCGATGCCGTGTATGCGCCGTTGGAGACCGAGTTTCTCCGGCACGCGAAAGCCGCCGGTTGCGTGGCCATGTCGGGCTCGGAGCTCTTCTTCTGGCAGGGGATCCGAGCCTTTGAGATCTTCGCCGACCGCACGCTGAGCGCAGAGATCATCGCGGCGGCGGCAGTGGTCGTCGAAGCCGAAGTGCAGCGACGGTCCGGGTTGGAGGCGTGATGGTCCTAACCCGCTTGTTACCTCCCGGCGACCCTTCGTTTACCTGAAACCCGAAAGATCATCGCCATGAACAACGACACCATCATCGATTCCCCTGACGACTTCGCCGCTACTGATCCAGCGGAGGTCTCGATGACGAGACGTCGTCTGCTGCGGGCCGCCGGTCTTCTGACCTTGGGTGGGCTCGGTGCGTCCTTCATGTCCGACGACGCATTTGGAGCGACCAAGAAGTCGACAACGAAGAAGACGACGGCGAAGACCACGACGACGACCAAGGTGAAGTCGACCTCGACGGTCGCCGCGGCGGCGACGGCCGCCGCGACCGGGTCGTGCACGGTGATACCCACCGAGACCGGCGGTCCGTTCCCGGGCGACGGGTCGAACGGCGTGAACGTGCTGACGCAAAGCGGTGTGGTTCGTTCTGACATCCGGTCGAGCTTCGGCTCATCAACGACGACGGCGAAGGGAGTGCCGCTCACCCTTCGCTTCGCCCTGCGGTCGCTGTCGAAGGGATGCGCCCCGCTCGTCGGCGCAGCGTTCTACGCGTGGCACTGCGACAAGGACGGCAACTACTCGCTCTATTCGAACTCGGTCGTGAACGAGAATTACCTCCGTGGGGTCCAGGTGAGCGACGCCGAAGGGTTCGTCACCTTCCAGACCATCTTCCCCGGCGCCTATCTGGGCCGGTGGCCGCACGTGCACTTCGAGGTCTATCCGTCACGCTCGCTGGCCACCACATCTCGCAACGCAGTGCTCACCTCCCAGCTGGCGCTGCCCCAGGCGGCGTGCGAGGCGGTCTACGCGACGTCGGGCTACGAGACGAGTGCCCGCAACTTCCCTCAGACTCCGCTGACCCGCGACAACGTATTCAGTGACGGCTGGACCACCCAACTCGGCACCGTCACCGGCGATCTGACCAAGGGTCTCGTCTCCACCCTCACCGTGACCTTCTGACCACCGTCCTGCGTTCGTAGCCCGCGACGTTTGGATGTTTGTTGCCGCTCAGCGGTCAGATTCATCCAAACGTGCGGGAGGTACGGAAGGGGTTTTGCGACGTTTGGATGTTTGTTGCCGGTGGGCGGTTGGATTCATCCAAACGTGTGGTGGTTTGGCCGGGGTGCGCGACGTTTGGATGTTTGTTGCCGGTGGGCGGTTGGATTCATCCAAACGTGTGCTCAGCGACGGGCGTCGGCCAGCATCGAAACGAGGTCTTCGGCCCGGTCGACGCATTCGATACCGAGCGACGTGAGTGCCGGTCGGGCATCGACCGGCAGACCGTCGCCGACGTCCTGATTCAGCAGACCGCCCATGAACACGGTCCCGTCCCAACCGGTGCGGTTGAGGCCGGAGACGAGCTGCTCGCCGAGGGCGAGCGCATTGCCGTTGTAGACCCCGAGCACGATTGCGTCGGCGTCTTCGTTGGTGGCCGAGCGAACGACGCCCTCCACGGGGGTGCTGGCCCCGAGCAGGATCACTTCGGCACCGGCGGCCGGAAGGGTGGCGGCCAACGCGTCGCGCACGAGGTCGTGCACCTCGAGCACGGCCAGCACGATCCGCATGCGGTCGAGAGGCTTCGACTGCGGGCGCAGGCGATCAGCGAGTTCCCGTACATTCCTGGCCTTCCACGGCTCCAACTTGGTCACCTCGGCCGGTGCGGTGAAGTCGAGGCGGCGCTCAAGGTCCTGCATCGTTGTGCGCCGTATGGCGAGCAGAAGCTGGGCCGCGTCCTTCGTGTCGACGCCGTCGTTCTCGAATAGCGTGAACGCCCGGTTGCGGAATTCGATCGCGTACTCGGCCACTGCGACGCCTGTCCGTTCGAGGCGCTCCCAGTCGTACAGGTCGGGCGCCTTGCGTACCTCCCGTTCGAGTTCGCGAGCCAGCAGGTGAGCCTCGACGATCTCTGCCGCGCTCGGGATGCGTTCCGCCTCGGTCAACGGGACCGGGTTGATCGCGTGTCCGGTTGGTCGACGAATCGTCATGGCGATGTCGCACATAATCTGCGCGCTTAGTACTGCGGTGTTGCGAGCGCGTGACCCGGCGCGGTAGTCAACGGTGTTTCCGTAGATCATCGATCCGATGGAGTCGCGGCCGCGGATGTCATCGAGGGCGAAGTGCACGATGGCCCGGCTCTCCGGGTTGTCGATCGTGTTGCCGTAGCAGTGGGCGAGTCGGGCCCCGATCAGTTCCTCGACGATGTACAGCTCGATGGCGGCCCAACCCACGTAGCTGCCGAAGTGGCGGGCCTGGGTGCTGGAGCCGTCGTCGAGGTTCGAGTGCGCGAGCACGCCTTGATTCTTAAGTGCGCTTATCGCTCCGAGCGCTCGGACCGTCTCCTCCGTCACCAGGATCTCATCGGACCCGCCAATGACGTCGAACGACGTGTACTGGCCGACGTTGCCGATCGTTGTGACGCCAGCTTCGAGCGCCCGGAGCGTGTTGGTGAACCCGGAAGGGAATCCGATCATGAAGTCGCCCAGGTGAGGCTGAATCGGGGCCACCTCGCCGAGGCGGACCCAGTCGTTGGGCCCGAGCCGGGGGCCGGTTTCCTTGGCGACGGCCTCGCGCTCGGCCTCGGGAAGGCCCATGGCCCGGTCCATGGCCAGGCCGAACCGGTCTACGGCGTGGCCTTCGGCGGCGAGGCCCTCGTAGACCTCCACGAGAGCGGCCTCGGTCTGCTCCCAGGTGGAGAGGCCCACGTGCATGTGGAATGTCGTGCGCCGCTCGTTGCGGCACCGCAGCTTGTACTCGGCTTCGGAGGACGCACCGTGCCTGCGGAGGTACGCGGTCGTGGCGCGCTGCTTCGGAGCGGCGTTACGCCCCTGCTGGATCAGTTCATCTCCATGAAGCATGAGGTCCTCCGGGGCTGCTCGACCCGAGTGCGAGTACCGGGGTCCTTTGGACGATACCGGTTGCCGTCGCCGACGTCGATCGTTCGACCGAGAAGAGTTTGTTTCGCAGTCGCCCGTGTTGCTATGCGGCGAGACGGGGGAAGACCCGGCGAGTGTTCGCCTCGTAGATCAACACCCGTTCGGCATCGGCGAGGTCCGCCGCGTCGATGTATTTGCGGGTGTCGTCGTAGTAGTGGTTGGTGAGTGGGTCGATCCCGCGGACCGCGCCGACCATTTCCGAGGCGAACAGGATGTTCTCGGCGGGGATGACCCGCGGTGAGGAGATCGATCCCAGCCTGGTGGTACACGCAGGTGTCGAAGAAGATGTTGTTGAGCACGAGATCTTCAAGCGGCCCCATCTTGAGGTCCTGGACGATTCCGCGGAAGCGGCCCCAGTGGTAGGGGATCGCTCCGCCGCCGTGGGGAATGATGAACTTGATGGTGGGGAAGTCCTTGAAGACGTCGGACATCAGCAATTGCTGGAAAGCGGCAGTGTCGGCCCCGAGATAGTGCGACCCCGTGGTGTGCAGGTGGTCATTGCACGACTGGGAGACGTGGATCATCGCCGGAACGTTCAGTTCGACCATGGCCTCGTAGATCGGATACCAGGAGCGGTCGCCGAGCACCGGCCCGGTGAAGAACCCGCCCGACGGATCGGGGTTGAGGTTGCAACCGATGAAGCCCATCTCTTCGACGCAGCGACGCAGTTCGGCCACCGAACTGTCGATGGCCACGCCGGGCGATTGCGGAAGCTGGCAGACGGGGGTGAAGCTCTGCGGGTAGAGATCGCACACTCGACGGACGAGTTCGTTGCAGTGCTCGGTCCAGAACCGGCTCGTGTGTTCGTTGCCGAGGTGATGTCCCATCCAACTGGCCCGGGGCGAGAAGATCGTGAGGTCGGTGCCGCGTTCTCGCTGAAGTTTGAGTTGGGCCCCCTCGAGGCTCTCGCGGATCGTGTCGTCGGAGATGTCGACGTGACCCTTTTCGCCGACGTGCATCGGATCAGCTTTCAGCGCGTCTTTCTGAGCTTCGCGGTAGTCACCGAGCGGTGCCGGTGCTGTCGTGTAGTGGCCGTGACAGTCGATGATCATATTGTCTACAATACTGTCGACAACCGCTCGGGAGCGAGTGCTCGACAAGTCAACGGGGAACCACGTGAAGATTTGCATTGCCGGTGAAGGCGCTATCGCGCAGAAGCACCTCGACGGCTTGGCGCGAATCGATGGCGTGGAGGTCGTGAGCATCGCCGGGGGAAACGCCGCCGACACCGAGGAAGTCGCCGCCAAGCGGGGTATTCCCTTCTGGTCACTCGATCTGCACGAGGCGATGAACCAACCCGGAGTCGATGCGGTGATCCTCACGACGCCTACTCAGCTACATGCATCGCAGGCCATTGCCGTGATGGAAGCCGGCAAGCACGTGCTGATCGAGATTCCGATGGCTGACTCGTTGGCGGATGCGGAAGCGGTCGTTGCTGCGAAAGAGCGAACCGGGGTCACCGCGATGGTGTGCCATACCCGGCGGTTCAACCCGTCGCATCAGTTCGTGCACAACCGCATCGTGAACGGTGAGTTGGCCCTGCAGCACTTTGTCGTCGAAACCTTCTTCTTCCGCCGGGAGAACAAGAACGCGCTCGGCAAACCGCGAACCTGGACCGATCATCTGCTGTGGCATCACTCGTGCCACACCGTCGACCTGTTCCGCTACCAGACCGGCGAAGAGCCCGACATCACCTGGGCTCAGCAGGGTCCGATGCATCCGCAACTCGGGATTGCGATGGACATGACGATCGGCATGCGAGCGCCGAAGTCCGGGGCACTGTGCACGCTGGCCCTTTCGTTCAACAACAACGGACCCCTCGGCACGTTCTTCCGCTACATCTGCGACAACGGAACGTATATCGCCCGCTACGACGACCTGGTCGACGGCTACGACAAGGCGGTGGACCTTTCGGGAATCGCGGTGTCGAACGACGGAATCGAATTACAGGACCGGGAGTTCATTTCCGCGATCCGTGAAGGTCGGGAACCGAACGCCAGCGTGGCCCAGTGCCTGCCAACGATGCAGGTGGTCGACCGGCTGGCCCGCTCGCTTGCGGAGAAGTGATCGCGGTGGACGCGGCAGTTGCGGCGACGGACGGAATTCGCTGCATGCTCATGCGGGGTGGAACCTCAAAAGGCGCGTATTTCCTGGCTTCTGAGCTGCCGGCCGATGTTGCGTTGCGTGATCGCGTGCTGCTGGAGATCATGGGTTCGCCCGATGCCCGGCAGATCGATGGTGTGGGTGGTGCGCACCCGTTGACATCGAAGGTCGCGGTGGTAAGCGCTTCGGCCGACGACGAGGCCGATGTCGACTACCTCTTTCTGCAAGTCGGGGTCGATGAGGCGTTCGTGACCGACAAGCAGAACTGCGGCAATCTTCTGGCTGGGGTCGGGCCGTTCGCCGTCGAGCGGGGGCTCGTGTCGGGTGAGTCGGTGGCTGGCGATGCGGCCGCGGTACGGATCCGAATGCTGAACACCGGAGGCGTGGCCACGGCCCGGTTCCCGGTGGCCGCCGGTCGGCCGGTGTACACGGGTGACTGCTACATCGCGGGAGTGCCGGGCACGGCCGCGCCAATCGAGTTGGAGTTCGCCGACACCGCCGGGTCGACGTGCGGATCGCTGTTCCCGACGGGCCACGTGGTCGATGTGATCGACGGTGTCGAGGTCACCTGCATCGACAACGGCATGCCGGTGGTCATCCTGCGCGCCGGTGATGTCGGTGTCACCGGGCAGGAGACGTGTGAAGAACTCGAGGCGAACGCAAAGATGCGGGCCAAGGTGGAAGCCATTCGGTTGGCCGCGGGACCATTGATGGGCCTCGGCGACGTGGCGAAGCTCACCGTGCCGAAGATGACCCTCGTGAGTCCATCCGTTGAAGGGGGGACGCTATGTACACGTACCTTCATTCCGCATCGATGCCACGACGCGATCGGCGTGCTCGGTGCGGTAAGTGTCGCCACGGCGGCCGTGATACCGGGCACCCCGGCTGCGGTCGTTTCGGTGTTCGCCGAAGGCGCGGTGCCTGGGCGGGTCACGGTGGAGCATCCGACGGGCACGCTCGATGCCACGGTGGTTGTGGAGTTCGATGCGTTGGGTAAAGCCGTGGCGAAACGCTCCGGCATTCTTCGGACCGCCCGCAAGTTGATGGACGGAACCGTCTTTCCCCGTACTGATGTTTCCTGAACGTGAGGACCTGGCCATGACCGAGACTTCCGGGGCGCTGCCCACCATTCCGCCGCCCCATCCCAACCCCCATGCGCCTCGGCACTTCACCCCACCGGCCAAGGCGTGCGACGCGCACTGTCACATCTTCGGTCCGGGCGACAGATTTCCGTTCTCGGCCGACCGGACCTACACGCCGCCCGACTCTGGCCTGGAGGACTTTGAACGACTCCAGGAGCGCCTCGGACTCTCACGTGCGGTGTTCGTGCAGGCGAGCTGTCACGGCGTCGACAACTCGGCCATGGTCGACGCGATCGTGCGGGGTCGGGGAAAGTATGCGGGCGTAGCAATGATCGACGAATCCTTCACCGATTCCGACATTGCCGCGTTGCATGAAGTCGGCGTCCGGGGCACTCGCTTCAACTTTGTAGCCCACCTCGGCGGAGCGCCCGAGATGCCGGTGTTCTGGCGGATCGTGGAGCGAGTGGCCAAGTTCGGTTGGCACATCGTGCTGCACTTCGACGCCAAAGATCTCACATCGTATGCGGGCTTATTAGATGCTCTGCCCACGCCTTACGTGATCGACCACATGGCCCGCGTCGACGCCAAGAAGGGCGTCGAACAGGAACCGTTTCAGCAGTTGCTCGCGCTGATGACCGACGAGCGGTGCTGGGTGAAGATCTCCGGAGCGGAACGTCTGACGGCTGACGGCCCACCGCCTTACGACGACGTCACCCCATATGCCCGGGCGCTCGTCGCCGCGGCACCCGACCGGATTCTGTGGGGCACGGACTGGCCGCACCCGAATGTGCGGCACATGCCCGACGACGGCGACCTCCTGGATCATTTGGCCGCCTTCGCCCCGGACGAGGCGACGCGCAACCGCATCCTCGTTGACAACCCTGAGCGCCTCTACGACTTCGGCTGACGGCGCGGCACGGTTGGCGCGACGGTTCGGTTGATGGTCCATGCCTCAAAAGACGGGCACCCCAGCATCGAGCCCCATCATGAGCCGGCCGGCGGTTTCGAAGTGGGTGCGCTGTAGCAGCGCGTGCTGGGCTGCGGCGTTGGTGTCGCGGAACAGTTGCTCCAGTCGGTTGCCGAGGTACAACGACGACGAGCTTCCCAGTTCGTACATGGTGCCCACGACTTCTCGACTGATTAGCCCCGCGTGGCTCATCGCGGCGCGAAAGTTGCCGCGGAGTCGATCGGTGATCGGTTGTTGGGCGCCGGCCGCATCCATGATGTCTTGGGCACTGGCGTGGAGAAGCAGGCGGGCGGCCCGAAGTTTCGCGTCGGCCGCCGCCACCGCCGAATGGGCGTGTGCCCGGTAGCGCAGGGTTTGGCCGTTGTCGGTGGCCTTGCCTTCGGCCATCCTGAGGACTTCATCCACCGATGCCTGCGCGAGCCCAAGTACAACTCCGGCCGACCCGCACGAGGCCAGGGTGAACGCGGGCACGCGGTAGAGGGGCCGATCGATGAGCGTCGCAGCGAAGGGACTGGGGGCCAGGAAGTCGGGTACAAACTGGGCCTCGACCACGACCGAGTTGCTGCCGGTGCCCCGCATGCCATTCACCTGCCACGTGTCGAGAACCGTGACCTGCTCACGGCGGAGGTAGAACACTCGTACGTCGGGCATCCCCGGGCCGACGAACCGCGGCTCGTTACCCTCCATCACCACGCCGAACAAGGCCACCCAGTCGGCCGAATCGATGGCGCTCACGATGTCCCAACGACCCGAGAGGACGAAGCCGCCCTCGGTCGGTCCGGCCCCGCCGGTCACTCTGGCGGAGTTGGCGATGACGGGGTCGGGGCCGTCGCCCCAGATCGCGGCGACGCCATGCGGTTCGAGCAGTGCTGCGCTGAACCCGAGGTTCCCGTTCCAGACGTTCCAGGCCACCGACCCGTCGACGCGCCCGAATGCTTCTAGGGTCGCAAGAGCGATCGGAAGGGTCGCCTCGAACCCGCCGAGGTCCACGGGTGTGAGCAACCGGAACGCGCCGGCCTCTCTCAACGATTCGAGCAGGGCGGGCGGCAACCGACGAGCCGATTCCGCTTCGGTTCTCGCCGCCTCGATCATTGGACGGAGCGACTCGGGGATGCTCCGGGGGTCGCATGCGAGCGGGGTATATGACGGGAGGTTGATGGTGTCCATGGCGCTCATTCGATCGATCTCGCCGACTGGATCACACGTATTGAATGTGAGCGATGTTACGACGTGGTCACGGAAAGCGGCAGCCCGTCGGGTGAGAACCGTTGGCGAAACGTGAACGCGTCGGGGCCGGCGCCGTGTTGCTTGAGTTGGCCGAGTCGCTCAAGCGCCTCGGGGACGGTGGGGATGTGCCCGAGCGGGACCCACCAGAGGACCATGAAGATCTCCATCTTCTCGAACCACTCGCGGCGTCGGCGCAGGAACGGGGTATGTGCACTCCGGTAGACGAAGTCGGAGAGCATATCGATGGATTCCCAGACCGAGAGGTTCGGGATGAGAAGCGGGTCGTCGGTGAAGGCCAGACTGGTTGCGTTGTTCTGAACGTCGTCTTTGAGGCGCCAGACAAACCCCGGGCTCGATTCGGCCAGGGCGTTGATCGCATCTAGGGCGTTCTTGAACTCGGCGATTTCCGGGGAGTCGATAGGGGCTCGCAGGTGGCCGATGTTGAGTTGGGCCAGATGATGAGTGGTCACGAGGTCAGATTACTTAGCTGTTTAAGCCGCCATTGGCGAGGGCGCGATCGATTTCACGGTGGAAGTGCACGAGTGACGGTTCGATCCGGCCATAGACCAGCTCGGGCAACGCCCCTGAATCCAGGTTGGCCTGCACCCGTTCGATCAGCTCGAAGTCCTCGTTGCCGGTTACGTTCAGCAGCAAATCGAGGTTCTTGACCAGATAGCGTTCGGTCTTCTCGCTGACCGGCCCGTCATTGGCGAATACCGACGTCGTCACCTGGGTGGTCCGAACGTCGAGCGGCTCAAAGCGCCACAACTCGAAGTGATCGGTCTGGTAACAGAGCATGGCGTTCGGCATGAGGAAGTACTGGAACGTTCCGTGCGAGATGAGTTGCTGCTCGGCCGGTGGCTTGGCCTTCTCGTCGAACACCGCCTTGCGAAGGCCGATGTTGACCTGGTGCGGACCGAACGGCTCAAAGATCGTGCAGCCCGAGAAGAAGTACGAGGCGAGCGTCTTCTTGTGCAACGTGCGTATGTGATACGACTCGGTGAACGTGTCGAGGAGTAGCTTCCAGTTCGCGTTCCAAATCTTCGTTCGACTCTCGACGTGGACGCACCGATCCAGGCCGAACGAGTCAAGATCGTCGGTCGCTCCCCGAAGGTATGCGCCGATATCAATCGCTTCGGTGGAATTCGGTCGAACGAAGATCATGCCGTGCGCCTCACCGACCGCTACGCGTCGAAGGTCGCAGTTCATCGTGACATCGTCGAAGGCCCCATCGGAGAGGGGTCGGCTGTGTAGGGTACCGTCGGTCCGGTAGGCCCACGCGTGCCATCCGCAGGAGATGCGGGCGAGGCCTTCACCTGATCCCTCGAGAAGCGGCGCTCCCCGATGCCGGCAGGCGTTGATCACTCCGACCAACGACCCGTCGGCCTGTCGAATAACGGCAATGGGAATTCCACCGAACCTACCGGTCAGATAGGCGCCAGGTAACGAACACTCGGAGCTCAGACCGATCAGCACCGGCCCGTTCCGAAACAGCAGGTCACGCTCGCGCTCGAACCGCTGCGGATCGGTGTAGGCCGTCGAAGGCTGCACCACACTCGCTTCGCCGAACAGCGCGGTCTGCTGGTCGTCGACGGTCGTCAACCGCTCGAGCAGCGCAAGCTGTCGCTCATGTCTCATTGTTGATCGCCTCGCTTCTCTTCGCTTCGGGCTACTTACGTCGAATCACTGGTCTCGCTGCACATCTTGCCGCACATCCTTCGAGAGGTCCCGGTCGATGCCCGGTCACTGGACTGGTTACCCCTCGACTATCACCTGCCGGGTCTCGCGGTCCCGGACGGTGTGGGTTCCATCGGCGTTGCGCGTGATGATCTGGTCATTGTCATGAAGATGTTGGTGGTGCGGTGGGCACAACAAGGCCATTTTGTCGACATCGGTAGGTCCGCAATCGAGATGGACTTCTTCGACGTGATGGACGTTGGCCCGTTGCGGCGGGTTCTCACAGCCCGGGTACGCACAATGCTGATCCCGAGCTATCACCGCAAGCCGTTGGATGGCGGTCGGATCTCGACGGGCGCGTCCGAACTTCAGCGGCTCGCCATCCATCCCGACGAAACACAAGTACAAGTCGTTCGCGACTTGGTCGAACAGGTCGCTCGAGACCGGGACCGGTGGTCCGCCGGCTAGTCGCGCTTCCCATTTCTCGACGTTGAACACGATGATGTGCGCAGGTTTGCTCGTGCTGACGTCGATTCCGGGTTCTGTATCGATCGGGGTCAGAGCGGGACTCGTCGCGTGAGCGGCATTGCGGTGCTGGTCGCATTCGCAGGTGCAAAGTCGGCTCATTTCGGCTCTGACCGTCGCGCTGTTCGCGCCCCCTCCTTTGGACGCCGCGTCATTGAACGAGGCGGTTCGGCTCGCGGTTGGTCTGTTCGTTGCAGGATCGCTCGAAGCCTCGTCGCTTGAGGCTTCGTCGTCCGGCGTTGTGTCATCGCTCGCAGTTCCCGGCGCGGGAGTGGGTGGCTTCCAGCGGGACCGTATTCCGCACATTTCCAGCAATGCATCGGCGGTGCGTTGCTCACGAGTGTCTTCGTTGTGTCCGCCCAGCGTTTTCGCTCGTTCGGGGTGCGCGGCTCGGTACCTTGCGTCGACGACCGCGGCCAACTTGGTTTTCAGATCAGCTCCTTCAAGGGGCGGGAACAGTCCGTTGATCCCGACCATACCGTCGGGGCCATCAAAGAAACGAACAAATCGTTGCTGATGCTGCCGCTTCACTACATCACCACCACATTCCATCGACAGCTTCATTTGTTGCGCCTCGCGAGCGAATGCCTCGGGCGATTTCGTTCCTACTTCGGCCAATAGTGATGCCGCACCGGGTGTATCCGCGACCGGTGCCAACGCAGCCAGATGTTCTGCGGATACCTTTCCGTCTTTCAGCGCATCGAGTGCTCCGGGGACCTTGGCCACCACCTTGGCAACATTGACCTTGGCTCGTGAAGCCTGATTCGAACCACCTGTCGCCCGGGTCACTGCTGCTGTGGTATCCCTATTCTGCGGCATTGCTGCGACAAGCATTGACATCGCCGCATCTGCGGCCCGGCGTAAACGTTCGACCTGTTTCATGCCGGCTTCGATCTCGCCAAGGAACCATCCGGCCGGGTCGACCACCGGAATGTCTACATGAAGCCAGGGGTCGGCACCCCGTCCCGCACGGGACCGGTGCCCGCCGTACTGTGAAGAGAAATCCGTTGCGTTCACGGATCAATCATCACATGGGGGGTATGACAAAATCGGAGATGTCCAAAAGAATTTCCAAAGAAGTTTGACTACAATTGTAGTTTAACTCTGAACAGTCTCAGGTGTTTAAGAAGCAATTAATGGCAAGTCGCTGCGAGGCGAGTGCCGAGCTCTCCAGACCGGCAACAGCCGAATAGTTGCTAACAAGGATCCCGAAAGAACGAGCAGCAAAGCAAATCGCGCCGCCGGCAGCTTGTCGTACTGGTCGATGGCGGCCGCGGGAAAGTAGGCGAGGAACATCTCGAATGGGAGATTGAGCGACGCGAGAACCGTGAGCAGAGCGAGGGCTCTGGATGTCGTCCTCGAAACATCTCAAACCCGAGGTCCGTTACAGCGATCACCAGCGTGGCGATGACGAACTGCGGATGGGTCGATGTCAAGTGCGGTTCGGTCCACGCCTTAGCGAAAGAGATCGACTCGTCTCCGGTATACCAACGGAACCGCGTTGGTCGTCAAAGCCCGGTGAGACCAACCGTCAACGGAATTCCTGCCCGTTTGGTCGTCAACATCAACTTCCTTCCGTACGGGAAACCATATCCGGCTCAGCGGGCACCGTGGCTGTCGGCAACTACGGATTGCCATGTGCGCTTACCAATTTCGAAGATCAGCGGGTTATCGGCGGAGCCGGACATGTATGCGATTGAAAGGGCGAGGGCCCAACCACGTGACCGCTTCCAGGTGTCATCATCAACCAACCCGTGAGCGGCGCGGAATATGGAACGTGCTTCCGCCGAGAACAGCATCCATGCCACCGAGAGATCCGTGGCTGGATCACCTGCCGTAATGTCGCCAAAATCGATGACACCCGAGAGCCGACCGTCGTGAACCAGCAGGTTGGCGGGATGAAGGTCGCCGTGAAGCCACAACGGCGGGCCTGACCACGGACGTGTGGTCAACGCCGACTCCCAGATCGCCAAGGTCAAATCGATGTCGACCAATTCGGACAGCTCAGGTAGTCGTCGCCGAAGAATCTCGTCGCGGTCACGAAGCGGGATCCCGCGAAACTGGTTAGCTGGCGCATCGGCTGAGGCGGGCTGATGCAGGGCTGCGAGGAACTCACCCAACTGCGCCGCGACGACGAACTGATCGAACACCGCGCCCTCGGCGATCACGCCGTCCATCCACGGGCAGATGCTCCAGGGCCACGGGAACTCCGCAGACGGTCTACCGCAGAACAGCGGAGCCGGTACCGGCAGCGGCAACCCATGCGCCAGTGTGGGAAGCCAGCGTTGTTCATGCTCGACCAGCGGCACGGCTACCTCCCGCCGGGGCAACCGTACCGTGTACTCCGAACCGAGACGGAAGATCGCGTTGTCCCAACCGTTTGCCACCGCGACAACCGGCAGTCCGGCTAGATCGGGCCGCTGCTCAGCAATAAGCGCGCGTACCAGTTCCGCAGAGATCGCAACCTCAGCGACTGGCATGTTCTCCATACCCGGTCCGCCGGCGGGAAATCAGCGAACCTGAGCCAGCGCCTTCTCGACTTTGCTGAGGTCGAAAGGATGCCCGACCCCGAGGATCACGTGATCGATACCGGCCTGCGTCAACGCGTCAATATCGAGGTCTCCGGCCGTCAACAAGGTGGTGCGTTCAATCGCCTTGGGGTCCGTGCCCTCGACCTCACACCACTGGTCGATGATCGCGTTCTTGGCCTTCAGTTCGTCGGGCGTGCCGAAACCGTTCCAGAGTTGGGCGTGACGAGCGACGAGTCGTAGCGTGACCTTCTCGCCTCCGCCACCGATCATGATCGGAAGCGTGCCGTTGACCGGCCCGGGCGTGAGCTTGCCCAGACGCTCCTTCAGAATCGGGAGGTCACGGGCGAGTGCCTTGAGACGACCTGGCGCAGTTCCGAATTCGTAGCCGTACTCGGTGTAGTCACGCTCGAACCAGCCTGATCCGATGCCGAGGATGAAGCGACCGTCGCTCAGATGATCAATCGTGCGGCTCATGTCGGCGAGCAATTGAGGGTTTCGATAGCTGTTGCACGTTACGAGCGCACCGATGGTGGCGTTCGTCGTTGTGACCGCCATCGCGGCGAGCAGCGAGTAGCACTCGAAGTGCGTCGCTTCGGGGTCGCCGTAGAGCGGGTAGAAGTGGTCCCAGACCCACAATGAGTCGACGCCCATGGCGTCGGCCTGCTGCCACGCTTCACGCATTGCTGCGGTGTTGGTTCCCTGGGGATGGATCTGCACGCCAATTTTCATGTGAACAGGTTGTCACACGGCAGAGGGCTACCTGACGCGGGTGGCGATCCCTACTGAAGTCACGCAGGTCGTATGTACACATAGGGAGTTGGGCATGTGTTGCGGTGCAGATGCGTCAACCAGCGGGTTTCCCAGTTGCCCCAACTCTCGGTGAAGGCGGTTGGATCCTCGGTTTAGCTCCCAACGTTCGTCTCGTGATCTCCGAAGGTCATTCGCTGGCGCGCATCGAAGACGCTCGGGTTTCGACCCGATCATCGACCAACGGGCGAACGGGTGGCCTCAGGACCATCGCCTCTGGTCCGTAGGCGACTGTCGGCAGGATGATCGAACCGAGGTCGGTTAGCCGATCCAGAGAGCGGTGGTGGCTTCGGCACCCGTGACTTCAGGAGGTCAGCAAACATGAAGACCACTCAGACCCAGGCGAGTCACCTCAAACCGTTGTTGACCGCCATGTTGAACATGACCGCCTTTCACCGAGAGCACGAGAAGTTCTATTCCACGGCGCCACGCGAGCAGGCGGTCGTTCTCCAGCGCCATTCACGAACGTTGCACGCCTTGGCGGACCAATGGACCACCGCGACACCCTCAACCACTCTTGTGTTTAGTCCGTACGAAGGCGCAACCGATCTGAACGCTGCGGCCGCCTTACAGCTTGACGGGGTGTTGTTCATGGAAGGCGAAGGGGAACCGGGCGAGATCCGGCATCTCAAGCGTGACCTGCGAAACTTCGCCGAGGATGCATCGGGAGCCGGCGACTGGCTGGCAACGGCCATGCAGGCGTCCTGGGACGTCGCCGTCGTACTCCTCGACATTGACGAACTCGCCGACATGCTCGGCGAGCGCCACCGCATCATTGCCAACAACTGGCAGGGCGCATCAATGATGACCCTCGCCGGACGGATCCTTCAGCGCGCCGCTGACGTGCTCGACCGGGTCGATTTCACGCCCGCTGCCTTGCGCGCCGATCTCGCCGACCAGCACGCCTCGGCCCGACGCCTGTACTCCAGCGCCGAGATGATCGATCATGCCGCCGACCTCTTCAGCGAGTTCGGTGGGACCGTGCACGACAACGAGCGCCGCTGGCGGGTCTTTCGGGAACGAGTGCAGGAGTACGCCGCCACTCTCGAACGCCAGGCTGACGAAACATAGAGGCTTGCTCACCATCGACCTCAGTCCTCCAGCTGACCGAAGTTTGGCGAAATTGTCGATTTGCGTCGGCGGCGTAATGATGTCGGCATGAGTGCCTCAAGCCGACCGACTGCTCAACCAACCAGCCGCCCCATCGTCCGTCGAACCACCAAGGAATCAACGCCCGCCTGGCCTGAACCGGTGCTTCCTTCAGCCGATTCACCGAATGTGCTGGTCATTCTCCTCGACGACACCGGCTTCTCACACCTGAGCTGCTTCGGCTCAGTTATCGAAACGCCAAACTTTGACCGGCTGGCGGCCGGAGGTCTCCGTTACACGAATTTCCACACCACGGCACTTTGCTCGCCGACCCGCGCCTGTCTGCTGACCGGACGCAATCATCACTCGGTGGGCATGCGAGCGCTGTCGAACTTCGACGACGGTTTCGAGAACATGCGGGGCCGTATGGCGGCGTCGGCCGCCACGATCGCCGAGGTGCTTCAGCCGAAGGGCTACGCCACCTACGCCGTCGGTAAGTGGCACCTCGCCCCGATGCGCGAGGCATCGGCCGCGGGACCGTTCGGTGACTGGCCGCTGGGCCGCGGTTTCGATCGCTATTACGGATTTCACCAGGGCGAGATGGACCAGTTCCATCCCGAGCTCTACCAGGACAACGCCATGGCCGACCCGCCGAAGACCCCCGACGAGGGTTACATCCTCACCGATGACCTGGTTGATCGGGCCCTGCAGATGCTGCGCAACAAACACTCGTTGGTACCGGAGCGGCCATTCTTCCTCTACCTTGCGCTCGGAGCCATGCATGCGCCGCACCAGGCGCCCGACGAATACCTCCAAAAGTACCGTGGCCGCTTCGACGAGGGATGGGATGTCATTCGGCAACGGGTCTATGAGCGGCAGTTGGAGCTCGGCATCATCCCGCCGGGAACGCAGCTCGCCCCTCGCAACAAAGGTGTGAAGCCGTGGGACGAGCTGACCGCTGATGAGCAGCGGTTGGCTTGTCGGTTGCAAGAGGCGTTCGCCGCCATGCTCGACCATACCGACGCGCAGATCGGTCGCGTCCTCGATGAGCTGGATCGCCTCGGGGTGGCCGACAACACATTGGTATTCGCGCTTAGCGATAACGGCGCATCGCAGGAAGGCTTTGCCACCGGTATCTGCGATACCTTCCAGTACTTCAACGGCACCCAACCCAGTGTGGAAGAAGGTCTCGCTCGGCTCGACGACATCGGCACCCGTCGTTCGAACAACAACTACCCGTGGGGTTGGGCCCAAGTCGGTAACACGCCGTCGAAGCGCTACAAGCAGGACACGCACGGCGGGGGAGTGCGTGACCCGCTGATCGTGCGATGGCCGGCCGGTATCGACCCGATCGCCAACGGAGGTATACGTCGCCAGTTCCATCACGTGATCGACCTCGCCCCCACGATCTATGAGGTGCTGGGTGTTGACACCCCGGATCATGTGAAGGGTGTGGCCCAGCAACCGATCGAAGGCGTCAGCCTGGCGTACTCCTTCCAACCCCAAGCGGCGGACGTCAAAGCGTTCCCAACCCCGAAGACGTCGCAGTACTTCGAGATGCGAGGACATCGGGCCATTTGGGCCGACGGTTGGAAAGCGGTCAGCTTTCACCTTCCCGGCAACACCCTCGACGACGACGTCTGGGAGCTCTATCACCTCGACGAGGACTTCTCGGAATGTAACGATCTGGCGGAGGCCGAGCCGGCGCGGTTGCGACGCATGGTCGAGCTGTTCTGGATCGATGCTGGGCGCTTCGGAGTGCTGCCGATCGAAGAGAGCCGGGCCAACCTCTTCGCCGGCCACTTCACGCCCGGCACTCCGACGGCCCGTCATTCCTTCACGTACTTCCCGCCGATCGACCGTATTCCGCCCGACGGCGCTCCTGCGCTCGGTACGCGCACGTGGACGATGACGTTCGATGTCGATCGTTCAGCAGCCGATGTTGGAGCGCTGCTCTCCTATGGAACGATCAACAACGGTCTTGTCGTCTACATCGACCACGACGGCCACCTGGTCTACGACCACAACGCGTTCACCAAGCACACCGTCACCCGGTCGCCAGCGCCGGTCCCGTCCGGCTCGATCCAGCTGGCGGTGAATCAGCACCGCGTGAAGGGTGGCCCCGCCAAGGCCGAGTTGGTGGTCAATGGTGAAGTCGTAAGCGAACAGATCATCCCGCTCGTGCCCAACATGATTTCACCCGTTGGTATCGACATCGGCCGCAACCTGTCCGGTGTGAGCGACGCGTACAAGCCGCCGTTCACCTTCACCGGCAACATCACGAAGATCGTGATCGACACACAGCCCGGCATGTCGCCAAAGGAAGAGTTCGCGATAGCGCTGAACGCGGCGCTGGCCACCCAGTGATGTTGCGGCGCCCGAGCTGGGTGGTGGCAGTTAGTAGCTGCCACCCAGCTTGGAGTGGTCCCAGCTCACGACGCGTTCTACGTCGATCACAACGCCGAGCCGCTTCTTGGCCTGCGCGCTTATGAATCCCTTTGCGGCATCACTGACTGGGCCGCCACCGCCGTAGCGACTGCTGACCGACAGGCCGATCTGCAGGATCTCATCGAAATCTTCGATGATGCGGCCGGTCCCTTCCACGCTTACACCACGAAGTTTGTTGTAGTTCGGCGTGCCGTCTTCGACGAGCGCTGAGATCACGGGGTTCCGGCGCAGGTTGACGATCTTCTGACTCTTGGCAAACGTCCAGAAGGCCAGATGGCCGGTCAGATAGTCGTCGCCTCCCAAAAAGCAGTACCACATGGCCACAATGTGGGGGTGGCCGGTCGCTCCGATAGTGGCGACGTTGAGCGCTCGAGGCTCGTTGAGGTAGTCGCGAATCTCTTCGGGGGTCAGTGAGATGCTGGAGCGTTTGCTGGCCATTGGTGCCTCAGTTCTGCTTCAGGGCGGTTTCGAGTTCCGCCCGATAGGTGGCGAGGTTGCGTTCCTTCACGCTTTCGTAGCCTCGAACCCGGTCGATGAGGCCGGCGATGTGGGTGGCTCGTGGAGCATCGGTCGACAGGGTCGGCAGGAGCGATTCGACGAGCGAGGTGTACTCCCCGATCAGTTCACGTTCGGTCTTGCGCATCGGAGCGCGGCCGAAGGGATCGGCAGCCGTGCCCCGCAGTCGCTTGCCCTGGCCCAACAGGGCCAGGCCGGGCTTGGCCCATGGGCCAAGCTTCAGCTTGCTCTTCATGCCCGCAGCTCGCATTGCCGGTGGATGGAGGTTCCAGCTCATGGATTCGATCGGACCACCCAGCGCCTCCTCTGCTCGGCCATGGCCCTCGGCGAGGAGGCGGGCCACTTCGTACTCGTCTTTGTACGCCATCACACGGAACAACTGCTGGGCCACGGTGTGGGTGAATGAACCATCCGTTCCGGCGGCCTGCTCGGCCTTGGCGCAGCGGCGCACCATTTCGACATAGCGATCTGCGTACTTACGGTCTTGGTAAGCGCGCAGATCTTCACGGCGATTCGCAACGAGCTCGATTAGCGAGGCGATACCGAGGTCTTCGAGGCCTTTGGTGTCGGCCGGCTTAGCCTTTGTACCCTTGGCCGCCTTTTCCACGGCTTCGGGATCAACGGCCCAGCGACGGCCCCACGTGAACGCTTCCTTGTTGGCTTCGACGGCGACACCGTTCAGTTCGATGGCTCGTTCGATAGCGGCCGCTGACAGCGGAAGCATGCCCGCCTGATGCGCAACGCCGAGCATGAAGACATTGGACGTCAGGGCTGACCCGAGCAGGCCGATCGTAAGACGAGCGCTGTCGACGTATCGGTTCTGAGTCGGCTCGCTTCGTGAGTCGAGGTCGGCTTTGTATGGGGAGATGTCGAGGGCTGAGCTGGCCACGTTTCCGATCATGCGACCGGTTGGGGTGACCGTAGTGGAGGCCACGACATGACTCCACTTGGGGTCGAGTCCTTCCACGTTGGCCGGATTGATAGCGGTGAGAAGGTCGAAGGCCAGGAGTAGGTCGATCTGGCCCGGCGTGGGCTCGCCCATCTCGACGGTGGACACCACCGGGCCGGCCTTCTGGCTGAGACCGGTCTGGTCAACGGCCGAAGCCTTCAAGCCGTCGATCTTCGCCGCCGCCAGAAGGATCTGGCTGATTGTGACGACGCCGGTGCCGCCGATGCCGGGCATGCGGATCGTGGCGCCCGTCGAAGGAACGATGCGCGATGGCTCGGAGAGCGCCGGGAACCCGGTGGCGGCGACGCTCTTGCGCTTTCCTTTGGCTGGGGTGACGGTGACAAAGGCCGGGCAGTCGCCTTTGATGCACGAGCGGTCGAGATTGCAGCTGGCCTGGTCGATCTTGGTCTTGCGGCCGTATTCCGTTTCGATCGGTTCGAGGCTCAAGCAGTTGGACTGCACACCACAGTCGCCGCACCCTTCGCACACCCGGTGGTCAATGACCACCCGAGTGGTCGGAATTGCCAACAGACCCCGCTTGCGGTCTCGACGCTTTTCGGCGGCGCACTGCTGGTCATGGATGAGGACGGTAACGCCTTTGATGGACCGCAGGTGCTCCTGCGCTTCGATGATCGCATCACGGTGACGGACGGTGACACCCTTCGCCAGATCGACGCCTTTGTACTTTTCGACGTCGTCGGTGGTGATGATGATTTCCTTGACACCTTCGGCCATGAGCTTCGCCGCTACCTGCGGGACGGGCAGCATGCCGGTGGCATCCTGACCGCCGGTCATCGCGACCGCTGAGTTGTACAGGATCTTGTAGGTGATCGATGCGCCGGAGGACACGAGGGCCTGGACCGCCAACTGGCCGGAGTGGAAGAAGGTTCCGTCGCCGATGTTCTGGAACATGTGCGGTGTCTCGATGAACGGCGACATGCCGATCCAGTGCAGACCCTCGCCGCCCATCTGGGTGATACCGGTGAACTCGCCTCGATTGGCGTTGCCGATCGTGCTGACCATGCCATGGCAGCCGATTCCGATGCCGACCAGCGAACCCTCAGGTACGACAGTGCTCGAATTGTGCGGGCAGCCCGAGCAGAAGTACGGCGTGCGAACGGCGTCGTCGCGCACCGTCAGGGTGAGACCGCCACGCCGACGTGGGGGACTGAGTCGCTCCTCGGAGATCGTCGTGCGAAGAACGCGGCGAATCGGTTCGGTCAGGGCCTCAACGCTGAGCACGTAGTTGTCGGGGACCAACGTCGCGCCGGTAGCGTCGACCTTTCCGATCACGGCCGGACGCTCAGCGCTCGAATACAGAGCATCGCGTACGAGTGTTTCGATATATGCGCGCTTATCTTCTACGACGAGCACGGTTCCGACGCCGCGAGCCGCTTCGCGAATCGCCTTTTGATCAAACGGATGGACCGCCCGGAGCTTCAGCACCCGGATGCCCAAGTCGGCGGCCTGCTCCTCGTCGAGCCCGAGCACGCGAAGGGTGGCGAGCACGAGATCGGCGGTGTAGCCCGAGGCGATGATCGTGAGCCAGGCCGTCGGGCTCTTGATGGCTTCGAAGTTGATGTTGTTCGCTTCGATGTACCGCATGGCCATCTCAATGCGCGGACCGAACATTTCCCGTTCCATGTCGAGCGAGGTCGGAGCCGATACAAAGCCCGAGAGCATCGGGTGCCAGGGCTGTCCGTTGCGTTCCAGAACCGGCAGGATCGGCTTGATGCGATCGGGATGAACCTCGGCGAGTGCAGATCCGTCGGCCACATTCGTAACGATCTTCAGGCCGGCCCAGAGCCCGCACAGTCGCGACATCTCGATGCCGTGGCGTCCGAGGTCGAGCACGTCTTGCATGGTGCCCGGATCGAACAGCGTGAAGCCGAGTGCCGCCACGACATTGTCGGACCTCGAGGGCACCGTCGACGACTTGCACGCCGGGTCGTCGCCAACGAGCGCAAGCACCCCTCCCTTTGGCGCGGTGCCGGCGAAGTTCGCGTGGCGGATGGCATCTCCGCCGCGCTCAAGGCCGGGAGCCTTGCCGTACCAGTAGCCGGCAACGCCTTCGACCTTCGCATCTTTCATGGTCGAGACCAACTGACTCCCCGCCACTGCGGTCGCGGCGAGTTCCTCGTTGATCCCGGGCCACAGCACCACACCGAATTCGTTGAGCATGGCCTGGTTGTTCAGCAGTTCGCGGTCGAAGCCGCCCAGCGGCGACCCCTGGTAGCCCGAGATGAACGCAGACGTTTTCCAACCCCTCAACCGGTCGGCCCGGATCTGGTCGAACGGGAGCCGAGCGAGCGCTTGGATGCCGGTGACCAGCACCTCGCCGTCGGTCTCGTTGTAACGGTCGGAAAGGGTGAACGACGTATCGGGGACGATCGACATCTGTAGATCTTGGCCCAAATCTCGGATTCAGGGAACTCCGATGTCCGGTTGGTGGTGCAAACGGTCCGAAAGATGCGGTTCCGCCGGGCCGCCGACCGGTCGGGTGAATGGGAGTGTGTGCATGTTCTCGGGCCGGGGCTGAGCGAACGCACCCACTCCGGGGCTGATGGGTGATCTACGGTTTTGCCGATGTCGGACGATGAGGAATTGGAAAGCTCGGGGGATGAACCCGGCCCGCCGAACAACTCCGGGTGGGGCATCCGCCGGCTTACGAAGTGGGGTATTGCCGTTCTGGTGTTCATGGCGCTGTTCTCCGTCGCGGTGTGGAGTCTTGCGGTACCTCGCTACCGGCCAGGTCTCCGGAGCGGCGAGACTACGGTATCGACGTGTCGCACCACCAGGGCGCGATCGATTGGCGAGGTGTGGCGTCGGACCGGATCAGCTTCGTGTACATCAAGGCGAGCGAAGGCGGCGATCACGTCGATGAGCAGTTCACTTCGTATTCCCGAGGCGCCAGCGCGGCCGGACTTGCGGTCGGCGCCTACCACTTCTTTACCTTTTGTCGCTCTGGCGCAGACCAGGCTGCGAACTTCTTGAAGGCCGCGCCTCCGACCGATGGATGGTTACCCCCGGCCGTCGACGTCGAGTTCGGCGGCAACTGCTCAACCCGGCCGCCTGAAGCCGAACTACTACGTGAGCTTACGAAATTTCTCGACTTGGCGAGCGCTGCGTGGCATCAACCCGTCATCGTTTACGCACTCCACGATGTTGCGGACCGATACCCGAAGATCGCCAACCTCGACGCACCGGTGTGGCAACGCCATCTGTTCACCCGCCCCGGCAAGGACCAGTGGGCGGTGTGGCAGGTGAGCGGCTTCGCTCGCGTGAAAGGCATCGACGGTGCCGTCGATCTCAACGTGGGCAAGCTCGCTATCGCCGCCCGGTGACGAGTACCGGGGAGTGTGTGCAGATCCTCGGGCCTGGGCTGAGCGAACGCACCCACGCGGCGCAGAGACGCTGCTTTTGAACTCTTACCGAAACCTTTCGTTCGGCTCGCTGCGTTCTTACTCCCGACCGGCAGAGTCATTTCATCAGAGAGACCAACCTCCCCCTCTCCGGTAACGAAAGGTACAATCAACATGAAGAAGTTTCTCGCCAGCACCGCCGTCCTCGCAGCAATCGTGGCCGGATCCATCGGTGTAGCAAACGCCCAGTCCAGCTCAACGTCGACAACGTCGACCACTTCGGTCGCATCGACAGCGACAGCAAATGCAGCGAAGTCGATCAACGGAACCAAGCCGGTCCGCGGTATCAACGGCGGCGGCATGGGCGCACACTCGGACACGATCGCCAAAGCCCTCGGAATCACGACTACCGAACTCCAGACGGCCATGCAGTCAGGTAAGTCGATTGCCACAATCGCCAAGGAGAAGGGCGTCGATGTCAACAAGGTCATCGCCGCCTACGTGGCGGAAGAGACTGCCGAGCATCCTGAGCTGACCGCAGCCCAGGTCACGCAGCAGGTGACCGATCGCATCAACGGTGTAGCCCCGACCGGTGGCCCCGGTGGACCCGGTGGAATGGGCGGCAGGATGGGTGGCCCGGGTGGCGGTATGGGCGCACACTCGGACACGATCGCCAAGGCACTCGGCATTACGACCACCGAGCTCCAGACGGCCATGCAGTCGGGTAAGTCGATTGCCACGATCGCCAAGGAGAAGGGTGTAGATGTCTCGAAGGTCATCGCGGCTTACGTGGCGGAAGAGACGGCCGAGCATCCTGAGCTGACCGCAGCCCAGGTGACCCAGCAGGTGACTGACCGCATCAACGGTGTTGCCCCGACCGGCGGCCCCGGTGGCGGACGCGGTCCCCGCTCCTCAAGCTCGGGCACCACGGGTAGCACCCAGACCAAGTCGACCTCAACCGCAGCCACCACGGCGGTCTGATGAGTACCAACTAGCGACGAGACCGGTCGCACTGAACTCTCCCTGGAAAATGACAAACATCGGCCCGATTCCCTCCGGGCCGATGTTCGCATTTGCCGGAACAGTCCGACTGACGGCAGAGCTGAATTACTCTGTGCGCTTACTGTCGCGACATCTCCGCTGCGTAGCCTGCCGCGTCGGTGTCGCCGTACTTCTCCGGGCTCGACTGGATAACCACTTCATGCAGCGTGCCGGTGAACCCAAAGGGTGCGGCGTACCGCAGCGACACCGGCGAGCCATGGTCGTATCCGACGCTCGGACCAACCGACGACATCATGCGCATCAGCAGTGGTAGATCGGCTGAGCCGACGGTCTCGCCGTTGATCTCAATGCTTGCTGCTCCGAGGCGACCGCTCAAGCGGCGTACCTTGACGGTTACCTCGGCTTCGCCGGCCGGAATCTCGATCGACGACTCGATCACGGTGTGGTCGTCGAATGCGTTGTAGTCGAACACCAGTCGGTCGTTCTGGATGAAGAACGAGAAGCCCGAGTTTTCGGTGCCGGTTGCGTAGAGCACGCCTTCTTGACCCGCGTCACGGGTGATCTTGGCCGAGAGATCAAAGTTTCGACCGCCGACAACGGCGGATGCCTGACCGGGCATCGGCGACATCGGCGGACGGTAGACGTAGCGCCGGTTCTCGGGGTGGGGCGAGTTGGCCCGATGGCGAACACCGAACAGCTCGATTCCGCGGTCGTCGAGCGGAAGGACTCCGTGGCGCTCCGCCTCGTTCCACCACATGGTAATAAGCTCACGTAGCTTTTCCGGCATGGTCTCGGCGAGGTTGTTGCACTCCGACATGTCGTCGGTCAGGTAGTACAGCTCCCACGGTTCGGTGTCGTAGTCGGCTCCCTTTTCGTGCTTGCACACGGCTTTCCAACCGTCACACACGAGAGCTCGACTTCCACCGTTCTCGAAATATTGCAGCGTGTTCGTGGCGGGTGCGCTCGCTTCGCCGAGCACGGCCGCAAACGAATGCCCCGTAACCGGCTGCTGGGGAACGCCCCGGTACACGGAGGGGGCTTCGATATCGAGGAGGTCGTAGACCGTGGCGGCGATGTCTGATGCGAACGCGAACTGGTTGCGCTTCGTGCCCCGCTGCGTCTCGGCGATTCCCTGGGGCCAGTGCAGGATCATCGGCACGTGAACGCCACCCTCGTGGGTGTTCTGCTTGTACCACTTGAACGGGGAGTTGCCGCACTGGGCCCAACCCCACGGGTAGTTCGTGTGACTGTGCGGCCCGCCGATGTCGTCGATCCGGTCGATGGCCTGATCCGGCGTCTCCATGATGAGGTTGAAGAACTTCATCTCGTGCATGACGCCGAATGGCCCGCCTTCCTGGCTGGCGCCGTTGTCGGTCATGACCACGAACACGGTGTTCTCGAGTTGGCCCATGGCTCGAAGCCCTTCGACCAGTCGACCGATCTGATCATCAGTGTGATCCAGGAACGCCGCAAAAGCTTCCTGCAGCCGGCAGGCGAGGCGCTTCTGGTTGTCGGGCAGACCGTCCCATGCTTCGACGCCGGGGTTTCGGGGCGCGAGTTCGGTTCCGGACGGGATGACTCCGGTCGCGAGCTGCTTCTCGTACCAGCGCTGGCGAACCACGTCCCATCCCTCGTCGTAGCGGCCCCGGTACTTCTCCATGTAAGCCGGTGGAGCTTGGTGCGGTGCGTGGCACGCGCCGAACGCCACATAACTGAAGAACGGGCGATCCGGTCGCACGCCCTTCGAGTCGGCAACCATCTTCAGCATCTGATCGACGATGTCTTCCGACACGTGATACCCGTCGGCCGGCCCACCGGGCGCTGCGATTGGGTGGTTGTCGCAAACGAGTTCGGGGTGGAACTGGTCGGTCTCCCCGTCGAGGAACCCGTAGAAACGGTCAAAGCCCCGGCCGAGCGGCCACTGATCAACGGGGCCTGCAGCCGAGCATTCCTCCATTGGAGCAAGGTGCCACTTGCCGACGGCGAACGTCGCGTACCCCTGATCGCGCAGGACCTCAGCGATGGTGGCGGTTTTTGTCGACACGTGGCCGAGCATGCTCGGGAACCCGGACCTGAAGTTCGAGACGCTCCGCATGCCGGCCATGTGCTGCGAACGACCCGTCAGCAGCGCAGCTCGGGTCGGGGAGCACAGCGGTGTCACGTGGAAGTTGGTGAATTGCAGCCCGTTGGCGGCGAGCGCGTCAATGTTGGGCGTATCGATATCGGACCCGTAGCAACCGAACTGGGCGAATCCGACGTCGTCGAGCAGAACTACCACGACGTTTGGAGCATCGGTACCGGGATGAGGCAGTTCGTCGAAATAGGGTACGGACTCCGCCAGTGTCCGCCCAATCGTTCCTTCGAATCGTTCTGTTCTCATCCTGAGTCACTCCTTCGCTAAGTTTTGACATCCTATCTGTCAGATTATTTTCGAGGCGAACCGACCTCTGAAGGACGGCCAGCGGTCAACCTAAATAGTTCTTTTGACCCATCCGCAAACGGATCTGGCAGCCGATTGGACGTAGATGTTCTTCCCTGTTCGACGCCGCGCTATGTCCGTTCTTGTTGCTGGTTCAGTGACAGTGGTGTTCGGTGGGTTGCTGGTTGTGAACGGACCGGCGGAGGCCGGAGCCGGCAACCGGGCGACAATATGTCATCGCACCCACAGTCACACCAACCCGTACCGACGCATCACGGTTGCCAAACAGTCGGCCCACGACACGCACGCCGGACCCGTTTGGTTCTCGGGTATTTCGACGGCGTGGGGCGACATCATTCCGACTGGATACAGCCCGCTCACTTCCCAGAACTACTCGGGCGACGGACTTACGGTCTTCAACGGCTCCACGACATGCAAAGGCCTGACACCGCTGCAATACATCCAGTCTGAGGTGGACGCCGGGGAAACGCTTTCCAATGTGCTGACCGAACTCGATGACCAGGGTGCAACCGAGGACGCCGCAACATTGGCGAACATGTCCGGAGGTACGTTCTCGACCGGGCTCAACGGGCTTTCGCTCACCGATATCGAAACGTCGCTTGGCGTTGCCACACCGGCCGCAACCACGCAGGCCGCCACCACAGTGACGGCCTCCACGGCAACGCTGAACGGAACCGTGAACGCGGCAAATGCGTCACCCAGTATTGCGGTGAGCTTTGTCTACGGCACCGATCCGGCTCTGCTCGCCGGCACGACCACCACGGCCGCGGCCCCGGCAACGGTCAGCGGGAGTGCTGACGCTTCGGCCCTGTTAAATCTCAGCGGGCTCACGCCGAGCACCGTTTACTACTTTCAGATTCTCGGTGTCTTCACTGATACTGCGTCGGGCGCGACCGTCGACTACCCGGGTGCGATCCTCAGCTTCACCACGGACTCGACCGCAACCACAACAACCTCGACGACAACAACCAGCACAACAACCACCACCACAACGACGGCGGCTCCCACAACGACCACGACCGAGGCGGCAACGACCACGACGGCGCCTGTAATCACCACCACAACGACGGCGGCTCCCACAACGACTACCACGGAGCCGGCAACGACCACGACGACGGCCGTAACGACAACGACGGAGCCGGCAACGACCACGACGACGGAGCCGGCAACGACCACAACGACCGAGCAGGCAACGACCACAACGACCGATCCGGCAACGACCACAACGACGATCGTTCCTGTCACGACGAGCACCGTGATCGCGCCGGTTGCGCTCACCACGCCGACCACCTCGACCACGTCGGTGGCAGCTGTGGTCACCACCACAACCAACCCGACGTCTTCGGCAGTCAAGGACGTGGCGGCGACGGACCTGAACTCCGGCACGGCGGTTGGCGCCCCGGCCGAGACCACCACCTCCCCCACAACCACCACGACCACCACAACTCCGCGAACCTCATCACCCAAGGTCGACGGGTTGGGAGCCGGTGCCGCGGTCAACGTTCTGCGCGCTGACGGTACGGTGATCACAACCCTTCGGGCTGATGCCAACGGCGAAGTCGTCCTCACCGGGCTGCCGGTGGGGGACTACACCATTCAGTCAACCGATCGCTCCGGCAATCCGGTCAAGAAGATGGTTCGGGTCCTTGGGCGGGAGATATCCGCCGAACCGGCGGAGCTCGCGCTCACCGGATCGAACCCCACGTCGATGATCTTCGCCGGACTCGGCTCAATCGGGTTTGGATTCATTCTCCTGGGTCGCCGGCGCAGCGTGAAGCGCCGATAGGCGTACCCGCAACGCGGTGGCGACCGGGTCGCGAACTGTCAATGTCGGCCGGGTCATGCGAAGATGACCCGGTCGTCGTCTGGCTCGGGGAGCGCTCATGCTGCGAGAAACTCAGGAAGAACTGGCCCGGGAGATCAACGCGTTTCTGTCCGAACAGACAACCGCGTTGACCGACTCTGTCATGCAGAACCCGATCAGCGAGTACACCGATCCGGACCGCCTGAAGTTCGAGAAGGAATTGCTGTTCCGCCGGCTTCCGATCGTGGTCGCTCACTCATCGGCAGTGGCTGGTCCGAAGGATTTCCTTGCCGAGGACATCGGCGACGTCCCCGTGCTCATCGTGCGCCAACTCGACGGGACCTTGAAAGCCTTTTTGAATGTCTGTCGTCACCGTGGTTCCAAAGTCACCTTCGAGAACTGCGGAAATCGGGGTTCGTTCAGTTGCCCGTATCACGCGTGGACCTACCGAACCGATGGATCGCTCGCGAACGTAACGAACGCCGACGATTTCGGTGACGTTGATCGAAGCACCCTCGGACTGGTTGAACTCCCGGTAGAGGAGCGCCACGGGCTCATCTGGGTGGTCCTGCAACCGGGCGCCTCGATTGATGTCGCCAAGCACCTCGGACCGATCTTCGATCCGGAGCTGGAGGCGTACGGGATCGACACCTTTGTCGTGGAGCGAGCATTCACGACGCGAGCCCGGGCCAACTGGAAGGTGATCATCGACGGTTTCCTCGAGACCTACCACCTGGGCTTCCTTCATCGGACCACGATCGGTCCGCACATCCGCACGAACCTGGCCCCGTTTCGGACGCTCGGCCCCCACGGTTGTATGACAGCGGTTCGCACGAGTTTCGACCGGATACGCGGCGAAGACGTTCAGACTTCCGACATCGCGCCGCACCTCGTTCACGCCTATCAACTGTTTCCGAACACCGTCATCGTGTGGTCGGGCCGGCACTTCGAGGTATGGCTCGTTCATCCGGATGGTGAAGATCCCAACCGATCGGTGGTCAAGGTGCTGGTGCTCGGTCGAGCGGCTGAAGTGGAAGACCCGGCCAACGACTACTGGGAGCGGAACTGGGTCGTGGTGACCGACACGGTCCTCACCGAGGACATGACCGTCGGAGAATCCATTCAGCACGGGTTCAACTCGGGAGCCCAGACCCACGTCACGTTCGGCCGCAACGAACCAGGAGTTCAACATTTCCATGCGATGGTCCGGGCCGGGCTCGTCGTATCTGGCGGCTGATCGTCGAACGCCGCAAAGAATTGGCGTTCAAACTGACATTTGTTCAGGACCGCGTTAAGTTGAGTCGATGAAGATCACCCTGCTCGGCACCGGAAGCCCACTCCCCGACCCCAATCGGGCCGGTCCTTCCACGCTCGTGCAGTCCGAAGGGACGACGCTGCTGTTTGACTGCGGGCGGGGCGTGCTCATGAGACTGGCCGCGGCCATGGTCCCGGTGGCGTCGCTCAACGCGGTTCTTCTCACCCACCTTCACAGCGACCACATCACCGATCTGAATGATGTGATCACGTCGCACTGGATCATGTCGCCCGGGCCGAGCCAGCTCACGATCTACGGCCCGCCGACGACGAAAGCGGTTGTCGACGCGACAATCGCTGCGCTTGAGCACGACATCAAGTACCGCCAGGATCACCACAACGATCTGCAGTACCGCCCGAATGTCGTCGTGGTCGAAGTCGCTCCCGGCCAGAAGTTCGAATGCGGCGGAGCCACCATCACCGTGGGTCGAACCGATCATCGTCCCGTCGAGCCGACTGTTGGATACCGCGTCGATCAGGCCGGGAAGAGCGTCGTCATCGCCGGCGACACCATTCCCTGTGCCGAACTCGACGCTCTCTGCGCCGGCGCAAGTGCGTACGTGCAAACCGCCATCCGCGCCGACATCGTCCGGCAGATTCCGAACGCCCGGCTTCAGGACATTCTTGACTACCACTCGTCGGTCGAGCAGGCGGCCGACACCGCGGCACGTGCCGGGGTGGGGGCACTGGTGCTCACGCATTACGTCCCGCCGGTTCCAACGCCGATGCTGGAGCAGTGGAAGGAACTAGTCGCTCCGATCTACTCCGGTCCCGTCATCCTCGGAGATGATATGACCACCTACGAAATTCCGTAGGGTTTGATTGCGGCGAACTCGATGATTCATCGGTCCTTCGGCCGATGGATGCGGGGCGTTCACCAAGGGGCGTTACGGTGCTCGACACACCAGTCCATCCACGGGGAGTCAGCATGCGCGTGTTCAACAACGTCGACGAGATCATCGAGCACTTGGAAGCACTCGGGCGAAACGCGTCAGACGAGAACCGAGCCTTCACCGAACTGGACCACGGATTGCAGTGCGCGGCGTTGCTCGAAATGTCCGCCCCGCACGATGTCGAGTTGCAGGTGGCGGGTCTGCTGCACGACCTCGCTCATCAGTGGGACGTGGCCGGCCAGCCCCAGCACGGCGTGATGGGTGCTGATGCCGTACGGGTGGTGCTCGGCGAGCGGGTCGCCGATCTGATTGAGGGCCATGTGGATGCGAAGCGCTACCTCGTAACGACCCGGCCGGAGTACCGTGCCACGCTTTCACCGGGAAGCATCATGACGCTGGAAGCCCAGGGAAGCCTTATGTCGACTCGACGAAGTGCGTGCGTTCGAGACTCACCCGCATTGGGAAGCGATGGTGGCACTGCGTATCGCCGACGACCGGGCGAAGGTCGCTGGAGCGGTCGTTCCGGACCTCAACCACTGGGTGGAATCGGTTCGTTCACTGAGTCGCAGCAAGGTTTCCCGGTAGTACGAGTTTCCCGAAGCGCCGACGGCCGTCGCCCCCGAGATCGTTTCAGCCGAGGTCGTTGTACGCCGCGGTGATGATCGCCGCACTCGTAGGTGATCCGATGATCCCGGGGCTCATGAGGTTCATCATGTAGCTGAGGGTCATCTTGCGGGTCGTGTCGATGATGATCATCGAACCGCCGTAGCCACCCCAGAAACAGATACCCGGGTCATCGGGAAGATACGGGAGCGTGGTGGTCTGCGGGAGTGCGTAGCCGACACCGAAGCGGAGCGGAACACCGAGCACGAGATCGACGCCGTTGGCCTGCTCGTCGAAAATCACCTTGATGGTCTCGGGCGAGAGCAGACGCACACCGTTGGCGCTGCCGCCATTGGCCACGACGGATTGGACGAGGGCCACCGAGCGTGCGTTGCCATGTCCGTTGGCCGCACCGATCTCGGCGCGTCGCCAAGCCTCGGTGTTGGCCGTCGACGCGTCTGACATCGGTCCGGTGAAGGTTCGGATGGCCGGGCTCGTGGGATCGAGTGTCGAGAAGTCGATGGAGGCCTCAAGAGGAGGTGGCGGGATGACATCCGAGACGCGGCCGAAGTGCTTCGGGTCGAGTCCGATATGGAAGTCGGCTCCCAGTGGCCCGGCGACGTCTTCGGCAAAGAATCGACCGAGGGTCCGCCCCGACACCCGTCGGACGACCTCACCAACGAGGTGGCCCTGATTCAGCGCGTGGTAGCCCGACGCCGAACCGGGCTCCCACCATGGCGCCTGAGCGGCGAGCCGCGCCGTAGAAGCTTCACGGTCGAAGATGTCTTCGACCGTGATCGGCTGATCCCATCCCGAAACCCCGGAGGTGTGGGAAAGCAGGTGGCGAACCTCTACGTTTTCCTTGCCGTTCGCCGCGAACTCGGGCCAGTACGTTGACACTTTCTCGTAGACGTTCAGCTGTCCGCGATCATGAAGAATAAGCGCGCATAGGTTTGTCATCGTTTTGGTCGTCGACCAGACATTCACGATGGTGTCACTCTGCCACGGAGCGGTTTTGGCCTGGTCGGACCATCCACCCCAGATGTCAACGAGCGGCTCGTCGTCGATGCGAAGCGACAGCGACGCTCCGAGGGCCTCGCCTGAGGCGAGTTGCGAGGTGAAGAGCTCCCGCAAACCTTCGAACCTGCTGTCGCTGGTGCCTTGAACCTCGCTCATTGCCACTCCCTGGGGTCTGTTGCCGATACGAGGTCATCTGATCACGACCCGCAGCGTTGAGCAAACCGGCCCCATCAGGCCGCAATCTGACCGTCAGCCCTGCAGGGCCAGGATGGTCCGAAGGTAGATCTTCGTGGCCGCGACCACGTCGTCGATCACGACAAACTCGTTGACCGTGTGGGCATCGGTGAGCGAACCGGGTCCGCAGATTACCGACGGAATTCCCAGGTTCGGAGCGTCGGTTGCTGCGGGGAACGCCGTTGCTCGGATGGCGCGTCCGAGTACCTCGGAAGCAGCTTCGACCGTCGCGGTGACAATCCGCGAATCAACGGGAGTGTCGAGTGGGTGCGACAGGATCGTCGGCTCGCTGATTTCATAGCGGAGTCCCTGCGTCGCGAGCGGTTGAAGCAGCGCGTGCAGTTCGGCTTTCACGAGCGCCAGGTCCTGCCCGGGAAGCGTGCGGCGGTCGATCTCCAGGCGACACACGTCGGGTACCGTCGACGCGATAGTGCCACCTGTGATGACACCAGGGTTGGTGGTGGCGACGCCACACAGTTTGTGCGACGGTCCGACTCGCAGATCGTTGGCATACCGTCCGAGCGCTTCGATGACTTCGGACATCGCCACGATGGCATTGACACCGAGCTCGGGACGGCTGGAATGCACAGCGGTCCCGAAGGTGCTGATCACCAGACAAATCTGGCCCTTGTGCGACGAACACACGGCCAACTCAGTGGGCTCCCCGATGATCGCGAGGTCAGCTCGCGGCCCGATTCCGGGGTACGCCTCGGAACCGATCATCCCGTGTTCCTCGTCGCATGTTCCGGCGATGACCAGATCGCCGTTGAGGTGGAGACCGGCCGTCTTCAGCACCCGCACGACCTCCAGGTACGCAGCGAGCGCCGCCTTCATGTCGCAGGAGCCGCGGCCATGGAGCTTGCCATCGGTGATATGCGCGCTGAATGGTTGCTGGTATCCGTCGATGCCGACGGTGTCGAGGTGTCCGGCGAGAAGAACGGCCGGAGCGGAAGAACCCGACCCCTCCGGCCTACCGGCCCACCGGCCCCACACATTGCTGCGTCCGGGAGCGACCTCGCTCGACCCCGTCTCCAGCCCCAGATCGGTCAGCTTTTGCAGATACAGCTCGCCGAACTCCTGCTCCCGTGCCCCGGCCGTTGGTTTGGAATCGAACGGGTTTACGCTCGGTCGTTGCACGAACTCGACGAGATCCTCAGTGATTCGATCGCGGTCGATCAAGGCCTCAAGGGCCGCGATCTGCGACGGGTCGGTGAAAGGCATCGAAGCATTTAAGTCCATCCGACGGTGCAACGGTCGTGTTTGGTTGTGAGCCCTGACAGAAGTAGCGACTTGTGCTGTGCGTGCTATCGGTACCTGATACGAACCATGTTCGGCTCCGTCATGGCAGTGGTATCGCGCCCGATCGCCTGGGCGAGATATGCCCCGGCGGAGAGCGGATCCGGACACGACCCCGCCGACAGGGTGATCTCCACAATGTGGCGACCATCGTCATCTTGTGCGATTCGCACATCAGACAGCGGGCAGGTCACGTTGAGGTTGGAAAGTGCTCGTTCGGCGAGCGAAGTCAGCAACGCCGTCGTCGTTGGCTCGGGGAGGGTCATTCGTAGGCGTTCCTGACCGACGGAGTGCGGTTGGTCGCTTGAATCCACCAACGGACTCGGATCCAACAGGGAACTGGCGATCGTGGGTACCTGCCTGCTCGTGACGAACGGGGCGGAGTGACGTTCGCCGGCCGCGAGGAGTTTCGCTTGACGACGGTCATCCGACTCAGTCGCTTCGATCGGTGTTTGCACGGTGTGTCCACGTCCTTCCGAGCGGGCCGGCCTTCGTCGTCTGCGCATGCGCCTGCCGCGCCCTTCGATGCCAACCTCGATGGTTACTGATCGAACTGTGTCAGGGCGGCGAGATTTTGTCATCAGGCCATACGTCCTCTTACGATCGGCAACCGGCCATGTCGATAGACGCTGTACTCTTCAAGGGCGGCTAGGTCCCGTCCCGAGAGGAGGGAAAATGCAGCAGATGTCCACAGCTGAGCATTCCCGTCGCTTGGCGCTCCTGGCGCAGGCGTTTACCGGCGCGCTCGAACCGTCGGAGGTCATCGACATCGTGGTGCAGCAGGGAATGGCGGGCCTGCACTCGAGTGGTGGTGTTCTGGCGTTGATTGACAACGGACTGGTTACGCCGATCTGCACGGCCGGCACAGCCCACGATGCGTTGAACGCGTTCGGACCTTTGTGGCTTGACCACAAGCTGCCACTCACCACGGCCGCCCGTGAAAACATTGCGGTCTGGGTATCGTCAAGAGAAGAAGCCAAGGCGCGGTTCCCGCTGCTCGGCGAGTCGTCGGCGACCCCTTCCCAGGCGTGGGCCGCCATTCCGTTGGTAGCGCACGGCACGCCGTTCGGCGTGCTGGGGCTGAGTTTCCTTTCGCCGTTCGAGTTCGCCGAGCCTGACCGGTTGTTTCTCACGACGTTGGCACATATCACGGCTCTCAAGCTCTCGAGCTGGACCCGTCTTCACGCCGGGCTGCCCGACGCCCGGCGCGATCCACTGTCTGATCGAACGGTGGAGCCGGAGCCAACCCTTACGATCACGCTCAAGGCACTCACCAACTCCGCGGCTCTTCCCGCGGATATGTACAACGGAGTGATAGGACCCTCGGATCTCGACCGAGAGTTGCGAGCGGCGGTTTTGGCGGCCGACGTTGAAGGGGCAGAGGTTGCGCTCCTCGATCATCTCGGCGTAATCGTGGCAGTGAACGAGGCCTGGGAGCAGTTCAGCCGGGAGAACGGGGGCCGAAGCGAGAGTTGCGGTGTGGGCGTTTCCTATCTCGACATATGTGACCGTGCCGGTCGCGACGTAGACGCGTTCGATATGGGGCGCGCCGTGCGGGGTGCATTGCGCGGTGACTGCACGTCGGCTGCCGTGCTCGACGTGCCGTGCCACTCACCAGAAATCGAACGATGGTTCGACCAGATGGTCACAACCCGACTCGACGCCGGAGGAGCGCCGTGCGGGGCGGTCGTAACGGTGGTGCCAGCCGCGCAACGACTCAAGATCCGTTCGGCGGGAGTCGCTCATAGACGAGGCTCGGGTTCCAGCGAACCCGACACGCCCACGGTGCCGGCCTACGCTGATCAGCGACTGCCAGCCAACTCACCTCGGCCCCTGTCGGATCTTGCCGACTCGATGGTGTGGTCCGTGCTCGAGACGGCGCCCGACGGCATGGTGGTCACCGACCACTCAGGTCTGATTCGGGCGGTCAACCGGCAGGTCGAGAACATGTTCGGCTACGAGCGGGCCGACCTGTTAGGCCGCAGGGTGGAGGTACTCTTGCCCGAGCGGTTCCGCTCGGTGCACTCGCATCACCGCGCCTCGTACACCGCTGATCCCGTGGTGCGCCACATGGGGGAAGGACGCGATCTATGGGCCCGGCGAGCCGACCGCTCGGTATTTCCCGTGGACGTCAGCCTCAGTCCCATCGAGGAACAAGGGCAGGCGGCCATCATCGCGTCAATCCGCGATGTCACCGACCGGTTCGAGGCCCAACGGCGCCTCCACGAAACCGAAACACTCTTTCGCACCCTGTTCGAATCCGCCCCGGTCGGAATGTTCACCACACGGCGAACCGACGAAGGTAACCAGGTCTTCGACCGAGTGAACTTTGCCTTTTGCACGATGGTGGGAAGCCGACCGGAAGATCTTCTCGGCCGAAACATCGACGATTTGATTTCGCCCGACCCGATCACGCACGGCCCACAGGTCGCTGACGATCTGAGCGTGGTGTCGGCCACGGAACGGCGCTACCGGCGTCCTGACGGCACCTACGGATGGGCGCTGCTGCACTCGGGTGAGATCCATATGTCCGGGGAAGAGCGGATGCTTTCGCACGTTCTCGACATCACGGAACGAAGGACCGCTGAGGCCGAACGCGATCGACACGATCAATGGCTCGTCGGTCTCGCCGACATTCGCAATCATCTCCTCGCCGACGGCCCGCTCGACGTTGCACTCGACATGGCGTGCCGGCACGCCCTCGACATTGCCCAGGCGGACCTGGCCGTCGTGGGTTCCACCGATCCGACAAAGGAATTTTTGACCCTTCAAGCGGTCCACGGAGACCTTAAGACCGACACGGCGCGCCTTTCCATCGATTCGGCCATACGGGCGGTCCTGGATTCGGGCGAGCCCGTGGTCTTGGAGGAACCACCGGTTGATGCCGACGAGGACCTGAAGCGCACCATCGGCCCCTCGATTCTCATACCGCTCGTCACTGATCAGAAAATGGCCGGCGTACTGCTCGTTGGGCGCCGACCCGGTCTCCCCGCATTCGATCCGGTCGCTGTCCGGGTCGCGGCCTCGTTCGCCCACGAAGTGAACGCCGCCCTTCTGATGGCCCGATCCCGTAGCGACCGGCAGCGGCTTGCGCTACTCGAGGATCGCTACCGCATCGCCCGAGATCTGCACGACGTAGTCATCCAACGACTCTTCGCGGCCGGGATGGGATTGGAGTCCGTAGCCAGTGCGGTCTCGCCCACCCTCGCCGATCGGATCACCTTAACGGTCGACGAACTCGACCTGTCGATTTCCGAGCTCCGCTCGGCAATATTCAACTTGTCGAGGAACGGAACCGCCTCAATCACCGGAAACCTCGAAGCCCTGCTTGCCGTGCATTCCCGTCGTCTCGGCTTCTCTGTCGATCTGACCGTTCTCGGGGAACTCGACGCGCTCGATCCCGTGGTGGCCGAGCAACTTCTGCCTTCACTGAACGAAGCACTGTCCAACGTGGTTCGCCATGCCCACGCCACACGCGTCGAGGTCACCATCACCAAGACCGACCATCAACTGGTTCTCGAAGTGCAAGACGACGGCAAAGGGCTCAGCACCGCGCGCAGACCCGGCGAGGGACTCAGGAACCTCCGCGATCGGGCACTGCGTCTCGGAGGCGTGTGCACCATCACCAACATCACAGCCGGTGGGGCCAAGCTCACCTGGCAGGTGGAGATCTGACCTGGCCGAAGACGGACCGATCGACCGGTTGGTGACACACTGGCGTTGATGTCAGACCTTCAGCTCAGTGCCACATATTCAATCGCCCGGTCAAAGTTCCTCGCCGCCGCTGCGCAAGCTGGAGCGTTGGTGACCACGACTGCGCATCCGCGGTTCGGTCCGGAGGGTGAACCGCTGAGCGTCGATGTCGCCGAACTGGGAGCGGCAGACGCCGCCACGGTGGTACTCGTAACCTCAGCTACGCACGGGGTCGAAGGCTTTTGCGGATCGTCGTTGCAAACCCACTGGTTGAGTCACCACGCCAATGAGCGGCCCGCCGATGTGCGGCTCGTCATGGTCCACGCGCTGAACCCGCATGGCATGGCCTGGGTCCGCCGGGTCAACGAAGACAATGTCGATCTGAACCGCAACTTCGTCGATTGGACGCAGCCGGTGCCACAGAACGTCGACTACGACGGCATTGCAGATGATGTTGTTCCGACTGACTGGTCGGAAGCGACCCAGCAGCGGACGATGAACAAGCTGCTTGATCTGGTCGGAACGTGGGGCTTCGCCAAGGTGCAGACCGTGATCAGCGGCGGACAGTACGCCCATCCGAAGGGCGTGTTCTACGGCGGCACCGGCCCGGTCTGGTCGCACCGATGGTTGGAGGATTGGTGCTCGGCGAACCTGACCCGGGCGGAACGTGTGCTGATCATCGATCTGCATACCGGCCTCGGCGATTGGGGCTACGGCTCGTTGATCGGCGGGGGTGCACCCGGCGACGGGATCTTCGACCGGGCGATCAAGATCTGGCCGGAGACCACGTCGATGCTCACCGGTGAAAGCGTGTCCGCCGTCCTGGCGGGCGACTGGTTGAACGTCGCCGACCGGTTGGCTCCCCATGCCGATGTGACGCCGGTCTGCATCGAATACGGAACCGTCGACGGGATCAGCGTGCTTCAGTCGCTTCGCGCCGATGCATGGCTTCACGGCTATGGCGATCCGACGGGGCCCGACGCGCCTGCAATTCGTGCGCAGGTTCGGGCGGCGTTTGTCGACGACAACCCCGAGTGGATCGTCAAGTGCTGGCCCCGGTTCCACGAGGTGCTCGGCGCTGCGCTCTACGTGGAGCAAACCACCTGAAACGGGGATCGTCGCTTACGGCGTCGGCGCCCCACTGACCGAAACCATGGCCGGGCCTCGGCCGGTGAGGGTTCGGTAAACCTTTTCCAGTTCCTCGGCAAGCGTATGCACGTCGTCGATAACGAGGTAGCGGTGCTCCGCGCACATGCGTCGGAGATAGTCGTGACCGGCTGGATCAATCGTGATGCAGAACGTCGAAATACCGGCGGCATCGGCTTCTTCGAGGGCTTTGGCGGTGTCGTGGATCCCGTAGTTCCGGTCGTTTCGATCGGGTCCGTACCCTTCATCCTGTGGGTACCCGTCGGTTACGACGACCAGGACCTTCGTGCGTTCCGGTTGCTTGGCCAGCTTGTGGGCCGCGTGTCGTATCGCCGGACCCATCCGGGTGTAGCGAATGGGCTCGATGGCACCGAGGGCCGCCCAGGTTCGTGAAGACGTCGGTTCGCTGAACTCCTTCGCTACATGGAACTCGACGTTGTGACGACCACTGCCGGAGAAACCGTAGATCGCGTGACTGTCGCCGAGCGTCTGAAGGGCGTCGCACATGAGCGCCAACGCCTCTTTCGCCACATCGATGACACGGCGTTTCGGTGTGAGATCCAGCACGAACTCGTCGAGGTCGAAGTAACTACCGCGTAGATACGGGTCCTGTTCCTCCGGATCCACCGGCAACGGCGGTGCGGGTACCGCGTGCGGATCAACGACCGGAGAGTCGGTGGAACGGCTCATGTCGAGTAGGAACGCTGCAGCTACGTCTCGGACGGCCCGTTCACGACGGATGTAGAGGTGTTCGTCGGTGGCGTGGCCGCTTCGACGGTCAACCACGGCCTCCACCAGCGAATCAAGGGACATCTCGTCACCGTCTGGTGTGCGGTGGACGCGGTGCCAAGCTTCGGGGCGAATAGCGCTGAAACGGCGACGAACCTGCTGCGCGAGCGTTGCGTGTTGCCGCCTGACGTCGTGGATGAAACCGAAGTTGGTTCCCTTGAGTTTCCGCTCGTGGAGACGGCACCACGAAGGTAGGTACGTTCCGTTGAGGTAGTCCCACTCGTGGTAAAAGTATGTTCGCTGATCATTTGTCGGACGCGTCGGCCGGGCCGGAATCCTCGGCGCGGGGTCAGGGTCGCCTGGCGCGTCGACTTCGATGACTTCGAGGGTCGCGATCCGTTCCTTTTCGGGTTCTTTCACGGTCGGCGACGACGGTTCCAATGACTCCGGTGAAGTACCGCGTCCTCGACCGGTCGTGGCGTCGTCGAGCGCGTCGTTGTCGAAATCGGCCCTCGTTCCGGTCATGTCGTCGTCGGAGAATTCGATTTCATCGACCCGGCTCTCCTGCGTGCCCCCGACTGAGGGTGGTGTCTCCGTCGAATGGTCAGCAGGTTCGGTCTCGTGGTCACGATCGGTCGACTCGAAGCTCTCACGTAACGCCTCGACGAACTGACCCGCCAGTGCCGCGATTTCGACGGCGGCCACAGCGCTGTCGTAGATGGTGGCGTTTCGTCGGGTGAGTCGGCGGGCCGCATCCAGCATTAGCGACAGCGGCGCATCGGGCGTGAGTGTCAACGCAGTGAACGGTTCTCCGCAGGCGAAGAGCTTCAACGCGTGAACCACCAGATCGTGGGGATCGAGGAAGCTGAGCGACCCGTCGTCGTCGAGAACTACCGCGAGGTTCAGAGTGTGGAGCGTGTGGTTGCGAGATCGCTCCAAATCCACCCTCGACCCGGGATAACGGTACGCGACGGACACGTCGATTCTCGCATCCTCCAGAACCGGTAGCAGCCGACCCACAAGTTCGCCGAACGGTGCGCTCGCGAAGAAGCGATCGAGGTGGGAACTCGCGACCGCCTTGTAGGGTGGCGGGAGCTTCAGGGCCACCGCCGCAACTTCCTGGATCTCCGACACCAACACCGCAGAATCCAAATCGAATGTACCCATACCACTTTGGAATGCTTCGATCTGACGAAGCAACGCAACCCGATACGCCCCGGCGTTCTGCCCGCTGTCGGCGAAATCATCGATAACGGCAGGAACCACGACCACGGGAGCGTCGTTCGTAACTGCGCCGTTCGTCGTAGCCGGAGTCAGGCGTGTTCCCGCCGACTCGCTCGCCTCGGCCGGGCTGACGTGGACGAAGCGACCGGCGATCCCCTCGGCGAACAACGAGAACACCCGTTGGCGATCCTCGAACCGAACCTCAGTCGACGATCTCGGACTCCCGAGGTGCGTCACGGCAAAATGACGGAGACGATGTCGGAGATGGCAAGTTGCACGTCGGCATCGTCGGTGACCGCACTCGCGATTGCGGCTTCACATGCGCGCTTAGGATCAATTCCTTTGACAATCAGTTGGGCGGCATACACCAGGAGTCTTGTGCTCACGCCGTCTTCGAAACCGTGCTCACGCAGATTGCGCACTTTCTCGCCGATCTCCGCGAGTCGATACGAAAGTTCCGTTTCGAGGCCGCTCTCGTGGGCGATGATCTGCGTTTCGGTCTCGACGGGCGGATACGAGAACTCCAGGCTCACGAACCTCTGGCGGGTCGACGGTTTGAGATCCTTGAGCACGCTCTGGTAACCGGGGTTGTACGAGATCACGAGCAGAAAGTCGGGATGGGCCTCCAGCAGCTCACCGGTCTTTTCGACCGGAAGAAGTCGGCGATGATCGGTGAGGGAGTGGATGATGACCGTCGTGTCTTTGCGGGCTTCGACGATCTCATCGAGGTAACAGATCGCGCCGCTGCGCACCGATCTCGTCAGCGGGCCGTCCATCCACACGGTGTCGTTGCCCGACAGCAGATACCGCCCGACCAGATCGGTCGCCGTCAAATCCTCATGACAGGCCACAGTCACGAGTGAGGCTTCCGAGGTTCGACCGATACGGTGCGCCATGTGTTCGACAAATCGGGTTTTGCCACATCCGGTTGGACCCTTCAACAGCACGGGAAGCCGCGCGGCATAGGCCGCTTCGAACACCGCCACCTCATCTGACAACGGCAGATACCAGGGTGTCACGCCTGCAACCCAGCAACAGAGGGGATTCCCTGGTGAGAAGCGCGGTAAGGCACAGGTCGGTCAGGGATCGTTCGATAGCCACACATTCCTCCAATGTAGGCCGACTTAGTTCCTAATCCCCAGGCTCGGTAGAGTTGCCATACGTCACATCCGACTACCGGAGGTTTGCAGCAATGAGCACCACGAACGAAACGTTGGGCACCACCGTCATCAAGGGCGGCACTGTGGTCGATGGCACCGGCGCCCCCGGGGTCAAAGCCGATGTCCTGATCGACGGGGATCGGATCGTGGCGGTCGGCCCCGACCTCACCGGAGACACCACGATCGACGCGACCGGTCGGGTCGTGGCTCCGGGTTTCATCGACATCCACACGCACTACGACGCGCAGGTGTTCTGGGACCCGGCGATGACCCCGTCCTGCTACCACGGCGTCACCACGGTTGTCGCCGGCAACTGCGGCTTCTCGGTTGCTCCGACCCGACCACAGGATCGGATGCTCATCGCAAACACCCTGGAAAAAGTCGAAGACATGGATCCGGCTTCGCTCGCCGCCGGAATCCCCTGGGATTTTGAAACGTTTCCGGAGTATCTCGGCTCGGTGCAGAAGCACGGCACCGTCTTGAACTTCGCTGCCTATATCGGCCACACCGCAATGCGGATTTACGCAATGGGTGAGGAGTCAGTCGGGCGAGCGGCCACTCCTGCTGAAGTCGAGAAGATGGCCGAGATGGTCCGTGAGGCGATGGATGCCGGCGCATCGGGTTGGGCCACGAGCTTTGCCGTCACGCACCGCGGTGCCGATGGCCAACCGATCCCGAGCCGTTGGGCCGACCGCGATGAGATCGAAGCGCTGTGCAAAGCCGTCGGTGACTCGGGTCGCGGTGTCATCGGAATCAACGGGGGCGAGAACCTCTCGTTTTCCGACATCTACGAATTGCAGCCCCGGGTCGGCGCGCCGGTGACTTACACGGCGCTTCTCACCAGCAAGAACGGTGCGCACATGAAGGCCCTTGATATTCACCGGGTCGGTCGCGACAAGGGTGTCGACGTGTGGCCGCAGGTGTCGTGTCGTCCCCTGGCGTTCTCGATGACGTTGGTGGAGCCGTTCACGTTGAACATCAGCCCGGTATTCGCAGCCCTGATGCCGAAAACGCTCGACGAACGGCGTGCCGCGTATGCGGATCCAGCATGGCGCGCCGAAGCCATCGCCAAGTGGGAGGAGAAAGCGGTCCTCACCCCACGTTGGGATACGTTCGAAGTTATGGAGTCGACCGTCCATCCGGATCTGGTTGGCATGCGTCTGGAAGCTGTCGCTGAGAGCCAGGGAAAGACACCATTCGACTGCATGCTCGATCTGGCACTCGATGAACCCGATCTCCGGCTTCGTATGCGCGCTGTGCTTCTCAACGATGACGTTGACGGCGTGACCACCCTGCTGCAGGAGGACCAGTGCACGCTCGGACTCTCCGATGCCGGGGCTCACGTCGGTCAGTTGTGCGACGCCGTCTTGGCCACCGATCTCCTGGGCACGTGGGTTCGTGACCGGAAGGTCCTCACGTTGGAAGCTGCGGTTCACAAACTCACGCAGGTTCAGGCGGAGTTGTTCGGCTTCACGGACCGGGGAGTGCTCAGGGCCGGTGCGTTCGCCGACATCGTGGTCTTTGACCCGAAGACCGTCGCTCCCGGTCCATCACGACGCGTGCGGGATTTCCCGGCAGATGCCGAGCGACTGACGGCGGATCAACCGACCGGCATGCACAACCTCATCGTCAACGGTCGCTCGGTCGTGGTCGATGGAAAGCTGACGGAAGGCGCGTTGACCGACCGACCCGGTCGTCTGGTTAGTTCCGAACCCCGCTGAGTTGATGATTGCGGACCCTCCGTACGTTGCGGAGGGTCCCCCGTCTCACGCGTAGAGCGCGTCGGTCGCAATATCCTCATCGTCCATTTCGGTGGCCGAGTCGGTAATTGCGGCGGCCGAGTCGGGCGACTTCGGCTTGGGCCAGGGTGTGCCGTCGCGTAGCCAGGTGAGGATCTGCTTGGGCCCTACGGGCGGCGAGTAAAGATAGCCCTGAGCCTTCTCCAGGCCGAGGCCCGACAGAATTCGCTGTTGTTCGATCGTCTCGATCCCTTCAGCGACCACCCCCAAACCCAAATCGGCGGCCAGGCCCGCAATGGCGGTCACGAGTGTGAGATCGCGGGGGTCTTCGGCGATATCACGAATGAACGACCGGTCGATCTTGACCACGTCTACGGGCAGTTGCTGGAGGAGCGACAGCGACGAGTGTCCCGTTCCAAAGTCGTCGAGAGCCGACTCCACCCCGAGAGCCTTCAACCGGTTGAGGATCGATGCCGCGCCCTCGATGTCGTTCAGCACCGAGCGCTCCGTCACCTCGACCCCGAGTCGCGTGACGTCGAGCCCGATGACGTCGGCGAGACTCTCGATGGTCTCCATGTCCCGTCGAGCCGAACCCGGGTCGAAGTTCACCCAGACCCGGAAACCTTCGGGCAGGGTTATTCCTTCGTGGTCCACATCGCTGAGTAGTTCGGCGGCTTTCCGCAACATCACCTTGAGAAGCTGAGGGCCGAGCCCGCAGTCCTCAAGCGTTTCGAGGAACCGGGCAGGCGGCAGAATGCCTTCGGTCGGGTGGGCCCAGCGCACGAGTGCTTCCACCGCCACGATCTCCCGTGTGGCCAGTTCGACCACTGGCTGAAAGTACGCAATCATTTCGCCGCCGGCGAGTGCGGAACGGACTTCGATCTCCTGATCCAGCTTGCGATCCATCTCGTCACGCAACGACAGGTCGAAGTTCTCCGAGCGGTCACGACCGAGCCGCTTCGCCCGGTAAAGCGCAACGTCGGCCTGACGCAGGAGGTCGGTGGCCGACTCGCCGCGATCTCCGCCCCGGGCGATTCCCACGCTGACGGTCACGGTGAGCTGGCGACCGCCGATGCTGAAAGGTTCGGTGCAGAGTTGCCGGAAACGTTCACCGGCCGCGACCTCGGAGGTGGGGGAACAGTCGTCGTTCGAAAGAAGGACGGCGAACTCGTCGCCACCGAGTCGGGCCATCATGGAACCCTTCGACAGAACCGAGCGGGAGCGTTCTGCGAACTGGATCAGGATCTCGTCGCCTGCGCCGTGGCCGAGCGAGTCGTTGACCACTTTGAAACGGTCGACGTCGATGAGCAGAATGCTGACGTTGTTTCCGGTGCGGTGGGAATCGTCGACAGCCTGCTCGAGGGTGCGGGCGAACAGGGCACGATTCGGAAGGCCGGTAAGCGAATCGTGGGTGGCTTCGTGCAGGAGCAACGCGTTTGACCGTTCCACCTCCCCTTGTCGCTGCTGGAGTTCCTCGGTGAGGTCGGAGTTCGCCACTTCTCGATGAACGGCGCCGCGGAACACCTCATGCAGTTCGTGGTGCATGATCAACGCCGATAGTCCGAACCCGAGAACTGCGGCTGCCCACACCCGTCCCGCCGTTCCGTTGAATATCAGGAAGCCGGATACAGCACTCATCAGGAGCGGAATTTGATAGACCCGAAACAGGCGGTTGGAGGGAGCGTTGAACACCATGTTCGCGGCGACATAGGCAACGACGTAGATGGCGGCCAGCGCGCCGACCCAGTCGGGTGTTCCCCCGGTCATCCAACTGATCGAACCCCAGATGGCGCTCGTAAGCCCTTGATTGATAGCAATCTGGCGTCGAAAGCGTGTGAAGTTCGACGTGCCGCGTCGTTGTGCCCGCTCCTCCAGGAAGAACTGCAGCTCGGTGATGAGCGACACAGCGGAGGTGGCACTGAAGTACAGGATCAACCATCGATGATCGATATAGTTCCAGGTCACGAGAGGGAACGCGAGCAGCGCGACTGGGCTGGTCCGTATCGTACGACGAAGCACGCGCTGCATCTGGTCGACGAGGGCGCGCTCTACACGCTCATCTCCCAGTTGTTCGTGCACGCTTTGTCGTCGGCTGGACTTCAAACCCGCTTGATTCACGAATTCGTATGTTTTACCTATGAAAACGACAGCCTGAGTTGGGTGGAGCCGCAAGCATCGTCGTGCCGTAACGCTTCGGCGCCTTTGTGTGGTTGCGAGTTGTTCGTTTGGTCGCTCCAGGAGCGGTTGAAACCAAGGCGTCCAAACGAACAACTACGCGGTTGTTGGTTCCTACGGGCGGTCGGGGAACTGCGGACCAGCGGTACGCGTGCGCTTCAGTTCCCAGAAGCCGGGGACCGTGGCCACGGCGATGAAGCCGTCCCACAGCTGTAATGAAAGCTCGGGGGTCGGGACCGAGGTGATAACTGGTCCAAAGAGCGCGACCTTTTCACCGTCGGCGTTGTTGAACGCAATGATCGGCGTACCGACGTCTTGCCCGGTGAGTGCCAAGCCGGCATCCATGCGGGTCCGGATCTCGGCGTCCCAGGAGTCATCGTTGAACGCAGCGGCGTACGACTCCGGAAGGCCGACCGCAGCGAGGGCCTCGGCTGCGGTGAACTCACGGTTCTGGTCGTGATGAATGCGGCGTCCGTACTCCCAGTAGAGAGGTTGAACGGCCGCTTCGCCTTCACCCTTACGAACTGATTCCAAGACCCGGAGCAGGTTGTGCGTGAACTCAACCGGCTTGCGGTACGTCGAGTCCTCGGCCGGATTGTTCTTGAACAACAGGCTGATTGGTTGCCACATGATGTTGAGATCTCGGTGCGGCTGTACTGCGTCGACGACCCACCGGGCCGTCACCCAACACCACGGTCAAATCGGGTCAATCCAGAATTCAATATCCATGTGCTCAACCTAGCTGGTCCACTTCCCTTTGTGAGTAGGGAGCGGAGTGTGTGCGTTTTCTTAGTCTGGAACCAAGCCAACGCACACATACACGCACTTTGCGGCGTTGCTGGCCGGCTTGAACCGCAGCTACCAGCTGCCACCGCCTCCGCCGCCGGAGGAGCTGCCACCGCCACCGCCGCCGCCGGAGGAACTTGGGCTTTGCGAGGCGGCCGACATGGCGCTCGAGAGCGAACGGTCGAAGCCCTCCATGGCCGAGCCGAAACGACCCGGGTCGAAACCGTATCCGTACGGAGCGGAGTACCACGTGGTGTCGGGTACCTGCCCCATCGAGGAGAACCGATTCACCCACTGCTTCACATTGCCGAAGGCCATGGCGTAGGGAAGGTACTGGCTGAAGACGTCTTGTTTCTCGGTGAAGGCGATGCGTTCGCCTTCGCCGGCATCAAACAGCTTCTCGAACCCGTCGAGACGGGCCCGGACGCGTGAACCTGCGGCGGTCCGGACCGGCATGGTTGGCGCCAACGCCATAATTCCGATACCGAAGAGAACAATCGGAAGTCCGAGCATTCCTTTGTCGGTGGCCGCGGCCAGACTGATTGTTGCCACGATGCCCAATACCGCCACTACCGCTCCGAGCACGCCCCACTTCGCTTTGACCCGATCAGGTCGGCCGTCCCAATAGCCGGCGGCGACCACGTCGGTCTGAATACTTTCGCGGACCGTGGCAAGACCTTTATAGAGCGTTTTGTCTTTCTTAAGCTCACTTAGTGTTACCCGTGATGATCCTCCGAGGAGAGTTGTGATCAACGTTCGCTCGTACTCGCGAAGCTCACCTTTGCGCGGCTTGTCGGGGGGCGGAAGGGTGATTGCGTGATCGTCGGGTTTCTTGCCCTTCCCGTCTTCATCGATGGCCTCGATGTGCAGGTGCCCCCGCACGGCCAAATCGACGACGGTGGCCGAAAGGCCCACCTGGTCGACCGACCCGTGGCGGATCGATCCGATCATGCCCGGAGCAACCCCTTCCGGCGGAGCAAATTCGACGGGTGCTGCGAGCTTCTCGGTGAGAGCACGCTTGCGCTCCGGCGCCCCGGCGCCGTCGAAGGCCGCGCCGGACCCGTACAGGCGGTCACGACCGCGTCGCCCGATCAGCACCAAACCACCCGCGCCTATTGCGGCCATGACGCCGGCCATGACCGGTTGCCCGTTCGTCCAGTCGAAGCCGCGTCGGAGGTCCTGGTGGGGCTCGAACACGATCTCAGGTGAGGTGACCCGGGCGGAATCGAGCGGAATCACAACCTCGTCGCCGACTCGGGAGGCCGTCACGTCGATCGTGTCGCCGTCGACGGTCAATTGGCAGCTTTCGTCGGGCGCTCCTGCGTATTCGCAGCGGGGCTGGGCTCCGCTGGCGATGGGTGCGTGTATGCGAGCGTGGATGGACGCCATGTTGACTGTCCAACCGGGTCCGGTGACGTCGTAGCGGAGCTCGTCTCGCACCACCGCCCGCGTCAGCCGCCAGTGGATCTTGTACGTCTGGACGCCGCTGACGTTGACCTTCTTGTTGCCGAGTCGGAGGACCTCGTTGTTGCCTTTGCTCTCGACGTTGCGTTCGACGTTTGCCCCGGTCGGTGAGGAGACATCGAGGAAGGACACGGGGGTGACCCGGTCGAACTTCTCCCAGCTCGCCCACCCAGGCTGTCGGTCGAGGGTCCACAGGTGAGTCTTCGGCACAAACCGGAAGATGCCGTGCTTGTCGGACGTGCCGCTGAAGTTCCACACGATGGTTTCGGTGACGTCGAGATCACCGTTGGGAAGCACCGTGGCATCCGCGTCGAAAGAGTCGATCTGCTCCCAAGCGTGGGCGGCCGGGGCCAGAGAGAGGCTGGCGACAACGACGAGTCCGAACACGGCAAGGGCTCGGGTTCGCACCCGAGCAAAGGAATGTGGTCGGCCGGATTCCGTCAGGCGGTGCTTCATAGGTGAGAACCCTATCCCCACGGTGCCGCGCCGTGAACACCCTTCAATTCCGAATTCGGCTTCAGTTCTGATCCGCAGTTGTCGATGGAGTGGACAAGCAGAGATTCTGTGCAATTCAGCGAGGAGAATCGTGATGGTTCCTCTAGTACCCACCTACATTTGGCCGACTGACGATGACGCATACAAGCGTGCGATCTCGGGTTACATGCCCGGCCTGGCAATCGTGACGGGCGATAATTCCGGCCCCGGGAACAGCCGGTCCACCGATCTGGCGGCGCGTATCCAGTGGCTGGTGGACAAGTCGTGGCAGGCCGTCGGCTACGTCCGCCTCGACTACATGAAGCGATCGATCCTTGACATCACCGCCGATGTGGCCCGCTGGCGAGCGTGGTATCCGAACATCGCCGGGTTCTTCTTCGACGAGTGCCCCACGATGAAAGCCGGAGCGCTTGAGGCGGCATCGGCACTCGAGGCCTTGGCGATGCAGCACGGCTCGTTTTGCGTGTTCAACCCCGGAGCGCCGGTCGAGAACAGCTGGTTCGATGTTCTCACACGTTCGACCATCGTCACCTTCGAGGGCACCGCAGAAACGTATGCGAACATAAATGCGCAACGACACCCGCGGGCTGCGCACCTGGTGTACGCGGCAACCCGGCCGGTCGGCATCACCGCCGGCTTCGGCTCCACGACGACCGACGGGGAAGCAACCGATTCGCCGATGAATCCGTTCGATGCTGACGGCGTGGGTGCTCCTGGCGTGTTGTGGAACGCGGATCGGGTGTTCGACATCCGTGACACCACGCCGGCCGACCTCTATCGAGGCTGAACCACGCTTACGGGACTGGACGAGCCCTTTCGGGTCTACCGCTCGCTGGCGGCGAGTGAGCGGTAGACCGCGTCGATCAGCGACCGGTTGCGCGAGCTCTGCCACCGCGGGATCACGTGGTTCATCACGTAACCGAATGCGACGCCGGCATCCGGATCGGCAAAGCCCAGCGCCCCGCCGGTGCCGAAGTGTCCGAAGCTCCGAGGGTTGGGGCCGAACGGCCTTCGGGGAACGGTGGGCTTGAAGCCCAGGCCGAAACTGGTCTCCTCGCCGAGGACCGGGCAGAACCCTTCCGACTGGGTGCGGGTCGCTTCGGCGAGGAGCGACGGCGACAGCAGGCGCCCGGGCTGCAACAGCGCGGCATACAGCTTCGCCACGCCACCGGCGCTTCCATGCCCGTTCGTTGAGGGAATCTGGGCGCCGCGCCACTCCGGCGTGTTCACGACATCTGCGGACGAATAGCCGGGTGGGTTGTAGTAGCCCGAGGCGATCATGAGCAGTTCACCGGTGAGTTGGTCGAGATCGACCTGGCCCATGGGGTTGGCCGGGGCCCAGATCACGTCAGCACATCGGTGCTGTTCGGACTCGGGAACGCCGAACCAGATGTCGGCACCGATTTCCGTGGCAATCGAGCGAAGCCGTGAGCCCGGCATTTCTCCGGTGGTTCGACGCACGATCTCACCTACTAAGTGCCCATAGGTATTGGTGTGGTACGTGTGTTTGGATCCCGGCTCGAACCAGGCTTCGGTTGCCGCCAAGGCCGTGGTCATGCGGTCCCAGTCCCAGAGGTCATCGTTCGAGAGCCGCTTGCGGATGGCCGGCACACCCGCCTGATGGCACAGCGCGTGCCGGATGGTCGCCTTGGATTTCCCGCCGACCGCGAACTCCGGCCAAACCGATGCAATCGGGTCGTCGAGCGCCACCGCTCCGGCGTCGACGGCCTGCAGCGCCAGAAGCCCGACGATGGCTTTGCCGACCGAATAGAAGTTGACGAGGTGATCGGACTTCCACTCCACGGTCCGCTCGGCGTTGGCCCAGCCTCCTGCGAGGTCAACGACGACTTCACCGTTGACGATCACGCACACTGACGCGCCGACCTCTCCGCGCTCAGCGAAGTTCTCCGCGAAGGTGTCTCGCACGGCCGCGAACTGAGGATCGACGTATCCGTTGACCGGTGTCTCCATCGCAGGAGTTTGCCTCATGTGGCGCAGTGTGGGGAAATCGCTGTGGTCGCCGAAGGTGTCATGGGAAGGGGCGTTTATGTAGCGAAAGATGCCAGCACACGACACCTGTGGCTACATATACGAGGGGCCGGCTGTTTATGTAGCCGACGATGCCTCCGCACGACACCTTTGGCTACATAAACGAGGGGCCGGGTTGTTGACGGCTGAGTCCAGGGGGTGGCCCAGCCGTCAAACCAGGTGGCATTCGTGTTCAGACGGTTGGCGCGGCCCTTGGGGTCTCCGCCAGTCCAGACTGCTCGCGTGTTGCCGTCTTGGGAGTGTAGCGCTGTTACAGATTCTATGTGAGGTGAGTTCTTCGCCTCAGTTAGGCACTGCGAATGTGGTCCACGACGAGCGCCACCCAGTGGTCCCAGAGTTGGGGTGGATAGTCGTGGCCCATGCCTTCAATGAGTGCAAACTTCGCTCCGGGAATGAGTTCGGCCACCCGGCGCCCACCGATCGGATCGATCAGCGTGTCCTTATCGCCGTGAATGACCAGGGTCGGGACCCGGACGGACTTCAACGCCTCGGCCCGGGGTGCCGAGGTTCCGACTGCCATGTACTGACGGCCAGACCCCGACGGGTGGAAGCAGCGATCGAACGCGTTTTCGGCATCGGCTCGCCACCGGGCTTCGTCGGCGAATTCCGGGCTGCCCCACTCGTGGAGCCCTTCGATCCAGGACGACACGAACGATTCGCGGTCAGTCGCCGGCGGCGCGGTGAGGAGGCGCATCGCGTTCGGTGTTGACTTGCGGAAGTCGTCTTCGCCGCTCGACGACATCACCGAGGTCATTGACAGCAGCCGGTCGGGGTATTCGATGGCCAGGGTCTGGGCGATCATGCCGCCCATCGAAAGACCCATGACGTGGGCTCGGTCTATCCCGTTGGCGTCGAGCACCGCAATCGCGTCGGCGGCCATGTCGGAGAGGTTGTAGCAGGCTCCATGCTCGTTGACGGGTGCGCCGTCGAACTTCGACGACAGGCCGACGTCTCGGTTGTCGAAGCGAATCGTGAACAGGCTCTCGGCCGCAAACTTCTCGCACCACGCATCCGGATAGTTGATGCTTTGGCTCCCGAGTCCGTTGATGAGAAGCAGGGCGGGATGGCTGGGATCGCCGAACGTCTCGAAGTGGATCTCGCAGGAACCGTTGTGGGCGCGCCCGATCGTGTGTGCCGAAGTCATGAAGGCACGGTACCCGAACCGGGCCGACGGTTCGAGCCTGAAGTGGCTCCGTGGCGGGAGCGGCTCGGTTGTGGGCTCAGCACTCGACGATGTTCACCGCGAGTCCGCCCCGCGAGGTTTCCTTGTACTTCGTCTTCATGTCGGCGCCGGTCTCGCGCATGGTCTTGATGACCTTGTCGAGGCTTACGAAATGCGTGCCGTCGCCCCACAGGGCCATGCGGGCCGCGTTGATGGCCTTGACCGACGCGATGGCGTTGCGCTCGATGCACGGAATCTGCACCAGCCCACCGACCGGGTCGCACGTGAGACCCAGGTGGTGTTCCATCCCGATTTCGGCGGCGTTCTCGGCCTGCTCCGCGGTGCCGCCGAGTGCTGCGCAGAGCGCCCCGGCGGCCATCGAACACGCAACACCGACTTCACCCTGGCACCCGACTTCAGCACCGGAGATCGACGCGTTCTCCTTGTAGAGGATGCCGATCGCGCCGGCGGTGAGCAGGAAGTCGATGATCCCCTGCTCGTTCGCCCCATTTACAAAGCGCGCATAGTAATGCATCACGGCCGGAATGATCCCGGCTGCTCCGTTGGTCGGCGCGGTAACCACCCGCCCGCCTGCTGCGTTCTCCTCGTTCACCGCAAGCGCGTAGAGGTTCACCCAATCCATCACGACCATCGGATCGCGGAAGGCGGCCTGGGGATCGGCGAGCAGTCGGGCGTGCAGGCCGGCGGCTCGCCGCTTGACCTGGAAGAAGCCGGGCAGTACACCGTCGGTGGCAATCCCTCGCTCGGCACATTCCTGCATGACCTTCCAGATCCGAAGCAACCCGGCGTCGATCTCGGTGTCGGTGCGCCAATGCCGTTCGTTGCGACGCATGACGTCGGCGATGGAGCAGTTCTCCCGGTTCGTGATCTCCAGAAGTTCCTCTCCGCTGTGGAAGGGGAGTGGGAGAAGGGTGTCGTCGGGGACGATCTTGCGCTGCAGTTCCCCATCCTGGGCGACCTCATCCGACACGACGAACCCGCCACCCACCGAATAGAAGGTTCGGGTCTTGAGCGCCTCGCCCCGGCCGTCGAAGGCGGTGAACGTCATCCCATTGGAATGAAACGGCAGCGTATCGCGGCGGTTGAAGACGAGGTCGTCGGGCTCGGAGAAGGCGATGGCTTTCGCACCGGCGACGCTCAGGGTGGAGGTGGTCCGGATGGTTTCGAGACGGGTGGCGATTTCTTCGATGGCGACCGTCTCGGGGTCGTTGCCTTCGAGGCCCAAAAGGATCGCTTTGTCGGTGCCGTGTCCTTTTCCGGTGGCTCCGAGCGACCCGTAGAGCTCGGTGTGTATCCGTTCTACCCGGTCAAATGAGTCGGAGTGCGACAGCCCTTCGGCGAACATGCGGGCTGCACGCATGGGGCCGACGGTGTGCGAACTGGAGGGTCCGATCCCGATCTTGAAGAGGTCAAACACGCTTACGGCCATGGGTTCAACCTTAGGGGACCGATGTCGTTGGCGGTACGCGTCGTGGACGTGAACGTTTCGCCGGGCCCGTCCGTAAGCCGGGCCATGACGACAAGCGAGTTTGCGGTTTTCCGTGTGCGCACGGGGGTGTCTTCCGTCGGAATCCATGACCATGGGATCCATGAACGAGACACGACGGAGCGGTCCGAGCAACCGGCAAGTGAAATCGCTGAGCGACGGGGGTCCACAATGGCGTTGATCATCGGGGGTTCGTTTGCCTTCAGCATCGGGGCGGCGTTCATGAAGTCATCGCAGGGGCTCACCCGGATGCTTCCGACGATGATGGTGGTGCTCTGGTTCCTGATCGGAGCCGGGCTTCTGACCAAGGCGGTAACCGCTGAGAGCACGTCGTTTGCGATCATGGTCAGCCTGGGCCTCGAAGCCCTCATCACGATCCTCATTGGTGCATTCCTGCTCGGAGACCACATCTCGGCCCGGCAGGCCTTAGGCATGGCAGTGGTCATTGCCGGCGTCGCCCTGGTCCGTCTGTAACACTAAGCCGCGGCCGACAGTCCCCCCGACGTTTGGATGTATTTACGCGCTGAGTGAACACAAACATCCAAACGTCGCGCTGGGGGCGGACGTGTTGTTCGACGTTTGGATGTATTTACGCGCTGAGCGGACACAAACATCCAAACGTCGCTGGTCGGAGCGGACGGGGCTGAATGAGTGCGGCGTTGGGTGGGTATCCTTCGTCCATGACAAAGCGTGCTGCGTTTGGTTCCTGGCCTTCCCCGATTCCGGCTGAGCTGCTCGTGACGGGCGCAGCGCTCCCCTCCGATGTGCATGCGGAAGGCGGCACCGTCTGGTGGTCGCAATCGCGGCCGGACCAGGGCGGTCGACAGCAGGTGGTGCGGCGTGACGCTGATGGATCCGTCGTCGATGCCCTACCCGATGGGTTCAACGCCCGAACCCGGGTACACGAATACGGCGGCGCCCCGTGGTGGGTGAAGAACGGTTCGGTGTTCTCGAACTCGTGGGCCGATCAACGGGTCTACCGGTCCGATGCCGACGGCACGTTGGTGGCCCTCAGCCCTGAACCGCCGCACCCGCATGGCTTCCGCTACGCCGACGGCGTCGTGACGCCAGATGGCGCGACGGTCGTCTGTGTCCGGGAGACCCACAGCGCGACTGATCCGCACGACGTCACCAACGAGGTTGTGGCGTTTGCCGCTATCGGCGACGCCGAGCCAAGCGCTCCGGCCGTCTTGGTCAGCGGACCCGACTTTGTCGCCGCACCGCGCGTTAGTCGTGACGGTGCGCAATTGGCGTGGCTGCAGTGGAATCACCCGAACATGCCCTGGGACTCCACGGAACTCTGGGTGGCGGACCTCTCTGGTAAGGGAAATGCTATGCGCGCCGATAATGCTCGGCGGGTCGCAGGACTGCCGGGGGAGTCGGTCGTTCAACCGGAGTGGGGTCCCGACGCGGCGCTCTATGTGGTATCCGATCGATCGGACTGGTGGAACGTCTACCGTGTGAACGGAGTCGACGACCTTCAGCCACTCCATCCGGTGGATGCCGAGATCGGCCAGCCGGCATGGGTCTTCGGCCAATCGAGATATGTCGTCGCCGACGATGGCGCCGTCTGGATGACCTACTCCGATGAGCAGGGCTGCCACTTGGTCGGGGTCTGGCCCGACGCACAGACGCAGGATCTGCTCGTCGATGGTCTGGGACTCGGCCAACTGCGATGGAGCAACGGACAGGTGATCACGATTGCCCGGTCGTTCACGACCGAACCAGAGGTGGTGAGCTATGCGGTGTCGGCACCCTCCGATGGTCGAGCTCCGGCGACGGTGCTCTACCCGGCTCGTGAGCTGGACCTCGACTCCCGTGGGATCGCCATTCCCCGGCACATCACGTTTCCCTCCGCTTCTGGACGGGTGGCGCACGGCTGGTTCTATCCGCCGACCGGCGTCGTCGACGGTGAGGAGCTGGCCGGGGTCGATGGCGAGCTTCCGCCGCTTGTCGTCATGATTCACGGTGGACCGACGAGTGAAGCGAGTGCGTCGTTCAATCTCGGCGTGCAGTTCTGGACCAGCCGAGGTTTCGCCGTGGTTGACGTCGACTACGGCGGAAGTACGGGGTACGGCCGAAAGTTCCGTCGGCTGCTCGATGACGCATGGGGCATCGTCGATGTCGACGATGCTTGCGCCGCAGCTACCTGGTTGGCCGAGCAGCATCTCGTTGATCCCGCCCGCCTTGCCATCCGAGGTGGCAGCGCCGGCGGATTCACCGTGTTGGCCGCCCTCGCGACCCGCGACACATTCCAAGCCGGAGCGAACCTCTTCGGGGTGGCCGATCTCGGAGCGTTGGCCCGCGACACCCATAAGTTCGAGTCTCGCTACCTCGACGGTCTGGTCGGCCCCTATCCCGCCGCCGAAGCGATCTACACCGAACGCTCACCGTTGAGTCACGTCGACGGCTTCGACAAACCGCTGATCGTGTTTCAGGGTCTCGAAGACGAAGTCGTGCCACCCGCCCAGTCGGAGATGATCGTCGCCGCATTGAAGGCGAAGGGCGTGCCCCACGCCTATCTTCCCTTCGAAGGCGAGCAGCACGGGTTCCGCATCGCCAAGAACATAATTCGCTGCATCACCGCCGAGCTGTACTTCTACTCCCGGGTCTTCGGATTCGAACTGGCGGATAAGGTCGAGCCGGTCGAGATTGTGTTCAGCGAAAAACTATAAGTGCACATATGAACTCGCGATCCACGACGTCGAAGTGGATTCGTAGTTTCGTGCCCGGTTATGCCGACTCCAGGACTGTTGCCCGGCTGGACTTCCGGGCGACCGCGGGCATTCGGGCGAACGAGATGACCACGGCGGCTAGAGCGTTGACGCCCGCCAACACCCGGAAGGGCGTGGTGTAGCCGCCGGACGCGTCGAGGGCCCAGCCGGTGAAGAACAGCCCGACCGCGGAGCCCAGGGAGCCGGCGAGCGACACGACGCCGTAGATCGCGCCGTAGCTAACCATGCCGAAAACCTCGCCCGTCACGAGCGCCTGAAGCATGAACACATTGCCGACCGTGAAGCCGAAGACCAACGCGGCAATGTAGAGACCGACCTTCGAATGCAACATCGTGTAGCTCATCGCCGTTGCGGCTTGCAGCCCGATGAAGAAGACGGCAAGGCGAACCTTGTTGGCCCGGTCGGCGAAGCTGCCGACGATCAGGCGGGCCACGATGGAACCGAGGGTCGTGGTCGTCACTGCGAACGCGGCGACGGAACGTGACCCGAGCTGACCCTTCCCCTGTAGGAACGCGAGCTGGTGAATGAGCACGCCGGTCTGCGCGGCCAGAGCAAGGCCGAATCCGAGAAGGATCGCCCAGAACGGAATGGTGCGCGCCGCTTCGGCCCTCGTCCACGCCGTGTACTGACCGACAGCGGAACTCTGCTTGCGCTCGATTGCGGTCGCTTCGTCGGTGCCGTCGGGGAACAGCCCCATCGATTCCGGGGTGTCGGCGATGACGGCCCAGATTACGGGCAACGCGACCAAGGCGACCATGATGCCGAGAATGGGGGCGCCGTGTCGGAGACCGCCGTGGGCGATCAGCGAGGTACCGAGCGGAACGAGGACGGCACCGCCCATCGACACGCCCGTCGAGGAGAGAGCAATGGCCTGCGCCCTCCGGCCGATGAACCATTTGGTCAAGAGCGAGCTCACGGCAACGCCGCCGCCCCCACCGAAGGCGATGGCCATGATTGCGTAACACGCAAACAGCTGCCAGATCGCGTGAACGAACCCCAGGCCGATCGTGCCGATGCTGATGAATATCGTGCCTGCGTAGAGGAATCGGATCGGCCCCATCCGATCGAGAAAACGGCCGACGACGTAGCTCGACAACCCGGCCACGGCGAAGAAGAACCCGCTGGCCGTGCTGACGATCGAGCCCGACCAGCCGTGCTCGTCGCGCAGCGGTTTCAGGAACACCTGAAGGCCGTAGTACCCCACGCCTACGGTGACGAACTGCATGATCAGGCAGGCGATCGCTATGTACCACCCGTAGAACCGATGGCTTGGTAGGACCCGCGTGGCTGGAGGTGGCATCGCCGGGCAGGCTATCGCGACGCCCCGAAATTGTCCCAGCCCGACCGGACACTCTGCGCGCATAGTATCTTGGAGCTGGATTTGGGTGGCGTCTACGGACCGGGGAGAATGGTCGCATGACTTCGGAGCGTTGGGAACGAGCGACCTCCTGGTTGCGCGCATGGGACGGCCAGGGCATCCACCGAACTGCGACCTCGGGCGACGACGCCGGCGCTGACTGGCTCGCGGCCGAAGCGGAGCGGCTGGGAGCCCAGGTTGCATTCGAAACCTTCGAAGTGGAGCGGGTCGATCCGGTCGAGGCGTACGTTGAAGTAGACGGAGTGCGGATCGAAGGCGTGAAGATGTTCGACTCGCCCGACACCGATCCTGCAGGGACCAATTCGGTCCGGGTCATCGAGGCCCCGCCGTTCGCGGTCTACAGCAGCGAGTTTCGCGAGCAGCGGACGCAAGCCGATACCGAGGTCTTCGTTGTCGTGACGACCGGCGAGCGCCCGGGGCTCGCGCTGTTGAACGCCGAGTCGTTCACGAAACCGTTTGGTCGTCCGGTGCTCCAGGTATCGAGTAACAACCGGGATCGAGTCGTCAATGGAGTAGTCCGTCGTGTCACGATCACGAGCCGGCGGACTTCGGCCGTCGCCCGCAACGTGGTCGTGAGGATCCCCGGCTCGGACCCGTCGCCGCAGCCGTTGGTCGTCATGACACCCCGCAGTTCATGGTGGCAGTCAACGGCCGAGCGTGGAGGCGGACTGGTGTGCTGGCTCGAAGTGCTACGCGCACTTATGGCTGCACCGCCACGGCAGACCGTCGTGATGACCGCCAACACGGGCCACGAGTTGGGCCACATTGGGCTCGACGAGTTCTTGGCCCAACGACCCGGTTGGGAACAGCCAGGCGGCGCAACGTGGGTGCATTTCGGGGCGAATATCGGCGCATCCGAGGGACGCTTGATCATCCAGTCGTCGAGTGCGGACCTTCGCACCTCGATGGCCGGCGAACTGGATGCGGCCGGACGCCCGGGTGTCGTGATTGCGCCCGACGGCGCGGTGCCGAACGGCGAGACCAGGGATATTCATATCGCCGGCGGCCGGTACCTGACGCTGGTCGGGACCAACCCGCTGTTCCACCTTCCCGGTGATCGATGGCCACATGCTGTCGACGTCGACTCGGTCGTCGCCACGGCTGCGGGAGCAGCGAAGTTCGTAGTCGCGCTCGCGAACTAGTGGTCCGTCGCCCATTTCGCACGGTGGGCTTGTGGCCAGCTTCGACGATGGCTGCGTCCTCGGCGACCCTATTGGGGTAAAGCCAGTGGGGTCTTCTGTGTCCCGCAGGACTGCGAAGCAGGTCGGTGCGCAGAACTTGCCCTCCCCGAACCATGGCTCGCAATCCCCCATACTCAATTGAGCGACAGACCACTAGCGACGCAACGGGAGCGCCCTACCTAGCCCGCTTCTTGGCCACAGCTTTCGCTGGTGGCTTCGCTGCCTTCGCCGTGGTCTTCTTCGCCGTGGTCTTCTTCGCCGTGATCTTCTTCGCCGCGGTCTTCTTCGCCGCGGCGTCCTTGGTCACGGGTCGCGACGGTTGTGCCTTGGTCTTGGCCGTCTTCACGGACGACTTCGCCGTCGTCGGTGCGGTGTCCCCGGCCGCTCGGCCGGCGGCGGCCTGCTGAAGTTCCTCGTACGCATCGACCAGGCAGCGCCTCAGATCAGCCGGATCTTCAACGGCCGCCGGGTCGATGTGCACGCCCATGTCGAGGCTTCCGTTGTAGGACATGGCCGTCAGGTTGAACGCAGTGCCGGCCACCGGGCCGAGTGTGGCCAACTCCAACAGCAGGGAGCCACCGATGTACATCGGGAACGGCGCGGCCGGGAGGTTCGAGGTCGCGAAGTCGAGCTTGGCGGCCTGGGCCCTGGCGAAGCGGGTCACCGTCGACGTGGGGAGCAGGTTCGCGACCCGGGCGAGATCGGCGACCAGTCCACTGCCGGACACCTCGGATCGTTCCTTGGCGATAAGCGCGCTTACTACGGCGAACCGCTCGGCCGGCGTCATCGGCTGCCCCGGAAAATTCACCCGCACCGGCGTGAACGCGTTCGCTCCCGAACTGGAATCGGTCTTTGTGGAAACCACGAACGAGACGTTCAACGAGTCGACCGCTACCCCGCGCTTCTCGTGGTACCGCAATGCCGCGTTTACGGCACCGGTCATGAAGAAGTCGTTGATCGAGCCGCCGAGGGCCCGACCCGCCGACTTCGCATCGGCGAGAGGAACGCGGAGCGCTTCGAGATGGCGTTGCCGCGACCTCGTCTTCCACAGCGGTGAACCGCTGTTCTCATCGCTCGAACCACCGAGCTGATCGAACGCCTGCTTCACCTCGTGCACCAGACCCGAACCGGCATCTTGCACCCGGCTCAGATCCGACGACCACAGCGCAACCTCGCCGGCCACTCGGCGAGCCATGCCGATCTGGCGACGGACCAGGTGGCCGATCGAACTGTTGGCGGCCTGTGTGAGAGTGCTTGGACCGGCGGACTTCTCGTCGGACTTGTCGCTGGAACCGGCCGATTCCTCCGCCGCCGGGCGGGCATCGGCGGCGATGATCGCCTTGAGATCGACCGCTGGAGGAAGCGCCGCGTGGCGCTCGAAGTTCATGTACACCTCGGCCAGCTGCACCATGCCCTTGCCGTCGGAGATCGTGTGGTGGATCTTCATGAAGAGCGCACCGCGACCGTCGTGAAGACCGTCGATGATCACGAAGAGCCACAGCGGACGCGTGCGGTCGAACGGGTCCTCCAGCAACCTCGCTCCGAGGGCGTGGAGCTGCTCGATCGTGCCGGGCTTCGGAAGTGAAATGTGTCGGACGTGGAAATCGAAATCGAACTCCTCATCGGGTACCCACGACGGCGGAGACATGCGACCCAGCGCCGGTGCAACCCGTTGACGGAGGCGAGGAATGCGTGACACCGCGTAGCGCATCCGGTGGCGGAACTCGTCGGCATTGATCGGGCGGTCGACGATCGCGATCGTCGCACCGCTCGGGTTCATCCAGGGATCTTTCTCGACGTTCCACATCAACGCCTCAGCGTCGGACATGTGGTGTTCAAACGTGAGTTCCGCAGGATGGTTGGGGCTACTCATTGCGACTGTCGTTTCATCGGGGGAGGGGGAGGGGGAGGGAGGGGCTCGGTGGTAGGGCGTGAGCGTCAGTGCACTAGACGTCTGTGCACTAGACGTCAGTGCCGGGGCGACGGGTGGCTTCTTTGGTGACGTCGCCTTTGTAGCCCGGGGGGAATGTTGCTGCGAGCTGTTCTTCGGTTGGGGTGATGCGGACTCGCGCTTCGTCGGGCAGCAGATCGACGAGCGCCGCCATGATCGCCTTCGTATCGGTATCGGGATCTTTGTACTTCAGTTTCACCGGGGGCCCCACGTTGATGACGATGTCGGGACGGTCGGTGCCGATCTTCGGTACGCGGGCGTTGCGGGGCCATACCTTCTCGGTGCCCCAGAGACCGACCGGAATCACGGGGGCCTTCGTCATGGCGGCGAGTTTCGCAGCACCCCAACGGCCGACCAGGACCGGTTCGAAGAACGCCGGCCCGTGGGGGATGGTGCCCTGTGGGGCCATCGAGACGAGCTCGCCGGCGTTGATAGCCGCGGCGGCGGCCTCCAGCGGTTCATCAGATCCCGAGGCCCGCACCACCCGGATTCCGCCGAGGGCGCTGGCGATCGAGCCGACGATCGGCGCGTCGAACACTTCCTTTTTTCCGAGGAAGCGGGCGGCGCGTCCGGCTTTCGCCATCAGCAGCGAGACGGCCGTTGCGTCGAAGTAACTCCGGTGGTTGAACACCAGGATCGCTCCGCCTTCGGCGGGAATGTTCTCCAAGCCGCTGAAACTGAATTTCGCGAAGGGGAGAAGTTCCGGCCGGTTCACGAGCTGAATCCACTGTTGGACTTCGCGGCCAGCGACCTTGACGACGCCCGGGGCGACGTCGAGGTGACGGACCGGCCATTTCCGCAGGCGCCCGATCATCTCGAGTCGGGGATCGGGATTGACCATCACCGGATGACCGACCGCGGCCAGGAGGGTGGCGTCGTAGAAGCTGTCGGAGTAGGCGTAGCTCTTGCTCATCGACACGTTGTTCGACGCGGCCCAGGCCCGTACGGCGTTGAGTTTCTCACGGCCCCACACGAACTTGCCGTCGAACTGCCCGGTGAAGACGCCCTGATCGTCGGTCGCCCATTGCGACGCCACGACCGCGTCCATGCCGAGGCGTCGGGCCAGGGGACCGACGAGCACTTCGGGTGTGGTGGTGGCCAACACGAGCATCCGACCGGCTTTGCGATGCTCATCGAACACCGCCGGCACGTAGCCCCCGATCATGTCGATCAATTCCTCAGCCGCGGATTCCGCAGCCTCGGCGACGGTCGCGGCCGACCAGCCCTTCGAGGCCTTGACCGCCAACTTGGCCAATTCCATGCTGGGTCGGTTCTCGCCGAACAGCTCGTAGGAAAGACCCAGGATCTTACCGAACGGCATATCGCGCTGCGGGCCGAGGCCCAACTCCCGTAAGTGGCGCGTGAACACCGTGCCCGACGACGTCGTCAGCAACGTGCGGTCGAGATCAAAGAAAGCGGCGGCCTGAGGTCGTGGCGCTTTCGCTCTGGTTGATTCGGCGGTCGGTTCCTTTTTCGGTTCCTTGCTCACATCTGTCAGCGTAGCGGGGCATGGCGGACAACGCCCCGGGCATGCGCGGTGCGTACACCGAGCGCGCTCCCCGGCAGGTTCGGGGCACGCCCGTTTGGGATCGTCCGGCCAAGCGCGCCCGACCCGCGCTCCGGTAGGGTCTGCGTCGAAGTGTCGTGAACCAGGGGGAATTACATGACCAGACCAGTACAGGTGGCCGTTCTAGGGGGAGGGTCGTGGGGCACGACGGTCGCGTCGTTGGCATCGGCGAATGCCAGCACATTGCTGTGGGTTCGCGATCCGCAGACCGCCGAAGACGTCAACGAGCGGCACCAGAACTCGCGCTATCTCGACGGGCTCAAACTCCACCGTAATCTCCGGGCGACGACGTCGCTCGAGGAAGCGGTTTCCAACGCCGATGTGTTGGTCGTCGGCGTACCGTCGCACGCGGTGCGATCCACATTGCAGGCCTCCTCGCCGTTCCTCAGACACTGGGTGCCGATCGTGAGCCTGACGAAGGGCCTGGAGCAAGGCTCGCGGCTACGGATGACCGAAGTGATCGAGCAGGAGTTGCCCGGCCATCCGGCGGGCGTGCTCGCCGGGCCGAACCTGGCCCGCGAGATCGTTCAGGGGTATGCCGCAGCCGCGGTCATCGCCATGCCCGATGCGCACGTGGCCACGTCGTTGCAGAAGGTGTTCACGAGTACGCGCTTCCGCGTCTACACGAACCACGATGTGCTCGGCTGTGAGATGGGCGGCGCCCTGAAGAACGTGATTGCCATTGCCGCCGGAATGGGGGAGGGCCTCGGGGTCGGCGACAACACCAAGGCGATGGTCGTGACCCGCGGCCTGGCCGAGATCACCCGGCTCGGCGTGGCGATGGGTGGCGATCCGCGAACGTTTCCAGGCCTCACCGGACTCGGCGATCTCATGGCCACCTGCAGCAGCTCGTTGAGTCGCAACCGTACCGTCGGGGTGCAACTCGCTGCGGGGAAGACGATCGATGAGATCACCGCAAGCATGCGCATGGTGGCCGAAGGCATAAAGACCAGCCGGGTGGTGGTCGAGTTGGGCGAGGAAAACGGGGTCGAGATGCCCATCGCAGCAGAAGTCGACGCGGTTATCCGCGAGGGACGCACGGCTAACCAGGCATTCCGCGGCCTCGGCCGCATCGCCCCGACGTCGGAAATCGACGGCGTCGCCTAACGGGTCTGGCGAACGTGAACCCGGGCGACGAAGGGCCCTGTTTCAATCCGGGTGGGGAGGGGTACGCTCAGGATATGGCTACTGCCGTCGTGCCTGGTCAGGTCGCGGGTAACACTGCGCCACCAACGTCCCACACTCCGCCGAAGCCGCGATGGCGAGGCGTTCTGCACTCGTGGGCCGCGGTGGTGGCCGTGCTCGCCGGAGTTCCGCTCGTCGTCATGGCCTCGGTCCATCGAGGACTCGGCGCCGGGATCGGAACCGCGGTGTATGCGGTGACGGTGGTCGGGCTGTTCGCCGTGAGTGCCACGTATCACCGGGGCAACTGGGGGCCAGAAGCTAAGGCCCGCATGCGCCGTCTCGACCATTCGATGATCTTCGTGTTCATAGCCGGAACATTCACCGCGATATCGGTGCTCGCACTGACCCCCTCGACGGCACGAAAGATTCTGATCGTCGTGTGGGCCGGAGCGCTGGCCGGTCTGCTGCTTTCCCTTGAGGTGGTCCCCGCGCCGCGGTGGCTCAACGTTGTCGCGTACCTGTCGCTGGGATGGGCCGGCGTGTTCGTAATTCCTGACCTCACCCGCCAGGCGGGGGTTGCCGCGCTGGTACTTGTAGCCGCCGGTGGAGCGTTCTACTCACTCGGCGCCGCGGCTTACGGAACACGCCGACCGACACTTTCGCCGACGGTCTTCAGTTTTCACGAGGTCTTCCACGCCTGCACGATCGTCGCTGCGCTCTGCCACTACATCGCGATCTGGCTTGCCGTCTACAGCTGACGCGTTCTCGATACGTTCAGCCCGTCGGCATCGGTGACGGAGATGCAGATGCTCGCCAACGTGCGTTCCTGTTCGTAGGGCCACGGGCGACCGCGGTGCATCGTGGCGCGTTCGTCCCAGACCAGAACGTCGCCGAGTCGCCACCGATGTGAGTACACGCGCTCAGGCTTGGTGCAGAAGCCGATCAATTCCTCGAGCAGCAACTGCGCTTCGTCGTCGGGCATGCCTTCGATTCCGCAGGAGTGCGACGCGATGTACAGGGCCTCGGCGCCGTTTATGGGATTGGTCCAGACGGACGGCCAGGTCTGATCGGGCCACTTCGCCCGATGTTGGTCGGCCAGCACCGAAGAGATCTTCGCCCGCGAGTGCGCAAGGCGATGACGGATCACCCGGCCGTCGATGCGGTCCCGCAACCCAGCGGGCAGGTCTCGCCATGCAGCTCGGGTCGATACGAACTCGGTCTCGCCTCCCGTGTCGCTGAGCACGCGAGCAGCCAGAATATTTGCAAGCGCAGGCACGGGAAGGAATGTGCTGTCGGTGTGCCAGAGCTGGTTGCCCATGAGATTCAACGTGTGCAGATCATCGGCCGCAGCGATTGTGTTGTCGGCGAGCTTGTTCGTCACGTTGTCCATGCGAGGGGCATCGCCCATTGCGCCATATGCCCTGTCCTCAATCGGCCCCCATAGCGAGCCGAACGACAGATGTGCCTCATCGTTGTCGACGTGCTGGTTGCGAAACACGAGCAGCGAGTGTTCCTCGAAGGCCGCCCGAACCTCAGGGTAAAGGTGTGTTGGCGTCAATGTCCGTAGGTCAACACCGAGCACCTCGACGCCGAACTGCGGGTGGAGCGGCGTCAGCTGAAGGTCGGTCATTGCCTCGGGCCTCGAGTCGTCTGGAGCAGTGTCTTGTGAGCGAACGTTAGTGGCTGATTCGTTTCATGCCGAGTTGGTGAGGCCGCACGACGCACTCGTCAGTCGCTACTGTGGCCGCCATGGACGGTCCACACGATCTCGGCGGACGCACCGGCTTTGGGTCGGTCAACGTCGAAACGAACGAGCCCACGTTTCACGAGGCGTGGGAAGCGAAGGCGTGGGCGCTGAACATGGTCTCCATCGGGAAGCTGCGCGCATACAACGCCGATGCCTACCGCCATTCCCTCGAGCGCATGACCCCGGACTGGTACTTGAGTCCGCGGTACTACGAACGCATGTTGACGGGAGTGACCACGCTTCTGGTCGAGCAGGGGGTGTTGACACTCGATGAGATCGAGCAGCGAGCCGGCGGTCCGGTTCCGCTCGCTGACCCGGTGGCGCCCGCTGCGGTGGCGCCCGCTGCTGTTGTGTCCGCTAGTGGGACTTCCGAGCCCGACTCGACCGAACCGCCGCGCTTCCAGGTGGGTGAGCCGGTGGTGATAACCGTCGGGGCAACGCCCGGCCACAGCCGGTGTCCGGCATATCTTCGAGGGCAGCGCGGCACGGTTCTCCGCGTCTATACGCGCGCATACTTTCCTGAATGGCGGGCCCACGGCCCGCGGAAACGGCGGGAGTTCACCTACGCGGTGGAGTTTGAAGCGTCCGATCTCTGGGCGGGGGCTGACCCTGACCAAACCGTCGTGGTTGAGGTCTTCGAAAGTTACATGTCGGCTACTCGTCGGGACCCGGAGGGCTCATGAACAACGGGGATGCACGCGCATCGCTCACTGCCCAGGCGAATGCCGTGGAGGGCCTGCTGGTCGACAAGGGGCTGATCGCACCGCACGATACGGACTCGCTGATGGCGACCGCAGAGGATGATCTCGCCCCGGAGAACGGCGCTCGAGTCGTGGCCCGGGCCTGGATCGATTCCGAGTTCCGTGAACGGCTACTGGCCGATGCAACGGCGGCCGCGAAGGAGCTAGGTATTCAGGGTCACGAAGGCAAACAGATGATTGCGCTCGAAAACACGAACGACGTGCACAACGTCATCGTCTGCACCCAGTGTTCGTGCACGGCGTGGCCGTTGATCGGGTTGCCCCCGGATTGGTACAAAAGCCCGCCGTATCGGGCGCGAGTCGTTCGTGAGGCACGCACGGTGCTCAAGGAAATGGGCCTCGATCTTCCCCAATCGATGCACGTTCGGGTATGGGACACGAGCGGCGACTCGCGTTATGTCGTGCTCCCGATGCGGCCGGTGGGAACCGACCATCTAACGGAATCGGAGCTGGCCGCGTTGGTGAGCCGCGAAGCGCTCATCGGTGTCAGCCACGTGAAGGGCCCGCAGTCCTGATCCCAACCGACGAGCGTTAGAGCTTGGCCGTGGCTTCCTCGCGGAGCTGGCGCTTCAGGATCTTTCCCGAGGCGGTTCGCGGCAGGGCCGTGTCGACGACGACGAAATAGCGCGGAACCTCAAACCGGGCGAGGTGTTGCAGCAGAAACTCGCGCAGCTCATCGAGGTTGATTTCGGAGTCGGTGTAGATCGTCGCCCCGACTTCTTCGCCGAGTCGCTCGTCGGGGACTGCGTAGACCGCCGCTTCCCGGATCAGCGGGTGCATGAGCAGTGCTGCTTCGACCTGGCCGCAGCCGATGTTCTCGCCGCCCCGAATGATGAGGTCCTTGATGCGGTCGACGATGTAGAGAAATCCGTCGGCGTCGATGTAGGCGACATCGCCGGTGCGGAACCATCCGTCGAGGAACATCTCGGCGTTTACGTCGGGCCGGTTCCAGTAGCCCGGGAACAGACACGTTCCTCGCACAAGGAGCTCCCCACGTTGGCCGGTCGGCAAGCTGTTGCCCTGCTCGTCGATCACCTTGATTTCCATGATGGCCGAGCACTGGCCGGCCGTGTCGGGTCGGTCGATGTAGTCCTGGCCGGCCACACCTGTCCCGATGGCGTTTGTCTCCGTCATTCCCCAGCCGGTGTTCGGTCGCGCCTTCTTGAACGACGCGTCGATCTGGCGAACCTGTTCGGGAGCTCGGGCAGCACCGCCACCACCGACCATGCGAAGCGAGCTGAGATCACGGTTGCTCGACTTCGCTACGCGAACCAGGTCGCCGGTGATCGCCGACGGGGCAACGAACGAATTGACGCGCTCCCGCTCGATGAGCATCGCGGCCTCTTCGGGATCCCACTTGTACATCGAGACGAGCTTGCGCTGGGCCCGATACGACTGGAGGTACACGCCGTGTGAGCCGGTCGCGTGAAACAAAGGAACGCCAAGCAGCGTGGCGGCCTGAGGTGCGGGCGTTGAGGGTTCCGGTCTCGGAGCGGTCTCGCCACCGGCTGAACGGAAGTTCGCGATCTTCGCATCGAGTTCCCAGGAGAACAGCGCGCTGATGATATTGCGGTGCGTCTGGAGGACGCCCTTGGGGTGGCCGGTGGAGCCGGAGGTGTAGAAGATCGTCGCCGGATCGTCGGCGCTGAGATCCGCGGGTGGCATCGGTACATCGGTCATTCCGGCGAGATGGTCCTGGAGAACGACGGCGTTGTTCGGCGGACTCGAGACACGAACCGCGATGACGGCGAGCTTCAGATCGGGCGAGCAGTGGGCCAGGCGATCGAGGCGTTCCTGGTCAGCAAAGAGCACCTTCGCTCCGCTGTCAGTCAAGCCGTATTCCATTTCCTCGGGTTGCCAAAGGGAGTTCATCGCCACCGCGATTGCTCCGATTGAGGTGACAGCGCTGAACGCGAGCACCCACTCCGGGAAGTTGCGCATCGAGATCGCCACCCGGTCGCCCTTTTGTACGCCGAAATCGTCGATGAGCATCCGAGCGATTTTCGATGCCTCGTGGTATGCCTCGGCGAAGGTGTAGCGCTCGTCTTCGTAGATGAGAAACGGTTTGTCGCTGATGTTTTCGGCATAGAGAGCGCGCAGGGTCAGCGGTGCGTTCACAAATACCTTGCCCGCCCCGGCCGGAAGGTTCTCGACGCGAAGTTCGTAGGGGTGCCCGGGCGCAGTGAGAGCCGCTATGGCTTCATCTCGTGATGTCATGGTGTCCTCATGGGTTTCGGCGCATCGTCGACCGAGAACGGGAATCGGTCAGATCGAGACACTAAGCGCTGTACCCGTCAGATGAAAGCCGGAACCCCGAATCCGACGCGCCGACCCGTCGTCGGCGCTTGGACGCTACGGCTTGCGGCCGGTGAACGCGAGGAACCTGGTTTGAGCGTCGGCTTCCGCTGGAACTGCGATCTCTTCGTTGAACAGGCCCGGCTGACGCATGGTGCCCGCGAGAGGAGCGAATGCCTCGGTGATCGTGTCGATCTCCGTCGGATCAATCGCTTCGAATTCGGTGAGCCCCGCTGCGCGCGCCAGGTCCCACGCGTGAACCACGAGGTCCATTGAGTAGAACTGGTCGACGGTGGCAGCGAACGTCGTCGGCCCAAAGTAGCCATCGTATGTGTACGTAGCATGTTCCGGGTTGTCGAGCGCGGCCTGGATGAGGTCGCGAACCCGCGGCCAGGAGGCGAGTGCGTCGGTGGTGTCTTCGGCCGTACCCGGGGCGAAGGGCATACGGCCGAGAAGATCCGCTTCCGTTGTCACCACGTGCTTCACGACATCGATTGCCGTCCACTCGTCGCACGGCGAGGGTGCTGACCACCTGTCGTCGGGTACGGCGTTGACGAGGTCGGTGAACCGTGTGGCGAGCCGACGGTAACGGTCGGCGGGCGAAGAAGGGGTCGAGGTCATCCGGCCATGCTGACCGCAAAATTGCGACCGGTCTTGTACGGATCGGACATGTCGGGAAACGTCGGAAAATACTCGGCCAGAAATGCCGCCGGGGCGAGCCCGGTGATGTTGCGACAGTCACGGCCAAGGTGAGCATGATCACTGAAACCCGCTTCGACTGCGAGGCGGGCGATCGGCAACGAGCTATCGCGGTGCTGTTCTGCCAGAGCCAGGAAGCGCTGGAATCGAAGGAGCCGGCTCAGCTGGCTCGTGCCGTAACCGAACACGGTGAGCGCCCGTCGGTGGAGCTGCCTCGACGTGATGTCCAAGCGTTCCGCCAACTGTTGCTGCGTCGTTCGCGGGGAGTGTGCAAGCACTTCGAGAACGAAGTCGGCGAACTCCCGGTTCGCTGTCGCGGCGATGGCGTTCGGTCCGTGTTCGGATGCACGAACCAACCGGTGTACGAACGATTCGATGACACGGACCCGGTGCTCCGGAGAGGCGTTACTCTCCACGTCCGCAACCAAAGACCGTTCGATTTCTGGGCCGACCACGTCTCGCAGGGGTAGTCGCACATTGCGGAGCGTCGACGTATCGATGGCGAAAAGCGACGAATGGCGGCCGGGGCGAAAACGCACCCCGACCGCTGTCGTGCCGAGCGGAAGTTGGAATCGCCAGGCGTGTGTCTCCGGTCCGCACAGCCAGATCTCTCCCCGGCTGATCCAAAGCAGCTCGACGCAACCATCGGGAACGAGAAGGTGCGGGCGGCCTTGGAGTTCCGCGACCCACGAACAGGCGAGCGTGTCGGCCAGATGATGAGGTGGCCCCTGCGGTACATACCAACCCATGCGCTTAGCCTACTGCCGACCGGGGATCTGCCGTCCGGCGATGGATGTGCCGTCCCGGCGATGGATGCCCGAACGGAGGGGATCTCAGGGGATCGCTACTGAAACGGGATCGGAGTGGGCCGTGTTCTTTCCGTTGGCGTCCTGGACGATCACGAGGTAGCTGAAGGTGAGCTTGGACGGTGGCGTGATGTCGCTCGCGGTGTGGACCGACATGTCAAACGGACCAATGACGCGACCGGCGGCATCACCGGCATGCCCACGAAGCAGCAGATAGCGAACGCCGCCCTGTGCGTCGCCGGACCACTCGCATCGCACGTTTCGCTCAACGACGCCACATCGGAGGCCGAGCGTCGACGGGGTGCGGATTTCGGTGCTCGGTTGTGAGGTCGGGGTCGGCTTGGTCGTCTGGGGAACCGTGGGAAGGGTCCGTGGCGGCTCGGTGCGCTGGGGTTCAGTTTTCGGTGGTTCGGTGCGCTGGGGTTCAGTTTTCGGTGGTTCGGTGCGCTTGGGCTCGGTGGGTGGCGCGGCAGACGTGGTGGTCTCCGCCGTCTCCAGATCAGACGCCGTGACTGTCGTGTCTGAGGTCGTCAGTGCTTCGGTCGCCGGCAGAGTCGTCGGTGTTCGCGCTGCTGCAGGTTTCTTGGCGGCGCGAGCAGCGCGCGGTTTGGCCGTGGTTGTCGTGACCTTCTTCGTGGTCCGTTTCGTGGCTGCGCCGACCGGCGATCCTCCGGAAACGAGGGCGAGTCCTACGGCGATGACCGTGGCTGTGGAGAGCGTGGTCCATCGTGTCTTGATCATCGTGTTCGAGTGTTTCCCGTCTGCGGTAGGCGATCTGCCGCAGAGTGTTATTCGGCATTCAACTACGCAGAGTGTTCGAAAATCGGGCGTTCGGACCAGAAATGTGATCCGAACGCCCCAACCAACACGGCTATGCGATGGTCGCCGTGAAGTTCAAGGTTGCCGTGAGCGCCCCGCTCGAGGATCGCAACGGCAGGATGTTGACGCCGCTGGCTGCACTCGCCGGTGCCGTGACCGTTACGCGAAAGACGTTCGGGCCGACGGCGAGCCAGGTCACGGTCCAACCCGTCGGCGTGGTTAGCGACAGATCGATCGGGCTCACGAACCCCGCCCGAGGTACAACCTGAACGTCGAAGGACGCTGATGTGCCCCGGCTGAGCGAGAACGAACTGCTCGTTGAGAAGATCCCGAACCCGAACGCGTCACCCGGAACGGGAGCCACTGCTGTCGGCGTGAACGTGAAGGTCGATACGGCCGGTGCCACGACGGAAAGAACCGTCGGGAGGCGAACTTCCACGCCGTCGCGTGAACCGACGAAGTAGAACGCGTACACAACTGCTGGTGTACCACCCGGTACACTTACGTCAACGGTTACGGTGCCGACCGCCGGGTTGGGCGAGACAACATAGGTGACACCGGCTGGGAGTCCGTCGGCACGAACGTTCACCAACCTGGTGGGGTCGTCGATCGAGCGCACGTCAAGGACGAATCGGGTGGTGCCTCCGGGAGCGACGACCGGACCGAGGCTGAGCATCGACAGGGTGAGCTCGGGGGCCCGAACGCGAACGATCAGCATCGACTCGCCAATGAGGCCGGCGGCCCGACCGCTGATTCGGATCGGATAGTCGCCCGGTGTCGCGTTGCTGGCGTTATCGATGATCAACGTTGATGAAGCGTCGTTCGCCGGGTTGGGAAGGAAGGCCGCTCGCCATCCGGAGGGGAGGGTTTCTACGGTCATGTCAACCGGGCCGGACCAACCGTTGCGGGCGATCCCGATGACGAACACCGAACGGGTACCAGGATTGGCCGTGCTGATCAGTGAGTCCGGGCGCAGTGAGAGCGTCCTACCCGTGGTCGGTGGCGTGGTGGTAGGCGGTGCCGTCGTGGTTGGCGTAGTCACCGGGGGCGCGGGTGTCGCTAATGGAGCGATGTGGAGGGCAAACGGAATCACCCGGCTCGCCGAACCTGACCGGAGGACAATCTCGACGAGGGCAGTGGATTCCGGGGCTGACGAGTCGGCGGTCACTGTGACGGCGCAGAGTCGAGCAGACGAACATGCGACTCCAGCACTGACGCCTGACGGACGACCATCGATCGACCACCGAAGATTCGATGGCCGGTTTGACGACAGACGCACCGCGATCTCGGCGGACGTACCGGCATTGAGCGAAAGGGCTCGAGGTGACGCGGTTGCGACCGGCACTCGGCTCGCCGCAGATGCCGGCGAGGTTGGGAGCACGATGGTGGCAAGTGGTACGAGCGCCATGGCCATGGCGGCGGGTACAACGACCGACCAACGTGTGGTTCTAGTGGGAATGAGGCGTTTCATGATTCTCCAAACGTTCCTGTGAGTTACACGCCCATGTACCCATCGCCCGTTCGCCGAAACGTCCTGCCCGGGTCGATGTCGAACCCGACAAACGCACGGCGGCAGCGAATGTGGTTTCAAAGGTTGACTGCCGGGTACTTACTGGTTGTGCCAAGTTCTCAAGACGGTGTCGGTGTCAATCACACCAACGTTGCCGCGTCGGGTGATCCGCCACAAACCATTGAAAATCCTGCGGTCGTGCTGTTGATTCCGAACGACCGGTCGTTCCTTCGTGTCGTGCGACTCGTGGTTGCTTCGCTGGCCGCGGACCTGGACTTTGACTATGAGGAGATCGAGGACCTTCGCACGGCCGCCGACGAACTCGTGAACCTCGTGATGTCCGGCTCCCAACCGCACGGGAACATTCGCCTCGATGTTTTTCTGGCGGAACGCGCCATGGTCGTCCGTTCGAGCGGCGACGCTGTACATGACGGCGTGGTGGATTCCCTTGATCCACTCGGCCTGTACGTGGTGCGGGCCATCGTCGATTCCTTCGATGTCGTAGTTCGAGAAGGACGTTTGGAAGCCGGTTTCCAAACGGGCCCACCGGCTCGGTTCCACAATGCCTGAAGGAACTCTCGAGACCGCCGAGCACGACAGCGATTTGGTTGCTGTCAATCGGCCCACCGAACAGGCCGACGTTCGCGCTCAGGTCCGTCGAGATGAGTTGAAGTTGTTCGAGCAACTCCGCTCGAACGGCGACATGGCGGCGCGCGAAACCCTGGTTCTGCAAACTAAGGGCATCGCCATTGGCCTGGCGCGCCGATTCAAGGACCGTGGGGTCGAACTCGATGATCTCGTCCAGGTGGCGCAGGTCGGTCTGCTGCACGCCATTGATCGCTTTGATCCGACGTGCGGAGTGCCGTTCATCGGGTTCGCCACGCCCACAATCCTCGGTGAACTTCGGCGCCACTTCCGCTCGGTCTGGAGTGTCCGCATGCCCCGAAGCCTGCAGGAGAACTCCCAGCGGATCGGTCCCGCACTGAGTGAGTTGCAGCAGGAGCTGGGCCGTACGCCGTCTGTCGCCGAAATCGGGGCGAGGATCGGCATCGCTCCGGAGCGGGTCCTCGAAGCGATGGAAGCGGGTGCCGCCTTTCGGGTGCGATCACTCGATGCTCCGGTAGTAGGCGCGGCGGGCACCCCAATGCCGATGTATTCATCGGTGTCTGACGATTCGTCGCTGCGGGCCTTTGAGGAAGTGGAGGCGCGCGCGACAGTGGAGCGGCTGCTGCCACTTCTAGCTCCGCGATCGCGAAGGATCGTGGAGCTCCGTTTCTTCGCCGAACGTTCCCAGAAGGAGATCGCCGAGATCGTGGGTATCAGCCAGATGCACGTCTCGCGGCTGCTCCGTGCAGCATTGGAAGAGTTCTCGTCGATCATTGCGAACGAGTCACCCGACGTCGCTTCCGCATACGGAGCCAAAACCCCGTGATTGCGCTGAACCAATTGCCCTGGAAGTTGGAAACCGGAGGGCAGAGCAGTCTACGTAAAGGTGCACGAGGTGCACCCATGTCTAAGCGAGTTGGCAAAAACCGACACGCGGTTAGTGGCGTTGCCTGGAAGGCAACGTCCCCAGAGGAAGTAAGAACGCCATGACATCATGCAGTGCAAACCCAGGCCGATTCCGCAACAGCGCAGGATAATTCGGTATGCGCACGGAGGATCGCGATTCTCGCTCCACTCGCGTGGCGGACACCTCCACGAGGTTATGGACCCTGGGAACTTTTCGCGTCCCTCCTCACCGAAAGTCTGGTCGAGCTCGGTCACGATGTGACGTTGTTCGCGACCGGGGATTCACTAACGAGCGCCAAGTTGCATTCAACCCTTCCGCGTGGTTGGTCGGAGGACGCGAACGTGGACCCGAAGGTGGCCGAGTGTCTTCATATCGCTTCGGTGTTTGAACAGGCAGACGACTTCGACATCATTCACAACGGGTTCGATTTCCTTCCGCTCACCTACAGCCGACTCGTTCGCACACCGGTCGTCACGACGGTCCACGGGTTCTCATCGTCGGCCATCAAGCGGGTCTACAAGCGCTACAACTCGACAACGCATTATGTGGCGATCAGCGACGCCGACCGCGAACCGAGCCTCCATTACGCAGCAACGATTCATCACGGAATCAACACCGATGCATTCCGCTTGCATCCCGAACCCGGTGAGCATCTCCTGTTCTTCGGACGCATCCATCCCGACAAGGGTCCCGACGTCGCGATCCGGGTCGCTCGGGAGGCGGGTCGGCCACTTATCATCGCCGGCCTCATTCAAGACGAACGCTACTTCGAGGAAAAAGTACGTCCACATATCGATGGCGAAATGGTCCGATTCGTCGGAATGGTGAGCGCGGAAGACAAAGCAGAGGTTCTCGGTCATGCGTACGCGCTGTTGCACTTGATCGGCTTCGACGAACCTTTCGGCTTCAGCGTCGTGGAGGCGATGGCGTGTGGAACCCCGGTCGTCGCGTACGCGAAAGGTTCAATGGCTGAAATTGTCGAGGAGGGAGTGACCGGCTTTCTGGTCGACGATGCCGAAGGGGCAGTCGATGCGCTCCGTTTCGTGGGAGGGCTCGACCGGTCCCGGATCCGTGAACGGGCCGTCAGTCGGTTTCATCGGATGACGATGGCCCGGCGCTACGCCGACCTTTACGAGCGTGTGCTCTCGGGACCTTCGGCACTTTCGGCGAAGGATGCGAGCGACACCCTTCGGTTGCACGGATAGACCAAAGACCTTCCACTCCGTCTTATCGGGCAGGTCAGCGACCGGCGGTGACCCGTTCGAACGATCGCCACGCCCAGTGACAATCCTCCGGTGGGGCTTCGCGACCCGATGGTGTAGCGTCCTTGACAGAGCCACGATCTTCGTTTGTAGATCCCAAAGGCTCGAAATGCGGTGCTCCAGACCCTGGTAGCGCGTTTGCTCATGACGTTGTCTTCCAAGGAGAGTCATGGTTGATTCAAACGTAGACGCATCAATTCAGCTTCCATCCCGCCTCCGGGGGCAGCGGGTCACCAATTATCCCGATCAGACCATCGTTTGGTTGAGCGGCGAGCAGGATGCTTCGACCGCGAGCGAACTCTCCCGAACCCTCTTTGTTGAGGCTGAGGCCCTGGCCACGGCATCGCCGGGTAGCCGGTTGCTCGTCGATGTCACTGAGGTGACATTCCTCGACGCCGCAATCATCGGTGCACTGCTGAACGTCAACGCCCATTGGAAACTGCAGGTTCGCGGGTCCCCACGTTGCGTGCAGCGACTGTTCACCATCTGCGAAATCGGCGCACTCTTTGCGTGAGGAGCGGGCCAAGGCGATTTCGGTCGCTCTGGCCCGACAGATCATCATCAAACCTGGTGCGACCCTGTGTGCCGCTTGCGTGGATGTACTCCGGGTGACCGGAGTCGGGCTGACCTTGATGACCCGCCATCACACCGGTCCGATGTGCGCGTCCAACGAACTCACACGACAGCTTGAGGAATTGCAGTACTCGCTGGGGGAAGGACCCTGTCATGACGCTTTTCGTTCAGGTCTCTCTTCAGGCTCAGACGACCTGCGGGCAAAGACCGACAAGAAGTGGCCCAACTACTCGCCATCGGCCCTTGAAGCCGGTGCGTGTGCCGTGTTCGCTTTTCCGCTCGGCCACGGCGATGGACGAATCGGGGCCATGACGATCTATCGCGACACGCCTGGTTGTCTGACTGCCGAACAAAGCGACGACAGCGTCATGCTGGCCGACGTGCTGACGGAAGCAATCCTGTCAGTGCAAGCGGAGGAGGAGCCTGACGTTTTGGCCACTTCGCTGATCGACGATGCCTCGCACCGGGCCGAGGTCCACCAGGCTTCGGGCGTGGTCGCGATCCAGTTGGGGATTGGAACGAACGAAGCGCTGGCGCGAATCCGTGCGTATGCGTATTCGTGCGCCCGACCACTCGGCGACGTGGCCGCCGATATTGTTGATCGACGCATCCACCTTCACGATGATCGAGGTCTCAATGCCACGGAGTGAATTGGCCCGTCGTTCTTCTGAGCGGAGGAACTTCCTGCGAACTGCATCAGTGAACCGACTGCGTTCATGACCCGCGAAGAAGTTCTCACGCAAACTTTCGTTCAACTAATTGATTCGCTGGTCGACGAATTCGATTTGATCGACCTTTTGACGGTTTTGGCCGATCGGTGCGTCCAACTGGTTGATGTCGATGCCGTCGGTATTCTCCTGGCCGACACCAGTGGCACGTTGAGGGTCATGGCGGCTTCGAGTGAAAAGGCTCGATTGCTTGAGCTTTTCCAGCTGCAAAACGATGAAGGGCCCTGTCTCGAAGCGTTCGCCACGGGCATGCCAGTCGTGCACAACGACCTCCGGTTGGCCCGGGATCGATGGCCGAGGTTCAGCAGTGAAGCTCTGAACGAGGGGTTCGGGTCGGTGTGTGCGCTCCCACTGCGCGTTCGTTCGGAAGTGATCGGTGCACTTAACTTCTTCCGTCATGGCCACGAACCGCTCCCGGCGGCCGATGTCAGTTTGGCCCAGGCTCTCGGTGATGTTGCGAGCATCGCCATTCTTCAGGAACAGGGCTCACGGGAGCTGCAGCTACGGGCGGGTCGGCTTCAACACGCGCTCGACAGTCGGGTAGCGATCGAGCAGGCCAAGGGGATGTTGGCCGAATTTCGTCAGATCGACATGATGGAAGCTTTTGACCTGCTTCGACATTATTCCCGGAGCCACAATCGACAACTTACGATGGTGGCGAGTGATCTGATTGCCGGTCGACTGCGCGCCGGCGACTTTGCGTGGCCATCGCCTTCGAACCGTTCCGGCCCTACACCCTGACGCCTGGGTTACCAGGTAGTCGAAAGCTTGGAGCAGTTCCGCGGTCGTCACTCGTTTACGTGAAGCGCTTCGAGGCTGTCGCAACCCGCCATCCGATCTCGATCGTCGCCACCGCAGAAATCGCGATGGCCGCCGCTTCGAGCATCACGGTGGGCACGGGGAATTCGAGGACCCAGAACCGACGACTCCACGGCACGGCGAAAGCGCAAACGGCGAGGGAGGTTATGAGCCCTATCAACAGCGTCCGCCATTTCGAGTGCGGCCTGGCCAACACATCGACGATCCAGAGTCCGGTGAGCCCCAACACCATGGTGGCGGCCGTGCGGGCTTCGGAGATTGAGGTGCTTGGACTGACCAACGCCAACCGGTACACCGCGAACGTGGCGACGGCGGCGATAAGTCCGGCCGGAACGGCGAAGATCACGACGCGGCGCATGAATCCCGGCTTCGCGACGGGCCCATCCGGAGTGAAGGCGAGGAAGAAGCCGGGGATACCAATAGTAAGTGAACTTATTAGTGTGAGTTGGCGAGGCAGAAACGGAAATGGCAGCTGCGCAATACCCGTGGTGATTGCCAGCACTCCTGCGTAGATCGTCTTCGTTATGAAGAGCTTCGCCACCCGTTCGACGTTCGCTATGACCCGTCGGCCCTCGGCGACAACGCCGGGGAGTGCTGCGAAATTGCCGTGAACCAGAATCAGCTGGGCGACGGCTTTGGTGGCCTCGCTGCCGGCTCCCATGGCGATTCCAAGGTCTGCGGCTTTGAGCGCCAGCGCATCGTTGACGCCGTCGCCGGTCATGGCGACCGTTCGCCCCTGTTGCTGCAGACCCTTGACCATGCTTCGCTTCTGCTCGGGGCTCGTTCGCCCCACGACATGGGCCGGAACGATCGAGTCGAACAACGCGGTGTCGTCAGTAAGGGATCGAGCATCGACGATGGCCCGCGCTTCGTCGAGGCCGTGCAGCCCTGCGGCTAACGCGATCGCAGCCACGGTTGTCGGACTGTCGCCGGAGATGATCTTCACATCGACACCCTGTTTGGCGAAGTAGTCGAGGGTGGATCGGGCGTCTTTGCGAATCTGCTCCTTCAACGCGATCAGTCCGCAGGCCTGAAGGCCTGTCGGCAGGGTGTCGCCCTTCATTGGGCTGTCGCTTCTCGCCAGCACGAGCACCCGACGACCGAGTTCAGTTCGCTTGTCCACCTCCGCGAGCATCGCATCGTTTGCGGTATCGCCGACGTCGAGCAGGACTTCGGGCGCACCCATGACCCAGGTGCCCGACGCCGAGTCTGTGCCCATGCCGACGGAAGACAGCGCCGCCCATTTGCGGGTCGACGAGAACGGCACAACGTCGCCCTTCACGTCCGTCCGGTCCTTCGACTGAAGGTATGCCTGCATAGCAATTCCGGTTCCGTTTGTCGCTTCGACAGTCAGCGCCGAAAGGGCTCCGACAATGTCAGCGAGTGGGGTCGTGCCACACGGAACCACGTCATCAACGACGGGATCTCCCTCGGTCAGCGTCCCGGTCTTGTCGAAGCACATGGTGTCGACCCGGGCCAAGCCTTCGACCGCCGCGAGTTCTTTGACCAGCACCCCTGATCGGCCGAGTCGGACGATGCTCATGGCCAGCGTTACCGAAGTGAGAAGTACGAACCCTTCCGGAACGATCTCCACAACACCGGTGGCGGCGCCGAACACCGCGCTTTTCCATGTTTCACCGCCCAGTCTTTGGCCGACCAAAAGTGCCGTGGCGATCGGACCGATAGCCCATGTCACGAGCAGTAGGACCTTGTCCGTGGCGGCGCGCAGTTCGGACTGCACCGGTACAAAGTTGCGCACCTGAGCTGAGAGCGTGTTTGCGTAGGAAGCGTCACCTACCTCGTCGGCTCGCATGAAGCCGGTGCCAGCGGTGACAAAACTTCCGGAACGGAGGTTCGCTCCGACAGGTTTGCTTTGCGGTTCGGCTTCCCCGGTGAGGAGCGATTCATTGATTTCCAGCCCAACGCTTGCTAGGACCGGGCCGTCGACGACCACCTGATCCCCGGCCTGCAATCCAACGACGTCACCTCGGACGACCATTGCGGTCTCGACCTCGGTGTCGATTCCGTCGCGGCGAACGTGGACTTTTGCTGCGGTGATCACGGTCAGGCGGTCGGAGGTTCGCTTGGCAAGCACTTCCTGCACGATCCCGATCAAGGTGTTGGCGACCAGGATGATGCCGAATAGGCCGTCGCGTGACGGCCCGAGCACCAGGATGACGACCAACAACGCTCCCAGAATGGCGTTGAACCGGGTCATCACGTTGGCCCGGACAATCTGCGCCACGCTGCGGCCGTGCCTCTGCGAGGGGGTGTTGCCCTCGCCAGCCTGAAGACGTGCAGCCGCCTCTGTAGCGGTCAGCCCCGGCAACTCCCCGTCGGTAGACGCCGGTGACGCGTTCGACATTGCGGACGCTGCGCCTGGTAGCTGCGGTCCGTTTGGGGTCACAACTGCCGAGGTGCGTCCATGGCCGCCGGAGCAAGTTTGTCGGGAATCACCGATCGCTCGATTCGATGCTCCACTTTGGCGATTCGGTAGGCCTCGGCCTCGTCGAGTGTCTCGTGTTCGAGCAGTGCTTCGACCAGCCACGTCAGACGGTCGTTGTTTTCCGTGAGGATCTCGGTCGCCTTGACTTCGCAGGCGTCGATGAGCCGACGAATTTCGATGTCGACGAGTTCCCTGGTGTGTTCGGAAATCGGTGACCCTCCGAAGGGGAGTTCGTATCCGGCATCGCCGCTTCCGGCGTCGACGCTGACCGGCCCGATGGCGTCCGACATGCCCCAGCGGGCGACCATCTGACGAGCGATGGCGGTGGCGACGCTCAGGTCGCTTTCCGCTCCGGTCGTGACCTCGCCGAAGCGGATTCGTTCGGCCACCCGACCTCCGAGTGCGCCGACGATGCGCCCGTTGAGATAGGTGGCTGACATGGCGTAGCGGTCGGCGTCAGGACTTTGGAACGTGACACCGAGGGCCCGACCGCGCGGGATGATCGAGATTTTCCGGACCGGGTCGGCGCCGGGGAGAAGCATCGCGATGATGGCGTGACCCGCTTCGTGGACCGCGGTCTGCGTGCGATCACGAAGGGTCATGACAATGTGGCGGGCCGCACCGAGTTGCACCCGTTCGAGTGCATCGGTCATGTCGGCGAGCGTGACCATCATTTCCTGACGCCGGGCTGCGAGCAGCGCCGCCTCATTGACCAGGTTGCGCAGTTCCGCTCCGACCATTCCGGGCGTGACCGTTGCGATCACCCGAAGGTTGACGTCGGGTCCCAGCGGAACCTTTCTGGTGTGGATACGGAGAATGGCCTCGCGCCCCACCACATCGGGCGGGTTCACCACGACCCGCCTATCGAAGCGGCCCGGGCGAAGCAACGCCGGGTCAAGGATCTCCGGGCGGTTGGTCGCGGCCACAACGATGACGCCTTCGTTTCCGGTAAATCCGTCCATTTCGGTCAGAATCTGATTCAACGTCTGCTCGCGCTCATCGTGCCCGCCATAGGACATCGCTCCGCCCCGGGCGCGTCCGATCGCGTCGAGTTCGTCGAGAAAGATGATCGCCGGTGCAGCGGCGCGGGCCTTGTCGAAAAGGTCTCGCACGCGGCTTGCACCCACGCCGACGATCATTTCGATGAACTCCGACGCCGCAACCGCGAAGAACGGTACATCGGCCTCGCCGGCGAGTGCACGGGCCAGGAGGGTCTTGCCGGTACCCGGGGGCCCGGTGAGCAGAACCCCCTTCGGGATCATCCCGCCGAGCTCGTGGTATTTCTTCGGATGCTTGAGGAAGTCGACGATCTCTCGCATGTCGTCGACGACCTCGTCGATGCCGGCGACGTCGGCGAACGTTGTCGGGGTGGCCGGCGCGACGTACAACTCAGCTTTCGAGCGCCCGATCGATCCGAGCGCCCCGCCTTTCATTCCCTTGCGCACGAAGTACACCATCAGCCCGAGGAACAGCAGGGTGGGGCCCACCCCGGTGAGAAGCTGCACAAACAACGAAACGGGCTGGTCGACCGGCTCTGCTCCAACGATGACCTTGTTGGATCGCAGCTGCAGCCACAAGTTGTCTGTAACAAATGTCGGTCGCTCCGTTCGGAACTTCGACGCTGTCACCGGCTCGGCGGTGCTGGTCTTCTTCAGCGGATAGGTGACGTCCTTTTTGAAGTCACCTTGAATCGTGGCACCGCGAGCGGAGATCGAGACAATGTTGTTTTCGCTCACCTGTTCCATGAACGTCGAATACGGAAGCTTCACCCGGGTGGGCGCAGGGCCTCGGAGGATCGCCGCGATCACCCAGTTGAGCACCAGCATGCTGATGATCAGCGGAACCCAGTGCACGGGCTTGCTCGGCGCGACCTTCGAAATGCCTCGTTTTGCGGGGGTCGTCTGTTCGTCGTCGGGTCCGCCCGCGGGGCCGGTTTCCGGGGTTTGACCGGAACCCGCATTGTCTGGCGCGGTGGTATCCGAAGCCGCTTGGGAGATGCCGCTGACGCGGGCTTTCGCCTTTGACCAAAGTCGCTTTGCGGCCGTCATCATGTTTGGCTCCTTACCCACCGTATGGTGTGTCGAAACCTCAGGGAGTGTCTCTACAAGCGACTATACGACTTCGTCACGTCGGTGGCGATCACCGGTTCCAGACGGGTCGCAAAGGCTGCTGGCGGTGGGTTCGAAGTCGACGCGGACGTGCTCTTCAGGACGCCGTTCCTCCTGTAATGCCATCGAGGTCAGGACCGCGATGTCAGGCCCGGTCAGGGGTGGCTGCAACAACGAACGGGGCCAGAGGTGATCCTTCCGGACGACGGTCACCTCCAACGCGTAGATCAGGATCTGACTGAATAGCTGGAGGAACCAGATGAGGCCAATTGTCGCTCCGATCGTGCCGTAAAGCTCGGAACTCCGCCGAAGCTGGCCGCCAACCAGCCAAATGCCCGCCAGCTGCAGCGCCTGCCATCCGATGGTCGCAAGTGCAGCGCCGGGAATGAGATCCACGATGCGGACATTTCGCGGACTCAAGAGCCAGAACATGGCGAAGAAGAGCCCGGCGGTGATTGCCGCGGCGCCGAGGAGTCCGATCGCCCCGACGACTCTCGAGTTCTTGATGAGCGTGCCGAGCAGCCCGAGCGTCAGGCTTCCAGCGCCAGCCAAGCCCAATAGCGCGAACACCGCGAGGCCGTGGGCCATCCGGAAGACGAAGCCGGGTCGGTTCTTGTGCGGGACGTGCCAGATCTCCAAGAACGTGTACTGCAGGGATTGGGTGAACCCGAACGCGCCCCATACCAAGCCGGCGAAGCCGACCAATAGACCGATACCGCTGCCGGGTAAGTGTCCGGCCTCTGAGGTGAGATCGGATCCGACCACAGGAAACTCCGACAGCACGGAGGTTCGGATTCGTTCGGCAATCGCCGGCGACCGTTCCGAAAGAAACGACGTAACCGTCACGATTACGAGAATTAACGGGAAGAATGACATGAACCCGGAGAATGCGAGTTGGGCAGCCAAAAGCCCGCCGCGATCGTCGCCGCGCTTTTTGATCACACCGAACACAAATCCGAGAGACGGTGACCGTTGCTGAACGGCATCGACGCGTCGCAAGAGCCGCTCTACACGTTTACCGATCCCGGGAGCGTTCGCAACGCCCGGTGCGTTTGCATCAGTTAGCGCAGGCGTGGTCGGGATTGGCGGGACTGGCGCTGCGTTGTTTCGCGCTGGTTTCGGCGTCGGGGCGGGCATGTGGTCCACGTCAGAAGGAAAGTGCAAAACCCCATTGAACGAGGCTGACAGTTGGTATCCGTTCGGCGAATGGACCAAACCCCCGGTGCACGATTGTTTCGGTAGAGACAGCTGCTGCAGCAGAGACAGCTGTTGCATGCATCCGCACCACGGGGTTTGCTTGGGCACGGGGTTTGTTTTGGCTTGGCTCGGCGAAACGGCAGATGCCCGGCGTTTCAACGGAGTGTAAGCGGGTACAAGATCGTGCATGAATGACGCAGCGACCACCCGGCACGGCACCCCCGGCAACAGCGGCACACACGTCACGGTTCCTCGTACAGTGCTCGTTCCACTCGACGGTTCCCACCACGCGGAACGGGCCATCGGTCCTGCGCTTGACCTGGCGGAATCCCTCGGGGTAAAGGTCGGCCTTGCGCAGGTGGTGGCGGAGGATCGTCTGGCCAACGAGTCATATCTGGCCGACCTCACCCATGAGCACAAGCTGGGTTGGTGGCAGGTGGTCGTGAACCCCGACGCCGTGGTGGGTCTTCTCGATCTGGCTGACGAACGCGAAGCAATGGTCTGCATGTCGACGCACGGGCACGGGCGAGCGGTCGCAATCGTGGGTTCCACCGCCGAAGAACTCTCCCGGCGTTCGGTGCTCCCGGTGGTTCTCGTCGGCCGCGCGGCTCAAGTCGATTTCCGTCACCGGTTCCGGCGTCTGGTCGTTCCCCTGGACGGAACGTCGGATAGCGAGGTCGCTCTTTCGCTTGTTCTGCCGTGGGCCAAGCAGTTCGGAATGCCACTTCAACTGGTCACCGTGGTCGAGCAGGTCCTCGCTCCGTTGCGGGAGGACTATCCGCCGACTCCACGCTACGGCCCCGAGGGCGATCCGACCGAGTACCTGGATCAGGTGCTGACCCGGTTTCCTACCGCAGGAGTCGCGGTGAGTAACCGCGTGCAGTATGACCCCATATCACCGGCTCTTGGGCTCGCTGACGTTCTACGCGACGAACCCGATGCGCTCGTGGTCGTCGCTACCCACGCACGCACCGGACTGTCTCGTTATGTTCATGGGAGCGTGGCAGGATCGATCGTTGACCATTCGCCGGTTCCCGTCATTGAGTTTCGGGTGTTTGCTGCGGATCTCTAATTCCGCCGGCGGATCTCTGAATCAGGCAACTGGTCAGGTCACTGGTCGGTGACCACAATGGGAGTGCCTTTGGCTGCGCTCTCATAGGACGCGAGTACCAAGCGGACGGCTTCCAGCCCGTCGTGACCCGTACACACGATGTCGCGTGTCCCTTCGATCGAGGCGAGGAAGTTGGCGACATGCTGGGTGTGGGGCTTCAGGCCTTGAAGGTCGTACGTCGCGACATCGGTGAGATCCCACGTGGTCGCGCCGGAGTTGCGGTAGCGGTGCGTGAGGATGTTGGCGCCGACGCGGTTGTCGCATTCCAGTGATCCCTCGGTGCCGAACACCCAGAAGGCCTCCTGCCAGCCGGTTCCGGTCCAGGCCACCTCGACCTGTCCCATGGCCCCGGAGACGAACCCGAGCGATGCCATGGCGGTGTCTTCGACCTCGATGTCGAACTTCCGCGTTGATACGCGCGCATAGACATCACGGACGTCTCCACAGAAGTAGCGCGCCAGGTCGAACAGGTGACAGCCGTTGTCGAGCAGTGTGCCACCGCCCGATGCTTCCTTCGACCCGAACACGCCACGCACGACGGGCGAGCCGGCCCAATCGTGGGCCTGGCGGAAACGGGCATAGGTCACCTTGCCGATGCGGCCCTCATCGATCATCGATTTGGCTTGGAGCGCAGCAGCCCATGAGCGCATGTGGTGCCCAACCTGAAAGACGACTCCCGCGGTTTGACAGGCGGCAATCATCTCTTCGGCTTGGGAGAGATCGAGCGAAACCGGCTTTTCGCACAGAACATGTTTTCCGGCCCGGGCCGCAGCCAGGGTGATCGGGTGGTGCGACGCGTTCGGGGTGCAGATCGAAACCGCGGTGATCGATGGATCGTTGATCAGATCTTCGTAGTTCTCGTAGCCGTTCGCGACGTCCCATTCCTTTTGCCGGGCGGCAAGCGTGAAGCTGTTGGTGTCACACAGCGCAGCAACTTCGACTCCGGCGGCGTGGTAACCGATCACGTGGGACCGGGCGATGCCGCCGGTTCCGATCACGCCGATTCGGTGGGGTGAGGTCATGAGCCCACGCTCTCGGAACCGGCCTTGGCCGCGGCTGTCGCGCGCTCCGATGCACCGGGAACCCATTCGAGTGCGACCGGCACGTTTGGTGCGTCGTTTGTCGGGATGTTCACTTCTCTTGCACCCCACCGGCACGCGTTGGTGACGACCCTGATGACGTGCTCGTTGTGATAGGTCGGATATTCCTCGTGACCCGGACGGAAGTAGACGACCTGGCCGTGACCACGCTGCCAGGTGGCACAGCTCCGGAACACCTCGCCCCCTTGGAACCAGCTGACCATGAGCAGTTTGTCGGGGGTCGGAACATCGAAACGCTCCCCGTACATTTCTTCGGCTGCGATCTCGAAGTACGGCGGCATACCTTTCATGACCGGGTGGGCCGGTTCGACCACCCAAAGGCGTTCCTTTTCGTTGGCTTCGCGCCAGGTGAGCGAACAATTGGTGCCCATCAGCTTGCGAAAAATCTTTGAATAGTGGCCGGAGTGCAACACGATGAGTCCCATGCCGCTCAGCACCTGCTGATGCACTTTGTCCACGACCGCGTCGTCAACGAGGTGATGTCCCATGTGTCCCCACCAGATCATCACGTCGGTGCTCGAGAGCACGTCGTCGGTGAGCCCGTGCGATGGTTCGGCCAAGGTCGCCGTGCGAATGTTGAAATCGGTGTTGACGCTGAGTTCTTCGGCCAACGCTCCATGAATACCCTTTGGGTACACCTTGCCGATTTCGGGCTCCTTGACCTCGTGCAGGTATTCGTTCCAGATGGTCACGTTGATGGTTCGCATTGTTTTCCTTGGGTTGGGCGACACCGCAAACGGCCGTGGCCGGGCCACGATTCCGATGTTGTCGATGCCAGGATTTGACGATTTGGATTTGACGATTTGACCGCTCATGCGGGGATGTGCGCTACCCCAAAGTAGCGTCCCCGAACGCCGACTGTCGTCGGTTGCGTTTGGGCGGTGAAAGGCCGTGGGGATGCTCCGACATTCGGTCCCGGCGGTTGTGTCACCCCCTGGCACCGTATGTCGAGCCGACGGAAGCTCCCGCCGCTCGAGATAATCAACGGCCGCCAGCTATGAGCCAACGGCCGCTCGCTATGAACTCAGGGCCGCTCGAGATAACGCATGGTTACGACGACCACATCGTCTTCGGAAGACCCGCTGAGCAGTGCGTCCACGACCTGGTCGGCCGTAGTTCCCGAACTGCCCCCGGTACCCGTACTTCGCGCACCTTCCGGTTGCGTTGGATCGCTCAGGACGAGCCGGCTGGCGGTCTGCTCGAGCCGGGCCAAACCCGTATCCATGCACTCGCCGCGTCGCTCGACGAGACCGTCGGAATAGGCGAATACGACTGCACCTTCGGTGATCTCGACGCTGGCTTCCGACCGTGGGTGTCCGGCCAGAGCCGAAATGGGTGGGGACTGTGCGGCGTCGAGCCAGATCGGCGGAGCTTCTCTCGACACCACGAGCATCGGTGGATGGCCGGCCGACGAATAGCGAAGTTGGCCGGTTTCCGTGTTCAGCACCGCACAACAAACCGTGGCGTAGTCGGTCCCGTTCGGGCCTTCCATGAAATGGGCCAACGCGTCAATGAGGGCGGCCGGATTCGGCCCCAGGTGTGGAGCCAACGCCGCGACTACCGAACGCAGGCGCCCCATCGCCGCGGCACTTTCGATGCCGTGTCCAACAACGTCGCCGACCACGATGCCGACGTACCCGTCTGGCCACGTGAACGAGTCGTACCAGTCGCCGCCGACGTTGAGCAGAGCACCGGCCGCCTCGTAGCGGGCGCTCAGCTGCACGCGATCGTGTTCGATCAACTTGTTTGGGAGCAAGGCCTGCTGCAGCCGAATCGCTATGTTGTGCTCAGCTTCGTGCAGCCGCGCTGCTGCGAGCATGACACCGGCCCGCTCGGCGATGTCAGTGACCAGAGCACGGTCGACCGGCCCGAGCGGAGCGCGATCGATCTCGGACACCCCGAGCCACAATGAACCTCGGATGCCTCCACCGAGATCAAGAGGAACCGAGAATTCTGAGAGTGCTCCGAGGCCGGTCGGGAACGTGGAGCGTTCGTCGATCGGTGAATGGTCCGACACGACCCCGGCTTCCCGGTCCGGACGATGACGTTCGCGAAGCGTTCGCAGCACCTCGAGCCGGTTCGGGTCCTGGTGCGCAGCGGCGAGTACGTACTCGGCCTGATAGGGCGCCTCGACGGAGCCGAAGTCGGCAATCCGTGGAACCAGTTGGTCAAGTAGACGCTGAGCACGTGCCTTCACTCCGCTCACCGACTCGATCGCGGTCACCACATTTGAAATGAGCTCTACCCGATCACGGGCCAGTTCGGTAATACGGTCGAGCTCTCGCTGGAGTTCGACCCGCTCGGTCACATCAGCTGACGTACCCAGGTGACCGAGATAGGAGCCGTCGAGACCGAAACGCGGTTGCGCCCACGACTCGATCGTCCTCCAGACGCCGTCAGACCTGAGGGTCCGGGTCTCGGCGTGAAACCGATCCCGCTCCCGAACCGCTCGCACCATTTCTTCGGTGTAGGCGTGGCCGTCTTCGGGGTGGGTGATGAGGGTCCAACGATGCTGCTGGAGTTCCTCCAACGACACGCCGAGGAAGTTGCAGAAAGTCGGGTTGACGAACTCAATGCCGCCGTCGGCATCGAGCATCCAGATGAGCATCGGCGAATCTTCGGCAATCGTGCGAAACAGGTCTTCGCTGGTGCGTCGTGCGAGTTCGACTTCGTGCGGCAGGGTTTGATCGCGGGCGACGACGACGAAGCGACCGAGTGGCGCGACCGGAAGCACGACGATTTCAAACCACCGGCCGGTGGCCGGAGATTCCTTTTCGTACCGAATGGTGTCTCCGCCTATGGCCACTCGCTCGTAGGACTTCAGTCGCTCCCGATCGAGTCCGTCGAACACATCGTATGCGCGCGTATCAACCAGATCGCGTAGGCCCGTGATCTCCGAGAAGCGCTCGTTCATTTCGAGGAATGTGAAATCGACGGCGTTTCCGGTTGGGCCGATGATGATTTCGCAGAAGCAGTAACCCTCGTCCGTCGAAGAGAACAGGGCCTTGAACCGGGATTCGCTTTCGTCGAGTAGCCGCCTCATTTCGACCAACTGTCCCGTCCCACCGACGGAGGACAGCCCGCGCTGGTCCGGAAGGGCGCTCACGGTCTGTCGCACGACGACGCAGGAACGTAAGATTCGAGCGGATCGCCGTCAGTCAACGGCTCTCACGATGTGGAGTACGTCACTCAAACCGCTCAAATGCAGCAAGCGGGAGACGTTGGCCGACGGAAAGGCGATGACCATACGCCGGTCCTGATCAGCCGCACTTTGATGGGCCTGTATGAGCACCTGCAGTCCGCTTGAGTCGATAAAGTCGACGCTCGCCATGTTGAGCTCGACATCGCCGGCACCCGGGAGGGGAAGGAGTGCCAACGCCAAGCTGCTGACGGTAGAGGCGTCGATGTCGCCGGCGACGTGGAATCCCGTTTCGGTTTGGGTTACCCGAAGTGGTGGAACTATCTCGATCGTCACTGGTTCTTCCCGTCTGATGATGATGTCGTTGATGCTGTCACGGCTCCGTAGGCCATGGGACCTGCGTCGTGTTCTCGACGCTCGAGATCAAACTGGCACGACATCGTGACGCCAAGCCGGTCCCCGATCGCTGACAGGTTGTCACCGACTTGCGACACGATCAGCAGCCCGCGACCGGTTCGCTCGAACGACGAAGGACGTCGAATCTGCGGGAGGGTGAGCGCTCCGATGGAGATGACCCGGACAACGAAACCGTTCCGGGATCCCTCCAGTTCGATCGTGAATGACTCGCCGCAACCGTGCACGATCGCGTTTGTGGCGAGTTCGCTCGTGGCCAGTTCGATGTCGGACAACCGAGGACCCGAAAATGGCCAGTGCAACGCAAACAACCGAACGAAGTTGCGCGCCAAGGCGATGGAGGTGAGACGCGCCGCAAAAGTTCGCTCGGACCGAACGACACTAAATGTCGTGCCGTCGTCGTCAGCCATGATGCGTCGACCGGTGGACGTGAACTCTGGGAGCCGAACCGAGAAACGATCGTTGATCGACATCGGGGCGAGGCTCTCTCATGGTTTCGAGGTACCCGTAGTGTCGATGGTGAAACATTTCTGACTCGATTCTTTCATGCCGTGATCGGCACGGTGTGGTTCGAAGCTGTCCCTCAGAAGGTCAGCACCGCTCCACCAGGTTGCGTTGGTAGGCACGTATCACCCAAGGATCGGTAGGACCGCGTTCCTGGAAGGGGTATAAATGGGCATCGGCCGGCACCACACAACTTGGTGGCACCGGCCGACACGGGGAAGAGTCAGGCGACTTTTTGTCCGGTTGGATGTCGTGAGTCCGCCGGTTTGCTGTCAGGGAAAAGCGATGTGACGGTTCCACGTTGCGGATTCGTCACGCCCTTTGAAGTCGGGTAGCGCTTCGCCGTCGGATGGTGCGATTTTGCGTGCGCCAGCCGATCCTCGGCGTCAGCTCGTGATTGAGCGCTGCTGGTACCCGATGTTGATGCAGCGAACTTGGACGCATCGTACTTCTGTGTCGACCTGTCGGATTGGTGGTCCCGATTGGGAATGAACGGGGCAACAACCGTGGCTGCGGCCGAGACCATCATTACTGCGGTGAGGGCGAGTCCGATGGCGAGACCGAAATTGGTGATGAGCTGGGAAGTAATCATTAGGTTCCCTTTCGTGTAACGGTGTTCTGTTCGTGTAGCGGTGTTCTGGGTACGACGGTCCGCTATGCGGCGGCCGCCGATTTGGAAGTCGACTGGGAGAGTGCGCTGAACCGCTTGGAGGCGCTGGCCCAGTCGGCCACTTCGAAGAACTTCTTGGCCCAGGCTTCACGATCTGAGCGGTAGTCGAGGTAGTAGGCGTGCTCCCATCCGTCGATCACCAGAAGTGGTGTAGAGCCGACGATGAAGTCGCTTTGATGGTCATGGAGCTGAACGACAGCCAGACGCTTGGCCATCGGTTCCCAGACCAGTGCCCCCCAACCGCTGCCGGCGAGTTTGCTAACAGCGGCCGTCAGACGGGACTGGAGAAGTTCCTCGGAACCGAACGATCTGGTGATCTCGGCTTTGAGGGCTTCGGATGGTTTCGTCGAAGCGGGACTCATGGACTCCCAGAAAAGCGAGTGCAGAGCGTGTCCGCTGACATTGAAGCTGAGTGCCCGCAGCAGCGCCGACGGGTCCGCATCAGCCGCAAGCGACGACAGCGTGTCGACGAGTTCATTCGCCTTCTTCACGTAAGCGTTGTGGTGCTTGTTGTAGTGAAGATCTAGCAGTTCGGCACTAAGAACGGGGGCCAACGCATCCAGCTCGTACGGAAGCGACGGTAAGGAATAAGTGGTGGTGTTAGTAGCCATGCATAGGAATTACCCCTCGAGGGGGTGAAGTAAACACCTGCGACGCGTTTATCCGGGGATCACGACGGGTAGTGCGACTTCGCGTTGGAAATACCGGCGCGAACCGTCACCGACGAAACGCTTACAACGTTCAGGAGAATCACCATGGCGAAAAATGCCACATCGCGATCGGCCTCGCGGGCCCGGGAACTTGCGTCCAACCGCACCCTTCTGCGGTCGGTGACCTCGGGCCGGGCGATGTCTTTCACCGTACCTACCCTTAGTTTGGCCGGTGGCAAGAAAGTCGCTGATGTACTCCAGACCCGTTTGGACAGCCTGATCGACCTGACGTTGACGTTGAAGCACATCCACTGGAACGTGGTCGGTCCGAATTTCATAAGCGTGCATCAGATGCTGGATCCCCAGTACGCCGGAGTCGCTTCGATGGTCGACGATCTGGCGGAGCGTATTGCGACCATGGGAAGTTCACCGAGTGGCCTTGTGGGGCGGCTGGTGAGGGACCGCACCTGGTCTGACTACTCCCTCGACCGCGCTGATGCTCTGTCGCATCTCGGGGCCCTCGACCTGGTCTATCAGGGCGTCATCTCCGCTCACCGTAAGGCCGTGGAAGACGTCGGCGAAATCGATCCAATCGCTGAGGATCTCCTCGTCGGACAGGTTGGGGTGCTGGAGCGCTATCACTGGTTCATCCGAGCCCACCTGGCTGATTGGGCGGGAGGCATGTCGAACGCCGGGGCGGCCACGGAGATCGACGCGGCTCGGTCCGTGGCCACGAAAACGGCCCGCAAATCCAAGGTCCGCTAGCCCGTGGCGTTTCACCGGACGACAGTCGGGTATGGGTTGCTCCTGACGCCGCCGTTCCCGCGAAGTCAGGAGAGGAACCGATGAGCACCACGACCCCTGACACGCCAACCGGCTCGGATGCGTCCGACTCGGAGGTGTCTGAGACAGTCACGATCGATCCGGCAACGAACGAATCCGGGTGGCGACCACTGGCGCCCGGTGATGCGCTGCCAGAGGAGCATCTCGACGGTGTAGATGCGAGACGTCGTCTTCGAGAGTTGTTGCACGGAGCTCGAGTGATGGTGGTGGCCAGCCCAGCCGACGACGGGCATCTGCACAGCCGGCCGCTCGCCCTCATGGAACTCGACGACGATGCACGCCTCTGGGCCTTTGTTGACATCCGTTCCGACTGGGTTCGGCAGTTGGCGGAAAACCCGAAGACGATCAACGTCACGGTGAGCGATGAGCCGCATGACAAATGGACCTGCATCTCCGGTATCGGAACGATTCTCCGTGATTCGGTCCGGTCCGAGCGTTTGTGGCGGGTGGAATTGAAAGAACTGTTCATGGGACCCGACGATCCGTCGTTGCGACTGCTTTGTGTAACCAGCGACGTAGTTGAATTCTGGGTAGCTCGCGGAGGGTCGTTCAGTCGCATGCTGGCCTCGGCCAAAGTGGCGCTCACAGGTATCAACCCGTTTTCGCCCGGAGACCGCGGCACGCTCAACATCCCACCGATTACGGGCTGAGGTTCGTGTCAGCGTCAGAGGCGATGTCGGTGGAACAGCCGGCGACGGTGGGCGAGTTGCCGGCGGAACGCATTGTGGCAATGCGACCTGGCACGTTGTGGCAGGTCCCGTGGCAGTTGATGATGCTCGGGCCGTTCGTAAGTTGCGTTCTGTTGGACGGTGAATTCGTTCGCCACGTAACTGTTCCCGCGATGATGACGAGTGCTGTCCGGCGGAGTCCGGATTCCGACAGCGTTCTGGCCCCGAGCGACTATCCGGTGTTGCCGGTCTTGGCGGCCGACATGACGTTGTTCGATGCCGCGGTGTCGGTCGTTGACAACGGTTGGGATCTGGCTGTGGTGCTGGACCGGGAAGTTCGTGTAATAACGGCTCGCAGCGTGTACCGGGCGCTCGTCGGATCCGATGCGATGGGTCAGGCGCTTCCGAAGTTCTTCGGGACCACGTCCGACACGTCCGCCTTCGATGGTGGAGGTCTCCCGTGATCTCGTACACCGCCTCCGGCCGTGCTGGCGCGCTGACCGAGAAGCACCGGGGCGCCCGCTCCGGTTGGGTTCGCGCTGTCGTGCTCGGTGCCGATGACGGAATCGTTTCCGTGGCCAGCGTGGCGATTGGCGTGTTTGCCTCGGGCGCCTCCCACGCGGCGGTGGTGACTGCTGCGGGCGCTTCGTTGGTCGCAGGTGCGATGTCGATGGCAGCGGGCGAGTATGTCTCGGTGAGCTCGCAGTCCGACATTGCTTCGGCTGACCTGGCGCGAGAAAGAGCCGAGCTCGCGGCGGATCCGGCCGGGGAACTGCACGAGCTCCGGGGGATCTACATGAAGCGCGGAGTGCCAGCCGATCTGGCATTGGCGGTCGCGAAAGCCCTGACGGAGAGCGACGCCCTTGCTGCGCATGCTCGCGACGAGTTGGGCCTGACTGAAGAAGGCCGTGCTCGCCCTATCCAGGCCGCGCTTTCATCGGCGGCGAGCTTCTCGTTGGGAGCGGCTTTGCCGATGGTCGCTCTCGTCGTTGCGCCGGCCGCACTCCGAGTCGGCGTATTGATCGCGACCTCGCTGCTGGCACTTGTTCTCCTTGGTGCGGCGGCGGCCCACGCTGGCGGCGCCAGCGTTGCCCGAGCCTCGTTGAGGGTCGCTCTTGGTGGCACGACGGCCATCGCCGTAACGGCGGGCGTCGGCCAACTCTTCAATGCCGTGACGGGTTGACTCTGCTCGGTGCCAGACGAACAGTCTTCACGGTGTCATCGGTCGATTCGTCGGTAGGGATGTCGCCCCGACGACGAGACCCCGACGGCTGAGACCACGACGGAGCCCCGACGACGAAAACGCAGCGAGCACGACCGACTTGGCGATCGTGGCCCGACTTCAATCGGTGGCGATCGCCGTAAGGATGTTGAGGTGCGATGCTCGCCGGGCGGGGTACAGCGAAGCCGCCACTCCGGCCAGCGTGATGGCGATCACGAGCGTGATGAGGGAACGAATCGGAATCTCGATCGCATTGATTCCCTGTTCTCGAAGAAGTCGGCTCAGGGCGTACCCGAGCCCGACCCCGAGCACGAGCCCGAGTACGGCGCCAAAGGTCGAGATGATCGCCGCTTCCCAACGGACCATGGAACGGATGTCGCGTCGATCCATGCCGATTGCCCGCAGAAGCCCCAATTCGTGGGTTCTTTCGAGCACGGAGAGAAGCATAGTGATAAGTACACCTAGTAATGCGATGAAGATAGCGAGAAGAACGAGTCCGGTGATCAGGTTCAGAATCTGGCTGACCTGGGCACGGATTTGGCTGGCGTACTGTTTGCGACTCTGTACCTTGGCGGCTGGTGCCGCGGTCTTCAATGCCGCGGCCACTTCGGCCTCCACCGTTGTGAGATCGGTTCCCTGGGCGACCCGAACAAACACCAGTTGGTCGGCCGAGTCGGTGTAGAACGCCTTATGGGTTGTCAGCGAGATGAAGTAGTCGCCGAAGGCCGTGGTCTTATAGAGGGCCACGATGGGAAGCTGATGGGTGCCCGACGCGAACACCATGGTGAGCTTGTCGCTCACGTTCCACCCGTTGTCGTCGGCGACCCGCTCCGATACGGCCACCCCACCCTGCTCGACGGCCAACATGGAACCCGACGTAACGTCTAGATCCAGTGCGTCGGCCGGGTTTGTCGCGTCGAGGGATTCTCCCGACATCGCCGACAACTGCTTGGTGGAGTCGCCGATCTTGAAAGCACCGTAGCGGTAGGGAGCCACACTCGATACGCCGGGGACCTTGGCGATGGCCGCTGTTGCTTCCGTGCCGAGGCCGGTTATTCCACCCGCTGACACGATCAGTTCGGCGTGCAACCCCTGGGCCAGTATCCGGTCGGTCGAAGTGCTGATTGAACTCGCCAAGACCAAGGAGGCCGCGATCAGGGTAGTGCCGATCATGAGTGCAGCAGCGGTGTCTGCGGTGCGTCTGGCGCTGCGCGTGGCGTTCTCCTCGGCGAGTTGTCCGGAGATGCCCCGGAACTTTCGGATCGGGGCGGCCAGAACGTGAACGAACGGACCGACAATGGTAGGTGCACATAGTGATGCGCCGATCATCGTGCTCAGCGCTCCGATGCCCAACCAGATGAGGCTCATGGAGCGAGCTCCCCACCCCGTGAGACCGACACCGAGCACCAGCATTCCCAGCCCTAACGAAAACCGGGATCGCTTCTGCCTGGTCGTGCTGACCGTGACGTGTCGAACGGCCGCCAGCGGAGGAACTCTCGAAGCTCGAAATGCCGGTGCGACAGCCGAGACGACCGTGATCAGGATGCCCCCGAGGATGCTCACAAGAATTGTGCGAGTGAGGATAGTGACGGGACCGGTCGGAAGTTTGAACCCGATCGCACCCAGCAGCTTCATCATGCCGATGGCCAATCCGATTCCGCCGGCGAGACCGAGAGCTGATGCCAGGAGTCCGATGATGACCGACTCGATCAGGACCGATCCGATCACCTGCTCGCCGTCGGCGCCCAGAGCGCGAAGCAGCGCCATTTCCTTCGTGCGCTGGGCGACCACGATGCCGAACGTGTTGTACACGATCGAGGCTCCGACGAAAAGCGAGATGCCGGCGAACGCCAGGAGAAACGTCGTCACGAACGAGAACCCGCTGTTGATGGAAGCGGTGCTCTCAGAACTCAGCTCGGTACCCGTGACCGCTTCGTACTTGGCGCCGATTGCCTTCTGCACGCGGTCTTGCAAAGTCGATGGTGTAACGCCGTCGACCGCGGCGATCGCGATGTCGTCGAAGGTGCCGGTTCGGCCCGTGATCGTTTGCGCGGTGATGAGGTCGAACAGGGCGGCTGATGCACCACCGAGATTGCTTGCCGTTCCGTATTTTGCGGTACCGACGAGTCGAAAATTCTTGATGCCAACCGACGTCTGCACCCGGACACTGTCACCGAGTTTGAATTTTCCCTGGGTGACAGCCTGTAGATCGATGACCACCTCATCGGAGCCGTTCGGTACGGAACCCGTCGCGATGGAAAACGAACTCAGGCTCGATTCGACCGGCCAACTGGCCAGGAACGTCGGAGCGAACTGGTTGCCGACCGGTTCATTGTTCAGATCGAAAATGCGTCCACCGGTGGTGAACACGTCGCCTTCGGCCAGGCGGACACCGGGAACGGATCTCACGGTGGCCAGAAGCGATGCCGGCATAGGTGGCTTCACCTCGGTGCTCCCAAATGCACTTCTTGTTCGGACGCTTACGTCGACGCCCTGGTAGGCCTCGTCGAACACCTTGGTGAACACATTCTTTATGGTGTCGGTCAAGACAAATGTCCCAGCCACGAATGCGACACCGATCACGATGCACAATGCGAGAAACGCGGAACGGACCTTGTGTCGGATGATGTTTCGCCACGCTATGAGAGTCATGGCTGGGTCATTCGTGGCTGGGCGTCAGAGCCCTCGACCGTGTTTGGCTCGGCGGAGCGTGTCGTTTCGGACAACGAGGCGACGGGTTGCAGAGGAGGATCGGTCGAGATCGCGTCAAGTTGTTTGAGGTGGTCGAGGATGCCCGCAGCCGTCGGCTTCAGCATTTCGTCGGCGATCTTTCCGTCGGCGAGGAAGACGATCCGGTCGGCGTACGAGGCCGCGACCGGGTCATGTGACACCATCACGATGGTCTGGCCGAACTCGTCGACCGCGTTGCGCATGAATCTCAGAATCTCGGCACCGACTTTGGAATCGAGGTTGCCAGTCGGTTCGTCGGCGAAAATGATCTGGGGTTTGGCGACGAGCGCCCGGGCGACAGCCACCCGTTGTTGCTGGCCGCCCGACAGTTCATTCGGCGTGTGCTTGAGCCGGTCTTCCAAGTGGACCCGAGCGATCACTTGATCGAACCAGGACTTGTCGACGTCGGTTTTCGCAAGCCGTTCGGGGAGCATGATGTTCTCGACGGCGTTGAGCGTCGGTATCAGGTTGAATGACTGAAAGATGAAGCCAATGCGTTCTCGGCGAAGGCGGGTTCGGGCCCGTTCGTTCATGTCGGTCACGTTCTCGTCGCCGATGAATGCAGCGCCCGAGGAGAGGTCGTCGAGCCCGGCCAAACAGTGCATCAGCGTGGACTTACCCGAACCCGACGGGCCCATGATCGCCGTGAAGCGGCTGGTCTCGAAGGAAACGGTGATGTCGTCGAGAGCCCGCACTTCTGTGCCACCGATCATGTAGATCTTCGACCCGTGTTCCATGCGGGCCGCGATCGTGGTCGTTTGCTGGCTGGCCATCTTGTCCCCGTGACGTTCGTTGCCTGAAGATCGTGTCGATCCGGCGTTGTCGCCGTTACCCAGACGAGGAGAAACGAAACGTCAACGAGATCCTCGCTTCTCCCTGGAGCTTCGCGGTCCCCGGTGCTCCACGAAACGGTGTGCCCGACGACGGATTCGCACGTCGCGCCGTTGAGCGTGGGTCGGCGCGGAGCGGCTCGGACGACGAGTCCGGTAGAAGCGCTTCTTCGCAGTCTCGATGAGTATCAGGTACCCGAATATCATCCCGATGAGAATGAGGAAGAACGACAGCGGGAGTGCCGTGAAACCGAGCATCTTCGCAAACGGCGAGAACGGGAGCACCGCGCCGACGGCGGCACAAGCCACCGGCGTGATGAGCATGGCGCGGCTCGGTCGGCTGGAAAAGAACGGGACGCGCCGGGTCCGAATCAGAAAGACGACGAGTGTCTGGGTGGCCAGGCTTTCGACGAACCATCCGCTGCGGAACTCGGCGTGGTTTGCGTGCAGGACTCCGAGCATGACGAAGAACGTGGTGAAATCGAAGATCGAGCTGATCGGTCCGAAGGTCATCATGAACTTCCGAACGAACGAGATGTCCCATGCTGCGGGCCGGCTGAGGATCTCGGAATCGACTTCGTCGCTCGGGATCGCGAGCTGACCCACGTCGTAGAGCAGATTGTTCAAGAGAATCTGGCTCGGCAGCATCGGGAGGAAGGTGAGAAACAGCGACGCTCCGGCGGCGCTGAACATGTTGCCGAAGTTCGATGAGGTGGCCATCAACACATACTTCAACGTGTTGGCAAAGATCCGCCGACCTTCGACCACTCCTTCCGCGAGGACCCCGAGGTCCTTGTCGAGCAGCACAATGTCTGCGGCGTCCTTGGCCACGTCGGTCGCGGAATCAACCGATATGCCGACATCAGCGGAGTGCAGAGCGACAGCGTCGTTTACTCCATCACCCATGAAGGCCACGTCGGCGCCGGAACGCCGGGCCATCTTGATGATGCGTGACTTCTGCTCAGGGTCAACCCTCGCGAAGACCGTCGTGCGCGGGATCGCGGCCACGAGTGCATCGTCATCGAGCTTCGCAATGTCAATACCGGTGAGGACCCCATCGACCCGGAGGCCAAGGTCGCGACACACTTTCGAGGCCACGGATCCGTTGTCGCCCGTGATGATCTTGACCTTGATACCGAGGCGGTGCAGTTTCGCGATGGCGTCGCCCGCGTCGGCCTTCGGTCTATCAACGAACGTGAGAAATCCGATCAGCGCGAGGTTCTGCTCGTCGTCGGGGAGGATGTGATCGGCCGGTTTGGCCTCACGCCCCGCCACGGCTACGACCCGCGCTCCGTCGGCAAAGAGCTTTTCGAGGACTTCCCTTGCTTCGTCGGAAACGCCCGAACAGCGGGAGAGCACGACTTCGGGAGCCCCTTTGGTGATCAGTCGAGCGTTGCCTTCGTGGTTGATCAGGACCGATGACATTTGCCGTTCGTGATCAAACGGAAGCAGCGCCAGACGCGGGGCGGCGGCGATCCTGGTCCGTGTGTCATCTGACGCGGCGTCGGTGGATTGCCACAGCGCCACATCGAGGGTGTTCCCTTCGATCGCGTCGGATCCGACCCCGGTCGCCTCGTTGCAGAGGAGGCCGTCTTCGAAGACGTTCCGGGCTTCGTGGCCTGTCGGATCGAGAGCGGCCGAAAAAGTGATACTCCCTTCGGTCAGGGTGCCGGTCTTGTCGGTGAACAGCACCTCGATGTTTCCCAGGTCCTCAATGGTGACGAGACGTTTGACGAGGACTTTCCGCTTGGCGAGTTGGCGGGCGCCGCTCGAAAGACTCACACTCACGATGGCAGGCAGGAGCTGAGGTGTGATCCCAATCGCGATAGCCAACGAGAACAGCAACGCGTCAATTAGCGGTCGGTGAAGTATCAGGTTGATTGCGAAGATTGAAACGGTGAGAACACCGGCGACCTTCACCAGGAGTTTGGAGAACTGACGCAGGCCGGTTTGGAAGGCGGTATCGGTCTGGCGCTCCGTGAGCCCGACGGCGATCCTGCCGAATGCGGTGGTTGATCCGGTCGCCACGATGACGGCTTGACCGAATCCCTGCCGGACCACCGTGCCCATGAACGCGATGGTCGAAGTGTCGGCTGCAGCGTCTGTCGGGCCGGGTCGGGTTGGATCGGACTCCGGTGGCTCCGCCGACTTCGCCGCCGGGGCTGATTCTCCGGTCAGCACGGCTTCGTCGCATTCCAGTTCCGTCGCACTGAGGATTCGGGCGTCCGCGGGGATGATGTCGCCCAGGCGAAGCTCGATGACATCGCCGGGCACGAGTTGTCTGATATCAACCCTGGCGTGCATTCCATCGCGCCAGACGGACGCGTTGTGGTGAATGTCGTTGTGCAGCTTCGCCACCGCCGTCTCGGAGCGGTATTCGTTGATGAACCCGAGGCCGATACTCAATGCGACGATGACGGCGATGATCGCGGCGTCGGTGATCGCCCCGGTGGCGCCGGAGATGGTCGCGGCTCCGAGCAGCAGAATGAGGAGCGGGTTGCGGAGTTGGCGAAGGAGAACGTCGAAGGCGGTGACGACCCTCGATGCCAGGACGTTGGGCCCATACCGTCGGAGTCGTTCGGCCGCATCTTCCCCGGAGAGACCCTCTGCCGAGGAACTAAGTGCACCTAGTACCGCTTCGGAGGCTGAGCGCGCGGCCCAGGCGGTATCCATCGCCCGCTCTGATCCTGGTGTGTCGCCCATCGGAGCTCCGAACCCACGCGGCCCGTAACCTGAGGGCCGTCTTCAACCTACCGGGTCCGGTGGACTGCTGGGAACGCGCGGACCCGTCTTGGGAGGTCAGTCACGTTGGGCCTCAGGTGATGAGGCCGGCGACGACGTTGATAGTGACGGCGAGGATGGTCGTGCCGAACAGGAAGGACAGCAGCGCCTGTCGAGTCGCAGTTCGTCGGATCGTTCGTGAGGTGATCGGTGTGTCCGAAACCTGGTACGTCATTCCGATCGTGAAGGCAAAGTACGCGAAGTCGGCGAACGTAGGCGGTTCGACGCCGAAGTCGATGCCGCGACCGACAAGGCAGTACTCGTGGGCATAGCGCAGCATGAACACGATGTGGACGGCCGTCCACGAAAATGCGATGGTAACTATGCATAGGGTTGTCAACGCCGCCCGTTCGAAGCCCCGTAAGGTGGCGGCATGGTGAAGGCCCACCGCCACGCCGATGAGGCTCACCGTCGAGGCCGCGAGCAGAGCAAGCCCCGCTTCGGCGCGCGAATCGTCTTCCTGGGTGGCTCGTTTCGCCGTGTCTGTGGCATCGAGGTGGTGGACGGAGCTCCACACCCACACCAGAAATACTCCGGCGGTGAAGGTCCACCCGACCAGAACCGCAAACTCCCAACCCAGGTCGGAGAGGGAGAAGAGGCCACCGGCCAGCAGACCGATCGCTATGCACGTCCAAAGCCGTCTGCCGTGGGACAGGGTGTTGTTGTGGTCGAAGGGTGGGCGGTGCATCGTCGTCATAGGAGGACTGCCATGGTGGTCGGGTGATCGGGTGCTGGTCTGACCAGGGTTCCGGCGAAACCGGCTGCTGGAGTTACGGGTCCGACCAACGTCATAGTCGAATCAACTGTACGTGGCCCAACTAGCGACGGCACTGACCAAAGACCTGGCCTTTCGGGATTGAGAGTTTCATTTGCCGGTCTGTGGGTATTAGGGGCGCTATGACGAACGCTCCCTGCCTCCCCGTAGATGCTGAGCAAGAGAAGTGCGCGGAGGTCGGCCCCGGCGTTGAATCCGACAGGCGGCGAACGAAGAACCGACCGGTCTCGCTTTCTCGGCAGCGGAGTCGGGTGTTCGGGCAGGTGTCAGCGCAAAGAAATCGTCTCATCGTCCTCGTCGATTCGCTCACCGTGGAGCGCGAAGTCACGAAGGCCGTGGTTACGGAACGACAGCAATTGGCCATAGCCGACGAGCGGGAGCGGATAGCCCGGGATCTGCACGACACCGTGATCCAACGGTTGTTCGCGGCCGGTATCGGGCTCCAGGGCGCTATCGGTCGTGGCGACGGTGAGGCAACGGCAGCAATGGACCGGGTCGTCGAAGAGATAGATGTCGCCATCCGCGACATTCGAAGCTCGATCTTTCATCTCCGCCGTCCGATCCGACTCATTGCGGTTTCGGAGGCCGTTCGGGCCACGCTCGACGAGTTCCGGCGGATACTCCCCGGCACGCTCGTAGCGAACGTGGCCGACGATCTTGATGCATTTGTGTCAGCCGAGTTGGGTGGGGAGCTGCTTGCTCTGGTGCGGGAGTCGCTCATGAACGTTGTGAAGCACGCGCATGCGACGAACGTGGAGGTCGAGATTGTGGTTGAAGGACCCGACCTGTCGGTGCGGGTACTCGATGACGGAATCGGTTTCGATCACGCGGTTGTCACCGGGGGTCACGGGCTACGAAACCTTCATGACCGCGCCTCGTCGTTGGGCGGTCGCTGTTCCATGGTGGCTCGCTCCGGTGGTGGCAGCGAGGTTGCCGTTCACCTTCCCCTGACGTCGCTTTCGATGTAGCGAACCGACTCGGATCAGCCTGACAAATTTGGTGGCGCAATCTGGCGATTGCGAAACTGGTCGGGTGGAAACGTGCGAAGACATTGATCGGTATCTCAAAGTGCTCCCGGCGGAACAACGCGAAGCCCTGCAACAACTTCGCGAGACAATCGCCGGAATCGTGCCGAACGCCGTGGAAGCAATCAGTTACGGCATGCCCGCCTTCAAGCTGGGTGGCCGCCCGTTGGTCGGGTTTTCGGCGGCGAAGGGCCACCTGGCATTTCACCCGATGAGTGGCACGGTCGTCGCGGCCCAGGGCGAACTCCTCGACGCGTGGTCCACCTCCAAAGGAACGGTCCGGTTTCAGCCCGACCATCCGCTGACCCTATCGGTCATCACCACGTTGATCACGGCCCGCATGCAAGAGTTGGGGGAGTCCACGAAAGGAACCCACGTGCCCGCGCCAAAACCCGCCGCCACCAAGTCTGTTGCCACGAAGGCTCCTGTTACAAAGTCCGCTGCCACCAAGGCTGCCACTCCCAAAGCGGCCAGCCCGACCAAAGCCCCGACACCGAAGAAGCCGACCAAGGCCGCAGGAGGCAGTGGACTGGTCTTCGCCACGACCCTGGTGCAGGCCGAAGGGATGAAGGCGACGGGAATCGTGGTGCCACCAGAGGTCATCGAGGCACTCGGCGCAGGGAAAAAACCTCCAGTTAGCGTAACGATAAATGGATACAACTTCCGAACGACCGTCGGTGTTATGGGCGGAAACGCCATGATCGGTGTGAGTGCCGACACCCGTAAGGCCACCGGTCTGAGCGCCGGTGACGAAATTGAGGTCAGCGTGGAGGTGGCCGACGCTCCCCGTGAGGTGGTCGTGCCAACCGATTTCGCGGCGGCGTTGAAGGCCCAACCGGCCGCGGCGTCATTCTTCGCCAAACTCTCGAACAGCCTGCAGCGATTCCATATTGACAACATCAACGGGGCGAAGACCGACGACACCCGGGCCCGTCGCATCGAGAAGTCGGTTCAGCTGTTTCTGGACGGCAAGCAGCGCTGACCGCAAATGGCAGGTGCTTAGGCGGTATCTGGTTCATCGTCGAGGTCAGCCCACCGTCGTTCGGAACCGTCGGAGTGCGCACGGTCGCGGGTATCGGGCGACGCTGACGGGTCAAAGCGCTGATTGGCCTCGGTGATCAGCGGCCCGATGAGCTCGTTGGGCACACCAAGTGCGCCGACGGCTTTGCCCGGAGTTGCCAGATACGCGCGGCGGAAGTCCTCGTCAGTCGACAACTTCTCGTTCAGGTTGTTGAGCCACCGCTCCCATTCGACGGGCGTTACTTCCATGGTGTGATACTCCATGGCACGAGGCCGCAAGACCCCCGTGCGCGCACGGAAACTGTCGGGGGCGTCGGAAATCGACGCTTCTAAGACGCTTCTAAGACGCTTCTAAGACGCTTTGCCCGACAGTGCAGACGCCAGGGCGACCCGGGTGGTCACGCCAAACTTCGCGTACAGATTCGAGAGGTGATACTCGACAGTTCGCTTCGAAACCCCGAGTCGTAGCGCGATCACAGGATTGGTGAGACCCTGGGCGACGAGTTCCACCACGGTCAGCTCGGTGGGTGTCAGCTGAGCCGGTCGTGTCCCTGCCGATGACGAACCCGATCCCGGAGAACGTGTCTTTCCGTTGCCCGACGCGGCTGCGGACCCTGGGGAAATGCCGAGTTGCCGGCCGATTTGAAGCAGTTCGGGCGCGTTCGCAGTTCGGGGATCCAGCAGCGTAAGCGTTTCGAGGACGTCGTAGAGCTGGGCGGCTCGTCCGGCTCGTCGGAAATGGTCGGCCGCGCTGATGGCCAGTTCACGCGCCGCTGTCAGGTCTCCGGCGTGTTGGGCGACGAGGCATTCGCACCATCGCGCCGTTCCGAACGCCGACGCCACGCCGACATGGACAGCAAACGCGGTCATCGACGTCTGGACGGCCGTCGCTCGTCCGACGTTGTCGGTTTTCAGGGCGAGGCGGATGAGATCAGGTGCCAACCACATCTGCACCAGCGGCGCGGTGGTGGCCACGGTGTCATAGATGTAGTTGAGCGTGGCTGACGCTTCGACATCTCGACCTTCACGTTCGGCGATCAGAGCTTCCAGCCATCCGTAGTACAGGAGCCCCGCCGGCTCCGCACCCGACGTTGCGCTCCGTGCGGCCAGATCGCGATATCGGGCCACGCCCTCGAGTGAAAGCCTGCGGCGCAGTGCTACGAGGCCGGCGATCGCTGGTGCTTGTGGCATGCCGGACGTGATCCCGGTGTCTTCGTGCAAGCTGATGACCGCTTCGCACTCTGCGATGGCCTCGTCCCAGTGGCCGGTGTGCAGTGCGATTGTGGTCCTCGCCAGCTGATATCGCGAGACCAGCCAAAGATCCGACACCTTGTCAGCGACACTCTGCCCGGACTTGAGCCAGATTGCTGACTCCTGGAGTTCATCCGCCTCGGCAAGGGCCAGGCCCAGATACAACTCTCGGGCCGGAGCCAGACCTCGAAACCCGCGGCCCAACGTAACTGCTTCGCGGCATATGAAACTGCCAACCGCACGTCGCCGTCGAAGAGTTCGATGGTGGAGAGCGCACAAAGGGTTTGGAGTTCGGCTTGCAGGACTCCCGCCCGTCGCGCCAGATCGAGTGCCTCGTCGGCGCGGACCCGGCCCCGCTCGCGATCCAGGCCCCAGGCTTCGAGCGTGCAGAGTTCAGCCAGAACCTGCGCCCTGATTGCCACGTCGACTTCATCGTCGTACGCGAGCACACGGTATTCCTCGGCCGAACCGGGAAGGTCACTCAACAGGCCGAGGCTGGTAGCCCGGGAGAGCCGAACCTTGGCCATCTCGCCCTTGGACATGGGATAGCCCATGGCCTCGGTGGCGAGTGCCAGGGCATCTGCGGCGCGTCCGGCCCACTGAAGTGCGGTGACATGATCGGAAACCGTGGCCGCCCATGTGGGGGAGCCCGGAGCGCACAGTGAGACCGCGCGGCCGAGGAGGTCAGACGCCGAGGTTGCATCATGGCGAACGACCTGAGCGCAGGCAACCCGTATCTGTTCGGCTGCGTCTTCGTCACCGGGACGAGCGCCGTGTCCAAGATGGTGTGCAACGACGCCGGGATCCACGCCGGCCCGGCGAAGAACCTTTGCCGCGTCGCGGTGCAGGGCTCGTCGTAACGTGCTCGGAAGATCGTCATACAGCGCGCTGCGAATCAGGTCGTGCGAAAACCGGTAGCTCCCCGAGCCACCGGTAACTATGAGACCGGACAGAACCGCAGGCGCGAGCACCGTGATCAGCTCGGAAACCTGATGGTCGGTCATCGCCGCGAGCGTGCGCGTGTCGAACGCCCCGCCGAAGATCGCCGCAACACCAAGAAGATCCGTCGTGGCCTCGGGCATGCGTCGAATCCAACCGAGCACGGCATCGGCTACCGGCCCTGTGTCGGCCTCGGAATTCACCAAGGCCGCGATCAGGAGCGGGTTGCCACCGGCTTGGGCGAGTCGTTTGGCCAACTCCGTGTCGAGATCGTGTCCGGCCAGTATTGCCCCGAGTTCGTGTGCATCCGGGGTGGCGAGGGGGCCGAGCGTTATCGACACCACGTCTTCGCGTTGGCGATCGATGATCTGCTCGATGGCCTCGTTCGAGAACGATGATCTGAGCGTCCAGCCGATTATCAGGCCGGATCCCCGGCATCGGCGAGACAGGGCCATGACGACGCCGAGTGACGCGGAATCGGCCCACTGTGCGTCGTCGATGGCCAGCAGCACACGGTCTCGGTCGAGCAGGTCGAGCACCAGATCGACGATCGCCTCCTGCACGGGAAAACGCCACACGCTGTCAGTGTCAAAGCGGAACGGATCGATCTCGGTGTCACCGCTCGCCCGTGCGGCGTTGGCCACTCTGCGGCGAGCTGCGTCGGCGCTGTTGAGCCGGCAGTCAAGGGCATCCAACAGGCAGCCGAACGGACGTATCTGATCGATCTCGGTTGCTTTGGCCCACACGACGTGGATGCCCGCATCGATCGAACGTTGGGCGTGCACGGACAGCAATGTGGTTTTCCCCATGCCCGGCGCACCGTCGATGGAAAGGAGTCGCCCTCTTCCGCGGAGATGTTCGGAGCGCAACTCATCGAGAGCGGCGAGCTGCTGGGCGCGTCCGATCAGCTGCGGAGCTGCCGGGATCGGGCTCGAGGACTCTGCGTTCACTGTCCTGATGCTTTCGACGTCTCGGCCGGAACTTTGCCATGGTCGTCGGACCTCGGCCCGGTCGTCAACGAAGCCCCGGCGCGAGCAATCGCAACGCGAGTCGAAACGTTGAGCTTCCGGTACAACGAGGCAATGTGCGACTCGACGGTGCGCTTCGACACGAAAAGCTCGCTTGCGATGTCGCCGTTGGCCTGACCCATCATCACCAGTTCGAGCACCCGTCGCTCGGCTGCCGAAAGCTGTTCGATACTCGGTGCCGCCCTCGTTGTTGGCGGCGGTGTCGGCGCCATCGCATCGTGAAGGTGGCGGAAGCCCTGCCCCGAACGGGCGGCCGAGGCATGCCTGGTAGCGCCGAGGGCGCGGTATCTCCGGGCCGCTTCAGACAGCAGTGTTTTCGAGCTGGCCGCCTTAGCGTCTTTGGCCATGAGCCCGGCCATGTGGAGTGAGGTGGCGGCATCCCAAGCCCGTTCGGTTGACGCCAGGTGCTGTGCCGCATCGACGAGTGCATCGGTGTCGTGTGCCGCGAGCGCCGCGCAGACCGACGAAAGCGCCCGGCGCGTCGTCGTTGCGGCTCGCGTTGCAGCATCGGCCGAGAAAACGGCCATGGAATCAAGGACGGCTTGGTTGTTGACCGTCCAGGCCAAACGCACCGCGTCCATCGAGATCAAGCCCTGTGCGGAATAACCGGCGGAAGCCAGCAGCTCGACGAACTCCGCCGTTTTCGTGCAGGCCTCTTCGAGGCGCCCGGTTGCCTCGGTCTCGGCCAGTTCCCCGAGCAGCATGCCGAGGATCGCGGCCGGGTGGGCGTCGCCACGGGTATTCTCTGCGCGCATACGAGAAAGCAGCCTGGGTACTTCGGTGAACTGTCCGCGTCGGGTCGCGACGAGCGCTGCGAAACCGAGCGGCAACACGATGCCGTTGCGGATACCGGTCTCATCGCCAATCTGGATCATCGCGTCAGCGTCTGCTTCGAACCCGTCCCAGTCGCCAACATGAAAACGGGTGCCGTGCATCGTCACCTGGGCGAGGGCCATCGCCGCGGGATCGCCGGCGCGTTCGGCGGCGTGGAGACTCCTGGTCAGGATCGGGAGCCCTTCGATCATGCGGCCCGAAATTGCGAGGGCCGTTCCGAGGGCCAATTCGGGTGATGCCGGCGCCGGGCCCCGAAGGCGTCCGGCGAGTCGCACGGCGGTCTCGGCGTGAAGAAGCGCCTGCTCCACATCACCGAGCAACGACGCGGCTTCAGACAGGCTGCACAGCGCGTGAATCTCGCCTTCGTGTGAGTTCGTCTGGCGGGACGCGTGCAGAGCATCGGTCGCCGCCGTTTGGACGGCCAGCGCATCACGTTTGTACCAGTGCAAACGGGCGATCGCGTTCAGGTAGTCGGCGCGCAAAGCGTCGCTGAGACCCGTCCACTCAAGACCATCTCGCAGAACGTGGATGGCGCGGTCGCTTCCATCGGTTGCGACGAGTGAGGCGGCGGCGGCGAGCCGGATTCTCCCGACGTATTCGAGTTCTCGTGCGCCGGCGTCGTGCAACCACGGAACCGCCAACTCAACCGCGTCGGTGTGCCGATGGCGGCACGCCAGGCACTTCATCAGCCCGTAGACGTGTCGGGGATCGGTCGAATCAATTTCGTATGTACGCTTAGCAATAGACCAGGCCAGGTCGTCGTCGACCGAAAGCCCGTCGAAAACGTTACGGAGTTTCGGGAGGTCACCCGGACCAACCAGGTACGACGCGGCGTCAAGGTGAAAGCCCGCTCGGCCCGGCGCGTGTCCGAGATCGGCCAGTGCCGCGTCCTAACCGAAGATGGAGTCGATCACGTCGATCCGGCGACAGCGACGTGGCCAACGCCTCCGACAGGAGGTCGTGGCGAAATCTCACGCTGTCGGCGTCGGCCACGAGCCAACCGCGAGATACCGCTTCCCTAGTCATCGTGACCGCACTGGCCACCCGTTCGCCCGAGGCCTCGGCGAGCACGTCGACGTCAATCTCGCGCCCCGCGACAGCCGCGAGTTCGAGGAACGATCGAAGCGTCGGCTCGAGGCTGGCCACCAGTCGGCGGAACGCCTCGCGACCCATCGCTTCGGGCTCGGCGGTCCGGTTTGTGAGGCGCGTTGCGAGTCGACGGCGGCCAACATGGCGACCAGAAACGGGTTGGAGCGCACGGGGCTGAGCGCTTCGATCTCGCGGGCAGTTGGGGCGCTGCCGGTAACGGTTTCGGAGAGGGCGGCGAGATCGGCATCGGATAGCGGCCGAAGAGTGAGCACAGAGGGGTGGAACGATTCAACGGCCGATTGCACACGAGGGCTCGGTCGGGTTGCGCCCAACACGCCGACGCTGAGACCTCGCAGGCGTCGGGTCAGCGAGCCGATGGCACCCAGGCTCGAGTCGTCGGCCCAGTGGAGATCGTCGACGATGAGCATGACCGGTCGGCCGAGAGCCGCACGCTCCACTATGTCGACCATCAGTTCCTGGATCGCCGCGCTCACGCCGTCTCGCCGTTCGGCCGGGGAGGACCGAAGCAACTCCGCAATGCGGACCTTGGCCGGGTCGGAGCTGTTGAGTCGACAACCCAGCGCATCGCTGAGGCAGCGAAATGCCCGCGGATCGTTCGGGTCGCCTTCACCGGAGTACACCGTGAAGTCTGGGGTGTGAGCGGACGTCGCAAGGGCATGGCGAATCAAGCTGGTCTTGCCGCCGCCCGCTTCGGCCTCGACCACCAGAAGCCCGCTTTCGCCACTGCGGATCCGCTCGAGAAAGCGATGCACAGCGGAGAGTTCATCGGTGCGACCCACAAATGCCGCCGTCATCAAAGCGCCAACCATCGTGGGCGCCGGAATCTCAGCCATTGTGTTCACCCCCAAGTCCGTCAACGTGCGAGAACGCAATTACAGCGAACCTTATCAGTGCACGGATTTCGATCCAGTCACGCCATGAGCACGGCCACGGATGCGGCGGAGTGACCGAAGTCAGCGCAGGCCAGTGCAATCGAAGGGTCCAAATCGAGGCACGTCAGGACAATCGACCTCTGGTGGGGCCAGACCTGGAAGCGCACGCTGAGGTCAGGCCGCCGGGTGTTCCGGCTGAAATGCGAGAAGGAGGAACGACATGACAGTCTCACTTAACGGCGCAGTTGCCATCGTGACCGGAGGGGCCAGGGGCATGGGCGCCGAACACGTACGGGGCCTTGTCGAAGCGGGAGCGAAGGTGGTCGCAGCCGATGTGCTCGACGCTGAAGGTGAAGCGTTGGCAAGCGAACTCGGCAGCAGCGTGACGTATCGCCATCTCGACGTGACCCAGGCCGGTCAGTGGGAAGACCTCGTGACGTGGACCGAATCGACACTCGGGCCGGTCACCGTGCTGGTGAACAACGCTGGCATCGTGACGTTCGGTGCTGTAGACGATTTGGCTCCGGCGGAATGGCAACGCACGATCGATATCAACCTGACAGGCGTATGGCTCGGAATGCACTACGTCATTCCGTCGATGAAGCGTGCGGGTTCCGGTTCGATCGTGAATATCTCGTCGACCGCAGGACTGCAGGGTTACGCGAACCTGGGTGCCTATGTCGCCTCAAAGTGGGGTGTTCGAGGTCTCACGAAAACCGCGGCGCTCGAACTTGGACCGTTGGGCATTCGGGTGAACTCGATCCATCCCGGACCGATTCGCACGCCGATGATCGCCGGGCTGTCGGATGATCTCACCTTGGCGCAACCGATCGCCCGTGTCGGAGAACCGAGCGAAGTCACCGCCATGTTGATGTTCATCCTCCGTGACGCGACGTACTCCACCGGTCACGAGTTCATCGTCGATGGTGGTGCGGTCATCGGGCAGATTCTGCAGATGCCGACCCAGTAAGAGTCCCCGGCGTTTGACGCGTCGCAGCGGCGTCCTTCGATCTGATCGAATCAGACCGAGGGCCGCCGCTGCTTTGCGTCTGGTGCGGCTTTGCGCGGTGCCGCTAACGCGGCTGTGCGTGGTTCCCGCGCCGTGCGGGTCAGGCGTTGGCGGCGGCGAAACCGATCTCGAGGTCGGCGATGATGTCGGTGATGGTCTCGAGGCCGACCGATAGGCGGACGAGGCCGGGATCGACGCCCGTAGCCTTCTGCTCGGCCTCGCTCAGCTGGCTGTGAGTCGTGGTGGCGGGGTGGATCGCCAGGCTGCGGACGTCGCCGATGTTCGCGACGTGGCTGTGCAACTTGAGCCCTTCAACGAACTTACGCCCGGCTTCCGCGCCACCCTTGATGATGAACGCTGGCACGGACGCAAAGCCCCGACCCTCGCTGTACTTCTTCGCCCGCTCATGCCAGCGTGAGGTCGGGAGGCCGGCGTACTGTACGGACTCGACCTGGGCATGCGATGACAGGAACTCGGCGACCTTCTGTGCGTTCTGGTTGTGGCGCTCGAGGCGCAGGCTCAGCGTTTCGAGGCCTTGCAGGAACATGAACGAGTTGAACGGCGTGACGGCAGCGCCGAGGTCACGCAGGAGTTGCACGCGGGCCTTGATGATGAAGGCACCCGGCCCGAGAGCGGGCCAGTACTGCAGGCCGTGGTAGCTGGGGTCGGGCTCGGTAAAGCCGGGGAACTTGCCGGAGGCCGAGAAGTCGAAGGAGCCACCGTCGACGATCACGCCGCCGATTGACGTGCCGTGGCCGCCGATGAACTTCGTGGCGGAGTGCACGACAATGTCGGCGCCCCACTGGAGTGGGCGAATGAGCCAGGGTGAAGGCACGGTGTTGTCGACGATCAGGGGAACGCCATTGGCGTGGGCGATCTTCGAAATGCCTTCGATATCGAGCACGTCGTTGCGCGGGTTGCCGATCACTTCGCCGTAGAAGGCCTTGGTGTTCGGGCGAACCGCGGCGGCCCACGCGTCGAGGTCATCGGGATCGTCGATGAATGTGGTCTCGATGCCGAGCTTCGGTAGCGTGTAGTGGAGCAGGTTGTAGGTGCCACCGTAGAGTGCCGCCGATGCCACGATGTGGCTGCCCGCTTCGGCCAGGTTGAGAATCGCCAGTGTTTCTGCGGCTTGGCCCGAGGCCACGGCCAACGCGCCGGGTAGGCCGATCGCGGTGTCGGGTGCTCCTTCGAGCGCAGCGACGCGGGCTTCGAACACACCCTGGGTCGGGTTCATGATGCGCGTGTAGATGTTGCCGACCTCAGCCAGTCCGAACAGGTTTGCGGCGTGCGTTGTGTCGCGGAACGTGTACGAGGTGGTCTGGTAGATCGGAACGGCGCGTGATGACGTCGCCGAATCGGGGGTCTGGCCGGCGTGGATCTGCAGAGTCTCAAAGCCCGGGCGGTCGGTCATGGGTAGGTCCTTTCGAAGCGTCACGGTGACGCCGGCCACACTACCCGAATTGTTGACTGAATTCGTCGGGAATCGGTGGTGCGGGTTGCCGAGATGAGGTGAGTGTGGAATTCCGACAGGCAGCCTAAGAGATCGCCGAACGGGGATCGAATGCGGGGGAAACATTCGAGGGGCGCGATTTGCCGGCCATTAACGTCAGGGCATGGATCGACAGCAGCAGTGGTGGACGAACGACGGGAACACCCAGGATGCGTTCTTTCCGAGAGCGGCGGCCGCAACGATGCCGACGATCGTGTCCGGGTCCGGTGTAATGCTGACCGACGATCGAGGGCGCGAACTCATCGACGTGTGTTCCGGGCCCTTCCTGGCTTCGGTGGGCCAGGGGAATGAACGAGTTCTTGCCGCGATGCTGGAGCAGGGTCGTCGCCTCACGTACACCTACTCTCGTTCGACCCGGCACCAGGCGAACGCTGATCTTTCGGCGCGTCTTTCGCACCTCGCCGGTCCGGGTTTCGAACGGGTCCACCTGACCTCTGGAGGCTCCGAAGCCAACGAGATGGCCGTGAAGATGTTGCGTGCGTTAGCCGTGGCCAGCGGTGAGACGAGTCGGTCGAAGATCATCACGCTCATGCCGGGCTACCACGGAGCCACGGTGCAAACCCTGAGCATGAATGGTGACGTTGGTGTGTCCGCGTTGTGGGGTGCGCTCTCGGTCGAAGCGACGAGAATCCCGGCTCCGCTGACATACCGGGCGAAGAGTGCCTTCGATGCGGCGACCGATTCGTTGGCCGCCCTGGTCGAGTCAATCGAACGACTCGGCCCCGAGAACGTGCTTGCGTTCGTGCTCGAGCCGATCGGCGGTCAGGCCACCGGCGTGAACGTGCCCGATCCTTCCTTCCTGCCCGGAGCGCGAGCGCTTTGTGATCGGTTCGGTATCGCGCTCGTATACGACGAAGTCGTCACCGCGTTTCGCACGGGAGCGAATTTCGTCGCACACCACGATCCAACGGCGCGGCCCGACATGATCACGCTGGCGAAGGGCCTGGGTGCGGGATACGCGCCGCTCGGAGCGGTGCTGACCTCGGCTCAGATTGCCGATGAACTGGCCGACTCCACCGGCTTCGTGGTTTCCCACTCGTACGACGCCTGTCCGATGGCGTGTGCGGCCGGCGGCGCAGTGCTCGATGAGATCGTCGAGCGAGACCTCGTGAACCAAGCGGTACAGGTTGGCGAGCGCCTGGCCGATGGGCTTCAGCGACTAGGCGAGGCGTCGCCGCTGATCGGCGATGTTCGCGGGCGGGGATTGCTCAGGGCCGTTGAACTCGTGGCCGACAAAGCTACTGCGGCGAAGTTTCCCGCATCGGTCGACCCCGGTGCGACCCTGCTGCAGATCGGGCTCGACCATGGTCTGCTCCTCTACTCCCGACGCCAGAACGGGGGCCTCTTCGGCGACTGGCTGCTGTTCGCTCCACCGCTCATCAGCGACGCAGCGGTGATCGACAGCATCATCGATCGCTTTGCCGCCGTCCTTGACCAGGCGACGCCCATCCTGCTGTAAGGAGCTTGTTGGGCGGTCGTCGCCAACGATGGTGAAAAAAATCTGTATACATATTAATTAAATGTCGGGTGCGCGTGACGACGCTTTGGCGCGGCAAAAGCGACCTGGTTCGCTCACCGGATTGCGAAGTTGGGGAGACGTGGAGGTTCCCTGGTTTTGAGGCCGAATCTCTAGGCAAAATCCTCAAAAATGGGTATAGTTCTGTCATCACGGGGCCTTCCGTGAGCCCGTCCGGACCATGCGCGGGATAACGACGACGAAGCGATCGGCGATCATGGTCCATGAGGGCAAGCTGACGGCTGTATTGAGCGAGTTTGCTCGTACGCTTATTACGGATTTCTCCATTCAAGGGATTTTGGACCGTTTGGTGGCTCGCATTGTCGAGATTTTGCCGGTGACGGCAGCGGGAGTCACATTGATTTCCGATGGCACCCACCCGCACTACATCGCAGCATCGAATGATGTTGCTTTGCGGTACGAACAATTGCAGTCTGAGGTGGGGCATGGCCCCTGCCTGCTGGCGTACGAGACCAGCGAAGCCGTGGCCATCCCCGACCTCTCGACCGACCATCGTTTCCCGCTCTTTTCCGTTCCAGCAATGGCCGCAGGGTTGGCGGCGGTCTTCACCTTCCCCTTGCGACACGACGGTGGATGCATCGGGGCACTCGATCTCTACCGTGACACCCCGGGACCTCTCGACGTCGGAGATCTTGTCGCGGCGCAGACGTTGGCCGACGTTGTAACTGCGTACCTGCTGAACGCGCAGGCTCGAACCAATGCGCACGAAGCCTCTGAGCGGTTCAAGCACGGAGCGCTCCACGACACCCTCACGGGACTTCCGAACCGTCAGTTGCTCAAGGAACGAATCGACCACGCGGCGAAGCGCGCCAACCGCTCACGGACGAAGTGCAGCGATTCTGTTTGCTGATCTCGACGGCTTCAAATTCATCAACGACCACTACGGACATCAGGCCGGTGACCAACTCCTGATCGCCGTGGCCGATCGACTTTCCGGGCTAGTGCGTCCCGGCGATACGCTCGCTCGGGTCGCCGGCGACGAGTTCGTGTTCCTGTGCGAGGACCTGCACGGTCCCGACGACGCCGAGGTCCTAGCTCGAAGAATTACCCGCTCATTTACGACGGGCTTCCTGCTCGACGGTTTGGAACTCTTTGTCACCGCAAGCATCGGGGTCGCATTTGCCGGCCCGGGGGAGCGGGTGTCGGAGGAGCTCCTCGTTCACGCCGACTCGGCGATGTACAAGGCGAAACACAACGGGGGCGCCTCCCACCAAGTGGCGGATATGGCTGCGAGAATCAGATCCTCGGACCGGGCCCGGTTCAACTCTGACCTGCGCACGGCATTGGAGCGCAACGCGTTGGATGTCGCCTACCAGCCGATTGTCCGTACGGCCGACAAGGTTGTTACCGGGGTCGAAGCACTGGTGCGATGGAGCCATCGGGTCCGTGGAAACGTGGCGCCAACCTTGCTGATCGAGCACGCGGAGGAGGGTGGGCTCATCTACGACATCGGCGCGTGGATTCTCCAGCGAGCATGTCGTGACCATTCGCAATGGCGGAAGGACCATCCGAATCGCCCCATGAACCTGGCGGTGAATATCTCCGGCCGACAGGTCGTCAGCCCAGGTTTCAGCTAATGCTCTTGCCTCGGCGATCGGCGCGGAGGGAACGGACCCAAGCCAAATTATCCTGGAAATGACCGAGAACGTTCTGATTGAAGACAGCGAGCGAGCGATGACCGTTCTCCGGCAAATGAAGGCGTTGGGGGTGCGGTTGGCGCTTGATGATTTCGGCACCGGATTCTCATCGCTCAGTTACTTGCGCCGGTTGCCGATCGACATTGTCAAGATCGATCAGAGCTTCATATCCGACATGATCGAGTCTCCAACGGCGGGCACCATCGTCGAGGCCATAACGACGCTGTCACACGTGCTCGGTCTGTCCGTGGTCGCCGAGGGTGTCGAAACAAAAGGACAACACGAACGCATACGGTTCATCGGATGTGAAGGCGCCCAAGGGTTCTTCTACGGGCGGCCGATGGCGGCAGCGGACGTGAGTTGCCTGATCGGCGCTCACTGATTGATTGGCCCCGGTCTCAATGTGTTTCACGCCGGGACGGTTAGGGAGGCCATCGCGTCGATGACGATCCGATCAACGGTGACCGTGCCGCCATCGAGGGCGGCAGCAAGGTCCGTGCGCATATCAATTTCCCAGAACGACGACAGGTGGGTTGCGGTGGCGGTCACGGCCGTGGCGGGGTCGATCTTGTCGAATTGACGCGGCAATCTGGTTGGCCATGCGCACGAGAGCGCTGAGTCGGTGCTCGGGGTGATCGATCTCGACCGTCGCGGCGGTGTGCCCGGGCGTGACCTGAACGGCGGTGACCTTGTACTCGGGGCAGTTCGTCGCCCAGTCGGACCACTCGGTGGTGACCACGTTCGCACCGCTGACCGGGTGATGGAACGTCGTGTACACGACCCCCTGCAGCATGCGGTCGGACACGATCGCGTGAAGCGTGGTGGCGCCGACGCGTGAGGCGAGGGTGACCTCGTCGCCGTCGCGGATGCCGCGCTCCTCGGCGTCGGCCGGGTGCAACTCGAGGATGTCCTCGCCGTGCCACTGCGAGTTCTCGGTGCGGCGGGTCTGCGCGCCCACGTTGTACTGGCTCAGAATGCGGCCGGTCGTAAGCAGCAGCGGGAAGCGGCGGGTCGACTTCTCTTCGGTGGGCAGGTACGGCGTGTTGGTGAACCGGCCGAGACCGCGCACGAAACCGCCCTGGTGCATGATCGGCGTGCCGAGTGGGCTGGCGTCGTTGCAGGGCCACTGGACACTACCGACCTCGTCGAGCTTCGCGAACGACACGCCGGCGAACGTCGGAGTGAGGGCGGCGATCTCGTCCATGATCTGCGCCGAGTTGTCCCAGTGCATCTTGACCCCGAGCGCTTCCGCGAGGTCGCACACGACCTCCCATTCCTGACGGCCGTTGCGAGGACGCATAACCGGTCGCACCCGGTTGATACGGCGTTCGGCGTTGGTGAACGTGCCGTCCTTTTCGAGGAACGAGGTGCCGGGGAAGAAGACGTGCGCGAACTTCGCGGTCTCGTTCACGAACAGGTCCTGCACGATCAGCAGTTCCAAAGACTTAAGCGCGCTTACGACATGCACAGTGTTGGGGTCGGACTGGGCGATGTCTTCGCCCTGCACGAACAGGCCCTTGAAGTGACCGTCGATCGCGGCGTCGAACATGTTCGGGATGCGAAGGCCGGGTTCCGACTGGATGGTGACGCCCCACATGTCTTCGAACATGGCCCGGGTCGCGTCGTTGCTGACGTGGCGATAGCCGGCGAGTTCATGCGGAAAGGAGCCCATGTCGCACGAGCCCTGCACGTTGTTCTGACCGCGCAGTGGATTGACGCCCACACCATCGCGGCCGAGGTTGCCCGTCGCCATGGCGAGGTTGGCCATGCCCATAACCATGGTGGAACCCTGGCTGTGCTCGGTCACGCCGAGGCCGTAGTAGATCGCACCGTTGCCACCGGTTGCGTACAGTCGGGCAGCGTCGCGTATCGCAGCAGCCGGAACACCGGTGTGGATCTCCGTGGCCTCGGGGCTGTTCTCCGGGCGGGCCACGAAGTCGGCCCATGCGGTGAAGTCGACCGGATCGCACCGCTCGGTTACGAAGCGGTGGTCGACGAGATCCTCGGTCACGATCACGTGAGCGAGCGCGTTAACCACGGCCACGTTGGTGCCCGGACGCAGCTGCAGGAAATGCGATGCCTCGATGTGCGGCGTGCGTACGAGCTCGATCCGGCGGGGGTCGACGACGATCAGCTTCGCACCCTCACGGAGACGCTTCTTCATGCGCGAGGCGAACACCGGGTGCGCGTCGGTCGGGTTCGCGCCGATGAGCAGCACGACGTCGGCGGACTCCACCGACTTGAAGTCCTGCGTGCCGGCGGACGTGCCGAAGGCCCGGTTGAGGCCGAAGCCGGTTGGGGAGTGGCACACCCGGGCGCACGTGTCGACGTTGTTGTTGCCGAACCCGGCCCGCACCAGCTTTTGCACGGCGAAGACCTCTTCGTTCGTGCAACGCGACGATGTGATGCCGCCGATCGAGGCTTGCCCGTGCCGGGCTTGAATGTCCTTCAATCGGGTGGCGGCGTAGGTGATGGCTTCGTCCCACGATACGACGCGCCATTCATCGTTGATCGATTCGCGAATCATCGGGTCGAGGACCCGGTCGGGGTGCGTGGCGTAGCCCCAGGCGAAGCGGCCCTTCACGCATGAGTGGCCCTCGTTCGCGCCGCCATCTTTGTATGGGGTCATACGAACGACGGTCTCGCCCTGCATCTCCGCCTTGAACGAGCAGCCGACACCACAGTAAGCGCACGTAGTAAGTACGCTTCTACGTGGCTGGCCGAGTTCGATGACGGTGTTCTCGGTGAGTGTTGCGGTCGGGCAGACCTGCACGCACGCGCCGCACGACACGCAGTCGGACTCCATGAACGAGCCACCCGCACCGGCGTTGACTCGTGAGCCGAAACCGCGACCGGCGATTGTGAGTGCGAATGTGCCCTGCACTTCTTCGCAGGCGCGAACACAACGTGAACATACGATGCACTTCGACGTGTCGAACGTGAAGTACGGATTCGACGTGTCCTTCTCCATGCCGAGGTGGTTCTCGCCGGCATAGCCATAGCGGACGTCGCGAAGGCCAACCGCACCGGCCATGTCCTGCAATTCGCAGTCGCCGTTGGCCGCACACGTCAGACAGTCGAGCGGATGGTCGGAGATGTAGAGCTCCATGACGCCACGGCGAAGCTTCTCGAGCTTCGGTGACTGCGTCGTGACCGACATGCCCGGCGTACAAGGCGTGGTGCACGAAGCCGGGGTGCCCTTGCGTCCGTCGATCTCGACAACGCAAAGACGGCACGAACCGAACGCGTCGAGCCGGTCGGTTGCACATAGCTTCGGCACGTCGACGCCGGCGAGCGCAGCGGCGCGCATGATCGAGGTTCCTTCGACGACCGAGACTGACTGCCCGTCGATGATGACGTCGACGGTGGCCGCGAGTCCTTCCCGCAGATGACGGTCGGGGGCGGGCGTGCCGAGATCGTGTTCTTCGACGAACGTCATTGCAGTGCTCCTTCGGGGGCATCGATACTCTCGGGACTGTCGGGACTGGAACTCTCGGGGGAGAAAAAACTCTCGGGGAAGTGGGCCAGGGCGCTGCGGACCGGCATCGGCGTGAGGCCGCCCATGGCGCACAGTGAACCATCGGCCATAACGTCGCAAAGGTCAACCAGCAGGTCGATGTTCTTCGCCCGATCGTGACCGGCGAGGATCTTGTCGATGACCTCGACGCCGCGTACGGCACCGATGCGACACGGCGTGCATTTGCCGCATGACTCGTGGGCGCAGAACTCCATGGCGAAGCGGGCCTGGGCCGCCATGTTGACGGTGTCGTCGAAGACCACCACGCCGCCGTGGCCGACGAGAGCATTGGCCGCGGCGAACGCCTCGTAGTCAATCGGCAGGCCGAACTGCTCGCGGGGCAGGTAGGCACCGAGCGGACCGCCGACCTGCACGGCCTTCACCGGACGGCCCGTTTCCGTGCCGCCACCGAAGTCGTCGACCAACTCGCCGAGCGTGATGCCGAAGGCCGTCTCCACGATGCCGCCCCGCGCAATGTTGCCGGCGAGCTGCAGCACGGTCGTGCCGCGGCTGCGGCCGGTGCCGAACGTTTCGTAGGCGGCTGCGCCCTCGCTGAGGATGATCGGCACGGTGGCCAGTGAGATCACGTTGTTCACCACGGTCGGTTTGCCGAAGAGGCCCACCAGTGCTGGCAACGGGGGCTTGGCCCGCACCACACCGCGACGGCCTTCGAGACTTTCCAGCATCGCGGTTTCTTCGCCGCAGATGTAGGCCCCGGCGCCCACTCGCACGTGCATTCGGAACGAGAAGTCGTGACCGAGCACCCGGTCGCCCAGCCAACCCTTGGCCTCGGCGGCGCGGATGGCCGCTTCCATGGCAGCGATCGCATCCGGATATTCGCTTCGGATGTAGATGTAACCCTCGGCTGCGCCGACGGCGTAGCCGGCGATGGCCATGCCCTCCACGAGGGTCAGCGGATCGCCTTCCATCAGCATGCGGTCAGCGAAGGTTCCGCTGTCGCCTTCGTCGGCGTTGCACACGATGTACTTGGTGGTACCCGGGGCTCCGGCGACGGTGCTCCACTTGATGCCAGTGGGGAAGGCCGCGCCGCCGCGGCCGCGCAGACCCGATGCGGTAACTTCCGCCAGAACTTCGGACGGGGTCATCTTCAACGCCGCCCGCAGACCGCTTAATCCGCCATGGGCCTGGAAATCGTCGGTCGAGCGGGGGTCGACGATCCCGACCCGCCGGAACGTGAGGCGCTGCTGTCGTTTCATCCACGAGATGTCTTCCGTGAGACCCAGGCGCAGGCGATGCTCGCCCCCGGTCAACATCCCGGCTGCCATCAGGCTGGCGACGTCGGTTTCGGTAACGGGGCCATACGCCACGCGGCCTTCCGGCGTCATCACTTCGACGAGAGGCTCAGCCCACAACATGCCTCGCGATCCGTTGCGGACGACGCGAACGTGCGGGTGCGCGGCGATCAGCGCGGCCACCGCGTCGGCTCCTGCAGCCCGGGCGGCCGAGTCCCGGGGAACGTAGACGACCGTTCCGGTGCCGGTCGACTCGATCGGGGTGGGCGCGTGGTCGTGGCGGGCGGCGGACGCGATGATGGCTTCCACCGCCACCGGGTCGACCCGGGCGTGGACCCGACCGTCGACGGCCACCGATGGGCCGAGTGCGCAGTTGCCGAGGCAGAACGTGTCGTCGAGTTCCACGGCGGCCCCGGCCTCCACAAGCTGCGCGGCACGGGCGTGAACCGCTTCGCCGCCACGCGCCTGGCACGCTTCGGCCCGGCATACCTGCACGATCGGACCGGCCGGCATGGCATTACGGAAGTCCTTGTAAAAGGTGACGACTCCGTGCACTTCAGCCGCCGAAAGGTTGAACACGTCGGCCAGCACGGGCACGAGCACCGAGTCGACGTAGGACGCTTCGCGCTGGATGGCGTGCAGCGCCGGAATCAGCCCACCCGGCACGTCGCGGTAGCTCTCGGCAATTGCGACCAGGTGCGGAGATACCGTCGAAGCGTTCACGGAGGACGAGATTAGTGGAACGAACGTGCAAACAAAGCCCAGACCGCAACACAGCCTTTGAACGGGCTCAGTTTGAACGGAAACCGACACAATGTGTCGGTTTCTGTTCAAACAGGGAGCCGCTTTGGCCCCGGTCAGCCGCCCGACGCGACCCGGCCGAGGAGGGCCATCCCGGACTCGGTTTTCACGGCGTCGCCGGCGATCGCGATTGCGTCGGGGCTCATCTTCTTGAGCGTCTTGCGGACGGCATCGGCGACCTTGTCCTCACCGAGGCGGTCGATCAGCTCGTCGTACTGCGTCTCGAGGAACACCAGGCAGGCGGCGTCTTCCACCAGCTGGGTGCCGGGATCTCGGCCGAGCTCGTCGCGATTCACGAGCGCCCCGACCCGCTCGATCGTGGCGCCATCGGCACCGAGCGGGCCGAGCACATCGGCAATGGCTTGGCGTGCGGCATCCCGGGCGTCGCGCTTCCAGCGGTGGTAGCCCGCTCGGCCTTCGGGATAGTCCGCCCGGGCGATGGCCCACCGGCGCAGGTGGTGCGCTCGGGCGGCAAGGATTACGGAAGCTTCGGCACCGGGCGCGAGGCGCCAGACCCAGTGTGTAGCGCGGATCCCCTGATACTCGGCCCGCGGTCGCTCAACCCCATCGATGGAAATCAGGTTGGGGTCATGAGCGTTGGCGGCGTCGATAGCCGCCAACGCACTGTTGAGATCCACGGGTTCAAGCGCTCAGGGTCAGGCGCATTCGGATTCGCCGAGCTCGACCATGAAGGGCATGGTCTCGTCCCAGTCGATGTACATATCGGGAGCGTCGAGCGGCGACGGGAAGTTATCAAGGTCCTTGAGACTGTCCTTCACGATCGTCTTGGCGCCACCGACCCGGTCCATCCAACCCCGGAACGACTCGCCGGCCTCACGCTCGCCCGTGAAGCGACGCACGACGCGGATTACCGCTTCGGGGCCGTTCTTGGCGGGGATGCGCATGGCCCGGTCTCCGAAGTGGGCCTGGGCCTGACCGACGTAGCCACCGAGGAGCATCTGATAGCCCGGCGCTGCGACATCGTGGGCGCGACGCTCGGCTCCGAAGAAGCCGATGTCGGCAGTGTGATGCTGACCGCACGAGTTCATGCAACCGGAGATGTTGACGCGGATTCCGCCGACCTCAGCGAGACCCTCCTCTTCGAGACGCTCACCGATGGCGCGAGCGAGGCCGCGTGACTGGGTGACGGCGAGATTGCAGGTGTCGGCCCCGGGGCACGACACGACGTCGCGCAGCAGTTCTGCTCCGGGTTGAGCCATGCCGATCGCTTCGAGCCGCTCGTAGAGCGCCGGAAGCTGTTCCTCGGTCAGGTTGCGGAACACCAGATTCTGGCGGTTCGACAGGCGGACCTCGGCGTTGAAGTCGCGCTGGATGGCGGCGAGCGCCCGGAATTGGGCGGTGGTGATGTCGCCGAGGTGGGCCCAGGCGTACGCCGAGACGGTGCCGTTGGCCGTGCCACGGATGACGTTGGCTTCTTCCCAGCGGTCCTTCACCGGCTTCTGACCGATCGACACGGGCGTGCCCTGACCGATGGCGGTTGCAGTGACGCCTTCCTTGCGGCCGGCCGGTGCATCGCCGAACTGGAGAACCTCGGCGGGGATGCCACCCGGCCACGAGCTCGAAGCAAGAAGGAGACGGCGCTGCGACTTCACCCGACGCTGCACTTCTTCCCAGCCGAGGGTGTCGACGAGCCACTTCATGCGGGCCCGGATGCGGTTGTCGCGGTTGCCGGCCTGCTCGAAGACACGAAGCGAAGCCTCGATGGTCGGCAGCAGATCCTCGCGGGAGGTGAACTCTTCGAGCGCGAGAGCCGGATGCGGGTTCGCTCCGAGGCCACCGGCCAGGAACACCCGGAACCCTGCTTCGGTCGTGCCGTCTTCCTTGGTGCGGGTCGTGGCGATCACGCCGACGTCGTTGAACATGGCCTGGCCGCAGTCGGTCGCACAACCCGAGAAGTTGATCTTGAACTTGCGGGGCAGACGCTGACCGAGCGGGTTGCGCAGCAGGTGGCGGAAGGCCGCTTCGGCCCATTGGGTGATGTCGAGTTCCTCATGTGGGCAGGCGCCGGCGAGATGGCAGCCCTGCACGTTGCGGACGGTGTCGCCACAGGCTTCACGACCGGTCATGCCCACCGAACCGAGCTTCGCGCAGCACGGTCGGAATCTGCGGTCAACTCGACGAAGTGGAACTGCAGGCACTGGCGGGTGGTGATGTGGCCCCAGCCGCGTGAGTGCGTCTCCGAGATATGTGCTAGCAGGTCGAGCTGGTCAGCGGTGATCTTGCCGTAGGGGATCTTGATGCGAAGCATCTGGGCGGTGCCACCCTGGCGCTGACCGTAGACACCGTTGGCGAGGCGGAACACGCGGAAGATGTCTTCGTCGAGATCACCCGACTGGTAGCGGGCGAGCATTACCTCGAACTTCGCGATGTCGGTCTCGATCTCCGGATCGATCGGCCCCCGGAGAAGTTCATCGATCGTCGGTGCGGTCGGTTGTTCGAGCAGGCTCATGCGAGTGCCTCCTGGCTGGTGGCGGTTGAGGGTGATGCCGAGGACTCGGCAGGTGATGCAGCGTTAGGCGTGGCAATGCCGGGGCAGCGCAGGTCGAGGGCGGCTACCGCCCCGACCACGATGACCGACGGATTCGGTACCGGTTCGGTCCCGAGTTCGCTGAGCACGAGGCGTCGCTCGGATTCGTTGTCGGTGGAGGCTTCGGTGATGATCGCCACCGGCATGTCGGGCCGCATCCCTCCGGCGAGCAGTCGGTCGCGGAACGCCGCGGCGCGTGAGGCTCCCATGAGTATCACGAGGGTCGTGCCGAGTCGGGCGAGGGCGTCCCAGTCGAGGGTGCGGTCGTTGGCTGGGTCCTGGTGGGCGGTGATGACCGTGAATCCCGATGAGGCGAGCCGGGTGGTGAGCGGAATGCCCACGGCGGCCGGCGCGGCCAGCACCGACGAGATGCCGGGCGTGACCTCGGCGTGGATTCCGGCACCCCGGAGAGCGAGAAGTTCCTCGGCGGCGCGGCCGAACACATGCGGATCGCCGCCCTTCAGACGAACGACGCAGTCGAAGCGTTTCCCGAGGTCGACGAGCAGTTCGTTGATCTGGACCTGGCTGGGGCTGTCGCCGGGGCGCTTGCCGACGTCGAAGCGCTGGGCCCAGGGCGGAGCGAGGTCGAGAATTTCCGATCCCACCAGGCGATCGTGAACGACCACGTCGCATCGGCGGAGCAATTCGGCGGCACGCAGGGTCAGCAGACCGACGTCGCCCGGCCCGGCACCGACGAGGTGCACGGTCACTGCTGCGCTCCTCGGCGTCGGTCCATGGCACTAAGCATAACCCGAATCATGACTAAAACGATCGGGTTTGTCTATGTTTGGTCCGGTCATTAGCTGGTGTGGACAAAGGGGCGGGAAAAGTCGTCCGTCGCTGACCGGCGCGGACACTCTCGTTTACGTCTGGTCGCCAGGTTCGGCGCGGCCGCTCTCGCAGGGAAGCACCACCGCGAAGAGCACCCTTGCGAGCGACGAACCCGCCCTCGGCCCACTGCGCGAAATTCGTTCGAGGGTGGGACCTCAGGCTGTCGTCACTTTTCGTCGATGCGACCGGACCGGCACCTGGCTCGTGCGTTCTAGAAGCCGTATCTGGTGCGAAGCGCGTCGAGTGCCGCCGCAGCGGCGTCGATGAGTTCGGGGTCGTCGACGTTCTTCATCACGAAGCGACAAAGTGCTTCACCTTCGCTTCGGTACTGAAGGTCGGTGCGTGCGGTGGCTCGCCAAAACGCGGATACGACAGCATCGAGGTCGGGCCCCAGCGCCTCGACGAGTCCCGGAACGGTACGCACCAGTGCGGTGAGCCGATTCGACCGGTAGAGCGAGCAAAGAACCTCGATGCGTTCATCGGAGGCCATCATGATCAGGCGGTCCCGCTCATGGTCCTCCAGATCGGGGTGGTTCAACCAATCAAGGTCATTACTACGTGCGCGTATTATTAGTTCAGGATCGGCCACCATGGTCGCCAACGTGGACTGGAACCGCTCAAGCGACACGTGGTTCACCTGCCGACGCGTGCTCGACGGAGTTGCGGATGGCACTCAACTCGGCGAGAAACCCCTTCTCCGTCATTGCGTCAAACCTCGATTCGTGCATTTCAAAAGTCACCAGCTTCAGCGCTTTTGCCTCAGGCAGGACGTAGTCGAGTAATTCCCACACCCGGTCCGGGCTCGCTCCACTGTGGGCGTCGGCGTACCAGCGACCCATCATCTCTCCGCCGGCCACGTGAATCTCGACAACGTTCGAAAGATTCATCTCGTCGAGGTACGCCTCGGCATCCCATTTGAGGTTGCGTTCGTTTGCGTACAGGTTGTGAAGGTCGAGAAGGACACCGCAACCGGTCTCGTCGCACAACCGGTTCAGCAGGCCGGCTTCGGACCATTCGACGTTCGGGATATCTACATACACCGCACTGTTTTCCAGCAGCACGGGGAGTTCGAGGCGCCGCTGAAGTTCCTCCACCTTCGGGGCGAGGTGGGCCAGCGTTTCGGAGCCGAATGCGACCGGCAGACCGACTCCGGCGTGAGCGGGGCCCGACGCGGAACGCACCCGGAACGTAGCGAGATGTTCGCTGAACCACCTAGGTTGATAACGATCTGCCGCCAGGGCGAGCTGTTCAACGTGCCCGTGGTCAAGCGGTCCGGCGGAACCGAGCGACAACCCGATGCCGTGGAACACCACCGGCTGATTGTCCTTCAGTGCATCGAAGAGGCGCATGGCGGCAGGAATCCACTGGTAACGGTTCGGCCCGGATGCTTCGTGCCAGAGGGTTTCAGGGATGAGACTGAGCGTGTCGACGAGTTGCGGCTTGCGGCCGAGAAGCCCGGCGAGGGCGCCGTTGTACACGACGCCCACTCCGGCCGACTTCGACAGTTCTACCTGGCCGTCGAAACCGCTGAACCCAAACGTTGTGCTATCCACGTTGTGGGATTGCGACGTTCACGATTTCCTCAAACCGTTCGCGAATGAGAATGTCGCGGCCGGAGAGGCATGGCTCACATCCGCGGGGTCCGAGTTTGCGAACGAGATCGATCAGCCAGTCGGTGTCGGAAACAAGGTCTTTGAACTGCGTTCCTGATGGCACGCTCACTTCGATCGTCGGTCGGCAATCGCTGTGAACCACGTGGGCTGAAGCTTCAAGGCTTTTCGGGTGTTCCATCGTGTTCTCCTGTTTGTTGGGCGGCGGGTACTGCCGCATACGTTCAAGAGGCCACTCAAGGGTCCTTGATACAAGCGTTGACACGCGATTGCTGCGATGTGTCAGTTCTGCAACGACTTTCTCATCGTTTCTGCAAGTTCGGACTAATCACCGATAACCGGCCGAACAGGAAACTAACCCTCTGTAGACAGACGGATCATCGAGGGTCCGAGGAAATAGGTGTGCATATGAATTCGATCTTGGCGGACTTCGAGAAACTGCCGCAGTCCGATGATGTGAAGTCGCTTATCAACTGGTTCGTTGTCGCTTTCGACCTTCAGGAAAACGGACAGTACGGGGTCAACTGGGGACTGACGATCCCGTTGAAGAAAGGCGGCGACCAGGTCTGCGTGAACATCGGACCGATTCAAGCTATGTACGCAGAGTATTTCGAAGATGGCTGGTGGTGTTTCGTTGCCCTTCCGAAAACTGACACGGTCGACAAGATCGTGGGTGACTTCGGGACCCGCCTTGCCCTCGGCCCGGGCCAAACGCCACTGCATGTTCCAAAGCACTCGGTTGCCGTTGGTCGGATGTCGAGTGTCACGAGTCTGCTGCGGGATCCGCTCATCTTCGCGGAATGCGAGGAATTCCTTCAGATGTTCCTGAAGCGAAAGCTTCCAAAGCCTGACCGGGCAAATGACGCAGCGGCGGAGTTTGTACTGGGCACTCCGGCTGTCGAGCTCCGTGAACGGCTCGCGTCTCATCGGCCGGTCGGGGTTCCGTATCTCTTCATCGATGAACCGAGCACCTCTGGCCGGCCCCAGCCCGATGGCCTGCGACGCTGCCTTGCGAAGGAACTCCAAGCTCGGGGCCACGTGGCCGTCGTCCCGAGATCCGATGATTCCGACTGGCACCTCGGCTGGTGCGTGGGTGGGGCCTGGGTCTTGGTCAACACCGCCTATCTGACAGCGGCCAACGAAGAAGAAAAGCTGCGGTGCGCGTTGGGAACAACGCTGCGGCAGTACCAACTGGAGTTGGACTGTCCTCCGTCGCTCGTGGTTCTGGTGAACCGTCTTCCGGCTGACGTCTCGTGGGTCGACCTTTACGCCGACTACGGCGTTTCGCTGGTCGAGGCGAGCCAGATCGCCGAATGGCTTGACGCTCCGGCCTGCGCTTCGGCCTGACCTCGGAGCTCACGGTTCTCGGGGTAAACCGAGCGCGCGCTCGGCGATGATGTTGCGCTGGATCTCGTCGGTTCCTCCGGCGATCCGATACCCTCTGGCTCCGAGAACGAAGTCGACCCACGCGTAGGTTCCCCAGGCGCCGGTGTCAGCCGTGAGCGACGCTCCGAGGATCCGCGACGCGACTTCAGCGATTTCGTTGAGACCTTTCGTCCAACCGAGTTTGCCGATCGATCCTTCCGGTCCCGGTGTCTGACCGGCGCGTAGATTGGCTTTCACCCGTTGTGAGTTCAGGCCAAGAATCCGCTGGTTGATCCACGCTCGGGCCAGATCCTGCCTGAGCACCGGGTCCTTTCCGGCTTCGAAGTGTTGAGCAAGTTCAAGTAGCCGAATCATATGTCCACCTACGACTCGTCCGCGGCCGCCGGTTACGGAGCTGCGTTCGAAGCCGAGTGTCGTGATCGCCACAGACCAGCCTTTGCCCACCGCGTCGATTCGGTTCGCATCGGGAATCACCACGTCATCGAAGAACACTTCGTTGAACGACGACCCGCCGCTCATCTGACGCAACGGTCGTACCGTCAGGCCCGGTGACGTCATATCGACGATGAAGGCCGTGATCCCCTTGTGCTTTGGGGCGTCGGGGTCGGTGCGGGCCAGAAGATATCCATAGTTCGCAAATTGTGCGCCCGACGTCCAGACTTTCTGACCGTTCACGACCCATGTGTCGTCGTGACGTTCCGCTCGTGTGGTCATGCCCGCTACGTCGGAACCCGCCCCCGGTTCCGACATGAGCTGGCACCACATCTCGTCGGTCCGCAGGAGTGGCGCTACGTACCGGGCCCGCTGTTCGTCGGTGCCATGGGCACGAAGGGTCGGTCCGATGAGGTCACGCGTGATCGAAACTGCTTCGTGGGTGGACGGGGTGACGAACTTGGACTCGGCCGTGGAAAACGCTGCGTCGTATTCACGACCCAAACCGAGCCCGCCGTAAGCGGGATCCCAGGTAATTGCGTGGAACCCTTGCGAGGCCTTTTCCTGGAACCAGCCGCGGTACCGGTCAACGACGGCACGTTCGTCCGTGGCCGACAGGTTGTGGAACAGCGCGATGTTGTCAGATCCTTCGCCCCATCTGGTATCGGCCACGACATCGGGTCGACGCGGTAGGCGCTCGGCAATCCATGCCTCAGCGCGGGCGCCGAATTCCTCCGGGGTCTCAGTAACTGCCATGACCGCCGAGGTTACGTGGTGTCGTGATTACGGCGCCACCGCAGCAGCGTCGCAATCGGCTGATCAACGTTGTCAACCAGGGGGTTCATACCCCGGTGCTCAGGATTGCGACGTTCCGCCCTGTGGCGTGTTGCGAAAGAGCCCGAGGGCGGAGCGGCGGGTCGTGCGGGTAAGTTCCTCGGCCGCTTCCATCGATGCCGCGAACGCCTCTTCCAACAACACGCGCTTCGCGTGGATCGCGGCTTCGGCAGCGGCCTGCTTGGCGGCAAGAGCGCTTCCGGCTGCGGCCATCGTCTGTGACGGGGAAACTTTTGGCAGACGAAGCGAGCATCCGGCGTTGCGCCAGGCGGCTCGGAACATTCCGAGATCAAAGGTGCCGTCGCGCAGACGGTCCGAGGTGATCGCCTCAGCCGGCGTCGTACGAAGATCGCGCACCAGACGCAGTGCGCCGAGGACCCGAAGGATCATCCAGGAAATGTCGAGCTCCCACCAGTAGATGCCCTGGCGGGCCGAGGCCTGGTAGTGGTGGTGGTTGTTGTGCCACCCTTCGCCGAAGGTGATGAGGGCAAGCAGCGGGTTGTTTCGGCTGGTGTCGGTGGTGGCGAACCGCCGCGTGCCGAAGGTGTGGCTGAGGGAGTTGATCGTGAACGTGCCGTGCCACAACAGGATCGTCGAGCCGAAGAACCCGATCACCAGGCCGCTCCACCCGCCCACCAGAAACGAGCCAATACCCAGACCGACACCAGCGAAGTACTTGTGCTTGTTCAGGAACAGCAGTTCCGGAAAGACCGCCAGGTCTTTCACCGCGTCGAGGTCGGTGTCGTTGTACTTGTCAGACAGAAACCATCCGACGTGACTCCACCAGAAACCCTTCTGCGGGGAGTGGATGTCGATTTCGGTGTCGGAGTAGCGGTGATGGGCGCGATGGTGGGCGGCCCACCACAACGGACCCTGCTGGAGGCAGCTGGTGCCGACCATACCGAGAACGAACTGCATCGCGCGACTGGTCCGATAGGACTTGTGGGAGAAGTAGCGGTGGTAGCCACCGGTGATGGCGAACATGCGAACGGCGTAGAGCACGCCACACATGACGAGAGCGCGAGTCGTGACACCGGTCCAGATGGCAGCGAAAGGAACTAGGTGAAACAACAGAAATGGGAGCGACGTGACCCAGTTGATCTTTTCGTCGTCGGCCCGCGTGAGTGCAGTGGGCATAATTCCTTTCGCACCAGTTCAGGTGCCGTAAAAGGCCAGTTTAGCGATCAGGCGGATGTGTGCGGGTTTTCGGGGGTTATTCGCGAGTTATTGATGTCACCAGCGTCGGGCCGCCGGATCCAGTCAGTTCGTCGCGAAGACGCCCACGAAGGGAGCCGTTTCCTGCATCGGCAACATTGTGCCGGACATGAACATTCGACCTCGGACAGTGGCCCGGACTACGAGTGCGTAGTCGCGGAAACCGCTGCCTCGACGGCGTCGGCGAACCGGTCAACGTCGGCTTCGGTGGTGTCGAACGACGTCATCCATCGAACTTCATGAAGCGACTCGTCCCACTCGTAGAAGAAGTAGTTCTCGAGCAGCAGCGGGATGATTGCAGGAGGAACGGTGGCGAACACGCTGTTGACCTGGTTCTTCTGGGTCAGCATGACTCCTGGAATCGCCTCAACCCGGCGGGCAAGCCGGGCGCCCATGGCGTTGGCGTGTGTGGCGTTTTTGAGCCACAGGTCGTCGGTGAGCAACGCTCCGAACTGGGCGGCGATGAAGCGCATCTTGGAGGCAAGTTGCATCTGTTGTTTTCGCAGGAACATCGTTCGCGGCGAACGGGTTGATCGGAAATCGATGACCGCTTCGCCCACCATCATGCCGTTCTTGGTTCCGCCAAACGAAAGCACATCGACACCGGCGTCACGGGTCAACGATCGGATATCACCACCCAACGCAGCCGTTGCGTTTGAAATCCGTGCGCCGTCGACATGAAGAAACATGGCGTGGCGGTGGGCCAAATCAGCTAGGCGGGTGATTTCCTCCGCTGTATACAGCGTGCCCAGTTCGGTGGATTGGGTGATGGAGATCGCCTTGGCCTGAACGTGGTGCTGGTCGCCGAAACCGTGAAGCTGGGTGGCCACGAGTTCCGGGGTGAGCTTTCCGTCAGGCGTTGGAAGGTCGATGAGCTTGCAACCGATGATGCGCTCGGGTGCGCCGCACTCGTCGACGTTGATGTGGGCGCCCGCCGCACAGATCACCGCGTCGAAGGAGTCGAGCACGCTTGAGAGGGCAAGAACGTTCGCGCCCGTACCGTTGAACACGAAGTTCACGTCAACGTCCGCGTCGAACAGTTCCCGGAACTGATCTGTGACCGACGCCGTGTAGGGGTCGGCGCCGTAGCCTTTGCTGTCGCCGACGTTTGCCCGGGCAATTGCTTCGATAACAGCGGGGTGAATCCCGGAGTTGTTGTCGCTGGCGAAGCTCTTGTTGTTTGCAGGTACGGTCATGCGGTCCTTCTCAGTTTCATATGTTGACATAGTGTTGCGCGAAGACTCTCGATGAGAAGGCGCCTACCAACGGGTCGCCAACGACATTACAAGCGCGCTGGCATTGCCATGACGACGGGTCATTTGCGAATAATGTGCTGCACGTGATCCGTGAGCCGTTGCCCGCCCGGCCTACGTTCGACGTGCTCATCGGAGCGAAGGCTCTCCTGATCGTTCTGATGGTGGTCGGGGCGCTTTTTCCGGGTGTCGGGGGATTCGAAGGAAAAGGAATGGGCTACCGGCTCCCGGTCTATCTCATTCCGGCGCTTGTCGTTCCTTGGCTGTGGTTGCGAGGCAAACGTTGGGACCCTGGCCTCGACATCGGCCTCACCGTTCCGTTTCTGTTCGACACCCTCGGCAATGCGTTCGGACTCTTCGACAGTTGGTCGAGCTTTGACAACGTTCTGCATTTTCTCAACTGGTTCGTTCTGGTCTGGGGGGTCACGATGGCCTTCAACGTTGGCTCGAAACATCGGGATGCTCGTGGGTTGGTGTGGACCGCCGGAACCGGCATCGGAGCGATCGCCGCCATTGCGTGGGAAATCGCCGAGTACAACATCATGCAGGCCGGGGTCGGCAATCTGCACCTGACGTATGCCGACACGCTCGGTGATCTGGCGGCTGGTTCGACGGGAGGGGCCATCGGGGCGTGGATTGCGGTCACGTTCACGTCGAACTGGTGGGTCAGGGCCGATCCGATCCGTCAGGGGTAACCGTTCGTAGAGTCGGTCAGGCCGCCGGATCGCCGTGCCCGGAGCGCACCTGACGATTCGGCTATAAACGACGAATGGAAATTGTTCGCGTCACCGGCTGGTTCATTCACCTCCCTTACGTCGAAGGTGTGTACCGGATGGCCGGTGATCGCGTATCGACCGGCATGGACGCGGTGGTTGTCCGGGTCGTGGCCGACGATGGAACGGTAGGTATCGGGGAGTCGGGAACCACAGGGGTAACGTTCGACGCACAGAACCCGGCGGGACAGGTTGCCGGTGTCACCGCACTGGCGCCGGTGGTGCTCGGGGCCGACCCCCGGAGCCCGCAGGCGGTCTATCGAATCATGAACGCATCGATGACGGGTCACCCCTACGTGAAGTCGGCCATCGACATCGCGGTCTGGGACGCGGCAGCACGCTCCGCCGGTGTACCGGTGTGGAAGCTGCTCGGCGGCGACGGACCCGGCGAGACGCCGTTGTACCGACCGGTACAGGGTGCCACCCCGGAAGAAGCCGCGGTGAAAGCCCACGAACGTTTGGCCCAGGGCTATCGACGGCTGCAAGTGAAAGTGGGCGACGATCCGCTCGTCGATGCCCAACGCGTTTTGGCCGTTCGCGAGGCGGTGGGTGACGACATCGTGATTTTCGCCGACGCGAACTGCGGTTTCTCGCTGTCGGCAGCGCGGCGCTTTGTCCGCGAACTCGGTCCCTTTGGCGCAGGGATCTATTTGGAGCAACCCTCCGCGACGTTGCTCGAGTGCGCCCATCTCCGTGAGTCGTGGGCGGGGCCGATGGTCATCGATGAGAACATAACGTCGCTTTCCGCGCTCTTGGAAGCCCACCGGCTCGGCGTCGCGGATGGAATCACGATCAAGCTCACGCGGGTCGGTGGGATCACTCCGGCCCGACTGATCCGCGACACGGCGGTCGAGTTGGGCGTGTGTGTGACCGTGGAAGACCCTTCGGGATGCGATCTCAACGACACGACGTTCGCTCACATGAATGCATCGACTCCCGACCGGCTCCGCGTTCATTCCGTCGACTTCGACTCGTGGGTCACGGTCACCCACGTTTCCGGCCCGTCGCCACGTGACGGTTCGGTTCTCCGACCCCAAGCCGATGCTCCAGGATTTGGGCTCACCCTGCGGGAAGACGTGCTCGGAACGCCCTTCGTTGATGTTCGTAAATGATGCAGAAGAAGTACGCGACTCTCTGAACTAGACGTTCTGCGTTCGCTGCACATATGCATTCGGTGAAGGCAGGAGCGACGTCACGTGGTCGGCCCGACACCCTACGTGGGCTTATCAAACACCAATTGCTATGTCTGCATAGCAATGTTGTGTCTGAATAGTCATGTTATGTCTGCATAGCAATGCCACCCAACAGTGATTCGCGACGTAACTGAAGCGCAACTGCCATCGTTTGGAAAGAGGTTCGCGAGATTCGTTTCGTAGGGTGACCGGATGACCACACCCCATCAGCCCCAACGAAACCGGCTTCGTCGACGCTCGCGGTCTGTCCCGGCGTCGGTTCGACTCGTTCGTGAACGAACGGATCACCCGGGGTCGGCACTTCATGCGGTTGGCCCGGTGGGCTCGGTGGCTAGCGGTCCGGTCGTTGCGGCGCGAAGGGTTACGTCGGCTACCCAGTACAACGCTGACCGCCTGGCTCACGCTAAACGCGGGCAACGGGTTTCGGTGTGTATCCCCGCCAGAAACGAAGAGCGAACCGTTGCCGCCATCGTTCGCGCGATCCGTGACTCGCTGATGTCGGTGGGCCTCGTGAATGAGATCGTGGTTATGGATGACCGGTCAACCGATACCACCGCGCGTGTTGCGGCCCGGGCCGGTGCCCGGGTCGTTTCCACCTCCGACGTGTTCAGGGAACTCGGTCCGAGCCGGGGCAAAGGCGATGCCATCCACCGGTCCTTGGCCGTAGCGACCGGTGACCTGCTCGTGTGGTGTGATGCGGACCTCGAAGAGTTCCGACCCGAGATCATCACCGGCTTGTTGGGTCCGCTCATCGAATCACCCGAGATCAGCCTGGTGAAGGGATTCTTCCGGCGAGCAGGTGAAGGGGGGAGCTTGAGCGGTGGGCGCGTCACGGAGCTCACCGCTCGTCCGTTGCTGCAGTTGCTGGCACCGCACCTTGCACACATCCGTGAACCGCTCAGCGGCATGTTTGCGGCGCGGCGCGCGGTGATGGAGCGGATTTCGATCGAGCCCGACTACGGCGTGGACTTCGCGATCCTCGCCGATGTCGTGGCACTCGTCGGTCGCGATGCCGTAGCTCAGGTCAACCTCGGCCAGATCACCCATCGCCATCGCCCGCTCGATGACCTCGCCGGCACCGCCATGCAGGTGGCCCGGGCGATTCTGCGGCGGTACCCGTCGGCTTCGCTCCATCGGGGGGCAGAGTCGGTACCCCGGCCGCCGCTCACGCCGGTTAGTTCGCCACTTCGGCTTGTCCGCTGATTCGCGGGAACTTCCTCGCCGGCACAATGCCTGCGTAGGATCGGCGGCATGACTGTCCGCTCGGTACCGACTCTTCTCACTCTCGCGGCGGAGCGCGATCCCCACGCCCCGGCAATAACATGCGCCGACGACTCGGTCACGAGGCAGGAACTACGCGAACGAACGAATCGCATGGCGCGGGCGTTCGCCGAATTGGGCGTCGGGGAGGGATCGCTGGTCACTATCGGGCTCCCGAATTCGATCGCCTTCTTCGAAGCCGCGATAGCCGCGTGGAAGCTCGGTGCCGTTCCCCAGCCGGTGTCGAATCGATTGCCCGACCGGGAACGTCAAGCGATTGTGGAGTTGGCCGACAGTGCTTTGGTGCTCGGGGCAAATCCCGAGGCCCACCCGACCCGCCGGGTGTTGCCGATCGGATGGCAGCCGGATTCGACGTTGTCGACCGACGATCTTCCCGATGCCGTCTCCCCGACATGGAAGGCCCCAACGAGCGGCGGCTCGACCGGACGCCCGAAACTGATTCTGTCGGGTGCACCCGCTCAGTTCGACGATGCCGGGGCCGGGTTTGGCATCGGCATAGACGGTGGCGTCGCCATCCCGGGGCCGCTCTATCACAACGCTCCGTTTCAGTTCGGATCCCTTGGATTGTTCTACGGAAATCATGTAGTGATGCTGCCGAAGTTCGACGCGCTCGCGGCCGTCGAGATGGTCCACCGCCATCGCTCTCAGGTGATGCTGTTGGTTCCCACCATGATGAGCCGAATGGTACGACTTCCCGCCGAGGAGCGAGCGAAGTACGACCTCTCATCGTTGACGCACGTGTGGCACATGGCGGCGCCGTGTCCGCAGTGGTGCAAGCAGGCCTGGATCGACTGGGTCGGAGCGGACAAGGTCTACGAGCTGTATGCCGGCACCGAGGCCCAAGCGGTGACCATCATCCGAGGCGACGAATGGATTGAACATCGCGGCTCGGTCGGGCGGGTGACGATGGGGGAGATGCGGGTTCTCGATCCCGAAACCCACGAGGATCGCCCGGTCGGTGAAATGGGCGAGGTGTTCATGCGTTCAACAAGTGCTACGCCCACATACAAATACCTCGGAGCTGACGCCCACCGGATCGCCGATGGTTGGGAGAGCCTCGGCGACATGGGTTGGTTCGACGCTGACGGCTATCTGTACCTCGGGGACCGCAAAGGCGACATGATTCTGTCCGGCGGCGCAAATATCTATCCGGCCGAAGTCGAAAGTGCTCTTGCTGAGCATCCAGCCGTGTTGTCGAGTGCGGTGATCGGACTACCCGATGAGGACCTGGGCAAGCTTGTGCACGCGATTGTGCAGGTCGACCCCAGCGTCGGTGTCGATGGAATCGACGAAAACGAGGTTCGGCGGTTTCTGGCCGAGCGGGTCGTCCGTTACAAAGTGCCCCGGTCATTCGAGTTCACGCTCGACGTGGTGCGCGATGATGCCGGGAAGGTACGGCGTAGCGCTCTCGCCACGGAGCGAGGCAACAGGTGAGCGTTCCTGAGCCGCTTGAGATCACGGCTCAGCCCGGCGCCAAGCGCAGGTGAGGCGTCAGAGACCGACCGCATAGCTCGTCATCGACAGCGAGCCCATGGCATATCCGTCAATGAGCGTGTTCGAGCCAGTGCCGGCCGCAGCTGCCATACCCGCGATGTAGAGGAGGGGCAGGAAGTGGTCGGGCGTTGGCGACGCGAGCGCATAACGACGATGCGACGCGAGCGAGGCGGCGTCGGCCGGATGGTTGCGCATGACGGCGCGGGCCGCTTCGTCGAACTCCACGGCCCAGTCGAACCCGGCGGTCGGCTGATTCCAGTCGATCATCCGCAGGTTGTGCACCACGTTCCCGCTCGCGACGAACAGCACACCCTTCGCTCGGAGCGGGGCGAGCGCGGCACCCAGTTTGAGGTGATAGTCCATGTCCTTGCTGCCGTCGATGGAAAGCTGCACGACCGGAACATCGGCGGCCGGAAACATGTGGGCCAGCACCGACCAGGTGCCGTGGTCGATACCCCAACTGTCAAGGTCCTGACCAACCCACGTCGGCTTCACCACCTCAGCGATTTCCTGGGCTACGGCGGTATCGCCGGGTGCCGGGTACTCGAACGCGAAGAGTTCATCGGGAAAGCCGAAGAAGTCGTGGATCGTCTTCGGTTTGGCCATCGCCGTCACGGCGGTGGCGTTGATGTACCAGTGGGCCGAGATGGCCACGATGGCGCGGGGCTTTGGAATCGACCCGCCGAATTCGGCCCACGAGCGGGTGTAGCGGTTGTCTTCGAGCGTGTTCATCGGGCTGCCGTGGCCGATGAAGACCGCTGGCATCGTGGCCGACGTTGCTGATGATGCTCCCGAAGCCTCTGACATGACCACTCCTGCTGACGATGGGCCGGTGCACCCACTCCTTGGACTTCACGTTAGTGGCCCTACACTGCGTGTATGTCGCTTCCCGAATTCGTAGGTACGCATATTTCTAGACCCGGGTCAACTTTCAGAAGCAGATTCTGGCGAGCCGTTGCGTTTGCCATCTTGGGCGTCGTTGCTGCCGCCGCCACCACGCCGTCCGCCGCCCAAGCAGCTACGCGACCGACCTTTCGGTGCTACTTCACCGAACCGTTCAGTTCGATCGTGGTCTCCGCCGCCGGCGTCGTATACGCCCCGAACGATGGAAACGAAGACCCGCACGAGAAACTCACCGCCGTGTCGGTATCGAAGATCGGCACCCGCTACCGGATCGTTGGCACCCGTCCCGATGGGACCCGGTTCGGCGCGACGATCAGGAAATCGACCGGGAGCGACGGGATGTCTGATTTCACCACCGACTACTCCGGTGAGATCGACGGTCGCCTCGACTCGGGCGCATGCACGAAGCACCACGACGGTTGGAATGCGGCCCAGGTCACCGGTGTGGCCGACGACGACGCGCTGAACATTAGGGCTTCGGGTCGCGCCAGCGCCAGGGTCGTCGCGACGGCCGAGCCGAACGCGATCATCTTCCGGTCAGCGAGCGCCGTCAACGGCTGGGCCCGGGTGAGCGTGGCTGTGTTCCCGGCCAGCGGTGCCGGCCGAGTGCGCGTGGTCGAGGGCTGGGCCAACACGCGGTTTCTTCGTGCCTATTCGTAGGAGTTCGAAAAACGCCCCGAAAGCGATAATCGGGACACTCGGGAGTATTCACCGCAGTGGCGCTCGAGGCGGTGGTGGCTGACGCCAGCCCCTAGTCTGGGGGCGGAGCCACCATGAGCGATTTCACCCCAGCGTCGAACGCGTCCCGTCTGAACTTCACCGACCGAGTCGCAGGGTTTCGCAACGTCGACGGAAAACGCTTCGATGTGATCGTGATCGGTGCCGGGATCACGGGTGCCGGGATTGCCCGCGACGCCGCCACTCGTGGCCTCTCCGTGCTTATCGTGGAAGCTGGCGACATCGCGTGCGGCACCAGCAGCCGAAGTTCGAAGATGATCCATGGAGGCCTTCGCTACCTCGCCCAGGGCGACGTCGGGCTCGTCAAAGAAGCCGCTTCCGAACGACAGGTGCTGCGTTCGATCGCTCCCCACCTGGCCAAGAAGTGTGAGTTCGTGATCGCCGGGTCTCGGGCCAGCACGACGAAACTCCGGGCTGGGCTGACGATGTTCGAGAACCTCGGCAAAGTGCCAACGGCCGAGTGCCATCAGGTGTGGAACGCCAGGGATATCGCGGGCAACGAACCGACCCTGGCCGGGAAGAAGTATCCGTCGGCGGTGGTCTACCCGGAGTTCCTTACCAATGATGCGCGCCTCACGCTGGCCAATGTCCGGTCCGCAGCGGCGGCCGGTGCGGTTGTTCTGACCTACGCTCCGGTAACCCGCATTCTGGTCGAGAACGGTCGGGCTTCCGGCGTGGAAGTGCGTGGTGCGTTGCCGGGCGAGGCCGACAACGATGCGATGGCCGCCGCGGCTCACGGTGCGGTCATCGTCAACGCCGCGGGCCCATGGGTCGATGCGATACGGGTCATGGAGGATGCCTCCGCGTCGCAGCGACTCGCCATCACCAAAGGCGTTCACCTGGTCGTGCCACGCGACCGCCTTCCCGTAAACCGCACGATTGTGGGCGCCGGCGCAGACAAGCGGCCGGTGTTCGCGGTTCCATCGGGTCCGGTGACCTACCTCGGTACAACTGATTCCTTCTATCCGAACGCCGAAACCTGGCCAACGATCGAACGAAGCGACATCACGTACCTGCTTGACTTCGTCGCCAAAACCTTCGATGGTCCCGAACTCTCTCCGGATGACATCGTGTCGATGTGGGCGGGTGTCCGTCCGTTGGTGAGCCAGGCCGGGAAGTCACCGTCGGAGATCTCCCGCAAAGACGAGGTCTGGACGGGCAGCGCCGGGATCATCTCGATCGCCGGGGGCAAGCTCACCGCCTATCGCACGATGGCCGAACGGGTGACCGACATGGTTGTGAAACAGCTTGGCGTCACCGCCATGCCGTGTTCGACGTCAACGGCACCGCTGGTCGGCGGCGACGTTGATGTTGACGTAATGCTAAAGACGCTTCGTGGCGTGTTCGACGACGCCTTATCGGAACGGCTGGTTGATCTCTACGGCAGCGAGGCGAGCCTCGTCGCAAACAGCGGTGGGGGTCTGGCCGCCGAAATCGAGCACGCCGTCTCCGTCGAGGGTACGCTGACGCTGACCGACTACTGGGTCCGCCGCAGTGCACGGGCCTGGTTCACCCTGGAACCGGTGGGCAGTGCACTAAGCGAAGCCGCGTCGATCATGGCCGATCGACTTGGATGGTCACCGGACCGCCGCAACGCCGAACTGGCGGAGTGCACCTCGCACCATACGGCCGCGTTCGCGGACCTCGCTAGCACCTGACAATACGATAAGCGCACATATAAGTTTGGAGAACTGATGGACGCACAACTACTTCATGACCTCCAGGCGGAATTCGGCGACCTCGTGGTCGATGACCCTGAGACCCTGCGTTCCCGGCGGTTCGACTACTGGGTGGTGAAGCACCTTCGCGACTGGCGGGGTGACCCGATCGAAGAAGCCGGCGCCGTGTGCCAACCCAGATCAACCGAACATGTTCAGCGACTTGTTCGCTTCGCCGCCTCACGCGGTATCCCGCTCGTTCCATACGGGTTGGGTAGTGGCGTGGTGGGAGGAATCCAGCCGACGCCTGACGTGATCCTCGTCGACATGAGCGAGATGAACGCAACCCGCGAGATCAACGACACCGATCTGCTCGCGACATTCGATGCCGGAAAGAACGGCGCCGACGCGGAGTCCGAGGTCGCCGCACTCGGGCTCACGATCGGCCACTGGCCGCAGTCAATCGCGGTGAGCAGCGTAGGTGGTTGGGTGTCCACGCGTGCCTCCGGCCAATTCTCGACGGCCTACGGCAATATCGAAGACGTCGTGTATTCAATTGAAGCGGTCTTGCCGACGGGTGAGGTCGTGACGCTCGGGAAAGCACCGCGAGCCTCGGCCGGGCCCGACCTGCGTCACGTGCTGATGGGCGCGGAAGGCACGATGGGCATCGTCACGGCAGTGACGTTCTCACTTCGCCCGGCACCGCAGTTCCGTAAGTTCACGGCGTTTCAGTCGCCTGACATGGCGACGGGTATCGAAGCCCAGCGGCTCATCATGCGCGCCGACTGGCGTCCACCGGTGATGCGGCTCTACGACGCGGCCGAGGCGAAGCGAAACTTCGCCGAATACGCCGAGAAGGGAAAGGGGCTGCTGATCATGGTGCACGAAGGACCGACAAGTCGTGTCGATGCTGAAGTCACCGATGTCACGCGCATCGTTCTCGAAGCCGGTCTTACCCCCGCAAACCCCATGGCTTCGGAAGAGTGGATCTCTAAACGCAATCACGTGCCGCACTGGAACGAGTTCTTCGAAAAGGGGATCGTGGTCGACACCGTCGAGGTTTCGGCCTCGTGGTCGCAGATCGACGCCGTGTACCGCGATGCCATCGCCGGACTTCAGTCCGTCCCGGGGGTCGTAACCGCATCGGCACACAGTTCCCACGTGTACCGGTCCGGGATCAACCTGTACTTCACGTTCGCCGCGATGCGAGACTCTGCCGAACTTGAGCCCACGTACTTCGAATGCTGGCGTCAGGTCATGGAGGCGACTTCTCGCAACGGCGGGGGAGTGGCCCACCATCACGGTGCCGGTCGCATGCGCAAACCGTTCCTGGCGAATGACCTTGGCCCGGTCGGGGTTGATCTGTTGCGATCGTTGAAACACGCAATCGACCCGCTCGGGATCATGAATCCCGGCAACCTGATCCCCGAGCCGTAGCCGAATCAGACGTCAACTACTACGCGCGCATATTACGTCGAGGACTCCGGAGCGCGAGCAACCGATCAGGCGTAGGTGTCGACGTTGAGGCCTTTGACGAGAAGGTCAGCGACCTTGTCAGACGAGACGCCCTGATCTTTTGCCAACTGGCTGACCTGCGCGCCGTTGGTCAACTTGGAGGCCAGCTCGTCCTTCGACAGCTTGAGCAGCGCAGCGAGGGCTTCGAGGGTCTTGCTTTCAGCAGTCGCTTTGGCGCGGCCGGCGGCTTCGGCTTTTCCACCGTCGTCGTCGCCGTCGCCGTCAGGATCGCTCCCACCGGACGGCTTGGCCCGGTGCGGGCCGCGTGGGCCCCTGCCCGAAGCAATGGCGTCAGCCATTTTGGCGGTGTCGCCTTTCGCTCCTGCCGCCTTGTTGTCGTCGAGCCCCTTTTTGACGGCGGCGACCAGGTCCTCGTGCGACACCCCTTTCGACGTCGCAATGTCGTTGAGTGTCTTGCCTGACTTCAGCTGGGCTTTGAGCTCCTCACCCGACATACCGAGTTTGTCGGCGACTGGAGCCATGACTTTGTCCATCTGGGCGGGTGACATGCCGCCTGCCGGTCCGTGCCGATGAGCTCCGCTGACGGCGGCGATTGTGCTCATGATGTCCCTTCCTGTTTCCGGGAACTCCGGTTACACCAATCCGATCGGCCGCCGTCGGCCCAGGTGCGCATTCATTGGGAACTCTTGCCGAGTTCTCACGTTGAATTAGGGTCCGTTCATGAATGCGCGTGCAGTCGCTCGCCAGCGCAGCTCAGCCTCCCGAGAGAGCCTGCATGAGAGTCACCTCATCGGTAACCGCCACCGATGCAGTCAGGTCGCGGATCGACTCGTCGTTGATGAAGATCTTCATGTGCTTGCGCAGTGTGTTCTGCTCATCGACGACCCGGAACCGTAGCCCCGGGAACTGACGGTCGAGGTCGTGAAGGACCTCATCGACCGTCGTTCCCGTGGCCTCGACACGCCCGGCCTGCGCCGTGTACGAGCGCAGCGGGGTCGGGATCCGGACGATCATTGCGATCGAGCGCGCTTCACGAGGGCACCGGATCGCCGAACTCGACCGAGTAGATCTCGGGCAGGTGCGATGCGATGCACGTCCACGACGCTCCTTCGTCGGCGCTTCCCCAAACTTCGCCGCTCGTCGTACCGAAGTACACGCCGACGGGAGAAGCCGCATCAACGGTCATGGCCTGGCGCTTGACCGTGAACCACGCCCGCTCGGGCAGACCGGCGTCGCAACGCGTCCAGGATTCGCCGGCGTCACGCGTCACGTACGCGGCCGGACGGCCATCGGGACTCGTGCGGGGCCACACATCGGTTCCATCCATCGGAAACACCCAGGCCGTGTCGGGATCACGCGGGTGGAGTTCAACGGGAAAGCCGATGTCGCCGATCTCTTTCGGCATGTTGTTGCCGATACGAACCCATCTCCCATCAGCCCGGTCCATCCGGTAGATGCCGCAGTGGTTCTGCTGGTAGATCCGATCCGGATGCATCGGGTGGATCCGAACACAGTGCGGATCCTGGCCAAAATCCTGGTCGGGATCAGGAAAGAAGTTCGCTTCGCTGCCGGCGTTCAGCGGTGCCCAGTCCGCACCGCCGCTGGTCGATTCGAACACACCGCCGCTCGACAGACCGAGGTACAGGTGGTTGGGGTCACGCGGGTCAATGTTGATCGAGTGAAGCATCGACCCGTCGGGTGTTTGCTCCTCAGGCCATTCCGCCCAGGTGGCCCACATTGGGTGATCATTCCACCCGTCGACGGTGGTCCACGTTGCGCCGCCGTCGTCGGATCGGAACAAACCCTGCGGTGACCCGCCCAGATACCAGACCCCTGGCTCGCTGGCGTGGCCGGGCGTCAGCCAGAATGCCGCACGGAGGCTGCGCGCCAAGGGTTCACCGGTGCGAAACGCCGGTGGCTTGGTTGCCTCGGTCCAGGTTGCGCCCAGGTCGTCGGAATGAAACACCGTGGGGCCGAGATGGCCGGTGCTCGTTGCAGCAACGAGGTGTCGCCGGTCGCGTGGATCGATCAACGCGTGCTGGATGATCTGTCCGAAAAACATGGGCTCGCCCACCATCCAGGAATCGCGGGAAGCGTTTCCGGAAATGGGGAATAGGCCCTTGCGCGTACCCACCAACAGCGTCGGACCGGAGGTCAAAGTCATTGCTGACCGCCCGACATAACCTTGAACAGCGCTCCGGTCGGGTCCGCGGCCTGCGCGAGACGGCCATACGGGGTGTCCTCGGCCGGCAGCACGATTGCGCCACCGAGCTGCACGATTTTCGCCAACGTTGCGTCGACGTCTTCGACCCCGAAGTAGATGCTCCAGCCGAGCGGTGCGTTGTCGGGAAACACGCTCGCGTCCATGACTCCGGCGACCTGTTCGCCGTTGGCCATCTGTACCGTGTAGCGAAAGGTTGGTTCGTCGCTCATGGTCTGCGTGTCCCATTTGAAGACGGTGCGATAGAACTCGAGGGCGGAATCGTAGGAACGGGTGTGGAGTTCGAACCAGTTCGGGGTGCCCGGCTCACCCATGAGGGTGAATCCCTTGTGTGTGCCCGGCTGCCATGCGCCGATGCCCGCCCCGCTCGGATCCGCTATCACCGACATGGAACCGAGGTCCATAACAGGCATCGGTGGCACGACGACCTGTCCACCGCTCGGGGAGACAGCCTCGGCAGCGGCGTTGATGTCGTCGGTCGCCAGGTAGATGAACCAGGCGTCGGGTGCTCCGGTCGACCCGTCGTTGTTCATGCAGCCGGCGATCTTGTTATCGCCTATTGAGAAGTTCGAGTAGTGACCGAAGTCTTCGCCGAGGTGCTCCGCTTTCCAGCCGAAGATCTCACCGTAGAACGCCTCGGCCTTGGACTTGTCGGAGGAGAACAGTTCGATCCAACAGGGTGCACCGTTGGGTGCGGATTCTCGATATGGCATTGGTTGCTCCCTTTGATCTGTGTGGTTGGCGACAGACGTCGCGTAGTCCGTTACCACTACGACGAAGCTCGAACCGAAAACTAATCGTTCACGCGGAAATTTATTCTGGCGACCGTGTTTCGGCGGAGCCGAGCTTGCGTAGGCTGTGGTTTCTACCCGGTTTACGAAGGATTCGAAACGACGATGACGACCGCCGCAACCGATGCCGCCGCTATCGGTGAATCACTGGAGCTGTATCGGGTGTCTCTGACCGGTTACTGCTACCGGTTGCTCGGTTCGTCAGTTGAGGCGGAAGACGCGGTGCAAGACACGCTCGTCAAGGCGTGGAACGGCATCGGCGGATTGGCCGATGTGGCGCTGTTACGGTCGTGGGTTTTCCGGATCGCGACGAACGTCTGCATGGACCTGCTTCGCGGTCGCAAGCGGCGCGCCGTGCCGATGGATCTGGAAGGTCCGTCGTTGGCGTCGACGCCGCTGCGTCCACCGGTCTACGAGCAACGCTGGTTGGAGCCCGTCCCTGATCAGCGGGTGCTGACTCGCTCGCTTGGTTCGGACCCGGCCGAGACCGCCGTCGAGCGGGCCTCCATTCGCCTGGCGTTCGTTGCGGCCCTGCAGTTCCTTCCGCCCCGGCAACGAGCAGTGCTCGTGTTGCGTGACGTGCTCGGTTGGAAGGCCGACGAGGTCGCTGAGTTGCTCGATACGTCGGTGGCGTCAGTCAACAGCGCATTGCAGCGCGCCCGGGCCACGATGGGTCAGGTGAACGACAACGGCGCGCAAACCCTCGAGCCGTCCGACTCGTCACAGCGCGAGTTGTTGAGCCGATATGTCGAAGCGTTTCAGCGCTACGACATGACGGAGCTGACCAAACTGCTCCACGAAGACGCGACCCAATCGATGCCGCCGTTTGAGCAGTGGTTCGCCGGACGCGAGGAGATCTTTTCGTTTTGGCAGGGTCCCGGAATCGGCTGCAAAGGGTCGATCCTCATACCTACCGTCGCAAACGGATTCCCTGCGTTCGCCCAGTACAAGCCAAACCCGGCCGGCGACGGGCACGAGCCGTGGGCACTTCAGGTCCTCCACATCGTCGACGATCGGATCGTGGAGTTCTGCTTCTTCCTCGATACCAAGACCCTGTTCCCGCTGTTCGGGCTACCCGATCGGCTTCCAGTAGCGGGCGAGCAGGCCGAATCCCACGTATCTTGAGTTGCGTCCCACGGGTCACCCGAGCGGCTTCCAGTCGCGGGCGAGCAGGCCGAACCCCACGTTTCGTGAGTTGCGTCCCACGGGTCACCCGAGCGGCTTCCAGTCGCGGGCGAGCAGGCCGAATAGAGCGTCGTCGCTGACGACGTCGCCGACCCAGTACGACTCTCGGCGAATGCCTTCGGCCTGAAACCCGAGCCGTTGCAGCACCCGAATCGAGGCGGTGTTTTCCGGATGCGTGGTGGCCTCCAGGCGGTGGACGCCGACGTTCCGTACGAGATACTCGCAAAGGGCTGACGCTGCTTCCGTGGCGTATCCCTTTCCCCTCGCCCACGCGTGAAAGGTGTATCCGATCTCGGCGGTCTTCACGTCTTCACTCAGATGGACTGCGAGGTCACCTGCGATGCGCCCGGACTCCTGCTCGACGACGATCACCTGATACCAGGCACCAGGCGTCGGCCCACCGATTGCGAGGCAACCGTCGACCAGAGCCTGGGCCTTCTCCATTGTGTACGGCATCTCCCAGCCCTGGTACTCCGCCGTTGTGGGGTCTGATCGCCGGAGTACGAGATCCTCAGCGTCGTCGGTGGTGATCGGTCGGAGTAACAGCCGCGTCGTTGTTATCGGAGCGAAGATCACCCCGTGACTCTACGGTCGATCGCCGAGGTTTGCCATCGTCGTTTGAAGAGTAGGTGTGAGCTAGTCACAGGTACTCTTCAAACCGGCGTGAACTCTGACCGCTACGACGTGAGGGGGACGGCGGTGATGACGATGTTGTCGTCGTAACTGCGTGCTTTGCGATCGAACTCGCCGCCGCAGGTGATGAGGGTGAGGACCGGCTCGCCCGTTCGGCGGAACAACTCTTTCACCGGGAGTTCGTGTTTGTTCACCTGGTAGCGCTCGATGACGACGTAGCGGTGGAGCTTGCCGGTGGCGTCGGTGACCGACACCTCGGCGCCGATATCGAGGCGTCGGAGTTCGATGAACACCCCCGGAGTCTTGCGGTGGTCGACATGGCCGGCGATGACGGCTGAGCCGACTGATGCGCCGGGTTTCGGACCGAAGCGGTACCAACCGGCTTCGATCGCTCCGGGAATTTCCATAGCGCCGTCGTCTTCGATGCCGACCGGAACGACATCTGCATTGAGCCCCAGTGCGGGGATTGTTATGCGAGTCGGAACCCCGGGTTCAGGCGCCGGAACCGTCGTCGACTGCGCAAGGGTTGCCTTAGGGGCGGACGCTCCAGCGTCGGGAAGCGCGCGCTGGGGGGAAGCGCTTCGCTCCACCGACGTTGGAACCTCTCCCGCCGGGGACTTCGGAGTCCCTATCGGGGACTTGGTTCGACCGGTCCGAACTTCTGCGCCCCGTAGGTCTGATCGCTTTGTCTCGGTCACACCGGTTACCCGGGCAACGATCACGCCGATGAGGAGCGCGACGGACAGGACCAGGGCGACTTTGGCAGACGTTGACTTCACGGGCGGTGACTTCACGGGCGGAGAGGGGAACCGGTAGTGGTGGTGGCGTGAATCGGATCACGCCACCACCGGTGTACTACAACCGGAAATCAGTCGTTCCGGCGGGCCTTGGCCCGGGTCAGCACGGTCGACGAGGCGACGATGCCGAATAGTGCGACGGCTCCGAGACCAAGCAGAAGGCCGGTATTGCTGCTCGAGGACGCGGCCAGGCCGTCGTCGCCGGTAGCAACCTCGGTCGGCGTCGGGGCGACCGTTTCGTCGGCCGTTTCCTCAGCGGCCGCAGCGGTGGTTTCTGTGGTGGCGGCCTCTGCAGCGGCCGGGGCGGTGATTACGGCATCGATGACATGGATGATGCCATTCGAGGCTTTGATGTCGGTCGTCACGATCGTCGCTCCACCGATGGTCAGCTTGTCGCCGTCCTTGGCCACCGCGACCTTGCCGCCGAGCGTCTCAACTTCGGTGCCGGCGGCAGCGGTTGCCGCTGCGGCATCGACCGATCCGGCGATGACGTGAAGCTTCAACACGTCGGTGAGCGCTCCCTTGGGATCGGCCAGGAGCGTGTCGAGCGTGCCTGCCGGCAGTTTCTCGAACGCCGCGTTGGTCGGGGCGAACACGGTGAAGGGACCGGGGCCGGACAGCGTCTCGACCAGTTCGGCGGCTTTCACGGCGGTGACGAGGGTGGAGAAATCAGGGTTGGCCGAGGCCACGTCGATGATCGTGCCCGGATCGGATTGGGCCTGAGCGCCGGAGAAGGCGAAGAGGCTCAGTACGGCCGACGACAGGGCAACAAACAGGGTCTTGCGCATGCGGGGTCTCCCAGAGGTAGGTATGGCGGCCCGTTGGCCGTTGGGTCGTATCCGGAATGACCAGCAGATCTGGATGAGCGTTTAGTCGGAATTTCTTGGAATGATTCGGGCTGTCGATTCGGCCTGCGATTCGGACTGTCGATTCGGCCTGTCGATCTGCGGTGCCGGTCAGGTCGTTAGATTGGCGAGTCGTGTCCGAGCCGCCAACTTCTGCGCCCGCCAATTCGTCCTCGCTGTGGACCCCGCCGCCGCAGACGGTGGCGCTCATCTTCGACTGCGATGGAACCCTCGCTGACACGATGCCGATCCATTACGTGGCCTGGGTGGCGGCGCTCCGTGAAGTCGGTCTCGAATTCCCGGAAGACCAGTTCTACGCATTCGGGGGAATGTCGACGGAGAAGATCATCCGGATCCTTGCCGAGGAGCAGCAGGTTCTCGGGATCGATGTCGATGCGCTGAACCACCGCAAGGAGGCGCTGTACCTCGAGTCGTTGACCCACGTGCAACCGATCGAAGTCGTGACGGAGGTGGCGTACCGATACCACGGCACCCTTCCGCTGGCCGTGGGAAGTGGAGGGGAGCGATGGGTCGTGGAGAAGACGCTTCACCAGATCGGCGTGCTCGACCTGTTCGTTACGGTCGTTGGAGCCGATGACACCGAACGGCACAAGCCGGAACCTGATGTTTACCTCGAGGCCGCCCGCCGACTGGATGTAGAACCCAAACGTTGTGTTGTCTTCGAAGACACCGACCTCGGGCTCGAAGCTGCCCGCCGAGCCGACATGATCGGCATCGACATACGTCCCTGGCGCTGAGACACGCTCGCAGCGAAGCCCTCCAGTTCGACACCCAAACTGTATGCGGACTTATGATTGCGCGGCGATCGGCGAACTCACCTGCGGGAATTGCGCGATCTCTGCAGCCAGTTCGTCGTCGAGATGCGTGCGGCTCTGCGCCCGATCGAGATTCTGTCGGACCATGGTTGGTCGTGGCGCGGAACGAAGCACCACCACCTCATCAGCTGCCGTCAACGTGAGAGGCGCGCTCTTGGCCGGGTTGAGGCGGACCTGGCGATCCTCGGCTGACCGGTAGCCGATCGCCGTATGACCGATGGCCGAGGCCACCGCGACGATGTCGGCGAAGCATGACGCCTCGGTAGCGCCGTAACGCGCTGCCGGCGCGAGTTCGATGTTCTCGCCGGCGTGGTCAAAGAGTCGCTCGAATACCTGCTCCAGTTCATGACGCTCAGATATCTGCGCAATCATGAGGCTGCCGAGTTCGTCGCTCACCACGAAATCGTCGGCGCCGGTCGCCTCGGCGAGCGGAGTGTGCCGGATTTCGAGGAGTTCAGCGACCACGCGCACGTCCTGAAGATTCTTGCGCTTGACCAGTCGGTTGAATGCCAGGAGCGTGAGCAGTGTCTGCGCGTCTGCCGACTCGGTGGAGCCGACTTCGCGCTGACCGAGGACGATCACATCGTGGAAAACATGGCGCGACGCGTAGCGAGCCAGTTCCTCCGGTGCACTTGAACATGGCGTGAACTTCAGCTTGACGTGCTGTGCGGCGACGGAGGCCTTCACCGCGTCGATGTCGATTCGCGTCGGGTCCAACAACACCTCGATGAGCGTTCGGGACCGGGCGAACTTGTCGAGTTCAGCAATGACACGCGGGCCGAGATGACTCCACCCGGCGATGATCGTCCGACGCACTGCGGTGCTCGGCGCGGTCTTCCTCGGCTCGAGCCGACGAGCGGGAGGCTTCACTCCCGTGTAGACGTATTCACTGTCATCCGCAGCGATCGCAATAACCTGATCCGACGGGGCGAGAACCGTGGACGGAGCCGGGTTGAGCACGACGCGGCCATCGCCTCCCAACAGCCCGATTGGCGTGCTCTTCTCGAACGCCAACACCGTGTCAGCGTAAGTGCGGCCGGTCAGTTCGGGGAACGGGGCGATGTAAAGCTCGTCACCGTCGAAGTCGAGAAGTTCGCGGAAGACCTGGCTGAGCCCACGTTGGCGGCACGCCTGCGCGGCCAGGTCGCCGACAACGGTCGCCGCGCTCACGATGGCTACGTTGCCGTCGAACAGTTCACGGACGGTGCGGGCGGTCTCGGCCCCGTTGACCTCGGCCACGACTGGCGCCGATGCTCCGGTCGAATGAATGGCCAACAGCGACTTGACCACGGCGTTGTCATCGCTGCCAACGACGATGATGCTTCGAGCGGCGTTGATGTTCGCTAGCTTGAGGTCATCCGGCGACGAGATGTTGCCGCTACGACATACGACCCGGGTGGTCCGGAAATCGCTGATGCGGTCCCGCAGGCTGTCCTCCATTGCGGTCTTGTCGGCTTCCGCGAGCACGACAACCGCGGTGCGGCTGCGGCTCTCATTGGCAATAATAAGCTCACTTATGATGCTGGCGACTCGCGACGACCAGCCCAGAATGACTGTGTGGTCTTCCTCTATGACGAAGCTGCGGCCCTTTCGAAGCAAGAGGATTCGCTCGCGAAATGCCGTTGAAATAAGACCGATCAGCGTGCCGCCGATCATCAGGCCGAGGGTGAGCATGACGAGGCCGTAGCCCCTGGCGATCCAACCCTTGTCTGATCCCACGCCGCCTCGCCCGAGCGCCCGCATGATCGACTCCCAGAACGCGTCACCGAGGCTCAGTGAGTCTTTCCCGTTGACGCCGGCCATGTGCGTGCCCATGACCGCGGCGGTCGAAATCACGGCGATGCCGAACGTGACCAGGCCGAGCCAGGCGAACACGACGCTCGGGCCACGCGAAAGAGCGTTGTCGAAGCGATAACGGAGTTGGCGTTTCAACGACGTCTTCGGTTGACGGGTGAGGTCAGATGCCTCGGGGTCTTGCGCCATATCCTGTTGCTCCAGCTCCGCATGAAAGTTCTTCAGGTGACTTTCGGCAGGGACCGGGGGCACATGCATAGGTCGATCGACCACTCAGACCCCGTATGTTTACGCAAACTTCGCGGTTCGTTCGCGCGCTTAGCTTAGCGAATAGCGTGGTCAGACAAACGAGCTGACTGAACCGACGAGCGTGGACGGTGTGGGTCGGTGAAGCGGATTCAACCCTTGCGCCTGGGCCTGGAGAATGGCGTTGATCTCGTGGCCCGGAAGTGGCTTCGCGTACAGAAAGCCCTGTAGCCGGTGGCACCCGAACGTTTCGAGCATGTCTCGCTGCACACAATCTTCGACCCCTTCTGCGACCACATCGAGCCCCAGCGCCGCGGCCATACGCATCGTGGCGTCCACGATGGCGGTATCGTTGGCGTCGACCCCGAGACCGGCAACGAACGACCGGTCGACCTTTATGAACGACACCGGCATGGTGCGCAGGTGGGTCAGCGATGCGTAGCCGGTGCCGAAGTCATCGAGACCCAGGGCGATTCCAGCGTCGCAGAGTCGGCCGATGTTCTGGAGCGCCGAGCCGGTCGCGTGAATCATTGCGGTCTCGGTCAGTTCGATCCGGAGTTGGGCCGCGCCGACGAGTTCGGCCGCTTGGAGCGCGGCGCGGGTCCAGGTCTCGGTGGCCAGTGAGCGAGCCGAAACGTTGCACGCGATGGCCGTCGAAGGATCGCATCCGTTGGCCCGCCACAGCAGAAGTTGTCGGGTGGCTTCCTGTAGCGCCCAACGGTCGATCGGTTCCACGATCCCGGCATCTTCGGCGACCGGGATGAACTCACTCGGACCAACGACGAAATCATCGTGAATGATCCGCACGAGCGCTTCGACGCTGACCAAACGCCCGGTTCTGCTTTCGACAATCGGCTGATAGTGGAGACTGAGCCGACCGCGCTCGATCGCAGTTTCGATCAGGCGTCGAACTTCAACTCGGCGGAGCGCCCGGTTACGCATGGCCTCGTCGAACGACGCATAACCCTCGCCCGCCTCCTTGGCCTGATACATGGCGGTGTCGGCGTCGCGGAGGAGGGTCTCCGTAGACGCACGACCCCGTGTGCTCGTTGCGATACCGATGCTGAGTGACGGGTAGAACGACGCCCCGTCGAGCTGAATTTCGTGACCGACGGCATCACGGATGCGCTGGGAGAGTTCCAGCAGCCCACGGTCGGTCGGGTTGTCCGACGGGCTTTCCGTGAGGATCACGAACTCGTCGCCGCCAAGGCGGGCCACCGTGTCGCCACCGCGGACGACTGACGAGATGCGCTGCGAAATCTCGACGAGAAGGCGATCTCCGAGCGAGTGTCCGAACGCGTCGTTGACCCACTTGAAGCGGTCCAAGTCGCACAGAAGCACGGCGACGGATCCACCGTCACGTTGATTTCGCGCGAGCGTCTGTTGGAGTCGATCGATGAGCAGTGCACGGTTCGCGAGTCCGGTCAGAGAGTCGTACAGCGCTCGTTTGTTCAGCGCCGCGTCGGCCCGACGCTGCATCGTGATGTCATGAAGGGCGAAGACCGCACCGACGACCTTTCCGGAAGCGTCATGAAGTTGGTGGCCGTTCGCCCGACGGAAACGGAGTTCGCCATCCTTGCTGAGTACGGAGTACTCGTAGTCGCGAACCCGTTCGCCGCGCATTACCCGCCCGACCGGTGCTTCCTCGTGGCTGATGGATTGCTCACCCTCGGCATCGAAGAAGCGGAATTGCGTCATCCATTCGGTGATCGGTACGTCGGATTCGGGAACCGGGTGGTACATCCGCCAGGCCTCGTTGGCCAGGACCACGTGGCCGCTCGCGTCGGTCACGATTATCGGAACGTGGACCTGTTCAATCGCAGCAATTAGCGATTCGTAACTGAGCGCGTCAGGAAGTTCGCTGCTGGAGAAATCTGCCACGGTCGTTCATCGTCGCCGTGGACGACAGCCTGAAGTGGTCGGGGTCGGTGCTTAAGGATTTCTCCCACTCGCGTTGCTACGGAGTCTGCGGAGCATGCGGGCGTCGGAGAACCCCACCGCGGATGCGGCGGCCTCGACCGTCGAACCACCCGCAATCAGATGCTCAGCCCGCTCGAGGCGGAGGGTTTGCTGATATTGCAACGGGCTGATGCCGATCGCCTGTCGGAAGCTCCGGGTGAGCGTGCGTTCACTTACGCCCGAAATGGATGCGAGGTCAGCGAGGGCGAGGCGTTCGTTGAAGCGGGCATCGATGACGTCTTGCGCCCGATGGACAACATCGATGAGATGAAGTCGGTGGCTGAGCATCCGGCTGTGTTGTTCGGCAGCGCCATTTCGCCTGGCGTAAACGACCATGAGACGAGCGAGGCGGGCCGCGACCGCCGGTCCGTGGCGAGTGGCCATGATGTGCAGAGCCAGGTCGATTCCGCTCGCGATGCCTGCTGACGTCAGGACCCGCGAGTCTTCGACGAACAAGACGTCCTTCACGACGGTGGCCCGGGGATAGCGTTCGGCAAGTTCGTCCTGGAGGTCGTGATGGGTTGTGCAGCGGCGCCCGTCGAGGAGACCGGAGCGGCCGAGGGCCTCTGCTCCAGCACACACGCTGGCTACGATTCCCCCCGACGCATGATGGCGAACAACCCATGCCGCCAAAGATTTGCTGATTCGTGGAGAATCCGACAGCGCCGCCGCCCGCCAGCCCGGTATGACGATGAGATCGTGCGGGTCGAGAACAGGTTCGTCGGTGGAGCATTGCAGCACAACACCCTGGTGGCTGACCACGGTTGGCCGATCGCCGACGTATGACAACTCGTAGGGGTGGCCGACGTCAGCACCGTAGGAGAACACCTGCGCCGGCCCGGCCAGGTCCAACAGGTGGACCCCCGGTACGAGGACAAAGACAACGCGGCAGTCCACCCGTTTCACGTTGCCCAGCGTGCCATGTTCTCGGCGCTCGTGTTCTCAGCGTTTTGCGGTTGCGGTCGCCTGACGAAGCCACTCGTCGACGGTCGTCACGTGGCCGAAGCGGCCGTCGAGGGCGTAACGGGTCCGCTCGAGCATGGCTTCGCACGACATCGTGGTGGGATCCGCGACGATCTCCTCGACGGTTCGGTCCGTCGGCGCACCGACCCTGGGGGATGGAAAGGTGAGCGTGGCATCGAGCAGGTATGTCACGTCATAGCCGAGGTCATTTGCTAAGCGCGCTGTTGTTTCACAGCACTGCTCGGTTCGGATACCAGTGATCACGACTTCCCGAATCGCCCGCTGTGTGAGGATCTGTTGAAGGTTCGTCGTGGTAAAGCAGTTGTGCGATGTTTTCGTGAGAGTCAGCTCATCGGCGCGCTTATCAAGTCCGTCGAGCAGCCGAACGAAGCTGGATTCGGGGTCGAACGGCCCGCCGGTCCCCGGCTCGGCGTGCAATACCCAGATTACGAGGTCACCGGCGGAGCGGGCATGGCCCACCACGCGGTTGATGTCCCTCTCGATCTCCGGGTTGGAGCGGGCCGCCCAGAGTGGGCGTTGACGAAATGACTCCTGTACGTCGATTACAAGGACGACGCGGTCAGAGACGTGTGCAGGTGTGGCGGTTGCGTTCATAGCAACGATTGTGTTGATCTCACGGTCGCCCGAACAGAGCGGATCGCGACACGAACCGGAACGATCCGGTCAGCTGGCCCAGATGTCGCCGACCACGAAACCCTGGGGGAACGGGTCGGTCGGGTCGAGCACGTACTGCGAAATGCTCGTGATCCAGCCCTGGCCGCCGATGGTTGGTACGACGGCCTTCTGCGAACCGAGCATGGTCTCTTCAATCAGGCGGCCGGTGAAGAGTGTGCCGATGAGGCTCTCGTGGATGAAGTCCTCGTTCAGGCCGAGCTGACCCTTGGCATGAAGAACGGCCATCTTGGCGCAGGTGCCGGTGCCGCATGGCGAGCGGTCGATCGCACCCTTCCACGTCGAAGGGCGGTCCCAATCGAGAAATCCAGACGCCATGGTCACCGCGTTTCGGCGGTGAGCGGTCGGATGAACCGGGGGACCGGACAGTTGCGAGATCGTGATGTCGTGAATCTCCGGGTTGACCGGATGCACGACGGGTAGTTGCTCGATCGCCGCCTGACGGATCATGGCGCTGACCCGTACGACTTCGGCCGCGTTTTCGGCGGTGAGGTCGATGCCGATCTGCGCAGCGTCGGCGATGGCGTAGAACATGCCGCCCCAGCCGACATCTACGGTGACCTTGCCGAGTTGTGGTACGTCGATCACGGCGTCGAGATATGCCGCGTATGCCGGGACGTTCTGGAACGTGACCTGGGTGACTTTGCCGTTCGAGCACTCCGCCCGTACCCGAATGAGGCCGGCCGGTGCTTCCAACGTCATTTCGGTGACGGGTTCGACCATCGGAATGATCCCGGTTTCGAGCAGCACGGTTGCCACACAGATCGTGTTGGACCCCGACATGGCCGGGTACTCGGTGTGCTCCATGATCACGTAGCCCGCGTCGGCCTCGGGATGGGTGGGAGGAAGGATCACGTTGCAGCACATGGCCGGATAGCCGCGGGGTTCCTGCAGCATGAGCTTGCGCAACCAGTCGTAGTTCGTATGGAGCCATTGCATCTTCTCGAACATCGTGTTGCCCGGTACGTGGGGCACCCCGCCGGTGATCACGCGTCCGGGTTCTCCGCAGGCATGGGCGTCGACAGCAGTGATCATCGATTTGAAGCGCATGATGCGAGCGTATCGGGCCGGGCGCGGGCCGTGGGGACGTCGGAACGGATTCGGGCTCCCAGTAACACGGTTGCGGCGCGTACTGTCGAACGATGAACTTCAGCGATCTGCTCGATGGCGCCCTGGAAGGCCCGATCGGTTCCAGCTTCACCAGGATCGGATACGACGTGAGGTCTCGATCCGACCACTGGCGGAAACTCGACTCCTACGACCTCACGGGCCGCACCGTTCTCGTAACCGGAGCAACGTCAGGGCTGGGTCTGGTGACATGTGAGCAGTTGGCGCTGATGGGGGCAACGCTGCTGTTGCTCGGTCGAAACGAGGCGAAGACCGAGTCCGTGGCAGCAAAGATCAGCGCGCTTACGAAACCCGAACGGATCCATACCGTGATCGCTGACATGGGAAACCTGGCTCAGGTTCGAGCCGCGGCTGCTGTGGTGCACGACAGGCTCGGGCGCCTCGACGTGCTCATTCACAATGCCGGGGCACTCAGTGCGAGTCGGGTCGTGAGCGCCGAGGGGATCGAGCAGACGGTGGCGAGTCAGGTTGTCGGTCCGTTTCTTCTGACCGAACTACTTCTCCCGCTGCTGCGCGCACATACCCCCGAGATCATGCTGCCGGGACGCGTGCTTACGATGTCATCGGGTGGGATGTACGCGAGCAAGCTGCGCGTCGACGACCTGGAGATGAGTCCGGGCACCTACAAGGGCGCTGAGCAGTATGCCCGCGCCAAGCGGGCGCAGGTCACGCTCAACGAGATGTGGGCCGAGCGAGTTCCGGCCGATGAGGTCGTGTACCAGGCATTGCATCCCGGATGGGCCGATACACCGGGGGTGGAAGAGTCGCTCCCGACGTTTCGAAAGATCGTTGGCCCACTTCTTCGCTCGCCTCTGCAAGGGGCTGACACCCTCATCTGGTTGGCGGCCGACGATGAGACACCGATCGAATCGACTGGGCGCTTCTGGCTGGATCGCCGACCCCGATCAATCCACAAACTTCCCTCCACCCGTGCGTCCGACACTCCAACGCGTCGTACCGAGTTGTGGAAGTGGGTTGCGAGCGCGGCCGGGGTCGACCGGGAATAGGGAGAACGCGGCCGTCGATCTACAGTGGGCCGCACTCCCTGGCCCTGGAGAACCTTCGCTCCACCTGCGACGAGAAAGCGTGACGACGATGACCGAATCCTGGCTGCAAGTAACTGCTCCTGGCGATGATCACATCGCAACAATCGAACTGACCCGCGGGCCGAACAACTTCTTCTCGTTCGGCATGATCGATCAGCTCGCGTCAACCCTTGAGGGACTCGATGACGATGACCGGTGCCGGGCCATCATTCTGTGCGCCGAAGGGAAGCACTTCTGTGCCGGTGCCGACTTCTCCTCGCCCGACCGGTCGAGCGCTGAGCAGCTCTACGGCGCGGCCGTTCGACTGTTTCGTACGAACAAACCGGTGGTCGCCGCTATTCAGGGCGCTGCTGTCGGTGGGGGTCTTGGGCTGGCACTCGCCGCGGATTTCCGCATCGCCTGCCCTTCGGCCCGCTTCAGTGCCAACTTTTCCCGCCTCGGGTTCCACCAGGGTTTCGGGCTATCCGTGACCCTCCCTCGACTCGTTGGCCCGCAGCACGCGGCGCGAATGCTCTACACCGGCGAACGAATCACGGGTGATCAGGCCGTAGCGATCGGCTTGGCCGATGTGTTGGTGGCCGACGACGAGCTTCGTCCGACCGCTCGTTCCTTCGCCACGGAGATCGCACTGTCGGCCCCTTTGGCGGTCGAGTCCATCCGGGCAACGCTTCGAGCCGGTCTGGCTGATGAGGTTGAACGGGCGACCCAACACGAGGCAATTGAGCAGGGTCGGCTCCGAACAACAGCGGATTTCGCGGAAGGTACCCGAGCGGTGGCCGAGCGTCGAACCGCCAACTTTCGCCGCTCCTGAGCGACAGCGGCTCCCGAACCTGCCTGAATCCTGGCCGACGGCTACGTTTTGGCCATGGTTGAAGGCTCAGATGATCCGGTGCTGGTGGGGCGACACGACGGGATTCTGGTCGTCACGCTCAATCGTCCCCAGGCCCGCAATGCGGTGAATCGTGATGTGGCGACTCGCGTGTGCGCGGCGCTCGACGAACTCGATGCCGACCCAACGTTGTCGGTTGGCATCGTTACCGGCGCCGGCGGGTCGTTCTGCTCCGGCATGGACCTGAAGGCGTTCGTGGCGGGGGAGCGTCCGGAGATCGACGGGTTCGGTTTCGCCGGCCTCACTGAGCGACGCTCGACCAAGCCGATCATCGCCGCGGTCGAGGGATATGCCTTGGCCGGAGGGTGCGAAATGGTGCTCGCGTGCGATCTCGTGGTCGCGGCGGAGAATGCGATGTTCGGCATCCCAGAAGTGACGCGTGGTCTCGTGGCCGGCTCCGGTGGCCTGGTTCGCCTTCCCCGCAAGATCCCAGAGAACATCGCGATGGAATACGCGCTGACCGGTGCTCATTTTCCGGCGACCGAGGCCCACTCCTGGGGTTTGGTAAATCGGCTGACCGTGCCGGGCGAGGCGTTGACCGGCGCCATGGAACTGGCTCGAAAGATACTGGCCAACGGTCCGCTCGGCGTTCGGATGTCGAAGCGGCTCATTCTGGAGTCGGCATCGTGGACCATCGACGAATCCTGGGAGCGGCAGGGTCCGTTGGTCGAATCGGTCCTGGCCTCGGACGACGCCCAGGAGGGTGCCCGTGCCTTCGCCGAGAAACGGGCTCCCCAGTGGAAGGGCCGCTGAAACGGAGCCTGCGTTCCCCGGATCCTGCAGGCTGACCCGGATCTAGGTTCAGGCCACGCAGGCCACACGGCTTCTCGATCGGGTGGAAAAATGCAGGTCGGGCTATGGTCAACGGAATGGAGACCGTTCGAACGTTTTGCCGTATCTGTGAACCGAGTTGCGGGCTGGTCGCAACCGTCGACGGTGGGGAGCTCATAAAGTTGCAGCCCGACCGGGAACACGCGATCACGAAAGGATTCGCGTGTCACAAGGGGCTCGCGGCGGTCGACCTGCACAACGACCCTGACCGCCTGAACTCGCCGATGATCCGCTCCGCTGACGGGCAGTGGAAGAACGCATCCTGGGATGAGGCACTCGGTCAGGTTGCCACTCGACTTCAAGCGGTGATCGACGCTCACGGGATCGATTCCGTGGCGGCCTACGTCGGCAACCCGACAGCCTTCAACGCGCTCGGTTCGCTGCACACCACGACGATGCTACGTACGCTTGGTATCCGGCGAACGTTCTCGTCGGGCACCCAGGACTGCGCGAACAAGTTCGTCGCGAGCGAAGCGGTCTTCGGGTCCAGCACGGTGCATCCGATTCCCGACCTCGACAACACCGACCTCTGCCTTATCATCGGCGAGAACCCCCGGGTCTCACAGGCGAGCTTCTATTCGATCCCCAACGTGCTCGGTGAGATGCGCCGGGCCGCTGGCCGCGGGGCACGCATGGTCTTCATCAACCCGCGTCGTATCGAGACTCCGGAGAAGGGCGTCGGCGACACCGTGCTGATCCGACCGGACACTGACGTCTACTTCCTCGCCGCGCTGCTCCGGGAGATCGACCTTCTTGGTGGTTTCGATGAAGGAGTGATCGCGGAACATGGTGTGCATGTCGAAAATCTGCGCGCTTACATTTCGCAGTTTTCTACGGATCAGGTATCTGAAGTTACAGGGGTAAGCGCTGCAGTCATCCGCGAACTCGCGGCCGCCTGGGTGTCGACCCCACGAGCTTCGGTGCACGCCTCCACCGGGATCAACATGGGGCGCCAGGGCACGCTCGCGTACTGGCTCGTCCACATGCTGTCGTTCGTGACCGGTCGCCTCGACGTCGTCGGCGGAAACCTCAAGAGCGACGGCTTCTACCCGAACGCCCGATCCGGAGCCGGGGTGACCGAGCAGGGTTACGTCGACACCGAGTTCGGTCGGCTCCGCCGCGGCTCGCTGCCCGGGACCCTGATGTCGCAGACGATCCTCGACAGTGACAAGCCCGTGCGGGCCATGATCGTGGTCGCCGGCAACCCGCTGCTGTCGATCGCCGGTGAGCAGCAACTCCGCAAGGCATTCGAACAGCTCGAGCTTCTGGTCGTGATCGACATCTACCCGAGCGCAACCAGCGAGTACGCCCACGTCGTGTTGCCATCGACCGACATGTACGAGCGCGACGACCTCAACATCGTGAACATCGGCACCAGTGCGAAACCGTTCGCGCAGTACACGCCTGCCGTCGTCGCTCCCAAGGGTGACCGCCAACCGGAGTGGTGGATCGCCCACCGTCTCCTGCAGACGATGGGGAAGCCCTCCCTGTTCGATGGCCTGGCCGAAGGTGAGCAACCCGATCCGTGGACAAAGTGGCGTCACATGCTTGAGCGCGGAAGCGGGCTGGCTCTCGCCGATCTTCAGGCCGATTCGAGCCCGCGAGTGCTTGCCGCGCCGGAGCCGGGAACGTTCTTCGCGGCCCAGGTTCATACCGTCGACGGTTTGATCGACTGCTGCCCGCCGTCCTTCGCCGAGGCGCTTGATCGCAGTCACCGCTTCTTTGCCGACGCTCTCGCCTCGGCGGCGAACGGACAGCTTCTGCTCATTCACAAGCGTGACGCCTGGATGCACAATTCCTGGTTCGCGAACATCGAGCGGATGAAGCGCAACGGTCGCACAACGAACCCGCTCGCCATGCACCCCGATGATGCCGCCAAACTCGGCCTCGACGACGGAGCTGCGGTCCACGTGGTGAGCGAGCACGGCGACGTAGACGCAGTGCTCGAGATCGACCCGGATCTCATGCCCGGCGTCGTGTCGATGGTCCATGGTTGGGGCCACGCCGCCAGTCCCCGGATGCGGGTAGCGGCGAGTGCGCCCGGATCGAACCCCAACGCGTTGCTACCGATCGGGCCGGGAAGTTACGAGCCACTGTCGAGCCAGGCCCACATGACGGGAATCCCCGTTCGGGTCAGCGCCCTCGCCGCCGCAAGCAGCTAGCTCGCCCGGGCGAGTAGTAGCGCGTGAGTGTGTCGTCGTTGCCCCACTTGGGCACCGTGAGGCGCAGTCGAGGTCTCGTTCGGCCCAGGTCAGCGGTCATGCACCCGGGTTGACCGTGACTCGATCGAAGAGGGCCAACTCGTCAGGCCCCGGTCGCTCGAAGAACGGGACCATATCGGCAAGTTGCTCTCGGTTGATCGACACGAAGCCCGGCTCGAGAGCAGCGTTGCGTCTTGCCAGGCGCGTCACCAACTCATCGAAAGCAACGTCGAGTACCACGATCTCCACGGAAGCCCCGAGGTCCTGGCCGACGAGTCGTTTCTCGTCTCGGTCGCTTCGCAACCAGAAGCCGGACTCCAGGATCACGCTCGTGTTGTGCCGCAACAGTTCCTGGGCCAGGCGCCAGAACTGTCGCTCCAACCGATCTCGAAATCGCTCGTCCCACAGATCGACTTCCAACGTCGCCAGCCACTCGTCAGGGCAGAGTCGCACCGCGGGGAGCTCGGCCTCCAGGAGCCGGGCGAAGGTGGTCTTTCCTGATCCGGGAAGCCCACACATCAAGATCAAACGAGGTTGTCCTTCACCCGAAAAGGCCATGCCGAAAAACTATGCGGTTCGTTGAACAACGAAATCGCTATTTCGAGGTGGCGCCGTCGTCCCAGTCTTCGAGCGTGATTGCCTCCGTCGCAAACAATTCCCGAATCACGGCTTCCAGCGAGGGTGGTACGTCGATTTCCACGCGGGGTCGGAACGAAGCAAAGGGCCGTCGCACGCCGTAGGCCCGCAGCCACAGGCCCCACGCCGTTTCGCCGGTTTGCGGGTTCCCGCCACGGTCGCTCAACTCGTAGACCGCAATCTCGATCGGCAGCTCCGACCCGTTGCGTGACGTAACCAGCCAACCCCAGTCTTCGTCGAAGAACGTGCTCGGCCACCCGAGATCGCTGAGACCCTTGGCGATGAACTCGGCGACGTCACGCCCGTAGAAGCAGTTCCCGGCGTTGTACTCCCGAGGGAGTTTGCTGGAGAAATCGAATTTGTCTGAATTGAACTTCAGTGAACGGGAGCGGGCCTTCACCGCGTGTTCATCGGTGCGATCGGGTTGGCGCTTTAGGTGCGAGGTGCGAGGTGCGAGGTGCGAGCCGAGGTCACTCGGTGAACCGAGGGCCCCGGCTCGCGTTCAAACGGGATTACGGGCAGCGCGTGTTGAGCGCAGTCTGGTGCGCCGTCACCTTCGCGAGCCGGGCTTGGGCTTCGGCCAGTCGCGCATCGATGCGGGCCACGAGATCGGCGCGTCCGGCGCTCTGGGCTGCTGCCTTGCGTGCGTTAAGCGCGGCGATGTGCGAGTTGAGGGCCTGGACCCGGTAGCCCAGAGCGGCCTTCTGTTCGACGGCGCCGACGCACTTCAACGGGTGTTTGGCTGTGGTGGCTGTGGTCTGGGCGCCGGCCGGTCCGACGATTCCCCCGACCGCCAACAGGCTGATAGCTACGGTGGCGAATGTTCTACGAATCATGATGGTTCCTTCTTTGTACCTTGGGCTCAATTGGTTTGAGCGCCTTGATTTGTTTGAGCGCATTCATTTGAACGGGTCGCTGTGAACGGCATGTGGTCAGTTCATCGTTTCCGATGGCGAAGTCTGAAAGCTTGCTAAAGAACGCTTGCCCGCTGACGTGAGCGGACCTGGGAAGGCGGAATGCTGATCGAGACGGTCGTTCCCGGCCCGGCGGTGTCTTCGACGCAGACCGTTCCGCGGTGACGTTGCACGATGTCAGCGACGATTGCGAGCCCGAGACCGGAGCCCGGCATCGAACGAGCCGAATCGGCGCGCCAGAACCGCTCGAAGACCCGCGAGCGGTCGCCCGGTGCGATCCCGGGCCCGTCGTCGCTGATCTGCAGCAAGCCGTCGGTCAACGAGACACGTACCGTTCCGTTGCTGGGGCTCCACTTGATGGCATTGTCGATGACGTTCACGATGGCCCGCTCGAGTTCGTCGGACGATCCGTGGATGATGGTGGGCTCCAACGAAGCCTCCAAGGTGACGCCGAGCCGACGGGAGTCGGCCCGTTCCAATGCGCTCCGCACCACGTCGGCCAGGTCGAGTCGGGTCGCCGCTCCGGAGGTTGCGGCCCGCTGGTCGGCGAGCAGGTGCACATCGTCGATCAACCCGCCGAGCTCGCGGAATTGTGACTGCACCTGTTCGAGCACGGAGATGCGTTCCTCTTCGGAAAATTCATCGATACGGCGGAGCAACGAAACGTTGGTCTTGAGGCTTGTAATGGGTGTGCGAAGTTCGTGCACGGCATCGTCGATCAGCCGTTGCTGAGCGGTCCTGGCATCGCTAAGTGCACATATCATTCGGTTGAACGATTCGCTCAACTCGCGAAGTTCCCGAGGGCCCTCAGCGGGAACGGTTCGCAACAGATCGAGGTCCGTGCTGATCGCCGTGGTCGTGTCGACCAGGCGACGAAGCGGTCGTGTGGCATCGCGTGACGCGAATAGGGCCATGAGAAGGCTCAGTACCGTCGTTCCAAGACCGATACCGGCGAATCCGAGTGCCAAATCATGTTGTTGGGACACGACAGCGTCAACGTCACGTCCGACCATGATGGCCAAGCCGTCGGCCAGCGATCGCTTCGAGCGGACCGCAGGACCGATGCCGACGATCTGCCGGGCCAGATCAACACACAAGAATCGATTCTGGCTGGCGTCAACCATCAAAGAACTGCTGTGCTCGGCGAGCGCGCCGCTTGCTACCTGGGAGCACTTCGGATCGACCGGGCCGCTGAGATCGAACGATGCGCCGAGAACCTTGCCGTCGGCGTCGACGACGGCGACCGGAATACCCAGGACTCGACCCGGCACTCGATCTCCGCCGCCACCGTTGACGTAGGCACGAGCCATACGCTTCGCATCACGTCGAAGGGAGTTGGTCACTTCTTCGTTGACGCTCCGTTGGGCAAGGGAGTACCCGAACACCGACGCTGCGAACGCAGTCACACCCACAGACATCACCGCGACAACTGCGACGGTTGTGCTGAGTTTGACCGGTCGTCGTTTCATGGCGGTTCCTCGTCCTTCGTTCAGCGACCCGAGACGCGGGTCGGAATTGCCCGGGCGACGTAACCGACACCCCGGACGGTGTGAATCAATCGGGTGGCGTTGTTGCATTCGAGTTTTCGGCGAAGGCTTCCTACATACACTTCGAGTGAATTGGAATTGGCGGCCATCGGGTATTTCCAAACCTGCTCGAAGATCCAGTCGCGCCGAAGAACTTCGTTCGGATGGCGTACCAACAGCAAGAGGAGCTCGTACTCGGTCAGGGTGAGATCGAGCGCGCTGCCCCCTCTTGACGCCGTACGTGCGACCGGGTCGATCTCCACGTCGTCGAGCCGCAGGGTGGTTCTTTGGCTGTGATGCGAGCGGCGAAGAAGGGCTCGAACCCGAGCATTGAATTCAAGTAGTTCGAAGGGTTTTGCGAGATAGTCGTCGGCTCCAGACTCGAGACCGGTTACCCGGTCGACGAGGTGGCTGCGGGCCGTCAGCATGAGCACCGGCATCTCGTGCCCGGCGGCGCGGAGCCGACGACAGAACGCAAAACCGTCGGCACCCGGTAGCCCAACGTCGAGTATCACCAGGTCGATCGGTTCGCTGTCGACTGCTGCTGCTGCCTCCACCGCATCGGACGCTCCGATGGACTCGTAACCGTCGAGGCGAAGGGCCCGAAGCAGTGACAACTGCACCGCTCCGTCGTCTTCGACGACGAGAATCCGAGCGGTATCAGTGGAGCGGGCGGAGTCGGTGAGCGTTTCGATGCCTCAGAGTGACACACGTTCACTCTGAATCAGAGGCCTGTCGACGGACCCTAAACAAGGGGTAACAAATGCTTGGTGAACGCCGGAAAGCCCGAACACTTCCGTAGCATCCGTCAAGCGGGTCAAGCGGGTCAAGCGGATCAAGCGGATCAAGCGGGTCAAGCGGGTCAAGCCCGTCGACCGGGTCAAGCGGGTCAAGCCCGTCGACCGGAAAACCAGGCCCGAGGGACCCGGGCCGGAGCGAGGTCGTGTTCCGCTCGCATTGTCGCAAGCTGAGGCGTGTCCAACGTGCCGGTCGATGGATCCAGGCCGGCGAGCGCAGCAAGCGCGTTCACGGACTCTCGAGCAAACATCCGTGCCACGCGCCAGGCGGCCGCAACCTGTGGACCTTCCCCGAGGTCGAGCCATTCGAGGGCCGAGACCTTGTCGTACGCTGCGCCCGGTTCGTCTGTTCGGGCAACGTATGCGAGTCCGAGCGCCCGGCGAATCTCGCCCGAGGGGTCGGCCCGCATCAGCGGGCGAAGTCCGACGGGCCGACTCATCGCACACGATACGAGGGCGCTGCGCCATCCGGCCTGCAGCCGCGCGAGTTGCCACGCGGCCTCGAACACCGGATTGTTGAGTACCGGCGAGAGGCGGGCCCGATCCTCTCCAGCCTGAATATCCGTAAGCGCACGTAGTACTGGTGGCGGGAGAGTTCCCCGAGCGATTTCGTTAAGGACGGGGTCCAAAGGATGCTCAACGAGCATTGGCCACGCTGAAGGGATGCCGTTGGCTTCGATGAGATCCAAGAACGTTTGCGTGGTGGCGGACGAGTCGAGTCGGGTCAGGTTCGTGACCGAACTCACCCAGTCGTCAGTTGCGCGCCTGTGGCTGGACATCTCCCACTCCAAGGACCGTAGAGCGGCGCCGCCGACGATATCGTACGCGCGCATATCAGTGATGATGAAGTCGAGTTTGGCCCACGTTGAGGGCGAGAGCGACTTTGTGCGTCGTTTGCCGGATTGGCCATCGGCCTCGTCATTCGTTGCCGTGGATGGAGTCGATCGCCCGCTCGATCCCGCTCCCGTTGGACGATTGGAGGTCCGTCTCAGCTCGGCGATGAGCCGGTTGACACCGCCGGTAACCTCAGCGGGCACGTTGCCGGAATTGAACCGGGAGTTGATTTCCCACACGTTCAGGGAGTCTGACCTGACGCCGACGTTGTACAGCAGTTCATCGTCGTCAAAGAGCCCGAGAATGACGCTACGACCGGTGGCGACCAACTCCCCGTAGACGCTGACGATGCAGTTGCCCATGAAGTTGGCCCACCTGGAAAGTTCCGTCATGTCTCTCGGAACCCGTACGGTGAGGTTGGTGCCGGGCACTGCCTTACGGTCGACGTCGTCGGTCCACGAAGGGCTGTTGATGGCGATGGCGGGAAGGACGTAGTACGGCCGGCATACGTCGAGCACGAGGGCCCGCCACTCGCGGGGCTTTGCGGGAACCGCCGCTCCCAGCCGGATGAGTTGCGCGACCTGTGCCGCGCTGTCATTGAGTGTCGTGGGTGGCGTGGGACACGATGGCACGTTGATCTCGTTCGGAACCCGCTGGACGTGGGCGAAGTATCCCCGGTACACGGTCAGTTCATCGTTCCAGAGAAGGAACTCCTCGTCGTCCTCCGGGGTCTGCGCCGCGAAGCGAATGAGGTCGAGCGCCCCACTGCGGAGTGTGACGGCATCGGACGCCGTGAGGTCCAGCTTCCGCGAATACACCCCTCGCTTCCGCTTGCCGGGGAGAACGGGAACGAGGTGCTCAATCGCTACAGCGGCGCATTCCGCAGCGTGAAGGTACTCGGCGGCGACGGCGATCCGCTTCTCAACTTTGGTGACCGACGAGACCGGCACACTGAGGTCGATGTGCAGTTCGTAGATCGCTCGCCTTCCTCGAGTCGCAAATCGAACGAAGCCGGCATGAGCGGCGAAGAAGTTCTGGATGTGCCACTCGAGCAGCATCGCCGCTGCTTCGTGGGTCGCCATAGTGCGTGAGGCGTTGCGGAACGTGTCGACAATCTCGCTCGGTGCCCGGCCGTTCCGCTTGGCTGCGAGCTGATATACGGCGGCCACGTTTTCCTCCGCTGCAGCGAACCGGAGGTTGCGGTCGATCACGTCGTGCCACATCGACTCAAGCAGGTGGAGTCGGCGGTTCGCGTCGACGTACTTACCGAGGACCGTCTCTACGTCCATGCGAAGACCGCTGGGGTCTGCCGGGGAAACGATGTCGAATCCGTTGTCGTCCCACGACAGCACCTTCACCAGACGAGTTGGATCAAGAAGGTGGGCAGCGGCTGACGCCAAGGCGATCGATGAGAACGTTGGTGAAGGACGTGTGAGCCCACGGAGGAGGGCGTCGGCCAGTGGCGCGTACAGCGTTTTGGTGGCCTGAGCACCAAACAGGCGAAGAGTCAGCTCCTGAGGCGTGCCGAGCGCTTCCACCGCTTCGATCTCGGTGCAGGCGCGCAGACGGAAAAGCGCTTCGGCCGCCGGGTCCGCGAGTGGGATCCGGCGCGTTCGTTCTCGGGGGAGTACCTCGCCAGCCATGCGTTCAGGTTAACCACCGAGGGTAATCGGCCCCGGATGGATTACTGCTGAACGGGTCTCGATTGGTCGGTCTCAGGGGTGGCCCCGTCGGCCATTGATTGGTTGTGACTCGATCAACTCGGTTTCATCGATCTGGCTGAGTTGCAGGTTCAAGGCGTCTGTCGACATCTGAATTTCGAACAGTGATATCACCAGCGACGTGATGAGCAACAGCATCACAAGGATGAACAGTGGCCGCGCCAGGCCATTCCATGACTCGAAGATCGACAGGATGCACAGCACGTTGGTGAGCATGGAAAGAACGACGAACGTGGTCATCCATCGAATAAGGGTCACCCGTCGGCGAAGCACATGTATCTGGGCCAGGTGTCGCTGGTTCCGCTCCGCCTCCCACTGGCGCTGAAGGTTGCGGATGAGCGACGCAAGCGTCAGATATCGGTTGGTGTAGGGGAGCAGCAGGAACGTGATGGCCGGAAACAGCAAGCCCGGCGTGTTCAGTTCGAGTTCCACGCGTTCTATTCTGCGTGAAAATAGTGGGGCGTCACGGGATAGGCGATGCTGGTTGCGCTCGGTCAGAGCAACCAGGTGACGTTTTCCCGCAGTGGGCGGGCGGGAGTTCCGCCGACCAGCGTGCCCGGGTCGAACGAACCGTTCACCGTGCTCCCGGCCGCCACCACACAACCGTCGCCAAGGTTGGTTCCCGGCAGCAACCGGCAACCGGCGCCGATCCAGACATGGTTTCCGATGACGATCCCGCCGGCATGTTCGACCCGCCCGGGAAAGTCGAGTTGGTGGTAATTGGTGTCGAGCAGTTCGCAACGCCACGAGATCGCGCAGTTTGCCCCGATTGAGATCGACTGCTTCGCGTGCACGATGGTGAGGCAGTTGATGAACGTACCGTCGCCGATGCTCAGCGTCGCACCATTGTCGACCACGACTCGCGCCCCTTTGTCGATCCGGACATGGCCGTGCGAGTTGAACGTGCCGTTGTTCGCGAACAGGGTCCGATCGTCATCGACGCTGAACGGCATGCCGATGACGCCGACGGTCACCTTCCCTGCGATGTTCCAGACTCCGGAGCCAGTGACCTTGGAGTGCGGGCCGGCTACAACGCGACCGGCACCGCCGCGCAGGCCTCGTAGGTAACGCGCCACGCCCGCTGGTATGGCTCGTGGGTTGCCGACAGCGCGTCGCACGCGATCCGAGAGGCCGAAGAGCGCTACGCCCTCCGAGAGCAACGGGCGATGCAGAAACAGTTGCGACGAGTGCGCGACAAGGTGAGTGACCACGGGGTTCAGTCTGACCGGTGGGGTGGGCCGGAGCAAGCGCCCAACGGCTCTACTTACTTCGTCCAGAAGGTTACGGATGACCTATGCGCCGGTTGCGAAAGCGAGTGGGGCCGCCCTTCACGCTCGATTGTGTCATCGGATTCAGGCGTCTGCTGGCGACCGCTTACCTAGGGCCCGGCGTGGCCTTTCCCCTTGGCTGACTTGGCCTTCGGGGTCTTCGGGACCTTCCGGGCGCGGTCGCGTTCGTCGGCCAGTCGGCACGTTTCCGCGGACACTGGGGCAGCCAGGATCGCCGCCACGACATCGATCAGGTAGCTCACGAACAGTCGGTCGTCGGTGTGGGGTCCCGACCTCGCCCGTCGGCCGAGTTCCACCGACGCGTGAAGCATGGCGGTGAACCGTCGGTGTAACCGGGTCGCGTCGGGTTCGAGCAGCGGGTCAAGGAGTTTTCGCCACCGCTGCACGCTGTCGGGAGGAACGTCGGTATCGGGTGTCGCTGACCAGTCGGGCCGCGGTCGGTTGAGAAGATCCGCGTATATCTGGAGGTACTCGGGACCGCCGTCGGGGTTTCCGAGTTGCGCGGCCAGCGGACGGATGAACGCAGATGCGAGGAAGCGAAGGTCGGGTTCCCCGCGGGCTTCGTAGTCGTCGAGCATGGCGTTGCGGCGGGCTTCGACGTCGGGCGAGTGCTTGTCGAAGATGGCCTGAAGGACACCCGCCCGATCGCTGAAGTGATACTGCACCGCTATTGCGTTCTTTGCTCCTGACGCCCGCGTCACCTCTCGAAGGCTCACGGCGTCGATGCCCCGTTCGGCGAACAGGGTTTCAGCCGCGGCCACCAGCCGTGCCCGCGTGTCGGAAGGACGCGCGAGTGCGGTGGTGGCCGGAGCCGCCATATCGCCGGGGGAGAGGGATACCGCCATGGAAGTGAGGGGAGGTGGGAAAGGCCGGCGTCCTACTCGTTGCCGACCGCGTGCTCCAACATGTCGGCGTACTGCGCCCGAGCAGCGGCGCGCTTCGTTGGTATGTGCCCAGTGGGAAACAGGTTCGGATTTGGTGTGAAGTCCTTGAGGAGTTGGGTGGCGAGGGTGACCTTGTGGACCTCGGTCGGACCGTCGGCGCATGCCATGACTTCAGCCCCGACCATCATGCGGGAGAAGGGCATCTCGTTCGAAATGCCGAGTGCGCCGTGCAGGTGCATCGCTCGTTGAACCACGTCGTGGTACACCTTCGGCATCGCGACCTTGACGGCCGAGATGTCTTTGCGCACGATCTTGTAATCCTGGTGCTTGTCGATCAGCCACGCCGTACGAAGAACGAGCAGGCGGAACTGCTCGATTTCGATCCACGAGTCGGCGATCTTTTCCTGGGTCATCTGCAGCGATGCCAGCGAACCGGTGCGGGTGCTGCGTGACACGGCACGCTCGCCCATCATGTCGAAGGCCCGACGCAACTGAGCAATGGTGCGCATGGCATGGTGGATGCGGCCGCCGCCGAGGCGGGTTTGCGCGATCACGAATGCGCCACCTTCATCGCCCAGGATGTGATCGGCCGGTACGCGTACGTCGCTGTAACGCATGTAGCCGTGACTGGCCTCTTCCTCTGGTTCGGTACCGATACCAACGTTTCGGATGATCTCGACCCCGGGGGTTTCCGCGGGAACGATGAACATCGACATGCCCTTGTATGCGCTCACATCGGGATTGGTGACGGCCATCACGATGAAGAACTTTGCGAACCGGGCGTTCGATGAGAACCACTTCTCGCCGTTGATGACCCACTGATCGCCGTCGCGCACCGCCGCGGTGGTGAACAGGGTGGGGTCGGCGCCGGCATGGGGTTCGGTCATCGAATAGCACGATGAGATCTCACCGTCGAGAAGGGGTTGAAGGTACTTCGCCTTCTGCTCAGCGGTGCCATAGTGGGCGAGGATTTCGGCATTACCGGAGTCGGGAGCCTGGCATCCGAAGACCGACGGCGCCCAGCCTGACCGCCCGAGAATTTCGTTGAGGAGGGCCAACTTCAGCTGGCCGTAACCCTGACCGCCAAGTTCGGGCCCGAGGTGCGCGGCCCACAGCTTGCGGGCTTTCACCTCCTCCTGCAGCGGGCGGACAATCGCCATGGCGACCTGGTCGTCTTTGTCGTAGGGGTCGTTGAGCACGTAGTCGAGCGGCTCGACCTTCTCGCGGACGAACTGATCGACCCACTTCAGCTGTTCTGCGTACTCGGCGTCTGTCTCGAAATCCCAGGCCATGTTGCTCCTCATGATGTTGGCGGTCGGTGCCGCTTGGTTTTCATCAATGATACAAGTGCATTAATGAATTAACCAATCGCATGAACCGCTGGTGGTCATCGCTTGACTCGATTCTTTGCAGATGGCAGGGGTATGCTTCGCCGAGGGCAAGGGGAGGACGCCATGAACGCAGGGAATGCAGAAGCCGACTCAAAGGTGTTTCTTGAAAACGGGAACTTCGACATCGCGGACCCGGCGTATGTGGAGGACCCATTCCCGTTTTGGGCCGAAGCCCGCGGTTGCCCGGTTCACACCAGTGACCTGCGCGGTGGCATCCATCTGGTGACCGGCTACAACGCCGTCATCGAGGCGGCCAACAATGTGCCGGTACTGAGCTCGTCGCTGGGAACAGCCGTGTTCCCTACGCTCGAAGACCGCAGTGACCCCAGTTATCCGCGCTCAATCATCGGTTCTGATGAGCCGATCCATACGCCGATTCGCCGCACCATGCTGCCGACGTTCGCTCCGGCCATGGTCAAGGAATACGAGCCCATTACCCGGGCGCTGTGCGAACGGTACCTCGACGAGTTCGGCGACCGGACCACCGTCGATGCGGCTCGCGAATACGCGCAGCGCATCCCGGCTCGGGTGATCGGCCTGATCCTCGGTGTCGATGAGTCGATGACGGAAATCTTCATCGGTTGGGTCCGCGACATCCTCGAAAACGTGGCGAAGGATCCGCAGCGACGGCTTGAGGCCGGGCTGGAGATGTCGGCGTACTTCGAGAAGGAAATTGCGTTGCGGCGCGCAAACCCGACGAACGACCTCACCACCAAGATGCTCAACGCGAAGACCGACGACGGCCAGCCGCTTGAGCACCGCGACATTCTGGGCAATCTGCAGTTGTTGCTGATCGCCGGGATCGATACCACCTGGTCGGCCATCGGTTCGTCGCTTTGGCACCTGGCGCAGCATCCCGAGCAGCGCAAGCAACTGCAGGAGCATCCGGAGTTGTGGCCGAGCGCGGTCGAGGAACTTCTGCGGGCGTACGCGCCGGTCACGATGGGACGCCGGGCCCTCGACGAGACGGAGATCTCGGGGTGCCCGGTCAGTCAAGGGAGCCGCGTGCTTCTCGCGTTCCCGGCGGCGAACCGGGATCCTGAGGTGTTCGCCAATCCTGACGTGGTCGACTTCGAGCGTGCCGAGAATCGCCATGTAGCGTTCGGCGCCGGCATTCACCGTTGCGCCGGCTCGAACATCGCTCGGATGGAGCTTCGAGTCGCGCTGCAAACCTGGATGGCCCGCTTCCCGGATTTCGAACTCGAAGCGGGCAAGACCACCACATGGGCCGGTGGACAGGTTCGCGGGCCGCGCAGCGTTCCGGTCCTGTTGCATCGCTGAGCGTAGATCTTCCGGTCGGGTGGACCCTGGGCGCTGAGTCGTCATCCTTCGGTTATCACCCGCCCGGTGTTGCGGTCGGTCACGGTGTGGGTGCCGTCGGGATTGCGGGTGATGACTTCTTCGTTGTCATGCAGGTGTTGATGGTGCGGTGGGCATAACAGGCCGAGTTTGTCGACATCGGTGGGTCCGCAGTCGAGGTGGACTTCTTCGAGGTGGTGCACGTTGGCGGTTTGCGGCGGATTCTGGCATCCGGGATAGATGCAGCGTTGATCTCGTGCGATCACGGCGAGTCGTTGGATCGCGGTGGGGTCTCGACGGGCGCGTCCGAACTTCAACGGTTCACCGTCCATGCCGACAAAACACAGGTAGAGGTCGTTCCTGGCGTGATCGAACAGGTCGTTCGTGATCGGGACTTGCGGCCCACCGGCTAATCGCGCCTCCCATTTGTCGACGTTGAACACGATGATGTGCGCCGGCTTGCCCGTGCTCACATCGATACCGGGACCAATATCGAGATTTAACTCGATGCCCGTCGCCACATGCGCTTCGCATTCGCACGAACATGTTGGCTCGGGTGTGGCTGGAGGATCCTCCAGGTTCAACCGCAAAACGGATTCGCTAGCGCCAGTTCGACGACTCTCGGTGGATCCAGCTGCAACCGGTTCGTGGCCTCGCCCGCCAGCCCGATCATCGGCACCAGTCGTTGCTGACGTGGTCGGTTGAGGCTTCGGTGGCTTCCAACGGGACCGGATCCCGCACATCTCCAGTAACGCGTCGGCAGTTCGTTGATCGTGGTGTCTTCTCCGTGACCGCCCAGCGTTTTGGCTCGCTCCGGATGAGCGGCCTTGTAACGCGCGTTGACCACAGCGGCAAGCTTGGTTTTCAGCTGGGCGCCCTCGAGTGGTGGAAACAGGCCGTTTATACCAATCATGCCGTCGGGACCATCAAAGAATCGAACATATCGTTGCTGATGCTGTCGTTTCACAACATCATTAGCGCACTCCATCGACAGCTTCATTTGCTGTGCTTCACGCCCCAACTCTTCCGGTGATTTCGAACCCACCTCGGCCAGCAGCACCGCAGCACTAGGTGTGTCCGCGACCGGCACCAACGCCGCAAGGTGCTCAGCCGATACCTTCCCGTCCTTCAACGCATCCAACGCACCAGGGACCTGCGTGACCACTTTCGCCACGTTCTGTTTCGCACGGGATTCACGGTTCGACACACCCGTAGCTCGGGTGATAGCAGCCGTAGTATCCCGGTTCTGAGGCATCGCAGCCACCAACAGAGCCATAGCAGCATCGACTGATCGACGGAGACGTTCAACCTGTTTCATCCCAGCCTCGATCTCGCCAAGAAACCATCCGACCGGATCTACGACTGGAATATCAATACCCAGCCAGGGTTCAGCACCCCGACCATCCCGGACCCGACGACCGCTAGGTTGTGAAGAGAAATCCGTTGCATTCACGAACAGATCATCACATAGGGGGTATGACAAAAATCGGTATCTTCTAAAGAAGTGAAGAAGAATTTCCAAACTTTTTGGTTCAAGATTCACAAATTGAATGCAAATCAACCACTTGGTGCCGATCACGTCTCTCATTTGACTCAGCACACGCGGCGACACCTCACGGTTGGCGTCTTGGCAGCGACGTCACAACTGAAATCCGTGCACATCCCGGCGAGTACGAAGGGCAAACTGGGGGATGGACATCCCGCATTCCCCGCCGCTCGACTTCATTCCCCTGTTCTCGCTGGAGCACGAGCGGCTGCTGGAGCTACTGCGCGGGCTGAAGTTGCAAGACTGGCAGCGGCCGACACCATGTCCTGGGTGGGATCTTCTCGGGCTCACCTCGCATTTGCTTGGCGGGAGTCTCAGCGTGATCTCGTGGTTGCGTGATGGTCACCGGGGTTCGGCTCCACCCCCGGGCTCGGACGAAGCCGGCTTCATCGACTGGCTCGATGACCTCCAGGACCGCTGGGTGCACGCGGCACGTCGCATCAGCCCGAGGCTGTTGGTCGAGCTCCTCGACTGGTCTTCGGTTCCATTCGTGAATGCCCTTACGGCACAGGATCCTTCCGCGCTGACGGCCGAGGTTTCGTGGGCCGGCTCGTCGCCCGTGCCGGTGTGGTTGGATCACGCGCGGGAATTGACCGAGAAATGGATCCACCGGCAGCAGATCCTCCAATCTCTCGGCCGACCGAGTGATCTTCGCCCCGACCTGGCCGGTCCCGTGCTCGACGCGTTGCGGTGGGCGTATCCGTATCGCCTCCAGGTTCACAGCCCGGTCGAGGGGGTGGCGGTGGAAATCCGAATCGACGGCAACGCCGAGCTCGCCCGCGTATGGCGGATGACCTACACAGCCACATCTTGGCGATTCGGTGTTGCGAACGACTCCAGTCCCGTCGCGTCGATTGAGCTCACGGGCGACCAGGCCTGGCGGCTCCTGACCAACAACTACGACCCGCTCCGGCACGGTTCCGTCGTTACGACAGGAGACCCGGAGATCATCAGCACACTTATGACGACCCGAGCGATCGTCGGAATGCCGAAGTAGGTTCGCTCAAACCTGCCCTGGAGTGATCAAGCCCGTTTCGTACGCAACGACGACCAGTTGGGCGCGGTCGCGCACGGCGAATTTCGTCAGCAGGTGACTGACGTGGGTCTTGGCCGTGGCGTGGCTCATGAACAGTTCGTCGGCGAGTTCCGCGTTGGAGAGACCTCGAGCGACACAGATCAGCACCTCGCGTTCGCGTTCTGTCAGATGGCTGAGTCTGGCGTCGTCAACGTTGCCGATCGGCCGTCGCACGAAATCCTCGATGAGACGACGGGTGATGCTCGGGGCGAGCAGTGCATCTCCGCCGGCCACGACTCGAACCGCAGCCAGCAGGTCAACCGGAAGGGTGTCCTTCAGAAGAAACCCCGATGCCCCGGCACGCAATGCTTCGTGTACATAGGAATCGAGATCAAACGTCGTCAGGATGAGAATTCGCACGGACCGCAATGCCGGATCGGCGGTGATGAGTCGAGTCGCCTCCAGCCCATCCATCTCCGGCATGCGGATGTCCATCAACATCACGTCGGGTCGTGCTTCCTTTGCAACGCGAACCGCTTCGTAGCCGTTCGAAGCCTCACCAACTACGTCTATGCCTTCTTCTGACCGGAGGAGGGCGAGAAACCCACTGCGAACAAGAGCCTGGTCGTCGGCGACGACAACTCGGATGGGTACGCTCATCACAGCGCCTCCGAAGCGACTTTGCCGGTGTGTTCTGAGCCGGTGTGTTCTGAGTCAGCCGGGTCGGACCCGTCCCTAGCCGATGCGGCGGCTGACACCGGCTCGTAGGGTGCAGGTTCGGATTCGTTTCGCATGTGTTTGAGAAGTCGACGCAAATCGTTCAGCGCCTCGCGACTTACCGAGGAGATCGTCTGCAGCGAACGTTCAGCAGCGTGAGGATCGGTCTCGACCAAGGCCGACGCACCGACCGCTTCGCTCGAAATCGTGCGGATCGAGCGCGTGATGATCATGTTGAGTTCGTCGGCAATACGGAGGCGTTGTGTTGCGATCACCAGGAGAGCATGCCGCGTCTGAGCGTCTATGGCGTTCTCCTGGTGGGCGAGTGCAGCGGTTCGCCGCTCCCGATCGTGACGCACCACGTACCCTACGACTGCAACTCCGAAGAAGATGATCGCCAGCCAGACCGCACCGGAATTGGTGAGGTCGGGCGGGTTCGAGAGCACAACGGCCAGCACCCCGGCCCAACACCCCACGGTCGCAGCGACAAACCGTCGCGTGGTTCCGTAGCCGGCAACCGAGTACAAACCGATCCACAGGATGAACACGATGATTCCGACCTGGTATTCGCCGAACGTCAGAGCGAGGCCGAGTACCCATGTCACAGCGAGCGACATCGTCGGAAACCGTCGTCTGGTCGCCAGTGGGAGGCAGCAGCCGATTCGAAGCAACCAGGCCCATCCACGGGTCGGGGTGTAATGAGGTGAGCTGTTGGCCGGGTCGGCGTTGACGATCTCGAGGGTTACGAGTCCGATCATGATCGCGACCATCGCAACGTCGAACAACCATCGCGGCACTGCCCACCCGGTACGCACGGCACGGGCTCTACGAGCGATGGGTGAAAGGTCCTCGGTGGCCGGGCCGCCGTTCTCGACCGGGCGAAAAGAGGAATCCTCCGATGAGCCGATAGGGGTATCGGTTCCGCTGGAGAACGGCAGTGTCGCCTGCACTCGAAACCCGCCACCCGGGCGCGGTCCGGTGTGGACCTCGCCGCCGTACATCAGGGCGCGCTCGTTCATGCCGATCAGGCCGTTTCCACCGTCATGCTGACCCGGGGTCATGTCGCGCTCGGCGGTGTCGCCCCGACCATCGTCATCGATTCGGAGACGTACGCCGCGGTCGGTGGCGTGAACCGCGACGAACGCGTGAGCCCGACCTGCATGACGAACCACGTTCGTCAGCGCTTCCTGCACGATACGGTAGGCGGCCAGCGAGACCCCCGCTGGCACCGAGGTGAGATCACCTTCGATGGTTAGATCGACCGGAACCCCAGCGGACCGAATCTGCTCTACGAGCGCGGATACGCCAGCGAGCTCGGGGGCCGCGCCGGTATCTGTCACGCCGCCGCCACCTCGCAGCACGTCGACGAGATGCGTGAGCTCTCCCTCCGCCGCTCGGGTGGTGGCTCGGATGGCTTCGAGTGCGCGTGTCGCCTCCCCCGGCTGACGATCGATCAGGTGAGCGCCAATGCCGGCCTGAACGGCGATCACGCTCAACGAATGGGCCACAACATCGTGAAGATCCTGAGCCAAGCGCAGACGTTCTCTTGCGGCGGCCAGGTCGGTTGCCTCGACTTCTTCGACGCGTCGAGCGATCGCGGTGTCGACGTCGCGTTGCTGACGGACTCGGCTGCGCTGAAGCAGATGGCCGAGTATGAACCCGGCAGCGAGCATGAAATTGCCCACGAGCGGAGCCGAGGTCAGGACCATCGCGTTGGTGGCAATCATGGTCGCATACAGCGCGACGACCATTGCCGGGCCGCGCCACGCGAGCCGAAGTGGCAGTTGCGTTGCCACGCTGTAGAGCGCGATGACAATGGCGAAGAAGGCGACGCTGTCTCGACGGTGACCCAGCTCAAGCGGCAGGGTGAGGATCAACCCGACGGCGAGCGAACGCAGCGGCCAGCGTCGACGCCCGACCAAACTCGCGCACACCCCGATCGTCAGCACCCAACTCCACCAGGTGTCGGCACGGTAGCGGAACGCGTCTGCGGCTTCGACATCGATGCGGGTGGCCAGAGCGACGAGAGCGATGCCGACCATTGCACCGGCCAACGCGTAGTCCCAGACGTGACGGCGAACGTCGCGTCGAAGACCCTGCACCAGTTGCATCATCCGACCGTAATCGCTCCACCGAGGACCGGCATCGGCCGAGAGGATGAGTTTGGTGTGCGTCTTACGGGTGACAACCACGAACGACGTTCATCCTCCTGCGGCCGACCGGTACACGCTGGCCCGATTCGCTACAGGACACAACGGCGCATCGTGGAGGCATGACCACCACATCGCTCCTCGCCCATGGAACACCGCCCGCAAGTCAAGCTCTCGAAAGGGTCGCTGAACACTCCGCCGCACGGCCGGTCGCTATCGCGGCGTCCGCTTGTGCTGCAACCAAGACCTACGGTGCGCGAGACGCAATCGTGCACGCCCTCAACGAAGTAGACGTCAGCTTCGAAGCCGGACGGTTCACCGCCATGATGGGACCTTCCGGCTCCGGCAAGTCGACGCTGCTTCACTGCCTGGCCGGCCTCGACACTCTCACGTCAGGAACCATCCGCATTGGTGATGTCCAGCTTGCCAGTCTGAACGACCGGGAACTGACGCGGCTGCGTCGTGACCGGATCGGGTTCGTCTTCCAGTCGTTCAACCTGGTCCCGACGTTGAGTGCGATCGAAAACATCACGCTTCCCATGTCGTTGGCCGGACGCAAGGCCGATGCCGCTTGGCTCGACCATGTGATCGATACCGTGGGGCTTCGGACCCGGTTGAGTCACCGGCCTTCGGAGCTTTCCGGCGGCCAGCAGCAGCGCGTCGCGGTGGCCCGCGCACTTGCGTCGAAGCCGGCGATCATCTTCGCTGACGAACCGACGGGGAATCTCGATTCGCGGGCCGGTGCTGAAATCCTCACGTTCCTTCGGAACGCCGTGCGGGAGCTCGACCAAACCGTCGTGATGGTCACCCACGATCCGGCTGCTGCGGCGTACGCCGACCGAGCGGTGTTTCTCGCCGACGGACACATCGTCGACGACATCACCGAGCCGACTGCCGTAACCGTGTACGACCGCATGAAGAACTTCGGGAGCTGAGCAATCATGATACGTACACTTATCGTTAAGCAGCTCGTGGCGAACAAGCTGCGCTTTCTCGCTACCGGGTTCGCCATCATTCTCGGCGTCGCCTTCCTCTCAGGCACGCTGATCCTCACCGACACGATCCGAGGAACACTCAACGCCACGCTCGCCACGGCTGACGCCGGGACGGACGCCTATGTTCGAGGTCTCAGCCCGATTGGTCTGGGCTACGGCGAGAGCGGACCTCCATTGAATGCCGACTTGCTCGATACGGTCCGGGAAGCTGACGGCGTTGATCAGGCCAGCGTCGAGGTGTCGGGCTACGCCCAGATTCTCGACCACGATGGCAAGGCGGTCGGTACTGCCGACGGCGGACTCATCGGTATGAACTGGGTGACCGTGTCGGAACTCAATCCCTTCACGATCTCGTCGGGTCGACCACCGGCAGGCCCATCGGAGATAGCCATCGACAAACACTCCGCCGACACCTCGAAGCTGCGGGTCGGTGACCAGACGACGGTGCTTTCGAAGGGTCAACCGCGTAAGGCGACAATCGTCGGGATCACCCGCTTCGCCGACATCGACACACCCGGCGCGCTCTCGGTTGTCCTGTTTGACGACGCTACGGCCCAAGCGGTACTGAACGAAGCCGGCCAGGTCGATGGCATCGCCGTGACGGCGAAAGCGGGAGTGTCACCCGATGCGCTCGTGGCGCGACTCAAGCCGGTCGTCGGAGCGGGCAATGAAGTCATCTCCGGCTCGCAACTCACCAAGGAACATCAAGAACAGATCGGGCAGGACATCAGCCAGTTCGGCACGTTCCTCACGATGTTTGCCCTGATCGCGCTGTTCGTCGGCGCCTTCATCATCAACAACACGTTCTCGATCATCGTCTCGCAACGAACCAAGGAGATGGCTCTCCTCCGGGCGATCGGGGCCAGCGCCCGCCAGGTACGCGTGGCGGTTCTGGTCGAAGCGGCGGTTACCGGTGTCGTAGCGTCGGCGTTGGGGGTGGTCGTTGGGATCGGTGTGGCCAAAGGCTTGCAAGCCTTACTAAGCGCGCTTGGCGTTGACCTTCCGTTGGACCACCTTGAGATAACGACCGCGACCAAGGTGATCTCGATTGCTGTCGGCTCTGTCATCACGTTGGCCTCGGCCGTACTGCCGGCACGGCGTGCTGCGAAGGTGTTGCCCATTGCTGCGCTTCGAGATGTCGCCCAGGACCGTTCAGCGGTGTCGAAGAAGCGGATCGCGGCTGGTGTGATCGGGACCGCCTCGGCCGTCGCTCTGCTGCTGGTTGGCCTCAGCGCCACGGATCCGAAGATCGTCGGGGTCGGCGCGGTGGCCCTGTTCGTCGCCGTCTCGATACTCGGCCCGGTGCTGGCGCGTCCGTTCGCGTCGCTGGTCGGTTCGCCGATCGCCAAGCTCAGAGGAACGGCAGGCGCAATCGCGCAGCAGAACGCCATGCGAAATCCCTCCCGCTCCGCCCGCACCGCCTCATCGTTGATGATCGGCGTGGCGCTGGTTAGTTTCCTTACGATCTTTGCGACGTCGATCAAGTCATCGGGTGGCGGAGTGATTCGCGATTCCTATCGTGGAAACCTCATCGTCGACTCCGGTGCCTTCGACAGCAACAGCGGGCTGAGCCCGGAATTCGCTACCCGATTGAAGACCCTTCCCGGGGTGCACACGATTTCGGCTCAGCGCAATGCTGCTGTCGAAATCGATGGATCACCGAACTTCCTGTCGGCGTACGACTCGAGCACCATCGGGACGCTGTTCGATCTCGGCCACGTTCAGGGCGACCTCGTTCATCTCGGTGCGGATGGTATCGCCGTGCAAGCCGGGACGGGTGCCGACGCCGTGAAGCTCGGCGACACCCGGACCATCACGTTCGCGACCGGTGCGGCGACCTTCACGGTGCGCGCCACCTTCGACGGTGCCGCGAACTTCTTCGGCACACAGTTCGTCGACCTGAGTGCGTTCGCCGCCCATCTACCGGTGGCACTCGACTCTCGCGTCTACGTTGCCGCCGACGACGCTGCGGTGGTGGACCGCGCGGCCGCTCCGTACCCGACGGCCAAAGTGTTGACGACCGATGCCTTCATCGATCAACAGAACGGCAACATCGACACGATTCTCACGCTGATGTATGCGCTTCTCGGTCTGGCGGTCGTCATCGCGCTGTTGGGAATCGCGAACACCTTGGCGTTGTCGATCCACGAGCGCAAGCGGGAACTCGGCCTTCTTCGAGCGGTCGGGATGAGCCGGTCGCAGGTGCGCTCCTCGGTTCGCTGGGAATCGGTGGTCGTCGCGTTGTTTGGCACTGCGCTCGGTCTGTCGATCGGCGTGTTCCTCGGATGGGCCATGGTTCGATCGCTGGCTGATTCCGGCTTCGGGACACTCGTTGTACCGTTTGGAACACTCGCTGCGATTGCGTGTATCGCAGCCTTCGCCGGCGTCGGAGCGGCCATCATGCCGGCCCGCCGTGCGGCTCGCATCGACATCCTGCAGGCCATCGCTACGGCGTAGGTGTTGTCGGAGTGTGTGCGTTCACTTAGCCCGGGGCTAAGGAAACGCACACACTCCCGTCGGTGAGTTCCATTCGCATCGGATCGGTGTCAATTCCGGTTCGTGCATCAAAGGCTCTTTCGGGAGGACGGCGTTTTGAGGATCAGTCGACGCGCTGGTTCGTAGCGGGATCCCATCGGGGAATCCGACCATTCCATTCGCTGAGCGGCGCGCTGTGCCACAGCCATTCGTCGCCCAGCTTCGGTCGGTCGGGGAGTGGCCGGCGACCGTTCAACCAAAGGAGAGCGCCCCAAGGGTCTTCATTCACCGGCCACCACGGAAACAGTCGATCGAGCACCAGCCGACTGAGGTGCTCGCTGCCGTCGAACGCCACGTCTAGGCCCTGAGTGATGTCGAAGGTGTGGATGAGCAATTCGTCGATCTGCATGGCTACAAAACCGGACGCGTCGGCATCCCCGGCCGGGTGAAACGCGCGGGTTCCTGGAGGCGCGCAGCGTGCGACATCGGCAAGCACCCGAGCCAGCGTCAGCGACGCATCGAGAAGATCGGCGTTCGTGGCCATCGAATCGATCACCAACACCATCGGCGGCCACCCGTCGAGTCGTCGGGCTGCGAGCGTCGGAACGTACGGGAGGGTGCACAAGTGTTCGAGTGTCTGGCGACAGGTCCACTCGAGTACGCCCGCTTGGTGGCTCCAGTCCCGGTCGAGGAGATCCACCAGCGATTCTCGGCAAAGCTCAACCGTCTCAATCAGGTCGTCAGGACTCGGTGACGGTCTCATACCTGACAGTGTTGTCGAAATCGAACGGTCGTCTCAATCAGGTCACGACACGGCGGCGGAATCGTACTGTGCGCGAGTGTTGTCGAGATCGAACAGCTGCACCGCAGCGATAACCGAACCACACCCGTGTCAAACCCTTCTGGCACAATTGGCGCCAGTAGCTCGCTGCACCCGCGAGCGCCTGATTTCTCCAAGGAGTCCCGATGTCGACCCTCGATGAGGTAGCACCAGCGTTCGTGGCCATGGCGCACCGCATTGTCTGGTGCACGGTGGCCACGACGGATGTGCAGGGCAAACCGCGGTCCCGCGTCTTGCACCCGATTTGGGAGTGGGAGGGCGGCAAGCTCACGGGTTGGATCGCCACCAGCCCGCAGTCGCCGAAGCGCCGTGATCTCGACGCCACCCCGAACGTGTCGCTCACATACTGGGATGCGACCCACGACACGTGCACGGCCGATTGCCACGTCGAGTGGGAACTCGACATCGAATCGAAACGGCGCGGCTGGAACCGTTTCGCAAACGGGCCGGCACCGGTGGGCTACGACCCTCGACTGATTCCGAGTTGGACGTCGCCTGACGCCGAATCGTTTGGCATCATCCGCCTGGAGCCGAGTCGGCTTCGGGTGATGCCAGGATCGCTCATGATGGCGGGACAGGGTTCACTGCTCACCTGGTCGAGCCGGGCCAGCGGCTAACTGCCCGACCGACAGCGGCTTAGTCGGCTTAGTCGGCTTTGGGGAGCTTCACCCCGACGCGAGGGAGAACCTCGTCGGCGATGAGGTGCATCTGCTCGTCGAGTGCTTCGGTGGTGAGACCGGGGAAGTCGGGGAACAGGACCAAGTGTTTCAGATCGAGCAGTTCAATCCAGTTCCCGATCGAGTCGGCCACTTCCTCAACGGAGCCGATGGCCATCGCCCCGACCTCGCGTGTGTCTTCGAGCGTGGGACAGTAGTTGAACGGCGCGTTGGGCCGGTAGTGGGCGAAACGACCGTACTGCGAGAGGAACTTCACGTACTCGTCGTGTCCATCGCGGCCCGTGCGAATCGCATCGGCCGTGGTGCGGCCGGTGTGGATCATCAGCTGTCCGCAGCGCCCTTCGCCCGAACCCAGCACCCGCCCAACGCTCGCGGCCTCCGACGCGAACTGCTCCCACATCGTTTTTGTGCGCCCCGCCACGCCGAGGGGAAACACGCCGATGTGACCCTGTTTGGCGACATAGCTGAGCGTCGCCGGCGAACCGACGGGCTGATAGATGTCGACCGGTGTGGTCAACGGGCGGGGCACCAGCGTGAGGTGGGTCACGGTGCCGCCACGGTCGGGGATGCCGGGCGGAGGAAACGTGTAGTGCTTGCCGGAAAAGTTGAAGCGCTCGTTGTTCCACGCGGCCTTGATGACTTCCATGCCTTCTTCGAACATCTCGCGGTTTCGACGGTCGGCTTCAGCGCTCAGTTCGTTGTCGCCACTGGCTACAACCGCCCCAAGGGTCTCGGCCTCGCGGGGCACCGTACCCCGTCCGACACCGAAGACCATGCGACCGTTCGTGAGGATGTCGGCCATGGCGTAATCCTCGGCCAGGCGAAGCGGATGCCACTGAGGTACGACGTTGAACATCTGACCGAAGCGCAGCCGTTTCGTGATTTGCGCCAGGTGGGTGCCGAGGAGGATCAGGTTTGGCGTGACCTCGTAGCCTTCGTACTGGAAGTGGTGTTCGGTGAACCACATAGTGTCGAATCCGAGCCGGTCCGCTTCCTTGGCCCAGTGTTCCAGATTGCGGTAGCAGGCGATGATGTCGTCGTTGGAGAACCGACGATCCACCGGGATGGGTGCTCCCGCACCGGCATCGGTCATCGGGACGCCGCCGTAGAAATGAAGGTCTATGCGCATTGGGGCCTCCCGACCGGTTCGCGTGCGGTGATGCCTATAGGTTACGGGACGTTGGTCGGGTACCGGGTAGTCGGACTGTTAACGGAGCGGGTCAATTGTGTTCAGGTCGTATTGCTCCTATCAATGTGGACCCAACCTTTGCGTAGTATCGCTTCATGGCATCTTCGACACGTGATTTCGGATCCCTCCGCTGGCCGGAGATTCAACGCCGTCTCAACGAACGGTCCATCATCATCCAGCCGCTGGGTGCGATCGAGCAGCACGGGCACCACCTGCCCGTCAACACCGATCAGGTCGTGGCCAACGAAGTGAGCCGGGCGGTCGTTGATGAGTACGGCGACGAACTCGACCTCTGGTTGCTTCCGACCCTTTCCTACACGAAGTCCAACGAGCACGCCCGCTTCCCCGGAACTATCTGGCTTTCGCAGCAGACCATGGCGACCATGCTCGACGACATCGGTCGAAGCGTGGCCATGCTTCCGACCAAGCGTCTGGTGTTTCTCAACGCCCATGGCGGCAACTCGGCCCTTCTTCAAACGGCGAACCGTGAAGTCAGGCTGGCCCACGGGCTCATGACGTTCACCACCCACCCCGGTCTGCCGGCCGACCAGGGTGGTACGTCACCGAAAGACGAACTCGGCATGGGTATCCACGGTGGAACCGATGAAACCTCGATCATGCTGCACCTGCGGCCGGAGTTGGTCGACATGTCGGTGGCCACGCGCAACGTGCCGGCCAAGCTGGCCGACAACAAGTACGTGCGCTTCGGAGGCGCGGTTTCGTTCGGCTGGTTGTCTTCCGATTTCGGGCCCGACGGACACATCGGTGATCCACTTCCCGCCACCGCCGAACGCGGTAAGGAGCTGTTTGAAGGAAGCGTGCGCATGCTCGCCGAAGCGCTCGCTGAGGTTCGGGAGTTCAACTACGGGAAGTAGTGCACCGGGCTCCCGCTTGCTTGGTCACTCGGGCTCGGGGCGTTGCCGACGCAGCGGCTCAAGGGTGTTCACATAGTCAGCGAGGCGGGCAGCTACCTCGATGGCCTCATCAATCGACGAGGCGGTCGGAGGTTCCCAGCATTCGGATATTCGTGTCCACCCTTTTCGACCGATGAACGCCCCCGACTCCGCCTCGGCCCCGAGTTCGGGGCGCCAGGTCGGTTCGACGGTCAGAAGATGGGCCAGGACAGCATCGTTGTGCGCGCTGTTCGAGTGCTCCGCGTGAAAGCCGATTTCCAACTTGACCATGTCTCGATCCCGGATCAGCTGGGCTTCGTAGTGTTCGCGGGTCGAGTCGCCAAACCAGACCTTCACGCCACGGGAGTGCGAAGTTGCATGACGCGTTCCCGGCACTCCGCCGACGAATCCTTCCGCCGCGTTGCGCACGTGATCAAAGAAGGAATCGTCCACCGCGTCATCCTACGGTTCGTAGGCGACGAAAGCTCGACCGCTAGAGCGTCGCGGAATCGACGGAAATGCTTCTGATCCGGTCGATGCCTATGACCGCACGGCGCTTACCCGAGCGCTTGGCCTGTAACAACGCCGTGTCGGCGTCGTTCAGAAGGCGTTCGGCTTCGTCAACCGGACCAATGGCCAGTCCCGCGCTGAGATGGACCTCCACGTCATTCCCACCGATCTGAATCGGTCGACCTACGGCTTCGAACACTCGGCCGACGAACCGATCGAGTGCGGCGGCCGTCCAAAGGCCCGAGCACAGCAGCACAAACTCGTCGCCCCCGAGTCGGCAGGCGAGATCGTGTTCGCGGAGGACTTCGCGCAAACGCTGACCGACTGCTACGAGCACCGCGTCGCCCGCGCCGTGGCCGTGCCGGTCGTTGACTGGCTTGAATTCGTCGAGATCGAGGTACATGACCGCCAACGACTGGCCGGCGGGACAACGTATCTGACTGACTTCTCGTCGCAACCCGGCTCGGTTCAGCAACCCGGTGAGTGGATCGATCTCCGCTGCAGCCCGCAGTTCTTCGCGGTGCTCGCTGTCGGTCACCGTCAACGCCGCCAGCCGGACTGCCACCTCGTAAAGGTTCTCGCCGCCGACAACGACGATTGGAAGGCGGTCGGCACGCACGTGGAGGAGCACCATGGCGCCGAGAACCGTTCGATCGACGCCCCGCAGGGGAGTGACGCCGACACCGAGCCCGTCACCGGCCCAGTCGGCCACTGCCGGATCACCGGACAGCAGAATGAAGCCTTCCTCCCAGCGGGGGTCTTCAGGACCGGGGAGGTGATCGGTGAACTGTTCAGGATCCCGGCCGCTGGGGCTGACCGGCAGTCTCCATGCCGACCCGTCACACACCGCCACACCGACCTGGACGTTGTACAGGAGCGACTCGACGAGCGAAACCACCGCGTGCAACGTCTCGGCCAGTGGTCGGCGGAGGGTCACGGCGTCGATCGCTGTAAGAAGCCACGAGCGGTCGGGGACAGGGGTCCATTCTACGAGCACGCTGTCGATGACGCCTTCGTTCGCGATGATCGTGGGTCTCGACTCCACGCTGAGGCTTCCGCCGTCGCGGCAACGCACGTGGGCGGTTCGACTTATCGAGCCGAGTTGGTGACCGGCGCCGGAGGGATCGCGTCGAGCACCCTCGAACCCTCGCTCGCTGTAGGCCCGCGACTCGTTCTCGTAGAGATGAAACAGCGACGTGCCGATCAGCTCGGCCGGTCGCCATCCCATCAATCGTTCGATGCTCGGCGTCGCCCACGCAATGGTTCCGTCGGTCTCCACGAGCAGCGAAATTCGTCCGAACGACGCGGCAAGAGCAGCCGCGGCCCGCGCGCTCGGAACGACTGTCTGACCCTGAACCATCGCTCGTTCCTATCGGCAGCAGCTTTCCGGACATGACGGGCCGGACCAACGACACGCATTGAGATTTGATGAGGACGGGTCGCGGCGACGCTGCGCCCCCGTTTGCGGCGAGACTAGGGGACATGGGGTTTGAACTATGAGCAGCATTGTCGTGTCGGAGTTGGAGTACGCGCACCCGGGTCGCGACTCACTGTTCTTTGACGTGTCGTTCGGAGTGTCGCCCGGTGAGCACGCCGCGCTGGTCGGGCCGAACGGGGTCGGCAAGAGCACGATCCTCAAGCTTCTCACCGGTGAACTGACCCCCGACGAGGGCGAGATCTCGATGAGGGGCACCGTGTTGGCCATGACGCAGGACGTCGGCATGTCGAAGCCCGATGACACCTTGCGGGAAATGCTCGTGGAACTCGCCCCGGCTGAGCTGCGCAAGGCCGGTCGAGCGCTCAACGAAGCCGAGAAGAAGATGATCGCGGGCGACGACGACGGCATGGACTTTGCCAATGCGCTGAGCGTATGGGGTGACCTCGGTGGGTACGAGTTGGAGGCGAAATGGTACGCGTCGGCTGAACGGAGCGTGAAGACGCCGGTGCTCGACGTCGGCACCCGCCTGGTCCGAGAACTGTCGGGTGGGGAACGCAAGCGTCTGGTACTCGACCTGCTGCTCACGTCCGGCGCCGATGTGCTGCTGCTCGACGAACCAGACAACTATCTCGACATCCCAACTCGCGCCTGGCTCGAAGAGCAGATCATCGCATGTCGCTCCACGATCCTCATGGTCAGCCATGACCGGGCGCTGCTCAAGCGCGTGACCAACAAGATCATCGCGGTCGAAGGGTCGGGCGCGTGGATCCACGGCGGTTCATACGAAACCTTCGGCGAAGCGCGAGAGAACCGTCAGGAGAAACTGGGCGACGATCTCAAGCGCTGGGCTCAGGAGGAACGCCGACTGTTCCACCACATGAAGATCATGAAGCAGCGCGCGGCGCAGAACTTCAAGAACGCGACAAAGGCCAACGCCGCTGAGACCCGGTGGGAGAAGTTCGTCGCCGCCGGTCCACCACCCCCGCCGGTCGCCGACCAGCAAATCTATGTGAACTTACGAGGTGCCGACGCGGCCCGGCGAGTTGCCAAGTTGGAGCAAGTCGCTATCGGTGACCTGTTCAAACCCTTCTCCGACGAAATCCACCACGGCGAGCGAATTGCGCTCATCGGTCCGAACGGGACCGGGAAGACCCACCTTCTCAACGTGCTGAGCGGCGAGTCGAAGCCCGATCAGGGGACCGTTGGTTTTGGTCCCCGCACCTCGGTCGGCGTCTTTACACAGATCAACGACCGCCCCGAATGGACCGACCGCGAATGCATGATGATCGTGCGCGACCGGGTTCACGACGACGAGAAGTCCATGAAGGCACTGGCTCGCTATGGACTGCGTACGACGGCCCGGCAGGAGTTTCAGACACTTTCGGGTGGACAGAAGGCGCGCTTGGAAATCCTCTGCCTGGAGTTGGAGGGCCACAACGTGCTTCTGCTCGACGAACCTACCGACAACCTCGACATCGACTCGTCGGAAGCGTTGGAGTTCGCCCTCGACGGGTTCGAAGGAACGGTTGTCGCGGTCAGCCACGACCGTACGTTCCTGGCCAAGTTCGACCGCTTCATCATGATCACCGATGACGGCGAGGTCTACGAACTGCCCGACTACGAGGTCGCCATGGCCGGCCTGTCCGAACCGGGCTCCCTGCGGACCCTTCGCCTGGCCAAGTCGCTCACCAGCTGAGGTTGCGTTCACCACGCGACGTTTGGATGTTTGTGCCCGCTGGGCGGGCAGATTCGTCCGAACCTCGCTTTCGGGTCAGCGGTGGCAGCCACTCGCAAGTGCACGGTTGCCCACGGCTGGCTACTCTGACGGCGAGACAGGGGAGGTCGGCAGATGCCAGAAGGTACAAGCGGCACAAACGTAGAGGTCACCGGCGGCCCGCTGGCGGGTGTGCGAGTGCTCGATCTCACCGGCAACGGTGGGCGATTTGCGACGAAGATCCTTGCGGAGCTTGGTGCCGACGTCGTTCGGGTTCGAGCCGGGGACAGCGGCCCCGCCATGACGAACGTTGCTGGCGGCCTCCTCGACTGGTGGTTCGACGGCGGCACCACCTGGCTGCCTCTTGACCTGGGTGGTGGCGGGTCGGCTCCGGGCCTGGACACGCTGCGGGCACTCGTCGCCGTCGCCGACGTACTGCTGGAATCTGAAGGTCCCGGACGTTTGGAGGCCCTGGGACTCGGTCGTGAAGATCTGACAACGCTGAATCCCCGGTTGAGTCATGTCACGTTGACTCCGTGGGGAAGTGATGGACCGAGGTCGAACTGGCAGTCGAGCGACCTGATCATCGGCGCGGCGTGCGGCTTGCTCTCGGTGAACGGCGTACCCGATGAACCCGTTGCCATATGGGGCCGTCAGATGGACAACATCGGTGGGTTCTACACAGCGATATGCGCGCTTACGGGTCTGTTCCGGGCGCGAGCGACCGGCCGGGGAACGCATTTCGATCTCTCGCAACAGCAGGCTGCGCTCTCGTGTACCGAGCACCTGCTGATGTTCCACTGGTACCCCGAACCGCTCATGGCCTTTGGCGCGCCCAAGGCCGTTCGGCAGGCTTCGTTGCACTGGATCCGGGCGTACGAGGTGGTCGAGTGCGCACGCGGCCATTGCATGGTCTCGCCCAGCGCAGGGGGTGTGCCGCAACTCGTGCAATGGATGACCGAGCGCGGCCACCCGCCCGTACTCCCGCCACCGGCCGAATCCGGGGCCGACTCCGGCATGCTCAACGCTTTGATGACCGCGTTGCACGCCTTCGCCAAAGACCTTGACGCAACGGAGGTGTTCCGCGGCGGCCAGGAGCGGCACGTTCCCTTCGGCGAGGTGTACACCATCCCGCAGGTGGCGTCATGTCCACAACACGAGTACCGGGGCTATTTCCGGGGAGTGACCGGAACCCCTCCCGAAATTCGGATGCCCGGCCCGATGGCCCGCTTCTCCCTGACCCCGGCCCCACCGGCGACCCCACCACCGGCGAGCCCGTCCAACCCCGAAGACGTGTTGAACCGCTGGACCCCGGTGGCCGATCCGGATTCGGTAGCCGTCGGCGACCCGGCAGCGCTGCCTCTCGCAGGCGTGCGCGTCATTGACTTCACGCACGTGTTGGCCGGACCGTTCGTCACCCGCGTCATGGCCGACCTGGGAGCCCACGTCGTGAAGATCCAAACGGAATCGCGGAGCATGGGTGCGCATGCCAACGATTTCCCGTACTTCGCCATGTGGAACCGTTCGAAGGACGCCGTGACGCTGAACATGTCCGATCCCGGTGCCGCCGACGTTCTGCGGAAGATGGTCGAACAGGCCGATGTTCTGATCGAGAACTTCTCCGCGGGTGTTCTCGAAGAATGGGGAGTCGGGTGGGAGAAACTGAAGGAGTGGAATCCTAAGCTCACATACGTTGCCATGCAGGGCGCCGGCAGCGACGGTCCATGGCGTGACTTCGTGACGTTCGCCCCCACGGTGCATGCCCTATGTGGACTTACGACGCTTACCGGGCCCGAAGGGCAACTCGACTGCGGTCCCGGAGTGGCATTGAACGACCACATGAGTGGGTTGGCCGGAGCGGTCGCGGTATTGGCAGCCCTCGAAGCGACAGCGCGCACGGGGCTCGGCCAGCACATTGACCTGTCGCAGTTGGAACTCGGCACCTACCTCGTCGGTCCGGCCCTTCTCGACTGGTTCGCCAACAGCCGCGAGGCGAAAGCGGTAGGAACACGCGACCCGTTCACCGACCCGGTGCCGAACGTGGTGGTGCCCACCGACGACGGTGGCTGGCTCGCAGTAACCGCCCGCGACGACCACGACTGGGCGGCCCTTGCCAACGTGATCGGTGCCGGATCGCAACTTTCGACGATTGAGCAACGACGGGCCAATCGGGCCGAAATTCGCGATTTGTTGGTCGCCTGGGCGGCCAACCGACACGAAGACGACGCGGCCCGGGAACTGCAGGCCGTCGGCGTTCCGGCCTACGCGGTCCTCGACGCGGAAGCGCTGTACACCGACCCGCAACTCGCTCACCGAGACTGGCTCGTCGCCATGGACAGTTCGACCTGGGGCACGCAGTACACAGATCGTTTCCCGGCCACCCTGGCGGATGCTTCCGGTGAGGAACTGGTCCTCCAGTACCGACCGTCGCCCTACCTCGGTGAACACACGCTCGATGTGTTCGATTCGCTACTCGGCCTCGACGCCGGCGAGATCGCCGAAGGAATGGGGACCGGGCTGTTCAACTGACCCCGACGGCATGATCCGGGTCATCTGGCAGGTTGTGGGTCAGTGGACGTGTTCCGGGTCGTGCTGCAGCCTGCCCAGTGACCCGGATCATGCACGGTGACCAGGAACTTGGGCGCTTAGTTCGAGCGGCCGTCGCTTGCCAACAAATCGATCGCGTAGAGCGACGTTGAAGCGGTGATGAAGAGGGTGCGTCGGTCGGGTCCGCCGAAGCAGCAGTTCGAGATCTTCTCGGGAACCGGGATTCGGCCGACCCGGGTTCCGTCGGGCGCGAACACCTGGATCGCATCAAGGCTCGACGTGTAGAGGTTCCCGAATTCGTCGAGCCGGAAGCCGTCCGGGAGGCCGGGCTCGATCTCGGCGAAGACCCGGCCGTTCACGGCTCGAAACTCATGCTCATCGCGTTCGATATCATATGCGCGCAGATGATGCTGGCCAGCCGCTCCGAACACGGCGGTACTCGTATCGGAGACGTAGAGAACCGACTCATCGTGTGACAGTGCCAGGCCGTTGGGATGAATCATGTCGGTCACGAGGGCATCGAGTCGCCCGGAGTCGGGTTCGAACCGGTAGACGTAGCAACCGTCGACTTCTTGGTCGGCTTTGTAGCCCTCGTAATCCGAAAGGATTCCGTAGGGCGGGTCGGTGAACCAGATTGCGCCGTCAGCGGCGACAATCACGTCATTTGGCGAGTTGAGTCGCGCACCGCCAAAATGCGTGATCAGGGTCGTGACCGAACCGTCGTGCTCGGTGCGCAACACGGCCCGGGCCCCGTGTGAGCAGTGAATGATGCGACCGTCGTGGTCCAGGGTGTGGCCGTTCACGAAGTTCGACGGCGACCGCCAGACCGAGATCGAATCGGGCTCGTCGGCCTTCCAACAGAGAATTCGGTTGCCCGGAATATCACTCCAGATGACCTGGTTCTAACGCCGCCAGGTACAGCGGACCCTCGGCCCAGATCGCCCCACCACCCAACCTACGAACGGTGGAACCGGCCGCTACCAATGTCCGCATCCGGTTGTCGAAGAACTCCACCGGCTCAAACGATGCAGCGCCGTCAAGTTCGGCGGAATCAGCTGTGCTCATGCCATCAGGATCGCACGCGGACCTGCACCTGTTCGATCAGCCCAGCACGGCCTGGTAGGCGAGTCGTTTGAATTCGAAGGAGAACGGATGCCAGAAGCCCATCTGGCGCTGGGTCATCGACAGACCGGCCAGGTTGTTCTTCGGCGAGATCCACCAGTGCGTGCCGGCTATCCCGCCCCATTCGAATTCGCCGACCGACTTCGCCGGATCGTTGGCCGAGGGGGTGACCGTCAGCGCACCGCCCAGGCCGAACGTCTTGCCTTCCACGCGTCCCATCCCGGGAAACCCGATCGATACGCCGTCGGCCAACTGGTTCGTCATCATCAGCGAAATGGTGTCGGGCTTCAACAGTGTCGGACCGTCGGGCAGGAAGCTGGTGATCAGCTTGATCATGTCGGGAAGGCTCGAAACGAGTCCTCCACCACCGGACTGGAACGGCACCGGTCGAAGGTACGCTCCGGGGTACGGCGCATCATCGGTTCGGGTCAGTCCGGGTTCCATCGGATTGAACAGGTTCGCCCCTGCGTAATACGCCGTGAGCCGCGACTGCTGCGCCTCCGGAACAACGAAGCCGGTGTCGACCATGCCGAGATGGTCGAAGATTCGAATCTTGAGGAAGTCGCCAAACGTCTGTCCACTTACGACTTCTACCAGCCGCGCGAGTACATCGGTAGCGACCGAATACTCCCACCCTGTGCCGGGATGGAACACAAGCGGAAGCGGCGCGATCGTGTCCATCATCTCGGCCAACGTCTGCGTATGGTCAAGCGCTTTCGCTGCGGTGTACGCATTGAAGATCAACGAACCGGGAAACAGGCCGTAGCTCAGACCTGAACTGTGACTCAGCAGATGGCGGACCGTGATCGATCCCCGGGCCGGCTCGGTCTCGTCGAGCGCAGTCGCTCCAGCTTTCAGAACTTGGCGGTCTCCGAGTTGCGGAATGTACTTCTCGATCGGATCATCGAGCCCGAGGTGGCCTTCCTCCCACAGCATCATCACCGCCGATGATGTGATGAGCTTGGTGTTGGAGAACGCCCGGAACAGGTGGTCGGGCCGGAGCGCGACGCCGTTCTCCACGTCGGCAAACCCGGCGCAATGGACATCGACCACGTCGCGGCCCACAAGGACTGCGGTCGACACGCCCGACAGAATCGACGAGTCGACGTAGCGCTGCATGGCGTCATGGGTCGCTGCGAAATCGTACGAACTCGGGGTGACGGCGATCTCGGTGGCAGGTCCGTGGTTCATGGCAGCGCAAAGTATCGGAATCGGCGACCCGTCGCCCAATCCAAGCGGTCTCGATCGCGGAATGTCGTTGTCGTAGGTTCGGTCGCTCTGGGAGCGACTGAGTGCACGAGTATCCGGAGCCAGCAGCGAGCCAACGCCGGTGCTAGCGCAACGATCGCAGTCGACCTTCGAGGAATCGTCGGTCGGTGTCGTTCATGTCGCAGGCGAGCGCGTTCTCGAATTCAACGGCCGCCGCCGCTGCGTTCCCTGACCGCAAGAGCAACTCTGCACGCGTCGACCAGTACAGGTGCCAACGGGAAACAGCCGCCGTGTCGATCCGCGCCAGAGCGGACAGGCCGGCGTCGGGCCCGTTGGCGAACGCGATGGCCACGGCTCGGTTCACGAGTATCGCCGGCGAAGGCTGAAGTGAGGCGAGCATGGAGTACAGCTCCGCGATCTGCCGCCAGTCTGTTTGCTCCGAAGTCGCGGCCAGACTGTGCAGGCAGGCGATCGCCGCTTGTATCTGGTACGGCCCGATGCGACGTTTCGGCAGGACGTTCTCAACCAGGCATGCGGCTTCGGCGATCTCGTCGTGTCGCCAAAGCGACCGGTCCTGGTTCTCCATGAGCACCAGATCCCCTTGCGAATCCACCCGGGCGTCGCGCCGGGCGTGTGTCGCGAGCGCAAGGGCGAGAAGGCCGATGCATTCGGGTTCGTCGGGCATCAAATCGACTATCAGACGCGACAGGCGCACTCCTTCCGCCGCGAGATCGGTACGACCGTCCAGCTCACCTTCGGCCGCATGATGGCCGGCCGTGAACACGGCGTAGATCGTGGTCAGAACCGTGGGCAGCCGGTCGGGTAGTTCGTGATCGTGCGGGATCCGATACGGAATATTCGCGACGGCGATCTTCTTCTTCGCCCGGCTGATCCGTTGCCCCATCGTGGTTTCAGAAACCATATGTACACGTGCTATCTCAGCAGTCGACAGCCGACAGATTGTGCGAAGCGCCAGTGCGACCCTTGCTTCAGGGGCCAGGGCGGGATGACAACAGGTGAACAGGAGCCGAAGCTGATCGTCGCGGACCATGCTCTCGTTGTCGTCGAAGCTCGCACCGGTGAGCACGACGCTCGACCGTTCCGCACCAGAGCGTTTCGACTCCCGACGCATCCGGTCGAGGGCCTTGTTGCGGGCGGCCGTCGTCAACCAGGCCGCGGGATTGCGAGGGGCGCCGGTCACCGGCCACCGTTGCAGGGCGACAATCACCGCATCGTGCAGCGCATCCTCAGCGAGCCCGATATCGCCCGTGAACCGAATGAGGGTGGCCAGAACCCGGCCACCCTCGATTCGCAGAACATTGTCGAAGTCGGTCACATGGGTTGGGAGAAGTCGATAACCGGACGCACCTCGACCCGACCGTTGCGCCAGGCTCCGGGGATCTGCGCGGCCCACGCAATGGCCTCGTCGAGATCGGCGCAGTCCAGCAGGTAGAAGCCGCCGAGGACTTCCTTGGTCTCAGCGAACGGGCCATCGGTCAGTACGACCTCACCACCTTTGGCTCCTCCCTTGACCTGGATGGTCGTGGCGGTGGCCGTGGGTTGAAGTGCTTCTCCGCCGGCGATGACCCCGGCGGCACCCGCCGCAGCGCCGAAGTCGTTGTACTCGGCCATCTCAGCGGCCCATTGCTCGGGTGTGACCGTGGCGGGAGTGGTGTCGGGACCGTAAATGAGTGCAGCGTAACGAGGCATGTTGTGTCCTTTCGGAAGGTTCGGTGGTGGCATCGAGGCGATGTCGTCTTCACGACGATCGTGTTCCACCGATTTCGACAGAGCCTACGGAACTTTCAAATGTTTTTCTCCGACCGTGGCCAGTCGTCCTTGTACGTTCGGTCGCTCTGGGAGCGACTGAGCGATCAAGAAGCCGGGTATCCGAAGCGGATCAACTCAGCTCGGTGTAGCCAAAAACCTGATCATTGGAGAAGCGACACAGCATCGAGATCCTCGGCGGCGGTGACGCAGCGGTCGAAGAATGCCTGTATGAGGGCCCGGGACCGTTCATGGGTGGGGTCGATCGTGCTGCCGCCGATGATGGGGTAGCAAAGACAGAAGGCGATCGACTGCCGGTATCCGTCCCACAGTTCGTCGAATGACGGAGCGTCGACACCGAGCCCGATGAGTCGGTCTCGATACTGGGTCATCACGTCGCGGTCGAGTGTTCGCCGCAGTTCGATCGGCACGCTCTGGCTCATGAAATACCCGATGTCGAAGACGCCTGCAGCCCGTACGACGATCTGCCAGTCAATCACCACGAGTGGATCGGTTCCCACGTCGAAAAAGAGGTTGTCGAGCCGCAGGTCGCCGTGGCAGAGGGTAAGCGGCATGGCGTTGGCCATCCGGTCGATGGTCGCCACGAGCGTTGACCGGTATCGGTCGTACCACGATGGGATGGCGAAATTCTGGCTGGTTATGGGCAGATAGGCGTCGAGCGCCTGGGGTATTCCGACGCTGTAGATCGGATCCGACGACTTGGCCAACCACGGGGTTGCTTCAAGCAGGGGGCTGTTCCACCACGAGGCGTGGAGCTTGGCGAGTCCGTCAACCACCGCCTCCACCTGGGACTGGCTGGCTCCGATGACCTGGTCGGCCGTGGTGCCTCCGGAGACGTCTTCGAGCAGCAACACGAAACTTTCGTTGTGCGCTGAGTAGGCCGCTGCGTAACAGATCGGGGTGCGGGTAAGCGTCGTCGGCGCGAGCCCGGTATAGAAGCTGACCTCCTTTTCGTAGAAGTTGAAGGTCTTCACCACGTTCAGCGCATCGGGATTGTCAGTGCGCAACTTGGCGATCACTTTCTTTGGGGCAGCGGGCGAAGCTGATTCCCATTCCAGGGTCAGGCGATGCAGTTCACCGAGCAGCCCGACACCCTCGCCAATCCGCTCGACAGTAAAGCCGGTGACCCGGCTGCCCGGACCTCCTACCGCCCGCAAGTTGTCATCGAGCCAGCCCGTAGTGACCTCGGCGATACAGGTCGGAAAAGCGGTCGTCGTGGATGTCGCTTTGTCAACACTCATGATTGCTCCTTGCATGTGGGTACCGGCAAACCGGGTGGTGAAGCGACTATCGGGGACGAGCCACGTTGCGTCTGTGATGCGAATCACGTCTGGCGAGTACTTTCACCCGAGGCCATCGAAAGCCGCATCGGCTAATGGGCACGGCCAACGCGAGTTCACGGCCTAAAATTGGTCGTTCCCTACCTGTTCGGACTCTTCTATGCCTCGTACCCTGTTCGTCACGACCGCCCTGCCGTATGCCAATGCGCCCTTCCACATCGGGCACATGATGGAGTACATCCAGGCTGATATCTGGGTGCGGCATCAGCGGATGGCGGGAAACGAGGTGCACTTCGTGTGTGCCGACGACGTGCACGGGGCACCGATCATGATCGCCGCGGAGAAGGCTGGCAAGACGCCGGAGGAGTTCGTCACGGAAGTCGCTGCCGGCCGCAAGCAGTACCTCGACGGCTACAGCATCAGCTTCGACAACTGGCACTCGACCGACGGTCCAGAAAATCACGAGCTCGCACAAGACATCTACCGCAAACTCAAGGCCGACAACTTGATTGCCGAGCGCGTCGTGGAGCAGTTCTACGACCCGGTCAAGGCCATGTTCCTGCCCGATCGGTACATCAAAGGCACCTGCCCCAAGTGCAAGTCACCCGACCAATACGGCGACTCCTGCGAAGTGTGCAGTTCCGTATACGCCCCGACCGATTTGATCGACCCGTATTCCGTGCTGTCCGGCGCCAAGCCCGAAATGCGCTCAAGCACCCACCACTTCTTCACCCTGTCCGCGGCCCGCTGCACCGAGTTCCTCCAGGAGTGGACGACGGTCGAGGGACGGCTCCAGCCGGAAGTGCTCAACAAGATCAAGGAATGGTTTGTGGCCGACGAGCAGGGCAACGTCGCGCTCGCCGACTGGGACATCAGCCGTGATGCCCCGTACTTCGGCATCCGGATTCCGGACACGGAAGACAAGTACTTCTACGTGTGGCTCGATGCACCCGTCGGTTATCTGGCCTCGCTGAAGAACTACTTCGCCAAGACCGGTCGCGACTACGACGCCTTTTTCGCTGACCCGACCAACGAGCAGATCCACTTCATCGGCAAAGACATCGTGTACTTCCACACGCTGTTCTGGCCGGCGATGCTCCACTTCAGCGGTCGCCGCACGCCGAACCACGTCTTCGTGCACGGGTTCTTGAACCTCAACGCCGAGAAAATGTCGAAGAGTCGTGGCACCGGCCTGTCGCCGCTGCAGTACCTCGAACTCGGCATGAACCCCGAGTGGCTCCGGTACTACCTGGCGGCGAAGTTGAACTCGCATGTCGAAGACGTCGACTTCAACCCGGAAGACTTTGTGCTTCGGGTCAACAGCGACCTGGTGGGCAAGTTCGTCAACATCGCCAGTCGCTCGGCCGGGTTCATCACGAAGCGTTTCGCCGGCCAACTCACCACTGCGGTCGGCGAGGAGGGCGCGGCGCTGCTTGTCGACCTTCAGGCCGCGAGCGGTGCCATCGAGGCGCTGTACGAAGCCCGCGAGTTTGCCAAGGCCATGCGCGAAGTCATGCAGTTGGCCGATCGGGTCAATGAATACGTCGATCGCAACCGTCCGTGGGAACTCGTGAAGCAGGAGGGCCGCGAGGCCGACCTTCACGCGGCGTGCACCGTGTGCATCGAGGCTTTCCGCTTGCTTACGATCTATCTCAAGCCGGTCATGCCGACGCTCGCTTCGCAGGTTGAGCAGTTCCTCAACGTCGAGCCGTTCTCCTACGCGTCAGCGGGCACTCTGCTAGGCGCGCATACTATTTCGGAATACAAGCATCTCCTGCAGCGAGTTGATCCGAAGCAACTCGACAAGCTGTTTGGTGTCGAGGAAGCAGCTGGGGAGCCCAAGGCCGCTAAGGCGCCGAAGGCCCCGAAGGCCACGGTTGCCCCGGCTCCTGCTGCTGTCGCTGAAGGGGAACCGGCCGACGGGGGACTCATCCCCGGCGGCGAGCCGATCGCTCCGGTGATCACGATCGACGATTTCGCCAAGATTGATCTCCGCATCGCGAAGATCGTGAACTGCGAACACGTCGAGGGCTCCGACAAACTCCTTCGCCTCACGCTTGATGTTGGTGAAGGCCGCCTACGAAACGTCTTCAGCGGTATTAAGAGTGCCTACAATCCTGAGGATCTCGTGGGCAAGCTCACGGTGATGGTGGCGAACCTGGCGCCGCGCAAAATGAAGTTCGGCGTCAGCGAAGGGATGGTGCTGGCCGCCTCCGACGCCGACGAAAAGTCGAACCCCGGCATCTACGTGCTGGAGCCGTATCCGGGTGCCCAACCCGGAATGCGCGTCCGCTAGCCGACGGTCGACCTGTCGACTGCTGACAGTCGACAGGTCGCTGGTGAGGCGCTAAGCGTCGAGGCCCGCAAGCCAGTCTTCCTTGTGGCCCGGCGTTGCGCCCTTGCGGATGAACCACTCGGTTCCGAACATGAGCTGAAACGCTTCATCTGGCATCGCGAAGAAGAACGAATCGCCGGCGATCTGGCTCGTATGCGCGCGTAGTGCTTCTCGCTTCTGTGAGACGTAAGCGCTCACATCAACGAACGTCGTGAGGTCAACCTCGGCCATGCCGAACGGGTTGCCGTCGTCGGTGTTCGGCGCTTCCTCGTTGCTGAAGTCGGGCACATCCATTCCGGCGGCGCGGGCCGCGTCCATGGCCCGCACCACAGCGTCGCGATTGATAGTCGCTTCATAGACGTTCGGTGTGCCGGCGATTTCCGCGGCTCGGTGGCCGACCCGATGTACGGCGACATGATCGGGGTGGCCGTAGTTGCCGTGCCAGTCGTAGGTGGTCAGGACGCTGGCGTTCTCTTCCTGCAGGATCGCCGCGAGACGGGATGCGGCCTCCTCGAGGTCGGCATTCATGAACGCCTCGCTGTGGTTGTTCGGGTCCCAGCCGGTCATTCCGGAATCCTGGTAACCGAGCCACGCCAACCTCGATACACCCAGCACCTCGGCACTTCGGGTGGCTTCGGCGCGCCGACGATCGGCCAGCGTCTCGCCATCGGCCAGGTCGGTCGGTACTTCGCCGTGCTCGCCTCCGGTGGCGATCACCAGCACGACCCTATGGCCATCGGCCGCCGCTCGGGCAATCGTTCCCCCAGTCTGCAGGGCCTCGTCGTCGGGGTGGGCGTGAAAACAAACCAAAGTAGCCATCGGACCATTCTGGTCGGCCAGCGCGGCCTAGTTGCGCACCGAATCCAGGACGTCGTTACGAGCGTGGTTAAAGGGCGCAGTCTTGGTGATCCGTCCGGGGTCCGGCGGCGAATGAGCCTCATCTGACGCAAACCACTGGCAGAAGGAGCCGACCATGTCCACCGCAACTATCACAACGACGAATGACGCCCTTGAAACGATCCGAGGTCTCACGCCGACGCTGCGAGTCGGCGCAGCCGACGTAGATGAGCGCCGTGCCATCTCACCCGAACTTTCTCGGATGCTGATCGACGCTGGTGTGTTCAGGTTGCTAGCACCCCGCAGCATCGGCGGCAGCGAACTCGACCCGGTCACATTCTTTGACCTCGTCGAACAGGCCTCGTACGCCGACGGATCGGTCGGGTGGCTCGCCATGATCGGGGGTTGCTACGCCACGTTCGGCGGAATGCTCCCGACCGCCGCCGCCAACGAGATTTACGGCGACCCGGGTGTGGTGACAGCTGGGGCGTTTCGTCCCAATGGCACCGCGGTTGAGGTGGACGGTGGCTACCGGGTGACCGGCCGCTGGCCCCAGGGCAGCGGATCGTGTCATGCAACGTGGTTCCTCGGCGGCGCCGTGATTCTGCGTGCTGGTCAACCGGTGATCGGGCCGATCGGCATGCCGATGATGCGAGAGTTCTGGTTCCGGGCCGACGAGACCGAGGTGATCGACACGTGGACGACGACCGGCCTGCGTGGAACGGCGAGCCACGACTACGCAGTCAACGAGGTCTTCGTGCCGACCGAGCGCTCGTGCTGGTTCATGGAGCCGCCGGTTGAGGCCGGCCCGCTCTACCGGATGCCGCCGGTCGCCATGTTCGCCACGTTCATCAGCGCTGTGCCCCTCGGCATCGCCCGACACGCACTTGAGGAGTTCGTCGCAATGTCGCAGAGCAAGGTGCCCGTACTGTCGCAAGCGGTCCTGGCCGACAAGCCCGTCGCCAACGCCAAACTCGGCCGCGCCAAGGCGCTCGTCGAGTCCGGCCACGCCTACGTTCGTGGCGTCCTCGACAGTCAGTGGTCGGCCGTCGCGGATGGACACCACCCGACGATGTCGGATCGCGGTGCGCTCTGGCTTGCCGCCTCCCATGCGGGCCAGACGGCCCTTGAGGCCATCGAGCTGCTCTACAGCGCCGCCGGGGCCGATGCGATCTACGCGACGAGCGCGCTCGACCGTTGCTTGCGCGACGCCCGCACCGCGGTGCAGCACATCTGCACCCAGGAATCCAACTACGAGATCGCGGGCCGCTTCACCTCGGCCGGGTCGACGCGACGATGGCCAGCCCGTGGGTGATGGATTACCGCGGAGAGGGCGTCGCCTGAAACCCTGCGCTGGACCGCATCGCGTCGCGTTCATCGTGACGAGTTCAGTGCACGACACTATGTGTACGTAGGATTGACGGTCGAGCTCCGGTTGTCGGATCCGACCGCGTCCGCACGAACAGTCACCCGGTCCACCTGTTCCGCCATCGCGCCATCGTGACAGAATCGGCCGGAAGCGTGTGGGCTTGGTGGTCCCTGCCAGAGTGACGCGGTCGACGATCGCAATGACACCTCAACGGCTAGGTCCACCCTGTCGGTGCTGTGCGTTCGGGCTGAACCGTGTGTACGTTTGCCGGATGGTTCGAGATGCTTCATCCGACACGAAACGTCCTGCGGTTGCCCGAGTCGGTCTGGTGCTGGGTGCTGGCGGTGTCGCCGGGGGAGCGTTTCATGCGGGCGTGCTGGCCGCGCTGCACGAAGCTACCGGATGGGACCCTCGCAGCGCCGAGGTGATCGTCGGGACATCAGCGGGGAGCATCGCCGGGGCTTCACTCCGTGCCGGGTTGTCGGCCCCCGATCTGCTGGCCCGGTCACTCGGTCGTCCGTTGTCGGCAGAGGGAAAGCGTCTGTTGTCGGCAGTTGGTCCGCCGATGCGGCCACCGTCGTTCCGAGGCGTTGGCCGTCCGCGGCTGCCGACAGCAGCGGAGCTCGCCGCAACGCTGGGCCGGGCCGCCGCCGCGACCCTTTGCCGCTCGTCCGGCCGCGCTGTTCGCCGGACTTCTTCCGGAAGGTCAGATCGGTAGCGAGTTCATTGCCAATGCCGTTTCGATGTTCTATCCCCAGGGTTGGCCGACGAAGACGCTGTGGATCTGCGCGGTTCGGCGTTCCAACGGCGTGTTGACGGTGTTCGGCCGTAACGCTGAGGCGCGGCTCGCCGATGCCGTCGCCGCGTCGTGTGCGATCCCGGGGTTCTTCCGTCCGATGGAGATCGACGGCGAGCAGTACATCGACGGTGGTGTGCACTCGCCCACGAATGCCGACCTCTTGGCCACGGGCCCGATCGTTCCCGATCTAGTGATAGTAAGTTCGCCTATGTCTTATGCGGGTAGTCGGATGCAGTTGGCGCAGCCGACCCGAGGGTGGTCACGTCTGCTGCTCGACACCGAAGCACTCAAGCTGCGTCGACGTCGGATTCCGGTGATCGCGTTCCAACCGACTGCTAACGACATCGCGGTGATGGGCGTCAACGCGATGGACCCTGACCGACGTGCCGAGATCGCTGCGCAGATTCACGCGTCGACGCTGCACCGTCTCGAACGCTCCGACCTTCGCGAACGACTGGCCCTCCTGCGGGTCTGATCCCACTCCTTGACCGTCGGTCAGCGGTCACCACCGACGAGTGGAGGAATCCCGCCACGATGGAACATTTCCGACGTCCGAATACCTCCATCCTGGCGGAAATCGTCCACTGTCGG